>NZ_FYEB01000029.1 GCF_900187445.1 Pseudomonas sp. Irchel s3b2
GGTGCGCCAGGCATGGCGCGTTGCGCGCAAGCGCAACCCGCTTGGCTGTGGTGGCCAAGCGGGTGACTTGGAGGTGCAAGTCCTCTACACACCCGGCAAGGGGAAGTGTTAGCCAGAGGCAAGGGTGTCGCGGGTGACTGCGAATCTGAAGGAAGCCCGAGGCAAAATGCTGGCCTGACGAACAGGAAGCGGATTAGGCGGCGCAGCGGGGTAAGGTGGCCATGATCACTAAAGCCCAATACTTGCACGGAACGCTGTGACGTAGATCCGACAGGCATAAGCAGGAAGGTCGCGCGAATTACCCTGGGAGATCTGTGCGTTTGCCGATGTGCTACCGAACGTCGAGAGGCGACGGGATGAGCGTACAGAAGTCAGCCGAAGCCGTAGTAAGTGGCGGTTAACCGCGCCACCAAGGGCCGAACAGGTTATGCCGCCAGTAGGCGTCAGAGTCTCGTTGAATACCGAAATGCAGAAATTTCTCCCAGAGAAGACTGTTACTCCGAGTCCCGGACAGTATCCGAGGATGACGGCTGACAGCGCACAGGTATCGGCGGCGTCTGTGGCGTGGACGAACGCGGAGCCGGACACGCTGATGGCGCGGGTGCTTGCACCGGCCAACCTCAAGCGTGCGTATCAGCGCGTGGTCAGCAACAAAGGCGCACCGGGTGCCGATGGCATGACGGTCGACCAGCTGGCGGGCTACGTGAAACAGTATTGGCCGATCCTCAAGACTCGGCTGCTGGCCGGCGAGTATCACCCGCAAGGTGTACGCGCCGTCGACATCCCCAAACCCAAAGGCGGTACAAGACAGCTGGGTATCCCCAGCGTCGTGGATCGCCTGATCCAGCAGGCGCTGCTGCAACAGCTCACGCCAATCTTCGACCCTTTGTTTTCGGACTACAGCTACGGCTTTCGTCCGGGCAGAAGCGCTCACCAAGCCATCGAAACAGCCCGCGCCCATGTGGCAGCGGGTCACCGCTGGTGCGTGGAACTTGATCTCGAGAAGTTCTTTGATCGGGTCAACCACGATGTCCTGATGGCTTACGTGGCGCGTCAAATCGAAGACAAACGGGTGCTCACGCTGATCCGTCGTTATCTCGAAGCGGGGACGATGTCAGGCGGACTCGTCAGCCGACGGCAGGAAGGGACGCCGCAAGGCGGCCCGCTCTCGCCATTGCTGTCGAACATCCTGCTCAACGAACTCGACCGAGAATTGGAGCGGCGGGGTCATCGCTTCGTGCGCTATGCCGATGACGCCAACATTTATGTGCGTAGTCAACGGGCAGGCGCGCGAGTGATGGCCGGCGTTGAACGCTTCCTGAGCCAGCGCCTGAAACTGGTGCTGAACCGGGAAAAGAGCCGAGTTGCGGGGTCGTGGATGTGTGATTACTTGGGCTATGGGATGAGCTGGCATCAACAGCCAAGGTTGCGAGTGGCAACGCTGAGTCTGCGTCGCTTGCGCGACCGACTCAGGGATCTGCTGCGCGGAGCGCGGGGCCAGAAGCTGGCGAATGCCATCGAACGGATAAACCCCGTGCTGCGCGGCTGGGCTGGCTACTTCAAGCTAACTCAGAGCAGGCGGCCACTGGAGGAGCTTGACGGCTGGGTGCGACACAAACTTCGCTGCGTGATCTGGCGCCAATGGAAGCAGCCCTCAACGAGGGCGAGAAATCTGATGAGCTTGGGGCTCAGCGAAGCACGCGCCTGTAAATCAGCCTTCAATGGTCGCGGCCCATGGTGGAGCTCGGGGGCGCCTCATATGAATCAGGCGTTACCGAAGAAACTGTGGGACAACCTTGGTCTGGTCTCAATACTGGATACGATCAACCGGCTTAGCTGCATAACCTGAACCGCCGTATACGGAACCGTATGTACGGTGGTGTGAGAGGACGGCGGATGTAAATCCGCCTCCTACTCGAT
>NZ_FYEB01000028.1 GCF_900187445.1 Pseudomonas sp. Irchel s3b2
ATCACCGCTCCTTCAACTCCTTCTGGCTTCGATGAACTGAAGCGTAACCGCTGCCGAAAACTGCGTAACTCTTTGTTTACCAAGGAGTTTTCCGTTTCGACTGCGCCGGAAGTGGGGCGAATTATAGGCTTTCAGAATCTGCCGTCAACCCCTGATTTGGTTTTTCTATCAACAAGCTATGGAAAGCCGAAAAACAGCGCCTTTCACTACTAGATAGAAGAGCAAAAATGCGCCCCTCTATAATGCGCCCCTCTATATAGAAGGAATCCTCAGAGCACTCCAGACGCCTTGAACCCAGTAACGACGCCGGCATCCAGACCCAATACCCGCTGCAGCACTTCCAGCGTGTGCTCACCCAACAAAGGCGGCGCACTACGGTACTCCACCGGAGTCTCGGACAGGCGTATCGGGCTCGCAACCTGCGGCACCATCCCGGCCAAAGCATGAGGCAGCTCAATGGCCAACCCACGCGCCTGAACCTGAGGATCAGCAAACACCTGAGCCAGATCATTGATCGGCCCGCACGGCACGCCCGCCTGCTCCAACTGCGCCACCCATTCAGCAGTCGTCTTGAACACGGTCGCCTGGCGGATCAGTGGAATCAGCACTGCTCGGTTAGCCACTCGCAACTTGTTGGTCACAAAACGCGGATCATCCGCCCACTGCGGCTGACCGGCCACCTCTGCAAACTTGCGGAACTGCCCATCGTTACCCACCGTGAGGATGAAGTCGCCATCAGCCGTAGGAAAGTCCTGATAAGGCACGATATTCGGGTGAGCGTTGCCCAGGCGTTTAGGCGCATTGCCTGTAGTCAGGTAGTTCATCGCCTGATTGGCCAGACAAGCCACCTGGACATCCAGTAATGCCATATCTATATGCTGACCGCCGCCACCTTGATCCCGATGAGCCAGGGCCGCCAGGATCGCTACCGTCGAATAGAGACCGGTCAAAATATCTGTCAGCGCCACACCGACTTTCACCGGGCCCGCACCTTCATCTCCTTCGGGACGACCGGTCAAACTCATCAGACCGCCCAAGCCCTGGATCATGAAGTCATAACCCGCACGCTTGGCATACGGACCTGTCTGACCGAATCCAGTGATCGAGCAATAGATCAGCTTCGGATTAATCGCCTTGAGCGATTCATAGTCCAGCCCATAAGCCGCCAAGCCACCGACCTTGAAGTTCTCAATGAGGATGTCCGACTTCGCCGCCAACTCACGCACAAGCTGCTGCCCTTCTGGCCGCGTGAAGTCGATGGTCACTGATTGCTTGTTGCGGTTGGCGGACAAGTAATAGGCCGCCTCGCTGGTGTTCTCGCCATAGGCGTCTTTAAGGAACGGAGGCCCCCAGGCGCGCGTGTCATCGCCATTGCCCGGGCGCTCGACCTTGATGACTTCGGCCCCAAGGTCCGCCAGGATCTGCCCGGCCCAAGGCCCGGCAAGCACCCGTGATAAATCCAGTACCCGTAGATGCGAAAGCGCGCCCATGGCCGTTCTCCTATTAATAGAACGCCTGGATGCCGGTCTGCGCGCGACCGAGGATCAGCGCGTGGACGTCATGCGTACCTTCATAGGTATTCACCACTTCCAGATTGACCAGGTGCCGAGCGACACCGAACTCATCGGAGATGCCATTGCCACCCAGCATGTCGCGCGCCATGCGGGCGATGTCGAGGGATTTGCCACAGGAGTTGCGCTTCATCATCGAAGTAATCTCGACGGCAGCCGTGCCTTCATCCTTCATACGACCCAGACGCAGGCAGCCTTGCAGCGCGAGAGTGATTTCAGTCTGCATGTCAGCCAGCTTCTTCTGGATCAACTGTGTGGCCGCCAATGGACGACCAAACTGCTTGCGATCCAGGGTGTACTGACGAGCGGTGTGCCAGCAGAACTCGGCAGCACCCAGTGCGCCCCAGGAAATGCCGTAACGCGCCGAATTAAGGCAGGTAAAAGGACCTTTCAAGCCCCGGACATCCGGGAAGATGTTCTCGTCAGGGACAAACACGTTGTCCATGACGATCTCGCCGGTGATGGATGCACGCAGGCCGACCTTGCCGTGAATCGCCGGAGCGCTCAGACCTTTCCAGCCCTTCTCCAGAACGAAGCCACGAATGTCACCCGCATCATCCTTGCCCCAGACCACGAACACATCGGCGATCGGGCTGTTGGTGATCCACATTTTGCTGCCGGTGAGGCTGTAGCCGCCTTCCACTTTGCGTGCACGAGTAATCATCGCACCCGGGTCGGAACCGTGGTCAGGCTCAGTCAGACCAAAGCAACCGATCCATTCACCCGAGGCCAGCTTCGGCAGGTACTTCTGCTTCTGTGCTTCGGTACCGAATTCGTTGATCGGCACCATGACCAGCGAGGATTGCACGCTCATCATCGAGCGATAGCCGGAGTCGACACGCTCGACCTCACGGGCAATCAGACCGTAGCTGACGTAGTTCAGGCCGCTGCCACCGTATTGCTCAGGAATGGTCGCACCCAACAGACCCACTTCACCCATCTCGCGGAAGATCGCCGGGTCGGTCTTCTCATGACGGAAAGCTTCGAGAACACGAGGCGCGAGCTTCTGCTGAGCGAATTGCTGAGCCGTGTCGCGAATCATGCGTTCTTCTTCTGTGAGCTGTTGATCCAGCAGCAGGGGATCGATCCAGTTGAAGCTAGCTTTACCGCCCATGAGTGAGTCCTCTCGAATCGGGTCAAATAACGTGGACCGATCCTAGGCCGGGTTCGGCTTCACGACAAACGAGGATTTTGCATACTGTTGTGCTAATTTCTCACTCCGTAACGTCGCAAAAATAGCCCATATGCGATGTATTAGTGAGGTTGACGTACATGCGCAGGAAGATCCCCAGTACAACTGCCCTGATCAGCTTTGAAGCTGCAGCGCGCCACGAGAGCTTTACCAAGGCCGCCCAGGAACTTTCCCTCACGCAGGGAGCGATTTGCCGACAGATCGCCAGCCTAGAGGAGTTCCTCAGCGTCGAACTATTCCGACGTTCCCGGCGCGGAGTGAAGCTGACGGAGGCCGGACTTTCCTACAGCCGCCGAGTGGCGACCCAACTCGACGCGGTTGAACGCGACACCTTGTCAGTGATGGGCCAACAAGGCGCCAACGTGATCGAGCTGGCGGTGGTACCAACCTTCGGTACTCAATGGCTGCTCCCGCGACTCAAGGACTTTCAGCACAAACACCCGGAAGTGACGGTCAACCTCACCAACCGCACCCGCCCCTTCCTGTTTGCCGATACTGATTTCGATGCCGCGATCTATTTCGGCGACGCCGACTGGTCAGGTACCGAATCCCACAGGCTAATGGGCGAAAATCCGATGCCGGTGTGCAGCCCCGCGTTACTGGGCAAAAAGACCAACCTGAGCCCCAGTGAAATTGCCGAACTGCCCTTGCTGCAACAGACCACACGCCCTTATGCCTGGCGCCAATGGTTCAACTCCCAAAACCTGAATATCCCGCGAGACATGACAGGGCCGCGTTACGAGCTATTCTCCATGCTTGCTCAAGCTGCGATGCACGATATGGGGATCGCGCTGATTCCACCGTTCCTGATTCAGCGCGAATTGGCAGAGAAGCGTCTGGTGATTGCCAACGCCCAGGCACTATCGAGCATCAAGGCCTACTACCTGATGATTCCCGAGCGAAAGGTCGAATCAGCCTCTTTAAAGGCATTTCGCGATTGGCTGGTGAATCAGGCACAAAGCTACAGCCTAGAAGGATAAAGGCCTCCCCTTATAAGTTGACCTCGTAGTCAGAAAAACAAAAGCACTACAGATATAAGTATTTGTCGCATATTGGCAGACTGTACTGAGGAGTAGCACAAACGTCCTACAAAGGCCTGAATACGTGGCGTTGAGCCTCTATTGGCAGGCAATGACGCCTCATTCACCGTGCCGATGTGTAAATTCTTGAATTTTGGACAGAATCCTCAGAAGCCACGGCCTGCAAGGGATTGCACCGATCGGTGCGACATTCGGTCACGGGGTGACTTGTAGTTAATTTTCCGTCACCCGTCATAATCCCTTGAAGGGCACAAAGTTCGCCTGCAAAATGCCGCGCCCCGCCCTGATTTGGCGGGATCGTGCTGATCGGCCGCCCCAGCCGCACCATCCGAAGTGCCTGGGTTTACTCAATAAGATCACGCAGGAGATTTGACGTGCACATTGGTGTTCCTCTCGAAACCCAGACGGGTGAAACACGGGTTGCTGCAACCCCGGAAACCATCAAGAAGCTGGTCGGCCAGGGTCATAATGTCACTGTGCAAAGCGGCGCCGGTATTAATGCCAGCGTTGTCGACAGTGCTTATGCAGCGGCGGGCGCGCTCATTGGCAGTGCCAATGATGCGTTTGGCGCCGAGCTGATTCTCAAGGTGGTCGCCCCCAGCGACAGCGAGCTGACGCTGATCAAGCGCGGCACCGTTGTGGTGGGCATGCTCAACCCGTTCAGCAATGAAACCATTGCAAAGATGGCCGAGTGCGGCATTACCGCGTTTGCGCTGGAAGCCGCGCCGCGTACCTCCCGCGCCCAGAGCCTGGATGTGCTGTCCTCCCAGGCGAACATCGCCGGCTATAAAGCCGTCTTGCTGGCCGCTCACTACTATCCACGCTTCATGCCGATGCTGATGACTGCGGCGGGCACCGTGAAAGCGGCGC
>NZ_FYEB01000024.1 GCF_900187445.1 Pseudomonas sp. Irchel s3b2
ACCTTGGTCTGGTCTCAATACTGGATACGATCAACCGGCTTAGCTGCATAACCTGAACCGCCGTATACGGAACCGTATGTACGGTGGTGTGAGAGGACGGCGGATGTAAATCCGCCTCCTACTCGATTCTGCGATTTGGTGAATCCGGGAAGGATGGTGGCGCTACCAATATTTCTTTCGTGAAACCAACGATCTACATAAGCTGTCTGTAACTTCATGCAGGTCAATCGTCTATTCAAGGCTAGTCTTAGTCTGAAGTGAACGAGCGTTGGACGATCCGCCTGGTAAAAGGAAATAAATGAATAAGCTCATTGTCGTGATAGCAGTACTGACATTGGCAGGCTGTACCACTAGCGCCAAGACTCATGCGGTGCGCGGAGTTAGTGGTATAGAGATCGACTGTTCAGGGTTGGGCTCCGGATGGGAGAAGTGCCACAAGCGCGCCGCCAGGGAGTGCAAAGGCGCAGGTTATAAAGTTGTCGTAAGGTCCGATGACGCGAAGGAGGAAGATGAATTCCCTTTCGGCTTCAATCCTGCGGGTTATCTGACGCGCACCATGCTGGTTATCTGTAGATGAATACGGGGCTTGAGCACGCTTGCGGTGCTCTGAAATCGGGCATCTCATTGCCGGGAAATATATGTCAAGAACTCGGGCTGTTCAAATTCCTCCGGGCATGCTAAAACCTTTGAAGCGCTGATCTAGCTGCTTGAAAAAGAAGGGAAAAATATGACGAAGTCGGAGTTGATCGAACGAATTGTCACCCATCAAGGGCTGCTCTCATCCAAGGATGTGGAGCTGGCCATCAAGACCATGCTTGAGCAAATGTCCCAATGTCTGGCCACTGGTGATCGAATCGAGATCCGTGGTTTTGGCAGCTTCTCTCTGCACTATCGCGCACCGCGCGTTGGTCGCAATCCTAAAACCGGTCAGTCCGTCAGCCTCGACGGCAAGTTCGTTCCGCATTTCAAGCCAGGCAAAGAACTGCGTGATCGTGTGAACGAGGACGAGGAGGAAGGGCTTTGACAGCTGCTGCACTTCAAGGAACCGCTGATGCATAACCTCAAGCGCGTACTTCTCGCTGTATTTGTCCTGTTGCTCGTTCTAACGATCCTGGCGTTCGTTCTTGAGAACCAGCAAGGCGTGTCACTGTTGTTTCTAGGCTGGGCAGGCCCACAGTTGCCAGTTTCACTGATCATGGTGATTGCGCTGCTGATTGGCATGGTGATCGGGCCGATTCTTGGCTGGTTTCTGGGGCGTACGTCCAGAGCCTCACGCAAGCGCCTTGTCTGATTGCAAACAAACCCGTTGTGCGCGCCGAATTTGCGCCACAGCTTGTCCATATCCATTAGTAAAACCTTCATTAAGCTGTAAAATGCTGCGCTTGGTCGATAGGGTATTCCCGTATCGGTTCAGACTGACTCTGTCAGAAGCCACGGCGGGCTTGATGGCTTTTGCATTCATGGATTAGACAGTGCGCGGTTGGCGGCCCTGTCAGCAACTTAAGGGTATGGTTCGCGTGAAAATTCTAGTAACCGGCGGCGCCGGGTTTATCGGCTCGGCAGTCATTCGTCATATCATCTCCAACACTAACGATTCTGTCGTTAACGTCGATAAACTGACTTATGCCGGTAACCTTGAATCGCTGGCTGAAGTCAGCCAGAACTCGCGTTATGTGTTCGAACGCGTCGACATCTGCGACCGTGATCAAGTGGACCGTGTCCTGCGTGAACACCAACCGGATGCCATCATGCACCTGGCCGCAGAGTCCCACGTTGACCGCTCGATCTCCGGTCCGTCTGAATTCATCCAGACCAACATCATCGGCACCTACACCTTGCTGGAAGCAGCACGCCACTATTGGGCGGCACTGGATGATGCGCGCAAAGCCAACTTCCGCTTTCACCATATTTCCACCGACGAAGTCTACGGAGACCTCGAAGGTCCGGAAGACCTCTTCACCGAAACCACGCCGTATCAGCCAAGCTCGCCGTACTCGGCCAGCAAGGCCAGCTCCGATCACCTAGTTCGCGCCTGGGCTCGTACCTACGGCCTGCCGACCCTGGTCACCAACTGCTCGAACAACTACGGTCCGTGCCACTTCCCTGAGAAGTTGATCCCGCTGATCATCCTCAACGCACTGGAAGGCAAGCCGCTGCCGGTTTACGGCAAGGGCAACCAGGTTCGTGATTGGCTCTATGTCGAAGACCACGCCCGCGCACTCTACAAGGTCGTGACCGAAGGCGTGATCGGCGAGACCTACAACATCGGCGGCCACAACGAGAAGCAAAACATCGAAGTGGTGCATACCCTGTGCGCACTGCTCGACGAACTGCGTCCAGACTCCGCTCATCGTCCGCATGCCAGCCTGATCACCTACGTTCAGGATCGCCCGGGCCACGACCAGCGCTACGCGATCGACGCCAGCAAAATTCAGCGCGAGTTGGGCTGGACCCCGGAAGAAACCTTTGAAACCGGTATTCGCAAGACCGTCGAGTGGTACCTGAACAACACTGAATGGGTAGCTCACGTGAAGAGCGGCAGCTACCAGCAATGGATCGACCAAAACTACACGGATCGTTCGGACAAAGCATGAAAATTCTCCTGTTGGGAAAAAACGGCCAAGTGGGCTGGGAACTGCAACGCGCCCTTGCACCGCTTGGCGAATTGATCGCCCTGGACCGTCACCCGGTCGATGGTTTGAGTGGCGACCTGTCTGACCTCGACGCACTGCGCGCGACGATCCGCCAGGTCAAGCCTGACGTCATCGTCAACGCTGCGGCCTACACCGCCGTCGATAAAGCCGAGTCCGAGACTGAGCTGGCCGACCGCGTGAACGGTCAGGCGAGTCGGGTCATGGCTGAAGAGGCTGCATCCCTGGATGCCTGGCTGATTCACTATTCGACCGACTATGTGTTCAGCGGTGAAGGCCTGAAGCCATGGCAAGAGACAGATGCCGTCGCCCCGGTGAATCACTACGGCGCCAGCAAACTGGCCGGCGAGCAAGCGATTACCGCTTCGGGCTGCAAGCACCTGATCTTCCGCACTAGCTGGGTCTATGGCGCTCGCGGCAACAACTTTGCCAAGACCATGCTGCGTCTGGCCAAGGACCGCGACACCCTGAGCGTCATTGCCGACCAGATCGGCGCCCCGACCGGTGCAGATCTGATCGCCGACGTGACGGCATTGGCCATTCAGCAAGTCCTGCAGCGCCCTGAACTGGCGGGCCTGTATCATCTGGCGGCCAGCGGCGAAGTGTCCTGGCACGGCTATGCCTGCCATGTGATCGGTTTTGCCAAGGCCAACGGCGAAGAGCTCGCCGTCACGACGATCAATCCGATCGACACTACTGCTTACCCAACTCCGGCGCGTCGTCCTCTGAACTCACGGTTGAATACACAGAAGCTGCGCGACAATTTTTCTCTGCACTTGCCGGATTGGAAAAGTGGTGTCACCCGAATGCTTATGGAAGTCCTGAATAAATGACCACGACAAATCGTAAAGGCATCATCCTCGCTGGCGGCTCGGGCACTCGTCTGCACCCGTTGACCCTCGGCGTGTCCAAGCAGATGCTGCCGATCTACGACAAGCCGATGATCTTCTATCCGCTATCGGTGCTGATGCTCGCCGGCATGCGCGAAATCCTGATTATCTCCACCCCTGAAGACCTGCCGAACTTCCGCAAATTGCTGGGCGATGGCAGCCTGTACGGCATCAAGCTGACTTACGCTGAGCAGCCTAGTCCAGACGGTCTGGCACAAGCCTTCATCATTGGCGAAGAATTCATCGGCAAAGATCCTTGCTGCCTGATCCTCGGCGACAACATCTTCTACGGTCAGCACTTCTCGGAGAACCTGCGCTCCGCCAGCACTCAAGAGCATGGTGCGACCGTATTCGGCTATCACGTATCGGATCCAGAGCGTTTTGGTGTCGTCGAATTCGACGCTGCCGGCCGTGCCCTTAGCATCGAAGAGAAGCCGCTGAAGCCGAAATCCAGCTACGCGGTGACCGGCCTGTATTTCTACGACAACCAGGTCGTCGAAATCGCCAAGAACATCAAGCCATCCCCACGTGGCGAACTGGAAATTACCGACGTTAACCGTGCCTATCTCGAGCAGAAGACCCTCAATGTCGAAATGCTCGGCCGTGGCTTCGCCTGGCTGGATACCGGTACCCATGATTCGTTGCTGGAAGCCAGTCACTTCGTGCACACCATCGAGCAGCGCCAAGGCCTGAAAGTGGCGTGCCTGGAAGAGATTGCTTACCACAATGGCTGGATTAGTGCCGAGCAGCTGGGTACTCAAGCTGATGCTCTGAAGAAGACTGGCTACGGTCAGTACCTGCAGAAACTGCTGGACTCGCCTTCTCGCTAAGACGAGAGCTATCTCTCTCCAGTGTTCAAATCATGCAAGCAGGAATGGCATGCCAGTAAAATCTCCCAAGGTTGCAGTTTTACTGGCTGCCTACAACGGTATGCATTGGATCGAGGAGCAACTGGCCTCGATCCTTGCTCAGTCTGACGTAGACGTTACCGTACACATCAGCATTGACTCCTCCACTGACGGTACCGCAGCCTGGTGCGCGGCTTATGCAGCAGAGCATCACCAGGTAGTCGTTCTACCGGACGCCGGTAGATTCGGCGGGGCCTCGCGTAACTTCTTTCGATTGATTCGTGATGTCGACTTCGGCTCCTTCGATTTTATTGCCTTTGCCGACCAGGATGACATTTGGCACAAAAACAAACTGAAGCGTGCAGTCGACGCCATTCAAACTCGCCAGGTCGATGCCTACTCCAGCAACGTTACGGCTTTCTGGTCGGATGGCAGCACCCACATGTTAGACAAGGCTCAACCCCAGGTTGAATGGGACTACCTGTTCGAAGCTGCGGGTCCGGGTTGTACTTATGTGTTTAGCAAAAAGCTGGCAGAGTCTTTGAAAGCGGCGATGCTTGAGAATTGGCAGCATCTGCAGGAAGTTACTTTGCATGACTGGTATTGCTACGCTTTTGCCCGCAGTCATGGCTATCGCTGGTATATCGACCCGTTGCCATCCATGGACTATCGCCAACATGAGCGTAATCAGGTAGGTGCCAATAGGGGTTTGAGCCCATTGATTTCTCGTTACAAAACGATTCATGACGGTTGGTGGTTCAATCAGGTGCGGATGATTACTTGTCTGGTCGGGCAAGATTCGGACCCTTTTGTCAAAGCATGGCTGCATCTACGTCATTGGCAACTAATAAAACTGTCTTTCAGTGCTTGGCAATGTCGGCGTCGGGTGCGTGACAAAGTGTTCTTCTTTTTTATTTGTTGGGCTACCGCGTTGATGGGGTACAAAGCTAAATGAAAGCCCCAAAGGTATTGGTGACCGGGGCAAGTGGATTTGTTGGCGAAGCAGTGGTTTTCAGGCTGTTGCTGGACAAGAAATTCATCCCCGTTGCAGCGGCACGCGGCGCAACGCGGCTGAATGGGCTGTGCGCGGTTGTTCCTCTTGAGCTGACGGGTTCAAAAGCGTTGCCCGACCTCAATGGTGTGCAAGTCGTCATCCATGCTGCCGCTCGCGTACACGTGATGAATGAAACTGCCATAGATGCCTTGACCGAGTTTCGTAAAGTCAATGTGGAGGGGACCCTTCGACTGGCACGGCGTGCAGCTGAGTCCGGGGTAAAACGCTTCATTTTCATCAGTTCGATCAAGGTCAATGGTGAAAGTACTGTCTTGGGTAAACCATTCAAGGCTAATGATCTCCCAGCCCCGGCCGATCCCTATGGTGTATCCAAGTACGAAGCTGAAGAGGCGTTGAAGCAACTTGGTCTCGACACCGGCATGGAAATTGTCATCATTCGCCCGCCACTGGTCTACGGTCCGGGAGTGAGGGCTAATTTTCTGAGTATGCTGGGCTGGCTCAATAAAGGTATTCCATTGCCATTGGGAGCGATTGGCAATCAGCGGAGCTTGGTTGCGATTGGAAATCTGGTCGATTTGATTGTCACCTGCATTGATCATCCGGCTGCGGCCAATCAGATTTTTCTGGTCAGCGATAATGAGGACTTGTCTACCACTCAGTTGCTACGACGCCTGGCGTTTGCCCTAGGAAAAAGGGCCTGGTTGCTACCGTTGCCCGAGTGGCTGCTGAAGTTCGGGGCATTGGCATTTGGCAAGCAGACCATTGCGCTGCGCATTTGTGGATCGTTGCAGGTCGATATTAGTAAAAATCGCGAATTACTGGGCTGGTCACCGCCCGTAAACATCGAAAAAGCCATGCGTCAGACCGCTGGCCATTATCTGGAAAAGCAAACTAAATGACTTTTTGGTGGGCGCTACTTGCAGTATTCGTCGCTTCCTGGTTTTTGACGCTATTGCTGCGTCGTTATGCCTTGGCCAAAAGCTTGATAGACATACCCAATGCACGCAGTTCGCATTCCGTCCCGACACCACGGGGAGGCGGTGTGGCCATCGTTGTAAGTTTCGTGTGCGCGCTTCCGTTCCTTGCGGGTCTGAACCTGATGAGTTCGGTCGAATTTTACGCATTACTCGGTTCCGGATTACTGGTGGCGATTATTGGATTTGCCGACGATCATGGGCATATCGCTGCTCGATGGCGTCTATTAGGGCACTTCATCGCAGCCGCGTGGGCGCTCTTCTGGCTTAACGGACTTGCACCACTCACATTTTTTGATAGCACGATCGATCTTGGGTGGTTTGGGAATATTCTGGCGGCTATTTATCTGGTCTGGATGCTTAATCTTTACAACTTCATGGACGGAATCGACGGATTAGCGAGCGCCGAAGCAATCTGTGCATGTGTCGGTGCTGCCATGATCTATTGGCTTGCCGGCCACGCTGCAATTGCCTGGGCACCCTTAATGCTTGCGGGAGCGGTTGCAGGTTTTTTTTGCTGGAACTTCCCGCCTGCAAAAATATTCATGGGAGATGCGGGTAGTGGTTTTCTTGGATTGATCCTTGCTGTGTTATCACTGAGTGCTGCTTGGGTAGCCCCACAATTGCTCTGGGTCTGGGTAATTATGCTGGGGGCATTTATTGTCGACGCCACTTGGACCTTGCTCCGGCGTTTGATCCGTGGGGATGCGGTTTCCCAAGCTCATCGCAGTCATGCCTATCAATACGCCTCACGTCTTTTCAAAAGTCATAAGAAAGTGACCGTCGCGGTCGTTGCCATTAATCTTCTATGGTTATGGCCGATAGGCTTGCTGGTCGGCTTGCAGCGCTTGGAGCCTTTGTTTGGGGTGCTTCTCGCCTATTTGCCGTTAATCGGCGTGGCCTGCCTATTCAGAGCCGGTAGCCTGGAGTTGGCAGCGGACGATTAACGTTCAGAGCCTCCCGATTTTAATCCTCCCGTGATTGATCAATTCCACCAAGGAATGAAGAATGAAGAACCGAGTCCCTTGGCTGGACGTATGTCGCGCGCTGGCTATCTGTTTAGTCTTATTGTCACATGGTCGATGGTTTTTGATTCCTGTCGCACCTTGGACACAGACATTCAAGTTTGGAGGCTTCTTGGGTGTTGAATTGTTTTTTGTTTTATCTGGTTTTCTCATTGGCTCGATCATGATCAGCAAGGTTGAGTCCGCTGAAACCAATTTTGGATGGGTGCGAAACTTTTGGATAAGGCGCTGGTTTAGGACTGTTCCTAACTATGTGTTATTTGTTGTTATCAATATTTTATTACTTTTCAGCATTCGTCCGGATGCGATGCCGAATCTGTTTTTATATCTGACATTTTCGCAAAATCTTGCTTGGCAGCATCCCTCATTCTTTCCAGAAGCCTGGAGCCTGGCGGTGGAAGAGATGTTCTACTTAATCACTCCCCTTGTAGTCGGTGGCTTTTTACTGGTTTTGAAAAATCCGCGGCTTGCTATATTGAATACTGCTCTTACTATTCTGTTCTTTTCGGTTGGTGCGCGCGGATATATTGTTTTAAGTGGGAATCCAACTTTTGATGACGGTGTAAGGAAAATATCATTGTTGAGATTGGATGCGCTGATGGTTGGGGTGTTAATTGCTTGGGGGTATGCATATCTTTGGCATTGGAAACGTATATTTCAAAAGTTCTCGCTTCTTCTGTTTCCGCTATTTTTTGTTGCTGTTTATATTGCTGCGCAACCAGATTCATATTTGAATCAAAGCGTGTTTTTCAGGATTTTTCTTTTTAATTTTGCATCGCTCGGATGTGCTGGGCTGATAGTGTTGGGCATGAATGTTAAGATTCCATCGTTCGTAGATGCTGTGGTGTCAAGAATTGCCAAGTGGTCGTTTTCGGCATACCTGACCAATTTACCAGTGCTATTGTCGATTAGATACTTTTTTCCGGTGCAATCATTGTCGGTAATGTCGTGCGTATTACTCTGGGGTCTTTATGTGATGATGACGTTTTTTACAGCATTTTTAATTTATGAGTTTTATGAAAGAAAGTTCCTCGCTTTACGAGAGCGCATTTCATAAATTATTCCGTGTGACGTTTAAGCTCATAGCTCAAGGCCAATGGTGGGCATAAACTCCACCATCCAAGACGTAGATGTCATGTTCGTCGTGGCTTCTGTAACGGGCAGTCCTATGGTACCTAAGAGACGTTCTCCTGAGGCCTGACAAACGCACCAGTTCGTGGCGCAGTGACGTATCCTGTTAACCATTTTGAACATGACAGTCTTCGAAGAACCCAAAAATTACTGACCAAGCATAGCTTTCTCGGCTCTTAACTCTAGGTACTTTCTTTTTAGCGATAACATGGGCTTTTCTATGAATTTCCATGATATCGCACCGGCGATCCAAGATAGAGGGATTGAGATGATCGCTAGATAGACTGCAGCAATGTCAGGTATGTAGTGTAAAATCGTTGATTGTATGACGAAGGCATACAAATAAATTCCATATGAGAAATCTGATATTAATTTTGGTTTGGGTATTTTTTTGCTATATCCGAATAGCAAGACTACATACGCTATCGTGGTGAATAGTATCGGCATTCCTAGCATTGTTCCTTTGAGGAAGTAACTGAGTAGAGCGAGTGCAGTTGCGATGTACGGGGATATCAGAATATTACTTCGCAGGATGTAGAATGCAGCTCCAATGAAAAAACACATTACGATGTTTATGTTGTCCTTGGAGCCCGGAATTTGTGTTGATAAATTCTCGGAAATTGCATATAGAATCGTTGCGATAGCGGCGATGAATGCCACGCGACTTTTTACTATTGATAGCAGTCCAAGGACCCCAATAATAATGTACAAACGACCTTCGATTGGAATGGTCCAAAGGCTGCCATTTACACTCTTCTCAATCCCTGGCAAAAAGAACACAGTCGTGGAGAGAGATCCATTTGTTAGGATGTAACTCCATGTGCCTGGAGTGGAAAAATACTCAGCAAGAGAAAGGGTTGATATTGTTGGCCCTAAAATGAGTGCGGTAATCATTACGCAGACTATAAGTGCTGGAAAAATTCTTAATATTCTCGAGGAGAAAAAATCGATAATGGACTTGCTGTTGCACATACTTGCAGTTATAAGGTATCCGCTCAATGAAAAAAATATAAGAACTCCTAGTCCGTGAATGGGAAAGCCTAAAATCGTTAAGTGGCTCATGGCCTCTTTCGTATATTCTTTCGATAATCCAAGAGAATGTCCGGCAACTACCATGGTTGAAGCAAGTAATCTGATGTATAGGAAGTTGTTTGTTTTGTCTGTTGCCTTATTTTTAACTAATTCAGATAGCCATTTTCCGATACTCATCAAAATTCCACCAATCGTGCGAATCGCAAAATTCGCATATTTTACTCAATAACCGCCATCTGCGGTTTTTTTTTGCCTGGAGAAAAGTGATGACCCACTGGAGATACGCTATGCTGCGCTTCTCCGGAAGCGTCTACTACAATCCGGCCGCGTAGCGGCAGGCTCAACAGAGAAAGTGATGCTGGCGCTTGTGCTTAGTGTGGCCCGTGGACGCCAATACAGAAACCTGGCTGATGTCGATCCTACAACCTTTACACTTCTTATGTGCAATGGTTGTCCAGTACTAGCTATTAATGAAACAGGCTGCATGGTTCATGACGAAGCGCACGCCCCACTAACCTCAGAATGCTTCACGAATCATCGTCATCGAGAAAAATTTCTTCGGCACAGATCTAGCCGTTTTTCGCGTATAGAGCTATCAAGGTGAAGCTTGAACTTCTCAAGTTAGAAATGCTGTGCGACAGTTGGGGGCTGTCGACAGCAATATCGTTATGGTGGTCTAGACTTGGGGTGGGATGTTTTTATGCTCCAATATCTGTTGTTTGTCGATTGATCAATTTGAAATTTATGTTGCTTGTTTTTTTGAAAAGTAACGAACCGATTTTTATGCATTTCTTTTCAATTAGTATCCAGGAAATATACCCAAGAATGCAGCTTATTATTATTGCGATAATCTGATTGGCCAGGATCCCGTATTCAGAAATATATATTGAAAGGATTTGTTGTACTGGGAATCCCCACAAGTAAACCCCATATGAGATGTCATGGTTGGGTTTTATCTTGAGAAGTGCGGCGGTGCTCGATAGATATATAATCGTAATGAAAATCGCTGAGTATAGCGCGTACATCTCAATTTTTGATCCTTTAAGGATAAAAAATAGCGTCCATGATCCAATGGCGGTGCTGATATTAATATTGATATTTTCTTTAAGTATCGCCATGATTGACCCATACGCAAAGCATGGGCCAAGCATCAGGGTTTCATGATTTGTCGGGAATACGTTATATATAAAATCAAACTTTAATATGGGTGCCGCTGCTATAATTACGAACGTGAAAATAGCGAGAGCGTGGCTTCTGGATATGCCTATCATGAAAAGTGATAGGAGAGTCACGTATGCATAAACTTCATACGGGATTGTCCAGAGAGATCCGTTAACCGTATTTGGATATTTATTAAATTCAAAAACCCCTGGAAGTGCATAGTTTGTATGAAGTGATATATTGCCCGTTATATAGCTTGCAGTTGATGGGTCTGAAAAATACTCCTCTATTGTCTTTGTGCTTAGTATCGGTCCAATGATAACTGTGCATATGATTATCGTTGTTATTAACGCTGGCCAGATTCTAAATAGTCTTGATATGACAAACTCATAGGCGTTACCTTTAGATATAAGGCTATTTGTAACAACTAACCCGCTGAGGAAGAAAAATATCTTAACCGCTAGAGATCCAGAGTAATCATATTCAAGCATTCTCCCTATGAAGTCTGATTGGCCGTTGTTTGGAAGAAGTGCATAGGCATGGCCATATATGACCATTATTGCTGCCAGTATTCTAAATACATCTAGGTTGTTATTTTCTCTTTTAAGTATCGCTGACAGCTTCATTTCGTGCTTCCTGCATAGCGCATGATTTTTGCAGATTGTATCTACTTTGTAAGAAGATTTACATTTTTGAATGCTTCATTTGTTTGCCAATATTCCGTCGCTTAGGAGTTTCGAACCCATCAAGATCAGCGGCGTTTGGTCCTCTGCGGAGAGAAATTCGAAAAATCTTCCTCTACCCCGCGCCCGTGGACTCGGTTGAGCTGGATATCAAAATTGCAGTGTTCGATTTCGTACTTTCTTTTCTGAATCGTCACCCGTTCCGTCTGAGGCGCAAACGCCTCGAATTCGAGCGTTTCGCACATAAGCTTGCTGCTGACGAAGCGATCATTCTGAGGTCCAACTGGAGGCTCGATGGTTTCGACCTCTAGCATAACCGTCCGCATTGGCGAAGAAGTCAGCGAGCAGCTTTAGATCGCGCCGATGCAAATCCGAGTGATCAAAAATGTTCGTAAAGTTTATGGTTCCGGGACTGCCAAGTGGCGCCATTTACGGAGGACACCCCGGGCTCAGTTGATTGAAAAGAGCACGGCCAGCCCAAAAGATCTTGCGATGCTGCTGACCACCAACTACGTCGACGGTTTACCGCTTCATTGTTTCGAAAAAGTGCTGGGCCGCCACGGTATCGATATCCCACACCAGACGTTGGTACGCTGAAACACCTGCAACCCTTGCTCGACTTGATGCGTGATCGGCTGCTGGAAAGTCATGTCATCCGCTGCGACGAAACGTGCGTGCAGGTGCTGAAAGAGCCTGATCGAGAGCCGACCAGCCAATCCTGGATGTGGGTTCAAACCGGCGGGCCGCCGGATCAGCCGGTGATCATTCTTGACTACTCGACCAGCCGGGCGCGGGAAGTGCCATCGCGCCTGCTCGAAGGTTATCGCGGCTACCTGATGACCGATGTTTACGCTGGTTATAACGCCTTGGGCGCGCAATCCGGCGTCGAACGTTTAGGCTGTTGGGCACATGCGCGACGCAAGTTTGTCGAGACGCAGAAGGTGCGAAGGTGCAGCCTAAAGGTAAAACCGGGCGTGCCGATATCGCCCTGAACCTGATCAACAAGCTGTTGGTATTGAGCGAGATATAAAAGAAGCCAGCGATGAACATCGCCACGAAAGCCGATAGCAAAACAGCCTGCCATGCAAACATGGCTGGAGAAAACCCAGCTACAAGTGACGGCGCAAAATGCACTGGGCAAAGCCATCAGCTACCTGGCCAGCAACTGGATCAAGTTGGTGTGCTACACCGAAGCCGGTTACTTGCTAATATGGCAGAGCGTGCGATCAGGCCCTTCATTATCGGACACGACAACTACCCTGACACAGGGGGAGTGTAAGCGCTCCATGAACCCCACATTTTAAAGGTAGGGATCCTTGGCTATCTTGGAATTTGCGGCACGTAGTTCTAGGGCAGCAAGGCCTCAAAGTCTTCTATGCTCGAGGCTTGCCAAGGTGATCGTCTGGAGATGCGGTGAGTGCGGGTGGTATCCTCTGTCGAGTAAAGGCTACCACCTGACTCCGTTAGGGTTTGGGGCTGTTTTCGGAAAGTGCTTTATCGTTTTGTGCCTTGAAAACGTTGACCTTCTCTTGTAGCCGTTTCGCACTATCAGCAATTATGTCCGTATATTGGCTGTTTTTAAAGCCCCACAATGTCGACATGAGCTCTTCTTTGTGGCCTACAAGAAAAGGGGCTGTGGTAATAACGTCAATATTCACCTGCTCTTCAATGAAGCGATCAATGGTGTTTTTATACGGATCGCGGAAGCTTTCGTCCCACTCCATTACCTTTTGGAATACTCTTGCATTGTAGGTGTTGAGAACCATGCTGATCATTTTGTCAATGTGTATAAGTTCAAAGTCGTCAAACTTATCGATTGCTTTGATGTTAGTGTCAGCGTGTAGGTTGGCTATCAAACCAGCGAATATATCCCAGCTCTCACCCTGCGTTTCCAGATGTTCGTGGATCTGATCAAAGCGTTCTTTCCAATCGTTCAAAAACTCGACGTCATCTTCGCAGACAGTGATGTTTTTGAATTTTTGCTCGTGGGCTTTGCGCAAGATGAACTTGTAGCTGAGCCCGCAACCGATCCAGCCAGCGCTGTGGCGTAGCCCCGGGAAGTACTGGAAGCCGGTTTTATTATCCTTCTCGAAGTCTTTTCTGCGCTCTGTCGATTCAGGTAGGCCAAGGCACACGTAATCCGTTTTGAACTCGATATTGTGGCCTGCGATGTCGTAGAAGGTATCGAAATCGATGTGGTCTGTCGCGAGCAAGAAGCGCTGGAAGTAATATTCGAACTCATCTGGAGCGGCGCGCAGGGCTTCTCTGTTGAGCGCGATTTTTTGTTCGCGCCGTGCATCATCGGCCAACCAATAATCAACGTGCGCCATCATCTCATCGATATCGCCGATCTCCGTGAAATCGACGATATTCTGAAGGTTATTATGTTCTTCGATGTCCGAACTACTTTCTGAGACAATTAAAGCATCTTTGGATAGGCACTCATAAATACGGGTCGTTTCGAGAAGCGCGCCCTCATAGTAATGAATATTGACAATGAGTTTTGCTTTCGCGATTTCGTTGTAAAGTGTTTTGCCAAATATGTTGCTAATTACTTTGATTTTGTATTTTCTTTTAAGCGCTGTCAGGTATTTCTGGCGCCTTTCATTGTTTGCATCGCCGTAAAAAAGAATGTCATATTCTTTTTCTACAGGCGCTGTTGTCGCATAGTCGGGGATATAGGATATCGGGGTGTAATAGATCTGCTTAAGGCTTAAACCTTTATCTTGAAGGAATTGGATGTTGAGAGTCGAATAATCAAAGATGGCGTAAGAGTTTTCAAGCGTGCGCAAATAGCTTTCTTCAAACCAGCGTGAGCTGACAGATTGTTCCATCTGAAAGGCGATGTAAGTTCCTGGTAACGACGTGAAGATTTGTGGGCAAATAACAAAGTGCAGCGAGGATTCGAACCCAGTTGCCGGAGCTTCAAAAATGAGGTCGGCGGGAAATCCAGCCCTTTCCAAGTTGCGTTTGATCAATTCTGCAACGAAAATGCAATGTTTCGTAGTTAGAATGTAAGTAGTGGTCTGTTTGCTTAGTTTGATACCGCCAGTGCTAGCTACAAAGTTAACCTCAAGCGTCTGAGTTGAGCGCTTAAGGGTTGCTTTAAGGCCATGTTCGTTGATGTGGCGTACTAAGCGCAACAAAATTTTAGGGTCTGATTTTATTGTGCTGAAAATGCGTTTGGCATGCCTAGCATAAGTTGAAGTGCTATGCAAAAGTGCCGCCACGAGTCTTCTGCTGTAGCGAAGCGGTTTGGTCACTTTCCATGAAGAGCTGCTGAGAATTGTAGCCAGGCGGGCCTGTTCGTCTCGAATATTTCGCTCATACTGCTCGACGATAAGCGCGTTATTACGGACGAGATCTTCCTGCTCTTCTAGCAGTTTTTGATTTTGCTCAAGCAACTGTTGGTTTTCTTCTGACAGTGCACGTTGTTCAGTCAAGGCATGTTGTTGCTCAGTCAACGCCTGTTGGTGCTCGGATAATATCCGTTGGTTTCTCGCTGTAAGCGTTGCGATCTCCTCTGACATTTGTGTTCTTAACTGTGTGATTTTTTCCATGATGTGTTGCGTAGTCCCGTCGTGAATTATTTCTGCTAGAGAAGTGCACTTTTCGGAGTCATATCCATAGCTCTTCATATGCCATTTCAATATTTCGAGTTCAGACGGATTCTGCAATCTGAATCGAATGTAAGAAGGGCTGAAGGCGGCATCGAAAGGGATCAGGTAGGAAAATAAGTAAAATCCGAGACGATTTACTTTGTCCTGTTCAGACGTTGCTTGATTTATAAAAGCAAAGGAATTATCGCCCAGCGCGGTTACCTTTCGTTCGAATAGCAGCGCCTCCAGTCCTACACTGGAATTGATGGTTATAATCTCTCTGCACTTTCCAATAAACTCTATGCTGTTGGTCGAGTCGTCTATTTTGGAGTTAGTTATTTTTAGCGCAAACTGGCTATTAGGATGAGCGCGTATGAGCAGGTCTTTTTTCTCGAGATATCTAGCGTAGGCAATCAGAGAATTATTGTCATAGCCATTCGAGTAGGCAATCAGGTTGGAATCATCTTCTACCTGCAGGGGCACGCCAACGCTGTCGTCAGGGGTGCTCGGAACAAAGTCATAGTCGCAAGCTATAAAAAACTCTCTGAGTTTCTCAACAGTCGTCGGTTGATCACCAAAGGTAGAGGCGACTTTCTGAAAGCGGCTATTCGCCTCGGTGTTTCCATTGACGCCACTGAAATCAAAATACGCCGTCCAGCGATAGTTTGGTGCTCGCAAAGGACCTAGCTCAATATGGATGACCGGAACACCTTTCGCCTCAGCGACTGCCTCGAGAGAAGGGCAGTTTATGCATGTAACTATCGCCTCAGCTTTTTGCCGCTCGGAGGTAAACAGCATCGCTTCGATGGCTTTTTCTAGAAAAGGAATACGTTCGGTCAACAATCGCTTGAAGGCAAGGGTCGGATTGTTGCCCGAACTCTCCATCAGCTGGACAAAGACATCGTCGTTAAAGTGGCTGAAGTGGTGTTTTGCCAATACGTCCTCGGACGGCAAACTGTATCCTAGGTGATCGTAGGATGCAGCTTCGACCTCCCAGCGCTGAGCATCGACAAAGTGTTGTCCACTCTGAAGATAAGACGGCGACATCAGGAAGTGTAGAGCCTCTTCAGACTCATGCACAAACTTATAGAAGACCCAAAGATAAGGGGCTTCCAGGCCTCGGAACGGGAAGGGAGGAAGAAATATGGTCAGCATTAGGCATCTATTACGTTGACGGTGATTGGAGAGTAGACGACGCCCACTTGTTCGCGGGGTGTCCAGAAACGCAGGCGTTGCATAGGACGTCGCTGGTCAAGCTCTTCTCGTTTCCCGAGATGTGCACACGATAATCCACAATGGATCAGGTATTCACTCGCGCTGAGGGGTAGCCGAACCACGTATTCGATTTTACTTTGCCCTTTACGAAGCTTGATCACGGTACCAGCGCTCAGGTTGTTATCCCCCCAGATATCTCCCCCTTGAGCTTTACTGAGCGATATTCCCAGCGCTACGTCTTCGATCTCCTCTGAAGAAGCGATCACGAAGGAAAAACGCAGCTCTTCACCGGACTTGATGATCGGGCGTTCGGAAAGGTTGCTGCCGTCCATTCTGAATATATCGAGGCTTTTAATAATTGCCCGCGCCGAACCGAATCGTTTCTCACCAGTTTCGCTATTAAGTTCCGAGGCCTGGAAGTGTTTGAGTTGCTCTAGGGAATAGCTACCGGTGGACTCATGCGGTGCGAAGGATGGGTTGGACTTGGCTTGTGTGGCGACCATGCCTTTTTCATATGTCAACACGGCAGACAAGACATCTTCGGTGTCGGTGATGACACGTCCATTGTCGATGACCAAGCAACGGTTGGCGTACTCCAAAATGCTACCGGTAGAGTGGGTTACCATTAAAATGGTTGTGCCTCGATCGCGCAGCTTTTCAATTCGCTTAAAGCACTTGTATTGAAAGCCGATATCCCCGACGGCCAGCGCTTCATCGACGATCAGGATATCCGGTTCGATGCAGGCCTGTACCGCAAAGGCGAGACGTACATACATGCCGCTCGAATAGGTCTTTACCGGTTGTTCGATAAAAGAACCGATGTCGGCGAAGTCGATGATTTCATCGTATCGGGCGTCGATTTCAGCCTTGGTCAAACCAAGAATGCTGCCATTGAGATAGATGTTTTCGCGACCGCTGAACTCGGGATTGAATCCTGCGCCCAGTTCCAGCAATGCCGCCACTCGACCGTTGACTTGAGTGGTGCCAGAGGTGCTGTTCAGTGTCCCGCAAATAATCTGAAGCAACGTTGATTTGCCAGCACCGTTGCGCCCGATTATTCCGATGATTTCGCCTTTGCGAACCTCGAACGAGATGTCCTTAAGTGCCCAGAACTCACGGTAATAATTTTTCCTTTCCAACCGCAGCAGGCTTTGCGTCAAAGGAAAGATGAATTGCTTAAATCGATCACGCGGTTCTTCATATATATGAAAGCACTTGTGAATACCTTCGACTTTTATCGCGAGTTCAGAGGACATCAGCAAATCCTTTACGGGTTTTTTGGAACCAGGCGAAACTGATCAAGGCAAAAACGAGGCTGCCCAGAAAGTACAGGGAAAACTCCCTTGGATTCGGGATCACGCCTTGAATCATGACGTCCCTGATAAATTCTATGGAGGGGGTTAATGGGTTGTAGTACAGGAATTTTTGATAATCCACTGGCAACGCGGATACAGGGTAAAAGACCGGTGACATGAACAGCAGAGCGGTGGTGAAGATCCCGATGAACTGCGAAACGTCCCTGAAAAATACACCGAGCGATGACAGCAGCCATCCAGCCCCCATGGAGATAAGCACGATGGGGATGAGTACTATCGGAGTAAGAAAAATGGTCAGTGGCGGTAGCGAAATAAAAATACTGTAGAACGCAAGCCAGACCACCAAGCTGATCACGGTATGGAAAAGTGCCGCGCACAGCGAAATGATAGGAAGGATTTCCAGAGGGAAAATCACCTTCTTCACATAGTTGGTATTAGAAAGAATCAGCCCAGGTGCCCGATTGATATTCTCGGAAAAAAGATTGAATACCAGCAATCCGGCAAAAAGCACAAGTGCAAACTCGGCTTTGGAGTCACTACCGCCACTCCAGCGCGCTTTGAACACTACGCTGAAAACAAAGGTGTATACAGCCAGAGTCAGTATTGGATTGAACAGTGACCAGAGCAGGCCGAAGAGCGAGCCTTGATACCGGCCAACGACCTCTCGTTTTGTCAGTGCACTAATTAATCTACGATTTCTCCAGCTGGACCTGAAAATTTCGAGGGGAGAAATTGCATAACTCTGCATTAGGAAAAAGACTCCGCGGGGTAAGGATTGGCACAGTTTTTGTTCGGTGTAAAAGCTTCGTATGTGGTATCAATCGATTGTGGAATGATTGGACGCTCAAAACACCAGAAGCTGCCATGACCTGGGCGTGCACATGGAGGTCTGCGATGTTCGTCGCTTTCAGCAGCGTAGGGGGCAATCGGCGTCGGAAGGTCCCGCAGTTTCATAAATAGACAGTCTCGACCATCAGGTATTCTAAATGTTGACTTGATAGAGAAGGGAGAACTCCAAGCGCCTGCCAAGCGACCTTTGTGTGGTCCTTGGTGAAAACGTGGTTGCTCGTTAATGTACCATAGACGTCGTGTTTTTCCGATCCGCGATTCCCGCTCATCGAGGCGTGAGAGGTCGGTGGTGGTTGGTCAAGTGATGGAGTACTCCGGAAACGAGAGTTGGACGGCAGGTGCCCTCAGCGTCGATATCACTCCGCAGCGGCGCAAGGGTTACTTTCGCCCTTGCGAGTGATTTTTTTCTATCCGTCCGGTGCCCGACGGACAGGCAGATTCCATTCGGCTGTTTTTTTGTATCCACCCATTCCTTAAGATGGATTTTTTGAAGGTCAACGACACGTCCGCTTCGTTTTTTCTTGTGCGTGCGTGTATGAAAAACTTTGAGTGACCTATCATTTATCGATGATTGAGGTAAGACGTACGGCGGCGGGGTTGGATTTCGTATGCTGAAGAGGGCTCTCGCTCCAGGGAGCACCAGGTCTGAACGGTTGAGTATTTATGGATAAAATTCGAACTTTTTTGCTTGCATTGCCACGTAGGCACAAAAGGCTCCTGCAAGTCATAACCGATACAGTACTCGTATGGCTGGCTCTCTGGCTTGCATTCATCGTGAGGCTGGGCATCGACGATATGTACAACCCCCTGAAGGTCCACTTCTGGCTCTTCGCCTGCGCGCCGGTTGTAGCCATTCCTTTATTCATCCGCTTCGGCATGTACCGAGCGGTCATGCGCTATTTTGGCAACGATGCCCTGATAGCCATCATTAAGGCTGTCAGCCTTTCGTCGCTGATCCTGGCACTCGTCGTCTACTGGTACAGCAACCACCAGACTGTCGTCCCACGCTCCATCATCTTCAACTACTGGTGGCTAAGCCTCGTCATCATCGGCGGCCTGCGCCTGTGTATGCGCCAGTACTTCATGGGCGACTGGTTCACCGCCGCGCAGCACGTGCCGTTCACCAACCGCGACGACGGTCTCACCAAAGTCGCCATCTACGGCGCAGGCGTGGCAGGCAATCAGTTGGTTGCTGCCTTGCGCATGGGCCGGGTGATGCGCCCAGTGGCATTTATCGACGACGATTCCAGTATCGCCGATCGCTCTATCTCAGGCCTCAAGGTCTACAAACCCAAACACATTCAACAGATGATCGATGTCACCGGCGCCCAGGAAATCCTCCTGGCCCTACCGTCATCCACCCGCGCACGACGCCGGGAAATCCTCAATCTCCTGGAAGATTATCCCCTTCACGTACGAAGCGTGCCGAACTTCACCGATCTGGCCAGCGGCCGGGTCAAGGTTGAAGACATTCAGGAAGTGGATATCGCTGACTTGCTGGGGCGTGATGCCGTGCCAGCGCAGGCCGATTTGCTTGAGCGTTGTATCAAAGGCAAGACAGTGATGGTGACTGGCGCCGGCGGTTCGATCGGTTCGGAGTTGTGCCGGCAGATTTTCTCCCTTGGCCCGACCACGCTTTTGTTGTTCGAGCACAGTGAATTCAATCTCTACAGCATTCTGTCGGAGCTGGAGCAGCGCGGCTGCCGTGAGTCGGTGTCGGTCAAGTTGTTGCCCATACTCGGTTCCATCCGTCACCCGCACAAGCTGCTCGATGTGATGAAGACCTGGCGCGTAGATACTGTCTATCACGCGGCTGCTTATAAACATGTGCCAATGGTAGAGCACAATATCGCTGAAGGCGTGCTCAACAATGTCATCGGCACATTGAACACCGCTCAGGCTGCCTTGCAGTCGGGTGTGGCCAACTTCGTGCTGATCTCCACCGATAAAGCCGTACGTCCGACCAACATCATGGGCAGCACCAAGCGTCTGGCGGAGTTGACCCTTCAGGCCCTTAGTCGTGAAATCGCCCCGGTATTGTTTGGTGACAAGGCCAATGTATCCCGGGTCAATAAAACCCGTTTCACCATGGTGCGTTTTGGCAATGTGTTGGGGTCGTCCGGTTCGGTGATTCCGTTGTTCCATAGCCAGATCAAGTCCGGTGGTCCGCTGACGGTCACGCACCCGAAGATCACTCGCTACTTCATGACCATCCCCGAGGCCGCGCAACTGGTGATTCAGGCCGGTTCCATGGGGCAGGGGGGCGATGTGTTCGTGCTGGACATGGGCGAACCGGTGAAGATCGTCGAATTAGCGGAGAAGATGATTCACCTGTCCGGTTTGAGCATCCGTTCGGAGAAGAACCTGCACGGTGACATTTCTATTGAGTTCACTGGCCTGCGTCCGGGCGAGAAGCTTTACGAAGAGTTACTGATCGGTGATAACGTCGCAGCGACGCCGCATCCGATGATCATGACCGCCAATGAAGACCACCTGCCCTGGGACGTGCTCAAGGGCCGTTTGACCGAGCTGTTGTTGGCTGTCGAGCAGGATGATTATTCCCGTGTGCGCCAGCTCCTGCGCGAAACGGTCAGTGGCTACACCCCCGATGGGGAGATCGTTGACTGGATCCACCAGCAACGCCGTCTCGAGCCCTGATTGTTTCACATCCTGTAACGGACACATTTTTGACAGCTCCATTACATCGCCTAAGTTTAGGAGGCAGCTTCGGAAAAGCTGCTTTCTCAATCGATGTCATGGAGCTTCATTTATGCGTACTGGCTATTTCTACTCTCTGATTTTTGCCCTGCTCACCAGCGCCTCTATTGCGGCCATCGCTGCGCCGACGGTTGCGCCAGAGGCTGCCAAGGCACCCTTGATGCTGGACGTTGCCGCCAAGGCTCAAACCGCCAAGGTCGATCTCAATGGGGCCGATGCGCCGACTCTGCAGCGCGAGTTGTCCGGGATCGGTGAGGCGAAGGCCAAGGCGATTGTTGCGTATCGTGAGAGTAATGGGCCATTTTCGTCTGTCGACGAATTGTTGGAAGTGAAAGGGATCGGCAAAGCCATTCTGGACAAGAATCGCGAGAAGCTGGAAGTGAACTAAGCTTGTAAGTCCATGCCAAGAGGCCGGTCATTGACCGGCCTTTTTGTTTATTGCCGCAGAGGGTGATCTGACAGCCTTTCATCGGAGGGCGAAAAATTACGGCTATCATATGACACTTAAATTATGCCTATAATAAATTCGTCATTCGCTGAAGCGCCCTGACTTTAGGCGCTCGCCTTCCTCACGCATCCTCCAGGAGCATTGTCATGAATTCTGTCCAGACCCAAGGTACGGCCCTCGTCACCGGTGCTTCTTCCGGCATTGGTGCGGTTTACGCAGAGCGGTTGGCGGCGCGTGGTTTTGATTTGTTGCTGGTGGCCCGTGATCTGGAACGGCTGGAGGCCGCCGCGAGCAAGTTGCGCGCCGCGCATGGTGTTCAGGTAGAGGTGCTGAAGGCGGATCTGACGCTAAAGGATGATGTGCTGAAGCTTGAGCAGCGTCTGCGCAGCGATTCAACTATCAGCCTGTTGCTGAACAACGCCGGTGTCGCGGCGGATGGTTTGCTCGCCAATGCGGATATGGATCAGCTGGAACGTTTGATTCAACTGAACGTCATCTCGGTGACGCGCCTGGCCTCGGCGGCGGCGGCCGGTTTTTCCAAGGCGGGTCGCGGGACGATCATTAACATCGCATCCGTGGTGGCGTTGTTTCCGGAGCGGTTCAATGCGACGTACAGCGCAAGCAAAGCTTACGTGTTGAGCCTGACTCAGTCGTTGAACGCTGAACTGCAGGGCACCGGGGTTCAGGTTCAAGCGGTGTTGCCGGGCGTAACACGCACCGAGATTCTGGAGCGCTCCGGTATCGATGCGACCCAGATTCCGGCGGACATGATCATGGAAGCGGGGGAGATGGTCGATGCAGCATTGTCGGGTCTGGATCAGGGTGAGTTGATCACCATTCCTTCCTTGCCGAATGCCTCCGAGTGGGAGGCCTTTATGGCGGCGCGTCATGCGATGGCGCCGAATCTGTCCAGAAGTACGGCCGCCACGCGTTACAAGTGAGGTGCCATGAATCGGCTTGAGGTATTTGCGCTATGAGTAATCGTCGAGTAGTAGTCACGGGCATGGGCCTGGTGTCGCCGTTGGGTAGCGGCGTCGAAGAGGTTTGGGCGCGTCTGTTGGCCGGGCGTTCCGGGTTACGGGCGTTGCCGGACGAGGTAGTTGCCGATCTGCCGGCGAAGGTCGGTGGCGCGGTGCAGTCCCTGGCGGAAGATCCCGAGGCGGGTTTTGACCCGGATCGGGCAACGTCACCTAAAGAACAGAAGAAGATGGACCGCTTCATAGTGTTTGCCATGGAAGCGGCGCGTCAGGCGCTGGAGCAGGCTGGTTGGCAAGCGCTAGACGCCAATGCCCAGGAGCGCACTGCCACCATTATCGGCTCGGGCGTGGGTGGTTTCGGCGCGATTGCCGATGCGGTGCGCACCACCGACAGCCGTGGTCCGCGACGTTTGTCGCCGTTCACCATTCCTTCGTTTCTGGTCAACCTTGCGGCGGGCCATGTGTCGATCGAGCACGGTTTCAAGGGCCCTTTGGGAGCTCCGGTAACAGCGTGCGCGGCCGGGGTTCAGGCGATTGGTGACGCGGCGCGGCTGATTCGATGTGGCGAGGCGGACATTGCGGTGTGCGGCGGGGCGGAGGCGGCGATCGATCGGGTCAGCCTCGCGGGGTTCGCGGCGGCTCGGGCCTTGTCCAGCGGTTACAACGACACCCCGGAGCGCGCCTCCCGGCCGTTCGACAGTGGTCGCGATGGCTTTGTGATGGGTGAGGGGTCGGGCCTTCTGGTGATCGAATCCCTGGAACATGCCCTGGCGCGCGGCGCTCAGCCGTTGGCCGAGGTGGTCGGTTATGGCACCAGTGCTGATGCCTATCACCTGACAGCGGGGCCTGAAGATGGCAGCGGTGCACGACGGGCGATGTCGCTGGCGTTGGCCCAAGCGGGCATTTCGCCAGCGCAGGTGCAGCATCTCAACGCTCACGCCACTTCTACCCCGGTTGGGGATTTGGGGGAATTGGCGGCCATCAAGTCGTTGTTCGGCTCGGACAACAACATAGCCGTGACAGCGACCAAGTCCGCGACCGGGCATTTGCTCGGCGCTGCTGGCGGGATCGAGGCGATCTTCACCCTGTTGGCGCTTCGCGATCAGGTGGTGCCGGCCACGCTTAACTTCGATAACCCGGATCCGGCCACCCAAGGCGTGGACATTGTTCACGGTCAGGCACGGCCAATGGCGATTGAGTACGCGATGTCCAACGGCTTCGGATTTGGCGGCGTGAACGCCAGCGTGTTGTTCAAATACTGGGAGGGCTAGTTCACGACAGGTGATGGCACGAATAGTGATTACTCATTCGCTGACGATTGTTGAACAATCATGAGGCGTTGAGTATGAGCAGCGGACTGTCCCTGGCCGACCACATCACATTGGAGTTACGCGCTGACATCATCGGCGGGCGCCTGCTACCTGGCATGGCGCTGGTGGAAAACGATTTGGTGTCGGCCTACAACGCCTCGCGAAACACAATTCGCGAGGCGTTGCACCGTCTGGGGCAGGAAGGGCTGACTCGTTATGTCCGCAACAAAGGCGTGATGGTGCGCAGGCTGGGGGTTGATGATGTGCGCGATCTGTTCAAGGTCCGTCGCACCCTTGAACTGCAGGCCATCAGCGCCAGTCAGCCATTACGTGAGTATCAGTCCGACCGGATGCTCGAAGCCCTGGAGGCCGCCGAACTGGCGCGGGAGCGTGAGGACTGGCGCGCGGTCGGCACCCACAGCCTGGCATTTCACCAACACATCGTCGGATTGCTGCGCAGTCCATTGTTCGATGAGTTCTTCACCAACGTCGTCGCGCAACTGCGCCTGGTGTTTTGCACCGCGCCTGATGAATCACGTTTTCAGGCGCCCTGGCTGGCGCGTGACCGGCAGATACATGACTTGCTGGCCGACGGCGACAAACGCGCAGCCGGGGACGCCATGAGCCTCTATCTCGACGACTCCGAACACCTCCTGTTGCAAATGCTTGTCCCTTCTTCCCATCACTGATCGAGGATTTTGTGCCATGTACAAAGACTATCCGGCGGCCTATCAAGTCAGCAAAGGCTCGGCCTTGCAGGTGGACACAACTTTTTACGAACAGATCCGTGACCAGAAGACCGGGCGCACGCTGATCGAACAGTTCGAAGTGCCGATCCGCACCGGCCGCGCCTGGAATGTGCCGGCCGGGCATGTGTTCAGGGTCACGACCCCGGTCGGCCCGCAAGTCGGGGACTTCAATGTCTGGAATGCTCACGACCCGCGCGAACGTTTGTGGGCCGCACGGACCCGGCAATTACAGGGCGCCCATGTCAGCACCCATGACCGGCTCTGGTCGAACCTGCCGTTCTTGCGACCGCTGGTGACGATCACCGACGACAGTCTGGCCGGGTATGGCATCGACGAACATGGCGGGCGTTTGCACGATTTGCTGGGGACACGCTGCGATCCGTATGTGAACAAAATGCTGACAGGCGAGGACTTCCATCATCATTGCCACTCGAATCTGACTCGCGCCGTGTTGCCCCATGGCCTGACCGAGTTTGACGTGCATGATGTGCTGAACATTTTCCAGTGCACCGGCCTGAACCACGACGACATGTACTTCATGAAAGCCTGTCCGGCGCAGCAGGGCGATTATCTGGAGTTCTTTGCCGAGATTGATTTGCTGTGCGCGCTGTCAACCTGTCCGGGTGGCGATCTGTCGCTGGCCATGTGGGGGCCGGATGCGCAGGATCCGTTGAGCGTGTGTCGCCCACTGGGGGTGGAGATTTATCGGTTGGAGGCGTCGTTGCTTGAAGGCTGGAGCCAGCCGGAACGTGCGGCTTACAAAGGGCTGCATGGTTTGCACATTGCCAAGGCGGATTGGGAGAAATAGAACCGCTTTTGTGGCGAGGGGGGGCAAGCGCAATTCCTGTAGGAGCGGGCTTGCCCGCGAAGGCGGCCGTCCACCCGAAATTGATGTCGCCTGACACTCCGCTTTCGCGAGCAAGCTCGCTCCTACAGGGTTCCGCACCTTAACTGACAGGCATTGGGGCAAGCTCCCTCACCACAATTTTTGGTCAGCGGTCCTGCGCATCCTTGGCATCCGCTTCCGCATTGCGTTCGGCGACGCGTTTGCGTTGCTCTTCGGTCAACTCGACCTTGTTGGCGGTGTCGCGCAGCATCATCAAACCGCCAACGATCGAGCCGATGGCAACGATCAGAATCAACCAGGCATACCAAGGCATAACGGCTCTCCTTAAAAGCAGGCCGATGGGCGAGGGTTCGCCGATCGATCCTGCATACCACTTTTGAGCGAAAGCATTTCGCAGTGGTTCCATTCTAGGCCTGTTATGCCCCGTTCATCTGCGCCACGTCTTCGAAACTTGCACATTCCCCCCTCACATCATGCCGCGCCGATGAAAAAGCCTTCGCCGGCAAGCCGGGCTCCTACGGAAGCGGTGTGTGAAGTCAAAGTCCGGTCAACATCGCATCCGCCGGCGCATCGGCACGCAATTGCGCCGTCAGCATGAAATACACGAAGCCCACCGCCATGAAGCCGAGGAAGATCAACCCGATCAAGGTGTTGAACCAGGCCATCGCCACCAGGCAAATCACGGCCAACACCAGCGCAATGAACGGCACCAATGGATAGCAGGGCGCGCGGAAAGTGCGTTCCAGGTTCGGCTCGGTTTTGCGCAGTTTGAACAGGCTGAGCATGCTCATGATGTACATCACGATCGCGCCGAATACCGCCATGGTGATCATCGCCGCCGTCAATGTCATGCCGCCGAGGTTGATCAAGCCGTCGCTGTAGATCGCCGCGATACCGATTACGCCACCGGCGATGATCGCCCGGTGCGGGGTCTGGAAGCGCGACAGTTTGGCCAGGGATGCCGGCAGGTAACCGGCCCGGGCGAGGGCGAAGAACTGCCGCGAGTAGCCGAGGATGATCCCGTGGAAACTCGCCACCAGGCCGAACAGGCCGATCCACACCAGCATGTGCAACCAGCCGGAGCTTTCGCCGACCACGGTTTTCATGGCTTGTGGCAGCGGGTCGTTGATGTTCGACAGGGTACGCCAGTCGCCGACACCGCCGGCAAAGAACATCACGCCCATCGCCAGTAGCACCAGGGTCAGGATGCCGCTGATATAGGCTTTGGGAATCGTGCGTTTCGGGTCCTTGGCTTCTTCGGCGGCCATGGCTGCACCTTCAATGGCCAGGAAGAACCAGATGGCAAACGGAATGGCCGCGAACATCCCGGCAATCGCCGGTGCACCAAACACATCAGAGCCGGCCCAGCCATTAAGGGCGAAGTTACTGAAGCTGAACGCCGGGGCGACCACGCCCATGAACACCAGCAATTCGGCGACCGCCAGTACGCAGACCACCAGTTCGAAGGTTGCGGCCAGTTTCACGCCGAGGATGTTCAGACCCATGAACACGATGTAGGCGCCGACCGCCGCGTGTTTCGGGTCGAGGGCGGGAAATTGCACATTCAGATAGGCGCCGATCGCCAGGGCAATCGCCGGTGGGGCGAAGACGAATTCGATCAGGGTCGCCAGCCCGGCAATCAATCCACCTTTTTCACCAAAGGCGCGGCGGCTGTAGGCGAAGGGACCGCCAGCATGGGGAATCGCCGTGGTCAGCTCGGTGAAACTGAAGATGAAGCAGGTGTACATGGTGGCGACCATAAAAGAGGTCACCAGAAAACCCAGTGTCCCGGCAACGCCCCAGCCATAACTCCAGCCGAAGTACTCACCGGAAATCACCAGCCCGACCGCGATGCCCCACAAGTGCAGCGTGCCCAGCGTGGGTTTGAGTTGTGTGTTCATGCGTTGCTCCCCGAACGGTTTGGAATGCTCGGGGGAGGGCGTGTGCAGTGGGCATGCCATTTTGCAGGTGGGCGTCGTAAAGCACTGAAAGCTGTCGTATCGGGGATGTTCGCGGCTGGATGAGTGTTTTTTGTGCGCCAGTTGGGAGCGTTGTCGGTCGTTATGCCGTCTTCGCGGGCAAGCCTCGCTCCTACAGGGAATGTAGGGCTCCCGACATTGTAGGAGCGATCGGTGCGGCGATCCGACTTGCCCGCGAAGAGGCAGGTCCTGCCACCGCAAAACTTCCCACTCTTTACGCTTTATTTATGCCCCGCCACCTCCCTCGATCTCGCGCCTTTACAGCCTCCCTGCAGACAATCACTGCACACGCGGCAATACGCCGTAACAGGGAGAACTTCCATGAGCGTTCTGGACGGGGTGTCACTGCTATTGGCAGTGGGGCTGTTCATTTATCTGTTGGTTGCGCTGATGCGCGCGGACCGGAACTAGGAGCGGCTATGCACAGTTATGACTATTGGCTGATCCTCGCCTTCTTCGCCGTGGTGCTGATCCCGGCACCGTTTTTGGGGCGCTTCTACTACAAGGTGATGGAAGGGCAGCGCACCTGGCTTTCGCCGATCCTCGGGCCGGTGGAGCGTGGTTGCTATCGGGTGGCCGGCGTTGATCCGCAGGTCGAACAGAGTTGGCAGAAATACACACTGGCCTTGCTCGCCTTTAACCTCGCGGGTTTTTTGCTGCTGTTTACGATCCTGGTGTTTCAGGATCACTTGCCGCTGAATCCGCAACACCTGCCAGGTCAGGAGTGGACGCAAGCGTTCAATACCGCCGTCAGTTTCATGACCAATACCAACTGGCAGTCCTACAGCGGCGAAGCGACCCTCAGCTACTTGAGCCAGATGGTTGGCCTCACCGTGCAGAACTTCGTCAGCGCCGCCACCGGCCTCGCCGTATTGGTCGCCCTTTGTCGCGGCATCGGTCGCAAATCCACCAAGACCCTGGGCAACTTCTGGGTCGACATGACCCGCGCCACGCTCTATGGCTTGCTGCCGCTGTGCCTGCTGCTGGCGCTGTTTCTGGTTTGGCAGGGCGTGCCACAAACATTCGCTCAATACGTGAATGCCGTGACGATGCAGGGCGTCGATCAAGTAATCCCGCTCGGCCCGGCCGCCAGCCAGATCGCGATCAAACAACTGGGCACCAACGGCGGTGGCTTCTTCGGCGTCAACTCGGCGCATCCATTCGAGAACCCAACAGCCTGGAGCAACCTGTTCGAAGTCTCCTCGATCATTCTGATCCCGGTGGCGTTGGTGTTCACCTTCGGCCATTACGTGAAAGACCTGCGTCAGAGCCGCGCGATCATCGCCTGCATGCTGGCGCTGTTTTTGATCGGCGGCGCGACCTCGCTGTGGGCTGAATACCAACCCAATCCGACCCTGGTCAACGTCGCCGTCGAACAAACCGCGCCGCTGGAAGGCAAGGAAGCGCGTTTCGGTACCACCGCCACGGTGCTGTGGTCGGTGACTACCACTGCGGCTTCGAACGGTTCGGTCAATGGCATGCACGACAGCCTCAACCCGCTGAGCGGCATGGTCTCGATGATCAACATGATGGTTGGCGAAGTGATCTTCGGCGGCGTCGGAGCCGGGCTCTACGGCATGCTGCTCAACGTGCTGATCGCGGTGTTCCTCGCCGGGTTGATGATCGGCCGCACTCCGGAATACCTCGGCAAGAAACTGCAAGCCCGGGAAGTCCAGTTGCTGGTGGTGACCTTGTTGGTGATGCCGGTGGGTGTGCTGGTACTCGGCGCGATTGCCGCCAGCCTGCCAGGCCCGGTCGCGGTGGTGAGTAACCCCGGTGCTCACGGTTTCAGTCAGTTGCTTTATGCCTATACCTCGGCCAGTGCCAACAACGGTTCGGCGTTTGGTGGCTTCGGGGCTAACACCCCGTTCCATAACCTCATGCTGGGGCTGGGCATGTTGATCGGGCGCTTCGGTTACATCCTCCCGGTTCTGGCCCTGGCCGGCAGCCTGGCGATGAAGAAAACCGCACCGATCGGCCAGAACAGCTTCCCGACCCATGGCCCGCTGTTCGTAACGCTGTTGACCGTGACCATTTTGCTGGTGGGTGGTTTGACGTTCCTACCGACGCTGGCGTTGGGTCCGATTGCTGAACATCTGAGTTTAGGCTTCTGAGGAGCTGATGATGAATATGCCCGCAACTAAAGCCGCCGTCGTCAAGGCGCCGGAACAACCGAAAACCGCGATCTCGGCCCTCTGGCGTCCAGCGCTGGTGCAAGCGTTCGTCAAGCTCGACCCACGGCAATTGCAGCGCGCGCCGGTGATGCTGGTGGTCGAACTGACCGCGATTCTGACCACTGTGCTGTGCTTCATTCCCGACAACGCCGTGCCGACTTTCGTCGCCGCGCAAATCGCGTTGTGGCTGTGGTTTACCGTGTTGTTCGCTAACTTCGCCGAAGCGCTGGCCGAAGGTCGCGGCAAGGCCCGCGCCGACAGCCTCAAGGCCGGCAGTGAAGGCTTGAGTGCCCGGCGCAAAAACGCCAATGGCAGCTTTCAAGTGGTACCGGCCACCAGCCTGCGCAAGGACGATGTGGTGCGCGTCGATGCGGGGGAGATGATTCCCGGTGACGGCGAGGTAATCGAAGGTATCGCGGCGGTCAACGAAGCGGCGATTACCGGTGAATCGGCGCCCGTGATTCGTGAGTCCGGCGGCGACCGCTCGGCCGTCACCGGCAACACTCGACTGGTTTCTGATTGGCTGTTGGTGCGCATCACCGCCAACCCCGGCGAGTCGACTCTCGACCGCATGATCGCGCTGGTCGAAGGCGCCAAACGTCAGAAAACTCCGAACGAAGTGGCGCTGGATATCCTGCTGATCGGCTTGACCCTGATCTTCCTGCTGGTGGTGGTGACCCTGCAACCGTTCGCCCACTTCGCCAATGGCAGTCTGCCGCTGGTGTTTCTGGTGGCGTTATTGGTCACGCTGATTCCGACCACTATCGGCGGTTTGTTGTCGGCCATCGGTATCGCCGGGATGGACCGTCTGGTGCGCCTGAATGTGATCGCCAAATCCGGTCGCGCCGTGGAAGCGGCGGGGGACGTTCACGTCCTGCTGCTGGACAAGACCGGCACCATCACCTTCGGCAACCGTCGTTGCTCCGCGGTCTATGCCGCGCCTGGCGTCAGCGCCAAGGAACTGGCCGAAGGCGCGTTGTTCGCCTCCCTGGCCGATGACACCGCTGAAGGCAAATCCATCGTCGAGTACCTGCGCGGTCTTCACCCGCAACCTGAGCCATCCGCTGACGTATTGACCGCTGTGCCGTTCAGCGCTGAAACCCGCCTGTCCGGCGTCGACTATCAGGGCCGGGTCTATCGCAAAGGCGCGGTGGATTCGCTGCTGACCTTCGTTGGCCTGAAACGCGCCGATCTGGCTGCGCCTCTGTCCCGGGAAATCGACAAGATCGCTCAGAGCGGCGGCACGCCGTTGCTGGTGTGCGCGGACGGCAAATTGCTCGGTGTCATCCACCTCAAGGACGTAGTCAAGCCTGGCATCCGTGAGCGTTTCGCCGAGCTGCGCAAGCTGGGGATTCGCACGGTCATGGTCACTGGCGACAACCCGTTGACCGCTGCGGCGATTGCTGCCGAAGCGGGCGTGGATGACGTGCTGGCCGAAGCCACGCCGGAAAAGAAACTGGCGCGCATTCGTCACGAGCAGAACGACGGTCGCCTGGTCGCCATGTGCGGCGACGGCGCCAACGACGCCCCGGCCTTGGCTCAGGCGGACGTCGGCATGGCGATGAACGACGGTACACAAGCGGCGCGGGAAGCGGCGAACATGGTCGATCTCGACAGTGATCCGACCAAGCTGTTGGACGTGGTGCAGATCGGCAAGGAGTTATTGGTGACCCGCGGAGCGCTGACGACCTTTTCCATCGCCAACGACGTGGCCAAGTACTTCGCAATCTTGCCGGCGCTGTTCGCCTCGATCTATCCGCAACTGGGGGTGCTCAACGTCATGCACCTGAGCAGTCCGCAGAGCGCGATTCTGTCGGCGATTGTGTTCAACGCCCTGATCATTGTGGTGCTGATTCCGCTGGCGCTGCGCGGTGTGCGGGTGCAGGCGGTGAGCGCGGCGGCGTTGCTGCGGCGCAATCTGCTGATCTATGGACTGGGCGGGATTCTGGTGCCGTTCGTGGGCATCAAGGCGATCGATATGCTGCTGACGGCGTTGCATCTGGTTTGACGGCTGTCGCTGGAGTAGGGGCTTTTTTGTGGCGAGGGAGCTTGCTCCCGCTGGGCTGCGAAGCGGCCCCAAACCAGTCCACCGTATGTATTCAGGCACACTGCATTTGCCGGGTTTACGACTGCTGCGCAGCCGAGCGGGAGCAAGCTCCCTCGCCACAGGTGATGTGTGTGTCTCCACTGAATTCGAGGATTTTTAAATGTCCACACTGATACGTCCGGCCCTGAGCCTGCTGATGCTGATGACCCTGATCACCGGCGTCGCTTACCCCTTGGTGGTCACCGGCATCGCCCAGGTCGCTTTCCCGGACCAGGCCAATGGCAGCCTGATGCGTGACGCCGACGGCAAGGTCCGCGGTTCGTCGCTGATCGCCCAGAATTTCGTCGGCGATGCCTGGTTCCACCCACGGCCATCGGCCGGTGCCTTTGCTACCGTGTCGAGCAGCGCCAGCAACCTTTCGCCGAGTAATCCGGCGCTGGCCACTCGGGTTATCGACGAGGCCAATAATCTGTTGATACCCGGTCAGGGGCCGGTGCCGTTGGCCATGCTGACCACCTCCGGCAGCGGCCTCGATCCGCACTTGCCACCGGCGGCGATTGCCTATCAACTGGCGCGTGTCGCGGCGGCGCGCAATCTGCCGGTGTCTACGCTTGAGCAACTGATGGACGCGCACATCGAGCAGCCGTTGGTGGGGCCGCCGGTGGTGAATGTATTGGCATTGAACATCGCGTTGGAAAAACTGTAGTAAATGATCGTTCCCACGCTCTGCGTGGGAATGCATCAATGGACGCTCTGCGTCCGCTTCTGGATGGGACGCGGAGCGTCCCGGGCTGCATTCCCACGCAGAGCGTGGGAACGATCAATCAGAATGAGAGAGAACTTCAAGCATGAGTGACTCCGGCCGCGCCGACGCGCTGTTAGCAGACCTGCCCCGCGATGGCCGTGGCCGGCTCAAGGTGTTCCTTGGCGCAGCGCCAGGGGTGGGCAAGACCTACGCCATGCTGCAAGCCGCCCACACTCAATTGCGCCAAGGCGTGAAAGTCATGGCCGGAGTGGTTGAAACCCACGGTCGCGCCGAAACCGAAGCGCTGCTGGCTGGCTTGCCGCAGCAGCCGTTGGTGCGCTCGGAATACCGCGGCGTGATGCTCGAAGAAATGGACCTCGACGGCCTGATCAAAGCCAAGCCGAAACTGGTGCTGGTGGACGAACTCGCCCACAGCAATGCCCCCGGCAGTCGTCACGCCAAACGCTGGCAAGACATCCAGGAATTGCTGGCCGCCGGCATCGACGTGTTCACCACGGTCAACGTCCAGCATCTGGAAAGTCTCAACGATCAGGTGCGCGGCATCACCGGCGTACAGGTGCGCGAAACCCTGCCGGACTGGGTGTTGCAAGAAGCCTATGAATTGCTGCTGATCGACCTGCCGCCACGCGAACTGTTGGAGCGTTTGCGCGACGGCAAAGTCTACGTGCCGGAGCAGGCGCGTGCGGCGATCGATGCGTTTTTCACCCAGACCAACCTCACTGCCCTGCGCGAACTGGCGATGCAAACTGCAGCCGCTCAGGTCGATAACGATCTGGCCCAGGGGTATCGCCAGTTGGGGCATACCGCGCCGGCCGTGCGCGGTCGTTTGCTGGTGGGCGTCGATGGCGATGCTCAGGCCGAGCGTCTGGTGCGTCACGCCAGCCGTGTGGCCCAGCGGCGGCATCTGCCGTGGAGCCTGGTGCATGTGGACAACGGCCGTGTGCGCGACGAGCAATCGCGCCTGCGCTTGCAAAGCGCTCAGCAACTGGCCGAACGTCTCGGTGGCGAAGTGGTGTTGCTGCGCGCCGGCGAGGTGGCGAGAACGTTGATCCAGCACGCCGCCGAACGTCGTGCCAGCCTGGTGCTGGTGGGGCAGTCGCGTCAGCGTTTGCGTCGACGGCTATTCGGCGGCGGTCTGGCGTCCCGTTTGCTGCGCGATGCTCGCGGGCTGGAAATCAACGTGCTCGACAGTGACGAAGAACAGCATCAGCCGCGTCAACGCTCGGTGCAGTCGCTGGTCTGGTTCGACTATGCGTTGGCGCTGGTGGCGACGGTGCTTGCCAGTGCCCTGGCCTGGGCGGTGTCGAGCCTCTTGCCGCTGCCCAACATTTCGCTGGTGTTCCTCGCGGCGGTGTTGCTGGTGGCGGTGCGCAGCAGCCTCGGCCCGGCACTGGCCTGCGCGGCGCTGTCATTTCTGACCTATGACTTTCTGTTCATTCCGCCGAATTTCTCTTTCAGTATTCAGCGTGAAGAAGACGTGCTGACCTTGCTGTTCTTTCTGCTGATGGCGGCTCTTACCGGCAACCTGGCGGCGCGACAACGGCGGCAATTGCAGGCGTTGCGCGACACCCAGGAAGAAACCAGCGAACTGCTCGACCTGTCGCGCAAACTCACCGCCGCCACCGACCGTCAGGCAGTGGTCAGCGCTGCGGCGCAGCACCTCAATGGCTGGGCCGACCTGAAACTATGCCTGCTCAACCGCGATGGCCAGAGCGGCTGGAAAGTCGAAACCGGCGGGCCGCTGGAGTTCTCCGAAGCCGAGCGCGCCGCCGCCGATTGGGCCTGGCAACATGATCAACCGGCCGGCGCGGGCACCGGCACTTTGCCGTTCGGGCGCTGGTGGTGGTGGCCGTTGTCGGTGGACGATGGGCCGCTGGCACTGCTCGGCGTGTGTGCCAAAGAAGGTCAGACCTTGAGCGGCCAGCGGCGGCGCTTGCTGACTGCGCTGAGCCAACCACTGGCCCAGGCGTTGGCCCGGGCGCAATTGGCCGATGACCTTGAAGCCGCGCGCTTGCATGGCGAAACCGAGCAGTTGCGCAGTGCGTTGCTAGCCTCGGTGTCCCACGATTTGCGCACGCCGCTGACGTCCATGCGCGGCAGCATCGACAGCCTGTTGGCGCTTGGCGAGGCGATTCCGCTGGAGGACCGTCGCGAACTGCTCGAAGGCACCCGCGATGAAGCCGAACGGCTGGATCGTTACATTCAAAACCTGCTGGACATGACTCGTCTCGGTCACGGCGCCTTGAAACTGGCGCGGGATTGGGTGTCGCCGGCAGACATCGTTGGCAGTTCGCTCAACCGGCTGCGCGCGGTGCTGGCGTCGTTGCAAGTCATTACCGAAGTGCCGGCCGAACTGCCGCTGCTCTATGTACATGCCGCGTTGATCGAGCAAGCACTGGTCAACGTACTGGAAAACGCTGCGCGTTTCTCACCGCCCCGCGGTCGTCTTGAATTGCGTGCCGGGGCCACTGACAGCGAGCTGTTTTTTTCGGTGAGCGATGAAGGGCCGGGGATTCCGGAGGAGGAGCGGGCGAAGATTTTCGACATGTTTTACACCGCCGCTCGCGGCGATCGCGGGGGGCAGGGCACGGGGCTGGGGCTGGCGATCTGTCAGGGCATGGTCGGTGCCCATGGCGGGCGGATCAGCGTCACCGATGGCATTGAAGGACGTGGTACTTGCATCACACTGCATTTGCCATTGCAGACTCAACCGGGATTGGACAGTGAAGCCTGAACTCGCCTGCGCTACTCTCTTGCCACTTCTTTGTGTTGATATGAATTCATGAGCCAGACCGCGACCATTTTGGTCATCGATGACGAACCGCAGATCCGCAAATTCCTACGCATCAGCCTCGCTACCCAAGGCTACAAAGTGCTGGAGGCCGGCACCGGCACGGAAGGCCTGGCCCAAGCCGCATTGAACAAACCCGACCTGCTGGTGCTCGACCTCGGCCTGCCGGATATGGACGGTCAGCAAGTGCTGCGCGAGTTTCGCGAGTGGTCGACGGTGCCGGTATTGGTGCTCTCGGTGCGCGCCAGCGAAGGACAGAAAGTCCAAGCTCTGGATGGCGGTGCCAACGACTACGTGACCAAGCCGTTCGGCATCCAGGAATTTCTCGCCCGAGTGCGCGCGTTGCTGCGTCAGGCGCCGACGGGGGAGGCTCAGGAAGCGGCGCTCAGTTTCGGTCCGCTCACCGTCGACCTGGCTTATCGCCGGGTGCTATTGGACGGCGCCGAAGTGGCGCTGACGCGTAAGGAATATGCGGTACTGGCGCAACTGGCGCGGCATCCGGGACGTGTCATCACCCAGCAGCAATTGCTCAAGGACATCTGGGGCCCGACCCACACCGAGGACAGCCACTATCTGCGGATCGTGGTGGGGCATCTGCGGCAGAAACTGGCGGATGATCCGACTCAGCCACGGTTCATCGTCACCGAAGCGGGGGTGGGGTATCGGTTGTTGAGTGAGGGTAGCCTTTAGGTTTTGATCGTTCCCACGCTCTGCGTGGGAATGCCGCCATGGACGCTCTGCGTCCGCGTCACAGGATGCATTCCCACGCAGAGCGTGGGAACGATCGTCAGGCCTCAAGAATCCCGCTCATTCTCATACCGGTCCAGCGTATCCCGCGCAATCTCGCGCCCCAGCGCTATCAACTCCGGCGCCTTGTAGAACTCGAAAAACCGGCACACGCGCTTGGGCACGTTGATCAGGATATCCGGCGGATACCCGGCAATCTTGTACTGCGCCAAGGACGTCTGCATCACCTCGAAACTCTGGTTGATCAAATCCAGCAAGGACGCCGGCCCGACATTGTCGATGATGAACGACCCGGTGGCAGATTTGGGTGCGCCGTTGCTTTCCGGGGCCGCCGCCGGTTGCTGGCCTTCGGGCTCGGCGGATTCGATCCAGGGGTTGATATCGGCCGCTTCTGCCATCAAGGCTTCCTTTTCCAGCAGCAGCAATTGTTCGGCCTGTGTGCGGCGGAAGGGCAATTTCGAGCCCAGCGAGTTGATCAGGTTGTCGAAGCGGGTCTTGAACGCGGCCGGGCGCTGGATCACCGGCAGTTGATAGTGACGCTGGTTGGTGGAGTTGAGGTTGACCGCGATGATCAGGTCGCAATGGCTCGACACCACCGGCACGATCGGCAACGGGTTGAGGATACCGCCGTCCACCAGCATTCGATTGCCCTGCATCACCGGCGTGAACAGGCTGGGGATCGCCGCCGAGGCGCGCATGGCCTGGTGCAGGCAGCCTTCCTGGAACCAGATTTCCTGCTGATTGGTCAGGTCCGTGGCCACGGCTGTGTAGGGAATGCGCAGGTCTTCAATGTTGATCTCGCCGACGATCTTGCGGATCTGCCCGAAGACCTTTTCCCCGCGAATCGCGCCCAGGCGAAAGCTGACGTCCACCAGACGCAAGACGTCGAGGTAATCCAGGCTCTCGATCCAGTCGCGATAATCATCGAGTTTACCGGCGGCATAGATCCCGCCGACCACCGCGCCCATGGAGCAACCGGCGATGCAGGCGATGTCGTAGCCGCGCCGTTCGATCTCTTCAATGACGCCGATATGGGCGTAGCCCCGGGCGCCACCCGAGCCCAACACCAGTGCGACACGCTTTTTCATGAATCGACCTCTCTGACAAGGTTCAACAATGCACCCATCGAGGGGCAAGCTTCAATCGCTATGGTCGTTCGGCAAGACCAGTGCGTCGTTTTTTGACACTCTGGGAGAGCTAATGGGTATTCTCGCGGGCGCTGTGATTTCCACGGCGGGTTTCCACTGCGGCCCAAGGCACTTTTCACCTGCCAGACCGTCTTACGTGCATGACTGTGTTTACCTATCTTTGAGGTGTGAGTGATGAAAGCCTGGATCTGTGTGCCATTGATTGCCCTGGCACTCGCCGGTTGTGCCGGTAAAACCGCTTACCGTGACAGCTGCGGTAGCCAACTCGACGCCGCCTGGCGTGAGCTGGACCTGGCCAAGGTCGAAGGCTTCGCCGGGACCGTCAGCTACTCCAAGGCACTGTCGTTGCTGACCGGCGCCAAGACCCAGCAGCAATTCGAAGCATATGAGGGTTGCACCAAGAAGGCCGAGAAGGCGCGCTTCTACATTCGTGAGTCCCGCGCGGGCCGATAGAAGCAGCTACAGTCTATAAGCAGCAAGCGACCAGTGCGTCGTGCCGGCTTCAGGCTTACTGCTTGAGGCCTGCCGTTGTTTACGGAGAAAACCATGATCGATCGGTTGGTGGCTCATGTTCTGAGCCTGGACGTTCGCCTGCTCGCCTGTCAGGCACGATTGAGTGCCCGCACCGACTCTGAGGCATTGCACGATCTACGCACCACCGTGCGGCGTTTGCGCAGCCTGCTGCGGCCCTTGCGCGGTTTGCCCGGGGTCGAACAGCTGGAAGCAGCGGCGTCCCGGGTCGGTGACTTGACCACGCCGTTGCGCGATCGCGAAGTGCTGGCGGCGTACTTGCTTCAGCATGATCAACCCGAAGCCGCACACCGACGCATGGTGCGGATGGCTGAGGCTTATCCCATCGTGGCGACGAGCCCGGAGGTGGCGCAGCTGCTGATGATCCTTGACGCCTTTCCGCGTTTCCTGCGGGCTTCCCAGCGTCAGGGCTTGCTCAAGGGCTTGCGCAAGCGCATCGAAAAACGCCTGGGCAAACAATGGAAGAAACTCGACAAGGCTCTGCATGACCCGGCCCATGACCGCCATCGTTTGCGCCTGCTGATCAAGCGCGTGCGCTATGGCATCGAAGCCTATCCCGAACTAGATCGTTTGCCGGAAGCGGCGCTGCCCAGACTGAAAGAGGCCCAGTCCGCCCTGGGTGATTGGCACGACAGCTGGCAGTGGCTGGACCGGGCCAAAGAAGAGCCCGATTTGCAGCCGTGTGTCACAGTCTGGAAAACCACCTTGGCCAAGGCTGAAGAAAACGCCGACCACGTTCTCGACAAACTCAGCAGCGCCTGCTTCAAATCCTGAACACCCTAAAGATCAAATGTGGGAGCAGGCTCGCTCCCACATTAGTTTGTGTGTTCGATGCAGACGCGGCTCATCTGTCAGTGATTTTGGCCGGAATAAGCGCTGTGCCGGTTTTGCAGGCTGGTTAAGATCGTTCCATCCATTTTCCTGTCTCTGAGGTTTCCATGCGCTTTTCCGATCTGCTCGACGCTGTCCGCAGCCAACCGCAAGCGCTGTCTATTCCGGCCGAATGGGGTCAGGGGCGGGCGACTTTTGGCGGCCTGATAGCCGCCTTGCAATACGAAGCCATGCGCGCAAAAGTCCCGGCAGATCGTCCGGTGCGTTCGCTGGCAATCACCTTTGTCGGCCCGGTCGAACCCGATGTGCCGGTCAGTTTTGAAGTCGATGTGTTGCGCGAAGGCAAAGCCGTCAGCCAGGTGCTGGGCCGGGCAATGCAGAAGGGGCAAGTGGTGACGTTGGTCCAGGGCAGCTTCGGCGCCTCACGACCGTCCGAGGTGGCAGTCACGGCCAGCATAGCTCCCGAGATGAAACACCGGGACGACTGTCAGGAACTGCCGTACATCAAAGGCGTGACCCCGGAATTCATGCGTCATATGGCAATGCGCTGGAGTGTCGGTGGGCTGCCGTTCACCGGCAACACATCCCGCGAGATGGGCGGCTGGGTGCGTTTGCGTGAGGCTGCGAGAGAAGAGGCGGTCAGCGAGGCGCACATTCTGGCGCTGGTCGACGCCTGGCCGCCGGCCTTGTTACCACATCTGAAGAAACTGGCGGCAGGCAGCACGTTGACCTGGACCATCGAATTCGTCCAGCCGTTGCTGGCGTTGAACACGCTGGACTGGTGCAAGTACCTGGCGGAAATCGAGTATGCCGCTGACGGCTACGGGCATGTCGCCGCAAAACTATGGAACACGGACGGTCAGTTGATCGCCATGAGCCGGCAGACCGTCACGATTTTCGCCTGATCAGTGACGACGACGGTGGCGTTCACGCCAGGCGCGCCACCAGCCTCCACTGAAGAAAAACCGTGGAAAGGTCAGGAACTGCTCGACCAGCAAGCGTGATACTGCATCTTTGCGATCACTGAACGGCTCGGACGCTTGCGCCTCCAGGCGGTGACCGTGACGCTGCAAGGCCAGGGCCGCGAGCAGACCGATAACGCCGATTGCGAAGCTCGCCAGATCCAGGCTGAACACCCCCGAGACCATCAGCAAAAACGCCACGATGAACAGCGGCACGGCAATCAGGTGCAGCACCAGATTGGTCGGGTGCTGGTGATTGTGCGGGTACATTCGCCATTGCCAGGCGGGAAGGTTGGGGTGACGTTTGCCCATGATGCATGTCCTTTGATTCGTTGAGGCGATTGAATAAAGAATAGGCTTGGCACGAGCCGTCGGCGAATCAAGGCTGGCTATCGAAGTGATAGGGGTCATGGGCAATATTGATGTCGACTGGGCTGACGCTTTCGCGGGCAAGCCTCGCTCCTACAGGGATTTGTGAGCGCACCATTCCCTGTAGGAGCGAGGCTTGCCCGCGAAGAGGCCCTCAAAGCTTGAGTTGCCCGACGGCCTTGCTCAATTCCCCCGCCAACATCGCCAGCTCATTGCTGGTAATCGCCGAATTCACGGTCTGCTGCACGGTGTTTTCGGTCACGTCGCGAATGCTCACCACCGCCCGATTCATCTCCTCCGCCACATGGCTCTGCTGCTCGGCCGCCACCGCGATCTGCGTATTGCTTTCACGCATCTGCGCCACCGCACCGGTGATTTCGGCCAGGGCCACACTGGCTTCCTGAGCCTGCTGCATGCAGTCGTCCGCCTTGTACGAACTTTCCTGCATGAAGTCCACGGCGTCCCGAGTACCGGCCTGCAGCGCTGAAACCATGGTGGTGATCTCGTCGGTAGACGCCTGGACTCTCTTGGCCAGGTTACGCACCTCATCGGCGACCACCGCAAACCCGCGGCCCATTTCACCGGCCCGGGCCGCTTCGATGGCGGCGTTAAGGGCCAGCAGGTTGGTCTGTTCGGCGATGCTGTGGATCACGCTGACCACGCCATTGATCTTCTGGCTGTCCTCGGCCAGACGCTGAATCATCTCGGCGGTTTGCTGCACGCCGGTGGACAACCCGCCAATCGATTTCTGCACCCGAGCGACCACTTCCTGGCCACTGCCGGCCAGGGTGTCGGCGGTTTGCGAGAGGTCGCGGGTGGCGCCGGCGTGTTGTGCGATGTGATGGACCGTGGCGGTCATTTCGTTGATCGCCGTGGCGGCCTGATCGGTTTCGCTTTGCTGACCGAGCATGCCGTGACGCACCTCGTTCATGCTCGAGGCCAGCCGCGCGGCGCCGACATCCAGTTGCCGGGCGGTGTTGGCGACGGTGTTGACCACCCGCTGGTAACCGGCCTGCATGGCATTGAAGGCGTTGGCCATCTGCCCGACTTCATCCTTGCAAGCCAGCGGCACACGGGCCGATAGGTCACCGGTTTTCTCGACGTGGAGCATCACGTCTTTCAAGGTGTTGAGCTGGCAGAGCAGGAAGCGGATCAACAGTTGCGATGCGCCGAGCATCGCCAGCATCAGAATGAACACCGCTACTGCGTAGTGAGTGAAGCGTTCGCCGAACACTTGGCTCAGGCTCGGGCCATAGGCAATCACCGCGGCCTGTTGACCGTCAGGGCGAGCGAACACCTCGGCGCCCATCAACGGGTTTTCACCGTACAGCGGCATGGAGTTGATTTCGGTCCAACCGTTAGTATCGGTCAGCTCCAGCAGCGGTTGCCCGTTCAGCAATGGCGCCTGTCCGCGATTGAAGGTCAGCAGGTTATCGGCCTTGGGCAGCGGCTGCCCGACAGGCCATGCATTGAGCAACCGTGCCTGGGCTTGAGCCGAAGCCTGGGCGGCGTGGCTTCGGGCCTGTTGTTCGAGCTGCACGGCGTACAGCACCAGCAACAGAGTGGTGACGAAGGCGACGGCGTTGACCGCCCAGAATTTGTATTTCAGCGAGATGTTGCTAAGCCAGGCACCCATGGAGGTCTTCTCTGATAGCGGAAACAGTTTTGGCAAGGTGCCATCATTGTGCCGCTATTCAGGACGTCGAATCTTGATGTGGATCAACGGGCGCCATCGCCTAGGGGATTTGTGGTTATTGGGGGATTGAGGGCAGACCGAAAAATGCTCGCGCACAGGCAGTACTGTGAGCAGCCACATCTTCCACCGTTTCCCCACGATGCAACGCCACCTCACGCAACACTTCAGTCAGATACGCCGGCTCGTTGCGACCATTCTTCGGCTTTGGACGCAGACTGCGGGGCAGCAGATATGGCGCATCGCTCTCCAGCATCAAGCGCCCGCGTTTAATCTCTTTGACCAGCGGATGCAGGTGTGTGCCCCGGCGTTCGTCGCAGATCCAGCCGGTGATGCCAATGTGCAAATCCAGATCGAGATAACTGAACAGCGCCTTTTTTTCACCGGTGAAGCAGTGCACCACGGCGGCAGGCAACTGGTCGCGGTAATCACGCAGGATCTCCAGCAACCGTTGGCTGGCATCGCGTTCATGCAGAAATACCGGCAATTGCAGCTCGACCGCCATCGCCAGATGTTCTTCGAGGACTTTTTCCTGTTGCGGGCGAGGCGAGAAGTCACGATTGAAATCGAGGCCGCATTCACCCACGGCCACCACATTTGGCTCCTTGAGCAAACTGCGCAGACGCTGAGCACTATCGGCGTTCCAGTCGCTGGCCGAGTGCGGATGAATACCGGCCGTGGCGAACAGCCGCTGAGCGCTTTCGTCCCATTGCTGGCACAGCTCCAGAGCTTGTTCACTGCCCTCGACGCTGGTCCCGGTGAGCACCAGTTGGCAGACCCCGGCAGCATAGGCACGGTCGAGTACAGCCTGGTGTTTGTCGGCGAAACTGGGGTTGGTCAGGTTGACGCCGATATCGATGAGTTGCATGGTGCTACCTCGGACCAAAGGCCGGAAAGCATATCAGAGCTGTAGATTTATAAGAAAAGCCAAGAACTACAATGAGTTAAAGCTGTCTGTTGAGGCCGCGAGACAGGCCGGGTTGGTAGAGTTGCCATCATTGTGCCACTCTCACGCACTTTATCAGCGCTTCAGGCGCTCTGTTTCTGTCGCTCGACGTCATGAAATCACCCATGAGGTCGGCCAGTATTCTTTCCGGAGAGTGGATGATTCGTCCCTCGGTTTTGTTACTGCTGTGTTGCTCGTTGCTGCTGCCCATGCCGGCGGTTGCGCGTCTGGCCGGGCCGTTGCAAGCCGTGCCCGCGGCCAAGGTCCGCGATCTGGCGGAAATTCGCAGCAGTCGCGTGTTGCGGGTGTTGGTCAACCAGAGTCGCAATAGCTCCGGTGAAGTCCAGGGCCAGGCCATCGGCGTCGAATACCATCGCCTGCGCGCTTTCGAACAATACCTCAATGGCCATGCCCGTGACGGCCAGGAAATAACCCTCAAAATCATTCCCAAAGCCAAGGATCAACTGCTCGGCGCGTTGCAGCGCGGGGAAGGTGATCTGGTCGCGCCGGGGGAATTGCTCGATCCGCAACCGGGCCTCGCGGTCAGCACCAGTCAACCGGTTGCCAGCAACGTGCCGTTGCTGTTGGTGGGGATCAAAGGCGAACGACGTTACACCCGTCTCGAACAACTTTCGGGCAAAACCCTCGCGCTGCCCACCGGCAGTGCCGCCGGGGATGCGGTCAGTCAGATCAATCAGAAACTCGCGCTGCACAAATTGCCTGCGGTGACGATCGAGTGGGTCGACCCAAGCCTGGCGGTCGAGGATGTGCTGGAAATGGTCCAGGGCGGGATCTTTCATTTGACGATCGTCGAGCAACCGATTGCCGAACGCTGGGTCAAGATCCTGCCCAAGTTGCGCTTCGATCGTCAGGTCCTTATTAGCGAGCCAGGCGAGGAATACTGGTTCGTGCGCCGCGACGCCTCGATGCTGCGTTCGAGCATCGATCGCTTCCTGACAACCTACAAGAAGCCGTCGGACCAGGATGCGACGTTCCTGCGGATCTATCGACGCTTGTATCAAGTGCACTATCCCTTGGCCAAGGCTGATCGGCAGCGCCTGGAAAAACTTCGACCGGTGCTGCAAAAGCATGCTGAAGCCCAAGGCATGGACTGGCTAAACCTGGCGGCGCTGGCTTTCAAGGAGTCGGCGCTGCAACCCAACGCCAGAAGCGGCAGCGGCCCCACCGGCCTGATGCAAATCACCCCATCCGCGGCGCAACGGGTTGGGGTCAGTAATATTCAAAACCTCGACGCCAATGTGCAGGCCGGCGCCAAGTACCTGGCGATGATCCGCCGCAAGTTTTTTGCCAGCCCCAAACTCAATGAGCGTGAGCGCATGGCGTTCGTGCTGGCGGCCTACAACATGGGACCGGAGCGGGTTCAGGGCATGCGCGCCGAGGCTCGGCGACGGGGCTTGAATCCTAATCAGTGGTTCTTCCAGGTTGAGCGCATTGCCATGGAGCAGGTGGGAATGGGTGCTGTCAGCTATGTTAATAGCGTGAACAAGTATTACCTGGCGTTCGATCGGGAGCGGGAGTCGTTGGAGCCCCAGGGGCAAAAAGTTGCCTCACGGAAATGATCGACTAATCTGATTGTTATGGTGGGTTTTTTGCGCTTTTAACATGAGTTTTATTGATTAATATGGCGGCCAACCAACACACATTCACAATGGATGACACAGCATGAGCACACTGATCAACAAGGTACTGTCCACCCGCGCGGGCTACGGTCTGACGATTCTGCGTATTTTCGTCGGCATCATCTTCGCGGCCCATGGCTCACAGAAACTCTTCGGGGCATTCGGCGGCTACGGCATTGCCGGCACCGCTCAGTACATGGAAAGCATCGGGCTGGCACCCGGTCACCTGATGGCGATCCTGGCCGGTGGTACCGAGTTCTTCGGCGGTCTGGCGCTGATCATCGGCCTGCTGGCACGTCCGGCAGCGCTGGGGCTGACCTTCCTCTCGCTAGTAGCTATTTTCACGGTGCATATCAGCAACGGTCTGTTCATGTCCAACAACGGTTATGAATTCGCCCTGGCTTTGCTCGGTGGCAGCCTCGCGGTGCTGATCGAAGGTGCAGGCAAACTGTCGGTCGACCGCGCCATCACCAACTGACCGTTCTGACTCAACAAAAAGGCCTGCATTGTGCGACGCACTGTGCAGGCCTTTTTTGTTGGGCGTGATTCTTGACACTGTCCGGTCAGCTTCTCTAGGATGCTGCCCATGCGCCGATTTAAACAGCTACTTGCGGGGCGCCAGGTGACTCATTCAGTTGCCGATAGAAGCTTGAAACAGGCTTCGAAATACCGCTAAAGCGCTGGTTCGGTGTTGCCTCTCACCTGCCATGCAGACTTCTGAGGCAGAGACACGACACAATGAATGCATTAAGCCCCGTTATACGCCCCGCGCCGATCACGGCACACCTCACCCAACGCAATCCAAAAATCCTGCTTGGTGGTAAACATCAGCCGACGCTGTTGCGTTACCTCGATGGCTGGCCACGTCGTACCGGTGGGCCTGCTGCCTTCCTGATTCAGTTTGTCGACGACGGCGAGTCACTGGCGCGGTTTGCCAACGATAGCTTCGATCTGGCGGTGATTCAGGCGCCCAGCATCGAGGATGCGCCGGAAGTGATCAGGCAGCTGACTCGTGTGGCGCGCCAAGGGCTGATTACCCGCCGCTGAGGCTCAGAGCGCTGTGGCTCAGAGATAGTCGTTCGGCGTCCAGCGCCTGCCGATCAACTCCCGCGCCAGCGGTGAGTCGATGCCGATCAGGCCTGGCTACCCAACTCATCCGACTTCCCTTCACCGTTTGTTCCCTTGATCAAGCAACTGAAGGTTGGCTTTGCTATTGGTCATATATGACCTTTTTATCTTGTTAATTGGTCGCAGCTGGTCAAATATGACCATTAATATAATAATTTACGTATATTATTGTTTATTCAACTGGTCAGAATTGATCCTTTGTTTGATGTTATTAGTCATAATGGTTCAGTTATAACCAATAGTGTGCTCGGAGAAAGCTATGTCACTTATGCATTTTTTGTACAGCCCGGGGGAAATCGCACGCGAGCTGGGGAAGAATGCCGAATCGTTGCGCTTGTCCAAGAACCTTTCTCGCAAAACCTTGGCTGAGCAATCCGGAGTGTCTGAGTCCTCCATCAAGCGGTTCGAGCACTCAGGCTCGATCACCCTTGAGTCCATGATTCTTCTGGCCACGGCGCTCGATGAGCTAACGCCGGTGATGAGTCTTTTCAAACCCTCGCATCCAGGCTCAATCGACGAGCTAAAAAATCTTAAGCGTAAACGAGGCACTAAATGAGCCCGCCTATCCGCAGGTTCAAGCCCACCGAATCGCTCACAGTCACCGCCAATGGCGTAATGGTTGGCGAATTGAGTCGTATCGAGGGGAAAGGCATCTACTTTGTGTACGACAAAGAATGGCTGGCCAAGGGGTTCGACCTTTCTCCCCTGACAATGACATTTGATGACAAACCACAACTCGCTCGTGAAGGTCGTTTGTTCAAGGGCCTGCATGGCCCATTTGCAGATTCCTTGCCGGACGGTTGGGGGCTTCTGCTGATGGATAGATTCTTCGACGCGACCTTTGGAGCAGGCACCTCGCTGACGCTCAGTCCGCTAGATCGGCTGGCCTACATAGGTGATCGAGCCATGGGAATCTTTGAGTTCCATCCCAAAACAGAAAAGGTCGCCGCCGAGTCGGTGAATCTTGCTCGCCTATTCGAGGCATCTGTCGAGGTACAACAAGGAGACACCCCAAAAGTGCTCAAGGGGTTACGCTTGGCGGGTGGTTCCCCCGCTGGTGCTCGCCCCAAAGCAATCGTTGCACTGTCACATGATCTTGAGACTGCGACTTCAGCTTTTGGCCAGCTTCCACCTGGATACGCTCACTGGCTTGTGAAGTTCAGGGCTCTGAGTGAGCCTTTGGAGACTGGCTGTATCGAGCAAGCGTATGCAGTGATGGCCAGAAAGGCTGGGGTGAATATGGCGCATACGGAACTGCTAGAGGTGCAGATGCGTCAGGGCGGATTTGAGCGATTCTTCGCAGCCAAACGTTTCGATCGTGATGGCGATCGCAAGATTCATATGATTACCCTCTCAGCGTTGGTCTACGCAGACTTCCGGGCGCCGACGATGGATTACAGCCAGATACTCAAGCTGACCAGCGCGCTGACGAAAAACGCTGCCGAGGTTGAGAAAATGGCAAGACTCATGATCTTCAATGCGGTGTTCCACAACTACGACGATCACACCAAAAATTTTGCGTTTCTGTATCACGAACCTCAGGATAAAAACGGGCAGGGAGTCTGGACGCTGTCCCCAGCATACGACCTTACTTTCTCCGATGGGATGGGCGAGCACTCCACTGCATTTTCAGGTCATGGTAAACCGACGCGAAAGGTCATCAGAGATCTATGCAAGGATTACAAATACCTCAAGCCTGATGACTACATCGACCAGACCCTCGCGGCGCTTGATGATTGGGAACGTGTGCTCAGAGCGCTGAAAATCCCCAAGTCTGCGGGGGTTGCGATTCACCGGGTTCTCAGTGATGCACGGGTGCGCTTCGAGGATAATTCTCCGGCTTTACGATCCTTCCAAGAGCGTTCTGATAGGTAAATCATTAATGAGAAATCCATCTTGAGTACGAACATCATCACAAAGGAAGGTCATGAGGCTCTGAAGCAGGAACTCGACTACCTTTGGCGAGAAAAACGTCCTGACACCACACGCAAGGTCACTTGGGCGGCGTCGCTCGGCGACCGTAGCGAAAACGCGGATTACCAATACAACAAGAAGCTGCTCCGGGAAATCGATCGGCGTGTTCGGTACCTTCGCAAGCGCCTCGAAGATGTCCGGGTGGTTGCGTACTCACCTGAGCAGGAAGGCAGGGTCTTTTTCGGGGCTTGGGTCGAGATCGAAAACGAGGCAGGTGAAATCAAGAAATTCAGGGTAGTGGGGTATGACGAAATCTACGGTCGCAACGATTACATCTCCATCGATTCGCCAATGGCGCGTGCGCTTTTGAAGAAAGAGGTCGGTGATGAGGCCGTTGTGCAGACTCCGAGCGGAGAAATGTTGTGGTGGATAAACGAGATCAGATACCCGAAATAGTTTTATCAACCCTCGCGCAAGACTGTCAGGGGGCTGGCGTTCAAGGCGCGGCGAGTGCCGAACACACCGGCACCGCCGATCAATACTGCACCGATCAGTGGCAACACCAACAGCCATGGATGCGGATGCCAGGGCAAGTCGAAGGCGTAGCGGTAAAGCACCATGCTCACCAGTTCCGAACCCAGTGCCGCCAGCAACCCGCTGACCGCGCCGAGTAAACCGAACTCGATCCGTCGAGCCCTGACCAGCAACTGCCGCTCGGCACCCAGCGCTCGCAGCAATGCACCTTGGCGAATGCGTTCATCGAGGGTTGCCTGCAAACCGGAGAACAACACCGCCATCCCTGCCGCCAGCACAAACAACAGCACGTACTCCACCGCCAGGGTGACCTGAGCGAGGATGCTGCGCAACTGCGCCAGCAAGGCTTCGACTTGCAGAATGGTCACTGCCGGAAAGCTGCGGGACAGGTCGACGATCTGCTGATCGTGACCGGCCGCCAGATAGAAACTGGTCAGGTAGGTCGCTGGCAAGTCCTTCAAGGTGCCGGGCTGGAAGATCATGAAAAAGTTCGGCTGAAAGTTGTCCCAGTTGACCTCCCGCAGACTGGTGACTTTTGCCTCCCGGTTGACTCCGCCGACGGTAAACACCATGTGATCGCCGAGCTTGAGCTTGAGGCTCTCGGCGACTTGGCCCTCCACCGAAACACCGGGTATTTCATCCGCTGGTTGCTGGTTCCACCAGTTGCCGGCGGTGAGTTTGTTGCCCGCCGGCAGGTCTGCCGCCCAGGTCAGGCTCAGGTCGCGTTGAATGGCTCGATCACCGGCTGAATCCTTGCTAACGATGTCCTGCACCGGTTCGCCATTGATGCTGATCAGTCGTCCTGGCACTACCGGGTACAGCGGCGCCGATTGTGCCGCCAATTCCATCAGGCGATCGGAAAAGGCTTGTTTGTCCGCCGGCAGAATGTTTAGGGCGAAATAGTTCGGGGCATTTTTAGGCAACTGGTTTTGCCAGGTATCGAGCAACTCGCCGCGCAGCAAAGCGATCAGCGCCATGGACAGCAGAATCAAACCGAAGGCCAGGGATTGACCCGCCGCCGCCAGTGGATGGCGTAGCAGTTGGCCCAACCCGAGGCGCCATGGCAATGCGGCGCGTGCCAGCATTCGGCGCAGGCTCTTCAGTAGCAACAATAACAAGCCACCCAGCACCAGCGCCGCGATCACACCGCCGCCGAGCAGGGCGAAGGTCAGCAACAGGTCCAGGCTCAAGCGCCACATGATCAGGCCGAGGGCACCCAATGCCGCGCCATAAACAATCCAGGTGCTGGACGGAATCGGCAGCATGTCACGGCGCAACACGCGCAGCGGTGGCACTCGACCCAAAGCGGCCAGTGGCGGCAGGGCGAAGCCGGCGAGCGCGACCAGCCCTGTGCCGATTCCGGCGAAGGCCGGGAACAGCCCCCCCGGTGGAACATCGGTCGGCAGTAAGTCACGCAGCAGCGCGAAGAGCCCGAGCTGTGCCAGCCAGCCGAGCAGGGCGCCGTTGATGCTGGCGAGCAGTCCGAGTACGGTCAGTTGCAGACTGAACAGCACCATGGTTTCCCGACGGGACAGACCCAGGCAGCGCAGCAATGCACTGGCATCGAATCGGCGCGTGGCGAAGCGGGTCGCCGACAAGGCCACTGCCACGCCGGACAACAGCACCGCTACCAGACTGGCCATGTTCAAATAGCGTTCAGCCTTGCCCAAGGCACCGCCGATCTGTCGGTTGCCGTCCCGGGCATCCTGTATGTGTTGGTTGGGCGCCAGTCCGGGTTTGATCAGCTGACGATAGGTTTCCAGCGCCTGGGCGTTGCCGCGCCAGAGTTCGCGGTAACTGACCCGGCTGCCGGGTTGCACCACGCCGGTCGCCTCAAGGTCGCCAAGGTTGATCAGCACCCGTGGCGTCAGGCTGTAGAAATTGCCGGCACGATCCGGTTCGTAGGTCAGCACTCGTGCCAGCGTCAGGGTTTTCATGCCGACGTCGATGCTGTCGCCAATCTTCAAGTCCAATGCGGTCAACAGTCGCGCTTCGACCCAGGCTTCGCCAGGTTTCGGACCACCGCCGGGTTCTTCAGGCGCGAAAGGAGCGGGGGCGCTTTTCAGTTCGCCGCGCAACGGGTAGACGTCATCGGCGGCTTTGATACTGGACAGTTGAATGCCGTTGTCGGTGGCGATGACGCTGGAAAACTCCACCACTTGAGCGTGTTCAAGGCCCAGCTCTGTGCCGCTCCTTACCTGTTCCGGTCGCGCCGGTGAGCTGCCTTCGAGCACCAGGTCGGCGCCGAGAAACTCGGTGGCGCGCAGCAGCATGGCGCTGTTCAGGCGAGCGCCGAAGTAACCGATGGCGGTACTTGCCGCGACGGCCACCAGCAAGGCAAAGAACAACACGCGCAATTCACCGGCGCGGGCATCGCGCAGCAATTGACGGATGGCGAGACTGAACAGGCGCAACAGCGGCAAGCGTGCCATCAAGGCTCCAGAGGGGCGACCAGCAGGCCGGCTTCAAGGCGGATCAGGCGCCGGCAGCGATGTGCCAGGCGTTCGTCGTGGGTCACCAGCACCAGGGTCGTGCCGCTTTCCTGGTTGAGTTCGAACAGCAGATCGCTGATGCGCTCGCCGGTGTGGCTGTCGAGGTTGCCGGTGGGTTCATCGGCGAACAGCACGTCGGGCTCGGCGGCGAACGCCCGGGCAATTGCCACGCGCTGCTGTTCGCCACCGGAAAGCTGACGCGGCGAGTGGGTCAGGCGCTGGCCCAGGCCGACCCGTTGCAGCAGTTCGGTGGCGCGCTCACGGGCGTCTTTGCGGCCATCGAGTTCCAGCGGCAGCATGACGTTTTCCAAAGCGTTGAGACTGTCGAGCAGCTGAAAAGACTGGAAAACAAACCCTACATGCTCGGCGCGGATGCGCGCGCGCTGATCTTCATCGAGATTGCTCAGGCCTTGCCCGGCGAGGGTGACTTCGCCGCCGCTCGGCAAGTCGAGGCCGGCGAGCAGGCCGAGGAGGGTGGATTTGCCGGAACCGGAGGCGCCGACGATGGCCAGGCTGTCGCCCTTGTTCAGTTCCAGGCTGAGTTCGTGCAGGATAGTCAGTTCACCTTCCGCGCTCGGAACCACTTTGCTGAGGTTCTTCGCGGTGAGAATGCTTGCGCCCATGGAGAATCCGATGCGTGTGTGGTTTTTGAGTGCTGGCCTGGCCTTGATGTGCATGGCCCAGAACGCAGCGGCGGGTACAGTCCTGATCGTTGGCGATAGTATCAGCGCCGGTTTCGGCCTGGATACCCGCTTGGGGTGGGTGTCATTGCTTGAGCAACGGCTCAAGCGCGAAGGTTTCGACGATAAGGTGGTCAATGCGTCCATCAGCGGCGACACCAGTGCCGGAGGCCGGGCGCGCCTGCCGGCGCTGCTTGCAGAGCATAAACCGGAGCTGGTTATCCTCGAGTTGGGGGGCAACGATGGGTTGCGGGGAATGCTGCCAACACAATTGCAACAAAATCTTGCGTCGATGATCGACAGCTCCCGCGCCAGTGGTGCCAAGGTACTGCTGCTGGGCATGCAGTTGCCGCCCAACTACGGCGCGCGTTACACCCAGGCCTTTGCCGAGGTTTTCACCAAGGTCGCCGATGAGAAAAAGATTCCACTGGTGCCGTTTTTTCTTGACGGTGTAGGCGGTCATCCGGACCTGATGCAAGGCGACGGCCTGCACCCGGCTGCAGCGGCTCAGGACAAGTTGCTGGAAAATGTCTGGCCGACACTGAAACCGCTGCTTTGACGCTTTTCTAGCGGCGGTGTTTCGGCTAAGGTGGCGCCCCCGATTTGGAGCCCCCGATGCCGCGTCCTGCCTGGTCCCTTTTTGCCTACCAACTGATCGAGCCTGACGAACAGCTGGATCTGTTCGCCTGTCAGGAAGTGCGGGTACATCTGGTGACCCGTCAGCTGGAATTGGGCGGCTCGGCGGACCGAACCTTGTGTGGCAGCCTGTTGCCGGCGCAACCGCGCTGGTCGAGCGTCGACCGTACAGTGTTCCAGGACCAGCGCCTGTGCTCGCTGTGCCGGGCCATTCTGGAATCGCAAAAGCGCGGCACCTCACCGATATGGCCTGAGTTGCGGTTCGAGCTTTAGATCCCTGTGGCGAGGGAGCTTGCTCCCGTTGGACTGCGAAGCAGGCCTAGATTCCGATCACCGGGGTTCTAAAGTAAAAACGCATCTACCGGTTTCACGACGGCTACGCCGCCGAGCGGGAGCAAGCGCCCTCGCCACAGACAAGCTCGCCACAGGCAGGCCCCTCACCGCCGATCCCCCCAACCACAGGTCTTTACGTCTCCCCGAAATAACAGGCAGCGGTGTACAATCCTGTTTTTATACCCTTGTCGATCATGCGAAGGATTTTCCGGATGTTGCCGCGCTTTCCCGCCGTCACCCGCTGCCTGTCTCTTGCCGCCCTCTGTGTCGCGGGTCCGGTAGCAGCATTGGAGCTACCCCTGCCACCCCCCGGTGAAGACATTGTCGGTCAGGTGCAGGTGATCAAGGCCAAGTACGAAGACACCTTCGCCGACCTTGGCACTACCTACGATCTGGGCTATTCGGAAATGGTCGCGGCCAACCCGGGCGTTGATCCATGGTTGCCGGGCGCAGGTACCGAAGTGGTGCTGCCGACGCGCTTCATCCTGCCGCCGGGCCCCCGTGAAGGCATCGTCATTAACCTGGCGGAATACCGTCTCTACTATTTCCCGAAAGGCCGGAACGTGGTGTACACCTTCCCGCTGGGTATCGGTCGTGAAGGCTGGGGCTCGCCGATTGCCCATACCAGCATCATCGCCAAGACGCCGAACCCGACCTGGACCCCTCCAGCGTCGATCAAGGCCGAGCACGCCGCCGATGGCGATCCACTGCCGAATGTGGTGCCGGCCGGCCCGGACAACCCGCTGGGGCCGTTCAAATTCACGCTGGGCACTCCGGGTTACCTGATCCACGGTTCGAACAAGAAGTTCGGCATCGGCATGCGCACCAGCCACGGTTGCTTCCGCATGTTCAACAACAACGTGCTGGAAATGGCCAGCATGGTGCCGGTCGGGACGTCGGTTCGGATCATCAACGACCCGTACAAGTTCGGCCTCAGCGCCGGCAAGGTTTATCTGGAAGCGCACACGCCGCTGGACGATCTGGGCAACCCTTCGGTGGTCGACAAACACACCGCAGTGATCAATGCGATGCTCAAGCGTGAGGACATCACCAACAACTTGCGCATGGACTGGGATGTCGTGCGTGACGTGGTTGCCGCTGAAGATGGTCTGCCGGTGGAAATCGCAATACCGAATCCGTCGGCGTCGATGGTATCGAGTGCACCGATCGACCTGCAGCAGTAACGCGTTAAAGCAACCCGCCGATGCAAGCCGCGTCGGCGGGTTTTTTATGGCCTGCAGAAATGGTGGGCAATAAAAAAGCCGACCCAAAAAATGGGTCGGCTTGATAACAATCCCGAAGGACTATTACTTGCGGCTAGCTTTTTCCAGCATGCGCAGAGCACGCTCGTTAGCTTCGTCAGCAGTCTGTTGTGCTTTTTGAGCAGCAGCCAGAGCTTCATCAGCTTTACGGTAAGCTTCGTCTGCACGAGCCTGGGAGCGAGCTGCTGCGTCTTCAGTAGCAGTCAGACGTGCTTCGGTTTCTTTCGATACGCTGCTGCAACCGGTAGCCAGAACTGCGGCCAGAGCCAGAGCAGAGAATTTCAGAACGTTGTTCATCGGGTTCCCCTTCAAGGACTTTCTATTAAGTAGCTGTCTCCTCAGAGTGAGGAAATAGCCGGCGTACATACTACCCATTACTTGTAGTAAGTAAACTGACGTCGAGCAAGAAGCAAAAAAAATTGTAGGCGTTGATTCTTTTTCGAGCAACTTTTAACTGCGTTGTATAAAAAATATCCAGTTGCGAAGCCCGAACTGAGCGAGCCGCCAAAGAAAAGTTCCCGGCGTCGGCAGCTGTTTTTCAGTCTCGACTAAAGTCTGCCTACATGGAATCGTCCACACTTTTGTTCGGATTTTGCGTAGCGGCTCTCATATCTTTATCCATGTTGAGGTGACTTAAACAAAGGGCGCTCGTCTTAAGTCTCAATGTCCGGCAATGTTCAGGCTTGGACTCGGGAAGATCCCGGTCGAGCCGCCCCTGCATTACCCCAGGCAACACCCTCCTGCCAGCATGACGAGCGTCCCTTGAGCATTTCTGCCAATGGTGCCTACTATTTGTACGTGCTCGGTTGCGCGAGATGGGTGTTGCTCTCTCGGTGTCCATTCAGGCACGGGGTGGCGTAGATGTTCCTTCGCCGGAAAAACATCGGTAAGGTAGGGGTCAAAATCAAAGACCCGCGAGGAGTAGTGATGAGCGAGGCGTTGTCCATCCACCATGACCAGGCTGGTCATCAGTTCGAGACCACTGTGGACGGTTATCGTGCCTACCTGACCTATATGGATCTGGGGAAACAGACCCTGGATATTTATCGTACCTTTGTACCCAACGCGCTGCGTGGTCGCGGCATCGCGGCGGCGTTGACCGAGCAGGCACTGCAATACGCCGAGGAAATGGGCTACACGGTCATTCCATCGTGTTCCTACGTGGAGCGCTACATGGAGCGTCACCAGCGGCATGCCGCCAAGCTGTGAACAAAGCGAACGCATAAAAAAACGCCAGGTTTAAGCCTGGCGTTTTTTTATGCGTGAAACGAAACGGCGATCAGCTGCGATTGCGTTTAGGCAGCACGTCCTTGAGCTTGGCGTGCATGCTGCGCAAGGTGTTTTCGGTGGCGGTCCAATCGATGCAGGCATCGGTGATCGACACGCCGTATTGCAGATCGGCGAGGTCTTTCGGGATCGCCTGGCAGCCCCAGTTCAGATGACTTTCGACCATCAGGCCGATGATCGACTGGTTGCCTTCGAGGATCTGGTTGGCGACGTTCTCCATCACCAGTGGTTGCAGAGCCGGGTCCTTGTTGGAGTTGGCGTGGCTGCAATCGACCATGATGTTCGGCTTGATCTTTGCCTTGTTCAGCGCTTGCTCGCAGAGCGCGACGCTGACCGAATCGTAGTTCGGTTTGCCGTTACCGCCGCGCAACACGACGTGACCGTAGGCGTTGCCCTTGGTGGTGACGATCGACACGCCACCTTCCTGGTTGATGCCCAGGAAACGGTGCGGGCTGGAGACAGATTGCAGGGCGTTAATGGCCACTGTAAGGCCGCCATCGGTGCCGTTCTTGAAACCGACGGCCGAGGACAGGCCGGAAGCCATTTCACGGTGAGTCTGGGATTCAGTGGTACGTGCGCCGATCGCCGACCAGCTGATCAGGTCCTGCAAGTATTGCGGAGAGATCGGGTCGAGGGCTTCGGTCGCGGTCGGCAGGCCCATTTCGGCCAGGTCCAACAGCAGCTGACGACCGATGTGCAGGCCATCCTGAATCTTGAACGAGTCGTCCAGGTACGGGTCGTTGATCAAGCCTTTCCAGCCGACGGTGGTACGTGGCTTCTCGAAATACACGCGCATGACCAGATACAGGGTATCGGACACTTCGGCCGCGAGCACCTTCAGGCGTTCGGCGTATTCGTGGGCAGCCTTGATGTCATGGATCGAGCACGGCCCGATCACGACGAACAGGCGGTGGTCGGTGCCATCAAGAATGTTGCGAATGACTTCGCGACCCTTGGTGACGGTGCGCAGGGCAGCGTCGCTCAGAGGGATATCACGCTTGAGCTGATCGGGAGTGATCAGGGTCTCGTTGGAGGCGACGTTAAGGTCGTTGATCGGTAAATCAGCCATCGTTTACTCGTCAGGTCACGGGTGCCGGCCGCCAGCGAACCCGCGCGGCGGAGCACAGCAAATTAAGCGCGTCGGGAAGCTGAACCTTAGCGCGTTACACCGTGGCTAGACAATGGGCAGACACCGGTTTAACTATGCAAATGCCTTGCGGACCGTGTCATGGGAGAACTCGTCGGCGTGCTGCTGGACCCATTCGAGAGCGAGGGCCTGAATATCCTGCAGGTCGTCGTGCGCGTCATGCTGGCGGCGGTAACGTTCGATCTGACAGACCTGTTCGCCCATCCTGGCACTGAACAGCATCTGTTCGTCAACAAAGGCGATGCCGACCAGGTAGCCGCGCTTGCGTCGCAGGCACCAAGCCACATAACCCAGAAAACGCAAGTCCGGGTTCAGCGTCGGCATGCGTATTTCCAGCGCCGTACCGTGGCGCCACGCGCGGTGGTAATTGCAAGCCATGCCGCCGAGGCTGATAGTGTGCAGCTGTTGTCGCGAAATACACTCATGTTTGAACAACGTTAATTCAACGGGTACATCGTCAGGATGAGGAAGATAACGTCTCATGAACACGGACTCCCTGTGTCGGCCATCTGACATCGTTTCTCCCAGTATAGTGGTCGAATCGGAACTGACCGATTTCGACGCCGACCAACGGCTGTTGGCGATGAACGGCATTTCCCTGGTGATTTTTACCAGTGTCGGCTGCGCCAGTTGCCGCTTTGCCCGTGAGCAATTGCCCGTGCTCGATCTGGCGGTCGATCGACTGTGCTGGATCGATGCGGGGAACAATGGCGGAGTGGTCGAGCGTTATCGGGTCTTTCATTTGCCGGCGCTGTTTGTGGTGCGCGACGGTGAATTCTTTGGGGCACTACAGTCGCGTCTGACCTCCACGGCGCTCAATGAGGCCGTGGGTCAGGCGCTGAGTCGACAAGCAGAGGAGTTGCCATGACAGGCACAGTGGCCAGGCCGACAATCGGCATTATCGGGACCGGGGCAATCGGTGGTTTCTACGGGCTGATGCTGGCGCGTGCCGGTTTCGATGTGCATTTTCTGTTGCGCAGTGAGTTTTCAGCGGTGGCCGAACGCGGCTTGCATCTTGATCATGCGTCGTTGGGCCCGCTGGTCTTGAACCCGGTCCAGGCCTATTCGTCGGCCGCAGACATGCCACCCTGCGACTGGTTACTGGTAGGCGCCAAGACCACCAGTAACGTGGACCTTGCGCCGGCCATTATTCAAGCCGCGGCACCCGATGCCAAAGTGCTGTTGCTGCAAAATGGCCTGGACGTCGAAGACAGTCTGCGCGAGTTGCTCCCCGATTCGCTGCACTTGCTCGGCGGGCTCTGTCTGATCTGCGTCCATCGCGCCGGCCCAGGGGTCATTACCCATCAGGCGCTCGGGGCGGTGAATGTCGGCTATCACAGCGGTACCGCTGCCGATGAACAAGCGCGCATGAACATCGTCGAGGAGGGCGCCGGGCTGTTTCGCGCCGCCGGCATCGACGCCCAGGCCATGCCGAACCTGCACCAGGCGCGCTGGCAGAAACTGGTCTGGAATATTCCCTACAACGGTCTGTCGGTTCTACTCGGGGCAAGCACCACGCCGTTGATGGCGGATGCCGACAGTCGCGCGCTGATTCAGGCCCTGATGGCCGAAGTGGCTCAGGGGGCCAAGGCCTGTGGTCACGACATGCCGCCGGGTTACGCCGATTATCTGTTCATGATGACCGAGAAAATGCCCGACTATTGGCCGAGCATGTACCACGACTTCCTGCACAAGCGACCGCTGGAACTGGACGCGATCTACACTCGGCCACTGGCGGCGGCGAAAGCCGCGGGATGTGAATTACCGCGAATCGAAGCCTTGTATCGCAGCTTGAGTTTTATCGACCGACGTAATCACTGAGTCGGTCAAAAGGAGAGGGAAGGGCATGGCCAATGGCATAGACGACAAACTGGTGCTGGCGATTTCTTCGCGAGCACTGTTCGACTTGAGCGAGAGCCACAAGGTTTATCTGTCGAGCGGTGTCGAGGCCTATCGGCAATACCAGATCGAACACGAAGACGAAATTCTCGAGCCCGGCGATGCGTTCCCGTTGGTCGAAAAACTCCTGAACCTGAACGCCAGTCTCGGCCGTGCCCGGGTCGAGGTGATCCTGGTGTCGCGCAACAGTGCCGACACCGGCCTGCGGGTTTTCAACTCGATTCATCACTATGGGCTGGCGATCTCGCGTGCGGCATTTGTCGGCGGGCGCAGTCCTTATCCGTACCTCAAGGCCTTTGGCTGCGATCTGTTTCTTTCGACCCATGCCGACGATGTGCGCAGTGCGCTGGATGCAGGTTTCGCCGCAGCGACTATTCTGTCGGGCGGTGCCAGTCGCGCCGCCAGCGATGAATTACGCATTGCTTTCGACGGTGACGCGGTGCTGTTTTCCGATGAGTCGGAGCGGGTCTATCAGTCGGGAGGCCTGGCAGCGTTTCAGGCCAGCGAACGCGAGTCAGCCCGCGAGCCCCTGCGCGGCGGGCCGTTCAAAGGTTTCCTCGCAGCGCTCAATCTTTTGCAGCGCGAGTTCCCCGATGATGCCTGTCCGATCCGCACCGCGCTGGTAACCGCGCGCTCGGCACCGGCTCATGAACGGGTGATCCGCACCTTGCGCGAATGGGACATCCGTCTGGACGAATCGCTGTTCCTTGGGGGGCTGACCAAATCGGCTTTTCTCGAAGCCTTTGCCGCCGACGTATTTTTCGACGATCAGGCCGGCCATTGCGAGCTGGCCCGCGAAGTGGTCGCCACCGGTCACGTGCCGCATGGCATCAGTAACGAGCCGTCGATTTAAAGCGCTGCGGTTCAATGCGTTGCGCCGAACGCCGCTCTCGCCACGGCACTGCTAAGCTGAATCAATCTCCGCCATGTTGGCATTAAAGGAGGTCACTATGATTCATTCGATGCTGTATGCCACCGACCTCGGTCTGTATGCACCTTTTGTGATGCAGCATGCGTTGGCACTGGCTCGAACATTCAATGCCGACTTGTATGTGGTGCACGCGGTTGAGCCGATGGGGTTGTTCGCCGAGTCGGTGCTTCAGAGTTACCTCGATGAGCAGGCCCTGAACGAGTTTCACAGTCAGGGTTTGAATACGGTGATTGCCAATATCGAGCAGCGGGTGCTCGACAGCTTTCGCGAAGAACTGGGAGATGAGGGGGAGCAGGACCTGGAACGGATTCGGGCAGTGCGGGTAGTGCAGGGCGATCCGTCGCAGGTAATTCTCGACCAAGCGCAGAAACTCTCCGTCGATTTGCTGATCGTAGGGAGTCACAGTCATGGCGCTGGCGCGGAAACGCCATTGGGCCGAACCGCTGCGCGCGTGCTGCAACTGTCCAGGGTGCCGGTCTATCTGGTGCCGCTGATGGAGCGTCGGCGCAAAGGCGATCGCTAGGACACGAATAATGGCATTTTGATAAAAAAGTTCTAGATTTATTAATCAAACCATTAATATAGTTATATATCGTCGCTGATGCCCGTGGCGTCTACCTGCTTTGAGGGATTCATATGAAGCTTCAACAATTGCGCTACATCTGGGAAGTGGCGCACCACGACCTCAACGTTTCTGCTACTGCCCAAAGCCTCTACACCTCGCAACCGGGCATCAGCAAACAGATTCGTCTACTTGAAGACGAATTGGGGGTCGAGGTTTTCGCCCGCAGCGGCAAGCACCTGACTCGTGTTACCCCGGCCGGCGAGCGCATCATCACCACCGCTGGTGAAATCCTGCGCAAAGTTGAAAGCATCAAGCAGATCGCCCAGGAATTCTCCAACGAGAAAAAGGGCACCTTGTCGATCGCCACCACGCACACCCAGGCGCGTTATGCGTTGCCACCGGTGATCAGCAATTTCATCAAGCAATACCCGGACGTTGCCCTGCACATGCACCAGGGGTCGCCGATGCAGATCGCCGAGATGGCAGCCGACGGCACCGTCGATTTCGCCATCGCCACCGAAGCGCTGGAGTTGTTCGGTGATCTGGTGATGATGCCGTGCTACCGCTGGAACCGCTGCGTGGTCGTGCCTCAGGGCCATCCGCTGACCAAGCTGTCGAAGCTGACCCTCGAAGCCTTGGCCGAATATCCGATAGTGACCTACGTGTTCGGTTTCACCGGCCGTTCGAAACTCGACGAGGCCTTCAGCCATCGCGGCCTGACACCCAAAGTGGTGTTCACCGCCGCCGACGCCGACGTGATCAAGACTTACGTTCGTCTGGGCCTGGGCGTGGGCATCGTGGCGAAAATGGCGGTCGACACCAAACTCGATAGCGACCTGGTGGTGCTCGATGCCAGCGAGTTGTTCGAATCCAGCATTACCAAAATCGGTTTCCGTCGCGGCACGTTCCTGCGTGGTTTCATGTGCGACTTCATCGAGAAATTCGCACCGCACCTGACCCGCGAAGTCATGGCCAAGGCCATTCAGTGCCACAACAAACAGGAACTGGAAGAGCTATTCGACGGCGTCGAACTGCCGGTGCATTAATTGCCAGACAATCGCTAGACCACCTCGGTGACAGAAAACTGTTGCCGAGCGCCCGCCACCAGAATCTCCACTTCATCCCCTTCGAACTTGCCCAGCAGGCTTTTGCCCAGCGGCGAGCGGGGGGTGATGACGGTAATCAGTTGCCCCACCATATCAACCTTCAGCCCGGCCGCGTCGGGGGCCAGGAACAGCCATTGCTCGCGACCTTTTTCGTCTTCCAGACCGAGCAAGGCGCCTACTTCGATGCCGCGCCGGTCGTCATAAGGCCGCAGTGTCAGGTTCTGGCAAAGGGCCAATGATTGCCTGATTTCTTCCACTCGTCTGGCCTGTCCGGCCGCCAGGTAAGACGCCTCCAGCCCCAGAGTGTCGTACTTGTTTTCGGCTATGTTTTCTTCGTGGGTCGCGGTTTCGTAAGCGGTTTGCGCGGCACGCTCGGCGATGTCGAGATCGATCCGCAGCTTGTCGATAATCAGTTGGTGGACGGTCGGCTTGTGCATAGAGAGCTTCATGATCAATCGCAGAATTGCAGGACGTTGGCGCGGCTTTTTTCGCTCGGCGCAGTTTGATTCTGCTGCAGCCAGAACTGGCATTTTGGATTGGACAGATTGTGTTTGCTGCTTCTGGCTTGTTCCACCATTTGCTGCTGTTCATTCCTGCGCAGGTGGTCCTCGTACTGTTCGAACATCGGGTTCTGCGGGGCAGGCTGCTCAATCACCGGTGGCTTGGCCAGTTGCTCCACCGCTTGGGCCAATGGCGCCAATTGCTCGTTGAACAACAGGCGCCAGGCGAGCCAGCACGTCAGTGCGATCGCGATGAATCCCAGCCATACACCGAGGGCAATGCTGCCGGTCAGTTGCAGCGCATTAAACTGAATCGGCAAGGGACGGCGCGGGTTGGGACGGTAGGGCATTACTGCCTCCTGGCGGATGGTCGCGGGCAAGTGGCGATTGTCGCATGAAGATTAATCGCTGTCGGCTCTTCTGCGCGGGGTAATTTATGCGGAGAATCAGCGCCTTTGCCAACGGGAGCCTGGAATGCCTGAAATGAAAACCCGCTGGGATATTTTTTGCACCGTGGTCGACAACTTCGGCGACATCGGTGTGACGTGGCGCCTGGCCCGACAATTGGTGGCCGAACATTCAGTGGCGGTGCGTCTGTGGGTCGACGACTTGCGAGCCTTCGAGCGTTTGTGTCCGCAAATCGATATCAACGCTGCGCAGCAATGGCAGCAGAGCGTCGAGGTACGACAGTGGTCGACCGACTGGCAACCCACCGAAGCCGCTGATGTCGTCATCGCCGCATTCGCCTGCCAGTTGCCGAGTGCCTACATGGAAGCCATGGCCGAACGGGAAAAACCACCGCTTTGGATGAACCTCGATTATCTGAGTGCCGAAGACTGGGTCGTCGGCTGCCACGGCTTGCCGTCGGTAAAGTACAAGAACGTGCAGAAGTTCTTTTTCTTCCCGGGCTTTCGCAAAGGCACTGGTGGCCTGCTGCGTGAAAGTGGATTGCTGGAGCGGCGTCGGCAGTTTCAGCAAAGTCCGCAAGCTCAGCGAGAATTCCTGCAAGGCTTGGGGGTTGATCGCGCGCCGAATGCACAGCTGATCTCGTTGTTTGCCTACGAAAACACCGGGCTGGCCAGTTGGCTCGACACGATGGCGACCGACTCGACGCCCACTCATCTGCTGGTACCCGAAGGGCGGATTCTCGGCGACGTCGAACGCTGGCTCGGCGTGGACGGGCTGACAGCCGGTGCGGTGCATGTGCGGGACGCCTTGACTGTGCAAGTGCTGCCGTTCGTCCGACAGGATCAATATGACCTGCTGCTGTGGAGCTGCGATTTCAACGCCGTGCGCGGCGAAGATTCCTTTGTCCGCGCCCAATGGGCAGGCCGTCCGCTGCTCTGGCACATCTATCAACAGGACGAAGACATCCATCTGGACAAGCTCGATGCCTTCCTGACCCTGTACACCCAAGGCTTGTCCAAACCTGCTGGTGAGGCGATCAGCGGTCTATGGCGGGCATGGAATGCAGGTGAGACAATGACCGAACACTGGAAATCAACCCGCAAACACTGGCCTGAACTGGAAAAACATGCCGAGACATGGTGTCTGGAACAAGCCTTGCAGGCAGATCTTGCCGCAGCGCTGGTACAGTTTTACCTAAATTGGATATGATACGCGGCCTAGATTTTTGTAAATCCCATCCAAATTCGGATATTCGCAATGAAAACTGGTAAAGAACTGAAACCCGGTACCGTGATCCGTCTCGAAAACGATCCTTGGCTGGTTCAGAAAGCTGAATTCACCAAGTCCGGTCGTAACAGCGCGATCATGAAGACCAAGCTGAAGAACCTGCTGACCGGTTACAAGACCGAGATCGTTTACAGCGCCGACGACAAACTGGACGACGTAATCCTCGACCGCAAAGAAGCGACCCTGTCCTTCATCAGCGGCGACACCTTCACGTTCATGGACACCACCGACTACACCATGTACGAGCTGAACGCTGAAGACATCGAAGCCGTTCTGCCTTTCGTTGAAGAAGGCATGACCGATGTTTGCGAAGCGATCTTCTTCGAAGAGCGTCTGGTTTCCGTAGAGCTGCCGACCACTATCGTGCGTCAGGTTGACTACACCGAAGGTTCCGCTCGCGGTGACACTTCCGGCAAGGTGATGAAGCCTGCCAAACTGAAGAACGGTACCGAACTGTCGGTTGCTGACTTCATCGAAATCGGCGACATGATCGAGATCGATACCCGCGAAGGCGGTTCCTACAAAGGCCGTGCTAAATAAGCACCGCTTCAGGAATGAAAAAGCCCGACCATTGAGTCGGGCTTTTTTGTGGTGCGCCAGGCATGGCGCGTTGCGCGCAAGCGCAACCCGCTTGGCTGTGGTGGCCAAGCGGGTGACTTGGAGGTGCAAGTCCTCTACACACCCGGCAAGGGGAAGTGTTAGCCAGAGGCAAGGGTG
>NZ_FYEB01000023.1 GCF_900187445.1 Pseudomonas sp. Irchel s3b2
AAACGCCGGAACAACAGGTCCGCCTGGAGGATCTACTGGCGGCCAACCAAGCGTTGATGACGGTCTACTTGATGAAGGCTGAACTCAAAACACTCTGGACCCCGAGTACTGCCTGGGGTTGGCGATCAGCCTGGAAGCAATGGCTGAGCCATGCTCAAGAAAGTGGAATACCGGCTCTGATCCAGTTCGCAAAGCGACTAAAGGGTTACTGGCGGGGCATCGTCAGCCGGGTTCGCTGGCCAATGCACACGGGCCAGCTGGAAGGCATAAACAATCGAATAAAGGTCATTAAGCGGATGGCGTACGGTTACCGGGACAGCGAATTCTTTTTCATGAAGATCAAGAGCGTCTTTCCCGGTAATCCGTGAAGAACCAAAAAAAAGCGGTGCCAGTGATGGGGGCGCTACATGCTTGGATGATCGCCCAGCGTGATCTTGTGCACGATGGTTCGGCTATCAGCAAAGCGTTGGACTACAGCCTGAAACGCTGGACGGCGCTATCGCGCTACCTCGATGACGGGGCCTTGTCCGTTGACAATAATTGGGCCAAGAACCAGATTCGGCCGTGGGCACTCGGGCGAAAAAACTGGCTCTTGGCAGGTTCCCTGCGCAGCGGAAAACGGGCGGCGGCGATCATGAGTTTGATCCTGTCGGCGCGGCTCAACGGGCGCCTACCGACGCAACGGGCAAGTGATATTGCGCAGCTGCTGCCGCATAGGTGGCAACCGGTTTAGTGACGCAAGACGGGAGACCCGGACGCATACCCTAGTTTGACGAATTGCATCGAGTGCCTCCTTGGGCTCTGTACTAAATATTATCGGACGAAGAGCGGTTACTGGATTCTTGGGCCAAATCCACCATAAGGTTTCAACGGTACAACAGAAGTAACTTCCAGCATCCCGGAATTTACCAATGGCAGCGTTGCCAGCTTTTCCCGAACGGCAGTCTCGTTTTCGGCTTCAACCAGTAGGCAGGCGCCCCCCATGTCACCACGGTGCCAGATGTTGCGGATAAATCCCTCCAGATAGAGAGCCCTGGCACGCTGAGCTTCGGCTTCGAGATGAGGCGCAAAATCCGCATCGGAAAAACGCTCCGAGACTCGACGCGAAAGCGTGATGAACTGCATATATATCCCCTTCAAGGCGTTCGTCGTTTAAACAGTTCACGGATAATTGCAAAAAATACTATTCTGGTCCAAGACGCGTTCTACATGACTTGAGACCCGATTCACATGACCTTAGATCTTCGATTGCTTGTTGCGTTTATCGCTGTCGCTGAAACTGAAAATGTCGGTCAAGCCGCCAGCCGTCTACATATCTCGCAGTCGCCTTTGAGTCGGCAAATCATTCAGCTTGAAGCGCAGCTTGGTCTGAGGTTATTCGAACGCGCACGTCAGCGCATGCGCCTGACTGACGAAGGACGTCTTTTCCTTCAGGAGGCGCGCAGCCTGGTCGCCCATGCATCTGAAGTCGAAGCAGCGGCGCGCTGTATCGCTCTTGGTGAGACAGGCCATATTGCCGTGGGTTATGTCGAAGCAGCCATGCACTCCAATGTATTACCGCGTGCCCTTGCGGGTCTGCAATCAGGCCATCAGGCTGCTACCTTCGAACTCCGTCCCATGGGCTCCTCAGAACAATCCGAGGCCCTGCTCGGTAGAGCGCTCGATTTCGGGCTGGTTTATTCAGTTCCTGAGAGCGCAGACATAGAGTCCATGGAGGTTTCAAGCGAAGCGCTACTGCTTGTTCTGGGAAAAAGACATGTTATGGCCACGCAAGCGAGCATTGCTCCTCAAGACTTGAACGGGGAGCGTTGGGTTGCCTTGGCCCGGTCAAAAAATCCTGCGGCCCGCCAGCGTTTTCTTGAGAACTGCTCCGCTTGCGGTTTCTTGCCTGACATCAAGGTAGAGGCGGATGACCTGCTGGCAGCCTTGCGGCTGGTGGCCTCAGGTTTGGGCATTACCTTTGTCCAGGCGAGTCTTCGGGATTTTCTTGCAGATAGCGTCATATTTCGCGAGCTGCCCTGGTTTCCTTCACGGGTCAGGGTCTATGCCATCTGGCGCAAGGACGACCCCAAGCCGCTTGTCGCGACGCTCCGGCAAGCGCTCTTGGCGGCCTAGCATTAATTCTGCAAGGACTAGATTCAACTCCATCTCCACATGAGGACTTGCGTGCCTGCGTGTTGGAGCCAAACGCACGCATTGGCCGTTTTGCCGTAAGCGCCCGCCGAAGGCATCTTGGCTAAGCTATTACAGAGTTACTGCCGCATAAATGGGCGACCGTTTAACTATGCAAGGTGTGTTCCGCGGACGCTTACTGTAAACCTCTGCCACGGCCAGCTCGCCAGCACAATTGTCCGACGCAAGGTCTGTTGGGCGGACGCTTACTGTTCAGGGCCAGGCCAGAAGGTTTTAGAAAACGCGGTTCAGTTGGAAGAGTTGTTCAGCTGCTGAAGCTCAAGTTGCTTGGCAGCACTGGCTTCGAGGTTTGCACGCTCTTCATCCAGATACCGATAAATGCTTTGGAAGTTGGCGATTTTCTGTCTGATTTCTGCCATCTTCTTTTCAATTAGCTTAGCGCCGTCAGCACAATCGATCAGCTTGTTCCTCTGCGCATCCAGAATCTCGCCTATTTCCCCCAGGGAAAATCCCATGCTTTGCGCGCGCTGGATAAAGTCCAGATCTTGCAGAGTTTGCGCTGTGTAAACGCGATAGTTGTTAGTTCGCCGCAGCGGTGAGATCAGACCGATTTGCTCGTAGTAACGCAGGGTATGGCGGCTGGCGCCGCTGCGGGCCTCGAGTTCGCCGATTTTCATGAATACATCGCTTGACTATAGAGTGGGGTCGATAGTTTACGCTTGATTTCTCACCTTACCAAGGAGCAGGGAAATGAGCGTGGAGTGCTTTGTCACGGGGGGGACCGGCTTCATCGGTCAACATTTGGTGGCGCACCTGAGTGCAAAAGGTCACACCATTCGGGTGTTGATGCGTCGCCCAGAGCGACTAGCTGCACTGCGGGAGCAAGTCGACAATTTGGGAGGGAACGCAACCCGGGTATTTGCCGTAGCTGGCGATCTGGAGCGGGACAACCTCGGGCTGAGTCTTGCTGACCGAGAAGTGCTAAGGCACGCCAGAGTCATATTCCACCTGGGCGCCCACTTCGCATGGGGGCTTTCAGTGGAGCATTCTCGTGCGGTGAATGTGGAAGGGGCAAAGCGCGTGGCGCTGTTGGCGGCTGAGCAAAAAAGCCGGTTAGTGATGATCGGTGGCTACATGCTGAAAAATCATGAACATCTGCAACGCATCGGAATTGATCCTCGTTATCCGGAGCTGACGAATTGGCCTGCCGTCTACCGACATGTCGGTGGTTACGAGGGGAGCAAGCTGGAGGCGCATTTTGCGACCCTGGAGGTCATGTCCGCCAAGGGCGGGGAGATTACCGTTGTCCACCCCGCGACGGTTTGTGGCCACAGCCGCACGGGGCATATCCTTAACGGTCAGCCGCTGGTGGAGCTGATACGCAACCTTGTGCAGGGAAAGCTGACTGCAGTACCCGGTACCGCCGAGCACTGGCTGCCACTGGTCACCGTGGATTACCTGGTTGAGCTGGTGGTGGTTTGTGCTTTTGATCCTGCCATGGTGGGCCAGGAACTGCTGGCGCTTGATGACCAAACTCCCAACTTGCGAGAACTCCTGGTACAGGTGGCACAACCTTTGGGCTTAAAGTCTCCCAAGCATTACATTTCACTCCGATTGCTGAAGTTGCTACTGAGTATTCCTCCCGTCGCGCGGTTTTTGAATACAAAACCCGAAGCCTTGGACTTTATCCAGACCACTCGTTTTGATACAGCGGCGGTCGAGCAATTTGCCAACAGGCATGGAATAGCCAAACCGGATATACGTCAGTCTTTGCAACACACTGCAACGTTCGTCAACTCATATTGCATAGCGAAGGGCAAGGCCCGCTGACTTCTCTTGGGGGCGACAAAGCCGTTAGCCCCGATTAAATGGACTTTCCTAAGGTAAGTAATGCGGATTCATCAACTTAGAAGTGCAACCATCGTGCTTGAAATCGGCCCTTGTCGAGTCATTGTCGATCCTATGCTGGGAGAGCAGGGTGCATATCCGCCTCTAAAGGTCTTCAGCAACAGGCAGCGCAATCCAACGGTGCCGTTACCAGCGACTGCAAATGTGCTGCTCGAGTCGATCACGCACTGTTTGATAACGCACTGCCAGAAAGGCCACTTCGATCATCTGGATCGGGCAGCAATAAAATGGTTGCGTGAGAAACAAATCCCGGTGATCTGTACGCCGCATGACGCCAGGTACTTGATCCGGCGCGGATTGAACGTCGCATCATTGCCAGACAATCATCACTGTCCGCAGCCATTTCTCGGCGGCAAGATCAGGACTGTTACATGCACCCATGGGCGGGGGCTTGTCGGTCGACTCATGGAACATGGTGTCGGGTATTTCATCGAGATTGTGGGAGAGCCCACCCTATACCTGGCCGGCGATACGGTACTCACCGACCAGGTTCGACGGTTTGTGGCTCTCCATCAGCCTGCGGTTTCGGTCGTTCCTGCCGGTGGTGCGTGTCTGGATGTCGGTAGCGAGATAATCATGGGGGTTGAAGAAGTCATCGAGTTCACACGGTCGGTTGCTGGCAGGGTCATTGCAAACCATTTGGAGGCCCTTAATCATTGTCCGGTGTCCCGCGAAGAGCTAGCAATGGCGGCAGAGCGCGCGGAAGTCGCTAAGCGATTGCTCATCCCATGTGACGGTGAGGTATTGAATATCCGAACCGTAAGGAGCGGGAGTAAGTACCGGGAAAATGGCCAGTTCTGCTGAAATAGTTGGCATTCGGGTTAAAAAAGACTTCGATAGATGACTTTGCCGGACGCATACGTTGCTGCCGCATAGATGGAAATAGGCTTAGCTCCGCAGAGCGTTTTGGCTCCGTGCGTGCTGTGCTGTGGAGTAGAATGAGAACTTCACTCTTTGGATAGAGACGGATGTGAATGGAAGCGTTAGCCACTTTTTCTACTAAGAATTTCAAACCAACAGGCCTGAGCCCAACCCCCGAGATTACTACCTCCTTGCCAGTGTCTATCAGCACTATGGAGAAATGTTACTCGGGTGCTATCGACGGTATTTCCTCAACAGTTTTTACTGCGGCATTCGACCAGACGACCAGGACGGGCAGTTACATCGCTATTGAGAGCTTCAAAGGTGCGGTGAATGGGAAAGAAGGCGCCTTCAATTTCATCCACTCCGCCTCCACAACCGGCACTGATCGGGCAGATGAATTTTTCTGCATAGTCGGAGGCAGTGGTACAGGTGATTTGAGAGGGATATCGGGATCAGGAGGAATCAAAATCGACACCGATGGCACGCACCATATTTGGTTGAATTACCAACTCGAATAGGTCAGAAATAGTTTTTGCCGCAGAGGACACCATTGCCCTGGATACTGCATCAGGGTAGGTGTCTTCGCCGGACGCTTACTCGAATAGGGCCATTCCAAGCGATGGGCGAGAGTAGGAATACTACGATAAGGAAAGCTACCTGGGACAGGTAGAACAGCTCCAGCCACTGTTGCTTCAATGCGACGTAAAAAGTGTTATGGATTACGTCGACCAAAATAATCGCTACCGTAAGCACGATTCCGGCTCTTGGCTTGATGAAAAGTAGCTAAGCTGCAAACGGGTCAAAAAACGTAAGCGCCCCCCAGAAAATACGGCTGGCCAAGTAAGTGTCAGGCCCGTATCCGTAATCCCAGAGCAGTCCATGCGAAACGTCTGTACGGATGTGATTAGCGGTTGCGATAAAAAGGCAGCCTGCGAACAAGATTCTGACGGCGAATGACAATTTTGCGGCTATACAGAGCCATGATCTCAGCTCTGAAAAGATAAGTTTTAAAGTCGTCAGCATTCATAATCACCGAGGCTCAGCGAGGCTGAAATCTTAGCCCCGCGACGCCAATGTACTGATCCTATTTTTGGCTGAGTGCCGCTATCGATACTCCCGAAGCAACGAAGGTGAGTCCTGCCCCCACGTTCAGGCCATTTACCAGTCGTGGCCTCTGGCGCAAAAATCGGGACAGTGCAGTGGCGAATACGCCCATCAGTGCGAATCCCACTGCCGTCAGTGCGGCGAACCATATGCCGTACACCAGCATCTGTACACTCACTGATCCGCGTTGTGGGTCGACGAACTGCGGGATGAACGCAAGGACGAAAAACCCAGGCTTCGGATTGAGTGCTGCCGAGAGTAATCCCGTGAGGAAAATGCTCGGCAGTGATTGCCGAGTGGCTGGCTGGAAACTAATCAGGCTACGAGAACGTAGGACTTTTATGCCAAGCCAAAGTAAATAACCGGCGCCGATGAGCTTGACGACCCAGAAGGCAACTGCGGACGTCTGCATAAGCAAAGTCAGTCCTAGCGAAGCGGTTGCCACATGAAAGAGAATTCCCGCCCCAGATGCCATGCCCGATACGATAGCGGCTATCCTGCCCTGACTGAGTCCTCGGCCTACGGCCAGCAGATTGTCCGGGCCTGGTGCAAGTACCAATAGCAAGCACGCGGCAGTATAGGCAAGCCAAATATTGATCGGAAACACGGCATTCTCCTTAAGCCTCACCGAGGCATCCATCCTCATGTAGCGCCAGACTGTGCCCGTGCCAGGTTGCAAAGTCAAAGCCACTGAGTTTAAGAAGATGTATTTGCCGAACGGTTGCGTTGTTTCACGCGTCACGCAGTGAAAAGCCCACTGAACCGGGGACGGTCAGTGGGCTTTTTTTGTTCGGTGTCTCGTCCTGAAACAGGTGTAAACCTGATTCAGGACGAGACATTGATTCAAGGATTCCGGTTGTTCGTGGCTTTTGACTGAAAACTTTAGGAGCTGAGGAGCTACCCTGGACTCAGGTGATTTGCCCGGGTGACTGCAATCGACGCGCTGCAGCCATTGAGATCTATTTGTTGTCGCTTTATGTTATTCGTTTTCATGGAGGAATCTGACTGATGGCACGCGTGGGCTTGATACTGACACCTGGTTTTGCGGACTGGGAATACGCTTTCATTGCAGGAACCGCATCCCCGTTTTACGGGATCGAGGTTAGGTTTTTTGCCTCTGCTACGGGGCAGTTCCGCTCGCAGGGTGGATTGGCTGTAACGGTGGATAGCAACTTGCAACAATGCCTCGACTGGAAGCCGGACGTTGTTGTCGTCATCGGTGGAATGATCTGGGAGCGTGCAGATGCACCGGATATTCGGGACTTTCTGCTTGCTAGTCGTTCAAGTGGAGCGGCAATTGCCGGTATCTGTGGGGGAACGCTGGCACTAGCGAGGGCCGGGCTTCTCGACTCGGTTTCTCATACTTCGAACAGCGCTGACTTCTTACAACAGAATGCCGTAGGTTATGAAGGCGCCGCGCTTTATCGAAGCAGTCAAGTAGCTGTGGTTGCCGACCGCATCATAACTGCTCCAGGCTCTGCACCCGTTAGCTTTACCGGCGCAGTGTTCGAAGCTGCCGGACTCTCTTCAGAGATCGTTTCGCAGTTCAGATCATTATTGGCAGCGGAACACGGGTAACTGCTTCGCCTAGAAAAATAGCCGATGAAGTGATGCGTTCGAGTGTCCGTTTCTGGCCAGGAAGCGGGCGCTGGAATCTACCCGAGGGAGCTCTGACACTTCTGCGTCGCCGAAGGATTCTTACTTTGCTATCTCGCTAATAATTGCTGAGTGCTTTGTAAGATATCCATGGGCTCACTCCGACAACCCAGCCAGCCTTAGTCCATCAGCAAACCGCGCAAAATCCTCGGAGCGTTGGATTGGCAGCCACTCCTTCAAGTTGGAAACGCGCAAAGACGGATCCAGCTCATGCAAACGCTGCATCGCCTGCTTCGCTTTGTCCATGTGTCCGCTGAGCGCATGACTGGCCGCCAGCAGGGCAACCGATGCCAAGAGGCAGGGCAGGTTTCTCAGCGCCTTTTCCGCCCAGGCAGCAGCGGGTTCGAAGCGCCCGGCGACGAAGTGCGCGAGCGCCATCCCGACCTGCATTCTGAACATTTCCGGATCCAGCGGGCTCAAGCGAACGGCATGCGTCAAATGCTCGATGGCGGCGTCTGTTTCACCGCGCAGTGCGCGCAGGATACCGCCGAGGAACCAGGCGGGGGCAAGGTTGGGGTTGAGCAGGCGTGCCCTGTCGAGCAGGGCAATGCCGCCATCGATATCGCCGGCGAGATGGGCAAGTGCATGTCCGCCTCGCGTCAGCGCCACGGCATCATCCCGGCCGAGTTCCACCGCCAGACGCGCAAGTCGTGCGCCCTCGGCGATCTCTCGAGGCCGATCGGTCATCCAGCCATTCAACTTGCGCCAGAAGTGGCACCAGGCTGCCATGCCGTAGGCTGATGCAAACTCCGGATCGAGCTCGATGGCCTTATAGAACAACGGCAGCGCTTGCTCGATGGCTTCGCGGGTGCCGTTGTGCAGTTTCGCCATTCCGCGCAGGTAATAGTCGTAAGCGTCCAGGCTTTCCGTTGGTTTGCGCTTGGCACGCTCGATTTCCGCTCGTTCCAGCTGCGGAGCAATGGCGCCGACGACACTCTCGGCGATTTGATCCTGCAGCTCGAAGATGTCGTGGAGCATGCCTTCGAAACGCTCCGCCCAAATGTGCGTCCCGGTCGTCGCGTCGATCAGCTGCCCGGTGATGCGTATCTTGTTCCCGGATTTGCGCACGCTACCTTCCAGTACGTAACGCACGCCGAGCGTCTGGCCGACGCCCTGGACGTCCACGTCCCGACCCTTGTAGGTGAAGCTTGAATTGTGTGCGATGACGAACAGCCAACGGATACGCGACAGGGCGGTGATGATGTCCTCTACCATGCCGTCGGCGAAATACTCCTGCTCCGGATCGCCGCTCAGGTTGTGGAAGGGCAGGACGGTAATGGAGGGTTTGTCCGGCAGGACGAGGGTGGGCGGAGGCGTTTGTTTCAGGTCCACGGGCGTGGGTTCTTCGATGTCAGGCTGTCGCGTTTCCCCTACCTCATCCACCTTGATTTCGCCTACGAAGCGGTATCCCTTGCGGGCGACAGTGCGCACCAGGCGCTGCTCCTCGCCGGTATCGCCGATGGCCTTGCGCACCGCATTGATGTGGCTGGTGATGGTCGACTCCGAGACGATCCGACCGCCCCACACGGCCTTGAGCAGGTCGTCCTTGCTCATCACGCGATCGCAGTTGCTGACGAGCTGCAGCAATAGATCGAAGACCTGTGGCCCGACAGCCACGACTTGCCCGCGCAAGGTCAGTTCCCGGCGCTCCTGATCGAGCACGTAGTCTTCAAACACGAATGGCAAGGTGAGGATCCCCTGGTCGAGCGCCCTCGACTCCGTGTCCGAGCTGGCGATGGGTAAGTGGTGTCGATAATACGGCAGCGCCCGCGGCAAGAGATACCCATTGAATAGCAGTTTTTCTGGACGAAAAACCAAGCTTCCCTGAAGGCAAACCCAAGGCCGGCACAAGGACTTCCCTGACACGCGCTGGCACTCTCAATCTAAATCGACAGCAATGGTGCAGTCGAGAAGCGGAGAGAAACCATGAAGATCGTCGTCATTGGAGGCACCGGCCTCATCGGATCGAAACTTGTGAATATCCTCCGCGAGCGCGGCCATGACGCGCTCGCAGCCGCCCCCAGCACGGGCGTGAACAGCATCACCCGCGAGGGCCTGGCCCAAGCGATGGATGACGCCGATATCGTCGTCGACGTGGCGAACGCGCCTTCGTGGGAAGACCAGGCCGTTCTCGACTTCTTCGAAACGTCGAGCCGTCACCTGCTGGCTGCGGAGGCGGCCGCCGGGGTTCGCCATCACGTTGCCCTGTCGATCGTCGGCAGTGAGCGGCTTCCCGAGAACGGCTATTTCCGGGCCAAGGTCGCGCAGGAAAACCTGATCAAGGCGTCCGGCATTCCTTACACCATCCTGCGTGCCACACAGTTCTTCGAGTTTGTCGGCGGCATTGCGCAGGCGGCCACCGTCGGCGAGGAGATTAGCCTGTCGCCGGCGCTGATCCAGCCGATGGCGTCTGACGACGTGGTGGCGGCGCTCGCCGAGGTCACGCTGGCAACGCCGGTCAATGGCACGGTGGAAGTCGCCGGTCCCGAGGCCATGCCACTCGACGAACTGGTCAGGCGCTTCCTGCGGGTCACTCAGGACACGCGTAAGGTCGTGCCGGATGTGCACGCGCGCTACTTCGGCTCGGAGCTCGACGATCAATCGCTGACCCCCGGCAAGAACCCGCGCCTGGGCGCGATCCGCTTCGAGGACTGGCTCGGTCAGTCGACGGCCAAAGCCGGGCGCTGAGGCTACCCAAGACTCATCAGGAAAGCGTCGGCTCGGTAACGGGCCGCGCCATCACAACACATACGCATAAAGGAGAATTGCCATGTTTACCCGATATCTCTTGGCCGCTGCCTTCGCAGCGCTGTCGATCACCGCAGCGTCGGCCGCTGAGCCGCCCGCAGGCAAGGTGACGGTCGTATTCGACCGCCCAATTCCCAACATCCCAGGCAAGAGCATGAAGGGTGTGCTGGTCGAGTACGGGCCGGGCGCCGCGTCGCCGTCCCACACCCATCCGAAAACGGCCTTCATTTATGCAACGGTCCTGGAGGGTTCGTTTCGCATCAAAGTCAAAGGCGAGCCGGAAAAGATCTACAACGTCGGCGAAAACTTCGTAGAGGAGCCGGGCTCCGTGCACGAAGTCAGCGCCAACGCCAGCGACACGAAGCCCGCACGCCTGCTGGCCGTGTTCGTCCTCGACAGCAACGAAAAGGAGCTCGTTACACCTATTAAGAAGTGAGCCGATCAACGCGCTCATCGACGCTCAACAGCCGGGCGGCAGGTCACTGCCGTCCTGTGGCTGCTACAGGTCCTTGGCATTGAACAGGAAACAAAAACATGAACTCGCTTCAGGACAAGGCCGCCACCGGCGCAAGCGTCGAGATCCCTGTCGTGGTGGCGCGGCAAAGCAAGAGAAAGGTGATCGGCATTCTGCTGTGCATCGGCGCCGTGGCGGTCTTGGCTGGCGGATGGGGCATGGCATTTTCGAGCGGTGCGACCTCCACCGATAACGCTTATGTGCGCGGCGACCTCACCTCGCTCGCCGCCAAAGTTGCCGGCTATGTCACGGCGGTAGAGGTCGAGGACAACCAGACCGTCCGGGCGGGTGACGTCCTGTTCCGGATTGACGATCGGGACTATCGCGCACGGCTTGCTCAAGCAGTGGCCAATGTCAGCGCTGCCCAGGCCCGCCTGACCCATGTCGATGCCGAAACCCAGCTTCAGCGTAGCCTGATTCGACAGGCCGAAGCCCAGCGACGCTCGGCCGGCGCCGAGATGAATCTGGCGACCAAGACCCATGATCGCAGCCGCAAACTTATCGTCAGCAACGCGGTCAGCCAGGCCCTTGTCGATGAAACCGGCACGGCACGCTCCAGAGCCGAGGCGACGGTATCGGCCGCTTCGGCAACGGTCGAGGCTCAACAGCAACGCATTGCCGTCCTTGTGGCCCAGCGAGAAGCCGCGGTTGCTGCTGTGGCGCAGGCACAGGCCGCGCGCGATTTGGCCCAGATCGATCTCGACAGCACCGTGGTACACGCACCTGTTGATGGCGTTGTCGGTAATCGTCAGGTCCGCGTCGGCCGGTTCGTTACGCCGGGTGGGGCCTTGCTCGATATCGTGCCGGTCAATGATGTGTGGGTCGAGGCGAATTTCAAGGAGACCCAGCTCGAACATATCCGGCCCGGTCAGCGCGTGCGCATTACGGTCGACGGCTACCCGAACGAGGCGCTTGAAGGCGTGGTCGACAGCTTTGCGCCGGGTAGTGGGTCGGCCTTCAGCTTGCTTCCCGCAGACAATGCCACAGGAAACTTTGTGCGTGTCGTGCAGCGGGTTCCGGTAAAGATCCGGCTTGCCCATAACCCGTTGCCGGGCCGCATCGTCCCTGGTCTGTCCGCGCGTGTCGAGGTTGCACAAGGGGGCGGCTCATGAACACGGTTGCCAGCGCCAGGCGGCGCAACGCCAGCGCTACGACCGGTGTCCTGCTCATTGCAGGCATCGTGCTTGCCACGCTGACGGAAGCGATTGCCAGCACCGTTCTGTCGCTCGGACGCAGCGACCTCATCGGCGACACCTATGCAACGCCTGATGAGTTTGCCTGGCTGGATATCGGCTACATCGCGCTCAAGCTGATCGGGTTCATGACCGCGCCTTGGCTGATGAACCGTTTCGTTGCGCGTCATGTGATCATCGGCTCAACCCTGGTCATGGGCTTGGCGTGCGGCATTGCCGCCATCACCGCTCGGCTGGATCTGTTGGTCGCACTTCGGGTTATTCAAGGCTTCGCTGGCGGCACCCTGCTGGTCGGGGGCCAGGCGATGATATTTCGCGCTTATCCGCGGTCCCGTCAGCCAATCCTCCAGGCCCTGTTTGCCATGGGCTCCGTTGTCGCGCCAGCGACGCTCGCCCCGGCGCTTCAAGGGTGGTTGATCGATAGCCAGTCCTGGGCATGGATCTTCTTCAGCGTTGTCCCGCTTGCCTTGGCGGCTAGCGGACTTTTGCTGATCGCAGATGGCCCACTGCCCGCCAAGGTCCGGCACCGGCCGTTTGACTGGATCGGCTTCTCGCTGATCTCCATCACCCTGTGCTGTTTCACCTACGTTCTCAGCCAGGGCAGCCGATGGGACTGGTTCGAGGAGCCTCGCATCCTGTGGCTAACCGTGATCGGCGCAGCCGCTCTGCTGGCATTTCTCGGTCAACAGGTGTTGGCCAAAGGGCAGGGGCTGCTTGATTTCACCCTGTTCAAATCGAGCGATTTTTCCTTCGCTTTTATCGTCAGTTTTGTCGCCGGCGCGGCCTTGTTCGGCAGCGCGTTCCTGATTCCGGCGTTTGCCCTGTCGGTCCTCAGTTTCACGCCTACCGATGCCGGCCAGCTCCTGTTGCCCAGTGGCGTTTTTTTTGTCGGCGCGCTCCTCATATCTGCCTGGCTCATGCAGGCCCACCGCGTTGCGCCGTTCGCCACCGTGCCTTTTGGAATCCTGATGATCATGGTGGCGATGTGGATGCTGTCCGGTTCGACCAGCGAAAGCGGCGCGGACAACATGATGGCCGCCATCCTGTTGCGCGGCCTGGGGCTTGGCTTCCTGTTTCTATCGATCACGCTGATCGCTTTCAGCCACCTCAACAGCCGAAACCTCGCTAGCGGAATAGGCCTTTTCAATACGGGTCGCCAGCTAGGTGGCCTTATTGGAGTCGCAGGGCTCCAGACACTGATCGACCATAACGTCGTCACCAATGCCGTGGTCCTCGGCGCCAACGTCACCCCAGGCGGCGCCGCGGTCATCGAACGGATGACGACCACGACAGCCATGCTGAGCGCGAAAGGAATGGATGCAGCGGCCGCTGGCCGGGCAGCGACGAGCCTTCTGGGCCGGTTAGTGACAAGTCAGTCCATGGTGATTGCCTTCGACACAGCGTTCATCGCAGTGGCCCTGCTTTTTGTCATCGCTGCCCCCATTCTGGTCGGCATCAAGATCGGATTCTCGCGATACGAGAAAGTGCGCGCTTCGCGAGCAGTAGCGTGAGACAGCCCCGGCTTGAGCTTTCGACTACTCCTACGGTCACCAGCTACCGAAGGGAACTCCGTACTTTTCAATGTAGTGCTTGGATGCTTCAGACTGCGGTCGGCTATTGCTCATGAATTACATTGATCGCCCCTGCCAACTGTTTGGCAACCGGTTGAATCCACAGCCAAGAGCGGTCGTTGGTGACGGGGGCTACGAGCTCGGCTGTCGGTGCCGGGCATAGAGTATTGAACCACCCACTCCCGACGTTCCTCTAGTTTGCAGTTCAAACGTATCCGGATACCCCTTGATCAACTCACTGAGCTTTTTATAACCATGGGTGCGAGGGTCGAACTCAGGTCTCAATTTGCTGATGTTGGTGCCCAGCGCACCCAAGTGAGCCCAGCCGTCCTCGTCGGCAATGTCATCCAAGATTTTTGCGATGAAACTTACTGGTGCCTTGGGTAGCTTTTTTACTTCGGGCGTACTGGCGACTTTGACGGCCTCGATTTCGGCGGGTGGCTCAGGTTCGGGTCGACCATGTCCATTGCTTGCAGCAACAAGCACTTCACCGCGCAGCAATTCGGTATAGATGAACTTGTCGCAGGCCGACACGAACGGTCTCGGGGTTTTTTCTTCACCAAACCCGTAGACCGTCAAACCCTCTTCTCGTAACCGCGAAGCGAGGCGGGTGAAGTCACTGTCGCTCGAAACCAGGCAGAAACCGTCGAAGCGTCGGGTGTACAGCAAGTCCATTGCGTCGATGATCAAGGCACTGTCTGTTGCGTTCTTACCTTTGGTGTACGCGAACTGTTGGATAGGTTGAATCGAATGGTCGAGTAGCACCTTTTTCCATCCACCCAACTGAGGGCCAGTCCAGTCGCCATAGATCCGCTTGACGTTGGCGATACCGTACTTGGCGATTTCTTCGAATAAACCTTCAACAATTGCTGCGGGGGCATTGTCGGCGTCGATTAACACTGCCAAGTGTTTTTGCGTGGGGGTGGGTGCGTGGATGGCCATGGGTCGTCCTTGAGTTGAGGACTTCAACATACCGTTAAATCACGGATGAACAAAGGGATCACCGCTTCGCGCTAGAGAGCGTGTTTTGCCAACGGCTACGGGTTTGCGGTGATGTGCAAAGCGGAACGATTAGCCAATGACTTTTAATCGACCGATAGCAGCCGCTGGACAGACTAGTGGCAAATAGTTAGCGTCCACCTTCTGCACTGAATCTTTACCGCAGCTGAGCTTGGCGTCATCCATGTCTCGTTTCTCCCTGGGCTATGTCGCGTTTAAACGCGACAGTGATGTCGCCAAATAGTAGTTAGGCGTATTAGTTGGAGGAGTTGCAATGACAACAATCGATGTGAAATCCCGATTCGAAGCAAAGCTTCTTCGTCCGGCAAAGCCTGGCAATGATACGTCGTGGGCGTTCGTAGTACTGCCAAGAGACGCGAGTGAACAGCTTCCGAGGCGAGGAAGGACGACAGTTGAAGGCACAATCAATGGGCACCATTTCCAGGCAACCCTTGAGCCGGATGGTCAGCTGAGCCATTGGCTGCAGGTAAGTAGAGAGTTACACGAAGCCGCAGGCGCGGCCGTTGGGGATATCGTTACAGTAGAGCTAACCCCTGTGAAGAAGGAACCCGAGCCTGACATCCCACCAGATTTTCAGGAGGCACTGGCAGCCACTCCTGAGGCTCGTAAAGTTTGGAACAATACGACGACCATCGCACGAGTAGACTGGATACACTGGATTACTTCAGCCAAGCAACTTAAGACGCGCGCAAAACGAATTGGTGATGCCTGCGATATGCTTGCATCCGGCAAGAAGCAGGTTTGCTGTTTCGACCAGTCTGGCTACTACAGTAAGGCCTTCCGTGCGCCCGAGGCAGAAAATTTTTAAATGGAACATTCCGTTGAATACGCCTAACAAGGCGCTCAACACCGCTCGCTTCGCTCACTGGACTCGCAAAAGCTACGCTTTTGCGAGTCCAGTGAGCTTAATCGTTAGGGTGCACTCAATGGTCGCGAGATGGGAATGCGTCTGTAAAAGTGAATCATGAGCCTGATCCAATCAGCAAAGCTCAATGGGCATGATCCGTATGCTTACTTAAAGGGCATCCTCACGCGCCTGCCGACACAACGGGCGAGTGAGATTACCGACATGCTGCCGTATCGCTGGGTGCTCGTAGGGTGAATCCACAGCGAGTCCGCCCGGCGGATGAGTTCAACGGCATGCCTACCCGCTACCAACTACACTTCCTCCAGCCAGTCCGGGCAATCGTCCGGGGGCACACTCCAGGAGGAATCATGACACGGAAGAATGTCTCCAGCCCCGAACCAACGGGTACAAAACCCAACGTGCTATTGAGCCCGCCTGACATAGGTGCTCTCGCAGAGATATCCATCACCGATCCTGACAAAACGCACCCTGCGTGGATCAAGGCGCAGTTCCCTGAGTACGTGGACCCGCACGCAGGACATGAGGCCAGGACTGTTCGCGAGATTAACCACAAAGGACACGTTGTCCGGATCGTGACCACCTACCAGGTGGAGGTCGATGGGACCCCGGTCCAGGCGCATCTGTTTGTGGACGATGCGGGCCAGGTCCATACGCACGCAACCCCATTCGTCACTTACGGATCGGCTCTCGATTTGATGACCGCGGTGATCGATGCCTATCCGGAATCCTTCGCCAAGGGCGATGGCGATGGGGGAGAGCACCCCGACCACCATGCCCACGGAGCACATCATGATCAGGTCTAATGCGGTCAATGATCTCCCGGCGCTTAAGAAATACGTTGAAGGGGTAAAGCGGCTCAAGGACCCCGCGCAGAATCCCTGGCCCGGACAGGCGAATCTCTCGATTTATGACTCCTTCGTGGCCTGGCACCACCGGGCCATGATGATTTCAACGCCTGCCGGGCAGATGGCGAGGAACGCTGCGCATGGCGGGCCATCATTCTTGCCATGGCATCGCTACTTCCTCGTGAGGTTGGAAACGTTACTTCGCAAGGCGATAAGCGACCCCAACTTTCGAATCCCGTACTGGGACTGGAACACTGACGCGGAACTGCAGGACCCGAGGGCTTCACTCATCTGGTCGGATGAGTACCTCGGACAGTTCGTAAGTGGGAAGTGGCGGGTGCGATTGACGGGTAATGGCCGCACCATGGAACTAGACAGGGTAAACCGCCCCTTGGTGCGCTATCTGGGAAGAGGTGGGTCGCTGCCCAGCCGAGCCAATGTGCGCAAGGTCATCCATGAAAACCCGGTGTATGACAAAGCGCCCTACAACGCGGCGCAATCCACCGGTGGTGCGCGCAACAGCATCGAGGGATGGGCGGGCGAAGAACGCATTCATAACAACGTCCATGTGTGGGTCGGTGGTGACATGGGGTTGTCGTCCTCGCCGAACGACCCAGTGTTCTTTCTACATCATTGCAATGTCGACCGGCTCTGGGCGGCATGGCAAGCGAAGCATCCCGCCGCAGCCTACGTACCGGCGGGAAATGCCCCGGATTCGCTCAAGTTCCATCGGATTGATGATCCGATGTACAGCCCCTTCCCGGAAAAGGTCACACCCCGGGATGTGCTGAATTACAGCCAGTATTACAAGTACGACACCTTGGGTGACTTGCTTTAGGCAGCGTCAAACGGTGGCGCCTCCAGTGAGAGTGAACACCTGCTCTTGCAGACTGGTTTGTATCAACGCAGCCAATTGTCGGGTGGCAGGCGCCAGGTGTTCTGCTCCACGATAAAGCACGTAACCGAGGGTCGGCAGCGTGGGTAGACCGGCAATGACGGCGAGATGTCCAGGCAGTCCAATGCGGGTTCGCAGCGTGAGGCCCAAACCGGCAGCAATGGCTGCCCAGATTCCACCAACGCTGGGGCTGGTCAGCGCGATTCGCCAGGGAATCCGCGCCTCATCCAGTGCCTGGGTTGCCGCGCTGCGCAACACGCAAGGGGCGTCGAACAGGATCAATGGCAGGGGCGAATCTACAGAGCAGTTGAGCGATGGCGTGTCGCGAAGTCCGATCCAGTGCATCTGCGTTTCACCCAGGCGCGTGGCATAAGGGGACTTGTGCCCTGTGTCCCAAGTCAGGGCCAGGTCCAGGCCACCGCTGTCGATCAACCTAAGCAGTTCGGTATTACGCGCGATCCTGACTTCGAGGCTCACCCTCGGGTACATCTTGACGTAGCGTCGCAGAATGTCGCTGAGAAAGTGCTCACCAAAGTCTTCCTGAAGCCCCAGACGTACCGTTGCGGCGGTCTGGCTTTCGTGCAGGGTCTGGAAAATGCTGTCGTTCAGTTCAAGCAGTCGGCGGGCATGGCTGAGCAAGGATTCACCCACCGGCGTCAACACCAGCCCTCGACCGGATTTGGACAGCACTGGCGTGCCTATCTGTTCCTCAAGCTTCTTGAGTTGTGCACTCACGGCAGACGTCGAGCGATTGAGCCGATCCGCCGCTTTGGCAAAGCTGTTGAACTCCACACCGGTCACGAAAGTACGCAGCACATCAAGATCGAAGGTCGGACGGCGCATCGAATCATCCACTCATTCAGGACTATGGTCGCCATTAAATCTGATATTCGGAATTATCGCGACTTGGTAGTTTTCTCCTGTCAGTGGGTTTTTCAGGAGTAGACCGTTATGCCATTTGCACGTATTTCATTGCACCGGGGAAAGTCGGCCGAGTATTTACAGGCCCTCTCACAGGGGCTGCACGACGCGTTAGTAGAAAGCTTCGAAGTGCCGATGGCTGACCGGTTCCAGGTCATTCACCAACATGAAGTGGGCGAACTGGTATTTGATCCCGGCTACCTGGGCGGTCCGCGCAGCCATGACTTTGTGCTGATCGCGATTACTGCCGGCCGTCTTCGAGACATCGAAACGAAACAGCGTTTCTATCGCAACCTGGTCGAGAGACTGAGTCGAGCGCCAGGTATCGACTCTGAGGACGTCATGGTGGTGATTACCACTACCGCGGCAGATGAATGGTCGTTTGGTGGCGGGCGGGGTAACTAGTTTTAGGCATGCAATAAAGAAGCTCTGGGCATTCGGTTCTATATTCCTTATTTCCTGTCACGCCATCGACTTCGCGCATGAAGATAAGCAGTCAAATCGCTGTAGCCCAATTGGGCTGCAATCTCCGTTAACGACTCGCCTTGCAATTCAAGATGCAGTTCCAGTTCTGCACGAATCTGATCGAGTAATTGTCTGAAGGTCGTGCCTTGCTCTTCCAGGCGTCTGCGTAATGTCCTGGGCGTCTGGTGCAGCGCCTTTGCCAGATCGTCCAGATTTGGCGTTTCACCCCTCACCAGAGATCGTCGCGCACCTTCGGCAACCTTGGCTGACCAACCGCTGAAGTTGCGATGCGCGGCGATCCGTCGATCCATTTCCTGAGTCAATAACTCCAACATCCCGTGATGACGGGTCTGCATCGGCAGACTCAAGCTTTGAGCACGGAAATAGAAGCAGTTAACCGGGCAGTCAAACTCGATACGGTCTCCAAACCACTGGCTGTATTGCTTGTAATACGACGGACGCGAATGCATGAATTTTGCCAGAATCGGCTGCACATCCTGCCCGGTTCCACGTCGCAATTGCGCGATGGACATCACGCCGTAGTGTTCGATGACATACCGCGCCAACTCTCCTGGCGCATCAACGCACAGTTCGATCCCCACGCCGTTTTCGTCATTCACCAACCTCACATTGTCGGTGTCCGATGCAAGCGGTGCGTACCGGGCCCAAAGGTGCATCGCCGACAAAACGTCGGGGCTGTACAGGCAAAGATAAGCCAGGACGTGCCAGTCCTGCGGCGTGAACAGTGCGAACAGTTTCAACCCGATTGCCGGATCAATGCGCGCCGCCTCGCGCCAAAGCTGATCCAGTTCGATCAGGCTGTAATCCGCGCTTTTTCGGGAAACCTGGCTATCAAGGAAGCGCTCCAGCACTTGGCCCAGCCTGCCTCGATGAAAGCGCTGGGGCGGGCGATTGGCCGGTTCTCGCTCAATTCTGTCCATTTCGCGCATTGGGAGGGCTGACTCCTGGGTTTCTAATGACAAGGCATTGCCCGCAAGGGCCTAAATCGAGAGTGCCATGAATATAACAATGCTCGCCAATAACCCTGCTTTGATAGTGGCCGGGATTTTCCTTGCCTTCATTTTGCTTGAGCTTGCCTGTTCCTCGTTTCGTCAGTCGTCAAGCGGTAAACGTGACGTACTCATTGAAATCGTCGGTTCCGGCATATTGGTGGCGATTACATTTCCTTTAGTCATGTGGCTAAGTGGCCAGATACTGAATCAGGCTGTACCGGACATGAAGGGCGCGCTGGCCGAAATTCCGTGGATGGCAGGATTTGTATTGTTTTTACTGCTGGATGACATGACCCAATATTGGTGGCATCGCCTGACTCATCGGGTTCCCGCACTTTATGCGTTGCACCGTGCACATCATTCCGCACCCTATATGAGTGTACGCATCGTCTATCGCAACAACAGTTTCTACTATCTTTTGATGCCCGGTATCTGGCTATCAGGCATGCTGATTTATCTTGGGCTTGCACACGTTTATTACGTTTATTTGATTGTGAAAATGACCGTGATCTTCGCTGCACATAGCAGCATTGCGTGGGACGACAAACTGTATCGAATCCCCGCGTTACGCCCGATTGTCTGGGTGTTGGAGCGAACCTTCTCCACACCCTCCACTCACTCTGCGCATCACGGTTTGACTGCCGAGGACGGTGTTACATATTACAAAGGCAATTTCGGCAACCTGTTATTTCTTTGGGATGTACTGTTCGGAACAGCAAAAATTACCCGTCGGCGTCCGCCGGCCTACGGAATCGAACGCTTGTCACCGATAAGCTGGAAAGAAGAATTGTTCTGGCCCATCGTGCGTTCCCGCCGTTCCGCACCCAAGGTAAACGCTAACCAGAAGGTGGCGCGATGAGTCGTCGGATTGTTCGGGGTTCGGCGTCGTGCTGATCCGTTTTTTTTTGGGCTATCTGCATCTGTAATGCACCACGCCTGCGGCTCAGAATGACAGCACGGTCAGCAGCTGCGGTAGCCACTGCACCGCAATCTCATAACGTAGGAGGCCCCATGGGCAAGATGGCATTTTTCCTGGGTGGATTTCTGGTGTTGACCCTTTTGATTGGTGCGCTCGCCACGATTTCTCCTGTTTAATCTTCCTGCGATCAGCAAAAAGCACAACGCCTCCACACAGGGAGGCGTTGCGGGTTTTCAGCAATGCTGCTCACCTCATCTCAAATCAAACCGATCCAGATTCATCACCTTGTCCCAAGCCGCAACGAAGTCTTTCACAAACTTCTCCTTCGCATCGTCGCAGGCATAGACCTCAGCCAATGCCCTCAACTGCGCATTCGAGCCAAACACCAGATCAACACGTGTACCCGTCCATTTAAGGTCGCCAGTTTTCCGATCGCGTCCTTCAAACTCTTCATTGGCCTCCGACACCGGTTTCCATTCCACGCTCATATCGAGCAGGTTTTTGAAGAAGTCGTTGGTCAACGCTTCTGGCTGTTTGGTGAAGACGCCGTGTTGGGTTTGTCCGACGTTGGTATTGAGCACGCGCATACCACCCATGAGCGCGGTCATTTCTGGCGCGGTGAGTGTCAGCAGTTGCGCCTTGTCGATCAGTAAGGCCTCGGCCGGTACGCTGTAGCGGGATTTGAGGTAGTTACGGAAGCCATCGGCGGCGGGTTCGAGGAAGCCGAAGGATTCAACGTCCGTTTGTTCTTGCGAGGCGTCCATCCGTCCCGGCGTGAAAGGCACCGTGACGGTTTGGCCGGCGTTTTTTGCCGCCTGTTCGACGCCGGCACAACCGGCGAGCACGATCAGGTCTGCCAGCGAGATTTTCTTGCCGCCGCTGTTGAACTCGTTCTGGATGCTCTCGAGTTTCGCCAGCACGTTCGCCAGTTGCTCGGGTTGGTTGGCCTGCCAGGATTTCTGCGGGGCCAGGCGCAGGCGTCCGCCGTTGGCACCGCCGCGTTTGTCGGAGCCGCGGAAGGTGGAGGCCGCCGCCCAAGCAGTTGATACAAGCTGCGAGACAGTCAGGCCCGAGGCGAGGAGTTTGCCCTTGAGTGCGGCGACGTCGCTGTCGTTGACCAAGGCATGGTCGACCTCCGGAATCGGGTCTTGCCACAGGAGTTCTTCGTTGGGCATTTCCGGGCCGAGGTAGCGGGAGAGGGGGCCCATGTCGCGGTGGAGGAGCTTGAACCAGGCTCGGGCGAATGCGTCGGCCAACTGGTCCGGGTTCGCCAGGAAGCGTCGCGAAATCGGCTCATAGATCGGGTCGAATCGCAGGGACAGGTCCGTGGTCAGCATGGTCGGGTTACGCCGTTTCGACGGGTCATGAGCATCCGGAATGATGCCCGCGCCAGCACCGCCTTTCGCCGTCCACTGGTTGGCACCCGCCGGGCTCTTGGTCAGTTCCCACTCGAAGCCGAACAGGTTTTCCAGGTAGTTGTTGCTCCATTTGGTGGGCGTGGTGGTCCAGGTCACTTCCAGGCCGCTGGTGATGGTGTCGCCGCCCTTGCCGCTGCCGAAGGTGCTCTTCCAGCCCAGGCCTTGAGCTTCGAGGCCAGCGGCTTCGGGCTCGGCGCCGACGTTGTCGGCAGGGCCGGCACCGTGGGTCTTGCCGAAGGCGTGGCCACCGGCGATCAGTGCCACAGTTTCTTCGTCATTCATCGCCATGCGCCCGAAGGTTTCGCGGATGTCCACCGCAGCGGCGAGCGGGTCCGGGTTGCCTTCCGGGCCTTCCGGGTTGACGTAGATCAGGCCCATTTGCACCGCGGCGAGCGGGTTTTCCAGGTTGCGTCCTCCGTCGGTACGGCTGTCCTCATTTTCCCCCGGCTCAGCAACGAGTGGGCCTTCGCCGGGTTCTTGCATGGGTTCCTTTTTGTCTTTTTCGTAGCGGGTATCGCCGCCCAGCCACTTATTTTCCGAGCCCCAGTAGACGGCCTCATCCGGTTCCCAAACATCTGGCCGACCGCCGGAAAAGCCGAAGGTCTTGAAACCCATGGATTCCAGCGCGACGTTACCGGTGAGCACGATCAGGTCGGCCCAGGAGATGTTGCGACCATACTTTTGCTTGATCGGCCAAAGCAGCCGGCGCGCCTTGTCGAGGCTGACGTTGTCCGGCCAACTGTTGAGCGGCGCAAAGCGCTGCTGACCGGAACCGGCACCGCCACGACCGTCACCGGTGCGGTAAGTGCCGGCGCTGTGCCAGGCCATGCGAATAAACAGCGGCCCATAGTGACCGAAGTCCGCCGGCCACCAGTCTTGCGAATCGGTCATCAGCGCATGCAGGTCTTGCTTGAGCGCCGGAAAGTCCAGGCTTTTGAACGCTTCGGCGTAGTTGTAGCCCTCGTCCGTGGGGTCGGACAGCCGCGAATTCTGGTGCAGGATCTTCAGGTTCAGTTGGTTCGGCCACCAATCGCGGTTCGTCGTACCACCGCCCGCGGCGGCGTGATTGAACGGGCATTTCGATTCATTTGCCATGTGTGCGCTACCTTTGGTCGTATTCATCCGGCTATCCGGCCCGGGGTGGGCGCGCAATAGCGACGAGCGAAATCAATGACATAGGCTGCAGCCGTTCGATCAACCGATCGTCGTGGTCACACGGGAAATCTGGAGAGCAGCAATCGAGTTGCCAATACGGTGGCCCACGGCAAGCCTAGTACGCTTCTGACTCATTCGTATCTTTTATCAAGTCTCAACCGGCCGGCTGACGCCAGCGCTCCAATAAGGTTAGACGCCTATAAAGCAGTCAGCTAATAGGTGGAGTATTGGGGGGTGATAGGCATTTTCTTTTATCTGGTCCTTCGCAATATTCACCATCGGCGTTTCCTGGGCCGGGATTTGCGGTGGGTGTTTGGGCCTCTTCGCGGGCAAGCCTCGCTCCTACAGGTTCTGTGGCGTTTGTAGATTCTGTAGGAGCGAGGCTTGCCCGCGAAGACGGCAGCACAGACGCAGCAACTCTCGGATCAGCCCGGTATCGTATGATGAGCCCTTTCCATCGACGCCCACCCAAGGACCCTTACCCGATGTCTTTAAGCAAACGCGATCAGGCCCACATCGAACGTCGCCTGGTCGCCACCCTGACCGAGGCGTGTGAAACCGCTAAAGCGGAAATAGTCGGGTTCTGCTGGCTGACCCACGAAATCGACTACGACGTCTTTCCTTCCAGCCTGCGGGTGATCTGGGTCTTCGATACGCAGGCCAACAAGGATCAGGCGCTGGCGAGCGGGCAGGGCGAGCGCATGGTCGAACTGACGGCCATGGCGTTAAGTGAAGCGGACGTTCTCGTCAGCCCGGTAGCGGCCCATGTGCAGTTTGATTCTGAAGAACAATGTCAGCGCGCCAAAGCCGGCAACTGGCAGCAACGCCTGGCGCCCAAGCGCTCGACGCGGGGTTGAAACGTGGCCAAGGATATCGAAAATCCGTGTGTTTCCATTTGCCAGCTGAGTGGCGAGCTGTGTGTCAGTTGTGGCCGCACCAAGGACGACATCAGAAAATGGAAACGCATGAAGCGTCCGGAAAAAATGGCGGCGGTACAGCGGGCGAGTTTGCGGTTGAAGGGGCTGCAGAAAAAATGAAGCGGTCAGGTCTGAAATTCTAGGGCTGCGCACAAACCTCTCGAACACAACCACGCAACCACCGATGCGCTGAATCGGCATCCATCCGTGGGTGCCAGAGCATCGAAATGGTGATCGGCGGCAGGTCGAACGGAAGGTCAAAACTGTGCAGGCCGGCGCGCAGGTTTCGGGTGTGTTGCGCGGGCACGGTGGCAATCAGGTCGGAGGCGCGAGCGAGCGCCAGCGCGGCCGAGAAGCCGCCGACGATGGTGGTGATCTCCCGCTCTAGCCCCAGTGCTTCCAAGGCTTCATCCATCGGCCCCTTATCGAGCCCGCGCCGTGAGACCAGGATGTGTTTGCCAGCGGCATAACGGGAAGCGGTGACCTGACCCTGGTTCAGTGGATGCCCCATACGCACGACGCCGATGAAGCGATCTTCGAACAACGCCCGGCTGCGCACTTCCGGGCTCGTCGTGCCGCCGACCACGCCAGTTTCCAGGTCGACCGAACCGTCGCGTAGCGCGGCGCTGTCTTTGTTCAGCTTCTGCACAAAGTGCAAGCGCACGTCGGGCGCTTCCTCACTGACGCGAGCTATCAACGCCGGGCCGAAGTTTTCGACGAAACCGTCGCTGGTGCGCAGGGTGAACGTTCGCACAAGTTGCTTGAGGTCGAGTTGTTCGGCGGGGCGCAAAACGGCTTCTGCGTCTTGCACCAAGCGACTGACATGTTCGCGCAGTTCCAGCGCCCGGGGCGTCGGCACCAGCCCGCGTCCGGCCCGGACCAGCAGCGGGTCGCCGGTGGTTTCGCGCAACCGCGCCAGCGCCCGGCTCATGGCCGACGGGCTCAGCCGCAGTCGTTGAGCGGCGCGGGCGACGCTGCCTTCGGTGAGCAGCACATCCAGGGTGATCAGCAAATTCAGGTCGGGAGTCGTCATGCCTCAACGTTAGCACGGTGTGTGGGTGACATGGCGTCAAACGCATCTATCAAGTGCAAGTGGTGCGTCTTCCGCCATGTCACGGCCAGGCATACGCTGCTGATCTACCTTTCAGACGTGGCCAAACCATGAAACTCATCACTCAATCAGGCTCGGTCCGCTGGGCACTCGTCAGCCTTTCGCTGTCGATGTTGATGCCCTCACTCGATACCAGCATCGCCAACGCGGGATTGCCGACACTGGCCGAGGCGTTCGATGCTTCCTTTCAGCAAGTGCAGTGGATCGTTCTGGCATATCTGCTGGCGATCACCACGCTGATTGTGAGTGTCGGACGACTCGGTGACCTCGTCGGCCGTCGACGTTTGCTGCTGGCGGGCATCGGCATTTTCACCCTGTCATCGCTGGCGTGTGGTGTCGCGCCGTCGCTTTGGTGGCTGATCGGTGCCCGGGCGGTGCAAGGGCTCGGGGCAGCCATCATGCTGGCGCTGACCGTGGCGTTTGTCGCCGAGACAGTGCCGAAAGCGCAGACCGGCAGGGCCATGGGATTGCTCGGCACGATGTCGGCGATCGGCACCACGCTGGGGCCGTCGCTCGGTGGGATGTTGATCGCAGGCGCAGGCTGGCAGGCTATTTTTCTGCTCAACGTGCCGCTGGGTGTTCTGAATATCTGGCTCGCGTATCGCTATTTGCCGGCGGATCTTCAGCGGTCGAAAGCGCGGCGGGTGGGTTTCGACAAGGCAGGCACGTTGCTGTTGGCGCTGACGCTTGCGGCGTATGCGCTGGCCATGACGATCGGGCGCGGTGATTTTGGTCCGCTCAATATCGCGCTGCTGCTGACGGCTGTTTTCGGCGTTGGGCTTTTCATCTTCGTAGAGGCCACGGTTGCATCACCACTGATTAAATTGGCGCTGTTCCGGGAGCCGGGATTGAGCGCGAGCCTGGCCATGAGCACGCTCGTTTCGACGGTGATGATGGCGACGCTGGTGGTCGGGCCGTTTTATCTTTCGGGTGCGCTTGGGCTCGGTTCGGCGCTTGTCGGCCTTGCCTTGTCGGTCGGCCCGTTGGTGGCGGCGCTGACCGGGGTGCCGGCCGGTCGTCTGGTGGACCGTTTTGGTACTCGGCGCATGACCCTTGTCGGGCTCGTCGCAATGGCGCTCGGCACGGGTGCTTTATCGATGATGCCGGCGAGTTTCGGCATCCTCGGTTACCTCGCGCCCATCGCGGTGATCACTGCCAGTTACGCGTTGTTCCAGGCGGCCAACAACACCGCGATCATGACCGACATCCGCCCGGACCAGCATGGCGTGATTGCGGGGATGCTCAGCCTGTCGCGCAATCTCGGACTGATCACCGGGGCCTCAGTCATGGGCGCGGTGTTTGCCTTTGCCTCGGCGACGGCAGACATCAGCACAGCATCTCCCGCAGCCATCGCCAACGGTATGCGAATAACGTTTGCCGTCGCTGCGCTGTTAATCGTTCTGGCCCTCGCTATTGTGCTGACGCTGCGAGTTTCACACTGCTGCACTGTGTGCAGTAATGAACTGCAGTGAAGCTGTATTGTTCACCTGAAATCGAATGCCGATACTTCCCGCACATGGCGCAGATGGGCTGCGCTGAAGTGAAGGAGTCTGGCAATGGTTTCTGTCGTTCGTATCGCACACACCGGCGCACCTGAGGTGATGACCATCGAGCAAGTGTCGGCGCGTGAGCCGGGGCCGGGTGAAGTCTGGCTGGAGCAGGAGGCGATTGGCGTCAACTTCCTCGATGTGAGTCAGCGTAAGGGCGCCGTACCGCTGCCATTGCCGTCGGGTCTTGGCCTTGAAGGGGCGGGCCGGGTTGCCGCCATCGGCGCGGGAGTGAGCAACGTCAAGGTGGGTGATCGGGTGGCCTACGCAACAGGGCCTATCGGCGCTTACGCCAGTGCGCGCCTGTTTCCGGCCGACCGGCTGGTGTCGATTCCCGATGCGTTGACGGCTGAAGAGGCCGCCGCGGTGTTGTTCAAAGGCATTACCGCGCAGTACCTGCTGAAGACGACGTATCCGGTCGGCCCCGGTACCACCCTGGTTCTGTATGGCGTCGCGGGCGGCCTCGGGCAGATCATGGCGACGTGGGCCAAACACCTGGGGGCTTTTGTCATCGGAGTTGTATCCCGGGCCGAAAGTGTCGAGACCGCCAAGGCGCTGGGCTGCGATGCGGTGCTGGTGTTCAATGCACAAACATTGGCCGCGGATGTCGCAAAGATCACCGACGGCAAGAAAGCCGATGTGGTCTACGATCCCATCGGGCGAGTATCGTTCGAAGCGTCGCTCGACTGCTTGCGACCGCGTGGGTTGATGGTGTCTTTCGGGGCATCCTCCGGGGCGCCGACAGCGGTCGAAGTGGGCACGCTCAATGCCAAGGGCTCGTTGTTCCTGACCCGTCCTTCACTCGCCGCGCACACCACGGATATCGCCGAATACCGGCAACGGGCCGATGATGTACTGGCCGCGGTCGAGGCGGGCATAATCAAGCCCGGCATCTGGGGCCGCTATGCATTGGTCGATGTGGCCAAGGCCCATGCCGATCTGGAACGCGGCCAATCTCGCGGAGCGATCGTCCTCAAACCCTGATCGCTTGTTACCTGAAAAAAGAGTGTTTTGTGAACCCACTGGACAGCCGCCACATCGATGAAATTGCAGCGCTTCTCGCGGTTGCCTCGGCGCATTCGTTCGTGGCCGCCGGACGGTTGCTGCAACGCCATCCGACGGTGATTTCAAAGCGCCTGGCGGCCATGGAAAAGCGCTTGGGCGTGCGACTTATGGAGCGTACGACGCGACAAGTGCGGTTGACCGATGCCGGCAACCGCCTCGTTGAACGTCTGCGCTCTGCCACGGGGTTGATCATCGAGGCCGAACAGGAAGCGTCACTCGGCGCGGCGCAGGTTCGTGGCGTTTTGCGCCTGGCTTTTCCTGCTGCGATGGGGCGCCTGTGGCTGGCGTCGATGTTGCCGGAATTTCTGGCGGCTCATCCGCTGGTCTCCGTCGAGGTGGATTACAGCGATCGCGTCGTCGACATCATTGGGGAAGGATTCGATGCGGCGATTCGTATTGGCGAATTGAACGACAACCGCCTGGTCGCGAAGAAGCTCAGCGATCATCGCCGCATTCTCTGCGCTTCACCGAGTTACATAGAACAGCATGGTTTACCGGCCAGTCCGAAAGAACTGACCGAGCACAATTGTCTGGGCTTCACTGGCCTTGCGGCGTTTCCTGAATGGCGTTTGTCGAAGGGTGATAGGCAGGAGAGGGTCATCACCAAGGGAACCTTGACCTCGAACGACGGCGAGGCGTTGCTCGTCGCGGCCAAGGCTGGCGTCGGTATTTTGGGCGCTGGCGAGTGGCTGATGAGCCGGGAGATCGCCAATGGCCAGATGGTTCGCGTTCTGCCGGAGTGGGATTTGGACGCCCAGGGGGGGATTTACCTGGTGCGAGCATCTGCCGCGTTTACACCGGCGACGCTCATGGCATTCAAGGAATGGCTGAAGGCAAGATTTGCGGATGGGCCGCCTTGGTCAGTTAAGCCGTAAACCACCTGTAGCAGCTGCCGAAGGCTGCGTCGGCTGTAGCAGCTGTCGAGCCTGCGAGGCGGCGTTCGGCTGCGCAGCAGTCGTCAAACCAGAATTTGCGGTGCATCAGGCAAACCGCGTCTACCGGATTCACGACTGCTTCGCAGCCGAACGCCGCCTCGCAGGCTCGACAGCTGCTACAAATAATGCGTCTTAGCGGTGCTGCACCCCCAACAGACCGGTCAGGGTGTTGATAATCGCTTGTTGCCGCGCACGGTCTGTCTGGTGCACAGCTTCAGCGGCGGCGACATCGGCGTCACAGTGGGGGCAGGTCACTTCGTGCGCATGGATGTATTGCAAGCAGCCGCGACACAGCGCCAGTTGCGGTGGAATACGTCCTTCGTCCGGCGATTTCTGGCCCTGGTTCGCCCAGGCCAGTTTGATCACCTGGCCGCTGTCGCTGACGCTGTTGACCTTCTCGCCGGTATCGATGCGTTCGGTGATCAGGTCAAAACGTCCGACGGCGAAGGAGGTCTTTGCCGCGTCTTCGAGTTTGACGATACGCTCGCGCAGCCCGCGTTTTTGCAGGTCCAGCGCGCGGTAATGGCAGTAGGGGTTGTTGCCGGGTTTGCCGAGCAGGGAGTGTGACGTCCAGGTGCAGCCGCCACGGCAAACGTCGTTGTAGTAACAACTTCGGCAGTAACCCCACAGGTCTTCGACGCCGCGCAAGCGACCAAAGTGCATGCCTTCGCTGTAGTGCCAGATATCGTGCAGGCTCATGGTGCGTACGTTGCCGCCCGAAAACCCCACCGTTGCCAATGACGGGCAACCCTTGACGGTGCCGTCGGCTTCCAGCGCCAGCACGGTCTGGCCGGCGGCGCAGCCACTCCAGTGCACACGGTCGTCACCGAAACCACGCCACATGTGTTCATAAGGACCGTAGTAACCAATGTTGTTGCCCACGTTCATCAGCAGGCCGCGGTCGACACCTTCGCGATACAAACGCGCCAGCAACGGCATCACTTCCAGCAGTTGATACGGCTGCAATAACAGCTCCGGATGATCGACGGCATTGCCCATCGCGACCGTCAGCTGGATCTGCCAGTGAGTGGCGCCAAGGCCGATGATCAGGTCCATCAACTCAGGCAAATCGGGCAACGTGGCCGCGCCGATTTGGGTGTTGACGCTCACCGCAAGCCCGGACTGTTTGGCCCGTCGCAAGGTGTCTACCGCCTTGTCGAACGAGCCCGGAACATTGCGCACCGCGTCATGTAGCGGGGCCAATCCATCCAGTGAAACACCGACGCCATTGAGCCCGGCATCCACCGCGGCTTGCATTTTCGCCGGTGTCAGATTGCGTCCACCGGTTTGTATGGCGCAATACATGCCGTGATCGTGGATGGCCTGGATCAATTGCGTCCAGTCCTTGCGCAAATAGGCTTCACCACCGATCAGGGTGATTTCGCGAGTGCCAAGGGCCGCCAGGGAATCGATGACGTCCAGGCATTCCCGGGTGTTCAATTCGTCGGGGCGTCGATGGCCCGCGCGTGAGCCGCAATGCAGGCATTTGAGATCGCAGGCCAGGGTGATTTCCCAGACCACATGCACCGGCACGTAGCGTTTGAGGTCGGTTTCACTGAGGTAGCGGGCGGGGCGACTGTCTGACATGGGAAATCCTTGCGCACAACGCGTGCGCGGCACGAATCCATCGAAGTGTTCGCGCCTTCCTTGGGACAGTGGCGCGACCGGATTTACCTTTTGCGCGGAACCTGTAGGAGCGAGCTTGCTCGCGAAGGCAGCGGCACAATCAGCATTGATGTCGCCTGACACACCGCTTTCGCGAGCAAGCTCGCTCCTACATGGATTGCGTTGTTACGTGGGTTAGCGAGCCTCCAGCCGGGCGATTTCAACGTTCAACTGGTCCAGCGCATTACGCAGTGCACCGCTATGGGCGAGTTGCTGCTCACCCTGACTGACCACGGCCTTCAATTGCGCCAGGTCACCACTGGTTTGCGCTTGCTGGACCGCGACGGCGTAGAGCGGCACGGCATGGTGCGGATGCTCTGGGCGCACAATAACGGAAGCCTGGCTGACAGCGGCGTGTTTCACGTAATGCCATTGGCCCTGATTTTCGTACTTGTAGTCGGCATAACCGCTCGCCCAATCGCCGCCTAAAATGCCCTTCAAACCGAAGGTCTGGGCGATCTGGCTGAGAGGGCCGCTTGGGCTGCCTGCGAGGGTAAGGATGATGTGGTTTTCGGTCGTCGGCACCAGTTTGGCCTCGGCGTACTCACCCCATACACGGGCACGGAAGTTGAGGGGCGGGTAGGTGCTTTGGTAAATACTGGCAATCCCGCTGACTTTTTTCTTTACGGTGTCCACCAGCAGATCCAGGGTTAAAACCGGTGCGCCCAGCAGGTGATTGCTGACGTTTAGGCGGGTATGAAAAAGTCCGATTGACATGGTGCTACTCCCTTATTTGTATTCAAGACAAGTCGGGCATATTTCGTGGTCGAGTCAGCGGCGTTCCTGCCGGCTGATTTCTTCCTTGGCCGTTTCAAGCGCACTCTGCAGTTGGGGTTGCTGATCCAGTTGCTGCTGGGCCAGACGCGACAGGTTTTTCATCTGGGCCAGGTCACCACTGGCCATTGCACTTTGAATCGGTGCGGCGTACAGCGGCATGATGGGCGGATAAGATGACTCCGGCGGAATCACCGGGCCGGGCTCCAACGGCAGCGGGGAGACGTGGGACGGCACCGCCTCAATGAGATGGGCGGGCGCATTGTTGACCTCGACCCACTGCTGACCATTCAAGTACGAGTAGTTGGCGACGCCTTCTTTCCAGTCGGTGCCCACCACCAGTTGCAACTTGAAATTCACGATGGAGTTCGAGCCTAGGCCTCCGTGATTGCCTTGGGCGGTGATCAGGATTTTGCTGACGCCGGGTGACATGACCGTCAGGTAGGTGTACTCGCCCCAGACATCGGAATGCACATCCAGCGGCGGGTTGGTCGCCTGAGTGATTGCAGCGGTGCCATTGACAGTCTCATCAGGGGTAAAAACCAGAAGATTGAGTGCCAGACTTTGTGCCCCTGGCATCGAAGTACCAATTCGGTAGCCGAGCGGGAACAAACCGACAAGTTGTTGATTAGAACCAGACATGGTTATTGCCTCCATTGCAATAAGGGGAGCGGAAATAGCGGTTAGTGCTTTTCCAGGCGTGCGACTTCCTTGGCCAACTGCTCGTAAGCGGTATTTAGCTCTTTGTTTTCTGGTGTGGATGCATCGCGTTGTTTCAACAGCGTCTTCATTTGCGGCAGGTCGCCTGCCTTGATCGCGCCTTGGATGGCCACCCCATAGGGGGGCATGCTATGGCGAATTGAACTGCTCATAACGATTCCTTCCGTGGTGTTTTGCGGACACTGCTGTTATCAGCAGTTTGTGCAGTTAAGCAGGCACGGATGAATATGCAATGGACAATGGAAGAGTAATTTTTAATATTATTTTATTAATCGCGACGGGTTAGGAGGCAATATGTTCAATATTAAGATTGGCGATGAAGGAAGGCCTGTTCAGTTACTTCTTCATAAACGTTAAGTTCTTTATCGCCATTGTTTGCATTTGATTAAGCCGTTGTCGCTAAGCCAGGTAGCGCCGAAACCAGGCCAGTGTTCTGTCCCAGGCAAGCCTGGCGGCGGCATCATCGTATCGAGGCGTGGAGTCGTTATGGAAACCGTGGTTAACGCCTGGGTAGATATAGGCTTCATACGTCTTGCCGGCCGCTTTCAACGCCTGTTCGTAGGCGGGCCACCCTTCATTGATGCGTGTATCCAGTTCACCGTAATGAAGCAGTAGGGGCGCCTTGATTCTGGGGACATCTTCTGCCTTTGGCTGACGGCCATAAAAGGGCACGGCGGCCCCCAGCTCCGGATAGGCCACAGCCGCGGCATTGGCGACTCCACCGCCATAACAGAAGCCGGTGATGCCGACTTTTCCGCTGGTGGCGTCATGTTTCATCAGCCACTCGATGGCGGCGAAAAAGTCATTCATGAGTTTTTCCGGATCGACTTTCTGCTGCAATTCCCGGCCTTTGTCATCGTTGCCAGGATAGCCGCCCACCGACGTCAGGCCGTCAGGGGCGAGTACGATGAACCCCGCTTTGGCGAGACGCCGGGCGACATCCTCGATGTAAGGATTGAGCCCACGGTTTTCATGCACGACCACCACCGCCGGCACCTTGCCGGTGGCTTTGGCAGGGCGCACCCAATAGCCACGAACCTGCCCGTGACCCTTGGGCGAGGGGTAAGTGATGTACTCGGCAATGATGTCCGGGTCGGTAAATTGCACCTGTTCGGCCAGCGCATAATTCGGGCTCAGGGCGGCGAGGAGGGCCGAGGCCGTCAAGCCGCCCAAGGTGAACAGCGCCGCACGATCAAGAAACTCTCGCCGGTTGATTTTGCCGTGGGCGTAGTAGTCGTAGAGTTCGAGCAGTTCAGGGGCAAAATCTTTCGCCGTGAGACGGTCCATCTGCGTGCTTCCCTTTGGTTGATCGCGATTCGGCGGCTTTTGGTAGGAGCCAGGCATGCCGGCGAAGGCGCTCTTAAGGGCGCCTTCGCCGGCAAGCCTGGCTCCTACATTTACAATGGCAATCAGCTCTCAGCCTGTTTATTCAACGCCTCTTCAGCCGCTGCGATTTCTGCCTGACGCTTGATGATCATCTCGCCCACGGGCGGGCCCTGGAAGCGTCGGGTTTCAAAGCCGAACCAGACGATCGCCGTCAGAATCAGAAAACCGAGCGTGATGTACAGCGCCCAATCGTTCGGTGGCTGAATGCCGATCACAAAGATCAGCACCATCGAGAGGATCGAGAGGATGGCGAACAACGAGTACAACCCGCGCCCCATGTTCCATGGCCCCATGTGTGGCCACTTCGAGGTCCCGTAGGTAAACAGGCCCAGCACGATGGGAATGATGAAAGAGAAGAACAGGAAGATCACCGTGCAGGAGACCACAATCGTGTAAACCGGCGTTTCACCGATCGATACCAGGGACGATCCCCACACGAACAACACCGCAAGAATGGCACCGGTCCAGATCGCTGGCACGGGGCTGCGATGGGTCGGAGAGACTGAGGCCAATGCTTTGGAGAAGGGCAGGCCGCCGTCACGGGAGAACGCGAAAATCATGCGCGAAACCGAGGTCACGGTCGCCAGCCCGCAGAGCACCTGCGAGATGAAAATCGCCAGGTAAAGCGCCATCTTGATCGCCGGGTTTACCTGAGTGTCCATCGCCCAGAAGAACACATTCCAACCCTGCTTCGCCGCTTCGTCCATGCTCGGCAGCATCAGTACAAACGAGCAGAGCATGACCCAGCCGAACAGCAACGACCAGGCCACCGAGCTGACCATCCCGACCGGTACCGACACGGATGCCTGATGGGTTTCTTCGGACGTATGCGCCGAGGCGTCATAGCCGGTGATGGTGTAGATCGGCAAGAGCAGGCCGAGCATGAAAATCCAGCCGTTCGACACCTGTGGCCAGACGTTGCCGCCGGCCTCGCCGGAATAGTTGCCGAAGGTCACCAACCGGGCGAACTCATAGCTGGGTGCGGCGATCAGGCAGACGATGGTCAGCGCGAGCGCCGTGGCGAAGATCAGGTAGCCCGAGAAGTCGGTGAGCTTTGCCGTCAGGCCGATGCCGAAGTGGTTACACAAGGCCTGGAGGCCAGTCAGGATCGCCAGGAAAGTGATCCGTGTGGTGATGGTGTCTTCCATTCCCAGGGCCGGTCCGAAGGCACCGAAAAAGAAGTAATAGGTACCGACGTTGATCGCGCCAAGGACCGTGATTAGTCCCAGCAGGTTGAACCAGGCCGTCAGCCAGCCGGTGAAGCGGTTACCGAGAATCGAGCCCCAGTGATAGAGGCCGCCAGCGGTTGGGTAGGCCGAGGAAATCTGGGCCATGGCCATGGCGAAAACCCCGGAGATCAGGCAGCCGAGTGGCCAGCCGATGCCGATTGCCGCACCGCCCGCACCCGAGGTGCCTTGTGCCAGCGAGTTGATGCCACCCGAGAGGATGCAGATGATCGAAAAGGAAATGGCGAAGTTAGAGAAAACGCCCATGCGTCGAGAGAGTTGCTGGGCATAGCCCATGCTGTGCAACACCTTGAGGTCGTCGTCTTGTGGCGCGGTGGCGCCGGGTTGGCTTACTGGACTCATAGCGTGTGCTCTTGTTCAGGTTTTGATCCACATCCATCCGCGTGGTGCGTTTCCGAATGGGTTCGTCTTCAACCCCCTGTCGTACTGCTCCTGCCTCTAACGGTTGAAACCCATCCAGGTTGCGTGCTCACACGTTGGCCATGGACAGACGATTGCTCTAGAGACGGCCGTGAAACGCCGCGTCGAAAATTTCTGCCGCGCCAGTTCGTGTCAACGGCAACGGGTTACCGCTGGCGCAGGGGTCGACAATCGCCATGTCCGCGATCAAATCGGCTTGCTTGTCATCCACCCCCAGCTCAAACAGCGTATGCGGCACGCCGATGTCTTTGCGCAGCTTGAGAACGAAGGCCAGAAAGCTGTCGAACCCCGGGGAGGGCAGACGCAGATAGGCTGCCAGACGGGTGATGCGTTCTTCAATGGCCGGGCGATTGAACTTGAGCACATAGGGCATGAAGGTGGCATTGGTCATGCCGTGATGGGTGTCGTACAGGGATCCCACCGGATGCGAAAGCGCGTGAATTGCGCCCAGACCTTTCTGGAAAGCGGTAGCGCCCATCGCGGCCGCAGCGAGCATTTGCGCGCGCGCGTCGAGGTCGGAGGGGGTGTGTACGGCGCGTACCAGCGCATTGGCCACCAGGCGCATGCCTTCCACCGCAATGCCTTCGGCCATCGGATGAAAACCGGGAGCGCAGTACGATTCCAGGCAATGGGCAAATGCATCCATGCCGGTGCCAGCGGTGACTTTTGCCGGCATGCCGACGGTGAGGGCCGGGTCGCTGATGACCACTCGCGGCATCATCTTCGGGTGAAAAATGATGCGTTTGGTGTGTGTACGTTCGTCGATGATCACCGCTGCACGGCCGACTTCGGAACCCGTACCCGCGGTAGTTGGCACCGCAATGATCGGGGCGATGTTGCCTTCGTCGGCGCGTGTCCAGTAGTCGCCGATGTCTTCGAAATCCCAAACTGGTCGGGTCTGGCCGCTCATGAACGCGATGAGCTTGCCCATATCCAGGCCACTGCCACCGCCAAAGGCGACCACGCCATCGTGTTTGCCGGCGCGCCAGGCGTCGAGTCCTCCTGCCAGATTGGCTTCAATCGGATTCGGCTTGAGGTCGCAAAACAGCGCGACACCGAGGCCAGCAGCGCGCAAGGATTCCAGTGCCGCCGTGGTGATCGGCGTACGCGCCAGGCCGCTGTCGGTGACCAGCAACGGTCGCTGGATACCTTGACTGCGGCAGACCTCGGCCAATTCGGCGATGCGGCCGACGCCAAAGCGGATGCTCGTGGGGTAGTTCCAGTTCGCGGTCAGGCTCATGGCTCAGATCTCGTGGCGCAGATGGAAGGATTTCGCTCGGGTCAGGTGTTCATAGCCAAGGCGCGACAGCGTTACGCCGCGCCCGCTGTTTTTCACCCCGGTCCAGGCCAGGGCCGGGTCCAGATAATCGCAGCGGTTCATGAACACGGTGCCGGTGGCGATTTCGTCGCCGATGCGTTCGGCGGCGGCCAGGTCCTGTGTCCAGATGGAAGCGCTGAGCCCGAACTCACTGTCGTTCATCAACGCGATGGCTTCGTCGTCGTTGGCCACCGGCATGATGCCGACCACCGGGCCAAAGCTTTCTTCGCGCATCACCGACATTTGGTGGGTGACGTCCACCAGTACCTGCGGCGCGAGGTAGGCGCTGCCCGGTGCATCGGTGGGAAAGTCCTTTGGATCGATTAGTGCCCTGGCCCCTTGTGCCAGTGCATCGGCGATCTGTCGGCGAACGAATTCAGCGGCGCTCGGTGTGATCAAGGGGCCGAGGGTGGTGGCTTCGTCCAGCGGATTGCCGAGTACGTATTGGCGGGTCAAGGCGACGAAGCGCTCGACAAAGGCCGGGTAAATTTTTTCATCGACATAGATACGTTCGACGGCGCAACAGCTTTGTCCGGAGTTGAAGAAGCTGCCGTCCACCAGGTTTTCCACCGCATGCTCAAGGTTGGCGTCTGCCCGGACGTAGGCGGGGTCTTTGCCGCCGAGCTCCAGGCCCACGCCGAGGAAGCATCCGGTGGCGGCGCTTTCCATGGCCTTGCCGGCATCGACTGAACCGGTGAAGTTCACCTGCTGCACGCGTCCCGAGGCGATGATCGCGGTGGTCTGCTGATGATCGAGCAGCAGGTTGTGAAACAGGCCTTCGGGCAGATTGGCGCGGCGAAACGCCTCGGCGAACCGTTCGCCCACCAGCAGCGTTTGCGTGGCGTGTTTGAGGATGACGCTGTTGCCGGCCATCAGCGCCGGAATGATCGTATTCACCGCCGTCAGATAGGGGTAATTCCACGGTGCGACAACCAGCACCGTACCCAGCGGTTCACGTTTGATACCGCGCCGAAAACCGGCGACAGGTGCAGGTTCAATCGCTGCCAATGCCTCAGGCGCAATGGCGATCATGTGCCGCGCACGTTCTTCGAAGCCACGCAGCTCGCCGGCACCAAAGCGTACCGGGCGGCCCATCTGCCAGGCCAGCTCCGGCACGATCTCGACCTTCATCGCCAGCATCGCGTCCACGGCGGTGCTGCAAAACGCGGCACGTTCGCTCAGTGGTCGGCGCTTCCATTGCGCCTGGGCGGCTGCGGCCGCCGCCAGAGCCTGCTCGATCTGCGCTGCATCGGCACGGCGGCGTTCGGCGTAGACCCGGCCATCGACCGGGGAGATAAGTTGAACGATTTCAGTCATGGTGTGTGCTCAATAGCGCTCGAAGCCGCGCTGCAGTTCCCAGTCGGTGATCCGCCGGTCGTACTCTTTCTGTTCCCACTCGGCGGTGTGCACGTAGTGGTCGATCACTTCATCGCCGAACGCTTCGCGCAACATGCTCGACGCCTTGAGCGCGGCGCAGGCTTCGCGCAGGGTTTTCGACACTTCAGGCAAGTGCTCGTCGACGTAGGCATCGCCCTCGAAGGGCGGCGCCAGGCTGAGTTTTTCGTCGATACCGGCAAGGCCCGCGGCGATCAAGGCAGCAAAAGCCAGATAGGGGTTGAGGTCGGCACCGCCGATGCGGCATTCGATGCGAATAGCCTTGCTGCCTTCCGCGCACAAGCGAAAGCCTGCGGTACGATTGTCCCGGCTCCACACCGCCCGCGTCGGGGCGAAGGTGCCGGCCTGAAAGCGCTTGTACGAATTGATATAGGGCGCGAGAAAACAGGTGATGTCGTTGGCGTATTTGAGCTGCCCGGCCACCCACGAACGCATCAGCTTCGACATGCCGAACTCGGCCTTGGGATCGAAGAAAAGTGATTTTTTGCCATTCTTGTCCCACAGCGAATTGTGCACATGGCTGCTGGAACCGGCGGCGTCATAGCGCCACTTGGCCATGAACGTGATCGCCTTGCCCTGCAGTTGCGCGATCTCCTTGCAGGCGTGCTTGATGATCACATGGTGATCGGCCATGGTCAGGGCGTCGGCATAACGGATGTTGATCTCTTCCTGCCCCGGCCCCCATTCACCCTTGGAGTTTTCCACCGGGATGCCGGAGGCTTGCAGATGTTTGCGAATCGCCCGCAGGACCGGCTCCTCGCGGGTGGTCTGCAGGATGTTGTAATCCTCGATGTAATGGCCGGCGGTCTTCGGCTTGTGATAGTTGCGCTCGTGGATCGCCTGGTAACTCTCGTCGAACAAATAGAACTCCAGCTCCGAGGCGAACATGCCGGTATAGCCGCGCTCGCGCAGGCGCTCGACCTGCTTTTTCAGGATCGCCCGGGGGCTGTGCGGCAGGTCGCGCCGGTGGTGATGATCGAGTACGTCGCAGAGCACCAGTGCCGTGCACTCAAGCCAGGGCACGCGACGCAACGTGGCCATGTCGGGTTTCAGGACAAAATCGCCATAGCCTTTGCTCCAGCTGGCTGCGGCGTAACCCGGCACCGGTTCCATGTCGATATCGTCGGCCAGCAGGTAATTGCAGCAGTGGGTTTCTTCATGACCGCTGTCGATGAAAAACTCGACCTGGAATCGCTTGCCGACCAGTCGTCCTTGCATGTCGACCATGCAGACCAACACGGTATCGATCTCGCCTGCGGCAGCGGCGCGCTTGAGTGCATCAAAGCTGAGGAGGGGCTCGGTCATCACGTCAATCCTGCGTGAAAGGTTTGGGCCTGTCTGAAATAGCTGTTGCAGACGCTCTCCAGAAAAAACCAAAACCTGCAGAATCGAGCATCGTGAGCAATGAGCTGCTGAAAGCTTAGCCTACTGTTGCTATGCGCAAGTTTCGGCCTGATGTGAATGGCCCGGGCTGTGACCCCGGGCCATGGTTAACAGCAGTCCCTCGGTTAATTCCCGCCCACCACCATATGGCTGAACGGGGCCACATACGCCTGCAACGTCACCAACCCGCCGACCAGAATCGCCAGCACCACGGAGTGGAAAAACACGTAGCGCAGGATTTCCCCTTCATGGCCGTACCAGCGAGTGGCGGTGGACGCGACCACGATCGACTGGGCGTCGACCATCTTGCCCATGACCCCACCGGAACTATTGGCCGCGGCCATCAATACCGGGCTCAGGCCCAATTGCTCGGCCGTTACCCGTTGCAAGCCGCCGAACAGCACGTTGGAGGCCGTGTCCGAGCCGGTCAGGGCAACGCCGAGCCAGCCGAGCAGCGTGCCGAACATCGGGTAGAAAATGCCCGTTGCGGCGAAGGCCAGACCCATCGTGGCGTCGAGGCCCGAGTAGCGGGTCAGGAAGCCCAGGGCGAGCATGGCCACAATGGTGATGAGCGAGTAGCGCACCACCCATATCGTTCGCAGGTAATGGTGCAGCAGCTGCGGGATGGAATAACCCATCAGCAGCCCGCCGAGGATCGCCGCCAGCAAGATGCCGCTGCCGGTGCTGGTGAACCAGTTGAACTTGTAGACCGCGTCCTCGGTTTTAGCCACGGGCACTACGGGCGGGACCTTTTCGATCTGTTGGTGAATGGTGGTGAAGGTCAAGGTCGGGGCAAAGATCGGGTTCGCCTCGCGCATCGGCTTGCCTTGAGGATCGAGCTTGGCCGAGCTGGTTTGCGGATCTATCGCCGGGCGGGTATCGAACAGGTTTTTGAAGCTTTGGGTGCCCCAGGCGAAGACGAAGACGGTGAGGATGATCCACGGCAACCATGCCCGCATCACGGCAGGTTTTGCATCGCTGGCAAAGGTAGCTGTGGGTTTCTCGTCCGGGTCCGCCTCTACCCTGGAGTCGTCGGTCCGGCCTGACAACGCGGCGGAGGTATGCACAGTGGCCGGCTTCCAGACCTTGAGGAAACCGGTCAGGCAGGCCATGGAAATCAGCGCCGCGATCACGTCGACCAGCATCGGCCCGTGATAGTTGGACACGAGGAATTGCGGTATGGCGAAGCTGACCCCGGCGACCAGAATCGCCGGCCAGATTTCCAGCATCTTGCGCCAGCCGGCGAAGGCCCAGATCAGCCAGAACGGCACGATCACCGAGAAAAACGGTAGCTGCCGGCCGACCATCATCGACAGCTCCATTTCATCCAGCCCGGTCACTTTGGCCAGGGTGATGATGGGCGTGCCCAAGGCGCCGAACGCCACGGGCGCGGTATTGGCAATCAGCGCCAGGCCAGACGCGGCCAAGGGCGAGAAGCCCAGCCCGATCAGAATGGCCCCGGTCACCGCCACGGGGGTGCCGAAACCGGCGGCCCCTTCGAAGAAAGCACCGAAGCAGAAGGCAATCAGCAGCAGTTGCAGACGTCGATCGTCAGTGATGCGCGCCAGGGAATCCTGCAGCACTTTGAACGAGCCGTTCTCGGTCGTCAGCCGGTGCAGAAAGATGATGTTGAGCACGATCCAGCCGATCGGCAACAAACCGTTGGCTGCACCGTAAAGCGCGGCCGAGCCCGCCATGTTCGCCGGCATGCCGAAGGCGAAGATCGCAATCAGCAAGGCCGAGCCCAAAGCTAGCAACGCCGCCAGATGCGCCTTGATGTGGAAAAACGCCAGGGAGACCAGCATCACCACCACCGGCACCGCCGCCATGATGGTTGATAGCATCGGGTTATCGAAAGGGTCGTAGATTTGCTGCCAGACCATGTTCCACCTCTGCTTTTTATTGTGGGTAGCGCAGACCCCCGTGGGGGAAGGTGGCTTGGAGTATAGGTGGCATTACCCTGCTGTCCTGGCGGGGCCAGCCGTTCAGGTTTCGAGGCCGTCCCCGAGGCGTGCACTCCTTTCGACCATCGCCACGATCGTTGCGAAAAGTTCGTCCTGTGCCTGCACTGGCGTGATCTCGCCAGTGCAGGCGGCATGGGACAGCGCCTCGGCTGCACCGAGCATCGCCCGAAGACTTGCTGGCGTGATTTCGCCTATCCCGGCAAAGGGGAGGAGGGCATCGCGGCACTTGTCCATGAAGATCGCTTCGTACTCGCGCTTGATCTTTTCCAGCTCGGGCGAGCTGGTCAACGCGGCGATCACGCCGGGTATCTCGCGGCCCTGAAGAAGGACGCAATCAACGTAAGATGAGGCGATGACCATTGCCTTGCTGGCCAGGGTCTGTTCACTGGTTTGCAGCGCGGCGTCCATGAGTGCGGTCTGACGTGCGTCGAACTCCTGATACAGCGCCGCCAGCAACCCGGGACGGGTGATGAAATGGTCATAAACCACCGGTTTGGTCACCCCTGCCTGTTCGGCGAGCCGGCCCAGGGTCAACGCTTCCGTACCTTCCTCTCGAACCAGCTGCCAGGCGACATCCAGCAACTGGCGCTGGCGCTCTTCGCGCGACATCCGGCGACGCGGTTGCGGGCTGGAATCCTGCTCAGGTATTTCAGTGCTTGACATGCTTATATACCAAAAGTAGCTTACCGATCATAACTTACCAAGAGTATATAAGGCTCGCTTCTAGCCCTCAATCACTCATTCCGTAGCAGGAGGTTTCGACATGCACGCACTCATTGTTGTAGCTCACCATGATCCACGCTCGCTCACCCATAGCCTCGCGAGGCAGATCGCCGAAGGTGTATCCGCGGCTGATTCCGACCACTCTTTCGAAATCGCAGACCTTTGGGCGCAAGGGTTCGATCCGAGGTTCGGCGCGGCCGATCTCGCCGTCCATCACCGGGAAGCACCACCCTCCGCCGATGTTGCGGCCGAGCAGGCGAGGATTGATCGCGCCGATGCGCTGGTGCTGGTGTATCCGGTTTATTGGTGGTCGATGCCGGCGCTGCTCAAAGGCTGGATCGATCGTGTGTTCGCCAATGGCTGGGCATTCGATTTCAGTGCGGATGCCAAGTTGGAGAAGAAACTTCGCCACCTGCGGGTTCACCTTGTGGGTGTCGGTGGCGCCGACGCGGGAACCTATGCGCGCCATGGTTATGCCGACGCCATGAAGACGCAGATCGACCACGGGATCTTCGATTATTGCGGTGCCAGCGTTGTGACGTCCGAGCTGCTGCTCGACTCGGAAATCCAGGCGCCGACGGTTCATCTGGAGGCTGCGCGGGTGATCGGTCATGAACTTTTCGGTGCATCCAGGCGCAGCGACACGGCCCAGGATGTTCACTATTGCCGACCGGTCAGCGTCGATGCTTTTTGAAAGACAAAAAAAGAGCCTCGAAGCTCTTTGATGGGGAGGAAGTAGAGCCAGAGGCTCAAGATGCGCATGAAACAAGTGGTGAGCTTATTGGGGTTCAGTTCACTCACCACCTACGCAACGGCCTTAAACCTCCAACCGCTACGTATCAGTATCGTAAGAAGCCGCGGGCTGGCACTCAAGTACCATTAGTCTAATCCCCCGGCCGACCGGCCTGGTGTTGGATCAATATCAAAAGCTCTCTAACTACCCCTGTATGAACACCAACGCCTTCAACCCGCACTCAACATCAGCATCGGGAAACTCCGGCGGATTCTCCAGCCGCTGTTCAAACCGCAAGCTCGGCGCTTCGCGGGTGACGCCATCGATGAGAAAGTCCGCACCGAAAGCCGGATCGTTCATGCAAGCCAGTACCGTGCCCTGAGGGCTGAGCAATTCCGGCAGGCGGCGCAGCACGCGCTGATAATCCTTGGTCAGGAGAAAACTGCCTTTCTGAAAGGACGGCGGGTCGATGATGACCAGATCGTATGGACCCTTGCCGATCACCTTGCCCCAGGACTTAAACAGGTCGTGGCCGAGAAAACTCACTTTGCTCAGGTCATGGCCGTTGAGCCGGTGATTGTCGCGGCCACGGCTCAGGGCCGGGCTGGACATGTCCAGATTGACCACATGCAACGCGCCCCCCTCGATGGCCGCTACCGAGAAGCCGCAGGTGTAGGCGAACAGATTCAACACGCGTTTGCCCTGGGCATTGGCCCGCACCCAGTCGCGGCCGTAGCGCATGTCGAGGAACAGGCCGGTGTTCTGTTTGCGACCCAGGTCCACGCGATAATGCAGGCCGCCCTCGGTGATTGTCATCTCGTCGATCGGCTCCCCGAGCAGCCATTCGGTGGTGCTTTGCAGCAGATAGCGATGTTGCAGCAGCAAGGTGTGCGCGCCGGATTGTTTCCACTCCGCCACCTGAGTGATCTCCATCAGCAACCGCTTCAAATCCTCCAACTGCGCAGGCTCTGGCTCCTTGAACAGCGAGACCAGCACCACGCCCTGCAGCCAGTCGACAGTCAACTGCTCCAGCCCCGGCCAACAGCGGCCACGGCCGTGGAACAGCCGACGGGTTTCTGCGGGCGCAGCCGCAAGGGCAGTCAGCAAATGGTCGTGGAGGACGGAGAGGGCGTCTGGGTTCATCGGGCAAGGTCGGTCATGTAAAAGGGGCGGCATTTTAACCACAATTGGCCCCCCACGAACCAACCGCGCACGCGTTTACCAATCCACCGAATAGCTGACCGCCAATCGACGCCCTTCGGCATGAGGGTAAGGCGCGGCCGCATTGGCCTGCATGTAGAGCGTTTCATAGTTGCGATCGCTCAGGTTGTAGACGCCCATGTCCAGTTTGCCCACCGGCAGCTCCACGCCGGCCAGCAGATCGACCGTGGTATAGCCTTCGATTTTACGACCGTTACCATCCTGAAAACCGGCGTCATAACTGTCCAGGCGCATGGCCTGCAAGCGCAGGTTGTAGTCGTCCTGCTCAAAGGCGACGAAGGCGGTGGTTTTGGCCGGTGAGATGCGCGTGGCCGGCAGGTCGAGCCATTCGCCGTTCTGGCGGGTTTCGCCTTTGGTCCAGGCGTAGGTTCCGCCCAGTGACCAGGCTTGATCGAGGTGATACGTCAGGCTGGTCTCGACACCGCGCACGCGTTCTTTCTGATCGATCAGCCGTTGCGCACGGGTGACGGAGTCGTAGTACTGCGTTACGTCCGAGCGGTTCTCGAACAGGGTAACGTTGGCCTGCAACGACTCCCAGTCTCCGCGCCAGCCGAGTTCGTAACTGTCGACCTTGATCGCTTGAGCGTTGAGGTCCTGGATGTTGTAACTGCCGCGCACATCACGCAGGAAGCGCTGCACATCGGGCAGCGAGAAGCCCTGGCTGAAGTTGACGAACACATCCTGCGCACTGCTGATGTGATAGACCGCGCCGAGGTTGTAGAGAGTGTCTTCGTACTTCAGCGTGCCGCCGGGCAACACCTCGCTCACACCCGCTTGCCAAATGCCGCCAAAGGCAATGCTGTCGGCGACGTCGCTGTGAATCCACTCGTGCCGCGCACCGCCGCGCAGGGTCCAGTCGCCGATGTCCCAGCTCGATTGCGCGAAGAGTGCCGTGGTGTTGGTTTCAATGTCCGGGCCGAAGGCGTAGCGCTGGCCGGTTGGCGTGTAGGCCAACCCGTCGACGTTGTAGCGGTCACCCTGCTGGCTGATTTGTTCGTTCTCGAAGTCGGCGCCCCAGACCAGGTTGCCGGTGGCGCTGCCAATCGAGGGCAGGGTGCTTTCCACGGCGGTGCGCAGGCCATAGACCTCGGCTTCGCTCTCGGAAGCTACGACCCCGGCGTTGGCGCCCCAGTTGTATGGGAAGAACCGCGCCTGCTGTTTGCGCCAGTAGCTTTCCACCATCAACTGCTGGCCGAACAGATCGCGATCGCTGTAATTGAAATTCACCGCCTGGTTATGGGTGAACGGCTGGTCGCTCAACTGCAATCCTTTGATCGCCACCGACTCGCCATTGCGAGCGCCGGCCACATAGCCGGTGTCTTGTTTGTCCTCATATTCCTGCAGAGACAGGCTCAGGCGTCGATCGTCATCCAGATCGAAGCCGAATTTGGCGTGCAGGTCATGGCTCTCGGTGTCCATGTTGCTGCCCTGAAACGCTTCCTGGGCGATGCGATTGCCGTTGCCATCGAACTGGTCATTGCGTTGCAACAGGTCCGCGGACAGGTACCAATCGAAGGCTTTTTCGCGCCCGGTCACGCTCTGGAACACTTCGTAGGCAAAACCTTTGCGGTTGAGGTTGTCGGCGCTGCTGAGGCCCACGCGGCTGCTCATCGCCAGGGATTGCCCCTCGTTACGCTTGGTGATGACGTTGATGATGCCACCCGAGGCGCCCGCGCCGTAGAGGCTGCTGGCACCGGAAACCACCTCGATGCGTTCGATACTCGATGGCGCGATGCTGTTGAGCTGGCGCGAAACGTCGCGACTGGCGTTCTGCGAAACACCGTCGATCAGCACCAGCACGTTACGTCCGCGAATGGTCTGACCGTAGTTGCTCATAGTGCCGGAAGAAGGCGCCAGACCGGGCACCAGCGTGCCGAGAATATCGGCCACCTTGCGCCCGGCAGCCGATTGTTGCGCGATCTCCTTGGCCTGAATCAACTGCACGGTGCCGGGAATCGAGGCGATGCTGGCCTCGCTGCGTGTGACCGACACCACGGTGTCGGACAGGGACAGCGAGCCGCTGCCCAGTTCCAGCGGCGCAGGAGCCGGTTGTAGCGTGACGCTGTTTTTCCCGCTGAAGCGGCATTGCAGACCACTGTCGCGCAACACGGCATTCAGTGCCTGTTCGGTGCTGTAATCACCCTTGAGCGACGGCGCCGTTTTGCCACGCAACAGCGCCGCATCGACGCCAATGGACAGCCCGGTCTGCGTGGCCAGTGCCGTCAGTGCCGAATCCAGTGGCTGGCTCGCCAGTTCGAAGTGATAAGTGTCTGTCGCGGAGTCGGCGAAGGCCGGTACCGCGCAGCTCAAGGCAAGTGCCAGAGTGCTTAGGCGAAAGAAGGAAAAGGTCTGGTTGGTCATTGTTGTTGCTCATGGAATCGACTGTATTAACTCCAATGACCGGGCTGAAATGAAATCGGGCAGTTGTCTTGAAGATTTTTTTGCTCAGCGCCGCCGCACCTGTACCAGGTATTTGCTGTAGGTCTCGATACGAATCGGCAAGGCTGCTTGCAACAAGGCCAGTGCGGCATCGCTATCTTGCGCGGGCAGTACGCCGGTAAAGCGCAGGGTTTGTAATTGCGCATCCGACGTCCAGATAACGCCCCGACGATGCTGATCAATTTCGGCCAGTACTTCGGGCAGTGGCCTGTCGTGGAAAATCAACCGAGCGGGGGTCGAAGCGATCGTCTGCGTGGCGGGCGCCATCCAGCTCTGCACCGGCAGCCACTGGCCGAGGGCGATCGCCGCCGGCAACACCAGGGCTGCGCCTATCAGGCGGGCGCGACGAGACCGGTTTTTCGGTGGCGGCGAGAAGGATTGCCAAAGCTGCTGAAGTTGTTCGAACAGTTGCGCATGGCGCACATCTGCAGCGTGCCAGGCGTTGAATTCGGCCAGAACTTCAGGTGAGGGCGCCTCGTCCAGACGCACCAGCCAAGCGGCAGCCTGCTCGCGAATCTGATCCTGGGTGAGGATTTCACTCATCACTTAACACCTCAGGCAAGGCGTCGAACAAACGGGCATGGCAGTGCGCAAGCGACTTTGCCAGGTACTGCTTGACGCTGCTTTCGGAGACCTGAAGATGTCTGGCAATTTCGGCATAGGAACAGCCATCGACACGCGCCATCAGAAAAGCCTTGCGCGGTTTCTCTTCCAGCTCTTCGAGCAGCAGCAACAGCACTTTCCCGAGCAATTGGCGCACGGCAATGATCTGTTCCGGGCCTTGTTGGGCTTGCTGATCGAGCAGTACGACCATACTGCGCAGGGTTTCTTCCTCGACCCGGCGCCGATGATACTGATTGATCAACAGACGATTGGCTGCCACCAGCAGATAAGCCCGTGGTTCCTGCAATGTCGGCAAAGCGTCCAGGCCCAGCAGTTTGACGAAGGTGTCATGGGCCAAGTCGGCCGCGTTGTCGGGGCAGCCGAGCTTTTTGCGCAGCCAGCCGAACAGCCAGCCGTGATGCCCACGGTAAAGCTCGGAAAGGGACGAAGCGGACTGACCCGACACGACGAAACCTCGAACGAAGACAATTCGCAAATGGGAAGTTGTTGCAAATGCGAATGCTGTCATGTTGCCGCGTGACGTTCAAGTCTGATGCGATGAGCCAAGACTCGGTTGCTACAAAGAATGCGTTTCAGCTGATTTCGCCGTCTGGCTGTATCAAAAATGAATTTTCCGCGAAGTCCGCTGCTCATACCTGTAGGTGGCGGATTTGAGCCCGCGCAAATTTACGTAATCAGGGAGTGACACAGTCATGGGTCCAGTATCAGCGGCGGGCGCGCACTTGTCTGACGGTTTGATTCTTGTGGTTGAGGACGACCCGTTGATCCTGGAGTTTCTTTGCGAAATTCTTCAGGAGGAAGGCTTTGCGGTTGAACCCAAGGTCAGCGCGGACGCCGCGTCGCAGTTTCTGGAGCAGCATGCGCCAGAGGTAGGACTGTTGCTGACGGACATCACCATGCCGGGCAAGCTCAATGGCGCAGACCTGGCGAATCAGTTCGGCGACCGTTGGCCGGACAAACCGATCATGATCATGTCTGGCTTCGAAACCCCGAAAAGTTCTGGGGTCAAGCACCCGGTTGCGTTCATCAAGAAACCTTGGGCGGTGGGCCAATTGCTCGATTGTGTGCAAAACGCCTTGCAGTCGAATCGAACCCTGTAGGCGCTGTCGCGGGTGATGTACATTGCTTGAAAATACTCGCCTGGTTCTTGCGAAAGGAAGTCCGCCCTTTGTCCGTTCAAGCATCCGTGTTCAACACCTCATACCGCGCCTTCCTGTTCGATATGGACGGAACCGTCCTCAACTCCATCGCTGCCGCCGAGCGGATCTGGACCACCTGGGGCCTACGCCACGGGATCGATGTCGATACCTTCCTGCCGACCATCCACGGCGTTCGCGCCATCGATACCATCACCCGTCTGGCCTTGCCCGGGGTAGACGCTGAAGCTGAAGCAGCGTGGATCACCGAGGCGGAAATCGAGGATGTGGAAGGGATTGTCGAGGTGGCCGGCGCGGCGAATTTCCTCAAGTCGCTGCCCGCCAATCAATGGGCGATCGTCACCTCCGCGCCACGGGCGCTGGCCCTGCGCCGAATGGCGGCGGCAGGCATTCCCGAACCTGGCGTGATGATCACCGCCGAAGACGTCAGCACCGGTAAACCTGACCCAGCGGGCTATTATCTGGCCGCTCGTCGGTTAGGGGTCGAGCCCACTGATTGCCTGATCTTCGAAGACGCCGCCGTGGGGATTCGCGCAGGTGAAGCGGCGGGTGCCCACGTCATGGTCATCACCGCGACCCATGTTCATCCGCTCCAGACTCCGCATGCGACCCTGGCCAGCTACAACTTGGTCGAGGCTCGTGCGGACACCGATGGCCGAATCTGCCTGCATTCTTTCTGATCGACCGCGTCCCCTGTGGGAGCTGGGCTTGCCCGCGATGGCGTTGGCACAGACAACATAAATCCCTTGGCAGACCGCAGCGGCCCCATCGCGAGCAAGCTCGGCTCCGACAATGATTGATGTGAGTCAGTAAACCCTGGGAATCAATCGCCAACTACGGGCGCAATAAGCCTCGTATTCACTGCCGAATTGCGCGCGTAACAGCGCTTCTTCGGAGCGAATGCGGGCAATCAGCGGGATCAACGTCAGCACTACCAGTAGCAATCCGACCCCGGAACGAAAGGCCAGCGCCCAGCCCACGCCATTGATCAGCAGCCCCAGATAGCTAGGGTTGCGCAGTTTCCGATAAATCCCGTCGGTGACCAGACGGTGCCCCGGCTGAATCGCCACCAGTCCGCTGAAGCGTTTGCCCAGTACAAACACCGGCCACATCCGCAGTGCGCCGCCGCCGATGAACAGCAACGTGCCGAGCCAACGCACACCCTCGCCACCGAAGGTCCAGAAGTCGATCCGGTCGGTGTAGGCCGGCAGATACCCACTCAACAACCCGAGCACCCCGAAAACCGGCAGCACCCAGCGATTGGCCCGGTCTTCGCGCTCGCCGGAACTCAGGTTGCCTTCGCTAAACAAAGACACGATCGCCATCACCAGGGTTGCCAGTGCAATGACCACCAGCGGAGGGTGCGAGAAAAAAGCTGCCAGCCCGCCCAGCCCGAACACCGCGAGCGCGAAGTAGGCAAGGGTACTAACGAGGGTGAAAAACGCGAGTTTGGCCGAGATTTTCATGACTGACATCGCAAGGGACATAAAACCAGTGTAGATACCGTACGCCGTTCCCGGAGTAGGAGCTGGCTTGCCAGCGAAGGCGGCCTCACGGCATGTAGCGCCCATGAAAACGCCTTCGCCGGCAAGCCGGCTCCTACACGGGGCATCGTGTTATGCCCGAACGGTAGCAGGGGGGTGGGTGAACTAAGCTTGGATAAGGATAAGTCTATCCGTTCATTGTTGGCTCATTGAAAGCTCTCAGTGAGCCGGTGCTGCCACAAGGAGCACACGATGCTTCACATCAGAACGCCCCTGATTTTGCACCCGGGTCTGTCGACCCCGGCCCGGCGAATCTGGCTCAAGCTGGAAAACCTGCAACCCAGCGGCTCGTTCAAACTGCGCGGCATGGGCCTGCTGTGCAGCCAGGCAGCGGAGCAGGGCAAGCGCAAAGTGGTTTGTCCTTCCGGTGGTAACGCCGGGTTGGCCACCGCGGTAGCCGCCGCCAGCCTAGGGCTGAAAGCCTGCATCGTGGTGCCGAACACCACCCCGGAAACCACCCGCGCCAGGATCAGGAAAACCGGTGCCGAGGTGATCGTCCATGGCAAAGTCTGGGACGAAGCCAATCAACGGGCGAAAGAGCTCGCAAAGGGCGCGGACACCGAATATGTGCCAGCCTTCGATCATCCTGTGTTGTGGGAAGGGCACAGCACGATGGTCGATGAAATTATCGAGGACTGTCCTCAGGTCGATGTGTTGGTAACGTCGGTGGGCGGCGGTGGTTTGCTGGCGGGGCTGCTCACTGGACTGATCCGTCATCGGCGCATGGATTGTCGGATCGTTGCTTGCGAAACCCGGGGCGCGGCGTCTTTCGCGGCCGCCGTCAGTGCCGGCCACCCGGTCAGGTTGCCGCGCATCGATACCGTCGCCACGTCACTTGGCGCGGCACAAGTGGCGGCCTGGCCGGTGCAGCACATCCTCGACTTTGCGCACGAATGCGTGGTGCTCAGCGATGATGAGGCGATCATGGGCGTGGTTCGTTACGCCAACGACCTGCGTCAATTGGTCGAACCGGCGTGCGGGGTTTCATTGGCGGTGGCATACCTGGACCATCCGGCGATTGCCAAGGCCCACGATGTGGTCATTGTGGTGTGTGGCGGCGTCAGCATCAGCGCACAGTTGGTAGCCGGCTGGGCGCGCCTGTCCCCTGGGGCGCAAGCAACCTAGGGCTCGAACACTGTCCGGTGTTGCGAGCCCCACGGCTGACTTTTGCAGGTTTCAGCGATCGTCTGGACCTTACTGAGCGAGGATCGCTCTGGCCAGCTCCTCGTCGCTTGCTTTGAGGTCGGGATGATTTTGTCGAATTTCCTTCAACACCGATTCCAGGTAAACGCCGCGAATCGTACCGCCACTCGCCACGAAGCTAGAGGCGTCATCCCGTGCGGGAATCACGATTTTGTCATCCTTGAACGTCGAATACAGCGATGCGGAGACCCCGGCCGAAGTGGCGACATCTTTTGCCTCCACATCGGCCATGGCCGAACCCACGGGCAAACAAAGCACTAGCGAAGATATGAGCAACAGATGGCGCATGACGGCGTCCTCCGAAAGCGTAAAGGAAGTAACACATAATTTAGGATGCTTGACGCTGCTCAGGAGTTCCCTGCTGTTTCGATATATGCATGGGCAGCCGCTCAGGACCGCATGGTCGCGGTAAATACGAAGCCTGTGGGAGAGCTTACTTGCGATAGCGGTGTGTCAGGCGACATCAATGTTGACTGTGCCGCCGTCATCGCGAGCAAGCTCGCTTCTACACCACCACAGGGTGTTCAGACGATCGCCGAAGATCAAAAGATCGCAGGCTGCGCCAGCTGCTACACAGGTCGTGTTGCGCGAAGTGCCGGTTATCAGCGATTTCGATGCTGCCAGCCGCGAGGGCTATTCTTGGCAATGCGCCCATCGTCATGGGAGACCTCTGATGATCAACGTACGCACTGCCCGCATGCTCGCCGATTACAGGCGCTGGGCCGATCAGCGACTCTTCGACAGCCTCATGGCGCTGCCACCGGAAGAGCTCAACCGCAAACGGGTGTCGGTGTTCAACAACATCATCGGCACCTTGAACCATATCTACGTGGTCGACTGCATCTGGCAAGCGCATCTGGAGGGGCGCGGCCACGGCTTCAAAACCTCCCATGATCTGCTCCATCCCGAACTCACCGAGCTGCGACTGGTGCAGCAGGAGATCGATCAATGGTTCTGTGGATGGAGCGCGGCCCAGACCGACGATTCGCTGGATAAACCCATCGAATTCAACTCCGTCGCGGGGGAAAGCGGGGTCATGAGCGCTGGCGCAATGCTGTTGCATGTGGTCAACCACGCCAGTTATCACCGAGGCTGGGTGGTCCAGATGTACTGCGAAATTCCGGCCCTGCCGCCGATCACTGATCTGCCGGTGTTTCTGCGCGAGGTTCCGGGGTACTGAATCGAGTTCCCGGCCTAAGCAAGTCCCCGGTGGGAGCGACCTGTGGCGAGGGGGCTTGCCCCCCGTTGGGTTGCGCAGCTGCCCCAAAATTTCTGATGTACCAAAGATCTTGTGAGTGCTGCGCACTCAAACGGGGGCAAGCCCCCTCGCCACAGGCCGCTCCCACATTGGATCTTCTTTGTGATGGAGATTTGGGTCAGGCCTGAGCAATCAAACGCTGCCGGCAATCGAGCACCAACAACGCACCACCCAGTTCGCTGCTGCCCACTTCCAACGTAAACCCATGCAGGCTGACAATCGCCGCGACGATCGACAATCCCAGCCCGAAACCACTTTGCGGGTTACCGCCCTCGGCGCGATAGAAGCGCTGAAACACCGCCTCACGTTCGGCCAACGCTATGCCGGGGCCGGAGTCGAGTACTTCAATCCGTGTGTGCCCAGCGTCATTCACCCCACGCAAAATCACCTCGCCACCGGGCGGTGTGAATTTGATCGAGTTGCTCAGCAAATTCGCCACGGCTTCGAACAGCAACGCCCGGTCGCCGTTGAGTTGGGGCAGTGATTCGGGCAGTTGCAGTTCAAAAGTCAGTTGGCCTTCTTCCGCCAGCGGCAGATAAAAGTCATGCAATTCTTGCAGCACCGGCACCGGGTCCAGTTGCACGAAACCCGAACGGCGCTGGCGATCCTCCAGCTCGGAAATCCGCAACAGTCCACGAAAACGCGCCATCAAGGTATCGGCCTCGCCGAGCACCGAATCCAGTTGCACGGCCAGCGTCGAACCGTCATCGGCCTGCTGCTGAATCCGGTACAGCTGCGCCCGCAGGCGCGTCAGCGGTGTGCGCAGGTCATGGGCGATGTTGTCGCACACACCCTTGACCTCGTTCATCAAGCGCTCGATGCGTTCGAGCATGGCGTTGACGATGGCGGCGAGCATGTCCAGTTCGTCGCGGCGATTGGACAGCGGCAGGCGCCGGGTCAGGTCACCGGCGACAATGGCTTCGGCGCTGGCCTGGATCGCCCGGATCCGCCGTAGCGGGCGTCGTCTTAATAAATGCCAGCCGGCGATGCCGGGCAGAATGGTCAGCGACACGCCCCACAGCAGCGCGTGCAGGATGATCCGGGTCACGGCAAACAGCGAACCGTTGTCCCGCACCAGCACCAGCCAGCGCCCATCCAGGGTTCGAGTCGCCACGGCGTCGCAACTGTCAGTGGGCAGGGTCGGGTCGTCGGCGTCGACGCAGTCGCTGAGGATGTGAATCTTGCCGTCCAGCGGCAGGCCTTGGGGGATCTGGCGCAAGGGGCCGTTGAGGTAGCGCTGCTGGTCATCGAACAGGCCATAGGCATCGATGCCGCGAACGTCGAAAGTCACACTGGCCGCGAGGGCGTCCTCCAGTTGCTCGCCCGAAAAGCGGGAAAATAGATGCTGACGTTGCATCAACGAATGCTTGGCCAGGGTGTCCAGGTAGCTGGATACCTCGTAGTACATCACCCCCATGAGAATTCCGCTCCAGGCCACGAACAGCGAACTGTAGAGCGCCAGCAAGCGGCTGCTCGAGGAGCGCCAGCCTTTAGAGGGGTTCAGCAATGACATAACCCGAGCCTCGCACAGTCCGAATCAGTGGGACGTTGCCTGGCGGGTCGATCTTCTTGCGCAGACGGCCAATGTGCACGTCGATCAGGTTGGTGCCGGGGTCGAAGTGATAGCCCCAGACTTCTTCGAAAATCATCATCCGCGACAGAATCTGCCCGGTGTTGCGCATCAGAAACTCCAGCAACTTGTACTCGGTAGGCAATAGCGTCAGCAATTGACCGTCGCGGCTGGCCTCGTGGCTGATCAGGTTCAACTCCAGATCGGCCACGCGCAAGGTGGTGGCCTGGGCAGTCACGGTGTTCTGCCGGCGCAGCAAAACTTCGACCCGTGCGGCCATTTCATCGGTGGCGAACGGTTTGGTCAGGTAATCGTCGCCGCCGGCACGCAGGCCGCGAACCCGTTCATCGACATCGGAGAGAGCGCTGATCATCAGGATCGGCGTGGCCACGCCCATGGTGCGCAAGGTGGTGACAATCGCCAGGCCATCGAGCTCCGGCAGCATGCGGTCGAGGGTGATCAGGTCGTAGTTGCCGCTGACTGCACGCTCCAGGCCTTCGCGGCCATTGTCGACCCAATCCACGTCGAGGCCGTGGCTACTCAGTTCGGCGACGATTTCCCGGGCGGTCACGGCGTCGTCTTCGATGGTCAAGATGCGGGTCATAGGGCTTGCCTGATTAGGTGTTCAAGACGTTGCGCGACATTTTGCCAAGAAATGATCGATGGTTTTCTAAATAAAACTTCATGCAGGCGCCGTTTCAAGCAATGCATAAAACCCGCCGATTAGACCTGCGCCTTGCAAACTGCATGACCCGGAGAAATTCATTGATTTCAATTCATTGAAATAAAACGATTTATTGAAGTGGCGCGACTGGCACGTTGACTGCAATTGCTCGTTTGACGAGTTGTAACACCTGCCTGGAGCACTACAAAAATGAACAGATCCTCTGATGGTTTTTATCCTGTCGCAGATGAGTTCAGCACGCTCTCGGGCGTGTCTTGGGCCGCTATCTTCGCCGGGGCCGCGGCGGCTGCGGCGTTGTCGCTGATTCTCGTGCTGCTTGGGTTTGGTCTGGGTTTTTCGGCGGTTTCACCGTGGGCCCATGAAGGCGTCAGCGTCAAAAGCCTGGGTATCTCGACGATTGTCTGGCTGGCCTTTACCCAGATCGTGGCCTCCGGGCTCGGCGGCTATATCGCCGGTCGACTGCGAGTGAGGTGGGCCTACATGCACGGCGATGAGGTCTACTTCCGTGACACGGCCCATGGCTTCCTGGCCTGGTGTATCGCGACGCTGGTGACCGCGACCTTGGTGGTTGGTTCGGTCAGCAACATCGTCAGCGGCGGCGTGCAGGCCGGGGCAACGGTCGCCGGCGGTGCCGCCAGCGCCATGACCCAGGCTGCCGGCAGCGCGGTCGATAATACCGACAGTGATCCATACGGCTACTTCATCGACAGCCTGTTTCGCGATGATCGGCCAGTCGCCGTCAGCGATGACGCCCCCAATGGCACCGTCACCCGGATCTTCGCGCGCAGCCTGCGCAACGACGGTCAATTGGCGCCCGAGGATCGGGCTTACCTGGCACAACTGGTCGCCCAGCGGACCAACCTCACTCAAGCGGACGCCGAGCGTCGTGTCGACGAAGTCTATGCCCGCACCCAAAAAGCCGTTGCCGACGCCAAACTGGCAGCACAACAAGCGGCCGACACCGCAGCCAAAGCCGCAGCCTTGACGGCGTTGTGGATGTTCGTCGCGCTGCTGGCCGGGGCATTTTTTGCCAGTCTCAGCGCGATCTTCGGCGGTCGTCGTCGGGATGCCGTGGAGTATCTGGAAACCGATGCCTACGTGACCACCACCACAACCACGACGCTGCCACCGATTCGCTAACCCAGGAGAACCATCATGCGCTCTATATTGCTGTTCTTTCTCGGCGTACCGATCCCGATCATCATTCTGATTGCCTTGCTGACGTGAGCCCTTTAAGGCGCTTTGCCTGCGCCGCTTCTATTTCTGGTAGAAGCGGCGTTTTGCTTTTCGGATGCCCAAGCAGCGAGAATCGTCCCAGCGGCAGGACATGCGCTCCCACTTCTAATTTTGTGTTGCCTGACGGGAGAAATACCGTGGACAAAAAGGAAAGCAAACGGCAACTGGTGGCGATGCTCGAAAGCGGGCATTCGAAGACCGAAATTTTCAAGACGCTGTCCGGCGGGGAGGTCAAGGATCGGGTGCTGGCCTACTGGATCGGTGCCTATGCTGACCCCGCGTTGTGTCAGCGGCACTCCGGCAAGATCAAGACATTACTTTTCCTGACGATTGCTCAAGCGTTGCTCGGTGCAGTCCTCGGGTTCTTCCTCGGCTCGATGATCGGGCCAGGTGCCGCCGTGTTTTTCACCCTGTTTGCCGCAGTGGTGCCGCTGCTGTTCGCCTGGGGTTTTTATAAGAACGTTGCGCAGGCCTACACCATTTACGTGATCCTGTCCCTGAGCCAGTTTCCGCGAATGTTCCAGGGGTTTGAGGAGGATCCGCTACTGACGCTCGTCGGTGCCGGGATCACCCTGGGCATGGTGTTTTTCGTCGCCTACCTTAAAACGCTGTTGTTCCCGGATCTGGGGTTTCTGGGTTCGAAGAAGGTCAAAGGACGCTACGTGTTTTCCAGCTGAAGATCGGTGCCGAGTGCGGCAGAAATGGAATGCTTGAGGGCGCCTTCGCGGGCAAGCCTCGCTCCTACAGGTCATGCGCCGATCATGCGGGCACCGATCCCCTGGATGATCGTTCCCACGCAGAGCGTGGGAACGATCGTTGTGGCTCAGTTAATCGGCGTACCGACAAACACCTCAAGCCCCTCGGCATACTCTGTGAACGCGCTGATCCGCGGAAACTGCGCGGCCGCCACCTGATCCGGCACCACCAGGTTGGTAAAACTCCAGGCCACCGCCAGGATAATTCCGTCCTGCGCAATCGAACCGTCGGTTTTCAGCGGCTGTTTTTCCAGCTCCCGCTCCAGCGCCGAATACGCCGCGGCCAATTGCCCTTCGACCCGTTCCACCCAGGGCGCGTACTGAATCTCCGCTGGCCGCAGGTTGCGTTCGTAGTAAAGCTGCACCGACTTTTCGCACGCTGCCAATGCCAGGCCGATCAGACGCAGCGAGCGCAAGCGTTGATCCGGATTGTTGGGTATCAGGCTTTTACCCGGCGCGGCCAGAGCCTCCAGGTAGTCGATGATCAGCGTCGAATCCATCAACACCTCGCCATCATCCAGCACCAGGGTCGGTGCCTTCACCACGGGGTTGATCTGCTGGAATTGCTCGAAGTTCCTGAACACCGAAACCGACTCATGCTCCAGCGGTATGCCAAGACACTTGGCGGAAATAGCGACGCGCCGCACGTAGGGCGAATCCAGCATGCCGATCAGTTTCATTGAGCCTCTCCTTAAGACAGTCCATCGGGGATGGACAACCTTAGCTGAGGTTCAGCTACCTGCAAACGGCCTCGCGCTAATCCTCAAACCCCACCTGCTCATGAATCTCATCGACCTTCAATTCCAGCCGATAAGCCACGGCGATAAACAGTGCCTGGCACAGGCACAAGGTTGCACTCAACGAGCGGAAGGCAAACGAGCTGCCTTCGTTGACCAGCAGCACGGTGTTGGCGCGCTTGGCCAAAGGTGAAAGGTTGCTGTCGGTGATGATCAGGGTTTTCGCCTGATTGTGCTGGGCGATGCGCAGGCAGTGCTGGGTTTCCTTGCCGTAGGGCGTGAAGCTGATGGCGATCACCAGGTCATTGGCGCGCACACTGCGCATCTGTTCGCGGTAACTGCCGCCCAGACCCGACACCAGATGAATGCGCTTGTTGGTGTGTTGCAGGTTGTAGACCAGGTAATCGGCCACCGCGAACGAACGGCGCACCCCGACCACGTAGATGTTGTCGGCATTCACCACCAGATCCACGGCCTTGTCGAAGGCCTGGTCATCGAGTTCCAGCCCCAGCCGTTCGATGCCCGACAAGGTAGCATCGATGCATTCACGCGCCAGATCGCCGCCGCTGGCTTTCTGCGACTTGTTGGCGATCATGCTGCGGATGCGTTGCTGGTAGTTCTGCACCGGCGTGGTTTTGTGGGTGTAGGCCTCGCGAAACAGCGCCTGCATTTCGCTGAAGCCGCTGAAGCCGAAACGCTGGGAAAACCGCACGATAGCCGATGGGTGCACTTCGCATTCACGGGCGATGTCGCTGATGCGGTCGACCATGATCCGGTCGCTCTGTTGGCTCATGTAGCTGGCGATGCGTTTGAGCTGGCGCGGCAGGCTTTCGTATTCATCGGTGATCAGCTGCAACAAACGCTCGGCATTGATCGGAGGGCTGGCGAGATCGCTGTCGGGCGTGCTCTCGGTCGTAGCCGGCTGATCGGTGCGGGACATAAGGAATCCTTCTGGCTTGTGCTTATAGAGATGACAGGTCGCGTCATCCCCTGACAATAGGTTGGCTGTGCGCAGTCTACAGGGTAGGCCGGAATAAAATCTTGAGCTTGCGCCCGCCTCGGGGTCTGCTGAAACGATGCACTGTGTCTGGAACGCTTGTGCAGAAGTTTATTGGAAAAAATATTCCACGTAAAAAATATTTAGAATAATTATTGATTGTTCGGTCCCGGTCGTTTTAGTCTGCATCCACCAAGAGTGTTCGGCGCCTTCATCGCCCCGAACGCAGGCTGATAAAAATAACAGGAGCCAGCATGGGCCAGACTCGTTTTGCCAGTGGGCGTCAATTGGATCTGATTTGCCTGGGACGCCTGGGCGTCGACCTCTATGCGCAGCAAGTCGGGGCGCGGCTGGAGGATGTGAGCAGCTTCGCCAAATACCTCGGCGGTTCGTCCGCCAACATCGCTTTCGGCACCGCTCGGCTGGGGCTGAAGTCGGCGATGCTGAGCCGGGTAGGGGACGACCACATGGGCCGCTTCCTGGTTGAATCGCTGACCCGCGAAGGCTGCGACGTCAGCGGCATCAAGGTCGATCCGGAACGCCTGACCGCCATGGTCCTGCTGGGCCTCAAGGACCGTGAAACCTTTCCGCTGGTGTTCTACCGCGAAAACTGCGCCGACATGGCGTTGCGCGCCGAGGACATCAACGAAGCCTTTATCGCCTCCAGCAAAGCCTTGCTGATCACCGGCACGCATTTCTCCACCGACGGCGTCTACAAGGCGAGCATTCAGGCGCTGGACTATGCCGAGAAGCACAACGTCAAACGGGTGCTGGACATCGACTATCGCCCGGTGCTCTGGGGCCTGGCCGGCAAGGCGGACGGTGAAACGCGGTTCGTCGCCGATCAGAACGTCAGCCAGCATGTGCAGAAAATCCTCCCGCGTTTCGACCTGATCGTCGGCACTGAAGAAGAGTTTTTGATCGCCGGTGGTTCCGAAGACTTGCTCACTGCATTGCGCAATGTCCGGCGCCTGAGCGCGGCGACTCTGGTGGTCAAGCTCGGCCCGCAAGGCTGCACGGTGATTCATGGGGCGATCCCGGCGCGTCTCGAAGACGGCGCGATCTATCCCGGCGTGCGCGTCGAGGTGCTGAATGTGCTGGGGGCCGGCGATGCCTTCATGTCGGGTTTCCTCAGCGGTTGGCTGGAGGACGCCAGCGACGAGCGCTGCTGCCAGTTGGCCAATGCCTGCGGCGGTCTGGTGGTGTCGCGCCATGCCTGCGCCCCGGCGATGCCGACCCGCGCCGAACTCGACTATCTATTCAACAGCCCGGTGCCGATCACCCGGCCGGATCAGGACGCGGTGTTGCAGCGTCTGCATCAAGTCAGCGTGCCGCGCAAACAGTGGAAGCAGCTGTTCATCTTCGCCTTCGACCATCGCGGGCAATTGGTGGAGCTGGCCCACAAGGGCGGGCGCGACCTGAACGCTATCGGCGAACTCAAACAGCTCTTTATCAAAGCCGTGGAGCGGGTCGAAACGGATTTGCATGAGCAGGGCGTCGACGCTGACGTTGGCTTGCTGGCGGATCAACGCTTCGGCCAGGACTCGCTGAACGCTGCCACCGGTCGCGGCTGGTGGGTGGCACGACCGGTGGAAGTGCAGGGCTCGCGGCCATTGGCGTTCGAACACGGTCGCTCGATTGGCAGCAACCTGATCGCTTGGCCACAAGAGCAGATCATCAAATGCCTGGTGCAATTCCATCCTGACGACGAGCCGCTGCTGCGTCTGGAGCAGGAAGCGCAGATCAAGGGTTTGTATCAGGCTTCGCAAGTCAGCGGCCATGAACTGCTGCTGGAAATCATTCCGCCCAAGGATCACCCCTCAAAGCATCCGGACGTGCTGTATCGCGCGCTGAAACGCCTCTACAACCTGGGCATCTACCCGGCGTGGTGGAAGATCGAAGCGCAAAGCGCCGAGGAATGGAAACAGCTCGACGAGCTGATTCAGGAACGCGATCCGTATTGCCGTGGCGTGGTGCTGCTGGGCCTGAATGCGCCAGCGGCGGCCTTGGCCGAAGGGTTTCAGCAGGCCAGTCAGAGCCAGACCTGCCGAGGTTTTGCCGTGGGCCGGACGATTTTCCAGGAACCGAGCCGCGCGTGGATGGCCGGTGAAATCGACGACGAAACGCTGATCCGCCAGGTGCAGGGCACGTTCGTCGAACTGATCGAAGCCTGGCGCACGGCCCGCGCTTGAACAAACTAGCTGATTGATCGGGCTTTTGTGGCGAGGGAGCAAGCTCCCTCGCCACAGGTGATCGGTTGAATATTTCAGTAAAAACAATAAAAGGTGCAGCCATGCCCGCTATCCGAATTGGCATCAACCCGATCTCCTGGAGCAACGACGACTTGCCGTCCCTCGGTGGCGAGACGCCGTTGAGCACCGCCCTCAGCGAAGGCAAGGACATCGGCTACGAAGGCTTCGAACTCAACGGCAAATTCCCCAAGGATGCCAAAGGCGTCGGTGACGTGCTGCGGCCTTATGATTTGGCGCTGGTCTCCGGCTGGTATTCCAGCCGTCTGGCCCGCCGTTCCGTGGCCGAGGAAATCGACGCCATCGGCAGCCATGTCGAGCTGCTGGCGAAGAACGGCGCCACAGTGCTGGTCTATGGCGAAGTCGCCGACTCGATTCAAGGCCAGCGCATTCCCTTGGTCGAGCGCCCGCGTTTTCACACCGAACAGGCCTGGCAGGAATACGCCGACAAACTCACCGAACTGGCGCGCTTCACCCTGTCCCAGGGTGTGCGTCTGGCCTATCACCACCACATGGGTGCCTACGTCGAATCCCCGGTCGACATCGACAAACTGATGGCCTTGACCGGCAGTGAAGTCGGCCTGCTGTTCGATTCGGGCCACTGCTACATGGGCGGCGGTGAACCCTTGCAGGTGCTGCGCAAACACATCGAACGTATCTGCCACGTGCATTTCAAGGACGTGCGCAAACCGGTGGTGCAACTGGCGCGCAACAACCTGTGGAGCTTCCCGGACTGCATCATCAACGGCACCTTCACCGTGCCCGGTGATGGTGACATCGACTTTGGCGCTTTGCTCGACGTGCTGCTGGGCGCCGATTACCACGGCTGGCTGGTGGTGGAAGCCGAGCAGGACCCAGCGGTGGCACCGAGTTACGTCTACGCCAAAAAAGGCTATGACACCTTACGCGCACTGCTCAACGAGAGGGCCGCGCGATGAGCCTGTTGGTCAAAAGCAATGCACGCGGCCGGACCATGGTCGAGTTGGCGCAGGGTGACCTGGAATATGTCGGCTTCGCCGCTTACCGCCTGAGCCTCGGCGAAACCCTGCCGGTCAGCGCCGGCGACAAGGAGCTGTGCCTGGTGCTGCTCAGCGGTCGGGTCAGCATCAAAGGTGAAGCGCCGGGGCAGGGCGCGTTCGATTGGGACAACATTGGCGATCGCCAATCGGTGTTCGAAGACAAATCCCCGTTCGCCGCGTACTTGCCACCGGGCAGTCAGGCGCAAGTGGTCGCACTCAGCGACGTGCAGATCGCCGTCTGCGCCGCCCCCGGTTCGACCGCCGAAAACCTCGGCCCACGACTGATCAAGCCCGACAGCATGAAACGCAGCGTGCGCGGCAAGGGTGCCAACACCCGTTACGTCTGCGACATCCTGCCGGACACAGAACCGGCCCATTCGCTGCTGGTGGTGGAAGTGCGTACGCCGTCCGGGCACTCGTCGAGCTACCCGCCGCACAAGCACGACACCGACGATCTGCCGCATCAGAGCTTTCTCGAAGAAACCTATTACCACCAGATCAACCCGCCCCAAGGCTTCGTGTTCCAGCGGGTCTACACCGACGACCGCAGCATCGACCAGGCCATGGCCGTGGAAAACAGCGACCTGGTCGTCGTGCCCAAGGGTTATCACCCGGTCAGCGTGCCCTACGGCTACGAGTCGTATTACCTGAACGTGATGGCCGGCCCGAAACGCGTCTGGCAGTTCCATAACGATCCGCAGCACAGTTGGTTGCTGCATCTCTGAACTAAAAAGCCCGAATTTAAACATTCGAACGGAGAACAAGAACAATGAGCAGCACCCCGGTAATAGGCCATTACATCGACGGTCAGGTGCAGGACAGCGGCAGCGAGCGATTCAGCAATGTCTTCAACCCGGCCACCGGCGCGGTTCAGGCGCGGGTCGGGCTGGCCAGCCAGAAGACCGTGGACGATGCCGTCGCCTCGGCTCTGCAAGCGTTCCCTACATGGTCCGAGCAATCGTCGCTACGACGTTCGCGGGTGATGTTCAAGTTCAAGGAACTGCTCGACCGTCATCACGACGAACTGGCGCAAATCATCAGCCGCGAACACGGCAAAGTGTTCTCGGACGCCAAGGGCGAAGTCACACGTGGCATCGAGATCGTCGAGTATGCCTGCGGTGCGCCGAACCTGCTGAAAACCGAGTTCAGCGACAACATTGGCGGTGGCATCGACAACTGGAACCTGCGCCAGCCGTTGGGTGTGTGTGCCGGCGTAACCCCGTTCAACTTCCCGGTGATGGTGCCGCTGTGGATGATCCCGCTGGCGCTGGTTACCGGTAACTGCTTCATCCTCAAACCGTCCGAGCGTGATCCTTCCGCCAGTTTGTTGATGGCCCGTTTACTGACCGAAGCCGGATTGCCGGACGGTGTGTTCAACGTGGTCCAGGGCGACAAGGCTGCAGTCGATGCCTTGCTGCAACACCCGGACATCGAGGCGATTTCCTTTGTCGGCTCGACGCCGATTGCCGAGTACATCCACCAGCAAGCGACTTCGCGCGGCAAACGGGTACAGGCGCTGGGCGGGGCGAAGAACCACATGATCGTCATGCCTGATGCCGATCTGGACCAAGCGGCGGATGCCCTGATTGGCGCCGCTTACGGCTCGGCCGGTGAGCGCTGCATGGCGATTTCGATTGCCGTGGCCGTCGGTGATGTCGGCGACCAGTTGATTGCCAAACTGCTGCCGCGCATCGATCAACTGAAAGTCGGCAATGGCATGCAGGGTGACAGCGACATGGGGCCGCTGGTGACTGCCGAGCACAAGGCCAAGGTCGAGGGCTTTATCGGCGAAGGCGTGGCCCAGGGCGCACAGCTGATTGTCGACGGGCGCAACTTCAAGGTGCCGGGGGCCGAGAATGGCTTCTTCGTCGGCGCGACGCTGTTCGACAACGTCACAACCGAGATGAGCATCTACCAGCAAGAGATCTTCGGCCCGGTGCTGGGCATCGTGCGCGTGCCGGATTTCGCCAGTGCCGTGGCACTGATCAACGCCCATGAGTTCGGCAATGGCGTGTCCTGTTTCACCAGCGATGGCGGCATTGCCCGCTCGTTTGCCCGCAACATCAAAGTCGGCATGGTCGGCATCAACGTACCGATTCCGGTGCCCATGGCCTGGCACTCCTTTGGTGGCTGGAAACGCTCGCTGTTTGGTGATCACCATGCGTACGGCGAAGAAGGCATTCGCTTCTACAGCCGCTACAAAAGCGTGATGCAGCGCTGGCCCGACAGCATCGCCAAGGGCCCTGAATTCAGCATGCCGACAGCCAAATAATTCACGTGTACGGAGAACAAAAATAATGAGCAAACCCCTGCGTTTCGCCCTGAACCGTATGGTCGCTCCACGTTTGTCCCTGCCCGCGTTCATTGAGTTGGCGGTGACCCTCAAGGCCGACGCCATCGAAATCCGCAACGATCTCAAGGGTGTCGAGATCGAGGACGGCACTGCGCCCGAACACGTGCGTGAGTTGTGCGCGGCCAAAGGCATCACCGTGCTGTCGATCAACGCGCTGTATCCGTTCGATGTCTGGAATGACGAGCGCCGCGCACACGCGCTGAAGCTCGCCGCTTATGCCCGTGATTGCGGCGCGCAGGGTTTGGTCATGTGTCCGTTGAACGACCGTGCCGACCCACGAACCGAGGCGCAGCGTGCTTCCGGGCTGCGCACAGCGTTGAGTGAACTGGCGCCGATCCTGCGTGATCACGGCATCCTCGGTTTTATCGAGCCGCTGGGTTTCGAAGAATGCTCTCTGCGGCGCAAACGCACCGCGGTCGACGCAATCAAAGCCATCGGCGGGCTGGATGTGTTCCGTCTGGTGCATGACACCTTTCACCATCACTTGGCCAGCGAACATGAATTCTTCCCCGAGCTGACCGGGCTGGTTCATATCTCCGGCGTCGAGGATGCCGAGGCGCCGCTGGCGAGCATCCGCGACGGCCATCGGGTGCTGGTGGGCGAGGGCGATATCCTCGGCAACGCGGCGCAGATCGAAACCTTGCTCGCTACTGGCTACAGCGGCTACCTGTCGTTCGAACCGTTCGCCGACAGCGTCCATGGCCTGGCGGATATCCAGACGGCGATTGGTGCGAGCATGGATCACCTGAACAAATCTCTGAGCTGATACTTCGGATTTGCATACGGAAAAGGTGCAAGCATGACCACAACAAGACTGACCATGGCCCAGGCCCTGGTGAAATTCCTCGATAACCAATACATCGAGGTCGATGGGGTTCAGAGCAAATTTGTCGCCGGGATCTTCACCATTTTCGGCCACGGCAATGTGCTGGGTCTGGGGCAAGCCCTGGAGCAGGATAGCGGTGACCTGATCGTCCATCAGGGCCGCAACGAGCAAGGCATGGCCCACGCCGCCATCGGTTTTGCCAAGCAACACCTGCGACGCAAGATCTACGCCTGTTCTTCATCGGTGGGCCCGGGTGCGGCGAACATGCTGACCGCTGCTGCCACGGCCACCGCCAACCGTATTCCCTTGCTGCTGTTGCCCGGCGACGTCTACGCCTGCCGCCAACCGGACCCGGTGCTGCAACAGATCGAGCAGTTCCACGACCTGAGCATCAGCACCAACGATGCGTTCAAGGCCGTGAGCAAATACTGGGACCGCATCAACCGTCCCGAGCAACTGATGACGGCGGCGATCCACGCCATGCGCGTGCTCACCGACCCCGCCGAAACCGGCGCCGTGACCCTGGCCTTGCCGCAAGACGTGCAGGCCGAGGCTTACGACTACCCCGATTACTTCCTGCAAAAACGCGTGCACCGCATCGAGCGCCGCCCGGCCACCGACGCGATGCTCGGTGATGCCTTGGCCCTGTTCAAAGGCAAGCGCAAGCCGCTGATCATCTGCGGCGGCGGGGTCAAATACTCCGGCGCCAACGCGGCGTTGCAGGCGTTCGCCGAACGCTTCGATATTCCCTTTGCCGAAACCCAGGCCGGCAAGAGTGCGGTGGTGTCCAGCCATCCGCTGAACGTCGGTGGCATCGGCGAAACCGGTTGCCTGGCGGCGAACCTGCTGGCCAAGGATGCTGATTTGATCATCGGTGTGGGTACTCGCTACAGCGATTTCACCACCGCGTCGAAATCCTTGTTCAAACACCCGGACGTGCAATTTCTCAATCTCAATATCAGCCCCTGCGATGCCCTGAAACTCGACGGCGTGCAGCTGCTGGCGGACGCCAAAACCGGTCTGCAGGCACTGGCCGAAGCATTGGGCGAATACCGCTCGAGCTGGGGCGATCAACCCCGGCAAGCCAAGGCGCAACTGGATGAGGAAGTCGATCGAATCTATCAGGTCGAATACCAGGCGAAAGATTTCGTTCCGGAAATCAACGATCATCTGGACCCGGCAGTATTGCGCGAATTCATCGAGCTGACCGGTTCCTGCCTGACCCAGAGCCGGGTGCTCGGCGTGCTCAATGAAACCCTGGCCGATGACGCCGTGATCGTCGCCGCCGCTGGCAGTTTGCCCGGTGACCTGCAGCGCAGCTGGCGCAGCAAGGGCGTGAACACTTACCACGTCGAGTACGGTTATTCGTGCATGGGTTACGAGGTGAATGCCGCACTGGGCGTGAAGCTCGCCGAGCCTGAGCGCGAGGTCTATGCGCTGGTGGGCGACGGCTCCTACATGATGCTGCACTCGGAACTGGCGACCTCGATCCAGGAGCGGCGCAAGATCAACGTGGTGCTGCTGGACAACATGACCTTCGGCTGCATCAACAACCTGCAAATGGAACACGGCATGGACAGCTTCGGCACCGAGTTCCGTTTCCGTAATCCACAAACCGGCAAGCTCGATGGCGGTTTTGTGCCGGTGGATTTCGCCATGAGCGCGGCGGCTTACGGCTGCAAGACTTACAAAGTGAACACCGTTGAAGAGTTGCAAGCCGCATTGGCGGATGCGCGGTTGCAGACCGTGTCGACGCTGATCGATATCAAGGTCCTGCCCAAAACCATGATTCACAAATACCTGTCGTGGTGGCGGGTCGGCGTGGCGCAAGTCTCCACCAGTGCCCGCACCGATGCGGTGGCCAAGACCCTCAACGAACGACTGGCCAAGGCCCGTCAATACTGATTGCCCCAAACGAACAACAAATCTGGGAGTCTTTAAATGTCTTTGAAACTTGGAGTTATCGGCACCGGGGCCATCGGCCAGGACCACATCCGTCGTTGCAGCCAGACCTTGCTCAATAGCCAGGTCGTCGCGGTTACCGACATCAATTTGCAGCAAGCGGCCAAGGTCGTTTCCGATCTGAAACTGACCGCCGAGGTCTATCCCGACGGCCACGCGCTGATCAAGGCACCGGAAGTCGACGCGATCCTTGTCACCTCCTGGGGCCCGAGCCACGAAGAATATGTACTGGCAGCGATTGCGGCGGGCAAACCAGTGTTCTGCGAGAAGCCGCTGGCGGTCACCGCCGAAGGCTGCCGCAAGATCGTCGAAGCCGAAGTGGCTCACGGTACGCGGCTGGTGCAGGTCGGCTTCATGCGTCCGTACGATGAAGGTTATCGGGCATTGAAAGCAGTGATCGACAGCGGCCAGATTGGCGAGCCGCTGATGCTGCACTGCGCGCACCGCAACCCTACCGTGGGCGAAAACTACAAGACCGACATGGCAATCACCGACACGCTGATCCATGAACTGGACGTGTTGCGCTGGTTGCTCGACGACGATTATGTGTCGGTGCAAGTGGTGTTCCCGCGCAAGACCAGCAAGGCCCACGCCCATTTGAAAGACCCGCAGATCGTGCTGCTGGAAACCGTCAAGGGCACGCGCATCGATGTGGAAGTGTTCGTCAACTGCCAATACGGCTACGACATCCAATGCGAAGTGGTAGGGGAGACCGGCATCGCCAAACTGCCGGAACCGTCGCAGGTTCAATTGCGCAGTGGGGCGAAGTTGTCGAATGCGATTCTGATGGACTGGAAGGACCGGTTCATCGCCGCGTATGACGTCGAGTTGCAGGCGTTTATCGATGGTGTGCGGGCCGGGCAGGTCGGCGGGCCGTCGGCGTGGGATGGTTTTGCGGCAGCGGTGGCGGCGGATGCCTGCATCGAAGCGCAGAACAGCGGCCAAATCGTAAATGTCGGCCTGCCAGACCGCCCACACTTCTACGACTAACCGATCGTTCCCACGCAGAGCGTGGGAACGATCATAAGAGGAGTTGATTCATGCGTATCGGACTTGTCGGTTACGGCCATGGCGGCCGGTTTTTCCATGCTCCGCTGATCAGCAGTTTGCCGGCGGCGACCTTCGTGGGCGTGGTCACCCGTTCTGCCGAGCGCCGACAACTGCTGGCGGCGGAACATCCCGGTGTGCCGGCCTTCGACAGCATCGGCCAACTGGTCGAAGCCGGGGTCGATGTGTTGGTGATCTCCACACCGCTCAAAGGTCGCCCGGCGCTGGTGCTCGACGCCATCGAACACGAGGTGGCGGTGGTCAGCGACAAGCCGTTCGCCGCCGATGCGCAACAGGCGCAAACCCTGATCACCATGGCCGAGCGTCAGGGCGTGCAATTGAGCGTCTACCAGAACCGGCGCTGGGACTCGGACTTCCTCACCGTGCGCAAACTCATTGAGTCCGGTGCGCTGGGTCAGGTCACCCGTTTTGAATCGCGGATCGAGCGCTATTCGCCGCAGTCGGTGAACAACGGCAGCGGCGGCGGTTTCCTGCGCGATCTGGGCAGCCATCTGGTGGATCAGGCGCTCCTGTTGTTCGGCCCCGTCACCCGGGTTTACGCCGAGCTGGATTACCTCGAAAAAGGCCAGCCCTTCGACAACGGCTTCTTTATGTCCCTGACCCATGCCAACGGCGTGATCTCGCACCTGGGCGGCAGTTGCCTGCAAAACACCCCCGGCCCGCGCTTTCGCGTGACCGGCACCCAGGGCTGCTACAGCGTCGACGGTCTGGACGGGCAGGAGGCATCGACCCTCGCCGGGCTTACGCCGAAATCCGAAGGCGAGCGCTGGGGCGTCGAAGAGCACCGACGCTGGGGCTGGTTCGAGCAGGGCGAGGTGCGTGAGCGGGTGCCGTCCGAGCGTGGCTGCTGGAATCAGTTCTATTTACAGCTACAAACCGCGTTACAGAGCGGTGGCCCACTGCCGGTCGACGCCCGTGATGCACTGGCGACCACCCGCGTACTAGACGCTGCGCGGCTAAGTTTCGAGCGGCATCAAGTGGTGGCACTGAGCCCGTTCGAGAGCCATGGAATAAAATCAGAATAAAATTCTAAAATGAGTTGATATAGAAATTATTTTCCAATAAAGTCGTTTCAAGGCGACCTGCCACGCGCCTCGTTTCAATCCTTTTCCCGCTTGCTCGCTTACTGAAATCGTCACGCCTTATCCATAAAACCAACAAGAATGTGGAGAAAGACTTTTCATGAAGACCAAGATCCGTTTCGCCTCACTGGCCCTGTCCCTGATGTTCGCCAGCGGCGCCGCACTCGCTGACATGAAGATCGGCGTCAGCATGTCGCAGTTCGATGACACCTGGCTGACTTACCTGCGCGAATCCATGGACACCAAAGCCAAGTCCTATCCCGATGGCGTCAAGTTGCAGTTCGAAGACGCGCGCAGCGACGTGGTCAAGCAGTTGAGCCAGGTAGAAAGCTTCATCAGCCAGAAGGTCGACGCCATCGTGGTCAACCCGGTGGATACCGCCGCCACCAAAAAAATCACCGAAGCAGCAGTCAAGGCCGGTATTCCACTGGTTTACGTCAATCGCCGTCCCGATGACCTGAACCTGCCCAAAGGCGTGGTCACTGTCGCCTCCAACGATCTGGAGGCCGGCCAGATGCAGATGCAGTACCTGGCCGACAAAATGGGCGGCAAGGGCGACATCGTGATTCTGCTGGGTGACCTGGCCAACAACTCCACCACCAACCGCACCAAGGGCGTGAAAGAGGTGCTGGCCAAGTATCCGAATATCAAGATCGAGCAAGAACAGACCGGCATCTGGTCGCGGGACAAGGGCATGACCCTGGTCAACGACTGGTTGACCCAGGGCCGCAAGTTCGACGCGGTGGTCTCCAACAATGACGAGATGGCGATTGGCGCGGCCATGGCGCTGCAACAGGCCGGCGTGGAGAAGGGCAGTATTCTGATTGCCGGTGTCGACGGTACGCCCGACGGTTTGAACGCGGTGAAGAAGGGCTCGATGGTCGTCTCGGTGTTCCAGGACGCCAAGGGTCAGGCGGACGGTTCGATCGACACGGCGGTGAAAATGGCCAGGAACGAACCGGTCGAGCCGGCCGTGTGGGTGCCGTATCGCTTGATCACCCTGCAAAACGTCGACACGTTCAAATAGTCCGTCCGTTCGATAACAACAATAAGCACGCAAGGTTGCAACGCGACCTTGCTGATGGAGTACCTGATCATGTTCGCTTCAGCGACTGCTTCGAGCACCCCGTTAATGTGTGTCCAGCCAACTGCAATACCTGTCGATGAGCCGTACCTGCTGGAGATCATCAACGTCAGCAAGGGTTTTCCCGGTGTGGTGGCCTTGTCCGACGTGCAGCTTCGGGTGCGTCCCGGTTCCGTACTGGCGCTGATGGGCGAGAACGGCGCCGGCAAATCTACCCTGATGAAAATCATTGCCGGCATCTACCAGCCGGACGCTGGCGAGTTGCGTCTGCGGGGCAAGCCGGTGGTCTTTGAAACACCACTGGCTGCGCTCCAGGCCGGGATCGCGATGATCCACCAGGAACTCAACCTGATGCCGCACATGAGCATCGCCGAGAACATCTGGATCGGCCGCGAGCAGCTCAACGGCCTGCACATGATCGACCACCGCGAGATGCATCGTTGCACCGCCAAACTGCTGGAGCGTCTGCGAATCAATCTCGACCCGGAAGAGCAGGTGGGCAACCTGAGCATCGCCGAACGGCAGATGGTCGAGATCGCCAAGGCGGTGTCCTACGACTCCGACATCCTGATCATGGACGAGCCGACCTCGGCCATCACCGATACGGAAGTCGCGCATCTGTTCTCGATCATTGCCGACCTCAAGAGCCAGGGCAAAGGCATCATCTATATCACTCACAAAATGAACGAAGTGTTCAGCATCGCCGATGAAGTGGCGGTGTTCCGTGACGGCGCCTACATCGGCCTGCAACGGGCCGACAGCATGGACGGTGACAGCCTGATTTCGATGATGGTCGGCCGCGAGCTGAGCCAGTTGTTCCCGGTGCGCGAGAAGCCGATCGGCGATCTGTTGCTGTCGGTACGCGACCTCAAGCTGGACGGCATTTTCAAAGACGTCTCCTTCGACCTGCATGCCGGCGAGATCCTTGGCATCGCCGGGTTGATGGGCTCGGGGCGGACCAACGTCGCCGAAGCGATTTTCGGCATCACCCCAAGCGACGGTGGCGAAATCCGTCTCGACGGCGAAGTGGTGCGCATCAGCGATCCGCACATGGCGATCGAGAAGGGCTTCGCGCTGTTGACCGAAGATCGCAAGCTCAGCGGCCTGTTCCCGTGCCTGTCGGTGCTGGAGAACATGGAAATGGCAGTCTTGCCCCATTACGTCGGCAACGGCTTCATCCAGCAAAAAGCCCTGCGCGCGTTGTGTGAAGACATGTGCAAGAAGCTGCGGGTGAAAACGCCGTCGCTGGAGCAGTGCATCGACACGCTGTCCGGCGGCAATCAGCAGAAGGCTTTGCTGGCGCGCTGGCTGATGACCAATCCGCGCATCCTGATTCTCGACGAGCCGACCCGGGGTATCGATGTCGGCGCCAAGGCCGAGATCTACCGGCTGATTTCCTACCTCGCCAGCGAAGGCATGGCGGTGATCATGATTTCCTCGGAACTTCCGGAAGTGCTGGGCATGAGCGACCGGGTCATGGTCATGCACGAGGGTGACCTGATGGGCACCCTCGACCGCAGCGAAGCGACCCAGGAACGGGTGATGCAACTGGCCTCGGGTATGTCCCAGTGTCATTAAATCAAGGGTGAACGCAGTTCAAGGGTGAAAGGGGATTGTGTGGCGAGGGAGCTTGCTCCCGCTGGGCTGCGAAGCGGCCCTAAAGGAGTGGGACTGCTGCGCAGTCCAACGGGAGCAAGCTCCCTCGCCACAAACAAGCTCCCTCGCCACACGGATTTTATTTGAAGGGTGAGTGGTTATGAACGCGATACTGGAAAACAAGCCTGCAGTGGCACCGGTCAAGAGTCGCCGGCGCCTTCCGACCGAGTTGAGTATCTTCCTGGTGCTGATCGGCATCGGCCTGGTCTTCGAAATGTTCGGCTGGATCGTGCGGGACCAGAGCTTCCTGATGAACTCTCAGCGCCTGGTGCTGATGATCCTGCAAGTGTCGATCATCGGCCTGCTGGCGATCGGCGTGACCCAGGTCATCATCACCACTGGTATTGACCTGTCTTCCGGTTCGGTGCTGGCGTTGTCGGCGATGATTGCCGCCAGCCTGGCCCAGACCTCGGACTTTGCCCGGGCGGTGTTTCCATCCCTGACGGACTTGCCGGTGTGGATTCCAGTGATCGTCGGGCTTGGAGTGGGTTTGCTGGCGGGGGCGATCAACGGCAGCATCATTGCGATCACCGGGATTCCGCCGTTCATTGCCACCCTCGGCATGATGGTCTCGGCCCGTGGACTGGCGCGCTACTACACCGAAGGTCAGCCGGTGAGCATGCTCTCGGATTCCTACACGGCCATCGGACACGGCGCGATGCCGGTGATCATCTTTCTGGTGGTGGCGGTGATCTTTCACATCGCCCTGCGCTACACCAAGTACGGCAAGTACACCTACGCCATCGGCGGCAACATGCAGGCGGCGCGTACCTCCGGGATCAACGTCAAGCGGCATCTGGTGATCGTCTACAGCATCGCCGGGTTGCTTGCGGGCCTGGCCGGGGTGGTGGCGTCGGCGCGGGCGGCGACCGGGCAGGCCGGGATGGGCATGTCTTATGAACTGGATGCGATTGCCGCGGCGGTCATCGGCGGCACCAGCCTGGCGGGTGGCGTCGGGCGTATCACCGGCACCGTGATCGGCGCGTTGATCCTCGGGGTCATGGCCAGCGGCTTTACCTTTGTCGGTGTTGATGCTTATATTCAAGACATCATCAAGGGGCTGATTATTGTGGTGGCGGTGGTCATCGACCAGTACCGCAACAAGCGCAAACTCAAGCGCTGAAGCCGGACAAAATGCAAAAAAGCGCCACGCCTGACCCGCGTGGCGCAGCCGTTTGTCTTCTATATACAGCCGCTCGACTGAATTTCTTGCTATAAACGCACTCCGATAAGCGCCTCAAAGCCTGCCATAGCGCACTTTCAGGGCTTTGTCGGGCAGATTTGCTGTCTTTTCAGTTGCTGAGGCCTCAAGTGGGCCTTAGACTGCCGCCCCTCGTAAATTGAGTGCCGGGTGGCGCTTGGAATAAACGGCGCCTTTCCAATGACCGTTTCAGGTTCAACGGATCGCTCCCTAATTCGCCTTAATGCACGTTTTTTTATAGAGATATCAATGACAAAGGACAAGTTGCTGGCCATGCCGGCGGATGACTACATGAATGCCGAGCAACATGCTTTTTTCTCTGAGCTGTTGCAGAACATGAAAGTCGAAACCCATGAGCGCATCGAACAGAATCGCATCGCCATCGAGAGCCTGGACACCCCGGCCGATCCGGCTGACGCGGCTTCAGTCGAAGAAGAGCGCACCTGGCTGGTGAATGCGATCGATCGCGACCAGCGCATGCTGCCTCAATTGGAACAGGCCCTGGAACGCATCAAGGAAGACAGCTTTGGCTGGTGCGATGACAGCGGCGAGGCTATCGGCCTGAAACGCCTGCTGATCAGCCCGACCACCAAGTACTGCATCGAAGCTCAAGAGCGTCACGAGCAGATCGACAAGCACCAGCGTCAGGCCTGATTTCGTAGCGTCCCTGTTGCGGCATGGGTATCTGCACGTCTCTCCGATTTTGATGGGTACATATCCGTTTCTGCGGTTACGGCCGCTGGCGGTTTCGCTTTTACAGCGAGTCACTTTCGAAAAGCGCGAAAGTAACCAAAGCGCTTCTGCCCCTGTCGTTCGGTGCCTCGCCCAGGCTCGGCATGCCCTCGCTCCGGTCCTGCTCCGTGGGCCCGCCGCGATCGGCCATCCATGGCCGTGCGCGGCTAACCCGGCATCCATGCCGGGTTGCCCACTGCGCAGAACCTCCACTCGGCCTCTCGAGGGCGCGGTGCCTCAAGATCAACAGCTGCAGGCGAGCTAACGCTCGGCCTGTTGAGTGGTGAAAAGCAGAGTGGATGGGCGCTGATTTTAGATGTGCTTTGATTTTTTGTGGGGTCGGGTCGCCGCATCGCTGCGATGGCGGCCTGTCAGCCGACCAATCTTACAAGGGCATGCCGAGCCTGGGCGAGGCACCGAATGGCGGGGCAAGAGCCCTTGGTTACTTGGGGCTTTTCCAAGTGACTCGCTGTAAAAGCCAGCCCTTTCAAGGTCTTCGTTTAGAATCCCCCCAAAACTCCAGTCAGGGTGACGAAAACGATGTGGGCAGAAGTTCTAGCGCGGTTTGAAAAAAAGGCACCGGCCAGTGTCATGGTCAAGTTG
>NZ_FYEB01000010.1 GCF_900187445.1 Pseudomonas sp. Irchel s3b2
CACGGGCCAGCTGGAAGGCATAAACAATCGAATAAAGGTCATTAAGCGGATGGCGTACGGTTACCGGGACAGCGAATTCTTTTTCATGAAGATCAAGAGCGTCTTTCCCGGTAATCCGTGAAGAACCTTTTTTTTGCCCTTGGAAAAGGTTTCGTCGATCAACGTACTTTTCCCATCCAGGCATTTTTCTGACCCGATCACTCGCCCCCAACCAAAATCCCCGATCCCGTGCAAGCCGCCAACCATCGGACGCGAAATCATTTCGCTACTAAACTCGGGACAAGCATGCTCAGGTGCAGGATCATAGCCAGCACGCGACCGACGCCTACCCGGCGGCAAGGTACACAACAATAGCCAGCCCACTTTAGAGGGCATTACCCAAATGGATAGCAGAACCTTACGTAACCTCATGCGCATTGTGCAGACCGGCTCATTGTCGGCGGCGGCAGAGCATTCCTGTTTGACCGTGCAGGCATTGGCCGCGCAGTTGAACAAGGTCGAAGAGCAGTTCGGTTTTCGGTTGTTTCGTCGCTCCAACAAGGGGCTGACTCTGACAACGCAGGGCACGGAGCTCACGCCCTACATGGACAAAGTGTTGGTCGCTACGCGGCAACTGGAAGAGAAAGTCGCCGCGCTCAAGGTGCCTGGGCAGCGCACGCTCAAGGTTGCGCTTAATACCACGCTCTCGGCCGACTTCAACCGGCGAATGATCGGACGCCTCTTTGAGGTTTTTCCTGATTATCAGCTGGAATTCAGCTACGCGGAGTCGATGGAAAACCTCAGTAAGTTGAAGAATGAAGACTTCGACCTGGCCGTGCTGATCGGCCCGCAGCAACCGGGGTTATCCAGCATTGCCCTGCCCGAGGTACAGGTGCAGGTGGTCGGTGCTCATTGCGGTCAGGAGAACGATCCGCTGATGCTGCTCGGCAATAAGGTTCAGGTTCGACCGGCCGACGATTGTCCGTATTCCCACAGCTTCTTGCGCTTTCTCGACTCCGGTCTTGGCAATTACGAGTCAGGCAAGCGGATGATCTATTCCTGCAGCGAGACCCTGACCCTGTCGTTGATCACGCAAATGGACGGCCTCGGCATGGTTTCCCGTGAGGCAGCCCTGCGTAACGGCTTGACCATTTTCCCGGGTTTCGAGGATTCCCTCGAAGTACGGCTGGCGGTCAATAACCCCGAGTTGTCGGGCCAGGCCCTGAACGACGTGGTCGCTCTGTCGCTACATGAACGATCCGAGCGCAATGTACGCAGCCGTCCCAACCGCCACACTGAGAAAGAGGTTTTTGCTGAAATACGCACATAACAACGTCGGAATCGCTGCATAGAATTCCGGGCGATCGAGCTGCACCTGTTGATCCTTGATCAACAGGGGCGTGAGGCTGATTGCAGCGACGATCGCCACCGGCAGGTATTCCAGCGCCCGGGCGACCAAGGGTGGCCAATGGTCAGTGCTCACCTGCAGCGGCAACGCGCGCGGCAGGAACGTCACGGCCATCATCAGCACGACGACCAGGATCAGGAACGTTTGGTCAGGCATACACCCACCCCGCAGCCCACGAATGTGGCGATGAATACGTTGAAGGGTGAATTGCCGACCAGGCTCAAGACACCCATGCAGGCGACCGCGGCCAGTGCGGCGATCAGTTTGTTGCGGGTGTTGCACAGCGATACCAGCACGTAGAGCATCATCGCGGTCAGCGCATAGTCGAGCTGATATTTGATCAGGTGCGCCGCGTACTGCGCGCAGATTGCGCCCAGCAAACCGCCCAGCACCCACGACGTGTGGCAATACAGATTGAAGCCGATCAGGTAACGCACATTGACCGGGGTGCCCTTGCCCAGTTTGACGCTGTGGAAGGCGAACGATTCATCGGTCAGCCCGCCCGCATAACACCAGCGCTCGAGACGACTGAGCCCCATTGCCTGCAAGGCCTTGGCCATGTAGACCGACATCAGCATGTGCCGTGCATTGATCAGAAACGTGGTGAGGATGATGGTGGTCAGCGACGCGCCGCTGGAGATCAGCGCCAGAGCAGCGAACTGCGAGGCACCGGCGTAGACGAACAAGCACATCGCGACCGGTAGCCACACGGGCAAACCGGCATTGACGGCCATCAAACCAAATACGAACGACACCGTGAAGTAACCCGCCACTACCGGGCTGGCTTCAGCGAAGGTGCGCGAGGGCTGGGGCTCGACCATTAGCGGCTGGCTGCTGGACGTCTCATTCATAGGTCCCTCTCAAAGGTCGTTTCGCCGCGTGGCTCGCAAAAGCCCTGGGCACTCCAAAAACGTTTGCCGGCAAGGTTAGCATCGTCGACAAACAGGAACATCCGCAGCACGCCCACCCGTTTCATGTCCGCCGAGGCCGCTTCCACCAGGCGCTGACCGACGCCTTGGGCGCGATACTGCGGGCTCACCGCCAAGTGATTGATGGTGCCACGGCTGCCGAGCATGCCGCCCAATACCGCGCCGACCACTTCGCCACAGACATCGACCGCGAGGAACGCGATGGTAGTTTTCTGCACCAACACACCGCGCAGGCATTTGGCGTCCTGCCATTCACAGAACGACACTTCTTCGAATTGCCGAAAGAAGCGCTCCAGGCGTTGGGCATCCTTGGCCGTCGCGCGCTGCAGCATCACCCGTGCGGGGCACTCGGCGATGTGCATCATGGGGTCTAGCTGTTCAGCGAACAATGTCGAAAGCGGTCCCGGGCCGCGAGAAGGAAATGGCCAGAATCTGCCGATAGGCCATTTCGTGAGCGTGGGTGTTGCGTGCCGGTGTCACGTAGTGACGCATGTCGCGATCGAGGAAGTAGGTGGTGTCGAGGATTTCCAGATAGGTCGTCACCGCCAATTGTTCCTCTTGGGCCGAATACAAACGGCTCTCCGCCCCATCCACGTTGTTGCGGCCCCAGAAATGCACACCGCTGAACGGATAACCGTCGCAGTGAATACCTTCCGGGGTGATTTCCAGTTGCTTGCCCGGCTTGATCTCGATGCGGATCTGATGAATCTGGCATTGCCAGATTTCGTCGTGCAACTCCGGCGGCAATACGTTTTTGTACACCTCGAAATCCGCATCGATGAGGCTGCGCATCACCGGCGAATTGATGACTTCATTAGAGAAATCCTGGAAGTGCCGCTCAAGTCCCCCGACATAGCTGTTGTTGGCCTTCGATTGCACGTAGGCGCGGTGTTCCAGCTGCTTCAAGTCACGGGTGACCGGGTTGTATTCGAAATCACTGTAACGACGGAAACGCATGCCCGCATCGGCCTGGCCGTAATAACTGTCCGGCTCCATGCTTTCCCAACTTTTGGTCAATCTGACGAAGTCGGAAAAATGACCGAAGAGATTGAAGTCGGCTCCCTTGACGTTGACATACTTGTCGCGCCGTAGCGATTCGCCAACTTCTCTGTTCAACACGATCATTACCAGGTCTCCGCTGCATTTAGCGGCTTAATCTAGTAGGTGCAGGATTTGCGGCCCATGAGAAAGAATTTCAGGCATATCAAGGGTTGCTTGAAACGCGGTATGAAATTGCTTTAATTCGACTTTTTATGAGGAAAACAGTCGTTTCAGATGCTTTTCCAGGGTTATGAGGCAAAAGAACCAAACCAGTCAGGAGTTTTTAAATTCAATGGGCACAGCCGTCGAGACCACAGATTTGAAACGCGGATGAAGACTCTTTTGCCACAAGTGACTGGTTCAACCATTGGGCGAAGGCTTGCGGCTTGCCGAGCCACGGGCCTATGTCGACCAGGGTGAACTGGCCATCCTGTTCCAGCGCGAAGGTCGGGAAACCCTGACCGCCAACATTTGCCAAGAGTGCGCGACTGTCCTTGATATGGCGCTCGGTGTCGGCTTCATTAAATGCCTGTTGGAACGCCTCAAGTTCAAGACCTGTCTGTATGGCGAGTTCCAGCAGAACGGCTTCGTCAGCGATGCGTCGACCCTCTACGTAATGAGCCGTCTGCAAACGCCCCAGCAACGCTAGACCGCGTCCAGCGATCTGCTCGGCTGCCAGCACGGCGGCAATCGGCGGCGCGGAATCGAACACCGCCGTCACATCGCGGAGCAAACCCTCAAAATACGCCTCACCAAACGGCTGGCCGGTGTACTCGGCAATGCGTCGATCGTGGGGCATAACGTAATTGCGCAGTTGTGGCGAAACGGTCTGGCGGTTGGCGCCGGTCATCATGCCGCCACCGTGGGCGATCACTGGCAATACGGCTTGGGCAGCCTGGACCAATGGTTTGGCGCCGTAACACCAGCCGCACAGAGGGTCGTAAATGTAGTGAAGGATCATGGGGAAAACTCCGGCAACAAAGTAAGAAAACTCAATGCCGGCAGATTAATCCCCAGACAGTTTCGGAAAAACGCTGGAATGGCTTTCAGTCTGTTTCATGAATCGGTCGAATACGCCCCTAATACTTTTGTACCAATCACGACATAACTTGAAACAATCAAACGAAGAAACCATTCAAGAACAATTAACGAAAGTAAATAACAAGCATTACCATTCGCGCCCTCGATTTTCTCTACCCTTCCGGATGCGCTTTAGATGCCTGCCCCCTTCCGCCTTACGCCCGTCACCCTTGGGCTCTCCGTTTTTTTGTCTGCCGGTTTTACCTGCGCCGCCACGACTGTTTTACCCGAGACCTCGATCAGCGCCGAAGCGCAAGCTGACGATCCACGCGTAAAGGAAACCAGCACTGCGACGCGCACTGCGACACCGGTGCGTTATGTGCCGCAGGCCATCGATTCGGTGAAAACCGCGAACGTGGTGGATTACGGCACTAACGATCTGGGCACGGCGCTGAGCGGTATCCCTAACGTCAGCAGTGGTGCCGACACCCGCTTCGATAGCCTGCGCATCCGTGGTTTCGACGCCAGCAACGACTTCTATCTCGATGGCATCCGTGACGACAGCCAGTACGTGCGCGACTTGCACAACATCGAACGCATCGAAGTCCTCAAAGGCCCGGCAGCGGTGTTGTATGGACGTGGCAGCCAAGGCGGGATCGTCAACCGGGTCAGCAAGCTGCCGGAGTTCGGCCGCCGCTCGACCCTTGAAGCCCAGGGCGGCAGCGACGATCTGCGTAGTCTTTATGCCGACCTCAGCACCGATCCGAGCGAGAACATCAGCCTGCGCCTGAACATGGGCAACATGGACCAAAACAGCTTCCGCGACGGTGTCAGCGGCAATCGCCAACTGTTCGCGCCGTCCATGAGCTGGCAACTGACGCCCGACCTGAACTGGTTGGTGCAATACGAATACAGCCGCTACAACCGTACGCCGGATCGCGGTATCCCAGGGGTCAATGGGCGCCCGGCGGACGTAGGACGGGACACGACCTACGGCAGCGAGCACGATTTCATCGACGACAAGTCGCAATCCCTGCGCTCGAAACTCAGCTATGAACTCAGCGATAACTGGCAGCTGCGCCATACCTTGGGTGTGTTCAAGCTCAACAGCGATTTCGACAACACTTACCTGACCGGTTACACCCCGGCAACCAACAAGGTCACTCGCCAGCACTGGCAGCAAGACCTGACCACCCGCAACGTCTATAACAACATCGAGCTGGAAGGCGGCTTCGACACACTCGGCCTGGAGCATCGCCTGCTGACCGGTATCGAGATCGGCAGCCAGCGTCGCGATCCGACGCTGTATAACGCAGCAACCTCCGGACCCGGTAGTTCCCCAGTACCGGCGCTGGACTTGTACAACCCGAATCGCGATTTGCGCCACACCGGGCGCATGCAGGTGTCGAGCAGCACCCATACCGAAGTCGAAAGCCGTGCGGTGTACGTGCAGGATCAACTGCGTCTGAACGATCAATGGCAACTGCTTGCCGGTTTGCGTTACGACACTTTTGATATCGAATCGACCAACAAGCTGCGGGGCATTTCCGAAGATCGTGACAGCCACAGCACCAGCCCGCGTGTAGGCGTGGTCTGGACGCCGCTGCAGAATCACTCCTTCTACGCATCCTGGACCAAGACCTTTTCCCCGGTCGGCGGCGGCTTGATCGGCATCACCCCAGGCGCGGCCGGCAACAGCAACGACCTGAGTCCCGAGCTGACCAAGCAGAAGGAAATCGGCGTGAAGAGCGACTGGCTCGACGATCGCCTGAGCACTACGCTGGCGATCTATGAACTGGAACTCTCCAACCGTCGCACCAGCGACCCGAACGATCCGACCGTGACATTGCTCACCGGCCTGCAACGCTCCCGCGGGATCGAGCTGACCGGCACCGGCAAGATCTCTGGCAACTGGTACGTGCGCGGTGGCGTGGGCGTACAGGACGCCACGGTCGAGAAGGATAACAACGGCTTCGAAGGCAAACGCATCAGCAACGTGGCTAAGCGCAACGGAAGCCTGTTCCTGACCTGGAAACCGGAAATGGGCTGGTACGCCGAAACCGGTTTGACCTTGGTGGGTCAGCGTTACGCCGACAACCTCAACACTACCGTGCTGCCAGGTTACGGCCGTTGGGATGCATTGGCCGGCTTCCGGCACAAGGATTGGGATTTGCGGGCGGCACTGAACAACATCACCGATCGCGAGTATTACTCGTCGGCCACCAGTGCGGCACAGATTCAACCTGGCGCACCACGGAGCCTGGTCGTGACCGGTACTTACAGCTTCTAAACACTGTTGATACGGTTTGGGTTGATCGTTCCCACGCTCTGCGTGGGAACGATCAATGATCTCCAGTGCTCATAAAACCTTTCGCCCATAAAAAAAGCGCCGCCTTCCCGGCAGCGCTTTTATCAATCCGTTGTTTTTCTTCTTATCCTTCCATCACATCCCACAGTGCTTCCAGTTCCGCCTCGCTGAATAAACCAGCGGGGTAGCGCTCGATCATCATCCGGCGCGGATCAGGTTCTCTGATCTGACGCGTTCCATTGGACTTCAACCATTGCGCCAAGACCTGGAGCGATTCGCTGTTAACTGCCAGGGGATGCAGTGCCCGCTCGCTCACGACGTTCATTTCGGCGTTCATCTCAGCGCTCTCTCCTGGTTTGTGAGCGGCTAACTTATCCAAGGTTTATGACAGAACATCGAAGTTCTCTCCCTCCCCGTGTTGCGCCATCGAAGATACAAGAGCTGTGCCAATGTTTTCGAAGTGTCGATAAGTGGATACAAAAAAGCCCGCGGTCCTGATGGGCTGCGGGCTTTCTGTGAAACAACGAGGCTGAATCGTTGCTCAATCGATTCTTCAATCAACTCAAGGTGTTACGACCTCACTCACTCCTTGTGCGGGGCTGGCTGTTGTTGGGTAAGGCAGTGGATGTTACCGCCCCCCAGTAACAATTCACGACCCGGCACCATGACCACTTCGTGTTGCGGGAACAACCTCTGCAAAATCTCTTTGGCCGGACCATCCAAGGGGTCGTCGAAGCTCGGCGCGATGATGCCGCCGTTGACGATCAGGAAGTTCACGTAAGAGCCGGCCAGACGAACGGTCGGATTGCGTTCCTGAGTGCCATCCACCGGATCGACACCTGCGCACTCGTCTTCAGTTGCGTACAGCGGCCCCGGAATCGGCATCTTGTGCACCGTGAACGGGCGCCCCTTGGCATCGGTGCTGTTTTGCAGCACGTTCATTGCCGCCTGGCAGCGCGGGTAGTTCGGGTCCTGCGGGTCGTCGGTCCAGGCCAGCAGTACTTCGCCCGGACGCACGTAGCAGCAGAAGTTATCCACATGGCCGTCGGTTTCGTCGTTGAACAAACCGTCTGGCAACCAGATGATTTTATCCACAGCCAGATTGGCGCTGAGCACCGCTTCGATCTGCGTGCGGTCCATGTGCGGATTGCGATTGCGGTTGAGCAGGCACTCTTCGGTAGTGATCAGGGTGCCTTCGCCATCGACATGGATCGAACCGCCTTCGAGCACAAAACCCTCGGTGCGGTAGCGCGGGCTGCGCTCGATTTCGAGGATCTTGCCCGCCACCTGCGAGTCACGGTTCCACGGCGAATACAGACCACCGTCGAAACCGCCCCAGGCATTGAAGTCCCAATCCACACCACGGACTTCGCCGCGGTTGTTGATGACGAACGTCGGGCCAGTGTCCCGAACCCAGGCGTCATCGCTGGACATCTCCACCACACGAATATTCGGCACGTCGAGACGGGCATGAGCATTTTCATACTGGCCAGCGGAGACCGCCACGGTCACCGGTTCGAATCGCGCGATGGCCTTGGCCACCGCCACATGCGCGGCTTGCGCCGGTTTGCCGCCCAGGCGCCAGTTGTCCGGGCGCTCGGGCCAGACCATCCAGGTCTGGGTCTGTGGCGCCCATTCGGCTGGCATGTAAAAGCCGTCGGTGCGAGGGGTGCTGTTCAACGTGGTCATGGTTCAGGACTCCAGGGAACCGTCGAGGGTTTTGATCGCGCCATACAGGTTCGGACGACGGTCACGGAATGAGCCCCATGCGCTGCGGATGTGCTCCAACTCATCGAGGTCGAAGCTGTGAACCAGAATGCCTTCTTCTGTTTCGTTCAGCTCTTGGACTTTCTCGCCAAACGGGTTGGCAATGAACGATGAGCCGTAGAAGGTAATGTCGTAGCCGTCCTGCTCTTCGTTGCCGATGCGGTTGCTGGCGATCAGCGGCATCAGGTTCGCACCGGCATGGCCTTGTTGCACGCGCTGCCAGTGGTCGCGGGACGAAATGGTCTTGTCATGTGGCTCGCTGCCGATGGCGGTCGGGTAGAACAGGATTTCCGCACCTTGCAGCGCCATGCTGCGGGCGCACTCAGGGAACCACTGATCCCAGCAGATGCCCACGCCAATTTTTGCGTAACGGGTATTCCAGACTTTGAAGCCGGTATCGCCCGGGTTGAAGTAGTACTTTTCGTGGTAGCCAGGGCCGTCCGGGATGTGGCTTTTACGATAAATCCCGAGGTTGCTGCCGTCGGCATCGATGATCGCGATGCTGTTGAAACGTGCGCGGCCGGCCAGTTCGTAGAAGCTGATCGGCAGAACGACCTGCAGTTCTTTGGCGACTTTCTGGAAGTGCTTGATGGCGACGTTATCTTCAACCGTCGTAGCCAGTTGCAGATAGTCCGGGTTCGGCTTCTGGCAGAAGTACGGCGCCTCGAACAGCTCCTGGATCAAGATGATTTGCGCGCCTTTCGCCGCAGCCTCACGGACCAGCTTCTCAGCGGTCTCAATGTTGGCCTCAAGGTCCCAGGAACAGGCCATCTGGGTAGCGGCGACGGTAACGATACGGCTCATGAATCATCTCCTGGGCAAGTGCTTGAGGGTCGAGAGTGGCATCGACCGATGACAGAAAGAGGTAGCACCGGGCGTGGTTTGTCCACACCGTGGGCAGTGGCGACTTTATAGCCGATAAAAATCGGCTTTTAAAGCAATAAATATTCTTTCTGTCTAAAATTACTCACTTAAACCCGATAACAATCGATATTTATGTATGTCTTTATGACGCCTTCGCGGGCAAGCCTCGCTCCTACGGGGGGTTATGCCGTGCGGATACAATCCGCGAACAACACAAATCCTGTAGGAGCGAGGCTTGCCCGCGAAAGCGATATCAAGTCTTACAACCCTTCGTCCAAGACCTTCGAGAGCATGTCGACAAAGAAATCCACACTCTGACGCGAGGTAACCATCGGCGGCTTGATCTTGAGGATGTTCAGGTAATCACCCGTCGGCTGCATGAAGATCCCCAACTCACGAAGACGATCGCACAACGCCGTGGTTTCTTCGGTCGCAGGCTCCAGGGTTTCTCGATTGCGAATCAACTCCACGCCCAGATAGAAGCCGGAACCATGCACCGCTCCTACCAACGGATGCCGATCAATCAACGCTTCAAGACGCTCCTTGAAATACCCGCCCACGACTTGGGCGTTTTCCCAGAGTTTTTCTTCTTCCATCACATCCAGCACTGCCATGCCAATCTGGCAACTGACCGGGCTGCCACCGGCCGACGAGAAAAAGTAACCCTCGGCCTCCAGCGCTTCGGCAATTTCCCGACGAGTGATCACCGCGCCCAACGGCTGGCCGTTACCCATGCCTTTGGCCATGGTGATGATGTCCGGCACCACACCCTGCTCCTCGAAGCCCCAGAAGAATGTGCCCATGCGGCCATAACCGACCTGCACCTCATCGGCGATGCATACCCCGCCCTGAGCGCGAACCAATGCATAGACCTGTTTCAAATAGCCCGGCGGCAGCGAGATACCGCCGGCATTGCCGTACACCGGCTCGCAGATGAAACCGGCCAATTGGCGCTTTTGCTCGGCGATTTTCGCCAGGTTGTGTTCAACGCTACGCACGTAGTCCGGTGCGCTGTCGACGCCACGAAACTCACCGCGATAGGTGTTTGGCGCAGTCACCGGATGCACCCAGTCCGGACGGCTGCTCAGGGCCTTGGGGTTGTCGGCAATCGAGGTAGAGACCGCATCCGCCGCCACCGACCAGCCGTGATACGCCTCCAACACGCTGAGCATGTCGCGACCGCCGCTGTAGGCCCAGGCCAGGCGGATCGCCAAGTCATTGGCCTCGGTGCCGCTGTTGACCAGAAATACGCGATCCATATTGTCCGGTGCCAGCTTCAGCAAGCGCTCGGAAAATTCGGCAATCGCCGCGTAGTGAAAACGCGAGTTGGTGTTGAGCAGCGACCACTGTCGGCTGGCGACGGCGGCCATGCGCGGATGGCCATGACCCAGGACCGCGACATTGTTGAGCATGTCGAGGTAAGAGCGGCCCTGCATGTCGATCAGGTGATTGCGCCAGCCTCGCTCGATGCGCGGCGGGTCGACGTAATAGTGCTTCTGGGAGCGAGCGAAACTCGCGTCGCGGCGGGCCAGCAACGTCTGCGGGTTGAGTTCCTCTTCCGCATCGCAGGCCAGGCCCAGCAATGCGGCAGGTGAAGGACATAACGCCTGCCAGGCTGCGGCGCGTGAAGGCGTGCAAAACAACGGCGCGTGCAGTTGAGCGCTTCGACACAACTGCACGATCAACGGCCCGCTGACCGAACCCAGCACCTGGCCTTTGACCAGTGCTGCGCCACTGCGCATGGATGGAGTCACACCCCACAATCGGACGCTCAGTTCCGGGCCATCCAGTTGCAGCAGGTTTTCCCCTTCAATATGGATAACGCCGGCAAACGGTGCTTCGACCGCCGTGCCGTCGGGCACTCGCAACGCAACGTGTAACGGGAAAGTATCCGGTTCGCTGGCACTGTCCGGTCGGGTTTGAGACAGACGATATTGGCCATATCGACTGGCCGCCAGACCGTGAGCAGCGGCGGCCTCCGTCAACAGACGCAGATCGATCCCCTCCTGCTCCCAGTTACCCGCCTCGAAATGTGGGCTGAGCACGCCCAGATCGATCAAAGCAAATTCGCGCCCCACCAGACTCGGCAACAATGGCGTGAAGCCTTCACTGCCGATGCTCGGCAGGCTTTGACCGACTGCGGCAAGAATCGCCGCCTCCATCAACGCCAATGGCACCGACGTAGCAACGCGGAAAATCTCCCACTCATGGGTCAGGTTGTCGCGACTGTACTCATTTCCCGGATCGATGCTGACCTGCTGCTCGCCACTCAGCACCAGCACCGCCGAGCGGGCGACGATCAGCGGCCATAGCGCCAGCAACTCTTCATGCTGCAACTGATTGACCGCGTGATAAGCCCGAATCGCCGGCAAAATATAGAACGGATCGCCATCGGCATGGTGCAGCAGCGCGGCGCAGGTCACCGACAGATCAGTGATCCGCCAGGTTCGGACCAGATCGCCGAAATCGATCACGCCCTGCAACTGCCATTGGCGCTGGGAATCCCGCTGCCAGACCACGTTGTCGTCAGTGATGTCCATGTGAATCGCCTGCACCGGCAACTTACCCACCAGCGGTTGCAAATGGCGCTCAGCCTGTTCGGCCGCCTCAACAATCAATTCTCGCTGCCGATCATCCTTGATCACCGGCAGCAAATGCGCGATCAACGCGTTGGCGTGGCGGGCGTCCCATTGAAGGGTGCGCTCAAGGCCCGGATGATCGAAACCGGCCAGCGCCAGGTCCATTTCGCCGCAGAGCCGACCGAAACCGGTGACCACTGAATGGCTTAGATGATTGAGGTGCGTCAGGGATTGGCCGTCGATGTAGTCGAGCAGGCGCACGTGCACTGCTTGGCCCCCAACCTCAAGTGAGAGCAAGTCTGCGCCATTTTTCGCAGCAATCACTCCAGGCACCGGCACCCCGGAATGTTCCGCCAGATGCTTGAGCCCTGCGTGCTGGGCTTGAAGCTCCAGCGCCGAATAATCGCCACGACAGATTTTCAGGACGAAACGCCCCTGATCACTGTCGACCCGGTAGTTGAGATCCTGCTGGCTCCCAAGCGTCTGCAACCGCCCGCTCAGCCCGTAATGTTCCTCCAGCAGCTCAAGCGCTTGCGCCGCAGACACGTGAGGGCTCGGCAAACTGGCGCGGTGAATCAAAGTAGCGAGCGGCATACAACGACCCCTGAAATTTTATTAGGCGCTTATATCGCCACTGCTTGGGGCGATACGCAACCCCCTCCCTGGTTGGCGCGAATCAAATGTCCACGCAACTCTCTTTATGCCCCACTCGCACCAACCACCACTTTGCGTAAGAATGTCGGCCATCACACCTTCTGCTGGAGAAACACCATGAATGTAGTCACCACCGACCTGCCCGGTGTTCTGATCCTCGAACCCAAGGTATTTGGTGACGAGCGCGGCTTCTTCTATGAGAGCTTCAACGCCAAGGCTTTCGAAGAAGCGACCGGTCTGAATACCCAATTCGTTCAGGACAACCATTCCCGCTCGCAAAAAGGCGTACTGCGCGGTTTGCATTACCAGCTGGAAAACACTCAGGGCAAACTGGTCCGCGTCACCGTCGGTGAAGTGCTGGACGTGGCGGTGGACATTCGCCGCAGCTCACCGCATTTCGGCAAATGGGTGGCGGTGCGCCTGTCCGCTGACAATCATCGCCAACTCTGGGTACCGGAAGGTTTCGCCCATGGTTTTGTGGTGTTGAGTGATTTCGCCGAGTTCCTCTACAAAACCACCGACTACTACACGCCGTCGGCCGAGCGCAGCATTCGCTGGGACGATCCGGACCTGGGCATCGACTGGCAGCTGGACGAAGCACCGAAACTGTCGGCCAAGGATCAGGCCGCCGCGCTCCTCAAGGACGCTGACGTCTTTTCCTGAATGCCTGTGTGAATCTTCACCGCCAGCGCGCACTTGATCCCAGGTGCGCAGACTGCGCCCGCAAGCCTAGGCATAATGCATCTGTCCCCCCAGGCGCTTGATGCTCATGACACCGACTCTCCCTCGCAGACCCCGCTGGCGCAGCCTGGCGCTTTTAGCGCTGTGCCTGGCGCCCTTGCTGTGGCCGCTGGAGCATCTGGCCGAGCGCTATTACCGCAGCGAACTGGCTGGGCAAAACCGTCAGACCCTCGACCTCTACGTCGCCAACCTGCTGGGCACCCTGCACCGGTATGAAGTGTTGCCGCAGATTCTCGGCGAGTTGCCCGCGCTACGTGCGACATTGTCTGCTCCCGATGAGGGTGTGGTTCAAGGCAATGCCAATCGCCTGCTGAAAAACATCAGCGCCCAGACCGGCGCCGAAGTCATGTACCTGATGGACACCACCGGCAAGACACTGGCGGCTTCCAATTGGGACAAACACGACAGCTTCGTCGGCCGCAATTTCGCTTTCCGTCCTTATTTCAGTGAAGCCATGGCCGGACGTCTGGGGCGTTTCTTCGGCCTGGGCACCACCTCGGCCAAACGCGGTTACTTCTTTGCGGCGGCAATACGTGATCGCGAAAAAATCATTGGTGTGCTGGTCATCAAGGTTGACCTCGACCACACCGAAAGCCTCTGGGGCAAAACCCCGGAACAACTGCTGGTCACCGACCACAATGGCGTGGTCATCCTCACGTCGAGGCCCGAGTGGCGTTTCCGCTCGACGCGCCCATTGAGCGACGCAGAGCGCGAGGCCATCACCGCCATTCAACCCTACCCGACCCGCGATCCCAAGCCGTTGAATCTCGACGCCAACGCCTGGCTGACCCAAACCCGGCAGATCGAAGAAACCGGCTGGAGCGTCAGTATCCTTGCGCCGCGTACCCTGATCGACCGCCCGGTACGCACGGTCGTGGCCATCGGCGGCGCAACGCTGTTGGTATTGATGTTGCTGCTCGGCCTGATGATGCAACGCCGACGCCATTACCTGGAGCGGATCGCCTTCGAAGGCAAGGCCCGCCAGGAATTGGAAGGCCGGGTCGCCGAACGGACCAGCGACCTCGAAGGCCTCAACCGTCGACTGAAGCAGGAAGTGCTGGAGCGCGAACACGCTCAGCAGGAACTGGTGCGCGCTCAGGATGACCTGGTACAGGCCGGCAAGCTCTCGGCGCTGGGGACGATGTCGGCGAGCATCAGCCATGAACTCAACCAACCGCTGGCGGCGATCCGCAGCTATGCGGAAAACGCCGAAATACTGCTCGATCATCAGCGCACCGAAGATGCCCGCGGCAATCTCAAGCTGATCAGCGAATTGACCGGGCGCATGGCGTCGATCATCGCCCACCTGCGCGCCTTCGCCCGACGTGATCGCCACGCCCCGGAAAGCGTGGCACTGCAACCGGCACTGGACGATGCGCTGGCGTTATTGGCCAAGCGTCGGCGCAGCATGGAAGTCGAGCTGATCCGTGACCTGCCGGCCGCTACCCTGTGGGTCGAGGCCGGTGAAACCCGTCTGCGCCAGGTACTCGGTAATCTGCTGGCCAATGCCCTCGATGCCCTGACGGAAAAAGGCCCGCCGCGTAAACTCTGGTTGAGTGCCGAGTCCACCGCCGACGGCGTCAATCTGTACATTCGCGACAATGGCCCCGGGTTCTGCATGGAAGCGCTGGGTCGTGCCGGCGAGCCTTTCTACACCACCAAGACCCGCACTCAGGGGCTTGGGTTGGGGCTGGCGATCTGCGACACCTTGATGCGCGCCTTCGGTGGTGAACTGTCGTTCTCCAACCACAAGGAAGGTGGCGCCCTGATTACCCTGAAACTGCGCGCAGGCGCACCGGGCGTGAGCCTGCAACCGTCCGAGGACCGAAGTGCATGACCATCGACAACCGCATTCAGGTCGTGTTGATCGACGACGATCCCCACCTGCGCCAGGCCCTGAGCCAGACCCTGGACCTGGCCGGCCTGAAGATTCTGCCGCTGGCTGAAGCCAAAGGCCTGGCCGGGCAACTGGAACGCGACTGGCCCGGCGTGGTGGTCAGTGACATCCGCATGCCGGGCATGGACGGCCTTGAACTGTTGACTGAACTCCACGCCCAGGATCGGGAGCTACCGGTGTTGCTGATCACCGGCCACGGCGATGTGCCACTGGCCGTACAAGCCATGCGCGCCGGGGCTTATGACTTTCTGGAAAAGCCTTTCGCCAGCGACGCCCTGCTCGACAGCGTGCGTCGTGCCCTGGACCTGCGCCGATTGGTGCTGGACAACCGCAGCCTGCGCCTGGCCCTGAGCGATCGCAACGAACTGAGCGCTCGACTGGTCGGGCAATCAGCTCCGATGCTGCGCCTGCGCGAGCAGATCGGGGCTCTGGCGGCGACCAAGGCGGACGTGCTGATCCTCGGCGAAACCGGTGCGGGTAAAGAAGTGGTCGCCCGCGCGCTGCACGATTTGTCGAGTCGGCGTAACGGCCCGTTCGTGGCGATCAACGCCGGAGCCCTGGCCGAGTCGGTGGTGGAAAGCGAGCTGTTCGGTCACGAACCCGGTGCGTTTACCGGCGCGCAGAAGCGCCGTATCGGCAAGTTCGAATTTGCCAATGGCGGCACGTTGTTCCTCGATGAAATCGAAAGCATGAGCCTGGACGTGCAGGTGAAATTGCTGCGCTTGCTGCAAGAGCGGATTGTCGAGCGCTTGGGTGGCAACCAACTGATCCCGCTGGACATTCGCATCATCGCCGCGACCAAGGAAGACCTGCGTCAATCCGCCGATCAGGGGCGCTTCCGTGCCGACTTGTATTACCGCCTGAATGTCGCGCCGTTACGCATTCCGCCATTGCGCGAGCGGAGCGAAGATGTGCTGATGCTATTCCAGCATTTCGCCGATGAAGCCAGCGCCCGCCACGGTTTACCACCCCACGAATTGCAGCCGGGGCACCGGGCGCTGCTACTGCGCCACACCTGGCCAGGTAATGTGCGGGAACTGCAGAATGCCGCCGAGCGTTTTGCCTTGGGCCTGGAACTGGCACTGGACAACAGTGCACCGGATGGCGGCGTTGGCAGTACGGTTGAAGTGGTCAGCGGCGGTCTGAGCGAGCAAGTGGAGAACTTCGAGAAGAGCCTGATTGCCGCCGAACTGACGCGCTCGCACAGCTCCGTGCGCAGCCTCGCCGAAGCGCTCGGCATTCCGCGCAAAACCTTGCATGACAAACTGCGCAAGCATGGCCTGAACTTCGGCGACAGTGGCGCCAGCAACCCCACCGACGACCTCGATTGAGCTACCGTAAAATCATCCTCTTCAAACAAAAGGCCCGTGAATGAACCGCGACAGTCGTCACCTGGAATCGATCCTCCATTCCGACATTCCCCTCACGCGGGACATGGGCCTCAAAGTGCTCGACTGGCACGACCAACAACTGCGCCTGCATCTGCCACTGGAAGCCAACGTCAATCACAAGAGCACCATGTTCGGCGGCAGCCTGTATTGCGGCGCGGTGCTGGCCGGCTGGGGCTGGTTGCATTTGCGTTTGCGCGAAGAAGGCATCGAAGACGGGCACATCGTGATTCAGGAAGGGCAGATCAGCTACCCGCTGCCGGTCACCATGGATGCAACGGCGATTTGCCAGGCACCGAGTGCGGCGGTCTGGAAGAAGTTTCTGGCGATGTATGAGCGATATGGACGAGCCCGGTTGACGCTGCATTCCCGGATCGTGAATACCGGGAGTGATGAGGATGCGGTGAAGTTTACCGGGCAGTACGTCCTTCACCGATGACTGATCGTTCCCTCGCTCTGCGTGGGAATGCAGCCCGTGACGCTCCGCGTCACTGGACGCGGAGCGTCCCTTGAGGCATTCCCACGCGGAGCATGGGAACGATCTTAGTTGCGGGCCAAAGCCAACAACTTCTCCCGCCACGCAGCCTTAGCCGGCAGCGCCAGGAAGAACTCATTCAGCAACGACTCCCGCGCCGGATAACAGAACGGCTCACCGCTCAAATCCATCACCTCACCACCCGCACCTTCCAGCACACCTTGCGCAGCCGCCGTGTCCCACTGCGAAGTCGGCGCCAACCGCGGATAGCAATCCGCCGCCCCTTCCGCCAGCAGGCAAAATTTCAGCGAGCTGCCGATATTCGCCAGTTGCAGCTCACCCAGGCTGTCACTCAACCCCGCAAGTAACCGCTCCTGCTCAGGGCTCGTATGCCGACGACTGGCGACCACCGTGAACGCTTCACTCGCAGCCGGAACCTCGCGAACCTGAATTGGCAACGGCTCGACACCTTTATCGCCGCGCCAGGCACCCAACCCGGCACCACCAACATAAAAGCGCCCATTGGTCGGCATCGACACCACGCCAAACACCACACGTCCCTGCTCGATCAGCGCAATGTTGACGGTGAACTCTTCGCTGCCGGAGATGAACTCCTTGGTCCCGTCCAACGGATCGACCAGCCACCAGCGCTGCCAGGCGGCACGCACGCTCTGAGGGATATTGGCGTCCTCTTCGGACAACACCGGAATGCTCGGATCCAGCGCCGTCAGCCCGGCCAGAATCAGATGATGAGCGGCCATGTCGGCGGCGGTGACCGGGGAATCATCGGACTTTGCAGTGACGGCAACATTGACGCGCCAGAACGGCAAGATCACCTCGCCAGCCTTCAAAGCCAGTTCAACGACCGGCGCCATCAGCGGATGGGGGAAATTCAACTTCATGGCAGGAACACCCCACGCTGAGTCAGCAAATCACGGACCAGGTACAGCGCCGCCAAGGCCCGGCCCTCTGTGAATTGCGGGTTCAGCGCCAAGGCCGACAATTCACGCAGGTTGACCTTGTCGACCCGCATCGGCTCGGGCTCGTCGCCCTCCAGGCGTTCTTCGTACAAATCGGAGGCCAGCACCACCTGGATTCTTTGGCTCATATAGCCGGGCGACAACGACAATTCGGTCAGATATTCCAGCTGCCGCGCACCATACCCGGCCTCCTCCATGAGCTCCCGCTCGGCCGCCGCCAACACATCTTCGCCCGGCTCGATCAAGCCTTTGGGCAGGGACAATTCGTATGCATCGGTGCCGCCGCAGTATTCCTCCACCAATACGGCGTGCTCCGCATCGAGCATCGCCACGATCATCACTGCGCCATGCCCGGTGCCTTTGCTGACCAGACGCTCGTAAGTGCGTTCCACGCCATTGGAAAAGCGCAATTTCAGCTCTTCGACACAGAACAAACGGCTGGTAGCGACAATCTCGCGGGCGAGTACGGTGGGTTTCTGGCGCATGGGAAGCTCCTTGGCGTGAACGCGTTACTATACCCGGCCTATCCTGATTGTTTATCCCGGATATCTTTTTTACCGCTGGAGAAGTTTTTTATGTCCCTGCTGCCCTGGCGCGACATCGATACCGTTTTACTGGATATGGACGGCACGCTGCTGGACCTGCACTACGACAACCATTTCTGGATGGAACATCTGCCCCAGCGTTATGCCGAGCTGCATGGGGTGAGCCGGGCCATGGCGGAGCTGGAATTGCAGCCGTTGTTCGAACGCAATGCCGGCCAGTTGCAGTGGTACTGCCTGGATTTCTGGAGCGCCGAGCTGAAGCTGTCGGTGCGCGAGCTGAAACTGGAAACCGCGCACTTGATCGCCCTGCGTCCGGATGCGGACACTTTTCTGGCGGCGATCAAACGGGCCGGCAAACGCGTGGTACTGATCACCAACGCCCACCGCGACTCGCTGTCATTGAAGCTGGAACGAATTGAACTGGCGCCGTATTTCGAGCGACTGATCAGCTCTCATGATTACGGTTTTCCCAAGGAAAGCCCGCAGTTCTGGGATGCCTTGCAGGCCGACATCGGCTTCGACCCGACGCGCAGTCTGTTTATCGACGACACGTTACCAATCCTGCGCAGTGCGCGCCATTTTGGCGTGGCGCATCTGCTGGCCGTGAGCGAGCCGGACAGTCGCAAAGGGCCGAAGGACACGGCCGAGTTTGCGGCGGTGGGGGATTATCGGGAATTGATTGCCGGGCTTTAGACCGAGTCGTCTGCTTCGCGGGCAAGCCTCGCTCCTACAGGTCCTGGTCGGCGCATGTTCCGCGAACGACCAGGACCTGTAGGAGCGAGGCTTGCCCGCGAAGGCCATCACACGGTCTCGAACCTTACTCAGGAATCCGCAACACCTGCCCCGGATAGATCTTGTCCGGGTGCGAAAGCATTGGTTTGTTGGCCTCGAAGATTTTGTTGTACTTGTTCGCGTCGCCGTATTCGGCCTTGGAAATCGCGCTGAGGGTGTCGCCCTTTTTCACCGTAACGAAACGCGCGGCCTTCGCCACCGGCCCAGTCACAGTAATCTGGTCATCAACACTGCCGACACCTTGGATATTGCCCACGGCCAGCAGAATCTTTTCCTTTTCTTCCTGACTCGCCACTTCACCGGTGACGATGACTTTGTCGCCCTCGATGGTCGCCTGAACATTCGGATTACCCAGGCCGACCTTGCTGATGTGTTCCTTCAACTGCTCGCTGGCATTGGCATTGCCAGGTGTCAGCAGATCGATAAGTTTTTCGCCTGCTTCTTTCACAAAGCTAAAAATACTCATGATGCACGCTCCTTGGGGTTTAGGTTCCAGACGCCAAAGACTAGACCAGCCTTGCGAAGCCCGGTTCCCGGCCGACCAATGACCCAACCCCGCGCAGGCGGTAGAATCGCAAACCTTGCCCGCGCCCTGGAGCGAAGATGGACATCAAGCAGCTCAAATTCCTCATCGCACTCGACGAAACCCGGCACTTCGGCCAGGCCGCCGCGCGTTGTCACATTACCCAGCCGACCCTGTCCATGCGCCTGCGCAGCCTCGAAGAAGAGCTTGAACTGCCGTTGGTCAACCGCGGCCAGCGCTTCGAAGGTTTCACTGCGCCGGGCGAGCGCGTGCTGGCATGGGCGCGGACGGTGCTGGCGGCCTACGACGGTTTGCAGGCCGAAGCAGCAGCCTGTCGCGGCAACCTCGTGGGCACGTTGCGTCTGGGCGTGGTGCCACTGTCGAGTTTCGACCCGGTACCACTGATGCAACGCCTGCACACAGAACACCCGAACCTGCGCTTCGAACTCTCGGCGCTAAGCTCCGAACAGATCCTTGAACAATTGGCGAATAACCGTCTCGATATCGGCGTCTCCTACCTGGAACGCCTGGACGGTGAGCGTTTCGATTCCCTGGCCTTCAGCGAAACCAGCATGGGCCTGCTTTACGATCAGCGTTTCTTCAGCTTCGGCGAGGCGCCGTTAAGCTGGGAATCGTTGATTGAACTGCCATTGGGCATGCTCACCAGCGGCATGCATTTTCGCCAGTCCATCGACCATAATTTCCACAGCCGTGGCTTGGCCCCTCAACCGTTGCTGCAAACCGATGCAGTCCACCAATTGTTACAAGCGGTACACGGCGGTCTGTGTTGCGCCGTGATGCCGCTGAACGGTGGCCTCGAAAACCTCACCGATCACTTGCGCCTGCAACCCATCGAAAACGCCCAGACCCTCGCCCGGCTAGGGCTGATCATGCGTCGCAGCGCTCCACGTTCGGCGCTCGCAGAAGCCTGTTTCGCGATCTATCAGCAATCACTGACAGCCTCTTGATCGACCTCATCTATCGGTGGATCAGTAATAGCGATTAGACGCGACAAGTTGACGCGCCTAGTCTTAGGGGGCGTTCTCAATTAGTTTCCCCGCCGCGTTGTCGCCTTAAAGCGGGCCAGGCAAGGCGCAGGCCGCTGGGAATGGTTGTTCCCTTTCCAAGGCCTGCAACGCAGCCTGGCCCGCTTTAAGGCACAACCCGAAGGGCCGGGCCTGCTGTTGTGCAGGGCTGCGTTGCTCGAAGCTTATTTGGAATGACCAAACCACGCTTCTCGCGCCTTCCCCTGCACAACAGCAGACCCGGCGCGGCGGGGAAACCAATTGAGAACGCCCCCTAAGCTGACCAAACCGTTGGTGATGCCCATGAACGCCAAGCGCCCTGCCCGCGCGGCGCCTGCTGTTGAAACGCCCGCGACCGCCGCAAGCCAGACCTACAGTTACTGCAACCTTGAATACACCGAATCGGCCAGCACCGCGCTGGCCGAGGAAGTTGCGTTGGCAATCGCCTACAACGGCATCAGCCAGGCGGTCATGTTGGTGACGCCGACGGACCTTGAAGACTTCATCGTCGGCTTCAGCCTCGGCAGCGGCATCATCGAAGACGCTTCAGATATCTACGACTTGCAACTCAGCGGCACGGGGTCGGCGCAATATGCGCAAGTGACTATCGCCAACCGCGCCTTCTGGAACCTCAAGCAGCAGCGTCGGCAACTGGCCGGCACCAGCGGTTGTGGGCTCTGCGGCGTGGAAGCCGTGGAGCAAGCACTGCCCGACCTCAAAGTACTGCCAGGCGCCCCACTGCCCCCGGCCGAATGGCTGGATGGATTGCGCCATCGCATCGGCGAATTCCAGCCTCTGGGTCAGCATTGCGGTGCGGTGCATGCGGCGGTGTTCATGAATGGAAACGGCGAATTGCTGCTGGGCCGCGAAGACATTGGTCGGCACAACGCTCTCGACAAGCTGATCGGCGGGTTGATCCGCCAGAAGATCCCGACCACTGGCGGCCTGGCGATTGTCACCAGCCGTTGCAGCCTTGAATTGATCCAGAAAGTTTTACGCGCCGGCATCCAGACCCTGGTCAGCCTGTCGTCGCCCACGAGCCTTGCCGTGCAATGGGCCCGTCGACACAACCTCAACCTCATCCACCTGCCGCAGAAAAATGCGCCACGGGTTTACAGCCCTGCTAGAGAGAATCAAGCGTGAGCCAACATCGTCAAGCCGACCAGAAACCCGTCCCCCGCTACAAGCCCTACAAAGGCCCAGCCGGTGGCTGGGGCGCGCTGATCAGCGTCGCCCAGGCCTGGTTGACCAGCGATAACGCGCTGAAAAACCTCCGCATCATGCTCAAGACCAACCAGAACGGCGGCTTCGACTGCCCCGGTTGCGCCTGGGGCGATTCTCCGGAAAAGGGCATGGTGATGTTCTGCGAGAACGGCGCCAAAGCGGTGAACTGGGAAGCGACCAAACGTCGTGTCGACGGCGCGTTCTTCGCCAAACACAGCGTCAGCTCGCTGCTGGAGCAGAGCGACTACTGGCTCGAGTATCAGGGCCGATTGACCGAACCGATGAGCTACGACGCCGAGACCGATCGCTACAAACCCATCAGCTGGGAAGACGCCTTCGCGCTGATTGGTAAACATTTGCAAGGCCTGTCGAGCCCGGACCAAGCCGAGTTCTACACCTCGGGTCGCGCCAGCAACGAAGCGGCGTACCTCTATCAGCTGTTCGTGCGCGCCTACGGCACCAACAACTTTCCCGACTGCTCGAACATGTGCCACGAGGCCAGCGGTGTGGCCATGGCGCAAAGTATCGGCGTTGGCAAAGGCACCGTGACCTTCGATGATTTCGAACACGCCGATGCGATTTTCGTCTGGGGGCAGAACCCCGGCACCAATCACCCACGGATGCTCGAACCCCTGCGCGAAGCAGTGAAACGCGGTGCTCAGGTAGTGTGCGTCAACCCGCTGAAAGAACGCGGACTGGAACGCTTCCAGCACCCGCAGCATCCGCTGGAAATGCTCACCAACGGCGACAAGCCGACCAACACCGCCTACTTCCGTCCTGCATTGGGCGGCGACATGGCGGTGCTGCGTGGCATGGCGAAGTTCCTGCTGCAATGGGAACGCGATGCGCAGAAGACCGGCGCCCCGGCGGTGTTCGATCACGACTTCCTGAATGAACATGTCGTCAACGTGCTGGAATACATGGGCGTCATCGACGACACCCCATGGGAACAGATCGTCGAACAGTCCGGCCTGACGCTGGTGGAGATCGAGCAAGCCGCGCGTATGTACGCCAAAGGCAAGAACGTGATCATGTGCTGGGCCATGGGCATCACCCAGCATCGTCATTCGGTGCCGACCATCCAGGAAATCGCCAACCTGATGCTGCTGCGCGGCAACATCGGTCGGCCGGGTGCCGGTCTGTGCCCGGTGCGTGGCCACAGTAACGTGCAGGGCGACCGGACGATGGGCATCAACGAACGTCCACCGGTGGCGTTTCTCGATGCCCTTGAGCGGCGCTTCCAGTTCAAGGTGCCGCGTGAAAACGGCCACAACGTGGTCGAGGCGATTCATGCCATGGCCGACGGCCGCTCGAAAGTCTTCATCGGCCTGGGCGGTAACTTCGCCCAAGCCACCCCGGACAGCACGCGCACCTTCCAGGCCCTGGCCAATTGCGACCTGACCGTGCAGATCAGCACCAAGCTCAACCGCAGCCATTTGGCCCACGGCAAAGATGCGCTGATCCTGCCGTGCCTGGGCCGTACCGACATCGATATCCAGACTGAAGGCGCCCAAGCGGTGACCGTGGAAGACTCGTTCAGCATGGTCCATGCCTCCAACGGTCAATTACAGCCGCTGTCGAACCAGATGCGCTCGGAGCCTGCGATCATCGCCGGTATCGCCGCCGCAACCCTGGGCAGCAAACCGGTGGACTGGAACTGGCTGGTGGCCGATTACAGCCGCATCCGCGACCTGATCGCCGAGACCATTCCGGGCTTCCGGGACTTCAACGAAAAGATTCAGAACCCGGGTGGTTTCCATCTGGGTAACAGCGCCGGCGCACGTCGCTGGAATACTCCATCGGGTCGGGCCAACTTCCGGGCGAACAGGCTGCCCAAAGACCTGGTGCACGAACGCACCCGCGCCACCGGCGTGCTGCCGGACCTGATCATGCAGTCGATGCGTTCCCACGATCAGTACAACACCACGATTTATGGTCTTGATGACCGTTATCGCGGGGTGAAAGGTCAGCGGAATGTATTGTTCGTCAATGAAGCCGACATCATTCGCCTGGGCTTCAAACCGGGACAGAAGGCTGACATTGTTTCGATCTGGGATGATGGCCGTGAGCGTCGGGTGAAGGGTTTCACGCTGCTGGCGTTTGATATTCCTGCCGGGCAAGCGGCCGCTTACTATCCGGAAGTGAACCCGTTGGTGCCGCTGGAAAGTACCGGGGATGGCAGTCATACGCCGACGTCGAAGTTTGTGGCGATTCGGTTGGAGGCGGCGAGTGAGACTGGGTTGATTATGGCGAAGTCGGCTTAACGCGGCAGTAGGTATGGCCTCTTCGCGGGCAAGCCTCGCTCCTACAGATTGTGTTTCGTTCTCAGAATATGCGTATGACGCAAATCTGTAGGAGCGAGGCTTGCCCGCGAAGACATTCGACTTGGCAACACATGTATCGACCCCTTCGAACACTTTCCAATCGCCCACAAAAAAAGGCCGTTTTTATATAAAAACGGCCTTTGCGAATTAGTTAAAGACCGGCGAAAAACACTTAAGTTCCGCCCAAAAAACAGTAACTTATAGAATTGTGTTCAAGTCGTGTTATTCGTCGGATTTCGATTGTCACAACCACAACACAGCCTCAGGATCGCGCCGTCATCCCCTTGAGGTTCCTCTATGAAGTTCTCCTCGATTCTCTTGTTGTCCCTTGGCCTGGTCAGTGGCTTCGCTTCTGCAGGCGGCACCACCGAAGCGGGTGTGGGCGGCGCATTGGGCGGGGTTCTTGGCTCGGTCGTCGGTCAATCGTTAGGCGGCAGTACAGGTTCAACCATTGGCGCAGCCCTGGGCGGCGCGGGTGGTAGCGCAGTCGGCGCAGACAAACGCAGCCGTGGCGAAGCCGCCATTGGTGGTGCGCTGGGCGCAGCAGGCGGCAACGTTGTCGGCCGCAGCATGGGCGGCACCACCGGCAGCCTGATCGGCTCCGCAGCAGGCGGCGGCGCCGGTGGCGCGTTGGGTAACTACATGGGCAGAGAGAGTGATCGCGACGATGATCGTCGTTCCTATCGTGACCGTGACGATCGTCGCTACTACCGTGACGGCCATCCAGGTCGTGGCCATGCCTATGGCCATCGCAAGCATAAACATCGCTATCGCGACTGAGGCTTGAATCGCCTCGTTGACCGGTAGATAAAAAAATCGCAGCCCTCGGGCTGCGATTTTTTTTGCCCCTCAAAGCGCTAGCCGCTCCAATGCACCGCGCAATCCGGCAGGAATCGCCACCGGTTGATTCGATGCCCTATCCACGAACACATGCACGAAGCGCCCCGCCGCACAGGCTTCCTCTTCATCCGCCTTGAACACCGCCAGTTCGTATTGCACCGAACTGTTGCCCAACTTGCCGACCCGCAGGCCAATCTCGATCCGGTCCGGGAAAGCGATGGAGGCAAAGTAGTCGCAGGCGGAACTCACCACAAAACCCACCACCTCGCCGTCATGGATATCCAGCCCGCCGACTTCGATCAGGTAGGTGTTCACCGCCGTGTCGAAGAAACTGTAGTAGGTGACATTGTTGACGTGACCGTAGGCGTCATTGTCATGCCAGCGGGTGGTGATGGGCTGGAAGTGCGGGTAGTCGGAGCGTTGGGGCATCGGAGCGGGTCCTTTCATGATCGTTCCCACGCTCTGCGTGGGAATGCAGTCCGTGACGCTCTGCGTCACATTCAGGAGCGGACGCAGAGCGTCCATGGAGGCGTTCCCACGCAGAGCGTAGAAACGATCAGTATAAAATCACATGTCAGCAAACCCTCGCCCCTCTGCCGCCAACTCACCGATCAACCGCGCCGGCGCCCAGTGATCGCCCTGCTTGGTCTCAAGCTGCAACAACCGCAGATGAATATCCGCCAAACCTTGCTGATCCGCCCAGGCCATCGGCCCTCCCTTGTCCGCCGGGAAGCCATAACCATTGAGATACACCAAGTCGATGTCGTGCGCCGACGTCGCAATACCTTCCTGAAGAATCTTCGCCCCTTCGTTGACCAGCGCCAGCAAACAACGCTCTAGAACCTCTTCAGGGCCAATCTCGCGACGCTGGAACCCCAACCCTTCGCTGACTTTCAGCACCAGCGCATCGACTTCCAGATCGTGCTCAGCCTGGCGACTGCCCGGTTCGTAGTGATAATACCCATCGCCACTCTTCTGACCAAAACGCCCGAGCTCGCACAGGCGGTTGTCCACCTGAATCTCCGGCGCATCCTGGCCCTTGCCAGCCAGTTCCCGAGCGCGCCACTCCAGGTCGATGCCGACCACGTCATACATGCGGAACGGCCCCATGGCAAAACCAAAACCTTGGAGTGCCGCATCCACCTGATAAGGCAAAGCACCCTCCAGTAGCATCTTGCGCGCTTCGAGCACATACGGATGCAGCATGCGGTTGCCGATGAAACCGTGGCAGTTGCCCGAGACCACGCTGACCTTGCCCATGCGCTTGCCCAACTCCAGCGCCGCATCAAGCACCGCCGGTTCCGTCTGGGCGCCGCGCACAATCTCCAGCAATTTCATGATGTGCGCCGGGCTGAAGAAATGCAGGCCCAGCACCTGCTGCGGACGGCGAGTTGCAGCGGCGATGGCGTCGATGTCCAGTGCCGAGGTATTGCTGGCCAGAATCGCTTCAGGCTTGAGCAAGCCGTCGAGTTCGCGAAAGATTTTCTGCTTCAACTCGAGGTTTTCGTAGACCGCTTCGATGACCAGATCGACATCATGGATCGCCGCGTAATCGGCTGCCGCCGACACCCGTGCAACGCGCGCATCCGCCTCGGACTGATCGATCCGTCCCTGGCGCACGTTGTGGGCGTAAGTGTCAGCCACGCTGGTCAGCGCCTGCTCAAGCATCTGCGGATTGTTGTCGACCCACTGCACCGGAACGCCGGCGTTGGCCAGGCACATGACAATGCCACGACCCATGGTGCCCGCGCCGATCACGGCGGCGCGCTGAATATCGAACGGTGTCTGGCTCATGGTTGTTCTCTTGTTAGCGATCCAAAGACAGTCCTCACCATAGTCAGGCGCCGGGCTTTTTTGAAATTTATTCCTGTGATGAGCGACATTCAGCGGATGGATGTGCTTTAAAAAACAACGATATCCGTGTGGGGGCGGGCTTGCTCGCGAAAACGGTGTATCAGGCAACATCAATGTTGAATGTGATGGCCCCTTCGCGAGCAAGCTCGCTCCTACATTAACGGTGCTTCAACTTGGTAGACGCGCTTGAGCCCAGTCACGCACGTCGCCATACGGATAATCCTCCAACGCCGCAAACCCGGGAATCGCCCGCGCCTTGAGCTTGGTAAATAGCGGCACGCTGATCCCGCACAGAAACCGCGTCACGCGCTCCGCCGATGGAACACTCCCCGTGTGGTGCTCGTGCCTGTGGATAAAATCACCACACAGCGCCTCGAAATTTTTATCCACAAGCGCCGGCAATTCCGGTGGCTCTGGCAGCCGTGCCACGTGGCCGTGACACACGGAACAATGCCCGCACCGCTGCGGCGCGTTTTCGTCGCCAAAGTACTCGGCCAGCCGATAGCCCAGGCAGCGGTCGGTGGCGAACAGATCCAGCATGGCGTGAATCCGCGCGATCTCGGTGCGCTCGTGTTGGGTGAAGCAGGCGTGCAATTCAGCGCTCAGGGTTTGGGCATCAAAGTCTGCTTTCTGCAGGCTGTAGACCTCGGTCATCTGCTTGCTTTCAAGCTCTACCCAACCCTTCTCCTGGAAGTAATCCAGCGCCTTGACCACACGACTGCGCTCGGCCTGATGCTGCTCGTACAGCGCATCAAAATTCACCGTGGCCCAGGTTCGTGCACGGCTGGAAGTCTGGATGATCGCCGAGACGAAGTCCCTGCGCTCACCTTCGAAACGGGCAAGCAACGCCTCGGGCTCCTGCAAATACTTGAAGCGGTACTCAGCGTAATAGGCATAACGCGGTGCGATTATTGCGCGCAGCTCCAATTGCACCAGCAAGGTCTTGAGCGGTAACTGGCGAATGTTGCTCTGATCGGCCAAAGGTCCCAACAGAAACTCCCATTGTCCCTCGGGTGCGGCGGCTTGCAACTCCTCGAGCACGTAACGAATGCCATCCCGTTCCGGCGTGTCGCCGTAAACGAAGTTTTCCAGCACATTGAGGCTGTCGCGGTTGGCCAGCACCAGGCAATCGGAAGGCTGCCCGTCTCGGCCAGCGCGACCGATTTCCTGGCTGTAGTTTTCGATGGATTTAGGCAGGTCGAAATGCACCACGTTGCGGATGTCGCTTTTATCGATGCCCATGCCGAAGGCAATGGTGGCGACGATGCAATTGGACTGTCCGCCCATGAATCGCCTCTGAATCCCTTCCCGTTGTTCGTGGGGCAAACCGGCGTGATAGGCCTCGGCCTGTATGCCGTTGCGCCCCAGATGTTCGGCGATGTGCTCGGCGGTTTTCTGCAGGGTCACGTAGACGATACTCGGCTGGCCGGGACGCTGGCTCATCCACTCGACAAGACGTCGGCGCTTGTCCTGGCCGCGTACCGGTTCCACCAGCAAATTGAGGTTGGGTCGGTAGAAACCGGTGGTCACCACATCCTCGGGGGCGATGGCGAATTTCGCCTCCATGTCGGCGATTACCTTGGGTGTTGCAGTGGCGGTCAGCAGCAGGGCCTGAGGGATATTGAACTGACGCTGGTAGTCCGGCAGTTTGAGGTAATCGGGGCGGAAGTTATGCCCCCATTCAGAGATGCAGTGAGCCTCGTCTACCACCAGCAGAGAGATCGGCACTTGCTGCAAAAAATGGCGGAAGCGCTCGTTCTTCAAGCGCTCCACGGAAATCATCAGAATCTTCAATTCGCCGGACTTTGCCCGGGCCATCACATCGCTGGCGTCATCGCGGCTCTGGGCCGAATCGATACTGCCCGCCGCAATGCCGTGACGCTGCAAAAACGCTAACTGATCCTGCATCAACGCCAACAAGGGCGACACAACCAATGTCAGGTGCGGCAGCAATAAGGCCGGCAATTGATAGCAAAGGGACTTGCCCGAACCGGTCGGGAAAATCGCCGCCGCCGAGCGCCCGGCCAACACAGCACTGACCGCCGCCTCCTGACCGGGTCGAAACTGTGGATAACCGAAAACCTGTTCCAGGGTGTTGTGCATAAGCTGTCACTCCGTTGACCGCTGCGAAGCCCAAAGCCTAGCCGGAGAACGCAGCGAGTCGAGAAAAGGTCGGGGGTAAAAACGATACGGGATGATACCGCGGATGGCACGAGTCAACTCAGACGCTTCGAAACGTCCTACAAATTCTGGCGCGCACCATCCCGAGGCCTGATGCGTTAAGCCTGACAATCCTGTAGGAATATCGACCTCTAGGGGAATAGCTTAAAAAATAGTCGGGATGTATGTAGGCAATGGGCGATAGCGCCGGTAAACCCCCTACAAATCCTGTCCATTTGCGCCACCTTGCGACGCCTCGCCGCCGACCTCTATAGTTTTCGACGCGGCTGAAAACACTGTGTCGGCCCGCCAGCGAGACTGCCCGATTTCCCACAGGACCGACTTCGATGAACACGCGCCACTCGTTAACTGACCGCTATCGCCCGCTCAAAACCAGCTACAGCGATACCCCCGTGCTGGTCATCGACACCGAAGCCAATCCTCACGAGATTCTCAACGCCGCCCAGCAACGCATCCGCGCCGCCAGCGACCTGCTCGAAACGCTCTATTGCCTGTGCTTCAAGCAGGCCGACGTGAAAGACATTCCCAATATCGTCAACGCACTGTACCTGCTGACCCAGGATGGTCACGAACTGCTCGAGATAGCCCGGCAACGCTTGCCGAAAACCACAGCGGGTTGAACCCAGACAACGATCCCCTGTAGGAGCGAGGCTTGCCCGCGAAGAACGAAAACGCGGTGTCTGAATACAATCGAAAGAGGGAGATGTCGGCTGGAAACAAGTCCGTAGGCAACGCCCTATCAAATCTTCATACCGTTCCTACAACCGAAGACACCTTGTCGTCTATCGCTGCCCGGTGACTCAAACCTATAGTCGTGAATGTCGCTGCCAAATCAGCGACTCGGGCTTGGTCACCCGAATAGAGAACTCATTCGCTTCCGTTGTATGCTGCGGCACCTCAAGTGCTGCACGCTATATGGTGGCTGTGTTCGGGACGCCTTCGGGCGTACCGGCAAAGTGAGTTCTCACCGGTTTGACCAACCCGAACACAGTCCACCTCCCATCGCTTGGTCACGATGGCGGCGGTTTCTCCCGATGCACTTGAGAATTCTCACTATGAATAAATGGAATCCGCTTACAAATATTCGCTACCTCCCTCTCAATACCAACCTCACTGATTCCCCGCCCCTGATCATCGACACAGAGGCCAATCCCCAAGACATCCTCGAAGCCGCCCTCCAGCGAATCCGGGCCTCCAGTGATCTCCTCAAAACCCTGCACTGCGTTTGCTTCAAACACGGCGACATCGAAGACATTCCCCACATTACCCACGCGCTCTACCTGTTAACCCAAGACGGCTGCGACCTGCTGAAAGTCGCCCAGCAACGCATGATGGGCTGGAAAGCGCCTGCCTGACGCCATGCACAAAAAAGGCAAGTCGCACCTTGTGAGCGCTGGCTTGCCTGCAAAAAAAGATCCGTATAATTCAAGTTCTGGGCGAAAACTCCATCAAGCCTATAAATGAACCTGTTTTTTTAAACACCTAAACATTATGCGAACATATGGATTTACTACCTACAAGAAGCATCACTCGCTCATCATCCTGGTAACAAACTCTTCATAATTAATTTGTCCATCACCATCAATGTCCGCATCTCTGATCATTTTGTCGACCTCCTCATCGGTGAACCTTTCTTCTACCTTGTCGACTAACCTTTTTACTACCTCATCGGTTAAACCTTCTCTTAAGTTAGTCAAAACATCACGTAGTTCTGCCGCGCGAATCCAACCATCACCATTCTGATCAAACACCCTAAAGGCTTCTATAATTTCTTCTTCACTAATTTCACTCATAAAATTTTCCTCCATAGAACGATGCATTGGCCTCACCTACTATGAGCGCGAACAAATCGTTGTCTACTGTCAGAAATATCAGGTTAGTTATATCTATTAGGAATAAAATATTGATTTTTTAGTTGACGAAATTACGCATCTGCATGTTCTACAAAGCGATCGAGATGCACCGGGGGGGGGGATACGCAGGAATTGGAAGGGATCTAGCCAAACCTGAATCGCACCCATAAAAAAGCCGCCCTCAAAGGGCGGCTTTCTCATTACCTCAAACCACTACCGATTCTTACAACTTCGGTCCAGCAGCCTTGATCGCATCGCTAACTTCAAACTTCTTGAAGTTCTCAACAAACAACCCAGCCAGTGCTTTCGCGGCTTCATCATAAGCAGCCTTGTCAGCCCAGGTATTACGTGGGTTCAACAGGCCAGTCTCAACGCCCGGCACAGCCAATGGCACGTCCAGGTTGATGGTGTCCAGGTGCTCAGTCTCGGCACCGATCAACGCACCGCTCTGGATCGCTGCAATCACGCCGCGAGTGGTCGGGATGTTGAAGCGTTTGCCGACGCCGTAGCCGCCGCCGGTCCAGCCGGTGTTGACCAGATAGACCTTGGAGCCGAAGCCGCGGATACGCTTGATCAGCAGTTCTGCGTATACACCGGCTGGGCGCGGGAAGAATGGTGCGCCGAAGCAAGTGGAGAAGGTCGATTTGATGCCGCTGCCTGAACCCATTTCGGTCGAGCCCACCAGTGCGGTGTAGCCGGACAGGAAGTGGTAGGCCGCTTGTTCTTCGCTGAGGATCGATACTGGCGGCAAGACGCCGGTCAGGTCGCAAGTCAGGAAGATCACCGCGTTTGGCTCGCCACCGAGGTTTTTCTCGGAACGCTTCTCGACGTGCTCCAGCGGGTAGGCAGCGCGGCTGTTCTGGGTCAGGCTGCCGTCGGCGTAGTCCGCCTTCTTGGCCTCGTCCAGCACAACGTTTTCCAGGACTGCGCCGTGCTTGATGGCTTTCCAGATGACCGGCTCGTTCTTCTCGGACAGGTCGATGCACTTGGCATAGCAACCGCCTTCGATGTTGAACACAACACCCTCGCCCCAGCCGTGCTCGTCGTCACCGATCAGGTAACGGCTTTCATCGGCGGACAGGGTGGTTTTGCCGGTGCCGGACAAACCGAAGAACAGGGTCACGTCGCCCTCTTCGCCGATGTTGGCGGCGCAGTGCATCGGCAGCACGTCAGCGGCCGGCAGCAGGAAGTTCTGCACCGAGAACATGGCTTTCTTCATTTCACCGGCGTAGCGCATGCCGGCGATCAGCACTTTCTTCTGGGCGAAGTTGAGAATCACGCAGCCATCGGAGTTGGTGCCGTCACGCTCTGGAACGCATTCGAAGTTGGCGACGTTGAGAACTTGCCACTCTTCACGGCCAGCCGGGTTGTACTGGGCCGGGTTGATGAACAGGCAACGACCGAACAGGTTCTGCCAGGCAGTCTGGGTGGTCATCTTCACGGCCAGATAGTGCTCTTCGGCAGCACCTACATGCACGTGGGAAACGAAATGCTCTTGCGCGTTGTTGAAGGCCTCGACGCGAGCCCACAGGGCATCGAACTTGTCGGCCGGGAACTTGCGGTTGATCGGGCCCCAGGCGATGGCGTCCTGGGTGGTCGGCTCTTCAACGATGAAACGATCGACTGGCGAACGGCCGGTACGGTGACCGGTACGAACAACCAGCGCGCCGGTATCGGCAAGCTCGCCTTCACCGCGATTCAGGGCTTCTTTAACCAGATCATCAACACTCAGATCGGTGTACACGGCGTTATTGGCTTGCGTCATGAGGTTCCCCGTCGGCCAGTGGCCGAGTGCTCCAAACGTTTTGTAGTAGAAAGTCCAGCACTACTACCGCGAAAAAAGTGGGCCGGATTATGCCAGAAAAGCCCAAAAAGTGTAGGGTCCTCCCGTCGTAACGGCGTTATTCCGGCGTTAAGCAGTGAATTTACCTGCGCTGAAACGTTTTAGTGACGGGTATCTGACGGCGATTCGACCCCTGCACCCGCAAACAATTGGGTGATATCGGCCCCGTCGAACAGGTAGCGTTCGTTGCAAAACTGACAATCGACCTCGATGCGGCCGCCATGTTCGACGACCAGCTTCTGAGCATCCTCCAGACCCAAACTGACCAGCGCATTGCCCGAGCGTTCCCGCGAACAGCTGCAATGGAAACGCAGTCTCTGTACGTCGAACAGGCGCACCTGTTCTTCATGGTAGAGGCGATGGAGCACGGTTTCGTTGTCCAGGCTCAGCAATTCATCGGCCGTCAGGGTGCTGGCCATGGCGGTGATGTGCTGCCAGCTGGCGGCGCGCTCTTCTTCGTCTTTCAGACGGTCGGCAGGCAATTGTTGCAGCAACAGGCCACGGGCACGACGGCCATCGGCGTAGAGCCAGAAGCGGGTATTGGTCTGTTGGGACATGACGAAGTAGTTAGTGAAGCACTCCGACAGGGTTTCGCCGTCGAGGTCGACGATGCCTTGGTAACGCTGGCCCTGAGTCGGGTCGACGGTCAGTGCCAGCACACCGTTGGGCATCAGGTCGGCGAGGGTCGCGTCGGGGGCAATCTGATCGGCTTCGTAACGAGCCAGACCACGAATTTCACGCTCACTGGAGCACTCGATCATCAGCAACGGCACCGGGCCTTCGGAACGGGCCTGAAGAATCAGCAAGCCATCGAACTTCAAGGTGCCAACCAGCAACGCCGCCGCCGCCATCAGTTCGCCCAGCAGTTGCGCGACTGGCTCCGGATAGGCGTGTTTGGCGAGGACTTCGGCATAGCTACGCTCCAATCCAACCAGCTCGCCGCGGGTGTCGCTGTCATCGAAGATGAAGCGTTGGGTGTAGTCGTTATCCGATAGATTGGTCATAGGTCTGGGTATCTGAAGTGGTGACAAAAAATGAAGATCGCCCCATTGCACACGTGTGGGCGGGCAACGTTTAGCCGTGAAGGCATTTTATGAACAATTCGGGGTTGTTCCAAGCAAGGTCAAACCTCGCTTTTCGACGAACGGTGTTCCCCATCTGCCGAATGCGCACTGGCGAACACCCCATATGGCTGCACAGGTGCGCGATTACAAGTCTGTACCCGACGGCGATCACTACTCGTCGTTGCTGTTACCGCGAAACTTGAATAGATCCCGGCGCTGTTTCTTGCTCGGTTTGCCATCGGTGCTCACGCTCAATGCCCCCGCCTTGCGCATGGCCGCAGCGGCTTCACGTTTGGCGATGCTGGCTTCGGTTTCGGCATACAGGGCCTGAGCCTCTGGCGCGCCACGGCGCACGATCGACAGCGCCTGGACTACCACGGTGCGCTCCTCGAAGCCGGTGCGAATCTGAAACTCATCGCCGACCCTCGGCTCCTTGCCTGGCTTGCAGCGCTCGCCCCGGCAATGCACCTTGCCGCTTTCAATGGCGGCCTTGGCCAAGGCACGTGTTTTATAAAAACGCGCGGCCCACAACCATTTATCGAGACGGACCTTGTCGTCCTCTTCGCTTTTTTGTGCCATCGGATGACCTCATTCTGAAATATCAATGAACTGTACTACCGTTTCTGTCGTGCCATGAATTCCCATGCTGTGGATTAGAATGCAGGCATTCCCCCGCACATTGGGGGATGGAAATCCGGGCAGTAGATATCTGTCGCCTTTTACCCATTATTCTGCGTGAATACCGCGAATTCGGCCGCACGCGGTCTGAGCGGTTTTTGCCGGTTGAGCACTTTTGAAGACATTTGATCATTTGACCGTTATCGGTCTGCGCGAGTGGGTGGCGCTCCCGGATTTGGGAGTCGCGGGCCTTCGGGCAAAAATCGACACCGGCGCCAGCACCTCCAGTTTGCACGCCACTGATATCGAGCCGTTCGAGCGCGATGGGGAACAGTGGGTGCGCTTTACCGCGCACCTGGGCACGGTAGTGCAACTGCGTCACCGGCGTTGCGAAGCCCCGTTGGTAACGAGGAAAACCATTAAAAGCTCCAATGGCCACACGCAGATGCGCTATGTGGTCAGTACCACTCTGGCCCTCGGTGATCGGGTCTGGCGGGTCGAGTTCACTCTCGCCTGCCGCAAGTCCATGCGATATCGCCTGTTACTCGGTTCCAAAGCCCTGATCGACGGCCAGTTGGTGGTCAATCCGGGCATTAAATATGTACAAGACAAGCCGGTGTTCCCGGTATCTACCTTCTCCACAGGTGTTGCATGAAGATCGCTGTGCTGTCGCGGAACCCGCGTCTGTATTCCACCCGTCGTCTGGTCGAAGCCGGTATGGAGCGTGGCCATGAAATGGTGGTGATCGATACCCTGCGCGCCTACATGAACATTGCCAGCCACAAGCCGCAGATCCACTACCGTGGCAAACCGCTGGAGGGTTTCGATGCGGTGATCCCGCGGATCGGCGCATCGGTAACGTTTTATGGCTGCGCGGTGCTGCGCCAGTTCGAAATGATGGGGGTGTTTCCGCTCAACGAATCGGTGGCCATCGCCCGTTCGCGAGACAAACTGCGTTCGCTGCAATTGCTGTCGCGCCGGGGGATCGGTTTGCCGGTCACCGGTTTTGCTCACTCCCCGGATGACATTCCCGACTTGATCGAGATGGTCAACGGCGCGCCGCTGGTGATCAAGGTGCTGGAAGGCACCCAGGGCATCGGTGTGGTGCTGTGCGAGACAGCGACGGCGGCGGAATCGGTGATCGAGGCCTTCATGGGCCTGAAGCAGAACATCATGGTTCAGGAATACATCAAGGAAGCCGGCGGCGCGGACATTCGCTGTTTCGTGGTCGGCGACAAGGTAATCGCGGCCATGAAGCGTCAGGCCAAGCCGGGGGAGTTTCGCTCCAACCTGCATCGCGGTGGCAGTGCGAGCCTGATCAAGATCACGCCGGAAGAACGCATGACCGCGTTGCGTGCGGCAAAGGTCATGGGATTGGCGGTGGCGGGGGTGGATATCCTGCGCTCCAATCATGGACCGCTGGTGATGGAAGTGAACTCATCGCCGGGGCTTGAAGGGATTGAAACCACCACCGGGAAGAATGTGGCGGGGATCATCATCGAGCATCTGGAGAAGAATGGCGGGCCGAATATGACGCGGACCAAAGGGAAAGGTTGAGGCTGGCAAGGTGATCGTTCCCACGCTCTGCGTGGGAATGCCTCTACGGACGCTCCGCGTTCGGCTCTGGATGGGACGCAGAGCGTCCCGGGCTACATTCCTTTGCTGCGCGTGGGAACGATCGAGTCAGACAGCATCCCGCGGCAACATCAACCCCAGCGGCAACCGCACCCGCGCTTCCAGCCCACCACCGGACCGATTGCGCAACTCGACATTCCCGCCATGCATCGAAGCGATCCGCTTCACGATCGCCAACCCCAACCCGGTCCCCTTCCCGCCCCGAGCCCGATCGCCACGGGTGAACGGGTTGAAAATCGCCTCCAGCTCTGACGGATCGATCCCCGCGCCACGGTCCATGACACTCAGGACCACATACGGCGCACTGGTATCCCCGGACACATAAGCCGCCACTTCCACCCCGCTGCCGGCGTGATGCAGAGCATTACCGATCAGGTTGTTCAGCAGCCGCTTCATCGACACCCTACGCAGCGGGAACGGCTGGATCGGCTCCAGGCGCAAATGCACTTTCTCTTCGTTCTGGTTGTACGGCGCGGCAACTTCGCGAACCAGATCGCTCAGGTCCACTTCTTCCACCGACTCATCACGTCCGTCACGAATGAACGCCAGGAACTGGTCGAGAATCGCGTCCATGTCTTCGATGTCGCGGATCATATCGTCCGTCAGGTCACTGTGGGCACCCATCAGTTCCAGGGACAGCCGCAAACGAGTCAATGGCGTGCGCAGATCGTGGGAGACGCCGGCCAGCATCAGTTCTCGCTCGCGACCGGCCTGTTCGACGTCTTCAGCCATTTGGTTGAAGGCGCGATAAACCTCGGTCATCTCGCTCGGTGTATCACTGATCGGCAGGCGCACGCTGCGGCCCTGACCGAGTTGCCTCGCGGCATAGACCAGACGTTTCAGTGGTTGATTGAGCTGGCTGACGAAAATCCACGCCGAGGCGGTCGACAGCAGACCAATGGCTAGGAACCAGCCGAGCACGTTCCAGATTTTCTGGCCGCGCAATGGGTGCGGATACAGCGGCACTTTCAGCCAGCCGTCGCCCAGGCTGGGCGCCCGAACCCACAGCGCCGGCGGTGAGTGCATGCGCAATCGCACTTCGGTGTCGGCACCCAGTTCGGCCTGCATCTGTCGCTGGTAGATCTCGCTGTAGGGCCAGTGCTGTTCGCCTTCCGGCACACCGGCACCCACCACCCGGATCAGGGTCGCGGCATCGGCGATTTTGGCGCGGTTCTCTTCATCAGCGGCCCAATAGGCGCGCAGCGTCAGGGCGACGCCGTGACTGTATTGGCGATCCACCAGCACATCTTCGTTCATCAACAGATAAACCAGGGTCAGCGCCTTGGAGAACAGGACGACGATCAGCACCAGCCACAGGGTGCGGGAGAAGAAGCTCTGGGGGAACCAAACAGGGGTTTTCATGGGTAACCGCTACACACTTGCAGGAGCGAGCGATGCTCGCATATTGCGGATCGCGAGTCTGCGGCAAAGGTCATCTGACCCGTTACCCGCAAGACCCGCTCCTACAAATCACCAATCACTTCGTGGCGGCGCCATCCGGAACGAACACGTAACCCACGCCCCAGACGGTCTGGATGTAGCGTGGCTTGGACGGATCGGGTTCGATCATCCGGCGCAGACGGGAGATCTGCACGTCGATGGAACGCTCCAGGGCATCCCACTCGCGGCCACGGGCCAAATTCATTAGCTTGTCGCGGGTCAGTGGCTGACGCGCGTTCATGACCAACGCCTTGAGCACCGCGAACTCACCGGTGGTGAGCATGTGCACTTCGTCGCCGCGCTTGAGTTCGCGGGTGGCCAGGGACAGTTCGTAGTCACCGAAGGTCACGCTTTCGTCTTCGCTGCCCGGTGCGCCCGGCACGGGTGCCGCCTGACGACGCAGAACTGCTTTGACCCGAGCCATCAGCTCGTCCGGGTTGAACGGCTTGGCCAGGTAATCGTCGGCGCCCAGTTCGAGGCCCTTGATGCGGCTAAGCTCATCGCCCTTGGCGGTGAGCATGATGATCGGAATCTGATTGTTCGCCGTGCGCAGGCGGCGGCAGGCGGTCAGGCCGTCTTCGCCGGGCAGCATCAGGTCGAGGACGACCAGGTTGAACACTTCACGCGCCAGCAGGCGATCCATTTGTTCGGTGTTCGGGACGGCGCGGGCACGGTAGCCCTTGCTGACGAAAAAGCGCTCCAGCAGGCTGCTCAGCCCGGGATCGTCGTCAACAATAAGAATTTTTTCGCCTTCAGCAATGTTTGCAGTGCTGCTCATTGGATGCTCCTTTGATCTCGGCGCGCATTATGGCGTAGCTGCCGTTATACGCACCGTGTGCATTGTTAGCAGATTTTTCCTTCACCGCCAGAAAACCGGGCATTGTGCCTACAACCCGCGATGCCCCCGAATGGACAGAACGCTGGTTATAATGCGCGGCCTTTTGTGTCAGGCAACGTCTGATCGTTACTGTAAGCAGCCGCTTTTTTTTCATGGCGCAGGCAGTAATTGTTCGATTTCACGGGTCAACGGGAAGCCTGTTGGCTCAGGTAGCGGCGCACGCCAGGTCGCTCAACCAGACTCGCCGAGCCTTTATCTCTGCGCCTGCGAGCCTGCTTTCACAATTTGTCAGGTGGTTTTATGGACAGCATCAACAGCCGCATCGCCGAGGAACTCGGTGTACGCCCACAACAGGTCGAAGCGGCCGTCGCGCTACTCGATGAAGGCTCTACCGTTCCCTTCATCGCCCGCTACCGGAAAGAAGTGACCGGCAGCCTCGATGATATCCAGTTGCGTCATCTGGAAGAGCGTCTGCGCTACCTGCGAGAACTCGACGAACGGCGGATCAGCATCCTTGCCAGCATTCAAGAGCAAGGCAAACTGACCCCACAACTCGAACGCGACATCAAACTCGCCGACACCAAGACCCGCCTCGAAGACTTGTACCTGCCGTACAAGCAGAAGCGCCGCACCAAGGGCCAGATCGCCCTGGAAGCCGGCCTCGGCGAGTTGGCCGACGGCCTGTTCAACGACCCGACCCTGAGCCCGGAAACCGAAGCCGCGCGCTTCATCGACGCCGAAAAAGGCGTGGCCGATGTGAAAGCCGCCCTTGAAGGCGCCAAGTACATCCTCATGGAGCGCTTCGCCGAAGACGCTGGCCTGCTGGACAAGTTGCGCAACTACCTCAAGCAGGAAGCCACCCTCAGTGCCCGCGTGATCGCCGGCAAGGAAGAGGAAGGCGCCAAGTTCCGCGACTATTTCGAACACGACGAACCGCTGAAAAGCATGCCATCGCACCGCGCGCTGGCGATCTTCCGTGGCCGCAACGAAGGCATTCTCAGCTCCGCGTTAAAAGTCGGCGATGAATTGCCGGGCACTATGCACCCGTGCGAAGGCATGATCGGCCAGCAATTCGGCATCCAGAACCAGAACCGCGCCGCCGACAAATGGCTGGGCGAAGTGGTGCGCTGGACCTGGAAGGTCAAGCTCTACACCCATCTGGAAACCGACCTGCTGGGCGAATTGCGCGACGGTGCGGAAACCGAAGCGATCAACGTATTCGCGCACAACCTGCACGATTTGCTGCTGTCGGCTCCGGCCGGCCCGCGTGCCACCCTGGGCCTCGATCCGGGCCTGCGCACCGGTTGCAAGGTCGCCGTGGTCGATGCCACCGGCAAGCTGCTGGATCACGCCACGGTTTACCCACACGTACCGCACAACAAGTGGGACCAGACCCTCGCCGTGCTCGCCGCCCTGTGCGCCAAGCATTCGGTGGACCTGATCGCCATCGGCAACGGCACCGCCAGCCGTGAAACCGACAAGCTCGCTGCTGAGCTGATCAAAAAATACCCTGCCATGAAGATGACCAAAGTCATGGTCTCCGAGGCCGGTGCATCGGTTTACTCGGCGTCGGAACTGGCTTCCAAGGAATTCCCGGACCTCGACGTGTCGATCCGTGGCGCGGTGTCGATTGCCCGTCGCTTGCAGGATCCACTGGCTGAGTTGGTGAAGATCGATCCGAAATCCATCGGCGTCGGCCAGTACCAGCACGACGTGTCGCAGCTGAAACTGGCGCGCGGCCTGGACGCGGTGGTCGAGGACTGCGTGAACGCCGTCGGCGTCGACGTCAACACTGCCTCCGTGGCGCTGCTGGCCCGTATCTCCGGCCTCAATGCGACCCTGGCGCAGAACATCGTCAGCCACCGCGACGAGCATGGCGCGTTCAAAACCCGCGCGGCGCTGAAAAAAGTCGCGCGTCTGGGTGAAAAAACCTTTGAACAGGCCGCCGGTTTCCTGCGCGTGATGAATGGCGACAATCCATTGGATTCGTCCGCGGTTCACCCGGAAGCCTATCCGCTGGTGCAGCGCATTGCCGCTGAAACCGACCGTGACATTCGCTCGCTGATCGGCGACGCGAGCTTCCTCAAGCGTCTCGATCCGAAGAAATACACCGACGAAACGTTCGGTCTGCCGACGGTCACCGACATCCTGCAAGAGCTGGAAAAACCCGGTCGCGACCCACGTCCCGAGTTCAAGACCGCCGAGTTCCAGGAAGGCGTCGAAGACCTCAAGGACCTGCAACTGGGGATGATCCTCGAAGGCGTGGTGACCAACGTGACCAACTTCGGCGCGTTCGTCGACATCGGCGTGCATCAGGACGGTTTGGTGCACATCTCCGCGCTGTCGGAGAAGTTCATCAAGGATCCGCGCGAAGCGGTGAAGGCCGGTGATGTGGTCAAGGTGAAGGTCATGGAAGTCGACATTCCGCGCAAACGCGTTGGCCTGTCGATGCGCATGAGCGATACCCCGGGCGAGAAGATCGACGGTGCCCGTGGCGCGCGTCCGGGGTCGGCACCACGCCAATCCCAGAACACCGCACCGCGCAAGGAAACCACGGCAGCAGCCCCGGCCAACAACGCCATGGCCTCGCTGTTCGCCAACGCCAAACAGTTGAAAAAGCGCTGATGGAGATCCCGGCGGGCTTGACCGAAAGTGCGTTTTTCAAGCTGCTGGGGTGTCGCTTGCACAGTCTGGAAACCGGGGTGGCGCAAGTCGCCCTGGCACTTGAGCCAGAACTGCGCAATCGCGGCGGCAAGCTGCATGGCGGCGCCTTGTTCAGTCTGGTGGACATTGCCATGGGGCTGGCCTGTTCCAGCACCCACGGCTTTGACCAGCAAAGCGCAACCATCGAGTGCAAGATCAACTACATCCGCGCCGTCGCCGACGGTGAAGTGATGTGCACGGCACGGGTGATCCACCCGGGCCGCCGCACGCTGGTGGTCGAAGCCGACGTGATGCAAGGCGACAAACTCGTCGCAAAAGCACAAGGCACGTTCGCTGTCCTGTAGATAGTCTTCCCCGATTTGAGTTAATTTCGGCGCTGGACTGCAGCGCCGAAATTTTCTGTAGGAGCTGGCTTGCCAGCGAAGACGGTTGTCATTCAACACTTTCGTCGACTGACCCACCGCTTTCGCGAGCAAGCTCGCTCCTACAGAGATTGCGACCATTGCGGCTCCAAAACCAGGCGAAAACGCCAGTTTTAACTTCACCCTTGTAGACCGTCTTGCCCACCCCCATATTGGGGCGACTGACGCGTGAAGGAATCCAACTTGAGCGAACTTCTCAACCGCCGCCTGGCTCTGCTCGGCGAGCGCGCAAACCTCTCTCTGCTCGAACAGTGTCTTCACGGCATCGAACGTGAATGCCTGCGCGTGACAGGCGAAGGGCGCCTGGCGCAAACGCCGCACCCTGAAGCATTGGGTTCCGCGCTGACCAACGAACAAATCACCACCGACTATTCCGAGTCGCTGCTGGAATTCATCACGCCAGCCCTGCCAGACCCGGCGGATACGCTGGCGAGCCTGGACAAGATTCACCGGTTTGCCTACAGCAAGCTCGGCAATGAGTACCTGTGGAGTCCATCAATGCCGTGCCCGTTGCCGGCCGAGGAAGACATCCCGATCGCTTATTACGGCACCTCTAACATTGGTCAGCTCAAGTACGTCTACCGCAAGGGCCTGGCCCTGCGTTACGGCAAGACCATGCAGTGCATCGCCGGGATCCACTACAACTTTTCCCTGCCGGAAAAGCTCTGGCCACTGCTCAAAGAGGCTGAAGGCTTTGACGGCACCGACCGCGACTATCAGTCGTCGGCCTACATCGCGCTGATCCGCAACTTCCGCCGTTACAGCTGGCTGCTGATGTACCTGTTTGGCGCCTCTCCGGCGCTGGACGCCGGTTTCCTGCGCGGTCGCTCGCATCAACTGGAACAGCTGGATCCGGACACCTTGTACCTGCCGTACGCTACCAGCCTGCGCATGAGTGACCTGGGTTACCAGAGCAACGCCCAAGCCGGTCTGACGCCATGCTACAACGACCTGACCAGCTACACCGACAGCCTGCGCAAAGCGGTGGCCACGCCATATCCGCCGTACGTCGAAGTCGGCACGCATCAGGACGGTGAGTGGGTTCAGCTCAACACCAACATCCTGCAGATCGAAAACGAGTACTACTCCAACATCCGCCCGAAACGCGTGACCTACACCGGCGAACGGCCGATCCAGGCACTGGTGGCCCGTGGCATTCAGTACGTCGAAGTGCGCTGCCTGGACATCAACCCGTTCCTGCCGATGGGCATCGACCTCACCGAGTCGCGGTTCCTTGATGCGTTCCTGTTGTACTGCGCACTGAATGACAGCCCGCTGTTGACTGGTACCAGCTGCGGCAACGCGACGTCGAACTTCCTCAGCGTGGTCAAGGAAGGTCGTCGTCCGGGCCTGCAATTGCAACGCGACGGGCACCCGGTAGACCTGAAGGAATGGGCCAGCGAATTGCTGGAAAAGATTGCGCCATTAGCGGCATTGCTGGATCAAAGCCATGGCGGCGATGCTCACAGCAAGGCGCTGGACGCACAACTGGCCAAGGTCAAGGACTCGTCCCTGACGCCATCGGCTCAGGTGTTGGCGGCGATGGCCGAGCACAAGGAAGGCTTCGCCCGGTTCTCGTTGCGTCAGAGTCAGGTGCACGCGGATTTTTTCCGCAGCGAACCGCTTTCAAGCGAAGAACAGGCTAGATTTGAAGAACTGGCGCGCTCGTCGCTGGCTCAACAAGTGGAGCTGGAACAGAACGAAGTTGGCGATTTCGATGTGTTTGTCGGGTCGTATCAGGCGAGTATTCTGGCGATCAGTAATTAAGCGGCGTCTGTGAAAAGATCGCAGCCTTCGGCAGCTCCTACGGGACAGTGTCGAGGCTGCGATTTTTTTTGCCCGCATCACGCAATTTCGGATTCGCACGCTACCTTTGTAGGAGCTGCCGCAGGCTGCGATCTTTTGATCCTTTAGAATTTTCCGCTCATAAGATAATTCGAAAAAGTTATTTATTTTCGGATTCTTATATCATTTAGTCTCCTTTTCACGCCGACTCTCGGTCGCCTGACAAGGAGCTTCCCCATGAAACTGACTTTCCCCCTTCGCCTCCTGGCAGCCGCATCACTGGCAGCGGCGAGTTTCCTGGCTCAGGCGGCAGATGTGACCGTCGCCTACCAGACCACCGTTGACCCGGCCAAAGTCGCCCAAGCCGACGGCACCTACGAAAAAGCCACCAAAGCCAACATCGACTGGCGCAAATTCGATAACGGCGCTGACATCATTGCCGCCATCGCTTCCGGCGATGTGCAAATCGGCTACCTCGGTTCCAGCCCTCTGACGGCGGCAATCACTCGCAAAGTCCCGGTAGAAACCTTCCTCATCGCCACCCAGATCGGCGCCGCCGAAGCGCTGGTCGCTCGCGACGGTTCCGGGATCAAGACTCCGCAAGACCTGATCGGCAAGAAAATCGCCGTACCGTTCGTTTCCACCGGTCACTACAGCCTGCTGGCCGCGCTGAAACACTGGAACATCGACCCATCGAAAGTCACCGTACTCAACCTCGCCCCGCCGGCGATCATCGCTGCGTGGAAACGCGGTGATATCGACGCCACTTACGTATGGGACCCGGCGCTCGGCGTGGCCAAAGAAAACGGCAAAGTGCTGATCACCTCAGGCGAGTTGGCCAAGTTCGGCGCGCCGACTTTCGATGCCTGGATCGTGCGTAAGGATTTCGCCGAGAAGCACCCGGAAATCGTCACCGCGTTCGCCAAAGTGACCCTCGACGCCTACGCCGATTACCGTAAAGACCCGAAAGCCTGGCTCGCCAACCAAAGCAATGTCGACAAACTGGTGAAGCTCTCCGGTGCCAAGGCCAGCGACATTCCGCTACTGCTGCAAGGCAACGTCTTCCCGCTCGCGGCTGATCAGGTGATCACCCTCGGCGCGCCGACCACCAAGGCCATCACCGACACCGCGGCGTTCCTCAAGGAACAGGGCAAGGTCGAGGCCGTGCTGCCGGACTACGCGCCGTACGTCAGCGCCAAATACATCACCAACTGATCGGGAGTTAACTGCGATGGCTTTGCTACAACTGGAGCGCATCTGCGCACAGTATCCCGGCGCAGCGGAACCTGTGTTGGCGGATATTTCCCTGAGCCTGGGCCCCCGGCAGTTGCTGGTCGCACTTGGCCCGTCCGGCAGTGGCAAAACCTCGCTGTTGAACCTGATTGCCGGTTTCGTCGAGCCCAGCGCCGGGCGCATCACCCTTGACGGCGTGCCGGTCAAAGGCCCAAGCGCCGAGCGCGGAGTGGTGTTCCAGGACGACGCCCTGCTGCCTTGGCAGGACGTGCTGGCCAACGTCGGCTTCGGTCTGGAACTGGCCGGTGTTCCCCGGGACAAACGCGAAATCCGCGCGCGGGAAATGCTTGCGCTGGTGGACCTTTCCGGTTTCGAAAATCGCCGAATCTGGCAGCTCTCGGGCGGGCAGAAGCAACGTGTCGGCCTCGCTCGCGCACTTGCCGCAGACCCTCGGGTTTTGCTGATGGATGAACCCTTCGGCGCTCTCGACGCCTTCACCCGTGAACAGATGCAGGAGCTGTTGCTGCAGGTCTGGCAGCGTACCGCCAAACCAGTGTTCCTCATTACCCACGACATTGAAGAAGCGGTGTTCCTCGCCACGGATCTGATTCTGCTGGCGCCAAACCCCGGGCAAATCGTCGAGCGTCTGAGCCTGGACTTCGGTCAGCGTTACGCCGCCGGCGAATCGGCGCGGGCAATCAAATCCGATCCACGCTTTATCGAAACCCGCGAACACGTGCTCGCCAAAGTGTTCTCCCAACGCAGTGCCGTCCAGCGGCAGGAGCGCGCATGAGCACTTATGAAATTCCCGCCGCGACGGTGAAATCGAGCTCGACGGTAATTCCGCTGCGTCGCAATTTGAACACGCGCTGGATCAGCGTGCTGACGCTGGTCACGTTGTTGGCGATCTGGTGGGCCGTCACGGCCACCGGTTTGATCGAACCGCTGTTCCTGCCGCCGCCCTCCGCCGTGCTGCAAAAAGCCTGGCTGCTGGTGACCACCGGCTACATGGATTCGACGTTGTGGCAGCATTTGGGCGCGAGCCTCAGCCGTATTGGCCTGGGCCTGGGCTTCGCGGTGCTGACCGCCGTGCCGGTCGGCATCGCCATCGGCCACAACCGCATCGCTCGCGGCATTCTCGATCCGCTGATCGAGTTCTATCGCCCGATTCCGCCACTGGCTTATCTGCCGCTGATCGTGATCTGGTGCGGCATCGGTGAGTTGTCGAAAGTCTTGTTGATCTACCTGGCGATCTTCGCTCCGATCGCGATTGCCACCGCCACTGGCGTGCGCACCGTCGACCCAGCGAAATTGCGTGCCGCGCAGTCGCTGGGCGCGACCCGGGCGCAGTTGATTCGGCATGTGATTCTGCCCAGTGCCTTGCCGGATATTTTGACCGGCGTGCGGATTGGTTTGGGTGTAGGTTGGTCGACGCTGGTGGCCGCCGAGTTGATCGCAGCCACCAGTGGTTTGGGCTTTATGGTGCAGTCAGCCGCGCAGTTCCTGGTCACCGATGTGGTGGTGTTGGGGATTCTGGTGATCGCGCTGATCGCCTTCGTCATGGAAATGGGGTTGCGTGCGCTGCAACGCAAACTGGTGCCATGGCACGGCCAGGCTCACTAAGCCTTTTTTGAAGAGAACCATCATGAGTCACCCGACCATTGTCCCTTTAAGCTCAGCCCTCGGCGCGCAAATCAGCGGCGTCGACATCAGCCAGCCGCTGAGCCAGGAACAACGCGACGCCATCGAGCAGGCGCTGCTCAAGCATCAAGTGCTGTTCTTCCGCGACCAGCCGATCGAGCCGCAACAGCAAGCGCGATTCGCCGCCTATTTCGGCGACCTGCATATTCATCCGATCTACCCAAACGTGCCGGAGCAGCCGGAAGTGCTGATCCTCGACACCGCCGTCACCGACGTGCGGGACAACGCGATCTGGCACACCGACGTGACCTTCCTGTCGACCCCGGCCATGGGCGCGGTGCTCAGCGCCAAACTGCTGCCGGAATTTGGCGGCGACACGCTGTGGGCCAGTGGTATTGCGGCGTATGAAGCATTGTCCGCACCGATGAAAAGCCTGCTCGAAGGGTTAACCGCTACTCACGATTTCACCCGGTCGTTCCCGCTGGAGCGCTATGGCAACACACCTGAGGCCCTGGCCCAGTGGGAAGAAGCGCGGCGCAAGAATCCACCGCTGTCGCACCCGGTGATTCGTACCCATCCGGTGAGCGGGCGTCGGTCGTTGTTCGTCAATGAAGGGTTCACGTCGAAGATCAATGAGCTGTCGGAAACGGAAAGCGAGGTGATTCTGAAATTCCTGTTCTCCCACACCACACGGCCGGAGTTCACCATCCGTTGGCGCTGGCAGAAAGACGACATCGCATTCTGGGACAATCGCGTGACCCAGCATCACGCCGTGGATGATTACCGCCCGGCGCGGCGGGTGATGCAGCGGGCGACGGTGTTGGGGGATGTGCCGTTTTTCCGGTGAGCCCGATCGTTCCCACGCTCCGGCGTGGGAATGCCTCAACGGACGCTCGGCGTTCGGCTCTGGATGGGACGCGGAGCGTCCCGGGCTGCGTTCCCACGCGGAGCGTGGGAACGATCAGTACGGAGTTACTCAGCCGTCGAAGGCTTCTCCCAAAGATTGACCCCACCCTCCTGGGCAAACCGGTCAATCTCCGCCAACTCTTCCACGCTAAAACTCAGGTTCTTCAACGCCCCGACGTTCTCGATAATCTGCTCCGGCCGGCTCGCGCCAATCAGCGCCGAGGTCACCCGTGGGTCGCGCAGGGTCCAGGCCAACGCCAGTTGCGCCAGGCTCTGACCGCGACGTTTGGCGATTTCATTGAGCGCCCGCACATGGGCAATGTTGGCTTCGGACAGGTGAGATGCCTGCAACGAACCACCACCCGGACGATTGACCCGCGCATCCGCTGGCACGCCATTGAGGTACTTGTCGGTCAACAGACCCTGAGCCAATGGCGTGAAGGCAATCACGCCGGTGCCGAGTTCATCGGTGGTGTCCAGCAGGTCCTTTTCCACCCAGCGATTGAGCAGGTTGTAAGCCGGTTGATGGATTAGCAACGGCACTTTCCACTCTTTCAGCAACCCGGCGATTTCACGGGTTTTCATCCCGGAATAGGACGAGATGCCAATGTACAGCGCCTTGCCCTGCTGCACCGCGGTGGCCAGTGCGCTGGCAGTTTCTTCAAGCGGCGTGTCCGGGTCGAAGCGGTGGGAATAGAAGATATCCACGTAGTCCAAGCCCAGACGCTGCAGGCTCTGGTCGAGACTAGCCAGCACATATTTACGCGAACCACCGCCCTGCCCGTAAGGGCCGGCCCACATATCCCAACCGGCCTTGCTGGAGATGATCAACTCGTCGCGGTACTGCTTGAAGTCTTCACGCAGCAAACGACCGAAGTTGATCTCGGCGCTGCCATACGGTGGACCATAGTTGTTAGCCAGGTCGAAATGGTTGATGCCCAGATCGAATGCCGTGCGCAGCAACGAACGCTGGGTATCGATTGGCGTGCTGTCGCCGAAGTTGTGCCACAAGCCCAGGGACAGTGCCGGCAGCACCAGCCCGCTGCGACCCACGCGGCGGTAAGGGATGGAATCGTAGCGGTTTTCGGCAGCGGTGTAGGTCATCGAATCCTCTCTTGTCTGTCTTGAATGTGGTATCGACTGCTTTGCAAGTTGCCCAGCATACGCTTGGGAAAACGCCGATAAACCTCGGACTCGATTAATTGCTGAAACGTTTCACAGATTTTCGGTCCTGAGAGTGATCGTTCCCACGCTCCTGCGTGGGAATGCATCCCGTGACGCTCCGCGTCACCTTCAGAATCGGAACGCGGAGCGTCCCAGGCGGCATTCCCACGCGGAGCATGGGAACGATCGATGGGTCGGCAATTACTGAGCCTCCGCAAACACCTCCCCCAACCAATCCACAAACACCCGAACCCGTGGCGACATGTGTTTGTTATGGGGATACAACACGGAAACCGGCATCGGCGGCGGAGGTGTGTCGACCAGAATTTCCCGCACCAGCCCTTGGGAAATCAGCGTTTCCATTCGGTAGTGGGGGCACTGAATCAGGCCCAGTCCGGCAATCGCCGAGGCTGTATAAATCTCCGCACCGAACACCGACAACGCGCCATCGATGGCCACTTCTTTCAGCTCGCCATCGACCATGAATTCAAATGGAAACAACTTGGCGGTGGTACGCGAAACGTAGTTCACAGCGCGGTGTTTTTTCAGGTCTTCGAGGTTTTTCGGTTCGCCATATTTGCGCAGGTAGGCGGGGCTCGCGCAGGTGATCTGTCGCAGGTTGGCGACACGTTTACCGATCAGTGCCGAGTCGCCCAAGGTGCCGGCGCGCAACACACAATCAACGCCTTCGGCGATCAGGTCGACGAAGCGGTCGGCCTCGCTGATGGACAGTTCGATGTCCGGGTAGCGCGCCATGAACTGTGGCAACGCCGGGATCACGAAGTGTTTGGCCAAGGTGCCATGCAAATCCACCCGCAACCGCCCTTTCGGCGCCACGCTGCGGAATGCCAGTTCGGCCTCTTCCAGTTCCGCCAGCAATTGCACGCAACGCAAGTAGTACGCCTCGCCATCCAGCGTAGGACGCACCTTGCGCGTGCTGCGCTCCAGCAAACGGGTGCCAAGCCAGGCTTCGAATTGATTCAGCGTATGAGTCAGGGTCGCACGCGGCAGGTTCAGGTCATCGGCCGCCAGCGTGAAGCTGCTGCGCTCGTAAATCCGCACGAAAACCTTCATCGCTTTGACTTGATCCACGCTGGTCTCCTGACGGTCGATTGTTGGCGATTATTGAACAGTTAAGGCAACTCTCATGCATTTATCACCCTGAGTAAACATGTGAGTCTGGTTCCAGTTCAAACCACTCCAAGGAATCAACGCCATGACTACTCAAACGTCGAAAGTTGCCATCGTGACCGGCGCCTCCCGCGGCATCGGTGCCGTGATCGCCAGACAACTCGCCAGCGAAGGTTTCGCGGTCGCCATCAACTACGCCAACAGCGCCACTGAAGCATCAAAACGGGTGGTGGAGTTGCGTCAGGCCGGGCATCAGGCCCTAGCGGTGAAGGCTGACGTGGCCAATGCCGACGACGTGCGCCGGTTGTTCGACGAGACTGAAGCACAATTGGGCAAGGTCGATGTGCTGATCAACAACGCCGGCATCCTCAAAGTGATGCCGCTGGCGCAGCACACGGACGAACTGTTCGACCAGACCTTCAACATCCACGCTCGCGGCACCTTCAACACCTTGCGTGAAGCGGCAACCCGCCTCAACAGCGGCGGCCGGATCATCAACTTCTCCAGCAGCACTGTTGGTCTTAACTTGCCGGGCTATGCGGTGTATATCGCCAGCAAAGCGGCAGTGGAATCCCTGACCCAGGTGTTCGCCAAGGAAATGCGCGGGCGCAACATTACCGTCAACGCAGTGGCACCTGGCCCGGTGGGGACGGAGCTGTTTTTGCACGGAAAGAGTGAAGAGCAGATCCAGAATTTCGCCAAAATGCCTCCACTGGAGCGTTTGGGTCAGCCGGAGGATATTGCTCGTGTTGTGTCGTTTCTGGTGGGGCCGGATTCGGCTTGGGTCAATGGGCAAATCCTGCGGGTGAATGGTGGGCTGGTTTAACTATGCTCGATGTATTGGGGTGAATCAGCAAGGACGCCTTCGCGGGCAAGCCTCGCTCCTACAGGGTCAGTGTCGGTCACGGGATTGTGTTCGACCCAAATCTGTAGGAGCGAGGCTTGCCCGCGAAGACGGCCTCAAAGGCACCACAAATCTGAAGGGGAGGAACGCATCATGCACACCACCATCATCATCTTCTTCGGCCTGGTCCTGCTGGCGCTGATGCTGTTCATCGGCGAGAAAATCGGTTTCCCCCGCCAAATCCTGGCCTACAGCTTTGTTGTGCTGTGGCTGGCATTGACCTTGATCAACGGCGCGGTCGGCATGGTCAACGCCGGCCAGCCGTTGAGCACGGAACTGGTGGTTGGCAGCGCCGTGTTCGGTGTCCCGGTGGCGGCGCTGGTGCTGTTCATGGTGTTGAGTACTGATACCTAGAAAGACGCGGTTCTCGATCAACGCACCAAATGCAAAAACTGCATGTGCCGCTCGTACTGGTCGAGGATGTCGTTGATGACCTGCTCCTTGGTGTAGCCCACCAGATCGTAATCCTGACTACCCTCTCTCAAATGCACCTCGGCCCGGTGGTAACGGCGGTTGTTGAGTTGCTTGGAACCCATGCCGCCACGGGCGAACGACGGCGTGAAGTAACCACGCATCTGCACCTGATAGATGAACGGATGCAGTTCGCCGTGACCGATCTCCAGGCTGACATTGTCATTGGCCGGATCAGGCTGAGCGACCACGTGCAGCCCCTTCTCGACGAACACTGCGGTCACGTCCTCAATCGCCGGGCGCACTATCGTATCGAGGAAGCGATAGACCTCATCCCGGGATGGGAAATGCACCGCCTGACTCAAACGCTGACGCCAACCGCCGCGCCGCGATCCGGAGACCGGCGCGAGGGAATGCAGTTGCGCGATCTGCTTCTGCGACTCCAGGTAAAACGCCTTGTGCAGTCCCCACATCATCAGCAGCAAAATCATCGAGAACGGCAACGAGGTCAGCACCACTGCTGACTTCAACGCATCGATGCTGCCGGAGAACAGCAGCGCACTAGTCACCAGCGCCGTCATCGCGCCCCAGAACACTCGCAGCCATTTCGGCCCGTCTTCATCCGGGTTACCGCCCTTGGCGGACAATGTCGACAAAACTACAGTGCCCGAGTCGGCGGAGGTCACGAAGAACACGAAGCTGATGAACACCGTGACCGCGATCACGGTTTTGCTCCACGGGTAGGTTTCCAGCAGCAGGTACAGGGTCATCGACGGGTTGTCGATGGCCGACATGCCGAGTGCGCTCATGCCGTGGTTGAGGACTTGGTCGATGGCGCTGTTGCCGAAGATCGACATCCACGCCAGGGTGAAACCAAGCGGGATCAGCAGCACGCCGAAGACGAATTCGCGGATGGTCCGGCCACGGGAAATCCGTGCAATGAACAGGCCCACGAACGGTGCCCATGCAATCCACCAGGCCCAGTAAAACACCGTCCAGCCGCCCAGCCAGTCGCTGGTTTTGTCATAGGCGTAGAGGTCGAAACTCTTCATCGGCAAGGCGCCGAGGTAATCGCCAAGGTTCTGGATCAGCGTATTGAGCAAGTGCTGGGTGGGGCCAGCGAACAATACAAACAGCAGCAGCGCACAGGCCAGTAGCATGTTGATGTCGGACATCACTCGCACGCCTTTATCGACGCCGGACACCGCGACGATGATCGCCGCGCCCATCATCAGCGTGATCAGGCCGACCTGAACCCACTGGGTGTGGGCGATGCCAAACAGGTAGTCCAGGCCCGAATTGAGGTGCAACACGCCAAAGCCCATATCCGCGCCGAGGCCGAATACCGTAGCGATGATGCCGAAGCCGTCCACCGCGTAGCCGATCGGGCCGTTGATGCGCTTGCCGATCAGCGGGTACAGCGCCGAACGCAGGGCCAGCGGCAGGTTATGTCGATAGGCGAAATAGGCCAGCGCCATGCCGACAAAAGCGAACACGCCCCAACCGTGCAGGCCCCAGTGCAGAAACAGAATCTGCATCGCCTGACGTGCCGCATCCGCCGTGCCGGCCTCGCCTTGCGGCGGTTGCGCCAAGTGCGTCAGCGGTTCGGACACGCAAAAGAAAAACAGCGTGATGCTGATCCCGGCGGCGAACAGCATGCCGGCCCAGGACAGGTAGCTGAATTCGGGCTCGTCGTGGTCGGCACCGAGCTTGATCTTGCCGTAGCCAGACAAGGCGGTGACCACCACGAAGACCAGATACAGCGTCATCGCGAGCATGTAGTACCAGCCGACCGTATTGGCCGCCCAGTTCTGCGCTTGCAACAGCCAGGCACCGGCCTGTTCGGGCATCGCCATGACCACGACGGCGAACAACAGAATGAAGGTCGCCGCGAAATAAAAAACCGGCGGATTCATGCGGACCAGGCCGCTTGCGGGGATGGACGATGCACTCATGAAAGGTGCACCTCGAGGGGGGGAAACGTGGCTGTAAAAAACGGACTCAGCAAAGGCAAACCTCCTGTTGTGAGCGGGCGGCGAACCACCGGTTTAACTTGAATGAACGTTCAAGTTAAACATGGATAGGGGGCTAAGGACTAATCGCAGGGCTCGGCGGTAGCTTTTCTACGCTAGCTCAAGGAAGGGTATGACGCGGGGTTTGGAGGATGATCGTTCCCACGCTCTGCGTCACATCAAGAGCGGACGCGGAGCGTCCAGTGAGGCATTCCCACGCGGAGCGTGGGAACGGTCAGGTGAGGGACTTACTTACTTCTGCGTCCCATCATCATGCTGCAGATTCGCCTGGGTCAGATTGCACCCCGCCGGCACGCTGCGGGTCAGCCAGACGTTGCCGCCGATGGTCGAACCCTTGCCGATGGTGATGCGCCCCAGAATCGTCGCGCCGGCATAGATCACCACATCGTCCTCGACGATTGGATGCCGCGGATGGCCCTTCTGCAACTGGCCGTCCTCATCCGCCGGGAAGCGTTTGGCGCCCAAAGTCACCGCCTGATAAATCCGCACGCGCTCGCCAATGATCGCGGTCTCGCCGATCACCACACCTGTCCCGTGATCGATGAAGAAACTGCGACCGATCTGCGCGCCCGGATGGATATCGATACCGGTTGCCGAATGGGCGATTTCCGCGCTGATCCGCGCCAGCATCGGCAACCCGGCGCGGTACAAATGGTGAGCCAGGCGATGGTGAATCACCGCCAGAATTCCCGGGTAGCAGAGCAACACTTCATCGACACTGCGCGCCGCCGGGTCGCCGTGATAGGCCGCCAGCACGTCGGTGTCCAACAGGCTGCGCAGCCCCGGCAAAGCGAGGGCGAAGTCTTGAATGATCTGAATGGTTTTGGCCTCGACTTCAGTGTCGGCCTGGGCACTGTGGCGCGCGGCGTAACGCAGTTCGAGCCGCGCCTGAGCCAGCAACGCGTTCAGTGCGACGTCGAGCGTGTGACCGACGTAGAAATCTTCACTCTCCTCGCGCAAATCCACCGGGCCCAGGCGCATCGGGAACAATGCACCGCACAAGGCTTCGAGAATGTCCGCCATGGCCGCTCGGGACGGCAACTCGCGACCGCCCTGCTCGCCGCTGGCCCGGCCGTTTTGTGCGCGCCACTGATCGCGCGCCGTACGCAGTTGGCTGACGATGGTCTGCAATTGCCAATGGCTGGAACGCTCGCTCACGGTAAAAACTCCTCACGGGCGGCCGGATTGTCTGGCCGCGTTAACCGCGATTACTTTACGGCAACGGCTTGCAGCCGAATTAAGAACCAATAGTGCTGTGTTCAATACTTTTGGCTATAAGCGATTGGCAGTTGCCCCACTAAATACCCGTGCCTATAGTCCTGACATCTTCCTCCGCCAGTACGGACCCATGATCAAACAACAGCTTGCCCGCTTTAACCGCCTCGACCTGCTCGGTCATCCTACTCCCCTGGAAAAACTCGAACGCCTGTCGACCTGGCTGGGCCGCGATGTGTACGTCAAACGCGATGACCTGACGCCATTGGCACTGGGCGGCAACAAGCTGCGCAAACTCGAATACCTGGCCGCCGATGCCTTGGCCCAGGGCGCTGACACCCTGATCACTGCTGGCGCGATCCAGTCCAACCACGTGCGCCAGACTGCCGCCATTGCGGCCAAGCTTGGTCTGGGCTGCGTGGCCCTGCTGGAAAATCCGCTCGGCACTGATGACAGCAACTATGTCGGCAACGGCAATCGGCTGTTGCTGGACCTGTTCGATGTCAAGGTCGAGTTGGTGGAAAACCTCGACAATGCCGACGAGCAATTGGAAGCGCTGGCCGGGCGTCTGCGCAGCAACGGCAAGAAGCCGTATCTGGTGCCGATTGGTGGCTCCAATGCATTGGGCGCTTTGGGATATGTCCGTGCAGGCCTGGAACTGGCCGAACAGATCAAGGACACCGGGCTGCAATTCGCCGCGGTGGTTCTGGCGTCCGGCAGTGCAGGCACCCACAGTGGCCTGGCGTTGGCATTGAGCGAAGCACTGCCGGATTTGCCAGTGATCGGCGTGACCGTTTCCCGTAGCGATGAAGCTCAACGACCGAAAGTTGAGGGCCTCGCAGAGCGCACGGCCGAACTGCTGGGCGTGAGCCTGCCGGCGAATTTCAAAATCGAACTGTGGGACGAATATTTCGGTCCGCGTTATGGCGAGCCGAATGCCGGGACATTGTCGGCGCTGAAGTTGCTGGCGAGTCAGGAAGGGTTGTTGCTGGATCCGGTGTACACCGGCAAGGCCATGGCCGGTTTGCTCGACGGCATCGGACGCCAGCGCTTCAATGACGGCCCGATCATCTTCCTGCACACAGGTGGGGCTCCGGCGTTGTTTGCCTATAAAGACTTTCTGTAATTGATCGTACGCTGAATGATCGTTCCCACGCTCCGCGTGGGAACGATCATGAAACCGCGTTCTCCTGTAGGAGCGAGGCTTGCCCGCGAAAGCGATCTCAAAGTCATATACAAATACAGAATAACAAAATCAATATTTATTATTTTCCATTCTAAACATCTCATTCTATAGTCGCGCCGCAGGCGAATTTGCAGCAAGACGCATAAGCTGCTTTAGGGCAGGATATCGCAGTCGTTCAAATCCCGAATTTGCCAACTTTCCTTAAGCGTCTTCCATAAGAAAACACAGGGGCTTGTCATGAATTTTTCCGCATTACGTCGAAATCTGCTGGTGGGTTCGCTGGGCCTGGCGCTGAGCGCCGGCCTGCTCGGGCAGGCAGTGGCCGGTGAGCAACTGCAAAAAATCAAGGACGCGGGCGTGATCAACGTCGGTCTGGAAGGCACTTATCCACCGTTCAGCTTCGTCGACGAGGCCGGCAAACTGAGCGGCTTCGAAGTCGAGTTCTCCGAGGCCTTGGCCAAAGAGCTTGGCGTGAAGGTCAAACTGCAGCCGACCAAATGGGAAGGCATCCTCGCAGCCCTGGAATCCAAGCGTCTGGACGCGGTGATCAACCAGGTGACCATCACCGAAGAGCGCAAGAAGAAGTACGACTTCTCCACGCCTTACACCGTTTCCGGGATTCAGGCGCTGACCCTGACCAAAAACAAAGACACCATCAAGACCGCCGCCGATCTGGCCGGCAAGAAAGTCGGCGTAGGTCTGGGCACCAACTACGAGCAGTGGGTGAAAGAGAATGTGCCTAAGGCTGACATCCGCACCTACGAAGATGATCCGACCAAGTTCCAGGATCTGCGCGTCGGTCGCATCGACGCCATTCTGATCGACCGCCTGGCCGCGCTGGAATATGCCAGGAAGGCCAAGGACACTGCCGCTGCCGGCGAAGCGTTCTCCCGCCAGGAAGCCGGTATTGCCCTGCGCAAAGGCGAGCCTGAGCTGCTGGCCGCAGTGAACAAAGCCATCGACAAGCTGCGTGCCGACGGTACGCTGAAAAAGCTGTCGGAAAAATACTTCAGCGCTGACGTCACTCAATAATGGGAGAAGCTTTCCAACTCGCGCTGGACTCCGCGCCCTTTCTGCTCAAGGGCGCGTACTACACCGTCATCCTGAGCCTGGGCGGAATGTTCTTCGGCTTGCTGATGGGCTTCGGCCTGGCATTGATGCGGTTGTCGCGCTTCAAACTGGTGAGCTGGATCGCCCGCATCTACGTGTCGTTCTTTCGCGGCACGCCGTTGTTGGTGCAACTGTTCGTGATCTATTACGGCTTGCCGCAATTGGGTATCGAACTTGATCCGCTGCCGGCGGCCCTGATCGGCTTCTCGCTGAACATGGCCGCCTACGCCTGCGAAATCCTGCGTGCCGCCATCAGCTCCATCGAGCGCGGCCAGTGGGAAGCCGCCGCCAGTATCGGCATGACCCGCGCGCAAACCCTGCGCCGGGCCATCCTGCCGCAAGCGGCGCGCACGGCTCTGCCACCTTTGGGCAACAGCTTCATCTCGCTGGTCAAGGACACCGCGCTGGCAGCCACCATTCAGGTGCCGGAACTGTTCCGCCAAGCGCAGCTGATCACCGCCCGTACCTTCGAAATTTTCACCATGTATCTTGCCGCCGCGCTGATCTACTGGGTTCTGGCGACTGTACTGTCGCACCTGCAGAACCAGTTGGAAGCGCGGGTCAATCGGCACGACCAGGAGTCCTGACCCAATGATTGTCGTGGAAAAACTGACAAAGCAGTTCAAGGGTCAGGTGGTGCTCAACGGCATCGATCTGCAGGTGAAGGAAGGCGAGGTGGTGGCGATCATCGGCCCCAGCGGCTCGGGCAAGACTACCTTCCTGCGTTGCCTGAATTTTCTCGAGGAACCCAGCAGCGGCCGGATCAAGGTCGGCGACATCGAGATCGATGGCAGCCGCCCCCTGACCCAGCAACAGAGCCTGGTGCGACGCTTGCGCCAGCACGTGGGTTTTGTGTTCCAGAACTTCAACCTGTTCCCCCATCGCACCGCCCTGGAAAACGTGATCGAAGGCCCGTTGGTGGTGAAAAAGATCCCGCGCGCTGAAGCCGTTGCCTTGGGTAAAAAGCTATTGGCCAAAGTCGGCCTGGCGGGCAAGGAAGACGCTTACCCGCGACGCCTCTCCGGCGGTCAGCAACAGCGTGTGGCGATTGCCCGAGCGTTGGCGATGGAACCGGAAGTGATCCTGTTCGATGAACCGACCTCGGCGCTGGACCCGGAACTGGTGGGTGAAGTGTTGGCGACCATCCGCGGCCTGGCCGAGGAGAAACGCACCATGGTGATCGTCACCCACGAAATGGGCTTTGCCCGGGACGTGGCCAACCGCGTGGTGTTTTTCGACAAGGGTGTGATCGTCGAACAAGGTGAAGCCAAGGCACTGTTTGCCAATCCGAAAGAGGAACGGACCAAGCAGTTTCTCAGCAAGTTTCTTAATAACGCTTAGTGCTGTCCCACTCGAAAACTGTAAACTTCCATGGATGGAAGTGACACTTGCCCGAACTTTAAGACCCTGTATCAGCCTTCAGCGACTTATTTTAGTCGCGCGCATCATAGATAACTTCCCGCCCTCTCATGCGGTACATATATATGTCCCGCAACAGATTCATATTGCCTGGAATTCATAAAATTCCTGGCCATTCTTCGTCAACGGGTTGCTGCCTCCGGGACGTTAAACTCCCTAAATATAGGGCTAAATTCGACAGTGCAGTGTGGTTTATTAACTGCACTGCGTAGGAGATTTCTGAATAAACAAAGAACCAACCTTTAACCAACCAGCGCTATTGACACTTACTGGAGCGCACTCTTATCTAGTTCCCAACAGACACTCAATCATTATTGAAACTCACAAACAGTTAATCGTTTTGTTGCTTGGTAATTCACGCCTTTCGATCTTTCAGAAATGGACTTCGCGGCAAGGCTTCAAGGAGAGAAACCCATGACAAGCACTTCGAAAAAACCCGTACTTGCAACCCCGACCCTGGCGCAAAGCCACAAGGCCGGTATCAACATCACCTCGGCCGCTCATCTTACGATCGACGTGCCGCCCTACCCCGGCATGGACGAAGGCGATCTGATCGAGCTGTTCTGGAACAACTGCTACGTGGCCTCCAGCCTATTGGGGTCCGACCATAACAGCAAAGCCGTGAGCCTGCGGGTGCCGGAAAGCTTCATTGCCAATGGTTCTGCACGCGTCCATTACAAGGTCATGCAGGTCGGCCAGGGGCCGGCGGTATCACCGGCGGCTCGCGTACAGATCAAGCTCGATTGCCCGGGCGGCCTGCTGCTTTGCGATGAGGAAAACCAGAGCCTGGCGCCCGTATTCATCCCTGAGACCATTCGCCGTCAGGGGGTCAATCCGAACCAGGTCAAACGCGGTGTCCCGTTGACCATCGAGCCTTATCTGAACATGGCCGCCGACGACGAAATCACCCTGCGCTGGGGCGATGTGCGCATGGACCTGCCCAAGCTCAAGGCTTGCGATGTGGGTCAGCCGATTCAGGTCTGGGTGCCACCGGCGATCATTCTCGAAGCCGGCGAAGATCTTCGACTGGAAGTGACCTATTGCATCCTCGATCGGGTGGGTAACAACTCGCGCTGGGCGCCGGCACGCACACTGAAGATCGGTTGTGCCAATCCCTACCTGAAAGTGCCGGTGAAAGAAGCGCTTAAAGCCGCTGAGCCCCGCAGCCGATGAGGTCCCCGAAGCCTGCGTTCGGCCGTAGCAGCTGTCGAGCCTGCGAGGCTGCGTTCGGCTGCGCAGCAGTCGTTAATCCGGCTGACGCGCTCTACCAGACGTACCGCAATTTCCGACTTCACGACTGCTGCGCAGCCGAACGCAGGCTTCGCCAGCTGCTACAAGAATGCGTTATCCCCCCCCTTTTTTGGCAGGCCATAAGGTCTGATAACGCCTTCTATGCATATTCCTAAAAGTTAGTTCATTAATTATTTATACACGTTTAGGGTATATACACCGGACCACCGGACATTCGTGTTTTTCGTTCGCCGCAACTTGCGGCGCTTTCATGAGATGTGAGGTAGGTATGGTCCGGAACACAATCACCCCAGTGCAAATCGCCAGGGCATTGCGTGCAGCCAAGGAGCGGCACTGATGTCCAGTCTGGCAGATGCAATCGTCCAGAGTGATCTGGACATCGCCCCGTTGTTGTTGCCCGCGCAGGTCTTGCGCAACGACGCACAAGCCATCAAGGCTGCCCATGAGCTGGCGCAAGTCGCCCGCCTGCAAGCCGCCAAACGTGACCAGCAGCGCAAGCTGCCGTGGTCGGAAATCGAACAGTTCACCCGCAGCGGCCTGGGCAGCATTGCCATCCCGCGAGAGTACGGTGGCCCGCAGGTTTCATTCGTCACCTTAGCCTCGGTATTCGCGATCATTTCCGCGGCCGACCCGGCTTTGGGGCAGATCCCGCAGAACCAGTTCGGGATTCTCAACCTGATACTCGGCAGCGCCACCGAGCCGCAGAAAAAACAGCTGTTCAAAAGCGTGCTCGAAGGCTGGCGCATCGGTAATGCGGGACCAGAGCGCGGGACCAAAAACACCCTGGAGCTCAAGGCACGGATCACTGCCGACGGCGATGGCTTCGTCATCAACGGACAGAAGTTCTATTCCACCGGCGCTCTGTTCGCCCACTGGGTGGCCGTCAAGGCGCTGAACGATGACGGCAAGCAAGTGCTGGCCTTCGTCCGCCGTGGCACACCGGGGTTGCGCATCGTTGATGACTGGTCGGGGTTCGGCCAGCGCACCACTGCCAGCGGCACCCTCTTGCTCAACAACGTGCGGGTCGACGCCGAGCTGGTGGTGGATAACTGGAAGATCAACGACAGCCCGAATATTCAGGGTGCCGTGTCGCAATTGATTCAAGCTGCCATCGACGCCGGCATCGCCCGGGGTGCCATCGATGACGCCATCGAGTTCGTGAAAACGCGTGCACGGCCGTGGATCGACGCCAAGGTCGAGCGCGCCAGCGACGACCTCTACGTGATCGCCGACATCGGCAAGCTGAAAATCGAACTGCACGCCGCCGAAGCGCTACTGCGCAAGGCCGGACAAGTACTCGATAAGGTCAACGCCGCGCCGCTCACCGCCGAGTCCGCTGCACGCGCCTCGATTGCCGTGGCTGAAGCCAAAGTGTTGACCACCGAGATCTCGCTGCTGGCCAGCGAAAAGCTCTTCGAACTGGCCGGCAGCCGCGCCACCCTCGCCGAATTCAACCTCGACCGCCACTGGCGCAACGCCCGGGTGCACACCCTGCACGACCCGGTGCGCTGGAAATATCACGCGGTCGGCGCCTATCACCTCAACGGCGCATTACCGGCCCGCCATTCCTGGATTTAACAACCATGACTCTTTCTCACCACGTCGCGGTCATCACCAGCGATGAGCAAGCCCTGATTGTCGCCAGTGACCTGGCCGACGATTTCAAACGCGACAGCGCCCTGCGCGATCGCGAACGTCGTTTGCCATACCCGGAACTGGAAGTGTTTTCCCGTTCGGGTCTTTGGGGCATCAGCGTGCCAAAAGAATACGGTGGCGCTGGGGTTTCCAACGTCACCCTGGCCAAGGTCATCGCGCTGATCGCTCAGGCCGATGGCTCTCTCGGACAAATTCCCCAGAACCATTTCTACGCCCTCGAAGTGCTTCGCGTGAACGGCACCGATGAGCAGAAAAAACGCCTGTGCGCCGAAGTGTTGGCCGGCCAGCGCTTCGGCAACGCACTCGCGGAACTGGGCACAAAAACCGCCCATGATCGCGTCACCAGCCTGACTCGCGATGGTAACGGCTACCGCATCAACGGTCGCAAGTTCTACGCCACCGGCGCCATTTACGCCCAGCGTATCCCGACATCAGTGGTGGACGAAAACGGCGTGCAGCAACTGGCCTTCGTCCCGCGCAACAGCAAAGGCCTGACGGTGATCGACGACTGGAGCGGCTTCGGCCAGCGCACCACCGGCAGCGGTTCGGTGGTGTTCGAGGATGTCTATGTTGCCGCCGAGGACGTGATCCCGTTTCAAAGCGCGTTCGAGCGCCCGACCACCGTCGGCCCGTTGGCGCAGATTCTCCACGCCGCCATCGACACCGGCATCGCCCGCGCCGCTTACGAAGATGCCCTGCATTTTGTGCGCACCAAGACCCGGCCGTGGATTGATTCCGGCAACGACAAAGCCACCGAAGACCCGCTGACCATCAAAAGTTTCGGCCACTTGAGCATTCGCCTGCACGCCACCGAAGCCTTGCTGGAACGCTCCGGCGAATTCCTCGATCAGGCTCAGGCCGATACCAATGCCGAAACCGTCGCCGCGGCGTCAATTGCGGTTGCCGAAGCCCGGGCCATCAGCACCGAAATCTCCCTCGCCGCCGGCAGCACATTGTTCGAACTGGCCGGCAGTCAGGCAACCCTGGCCGAACACGGTCTGGATCGCCACTGGCGCAACGCACGGGTACACACCCTGCACGACCCGGTGCGCTGGAAGTATCACGCTGTCGGCAACTACTACCTCAACGATGAAAACCCTCCATTGCGAGGGACCATCTGATGGCCGATGCCAAAAAGAAAATCCTGCTCAATGCCTTCAACATGAATTGCATCGGGCACATCAACCATGGCCTGTGGACTCATCCACGAGACACGTCGACCCAATACAAAACCATCGAATACTGGACTGAACTGGCACAGCTGCTGGAACGCGGATTGTTCGACGGTCTGTTCATCGCCGACATCGTCGGCGTGTACGACGTCTACCAAAACTCGGTGAACGTCCCGCTCAAAGAGTCGATCCAGTTGCCGGTCAACGACCCTTTGCTACTGGTCTCGGCCATGGCCGCCGTCACCAAAAACCTCGGCTTCGGCCTCACCTCTAACCTGACCTACGAACCGCCGTACCTGTTCGCCCGACGCCTGTCGACGCTCGATCATTTGAGTCGTGGACGGGTCGGCTGGAACATCGTCACCGGCTACCTCGACAGCGCCGCCAAGGCCATGGGCCTGAGCGAACAGGTGGAACACGACCGGCGTTACGACCAGGCCGATGAATACCTGCAAGTGCTCTACAAACTCTGGGAAGGCAGCTGGGAAAACGGCGCGGTGCTCAACGACCGTGAGCAACGGATCTACGCCCAACCCGAGAAGGTGCACAAGGTCGAGCACAAGGGCGAGTTCTATCAGGTCGAGGGCTATCACCTCTGCGAACCGTCGCCACAACGCACGCCGGTGCTGTTCCAGGCAGGCAGTTCCGATCGCGGTTTGCTGTTCGCCGGTCGGCATGCCGAGTGCGTGTTCATCAGCGGTCAGAACAAACCGGCGACCCGGGTTCAGGTGGACAAGGTGCGCGCCAGCGCCGTCGAAGCCGGGCGCAATCCTTGGGACATCAAGGTGTTCATGGGTTTGAACGTGATTGTCGGTGAGACAGAAGAGCTGGCCTGGAAGAAGCACGCTGAGTACCTGAGCTACGCCAGTGCCGAGGCCGGTGTGGCGCACTTCTCGGCGTCCACCGGGATCGACTTTTCCGAGTACGAACTCGACGAACCGATCCAGTACGTGAAGAGCAACGCCATCCAGTCCGCCACCAAGAACCTGCAAAACAACGACTGGACCCGCCGCAAACTGCTGGAGCAACACGCCCTCGGTGGCCGCTACATCACCGTGGTCGGCTCGCCGCAGCAGGTGGCCGATGAGCTGGAATCGTGGATCGCCGAAACCGGGCTGGATGGCTTCAACCTGACACGGATCGTCACCCCGGAAAGCTACGTGGATTTCATTGAACTGGTGATTCCGGAATTGCAACGCAGAGGGTCGTACAAGACGGCTTACGACAACGGCAGCCTGCGGGAAAAGCTGTTTCACGAAGGGGCGCATTTGCCTGAGCAACACACAGGCTCCGCGTTCCGCCGTTAAAAGCTTCGCGGGCAAGCCTCGCTCCTACAGGTATCGGTCGTTCACAAATATCCGGTACGGCGCTGACCCTGTAGGAGCGAGGCTTGCCCGCGAAGAGGCCCGCCCAAACACCAAAAATTTATGCACTGACTGGAAACCCCATCATGAAAAAGACCTACCTCTCTCACCCAGTCAAAGCACTGGCCCTGGCCCTCGGCCTCTTCAGCTCCATCACCTTCGCCGCCGACGCGCCACTGAAAGTCGGCACCACCGCCGCCTTCGCCATTCCCCTGGAAGCCGCAGTCGAAGAAGCCAACAAACAAGGCCTGAAAGTCGAACTGGTGGAATTCAGCGACTGGATCGCCCCCAACGTCAGCCTCGCCTCGGGTGACATCGACGTGAACTATTTCCAGCACATCCCGTTCCTGGAAAACGCCAAAGCCGCCGCCGGTTTTGACCTGGTGCCATTCGCCCCGGGCATCATCAACAACGTCGGCCTCTACTCGAAAAAATACAAAAGCTTCGACGAGTTGCCCGAAGGCGCCAGCGTAGCCATCGCCAATGACCCGATCAACAGCGGTCGCGGCCTGCAACTGCTGGCCAAGGCCCGGCTGATCACCCTCAAACCGGGCGTCGGCTACAAGGCCACCGAAGAAGACATCATCGCCAACCCGAAGAAAATCAAAATCCTTCAGGTCGAAGCCGTGCAACTGGTGCGCGCCTACGACGACGCCGATCTGGTCCAGGGTTACCCGGCCTACATCCGCCTGTCGAAGACCTTCGATGCCAGTTCCGCACTGCTGTTCGATGGCCTCGATCACAAGGAATACGTGATCCAGTTCGTGATCCAGGCGAAAAGCAAAACCGACCCACGCCTGATCAAATTCGTCGACATCTACCAACATTCGCCAGCCGTTCGTGCGGCGCTGGATAAAGCTCACGGCAAGCTCTATCAAGCCGGTTGGGAAAGCTGAGGATGACGGCCGCTATCCAACGGCGACTGGAACTTCCGGAGCCACATAACGCCACACAAACCGAACTGCACCCAGACCTGAATCGCGCCCACGTGCGCTTCATCGGCCTGGGTAAAACCTACAACGGCCAGCAAGGTCCGGTGGCGGCCCTGCACGGCATCGACCTGGCAATCCAGCGCGGCGAAGTGTTCGGCATCATCGGTCGCAGCGGTGCTGGCAAGTCGTCGCTGATACGCACCATCAACCGCCTCGAACAACCGAGCAGCGGGCGGGTGCTGATCGATCAGGTGGACATCGGCGAGTTCGATGAAGACCGCTTGGTGGCGCTGCGGCGGCGGATCGGCATGATCTTCCAGCACTTCAATCTGATGTCGGCCAAGACGGTATGGCAGAACGTCGAATTGCCGCTGAAAGTCGCCGGTGTGCCCAAGGAGCAGCGCGAGCGCAAAGTCCGCGAACTGCTGGAACTGGTCGGCCTGCAGGAGAAGCACAAAGCCTACCCGGCGCAACTTTCCGGCGGGCAGAAACAGCGCGTCGGCATCGCCCGCGCGCTGGTGCATGACCCGGAGATTCTGCTGTGTGACGAGGCGACTTCGGCGCTGGATCCGGAGACCACGCAATCGATCCTCGGCCTGCTGCGCGAGATCAATCAGCGCCTGGGCCTGACCATTGTGCTGATCACCCACGAGATGGCGGTGATCCGCGATATCTGTGATCGAGTGGTGGTGCTGGAGCACGGGCGAATCGTCGAGCAAGGGCCGGTCTGGGAAGTATTCGGCAACCCGCAACATGAAGTCAGCAAGACCTTGCTCGCGCCGCTGCAACACGGTCTGCCGGAAGAACTGCAAAGCCGCTTGCGAGCACAGCCGCAGTCTTCGGACGCCGCTGTGGTGTTGCGTTTGCAATTCACCGGCAGCGCGAGCGACGAGCCAGACCTGGCGGCGCTGTTCAGCGCCCTCGGTGGTCGCGTGCGCTTGCTGCAAGGGGGCGTGGAACGGATTCAGGGGCATGCGCTCGGGCAATTGCTGCTGGCGGTGACCGGCTCGTCCCTCGGTGCCGAGGAATTGCATCAGCGCGCCGGCCACTGGGCGCAACAGGTGGAGGTGCTGGGTTATGTGGTTTGATCGGTTGCTTCAGGGTTTTATCGACACGTTTTTGATGGTGGGTGTGTCGTCGTTGATTGCACTGCTGGCGGGCATTCCATTGGCGGTGATTCTGGTCACCAGTTCCAAGGGCGGAATCTACGAAGCCCCGGCGCTGAACCGCGCATTGGGCGCGTTCGTGAACCTGTTTCGCTCGATTCCGTTTTTGATATTGATGGTGGCGTTGATACCGTTTACCCGGCTGATCGTCGGCACCACGTATGGCGTGTGGGCTGCCGTGGTGCCGCTGACCATTGCGGCCACGCCGTTCTTTGCGCGGATTGCTGAAGTCAGCCTGCGGGAAGTCGACCATGGATTGATCGAAGCCGCGCAAGCCATGGGCTGCCGACGCGGGCATATCGTCTGGCATGTGCTGCTACCTGAAGCACTGCCGGGGATTGTCGGTGGGTTTACGATTACGTTGGTGACGATGATCAACTCCTCGGCCATGGCCGGGGCGATTGGGGCCGGTGGGTTGGGGGACATCGCTTATCGATATGGGTATCAGCGGTTTGATAGCCAGATCATGTTGACGGTGATTGTGTTGCTGGTGGTGTTAGTGGCGGTGATTCAGCTAGGCGGGGATCGCTTGGCGCGGGGGTTGAATAAACGTTGAGTGAAGATCAAAAGATCGCAGCCTTCGGCAGCTCCTACAGGGTGTGGCGTTAACAAGGAATTTGCGTCGGGCACGGTCCCTGTAGGAGCTGCCGAAGGCTGCGATCTTGGCGTCATCAAATTCACCGCTCAAAGGGAAGTTTTCGCACAAGAAAATCAGAGTGCCAGCAGGCCCGATCCCTTTCTTTTGCAGGACATTTCCTAGATCATTCCGCTCGCTTGCGCCTGCCAAATTCCGTGGCTAGTCTCGGTCCGTCACTGCTCATCAGTGATCGGGTTTAGTCGCCCGGATCTTTCCAGGCGCACAGCGCTACCTCATTCCAGGTGTTCATTACCTGAAAGTTATGGTGGCTGTGCGCAGGGCACCCTCGGGTGCGCCGGTGTTGCCTGGAGACCGGTCGACTAACCTGCGTGCAGCCGCCACCCCTATTCGTTTAGTCGCGATAACGGTTGGCTCCAATTAATTCCAGGAGTTTTACCAATGAAAAAATCCGTACCCGATCCACCTCCCGAAAACCCCACCAACGAAACCGCCACTGAAGATCCGCTCAGGGATCGATCGGCGCTCTACCGTGCGATTGATTTCTACCTCACCGGCGATCAGCCCTCACCGCCCGACGAATTTCGCTTCTACAACGTCAGCAAAGACGTGAGCTTCGAGGATACCCAGCTTTACGTCGCCGATCTGCTGCGCTGCGCCTCGGTCACGGCGTATCAGTGTGGCGATCAGCTCAAGGGGGCCGATCGGGCATTGGTGTTTTCCGTTTGGCATTTGCTGGAGATTGCCAAGGCGATGGTTGATCGGTCCATTGAATGTCTGGGGATGAAGCAAAGCTGAATCTGGCCTGAGTCATTGGTCGTCAGTGATATTGCCTTCGCGGGCAAGCCTCGCTCCTACAGGAGTTATGTGGTTCTGGCGATCACTGGCCCCCTGTAGGAGCGAGGCTTGTCCGCGAATGGCTGCGCAGCAGCCCCCGGCGTCATGGCGTATATTCGGCGAATCCCCATTGCCTGCGCAGCCGACCATGAAACAGACTCCCGCCGATCTGGAGCAGATCACCTCCACCACGCTGGGCCATTACAACGCGGTGGCCGAAGACTTCCGCGAAGGCACTCGCGATCACGATGTCAGCCAGAACATCGATGCCCTGCTGCGGCATATTCAGGGTGAGGCGCCGTTCACCCTTCTCGACTTCGGCTGCGGCCCTGGCCGTGACCTGAAAACCTTCACGCGCCTGGGCCACACCGCCGTCGGCCTCGACGGCTCGGAAAAGCTTGCGCAAATGGCGCGGGAGGACAGTGGTTGTGAAGTCTGGCAGCAGGACTTTCTGAAACTCGACCTGCCGGCCGAGCGGTTTGACGGGATTTTTGCCAATGCGGTGCTGTTTCATGTGCCGAGTCAGGAATTGCCTCGGGTGTTGAAGCAGCTGCGCGAGGCGTTGAAGCCGGGTGGGGTGTTGTTCAGCTCCAATCCGCGAGGCGAGAATCAGGAAGGCTGGAACGGGCCGCGTTATGGGGCGTATTACGATCTTCAGGCCTGGCAGGAAATGCTGACCGAGGCAGGATTTGTGGAGCTTGAGCATTACTACCGGCCGGCGGCGCTGCCGCGGGAGCAGCAGCCTTGGTTGGCGAGTGTTTGGCGTCGAGCCAACTGATCGTTCCCATGCTCTGCGTGGGAATGCCTCTCGGGACGCTCTGCGCCCCTGTGGCTGTGACGCAGAGCGTCACTGGCTGCATTCCCACGCGGAGCATGGGAACGATCATTAGGCAGACTTCGGTTCGCGGATTTTGTACCAGGCCACATACAGCGCCGGTAAAAACAGCAGCGTCAGCAACGTCGCGATGATAATCCCGCCAATCATCGCGTAGGCCATCGGCCCCCAGAACACTTCCCGGGCAATCGGGATCATCCCCAGGCTCGCCGCCGCCGCCGTCAACAAAATCGGTCGGCGCCGATGTTCCGTGGCCTGCACCACCGCATCCCACGGTGTGTAGCCATTCTTCTCGAAAGAGTCGATCTGAGTCACCAGAATCACCGAGTTGCGGATGATGATCCCGATCAACGCCAGAATCCCGAGGATCGCCACGAAGCCCATGGGCGTGCCCGTCGGGATCAACGCCAGTACCACGCCGATCAACCCGAGTGGCGCGACGCTGGCCACCAGGAACAGTTTCTGAACGCTGTGCAACTGGATCATCAGGAAGGTCGCCATCAAAAACAGCATCAACGGCACGACCTTGGCAATCGGCCCCTGGGCCTTGCCGCTTTCCTCCACGGTACCGCCGGTGGCGACTTTGTAGCCCACCGGCAAACCGGCGGCGAATTTGTCGATGTCCGGTTGCAACTGTTTCACCAGGTCGGTCGGCTGAATCTCATCGCGCACCGCGGCCTTGATGGTGATGGTCGGTTTGCGATCGCGACGCCACACCAGCGGCTGCTCGAGCTCATACCGCACCGTGGCAAACGCCAGCAGCGGAATCGACGTGCCGCCGGGGGTGACGATCTGCAGGTTTTGCAGCGTTTCCGGGCTACCGCGCTCAGCATCTTCAGCGCGGCCGACCACGTCGATCAGGTAGATATCGTCATCGACCTGCGTCACCGGCGAGCCGACGACGATGCTGTTCATCAGGTTCGCCATGTCTTCCGACGACAACCCAAGTTGCCGTGCCTTGTCCTGGGCGATGTCGATGCGCAGCACTTTGCCCGGCTCGTTCCAGTCGTAAATGATCTCGCCGATGTGCGAGTTCTTATCCAGTTCGGTGGCCAGGGCGATAGCGTGTTTGCGCACCTGATCGATGTCTTTGCCGCTGACCCGATACTGAATCGGCCGCCCCACCGGCGGGCCCATTTCCAGAGCCTGGACGTAACTGCCGACACCGACGAACTCTTCACGCAGGCGTTTTTGCAGACGAGCAGTCAAGGCTGGGCGTGACTTGCCTTTGCTGACGATCACCAGTTGCGCGTAGTACGGGTTCTGCAATTGCTGGTCGAGGGGCAGATAGAAACGGATCGCGCCCTCGCCGATGTAGGTGCTCCAGCGCACGATGTCCGGGTCGCCCTTGAGCGTCGCTTCGAACTTATCCACGATCATGCGGGTTTCAGCAATCGAGGCGTTTTGCGGCAGGTTCAGGTCGACAAGGATTTCCGGACGGTCCGAGGACGGGAAGAACTGGTTCTGCACGAACTGCATGGAAAACACCGAGAGCACAAACAGCGCCACGGTGATGCCGATGGCCCACCAGCGATTGCGCATCGCCCAAAGCAGGCCGCCATTGAACGCCCGACCGATGCGCCCCGGCTCTGCGTCGTGAGGCTTCACCTTGGCGCTCAGAATGTGCACACCGAGCACCGGGGCGAACAACACGGCGACGATCCATGACACCAGCATGGCCACCGCGATCACCGCGAACAGCGTGAAGGTGTACTCACCGGCAGAGCTTGCGTTCAAGCCGATCGGCACGAAACCGGCGACGGTGACCAACGTGCCGGTGAGCATCGGGAATGCCGTCGAGGTGTAGGCGAAAGTCGCCGCCTGCTCTTTGGTTTCGCCCATTTCCAGGCGCGTGACCATCATCTCGACCGTGATCATCGCGTCGTCCACCAGCAGACCGAGGGCGATGATCAGCGCACCAAGGGAAATCCGCTGCATGGTGATGCCACTGTATTCCATGAAGAGGAAGACCATCGCCAGCACCAACGGAATCGAACACGCCACCACCAGCCCGGCGCGCACACCGAGACTGACGAAGCTGACGATCAGCACGATCACCACCGCTTCGAACAACGCACTGGTGAAGCCGCCGACGGCTTCTTCCACCACTACAGCCTGGTCGGAAACGGTGTGTACACCGACGCCCACCGGCAGGTCCGCCGTCAGCTCATCCATACGCAGGTGCAGCGCCTTGCCGAAGTCCTGAATGTTGCCGCCCTTTTTCATGGCGATCGCCAGGCCGATGGCTGGCTGACCGTTAAAGCGAAACTCCGGGGTCGACGGATCGACGTAGCCACGGCTGATGTTGGCGATGTCGGCCAGTCGGTAGAAGCGGTCGTTGAGCTTCAGGTTAACGTTGGCCAGATCTTTTTCAGAGGCAAACTGCCCCGAGGTCCGCACCGAAATCCGCTCTGGACCAGCCTCGATCACCCCGGCCGGGGTCACAGCGTTCTGCGATTGCAGGGTCTGCACCACCTCGCGCCGATCAATGCCGAGGGCGGCCAGTTTGCGGGGGGAGAAGTTCAGGTAAAGGACTTCATCCTGCTCGCCGACCATCTCGACCTTGCCCAGCCCCGGGACTTCGCGGATTTCGGCACGCACCTGTTCCACGTAATCGCGCAACTGACGCATCGACAGGCCGTCGGAGGTAAAGGCATACACCGAACCGAACACATCGCCGAACTCATCGTTAAAGCCCGGCCCTTGCAGGCCCTGCGGGAACTCGCCGCGAATGTCGTTGATCTTCTTGCGCACCTGGTACCAGATCTGCGGGATGTCCTTGGCGCTGGTGGTGTCGAGCAGGTTAACGAAAACCGTCGATTCTCCGGGGCGGGTGTAGCTTTTCACGTAATCAAGCGAGTCGAGCTCTTCGAGTTTTTTCTCGATCCGGTCAGTGACTTGCTTGAGGGTTTCTTCCTGGGTCGCGCCGGGCCAGCGGGTCTGGATCACCATGGTTTTGATGGTGAACGAGGGGTCTTCTTCGCGCCCCAGGTTCAGGTACGAAAACACGCCCATCAGCAGCGCGACGAACATCAAATACCAGACAAACGACTGATGCTTGAGGGCCCATTCGGATAAGTTGAAACTCCCTTTCATTGCGGGCTGTCCTCGTCAATTTTCACTTTCTGCCCCGGTTTGAGGCTGTTCACACCCGCGCTGACCACCCGCTCGCCGGACTTCACGCCGTTGGCCAGGACCACCGTGGCATCGGTCCGGCTGATCAGGCTGACGTCCCGTGGAGAAACGGTTTGCGTCTGCGGATCGACGACCCAGATCCGCAGTTTTCCATCGACCTCTTGCAGCGCGCTCACCGGCAGTTCGAGGCGTGGTTTGATCGCGGAGCTGAGGGTCACACTGATCGCTGTGCCAAGGCGAAAGCCCGGCGGCGTTTCGGTCAGGCTGAGGCGGGCGCGACGGGTACGGGTTGCGCTTTGGGCCTGGGGTTCGATTTCGCGCACGATGGCAGTGCTGGTGATGCTCGGGTCCAGTTGCGAGGCGACCTGGAACACCACATCGGCCGGCAACCGATCGACCAGGGTGTCGGGCAAGTCGATCACCGCTTCCTTGATGTCCGGCTGCGCCAGGGTCACCACTTGCTGGCCGGCCGTGACCACTTGCCCGGCTTCGGCGCTCCACGCGGTGACAATGGCTTTGTGATCGGTGCGCAGCTCGACGTAGTTGAGTTGGTCCTTCGCCTGTTCAACTGCGGCCCTGGCTTGATCGAGAGAGGCCTGGGTGGTTTTCAGATCGGTCTGGGCGATGTCGAGCTGCGCCTGCGCGCCAACCCCGCGATTGAACAGTTCCTGCTGACGCCGAGCGTTAGCCTGAGCGTTGATGAGCTGCGCCTGCACCCGTGCCAAATCACCTTGGGCCGAACGCAACTGGTTCTGCTGATCGGAGGGGTCGAGGGTGGCGAGTAATGCGCCCTTCTGGACTTCGGCGCCGACATCGACGTTACGGCTGGCGATACGCCCCGGCACCCGGAAACCGACGTTGCTTTCATAACGGGCCTGAATGCTGCCGGCGAACCGGCCGAGGTCTTCTTGATTGAGCGCTTTCACCTCCACGGACAATACCGGCCGAACCGGTTCTGGCGGCGCTTCCTCTTTGGAGCAGGCGAGCAGTAGTGCAGCGGCGGACAACAGCAACAGGCGCTTCATGGCTGAGCTCCTGTCATTGGCGTCTTATAGGTGTTTTCGACGATCTCCACCCGCACGCCCGGATGCAGTAATTGGCCGCCTGCGGTGACGACTTTTTCGCCGCCGTTGAGGCCGGCGCTGACGATGACTTTGCCGGTCAGATAACGGCCGACGGTGACCGTATGCAACTGCGCCTTGCCCTCGGCATCCACCAGCCACACGGCCGGGTCACTGAGGTTTTTGGTCAGGGCCGACCAAGGCAGCTCCACCGCGGTTTTGCCGACTGGCTTGGCGGTGGCGCTCACCACCGAACCGAGTTGCATGCCCTCGGGAAGACTGTCCAGAGTGACTTTGACTTGCACCGTGCCGGTCTGCGCGGACACTGCCGGCGTGACTTCCCGAACGGTGCCCGTGGTTTTGATCTTCGGGTTGTCGAGCAGGCTGACCACAATCGATCTATCGGACGGCGGCTCGGCCAGCAGCGATTCATAAACGTTGAACACCGCGTCACGCTCGCCGTCCCGGGCCAGGCTGAAAATCGGCACCGTGGCTTGCACCACTTGGCCGACTTCGGCCTGGCGCGCGGTAATTACACCCGGCGCATCGGCAATCAATGCGGTGTAGCTCAGTTGATCACGGGCGTTGGCCAACTGCGCTTGAGCAGCGGCCAGGGCGCTCTGACTGCTGCGCAAGGCGGCTTGGGCGGCGTCGTATTCGCTCTGGCTGGTGTAGCCCTTGGGCAGGAGTTTTTGCTGGCGAACGAAGGCGGCGGCGGTTTGTTTGACCCGGGCCTGTTCGGCCACGACCTGAGCCTGGGCCGAGTCGACATTGGTTTGCAGGTCTTTCGGATCGAGTTTGGCCAGCACTTGTTTGGCCGAAACCCGGTCACCGACATCGACCATACGCTGGATGATCTTGCCGCCCACGCGGAACGACAATTCGGTTTGTACTCGGGCCTGGACGTCGCCGGTGAGTGTCACCGCGGCGGCGTAATCCGATGGCTTGACCTCTTGCACGAAGACTCGCGGGCGGTCTTTCTCGACCGGTTTTTTATCGCCACAGGCGGTCAGCATTGCGACAAGGCTCAGGCCAACCATTAATTTCAATCCGGGACCCGCCATGCAGACTCCTTTGCGTTGTACGAACGTGCCAGTGACGATACGACTGAGAGCTTAGATCAGGGTTCCACGTCTGCACGAGCGATCCTTATACTCCATTGATCGTTCCCATGCTCTGCGTGGGAACGCCGCCATGGACGCTCTGCGTCCACTGTGACGCGGAGCGTCACGGGATGCATTCCCACGCGGAGCGTGGGAACGATCAATGAGGAACTCATGCTCAAAACTCTCGCGGTGGCCAATTACCGTTCGATCAATAAATTGGTGATTCCGCTGGGTCGGTTGAACCTGATCACCGGTCCCAACGGCAGCGGCAAATCCAACCTCTACCGCGCCTTGCGCCTGCTGGCGGAAACCGCTCAGGGCGGGGTGGTCAATGCGTTGGCCCGTGAGGGTGGGCTGGATTCGACGTTCTGGGCCGGGCCTGAAAATATCAGCCGACGGATGCGCAATGGTGAAGTCCCGGTCGAGGCGACCGTGCGACACGGCGTCAAACGCCTGCGACTGGGGTTTGCCGGTGAGGATTTCAGCTATTCGATCAGCCTCGGGCTGCCCGACTCCAACGGCCACTTCATGCTGCCCGAACACAGTTCACCTATTCCGTCACGCTTCAACCTCGACCCGCAAATCAAGCGTGAATGCGTCTGGGCCGGGCCGATTTATCGGCCGGCCAGCCTGCTGGTGGATCGCGACGGCCCGATGATTCGTGCCCGAGCCAATCGCAGCTGGGATGTACTGGCCCAGCACACGCCGAATTTTGACAGCCTGTTCGATCAGGTCGGCAGTTTGCGTTCTTCGCCGGAGGTTCTGGAATTACGCGAGTTCATCCGTCGCTGGCGCTTCTACGATCACTTTCGCAGTGACGCCGATGCACCGGTTCGCCAACCGCAACTGGGCACCCGCACGCCGGTGCTGCACCACGACGGTCGCGACCTGGCGGCAGCCTTGCAGACCATCATCGAAATCGGCGATCCCGAAGCCTTGCAGGCGGCTATCAGCGATGCCTTTCCCGGCGCGCGACTGAACATCGAATCGCTGCAAGGTGGACGGTTTGCGATCGAGTTTTATCAGGAAGGGTTATTGCGACCGTTGTCCGCCGCCGAGTTGTCGGACGGGACATTGCGCTATCTACTGCTGGTCGCGGCATTGCTGACCCCTCGCCCGCCAACGTTGATGGTGTTGAACGAACCGGAAACCAGTCTGCATCCGGACCTGCTGCCAGCGCTGGCGCGATTGATCATTCGAGCGTCCGAACAGTGTCAGGTGTGGGTGGTGTCCCATGCGCGGCGCTTGATCTCGGCGTTGCAGCAGGACCCGGAATGCAATTGCATTGTGCTGGAGAAGAATTTCGGCCAGACCGGGATGGTCGGGCAGCGGATGCTGGATGAGCCGGCGTGGTATTGGCAGGATTAGAGGGTGCCTGATGATCGTTCCCACGCTCTGCGTGGGAACGATCATCGCCGAAGGTCAGAGACTCACCCCTGCCACTTCCCACCCTCGACAATCACGCTCTCAGGCTTGGTGTCATCGCTCAATTCTTTACGCACATATTGGTCGTACAGTTTGAGCAAAAACTTCTCCTCGCCCAACTTCGCCAGCTCCACATTCACCCAATCACGCAGTTCGATGTTGCCCTTCTTTACCGCTGGCGCTATCGGTGCTTCTGCACCCAGTTTTTCCTCTAGCACGCGGTAGCCCGGGTTCTGTTTGGCCCAGCTGAACAGCACAAGATTGTCCTGCGCATAAGCGTCGCCGCGACCATTGGTCAGGGCTTGCAAAGACTCGGAGTTTTTCTCGAACTTCAGCAGTTTCCAGTCCGGATGGTTCTTGGTCAGCCAGATATCTGCGGTGGTGCCCGTGGTCACGATGGTGGTGCGGGTCGCCAGGTCATCGAGGCTCTTCACCGAACTCGCCTGCGGCACCAACGCTTGCACCGCAACCTTGAGATTCGGGTTGGTGAAGTCCACCGCCTCCTTGCGCTCCGGGGTGACGGTCATGTTGGCCAGGATCAGGTCGACCTTGTCGCTTTGCAGGAATGGAATCCGGCTCGCCGGCTCCACCGCAACGAATTCCACTTTGTTCTCATCGCCCAACAGATCCTTGGCGAATTGGCGACCGATGTCAGTATCAAACCCCACGTAGCGCCCGGCCTCATCGACAAAACCGAACGGCGGTTTGTCGGTGAAGACGCCGACGATCAGCTTGTCCCGGGCTTTGATTTTTTCCAGATAACCGGCCGGTGCGGTGCTGACGCTTGCGACTTTCGGCTTCGTCGGTTCTTCGGTTTTGTTGCAGCCGGCCAGTAGCGCCAGGCCGAACAGCGGGAGTAGCAGCAGAGAAGACTTGGCAGTTTTCATGGCAGTTCCAATTCCTTTGTTTGAGTCGTTTTGGGTAGTGCGGCGACGTAGGAGAACTTCTCCAGGAACTGCTGCGCTCGTGCGGTTTGCGGGTTCGTAAAGAAAATCTCGGGTGGGTTTTGCTCAAGAATGCGCCCGGCATCCATGAACACAATGCGGTCGGCGACGGCGCGGGCGAAGGCCATTTCGTGAGTGACGATCAGCAGCGTCATGCCTTCGCGGGCCAGGCCTTGAATCACCTCGAGCACTTCCTTGACCATCTCCGGATCGAGGGCGGCGGTGACTTCGTCGAAGAGCATGACCTTGGGGTTCATACACAGCGAACGGACGATGGCGATGCGTTGCTGCTGGCCGCCGGAGAGCTGGCGCGGGAAGGCATCGCGCTTGTCCAGCAGACCGACACGCTCAAGCAGCGCTTCAGCCTGAACGCGGGCTTCACGGCGTTCGCGCTTCTGCACCTTGAGCGGGCCTAGCAACAGATTGTCGAGCACACTCATGTGCGGGAACAGGTGGTAACTCTGGAACACCATGCCGATCTGCTGACGCACTTCGCGCCAGTTAGTGCCCTTATTCAGCAACTCGCGCCCGGCAAAATTCAAGCGGCCGCTGTGAGCGATTTCCAGTCCGTTGAGGCAGCGCAGCAAAGTGCTTTTACCACAGCCGCTGGGGCCGAGGATGACGATCACTTCGCCCGGCTTCACCTTCAGATCAATGCCGTCGAGCACCTGTTGCTCGCCGAAAAACTTGTTGAAACCCTTGAACTCGATCAATGCACTCATGCTTGCGTCCAGCGCCGCTCCAGCACACGCGAGGCGGCCGACAGCGGGTAGCAGATGAAAAAGAAAAACAGAAACAGCGCGCCGTAGATCAGCACTGATTCGTAGGTGCGCTCGATGATCTGTTGGCCGACCTTGATCACGTCCACCACGCCGATCAGCACCGCCAGGGAGCTGGTCTTGATGATGCGCGTGTAAACGTTGATGGTCGGCGGCGTCATGCGTTTCAGCGCTTGAGGCAACAACACGTAGCCGTAGAGTTGCGGACCGTCCAAACCGATCGACAACCCCGCCTCACGCTGCCCGCGTGGCAATGAATGCAACGCACCGCGCACCACTTCACCGACTTCGCTGGCGCCCCATAGCGACAACACCAGCACCGCGCACCAGAAACTCGGAATGCTCAGGCCGAAAAAAATCGGCAGGCCGAAGAACAGCAAATACAGCCAGACCAGCACCGGGATTGCCCGGAACAGTTCCAGATAGACCCGCAGAATCGCGTTCAGCCATTTCGAATTCAGGGTGCGCAATACGCCGTAGAGCACGCCGCCCACTGTGCTGATGACGATGCTCAGAAAAGAGATCGACAGGGTTTGCGCAGCGCCCTTGCCCAGTTGTGGCAACGACACCATGAGCAAATCAAGACCCGAACTGGCCATGCTGGAGCCTCCTTTCCAGACGACTGAGCAGCAGCGACAACGGCAAAAACAGCAGCACACAAATCAGCGTCAGCACGGCGAGCATTTCGTAGGTTTTGTAATAGAGCGCGATGTAGCTCTTGGTGGTGTAGAGAATCTCCGGCACCGCCACCGCCGAGACCACGGTGGTTTCCTTGAGCAGGAAAATGAAATTGGCGAACAGCGACGGCAGGCTGAGAATGCCGGCTTGCGGCAGGATCACATAGCGCAGCAATTGCCCGTGGGACAGGCCAATGGAGCGGCCGGACTCGAGTTGCGCTTGGGGCACCGCATCCACGCCGGCGCGCAGGACTTCGGTGAGGTAGGCGCCGCCGAGGAAAGTCATGGTGATGATCGCTGCCGCGAAACCCGAAACTTTGATGCCCAGCGCCGGCAAGGCGAAGTAGACGAAGAACAACTGGATCAGCAGTGGGGTGTTGCGCGCCAGCTCGACGTACAGCCCGACCAGGCGCTGCAAGTAAGGCGTGCGAAACACAAGAATCGTCGCGTTGATCAGCGCCACCAGCAACGAAGTGCCTATGGCGATAAAGCCGACCTGCAGCGTCACGCCCACGGCTTTGAGAAACGCCGGAAGGGTGCTGAGGATAAACGCGTAATCGAAAGTCATTGCACATCCTGTACGCCGCTCGGTAAGCGACGGTGGCGCAGTCCATGGGCAGTGGATAATTACCCGGCAGGCACCGACTTTAAAGGTATAAAAAGAAGAATTTAAATACCGTTAAAGCATATTGATATCACGCAAAAAACTATCTGCGGATTTGCGGCGGCAGTGGAGGACGACTATTTTTCTTTGCGCTGTAGGAAGGCTCCTTTTTTCAAAATACCCCTACAAGGACGAGCAGCTTTTGGCCAGACTCCCCCCAGCCGAACCATCACAAGGAAGAGAAAAATGGCTGACATAAACGTGCCACAGCGGCTGGATCCGCAGGAAATCGTGAAATTGCTGGTGGCGTTGCGCAAGGCGCTGAAGGCCAGGGTGGCCTAAGCCCCAAGCCTCCTGTAGGAGCGAAGCTTGCTCGCGAAGCAGGCGACTCCGTCTGTCTGGGAGGACGCCTTCGCGAGCAAGCTTCGCTCCTACAGAAGCCCGCGATCACGCCGACGCTATCGAAAGCCGTCGGCGTTTGAAACCTTGAAGAGGTTCGTTACTCCATCGATCAGAACGCCGGCAGTACCGCGCCGCTGTATTTCTTGTCGATAAACGCTTTCACTTCCGGGCTGGTCAGAGCCTTGGCCAGTTTCTGGATGGCGACGCTGTCCTTGTTGTCTGGACGAGCCACCAGGAAGTTCACGTAAGGCGAATCGGCACCTTCAATCACTAGCGCATCTTTAGCCGGGTTCAGACCCGCATCCAGCGCGTAGTTGGTGTTGATCATGTCCAGATCGACCTGATCCAGAACACGCGGCAGCATGGCCGATTCAAGTTCCTTGAACTTGAAATTGTGCGGGTTCTTGGCAATGTCTTTCGGGGTGGCCACGGCGTTTTTCGGGTCTTTCAACTCGATCAGGCCGGCCTTCTGCAACAGGATCAGGGCACGGCCGCTGTTGCTGCCTTCGTTCGGGATAGCGATGGTTGCGCCGTCTTTCAGCTCAGCCAGGCTTTTGACTTTCTTCGAGTAGCCGCCAAATGGTTCGACGTGTACGCCGATCACAGTCACCAGGTTAGTGCCTTTGCCTTCGTTGAAGTTTTTCAGATACGGCAGGGTCTGGAAGTAGTTGGCGTCCAGACGCTTCTGGTCGACCTGTACATTCGGCTGAACATAGTCGGTGAAGACTTTGATCTCCAGGTCCACGCCTTCCTTGGCGAGGGTCGGCTTGATCAGTTCAAGAATTTCGGCGTGTGGAACCGGGGTCGCCGCAACCACCAGTTTCTCGCCAGCCTGGGCCAGGCCCGAAGTCAGGGCAGCCGCCAATGCGGTGAACAACAGAACCTTTTTCATGCAGTGTCCTTATCGAAATTCGCGGTCGTCATCGACGACGGCTAAATGTTTATGTGCCAGCGAAGTGCTATCGCTGGCGTGACGCGGACAATACCGGGATTTTTTATTCCCGAACAATATCTTTTATTCACTTTCATATTCCATTTTGTTCATACAGATCTAGCTCGCACACAACCCTGTAGGAGCGAAGCTTGCTTGCGAAGCAGGCGACTCGGTCTGCCTGGGAGGACGCCTTCGCGAGCAAGCTTCGCTCCTACAGAAGGCCGGTGGCTTTGAGCAGTTTTTTCAAGGCATCTTTCTCGGCGGCGGAACCGTTGCCGAGAATTTGTTTGAGTTGCTGCTCGATCTGTAGCAGCGACACAGCCGCCTCCGGCAGATTCAAATGCTCCGGCAAAATCTCGTCGCCGGTACTCACCAGCAGCGCAAAGTGAATGACGTTCTCCAGCTCCCGGGTATTGCCCGGCCAACTGTGTTGCTCCAACAGTTGCTGCGCGGCTTCGCTGATCAATGGCACCGGCAGGTCGAGGCGTTGGCTGTAGATGCCAAGGAAGTATTCAGCCAGCGACAGAATATCGCCCACCCGTTCGCGCAAGGCCGGCAGTTCGAGCTGGCCTTCGCTGAGGTAGTGATAGAGCCGCTCATGGAATTTTCCGGCAGCCACGGCCTGAGCCAGATCGATGCTGGTGGCGGCCACCAGACGTACGTCCACCGGGCTTGGCTGCTGAGCGCCGACGCGGGTGACTTCGTGGTTTTCCAGGGCGGCGAGCAACTTGATCTGGATTGGCAACGGCAAGTCGCCGATCTCGTCCAGATAGAGCGTGCCGCCATTGGCCGAACCAAACCAGCCAGCGCGACTGCTGGCCGAACCGCTGTAGCTGCCTGCGGCATAGCCGAACAATTCAGCATCGGCGTAGATCGGGCTGATCGCGCCGCAATTGACTGACACGAACAATCCACCACGGTCACTGGCGCGATGGATGTGCCGCGCCAACAGTTCTTTACCGCTGCCGGTTTCACCGCGGATCAACACCGAAATCGAACGCGGTGCCAGTTGTTCCAGCTCCTGGCGCAACTGCCGGGAACGCGGGTCGACGAACACCAACGCCTTGGCGCGAATGCTCAGCGGGCTTTTCTCCGCATCGGGAAAGGTCAGCAGCGGCTGACCGAATGTTTCATGCAAGCTCATGGCAGACTCCCGCCCAAAACCGCCGGGGAGACGGGGGCGTTCAATAAAAGAAAAGATTCAAGCGCGGCGCAGGGCGTGCTGCTCCATGCGGTTCTGCAGACGATAGAGGTACGCAAAACCCTGCTCCCAGCGCTGGTGCCCGGACTTCACATTGATGTGCCCGGCACCCGATAAAATCCCCGCCTCGGCGCCCCACTGACGCGCCAGTTCAAGTGCTCGGGGTGCGCTCACGGCGCTATCGTTGTCGGAGCTGACGACCTGGCTCGGGAACGGCAGCAAATGAGTCGGGATCGGTGCGAAGTTGCGCAGGGCCGGCGCGCAAGCCGGGCGCTCGACGTCCGCTGGCGCGACCAGCAACGCGCCGCGCACCTGACGCAAAAATGGCAACGGTGCCGTAGCCGCCCAATGGGCGACGGTGATGCAGCCCAGGCTGTGGGCGATCAGAATCACTGGCGTGTTGTCGGCGGCAATCGCCTCGGCCAGTGCCGCGACCCAGTCCTCACGACGAGGCGTCAGCCAGTCGGCCTGCTCCACCCGCGCACTGTTTGGCAGGCTATTCTGCCAATGGGTTTGCCAATGATCTTCTGGCGATCCTTGCCAGCCCGGCACAATCAGGTAGCGAATTGATTCGTTGCGCATGGGGGAGCTCTCCTGCTGCGTGTCTGTTCCTGATCGAGTATAGGGAGGAGAGTTATATTCGTTAAGGAATAAGAAGATATTTATTAAGATCGATATCGAATATAAAAAACCCACGGCCTGTAGGAGCTGGCTTGCCAGCGAAGACGTCCCTCCAGCCGATAGAAATGTAGCCTGACCCACCGTTTTCGCTGGCAAGCCAGCGCCTACAAAGGTCGTGTTTGTCCGGAATAAAAAAGGGGCCGCACCCTGCCAAGGAGACGGCCCCGGAAACTCAAAATCTGTAGCGCGAACCACATCGCTGGGATGTGATGATTGGCTGAAACGGTTATCTAATAAAGGAATATTTAATTACTTTATTAGGTCAAAATCGCATATACCAATCATTGCGATCTATTCAAGCCACCGCTGCTTGCGTCACAACGTAACGTTCCTTTGGGTCAAATTGATGACCAACGTTTGAGTTTCCGGGCACATCTATCAAACCTGAGCGGCAGGAACCTCCTGCGTCGCCAGGGTGTCCTCACGCACAAACCGGTTCGCCCGCCCGAACGTCCCGAAATCATTGAACCGAACCCCCATCTCGCGCATCACCTTATGCGCCACCGGGACGGTCATCTGACGGATGTAAAACGGCTCTTTCACCACGAAATGATGGATCCCGTGGCTGCTGCCAAAGTTGAAGCAGAACGCCTGCAACGGCCACATCCACCAAGGGTTCAACACCTGAGTCTGCTGGATCACATTGCCCGGTTCCACGTCACCGTAGTAGTGCATGTTCGAGCTGACAAAGTGCAGGCAGAACGTGCGCAACACGTTCGGGCCGATGATCACCACGGCAGCGATGTCGATTACCTGCATCACCGTCAAAGTAGTCGACGACCATTCGATAGACGCACCCGACAGATACGCAATGCCATTGACCGCGTGGAAACCGAGGAACACGTACCACGCCCCCCAATGCACCAGTGCCAATGGCGCATAGACTTTCAGAAAACGCTTGATGATGCTGAACTTGTGCGCCCGGGTCTTGGCCCGCAGCATGCGGATCAACGCCGACATCACGTTGTCGCCGACCATCAGTAACCGCGCGATTCCCCAAGGTTCACCGTTGGTGATCGCCCGCTCTTCCATGTCAGCTTCGGTGCCGGACACCTTGTGGTGGTTGAGGTGCAAATGGCGGCGAATCCAGGGATTGATGGTGCTCGGCCGCGCCAACCAAACCAGGCCCATCATCAGGTTGTGCGGCACCCGCTGTTTGCGGAAATACATGCTATGGATCAGATCATGCTCCAGCTCATGGGTCAGCGAGGCGAAAAACGCGTTGAGCAACAGGCATACCCACCAGGCCATGTACCCGGTGATGTATAGCGCTGCCGAACCGATCATCCCGGCCAACGCGAAGGCAAGAATGCCCGCGCCCAAGGCGTCCTGATGGTTGAGAATCGGGTAGCGCTGACGCAGTTCGACGCCCTTGGCCAATACCACCTCGCGAATATGTGCTGATCGCTGTGCTGCATTCAGTCGCTGGGGACTTGCAGAAGTACCGTCCATGCTTCCATCCTCTGGTTATTGATGTTCGCATCCTGCCTTGCCATGCTTTACAGAGCGGTAGCCGTGAACGCCAACCTGTTGACCGGACGCGCCAACATGACTGAACCGACCTCACTCGCCAGCTGGACCCGCGCCCTGCGCAAGCAGCTCGATGCGCTGGGGCTCGACAGCACCGCCCTGTGCCAACAGGCGGGGCTCGACCCGCAGTTGATGGACGACCCGAACGCCCGTTACCCGTTGTCCGCAACCACACGCCTGTGGCAAATCGCAGTGCAGGTCAGCGGCGATCCGGCGATTGGCTTGCGGGTGTCGCGTTTCGTCAGCCCCACCACCTTTCATGCGCTGGGTTATGCGTTGGTGGCCAGCGGCAGTCTGCGGGAGGTGTTCGAGCGCATCGTGCGTTATCACCAGGTGGTCAGCGATGCACTGGACCTGGAGCTGACCCGCGCCGAGGATCGCTACCGCTTCCGCCTGAAAATCCCCCAGGGCAACCCCGCGCCGGCCTTCGAAGCCATCGACGCCTTTGCGGCGATTTACGTGCGCACCTGCCGCAATCGCCTGGGCCGTGACTACGCGCCGCTGGCGGTTTACCTGCGCCGTCCGGAACCGGCGGACTCGCATCAATGGCACAAAGTGTTCCGCTCACCGGTGTATTTCGCCGCCGACGAAGACCGACTGGAGTTCGCTCTGCAGGACTTCGACAGCCACCTGGACGATGCCAATCCGGAACTGGCCGAGCACAACGAAACCGTGCTCAAACGCACCCTGGCGCAACTCAAACCCCTGACCTGGGAGCGCAAGGTTCGCGACGCCATTGAAGAGCAATTGCCGGAAGGCGAACCGTCGGCCGAATGCATCGCCCATGCACTGCACTTGAGTTTACGCAGCCTGCAACGGCACTTGGCGGACGAGGGTTGTCGATTCGATACGCTGCTCAACGAAAGTCGGGAAAACCTGGCGCTGCTGCACCTGCGTGACCCGCTGTGCTCGTTGGGCGAAATCAGTTATCTGCTGGGTTTCGCCGACACCAGCAGCTTCAGTCGTGCGTTCAAACGCTGGACCGGAATGACGCCGGGGCAATTTCGGGATGGGTTGCGGTGACAGATCCGAGAGGTGTTTTGTATGTTCCGGCCTCTTCGCGGGCAAGCCTCGCTCCTACAGGGTTTTCGGTTGCTCACAAAACTGTGATTCACCCAGAACCACTGTGGGAGCGGTGTTCAAACTCTTAACTGACTGGCATTGGGGCTTACCCGCGATAGCAATTTCTCAAACACCACTGAAACCGCTACCGCCCGCGATCCCGCCGCAACAGCTTGCGCACCCGCTTCACCAGTTCACTGACGGCAAACGGCTTGAGCAGGTAATCATCCTCATGCAATTCCAGCCCGCGCAGGCGATCTTCGATGCCGTCCTTGGTGGTGAGGAGCAATACCGGCGTGTCGCCGAGCTTGCGGATCTGCTGCAGCAACTGCCAGCCGTTGAGCCCCGGCAGCATCACGTCGAGGATGATCAGTTCGTATTCGCCGGACTCGATAAAGCGCCGGCCGTCCATGCCATTGAGCGCTACATCTACCGCGTAACTCGCTTCGCTCAGGCCTTTGGCCAGGAGACTGGCGGTCTCGGGTTCGTCTTCCACTAGCAACACACGCATGGCACACCTCGATTGTCGTCGTCACAGGCTAGGCGCGGTCGCGGATAAAGCCCACCAATACCGTGGCGGCCTAAAAGATCGCAGCCTTCGGCAGCTCAGAGAGGGCTGCGATTTTTTTCAAATCACCGCCAACGCCCGCAACCGCTCGGCATCCAGAATCTCGATCTCGCCATACTTGAGATTCAGAATCCCTTGCCCCTGCAAATCCTTGAGAAGCTGGTTGGTGGTCTGGCGCGACAGCGACAGCATCGACGCCAGTTGCTCCTGAGGCAGTTGCAGAACACGGCGCGGCGCAGCGACTTCGCCATAGCCCTCGGCGATCATCAGCAAGCGATGGGCCAGGCGCGCCGAGGCAGGCATCAGGCTCAGCTGTTCGAGGCTGATGAAGGTCAGGCGCAGTTTGTGGCTCATCAGCAACGCCAGTTGCCGCCAGTACACCGGGTGTTCGTCGAGCAACGCCAGCAGCGTTATTTGCGGGATGTGCAACAGGGTGCACTGGCCAAAGGCGTAGGCATCATGGGTTCGCGGCTGGCCATCGAACAGGCAGATTTCGCCGAACCAGTGCGGCGCTTCCACCAGGCTCAGCAGAGCTTCCTTGCCCTGCTCGCTCACCGCGCCAATGCGCACCGAACCTTCGAGCACTGCATACAGCCCACACGGCGGATCACCGCGTTCGAATAGCAGTTGCCTCGACGGCAGGCGCCGAACCCGGGCAGCAGCCAGCAGACTATTCTGTAAGAGAACAGGTAAATGACTGAACCACTGCCCCGTATCCAGGCGCGAACGCCAAACCTGCATGTCCATGAAAACTCCTGGAGATTGTCGCCTGGCTGACAGAGCAAGAGATGAAACCCGGGGCATGATCAATCACCCTACAGGAGGAATAACAATGAAAAGCCTCGTTGACCATCTCAGTCAATACGCCGCCTATCACCGTGACCCGCGCAATATCGCCAGCCACTTTATCGGTATCCCGCTGATTGTAGTGGCGGTCGCGGTGTTGCTGTCGCGGCCGCAATGGGGCGGAGGCTGGTTTTCGCCAGCGGTGCTGGTCGCGATGGCATCGGCGTGGTTTTACCTGCGCCTGGAGGTGCGTCTTGGGGTGTTGATGACCGTGTTGCTCGGTCTGTGCATTTGGGCGGGTCAGGTTCTCGCGCAGCAAAGTACGCTGGTCTGGCTGGCCAGCGGCATCGGGATGTTTGTGGTGGGGTGGGCGATTCAGTTTGTCGGTCATCATTACGAGGGACGCAAACCGGCGTTTGTCGATGACGTGACGGGGTTGATTGTCGGGCCGTTGTTTGTGGTGGTTGAGTTGGCGTTTTTGCTCGGGATGCGGCATGAGCTGAAAGAGCAGATCGAGGCGCGGGTGGGTGGGGTGCGTTTGCGTCAGAAGAACGCTGCGGTATAGATCGCTTTTTCGAGTAGGCCCCGTTCCCACAGAGAATTTTTTGATCGAACGCACGCTCTGTGGGAATACGGCCCGTGACACAGAACAAGTTTATGCAGCGCAACAGTAACGAAACTGCTTCCGTCAAGACTCCAATATAAAAAAAGTATGAGCCAATGCGAATGTCACTAAGAAAACCAAAGAGACCACACCAAGTAATCGCTCATACAACTTGAAATCCAAAATAAAACCCAAAGCAAAATCATTTTCTGGTGAAGCAGAGCCCATTACTCCATCAACTGAAAAACAACATACCGTAACAGCGACAATTATTGATTCGACAATAAAACTACACGCACAAGCAAACAATACGCAGACCGAAAAAAAAGAAATTGAATTACCCTCGAAATGCAGACTACTCAGAACAAAAAAATAGAACAGAAACACAAGAATAAATGGAATCAAAGGAAGAAAAAACCTTAACGATAAAAATATCTTCGGATGGAGGCTAACCGTCGAAGATACAGAATAATTACTTATCACGCCAACAATCATTTATACGCCTATTTTAGTGAAAGCGCTTGGTGACGCTAAAAAATCTTTAAGCGCTTGCGTAATATTAAACCAGGAATCGCAGTTCGCTCCTCCTGGCCAATTCATGATGTAATATTCGCGATTATAGTTTCTATTACCTTCACGCCGGCCGGGCCTCCAACATAGAAGCTCCAGCTGCCGCACCTGTTAAAATAACAGTTGTAAGACCTGCCGCGACCGCTGCCGGAGTTGTGATTGGACTGGGCACAATCGCAAGGCTGGCAGCAGTAGCTCCCGTTAAAGCAGCCCCCACTGCCAGTATATGAGACACTTGGATTCCATCCCCACTAGCTGCACCTGAAATGAATTGAATTTCTACATCCGATAGAGCTCGCATAACTTACCTCCATATAAATATCAACCACGTAATTACATCTATGACTTGTCAACACTAAGCACAAGGCATTCAAATTAAAGACAACAGCTGGCGATTTTGCGAACCGTATAGTCTTCATTTCGACGAACCCAGTAGACTTTTTCGATTCTTTCTCGCCTAAAAACCTCTTTAATCTCTTTAAACGCATCGATGGCGCAACCGCGAGGGAAATTAAAATCGATAATCCAGGTCTTTCCTCCTTCGTTCCATTCAGAGGGGTGAAGCAAAAAATTCGGATCGTTAATCAGTCGTTCTTCGCTATCATGCGCCAAATGAGCCCACGTCATATAGCCAATTGGTGTCGATTTTTTGTCAAAGAAAAACGCAATTTGTTTATGGTCGATTGCAGGACTAATCCAAAATTTCAATGTGGCAATTTGAAATAACGAATAGCGTCGACACATGGACATGATTGAACAAGCAAAACCAAGAAGCTGCGCTTTGTCCTTCACGCCGGAAGCTATACATTGAGTGGAAAATTCACAACTTTTTATCAAAAAATACACTCCTGATATCGTTATAGAAAGAAAATTTAATATCCGGACACTTTTCACTCACACGCTTGTTAACCTTCCGTTCCATAGCCGATACCTAATGATTACAATCTAACGCTTTCACGCCTCTTGAAAAAACCCTACACATGTAGGGGTACCGGATGGATTAAGCGCAAGGTTGCACGAGCGTTGGTGATTCAGTTTGTCGGTCATCATTACGAGGGACGCAAACCGGCGTTTGTCGATGACGTGACGGGATTGATTGTCGGGCCGTTGTTTGTGGTGGTTGAGTTGGCGTTTTTGCTCGGGATGCGGCATGAGCTGAAAGAGCAGATCGAGGCGCGGGTGGGTGGGGTGCGTTTGCGTCAGAAAAACGCAGCGACGTAAGACGCCATCGCGAGCAGGCTCGCTCCCACAGGGATTTGTGAACGACACAAATCACCGTAGGAGCGAGGCTTGCCCGCGAAGCTTTTAAAGGTTGGCGACTTTCTGCCAGACCTTGGGCTTGAAGAACAACGTCTCACCCTTCGCCAAGCCAACCAGGCTGTCGTGATCCTTCACCACTTCGGCTTCGATCAGCTCGCTCTGCCCTTCGACCTTCAGCGTCACCCGCGTGGTGGCACCCAACGGACGAATATCCCGCACTTCAGCCGCGTGGTGGTCTTCCAGTTCATGCCGCGACAGCGACACTTCGTGTGGACGGAACAGCACGTGCCGGTCTTCACCCAAATGCAGACGGTTCGAATCGCCGAGGAAGTGATAAACGAAATCGCTGGCCGGGTTTTCGTAAACGTCGCCCGGTGAGCCGATCTGCTCGATCACACCCTTGTTCATCACCACGATCCGGTCGGCGACTTCCATCGCTTCTTCCTGGTCGTGGGTCACGAACACCGAGGTCAGGTTGATGTCTTCGTGCAGCCGTGCGAGCCAGCGACGCAGTTCTTTACGGACCTTGGCGTCGAGGGCGCCGAAGGGCTCGTCGAGCAGCAAAACTTTCGGCTCCACCGCCAAGGCACGGGCCAGCGCGATGCGCTGACGCTGGCCGCCGGAGAGTTGTTCCGGGTAGCGATCGGCCAACCAGTCCAACTGCACCATGTTCAGCAGTTCGTGGACTTTCACCGCGATCTGGCTTTCATTCGGACGCTGGTTTTTCGGCTTCATACGCAGGCCGAAAGCAACGTTGTCGAACACCGTCATGTGGCGGAACAGAGCGTAATGCTGGAACACGAAACCGACATTGCGATCCCGCACGTCGTGGCCGGAAACGTCTTCGCCATGGAACACAATGCTGCCCTGATCCGGGGTTTCCAGGCCGGCGATGATTCGCAGCAACGTGGTCTTGCCGCAGCCGGACGGCCCCAGCAGCGCCACCAGCTCGCCGCTTTGAATGTCCAGGCTGATGTTGTCCAGCGCCTTGAACGCGTGGAAGTTCTTGCTGACGTTACGCACTTCGATCGACATGACTTATTCCTCCGCGGCGCTGGCGCGCAGGCGGTTAATACGGTTTTCGCTCCACTGCTTGAGCAGCAGGATGAAGAGCGCCAGGATCAGCAACAGGCTCGCCACGGCGAACGCGGCCACGTGGTTGTATTCGTTGTAGAGGATCTCGACGTGCAGCGGCAGGGTGTTGGTCACCCCGCGAATGTGCCCGGAAACCACCGACACCGCACCGAACTCACCCATGGCCCGGGCCGTACACAGCACCACGCCATAGATCAGGCCCCATTTGATATTGGGAACGGTGACGTGCCAGAACATCTGCCAGCCATTAGCGCCGAGCAGGCGCGCGGCCTCTTCTTCCTGAGTGCCTTGTTCCTGCATCAGCGGGATCAGCTCACGGGCCACGAACGGCACGGTAACGAAAATCGTCGCCAGCACGATGCCCGGCAAGGCGAAGACGATCTGGATGTCGTGGTCCTGCAACCACGGGCCGAACAACCCCTGGGCGCCGAACATCAACACGTAGACCAGGCCTGCGATCACCGGCGACACCGAGAACGGCAGGTCGATCAGGGTTACCAGCATGCTCTTGCCGCGGAACGAGTATTTACTCACGCACCACGCCGCGCTGACACCGAACACCAGGTTCAACGGTACCGAAATCAGCACGGCGATCACGGTGAGTTTCAACGCCGACAAGGCGTCTGGCTCGAAGATCGCGGTGAAGAATGCACCCAGGCCCAGCTTCAGGCCCTGGGACACCACGATGAACAACGGCAATAACAAAAACAGCGCGAAGATCAGCCCGCCGAGGCCGATCAAGACTCGCCGCGACGTGGCACTGCCACGGCGGGCGGCGTTCGAGGAGGCAGCTGCAATAGACGATTGGGACATTTTTGCGCCTCCTTATGGGGTTTCGATGCGCCGCTGCAGCAAGTTGATCAGCAGCAACAGGACAAAGGAAACCACCAGCATCAGTACACCAATGGAGGTGGCGCCGGTGTAATCGTACTGGTCGAGTTTGACCATGATCAGCAGCGGCAGAATTTCGGTTTTCATCGGCATGTTGCCGGCGATGAAAATCACCGAACCGTACTCGCCGACCCCGCGGGCAAAGGCCAGAGCAAAACCGGTCAGCCAGGCTGGCAACAGCGCGGGCACCAGAATATGGCGAAAAACCTGTAACGGTTTCGCCCCTAGGCAAGCCGCCGCCTCCTCCACTTCACGCGGAATATCGGCCAATACCGGCTGTACCGTACGTACCACGAATGGAAGCGTCACAAAAGTCAGCGCCAGCGTGATGCCAAGGGGGGTGTAGGCGATCTTGAAACCCAGGTCCGCCGCGAACTGACCCACCAGACCAGTAGGGGTATACAGCGCGGTCAGCGCGATACCGGCCACCGCGGTGGGCAAAGCAAAGGGCAGGTCGATCATCGCGTCGATGACTTTGCGTCCCGGGAACGTGTAGCGCACCAGCACCCAGGCCAGCAGCGTGCCGATGATGCCGTTGATGATCGCAGCATAAAGCGCGGTGCCGAAGCTCAACTTCAGTGCCGCCAGCACCCGTGGCGCCGAGATGATGGCCCAGAACTGGTCCCAGGTAAGTTGAGCGGCATGCACGAACATCGCCGCCAGTGGAATGAGCACAATCAGGCTGAGGTACACCAAGGTGTAGCCCAGCGTCAGCCCGAAGCCGGGTATGACGGGGGAGATACGACGCGACATAAAAGTCCTTGGTTGAAAACGCGCTAAGCCCCGACGGTGAAATCGGAGCCTGTTGGCTAATGCCCGTCAGTTAAGATGCGAAACCTGTGGGATCGCCGCACCGCCGCTCCCACATGGATTGCACTTAACTGACCAGTATTTTCAGATTACTGCGCCTGATAAATCTGGTCGAACACGCCGCCGTCATTGAAGAATTTCGGTTGCGCGGTTTTCCAGCCGCCGAAGTCCTTGTCGATGGTCACCAGCTCCAGAGCCGGGAACTGCTTGGCGTACTTGGCGGCTACATCCTTGTCCCGTGGACGATAGAAGTTTTTCGCCGCGATTTCCTGGCCGGCCGAGCTGTACAAGTGCTTGAGGTAGGCTTCGGCGATTTCGGTGTTGCCCTTTTTCTCGGCGTTTTTGTCGACCACGGCCACCGGAGGTTCGGCAAGGATCGACAGCGAAGGCACGACGATGTCGAACTTGTCGGCACCGCCTTCTTCTTTCAAGGCCAGGAAGGCTTCGTTTTCCCAGGCCAGCAGCACATCGCCCTGACCGTTGTTGACGAAGGTAATGGTCGAGCCGCGTGCACCGGTGTCCAGCACAGGCACATGCTTGAACAGGGTCTGCACATACTCTTTGGCCTTGGCTTCGTTACCGCCATTGGCTTTCAGGCCATAGGCCCAGGCCGCGAGGAAGTTCCAGCGTGCGCCGCCGGAGGTTTTCGGGTTCGGGGTGATGACTTCCACGCCGTTTTTGGTCAGGTCGCCCCAATCCTTGATGCCTTTCGGGTTGCCTTTGCGCACCAGGAACACGATGGTCGAGGTGTAAGGCGTGCTCGCTTCCGGAAAACGCTTCTGCCAATCGACCGGCAGGCTCTTGCCGAGCTTGGCGATTTCATCAATGTCACCGGCCAGGGCCAGGGTCACCACGTCGGCCCGCAGACCATCGATCACTGCCCGGCCCTGCTTGCCCGAACCACCGTGGGACTGTTGGATTTTTACGCTGTCGCCAGCATGGTCTTTCTTCCAGAAATTGATGAACTCGGCGTTGTAGTCCTGATACAGCTCACGGGTCGGGTCATACGACACGTTGAGCAATTCGTAATCCTTGGCAACCGCGGAACCAGCAAAAAGGGCACTGGCCAGGGCGGCCAAAGCAAAATGGCGAATCGACGACATGGTGAAAGCTCCTGGAATTCTTGGTGTGGTGGCTTTTTTTATGGTCTGGAACGGGTTGCCTGTTCGAAGATCGCAGCCTTCGAAAGCGCCTACATCAGCCTCCCGTAGGAGCTGCCGAAGGCTGCGATCTTTTGATCTTGCTTCAACTCGGCTTGTTGCCCGGCTGCTGCAAACGGAATTTCTCTTTGCGTTCGATCTGGACCACCTGGGCGTTGTGCACGGTGATTTCCACCGCGCCAAAGCGCAAATCGCGCAAGGCGCTCTGGATCTCACGCAAAATGGTGGCTTCGTCCTGCCCGTCAACACTACGTAGGGATGCGCTCATGGTGCTGCTCCTTTAATGAGATATGCCTGGCAGTGGCGAGCACTGCTTACGGCGTAGGGCAATAGTAGATAGGCGCTTATATTCTTAAAAAGACTATTTAAGAATGTTTATATAACCAGAAGACTGATCGTTCCCATGCTCTGCGTGGGAACGATCATCAAGCGCTCATCCAATCACTGGCGCCCGGGCCCAATCCAATGATGTCGCCGGCACTGGCCGCCCAAACCAGTACCCCTGCCCTAAATCGCAGTCGTGCTCGAGCAGGAAAGTCGCCTGCTCGACCTGCTCGATCCCCTCGGCATGCACTTGCATCCCCATGCTCCGCGCCAGCGCAATGATCACCCGCACAATCGCCACGTCGTCCTCATCACACGGCAAGCCTGCGACAAATCCCTGATCGATCTTGAGCTTCTGCACCGGCAAACGCTTGAGCCGCAGCAACGACGAATACCCCGTACCGAAGTCATCGATGGCCAGCCGCACGCCCAACTCGCGCAAGCGATGCATCTGTTCCAGCGCCACTTCCGGGTCGTCCATCACCGCACTTTCGGTAACTTCCAGTTCCAGATACGCCGGATCCAGCCCTGTGTCGTGCAGCACCAGAGCCACCTGCTGATACAACTCGCGCCGGGCGAACAGGCGAGAAGAAACGTTCACCGCGACAAACGACAACACCACGCCCGCCGCTTGCCACTGGCACATCTGCTGGCAGGCCTGGCGCATGATCCAGGCATCGATCTCGGCAATCAGCCCGGTGCGTTCGGCAATGGGGATGAATTCAGCCGGCGACACCAGCCCACGTTGCGGATGCTCCCAGCGCACCAATGCCTCGACGCCGATCAGGCGACTGCTTTTGAGGTCATGCACGGGCTGGTAATAAACCCGCAATTCCTGCTGTTCCAGCGCTCGGCGCAATTCGAACGCGATCTCGACGCGTAGCTGGGCATGCGCGGTCAATTCTTCGGTGTAGAGGGCATAACCATCGCGGCCAGTATTCTTGGCCTTGAAAAGTGCCGAATCAGCGTTGCGCAACAATTGCTCGGCGCTCAAGGCATCGCTGGGGAACAGGCTGATGCCAACGCTGGCATTGATGAACAACGGATGCCCGTCGATCTGGAATGGCTCTTTAAGGCCAGTGATGACCCGCTGAGCCAGTGCCGCGGCATGCCCCGGTTGCGGGCAATTTTCAGCCAATACCGCAAACTCGTCGCCACTGAGCCGCGCCAGCGTCATGCCCGGGCCGAACAAGGCGTTCAGGCGCTCAGCCACGGCCTTGAGCAGTTGATCACCGACACTGTGGCCGAGGCTGTCGTTGATCAATTTGAAGTGATCCAGATCAATCATCAGCAACGCGCAACCACGTTTATGAACCTGCGCCGAGGCCACTGCCTGCCCGACGCGGTCGGTAAGCAGCAGACGATTGGGCAGATCGGTCAGCGGATCGTGGTGGGCCAGGTGCGTCAGTTCATGCTCGGAGTTTTTGATCGCGCTGATGTCGGAAAACACCGCAACGTATTGGCTAAACTGCCCCTGATCGTCGTGAATGAGGCGGATCGTCTGCCATTGCGGGTAGATCTCGCCGCTTTTGCGACGGTTCCAGATTTCCCCGCTCCACTCGCCGAGGCTGTCGAGCGTGACGAACATCGCCTGGTAGAAATCCGGCGGGTGATGACCCGACTTGAACATGTTCGGTCGCTGACCCAACACTTCCTCGCGCTGATAGCCGGTGATTTCCATGAACGCCCGGTTCACATGGACGATTAATCCTTTGCTATCAGTGACCAGCACCCCTTCACGGGTGCAATCGAACACCGCTGCCGCCTGACGCAGGCGTTCCCGGTCTGCACTGCGCTCACGCAATTTGGCGCCGACGCCCAGGCAGCGAAACAATCGTGCCCGTGCAATGAAGATCAGCCCCGCACTGAACGCCACCCAGGCATAACCGTTGATCAGTTGCCAGCGCAGCAGGTCGGCGGAGCTATCGAAGAATCTGTTCAATAAATAACCACTAAACTGGAGCCAGGCTACGGAAAGCACCAGGTAGAGCAGCGCTGCGCGCAAGGCATCGCGATATGTGGCTGACATTCGAGCGTCCATGTCCCTACAAAAAAGGCTGGAATTATAGATTGAAGAAACATCCAGCCACTCTTATCTGAAAGGGTGACTGGTTTTATCTGTGGGCTTAGTGATAATGCGATGGCTGTTTTTTTCTTTATCGAGGGTCCTATAGGCTATGTGGTACGAAGGTTTTCTTGGCTTATCGCCCTGGTCACTGGTGGCAGTCACCCTACTGATGACCCACGTGACAATCATCGGCGTCACGGTCTATCTGCATCGTTATTCAGCCCATCGCTCGCTCGAGCTCAATGCCGGCCTGAAACATTTCTTCCGCTTCTGGCTGTGGTTGACCACCGCGCAGAACACCCGCGAGTGGACGGCTATCCACCGCAAGCATCACGCCAAATGCGAAACCGTCGATGACCCGCATAGCCCGGTCATCAAGGGCCTGTCCACCGTTCTGCGCAAAGGCGCCGAGCTGTACCGCGCCGAAGCGGAAAACCCTGAAACCCTGCGCATCTACGGCAAAAACTGCCCCGAAGACTGGATCGAACGCAACCTCTACAGCCGCTTCCCGCTGCTGGGCGTGGCAATCATGGGCGTCATCGACCTGCTGCTGTTCGGCACCATCGGCATCACCATCTGGGCCATCCAGATGATGTGGATCCCGGTGTGGGCCGCCGGTGTGGTCAATGGCCTGGGCCATGCCATCGGCTACCGCAACTTCGAATGCCGCGATGCTGCGACCAATCTGGTGCCTTGGGGCATCCTGATCGGCGGCGAAGAACTGCATAACAACCATCACACCTACCCTAACTCGGCCAAACTGTCGGTGAAGAAGTGGGAGTTCGACCTCGGCTGGGCCTGGATCCAGGTCTTCAGCTTCCTGCGTCTGGCCAAGGTCCAGCGGGTCGCACCGATTGCCCACCGTGTCGAAGGCAAAGGCAACCTGGACATGGACACCGCCATGGCGATCCTAAACAACCGCTTCCAGATCATGGCCCAGTACCGCAAGCTGGTGATCGCGCCGCTGGTCAAGCAAGAGCTGGAAAAGGTCGATCACTCGGTCCGCCACCAGTTCCACCGGGCCAAACGCCTGCTCTCGCGGGAAACCAGCCTGCTGGACGACAAACACCATGTGCGCATCCAGACCATGCTCGAGCACAGCCAGGCGCTGAAGATAATTTACGAGAAACGCCTGGCCTTGCAGCAGATCTGGGTCAAGACCAGCTCAAATGGTCACGACATGTTGGCCGCCATCAAGGATTGGGTACACGAGGCCGAGGCCAGCGGAATTCAATCCCTGCGCGACTTCGCCGACCAGTTGAAAACCTACTCCCTGCGCCCCGCCAACGCCTGATCCTCTGTGGCGAGGGGGCTTGCCCCCGTTCGGCGGCGAAGCCGTCGCAAAACCTGACGACGCGTTTCACCCGTAAAAACGCGTCGTCAATTCAAGCAGCCATACCGCCCAGCGGGACCCTTCCCCCCAAGCGGGAACTTCGCTCCAAATCCCCTATCTCAAAGACACTTCGCCATCCAGGCGGGTCGCTGTCGACATAGCGGCACGCCCTTTGAGATTTGTGCCGATGGTTAATAAAAGCCTACAAGACACATCCCTTCCGCAGTGGCCCGAGGCCGCGCAAACGCTGATGGCGCTGATGCATGCCCAAGGTGAAGTGGCACGCCTGAGCGAACGCGAACAGCTGTTCAGCTCGCTGCTGATCAGCGTCAATGCCGTCCTCTGGGCATTCAACTGGGAAACCCGTCAGGTGCTCTACGTCAGCCCGGCCTATGACCGGATTTTCGGCCGCCCCGCCGGCCTGTTGCTGTCCGACTTCAATCACTGGCGCGACAGCGTCTATCCCGACGATCTGGACTACGCCGAGAGCAGCCTCGCCCAAGTGCTGGTCAAAGGCGCCGTTGAAGACCGTGAGTACCGCATCATCGCTGCCGATGGCCAGGTACGCTGGCTCAGCGACAAGTGCTTCATCAACCGTCAGGCCGAACCGGGCCAACCGGTGATCATCGTCGGCATTGCCGAAGACATCACCGAAAAGAAGCAGATGGAAACCGAGCTGCAACGTCTGGCCACCACCGATGCATTGACCCAAAGCAGCAACCGTCGGCACTTCTTCGAATGCGCCCATCGCGAATTCGAGCAGGCGCGATTGAACGGTGCACCGATGGCGTTCCTGCTGCTGGACATCGATAACTTCAAAGTGGTCAACGATACCTACGGCCATCCGGAAGGCGATAAGGTGCTGCAATGCATCGCCGAGAGCGGTCGCGCGGCCCTGCGGCGCGGTGATCTGTTTGGACGGATCGGCGGTGAGGAATTCGCCGCTGTGCTCCCCGGCTGTGCACCGGACATGGCGATGCAGGTAGCCGAGCGCCTGCAACGGGAGATTCAACGGTTGAGTTTCAGCCATGACGACCAGACGTTCGGCATCACCGTCAGCCAGGGTCTGAGCAGCCTCACTCCCGAGGATGAAAGCGTCGACAGCCTGTTCGCCCGCGCTGATGCGGCGATGTACCAGGCCAAGCGCCAAGGCAAGAACCGCATCATTTCTGGCTGATTCGATTTTGTAGGAGCGAGGCTTGCCCGCGAAGGGGTCACCTCGGTTTTGCTGACCCGCCGTGGTGACTTCTTCGCGGGCAAGCCTCGCTCCTACAGGATTTGCGTCAGGCGTACTTCTTGCGCAAACGCATCAACTCCGGCAATCCGATCTTGAGCAACCGCGCCGTGCGGCTCTTGGACAACGCTTCGATCCCCTCATGCTCGGTCAGGCGCGCCAGTTGCGCGGCCATGTTCATCACCAGCGCTTCGCGGGAGTAAACCCCGCCACCGAGCTGGTATACGGCCGCAATCAACTCTCGCAACTCCAAGGGCAAGCGCCAGCGGGTCCGTAGCGCCGAACCGTAAGCCGCACCGAATTCGGCCAAGGCATCGCCAACTTCCTCCCATTCATCCAGCTCACCACCGGCCTGCTTCCACTCCTGCAAACAGCGCAACAAAGCCAGGTCGCCGAGGCGATGCAGCATGCCTGCGCAATAACAGCGCTCCTGATCCAGATCCAACAAGCGCGCCAGCGTCCGCGCGTATTCGGCGGTGTGCAGTGACAACTCCCAATAACGCTCGGCGTAGTCCGCCAGTTGCGGATCGCTGAGCCGGGCACTGCGTTTGAGGGCGAGCCCCAGAATCAGGTTCATGCTTTGCCCGGTGCCCAAGCGATGCAGCGCCTGGGCCAGGGTTTGCACAGCGACGCCATGATGCTGAGCCGCGCTGTTGGCGGCGGCGATCAGGACAGCGGTGATTTGCGGGTCAGTGCGGATCTCGTCTTTCAGCCGTGTCAGATCGAGGCCATTGGGATTGAGGCTACGTTTGATCGCCACCTGCACATCGGCCATTAACGGCGCACCCTCCGCCAGATCGCGACGCAGCTCCAGATACACCGACAAGGTCATGCCTGGCGCCAATGACGGTACCTCGCAGGACACCTCTTCACCGGTGTTCAGCAACAAATCCTGCAGGCGCTGGGTCAGGCTTTCCATGTTCAAGGGTTTGGTCAGGTACGCCGTGGGCGCCAGGGGCAAGGCTTCGCGCACGCTAGCGCTGTCGTTGCGGCTGCTCATCAGGATGAAGGGCAGCGGCGGATTATGTTTGCGCTGACGAACACTGCGCAAGACGTTCAGGCCATCGACGCCAGGCAACTCCCAGTCGACGATCAACAGGTCATAAGGATTTTCCGCCAACAGGTGCAGTGCCTCCTGACCATCGGCACACAGGTCCAGCCGCGCGTCGCAGCGCACATTCAACAACACCTGCTTGAGCAGGTCGCGAGACCAAGGGTCGGCCTCGGCAATCAGCACTCGCGGTACAACGGGTAACACCACAGCAGTCATCGCACACTCCAACGGCAATGCTTGCACCTTAGTCAATGATGGCCATTCGATACAGTGATGTGTTTCAAGCACTATGAAAAAACCCGCCGAAGCGGGTTTTTTTGTCGATCAGGTCACAAATGGATCAGAGCTCGGCGAAGCACTCTTCGATGATCGCCAGGCCTTTGTCCAGTTGCTCGTCCGGCGAAGTCAGCGGCACCAGCACGCGCAGAACGTTGCCGTAGGTGCCACACGACAGCAGGATCAGGCCCTTGTCGCGCGCCTTGGCCACAACCGATGCCACAGCAGCAGCGTTCGGCTTGTGGCTGTCGCCGTCGACGAACAGCTCGACCGCGATCATCGCGCCCAGGGCACGTACTTCGCCGATGACCGGGTACTTGGCCTGGATGGCCTTCAGGCCAGTCACCAGACGCTCGCCGACCGCTTTGCAGCGATCCAGCAGGTGCTCTTCTTCGAACACTTCCATCACGGCCAGGGCCGCGGCGCAAGCGATCGGGCTACCGGCGTAAGTACCGCCCAGGCCGCCTGGAGCAATGGCGTCCATATATTCGGCCTTGCCGCAGACACCGGCCAACGGGAAGCCGCCAGCGATGGATTTGGCAAAGGTGGTCAGGTCGGCGGCAACGCCCATCTGTTCCATGGCGAAGAAAGTGCCGGTACGGCCAGCGCCGGTCTGCACTTCGTCAGCGATCAACAGAATGCCGTGCTGGTCGCACAGGGCGCGCAGACGTTTCATGAACTCTTTAGGCGCGACGTAGAAACCACCTTCGCCCTGAACCGGCTCGATGATGATCGCAGCGATGTCACGCGGCTCGGCGTCGTTCTTGAAGATGCGCTCGATGCTGGCGATCGAATCGTCGATGCTCACACCGTGCAGTTCGTTCGGGTACAGCGCGCGGAAGATGCCGCCTGGCATCAGGCCCATGCCGGCCGAGTACGGCACGACTTTACCGGTCAGGCCCAGGGTCATCATGGTGCGACCGTGATAAGCGCCGGTGAACGCGATCACGCCGGCACGGCCAGTAGCGGCGCGGGCGATCTTGATGGAGTTTTCCACGGCTTCGGAGCCGGTGGTCACCAGCAGGGTTTTCTTGGCGAAATCACCCGGTACCTTGGCGTTGATTTTTTCGCACACTTCCACGTACGGCTCATAAGCCAGTACCTGGAAGCAGGTGTGGGTCAGCTTGTTCAGCTGCTCGGTAACGGCGGCGATGATTTTCGGGTGCACGTGACCGGTGTTCAGCACAGCGATACCGCCGGCGAAGTCGATGAACTCGCGACCTTCAACGTCGGTCACGGTGGCGTTCTTCGCGTGGTCGGCGAAGATCGGGTGAATCTGGCCAACACCGCGCGGTACAGCGGCTTCGCGGCGTTTCATCAGGGATGCGTTAGTCTTGCTCATAGTGTCCTCATTCACCGCTCATCGGGCGGCGTGGCTCAAGGAAAATGCGGCGGGGAGGCAACTACGGCAGCATGCGATGATCGACTGCCACAGCGTTCCCGGCCACAGAGAAAATTCCGTTTGAAGCGTCGCAAAGGGACAGCGCTCTCGTGCCCTTTGTGATTGAAGCAATGCCTTGCCGGGCCGAGCTTAGATGCCCAGGCAGAGGTATTTGATTTCCAGGTAATCTTCGATGCCGTACTTGGAGCCTTCACGGCCCAGGCCCGAGGCCTTGATGCCGCCGAACGGCGCGACTTCGTTGGAGATCAATCCGGTGTTGACGCCGACCATGCCGTATTCCAGGGCTTCAGCCACACGGAACACACGACCCAGGTCGCGAGCATAGAAGTACGAGGCCAGACCGAACTCGGTGTCGTTGGACATCGCGATCACGTCGGCTTCGTCTTTGAAGCGGAACAGTGGCGCCAATGGACCGAAGGTTTCTTCCTTGGCCACAGCAGCGTTATTCGGCACGTTGGTCAGGATGGTCGGCTCGAAGAAGTTGCCTTGCATGCTCTTGCCACCCGCCAACACGGTGGCGCCTTTACCGACGGCGTCAGCAATGTGCTCTTGAACCTTGGCCACGGCTTTTTCGTCGATCAGCGGGCCAGTGGTAGTGCCGTCTTCCAGACCGTTACCGATCTTGAGTTTGGCCACGGCCACTTTCAGTTTTTCGGCGAACGCGTCGTAGACCGAATCCTGAATGTACAGGCGGTTGGCGCAGACGCAGGTCTGGCCGTTGTTGCGATACTTGGAAATGATCGCGCCTTCGACGGCCTTATCCAGGTCCGCGTCGTCGAACACGATGAACGGCGCGTTGCCGCCCAGTTCCAGCGAGACTTTCTTGATGTCCTTGGCGCACTCAGTCATCAACTGACGACCAATTTCGGTCGAGCCGGTGAACGACAGTTTGCGCACGATCGGGTTACCGGTCAGCTCGCTGCCAATGTCGCCGGCGCTGCCGGTCACCACACTGAACACACCGTTCGGAATACCGGCACGCTGGGCCAGTTCAGCCAGGGCGAAAGCCGAGAAAGGTGTTTGCGAAGCAGGTTTGAGCACCATGGTACAACCGGCGGCCAGCGCCGGGCCGGCTTTACGGGTGATCATCGCGGCCGGGAAGTTCCACGGAGTGATCGCAGCGGTCACGCCGATCGGCTGCTTGATCACGATCAGGCGCTTGTCTGGCTGGTGGCCCGGAATCACGTCACCGTAAACGCGCTTGGCTTCTTCAGCGAACCACTCGATAAAGGAAGCGGCGTAAACGATCTCGCCCTTGGCTTCAGCCAATGGCTTGCCCTGCTCCAGAGTCATCAGGCGCGCCAGGTCGTCCTGATTCTCGATAATCAGCTCGAACCAGCGACGCAGTTTGTTCGCGCGCTCCTTGGCGGTCAGTGCACGCCAGGCCGGCAGCGCTTTGTCAGCGGCTTCGATCGCACGGCGGGTTTCGGCAGCGCCCATCTTCGGCACAGTGCCCAGAATTTCGCCCGTTGCCGGGTTATTGACCTTGATCGTCTGACCGTTGTCCGCATCGACCCAAGCGCCATCGATAAAGGCTTGCTGGCGGAACAACTGGGTGTCTTTAAGCTGCATGTCGGCTTTCCTTAACAGCACCGCGGCACGCGCGGAGCGAATTATGATTATAGAAAGGCGCCTTATAGGCTGCCGTCAGGGAAATCATTCACCGGGCTGAAGCACATAAATAGCGCACTGATCAAACTCGTGCGGTTCAGCACCCAGACAAGAGCGTTTGAAATCTCAAACGAATCCTAGGATCAAAGGGGGTAAAGGACAATAGGCTGTTCGAAAAAAAGAACGAAAACGCCGCATTTGCCTATTTTTTCAGATCAGCGTAGCAATCGTAGGTTACGCTTTGGAAAAACGCAGACGATTCAGCAGCATGGACGCCCGCAGTGCATATGAGTATCATGGCGCCCGCATTGCACCAGTAGCTCAGCTGGATAGAGTACTGCCCTCCGAAGGCAGGGGTCGTGGGTTCGAATCCCGCCTGGTGCACCATACGTAGAAACGAGAAAGCCTCAGGCCGCAGGGTCTGGGGCTTTTTTGTGGGTGGTGTCTGTCGCGTCCTGAATAATGTTTACACCTTCTGGCTTCTTATCAGGAAGGTGCAATGGCAGTGGTCAGGCATGCACCTCACGATCAAGAACGTCAGCTACCCACTGATTGATACTCTTGTGGGCTAGCTGCGCTTTTACGGCGACAGTTGCGTGGAGTGCCGGCGCTAAACGCAGACTGAGGTGGCCAGAATAGGGCTTCTGCGGTGTGCGCCCGAGCTTGGCGCAAGTCTCCAGATAATCAGTAACGGCCTCTTCAAGTGCATTTCGAAGCTCCTGCACTGTCTCACCGTGAAACCCAACGACATCTCTAATACCAGCGATATGGCCGACAAACAGGCCGTCTTCTTCGCTGTATTCAATTCGGGCGGCATAACCTTTGTAATTCATTACGCTCACGGGGTGACTCCTGCTTGTTCAAGGAAAGCCCGAGCATCACGAACCTGGTAGGGCTTTGCTTCTTTGTCCGGGGGTGGTCGATGAAAGGTGGTTCGCCTTGATGGCAACGTCAAACAGCGCTCCTTTAATGGCAAAAAACCGCCAAAGCGGTTTTTTCATTCTGTCGTCCAGTCAAACTCGTCGTAATCATCATCGTCGTCTTCGTCCTCGACCACTTCATCATCAAGAACGTCTTCCTCAAGCGCTTCTTCTGCCTGCTTCGCCAGAAGAAACTCCTTACGACTCTCAGTCACTGCTCGCCGTAATTCCTCACCCTTCACCGGGCAGTTGAGCATTTGGGCGATGCGGTCGATTTTTTGTGCCACGGCATCCTCCAACGCATCGGCTATAGGCCGATAGTGCGCGCTTTCGGGTGTCGATGCCAAATTTGCCGACCGCTGTTCACCTCATTTCTTCTGCAAATCCTTGAGTCGGGCCGTGAGATTTTCCTTGGGAAAGCGCTTGTGCAATGTCGTCAGCAGCGCCTCGGCGGCTTGGGTTTGTCCGGTGTCTTGCAGGTGTATCACTTCACGTAATTGATCATCCAGTGACTTGGCCGGCGCAGCTAAGCGTTTGCTGATTTTTGCTTCGTCAGCCATTTCGCTATTGATCGACTCGCGCTGCATCGGCGCCGAGAACTCCGCCATGGGCGCAGCAGGTGCGGGGGCAGATAAAGCGCCGGTCGGTGCAACCTGGGAGCGGGCAGCGGCTTCCGGCTTGGCAGCCGGGGCGGATACTTTAGGCGCTGGCGCGAAGTCATAACTCGGCAGTTGTTCCGGCGTGCGTTGCACCAGTGCCAGCATTAGCGCGACGCCGACGAGGCTGGCGAATGCTACTTGCCAGCGGGGTTGCTGGCAGGCGCGGAGCCAGCGTTGCCACAGGTTCGGCTTTGGTGCGGGGGCTTCCCGATGCGCGGTGGCCAGGATGGAAGCATCTAGATGGGACGGCGGTTCACCGCTGCTGTGGTCGCGAAAATGCTTGAGCACTTCATCGTCAGGCGATGACGGTGTTTTTGGGGCGTCAGTCATGTCAGTACCTCCTCGGCCAGCAGCCGACGCAGTTTTTGCTGGGCGTAGCGCAAGCGGCTTTTGACGGTTTCCAGCGGGGTTTCAGTGAGGGTGGCGATCTGCGGCAGGTCGAGGTCGCCGTGGGCGCGCAGCAGGAACACTTCGCGCTGGTCGGCGGGAAGGGTTTGCAGGGCGGCTTCGAGGCGTTGACCGTCGCGGCTCAGGCTCAGCAGTTGTTCGGGGTCGGCTGCGTCATCAATCAGGGCGTGGGTTTGTTCGTCATAGCTGTCGTGCAAGGGGTTGTGTATTCCGTGTTTGCGCCAGTGATCGATCAGTCGGTTGCGGGCAATCTGATAGAGCCAGGTACGAAAGTTCGCCCGGCCTTGTGGCTGACTGGTGCTGCGGATCAGGCTCAGCCAGGTTTCCTGATACACCTCTTCGGCCAGTTCGGGCTTGCCGCTGAGGCCGAGGAGGAATCGATAAAGGCCCTGGCGATGACGGGCGTACAAAACTTCGAACGCCGGCCCGTCGCCGGAGCGGTAGCGCGCCAGCAGCGATTCGTCGCTGCTGGCGGCTGAGCTGATTGCAGAATCGGACATGTCAGCGCTGGCCTCTTTCACTCTATCCGGTTGTCGTTGGGCTGTTGATTCGAGGCGGTCGGGGTTCGCAGGCTCTGCGCCAACTCCACCAATTGCACGAATTCACTGCGCAGGCCGAATTGATCATCGCCTCGTGCGCCACGGGCCAGGGCTTCGGTGTCCTTCAGGCTGAACTCACCGGTATAACGCCCGTCCTTGAGCTGCTGGGAAAAGGCAGCGACGGCCGCGGCAAAGCGCAGATCATCACTGGCTGCAGACAGTTTGCCGGTCTCACCCTTCAGGATTGGCCGCTCGATCAAGCGACTGTTCCCACCTTCCGGCAACTGATAACGCACCCGCAGCATCGCCAATTCTCCGGTTTTTGCGGAAACATCGGCCGCAGGATTGCTATAGCGCAGCGGTTCCAGCCAGCCCTTCTCGCCCTTGGGCACAATTTCGTACAACGCTGTCACCGTATGCCCTGCGCCGATCTCACCGGCGTCGACTTTGTCATTGCTGAAATCCTCACGTTTCAAGGCGCGATTCTCATAGCCCAACAACCGATATTCGCTGACCAGGGCCGGATTGAACTCCACCTGCAGCTTCACGTTCTTTGCCACCACCGCGAGGGTGGAACCGAGCTGATCCACCAGCACCTTGCGCGCCTCGCGCAGGTTGTCGATATAGGCATAGTTGCCATCGCCAGCGTCGGCCAGTTGTTCCATCAGGTGTTCATTGTAGTTATCCACACCGAAACCCAGAGTGGTCAGGGACACGCCGGTCTTGCGTTTATCCACAGCCATTTGCTTGAGGCTGTCGAAGTCGCTGATGCCGACGTTGAAGTCACCGTCGGTGGCCAGCAGGATGCGGTTGATGCCTTTGGGGATGAACGCTTGTTGGGCCATTTGATAAGCCAGTTCGATACCCGACGCGCCGGCGGTCGAGCCGCCTGCGGTCAATTGATCGATGGCGGTACGAATTTTCGCTTTTTCCCGTCCGGAAGTCGGCTCCAACACCACGCGAGATTCTCCGGCATACACCACCAGCGAAACCCGGTCCTGCTCACGCAGTTGATCGACCAGCAATTTCAGCGTGCTTTTGACCATGGGCAAGCCTTCGCGACGATCCATCGAGCCGGACACGTCCACCAGAAACACCAGGTTCGCCGGGGCCAAATCCGCCACCGCGCGATCAGAGGCCTTGATGCCGATGCGCAGCAAGCGTGTATGCGGGTTCCAGGGCGACGGCGCCAGCTCGGTGGTCACGCCGAACGGCGAGCCATCGGTGGGTAAGGCGTAATCGTAGGGGAAGTAATTGACCATTTCCTCCAGCCGCACCGCCCCTTCGGGAGGCAAACGCCCCTGATTGAGCAAGCGCCGGACATTGGCGTAAGCGCCGGTGTCGACGTCGGCACTGAAGGTCGAGACCGGCGCCTCAGTCACGCTGTGAATCGGGTTATCGGCCAGCGCCTGATATTGCTCCCGCTGCTCATCCCGATAGCCCTGTGGATAAGCTTCACCGGCCGGCATGGGTGCGAAAGCGACCAACGGTGCCGTTCGCGCGCTGCGCTTGGCCAGTGCGGTGTCCGCCATGACCGCCTCGCGCGCCAACGCTTCAGTTTTCAGCGCACCTTGAACCGGTGGCGCAACCGCTGCCGGGCTGTTCGTCGCAGAATCTGGCGTGGATGAAGCACCGCAACCGGCAACGGCCAGCAACAACCCGGCGGCGAAACCCTGGGCGGCCGGGCGGAGAAAATGCAGAGGGAGGGACATGGGGGCTGACCTCAGGAGGAAATTGACTCATTCATCCTTTGAGACGGGCAGCCCGATCAGTTCGGGTTAAGCCGAAGTGAAAAATCTTCAGCGATGATAACGCCGCACCACGCTGCTGTTTTTCAGCACATGGCCTTTGATCTGCTCCATCAACTGCGCGCGAGTCAGGCCGGCGGGCAAGGCATCTGGCGCCAAGTCCAGGGCGTAGAGCTGGATGAGGTAGTGATGGGAGCTGTCGCCGACGGGCGGGCAAGGGCCGATGTAACCAGTGCTGCCTTTACTGTTGCTGCCGCCCACGCCTTCGAGGGCGGATTTGGCGCCGACGCCGGCCGGGATCTGACGCGTTGCGGCCTTGATGCCGTAGTGAATCCAGTGATCGACGCCCAGGCCTTTCTGGCCGTCCGGGTCGTGCATGACGATGGCGTAACTAAGGGTGCCCGGGGGGCCGGCGTTCCAGCTCAGGGCCGGGGACTGATTCTTGCCGCCGCAACCACTGCCATCGCTGGCCTGCGCCGAGGTGAACAGGCGATTGTCCGAAACACCGGGAATGCTGAGGGTGAAACGCTCCTGGGCCTGCGCCGGAAACTGCACGCAAAGGGCGACTGCTACGGCCGCCAGCCAAGGGAAAGAGGTCAATCGGGTCATACCGGAGCACCTTGTGCGGGTGGGGCCGTGGTCGGCTCGCAAACTATAGCCGGACCGTTCGTGCGGTGGCAGCGGGAATTGGCTGAACCTCGGAATAGGCGCCAAACTCCTAAGTGAAACACCTGCCTGGAGATCGATCATGGCACTGCACCGCGTCGCCCGTTTCGCCGATGTGCCCCTAGACCGTGGCCTTGAAGTCCGGATCGATAAGACGAAAATCGTCTTGCTGCGGGTCGGTGATCAATTACGCGCCTATCAAGGCAAATGTCCCCACGCCGGGGCTCCCTTGGCCAAAGGTGCGCTGTGTGAGGGACGATTGATCTGCCCATGGCACAAGGCGGCTTACCGGCTCGAAGACGGCGCGTTGTGCGAACCACCGTCCCTGGACAGCCTGCTGCGCTATCCGCTTGAAGTCCGCGACGATGAGGTCTGGGTCGACGACCAACCGATGCCCACCCCCAGCACCCCGCCGGCGGACGATAAGCGAACCTTTGTGATCATCGGTGCCGGTGCCGCCGGTACGGCGTGTGCGGCGGCACTGCGGGAGAAAGGTTTCGGCGGCCGGGTGATGCTGATCGACCGTGAGTCCGAGGCGGGTTACGACCGTACGGTATTGAGCAAATTCGTGATTGCCGGGGAGATGCCGCCGGACGAAGTCCCGCCACTACGGGATGAAGGCTTTTACAGCGAACAGCGCATTGAACGGATAAACAGCGATGTGATGGGCCTGGATGCATCGATCCGGGCCCTGCGTCTGGCCGATGGCCAATCGTTGAACTATGACGCCGCCGTGATCGCCACCGGCGGCATACCAAAATCCCTGTCGCTGCCCGGTGCCGATTTGCCGCAGGTGTTCGTGCTGCGTTCGAAGGTGCAAGCGCAGCAGATTCTGACGACCGCAAAACCCGGGCAACGGGCAGTGATCGTTGGCGACAGTTTCATTGCTCTGGAGTCCGCGTCATCCCTGCGTCAATACGGCCTGGACGTCACCGTCCTGGCCCGCCATGCCATCCCCTTCGAGGCGCATTTCGGCGAAGCTGTCGGCAAAGCGATTCGTGCCCTGCACGAGGCGAACGGCGTGGTATTTCATACTGATGGCGAAGCCGCGCAGATCGAAGGCACAGACAAGGTCGAAGCGGTGCTATTGGACAACGGTCAGCGCTTGCCGGCGGACCTGGTGTTGGTCGGCATTGGTGTCACTCCGGCAACCACCCCGTTTACCGATTTGCCAAAAGAAAAAGATCAATCACTGAAGGTCGACGGCGGGATGCGCGTGATGGACGGGCTCTGGGCCGTCGGCGACATCGCGACCTTCCCGCTCAACGGCCAGCCGCAACGGATCGAACACTGGCGCCTGGCCCAGCAACAGGCGCGAATTGCGGCGGCGAATATGCTCGGCGGCGACGAGCGCTACCTCGATGTGCCCTATTTCTGGACCTGGCACTTCGGCAAAAACTACGACTACCTCGGACACGCCGAGGCCTGGGACGAGGTCGAGTTCAAGGGCGATCCTGACCATCCACCGTTTATCGGCCTGTTCGGCAAGAATGGCGTGGTGGCGGCCGCCGTTGCGTGCGATCAGGAGCGGGCTATGGCGATGCTCGCTGAACGGATGAAACAGCCGCTGTCGGTGGATGAGGCGTGGCAGTTGATTCGGGATTTTGCCTGAGCGACATCTTCAATATTCCGCACTCCCCCGTAGGAGCGGCCGCAGACTGCTCCAGATGCCATGAACGACGCGAACCCCGTAGGAGCCGGCTTGCCGGCGAAGGCGTTTTCATCGGCGCTGCATGACGTGAAGCCGCCTTCGCTGGCAAGCCAGCTCCTACAAAAGCGGGTTATGCGATGCTCGCCTAACGGATGAAACAACAGGAACGTGCCCTGTCAGACGTGGCTCAACGGCTCTCGATTGTCGTCATCTTCGGCCGGTAAGCGAATCACGAACGGATGCTCCAGCGGAGCCAATGGCGGCGGCAGTTCGGCCGGATCAACCGGGAAGTAGTGCGTAACCACATGACTGACATCGCCATCCTGATCGTTGTGAATGGTCATTGAGCCCGGCGTGCGCAGCTTCTCCAGTCGGTCGCCGGTCAGCTTGAAGCTTTTGCTGAGTCCCTGATCGTCCACCACCGGCGCCGGCAAACGGCGCTGGGCGAAGCGCTTGCTTTTGCGCTGTTGATAACGCGCCCAGCCGATCAGGACCGCCGCGTTCACCACCGCCACCCACAGATAAGTCTGCAACGTGTCGAGGGCGTCGAAAAATGACGCATCGATGCGCGGGCCGTCATGGTTATCAATCAATGGCCACAAACCCTGTGCCAGCAAATACAGCAGCCCGACCCAGGCGAGCACGGTGAAAAAAACATCGAGCACGACCAGAAAGGGCCGCTGCCGGGTTCTGATGATTTTCATTTGATGACCTCCTCTTCATCGTCATTCAGCGGCTTGATGCCCCGGTCCGGGCTGACCCAACGTGCGCGCTTCTGATGTTGGCCGAACAGCACTTTGGGGAAGCTGACCAGGGTGGTGAACAAGCTGATAAGCCAGAACACCAGCGGATACCAGACCACCCAGAACATGGTCTTGCCGAGGCCCTTCTCGTAACGGCGATCGATCAGGATGCTGACCGCGAATTGCACCAGGCAGACCACTGCCAATAGCAGCCCGGTAAACGCCGGAGGCATTAGGTGATCGACGGCAATGGCTGGCGGCATTTCGACGAATTTGCCAACACCCCAGAAAATCATCGACAGCAAAAAGGTGAAGGCCCACCCGGTAGACAGGCAGTATTCGAACAGCAGTGGCCAGAGGTAACGATGGCGGTATTGCCAAATGCCACGGATGTTCTTGAACAGCACCTCGGCGCCGCCCTGGGCCCAACGCAGACGCTGCTTCCACAGGCCGCCGAGGGTTTCCGGCATGAGGATCCAGCACAATGCGCGGGGCTCGTAGAAAATGCTCCAGTGATCCAGTTGCAGCTTCCAACTGATGTCGATGTCTTCGGTGATCATGTCCGGGCTCCAGTAGCCGACCCGGTTCAGTGCTGTGCGACGGAAGGCGACGATCACTCCGGAAACGGTAAAGATCCGCCCGAATACCCGTTGGGTGCGCTTGATCAGGCCGATGATTGACGAGAACTCACCCACCTGCACGCGACCGATCAGGGTCGAACGGGTGCGGATTCGCGGGTTGCCGGTCACGGCGCCCAGTCGCGCATTGTCGAGCATCGGCGCCACCAGATACGCCGCGGTGTTCGGTGCCAGCAGCGCGTCACCATCGATGCACACCAGGTACTCGCTGCGCGCCGCGATGGCCCCCATGCGCAGGGCCACGGCCTTGCCCTGGTTTTCCGCCAGGTGCAGCACTCGCAGGCGCGGATCCTGCGCTGCCAGTGCGTCGAGCACCGCAGCGGTGTTGTCCTTGGAACCGTCGTTGATCGCGATCACTTCGATGTTCGGGTAATGCTGGGCCAGCGCCGCGTGGATGGTGTCGGCCGCGTTGTCGCCTTCGTTGTAGCAAGGGATCAGGATCGAGATCAGCGGTTCGCCGGCCAGCGGTGGCGGCAAAGTGTCGTCCTGCCACGGCCAGTGCCGCTCCCAGTGCAGCCAGAAATACAAGCCGCCGGCAATCCATAGTCCTGACATGAACAGTGGATAGAAGAACACGAAGTCCATCAGGAATTGCCCGGTGAGCAGAAAGATCAACCCGAGGGGTATCCCAAGGACGATCGCCAGAACCAGCAGGGCTAAAAGTCTGTCCAGCATGTCATGGATTCCACTTGTTGGAGAGCGCGGGCCGTACGGTTTTCAGGTCCGGCTGGTTCTCGAGGAAGTTGTCCGGGTAGTAGCCGAAGCTGGTGGCGCCTTGACGCTTGAGGCGACCCATCCAGTCGGTCAATTGCGCACTGTTGATGTCGGCGCCGGCGCTTTTCGTCCAGTCCCGGGCCTGCAATTCGAAAACCGTGCGGTCGAGTGCGCCGGGGCGCGATTTGACCGTCGCCACCAGCTTTTCGAGCCAAGGGCCGGATTGTTGGCGGCTCTGCTTTTCCATGAGTGGCATGGCCATCGGTGCCGTCCAGTCGTAGGCACCCAGGAAGTCGTCGAGGTTCTGCGCGAACCACGCTTCGCTCTCGGGGTTGAGCATCGGTTCGGCGAAAATATTGCGCGCCGTTTTCACTTGCGGGCCACGAATCGCGCGGACCTTGGCGGTCAGTTCATGAGTGAAATCGATCAGGTAGCGGCTCTTGAATCGTGTCCAGCGCTGCAGGGTTTCCGGGTCGGCGCGCAGGGCGGCAATCGAACCGGGCAAACCGTTGGCGGCATAGACCTTCAGGGCTTCGGGGCCGGCGTCTTCGAAATCCGAGAGCACCGCGTCATCGTGATAGAGGATGCCGTCGACCGAGGTCAGGCGTGCCACGTCTTCGTAGATTTCACCGATGATGCGCCGCACGTTCGGATCGAATGGCGACAAGCGCTTGTACTGGTCCGGATCGATCGACGTGGTAGTAGTTTTCGGGTCCCAGCGAGTGACTCGTGGCAGCTTCGAATCGAGGGCAAAACTCAGCACCGGCATCCAGGCATAGACTTTCACCTGAGCCCGGGTGCGCAACTGCCAGGCTACGCGGTCGAAGATATCGGCGCGCATCGGCAGGTGCCGGTTAGGGAAGTACAGCGAGCGCACCAGGCCATCGCCCGCAGGGTCGGCGAAGGCTTGCAGGAACACCGTGTTGGCGCCCATGTCGGCCATGCGCTGGATCAGTTTTCCAAGGTTGATGTCCTGTTGGGCCGGGTTCGGGTCGTAGACGTTGTCCAGGTCCACGTGCACCACGCGCATCGGCGATTTGGACTGCACCGAGACGATGCTGTTGGCGAAGCGTTCGCCATTCGGGTCCGAGGCCACCAAAAAGCGTGGGCTGCTCATCAGGTTGTCGAGGGCATCGAGGCCGTCATCCAGGGTCAGGGCCATCTGATAACCCTGATCGTCGATCACTTGCAGCGAGGTGCCATCCGCCACACCGTATGGCCAGACCCAGACACGCGGTTTGTAACCGGTAACCTTGCGGATCTTCTCCGAGATGGTCGCCACGTCGGCGCGCATCCGGGCCTGAAACTGGGCTTCGGTTTCGTAGCGCCCGGTAGCGGCGTCATAGCGCCGCGTCGCGGCGGCCGGTTGCAGGTTGCCTTGCGGGTTGGCCAACACGCCTTTGTGGCTGGCGTCGGTGTGGGCGGCGATTTCCACCAGGCCGGATCGGGAAATCTCGCGGATCTGCTCCCAGGTCAGGAAGTCCGAACGCTGGCGCGGTGTACCGGCGAAATCCACCGGCTGGTTCAGCGGCGTATCGATCCACACCCCGACCGGCGCCAGCAAGGCATGCCAGTTATAGGCGCGCAGCACCGGCAACACGCGGGTGTAGAAGCTTGCGTAGCCGTCGTCGAAGCTCAGCAGAATCGCCCGGGGCGGCAATTCGGGACCGCCATTGCGAGCAGCCATGATCTGGTCGACGCTGACCGGTTTGTAGTTGTTCTCCCGTAGCCACGCCAGTTGCTCGATCATGCGCTCGGTATGCACGGCCACCACCGCCTGATCGGGGTCGCGGTCTTCGACATCGTGGTAAGCGATCCCGAGTACGTGGTTTTTCGGCCACGGCTTTTCATTGGCCGACACCGGGCGTTCGGACGGCGGTGCGAAGGCCGGGGCTTGCTGGGCGCAGGCGCTGATCAACAGCACTCCCAGCAAAAGGATGAAACGCGAAATAAATGACATCTTCAAACTCTTCTAGAAGCGGTAAGTGAGGTCGACGAGCAAGCGCAGATCGGTTTCGCGGTCGCCGTCGTAAGGCCGGTTGATCGCGCTCAACAGGCCGCCCACCTCGAATACGTCGTTCCAGCTGTAGCGCTGGCCATAACCCACCAGGCCGACGCCGCCGGTGCCGTGATCGCGCTGGCTATAGGTGCCCGCACCGGCCTGGAACTGCTGGCTCCAGGAGGTTTCGTAGCGGCGATAGAGCACGTGGTTGACGTTCACCGTCGGCAGCACGCTGAAGTCGGATTTTGGGTTGAAGTACGGCACGTCGCCGGACTTGGAGTTATGGCTGGAGCCGACTTCCAGACCGAGGTCGACCTGCAACCCCGGCGCGCGGTAAACGCCCTCGCGACCGGTGAGCAAGGCTTCGACACGATTGTTGCCGTCACTGAAATGCGAGGGACTGACCGCCAGCCTCCACTCGCGGCTCTCATTGGCGCGCCAACGGATGAAACCGCTGCCGCCGTTGGCGGTGATGTCGCTGTTCAAGGCCCGCAACGGCGTTTGCGCCGACAGGTACTTTAGGCTGCCGCCGTACTGCCAGTGATCGTCGATGTCTCGGGCAATCGCCAGGCGCGCGCCCTGTTTGTCACCAAAGCCGTAGGAGTGGTTGGAGACTTCCGCTTCCAGGGTCATGTCGCGGGTTCGACGTTCAAGCCCGACGCGCTGAAAGCGATGGTGACCAGTGCCTTCCTTGAAGTCGCCGGTGGCATAACCGGCACCGGCGAACACACGCCAGTCTTCATCGATAGGTGGGCTATACAGCGTGGTTTCGATGCCGAAATCGCGACTGCCGTTGACCGCCCCGGCGTCGCCGTTGTCACCGCTATAACTCTTGCCGCCGTAGGCCTCCACCCGCAGCTCGGCCATGTCATGGACCGCACGCTGACGCTGCAAACGCTGCACCTGCCGGTTGTCGGGAAAACGCGCGACCACATCGTCGGTCAGCGCATCCAGCTGCCGCCATTCCTGCAGATCCATGGCGGTATGGCCCTGAGAGATTTCCAGCCCGACGTCTCGGGGGGCCATGCTCTCGGTCTCCTTGAGTTGACTCTCGGCGCGCCGTGGCCAGCCCCGGGCCAGGTACAGATCGGCCTGGGCCAGACGCAGGCCGGTATTACCGGGCGCCTGATCTACCAACGTCTGCAAACGTTGCTCGCCCGACGGAAGATCGGCGCCGTAAATACCGGCCTGGGCGGCGAGTTGCTGCGCGGCCATCCATTCATCGTTGGGAATGCCGCCCGGCAAGCCCTTGAGCTCGATCCGCGGTTTCTGGTTCTTGGCCAGGTCCTCGGCGACCTGGCGCGCTTCATCGGCCTTGTCGCTTTCGAGCAAGGCGTAATAGAGCGCAGCGCTGCCTTCCGGGCGGTCGCCGACATCGGCATCCGGCGTGATCAGCGCTTGGCGATACAGATCGGTGGCAATTTCCGGCTGTCGCTGGTCCAGATAGGACGACGCCACCCAACGCAGGGCGTAGGTCGGAACCTTCACGCCTTCGGCGAGCAGCTTCTGGTATTCGGCGATCACATCGGCGGTGCGCGCACGGGCCTTGAGGGCGCCCATCCGGTCGATTCGCCAGCGGATGACGTCATCGTGGGCCTGAGGATCCGGCGTCCAGGTCGTCAGTAACTGGTCGTAATCGGCCAGAGCCCGATCGGCGATCACATAACGTTCTTTTTCGCTTCGAGCGGCCAGCTCGGCCAGGCGCACGCGTTCAGCGGCAAGATCACCTTCAAGGCGTCGCAGTGTGACCGGATCCAGCAACCCCGGCCGCTGACGCGCCAGGCGCAAGGCTGGCTCCGGCAGGCGGGCGCGTTGCAGGGCAACCACGTATTCCCGAGCGACGTCGGGTTTGCTGCCAGCACGGATGAAAGCCTGGTCGTATTCAAACAGTGCATCGTAGGTGGCACCGGCACGGGTCAAGGCGTAAGCCAGAGCCAGACGGCGGGAAGGATCATCCGGTTTCGCCGCCACCAGTGCCCTGGCGCGGGCAACCGCCTCGTCAGGTTTACCGGCGTCGGCCTGGGTCATTGCCAGGCCCAATTGAAGGTCGGGATTTTTCGGCTCAAGGGCCAGGGCCTTGTTGTACATCTGGGTCGCCGAATCCCAACGCTTGAGGTTGCGATAAGCCCGTGCGGTAGCGGTCAGGGCCTGGACCTGCAACGCCCGATTGTGCCCTTGGGTTTCATAGACCTGGACCACTTCAGCGTCCAGGCCCGCCCAGCTGGCGATCTGCAAGTGATCGCTGATCTGGCCGGTGGTGGCCTGGTTTACCGGCACCTGGCGCAACACAGTCAGCGCAGGCGTGTAGCTGCCGGCCCGGGCATCGCGAACCATTTGGTCGTAAGGGGTGTCGGCGAGCGCCAGCGCCGGCCACAGCAATTGGCCGCACAACGCAACGCGAAACAAGGGGCGTAGCCCACGATGAATAAAGGGACCAGCAATACACGGCATTCGTCAGCATCCTTACATGGCCAGCCGGGTCGCAATGTCCCTTTGCCCAGTCGTAGCGGAAAGCCGGGTCGAAAGACCCAGCCAAGCTTTATCGATGCAGTTTTGCATGCAAGCGTAGTCGACTATTCAGAACACAATAATTGTTCAGATTCGTGATACTCGGCTCCCGTAATACCAGGCAACGTGCGGAACCTGTGGGAGCGGGCTTGCCCTAATGCCAGTCAGTTAAGGAATTGACTTGCCCGCCAAGCAATCATAGAAACGGTCTTATGTTTTTATGAGCTCGCTTCATGCCCCTCCAAAACGACCTTCAACAAGTTACCAAACTTAGTCCGATCTCCTTCGAGCGCTTTGCACAGCTGATTGATCCTGTGTGGATTGAGCAGGCGCTGGCGTCAACCGGTACGGTCTCTATTCGCCGCAGGCGCTTGCCGGCCGAGCGTATTGTGTGGCTGGTGGTTGGGTTGGCCTTGTTCAAGAACGAACCGATTTGGCTCATCCTGCAACAGCTGGGATTAGCTTTGGGTGAAGCGAAACCAACTACGCAGCAAACAACCTGATCTGGTGCGCCAGGAACTGTGGGGAACCCTGCTAGCCTACAACCTGATCCGTCAGGAAATGCGCCTGATGGCTGGAGAAATGAAAGTGGCGCCGCAACGCTTGAGTTTTCTCTGGTTAGCTCAAGCGGTCACCAATGCGCTGCGCTTTTGTCCGCTGGAAACGCCAGGTACGATCCCTAAGCGACTGGCAGAACTGAGAATCCAGGCTCAGCATTTTATGCTTCCTGCCAGACGGTCGCGAAGTTACCCAAGGGTGGTGAGGCCTAGGCCAGTCAAATATCCCAAAAAGAAGGCCGGAGGGCTTAACTGACTGGCATTAGGGCAAGCCCGCTCCCCCAGGGTTATCTGTTAGCTTCAGAACCGGTTACTGCTTTTCCAGCAACCACTTACGATTTCCCGGCGTAAACGAAGGCATCTCATCCGCCAGCGCGGTGTTCACCGTCTGGAAAATCTCCAGTTCTTTGCCCTTGCGCGCAAAGATCCAGGTATTGCCCTGGCCGTTCACCTGCAGCCAGATGTTGTCGTTGCCGCCGCTCATCGACGCGCAATCGCCTGCCAGGCACAAGGCATAACGATCCGCACCGGGCAGGCCGGCAACCTGGCCATCGGCCTGGAATTGCACGGTGTTGCCTTCGCCGGGGCCGCTGAGAATTTTCCAGCTGCCGCCCATGTAAGCCGAATACAGTGCCCGCTCGAAACTCGCGCCAATCGGTGCACCTTCCGGTGCCGGAACCGCTGCACGGTCGAAGACTTGCTCCGGTTCGTTGTCGTTAGCGGCCTGGCTCAGTTGCGTGCCGTCACGTTTCAGTTCGCTGGCGGAACTGCCATAAAAGTCGACTTTCCAGGCCCCGGACTCTTCGCCCAGCAGCTTGCCTTCGACATTCTCAAAACCATTGGTGTAGCGGGCCTGACCGGCTCGGGTGTTGACGTCCCATTCCAGATTCGGGCCATAGGCCTGAAGCGCTTCCCGCAGTGGGCCGCCTTTGGATGCAGCATCGATCGCCGACTGATTGATCCAGGTGCCGCTGATATCACGGTCGGCAGGGTCGCTGGCACAGCCGCCCAAGAGAAGGGCGATCAGCGAGAGAGCTAGCGCTTGGCGCATGGTGGAATCCTTTCAAGACAAGATCGGCGCAGCCTTAGAGGGCTGCGCCGGACACATTACTCGATGACCAGAATGGCATCCATTTCAACCTGCGAACCCTTTGGCAGGGCTGCTACGCCGATGGCGGCGCGGGCTGGGTAAGGCTGGTCGAAGTACTTGCCCATGATCTCGTTGACCTTGGCAAAGTGACTCAGGTCAGTAAGGAAGATGTTCAGTTTGACGATGTCCTTGAACGAACCGCCGGCCGCTTCAGCTACGGCTTTGAGATTCTCGAACACCTGGACGGTCTGGGCTTCGAAGCCTTCAACCAATTCCATGGTTTTTGGGTCCAGAGGAATCTGACCCGACATGTAAACAGTGTTGCCAGCCTTGATCGCCTGGGAATACGTACCGATGGCGGCCGGAGCCTTGTCGCTGTTGATAACGGTCTTGGTCATGTATGACTCCTTGTGAGGGGTTGGCTACGCGCGCATGCGGGTGATGCGGATGACCCCGGTCAGGGCGCGCAGTTTCTTGATCACGCGGGCCAGGTGCACGCGGTCGTGCACACTGACCACCAGTTGGACCACGCTGATACGACCGTCGCGTTCGTCCATGCTGATTTTTTCGATATTGCCGTCGGCCGCATTGACACTGCTGGCCAGCAGGGCGATCAGGCCGCGCTGGTGTTCCAGCTCGACCCGCAGCTCGACGTTGAATTCGCCGGTGACATCCTTGGCCCACGAGAGCTGGATGCATTTTTCCGGGTTGTGGCGGATTTCGCTGATGTTGCGGCAGTTGTCCAGGTGCACCACCATCCCTTTGCCGGCGGACAAATGGCCGACAATCGGGTCGCCCGGGATTGGCGTGCAGCACTTGGCATAACTGAGCACCAAGCCTTCGGTGCCGCGAATCGCCAGCGGACCTTCCGGGCTTGGCAGCTGTTCACCTTCGCCAAGCAGGCGGCGGGCGACCACGTAAGCCATGCGATTGCCCAGGCCGATGTCTTCGAGCAGGTCTTCGATCAGTTCGAGGCGGTATTCGTGGAGCATCAACTGCACGCGCTCGGCCGGGACTTTTTCCAGGGAGCTGTCGAAGCCGTTGAGCACCTTGTTCAGCAGGCGTTCGCCGAGGCTGATGGACTCGGAGCGGCGTTGCAGCTTCAGCGCATGACGGATGTGGGTCCGCGCTTTGCCGGTGACCACGAAGTTGAGCCAAGCTGGATTTGGTCGCGCGCCCGGGGCGCTGACGATCTCGACCGTGGAACCGCTTTGCAGCGGTTCGGACAGCGGCGCGAGACGACGATTGATCCGACAGGCGATGCAGCTGTTGCCCACATCGGTGTGCACCGCGTAAGCGAAGTCGACCGCCGTGGAGCCTTTGGGCAATTCCATGATCCGGCCTTTAGGCGTGAACACGTAGACCTCGTCCGGGAACAGGTCGATCTTCACGCTTTCGATGAATTCCAGCGAGTTGCCGGCTCGTTGCTGCATTTCCAGCACGCCTTTGACCCACTGGCGGGCGCGCGCGTGAGTGCCTTTGGGCTGCTCGTCGCCGCTGGATTTGTACAGCCAATGGGCGGCGATGCCGTTATTGGCCATCTCTTCCATTTCACGGGTACGGATCTGGATCTCGATCGGAACACCGTGCATGCCGAACAGCGTGGTATGCAGCGACTGGTAGCCGTTGGCTTTCGGGATCGCGATGTAATCCTTGAAGCGCCCCGGCAACGGTTTGTACAAATTATGTACAGCGCCTAGCACGCGGTAGCAGGTATCGACCTTGTCGACGATGATCCGGAACGCGTAGACGTCCATGATCTCGTTGAAGGCCCGACGCTTGCCGCGCATTTTCTTGTAGATGCCGTAGAGGTGTTTCTGCCGCCCGCTGACCTCGCCCTGAATGCCATCGATGGCCAGGCAGTGGCTGAGGGATTCTTCGATCTTGTTGACAATTTCCTTGCGGTTGCCCCGGGCGCGTTTGACCGCCTGGTTGATCCGCGCGGAACGCATCGGATGCATGGCCTTGAAGCCGAGGTCTTCGAACTCTATGCGGATGGCATGCATACCCAGCCGGTTGGCGATGGGCGCATAGATTTCCAGGGTTTCCTTGGCGATTCGCCGGCGTTTTTCACCGGATAGCACTTCCAGTGTGCGCATGTTGTGCAGGCGGTCGGCCAGCTTGACCAGGATCACACGAATATCGCGCGCCATGGCCATGGCCATTTTCTGGAAGTTTTCGGCTTGGGCTTCGGCTTTGGTCTCGAAGTTCATCTGGGTCAGTTTGCTGACCCCGTCGACCAGTTCGGCCACGGTTTCGCCAAACTGCGCTTGCAGCGCTTCCTTGGCAATACCGGTGTCTTCGATCACGTCATGCAGCATCGCCGCCATCAGGCTCTGATGGTCCATGTGCATGTCGGCAAGAATATTCGCCACTGCAAGAGGATGCGTGACGTACGCCTCACCGCTGCGGCGGCGTTGGCCGTCGTGGGCTTGTTCGGCGTAGAAGTACGCTCGGCGGACCAGATTGACCTGGTCCTTGCCGAGGTAGGCCGATAAGCGATCGGCGAGGGCGTCTATGCTCGGCATGATGATTCCTGCCGTTCGTTGTGACCCCGCGCCGTGCTACGTCGACCAGGCATGGACTTATACTGCCTCGTTGGACTCGTCCTCGAACGCTGCGAACAGCGGTTCGTCTTCGACGATTTCAGCGTTGGCAATGAACTCGTAGCTCATCAGCCCTTCAGCGATTTCACGCAGCGCTACAACAGTAGGCTTGTCGTTCTCCCACTGAACCAGGGGCTCTTTGCCACCGGTGGCCAGTTGACGGGCACGCTTGGTAGAGAGCATGACCAGCTCAAAGCGGTTTTCCACGTGTTCTAGGCAGTCTTCAACGGTTACGCGGGCCATGGTATTCCTCGGAGCGAATGCAATATGCGCGCTGCCCGGTTGGGCGAGCGGACTCAACAGTTTAAAAAATCACCAGCGATTAGGGAAGCGCTGATTTTTTGACCAAGCTCTTCAGCGCGCTACAAGTGCCAATGTAAAGCCCTTGCAGCGGTTTTGGGAAGCGCTGTTTAGCCAAGCAATTCAGCCAAAAGTTTTCCGTTACGCTGCTGCTGACGCTTCTGATGCAGCTGATTGGCACGGAAAATTGCCTTTAGATCGTCCAGTGCATGGGCGAAATCGTCGTTGATGATCAGGTAGTCGTAGTCGACGTAGTGGCTCATCTCGCTGACCGCTTCGCGCATCCGGCCTTCGATGATTTCGTCGCTGTCCTGGCCGCGATTAGTCAGGCGCTGACGCAAGGCTTGCTGGCTCGGCGGCAGAATGAAGATCGAACGGGCCTGAGGCATCAATTTGCGTACTTGCTCGGCGCCTTGCCAGTCGATTTCCAGAATCAGATCGTGGCCTTCGTCCAGGGTCTGCTGCAAGTGGCTTTGCGAGGTGCCATAAAGGTTGCCGAAGACTTCGGCGCGCTCCAGGAAGTCGCCGTGTTCGATCATCTTCACGAACTGTTCGCGCGAGACGAAGTTGTAGTTCACGCCGTCCACTTCGCCCGGGCGCATGGCGCGGGTGGTGTGGGACACGGAAACCTGGATTTGCGGCTGAGCGTCGATCAACGCCTTGACCAGGCTGGTCTTGCCGGCGCCCGAAGGCGCGGAAATGATGTAGAGAGTGCCGGTGCTGTGGGTCATGTCGGGTTTGCCTTACTCAATATTCTGCACTTGTTCGCGCATCTGCTCGATCAACACTTTGAGGTTGACCGCCGCTTGGGTGCTGCGCGGGTCGAAGGCTTTGGAGCCCAGTGTGTTGGCTTCGCGGTTGAGCTCCTGCATCAGGAAGTCCAGGCGCCGACCGGCAGCGCCGCCGGATTTGAGTACCCGGCGAACTTCGATGATGTGAGTGCTCAGGCGATCCAGTTCTTCGGCGACGTCGCTCTTTTGCGCGAGCATGACCATTTCCTGTTCCAGCCGCTGCGGGTCGAGGTCGGCCTTCATGTCGGTGAAGCGGTCGAGGACTTTCTGGCGTTGGGTGGCGAGCATCTGCGGGACGAGCTCACGCAGGATCACCACATCTTCTTCTATGGATGTCAGGCGTTCGTTGATCAATCGTGCCAGCTCTGCGCCTTCGCGCTCGCGGCCGGCCTTGAGTTCTTTCAAGCCCTGATTGAACAGCGCCAGGGCCTCGGCATTCAGCGCTTGCGGGTCGATGGCATCGGCCACCAGCACGCCGGGCCACGCCAGGACTTCCAGCGGATTCAACGCGGCCGGGTTCTTGATCAGGCCGGCGACCGTCTCGGCGGCTGCGACCAGTTGCGCGGCGCGCTCGCGGTCCACTTGCAGTGGTTTGCCGGTGCTTTCTTCGGTAAAGCGCAGGGTGCATTCGAGCTTGCCCCGGGACAGTCCCTGGCGCAGGGCTTCACGGACCGCGCCTTCAAGGTCGCGGAAAGATTCCGGCAGGCGCAGGTGGGGTTCCAGGTAGCGGCTGTTGACCGAGCGCAGTTCCCAGCTCAGGGTGCCTTGGGCGCCGGCTTTCTCGACGCGGGCGAAGGCGGTCATGCTGTGCACCATGGAGGTACCTCGCAATGCGGGTCGGCGCGTAACCCATGGTTTCGCGGACCCGCTATCAGTGAATTAAAGCCGACAGGCAGCAAAGGCGCAGGATTGTAGCGCAGTGGGGTGGATGCGCCCAAACACACGCTGTGACAAAGAGCTGCAGACCGTCGGCTACGCTCTATTCAGGGCCTTCAATCGTCGGGTGATTTTTTTAGAAGTGCCCACAGGCGGCCCACGGCTCTATAATGCTCGGCAGTTTTCCGTCCTCCGTACAGGTAATCCCTATGAAACGTCCAAGTGGTCGCGCTGCCGATCAGCTCCGCTCGATCCGCATTACCCGCAACTACACCAAACACGCCGAGGGTTCTGTACTGGTCGAGTTCGGTGATACCAAAGTCATCTGCACCGTCAGCGTCGAGAATGGCGTGCCACGTTTCTTGAAAGGTCAGGGCCAGGGTTGGTTGACCGCCGAATACGGCATGCTGCCGCGCGCCACTGGCGAACGTAACCAGCGTGAAGCGAGCCGCGGCAAGCAAGGTGGCCGCACTCTGGAAATCCAGCGTTTGATCGGCCGTTCCCTGCGCGCGGCGCTGGACATGTCCAAGCTGGGCGACGTCACCCTGTACGTCGACTGCGACGTGATCCAGGCTGACGGTGGCACCCGCACCGCGTCCATCACCGGTGCCATGGTTGCACTGATCGACGCCTTGAAAGTGATCAAGAAGCGTGGCGGCCTCAAAGGTGGCGACCCGCTCAAGCAAATGATCGCTGCCGTTTCGGTGGGCATGTACCAGGGCGAGCCTGTGCTTGACCTCGACTACCTGGAAGATTCGGCTGCCGAGACTGATCTCAACGTAGTAATGACCAGCACTGGCGGCTTCATCGAAGTTCAGGGCACTGCCGAAGGCGCGCCGTTCCAGCCGGAAGAGCTGAACGCAATGCTGGCACTGGCGAAGAAAGGCATGAACGAGATTTTCGAACTGCAGAAGGCTGCACTGGCCGACTGATCGGACCTGCTCCACGCAAGGAGGACGCCATGAGTGACGAGCAACTGCCGCTACCCACACCGAGCCGAGAGGTGCGTCAGTGGGCAATGTTTTGTCACCTGTCCGCCTTGCTGGGGATCTGGCTGCCGTTTGGTACGCTGATCGGGCCGTTGATTCTCTGGCAGATGAAGCGCGAATCAGATCCGTTCATCGACGCGCAAGGCAAGGAGGCGCTGAACTTTCAGATCACCGTCGCCATTGCTTCGGCTATCTGCTTTCTGCTGATGGTGGTGATCATCGGGTTCTTCCTGTTTGGTCTGGTCGCGATCGGTGCGCTGGTATTGACCATCATTGCCGGCGTGAAAGCCAATGAAGGATTCCCTTACCGGTATCCGTTCACTTGGCGGTTGATCAAATAATGATTCGCCACGCAAATGCCCTGACTTGTCGAGGCATTTGCTTTTTTGAAACTGCTTCCCAAGCGTTGCCATAGCAATATCCCGCTGCCGCAGTATTACTGCGCACTATCGCTCTTACACTTCTAGTCACAACTGCTTCGCTTCAGCGCCGCCTATGTACTTGGCAATGAGACTTCGCGGTTGATAAAGTTGCCCCACGCAATATTCCGTCAGAAATATTTCGATATATTCAGACCATTGAAGGTCCTTGAATTCAAAGCAAATCAGTGTTGAGAAGATCAACCTGTTCAAGAGGCGTGTCCAGGTAAAAAGTTCGCCCCTGAATATATATCAAAGAATAATCCCAATGGTTCAACTCGATTTTTATGGAACACTTGTGGCCGCCTCTTTAGTACTGTTACTGGGGCGCGGACTCGTCACACGAATCGGTTTTTTACGCGGTTACAATATCCCTGAGCCTGTAGCAGGCGGCCTGCTGGTTGCTCTGCTTCTCCTGGCTTTGCGGGGATTTGATATTGACGTCCGATTTGACACCTCACTGCAAACTCCCTTGATGTTGGCTTTTTTTGCCACCATTGGCTTGAGTGCAGACTTTTCCAGTCTGAAAAAAGGCGGGCGCGTAGTGGGGATCTTCCTACTGGCGGTGATCGGGCTTCTGGTGGTCCAGAATGCCATGGGCATCGGTCTCGCAAAGGCCTTGGGGCTCGATCCGTTGATGGGCTTGTTGACGGGCTCGATTACGTTGTCTGGCGGTCACGGTACAGGCGCTGCGTGGGGAGCGACGTTCAGCGAGAAATTTGGTCTGGCTTCCGCCTCTGAACTCGCGATGGCCTCTGCTACATTTGGCTTGGTGCTGGGTGGTTTGATTGGTGGTCCGGTCGCCCGCCTGCTCATCAAACGTGTCCAGACACCCGGTTGCGAGAAAGATAAGCCGCGTCTGCCGAAGGGCTTTGAGCAGCCAAACAAAGAGCGCTCGATCACGCCATTTTCGTTTATCGAGACGCTCGCCCTGATCGCGGTCAGTCTGATGGCAGGCTCCCTCTTGAATGGCCTGCTCCACGGAACTGCATTTGAGTTGCCGACGTTCGTATGTGTCTTGTTCGTGGGTGTGGTTTTACGCAACGGCCTTTCCGCTCTCGGCTTGTATCAGGTGTTTGAGCGTGAAGTTTCGGTGTTGGGGAATGTCAGCTTATCGCTGTTTCTGGCGATCGCTTTGATGTCGCTCAAACTATGGGATCTGGCGGCATTGGCTTTGCCGATCTTTATCATCCTGGCTGCGCAAGCGTTGGTCATGGCACTGTTTGCAATTTTCGTGACATTCAGAATGATGGGCAGCAACTATGATGCGGCAGTTCTGGCGGCAGGGCACTGCGGTTTTGGGCTAGGAGCCACGCCAACTGCCATCGCTAACATGCAAGCGGTGACACAACGTTACGGACCTTCGCAAATAGCGTTTCTAGTGGTGCCAATGGTGGGTGCTTTCTTCATCGACATCATTAATGTCATCGTGATCAAGTTGTACCTGGCGCTGCCGTTTTTCGCCGCTACTTGAAGGTATAAAGCATAAGAAAAATGCCCGTGTCGCAAGATACGGGCATTTTCGTCAACCGGTCAGCAGGTTCTCGTGTCAGCGAAACCTAAATCGTCAGCGTCCAGTCGTAGTCCACGATCAGCGGTGCGTGCTGCGAGAACCGCGGCTGACGTGGCAGACGCGCGCTGCGCACGAAGCGCCGCAGGCCCGGGGTCAGTATCTGGTAGTCGAAACGCCAACCCAGGTTGAGCATTTCGGCCTGTTCATTGTCCGGCCACCAGCTGTACTGGTCGCCTTCACGGCTGACTTCGCGCAGGGCGTCGACATACCCCATGTTGCCGACAATCTCGTCCATCCAGGCACGCTCAGGTGCCAGGAAGCCCGGGGATTGCTGGCTGTCGCGCCAGTTCTTGATATCCAGCTTCTGTTGCGCCACGTACAGCGAGCCACAATAAATGTACTCGCGACGTTTGCGTCGCTGTTTATCAAGATAACGGGCGAAGTCGTCCATTAGCTTGAACTTCTGGTTCAAGTCTTCATCGCCATTCTGCCCCGAAGGGAGCAGCAAGGTCGCGATGCTGACCTTGTCGAAATCGGCTTGCAGGTAACGCCCGTAGCGGTCGGCCGTCTCGAAGCCGAGACCGCTGATGACTGCCTTCGGTTGCAACCGCGAGTACAAAGCCACGCCACCTTGGGCGGGAACTTCGGCTTCGCAGGCATAAAGGAAGTAGCCATCCAGTTGGAAGGCTGGATCGTCCAGTTCAAAGGCGGAGGCGCGGGTGTCCTGCAGGCAGATGACGTCGGCGTTCTGTGCTTGCAGCCAACTGAGCAAACCACGCTCGACTGCAGCCTGAATACCATTGACGTTCACACTGATGATCCGCATAAGTGGCCCCAAAAATCGCGTGCGGGTATGATACACGGCGTCTACCTAATTAGCTAAATCCGTGGTATTTGGGGTTTTTTTCATGCAAGCGTATCAGCGCGACTTCATTCGTTTTGCCATTGATCGTGGCGTTTTGCGCTTCGGTGAGTTCACCCTGAAGTCCGGACGCACCAGTCCTTACTTCTTCAATGCCGGCCTGTTCAACTCGGGTTCTGCCCTGGCGCAGCTGGGGCGTTTCTACGCAGCAGCCATCGTCGAGAGCGGTATTTCGTTCGATGTGCTGTTCGGCCCGGCCTACAAAGGCATCCCGTTGGCGGCGACCACCGCCGTGGCGCTGGCCGAACATCATGGCCGTGATCTGCCATGGTGCTTCAACCGCAAGGAAGCCAAGGCCCACGGTGAAGGCGGCAGCCTGGTCGGCGCGCCATTGACCGGCGACGTGCTAATCATCGACGACGTGATCACCGCGGGCACCGCCATCCGTGAAGTGATGCAGATCATCGCTTCCCAGGACGGCGCCAAAGCCGCTGGCGTGTTGATCGCCCTGAACCGTCAGGAGCGTGGCAACGGCGAATTGTCGGCCATCCAGGAAGTGGAGCGTGACTTCGGCATCCCGGTGATCAGCATTGTTTCGCTGAATCAGGTACTGGAATTCCTGGCCGATGATCCGCAGCTCAAGCAGCACCTGCCTGCCGTCGAAGCCTACCGCACCCAATTCGGCGTGTAACCGCATTCCCTGTGGGCGCGGGCTTGGGTGGCGAGGGAGCTTGCTCCCGCTGGGCTGCGTAGCAGACCCAAGGATTTTGTGAGTGCTGCGCACTCAAGCGGGAGCAAGCTCCCTCGCCACAAAAAGTGGATTGTCATAGGGATTGCAGGCAAAAAAAGACCCCGCTCAGCTAGGCTGTGCGGGGTCTTTTTTTTGTCGGCGCAGTCTTCGCCATTTTCCTATCAACTTTAGCGCCATCCCCAGGTTGAACAGGGCAAACGCCAGCAGCGCCAGGACAACTAACACGTAAAGCGTGTCGATCGTGACGAGATCTGCATGGCTCAGTCCTCCAGGATTATTTTTTGCTGCTGCTGAATGTCTCGGCCTTTTTGATCCCGACGGGTTTATTGGCTTTCTCTGGGTACGGGTCAATACGGGCGTCGCCCTGACCAGTCAGAATTTTCCAGCCGTGTCGTGTATGTGGTGTTTTCCGGAGTTGCGGGCACGGTGGCATCGAAGTCTTGGCCTGGTTCGAATACTCATGACCGCAATCGACGCAGGCATAGGTGCCAGGTGAAACATCGCTGCCATATGGGACGTAGTCTTTTTGCATCGGTAGATCTCCTGTGGATTCAGGGAAGATCCTATGCAGATTGATTCTTTTGCGATGTCAGACGTTTCGCCCAATAAGGTCAGGAATTTCTTGCGCGCATAAAAAAGATCGCAGACTTCGTCAGCTCCTACAGATTTTTCGTACATCCGAAATCCAAGGAGCTGCTGAAGGCTGCGATCTTTTTAAGGTTTTGAATCAGTGACGCTTGCGATTGCTGATCAGCGTACCCACACCGGTGTCGGTGAAGATTTCCAGCAGAATCGCATTGGGCACCCGACCATCGATGATCAACGAACTGCCCACGCCGCCTTGTACTGCTTCCAGTGCGCAACGGATCTTCGGCAGCATGCCGCCGTAGATAGTGCCGTCGGCGATCAGGTCGTCGACCTGTTGAGTCGTCAGACCGGTCAGAACCGTGCCCGACTTGTCCATCAGGCCGGCGATGTTGGTCAGCAGCATCAGCTTTTCAGCTTTCAGTGCTTCGGCGACTTTGCCAGCCACTAAGTCAGCGTTGATGTTGTACGACTCGCCGTTAGCACCGACACCGATAGGCGCGATCACCGGAATGAAATCGCCTTTGACCAGCAGGTTCAACAAGTCGGTGTTGATCCCGACCACTTCGCCGACGTGGCCGATGTCGATGATTTCCGGAGTGGTCATCTCGGGGGTTTGGCGGGTGACGGTGAGCTTCTTCGCACGAATCAGCTCCGCGTCCTTGCCGGTCAGGCCGATGGCGCTGCCGCCGTGACGGTTGATCAGGTTGACGATGTCCTTGTTGACCTGACCGCCGAGGACCATTTCCACCACGTCCATGGTCGCGGCGTCGGTGACGCGCATGCCGTCGACGAAGTGGCTCTCGATCGACAGGCGCTTGAGCAGGTCGCCGATTTGCGGGCCGCCGCCGTGAACCACCACCGGGTTGATGCCGACGGCTTTCATCAGCACGATGTCGCGGGCGAAGCCGGTTTTCAGCTCCTCGCTTTCCATCGCGTTGCCGCCGTATTTGATCACCAGCGTCTTGCCGACATAGCGGCGAATGTAAGGCAGCGCTTCGGACAGGACCTTGGCGGTGTTGGCGGCGGCTTCGCGTTCGAGGGTCATTCAGGGCTCCGGGTGTTTCAAATCAAAACGGTAATTGGAGATCAGGTGCAACGCGTTTCAGCTGGACGTGGAATACATCCTTGATGCGCTGCAGTTCAGCCTCGTCATCGGCCTCGAAGCGCAGCACCAGCACCGGTGTGGTGTTGGAAGCGCGAACCAGGCCCCAGCCTTTGGCATAGTCGACTCGCACGCCGTCAATGGTGGTCAGGTCGGCGCCTTCACCCCATTGCGCATCGTGCAGTGCATCAATGATGCTGAATTTGCTCTCTTCGGTCACATGGATATTGATCTCTGGCGTAGAAATATCGTTCGGGAAGGTTGCGAACAGCTCTTCCGCGGTGGATTTTTCCTTGCTGAGGATCTCCAGCAGCCGCGCGGCGCTGTAAATACCGTCGTCGAAACCGAACCAGCGTTCCTTGAAGAAGATATGCCCGCTCATCTCGCCGGCCAACAGGGCGCCGGATTGTTTCATTTTCTTTTTGATCAACGAGTGACCGGTCTTCCACATCAGCGGCCGACCGCCATATTCCTTGATCAGCGGGATCAGGCGGCGGGTGCATTTGACGTCGAAGATGATTTCCGCGTCCGGGTTGCGCGCCACGACGTCGCGGGCGAACAGCATCAGCAGGCGATCAGGGAAGACGATGCTGCCGGTGTTGGTGACGACGCCTACACGGTCGCCGTCGCCGTCGAAGGCCAGGCCCAGGTCGGCGTTGGTTTCCTTGACCTTGGCGATCAGGTCCACGAGGTTCTCAGGCTTGCCCGGATCCGGGTGGTGGTTCGGGAAGTTGCCATCGACTTCGCAGAACAGCGGAATGACTTCGCAGTTCAGCGCTTCGATCAGTTGCGGGGCAATCACGCCGGCCGCGCCGTTACCGCAATCGACCACCACTTTCAGGCGGCGGGCGAGTTTGATGTCCTGGACGATTTCGGTGTTGTAGCGGTCGAGGATCTCGACCTTGGTGATGCTGCCCTTGCCGCTGCTCAGGTTGTTGGTCTTGAGGCGTTCGTGCAGGGCCTGGATCTGTTCGTTGGCCAGTGTGTCGCCGGCAATGACGATCTTGAAGCCGTTGTAGTTCGACGGGTTGTGGCTGCCGGTGAGCATCACGCCGGATTTGCCGGCCAGTACGTTGGCGGCGTAGTACAGCGCTGGGGTTGGCACCAGGCCGACGTCGCTGACGTGGCAACCGCTGTCGGCCAGGCCCTGGATCAGTTGTTCCACCAGTTCCGGGCCGGACAGGCGACCGTCACGGCCGACGGACACGTTGGGTTCGTTCTGGGCCAGGCTCTGGGAGCCGATGGCGCGACCAAGCCAATAAGCTGTTTCAGCGTTCAAGAATTCCGGGACGGTGCCGCGAATATCGTAGGCGCGGAAAATGCTGTCGGGGAACTTGGGTGCGACTTGGGCTGGGGTGCTCATTTCTGGAAATGCTCCATCTCTAAAGTGGCTGGACAAGCCTGCGAAAAACTCGTTGGCTGGCTCAAACTGAAGGGTATGACGGCGTTTTCGGCAGAGAGTTCGTGGTGTGCAAAGGCCATGTCACCAGCGTCCTCGAGCGAATGCCCGGCCAATGCCTTGATTTTCGGCGGTAAACCTTTCAGGTGAGGTCTGCGCAATTTTTCGTCCTTGAAATACAAAATGCAGGTTTTTAGGCCGGGCAGCACGCCCGGCCTCTTTGTAATCAGTGGCTGCCGGAATGTCCGAACCCGCCGGTACCACGCTGGGTTTCGACGAACTCTTCAACCATTTCGAAATGCGCTTGAACCACCGGTACCAACACCAATTGGGCCAGGCGTTCGCCTACCACCATGTTGAAATCGGTCTGGCCACGGTTCCAGCACGACACCATCAGCGGGCCTTGGTAATCGGAGTCGATCAAGCCGACCAGATTGCCCAGCACGATGCCGTGCTTATGACCCAGGCCGGAGCGCGGCAGAATCAGCGCCGCCAAACCTGGATCGCCAATGTAGACGGACAGGCCAGTCGGAATCAGCAGGGTTTCGCCCGGCTTGATGATGGTGTCTTTTTCCAGCATGGCGCGCAGGTCGAGGCCGGCGGAGCCTGGCGTGGCGTACTGCGGCAGCGGGAATTCGGTGCCGATGCGTGGGTCGAGGATTTTGGCTTGCAAAGCGTGCATGTAAATTAAACCTGGTTCAGACGTTCGGCGATAAAAGTGATCAGCTGGCGGGCAATCTTGCCCTTGCTGGTCTGGGCGAAAAGTGTGGCGTGTAGCTCGCGGTCGATCACGCTGCAGGCGTTTTCTTCGCTGTTGAAGCCAATGCTCGGGTTGGCGACGTCGTTGGCGACGATCAGATCGAGGTTCTTGTCTTTCAACTTGCGGGCAGCGTAATCGAGCAGGTGTTCGGTTTCGGCGGCGAAACCGACACTGAACGGACGGTCAGGACGGGTGGCGATGGTGGCCAGGATGTCTGGGTTGCGCACCATCTGTAGCAATAAGCCGTCGCCGTTTGTAGGGTCTTTCTTGAGTTTCTGTGGGGCGACGACTTCCGGACGGTAGTCCGCGACCGCAGCAGAGGCGATGAACAGGTCGCAAGGGATCGCCGCTTCGCAGGCGGCGAGCATGTCGCGGGCACTGACCACATCGATGCGCGTGACGCGATCCGGGGTCGGCAGGTGCACAGGGCCTGTGATCAGGGTCACGCGGGCGCCGGCTTCTACCGCGGCTTCGGCCAGGGCAAAGCCCATTTTCCCGGAGCTGTGGTTGGTGATGTAGCGCACCGGGTCGATGTTTTCCTGGGTCGGGCCGGCGGTGATGAGCACGTGTTTGCCGGTCAGCGCCTGACGCTGGAAGCAGTCTGCCGCGCACTGGGCGAGGTCGTTGGCTTCGAGCATGCGGCCCATGCCGACGTCGCCGCAGGCCTGGCTGCCGGATGCTGGGCCGAAGACCTTGAGGTCACGGCTTTCGAGGGTTTGCAGGTTCGCCTGGGTCGCCGGGTCACGCCACATGGCCTGGTTCATTGCCGGGGCAACCGCGACCACGGCGTCGGTGGCCAGCACCAAAGTGGTCAGCAGGTCGTCGGCAATACCTTGGGCCAGGCGCGCGATCAGGTCCGCCGTGGCGGGAGCGATCAGCACCAGGTCAGCCCATTTGGCCAGCTCGATGTGGCCCATCGCGGCTTCGGCCGCCGGGTCCAGCAAATCGAGATGGACCGGATGCCCGGACAACGCCTGCATGGTCAGCGGAGTAATGAATTCGCTGCCGCCACGGGTCATGACCACGCGCACTTCGGCGCCCTGGTCGATCAGGCGGCGAACCAGCTCGGCGCTCTTGTAGGCAGCAATGCCGCCGCCGACGCCCAGAACGATGCGTTTCCGATACAGCCGCTGCATAGGTCTGCCTTTCATTTCGTTGATGACTGCGTGGCGATACCCCCTCCCCAGGAGTGAAATCGCCCGCAAAAAAGATGGGCTACGATATCACAGCGACCGCTATGGAACAGCGGCGCCCACATTCCAGGGAGGTGCTATGAGTATTCGTGATTGGCCGGCGGCGGAGCGGCCGCGGGAGAGGTTGCTTGAGTTGGGCTCGGGGAGTCTTTCGGACGCCGAACTGCTGGCGATTTTTTTACGAACCGGCGTGTCGGGTAAAAGCGCAGTTGATCTGGCTCGACACCTGCTGAATCAGTTTGGCAGCCTGCGCTCACTGCTAGAAGCTGATCAGGCTACGTTCAGCAGGCAATTAGGGCTTGGGCCAGCGAAATTCGCTCAGCTGCAAGCGGTACAGGAAATGGGCAGAAGGCATTTGGCCGAACGTGCGCGCCAAAAATCGGCACTGGAAAATCCGCAGGCGGTTCGTGACTACCTGAAATCGATGTTGCGTCACGAGCCTCACGAGGTGTTCGGGTGTCTGTTTTTGGATTCCAAGCATCAAGTGCTGGCGTTTGAGGCATTGTTTCGCGGCTCTATCGACAACACGAGCGTCCATCCCAGGCAGGTGGTCAAGCGCGCCCTGGCCCATAACGCCGCAGCGCTGATCCTGTGCCACAACCATCCGTCGGGTAACACCGACCCCAGTCAGGCCGACCGAATGCTGACCAAGCGCCTGCAAGAGGCGCTGGAGTTGATCGATGTGCGGGTGCTAGACCATTTCATCGTCGGTGACGGCGATCCGCTGTCCATGGCCGAGTATGGGTGGATGTAGGAGGAAGGGCGGGTTAAGCGAGTCCATGTGGGAGCGAGCCTGTGGCGAGGGGGCTTGCCCCCGTTTGAGTGCGTAGCGCTCACAAGATTTTTGATGCATCAGAGATTTTGGGGCTGCTTCGCAACCCAACGGGGGCAAGCCCCCTCGCCACAAAAGCCCGCTCCCACAGGTTTTGTGTTGGTGCTTATGGCTTGAGGACTACCTTCGAGTAATCCTGGCGACCAAACGGACTGACCTGATAGCCCTGCACATCCTTGCGTGTCAGCGCAAAGGCCGTCGGGTGCACCAGTGGCAGCCACAACGCCTGTTGCTGGATCTGCGCCTGAGCCTGTTCATAGAGCTTGGTGCGTACACCTTGCTCGCCGGTGGTCTTGCCGGCGCTGATCAGCTTGTCCAGGTCCTGGTTGCAGTAGCGGGCGAAGTTGGTGCCGGATTTGACCCCCGCACAGGAAAACTGCGGCGTGAGGAAGTTGTCCGGGTCACCGTTGTCGCCGGCCCAGCCCATGAATAACAGGTCGTGCTCGCCGGCCTTGGCACGGCGAATCAGTTCGCCCCATTCGATCACACGAATCTCGGCCTGAATGCCGATTTCCGCCAGATCGGACTGAAGAAGCTGCGCGCCGAGGCTTGGATTGGGGTTCAGCAGGCTGCCGGAAGGGCGGGTCCAGATGGTGGTCTGGAAACCATTCTTGAGCCCGGCCTTGGCCATGAGTGCCTTGGCCTTTTCGATGTCATGCGGGTAGCCCGGCAAACCTTTGGCGTAGCTCCAGGTATTGGGCGGATACGGGCCGTTGGCGGGTTCGGCGGTGTCTTCGAACACGGCTTTGACGTAGTTGGCCTTGTCGAACGCGAGATTGATCGCCTGGCGTACTTCAGGCTTATCCAGCGGCGGGTGTTGGCTGTTGATGCCCACGAAGGCGGTCATGAAGGCGTCAGTCTTTTCGACTTTCAGGGTGGGTTCTTTCAGCGCGGCCTGTACGTCCAGCGGTTTGGGCGACAGGGCAATCTGGCATTCGTTGCGGCGCAACTTCTGCAAACGCACGTTGGCATCGGGGGTGATGGCGAAGATCAGCGGGTCTATCGACGGCTTGCCGCGGAAGTAATCCGGGTTGGCCTTGTAGCGAATCGAGGCGTCTTTCTGGAAGCGCGTGAAAATGAACGGACCGCTGCCGATCGGCTGGCTGTTGAGCTTTTCCGGAGTGCCGGCCTTCATCAGTTGGTCGGCGTACTCGGCCGAATAGATCGAGGCGAAACCCATGCTCAGGGTTGGCAGGAAAGTCGAGTCCGGGTGATCGAGAGTAAAGCGGATGGTGAGCGGATCCAGTGCGTCGATCTTCTTGATCAGCGCGGGTAACTGCATCGACTGGGCATGCGGGAAGCCGCTTTGGGCGATCTTGTGCCACGGGTGCGCCGGGTCGAGCATGCGGTCGAAGCTGAATTTCACGTCTTCGGCGGTCAGGTCGCGCGTCGGGCTGAAGTACTCGGTGCGGTGGAATTTCACCTGCGGGTGCAATTTGAAGACGTAGGTCAGGCCGTCGGGTGTGACTTCCCAGCTGTCCGCCAGGCTGGGGATCACTTTGCCGCTGGCCGTATCGAAGTCCACCAGACTGTTCATCAGCACGTCGGCCGAGGCGTTGGTAGTGGTCAGCGAGTTGTATTGCACCACATCGAACCCTTCCGGGCTGGCCTCGGTGCAGACGCTCAGGGCGGCGGCATGGGCCAAAGGGCTCAGTAGAAGCGGGGCGAGCAGCAGCGGTAGGGCAGCAAGGCGCATGGTCGGATTCCTTTACAGATCGAAGGCCCATCTGCAAGTGCAGTCTGGAAAAGGCTTACCCTAGTAGGCTCTTTTACAAATGACTATCCCCTTTTTCATTTTGAGGGGAGTATGGGCAACTGTTTTCGGTGAGTAGCGATTGAGGAAAACCCTGAATGGGCCCGTTGGCCGATTCTCTGCGACGAGCGGTCGTTCTCGGGGACAGCCTTTGTCCAAGGCGCTCGGCGCCCGAAAACCCAGGTTTTTATCAACTCAATGCACACCGGTTGTTGTTGCTCTCTAGTCTTTCTGGTATAAAGCAGCGCTCTTTTCTAGGGGCCCGGTTCCTTCACTGTAGGTGTAGCCGGTAAGACCTCTAAAGAAACGCGGCGCCTGGCGCCAAATGACTGAGAGATTAAGCGGCCAACCCATGCCGGGTTGGGCATGTGGTTTTAGAGGGCTGAGGCATGTCGAGAGTATGTCAAGTTACCGGTAAGGGTCCGGTGACTGGGAATAACATTTCCCACGCAAACAACAAAACCCGTCGTCGTTTCCTGCCGAACCTGCAGCATCACCGCTTCTGGGTTGAAGAAGAGAAACGTTTCGTGCGTCTGCGCGTATCTGCCAAAGGCATGCGTATCATCGACAAGCGTGGCATCACTGTCGTGCTGGCCGAAATCCGCAAAGCCGGCAAGATCTAAGGGAGCTAATCATGCGTGAATTGATTCGTTTGATTTCGAGCGCCGGTACTGGTCACTTCTACACTACCGACAAGAACAAGCGCACTACTCCGGACAAAATCGAGATCAAGAAATTTGATCCGGTTGTTCGTAAGCACGTGATCTACAAAGAAGGCAAAATCAAGTAATTGATTTTTCCCTCTTACAAAAAAGGCCCGTATCGCGAGATACGGGCCTTTTTTGTTGGCTGTGGGTTTTGTGTTGTCTGTCAGGGCCTCATCGCGGGCAAGCCACGCTCCCACAGGTTTTGTGATCGACACAGATCCTTGTGGGAGCGGCGGTGCGGCGATCCGACTTGCCCGCGATGAGGCCGGCCCAAACAGCACAAATCCTCAAGCCTTCTGTTCAAACACCACATAGATCTTGCGGCACGGCTCCAGCACTTCCCAAGTGCCTTTGAAACCGGCCGGGATTACGAAACGATCGCCCACACGCAGGGTCTTGGCGTTGCCCTCGCCGTCGCGCAGTACTGAAACCCCCTGAACGATTTCGCAGTATTCGTGCTCGGTGTAGTTCACTAGCCACTGGCCGACTTCGCCTTCCCAAACACCTGCACTCATCTGGCCGCACGGGCTGTTGTAGTGGTTGTACACCGCTTGCTCGGGGTCGCCCTTGAGGACTTTCGCCGGGTCTGGTCGATAGCGATCGGGCTGGGTAGTGGCCTGGCTGAAATCGACGATATCCTGAATGCTCATGCTGGTATTCCCCCGTGATTGCGCTGGAAAATTGAAAGTCTATGTTTATTAAAATGAACATCGCAAGGCCGTTTGCCGGCCTTGTGTCAAATATATTGAAACTTCACCGGCCGCTGGTTTAGGGTAACGGTTGCCTTGAGCCGAAAAGCAGGCTGGCCGGGCAGAATTCCTGACAGTGCCCGCATAGAACGCGGGGCACTCGTATTCAATAAGAGGAGGACACTCGAATGACCACCCTGACTCGTGCCGACTGGGAACAACGCGCTCGCGATCTAAAGATCGAAGGCCGCGCCTACATCAATGGCGAATACACCGATGCCGCCTCTGGCGAGACCTTCGAGTGCATCAGCCCGGTCGATGGCCGCCTGCTGGGCAAAATTGCCAGCTGTGATGCTGCCGACGCCCAGCGTGCCGTGGACAATGCCCGCGCCACTTTCAATTCCGGCGCCTGGTCGCGCCTGGCGCCGACCAAGCGCAAAGCCACCATGATTCGTTTCGCCGGTCTGCTGAAGCAGCACGCCGAAGAACTGGCCCTGCTCGAAACCCTGGACATGGGCAAGCCGATCAGCGATTCCTTGTACATCGACGTTCCCGGTGCGGCGCAAGCCCTGAGCTGGAGCGGTGAAGCCATCGACAAGATCTACGACGAAGTCGCCGCCACTCCGCATGATCAGTTGGGTCTGGTGACTCGCGAGCCGGTCGGCGTGGTCGGTGCGATCGTGCCATGGAACTTCCCGTTGATGATGGCCTGCTGGAAGCTCGGCCCGGCGTTGTCCACCGGTAACTCGGTGATCCTCAAACCTTCCGAAAAATCGCCGCTGACGGCCATTCGCATTGCGGCGCTGGCGGTTGAAGCGGGTATTCCGAAAGGTGTGCTGAACGTGCTGCCGGGTTACGGTCACACCGTCGGCAAGGCCCTGGCTCTGCACAATGACGTCGACACCCTGGTGTTCACCGGTTCGACCAAGATCGCCAAGCAACTGCTGATCTACTCCGGCGAATCGAACATGAAGCGCGTCTGGCTGGAAGCTGGCGGCAAGAGCCCGAACATCGTGTTCGCCGATGCGCCGGACCTGCAAGCCGCCGCCGAAGCCGCTGCCGGTGCCATCGCCTTCAACCAGGGCGAAGTCTGCACCGCCGGTTCGCGCCTGCTGGTCGAGCGTTCGATCAAGGACAAATTCCTGCCGCTGGTGATTGAAGCCCTGAAAACCTGGAAACCGGGCAACCCGCTGGATCCGGCAACCAACGTCGGTGCGCTGGTGGATACTCAGCAGATGAACACCGTGCTGTCCTACATCGAGTCCGGTCACACCGATGGCGCCAAACTGGTGGCCGGCGGTAAGCGCATTCTTCAAGAAACCGGTGGCACTTACGTCGAGCCGACGATTTTCGATGGCGTGAGCAACGCGATGAAAATTGCTCAGGAAGAAATCTTCGGTCCGGTGTTGTCGGTCATCACCTTCGACAGCGCTGAAGAAGCCATCCAGATCGCTAACGACACGCCTTACGGTCTGGCCGCTGCAGTCTGGACCGCCGACATCTCCAAGGCTCACCTGACCGCCAAGGCTTTGCGTGCCGGTAGCGTGTGGGTCAACCAGTACGATGGCGGCGACATGACCGCGCCATTCGGTGGCTTCAAACAATCCGGCAATGGTCGCGACAAGTCGCTGCATGCGTTCGACAAGTACACCGAGCTGAAGGCGACCTGGATCAAGTTGTAATGCGTAGCGGGCCCCGGTTCATATCGAGGCCCGACGCAACATAGACCCCTTGTGGGAGCGAGCCTGCTCGCGATAGCGGTATGACAGTCGACGTCAACGTTGAATGTTGCTCCGTCATCGCGAGCAGGCTCGCTCCCACATTGCTTTGCGCTGCACATAAAATATCCACAGGAGTGTGGAACATGCGTTGGGCGACTTATTTCGCCGTTTTGGCGTCTGTCTTGAGTGTCGGCCTGGCCCTGGGGGTCAGCATGCCGTTGGTTTCGCTGCGTCTGGAGGGCTGGGGTTACGGCTCGTTCGCGATCGGCGTGATGGCGGCGATGCCGGCCATTGGCGTACTGCTGGGGGCGAAAATCTCCAGCCACCTCGCAGCCCGTTTCGGCACGGCCAATCTGATGCGCCTGTGCCTGTGGGCCGGTGCGATATCCATCGGTTTGTTGGCAGTGTGGCCGAGCTACCCCGTCTGGCTGGTGTTGCGGTTGATGATCGGGGTGATCCTGACCCTCGTCTTCATCCTCGGCGAAAGCTGGATCAACCAACTGGTGGTCGAGCAATGGCGCGGTCGGCTGGTGGCGCTGTATGGCAGTAGCTATGCCCTGAGTCAGCTGGCCGGGCCGTTGCTGTTGGGGGCGTTGGGCACCGAGCATGATTACGGCTTCTGGGTTGGCGTCGCTTTGCTGATGGCTTCACCGCTGCTGTTGCTGGGCCGTAGCGGAGCGCCCAGTAGCGAAGCCTGCAGCGTGACGCTCCGCGACTTGCTGATTTTTTGCCGCAATCTGCCAGCAATTGCCTGGGCGGTGTCGCTGTTCGCCGCGTTCGAAGCGATGATCCTGACTTTATTGCCGATCTATTGTCTGCGTCAGGGCTTCACCACGGAAATCGCCTTGGCGATGGTCAGTACGGTTGTGGTGGGTGATGCCTTGCTACAACTGCCGATCGGTGCGCTGGCTGATCGCCTGTCGCGGCGAACGTTATTCGCCGGCTGCGCAATACTTTTGCTGCTGTCGAGCCTGGCGATTCCGTTGTTGATCGATACGTTATTGATCTGGCCGCTGTGGGTGGTGTTTGGCGCCAGTGCCGGCGGATTGTTCACCTTGTCGCTGATCCTGATTGGCGAACGTTATCGCGACGATGCCTTGGTGCGGGCCAATGCCCATATTGCGCAACTGTGGGGAATTGGTTGCTTGATCGGGCCCTTGCTGGCCGGTGCCGGCAGCCAATGGATCAGCGGCCATGCCTTGCCGTTATTGATGGCAGCAGGTGCGTTGGGATTGGTGATTCTGGTGTCGCGGCAAGGGGCGTTTGGGGCAGTGCAACCTACGTAGTTTTGTAGCAGCTGCCGAAGGCTGCGTTCGGCTGCGAAGCAGTCGTAAACCGGGTTTACTCGGTTAACCTGAAAGTCCGAGGTGCCTGATTTTACGACTGCTGTGCAGCCGAACGCAGGCTTCGCCAGCTGCTACAACATTCGCTCCAGGCCGACCTTGCTGCTAAGCCACGAATTGAAGTGTCGCCACCACCCCCCCGGTTCTTTGGTCAATATGCGCTGCTTGCCGTCATCTTCGGTGACCCAGACGATTTGACCCTTTTCCAGTCGAGCCTGATAGCTGAGGGCGGGCGCCATTCCCTCAAGTGCCAGTTCGCGCACACGCGCGGCAAGTTTCGGGCTGTCCACCAGGACCCCGACTTCGGTGTTCCACAGCACTGAGCGCGGGTCGAAATTGAATGAGCCGATGAAGGTTTTTTGCTGATCGAAAATAATCGCCTTGCTGTGCAGGCTGGAATCGGAACTGCGGTACGACCCGCTGTGAAACAGACGCGGTCCGCTGCCGCTGTCACCGTTGTCGCCGGGCTGGCGGCGTAATTCGAACAGCTGCACGCCGTGCGCCAGCAAGGCTTTGCGATAAGGCGCATAACCACCGTGCGCTGCCGGTACGTCGGTGGCTTCCAGTGAGTTGGTCAGCACACTGATCGATATGCCGGCATCGGCGCGACTGGTCAGGTATACCAGGCCCGGTTGGCCGGGTACGAGGTAGGCCGAGACCATGATCAGTTCTTTGCTGACCCCATTAAGCTCAGGTGCCAACTGAGTAGTCAGCAGTAAGTGTGGATCCGGCTCGCCCTCGGACAGGACTTTGCTCGGTGCGTCCCACAATGCCTGGTTCCAGGCCCAGATCAGCTCGCGGCGCCAGACATCCAGGCGCGGGTGAGTGGTGTAGGCCATCAACTGCTGATAAAGCGCGTGGTTCTGTTTTCGCGTTTCCTCCAGGGACTCGTCCAGTCGGGTCCGGGTATTTTTCAAATCCCTGGCTGTCGGCTTGCTTGAGAGAAACTGCTCGATCGGCTTGCTCAGGGCGCTGTTCCAGTATTGGTCGAAACTGTGCCCCAGTTGCTCTGCAACCGGGCCGACACTGAGCATGTCGATGTCGGTGAAATTGAGGTTGGGCTCGGCATCGAAATACTCGTCCCCCAGGTTGCGTCCGCCAACGATCGCCGCGCTGTTATCCGCCACCCACAGTTTGTTGTGCATGCGCCGGTGTTGCAGCGACAGGTTGAAGAGCCGGCCCATGGTTCGTGTGACGACCGTGCTGCGGCCCAGATGCAGCGGATTGAACACGCGGATCTGAATTTTTGGATGGGCGGCAAGGGTCGCGATGATCCGGTCCAGGCCATCGCTGGTGGTGTCGTCGAGCAGGATCCGTACCCGTACTCCACGGTCGGCAGCCTTGAGCAACTCACCCACCAATATCCGCGTACTGATGCCGTCATGGACGATGTAGTACTGCAGATCGAGACTGCTTTGGGCGTTGCGAATCAGCTCGGCGCGGGCGGTGAAAGCCTCGGAACTGTCGGATAGCAAGCGAAAGCCCGATTGGCCCTGATGGGGGGCAGCCTGGGCCTGGATCGAGCGGCCGAACGCCGAGTTCGTCGCCGGTAGGGCCTGGCTCGGCTCGCGAGGGGCGTTGAGCGTCGTGCAGCCACCCAGAAACGAGGCGAGTAACAGAAGAGCAAGCAATGGCTGTCTGATTCTCACGGAGCGTGTTCCGGGTGGTGGCGGTTAGCATATGGACGCCGCATCCCGAGGAAAGGTCAGTCGGTTTCCGCCAGCAGTTTGATGGCCGCCGCACCGACCTTGCGTACTGCTTCTTCAATCTGCGGGGTTGTTTTGGCAGCGTAGTTCATTCGCAGGCAATTGCGGTATTTGCCCGAAGCGGAAAAGATACTGCCGACGGCAATCTGCACGCCTTGGTCATGCAGCGCTCGATTGAGCTTCAGGGTGTCGAAGCCCTCCGGCAGTTCGACCCATAGCATGAAGCTGCCTTGCGGGCGGCTGGCGCGGGTACCCGCGGGGAAATAGCGGGTGACCCAGTCGATCATCGCGTCGCGATTGCGCTGGTATTGCGTGCGCATCCGCCGCAAATGCGGTTCGAAGTGCCCGGCCTTGAGAAATTCGGCAATCGCAATCTGCGGTTGCGGCGCAGTGCAGCCGGTGCTGATGTACTTCATGTGCAGCACCCGTTCCAGATAACGACCCGGCGCGACCCAACCAATGCGCAGGCCCGGTGCCAGGGTCTTGGAAAAAGAACTGCAGAGCAGGACGCGGCCGTCTTCGTCGAAGGATTTGATGGTGCGTGGGCGCGGGTAGGTGTAGGCCAGTTCGCCATACACATCGTCCTCGATAATCGCCACGTCAAAACGCTGTGCGAGCGTCAACAGCGCACGCTTGCGCGACTCCGGCATGATGTAGCCCAACGGGTTGTTACAGTTGGGGGTCAACTGTATGGCTTTGATCGGCCATTGCTCCAACGCCAGTTCCAAAGCATCGAGGCTGATACCAGTAAGCGGGTCGGTGGGGATTTCCAGCGCTTTCATGCCCAGGCCCTTGAGGGTCTGCATGGCGCCGTGAAAGCTCGGCGAATCCACGGCCACGATGTCACCCGGCTCGCAAATGGCACGGATACTGGTGGACAGTGCTTCGTGGCAACCGGTAGTGATTACCAGATCGTTGGCGCTCAACTGGCAGCCCGAATCGAGCATCAGGCGAGCGATCTGCTCGCGTAATTCGAGGGTACCGTAGATGTTGTCGTAATACAGACCGGGCATGTCCTGCCGACGGCTGATTCGCGCCAGGTTGCGCAGCAGCGGTTTCATGGTCGGGGTGGTGATATCCGGCATGCCGCGACCGAGTTGCACGACGTCCTTGCGCGGTACGGCGCGAATCAGCTCCAGTACCTGATCCCACTGCGAAATATCCACCGGTCGTTGGGCTGGCCGGCCAACCACTGGCAGCTCCGGCAGCTCGCGACTCACGGGCACGAAGTAGCCTGACTTGGGTTTGGGCATCGCCAGACCAACGTCTTCCAGCACTCGATAGGCCTGCTGCACCGTGCTCAGGCTGACCCCGTGTTCGACACTCAACGCCCGCACCGAGGGCAGCCGGTCGCCGGGACGATAGAAGCCCTGTTCGATACGTGTGCCGAGCAATTCGGCGAGATTGACGTAGAGGGTCATGGCGCAGTCTCGATGTGGGTGATTCGGTTAACCAGTACAGATGGGGCGAAAATAAGTGATTCAGACGCTGAAACGGAAAATCTGTATGGGCTTAATACAGCATCATTGAATCTGTAATGCTTTTCGTCGTCCGCGCATCATGAAAGCTCTGGCTACCCAAGTAAACAGGAGCGACGAAAATGAACGGCTTGAGCGATGTGCGGCTGACGTTACACAGTCAGGAACTGGCGGCAGGGCAGAAAAACGGCGCGCGCGAGGCGGTCATGCGCAACGCACCGTCCTGCCTGGGTCGCTGGGGCCTGTTCTGGCATCGTCTGCACACGCGCAAGGTGTTGCTGACGCTGACACCGGAGCAGTTGATGGATGTAGGGCTGAGTCGGGAGCAGGCGTTGGAGGAGGGACTTAAACCGTTCTGGCGGATCTGAGTTCTATGGCGCTTTAAGGGGCCTCATCGCGGCATGGGTATCTACACATCTCTAAAGCCATCGGCTGGCTACCCAGCCGATGGCTTCTTTCGCAAAACCCGCCAGTTCCTGTGGGGTGTAGTGCTCCAGCGTTTCGCACATCATCACCAAAAGCATGGACAAACCGGCCAACACCGCAGACGCGGTAACCGGCTGCGAGCGCTTCATTTGTCGACCCGATAGACGGACCAAAAAGTCCCCCGTTTGCTCGGAAAATTCACCCTCTCCCCGCATTATTCGCCAACTTACCGCACACGCCTGGCTGGCAATCAGTAGCCCATGCCAGTCAGTTAAGCCGTAATGCTACCTGTAGCAGCTGGCGAAGCCTGCGTTCGGCTGCGTAGCAGTCGTAAAATCAGCCACCGGGATGCGTCAGGCGGACCGCGTGCCCGGATTCACGACTGCTTCGCAGCCGAACGCAGCCTTCGGCAGCTGCTACAAGGAAATGCGTCGCGGCTGAAGTTGCTTAACTGACTGGCATTAGGGCAAGCCCGCTCCCACAGGGATTGCGTTCGACTGACAGGCATTGGAACCTCCTCCCCTATCCTCGTTTCGAAACCCCAGACAGCAAAACGCCCGGCGTCTGCGCATTGCAGAGGCCGGGCGTTGCGCTGAAGCCTGCGATTTACTGGATAGTGACGTTGCCAGCGCCGCCGAGTTTGCTCATCACGAAGCCGACAAATTCCTCGAGGGTCATTTTCTGGCCGTTGAAGTCCACCTGATTGTTGGCGTAGTGCAGCTTGGTGACGACGTTGTTACCGTCCAGTTTCGCCAGTTGTGTACCGACCGCCATGCTGCCGAACATGTCGGCGGTTGCGCCCGCCTGATCGGCGATGAGCTTGGCGTCGGTCTGGCCGTCGATTTGCGATTGCACGGTGAGCACGTCAACCAGCATTGGCTTGGACACCAATAGGTTGAAGTCCAACAGTGCGATCAACTGCTTGACCAACTGGTCTGGCGGCAGGTCCATGGACTGCGGCTTGGTCAGGTCCAGCACCAGATTGGCGCGGCTTTCGCCGTTGCTGGTGTTGAACGACAGGTTTTCCAGAGCCACCTGCGGGCCGGCGGCCAGCAGTTTCTCCAGACCGGTCTTGACCTGCGCTTCTTCGGCCGGGGTCAGGTTCAGCTCCGGCACCGGTAGACCAGCGGCAGCGGCTTCAGCGGCGGCCTTCTCGTACGGTTGCAGTTTGGTCTGGTAGATCTGCATCAGCGACATCGTTGACGGGATGTCGAGGTTTTTCAGGCTCATGGCCATTTGCGCAGAGCCGATAACCTTGCCGTTCAAGGACACTTCACCGACCTTGTAATCGGCACGCCCCGAAGCGTTGGTGCCCGATTCCTCAGTCTTGTTCTTCATTTCAAAGTTCTTGAAACCGAGTACCGATTGCTTGGGACCAAAAGTGGTTTTGCTGTTAGTCAGCTCGACGGTGTTTTCGCCGACGTAATAGCCGTACGTGCTTTTGTTCAGGTTACTGGCCAGGGTCAAGCCGTTGAGCTCGACCTTCACCGGGGTCTGATCTTCGGCCACGGTGGTCAGTTTCAGACTGTCCATGTAACCGTCGGCCTTGACCTTTTGCGCCTGGGCACTGGCAGCTACGTCCAGCTTCATCCCGGAGAAGGTCAGATTGGACTTGTCGTCCAGTGCTGCTTCCAGTGGCAGAAATTCAAGGGTGCCTTTGGTGGAGTTGTCGTAGCCGATGTTGACCACGCCTTTGACCGGGGATTTGTCCTTGGCGGCGGCGAACCACTTTTCGGTCAGCGGGGTCTTTTCCAGCTCGTAGTGACTGGTGGCCAGGACCGGCAACCACTTCAGCGACACCAGACGCGAGAACGGCAGAGGGCCGTGTTCGATGCGATCGACGAATAGCATCTCCATCGGCGCTTCACCAAACATCTCGCCCTCGCCCTTGAGGCGGTAGTGCGCGGTGCTGCTGAACACATGGCGGTCCAGCGACACCAGCTCCAGAGACGCCGTGCCGTTGGAACCAGCCAACGCGGCTTGCAGCTCTTTGTTGGCGTCGGCAATCGAGGTGTTCAGCACTCCATCGAGTTTGCTGCCGGTGTACCACGCACCGCCAGCGCTGATTGCACCGATGGCCACGACAATTCCTAGAAGCACGCCTGCTGATTTATTCATGAAGTACCCGATCAATGTCCGTTGTTGGAAGTGTGGTCGTCTTCCCTGAACCCATGACGGGTTGCGGTCACGACTTAAAGTGGGATGGAGATTAGCATTTGCGCCGCAACGCGGCCCAATGATTAAAGGTGAAAGAGTGTCTATGGGCCGTGCAGATAAGTTGAGAGTATCAGCGGACATAAGATCGCCTTCGCGGGCAAGCCTCGCTCCTACAGATTCGTGTCGTGCGTAATATTCGTGAAACGACACAAATCCTGTAGGAGCGAGGTTTGCCCGCGAAAGCGTCAGTCCAGCCAACATCAATTCAGGAATACTGAACCTCAATCTCATCCAGCTGATGATCGAAGCTCTTCAGCCGCGCAGTCCACGTATACACCAGCACTTCAAAATCCCGATTGATCACCGCCCCGCCGGTCACTTCCCCGCGTGGGTCGCAGAAGTCCAGTTGATAGCGCTCGCGGGCCATGGCAGTGGCGACATCGGACAGCTCTCGCGCATTGTTGAGCCAGTGCCACCCCTCGTCAGCCACTTGCTTGTCCAGCGCCAGGCATTGTTTTTTCAATGTTTCGAGGCTTTTTTCCAGTGGCGTGCCGGTGAGTTCACCCATGACTTCCTGGAACGTACGCCCCGGTTGCCAGTAACTGCCCCAGAAATACCGGTCGAATACCGTTTCGACGCGACGCAAAGCCACCTTGGTGTCCCAGATCTGTACCAGGATCTTGCCTTGTTCGAGGTGTTTTTTCTTGATGCGCTGGCCCTGTAATGAAGCCCAGGCGACCACCACGATAGCCATCACGGCGATCAACGCCGCCGCGCTGTCGAGGAACATCAGCGCCGTGTCGAGCTGGTGGGCCAGCATGACGCCGTAGAAATAGGTGGCCGACAGCAAAACCAATGCCGCAATGGCGCACCAAAAGCCGGGAGCGTAAGGGTTTTTCATTATTAGATCCCCATGATCAACGCAAGCCTTGATCGACGGGTTCGCCGCGCGTCCCCATCAATTCAAAGCATAGCAATGGCCTCAGGGTTTGCCGGGTTGTGGACCTTGCGTTCGTCCGCTTTCCCAGCCGCCACCCAAAGCGAGGAACAAATCGATCTGGCTCATGGCCACTTGGGTGTTGGCCGAGGCCAGTTGCGCCCGTACGTCGGTGTAGGTGCGAGTGGCTTGCAGGTCCGCCAAAAACGACGCACGGCCGGCCTGAAAGAAACGGTGGGTCTGGTCTGCCGCCAGTTGCGCCGATTGCTCGGCATCTGCCAACGCATCGCGGCGCTGAAGTTGCGCGGAATATTGCGCCAGGCCGGTCTGAGTCTCGCGGATGGCGTTGAGCACCACACCATCGAAATGCGCCAGCGCGCCTTGGGTCGCGGCTTCGGCTTCGCGGATTCGCGCGCGAGAGCCATTGGACGGCACGGTCCAGCTCAGCAACGGGCCGAAGCCCCAGCGATTGGTCGCCGGTTTGCCGAGATTTTCCAGAATCCCGACCGTGCCAACGGTCGCGCCGATGCTGATGTCCGGGTACAACTCGCCGGTTGCAATGCCGATGCCGGCTGTCGCCGCCGCCAATCTGCGCTCGGCCTGCCGCACATCGGGTCGGCGTTTGAGCAGCGTGGCGCCGTCACCTACCGGCAACAATTGCGCGATTTTCGGCAGCTCGGCACAGTCGCTGGTGCCCGCAGGCAATTGCTCGACCGGTTTGGCCAGCAACATCGATAAGCGGAACAGCCCGGCCTGACGCGCTGCCTCATAACGCGGCAATTCGGCGCGCAAGGATTTGAATTGGGTTTGCGAACGGGTGACCTGGGTCTCATCGCCGCGCCCGGCATCACGCAAGCGCTGGGTCAGCGTGGTGCTCTGGGCTTGCAGGTCGAGGGAATGCTGGGCGATCTCCCGCTCTTCGTTGGCCGCGCAGACCTGGGTGTAAGCCCGCACCACATCGGCCACCAGGGTAATCCGCGCGGTGTCCGCTGCCGCCTGGGTCGCATCGGCATTGGCTTTGGCCGCTTCGATGCCGCGCTGCAACGTGCCGAACAGATCGAACTGATAGGACGTCGTGATGCCGATATCACCGACGTTGGCCACCGGCACTTTATCCGCCAGCAAGTACGCCTCGCCGGACTCCTGCAAACGCTGGGCGCCGACTTTCACGCCGCCGCTCCAACCACCCGCCGCCTGCGCTTCGTCGACCTGAGCGCGAGCCCGCGAAAGATTCGCCGCCGCCACCCGCAAATCGGTGTTGGAGGCCATGGCCTGCTGCACCAATTGGTCCAGACGCGGATCCTGATACAGCCGCCACCAATCACTGGGCACCGGTGCCGAGACGACATTTTTGCCGTTCACCGCCAGATCGCCCTGAAAATCTTCACGATGCATGGCGGCCTCGTCCGGCAAATGATAATCCGGCCCGACCACCTGACAGGCCGACAGCAGCAAGCCTAATCCGGCAACCGCCAAACCTGAGGCCCTGCTCATTTCGCTGGCTCCCGGGTTTGCTCGCCAATGATCGACACCGTGGCCGTTCGACCGGCGATCATGCGGAAGTCCGCCGGCACGTCGTCGAAAGAGATTCGCACCGGAATCCGCTGCGCAAGCCGCACCCAACTGAACGCCGGATTGACGTTGGGCAACAGATTGCTGCCGCTGCTGCGGTCGCGGTCTTCGATGCCGGCGACGATGCTTTCAACGTGCCCGCGCAGCCGAGCGCGGTCGCCAACCACGCGAATATCAACGCTTTGGCCGACATGAATGCCGTCCAGTTTGGTTTCTTCAAAATAACCGTCGATGTGGAACGAGTTGCTGTCCACCACCGACAACACCGGTCGCCCGACGGTGACGAACTCCTGGGAGCGCGGCGCGCGGTCGTTGACGTAGCCATCCACCGGGCTGCGGATCAACGAGCGGTCGAGGTTGAGTTGAGCGCTGTCCACCGTCACCTGTGCCTCCATTAACGCCACTTCGGCGCGGGCGACACGGGACTGGCTTTCCTCCAGTTGCTCGGCCGGGACCAGATTGCCGAGGCCACGGTTACGCTTGGCCTCGCGCTGAGCCTGGGCCAGGGTTTCCTGACGGTCAGCGACGGCAGCCTTTGCCTGGCGCAGCGCCAGTTTGAAACGGTCCTGATCGATGCTGAACAGCACCTGGCCGCGTTTCACCCATTGGTTGTCGCGCACCTCCACTTGCTGGATCAGCCCCGACACGTCCGGGGCGATCTGCACGATATCGGCGCGGATGTGCCCGTCCCGGGTCCAGGGCGCGAACATGTAATACATGACCATGCGCCAGACCACGACAACGGCGAAGGTCACGATCAACAGCGTCAAGACCACGCGGCCGAGGGTCAAAAAAGGTTTCTTCATGTCATCAGGTATCGACTGAGTGAGTCCACGGCGCCGAGGAGCACGGCGTAGAGGGCCACGTTGAACAATGCCCGGTGCCAGACCAGACGGTAAAAGTGCAGGCGTGTCAGCAACCCGTGCACCAACAGGTACAACACGTAGGTAATGCCCATCAGCACCAGCAGCGTGGGCAGGAACACCCCGCTGATATCCAGATCACCGATCATAAAGGCGCTCCATCGATGCCATGGGGAAGCGGTTCTTCAAGCTCACCCGCGCCGACAAACTCCACACCCGGCAGTAAGGCCAGGCGCAAGCCGCTCAGGGCGTGCAGCAAATGCAGACGGGCGCCGTCATCGCACTCGGTGTCGAGGGCGCGACGGGTGCGGTCGAGGGTCATCAGCAAAGGGCTCGGCGCTGGCAGACGTTCGTCGGCCTTGAGACAGGCCTTGAAGTACTCACCGACTTCGGCCACCACTTGCTGCAGCAGCACCTGCGGCACGCCAACCACACGCGGCGTATAAGCCAGCAGGTCGAGTAGATTCAACGCCACGCGCACTTCCCGCAGGGCGATCCCGGTGTCCTGGCCGGTCATGGCCAGCCGCGGCAAGTGCTGCATCAGGCGATCGAGGATCTGCACGCCCAATTGCCGGTGTTCGGCCAACGAAGCCGGCTCGGTGAGGCTGACGATGTCGCGCCAGCTGAAACGGGTCAGGCGCTTGGCCGCCAGTTCCGCGCCGAATGGCCGGGCGATCAGGGTCCAGATGAACGCGAACAGCAAGCCCATGGGCCCGGCCAGGTTGGAGTTGGCGAAGCTGAGGAAATCTGCGTCGTAGGCACCCTGAATGCTGATGAACGATGACGTGTTGACGATGGTCAGCAGCATGCCCAGGTAGAAACGCGGCTGCACCGTCAGGGTGCCAACGCAGATGAACGGGATGGCGAAGGCCAGCACCAGCATCGGGAAGTCATGCAGGTTGGGCAGGATCAGAAACAGATAAAGGCTGGCGAAAAGCACCGACATCGCGGTCCAGAAAAAGAACCGATAGATCTGCGGCGCCGGGTCGTCCATCGAAGCGAAAAAACTGCACGCCACCGCCGCCAGAATCACCGCACTACCGCCGTCGGTCCAGCCGAGCAGAATCCACAGCACCGAGGCGACGATGATGGCGGTGACCGTGGACGCGGCCGAATAGAGCATCAAGCCACGGTCGAGAAACGGCGACAGCCGGCCAAGGCGCCAGTGCCGATACACCGCGCGCCAACTGTCCTGACTCTCGCACTGAATGGCGTATTGCAGGCTGCGACAGTCTTGCCACACATCAATCCATTCGCCGAGGCGATACAGCGCGTTGGAGAACAACAACTGATTGCGATCGCCCAGCACCTCGGCACTCGGTTGCAGCGTTTCGAGCCGGTTTTTCAGGGCCTGCCAGCGGTCGAGGTCAGCGGCTTTGTGGTCGAGCCATTCGGTGGTCGCGGTCAGCAGTGGCGCGAACTTATCCACAAGCTCCGGCGTGCGTCGCTCGAGGGCATAGATCGCGTCGTCGAGGGCATCGATCACCGGCAGCAGATGGATCATTCGCCCGCGCAGTTCCTTGGTATTGCGCACCGTTTGCGGCCGCGCGCCCTCGTGGGGTAGCTGACCGATCATCAATTCCAGACTGTTGAAGTTCGCCACCATCGATGAACGCAGGGCACTGACTTCGTCCGGCTGCACGTTGCGACTGAGGAAGCGCAGGCTGTAGGTCGAGGCATCGGCGAACCATTTATTCACCGAATCGTTGAACACCGGCGCCAGCCGCCGCGGCCAGAACATCGCACCGACCACTGCCGCACAGGCGATGCCGAGAAAGATCTCTTCGGTACGCGCCTCGGCCACGTCCCACACCGCCAGCGGGTTATCCACCACTGGCAGGGCGATCAGCGGCAAGGTGTAACCGGCGAGCATCAAGGCGTAGCTGTTGGCGGTGCGCAGGTGCAGGGACAGGAACAGCAAAATCCCGGTCCACAGCGCGATGACCACCACCAGCACATAAGGGCTCTGCACAAACATCGGCACGAAAAAAACCGCCGCCGCCGCACCCAGCAACGTGCCGACCGCGCGGTACAACGCCTTGGAACTGGTGGGGCCGACGAACGGGCTGGAAACGATGTACACCGTGGCCATCGCCCAATATGGACGCGGCATTTGCATGAGCATGGCGATGTACAGCGCGATCATCGATGCCGCGAAAGTGCGCACACCGTAGAACCAGTCCCGCGCCGGGGGGACGCCGGTGAAAAATCCGCTCAAGGTTGAGCTACCGCTGGATGATTGGCCGCTTCGAAAGCTTTCAGTACCCGCAGCGCCGCTTCCAGATCACTCGGGGCGATCCCTTCGAGCACTTCATGGCGCAAACGCACCAACTCGACTTCGACTGCCTGCACCAGCTCGCGACCGGTCTCGGTCAGGCTCAGGCACTTGGCGCGTCGGTCATGGGTGTCTTCGGTACGGCAGACGTAACCGGCATGGCACAGCTGATCCAACAAACGCACCAGAGAAGGACTCTCCATCCCCGCCGCCTGCGCGACCGTCACCTGCCGCACACCCTCGCCCAAACGCCCGATCATCAACAGCGGGACGGCGCAGGCTTCGGAGATTCCATAGTTGACCAGCGTGGTCTGGCAGATCTTCCGCCAATGCCTGGCGGCCACCACCATGGAGCTGCTGATGTTCATCTGGAGAGCGTCGAGGTTCTTTGGCACGAGGGGATGCACACACTGTTAGTTTGCTAACTATCAATATGGCATTGGAGGGGAAAGTTGGTCAAGTTTTGAAACAATTCTCATGTTGGCAATGAGTTTTCACAGGTCCTCAAGACTGATTGGTTCGCCAGTTTCCTGATTGCGAGCGCGTATGAGAGTTGCAAGGTCGAAATCATCCAGGCGGTCCAGCATCGCTTCAAAGAGATCCGCCGAAACCAGATACGCCCTGATTTGATTGTTATCTACCAACGCGACTGGCCCGGCTTGCGTTTCCCGCAAGACAGCACCGACGTTTTTAGCCAACTCGGAGATGCTGATGATTCTTTCGGCTAAAACATACTGCATGGGTCAGTCTCATCTTGGGATTTGTCGCCATGGAAGCTACTTCAAGCAAGTTAATAAGACCCAGAAGAAACCTGTGACGGGGTTTTTCGTTTACACCCCCCGCCCCTTCCTCAGTAGCACATCCAGTTGATCCACCACCTCCGCCCAATCCGCATCATCGAGAATCTCATCACGCAGCAGCTCTGCCTGGCTCTCGTTCCAGAAGAACGCGTCCGCCAGGTGCAGTTCGGGTTTGAGCGGTGAATGGGTAGCGATGAATTTATCGATGCTTTCGGCGTCATCAGGCAGCCCGAGTTGTTTGAACAGGGAGGGGAGGCTGTGGGTTGGGGATTCCATATTGGGCTCCTTCGTGATGGTGTATTGGATGGGGACCGCGGTGCGGCCATTCGCGGGCAAGCCTCGCTCCTACAGGAACGAAGCTTGCCCGCGATGACGGCAGTTATGTCGACGCTATGCCGACTGACTCAACTCGCACACTTCGGCATGCGGCACCATTTTCAGAAATTCCGGCACGCTCATATGTACCAGATTGTTGTGGTTGCCGGCTTCGAGGTAGATATCTTTCTGCCGGGTCAGCAGTGGGTCGATGACCATGTCCATCCCGTAGGATTCACCCAGTGCAGGCACGGCGCCGCGTTCGCAATCATCGAACAGGTGCGGCAGGTTGCTTTCACGGGTGACTTGCCATTCGCTGCTGCCACGTACTTTGCTCAGGTCCAGGTGACGGCTGGCGGGCAGCACGGCCATCAAGTAGTGGCCGTGACGGTCATCGAGAATCACTGATTTGGCGACCCGTTCGGCAGGGATGCCCGCGAGCCGAGCTGTTTCAAGGCTGCTGGCTGAGTGCGGGTGGGAAACGATGTCATATTCGCAGTGAGCCTTATCCAGGCTGTTCTGCACGGTTTTTGCCATTCGCATGATGCACCTCGGTGTCCGCAGCAACGAATCGCGGACAATGGTTAACTTTTTGTCTCCCTTGAAAGTCTAGGCCCGCTGGTGGGATCCGGCGGGAAATCCGCCCGTCGGACGCTGCCGACAACAGGTCAAAATTCATATCAGTGCAGGCTCAACTAAACTTGTATACAGAGCCATGAACGGCTCGCGGACGGATGACTCTCCCGGAGGGTCAAGTGAACATTCGTTGCTGTGCAATTGCGCTGCTGTTGGCTTTGAGCGGATCGGTTTTCGCAGCGGACACCCTCGTAGTGCTGGTTCCCGACCCCCTCGGGATCTGGCTGATTACCTTCGGCATTGCATTTTTGATCGCCGAGGCGGCCTTGCCCAATTACGGCGTGGTCGGTCTGGGCGGCATTGTGATGTTCGTGATCGGCGCGGTGATTCTGACCAATGCCGAAGTCCCTGTTCCCTTGATGATCGGTCTGGGGCTGATCAGTGCACTGCTGCTGGCTTTCCTGCTGATCCGCGCCTTGAAAACCCGACCGCGCCGCAACGTCAGCGGTGACGCCGAAATACTGGGCGCGGTGACGCCGATAACGTCGTTGCAGGCGGGCAATGCTTATATCGGCTGGGTCCATCTGCAAGGCGAGCAATGGCAGGTATTGAGCGAAACACCGCTGCAACCGGGACAACAAGTCCGGGTGGTAGCACGCAAAGGGCTACTGCTGGAAGTGGCTGCGGCTGACGCGGCGCCCGCAATGAACAATGATGGCGGAGGATAGTCATGGGCCTGCAACTGGGTTTTGCCGCGCTGCTGTTATTGCTGATTGCACTGGCGGGGTCGACCTTCCGCATCCTGCGTGAATATGAACGCGGCGTGGTGTTCCAGCTCGGACGCTTCTGGCAGGTCAAAGGCCCCGGCCTGATCCTGCTGATTCCGGTGGTTCAGCAAATGGTTCGCGTCGACCTGCGTACCGTGGTGCTCGACATACCACCGCAAGACGTGATCACCCGCGACAACGTCTCGGTCAAGGTCAATGCGGTGCTGTATTTCCGCGTGCTCGATCCGCAGAGAGCGATCATTCAGGTGGAAGACTTTCTCATGGCCACCAGCCAACTGGCGCAGACCACGTTGCGGGCGGTGCTGGGTAAACATGAACTCGATGAATTGCTGGCCGAACGGGAACGCCTGAACGTCGACATCCAGCAAGTACTCGATGCGCAGACCGATGCCTGGGGCATCAAGGTGGCCAACGTCGAGATCAAGCACGTGGACCTCAACGAATCGATGATTCGCGCCATCGCCAGGCAGGCCGAAGCCGAACGGGAACGTCGGGCCAAGGTGATCCACGCCGAAGGTGAATTGCAGGCCTCGGAAAAACTCATGCAAGCCGCCGAAATGCTCGGCCGTCAGCCAGGGGCCATGCAGTTGCGTTACATGCAGACGCTGAGTTCGATTGCCGGGGACAAGAGTTCGACCATCGTCTTTCCGCTACCGATCGAGTTGCTCAAGGGGATGGCGGATTTGTCGTCCAAGCCTTGAAGGCGCTAAAAGATGGCAAATCCACCGCCACCGGCAAGCGGGAGAAGACCGGCCGACTCATCGTTTCGGCAGCACCGCGCACTCGCCGAGCCAGGTCAACAAACGGTCGAGACAGGCCTCGACCGACAGCGCGCCGGTGTCGAGCGCCAGCGACGCACACGGCGGTGGTTCGTAAGGCGCGGAAACTCCGGTGAACCCCGCCAACTCACCCCGTCGCGCCCGGGCGTAATGACCTTTGGGGTCACGCTGTTCACACACTGCCAACGAGGCGCTGCACCAGACTTCGCGGTAATCCTCGCCCAACCGTCGGGCGAACAATTCACGCAACTCCACCAAGGGCGCGATCATCGCGAGGATGACAACCTGCCCGTTCTCGACCAACAGCGCCGCGAGTTCGCTGGCGCGGCGGATGTTTTCCAGACGATCGCTGTCGGTAAACCCCAAATCGCGATTGAGCCCGACCCGCAGCCCGTCGCCATCGAGCACCACACTCTGCACACCGTGTTCGAACAGCTCGGCGTGCAGTGCCTGGGCCAATGTCGACTTGCCCGCGGCCGGTAAACCGGTCAGCAGAATCGCCGTGCCGCGATGGCCGTTACGGGTCTCCCGTTGGGCGCGGCTGATGCTCGCCGTCGGCGCCAGCAGGTTATTGGACCGGGGCATGGGCCACCGGCACTGAAATATTGCCCGCCGCCCACGCCTCTTCACGATTGGCCAGGGCCGTGGCGATGGACTGGACTTCGGTCGATTGCACTTCGTCCGGCAGCGGATCGAGACCGGCACTGGCGAAGATTTGCCCGTAAGCGTTGCGCAGGTCGGCGTAAGACAGGTCGCGACGCAGATCGGCTTGCAAGGTGTTTAGCTCGCCCTGGATCAGGTCCAGTTCACCTAGCCCGGCCGCCTGATAGCGGTTGCGCAGTTGGCCGACGATTTGCCCGTCGATGTCTGACAGTTGCTGATTGGTCTTGAACTGCCGCATCGCTTCGCGATAGTTGGCGTTGGCCACGTAAAGCTGCGCCAGTACGGCAATCGACATCGCCTGCCGGCGCGCCGCGGCAACTTCTTCACCGGCCTTGGCGACGTCGATCGCGGCGGGTGCGGAAATCACATTGAACAGGTTCCAGGTGACTTTCACCCCGTAATCCGCCCAGCCCTGCTCCACCAAAAACGAGTTGCTGTCGTAATGCCCGCCGGCAGAAAACTCCAGCCCCGGCAGCAGGCGCAGCATGGCTTTGCGGGTTTCGGCGGCGCTGATGCGGGTCTGGTAATCCTGCTCTCGCAACTCCGGCCGACTGGTCAGGGCTTCCTGTTCCAGGCTGGCGAGGTCGACCTTGAGTTCCGGAATGACGTAATCGTCCTGGGTCGCCAGCGTCAGGTCGGTGCCCAGCGGCAGATTGATCAGGGTCGCCAGTTCGGTTTTCGCCAGTGACAGCGCGCGACGTTGCTCTTCCAGTTGCCGGGTGGCTTCGATCAGCGAGCGCTGATAACCCAACGCCTGGATCGGATCGCCGATACGCTGCTCGCTCATGCTCTGACTATTGTTGCGAGCGGTTTCGACCCGGGCCATCAGGCTGTCGATCTGTTTGAGCAAACGTTCGGCGGCCATGGCTCGCCAATAGGCCGAGCGCACGTCCTGAACGATGGTGTTGATCACCTTGCGCCGACGCTCCTGCACGATCAGCCGTTGATCGCCCTGCTGTTTGGCACTGATGTAACTGACACCGAAGTCGAGCACGTTCCAGACCATGGTCAGGTCCGCCACTTCACGGTCGCGGTCTTGGGAGGTCGACGGCTCCAGGGACTGGGTTCCGGTCTCTACGCTCTGGCTGCTGGAAGCGTTGACGTTGTTACGCCCTACGTACCCGGCGTCCAGCGCCATGCGCGGCAACATGTCGAAACTGGCGAGGTCGAGTTGGCGCTTGGCCAAGGCCTCTTCCATGATCTTGAGCCGGCCTTCGAGGTTGTATTTCACTGCGCGGGCCATGGCCTGGTGCAGTGTCAGTGGGCCACTGAGGGGCTCCTGACCCTTGTACATGTTTTGCAGATCGCTTTTGGCACGCTGTTGGCTGACGCTGCGGTCGATCGGTTCACTGGTGACCGCACATCCGCTGATCGCCAGCGCCAGCAAGCTGGCGCCGAATAACTTCTGACTTCTCTTCATCCTTGGAGCCCCCAGGTGCCGCCCTGCTTTAATGGTTTTTTCAGGCCTGCATTTCACTGATGCCGACCTGTTGCAAAGCCGCGGCCAGGCTTTCGACCTGCCGCTGCTCGGTATCTTTGAGTTGTTGCAATTGCTGGCCAAGACTCGGTGCGCCAAACACGCCGCGCAGCCCTTGGGAAGCATCTCCCGTCCTGATTGAGTTATTGCCGAAGGCGTTCAGCGAATCGACCTCGCTGCCAGTGTCCTGATTGAACAGACTCGACAGCGTACTGGTGCCAAAGACCCCGCCGTCCCCGCCGCCAAAACCGAGGAAGCCGTGGCCTGAGCCATCACCACCGCTATCACTGCCGCTGAATACCTGTGCGATAAAGCTTGGTGTCAGCGCCCCGTGACTCATGAAAATGTCGCCCAGAGGCCGAATGCCGTTGCCGATCACCCGTTGTTCAAACAGCGGGGTAAAGGTCAGCGGCGAGCCGAGATCGCCAGTGGGTGGAGTGAAGATGATCGGTTGTAATGGCACGTTGGGCTGAGCGGGCACGGTGACAGGTGGTAAGACCACAAACGCCGGCCCGGTGTTGATCGTGTAGTTGTTGGAGACCGCGACGCTGGCGCCGATGTTGCCTGCCAGGTCCGTCACATTGCTGGTGTCCAGCGCAATGAAGTTGCTCGGGTCAGTGATGTTCGCGGTGGGTGTGAAGGTTCCGGTCCAGGTCTTGCCGCCGTCGCTGCTGGCCAGGTTGATCAACTCGCCGTTGGTGACGCTCAGGTCCGACAAATCGAAGTCGCTGACCGCCTCGCTGAACGTGAAGGTCACCAACGTCGTCTGACCAATGCCCAGGATCGGGTTGGCAACCACGATGGTGACGGTCGGGCGAGTCGCATCGAGCGCGTAGTTGTTGGAAATGGCGATGCTGGCACCGGCATTGCCTGCGGCGTCGAACACATTGCCGGTGTCCAGCAGGATCAGGTTGGTTGCATCGTTCAGGCTCGCGGTCGGTGTGAGCGTGGCGGTCCAAGTCACTCCGCCATCGCTGCTGACCAGATTGGACAGCACGCCATTGGCGACGCTGAGGTCCGACAGATCGAAACTGGACACCGCTTCGCTGAAGGTAATGGTGACGGTAGTGGTCTCGCCGATACCCAGCTTGTTGTCCGCCACCACAATGGTCGCGGTCGGGCGAACGGTGTCGATCGCATAGTTATTGGAATCGGTCACGCCGACGCCGCTGTTGCCCGACACGTTGGTCACACCGCTGTTGTCCAGGCTAATCAGGTTAGTGGTGTCCGTCACGCTGACCGTCGGTGTGAAAGTCGCGGTCCAGGTCACGCCGCCATCGCTGGACGAAACATTGCTGAGTGTACCGTTGGCAACGGTCAGGTCGGCGTTGCTGAAACCGCTGACCGCCTCGCTGAAGGTAATGGTCACCAGCGAAGTCTCGCCCGCCTTCAGGGTGCTGTCGGCTACCACGACCGTGGCGGTCGGGACCTGGGTTTCCACCACATAGTTGGCCGAGTTGGTGACGCCCGTCCCCGCATTACCCGCCAGATCGGTGACGCCAGTATTGTTCAGGATGATCAGGTTAGTGGCATCGGTGACGCCAATGGTCGGGGTGAACGTCCCGGTCCAGGTGAGGCCGCCGTCGTTGCTGCTCACCGCGCTCAACGTACCGTTGGCGACGCTCAGGTCGCTGTTATCGAAACCACTCACCGCCTCGCTGAAAGTGATGGTCACCAGCGCGGTTTCCCCCGGTTTCAGGGTCGTATCGCTCAACACGATAGTGGCTGTCGGGAGTTGGCTGTCAATGGCGTAGTTGTTGGAATCTGTGGTGCCACTACCGGCATTGCCTGCCAGGTCGTTGACCCCGGTGTTGTCCAGGGTGATCAGGTTAGTCGTGTCAGTGATGCTGGCGGTTGGCGTGAACGTAGCCGTCCAGGTGATGCCGCCATCACTGCTGCTCACCGCGCTCAAGGTACCGTTGGCAATCGTCAGGTCGGCATTGGTGAATCCGCTGACCGCCTCGGAGAAGGTAATGGTCACCAGCGAAGTTTCGTCGGCCTTGAGGGCCGTGTCGGTGAACACGATGCTGGCCGTCGGGCGCACGGTGTCGATGGCGTAGTTGTTGGAATCGGTGGTGCCGCTGCCCGCATTGCCCGAGCCGTTCTGCACACCGCTGTTATCCAGGGTGATGACGTTGCTGGTGTCGGTGATGGCATTGGTCGGCGTAAAGGTCGCGGTCCAGGTGATACCGCCGTCGCTGCTGCTCACCGCGCTCAAGGTGCCGTTGGCGATGGTCAGGTCGGTATTGCTGAAACCGCTGACGGCTTCACTGAAGGTAATGGTCACCAGCGACGTTTCACCGATTCTCAACGCATTGTCGGCGACCACGATGGCGGCAGTCGGCAGCACCGTATCGATGGTGTAGTTGCCGGAGTTGGTGATGCCGCTGCCGGTGTTGCCGGCCACATCGATCACACCGCTATTGGCCAGGGTGATGATGTTGCTGGCGTCATTCACGCCAGCGGTTGGGGTGAAGGTCGCGGTCCAGGTGATGCCGCCGTCGCTGCTGCTGACGGCACTCAAAGTACCGTTGGCGATGCTCAAATCACTGTTGTCGAAACCCGTCACCGCCTCGCTGAAGGTAATGGTCACCAGCGAAGTCTCGCCAGCACTCAGAGTAGTGTCCGCCAAGACAATGGTGGCTGTCGGACGTTGACTGTCGATAGCGTAGTTATTGGAATCGGTAGTACCGGCGCCAGTGTTGCCTGCCCCATCGATCACTCCGGTGTTGTCCAGGGCAATCAGGTTGCTCGAATCGGTGACGCTCGCCGTCGGTGTCAGGGTTGCGGTGTAGGTGATGTTATCGCTGGTGCTCAGATTGCTCAGGGTACCGTTGCTCACCGTCAGGTCGGCTGTAGTAAAACCGGTGACCGCCTCGGAGAACGTGATGGTCACCACCGATGTTTGACCCACCGCTAGCGCCGCGTCTGCGACCACGATGGTCGCCGTCGGGCGTACGGTGTCGATGGCGTAGTTGTTGGAATCGGTAGTGCCGCTACCGGCGTTGCCCGAGCCGTTTTGCACACCGCTGTTATCCAGGGTGATGAGGTTGCTGGTGTCGGTGGTGGCATTGGTCGGCGTAAAAGTTGCGGTCCAGGTGATGCCACCATCACCACTGGTCACGGCGCTCAAGGTGCCATTGGCGATGGTCAGGTCGGCATTGGAGAAACCGCTGACCGCTTCACTGAAGGTGATGGTCACCAGCGACGTTTCACCGACGCTCAACGCATTGTCGGCCACGACGATGGTGGCGGTCGGCAGCACCGTATCGATGATGTAGTTGCCGGAGTTGGTAGTGCCGCTGCCAGTATTGCCGGCCACATCGGTCACGCCGGTATTGGCCAGGGTGATGATGTTGCTGGCGTCATTCACGCCAGCGGTTGGGGTGAAGGTCGCGGTCCAGGTAATGCCGGCATCGCTGCTGCTGACGGCGCTCAAAGTGCCGTTGGCGATGCTCAGGTCGGCGTTGGTGAAACCGCTCACCGCCTCGGAGAAGGTGATGGTCACCAGCGAGGTTTCGCCCGCTGTCAGTGTTGTATCGGCCAGCACAATCGTGGCGGTCGGGCGAAGCGTATCGATCGCGTAGTTGTTGGAATCGGTCGTGCCGCTGCCGGCGTTACCCCCCAGATCAGCCACGCCGGTGTTGTCCAGGGTGATCAGGTTGGTGGTGTCGTTGATGCTCGCGGAGGGCGTGAAGATTGCAGTCCAGGTAATGCCGCCGTTGCTGCTGCTCACCGCGGTCAAGGTGCCGTTGGTAATGGTCAGGTCAGCGTTGGTGAAACCGCTCACCGCTTCGGAGAAGGTGATCGTCACCAGAGAGGTTTCGCCGATTCTCAGCGCCGTGTCCGCGATCACGATGGTGGCCGTCGGGCGCACAGTGTCGATGGCATAGTTGTTGGAATCGGTCGTGCCGCTGCCCACGTTACCGGTGGCGGCAGCCTGCACACCGGTGTTGTCCAGTGTGATCAAGTTGGTCGTATCGGTGATGCTCGCGGTCGGGGTGAAGGTCGCGGTCCAGGTGATGCCACCATCACTGCTGCTCACCGAGGTCAACGTGCCGTTGGCAATCGTCAGGTCGGCGTTGGTGAAACCGGTTACGGCCTGGTTGAAGGCGATGGTCACCAGTGACGTTTCACCGATTCTCAGCGCAGTGTCCGCCACCACAATCGTCGCGGTCGGCAGAGCGGTGTCGATGGCGTAGTTGCCCGAGGAACTGATCCCGCTGCCGGTGTTGCCCGCCAGATCGACCACGCCGGTGTTAGCCAGGCTGATGACGTTGGTCGCGCTGATGATGCCTGCTGTCGGGGTAAACGTTGCGGTCCAGGTGATGCCACCGTCACTGCTGCTCACCGAGGTCAACGTGCCGTTGGCGATGCTCAAATCGGCGTTGGTGAAACCGGTCACCGCCTCGGAGAAGGTGATAGTCACCAGCGAGGTTTCGCCCGCTGTCAGTGTTGTATCGGCCAGCACAATCGTGGCGGTCGGGCGAAGCGTATCGATCGCGTAGTTGTTGGAATCGGTGGTGCCGCTGCCGGCGTTACCCCCCAGATCAGCCACGCCGGTGTTGTCCAGGGTGATCAGGTTGGTGGTGTCATTGATGCTCGCGGAGGGCGTGAAAGTGGCGGTCCAGGTAATGCCGCCGTTGCTGCTGCTCACCGCGGTCAAGGTGCCGTTGGTAATGGTCAGGTCGGCATTGGTGAAACCGCTGACCGCTTCACTGAAGGTGATCGTCACCAGAGAGGTTTCGCCGATTCTCAGCGCCGTGTCCGCGACCACAATGGTGGCCGTTGGGCGCACGGTGTCGATTGCGTAGTTGTTGGAGTCGGTGGTGCCGGACCCGGCGTTGCCCGCCAGGTCGCTGACCCCGGTGTTGTCCAGGGTGATCAGGTTGGTCGTGTCGTTAATGCTTGCGGTCGGGGTGAAGGTCGCGGTCCAGGTGATGCCGCCGTCGCTGCTGCTCACCGCGGTCAACGTGCCGTTGGTAATGGTCAGATCCGCGTTGGTGAAACCGCTCACCGCTTCACTGAAGGTGATCGTCACCAGAGAGGTCTCGCCGATTCTCAGCGCAGTGTCCGCCACCACGATGGTGGCCGTTGGGCGCACGGTATCGATGGCATAGTTGTTGGAATCAGTGGTGCCGCTGCCAGCGTTGCCCGCCAGGTCGCTGACCCCGGTGTTGTTCAGGGTGATCAGGTTGGTCGTGTCATTGATGCTCGCGTTCGGGGTGAACGTGGCGGTCCAGGTGATGCCGCCGTCACTGCTGCTCACCGAGGTCAACGTGCCGTTGGCGATGGTCAGGTCGGCGTTGGTGAAACCGCTGACCGCTTCGGAGAAGGTGATCGTTACCAGAGAGGTTTCTCCGATTCTCAGCGCGGTGTCCGTCACCACGATGGTCGCCGTTGGCCGTACGGTATCGATGGCGTAATTGTTCGAATCAGTAGTGCCGCTCCCGGCGTTGCCCGCCAGGTCGCTGACCCCGGTGTTGTCCAGGGTGATCAGGTTGGTCGTGTCAGTGATGCTGGCGGTTGGGGTGAAGGTCGCCGTCCAGGTGATGCCGCCATCGCCGCTGCTCACCGCGGTCAAGGTGCCGTTGGCAATCGTCAGGTCGGCATTGGTGAAACCGGTCACGGCCTCGCTGAAGGTGAAAGTTACCAGCGAGGTTTCGCCGACCTTGAGCGCAGTGTCGGTGAACACGATGCCGACGGTCGGACGTAAGGTATCGACGACGTAGTTATTGGAGTTGGTCGTACCGACGCCAGCAGTGCCCAGACCGTTTATCACCCCGGTGTTGTCCAGGGTAATGACGTTGGTCGTATCGGAAAGACTGGCGGTCGGCGTGAACGTTGCCGTCCAGGTGATGCCGCCATCGCTGCTGCTCACTGCCGTCAGCGTGCCGTTGGCGATGGTCAGATCCGCATTGGTGAGACCGGTCACAGCCTCGGAGAATGTGATCGTCACCAAGGACGTTTCGCCGATGCTCAGTGTGGTGTCAGCGACCACAATGGTCGCGGTCGGCGGTGGCGAATACGCGGTGTTGAGTACACCTCCGTCGTTGTAGATGGTCGCGACGGAGGTCGGCGAGGTGCCGGTTGTACCTCCGCCCTGCGCGGTACCGCCTGCACCACTGGCCGCGGCATTACCGGCCAGGGCGGCGAAGTTGGCGGCCGTTATCAGCAGCGTGCCCTTGTTCCAGATCGCACCGACGCCCCTGCCGCCCACGCCGCCATTGCTGGCATTGCTGCCCTGGCCACCACCGCCGCCGCCGCCACCACCGGCGCCAATGTTGTTGCTAATGGTCGACGTGCCGACGATGGTCATGGTGCCGCTGCTGGCGTTGTAGATCCCGCCCACCGCGCTTCCGCCGGCGCCACCCACCTTGTCCCAACCGGCCCCGCCGCCACCACCGCCAATGGAAATCGTGCCATTGGTGGCCGTCGCACCGTTACCGCCGTTGCTGTAATAGGAAACGCCCTGCCCGCCAGCTCCGCCAGTGGTGGTACCGCCGCGACCGCCCATGTGGGTCGCGTCATAACCGCCGCCGTAACCACCGGCGCCGCCGCCGCCCGCACCACCACCCAACGTGCCGGTGCCCGGCCCTGCCGAACCGCCATGCCCGCCGCCCTGGCCGCCCAGACCGCCGCCTCCACCACCGCCACCACCGTAGAAAGCGCCCGTGACACCACCGCCGCCCCCGCCACCGGAAGCGCCGTTGGAGGTCACGGTAATGTTGTTCAGGGTCAGAATCCCTGCGTTGAAAATCCCCCCGGCCATCGCGCCCGTGGCGCCGTAACCACCGTTGCCGCCCGTGCCCGACACCAGCCCCCGGGTGATCACCAGACCATCGAGCGTCACGACACTGCCAGACGCCACTTCAACCACTCGGGTCCTGTACTGACCATCGAGAATCACGTCAGCGGCGCCGTCGTTGTTCAAGTCGCCATCAACGGTGATGTTCTTGTTGATCAGCAGTTCGGACGTCAGTTGCACCGTCATGCTGCTGTTAAAGGTAACGATATCGCCGTTCTGCGCCGATGCGATGGCGGCACGCAACGAGCCGACGCCCGTGTTGGCGTTGTTGGTGGCGGTCCAGGTGGCCAGGCCCCATTGATAGTCGCTCATGGCCGTGGTCGAGAGGACGTTGGCGCTTTCGATGTTGCCGGTGGCAATTTCCAGATCCCAGTCGCCACCGATCCCGGTGCGATTGCTGGAAGCCGCCACATCGCGGCCGGTCAACTGAGCCAGCGAATCGATAAAACTCAAGCCACGCTCACCTTCGGCGGTGTAGCAGCCATAGATCATGATGTCGCCGCCGACGTTCATGTCCTTGCCGATTTCCGCCAGCACCGCGCTGCGGGCCGCGACGTTGTCGGCGGACAAATAACTATCCCCCAGCCACAGATCGCCAGCATTACCATGGGCGATGATCTGTACCGAACTGATGCCCTGATGATTGTCCAGATAATCGGCGATCTGCTGCAGGCCATCTTTGCTGGCATCCAGCTGAACCACCTGAGTGCCGGGGGCAATGCCCTGGAGCAGACTGCCTGCATCCTTGACCCGCGAATCGACGAACACCACGCTCTGCCCCGGCACTGCAGCAGGTGCCGGTGTGGCATCGGCCTGACCATGGGTATCCTGGCTGGCGACTTGTTGATCGGCCGTCGGTGCCTTGACCGCCTCGGCAGTGGCATGGCTGTCAACCTGGGCAGTATCGGCAACCGTGGCGACCACCGCGCCGTCGAACAGCATGCGTGGCTCCAGGGACATGATCATTGGCGAGGCCAGTGCTCGTGCGCCTTCGGTAACCCGCGACTTGCCTTTGCTCCACCACATGCTGCTCACCCGGAGTCGAACTTTCTGACGCATCAATGAAAACGCCGCGATCAACTGATCGCGGCGTCCGCTTTCATACGAATGACATTGGCGGCGCTGGCTGAGCCATCGAGCCAAAAGGACAACTCGGCGTACTGCTTGAACAAGTCCGGCGGCAGGATCGTCCGCCTGGATTGCAATTGAACCTTGGCCTTCACCTTGTGCAGCCCCGAGAGGCCGAGGGCCTGATCGAATTCCGGTGCGTCGTAGGCCAAATGCTCGAAGTCATGTTCGAACCAGGGTTCGCCGATGAAGTCGTAGACCAGCCGCATCACCCGCTCCGGCGCCTGGCTCAACAGGTCGTAATCGATGATCAGCAACGAGTCGGCGTGTTCGCCGTAATAGGCTTCCTTGAGGGCGGCCCAGGAAAACCCAACCAGCCGATTGCGCTGAGCCAGGGTTTCGCAGCGGCTATAGACCGTGTTGCGCTCGACCGCATCGCCGAACAGCTTGGTGTTTTCGAAGGGGTTGGCACGGTACAGGCGCTCGATACTGTCCATGACCCAGGCGACATTGCGCACACAGGCAATGATCTTGGCTTGAGGGAACAGATCGCTGATCGCCGGCAGGCGCGAACTCCACAGGCGGTTCGTGTCGAACACCACCGGCTTGTCGGCCTTGTCGGCGTAGAAAGAATCGAACAGGCCGCGCAACAGACGGCGACGCAGGTCGGTGTCGATCACCGCACCGAATTCGCTGCCGGCGCTGCATTGTTCCAGAACGCCGGAAAATAGCGCACCTACAGGGCTGGTCATGCCGGCATGAAAGCGTGGATTCTGCAAAAGAATGGCAGAAAGCAGGGTCGAGCCTGAGCGTGGCAAGCCGGAGATAAAGTGGAATTGTTGCAATCCATTCACCCGTCATCAGTCCTTTGTATGCGGAGCGTAGACCACGAACGGCCTTACGACGAGTGGTGTTTTGATATCAAATCGGAGCTAAATCGACGGAAAAAGGTGATTTCATCAACGATCTCAAAGATGAATCGTTTAAGCCTTACTTCAGCACAGATAGACGCGCAGAGGCACCCTCACATAATCGACCAAGACGCTGAGCTGATCGCCGGTAGCCACTGTGGCATTGTTTTTCAAGCCCACCAGCTCGACGCCGACAAACAGCATCAGCACGGCCAGCGCCAATACCTTGAAGTCCACGTACAAGCGATCGACTGCCAGCGCCACAAGCATCGGCAGACCCAAGGCATAAGCAGTCAAATAACGCTCGATGAACACCGGCGATATGAACGACAGCGCAAACACCAGCAACAACGGCAGAGCCGTGTAGATCAGCGCCAATGCACTGCCACGAAAAACACTGCGATCCCGCGCCAGCGCCACGCCCGCCAGGGCCAGCAGCGCCAGTGGCAGCGCAATAAAAAACAGTGTGGACAGGTCGCCGCCAGCGTCCTGAATCAGGAACATCCAGATCATCGAAGGCAACGAGCCAAGCGCGACGGGTGCGTCCCACCTTACATCGCCATTGGCCTTGAGCTGATCCATGTGCTGGACCAGATCGATCAGATTGGGCAGCCATGGCAGGTACAACACCACAATGGCCATATTCGCCAGCCACCAGCCGGAGCGCTGAATGTGCCGCAATCGATAGCCTGGTTGCACACGGATCAATCCCAGATACAGCCAGTGGCACAACACGCACAGCACTGTGAAGTAATGGGTGTAGAACGCCGCACTCATCAGGAGGGTGTAAAGCACCAGATAGCGCGTGCGTTGCGGCCGTTTTATCCAGCACACCAGGGCGATCGTGGCACCGATCAGCCACAACCCCAGCAGCGAGTACATGCGCACTTCCTGGCTGTAATGCACCGCCGTGGGCAGCAGCGCCAGCAGAACCCCGGCCAGCAACGCGGCGCGACGGGTAGCGAGCAGGTCCACCAGCCAGATGCCGAGCCCTACGGTGGCAATCCCCGGTAATGCACTCAGGCTGCGAATCGAAAAAATGCCATCCCCGAACAGGCCGATCCAGCCGTGCAGCAGCATGAAATACAGCGGCGGATGCACATCATGGGCCGCGTGCTCCCAGATCCCGGCCAGGGAATACTGGCTCAGCAACAGACTGGCCCCTTCGTCGCCCCGAATCGCCGCCGCCGTCAGATCGTAAAAACGCACTAGAGCGGCCAATGCCAGGATCGAAAATAGCCAATGCTCCCGCGCCCATCGAAGCAAGCGACGGGCAGTAGCCCACGAGCCCGGCATCGCATGCGGGTCCTGGGGATCGCCCAACGGTGTTTCTCTGCGCGCCTCCATTACCTCCCCTTGCAACGGCCAACTGAAAACCGAAGCTCCCCAAGCACTGTAGGACAACCGCGAGCCCGCCGTCGATGCTGGCCCTGCGACGGACGACGTCCGGCAATCATTGGGATCAGCGTCTACGCTTTGGCGTGGCGTGACCCAGCCACGGAGAAGAAAGGAGTCGGCTGATCAGCGCGAACTGCCCGGATAACCGGGTCTGCGACGTGACGTATCAGACACTAACCTGAGGGATGAGGAACCATGGAAGTATTCATCGGCACTATCCAGCCTTTCGCCTTTAACTTCGCGCCTAACGGCTGGGCCCTATGCAACGGCCAGACGCTGAGCATCTCGCAATACAACACGGTTTTCGCACTGCTGGGAGTCAACTTCGGAGGCAATGGCACCACCAGTTTCATGCTGCCCAACCTGCAAGGTCGCATGCCGGTCGCCATGGGCAACGGCCTGGGCCTGACCCCGCGCGTCATCGGCGAAGTCTCCGGTACCGAAAATGTCACCGCGACCATCAATAACCTGCCCAACCACACCCACGCCTTGTCCGGACTCACGGCCACCACCACCCTGCAACTGGCCAGCCCGGCGAGTAACCCGGTCACCAACCCGACCGCGACCAACTCGTACATCGGCGCCTCCAGCGGCGGCCCTGGCTCGGCAAGTATTTACTCCGATCAGCAAGGCGCCGCGGCCGTGCCGCTCAAGGGCGTAACCAGCACGGTGACGGGGGAAATCTCATCCGCCGGCAACGGCTTGCCCATGGCGGTGATGAACCCGTTTCTGGTGCTCAACTTCAGCATCGCCCTGAACGGGCTGTTCCCTTCGCGTAACTGAGAATCCGGCCGGGGGGGTGCAAATCCCCGGGCCACTTTTGCTTTATGGAGTGATGCCATGCTGCAACAGGTTCAAAGCCAACACTTTCAGGCACTGTTGGGTAAGACCCGGACGCTGTGGCTGCCCGATGGCAGTGAACTGCCGATCCATATCGACACTCTTCAGGAAACGCCCCGGTCACAGATGCCAAACAGCGAGCGTATGCCGTTCAGCGTCGAGTTCAACAGCCTGCAACCCACCGATTTTGTCGATGGATTGTGTGCGCTGGAGTTGCCGGAGCTGGGTCGGGTACAAGACATTTTCGTGTCGCGGGTGCCTGCGATGGGACGGGATCCACAACAGGGGTACTTTTACATCGCGTTCAACTGAGAACTTTGTGGATACCACACCAACCGTTCCGCCGCCGGGTTGCGCTCTTCAACCTGAAACCCCAGCGCCAGGTAATGCTGGCGAGCATGGGGATTATTGGCCCAGACCACCGTCGCCACCGGACAGCGGATTTGTTGCGCGGCTTTCTGCACGCCTTGCAGCACCGTGCGACCATATCCCTTGCCGCGGGCCTGTGGAATGAACGCCAGGTACAGCACGCGAATTTCATTGGGGCCGAAGTCGGTGGTCAGCGCGCCGATGGCCGTGTCGAGTTTCTCGATCACGTAATGCATGGCATCGGGGAAGTTCTCCCCCAGCCCTTGTTCCTGCACCTTGAACTGCTGGACAACCACCTGCTCAACCATCTCCTGCTCACCGTCGATCCATTGCAAATCCGGCCGTGCCGCCTGGTAAAGGCTGTGCAGAAAAGGCCCATCGCTGGTCCGCGAAGGCCTGACAACCAAGCCGTCCGCTGCCACTGAATCGATATTCGCCATCGCTGTACTCCCTTAGAAACCGCTTTCCCTGACCCCCAAAGCCGCCAAGCGCCGCCAGGCAACGCCCAGCAACGACTCGCCACTGCCCTGCAACACCACAATGCCGCGCAACGGCTGCAGCGGTGTCGGCGTATTTTCGAGGATGCTCAACCGCGCGCCGTACTGCGCCTGCACCGGCTCGGCGCGCTGATGCTGATCGCGTCGCACGGCAATCGGCCCGTGGTGATCGGAGGTCAGCGCTTCCTGATCGACATAAGCCACGCCGTTGGTATCGATTTCGCTCAATTGCACGGCGATCGCCGGGTGCATCGGGTCATCGGCGATGAATCGTCCGCTGGCACCCGGAGCGACACGCCAGAGTTCGGCTTCGGCCAGATAACCGCGTAACCGCGCGCCGTCTTCGACCACCCGGGCCAAAGGATCTTTGGTCGAAAGCCAGCGACCGACCGTCAATTGCGGCAACAGATCGCGCACCTTGCCACCGTGGGGGGCGCGCAGCAGCAAACGTTCACGCTGGGCGGCCAATCCGCGATATTCGGCCACGGCTTCGGCCAGACGCTGTTCGACGATTCCGGCGTCAGCCGCGGTTTCGCTGCGGCTGGCCTGACGACGCATCTGCAACTGCTGAATCTGGATCTCTCGACGGACGATGGCCTGGCGTGAGTCCAGATCCGGCGACTCCAGCTCGATCAGTACCTCGCCCTGAGCAACGACCTGGCCGTCATGCACATTCACTGTTTTGACCCGAGCGGCCACCGGCGCGTGCAGGGCACTGGCGCGTCCGGCCTCAAGCATCGTCGGCAACTCCACCGCGCTGCGCCAAGGCAACGCCAACAGCAACAACAGCCCAAGCAACGCCAGGCTGCTGAGCAGTACCCGAGGCGCATGCGCCTGTTCGCGACGGGTCCACCATTGCCGCCACTCGCTCAGGATCGGCAGGAAGATGAACCACACCAGCTCCACCAGCATCAGGAAAATCCCCAACACCTTGAAGAACAGGTGATAGACCGCCAGCGCAATCCCGAAAAACAATGCCGCGCGCCACAACCACGCGCCATACCCCCAGATCAGCAAACGCCGCTGCATCTTCGGCGACCACGGTTCCGGTGCCGGGGCTGCATAGCCGAACAAAAACTCGCGCAGCCGCCAGCGGCACAAGGCAAAGGCCCGCCCTTGAAGGTTCTCCACTTCCCAGAAATCACTGAGCAAGAAGTACCCATCGAAGCGCATGAAAGGATTGAGGTTGATCACCAGCGTGGTGATCCAGGTCGCACTGGCGAGCATGAACGCCGCCGTGCGTCCGGGGCCATCAGGCAGCAGTGACCAGGTGAGCAGCGCGATACACGCCAACACCAGTTCCGCCAACACGCCGCCCGCACCGATCAGCAACCGTGCACGGCGATCATTAACGCGCCAGGCGTCGCTGACGTCCGTGTAAAACATCGGCAGCAGCACCATGAACGCCACGCCCATGCTCTGCACCCGACAACCGGCACGCTTGGCCATGAAGGCATGGCCGAACTCGTGGCACAGCTTGGCGAAAAACAGCGCCACAGCAAACGCCAGCGCACCGCCGAGGCTGAACAGGTGCGGAAAGGTCGCGATAAACCGCTGCCAGTCCCGCGAGACCAGAAACACCCCAAGCCCCAATGTCGCGGGCAATCCGTAGCGCAATGCGCGTGGGCCGAAACGCTCCAGCCACGGCCAGGCCCGATTGAGAAAGGCGTCCGGGCGCCACAGCGGAATCCGGAAAAACAGGTATTGATGCAGCAGGATTTGCCACAGACTCTGGCGCTGAGCCGCGGCTTTCAAGCTGTAACTGGCGCGCTGCGTTGGATCGAGGGCGCTGATCAGGTCGTGGCCGCGCAAAAACTCCAGCAATTGCTCAAGCGCCGCGCCATCCAGCGGCAGCCCCGGTTCGCGGTTGGCAGCACGCAGCACTTGCTCCGGATCACCCAGGGACCAATGGCGCAGCAGGCGCATCGCCGCCGCACCGAGTTTGAAATAACGCCCACGCACCGGGTCGGCCAGGGTCCAGCGCGGCGACCCGTCGAGGGCCGGGGCCGACGCCGACAATTGCAGGTCTGCCCGCAGGCTCGGCAGGCTCATTTACAGGCCTACGCTCTGACGCAAACCGGCGAGTGGTCGACGCAACAGATACAACGCCAGCGGCGCACGGTCGCCGAAAATTTTCGCGGTGCCGCGCAAACCGATGCGTGGCGGTGCGGCGTCGAACGTTGCATCCAGGCGATAAGCCAGTTGCCCGGCAGCGGTGGGCTGCGCTTCGTAGGCCGAACGTTCGAGTTTGGCCAAGTGCCGCTGCAGCGGATCGCTGTCGAGAAACAGCGCGACCTGCGCCCCCGGTTCCAAGGCAATCGCATCGCCCACGGCCAATTCGATGCGCAACTCGGCCTGGTTCGGGTCGGCGATTTCCATCAGACGTTCGCCGGTCTGCACCGGTTTGCCGGTCCAGCGCTCGGCGTCGGCGAACACCGCGATGCCGTCCCGCTCGGCGCGTACCTCGCTGCGTTTGAGCAGTTCACGGGCGTAATCCCGTTCGGCGCGCTTCTGCTCCACTCGCGCCGCCAGCAGATCGATTTTCGAACTGGATTCGGCATCGGCGAAGGAGCGTTGGGAATTGGCCTTGAGTTCCGCTTCGGCAACGCCCAAGGCGCGCCCGGCCACATCGGCCTGAGCCTTGAGCGTGGTGCTTTCGAAGCGCAGCAGCAGGTCGCCGGTTTTTACCGTCTGATTAGGTTTGACCAGAAACTCGGCGATCACCCCATCCAGCGGCGCCACCACCACCCGACCGCCCAACGGGACGACTTCGGCCGGGGCCAGCACCGATTGGCGCACCGGGATCAGCAACCCGAGCAACAACACGGCAACCAGCGCCACCTGACGCTTGCGCGTCCAGCGCAGTCGCCAGGGTTTGCGCGGTTGCTGCGCGAGCCAGGCGTGGCTGTAGGTGTCGCCCAGCTGCGACAGCAGCACTTGTTCGGAAGGGTTCCACGGCACATCCCGCGCCAGCCACAGACCGCCGAACACCTCGCCCTGATGATCAATCAGCGGCAGCCAGAACACCTGAGCGGCTGACAGACTTTGCCAGTCGGCCAGAATCGATTCACTGAGCAGATCGGGCGTGATCACCCGCGCCTGTTTCAACACCTCAAGCTTGAACAGCTGCGCGACCGCTTGTTCGACAAACGCCACGAACGGCGCATTCGGTTCCACGGCACTGACACCGGTGACCGCCTGCACCTTGCCAGCGATCAACAACGCGGCATGGCGGAAACCGAACAGCGCCTGACCGTCATTGACCAGGCTGTAAGCCAGTTGCGAAGGCGTGCGCGCGGCGCGGGTCTGGCGTTCGAGGTCGAGAAACCTTGCGAACACCTGCTCGGCGCCGCCGGTCACCGGGGCGTTCATTTGAACTCCGCGAAATGCGCCGTTCCGCTCATGCCAGCCAACAGACCGTTGGCGTTGGGCAGCGCCGCTACCAGCAGCAAAGTCTGGCTGCCTTCGTCGATCCGCGCACCGAGGCGTTTGACCGTCGCATCCAGCGGCTGACCGGTTTCATCGGGGACAAAACTGAACGTCTGGCCGGGCTTGAGTTTGCCCATCCAGCGCGACGGCACCAAGAGGTGAATTTCCAGGGTGCGGTTATCGACCACGTCCAGCAACGGCGCGCCGGCGGCAACGCTTTCGTAGCGCTTGACCTTGCGCTCGACGACCTGACCATCGAACGGCGCCACCACATTGCAGCGTTTGACCTGAACCTGATAGACCTGAGACTGCGCCTGAATCTCGCTGACCTTGGCCTCGGCCCGCGCCACTTCAAAGCGTCCGACCGAATTCAACGCTGCCAGTTGTTTGTTGTGCGCCAGCTCTTCACCAGCACCACGGCTGGCAGCCTGAGCCGCATTGAGCTGAGCCTGATAAGCCGAACAGTCAAACCGCGCCAGGGTGTCGCCCTTTTTGAACGACTCGCCCTCACTGAACGGCAACTCGACAATCCGCCCCGACAACTCGCTGGCCAGCACCGCCTGATCCCGGGCTCGCAGCACACCACGGGCTTCACTGCTGGCCGACGCATTACCACCGACCGCACTGTTTTCCAGCAACGGATCGTCTGGCGCAGGTGTTTGCGCCTGTACTACGCACGTTACAAAGGTCAATCCAATAACCAGAATACGAACACGCCGCATAACCGTAACTCCCTGACGGATGAGCGGAGTCTATGACAGCGGGGGTGAGCGTCAAGCCGGATGGCCATCATTGGTTGAAAGAGCGGGCTCGCTGATCAGAGCTGCGCCGTCTCTGCCACCGGATACACCGACTCCCATCCCCCACCCAACGCCTTGTACAAACCAACCATCGCCAACGACACCCCGGTCGAGCTTTCAACCCACTGCTGCTGGGTCGCCAGCAATTCGCCTTGCACAGTGAGGACGTTGACGAAATCCACCACCCCTTCGACGTACTGCTGTTGTGCGGTGCGCAGGGCGATCTGGTTCTGGCGCACGGCTTCGGCGAGGCTGTCGCGGCGCAGTTGGCTGGCGTTGTAGGCGGTGAGTTGATCATCGATTTCATGCCAGGCCCGCAGCACGGTTTGCTGGTAGGCCAGCGCCGCTTCCTGTTGCTGGGCTTCGCGCAGGTGCAACATGCCGCGCAGGCGACCGCCGTCGAACAGCGGCAGGCTGAACTGGGGGCCGATGCCGAATGAGCGCGAGCCCCAGGAACCGAAATCGCTCAATTGCATGGCTTGCGAACCGATGTTGCCCGACAGGGTGATCCGTGGATAAAAGTCGCCCTTGGCCACGCCGATGCTGGCGGTCGCGGCATGCAGACGGGCTTCGGCCTGACGGATGTCGGGGCGGCGCTCGGCCAATTGCGACGGCAAGCCGATGGCGACCTGACGCGGAGTTTGCGGCACCGGGGCGTCTGTGGATAACTCGGCGGACAGCGCTTGCGGTGGTTCGCCCATCAACAGGCTCAGGGCGTTGATCAGTTGCGACTGACGCTGCTCCAGCGCCGGCAAACGTGACTCGATGGCCGCGACTTGCGCAGCGGCTTCGGCAACGTCCAGATCCGTCGCCACACCGTCGGCCAGGCGCAGTTGCGAGAGTTTCAAACTATGCCGGGCGACGTCGAGGTTCTGCTCGGTGACGGCCCGCGTGCTTTGCACACCGCGCAGTTGAATGTAGTCCTGAGCGGTTTCGGCAAGCACCGACAGCAGCACGCCACGACGATCGTTTTCCGCCACTTCCAGCGTGGCATCGGCGGCTTCGGTTTCGCGGCGCACACGGCCCCAGAAATCCAGTTCCCAGGAGGCGGAAAAGCCTGCGTCCCACAGGTTGAACGCCGAGTCGCCGTTGTTGCCCGAAGGATCGTTCAGGCCTTCACCGCTGTTGCGTTTGCGCCCATAGCTGCCGCTGGCGGCGGTATTGGGATAGCGATTGGCGGTGATCACCTGGCGCGCGGCGCGGCTTTGCTGCAAGCGGCTGCTGGCGAGTTTCAGGTCGAGGTTGTCGGTCAGGGCGCGTTGGGTCAGGGCTGAGAGTTTTGGGTCGTGAAATACTTCCCACCAGCGTTCGTCCATTTCGCTGGGAATGATCTGACTGGCGGCGGCTTTAGTTGGTTTGGACCATTCGGCCACTTGTTGTGGCTGAGGTTTCTGGAAGTCCGGGCCGACGGTGCAAGCACTCAATGAAAGCAGACTCAACACAAAAACCACTGAATGAATGCTGACCCTGTGGCGAGGGAGCTTGCTCCCGTTCGAGTGCGCAGCACTCGCAATTTTTGGGTCCGCTTCGCAGCCCAGCGGGAGCAAGCTCCCTCGCCACGGGGATGTGCGATTAACAACGTTCATCGTTGCGCAACCTCATGCTCGCTGGCGCTTGCCGTATCAATCCTCGCCTCCACCGACATCCCCACCCGCAACCGCTCGGCCAATGGCTGCCCCGCCTCGAGGATGATTTTCACCGGAATCCGTTGCACAACCTTGGTGAAATTGCCGGTGGCGTTGTCCGGTTTGACCGAGGCAAAGGTCACGCCGGTGGCCGGTGCGATACTCTCGACGCGACCGCGCAGGGCTTCGCCGCCGAGGCTGTCGACATGCACTTGCACGCTCTGCCCCGGCTGTACGTCTGTCAGTTGGGTTTCCTGAAAATTGGCGACCACATAGGCTCGCTCCAACGGCACCACGGCCAGAATTTTGCTGCCCGGTGTGACATAGGCGCCGACCCGCACCGCGCGCTCGCCGACCATGCCGTCCTGGGGCGCAACGATGCGCGTATAGGACAGCTCATAGCTGGCCATTTCCAGCGCCGCTTGCGCTCGCTTCAGCCCACCTTCGGCCGCATCACGCTGGGCGGTCAGGATCTCTACCTGCTTGCGTTCCGCCGCCAGCACCGCCGTGGCATTGGCCAAGCGAGCGCAGGCCTGATCGATGCGCGTGCGTGCTTGCTGAGCATTCTGCACCGTGCCGGCGCCGACCCCGGCGAGATGGTTGTAGCGGTTCAGTTCATGCTCGGCGAAAGCCATTTCAGCCTTCGCCGAAACCACCGTGGCCTGGGCCTGAGCGATCACAGATGTCTGGCGCTCAAGGGTTGAACGAGCGTTCTGTAGCTGCGCCCTGGCCACCAGGGTTTCAGCGTTGGCAGCCTCAGCGGCAGCACGCAGATCGCGGTCATCGATCAATGCCAGTAGCTGCCCTGCCTTGACCTGCTGATTGTCTTCCACCAGCACGTCCTTGATGAATCCCGCCACGCGCGGTGCCACCAGGGTGAAGTCCGCCGAGACGAAGGCATCGTTGGTGTTCTGCTGCGTACGCTTGCCGAACAAACCTGGCGCCAGCAGGTAAATCAACACGCCGACCGCCATCACCGCGGCAATGCCGACAGCGACTTTTTGCTTTGATTGAGTCGTCATAAAAACCTTCTGTTTCAGTAAAGCGTTCAAGTTGGCGCGCGCGGTGGATAGATCCGCGTCGGCAGCCAGAAAATCAGCAGGATCAGCGTCACGGCGACACCGGCCATACACAGGTAAAGATCGGAGGAGGTCAGCACCACGGCTTGTTGATGCAGTCGGTGAGCGAGACCAGCGCTAGTGCCGTCAACCAAGGGCGAATTACCAAGGTTGTCCACCAGCATGGTCGAGTGGAAATGCAGCCTTGCAGTGGTCAGCGCCTCGATCACACCCGTAGCGATCACTGCGGCCAAGCCTTTCACGGTATTGAACCAGGCCGAGGCGAACGGCCCTTCCATCGGAGTGATGCTGCCGGTGGAGAGCATCAACAGCGGCAGCACGGCCATGGGCTGGCCGAAAATCTGCAGCCATTGCAGGACATAGAAATCGTCGCGAATCCACGCCGACGTCAGCTGCGAACCACCGAGGCAAGACAGCGCCAACATGCTCAGGCCGATCCCCAGCACCCAGCGGCAATCGACCCAGCGCAGGTTGCACAGCGCCGCCACCAACGGCAGCGCGATCAACTGAGGCAACGCCGCCAGCAGCATGATCGGCGCGGTCTGCACCGGGCGATAACCCTGGACCTGCGCCAGGTAACTGGAGGGAATGAGGACCACCGCGAGCAACACCACCAGCACGCCGGCCAGGGTCAACAGCGCGAACGACAGATTGCGGATACCTAACATCTGCAACTTGAAGAACGGAATCGGTTGCGACCACTCATTGATCAGAAACAGCACCAGCAACAGCAGCCCGCCGCCGAGCAGTCCGCAAATCAGGCTCGACTCGAACCAGTCCAGCCGATTGCCCTGCAGAATGCCGATCACCAACATGCAGATCGCCGGAAACCCCAGCAGCAAGCCACGCCAGTTGAATGACTTGAAGCGCTCCAGGCGTAGTGGATCCTGGGGTAAACCGTAAGCCACCGCTGCCATGGCAATCAGGCACGGCACGACGATTTGCCAGAAGGTCCATTGCCAGCCGATGTACTCGGTCCACAACCCGGCCAGCGGTGTACCGAGACCGGGGCCGAATGTCGCCGTCAGGGCATAACCGGCCAGGCCATAGAGTTTCACGTTGGCCGGCAGGAACCGCAGGGCAACGGTCATCAGCATCGGCGGCAGCGCGCCGCCGGCCAGACCTTGCAAGGTGCGCATGACCAGCAGGCTTTCGTAATTCGGGGCCAACGGGCACAACACACCCAACAGCGTGAACGCACTGATCGCGTACAGGGTGAAGCGCCGCAACGAAAACGTCACCGAACACCAAGGGGCAAACGCCATGGCGGCCACCGAGGTCGCGGTGTAACTGGCGACCAGCCAGGTGCCTTCGTCGTAACCGATGGCCAACGCGCCACGGATATCGGCCAGGGCGACCTTGGTCACCATCTCGTTCAGGCCCGACACCAGCACCGCCAGCAACACGCCCACCAGGCCGATGATGATTCGCGGGCCGAAGACCGGTGGCGTGATGGCGGTCGCTGGTTTGGCCGCAGCGAGAGGCGCCGCGACCGTGAGGGAAGTCATGTACTGCAAGCTCCGGAAGGGGAATACCGAAGCATTTTAGGGAGCGTGGAAGCTTACGAAAATTGACTTATTGGCAGCTTATAAGTGCGCCATACGCAATCGTTAGGTCAAAAGATCGCAGCCTTCGGCAGCTCCTACAAAAGCATGGCGAACACACATCCCCGGTAGGAGCTGCCGAAGGCTGCGATCTTTTGATCTTTAAACCGGCTGTGCCGACAGCCAGGTTTCGTCGCAACACGCCTTGAGCGTTTCGCGCATCCAGCGGTGAGCCGGGTCCTTGTCGAAACGCGGATGCCAGGCCTGGGTCAACATCAGGGTCGGTAACGGGATCGGCAGGGTGAACGATCGCAGTTTCAAGCCCAGGCGTCGCACGCTCAGCAATGCTTCCTTGGGCACCGGCAAGATCAAATCGGAATCCGGCAAGGCGAACATCGCCGCATGGAAACTCGGCGCAATCACCGCCACCCGCCGCTCCAGCCCCAAGGCGTTGAGCGCCGTGTCGATCGGCCCGCGGGCGATCCCCCGGCGCGACATGCTGATATGGGAAAAACCGGCGTACCGTTCGGCGGTGATTTCTTCATCGAACAACGGGTGATCTTCACGCACCAGCCCGACAAAGTGAGTGGAAAACAGGTTCTGCACCTTCACTTCCGGCATCAGCGGCCGGTTGTTGCTGACGCTTAAGTCGATGCGCCCTTCGCGCAAGGCTTCGTCGTCCCCATCGCCCTCGGGGACAAAGCGCAATTCACAATGCGGGGCCTGGCGTTCCATCGTGTCGAACAGCTTGCCGCCGTAGACGCCAACAAAGAAATCATTGGCGCGAATGCTGAACCGTCGGCGCAAACTGCCCAAGTCGACGTCATCGGCGGAGCGGAACAGCAAAGCGGCCTGCTCCACCAGATCCCGCACCTGCTCGCGTAACTCCAGTGCCTTGGGCGTCGGCACCAGACCGCGACCGGCGCGCACCAGAATCGGATCGCCAATGGCCTCGCGAATCCGCGTCAGCGTCCGACTCATCGCCGCCGGGCTGAGGTTCATCCGCCGCGCAGCACCCACCACACTGCCCTCATCGAGCAAGGCGTCGAGGGCGACCAATAGGTTCATGTCCGGGAGTTGCATGCTGAGCACTCGTGTCTGATCTTGATTGATTCAGACGCAATGCTAGCAAACATCCTCCTGACTGATGTATTGGCAGGTCTGGCGCCATCGCGGGCTTGCCCGCGATGGCGCCAGATCAGTCACCGCAAAACTCAGCGCTGCATCCCCCACCGCTTCACCGTCACCCGCTCCAACGTATCAAACACCAGATTCTCCACCAGCAACCCGATCAATATCACCACCGCCAACCCGGCAAACACCTTGTCGGTGTACAGCTCATTACGATTCTGGAAGATGTACCAACCCAAACCGCCCTTGCCGCTGGTGGCGCCAAACACCAATTCAGCAGCGATCAGCGTACGCCAGGCGAACGCCCAACCGATTTTCAGTCCGGCAAGAATCGACGGCAACGCAGCCGGAATCAGGATGAACAGCACGAAACGCATGCCCTTGAGGCCGTAATTACGCCCGGCCATGCGCAAGGTATCCGAAACGCCAAGAAACCCGGCATAGGTGTTCAAGGCCAACGCCCAGAGCACCGAATGCACCAGTACAAAAATCAGACTGTTCTGCCCCAGCCCGAACCACAGCAGCGCCAGTGGCAGTAGGGCAATAGCCGGCAATGGGTTGAACATCGAGGTCAGCGTACTCAGCAGATCACGACCGAACCGGGTCGACACCGCCAGCGTCGTCAGTACAAACGCCAGAACGATGCCGATCAGGTAACCCTTGAGCAAAACAACCAGCGAAATCCACACCTTGCTCAGCAGTTCGCCGCTGAGCAGGCCATCCTGCAGCGCGCTGGCGGTTTGCAAGAAGCTCGGCAGCAGCAGGTCGTTGTTCTGATAGCGGGCGACGGCCTCCCAAAGCACCGCGAGCAACATCAGGATCAGGCTTTTGCGCAGCCAACCCTGCTGCCAGAGGCGCTGGCCGAGCGGCAATTCGCGCTCCAGCGGCACACTCGTCAGCGGCTGCAAAACAGTTTCGTACTCTTTACGCGCAGATGATGAATGGCTCATCGGGCAATCCTCCAAGGGCTCAATAAGCGATGCGAATGTCGGCGAAATCCAGCTCACGCTCGGTTTCCGGCGATTGACCTTCATCAAACAGCAGCCGATGAATCCGCCGCGCCGATTCCTGAAACGCCACGCCACCCAAACTGTGCAGGTCGTATTGATGGCTGTGGACCTCCGCCCGCACCCGACCCGGATGGGGCGACAGCAGCAGAATTCGATTGCCCACCACCAACGCTTCTTCGATGGAGTGAGTGACGAACAGCAGGGTGAAGCGCACCTCTTCCCAGAGCAGCAGCAACTCTTCCTGCATCTTGCGTCGAGTCAGCGCGTCAAGGGCAGCGAAGGGCTCGTCCATCAACAGGATTTTCGGTTGCATGGCCAAGGCGCGAGCAATGGCCACGCGAGCTTTCATGCCGCCAGACAAGGTATGCGGATAGGCATCGGCAAACGCCGCCAGACCGACCTTGTCCAGATAGTGCAGCGCCCGCTCTTCAGCCTCTTTGCGTTTGAGGGTTTTGGAAGCGAGCAGCGGAAACATCACGTTCTGTTTGACGGTTTTCCACGGCGGCAGTTGATCGAACTCCTGGAACACCACGATCCGGTCCGGTCCCGGCGCATCGACCCGCTGGCCTTGCAGGCGTATCTCGCCCTCACAGGGCTGAATGAACCCGGCAACGGCTTTGAGCAACGTCGATTTGCCGCAGCCGGACGGGCCGAGCAGCACAAAGCGGTCCGCCGGATCGATCTCGAAACTGACCTGATGGGTCGCTCGAACCACACGCTGGGGTGTGCGGTATTCAAGGCTGACGTTATCGACCGACAGCAGCGCTTGAGCTGCCGCGATCGGTTTGCTGACCGTGTGGCCTTGCAAAGGGGCGTTCATGTCGGTCAGCTCCCTTGCAGCGGTTTGGTGTCCTGGAAGAAGTAATCCTTCCACGAATCCGGTTTGTTTTTGATTGCGCCGACGCGGTGGAGAAACTCGGCCAGCGGGTAGGTATTTTTCGGCGTGATGCTGAACTCGAACTGCGGGTTGTCGATGATTTTCAGCAACGCCGCGCGGTCGATTTTGGCCTTGGTGACACGGATGTAAGTGTCGGCCGCCGCACCTTTATCGTTCTGCGCAAACTCGGCCGCTTCAGTCAGCGCGGCGATGAAGGCTTTGTAGGTTTTCGGGTTCTCATCTCGGAATTTCTCGGTGGCGAACAGCACGGTCGGCGAGTTCGGGCCGAGCAAATCATAGGTATTCAGCACCACATGCACATTGGGGTTTTCCAGCGCCTGATCCTGGAACGGCGGGTTGGAGAAGTGCCCACTCAACTCGGTGCCGCCGGCGATCAGTGCCGCAGTGGCATCCGGGTGCGGAACGGCGATGGTGTACTTGTCGAGGCGATTGAATTCCTTGTCGCCCCATTGCTTGGCCGCCGCGTATTGCAGGAAGCGCGACTGCACCGAGACCCCGACCGCCGGCACCGCAATGCGGTCCTTCTCGGTGAAGTCGGCGATGGTTTTGACCTTGGGATTATTGCTCACCAGGTAGTACGGGAAGTTGCCCAGAGAGGCCACGGCTTTGACGTTCTGTTTGCCGTGGGTGCGGTCCCAAATGGTCAGCAGCGGGCCGACGCCGGCACCGGCAATGTCTATGGAGCCGGAGAGCAACGCATCATTGACCGCCGAACCGCCGGAGAGCTGGGTCCAGTCAACCTTGATGTCGATGCCTTCCTGCTTGCCGTACTTCTCGATCAGGTTCTGATCGCGCACCACGTTGAGCAGCAGATAAACAATGCCGAACTGTTCGGCGATACGGATTTCACCTTCGGCGTGGGCGACGGTCGGCGCTACCAGGCTGCCGGCGAGCAGGCTGAAACCCAGGCCAATGGCCGCAGCCAAGGGTGCGAATGGAAGACGTTTGGACATGGAGGTTCTCCGAAATCAGAAAGGCGCGTCGCCCTGGATGGTGGTGCGATACAACTTGCGGCGCAGATGGCTGGGGCATCCGGCGGCGAGGTGAATCAGCGAACGGTTGTCCCAGAACACCAGGTCGTGGGCCTGCCATTGATGGCGGTAAATGTTTTGCGGCAGCACGCTGTGGGCGTAGAGCTCGTCGAGCAATTGTTTGCTCTCGTCTTCCGGCAAACCGACGATGCGGGTGGTGAACCCCTCGCTGACGAACAACGCCTTGCGGCCGTTTTCCGGGTGGGTGCGGACGATGGGGTGAACGACTTCAGCGACTTGCGCGAGTTGCTCCGGCGTCAGGGTCGGGCGCCAGTTGCCTTCAAACTTTGTCTCGCTGTAGCGCGCCGTGTAGGAGTGCGCGGCCAAGCGACCTTCGACGGCTTTACGCAGCGCCTCGGGCAGGTTGTCCCAGGCTTTGTGCATGTCGGCGAACAGCGTGTCGCCGCCTTCGGACGGCAACTCCTGGGCATGCAGCATCGAGCCCAGGCTTGGCAGTTCTTTATAGGAGAGATCCGAATGCCAGAACTTGCCGGCGTCACCGAGGCCGATGGATTGGCCGTTTTCGATGATGTTGGAAACGATGAGGATTTCCGGATGCCCGGCCAGCAGGAACTGCTTGAGCACGTGGATCTGCAACACGCCGAAACGGCGGCTGAAGGCGATCTGTTGTTCGGGGGTAATGCGTTGGTCGCGGAACACCACCACGTGATGGTCCAGGTGCGCGCGATGGATGCGGGCAAAGTCCTGGTCATTGATCGGGCGGGACAGGTCCAGGCCGATGATTTCGGCCCCGACAGCGCCGCCGAACGGGCGGACATCGAAGACTTGCGACGCGATGGTGGTGGTGCTGGTTGATGCAGGTTTTGAAGAAAAAGAGACGGCTGACATAAAAATCACTCCCACGCACAGCACGCTCAAAAGGCGCGCATCGATCAGAAACTCACGGAGGTCCCGTGTTGGTTCGTGTCGTGCGGCGCGCCGATTGGTCGGCAGGTACGCAGGGGAGTAACTTTATAGGCATAAGAATTGAAATTTAAATACCGTTAATGAATAACGATATGGCATTTGAGATGTGGTGTCTTTGAGGCCGCCTTCGCGGGCAAGCCTCGCTCCTACAGAAGCCCGCGCCCCTTGTAGGAGCGAGGCTTGCCCGCGAAGAGGCCATCAGCCCCAACCGAAAACTACCGCTCGTGCAACGCCTCGGCCCGAGTCCGAATAATCGGCTTGAGCAAGTAACTGAGCACGGTCTTCTTGCCGGTAATGATATCCATCGACGCCACCATCCCCGGGATGATCAGCAACGGTTTTTCATCCGTCCCCAGGTGACTGCGCTCGGTGCGCAGTTTGCTGATGTAGTAGGTGGTCTTCTTGTCTTCGTCGGTGATGGTGTCGGCACCGATCTGCTCCAGCTTGGCTTTGAGCCCACCATAAATGGTGTAGTCATAAGCCGTGAACTTCACCGTGGCGTCTTGCCCCGGATGCAGGAACGCGATGTCTTGCGGACGAATTTTGGCTTCGACCAACAAGGTACCTCCTGATTGGCGGCTCGGGTGCCGACACCTTCATCTGGAAGGCTGGCGATACCGGCAGCGACGTGATCAAGGACTTCAAGGCCAGCGAAGGCGACCGCATCGACCTGCGTGATCTGTTGCAGGGCGAAACCGGCAGCACCATCGACAACTTCCTGAAGATCACCACCGTGGACGGCGTGTCGTCCCTGCAAGTCAGCTCTGGCGGCAAGTTCAACGGCGCCGATGCCGCAGCAGCCACCCCGGATGTGACGATCAAACTGGAAGGTAATAATTGGTCCAGCGCCAGCATCAACTCGTTGATTGGCGGCAGTGATCCGACCATCAAGGTCGATCACAACAACAGCTGATCAGCAGGCTGATGGCCACCCAAACCGGACGGCCGTCACGTTTGCGTCCACCCTCACGGGTGACGATTTCACCGTCGCACCGCATACTCGCCTGCGTTGGCCTATGCTGCTGACAGCACGATGCTGGTCCATTTCCGAGGGATGCTCAATGTTTTACGTGCAACGCGATGCGCAAGGTCAGTTAGTGCGCGTGGAAGCCACGGCCTACGCCGAGGCCACGGAAACGCTGCCGGCCGACCACCATGAAATCCAGGCCTGGTATGCCCACGAAGTGGTTGAAACCAGCCTGAAGCAGCTCAAGCAGAGCGACCTGGAAATGATCCGGGTACTCGACGACTTGATTCAGGTACTGACCCAAAAAGGCGTGATCCGCGTCACCGACCTGCCGGCCGCCGCGCAGGCCAAGCTGATGGACCGGACCCAGGCCCGTGAAGCGCTGGGCGGGTTGAGTCAGTTGATCGATGATGATGATACGGGGTTGATCTGACGCCCGACGCCGATCGTTCCCGCGCTCTGCGTGGGAATGCCTCAAGGGACGCTCCGCGTTCCAGCCCCACCACCGACGTTACGCCTGGCACCCTTGTGACGCGGAGCCTCACGGGCTGCATTCCCACGCAGAGCGTGGGAACGATCATCTGTGCTACCTCACGCTAAACCTTGGCCCGAGACTGCATCATCTGCGGCGATTCAAGGTGATCCAGCGCTCGTTCCACCAACAATTGCACGCCATCGGCCATTCGGCTGAGGGCCAAGGCTACTGAGCGCCGTGAGCCTTCCACATCATCCGCCAGGTCAGCGGCGATGGCGCTGATGGACAGCAAGTCTTCGGAGGCGTTGGCGAGAAGGGCTTCGGTGTCGATGTCGGGGGAGACGGTGAAGAGGCGGCCTTTGCGGGGAGCCGGCGGATTCGGCGTTACTTTGAACATAAGAAATATCCTAAACAGTAAGTTGGAGCCGTCACCGTTCGCTTGCACGCGAATAGGGTGGCGGCCGTGCGCAGGTGTGCAAGACCGGGACTGTTTAGGACACCCAGCAGATCCGAGGATCTCCTGCGCGCAGCCGCCATAAAGCAGTGAACATCGAAATGTTCATTGAGAGGAATGGCAGCACGCTACCTAAACAGTTTGGTCGGACTTGCACGTCCGTGTCACCGATTATTCAGTGACAAGGCCAGACTAGCCTTGGATTTCAGCCGGAACAAGTTCACCAAAACCGCTACAACTTGAAGGAAATCTCCTAGGACTTTGCCATCGGATTTTTCCGGCGCCTGTGCTGGCGCCTTCGCGGGCAAGCCTCGCTCCTACGGGGGTTGTGCTGGTTCACGCGATGGTGCGTTGTCATCCGTCCTGTAGGAGCGAGGCTTGCCCGCGAAGACGGATTCACTGACGACTTAACTCAAAAGCTTCACTGCCAAGGCTTAGGCTCACCAAACAACTGCCCCTGAACCCCATACAACCCCATCTCACGAATCACCGACAATTCCCCTTCGGTCTCGACCCGCTCGGCAATCAACGGCAAATCAATGCTATGCGCCGCCCGTTGAATCGCCTCGATGAACAGACGCTTGTCGCTCTCCTGATCAATCGCCCGGATGTAACTGCCGTCGATCTTCAGATACGCCAATCCCAGCCGCGCCAGGTTACCGATCATGCTGAAGCGTCCACCAAATCGTTGCAGACTCAGCGAGAACCCAAGCTCGCGCAGACGCCGCGTCAGCTGTTCCAGCACCGCTTGTTCAGGCAATTGTTCTTCGCCGATTTCCAGGGTCAATCGTTCCCCGAGATTCGAATGTTGACGCAGCATGTCGAACACTGCGTTCAGCGCCTGCGGATCCGCCAGTGTCGCCGAGGACAGGTTCAGCGCCAGCGACTCTTCATGGTCGGCCATCTGCTCGAGCACCAGCTCCAGCATCAAACGGTCCAGCCGCGCGGTCCAGCCGAAACGCTCGAGCCAGGGCAAGAAACGCCCGGCGGGAATGGTCTGGTCCTGCTCATCGAGCAGGCGCGACAGCACTTTGTAGTGCAGAACCACCTGCGTGTCGTGGCTGGCCACCACCGGCTGGAAATACAGCTCGAAACGCTGCTGATCCAGCGCCTGATCCAGCAACGTGTGCCAAGCATGATGATCGTCGCCAACCCGGGCCGGCGTGCCCTGATCGAGGCACACCCAGCTCGGTTCGCCCTGACTTTCCGCCTGGGCCAGTGCCTGATCCGCTAACCCGATCACCGCTTGCGGCGAGTCGCCATGGGCAAACGGCGCCAGCCCGATCGAGGCCACCGACGCCACATCCGTGGCGCCCGTCGCATGCAGGCTCGCCAGGGCACTCTCGAGGTTACTCGCCAGTTGCAGCGCTTCTTCGCGCACCAGCCCCGGTGCCAGCACGGCGAACTCACCGCCACGAATGCGCGTCACAAGGTTCTGGGTTTCCGGGTACTTGGCGCACTCACGGGACAACTGCTCGCCCACCGCTTTCAACAACTCATCAGTACGCTGGCCGCCCAGCCGCTGGTTCAACCCAGCCAGATCCTTGACCCGCAACAGCAGCAAATAACCGGAGCTGGCCTGCTCGGCATTACTCACCCGCGCGTTCAATTGCATCTCGAAATAGCGCCGGTTGGCCAGGCCGGTCAGGTTGTCCTGATAGGATTCAGCCCGCAGTTTTTCACTGCGTTCGGCTTGTTCCTGGAACAGCGCCTTGAGCTTCTCGACCATCTGGTTCATCGCCTGCACCACCCGGCGCAGTTCCGGGGTGCGCGGCAGTTCGGGCAGGCTGAGGAATTCGCGGCGAGCAATGGCGTGGGATTGCTTGACCATGTAATCCAGCGGCTTCAGTTGCCGACGCAGCAACAGTGCACCCAGCACCGCACTCACCGCGCCGCAGATCAGCAACCAGCCGAGGCTGCCCAATGCGCTCTGCCACAGCTTGGCCAACGCGAACATCGGATGGCTGACCACCTCGACCCGCGCGGCCTGCTCCCAGCCACGACTGACAAGCGCGTCGCCACCGGCCGGTTCCAGGTCTATCAGTTTGACGAACCAGTCCGGCACGCTGGTGACCGCCGGGATGCCGCTGCGCTCGACAATCGTCTTGTCGTTGCTCAGATCGACCACACGGATGCTCGCGTAATAACCGCTATCGAAGATCGAGCTGACCAGCAACTCAACCATCGCCGGATCGTCGATGTTCGGCGTCAGGGACAGCGCCAACGCCGTCGCGGCGTCTTGGGCGTGGGAGCGCAACTGATTGACGTACTGGGTACGCGAGCTTTCCAGACTGACCATGAAGCTGCCGGTGAAGGCGACCACCAGGAACAGACAGATAGCGATCAACAGCTGTTTGAACAAAGACATCTGAGCGCGTGCTCCTAGTTAGTCGTCTCGACCGGGAAACCTTCGGCCTGCATTTTCTTCAACACATCCTGCCAGCGGGACAGCCGCTTGGTGTCTCCGACCTTCTTGTTACCCTTGGCACCCGGCAGCCACAACCCTTCGGCATTGAAAGAGTAGACCGGCAGCAAATCGGTTCGCTGGCTGGCGGGCTTGATTGCGTCGATCAGGCTGTCGAGCACCAAAGGCATGGCCTCGGGACTCGAGTAGTAGGTCAGCACCATGTGCGCGCGGTTCAGGCGCAAAGCCTTGACGTAGGTGATGCGCAGCTTGTCACTGGAGACACCGAGATGGCGCAGGCTGAAATACTTGGCAATAGCGTAGTCTTCGCAGTCGCCGGCGCCTTTCCACAAGGCTTCGATCGGCGTTTCCCAATAATCGACCTCGTGCCACAGATCGATGTCTTCTTCGTAGCGCATCTGCTTGTTGAAGAATCGGTTGACCACGTTGAGTTGTTCCAGCTCGCCAATCTGCTTCTGCGTGGCCAGCAATTGCTGCCAGGCATCAATGCGCTGCTGCCCTTCCCCCAAAGGCCCGTACAATGCCTGCGCGCGACGGCTGATCAGCGAAAAATCCCAGTCGGCATGCAACCCGCCCAGCATGGCGCCGGCCAGCAGCAGTGCGCAGCCTAGCCAGCGCAAAGTCCGAGGGATCGCGAAACGTGCCGCCAATGCGAGGCATCCAGGGTAGGCAGGTGGAAGTCGGTTGATGGTGCAGGTTAGCCCCGTAAAAGACAATGGCACGGTGAGATCACTGTCGGCACGCTAGACTTTAAGGTAATGCGATCTTTTGACTGTTTGACAACCTGTCAGGCAGTCACTAGTGTCCATTTGGATCCAAATATTTCAGCCAAACAGGGTGCGTTTGTTGTGACACAGAAGCCCAACCCTCTCAGCAGTATCAAGGTCAACGGGCCGATTCCCGCTCATCTGGCGCGCTCGGTGATCGAAGAAACCCTGCGTGCGGCGATTCTCGACGGTCGCATTCCTTGCGGCATCGCCTTGCGTCAGCAAGACCTGGCCGATCTGTTCGGTGTCAGCCGCATGCCGGTGCGCGAAGCCTTGCGCCAGCTCGAAGCGCAATCGCTGCTCAACGTAATCGCCCATAAAGGCGCGGTGGTTGCACCGTTGGTTCAGGGTGATGCGGCAGAAACCTATGAGCTGCGAATCCTCCTGGAGTCCGAAGCCCTGCGTCGGTCGATCCCCCGGCTTGAAGCCGCCGATTTCGAACAAGCGGCGCGCTATATCGAGGAGTTGGAAACGGAACACGACTACACCGAGATCGGCCGGCTCAATCGCCTGTTCCACATGGCGCTTTACAACAAGGCTCCCAACCAGCGGTTGCTGAGACTGGTCGAAGACGGGTTGAACGAAGAGGAGCGTTTCCTGCGCTTCAATCTGGAAGCCATGGGCTTGGGCAAACTGTCCCAGGAAGATCACCGAGCGTTATTGCGGGCCGCCGAAGAGCGGGACGTCGAGCGTTCGGTGACGTTGCTCGAAAACCACCTCAACCGGGGTGTCGAAGTCATCACGCGCTACCTCGAAAGCGCTGAGCCGCAGCGCCGGAAAACCTCGAAGTAAACCCGCAGCGACAGCCCCGAGCGAGCCCATTGAGTGGCTCGCTTTCGCTATTGAGCTGATCCGCACCTGGATTGGTCGACGAACAATCTGCTTACAAATCCCCCTTTTCGTTCATACCGGACCGGTGTGCAGCGACTTCATGCCTGCTCCACAAAGCCCCCGCGATCTTCCAGCCCGACAATTGCACCTATCAGATCATGCAGGGGTGATAGCGACTGCCGTGAATTACGCTCACTCTTGGGCTGCCAACGAATAATGACGGACGACGCATCGCATCCGCGGAGCAGTCGACGCACCAAGAACCTACGGAAGGAGTCTTGCCACGGGAAAGGAAGAACCGGCGTCGCTCCCAGCCAACTTCCACCCCTCAGATCACATCAACGAACCCAATAGAAAGTTGCTTTGAGTGAGGCATTCACTCTTTATTTAAATTTTGGCCCATATAAGCCGAAAGGAGCAACTACGCCCAAATAAAACTTAATGCAAAAGTCTTATTGGAACTTGTCGCGCCCGACAAAGTTAAACTTTAAATTAATTCAAAAATGACTTGCCCGACACTTTAATCGTGTATTAGTTTTTCTCCGCCGCCCACAAACCCTGGGCGCCACGTACCAATTAGTGATTACACACCTGAAAGACATCAATTCAATTGAGGCTCCTGTTCGCCAATAAAAAACTTCAAGCAACCGTCACTTATTGTTCAGCACCATCCTCACCGGTATTCCAGACCACTTATAGGCTCGCTCATGAAACCGACTAAAGATCGTCTCAATCAGAAGAAAGCAGAACTTAGTGCACACCCGATCTTCTCTGAAATACATTCGTTATCGGTCCTTCAACGCTTTATGGAAACCCATGTGTTTGCAGTGTGGGATTTCATGTCGCTGACCAAGCGCCTGCAACAGGAACTGACCTGCGTTCAGCTGCCCTGGCTGCCGCCGCGAGATCCTCAGGCTGCGCGGTTGATCAATGAGATCGTGCTCGGTGAAGAGTCCGACGATCGTCCGGCCCAAGGTCACTACAGCCATTTCGAGTTGTACCTGGATGCGATGCGCGAAGTCGGTGCGAGCACGGTCGCCGTCGAACGCTTCGTCGCGCTGCAAAAAGAAGGCGTGAGCTATGACGTGGCCCTGCAAAGCGTGGACGTCGACCCGGCGGCCGCGCAGTTCGTGCGCCACACCTTGCACACCGCGATGCATGCACCGGGGCACAGTGTGGCGGCGGCGTTTCTGCATGGACGCGAGAGTGTCATCCCGCAGATGTTCCAGCGGATTCTCGACGACTGGGGCATCGGCGTCGAACAGGCGCCGACCTTCCGTTACTACCTGGAACGGCACATCGAGGTCGATTCCGAAGACCACGGCCCGGCAGCGGAAAAACTCCTCGCGCGCCTGGTCGACGGCGATCCGCAGCGTGAAGAAGACGTCTACGCCAGCGCCATCGCCGCCGTGGAAAGCCGCATCGCTCTGTGGGACGGCTTGCGCCTGAGCATGAGCGAACCGGTGGCGGAGGTGAACGCATGAACGCCGCCGACTACCAATCCTTCGCCGATGCCTGGGAGAGCCGCGCGACCATTCGTACCCGCCCCCGGCGCGTACTGGAAAACGACGACAAGCTGATCTATCCGCTGAGCCGTCAGCCGTTGGTACTGAGTGAAACCTTCCTGCGCGAATGCCCGGAACAACGGGACTTTGCCCTGGTGCAGACGCTCTACAAGTTCATCAATGACGTGGTGATTTTCGAAACCGAGATCGTCGACAAGACCGCCCGCAGCATCGCCAAAAACCGCTTCAGCGTGGCGTTCCCGTTCGCCTGTCGCTACGACGCCATGACCGTGGTGGTGGACGAGGATTACCACGCCTTGGTGGCCATGGATTTCATGCAGCAGACCGTCGCCATGACCGGCATTGCGCCGATCGGGCTGCCGGATGAAATCGAACTGAGCCGTGCCATCCCGGCGGCGGTAGCCCTCGCACCGGAACACCTGCGCAGCGCCGTGGAGCTGATCTGCGTGGCCATCGCCGAGAACACCGTGACCGGCGATGTCGCGGCGTTCGCCAAGGACGACACGGTCAAGCAGTCGATCAAGGGCCTGATGGCCGATCACTTGCTCGACGAGGGTCGTCACTCCGGGTTCTGGGCGCGGTTGGTGCGCATCTATTGGCACACCGCAAGCGAAGACGATCGCCAGTGCATCGCGCAAATCCTCCCGGTGTTCATCGGCCATTACCTGACCAACGATATTCAGAAGTCCTTCGACTTCCGCTTGATCGACGCCTTGCAGATCAACGACACGGCGCGTCGGGCACTCAAGAGCGAAGTGTCGGGGCTGGCCTTCCCGATTAATCGCCATCACCCGCTGGTCGCCAACATTGTGCGGTTTTTCCGCAGCAGTTCGCTGCTCGATTCACCGTGTGTGCAAAGCGCCCTGAGCGACTACCTGGTTTAACGAGGAGAACATCATGAGACGTCTCGATATTTTGCTCATTGGGCAAAGCCAGGCTCTGACCGACCTGGCGCTGGAACTCGAACAACACGGTCATTCACTGGCGCGACTGGCGAATCTGGTGGAGCTGCCGCCAAGCACGTTTGATTTGCTGATCGACGATGCGAGCCTGCCGTTTCAAGACTTCGGCGATGCACCGCGCCTGACGCTGCAGCTGGGTGTCGGCGTGCCGGGCGCCTCAGGCCTGCCAGCATTGGACTTGCTGTGCACGTACAACTCGATGCAGCTAAGTCGCGTGCCCGTCGCCGAAGAACTGTCCGGCAACGGCCAGGCATTGCGCCTGCGCGCGGTGGCCGATCTGGTCGATCACTTGGCGCTGCTGGTCAGCCGCTTCTCTCGGGATGGCGATTATTTTCTTCTCGTCGAACCTCCAATTCCCGCTCACTTCGAGCAGGTGGAAAGTCTGCTGCTTTTAGAACGCCTGGCCTTCGTCCATCGACTCAACACCACGGCTGAACCATGGCTGCTTCAACTCGGCCAGATCCCGATGATCGAGCGGCTTGAACGGCGCTTCATCCAGTCTGCCGAGCGGCCGGCGCTGAACATCGCCGGCATGTCGCTGAGCTATCGGCAATTGCACGCCCACAGCCGCGCCATCCAACAGCGTTTGCAACCGTTGCTCGATCAGCATCAGGGACCATTGGTGATCGGGATCTGCCTGCCAAAATGCAGCGCGTTGTATGCGGGGATTCTGGCGATTCTGGGCTGCGGCGCGGTGTACCTGCCGCTGGAGCCAAGTCATCCGCTGCAACGTCAGCAGTACATCCTGGAAAACGCCGGCGCGGTGTTGTTGCTGCATGACGGAGAACACCCGCTCAGCGAGACGATGCCTGGGCTGGACATCAGCCGCATCGACATCGGCGATGTAAATCTCGATCAACCCTTGATGCGCCAACGACCCGATCTCGACGCACCGTGCATGGCGCTCTATACCTCGGGCACCACGGGACACCCCAAAGGGGTGTTGCTCAGCCAGGCCAACCTCGCGCACTTCACCGCGTGGTACGCCGACTACGTGCAGCTGACCGAACAGAGCCGGGCGTTGCAGTTTTCATCGTTGAGTTTCGACTCATCGCTGATCGATATTTTCCCCACGTTGATCCAGGGCGCCGAGCTGATCGTGCCCGATGAGGACCAACGTCGCGACCCGCTGCAACTGGTCGAGCTGATCCGTCACCAGCGGCTGAGCCACGCGTTTTTACCGCCCGCCCTATTAAGCATCCTGCCGCTGGATCAGTTGCAGGTCCTCGATCATGTGATGACCGGTGGCGATGTCTGCGAACCCTACGTGATTGAGCAACTGACCCGCCAAGGCAACCTCTACAACCTCTACGGCCCGACCGAAGCCACGGTGCTGATCACCGCGCGGCAACTGCGCCCCGGCGACAGCAACCGGACCCTCGGTGCACCGATTGCCAACAGTCAGGTGCTGATCCTCGATGAGGATTTCCAACCGGTGACCGAGCAAACCGTCGGTGAGTTGTACATCGTCGGCCCGGGGGTGTGTTTGGGTTACCTGAACAACCCACAGCAGACGGTCGAACGCTATCTGAACCTGAGCCTGCCGAACGGCCAGAGCCTGCGCGCGTATCGCACCGGCGACATGGCCAAGTGGACCCGCGATGGCATCGAACTGTGCGGGCGGCGAGACAATCAGGTGAAGATTCGCGGCTTTCGGGTCGAGCCGGAAGAGATCGAACGCTGCCTGCGCGACAGTCAGCTGTACCGTCAGGTGGCGGTGGTCATCGACCGTCATCGACGGATTCTGGCCTTTCTCGCACAGCCTCAGGAAGAGCAACCCGGCGCTGCTCGCGAAGCCTTGAAAGCCCACGCGATGCAGTTTCTGCCGGACTACATGCAGCCCACCGCATGGACCGAACTGGCGAGCATGCCGTTCGCCAGCAGCGGCAAGGTCGACCGCAAAGCGCTGCTGGAACTGCCCGTCAACGTGACCGAAAACAGCCCACGGCGTTTGCCCGCCAGCGCCGATGAAGCGCTATTGCTAGATATCTGGACCGAGCTGCTGGAGCTGCCCGCCAGCGACATTTCCACCGACGAAAGCTTCTTCAATCTCGGCGGGCACTCGATCCTGCTATCGCGCATGTTGCTGCGTTTGCGTGAGGAGTTCGGTCGCAGTATCTCGATCAACCGCTTCATCGAACTGCCGACGATTGCGAAGCTGGCGACCTTGGTTCGTGGCTCCGGGACTGAAGAAGTGCTGAGCGAAAAAGCCTTGGCCGATGCCTTCCGCGAACTGAACATCGAGCCGTTGCCGGTCAGCCGAATGGGCGATGTGCACAAGGTGATCGTCACCGGCGCCAACAGCTTTGTCGGTGTTCATATCGTCGAAGCGCTGCTGGCCTGGGGCGCCAGCGAAGTAGCGTGCCTGGTGCGCGATGGCGGCGGGCAATCGGCGGCGCAACGCTTTGCTGACGCATTGCGGGAAAACCGTCTGGAGCATCTGGACTTGAGCCGGGTGCGGGTTTACGCGGCAGACATCACCCGCCCGCAACTGGGGCTCAGCGAAGAGATTTACCAGCGGCTGGATCGCGAGTTCGGTGCGCTGGTGCACAACGCCGCCAACGTCAATCACGTCCTCGATTACGAGTCGTTGGCGCGGGATAACGTCGAGCCAATTTTCGAGTGCCTGCGTCTGTGTGAAGGGCGCAGCAAGAAGATCTTCAACTTCGTCTCGACGCTCTCGGCGTCCAGCACGATTTCCGACGATGGCCGGGTACTGGAACTGCCCGCCGCGCAGACACCGCCGATCTATATCAAGAACGGCTACAACCTGTCGAAATGGGTCGGCGAGCGGATCCTCGAACGGGCGCGGGAGCGTGGGGTGCGGGTCAATCTTTATCGCCCCGGCAACATCAGTTTCAACAGCCTCACTGGCGTCTGCCAGCCCCACAAAAATCGCTTGATGCTGATGCTCAAGGGCTCGATCCAGCTCGGTCAGGTGCCGGAGTTCGCACTGAATTTCGACCTGATGCCGGTGGACTTTCTCGCCCGTTTCATCGCCTTCCACGCCAGCCGTTACCAGGCCGAAAAAGCCGTGTTCAACCTGCACAACCCCGAGCCCCTGAGCTGGGATTGCTACGTGGCGTCATTTCGCGAGGCCGGTCGGGAGTTCGCCATGGTCAGCGTCGCCGACTGGCAACAGCAACTGGGCCGGGTCGACAGCGACAACGCGCTGTTTGGCGTACTGGGTTTCTACCTCAACGGCTTCGAGGAAGACATCGGCGACATCTCGATGATCGGCCACGACAACGCCCAGGCCGGCGTCCGCCAGATGGGCGCGCACTACCCGGAAAAATCCCCGGCGCTGCTGCGGCGCGGCTGCGACTACCTCAAAGAAATCAACTTCATCTGATTCACCCTAACCCTGCACGGAGCAAAACCATGAAAACTCTGCAACCCGATACCCTGATCAAAAATCCTCACGGCTGCCACGTCATTTCTTCGGTGGACGTACCGGCCGATGCGGCGAAAGTCTGGGCGGTGGTCGGTAACTTTGCCGGCTTCGATCAGTTCATTCCAGCGCTGTCGCACATCGAGATGACGGGCGAAGGCGTGTCGTCGCTGCGCAAGAAATTCTTCAAGGACGGCAACCTGGTGGTCGAGCAACTCAACTCCCGGGACGACCAGACGCTGAACATGACCTGGACGACGATTTACAACACCTTGGGCGTGGCCAATTTGTGGGCGGCGATGAGTGTTGAATCCTTGGACGCAGACAAGTCGCGGGCGACCTGGACCATCATCGCCGAACCGGCCCAAGGTGGCGCCGAAGCTCTGCCGGGGTTCAAGGATTTCGTTCAGGGGTTTGCCGATGATGCGATGGGGAATGTGTTGAAGTTGTTTGTGTAAGGCTTCGGTTCGGCGGTGACTGATCTGACGCTTTCGCGGGCAAGCCTCGCTCCTACAAGGGCACTTGTGGGAGCGGGCTTGCCCGCGAAGAACGATAACGCGGTCCAACTGACCTCAATCAGATCTTGAAACTATCAACCAACTGCTTCAACCGATTGGCCTGCTGGGACAACGCATCGCAATCTTTCAATGTTTCATTGAGGTTGGCCACGCTCTGTTGATTCAGCAGGTTGATCTGGTTGACGTCGATGTTGAGGGTATCCACCACGGCAGTCTGCTCTTCGGTCGCCGCGGCCACCGACTGGTTCATGCCGTCGATTTCGCCGATGCGCTGGGTCACGCTGACCAGACGCAGGCCGGCCTGGTTCGCCACTTCGACACTTTGTTCGCTGGAGACCTGACTGGCGTTCATGGTGGTCACCGCTTCGCGAGAACCGATCTGCAGCGAGCTGATCATCTTGTGGATCTCTTCCGCCGATTCCTGGGTGCGATGAGCAAGGTTACGCACCTCGTCCGCCACCACCGCAAAACCACGACCGGCCTCACCGGCACGAGCCGCTTCGATGGCCGCGTTGAGCGCCAGCAAATTGGTCTGCTGGGAGATGCCTTTGATCACATCGAGAATGTGGCCGATGTTGTCGGTGCTCGCGTTCAGGGTTTCGATCTGCGTGCAGGACAGGCTGATTTTCTGCGACAGCTCAGTCATGGCCAGGATGGTTTTTTCCACCACCTGACGACCGTCATCGGCCTGCTCGCTCGCGCCGCTGGCGTGTTGCGAAGCATCGGCGGCATTGCGGGCGATTTCCTGGGTAGCGGCGCCCAATTGGTTGATCGCCGCGGCCACGCTGTTGGTGCGAGCGCTTTGTTCGTCAGAGCCGATGATCGAAGCGTTGGACGATGCCATTACCCGTTGCGACAGGTCATGAACCTGACGGGTCGCCGAAGACACTTCGCAAATCGACGCGTGAATCCGCTCCACGAACTGGTTGAAGGAGCCGCCCAACTCGCCGAACTCGTCTTTGCTTTCTACGACCAGACGACGGGTCAGGTCGCCCTCGCCCTGAGCGATGTCCTGCATCGCACGGCCCATCGTGGTCAGCGGACGCATCAGCACGTTAATCAGCAGACTCAGCAGCACTGCAATGGCGGTCACGGCGATGAACATCGCGATCAGCGCCGAAGTGCGGAACTGGCTCAGTGGTGCATAGGCCTTGGCTTTGTCGATCGACAGGCCGATGTACCACTCTGCATTCGGCAAACCACTCACCGGCGTGAACGAGAGGATGCGGTCCTGCTTGTTCAGTTCTACTTCCTGAATGCCTTTCCCGATACGGACACTGGAGCCCGGATAAATGTCTTTCAGGTTCTTCATCACCTGATCCTTGTCCGGGCTGACGATCACCTGACCGTCGGCGCTGACGAGGAACGCGTGACCGATGCCACCGAAGTCCACCGAGTTGATGATCTTCACCAGGGTTTCCAGACTCAGGTCGCCACCGACGACGCCCAGCAGTTCACCTTGCTTTTTCACCGACATGGCGATGGTCACCACCAACCCGCCGACCGCTGCCATGTAGGGCGGAGTCAGCATGGTCTTGTCGGCGACCACGGCTTGTTTGTACCAGGGGCGCTGACGCGGATCGTAGCCGTCCGGCATCTTCGCGTCAGGGCGCTGGGTGAACACACCATTGGCCTGCCCGACGTAGGTGAACTGGAAGTTCGAGGTGAGGGCGGGTTGATCGACCAGCCCCGGCAAATCGGCATTGGCGCCTTGATGAGCGACGTTCTGCGCGAGGTTTTCCAGGACCAGCACGCGGCCGCTCATCCAGTTCTGCACGCTGCTGGCGGTCAGCTCGCCGGATTGCTCAACGGAAGATTCGAGGTTTTGTCGGATGGTGTTTCGCTGCAGATAGTCGTTGTACAAAGTGAACAACGCAAAAGCCAGCACCACGACGCCTGAAGCGGCCAGCAGAATTTTATGGCTGAACTTGAGATTCATTTCATGGGACTTCTTATGCAAAAAGTGGGGATGCGTTCCGGGTTTGCAACATTCCATGTAACAGCGCAGACGGCATTCTGGAGCCGCTCTACTTTGGTGCACGCATGTCTCACCAATCTGTCGGCACGAGTGGGAGAAATCTTAGGGATTTCGTCAGATACCCGCTGAACGGCGTGCTAGAGCGTCCGAACAACAGTGTTTGCTGATGGTTGCTCGAACGGCAGTTGCAAATTTTTTGACCCTTGATGACAATGCGACTAATTATCATTTATGACGTCGAGCTGTCGCGTTCATGTCTTCACCTGAGTTTGCAGTACAGGCGCTTTACAGCAGCCATCACGGTTGGCTCAACACATGGCTGCGCGCGCGATTGGGCAATGCGGCCGATGCGGCGGATCTGGCTCAGGACACGTTCGTCCGTCTGCTACAAAGAACCGAACGCCTGGAACTCAAGGCTCCATGCGCCTTTCTGCGAACCATCGCCCGCGGCCTGGTGATCGACCATTGGCGCCGTGAGGAAATCGAGCGCGCGTACCTGGAAACCATCGCCCATTTGCCCGAGGCCGAAACCCCGAGCGCCGAGGCCCGGGCATTGGTGCTTGAATTGCTGGAAAGCATCGCCCGCATGCTTGAAGGCCTGAAGCCGAAAGTACGTCAGGCATTCCTGCTGGCCCAGTGCGAAGGACTTACCCACAAGCAGATCGCCGAACACATGGGATTGTCCCTACGCTCAGTGGAACGTTATGTGGCCGACGCGCTGTATCACTGCTACGTGCTGCGGTATGAAGCGTAATGCCTGTGGATAACTCAGTGCTGAACCGCCGCGGCGAGCCTCATCAGCAGGTGGTCAAACAAGCCATCCACTGGCTGCTGAGCCTGCGTAACAACGCGACCAATTCCAGATTGCGCCAGCAATGCGACGTCTGGCGCGCGGAACACCGTGAGCATGAATTGGCCTGGCAACGGGTGCAGTCCCTGCAAGCCGAGTTGAGCAGTAATCTGCGCGCGGTGCCCGGCGCCCAAGTCGCTTTCAACACTTTGGAAAACAGCGCACAGCGGCTCGGGCGACGCCAGGCGTTGAAGCTGCTGTCGGGCGCATTGCTGATGGGTTCGGCGGCGTGGCTGGGCAAGGATACGATCGGCTGGCAACAGTGGACCGCCGACTTCGCCACAGTCACGGGTGAGCGACGCAGTTTCCAGTTACCGGACGGCACGCGCCTGGAACTCAACACTGCCAGCGCGGTGGATCTGGACTACAGCGCGCAACAGCGCCTGATCAAACTGACTCGCGGCGAGATCATCGTGACGTGCGACGGGGCAAGTGAAGGGGTTTCGTTTGATCGACCGTTGCGGGTGCAAAGCCGTCACGGCGTATTCGAAGGGATGGCTGCACGCTTCATCGTTCGCCAGGACACTGACTGCACACGGCTCAGCGTCACCAGCGGCGTGGTCGCGATCCATTCGCCACGGGCCGCCGATGGTCTGCCGATTCAGGTGCAGGCCGGGCAGAGTTACCTGATCGATCGAAGTCGCGCACAGTTGGCACCGCCTCAAGACATGGACGCCGGCGCCTGGGTCGACGGCCTGATCGTAACCCGAAACATGCGCCTCGGGGATTTTATTAATGAAGTCGGACGTTACCGTCCCGGCTATCTGACCTGCACGGCGGACATTACCCACTTGCGGCTGTCCGGGGTTTTCCGTCTCGAAGACACCGACAAACTGCTGGCCATCCTGCCGCACACCCTGCCGGTGCAACTGCGCTATCGCACTCGCTGGTGGGTGACGCTGGAGCGACAGGCCTGAATTATTTTTGGCGGGTTTTCCGAACAAGTCCGGCTTAGTCAGTAAGCACTTCAACTCTGCCTTCAGCGACTTCCTACGGAAACCTACAATGACTGTGCGCCCCATCAGTAAGAACCCTCTCCCTTTCACCGCGGAATCAGGCGTATTGCGCCACGCCATCCGCGCGGCACTGTTCTCGACCGCATTGGGTGTCGGCCTGCTGCCGACACTTGGCGTTGCAGCCCAAGGCAGCGAAGCCACTAGCCACCGCTACAACATTGCCGCCGGCTCCTTGAGCGATGTGCTCAACCAATTCGCGCGTCAGGCGGGCATCACGCTGTCGACGACTCCAGCTCAAACCCAGGGCCTCCAGTCGCCGGGATTACAGGGCGACTATTCGGCGGATCAGGCGTTGAGCCATTTACTCAACGGCACAGGGCTTGTGGCCGTCAGTCAGGATGGCAGCAGCTATGTGCTGCGGCCCGGCGCTGAAACCGAAGCCCTGGCGTTACCCACCACCGACATCAAAGGCTTCGCCTTGGGCAATGCGCTGGGCAGCACGGATGGCTACAACGCGACGCACAGCCAGATCGCCACCAAGACCAGTACCGCGCTGCTGGAAACCTCGCAAAGCGTGTCCGTGGTGACCCGCGAGCAAATGGACGACCAAGGCTCGCAAACCGTGTCCCAGGCGATGCGCTACACCCCGGGCGTGCTGACCAACCCTTACGGCGCGACCCACCGTTATGACTATGTGGCGATGCGCGGTTTCAACGACGGCTCGGTGGATAACATTTATCTCGACGGTCTCAAATCCATGGGCGACAGCGGCACCTACAGCACCATGCAGGTGGACCCGTATTTCCTCGAACGGGTCGATATCCTCAAAGGGCCGTCGTCGGTGCTTTACGGTCGCAGTTCGCCGGGCGGGCTGGTGGCGTTGACTAGCAAGAAACCGTTGTATGAGCCCTATCATCAGGTTCAGGCCACGGTGGGCACCCAAGGCCAGCGCGGCATGGGTTTCGACTTCAGCGGGCCGGTGGATGATGACAAGCGTATCGCCTATCGCCTGACAGGGTTGGCGGATCAGTCCGACACACAGTTCGACCACAATAAGGAAAAGCGCTTCGCCCTGGCGCCGACGGTGAGCATCGATTTCACCGAAGATACCTCGCTGACGCTGCAAGCCTATCTGCAACACGATCCTGATGGCGGCTATCACGGCGGCGTCCCGGCCGACGGCACGATCCATCAGCGCAACGGCAATCGGATCTCTCCAAACTTCTTCGAAGGTGAGCCGGGCGTTGATAGTTTCCAGCGTGATCAACAGTCCTTCGGTTATCAGTTCGAACACCGCTTCAACGACGTCTTCACCGCGCGGCAGAACTTCCGCTATCTCGATTCCAAGGTGAAGATCGATCAGGTTTACGCCTATGGCTGGACCACCCCCACCAGTAGCGAGCTGAACCGCTATTACACCGGCGGCGACGAAAAACTCCACGCCTTTATCGTCGATAACATGTTGCAAGCCGAGTTCTTCACCGGCGCAACCAAACATACCGTGCTGATGGGCGCGGACTACCAGCGACGCAAAACAGTGGTCGACTGGACGAGTGGCGGTCTTGCGCCGATCGATACGTTCAATCCGGTGTACGGCAACTCGGCCATCGACTTCTACAGCCCAATCAGCTATCTGCGTCGCCTGGAACAGACCGGCGTCTACCTGCAAGACCTGATCGAGATGGATAAATGGCGCTTCTCTTTGGGCCTGCGTCAGGACTGGGTTGAAACCTCTGATGAAAATCGGCTGGCTGAAGCGGGACGCCCTGTGGGCACGGAAATCAGTGACGAACGCACCAAGCTGACGGGCCGGGCTGGGGCGTTGTACCTGTTCGATAACGGCATTGCGCCGTACATCAGTTACTCCGAATCGTTCAACCCGAATTCCTACGCGGACAGCGCCGGCAATCCTCTGGCACCGACCGATGGCACCCAGTGGGAAGTGGGCCTGAAATACCAGCCGCCGGGCACCGACAACTTGTTCACGGCATCGCTGTTCCGCATCGATCAGGAAAACCTGGCAACCAAACTGCCGCAGGAAAACTTCTATCGCGCTGTAGGCGCCGTCCGCTCCCAAGGTCTGGAACTGGAAGCGCACATGCAGCTGACCGATAACCTGAAAGTCCTCGGCAGCTACACCTTCACCGACATCGAGTATTCAAAGTCGATGATCAGTACGTTGAGCACCGACACCGACGTGATCGAAAACAAGGGCAACTCGCCGACTCAGGCACCACGCCATATGGCCTCGGTATGGGCGGACTACAAGTTCGACAGCGCAGCGCTTGACGGCCTGCGTCTGGGCGGCGGCGTGCGTTATGTCGGCTACAGCTGGGCCGATGCGGAAAACACCCTGAAGGTGCCGTCCTACACGCTGTTCGATGCGTCTGTCGGCTATGACTTGGGCAAGGTGGGTTTGAAGGGCGTGGACGTACGTCTGAATGCCAACAACCTGACCAACGAGTCCTACGTGGCCTCCTGTGCCAGCCTGAACTTCTGCTACCTGGGTGAAGAGCGCAACGTCGCCGCTACCGTGAGCTACCAGTTCTAAATCATTCGTTATGACGACAAAGCCAGCACCTGAGTCCAGGGGCTGGCTTTGTCGTCTCTGCAGGAAAATTCCATGCGTGCATTTCTGGTTCTACTTCATCGTTACATCGGTTTGGCGACCGCGCTGTTTTTGCTGATGGCGGGGCTTACGGGCAGCATTCTGGCGTTCAATCATGAGCTGGATGAGTGGCTTAATCCGGAGTTTTATACAGCGTCTTCCGAAGGTCAGCGTTTGCCGCCCGGCACCTTGGTCGACAAGCTGCAAGCTAAGCATCCGAAGCTACAAGTCTGGTACATGGAGTACCCATCAGAACCGGGTCATACGTCATTGCTGGCGGCTGTACCGCGCAATGATCCTGCGACCGGAAAAACTTTTGCCGAGCCCAATCAGGTGTTCTATCTGGATCCGGTCAATGGCGAGCAAATGGGCCAGCGGTTCTGGGGGGAATGCTGTTTTCAGCGGGAGAACTTCATTCCGTTCATTCTTGAGTTTCACTACAACCTGGTCCTGCCGGATAACTGGGGGTTGTTGTTAATGGGACTGGTCGCGATCGCCTGGGTTGTCGATTGTTTCATTGCGCTTTGGCTGACCCTTCCACGAGGGAAACCGTTCTGGAGGAAGTGGTCTATGGCCTGGAAGATCAAAGGCGGGCATGCCTACCGACTGAACTTCGATCTGCATCGGGCGGGTGGTTTGTGGCTGTGGCTATTGCTGTTGCCGATCGCTGTCAGCAGTGTCGCCATGAACCTGCCGAGTCAGGTCTTCAAGCCTGCGGTATCACTGTTTTCGCCGGTTGAGCCGAGCGTTTATGAGGCCCGTGGACGAATGCCTGCCGAGGAGCTGGGGGTTACACGGCTGAGTTATCAACAGGCTTATGAACGTGCGTTGCAGGAAGGGCAAAGGCTGGGGCTGACAGCTGCGATCGGGGAGTTGTATTACAGCTTTGAGTACAACTTTTATGGGGCAGGGTTTGGGCAACATGATACCGAGGCCCATGGAAAGTCCTGGCTGTTCTTCCATGGCACGGACGGGCGTTTACTGGGGCAGGAAATTGCAGGGCAAGGCACCTTGGGAGAGCGTTTTTATCGGCTGCAATTGCCGATACACGGAGGGCGAATAATTGGGCTCACCGGGCAAGTGATGATCGCGGTGTTGGGTGTTTTGATTGCAGTATTGTCAGTGACGGGAATCTATATCTGGTGGCGCAAGTTGCTGGCTCGAAGGAGTAGCAAGGTACGTAAGAGCGGGATGTACCCCATACCGGATTGAAGTTCCTATAGCCCAGAAAGACAAAACCCCTGTCTGCATAAGCAGACAGGGGTTTCGGAATTCAATCTTGACGATGACCTACTCTCACATGGGGAAACCCCACACTACCATCGGCGATGCATCGTTTCACTGCTGAGTTCGGGATGGGATCAGGTGGTTCCAATGCTCTATGGTCGTCAAGAAATTCTGTGACCAGCCCGTTACAGCGGTAACGTGCCAGCAAAATCGGTGACTTCTACTAAAACAAAACCCCTACCTGCTTACGCAGATAGGGGTTTCGGAATTTAATCTTGACGATGACCTACTCTCACATGGGGAAACCCCACACTACCATCGGCGATGCATCGTTTCACTGCTGAGTTCGGGATGGGATCAGGTGGTTCCAATG
>NZ_FYEB01000027.1:2083-5421 GCF_900187445.1 Pseudomonas sp. Irchel s3b2
TTTCGTTCTTTAAAAATTTGGGTATGTGATAGAAAGATAGACTGAACGTTACTTTCACTGGTAACGGATCAGGCTAAGGTAAAATTTGTGAGTTTAATCGCGAATTTTCGGCGAATGTCGTCTTCACAGTATAACCAGATTGCTTGGGGTTATATGGTCAAGTGAAGAAGCGCATACGGTGGATGCCTTGGCAGTCAGAGGCGATGAAAGACGTGGTAGCCTGCGAAAAGCTTCGGGGAGTCGGCAAACAGACTGTGATCCGGAGATGTCTGAATGGGGGAACCCACCTAACATAAGTTAGGTATCTTAAGCTGAATACATAGGCTTAAGAAGCGAACCAGGGGAACTGAAACATCTAAGTACCCTGAGGAAAAGAAATCAACCGAGATTCCCTTAGTAGTGGCGAGCGAACGGGGACTAGCCCTTAAGTGGCTTTGAGATTAGCGGAACGCTCTGGAAAGTGCGGCCATAGTGGGTGATAGCCCTGTACGCGAAAATCTCTTGGTCATGAAATCGAGTAGGACGGAGCACGAGAAACTTTGTCTGAATATGGGGGGACCATCCTCCAAGGCTAAATACTACTGACTGACCGATAGTGAACTAGTACCGTGAGGGAAAGGCGAAAAGAACCCCGGAGAGGGGAGTGAAATAGATCCTGAAACCGTATGCGTACAAGCAGTGGGAGCCTACTTTGTTAGGTGACTGCGTACCTTTTGTATAATGGGTCAGCGACTTATTTTCAGTGGCGAGCTTAACCGAATAGGGGAGGCGTAGCGAAAGCGAGTCTTAATAGGGCGTCTAGTCGCTGGGAATAGACCCGAAACCGGGCGATCTATCCATGGGCAGGTTGAAGGTTGGGTAACACTAACTGGAGGACCGAACCGACTACCGTTGAAAAGTTAGCGGATGACCTGTGGATCGGAGTGAAAGGCTAATCAAGCTCGGAGATAGCTGGTTCTCCTCGAAAGCTATTTAGGTAGCGCCTCATGTATCACTGTAGGGGGTAGAGCACTGTTTCGGCTAGGGGGTCATCCCGACTTACCAAACCGATGCAAACTCCGAATACCTACAAGTGCCGAGCATGGGAGACACACGGCGGGTGCTAACGTCCGTCGTGAAAAGGGAAACAACCCAGACCGTCAGCTAAGGTCCCAAAGTTATGGTTAAGTGGGAAACGATGTGGGAAGGCTTAGACAGCTAGGAGGTTGGCTTAGAAGCAGCCACCCTTTAAAGAAAGCGTAATAGCTCACTAGTCGAGTCGGCCTGCGCGGAAGATGTAACGGGGCTCAAACCATACACCGAAGCTACGGGTATCACTTAGGTGATGCGGTAGAGGAGCGTTCTGTAAGCCTGTGAAGGTGAGTTGAGAAGCTTGCTGGAGGTATCAGAAGTGCGAATGCTGACATGAGTAACGACAATGGGTGTGAAAAACACCCACGCCGAAAGACCAAGGTTTCCTGCGCAACGTTAATCGACGCAGGGTTAGTCGGTCCCTAAGGCGAGGCTGAAAAGCGTAGTCGATGGAAAACAGGTTAATATTCCTGTACTTCTGGTTATTGCGATGGAGGGACGGAGAAGGCTAGGCCAGCTTGGCGTTGGTTGTCCAAGTTTAAGGTGGTAGGCTGAGATCTTAGGTAAATCCGGGATCTTAAGGCCGAGAGCTGATGACGAGTGTTCTTTTAGAACACGAAGTGGTTGATGCCATGCTTCCAAGAAAAGCTTCTAAGCTTCAGGTAACCAGGAACCGTACCCCAAACCGACACAGGTGGTTGGGTAGAGAATACCAAGGCGCTTGAGAGAACTCGGGTGAAGGAACTAGGCAAAATGGCACCGTAACTTCGGGAGAAGGTGCGCCGGTGAGGGTGAAGCATTTACTGCGTAAGCCCACGCCGGTCGAAGATACCAGGCCGCTGCGACTGTTTATTAAAAACACAGCACTCTGCAAACACGAAAGTGGACGTATAGGGTGTGACGCCTGCCCGGTGCCGGAAGGTTAATTGATGGGGTTAGCTAACGCGAAGCTCTTGATCGAAGCCCCGGTAAACGGCGGCCGTAACTATAACGGTCCTAAGGTAGCGAAATTCCTTGTCGGGTAAGTTCCGACCTGCACGAATGGCGTAACGATGGCGGCGCTGTCTCCACCCGAGACTCAGTGAAATTGAAATCGCTGTGAAGATGCAGTGTATCCGCGGCTAGACGGAAAGACCCCGTGAACCTTTACTATAGCTTTGCACTGGACTTTGAATTTGCTTGTGTAGGATAGGTGGGAGGCTTTGAAGCGTGGACGCCAGTTCGCGTGGAGCCAACCTTGAAATACCACCCTGGCAACTTTGAGGTTCTAACTCAGGTCCGTTATCCGGATCGAGGACAGTGTATGGTGGGTAGTTTGACTGGGGCGGTCTCCTCCTAAAGAGTAACGGAGGAGTACGAAGGTGCGCTCAGACCGGTCGGAAATCGGTCGTAGAGTATAAAGGCAAAAGCGCGCTTGACTGCGAGACAGACACGTCGAGCAGGTACGAAAGTAGGTCTTAGTGATCCGGTGGTTCTGTATGGAAGGGCCATCGCTCAACGGATAAAAGGTACTCCGGGGATAACAGGCTGATACCGCCCAAGAGTTCATATCGACGGCGGTGTTTGGCACCTCGATGTCGGCTCATCACATCCTGGGGCTGAAGCCGGTCCCAAGGGTATGGCTGTTCGCCATTTAAAGTGGTACGCGAGCTGGGTTTAGAACGTCGTGAGACAGTTCGGTCCCTATCTGCCGTGGACGTTTGAGATTTGAGAGGGGCTGCTCCTAGTACGAGAGGACCGGAGTGGACGAACCTCTGGTGTTCCGGTTGTCACGCCAGTGGCATTGCCGGGTAGCTATGTTCGGAATAGATAACCGCTGAAAGCATCTAAGCGGGAAACTAGCCTCAAGATGAGATCTCACTGGGACCTTGAGTCCCCTGAAGGGCCGTCGAAGACTACGACGTTGATAGGTTGGGTGTGTAAGCGCTGTGAGGCGTTGAGCTAACCAATACTAATTGCCCGTGAGGCTTGACCATATAACACCCAAGCAATTTGCGTCGAAAGGCCAGATTGCGGTGTGTGAAGACGCAACGAACCGAAAGTTCGAGAAACAAACACACAAATCTATCACCTACCCAATTTGCTGAAGCGAGGCCAACTGGTCACGACTCGGTACCCGAATTTCTTGACGACCATAGAGCATTGGAACCACCTGATCCCATCCCGAACTCAGCAGTGAAACGATGCATCGCCGATGGTAGTGTGGGGTTTCCCCATGTGAGAGTAGGTCATCGTCAAGATTAAATTCCGAAACCCCTATCTGCGTA
>NZ_FYEB01000025.1 GCF_900187445.1 Pseudomonas sp. Irchel s3b2
CAACTTGACCATGACACTGGCCGGTGCCTTTTTTTCAAACCGCGCTAGAACTTCTGCCCACATCGTTTTCGTCACCCTGACTGGAGTTTTGGGGGGATTCTAAACGAAGACCTTGAAAGGGCTGGCTGTAAGAGCGGAACCAATAGCCGCCGTGACCACAGAAACGGATATGTACACCCTCAAAATCGCGAAGATGTGTGCGGCTAGAACAGCGATTCGGCCAGTCAGAAACGCCGGTATAGACTGAGAGCTATCACGACGGGAGAGACGCGTGAAATATAGAACAGTGTTGCTGCTCAGTCTTACGCTTGCGTGGGCCCAAGTACCGGAAAAGGCACGCCCATGATCGGCGCCGAACTGCTGTCACCGCAAAGCCTCACAGTGGGGTGGCTGATTTACGCGCCGGTACTGATCTGGGCTGTCTGTAGAGCACCCTGGGTCGAACTGTTCAGCGATAGCCGCCGTCAGCATCTGTTGTTCGGCACGGTGTTCGCGCTGTTCATGCTTTGGCTCGTGCGACGGGACTTTGATACGGGCGTGTCCTATCACTTCATCGGCATGACGGCAGTGACGTTACTGCTGGATTGGCCGTTGGCGATTGTCGGCGGGTTGGTCGCGCAAGTTGGATTGGTGCTGCTCGGACGGCAGGACATGGCGGCCATGGGGGTTAACGGCGCGTTGCTGATTCTGTTGCCGGTGCTGATCACCGAGTGCTGCGCAATCCTGGTCGAGCGCGCGCAGCCGCGTAATCCCTTTGTGTACATCTTCTGTTCCGGTTTTTTTGCCGCTGCGTTATCGGCCCTGTTGTGCCTGATTCTGGCGCTCACATTGCTGTGGTACGACGAACGCTTCGCCATGCCCTATTGGCTGATAGATTTTGTCGGTTACTTGTGGCTGCTGATTTTTCCGGAAGCGTTTATCAACGGCATGGTGGTCAGCGCATTGGTGGTGTTCTGCCCCGAATGGCTGGAGACGTTCAATCGCACGCGTTATCTTTCGGCGCCCTGGAAAGACGACGACCCCAAATCTTGATTCATATCAAATCCAAAAAACGTTGCCGAATCCATGCTCTGGAAAACCTTCAGGAGCAATGGCATGAGTGTGTATGAGTGGGCCCGGCAGGAGTTGCGTCAGAGTCTGGATGTGGCGCAAGAGGTGGGGTTCGATCCGGGGTTGAGCCTGCGCGCCTTGCTCAGTGCGGTGGTGCAGCAGAGCAAGGCGGTACGCAATATAGAAGACCTGGCCGATGAGTTGCGGTTTCTCGCCGAAAACCTCGACGAGGGCCAGGACTATGGCTTTATGCGGCCCTGAGGGTCGGAATCAATGACGCGGGTCGAAGTCGCCGCTGAACAATTCGTCCTCGGCATCGGGGGTCACCGGAATCTTGTGTTCTTCCGACGCCCAGGCGCCCAGGTCGATCAGTTTGCAACGGTCTGAACAGAATGGCCGGAACTTGTTCTCGGGGCTCCATTCGACAGGGGCGCCACAGGTTGGGCAATCGACGGTTGGGGTTTGGCTCATGACTGGCCTCCACGCAAAGTAAGGTAAAAATGATGCAGGCGTTCGACCTCGCTGTGCAGCCAGGCGAGGTCGCGGTCGTTGACCACCACATCGTCGGCATGGCTCACGCGGTCCTGTCGGCTGGATTGGGCCTTGAGGATCGCCTGGACCTGCTGCTCGCTGGTCTGGTCACGCTGCAGGGTGCGTTCGATCTGTAACTGTTCCGGGGCATCGATCACCAGGACCCGTTGGGTCATGGCGTACTGCCCGGACTCGATCAGCAGCGGCGAAACCAGAATCGCATAAGACGATTGTGCCTTGGCCAGATGGTGGGCGATTTCTTCGGCGATCAGCGGATGTAGCAGCGCTTCGAGCCAGCGGCGTTCATCCGGCACTTCGAAGATCAGCTTGCGCAGCGCCGCGCGATTCAGTTGGCCGTCGGCTTGCAGCACGCCGGGGCCAAAGTGCTCGGCGATCTTCGCCAGTGCCGGGCGACCGGGTTCGACCACCCAGCGAGCCGCATGATCGGCATCGACCACATGCACGCCCAAGTCGATGAAGTGCTGGGCTGCCGCGCTTTTGCCGCTGCCGATGCCGCCGGTCAGGCCGAGAATCCAGGGTTTTTCCACAGGGGTATTCATTTCAAACCGACAAACTGCCAATAGAAGCCGGTTATTTGACCACCCCAGAGCAAGGCAATCCAGCCGGCAATGGCCAGATAGGGGCCAAAGGGCAGCGGCGTCGAGGTTTTCGCGTCCCGCAGGCGCAGCAAAATCACCCCGATGATGGCGCCCAGCAGCGATGACAGCAGGATGGTCAGCGGCAGGATTTGCCAGCCACCCCAAGCGCCGAGCATCGCCAGCAGCTTGAAGTCACCGTAGCCGATGCCGTCCTTGCCGGTGATCAGTTTGAACAGCCAGAACACCGTCCACAGCGCCATGTAGCCGGCCACCGCGCCCCAAAACGCGTCATGCAGCGAGACGAAGAGCCCGAAACTGTTAACGATCAACCCCAGCCATATCAACGGCAGTACCAGCACGTCCGGCAACAGTTGGTGTTCGGCGTCGATCAGGCTCATTGCCAACAGGCCCCAGCTCAGGACCAGTACCATGCAGGCCTGCCAGCCGAAACCGAAATGCCAGGCAACGAATGCCGACAGCACGCCACAGGCCAGTTCGGTCAGTGGGTAACGTTTGCTGATCGGCGTCGCGCAGCTTGAGCATCGCCCACGTAAAAACAGATAACTGAGCACGGGAATGTTTTCCCACGCTCGAATCCGATGGCCACAGTGAGGGCACTCGGAGTGAGGCAGTATCAGGTTGTAAACCGGGCCGGGGGCTTCGGGTGGCAAATCCAGGACGTCATGGGCCTGCAAGCGCCATTCACGCTCAAGCATTTTCGGCAGGCGCCAGACCACCACGTTGAGAAAACTGCCGATCAGCAAGCCGATCACCCATGCAGTGATCACGAAGGTCAGCGGATTAAGACTCAGAAATTCGTTCAAGGACATATCAGATCGCTGAGCCGAGTTGGAAAATAGGCAGGTACATCGCCACCACCAGGCCGCCGACGATAACCCCCAGCACCACCATGATGAACGGTTCCATCAGACTGGTCAGGTTATCGACCATGTTATCCACTTCGTCCTCATAGAAGCTCGCGACCTTGTCGAGCATGTCGTCCAGCGCGCCGGACTCTTCGCCAATGGCCGTCATCTGGATGGCCATGGTCGGAAAGATACCGGAGGTGCGCATGGAAAAATTCAGCTGCATACCGGTTGAAACGTCCTGCTTGATGCGTAATACCGCTCGCTTGAACACGATATTGCCGGTCGCTCCCGCGACTGAATCCAGGGCTTCGACCAATGGCACCCCGGCGGCGAACGTCGTCGACAGCGTGCGGGCGAAACGGGCCACGGCGGACTTGTACATGAGCGCCCCAACCAACGGCAGTTTCAGCAGCCAGGTGTCCGTTCGGTCGCGAAAGCCCGGGGATTTTTTAAAGGCATGGCGAACGCCGAAGATCGCCGCACCCAGCACGCCGAGCACCATCCACCACCAGTCCTGCAAAAACTCCGACAAGCCAATGACCATCACGGTGAACGCCGGCAGCTCGGCGCCAAACCCCGAGAACACCGACTCGAACTGCGGCACAACCTTGACCAGCAAAATCCCGGTCACAATGATCGCGACGCACACCACCGCCAACGGGTAGGTCATGGCTTTCTTGATCTTGGCCTTGAGGCTTTCGCTCTTTTCCTTGTAGGTCGCCACCCGTTCCAGCAGGGTATCCAGGGCTCCGGCCTGCTCGCCGGCGTCCACTAGGTTGCAGTACAACTCATCGAAATACTGGGGCTTTTTGCGCAGGGCGGCGGCGAAGCTGTTGCCGGCCGCGACTTCCTGTTTCACCTCGTCGACCAGCTTGCGCATGTTCGGGTTATCGAAGCCCTCGCCGATAATGTCGAACGATTGCAGCAGCGGTACGCCGGCTTTCATCATGGTCGCCATCTGCCGGGTAAACAGGGCAATGTCCAGAGCCTTGATGCGTTTGCCGGCACGGAAAATGGACGCGGTTTTTTTCCGCACCTTGCCCGGATTGATGCCTTGCTTGCGTAACTGCGCCTTGATCAGCGCGGGATTCTGGCCGGTCAACTCGCCGGTCATTCTTGTGCCTTTTTTGTCTGTGCCTTCCCAGGCATATACGCTGATTTTCGCTGCTTTGACCGCCATGTTCAGTCCTTCGTGACCCGGTTGATTTCTTCAAGGCTGGTGATGCCTTGCATGGCCTTGAGCAGGCCCGAAGTACGCAGGTCGTTGAAACCGTCCTTACGCATCTGGATGTCGATTTCCAGTGAGTTGCCTTCGGCCATGATCAGCCGTTGCAGGTCTGGGGTGTTCTTTACCACTTCATAAATCCCTACTCGCCCTTTGTAACCGTTGTTGCACTGATCGCAACCGACCGGTTCATAGATCGTGAACGAGCCGATGCGTTCCTCGGGAAAACCTTCCTTGAGTAACGCCTCGCGGGGAATCTCGATGGGCTTTTTGCAATGGCTGCACAGTTTGCGCGCCAGGCGCTGGGCGATGATCAGGCTGACCGAAGTCGCGATGTTGAACCCCTGAATCCCCATATTGTGCAGACGGGTCAGGGTTTGCGCGGCGCTGTTGGTGTGCAGGGTGGAAAGGACCATGTGCCCGGTCTGGGCGGCCTTGATGGCAATCTCGGCGGTTTCGAGGTCGCGGATTTCGCCGACCATGATCACGTCCGGGTCCTGACGCAGAAACGAGCGCAGCGCCTGGGCGAAATCCAGTCCCTGCCTGGGATTGACGTTGACCTGGTTAATGCCTTCGATGTTGATTTCTACCGGGTCTTCGGCAGTGGAAATATTGATGTCGACGGTGTTGAGGATGTTCAGCCCGGTATAGAGCGACACGGTCTTGCCCGAGCCGGTGGGGCCGGTCACCAGGATCATCCCTTGTGGCTGCTTGAGGGCGGCCATGTACAGGTCTTTCTGGTCGGGCTCGTAGCCGAGGGCATCGATGCCCATTTGGGCACTGGACGGATCGAGGATCCGGATTACCACTTTCTCGCCCCACAGGGTCGGCAGGGTGTTGACCCGGAAGTCGATGGACTTGCTTTTGGACAGGCGCATCTTGATTCGCCCGTCCTGGGGTTTGCGCCGTTCGGAGATGTCGAGACTGGCCATGACTTTCAGTCGTGAAGCAATGCGATTGGCCAGTTGCGTCGGTGGCCTGGCGACTTCCCGCAGCATGCCATCGGTGCGCATCCGCACGCGGTAGATTTTTTCGTAGGGCTCGAAATGCAGGTCGGAAGAGCCGCTCTTGATCGCGTCGAGCAGCATCTTGTGGACGAAGCGCACCACGGGGGCATCATCGGCATCTTGCCCCACAAGGGCATCCTGTTTCTGCTCATCGACCGACTCGATGTCCACCCCGTCGAGGTCGACATCGGCCATGTCTTCCAGACCGGTGGAGTGGTTGTCGAAGAACTTTTCAATGGCGTCGCTGAGCTTGTCTTCCTCCACCAGGATGGCTTCGGTGCTCAGCCCGGTGCTGAACTGGATGTCGTTGATGGCTTGATGGTTGGTCGGGTCGGAAATCCCCACGAACAGTCTGTTACCACGCCGCCAGAGGGGCAGGGCGTGGTGCTGACGGACCAGCTTCTCGCTGACCAACCCTCGGGGTTGGGTGTCCTTGTCCAGGCAGTTGAGGTCCAGCAGGGCTATGCCGAAATGCTCCGAGGCTACTTCGGCGACCTGCCAGCTTTTTAGCAGTTTGTTTTGCACCAGATAGCTGACCAGCGAAATTCGATTGCGTTGGGCTTGCTGATACGCCTGTTGCGCACTTTGGTCGGTGATCAGCTCGGCCAGTACCAATTGCTTGGCCAGACCGCTAAGGGCGATGTCATTCATTGGAGTTCCGGAAGCAGGCATTGAATGACTTATAGCCTAGTCAAGCAGTGGAACCAAACCAGCCGGGGTGAGGTGACAAAAAGTGTCAGATAGTGCGGATCCTGGGAGTAGGAAAGATCTTTGCCGCGATCTCGTGCCCCACAGGCAGGGGCGCGTGCGGTTTGGCATGACCTGTGCTGTGCCTTGTTTAGATCATGAGATTTCGACTCATGCATGGAGCCTGTCTATGAAAAATCAAAATGGTTTTACCCTGATCGAACTGCTGATCGTGGTGGCGATCATCGGGATTCTGGCGACGTTTGCGTTGCCGCAGTATTCGAAGTACCAAGCGCGGGCGAAGGTTACCGCTGCGGTTGCAGAAATTTCGGCATTGAAGGTGCCTTTCGAAGACATCATCAATCAAGGCACTAACCCCTCACTCGCTAATACCGGCGGTACTTTGACCACAGGTAATTGCACGGTTGCGGTAGCGGGTACTGCCGCTGACGGTGCGGGCACTATTGGCTGCACGATTCTCAACGCACCGGGGCCGGTGCTCGGCAAAACCATTACGCTTACGCGCTCACTTACTGGCGGCTGGACTTGCGCCACGACAGTTGAGCAGGAATACGCGCCTAAAGGCTGCACCGGCGCTGCTGCTGCCGCTGCAGGCTGATCCATTGTCATCCTGCCAAATGCCCCCGCGTTTAAAGACGCGGGGCATTTTTTTGTTCGCTGTTTTTGGGGCGATTCAGATAATCGAGAAACCCCCGACAATTCATGGCCTTAGGCCTGCGTTAAAACCCGCAAGTTGCATGTAGATAATTTCGTAGTCATGCAATTTGCATGATTTCGAAAATTGCATTTTTTGTTAAGTTATTGATTTATAGATATTTATTTTTTATCGAGCCATTGGCACAACGTTCGCACTCTCTCTGGTAACCCTGCTGACAAGACTCGAAGCAGACTTTCCAGAAATACAGGAGTTACTCGTATGAAGACGTTCGCTATTGCTGCCGCTACTGCTACCGCTCTGACCCTGACCATGGCCACCGCTGCATTTGCACAGACCACTCAAGCGACTCAGGCACCCATGATGCTGGCCGCCGGTGAAGTCACTGAAGCGAAAGAGGATGTTTCCGATACCTGGATCACCACCAAAGTCAAAGCAGACCTGGTGACCGAAAAAGGCATCCCGGGCACCGATATCAAAGTCGAAACCAACAAAGGCGTTGTTTCCCTGTCTTCCATGACCGTTCTGACAGACGCTCAGAAAACAACCGCCGTGGCTATCGCCAAGAACATCAAAGGTGTCAAAGCGGTGTCCGCTGACGGCCTGAAATCCGAGTAAAACAAGGCTTCTCGCCTCGACCGGGAGAAGATGCGGTAGACGGGCCGAGTCATACGTCTGCCGCTTTTTTCAGAGTTCACGCGCAAGGCCACAAGGATGTAGCCATTACAGGCCCCGACATTTGTGTCGGGGCCTGTTCTATTTGCACTGCCGTAACCATAGATGTGGGAGCGAGCCGATTGTGGGCTCAGTTGCCGCGCTTGCTGGTGATTCGAACCAAGCGATTCCCTTCAAAGCGCAGGTACTGGTACATCCCGCTGTTAGGCCCGTAGGTCCATTCCTCGACCGCAAACTCTTCCCGCCGATTGGCGCTGCGCTTGTAGCCCAACAAGTCGCGGGCAACGGGCTCTCCGCATTTTTGCAGCACTTCGCCGGACCTGTCCCCCACGCTGATCAATTGACTGCCGCAGCGCAAGGTATCGGCCGCTGCTGCCTGGCCGGCAGCCAGCACCAGGGCCAGGCTCATAAGCCAGCGTGTGCCCATCACTCGGCATCCAGATGCATGGGCGTGATAACGCGGCCATCGCTTTCTGCCTCACCGAGGCTGGCGTCGATGAAGTACACGCGGTCATCGGCCAACTGACCCTTGTCCACCAGATAATCCTTGATACTGCTGGCCCGTTCTTGCCCCAGTTGACGCAACAGCACCTCGCTGGAACTCCAGAACGCGATCACGCCTTCACGCATTTTTTTACTGCGTTCTTCCTTGCCCAAGTCCTTCCATTCGGCGGGCGGCTGAGTCTTGAGACGTGTGCGGTAGATTCCTTCAAGCAGCGGGCCTTTCTCGTTGTCCGGCACTTGCAGCAATGAGGCCTGGGCCGGCACCTTGTCACCGCGACGCTGGAGCATTTTGTAGTAGTTGTACTGGTATTCCCGCTCCAGGCGTTGCTCGGCAATCAGCGGGCCATCGCTGCTCTTGGCGGCAGTGCCTTCGATTTCCAGGCGCAGGGCCGGACGTTCCTTGAGCGCTTGGGACAGTTTGACCAGCGCTGTTTCAGCGTCTTTGCTCAGGTCGCTTGAACCCGGTGCAAATGCCACGGTGCCCAAGTCTTCCGAACCACCGCCGCTGACCAGCCCGCCAATCATTTTGAATGGCGCTGCGGCGGCTTTCACGATCAGGTTGCGCAGGGTCTGCCAGATAATAGGCATGACACTGAATTGCGGGTTGTTCAGGTCGCCGCTTACCGGCAGCTCGATGGAAATCTTGCCGTCGACATCCTTGAGCAAGGCAATCGCCAGTTTCAGCGGCAGGCTCACCGCGTCCGGGCTGTCGACCTTTTCACCCAGTTGCAATTGCTCGACCACCACTTTGTTTTCGGCCAGGAGCTGGCCGTTGGTGATCTTGTAATGCAGGTCGAGATTGAGCCGGCCCTTGCGGATACGGTAGCCGGCGAACTTGCCGGAGTAGGGCGTCAAGGTCGTCAGTTCAACCCGTTTGAAACTGGTGGCGATGTCCAGGCTGGCCATCGGGTCGAATGGATTGACCGAACCCTTGATGGTCACCGGCGCATAGCGGTCGACCTTGCCTTTGACGTCAACGCTGGCCGGTTTCGCCTGCCGGCTGTCGATGGTGCCGATCTTCCCGTTGAGCTGTTGAACAGCTGTGGCGAAGTTCGGGGTCAGGCTGAAGTCGGCGAAGTTTGCCGAGCCGTCATTGATGGCAATGCCGCCAATGTGGATGCCCAGCGGTTTTTCTTTTCCGGCTGGCGGTTTGGCAGTAGCGGCGGTTGTGGCGCCGGAGTCGGCCGGTTGCGGGATCAACAGGTCATCGACGTTGGTGGTGCGATCATCGTTGATCATGAAGCGTGCATAGGGCTGGAACAGGTTGACCTTGTCGATCGACAGGCTGTCGCCATGCTGATAGTTCAGGCCTTCGAGCACCAACTGTTGCCACTTGAGGAAGTCGCGGGTTTTCAGGGTGTCGAGGGTATGCAGTTGATCGACCTGAGCGCGGCCGGTGACGCTGAACGCCAGCGGTTCGGTGCTTTTCAGGTCGACCGCCAGATCACTGCCCAGCATGCCGCTGCGCAGTTCGAGACGAATGAACGGGTTGATGTAGGACTGGGCGACGCGCAGGTCGATGTCCTTGGTCTGCACGTTCAGTTTGGCGCTGATCGGGGCCAGATTGACCACGCCATCCGCGGTGATCTTGCCTTGCTTGCCCACGCCGGTGTCGAGCTTGAGATTGAAAGGTGAGCCATTGAGGCTATCGAAATTTTGCAGGTCCAGGTTCAGCGGGCCCACCTCAAGCGCCACGGCGGGTTGTGCCTTGCGGTCGGCCAGATGCACCTGGTAATCGCGCAGTTGCACATCTTTGAGCAGCACCTGCCAGGGCTTGCTCGGCGTGGTCGGTTCAGGCTTCGGCGAATCGGCAGCCGCGGGTGTGCTGATCGGCTCGGCATTGGCCTTGGCGGTCGGTTTGGACGGTTGGCTGGCGAACAGCTTTTGCCAATCGAGTTGCCCGTCGGTTTCGAGGGCGGCCCAGGTTTCCAGTTTCTGGCTGCGAATCTTGCCGACCACCACTTGCTGTTTGGCCAGATCCACGGTGGTTTCGCTGATGTCCAGCCGCTGGAGCTTCGCCAGCGGTCGACCGTCCGGAGCCTTGATGGCGAAAGGCGCGACGCTGACCGCGACATTGCTCAGCAGCAGTTCGGTTTCCTTGGCCAGGTTGAGTTTGTAATCGGTGCTGAGGCTGACGACGCCATCTTCGAGCACGAGTGGCACAGCATCGCGCACATAGGGCCAAAAGGATTTCATCTTGCCATCGGTGATTTTCAGCTTACCTTCGGAGGCGATCGGGATCAGGCTGAAATTACCGGTCCAGTCGATCTGTCCACCTGCCGGACCGATGGCGACCAACGTCATGTCGGCGCTGTCTTCGGGCAAGGTGCTGAGGTTTTTCAGTTCGAAATCGAGTTTGTCGTAGAGGAATTCGATGGGTTCGCTGGGCCGTGCATCCTGGAAATGTACGGAGCCACCGGCCAGTTTGATCCGCTCTACGCGCAGCGGGAATGGTTTGGCGTCCGGATCGACCGGGGTCGGTTCGCTGGCGGGGATGTTAAACAGCCCGAGCAGGTTGAGTTTGCCGTCCTTGCCGAAGAGAATTTCGGTCTTGGGTTTGTCCAGTTCGATATCGGACAAGTGCAGCGCCTTGGTCCAGAGGCTGTCGATCTGCAGGTTGGCGTACAGACGTTCGAAGCCTACTTGCTCCTTGCCCGGCTCGCCGACGACCAGGCCCCAAAGGGTGACTTCAAGGCTGAAGGGGTTGAGTTCGATCCGCTGAATCGTAGCGGGCGTCGTGGCGTAGTTGGCCAATTGTTGGTTGGCAATCCGCAACGCGATACCCGGCAGAATCAGAAACCCCAGCAGGCTGTAAAGAGCCAGGGCAGTCAACAAGGCGCCGATAGCGCGAATCAATCCTTTGGGCATGTGCGGCTTCAACTGTCGGAATCGGAGTGCCTTGGAGTATGGCATGCGTTTGCGGTTCCGAAGCAACCACGCTTTATAGGATTTATCTGATTATCGGTGCGGATTTTCAGAGCTGCAGGATCAGCGTTTTCAGCGGCGGCTGTTGATCCATCGACGGGAAATCGCTGCCCGGTGTCAGCGTTGTCCACTCACGCACCGGGCGCCCGGCTTTCTCTGCGCAGCGCAAAACCTGCTCGCGCCAATCGTCCATGCCGACCTTCGCCAGGTTGTTGCAGCAGATCAGCACGCCGTCGTCGGCAGTGGTCAGCAGCGCCGGTTTGAGCAGGCTCTGATAGTCACGCAATAGGTCAACGGTGCCGAAAGCGCTCTTGGCCCAGGCCGGAGGATCAAGCAGCACCAAATCGTACTGACGCGGCTCCAGACGTTGATAGCTCGGCAGTTTCTGACCGCGACGCTGGCTGATCGGCAGGCCGGCCAGTTGGCGGATCGCCGGGAAATAATCGGACTGGATGAACTCCATCGTCGGCAATTGCGGGTTGAGCAGACCGTTCTCACGACCGACCGCCAGATTGCCCTCGGCAAAGTCCAGGTTGCACACCTCGCTCGCACTACCGGCCGCGGCGCTGAGGCCAACGCCACAGGTATAGGCAAACAGGTTCAGCACACTTTTGTTTTTGCTGTGCGCCTTGACCCAGCCGCGAGCGTTGCGCAGATCAAGAAACAGCAACGGGTCCTGGCCGGCGTGGCGCCCGCGAACCCGGTAGTTCAGTCCCCATTCGTGGCCGATCAAATCTTGCAGGGCAGCTTCGTCGGCGCGGTAGACGGTGTCTTCGCGGTCGATGCGCGAGTTGCCGCGGGAACGGTCGTTGTAGACCAGCAGGGTGTCGAGGCCCAGCTGTTGATTGACGATCTCGTGCAACTGCAGCAGAGCGTCACGCTCCAGTGCCTGATGAAAACTCTGCACCAACAGTTGCGGGCCATAGCGGTCGATGGTCAGGCCGCCGGCGCCTTCCTGGCTGCCGTGGAACAGGCGATAGCAATCGGTGCCTTGCTGATGCAGCTCGGCGAGCAGGTCCTGGCGACGATCGAGGGCGGCGCACAGCGCCTGATTCAAGGAAGACATGCTGGGCGCCTTGCAGGAGGGAATTGGGGGCGCGGGAGTTTAACAGCTTGAACGATGAAGAACCTGTGCCTGTACCTGTAGGAGCGAGGCTTGCCCGCGAAAGCGGTGTGTCAGGCGACATTAATGTTGACTGTGCCGCCGTCTTCGCGGGCAAGTCGGATCGCCGCACCGCTCGCTCCTACAGGGATGTGATGGCCAATGCACAACACGGGCTCATTGGTTCAGCCGCTGATCGATCAGTCCTTGCACCACGCTCGGGTCGGCGAGGGTCGAGGTATCGCCCAGGCTGTCCAGTTCGTTGCAGGCGATCTTGCGCAGAATGCGTCGCATGATCTTGCCCGAACGGGTTTTCGGCAGGGCCGGAGCCCACTGGATCAAGTCCGGTTTGGCGAAGCTGCCGATTTCCTTGCTGACATGCGCCAGCAATTGTTTCTTCAATTCGTCATTGGGTTCGGTGCCATTCATGGGCGTGACGAAGGCATAGATGCCCTGGCCTTTGACATCGTGGGGATAACCGACCACGGCGGCTTCGGCGATGCTGTCGTGCAGCACCAGCGCGCTCTCCACTTCGGCGGTGCCAATGCGATGCCCGGAGACGTTGATCACGTCGTCGATGCGCCCGGTGATCCAGTAGTCGCCATCCTCGTCACGGCGTGCGCCATCGCCGGTGAAGTAATAGCCGGGGTAGGGCTTGAAGTAGGTTTCGATCATCCGTTTCGGGTCGCCGTAGACGCTGCGAATCTGCGCCGGCCAGCTGGACTTGATGGCCAGTATGCCGCTGCCGGCGCCTTTGATTTCCTTGCCGTGTTCATCGAGCAGTACCGGTTGCACGCCGAACATCGGTTGGGTGGCGCAACCGGGTTTGAGCCGTTGGGTGCTGACCAGCGGGCTGAGCATGATGCCGCCGGTTTCGGTCTGCCACCAGGTATCGACAATCGGGCAACGCTGCTCGCCGACCGTATTGAAATACCATTCCCAGGCTTCCGGGTTAATCGGCTCACCGACGGTGCCGAGTAATCGCAGGCTCTCGCGGGACGTTTCCTTCAACGGCTCGGGGCCTTCACGCATCAGCGCGCGCAGGGCGGTTGGCGCGGTGTAGAAGATGTTCACGTGGTGCTTGTCGATCACCTGCCAGAAGCGCGAAGTGCTGGGGTAGCTCGGCACGCCTTCGAAGATCAGCGTGGTCGCCCCATTGGCCAGCGGCCCGTAGACGATGTAGCTATGGCCGGTGACCCAGCCGACATCGGCGGTGCACCAGAAGACTTCACCGTCGCGATAATCGAGCACGTACTTGAAAGTCATTGCCGCTTGCAGCAAATAGCCGCCGGTGGTGTGCAGCACGCCTTTGGGTTTGCCTGTACTGCCAGAGGTGTAGAGGATAAACAGCGGGTCTTCGGCGTCCATCGGCTCTGGCGGGCAGTCGTCGCTGACATCGCGCAAAGCCTGGTGGTACCAGATGTCCCGGTCGTCGACCCAGTTGACCTGGTTTTGGGTGTGCTCGACCACGATCACGGTGTTCACGTCCGGGCAGCTTTGCAGCGCCGTGTCGACGTTCTGTTTGAGCGGCACGAATTTACCGCCGCGCACGCCTTCGTCGGCAGTGATCACGGTGCGGCAATCGGCGTCGAGGATCCGGTCACGCAACGAGTCCGGGGAGAATCCACCGAACACCACCGAATGAATCGCGCCGATCCGCGCGCAGGCGAGCATGGCGTAGGCAGCTTCGGGAATCATCGGCATGTAGATGCACACGCGGTCGCCTTTCTTCACGCCACGGCTTTTGAGCACGTTGGCCAGTCGACAGACGTTGTGATGGAGTTTTTTGTAGGTGATCTGGGCGGATTCGGCGGGGTCATCGCCTTCCCAGATAATCGCGATTTGCTCGCCGCGTTTTTCCAGGTGACGGTCGATGCAGTTATAACTGACGTTTAATTTCCCGCCGGCGAACCAGCTTGCCTCGCCGGTTTTCAAGTCATAACGCTGGACAGTCTGCCAAGGCGCGCTCCAGTCGAGAAAGCGGGTGGCCTGTTCGGCCCAGAAGGTGCTGGGGTGTTCGATGGATTGGCGGTACAGGCGTTGATAGTCGTCTTGACTTAACTGTGCAGCCCGGCGGACGGCATCGGCTTTGGGGAACGTGCTGATATCGAACATGACGGTTCCTTCTTCTTGTTTTGCGACAAGAGGGGAGCTGCGCGACCCTCGTAGGAGCTGGCAAGCCAGCTCCTACAAGGTTAGTACGCCCCGTAGGAATGGCGTCAAATCACCCGCGGTGACGACCGCGGAAGTAGTTGATCAGGCCTTGGGTGGAAGCATCGTCGGCGGGGGTTTCTTCGCTGCCGACCAGGCGGTTGTAGACGCCTTTGCCCAGCTCTTTACCAAGCTCCACACCCCACTGATCGAAGGCGTTGATGCCCCAGACCACGCTTTGCACGAAGACTTTATGTTCGTACAGCGCCACCAATGCGCCAAGACGACGCGGGCTGATGCGCTCGACCACCAAGGTGTTGCTCGGACGGTTGCCCGGGATCACCTTGTGCGCCGCCAGCTTCTGCACTTCGTCCTCGCTCATGCCCTTGTCACGCAGCTCGGCTTCGGCCTCGACACGGGTCTTGCCGAGCATCAGCGCCTGGCTTTGCGACAGGCAGTTGGCGTACAGCCACTGGTGGTGGTCGGCCACTGGATTGAAGCTGACGATCGGCACGATAAAGTCCGCCGGAATCAGCTGGGTGCCTTGGTGCAGCAACTGGTGGTAAGCGTGCTGACCGTTGCAGCCGACGCCGCCCCAGATCACCGGGCCGGTATCCGTGGACACTGGCGTGCCGTCCTGACGCACGCTCTTGCCGTTGGATTCCATGTCCAGCTGTTGCAAGTGTTTGGTGATGTTGCGCAGGTAGTGGTCGTACGGCAGGATCGCGTGGCTTTGCGCGCCCCAGAAGTTGCCGTACCAGACGCCGAGCAACGCCAGCAGCACCGGCATGTTCTGTTCGAATGGTGCGCTCTGGAAATGCTGGTCCATGGTGTAAGCACCGGACAGCAGCTCCTTGAAGTTCGACATGCCGATGGCCAGGGCAATCGGCAAACCGATAGCCGACCACAGCGAGTAACGCCCGCCGACCCAGTCCCACATAGGGAAGATGTTTTCTTCGCGAATACCGAACGCCACCGCTGCCGCGTTGTTGCTGGAAACGGCGATAAAGTGACGGTACAGCTCGGCTTCCGAACCACCCTGAGCCAGGTACCAGGCGCGTGCAGCCTGGGCGTTTTTCAGGGTTTCGAGGGTGTTGAAGGATTTCGACGAGACGATGAACAGCGTGGTCTCGGCGCGCAGCTTCATGGTCAGTTCATGGAATTCACTGCCGTCGATGTTCGCCAGGTAATGGCAGCGCACGCCTTTCTGGGCGTAGGACAGCAGTGCTTCGGACACCAGCTCAGGGCCGAGGAACGAGCCACCGATGCCGATGTTCACCACGTCAGTGATCGGCTTCTCGGTGTACCCGCGCCACAGACCATCGTGGATGCGGCCCACGAGATCGGTGATCTGGTTCAACACCTTGTGCACATCGGGCATCACGTTGACGCCGTTGACCGACAGCTTGTCGCCCACCGGGCGGCGCAGTGCGGTGTGCAGGGCCGGACGGCCTTCGGAAGAGTTGACGATTTCGCCACTGAACAGCGCTTTGATCGCGCCTTGGAGATCGACTTCGTTGGCCAGGCCCACCAGCAGATTGCGGGTCTCGGCATTGATCAGGTTTTTCGAGTAGTCGAGAAACAGGCCGCAGCTGCTGAGGGTGAATTGAGTAAAGCGCTGCGGATCGGCATTAAAGGCTTCGCGCATGCTGAAATCCTGCATGGCTTGGCGGTGGTCATTCAGCGCTTGCCAAGCGGGCAGAGCGGTAACGTCGTGAGGAGTGCGGTAATACGCCATCGCTGCGGTTTTCCTTTTACTTGAACGGCCTTTTGAACACTAAAAATCCCGGAGCGCTGTGGGTGAGCGTCCGGTCAACTGCGTCGACACGATTTTCTGGCGCAGGGCGAATACAGTAAACCTCGCGCTGCAATCTGTCTTGACTTTGTCTGACCTGCTCCCGGTACTTTTTTAACATTTAACCGGGAACGGTCCGACAAACGGAAGGCTGAAAGGGGGAGCGGTTCGATCAGGCGACCTGAACCGGAATGGCATTGCTGGTGTGGCTCAGTTCGTTACCCGGCGCCATGTAGAGCATGCGTGGCTTGAAGTTGAGCAGTTCGGCTTCGCTGTAGTGGGCGTAAGCGCAGATGATCACACGATCGCCGACCTTGGCCTTGTGCGCTGCGGCACCATTGACCGAAATCATGCGCGAACCTTCTTCGCCACGAATTGCGTAGGTGGTAAAGCGTTCGCCGTTGTCGATGTTGTAGATCTGGATCTGTTCGTACTCACGGATGCCGGACAGGTCCAGCCATTCGCCGTCGATGGCGCAGGAACCTTCGTAATCGAGTACAGCATGGGTGACTTCGGCGCGATGCAGCTTGGCCTTGAGCATGATGGCGTGCATGAGTGTTTCCCCAGGTCGGAATCGAACGGCGGGCAGTTTGCCCGAAGGCTTTGTGGGCGGCAATACAGTCTGGAAACAGACGCAGATCCAATGTGGGAGCGAGCCTGCTCGCGATTAGGCCATCACATTCAACATTGATGTCGACTGTAAGATTGCTATCGCGAGCAGGCTCGCTCCCACAGGGTTTGGTGGTGTTTATGCGGGCGCGTCGAGATTCAGATGCAGGTTGTCGATCAACCGCGTCGTGCCCAGGAACGCCGCCACCAGAATCACCAGATCCCGATCTTCCACCGTCGCCGGACGCAAGGTCAGCGCATGGCGAATTTCCAGATAATCCACACGCAGGCCAGCGGCTTCAAGCTGTCTGATCTGCTCGTTGATCAACGTCGGGTAATCGCGCTCGCCCTGTTTGATCGCGTCGCTGATCCGGGTCAGGGTGCGATAGACCTCTGGCGCGATGGCCCGTTGTTCTTCGCTGAGGAACCCATTGCGCGACGACAGCGCCAGGCCATCGGCCGCACGCACGGTAGGTTCGCCGATGATCTGGATCGGCATGTTCAGGTCATGCACCAGGGCACGAATCACCGCCAGTTGCTGGAAGTCTTTCTGGCCGAAGATCGCCAAATCCGGCTGGACCATGTTGAACAGCTTGCTGACGACAGTCGCCACCCCTTCAAAATGCCCCGGACGGCTGGCGCCGCACAGGCCTTCGGAGAGTTGCGGAACGCTGACGCGGGTCTGACCGGCCATGCCGTCGGGGTACATTTCTTCGACGGTCGGTGCGAACAGCAGATGGCAACCGGCCTGAAGCAACTTCTCCTGATCGGCGGCCAGGGTTCGCGGATATTTGTCGAGGTCTTCGCCGGCGCCGAATTGCAGCGGGTTGACGAAAATGCTTGCGACCACGAAATCCACCCGTTGGGTGGCTTTGGTAATCAGTGCGACATGCCCGCTGTGCAGGTTACCCATGGTCGGTACGAAGCCGATGCGCTTGCCTTCGTTACGGGCGCGGGCCACGGCGGCCCGCAGTTCGCGTACGGTTTTTACGGTGTTCATGCAGAGAATCCGTGTTCAATGCCAGGGAAAGTCGCCGCTTTGACTTCAGTGACGTAAGCGCTCAAGGCGGCTTGAATGCTGGTTTGATCAATCATGAAGTTCTTCACGAATTTTGGTACGCGGCCGGTAATGGACAAGCCAAGCATGTCATGCAGGACCAGTACCTGACCGTCGGTGCCATTGCCGGCACCGATGCCGATCACCGGGATCGTCACCGCCTGGGAAATTTCTTCGGCCAGTTCGCTGGGCACGCATTCGAGCAGCAGCATGGCCGCGCCGGCCTCCTCCAGAGAAATCGCGTCGGCACGCATTTGCCGTGCCTGGTTCTCGTTGCGGCCTTGGACTTTATAGCCGCCGAGGATGTTGACCGATTGTGGTGTCAGCCCCATGTGCGCGCACACCGGGATGCCACGTTCGGCCAGCAGACGGATCGAGTCCGCGAGCCACAAAGCGCCTTCAACTTTGACCATATGGGCGCCGGCCTGCATCAACAGGGCGCTGTTGGTCATGGTTTGTTCGAGGGTGGCGTAGGCCATGAAGGGCAGGTCGGCGAGGATCAGGGCATCGGCGTTGCCACGTTTGACGGCCGCCACGTGGTAGGCCATTTCAGCGGTGGTCACTGGCAGGGTGCTGTCGTGACCTTGCAAGACCATGCCGAGGGAGTCGCCCACCAGCAGCACTTCAACCCCTGCCTCATTGCAGGCATGGGCGAAGGTCGCGTCATAGCAGGTCAGCATGGTGATCTTTTCACCTTTCTGCTTGAGGCTCTGGAGCGTGGTCAGGGTGATGGCTGGCATGAAAAAATCCTCATTACAGGCGCTATGGAAACTACTGCGAGTAACGCGCGTGATTCGTCATTTATACAGGCGCACCTTCTTTCGTGGTGCTTGTAAGGCCTGGATTGCGCCCTTTAGCGCCGCGTTGGCGGCAGCGGGACGCCTATAGTCGTGAGGAGAACCCGGGAAGTCAATTGCATGTGTTACCGCGTTGTTACGTGTGGGTTGTTACCGGCGTTACTGATGATGCGATTCAGCAATTGGAGAAGTTCTGATCCACACGAATCCCTGTAGGAGCGGGCTTGCCCGCGAAAGCGGTGTAACAGTCGATATTGATATGGTCCCTTCGCGAGCAAGCCCGCTCCTACAGGGGTGTCAATTTATAGAGATGCGTTCCAACCCAACGAACGGGCAGGCAGCGAGCAATTCCGTGAGGCTGCGGCCATCGGCCAGGCGCAAATCCGCCGGTGCCAGCTCGGCCAGCGGATAGAGCACAAAGGCCCGTTCCTGCAGGTGGTAGTGGGGGACTTTGAGACGAGGTTCGTCGATCAGTCGATCGCCGAACAGCACGATATCCAGATCCAGCGTGCGCGGGCCCCAACGTTCAAGGCGCTCGCGGCCTTGGCCATTCTCGATGGCTTGTAGCGCATCAAGCAGGTCCAGCGGGGCGAGGTGGCTATCGAGGGCGGCGACCGCGTTGGTGTAACGCGGTTGACCGGGCAGCAGCGAGTCGCTTTGATAAAACGCTGAAACGCCGACCAGTTCGGTTTGCGGCAACTGCGCCAGCGCTTCGACAGCGCTGCGCAATTGTTGCGTGGGGTCAGCCAGATTGCTGCCCATGCCGATGTAGATGCGTTCCATGGCTTACTCGCCTGTAGCGCTCGGTGCACCGGCAGCGCGCTTGCGCTTGGCACCGCCGCTGCGGCGCCGTTTGCGCGGAGCGCCGGTACCGTCGTCCTTGCCGCTCAGATCGCGGATCATGTCCCGGCGTTCGCTGTCATTGGCGTCCTGATAGTCGGTCCACCATTCGCCCAGGCCATCGGTCTGTTCACCGGCGCTTTCACGCAGCAGCAGGAAGTCGTAACCGGCGCGGAAACGTGGGTTGTCCAGCAACAAGTCGGCGCGTTTGCCGCTGCGCCGTGGCAGACGCTCCTGCATGTCCCAGATCTCGCGGATCGGCATGGTGAAGCGTTTCGGAATGGCGATGCGCTGGCACTGTTCGGCGATCAACTCGTGAGCGGCTTCCTGCATCGCCGGAATCGGCGGCATGCCGCGTTCTTGCAGGCGCAACACACGGGCCGGCAGGGCAGGCCAGAGCAGGGCGGCAAACAGGAACGCCGGGGTCACCGGTTTGTTCTGCTTGATCCGCAGGTCTGTGTTGATCAACGCTTCACTGATCAGCGTGTGGGTGTAGGTCGGGTTGTATTCCAACGCTGTCGCACTGGCCGGGAACAGCGGATCGAACAGCTGCAGGTCGACCAGCATTTCGAAGGTGTCCGCGGCGTGGCCGGAGAGGAACAACTTGAGCACTTCTTCGAACAGACGAGCCGACGGGATCTCGCGCAGCATCGGCGCCAGTTCGCGGATGGGCGTGGCGCTGTGTTTTTCGATGCCGAAATTCAGCTTGGCGGCAAAACGCACGGCCCGCAGCATCCGCACAGGGTCTTCCTGGTAGCGTTGCTTCGGATCGCCGATCAGGCGGATCAGGTGATTGCGGATGTCGTGTACGCCGTTGGCGTAATCGAGAATGCGCTCGCTGACCGGATCGTAATACAAGGCGTTGATGGTGAAGTCGCGACGTTGCGCGTCCTCTTCCAGGGTGCCATAGACGTTGTCGCGCAGAATGCGCCCGCTTTCGTTACGGGAAGACTGGTTGCTGTCTTCTTTCTCATCGTTTTGCGGGTGATTGGCGCGGAAGGTCGCGACTTCAATGATTTCGCGACCAAAGTGGATATGCACCAGTTTGAAACGCCGACCAATGATCCGCGCGTTGCGGAATTCGGCGCGTACCTGTTCAGGCGTGGCGCTGGTGGCGACGTCGAAATCTTTTGGCGTGATGCCGAGCAGCATGTCACGCACACAGCCGCCGACCAGGTAAGCCTGGTAACCGGCGTTCTGCAGGCGTTCGACGATATTCACCGCATAACGGCTGAATTGTGCTTTTTGCAGCGAATGTTGGCCGCTGTTGAGCACTTCAGGCGTACTGCGAATGTGTTGCGTATGACGCTTAGGAGAACGGAATGACTGGAACAACTTCTTCAGCATGGGATGCACTGTTTGAAGGAATGTTCGGCCATAACGAAGAATGACCGCATGATGGGCGGGGATTCTAGCATTTAGTCGGGGGATGGTGTAGGAAGCTGCGCAAGCGTGTGAAGGGGATGTCGGCAGCAGGGTCAAACGGCAGAAACCACAAGGGGAGCCGAAGCTCCCCAAGAAGTAGTTGCGTGCTCTATTTTTATTATTGGTTTCGGGCTTCTTGTTTTTGTTGAGCGCCCTCGCCATGAAGTTTTCCTTCATGACCCTCCCAATCGGGAGCCAAGAGCAAACGGATTGCTTTGGTCGCTGTGTTGCTGTGATCGTTCGATCCAACCAGTTCAGGCACTGTCTTGGGACAGTTTTTTATTGTTCTCGGCCTGGTCGTGGGGCAAGCCCCAAATGCAACGCCTCTCCAAAAGAATCAGTTAGCTACGCCTCTCGCCGTCTTGTTTTTATTGTGCGTGAGTCGATACGTCTTATTTTTATTGTCTTGTACATTGCTTGTTATTGTTCTTGTACCAGACATATAGCAGGGTGCGTGCCAACTTTTGTGAAACCCAGTAAAACAAGGGGTTAGGCGGGCTAATGGTGTTTTTCGAGGCCCAAAAAAACCGGGGCTTCGTTACCGTAAGCCCCGGCTTCTGTTACGCGAAAAAACTGAGGTAACAGTTTTTTCACAATGTCATGTGTTACCCGCACATCCGACAGGTGCGGTTCAGCTCTCGCTGGCCACCCCGGTCTTGCGCCGCGGAATGCCCAGGCGCTGACGGCGTTCCCACAGGCATTTGCGACTGACCCCTAGTTTGCGAGCCAGTTCGGTTTCGGTCATGTGGTCCTGGTGCTCGAGAACGAAATGCTGGAAGTAGTCTTCCAGAGACAAATCTTCGGTAGGTTCGTGGCTGGTGTTACCGGCGCCATTGCCCTGCTGGGGCGCCAGGCCGATGAAGTCGTCATCATCCAGATCGCTCAGTTCGATGTCGATGCCCAGCAGCTCGGCGGAAATCTCCGGGCTTTCGCACAGAATCACGGCGCGCTCGACCGCGTTTTCCAGCTCGCGAACGTTACCCGGCCAGGAGTAATGCCGAATCGCCTGCTCGGCATCCAGGGCGAACTTCAGATCGGTGCGGTTGACCCGTGCGCTCTGTCTTGCGAGGAAAGCATTGGCAATTTCATTGACGTCCGCACCGCGCTCGCGCAGGGCCGGCAGCTTCAAGGCGATCACGTGAAGGCGGTAATATAAGTCTTCACGGAACTGGCCAATCTTCGCCAGGCTCTTGAGGTCTCGGTGGGTCGCGGCGATCAGGCGTACATCGACCTTCTGCGACTGCACCGAACCGACTCGACGGATTTCCCCTTCCTGCAACACACGAAGCAGGCGGGCCTGAGCTTCCAGTGGCAGTTCACCGATTTCATCGAGGAATAAAGTGCCGCCGTCCGCCGCTTCTACCAACCCGGCACGCCCGGCACTGGCGCCAGTGAACGCGCCTTTTTCGTGGCCGAACAGTTCGGACTCGATCAGGCTTTCCGGAATGGCCGCGCAGTTCACCGAAATCATCGGCGCCTTGGCGCGTTTGGACAGATTATGCAGGGCGCGTGCTACCAGTTCCTTACCAGTACCCGATTCACCCTGGATCAGGACATTGGAATCGGTCGGCGCGACTTTGCGGATTTTGCTGTAGAGGTCCTGCATCGGAGGACACGAGCCGATAATGCCGATCTCGCCGTTGCTGTTGTCGACACCGCTTTTCGCGGCGCCATTGGTCGTTTTGCCGACGACCGGTTCACCGCTGGCTTGCGCCGATTGCCGGTCACGCAGGATTCGCGCAACGGCCTGGAGCATTTCGTCGTGATCGAAAGGCTTGGCGATGTAATCCACCGCGCCCATCTTCATCGAGTCGACGGCCGAACGCAGGCTGGCGTAACTGGTCATGATCAGCACCGGGGTGCCCTGGCCAAGTTTGATCAACTCGGTACCCGGTGCGCCCGGAAGACGCAGGTCGCTGACGATCAGGTCAAATGTGGGGATGCTGAAACGCTCTTGTGCTTCCTGCACGGATCCGGCTTCGCTGACCTGGTACTGGTTACGTTCCAGCAGACGGCGCAAGGCGGAGCGGATAATTGTTTCGTCTTCGACGATCAAAATGTGCGGCATTGATTCGATACTCTCGACGGTCTCAGTTCACAGCGGACGTCGCTTCGACATGACGCGGCAAAGTTACCCGAATACGGGTGCCGCGTTGGCTTTGAACATCAGCCGGGCTGTCGATGGTGATTTGTCCATAATGCTCTTCAACGATGGAATAGACCAGTGCAAGGCCCAGACCGGTGCCTTCGCCAGGATCCTTGGTGGTGAAGAAAGGTTCGAACAGTCGATCCATGATGTTCGAGGGAATACCGCTGCCTTCGTCTTCGACGATCAAATCGACCGTGTGTTCGCCGGCTTCGCTTTTGACTCGCACCGCACTGCCCGCAGGTGAGGCGTCGCGGGCGTTTGAGAGCAGGTTGATCAATACCTGGGCGAGCCGCTGCGGGTCGCCTTCGACCCAGTGATCGGGGTCACACAGGTTGTAGAACTGTACTTCGAAATTGCGCCGGTTCAAGGCCAGCAGGCCAATGGCATCCTGGGCCACTTCCGCCAGACAGACGGGCTCGTCAGTGTGCTGATAACTGCCAGCATGGGCGAAGCTCATCAGCGACTGAACGATGCGTGACACGCGTTTGGTCTGCTCGAGGATCTGCCCGCTGATTTCCGTGATCTCGGCGTCTTCCTCACGCTCTTCGCGCAAGTTTTGCGCGAGACAGGCAATGCCGGTGATCGGGTTGCCGATTTCATGGGCCACGCCGGCCGCCAGTCGACCGATGCTGGCCAGGCGCTCGGAGTGCACCAGTTTGTCTTCGAGCATCTGGGTTTCGGTCAGGTCTTCCACCAGCAGCACCAGGCCGCTGTTACCCGGTGCCAACGGTTCATCGATCGCCGCTTTGTGCAGGTTCAGCCAGCGCGTCTGACCGTCGAGGGCCAGGTGCTGTTTGTGCAAGTGTTCGTCCGGCAGATTGATGAAGCCTTGCAGCAGTTCCTTCCACGGATCGGCAATGGTGCTCAGACGCGAACCGACCACACGCTGCGCGGCAATCCCGGTCAATTCCTCCATGGCTTTGTTCCACATGAGGATTTCCTGATCCTTGGCCAGCGAGCACACGCCCATCGGCAGTTCCTGCAAGGTCTGGCGGTGGTAGCGGCGCAGGGCATCGAGTTCGGCGGCAAGGCCGGTGAGGCGCGAGTGGTAATCCTCGAGGCGGCTTTCGATGAAGTGGATGTCTTCAGTGACGTAATTTTCACCGCCGGCCTTGTAGGGCAGGAAGGTTTCGACCATATCCTGCGCCACGCTCGGCCCCATCAGGCCGGAGAGGTTGGCTTCGATACGGTCACGCAAACGACGCAAGGCATAAGGCCGGCGTTCATCGAATGGTAGATAGAGGTCACGCAGGGCCTGTTCGACTTCTTTCTGTGCAGCCTTGGCGCCCAATGGTTTTGCAAGCTGCGTGGCGAATTCCTGAGGTGAGGCGGCATGCAGTTCGCGGCGTTGCGGGCGGCGAACGTTGTCCACCGCGCAGGCTTCGGCGGCGCTGGCCTCTTCGGCGCTGGCGTTGGTGAACAACGAGATCAGGGTGAACATCAGTACGTTGGCAGCCAGCGAGGCGATTGCTGCCATGTGCCAACTGGTGTCATCCAGCACGTAAATCATGTTCAGCAGCGGAATGTAGAAGCCTTGCAGATTGCCGACCAGCGGCAGCAGCATGGTCACCAGCCACACCAGAATCCCCGCCAGGAGACCCGCGATGAAGCCGCGGCGGTTGGCGGTCGGCCAGTACAGCACTGACAATACCCCCGGCAGGAACTGCAACGTGGCGACGAAGGCGACGATGCCGAGGTTAGCCAAGTCTTGTTCGGCGCCCAGCATCAGGTAGAAACCGTAACCGGCCATGATGATCGCGACGATCAGCGCCCGGCGGGTCCACTTCAGCCAACGGTAGATATTACCTTCGGCCGGTGGCTGATAGAGCGGCAGCACCAGATGGTTCAGCGCCATTCCGGACAGCGCCAGCGTGGTGACGATGATCAGGCCGCTGGCCGCCGACAATCCGCCGACATAGGCCAATAGCGCCAGGGCTTTGCTGTTGGCGGCGATGCCGATGCCGAGGGTGAAGTATTCCGGATTGGTCGTGGCGCCGAGTTTCAGCCCGGCCCAGAGAATCAGCGGCACCGCGAGGCTCATCAACAGCAGAAACAGCGGTAAACCCCAGCTAGCACTGACCAGCGAGCGCGGGTTGAGGTTTTCGGTAAAGGTCATGTGGTACATGTGCGGCATCACGATCGCCGAGGCGAAAAACACCAACAGCAATGTGCGCCACGGGCCTTCCTGCAATGGCGTATGCAGGGCGGCGAGGGCGGTCTGGTTTTGCAGCAGCCACAGTTCCAACTGCTGCGGGCCATCAAACACGCCATACAGCGCATACAGACCGACGCCGCCAATCGCGATCAGTTTGATCACCGACTCGAAGGCAATCGCAAACACCAGGCCTTCATGTTTCTCGCGGGTAGCGATGTGGCGCGAGCCGAAAAAAATCGTGAACAGCGTAATCAGCGCGCAGAAGCTCAGGGCCACGCGATGCTGCACCGGCTCGCGAGTGAGGATGCTGATGGAGTCTGCCACCGCCTGAATCTGCAACGCCAGCAACGGCAGCACGCCGATCAGCATGAAAATCGTCGTCAACGCACCGGCCCAGGTGCTGCGAAAACGAAACGCGAACAAGTCAGCCAGGGACGAGAGTTGATACGTGCGGGTGATTTTCAGGATCGGGTACAAAAGCACCGGCGCCAGCAGAAACGCCCCGGAAACCCCAAGGTAGCTGGACAGAAAACCGTAGCCGTACTGATAGGCCAGGCCCACCGTGCCGTAAAACGCCCAGGCACTGGCGTAAACACCCAGCGACAGGGTGTACGTCAGCGGGTGGCGAATGATCGCCCGGGGGATCATGCCCCGTTCGCTGATCCAGGCCACGCCGAACAGCACCGCCAGGTACGTGGCGCTGATCAGGATCATCTGGGTCAGGCTAAAGCTCATCGGCATCTTTTTGGCTCTGCAGGATGAAGGTCACGACAATCAGAATCAGCCAGAGCAAATAAGGGCGATACCAGGCGCCCGTGGCGTCGATCCACCAATCCATGATGGCCGGGGAAAACAGATAAATCCCCACTACCAGGAGCAGGACCAAGCGATAGATGTACATCCCGGCCTCTCTTTTTTATGCGCGTGCCCGAAAACGTGCGGCGATGGTAACGGATGGGCGCGCCACTGCAAGTGGCTTCACTGCAGTTGCGCTTCGGGCAACGTCAGTGTGCGCGGGATCAGCGATGCATCCCAGTGGGCAATCCCCCAGTTCAGCACTTCCCGTGGCGTGGCGTCATTCAGCTCGGTCACAGGCTTGTGCCCCAGCGCCCGCAATGCGCGCAGCAACAGCGGCGTGGCCTGATCTTCGGTCAGCGGCGGCGAGCGATAGGATTTGCCGAGTTTGTGGCCGTCCGGCTGAGTAATCAGCGGGATGTGCAGGTAGCGTGGTTGCGGCAGGCCCAGCAGTTCTTGCAGATAGAGCTGGCGCGGCGTGGAATCCAGCAGATCAGCGCCGCGCACGATATCGGTGATGCCTTGCCAGGCGTCGTCCAGAACCACCGCCAGTTGATAGGCGTAGAGCCCGTCGCGGCGGCGGATCACGAAATCACCGACCTCCCGGCCCAGATGTTGGCGGAATTCGCCCTGTACCCGGTCGATGAAGTGGTATTCCAGCTCTGGTACGCGCAGGCGGATCGCGGCGTTCTCGGTGCCGTGGCCCGCGTTGCGGCAGAACCCGGGATAGATGCCATGATACGGCTCCAATTGCTTGCGCGAGCAGGTGCAAGCGTAGGCCAGGCCTTGATTGAACAGGCGATTGATGACTTCGTCATAGGCCGCGTGCCGCTCGCTCTGGCGGACCATCTCGCCATCCCACTCGAAACCGTAACTTTCCAACGCCTTGAGAATCGCTGCCTGAGCGCCGGGCTCTTCCCGTGGCGGATCGAGGTCTTCCATGCGCACCAGCCAACGGCCGCCGACCGAACGGGCGTCGAGGTAGGAGGCCAGGGCTGCGACCAGCGAACCGAAATGCAAGTGGCCACTGGGCGTAGGGGCGAAGCGTCCGATGTAGGCGGGGGAGGCGATGGTGGTCATAAGGGCGATATCAGGGTGTTCAATCGTTTTGAGCATGGCTTGAAGCCGCCTTCGCGAGCAAGCTCAGCTCCTACAGGGGGTTGCGCTGCCTTTGTAGGAGCGAAGCTTGCTCGCGAAGGCGATTTTAAAGACGCAACAAATCAGCAAATGTCAGAAACAAAAAACGGAGCGTTCGCACGCTCCGTTCCTCGTTCAAGCCGCCAAAAATCACTTGCCGACTTGCTTTTCCTTGATTTCCGCCAGGGTCTTGCAGTCAACGCACATGTCGGCGGTAGGGCGGGCTTCCAGTCGCTTGACGCCGATTTCGACGCCGCAGGACTCGCACCAGCCGTATTCTTCGTCTTCGATCAATTGCAGGGTTTTGTCGATTTTCTTGATCAGCTTGCGCTCGCGGTCGCGGGCGCGCAATTCGAGGCTGAATTCTTCTTCCTGGCTGGCACGGTCTGCCGGGTCGGGGAAGTTGGCCGCTTCGTCTTTCATGTGATCAACAGTACGGTCGACTTCCTGCATCAAGTCCTGTTTCCACTTGTTCAGGATCTTGGTGAAGTGAGCGCGCATGGGCTTGCCCATGTACTCTTCGCCCTTCACTTCTTTATAGGGTTCGAAGCCGCTGATCGACTGGTTCTGTTGTTGCTTTGCTTGGGTGGGCATGAAATGGACCGCCTCTACTCTTGTAATCCATTGCGCAGGATTGCTCCATCACCGACACCTGCCGGCCCTGCGGCTGCAAGCGGGCGAACTTACCAGATCAAATCAGACCGCGCTACTCCCGGATGTCGAGCCCGCGGCCCGTGGCGCTTGCAAAAGATTGCAAAGCCTTGCCTGGCGGCTCTGGAGACCTGATCAATTATTGATTTTAGTCAAACCTGGAGCATACGCTTGAATCGTTTGAGACCAGCGTTATATGGGCTCTGACCGCTTTAGGTTCTCGCTCGTTCCTGCGCTTGGGTAGAATCGATTCTTTTCCCGTTGTAAGGAAGGCTAATGGCTCTGTCCTACAGTGCGCGCAGTCGCGCTATCGAACCATTCCACGTCATGGCCCTGCTGGCGCGGGCCAACGAGCTGCAAGCGGCCGGCCACGACGTGATTCACCTGGAAATCGGCGAGCCGGACTTCACCACCGCCGAGCCGATCATCCAGGCCGGCCAAGCCGCGCTGACGGCGGGGAAGACCCGTTATACCGCTGCCCGCGGCATTCCCGAGCTGCGTGAAGCCATTTCAGGGTTTTATCAGCAGCGTTACGGGCTGAACATCGATCCGCAACGCATCCTCATCACGCCCGGCGGTTCAGGTGCGTTGCTGTTGGCCAGTGCCTTGCTGGTAGACCCAGGCAAACACTGGCTGCTGGCAGACCCGGGTTACCCGTGCAACCGGCACTTCCTGCGGCTGGTGGAAGGCGCGGCGCAGCTTGTTCCTGTAGGTCCGGATGTGCGTTATCAACTGACCCCGGACCTGGTCGCGCGTCACTGGGATCACGACAGCGTCGGCGCCCTGGTGGCATCGCCGGCCAACCCGACCGGGACCATCCTGACCCGCGACGAATTGGCCGGGCTCTCTGCCGCGATCAAGGCCCGTCATGGCCATTTGGTGGTCGACGAGATCTACCATGGCCTGACTTACGGCACGGATGCGGCCAGCGTGCTGGAAGTCGATGACAGTGCCTTCGTCCTCAACAGTTTTTCCAAGTATTTCGGCATGACCGGCTGGCGCCTCGGTTGGCTGGTAGCGCCAGAAGCGGCAGTCGGTGAGCTGGAGAAACTCGCCCAGAACCTCTACATCAGCGCACCGAGCATGGCCCAGCACGCCGCTTTGGCTTGCTTCGAACCCGCCACCATCCAAATTTTCGAGGAGCGCCGCGCCGAGTTCGGCCGACGTCGTGACTTCCTGCTGCCAGCCCTGCGGGAATTGGGCTTCGGTATCGCCGTGGAACCGGAAGGCGCGTTCTATTTGTACGCCGATATCAGCAAGTTCGGCGGCGATGCCTTCGCGTTTTGCCGACATTTCCTCGAAACCGAGCACGTTGCGTTCACGCCGGGCTTGGACTTCGGACGTTATCAGGCTGGGCATCATGTGCGCTTTGCCTACACCCAAAGTCTTCCCCGTTTGCAGGAAGCGGTTGAACGAATCGCTCGTGGTTTGCGGAGCTGGCAAGGCTGATGCGCTTTCATCCTCCCCTCGAAGAAGGTCGCTTGATTCGTCGCTACAAACGTTTTCTCGCCGATATCGAAACCGTTAGCGGCGAGTTGCTGACCATTCACTGTCCTAACACCGGTTCGATGCTTAATTGCCAGGTCGAAGGCGGGCAGGTCTGGTTCAGCCGTTCCAATGACCCCAAACGCAAGTTGCCCGGCACTTGGGAAGTCGGTGAAACCCCTCAGGGGCGGCTGTTCTGCGTAAACACCGGGCGCGCCAACGGTTTGATCGAGGAGGCCTTGCGGGCCAATGTCATCACCGAGCTGAACGGCTTTACCGAACTTAGGCGCGAAGTGGCCTACGGTCAGGAAAGCAGCCGCATCGATTTCCGTCTCGATTACCCGAGCGGGCCAGCGTATGTGGAAGTCAAAAGCGTCACTCTGGGCTTCGATGGCTCGTTGGTGGCGGCATTTCCCGATGCGGTGACTCAGCGTGGGGCCAAGCATTTGCGCGAGTTGGCGCATTTGGCCCGGGACGGCATTCGAGCCGTGCAGTTGTATTGCGTGAACCTGACCGGCATCGACTCCGTGCGTCCTGCTGAAGAAATCGATTCGGCCTACGCGGCGGCGTTACGCGAAGCGGTGGCGTGCGGGGTCGAAGTGCTGGCCTATGGCGTGCACTTGACCCACGAAGAGATGGTGGTCGATCGGCGGCTGGAGGTGCTGTTAAACGGTTAGAGAGAGATCCAGATCCCTTGCTCGTCTTCGCGGCAGGGGACGGTGGTCAGGGATTGCCCGGCGCACGGGCCGGAGACGCATTCGCCGTCTTCGATCAGAAACAGTGCGCCATGAGTGGCGCACTGGATCAGACTGTTGCTGGGGTCGAGAAACTGGTCGGGCTTCCATTCCAGTCCGACACCCCGGTGCGGGCAGCGATTTTCATACACATACACCCGGCCGTCCCGGCGCACGGCCAGAAGCTTCTGACCATCGACGTCGAAACCGCGACTGCTGGCGTCAGCCAATTCGGCGCCTGTGCAAAGAAGCTTCATGTCTATCCTCAACTCCCGCAGCTCGTGACCAGATATGCCCGAGCTTGACGTTCAAATGCTAGCAATTATCAAATGGCCGCTCACCCACAGGGCGATTGCCGGATGCCGAGGATACTTGGCCTGCCCTCTCGATGCCCGGGAAAACCTTAAAGGAAGCTGTTTATGCGTCTGAGTACCCGCGTTGCTGTGTTCTGTGGGTTCTATCCCGGTACGACCGGCCAATGATCCTCGTTAAACCCCGTGCATTATTCATTGGCTTGAGCCTGCTGTGTTTGCTGGCGATCTGGTTATCGCTGGCGCTGGGGCCGGTGAGTTTGCCGTTGTTCGATACCTTGCGCGCGGCGTTGCGGCTGATTGGTTTGCCCATCGCGCCCGACGGGTTGGAGCAGGCCGAGCTGATCCTCGGGCAGATCCGCTTGCCGCGAACCTTGCTGGGCTTGGCAGTGGGCGGTGTGCTGGCGTTGTCCGGCGTGGCGATGCAGGGCTTGTTTCGCAACCCTCTGGCCGATCCGGGCCTGGTGGGCGTGTCTAGCGGTGCGGCATTGGGCGCAGCCATTGCGATTGTCGGTGGCTCGGTGTTCGGCGGTCTGCCTGATTCCTTCGGGCCTTATCTATTGTCGGTGTGCGCGTTTCTCGGCGGGCTGGGTGTGACGGCGCTGGTCTATCGACTGGGGCGGCGCAATGGCCAGACCAACGTCGCCACCATGCTGCTGGCCGGTATTGCATTGACAGCCCTGGCCGGTTCGACGGTTGGGCTATTCACCTATCTGGCGGATGACGCGACCCTGCGCACCCTGACGTTCTGGAACCTGGGCAGCCTTAACGGCGCCAGTTATTCACGACTCTGGCCGTTGCTCCTGGTGAGCACCGGTGTGGCGCTGTGGTTGCCGCGTCGGGCCAAGGCCTTGAACGCCTTGTTGCTTGGGGAGTCGGAGGCCGGCCATCTGGGCATCGACGTCGAAGGCCTCAAGCGCGAACTGGTGTTCTGCACGGCGCTGGGCGTCGGCGCGGCGGTCGCGGCGGCGGGGATGATCGGGTTTGTCGGCCTGGTGGTGCCGCATCTGGTGCGGCTGCTGGCCGGCCCCGATCATCGGGTGCTGTTGCCGGCGTCGGTATTGGCGGGGGCCAGTCTCTTGTTATTTGCCGATCTGGTAGCACGACTGGCCTTGGCGCCGGCCGAGTTGCCGATCGGGATCGTCACGGCGTTCCTCGGCGCACCGTTCTTTCTGTATTTACTGCTCAGAGGGCGTGCCTGATGTTGCGAGCGCAGAACCTGCAAATCCGCCGCGGTCGAAAGATTGTTCTCACAGACATCACCCTTGAACTCAAACCAGGTGAAGTCCTCGGCGTGCTGGGCCCCAACGGGGCCGGCAAAAGCACATTGCTCGGCGCCCTGTGCGGCGAATTGCAGGCGGACCACGGCAGTGTCTGGCTCGATGAGCGCGAGCTGAGTCATTGGGCCGGGGCGCAGCGAGCCCAGCGTTTGGCGGTGTTGCCGCAGGTGTCGACCCTGGACTTTGCCTTTCGCGTCGAAGAAGTGGTCGGCATGGGGCGTTTGCCTTATCAAAGCGGTCGGGTCCGGGATGATGAGATCGTCGCCGCCGCGCTGCACGCGGCTGATGCGAAGCACCTGAGTGGACGCAGCTATCTGGCGCTGTCTGGCGGTGAGCGTCAGCGAGTGCACCTGGCACGCGTCCTGGCGCAGCTGTGGCCGGGGGAGGCGGGTCAAACGTTGTTGCTCGATGAACCGACATCGATGCTCGACCCGCTGCACCAACACACTACTCTGCAAGCAGTGCGCGAGTTCGCTGATCGTGGCGCCGCGGTGCTGGTGATCCTGCATGATCTGAACCTGGCGGCACGTTATTGTGATCGTCTGTTACTGCTCGAAGGTGGGTGCCCCGTGGCGCTGGATACGCCGGAGCAGGTGCTGCGCCCGGAACCGCTCAAAGCGGTATTCGGCCTGGAAGTACTGGTGCAGCCGCACCCGGAGCGTGGGCATCCGCTGATCATCGCCCGCTGAGCATTTCATCGAGGTGAGAACATGCGTGTGATGGTGATACTGGCTGTGCTGTTACTGAGTGCCTGCCAGCATGTGCGGGTGCCGCCACCGGTCAGTGGCGAGATCCGGGACCTACGCAGCGGTCAAACCCTGACAGCGCAGGAGCTGCTTGCGCGGTTAGCCAAACCTTCGCGGTTGATCGTCGGCGAGCAGCATGACAATCGTGATCACCATCAACTGCAATTGTGGTTGTTGCAGGCATTAAGTGAGCAGCGGCCCCAAGGCAGTCTGTTGTTGGAAATGCTTACGCCGGATCAACAGGTGCGCGTCGATCATGTTCGGCAGGCATCACCCCTACCGGCGGACTTGCCCAATGCATTGGCCTGGCAATCGGGTTGGGACTGGAACCTGTATGGGCCGATCGTTGGTTTTGCCCTGACTCAGCCTTATCCGTTGCTGGCGGCCAATCTGGACACGCTTGAAGTCCGTACTGTTTATGCTAAACCGCCGACATTGAACGGTTCACGTTCCAGCGCCCCGATGGTCAAGGAGACGTTGCTGGCACAAATCAGCGATTCTCACTGCGGCTTGCTGCCCACCTCACAAATGCCCGCGATGCTGGCCGTCCAGCAACAACGTGATCGGCGCATGGCCGAGCGGTTACTGGTCGCACCGACGCCTTCACTGTTGTTTGCCGGCGCGTACCACGCGCGCAAGGATGTCGGGGTGCCGATCCATGTGCAGGACTTCGGTGAGCACGAGGCGCCAACGGTATTGATGCTGGCAGAGCAGGGCGCTGAAGTTGCACCGGCCATGGCCGATTACGTCTGGTATACGCCTGCCACGCCGCCACAGGATTACTGCGCGCAAATGCGCAAGCAGTTCGGCAAACCATCAGGCCAGTAACCCTGGCGAGTTTTCCACAGGCAAAAAAAGACCCGGCAAGAGCCGGGTCAAATAACCGTGATTAGCCTGATGAGGAGATAATCTGAGAGTCCGAACCAAGGGCTTTTCAGAATATCGACCAGTCTCGCGACCAGTTGTGATAATCATAGCGATTCTCATTACCAAGTCAACCGCTGATTTTTAAATTCTGTGAATCTCACCAGTTCCCTTAATGAAGGCCCTGCAAGCATTGGTCTTCAGGCTGTGTGCGAAGCGAAATTACCCGTTCAAATCTTGTGTCGTGACGAGATGGCGTCCAGCTGTTTGTTCAAGGCTTCCTTGCGTTCGGCGGGAATGTCGTTCCAGTGAACATCCATCAGTGCGCCTTCGATCGCATACAACAACACCTTGGAAGCCCGAAAACCGCGCGTGCGCACGGCCCGATAAGCATCCACAGCTCCCAGCCGACGCAAGTCCGAGGCACTGTGGATGCCTACGGCATGCAGCCATTGCGCCGACGTCTTGCCAAGATTTTTCAGGTGTTGCAGTTCATCATTCATCAAGCCTCCTTGCGACAGCCGAACGGTGCGTGGGCGAGCCTCTCAGGAGTGTAGCCATCAGTAGGAAAAGCGTGATTGTTTGGTCGGTTTCGACGCAAAAGCGTCTAAGAGGCGGGCTCAAGAAGCAGCGTGAAAAAGCGGCGTGACGTTTAGAGAGTCGAGTCTTTCAGGCAAAACAAGTACAGAGTCCAGCGCAAAGCAGGGGCGCCGGACCTGGGTAGAACGTCGCTTTTAGCGGGTGCGATAACGCAGTCGTGTACCGAAATTCATCGACATCAGAATCTCATCGGCACTCAGCTCTGGCGGGAAGTAGGCGCCGGAGATCTGCGCGTGGGCCAGGCTTGCACCTTCCAGGGAAGCGTTGCGAAAGTCGATGCCGCGCAAGTCGGCAGAGCGGAAATAGGCATCGGTGAAGTCGACGCCGTCGGCGTTCAACTCACGCAGATCGAGACCACGGAAGTCGCCACCGACCATGTCGATAGGTCCATCTTTCGGGCGTTCGTTGTTAAAGCCTGTGATGTCGTCTTTGTGCAGCAAGGCATAAAGCGGGGTGTCGAGAAGTTTCGGCTGGCTCATGTCGCATCACCTGATGGTTTTATGACGCCAGTATAGTGCCACTATTTGACAGTCGTGAAGCCGGTGAAGGCTTCACGATTGAAATAGTTTCTTACAGGCCTGGCAGACGTTGGCGAATTTGTGCAACCACGGTATCGAGCGTGCCGCTTTCATTGGTCTGGACGCGTTTGCTGCAGAGAATTTCTGCTGGCGTCAGAGCCTCGCGGCTGGCTTGCTGGGCGGCGATAACGGCCAGGTTGGCGTCGGACGGATCGTTACTGTCTGCCTGACGTTGCTTCAGCCAGCTCTCGATCACCGCTTGCGGTGCGTCGCAATCGAGGATCAGGAATGGCGCACCGGTGGCTTCGGCGATTTTTGCCGCGCCGTCACGTTGATCGCGCTTGAGGTACGTGGCATCGATCACTACCGGGAAACCGGCATGCAGAATTACACCGGCGATTTCATGCAGACGGCTGTAGGTGGCAGCGCTGGCGTCGGCGCTATAGATGCCGGCCTGCGGATCGTTCGGTACGGTTTGCTCGCCGAACATACGCTTGCGCTCGACATCGGAACGCAAGCGGATGGCGCCCAAAGCTTCCACCAGGCGCATGGCCACGTGGCTCTTGCCGACGGCGGAAACACCGTGGGTAATCGCCAGGAAGCGCGAAGGAATGGTGCTATAGCTTTCCGCCAGGTTGGCGTAGTTGCGGTACTGGCGCAGCGTAGTGGCGCGCTGCACTGGATCGGCCTCGGCCGGCATGCTGAACAGGCTGACCTTGGCGCGAACCAGTGCGCGGTAGGCTTTATAGAAATTCAGCAGCTCCAGGCCCTGATAGTCGCCGGTCAACTCCAGGTATTGGCTGATGAAACGGCGCGCCAGGCTCTTCAGGCCGCGGTCTTCCAGGTCCATGGCCAGGAAACCGGTGTCGGCGTAAACGTCGGTGAAGCGGAACGGTTCGTTGAATTCGATGCAATCGAAGATCACCACGTTGCCGTCGATCACGGTGGCGTTGCCCAAGTGAATATCGCCGTGGCATTCACGAATGAAACCGTCGGCCTTGCGCTGGGCGAACAGCGGCTTGAGGCGCTCGAAGCTGCTTTCGGCCCAGGCTTGCAGCGCATCGAGTTGTAACAGATCGGCCTTGTCGCTGAGGAACGGACGGATCTGTTCAAAGTTCTGGCGTACTGGCGCCATGACACTGTCGGGCGTACCGGCTTCGTGTTCGGCAGGCACTTTCGGTGCGTTGAGGTGGAATTGAGCGATCTGCGCGGCCATCTCGTCAATGTGCGTGGTGGTCAGTTCGCCGTTGGCTTGCAAGGTGCTGAGCAGACCGTTCTGCGGAAACTGGCGCATTTTCAGCACGTATTCGATGGCCGGGCCATCGCCGCCCAATTGTGGGGCTTCGGCGCTGCCGGTGACTGGCAACACTTCAAGATACAAATCATGGGTCAGGCGCTGGTTCAGGCGCAGCTCTTCAGCGCAGAAATGTTCGCGAGCCTCGAGACTGGTGAAGTCAAGGAAGCCGAAATTTACTGGCTTCTTCACTTTATAAGCATAGGGGCCGGTGAGCAGCACCCAGGAAATATGGGTCTCGATGACCTGAAACCCGTCTACGGGATGCGGGTAGAGGGCCGGGTTTTGCAGGGCAGCGATCAGGGACTGGCTCACAGGCGATCCTTCAGAGTCTGGGGAAAATTCAAGGCCGTCATTATGGCCGCAAGTCCGCCCGACGCAAACCTCAGCGGGCTCCTGTTGAGGATGAATAAAGTGCGTATAATCCGCCGCCATGACTCGTACTCGATCCCCTCGCACTCCCAAAAAACCACCTTCCAAAGGCCTGCGCCCTTGGCTGGGATGGGCCCTTAAACTCAGCCTGGTCGGCCTTGTGGTGCTTGCCGGGTTTGCGGTTTACCTCGACGCTGTGGTCCAGGAGAAGTTCTCCGGCAAGCGCTGGACCATCCCGGCCAAGGTATATGCACGCCCGCTCGAGCTGTTTACTGGCCAGAAGCTGAGCAAGGAAGACTTCCTCACCGAGCTCGATGCCTTGGGCTATCGACGCGAAGCGGTCAGCAACGGCCCCGGCGCGGCGGCGGTCAATGGCAATACTATCGAGTTGAATACCCGAGGCTTCCAGTTCTATGAAGGCATGGAGACGGCTCAGCCTGTGCGTGTGCGCTTCTCCGGCGATTACGTGGCCGAGCTCTCGGCGACCAACGGTTCGAAGCTTTCTGTGGTGCGACTGGAGCCGCTGCTGATTGGCGGGATTTACCCGAAAAATCTTGAAGACCGCATCCTGATCAAGATCGATCAGGTTCCGCCTTATCTGCTCGAAACCCTGATTGCCGTAGAAGACCGGGATTTCTACAGCCACTGGGGCGTGTCGCCGAAGTCGATTGTCCGAGCCGTCTACGTCAACACCTCGGGTGGCAAGATGACCCAGGGCGGCAGTACGCTGACGCAACAGTTGGTCAAGAACTTCTACCTCACCAGCGAACGCAGCCTGACCCGAAAGCTCACCGAAGCCATGATGGCGATGTTGCTTGAGCTGCATTACGACAAGCGCGAAATTCTTGAGGCTTACCTCAATGAAGTGTTCGTCGGCCAGGATGGCCAGCGCGCGGTGCACGGTTTTGGCCTCGCCAGCCAGTTCTTCTTCGGGCAGCCATTGTCCGAGCTGAAACTGCATCAAGTCGCTATGTTGGTGGGCATGGTCAAGGGGCCGTCCTATTACAACCCGCGTCGCAACCCTGAGCGGGCGCTGGAGCGGCGCAATCTGGTACTCGATGTTCTGAAGGAACAAGGCGTTGCCACCGCCGAGCAGGTTGAGGCTGCGAAGAAAATGCCACTGGGTGTGACCACTCGCGGCAAGTTGGCTGATAGCTCGTTCCCGGGCTTCCTTGATCTGGTTAAACGTCAGTTGCGCGAAGACTACCGCGACGAAGATTTGACCGAAGAGGGGCTGCGGATTTTCACCAGTTTCGACCCGATCCTGCAGATGAAAGCTGAAGCCTCGGTCAACGACACGTTCAAGCGTCTGGCCGGACGAAAGGGTTCCGATGAAGTTGAGGCGGCCATGGTCGTGACCAACCCGGAAACCGGCGAAGTCCAGGCGATGATTGGCAGCCGTCAGGCGGGTTTTGCCGGCTTCAACCGTGCGCTGGACGCGGTACGACCGATTGGTTCGTTGATCAAACCGGCGGTTTATCTGACGGCCCTTGAGAAGCCGAGCCAGTACACGCTGACCAGTTGGCTGTCGGACGACTACTTCTCGGTCAAAGGTGCGGACGGTCAGGTCTGGAAACCGCAGAACTATGATCGCCGTTCCCACGGTACGGTATTTCTTTATCAGGGCCTGGCGCATTCCTACAACCTGTCGACCGCGCGTCTCGGCTTGGCGGTGGGTGTGCCGAATGTCTTGAAGACCCTGGCGCGTCTGGGGGTGAGTCGCGAGTTCCCGGCGTTCCCGTCGATGTTGCTGGGTGCCGGTGGCTTGACCCCGATCGAAGTGGCGACCATGTACCAGACGCTGGCCAACGGCGGGTTCAATACGCCGATGCGCGGGATTCGCAGTGTGTTGACTGCCGAAGGCGAACCACTCAAGCGTTATCCGTTTCAGATTCAGCAGCAATTCGATCCGGCGTCCATTTACCTGATCCAGAGCGCCATGCAGCGGGTCATGCGCGAGGGCACCGGCAGTTCGGTTTACAACGTGCTGCCGAAAACCCTGGCCCTGGCCGGCAAGACCGGCACCAGTAACGATTCGCGCGACAGCTGGTTTGCCGGTTTCAGTCAGGATCTGCTGGCTGTGGTCTGGTTGGGGCGCGATGATAACGGCAAGACGCCGTTCACCGGTGCCACCGGTGCGTTGCAGGTCTGGACCAGTTTTATGCGCAAGGCCGATCCGCTGCCGCTGGACATGCCGCAGCCGGACAACATTGTTCAGGCCTGGGTCGATTCGCGTACCGGGCAAGGTTCTGAAGGCAGCTGCCCAGGCGCAGTGCAGATGCCGTATATTCGCGGCAGCGAACCGCCTCCCGGTGCTCCTTGCGGTGGCGAAAGCCCTTCCGCCGAATCGGTGATGGATTGGGTCAAGGGCTGGATGAATTAAGCAAAGAGGGTTTCAAGTGAACAAGTGGTTGATTCCAGCAGTGACCGCCGTGGCTTTGCTCAGCGGCTGCTCCACCGTACAACGTGGTTCGATCCCGGTTGTGGATTCCGGCACCGCCGTCTCCAACAGCGAGCGGATTTCGGCGAATGGCGGTTACCGTCAGACGACGGTAAAACGTCCTGTGCAAGGCCAGACTCAGGCGATCCCGCAAGGTGACACTGGTGTTGTTGTGATGGTGCCGGGTGGTGGTGCTGTTTCCTCGGCACCGATCAGCACTTCGCCGATTACCCCAGGCCCGATTACTCCGGGGCCGATCGATACCTCGCCGGTCCAGTCGGCACCGATCAACCAGGGCAGCTACAGCATGCCATCGACGCCGAGCGGGATTCCTTCGGCGAGCTCCGGTGGTCTGTCTGCCGATGAGCAACTGGACGGACCGGTCCTGGCGTTGTTGACCACTGCCCAGCAGCAACAGGCCAGCGGCGATCTTAATGGCGCGTCCTCCAGCCTCGAGCGCGCCCAGCGTGTCGCGCCGCGTGAGCCGCAAGTGCTTTATCGCCTGGCCCAGGTGCGTATGGCCCAAGGCGATGCGGCCCAGGCCGAGCAATTCGCTCGTCGTGGTTTGACGTTCGCCAATGGTCGCCCGGCCCTTCAGGCCAGTCTGTGGAATTTGATCGCCCAGGCTCGTGAGAAGCAGGGTGACTCCGCCGGTGCCGCGTTGGCGCGTCAGAAGGCCAAGGTTTCGCTGTGATGGATGCCCGCTTCCCGAAGATTGCCGAGCAATTGCTGTTGATCGAGCGCGAACTGCGTGTTCAGGGCTGGTGGGACGATGTTGCTCCGTCCATTGAAGCGCTTTCCAGTGTCGAGCCGTTCTCGGTAGATACACTGGAATTTGAGCAATGGCTGCAATGGATCTTCCTGCCAAGAATGAAGTCGATCCTGGAACAAAACCTGCCATTGCCCAATGCGTCGGGGATCCAGGAAATGGCCGAAATGGTCTTCGCCGCCCGCAACGTTCAGGGCAAGGATCGGCAGCTTCAGGTCTTGCTCAAAGAGTTCGATCTGTTGATTACCGCCTCCCGCTGACTACTGGCAGTTTTTCGCAATCTGTTTCTGTGCTTCGGTGATGCGCTCCTGTCGTTGTTGGTCGGTCAGGCGGCGCATCTCACCGTCGACATCCTCCCGTAGTCGCGGATTGTTCTGCAGTTGAGCCAGGTTCGTTCGGGCTTGTTCGCAGAATGTTTTTAGCTGGGCTTGCTGCTCGGCGATCTGCTTTTTCACTTTGTTGTCGATGGCCTGTTGATCTCCTATGACGTTGCTGTGCGTTGGCGTACTCGGTTTGCCGACGGGCGGGGCGGGCGTCACCACGAGGGTGGGCTCGCGGCCTGGGGGCGGTTGTGCATCGAAATGGGTAACGCCCTGGGCATCGACCCATTTATAGATCTGACCCGCCGTGCACAAAGGGCTCAGGATGATAAGCAACCCGGCGGTGAAGAAGAGCGTTCGCATGCCATTTCCTTGTCGTGAGTGCGCAATCGAAGCTAACACAGTTGCGGTTTAAAGGTTTTTTCTTGCGTTCTCATGCGCTTAGTTCGAATAAAGCACATTGACGGCTTGACTTGGAGAGGGCGAAACAGAAGAATCCAAAGTCCGCTGTAGAGGGACTGCCAGAAGCAGACCCACTCGGTAGATCATGAGGCGCACATCCGCGCCGACCTGTTACACCCGCAACGCGTTACCTCGCGCTGGGTGGGAAAGGCCCGCAACACTTGGGACGATCCCAATACTTGCTCAGTCAGTGCTGACGTAGTCGGCGACCACCGTCGCTCATGCTCTGCTGAGAAGTAAACCTATTAAGACCCGTCCTCATGTATGTGGGCGGTATTCTGGCGTTTTAGAGGTGAACAACGTGGAGCTTTTATCTGGCGGTGAGATGCTCGTCCGCTTTTTGCGTGACGAAGGCGTCAAATATATCTACGGGTACCCGGGCGGTGCTCTTCTTCATGTCTATGATGCCCTGTTCAAAGAACCGGAAGTGACCCACATCCTGGTTCGTCATGAACAGGCTGCGACCCATATGGCCGACGGCTACGCCCGTGCCACCGGTAAAGCCGGCGTGGTACTGGTAACTTCCGGTCCGGGCGCAACCAACGCCATCACCGGTATTGCCACGGCCTACATGGACTCCATTCCGATGGTGGTCATTTCCGGCCAAGTGCCGAGCACCATGGTAGGTACCGACGCTTTCCAGGAAACCGACATGATCGGTATTTCCCGGCCGATCGTGAAACACAGCTTCATGATCAAGCACGCGTCGGAAATCCCGGAAGTCATGAAGAAAGCGTTCTACCTGGCGCAATCCGGTCGTCCTGGTCCGGTCGTTGTCGATATCCCGAAAGACATGACCAACCCGGCCGAGAAGTTCGAATACATCTTCCCGAAAAAAGCCAAGCTGCGTTCCTACAGCCCGGCTGTTCGTGGTCACTCCGGGCAAATCCGCAAGGCAGCTGAAATGCTCCTGGCGGCCAAGCGTCCTGTGCTTTATGCAGGCGGCGGTGTGATTCTCGGTGGCGGCTCCGCGCCGCTGACCGAGCTGGCGAAGATGCTCAACCTGCCAGTGACCAATACCCTGATGGGCCTGGGTGCCTACCCTGGCACCGACCGTCAGTTCATCGGCATGCTCGGCATGCACGGCAGCTACACCGCCAACCTGGCGATGCACCATGCCGACGTGATCCTTGCAGTCGGCGCGCGTTTCGATGATCGCGTGATCAACGGCCCGGCCAAGTTCTGTCCGAACGCCAAGATCATTCATATCGACATCGACCCGGCTTCGATCTCCAAGACCATCAAGGCAGACGTGCCTATCGTCGGTCCGGTCGAGAGTGTCCTGACCGAAATGGTCGCGATCCTCAAGGAAATCGGCGAGACCCCGAACAAGGAGTCCGTTGCCAGTTGGTGGAAGCAAGTCGATGAGTGGCGCGGTGACCGCGGCCTGTTCCCTTACGACAAGGGCGATGGCAGCGTGATCAAGCCGCAGACCGTGATCGAAACCCTGTGCGAAGTGACCAAGGGCGATGCCTTTGTAGCCTCGGACGTAGGTCAGCATCAAATGTTCGCGGCGCAATACTACAAGTTCAACAAGCCAAACCGCTGGATCAACTCCGGTGGTCTGGGCACCATGGGCTTCGGATTCCCGGCAGCCATGGGTATCAAGCTGAACTTCCCGGATGACGACGTCGCCTGCGTAACGGGCGAGGGCAGCATCCAGATGAACATTCAGGAACTGTCGACCTGCCTGCAATATGGTTTGCCGGTAAAAATCGTCATCCTGAACAATGGTGTGCTGGGTATGGTTCGCCAGTGGCAGGACATGAGTTATGGCAGCCGCCACTCGCACTCCTACATGGAATCGTTGCCTGACTTCGTCAAGCTGGCCGAGGCCTATGGTCACGTTGGCGTGCGTATCACCGAATCGAAAGATTTGAAGTCGAAGATGGAAGAGGCGTTCGCCATGAAAGATCGCCTGGTGGTTATCGATATTTCGGTCGACACCAGCGAGCACGTCTACCCGATGCAGATCAAAGACGGCTCCATGCGCGATATGTGGCTGAGCAAGACGGAGCGTACTTAATCATGCGGCACATTATTTCCTTGCTTCTGGAAAACGAACCGGGCGCTCTGTCTCGTGTAGTCGGCCTGTTCTCGCAGCGCAACTACAACATCGAAAGCCTGACCGTGGCACCCACTGAAGACCCGACCCTGTCGCGTCTGACGCTGACCACTGTCGGCCATGATGAAGTCATCGAGCAGATCACCAAGAACCTGAACAAACTGATCGAAGTGGTCAAATTGGTCGACCTGTCGGAGAGTGCTCACATCGAGCGCGAACTGATGCTGGTCAAGGTCAAGGCTACCGGCGCCCAGCGCGCCGAGATCAAGCGCACCACCGATATTTATCGTGGGCAGATCGTTGATGTCAGCGCTAGCGTGTATACCGTTCAATTGACCGGTACCAGCGACAAGCTCGACAGCTTCATTCAATCGATCGGGACTGCCTCGATTCTGGAAACCGTACGCAGTGGCGTCACCGGGATTGCCCGCGGCGACAAAGTACTGAGCATCTAAACCAAATTAGCGAATGGCCTGAACGGCCAGGATATAGAGGGGAATTTCATGAAAGTTTATTACGAAAAAGACTGCGACCTGTCGATCATCCAGGGCAAGAAAGTTGCCATCATCGGTTACGGTTCCCAGGGCCACGCTCAAGCGTGCAACCTGAAAGACTCCGGCGTTGACGTAACTGTTGGTCTGCGTAAAGGTTCGGCCACTGTTGCCAAAGCTGAAGCCCACGGCCTGAAAGTGACTGACGTTGCTTCCGCCGTAGCGGCTGCCGACCTGGTCATGATCCTGACCCCGGACGAGTTCCAGTCTACCCTGTACAAGAACGAAATCGAGCCGAACATCAAGAAAGGCGCCACCCTGGCCTTCTCCCACGGTTTCGCGATTCACTACAACCAGGTTGTACCGCGCGCTGACCTCGACGTGATCATGATCGCGCCAAAAGCACCGGGCCACACCGTGCGTTCCGAGTTCGTCAAAGGCGGCGGTATCCCTGACCTGATCGCTATCTACCAGGATGCTTCGGGCAACGCCAAAAACGTTGCACTGTCCTACGCTGCCGGCGTTGGTGGCGGTCGTACCGGCATCATCGAAACCACGTTCAAGGACGAGACTGAAACCGACCTGTTCGGCGAACAAGCCGTTCTGTGCGGCGGTACCGTTGAACTGGTAAAAGCCGGTTTCGAAACCCTGGTTGAAGCTGGCTACGCGCCGGAAATGGCCTACTTCGAATGCCTGCACGAACTGAAACTGATCGTTGACCTCATGTACGAAGGCGGTATCGCCAACATGAACTACTCGATCTCCAATAACGCTGAGTACGGCGAGTACGTAACCGGTCCGGAAGTGATCAACGCCGAATCTCGTCAGGCCATGCGCAACGCCCTGAAACGTATTCAGGACGGCGAATACGCCAAGATGTTCATCAGCGAAGGCGCCACCGGCTATCCTTCGATGACCGCCAAGCGTCGTAACAACGCCGCTCACGGTATCGAAATCATCGGTGAGCAACTGCGCTCCATGATGCCGTGGATCGGTGCCAACAAGATCGTCGACAAAGCCAAGAACTAAGTCCCGAGCTTGTACGGAAAACGCGGCCTAGGCCGCGTTTTTTCGTTTGGATCCGCCGGTTCTGGTATAAAGCTGCATTGTTTGTGGCCGAACCGTCGTCCCAGACACCTGTCGAAACTTTCCACCCGTTACAAGGTAAATGTCCATGAGCGAACGTCCCGAAGAGCCAAAGCAGGCTTCTGACGCCGAAAGCCTTCTGCCTATCGATGAACACATCGAAGAAGGGCATGACGCTGAAGGCCGTAAAGTCCGGCATCGTGGTATCTATCTTCTGCCGAATCTGTTCACCACTGCGAACCTCTTCGCAGGGTTCTATTCCATCATCAACTCGATGAGCGCCCAGAGTGCCTTGAGTGCCGGTGATGCGATCGGCGCGAGCAAATATTTTGCGTTTGCCGCGATCGCGATTTTCGTCGCCATGGTACTCGACGGCCTCGACGGTCGTGTTGCCCGTATGACCAATACCCAAAGTGCTTTCGGTGCCGAGTACGACTCGCTGTCGGACATGGTTGCCTTTGGTGTGGCGCCGGCATTGCTGGCATTCGGCTGGGCCTTGGGTGACATGGGCAAGGTCGGCTGGATGGTCGCCTTCATCTATGTAGCGGGGGCGGCATTACGTCTGGCTCGTTTCAACACTCAGGTCGGCACTGCAGACAAACGTTACTTCATCGGTCTGGCCAGCCCGGCTGCCGCCGGTGTGGTCGCGGGCATTGTCTGGGCATTCAGCGATTACGGCATTCAGGGTTCCAAGATGTCGTTCCTGGTTGCACTGATGGTTGCCGCCGCTGGCATGCTGATGGTCAGTAACATCAAGTACAACAGCTTCAAGGAGCTGGACTTGAAGGGGCGCGTTCCTTTTGTCGCGATACTCGCAGTGGTATTGGTATTCGCCGTTGTGTTCAGTGATCCGCCGCGCATTCTGCTGCTGGTTTTCCTCGGCTATGCGGCTTCCGGGCCGGTGCAGTACCTGTTACGCCTTCGTCGGCACAAAAAAGCCGAGTGATGTAATTTCCCTCATACTCCGCAGTCTATGGGTGCATCTGTCCTCCAAAGCTGCGGAGTTGTCATGCTGATTAAAGTCCCCAAAGCGTCTGACTGTCATGAGTCGGACGTCACGCCTGAATCCCTCTACCTTTCTCGTCGCAGTGTATTGAGTGCCGCCGTTGCTGGTCTGGCTGTGAGCGGTCTGCCGCGTTGGGCGAGTGCCGACGATGTTGCGCGTTATGCTGATGTCGAGCCTGGCAAGGCACCGTCCTGGTTTGCCGAAAAGCTTCCTTCTACTAAATGGGGGGCGGTCAACGTAAAGGACGAGGCGATCACACCTTTCAAGGATGCGACCCACTACAACAACTTCTATGAGTTCGGTACCGATAAAGGTGATCCCGCGGCCAACGCTGGGGCGCTGAAAACCGAACCGTGGAGCGTGGTGGTGGACGGGGAGGTGGGGAAGCCGGGGCGGTATGCGCTGGAAGACTTCATGAAGCCTTATCAACTGGAGGAGCGCATCTATCGTCTTCGCTGCGTGGAAGCCTGGTCGATGGTCATTCCGTGGATCGGTTTTCCTGTTTCGGCTTTGCTCAAGGAGGTCGAGCCAACGTCCAAAGCCAAGTTCATTCGCTTCGAAACCTTGCAGGATCCCAAAACTATGCCCGGGCAGCGTTCCGGTTTTGCCCTGATCGACTGGCCTTATGTAGAAGGGCTGCGTCTGGATGAAGCGATGAACCCGTTGGCGATTCTTGCTGTGGGCATGTATGGGCGTGAGTTGCCGAATCAGAACGGTGCGCCGCTGCGTCTGGTGGTGCCTTGGAAGTACGGCTTCAAGAGCATTAAATCCATCGTGCGGATCAGTCTGGTCAGCGAGCAGCCAAAAACTACCTGGCAGAGTATCGCTGCGGATGAGTATGGCTTTTATGCGAACGTGAACCCGACAGTCGATCATCCGCGTTGGACCCAGGCACGGGAAAGGCGTTTGCCGAGCGGCCTGTTCAAACCCAATGTGCGCGATACGCAAATGTTCAATGGTTACTCGGATGAAGTCGCTTCTCTATATACAGGGCTCGATCTGCGGAAGAATTACTGATGCGATATCCGTTCTGGCGTATTGGCGTCTTCATCGCTGCAGCGATTTGGCCGCTGCTTTGGTTGTATCAGGCCTTGGGGGATGTGTTGGGGCCAGATCCGGGCAAGGTACTGGTTGACCGTCTAGGGCTGGGGACACTTGTTCTGCTGCTGATTACATTAAGCATGACACCTTTGCAAAAGCTCACCAGTTGGCCGGGGTGGATAGCTGTCCGACGGCAGTTGGGGTTGTGGTGCTTCGCTTATGCGGTTCTGCATTTGAGCGGTTACACAGCGTTTATCCTTGGCTTTGATTGGTCGCAGCTGGGTATCGAGTTGCGCAAGCGGCCGTACATTATTGTCGGAGCGCTGGGGTTTCTCTGTTTGTTGGCATTGGCGGTTACCTCCAATCGCTACAGTCAGCGGCGTTTGGGTTCTCGCTGGAAGAAGCTGCATCGGTTGGTCTATGTGGTTCTCGGGCTTGGATTGCTGCATATGTTGTGGATCGTGCGTGCCGATATGAAGGAATGGGCGATCTATGCTTCTATAGGTGCGTTGTTGTTGGTGTTGAGATTGCCGCCTGTAACTCGCCGGATTCCACGTTTAATAGCCAGAAAGGCGCCTTCTGCCAGAAAAGCGTAATTAGAGGTTGACGGCAGATTCTGAAAGTCTATAATTCGCCCCACTTCCGGCGCAGTCGAAACGGAAAACTCCTTGGTAAACAAAGAGTTACGCAGTTTTCGGCAGCGGTTACGCTTCAGTTCATCGAAGCCAGAAGGAGTTGAAGGAGCGGTG
>NZ_FYEB01000012.1 GCF_900187445.1 Pseudomonas sp. Irchel s3b2
AAAGCATACGCGGCCCCAAAATTGCCAAGCCCAAGGAATGGCTGGAGGGAAAGGCTGCCAATGCTCATGTGTCGACCGACCGGGTGCTTAAGGCCCATAAAGGGAAAACACCTTGAAAGGGCTGGCTGTAAAAGCGAAACCGCCAGCGGCCGTGACCGCAGAAATGGATATGTACTCCACTCCCAATACCAAGCCCCGCCAGATCCGACTTACCCGCGAAGCTTTTTGTCACCCGAAAAATCTCACGCACTTCTATTGATCTGCTGCAACCCCCCACTACTAACGGACCATAGATAATGGCCTTGTAGTGGCGTTTAATGCGGATACAACAATTAGAAGATGTCTGGGGTGACAAACAATGATGCGAGACGGGTCTCTGGCTGGGGCAGTGCCCGCAGCCGTACTTTTGCCGAAAAACCTTTGGCTCACGCCGACCTTGCAAAGCATCGCCCTGATGCTATTGCTGTGCGCCATGGCATTGGCTGGCTGGTCGCTTTACCTTGGCCTGCCATTGGCCGTGCTGATTATCTGGCTGCCGCGCCTGCGTTCGCGCACGCTCCCCGAGGCTATCCCTGCAGACGGCACCAGCGCTATCGCCGGATTGACTCGCGATCTTTCCTACACCACCAGTCACAACGCCTTGTCGGCCGCCGGCGTGGCCTATTCGGTCAAGCAACTGGCAGACAAACTGCAATCGCAGCTCAACGCCGCGGCGCAGATTGTCAGCAGCGCCGAAGTGATGATCGCGACCGAACACGCTACGTCGAAGCTCAGTCGGGAAGCCTTGAGCGCGGCCAGCGAAGCCCATCAGAGCAGCGCGGCAGGGCGCACTGAGCTGGTCGAGTCCATTGCGCGCATGCATCAACTCAGTCAACGTGCCAGCAGCAGCCGCGAGCTGATCGAAGCCCTGAGCCTGCGCAGCGACGATATCCAGCGGGTCACGCTGGTGATTCAGTCCATCGCCAGCCAGACCAATTTGTTGGCGCTGAACGCGGCTATCGAAGCCGCGCGGGCCGGCGAGCACGGTCGCGGTTTTGCGGTGGTGGCCGATGAGGTTCGCGGGCTGGCCGCGCGCACGGCGACGGCGACCGGTGAAGTCGGGGAGATGGTCGCCGACATTCAACAACGCACCGCGCAAGTGGTGGAACAGATTCGTCAACTGGCCAGCGATCTGAATACCGGCGTCGAGCAGGTCGAGCACACGGGGCAGCATTTGGAAAACATCGCGCGCCTGGCGGCCGGCGTCGAAAGCCAGGTCGGAGAAATCGCTCTGGGTGCGGACACCAATCGCGAACAGCTCGACAGTCTGTTCCATGCCATCGAACAGATGCGCAGCGATCTGGCGATCAGCGACCAGCAGACCCAGCGGCTCGCCCAGGCTGCGGTACAAATGGAAGGGCAGGCCGAAACCATCAGTGAACGCCTTGCAGCAGTCGGACTGGATGACTATCACCAGCGGATTTACGACCTGGCCCGCGAAGGTGCGAGTCAGATTGCGGCGCGTTTTGAAGCGGATATCGATCAGGGCCGGATCAGCCTCGATGACTTGTTTGATCGCAATTACCAGGCGATCCTCAACACCAGTCCGGCCAAGTACCAGACCCGTTTCGACCGCTACACCGATCAGGTCTTGCCGGCGATTCAGGAACCGTTGCTGCCGCGCCATGAAGGCCTGGTATTCGCCATCGCCTGCACGCAGCAGGGTTATGTGCCGACCCACAACACCGTGTTCAGCCAACCACTGACCGGTGATGTGCAGGTCGATACCCTGCAAAACCGCACCAAGCGCAAGTTCGCCGACCGCACCGGGATCCGCTGTGGCAGCCATCAACAGGCCGTGCTGTTGCAGACCTACACCCGCGACACCGGTGAACTGATGCACGATCTCTCGGTGCCGATCATGCTCAAGGGCCGGCATTGGGGTGGGTTGCGCTTGGGTTACAAGCCAGAACGTCCTCGCTGAGAGATTAGTGGATCTGGTGCATGCGCAGGTTCAGGTCGTCGACCACATGCGCCCAATCGGCGTCTTCACGCAGTTGTTCTTTGAGGAAGCCGGCTTGTTGCGGGGTCCAGAACTCGGCCTCGATGAGTTTCTTGTCATCGGGCAAGGGTGAGTGACGGGCAATGAAATCGTCGATGGCCTTCTCGCTGGAGTCCAGGCCGAGCTGGTCGAACAAGCCTTTCAAATCATGAGTGGGTGAATCCATCTTCATCTCCTTGCAGATAATCTGTCGCGTCGAGTGCGAGATCCGAGGTGCGGCTTCATTGCATCTGAGAGGCATTTGAGAGAGCCGCGCTTCAGGCGTTCGATAGCGATATTCAAATGCAGGGATGAGCATAGACTGCAAATCCGATGATCAGGCGTTCAATGCCCCTTCATCGACGGCCACTTTCAGAGCCTTGGCAGCTTCCTGGGCGGCAATGGCCGCGACATCCGCGGTCTTGAACCAGCGATCCTTTTCGACCTGGTGATACGTCACAGTGGTCAACGGCGGTTTGGCGCGCATGATAATGACTGCCTGGAATTCGCCGTCGACCTCTCTGGCTTCGCCCCGGATAAAAAATTCACCGATATCAAATTCCGTCACCTGGCAGTCTTCCCTTGGAAATAGTTGTTGTGTCGACCGCCGCCCGCCTTGGGGAGGGGTTTCATTGGTCGGGCAGTATGGCAGTAGTTGCCTGCCGGCGGCTGAGTTAAGTCGCCGGTGTGACGAAACGTCTATAGAAGTGAATGCTGCGTGTCTCAGCTGCGTGCCTCGAGTGAGCGGGCAAGGGCGCAGGCTTCGTTATGATTGGCGCGGAAACCTCTTACACGTCCGGTGGATATTTCTCTGATGTGGAAAAAGGCGTTGCCGGCCAATACCACCTGAAAACGCGGGAGCAGAAGCTCTTCAGGAAGGAAGTCCTGCTGCTGGAGCCCCATCGAATGCAGAGGTGATGAGCCGTTTGTGTATCGGGTATGAGGTTGGGCAAAGTGAGTCAGTCTGCACATATGAAGTCCTTTTCGTGGTTTTACCGACGTGTGTACGTTGTTATGGGTAGTCTCGGTGAGCATGGCTGCTCTAGAATCCATCAATGGTTGGCCATTGACGCTCATCTAAAGCAATTTTTTACTGGCGATATGTCGGAAAAGTGCTTTTTTTAAAGAGAATTTTCCCTAAAGTTGGTAATCCGGTTTTCTCTGGCCGTCAGAAGGGCGTTTTCCTTCAACATCTGACGACCGCCAGGCAAGACGACGTGAGGGATGTTCCAGTAATCTTCTCGAACCTCGCGATGAATGGGTCCTCTGCTCATTCCAGGATTCGACCCGGGTCATTTGGCTACACCTCGGCATTGCCGCTTTTTTCTGCTGTGCGCATTTCCCGCGCACGGCGTCATTTTCAGATGTGGGGATGTTTCCTTGGCAGTAAGTAATCTCGATATGCATGCTTTGTTCGTACTGGGTGATTTGCGCGCAAAGCTGGTTAAACAGTTTCAGTCACGTTTCGTCTACATCACTGAACAGAACGCTGAAGGCATTTACATTGCCGAACTGGACACTGAATCAGCGCTGGTGGTGGATGACAAACCCGGGCTTAAACTCAAGGTCGGCGATCATTTCAGCGCCTCTGTATTGCCCAGCCGCGAAGGCGGCAAGCTGGACATCAAGTTCCGCGAAATCAAACTGACGGTATACGGGCTGGGGGATTACGCATTCGTGACCACCACAGACGGCCACGGCATTGTGTTCAAGGAAGGTCATAGCGTGGTGATGGTGTTCGCAGCCCACCAACAATTGCAGGAAGGCCTGACAAAAACCCTGAAAGCCGTGACTGCCAAGGCTGCCAAGTGGCGCAAGGGTGAACTGGTGACCTTCAAGGCCAGCGAGTAATGACCCTGAGTCGCGCCGATTTCCATGAACAGAACCAGGCCAGTGCCCACGCCGAGGCGCAGCGCTTGTTGGCTCAAAAGGCCGTTCTACAGGGAGTCTGGCTGAGTTGGGTGGCGTCACAGATCTACCTGTTGCGTCCGGCGGTGTACGCCAGCATGGTCAGAAGAGAGCTTGCACGCTTGCAGGAACCTTCCGAAAATTAGTCCTCGCCCCTCGAAAGCAGGAACCTCAACTACAGTCAGATGACTGAGTATTCAGAGGCTTGCGGTCTTCTTTGTCAGGCCATCCTGCTATTGCTGTGAACAGCACGAGGTGCAAAAGCATGAAGGGATTTCGACGGTTACTGGCCGCTACCCTGGCCACGTTCAGTTTATTGGCTTCACCCGTTCCGGTGTTCGCTGCTCAGGCGCCGATTCATTTCGCCGACCTGAACTGGGAAAGCGGCAGTCTGATCACCGATATTCTGCGGATCATCGTCGAGAAGGGCTATGGCTTGCCGACCGACACCTTGCCGGGGACGACCATTACCCTGGAGACCGCATTGGCCAACAATGACATTCAGGTCATTGGCGAAGAATGGGCCGGTCGCAGCCCGGTCTGGGTCAAGGCTGAAGCCGAGGGCAAAGTCGCGGCCCTGGGCGATACGGTCAAGGGCGCCACCGAGGGCTGGTGGGTGCCGGAGTACGTGATCAAGGGCGACCCGGCCAAGGGCATCAAGCCGATGGCGCCGGATCTGCGCAGTATCAGTGATCTGCCACGCTACAAGGACGTGTTCAAAGACCCGGAAACCCCGGGCAAGGGGCGTTTTCTCAACAGCCCGATCGGCTGGACGTCGGAAGTGGTCAACAAACAGAAGCTCAAGGCGTACGGGCTGGACGACAGCTACGTGAACTTTCGCAGTGGTTCGGGGGCGGCGCTGGACGCAGAGATCAGTTCGTCGATTCGTCGCGGCAAACCGGTCCTGTTCTATTACTGGTCCCCGACGCCGTTGCTCGGCCGTTTCAAACTGATTCAGCTGCAAGAGCCACCGTTCGATGCCGAAGCCTGGAAAACCCTGACCGACGCCGACAACCCCAATCCGAAACCGACTCGCTCGCTGCCCTCGAAGCTGTCCATCGGCGTGTCCACGCCATTCCAGAAGCAATACCCGCAGATTGCCGAGTTCTTCACCAAGGTCGATTTACCGATCGAAGCATTGAACAAAGCCTTGGCTGACATGAGCGAAAAACACACCCCGCCACGTCAAGCGGCGGAGGCGTTCATGAAAGCGCACCCGGACGTGTGGCGGGCCTGGGTGCCCAAGGATGTGGCGGATAAGGTGTCTGCCGCCCTGAAATAAACCGATGTATGTAACCCGGGAACTCCCGGATGTACATAAAACTCGCAGGAGCTGCCGCAGGCTGCGATCTTCTGACTTTGCTTTAAAAAAACAAGATCAAAAGATCGCAGCCTGCGGCAGCTCCTACGGGGGAGATAGCGAATACCCTTACAAAAACGCGCAAGGAAGTTCATCCTGCTGCAACATTTCACGCTGAATGTCTGAATATGAGCCTTTTGGTCGCGCAATGGATTGCAGCAATCTTTTTATTGATCAGCCTGGTCCACCTGTATTGGGCAGCGGGTGGCAAGTGGGGCAGCGAGGCGGCGGTGCCGCGCGTGTCCGGGGAGGGCGGTGAGGCATCAAGGCCTGCGTTCAAGCCGTCGGGCTTCGTAACGTTGCTGGTGGCGGTGGGTTTACTGCTGATCGCGATGCTGGTGTGCCTGCGGGTCGGGCTGTATCTGCCCACGGTGCATCACTGGTCGCTGCAATGGGTGATCAGCGCGATCGCGATGCTGATGTTTGCCCGGGCGATCGGTGATTCGAATTTGGTGGGGTTTTTCAAGGAGATCAAGGATTCGCAGTTTGCCCGGCTCGATACCTGGGCCTATTCACCGCTGTGTGTGGTGTTGGGCGCTGGATTGTTGGCGGTGGCCTGGATCTGAAAAGCTTCGCGGGCAAGCCTCGCTCCAGGTACACCGTTTACCTGTAGGAGCGAGGCTTGCCCGCGAAGAGGCCCTACCATTCAACACAAGCCCGCGGATTTAACTCCCTGTTTCCGTCCGCCGACTACTCACCTCAGCCGGCACATCATCCCCCGCCATGCGCTTGCGAAACAGCGCCGCCCGGGCCAGCAACAGCGTGGTCACCGGTACCGTGATAGACAACAGAACCGGAATCAGCCAGGCATGCAGCGCCGGCGCCGAGTTAAGCGCCGAAAAGTAAATGATCGATGCCAGTGCCACGCACCACGCGCCCAACGTCGAGGCCAGCGCCGGCGGGTGCATGCGCTGGAAATAATCCTTCATCCGCAGCAGCCCGATCGCGCCGATCAGCGCAAACAGGCTGCCGAGCACCAGCAGAATCGCTACCGGTACTTCCACCCAAAGAGACAATTCAGCACTCATTCGATCACCTCGCCACGCAACAGGAATTTGGCCAGGGCAAACGAGCCGACGAAGCCAAACAGAGCGATCAGCAGCGCCGCCTCGAAGTAAGTGTCACTGGCATAACGAATGCCCAGCGCGAGCATCATCAGCATGGCGACGATGTACAAGTAATCCAGGGCCAGAACCCGGTCCTGAGCCGACGGGCCCTTGAACAGGCGGATCAGGGTCAGAATCATCGCCATCGAAAAAAGGAACAGGCTCAGCAGGATCGCGTTCGACAGCAATACGCTCATTCGAAGATCTCCATCAAGGGGCGCTCATAGGTCGTCTTGAAGTGCCGGATGAATTGGCTTTCGTCATCCAGATCGAAAACGTGCAGCAACAGAATGCTGCGATCCAGCGCCAGTTCCGACCAGACTGTGCCGGGGACCACCGTGCAAATAATCGACAACGCGGCCAGGCCGTTGGCATCGCGCAAGTCCAGCGGCACCTTGATGAACCGCGAGCGAGGCGCACGACGGCCCGCGTTGAGCACGCCCCAAGCCACGGCGAGGTTGGACACAAGTACGTCACGCCCGACCAGCAAGAACAAACGCAGGATCACCCCAGGACGACGAATGCGGATCGGCAGCGGTCGCAGCTTGCGCATCATCAACGGTGCGCAGAACCCCAGCATGGCGCCCAGCAATAGATTGCCGGGGCTCATCGACAGGTTCAACACCAGCCACAGCAGCCACAACGCCAGCGACAGCCACGGAGCAGGAAACAGACGCTTCATGGTTGCACCTCCAGCAGCGCCGTCTTGGCTTGCGGGCCTGGAATCACACGAGTGCCGAGCACCGCCATCACGTATTGCTGCGGGTTATTCAACGCTTGAGCGGCGGCCTGGGTGTAGCGCAGCAGCGGTTCAGCCTTGAACGTCAACGCAATGCTCAGCCCCAGCAGAATGACGATCGGCACGCATTCCAGGCGTCGCAGCAAGGGCGACGGCAGCTCTTGCGGGGTCCAGAAACGCTGGATGCCCAAACGCGAGAAAGCGATCAGCGAGGCCAGTCCGGACAAGATCAACAGGACGAGCAAACCCCACGCGCCGTTCGATATCGGTTCGTCGCTGCCATTGCCCAGGCCCAGCGGATTGAGCAAAGCGCTGAGCAGACCGAGTTTGCCGATAAACCCGGAAAGTGGCGGCATGCCGATGATCAGCAGGGCGCAGGCGATGAAGCTCAAACCGAGGAAGGCCATGGTCCAGGGGATCACTTGGCCGACCACGGCTTTGCGGTCGTCATCGAGGTTGAAGCCTTTGGGCGGCTGCAAGGATTCCAGGGGGCGTGGAAGCAGCTCGCCGTCATCGAACAGTGGCATTTCGTTGGCCGAGCGCGAGCGTTCGATCAATTCGGCCAGTAAGAACAGTGCGCTCAAGGCCAGGGTCGAGCTGACCAGATAGAACAACGCCGCGCCGATCAGGTTCGGCTGGGCGAAACCGATGGCCGACAACAGAATGCCGGCCGACACCAGAATGCTCAGGCTGGCCATGCGTTCCAGGCGTTGCGCGGCGAGGATCGCCACGGCGGCGCAGACGATGGTCGCCATGCCACCGTAAATCAGCCAGTCGCCGCCGAAGTACGCGGATGCCCCGGCCTGCCCGGAGAACAGCAGCGTCCACAAGCGTAGCAAGGTGTAGACACCGACCTTGGTCATGATCGCGAACATCGCCGCTACTGGCGCGCTGGCCGCGGAATAGGCTGGCACCAGCCAAAAGTTCAGCGGCCACATCCCGGCCTTGGCCAGGAACGCCACTGCCAGAATGGCCGCGCCGGCATGCAGCAAACCGCGATCGGCTTCCGGCACCAACGGAATTTTCAGCGCCAGGTCGGCCATGTTCAGCGTACCGGTAACGCCGTAGATCAGCGCCGCGCCAATCAGAAACAGCGACGAGGCCAGCAGATTGATCGAGATGTAATGCAGCCCCGACGACACCCGCGCCCGGCCCGAACCGTGCAGCATCAGCCCGTAAGAGGCGGCCAGAAGCACTTCGAAGAATACGAACAGGTTGAACAGGTCTGCCGTCAGGAAGGCGCCATACAGGCCCATCAACTGAATCTGGAACAGCGCATGGAAACTCGAGCCTGCACCGTCCCAGCGGGCCATGGCGAACAGCAACGCGCTGACGCCGATGATCCCGGTCAGCACCAGCATCAGCGCCGACAGACGATCGACCACCAGCACAATACCGAACGGCACCTGCCAGTTGCCCGGCAGGTACACACCGATGGAGCCGGGCACGCCGGTGGTTTGGGTCCATTGCAGCAACATCACGGCAATGCCCAACCCCAGCAGGCTGGAGAACAGATTGATTTTGGCCTTTAACGGGCGGTGTTTCTCGCCGAGCATCAGCATCACCGCGGCGGTCAGCAGCGGTAGCAGAATCGGTGCAGCGATCAGGTGCGCCATCGGATTCATTCTTTAGGCTCCCGGCCATCCACATGGTCGGTACCGGTCAGGCCCCGGGAGGCGAGCAGCACCACCAGGAACAGCGCGGTCATGGCGAAGCTGATGACGATCGCGGTCAGCACCAACGCTTGCGGCAGCGGGTCGGTGTAGTGCAGCAAATCCTGAGGCACGCCGTCCTTGATGTTCGGCTCCTTGCCGATGAACAGGCTGCCCATGCTGAAGATGAACAGGTTGACGCCGTAGGACAGCAGGCAAAGGCCCATGACCACCTGGAACGTCCGTGGCCGCAACACCAGCCACACGCCGGACGCGGCCAGCACACCGATGGCGATTGCGATGACTTCTTCCATCAGATGGCTCCTTGCGTGATAGCCGCTTTGGCCATGGGCTTGGGTTGCGCGCTGGTTTTATGACCGCGTACCGATTGGTGGGCGAGGGCGGTGAGGATCAACAGGGTCGAACCGACCACCACGGCGTACACACCAATGTCGAAAAACAGCGCGCTGGCGATGTGAATGTCGCCCAGCAGCGGCAGGGTGAAATGCCAGGTGTGAGTGGTAAGGAATGGATACCCGGCCGCCATCGCCCCGAGCCCGGTGACCGTGGCGAACAGCAGCCCGGTGCCCATCCAGCGCAGCGGTCGCAGGCTCATTTGCGCCTCGACCCACTGGGTGCCGGCGACCATGTATTGCAGGATGAACGCCACCGACATCACCAGACCGGCGACGAAACCGCCACCGGGTTGATTGTGCCCGCGCATGAACAGGTAGACCGACACCACAAAAGCAATCGGCAGCAGCAGACGAACCAGCACCGCTGGCACCATCATGAAGCCGAGCGCGGTGTCGCTGGCGTGCCGCGGGTTGACCAGGTCGGTGACCACGTCGGGCGCCAGCAAGCGCTGTTGGGCCGGTAGTTGCAGACTTTCTTTCGGCGGGCGGAAGCGTCGCAGCAGGGCGAACACGGCCAGGGCCACCGCCACCAGCACGGTGATTTCGCCGAGGGTGTCGAAACCACGGAAGTCCACCAGCATCACGTTGACCACGTTGCTGCCGCCGCCTTCGGGCAGGGCGCGACTGAGGTAGAACGAGGAAATGTCGTTGGGCGTCTGGCGGGTCAGCATCGCGTAGGACAGCAGCGCCATGCCGCCACCGACCGTGATCGATAGTGCCAGGTCGCGAACCCTTCGCACTCGCGCCTTGCGCAGACTGCTCGGCAAAGGCGACACCTCTTCGATCCGTCGCGGCAGCCAGCGCAGACCGAGGAGGATCAACACCGTGGTCACTACTTCGACCACCAGTTGCGTCAGGGCCAGGTCCGGTGCAGAGAACCAGACGAAGGTCACGCAGGTCATCAGGCCGCAGACGCTGACCATGGTCAGGGCCGCGAGTCGGTGATACTTGGCTTGCCACGCCGCACCGAGGGCACAGGCAATTGCCAGCAGCCAGAGGGTCACGAATACGATCGAGCCCTGGATTTTCGGCCGGTCGCCCCAGCTCAGGCTGCTGTGCAGCATCGGAATCAACCCGGCCAGCACCGCGGCGAGTACCACCAGAAACAGCTGGGTTTGCAGGCGCCGGGTATTGATCAGTCGCTCCAGACGTCGAGCCAGGCGCATCATGATCACCAGGCTGCGCTCGAACAGACGCTTGCCATTGAACCGGCCAATGATGGGTGGGTGGTCGAAGCGCCCGCGCTTGAGCTGATTACGCAGCAGCAGATAAAGCACAACGCCGCAGGACATGGCGATCAGACTCATGATCATCGGCGCGTTCCAGCCGTGCCAGATCGCCAGGCTGTACTCGGGCAGCGTGCCGCCCACCACCGGCAATGCCGCCGCCGCGAGCAACGGGCCGACCACTTGAGCGGGGAAGATCCCCACCACCAGACAGGTGAACACCAGCAATTCCACCGGCGCGCGCATCCAGCGTGGCGGCTCGTGCGGGGTGTGCGGCAGGTCGGTGGCGGTCGGGCCGAAGAACACATCGACAGTGAAGCGCAGGGAGTAGGCCACGCTGAACGTCCCGGCGATAGTCGCGACGATCGGCAAGGTCATCTCGATCCAGGCCGTGGCGTTGATGAACACTGTTTCGGCGAAGAACATCTCTTTCGACAGAAAACCGTTGAGCAGCGGCACGCCGGCCATCGAGGCGCTGGCGACCATGGCCAAGGTGGCGGTGAACGGGATCAGTTTGATCAGGCCGCTGAGTTTGCGAATGTCCCGGGTGCCGCTTTCGTGGTCGATGATCCCGGCAGCCATGAACAGCGAGGCCTTGAACGTGGCGTGGTTGAGAATGTGGAACACCGCGGCCACGGCGGCCAGCGGACTGTTCAGGCCCAGCAGCAGGGTGATCAGGCCCAGATGGCTGATGGTCGAGTAGGCCAGCAGGCCCTTGAGGTCATTCTGAAACATCGCGCAGTAAGCGCCGAGCAACAGGGTGCAGGCGCCGGCCCCGCTGACGATGTAGAACCATTCTTCACTGCCGGACAGCGACGGCCACAGGCGCGCGAGCAGGAAGACCCCGGCCTTGACCATAGTCGCCGAGTGCAGATACGCCGAAACCGGTGTCGGCGCCGCCATGGCGTGGGGCAGCCAGAAATGGAAGGGGAATTGCGCACTTTTGCTCAGGGCACCGATCAGGATCAGGGGAAGCAGAATAGGGTAGAGGGCATGTGCGCGAATCAGATCGCCGGCGGCCAGGACCTTGTCCAGGTCATAGCTGCCGACCACATGGCCGAGCAACATGACTCCCGCCAGCAAACACAAGCCGCCGGCGCCGGTAACCATCAATGCCATGTAGGCGCCACGTCGCGCATCGGCGCGGTGGTGCCAGTAACCGATGAACAGGAATGAGAAGAGGCTGGTCAGCTCCCAGAAAAACACGATCTGGATCAGGTTGCCGGAGATCACCAACCCCAGCATGGCGCCCATGAACGCCAGGAAAAACGCGAAGAAACGCGGCACCGGATCGTCTGGCGACATGTAATAACGGGCGTACAGAGAAACCAGCGTGCCGATGCCCAGCACCAGCATCGAGAACAGCCAGGCAAAACCGTCCATGCGCAGAACGAAGTTCAAGCCCAGGCTGGGTAACCAGAAGAACTCTTCGCGGATCACGCCGCCATGGGCGATTTGCGGGTACAAGAGGGCGACCTGGACGGTGCCGATCAGGGCGACCAGGCCAGCCAACAGCGATTCGGTATTACGCGCGTTGTGCGGCAGCATCGCTGCCAGACAGCTGCCAATGAAAGGCAGAAGCAGTAGAACTATCAGGGACATAGGCTTCTAATCTGCGGAAGTTTGTGAGGCATCATACGTGCCAGCTTCCGGATCACCAAACGCCAAGCTGTCGCAGAATCCTACAAGGTAAGCGGAAAATTCCTGCTTATCGTTCCCACGCTCTGGGTGGGAATGCCTCAATGGACGCTCTGCCGCTCTTGGGACGCGGAGCGTCCCGGGCTGCGTTCCCACGCAGAGCGTGGGAACGATCAGTGCTCGGCTTCGCGATCCAGATCGTCCTCAACCTCAAGAACCACCTTACCCTTGGTCTTCAACTCACTGACAATCACCGCCACCACAATCAACCCCGCCCCGACCAACGCAATCGCCGGCAACCGCTCTCCGGCAATCCGCCCGACAATCCCGGCCCACACCGGTTCCCCGGCGTAGATCAACGTCGCCCGCGTCGGCGACACACTCTTCTGCGCCCAGTTCATCGCCACCTGAATCGCCGCACTCGCCGCGCCCAGGCCCAATGCACTGCACAACAGCAACCAGGAGAATCCCGGAATCACTTCCTGAGTCGGCACCACCATCAGAAACGCCAGCACCGAAGTCACTGCCAGCTGCACCACCGTCACCCGGCGTACATCGACCTGGCCGGCATAGGTGCTGATCAGAATGATCTCCGCCGCAATCGCCACGGCGCTGATCAATGTGGCGATTTCACCGGGGCTGAAATTGAACGAAGCGCCGGCAGGTCCCGACAGCAACATCAACCCGGTAAAGGCCAGCATGATCCCGATGCTCGGCATCAATCCCGGACGCCGACCCAGCACCAGCCATTGCAGCAACGGCACGAACGGCACATACAGTGCGGTAATAAACGCCGACTGACTGCTGGGGATGCTCTGCAAACCCACGGTCTGCAGGCCATAACCGAGCATGATCGCCACGCCGATAAACGCCCCGGCCTTGAGTTCGAACAGGGTCAGTTCGCGCAGATGACGCCAGGAGAACAGCGCCACGAGGCCCGCCGCGGCGGCAAAACGCAGACCGACGAAAAACATTGGCCCGCTGACGGTCATTGCATGCTGGACCAGCAAAAAGGTCCCGCCCCAGATCATGGTGATCAGCACCAGCACGCATTCAGCTTTGCTGAACCGTGAGAAACGGGAGGAAGCAGGGGAGGAGTTCACCGACGTCATGACCTTGCGCGCTACCTGAGGGAGACGCACAATGCGCCGGAAGTTGGGCAGTATACTGCGCAACACCACTCAGTGAGCAATATAGTGCACAAAGATTCCACCCAACGGGCGTCGGTCCTCCAGCACGTCAGTCAGAATGTCCGACGTCTGCGCCACGCAGCCGATATGAGCCAGACAGCCCTGGCCGAAAAGTCCGGAGTCAGCCGTCGGATGCTGGTGGCCATCGAGGCCGGCGAGAAGAATGTCAGCCTGACCACCCTCGACCGCGTTGCCGAAGCACTGGACGTAGCCTTCAGCGATCTGATCCAGGCTCCCGATGCCCGTGACCCGAGCCGCATCAACGAATTGGCCTGGGCCGGCACCATCCCCGGCAGTAAGGCGGTGCTATTGTCGAAAGCCACCGCCACCCGCGAAGTAGAACTGTGGGAGTGGCGCCTGGAACCGGGTGAGCATTACCCGTCTGAGCCGGATGCCGAAGGTTACAGCGAACAGCTTTATGTATTCGAAGGTTGCCTGACCCTGATGCTCGGCGGTCAACCGCAGAAAATCGCTGCCGGCGAGTTCTTCATGTTCGCCAGCAACCAGCCGCATTCCTATCGCAATGATGGGGAAGTGGCGGCTCGATTTGTGCGTAACGTGGTGATTTGACTGTTTAGCGGCCAACATTGGATAAATACCGGAATCGGCTCGGGACAGGTAACTATCAACCAATGAGAACGCCATGACTGACACCTCACACGGACAGGCGACTGACATTCTCCGCCACGCGGACATCCTGATCATCGGCGGCGGCCTCAGCGGCACGATGCTGGCGGCGCAGTTGTTGCGTTTGCCGGGCAAGCGCCAGGTGCTGGTGATCGAACCCCGGGTCGAACTTGGTCGGGGCGAAGCCTACAGCGCGGTCGAGCTCGGCCATACGCTTAACGGCAATGCGGCGCGCATGAGTGTCGACCCGGACAATGCCGACGACCTGACGCAATGGCTGACGGAGTACATTGCCGCTGGCGGCTGGCCGGAGTCGGATCAGCAACATGTACCGGTCAGTGAACTGTTCCCACCTCGGGGGATTTTCGGGTTGTACGTGCAGCAGCGTCTGGCCGAGGCGCAAGCGTTGGGCGCATTGAATGGTTCGAGTGTCGAGCATGTGCGAGCCGAGGTGGTCGACCTGCAAACCTGTGACGATTCAGTACAGTTGAGTTTGAATGACGGGCAACGCTTGCAAGGTGCTTATGCGGTGTTGGCCACGGGAATGTTTGCAGCCGCCCGCACGCCGCAAACCGAATCCAGCGGCCTGAACGCAGCGGCGCTCGATCCATGGGATGTGGCCGCCATGCGTCAGCTCGATCCGCAGTCGACGGTGCTGGTCATCGGCTCGGGCCTGACCATGGTCGATGCCGTGGTGTCGCTGGAGCAAGCCGGGCATCGCGGGCCGATTGAAGTGTTTTCCCGTCATGGCCTGCTGCCGCATGTGCGTCGGCAACCGCCGACGTGGGTGGATTTTCTGGCCGAGGACCACGGCATTCGAACGCCGCGCCAGTTGATGCGCGAACTGCGCCGGCAGTGTCGCAATGCCATCGAACAAGGCATCGACTGGCAAGCACCACTGGATACCGTGCGGGCGCACATCGGGCGGTTATGGAGTCAGGCGACGGATGTGCAGCGTCGGCAGTTTGTGCGCCATGTGCGGCCGTGGTGGGAAAGCCATCACCATCGCTCGCCGCCATTGAGTGCCGAGTTGGTGGCGCGGTTGCACGGAGAAGGGCGGTTGCGGATTCAGGCCGCATCGTTCAAAGGGCTGGAGCCTTCGTTGAACGGGGAGGTCAGTATTCGCATTCGGCGCCGTGGCGAGGCACAGACTTGCGTCATCAGCGGCGCGGCGTTGATCAACTCCAGCGGCATCGAGTACGACTGGCGGCGGGTGGCGCGGCCGTTACCGCAGCAGCTGTTAGCGCGCGGTCTGGTGCGTCCGGGGCCATTGGCGCTGGGGATTGCGGCAGCGGTTGACGGCGCGGTTCCAGGTGCCGATGGGCAGGTCGCCAGCCGTTTGTTCGCCATGGGCCCGCCGTTGCGCGGGATGTGGTGGGAAAGCACGGCGGTGACCGACGTGGCAAGCCAGGCCAAGGCGCTGGCGGCACGGCTCTGCGAGCTTGCTCGCGACAAGGACTTTCAATCGACATAGATATTGCCTGATACACCCTCTTCGCGAGCGGACTACCTATATCGCGGGCAAGCCCGCTCCTACATTCCCGGCGCATCGCTCGGTAGGTCGGTCTGACACAATTAATAATAATTTTCTTGTCGGCTGAATTTTTCAAAATGTGTGTGGTCTGTTTCACGTCCGTGATAGCTGGCGTCATTTAGCCAGTATTTCTGGCATCAGTTTCAGGGGAACTACGACCCTGCCTCTGCGGGCAATTTGCCCCCTCAGCACTTATTAACGATGGAGCGTTATGTTTATCTCCCCACGGATGTGGCCGGTGCTTTGCGCCCTATTGCTTGGCTTGGGCACACAGAACAGTGCCAATGGCGCCAGCCCGTCAACGCCGGGTGACCAGGACCTGATTCGCGATCGCCAGAATCGCCTGATCGAAGAACAGCAGCGTCGGCTCGAAGAACTCAAGGCATTGCCGGGCAAGCCAACATTGCCCGCAACACCGGCCGCCCCGGTGGATACACGTTGCTTTCCTATCAAAGACATCGAACTCAAGGGCGCCGACAGTCTGTCCGCTGCCGACCGCGAGCGCTTGCTCAAGCCTTATATCGGTCAATGCCTGGGCGTCTCGCAACTCAACGAATTGCTCAAGGTCATCACCGACCATTACATCGGCAAGGGCATGATCACCAGCCGCGCTTACTTGCCGCAGCAAGACCTCTCCAGCGGCCACTTAAGTGTGTTTGTAGTTGAGGGCAAACTCGAGGGTTTGAAGGGCGCCGACGACAGCCATATTTCGGATCGGGAACTGTCCATGACCTTCCCCGGTAAAACGGGCGAATTGCTCAATCTTCGTGAAATAGAACAACTGGTGGATCAGTTGAACCGCTTGCCCTCCAACCAGGCGCAAATGGAGCTGACCCCCGGCGTTCAGGTTGGCGGCAGCAGCGTGCTGGTCAGGAACAACCCGCAAAAGCCCTGGCGTGCCAGCCTGTCGCGTAACAACGACGGTCAGAAAAGCACCGGTGAACAGCAGTGGGGCGCAGGCTTTGAGTGGGACAGCCCGCTGGGGCTGGCCGACCAGTTGATGTTACGCGGCGGCCATGATGCGTTGAGCGATCATCAGAAAACCTCGAAAAACTCGATGTTCTATTACAACGTGCCTTGGGGCTGGTGGAACTTCAGTTATACCTACAGCCAGAGCGAATACCGCTCCCAGGCCCAAGGCAATGGTTTCAACTTCAGCCAGAGCGGCGACAGCGAGAATCATCAATTGCGCGCCGAGCGCCTCGTCCATCGCGATGCGGTGAGCAAAACGTCGATCAATGCCGGTTTCGCTCACCTGCGCACCAACAACTACATCGAAGACAGCCGTCTGGATATCAGCAGCCAGCGCATTACCGAAGCCCAGTTGGGGATCAACCATGGCCGGCGTATCGGCCATTCGTTCGTCAACCTGGACCTGGGCATGCAGCAGGGCATCGGCGCGCTGGATGCGCAGGGCAACGACCAGCGTCGTGATGAGGCCGGCAACCTTACCGCCAACGCCCGTTATCGAAAGTACACCGCCACGGCCAGTTACCTGTTGCCGTTCAACTGGCTGGGAGAGTCCTTCACGTTCAGCAGCCTCGCCACGGGCCAGCGCAGTGAAGACGTGTTGTTCAGCCCGCAACGCATCAGCCTGGGTGGCAGCTCATCGGTGCGTGGCTACAAAGACCAGTTTTTATCCGGGGACAGCGGCGGCTACTGGCGTAATGAGCTGCGCTGGACCCGCCCGGTGACTGCCGATTGGCTGCGCCCGGCACTGAGCGAATACGGCACCAGTGTCGGTTATGACCAAGGCGTCATCAGCAATGACCGATACAACAGCGAAGTACATGGCCGAATGTCCAGCAACTCGCTGGAGTTCTTTGCCCGTGGCAAGTACCTCGCCACCCGCGTGACATTCGCCCATTCGCTGGAACGCCCCTCCGTGCTCACCGAGCGCGAGGCGCCGATCTATTTCCAGGTCGACCTGTTTCTTTAATTGATTTGTCATCGCGTCAGGATTTTTGAATATGGACGTTCACCAGCTTGCCTTTCTGTCTCGCCAGCCTTCAGCTGCCGTGGCCCCTCGCACGCACTTCCTGGGTATGCCCAAACGCTTGCTGGCCTTGCTGCTGGCGAACGTCATGTTCTGGCAGCCGATCTGGGCCCAGGCCGAGGGCATCGCCATCAGTGGCGGCACCCAGACCGGCATCGGGCAGGCCGGCAACGGCGTACCGGTGATCAATATTGCCGCGCCCAACGGCGCCGGGCTCTCGCACAATCAGTTCAAGGATTACAACGTCGGTCGCCAGGGCGTGATCCTCAACAACGCGACCAACGCGGTGCAGAACACCCAACTGGGTGGCCACATCCTGGGCAACAGCCAGCTCGGTGGGCGGGCCGCCAGTACCATCCTCAACGAAGTCAACGGCGGCAACCCCAGCCAGCTCAACGGCTACACCGAAGTGGCGGGCCGGTCAGCGCGGGTCATTGTCGCCAACCCCTACGGCGTGAGCTGTAACGGTTGCGGTTTCATCAACACGCCGCGCGTGACCCTCAGTACCGGCAAACCTGTACTCGACGGCACCGGCAAGCTTGATCACTTCGAAGTCGATGGCGGCAGCATCACCATCGATGGCATGGGGCTTGACGCGGCCAACATTGATCAATTCGACCTGATTACCCGTTCGGCCAAGATCAACGCCAACATTTATGCCCGGCAGTTGAACGTCATCACCGGTGCCAACAATGTCAACGCCGACAGCCTGGCGACCACGCCCCGCGCGGCCCGTGATGCTAACAAGCCGCAACTGGCAATCGATGCGGCGGCACTGGGCGGGATGTATGCCAACACCATCAAACTGGTGGGCACCGAGCAGGGTGTCGGAGTCAAGCTGGCGGGCAACATGGCCGCCAGTGCCGGCGATATTCAAATCGATGCCGGCGGCCATCTGAGCATGGCGCAGGCATCGGCCCAAGGTGCCTTGCGGGTCAACGCGCAAAGTGTCGAGATGACCGGCAAGGCTTACGCCGGCAGCGTCGATGTGCGTACGCCCGGCGAGCTGGTCAACCGGCAGAGCCTGGCCGCCCGCGATCGCATCGACATCAATGCCAACAAACTCACTAACTCCGGTGTGATTGCCGCCGGCATCGAAGCCGACAACAGCCGCAACACCACGGGCGACCTGAGCATCACCAGCCCCTCCGTGACCAACAGTGGCAGCCTCGAAGCCAGTCGCGCGTTGAGCATCCGTGCGAGCAAAGACCTGACCAATCAGGGCGTGGTTCAGGGCGCGGCGGTCGATCTGACCAGCGCCCGGGTGACCAACCAGGGCGTTGCCGCGCGCATCGTCGGTGATCGGTCGCTGGTGATCAACACGCCGGCCATCGTCAATCTGGCAGGGGTGATCCGCTTTGGCGCGGGGCAGGCGGCCACCTTGCAACTCGACAGCCTGGACAACCGCGAAGGCTTGATCCAAGTGCTGGGCGGCAGCCTGACCATCACCTCCCGCCAACTGAATAACCGTGACGGGCAAATCGGCGCCGATGGCCTGATCATCGATACCGATACGCTTGATAATCGCGCCGGCCTGCTTTCTGCCAGCGCCGGTAATGCGCAGGTGAACACCCGCGGCAGGTTCGACAACACGTCGGGCACGCTCCAGGCGCAAAACCAGCTTTCAGTCACGGGCAAGGAGGTCATCAACCGGGGCGGCAGGCTGCTGGCGGTCAACGGTGACCTCGATCTGAAAGCCTCGAGCCTCGATAACCAGCTCGGCAGCGTGCTGGGGGCCAAGGTCAGCATTCGCGCGCCGGGTGGGCAGGTCGATAACCGCGGCGGGAAAATCGTCGGTGAGCGCATTGATCTGAACGCCTCGGGGCTCGACAACAGCAACGCGGGGCTGCTGGCGGCAGGCGCCCAGGGCATGAGGCTGATCTTCGATCCGGCGGCCATCAAGGCGCAGCTGCTCAATAACAAAGGGCGCATTCAGAGCGACGGCGGCCTTTTGCTGCAAGGTGGCTGGCTGGACAACAGCGCAGGCACAGTGCTCGGTAAAAACATTCAGGTCGATACTCAACGCCTGATCAACAACGGCAAGGGCGCGCTGGTCAGTAATGGCGGCGACGTTGTCCTGAATGTCAGCAACGTGTTGAGCAACCTGACCGGTGTGATCGATGCCGGTAACAGCACGGTCACCGTCACCGGCGCGAGCCTGATCGATAACCAGGGCGGCACGATTCGCGGCCAGCGACTGGACCTTCAGGCGACCACTTTGCTCAACGGTCAGAAGGGGCAACTGGTCGCAGGCTCCGGTGGGTTGACCTACAGCGGGAACCGACTGGACAACAGCGGCGGCGTTATTCTCGCCGACGGTGGGCTTGCCAGCCTGAAGCTCGGCAAGGGCAGCATCGGCAACCTTGGCGGCACGATCCAGGGCGACACCGTCGAGGTGACCGCCGGCAGTCTCGATAACAGCAGCGACGGCACCAAGGCCGGCATGATCGCCAGCCTGGCGGGCGAACTGAAGCTGACCGTCGATTCATTGACCAGCCGCGCCGGCAAACTCTTCGCCAAGACCGCGCTGGTGTTCAAAGGCTCCACGCTGGACAACAGCGGTGGACAGCTCAGTGGCAACACCGTTGACCTGACGGCCGACCAACTGACCAACCAGGGTGGCCTGATCGAATCCAACACCTGGCTTGCACTCCAGGGCGGCACGCTGGACAACAGCGCTTCGGGACGAATCCGTGCTCTGGGCAACAACGTCAGTACTCTTCGCGTCTCGACAGACGACATCAGCACGCTCGATTTCAGCGACACAGTCAATAACCACAACGGCACCATCGAGGTCGGTAACTCGTCGTTCAGTTTCAAATCCAGCACGCTGGATAACCGTACCGGGACCCTCGAACACGCCAACACCGGGTTATTTACCCTGCACCTCGATAGCCTGACCGGTGCCGGTGGTGATATCACCGGCCTGGGCAGCGGCGACTGGAACTTTGGCGCGGTGGATGGGCTGGGGCGTGCACAGCTCAACGAGGCCCTGACTTACACCAACGATTCGCTGACTCTACAGTCTGGCGATCGCCTGGCCAGCAGCACCGCACTGGTGCTCAACCTTGGCAGCCTGAGCAACGGCGGCGAGCTGCTCAGCGATGGCGACCTCACGCTGAACCTTACGGGTGATCTGTTCAACAGCGGTCGATTATCCGCGCAAAAAATGCTGACTATCACCGCCCATGACGTCCGCCAGAACGGCGGACGCATGGGGGCCGGAACCGACACACGCCTCAACCTGAGCGGTACGCTGGATAACCTCGGTTACCTGACTGCCCGCCAGAACCTGCGCATCGACGCAGCGCAAATCGACAACCACGGCACACTGGGTGCCCAAGGCAAAGTCGACCTCACCGCCACCGGCGGCATCACCAACGGTGCCGATACATTGCTGTTCAGCGGCGGCGACATGACCCTGCGCGCCAGTAGCCTGCTCAACTGGTATGGCGACCTTTACAGCGCCAGCAATCTAAGCTTCGCCGGCACTGACGGCGCCGCCGCGCAAAGCTTCAGAAACCTCTCCGGGACCGTCGAAAGCCAAGGCAACATTAGCCTTCACGCCGTCTCGCTGGAAAACGCCAAGGCCGAATTCGAGCTGGAACAACAACGGGTAAGCGGCACCTTGAGGTGGGCGTGCGGCCAACACTGTGGCGGGCATGACTCCTTCAAGCGCGGCCAGATCACCATCGGCCAAACATTCATCGAGCGCGCCATCAAGGACTCTGCTTCGGCGCGCCTGGTTGCAGGCAAAGACCTCAATATCCAGGCCTCAAGCGTGCAGAATCGCTACAGCTTGCTGGCCGCCAACAACAATCTGACCATCATTGCCGATGACCTGCTCAACCAGGGCGCGTCCACCCGCACCGGGCAGAACACCATCAAGATCGGTACGCCGGGGCGCATTTCCACCGGTTACTGGGACCAGATGGAGTTCACCGACGTCCCGGCCTTCAACGCGGCCGTTGCCGCCGGCAACTACGACGACGCTCGCTTCGAGCTGCTGACATCGCGCTCCAGCGACAGCCGCTTCCGGGAGCAAAGCAACGTCACCGTCTGGACCGACAACCCTGAGCCGACCTACGCCGCCACGATTCAGGCCGGCGCCACCGTCAACCTCAACGTCACGCGTACCGTGCAAAACGGAACGCTGCACCAGAACACGCTCGAACAACTGACCGGTACGCTGGGCAACGACCAGACCGGCGTCGGGGTTGGCGAGGTCAATATCAACATCAACCCGCAGGCGAGCGGTGCCGCCGCCGTGACGCCTGCCGCTGTGCAGCCCATCGAGCGTATCGCGGCGGATGGCAGCGTACAGACCGTCTTCAAACCGGTGGATTACAGCGGGCTACCGTTCACCTCAGTGGACCCGACGGCCGGGCCGAATTTCCAAACGCCCAAGGGCGATTACGGGTTGTTCATCAAGAACCCCGACCCGACAAGCCGCTATCTGATCGAGACCAACCCGAACCTCGCGAACCTGTCGCAGTTCTTTGGTTCGGACTACCTGCTCAAGCAGTTGAACGTCAACGCCGACGCCACTTGGCGTCGACTCGGCGATGGCCTGTACGAGCAGCGCCTGATTCGCGATGCGGTGCTGGCGAAAACCGGCCAGCGTTTTCTCGCCGGCGGTTTGACCAGCGATTACGACCAATACCGCTACCTGATGGATAACGCCCTCGCCAGCAAAGACGCACTGCGCCTGAGCCTTGGCGTCTCGTTAACGGGCGAGCAGGTCAGTGCGCTGACCCATGACATCGTCTGGATGGAAAACCGCATCGTCGACGGGCAAAAAGTCCTCGTGCCAGTGCTGTACCTGGCCCAGGCAGATACCCGCAACGTACGCGGCAGCAGCCTGATCCAGGGCCGAGACTTGAACCTGTTCACCGGCGGCGATCTGGTCAACGTCGGCACGCTGCGCGCCAGCAACAACCTCAACGTCCAAAGCGCCGGCAGCGTCTACCAGGGCGGGCTGGTCGAGGCTGGCAACGACCTGCAAATACTGGCGCAAGACAGCATTCGCAACGCCATGGCCGGCGAGATCCGCGCCAGCCAAGTCAGCCTTGTCGCGCTCAAGGGCGACATCATCAACGACCGCACCGCGATCCAGGTTCGTGACGGCGCCGGCATGCGCACCCTGACCGATGCGGGCAGCAGCATCAGCGCCCGGGAAAACCTGGCCGTTGCGGCCGGCCGCGACCTGACCAACCACGGCGCCTTAAGCAGTGGCGGCAACGCGACCCTGACGGCGGGCCGAGACATCAACCTGGCGGCCAAAACCGACACCAGCGTGAGACACGAATTCAGCGACGGCGGCCACAAGTCGAGCATCACCACCGACGTGAAAAACCTCGCCGCGACCGTTACCGTCGGCGGCAACCTGACCGTGGATGCGGGCCGCGACGTCAATGTCATCGCCAGCCAGGTCAAGGCCGGGAACAACCTGACCATCAAGGCCGGCCAGGACTTCAACGTGACCTCGGCCGACGACATCCACAACGTCACCAGCAAAACCAAGGACGGCAAAAAACGCATCACTGAAGAAAACGACCGCACCACCCAAATCGCCAGCATCTTGAGCGCGGGCAACAACTTCAACGCTCAGTCCGCCCGCGACATTAACCTTATCGCCAGCAAGATCAGCGCCGGCAACGAAGCGTATCTGTACAGCGGCAACAAGCTGAACCTGCTGGCCGCGCAGAACAGTATGCATACGCTGTATGACATGAAGGAAAAGGGTAACTGGGGCGCCAAGAAGGCCCAGCGCGATGAAGTCACTCAGATCACCCACGTCGGTACCGAGATCAACACCGGCGGCCGCCTCACCCTCGCCAGTGCCGGCGATCAGCGCTACCAGGTCGCCAAGCTCAACAGTGGCAAAGACCTGATCCTTGAAAGCGGCGGTGCCATCGCTTTTGAGGGCGTCAAGGACTACCACGACGAAAGCCACACCAAGAGCAAGAGCGATTTGGCCTGGACCAGCTCCAAGGGCAAGGGCAATACCGATGAGACGCTTCGCCAGAGTGAGTTGGTGGCGCAGGGGCAGTTGGCGATCAAGGCCGTAGATGGCTTGAAGATTGATATCAAGCAGATTAATCAGAACACGGTTAGCCAGACCATTGATGTGATGGTGAAGGCTGATCCGCAATTGGCTTGGTTGAAAGAAGCTGAGAAACGCGGGGATGTGGATTGGCGGCATGTGAAGGAGTTGCATGATTCCTTCAAATACAGCCATTCCAGCCTTGGTCAGGGGGCGATGCTTGCGATCATCATCGTCGTAACGGTGTTGACGGCAGGTGCCGCCAGTACGCTTGCGGCAGCCGCCGGTAGTGCTGCAGGCGCCGGCTCGACGATGGCGGCGGCAACGGCAGCCACAGCTGCAACGACGACCAGTGCGGCTGTCGCAGGTACGGCAGCAGGTCTGGGAAACATCATTGCCACCGCATCGTTGACCTCCCTTGCCAGTACGGGCGTGGTCAGCACGATAAACAACAAGGGCAACCTGGGAGCCGCATTCAAGGAAACCTTCAGCAGCGACAGCATGAAACAAGCGCTGATCGCGGGCGCCTCAGCAGGATTTGTGAATTACGCCAGTGGCAACTGGTTTGGTGCACAGAGCGACCCTATCACTAACAAAGTGAGTGGTCCCAGCGTAGTACCTCATTGGAACGATCCGGCGGCTATTGGTCGGTTCGGTACGATCCAGTTGGCGGGCGGAGCGGTGCGCGGAACGCTTTCTGAAGCCCTTGGGCAAGGCAGCTTCAAGGACGCAATGAAGGGCAGCGTCTTCGATGTGCTTCAGGCTACTGCTTTCACAGGTGTTGGTGATTTTGGCGATGCCTTCAAACTTCAAGACAGCGGCCTAAGTAAAACCGCCCTGCATGCTGTCGTGGGTGGGTTGCTTTCGGAAGCAATGGGTGGCGATTTTAAAACGGGGGCGATCGCAGCGGGCGCTAATGAGGCGCTTATCGCGACCTTGGATAAAACACCGTTACTCAGTGGCGATGATCCCGCAGAGCACGACCGGTTGGTAAACGCTGCGTCCAAACTGGTGGGGTTGCTGGCGGCAGCAAGCGTTGATGGCGACGTTTCTCTAGGCTCGGAAATCGCCGGGAATGCGCAGTCTTACAACCGCAAATTGCACGTTCAAGAAGAGAAAAGACTTGCTCTTGAGGCCGAGAATTTAGATGCCTCAACTGGCAAAAGCCAATCTGGCTTCGAATGGAACGCTCTACTGACATTCGTAGCAGGGGGGGAAGTAGATAAGCAGACCAACAATGAACTACAGGGAATTCTGTCCGGCTATAGCCCGAATAACCCAGAGGGGCAGCACTTGGCTGACGACCTGCGTGTTGCCCGAGGAGTGGTCACTCAACTGCAGAACGAGAAGGTGCTTTTGACGTGGGCGGATGGGAGCCCCATCGTCGCCAACGGCGACAAGGTCGTTGCGTTCAAGTCTACGGACAGGCAGTACAACGACTCGCGTCTCTTCAATCCTTCGAGCAATTCCACCTACAACAACGCCCCAGATGGTATGGGTGTAGTACCGGACAAGTGGGCTGAACAATACGGGGATTCCATTGCTATCAGGAAGCTTCCGGAAATAGGTGCGCTCAGTGCCGATGCTGGGACCCAAGCAGAGCAAATGGATCGGTTACGTGTTCTGGCGAGTGGCGGGGTCAATTCGAATATTGATCTCAAGCTACTTGCTGAGCTTATGCCCATAGGTGGGGTGGGCAAGGGAACGCTTCTGAGTGCAATCAAGGACTTGGCAGCGCGAGATGCATTGGCGGTCAAAGGTGCGGAGGCTATTGCTGGGAGGGGGATCGAGTCTGTTGCAGGGAAAGGCGTAGATACCGCTGCCGGGAAAAGCACTGAACAGTTCGTTACCCAAGCCGAGGCAAAGTTGGCGGGTTACAGCCCATGCTGCTTCGCCGCAGGAACAAAAGTCTCTACACCGCAAGGCGATCGCACGATTGAATCGCTCAAGGTCGGCGATGTGGTCTGGAGCAAACCCGAGAAGGGCGGCAAGCCGTTCGCCGCTACCATCCTGGCGACACATCAGCGTTCGGATCAGCCGATCTATCGCCTAAAGCTCAAAAACGTTCGTGGCGACGGCAAAGCCGAAGGCGAAACCCTGATGGTCACGCCAAGCCACCCCTTCTACGTCCCGGCCAAGCGCGACTTCATTCCAGTCATCAACCTGAAACCTGGCGACCTGCTGCAATCACTGGCTGATGGCGACACCGAAAATACCTCGTCCGAAGTCGAGTCGCTTGAGCTGTACCTGCCCGAGGGTAAAACCTACAACCTGACGGTCGATGTGGGGCATACGTTTTACGTTGGAAATCTCAAGACCTGGGTACACAATACGGGGCCTTGTGATCTGCCTGCTGATTATTTTGCAGGTGGTGCAAAAGCGACAAGCGAAGTCGTGCCACCCGGGCCTGTTGTTTCTTCTGGTACGACTCGGACAGGTGTTGTTCGTACAAATGCGGCTGACTGGCGAGCATTGCGTGATAATTGGGATGACCTTGGGTATGGCCAAATCTTAAGTACTGAAAATCGGGCCGCTATTGCTAAAGGACGTACTCCGAAAGTCGACGATGCATGGGTTAAGGTTTTTCCGGAGGATGCAGGGTTAAAGGGTGAGAGAATTCCTATGCACCATATCCAAGGTTCGCCACTTACGGTACCACTACCTGATACACGGCATTTGGATGCGCATATGCCAGGAGGGTTTAGATATAATCCGGGTGGCCCTGGGTCAGCTCTTCCGGCATACCCACCGAAAAAAGGAGTTGAGTAATGCATTCCATACCGCTAGAGCATGCGAAGCAAAAGTTAATTTTTTACGTGGCTCAGGATTTGGATCAGTCCATTAAATCTGATGTGCAGCAGCTTGTGAATGAGCTTGCTGCATCAAGAGTATGGAACATATCCCCGCCAAGCTTCGTTGACGAGATAGACGAAGGGGGGGAGGAAGTAGTAGGTGGGATGTTGGAGATTTATTCGGCTTTACAGCCAAATATACTTTCTACTGATATGGATTCGAAAAATTTAGATGAGGTAGAGGAGCTGATCAGTGCTGTTAGAGATTTATCTGAAAGAGAAGGGCTTTCCTTTGAGTTTCAATTAGATACTACTTATGTTGGCAGCATTGATGATGGTGTCATTGATCGAGTTCTACTGGAAGGTCTGCTTGTGCCTTGGAGAGATAACCTCAAACGGAAGAGCTGAGTCGGTGCAAAAGGTTCTTTCACGGCTACGGGTAGTGCTGACTTTTACGTCACACCACAAGGAACTGCTGTGCCAGCGACCGGCTATCGAGCAGTCGGAGGTCCCGCTGTCGAGGAGGCGTTAACAGGAACAATTTCTCCTCGCAACCCTACTTATATTACATTCGACAACATTAAAAATATGACGCCGTCCGAAGCGCAGGGCCTACTTCAACTGCCCCGGACACCCTCCAACTGGGTAAGCTTTGATACGCTGCCATTAGTAAATGACCTGAAGATTCCAACTGGGAAGTAGAATACAACCACAACCTTGGAGCCGATTACCAACACATTCCCTGAGGGGGAATAGGGGACAGACCACGATTTTTTTGATGGTAAGCAAAAGCGTGGTCTGTCCCCTAATGCTTTCAGATTGCTGGAGGGAGCGGAATATGATGCCCATCAGAAATGCCGCTAACAAAGCCAACAGCACATCCGCCGAGAACAAGAGCTTGTCGGTCAGCCAGTGGATGTGCATGCAACCAATCCAGTGAAGTTTGGTGGTAGTCCGACCGATCCCACCAACAAAATTATTCTGCCTCGCAATGTTCATCGACTGCAGGTAACCCCTAGGTGGAACAAATTTCTGAAAAATCTAGGAAGATAGCGATGAAATATAATTTGACAGAGGGTCAGCTCAATGGTCCTGCTGAATCATCAACTCTTGATGGTCTGTCGACACTTCCTAAGAGTTATATCGACTTTCTCAAGGAGCATAATGGTGGTGAGGGCTTCATAGGCGACAACTACATTATTTTTTGGAAAGCTGAGGAGTTGGTCGACTTCAATCGAGAATATGAGGTCGAAACATATGCCCCAGGCATCTTCTTGTTCGCTTCGAGCGGAGGCGGAGAAGGATATGGCTTCGATACTGACGATGCAGCTATGCCGATAGTGCGCATCCCGTTTATAGGTATGGATCGGCAGTATATTGACACGGTAGCCCGCGACCTCCCGAGCTTATTTGCTTGGTTGGCAGACTGAAATGAATAAGCAAGAGCGCCCCAAGGGCATGGAGTTGTTCGAGATTACACCGGTCATTCTGGGGGGCGATCCAACCTGTCCTGAGAACAAAACCTGGTTGACGAGGCAGCAGCATTTTGAAGCGGTGCGCTACTGGAATCGGGTCATCAGCAATATGCGTAAAGAACAGCGTTAAGGTTCAAAAGGTGTTTTTCCAGTTAATTGTAGAGGGAAAGATCTGCGGAACAATATTTACTGGTTTTAATCAGGCTGCTCGTCCGGGAAAGGGGACGGATTTATTTGTTTGTTTCGGGCGTAGTGGTCAGAAAATAAATCTGTCCCCGTATTTTTCAGTGATAGTGATTTTTCTTTGTCCGTGGGGGCGAATGGGAAGCCCAAGGCGTATATCAATGAGAATGGCGATTTGGTTCCTCCAAATTTGGAGGGGACTGGCAGCGTTCAAACGCATGTAAGGGGAAGTAATCCAGAGAACTCACCCTACATATCAGCAACTGATCCACAAGCAGCGCTGAATCCGAAGGACTATGGTGGTAATCAAATCGAAATCGATGTGAAACAGCTGCAGAAGGATATTGATGCGGGTGAATTGCCGAATACTAAGTTTTTAACGAGCCAAGAAGTAGCAGCTGAACTACAATCAAAGATAGACGCCGCACGGGTGAGATACTCTACAAACCCAAGCAGGAAAAATGCGGAATCATTGGATAATGCAGTGCGAGATTTAGGGAGTGCTGTGCGGGATGGCGAGTGTTTAATAAAGGGATGTGTTCCGGCTAAATATATTAATTCCAATGGGGGATAGGTGTTCATTATGGATCGCATGATATATGACCTGCTTTATAGTGTGCCGAAGGGGGCTGATTATGCCGTTGATGCGACGAACCTAGATCCTGATGATATCCCTCGCGCCAGAGTCGATGGTGTGATGAATATACTGCTCCACGCAAATAACGAAGTGGAGCGTTTTTTAGCCGCGAGATTGCTAACTAGTTGGGGGTATCATGAAGGTTTGATCGCGCTGGAAAAGTGCATGAGTGGGTATGAGGGTGTCGAAGGCGTTTTTCTTCACAGGCTACACGGCTATGATGATACTTTTAGGCAAATACTGTTGGCAATTATTAGCTATTTTTCAAACGTGGCTGATAGAGGCGATTTAGAGAAGGGCAGGACTCAAGTATATGCTCCGTTGTCGAAAATAATATTAATGGCAAGTACGATGCCATTTGAAATATATAATGTGTTTGACTTTGTGGGGCGTGAGGGGTTTCTTGAGTATGTTCCTCTTCTTAAGCAGCATCTTGTGTCAATAATTGATCACCCAGAGATACATCGCTGGAAGATAAATGACGTTATTGAGTCGTTGCTGAAATTGGATGCTGAGTTTGTGTTTTCTGTTTTGGAGCAGAAAGGTAAAACAATCGAGGATTTCAAGGTTTAGTTTGGGAAAGGGGGAAAGGGGACGGATTTATTTGTTTGCTTCGGGCGCAGTGGTCAGAAAATAAATCTGTCCCCCTTATTTTTAGTCCCCTTATTTTTAAATTCAGTTCAATGGTCTTTAGATGATGGGTATTTAAAGGACCTTTCAAAATGAAAAAAGAACAATTGCTGTCTAATCTTTCTGCTATCGGTGTTAATGCGACTAGCTATTCTTTGGGTGAGATCCGATACAGCGATTGTGTGTGCGTCGTTGCAGAGAATGACAAGTGGAAGGTTTATTATGTAGAGTGTGACAAACCTGCTGAGCTTGCGGTGCTTGATACAGAGGAGCAAGCATACGATTTTGTGTATGAAACATTCTGCAAATGGCTTGGTGTGGAGAAGCTGCAGTAGGGGGGCTGTCGTTGGCATTGGCTCTTGCAATGAGTCAGCCCATCCACCACAAAACCCAAAGTGATAAACAGGCGATGTTTAATCGACATCTCCAGATACTCACTCAGGCTACACATTCTTGCGTCGCTGCCTACGACTACGCCAGAATCCGCCGGCTTGTGCGCCTTGAGGCCGGGCACTATCGTTTGCCTGTCGCTGAAAAACAGCGATCGGGTTTGGTAGCCCGGTTTGACTTGCGTGCATAGCGCACCTGATGCAGAGCCTTTTCGGCCTGCGTTTATGGTGGCCATGCGCAGGGCGCCTTCGGGCGCGCCGGTTCTCCAAGTCACCGGTCTACCAACCTTCGTATGGCCACCACCCCTTCGTTTGGTAGCGAGAGTGATGGCTCCTCTTTTCTGATTTGGAGTTCCATCTATATTCAAGATCACACCCAACCCGCCGGAAACCGATCCAACATCCCCCTACGATTCCCTCGATTCAAAAAAACTCAACGAAGCCGCCGACCGCGCCCTCGATCATTACCTCAAGCCGCCCATCCCCAAAGACACCAAGCACAAACCCAGCACTATTTACCATGTGGGTGCGAAGGTCGATAACGAAACCCTGCTGGTCAACGCCTGCGAATCCCTGGCGTCAGCGAGTGTGATGCTCAGTGAGTTCGCTGGATTGATGGACCCATCGCAACATGATGTTGGGGATTCAATCGGTGGTCATGCTCGGGGAGTTAGCGGTGAATCGGGTGCTGGATAACCTCGATCCACGAGACTAGCGAGGATGATCGTTCCCATGCTCCAGCGTGGGAATGCCTCAACGGACGCTCTGCGTTCGGCTCTGGAAGGGACGCGTAGCGTCCCGGCTGCATTCCCACGCAGAGCGTGGGAACGATTAAAACCCCGCATCATGCGGGGTTTCTTGTCAAAGTGTGGGGGCGGGCTTGCTCGCGAAAGCTGCTTAACATTCAACAGAGATGTCGACTGTTACGCCGCCTTCGCGAGCAAGCCCGCTCCCACAGGGGTGATGTTAAAGCTCACATCAACATTGTTACGCCACCACCTGATAACACGGCACATACTCCGCGCCGCCCGGCAGTTTCATCCGGTGCTGGGCGACGAAGGCTTTGAGCAGTTTGTCCAGCGGCTGCATGACGGCGGCATCGCCACGGATCTGATATGGCCCGTGTTCTTCGATCAGGCGGATGCCCTTGTCCTTGACGTTGCCGGCGACGATGCCGGAGAACGCGCGGCGCAGGTTGGCGGCCAGTTCGTGGGACGGCAAGTTGCGGCTCAGTTGCAGGTTGGCCATGTTGGCGTGGGTCGGATCGAACGGGCGCTGGAAGCCTTCGTCGATCTTCAGCAGCCAGTTGAAATGGAACGCGTCGTTGCGCTCGCGACGGAACTGTTTGACCTCTTTGAGGCCTTGAGTCATGTATCGCGCCACTTCAATCGGGTCGTCGATGATGATCTCGTAGTGCTGCTGCGCGGCTTCACCGAGGGTGGCACCGACGAAGGCGTGCAGCTGCTCCAGATACGGTGCGGCACTTTTCGGCCCGGTGAGCACCACGGGGAAAGGCAGGCCTTCGTTGCCCGGGTGCATGAGGATACCGAGCAGGTACAGGAATTCTTCGGCCGTGCCCGCGCCGCCCGGGAAAATGATGATGCCGTGGCCGACGCGTACGAAGGCTTCCAGGCGTTTCTCGATGTCCGGCAGGATCACCAGTTCGTTGACGATCGGGTTCGGTGCTTCGGCGGCGATGATCCCGGGTTCGGTCAAGCCGAGGTAGCGGCCACCGTGGATGCGCTGTTTGGCGTGGGCGATGGTCGCGCCTTTCATCGGGCCTTTCATCACGCCCGGGCCGCAACCGGTGCAGATGTCCAGGCTGCGCAGGCCGAGTTCATGGCCGACTTTCTTGGTGTATTTGTACTCTTCGGTGTTGATCGAATGGCCGCCCCAGCACACCACGATTTTCGGCTCGACGCCGGGGCGCAGGGTGCGGGCGTTGCGCAGCAGGTGGAAAACGTAGTCGCTGATGCCTTGGGAGGTGCTCAGGTCGATGCTCAAGGCATCGAGTTCGTTTTCGGTGTAGACGATATCGCGCAGGGCGCTGAAGAGCATCTCGCGGGTACTGGCGATCATTTCGCCATCGACGAAAGCGTCGGCCGGGGCGTTGAGCAGTTCGAGGCGTACGCCACGGTCTTGCTGGTGAATGCGGATCTCGAAGTCTTTGTAGGCTTCCAGAATGGTCTTGGCGTTATCAACATGGGCGCCGGTATTGAGGATGGCCAGGGCGCACTGGCGGAACAGGGTGTAGGTGATTCCGGATGAGGCTTGGCTCAGTTGCTGTACTTCACGTTGGGACAGTGTTTCCAGGCTGCCTTTAGGGCTGACCGAGGCGTTGATTACATGTCGTTGGGTCATTCAATGATCCTTAAAACGATGTCACCCGCCAGCAATGGCGCATGGCATCCGAATAGTGTGTATCCATGATGAAGATGGCACGAACTGCGCTGTATCGCCATGTCCCCGTTTGACGATGAAAGGATGAAAAGGAGCTCCAGCATAGCTAAATCCTTATGGGAGGCGATAATGCCTCGCACTCTTTTTGTTTTCACACCCAAGGAAGCCTGCCGCGATGTTCGAAATACAGCCGATGAATGCCGAAACCTATCGACGCCAGACGCGGCGCAGCACGGTGATCATCGCCCTGATGTTCCTGGTGCTGGCGATGGTGCTGTCCACGGCGGCGGTGGCGCTGTTCGGTGAGCCCGGCGGTGACAATCTGCGTTTCAACGTGGGTGGCGTGTTTGCCGCGTTATTGCTGGTAGCGGCGCTGATGCGCGGCAAGTTCTGGACCCAGGAATGGATGGCGCCAGCGGTCTACGGTTGGCAGCTCAAGCGTAGCCTGATGAGTATCACTAACGTCATGCACCAGGTGACGGCGGCAGTGGAGAAGAGCGATCCGAGCGCCATGAAGCTGCTGCGTTTTTATCACTTGGGACTGAGCCAGATGCACCAGTTGGACGGCAACTCCAGCGACCATAGCCAACTGACCCGTGAGATGGACCAGCACAAGGCGCGGATGGAAATGCTGGGCATCGAGACCGAACAGACGCAATTGAATCCGGCCTGGCTTGAGGCGGTGAAACAGATACCTCTGTAACAGACAGGCGTGATTCAATAAGCGTTTTCGTGCAAATCACCTATCGTATCGTTGTCGGGTTGTAATGAGTTGAGCACCAGGCACGGCTGGCTGGCGCTAAAAGGGCGAACGGGAAAATTCGCCATGTCATAAGGGATTAAGGGAGCGTCATGGGGCATCCGTTCGTCAAAGACCGTAGTGAAAGTCCCCGGCTCGCCACGCCTTGGGTGCCTGAGCAGGTTGAGTCCAGGCTCAAGGTTCGATACGCCGTCTTCCTGCTCATTGCGGTGTGCCTGTCCATGACGGCCATTGTGATCGGCGAAGTCTGGAACGCGCGTCAGTATCATTTGCGCGGCAGCGAAGTGGAGATGTCCAACCTGGCGCAAACCCTGGCCTCGCAGACGCAGGCCTCGATCAAACAGGCCGACACATTGCTGTTTGCGTTGGTGGATCGCCTCGAAAACGACGGTATGGAGCCGGCGAAATTTCCCAGATTACAACGTTTGCTCCAAGCCCAGCGCAATGAGCTGGCACAGATCCACGGCCTGTTCGTTTTCGACGAAGAAGGACGTTGGCTCGCCAATGCCATTAACATCGTGCCGTCCAATGCCAATAATTCCGACCGTGAGTATTTCATCTACCACCGTGATCATCCCGACCGCGGTCCTCATATCGGTCCGTCGATAAAAAGTCGCTCGACCGGTGAGTGGATCATGACCGTGTCACGCCGGATCAATCACGCCGATGGCCGGTTTGCCGGGGTGGTGGTGGCTTCGATCTACCTCAATCATTTCCTGGACCTGTACAACAGCATCGACATGGGTAAAAACGGGGTGATCAACCTGATCGCCGACGACGCCAGCATCGTCGTTCGCCGCCCGTTTAACGAAGCCGATGTTGGCACCAGCGTCGCCAGTGGGCCGCTGTTCACCCAACTGTTGCCCAAAGGCGATTCCGGTACGGCAACGGTCAAGTCCTACGTGGATGGGGTGGAGCGGGTCGCGGGGTTTCGGCGGGTCCAGGGTTATCCGCTTATCGTCTTTGCCGCGCTCGACAAGGATGAAGTCCTGGCTGGCTGGCGGCAGGAGTCAATACTCAGTGCGGGCATCGTCTCATTGCTGCTGGGGTTTCTGGGCGTTCTCGGCTATCGCCTGATTCGCGTCATGAAGCAGCAGAATCATATTCAGAACGAATTGCTGGAGGCTCAGGAAAAGCTCATTGAGGTCAATCACAGCCTTAAATTGCTGGCTCTGGAGGATGCCCTGACCGGGCTTTCCAACCGGCGTCAATTCGATTTGTTCATCCTGGCGGAAATGGGCCGTGCCAGGCGTACCCATACCAGCCTTGCGTTGCTGATGATCGATGTCGATCATTTCAAAAGTTTCAATGATCACTACGGACATCTGGCGGGCGATGAGTGTTTGCGCAAGCTCAGCACCATCATCACCGACAACATCCAGCGCCCCGGCGATCTTGCTGCCCGTTTCGGTGGCGAGGAGTTTACGGTGGTGCTGCCCGGCACCGATTATGTGGGGGCGTTTCTGGTGGCGGAAAAGATCCGGCGCGCGGTTCAACAAATGGACATCAAGCATAGCGGCAGCCCCGAAGGCATCGTCACGGTCAGTCTGGGGGTTTGTGCTTACAACCAGACATCGCAGAGCCAGCCCGAAGATTTGATCGGTGCAGCGGACAAGGCGCTGTACGTGGCCAAGGCCAGTGGCCGGAACATGAGCGTCATCGCCAACTGAATTCAACCAGACCGGCTACTGCCCTGAGCGGGTCGGGTGCCGCAGCTTCCATAAGCGGATCAGCCGCAGATAGATCAGCACGTTGATCGCCAGCACCACGCTGCCCAACCCCAGCTGAATCGTGGGGGTGAGCCCGGCCGGATAGATAATCGGCCACACGTAATGTTCGATAAAACCGCCGCCGTAACCGGTTTGCCCGGCCGCTTGGCGCATGAGGTTTTCCCAATCGGTCAGGGGGCACGTCAGGTGGAAAACTTCCACGATCACGCCCCACGCAGCGGCGGGCAGGTGCCACCAGACCAGGTGGTGCCATTTGAGCACCAGCAGCCCGCCGAACAGCACGAACAGAATGAACAGCAAGTGAGACAGCACCAGCCCGTCGGCAGCGATTCGGTAAAGCATGTCGATTCCCTGACGCGTTATGTGAATCACTCCATGGTACTCGGGCTGGGTACTTGTGCTCTATCGATTGCTGTTTTCAAGCAGGGCCAGTACTCCTTTCAAACGCATCGCCGTGGCTTCGCTGCTGCATTGCATCGGCGCGCGCAGCTCGTCATGGATCAACCCTTCCAAGGCCAGGGCGGTTTTCACCGGGGCGGGATTGGGTTCGATGAACAGGCTGTGAATCAGTGGCAGCAACTGGAAGAAGGTCGTTCGACCGGCCGCTAACCGGTTGTCGCGGATCTGTTGATACAGCGTCACGAACAGCTCGGGATGAACATGGGCCGAGGCGGCAATCGCGCCTTTGGCGCCCAGGCACAGGGCGCTGAAAATCTGATTGTCTTCACCGCACAGCACGTCGACTTTGCCGCTGGAGAGCAACGCAAGAGTGGTGGTGGGATTGCCGCCGCAGTCCTTGATCGCGACGATCCGCTCATGGGCGACGATCCGGAGCAAGGTCGCCTGCTCGAAGGCTATGCCGGTGCGATAGGGAATGTCGTAGAGAATGACCGGGACGCTGGAAGCATCGGCGACGGTCTTGAAAAAGGCTTCCAGGCCGGCCTGGGAAGGGCGGATGTAGTACGGCGGTGGAACCAGCAAACCCGCCAGAGGACGTTTCAGAATCTCGCTCTGTAATTGCAGCAGCTCGGCGAGGTTGTTGCCGGCCAGGCCCATGACCACGCGTTCTGGCGCTACCTGCTCCAGCACCGCATCGAGCACCGCCAGTTGCTCCTGTTTGCCCAGCGCCGCGGCTTCCCCGGTGGTGCCGCAGACCACAATGCCATCGACGCCTTTTTCCAGCAGATGATTGACCAGCCGCCGCAACCCATCGAAGTCGATCGCGCCATGGTGAAACGGCGTAACGATGGGAACCCAGATACCTTGAAACGATGACATGCACTTTCTCCTGAAGGTTGACCGATATCGTCACCGTCAGAAGCGTAGAAGGAAGTCAGCAAGAAGGAGGGAGTGTCCGCCGCGCTCAATGTCCTGTCAGCTCATCTGACGGGACAGCGCGCCCCGGTCACATGAGCGACTGTTTCTTCGATTTAAGGGCGTGCGCAACGCAACCTTGCGCCTTGGCATTCAAGCCAATGACGACAGTATTGAGGTTGAAGGTTGCGGACATGGTTGCTTACACCCTGAATGAGGTGCTCAGTTTTAAAAGTCGGCGCGATGTTTGTCAATCTCGAAAATCAGCAGCGGTTGCGGGCAAGTGCGCAAGATTGTTCAAGCCATCCATCGCGACTGCTGGCACAGTCTGGGGTCTTCTCCCTGGTTGTAGAGCGTTATGTCCAACTCACTCATGCCGCGCAGTGCATTCCTTCGCGGTGCCGCGGCCATCATGCCGTTGTCCCTGGCGACCGCGCCTTGGGGATTGCTGGCCGGCTCCATGGCCATTGAGGCCAATCTCACACCGCTGCAAGGCCAGGGGTTGTCGAGTATCGTGTTTGCCGGCGCGGCTCAATTGGTCGCCATCGGCATGCTCAAGGGCGGTGCCGGGGTCTTTTCGATTCTGTTGACCACATTGTTGCTGACCTCCCAGCATCTGCTTTACGGGATGAGCATGCGTTCGGTGATTTCCCCGTTGCCGGGCCGCTGGCGTGTGGGGCTGGGCTTTTTGCTCACCGACGAGCTGTTCGCCCTGACCAGTCAACATGACAAACAACAGTTCAATCGTTGGTACGCCCTGGGTGTGGGACTGACGTTTTATATCGCGTGGAACCTCTTCACCCTGGCGGGCATTGTGTTGGGCAGCAGCATTCCGGGCCTTGAACACCTGGGGCTGGACTTCTCCATCGCGGCGACTTTTATCGCCTTGATCACCCCGGTGGTGCGCAACGTTCCGACGGTGGTCTGCGTGGCGGTCTCGCTGTTCTGTTCGGTGCTGTTCAGCTATTGGCAATGGGGCTCGGCGCTGGTGTTGTCGGGGTTAGCGGGCATGACCGCAGGCTTTATCTGCAACAAACTCTATGTGGGGCGCACATGATGGTCTGGGCTGTGATTATCGGGATGGGCCTGCTGGTATTCCTGAACCGCTACGTATTTCTCGAGCCTCGACTGCCGGTGCGCTTGAGCAGCAATGCCCGACAGTTCCTCGGTTTCGCGGTGCCGGGCATGCTCACCGCGATCTGCGGGCCGATTGTGTTCATGCCGGACAAACAGTTGAACCTACAGTGGGACAACCCCTACCTGATCAGTTCGCTGGTGGCCGTGGGCCTGGTGCTTTACACCCGCAACACCTTGCTCAGCATGTTATTGAGCATGGGGTTCTTCTTTTTGCTGCGGTGGTGGCTGTGAGTCGTCCCATCCGAACTGTTCTATGCTTGATAGATGGCTGATCCTTTGAGGAAGGGAGGTGGACATGGCCACTGAACCAAAGCGTCCGGACCCGGATGAGGACATCGATGAACCGACTGAGGAAGAGCTCGAGCAGCAGAGGCGTTCGACGCCGGACTGGAAGCATCCCGACGACGGTAAAGAGCTGTCGGATCGCGACCAGGAGCGCCCGCTGAAACCCTGATCGTCTTGTACATACCAAAAGGCCCCGCTATCGATGGCGGGGCTTTTTAATGGTTCTTCACGGTTACCGGGACAGCGAATTCTTTTTCATGAAGATCAAGAGCGTCTTTCCCGGGATTCCGTGAAGAACCTTTTTAATTCCCAATACCTAAAATGCAATCACCCTCCCACAGGTAAGACAATGTGTCGCTGCAGACAGAGAAATGTACCGGGAAATGCAGTCTGTTGACGCACTGTTGCTGGGTAAACACTCACTGTTCCCGGTCATGAGCTTATGCATAAATAGAATTTAATTTCACTCCTGTAAGAGCGTTATGGTCTATAAAAATGACCTTCCAGGAGCCCCTGATGAACCTCTCCCGATACCTGCGCGGTCTGTTGGCCAGCGCCCTGTTTGCCGCGCCTTTGAGCTACGGCGCCGACCCCGTGGTATTGCACGTCGGCGATCAGAACTACTACAACATTCGCGCCTCGGTGGAGGCGTCGGGTGTGCTGCAAGGAGCGCCCTACACCGTCGACTGGAAGCACTTTCAGGCCGCTGCGCCATTGGCCGAAGCGCTGAACACCGGCGCATTGGACCTGGGTTTTCTCGGCGATTCAGGTTTTCTGTTTCTGGCCGCCAAACAGGCGCCAGTGAAGCTGATCGGCGTGTCGCGGCAGAACCCGGACACCATCGCCTTGCTGGTGCCCAAGGACTCGCCGGTCAAAACCATTGCCGATCTCAAGGGCAAGAAAGTCGCGTACTGGCCCGGTGCCTGGAGTCAGCAGCTGACCCTGCGCGCCTTGGAGCAAGCCGATTTGCCGGATAACTACGTCGACTTCATCAAACTGATGCCGATTGACGCCGCCGCCGCGTTACCCCAAGGCAGCATCGATGCGTTTCCGGTCTGGGAACCCTACATTTCCCAGCAAATTCTGTTCTCCGGTGCCCGGCCGATTCTCACCGCCAAGAACCTGATGCCCGGCTTAAGCGCCATCGCCGCTTCGACGCCTTCGATCGACAGCAAACGCGAAGCCATTGCCGACTTCCTGGTGCGCCTGAAAAAGGCCCGGGCCTGGGTCGACACCCACACCGATGAGTACGCCGATCTCTGGGCGAAAAAGGCCAACCTGGACCAGAACGTGTCGCGTCATTGGCTGCGCCAGGCGCACATGACTGTCGGTCCGGTGGATCAACAGGCCGCTGCGGATCTGCAAAGCACCGCGGACTTCCTGTTCAAGGTCAAGGCATTGCCGGCTGCCCTGGCGACGGCACCGATTATCGATAGCTCGTTCCAGCAGTCGCTGGCGCAATAACCGAAAATCGAAGGCATAACGCGAGTCCGGGAGCGGGCGCTGGAACCAAACACTGTGTACCCTTATCCAACCTCGGCTTGCAGCGATCTGCAGGCCGGTCGAGGGATGAATGGGCGAGGGGTTTTTGCCATTAAACGTGATGACCGCAAGGTCTGGTCCAAGGCAAAACATGAAGCAGCTGGTCAAGGTTCTCTCCGCGTTCGCCATCGCAGTCGGCTTGTTTGGCTGCATTGCCGCGCCCATTGAAATGACGCCGCAGACGCAACAGGGTCTGCGCACACAAGCGCCGATCCGCTTTCTGCTGACCTTCGACGACGGGCCCAGCGCGTCCGGTTTTTACAACCCGACCGTCACCGTACTCGATAGCCTCGCGCGTAATCCGCTGCAACCCGACATTAAAGCCGTATTCTTCGTGCAGACCCGTGACTCACGCGCTGGCGGCAGTGAAGCGGGTCGACAAATCATGCGTCGCGAACACGCCGAAGGTCACCTGTTGGGTTTCCACACCGCCACGCGCCGGCACACCAACCATCGCTCACTGGACCCGGAAGAACTGGAGCAGTCGCTCACTGATGGCAGCGCAGACATCGCCGCGATCAGCAAAGCCTTGCCGACCCTGGTGCGTCCGCCATTCTGGAATTACGACAAGCGCACCTTTGCGGCCTATCAACAGCATGGCATGCACGTACTGCTGACTGACCTGAGCGCCAATGACGGCAAGATCTGGGGCTTCAACGCCAGCCCTCGGCGACGGGCCAATCTGCTGTTGCAACTGTCCGAAGTCCGCGAGCGCATCGCCCTCGGTGAATTGCCGACGGTGGATGGGGTGATTCCGGTGGTGGTGACCTTTCACGACCTTAATCGCTATACCGCCCGACATACCCGCGAATACCTGCAAATCCTGCTCGACAGTGCCAGCGCCACCGGTCTGGTCACGGCGCAGAAAGCGTTTTACGACGACACGGCAGCCCTGCAGCGGGCGGCCATGGCGCGTACTGTACGTGACAGTTCAGAGGCGGTTGAGTTGCCAGGGATCTGGAACTGGTTGTGGGGCGCAGATACCCACTGATCGATGTCGGGCGATTAACTGTTCAAAGTGAGAAGTAGCTAACACTAATTGTTAGCGTTCGCTGGCGCGGGTTTATTGAAGTTGATCTACGCTGAGTGGATCCAATCGGAAAACCGTCCACGAGGGCGTCCGCCATGGTTCCACTTGCGCAGCTTTGCCAAATTGTCGAGTCCGGTTTCAAACCGCTGTCCTGCGAATGCACCGTGAATCGCGATGAAACGTTGCGGATCAAAGTCTTCAATGGCACCACCGGGCGGATTGAGCTGTTGATAACCGGTGTATCGCCTGACGAACTGACCAGTGTCCGCGATATTTCCAACCTGATCGGCGAACTTCGCACTGAAATGCGCGCCGGGCGCCGAGCGTTTGCCGGGGTCATGGCCTGATTTATGAACCTTCGCGGGGCAGCAGTTCATCGATCATCCGCAAACAATGATTCAACCCCGGCGATACATCGCCCACGCGCCTGCTGAGGATGATCGGCGAGGTCGCGTTGTCTTCCAGCACCGGGGTGAAGCCAATGTCGTCGCGGTGCAGCAATTGCACTGAGGCCGGCACCAACGTCACCCCGATTCCCGCCCCCACCAGACCGATTGCTGTTTGCAGCTCGTTGGTCCATTGCGCCACGTTGATGTGTACGCCATAGGATTCGAATAGCGCGATTACGTGGTCGGCGTAACTGGGACGCGGGTTGCCGGGGTAGAGCACGAAGGGTTCTTTTGCCAGTTCACGAAGGCTGATCGGCCCGGCCAGTAATGGATGGCCGGCGGGCAGGGCGGCGACCAGCCGATCTTCGGTCAGCACGGTCTGAAGAATGGCCGGGTCGTCGATGCGAATTCGCCCGAAACCAATATCGATGCGCCCGGCCTTGAGCGCCTGCACCTGTTGCAACGTGGTCATTTCCGAGAGCCCCAATTCAAGCGCCAGCGGCTCACCGCTGCGCAATCGGCGAATCAGTTCCGGCAGCACGCCATAGAGGGTCGATGGCGCAAAGCCGATGCCCAGCCAGGTCTTTTCGCCCAAACCAATCCGCCGTGTGTTGTCGCACACCTTACTCAACTGTTCGAGCAGGGCGGTGGAATGTTCATGGAAAAATCGCCCGGCGTCGGTCAACTTCAGCGGTCGGCCGCGCTCCAGCAGAAGCACCCCGAGTTCGTCTTCCAGCTGCTGAATCTGCCGGCTCAGCGGTGGTTGGGCGATGTGCAACAGTTCGGCGGCGCGGGTGAAGTTGAGGGTTTGAGCCAGCACCTGAAAATACCGCAGGTGACGCAGTTCCATGAGGCCTCCGAACGTTGATCTGTTAAATACCTTTAAGGTATCGAGCCAGACCAATTCTATATTGGCTTCCCGAAAAAAGCCGTACCAGAATCCGTTCCAGAACTTTAAGAACCTGACGGGTATCGACATGCGTGCAACTGCCATTGAATCGATCGAGACGATCATCGTCGATCTGCCGACCATCCGCCCGCACAAACTGGCGATGCACACCATGCAGAACCAAACCTTGGTGATCATTCGTGTGCGCTGTGCCGACGGCATTGAAGGTGTGGGTGAATCGACCACCATTGGCGGTCTGGCCTACGGCAATGAAAGCCCGGACAGCATCAAGACCAACATCGACAAACACTTCGCGCCATTGCTGCTTGGCCAGGACAGCGGCAATGTGAATGCCGCGATGTTGCGCCTGGAGCGCAGCATTAGGGGCAATACCTTCGCCAAATCGGGTATCGAAAGCGCCTTGCTCGACGCCCAGGGCAAGCGTCTCGGCCTGCCAGTCAGCGAACTGCTGGGCGGCCGGGTTCGCGATGCGCTGCCGGTGGCCTGGACCCTGGCCAGCGGCGACACCGCCAAGGACATCGCCGAAGCGGAAAAAATGCTCGACCTGCGTCGCCATCGGATCTTCAAGCTGAAAATCGGCGCAGGCGAGGTCAACCGCGACCTGGCCCACGTCATTGCGATCAAAAAGGCCTTGGGTGATCGCGCCAGCGTGCGGGTCGATGTCAATCAGGCCTGGGACGAAGCGGTCGCGTTGCGCGCCTGCCGTATCCTCGGAACCAACGGCATTGACCTGATCGAACAACCGATCTCGCGCAATAACCGCGCCGGCATGGTGCGCCTGAATACCGTGAGCCCGGCGCCGATCATGGCCGATGAATCCATCGAATGCGTCGAGGATGCCTTCAACCTGGCGCGGGAGGGCGCAGCTTCGGTATTCGCCCTGAAAATTGCCAAGAATGGCGGCCCACGCGCCGTGCTGCGAACCGCCGCGATTGCCGAGGCGGCCGGTATCGGCCTGTACGGCGGCACCATGCTCGAAGGCGGTATCGGCACGCTGGCCTCGGCCCATGCCTTCGTCACGCTGAACACACTGGGCTGGGACACCGAGTTGTTCGGCCCGCTGCTGCTCACCGAAGACATCCTCTGCGAGCCGTTGGTCTACCGCGATTTCCAACTGCACGTCCCGCAAACACCGGGGTTGGGCATGACTCTGGATGAAGAGCGCCTGGCGTTTTTCCGTCGAGACAAGACAACCACTGCCGTTCATCAAGCCTGAGGAGGGCATCATGCTGTTTCACGTAAAAATGACTGTGAATTTACCGGTCGACATGAACCCGGAACGCGCCGCTCAGCTCAAGGCCGACGAAAAAGCCCTGGCCCAGCGTCTGCAAGAGCAAGGCAAGTGGCGTCATCTGTGGCGCATCGCCGGGCTCTATGCCAATTACAGCGTGTTCGATGTCGACAGCGTTCAGGAACTGCATGACCTGCTGATGCAATTGCCGCTGTACCCGTACATGGCGATCGAAGTCACCGCGATGTGCCGGCATCCTTCTTCCATTCGCGAGGATGACCGCTGAACCCAGCCTGTTCAGTTCGCTACGCTAATAATTACAAGATGAGGAACCCACCAAAATGAACGTCAAGATTTCCCACACTGCCAGTGCCCAGAAGTTTCTCGAAGACGCCAGCGGTCTGCATAACGAAGCCGGCGATCCGCGGGTCAAAGCGCTGATTTACCGCATCCTGCGCGATTCAGTGAACATCATCGAAGACTTGGCCGTGACCCCGGAAGAGTTCTGGAAAGCCGTCAACTACCTCAACGTGCTGGGTGCGCGTCAAGAGGCCGGGTTGGTGGTGGCCGGGCTCGGTCTGGAGCATTACCTCGACCTGCTGATGGATGCCGAAGACGAGCAGGCAGGCAAGGCCGGCGGCACACCGCGGACCATCGAAGGCCCGTTGTACGTGGCGGGTGCGCCGCTATCGGATGGCGAAGCGCGGCTGGACGATGGCGTCGATCCGGGCGTCGTGCTGTTCATGCAAGGCCAGGTGCGCAACACCGCCGGCGAGCCGCTGGCCGGCGCGGTGGTGGATGTCTGGCACGCTAACACCGGCGGCACTTATTCGTACTTCGATACCACTCAATCGGAATTCAACCTCCGTCGTCGTATAGTCACCGATGCTGAGGGCCGTTACCGTTTTCGCAGCATCGTGCCGTCGGGCTACGGCTGCCCGCCGGACGGTCCGACCCAGCAATTGCTCGATCAACTGGGCCGTCATGGTCAGCGGCCGGCGCACATCCACTTCTTCATTTCGGCGGCGGATCATCGTCACCTGACCACCCAGATCAACCTCGACGGCGATCAGTACCTGCATGACGATTTCGCCTATGCCACCCGTGATGAGCTGATTGCCAAAATCACTTTCAGCGATGATCCGCAGCGTGCGGCGGCCCATGGCGTGAGCGGTCGTTTTGCCGAAATCGATTTTGACTTCACGCTGCAGTCGTCTGCCCAGCCTGAGGAGCAGCAACGCCACGAACGGGTTCGCGCGCTCGAGGACTGATACCCTCGACCAGCCGAACCTTTGTGGGAGCGAGCCTGCTCGCGAAAGCGGAGTATCAGTCAACGTTGATGTTGAAGCTGATAGCCCTTTAGCGAGCAGGCTCGCTCCCACAGGTCGGTCAACTGACAAATCGATGCGAGTACTGCTCTAGAATGGCCCGACGCACCCTATAACAACAATGAGAGTGAACCGATGATGCAAGCGCAATTGTTGAGTCATCGCAGCAGAGTCTTCGACCACGCGGACCCTTACGCGGTATCAGGCTACGTCAATCAGCACGTCGGCAATCATTGCCTCCAGATGCCCAGGTCCGGCCGACCGCTGGCCAGCCTCGATCATCGTAAATTCGCCAGCCTCGACCTGTGCCGCATCAGTTACGGCGCCAGCGTGCGGGTTATGTCCCATGCGCTGGACAGCATCTATCACTTGCAAGTGTTGCTGCGCGGCAACTGCCTGTGGCGCGGTCATGGCCAGGAACATTACTTCGCCCCCGGCGAATTGCTGCTGATCAACCCCGACGATCCGGTGGACCTGACGTACTCCGACGATTGCGAAAAATTCATCCTGAAAGTCCCCACCCGGTTGTTTGAGTCAGTGTGCGAGGAGCAGCGCTGGCGGTATCCGGGGCAGGGCATACGGTTTCTGGAGAACCGTTATCAGCTCAATGAGCTGGAAGGTTTCGTCGGGCTGCTGGCGATGATTTGCCAGGAGGCGGAAGCCGCCGAACCGATTCCCCGGGTGCAGGAGCACTATGCGCAAATTGTGGTCAGCAAGATGCTCGGTCTGATGAAAACCAACGTCATGCGTACCGATCCCGGCTCACCCTCGGCCACGTTCGAGGCACTGGTCGATTACATCGCGTGTAACCTCAAGCAGGACATCGACAGCGAAGAACTGGCGCGCCAGGCGCGGATGAGCTTGCGTTCGCTGTATGGGTTGTTCGAACGCAACGCGGGGGACACGCCGAAAAACTACATTCGGCAGAAAAAACTCGAACGGATTCATGCCAGCCTGAGCGACCCGACCTGCATCGTGCGCAATGTGACGGAAGTGGCCATGGATTACGGTTTTCTGCACCTGGGGCGGTTCTCCGACAGCTATCGCAAGCAGTTCGGCGAATTGCCATCGGACACCCTCAAACGCCGCCACTGACCTCGCAAACGCCGCCCATCGTTTGATCATTCCCACGCTCTGCGTGGGAATGCAGCCCGGGACGCTCCGCGTCCCTTCCAGAGCCGAACGCAGAGCGTCCGTTGAGGCATTCCCACGCGGGAGCGTGGGAACGATCATCAACCACCGACCGCTCGTTGCACAAAATGGATACAGGTCTGCACCCCGCGGATAGTCCGCCCCATCCCCTCGTCCTAGCATGGCCCTGCCTGAATAAAAACAATGGAGGCGGCGGCCATGACCCTGCGACCTGAATACCTTCACTCCCTGCTTGAAGAAGACCCTGAGCAGGGCATCTATCGCTGCAAGCGCGAGATGTTCACCGATCCGCGGCTGTTCGACCTCGAGATGGAACACATCTTTGAAGGCAACTGGCTGTACCTGGCGCACGAAAGCCAGATCCCCAACAACAACGACCTTTACACCCGTGACAACCCAAAAAAATGGACAAAGACTCATCGAAAAATCAATGAGTTACAGACTTCGTAAATGTCCATTTTTTTCAAAGCAAAATGGACAATAGTCAGATCCTTTCCTCAAATAAGATCCGCACCAGCTTCAGGCTCACCTCGCAGTACCAACACCACAGCAACGATTCAACCTCATCAAAACAATTTCCTACCTTCGGAAACCCCGATGCTTGGGCCTCATTTTCTGTGCTGAACCAGATGTGATTATCAAGACACTTGCGAGCACCCAACACAGCCGCTGGAGAGGTGGGTGCGCATGGTTTTTCGGATTTAGATCATGCTGATGACGGATCTGTTTGCGAGCGCAGATGAGGAGGCGCCCTTTGATAGTTTCGATGAAACCGTAGTAAGAAATCATCGCCTACTGCTTGAGACAAGCACGCATCAGTTACGAAAGGGGAGTGGTTATGGTCGTAGCATGCGTCTTCCGCGTTCTGGCTCCCCATGCGCTTACAGTGTTGTGCCCCAAGTCATTCGGAGTTGTCGCAGTTGGCGGGACAGTTTCTTTAATCGGTCGAACCCTTGAAAATCGTCCTTGCTACGGGACTCTTAGCCTCATCGTTCGGCTCTGCAGTCGATGCTCCAGCTCAATCTTTCATGCGCGTTTCGTGTTTCCTCTCGGGAGTAGTCGGGGCCATCCATAGCCATCTCTCCTCCCTTCGCAACCTCTGCACAAAGTGGATATCACTCTGCACGAATCGGATATTCCGATTCTCTCCACTTCCTTAATTTGACCTGGCCTGAACAATAACAATGGAGGCCCTGGCCATGTCCCTAGGATTCAATTACCTCAACGCGTTGCTCGAAGATGATCGGGAAAAAGGCATCTATCGCTGTAAGCGCGAGATGTTCACAGATCCTCGTCTGTTCGAATTGGAGATGAAACACATCTTCGAGGGCAACTGGATCTATCTGGCTCACGAGAGCCAAGTTCCCGAAATCAACGATTACCTCACCCTAACCATGGGGCGCCAGCCGGTTTTCATCGCGCGCAACAAGGACGGGGATTTGAATGCCTTCCTCAATGCGTGCAGTCATCGAGGGGCTATGCTGTGCCGTCACAAGCGTGGTAACCGCTCCAGCTACACGTGCCCATTTCACGGTTGGACTTTCAACAATTCCGGCAAGCTGCTCAAGGTCAAAGATCCGAGTAACGCCGGCTACCCCGATAGCTTCAATTGCGACGGATCTCACGATCTAACAACGATCGCCCGCTTCGAGTCGTACCGTGGCTTTCTATTCGGTAGCCTCAAGTCGGATGTCAAACCTCTGGTTGAGCATTTGGGCGAGTCCGCAAAAATCATCGATATGATCGTTGACCAGTCACCTGACGGCTTGGAAGTACTGCGCGGCGCTAGCTCTTACATCTACGAAGGCAACTGGAAGCTAACCGCCGAAAACGGCGCAGACGGCTACCACGTCAGCTCCGTGCACTGGAATTATGCCGCTACCCAGAATCAGCGCAAACAGCGTGAGTCGGGTGATGAGATTAAAACCATGAGCGCCGGCGCCTGGGCAAAACAGGGCGGTGGCTTCTACTCCTTCGATCACGGTCATCTGCTGCTGTGGACTCGTTGGGCCAACCCTGAAGACCGTCCCGCCTACGAGCGTCGCGACCAGCTTGCCGAAGATTTCGGTCAGGCTCGCGCCGACTGGATGATCGAGAACTCACGCAATCTGTGTCTGTATCCCAATGTGTACCTCATGGATCAGTTCAGCTCGCAGATCCGTATTGCCCGGCCAATCTCGGTCAATAAGACCGAGATCACTATCTACTGCATCGCGCCGAAGGGTGAGAGCGCAGACGCTCGAGCCAAGCGTATTCGCCAGTACGAGGATTTTTTCAACGTCAGTGGTATGGCTACCCCGGACGACCTTGAGGAGTTCCGTTCCTGTCAGGCAGGTTATGGCGGAGGCGTAGGCTGGAATGACATGTCACGTGGCGCAACCCATTGGGTAGAGGGCCCAGATGAGGCTGCTCGCGAGATAGAGCTGAATGCGCTTCTGTCGGGCGTGCGCACCGAGGATGAAGGCCTGTTCGTGCTGCAGCACAAGTACTGGCAGGAAACCATGCTGAAGGCACTTGAAGAGGAACAACAACTGATCCCCGTGGAGGCCGTGCAATGAGCCTTTATGAAACAGTGCGGGACTTCCTCTACCGCGAAGCGCGCTATCTGGACGATATGCAGTGGGATGAGTGGTTGGAGCTGTACGCTGCCGATGCGAGCTTTTGGATGCCTTGCTGGGATGATGATGATCGCCTTACTGAAAACCCGCAGAGCGAAATCTCGTTGATCTGGTACGGCAACCGTGGCGGATTGGAAGATCGGGTTTTTCGTATCAAGACCGAACGCTCTAGCGCCACCATTCCGGATACCCGCACCTCACACAACATCAGCAATATCGAAATCGTTGAGCAAACCGAAGGCTTCTGCCAAGTGCGCTTCAACTGGCACACCCTAAGCTTTCGTTACAAGACAACCGACAGTTACTTCGGTACCAGTTTTTACACCCTTGATGTGCGTGGCGAGCAGCCTCTCATTACGGCCAAAAAGGTAGTGCTTAAGAACGATTACGTACGCCAGGTCATCGACATCTATCACATCTGACCGTGTCGCGAGCTGTCCGGTGCGCCGATCGCGCACTGCGTCGTGACTCGCCTATGAGGTGCAACATGAGCTTCCAGATCGCATTGAATTTCGAAGACGGAGTGACCCGTTTCATCGAGGCTGACGGCCATGAAACTGTTGCCGACGCTGCCTACCGCCAAGGTATTAATATCCCATTAGACTGCCGCGATGGCGCCTGCGGCACTTGTAAATGCAAAGCGGAGTCGGGTCGCTATGCCCTAGGGGACAACTTCATTGAAGACGCTTTGAGCGAGGATGAAATTGCCGAAGGTTTTGTCCTGACCTGCCAAATGCGTGTCGAGAGCGACTGCGTTGTGCGCATCCCGACGTCCTCACAGCTTTGTAAAACCGGACAGACGACTTTTGACGGCGCTATCAGTGACGTGCAGCAACTTTCTGCAAGCGCCATTGCCTTGTCGATCAAAGGGGACGCATTGACTGGTCTGGCATTCCTACCCGGCCAGTATGTAAACCTTAAGATTCCTGGGAGCGATCAGAGCCGCGCATATTCCTTTAGCTCACTGCAGAAGGACGGGGAGGTAAGCTTCCTTATCCGCAACGTGCCTGGAGGAATGATGAGTAACTTCCTTACAAACGTGGCGAAAGTCGGCGACAGCATGAGTCTGGCGGGGCCTTTGGGTAGCTTTTACTTACGGCCTATTGAGCGCCCGCTCTTACTGCTCGCCGGTGGCACCGGTTTGGCACCGTTTACCGCGATGCTGGAAAAAATCGCTGAACAAGGGAGCGAGCATCCATTGCACCTTATTTACGGCGTCACCAACGACTTCGACTTGGTTGAGCTCGATCGCCTGAAGGTTTTGGCTGAGCTCATTCCCAACTTCACCTACAGTGCGTGCGTGGCCAACCCGGACAGCCAATACCTTCATAAGGGATACGTGACACAGCACGTTGAAGCTTGCCATCTCAATGACGGCGATGTGGATGTGTATCTGTGCGGGCCCCCACCGATGGTCGAAGCCGTGAGTAATTACATTCGTGACCAAGGCATCACACCTGCCAATTTCTATTACGAAAAGTTTGCTGCGGCGGCCTGACGTTTACTGGGCTATCCGCATCGTAGGTGCGCTCGTAGCTTCTTTTGTTCCGAGCGCGTACGGCGTCTTCGACGCAACTTTTTCCCATGCTTACGTCGTAAGCTGGAGAAGGGACAGACATGAATAATAGATTTCAAAACAAGGTGGCCTTGGTCACTGGTGCTGCGCAAGGCATTGGTCGTGAAGTGTGTTTGCAGCTTAATGCCGAAGGCGCGCAAGTTGTGGCAGTGGATCGTTCCGAGCTTGTCCATGAGCTTGCTGGATTAGGTATTCTGACCCTCACTGCTGATCTTGAGCGGAGTGTTCACTGCGCTCAAGTCATGGCAGCTGCGGTTGAAAACTTCGGTCGACTGGACGTTCTTATCAACAACGTTGGTGGAACTATCTGGGCCAAACCTTTCGAGCATTATGAGGTGGATCAGATCGAGGCGGAGGTGCGTCGTTCACTATTCCCAACGTTGTGGTGCTGCCACGCCGCTTTGCCGTACATGCTTGAAAGCGGCTCAGGTTCAATCGTGAACGTTTCTTCCATCGCTACTCGCGGGGTCAATCGTGTCCCCTATGGCGCTGCCAAAGGTGGAGTTAATGCGCTCACCGCATGTCTTGCCTTCGAGACAGCTGGGCGCGGTGTTCGAGTCAATGCCACCGCGCCCGGCGGTACTGAGGCTCCTCCAAGACGTATCCCACGTAACAGCGACGAGCAAAGCGACCAGGAAAAGATCTGGTATCAGCAGATAGTCGACCAAACTCTCGATAGCAGTTTGATGAAGCGCTATGGCAGCATCAAAGAGCAAGTTGGCGCAATTCTCTTCTTGGCCTCTGATGAAGCCTCCTACATAACAGGAGTTACTCTACCTGTGGGAGGGGGAGATCTCGGCTAACCCCCACATGCTCAAGCTTTCGTTACGATGATTTTTAAACAGGTTGGGGCAATGTTTGAAAGATTAAGTCGTAGGCGTGCGCCGCTACTCGACGGAATGTGACGCTTGATACTCAGCAATCCCTCAGCATGGCCATGGCCGATATCTATATCCGCGAAAATTGAAAAGTCCTACAAATCTGAAAACCCGCCGCTAGGCGCTCTCCACGATCTGCCAGCCCAATTGCTAGGCTGGCGTTCGTTAAATAGAGTGAAATTGAATCACCGGACTGACAGCAGAATCCACTTGCCAGGTCGCCAGACCAAACGAGAACTCGTCGCGGTCACTCCTCAATTACTACAGTGATCTTTAGCCTTTGGCACGATGCTGGCCGAGATTTTGGCCATCAGGTATGCCAGTACCTATGAACAGTCGACTTCGCCAGACAGCCCGTCCGCTGCTTCAGCCTGACTGAACCCAGCCGGCTTGAGAGCCTTAACAGCCTCGGCAGCCACAGTGTTCCCTAGTTTACCTTTCGGATGTTTCACCAATTCTTTGCCAACAAGCTGACTACGTAAAAGCTCAAGTCCTCCTATTGCTTGGGCGCCCAGATGATCCCGCGCCCGAATGAGCGTGAGCGTATATATCACCGGGCGCCACGACGCCAAACCCTTGGGTCATCAGCCTTTTTCGATTCCATCATGCACAGCCTAGCGAGCTCCACGATCTCGGGATCCGCAGGAGACCTTTTATTTTTGATTAGATTCTTGGCTGCTGTTTGCAACCATCGGTTTTGCTCACCAAGCAAAACATATTCGCGGGAATACCTGGTCAGGTTCGCTTTATCCCTCAAACAGACCCGCTCAAAAAATATTCTGAAATCCGCTAAAGTTTTTTCGAAACCGATCCGTTTAAGCATTCATAGGCCAATTTTCCGAGAAATCTATGAGTGATAAAAAACGTAGGAAATCCCGCATTACCTTTAAATCTTCCGAAACTTTCATGTTCCCAGGAACCGATGAGTATTTTCGTACGACTGTCAAACTCACAGCGTCCCAGCTCGTGCGGTTACGGCTGCACGACTTCAATGCCAGCTTTACAGCTCTTCAAGCCTATAATGTGGGATTGGGTTTAACTGAAGCGATCACCAACTCCTGTAGCCATAATGGAAGTGTGTCAGATAAGTCAAAATCTCAAATGCATCTTGAATTTTGGAGCACTCTCCTTCAGCGCAATGAGTCGTTTGGATCACCAGAAAAATCAGATTTGCTCCAGATTTTGAGAACAGGGAGAAACTTCCTCGTTGTCGGAACCCTATTGGATCCTGATCCTGCAGTGGAGTTTGAAGACGGTGAAGAGCCCTACTATGATCTGAAAATCGGGCTAGAAGGACAGTATATTTATTTGAGTTTTGGTTGGGTTCGTTGGAGGTTCACCAGCAGCGAAGCGAAATGGTTAGCGGAACAGTTGTTGACTGCTGCATTTTTGGCAACAAAGTCGGCGAGGGCCATTTCTCGAGAAAAAGCATAGCTCGGGATCTCAAGAATCGATTGGGTGCCAGCTAGGAGCAAGACTATGCACGACACTATCCCGTCGATGGAAATCTTGCGTTACCCCAAAAATTACTAGGGCTCGCAACAGCTAGGGGCGGTTTTTCATTACTGAAAAGCATACCTGTAATTTTGGGGGGATCTCACTTCACGTCCACATACACTTCTCTATATTCAACAATGAACATTGGCGTAATCAAATTGGCAAGGTAGTGAACGTTGAGACGGCGCCCGTCTCATTCTCTATACCAATACCGCCCCACAGTTGATCTCGGAATCTCTAGCATCCTCATTATCTCTGCTTGGGAATGGCCTTTTGCTTTTAACTCTTGAACGGCCTTCCATTTTTTCTCCGCCCCATCGATCTGCCGCGAGCGAATTTTTTGGGGTTTCGTGGGGAGCTGTTCGTCCAATAACGCTATGCCATCGAGCTCCAACAGCGCCGTTTGCAAGATTTCTCGCGGCGATCTCTGTTCGTGCGCAGATTGAACCAGGGCTAGGAGGGATATGGGATTCAAATTCAGAGCCGAAGCGAGCTCCTGATTAACCTCAAGCGTCGCGGAGGTCTTCAAAGCTTCAAGCTGGCTGATATGGGATTGCGTCACTGTCCCAGCAATGTCGTGCTGTGAAAGGCCACGGCGTGTTCGAAGCAGTTGCAGCACTGCTGCATACGCCTTCCTTAGAGACATCTGAACCGTCCTCTGTAAATCAGACGGTATGCCGCGTTTGCCATGTCCCATTCAAATCTATATATTTATCGAGATGGGAGGTTTTTCGACGATGGCTAGATTGACCTCTTGCCATAGCCCACGAATACACAGGCTAGGTCGGCATATCACTCGAGTCACGAGCACGGGCCTCACGCTAAATAATTTTCATCAATTGCCACATCAGAGGAATCTCGGTGACCGACTTTTCGTCAAGCAGTGAGCTACTCAACGGCCCAGGTGAGCCTCTTCAAGGTTCTATGGACACAGTGGACGAGCTCATCGAACTGGCGAAATCTCGCTTTCCACGTAAGCCCTACTGCCTTATCGAGCAATGGACAATTTTCCGAGTAGACGTCTCAGAAGGCGAGCTGCAAAAAATCCACGCAGCCGGCCAACTGCCCCTGGTTGTTTTTGCGCACAACGTCCTATTTGACAGTCAGAGAAGATTTGATGTTGGCGATTGGGTACGTAGTACGTTCGCGATTTCGTTCGAAGAGGGTTATCTCTTCGAAACTAGGAACACAATCTACATGTTGGTAGGCAACGGTCACGAAAAAGCCACAAGCCTCAAAACAGCTCTTTCTTTTTTTTAAACGGAGACCGGGCATGCGAGCGTTCAAAGCAGAGAGTCAAAATGTTCAGAACCAAATTAAAAAACAAGTACGGGCGACCGGGAACGATGAGTGAAGAGGTCTCTCACTGGCTTAAGGTCTCACGCGACCTGTCATTGCACTGGTATCACGTTAGTCTGGAAGTGCGCCGAGAAGGCAGGATGACAAGTCATGTAGTCATGCTGAACGACGAGATCAAGCTGCTCGAGACTCTTAAGGATCCGAGGGCTGATCGGGTGGTTGTGGACGTAAAGGTCGTTACGCCAGGCTGGATGAACAAAAAAGGCGAATGGCTCATGGAGACGCTGGCAGGAGTATTCGTAGGCGTCGAAAAAAATGACATTCCAGTATGTGTGTTGGAGCTGGCAAACGGCTCTATCTATACCGACTCTCACGACCCATCCATCACCAAAGAATCCTTGTCCGACGTCCTTAAAATTTACTGATAAGGGAGATGCTGATGTCTGGTGACACAGAAATTGAATTGCACTCCAAACGGCTTACCGATTTAGATATTCGCAGGCTCATTCGCGCGAGCAAGCACTTCTATGAAGAACCTGTCACCGCGTACCTAAGTGATGTATTCGTTCACTCGAATTCAGCGGTGGGCATCGTCTACGGTCACATAGAACCAGGCCCGCATGGGCGATTCGCTGACGGACATTTTTTGCGTACTTCTGACATCCGTTTTGCTACGAAGGAAGGTCGTTTCTGGGTGTTAACCACGTTGAATAGCCGCTATGTCGTTGCGTCCTTCAAGAGGGATTGTGGTGGTAGAGCCAGCTTCAGAAGCCTTTTACAGTCAGCCCAGCTTTGTCGTCACTAGCGCACGTCTCACGGGAGCATGTGGGGCGTTATCAGAGTCTAGATCTTGGTAATGGATCTCAGGAGGGCTAAATGGGAATGTACATCAAGAAAGGTGAGCCCCTTTGCGTGTCTTCTGGTATGTATGAGTCATACATCCGCGAAGGCCCGTACGTGGCGCTGCGAGATTTTGAGTTCAATGATGTAATCGAAGAGTTCAAAAGCCGGACGCCCGTCCCTGATGAGGAATACCTTCTGTTGTTCAATTTTCACGAGTATCTCGTGGCAAAGCGGTATCTCGAAAAGACACCCTGTCGCGTTATTCATCTCGGGGAGTTCGGCAGATTTGATCTGAGAGAGAAATTCGACACAGATGCTTGAACGCACGGTGCGATTGTTTATTTGCGTTCAAACGCATTTCTTGAGATGAGAAGTTGTTTCTGCCAATGGAGATGAGCGCAGTGGCTCGAACAATAGTTTCTCTGCTGATGATTATGCAAAGGTTGATATGGAAAAGTTGATGGTGGCCGATGAAGCTTTTTTTGGATTGTGAGTTCAGTCAGCTCAACAGGGACGCAAAGCTCATCTCGCTGGGCTTGGTGGCTGAATCTGGCCAAGAGTTCTATGTCGAGCTCCTGGATACCTACACCGTTAGTGACTGCAGCGAATTCGTCGTCCAACACGTACTCCCGCAGCTCAACCCAGTCCTCCATGGCCAGACAGTTGCGAATGCCCATGTATCCCTAATCGATTTCCTCGCCCGCTTCGATGAGGTGCTTGAGATTTGCACAGACGCCCCGGACTGGGACTGGGATTTTTTCTGTGACCTCGCATACGTACACCACAGTTGGCCAGCACATGTCATGAACCGGCCGACCAATCTCACCACTCTATTCAGCAAGGCAAACACTGACGCCCTGCAAGAGGTGGAACTCCCAGGCCTGCCACACCAGGCCCTGTTGGACGCACGGATCCTTGCATTGCTTTACAAGGGTTTGACATCAGCTTCGTACCCCACCATAGGTTAGAAAATATGCGGAGGATTGGCGATGGCTCTTGATGACGACACGGTGTACTGCGATGTTCAGATGCCAGTCGCGCAGGGGCGAGAGCTCCTGCAGTTAGTGAATGCCTTGCGCGATTCGGGAGCTCATCCGAACCTCGATACAGTTTTCGCTCGTATTCAATTCGAGCTGACGATGGCGATTGATATTGTTGAGCATCCGCCGACGTGGGGTGCTGGTGAACCGACGAAGCACTGATTAGCCCAGGCAATGTACGCTTGCTGAAGAGCGGTGAAGCTAGGCGCTTACGCGAAGGGGCGATTCAATCGTAGCGGCGCATCTAGCTTGCGTGTCACTGGATTATATTTTTCCTAGCACACCTGGCGAATGAGCTAGAGGAGTAACAGATGAAGGTTTACGTGCTTTCAGACTTACACCTCGAGTTTTCCGAGTTCGTGCCGCCTCCGACCGGCGCAGATTTGGTGACCTTGGCGGGAGACATCGACCCAAAATGTCGAGCCGTGGAATGGGCGAACCTGGCGTTCGAACGTAAGGTTATCTATGCCTGTGGGAATCATGAATTTCACGAGCAACAACATGACCAAAGCCAAAAGCTGGACAGCGATATGCCAAGATCCAGCAGCTGGGAGTGGCGACGTCATCGTCGACTTGCCCCCAGATTTAATCTCTAGTTTAGGGCTGGGCGTCGGTGATGTACTGACGATTGAAGTAATCGACGGCGCTATAGTCTTGACGCCGATCTCGAACGACTCAGCTCCAGCCTGATGCAATCAAACTCGGCCAGATTAACTGCTGGGTAAGGTCGTCAACATGAAAGACTCCAGCACGAACGCTACCGTACCCATCGTTCCGAGCGACGCAATGCACTCACTGCCTGAGAGGGCAGGAGAAAGCGATTCCGTGTCCCAAGTCCTTAACGTTTTGGCCAGCGATATCGACAGCTATCCAGAGAATTTGAAGCTTGTAGATACACGCTTGGTGTCACGCATCAACTCCTTAGTCCTCGGAGTTTGTGTCGATCTCGAAGCGACGCTTTTGACCGCTGATGATTAACCCGAGTCGACTACCCTGGGAGTTTTATTTTGATCACTGGATCCCAAGATTTTGAGCTTGTCATGAGCGCTTAATCGAACAAGCATCGAGGCCTCTACAGCGAGATAACAGTCATGAAGGTTGGTGAGTTAATCAGGGCCCTGGAAGCTTTTGACCCCCAGCTGACGGTGATCATCCCAAGGTCAGAAGGCTCGGGGCTGGAGGACGTAGTTGCGTGTTACGAAGACATCATCTGCAAGGGAAGGGGAATTGCTACGTACGAAGTGCTTGAGTCTTGGACTGATATTTCCGACATCGACCCTACCTCAAGCCAGAGGGCGATCGTGATCGACATGGATCTTCAGGTATCTGGCGTCAGCGTTGATTGAAAATTTGAGTCGTAATGACACTGATTGTCAGGGGGGGTAAGCGCACGGACTTGCCCATCCATTTGCATTCGATCCGACCAGTCATGCGCATCGAATTTTGACAAGCAAGATTCGTGGCCGAGACCGGCTCAGAACTACCCAAAGTGGATGCTGACGACACACTGATTTCGGCCAAAATTGACCGTCCAACAATCGTCACTGTTGTCGCGCTCGTAGGGCTCTGCCATAGGCTCAGGAGTAGGCCCCCGTTGGGGCGTAGAGAGCTTCTTTAGAACTGAAGCAGTCCGCGAGTGTCAGCCTCATGTGCGCGCTGATCATTTCACGGATGCATAGATCTTGCGATACTGGAATGACCTCCTGCGCTAAAATCCGCGCAAAACCGCTTATTTCTACTTTAGGCTCTTAATGTCCATCCTCACTGAGAATTACGAAACTATTTTTGAGCAGTACTCGGCTGCCTTAAGGTGGATGGAGGAGCTTGGAATAAAAATGGGCTCAGGAAGAACTTCTAACTACGAAAAGACCATCGGATACTGGAAGGACGCGTACAAGACCGTAACTACAGATGAGGGTCGACAGATATTTCCTGGCTTCGTCAACTCGATGTTTGAGGTTTTCGATTTTATAAATATCCATAAAGCATTTCACGGCATTCCGAATCACGAGTTAAAGTCTATTGTTGAGAAACTTCAAAAAGGTGTAAATGGCCCAATCAACGCCGCGAGTGAGACGCCTGACTCTTCCGCTGCTCGAAATTTCCTTTTTGAAGCTGCAGTTGCAGCGAAAGCCCATCGTCCAAATAGAGGTGTTGAGGCCATACTCAATGCGAGATCCGATACGGGGATCAGTCTGGGTGGTAAGAAAATATGGGTAGAGTGCAAACGTGTCACTACCGTAGAAAAAATTGAGAGCAATGTTCGCAAAGCTTCTAGTCAGCTAGAAAAAACGCTTATGAGTGCGGTAGGTTCTGGCCACCGTGGAATTGTCGCTTTAGACGTCTCCAAAATTTTGAACCGAGGGGACAAAATCTTCAAGGCTAGGAACGATGAGACGTTGTTAGCGTCATTGAATCAACTAATGGATCACTTTATCGAGGAACACTCTCTGCTATGGGAGCGAGTTTACGAGAGAAGACACAAGAAAATCATCGGAACTATCATCAGATTTTCATTCATGGCTACCTCGGAGGCGAGAGGTCTGATAGTGCATACGTCGCAATGGGCAATAAATCCACGCTTAGGTATCGCTAAGAACGATGAGCAGATTCAAAGGCAGCTTGTTGCCGAGCTAGCGACCGCACTGTGAAATGAAAACCAAAGATAGAGTTCCAAGGAGATAAAGAGGGGCTCAGCTAGCGAATTTGAAGTGAGATTAGACACTGCCAGCTCTTCTTGCAGGTAATTGGTTATGTTTTACGTGAAAGCCATTGGAATTGCTGCGAGCATAAATTGAAGCGAATTTTATGCCCCATGATTGATCTCTATAAAAATATAGACGGCCAACGTTGCCGTAAAGACCCAGGCTCAATAGTGTTTCTAGATGGTTCTCAATTATTTTATCCAGATTGTCTGGTGTGTATACAGCGACAAACGATGGAATTAAATATTCACCTTTAACTAAAAATGTTGATTGCGCGTACGTAATACTTTGCCATGCCATGCGCGTGACTTTTGATGTGGCACCGTGAATTGTGTCAGACCATTTGCATTCAACACCAAACCACTCATTAGTAAATCCTGCTTCTACCAAATGAGGCTTCGCCTTAAGCATGAGGTCTATCCGAACATTTTTCTTATAAATCGGATGGTGCCCCGATACTTCACGGAGGATCTCAAAGTCATGCCCGATATTCTTTGTTAGCCGATCTATAAGCGCTGTTTCGGACATGATAAATAAACCTATCTAATATTAGGTACATGCCATTTCGCGTTTTTTGTCGCGATGGCATGTCGTACATCGTTCCTTGTCGCCCTGCATATCCTTGTCTAGCTTCGAGCTGGTCATTGCTCAGAGAGAACGCGACATGGATGACGGCAAGCCCTGCTGCCCTCTAGAGTCGAGAGCACCATCCGTGACACTACTCATTTGCCATCACAGTGTCCACCGTCCACTTTTGGCCGATCTCTGCCTGCTATACGCTCTGATCCTTGTCCATTTTGGTTTAAGGAAAAACTAATGAACTTGGTGAGTTGAATGCAAACCGGTTAGCAGTGGAATGCCATTCGCAACCTCCGGCGGCACATCGAAATTCCGCCAGGTTTCAACCCTCATTGCTCCCTGTCCAACCTCAAAATGTTCCCCTAGAAACCCCATCGGTCGTAATTTTTTTTCGTCCAAGATTGACCGCAAGCACGCTACGACGTGTGCCGACAGATCCCGACTGGGGTATGCGACGGGGAGATGATGAGTCAGAGTTTCACTACGCGGGTTGATCAGCTTTGGACGGTTTCCAGCAAGTGACCTCAGTTAGTTCATTGACAACGCAGAGCACCGGCCCTCGCCTTCCTCGTTTGTTCGAGACGGCGTCGGATAAAGGCGTGTACATGGGCGACCTCTGCTCGATCTATAAGCTCCTTGGCGGGTGTATCGTTGATTGATGGACAGCCGGTTGAGAAATTCTGGACTTGGTAAATGCACAAAACGGAAAAATGTGTCTGGTTCCAGATCACAGCAGGCGTCTATAATCGGAATCCTATAAATTACGGTAAAGTTTTTCGACGAATATGTTAGGAGTAGCATGGATACCTTAAGGAAATACGCTCCGGGTGTTATTGTTTTAGTGTTGGTTTTAGCGCTGGTATATTTTGTATATAAGGTGTTGTCTCTGTATTTTGATAACTTTCAAGGTGGATTTAGCACGCTTAATGCGGATTGGGGGACGTTTGGCGATTACGTAGGTGGGGTGCTGAATCCGGTATTTGGGCTACTTAGCTTCAGTGGCTTGCTTCTTACTATTTATCTTCAGGGAAAGGAACTTAAAGAAGCTAGAACACAGTTTTCGCGTTCGGCGGACGCTCAGGAGAAGTCAGAAAAAGTTTTGCAGCAACAGGCTAATACATTGATTAGGCAGCAGTTCGAGTCAACTTTTTTCTCGTTGCTGGCACAACATAATAAAGCCTTGGAGTCAATATCAACTCAGATATCGGAAGTCTCCGCATCGCCAGTTGATCTTGCATATGACCACGTATTTGACTGGGATAAGGAAAGTCTATCTGAAGCAAAGATTGCTATGGATGCGCATAACGAAGATTGTGGTCATTATTTTCGAGCGTTATATCAGTTGCTGAAGTTTCTTTGTGTCTGTATTCCGAACTCTTCTTTGGTATCGAAATTTGATGTCGTAACACTCGGGTCGGCACCATTACAAGATAGTGAGAAAATGTATTCGAATATAATTCGATCTTTTTTAAGGTCTGATGTTGTTCAGTTGCTGGCAGTCAACTGCTTCTGCACGTCCGAAGGTGATCAGTATTTCAAGTATAAGTTGCTTGTTGAGCGCTATTCTTTGCTGGAGCACATGCCGTTTGATGTTCAAGGTAATAAAGATCCCGCGTTAATTGAATCAATAGGATTTTATAATCGCTCGGCTTTTGGTGCTAGCGATTATCTAGAGAAGGTTTTGGTGGAAGGGGTTAAGTGATGAGTGTCGGCGGATCGCTGGATATCTGGAAGTCTTTAGGGTTAACTGATAGCCCATATAACTCACTGCCCATAACCTCTGATGAGTTAGGGGATAAATTGCTTGTTGGACGAGAGACTGAGTTAAGGTCGCTGTCAATATCGCTATTGAATTTACATACGCACCCCACACTTGAAGGCGGTAATGGCGTCGGCAAAACCAGCTTGGTATCAGTCGCAGGATACAGGCTTTTTCAATCGTATCTAGCGGGAGAAAGCAAGTTCGTGCTTCCCCTGCAAAAAAACTTTCAACTGTCTGCACGAGAAAATGTCTCTGCATTTAGAGTTAAAGTTTTCCTTCAGATAGTTCAGGCGTTAATAGCTAACAGAGATGTTTTACCTGTTGAAGAACTTTCCATACCAACAATTCCAGTTTTAGAAGGATGGCGTCGAGCTCTGAGAGTAATCAGTACCTCGTCTGAAAATGGTGGTGTAAGCGAATCGATCGGAGGCGGGGACAGCTCTGAGTTAGCTGAAGCAATTGATGAAGTTAAAACGTGGTTAGAGACGCAGTTTAAAGACCCGCAGTCTGGTTTTTTTCTATGTGTTATCGATAATCTCGAGTTGCTGGAAACCTCCAGCGAAGCAAAAGCGCTATTGGAAGAGATGAGAGATGAAGTATTAAATATCCCTGGCTTGCGGTGGGTGCTTTGTGGGGCGCGAGGTATCATTAGAAGTGTTGCAAGCACGGGTAGACTTGTAGGCTTCCTTGGCGATCCGGTAGATATACTACCTGTGCGGGATGAGCACATTGGTGCATTAATTGAAGCGCGGTTGAATGCTTTTAAGATTGAAGATGTGGTATCAGCCCCAGTCGAGATTGATGGTTTTTTAATGCTGTATCATATAGGTCATAAAAACCTACGAATAGCAATGAAATATTGCCAGGATTTCACCCTGTGGGCGCTTATGAGGGGAGTCGATTTTTCTAAAACGGAAGGGAAAGTGGCTTTGCTGGAAGAGTGGTTGACTAGCATGGCGAGTAAAATCCTGCAAAACTCTGTTGTAGGGAAGCGAGCGTGGGCAGTCTTTGATGCAGTCACCAAGAAAGGCGGATCTTTGAAGCCTAGTGATTTCCCAGAGTTTGGCTTCAAGAGCTATCAAGCCATGGTGCCGCATCTACAGAGCCTCTCCAATGCGAATTTGATAGAGTCAGTTGTTGATAGCGTGGATGCGCGGAAGAAAACAATATCTGTGCTGCCACTCGGTTGGGTGGTTAATTATGAGAGATCAAAAATCCATCCCGATGTTCAATGATGGTATTTATCATTGAGGCTTAATTAATATCCTATTAGGGAAACAATAAATGTCACGTCTTATAGAGTATCGTAGACTTGAGCAACAACTGGCGGCACAACTCGCAGAACTCGAGTCGATGAAAAACGACTCAGGTTTGAAGCGAGAAATCGAATTTGAGACAAAGCTGCGCGCCTTGCTTGCCGAATACAGCTACAGCCTGCCGAAGGTGATCAACCTGCTTGATCCGAAGTCTGGTCGTCGCGCACCAGCAGCCGAGTCCAAGACCGGCACTCGTAAACCACGCCAAGTGAAGGTCTACAAAAATCCGGAGTCTGGCGAAGTCGTGGAAACCAAAGGCGGCAACCACAAAACGCTGAAGGAATGGAAAGCAAAATACGGTTCCGACACTGTCGAGTCCTGGCTGACCAAGTGAGTTCGGTTTGAGTACAAAAGGGCCCCTGGGGGCCCTTTTCATTAGTGCTTTACCAGGGCGTTAGTTTCAGCAGTCAGCCCGCTGAGCCCGTGACGCTTGGATATTGAATTGGCATGTCCCGCGCTAGTCGGCGTTGCTTTAAGGCGCAAGGCAATTTTAAGCATCGGTCTACAACTCAGCCATTATGCTGTTGGTGGCTGCGTTCGATTTTCCATCGGGTACACAGCGCCAGAGCAATGAAGCATGCGCCAACCCAGCCTATGCTGCTAACGCCCACGCGATCTACCAGCAACCCAGTGATGACTGCACCAATGCCGATGCCTAGATTTATCATTGATACGTTTATGGCGTTGATCAACTGACCAGCGTTCCCAGCCCTTTTTAGCACGTCTATTCCGATAAGCAGGCTGACACCAGCGTGGCTGCTGGCAACGATGATGATGGCGAGTGGTACAGCCCATGTGAGATTGCCAAACACTGACAGGGCGCACATGCCCACGGCCATGGTCACCAAGACCCGTCTGAACATGGGCTCAAGATCGTCCTTCACACGTTTGGATAGGATCAAATTGCTCACAATGTCTGCGATGCCGTACAGACATAGAATCAGTGTGATTTTCATCTCACCGAAGCCGGTCTCCCTTTCCAGGAAGGTAGCCAAGAAGTTGAATGCCGAGGCTACGCCAGCAAACATTAAGCATGAACTGACCAAGGTCATTGATACGTCAGGCTTGAAGGCTACACGCAGGGTGTCGCGCAGATTTTCTTTCTGCCGCGATTCTTCTGTAGGCCTCACCCAAATCCACACGGTTAGCAAAGCCACACTGCTCAGCGCTGTCATCATCCACATTGCCATCCGCCAATTGGTGGCGTCTGCGACGAGTTTGCCGACTGGGACGCCTACGACGGATGCGATCGAGATCCCTACCAAGACTCTACCAATCGCCATGCTTTCATTGCGGCCTTGAGACAGTGACTTCGCGGCCAGAGCGGCGTTTGTCCAGAAAACAGCAACACCGATTCCTCCTAGTACGCGACCAATGAGGATGATGTAGTAGTCGCTAAAGACTGCTGAAATCCCATTCCCGAGAACAAGTGCCACGCACGCGGCGATGAGAAGGGATCGTTTGGAGGCTCGGTGTGCTAGCACACCAATGATGGGCGCGCTGATGCCCATGCCTAAAGCAAAAGCTGTCACGAGTCCACTCGCTGCACCGATAGTGATGGCGAGCGACGTAGCAATTTGAGGCAGTAGGCCTGCGACTATAAATTCAGAGGAGAGCATTACAAATGCCGTGAAGGTCAGCGCATAGACCCTGGGGTTAATCGTGCTGCGATCTTGTGTCATCGGAAAACCATCTTCTGAGTTCAGTGGACACGACCTGCCAAGAAGGGGCGTCTGGTGAAATTCGATCGGGTTGGGCGGGGCGCTTGCTCAGGTTTTTTGAATAGCCTGATGAAGCTTTTATAGAAACAGGATGAGCAGAACCGCGACAGCCACAAAGCTATCGCGGTTGTTCTGCGTTTTAGCGGTTCGCGTCGGCCAAGCCTGCCTCGATGAAGCGAACGGAACTCTCCATAGCCTGCTGACCTTCTGGCAGCATGGTGGCGTAGAAGTGCCAGGCGTGGAACATCGCGGGCCATACTTCCAGGTTCACGCGAACGCGGTTATCAGCCAGGTGAGTTGCAAGGCGCATTGCATCACTCAACATCAGCTCGTTCTCGCCGATCTGCACCAAGATTGGTGGAAGGCCGGTGACGTCCGCGAACACAGGTGAGGCCAGAGGATGATTGGCCAATGTGTCGCCTAGGAATGCTCTGGCGAGGATGTCCAAGACAGGCTTGGAGTTCAGAGGATCCAGACCTTCACGGTTGCTCATGGAAGCACCGGTGTGTTCAAGGTTCGCCCATGGTGAGATGGAGGAGCCAACCGCAGGCAATGGAAGCCCTTTCGATTTAGCCGCGACCATGACGCTGACAACCATTGCGCCGCCAGCCGACTCGCCAGAGAACGCAATTTTGTTAGCCGGGATTTTCTGCTCAAGCAACCATTCGTAAGCGCGCAATGTGTCGTTAATAGAGGCTGGAAACTTGTGCTCAGGAGCGAGGCGGTAGTCCGGCATGTACACACGAGCACCGAGCATTTTCGCGTAGTTGCCGCCGATACCGTGGTAGCCGTCTGGACGACCTACAATGTAGGCGCCGCCGTGGATGTACATCACGACCGCGTCGGTTTTGATCTCGTCCGGAGTAACCAGTGTGCCGGGTACGCCACCCATGTCGACTGCTTCGAATTTAACGCCAGCTGGCGCTGGATTTTGCGCGAGCATTTTTGCGTAAGAGTCGCGGATGTCGCTCATTTTTGTGGTGGTATCGATTCCCTTAAGAACGGGTACCAGATCGCTAAGGCTGTTGGCCCAGGTTTGGACGGCTGCTTGGACTTTAGTGTTCATAATGACCTCAATTGATCGTTGGGAGTGGATTAGCTAATTGAGATACTATGCTTAGTATTGGGGAATAGGGTTCCCCATAACAGGTGCTAAGCCGCCCGAACGTTGAGACCACTGAGGCCGTATGGAACTCCATAACCTGAATGATATCGCCGCGTTTGTAAGCTCGGTAAACGCGGGAAGCTTCACTGCGGCGGCAAAGCAACTTGGCCTCACGCGCTCTGCGGTGGGGAAGTCGATAGTCAGGCTCGAGGCTCGTTTACAGGTACGTCTACTGAATCGCACCACTCGTAGTTTGAGCATGACCGATGACGGCCAGGTTCTTTATGAGCGCTGTGTGGGCGTGCTTCAGGATCTGGATGACGTGGAGGATGCCCTTGCGTTTCGTCGTTCGACACCCAGTGGGCGACTGCGGATGAGTCTGCCGGTTGCGTTGGGCAGACTTCATGTCCTTCAGCACATTGAGTGCTGTCTTAAGGATTGGCCCTCCCTGAGCGTCGATATCACCTTTTCCGACAGGCTGGTCGATCTGATCGATGAGGGGTTTGATTTGGCCATGCGCATCGGGCCACCCAAGGAAGACTCTCGGTTGCTCACGCGCACGGTGGCCTTCCAACAAATGATTACCTGCGCTTCACCCAAGTATCTGGCTGAGCATGCCGAGCCTAAAACGCCTGAGGATTTATCCGAGCACCAGTGCCTGCATTTCGTGAGCGGTGGGAGATTGCTTCCTTGGAATTTTCGAGTGAATGGGAGCTCCGTGCCCGTTACTCATGGCGGAAGGCTACAGATGGACAGTGCTGAGTCATTGCACCAGTCAGCTGTCGCTGGCCTGGGCATCGCGACTCTTCCTTCCTATGTGGTAAATGACGATTTGAGGAACGGTAAACTCGTTCAATTGCTCGCAGAGTATGCAGAGGCCGCAGAGCCTATTCGGGTGATTTACCCTAGCAAGCGGCACCTCTCTCCAAAAATTCGGCTCTTCATCGATAAGCTCGTGGAGGCTTGGTCACCTTGCCCACCATGGGAACAGCATTCAGTGGAAGGCACTCACTCAACTTGACCCGCGAGCGAGGCACGGGCGGCTGGTCGATGCCAGGCTTATGCGTCGGATATTCATCTCACTCGGGCTTCGACTTCCAGGCGTTGGGCATTGCTTCCAAATTCCGCGCATCTGCCATATGAGTTAGTGTCTCGGAGGCCGACTGCACCCGTGGTTTCCACCTCCTCAATATGATTGGCGCAGATGCTCATAACTGTGGAAGCGTTCACCACCGCTCGGTTTTCTAGGCGCTGCTGGCCTTCCTTAGACAGGAAGTGACCGCGCAGACGCTTGACAGCGGTCAAATATCCGAATAAAAATGAAGCGCTTCATAAACATTTCTTTCGAGAATAAATACAAAAACTAGAGTCGGGAGCAGATCACTAATGTTGTTGGCTTTTGCCCGCGAGCTGTGGACGTGAAACGATTCATATTTGCCATTTTCTTATGGCAAGTCTGGAGATCATGATGGTCACTTCATCATTAGCCTGCGCTCGTTCAAGCACGCGGGTAGCCCTCGTCATTCTCTTATCTAAAGTCAGCGCCCGCTCCGGCACGGGTGCACTGGCTTCACCACACAAATCTCCTAAAACCACCCGCTTACATGAGCCCGAAATTTTCGGTCAACCAATGCGGCACCGGAGGTGTGTGAGCATCACCGCGTCTTGTTTCTGCTTTTTCAGCGCGGGGAATTTGGCATGACGAATCTTCGACATTCAGGACGCACAGTCCTCATTACCGGGGCGGGGGGAGGCATCGGTGCCGCGATCGCCCGGCTGTACTGCCAGGAGGGCGCGCGGGTTGCCCTGTTAGATTTCGACGAACAGGCAGTTTCCGAGCTTTCCCGGCAACTCATTGCTGCCGGCCATGGGGTGGCCTGGGCGAAAGCTGACGTATCAGACTTTGCACAATGCAGTCGAGCCTGTCTTGAGTTTAGCGAGCAGCTCGGCCCAATCGACACCTTGATTAACAATGCAGGTATTTCACCTAAACACGAGGGCGCACCAGCGCCGATTTGGGAAATGGATCCTCAGGAATGGGATCGCGTCGTTGGCATCAACCTGACAGGCTCGTTCAACCTAGTCAGAGCTCTCGCACCGGGGATGGTCGAGCGCCGTTTTGGAAGAATAGTGTGCATGTCTTCTGTTGCTGGCAGCGCATATCTCCCTATCGTCGCGGCGCATTACAGCGCCACGAAAGCCGCAATTATCGGTTTTACCCGTCACCTGGCAGGTGAGCTCGGGCCCTATGGGATTACGGCAAACGCGCTGGCTCCGGGACGCATCGAAACGCCGCTTCTAAAAACAGTTTCTGCGCAAGCAAACCAGGCAGTCGTTGATGAGACTCCGTTGGGCCGTCTTGGAACACCGCTTGAGGTAGCCAAAGCAGCATGCTTTTTGACTTCCAACGACAGCGACTTCATCACGGGCCAAGTCGTGGATGTGGCAGGTGGCTGGTTGATGCGCTGATCCAGCCGGGCTCCGTATTCAACGTAACGATTTATCTCACGGTTTTTTCAGCAGCGGGTGATGGCATGGTTCGAACAATGGGTTTTCCTGGCCGATACGAGCAAGGGCCAGGCGCGCTAAAGCAGCTTGGTAGAATCCTTTCGGATATGGGGCAATCGCGCCCTTTGGTGTTGTGCGACGAGTTCGTCTCGAGGCACCTGTGGCCTGAGGTCGGGAATGCATTGTCAGAGCATGGCATCGAGGCGAGCAGTATCGTTTTTCCTGGTGAATGCACCAAAGCGGCAATTGCGTCTCTCTGTGAGAGATCAGCAGATTACAGGCCAGACACCATCATCGCTTTGGGCGGGGGTAAGACAATTGACACGGCTAAAGGGATGGCCGTCCAGCTCAACGTTCCGATCGTCGTATGCCCGACGATCGCGTCGAGCGATGCCCCGACCAGCCGATTGATTGTGCTCTACGACGAAGCGCATAAGGTCGTCGGTGTCGAATATTTGAATATGAACCCTTCTGCAGTGGTCGTTGACACCGAAGTCATCGTCCGTGCGCCTGCAAGGTTTTTCGCCGCAGGTATCGGTGACGCCATCAGTAAAAAATTTGAGGCGCAGCAATGTCAGTCTGCCGGAGGCAATAACTCATTTGGTACTCCCGCGCTGAACACAGCGTTGCTGCTAACCGAAGCAGTGTTTACGACGCTCATGACCTACGGGCACAGCGCTTACCAAGCGGTGAGCCGGCATGAAGTTAATGAAGATGTCGAGCGGGTCATTGAGGGCACCGTTCTTATCAGTGGGGTTGGATTCGAAAGTGGCGGTCTGTCGCTAGCTCACGCGCTTGTGCGAGGTCTTACGGCAATACCTGCGATCACTTCCATGCTGCATGGTGAACTGGTCGCTTTCGGAACGCTGGTGCAGATGTCCGTTGAAGAACGGCCAGATGCCGAGATTCTAGAGGTTGCTCAACTGCTGAGTGACGTAAATCTCCCAGTTACCTTGGCAGCCCTCGGTCAACCGTCACCCTTTACCGCACAGGAGTTGAACATCGTTGTCGAGGCGACGCTGGGGGCCGCGTACGCAAAAAATATGGCACCAGCACTGACCGCAGAGCGATTGATAAGAGGACTCGCTCGCGCTAACGCGCTGGGTCAACAATTTTGAAACGAAAGCTTCGCCGCTAAACGCAGTACAGCTAATCCAAAAATAAAAGAGGCTCACAAAATGACCGACAAAAACGTTCCTCACGTGCATGACTTGCTTAAAGACTCGCCTAAAAATTGGGGTAAGTGGGGGCCGGATGATGAGGTAGGTTCACTTAATTACCTTACTGGTGTCGAGGTGCTCCAAGGCGTCAGAGAGGTCAAGCAAGGTAAGACATTCACCTTGCAGGTTCGGATGGCCGATCCTGCTGGCGACCCGGTTTGGCCAGGACGCTCGCAGTCAAAGCGCATGAATATCATGGATCGAGGTCACTACAACTGCGGTAAAGGCCCACATTTTCCAGGTTCGTACGAATTCGCCGACGATGTGATGTTTTTTCATCTTCAAGGGTCGACTCAGTACGACGCGCTTGGGCATGTTTGGTACGACGATCAGATATGGAATGGATACAGCGCGGATACCACAATTGGTTCGCTAGCCAAAGCAAGCGTTGCTCCTTTGGGTGAAAGAGGCATTGTTGGTCGAGGCATCCTGATCGACATGGCTCGCCACCGTGGCAAGGAAGTGCTGGATGCTGGCGAAACGTTCAACCATGAAGACCTGATGGCTGCTGCGCGGGCCCAAGGCGTAACCATCAACAAACGTGACATTCTGATCATCCGCACTGGGTGGATCGGCTCGTTTTACAAGCGTGACCCGGAGGAGTTTTACAAAGATTTCATTGAGCCTGGACTGACCTATAGCCCGGATTTGGTGAATTGGTTTCAGGAAATGGAGATTCCGAATATCGTCACCGACACGATCGCCAATGAAGTAACGGTTGATCCGGTCTCAGGCGTCGCGTTGCCGCTGCATAACGCGCTCATGAGGAACCTTGGGATCACGCTAACTGAAATCGCCCAGCTCGATCCTTTGGCGGATGATTGCGCTGCAGACCAACAATGGACATTCCTATACACCGCCGCTCCTCTGAAGGTTGTTGGTGGAACAGGCGCGCCAGTGAATCCAATCGTAATCAAGTAGGTGTAGTAGGAGGGGGAGCAAAACGATGCTCCCCTTCAGATTTTGATCTGGAGTCACACGCCTCCCGGATATGTCGCTGTTAGCTTATTATCCTGTGCGCAAACCGAGGGCCGTTTCTGACAGTCCTGTCTAAGACGCCTAGACCTAGGATGCTAACTCTTCAATGAAAAAAATCGAGAAACCGAAGCTCAAGGATGTAGCTGATTTGGCAGGGGTGTCGATGGGCAGTGCATCTAGGGCGTTGGCTGTGCCCCACCTGGTAAAACCTGCGACGCTTGCCAAAGTTAAAGCGGCTGTTCTTGAGCTCGGTTACGTGCGGGATGGCGCCGCGCGCGCTTTGGCGTCGAGACGCACGCACAGTATCGGTGCTGTTTTTCCTACCTTTAACAATCCGGCCTTCGCAGAAGCAGTGCAAGCCTTGCAGCTTAGACTCACAGAGCTGGGGTATCACCTGATTATTTCGTCTCACGAGTACGACCAAGCGCAGGAACTGGTCAACGTAAGAAACATGATTGAAAGAGGTGTGGAGGGCCTTCTGCTGGTAGGTACCGAGCATAGTCCTGCAACCTATGAAGCCCTGACCGCTGCGCAATGTCCATTTATCCTCATGTGGTCGCTCGACGGCACGCATGATCATTACTGCGTTGGGTTCAGTAATGAAGAGGGTGGCAGGTTAATCGCCAAACACCTGGTTAGCCTCGGTCATGAAAGTGTGGCCATGATCAGTGGTGTGGTTTCGCACAACGAGCGTGCGAAATACCGGTTGAAAGGTATTACCGGTCAGTTACTTGAATCCGGGATTGATCTTTCCAGTGAGCGAGTCGTGGAGCAGCCATTCACGATTGAGGGAGGTCGCGCGGGTTTGCGCATCGCGATGGAACTGGAGCCCAGGCCTACCGCCATCGTCTGTAGCACTGACGTGACATGTATTGGAGCTTTGGCAGAGGCCCGAGCCATGGGAATCGATGTGCCTAAAGATCTGTCTATCAGCGGATTCGACGATATCGAATTCGCTGCTGCATGCGTTCCTGCACTCACGACTGTCAGGGTGCCAACCTCAAAAATTGGCATTAGCAGTGCCAACAATATTGTGGCTTTAATCGAGGGGCGCCCGTTGGCCCGCCGTGAGCGCATTCAAATCGAACTCGTTGTCCGGGATAGCACAGCGCCACGGCGTTAGGATCGTATGAGACATGGCTCCAGTGATTACACTTTAGAGTTCTGGAGCCTCGTTTGCGTTGAACCAGCCGGGCCTGTATTCGCTCCAGGTTAATTGCCAGAACCCCTCGTATTTGCGCCTCAAGCGCATTCGGTAGTGGGCTCCGTAGAGTGGAGTGCCGTCCTGCGCATGCGAGTTACCGGGGATTATTCGTCCCACTAGCATTTCTGCTACACCCTGTTCCTCATCGGCTTGGACGTCCAGGACGTCGGCAAAATGTTGCATCCACGGCCAGGGACGGCGGAACTCTTTGAATGAACCGATGATTGCGTGCCGGCCTTCGATAATACCCATGGGTTGGAAATCACCTGCTGCATCATCCGCAAAGCAGTTCGAAAGCAAATGCATGTCTGCCTGATCCAGAGCCCATGAATAGCGAGCATAGGTTTCAGCAATGGATTCGTGGGCACTTGCCGCAGGCGTTGAATGTGGGAAAGCCAGCCACGGCGAGTCTATTTCGCTGACTATGGTCGGGGCTGGATCTCCAATTCTCCAGCCGTCGTCGCCCGGCGGAAGTGTCCAGTGAGTCGCGAGTGAGTGGTCGCCGGTCACCCAGTTCAATGCGATCAAAACCCTTTCGAATTGCCAGGAGCTTGCTATTTTTTTGAGCGAGCCAGTCACTGTCATGCCAAATCCAAAACCTTTCGACTCAGTAGCTTTGTTCATTTGGCCGTAGACATAAAAGCTAAATGCTCCGTCGGATTCTGTTGCCCCAACGTAGCGATTGGTTGCCTTCAATGACAAAGCATTAGTCTTCGCTCGATCCTGCTTGAACGCTTCGGCTATTTCGCGTCCACCTTCATGGGATGACATGTGGCTCGTTACCAGTTGGCACTTTCCTGAAAACAAGTCCTTAGTTGAATCCCAACTCCCGCTATCCCATGCGCTGAGGAAGCCGTCTATTAGATGTTGGATAGCTGCTCTATCCACTGACTTGCTCACAGGCTCACCTTCGGGGCGCTTTGGCCAACTGGAAAGTGGGGCAAGACATATTCAGCCATCTCTTCCAAGACATCAGCTGCTGGGCGCTGTAGGGGTTTTATGTTTAAGGCAACGTGCGAAACACCTTCATCCTGCTGCCGCTTCCAGAGCTCTATCAGGGCGTTACGTCCAATCCTGATGCCGTTGTAGCCGCGCTCCAACGGAGTGGTTGGGTCTTTTGCCAGGTCGAAAAAGGTAGCGTAACCATAGGGTTTGAACGCACCACTCTGATTGGCTGATCGGAACTCCTGAATCAGAGCAGGGAGTCGACCAAAGTCACTCAGATGCCATATCCAGGCATCGGCATTATTTGCGATCCACTCAAGTGTTTGGCGGGCTCTGCCCACCACAATCATGGGAAGACGAGGGCCGACTGGCTTCGGCACCATATCCAGGAGGCCTTCCAATTGCCCGAAAAGTCGGGTTGAGGCAGTTGGGAAACTGTTCTCCGTCACTGTGCGTATGAGCTGAAAGCCTTCCCTGTATCGCTCTTCTCTCGTTTCAAAATCAATGCCGAAGGCAGGATATTCGATGGGGCGATCTCCGCTTGAGAGCCCCAACATGAATCGTCCACCGGTGAGCTGGTCAACCGACACAGACTGTTTAGCAACGATCAACGGCTCGCGCAGTGGAAGAACGATTCCTGTCGTTCCTAGAGCAATTTGTTTAGTTACGGCTGCCAAATATCCAAGGTAGACGAAGGGGTCGATCATCTGCCCGGTGTCACCAAAGCTTGGATCGTAAAAGGGCACGTCCCTCATCCATAAACTTGCAAAACCAGCCTCATCCGCGATCCGAGCAAGACGTTGATGATCCTGCAAAGTAGGGAACGGTGAATTTGGGTAGCCTTCCAAGGGCATGATGTATCCGAAGGTGAGGCCTTCGGGCTGGAACACTCGCGAATAGGCCGGGTGAGCTGCAAGCTCGGGACTGAGCTCAAGGGACGGGCTGAGAGAAGGCATTGCTAAACCTCGTTATTCCAAGCCGATTACTACTGTATAAGCGGCTTTCAGATGAACAGGTCTGCATGGTAGTGAAGGTACTAGGGAAAATGTGTCCCCTCTGTTGGGGACGCAATCCGCTAATGGACGCTAACCGCTAATTGAAATATTTGATGGGGACGGTGACTTGAACCGTTCGCAGCATGAGCTTGGGCTGCGTCGTTGCTTGCTGTGGGATGAGCCAAACGCGCTGTGACGAGTAGTCACAGATGGTGTGAATTTCTGAGTATTCTCCTGCGCGAGAGCATCACCTAATCTCACTCAGCGATTGAAATCCTGGCTCGCTCGCCAGTCACACGTTGAGAGAAATACATAATGAATACGCCCGTTAAACCTGATGAACTCGCTATTCCTTACGCATTGCCACAGGTGCCTTTCATGTCTCCAGACATGGTGCATCCAGGCGTAATGACCACTTGGCTCGAAGACGACAATCTCTGGGTGCCTGTCACCAAGTCAGTTTCTTTCAAACCACTGCTTCTGAGCGTTAGCGGTGGCTACTATATAAACCTGCTACGAGTGCGGCAGAGTGGGGTGTTATCACGCCACCGCCATACGGGTGCAGTGCATGCGATCGTGTTGAAGGGGCGCTGGTACTACCTCGAACATGACTGGGTCGCTGACGAAGGCTCCTTCGCGTTCGAGCCGCCAGGAGAGACTCACACTCTGTTCGTTCCTGAAGACGTCGAAGAAATGATCACCTGGTTCCACGTTCAGGGTGGCTACACTTACGTCGACCCACAGGGTGTCGCGGTTGGCTATGAAGACGTTTTCACCAAGCTAGAAGCTGCCCGCAGCCATTACAAGACGCTGGGTTTGCCGGACGATTATATCGAGCAATTTATCCGCTGATTTTGTGGCAAAAAAAACGCGCTACGGCGCGTTTTTTTGTGTAAATAAACAAGTGAACTCAGTTGGGTAAGGAGCGTGCCAATATGGATCAATACTCTCAAATGCTAGCTTTCATCTGGTCGACGGAATGCGGAAGTTTTTCTGCCGCCGCCAGGGCGCACGAGATGACTCCGTCGGCCATCAGCAAATTGATAGCGCGGCTAGAAGATCGGCTTCGGGTTCGGCTTTTCCAGAGGGGTTCCCGAGTCCTCACTCTGACGGAGGAGGGGGCTGCTTACCTGCGCAGTGCGAAAGCTGTGGTTGAGGCGATGAGTGAAGCTGACTCTCTGGCAGAAGGGCTTCCTTCAAGGGTCAGTGGCACGCTTCGCATCCACACGATGACCTCTTTTGCGAAGCAGCAAATCGTGCCTTGGTTGCCAGAATTCCTCGACACTTATCCCGGTCTTGATGTCGAGATTCAGTTAGGCGCCCAGTTCGTTGACCAGTTCGAGCAAGGGTTGGACATAGCAATTCACAGTGGGATTCTTCCGAGTTCATCCAGAATTGCAAAGAAAATCGGCGAGTGTGAATGGTTACTATGTGCTTCGCCTGAATACCTCGAAAAGTATGGAACGCCGCTGCAGCCGAAAGACCTGATGAACCATCGTTGCTTTATTTTCAGTTTCGTCAGTCCCTGGAACAAATGGGCGTTTATCCAGGATGGTCTGGGCGTCACGACCCCTGTGAAGCCGAGGGGCTCGTTTACTCAAGGCGAGTTGCTAAGAGACATGGCCAAGTCAGGCGCGGGCATAGTCCGACTTGCAGATTTTCACATTGGGAAAGATATCCAGGAAGGCTCGCTTGTGCTCCTTCTTGATGAGTTTAAAGCGGAGATCCTAGAGCCTATTTATCTGCTCTACTCAGATCGTAAGCATCTGAGCCCTCGCATCAGAGTTTTCATCGAGTTTTTCCAGCAAAAATGGATTGATCATCCATGGAAGGTCGTGAGAGGACTACCCGAAGCGCCTTGATAGCCACTACGGCACCTCCACTAATTTTCATTTTACCCCTGGGCCAATCCGCAACTTTGGCTCCTAGGCTCAGTGAGCCCTGATCCTACTCGTTGGTAACTTCCCGCCTGCCCTGTACTCGACAGATCATTCTCAGTTTGAAACCAAGTCCCCCGAAATTTCCTGGACGAGTGCTTCGGCGGGGCTCCTCTCGTTTTGTGCCACTGACCTGTTCCTACCGTTCACAGCAGGTGTGCTCGGCTAGCTATATTCAACCCTAAAATTGACCCATAACCTCTGTCCATGGTGAGCAGTACGACAAGTGCTGATTCATCTCAGATGCTGGGGTCGCAAGTGTGCAAAACACGAATCCCCAGCCGGAGAATAAAAATAAACACCCGGAGATATCCCCATGGGATTTGCTCAAGACAAAATCGAAGTGTTACCTGCGATTCAGCGCGTGCCGAAAGGGGCAGGTGTAGCCTCATGGGGAGCGATGGCTCTTCTATGGCTCGTCTATGCCATGGATGCCAACTCCCGCCAGATGTTTTTCATGGTCTTGCCTTCCATCACCAGCGAGTTCAAAACAAGCGCAGAGCTGACCGGATTGCTTGCTGCCTTCATCACGATCGCGACGTCGTTGATAGCAGTGCCTTGCATGATTTGGGCGGATAAAGGTGGCCAAGGATGGATGCGAAAATATCGCCACCTGCCAATCGTGATTGCTTACACGCTATTCACCTTTCTGACCGGCCTCAATTTCTTGACCGGCTCGCTGGGAGTGCTTGTCGCGCTGCAAGTGATGTCTCACGCATTTGGTGGTGCCGGCGAAGCCATCGAAGTCACCTCCTTGTCTGAGTGGTGGTCGAAAGAGCGACGTGGCTTCGCATTGGGGCTTCATCACACTGGATATCCTTGGGGCACATTGATCGGCGGCCTGGCGATCAGTGCACTGCTTAATGCTTACGGCCCAGAAAACTGGCGCTTGGCCTTTCTGCTATTTCCCGTGCCGATGATCATCATCTTCTCGATCTACTGGTGGTTCAGTACGAAGAAGCGATACGAGTCATTTGTTGAACACGCTCAAGCTGTAGGCGAAACGCCTCCGGCGTTGGAAGTGGCCCAAGGCGTTGTTGAAGTACCCAAAGGCGCTTTCAAATCGGCGATGAAAAATCCAAACATCAGCACCATTGCATTGATCTCGATGTTTGCGATTGTGGGCTACTTCGGCATCAGCTTCTGGCTGCCTCAGTATCTGGCCTTTGTTGCTCATTACAACTTCGCGGAGGCTGCTGCTTACTCGGTGCTCTTCACCATCACCGGCGGCATCGGCCAGATCGTTTGGGGATGGATTTCAGACCGAGCTGGCCGAAAACTTTGCCTTGTGCTTGTTTTCGCGTGGCTTGCGGTGGGCATGTACCTCTTCAAATACTCATCAGTCAGCCTGACCTGGCTGATCGCGATTCAATTGTTTGCTGGGTTCGCAATGAACGCGCCCTACACGTTGCTGTATGCCATTGCGTTCGATTCTGCAAAGCAAGGCACGACTGGCCTTGCAGGCTCAATCGTCAACGTCGGTATTTACGCCGGTGGCTTCGGGCCTTTCGTGATCGGGATGTTCATCGGCGCTGGTGGTGGCTTTGAGCAGGCTGCTGGCTACAACTACGCGCTCTACTTTATCTCCGGCCTCATGGTACTAGCGGCCATCATCACCATTTTCTTCACACGTGAAACTACCGGCTGGTTCCTTAAGTACGACAAGGCGTTGGTCTCGAAGCACTCTTGCAACATGGGTTTGTAACAAACCTGTTGCACCTGCACTTACAAGAAAATCCCCTTGGGGATAGCTAAAGCTAGGAGAAAGTCATGACCCTTATTAATGATGCCAAATGGTTGAGCCAATTCGCCGACGAGTTAAACGGTGATGCTGATTGGACTGCCGCTGCTCGCTATTTCGATGGGCGCATTCAATTCAAGCACAGCACAGGCTTTTCAACGCTTGCGGTTCTCGCCGGTAAAGTCGTTGCGGTTTATCCGGAAGGAAGCCCTTTGGGCGCGGATATCATCGTGTCTGGTTCTGATGATGAGTGGCAACGTGTTCTTGATGGAAAGATCGACTGGTTTGAAGCGTTGTCCCCAGGGTTGGGCAAGCTTGAGCTTGAGGGCAACGTAGTCGCCGCATGGCAGTACGTTGATGTGATGGCCCGCGCGTTTGACGCAATGAAGCGTGTAGGGAAAGCCGATAAAACCCCTTCAGTCTCCTATTCTCCCGGGCCGAAACCGTCGGGCAAAGAGACGGTCGGACGCTACATCACCGTGGATGGAATTCGCGTTTACTACGAAGAAGCAGGGGAGGGGCGTCCGCTCGTTTGTTTCCATGCGGCGTCGCAAGATTCTCTAATGTACAGGCACGTACTGGACGGTCTCTCAGATGAGTTCCGCGTCATTGCAGTTGACGCCCCTGGGCACAGCAAATCAGAGCTGCCCGAATCAGGCCCATTCCACAGCCTCACTCGCCATGCGGAGTTCAACGAACATCTTATGGAGGCCCTGGGACTTGAGAGGCCTGCCATCATGGGGTGCTCGATGGGCGGCAATCTGGTGCTGGAATTGGGGGCACGTCGACCCGATGCGTACAGTGCGATCATTTCAGCCGAGGGGGCAGATTTCACCCCAACGGTTTCGGAGTTCTTCCTCGATATGTTGCTCATGAATGGGCCAGAGATCATCGGTGCCTGGTCTCGTTCGATGACGGGCAATCGCACTCCACCAGATCGCGCTAGGGAGGTGGTGTGGCAGATCTCGCGCACCACGCCGCAGGTGATGAAAGGTGACCTGACAGGTTATGCAAACTTTGATCAGCGGCAACAAGTTGGAAAGATCAAAGCGCCTGTTCTACTTCTGCGCGGTGATGCGGATTGGTTGGTGTACCAAGAGAAGGTTGAGGAAACAGCGTCTCGCATTCCCGGCAGTAAGATCGCCGTGCTCGCAGGTACTGGCCACTATCCAATGACTGAAAACCCGTTGGAGTTCTGTGACACGGTACGCGCGTTCCTTCGTGAAGCGGGTCACGGCCACGCAGGCTGAAAGATGTGATTGAAGAGCCCGCTCGGCAGGCGGGCTTTTCTGCGTTTATTTAACGCGAAGGTTCAATCCCGAAAAAGTCTTTTCCTTTTCCTTTTCCTTTTCCTTTTCAATTTCAGCTCAACACACCTGAAGCGCGCCTACCCGCTGAGGCTCATGCCATCTGCAGGTGCTATCTCGACCCTCGAATCCCTTGCATAGCCGATCGTCAGACAATCAAAATTATTATCTTGTGATCTGTGATCACAGTGGATAGGATCTGTCTCAGAGCGAACATCTGAGCGTCAGCATTGTTCACCAACCGCTCAAACGATTACTCCTAAACATAAATACAAAATTTGGAGAACATCATGCGAAGTACAACTCCATCTGCGACCGAGCGTGGCCCCATTGCAATCGTTGGCGCGGGCCTGATTGGGAGAGCTTGGGCGATTGTTTTTGCTCGGGCAGGACATCCGGTGCGTCTACACGACATGGATCTGCAGACAATGCAGAACAGCCATGCCTACATCGAAGCGAGACTTAACGAGCTCGCAGAATTCGATCTTCTCAATGACGCCCCCCTCACCGTACTTGCACGCATTACGTGCGTTCCCGACTTGGCTGAAGCGCTACGTGATGTAGTGCTCGTACAGGAAAACGTTCGGGAAACGGTGGAGGCGAAAATCGACATCTTTAGTCGAATGGATGCGTTGGCGCCCAAGGACGCGATTCTCGCCAGTTCAACTTCATGGTTACCGGCCTCTGAGTTCACTAAGGATCTTTCAGGTCGGGGACGCTGCGTAGTTGCGCACCCTACCAACCCACCTTACTTAGTTCCGCTTGTGGAGCTGTGCCCTGCGCCGTGGACAGACTCTGAAGTGATGATTCGAGCACATGAGATCTACACCGCAGCAGGGCAGAGCCCTGTCGTTCTATCCCGAGAGATCCACGGCTTCTTGTTGAACCGAGTCCAAGCCGCAGTCCTCAACGAATGCTTCAAATTGCATGAGGAAGGCTTTGCTAGCTCGGAGGATATTGATCGGGTGCTTAAAGATGGGCTCGCCCTTCGCTGGTCATTTATGGGCCCCTTCGAAACTATCGATCTCAACGCCCCTACCGGCGTATCTGACTATGCCAAACGCTACGGTCAGCAAAATCGCGAAACGATCAATTCCGAAAATGCTTTTGACTGGTCGGAATCAGCGGTTGCTCGAGTACATGACGAGCGTCGCCAAAAACTTGAGCTCGAAGGAATTGCATTGCGTTCCGCCTGGCGTGACCGCCGCCTGATGGCCCTCGCTGCTCATAAGCGTCAAGCCCCAAATTCCTGACGGCATCACTTCATCCTGAACACCAAAATAAAAGTAACCAGGAGATCACCATGGCTCGTAAAGTCATCATCACTTGCGCGGTCACCGGCGCAATTCATACACCTTCTATGTCCGCTTACCTGCCGGTAACACCGGGTCAAATTGCGGAAGCTGCGATTGGTGCTGCACAGGCGGGTGCCTCAATAGTTCACCTGCATGCGCGTAATCCAGTTGATGGGAGTCCCTCTCAGGATCCTGAATTGTTTAAGCAGTTTTTGCCTGCTATCAAAGAGGCGAGCGATGTGGTGATCAACCTGACTACAGGTGGCGCACCGACAATGTCTCTTGAAGATCGACTTCGTCCAGCACATCAATTCAAACCGGAAGTGGCCTCATTGAACATGGGCACGATGAACATGGGTCTTTACCCAATGCTCAATCGGTTTAAAGAGTTCAAACACGCTTGGGAGGAACCATACCTCGCCGGCAGCCATGATCGCATTTTCAAAAACACATTTTCCGACATAGCCCACATCCTCGAGTCATGCAGTGAGAACGGTACCCGTTTTGAAATCGAATGCTATGACATTGGGCATCTCTACACCGCTGCACATTTCATTGATCGTGGCCTCATAAAACCCCCATTTTTGATCCAATCGGTCTTCGGTATTTTGGGCGGTATCGGCGGTCACCCTGAGGACGTACTTCATATGCGGCGCACAGCTGATCGTCTCTTTGGGGATGACTATCAGTGGTCGGTTCTTCCAGCAGGAAAGCAGCAGATGAGCATTGGTGCTCAATCAGCCACGCTTGGAGGACACGTGCGTGTAGGTCTTGAAGACTCGCTTTGGGACGGGCCAGGCCAATTGGCAAAAAGCAACGCCGATCAAGTCTTGCGCATGCGCAAAATTCTCGAAGGGCTTTCACTTGAAGTGGCGACACCAGCTGATGCCAGGGAAATCCTGAAGCTCAAAGGTGGCGATAACGTCAACTTCTAAGCGCGGGTACTCACACCTTTAAGTTTAGCTAGAGGAAATGAATTGCTAAAGGTCGCCTCACAAAACCGGCGCCCTAGCAATCTATCCTTATGAGGAGACCTGAATCATGTTCGCTACGACCCATACAAAAACACAAAAGGGACAGTCGCTGAACGCTTTAATGTTTCGCAAGTTAATGCCGATGTTGGTGTTTGCTTACGTCATCAGCTTTCTGGACAGAACAAATATTTCACTTGCCAAAACCCACATGGCAGTCGACTTGGGTATTTCTGCTGCTGCCTACGGTTTTGGTGCAGGGCTCTTCTTCCTCACCTATGCACTCATGGAAGTACCCAGCAACCTGATCATGCACAGAGTGGGTGCCCGACTCTGGATCACCAGGATCATGATCACGTGGGGGTTATTGTCTGCCGGTATGGCCTTCATTACCGATGAGACTACGTTTTACATTGCCCGCGCGCTACTGGGCGCAGCTGAAGCCGGATTGTTCCCAGGTGTAATGCTCTATTTAACCTATTGGTTTGGTCGTGAGCAAAGAGCACGAGCCAGCGGTTATTTTCTAATCGGGGTCTGTCTCGCGAACATCATCAGCGGCCCGGTTGGCGGTTTGTTGTTACAGATGGATGGAATCTTGGGTTGGCACGGCTGGCAGTGGCTCTTCTTCTTGGAGGGCATTCCAGCTGTTCTATTCTCCGTCGTGATTTGGCGAAAGCTTCCGGACGGCCCATCTACTGCAAGTTGGCTGTCAAAGGAACAAGCAACTAAAGTAGAGCAAAGCCTGAAAAAAGAACATGATGAAGAAATCGCTTCGGGTAACGTTGGTCATTCTTTTAAAGGTGTTCTTAAAATTCCTCAAATTTGGCTTGCCATCGCGGTGTACTTTCTCCATCAAATTAGTGTGTATTCGGTAATTTTCTTCTTGCCGGGCATCATCGGTACCTACGGAGGCTTGTCATCCTTACAAATAGGATTGTTAAACTCAATCCCATGGATAGCTGCAGCACTTGGCGCAGCGTTTCTTCCAAAATATGCAACTACTCCAAAAATTTCGCGAAAAATAATGTTCGGGGGGCTGCTCCTGATGTCGGCTGGATTGACCCTCGCGGCATTTACCACTCCGTTAATCGCACTAATAGGATTCACTCTGACGGCATCAATGTTTTTTGTTGTTCAGCCTGTGATATTTCTCTTTGCCAGTTCAAGGCTAGCGGGAGCAGGTATGGCGGCGGGTCTAGCGTTAGTGAACACCTTTGGTATTACTGGTGGCTTCTTCGGGCCTTCGTTGCTGGGCTTCGTAGAGCAAACAACTGGGAGTACGAAGAATGGTCTTATTATTGTTGCTGCTCTTTTGACGCTCGCCGCGTTTTTGAGTTTAAAGTTGCGTCAGGCACAGGAAACGATCACTACAACAACTCGGGGCAACATTGTATTGCCCCAAGCCGTGCCGTGTATTACTGATAATGGGAGGACAAAATGAAGAGCACATCCCTAGCACTTAAACTACATCCTGATGACAATGTTGCAATCGCGCGCGCTCCTATATCTCAAGGGACAGTTGTCACCGAGTTCGGCAATATCGTGGTGCTCGCCGATGTGCCCGCAGCGCACAAGATTGCCCTGGCGCATGTGAACGCAGGCGAAGCTGTCCTGCGTTATGGGCAAATTATCGGCTTTGCCACGCAAGCCATCGAACCAGGCGATTACGTGCATACGCACAATCTCGAGATGGCGACGTTCGAGCGGGACTACGCGTTCGGCGAGGACGCCAAAATCGCTTCGCCTGCCGCCGCTCCCATCACGTTTCAAGGGTTCGTCCGGGCGGACGGTCGGGTTGCCACGCGAAACTACATCGGTGTCGTGAGCACAGTGAACTGCTCCGCGACAGTGACCAAAATGGTGGTTGAACACTTCTCGCGAAACGGTGTGCTGGATGCTTACCCAAACGTGGACGGTGTGGTGCCGATCACCCACAGCTTCGGTTGCTGCATAGAGCACAATGGCGAGGGGGTGAACCAACTGCGGCGCACGCTAGGCGGGTTCATCAAGCACGCCAACTTCGCTGGCGTGGTGGTCATCGGCCTTGGCTGTGAAGCCAATCAGATGGGCGCGCTGTTCATGGCCCAGGGCATCGAGACCGGCAAGCTTATCGCTCCCGTGGTCATCCAAGACGTTGGCGGAACCCGCAACGCAGCGGATGCCGCCATTGCCGCCGTGGAATCGATGCTGCCGGTTGCCAACGAGTGCCGACGCGAGCCGGTCTCGGCCCGGCACCTGACCGTGGCGCTCCAGTGCGGCGGTTCGGACGGGTACTCGGGCATCACGGCCAACCCCGCCCTCGGTGTGGCTGTCGATATGCTCGTAGCGCAAGGTGGAACGGCCATCCTTAGCGAAACGCCGGAGATCTACGGCGCTGAACACCTGCTGACTCGTCGCGCGGCAACCCGTGAGGTCGGCCAGGGTATCGTCGACCTTATCAAATGGTGGGAAAGCTACGCAGACCGCGAAAAAGGCAGCATCGACAATAACCCCACTCCTGGCAACAAGGCTGGCGGCTTAACGACCATTCTTGAAAAGTCTCTAGGCGCAGTTGCCAAAAGTGGTTCCTCAGCACTCATGGGCGTTTATCGTTACGCCGAGCCCATTACAGTCCGAGGCTTGGTGTTCATGGATGCGCCTGGCTATGACCCGATGGGAGCCACCGGCCAAATCGCCAGCGGCGCAAACCTCGTTGCGTTCACCACCGGACGCGGCTCGTGCTATGGCGCCAAACCTGCTCCTTCGATCAAGCTTGCGACGAATACCAAAATGTACACTCGCATGAAGGATGATATGGACATCAACTGCGGGGATGTCATGGATGGCGATGCCACCCTTGAATCAAAGGGTAAAGAGATTTTCGACATGCTCATACGAGTGGCTTCTGGGGAAAAATCTAAAAGCGAGGCGTTGGGCGTTGGCAATGAAGAAACAGTGCCTTGGATGATCGGCGCTCAAATGTAATAAGCGAGCAAAAAAAGAGGCGCCCTGATATCAGGGCGCCTCTTTTTAAAACTTGTTGGTGAAATTAATCAGCTTCGACAGGCTTGTGCGCATCGGCAACGATCAGCGCCCCTGTATTCAGGATAAACTCGGCAGCACTTTTGATGTCATCTTGCAGTGATTCACAGGCGGCAACGGGGTCACCCTTCTTTAAAGCATCAACCATCGCTGCGTGATGACTGGCTTGCACTCGCTGAACCACACGCTCAGTGCCAGATCGTAGGTCATAGTTGATGATAGGCCCTATTCTCAACCACAGGGACTCAACTATCTGGAGCAGGATGGGCATGTCCGCCTGATTATAAATTGCGAAATGCAATTCTTTGTTTAGCGTAATTAGCCGTGACTCATCGGGAGCGCCTTTTGCAAACTCCGCGCAAAATGCCTCGTGTATCTTTTCTATCTCAGCCAGCGCCTGGGAATCAACAAGCTCCGCAGCACGAGCTGCAGCTTGCCCCTCCAGATTCAACCGGATACTGGTGATTTCCCGGAACTGGCTGACCGTCAGTACAGGAACGCGAATATATCGATTAGCCGCCATTTCAAGCGCTTGCTCAGCGACCAACCTGTGAACCGCTTCTCGCACTGGCATGACGCTAACACCTAGAGCGTCCGCGATAGATCTGAGGGAGAGCTTTTCCCCAGGCATAACGCGTCCACTTATCAGCAGATCACGCAGCTGGGCATAAACGTCCGCACTGAGGGTCTGGCGGATCATGGGCGTTACGAGTGTGGATAGGTTCATGGCGAGAATTATAGGCATGTTCGATCAGCCGGCATAGAAAAATGAGGCATCTGTGATCACGGATGCGCCGGTTAAATAGATCGAAATGGCGGAATTGAGGGAAAACGAGTTCTCTAGGTGCACATGTACAACAACCATCTCGCCACCAAGGTTGATGGCGAGACGTTTTAGATCTGATTTAATCAGAGATACTCGACATTGCCGTCGATACTGATTGCTTGGCCTGTCACATTGTGAGCGGCAGGAGAGCAAAGAAATAAGGCCATTGCTGCCACGTCTTCGGCTGGAGTCATCCGGCGCAATGAGATTTTCTTCAACGTTTGTTGACGCATCTCCGGCTCTGAAATGCCTAACTGTTTGGCGCGATCACTGATGACGCGATCCTGGCGAGGGCCCTCGACGATGCCTGGCAGCAGTGCGTTGACTCGAATGTCTTTTTCGCCCAACTCGGCTGCCAATGACTTCATAAGACCTACGATCGCCCACTTGGTCGCGGCGTATGGAGTTCGCCAGGCATAACCTAAGCGCCCCGCGACGGATGAAATGTGAATGATGTGTGCGTGTTCTGACTTCGTTAGGAGGGGGACAGCATGATGAGCGAAGCGATACTGCGCATTGAGATTGATGTCTATTGTCTGTTCCCATTCGGCATCGCTGATTTTGTCGATTCCGCCGGTCGGCCCTGCTATGCCTGCATTGTTGATAAGTACATCGAGCCCATCCACCCACTCCTGTTGTACCTCGAAGACTCGCTTAATTTGAGCAGAGTCGGAGACGTCAGCCAATGTGGCCAAAGCCTCAGGATAGCGCTCACGAAATTGTGCGATCGCCTGCTCACTTACATCACAGACATGGACTCTTGCCCCAATTTCGAGATATGCAGCCGCGATCGATTCTCCAATGCCTGCTGCCCCACCAGAAATCAAAACCCTCAATCCGGTATAGGGTGTCAGCCGCTTCATCACGTTCATAGCTAATGCGTCCTGTCTTATTTTTGTTCATGAGTTCTTCCTTGGCTACGGCGCGCATAGACAAGAAAATCTCATCAAGTGATATGTGATCACAGTTTGTTTGTCAAGACAGGATTGCCGCAGATTTGCAGGTGGATACCGGAGTGGGTGCAGACGCCTACTCCGGTTCGGCATTGCTACCTGCGGCCCGATTACTCTGCGAGAGGCAGCCGGCGGCGACTACGCTTGCCGCAGCACTTCATCGCTATAGGATCTGGGCCATGGTCGGGTAATCCGTATATCCGTGCTCCTCACCCTGGTAGAAGGTGGTCGGGTCTGCGTCATTCAGTGCGACACCCTGTTCGAATCGCTCTACCAGATCCGGGTTGGCCAGGAACGCAGTGCCAAAGGACACCAGATCAGCATTTCCTTCTCGGAGCGACGTTTCTGCGCGTTCCGCGTCATAGCCGCCATTGGCGATGTAGGTGCCTCCGAAACGACGCTTTAGTTCTCTGAAGTCGAATGAACCCGCACCGACTTCTACTACGTGAATGTAGGCTAGCCCGTAGTGACTGAGCATTTTCGCTGCATAGTTGAATGTCGCTCGGGGATCGCTGTCGCTCATGGAGAAGTAATTAAAGATTGGCGACAGGCGAACGCCCACGCGGCTAGCCCCGAATACTTCGATGACCGACTCCACAACCTCCTTAAGAAACCGAGCGCGATTTTCTGCAGAGCCGCCGTATGAATCGGTTCGGGTGTTGGTGCCATCGCGCAGGAACTGATCGATCAAGTAACCGTTCGCACCATGTATTTCCACACCGTCAAAACCTGCACGCTTCGCGTTTTCAGCACCTTGGCGAAAATCTGCGATCACGCCAGGAATTTCATCCAGACTCAGAGCACGTGGTGACTCGTAAGGCTTCAGTCCTTCAGGCGTGTAGATCTCGCCATCAGCCTTGATCGCTGAGGGGGCTACCGGCAGCTGATTATCGAGCTGTACTAGGGAGTGTGACAGGCGCCCAACGTGCCAGAGCTGGAGAAATATCCGTCCGCCTTCTGCATGCACGGCGTCGGTCACGTGTTTCCAGCCGACGATTTGCTCGCTGGTGAAGATGCCCGGTGTTCTCATATAGCCTTTGCCTTGAGCGGAGACCTGAGAACCCTCAGTAATGATGAGGCCGGCGCTTGCACGTTGACGGTAATACTCGACCACTGTGGAAGTTGGAACATCGCCTTGGCCAGCCCGGCTTCGCGTCAGCGGCGCCATCACCATGTGATTTTTCAGGGGGAGGTTGGCGATTTGAGTGGGGGACAAAAGAAGGTTGAGATTGCTCGCTGTCATGACGTGCCTCAGTATGATTTGGGGTGTTGGATAGTTATCGTCGAGATGATTTTCACGCCGGGTTGAGCGGCGCTAGTTGAGCCGTCCTTGCTGCCGCAGCCGTGTGCCAATCCGCTGTATTTCCGTTTCGCCCTGCGCCAGAGCTGCCTTGCTCGTGTGAACCGAGTAGTGACCCGTTACCAGGTCGTACGGATGCTTTACCGCCGAGCCCATCACGAAAGAGCAATCGCCTTTCGCGATGAAGTTGATGTGGTGCTCTGACTCTTCGAACACGGCTAATTCGCCGGCATTGATCAACCCTCCTGCGTCCAGACTTCCTGAACTAACCGCGAGCCAGGCAATGTTGTGAGCGGACGGTGGGGTGTAACGCCAGTGCTCACCGTCTTTTAAACTCACGGCGAGATAGTTCATTGCACTCGGTGCTTCGATCAGGCTTTGTGCTGCCCCGTAACGTCCCAGTAGCACCCGTGCTGGGCCCACTTGTGGAACTTGCGACGGCGCAAGGTAGACACTCATTGCGGGCGAGTTTTCAAGCGGCGGCGGCAATGCCACCCAGAGCTGGAATCCCTGTATTGCGGACTCGCTTGCTAGCGTAGCGTCGTGCCACACCCCATTGCCGGCCTGCATCCACTCAACACCACCCGCAAGCAGTAAACCGGTCGCCCCGGTGGTGTCCTCATAAGAGACATCCCCTTTTGTCATGAAGGTAACCGTTGCGATTCCTGAGTGCGGATGCATGCCGAAACTCGACTTACCACCACTGGCGTTCAGGCTGAAAATGTCCAGGAAAATAAACGGCTTCAACAGCTCGCCTAGATCACCTGGACTCATAAGCCTCGTTATGGGGCCGTGTGTGCTTCCTTCAGTACGATGGACAATGGCGCGTGGTCGAACTACTACGGTGGCGGTCATATGTTTTCTCTTTGTTCTCCCTTGCCGACAGACGATGTCGTCGAGCGGAGTTCCGGCTGCCTGGACTAGATGTGGATGAACTCAGTGATGCCGAAAAGTCTGGACGGTGAGCCCGTAGGAGATTCCGGCAACTGAAGGTCAGCTGCAGCAATGACTGAAGGATATGCGTCTATTGATTGCTTTATTAGATGGCATAATTGGATTGAACTGATCCATTTTTGGAGTGGGTGGCAGCAAGATGATCGATCTGAATGACGTCGCATTGTTTGTAAAAGTGGTGCGCAGCGGTAGTTTCGCTGAAGCAGCACGGCAGCTTGGAATGCCCTCAAACACCTTAAGCCGGCGGGTTCAACAGCTTGAGGCTCAACTCGGTACGAGGCTGCTGCAGCGCTCCACGCGCAAGCTCACACTCACCCAGTCCGGCGAGGCTTTTCACGAGCGCTGCTGTGGAGCAGTGGAAGGTCTGATTGACGCTGGTGAGCAGCTGATGACCGGAAACCAAGAGCCGAGTGGCAATGTGCGCATTGCGGCAATGGCTGATTTCTTCGATTTCTTTCCTATGGAATGGGTGGCCGATTTTCTTGACGCGAATCCGCGGGTACAAGTCGACTTCGTGCTGAGTGATGCACGCGCCGATTTGATCGCTGATCGCATCGATATTGCATTTCGAGGTGGGGCGTTGCAGGACTCAGGATACGTCGGTCGCCAACTCCTTGGAGCTGGTAACGAAGGTCTGGTGGCCAGCCCGAATTACCTTAAAAAAAGAGGCGTTCCTACTAAGCTTGGAGATCTGGTCAAACATGACTGTGTGAGCTTTGGCCATCCTAGCGGTTTCACCACCTGGGTTCTTCATGGGCCAAACGATGCGGCGGAAGAGGTTCGGGTCACTAGCCGTTTCAATGGAAACACCGCCCAAGCTTTGCGCAAGGCGACGTTGGCTGGGCTAGGAATTGCCTTGCTGCCGCCCGCCATGACTAAGTCTGATCTTCAGACGGGGCGCCTTGTGTCTGTGCTTCCGCAGTACCATAGAACCGGGTACGGCCTGCATGTGCTTTACCCAAGTCGGCAACACCTACCGCTAGCTGTATCTGCTTTCATTGGTTTGGTTATGGAGAAATTAGAGGGGCAAGAATTCCCTGCAACTACTCTTTCCTGATCCATGCATTGTCGAAATATCGACAATTCGGTCGTGCTCGGAATAGAGGAGGGTAGCGCTATAGTGGGAGCCTGGCACTTCGTTGTTTGAGGATTCATTCCCTGACCAAACATTCGAATGGTTACCTTCAAAGCCCGAATCGTGCCTTGATGCATAAACATTTCGTCGCGCGGCAGTCGCAAGCCTCGTCAGTTGAAGGTCTACAAAAAAACGCACACCGGCGAAGTCGTCGAAACCAAAGGCGGCAACCACAAAACGCTGAAGGAATGGAAAGCCGAATACGGCTCCGACACCGTAGAGTCTTGGCTGGCCAAGTGATTTTTGTTTGAGTACAAAAGGGCCTGAGAAGGCCCTTAATTAGTTGGCGAGGAAGAGGGCACGAACTAGAAAGCAGTGCGTTTACTTTGGCGGCCCAGGCAATGACAACGCCGATGGTTCAGCGCGTTGGGACTATCGATTAAAGCGCTCGACCAACGAATATTGAGTTGCAGCTGTCTTGGTCAACTCCTTGCTTAGTTCTGCTGAGTGATGAGCTTGCTCCGATGTCTGATCCGCCAGGTGGGCAATGGTGGTGATGTTACGGCTGATTTCCTCGGCGACGGCGGTTTGTTCTTCAGTGGCGGCCGCAATCTGCGTGGTCATATCAGTGATGTTGGCTACGGCTTCACTAATTCCTACCAACGCCTTGTCTGCTTCAAGTACCCACGCCACACCTTCTTCAGCTTGACGATGACCGGTTTCCATTGTCTGCACGGCATTGTTAGAGGAGGTCTGAAGCTTGGTGATCAGGTCATGGATCTGCTTAGTGGACTCAGACGTGCGCTGCGCCAACTGGCGTACCTCGTCGGCCACCACGGCGAAGCCTCGACCCATATCGCCAGCGCGCGCGGCCTCGATCGCGGCATTCAGTGCAAGTAGATTGGTTTGATCGGCAATACCTTTGATTACGTCGACCACTGTTCCGATTTCATTGCTGTCCTTGGCCAACTGCGCGACGGTCTCCCCAGTCTCGCCCACCACAGCAGAGAGGCGCTGGATCGCTTTGCGGGTATCTCGGGCCACGTCGCGTCCGCGCCCGGTCAGCAGGTTAGCCTCCTGGGTGGCGTCAGCGGTGCGCTGGACATGGCTCGCGACTTCTTGTGTGGTCGCCGCCATCTGATTGACCGCAGCGGACACTTGCTCGGTCTCGACGCGCTGGCGATCAAGTCCTTTCGAGCTGTCGGAGGCTAGTATGTCGGATCTCCCGGCCAGCCCGCTGAGTTGCTCAGCGGTGTCTTGCAGGCGTGTAAGACAGGTCTGTAGACGCGCAGCCTGGCTCACAAAGGCTGTTTCCAAACGCGCTTGAGCCCCGTGCTCATCACTGTACATCTGTGCAATAAGTTGATCAGAAGTAGAGGGCTCAGCCATCTGCAACAGGCGCATTGTTCCTTGCTTTTGCCAACGAGAGGTCATCAGTCCGAGCGGAACGGATATGCCTACTGTGGCGACAATAGCCACGGATGCGTTGAGAAGTAGGCCACTCAAAGTGCCCGCCAGGCCCATGACAAGGTACGGCAGGCAGTCCAGCAGGGCAGGCAGCCACTTGTCTCGAGTGGGAATGGCAGGTTTTCCCTGACTGATGCGCCTGTAGAGGGATTCCGCGCGTCGGATCTGCTCAGTGGTCGGTTTGACTCTGACCGATTCAAAGCCAACCATTTGGCTGCCTTCAAAAATTGGTGTTACGTAAGCGTTGACCCAGTAGTGATCGCCATTCCTAGAACGGTTTTTGACAATCCCCATCCACGGGTTGCCTTGCTTAAGAGCGCTCCACATATGGGCAAAGACTGCGGATGGGACGTCAGGATGGCGGACGATGTTTTGAGGGGCGCCAATCAGATCGTTTCGGTCGAAACCGCTGATCTCGACGAAGGCGTCATTGCAATAAGTAATCACTCCTCGAGCATCTGTTGTTGAGATGAGTTTCTGTTGAGGTGCTAGCGCAATTTCGTGCTGCGTTACTGGTTGATTGTTTCTCATTACTACTGCTCCTTGTGTCCTATTAAAAAGCCATCGGCAGATACTAGAAAAAGGTTAGTAGGTATTTCAAAAAAAACCTTTAATAACAACAGGTTGTGTTATGTTTCTTTGGTGTTGATTGGATCCGGTTAGGGTCTTTTCTATATTTTTGAAAATTAGATAAACAGCTTTCTGAGTGCAGACGTTATCTTGGGCACTCTAGAAGTCCGTAACGAACCAGCGCCCCAGGCTGTGGAAGCACGAGCGGATTGGCCATTTCGCAAACTTCATCACCTCACCGTTAGGCTATTTCGAGGGTTTAGACACCCTGAGCCTTTTGAGCTACACAAGCGGATTGTCATGTTCTACGGCCCGAATGGCAGTGGAAAACCAACCTGTGCGAAGCGTTGGAATTTGCCTTGCTTGGTGCTATGGACGAAGGGGATATCAAGCGAATTTCAGCTGACCGCTACCTGTCAAACTCACACGAGGGCCGCTTCGCCCGACCAGTTTTGAAGGCTAGCAAGTACCGGTAATGGCTGACGCGGATGCCTACCGTTTTTGCTTCGTCGAAAAGAATCGTATAGACGCATTTTCTCGCATAACTGTGAAGCCAGCAGGTCAGAAAACTGAGCTGATAGTCGCGCTCTTTGGCATGGATCAGTTCAATGATTTCGTTGGGCACTTCAACGATTCAATGAAAGGCTAGCTAACGTTGCTTCTGGTCGCAGGCTTGGTCATTGAGTATGGCCCGTTGTCCTCAATCATTTATGAAGAAATGCCGTTCAAGGCAATCCATCAAGTTTGTCACCTTAGTAAGCGACTCCTGATACTCGCTGCCAGCCTCCGAATCCGCAATAATTCCACCCCCTCCCCAGCACGTTAGAAGACCGTCTTTGGCGAGCAGTGTCCGAATCGCGATGGAGCTATCCATTTCCCCCCTGGTATCGATATACAAGAGAGACCCGCAATAAATCCCACGTTGAGAAGCCTCCAGCTCATCAATGATCTGCATTGATCGGAGCTTCGGTGCGCCGGTGATTGAGCCACCTGGAAAGGCATCCATCAGCACGTCGAGAACGTCTTTACCTTCTGCAATCTCACCTCGAATGGTACTCACCAAGTGGTGGACGTTTGGATAGCTTTCAATCGTGAATAGCTCAGGCACTGTTACTGAGCCATACCTGCAGTTCTTGCCTAGATCGTTTCTGAGCAGGTCGACGATCATAAGATTTTCTGCACGGTCTTTGGGGCTGTTCAGAAGCGCTTGAGCATTTGACGTGTCTTCCGACTTTGTGCGGCCCCGAGGGGCTGTGCCCTTGATCGGACGAGTCTCTAGCGATCTTTGCTCACACCTAATAAACCGCTCTGGAGAGAAGCTCATGATGGAATTCACAGCGTCCAGACTTACAAAGCCACCAAATGGTGTTGCACAGGAATTCCTAAGGGTTTCATAGGCTGCCCAGGTATCCCCTAAACACTCAGTTTGAAAGCGTTGAGTGAAATTCACCTGGTAGCAGTCACCCGCTTGGATGTAGGCAAGTATTTTACTCAGGGCCTTTTTGTAGTCGTCATAATCTATGTCTTTGGCAAATTTCTTAGAAAGTGCGAAGGCTTGGTTTTGACGGTGTTGAGGTACTGCGGATTCAAATAGGTTGATGATTCGCTCTTGTTCTTCTTGGCTGGCCGTAGGGTGGAAAACGAGCTGACTCGTCCTTTCGATGTGATCGGAAGTGAGCGACCAGGTGTACAAACCTATTCCTGCATGAGGGAGTTTGAGGTTATCGGCAGGCGGATGCTCAAGCCTGAAATTTCTTCGCGCCAAGTCGTAGGAAAAATAGCCTATCAAGCCCCCAGCAAAAGGCAGACTTGGCGACAGCTCTGCCGGCCCTAATTGCCTCAGTGCGGATCGTAGTCTGTCGGCAAACGAGGTCAATGATTCGCCATGTGTTGGCTGAAGGTGCCTTGTAGGCCAGGCGCTCATGAGGTCATAACGACCTCGTTGCGATGTCGGTCTTCCTGAGTCAAGAAGGATTGCCCCGGAAGCGTGCCTGATGAGAGAGAAATAGATCGTAGGGTCGGCGAAGTAAGGTATGGCGTGTATGTGGCAGCTAACCATGCCGCACTCCGTTGAAATTTACTTTGTAAGAGGCTTAGCTGGCCAACTGATTGGCAGGCCGCTGTATTGCTTTACTTTGTCCAGCGGAGAGGTTCGACCCGACGAGCTGGAAGGGGGGAATACCGAACGGGTAGCGAACTGGCATCAATTCTGGGCCAGGTCTGAGCTTTAGCCACAGCTCTGCCAAGGAGACTTCACACCCAGGTGGATGCAGCTTAGGTGCAAGTAGCTGCAGCGGGTAGAGCACGAATGAGCGGGTCAGAATTTCGGCTCTAGGCAGCTGGATGCCGTCAATATCGCCAGTCAGGCCGTCAAAGAGGAGTAGATCAATATCGAGAGCGATCAACCGCTGCATCCCGCTTCTACGGCCATGTAGGTGCTCTATTCCTTTGAGCCATGCGACGAGCTCTCGCAAGCTCAGATCAGTGGTCGCAGACATGACCAGGTTGAAAAAGGGCGGGTGATCTCCATCTAGGGAGATGCTTTCGTAGACGGGTGAACAACGGATATTTTCCAGATGCTCTTCCAGCATTGTAAGAGCGATCTCAATGTGCCTCTCACGCTCAACATTGCTGCCCAGGCCGAGATAGATTTTGTGATTTTTCATGGGGCCTGACTCGCAGATCTTAAACCTATTTGATGACGTAATTCCTTGTGACATCAAATAGGCGATAGTAATGGCGCCTTCAATGGCATGACCTTCAGTATGACTTCAACTGATGGTGTAATTTAGTAGTAGAGTCGCCAAGAGAGCGACGATGGAGGCTACTACAGTCCCTCCTGTGAACTTCTTCAATGCATCTGAGAGGGATACATTTAAGTATTCCTTCACGACCCAGAAAGCAGAGTCGGTGACATGTGCCCAGCCGATGGAGCCGGCACCGATGGCGATAACGAGAATCTCGGGCTTCAGGTGAGGGTCGGCAGCCAACATTGGGTGAATCATTCCAGCGGCGCTTACCATTGCTACGGTCGCCGAGCCGACTGCAAAGTGCATCAGCCACGCAACAAACCAGGCAAGGACAATCAAATTAATATCAGATCCTGCGAGAAGCCCGGAGATAGCTTTACCCACCCCACTTTCGATCAGAACAGCATTGAATGCACCGCCCGCACCGATAACAAAAATAATATTGGCTAAGGCTGGAAAGCTACGCTGAGTCAGTTCCAATAGCTCGATCATGGTGCGACGTTGACGTAAGCCAAGCGACCAGTAGGCAAAGCCCACAGAAATCATCAGCGCGATTAAAGGGTTTCCAACGAACTGTGCGGCTAACTTTATCCACATACCATCAGGGAGGCTTGCGGTAGCCGTTTTAAAAACCATGAGGATGAGGGGTAAGCCAATGGTCAGTAATGTAATCCCGAAACCTGGCAGTGTTCGCGCCGCACCAACGCTTTCTCCTTGAACTTTCAGGAATACTTGCTGACTTGCTGAGGCTTCTCGCCCACAGTAAAGGTTTACCCAAATAGGCCCTGCAACAATGATTGTCGGAATGCCAACCAAAAGGCCGTAGATAATCACAGTCCCAACATCAGCCCCCATCATCACAGTAATAGCCATCGCGGCTGGGTGCGGAGGAAGAATGCAGTGGATGGTCATCAAGGAAATGGCGAGAGGAATTCCCAAAAACAAGGTGTTTATCTTTGTTTCCCGCGCTACGACATAGACAAGTGGAATCAGGAGAACAAAGCCGACTTCGAAAAATACTGGGATTCCTGCGATGGCCCCAACAATAGCCATTACCCAATGGGCTCGTTTGGAACCTAAGTTATCGAGTAACGTTTTAGCGAGTCGTTCAGCTCCACCGGACTCCTCTAGAATTTTACCAAGTATGCCTCCGAGGCCTATTATCGCAATTAGGAAACCCAGTGTTACGCCGATACCTGATTCAAGTGTGCTAATAATTTTTGGAACAGGCATCCCCGCACCAAATCCGACCACGAAGCAAGCGATCACGAGTGCTATGAAGGCGTGAAGCCTGACCTTCATAATCAAAATAATAATTAAAGCAATAGACGCAAATAGTACCCCTAACAACCATGTAGATTCTTGCATTGGTATGCCTCGCACCTTGTTTTTATTAGCGTAGCGTTGAGCGGAATGATAATTAAAGTGCCGAAGCTTTAAGTCGTTTTCATGGTTTTTTGATTTAAGGTTGATCAGATTTTTACATGAGTGCGCCCCCCTCAGAAGAACTCCCAAGGGGGGGTGCTTTCGTATTAAAGATTTGGCCAAGCGTCCGAGACTTTATGGTCTGGATGTTGGCCAAAGCACGCGCATCAGCCGATAGTCTCAGACGAATACGAATCTGGCGAAGGCGGAAACACAATCGTCTTAGTGTCGTTTAGAAAAACCCGGCCATGCACATAGGCATGAATCGCGCGTGCCAGCACTTGGCTTTCAACATCACGTCCCAACGATACGTAATCTTCTGGGCTCTGAGCGTGAGTAATGCGAACGATATCCTGCTCGATGATCGGGCCTTCATCCAAGTCAGCTGTAACGAAGTGTGAGGTTGCACCAATCAGTTTCACTCCACGATCAAAAGCCTGCTTGTATGGGCTACCACCTTTGAAAGATGGCAGGAACGAGTGGTGGATATTGATGATCCGGCCCGACATCTGTTGGCACATTTCATCAGAGAGGATCTGCATGTAGCGAGCTAGAACGATGAGCTCTGCGCCGGTTTGGCGAACGATGCGCATCTGCTCTGCTTCAGCCTCTGCCTTGTTTTCCTTGGTTACCTTGATGAGGTGATAAGGAATGCCATGGCCTTCTACTACTTTTTGGAAGTCCAAGTGGTTCGAGATGACGCCAACGATGTCGATTGGCAGGGCACCGATGCTCCAGCGATAGAGCAGGTCGTTCAAGCAATGGCCGAAACGCGACACCATCAAAATGACTTTGCGTTTGGTACGCTCATCAAAGAATTCGTAATCCATCTTGTATTTCTCTACAAGTGGTTGGAATTCTCTTTCTAGATCCTGCAGTGAGCAACCTTCCTCAGAGCGGAAGGTAATGCGCATGAAGTAGTGATTGGTGCTCTCATCGTCAAATTGGGCGCTGTCACGAATATTGCAACCATGCCCAGACAAGAAAGCAGTAATATCAGCGGTTACGCCCCGGATCGAAGGACAGGTAACACGAAGTACGTTATTTTTAGCCTTGTTCATCTGAGATCACCTTAAACGGCAACTACTGCCTGATGGGTAACAATGTGGTGCTGGCGCTTGAATGCTGTGACGGTATTGGCCAGCAAACATGCGATCGTCATTGGGCCAACGCCACCTGGAACTGGTGTGATTGCCGAGGCATGCCCTGCTTCTTCGAATGCAACATCACCAACAATCCGGGATCGCCCGTCGCGATCAATTCGGTTGATACCGACATCGATAACGACCGCGCCTGGTTTGATCCAGTCACCCTTCACCATCTCTGGGCGGCCTACAGCGACAACCAAAATGTCTGCCGTGCGGCAGAGCGCGGGTACGTCTTGGGTTTTCGAATGCGCCACTGTGACAGTGCAGTTCTCGCCCATCAGTAGCTGTGCCATGGGCTTGCCGACAATATTGGATTTACCGACGACCACGGCGTTAAGTCCTGCGAGGTTGCCGAGTCGATCTTTGAGCATCATCAAACAACCGAGGGGAGTGCACGGGACTAGGGCATCTTGACCGGTCGCGAGACGGCCAGCGTTCAAGATGTGGAAGCCGTCAACGTCTTTGTCCGGATCAATGACGTTAATAACGGCATTTGTGTTCAGGTGTGCAGGCAGGGGAAGCTGCACCAAAATGCCATTTACTTCCGAAGCAGCATTTAGCTTTTCAAGCAACGCCATCAACTCGTTCTGAGTTGTTTCGGCTGGAAGTCGGTATACAAATGACTCCATGCCAATTGCAAGAGTTTGCCGGTGTTTAGCACCTACATATACACCGCTGGCTGGATCCTCACCCACAAGGACAACTGCCAAGCCGGGTGTAAGGCCGGTTCTCGATTTAATATCTGCGACGTCAACCGTGAGCTTCTCAACGAGATCAGCTGCGAAGCCTTTCCCGTCGATACGGTCGGCCAGGAATGGTTTATTCATGAAGCTTTACCTCAACATCAAAAACTGGCGTGGTTATAGTTTTTTGACGCAAGCTAGAGTGAATGGAGTATGAAATTCATACCCTGGCAAAAACTCCTTAATCAACGTTGACTAAGGACGTGCCACGCTCCATAAACTGTTTGAACTGGTCTTCGGGAACAAAGGCGCCACCGGTCGTCCAGATGACGTGAGTAGCTTGGGCGAGTTTGCCCGTCAGACCTCGGGCTTCCTGGTATGCAAGTCCCTGCTTACCTTTGACAATGAACTCAGGCCCTGCGAATCCTGCGGTTGCCGAAGGTTCGAGGCGAATGGACTGAGTCGTCTCAGCCATCCAGAGCCAGCGAAATAGGTCGTCATCGGCCACAGTAAAGACACCGGACAGCATGGGCTTCATTACATCCGCAACGAATGCCGACATGCGCGCTACTGCCATCCCGTCAGCTTCTGTACGGTTGGTCAGCCCAACGTCGTAGACCGATACCAGTTCTTTCGAACCACTCATCATGTGCACCAGTGCGCAAGGCGACTGGACAGGCTCAACAAAGAACGCGTGTGCAGCATCACCGAAGATTGCCTTCAAGCCATAGGCTGCGCCACCTGGAGCTCCACCGATACCGCACGGTAGATAGATGAAAAGAGGATGCTCTTCATCTACGGTTACACCTGCTGCTTCCAATTGGCCCGCGAGCTCGCTTGCCGCTGCGCTGTAGCCGAAAAACAGCATTTCGGAGCGTTCGTCATCCACGAAGTAGATGGTTGGATCGCCTTCGGCGTCGATACGGGCACATTCGACCGCAGTAGTGTAATCAGCCTTATGCTGAACCACTTCAACGCCAAGACGAGTCAAGCGTTCGACTTTCCACTGTTTGGCATCGGACGACATGTGAACCACGGCACGGAACCCAAGTGCGCGTGCTGCAATGCCCACGCTCAGGCCTAGGTTGCCGGTACTGCCCACAGCGATGGTGTGCTGTGCGAAAAGTGCTCGAGCCTGCGTACGGGCAAGTACGGTGATGTCGCCACCTGGTGTGAGAATTCCGCGCTTCTCTGCCATTTGCTTGGCGTACATGAATACTTCATAGACACCGCCACGCGCCTTGATCGAGCCAGCGACAGGAAGATCGTTGTCTGCCTTCACGAATACTCGACCGTATTCGGGGCCCGCGTAACCCAGAGCAATACGCAGATCTTTCGCCTCGATCAACTGGGAGAGAATCTTCCCGTTTGAAGCTTCTAGCTCTGGAAAGCAGGCCTTCAGTACAGGTGCAAGGATCCGCCAATTTGCTTCGGCTTCGCTAACCTGGGCTGAACGAATTGGCAGCGACGGGTCGGAGATGCCATCAGGTTTCAAGTTGGGGTTCAGCCATAGTGCTGGGCGCCCCGCCAAGACATCTTCCCGCGCTGGATCATTAGGGAGAGTAACGCTCATTTTTTTATTTTCCTGCGGAGTAGAGGAGGCCGGCGGCAGAGAATGTCCTCCACCGCCAATGTCACCTCAGGCATAAATCGGAAACGCAGCGCACAGCTTGGCGACAGTTGCTTGGCTGCGTGCAATAACGGCGGCGCGTGTAGCCTCGTCAGCTAATTGAGCCTCGAAAATATCCGCGATCAGGTTGCCAATGATCTCGAACTCGACCGCACCAAAACCACGAGTCGTACCCGCCGAGGAGCCCAGACGAAGACCTTTCCATTCCGAAGGTTTTGCACTGTCGAAAGGGATCGGGTTTTTGTTTGAGGTGACGTTGATCGTAGAAAGCGCATCCTGGGATTGCTGCCCAGTGAGGTCTTTAGAAGAAACATCAACCAGGACTACGTGAGTATCAGTGCCGCCGCTGACGATACGCACGCCGCGTTTCTGTAAAACGTCTGCCAGAAGTCGTGCGTTGGCTTTGACGTTGGCACCGTAAGCCTTGAACTCATCGGTCAGTGCTTCGCCGAGGCATACAGCCTTACCAGCGATAGTGGCCAGGTGAGCACTGCCTTGCACGCCAGGGAATACGGCTGGCTGGATTTTTTTGAACAGATCCTCTCTGTTTGTCAGGATCAAGCCGCCACGGGAACCACGTAGGGTTTTGGTCGTAGTGCAGGTGACGATATCTGCGTAGGGGATCGGCGAAGGGTGAACACCTGCTGCAACCAGGCCAGCGAAGTGGGCCATGTCGACCAAGTAAGTTGCGCCCACCTTGTCGGCGATTTCACGCATGCGAACGAAGTCGATTTCACGTGGATAAGATGAGCCGCCCGCAATCAGCAGTTTTGGCTTGTGTTCCAGAGCGAGCTTTTCGACGTTGTCATAATCGATACGACCGGTTTCACGGTCGACTCCGTAGGAAACAATCGTAAACCACCGGCCAGATTGGTTGGGCTTTGCACCATGGCTGAGATGGCCGCCGGATGCCAAGTCAAGGCTCAGCACCACGTCGCCAGGTGTCAGCAAAGCAAAAAACACCGCCTGGTTGGCCTGCGTCCCAGAGTGCGGCTGGACGTTGGCAAACTCGCAGCCGAACAGTTCTTTCGCGCGATCAATGGCTGCTTGCTCGACGATATCTGCAAAATCAGCACCGCCGTGGAAACGTTTACCTGGGTAGCCTTCGACGGTTTTGTTGGTGATGACTGACCCAAGGGCGTCCAGCGATGCGAGACTTACCGAGTTTTCTGAAGCGATGAGTTCAATCTGCCCTTGCTGGCGTTTCTTTTCATTTTCAAGCGCGTTGAAAATCAGCGGATCGCGTGCTGCAAGGTGATCGTGAAAATAGGACTTGGTCATTGCTGCGGTTCCCGTCTTGGTTTTTTCATACCCTAATCCTTGGCCAAGATGAGAAAAAGCGAATAATATTTCAATATTACATTAGCAATTCTTACTGATTGATCTTGTTAGGCGGAGGGAAAAAGCTCATGGATATCGGTAGATTGCGCGCGTTGCGGGAGTTATCTATTCGCAAAACCATGGCGGCTGTAGCGGAGGCCCTTCATGTGTCTCCATCCGCCGTGTCCCAGCAAATTTCTCTTTTGGAGCAGGAAGTAGGAATCGACCTGGTCGAACGGCGTGGACGCGGGGTTAACCTGACTATTGCTGGTCGTATGCTGGTTGAACGGGCAAACCGCATTTTTACGGAACTTGAGTCGGCCCGTGCAGACATGGCGGAGCTCAAGGAAGTCGTTGCAGGTGAACTTCGCGTAGCGGCCTTTCCCTCGGTGGCAGCGGCCTTTATCCCTAAGACCATTCGTGCGCTGAGCGCCACGCACCCTCAGTTGATAGTGCAGTTTGACGAGATGGAGCCGGAGGAGGGGTTGAATGCGTTGAGAAGCTGGCAAACGGACGTTGCTTTGATCGATGATCTCAATATTCCACCTGGCCTCCTTGATCCGGGCATCGAAACTATCCCGCTGATTGAGGATGTTTTTAATGTGATGATGTCTCCCAATCATCGGCTGGCACACATGGAGGAGGTCACGCTGGGTGATCTAAGTGACGAGCATTGGGTGATTGATACTGCTTCCAGTACCTACACTCGCGTATTGACTGATGCGTGTCAAAACGCTGGTTTCACACCCAACATCATCGCGCGCTGTAAGGGGTTCGAAGTCACTCTCTCTTTGATCCGTGAAGGCTGTGCAATTGCAATTTTCCCCGAGTTACGGGCCAGCTTCGACCTGCAAGATGCACGGGTCTGTCGGTTGGTTCCTGAAATTCGACGCAGGATATCCGTTGCGTTCCGCAGAGGAGAGAAGAAAAGTCCAGCGCTCCAAGCTTTCATTCAGAGCATTTATGCTCATGCGACCGATTTTCGCTGATCCTCCCACCATCTGATCTTCTCCCACAGTCATTCGCTTAAGTCCTTTCCCCGCTAAACGTCTGACTGTCTCGCCGCGCGGACGTCATTTCGTGTGACTTGGGCTTCGCATAAAAAATCATTAGTTTTACTTACGTAATATTGAAAAAATATTCGCTTTTTCTGACTTTGAACAGGGGCTACGGTATTTGAAAGCGTTTTTGCCCCGTCACAGCGGGGCCTTTTTAAAACAATAAAAAGAGGGCCTACGATGCCACTTTCCATAAGCGCTTACTGCGCATACCGGGTGCCCTGACGGCCTCCATCTTGTTTTCTGCCCTCCACATCGCTGTTCAAAATTCCGTCCGGTTTCGGTGCGTCGGCATCGTGCGGTCTGGATTTACTCGTGAAATTTCTGGAGCATTGAAATGAAAAAAGAAAACAAGCTGATCAAAGTCTGCGGTGGCCTGATCGGCATTACCCTCATGAGTTTACTGTCCGCTAATGCCAGTGCTGGAGTTACGCTGGATAACGTGAAGAAAAAGGGCTTTGTACAGTGCGGGGTTAGTGACGGACTTCCAGGGTTTTCATTTGTGGATGCCAAGGGAAGCTTTGCTGGTTTTGACGTAGACGTTTGCCGTGCGGTCGCAGCGGCGGTCTTCGGTGATGCGAGCAAGGTCAAATACTCTCAGCTCACCGCCAAAGAGCGCTTCACTGCTTTACAGTCCGGCGAAGTGGATCTGCTCTCCCGCAGCACAACCTGGACGTCCTCACGTGATGGCTCGATGGGCATTCTGTTCACAGGCGTCAGCTACTACGATGGCCAAGGATTTTTGGTCAATAAAAAACTGGGTGTGAAGAGCGCCAAAGAGCTGAATGGCGCAACGTTCTGCATCCAGGCGGGAACAGTTACTGAGCTGAACCTTGCAGATTATTTCCGTGCGAACAAGCTGAAATTTACCCCTATCTCATTTGATACTTCTGACGAGAGCTTCAAAGCGCTCGAGGCTGGGCGCTGCGACGTGCTCACCTCCGATCAGTCGCAGCTTTATGGGCAGAGATTAAAACTCGCGACTCCTGACGACTATGTGGTGCTACCAGACGTTATCTCAAAAGAACCACTTACTCCTGCCGTAAGACGAGGTGATGAGGAGTGGTTTACGGTTGTGCGCTGGACGTTAAATGCAATGCTGAACGCCGAAGAGTTGGGCGTCACTTCCAAAAATGTGGTCGAGCAGAAGCAGGGCATCACCAATCCTGATATTGCGCGGCTGCTAGGAGGCGAAGGTACTCTGGGTAAGGATTTGAATCTGCCGAACGACTGGGCTTTCCAGATCGTCAAGCAGGTAGGTAACTATGGTGAGTCGTTCGAGCGAAACCTCGGTGACGGCAGTGACTTGAAGATCAAGCGTGGGCTTAACGCGCTTTGGAACAAAGGCGGCATTCAGTACGCAGCACCTGTCCGCTAAGTCTTTTCCGCCCGGTCTTAGGCCGGGCGTTTTCTTGTCTGTCCTGCCGGTGTACATATGCAAATGAACAATGGCTCAAAGCGCCTGGCGTCATTTAATGATCCCGTTGCGCGCGCACTACTCTTCCAGATCCTGATCGTTGCTGCAGTGGTGACGATGGGATGGACTCTCTACCAAAATACGTACACAAACCTTGTGCATCGCGGAATCACTTCTGGGTTTGCATTTCTTGAAAACAGTGCTGGCTTTGGTGTCGCGCAGCATCTGATTTCTTATAGAGAAGCCGATTCATACGCCCGTGTTTTCGTCATAGGTCTGTTGAACACGCTGCTAGTAACCCTCATCGGCGTGATCCTGGCGACGATTCTCGGCTTCATCGTCGGCGTGTCACGGCTGTCGAAGAACTGGATCATCAACAAGCTGGCAACAGTTTACGTTGAGACTTTCCGAAACATTCCACCGCTGTTGCAAATCCTGTTCTGGTACTTCGCGGTCTTCCTGACCATGCCAGGGCCGCGTGCCAGCCATAACTTCGGTGACACCTTCTTCGTCAGCAGCCGTGGATTGAACATGCCAGCGGCGCAAATGGCTGAGGGGTTTTGGGCGTTCGTATGGAGTGTCGTGATGGCCATCGTCACCATCGTGCTGATGTGCCGCTGGGCCAACAAGCGCTTTGAAGCCACCGGCGTGCCGTTCCACAAGTTCTGGGTGGGCTTGGCGTTGTTCATTGTGATCCCGGCGTTGTGTGCCTTGATCTTCGGCGCGCCGCTGCACTGGGAAATGCCCAAGCTGCAGGGCTTTAACTTTGTTGGCGGCTGGGTGCTGATTCCGGAACTGCTGGCGCTGACCTTGGCGCTTACCGTATACACGGCAGCGTTCATCGCGGAGATCGTGCGTTCGGGCATCAAGTCCGTCAGCCACGGCCAGACCGAAGCAGCCCGCTCCCTGGGCCTGCGACCAGGGCCGACCCTGCGTAAAGTCATCATCCCTCAAGCCCTGCGCGTGATCATTCCACCGCTGACCAGCCAATACCTGAACCTGGCGAAAAACTCATCGCTGGCCGCCGGTATCGGTTACCCGGAAATGGTCTCGTTGTTTGCCGGCACGGTGCTGAACCAGACCGGCCAGGCGATCGAAGTTATTGCTATCACTATGAGTGTGTACCTGGCGATCAGCATCAGCATTTCCCTGCTGATGAACTGGTACAACAAGCGCATTGCGCTGATTGAGCGGTGAGGAAACGTCCATGAGTTCGCATACTTTCAAACCTGACATGCCGCCGCCGAGCAAAGTCTTCGGGCCGGTGGCGTGGATGCGCGCCAACATGTTTTCCAGCTGGCTGAATACCCTGCTGACCTTGCTCGCGTTCTATTTGATCTACCTGATCGTGCCCCCGATTCTGCATTGGGCAATCTTGGATGCCAATTGGATGGGCTCTACCCGTGCCGACTGTACCAAGGAGGGGGCTTGCTGGGTGTTCATCCAAGAGCGCCTTGGTCAATTCATGTACGGTTACTACCCACCGGAACTACGCTGGCGAGTCGACCTGACGGTGTGTCTGGCGGTCATCGGCGTGGCACCGTTGTTCATCTCGCGCTTTCACCGTAAAGCAGTGTATGGCCTGAGCTTCCTGGTGCTGTACCCGTTCATTGCCTACTTCCTGTTGCATGGCGGCATCTTCGGTCTGAGCACCGTGGCGACCAGCCAATGGGGCGGCCTGATGCTGACCCTGGTGATTGCCACCGTCGGTATCGCCGGTGCTTTGCCTCTGGGGATCATCCTGGCCCTGGGTCGTCGTTCGAACATGCCAGCGATTCGGGTGGTTTGCGTGACCTTCATCGAATTCTGGCGCGGCGTGCCGTTGATCACGGTGCTGTTCATGTCCTCGGTGATGCTGCCGCTGTTCCTGCCCGAAGGCATGAACTTCGACAAGCTGTTGCGGGCGCTGATCGGCGTGATCCTGTTCCAGTCGGCCTACGTTGCCGAAGTGGTGCGTGGCGGCCTGCAAGCGATTCCCAAAGGTCAGTACGAAGCGGCCGCAGCGATGGGCCTCGGTTACTGGCGCAGCATGGGCCTGGTGATTCTGCCGCAAGCCCTGAAGCTGGTAATCCCCGGCATCGTCAATACCTTCATTGCGCTGTTCAAGGACACCAGCCTAGTGATCATCATCGGCCTGTTCGACCTGCTCAACAGCGTCAAGCAAGCCGCTGCCGACCCGAAATGGCTGGGCATGGCCACTGAAGGCTACGTATTCGCCGCCCTGGTGTTCTGGATTTTCTGTTTTGGTATGTCGCGCTATTCCATGCATCTGGAACGCAAGCTCGACACTGGCCACAAGCGTTAGGAGTTCTCTGTAAATGAGCGAAGCAATCAAACAGCCTGTGAGCCCTGAAGGCATTATTCAGATGAAGGGCGTGAACAAATGGTACGGCCAGTTCCACGTGTTGAAAGACATCAACCTGAACGTCAAGCAGGGCGAGCGTATCGTCCTGTGCGGCCCGTCGGGTTCCGGCAAATCCACCACCATCCGCTGCCTCAACCGTCTGGAAGAGCACCAGCAGGGCCGCATCGTGGTTGATGGCGTGGAACTGACCAACGACCTCAAGCAGATCGAAGCGATCCGTCGTGAAGTCGGCATGGTGTTCCAGCACTTCAACCTATTCCCGCACCTGACCATTTTGCAGAACTGCACCCTGGCGCCGATGTGGGTGCGCAAGATGCCCAAGCGTCAGGCCGAAGAAATCGCCATGCATTACCTAAAGCGCGTACGCATTCCGGAGCAGGCGCATAAATTCCCGGGGCAACTGTCCGGTGGTCAGCAACAGCGTGTGGCGATTGCCCGTGCCCTGTGCATGAAGCCGAAAATCATGCTGTTCGATGAACCGACTTCGGCACTCGATCCTGAGATGGTGAAAGAGGTGCTCGACACCATGATCGGCCTGGCCGAAGACGGCATGACCATGCTCTGCGTAACCCACGAAATGGGCTTTGCCCGCACCGTGGCCAATCGCGTGATCTTCATGGACAAAGGTGAAATCGTTGAGCAAGCCGCGCCGAACGACTTCTTCGATAATCCGCAGAATTCGCGTACACGCTTGTTCTTGAGTCAAATCATTCACTGATTCGACTGCCTTACTGGATTTCGACTTTGATAGTTTTTGTCAGGGCTCGTGATAAAAGATCCGTCTCTCCGTTCGAGCCGGTCTTCTGGTTTGGTCACCTTCGGTCACGTGTTCTGCGCTTGGTTTCCTGAGTAATCGGGGAACCCTTTTTATTTGGTGTTTTTATCGTTGCTGGTCTTACGTATTGACTCCGCCCCCAGTCAGCTGGGCTCGCTTATTCACGGCTGGGTTCCAAAACCTCACGCTGAGAGAAATCAATATGCTCGATTCCAAACTATTACGTAGCCAAACCCAGGAAGTGGCGGATCGTCTGGCTTCCCGTGGTTTCAGCCTGGATGTCGCGCGCATCGAATCACTGGAAGATCGCCGAAAAGCGGTGCAGACCCGCACCGAGCAATTACAGGCAGAGCGTAATGCCCGCTCAAAATCTATTGGACAGGCAAAGGCTAACGGCGAAGACATTGCTCCCTTGATGGCTGCCGTTGCGCGCATGGCCAACGAACTTGAGTCTGGCAAAAACGAACTAGACAGCATTCAGAAAGAATTGGACGATATCGTTCTGGCCGTTCCCAACTTACCGGACGCCAGCGTACCAATCGGCTCCGATGAGGACGACAACGTAGAGGTGCGCCGCTGGGGCACTCCGCGTGTGTTCGATTTCGAGATCAAAGACCATGTAGCGTTGGGTGAAATTAGCGGAGGTCTTGATTTTGAGGCTGCAGCTAAGCTGTCCGGTGCGCGCTTTTCCGTCTTGCATGGCCCGATTGCGCGCCTGCACCGCGCACTGGCGCAGTTCATGATCAACTTGCACACCTCACAGCATGGATACGAGGAAACCTACATCCCATACATGGTTCATGCGTCTGCTCTTCAGGGAACCGGCCAACTGCCGAAGTTTGAGGAAGACCTGTTCAAGATTACCCGTGAAGGTGAGGCTGACTTCTATCTGATCCCTACCTCCGAAGTCCCATTGACCAATCTGGCGGCAGGGCAGATTCTCGATGCAAAACGATTGCCCCTCAAATTTGTCGCCCACGGCCCATGCTTTCGCAGTGAGGCAGGTGCTTCTGGCCGGGACACTCGAGGCATGATCCGACAGCATCAGTTCGACAAGGTCGAGATGGTTCAGGTGGTTGAGCCAACGAAATCCATGGAGGCTTTGGAAGAGATGACCGCCTGTGCTGAACGTGTGTTGCAGGCGCTTGAATTGCCATACCGTGTTTTGGTTCTGTGCACCGGCGACATGGGTTTTAGCGCCGTCAAAACCTTCGACTTGGAAGTCTGGGTGCCGAGCCAGGACAAATACCGTGAGATCAGCTCTTGCTCTAACTGCGGTGACTTCCAGGCCCGTCGCATGCAAGCGCGCTGGCGTAACCCGGAAACTGGCAAGCCGGAGCTGGTGCACACCCTCAATGGTTCTGGGCTTGCAGTAGGACGCACCTTGGTCGCGGTACTGGAAAACTACCAAGAGGCGGACGGATCCATCCGAGTGCCGGAGGTGCTTAAACCTTATATGGGCGGTGTCGATATCATTCGCTAAACGTATATATCTCAACCTGCTTAATCAGCAGGCCAGTCGTCGCGCTACGGTGTCCGCGCCAAAAACCGGCACACGCAAAGCTTGTCAGGTGAAGGTTTACAAAAAAACCTCACACAGGCGAAATCGTCGAAACCAGAGGCGGCAACCACAAGACTTTGAAGGAATGGAAAGTGAAGTACGGTGCAGACCAGGTTGAATCTTGGTTGACCAAGTGATTTCGGGTTGAGTACAAAAAGGCCTTTAGGGCCTTTTTTTGTTGTTCGGATTTTACTCTGAGCCGGACGAAACCTGTTCACTAATCAGTTGGGCCAGTATCCGTACTGGTTCGGTAAAACTTTGCCGAGACCGATGTACGAGCCCGATATCACGATGGAAGGTGTGCTGTCCTAGGTCGAGTGCTCTTACACCTGCAGGCCATTCCTGATGGGTTGCTGTCTGCGGCACTAGAGCTACACCGACACCATTTTCAACCAGCTTGATGATGGCCTCCAGTTCATCCAGCTCGCAAACTTCACGCAAGGTGAAATGCATCTGCCGAAGGAAGCGATCCACTTGTCTGCGCTCATCATTGGCGTATCAAGCGCGACATCCTTCAGCATCTTGTAGAAGACATTTTTATCCTTGGGGTCAGCTACGCTAAAGACCTGAGAGCTCATTCGCCTTAAATAATTTCAACTTGGACGTAGGAGAATGGATATGGAAAATTTGGTGATTCTCATCGTATTACCGTTGGTGGCCTTCATTGTTGCCTTCATCGTGGCTTGGGTGATCGCCAGTTGGCGTGCCCAGCGCAACAACCAGCAGTTACAGACTGATCTGGAAGTGACACAGGCCGATCTGAGGCGTGTTCAGGCAGAGTTGTCGGAACATCAGGCCACACTTGGCAGCCTGTCTGGAGAGAAAGCAGCACTGGATATTGCTTACGGACGGTTGGAAACCGAACGGGATAGCGGCAAGGCCCGAATCGAACGCCTTGAGGGTGATTTGGTCACCCAGCAAGCTGAGATAGATCGCTTGCGACAATCCGAACAAGTGGCCAGAGAGACGAGCTCGAAAGCACAAGAGGCGGCCGACAAGCTGCAAGACCAGTTAGCCAGTAACAATATTGCCTTCAAAGAGCGCCTCGAAGAGAAGGATCAGCGCATTTTAGATCTGGATAGAAAGCAGGTCGCCGCAGAGCTGCAACAAACCAACACGGCGAAGCTGCTGTCCGAAAGTCGCGAGGCACTGAAACAAGCCCAGACTCAGTTGGAGGAAAAACTGGTCGCTCAAGAGCGTTTTGAACGCGATTGGATTGCCCAGAAAGCCGAACTCGAAACCCTGCGTAAGACAGAAAAACTGGCTCGTGAGGTCGGAGCTACGGCGCACGAATCGGTGAACAAGTTGAAAGAACAACTTGTCATTAGCGGTACGACCTCCATGGAGCGTATCGAAGAGAAAGATCAACGCATCGCGAAGTTGGATGAAAAGCTGGCAACCGCCGATGCAGCGCAAAAGCACACGGCTGCTCAACTGGCTGAGATTCGCGAAACGCTGAAGAAGGCGCAGACGCAACTGGAGGAGAAGCAAGAGGCGCTAACCAGCTACAAGGCGTGGTGGGAGCAGTCCAAGGGCGAATTGAAGACTACGCAAGACAGATATGCGGCGCTGGACAATGCCCATGGCCAGCTCAAGACCTCGCTAGATGAAAAGCAGCAACACTTTGACGCGCAGTTGAAGCTGCTGCTGGAGAATCGCGAGGAGTTAACCAAAGAGTTCGAACGTCTCGCCAACGAGGTTCTGGAGCGCAAAGGCAAAGCGTTTAAAGAATTGAATCAGGAGAGCATCACCAACCTGCTCAATCCCCTCCATACTGAAATGAAAGGCTTTAAGGCGAAGGTGGAGGAGGTTCACGCTAAAGATGCGGAGCAACGCATCGAGCTCAGAACCGAGCTGAAGAATCTACAAACGCTCAACAAGGAAATCACCGATCAGGCCGACAAGCTGACTACCGCCCTGCAAGGCCAGAAGAAGGTACAGGGCAACTGGGGTGAACTGATGCTGGAGAATGTACTGGACAATTCAGGCCTTCGACTCGGTATCGACTACAAACGGGAAGTCAGCTTCACCACTGAAGAGGGCCGGCAACGTCCCGATGCGATCGTCTATCTGCCACAAAAACAGCATCTGATCATCGATGCCAAGACGTCGTTAATGTCGTACACCCAGTATGTAAACGCCGATAACGACTTGGAACGCGGTCAAGCGTTGGCAGCCCATACCAAGGCGGTGAGTGACCGGGTCAATGAGTTGGCCGATCGAGACTATTTCAAGCTGCCTGGCCTGAATTCACCCGAGGTGGTGATTATGTTTATCCCTATCGAATCCGCCTACGTCGAAGCCCTTAAGTACGACGAGACTCTATTCCAGCGGGCTATCGAGCGTAACGTGCTGGTTGCCACACCCACCACCCTGTTGACCAGTCTTAACATCGTCCGCCAACTGTGGCGGTTCGAAGATCAGAACAAGCACACCGCCGAGCTGGCCAACCGAGCTGAGAAGTTTTACAACAAACTCAATGGCTTCCTGACCAGCATGCAGGGGGTAGGCAACCAGTTGAACAGAGCTCGTGAAAGTTACGACAAGGCTTTCGGTCAGTTGTACAGTGGAAAAGCGAACCTGATCAAACAAGCTGCTGAGTTTAAAGACCTGGGTGTGTCTGTCCAGAAAGAGCTGCCAGCCGATCTTGTCGAACGTGCGAACTTAGAGCTAAGCAGTGCCGTCGCTGAACTCGCAGAGGTTGAAGCTACGCTATTGATAGCCTCATCTGACTCCATCCGACCTAATGGTTCACACCAATAGGAGGTGATAGACAAGCGAATGATTCAGCTTGAAGATTCGATGATGGCAGTCTCCAAGGCGAGCTGATTTTCATTGGTCTTGCATTGCAGGCATGGGAACACTCCTCAGAATGTGGATAAAGGACGGTAGCTAGTCGCGGTTACGCGTGGTGGCTAAGTGGCCTTTTCTACCTCTGGTGGCCGACGTCATTTAGGTACCAATATTTCCATAGGGTGCCGTCCGATTATTCAATCAGCGGGCCCTGATCACCTACACCGCTCTCCCGCTCCAATCTGGGAGGGTTGCAATACCATTGCCAACGGAAGGACTCTGCTCAATGTTCTTGGGAAGTCGCGAACAAATTTTGTCGGCAATCAAAAATCTCATTCAGACCCCCGATGCCGATTACGGCGTGGCGGTCGCTTTCTGGGGTAATGGCTCAGAGGCTCTGATACCCGGCCAAGGAGCCGGCAGACTGATTTGCAATCTGAGTCACCCTGGAACCAACCCTTATGCTGTAGAACGCATCATGGCGCAGCCTGGCATCCGCATGAGGCAATCTAGCCGACTGCATGCCAAGGTAGTTGTTTCCAATGCGGGCGCTATCGTGGGGTCAGCCAACTTCTCTGACGCTGCTCTCGGGTTCGAGGGGCAGGCATTGGGCTGGAATGAAGCCGGGGTGTTGCTCGACCCTGAGCGCGATGAGTTCAAGCAAGCCTTGGACTGGTTCGAGAGCACTTGGGAAAAAGCGGCTGAGGTAGCAGAAACTGATTTGGCAGCTGCCAAGGAAAACTGGAAAGCTAGAGGCCTGCCTGAGGCGCCCGAACCTCTTCCTAATGTAAACAAGCCGGAAGCCACTGCAGTTCCCGAGCCGAGCGACCGAGCGCCTGAGCTATACGAGGAAGACATTTTTGAGAAGAAGCCTTTTTTGCGCACCTCCTCTAACCAGATGAGAATGGTCTCCGACACCCTCCAAGGCTTGTTCGATGAGTCCGTGCTTGGGATTGAGCGTGGATCCAGAGACCCGAAACCAAAGGACAAGGAGCGATATGCTTCAGCTCATGCGGCCCACATCCTATGGACAGCGAGTGGACAGATCGCTCCTACAAATATCACAGGAATCCCATTTTTCAGAAATCCTGAGGAAGTCGCCGCGCGATCCAGGGAGATGGGTACCTTCGACCTCGTGCTCTCATTCATTGAGAGGCTCGCGCATGACCCCACGCTTCCAGTAAAACCATCGATCAGGTACTGGGCCAAGATTGCTCAGAATCAGATAAGGCCACAGTAGCGGCTGGTAGGCACCACGTTGGCCAACGTTAGAGAGTGGAAAATGGGCGTTGGGTAGATTCGAAAAGCAATGTGCATGACGGAGGCTTAGGTAGTGAAAACCTCGGATATTCGACTCATTCCGGAGCGTTCTTTCATTCTGACCACCAGTCCTTTTCTGCACGTGTCATTCCATAGCCGTTGAACCAGCTTTCGATATCGACGGTGAGCGAAGTGACGGATGAAGTGTTTGGGTGAAGAGGGTCAACTAGGTTCGCTTGCGATGTAGCCCAAGCCGCCCATAGTGCAGTTTGTTGCTGGCTGTGCTCTGAGGTAGACGCACTGGCATTGCAGGTTGCCTGGATGAATGCTCTCAATCGCTGAGCCTGCTCCCAGCGCTTTGTATTCTCCACGAGTTTGTGACGTAGACGCCTATGAGTCTCTTCACGCTTGGCGCGCTCAAGTCGTACCGCTTCTTCAGCCATTCGCTCACGACGAGCCTCTTCATTTTTCAAGCGCAGAACTTTCATCGACTCAGCTATAGCCTCGAAGCCGTCGAAAATGCTCGTCAGTTTTTCCTCGATTTTTCCGGTCTTGGTGTCCGTCCAGTTCTTCCGCTTTCCGTATTCGGTGCGTGCGTCAATCTGCAGGCTTAATTCGCCAGTGGAAGACCATTCAAACTGAGGCGCGCGCAGCAACGAGAAATCAGGTTCCCATCGAGCATTGCGCTTAGGGGCGGGTGGCGGCGGTGGCGGGATAACGTGTTTATTTAAGCGCTCCACAAGTTTGATCCCAAGGTGCTCGCCATCGACCTCTACCAGCGTTTTGTAATCGGAGGCAACCTTCCACCTGTAGCCAAGTATCTCGCTCTCTTTAATCAGGGTGTCGAAGATCAGCGCGCAGCGATCAATGAGTCCGGGGGAAATTTTCGCGTCGAGCACCTGTTTGCCCGTAGTAACGAGATGACCCTCATGGGCCTTGGCCGCTTTAACGCATTTCAACCATTTGCTCACCAGTGGGTGAGGGGCAAGGAGGGTGTGAGGTACTTCGATGATTGAACGGATTGCTTTCGGTTTTATAGGCGCAGCGCTTTGCAATGGAAGCGTGCTTCGATCCAATACTCTGAAGCTGATGGGCTGTCCGCCGACGGGAGGCTTAGGTTTGCCTGGGCGTTTTGAAACTGGTTTTGCCCAATGCCCTCGTGGGGGCAGGGCTATGCCAGCTTTCCGACAGGCCTTGGACAGCGCGACGTCTGATATGCCGATTTCTTGGGCCAGCTTCAGGACAGGTGTTTCCCAAGCCTTGTCGAACAGCTCGCTGGAAGTGAAGTTTACGATCTTGTACATATAGTTACCCGGCGCTTGGCGTTCCGATACCAGCGTAGATTCCCTCTCTCCAATCTCAAGTCAAATCTTGCGAGTGATACCGGGGGGCGTAACGTCCAGCTATTCACCTGGTTTCTTCGTAGGGGGATCACTCCGGTGCCATTAAGAGCGTCAAGTTGATGAACTCTTCATTTGCTTTGATCGTGTCCAGCGCACCGCGCACGTTGCCTCCAACCTCACCCGTGTTGAGCGGGAGAGAGTATAGGCCTAGTGGTCACAAATCGAGATCGGGTGAACCAATCAGGCCCCACATAAGCACAGCTCCTGGCGACCGCCTACCATCAACCAGGAATCCAACGCTGCCCTCTACGCTATACCAATCCCCCAGGGGATGGTTCCACGTCCCCGCGAGGAGGGCAGGTCAGTTCCCTGAAATCGCCGATGCCACAGCTACGGGCGCGGCGCTGAACTGGCCTACAGGCTTCGGCCACACGAGTAGCGCGGCTTTAAGCAGGGCTTTTGAACGGTTCGCGATGGCATCGTCATCCCATGCTACAAGCGCTGTCTGCTGAAAGTAGGTATTCAATAATAGAGCGCTTTGACCCAGTCGAGACCGTTTACCCAGAACCTGTTCATTGCCTGCACCCTGGGTGTCGGCAAAGGGGCCGTTGCTGATCGAGCTGTTCAGCGGCTGAGTAAGCAACGTCAGGTTCCCAAAACCATGAACTGCCGTCTCTCTGAACTGACGCTGTGCCTCGGTCATGTCTGTTATCTGGTATGTAGGCAGCTTTTCCCAGCTTTGCGGTGTCACATGCTCGACGGTCAAATCAGACTGGGCTGGCACATGATTGCTCCCTTGCTGAGAGCCACGAGCGGCATACTCCAGCGCCCGCAGGACACCGCACGTTTTAACGGGGCGAAGCTCCTTGTAAACCGGACGATGACACCACTTGTCACTAAAAAGGCTGTCATCCGGCCAAACCTCGCTGAGTGCCGTCGCTGCTTGAAGCACTTTGCGTAAAGCTATGTGTGGGGCTTCGGGTGCGCCCAACACAGCTTGCAGTACGCGCATGAAAAAGCGGTTGTAGCCCTTGGTAGTCAAACCGCAGACAGCGCGTCGTGTCAGATAGGAGGCCAAGTCGCCGAGAGCCTGTTTCAGCTCCGCGCTGTCGCTTGCCAACCGCTCACGCAGTGCAAGGTAAACCGGTGTAACCGTACCCACGTCAAGTGACTTAACCAAGCGCGCAAACTCAGCCAAGTGTCCGGTACCCTCTGGAGATACCAGCTCCTGGAAGTGCCGGCTAGATGCAACAAGCTGCTCCAGCTCCATTTCAAGATCGCGTAGCTGCTTTAGCCACCAAGCTTTGAATGACTGAAACACATGACTAGCTAGGGTGATTTCGTGGCTGCGCAGGATCGTGTAGTTGTAGAAGAACAAATCAATGCGCGGATAGGTCAAGCGCCCCTGGCGTTCCTTTTCCCGCCAGTAGGCATTTGCCGAAACGCCCTGGCCGGTGGTCGCAACAAGATCAAATGGGCTCCAGTACCGTTCATATAGCTGCGGCACAGCTTGTCCCTGGCGAGCGGCTTCAAGGAACACGAAATTGCGTACAAGGTCAGACGCCAGCAGTGGTTCTCCACGCGCATTAAGCGTTTCGAAGATGACTTGAGGGTCGTCCTCGGCGTCCAAAGTCAGGGTCATGATCTGCACGTGGTCGGCCAATGCCATGTAAAGCGCCTGAGCTCGCTTCGACTCTAGCGGCATATGGGCTTGCAACGGCGACACGTCGTTATTGCGGCGGATGTCCGCGATCAGCGTATCCCCGACCGTGGGGTCAGCTGTAGGATTGACAACATCAGTGAGGTCAACACCCCGCATATAGGCAAGGCAGGCGTGGTAGAGGTACAGGTAAGTCTGCACCATAAGGGGGCGCTCAATCCGAGTGCGTACATCGCGTGCCGGATAAGTCGTGTACACGTCCTGAGCGTAAGTGGCGGTATCGCTCAGGTGGCGCATCTCGTCCTGCCCTGCCTGGGTTGGCCAAACTTTGTAATGATCTTCTGCACGCTGGTAAGGGCCTGGGTTTCGCACCAAGCCATCGAGCATTTGCGGTATGGGGCTGTCTATCAGCTCACGCGCTGCCTGGCGGAAGGCGAGTAGTAGGAGATGTAAGGTCGTCGAACGCTGTTGGCCATCAATCACCTCGAAAGCTGGCGCCCTACCGAAACTGTTGGGCACAGGAGTCATCACAATTGAACCCAGAAAGTGCTTCTGTAACGGCTTCAATGCCGCCGTGGTGCCTGTTGATACTAGCGATTGTTGCTCCAGCACGGCATCTGCACGGTCTTGGATGTCAGTCCATAGCGGGCCAACCTGCTTTTCCAGCGTCCATACATAACCCCGCTGAAAAATGGGAATCTGGTACTGATGAGGTGTACTGAACAGACCGGTGACTGTGGTTTTACTGGGCTGCATCCTGAAATCCTTGTCTGTATTTCAAAGATAGGTGACCTCAGTCGTCCTATTCGATGTTGAGGGCAAGCAGTGCCTTGACGATCTTTTGGTTTCCAAACTCACCGCCACCACACATAGGAACAGCTCCAGTGGGTGCTTAGGGTTGCCCATGGTTTCTATGGCCCAGTTGTTGGCTTCGTTGACGATGCCCATCACCCAGCCCGGCCTTGCCGTTGACCACGTAGTCCCAAGCCACAAGCGGGATGCCGCGTAGAGCGATGCGGTAATTGTAGATCACGGTGGTCTGCGCAATGTATTGGAAGCGTACTTCGACCCCACCACTCTGAAACGTCCTTTCATAACAGTTACAGCAATGTGGTTTCCGCATTAAGGCAACAGCTTAGCAACGCCCTCGAACGCGAATGGCTTAACGTCAAACGCATCCTCCAGTTCACCCAGAGTGGGCAACCGACCTTTTGGTTTTTCGAGCGCCTGGGTGACCATGAGCATGCGCCAACGAGGATTGTCGAGATATCGGTACTCATTCCTAGTCATAAAAAAATGTGGTATCGCATTGCTGGTTCCCTTTACCTCTACGTGTAGTTCTTCACCTGTTTTACGATCCCGAAAAATCAGGTCGTAGCCAAGGTTGAGCAGCTGGACATCCTGAATTTCATAGCGTTTTCCATAAGCTGTAGATGCGTAGTCCACAGCCGCCATTTCCACCGCCTTTCTATGCTCGGCATCAGGAAAGGAAAACGTTGGTACTTGTACGTCAACAACGTCGCCTTCAGGGGAGACGCTGACTATTTCCTGTGCAATCTCGGCGAAGTGCTGACGCCACTCTTGATCCTGACCAGGTCTGTTACCTCGAACGTAAACGATTGGCGACCTTTTAAAGTGAGCACCTGAAATTTCTGTCTGACGCAAAGGTAAGGGAATGATATTGGCTTTGTCGGCGCTAACGATGTAGCTAAAATTCTGTCCGTCTGCGTCTTTCGGAAATGAACCGTAGCGATACTCAGGCCGGTCGCGATAGCCCGTTTCAAAAGTCGCATTTTCGTAGTGTCCGACTACGGTCAAAGGGCCATCGCCATCTCGTGCCGCGACTAAAATGATTGTCCACCCGCTAAGGCGTAAGGGCTTCGGCGTTGCCTCATGCTCTCCCATCGGAGGTATGTAGCCGTAGTAACGTCCGTCCGGAGCTTTTCTAAAATTGAAGCGTTCGTGCGCTTCAGCATAATCATTGATGTGGCGATGTCTGCCGACTACCTCTTCTCCTTGGTAGTCGATGGCCCAACCTGTTTTTAAAAATGCAATTCTGTCCATATATACCTTTGAAATTTCTCAGCGAAGCGTGAGTGAGATAATCGGTGTTTTGATTAGGTAATGGCACCTTCGCACCCAACAGGCTTCTTTCAACATGTGGGGTGAATTACTCCGGTGTCATCAATACAGCGAGCGTCATGCTGATGAACTCTTCATTTGTTCTGATCGTGTCCAGCGCGCCGCGCACGTTGCCTCCAACCTCGCCCGATCCACGCTGCTCGACCCAGAGCGTCAGTTCCATGATGGCGGCTTCAAGGGCTTGCTGGTTTTCGTTGATCTTGAAGAGCAAGGAAGGGAGCAGGTCTGAGTTTGGCATCGCGATTCCTCCATGGAAAAAGGACAGCGTAGCAGTAGGAGAATTTGATGGGATCTGGTCGCTCGGCCATTTGGCCCCTCGGCATAAGCTTTCTCGGGAGTTTTTTGGTTTGTGCTCTCGAGCGAGCCGCTTAGCTACATCAATGACGGGTTGCTACAAGCGTAATCGACCCCTCAGGCTTCCCCTCCAGCTAGCGTCAAATGAGCCGGAGCCGGTGATTCAAGCCAGTTCATGCAGCTGAAATACTGACGAAACATTCTGGCCATATGATTCGCGTCACTGAAATCCAGGGAGTTGGAGATGAATCGACCATCAAGAAGCATGCGCAAACTGCTCGACGCCGTTGCCACCAACAATGAGGCAGCGGCGCTTGATGTGATGCGTGTTGCTGAGCAGCTCCAAGACGAAGTGCTACGCCAACGGTTGCTCAACATGATTCACCGACTCAACCAGGACGCTAATGACTTACGAATGGCGCGTGACGATATCCAGGGCGGTGCAATAAAGCTCGCGTGATCGGTCTCGTAGGAGTTTCGTGTTCGCTCCTTTGGGTAAACGAAGCCCGGCTAAAACCTTGTTTTCTGATGCAGGAAGCCAGGCCAGCTGAGGCTGGTCGCATATCAACATAAACCGACGAGTCCGGCTCGCTTCGCCTGCGAGTCACGTCTTCTGCGAATAGTTCTTCACCTCTGTGAGCAGACGATCGCTTTCAAGCCTGAACCTGCTTTAATCGGTTAAAAGACGTGCATATTTCAACGCTCTCCCCCGATGCTTAGCTGATCGAACACGTCTATCCAAAGTCGTAGTGAAATATCTAAAAGACGCTGGTAATGTCCTGGCCACGTTCGCCAAACCATTAAGGGATGGAGGCGAAAATAGAAGCCCTGGAGCCGCGAACCTCCGGGGCTTTGTTTTTCTATCTGGCAACTACGTTGATGATCGGCAACACGGCTGTGCTGCTCAAGGTTAGAGAAGGTATTTGATCGCGACGGCCATCATTGCCCCCACCATAGCGATAACGCAAAACACGTACACCATGGTTTGGCAGAAGTGAACGAGCGGCCTGAAGGGAGGGAGGCTGACAGGCGCGATGGCAGGCACTGTGACAGGCTCTCGGGCTCCGCTTCTGATACGCATGGAGTCAGTCCTCAGTTGAGCGATTTGAGCGTGAATTTCTTCGAGTTCAGCGGGAGTGAAAAGTGATTTGGACATTGTTGCCTCCGCTAGAGGATTCAGGCGCATCGCCGCATTCTATCGCTGATTCGGATTTAGGGCTCTCCTGACTACTCTCCCGACCATCGGGTGATGATTTTTTTGATCGCTGTTGGCCAATCGATAGGGAAGCTAATGACCGTAGAAAACGTTTCTTGATATCACAAGGCCGCAACGTAACAAGTGATTGTGTGAGTACCTTGATGGGCTTTGCTCTTGCTTCATTAGCAGGGAGTACACACTTACGAAGTGGGCTTGCTCAAGCGTAGTGATTCTACCGCCCATACCGTTCTTTCCGTGGCACTGGTTTCCCGAGCAATATCATGACATATAGCTATCAGCCTTCAGGGATGAGTCTTGTAGTGGCGTGAACGGCCAAGATGCCAATCCCTGTCTCGACATGTGTTTCAGGGAGCGACGCTGTGTACCTATCTGCTTTAAAAATCGAGAATTTCCGACAGTTTGGTCTGGCTGGGCATGGCTTGGAAATCAGCTTCAACGAAGGTGTGACAGCGCTGGTAGGGGAAAACGATGCTGGCAAGACAGCCGTCATCGACGCAATCCGCTATGTGCTTCAAACCCGTGATGCCGAGTATCTGAAGCTGCAGCTCGAGGATTTCCATATTGATGATGCCGGTGTCCAGGCTGACGCGATCACCTTGGTCTGCACTCTGGATGGTTTGAGTAAAGCTGAGCTAGGTGCCTTCGCAGAGTATGTGACCTACAAGAACAAAGTCGGACGTTTGCATATTTATTGGTCAGCCAAGCGTGTGCTCGGCTCTAGTCTCACTCGCAGGTGGGTGGACATCAGTGTTCGCTCGGGCGAAAAAGGAGAAGGCCTGTCCCTAGATGCCGGCGTTCGCCAATTGCTCGCCACTGCCTACCTTAAGCCATTGCGGGACGCTGAACGTGAGATGTCACCAGGGCGCAATTCCCGTTTGTCCCAAGTGTTGAGTAGTTTCCCGAATATCGATGCCGGTAAGGACTTCGACACAGCAGCTCCGCCAGCCACTACGTTAGATGCTGAAGCGCTGAGCGTCGCGGGTATGGGGGATTACATGCGCCACTTGGTGAATAAGCACAGCGCTATTGTCAGTGCCGAGCAGGCGATCAATGTTAACTACCTTGCACCTCTGTCTCTCGCTGGCCAGCCGCTGACAAGTCGTATCAGTTTCGGTGAGGGTGGCACTGAGTCGGCGCGACTCAAGCAGATCCTTGAGCGCCTTGAGCTTGGTTTGCTCGACCATGCGTCGGGAGAGTCGCGCGGCATTTACGGGCTGGGCTCCAACAACGTGCTGTTTATGGCCTGTGAGCTGCTGCTCCTCGGAAAGGAGCCGGACGGATTGCCTCTGCTTCTGGTTGAGGAGCCCGAGGCCCATCTGCATCCGCAGCGACAGCTGCAGTTGATGGAGTTCCTTGAGAAAGCAGCGAAGTCTGGCGAAGGGCTTAGGCCAGTTCAGGTAATTTTGACCACCCATAGCCCCAACTTGAGCTCCAAGATCCCGATTCAAAATTTGGTGATGATGCAACGAGGACAGGCGTTCTCGCTTGCAGAGGATCAGACCTGCCTCGGTGCCGATGACTACAGATTCTTGAGTCGCTTCCTAGATGTTACGAAAGCCGGATTGTTCTTCGCGAAAGGGCTCCTGGTGGTTGAGGGAGATGCCGAAGCGATACTTCTGCCAGCGCTCGCCCGAAGGCTCGGAAAAGACCTCACCAAGCACGGCGTCTCCGTTATCAACGTCGGCGGAGTAGGGCTTAGGCGCTACTCGAAAATCATGCAACGCCGAGATATTTCGAAAGGGGAGATAGAGATTCCCACTGCATGCATCACCGATATGGATGTCATGCCGGATTGCGCTCCAGAAATACTTGGATTAGTGAAGGGGGCGGCAGATCCCAAATGGGCGAAAACGGATCGACGCTGGAAAGCTATTTGTGATTTTGGAGTCACGTCAGCGGATCAAGAGGCCGGACTGGAAGAGCATCGAAAGAAGCGAATGGAAAGCGATGGCCAATGTGTCCGAACCTACGTCGCGGATCATTGGACTCTCGAATATGACCTAGCCTATGCCGGCCTTGCTCGTGAAGTACATGCTGCTGCGTATCTCGCAATTAACGAGGAGAAGATCGACCAAGGCAAAGCGACCAAAGCTACTCTCCTGGGCGCTGCGGATGGCGCTTTCAAAGTTATTGAGGCCACCCATTCCTCCAAGGAAGCCCGTTGCTCTGCAATTTACAAGCTGTTCAAAAGGGCCTCAAAATCCATTGCGGCTCAGCATCTTATCGACCTAATCGACGAGCGATTCGTCGCCGGCACCTTGGATGTTACTGGCTTGCGTGGCCTGTTACCCAAGTACGTTATCCATGCCATTGAGTACGCAACTCGTGGATCAGCGATACCTGCTGCGGCAAGCACCGCGTCTGCAATCATCGCCAGTGTTGTCACCGATCCTGAATCTCCTGCTGGTGTCGAGGAGAGAAAGGAATGAATCTCAACCAGCTCATTAATCCGATAACTGATGATGACGTGGAATGGGTCGTTGGCCTAATGGAGTTGGAAGCACTGGATGAGCCACGTCGCAACTTCCTCAAATCCATGAGCACGGTGGACGTTTCTGCCTGCCCTGGTAGCGGGAAGACCACACTCGTTGTCGCCAAGCTTGCGATACTCGCCCGCCACTGGAAAAGCCGAACTCAGGGGATCTGCGTTCTATCGCACACCAACGCAGCGAGGGAGGAAATTGAGCATCGCCTTGGTGGTTCAGATATTGGGCAACGCCTGCTTCGTTATCCGCACTACATCGACACGATCCATGGTTTCACAGGGCGATTCCTCGCTTCGCCATGGCTACGGTCGAAGGGCATCGCTCTGGCTGCGATTGATGATGAGCTCACGCATACTGCTCGCAGGAAAGCGCTAAATTCTTGGGAATACGGGGGTATGAAGAAAGCCTTCGAATCTGCGTATCTCAACATAGAGAAGCTGCGTATCGAGACTGTCGACTTTGACAATCCCCTTGCTGGCCGAGAATTCCACTTTGCACCCCACACGGCAACCTACAAAAGCGCGTCCAAAGCTTTAAGCCATGCAGCAAAGACGGGGCACTTTTGCTTCGATGAGGTCTTTGTCTTAGCCAATGCGCTGCTCGATGAGGAATCAGCGGTGCCTGCCGCGTTGCGCGTGCGCTTCCCCTGCATACTGGTCGATGAGATGCAGGACACAAGGCATGACCAGGCCAGCATTCTCGGCAGGGTGTTTCCACGCCATGATCCAGATGTCTGCGTCATTCGTGTGGGAGATCCAAACCAAGAGATTTTTGAGGAAAAGATCGTACTTCCGGAGCCCTTCCCTGATCTGACAAGCTTTATGGAAATTGCGAGTAGCTTCAGGTTCAGCCAGGCGATTGCGTCGATTGCCAACCCCTTCGCCTATCTTCCAATTACAGGAGGGTTGGTTGGCTTGCGTCGGGACGTCGACAACCAACCCGCCCCCAATACAATCATCGTATTTCCAGATAACGACGTCAGCCAAGTACTCGATGCGTATGGGCGTCTACTGGTTGAGCATCTTCCAGCAGATGTCCGCAAAACCAATGTCTTCGCGCTGGGTGCGGTTCATCGGCTAGGGGATGACAAGCCAAATCACTACCCCAAGGCGGTTGAGCATTATTGGCCCTCGTATCAGTCGGGGGTGAACAAGGCTTCCTTCAAGCCACGTACATTCGCAGAGGGGGCGCATATTGCGCGCCGATATCTTGAGCGCGATGCGACGGCGGCGTCAGGTGTGGAGTTAGTTGCGTCCTGCCTGCTCACATTGGTACGACTGGCATTTCCCAAAGAATTGATTTCTGCCAGGTCGCGCCATCACCAGTGGCTCGAGCAACTGATGATAGGACGGGCAGAGCTGGTTGCTCTCTACCGCGAATGCCTCCAAAGGCTCCTCTTCGACTCGGCTGAGCTAACAAAAACCGTATGGGATTCGACTGCGGCGCCCGCACTCTTGGAGCTGGTAGCGGAGATGACTGGATCAGATTCGGCGCTGGCTGCAGCTGACGCTCATCCCTACCTTGAATGGGCACATGCTCCAGTTGCGGTAGATCCTGGCGACAACGGAAGCGCTCTCCTCAACACGTACAGATTTGAAGAGGGGATGGACAGCGTTCACATTCGATTGTCTTCCATCCATGCCGAGAAGGGCAAAACCCATGCTGCCACGCTGATTCTCGAAACCTACAATCGCACCCACTTCGTCAATAAACTTTTGCCATGGCTTGAGGGTAAGGCCTCAGCTGCGAAGCGTCCCAACGAGAGCGCGAAGAAGAACATGATGCTCATGTACGTTGGGATGACTCGGCCAACACACATGCTGTGTTTAGCCATGCGCAAAAGCTCATTGGGGGAGGGGAACATTGAAGTGAAGAGAAGGGCAGCGTTAGAGCAGGCGGGCTGGTCAATTCTAGAAATATAATATGAGACTTATGGGCGATTATGGATACGGCTACAAGCTAGGGGGTGCCCGGCAAACCTATTGCTAGGTTTGCAAGTTCTACCTCCAAGGCAGACCGAGTAATGTGCACGATCACGCGTAAGATCGCGTGATGACTCAGGAAAGGAATGGGCGCGATGATTTACCAATGCAATGGATGCAACAGGACTACTTTCGAGACGGCGTGCCCATGGTGCATGGGCTCCCAGGTTTTGCCCTCATCAGAGCTCACTTTGCGACACATCACCCCGCTGGATCCCTCGTTCTACCCAGACTTCCAGTACCGATCGAAAGGCCTGATTAAGGATTTTCTCGGTAAGAAGAAAGAGCAAGCTCAGCTCAATGACCTTCTAAACAACGTGTTGAGAAAATATGCGGAGCTGAAGCAGCCTTACTTCACGAATTTCATTCACACCACTCGCGAAAGTGCAGGCAGTAGCGATGACGCGGGTGTGCCTGGGCCGCGATTGGATGGCGTGTACAGCGAGAGGGAGCTGTTCAGGGAGGTTTTGATTCGTAAGGGCTTTGATGAGCTAGAAGGTCTACCATCTCTCTTAGATAAGTTGCTGCAGACCACAGCCTTCAACTCGGCCTACCTGGGTTTCTCAAGAGAACTGACCCGCCACATTCGAGCTGATCTGGCTGGTACCTTGCGTTCCTGGATTGAAGAGGCCGGGACAACGTTTAGGTCTGATCTGGCCTTGTTCTACTACTACCTTTGGGAAAATGACGTTCCATATCCCAATGTTCAATTCAATCCCCAGGCAGCCTCCACATCTGGTGTTCCACTCCTTCCGTTACAGGCTTTTCGAAATGGCTTAAGTCTCTGCGAGGAGATTTATTTCGACATTCTCGTGGAGCGGCTGGGATCTCAGCTCGAGCATTTCAATCCGAACCAATTCATCACCATGTACCTGGTGGATGCTATGGACGGATTTCAATTCGAAGCCTTCCTGGTCGAGATCTTCCAGACCATTGGCTATGACGTCAAAGAGACCAAGAAGACGGCTGACCAAGGCGCCGATCTTTTCGTCAGCCGCTTTGGCAAAAACATGGTGATCCAGGCCAAGAATTACGCCGGCTCAGTAGGCAACGCCGCTGTCCAGCAAGCCATTTCTGCTAAGGCTTTCTACGGGTGCGACGAGGCCATGGTGGTTACCAATTCCTACTACACAAAATCCGCAAAGGAATTGGCTAACACTGCTGGAGTACGGCTGATCGACAGGGATGGGCTTCAAAACTATTTGGACGACTACAATCAGAAGCTTATCGAGGTCTTTCAGGCCGAGGAAGAAAGTGTCTAGAAATACATGCCCTCCATGGCAAAAGCCTTTGGCTCGCGACGTCGGGGAGGGGGCGAGATGAGTGATGAGAAAGAGCATGGCCAACTTCAAATCGACTGAGATGAAATTCCTTGATTCGATCTTCAATATGGGAGGAGGGTACGTTCTCGATTTCTCAAATCGAACGATGGGCGAGTTCTTCCTTGAAGAGCTGAACATCGATATTGACCATGAGATGTTCTCCAAGGACGGCACTTCAAAAGCCAGACGCCTTCGGTGCCTACTACAGAGCGCAGATTCTTCGACTGTCTGCCGCGTCCTTGACGCGCTCTGGAAGTATCGGCAAGCGATGCAGGAGGAGGCTAGAACTGAGGAAACCATCGTTAATGCAGAGGGGCGGTTTCTCTCCTTGCTCAATTCAGTTCGATCCCCTGCACAGCGGGCAGTAATTGTAGATAACCCTTTCGCTGCCGCTTCTATCATCGACCATGCTGAGGTCTATGAGGCACTTCGGAAAAAGCTTTTCGAAATACGCGAGCTTCCACCTCACCAGCGTGGCTATGCGTTCGAAACTTTTCTGAAGGAGCTGTTCGATTCTTCAAGGCTCCAGGCGCGTTCGCCCTTTCGCCTGGTGGGTGAACAAATTGATGGGAGCTTTCAGCTTGGCCATGAAACCTACCTGGTTGAGGCCAAATGGGTACGGGATCCGATAGGAGTGGCTGAACTCCATTCCTTCCATGGCAAAGTTGAACAAAAAACCGCTTGGGCCCGTGGGCTTTTCATCAGCTACGGCGGCTTCACCGAGGTGGGCTTGCAAGCTTTTGGCCGGGGCAGAAAAGTGATTTGCATGTCCGGCGAGGACATCTATAAGGCCTTGGGGCGCCGCATTCCCATTGCTGAGGTGATTGACCGAAAAGTACGTGCAGCAGCGGAAACGGGTGCTCCATTTGTCCAAGTAGACGAGCTATTCACCAAGTAGCCACACCTGGTCGGGTTATGAGAGAGGTTGGGATCGCGTGAGTACCACTTTTTTCGTTTTTTGCCAGGAGTGCAGCAGGTCAGGAAACTCGTCTGTCACCCCCCACCTCTGGCCAAACGGCGGAAGCTTGTACTCCTTCCTCAACTCATTCGCTAACAGATACACCTCGTACCCAAAGTATCCGACGATCTCTGCCTCATGGCCATAAACCTCTGTAGGGTCAAAGGACGCATCATGAATCGCGTGAAGGTGCTGATTTGCCAATGCCTTCTCGGTTGCTATGGAAACTAAGGCGCTCGCATGCTTCGAATCCAGATACTTCAGTGCATCACGAGAAATATCGAGGTCAGGGTAGGCGCAACTCGGCCAATTTTGATAGTCAGTGTGTGGGTCTAAAGAGGCCGCGTACTCGTGGTAGTCCCGGACGTTTCGTCGTGACTGTAGTGCGTAAAGATCGAGCACTGCAATCAGCTCAACGGCTGCAAATCTCGCATCTAGTCTCCGATCACGAATTTTGAAAAACCAATCCTTTAACCATCCGATCAGGGCCGCGACGACACCACTTGCCAAGACTATTTTGGCAATGTCTCCCCATCCGAGCCCTGTACTGACGGCGGCGGCTGCCGATCCCTGTATTGCATCCACTTGGCACCTTCCAACGCACATTCGCAATCGAGGTTCATTTGAGCTTCGTTGTGAGATCTTTTGCAAGCGGAGCGCGCAGGCCATCAAGGCCGAAGGCGCGAGGCTGAATGCCCCAGGGCCCAAACATGGCACCCTGCCAAGGCTTGGTTCTGCGCGGCGCCATGTTACTACCAGCGTTTTGGTGCCCCGGGGTGTCATGACACAGTGCTAAAGTCTCCGCACATTGCGTAGAGAGTAAAGGGAGGGCGCGATATGTCAGGGGTACGACAGCACTTCATTCCAAGGTTTTTGCAGAAAGGGTTCAGAATTCCAGGTAACGGCAAAATCGTCCGTTGCTGGGTGTACGAACAGAGCAGACCCCCCAGGTCTGCAAACATTCAAGACGTAGGGCTCGAAAGGCATTTCTATGCCATCGACAATGAACCTGATCTGGACGATAAAATTACTGACAAAGAGAGGGACGTCTACGCACCGTTGGTAGAGAACCTACGTGCCGGCAATCTTACTGAAGCGGTGGTCGAGAGGATTCCAGGGCTGTTAGCTCACCTAGAAATCAGAAGTCGGCACGTGCGCCAGAATATGCAGTCGATGGTCGATGAATGTGCCAGTGGCATTCTTGAACATCTATCAGATCCGGCGAACCTCAGTGCGTTGACTAAAGAACATTTCAGACCAGGCTCCATCATCTTTGACAAGGCCCTGGCCGAGCAGGGTATTAGTCAGCAGCAGGTTCAAGCTTTGCTCGCTATGGACGAGTCAGTCTTCGACCAGATATTCAAGCCCCTCGTAGCCATATTTGCCGCCCAGATGCCTGCTCAGTTGGATCGTATCAAGTCTTCAATACCGGGTCTGATCAGAAGCAGTCATGTCCGCTTGCTCAACGAATCCGTGTCGCCAGTTGCCCGCGCCCAGCGTTTCACCGCGCTCCATTACTCAGTTCAAAAGTTTGAGCCTGGCGATCTGCCGCTGGGGGATTCCGTTGTACTGTTCCATGTGAGAGGCGAGCGAACCTTCAAGCCGTTTATGGATAAGGATGATGAGCTGCTTCACGTGATTCTGCCGCTGGCGTCGGACAAATACCTCCTTGGTGCGACAGATGTCTCTCAGACATCGCCTCCCCAAAATTTGCCGCTTGAAATCGCCAGGTGCTCTATGGGGTATTTCATATGCGCGCACCAGAATGATCGTGCTGTCGATCTTCAGGCACAGATAGGAAGTAATGCCAGCTGGCTTTCGGCACGAGAAATGAACTCGATACTCAACGAAGTGCTTTCGGAGTTGATGAGCAAGAAGCTAGCTTGAACGGAGTTTGCAAAGGCTGTTCTGCGCGGGGGTGATGAAGCTTACGAGATTCGCTTCACCACCTTCCAAACACCGCGACTCAATCACGGAGGAGACAGACGCAAGCGGAGCGCGCAGGCGGAAGGATGGAAGCCCGAAGGGCCAAGACTCGGCAACGACGAGGCTTGGTTCACGACAGCCGTCCCCGGAGGGGCACGCTCGACACTGACCTTCCCTAAAGCTCCATCAGGAGATGGGTGATAAGGCCTACCGTCTATGGCTAAGAGATCCATTGGCTCTGTATGGGGTAGAGAGCTCAATGTTCACGCACCCGGATACAAAAATCCGAATAGCGAAAAATAACCGCCAAGCATGAAAGCTATAGGGAGTGAAGTTTCCTGCAACTCCAGTCACGCTATACCGTAGCTCACTCTCAAGCGGAGGTCGTAAATGCGTCGACCATTGGTGATGGCATTAGCCAGAGATGCACACAAATGGGGAATGCCAGTGCCGCAGACTAGAGAAGAAGCAGTGTCTGTGAGGGAGCTATGCGCGAATGCAGGAATTCCATGCCGTGCGTTCGGTCATCATGCAGAGGTTAAGATGATCGCTCTGATTGAGGACGAAGATAACTTCCTTTTTGTAGCGGACGATGGCCCGTTCTATAGCATCGGTCGAAAGCTGATCACTGAAGATGACCCGGCTGACGCAACGTTGAGAACGTTGGAGATCATGGCGTATACCTTTCACGAATACGCTGCGAGAGAGTGCCTGTATCGACAAAACCTTTTCACCGCTCCGCCAGGCGCATATGGATTTGAGAAATGAATTTCGAATACCAACCTAGCCCATCAGTCTCTGGGAGCATTTGGGAAACCCTTGGATTGCCTTCACGCGGAACAAGGCTCCATGACCTCATTCATGTAGGTCTTTCTTTTGAGCTTCTTGATCAGGTAGCGAGCCTGTTACAGATGCAGCGAGCGGATATCTCCAATGCTCTTTGCATGTCACCAGCGATGTTGGCGCGAAGGGCGAAAACTGGTCGCTTTAACACCGCTGAAAGCGATCGCTTGGTCGCATTAATAGCTGTGTACGAGGAAGCCCTTTCCCTGTTCGAGAACGATGCCGTCGCCGCGAAGAAATGGATGAACTGCCGGGTTCGTGGGCTTGGATCAAGGCGCCCACTCGACATGTTGGGGACGAGGGTAGAAACGAATGCTGTCTTGGATCTTATCGGTCGACTGGAGAGGGGAGTGGTTGTCTGAGTTTCGTCAGGGGCGTCGCTCAGCAGTAGCACCTGACGTTGATTGTTGTATTCGCCCCTTCGGGCAACGCCCGGCTTGGCTTAGGTCTTTCGAAAGGGCAGAGTCCAATATTGAGGTATCAGCTAACCAGCTACGTAGACGGAGTTGAATGACGCTTTTGAGCTCTTGACGCTGCATTTATTGGCTCGTAACGCACTTTTCTGATGGTAACCCTGCGATTGTTACGATGCATAAAATTACGTTACACCGAAGCTTTCTGGCCTGCTGGCTAAATGCTAAAACTGACGAAAATAGGTCTGTTAGAGGCGAGCAACATTAAGGCCTAATACCGAGTCGCAATCTGCCTTTCTTTGACTCCTCATGTGGCATCAGCGCTACCGTGCTGTTCGCTATCCCAGGCTTCAGTGAGCTCGTCTATTCAATCTGCGATTTGAGGCGTTTTTGATAGGACAAAGCACCGTGTGTTGCCGACAAATTCTTCAATCAGATACACGGCGTCGCCGACGTCCAACTCCAACTCTTGCAGTGCTTCATCGGGAATCCGGATAGCACCGTCACCATCCCATTCTTCGATCATGATTTTCATTGTTGGCTTTCTCACGTGTGGTCTCCATTGCTTTTCAGTCGGCAATGGTAGCGTGCTTTGAAGGATCGGCGCAGCGAGCAACGTTCGAGTTGTACACGCTCCGAGGTACTTAACAGGTCGATAAGATCAGTTACGTAGCCACGGAAGCCGCTTGATCAGTGTCCCTTACGAGCGGCGCCAATTTGGAGAGCCATCGTCTTCAGAGTGGCGATACAACTCGAGGTGAAGTGGCCGGCGTTGCACCGGCCACCACGCTCAGTTGTGCAAGCAGAGTTCGACGATCTTCTGCAGGATAGAGGTCTTGGCCGACTCCCGGAGCTTTACGATGTCGAAGGTGAAGGTAGAGAAGAACAGTTCGCCCAGCGGATGGCTCAGCACAGGAACCCGCGCCCCGGACTCATCAGTGATTACGATGTTGTAGACGAGGCTCTGCTTCGGGATGGTGTTGTTGGCCGCTTTGTTAGACGCAACAAAGAACCAAGCGCCTTCAATGCCGTTGTCCTGAATGAAGACGCTATGGCGCTGCCTCTGCCTGGTCGGCGTGAGGTAGTACGGGAGGGTAGACACCTGGATGCCGACCTCTCGTGACGGAGGGATGCCGTTATCCTGGCGCTTCTGGTTGTCGAATAGGGTGTTCCCAATGATGGCGGGTATCCGGTCGGTTCTGTAGGCGCTTAGCCAGGCGTTCGTTGCTTTGTCGCGGATCAGGAACGCACTATCCCAGATGACATCGAAGGGCTTCTCATCACCTTTGCCGAAAATGGCACCGAGCTTCTTGAATTCGTAGTTGAACTCACCCTTGGAGGTCTCGTCGTATCGCCGCGAACTCTCGATTTTGATTGTCTCGCCGGCAACAGCTACGTCAAGAACCTGGATATAGACGTTCTCATTCCAATCCCTCCGACAACTCACCAGCTCTAGGGAAATGGTAGGCAGAGTTGCTCCGCTGATGGTTACGGCCTTGTCCTTATAGATCGACTCTTTCAGCGCCAGCTCCTGCAAGGATTTTTCGATAGCCGTTGCAGACGGGAGCTTGCTGGGGACGACGTTGAATCCCTGGCAGATGCTGCCAATAGCCTGGGTGAAGCGATGCAGCTTCATCGACGTGTAGTAGTCAAACTCAGCTTTTGGGTTGCGCTGCTTGGCAGCAAGAGCCTGCCAGAAGGTGTTGAAAGACTCGCCGGCGGAAGTGTTGAAGATGCTGGAGCCGTTCTTGCTCCCCCCGAGGGTTTTGACCTTCTCGCTGATTACCAGGTAGTTCGTCGTACCCACTTTCAGTTTGGTGGGGTCTGGAAGGCAGTCGGCGGTCAGTACTTTGGATGCTCCGAACTTGTCCGCGAGGTAGGTGATGAAGCTAAGCCGGGCCTCGTCACTCGAATAGCTAGTGACAGTGTCGAGCAGCCAAAGTGGGTTGGACATGGTCGGAAGCCCCTCCAGGAAGGCTTTGACCTGGTGGGTTGCCTCGTACACGACAGGGTTGAATTCAACCCCTAAGAGCTTCAGCAGGCGCTGGATTCGATTGACGCAATCGGTCTGGTGGTAGTTGATGCTGTTCTCATAGCGGTCGCAGGCCTCGGCATTCTCGTTGTTCGTGGCGAAGGCCATGTAGTTGCGATTACTGTTCGTTGTAGCGCTGAGCTTGCGGGTGCGCTGGAACCGCTTTCCGGCCCAGTCGAACATGAGCGTGCCGGTCTCGGTGACTGGCCGGCTGATGGCCTCCTGGGTGGAAGAGCACACCATGGCCACTCGATTGAGCTTAATGGCTAGCTCCTGTTCCTTGGAGAAATACAGGTCGTACTCCAATGCATCGAAGACAAAACTGCCGTCCCTGGACGTCCGACTCAGCATCAGCCCAATGTACAAGTCAGCGTTGAACTCGACCGGGGCAATTTCGTAGTGCTTGTTCACGTCCATTAGGAACGAAAGCTTGAGCCTCAAGTCCAGCAGGGCCTGAGTCGCGTAGTGGGGGTTAAGCGAGTGCTCAGCGATGACCCCGCGAACCTGGCCAGGCACCGGAGGCCGGGTGCTCAGATACAGGAATCCGAAAACTCCCTTTCTCGCATTGAATTTGCTGTAGTGCACCCCTGTGGAGGCAGACAGACCAAGCTTCTTGCGGATGAAGTCTTTGATAGTCGAATCGACTCGCTGGTAGTACCCATCGGTCTTCTCGTCAGACTTGCGGGTTACCTCAACCACTGCTGCCTGAATGTGCCCAACCCCTTCGGCGGGTGCCGACAAGCGATCAATAATGGCCTCCAGGTCGCCGGGAAGCTTCAGCATGTTGGTGCGGGCCTTGGCGGCCGCTCCTGGTTCCAGGACATTGAAGAGGGTCATTCCGCGCTCCTTAGCAGATGTACCAGAGTGGGGTTGATCATCAAGCGGTCATCCACTTTATAGATTCGGTTCTTGTCCTTGGTCGGGACGTAGCTTGTGATCATCTTAAAGGCGTTGAGGAAGTGGATCGGCGCCCCGATGGTGAACTCACGCTCGGTATTGAGGTCGTTGTGGTCGGGTTGCGTGTTGACGTAGAGAAAGCGCGGGGTCAGTTTCAGGGCACCGCACAGCTTATAAATTTCGTCCCTTTTTTTCTCCGCCCCGTCAAGGGTTTTGAGGGACTGCTCCTGGTTGTCCAGGGTACCCGACCACCGCTTCACGTCGATGCAGATGATGGTGTCTTCATAGTGGACGTAGGTGTCGTAGTACTCGTACACCGTCGGCCCCAGCAGATTGATCAACTGATCCAGTTTCAGTGGTTTGATCCCAAGAGCGGAGAGCACCTTCGGGAAGATGAACTCACCCACGTTCCCCTTCAGGATCGGAATGAGGGCCGGATTAGGTAGGTGTACATCAATCCCATCGCTGGCCATGTTGCACGCCAGATTGACGATGCCAGGCCCTGAATTTTGGTCTTTGCCGTCGGTGCGCACGTAGTCAGGAACCAGCCATTTCCCAGGCTGGTAGACGGCCTGTCCATGAAGCAGGTCGCTGAGGTGGTAGAAGCTTTCCGATGTCGTGCAGACGGTGACCCGATCCGTTATCTGCCTCGGAAGGTAAAAGGTGTTGATGACCCCCTGGTAGTAGCTTGAGGCCTTTACAAGAGGGGATGCCAGCAGCTTGCGGACGTACTTTTCAGGGGCGGTGATGCTCTCGGACGACCTGAGCAGCTCATTGAACTCAATAGCGTCCCGGTTGCCTTGACGCGCGCTGCTGAGAATCTTGTTTCGGAATGCTCCACTGAAGAAGTTTTCGATGTTGCCGGCAGCTGCGGCTACGGTGGCGGTGAACTGCTCAAGTTCCTCTTCGCTAACGAAGCAACGGCTCTCCGCTTGTTCCAGGCAGAACTGCATGAGCCTGTGATTCAGCAGCGAAAGGCTGTTGAGGAGAAGGTCGTTACCCTCACGGCGAAGCCGGCAATACCTCACCACCATGTCGTCGATGACGTCACTCGGCAGGAAGATCTCGGTGTGGAGATGGCTATCCCGTCGTTCAACTCGACCTACAGCCTGGATGATGGCCTTGAGCACGGTAAGATCATGCTCATTGTTCAAGATGCGGCGGTTCTGTGGCTGCATCAGGTTCGAGTCAAACTCAGACAAGCGAACAGCCTCGTTTTCCCCGGATGAGATGTGCTTCAGCAGAAGGATGTGGTTCTTGACTGTGTTGAGGCCGGTGTCCTTCTCACGGATGGCGCTGTAGAAGGGGGTGTTGACCAGCACCAGACGGTCGAAGTCCTGGTGGAAGTTGTCCTCACTCCGCTCAACGAACAGATTGAGCCCGGTGCCGGCGCTGCCGTAGGCGGAGATCAGGCAGATGCGGGTATCTGCATCCACCTTGAGGTACTCGTCGATGTCGACCTCTTTAGCCAGCTGGGAGCTGAAGAGGATGACCCTGATCCTGGTTTTGTCATCAAAGGGTTTCAGCTCGAAAATCTTGTCCTGGTGCTTGCGCCGAAACCCCTTCAAGCGACCCTCAATTCCCTTTTGTGTCAGCAGGGTTCTAAAGAGATCCGTGAAGCGGTTGTTCAGGGAGAGGATGAAGGTGTTCTTCCCATCCCAGGCCGCCATGAGCATGGCCTCGATCTGCCGGCGGTAAGCTGACATTCGATACTTGCTTTCACGGTAACCCTGGGGAAGCAGGGAGTCTGACCAGAATCTGTAAGCGCTCTTGAACGCAGTATCGCGGCGCAGGCCGCTGATGTCGTCGGCGGAGGTGTTGTGGAAGGGCCTGACTTGCATCGTTCTGGCTCTAGCACGGGCATCCCGGAGGTCTGCCATCGCACTTACGTCCACACCAGACCGCTGAATCACGCGTACATCAAGGTTATTACCAGGCGCATCCCCATAACGGCTCAGCATTTTCCTGGAGAAGTTCCCGGAGTAGGAGTCCTTGAAGCCTGTTGTGGCGCTCAGGCACATCGCACTGTTCTGTGTTCCGTGGAGTATCCGAAGCAGTTTAACCTCAGGTAGCTCCAAGATCAGGTCGAGGTGGAAGTCAACGAATACACGGTTCTTCACCGCGTCGCTTCCGAAGGGGATCTTGTCCACTTTGACCAGCGAAAACACGATTTTCGGGGCGAAGAAGGTGAAAAACGCATCGACGAAAATCTCGGCGTCCTTGGCGCGGTCAAAAACGGATGCGACGTAGGAACGATGTTGGTGAGACTTCTTGATGAACTCAGAAAGCGGGGCGTTCTGACTGGCATCCTCGCCCAGCGCCAGCAAATGCCTCAAGGGGCTGTTCTGGGGGATCTTTGAGCACGCGTACAGGGCACAGAGCATGACCTGCAAGAAGTCGTGCAGGGTAGGGTCGGCGCAGGAGCCGCCATCATCGAAGGACAGGCGGATCTCGCTCTTGCCGCACACAGACCGCATTCGAATCCGCTTGAGGGCATCCTCGTTGTAGAAGCGTCTGGGCGTCATGCTGAAGATGTTGCGTGACAAGGCGAGGATCTGCTCGACGTCGCGGTTGTCGATGGTGATGTGGCCGACATTCCCGGAGCACATTTGCAGAATGGAATCCAGACTGACACTGGTTTCGCAGTCCTCATCGTAATGCCGCCGGAGATCATTCATCAGCTCAACAGCTTCGTTGAACGCGATGGGCTTCTCCTCGCCAAGGCCATACGTTGCCGAAATCATCTCCATTAGACGGTGGAGGCCGGCAATAACATGGGGCGGCTTAACATTCTCGCTGATCAGCTTCTTCTTGCCGTCCTCAAAAAACCGGTCGTAGCTGTCGTGCTCCTCGTCAACGACGAGGTTGAAAGTGATTCCTTTCAACCGGAAAAAGTTGGACTCGTCAGGGATGAAGAAATAATCCTTCAGGTACGCAATTTGCTCGTCATGGCTCAGGCTGCAGGCGGCCCCAATCGAGGCGATGCTGTCCTCTTCGGCATCGGTTGGGCTGCGCTTGGCGCCCAGGATTTCGTCAAAGCTCAGCTTCTTGATGTTGGGCTCTTTCTTGTTGTCAAGATACCCGATGAACGCACGCCTCATGAATCGAGCAGTGGTGGCGACGAAGATGGTTGGCCCCACCTTGGCCCGCTCGAACGGTAGAACATGATCGATGATTTGGATCTTGGCCCGATCACGGGCATCATTGGTGCGCTGGAAGAGCTCTAGGGTGGTCAAGAACTCAAACCCGACCTTCTCTCTGATCACCGCCTTGGCCAAGTCCTGCAGTGCATAGAGCAGGCGGTATTTCGCGGCATCAATTCGTCGTTTCAGGTCAGCTTCGCGCAGGTAATCAGTGACCCCGGACTTCAGGAATCGATTCTGCTCGTCCTCAATGATCTTGAGCACGGTAATCGCGTTGCGTAGCTCGCCGATGGTCTCTTTGTAGTAGTCGACCTTAAGGGCTTTCGTCCAACCGACGTACAGATCTTCATTGCGAATACCTGATACCCAGCCGACGAAATTCAGGTCAGCCATGTCCTGCTCGGCCAGGAAGCTCAGGATGCTGACGCCACGCGCAGCCGCCTTCTTCTGGGTGACCTTCGAGACGTCGATCTGCGCTTTGTGCGGGGTGATAAAGAATAGGTTGCGGTGGCCACCACGTTCGCTACGTACCTCAGCGTGCTCGATGAACTGGTCGAATACGTTGTACGACTTGCCGAAGCCGGTGCCATCGTTGGCGAAGCTTACCGAAGGGTTAGGCTTGGCGTGCCCGTTGAAGAACGGCGCCAGCCGGCCACGGTGCGAGTTGATCTCGTCGCTAAGCTCAGCACTGATCGCACTCTTCGACGTTGGAGGTGTGTTGGAGAACAGGTCGCTTTGGTGACGAGGCGGTGCCTCTGGGGGGCGGTTACCGCCCTCGGTGTCCCTCGGTTTCTTTGGCATGTGGCAATCCAGTGGTCGTACGCTTAAGGTGTTGAAGAATCCCGGCCATCGGGGGGGGCTTTGCTTTTCTCAGGTAAAAGCATTCGATTGAAACTCAATGCCGCGCTCAAGCATCGCTATGCGCCGCCGTACCCGATTGAAGACGGCGGCAATGCCGTGCAGGCTGGCCTTGTTGTACGGCGCCGCAGCATGACCTGGGTCGTAATCCCCTAAATCGATCAGGTGGGCGAGCAGCCTTAGCAGGTGCTCGGCATTTTGCTTTTCTATATCCCCCCACTCACGATCGTCTTTCAAGGCGTGAAGTGCTAATGAGCATTGTTATTAGCAACGGATCGAACTGATTCGACTTCACCGATCCAAGGTCGACGCCAAGCTGTTTTTTATCGAAGTGTTCTGACTTTGCGTCTTACAGCGTGCGCTGTTCCAATCAAATATTTTAAGTCGAGCGCTGGGGTGCCATTAAAATGGCCTGCCATTTTAACAACTGTTAATTTGTGAATATGTTGTCCGCTTCAGGCTGATTGCTTTTCATGGGTTGTTTTTTGATGAAAAAAGTATAGAAAGTATTTCTGCGGTTTTGCAAGAGTTTTTTTAGAAAAGTTTGGATGTACAAAACAGTCGTACAAAGCGGGTGTTATTCAAGGTTTCCGGATTTCCAACTTCTAAAGGAGAGGGTTGAATGTCGTGCAATCACTTATTTTTTTGCCCGGAACGACAGGAATAGTATTGGCTGTGAGAGCGGAGTGGGGAGGGGGCGACAGACTGCCGCTAGATTAGTACTCCAAAAACCAACTGGATACAGCACCTAAGTCAGTCTTTCAGCTCGGCCACGCCTACCTAAGGTAGGGGCACGCAGCTAGCTCTAGCATGGAGGTTTTGAGCAATATCTATCCCGGTTGGATTCCCACATCAGGACTGACATTGCTCACTCATCGACACAAGTTTCCCAGTATCGTAGTGCCAGTACCTTATCGTGATCTGCCTTGGAATGAGTGAGCTAATAATGATGAGGGTCTATCTCTTGATTGGCGAAGAAGGGATACGACTCGCACTAAATGGGAGGACGTTCTATGTGAAAAACGATGTGAGGAATGGAAGGAATAGAAGGAAAGGAGGGTAAAGAAAAATCGAGTTGAGAAGAGATGCATATAGGGATGCAAGAGAGAGGGAGAGAGGATGGAGAGATGGAGAGATGGAGAGATGGAGAGATGGAGAGATGGAGAGATGGAGAGATGAGAGAAGATAGAAGATAGAAGATAGAAGATAGAGAGATGGAAGGAAGTAGAGAGATAGGAAGAGAGAGGGAGGGTGATAGGAAGAGGGAAAGAGGAGTAGATCTGCCTCGCATTGTCACCCAGCAATAAGACATTAACCTAAGTGGGCTTGCAGTGCATGCTAGCACGGTGTCGTGTTGTTTTTAGTGCTGTTAGTTTATTTTTCTATGCACTTGCAAGTCGCAAAGATTCACATAAAAAAGATACATTTAACACGAAGTTTATTAGAGCGTTCATGAATGAGCTACAGCTCTAGTCTGCGGTTTTCAGGGTGTTTTATCGATGAGTTGGGTATCTGTTGCGACGCATGATGGCGCTCACGGTGTTAACGCCATTAGGTGGCGATCGAAAACTTAACACGTCCACTAATTTCTACGTCGGGAGTAGAGTGCTTGGTTCGATAGTTACTAATATTTCCCGAGTTCTGGACGGCTCGGCGTCCAAGAATTTGTCGCCAGTTCGGGCCACCTAGCCCGGCTTGGCGGTAGGTTTTTCAGATGGAGGTAAATGTGCTGGCACCTATCAAGAAATACCAACCAAGGCCGCAGATCCCACAGAGCGTTTGGATGTCCCTCGGGCTGCCGTCACGCGGCACCAAGCTTCATGACCTAATTCGCGAAGGACTGCCTTTTGAACTCCTCGACCGGATAGCGAGCCTTCTTCAGGTGCAGCAGGGAGCTATCTCCAAGGCTATTTGCATGTCACCCACAACGTTGGCGCGTAGGGCGAAAGCAGGACGGTTCAACACCCTAGAAAGCGACCGCTTAGTCACGATGATAGCTGTCTTTGAGAAAGCCATTTCCTTGTTCGAAAGAGATGTCGCCGCCGCAGCGGGATGGATGAGCACGCCCGTTCGTGGGCTTGGTTCGAAGCGTCCTCTGGATATGATGAGGACGAGGGTGGAAACAAAGGCCGTTTTCGATCTTATTGGTCGATTGGAGAGGGGAGTTCTCGTGTGAGACTCGATAGCGACTCGTTGGGCTGCGGAGCTAAAGCAACTTTTGCTATCGCTTCTTCGGGCTTAAGCCCGGCTCGACCCCAAATTTTCACATGCCCTAGGCGAGTCACTCCACAGTTGGCCCGTCATGATTGATTCAAGAAGCGTATTACGGATGCCTTATTTCACCTCGGCGTTGCCAAACTGTCCGCTATCCCGGGCCTCAGTCAGCTCGTCTAATCGCCCATTCGGGCCACGCCCGGCTTGACTTAGGTCTTTCGGAAGGGCAGTCCTCATATTGAGGTGCCAGTGAGCCAGTTACGCAGTGGGGTTTGAATGACAGTTTTGAGCTCTTGACGCTGTATTCATTGGCTTGTAACGCACTTTTCTGGTTGTAACTCTACGACTGTTACGATGCATAAAATCACGTTACACCGCAGCTATCGGGCTTGCTGGCGAAAGGTTAAAACTGACGAAATTGGAGAGCGATCCTTGGCTGAAATCGTGGCTCCGAGAGCGCTATTTTGTGCAGAGCTCGTCGATAAAACTCTCTTGGCCAGACAAGTCGATTTGGCATTTGACTGTCCATCTGCCGTCACCGAACACGAGCTGATAACTCCAGCAATTTCTAAACGGTTCCCGTACATCGAAGGCTCGGAATTCACGCATGAGTTCGTATGAGCAAGCGTGGTTTCCATGCTTTATCAACCAAGCCGCGACTCTGATGAATTTGCGTGCGGGCTCAGAGTGAGAAGAGCAGTTGATTCAAGCAAGCACTTCCCACGGCAGTCGTCGAAAAAAATGTTGAGCTGACGGGCGGATAATGGTGTTGTGACCGCCCGGCCAATGCACCTTGCTAGAGCTTGGGGATCCTGCTGGGAAAGGAGACAATACCGCCATCATGCCAAAGTAACGGCTGATTCTCCGGAGTACATGTGCGCATGAAGCAGAAGCTGTTAAGGCTCCCCCGCAATGAACATGGTCGTGACTTCGTCGTCGGCGACATTCACTTCAAAACCATTGATCTGCACAATGGGCTCCGGGCGCTTGGCTTCAACAGCGCGGTCGACCGAGTCGTCGCCGTTGGGGATCTAATTGATCGTGGGCCAGGCGTGCTGGATGGTCTGAAGCTTCTTGGTGAACCCTGGTTTTTCACAGTGTTGGGCAATCACGAGCAGATGCTAATCGACGCCTACCGGGCAAATCCAGATGCTCGCTACTCCGCACACGGGGCCGGGTGGTGGTCGACCATCGCCGACGAATCGAAAGGAATGATCATTGAGAAATTCGAGATCCTTCCAACCGTAATCGAGATCGAGTCAGCTCGCGGGACTGTCGGTGTCGTCCATGCAGATGTTCCCGCAGGCATGTCCTGGAAGGAATTCGTCGGGAGTTTGGACAATGCCCAGATCGAAGAGCTGGCTCTGTGGGGAAGGGAGCGGGTCATCAAGCACTATCGGGTTGGCGTCCAAGGCATCTGGCGAGTGTGCACAGGTCATACTTGGATTCCTCACCCTTTGCGTCTCGGAAACTTTCTGGCGATGGATTGCACGGGAGGTGGGGAGGGGGCATTAGCCATTTACTGCGTCCAAGACGACACGATCTATGTGGAAGGTCGATCCGTTTCACTGGATAGCGCTGAGGTAATTACAGAGCAGCTCCACGTTCTCGAGCAGACGCTGGCTGGCCTAAAGATCATGACACACAGTAATAAGCTGATTGAATCGCAGACCCTGAGTCTTGAGGCTGAGAGTCTCGTTAAAAAGGTCAACTCTGTCTGGCTAGCAATGAGGGACGAGCTGACGGATTCTCAGCAGCTGATCAATGCGCTCCACGGCATTAGCCTTCTTACTGGCGAACGTAAAGCGGCAAAGCTTGAGGAGCTGAAAGCACGGTATGAGGGGACGCAGATCGAGCAGCTACTAGAACGCCTTCTTAGACAAGAAGAGGCTCATAAGTAACCAATGACCGCGATTCCTTCTAGTGATAGCACTCACGAGAGACGCGCTGGGGCCAATCACAACATTTCGATCTTGTCGGTCGATAGGAGAGGGAAGGGGCAGAGGACGGGAACGCCTACTGTCTCGACGGCATGTTTTATAAATCCGGATAGTCATCAAGCCTAAGGCTGGGAGCCACCCCGCCCTCTGGCTCGCGCTTAGGCATATGTATTACTCCATCTTCAGCGTCTGCACGCATCTGCTCGAGTTCTTTGTGAAATGCTTTGTCCTGAAGCTGTTAGATGGGGGAGCATCCGGGCTGGATTGCACTCGTGCACTGCTCAAGGCTAGAGAAGGTATTTGATCACAACGGCGGTGATCGTCCCCACTGTGGCTACTAAGCAGAACGCCATTGTTATCGTTTGCAAAAAATGCACATGCGGCACGAAGGTAGGTGCGCAGATAGTCTTGCTGGTTTGATCACAGAGACGCATCGACTCAGCTCTCAATTGGGAGATCTGAGTATGAATTTCTTCGAGTTCAGCGGGAGTGAAGAGTGAGCGCGACATGACTACCACCATCCAGCGGAGTTAGGGCTTGGCGGCATTATATCGCTGATTTTTGGAAGGTGCTGCACGCCGCCGCGTATGGCTGAAAACTGGGGCACCTACGTTGCCGGTATGCCAATCTGTGGGTGAGGCTAGTCGCGACCTGGCTGTTTTGCAGCCTGCGACTTGCTTTGTATGAGGGTGCTGGAATCGGACTGCTGAATCTAGCTTCGGGTTTCGCTGCATTTTTTCGGTGCGCTTGATCGCTTGGGCTATCGCCTGGGTGATCTCGGGCTTTTCAGAAACCAAGCAGAAAAGCTGACGCAGTCTTCGTCATTTTCAGATCGACTAGGATAGAACGGACGACATCTCTCAAGGACGCTATTCAATGACTGTGGGCCAATCGAAATTCAACTCCATGCTGTCCACGCTTCTGACCATGCATGAGCAGGGAAAACTGCCAGATAGAGCCTTTATCGAAGCCAATGCCGAAGTCTTCGAGCAACTTTGGGCCAAGGGATTTGGTTGCTTCCAGATTACGCGGATGGACGCGGGCAATCTCAGGTCTAGAGCTATGTATTCGGGGGTGCTTACCCCCGGTGGCATCGCGGCGGCCAAGGCTCTTCAGCAGTAAGAGCCCGCCGAGCGCAGGGCCACCGATTTTAAATGGCCCTGGTGCTGTCGATAGATAATAACGCCCGCTGAGAGCGGGCTTTCAGTCATTACGTCGTCAAGTTAAGCAAATCAAATACCACCTTCGCAAATTTACTGGCTTTAGCTGGGTCAGATAACAATTTCATCATCTGATTCTGGTGAGCATCACCACTGTCCATGATTGCGTCATCTACTGCGTTGGCAAAGTTGCCCAGCAGTGCTTGCTCAGCGGTATTGTTGGCCAGTTGCTGCATGACCAATTGGTTCTCACTGACCTTGTCACGGATGGTGACGAAGCCATCGAGCTGACGGTGCGGGAGTTGAACCTCCTACTGGAGGGAATCGACCTCTGGGGCAGTCAACCTCACAAGGTGCTGACGCCACGCTTCGTCACCTGATCCGGTGTAATCCACGGCATGATTTCCGTGCCCGAAACCTTCCTGACGACCCTATTTTGCTGAAACAGCTTTATCTGTCGCTGCATGAACAGATGTTTTCGAAGGACAAGGAAATTTCTGCCAAGGATGAGCAGATCGAGCGTCTATGGGCGCATCGTTCGAGGGTTCTGACGACGATCAGACGCTTGATGCCAAAAAGAGGCGGAGAGTTGATCGCTGGCAAGCGATGAGCAGACATTTTTTTGCGATTTACTCTGATACGCTGCTGAAACACTCGTTTACAGGAGTTGTTCGCATGATTGGCAAGTTGATTTCGACGGGTTTCAGTTTGGCCACCTTGCCCGCCCGCCTGACTTTTCGCAGCGTCCGCGCCTTGGCCATGACGCCTGCCGAAGCCAGCTGCCTGCTGGCGGACATGCGTCAGGCATCGGATCAGGCGGTGCAGGAACTCCAGGGGCTGTTGGCCAACGTCGATGCGGACATGACCCACAAAACGGCGCACCTCAGTGCTGCCGACAAGCGCCTGGCAGCCGAACTGGCCCTGCACGCCGCCGAACAACACCTGAACATGGCTGCGATCAACATTCTGCGGGCCGTCTGGCTGACGCTTCACTCGACGCCGAACTTGCCGCCAAGCGAGCTTGATAAGCGGCTTGAACAGACACGTAACGACTAACAGACCGTCCGGCGGATCGGTCGATCCGAGCGAGAAATGGGAGCTCAGCATCCTTGAATCGGCGCTTCATGTGCAGGCGGGGTTTATGGAGCGCTTACATTCCTGCGCGTTCTTTCATTCAGACCAAGTCTTTTTCTGCGCGCATCACATAGCCGTTGAACCAGCTCTCGATAGTGACGGCTAGCGATGTGACGGAGGAAGTATCTGGGTGAAGTGGGGCGAGTAGGTTCGCTTGCGATGTAGAGCGTTAAGCCCGGCGCCGCCTATCAGCCCACCCTAGTGGGGGTTGTGAAGCAATCTTTTGCCGATAGCCCTAAAGGCTCAGAGCGTCATGGAAAAGTCTCATTGCTGGCTCGATAGTCTCCGAAATTTGTGATACGTATAGCAAATCGCCACATAGCCTTACAGCCAGTGCTAAGTCAATATTTGGAGAACCGATGAAGTACAGGGAAAGTAATCTAGATAAGAAATTACGAAAGTGGTTTTGCAAGGACAATACCAAGGCCCTACTTCGAAGCATTCAAATCTCAACGGGCGGCATTCGCGGGCTAACGTCATTCAAGGTAAATCTCGACTATCCGATCACCGCATTTGCCGGAGTTAATGGATCCGGAAAGTCAACTATGCTGGCGCTCGCCGCCTGTGCTTATCACAATAAATCGGACGGTTTCAAACTTCCGAAACGCACTAGAAGTTATTACACTTTTTCCGATTTTTTCGTGCAGCATTCAGAAGAGATTGCTCCTCCTGGAGTAGAAATTTGGTATAGCTTTGCTCATAACAATTGGAAAAGCTCACCAGAAGGAATTGCATCACAAGTACGGAAAAAGAAGGCCGGCGGTAAGTGGAACGACTATGACACCAGAATCAAACGGACGGTAGTGTTTTTGGGGATTGAACGTATTGTTCCTCATGCTGAGCGCAGTCAGTCACGATCTTACTCCCGAGCCTTCAAAGACTTGAGAGTTCATGGCTGGGAGCAAAAGGTTAAGGACGCGGTCGGTTATGTCCTTGGCAAGCGATACGATGATTATCGGCAGCTAGAATACAGGAAGTACGGCCTTCCGATTGTTAAGGTTGGAGACGTTATCTATTCTGGCTTTAACATGGGCGCAGGTGAAAACGCGCTATTTGATATTTTCTCCACAATTTATGCTTCTGGCGAAGGTACCTTATTAGTTCTCGATGAGATTGAGCTTGGCCTCCATGCGAAGGCTCAGAGGCTATTTATTGAACGTCTGAAAGAAGTTTGCATGAGTACAGGTACTCAAGTTGTATGCACAACACATTCAAAGCAAATATTTCAATGCTTGCCTGACGACGCCAGGTTTTTTATTGAGACAAACGGAGCTAAGACGAAGATCACTCCCGGAGTTTCAGCGGAGTTTGCGTTCTCAAAAATGGGAGCAATTGGCGAGAAAGAACTCGAAATATTTGTTGAAGATCCAGTTGCAAAGGTAATGATCGAAACCGTGTTAGATGGAAATACCCGCAGTAGAATCAATGTCACTCGTATAGGCTCCGCCGCCGCAGTGGCTCGCCAGTTAGCAGCCAACTATTTGAGAAATGAGCATGCAAACATACTGGCTGTATACGATGCTGATCAGAGAAAGCTCCAAGCTAAAAATATCGAACATGCCAAAAGCATGGCGGAGCGAAAAGACGATGAAATCAACAATTGGTTACTTGCACGAACAAGCTATCTCCCAGGCGATACATGGCCTGAAGCTTGGCTTTTACAAAAGTGCAGCGAAATACCTCAAGAGCTCGGCGTTGAACTAGGCGTTGATTCTGAGCGCGCGTCCACAATTGTCGAATATGCATTGCAAGCAGGTAAGCATGAGGAGTTTGCCGAAGTTGGTGAGCAAGTAAACCTTGAACCGGAACGTTGCCTCATACTGGTGTGCGGTATTGTATATAAAAACTTCCCTGACGAATTCGACGACTTAAAAAATACGATCTCACTCATGCTACCTTGAGATGCTGAACTCAGGACTCGCCAAGTTTGGCCTTGGCGAGAGGCGATTGGAGGCAGCAGCCACTCTCGCCGAAAAGGCCCGTTCTGGGCGGCTGAAAATTTTTCAGGTTCGGGTTGGACTGGGAGGAATTCCCGCAGACGAAGGTACGCGTTTTGTCATCGATTAAAAAACATTGGCCTGTGGAGCCAAGCTCAGGAATCTTTGAGCACCTCGAGGGGGGCCTTCGCGTGGCACGAATCTCGAAGACCTCATTCGGTTTGCATTGGTACTGTCTTTGAGCAAGCCCTTTCCTTGTCCGGCGGAGGTGGCATTTCGAGTAGGATGGTTTAGCCTCTGCAGCCCGCGTCGGGACTGCTCCTGACCTGCTTTGAGACTCGATATGACCAAGCACTCGGACGCCTTTATTGACCTCGATCGAACGTTCTCCAAAATCCCTCTAGATGCTGATGCGTCTGACGATGTAGACCTAAGCGGTAGGCATAGCCGGCAGGGAGAGCTCCACTGGCCTGACTTGCTAACTCATAATCGGGTGATACTGCTGTCCGAGGCGGGATCAGGTAAAACTGCTGAGATCCGAAACGTCGCTTGCCAGCTCCGGAGCCAAGGCAAAACTTCATTCTTTCTTCGTATTGAGAACGTCACTTCAGACTTGGAGGACGCCTTCGAAGTGGGGACGTTTGATGAGTTCGAGAGCTGGCTCGCTTCAGACACCGAGGGCTGGCTGCTGATGGATTCAGTCGACGAGGCTCGGTTAAATGATCCGAAAGATTTCGAGCGCGCAATTCGAAAACTTGGCCGATTGACCCAAAATACTATGGCCCAGGCGCACATAATCATCACTGGACGAAGCACAGCATGGCGCGCAAAGACGGATCTTGCGATCTGTGAAAAGGCGTTTGCGTTTGGGCCCGTAGCTCGGCAAGCACCTTCCACAACAACTGATGGTTTTGAGGACGTTGTGCAAACGGTTCCATACAAAACGGAGCCAGATACGTCGTTCCTCTTGGTGACGTTGGACGACATCCATGACGAGCAGATCGATCGCTTCTTAAATGCCACTGGCGTCCAAGATATTAAAGCGTTTCGCGCTGCAGTTGAGCGCAAGGAAGCATGGTCGCTAACCACGCGCCCTCTGGACTTCCTGGAACTCGTCGACTTTTGGCTCGAGCACCATCGAATAGGCTCGCGCTTGGAGCTCATGAAAAGCAGCATTAATCGCCGCCTTGAAGAGCGTGACCAAGATCGCGCCGAATCTAGGCCCATTGCTCCAGATAGGCTCAGAGAAGGCGTGCGCTTAATTGCAGCAGCAACAACATTAGGGCATACATCTGCGATCCGCGTCCCTGATGGTGAGACCAATAAAAGCGGGATTCCCATTCGTGACGTGCTGACGGATTGGAATGACACAGAATCCGCAGCCTTGCTGAATCGACCAATTTTCGAGCCGGGCATCTATGGAACGGTTCGTTTCCACCATCGTACTGTCCGAGAATACCTAACAGCGGAATGGCTCCACGAACTGATCCGTGGCGCAGGTTCGCGGGTCAAAATCGAGAACTTGTTCTTCCATACACAATATGGGCTGGAGGTTATCAATCCTTCGATGCGTCCAGTTCTACCCTGGTTGGCGCTGTTGGATGATCGCATTTGTACACGGCTGGAGGAGGTTGCTCCGGAGGTATTTTTTGAGGGCGGCGATCCTGGGCAGCTCCCGCTGAGTACACGCCGTAGAGTGCTGCGCAAAGCGTGCGAGCACTTGGCTCAGCCGGCTCACAGCTGGACGATGACTGACTATTCAGCCGTACAGCGATTCGCGCACCACGATCTCACTGAAGACATCAAAGAACTACTGACGCTTTACCGCACCAACGATGACATCGCCTGGTTCCTCTTAAGAATGGTATGGCAGGGCGAGGTGGTGGGTGCACTTGCAGAGACTAAGCAATTTGCCCTCGATGCTCAGCACAAACATACTCGTTTGGCAGCAATCCGAGCCGTTATCGACCTGGGGACGGCCCAAGATGTAGCTGATGTGCGCCTAGCGCTGCTGGCAGGAGACTCCAAAGTTAACCGGGAATGGCTAGCTGAGCTGCTTGACGGACTTGCGCTCGATAGCCAATGGATACCTTGGCTGCTACAGGCAATCGAGAGAAGCGCGAAGAAGGAGCGCTATGGCAGTAGGGATACGTTAGCGTTGAAGCTTTCCTCCCTGACAATGGATTGTCCGCTAGAAAACCTGCCAGCCCTCATTTGCGGGCTCGGTGTGCTTTTAGACAAGCCTCCAACTGAAGAGCACGGTTTCAGCGCTATCTCTAAGAGGTACGGCTGGCTAGCCGAGATAGCTGGTCTGGCAGTGCTCCGTTTGCTCCAGGCACGAGACCCGTTTGCGCTCGAGGAGTCGGCCCTCGCGATTCTGAGCAAGCTGGCCCAGGCGCACATTTATGATGAGCGAGATACTCGAGAGCTCGGAGAAGAACTCCGGGAGATCGTGCCTACTTGGTCGGAGCTCGATTACAAGCTGTTCTGGTATGACGTTGGGTTAGCTCGTAACGGCCGAGTGCATCGAGGGGAAACTGTAATTCACGTCTGGCAGTTGCTTGGTTTCCGGCCATTCTGGTCGCTGAATAGGCAAAACTTTAGCCTTGCCTGCGACGACATCATTAGTCTCACGAATATGCATGATCGCCTGATGGCGCTCAGTATGGCTTTCAACATCTTTACACAGCATGACAAACCATCTTCTTGGGAAGTTCAGCTCAGGCAAGCAGCTGAGGCCCATGATGAGCTTCGCGAGAAGCTTGAAACTCTCTTGAATCCACCGGAGCGAAAAGTTGAGGAGTGGGAGGTCAAGCAGACTCAGTGGAAGGAAAAAGCCGCCCGACGGCAGTCTGAAGACGCAGAGCGTCGTCGCTCTTGGCAGGAGGGGCTCGCCTCTGAAGTGGCCCTGATAAACAGCCCTGAGCCAGGCGTGATGACTCAAAGCCAAGCTTATCTAATGGAACAGATGCGTGAGGACTCATTTTCTTCAAACACTTGGAGCAGCGGTAATTGGCAGTCGCTCATAAGTGAGTTCGGCATACCTGTTGCTCAAGCGTTTCGTGCCGGCGCTATTAATTTCTGGCGGGGCTATTGCCCAACGCTGCCATCGGAGGGGGCTGCTGCCAATTCGACCCCATATCATGTGATTTTTGGGCTGACGGGACTCGCTATTGAGGCTAAAGAGGAGCCATCCCACTTCTCGCAGATGTCCTCTGAAAACGCTGCATACGCAGCTCGCTATGGGCTGCTTGAGCTGAACGGCTTTCCGGAGTGGCTTCCCAAGCTTTTCGGGCTATACCCGCGTCTTATCCAAGAAATCGTAGTGCGTGAAATCGAATACGAGCTGGATGCGCCACTTTTGGAATCGGGCGGCAATCGTGTGCTACAGAGACTGCGCTGGGGCGGGGGCTGGATGTACGAGGAGCTTGCTGCTCCGCTCATGGCCCGGCTGGCACAGCACATAAGCGACCTTGAGTTGCTCCAGCTCGTGTTGAGCATTGTGCAGGAGTCGTCGGTCGTTGATGAGGTTCTGGCCGAGCTCGCCAGCAAGCGTGCCATAGAAGAGGTCAATTCGGAGATTGCGCCGACCTGGTACGCCGTCTGGGCTGGAGTGGAGCCGGTGCTTGCTATCCCGGCATTAGCAGCTCGCATCGACTCGTTATCCTCAGATGAGGAAAAAGCCAAATTTGCCATGCTTTGCCTGATTGCCATTGTCGGAAGCCGCACTGCCAGCCGTTGTCGGCAGAATTACAAAACGGTTGAGCATGTCAAATCGCTGTATCTGCTGATGCACACATACATACGTATTGCAGAAGACATTGACCGCTCAGGAAAAGGGGTCTATTCGCCAGGACTTAGGGACGATGCCCAGAATGCTCGTGATGGGCTTTTAGCTTTTATCCGAGAGACGCCTGGGAAGGAATCTTTCCTAGCATTGCAGGAAATCGCACAGGCTCACCCTGCGGAGCGATTACGTCCCTGGAGCGCATTCTACGCTCAGCAAAAGGCTACAGCCGACTCGCAGACGCCGCCGTGGGAACCATCGAAGGTCGTCGATTTTCATGAGTCGCTGGAAAGCACGCCATCCACCCACCGTGACCTCTGGAATCTGGCGATCGATCGTCTTCTGGACTTAAAGCATGATCTTGAAGATAGCGACTCGAGCTACGCAGAAATTTTGCTCCAGACCAATCAGGAGACTTCCATTCGGAAGTTCATCGGTAAGTGGTTGAGGGATAATGCTGCGGGACGCTACGTCGTTCCGCAGGAAGAGCAGCTTGCCGATGACAAACGCCCTGATTATCGATTCCAAAACAGCCAGTACTACGCGCCCGTGCCAGTCGAACTTAAGCTTTCACAGAACTGGAGCGGCCCCGGGCATTTCGAACGACTCGAGAACCAACTCTGCGGGGATTACCTACGCGACATAAGCTCAAGCTGCGGCATCTTTTTGCTGGTGAACCATGGAGGTCAGGCCACGTGGGAGACGCCAACCAAAGGCCGGCTCGGGTTTAATGATCTAGTAATCGCATTGCAAGAACACTGGTTGGTCATCGCTTCGAGGTTTCCTAACGTTGAAGACATCAAGGTCATCGGCATAGACCTCACCAAGCGAGGAGGAGCGGCCGCGATCAAAGCCATCGAAGCCAATCAGGCGGAGGCTAGTCAGATCGATGGTGAATGAGAACATGCGGGGCTGACCTACTTGAAAAAGAGCGTCAAAGGCGGCGGAGTTTATGGGGTTTCTCAGCTGTGCAGCCAGCCGATTCAAAAGCGATTGCTGCGCCCCAGAAGCTAGCCCCACTCTTCACGAATACGCTGCGAGAGAATTTCTGTATTGGCAAAGTCTTTCTATTGCTCCGCCTGGCACATAGGGTCTTAGACATGAGTATTGAATATCAGCCTGGCCCGTATGTTCCAGGTGGCATTTGGGAAGCCATTGGATTGCCGTCGCGTGGAGCCAGGCTGTATGAGCTCGTACACCAGGGCTTTCCATTCGAGTTACTTGATCAAACAGCGACCTTCGTTCAGATGCCTCGAGCGGATATCTCCCATGCTATTTGCGTGTCGCCTACGACATTAGTGCGTAGGGCAAAAGCTGGTCGCTTCAACACCGTCGAAAGCGATCGCCTAGTCGCACTCATAGTGGTTTTCGAGGAAGCCATTTCGCTGTTCGAGAACGATATGGTCGCTGTCGCAAAATGGATGAGCTCTCCGGTGCAAGGTCTTGGGTTGAAGCGGCCTCTAGACATGTTGGGGACGAGGGTAGAAACAAACGCCGTCTTGGAGTTGATAGGCAGGCTGGAAAGGGGAGTGGTTGTCTGAGCCTGAGCGCGATCGTTTTCCGCGTTTAGACTTGTCCGAAATTTTTGCTTGACGAGAATTATGTATGAATATACAGTTATTTCAATTGCATTGACGGTGCCAATTCTGGTCGTAGCTTCTGGGGACGCCAGCACGGATCGTAATGCATGTCGAAAAAAGTCCCTTAATTGGGGCTTTTTTTTGCCTGAAAATCGAGTATGAATTTGGCGGCCCCAGCGCAATGCACCGTAAGGTCGCTGAGCACGATGCCATTGCTGTTTTGCTATCGTTCCTTCGAGCCAACGGCTCGGCTCAGTACGTCAGATGAATCTCAGTTGGTCATCGCACGAATCGCTTGAGTGACTGTCGACTCGCTATCACGTTCTCTCGAATCTCGTTGGGATCAATCGACATGCCGCCGTCTGGCGTAACGCGAAGAGACTGAAGACTATTGAGAGCGGTTATGAACGCGCGATCTCTGGCTTGCTCGGGGACTGATCTTTTGTCCCGACAAACGAATCCTATCAATTGACCTAACCGCTTCATGCCGCGTTCCTATTTTCGTGATACTGAGACGTGTTAGCGCCTGTTCCGACTTGGTAAATGCTCAAGGCATCCTCACTGCTTTGGTTAAAGATATGCCCTACCGAGCTATTGAGCTAGGAGGGGCATAGCCAGAAACCTTTATCGAACTGGGGGCTTTAACAAATCGCCTATGTAGGCCCTGGTCGACATTTTCGGAACGTGTCCTAACGAAAGGGCGAATTTGATCGCGAGGTCTTGCCCCGACTTACGGATACTATGGGGACTTAAGAGCCCCGCTTCGATGCCCGCTTTTTCAGCCCAAGAGGCGCAGATTTTGGTCAGCGTGAGCGGTGACATTGGTTTCTTGGAGTCATGGGTTGAGTGGAAAAGATAACCTCCCTCAGGTACGCGCGAACTCTTCAAATACTGGTCAACAGCTGCACCACAACTGCTCGGTAACGACTCCCAGGCGTTGATGGAAGTGAATTTCCTGCGATACACGGCATTGCCACCTTGAACAGTTGCCATAAGAAACTCACCTCGTCGCATGTCGGCCAGCATGCAAGCGAAAATAGCTTGATCGCGCAGATTGCCGGAGACGTCGATGACCCGTTTAATTAATCTCAATTGTTTGGCAGTGAGTGGGGGCACCTGGCCCGTCTTTTGGAAGCTTTGAATAATATCGCAAGCGACCTGCATGCGATTAAACGCTACAAGGGATGAGATCGGGAGCGCGCCTACCAACCGCTCAAGCTTAGCCAGATCTGCGTGGAATTCAGATCCCAGGGCAATGTGAATCGCAGATTTGATTGCTAGCCGGGTATCAGCTTCTGAGGGTGGAAGCTCATGCGCCATACGAAGATTCGACGATTGCTCAAGGTCGCGGTAGTCCCGATATCCAAAACCCTTAGCGAGAACATCTTGTACGAATAAAAGCGAAACTGAACTTGGGCCACACCAATGCGTTTGCAGCTTTTTGGCAAGACTTTTGAAGCCACGATTGCGTTTGAGATCGTCTGGATAGACTGGGACGCGCATAGCAATTCTCCGGTAGCGTCAGGGTGTCGGCTGCCCGCTGACTATCGTCGAAATGCGTGCGTAAGGAGGGTACTACTACCTGTGGCTTTAGCCTTTGCGAGCCGACCGCCCGATGCAGGTACATCGGAGGCTGCAAATTAGCATGGGGCCTTTCAGCTGTCCACGGGCGGGGAACTTGAAGAAAGAGTGCATATGTACTCCTGGTGAGGTGTGCATGACGTAGGCGTACTCGTGGACGTGTAACGGGCTGCGATAATCATCGCCGACCGAGATACACATGTGGCGTCTTACTAACCTTCATGCCGGGTGAAACATCCGGCGTCAGAAGCCATGCTATTAATGATCTGTAACGTGATTTTGCGCTCTGTAACACTGCTTATGTTACAGCTCACAAAGTTACGTTACAGACCCTAGAAGGCGGGCAGGCAAGCGGAGCGCGCAGGCGTGCGGATGGAAGCCCGCTAGGGCCAAGACCAGCGCCTTGCGCGTGGGTTTGGTTTACGACAGCCGTCCCCGACCAGGGGCACGCCAAAAACCATGGCCTCTAAACTAGAAGCCTTATCAAAACCCTCGCCCAGTCGAGCCTTGCAAGCACATGGAGGAGACGCATGGCGTTTTTCGGCCATTACAGAAACTCTTGGGAGTCCGATGACATGCCATCCTACTGCCGCCTGCCCTGGGGTGGATGCGTTCTCATACAACCATTGCTTACCAGCCCGCGTAATGAGCAACCAGGTGGCCCCAGTCCGAGAGCGCCGACCCATTTCTGCGCAGGATATCCATTGCCTCGGCGGCAGGAGTTTTTGTCGGACAGCCCCCAGTCAGATATGTCTCGTCTTTACCCTGGTTGTATAAGTGCATGATCGTTAAAACCATGATCTGTTGCAGCGGCGACATTGCGCGATAACTCTTACGCATTGCCTTCAAGGATTCGGGAACAGACTCTTGTCCGCCTGCCCAATCGAAGCCGCGAGGCCGCAAGTTGTAATGGCTGCCTTGATTACCATAGGCGAGTTCGACGTGCTCAAAACAACCCTCAAGCGAGTAAGCCTCTACGATCCCCCACACCGCTTGTCCAAAAATATTTTCGCGCTCTGAAGCACTGGAGAACGTAGGGATGGAAGCTCCGCAGACCATCGCCAGCGCCGTAAGCTCAGCACCGTCCATGCAAGGCACTTTGTCCACCATATCAACCAATGCCCAGTTGGGAAAACGGCCAGCAGCAAACATGGCGTTAACTGCCGCATAGGCAGCAAGGGCGACTGGTTGTTGCGAGTGATGGATGTAGGCTTGGTTGGCAGATTGAACGTCCGTGAATGCCCATACACCTTCCGAAAGCTGGTGTACGCCAATCGCAGACAGAAGGCCTTTGGCTCGGGCTACGTAGTTGTTGTTCATGTATCGAATTCCTTGAAAGCAACAGCTGGTGACCCACTAGATACCTTGGAGACCATTAGCATGAACAGCAGGCCAATGGCCGGTTTTTATCCAGCAGAACTCTGTTTGAAAGGATTGACAATCCGGACGATCCTCGCTGGCCCCCAGGGGCTCGGTGGCTAAATCTCCTGGCCTCGCAATGTGGTCGAACAATGAAAAATTGTTCAGATATGACGAAGCAGTTCCTCTAACTGTCGATGCTCGTCCGGGGATAAAAGACCAACTGGATCAAACACATCTTTTGAGCTGAAGTCATACTTTCTACCGTCAGGGGAGACGCAGTTGTCGCAGTAATCCAGATCACCGCAGTCAATAAAAAATGTGATCAGCCAGCCGTCGACGTCCATGGTCATCAGTCCGCAGTAAATCTCATCCCAGCGTTCCTGGGTGATTCGCCGCATTGATCGTGACGTAACAACTGTATCTCGTAAAACTTCGTAGACCTCGCGAGCGGTCAGCATTTTCATACTGGGCATGAAATAGTCCTGAAAGCTGTGTAGGCTGACCGCTGAGTCACTTAGCAATCACCTGGTTAAGCATGAGAGGATGGCGAAATGCGGGCAATGCCTATCCGTATCTTACAACCGCATTAAGCAGTCTATGAAGGCAGCTTCAAAGGCTGTTCAATACTCTGCGGGGCGTGACTCCCAATGAATTAGTTTGGCGAAAGATAAAGTGCTAGTAGTTAAAATCAACTTAGTTTTGGTTTGAAAGGTTTAACGTTGCCAATTTCCGACAGGTTACGTTCGAGGTTGTCGATTTGTCGGATGAGCATTAGTTCTCGTGCTAAGCTTTGTTGATATAAGACTTTGTCGTTTTTATTGCTGGCTACGTCAATATTTTTCGGCGTAAAAGTAATTAACTGTTGTTTTTGTTTTTTTGCACCTGCATCAATTTTAACATTTAGCCCGTCAAAGCATTCACGATCCTTTCTTATTGATCCCTTTCCACGACCCGCCTCAAGCGCAACTGAGTTTTTAGTGATTTTAGTTCCTGCGGGAACGCGAGTAGGTTGACCTTCAATCAGGCGATTGAGAGCATTTTCGTATTCGGCTATGAGGTCTGACATCAAGCGGTCTCCAGGATTTTATTTTTGAAAGTAAATAGCATTTCTAATTTGATCATTTCAGTATTGTATGCAAATGTGCCCTCTTCAAGAGATTTAATAACTTGAGTTTGTGAGCTGATCGTCGTGTCTAATTTGCTTTCCTTTATACAAGCACCGACGCAGGTCAGGCAGGCCACGAAGTTATGATGAGCGCGCTCATAACATTCGCCTACTTTCATGCATCCACCCAAAATGGTTTCCTTGTAGGACATCAATCCTCGTTTGACTTTATCGAGCGTATCTGCAAACGAAGTTCTGATATTGGCTAAGTAATTTGTCTTCCGATTTCTGTCACTCCATATGCCCGCAGCACCATGGAGCTTCGTTTCTTCTAAGATCACGTCCTTGAGAAACAAACTCGCTTCCGCATTAGGTTGTTGAGTTTTGAAAAATGCAACCACATCTGGGTTGTCCACGTTAAACAGATATTTGGCAGTCGCAAACCCCTTCACGTAATAGAGCGACATCTGCAACAGTGTATGTTGCAACATGCGCTTCAGTGAAGGTAGTGAAACCAGGCCGCTTTGAGCTGCGTATACAGCCATTGATCGTCTAAACTGGTGGGTCGTTAAATGCCAAATTTGTCCGGGTTGGAAATTCTCTTGTGATTGCCATTCTCTCAGTGGATCGAGCATCAGAAGCTCTTCGAAGTCTCTCTCAGTGATGACGCTTTGAGGAAAGTATTTTTCGAGAATAAATGGGGTGAGAGATGCCTGAGTTAACTTTTTTGATTTAATAATTCTTTTGTACTGATTTGATATTGGTAAATATGTCGCTGACAAAAATAAAAGTTTGGAACTTTTGATATGGTCGGGGCCAAATTTTTTAACCATTTTAGTTATATTTATGGCTAGGTTATATGGCAAAAGAATTTCTTTGGATGTAATCCAGTTTGCAGGTCTCGGTTCTTTGGTGAGTTTTACCGTAAGTCCCTTAACAATGTAAGCTGTTTTAGTCAGGCGGTCTACGCAGCCTTCTTCAAGTAAATAAGCCTCCGTTTCACGCATGGCAGTGTAAATGTGAATCAACATTTTTGCAGCGTAGTAACAACATTTTATGAAGTTGCACAGGGATGATATTTGTTTCATGTCGTTTGTTTTCATGAGTTCATTTAGTCCGCATTCATGCATCGCGGTTTCAAATGATACTCTGCATTCATTAGCGTTACGTGGTTTGCGTTTCATCCGTCCGTAGCAGGGGTTCTTTGATACGCGTTCTACCAGTAGTTCAATCCCTGTCATATTTTTGTTGTATTCTTTAATTGTGTTAATGTAATTGGTTGTTTTCTTTAACAAAATTGCTCCTGGAATAACCGGGTGTTGCTCGGATTCGTCATTTGCCTCTTTAATGGCTCGTTCAAAAATCCTCATTATTTTTGGCGAAATAGTAAAGAAATTTTCGGCAATAATTCTGTTGAAAATTGCTTGTATGTTCCTCAGGTAGTTCAATGAGTTGGACGCGGAGATAAACTTGACCATCTGTACATGGTCGTTAAGCATAGCATCCAGGGTGATATTGTGGGCTTGAGCATGGCAGTATAGTTTATATATTCCAGTGAGCGCCAAGGCGACTTTATCGTGACTGGGATACGTTCCGGTGCGCTTCGATGGTCGAAAAATCATTACAATCATTAGTAATTTGGTGGTATATAAATTTGTTTCGTCTATTTGGTTAAATGCTGCGAATTTAGAGAAGTTAATTTTGTCTCCTGATCTCGCATGTCCTTTGATTTGCGGAAGTTTCCACAGATTGTCGCTAACGACTGAAAGCGGCTCGTCCTTTGAGTTTCGGCTAATTACTGTAAGCGGAGTAATTTCGGAAAGCGGAATACCCAAATATGCATCTTGCGGCTGGTTATTGATAATCTGTACAGTGCTATTCATTTTATTCCGCCAAAGTTGACAAATTTGTCCAATAAAGCTCCCCAGTAGTCAGAAAGCTGTTCGTTGTTGTGTACTGTCTCCTGTACTTCAGCAAGAATTTCTTCAAACTGTTCAGAAGCGCCTTTGAGTTCTTTGAGTATTTGATTTATCTTGTTGATAGTGGGCCCATTTATTTTTTCGAATTCGTCACTAGAAACTGATGCTGTTTTGATTTCATTAAGAAAATATTTCAAGCTCACCAGTTTTCTCGCGTCTGTCTCAGTGGCGTGCGCTACAAAATTTTTGCAGAAGAGGCAAGTAATAAAGTCTTTGCAATCTGTCGTGGATACTTCAGCAATATCAATTAATTGAGTGGATGGGTTGCCGGGCTCAGTACAATGTCCCACTGGGGTGCTTTCCTGGTACTTGCAGACAGTCTCCGAAAATAAATTGTAGAACGCAGATATCTCTACAGTCGCTTTACCTTCCTCTGCTGAGGAGTACGCTTTGGCAATTGTGCCTAAGCTGCTCTGCATAAGTTGGCTGGCTACAGTTATTCCATAATTCGTGAGCAAATAATTATATTTGTAAAGCCTAAGCTTTCTATATCCTAGGCAAGGGTACTTCGAGTCAAAACGCTGCCGAAACGCTATTTGTAATTTGGTTAGCGCTCCAACTTGAAGGGGCTTTACTCCTTTTTGTCGATTTTTAAGAGGGATGGTTATGAATAGCGTATTAAACTTAGATCCGTCGAGAATGTATTCTCTAAGTTGTAAGTATTTCTCAAAGTCTTTAACGAAGTTTGTTGTTATGATGAAGCTTTGTACTTTGTTTCCTGCGCGCCACTTTATAGTACGAAAACCTTGTAGGTGTGGAATTATCTCGTAAGAGCCGGAATCCCATTCGAGATCAATAATTTGGTCTTCATTAATTCCTGTGTTTGCTACAAATATATGAAGGAAACAATTATGCGCCCACCTAGAAAGCTCATGATGGTGATGTCCTTTGATTTTCAGTTCTGCACATCTGTTCTCCCTCTCAAGAGCTGTTAATCTGGGCCCTATAGGCCTTTCTACTGATAAGGCAACGGTTCCTTTTTCATAGTTCCAACCGCTTTTTGATGTTCCCGAAGATTCAAAGCCATTCGGTTTGCAGAAATCTTTGTTGGGGACAATCCATATGTCGTGATTTTGAAAGTTTATTTGAAAAGGATATTTTGTCCTGTTGATCAATGCATCTGTTAATTGGTGAAACAGCGCTGAGCAAGAAGATGTTGCGTGTGCAACCTCTGAATCTAATGGGATTTCGGTGCCTTTCGTTTGCTGGGAGCGTGTTGAAACTCTATTTTTTGGCGGAGTGAAAATGTATTCGCTATCCGGGAAAAACTTATACGCTGCGGCTAAGGGGTATGATTGTTTTATCCGAGCTGTATGAGCTTTATTGGTTCCTTTTAAGAGTTTTTCATAAGTAGCCTCTGCGAATGAATCATAAGCTTGCTGATATTTTTCCTCGGAATGGAATAGATCGTCATGATCTTTACGTTCGCTTTCCCTAACCAGTTGAAAGATAACGCCGGCATAAGATGTAAATGTTTTTTCTCGTAAGTTCCCTGTTTTTATGTCGGTGATCGATTCTATCGCCCATGCAGTGATCGCTTTCACTCTATTAGCGTCTAGGTCAGTGGGTAAAATTTCATATATGGCTGAATTTCTAGTTTTACGTCTCTTTCTGTAGCACAGTGCACCGATATGAATAATTTCGCCTCGTCCCATTCGGAAAGCAATGTTTTCAGCCCCGTGCGCATCAATTTCTTGCTGGGCTTTAACTAAAGAAAGTTTGCCAATTTCTAATACATGTAATGCTTTGTTTTCCATTTGGTCTCTGCTACTGGAAGCTATACGATTGCGCCATTGCTTGAAGATGTGTCTCAAATTCGCTCTGTGCTGAAACAGCTAGCGCTTTTTCATGCTTATATCTCAAGTAGCGTTCCGTTGTAGCTATATCTTTATGTCCCATCCTTTTTTGCACGAATCCTAAAACCAGCATTATGTTGGTTGTGTTCTGAGGTTTTGACAGTTGTCTTAACTTGTCTTCTAGGAGATTCATGCAGAAGGTAGCCCTAAGATTGTGGAAACGAAATTTAAAGGTAGCTCCTTCTGACTCCAAAATAGGAGCTAGGCTTTTGTGAACAAACTGCCGTATTGAGTATCCATCTTGGATCGGAGCATCGGCGCCTCTTCTTTCGTCCTTTTTGGATATGTAGAAAGGATTGCCGTGTTGGGTCAGGAAAATATATTGAGACTCTCCATGGGATTTATCAAATCGATCACACCTCTCTTTATGTCGGGCGGAGTGTATATATGTATAAATTAGGCTGTTCAGCCATGCCGGAATGTAGATGTGCATTTTTTTATTGAATTTATTGTCGACATTAGTACCTCGTCCTATCAATATTGAAACTTCTTTCCCTTTTATTTTTTTCGGGTCTTGTATGTTTTCATGTCTAAGTGTGAAGGCGGTTTGTAACCTTGCTCCGCTAGTGATTGCAATCAACGACCCAAGTATAATTTCTGTATTCTTAGTTTTGAATAAAACTTTGATTAAGGCTTTTTGTTGATCTTCGTCATAGGGAATGAGTTTTCCGCCGTCAATTATGTATTCTCCTGATGGAATTTCCTCTGAATATTTTATTTTGAGGTCTGTTACAATAACAGTTCGGTCTTGCTGGAATCCTTTGCTGTTCGTAAAATGAATTTTCTTCTGTTTCTCTTCCCACAGGTTTTGAGTTGGATGAAAGTCGTGTCTTAGTTTTAAGTAGCGATATAAACCAATTACCGTTCCGATCCTTCCATTCGCAGTACGTATTCCAAGGGTATTTTGCTGTGTTTTTTCGTAAAGTTCCGATTTGTAGAAATACGTGGGTCGCCAATGTCTTCTCAAAGGCGTGCTCAAATAATCAACATTGCTTGCAGCTAATGTATTTCTGAAGTCAACCAGATTTTTGGCGTATGTCTTCAGTGTTTGATCCCCGACTGGGTCGTAACACATTGCTCTTGAAAGTATGTAAAGAGAGCCATGTTTCCAAATGGAGCCATCTGGATTTAGTATCACCGGTATGTTGTGGAGTATGGTTCTTCCATTCTCATCTTCTATTGACTGTGTTTTGTAATTGCTCTCGCGTGCGTTTTTTTCAGAACAGTCAGTGTCGATGCTCCCAAGTACGTAAAGGTCTGAGGTTTTTTCAAAAAGCGTTACGCGTGGTAGAACCGTGTATGTAAATTTACCAGCCATGTTGGATTTAGTCGGTCTTTGTCGTCTAGATTCGGCAGCATTTTTGATGTCGGCCTTTGATTCGGGCTGGATTTTGGATAGCGGTGAAAGTTCTGTCAATACCTATTAAAAGTATTCAAAACTTATACTCGTCAGTTGCTATTGTTGTTTGGTTTGGTTTAGTTGTCGTATATTGACAATATATGTCTAGGTTGTTTGAGTTATTGCGTAATGCTTCTGTCCTTAGGGGTGAGCCGAAATTGCTGGCGCCCGCTATGGGCGGGCTTATTTATTAGTGGTTTATTGACGCGGCTTAAATTTTTAATTTACGTTGTGTTTATATTGTTGCGTGAATTTACCCGACTGCTAAACCGTTTGAAGTTGATCGGTTTTGTCAGATGAACGGTCGAATTTTTCTGGTGGACGATCGGCTAATGGCGTGTTTTCGTGCGGGCCCGCACACGGTAGAGATCTATTTCTCCCCAGAAAACTATGGCCTGACTGAGAGCAATGCAGGGTGGAGGGTACTCGGGCGGCACGCTTCAATCGCTGGTTCCAGAGGGATATTCGCCCTTGCTTCGTGTTGTGTGCCGAAGACCCTCCCGGTCGGAGGTATAGGTGTGGTTCGCGGATATCTCTCGCAAATGTTATTTCGGAATCTGGACGGAAATGCCTGAATTGAGGCGAGTCGAACTGGACGACTCTTATTGCTTGGTCAAAGCATGGGATACCGAGTCATTGCCCACAGCTTCCGTCGGGCCCTTGTTGATCTCATCACGGCCGTCAAATCCTGGCCCCGCCTTCAAAGGGTGTGTGGGGGGCGAGGATGTGATGCAAGATCACAACTCTATGCAGAACACTGGATCAATTTCGTTCAACGTGTCGCGCCGATGATGAGGGAATGGCTACTTTGAACCCGCTTGTATGTTTCGCTTCTCGAAGTGGAAGGCCGTTGCTGCGAGGACGACAACGACACTCAAGTCACCTTCAGCCTAGATCGCGTGATTTAGTCGCCGTTTTCTGTTTTCCAGGCTAGAGCTGGTAAACGGCGATCTTCTCCATTGCCTAATGCTGGAACGCGTGTAAACGCCTTCTGGGTGATTGATCGCACGTCACGCAAGTGGGTTGGTTTGGTGACATCTGGCTTGGGCTCAATTTCGGGGCCGCTTCGTCTGTTCGGCGATTCATGGGTTCGTAGCTGGAGACCATCAGTAAGCGCGACTCACAAAGCAACTGAATGAAAGAGGGCATTCCGAAGTCGCTCAAGCGAAGCTCTGTACTGCGCATGCCAAGCTTGGATCAGGAAACATCGCTGTGTAAGCGGGAGGTGTCTTAAGTGCTGCCGCGCTGCTGCAAAGCAGTTTCTAACAATAGCTTTGCGGATGGGATTTACCACCTAGCAGTGACATCCAATTGACGGCTCTTTATGACCAGTTTTGTGTGGAAAGGGTAGACACAGCTGGCCGGAGCTCAGCGGATATTGGTTTGGCTTATCAGGCATTGGTACACCCAAATAGCTTAGCTGCGCCCTCATACGGGCAACATGCTTGATTCTTCCACTTCTACAGATGTTGTTCGAGTGGCTGTGCTTGCCACTCCAAGGTAAGAAATCAGGCCCTTAATCCATGCTCACGATTAAGGTGTTTCCATGCCCTAATCCCGGCAGCTGAAAATTGGTGTCCCATGATGTCCATTTTTTAGAAATCTTCGGGTATCCGTCGATTTCGATAAAGTCACGGGTGTTTCTACACCACCACCATGGGGCGTCAGTCGATCTTCATCGCGCGCAACAAGGACGGTGAGTTGAACGCCTTTATCAATGCGTGCAGTCACCGTGGCGCAATGCTTTGCCGGCACAAGACCGGCAACAAGAGCTCGTACACCTGCCCCTTCCACGGCTGGACCTTCAATAATTCCGGCAAGCTGCTCAAGGTCAAGGACCCTGCGGCAGCCGGCTACCCGGCGAGCTTCAATTGCGAAGGCTCCCACGACCTGACCAAGGTCGCGCGCTTCGAATCCTATCGCGGTTTCCTGTTCGGCAGCCTCAAGGCCGACGTGGTGCCGTTGGTAGAGCACTTGGGCGAGTCGGCGAAGATCATCGACATGATCGTCGACCAGTCCGCCGATGGCCTGGAAGTGCTGCGCGGTTCCTCCAGTTATATCTATGAAGGCAACTGGAAACTCACCGCCGAAAACGGTGCCGATGGTTATCACGTCAGCTCGGTGCATTGGAACTACGCAGCCACCCAGAACCAGCGCAAGCAACGCGAAGCCGGCGATTGTAATCCGACCATGAGCGCCGGCAGCTGGGCCAAGCAGGGCGGTGGTTTCTATTCCTTCGACAAGGGCCATATGTTGCTCTGGACCCGTTGGGCCAACCCCGAGGACCGGCCGCTGTACGAGCGTCGCGACGAGTTGGCCCAGGACTTCGGCCAGGCCCGCGCCGACTGGATGATCGAGAACTCGCGCAACCTGTGCCTGTACCCCAACGTCTATCTGATGGACCAGTTCAGCTCGCAGATTCGCATCGCCCGGCCGATTTCGGTCAACCGCACCGAAATCACCATTTACTGCATCGCCCCCAAAGGCGAAAGCGATCACGCCCGCTCGAGCCGGATTCGTCAGTATGAGGATTTCTTCAACGTCAGCGGCATGGCCACCCCGGACGATCTGGAAGAGTTTCGTTCCTGCCAGACGGGTTACCAGGGCAGCGTCACCGCCTGGAACGACATGTCCCGTGGCGCCGAACATTGGGTTGAAGGCGCCGATGACGCGGCCAAAGAGATCGACCTGCACCCGCTGCTCAGCGGAGTGCGTACCGAAGACGAAGGCCTGTTCGTGCTGCAACACAAGTATTGGCAGCAAACGATGCTCAAGGCGTTGGCCGCTGAACAGTCCGAACTGATTGCAGTGGAGGCCGTGCAATGACTATTACCTACGACACCGTACGCGATTTTCTCTATCGCGAAGCGCGCTACCTCGACGATAAACAATGGGACGACTGGCTGGAGTTGTACGCGCAGGACGCAACCTTCTGGATGCCGTCCTGGGACGACAACGACGAGCTGACCGAAGACCCGCAGCGGGAAATCTCGCTGATCTGGTACGGCAACCGCACCGGCCTGGAAGACCGCATCTTCCGCATCAAGACCGAACGTTCAAGTGCCAGCGTGCCGGACACCCGCACCTCGCACAATCTCAGCAACATCGAGCTGATCGAACAGGCCGACGGGCTGTGCAAGGTACGCTTCAACTGGCACACCCTGAGCTTTCGCTACAAGACCGTCGACAGCTATTTCGGCAGCAGTTTCTACACCCTGGATGTACGCGGTGAGAATCCGCTGATCAAAGCCAAGAAAGTGATCTTGAAGAACGATTACGTTCGTCAGGTCATTGATGTTTACCACCTCTGAGGCGGCCGTCATGACTCATTCCATTGCGTTCAATTTTGAAGACGGCGTCACTCGTTTCATCGACGCCAATGCCGGGGAAACCGTGGCCGATGCCGCGTACCGCCAAGGCATCAATATTCCACTGGATTGCCGCGATGGCGCCTGCGGTACCTGCAAATGTTTCGCGGAGGCCGGCCGCTACGACTTGGGCGAGGACTACATCGAAGACGCCCTCAGCCCTGAAGAGGCCGAGCAAGGTTTTGTCCTGACCTGCCAGATGCGTGCCCAGAGCGATTGCGTGGTGCGGGTGCCGGTCTCATCGGATGTCTGCCGCACCCGTCAGGCCAGTTACGACGCGACCATCAGTGCCGTGCGTCAGTTATCCGACAGCACCATCGCGCTGTCGATCAAGGGCGAGGCCCTGAGCAAACTGGCATTCCTGCCGGGGCAGTATGTGAACCTCGGAATTCCCGGCAGTGAACAGACCCGCGCGTACTCGTTCAGCTCGTTGCAGCGGGACGGCGAAGTCAGCTTTCTGATTCGCAACGTGCCCGGTGGCTTGATGAGCAGCTTCCTGACCGGCATGGCCAAGGCCGGCGACAGCATGAGCCTGGCCGGGCCGTTGGGCAGCTTTTATCTGCGCGACATCCGCCGTCCATTGTTGCTGCTGGCCGGTGGCACCGGTCTGGCGCCGTTCACCGCGATGCTGGAAAAAATTGCCGAGCAGGGCAGCGAGCATCCGCTGCATTTGATCTACGGCGTGACCAACGATTTCGACCTGGTGGAACTCGATCGACTCGAAGCCTTCGCCGCACGAATTCCGAATTTCAGCTTCAGCGCTTGCGTGGCCAATCCCGACAGCCGGCACCCGCTCAAGGGCTACGTGACCCAACACATCGAGCCACGGCACTTGAACGATGGCGACGTCGACGTCTACCTGTGCGGCCCGCCGCCAATGGTCGAAGCGGTCAGCCAGTTCATCCGCGAGCAAGGCATCGCACCGGTGAATTTCTACTACGAGAAATTTGCCGCCAGCGCGGCATAAAAATTTTCTGCAGCGATGCAGGAAACGGTCGTCGTCACGAGGTATGTATGAACCGATTCCATGAAAAAATTGTGCTGATTACCGGTGCCGCCCAAGGCATCGGCCGGCGTGTGGCTGAACGCATGGCCGCCGAAGGTGCGCGACTGATTCTGGTCGATCGCTCCGATCTGGTGTTCGAACTCCAGAAGGAATTGGGGCAGAGCAGCCAGGTACTTGCCCTGACCGCCGACCTTGAGCAATACAGCGAATGCAGCCGCGTGATGCGTACCGCTGTCGAGCGTTTTGATCGCCTCGATGTGTTGGTCAATAACGTCGGCGGCACGATTTGGGCCAAGCCTTTCGAACACTATGAAGAGCAGCAGATCGAAGCCGAAGTTCGCCGTTCGTTGTTCCCGACACTGTGGTGTTGCCATGCCGCGCTGCCGTTCATGCTCGAACAAGGCAGCGGCGCCATCGTCAACGTTTCGTCCATTGCGACCCGTAGCGTCAATCGCGTGCCGTACGGTGCGGCGAAGGGCGGGGTCAATGCGCTGACCGCTTGCCTGGCGTTCGAAACGGCCGGTCGTGGCGTGCGGGTCAACGCGACTGCTCCCGGTGGCACCGAGGCGCCGCCACGGCTGATCCCGCGCAACACCGCGCAGCAAAGCGCCGAGGAAAAGTTGTGGTATCAGCAGATCGTCGACCAGACCCTCGACAGCAGTTTGATGAAGCGCTACGGCACGCTGGATGAGCAGGCAAGCGCTATCCTGTTTCTGGCCAGTGACGAAGCCTCTTACATCACCGGCATGGTCATGCCGGTCGGTGGCGGCGATCAGGGCTGACAGGTTCGAAAAACACTATCCATAAGGCGGAGCCATCCTGATGAGCGACAAACCCACCATTGTGCTGGTTCATGGGTTTTGGGGCCTCGATGCCGGTCGAGATTGCCGCGTTCATCGATAAGGCCGCGACAGCACTGGCTAACGCATAGAGAAGCTGTGACCTACAAGCGACGCTGAAACGCTTTGACGATTCTGAGCGTGGCGTCGCTTGTGTTCAGGTTGTGGACGGTGTCCAGCGGATGCCAGATGCAGTCGAAGATTTCATTCAGAGGCCGAGCCTCTGCCTGGTTGACGACCGACGCCTCGTACACATGGTGCCGGGTGCTGGCCGTTTCCAACTCCATCAGGTACAGCAGGCCGTCGACCCCAAGCCCTGTTTCTTCGTAAAGCTCGCGTATGGCGGCGCCCGCAACGGTTTCGCCAGGCTCGATTTTTCCGCCGGGCAAGGTCCAGCGGCCCTTAAGTTTGCGCACCAGGAGAACATGTCGATCCTGCTCGCAAATGATGGTTGCGCGTACTTTCATGGATCACCCGATTGCCGCCTGTCATTAAACAGTCATAAAAATGCAATATTCAGACCGCAAACCGTTTAGGTGTCTGTTTCAAGGGTTAGAGTCAAACGGGCGGTTGAAAGTGCGATGAGATGCCGGAATCCCGACGCGACGTCTGGTTGGCACTTCAGCAGAGGTCGGGTGTAAGGTAGTTGAGTCGAATCCAGGACTATCACTGCCGAAATGGAGGTGACTATGAGTGTTCCGATGCTGACCAAAATGCACATGAACGGTTATGACGTACTCAGCGTGAACAATGGCCCCTGGCGGGTATGCACCAAAGGTGACCGGCTTGGTGCCTTTGGCAGCAGAGAGGAGGCACTGGCCTACGCGGCTTCGCTTCCCGCCTACAGAGCCCGGTCGGGTAAAGCGTCGCGTAGCCACAAATCAGAAAGCCGGAAATCAGACCAATAGTGTGCTTGAAGCCCCGGTACGCCGGGGCTTTTGATAACCGTCGGTCATGGTCAGTAACCGCTGCCACCCATCCCGCCCGTAGAGGGGGAATAATATTCTCTGGCTTTTTGTTGGGCACGACTCCATTGCGCGCAGGTCATGAAACTTTTGTGGTCGACCTTGCCCTTGCCGTCGAAGCTGACGTTGTACGGCTGCTGATGGCCGGCCTGGGTCAGCTTGTAATCGAAGCAGGTACCAGGCTCCACCGTGCGCTTTGTTATCGATATAGGCTGGCCGCCAATCTGCTGAACTTGATCCTTGCTCATGCCGGTCTCGACCTTGGCGACCAGCGGTTGGTCTCGATAAATGTGTGATTCCGTGTTGCAGCCACCTGACGCCGCCAGCACGGCGATCAGCGCGCATAGACGCTTGTTCATGGCAGCGCTCTCTAGTGAGCTTTCATTCGACTGATGGATTTTGCTTTTACTTCTTCAGCATAGCCCGCCAGTCGCTCTTCATCGCCCTGGAACAATGCGCACAGTCTTAGTGTTGCCTCTGCGTCCACATCATTGCCGGCCAGACGCAACTGCTCTGCAATGCGCAAAAGCTCTACCGCCGACCACCTCAGGTCCGAGGCTACACCTTGCAGGTCGCGCCGAAGTTGCTGTTCATATTCATTAAGCCACATGATGACCTCCTGCAATTCCCCGCTACGAAATAGTAGTCCCATTTACCTGTCTGGAGCGTTATGTTCGTCTGATCGCAAGAGAGTCGAAATCATGCAACAACCTGTCTACCAACTGCTGGAAGTCGCCAACGGCAAGCCGATCAAACTCTGGACCGAGGGTGTGCCGGTTGAAAGCGAAGCCCGGCAGCAATTGATCAATACCGCGAAGATGCCGTTCATCTTCAAACATCTGGCGGTGATGCCGGATGTGCATCTGGGCAAAGGGTCTACCATCGGCAGCGTGATCCCTACCATGGGCGCGATCATTCCGGCGGCCGTGGGAGTGGACATCGGCTGCGGCATGATTGCCGCGCGCACCTCACTGACCGCCGCCGACTTGCCGGACAACCTGCACGGCCTGCGCAGCGCCATCGAAAAGGCCGTGCCCCATGGCCGCACGTTGAGCCGTGGTCGCCGCGATGAAGGGGCCTGGAACCATGTTCCACAGCAGGCCGATCAGGCCTGGGCGGCGCTGAGTTCACGGTTCAAGGCGATCACCGACAAATACCCGAAACTCGCCAGCACCAACAACCGTCAGCACCTGGGCACCCTCGGTACCGGTAATCACTTCATCGAGGTATGCCTGGACGAGGCCAACTGCGTCTGGTTCATGTTGCACAGCGGTTCCCGCGGCGTTGGCAATGCCATTGGGACCCTGTTCATTCAATTGGCCCAGGCGGATATGCGCCAGCACATCGCCAATCTGCCGGACCGCGATCTGGCCTATTTCAAGGAAGGCAGCCGGCATTTCGATGACTACGTCGAAGCGGTGGGCTGGGCTCAGGACTTCGCCCGGCAGAATCGTGCCTTGATGATGCAGGCGGTGATTCAGGCAGCGCGGCAAGTGATTCGCAAACCCTTCGAGGTCGCGCTGGAGGCTGTGAACTGCCACCACAATTACGTGCAGAAAGAGCGGCACTTCGGTGAAGACGTTCTGGTCACCCGCAAAGGGGCGGTGTCGGCGAAGAAGGGCGAATTGGGGATCATTCCCGGCTCCATGGGCGCCAAAAGCTTCATCGTTCGCGGTCTCGGCAACGAGCAATCGTTCTGCTCGTGCAGCCACGGTGCCGGTCGGACCATGAGCCGCACCAAAGCCAAAAATACCTTCACCGTTGCAGACCAGATCCGCGCGACTGCTCATGTCGAGTGCCGCAAGGATGCGGCGGTCATCGATGAGATTCCGATGGCCTACAAGGACATCGACAAAGTGATGTACGCGCAGCGTGATCTGGTGGAAGTGCTGCACACCTTGCGTCAGGTGGTGTGCGTGAAAGGGTAGGGATGGAAGGTGCTTCCACTGGTCGGGAAAATTAATGAGAGTGAACAGCTCTGCTGTCGTATTGAGGTAGTGATTTATTCGCTAGGGGGCCATTTCAAATGACGACTACCGATGATTTCAAACACCATGCACATGAGCTGATCGTTGATCTGGATGCGGCAACCACGGAAATGATGAAACTGATCTCGGCCCATCAGTTGAGCGGCCCGGAATGGGAGCGGGTCACGAAATGGCAGCATGAAGCGTATGAGCGATGGATGACGTACCTGAATGCGAGGTCGTATCCCGATTCCGGCTCGGGCCCCGAGCCGGGGCAGGGCGAAGCCCCTCTATAGACGGTCGCTTCGTTCGTGCTTCGTTTGTGGGTATCGACTTGTGCCGTATGTCGGAAGCGAGGAACGGCCATTCCTTAATCAACTTCCAAGAGCTGACATCCTTGGGAGTTTGGCCATGAATGATGATCGAAAAAAGGCAGCCCTCGATGCCTGGTACCGACTCTTGAGAGAGCCGGAGGTCGGGATGGATTGTGAAGAACATTACGATAAATTGCTGAAGGCGGCGGATGAAATGGCGGGCGCCGGGCTCATTAACAACGCCGAATGGCGTGAGTTGGTGCGCGATGCACGGGGCGCTTTTTCCATCGCAATCGATGGTGTCGGTAGCGGAATAGTCAGCAGATGACTTAAAAATAGTGTGGATATTTAATGGCTTAGGAGATTTAGTAACTGGATAGTGAGTTAGAATATCTTGTTACAAGTCATGCATTTAGGTAATATCGTCCCGCGTTCACCACCACGGTTTATGCATTTTTGAAGCCCAGGCGTCCATCAGCTGCCTGGGCTTTTTTTTGTCTGGAAATTGGGTGATTGTTTATGAGCACGCTGCCGGCAAAGCGCCAGCAGCGTGGGTGAACGAAAGCTTGATGCCGTTATATGGCCGGATCAGCCTTGCGCCGATCATTGCCAGAAGGGTTTCCGGTGTTTAAAAGCCTTCTCTCTACCAGGACATTTTGCAGGGCCTGGCGTGCCGAAGGGTCTAGCTGATGTTCTCTCTCCTTGAGCTCGAGCAAGATGGGGTTGGACCATCCACGATAGGTTTGCTCGGAAATACGAGTAGATGTCATCTATCTCTCCTTTGATGAGTCGCCCGACAACACAGTGGGCGAGGTCCTGTGCGATAAAAATCCTAGTTGAGGAAACGATTTGTCGCCAGCGATGGGCACTGCAATGAGATGCCGATCATCCTCCGCAACAGGGGTTGTCCACGATTCGGGCGTAAACTAAAAAAGCTACCTCATCAAAAGGAGCCGCATATGATCGCCGACCAAATGAACAGACAGGAGTCGGAGCAAGGCGCTGTTTGGGATCAATACTTCTGTGCCGCGTTGATTGCGGAAAGCAATCTGACGGCACCGGTGGTAGGAGAAGCCACCCACGAAGACAGGCAGAATCTGTTAATCCAAAGGGCCAAAGCACTCGCCGACAAGATGCTGGAAAACAGAAGATAACCGGAGCCCAGCCATTGCGCTGGGCTCTTCACCTTTCGAGGCTCATATCTGGCCAGGCGGTCATTGCTGTTGGCGCGACGGGATGATCGGGTTTTCTGTCAGATGAACGTTCCTTGGTCGCGGATCGTCTACAGTTGGTAATTCAAGGATAGGGAGATCGAACATGAAGTGCTTAATCTGTCAGGCTGCCTCTAACACTGTTCATGCGGCTGAAGACTGGTCAGAGATCGCTTGCTCGGCCGGATGTGGACGCTACAGGGTCTCGGCGAACCTTGTTGCAAAAATGAAGTTCAGGAACGAGTTCTTTGACATCGAACGCACAAGACGATGGCTTAAGATGTCGCGCAATGATGATCCGGTACCGTTGATATCTACCTACGATTACAACGTTTCCTTATTGCATCGCGACACTGAGGAGAGGTCGGTCATTGCGCCGCGTCGCGCCAGGCAGTCGTTGACTTCGGATTAGAACCTGTCAGTCCTGGCTGTAACACCGCCCACCCCGTAGGAACTGTAAACGACACCGAACCCGGAGCCGGCTTGCCGGCGAAGGCGTTTTCATGGGCGGTGCAGGACGCGAGGCTGCTTTCGCTGGCAAGGCAGCTCCATCGTGTGGCCGTAACACCTAATCAGAAACGTTCAAACCCAGTGCTGCAAAACACTCATCAATCGACCGCCGCTGCGTCTCGGTATATAGCGCCAACTCATCAATCGTCGACCTTCCCAAGGCCTTTTCGAACGCTTGCCGGTTCGAATGCACGCCATAACGGGTTTGCGCGACATCCCCCAGGTTCGACTGAAAAATCCCCGCCGCACTGACCGGCAAAAAGTCTTCGTACACCAGTGGTTCAACCCGCACATAGCCGCCTTTGAGCAAATCCTCCAGCGATGCGCCTTGCAGTTCATCCGCCGCCAAGCCTTTTTCCGTTACGAAGTAGCGAAAGTACGCCAGTTCCTGTTGGCGCATGTCCTCGAGGGTGTCAGGGAATTCGCCGAAGTGCTGCGTCATTAGCGCGTTGTAGCGTGCGGCGTTGGCTTCGTTGGGGAAATCCTTGAGTTCATCGCGGGCAGCGTTGAGTAAGCGGTCGTAAAGCGCCCGGCCTTTAGGGGTTAGCGCCGCACCGCGTTGCTCGATTTCACCGAAGCGAGCGCTATGGCTGCCACGGGTTTCGGCTTGATCGGTAAAAGCAATCGGCTCGTCCAGCGCCTTGAAACTGGTTTGACGCAGGAGGATCGGGCATTGACGGCGGGGGGGGCCTTCGATCACCGCTTTGGGGGTGATGCCATGGGCAGGCATTTGCGCCTGCACGATATCGATGTCCAGGGTGCGTGGTGTCAGGTGGTTGATGTGCGGGCCTTTGAAGGCCACCACGTCGGCAATCAGTCGATGCTGGGCGCTGAGTTGCTGGTATTGCTCGGCGGTGACGGTGGCGCTGTGGTGCCAGCGGAAGGTTTCCAGGGCTTGTGAAACGAAATCCTGCGCCTCGTATTCGGTCAGACCGCCCTGGTTTTCGGCGCGTTCGATGAGGGTCAGCGCCGCCGGGGTGAAGATCGAGCGCGTGTCTAGCACCGACTGGGCAAAGGCCCGCAGTTCGGCGTCTTCGATCAGCTCCAGGCGCAACAGCGAGGTGAACACCCGGAACGGGCTGACCTGCAACGCCGCCTCATGCACGGCGCGGAACGCGGTGGAATGCACCGGCACGCCGGCCGGGGTCAGGTCGTAATAGCCCACCGGTTGCATGCCCATCACCGCAAACAGGCGGGCGAGGGTCGCCAGTTCAGCGGCGGTGCCGACGCGGATTGCACCGTGGCGTTCCAGGTCCAGCCGCTGGATTTCGCCGGTGCTGTTCAACTGTCGGGCGATCTGCGGATCGCAGTCCAGCACGTGGCGGTTGGTCTGTTCCACCAATTCCATCAGCGCGCCGTACAGCGGCACTTCTTCGCGGTACATGTCGGACATCGCTTTGGAGAAGCGTTGGCGGATCAGGTCAGGGCTGACGAAGTTCGGATGGCTCATGAAAAAGTTCCTGGCGCAGTGACGTAACGGATGCCGGAAAAGATCGCAGCCTTCGGCGGCGCCGACAAACGAAGTTTCTGACGAACTTCATTCTGCCAAGGACTGTTCTTGCAACGCAGGCTGTTCGGTCAACGGAGCACTTGGTCCACCAATTCGATCCAGTGCCTGACCGGCGTTCGTCCGGCGCTGTTGAGGTGGCTCTGACAGCCGATGTTGGCGGTGGCGATCACTTCGGGGTGGCCGCTTTCCAGGGCGTTGAGTTTGTTGTCGCGCAGTTGCCGGGCCAGTTCCGGTTGGGTGATCGAATAGGTGCCGGCCGAGCCGCAACACAAATGGCTGTCGGGCACCGCCGTGAGATTGAAGCCCAACCGGGTCAGCACGGCTTCTACCGCGCCGCCGAGTTTCTGCGCGTGCTGCAAGGTACAGGGGCAGTGGAAGGCGATCCGCCGGTCGGTGGCGGCGCAAACCCGTTCCAAAGGTTCATCGGCCAACACTTGCACCAGGTCCAGGGTGAGTTCGCTGACCCGCCGGGCTTTGGCCGCATAGACCGGATCGCGCTCCAGCAGATGCCCGTAATCCTTGATGAACGCGCCGCAGCCGCTGGCGGTTTGCACGATGGCTTCGGCGCCGTTTTCCAGGTGCGGCCACCAAGCGTCGATGTTACGTCGGGCGCGGTCCAGGCCCATGGCTTGGGCGTCGAGATGATAATCCAGTGCGCCACAGCAGCCGGCGTCTGGCGCCGGGATCACGCTGATCCCCAGCCGATCCAGTACCCGCGCGGTCGCGGCATTTGTATTGGGCGACAGACCGGGTTGCACGCAGCCTTCGAGGATCAGCACCCGACGAGCATGCCGAAGAGCAGGGCGCTCGCCTGCGGCGGGGAGGTCGTGGGGCAACTTCGCCTCAACGCCCCGTGGCAGCAACGGCCGGAATGTGGCGCCGATTTGCAGCAAAGTTCTGAACAGATTCGGATTCGGCGCCAGTGCCCGCAGCCCTTGGCGCAACAACCGCTGACTGGCTGGGCGCGGCACCGCTTGATCGATCACGGCGCGGCCAATGTCCAGCAAGTTGTGATAATCCACCCCGGACGGGCAGGTGGTTTCGCAGTTGCGGCAGGTCAGGCAGCGATCCAGGTGCAACTGGGCTTTGGCCGTGGCGGGGGCGCCTTCGAGCACTTGCTTGATCAGGTAGATGCGCCCGCGCGGCCCGTCCAGTTCGTCGCCCAGCAGTTGGTAGGTCGGGCAGGTGGCGTTGCAGAACCCGCAATGCACGCAGGTGCGCAGAATCTTGTCCGCTTCTTCGGCGCGGGGCAGTAGTTTGGACTGTTCGCTGAGATTGGTTTGCATACTAGAATTCCGCGTACATCCGCCCAGGGTTGAACAGCCCTTGCGGGTCCAGTTGCGCCTTGAGTTGCCGGTGATAGCGCAGCAGTGCCGGGGCCAGCGGCTGGAATGGTGTGTCGCTGATGCCATGGCTGAAACAGGTGGCGTGGCCGCCGAGTTCATGGGCCCGCGACTGAATGTTCTCGGCCGCGGATTTCAACCAGCGTTGCGCGCCGCCCCAATCAATCAGTTGCTCACCGGGCAAGTCCAGAGGCCCGAGGTTGTTGGGCAATGACAAACGCCACAGCGGCAGGCCCTCATTAAAAAAGTCTAGTCGTTGTTCGTTGAGGTCGGCCCAATAATCGGAATCCAACGGTTTGCCGCCGAGCCGTTGATGGGCGGCGGTCACCGAACCTTCGCCGCCTTCCAACCGCAGATACAAACGCTGACCGTCGTGGCTGGCAGCGCTGATGGGCAGTGGTTGCTGGCCCCATTGCGCCAGATTTTCCAAGGCGCGGGCGCAGTCGATGTCCAGGCTGATACTCAAGCATTGCCGGGGTTTGGGCAGCACTTTGAGCGAGACTTCGGTCAGCACGCCGAGGCAGCCATAACTGCCGACCATCAGGCGCGAGAGGTCGTAGCCGGCGACGTTTTTCATCACTTCACCGCCGAAGCGCAGGTGGGTGCCGAGGCCGCTGATCACCCGCGTACCGAGGACAAAATCGCGCACCGAACCGGACCACGGGCGCCGCGGCCCGGACAGTCCTGCCGCGATCATCCCGCCGACGGTGGCGCCTTCGCCGAACGATGGCGGCTCGCAGGGCAGCATTTGCCCCGCTGCGTCCAGTGCGGCAAACAGTTCGCTCAGCGGCGTGCCGGCGCGAACGCTGATCACCAGTTCCGTCGGATCGTAGCTGACGATGCCGCGATGGGCGCGGGTGTCGAGTATTTCTCCGGCCACTTCACGGCCAAGAAACGCCTTGGTATTACCGCCCTGAATGCGCAGTGGCGTGGCGTTCTCCCGCGCCTGTTTGACTTGCTCGAGCAGGGCTTCACTGGCATCGAAGTCCGGCATCAGAATCGCTCCAGCTCAGGAAATGGCAGTTGCCCGGCGTGGATGTGCATCGCGCCGAATTCCGCGCAGCGGTGCAGCGTCGGGATGTTCTTGCCAGGGTTGAGCAGGCCCTTTGGGTCGAACGCGGCTTTCACTGCATGAAACAGGGTTAATTCGTCACTGTTGAACTGCGCGCACATCTGATTGATTTTCTCCCGGCCGACGCCATGTTCGCCGGTGATGCTGCCGCCGACTTTTACGCACAGTTCGAGGATCTTGCCGCCGAGGGCTTCGGCCCATTCCAGTTCGCCGGGCTGGTTGGCGTCGAACAGAATCAGCGGGTGCATATTGCCGTCGCCGGCATGGAAAACGTTGGCCACTCGCAAGCCGTATTCTTGTGCAAGATCGGCGATGCCCTTGAGCACTCCGGGCAGTTCGCGGCGGGGGATGGTGCCATCCATGCAGTAGTAATCCGGCGAGAGGCGGCCAATCGCCGGGAAGGCGTTCTTGCGCCCGGCCCAGAATCGCACGCGTTCGGCTTCGTCCCGGGCCTGGCGCACTTCGCTGGCACCGGCCTGTTGCAGCACCTCGCGGACTCGCTCGCAGTCGTCGTGGACATCGGCTTCGACACCGTCCAGTTCGCACAGCAGGATCGCCTCGGCGTCCACCGGGTAACCGGCGTGGATGAAATCCTCGGCGGCGCGGATCGCCAGGTTGTCCATCATCTCCAGGCCTCCGGGGATGATTCCGGCGGCGATGATCTCAGCCACTGCGCGACCGGCCTTTTCCACAGAATCGAAACTGGCGAGCAGGACCTTGGCGACCTGGGGTTTGGGCAGCAGTTTGACCGTGACTTCGGTGATGATCCCCAGCAAGCCTTCGGAGCCGGTGAACAACGCCAGCAGATCGAACCCCGGCGCGTCCAGCGAATCGGCGCCGAGGGTCAGGTGTTCGCCTTCAAGGGTCAATACGTCGAGTTTCAGCAGGTTGTGCACGGTCAGGCCGTATTTGAGGCAATGCACGCCACCGGCGTTTTCCGCGACGTTGCCGCCGATGGAGCAGGCGATTTGCGAGGACGGGTCCGGCGCGTAATACAGACCGAAGGGTGCCGCCGCCTGGGAAATCGCCAGGTTACGCACCCCCGGTTGAACCCGTGCGGTACGCGCGGCAGGGTCGATGTGCAGGATGTTGTTGAACCGCACCATCACCAGCAGCACGCCTTTGTCCAACGGCAACGCACCGCCGGACAACCCGGTGCCGGCCCCGCGCGCCACCACCGGCACGTTGCGGGCATGACAGAGCCTGAGCAGCGCCTGCACCTGTTCCAACTGCCGGGGCAGGGCGACCAGCATCGGCGTGGTGCGATAAGCCGAGAGACCGTCGCATTCGTACGGTTTGAGTTCTTCTTCGCGCCAGAGGATGTCCAGGTCCGGCACCTCCTGCTGCAAGGCCTTGAGCAGCGCAGCCTTGTCGACGTTCGGCAGAACACCGTCGATGCGTTCGTCGTAAAGAATGTTCATCGTCGCGCCTCGTATGAATCGCTGAACATCACCCCGAATTATCTACCAAACATCTCTGTAGCAGCTGTCGAGCCTGCGAGGCAGCTGCTACAGGGGGCTTATGAACGATGTGTCTCCAAAAACTCCCGGTACAACCGTGCCGTATTGGCCGGTTGCTCAACCATCGGCATATGGCCGACACCGTCCCAGATGTCCACCTGCAGGTCGGCGATGCCCTTGCTCCAGACCGGTACGCTGCTGACGTCGATCAAGCGGTCCTTGCGCCCCCACAGCAGCAGCGCCGGACACTTGATATCGGGCAGTTTCGGCTCCATCGGCGGGCTGGCGTGGAAGTCCCTGAAGATTTCTTCCAGCTCGTCGCGCTGCTGTTCATAGCGCTGGGCGACGGCGTCCAGCACGATCCCCGGCACCCAGGGCGGTGAGGCCATGGTCATAGCGTAGAAGTACTGGAATTCTTCACGGGAATGAATCAAAAACGGGTTGTGACCGCGAGCCAGGTGTCGCTCCATGTCGCTGAGCTCCGGGGCGGTGACGCCGGCTGGGTCGAGCAGCGCCAGCGAGATAATGCGCTCGGGGTAAGTGGCCGCCAGCCACGCCGCGATGTAGCCGCCCATGGAGTTGCCGATCACGTGCACCTTCTCGACTCCACAGATATCGAGCAACTGGATCAACCGTTTGGCCTGGACCGGAATGTCGTAGCCACCGCCGGCCTTGAAGCCGGTTTCGCCATGCCCCGCGAGGTCAGGAATAATCACCCGGTAGTCATCGACAAAGTGCCGGGCAAAGCGCAGCCAGATGTTCTTGTCGGCGCTGCAGCCGTGCAGCATCAGCACACTGCTGGAGGCTTCGTAAGGCCCGCCTTGCCAGGTCGAGACGGTCATTTCGGCGATCGGCACGACGATCTTGTGTAACCGATACAGCCGGGCCTCCAGCGCCATGTTCAAGTCATAGAGCCAGTAACCGATGGCCGGGTAACTCAACCAGCTCCAGGCCACGAAGACGGCGATAGTGACAACCAACAAAAGCATCAGGCTATTCCTTTGCAATGATCAGGACAGGTTGTTTATCGATCCCTCCCTTCATGTATAGACAAACATTGGACACTCGCCTCATGGCGATGCCAGGTAATTCAGACCGCTAACCGGTGATGGCTATTTGCCGTTGCCCTGATAGACTTCAAACACACTTTTCAACCCGTGTGTTGTCAGGCTCCGTTCAGCAGTACAGAGGCCTCTATGGAAAAAAAGGGAGGAAAGGGACTTTCGTTGGCCAGGAGGCTGTATGCGTCGCGAATCCTGGGGCTGGCCCTTGGGTTATTGTGCGTCGGCGCAGGGATGTACCCACTCGACCCGGCGCCCTGGGTCTGGGGGATGATGCTGCTCAACGGGCTGCTCTGGCCGCATATAGCCTATCAATGGGCGCGCCGGGCGAAAATTCCTTACCACGCCGAGCACCGCAACATCCTGGTGGACGCGTTTCTCGGCGGTTTCTGGGTGGCCGCCATGCAGTTCAATCCGCTGCCCAGCGCGGCAACGCTGTCGATGATGGCGATGCACAACGTGGCCATCGGCGGTTTGCGTTTTCTGTTGGTAGGCGCCGTCGCGCAGATGCTAGGGATCGGCGTGGGGTTGCTGGTGTTCATGCCGGCTTTTGTCCCGCAGACCAATCCGCTTCAGCTGTACGCCTGTTTGCCTTTGCTGTCGATTTATCCGCTGTCCCTGGGCTGGATCTGCTTCCGTCAGGCCTACACCCTCGGCCAACACAAGCGCGAGTTGCTGGCCCTGAGCCGCACCGACAGCCTGACTGGCCTGCTGAATCACGGTGCCTGGAAAGATCAGCTGGAAGTCGAATTTCAGCGTTGCCGACGTCAGCAGCAAGGCGGGGCGATTGCGCTGATCGACATCGACCATTTCAAGACCATCAACGATACCTATGGCCATGTCGCGGGCGACATCGTCTTGCGTAAACTGAGCAAAATGCTCAAGCAGAATCTGCGGGCAACCGATGTCGCCGGGCGTTACGGCGGCGATGAATTTTGCGTGCTGTTGCCAGACCTGCCACTGGACCGTGCCGCCGTGGCGATGGATGCGCTGCGTGATCGTTTCGCCACGTTGGGTTATGAGCAGAACCCGGCGCTGAAAGTCAGTTTGAGCATTGGCCTGGCGGCCTTCAACCCGGCCCACGACGACGCGACCCTGTGGCTCAACGACGCTGACCAGGCCCTCTACGAAGCCAAGACCACCGGCCGCAACCGCGTCATCTGCCATAGCGACGGCAAGCCGCACAAGGCGTTGCTCGATTCAGTGTAACCACCCCCCCTTGTAGGAGCGAGCTTGCTCGCGAAGACGGAGTGTCAGTCGGCATCATCGTTGTCACATCTTCCCGAGTTTGATGGTGTACATATCCGTTTCTGCGGTGACGGCCACCTAGGGTTCCGCCCTTACGGCGGGTCACTTGGAAAAGCCCCAAGTAACCAAGGGCTTCTGCCCCTGTCGTTCGGTGCCTCGCCCAGGCTCGGCATGCCCTCGCTCCGGTCCTGCTCCGTGGGCCCGCCGCGATCGGCCATCCATGGCCGTGCGCGGCTAACCCGGCATCCATGCCGGGTTGCCCACTGCGCAGAACCTCCACTCGGCCTCTCGAGGGCGCGGTGC
>NZ_FYEB01000008.1 GCF_900187445.1 Pseudomonas sp. Irchel s3b2
CACGGGCCAGCTGGAAGGCATAAACAATCGAATAAAGGTCATTAAGCGGATGGCGTACGGTTACCGGGACAGCGAATTCTTTTTCATGAAGATCAAGAGCGTCTTTCCCGGTAATCCGTGAAGAACCAAAAAAAAGGGCGACCGAAGTCGCCCAAAATGCCTTGCGTGCTCATTGCTCCAGAAAGACCCTACGGTTATTTCCGCTTGTGCGAATCCTTCCAGATAAAAAATCCAACCCCTGCAAAAAACAGAACCATGAGGCCGACTGTCAGCACTCCGGCGATCACCACGTTGTCGAAAAACATGATTGGCCTCCTGCACTTGCCTTGTTGCGATGGGGCTAAGTTAACCAATCGGGCAGAAGAGAAAATTGACCGGGATCAATGCCGCCCGAGACGGGGCGTAAAGGAAGGGAAATAACTGACCTGCATCAACCGATGCAGGGTATTTCAACGCTTTTTCGGTTTGTTCTTCGGCTTTTTTTTCGCTTTGCCCAACGGCATCGCCTGCTCGAACGCCTGACGCACTTCGTTCAGGCGCTTTTCATTAAGGTCATGAACACGTTTGGCGCGTTCAGCGTTGAGGTCGATCAGTTTGTCATCTTGGCTCATGGCGTTCAGTGCGTCGCTTGGAAATGAATTCAGCTGCCGCATCGCTCGGCAGGATTACGCCAATAATGCGGTCTGGCGCGGGCGCTGACCAGCGGTCCGACACTTCAGATCTCGATATCGACCCACAACCCCTGACGCGGCTGATTCTCCATCAACGGCACCACCGGCACGGTGTTGTCGGCATTAAGCTCACTGCCGGGGATCGCCAGGTGTTCTTCAGGATCTTCATCGGCCTCACGGCGCCGCCGCTCTTGCTCTTGTTTGCGACGTTGTTCCTCGCGCAGTTGCAGGCCCGCCTCTTCCGGATCGCGCTTTTGCAGGTCGATGGTGCTTTCGTTGGAGCTTTCCTGCACCGGCACCACGGGCGGAATATCCGGGCGCTGGCGGATCGGATCCTGCTGTGAAGTGATCGGGACGGCGCTCAAGGGGAGCATCGGTGGCAACATATTATTAGTCTCCTGTCAGCAGGCTGTCGGCTGCGGGGATGGCGACTTGAGCCATCGGTCGCAAACTTGTAATCCACTTGGCACCACAGGAGCTGGCGCAGCCTGCGATCTTTTGATCTTCATCTCCCGAAAAGTTCGCATCCGCCCTCAGCGCACGCATGTAATCCTTTGGTCCTGCAGGCTCATTCCGTTAAGATAGCCCGCTTTTTCAAGGTGGGAGTCAGGCAGCATGGCGCAGCAGTATCAACCGGGGCAACGCTGGATCAGTGACAGCGAAGCCGAGCTGGGTTTAGGCACCGTTCTGGCACAGGACGGCCGCTTGTTGACCGTGCTCTACCCGGCCACTGGCGAGACCCGCCAGTACGCGCTACGGAATGCGCCCCTCACCCGCGTGCGGTTTTCGCCGGGTGACAGCATCACTCACTTCGAAGGCTGGAAACTGACCGTCCAGGAAGTCGACGACGTCGATGGCCTGCTGGTCTACCACGGCCTCAACGCGCAGAACGAAGTGGTCACCCTGCCGGAAACCCAACTGTCGAACTTCATTCAGTTCCGTCTGGCCAGCGACCGTTTGTTCGCCGGACAGATCGACCCGCTCGCCTGGTTCTCCCTGCGATACAACACCCTGGAACACACCAGCCGCCAGTTGCAGTCCTCCCTTTGGGGCCTGGGCGGCGTGCGGGCGCAACCGATCGCGCACCAATTGCACATCGCCCGTGAAGTCGCCGACCGTATCGCACCACGCGTTCTGCTGGCAGACGAAGTGGGCCTGGGCAAGACCATCGAAGCCGGTCTGGTGATCCATCGCCAACTGCTCTCGGGCCGCGCCAACCGCGTGTTGATCCTGGTGCCGGAAAACCTCCAGCACCAGTGGCTGGTGGAGATGCGCCGCCGCTTCAACCTGCAAGTCGCGCTGTTCGACGAAGAACGCTTTATCGAAAGCGATGCCGCCAACCCGTTCGAAGACACCCAGCTTGCATTGGTTGCGCTCGAATGGCTGGTGGACGACGAAAAAGCCCAGGACGCACTGTTCGCGGCCGGCTGGGATTTGCTGGTGGTCGACGAAGCGCACCACCTGGTGTGGCACGAAGACCAGGTCAGCCCTCAGTATTCGCTGGTGGAACAGCTTGCTGAAGTCATTCCTGGCGTATTGCTGCTGACCGCGACCCCGGAACAACTGGGTCAGGACAGCCACTTCGCCCGTCTGCGCCTGCTCGATCCGAACCGTTTTCATGACCTGCACGCCTTCCGCGCCGAGAGCGAAAACTATCGCCCGGTGGCCGAAGCCGTTCAGGAGTTGCTGGACCAGGGGCGTCTGTCGCCTGAAGCGCACAAAACCATCCACGGTTTCCTCGGCAACGAAGGCGAAGCCCTGCTGAGCGCCGTCAACGATGGCGATACCGAAGCCAGCGCCCGTCTGGTCCGCGAACTGCTGGACCGTCACGGCACCGGCCGCGTGCTGTTCCGTAATACCCGCGCCGCCGTGCAGGGTTTCCCGGAACGCAAACTGCACCCGTACCCGCTGCCGTGCCCGGCCGAATACCTCGAACTGCCATTGGGCGATCACGCCGAGCTGTACCCGGAAGTCAGCTTCCAGGCCCAGCCGGACGCCAACGAAGAAGAGCGCTGGTGGAAATTCGATCCACGCGTCGAGTGGCTGATCGACACTCTGAAAATGCTCAAACGCACCAAAGTGCTGGTGATCTGCGCCCACGCCGAAACCGCCATGGACCTGGAAGACGCCCTGCGCGTGCGCTCCGGCATTCCGGCCACGGTCTTCCACGAAGGCATGAACATCCTCGAGCGTGACCGCGCCGCTGCCTATTTCGCTGACGAAGAATTCGGCGCTCAGGTGCTGATCTGCTCGGAAATCGGCAGTGAAGGTCGCAACTTCCAGTTCTCGCACCACCTGGTGCTGTTCGATCTGCCGTCGCACCCGGACCTGCTGGAGCAGCGTATCGGTCGTCTCGACCGGATCGGTCAGAAGCACATCATCGAACTGCACGTGCCGTATCTGGAAACCAGCCCGCAAGAACGGCTGTTCCAGTGGTACCACGAAGCGCTGAACGCGTTCCTCAACACCTGCCCGACCGGCAACGCCTTGCAGCATCAGTTCGGCCCGCGCCTGCTGCCGCTGCTGGAAGCCGCCGATGACGGCGAGTGGCAAGCGCTGATCGACGAAGCCCGCGCCGAGCGTGAGCGTCTGGAAGCCGAACTGCACACCGGTCGTGACCGCTTGCTGGAGCTCAACTCTGGCGGCGCTGGCGAAGGTGATGCACTGGTCGAGGACATTCTTGAGCAAGACGATCAGTTCGCCCTGCCGATCTACATGGAAACCCTGTTCGACGCCTTCGGCATCGACAGCGAAGACCATTCGGAAAACGCGCTGATCCTCAAGCCAAGCGAAAAAATGCTCGACGCCAGCTTCCCGCTGGGCGACGACGAAGGCGTGACCATCACCTACGACCGTAACCAGGCGCTGTCTCGCGAGGACATGCAGTTCATCACCTGGGAACACCCGATGGTTCAGGGCGGCATGGACCTGGTCCTGTCCGGTTCGATGGGCAACACCGCCGTGGCGCTGATCAAGAACAAGGCGCTGAAACCGGGCACCGTGTTGCTGGAACTGCTCTACGTCAGCGAAGTAGTTGCCCCGCGTTCGCTGCAACTGGGCCGTTACCTGCCGCCGGCCGCCCTGCGCTGCCTGCTCGACGCCAACGGCAACGACCTGTCGACACGCGTGTCGTTCGAAACCCTGAACGATCAACTGGAAAGCGTGCCCCGCGCCAGCGCCAATAAGTTCATCCAGGCCCAGCGCGACCAGCTGACACCACGGATCAACGCCGGCGAAGAGAAAATCACCCCGCGTCACGCCGAGCGCGTGGCCGAGGCGCAACGCCGCCTGGCGGCGGATACCGACGAAGAACTGGCACGCCTGACCGCCTTGCAAGCGGTCAACCCGACCGTGCGCGACAGCGAACTGGTTGCCCTGCGCAAGCAACGTGAGCAAGGCCTGGCCATGCTCGACAAAGCAGCGCTGCGACTGGAAGCGATTCGGGTGTTGGTGGCGGGTTAAGTCTTTCTGCTCCACCGCTATAAAAAAGAAGGCCCGCAGCGATGCGGGCCTTTTTTTGTCTGCTTGATTGTTGCGGTGTTCTTGAGGGCCTCATCGCGGGCAAGCCCGCTCCCATAGGGCTTCGGGTGAATACAAGTTTTGTGAACAACCGAGATCACTGTGGGAGCGGACTTGCCCGCGATGGCGGTTAAGCAGTCGCCGCAGAACCCACAGGCTCAACCACCGCCACCAACCCTTCCTTCATCCGCATGGCATCGCGTACAAAACACCGCGAGGCCAAAAACAGAAACACCATGGTAAAGAACAGCGCCACCGGAATCAGATACATCGCATCATGCAAACCAACAGCCTTGAACGCTTCAGTCATCTGCTCGGCGCCAGCCGAGAGCATCGCGCTGTGCGCGAAGTGATCCGACAATCCGCCTACCACTACCGGCCCCAATCCCCCACCCAGCAGATATAACCCGGCAAAGAACAACGCCATCGCCGTCGCCCGCAGGCGCGGTTCGACCACGTCCTGAATCGCCGTGTACACGCAGGTGTAGAAGTTGTAGGCAAACAACCAACCCAGACTGAACACTGCAACAAATACCCCAATCTCGATCCGCCCGGCATGCAGCGCCCAGGCGGTGCACACGGTTGAAATGATCAGGCTGAACGCCGCGAACAGCAGCCGCCCATTGGCCACCCGCTGGTGAATCTTGTCGGCAATCCAGCCGCCAAGCGTCAGGCCGAACAACCCGGTCACCCCGACAATCACCCCGGTCGCCACCGCTGCGTCCTGCAATGGCATCAGGAAATAACGCTGCAGCATCGGCACCAGAAACGAATTGCAGGCATAGGTGGCGAAGTTGAAGCACAGCCCCGCCATCACCAGCCACAGGAAAGTCGGCACTGCCAGTACTCGTCGGATCGGCCGGTCCACGCGTTCCTGAGACACTTGCACGCTTTCCGCCGCGCCGCGTTTTGGCTCTTTGATGAAGAACATGAAGACCGCCAGGATCAGCCCCGGCACCGCCGCGATGAAAAACGGCGCGCGCCAGCTGTCGAACGCCTTGACCATCCAGCCGATGGTGAAGAACGCCAGCAGCAACCCCAGCGGCAGGCCAAGCATGAAAATGCCCATGGCCCGAGCCCGACGATGAGCCGGGAACAAATCGCCGATCAGCGAGTTGGCGGCCGGTGCATAACTGGCCTCACCGATGCCGATGCCCATGCGAACGATCAAAAAGCTCCAGAAGCTGCCCACCAAACCGTTGACCGCGGTCAGCCCGCTCCATGCCGCCAGGCCCCAGCCCATCAACTTGCTGCGCGAACCGGTGTCGGCCAAGCGCCCCAGGGGCAGGCCGGCAATGGCGTAAACGATAGTGAATGCAGTCCCGATGATCCCCAACTGAAAGTCGCTGAGGTGCCACTCCATGCGGATCGGCTCGATGATGATCGCCGGAATGGTGCGGTCGAAGAAGTTGAACAGGTTGGCCAGGAACAGCAGGAACAGAATGCGCCAGGCATTCGCCGCTTGGGTCGAGTTCTGCATGGGTCCGTCTCTTTATTGTTATTGGGGCTTCACTGCCAACGCATTCGAGCCCGGAACCGTCAATCTAATCAGGCCCACCAGTGCTGTCTGTAATTATTCGTAAAGCTGATACCCACCCATGGCAGCCAACGCGGCCCATTCAACAATTCATTTCCAATTGCTCTAGAGGCCATTCCAAAAACATTGGCATTAATGTGCCACCACCCCTTGCGCTTCATACAAGGCCTCTATACTGCAAGCATTCGCCTGCGTGCATGGCGCAGGCCAGGATGACTCAGAGATGGAACATGCTATGGAGTGGCTTGGTTTGCATTTCATGACCGGGCTGCCAGAGAGCGGGCAGGTCATACTCGATTGCACCCATAACCCTTTGCTGGTGTTGCTGGCCTATCTGGTGGCCTGCACGGCCGGCTTCGCCACGCTGGACATGACCGAGCGGGTCGGACATGTGGAAAAATCCGCCTCTCAACGACTCTGGCGCTGGGTCGGTGCCGGGTGTCTGGCAGGCGGTATCTGGGCCATGCATTTCATCAGCATGCTGGCGTTCCAGGCACCGATCGAAATCCATTACCACCTGCCCACCACCCTGCTCTCGCTGTTGTTCGCCCTGACCGCCTCATGGCTGGCCATGCGTACCCTCAGCCATCCTCAGCTGAATTTCTGGCAATACCTGCGGGCCGCGGTGTGGATTGGCCTGGGCATCGCAACCATGCACTACGTGGGGATGGCCGCCCTGCGATCGAATGCACTGATCTATTACCAACCCGTGCTGTTCGCCCTCTCCATCGTGATCGCCATCAGTGCCAGCCTGGCTGCCCTGTTGATTTCCAGTCATTTGCGCGATGGCACCGGCCTGTTTCATCAACTGCTCAAATACACCGCCAGCCTGGTGCTCGGGGCCGGCATCGTCAGCATGCATTTCACCGGCATGGCGGCGCTCAGCCTGGTACTGCCCGATGGCAGTCTTCAACCGCTGCCCGGCGACAACAATCATCTGCAACTAGGGTTGACGGTGGCAGTCATGACGCTGCTGATCATCGGCAGCAGTATCAGCGCTGCATGGGCGGACAAGAAGCTGCAACACAAAGAACATGACCTGCAGCGGGTCAACGCCCTGCTCAGTCAGCTGGATCAAGCGCGCATGTCGCTGCAACAGGTGGCGCATTACGACCCCTTGACTAACCTGATCAACCGCCGAGGCTTCAGCCAGATCTTCGCCGAGAAACTCATCGAGAAAACCAACGAAGGCGGCATGCTGGCGGTGATGTTCCTCGACATTGACCACTTCAAGCGGATCAATGACAGCCTCGGCCATGATGCCGGCGATGAATTGCTCAAAGTGCTGGCCAGCCACATCAAGGCCTCGGTGCGCAGTCACGAAGACGTGGTGGCGCGCTTCGGAGGCGATGAATTCTGCATCCTCATCACCCTGTACGACCGTGAAGAAGCGCGGCAAATGGCCCAGCGCATCATGTTGAAAATGAAGGAACCCATCGAATTGTCCGGACGGCGCATGGTCATGACCACCAGCATCGGCATCAGCCTGTTTCCGGAAGACGGCAAGACCTGCGAAGAACTGCTGAAAAACGCCGACCTGGCGCTGTACCAGTCCAAAGACTGCGGTCGTAACGCCCTGCATTTTTTCAGTTCAAACCTGAAAACCCGCGCCACCCTGGAATTGCAACTTGAAGAGGAACTGCGCCACGCCCTGCGTGAAAACACCGGGTTGATGCTGTATTACCAACCGATCTATGACCTGCGAATCGGCCAGGTCACCAAACTTGAAGCGCTGATTCGCTGGCAACATCCGGTTCACGGATTGCTCACCCCGGATCGGTTCATCGCCATTGCCGAAGCCAACGGTCTGATCGCCGAACTGGACAACTGGGTGTTGCGCAAGGCCTGCGAGGACTTGGGCGAGCTGTCCCGCCACGATTGCGAAGACCTCAAAATCGCGGTGAATTGCTCGCCCCTGAACCTGGCGCGAGAAGAACTGGCCAATGAAATCGAACATGCCCTGCACGTCTTCGGGGTGGCGCCACACCGGCTGGAACTGGAAGTGACCGAGAATGCGCTAATGGGCAATATCACCAACACTCTGGTATTGCTGCGGCAGATTCGCGCCCTCGGCATTTCGTTGTCGATCGATGACTTCGGCACCGGCTATTCATCCCTGGCCTACCTCAGGCGCCTGCCATTGAACACGCTGAAGATCGATCGCTCGTTCATTCAGGACATCCCCAAGGCGACTCAGGACATGGAAATCGTCCAGGCCATTATCGTCATGGCCCATACCCTGCATTTGCAGGTCGTCACCGAAGGCGTCGAAACCTTCGAGCAATACGACTTTCTCGAACGCCACGGCTGCGATTTCGTTCAGGGCTACCTGCTCAGCCGTCCGGTGCCGCTGGCCGAACTGCGTCCGGTGCTGGCTGAAATCAACCAGCGCAAGCACATGCACACCATCAATCCTCTGAGTCTGGCTCGCGGTATAGCTGCACTAGCGTCGACGGATCCTTTTCCAGAAACCTCTGCCCCCCATGGAGGCGCATCAGTTGTGCGGCCAATCCGCTGACCGGAATCCAGCCGACTCCGGCAAATCCAGCGAAGCTAACGTTGCCATCATTTAGCCTCCTTTTGATTAAAGATCATCGAATATTGGCCGATTCATCATGATTAAGGAAAGGATTCCCCCGAGCGACGCTCAGGCCCAGGCCCTGACGCTTGGGTCACCTTCGCGCTGCAAAAAGACGCGAGATCCATTCCGTGATGACTCGATGACACCTTGTCGCCGAGCCGACCACTCCAGGTATATGGCGCACAATGACTTCTAAAAACAATCCGGCCACCGCGGTATCCGACCTGACCCTGAGCCCCGCGGCGAACAGCCCCTCATCGTCGAAGCCATTGACCCCGTCGCGTCCGCTGGCGACTCAGCAATACCTGTACTTCACCGAAACCAATACCGACCGCATCCTCGACAATCTCGACGGCTTGCGCGACCTGGTATTCCCGCGCCCACCGCATCTGGAAGGCGACAACGAACAGCACAGCGATCAGGAATTCCCATCGGTATGCCTGATCGGCCTGGGCCGTTGTGGTTCGAACATCGCGTTGGACGTGGCGGAATTGGTGTACAACGCCCGCAAGTTCTATCTCAACGAATTCAACAACGAAGACCGTCTGTCGCCGGACAAACGCTACGCCGAAAAGGGCTACAGCCCGGCGCAGTGGATTCGCAATAACCTGCGCCTAGGGACGAACAAGGCCACTAAACCGGTGTTTCTGGTTGAGCCGTTGGTGATGCTCGGCGATCTGGACAAGGACATCGCCGGTCGCATCCGCTTCTCGCGCAAGGGCGAAAAAAGCGGCTTTTTACGCGACTACAGCAAAATGAAAATCATGGACTTGTCGGAAGTCCACGCCGGTGGCGCCGGTAACGCGCCGATCCTCGGCCAGTACCTGGCCAAGATCATCCTGAACAAGGATACCCAGCGATTCTCCAGCCCTGACTGGAAGATGATTCACTCGTACCTGATCGACAGCTGCGGGATCAAGGCTAACCAATCGCGCCTGTATTTCTCGATCTTCAGTGCCGGCGGCGGTACCGGTTCGGGCATGGCCTCGGAATTCGGCCTGGCCCAGCAGCACTCGTACATGAACAAGACGTTCGACACCAAACCGATGGACGAGCACGACAGCAAGAGCGGTCATTCCTTCGTCTTCGAGCCGATCTTCACCAGCGGCATTTGCGTACTGCCGAACATTTCCGATCACCGCAGCGAAATGTCCGAGGCGCTGCACATCAACGCCGGCCGCCTGCTGTGCAAATACCTGTCGGAAGAGTGGGACTTCTCCTACAACTTCGCCAATGAAGACAGCAGCGAAGCCAGCGTCATGGGCCGTATTCGCCCATGGAACGCGATGATGCTGATCTCCAACGACATCATGCGTTATGCCGAAGAAAGCGATGACGGCAATATCCAGAACATTGATGTCAATGCCATGGAAAAGCACGCCAACCAGTACATCTCACAGCAGATCTTCAACATTCTGACGGCGCAGGCGGTGACCACCGACTACGATCAGAACTATTTCCGTCGCGCCGGCATCGACATCGGCGAAACCATTCGCCTGGACGCCAACGACCTGTTCATGAGCCTGGCCGGCCCGGTGGCGATTGCCTACGCCGAATCCGTGGTACCGGAAACCCCGCCGCCGAACAGCGACAAGTTCAAGGTGTTCGAGAAAGAGCCACAGCGCCTGAACATCGACGACCTGTTCTTCCGCTCCATCGACCTGCCGCACTTCAACAAGGTCACCCAGGCCATCGAAGGCATCAGCCTGCTGCCGATCGAGTCCAAGCGTTATCGGGCGTCGCTTGAGCAGTACAAGAATTCGGGCTATGACGCGGCCGCATTGCATGACCTGCACTTCTTCAAGAATTGCTCGTCGGTGGTGTCGATTGTGTCGCTGCCCAAGGACTACAAGCTGTCCTACATGGACCTGAACCGGTTGAAGACCCATCTCAACAGCCTGTTCCCCAACACCACCCTCAAGCGTTATGCGCTGGTGATCGGCGCCTCGGCCAACCTGTCGCTGACCACCCTGATCGCCAAGAGCCCGTGCCTGTCGGACGACTTCCTGACCCTGATCGTGGCCTTCATCAAGCGCTGCTTTGCGAAAAACCCGTATCGCTTCGACGAGACCCTGGACAACTCGATCCTGGACTTCATCATCAATGAAGACTTCGACGAAAACCGCATCGACGAGCTGCTCAATGAATTCGAAAACCCGGCGAAAATTCTCGATACCAACTGGTACGCGATCAAACCGATGTACGAGAAGAAGTACCGTGAGCTGATCAACGACAAGGATAAGTTTGTCTCGATCAACGACATCCGCCTCTCTCGGGATTGTGTGAAGAAGGCGATCAAGTATCTGCGCGAGATTTACCGTCACCGGATTGGCAAAACCAAGGTTATTTCTTTGAATAACCACACCGGCAAGACTGCTTGACCCACCTACTGTCGATCGTTCCCACGCGGAGCGTGGGAACGATCACAATTAAGCAGCCAATCGGCTGCTCAATAAACTGTTCCCGTTACGTTTACGTCACCCTCGCCAAGATCCTTCTGTGGCCTTTCTCTACGGCAACATGCCATCACGCTACTCGGCTACACACTTTTAACCGACAAAGCAACGCACCAATTTAGTGCGAGCGCTCAGTTCGTCGCCCTTTCCTGGATCAGAATCCACGGTGAAACAACCACCGCCCAAAGTTCGGGATCGCGTTCAAAAAGATCGAGCGCCCGTGTTTCAGACAGCTTGGCGACCTTGTCGGCGGCCAGCCAGGCAGCGACTTTCTCGCCTTCATCAGTTGCCACCGCTTCTGCCGCAGCGATCAAATCCAGGCTTGGGTCGACCCACAATAGGGCACCCTTGGCGAAGAACGGCTCCAACTCTTTCCAGGTAATAGATGCGGTTTCACCAAGCAGTTTGGCATAGAGGGTGCTAGCGTCTTGAGTCATGGGTCCTGTCCGCAAAAGAAATCCGACGTGAATGATAACGTCGGTAATGCGCCAGAAAAACCCGGATGCAATTGCGTTACCGATTGAAAAACGCAGGAAAAGCCAAGGAATGCTGCTGAATCAAGTATTAGCCAGCTAACATCCCGCCGTGATTCTGTCTTTTTCTTTCAATAAAGCGACACCCTCAGGTTTTGCCCCCTGGCGCCAGCTTCCCAGGCTAACAATCGGCGCTCTACACTGTACCGGTACAGTTGCCGGGGGCATTTTCCGGAGGGTATCGAAAGATATCTGACCCGGTTCTGCTGCTACGGCGCCAGGACTATAAAAACTACAACAGTAAGAGTGGAGCACTATGACTAAGGCTACTAAGCAGATTTCAAAACTGTTTGCCGCTATGGTTCTGGCCGGGGTTGCCAGCCATTCGTTCGCCGCTGACACCATCAAGATCGGTATCGCCGGCCCTAAAACCGGCCCTGTAGCCCAATACGGCGACATGCAGTTCAGTGGCTCCAAAATGGCCATCGAACAAATCAACGCCAAGGGCGGCGTCGACGGCAAGAAGCTCGTCGCGGTTGAATACGACGATGCTTGCGATCCAAAACAAGCGGTGGCTGTCGCGAACAAAGTCGTCAACGACGGCGTCAAGTTCGTGGTCGGTCACCTGTGCTCCAGCTCCACTCAACCGGCGTCCGACATCTACGAAGACGAAGGCGTGATCATGATCACCCCGGCTGCTACCAGCCCGGACATCACTTCTCGTGGTTATAAAATGGTGTTCCGTACCATCGGTCTGGACAGCGCCCAAGGCCCTGCCGCCGGTAACTACATCGCCGATCACGTCAAACCGAAAATCGTTGCCGTTCTGCACGACAAACAGCAATACGGTGAAGGCATCGCCAGCGCCGTGAAGAAAACCCTGGAAGGCAAAGGCGTCAAGGTTGCCGTGTTCGAAGGCATCAACGCCGGCGATAAAGATTTCTCCTCGATGATCGCCAAGCTCAAGCAAGCCAACGTCGACTTCGTCTACTACGGCGGCTACCACCCGGAACTGGGTCTGATCCTGCGTCAATCCCAGGAAAAAGGCCTGAAAGCCAAGTTCATGGGTCCGGAAGGCGTGGGTAATGACTCCATTTCGCAGATCGCCAAGGAATCTTCCGAAGGCCTGCTGGTGACCCTGCCGAAATCCTTCGACCAGGATCCGGCCAACATCGCCTTGGCTGACGCGTTCAAAGCCAAGAAAGAAGACCCGAGCGGTCCGTTCGTGTTCCCGGCCTACTCGGCTGTGCAAGTCATCGCAGATGGCATCAAGGCCGCCAAGAGCGAAGACACTGCCAAAGTGGCTGAAGCTATCCACAAAGGTACGTTCAAAACCCCGACCGGCGACCTGTCTTTCGACGAAAAGGGCGACCTGAAAGACTTCAAATTCGTGGTTTACCAGTGGCATTTCGGCAAACCTAAAACTGAAGTTTCGCCTCAGTAAGGCCTTGGCCTGACTGACTGCCAATAAAGCCCACGGCGTGCCGTGGGCTTTATTTTACGAACGTATTGGGCCGCGCTGGCGTGATCCGCCAGCCTCCCCACCTGAAAATCTCAAAACCGTCATCAGCGGTTCGCTGGCAAACCTCGAATTCGAAGTGGATGCAGATCCACGGGGCTCGAGCGGGAAAATGACTCCACCAGTGAAATGCGTATCAGGTTTTTAGGAGCGCTGTAATGCCTGACATCTATCACTTCTTCCAACAGCTGGTTAACGGTTTGACCGTTGGCAGCACGTATGCCCTGATCGCCATCGGCTATACGATGGTTTACGGCATCATTGGAATGATCAACTTCGCCCACGGCGAGGTGTACATGATCGGCTCTTACGTGGCGTTCATCGCCATCGCCGGGCTGGCCATGCTGGGACTCGACAGTGTCCCGCTGTTGATGACCGCGGCTTTCATCGCGACCATCGTCGTTACCAGTGCCTACGGTTACAGCATCGAACGGATCGCCTACCGCCCCCTGCGCGGCAGCAACCGTCTGATCCCGCTGATCTCTGCCATCGGCATGTCGATCTTCCTGCAGAACACGGTTCTGCTGGCGCAAGACTCCAAGGACAAATCCATCTCCAACCTGATCCCTGGCAACTTTGCCATCGGGCCAGGTGGCGCACATGAAGTGCTGATTTCCTACATGCAAATCGTGGTGTTCGTGGTGACCCTGGTCGCCATGCTCGGCCTGACGCTGTTCATCTCCCGCTCTCGCCTGGGTCGCGCCTGCCGCGCCTGTGCCGAAGACATCAAGATGGCCAACCTCTTGGGTATCAACACCAACAACATCATCGCCCTGACCTTCGTCATTGGTGCCGCACTGGCGGCCATCGCGGCCGTGCTGCTGAGCATGCAATACGGCGTGATCAACCCGAACGCCGGTTTCCTGGTCGGCCTCAAGGCCTTCACCGCAGCAGTACTGGGCGGTATCGGCAGCATCCCCGGCGCGATGCTCGGCGGGCTGGTGCTTGGGGTGGCGGAAGCCTTTGGTGCCGATATCTTCGGCGACCAGTACAAGGACGTCGTGGCGTTCGGCCTATTGGTCCTGGTGTTGTTGTTCCGGCCAACCGGCCTGTTGGGCCGTCCGGAGGTTGAGAAAGTATGACTAGGAATCTTAAACAGGCGTTGTTCAGCGCCTTGCTGGTGTGGGCTGTTGCCTACCCGGTACTGGGTCTGAAACTGACCATTGTCGGCATCAACCTCGAAGTCCATGGCACCAGCAACGCCACGCTGATCACCATCGCCGTGTGTTCGGTGCTGATGTTCTTGCGGGTGCTGTTCGACCAGCAGATCAGCTCGGCGTGGAAAGCCTCGCCCAACCTGCCGGTGATGCCGGCCAAGGCCAGTACCTTCCTGACCCTGCCGACCACCCAGCGCTGGATCATCATCGCGTTGATCATCGGTGCGCTGGTCTGGCCGTTCTTCGGCTCCCGCGGCGCGGTGGATATCGCCACGCTGGTGCTGATCTACGTGATGCTCGGCCTCGGCCTGAACATTGTGGTCGGCCTGGCCGGCCTGCTCGACCTCGGTTACGTCGGCTTCTACGCCGTGGGCGCCTACAGCTACGCGTTGCTGTCGCACTACTACGGCCTGAGCTTCTGGATCTGCCTACCGATCGCCGGGATGATGGCGGCCACCTTCGGCTTCCTGCTCGGTTTCCCGGTGTTGCGTTTGCGCGGTGATTACCTGGCGATCGTGACCCTGGGTTTCGGTGAAATCATCCGTCTGTTCCTGCGCAACCTGACCGACCTCACCGGCGGTCCGAACGGCATCAGCAACATTCCCAAGCCAACGCTTTTCGGACTGACCTTCGATAGAACTGCCGCAGACGGACTGCAGACCTTCCACGAGTACTTCGGCCTGACCTACAACCCGGTAAACAAGGTGATCTTCCTTTACCTGATCGCGGTGTTGTTGTCGCTGTTCGCCCTGTTCGTCATCAACCGTCTGCTGCGCATGCCCCTGGGCCGCGCCTGGGAAGCGTTGCGTGAAGACGAAATCGCCTGCCGTGCATTGGGTCTCAATCCCACGGTCATCAAGCTGTCGGCCTTCACCCTCGGTGCTGCGTTCGCCGGTTTCGCCGGTAGCTTCTTCGCCGCGCGCCAAGGCCTGGTGACACCGGAGTCCTTCACCTTCATCGAGTCGGCGACCATCCTCGCCATCGTGGTGCTGGGCGGCATGGGCTCGCAACTGGGCGTCGTCCTCGCCGCCACGGTGATGATCCTGTTGCCGGAAATGATGCGTGAGTTCAGTGAATACCGCATGTTGATGTTCGGCGCCTTGATGGTGCTGATGATGATCTGGCGTCCTCAAGGTCTGCTGCCGATGCAACGCCCTCACATGGAGCTGCGCAAATGAGCCGTGAGATCCTGAAAGTAGAAAATCTGAGCATGCGCTTCGGCGGCTTGCTCGCGGTCAACGGCGTAGCCCTGAGCGTGAAGGAAAAACAGGTCGTGGCACTGATCGGCCCCAACGGCGCCGGCAAAACCACTGTGTTCAACTGCCTGACCGGTTTCTACAAACCGAGCGGCGGCAGCATCCTGCTGGATGGCGAAGCGATCGAAGGCCTGCCCGGCCACAAGATCGCCCTCAAAGGCGTGGTGCGCACCTTCCAGAACGTGCGGTTGTTCAAGGACATGACCGCGGTCGAGAACCTCTTGATCGCCCAGCACCGTCACCTGAACACCAACTTCCTGGCTGGCCTGTTCAAGACCCCGGCGTTCCGCAGAAGCGAACGCGAGGCCATGGAATACGCCGAGTACTGGCTGGAAAAGGTCAACCTCAAGGCGTTCGCCAACCGTCCGGCCGGCACCCTGGCCTACGGTCAGCAACGTCGCCTGGAAATCGCCCGCTGCATGATGACCCGCCCACGGATCATCATGCTCGACGAACCGGCCGCCGGCCTGAACCCGAAGGAAACCGAAGACCTCAAGGCGCTGATCGGCATGCTGCGTGAAGAGCACAACGTTACCGTGCTGCTGATCGAACACGACATGAAACTGGTCATGAGCATTTCCGACCACATCGTCGTGATCAACCAGGGCACGCCTCTGGCCGACGGCACGCCGGAACAGATCCGCGACAATCCTGAAGTGATCAAAGCCTACCTGGGGGAAGCGTAAATGCTGCAGTTCGAAAACGTTTCCACCTTCTACGGCAAGATCCAGGCGCTGCACAGCGTCAACGTCGAAGTCCGCCAGGGTGAGATCGTGACCCTGATCGGCGCCAACGGTGCCGGCAAGTCGACCCTGCTGATGACCCTCTGCGGTTCGCCGCAAGCCCACAGCGGCAGCATCCGCTACATGGGCGAGGAGCTCGTCGGCCAGGACTCGTCGCACATCATGCGTAAAAGCATCGCCGTGGTTCCGGAAGGTCGTCGGGTGTTTGCCCGTCTGACCGTGGAAGAGAACCTCGCCATGGGCGGATTCTTCACCGACAAGGGCGATTATCAGGAACAGATGGACAAGGTCCTCGGACTTTTCCCACGTTTGAAAGAACGCTTCGCCCAACGCGGCGGCACCATGTCTGGCGGCGAACAGCAAATGCTCGCCATCGGCCGTGCGCTGATGAGCAAGCCCAAGCTGTTGCTGCTCGACGAGCCTTCGCTGGGCCTGGCACCGATCATCATCCAGCAGATCTTCGACATCATCGAACAGCTGCGCAAGGACGGTGTGACGGTGTTTCTGGTGGAGCAGAACGCCAACCAGGCCCTGAAAATCGCTGACCGTGCCTACGTGCTGGAAAACGGCCGTGTGGTGATGCAAGGTACCGGTGAAGCGCTGCTGACCGACCCGAAAGTACGCGAGGCGTACCTGGGTGGTTGAGCGATTGTGGTAAACAAGAAAACGGCCTTCGGGCCGTTTTTTTATGATTTCTGGAATTCTCAATCGGTCGACTAAAACGACACCGATCCCATAGGAGCCGGCTTGCCGGCGAAGGCGTTTTCATCGGCGCTGCATGACGTGAAGCCGCCTTCGCTGGCAAGCCAGCTCCTACAGATGCCGTGAACGCCATGCTCAATTGCTAGCTTGATCTACAGATACATTATCAATATATTTGTATCCGTAGACCAACTCGAAGTGACCACCATGACAGCAATCTCCCAAGCTCAAGGATTCACCAAAGACCAGTGCGTGACTGGCTTGCGAGCCGCTGTAGGCATACTCGAAAAGTGGCAGGCGTCGAGCGATCAGGCTTGTCGTATCCTGCGCATTTCCCGCAGTACGTACTCACGGGCCAAGCAGCGCGATCCCGACTGGTCCGTAAGCCTGGATTCAGACCAGATGCAGCGCATCAGTTTTATTCTCAACATCCACGCCACTCTGCGCCTTGTTTTTGATAACCCTGAGAACGTCTATGGTTTTGCGGCGATGGCGAACGAAAACGAGTTCTTCAATGGCCGTACCCCGCTCGACATCATGTCCCAGGGGGACATGATTTCCCTGTACGAGACGTTTCGGCGGATCGACATGCTGCGAGGCGCACAATGGTAATGGTGAGCCAACTGCCAGCATTGGCCGGTGAACAGTTGCAGGCCTACCGATTGGTCAATTCAAAGTTTCCGCCCATTGCGTTGTTTGACGATGTGGCGGACGCGGACGAATTTGATGTTCTGTTTCAGATACAGGCCCTCACCAATCCGCGGCTGCAAAATGAGGTCGGTCGGCTTGAGCTGATACCGCGTGCACAGATTCCCTTTGGCATCCCTGGGTGCTCTTACGCGACAGCGCCTTTCACTCACGTCAACCCAGCGGGTTCGCGTTTCAGCGATGGCAGTTTCGGTGTGCTGTACTTGGCTGCCTCGATGGAAACCGCGCTGGCTGAGGTGCAATATCATCAGAATCAGTATTGGTCGAAAGTTCAGGGCCTCAATTACGAGAGGTTCGTTTTCCGGGGTTTATCCTGCACGTTCGTTGACGAAGCCATGAGGGATGCCGTCTCCATTCCGATGAACGATCCGATCTACGATCCCGTCGATTACACGCACTCCCATCGTTTGGGAAAGGCAGTCAAGGAGGCAGGGTACTTTGGTCTGCGATACAACTCTGTGCGTATGCCTGGCAACTACTGCTGGGCGCTGATGACCCCCAGCCCCGTCTCTTCAGTCATTCAAACAGCCCACTACGAGATGATCTGGAATGGCCAGATCACCGGCGTCAATAAAATCAGCGTTGCCTGACCGTGTTACCGGCGTAGTAGATGCCCACTGTCATACCGCCATCGCGAGCAGGCTCGCTCCCACAGGGGGTTGCCGATCGTTCCCACGCTCTGCGTGGGAATGATCAGTGAAACAAAAAGTTTTGTGGTGAGCTGTAACGCATCGCCCTGTCGTTTCTCTAGAGCAGTAAGCAAGCACAAACGTTTGCCAATCCAAGCTCAATTTCGGAGAAACATCATGACTGCTACCACCCGAACCCTGTCCGCCACCGCCCTGGTTCTGGCCCTCGGTTCTGCCCTGAGCATCGCCGCTGTCTCCACTGCCCATGCCGCTGACGCCAACATGGAAAAATGCTTCGGCGTGGCCATGAAAGGCCACAACGATTGCGCCGCAGGCTCTGGCACCACTTGCGCTGGCACGGCAAAAACCGACTACCAGCCAAATGCTTTCAAACTGGTGCCTAAAGGCACCTGCACCACCACGATGAGCAAAACCTCGCCAACCGGTTTCGGCCAGTTGGAAGCCTACAAGGCCAAGTCGTAATCAGAACCCAGCCTGAGTGTCGACCATGAGCTATTTATCTTCCGGGCTCCCGCCCCGCTCCGGGCTGGGGCTCAAGACCGAGCACTTTCGTGAAGTGCTCGGTGCACAACCGGACATCGGTTTCTTCGAAGTCCACGCCGAAAATTACATGGTGGCCGGCGGCCCGTTTCATCATTTTCTGGGGTTGATTCGCGAGCAGTATCCGCTGTCGCTGCACGGCGTTGGCCTGTCCATTGGTGCCGAAGGCCCACTGGATAGTCAGCACCTGAAAAGGCTTGCCGCGCTGATCGAACGCTATCAACCCCAGTCCTTTTCCGAACACCTGGCCTGGTCCAGCCATGGCACGGTGTTTCTCAATGACCTGCTGCCTCTGGCCTACGATGCGCCGACGCTGAACCGCGTCTGCGAGCACATCGATCAGGTGCAGAGCACCCTCAATCGCTCGATGCTGCTGGAGAACCCGGCGACGTATCTGGCGTTCCAGCGCTCGACAATCGATGAAGCCGACTTCATCAGCGAAGTCATTCGCCGCACCGGCTGCGGCCTGCTGCTGGACGTCAACAATATCTACGTCTCCTGCATCAATCATCAAAGAGATCCGCTGGCCTACATCGACGCACTGCCGCTGCACGCAGTGGGAGAGATTCATCTGGCCGGGTTTGCCGAAGACACCGACAGCCTCGGCGACCGTCTGCTGATCGACGATCACGGTGCGCCCATCGATAACGCGGTTTGGACGCTGTACCGGCAAGTGCTGGATCGAGTCGGGCCGATCGCCACATTGATCGAGCGCGACAACCGAATACCGGCCTTCAGCGTGCTGCACGCCGAAGCCCGTCAGGCCGATGAGTTGCTGCACCGCACAGGGGGTCGGCGATGAGTACTCAAGCCGCTTTTGCCGCCGCCCTGCTCGATCCACAATGGCCCTGCCCCGAGGGCTTGTTCAGTGCCAACGGTGCCGATTCCGCCAGTCGTTTCGCGGTGTATCGCAACAATGTGCAGAGCTCGCTGATCAATGCCCTGGCCGACAGTTATCCCGTGGTTTCGCAGTTGGTGGGCGATGAGTTCTTTCGGGCGATGGCGGGGCTGTATGTGCGGAGTTACCCGCCTCAAGGCCCACTCATCAACGACTACGGCAAGGACTTCGCCGAGTTCATCGACCGTTTTGAACCAGCAGCCAGCGTGCCTTATCTGGCCGACGTGGCGCGGCTGGAGCGGTTGCGCATTCAGGCTTATCACGCCGCCGACGCGCAACCCTTGAGCCATGCGCAGATCGCTGCCGCGCTGTCAGACCCGCAGGCGCTGAGCGAACTGACGGCCGGGCTCCATCCCTCCTTGAATCTGCTGACTTCAGCTTTTTCCGTGGTCTCGATCTGGGCGGCGCATCAACAGGACGCGACGCTGGCCGGGATCGACCTCGACCACGGGCAAAACGCGCTGGTTTTGCGCAACGATCTGGAGGTTGAGGTCTTTGCCATCGACCACGGCGCCAGCACCTTCATACAGAACCTGCGAGACGGCCAATCGCTGACCCAAGCGTTAGAGACAGCGCCCGCCTTCGATCTCAGTCAAACCTTGGCGCTGCTGATCAGCCACAACGTCATTACCCATTTACACCACGAGGTATCGCCATGAACCTCCATCAGAACCCCATCACCCGCGCCATCGCGCTGCTGGAAAAAATACCCCACAGCCTGATCGCTTTTATCGCGCGTTTTTCCATTGCCGCGGTGTTCTGGAAGTCCGGGCAAACCAAGGTGGAAGGCCTGGCCATCGACTTGATCGACGGCACGTTTCAAATCGGCGTACCAAGGCTGGCGGACTCGACCATCCCGTTGTTCCAGAGTGAATATCAGCTGCCATTGCTCTCCCCGGAACTGGCGGCGCACCTGGCGGCCTTCGCTGAGCATTTCTTTCCGGCTCTGATTCTGATCGGCTTCGCCACACGTTTTTCGGCGTTGGCACTGCTGAGTATGACGCTGACTATTCAGCTGTTCGTGTACCCAGATGCCTATCCAACCCACGGCACCTGGGCTGCGGTGTTGCTGTACTTGATGGCGACCGGGCCGGGCAAGTTGTCGATCGATCATCTGATTGCCAAGCGTTACGCCCACTGACGCGACCTCATAACCCCAGACGATGAAGATCCAATGTAGGAGCGAGCTTGCTCGCGATAGCGGTGGATCAGTCACCATCAAAGTTGAATATCAGATTGCATTCGCGAGCAAGCTCGCTCCTACAGGAGTTGCGTAGTGACACGTCATCGTTGAAGTCGATCCAATGCCTCACCACTGCGCTTGAACCAACCGATCAAATAATCCGCCAGCACTTGGGTACGCTTCGGCAAACCGCCCTGATACGGGTGCACCAGGTACATCGGCATGCTGCGAGTCTGATAATCGCGCAGGAGCCATCTCAAACGCCCATCAGCCAATTCCTCTTGCAACAAATAGGACGGCAAACGCGCAACGCCCGCACTGGCCAATGCAGCTTTCTTCAAGAGGTTGTAGTGGTTGCTGGCGAACGGCCCTGACACTCGCACCCGCAGTAACTCGTGCTGTTGGTGATAGAGCCATTCTTCGCGACCGCTGTAATGGCTGTTGAGCAGGCAGCGGTGTTCCGCCAGTGCCTGAGGCGTCAGTGGTTCACCGAATCGCTCAAGATACGCGGGGCTGGCGCAGGTCATCTCATGCCAGGCCAGCAGCGGTCGGGCGACCAGGCGTTCGTCGTTGGCCACTTCCGAGCGGATCGCCAGATCGAAACCGTCCCGGGACAGGTCACGGTAGTTATTGTTGAGCTCCAGTTCGATCTGCACCTCGGGGTACTGCCGGGAAAACTCCAGCAACGCGCCGTCAAAGAACGTTTCCCCCAACGATACCGGAACCGTCATCCGCACCGGGCCGGCCATGTCGTCTTTCAACCGCGCCAAAGCCTGACGCGCGCGCTCGACTTGAATCACCAGTGCCTGAGCTTGCGGCAGCAGCGCCGCACCCGCCGCCGTCAGGCTCAACCGGCGCGTGGTGCGTTGTAGCAACACCACGCAAAACCGCGTTTCCAGCAGGCTGATGCGCTTGGAGAGTTGCCCTTTGCTGCAACCCAGTTGCTGCGCCGCCAGGGTGAAACTGCCTGCCTCGATCAACACCGCGAATGCCGCGAGGTCGTCCATTTCGCTCATCGGATTGTTTCCATTTGAAAACCAAAGGTTGCCTATTAGCCCGCTTATCAATGGAAAAAACCACTCTAAACTTAAATTTAAATCCAACCCATTCAGGTACAGCACGATGAAAATTCTTTTGATTGGCGCCTCTGGCACCGTCGGTTCGGCGATTGACCATGAACTGTCCCAGCGCCACGAAATCATCCGTATTGGCCGTAAAAGCGGTGAGTTTCAGGTCGACATCAGTGACAGCGCCTCGATCCGAAAACTGTTCGAACAGACCGGCAACTTCGATGCGCTGATATGCGCCGCCGGCAGCGTCAACTTCGTGCCGCTGGCCACCATGACCGAACAAGACTTCGAGCTCGGCTTGCGGGACAAGCTGATGGGCCAGGTCAACTTGCTGCTGATCGGCCGGGAATTCGCCAATGACGGTGCATCATTCACCTTCACCACCGGCATCCTCAGCCACGATCCGATTCGTACCGGCAGCTCGGCCTCCCTGGTCAACGGCGCTCTGGACAGCTTCGTCCGTGCAGCGGCGATCGAACTGCCACGCGGTCTGCGCATCAACTCGGTCAGCCCGAACGTGCTGGTCGAAGCCATGGGCAGCTATGCCCCGTACTTCCGTGGTTTCAAACCGGTGCCCGCCGCCGAAGTGGCGCTGGCCTACGCCAAAAGCGTGGAAGGCTTACAGACCGGCCAGACCTACCATGTCGGCTAAATCGAACACGCCCCGTAGGAGCTGGCTTGCCAGCGAAGGCGGCCTCACGGCATGCAGCACCGATGAAAACGCCTTCGCCGGCAAGCCGGGTCCTACAGAGGACATTACAGGGTTGTGATGAACGGTCAGGCTGAGTAACGTGGCGACACTTGTCAGGAGACTCAAAGATGCGTGTTGCCCGTTCCTTAGTGCTGGTTGCCCTGCTTCCGCTGTTCGCCGCCTGCCAGTTGTTTGATGGCTCGCGCGAAAGTGCTTCCCATGTGGGCCAGACCCGCATGCAGGGCCAGTTAACGGCGGCCGACGGCAAGTTGCTGTTCCAGCCGTGCAATGAGCAGCGCAGTTATGTGGTCAACGACACCGGCGGCACCAGCGTCCTGCAAGAGGCCGCGACCCTGGCCGATGATCAGGGCAAATTGTTTGCCGACGTGCGCGGCCAGATCGTTGCCAGTGGTGCCGATAGCCGGCTCGATCTGGCGCAGCTGTACCGCGTCGAGCGCTCAGGCACAGCGTGCGACGATCCCAATTTCAAACAACTGACTCTGCGTGCCGCCGGCCATGGCCCTGAATGGAACGTCAAAGTCAGCGGCAAAGGCATGGTCATCGACCGCGCCGGCCAGCCGCCCTTGGCCCTGCCGTACGTTGAAGAGCAACTGGGCGATGGCCGTTTCAACCTGAGCACCGAAGCCAATAATCAACGCATCGAGCTCTGGGTCGCGCCGCAACGCTGCGTCGACAGCAGCACCGGCAGCGTGCAGCACATGAGCGCCGAACTGCGCATCGATGGTCAGGTGCAACGCGGCTGTGGGTATTTCGGCGGATCGCGTAACGACTGATCGTTTTTGCCTCACGGGAATCATCCTTTGAGGCTTATAATCGCGGGCTTCAAACGCCTTGGCGCAGTTGTGCGCCCCGCGAACCGGATCCCGTCATGTTACGAATCACCGAACTCAAGTTGCCGATCGACCATCCCGAAGAAGACCTGCGCCCTGCCATCGTGCAGCGCCTGGGCATCGCCAGTGATGACCTGCTCGATTTCACCTTGTTCAAGCGCAGCTACGATGCGCGCAAAAAGTCCTCCGAACTGTGCTTCATCTACACCATTGACCTCAACGTTCGCGATGAGGCGTCGGTGCTGCACACATTCGCCGATGACCGTAACGTCAACGTGGCGCCGGATGTCAACTACAAAGTGGTCGGCCAGGCGCCGGCTGATCTTGAGCAACGTCCTGTCGTCGTGGGTTTCGGCCCGTGCGGGATTTTCGCCGGGCTGCTGCTGGCGCAGATGGGCTTCAAGCCGATCATCCTCGAACGCGGCACCGAAGTGCGTCAACGCACCAAGGACACCTGGGGCCTATGGCGTAAAAGCGTGCTCAACCCCGAATCCAACGTGCAATTCGGTGAAGGCGGCGCGGGTACGTTCTCCGACGGCAAGCTCTACAGCCAGATCAAGGACCCGAAATTCATCGGGCGCAAAGTCTTGCACGAGTTCGTAAAAGCAGGTGCGCCGGAAGAAATTCTCTATGTCAGCAAACCGCACATCGGTACGTTCCGTCTGACCGGCGTAGTGGAAAACATGCGTGAGCAGATTCGTGCCCTCGGCGGCGAAGTGCGCTTCCAGCAGCGTGTCACTGACGTCTTGATCGAGGATGGCCAACTGGTCGGCGTTGAGCTCAATGGCGGCGAGCAGATCCATTCGAAACATGTGATTCTGGCTCTCGGCCACAGCGCCCGGGACACCTTCCGCATGCTTCACGGCCGTGGCGTATACATGGAAGCCAAGCCGTTCTCGGTGGGTTTTCGCATCGAGCACCCGCAATCGCTGATCGACCGCGCGCGCCTGGGCAAATACGCCGGGCACCCGAAACTCGGTGCCGCCGACTACAAACTGGTGCACCACGCCAAGAACGGTCGTTCGGTCTACAGCTTCTGCATGTGCCCGGGCGGCACCGTGGTGGCGGCGACTTCCGAGCCGAACCGCGTGGTCACCAACGGCATGAGCCAGTACTCGCGTAACGAGCGCAACGCCAACTCCGGGATCGTCGTCGGGATTACCCCGGAAGTCGACTATCCAGGTGGCCCGCTGGCCGGCATCGAGTTGCAGGAACGCCTGGAATCCCACGCCTTTGTGCTGGGCGGCAGCAATTACGAAGCACCGGCGCAATTGGTCGGCGACTTCATCGCAGGCAAGCCGTCGACTGAGTTGGGCAGCGTCGAGCCGTCCTACAAGCCGGGTGTTGCCTTGGGCGATTTGGCCTTGGCATTGCCGGCGTTCGCCATCGAAGCCATTCGCGAAGCCTTGCCGGCGTTCGAGAAGCAGATTCGTGGCTACTCGCTGCACGATGCGGTGTTGACCGGGATCGAGACGCGCACGTCATCGCCGCTGCGGATTACCCGTAACGAGTCGATGCAGAGCCTGAACGTGAAGGGTTTGTTCCCGGCCGGCGAAGGCGCGGGTTATGCAGGCGGGATTCTATCGGCGGGTGTCGACGGGATTCGGATTGCCGAAGCAGTGGCCCGAGACATCCTTGGCCTCGAGGCCTGACCCAGATGATCGTTCCCACGTTCCGCGTGGGAATGCAGCCAGGGACGCTCCGCGTCCCAAAAGCGGACGCAGAGCGTCCGGTGAGGCATTCCCACGCAGAGCGTGGGAACGATCATCGCGTCAGATATTGGCGCGCAACACGCTGGCCGGCAACGGCTCGCCGCGCTCGACACTCGCCGCCACGGCATCCATCAACCCACTCAACTCATACCCTTGGGCCTTGAGCCAGGCCTGATCATAATAAGTGGTGGCATAGCGCTCGCCGCCATCGCACAAAATCGCCACGATCGACCCCGACTCCCCCGCCGCTTTCATCTGTTGCGCCGCCATCAAAGCGCCGACCAGGTTGGTCCCGCTCGATCCGCCAACCCGTCGCCCCAAACGCTGCGCCAGATAATGCATGGCCGCCAGCGACAACGCGTCCGGCACTTTGACCATCGCATCGATCACCTTGGGCAGGAACGACGCTTCCACTCGCGGCCGACCAATGCCTTCAATCCGTGACCCGCAATCCAGACGCAGGCTGGCATCGCCGGTCTGGTAATAATCGAAGAACACCGAACGCTCGGCATCGGCGCAGAGCACGCGGGTGCAATGCTGGCGATAGCGCACGTAACGGCCGAGCGTCGCGGTGGTGCCGCCGGTGCCGGGGCTAGAAATCAGCCAGCTCGGTTCCGGGTGCTGCTCGAAGCGCATCTGCTGAAAGATCGATTCGGCAATGTTGTTGTTCGCCCGCCAGTCGGTGGCGCGCTCGGCGTAGGTGAACTGGTCGATGAAGTGCCCATCGTGTTCGCGAGCCAGGCGTTCGGACTCGGCGTAAATCTGCGTCGGATCGTCCACCAGATGGCTCTGGCCACCGTAGAAAGCGATCTGCGCGATCTTTTCCCTGGACGTGGTCGCAGGCATCACCGCAATGAACGGCAACCCCAGCAGGCGGGCGAAGTACGCCTCGGAAATCGCCGTCGAACCGCTGGAGGCTTCGATCACCGGCGCACCGGGTTTGAGCCAGCCGTTACACAGGGCGTAGAGGAACAACGAGCGCGCCAGCCGGTGTTTCAGGCTGCCGGTGGGATGGCTCGACTCATCCTTGAAATACAACTCGATGCCCGGCAACCCCGGCAGTGGCAAGGGGATCAGGTGGGTATCGGCGCTGCGCTGGAAGTCGGCTTCGATGATCCGGATGGCTTCGCGAGCCCACTGTCGGTTGTCGCTCATGATGGTTTCTCGTTGAATCAGGCAAGAGTCGGCCTTGTCACAAGGCTCAGCCCACAAGCTTAGGAAAGAACCTACCTCATGCACAGATACAGCTGAGGTCCAATACGTCCGGCAACTGCTAGGCTCAGACCTTTGCTGACCGCCCACCTTGTAACGGTATATAACAAAAAAGAATATAACTTTTGTTTTAACAACTAACGGTACGGGTTAGGGTGTGCCACCTTTTGAATTCATCGATGGAGAGCGACCTTGCCTCTGCGTAGCACGTTCACGCGTTTCTTTCAGTTGGAAGCTGCCAGCGGTCTGTTATTGATCGCCGCGGCCGCTCTCGCCCTGATCATCAACAACTCATCGCTGTCGTGGCTCTATAGCGGCCTGCTGGACACCCCCGTGGTGGCTCAGATCGGCGCGCTGAAAATCGCCAAACCGCTGCTACTGTGGATCAACGACGGCCTGATGGCCCTGTTCTTCCTGCTGATCGGCCTGGAAGTGAAACGCGAAGTGCTCGACGGCCAACTGTCGAAACCGTCGCAGATCGTCCTGCCCGGCGCGGCGGCGATTGGCGGCATGGTGGTGCCGGCGCTGATCTACTGGTTCCTTAATCGTGATAACCCGCCAGCCCTGAGTGGCTGGGCCATTCCGACCGCCACCGACATCGCCTTCGCCCTCGGCGTACTGGCCCTGCTGGGTAAACGCGTGCCGGTGTCGCTGAAACTGTTCCTGATGACCCTGGCGATCATCGACGACCTGGGCGCGATCATCATCATCGCGATTTTCTATTCCGGCGCACTGTCGACCTTGTCCCTGGCATTGGCCGCGGCCTGCATCGCGGCCTTGATCGGGATGAACCGACTCGGCGTGGTGAAGCTCGGACCTTACATGATCATCGGGCTGATCCTCTGGGTCTGCGTGCTCAAGAGCGGCGTGCACGCCACGCTGGCCGGTGTGACCCTGGCCTTCTGCATTCCACTGCGCACAAAAAACGCTGAGCCTTCGCCACTGCTGACCCTGGAGCATGCCCTGCATCCGTGGGTGGCCTACGGCATCCTGCCGCTGTTCGCCTTCGCCAACGCCGGCCTGTCCCTGAGCGGCGTGACCGTCGAAAGCTTCACCCACGACGTGCCGATGGGCATCGCCATCGGCCTGCTGCTGGGCAAGATGGTCGGCGTGTTCGGCCTGACCTGGCTGGCAGTGAAAATCGGCATCGCCGCCCTGCCCCAAGGCGCCAACTGGGGCCAGATACTGGGCGTGGCCATTCTCTGCGGCATCGGTTTCACCATGAGCCTGTTTGTCGGCTCCCTGGCCTTCGTGCCCGGCGCCAGTGAATACGCCGGGATGGATCGCATGGGGATTCTGACCGGCTCGATTCTGGCGGCGTTGATCGGTTATGCGGTGACGGCGGCGGCGAGTCGCAAGAGCACGGCGCTGCCGTCCTGAGCGATAGAGAACCCTCTTAGCGACATTCAGGATTCGTCCTACAGCCATGATCAGCCACGTTCGTTAACGTCGTGCAGCCCCTCTTTCGGGGGCTGCCGATGGACGAGCGAAAGGACAATCAGTGGCTGGCAACAAGGACATTCCCCGGGTGCAAAACCCACCGTCAGGTGACGGGCATCACATCACTCACCGCTACATGACGGCCACTGAATTGGCCGAGCGGGATGCCAGGCAAAACGCCTACGATGCCATGCTCGCCAGACAACAGGCCTTCAAAGACAGCCTTCAGGTCGTTGCAAAAAAGGACGACGTTGTCCGCGCGGGATGCGTGTTTGCCAAGTCCTGCAAGCTGCCCGATGCAATCATCGATTACTCGAATCCCTCAGGGATGGTGCCCACAGACAGCCTGAAGGATTACGGCGAACTGATCCTGCTCGGTGCCCGCGAGGCCGATGAAAGCGGTGTCGTGCCGCTCAGGAAAATCAGTGGCACTGCGATTCCGGCGGGTTTCGGCAGCTTTGCTTTGGCCGGCTCAGCGTTCGCCGCACTGCCCGCTGTCGCCGCCAGCACCGCTGCAGCCACCTTGGCAGGCTTGGTGGCCCTGGTCATACCGTCGAGCCTTGGCGACAGCTCGCTCTACACCGAAGATCAACTGCGATCCCTCAAACAGGCACGTACTCGCGTGCGCCTGCGGGTCGAGCAGCAGGCTGACGGCAGTCTTAAGGGATACGGTTTCTACACCGGCAAAAATCGTGACTGGGAAATGGTCGATGTCGTGCAATTCACTTTGCGTGGCAGTCAGCAAGTGGCTGAGCTTGGGGATGGTATCGAGCTGATCTGGACACCGGCCGAGGACGGTTCGAACACCCTCGGCATCCCCGCCCTGGAAGCCGCACCGCAAGCGCCGCACATCTGGGTTTACCCGCCGACGAAAGCGGCTGACAGCATCATCGTGAACCCGGTGTATCCGCCGGAGTACAAGGATTTCATTCTTGTACTCCGGCGGATTCGGGGGTGTTGCCGGTTTATATAGTCCTCAGTCAGACCGGAGATCATACCTACTACGACCACCCGAAAACCCTGCCCGCATTCCCTGATGCAACCCGAGTAAAGTCGAAGTCATCTGTTCAAGGAGGTGGAAAGAAGCGAGCCCGTTGGGTCGACCGGAAGGGGAGAATTTATGAATGGGACTACAAGAGTAACGCCGTGGAAAAATACGACAAATTGGGAGTTCATTTGGGTGAGTACAATCACATTACAGGCGAGCAAACAAAACCTGCAAAACCTGGCAGAAAAACCTCAAGACATTAAGGACTAAAGTATGCGTTACCTTTTAATAACAGGCTTTTACCCCGATGATAAACAGGACGATTCTTTACAATTTGAACTGGATATCGATGGCACTGAACTCAATGAAAAAGTAGCCCAACTCATTGAGTCAAAATCGCTTAATGAATTGGAACCTGGAGAGTTACTTTTAAACGAAAACCAGGTAGTGACGCTAACAGAGCTTCTGGGCGTCCAATTCCCAGAGGGTTTGGAATATTTTATGGGCACTTGCGCAAAACAATGAAAGCAATGGTTATATGAGAAAGAAATTCAGATGGGACTAAAAATCAGACTTGAGTGGTATGACAAGACTACTGAAATAGGCGTTGGAAATGAGTTATCTAACGATTTCGGGGGTGATGGCTCGGTAATTGAAGCACTAGGGCTACCAATCAAAAACAACATAAATAATGGCGGTTTTGACGTCTCTCCACACTGGATCAAAATACTTCAGCCCCATTTTCAACATGCCATTGAGTTCCCCGTCTACGATTATCAGATTTCGTTCGTCTATCGTGATCATTGGTAAAAAACAAAAAACCCCGACCAGTCACCTGATCGGGGTTTTGTTTTACCCTTCGCTCCGCTTAGTGCGCAACGCGGCTCGTACCATCAACAGTGGCGATCCGCACCCGCTCACCCACACGGAACACTTCGTTTGGCTGAACTTCCTGCACGTAGGCGCGCATGCTGCCATCGTCTTCGCGCACGGTGATTTCAACACCTTGAGTGCGGGTCAGGCCTTCTTCGGCAGCCGAGCCCATCAGGCCGCCGGCGACGGCGCCGATGACCGCTGCGACGATACTGCCGCGACCGCCACCGATGGCGCTACCGCCGACACCACCCACGACTGCGCCGGCGGCACTGCCGATCGGGGTTTTGGTGCCTTCGATTTTCACCGGACGCAGGGCTTCAATGGTACCCATGCGAATCGTCTGCACACGACGCGCTTCGTCACGGGAGTAGGAGTCACCGGTCAGGCTCGATTGGCAGCCAGTGAGCAACATCGCCATCGTGGAAAAGGAAGCAACCAGCAGAACAGACTTACGCATAGCATCAAACTCCATAGGACAGGTATCCATTAAACTCCGCAGCTTGACGCCTGTCACGACATCACCCGGATAAAATTGGTTTCATTCAGGCCCGATACAGGCGCTTTTTCGAACTCAGCACACAGTAGCGTCAAATTACAAAATCTGCGCCGCTGACCCAAGGATTTTCATGGATTACTTCATCATTGTTGTCACGACCGTCGCCGGCTTGTACTTCCATTGGTGGCTGTACGTGCGGATCAAACGCTGGATGGACCGCGATCTGGCGTTGTCACTGGCGGGTAAAGACGAACAGAAAAGAGCCTTTATGCTCCAGCAACTGGCGAACGCTCAAACGCAGAAGATCAAGCGGCGGGACCTGCCTCAGTGGCTGGAGGCTGCTGCGGCAAACTATCCCTGATACCAACCACCACGTAGGAGCCAGGCTTGCCGGCGAAGGCGTCCTTAAGTGCGCCTTCGCCGGCAAGCCTGGCTCCTACCAAAAGCGGTTCACTCACTAGGCTGTTTACGGTGCCAGGCGTTCACGAACCCAGTCGGCGCCCTGCAAGCGGTAGTTGAGGCGATCGTGCAGACGGCTCGGTCGGCCCTGCCAGAATTCGATGCGCTCGGGTAGCAAACGATAACCGCCCCAGTGCTCGGGGCAGTGAGGCTGGGTATCGCTGAAACGTTGCTCGGTGTTCTTGAGCAGCGCTTCCAGCTCGGCGCGATCAGCAATCACCTGGCTCTGGGGCGAGGCCCAGGCACCGAGACGGCTGCCCAGAGGGCGAACCTGATAGTAGGCGTCGGACTCTTCAGGCGTGACCTTCACCACCCTCCCTTCGATACGCACCTGGCGCTCCAGGGCTGGCCAGAAGAACGTCATGGCCGCAAATGGATTGGCTGCCAGTTGCTGACCCTTGTCGCTTTCGTAGTTGGTGAAGAAGGTGAAACCCTGCTCATCCAAACCCTTGAGCAGCAGGATGCGGCAATGCGGTCGACCGTCCTGATCGACGGTGGCCAGCGTCATGGCATTCGCCTCCACCGGCACCTGTTCGGTTTTCACCGCATCGGCAAACCACTGATGGAACAGCGCGAACGGCTCGGCCGGGGCTTGCGCCTCGGTCAGGCCATCTCGGGTGTAATCGCGACGCATATCTGCCAAGGGCCGGGTCATGGCGCATTCCTTTTGGTTAACGAATCACTTCTTTGTGTCATCGGCGACAGCGACTTTCTTGGTGTCGACAGCGGCTTTGGCGGGCGCAGTCTTTTTCACCACTGCTTTTTTGGCTGGAGCCTTGGCAGCCGCTTTCTTGACCGGTGCCTTTTTCGTCGCCGGCACAGCCGCTTTCTTCGCGGCAGGCGCTGGGGTCACAGGCTTGGCCACTGGCTTGATGTCTTGCGCAGCGACCATAGTTTTCACTGGTGCAGGAGCCGGCATGTTGTACTTGCTCAGCAACGCGACCATGGTGTTTGCCGGCGTCACCAACAGCTCGACGCGACGGTTCAAGGCACGACCTTCTGAACTGTCGTTGGCGGCGCGCGGAGCCTCGCCACCCATGCCGCGCAGCATCAGGCGATCACGCTGCAGACCGCTGAGACGGAAGATCGCCGCCACTGCCTGGGCACGCTCCTGGCTCAGCTTCACGTTGGCCGGTGCGGCGCCCGACGTATCACTGTGACCGAGTACCAGTACGGCGGTCTTTGGATCGACTTCGAGGATTTTCGCGACACGGGTGAACGGGCCGAGGGTCACCGGCAGCAGCATGGCCGGACGGTCAGGGTTGAACGAGCCTTCTACCGGGGCCGTGACAACCAGCACGTTTTCACGGCGTTCGAGTTTCAGATTGCTGTCCTTGATCGCCTCGCGCAGACGCGGTTCGTAGTCGTCGAGCCAGGCCTGGGTGACTTTCGGGTCGGGCATCGGCACGACTTTGGCGGTGCTCTGCTCCTTGCCGCCGAACGGCCACCACCAATTGCCACCGGCATCGGCTTCAGCCTTGGCTGCAACGGCCGGTTTGGCTTCAGGTTTAACTTCCGGCTTCACGTCCAGCTTGGCCACTTTGTCGGCAGCATCATCGGAACCGAACGGCCAGTACCAAGGGGATGCACTGTCAGCCTTGGCGACGGGTGCTGTTGCAGCAGGTTTCAGCGGGGCCGGCGCCGGCTCTTTGGTCGCAACCTTGTCGGAAGAACCGAACGGCCACCAGCTGCCGCCGTCTGCGTCATTTTGTGGAGTCTGTGCGCAACCGGTGATAGCGAAGCACAGGGCCAGGGCGAGAGTTTTATTGGATGACATTGGATATCCACAAAATGAAGTAATGAAAAATCAGACCGGGTTGGCCCCGGATAAACAGCGCTTTGAAACCACAAAGGCTTTCGGGTTCCGGCCCTGGCCCCCTTGAGCGTGATTTACAGACAAGTGGCCAGTACTCGCACAAGCTTTTGCGCTCGTGGATCCATCAAGACGTACGGCCCCAGGGTATTTGTCACAAAGCCGAAGGCCACATCGTGTTCCGGGTCAGCAAAACCCGTGGAGCCGCCAGCGCCCGGATGACCGAACGCCCGTGGGCCGAGGCCGTAGGTGGCGTTGGGTACGTCCGGTTGATCGAGCATGCAACCCAGGCCGAAGCGGGTCCGGGTCAATAAAGTCTTGTCTTCGCCGACGCTGTGTTCGCGGGTCAGCTCGTCGAGCATTTCGCTTTCCAGCAGGCTGCCGTCGAGCAGACCGGCGTAGAACCCGGCCAGGCTGCGGGCATTGCCGTGGCCGTTGGCGGCCGGCTGCTGCATGCGCCGCCATTCCGGTTTGTTGGTGCTAGTCATTATAGACGGCGGGTTGGTGAAGGCCCGGGTGGTCATGGCCGTCGGTTCGCGCATGGTCACTTGCAGCAAGCGCTGGGCCGCGGCATCGCCGAGGTTGCCCTTGCCACGGGCGATGTGCGCCACCCGATGGAACTCTTTGTCGGCAAGGCCGATGTGGAAGTCCAGCCCCAAAGGCTTCGCGACCCGTGCCACGATGGATTCGCCCGGCCCACGACCGTCGGCGCGACGCAGCAACTCACCGACCAGCCAGCCATAGGTGATCGCCGCATAACCGTGACCTTGACCCGGCGTCCACCATGGCGCTTCAGCGGCCAGGGCATCGACCATGGTCTGCCAGTCATAAAGTGCTTCAGGGGCCAGCAACTCGCGCAGCGCCGGCAGGCCGGCCTGATGGCAGAGCAAGTGGCGCAGGGTCACGGATTCTTTGCCGGCGGCAGCGAACTCGGGCCAGTAACGAGCAACCGGGGCATCCAGTTGCAGCTTGCCTTCGGCCACCAGTTGCAGCGCGGCTACGGCAGTGAAGGTCTTGGTGCAGGAAAACAGGTTGGCAATGGTGTCGCTGTGCCAGGCTTCAGTGCCGTCCTTGTCAGCGGTACCGCCCCAGAGGTCGAGAACGGTTTCCCCACCGATCCGGATGCACAACGCCGCGCCACGCTCCTGAGGATCGTCGAACAGCGCCGCAAACGCTTCGCGCACCGCTTCGAACTTAAGCTCGTAATGACCCTGAATCTGCACCCACAACTCTCCCGGATAAACGCTCTACAAAGTGGCTCGCATTGTTCCAGCCCTTGAGGGTTTTGGGAACAGGGCCAGGCCGGGCGGTCGCCCGGTCATGGAAATGAATCGGAAATTTATAGTGTCTGTACCGACGCCTTCGCGGGCAAGCCTCGCTCCTACAAGGTTCATGCGTTCGCGGACATCGCGACCAACGCAAAATCTGTAGGAGCGAGGCTTGCCCGCGAAGAACGATCACGCGGTCTCAACTGTTAATGACCATTGCCCGCATGACCAGCGCCTTGCCCCGCACTTTTGCCGACATCGCCTTGCTTGCCACCTTCGTGGCTGTCGGCTTTATCCGCCTCGGCCGCAGCCTTCTCGGCCTCTTTACCGAGTTGATCGACAGTCTGCACATTGTTTTTGCGCACGCTGTCCACGAAACCCTGGAACGGCAGGTCAGTAATGCCCACCAGACCGAAGTGCCCGTTCTCGCCATCCAGCAGGCGACCCGTCACCGGTTGATCGAGGTACTGGAACCAATGCACCCCGACAATCGACGGTTCGCTCATTGCCTGTTTGAGGAAGTTGGCGTAGGCCGGGCCGCGGTCTTCTTCTTTCGCCAGTTGTGTCACGCCGCCCCAGAACGGGCCGCGATCCGCCGAACCGAAGTTGAACTCGGTAATCAGCACCGGCTTGTCCAGGCTGCGCAGTCTGGCGAAGTCGTAACCGTCCTGGGGTTGCAAGGTGTACATATTGAAGCTCAACACGTCGCAGTATTGCGCGCAGGACTCGACGGCTTCCGGGGTGCTGACGGCAAAACGACCGCCCAGTAACAACTGGTTCGGCGCATGCCATTTGAGCGAATCGGAGACGGTTTTGAAGTACGTGTCGGCGAACACTTTTTGGAAGTACTTGAAGTCGGCTTCGATTTCCGGGTATTCGGCACTCGGCTGCGGCGGCACGAAGCCCGGGTCTTCCATCAATTCCCAGGCCGGCAGATCAATGCCCCAGGCTTTGGAAAGGCCCGCCTGGTTGCGGTATTTGTCTCGCAGTTGTTTGAGGAATGCGCGTTTGGCCGGCACGTCAGTGGTCATTTTCAAGGTGCCGTAGGCCAGCGCATAGCGAGCCTTCGGGTCATCGCCAGGGCCGGCCCAGGCCAGCTCATTGTCGGCGAAGTAACCGATCAGCCACGGATCGTCGCGATGGTCGCGGGCGGCGATGGCCACGGCGCGTTCGGTGGCCATGGCGAAACGCGGATCGAACGGGTCGGGCATGCCGCCCCACCAATCGGTGCCGGTGCTGATGCTGGCGTAATCGCCGACGATCGACAGCGGCAAGGTGTATGGCACACGGTCAGCATTGCCCAACACCGGTGCGCTCCAATTGCCAATGGTGTTGAAGCCCCAGGCTTGCAGGCGATCGAGGGTGTGACTGGCCCAGCGTTGTTCGTCAAAAACCACTTTGCAAGGTTCGACGACCACTTGCTCAGGCGCTTTTTCGCCCGACGCTTCAACGGCGCCGATCTTGGCCGCATCGGCAACCCCGGCCGTGGATTCGGTCGCCGCAGGAGCGGCTGATTGTTCGGTGGCCTTATCGGCCGTCGCCTCGATTGCATCGGCCTTGGCGGCTTCGGCGATACCGGCCTTGGTGTCGCTGTCCGGTACGCAAGGTTTGCCATACAGACGCTGCAGGTTGGCACCATAGAAATCGTACCAGCGACCATTATTGTAGGCTCGACCCTGATCGGCGCCGTTGCCGCCACGGTTGTCGCCCTCACCATAAAAAGCGGCCAGGGGCTCGTCGGGTTTGGGCAGGGACTCGAACATCCACTCGCGGCCCGCGACGTAGGTCTGATTGACGCTCGGAGTCACGCTGTTGACGCCAAGGGAATAGAACGGATGGCCTTCCGGGGTCACCAGGTACCAGCGGCCATCACGCTTTTCAGTACGGAAAAAGCCGCTGGCCTTGAAGACCGGGCCTTTGGTCCAGCCGCCGAACTTGTCCAGCGAGGTCTTCTCGCGCTCGGCCAGCCAGATTTTCAGTTGTTGCTGTTCTTTGGCCGCGGCGGATTTCAATTGATCGTCGCTGCTGACCTTCTCCGGCCATTTGGCCCGGGTCGATTGACCATAAGCGTCTACCAGACCGCCATAAGCGGCCTTGGTGACAGCCTCGCCGTCCTGCACGCCGAAGCGTTCGAGCAAGATGCTTTGGGCGACTTTCGGCTGATCCATCGACAAGGTCACCGACACCACTTGGCTACGGTCCAGCTCACCGGTACTGCTGGCCAGCAATACACGCTGACCTTCGAAATTGATTGGCATCGGCGGGCCCGCCTTCATGCCCTGGCTCAACGGTGAACTCGGCTGCAGTGGCACCAGCAGGGTTTGCGCAGGGCCGGCTGGCAGATCGACACGGCTAACCAGGGTCTTGCCGTCGTTGCTCTGGATTTTCACATACAGCGTCACGGCCCAGTTCATCGCGCTCTGGATTCGCAGGCTCATGACGCCCGACTGCGACCAGTCCCAGGCACCGGTCTGCGGCGTCAGGCGCAAGGTCGGTTGGGCAACCGGGTTGAAGGTCACGCGGCGTAGCACTTCGCCTTCGGCCGTTTGCTCCGCGTTGGATTGCGGAAGGCTGGCGTCCTGGGTCGCCACCTGAACCACGTCGGCGGGACGCACAAAGTTGAACAGCGTCTGCTGGCCGGCAGGGGCCGCCAGCAAAGGGGCTGCGAACATCAAGGCAAAAACAGCGGGCAACGAACGGCGAATCATAGGAACGTGGATCTCCCAAGCGACCATCAATGGGCCAGTGGAAAAGCGGTGGCAGTGAGGTAGACAACGCGGTGGGCCTATTTGCCCACCGGTGCATCAGGAAATTTCACGACGGAATGGCGGCAACGCATTGAGAATAGCTTTGCCATAGCGCTGCGTGACCAGACGGCGGTCAAGCAAGGTGATGGTGCCGCGGTCTTCTTCGGTTCGCAGCAAGCGACCGCAGGCCTGGACCAGTTTCAGCGAGGCGTCCGGCACGGAGATTTCCATGAACGGATTACCACCGCGGGCCTCGATCCATTCCGCCAGCGCCGCTTCGACCGGATCGTCGGGCACCGAGAACGGAATCTTGGCGATCACCACGTGCTCGCAGTAGGCACCGGGCAAATCCACGCCTTCGGCGAAACTCGCCAGGCCGAACAGCACGCTGGAATCCCCGCCATCGACCCGCGCCTTGTGCTTGTTCAGGGTTTCCTGTTTCGACAGGTTGCCTTGAATGAACACTTGCTTGCGCCAGTCGCGGTCCAGACCGTCGAACACGTCCTGCATCTGTTTGCGTGAGGAGAACAGCACCAAGGTGCCCCGCGAGCCTTCGACCAGTTGCGGCAAGTCGCGGATGATCGCCGCGGTGTGAGCCGGCGCGTCACGCGGGTCGGCTTTCAGGTCCGGCACCCGCAGCACGCCGGCGTCGGCGTGATGGAACGGGCTCGGAACCACCGCGGTGACGGCTGTTTTAGGCAGGCCGGCGCGCATGCGGAAGCGGTCGAAGGTACCGAGAGCGGTCAGGGTCGCCGATGTCACCAGCGCCCCGTAAGCCACGTTCCACAGGTTGCGCCGGAGCATGTCCGCCGCGAGGATCGGGCTGGCATTGACCTCGATGTCGAACAGCGAACCGCTTTCGGCCAGGGTCAGCCAGCGGGCCATGGGCGGGTTGTCTTCCGGGTCTTCGACGGTGAAGGCGGTCCACAACTCCCAATTGCCCGAAGAACGCGACAACAGGCTGCCGAACAGTGGGTACCACTCTTCGGCCTGGTTGCTGGCGATGCCGATATTGACCTCGCCGTCCATGCCTTCCTTGAGCAAATCGGTGAGACGGGTAAACAGGTCGGTCAGGCGCGCGAAGCCTTTCTTCAACTCGATGCCCATTTCGCGCATGTGCTCGGGGATCACCCCGCCAACAAAGCGATGACGTGGCCGCTCACGACCTTCGACGTCTTCGCCGGGCTTGAAGTCGGCGGCTTGCTCACAGGCGCTGAACATGAACTGCTGCTGGGTCTTGATCTCCCGCGCCAGCTCCGGCACTTGCTCGATCAACTTGCCCAGATCCCCCGGCAAGGGGTGCTGGGCGAGCAATTTGGTGAGGTTCTTGGCGGTGGTTTCCAGCCAGTCGGCGGTGGAACGCAGGCGTGTGTAATGGGCGAAGTGGCCGATGGCCTTGTCCGGCAGGTGGTGACCTTCGTCGAACACATAGATGGTGTCCCGCGGGTCCGGCAATACCGCGCCGCCGCCCAAAGCCAGGTCGGCCAGGACCATGTCGTGGTTGGTGACAATCACGTCGACTTTGCCCATGCCTTCGCGGGCCTTGTAGAAGGCGCACTGGCCGAAGTTCGGGCAATGACGGTTAGTGCACTGGCTATGATCGGTGGTCAGGCGCGCCCAGTCGGCGTCTTCCAGCGCCGTCGACCAACTGTCGCGGTCGCCGTCCCACTTATTGCCGGCGAGCTTCTCGATCATGCTGGTGAACAGCTTCTGACTGGCCTCATCGACCTCGATCTTGAAGCCTTCTTCTTCGAACAGCTGCGCGGTGGCCGTCTGCGCGTGACCTTCCTGAAGCAACATGTCGAGCTTGGACAGGCACATGTAGCGCCCGCGGCCCTTGGCCAGGGCGAAGCTGAAATTCAGCCCGCTGTTGCGCATCAAGTCGGGCAAATCCTTGTAGACGATCTGCTCTTGCAGGGCCACGGTGGCCGTGGCGATCACCAGGCGTTTACCGGCGGCCTTCGCGGTTGGGATCGCCGCCAGGCTGTAGGCCACGGTTTTACCGGTACCGGTGCCGGCTTCCACCGCGACAATCGCGGGGTCGCCACTGCGCCGGCCTTCGTCGTCGGTGTCGATGGCACCGAGGACCTTGGCAATTTCGGCGATCATCAGGCGTTGACCGTAGCGCGGCTTGAGGCTCTTGGCTTCGAGAAAACGCGAGTAGGCGCCCTGGATCGTGGTTTTGAGTTCGGTGCTGATCATGGATTGTCGGGCGCAAAAAATGCTGGATAAATTTTCAGTGGTTCGGATCGGCCGCTATCATACCCCGCTAATGAATCCTGCGCAGAACGGAGTAACTCAATGACACCCTTTGCCCTCGTCTACACCCTGCATTTACTGGCGGCCCTGATCTGGGTCGGCGGCATGTTTTTCGCCTGGATGGTCCTGCGCCCCGCGGCGATGAAGGCGCTGGAAGGCCCTTCCCGGTTGAAGCTGTGGGTAGAAGTGTTTCAAGGTTTTTTCCGCTGGGTCTGGGTCGCTGTTGTGCTTTTGCCGATCAGCGGCGTGGGCATGATTCATCTGCAGTTTGCCGGATTTGAAGCGGCGCCGCGGTATGTGCAGGTGATGATGGGATTGTATGTGGTGATGACGGCGCTGTTTATCCGGATTCAGGCGTTGCTGCTGCCGGAACTGCGCACAGCGGTGACGGCTCAGGATTGGCCGACGGGTGCGTCGGTGCTGGGCAGGATTCGTCGGTTGGTGGGGATTAACCTGGTGGTCGGGTTGGCGTTGGTGGCGATTGCGGCGGCTCGGCCGTGATCGTTCCCACGCAGAGCGTGGGAACGATCGCTTGAGGGCTTACAACCGCTGAATGCTCACCGAACCCGCCACTCCCGCAGGCCCTGGCTGGCCATCGGCGCCGGGGCGACCGCTCTTGCCGCCATCGGTTTTATAGACGAAACAGCCCTTGGCCTTGCCACCCGCTCCCGGTTTCCCCCCCGGTCCTGCCACGCCACCCACCCCGCCTGCAACCTCGACCTTGATCTGCTGCGCAGGATAATCACGCGGCACTTCCAGCCGAACCAGCGCCCCTGGCGCGCCCGGCAGGCCGTCGCTGCCATTACTGCCATCGGCACCGCGACCGGCCTGGCCCCAGGTACAACCCGGTGCTTGACCATTGGCCCCGTCGAGGCCGACAAACCCGGGGGCACCTGCGCCACCGCGAGCATCTACCGACAATTGCGGCGCGTTCAACGCTTTGATCTGCACATCCAGATTGCGCCCGGAGCGAGCGGCCTTGAGGTAAGTCCCCGGCGCGCCCCGCGCAGTGATCTGGCTGCCTTCGGCCAACTCGGCACGACTGACCTTCAACGCCAGCGCTTGTTCGCTTGGCACAATGGCAATCCGCGCATCACGCCCCAAGTGCAGTTCACCAACCGTCACTTCGGTCACGTTCGAGGGAATCAGCAAGGTGCCGTAATCGGCGACTTCCAGCCGCTCCAGTTGCAAGGTGCTGGCCGTGTTGGGCAAGCGCATCAGCGAGTTGGTTTCGACGCTCACCACCTGTGCGCAGGCCAATGGGCTGATAAGTGCAGCGAGCAGACAGAGTTTATGCATGGGAGGCCTTCGAAGCCGCTGGGGCCGGAATGGTTTGCAGGTGGAAAACGCCGAAAAAGACAATTTTCAGGCGATCACGCCAAGGATGGGCTCGACCTTTGAGGCTGCGGTTGCAGAACACCAGCTCCAGAAGATGGAGCCCTGCCAACACGCTGCCCGCCAGATTGACCAACAGGTGTAGAGGATGAATAAACGGTATGAGCAGATTGACCAGCACCACCAGCCAAAACAGCAGGGTCAACAACTTCCCCAGCCCCCAAAACACCTTCATACGCTGCCCCGTTGAGAATTATTCTTTGCGCGCACAGTAACGGCTTACGCGCGGGATAAGCCAGAGGCCAACAAAAAATTCTTCCGGAAGGTCGCCACTTGGCCGCCGGAACAACCTGACTGGTCGTCCGACGGCTCTATCACAGGGCTCAGCGATTGATATGCAACTCCACGCGACGGTTTTGCACCCGCCCTTCTTCTGTGTCGTTATCGGCCACCGGCTGGCTTTCGCCCCGGCCTTCGCTGGTGAGTTTGTTCGGCGCCAGCCCCTGACTCAACAGGTAGGCCGCCACGCTGCTGGCACGACGTTCCGACAGTTTCTGGTTATAGGCGTCCGAACCCTGGCTGTCGGTATGACCGACAACTTTAACGCTCACCACATCGGCGTTCTGCAATTTGGCCATCAGCGAATCCAGCTGAGTGCGCGCTTCGGGCATCAGGTCGGATTGGTTGTAAGCGAACAAGACGTTACCGTTCAGGGTGATGACTTCAGAAACCGGTGCTTCAACAGACTTCACGCTGGCCGGATATTGCGGCAACGGGCAACCGTGATGTTCGACAGGTGTATCGGCAGGCGTATCAGGGCAGCGATCACGTCGATCGAAAACACCATCGTCGTCTTCATCGCCATCCTGGGCGTAACAGATCAAGCCACCGGTCAAGATCCCGAGCGCGGCTCCACCCGCCGCCCAGCCACTGCTTTCGAGCGCGCCCAAGCCACCGCCGACCAGTCCGCCAATGACGCTGCAGATCGGCCAGGTACGTTGATTGAGGGGGGCAGTGCCATCGCTGTGAGTCGCGCAACCGGTCAGAAGACTGCCAAGCAGCAGAACCGGTAAGACGGTCCTTGTGAGAACGCTCATTGTGAATTCTCCTGTGTCACCGGCCCATACCGGTCACACAGGAGTAAAGACCCGCATCCGCGACTGTACAAGCCGCGGAATACAAGGGGCTTAGCGGTTGATTTTGATTTCCGTGCGGCGGTTCATCGCGCGGCCGTCAGCGGTTTTGTTATCGGCCACCGGCTGGCTTTCACCGGCACCGGTCACGGACACGAAACTGCTGCGTGGTATGCCTTGGGAAATCAGGTATTCCACCACCGAATGGGCACGTCTATCCGACAGTTTCTGGTTGTAGGCATCGCTGCCGACGCTGTCGGTATGACCGGTGACGGTCAGTTGGGCGCTGGAGGATTCCTGTTTCAGGCGCGTGGCTATGGTGTCGAGTACGTCTTTATCGGCAGGGGTGAGCTTGGCCGAGTCGAACTGGAAGTGCACATCGCGGATAACAATGACTTCTTCCTTGACCACCGCCGTTTCCTCGACCACCGGCGCTGGCGCTGGTGGAGGGCAGCCGTCGGCATCGACCCGCACGCCTTTAGGCGTACCCGGGCACTTGTCGCGGCTGTCCAGCACGCCATCGCCGTCTTCGTCGCCATCGCCGTGCACCCAGCAATAGGCCGCTGCCGTGCCGCCGATCAGCAGCGCGCCATACCCTGCCCATGCCGAACTCTCGGTCGCGCCGAGCCCTGCACCGACGACACCACCGACCGCCGCACAGGTCGGCCAGTCGGTTTTCTGCAAACCTGCGCAACCAGTCAACACACTGGTTAGCAGAACCAAGGGTAATGCTGTCCGAATTATGCTCATCTAGTTCTTCTCCTGAGGGATCGGCTTAAAACCGATTCTAGGGAGTAAAGACCCGACTTTTAATCTCCGCCAGCAATAGGCCATTGCTGTTTTGCCCCATGTTCACGGAAGATCGGTCCTTTTGGGCTGAACCCGCGAAACAGGACACTAGGCCCAGACGTTGGGGCAGGCTAGTCTTGGCGTTCTGATTGAGGATCTTTGATGATTGCAGGTATCTCTTCGCGCACGCCCCAACAGGCGTTGGCCGCTTTGCTTGATCGTTATGCCCCGGCACGTCTGCTGCTGATTGGCGCCAGCGAATTCCCCGCGCTCGAAGCGTTCAAAACCGCGCACCCGGACAGCATCGTCGCCTTTGCTGCGCCAGGGCCACTGCCCGCCGAACTGGCGGCGCAACGGTTTGATCTGGCGTTGGTGGTCGATTGCCTCGAACACTTGCCCAAGCGCAACGGCCTGAATCTGCTTGGCGGAATCCGCAACCTCAATGCCAGTCGCATTGCGGTGCTGGCCGACTTGCCGGCGTGCGGTTGGCAAGAGACAGACTTTTTCTCCCTGGCCCTGCAAGCCAGCGAACGCTTCCAGCGCGACGATCAAGTACTGACCCTGTTTACCTACGATCTGCTTGACTACAAGCAGGTGCCCGACTGGCTCAACTCACGCTTCTGGGCCAATCCGGAAAACTTCGGGAAATATTGGTGGTAACGCAATGAGTACATCCATTTGCCCTTGCGGCAGCGGCACGCTGCTCGATGCCTGCTGCGGCCATTACCATGCCGGCCATCCGGCCCCTAGCGCCGAAGTCTTGATGCGTTCGCGCTACAGTGCCTATGTACTGGGGCTGATCGACTATCTGGTGGCGACCACTCTGCCTGCGCAACAGCCCGGCCTGGATCGCCAGTCGATCAGCGACTGGAGCGCCCAAAGCACCTGGCTCGGCCTGGAAGTGGAAAGCGCCGAGGTTTTCGGCGGTCAGCCGGAGCACGCTTTCGTCACCTTCACCGCTCGCTGGCACGATAGCAGCGGCGAACACAGCCACCGCGAACGTTCGTCATTCGTGCAGAACGCCGGCCACTGGTATTTCATCGATCCCACCGTGCCGCTCAAGGCCGGGCGCAACGATGCGTGCCCGTGCGCCAGCGGGCAGAAGTTCAAGAAGTGTTGCGCGAGTTATTTCGGCGCTTGAGGCTAGACTGGGGGCCTAGGGAGAAACACGACCATGACCACCCGGCGACTTGCGCTCTATATGTTCACCTTGCTCCTGTTTTCAGGACTCGGCGGTTGTACGTCGTGGTTCGACTTTGACGACAATCTGCCGGATCCGCAGGTGCATCTGGTCAAGGTCGAGGTGGTCCGGGCCAAGCTGCTGGAGCAGAAATTCCTGCTGCATTTTCGCGTCGACAATCCCAACGACCAAGACCTGACGGTGCGTGCCCTGGAATATCGCATTCACTTGGGGGACATGTTGCTGACTGAAGGCGAGCACGAACACTGGTTCACGATCGGCCCCAAACGCAGTGCCTATTTCAAGGTACCGGTCCGCACCAACCTGTGGCCCAGGGTTCGAGACTTGGTGAAACTGCTGAAAAAACCCGACCAACCCATTCCCTATCGTCTGGAAGGTGAACTGGAAACCGGTATATTCATCGCGCACTACGTGCACCTGGCGCGCAATGGCGTGATAATCGCCGCCGATTTAATTCCGGAGTGACCCCGATGACCCAGCAACCTCATGTCCATGGCCCTGACTGCAACCACGATCATGACCATCACGACCATCACGACCATCATGATCACGACCATGGCCATGTCCACGGCCCGAACTGCGGCCACGCCCACCAGGAACCGGTGCGCAACGCCCTGAAAGATGTCGGCCGCAACGACCCTTGCCCATGCGGCAACGGCAAGAAATTCAAGAAGTGCCACGGCGCATAACACGCTGACGCACCGCTCTGTAGGAGCGAGCGGTGCGGCGATCCGACTTGCCCGCGAAGAACGATGACGCGGTTTGTCTGAATGACCGCGGTGCCCCTTTTCGCGGGCAAGTCGGATCGCCGCATCGCTCGCTCCTACAAAATCTGCGCAGTGTTCACAACCGTCGCATATTCGCCATGCAAATTACCCAGCGACATCGCATGTACTTCCTCGGCTGGATGGGCGTTACCGAAGAAATCCGCCTTGTCAAAGGTGAAACACGCATCCTGCGCAACCCACGCTTCAAAACCCAGATTCCCGGCCGTTCGCGCCGTGGACTCCACTGAGTTGTGGGTCGCCACGCCAACGATGATCAACTGATCGATCCCCGCCTCGCGCAAACGCGCCTCCAGCCCCGTCGAGCAAAAGGCATCCGGCACCTGTTTCTGAATCAGCCACTCACCCATCGATGGTTGAAAACGCTCCTGAAACTCCACCCCCGATTGCTGTGGCCAAAACACTGAATCCGCTGAACGGGACAGATGCTGCACATGAACCACCAGCCGCCCGGTTCGGCGCCAATGCCCCAGTAATTCCAGGATGCGCTCTTCGGCCTGAGGATTGTTTCGGCGGCCCAACTTGGGATGCAGGATGCCTTTTTGTTGATCGATGATGATCAGCGCCGCGTTTGTCTTGAGCTCCATGCCGACTTTTCTCCTGCCGGGGCATTGAATTCCCCGCACTTCAGCATCACCTCTTCCTAATGGCAAGCCATCAAACGCAAACAGGACGACCTGATGCTCGCGGTCGCTGTCCGTACCTGACGATATCTCTTGAGCACTTCATTAATCCGCCTAAACCCTGAGGCCCTGCACTCTGATCGTTCCCATGCTCCGCGTGGGAATGCTTCAACGGACGCTCCGCGTTCGGCTCTGGATGTGACGCAGAGCGTCACGGGCTGCACTCCCACACAGAGCGTGGGAACGATCAATAAAGAAATAACCCCGCCGCCGCTTGCGCGGCCACCTCCTGCTCACTAACGTAGCGCCTTTATTGCGCCACCACCCCCCGCAGGAGCTTTGCCATGGCCTCGCCAGCCCTTTCACATTTTCTTCCCCGGTTCGGCGTTGCCGCAGCAGTGGCCGGTGTTTTGAGCCTGACCGGTTGTCAGACCTGGAACACTCAGGACACCCTCCCGCCGACCTCTGGCGTGCAGCCGCTCAAGGGCTTGGCGCAGAATGTTTCGATTCGGCGCAATGCCATGGGCATGCCGCTGATCGAGAGCAACAGTTTCCACGATGCGCTGTTCACCCTCGGCTACGTGCATGCCAGCGACCGCATCAGCCAGATGGTCACTCTGCGTTTGCTCGCCCAGGGTCGTCTGGCGGAGATGTCCGGTTCGGACTTGCTCGACGCGGACCGCTACATGCGTGCGGTCAATCTGAAGAAAAGCGCCGCTGAGCTGTACAAGGCCTCTTCGCCGCGCCTCAAGCGTTTCTTCGAAGTCTATGCCCGTGGGGTCAACGCCTATCTGTTCCGCTACCGCGACAAACTGCCTGCGGACCTCGCGGCCACTGGCTACAAGCCGGAATATTGGCAACCGGAAGATTCGGCGCTGATTTTCTGCCTGTTGAATTTCAGTCAATCGGCGAACCTGCCGGAAGAGATTTCCTCGCTGATGCTGGCCCAGACCGTCAGTACCGACAAGTTGGCGTGGCTTGCGCCGTCCGCCCCTGATGAAAAACTTCCGGTCGCTGAAGCCGAAAAACTTCAGGGCATCAAACTCAACGGGCAAATCCCGGGGCTGAGCGAGATCACCAAGGCCACCGGTCAACTGTCGGATCTGAACCTGCTGGGCGCCACGTCCTCGAACAACTGGGCGATCGCCCCGCAACGCAGTCGCAGCGGCAAAAGCCTATTGGCCAGCGATAGCCATGGACCGCTGGGCGTGCCGTCGCTGTTCAGTTACGTGCAGATTCGCGCGCCGAAATACCAGGCCTCCGGCGTGACCATTGCCGGGTTACCCATGGTGCTTGGTGGTTTTAACGGCAAAGTGGCGTGGAGCATGACCACGGTCATGGGCGACAACCAGGACCTGTTCCTGGAAAAAATCAAACGCCAGGGCAATGGCCTTTCCTACGAAGTGGGCGGCAAATGGCAACCGGCGATCGTGCGCAACGAAACCTACTTCGTCAAAGGCCAGCGGCCGATTCGCGAAGCGGTGTACGAAACCCGCCACGGGCCACTGCTCAACAGCGCCCAAAGTACCGCACTGGCGAATGGTTTCGGCCTGGCCTTGCAAACACCGAACTTCACCGACGATAAAACCCTGGACGCTTTTTTCGATCTGTCCCGAGCGCAGAGCGTCGAGAAAGCCTCGGACGCCAGCCGTGAAATACGCGCCATCGCCCTGAATCTGGTGTTTGCCGATGCCAGCAACATCGGCTGGCAAGTCACCGGTCGCTACCCGAACCGTCGCGAAGGCGAAGGCTTGCTGCCGTCGCCGGGCTGGGAAGGTCGTTACGACTGGGACGGTTACGCCGACCCGATGCTCCATCCGTATGACCAGGACCCGGCTCAAGGCTGGCTCGGCACCGCCAACCAACGGGTCATTCCCCATGGCTACGGCATGCAGCTGTCCAATTCCTGGTCGGCACCGGAGCGCGGCGAACGCATGGCCGAACTGGCGGCTGTGGGCAAACACGACACACGTAGCCTGATCGCCATGCAATACGATCAGTCCACCACCTTTGCCGCCAAGCTGAAGAAAATGTTTGGAGCGCCGGGCATGGCTCAGCCACTCAAACAGGCCATCGAAGCGCTGCCGGAGGCTGATCGCGGCAAGGCTCGCGAGGCTTACACGCGCTTGATGGCTTTCGACGGCAAACTCAGCCCGACCTCCGCCGACGCGGCGATTTACGAGCTGTTCCTGCAGGAAAGCACTAAGCAGATTTTCCTCGACGAACTCGGCCCGCAAAGCACCCCGGCGTGGAAAGCCTTTATCGCCAATGGCAAGTTGTCTTACGCGGCTCAGGCCGATCATCTGCTGGGCCGTGAGGACAGTCCGTTCTGGGACGACCTGCGCACACCGCAGAAAGAAGATAAGCCGGTGATCCTCGCTCGCAGCCTGGCAGCGGCGATCAGCGCGGGTGACAGCCAGTTGGGTGGCGATCACAAAGCCTGGCAGTGGGGCAAACTGCACCGTTATGAGTGGAAAAACGCCAGTGGCCAGACCGTGCGCGGTCCTCTGGCGGCCGGCGGCGACCACACCACACTCAACACTGCCGCGTTCACCTGGGGTCAGGACTTCAACACCACGCTCGCACCGGCCATGCGCTTTATCGTCGATTTCGGCCAGGCCGAACCGCTGATGGGCCAGAACGGTACCGGCCAGTCCGGCAACCCGGCCAGCCCGCACTATCTCGATAGCGTCGATCCATGGCTCAAGGGGCAATACATGAGCCTGCCGATGCAGCCGCAGAACTTTGACAAGGTGTATGGCAAGACGCGGTTGACGCTGACGCCTGGCAAGTGACCTCGAGAGGGATCGGGCTTGCTCGCGAAAGCATGCTGCCGGTCCCCTTGATGCTGGAAATCCATTGTGGCGAGGGAGCTTGCTCCCGCTCGGCTGCGAAGCAGTCGCCGGTGCTCTATCTGGATTCCCGCGGTGGCAGATTCGGGGCCGCTGCGCGCCCCAGCGGGAGCAAGCTCCCTCGCCACAAGTGCGATGTTCCTCTCTAAAAACCTTAACTGGCTTGCTTGCGAATGCGGCCTGATTAACGCCTCCATTTTTCCTTGAAAATAAATAGAACTTCTCGCTTCGCGTAAACCTCCTAGCTAACAGGCCAATCCATTCTGGTAACAATATGGACCTTGTTATCGCTCGTCCTGAAGGTTTGTACTGCCCGCCCGGGGATTTCTATATCGACCCATGGCAGCCGGTCGAACGCTCGGTAATCACTCATGCCCACAGCGACCATGCTCGCCGTGGCAATCAACATTATCTGGCGGCGGCACCGGGTGCAGGCATTCTGCGTGCGCGCCTGGGCCAGGACATCAATCTGCAACCCTTGCCCTATGGCGAGCCGTTGCTGCACCGCGGCGTAAAACTGAGTTTCCACCCTGCGGGCCATGTACTCGGCTCGGCCCAGATACGGCTGGAATACGGCGGTGAGGTCTGGGTCGCCTCGGGGGATTACAAGACCGAGCCCGACGGCACCTGTGCGCCATTCGAGCCGGTGCGCTGTCACACGTTCATCACGGAATCGACGTTCGGCCTGCCGATTTACCGCTGGCAATCCCAGACGCAAATCTTTGCCGAGATCAATCAGTGGTGGCAGACCAACGCCGCAGTCGACAAAACCAGCGTGCTGCTCTGCTACGCCTTCGGCAAGGCGCAGCGGATTCTCCACGGCATCGATGCCAGCCTCGGCCCCATTCTGGTACATGGCGCGGTTGAACCCATCAATCGGATTTATCGCGAGAGCGGCATTTATATACCGCCAACGATCTATTCCGGTGCAGTAAAAAAACATGACCCGATGATGCGCAAGGCCTTGGTCCTCGCACCACCTTCGGCTGGTGCCAGCCCTTGGGTACGGCGTTTCGGTGACTACAGCGATGGCTTCGCCAGCGGTTGGATGCGCTTGCGCGGGACACGGCGGCGGCGCGGCGTGGACCGCGGTTTCGTGCTGTCCGATCACGCCGACTGGCCCGGCCTGCTCTGGGCCATCGAACAAACCGGAGCCGAACGCGTGATCGTCACCCATGGTTCGATTGGAGTACTGGTTCGCCATCTACGCGAACTAGGCCTCGATGCCATGAGTTTCAGCACCGAATACGGCGATGATGAAGACACCACCGTCCTCGAACCCGAGCGCGCCGAGGTGCTGGCATGAAAGCCTTCGCCGACTTGTATGCCGAACTCGATGCCACCACCTCAAGCAACGCCAAACTGGCGGCGATGCAGAGCTATTTCGCCCAAGCCTCGCCCGAAGATGCCGCCTGGGCGGTGTACTTTCTGTCCGGTGGGCGACCTCGGCAATTGGTGCCGGTACGAATGCTGCGGGAAATGGCCACAGCGTTTTCCGGGCTCTCGCCCTGGTTGTTCGAAGAAAGTTATCAGGCCGTTGGTGATCTGGCGGAAACCATCTCGCTGGTGCTGCCTGAAACGCACCACACCTCTACCGACGGGCTGGCGGTGTGGATTGAAGACAAACTGCTGCCGCTGCGTAACGCGCCCCCGCAGACCCTCGCCGAATGCTTGCCGGCCCTGTGGGCGCAACTGGATCGTCAGAGTCTGATGCTGTGCATCAAATTGATCACCGGCAGTTTCCGCGTCGGGGTTTCCAAATTGCTGGTCACCCGCGCCCTGGCGGCGATGGCCGGGCTCGACAGCAAACGCGTGGCCCAGCGGCTGGTGGGTTACACCGATCTGTCTAATCGCCCGAGCGCCGCCAGTTACCTGAAGCTGATCGCCGCCGAATCACCCAATGAGCATGCCCAACGGGGTGGCCAGCCGTACCCGTTTTTCCTCGCCCATGCGTTGTCGCACCCAGTCGAACAGTTCGAAGCCCTGCTCGGTCCGGCCAGCCAATGGCAAGTGGAATGGAAGTGGGACGGCATCCGCGCTCAAGTGGTCAAGCGCGACGGGCGCTTGTGGATCTGGTCGCGTGGTGAAGAACTGGTGAGCGAACGCTTTCCCGAACTGGACAGCCTGGTTCACGACTTACCCGACGGCACGGTGATCGATGGTGAAATCGTCGCCTGGAAAGCTGCACAACCGGGTACCAAAGACGCCTTCGAGCCGCAATCGCCGTCGTCACCCGCCGTGCAACCCTTCGCCCTGTTGCAACAGCGGATCGGCCGTAGAACGCTGAGCAAGAAAATCCTCGATGAAGTGCCCGTGGTCATCCTGGCCTATGACCTGCTGGAATGGCAGGGTGAAGATTGGCGTAACCAGACTCAGGCCACGCGCCGCAGTCAGTTGGAGCAACTCATCCTCACCTGCGCAAACCCGGTGTTACTGAGCTCGCCGGTGCTGACCGGCGAAGACTGGTTCGACCTCGCCCGCCAACGGGAAGCCTCCCGCAGGCTGGGCGTCGAAGGCATGATGCTCAAGGCCCGCGATGCGCTGTATGGCGTCGGGCGGACCAAGGACATGGGCGTGTGGTGGAAATGGAAAGTCGACCCGTTCAGTGTCGATGCGGTGCTGATCTATGCCCAGCAGGGTCATGGCCGCCGGGCCAGTCTCTACACTGATTACACCTTCGCCGTGTGGGACGGCCCACCCTCTGCCCGCGAGCGAACGCTGGTGCCTTTCGCCAAGGCTTATTCCGGGTTGACTGACGAAGAAATGCGGCAGGTCGATAGCATCGTACGCAAGACCACGGTGGAAAAATTCGGACCGGTGAGTAGTGTGAAGCCGACCCTGGTGTTTGAGCTGGGGTTCGAGGGCATTGCCCTGTCGAAACGGCACAAGAGCGGCATTGCGGTGCGGTTTCCGAGGATGCTGCGTTGGCGGCAGGACAAGTCGGTGGAGGAAGCTGACAGCTTGGCGACGTTGCAGGATTTGCTTACCTGAACTGATTTCTGTAGATCGCAGTTGGCGAAGCCTGCTCTGTAGGAGCGAGGCTTGCCCGCGAAGGCGTCCTCAAGTACGCGAAAAGCTTCGCGGGCAAGCCTCGCTCCTACAGAGCAGATTGGGCATTAGAGGTGAGCCCCTCACCACATTGCGCACTGCCCTGGCGCAAGGATCTGTCGATGCCCATTTTCGTGCACAGATCGCGCTTTGCCACTTCTTGTATTACCTTTTAAACGCTTGTTCGGCACTCTGGTTCGGAAATTGCTACTTTTAATAGGTCTTACGCTTTCCAGTAACAGTACTTCTGCGCCACAAGCGCTCATATTGGTTCTTAGGGATTGAATAATGAAAAAAGCATTGCTGACCCTTTCTGCACTGGCGTTGTGCATGGCTGCCGGCTCCGCGCTGGCCAAGGAATACAAAGAATTGCGTTTTGGCGTTGACCCTTCTTACGCGCCGTTCGAGTCCAAAGCAGCCGATGGCAGCCTGGTAGGCTTCGACATCGATCTGGGCAATGCAATCTGCGCCGAGCTGAAGGTCAAGTGCAAATGGGTCGAAAGCGATTTCGACGGTATGATTCCGGGCCTCAAGGCCAATAAATTCGACGGTGTGATCTCTTCGATGACCGTCACCCCGGCCCGCGAAAAAGTCATCGACTTCTCCGACGAGCTGTTCTCCGGCCCAACCGCTTATGTATTCAAGAAAGGTTCCGGCCTGAGCGAAGATGTCGCGTCGCTGAAGGGCAAGACCGTAGGCTACGAGCAAGGCACCATCCAGGAAGCCTACGCCAAGGCCGTGCTGGACAAGGCTGGCGTGAAAACCCAGGCCTATCAGAACCAGGATCAGGTGTATTCCGATCTGACTTCCGGCCGTCTCGACGCAGCGATCCAGGACATGTTGCAAGCCGAACTGGGCTTCTTGAAGTCGCCAAAAGGCGCCGATTACGAAGTCAGCAAGCCAGTCGACAGCGAATTGCTGCCCGCTAAAACAGCTATCGGTATCTCTAAAGGTAACAAAGACCTCAAAGAACTTTTGAATAAAGGTATCAAAGCGTTACACGACGATGGCACCTACGCCACCATTCAGAAGAAACACTTTGGTGACCTGAATCTGTACAGCGGCAAATAATGCCCGGCGCCCATCTCGCGATGGGCGCTTTTTTCACCCGATCAGGTTGCTGATTTATGTTCGAAAACCTATTACAAAGCCTGGGGCTTTCTGCCTTCAGCCTCCAGGGCTTCGGTCCGTTGCTGATGGAAGGCACCTGGATGACCATCAAATTATCGGTGTTGTCACTTTTGCTGGCCGTGTTGCTCGGCCTGCTGGGCGCCAGCGCCAAGCTGTCAAAAGTCAAACTGCTGCGGATACTGGCCCAGCTCTACACCACGCTGATTCGCGGGGTGCCCGACCTGGTGCTGATGCTGCTGATTTTCTACAGCCTGCAAACCTGGCTGACCTCGTTTACCGACTTCATGGAATGGGAATACATCGAGATCAACCCGTTCAGCGCCGGGGTCATCACCCTGGGCTTCATTTATGGCGCGTACTTCACCGAAACCTTCCGTGGCGCGATCCTCGCCGTACCGCGGGGCCAGGTCGAAGCCGCCACTGCCTATGGCCTCAAACGCGGTCAGCGTTTTCGTATCGTGGTGTTTCCGCAAATGATGCGCTTCGCACTGCCGGGCATCGGCAACAACTGGATGGTGATGCTCAAGGCCACCGCGCTGGTTTCGATCATCGGTCTCGCCGACCTGGTCAAGGCCGCGCAGGACGCCGGTAAAAGCACCTATCAACTGTTCTACTTCCTGGTGCTGGCAGCCCTGATTTACCTGGTGATCACCAGCGCCTCCAACGTCGTCCTGCGCTGGCTCGAACGCCGCTACGCCGCTGGCTCCCGGGAGGCCGTACGATGATCGAACTCTTGCAGGAATACTGGAGACCCTTCCTTTATACCGACGGCTATAACATCACTGGCCTGGCCATGACCATGTGGCTGCTCAGCGCTTCGATCTGCATCGGTTTTGTAGTGTCGATCCCGCTGTCCATCGCCAGGGTTTCGCCCAAGGTCTACATCCGCTGGCCGGTGCAATTTTACGTCTACCTGTTCCGGGGGACGCCGCTGTATATCCAGCTGCTGATTTTCTACACCGGCATCTACAGCCTGGCGGCCGTGCGCGCCCAGCCAGTCCTCGATGCGTTCTTTCGCGATGCGATGAACTGCACGATCCTGGCGTTCGCCCTGAACACATGCGCCTACACCACGGAGATCTTCGCCGGGGCGATTCGCAGCATGGCGCATGGTGAAGTCGAAGCGGCCAAGGCCTACGGTCTGTCAGGCTGGAAGCTCTATGCCTACATCATCATGCCGTCGGCCCTGCGACGCTCGTTGCCTTATTACAGCAACGAAGTGATTCTGATGCTGCACTCGACCACCGTGGCGTTCACCGCAACTATCCCGGATGTCTTGAAAGTCGCTCGCGATGCGAACTCTGCGACTTTCCTGACATTCCAGTCATTCGGCATCGCCGCACTGATCTACCTGACCGTTACTTTTGCACTGGTCGGCCTGTTCCGCCTCGCCGAACGCCGATGGCTGGCCTTCCTCGGGCCGACTCACTAGGACAATTCGTTCATGCGCCACCAGATTCATGACCTGCTGGCCCCGCTGCCGGGGACCGTGCGACAGATTCACAGCTTCCATTTCGGCCCGCCGTCGGCCAAAGGCAAGATCTACATACAGTCCTCCCTGCATGCCGATGAACTGCCCGGCATGCTGGTGGCCTGGCACCTCAAGCAACGTCTGGCGGAGCTGGAAGCCGCTGGCCGGCTGCGCAGCGAAATCGTGCTGGTGCCCGTGGCCAACCCGGCCGGCCTGGAACAGGTGTTGATGGACGTGCCACTGGGCCGTTACGAGCTGGAAAGCGGGCAGAATTTCAATCGCTGGTTCGTCGACTTGAGTGAAGAAGTCGGCAACGAGATCGAAGGCCTGCTCGGCGACGATCCGCAACGTAACCTCGAACTGATCCGCGACAGCCTGCGCAAGGCGTTGGCAAAGCAAACTGCCAGCACCCAACTGCAATCCCAACGCCTGACCCTGCAACGACTGGCCTGCGATGCAGACATGGTGCTGGACCTGCATTGCGATTTCGAAGCCGTGGCGCACCTTTACACCACGCCCGAGGCCTGGCCGCAGGTCGAGCCGCTGGCGCGCTACATTGGTTCCGAAGCCAGCCTGCTGGCTACCGATTCGGGTGGCCAATCGTTCGATGAATGCTTCACCCTGCTCTGGTGGCAATTGAAAGAGCGCTTCGGCGAGCAGTTCGAAATTCCGCTGGGCAGTTTTTCAGTCACCGTCGAATTGCGCGGCCAGGGTGACGTCAACCACCCGCTGGCCAGCCTCGATTGTCAGGCGCTGATCGATTATCTGATTCACTTCGGCGCGATTGCCGGTGAGCCGGCGCCATTACCGGCACTGCCCTACCCGGCCACGCCGCTGGCCGGCGTTGAACCGGTGGCGACACCCGTGGGCGGATTGCTGGTGTTCACTGCCTTACCCGGGGAATACCTGGAGGCAGGGCAACTGATCGCCGAAGTCATCGACCCGATCAATGATCGCGTCACCCCAGTTCATTGCACCGCCGCCGGGCTGATGTACGCCCGTTCACTGCGGCGTATGGCCACTGCCGGCATGGTGATCGCCCACGTCGCGGGCACCGAAGCCTATCGCAGCGGCTACCTACTTTCGCCTTGAGGATGCATGCCCCATGTACAAACTGACCATTGAAGGCCTGCATAAAAGCTATGGCGATCATCAGGTGCTCAAAGGCGTTTCGCTCAAGGCCAAAACCGGCGACGTCATCAGCCTGATCGGCGCCAGCGGCTCAGGCAAAAGCACCTTTTTACGCTGCATCAATTTTCTCGAGCAACCCAACGACGGCGCCATGACCATGGACGGCCAGCCGATCCGCATGATCCACGACCGTCATGGAATGCGCGTCGCCGATGACAATGAACTGCAACGAATCCGCACCCGCCTGGCCATGGTGTTCCAGCATTTCAACCTGTGGAGCCACATGACGGTGCTGGAGAACATCACCATGGCCCCTCGCCGGGTGCTCGGTTGCAGCAAGAAAGAGGCCGAAGACCGTGCCCGACGCTACCTCGACAAGGTGGGCCTCTCGGCACGCGTGGCGGATCAGTACCCTGCGTTCCTTTCGGGCGGCCAGCAACAACGGGTAGCCATTGCCCGCGCACTGGCCATGGAACCGGAAGTCATGCTGTTCGACGAACCGACCTCGGCGCTCGACCCGGAACTGGTGGGCGAGGTGCTCAAGGTCATCCAGGGCCTGGCCGAAGAAGGCCGGACCATGATCATGGTCACCCACGAAATGAGCTTTGCCCGCAAGGTATCGAGCCAGGTGCTGTTCCTGCACCAGGGTCTGGTGGAAGAAGAAGGTGCGCCGGAAGATGTGCTGGGCAATCCGAAGAGTGAACGGCTGAAGCAGTTCCTCAGCGGTAACCTCAAGTAACCCACTCCCCTGTAGGAGCGAGCTTGCTCGCGAAGACGGCGGTACAGTCAACATTGATGTCGCCTGATACACCGCTTTCGCGAGCAAGCTCGCTCCTACAGGAATTTCGCTTAACTGACTGGCATTGGGCCATTCATTTTCGGCAGCAGGTCAGGCGACTGGCGCGGGTGGCGGCTCATCCGGAAGAGTGGGCTCTCCGGGTTCTGTCGGCTGTTCATTGGGGGTATCAGGATCAGGCTGACCGGGGATGCCCCCTGCCATGCTGACTGGCGGATGTGCCAACAAGGACCAGGCCAGCATGCCAACCTGATTGGGCTCAAGCCTTGCCAGTTCGGCAGTTATTCGTGGATCGATCTTCATGAAGCACTCCTGAGCGATGGCCCGATCCGCCTTGCGCGAATCGGAGCAGTACACCCCATAGAGTGTACGCCCGCTCAGGAATTCCAACGATTTGTCAGACGGCTGACTCAGGTACGCGGCAAGGTCACGCCACGCTGGCCCTGGTACTTGCCGCCACGGTCCTTGTAGGAGACTTCGCACTCTTCGTCCGACTCAAGGAACAACATCTGCGCCACGCCTTCGTTCGCGTAGATTTTCGCCGGCAGATTGGTGGTGTTGGAGAACTCCAGGGTCACGTGACCTTCCCACTCAGGCTCGAGCGGCGTGACGTTGACGATGATGCCGCAACGCGCGTAGGTGCTTTTACCCAGGCAAATGGTCAATACGTTACGCGGGATGCGGAAGTATTCGACGGTGCTGGCCAGAGCGAAGGAGTTCGGCGGAATGATGCACACGTCGCTGTGGATGTCGACGAAGCTGCCAGCATCGAAGTTTTTCGGGTCGACGATCGCCGAATTGATGTTGGTAAACACCTTGAAGTGATTGGTGCAACGCACATCGTAGCCGTAGCTGGACACGCCGTAGGAGATCACACGGCTATCGTCGCTACCGCGCACCTGACGCTCGACGAAAGGCTCGATCATGCCGTGTTCCTGCGCCATGCGGCGAATCCACTTGTCCGATTTGATGCTCATGGCGGGTGTCCTGAATAGCGAGGTGGAAAAATTCTGTCCGGCATCTTACCGGGCAGGCGCTCCGGGTTCAAAGTCCGGGAAACAATTCTCGACGATCCCCCATGAATTCCGGGCCTTCACCGCTATTCGATGCACCGTCAGTCATGAAAACAGAGAAACCTTCGCAAGAACCATTGGCACGTTCCGGAAAAAGGGTTAAGGTGGCGCCACTGTGCTGCTTGTGTCACTGAGAATCTCTACACGATATGTTGAATTTCGATCCAACCATCTACAAGAATTTTTCCTGCTCTTTGCACTCAGTCTCGGCCAGGGTTCTTCCTGCGTCGCAGTTATCTTTGTTCAAGGAGTTACACCATGTCTAATCGCCAAACCGGTACCGTTAAGTGGTTCAACGATGAAAAAGGCTTCGGCTTCATCACTCCACAATCCGGTGACGACCTGTTCGTTCACTTCAAAGCTATCCAATCCGACGGCTTCAAAAGCCTGAAAGAAGGCCAACAGGTTTCTTTCATCGCTACCCGCGGTCAGAAAGGCATGCAAGCTGAAGAAGTTCAAGTTATCTAACTTGTAACTGCTTTAGTAAAAAGCCCCGCCCTTAAAAGCGGGGCTTTTTTGTGTCTGTGTGTTTTACATGGACAACAAAAGATCGCAGCGCTCGGCGCGTCGTTCACGGCATCTGTAGGAGCTGGCTTGCCAGCGAAGACGGCCTCACGTCATGCAGCGCCGATGAAAACGCCTTCGCCGGCAAGCCGGCTCCTACGGGGGTTCGCGGCGTTCACGGTTTCTGTAGCTGCCGCAGGCTCGGGCCGCGTTCGGACGATTTTTTGGCGACTTACCAGGTCACGCCAAACCCTGCGGTGTATCGGGTCTTGCGCAGGTCAGCCTCATCGCTACCGCTGATGATATCTTTCTCGGCCTTAAGGTTCAGCGACGCCCAATCGGTGACTTTGTAGCGCAGCCCAACCTCGGCATCGAGTGCGTAATCCGCCACGCCCGACAGCGGCTTGCCGACCTCACCATTGGTGAAGAACTCGACCTTCTTGCCGACCAGGTAGCGGTTGTAGTCCCACTTCATCGCCAGCGAATAGAAGTTTTTCTTTCCGCCATCGGAGAATTCATAGTCCGTGCGGTTAAGCAGCGAGCCCAGGGAAAAGGCGCCCAGCTCGTTATCCCAGAATTGATAACCGGGACCGGTCCCCACGGTGCGCTGACGAGAGAGCTCTTCGACCTTGTCGCGCTTATAGTTCAAACGACCTTGCCAGAACCATTTCTCGGTCAGAAAACGGTCGAGAGCGTACTCAGCCCGCCAATTATCCGTGGTAACCACGTCATCCTGGAATTCGCGGTTGTACTCGCCTTCTGCCGTGTGGCGCCATCTACCATGGCGCGCACTGGTCTTGAAGTCGACGTCATAGTCATCAGTGTCTTTTTCTGCACGCTGGTAATCCAGCGCCAGATCGACATGCCCCTTCAACACCAAATCCTCGACCACCGGTTTGGGCTTGAGCATCTGCTGGATGCTCGCCAGCTCCACCGTCTTGGGTGCGTCACCATTGGCCAGAGTGACCTTGCCGTCTTCCGCCGCGTGCAGTGACTTGGCCACCTCGCCGCTGTAGGCATCCTGCTTGACCAGCATATGCTGATCACTCTCCAGGGTTTTTACCTTGTTCCAATCGATCGGCACTGCACCGGCGTACTCGGTTTCTACCAGCAGCTTGCCACCATCGAACAGAATGATCTTGCCGCTCAATTTGTCACCGTTTTTCAACCAGACGGTATCGGCGAGCAAGGGAGTGGAAGCACTGACGACAGCGAGGCACAGCAAGGTTCTGGACAACATAAGCGAATCGAAGGCTCAACATTGCGAAAAAAAGTCGGCATTATCCATAGGAATAAGGCCCGGACAAGGACTGACCCGACTATTACTATTGAGTTCATTTCTCAACGGGCAATCCAGGATTTACTCTACGAACGGTCAATGCGCATTTTTTCAGGAAGCCCGGGACGTGACCGACTCAACCGCTGAAACCGAAAGCGCGGCGCAAATCCGACGCACGGCGCTCTACCTGACTCTGGCACAAGTGCCCGAGGGTAAAGTCGTGAGTTACGGCCAGCTTGCCGAGCTGGCGGGACTGGGGCGTGCCGCTCGCTGGGTCGGGCGAACGCTCAGCCAACTGCCCGGGGACACCAAATTACCCTGGCACCGGGTGCTGGGTGCCGGCGGTCGGATCAGCCTGCCTGTGGGCAGCCCTTCGGGGGATGAACAACGGGCCCGATTGCGCATGGAAGGCGTCAGTATCCTGAATAATCGTGTTGATATTCAGCGCCATGGCTGGCGCCCGGTAGAGCACAGCGGTTAGAGTGCGCGCTTTGTTTCCGTAATTCTTGAGGCAGACTCCAGCCCATGCCCCGTAAAACCTGGCGCGCCGCGCTCGCCGCCTATGCCAGCCCCTCGACTCTCGTGTTGTTGCTGCTTGGTTTCGCCGCCGGCCTGCCCTACATGCTGGTGTTTTCGACGCTTTCAGTCTGGCTGCGTGAAGCGGGTGTGGCCCGCGAAACCATCGGCTATGCAAGCCTGATCGGCCTGGCCTATGCCTTTAAATGGGTCTGGTCGCCGCTGCTCGACCAATGGCGCCTGCCACTGCTCGGCAAGCTTGGTCGACGACGCTCGTGGCTGGTGCTGTCCCAGGCGCTGGTGATTCTCGGCCTGATCGGCATGGGCTTCTGCGACCCACAGAAGCACCTGTCCTGGCTGATCGCCATTGCCGTGGTCGTAGCCTTCGCCTCAGCGACGCAAGACATCGCTGTCGACGCCTATCGCCTGGAAATTGCCGACGACACCCGACAGGCCGCGCTGGCGGCCAGCTATATGGCCGGTTATCGGGTCGCCGCCCTGTTGGCGACGGCCGGCGCATTGTTCTTCGCCGAAGGCTTCGGCTCCACCGGCTTCAACTACAAGCATGCGGCGTGGGCCGGCACCTACGTGCTATTCGGCGTATTGATGATCCCGGCGCTGCTGACCAGCCTGTTCATGCGCGAACCGCCAGTACCGCTACGCACTCAATTGCAGGCCGGACGCTACAGCTTTGCGCACCAATTGGCGTCGGTGTTCGTGTTGATCGTGCTACTAGTATCCGTACCGGCCTTGTTCACCCAGCTCTATAACACGGACTTCGCCAGCGTACTGTTCGAAGGCGTCAGCGTGCTCGACCTGTTGCTCGAAGACCGTGCGTTCCTGCGGGCGATCCTCTATATCACGCTAACTGGCCTGTGCTTGTCGGCCATGGGTCGCCGTGGCTTGGCTCCGGTGCTGACACCGGTTAACGACTTCATCCTGCGTTACCGCTGGCAAGCCCTGCTGCTGCTCGGACTGATCGCCACCTATCGAATGTCCGATACGGTCATGGGCGTGATGGCCAACGTGTTCTACATCGATCAGGGATTCACCAAGGATCAGATTGCCAGCGTCAGCAAGATTTTCGGCCTGATCATGACGCTGGTCGGCGCCGGCATGGGTGGCTTGCTGATCGTGCGTTTCGGCATCCTGCCCATTCTGTTTATCGGCGGTGTTTCATCGGCCGCGACCAATCTGCTATTCCTGATGCTGACAGACATGGGCGCCAATCTGCAGATGCTGGTCGTCACCATCTCGCTGGATAACTTCAGCTCCGGCCTGGCGACTTCGGCGTTCGTCGCTTACCTGTCAAGCCTGACCAACCTCAAGTTCTCCGCCACCCAATACGCCCTGCTAAGCTCGATCATGCTCCTGCTGCCCCGCCTGATCGGCGGCTACTCAGGGGTCATGGTGGAAAAATTCGGATATCACCATTTCTTCTTGATCACCGCCCTGCTGGGCGTTCCGACGTTGCTATTGATCGCCCTGCACTGGTTCCAGGAAAACCGCCGCGCAGGTCCGACACCAACGCCGGAATCGACTCAGACCCCGGTCGCGGAAGAGTCGTAGACTCTTTTCAGGAAACATCGCAGAGGGCGAGCAGATTCTCGCCCTCTGCGACACAGCCGGCCGCACTCCTGTACGCCAGCAGATCTCGCCCGTACAATGTTCCGTCATTTCTCGTCATCAGCAACCGACAACGGCCAACCATGCGCACCAGTCAATTTTTGCTCGCCACACAGAAAGAAACGCCTTCCGACGCGGTCGTCATCAGCCATCAGCTGATGCTGCGCGCCGGCATGATCCGCAAACTCGCCTCGGGCCTGTACACCTGGCTGCCCATGGGCTTGCGAGTGATGCGCAAGGTTGAAGCCATCGTGCGTGAAGAAATGAACGCCGCCGGCTCTCTCGAAGTGTTGATGCCGAGCACGCAACCGGCTGAGCTGTGGCAGGAATCCGGTCGCTGGGAAGAATACGGCCCTGAATTGCTGCGCTTCAAGGATCGCCATGGTCGCGATTTCTGTGCCGGCCCGACTCACGAAGAAGTCATCACCGACCTGATGCGTAACGAGTTGAGCAGCTACAAACAGCTGCCGATCAACCTGTATCAGATCCAGACCAAATTCCGTGACGAAATCCGCCCACGCTTCGGTTTGATGCGCGGCCGCGAATTCATCATGAAGGACGCCTATTCGTTCCACGCTGATCAGCCTTCGCTGCAGATCACCTACGACCGCATGCACCAGGCGTACTGCAACGTGTTCACTCGCCTGGGCCTGAAATTCCGTCCGGTTGAAGCCGACAACGGCTCGATCGGTGGTGCCGGCTCCCACGAATTCCACGTGCTGGCCGAATCCGGCGAAGACGACATCGTCTTCAGCAACGGTTCCGACTATGCGGCGAACATCGAGAAGGCCGAAGCCGTACCGCGCGAAACCTCTCGTGCCGCGCCTGCCGAAGAGTTGCGTCTGGTCGACACGCCGAACGCCAAGACCATTGCGCAACTGGTCGAAGGCTTCAATCTGCCGATCGAAAAGACCATCAAGACCCTGGTGGTGCACGCTGAAGAGCAAGGCAAACTGATTGCCCTGATCATCCGTGGCGACCACGAGCTGAACGAAATCAAGGCCGCCAACCAGCCTGGCGTTGCCAGCCCGCTGGTCATGGCTTCCGAAGCTGAACTGCGCGACGCCATTGGCGCCGGCGCCGGTTCTCTTGGCCCGTTGAACCTGCCACTGCCGATCATCATCGACCGTTCCGTCGAGCTGATGAGCGACTTCGGTATCGGTGCCAACATCGACGACAAGCACTACTTCGGCGTGAACTGGGAGCGTGATCTGCCGGTTCCGACCGTTGCCGACCTGCGCAATGTCGTGGCCGGTGATCCGAGCCCTGACGGCAAAGGTACCCTGGAAATCAAGCGCGGCATCGAAGTCGGGCACATCTTCCAGCTGGGCAACAAGTACAGCAAAGCGATGAAGTGCGAAGTGTTGGGCGAGAACGGCAAGCCAGTCACCCTGGAAATGGGCTGCTATGGCATTGGCGTGTCCCGCGTAGTGGCTGCCGCCATCGAGCAGGGCAACGATGAAAACGGAATTATCTGGAGCGACGCTCTGGCCCCGTTCCAGATTGCTCTGGTACCGCTGCGCTACGAAACCGAACAGGTTCGCGAAGCCACCGATAAGCTCTACGCAGAACTGACTGCCGCCGGCTTCGAAGTGCTGCTGGACGACCGCGACAAGAAAACCAGCCCGGGCATCAAGTTCGCGGACATGGAGCTGATCGGCATTCCACACCGGATCGTGGTCAGTGACCGCGGCCTCGCCGACGGCAATCTGGAATACAAGAGCCGCACCGAGGCCGAGGCGCAAGCGCTGCCGGTCGCTGACGTGCTGTCTTTCCTCCAGGCCCGTATCCGCCGCTGACACCAGATAGAGACATCATGTTCAAGCGAAACACCTTAGGCCTCGGTGGTGCCGCCCTGTGCGGCACCCTGCTGGTCAGCGGCTGTGCCAATCAGATGTCACAACGCAGTGAGCACGAGGAGCGGGTCGAGCGCAAATTGCTCGATCACAGCCTGCAGATCGATGTCGGCGAGCCCAAGGTGCTTGAGCTGCCGCAACGTCGGGTGAAAATCCACGAGCAGAAGACCTTCGAAGTCACCGAGTTCGAAGTCACGCGTCGCTACGATCGCTACACGCCTTACCAACCCTGGAGGGAGGTCTACGAAATCCCGCTGGGCGCGGTGGCGGTGGTGGCCGGTGTCGCTGCGAACGTGGTCAACGTGTTCGCCCTCGGCAATCTGCCGGACAGCGTGACGAAGGACTGGCTCAGCTATGGTTTCTCCGGGCTCAACCCGTTGATGAACGTGCCGTCCCATGGCCGGGCGCAACAGAACCTGGCGGGCATCGACGAAGTTCAGCGCGACAAGCGCACGGAATACTCGAGCCTGCCGTGGAGCGAGCGTCCAGTGCAGGTCAAGGCCGGCAAGAACACGTTCGAGCTGAGCACCGACCGTAACGGCGTGTTGCGCCTGAATCTGCTGGACAGCCCGTTCGCCGAACATGACCTCAATCATCTGGGCAAGCTGCAGATCAGTGTCGAGGACAACAAGGACGATGTGCACACTGACTCGTCCCTGGCGATCAGCAACAACTTGCGCGGCAAGCTGCTCGAAGCGCATGGGCTGATTTACGACGACCTCGAAGACGATGAAGTGAGCCAGTGGGTACACCGGGTCAAACGTCTGTCGGAACTCGGTCTGGAAGAAGAAGCCAGCGAGCTGGAACAGAGCCTGATCGAACTGACCCGCAATGATCCCGAGTTGCAGACCGAATTCCTCAAGTCACTGACCAAGGATGCCGGGCGATTGGTGGCGGATCCGGGACCGAATTAAAGTCAAAAGCTTCGCGGGCAAGCCTCGCTCCTACAGGTATGGCATGTTCCCTGTAGGAGCGAGGCTTGCCCGCGAAGAGGCCCGAACATTCAACGCTGAACTACCGCTCAAACAACTCCATCTGCTCAAACCCGCCTCGCAAATCCTCCAGCCTCACCCCAATCCCCAACAACCGCACCGGTTTCCCGCCACGGTTAAAGGCCTGGGTCAGCAGCAACTGATAACTCCCCAGATCCCGCCCTGCCCCTGCCTGCTCTAAAGTCGTCTGGGTAAAATCATGAAATTTCACTTTGACGAACGGCTTACCCGGGCGATAGCTGCTGTCGATGCGTGCCATGCGGCCATTCAGGGACTCCAGCAACTCGGGCAATTTATCCAGACAACTCACCAGATCCGGCAGATCCACATCGTAAGTGTTTTCGACGCTGATCGACTGCCGGCGACTGTCGTTATGCACCAATCGCTCATCGATCCCACGGGCCAGGCTCCAGAGTCGCTCGCCGAAGCTGCCGAATTCACGCACTAGCGCCAACTTGTCCCATTCGCGCAAATGCGAGCAATCGACAATGCCGAGTTTGCCCAGCTTATCGGCGGTCACTTTGCCAACCCCGTGCAGCTTGCTTACCGGCAAACCACTGACGAAGTCTTCCACCTGATCCGGCGTGATCACGAACAGGCCGTTAGGCTTCTTCCAGTCGCTGGCGATCTTGGCGAGAAACTTGTTCGGCGCCACGCCCGCCGACACGGTGATGTGCAACTGATTGGAGACACGACGGCGAATGTCCTGGGCGATTCGCGTGGCGCTGCCACCAAAATGCGCGCTGTCCGATACGTCAAGGTAGGCTTCATCCAGGGAAAGCGGCTCGATCAGGTCGGTGTAATCGCGAAAGATCGTATGAATTTCCTTCGACGCTTCTCGATAGGCCTCCATGCGCGGCTTGACGATGGTCAGGTCCGGACAGAGTTTCAAGGCATGCCCGGAAGACATGGCCGAGCGTACGCCATAAGCCCGCGCTTCATAGTTACAGGTGGCAATCACCCCACGCCGATCCGCCGAGCCACCCACCGCCAATGGCTTACCGGCCAGGCGCGGATCGTCACGCATCTCGATGGCGGCGTAAAAGCAGTCACAATCGACGTGGATGATTTTTCGCTGCGTCATATAAAAGCGGTGTTCATGGCAAAGAAATGAAGGATTGGTGAGTCGTACCGGCAGTATCTCACTGACACCTGTATATAGCACCAGTAGTCTGAATGTTCTTTTTCCTTTGTAGGAAAAGCTCCGGATGAATTTATTTTCTCAATCGAAAGAACCCTCTCGATAGAGCCACAAGCCTTGCCCTGCCTGCGTTTCAGAGCGATCAGCCATTGCTTTTTTCACCTAAGCACTTGAACAAGAACAGGTTTTACCGAGATTGAAGGTTGACAGCCCTGCGATCCTCTGTAGAATGCCGACACACAGACGCGGGATGGAGCAGTCTGGTAGCTCGTCGGGCTCATAACCCGAAGGTCGTCGGTTCAAATCCGGCTCCCGCAACCAAACATCAAAAAAGGCTACTCGAAAGAGTGGCCTTTTTTGTGCGCGCCTGTTTTATAAAAAATCAGCGATCCATGCCTTATGGCACAGAAACAAGAAATCGTTCCGATTCCGAAACTTAGGTCTCCCCTGCGACCATTCGCCGTCGTTTTAAACTTATTTGAGCCATACTTGGATTAACGGTTGACACTCCGGCGTTCGCCTGTAGAATGCCGCCACACAGACGCGGGATGGAGCAGTCTGGTAGCTCGTCGGGCTCATAACCCGAAGGTCGTCGGTTCAAATCCGGCTCCCGCAACCAAACATCAAAAAAGGCTACTCGAAAGAGTGGCCTTTTTTGTATCTGTTGAAAAAGTCCTTTCGCAACAATGACCTGTCACTGTGCCGCTCGGGATCGCCAGACTGTGAGTTCAGAGCAGACTGAACCGCAAATGAAACCTTCTACGACTGATGACGCACCATCGCCCACATCCGGTGAGACGCGTTAATATTTGTAATTATTTTTTTCAGCAGGGATTGGTAACTTGGCTGGATACCTCCATCCTGTCGCGCACAATCCAAGAGGTGATTGATGCGCGCCAACTCGTCTGATTCACAAGACACCGTCACAGCGACACAACCGATCAAAGCCGAGCGTCTGCGCTTGCTGGATCGAATCAGCAAATATCGTCAACCCATCGGTCTGGCGGTCACTTTGCTGTTGTTCGCCATTGCGCTGATTGCCTGTCGTCACCTGCTGAGCGAACTCGATCTGTACGCGCTGCACGACTCGATTCTGGAGGTGCCGAAACCGGCCATGTTGGGTGCGCTCGGCGCGACCGTCATCGGCTTCATCATTCTGCTGGGTTACGAATGGTCGGCCAGCCGTTATGCCGGCGTGATGCTGGCGCCGCGAATATTGGCATTGGGCGGCTTCACCGCATTTGCCATTGGCAATGCCATCGGCCTTTCGCTGTTATCGGGAGGCTCAGTTCGCTACCGTTTATATGCACGTCATGGTGTGGGGGCTTCAGAAGTCGCGCACATGACCTTGTTTGCCAGCCTCTCGCTCGGCTGCGCCCTCCCGCCCCTGGCCGCCCTCGCCACCCTCAGCAATCTGCCCGCAGCCTCCGCTGCCCTGGGTTTCTCCGAAACATTGCTGGGTGCGATTGCAGTGGCCATGCTGCTGCTCTCTACGGTACTGGCCATCGGTATCTATCGCCGTCGCTTGCCGGAACAGCCTTACCCCGACAACCTGCTGGTCAAGGCCGGTCGCCGCACCTTGCGTCTGCCGGGTCGCCGCCTGACGTTCCTGCAACTGGTCATCACCGCCCTGGACGTGGCCGCCGCCGCGACAGTGCTCTATCTGTTGCTGCCGGAAGCGCCGCCCTTTGGCGCGTTCCTGCTGGTCTATCTATTGGCCTTGGCCGCTGGCGTGCTCAGCCATGTGCCGGGCGGTGTCGGTGTATTCGAAGCGATTTTGCTCGCTGCCTTCGCCGACAAGCTCGGTGCCGCGCCACTGGCTGCTGCCCTTTTGCTCTACCGCCTGATCTACGTGGTGTTGCCGCTGTTGGTGGCTTGCGTACTCCTGCTGATCAACGAAGGCCAGCGCCTGTTTCAGACAAGCCAGTCGCTACGTGCCGCCTCTGGCATGGCCGCGCCGGTTCTGGCGGTGCTAGTGTTCCTGTCGGGCGTGGTGCTGCTGTTTTCCGGCGTGACGCCAGAGATCGATACCCGCCTTGAACACATCGGTTTTCTGATTCCGCATCGTTTGGTCGACGCCTCACACTTCGGCGCCAGCCTGGTGGGCGTGCTCTGCTTGCTGCTCGCGCAGGGGCTGCGTCGCCGCCTGTCGGCCGCGTGGATGCTGACCACCATTTTGTTGTTGGTCGGCGCCCTGCTCTCTCTGCTTAAAGGCTTCGACTGGGAAGAGGCTTGCCTGATGACGCTGACGGCGAGTTTGCTGGGGGTTTTCCGGCGTTCGTTCTATCGCCCCAGTCGCCTGACCGAAGTGCCGTTTTCGCCGCTGTACCTGGTGGCCAGCCTCTGCGTACTCGGCGCATCGATCTGGCTACTGCTGTTCGCCTATCAGGACGTACCCTACAGCCATCAACTCTGGTGGCAGTTCACCCTCGATGCCGATGCCCCGCGTGGCCTGCGCTCGCTGCTCGGCGCCGCGATCCTGCTGGTGGTGGTGTCCCTGACCTGGCTGCTGCGCACCGCGCGCCCGGTGATCCACCTGCCAACCTCCGACGAACTGGAGCGCGCGGTAAAGATTCTCATGGCCTCGTCCCAACCGGATGGCGGCCTGGCCCTGACCGGTGACAAGGCGCTGCTGTTTCACCCCAACGACGAGGCGTTCCTGATGTACGCCCGCCGTGGGCGCAGCCTGGTGGCCTTGTATGACCCGATCGGCCCGAGCCAGCAACGGGCGGAAATGATCTGGCAATTCCGCGACCTCTGCGATATTCACCACGCCCGCCCCGTGTTCTATCAAGTGCGCGCCGAGAACCTGCCGTACTACATGGACATCGGCCTGACCGCGATCAAGCTCGGCGAAGAAGCCCGGGTCGACCTGCACCGCTTTGATCTCGAAGCCAAGGGCAAAGAGATGAAGGACCTGCGCTACACCTGGAACCGCGGCACCCGTGATGGCCTGTCGCTGGAAATCCATGAGCCAGGGCAAGCGCCGATGGATGAGCTCAAGGTGATTTCCGACGCTTGGCTGACTGGCAAGAACGTGCGCGAGAAAGGTTTCTCGCTCGGGCGTTTCAGTGATGACTACCTCAAGCACTTCCGTATTGCAGTGATTCGATTCGAAGGGCGCCCGGTGGCGTTCGCCAACCTGCTCGAGACCTACGGCCATGAACTGGCCAGCCTCGACCTGATGCGCGCGCACCCCGACGCCCCCAAGCTGACCATGGAGTTCATGATGGTCGGCCTGATTCAACATTATAAAAATCATGGATACGCGCGCTTCAGCCTGGGCATGGTGCCGTTGTCGGGGTTGCAACCCCGGCGCGGCGCACCACTGACCCAGCGCCTGGGCTCGATGGTATTCCGCCGTGGTGAGCAGCTGTACAACTTCCAAGGTTTGCGCCGCTTCAAAGACAAGTTCCAGCCCGACTGGGAACCCCGTTATATGGCCGTGCCCGCCGGACTCGATCCGCTGGTTGCCCTGGCCGACACTGCCGCCCTGATTGCGGGCGGCTTGACTGGATTGGTGAAACGCTGATGATTCAACGCTCCCTGCGGTACGTACTGGCCACACTGGTAGTGCTGGCCCTGATGGTCGGTGGCGGTTACTGGTACCTGAAACGCCCGGCACCAGAACCGACCCTCGAACGGCTGACGCCGGCCGATGGCGCCGCGATGACCCGCGTCATCCCTGGCACCACGCCAAAGGCTCAGGTGCTGGTGGCGGTCAATGAAGACCAGAAACTCAATGACAAGCAATTGACCACCCTGAGCCGCAGCGCCTCGGCGCAAATCGTCCAGGTGATCCTGCCCAAGGACTGCCTGCTGCAAAGCCGCGCCCTGCAAGCGGGTCTGCGCGAACTGAAAGGCCCGGCCACTCTGGTCAGCGGCATCGGCCCTGGCGCCGTACTGGCCTGGCGCTGGTTGTCGGAGCAGAAGAACGACAAGGCCCAGGCCATTTCGGTTGACCTGGCCCTGGAAAAGCCCGGTGGCTGCACTCACCTGCTGCCGAAAACCGCCGCTCACGGCCACTGGCTGGTGGCCTGGAACGACAACCCGGACGACACCAGCGCAGGCTTCGTGCGTGACCAGCCCAACGCCGAAACCAGCATCAGCGACTACGACATAAACTTGCCGCAAGTGCTGAACAACGAACTGCGCAAAATCCTCGTCGGCGGCGATAAAGCCGCCGGTGGCCTGCAGATTCCGGTGGTCGAAGTGCCGGCCGGCCAAGCCAAGGACACCGTCACCCTGTTCCTTTCCGGCGACGGCGGCTGGCGCGACTTGGACCGCGACGTAGCGGGCGAGATGGCGAAGATCGGCTACCCGGTGGTCGGCATCGACACCCTACGCTACTACTGGCAGCACAAGAGCCCGGAACAAAGCGCTCTGGACCTGACCGAACTGATGCAGCACTACCGGCAGAAATGGGGCACCAAGCGCTTCATCCTGACTGGTTACTCGTTCGGTGCCGACGTACTGCCCGCCATTTATAACCGTCTGCCAGAAGCCGAACAGCAGCGCGTCGATGCAATCATCCTGCTGGCCTTCGCCCGCACCGGCAGCTTCGAAATCGAAGTCGAAGGCTGGCTCGGCAACGCCGGCAAAGAAGCCGCCACCGGCCCGGAAATGGCCAAGCTGCCGCCGGCAAAAGTGGTGTGCATCTACGGTGAGGAAGAAGTCGACGAGAGCGGCTGCACTGACAAGACCGCCGTGGGCGAAGCGATGAAACTGCCTGGCGGCCATCACTTCGACGAGAACTACCCGGCCCTGGCCCAACGGTTGGTCGATGCCATCGAGAAGCGTCAAGCGAAGGAGACGGCGGCTCAAGAGTGAGCTGAGCCGCGCTCACAAAAAAGCCCCCGCAGCCTTATGGTCGCGGGGGCTTTTTTCATATGAGTGCAATTTAACCAAACACCGCAGATCCCCTGTGGGAGCGGGCTTGCTCGCGAAAGCGGACTGTCAGTCGATATCCATGTTGAATGTGAGTCCGTCTTCGCGAGCAAGCCCGCTCCCACAGGATCTGCGTATCGCCTGTGCGGATGCGTCTACCGCCCGCGAGCTCTTAGGCTTTCCTGGCGTACCGCGCCCGCATATCGTCGTGACTAACTGCCCTGGCCTGATCAAAACAGATCAATCGCTCCCCAGCTGCTGCTTCAACGCGAAGATCCTTAAGCTCGTCGAGCATTTCCTGATACACATCGACATTGATAATGACCGCTGCTGGCCGATTATCTTTGAAAATGACCAGGCGCTCGGTGGCACGGCTGGAGATCTCCTCGAGTCTCGCACTGAAGCCCCTGACCATTGCAGGCATCGATATCGCTTGGTCAGCACGCTCTAATGATGCCGTCATACCTATCTCTCTCTAACAATCATGCAAATTTGAACACACAGCTCCACGCAGAGCATTGCGTCGAACTCGACATACAGCAAGCTGCAAAAAACGCGAATTTACCAAGCTGCGTTTTTCAAGCTCACTGGGCATGTTTAGTTTCGTTTACTAAAAGATCTCGCAATATCGGATGACGCCCGCAGACCTTGTAGGCAAACTCCTAATCTTGCCAATTGGGTGCGTTTGGGCACTTTGCCGCCTTGTTGCGTTTTTCTTCGACGGGATACTCTCCGGACGTCGCTGACCATTCAGCGATCGGGCTTGGTAACCCGGTGGAATAAGGCGCAACGGCGCACCCGACACGATTGCAGGCGTTTTTTGGCCTGCGATCCTGTGTTATGGCAGCTGTGCGTGGGACGCTTTCGAGCGTGCCGGTTTCCTTGATTCCCCGGTTTACCAACCTGCGCTCAGCTGCCACCCATTCGCTTGGTATCGGATGCGGCAGCTTCTTAAATCAAGGAAGTTGACCATGAACAATCAATCAGAACTAAAAACCATCGGCCTCACCCCGCTCATCTACTGCTCGGATCAGGCGTTGTTCAACGTCCGCGCCGGTGTCCCCATCGTTGATGCATTGTCACAAGCGTCCGATCTGCTGTTCCTCGCCAAATCATTTACCGAGGATGCAGCCTACGCAAAAAACACCGACCGCCACGCCTGGGCCGCGCATTATCTGACGGCTATGTCCAAGGCTGTGATTGATGATGTGGTGAAGGTGCTGACACCACGACCTGTCCGGACAAAGACTGAATCTGAAGAAGAGCTGCCTGAAAACAAGTAAAGGCGCCAACACCGCAGATCCCTTGTGGGAGCGAGCCTGCTCGCTCCCACAAGGGATTGTCAGTGGACTCAAGTCACCGGACACAAAAAAGCCCCCGCTACCTTCATGGCAACGTGGGCTTTTTCATATGGCTTACATCTCTACCTGAGTACCCAACTCAATCACCCGGTTCAGCGGCAAATTGAAGAACCGCAAATTACCATTGGCATTCTTCAACATGAAGGCGAACAACGCCTCGCGCCAGCGGGCCATGCCTTCGAGCTTGGAGGCGATGACCGTCTCGCGACTGAGGAAGTAGGTGGTGCGCATCGGACTGAAATCCAGGTCATCCAGATGGCACAGTTTCAAGGCCTCAGGCACGTCCGGCTCATCGGTGAAGCCGAAGTGCAGGATCACCCGGAAGAAGCCTTCGCCGTAGGAATCGACATCGAAACGTCGTTGTGGCGGGACGCGCGGGATGTCTTCGTACACCACCGTCAGCAGCACCACTTGCTCGTGCAGCACCTGGTTATGCAGCAGGTTGTGCAGCAGCGCGTGCGGCACGGCATCCGGGCGAGCGGTAAGGAACACCGCCGTGCCCTGGACCCGATGCGGCGGTTGCACACGGATGCTGCTGATGAAGATCGGCAGCGGCAACCCGCCTTCGTCCATTCGCTCCACCAGCAGTTGCTTGCCGCGCTTCCAGGTGGTCATCAACACGAACAACGCGATACCGGCGATCACCGGGAACGCACCGCCCTGAATGATTTTTGGCACGTTGGCGGCGAAGTACAGACCGTCCACCAACAGGAAACCCAGCAACACCGGAACCGCGAGGATCGGTGACCACTTCCACAACAGCAACATCACCGCCGACACCAGGATAGTGGTCATCAGCATCGTGCCAGTCACCGCCACGCCGTAGGCTGAAGCCAACGCGCCGGAGGACTCGAAGCCCAGCACCAACAGAATCACACCCACCATCAACGACCAGTTCACCGCGCCGATGTAGATCTGGCCTTGCTCGGCACTGGACGTGTGCTGGATGTGCATACGCGGAATGTAGCCAAGCTGAATTGCCTGACGGGTCAGGGAGAATGCACCGGAGATGACCGCTTGCGAGGCAATCACCGTGGCCATCGTCGACAATCCCACCAACGGGATCAACGCCCAGCTTGGCGCCAGCAGATAGAACGGGTTACGGGCGGCTTCCGGATCACCGAGCAGTAACGCACCCTGCCCGAAGTAGTTCAGTACAAGCGCAGGCAGCACAAGGATGAACCAGGCCCGAGCGATCGGCTTGCGACCGAAGTGGCCCATGTCGGCGTACAACGCCTCGGCGCCGGTCAATGCCAGCACCACGGCGCCAAGAATCGTGACCCCCATGCCTGGGTGAACCATGAAGAAACGTACGCCCCACACCGGATTCATCGCCTGCAACACTTCCGGGTGCTGACTGATGCCATAGACGCCTAATGCGCCGAGCACCAGAAACCAGGTGACCATGATCGGCCCGAACAGAATGCCGATCCGCGCCGTACCGTGACGTTGAATCAGAAACAGCACCACCAGCACGACCAGCGACAGCGGCACCACCCAATGGTCGATGCCCTCGAATGCCAGCCCCAGGCCTTCAATCGCCGAGAGAACGGAAATCGCCGGGGTGATCATGCTGTCGCCATAGAACAGCGCCGCGCCGATCAGCCCGCAGACCACCAGCAAGGTACGCAACTTCGCATGCCCCGCCGCTGCCCGCCGAGCCAGCGCGGTCAAGGCCATGATGCCGCCCTCGCCCTGGTTGTCGGCACGCAGCACGAACATCATGTATTTGACCGAGACGACCCAGATCAGCGACCAGAAGATCAATGCCAGAATGCCCAGCACGCCATCATGGTTGACGGGTACGCCATAGCCACCGGAAAACACTTCTTTGAGGGTGTACAGCGGGCTCGTGCCGATATCGCCATAAACCACCCCGACTGCCGCCACCAGCATGCCAATCGGCTTCGCCGCCGAATGCTCGGCATCCGCCACCTGACTACTTGCCTGACCCATTCACCACTCCTGTTACCGGACCCGGGCTTCTTGAAAGAAGCACTATGTTTTGCCGTGCAGCATGCGCTGTTTTACTTATTGTTACAGACGTTTTATTGACTGAAAGAATCGATAAAGCGTAACGGCGCGAAGCATAGCGCAGCACTCGTCGTATTTCCCCGCATAAAGCTGGTCAAGTGCCTCTGCCATCGCTAGAATTGCGCACTTTTTGATCAGAGGCGCCCAAAACATAAGCGCCCGTCTGTCGCCTTGCCGTTCTCGGCTGGAGGCGTCCCAAAACACCGAGGTTAGACATGTCCACCACTCCTGCGCCGGCCAATCCAAAAGTTGGCTTCGTATCCCTGGGCTGCCCCAAAGCACTGGTCGACTCCGAGCGCATCCTTACCCAGCTGCGCATGGAAGGCTATGACGTTGTGTCCACTTATCAGGACGCCGACGTCGTGGTGGTCAACACCTGCGGCTTTATCGACTCGGCCAAGGCTGAGTCCCTGGAAGTGATCGGCGAAGCCATCAAGGAAAACGGCAAGGTCATCGTGACTGGCTGCATGGGCGTCGAAGAAGGCAACATCCGCAACGTGCACCCAAGCGTATTGGCCGTGACCGGTCCGCAGCAGTACGAGCAAGTGGTCAACGCCGTGCACGACGCCGTGCCGCCGCGTCAGGATCACAACCCGCTGATCGACCTGGTGCCGCCGCAAGGGATCAAACTGACCCCGCGCCACTACGCCTACCTGAAGATTTCCGAAGGCTGCAACCACAGCTGCAGCTTCTGCATCATCCCGTCGATGCGCGGCAAACTGGTCAGCCGCCCGGTCGGTGACGTGCTCGACGAGGCCCAGCGCCTGGTCAAGGCCGGCGTCAAAGAGCTATTGGTGATTTCCCAGGACACCAGCGCCTACGGCGTCGACGTGAAATACCGCACCGGCTTCTGGAACGGCGCGCCGGTGAAAACCCGCATGACCGAACTCTGCGAAGCCCTCAGCACCCTCGGTGTCTGGGTGCGTCTGCACTACGTTTACCCGTACCCGCACGTCGACGAGCTCATCCCGCTGATGGCCGCCGGGAAAATCCTGCCGTACCTGGACATCCCGTTCCAGCACGCTAGCCCGAAAGTCCTGAAAGCCATGAAACGCCCGGCCTTCGAAGACAAGACCTTGGCGCGGATCAAGAACTGGCGCGAAATCTGCCCGGATCTGATCATCCGTTCGACCTTCATCGTCGGCTTCCCCGGCGAAACCGAAGAAGACTTCCAGTACCTGCTGAACTGGCTGACCGAAGCGCAACTCGACCGCGTTGGCTGCTTCCAGTACTCGCCGGTCGAAGGCGCACCGGCCAACCTGCTGGACGCGGCCATCGTGCCGGACGACGTCAAGCAAGACCGTTGGGACCGCTTCATGGCGCACCAGCAAGCCATCAGCTCGGCACGCCTGCAAATGCGCGTCGGCCGTGAAATCGAAGTGCTGGTCGATGAAGTCGACGAGCAAGGCGCGGTCGGCCGTTGCTTCTTCGATGCCCCGGAAATCGACGGTAACGTGTTCATCGACAACGGCAGCAACTTGAAGCCGGGCGACAAAGTCTGGTGCAAAGTGACCGACGCCGACGAATACGATCTGTGGGCTGAACAGATCTAAGCGAAAAAAATACAAAAAGCCCCGCTCTCTTGACGAGATGCGGGGCTTTTTTACGTCTATCGTTTTGTGAGAGAAAACACTCGCGTCATCCATGCAGAGAGGCCAGCAGGCATGCGCCAATACTCGGTCATTCACACACCGAAACAGAGCGACTACGAAGAACTCACCCAAGTGTGGGAGGCCTCGGTGCGCGCCACCCATGACTTTCTGCCCGACAGCTACATCGAACTGCTGAAGAACCTGGTGCTGACCCGCTACCTCGACGCGGTGATGCTGATCTGCACCAAAGACTCGCACCAGCGCATCACCGGGTTCGCCGGCGTGGCGGCGGGCAAAATCGAAATGCTCTTCATCGATCCTGCGCACCGTGGCCAGGGCCTGGGCAAAAAATTGTTGCGTTATGCCCTGGAACACCTGAACGCCGATGAGCTGGACGTCAACGAGCAAAACCCGCAGGCCTTGGGGTTTTATTTCAAGCAGGGCTTTGAGGTGATCGGTCGCTCCGAGCATGACGGTATGGGCCAGCCTTATCCGCTGCTGCACATGCGTTTGCGTCAAAACCAGCAACATTCGCGGCATGGCTGACACCACGCGGAACAAATGTAGGAGCTGGCTTGCCAGCGAAGGGGCCCGAGAGCCTTGCAGCAATCAATCGGCCGCCTTCGCTGGCAAGCCAGCTCCTACATTTAATGCCACACGGCGCAAATGGATTCGCGATTAACCGGCGCCAGGCAGGTACAATGCCCACCCCTTTTTTGTTACGGCCCTGTCATGACTGACCCGATTCGTCTCTCCAAACGCCTCATCGAACTCGTCGGCTGTTCCCGTCGGGAGGCTGAGCTGTTCATCGAGGGCGGCTGGGTCACCGTGGACGGCGAAGTCATCGACGAGCCGCAGTTCAAGGTCGACACCCAAAAAGTCGAGCTCGACCCAGAGGCCAAGGCCACTGCGCCGGAGCCGGTGACCATCCTGCTCAACGTGCCTGCGGGCATGGACGCGGAAACGGCCATGGCGACCATCAGCGCCGAGACCCTGAGCGAAGAACACCGCTACGGCAAACGCCCGCTCAAGGGTCACTTCCTGCGCCTGATCGCCAGCGCCGACCTGCAGGCCAACGCCAGCGGTCTGCTGGTGTTCACCCAGGACTGGAAGATCCTGCGCAAGCTCACCGCCGACGCCAGCAAAATCGAGCAGGAATATGTAGTCGAGGTTGAAGGCGACATGGTCGCTCACGGCCTCAACCGCCTGAACCACGGCCTGACATACAAGGGCAAGGAACTGCCGCCGGTCAAAGCCAGCTGGCAGAACGAAAACCGCCTGCGCTTTGCGATGAAGAACCCACAACCGGGCGTGATTGCCCTGTTCTGCCAGGCCGTGGGCCTGAAGGTCGTCGCCATCCGCCGCATCCGCATAGGCGGCGTGTCCATCGGCAAAGTGCCCGTGGGGCAATGGCGCTACCTGTCCGGCAAAGAGAAGTTCTAAGACTTTTCACGCCGCCATACATTTCGGCGCCGCTGCTTATGCGGCGCCCACTGCTGAATATCAGGATTGCACACCATGATTCATAACGACGTACTGCGCAGCGTGCGCTACATGCTCGACATCAGTGACAAGAAAGTCATCGAAATCATCAAGATCGGCGGCATGGACGTGTCCATGGAAGACCTGCTGACCTACCTCGACAAGAAAGAGGAAGACGAGGAAGGCTTCGTACGCTGCCCGGACGAGGTCATGGCGCATTTCCTCGATGGCCTGGTGATCTTCAAGCGTGGCAAGGACGAAAGCCGTCCGCCGCAGCCGATCGAAGTGCCGGTGACCAACAACATCATCCTGAAGAAACTGCGTGTGGCCTTCGAACTGAAGGAAGACGACATGCACGCGATCCTCAAGGCGGCCGAGTTCCCGGTGTCCAAGCCTGAGCTGAGCGCACTGTTCCGCAAGTTCGGCCACACCAACTACCGCACCTGCGGCGACCAGTTGCTGCGCAACTTCCTCAAGGGCCTGACCCTGCGCGTTCGCCCACAGTAAATTGCCCACGAACCTGTAGGAGCACAGCTTGCTGGCGAAGGCGATCTTGAAAACGCCTTCGCCAGCAAGCTGTGCTCCTACAAGGCTTGGTTCAGTCTCTGAGATTGGCGGTGCGGCTATCGCGGGCAAGCCACGCTCCCACAGGTTCTATGCCGTACACAAAATCTGTGTTCGCTCGAGAACCCTGTGGGAGCGTGGCTTGCCCGCGATGACGGACTAACAGACGCCAGCGATCTCGCGACTGCTCGGGTTATCATGCCCACCCACACCCCGCCTCGACCCCAAACCATGACCTACAACGTTTCCCCCATCGGCTTCGTGCGCTCCTGTTTCAAGGAGAAGTTCGCCATTCCGCGCCAGCCCCAGCTGGCCCCGGCCGCTCGGGGCGTGCTGGAGTTGGTGGCGCCGTTCGATCAGGGTGATGCGGTGCAGGGACTCGAGCAGGTCAGCCATGTCTGGCTGTTGTTCCTGTTCCATCAGGCCCTGGAAGAAAAGCCACGCCTGAAAGTCCGCCCTCCGCGCCTGGGGGGCAACAAATCCATGGGCGTGTTTGCCACTCGGGCGACGCATCGACCCAATGGCATCGGTCAATCGGTGGTCAAACTGGACAAGGTCGAAGCCAATCGGTTGTGGCTCTCCGGCATCGACTTGCTGGACGGCACGCCGGTGCTCGACATCAAACCCTACGTGCCTTACGCCGACATCATCGACACGGCGTCCAACAGCATCGCCAGCGCCCCACCAACGCTGATTCCCGTGCAGTGGACGGATTCGGCACTGCAGCAGGCTCACGACCATGCTCAGCGGCTTGATGAGCCCTTGGTCGAGCTGATCGAGCAATGCCTGGCACAAGACCCACGCCCGGCGTACCAGATTCCTGCACCAGAAAGGGAATATGGCGCGCAGTTCTGGGATGTGGATGTGCGCTGGCATTACCCCACGCCTGACTTGATCCGCGTTGTCGAAGTCATTCCCGCAAACGCGTAATCCGTAGAAACGAAAAAGCCCGCGCTGCCTTCTCAGGCAACGCGGGCTTTTTCATGGTGAACGCAAAACCAATGTGGGAGCGAGCCTGCTCGCGATGGCGGTTTAACACTCAACGATGATGTTGACTGAATGTACGCTTTCGCTGGCAAGCCAGCTCCTACAAGTGACCTTCGGTCACTTTTCGACGAAAGCACGCTCGATCAGGTAATCACCCGGCTCGCGCATCCGCGGCGAAACTTTCAGGCCGAAGCTGTTCAACACTTCGCTGGTCTCGTCGAGCATGCTCGGGCTGCCGCACAGCATGGCGCGGTCGTCCTGCGGGTTGATCGGTGGCAGACCGATGTCGCTGAACAGCTTGCCGCTGCGCATCAGGTCGGTCAGGCGGCCTTCGTTCTCGAATGGCTCGCGGGTCACGGTCGGGTAGTAGATCAACTTGTCACGCAGCGCCTCGCCGAAGAACTCGTTCTGCGGCAAGTGCTCGGTGATGAACTCGCGGTAAGCGACTTCATTGACGTAACGCACGCCGTGGCACAGGATCACTTTTTCAAAACGCTCGTAGGTTTCCGGGTCCTGGATGACGCTCATGAATGGCGCCAGACCGGTACCGGTGCTGAGCAGGTACAAATGTTTGCCAGGCTTCAAGTCATCCAGCACCAGCGTGCCGGTAGGCTTTTTGCTGATGATGATCTCGTCGCCTTCCTTCAGATGCTGCAACTGGGAAGTCAGCGGGCCATCAGGCACCTTGATGCTGAAGAACTCGAGATGCTCTTCCCAGTTCGGGCTGGCAATCGAGTAAGCGCGCATAAGCGGGCGGCCGTTGGGCTGTTGCAGGCCGATCATCACGAACTGACCGTTCTCGAAGCGCAGGCCCGGATCGCGGGTGCACTTGAAGCTGAACAGAGTGTCGTTCCAGTGGTGAACACTGAGGACACGCTCGTGGTTCATGTTGCTCATGTACGTGGGACTCCTGGAGATTTGCCTGCGCCGATGATGTGCGCAATTGCAGCGCATTCTAATGGCAGCGACAATATCTGTTAACTGGATTATTAAGATAAGGGTTATCGGTTATATCGATATGCGATTTACTCTCCGTCAACTTCAAGTATTCGTCGCCGTCGCCCAGCAGGAAAGCGTATCCCGTGCTGCATTGACGCTCAACCTCTCACAATCGGCGGCGAGCACCTCAATCACCGAGCTAGAGCGTCAGTGCAGCTGCCAACTGTTCGATCGCGCCGGCAAACGGCTGAGCCTCAACGCCCTCGGCAAACAGCTGTTGCCCCAGGCGGTGGCCCTGCTCGACCAGGCCAAGGAGATTGAAGACTTGCTCAACGGCAAGTCTGGTTTCGGCTCCCTGGCGGTCGGCGCGACCCTGACCATCGGCAATTATCTCGCCACTCTGCTGATCGGCAGCTTCATGCAGCGCCATCCTGAAAGCCAGGTGAAGCTGCATGTGCAGAACACCGCCAACATCGTGCAACAGGTCGCGCACTATGAAATTGATCTGGGTCTGATCGAAGGCGATTGCAGCCACCCGGATATCGAAGTGCAGAGTTGGGTCGAAGATGAGTTGGTGGTGTTCTGTGCGCCCCAGCATCCGCTGGCTAAACGCGGCATCGCGACCATGGAGGAGCTGAGTCATGAGGCGTGGATCTTGCGTGAGCAGGGCTCGGGCACACGGCTGACGTTCGACCAGGCCATGCGACACCATCGCAGCGCGCTGAACATTCGCCTGGAGCTGGAACACACCGAAGCGATCAAACGCGCGGTGGAATCAGGTTTGGGGATTGGTTGCATTTCGCGCCTGGCGCTGCGCGATGCGTTTCGCCGCGGCAGCCTGGTGCCGGTGGAAACGCCGGAACTGGACCTGGCGCGGCAGTTCTATTTCATCTGGCATAAACAGAAATATCAGACGTCGGCGATGCGCGAATTCCTCGAACTGTGCCGCGCGTTCACCGCCGGGGTTCAGCGCAGCGACGAGATCGTGCTGCCCACCATCGCTTAAAGCAGGATCACCGCCCACACCAGTGCGATCATGCTCAGCGCCACCAATTGAGCGGCGCTGCCCATGTCCTTGGCGTTCTTGGACAGTGGATGCAACTCGAGGGAAATGCGGTCGATGGCCGCTTCCACCGCCGAATTGAGCAACTCGACGATCAAGGCCAACAGGCAGACCGCAATCAGCAGCGCCTGCTCGACGCGGCTGACGTTCAGGAAGAACGACAGCGGAATCAGGACAACGTTGAGCAACACCAGTTGCCGGAAGGCCGCTTCACCAGTGAAAGCCGCGCGCAAGCCATCCAGGGAGTAGCCGGAGGCGTTGAGGATACGTTTGAGGCCGGTCTGGCCTTTGAAAGGTGACATAAAGTAGGCAACTGACCAAAAAGGAGTGGGAAAGCTAGATTAAGCAAAGTCAAAAAAGCGTGAACACGTAGCTCCTTAGTTGCTCGAAATTGACTCAAGTTGTTGCAAGAGCAGCGCTGCCTGAGTCCGGGTCCGCACATTCAGCTTACGGAAAATGGCCGTGACGTGGGCCTTGATCGTCGCTTCGGAAACACCCAACTCGTAAGCAATCTGCTTGTTCAGCAAACCTTCACAAACCATGGTCAACACCCGGAACTGCTGGGGTGTCAGGCTGGCAAGGCCTTCGCTGGCAGCCTTGGCTTCGGCGGAAACGCTGACCGCTTCGAAGGCCTGGGGCGGCCAGAAAACGTCGCCATCGAGTACCGCGCGTACGGCTTTCTGAATAACGCTCAAATCACTGGACTTGGGGATGAAACCGCTGGCGCCGAATTCACGGGACTTCACCATGATCGACGCTTCTTCCTGAGCCGACACCATCACCACTGGAATTTGCGGGTACTGCCCACGCAACAGCACCAACCCGGAAAAACCGTAAGCCCCCGGCATGTTCAGGTCCAGCAATACCAGATCCCAGTCGGCTTTTTCGTCCAAACGGGTTTCCAGCTCGGCAATGCTCGCCACTTCCACCAGACGGACATCCGGGCCCAGGCCCAGGGTCAATGCTTGATGCAGGGCGCTACGAAAAAGAGGGTGGTCATCGGCAATCAGGATTTCGTATGTGGCCATTCTTCAAATGATCCTGTTTTTTTCATGGGATGCCCGATGCATTCAGGCCTCGCCAAATCGGCGCCAAGCATGCCCAGCGAAGCCAGGGTGGTCAAGTTGCATGGCCCTGCCAGCCAGCCCTGTTCTTTGCAGTATGGACGACGCTCAACAAACGATGGACGCCACGCTCTGCACAAAGGGCATCAGCTCGGCGTGAGCCGGTGTTGCAACATTCATATCCAGCTGATGCTTAGCGTCCATATAGTGCTGGCTGAACACATCGAAATAAGCGTCCAGCGCCAAGGCAGTGTCTGTATCGCCGGCAAGATCGAGGCACAGCGCCGCCACTTCGGCCGTGCACAGGTGCTCGCTGCGAGTGGATCTGCGTAGCCGGTACCGTGAAAGCTTCTCGGGAAGCAGACTCAGAATCGGCAATGCATCAAAATAGGGGCTTTTCCGGAAAATCTTCCGGGCTTCGGTCCAGGTGGCGTCCAGCAGAATGAACAGCGGCCGCTTGGTGCTATCGACCTCAACGCTGTGGGTGACTCGCCCGGGCTCGACATATTCGCCTGGAAACACCAGGTACGGTTGCCATTGCGGGTCGGCCAGCAGCGCCAGCAGTTGTTCATCGACTTCCGTGCGCGACCAGATGAACGCATGGTTGTCGCGCACCACATCGGCAATCAGCCAACCGGTGTTGCTTGGTTTGAACACTTCTTTATTGGTCATGATCAGGCACACGCCGCTACGGGTGTCGACCTGCGGGCGCCAGGCGCATAGGCAGTGGCTCTCGATCACACGGCAGGCACGGCAACGGGTTGCTCGCCAGCCACGGGCCTGAATCGGCTTGATGCCCTCTTCCTCACGCTGATCACGCAAGCGGGCTACGGCGTTGGGGGCGTGGTTCATCGTGGGCAGCACCCGCAGACAGGAAAACTCGACACAAACGGCACTCGGCAAGGCAATAAAGGCCAGCAGTTTACCAGAGCGGCCGGCGCAAGCCTGTACCGTCCTGGCCACCTCCCCTATAATTCGCCGCCACTGAACGCACAGTCACGTGACGGGTCGAACCACCAGTCACTGAACCAGGAGAGTTTCATGCTGCGCCTTATCGTTCCCACCGCTGCCATTCTGCTGGCGTCGTCCTTCAACGCTCAGGCTGCGTCCTTGAGTGAGCAGAATCTGAACAGAGAGTTGCGAAACGTCGCCGTACAAAGCAGTGTCGGCACTCCTCGGGCGATCAACGAAGACCTTCTGGATCAAGGTTATACCGTCGAAGGCAACCAGCTGATCAATCATCTGAGTGTTCAAAGCAGCCACGCCGACAAGATGCGCGCCGATCCGAAAGCCGTGTACTTCCAGCTTGGCGCCTCCGTCTGCAGAAACGAGGGGTTCCGCAAGCTGATGGCCAAGGGAGCGATCATGCGTTATGACTTCACTGAAGTGAAAACCAACCGCCCGGTCGGCTCCGCAAGCTTCCAGGAATCGGATTGCCCGAAAGCCGCGCCTGCAAAGAAAAAGTAATCAGCGGGAATTGGCGCGTCGTTGTTCATCCTCGGCGCGCAGTTCTGCCAACAGCGCCTGCAAGTAACGCGAACGTCGCTCCCCACCCTCCAGACGTCGGCAGCACTCCTCTTCGAGACTCAAATGATTGGCCTCGGCTGATAACTTCAGCAATCGATACAGTTGTGCATCGATCTCCAGAATGACTCTGGGCATGGTTTACCGCCTCCCTGCACGCATCGACCACCGTTGATCACGCGATAAATCCCTGAATTTCTTGAACGTTGCGTCTGCCATTGACGCAAAGTTGTCGTGTCACGCCTGTAACTTAGTAAATCAGAGCGCAGGGCAGATGGCTTGCCTTCAGACGAGCGGTGAAAGCACCTTGCAAATGGTCAATAAGCGGTTGCCAGGAAAGACTTTGCGGCGCAATGATCAGGCAGCGCAAATCGTTGCGAGGGTCTAAATTCATAGTGTTCACGTTGTCTTTTTCAGGGCAGAAAAGGGGCTGCCCATTGCGTGCCTTATTGTGCGAACGTTTCTTTCATTCAAGGGATAAGCAGAGCCCGTATGGATGGCTCGATTGCAAACGAGTCAGGTGGAGCGCCCAGGCATGGGCTTGGGCAGACAGCGACACAAGGGGTGTCGCGGCATCGACGATTATTTTGTCGGGCCGAGGGTTCTGTGCAGAAGGAGAAGTTGAATGCCTTACCAACCGAATGACCTCCTGAGCCGTCATTTTCAAGAAAGCGGCCACGACCTCACCAGCAAGGTCGAAGAACAACTCAACCTGGTTTCACCCAACAGTCCCAACATCCCGATTTACCGCGACATGATCCTGACTGTGCTGCGCATGGCCCAGGAAGATCACAACCGCTGGAATGCCAAGATTACCCTGCAAGCCCTGCGCGAACTCGAGCATGCCTTCCGTGTGCTCGAGCAGTTCAAGGGGCGACGCAAAGTCACCGTTTTCGGCTCGGCCCGCACGCCGATAGAACACCCACTGTATGGTTTGGCCCGAGAACTTGGCGCCGCTCTGGCGCGCTCGGACATGATGGTCATCACCGGTGCCGGCGGCGGCATCATGGCGGCGGCCCACGAAGGTGCCGGCCTGGAACACAGCCTGGGATTCAATATCACCCTGCCCTTCGAGCAGCATGCCAATCCCACGGTCAATGGCACCGGGAATCTACTGCCCTTCCACTTTTTCTTTACCCGCAAGCTGTTCTTCGTCAAGGAAGCCGATGCGCTGGTCCTGTGCCCGGGAGGTTTCGGCACGCTGGATGAAGCGCTGGAAGTGCTGACCCTGATTCAGACTGGCAAAAGCCCATTGGTGCCCGTGGTGCTACTGGATGCGCCAGGCGGCAAGTTCTGGCAAGGCGCGCTGGACTTCATTCATCATCAACTGGAGGAAAATCGCTACATCCTGCCAACCGACATGAAGCTGTTGAGCCTGGTCTACAGCGCCGAAGAGGCAGTGGAACAGATCAATCAGTTCTACAGCAACTTCCACTCCAGCCGCTGGCTCAAGCATCAGTTCGTGATTCGCATGAACCACAAACTCAGCGACCGGGCGCTTGAACACATGCAGGAGGCATTCGCCGACCTGTGCCTGAGCGATCATTTCCATCAGCACGCCTACAGCGGTGAGGAACACGACGAACCACAGTTCAGCCATCTGGCGCGACTTTCCTTCACCTTCAACGCCCGTGATCATGGTCGCCTGCGGGAGTTGGTGGATTACATCAACCTGCCGGAAAACTGGGCCCAGTCCAAACCCCAGGCGCAACAACGCACACGGGAACCGTCCAAGGTAACGTGAGGCAAAAAAAACGGCCCGCTATCGAAATAGCGAGCCGTTTCAGTCAATCGTCCATCCCTCGGCCGCTGAACAAGCGGCTGATCATTTCCATGGAATATCCCCGATAACTCAGGAATCTGCCCTGTTTTGCACGTTCCCGGGCGTCTATCGGTAAGTGCCCAGCAAATTTGCGCCGCCAGGTATCTTCCAGCTGCCCCTGCCAGTTGATACCGCTCTCGCGCAAGGCGAGTTCGATGTCGGCACGTTGCAGGCCGCGCTGGCTCAACTCTTCGCGAATTCGCAAAGGGCCATAACCGGAACGGGCACGGTAGGAAACGAAGCTTTCGAGGTAACGGGATTCGGACAACAGCCCCTCTTCCGTCAAGCGGTCGAGTGCTGTGTCGATCATTTCAGGGAGGGCGCCGCGCTGACGCAGTTTACGCGTCAGCTCGACTCGACCGTGCTCGCGTCGCGCGAGCAGGTCCATTGCGGTTCGCCGCACCGCGACGAGTGTATCGAGTACGGCGGTCGTCATCGGAGCAATCAGATATCAGCGTCAGCCAGGTCATCAGCCGTCTCTTTGACTGGCGATGCTTTGACATCCGGCGCTGGAGACAGCAACTTGTCGCGCAACTGCTTTTCCAGGGTCGCGGCGATTTCCGGGTTGTCTGCCAGGAACTTGGCCGAGTTGGCTTTGCCCTGACCGATCTTGGTGCCGTTGTAGGCGTACCAGGCGCCGGACTTCTCGACGAAACCGTGCAGAACACCCAGGTCGATCATCTCACCGTTGAGGTAGATGCCCTTACCGTAAAGAATCTGGAACTCGGCCTGACGGAACGGCGAAGCGACCTTGTTCTTCACGACTTTGACGCGGGTTTCGCTACCGACGACTTCATCACCTTCTTTCACCGCACCAGTACGGCGGATGTCCAGACGAACCGATGCGTAGAACTTCAGCGCGTTACCACCAGTAGTGGTTTCCGGGCTGCCGAACATCACGCCGATTTTCATACGGATCTGGTTGATGAAGATCACCAGGCAGTTGGCGTTCTTGATGTTACCGGTGATTTTACGCAGCGCCTGGGACATCAGTCGGGCTTGTAGGCCCACGTGCATGTCACCCATTTCGCCTTCGATTTCAGCCTTTGGCACCAGAGCGGCCACGGAGTCGACGATGATCACGTCTACCGCGTTGGAACGCACCAGCATGTCGGTGATTTCCAGGGCCTGCTCGCCGGTGTCCGGCTGGGAAACCAGCAGGTCATCGACGTTGACGCCCAGTTTGCCGGCGTACTCAGGGTCGAGGGCATGTTCGGCGTCGACGAATGCGCAGGTCGCGCCGGCTTTTTGAGCTTGGGCGATCACCGACAGTGTCAGGGTGGTTTTACCGGAGGATTCAGGACCGTAGATCTCAACGATACGGCCTTTTGGCAGACCGCCAATGCCGAGCGCGATGTCCAGACCCAGAGAGCCAGTGGAAATGGCCGGGATCGCCTGACGGTCCTGATCGCCCATACGCATTACGGCACCCTTGCCGAATTGACGTTCGATCTGACCCAGGGCCGCAGCCAAGGCTTTCTTCTTGTTGTCGTCCATTAAAGTCCTCACGTAATCAATAAGGCCTGACGGCCAACACCTGTATAAGTAGCCAGTATTATTCCACAGCGTTTCAGGATCGCCTACCCCTGATTTGAGATTTCTCCAGCGGCATGCCGCAGCAACCCCTCTAGCGCGGCCTTCACCGTTTGTCGGCGGACCTCGTCACGGTTACCGGCAAAGTATTGCACCTCGCTGAACACCTGCTCGCCGACACCCCAGGCCAGCCACACAGTGCCCACCGGCTTGGCCGGCGAACCGCCGTCCGGCCCGGCTACACCGCTCACCGCCACGGCAAAACGCGCCCGGCTTTTTTCCTGCGCGCCGCGGACCATGGCCTCGACTACCTCGCGACTGACCGCCCCGACGGTTGGAAACAACTCGGCCGGGACATCCAGTTGCCGGGTTTTCTGGCGGTTGGAGTAAGTGACATAACCGGCCTCAAACCACGCCGAACTCCCCGGAATGCGGGTGATCGCCTCGGCTATCCCACCACCAGTGCAGGATTCGGCGGTGGTGACGTGAGCATTGAGAACCTGCAAGCGTCTGCCAAGTTCAGCGGCCAGCTGAGTGATATCTTTCACGGCTCTCTCCTGATCGAGCGGAATGAGGCCTACCGTACACGAGCGGATCGCGCTTGCAAGGTTCAGGATCGATCAAAATGTTAGCGAGTGAGGGCTCTGACATAGGCCTGATGGGCCTGCAGAGCAATCAGTCCGCTATCGCCTGCGGCGGTGATGAGGATAATTCGCTGAGCATCGGTTTTTTTTCGATGATGGCAGGCATTAATGGCCACCCTAATAGCAACGCGAAGATCAGCGACGCCGCTTCACCGTTGATCGGGACGAGGAGTCGCGCGGTGGCACTTCGCAAACGCCAATTCGCTTGGCGGCCCAGCGCTCATACAGCCCGATGGCCACGTCCGCCCCGGCCATCGCCGTCAGGCAGCCGAAGGCACCTGCGGCCCAGATCGACACGCCGGCGGCGTATAGCAGCATGATTGCCGAGATCCCGCAGATCATGCAGGCTCCTGAACGCAGCGCCAGGCGCCGCAACAGCGACCAGCCCCGAGCGCCCTCCTTGTCGGCGCGCCACATTTCGCCGGATACCCCGCCCACCAGGGCGAGACCGATGCCCAGCCAGATTGGCATGTCCAGCAACGCTTGCTGCTCGTTTGCCATGTCGCGCCCCCCCCCCCGGAGGTGAGTGAAAAAGAGTGTTGGGTTCAAACGGTCAGGCCTTTCAGTAAAGTGGTCCTACGCCTTTCCTGACCGGCAGCCCTTTGTTGAACGCCTTGGGATAAAGAGTATGCATGGATGCATATACAGTCAATGCATTAATGCATTTATTTTTAAACAATTAAATGCACAAACGCATTGGATACCCGGTAGACAAGGGGTTTCGCCAAGGCGAAAAAAACCCGCCGGGCAGCGGGTTTATCTGACCGCGGTGCGGTTAACGGGCGTACATTCCCCACCAGAAGACATGACCGAGGATGACAATCTGTTCTTCCTGGATTTCCTGAAAGGTGTAGTCCTCGTCCGGATGCTCGTCGCGATTGAAGCTGCGCAGGCGGATACCGGATGGCAAGCGATAAAGCTGTTTTACCCGCAATTGACCGTTATGGTTGATGGCGTACAGGTCGCCGTCGATGATGTCGCCAATCCCGCATTTGCCGGCATTCACCCCAACGGTGGCGCCATCGCGCAGCACCGGCAACATGCTGTTGCCGCGCACGGTTACGCATTTTGCCTGGTCGAACTGCACACCGTTGTGGCGCAAACTACGCTTGCCAAAGCGCAGGCTAGAGCGCTCGCTCTCTTCGATGACGAATCTTCCTGATCCAGCAGCCAATTCAACCTCGCGAAGAAACGGGACCGACACCTCGTCGTCATCGACTGGCGTATCGTCGTCCCACAGGCTTATGTCCTTGAGTTCCGAATGCAGTTCATCGCGCCCGACGCCGGCGGCCGGCGCGACTGCGCGCCCCCGCAATTGATCGGTACTCACGCCGAAGTACTCGGCAATCTTCGAGATGTGCTTATCCGAAGGATCGACGATTTTCCCGCTGAGGATGCGCGAGAGAGTGGATTGAGGCACGCCAGTGCGACGGTGAAGCTCCGTGGGGGAGATCCCGTGCTGGTCGAGCAGCGCTCTTAATACGGTAGAAACATTGCGTTTTTGCATAACGCGCATAGTGCTTGATCTTTTTTCGTAAAACAAATGCTAAATTGCATATATAACGCATAAATCGTGCATATATCACGAAAACCTTCTGCAAGGCTTTCATGCCTGCGTAGGCCGGACCGCCCATGGTAACCTTGCGCCCATCGCGGAAAAGCCGGGCCGATGCCCCTCCTTTGCCCTACACCTTTCAACGAATTTGCCTATATCCAATGAATAAAGCGCTCTCCGATCTGTCCTCCCACACGCCGATGATGCAGCAGTATTGGCGCCTGAAAAACCAGCACCCTGACCAGCTGATGTTCTACCGCATGGGCGACTTCTACGAGATCTTCTATGAAGACGCGAAGAAGGCTGCCAAGTTGCTGGACATCACCCTCACCGCCCGTGGGCAATCGGCAGGCCAGGCGATTCCAATGTGTGGGATTCCTTACCACGCCGCGGAAGGTTACCTGGCGAAACTGGTGAAGCTCGGCGAGTCGGTGGTGATCTGTGAGCAGGTCGGCGACCCGGCTACCAGCAAAGGCCCGGTAGATCGTCAGGTGGTGCGGATCATCACCCCCGGCACGGTCAGCGATGAAGCGCTGCTGGATGAGCGCCGGGACAACCTGATTGCGGCGGTGCTGGGTGATGAGCGTCTGTTCGGCCTGGCGGTGCTGGACATCACCAGCGGCAACTTCACGGTGCTGGAGATCAAAGGCTGGGAAAACCTGCTGGCGGAACTGGAGCGGGTCAATCCGGTAGAGCTGATGATCCCGGACGACTGGCCGAAAGATCTGCCGGCGGAAAAACGTCGTGGGGTTCGTCGCCGTGCGCCGTGGGATTTCGAGCGCGACTCGGCGTTGAAAAGTCTTTGCCAGCAGTTTTCCACCCAGGACCTGAAAGGTTTCGGCTGCGAGAACCTGACCTTGGCCATCGGCGCCGCCGGTTGCCTGCTCAGCTATGCCAAGGAAACCCAGCGCACCGCCCTGCCGCATTTGCGCAGCCTGCGTCATGAACGCCTGGACGACACCGTGGTGCTGGACGGCGCGAGCCGTCGCAACCTGGAACTGGATACCAACCTGGCCGGTGGTCGCGACAACACCTTGCAATCGGTGGTCGATCGCTGCCAAACCGCGATGGGCAGTCGTCTGCTGACTCGCTGGCTAAACCGTCCGCTGCGGGATTTGACCGTATTGCTGGCGCGTCAGAGCTCGATCACTTGCCTGCTCGACGGTTACCGCTTCGAAAAACTGCAACCGCAGCTCAAGGAAATCGGTGACATCGAGCGGATTCTCGCGCGGATCGGCTTGCGCAATGCCCGTCCTCGTGACTTGGCGCGCCTGCGCGATGCCCTCGGTGCACTGCCAGAGTTGCAGGTAGCGATGGCCGAACTTGACGCTCCACACATCATTCAACTGGCGACGACCACCAGCACCTATCCGGAACTGGCGGCATTGCTGGAAAAAGCCATTATCGACAACCCGCCCGCAGTCATCCGTGACGGCGGCGTGTTGAAAACCGGTTACGACAGCGAGCTCGATGAGCTGCAATCGCTGAGCGAAAACGCCGGGCAATTCCTGATTGATCTCGAAGCGCGTGAGAAGGCCCGCACCGGCCTGTCGCACCTGAAGGTCGGCTACAACCGGATTCACGGTTACTTCATCGAGTTGCCGAGCAAGCAGGCCGAATCGGCGCCTGCGGACTATATTCGCCGGCAGACCCTCAAAGGCGCCGAGCGCTTCATCACGCCGGAACTGAAGGCGTTCGAAGACAAGGCGCTGTCAGCCAAGAGCCGCGCCCTGGCTCGCGAGAAGATGCTCTACGAAGCGCTGCTCGAAGACCTGATCAGCCAACTGCCGCCCTTGCAGGACACCGCCGCCGCACTGGCCGAGCTGGACGTGCTGAGCAACCTCGCCGAACGTGCGTTGAATCTGGACCTGAACTGCCCGCGTTTCGTCAGCGAGCCGTGCATGCGCATCAGCCAGGGTCGTCACCCGGTGGTCGAGCAAGTGCTCACCACGCCGTTCGTGGCCAACGACCTGAGCCTTGACGACAACACCCGCATGCTGGTGATCACCGGTCCGAACATGGGCGGTAAATCCACCTACATGCGTCAGACCGCATTGATTGTGCTGCTGGCGCATATCGGCAGTTTCGTGCCGGCGGCCAGTTGCGAATTGTCTTTGGTGGACCGGATCTTCACCCGGATCGGTTCCAGCGATGACTTGGCCGGCGGGCGTTCGACCTTCATGGTCGAAATGAGCGAAACCGCGAACATCCTGCACAACGCCACCGAACGCAGCCTGGTGCTGATGGATGAAGTCGGCCGCGGCACCAGCACCTTCGACGGTCTGTCCCTGGCCTGGGCCGCAGCTGAGCGTCTGGCGCACCTGCGGGCCTACACTCTGTTCGCTACCCACTATTTCGAGCTGACAGTGCTGCCGGAAGCCCAGCCATTAGTGGCCAACGTGCACCTCAATGCCACCGAACACAATGAACGCATCGTGTTCCTGCACCACGTGTTGCCTGGGCCTGCCAGCCAGAGCTATGGCCTAGCGGTTGCGCAGCTGGCCGGTGTGCCGAGCGAAGTGATCGTGCGTGCTCGTGAACACTTGAGCCGACTGGAATCCACAGCGCTGCCTCATGAAGTTCCGAAGCCGATCAAAGGCAAACCGGTCACGCCGCAGCAGAGCGACCTGTTCGCCAGCCTGCCGCATCCAGTGCTGGATGAGCTAGCCAAGCTTGACCTGGATGACCTGACACCGCGTCGTGCACTCGAAATGCTCTATACATTAAAGACACGGATCTAACGCACTTGCCTGCAAGCTGTTAGAATCTCGCGCGGTTTGGGATGCTGCAGGCTAATAGCCTGGTCTGCAGACTATCGCTCCCGAACCTGGCGACCCCGTCCTGAAGGGGCTCCGCTGCCGCCGCCTGAGGAGAGAATTAGAAATGACCTTCGTCGTCACCGACAACTGCATCAAGTGCAAGTACACCGACTGCGTAGAAGTCTGTCCGGTGGACTGCTTTTACGAAGGCCCGAACTTCCTGGTGATTCACCCGGATGAGTGCATCGACTGCGCACTGTGCGAACCAGAATGCCCTGCCGTGGCCATCTTCTCTGAAGATGAAGTTCCGGAAGATATGCAGGAATTCATTCAGCTGAACGTTGAGCTGGCGGAAATCTGGCCCAACATCACCGAGAAGAAAGAATCGTTGCCCGATGCCGAAGAGTGGGACGGCGTCAAAGGCAAGATTAAAGACCTCGAACGCTGATTACCCCCGCGCTCTAGAAAAGGCCCCTTGTGGGCCTTTTTGCTTTTCTGCAGGCAAAAAAAGGGGCGGTATGACCCGCCCACATTTTTTCCCTATTCCTTGTGTTCCTTTTCATCGTCCTGATGAATCGCTCCCTGCGATATCCATTCCCCTCATCCTTGAAGGGCGTGTCTATCCGTCGACACAGTTCAGATACTAGAGAATTCCCCACTAAGAGCAATCGGCCTTTGTCGCTAAAATCGCTTGTCACATGCCGTTAATCTAAAAAAATAATCATATAAATCAACAAGGTAGATAAACGTCACAAACCAAATAGACAACTGCCAGGGTGTAAAAATAACGAACACTTACGAAAGAGTAAGCAAAGACTTACAACGCGAGACTACAAACTTGAGGTGGTGCTGAAAACAACGCACATCTCATACTCCCGGCAACAAAAAGCCCCGAGTCAGTCGGGGCTTTTTGTAACCGGTGAACGAGGTGCTTATTGGAACAGCGACTCACTCGACAGGCCGTTTTTCTCGAGAATCTCCCGAAGACGCTTGAGGCCTTCAACCTGAATTTGCCTGACACGCTCCCGGGTCAGGCCGATTTCCAGGCCTACGTCTTCAAGCGTGCTGCTCTCGTGACCTCGCAAGCCGAAGCGGCGTACGACCACCTCGCGTTGCTTGTCGGTCAGCTCCGAGAGCCACTGATCGATGCTCTGTGACAGGTCGTCGTCCTGCAACAGTTCGCATGGATCGGTCGGACGGTCGTCGGTCAGGGTGTCCAGCAGGGTTTTATCCGAATCCGGACCCAGCGAGACGTCGACCGAAGAAACCCGCTCGTTCAGGCCGAGCATGCGCTTGACCTCGCCTACCGGCTTCTCCAGCAGGTTGGCGATTTCTTCGGGTGAGGGTTCGTGATCGAGCTTTTGAGTCAGCTCCCGTGCAGCCCGCAAGTACACGTTGAGCTCTTTGACCACATGGATCGGCAGCCGGATGGTCCGGGTCTGATTCATGATCGCGCGCTCGATGGTCTGACGAATCCACCAGGTGGCGTAGGTCGAAAAGCGGAAACCGCGTTCGGGATCGAACTTTTCTACTGCCCGGATCAGGCCGAGGTTGCCCTCTTCGATCAGGTCCAGCAGCGACAGCCCACGATTGACGTAACGCCGGGCGATTTTCACCACCAGCCGCAGGTTGCTTTCAATCATGCGCTTGCGCCCGGCCGGATCGCCACTTTGCGAAAGGCGTGCAAAATGAACTTCTTCTTCCGGGGAGAGCAATGGGGAAAAGCCGATTTCGTTGAGGTACAGCTGCGTGGCATCGAGTGCCCGCGTGTAGTCGATGTACTTGTGTTGCTTAAGCGAAGCGGAGTGTTTGGATTTGGCACGAACGGAGGGCGGTGCATCCCCTTCATCATTCGACATCGAATCCGTGGCGATGCCGGTCTCCATCAGGAGAACCTCATCGTCGATGTCAAACTCCGGCACTTCTTTACTGAGAGCCATTGTTATAGTCCTTTGGTGAGTTCGACCTCAAGCTCAAGCGACGCCTCTATCCTTGGCAACGCTGGAGCCTGTTCCCTCTACGTGACGGAACAGGCTGGCTAACAAATCAACGACGTGGCAGAAATTGCAGCGGATCTACTGGCTTACCTTGTCGGCGAATCTCAAAATGCAGTTTCACCCGGTCTGTACCCGTTGACCCCATTTCGGCAATTGTCTGTCCGACTTTGACCTGCTGCCCCTCCCGAACCAACAGCCTGCGGTTATGTCCGTAGGCACTGACGTAGGTATCGCTGTGTTTGATGATGACTAATTCGCCGTAGCCCCTTAAGCCACTCCCGGCGTATACCACCGTCCCATCAGACGCAGCTAAAACAGGCTGTCCCAAATCTCCGGCGATATCAATTCCTTTATTCAAACTACCGTTTGAAGAGAATTTACCAATCAGAATGCCACCAGAAGGCCACCCCCAGCCTGTCGGGGCCGGACCGGCAGGAGGCACTGGAGCGGGTGCCGGTTTGTTGGCGACGGACGGTGCAAGCACTGTTGTAGTGGTCGTCGCGCCATTTGCCTGGCGCCGAATTACCGTAGTTTTACTCGACGATGAAGGCGAGGAACTGGATGAACTCACTACCGTCGTCGGTGTTGAACCGCTGCGACCGTCGAAGCGAATTGTCTGACCCGGATGGATCGTATAAGGCGTAGGAATGTTGTTCCGTGCCGCGAGGGCTTTGTAGTCCCAACCATAGCGAAAGGCGATGGAGAACAAGGTGTCCTTGGGGCGGACAACGTACTGACCGGTAGTCACGGCCGGACGCTGAGCGACCGCGTTATTGCGATCGACGACGCTCGCACTCCCTGATTTGGTGCTGGAACATCCGACCAGCAAGGTACTCAAGACAAGGCCAGTCACCAGACGCTGAAAGCTCGTTATACCCATTCGCTGCGCAACGACTGTGAGACTCACCCGCCGCTCCCTTTGTGGTGGCTGAAAATATGAATTGCCGTGCTCCGGCACGAAATGTCGCAAGTATAACGGGCCGAACAGGCTTTACCTTTAATGAAGCGGATTCGCTTCACGCACACGTTTGCTGCCTGACGATGAATTCCGTTTAACCAATCGATGCCGCTGTAAGACCCGGGCAATCGAAGAGAATTCAGCGCGCTAAAACAAATGCTCAGGCCAACGGCCCGTTGAGCAATGGCACAAAGCGCACCGCCCCCAGAACACGTCTGGAAAAACCCTGTTCTTCCCGAATGATCAACATCAATTGTTGAACTTCACCGGACCCGACCGGAATCACCAGTCGCCCACCTGGCGCCAATTGATCGAGCAATGCCTGAGGCACGTCGGTAGCCACGGCGGTGACGATGATGCCGTTGTATGGCGCCAATGCCGGCCAGCCTTCCCAACCGTCGCCCCAGCGAAATACCACGTTGCGCAGGTTCAACTCCACCAGGCGCTCTTTGGCCCGGTCTTGCAGAACCTTAATGCGCTCCACGGAAAAAACCCGCTCGACCAATTGCGACAGCACGGCCGTCTGGTAACCCGAACCGGTACCGATTTCCAGCACCTTGTCCAACGGACCGGCTTCCAGCAGCAGCTCGCTCATGCGAGCCACCATATAAGGCTGGGAGATGGTCTGGTTATGCCCGATCGGCAGCGCCGTATCTTCATAAGCACGGTGGGCCAGCGCCTCATCGACGAACAGATGACGCGGTGTACGGCGGATGACTTCCAGCACCTTGGCGTTGGATACCCCTTCTTCATAGAGGCGCTGAATCAGACGCTCACGGGTCCGCTGAGAGGTCATCCCGATGCCGCGATGCAGAATATCGTCTTGTTCACGAGCCATTAACGCAGCCCCTCCAGCCAGCCATCGAGACTTCTGAAGGCATCATTAAAGGTGCGATCCAGTTGCAGTGGCGTGATTGAAACATAGCCTTGCATCACCGCATGGAAATCGGTGCCCGGGCCGCCATCTTCAGCGTCCCCCGCCGCCGCGATCCAGTAACCGGATTTACCGCGCGGGTCGACCACTTTCATCGGTGCCGCAGCGCGTGCGCGATGGCCGAGGCGGGTCAGCTGGATACCGCGGATGTGCTCCAGCGGCAAGTTGGGAATGTTCACGTTCAGTACCGTGCGCGGTGGCAGATCAAGGTCCGCGTGAGCCTCTACCAGTTTGCGCGCAAAATAGGCGGCCGTGGGAAGGTTCTCTACTTGCCGTGAGACGAACGAAAAGGCAAACGAAGGACGCCCAAGGAAACGGCCCTCAAGGGCCGCAGCCACAGTGCCGGAATACAGCACGTCGTCCCCCAGGTTGGCACCCAGGTTGATGCCGGAAACCACCATGTCCGGCTCGAATTCCAACAAGCCGTTAAGACCCAGGTGCACGCAGTCGGTGGGTGTGCCGTTGAGGCTGATAAAGCCGTTGGCCAGGGTTTGCGGGTGCAACGGACGGTCGAGCGTCAGCGAGCTGCTGGCGCCGCTTTTGTCTTGGTCCGGGGCGATAACCACGCATTCGGTGTAATCCGCCAGCGCAGCATAAAGCGCGGCGAGACCGGGTGCGGTTACCCCATCGTCGTTAGAAATCAGAATACGCATGGGCTGTCCGTCTGCCCCACCGGCACCAGATCGACGAGTTCACGCACCAATACGGTGGCGAAGCATCCGGCCGGCAGGACGAATTCCAGTTGCAGAATGTCAGGCTCGGGATAATGCCACGTCAACCCGCCAATGGGCAGCCGCAGGATGCGACGTTCGTGGCTCATTCCGGCGTTAATCAACCAATCGCGCAGATCCGCTTCGCGCGCGGCGATTGCCTGCTCTAATTCATGGACAGCGCCTGACGTCGGCGAGTCACCTTCGCCCCACTGCGGGCCGGTCGGGTGCAGGTCGAGAATCGCCAAGCGCGGGTCGCTGCATTCGGCAACACCTGCCGGGAAAAAACTGCGGCTGTCGGTGAACGCCAGCAGATCGCCCACTTGAGCGCGCTGCCAGGTGCCATCGGCGACGCGCGCCGCCAACACTTGATTGAACAGAAAACTGCGCGCAGTGGAGAGCAGCCGCGAACGCACATTGCGCTGCTCCGGCAAGGCCTTGCGCGCTGCCCAGGCACGAGCGTCGACGACGTTGCCGCCATCAAAGCCGAAACGCTGGGCGCCGAAATAATTGGGAATACCTTGCTTGGCGATCAGTTGCAGACGCTCTTCGATCGCCGCCTTGTCACCGGCGAACTGGGTCAAGCGCAAGGTGAAGCCGTTGGCCGAGTGGGCACCGCGTTGCAGTTTGCGTTTATGCCGACCGGTCTTGAGGATTTTCAGCGTGTCGTTTTCCGCCGCCGACAGATCAGGATCGGCCTTGCCCGGCAGTTGCACGCTGAACCACTGGCGAGTCAGCGCCTGACGGTCCTTGAGGCCCGCGTAGCTGACAGTACGCAACGGTACACCCGCCGCCTTGGCAATGCGCCGTGCCGCTTCTTCGGTATTCAGACCGCGCTTTTCCACCCAGATCCACAGGTGTTCGCCATCACCACTGAGGGGGATATCAAGCACCTCATCGACCTGAAAGTCTTCCGCTGTGGCTTTCAGTACTGCGCTGCCGAGCGCCTCACCATAGGCCCGCGGGCCAAGCAATTGCGCCTCGTTCATGCGCGCAGCAACAAGGCAACGGCATGCACGGCAATGCCTTCTTCGCGACCGACAAAGCCGAGCTTTTCGGTGGTGGTAGCTTTCACGTTCACTTGATCCAACTCAACTTGAAGATCCGCGGCAATCAGCGCGCGCATCGATTCGATATGCGGGGCCATTTTCGGGGCCTGGGCGACGATGGTGTTATCGACGTTGCCGACTTTCCAGCCTTTGGCGTGGATCAGTGCGACGACATGACGCAACAGCACACGGCTGTCGGCGCCCTTGAATTGCGGGTCGGTGTCCGGGAAGTGCTTGCCGATATCACCCAACGCGGCAGCACCGAGCAAGGCATCGCTCAAGGCGTGCAGCAGGACATCACCGTCGGAATGGGCGAGCAGCCCGAAGCTGTGTGCAATCCGCACGCCGCCCAGTGTGATGAAATCGCCTTCAGCGAAACGGTGCACATCATAGCCGTGGCCAATACGCATAAAAAAACGCCCCGATTATTGTCAGGGCGTGATTCTACCTGCATTAGGCGCCTAGAGCGCGCGCATGATGTTGCAGGTGGTCGTCAATGAAGCTGGCGATGAAGAAATAACTGTGGTCGTAGCCCGGTTGCAGACGCAACGTCAGCGGATGGCCCGTCAGTTTGGCGGCCTGTTGCAAGGTTTCAGGCTTGAGCTGGGTGGCCAGGAAATCATCGCGATCCCCCTGATCGACCAGCAGCGGCAGCTTCTCGTCAGCCTCGGCAATCAATGCACAGGCATCCCACTCGCGCCACTTCGAACGGTCTTCTCCCAAGTAACGGGAAAAGGCTTTCTGGCCCCAAGGGCAATCCATCGGGTTGTTGATCGGCGAGAACGCCGACACTGACAGATAACGCCCCGGATTGCGCAACGCGCAGACCAGCGCGCCGTGCCCCCCCATGGAGTGACCGCTGATGCCGCGCTTTTCCGATGTAGGGAAATGCGCTTCGACCAATGCCGGCAATTCCTGCACGACATAGTCATGCATCCGATAGTGTCGGGACCATGGTTCCTGCGTGGCATTCAGATAAAACCCGGCACCGAGACCGAAGTCCCAGGCGCCATCCGGATCGCCCGGCACATCAGGACCGCGCGGGCTGGTGTCCGGCGCGACGATGATCAGCCCAAGCTCGGCGGCCATGCGCATGGCGCCGGCCTTTTGCATGAAGTTCTCGTCGGTGCAGGTCAGGCCGGACAACCAGTACAGCACCGGCAATTTGCCGCCCTGCTCTGCTTGCGGCGGCAGGTACACCGCAAACACCATGTCGCAACCGAGCACTTCCGAGCGGTGCCGATAGCGCTTGTGCCAGCCGCCGAAGCTTTTCTGGCAGGAGATATTTTCCAGGCTCATGACCGACCTCAGAAATGGATGACGGTACGGATGCTTTTGCCTTCATGCATCAGGTCAAACGCCTTGTTGATATCTTCCAGGCCCATCGTGTGGGTGATGAAGGTATCCAGTGGAATCTCGCCGGTCTGGGCCATTTCGACATAGCTTGGCAACTCGGTACGCCCACGCACACCACCGAACGCCGAACCGCGCCAGACGCGACCGGTCACCAACTGGAATGGACGGGTGGAGATTTCCTGACCGGCGCCGGCCACGCCGATGATCACCGACTCACCCCAACCTTTATGGCAGCACTCAAGTGCAGCACGCATCAACTGGACGTTGCCGATGCATTCGAAGGAAAAGTCGACGCCGCCATCGGTCATGTCGACGATCACTTCCTGAATCGGACGATCAAAGTCTTTCGGGTTTACACAATCGGTCGCGCCCAATTGCCTGGCGATCTCGAACTTGGCCGGATTGATGTCGATGGCGATGATCCGCCCTGCCTTGGCTTTGACCGCGCCAATCACAGCTGACAGACCGATGCCGCCCAAGCCGAAGATCGCGACAGTGTCACCCGGTTTGACCTTGGCAGTGTTGATTACCGCGCCGATGCCCGTGGTGACGCCACAACCCAGCAGGCAGACTTTTTCCAATGGCGCTTCTTTAGGAATTTTGGCAACGGAGATTTCCGGCAGCACGGTGTACTCGGAAAACGTCGAAGTGCCCATATAGTGGAAAATCGTTTCGCCCTTGTAGGAAAAACGCGAAGTGCCATCCGGCATCAGGCCTTTACCCTGCGTCGCACGAATCGCCTGACAGAGGTTGGTTTTGCCCGACAGACAGAATTTGCACTTGCCGCATTCCGGGGTGTACAGCGGGATCACATGGTCGCCGACCGCGACCGAGGTCACGCCCTCGCCGATCGCTTCGACCACCGCACCACCTTCGTGACCCAGGATCGACGGGAAGATACCTTCCGGGTCAGCGCCCGAGAGGGTGTAGGCATCGGTATGGCAAACACCGGAGGCGACGACGCGCAGCAGAACTTCCCCAGCCTTGGGCATGGCGACATCGACTTCAACGATCTCGAGGGGTTTCTTGGCCTCGAAGGCAACGGCGGCGCGCGACTTGATCATGCTGACTCTCCAGTGAATAAAAACGAGACAAGGAGTGTAATACAGCGTCTTACGATGAATAATCGGGACAAAAGCAAAACATTATTGCCATACAGGGATAATCCTGATGTCCGAAAACCGCTGGGAAGGCATCGATGAGTTCGTCGCCGTGGCCGAATGCAGCCAATTCACCGCTGCGGCCGAGCGTCTTGGGGTGTCTTCCTCTCACATCAGTCGCCAAATCGTACGGCTGGAAGAGCGCCTGCAAACCCGTTTGCTCTATCGCAGCACCCGCCGGGTCACACTGACCGAGGCCGGGCAAACCTTTTTGCAACATTGCCAGCGTTTGCAGGACGGTCGCGAGGAAGCGTTGCGCGCTGTCGGCGACCTGACCAGCGAACCCAAAGGCATGCTGCGCATGACCTGTGCCGTTGCCTACGGCGAACGATTCATCGTGCCATTGGTGACTCGCTTCATGGGGCTATATCCGCAACTTCGCATCGACATCGAGCTGAGCAACCGTCCGCTCGATCTCGTGCATGAAGGGCTGGACCTGGCCATCCGCCTCGGCCGCCTACAAGATTCAAGATTGGTGGCGACACGTCTGGCACCACGGCGCATGTACCTGTGCGCTTCACCGTCCTACCTGGAACGGTATGGTCGCCCACACAGCTTGTCGGAACTGAGTCGCCATAACTGCCTTATCGGCAGTTCGGACATCTGGCAACTGGAACAGAACGGGCGGGAATTTTCCCAGCGCGTACAGGGAAACTGGCGCTGCAACAGTGGGCAGGCAGTGCTCGATGCCGCGCTGCAAGGAGTTGGGTTGTGTCAGCTGCCGGATTACTACGTGCTGGAATACCTGAAAAACGGCGAATTGATCTCGCTGCTGGAAGCCCATCAACCGCCAAACACAGCCGTTTGGGCGCTTTACCCACAGCAACGGCATCTGTCGCCGAAGGTGCGCAAGTTGGTGGATTACTTGAAGGAAGGGTTGGCCGAACGGCCGGAGTATCGAAGCTAGGAGGTCGCCGGCGTGTCAGCGAGACGTCGGTTGTCTGAACTGCCGCTATCGCGAGCAACACAGAAACAAAGTCAATCAGCGGCGGTTAACCCAACGCTGGCGCAACCACTCAAGGTCTTCGGGGCGAGTGACTTTGATGTTATCGGATCGCCCTTCAATCAGACGCGGCGCCTGGCCTGACCATTCCATGGCCGAGGCTTCGTCGGTAACGACGACGTCCGCCACCAGACTGTCCGCCAACGCTCGATGCAACGCGCCAAGGCGAAACATTTGCGGCGTATAGGCCTGCCAGATCACGCTGCGATCCACCGTTTCCAGCACGCGCCCATGCTGGTCGACCCGCTTGAGGGTATCGCGCGCAGGTACCGCCAACAGACCGCCTACCGGATCGTCGGCCAACTCACTGAGCAATTTATCGAGATCATCACGCGCCAGATTCGGTCGTGCGGCATCGTGAACCAACACCCAATCCTCATCGTCAGCGCCTTGGGCATGCAGATGCAGCAAGGCATTGAGTACCGAGCCGGAGCGCTCGGCGCCACCTTCAACCCGCTGAATACGCGGATCAGTCGCACACGCCAGGTTAGGCCAGTAAGGATCGTCTATTGCAAGACTGACCACCAACCCTTTCAGGGCAGGATGATCGAGGAAACAGCCAAGGCTGTGTTCGAGAATAGTGCGCCCGCCCAGCTGCAAATATTGCTTGGGACGGTCCGCGGCCATACGGGCACCGACGCCCGCGGCAGGAATCACGGCCCAGAAGGCCGGTAACGAATTAATCATTGGGCCAACTGGTAAAGGGTTTCACCGTCCTTGACCATGCCCAACTCATGACGAGCCCGTTCTTCAACGGTCTCCATGCCCTTTTTCAATTCGCTGACTTCGGCGTCCATCACTCGATTGCGCTCCAGCAACGCCTCGTTCTCGGCGTGTTGATCCGCAATCTGCTGCTTCAGCTCGGCCACTTGCGCCAGACTGCCATTACCCACCCACAGGCGGTACTGCAGACCGGCCAGCAGCAAGAGTAAGACGAGGAACAACCAATTGGGACTGCGCATCGAATATCAGGTATCCAGTGAAAAAAGACAGCCATGCCAAAACTTTGAAGCTTCTGATAGCACGAAGCCTGGAAGAACCAGGCTTGTGCTCTTAAGGCATCAGATTAGTGGCAAATCCATCGCTGCTGCGATTTTTCCGACACAATCCGGTGTCTTTTTACCAATTTCCGCTTAACCGCGGAATTCGCTACGACCGTTGTACTTGGCTTTGCCATTCAACTGCTCTTCGATACGCAGCAGTTGGTTGTACTTGGAAACACGGTCGGAACGGCACAGGGAGCCGGTCTTGATCTGGCCAGCCGAGGTGCCCACGGCCAGGTCGGCAATGGTCGAATCTTCGGTTTCGCCGGAGCGGTGCGAGATCACGGCGGTGTAACCCGCGGCCTTGGCCATCTGGATGGCTTCCAGGGTTTCGGTCAGGGTGCCGATCTGGTTGAACTTGATCAGGATAGAGTTGGCGATCTTTTTATCGATGCCTTCTTTCAGGATCTTGGTGTTGGTCACGAACAGGTCGTCGCCCACCAGCTGAGTCTTCTCGCCGATTTTGTCGGTGAGGATTTTCCAGCCAGCCCAGTCGGACTCGTCCAGACCGTCTTCGATGGAGATGATCGGGTAACGCTCGGTCAGACCTTTCAGGTAATCGGCGAAACCTTCAGCGGTGAACACCTGGCCTTCGCCGGACAGGTTGTACTTGCCGTCTTCGTAGAATTCGCTGGCCGCGCAGTCCAGGGCCAGGGTCACGTCGGTGCCCAGCTTGTAACCGGCGTTGGCCACAGCTTCGGAGATCACTTTCAAAGCGTCTTCGTTGGAGGCCAGGTTCGGCGCGAAACCACCTTCGTCACCGACGGCAGTGCTCAGGCCACGAGCCTTCAGAACGGCTTTGAGGTGATGGAAAATCTCGGTGCCCATGCGCAGACCTTCCGAGAAAGACTTGGCGCCGACTGGCTGAACCATGAATTCCTGGATGTCGACGTTGTTATCGGCGTGCTCGCCACCGTTGATGATGTTCATCATCGGAACCGGCATCGAGTAAACACCCGGGGTGCCGTTCAGGTTGGCGATGTGTGCGTACAACGGCAGGTCCTGGTCCTGTGCTGCTGCCTTGGCCGCAGCCAGGGAAACGGCGAGGATCGCGTTGGCGCCCAGGGAGCCTTTGTTTTCAGTACCGTCGAGCTTTATCATCGCTTGATCCAGCGCTTTCTGGTCGCTTGGGTCTGCACCCAGCAACAGATCGCGGATCGGACCGTTGATGTTGCCGACGGCTTTCAGAACGCCTTTGCCCAGGTAACGGCTCTTGTCGCCATCACGCAGCTCGAGTGCTTCACGCGAGCCAGTGGAAGCACCGGATGGCGCGCAAGCGCTGCCGATGATGCCGTTATCGAGAAGCACGTCTGCTTCCACAGTGGGATTGCCACGGGAGTCGAGAACTTCACGACCTTTGATGTCGACGATCTTTGCCATTGTTGTAAACACTCCAAAGTTGACGAAAACGCTTTTTACCGCTCGATTTATAACTTGTGGGTCATATTGCTTTGGTAGGAGCTGGCTTGCCAGCGAAGAAGTCTTCGCAAGACTTGAGGGTCCCTTCGCTGGCAAGCCAGCTCCTACACAGGAGAAATGAGGTTTACGCAGTTTCTACCGTCGGAAAACTCTTCACCAGTTCGTCCAGTGCTTTGAGCTGGGCCAGGAAAGGCTCCAGTTTGTCCAGACGCAAGGCGCAAGGGCCATCGCATTTGGCATTGTCCGGATCCGGATGCGCTTCGAGGAACAGACCGGCCAGCGACTGACTCATGCCGGCCTTGGCCAGATCAGTTACTTGGGCACGACGACCACCGGCGGAATCGGAACGACCGCCGGGCATTTGCAGCGCGTGGGTCACGTCGAAGAATACCGGGTATTCGAACTGCTTCATGACGCCGAAGCCGAGCATGTCGACCACCAGGTTGTTGTAGCCGAAGCTCGAACCACGCTCGCAGAGGATCAATTGATCGTTACCGGCTTCTACGCATTTGTTCAGGATGTGTTTCATTTCCTGAGGTGCGAGGAACTGGGCTTTCTTGATGTTGATCACCGCGCCGGTCTTGGCCATCGCAACCACGAGGTCGGTCTGGCGCGACAGGAAGGCCGGCAACTGGATGATGTCGCAGACTTCAGCGACGACCGCGGCCTGATCAGGCTCGTGGACGTCGGTGATGATCGGCACGCCGAAGGCTTGCTTGATGTCCTGGAAAATCCGCATGCCCTCTTCCAGGCCGGGGCCACGGTAAGAGGTCACAGAAGACCTGTTGGCTTTGTCGAAACTGGCCTTGAACACGTAAGGGATACCGAGTTTTTCGGTGACCTTTACGTACTCTTCGCAGACCTGCATCGCCATGTCGCGGCTTTCCAGCACGTTCATGCCACCGAACAGCACCATCGGCTTGTCGTTAGCGATCTCGATGTTGCCTACGCGGATGATTTTCTGTGCCATCAGGTTTACGCCTTCTTCTGGTGTTGGGCCAAAGCGGCTTTGACGAAACCGCTGAACAACGGGTGACCGTCGCGTGGCGTCGAGGTGAACTCAGGGTGGAACTGGCAAGCGACGAACCATGGATGATCCGGCGCTTCGACCACTTCAACCAGCGCGCCATCACCGGAACGACCGGAGATTTTCAGACCGGCCTCGATAATTTGCGGCAGCAGATTGTTGTTCACTTCGTAGCGATGACGGTGACGCTCGACGATCACGTCCTTGGCGTAGCAATCGTGCACCAGGGAACCTGGCTCAAGCAGGCAATCCTGAGCACCAAGGCGCATGGTGCCGCCCAGATCGGAAGTTTCGGTACGGGTTTCGACTGCACCGGTGGCATCTTCCCACTCGGTGATCAGACCCACGACCGGGTGACCGCTGGTGCGATCGAACTCGGTGGAGTTGGCGTCTTTCCAGCCCATGACGTTACGAGCGAACTCGATCACCGCCACTTGCATGCCCAGGCAGATACCCAGGTATGGAACCTTGTTTTCGCGAGCGTATTGAACGGCAGTGATCTTGCCTTCAACGCCACGCAGACCAAAGCCGCCCGGTACCAGAATCGCGTCGACGCCTTCCAGCAGCGCAGTGCCCTGGTTCTCGATGTCTTCGGAATCGATGTAGCGCAGGTTGACCTTGGTGCGGTTGCTGATGCCGGCGTGACTCATCGCTTCGATCAGCGACTTGTAGGCGTCCAGCAGCTCCATGTATTTGCCGACCATCGCGATGGTGACTTCGTGCTCCGGGTTGAGCTTGGCATCAACCACCGCTTCCCACTCGGACAGATCGGCGCTGTCGCATTGCAGGCCGAAACGCTCGACGACGAAATCATCCAGGCCCTGGGAGTGCAGAATGCCCGGGATCTTGTAGATGGTGTCGGCGTCTTCCAGCGCGATCACTGCACGTTCTTCAACGTTGGTGAACTGCGCGATCTTGCGACGCGAAGAGATGTCGATCGGGTGATCGGAACGGCACACCAGCACGTCTGGTTGCAGGCCAATGGAACGCAGTTCCTTGACCGAGTGCTGAGTCGGTTTGGTTTTGGTTTCGCCGGCAGTGGCGATGTACGGCACCAGCGTCAAGTGCATAAGCATCGCGCGCTTGGCACCGACTTCGAAACGCAATTGACGGATCGCTTCGAGGAACGGTTGCGATTCGATGTCACCCACGGTGCCACCGATCTCGACCATGGCCACGTCGGCATCGCCGGCGCCCTTGATGATCCGGCGCTTGATTTCGTCGGTGATGTGCGGGATCACCTGAATGGTTGCGCCCAGGTAATCACCACGGCGCTCTTTGCGCAGGACGTGTTCGTAGACACGGCCGGTGGTGAAGTTGTTGTTCTGGGTCATGGTCGTGCGGATGAACCGCTCGTAGTGGCCCAGGTCCAGGTCGGTCTCGGCGCCGTCGTGGGTGACGAACACTTCACCGTGCTGGAACGGGCTCATGGTGCCCGGGTCAACGTTGATGTACGGGTCCAGCTTCAGCATGGTGACCTTAAGTCCCCGCGCCTCCAGGATGGCCGCCAATGAAGCCGATGCAATGCCTTTCCCCAATGAAGAAACAACACCGCCCGTGACGAATATGTAGCGCGTCATGAAAAACCCTAGAAGTCTGCGTTAAAGCGGTCCGAGCCGCCGGGGAAAGCGAAGGAAGGCCGAAGCCCCCGATCACCTGCATTAATCACAGTGCACCTTTCAAAAAAACCGCCGCGTTGGGACAGACCGGTAGATGAAACACCGATAGGTTGCTCGCTACACATTTTTTGGAATCGCCCAGCAAAGACTGCTTGGTAATCGGCAACTCCTGCGATTCAGGCGAATCCACAGAAGTTGTATCAAGAAGGGAGCGTAGTCTACCGGAAAGCCCCTTTCAGCTCAAACCTTGATCTTCGACCTGCGGCTGCCAATGCAAATACCAGCCACCTTGCTCACCGCCATTTAGCCCCCGCAGGTTCGCCACTGCCAGCAATTGCTGGCCTCTATAGACCAGCGGCAATCTGCCACGGGCGAAGCGCGGTACGCCGCTTTCGTTGAGCAAACGCTTCAAGTCACGGTGGCCGCGATCGGGCAGGTTCATGACCTCGCCTCCCTCACGATAGCGGATCTGCAGCGGGCCAACGGGGATCTGACCGGTGAGCGTGAGTACGCCATTATCCGGCAACGCCAGCGATACCGAGGGTTCAGCCCAAGATACCGGCGACGGCGGAGTGCGCAGCCAGCCACCCGACAACCACCAGAGACGCCCACCCGCGCGATGCAATTCACCCGCCGCCAGCCGCCAGACCGGACACGCATCGCCGGTCGCATCGCGCAAATTTTCCCAACCCGACCAATGGTCACTGTCCGGTAAAGACGTCAGCGGTTTAAGCCAATGACTTAGCGCGTTGCGCTGGCGTGCATCAGACAATATTTCCAGTGGTGCTAGCTCCAGCGACGGCAAACCCAGCCAATCGAAATCGCTGACCGTGGTCGCGTGGGCCAGATCGATTTGCGCCAATTCGTCGAGCAGTCCTTGTGCTTCGCTCAGATGCGCAGCGCTGCGTGCCATGGTCGCCATTGCTTGCGGCCAGCGCTGGGTCAACACCGGGAACACCTGATGACGCAGATAATTGCGCGAGAACTGGCGATCCTGGTTCGACGGATCCTCGATCCAGCTCAACTGATATTCAGTCGCGTAGGCCTCAAGCTCGGCGCGAGTGACATCTAGCAATGGCCGCAACAGATGCCCCCGGCCCAAAGGACGCTCGCTTGGCATCCCCGACAACCCTCTCACTCCTGCCCCACGCATCAGCCGAAACAACAGGGTTTCTGCCTGATCGTCACGGTGTTGGCCAGTGAGCAGCACTTCACCGGCGTGAATCGCCACGATGAAGGCGCCATAACGCGCATCCCGCGCCGCGCGCTCAAGGCTGGCGCCAGGCTCAACCTGAACGCGCACAACCTCTAGCGGCACGCCCAACGCATCACAGACCGACTGACAATGTTCCGGCCACGCATCAGCCGCAGCCTGAAGGCCGTGGTGGACATGGATGGCGGTCAGCGCCGGCAGGGATTGGGTTTTCGCAAGGTGCGCGAGAAGGTGCAGCAGGACGGTGGAGTCGAGACCACCGGAGAACGCGATGCGCCAGGTTGTGGCGGTGCGCCACGGCGTAAGGTTGCGCAGGAGAATGGTAGGCAAATCAATCGTGGACTTACTCATATCGATCACTGTACGCAAATCAACTGTAGGAGCGAGCTTGCTCGCGAAGGCAGTTCAACATTCAACACATCAGTTGACTGCTATTCCGCTTTCGCGAGCAAGCTCGCTCCTACATGGATAAAGCGCGGTCGATCAGAGACCGTAGCTCATCAGACGCTCGTAACGGCGGGCCAGCAGCGCGTCGTTGTCGAACTTCTTCAGCATCGCCAGTTGCGAGCTCAGCTCCGCGCGGATCGAGGCAGCGGCAGCGGCCGGATCACGATGAGCGCCGCCCAACGGCTCGCCGATCACTTTATCGACAATGCCCAGGCCCTTCAGACGCTCGGCAGTGATGCCCATGGCTTCAGCGGCATCCGGGGCTTTCTCGGCGGTTTTCCACAGAATCGAGGCGCAACCTTCCGGCGAAATCACCGCGTAGGTCGAGTACTGCAGCATGTTCAACTGATCGCAGACACCGATCGCCAGTGCACCACCGGAACCACCCTCACCGATCACGGTGGCGATGATTGGGGTTTTCAGGCGCGCCATAACGCGCAGGTTCCAGGCAATCGCTTCGCTCTGGTTGCGCTCTTCGGCGTCGATGCCCGGGTAAGCACCCGGAGTGTCGATGAAGGTCAGGATCGGCATTTTGAAACGCTCGGCCATTTCCATCAGGCGGCACGCCTTGCGGTAGCCTTCCGGACGCGGCATGCCGAAGTTGCGGCGAACCTTCTCGCGCACTTCGCGGCCTTTCTGGTGACCGATGATCATCACCGGCTTGTCGTCCAGACGGGCAACACCACCCACGATAGCAGCATCGTCGGAGAAGTGACGGTCGCCGTGCAGTTCGTCGAACTCGGTGAAGATGTGTTCGATATAGTCCAGGGTATACGGACGTTTCGGGTGACGCGCCAGGCGAGCGATCTGCCAGCTGGTCAGCTTGCCGAAGATGTCTTCGGTCAGCGTACTGCTCTTGTCCTGCAGGCGGGAGATCTCATCGCCGATATTCAGCGAATTGTCATTACCGACCAAGCGCAGTTCTTCGATCTTGGCTTGCAGGTCGGCGATCGGCTGTTCGAAATCAAGAAAGTTCGGGTTCATAGGCGTCCGCTTGGGTCGACGTCCAAGAAAGCTTGGGCCGGCCGGTTGTCTATTCGCGCCCTACCTTAAGGGACAGGCGCGTTCAGGTCGAGATTAAAAATTCTGGTCTAGCTCAGGGCACCGCTCTTAATGGCAAAGAATGCACCCTGACCATTAACGGTATTGGAGGAAGACGTTGTCTCGCCCGAACTGGTCACGCAGGGCTTGAATCAAGGCATCCGCCGGGTCGATCCGCCAGGTCTCGCCGAACTGCAACAAGGCCTTCGCATCGGGACTGGTGTACTCCATGGTGATCGGGCACGCGCCGCGGTGGCGCTTGAACAGCTCACCCAGCCAGCGTAGCTGATCACCTTTCAAATCCTTGGTGTGCAACTTCAGGCGCAGGCTTTCGGCCAGGTTGGTGCGCGCATCTTCCATGCTCATGACACGCTTGACCCGCAGCCGCAGGCCGCCAGAGAAGTCGTCATTGCTGACTTCGCCTTCGACCACCACCATCGCGTCGGTCTGCAACAGCGACTGTGCGGAATGGAAGGCGTCGGCAAACAGCGAGGCTTCGATCCGCCCGGAGCGGTCGTCGAGGGTGATGAAACCCATCTTGTCGCCTTTTTTGTTCTTCATCACTCGCAGGGCGATGATCATGCCCGCGACTGTCTGGGTATCGCGAGCCGGCTTCAGGTCGATGATGCGCTGACGGGCGAAGCGACGGATCTCGCCTTCGTACTCGTCGATCGGGTGACCGGTCAGATACAGGCCCAGGGTATCTTTCTCCCCTTTCAGGCGTTCCTTGAGGGTCAGTTCCTTGGCCTTGCGATGATTGACGTAGACATCGGCGTCTTCTTCAACGAACAGACCGCCAAACAGATCGGCATGCCCACTGTCGTGGGTGCGAGCGGTCTGTTCGGCAGCCTTGATCGCTTCTTCCATCGCCGTCAGCAAGACCGCTCGGTTACGGTCGATATTGGCTTGATAGGCTTTCGGCTCATCGTGGAAGTACGGACCCAGACGATCCAGCGCGCCGCTGCGAATCAAACCGTCGAGGGTGCGCTTGTTGATGCGCTTGAGATCGACCCGGGCGCAGAAATCAAAGAGATCCTTGAACGGGCCTTCCTGGCGCGCCTCGGTGATCGCTTCGACCGGCCCCTCGCCAACACCCTTGATCGCGCCCAGTCCGTAAATGATCCGGCCTTCGTCATTCACCGTGAACTTGAACTCAGAGGTGTTCACATCCGGTGCGTCGAGGCGCAGCTTCATGGTCCGCACTTCTTCGATCAAGGTCACGACCTTGTCGGTGTTGTGCATATCCGCTGACAGTACCGCGGCCATGAACGGCGCCGGGTAGTGGGCTTTCAGCCACGCGGTCTGGTACGACACCAGGCCGTAGGCGGCGGAGTGGGATTTGTTGAAGCCGTAACCGGCGAACTTCTCTACCAGGTCGAAGATGTTACCGGCCAGGTCGGCGTCGATATTGTTGGTGGCGCAACCTTCAATGAAACCGCCACGCTGCTTGGCCATTTCTTCGGGTTTTTTCTTACCCATGGCGCGACGCAGCATGTCCGCACCACCAAGGGTGTAACCGGCCATGACCTGGGCAATCTGCATCACCTGTTCCTGATACAGGATGATGCCGTAAGTCGGCGCCAGGACGGGCTTGAGGCCTTCGTACTGGTAATCCGAGTGCGGGTAGGCGAGTTCGGCGCGACCGTGCTTACGGTTGATGAAGTCGTCCACCATGCCCGATTGCAGCGGGCCCGGACGGAACAGGGCCACCAGTGCGATCAAGTCTTCCAGGCAGTCGGGCTTGAGCTTTTTGATCAGCTCTTTCATGCCGCGCGACTCGAGCTGGAACACCGCGGTGGTTTCGGCTTTTTGCAGCAACGTGTAAGTCGGTTTGTCGTCCAGCGGGATAAAGGCGATATCCAGCGGCGGCTCATTGACCTTGGCGCGGTCGCGGTTGATGGTTTTCAGTGCCCAGTCGATGATCGTCAGGGTCCGCAGACCGAGGAAGTCGAACTTCACCAGACCGGCAGCCTCGACGTCGTCCTTGTCGAACTGGGTTACCAGGCCATCGCCCGCTTCGTCGCAATAGATCGGCGAGAAGTCGGTCAGCTTGGTCGGCGCGATCACCACACCACCGGCGTGCTTGCCGACGTTACGCACAACGCCTTCAAGCTTGCGCGCCATCTCCCAGATTTCCGCAGCCTCTTCATCGACCTTGATGAAGTCGCGCAGGATTTCTTCCTGCTCGTAGGCTTTTTCCAGGGTCATGCCGACTTCGAATGGAATCATCTTCGACAGACGATCCGCCAAGCCGTAGGACTTGCCCTGCACTCGCGCCACGTCTCGGACCACCGCTTTCGCCGCCATGGAACCGAAGGTGATGATCTGGCTGACCGCGTTGCGACCGTATTTCTCGGCCACGTATTCGATCACCCGATCACGGCCGTCCATGCAGAAGTCGACGTCGAAGTCGGGCATGGAAACCCGTTCCGGGTTGAGGAATCGTTCGAACAGCAGGTCATATTCCAGCGGGTCGAGGTCGGTGATCTTTTGCACGTAGGCCACCAGCGACCCGGCACCCGATCCACGACCCGGACCGACCGGCACGCCGTTGCTCTTGGCCCACTGGATGAAGTCCATCACGATCAGGAAGTAACCGGGGAAGCCCATCTGGATGATGATATCCAGCTCGAAATTCAACCGGTCGACGTAGACCTGGCGCTTGGCTTCGTAGTCTTCGGTGGTGTCCTTGGGCAGCAGAACGGTGAGGCGCTCTTCCAGACCGTCGAAGGACACCTTGCGGAAGTACTCATCGATGGTCATGCCATCGGGAATCGGGAAGTTGGGCAGGAAGTGCTTGCCCAATTTCACGTCGATGTTGCAGCGCTTGGCAATCTCGACGGTGTTTTCCAGCGCCTCGGGCAGGTCACTGAACAGCTCGGCCATTTCCTCGGCGCTTTTGAGGTATTGCTGATCACTGTAATTCTTCGAACGCCGCGGATCGTCGAGGGCGCGACCTTCACCGATGCACACGCGGGTTTCGTGGGCTTCGAAGTCTTCCTGCTTGATGAAGCGCACGTCATTGGTCGCCACCAGCGGCGCGCCGATCTTCGCCGCCAGGGCCACGGCGCCGTGCAGTTGCTCTTCGTCATTGGGGCGGCTGGTGCGCTGGACTTCCAGATAGAAGCGATCCGGGAACACCGCCATCCACTCGCGCGCCAGGGTTTCGGCTTCGTCCGGGTTGCCGCTGAGCATGGCCAGGCCGATCTCGCCCTCTTTCGCCGCCGACAGCATGATCAAGCCTTCGCTGGCTTCGGCCACCCACTCACGCTCGATGATGATCGAGCCATTGCGCTGGCCATCGATGAAGCCACGAGAGATCAGTTCGGTGAGGTTGCGATAACCCACGGCGTTCATCGCCAGCAGGCTGATCCGGCTCAAGGCGTTGTCCGGATCCTTGTTCGACAGCCACAGGTCGGCGCCGCAGATCGGCTTGATCCCCGCACCCATGGCAGCTTTATAGAATTTGACCAGGGAACACATGTTGTTCTGGTCAGTGACCGCCACGGCAGGCATGTTCATGCCGACCAGGGTCTTGACCAGCGGCTTGATCCGCACCAGACCGTCGACCAGGGAATATTCAGTGTGCAGGCGTAGGTGAACGAATGAAGCCGGCATAGTGATCCTGTCTAGAAACTAGAAACGTAAAGACAACAAGGCCCGGATTGTACCGGGCCTTGAGTAAAACATCAGCCTGCGACTAACTACCGATCAGGTTTTCCAGCGCTTCGTAAGCCTCCCGTACTGGAGCAAACGAACGGCGGTGGATCGGCGTAGGACCAAGGCGTATCAGCGCTTCCAGATGAACGGGCGTCGCGTAGCCTTTGTGGCTACCGATCCCGTAACCCGGATAAATCAATTCGAACGCGGCCATTTCTCGATCACGGCTGACCTTGGCCAGAATCGATGCCGCAGCAATGGCAGGCACCTTGCCGTCACCCTGGATCACCGCTTCCGCACGCATCGAGAGTTTCGGGCAACGGTTACCGTCGATCATCGCCAGTTTCGGCTGAATGTGCAGCCCCTCGACGGCACGTTGCATGGCCAACATGGTGGCGTGAAGTATGTTCAGCTCGTCGATTTCTTCTACTTCAGCCCGGGCGACATACCAGCTCAGGGCTTTTTCGCAGATTTCGTCGTAAAGCGCTTCACGGCGAGCTTCGGTGAGCTTCTTCGAATCGTTGAGGCCCAGGATGGGGCGGCTCGGATCGAGGATCACCGCCGCCGTCACCACCGCACCACACAGTGGGCCGCGACCGACTTCATCGACACCTGCCACCAGATCTACAACTTCATCGACTAGCATAAAATCCAGGCCCAGCTGCTTACTTGCTTTGCTCATTATGCTCTGCCAATCAGGTTCAGTACCGCATCCGCTGCCTGATTGGAGGCGTCCAAGCGCAGGGTTCGGTGGATTTCGTCAAAGCCTCGGGTCTGCTCCTGACCACCTTCGATCAGTGGCGACAGGGTCTGGGCCAAGGCCTCGACTGTCGCATCGTCCTGCAACAACTCCGGCACCAGCAGGCGCTGGGCCAGCAGATTCGGCAACGAGACGTAGGGACTCTTCACCATCCGTTTGAGAATCCAGAACGTCAGCGGTGCCAAGCGATAAGCGACCACCATCGGCCGCTTGTACAACAATGCTTCCAGCGTAGCCGTGCCCGAAGCGATCAATACGGCGTCACAAGCCGCCAGGGCCAGATGGGATTTGCCGTCGAGCAAGGTCAGCGGCAGATCGCGACCGGCCAGCAGCTCTTCAAGCTGGGCCCGGCGCTGCGGGCTCGCGCATGGCATGACGAACTGTACGCCCGGACGCATGGCGCGCAAGCGCTGGGCGGTGTCGAGGAACAGCGCACCAAGGCGCCCGACCTCACCGCCACGGCTGCCCGGCATCAGGGCGACCAGCGGCCCGTCCGGCAAGCCAAGTTCGGTCCGCGCTGCAGCGCGATCAGCCTCAAGCGGAATCGCATCGGCCAGGGAATGCCCGACAAACCGCACTGGCACGCCCTTCTCTTCATAAAATTTAGCTTCGAACGGGAACAGCGTCAGCATCAGGTCGCAACCTTCGCGAATCTTCAGCACCCGCTTCTGCCGCCAGGCCCAGACCGACGGGCTGACGTAATGCACGGTCTTGATTCCGGCCTGACGCAGCTTGAGTTCGATATTGAGGTTGAAATCCGGAGCGTCGATACCGATGAACACGTCCGGCTTCTCGGCGACCAGGTCCGCGACCAGTTTCTTGCGACGCTTGAGCAACTCGCGCAACCGGCCCAGCACTTCCACCAGGCCCATCACAGAAAGACGTTCCATCGGGAAATACGAGGTCAGGCCTTCGGCTTGCATCAGCGGACCGCCGACACCGATGAACTCGACCGCCGGATGCCGAGCCTTGAGCGCACGCATGAGGCCCGCACCCAGAATGTCACCGGAAGCCTCTCCCGCCACCAGCGCAATACGCAAATTGGCCATGGTTAACGGGTGATGCCGCGGGTCGAAGACTGGATGGAGTCACGGAACACCGCGACTTCCGGGAACTGAAGCGAGGGTTCGGCCAGCTCGGCGAGCGCTTGTTCGACTGTCAGACCCTGGCGGTAAACCACCTTGTAGGCACGACGCAGCGCGTGGATCGCATCTTCGCTGAAACCGCGACGGCGCATGCCTTCGAAATTCATGCTGCGGGCTTCGGCCGGATTGCCGAATACCGTGACATAGGCTGGAACGTCCTTGCCAATGGCCGTGCCCATGCCGGAAAAGCTGTGGGCGCCAATGTGACAATACTGGTGAACCAGGGTAAAACCGGACAGTATCGCCCAGTCTTCGACGTGCACATGGCCCGCCAACGCTGTGTTGTTGACCAGAATGCAGTGATTGCCGATGACGCTGTCGTGACCGATGTGAGCATAGGCCATGATCAGGTTGTGATCGCCCAGGGTCGTTTCCGAACGGTCCTGAACGGTCCCGCGGTGAATCGTCACGCCTTCGCGGATGACGTTGTGGTCACCGATGACCAGACGGGTTTCTTCGCCCTTGTATTTCAGATCGGGCGTGTCCTCGCCTACCGAAGAAAACTGGTAGATACGATTATGCTTACCGATTCGGGTCGGGCCTTTGAGAATCACATGCGGCCCGATCACTGTCCCCTCGCCGATTTCCACACCTGCGCCGATGATCGACCAAGGGCCGACTTCGACGTCGTCGGCCAGAACGGCCGTCGGATCGATGATTGCGCGAGGGTCAATCAAACTCATAGTTTGCGTTCCGCGCAGATGATTTCAGCGGAGCAGACTGGCTTGCCATCGACCGAAGCCTGGCACTCGAACTTCCAGATCTGACGCTTGCAGCTCAGGAACTTGGCTTCCAGGATCAGCTGATCGCCTGGCAGTACGGGCTGGCGGAAGCGCAGCTTGTCGGAGCCGACGAAGTAATAAAGCGTGCCGTCGGCAGGCTTCACGTCGAGCATTTTGAAACCAAGGATCCCGGCAGCCTGAGCCATCGCTTCGATGATCAATACGCCCGGCATGATTGGATGCGCAGGGAAATGACCATTGAAGAACGGTTCGTTGATGCTGACATTCTTGTAGGCGCGAATGCGCTTGCCTTCCACATCCAGATCCACGACCCGATCCACCAGCAGGAACGGGTAACGGTGAGGCAGGTATTCGCGAATCTCGTTGATGTCCATCATTTCGGGGGGAAGCCTATGTAAAGATTGGGAGCGCGCGACTGACGCGCACTCCTCTAGCAAATCAAGGAGGCAGTCTAACGGCTGTGCACACTTGATATGGAAATGGTATCAGCCATCTGATGAAGCATTACCGTCAGGGGTCACGTCCCCTACACGCTTTTCCAGCTGTCGCAGACGTCGCGCGATGTCATCGAGCTGACGGATACGTGCCGCGCTTTTGCGCCATTCGGCTGCCGGTTGCATCGCCGTACCGGAAGAATAGGAACCCGGCTCGGTAATCGAGTGGGTCACCATGGTCATCCCGGTCAGGAAAACGTTGTCGCAAATCTCGATATGCCCCACCAGCCCTACGCCACCGGCGAGCATGCAATGCTTGCCGATTTTGGTGCTGCCGGAAATCCCTACACAGGCGGCCATGGCGGTGTGGTCACCGACCTGAACGTTGTGGGCAATCTGAATCTGATTGTCGAGCTTCACACCATTGCCGATAACGGTATCGGCCAGCGCGCCACGATCGATAGCGGTATTTACGCCTATTTCCACGTCATCGCCGATCGAGACGCCGCCGATCTGGGCGATTTTCTGCCAGACACCTTTCTCGTTGGCAAAACCGAAGCCTTCACCGCCGAGCACGGCACCGGACTGAATCACCACCCGTTTACCGATGCGCACGTCGTGATACAGCGTGACGCGCGGAGCCAACCAGCCGCCCTCGCCGATTTCGCTGCGCGCACCGATGAAGCAATGAGCCCCAACGGTCACATCTGCGCCAATACGCGCTGCACTTTCGATCACCGCAAAAGCACCGATGCTCGCCGCCGGATCGACCACTGCATCCGCCGCCACCACCGCTGTCGGATGAATACCGGCAGGCGCCTTGGGCTTTGGATCGAACAGGTGGGAAACGCGCGCGTAGGCCAGATACGGATCCGGCACCACCAGTGCATCACCGGTAAAACCTTCAGCGTCAGCGGCCTTCAGCAATACAGCTGCGGCCTGACTGCCAGCCAGGTATTTACGGTATTGAGGATTTGCCAGAAAGCTCAACTGAGCTGGGCCAGCCTCTTGCAAAGTGGCTAGCCCAGTAATTTCTTTCTTCGGGTCGCCACGTAAGGTGGCGCCGAGGAACTCGGCCAACTGGCCGAGCTTTATAGTCGCTGTCATGGGTTACTTCAGCTGATTCATGCGCTCGATAACCTGGCGAGTGATGTCGTACTGCGGTTTGACATCAATCACTGCGCCACGCTCGAAGACCAGGTCAAAAGCACCTTTCTTGATGACTTCTTCCACAGCGCTGTCCAGTTTCGGCTTGAGCTGTTTCAGCATTTCACGGTCGGCAACGGCCTTGGCTTCGTTCAGTTCCTTGGACTGGAACTGGAAATCACGGGCCTTTTGCTTGAATTCGAGCTCCAGACGCTCACGCTCGCCTTGTTGCATTTTGTCGCCACCGGCCATCAGACGGTCCTGGATACCCTTGGCGCTGCTTTCCAGGCTTTTGAGCTTGGTCAGTTGCGGGCCGAACTTCTTCTCGGCATCCACGGCGTATTTTTTCGCCGCGTCGGATTCCAGCAGTGCCATCTGATAGTTCAGAACGGCGATTTTCATGTCGGCAAAAGCCGGACCTGCTACCAGTACGGTCGCCAGGAGAACCAATTGAGTCAACTTACGCACGATGCACTCCTACAAAATCCATTGTCGTTATCTTGGGTCAGACGCTTAGAACGTCTGGCCGAGGGAGAATTGGAACACTTGAGTTTCAGCGTCATCCGGTTTCTTGACCGGCATCGCCAGTGCGAAGCTCAAAGGACCGAGCGCGGTAACCCATGTCACGCCGATACCAACAGAACTGGCCATGTTGCTCAGGCTAATGTCGTTGCACTGCGTATTGGACTTCGAACCGTCAGCGTTCCTCGTCTCTTTGCACGTCGAGTCGAACACGTTACCCACATCCCAGAATACCGAAGTACGCAGGGAGCGCTGATCCTTGACGAATGGTAGAGGGAACAGAACCTCTACACCGCCCTGGATCAGAACGTTACCACCAAATGGCAGTGGATCCTGGTCTGGATCTTTGAGCGTCCCCGGGTTAGTGCCTTGGCTTGGTGTACTACGAGGCCCCAGAGTGCTGTCCTTGAAGCCACGAACCGAGTTGAAACCACCAGCATAGTAGTTTTCATAGAACGGCAAGCCATCGGTCGAACCGTAACCGTCGCCATAACCCAGCTCAGTGTGCAGGCGCATGGTGTAGTTCTCAGACAACGGCTGGAATAACTGGCCACGGTAATCGAGTTTGAAGAACGACAGGTCACTGCCAGGGGTGGTGGCTTCCAGAGTCAGGCTCTGGGAACGACCACGGGTCGCCAATACACCTTTGTTCAGCGTGGACTCGGACCAACCGGCCGAAGCCTTGAAGTTCAGGTAGTTGTCACCCTCGCGTTCAACGAAGTCGAAAATCTCGTCAACGGTGTATCGGCCAGTCTTGATCTCGTCCTGTTGCGCGGTCAGGCCGAAGGTCAGACGCGAAGTCTCGCTGATCGGGTAACCGACGCTCACGCCCGCACCCAGACTGTCTACGGCATAGCTGGCCACGTCGACGTCGAGCTCGTCGTAGTCGGTGGTGCGGTAAAACGCGTTGTAACCCAGGCTCACACCGTCAGCAGTCCAGTAGGGGTCGACATAACCGAAGTTATAACGGCTCTGGTATTCGCTGCGAGTCAAGCCGACGCTGACTCGGTTACCGGTACCGAGGAAGTTGTTCTGGGTGATCGAGCCACCGAGGATCAGGCCGGCACTCTGGGCGAAACCGACGCTGGCGGTAATCGAACCGGACGCCTGTTCTTCAACGCTATAGTTCACGTCTACCTGGTCGTCGACACCCGGCACAGCCGGTGTTTCAACGTTGACTTCCTTGAAGAAGCCCAGGCGTTCCAGACGGGTCTTGGATTGATCGATCAGGTAAGTCGAAGCCCAACCGCCTTCCATCTGACGCATTTCACGGCGCAGCACTTCGTCTTCGGACTTGGTGTTGCCCCGGAAGTTGATGCGATTCACGTAAGCACGTTTACCCGGATCAACAGCGAAGGTGATGTCGACCGTGTGGTCGTCATCATGAGGCTGAGGCACGCCGTTGACGTTGGCGAAGGTGTAACCCTCGTTACCCAGACGACGAGTGATCAATTCGGAGGTGGTGGTCATCAGCTTGCGCGAGAATACCTGGCCTTTCTGAACCAGCAGCAGGGACTTGACCTGGTCTTCAGGCACTTTCAGGTCGCCGCTGAGCTTGACGTCACGAACGGTGTACTTCTCGCCTTCGTTGACGTTGACGGTGATATAGACGTGTTTCTTGTCCGGGGTGATGGACACCTGGGTCGAAGCGATATCCATATTGATATAGCCGCGATCCAGATAGTAGGAACGCAGACGCTCCAGGTCACCGGAGAGTTTTTCACGGGCGTACTTGTCATCGTTCTTGAAGAACGACAGCCAGTTGCTGGTCTTGAGTTCGAACAGGTCGATCAGGTCTTCATCAGGGAAGACAGTGTTACCCACCACGTTGATGTGCTGGATAGCCGCAACGGTGCCTTCGTTGATATTGACCTTCAACCCGACACGGTTACGTGGCTGCGGCACCACTTCGGTGTCGACTGTCGCCGAGTAGCGACCCTGAGCGACGTATTGACGCTGCAGCTCGTTACGCACACCTTCGAGGGTGGCGCGCTGGAAAATCTCGCCTTCGGCCAGGCCGGATTGTTTCAGGCCCTTCATCAGGTCTTCAGTGGAGATCGCCTTGTTGCCTTCGATCTCGATACTGGCGACCGATGGACGCTCGACTACAGTAATGACCAGGACGTTGCCATCGCGACCCAGCTGGATATCTTGAAAGAACCCGGTTTTGAACAATGCACGAGTGGATTCCACCAGACGACGATCGTCCGCCTGTTCGCCGACGTTCAACGGCAAGGCACCAAAGACACTACCCGCGGAGACCCGCTGGAGGCCATTGACGCGAATATCAGAGATAGTGAAGGACTCGGCGTGAACTTCGGCGATCATCAATACGGTGAGAACCGCAGTTAGCAGCAGACGTTTCATGAAGTCCTTTCTTATTCCAACTGGCAATAAAAACTGCCGCAAAATGCGGCAGATTCGCAATTCAGCGAAGCGTTACAGTCGACCCAGATCATTGACCAGAGCAAGCAACATCACCCCGACAACCAAACTGATGCCGATCTGTATCCCCCAACCTTGCACCCGATCCGACAAGGGGCGACCACGCACCCACTCGATCAGATAAAACAACAAATGCCCCCCATCCAGTACAGGAATGGGCAGCAAATTCAGAACCCCCAGGCTAATACTCAGATAAGCAAGGAAATTCAGGAAATCAGCGACGCCCGACTGGGCAGAAGCGCCCGCCACTTTAGCAATGGTTATCGGTCCACTCAAGTTTTTTACCGAGAGCTCGCCGAACAACATTTTCTTGAGCGAATCGAGGGTCAGTACGCTCATGGTCCAGGTGCGTCGGGCACCCTCGCCAATCGCAGCCACCGGGCCATAACTGACTTCGCGAATCATCTCTGGTGGCCAATCGACCGCTTTCACCCCGGCGCCCAGATAACCACTGGGCGACTTGCTCTCGCCGCGAGCGGCTAACGTCACAGGGACGTCGATTTGAGCACCATCGCGCTCGACGCGCAGCATGATTTTGGTATCTGGATGCATACGGACGATGTCGACTACTTGCTGCCAGTCGTCCAGCGCCTTGCCATCAAGGGCCAACAAGCGGTCACCCGCCTTCAGGCCCGCAGCCTTCGCCGGCCCTTTCGGATCAAATTCGGCCAGGACTGGAGGCAACGCCGGACGCCAGGGACGAATACCCAGCGAGCGAATCGGATCTGGCTCCTCAGCGCCCTTGAGCCACTTGTCCAGCACCAGCTCACGGGGTGAGTCCACCGTGGAGCCCTGCTCGCGGACCAGCAATTGAAGGGAACCGCTCTCACCCAGACGACGGATCAGCTGCAGATTCACCGCGGCCCAGCCGGAGGTTGGCTCACCATCGATGGCGATAATTTCCTGACCCGGGCTCAAACCTGCCTTGGAGGCAATACTGCCGGACTCGACCGCTCCGATAACCGGCCGCACCTGCTCGCTGCCGAGCATTGCCAACGCCCAGAAAAACACCATCGCCAATAGAAAGTTGGCGATCGGGCCGGCGGCGACGATGGCGATGCGCTGACGGACAGATTTGCGATTGAACGATTGATCGACCTGATCGGCCGGGACCTCGCCTTCGCGCTCGTCGAGCATTTTCACGTAGCCACCCAGCGGGATGGCGGCAATCACGAATTCAGTGCCTTTGCTGTCGTGCCAGCGCAGCAGCGGCATACCGAAGCCCACGGAGAAACGCAGCACTTTGACCCCACAGCGACGCGCGACCCAGAAATGGCCGAATTCGTGGAAGGTAACCAGCACACCCAGCGCTACCAGGGTGCCGACAATCATATAGAGCGCGCTCATGTATTTTCTCCGCAACTATCGGTGCTGCATGGGGCAACGTATTGCAGCACTTATCGCCCGTGACGGCTCAACCATTGCCCGGCCAGTACCCGTGCTTTCGCATCAGCCGTAAACACTGCCTCGAGATCATCTACCGCAACCACAGGCTCGAGGTTCAACACTTCCTCGATAATACTCGCGATTTCCAGGTAGCGAACCCGTCCGTCGAGAAACGCCGCCACAGCTACCTCATTCGCGGCATTGAGCATGGCCGGTGCGCTGTTGCCAGCCTCGGCGGCTTGACGTGCAAGGCGCAGGCAAGGGAAACGCTCTTCATCTGGCGACTGAAAATCCAGGCGAGCGATGGCGAACAGGTCCAGCGGCGCAACACCCGAGTCGATTCTCTCTGGCCAGGCCAGGGCATTGGCGATTGGCGTGCGCATGTCCGGATTGCCCAACTGCGCCAATACCGAACCATCGATGTAGTCGACCAGCGAATGAATCACGCTCTGCGGATGAATCACCACTTCGACCTGGGAGGGCGTGGCGTCGAACAGCCAGCAGGCCTCGATCAGCTCGAGTCCTTTGTTCATCATGCTGGCCGAATCCACCGAAATCTTGCGCCCCATGGACCAATTCGGGTGCGCACACGCTTGCTCGGGGGAAACATGCGCCAATTCGGCCATCGGTGTCTGCCGGAACGGGCCGCCAGAGGCTGTCAGTAAAATCCGACGCACACCGACCGCGCCAAGTCCACGAGCGAAATCCTGTGGCATGCACTGAAAAATCGCGTTGTGTTCGCTGTCGATCGGCAACAGCACTGAACCGCTTTTGCGCACGGCCTGCATAAACAGCGCACCGGACATCACCAGCGCTTCTTTATTGGCCAGAAGAATCTTCTTGCCGGCTTCGACCGCCGCCAGGGTCGGACGCAAGCCCGCCGCACCGACAATGGCCGCCATCACCGCATCGACTTCCGGATCGGAGGCGACCTGACACAAGCCCTCCTCCCCCACCAGAACGCGGGTCGGCAGACCGGCAGCGCGCAAATCGTCCTGCAACCCTGAGGCAGCGCCAGATTCCGGCACGACGGCGAAGCGCGGCACATGACGCACACACAGCGCCAGCAACTCACTCAAACGAGTGAAACCGCTCAAGGCAAAAACCTGATAACGCTCGGGATGACGGGCAATCACGTCGAGGGTGCTCAGACCAATCGAACCGGTCGCACCCAGCACGGTAATCTGTTGTGGGCGGCTCATGCTGCCATCCACAGCAGCACGGCGAATACCGGAATCGCCGCCGTCAGACTATCGATGCGGTCCAGCACGCCGCCGTGGCCAGGCAGCAGATTACTGCTGTCCTTGATCCCCGACTGGCGCTTGAACATGCTTTCGGTGAGGTCGCCCACCACTGAAATGAACACGATTACCGCAGCACCGAACAGGCCCATCAACAGTTGAGCGAAACTCCAGTCCCGCACAAAACCGACGATGGCGGTAATCACCAGACTCACCAGCAAGCCGCCGTAAACGCCCTCCCAGCTCTTGCCTGGGCTGACCTGTGACGCCAGCTTGCGCTTGCCGAAGGCCCGGCCGGAAAAGTACGCACCGATATCGGCACCCCAGACCAGCACCATCACCGCCATGATCAGCCAATTGCCCAAGGGCTCCTGCTTGATCAGGATCAGACCTTGCCAGGCCGGTAACAGAATCAACAGACCGATCACCAGTTTGCAGGCAGCACTGGCCCAGTGTTCGCTGGACTGTGGATAGGTCAAGACCAGGTACGTGGCCACACCCCACCAGAGCACTGCAGCGCCCAACACCCAAGGCGCGAGCCCCGGCAGGACGTGCATGACAAACAGCACCAACGCGACCACAGCCGCATAGGCAACGCGAATCGACTGAGCAGCAAAACCCGCCAGGCGCGCCCACTCCCACGCGCCGAGCGTTACCACCAGCCCGATGAACAGCGCAAAACCGGACCCTTCAAGCAGGAAAAACCCGCACAGGGCAATCGGCAGCAGGATCAGCGCCGTGATGATTCGTTGTTTAAGCATTAAACCCGGGCTCCAGCCTCGACCTGCTCGCTCGTTTTACCGAAGCGACGCTGGCGAGAAGCGAAATCTGCCAGCGCGTTGCGCATGGCGTCGTGTTTGAAGTCCGGCCAGAACAGGTCGGAGAAGTACAGCTCGGCGTAGGCCAGTTGCCACAGCAGGAAGTTGCTGATGCGATGCTCGCCACCGGTACGGATGCACAAGTCCGGCAACGGCAGATCACCGGTCGCCAGACAGGTTTGCAAAAGCTCAGGGGTAATGTCCTCCGGACGCAGATGCCCGGCCTGAACTTCGCGAGCCAGACGCTGCGCGGCTTGCGCGATATCCCACTGACCGCCGTAGTTGGCGGCGATCTGCAAGATAAAGCGATTGGCGCCGACGGTCATTGCCTCGGCTTCGCGCATGGCGGCCTGAAGCTCCGGGTGAAAACGCGAACGATCGCCAATGATGCGCAAACTGATGTTGTTGTCGTTGAGGCGCTTGGCCTCGCGACGCAACGCCCTGAAGAATAAATCCATCAAGGCACTGACCTCATCGACCGGGCGCTGCCAGTTTTCGCTGGAGAAGGCGAACAGGGTCAGTACTTCAACCTTGGCCTCGGCACACACCTCGATCACTGCACGTACTGCATCCACACCCGCTTTATGCCCGGCGACACCCGGCATAAAGCGTTTTTTCGCCCAACGATTATTACCATCCATGATGATCGCGACATGGCGCGGCACCGCGGACGGCGCAGTCTGCTTTGTCTTATCCATTGAAACTCGACCCTTATACGGCCATCAGGTCTTTTTCTTTTTCCGCCAACTTAGCGTCGATTTCAGCTACGAACTTCTTGGTCAGATCGTCGATCTCGCCGGTGGCGCGACGTTCTTCGTCTTCGCTGATTTCCTTTTCCTTGACCAGATCCTTGAGCTGGCTGTTCGCATCACGACGGATGTTCCGTACAGCAACGCGGGCATCTTCGGCGACATCGCGAGCCTGCTTGGTGAAGCCCTTGCGGGTTTCTTCGGTCAGGGCCGGCATGGAGATCAGCAGCAACTCACCCAGGTTGGTCGGATTGAGGTTCAGACCAGCACTACCGATAGCCTTGTCGACAGCACCGAGCATGTTGCGCTCAAAGGCAACCACTTGCAGGGTACGGGCGTCTTTAACGGTGATGTTCGCCACTTGCTTGATCGGAGTGTCGGAACCGTAATACGGCACCATCACGCCTTCAAGAATGCTTGGGTGTGCCTGACCGGTACGAATACGGCCAAAGTTGTGCGCCAGCGATTCGACGGATTTTTTCATGCGCTCTTGAGCGTCTTTTTTGATTTCGTTGATCATTGTTGGCCTTCCTCGATCAGGGTCCCTTCAGCGCCGCCATGTACGATGTTCAGCAGGGCGCCGGGCTTGTTCATGTTAAATACGCGCAACGGCATCTTGTGGTCGCGACACAAGCAAATAGCCGTCAAATCCATTACACCCAGCTTGCGATCCAGCACTTCATCGTAAGTCAGATGATCGAACTTCTCGGCATGCGGGTCTTTGAATGGATCAGCCGTGTAAACGCCATCGACCTTGGTTGCCTTGAGCACGACGTCAGCGTCGATTTCGATTGCACGCAAGCAGGCTGCCGAATCCGTGGTAAAGAACGGATTACCGGTACCGGCCGCAAAAATCACGACTTCCTTGGCGTTCAGGTGACGCATGGCTTTGCGGCGATCGTAGTGATCGGTCACGCCAACCATGGAAATGGCCGACATCACGATGGCCGAGATATTGGCACGTTCCAGCGCATCGCGCATCGCCAGGGCGTTCATCACAGTGGCCAGCATGCCCATGTGGTCGCCAGTTACCCGATCCATGCCGGCCGCGCTGAGCGCCGCACCGCGGAACAAGTTGCCGCCACCGATCACCAGACCGACCTGAACACCGATGCCGACCAGTTGGCCAACTTCCAGCGCCATGCGATCCAGAACTTTGGGGTCGATCCCGAACTCTTCCGAGCCCATCAGGGCCTCGCCGCTAAGCTTGAGTAGAATGCGTTTATAGCGAGCCTGATAACCACTGCCCTGCTGAGCCATTGCGAATCTCTCCTGCGGCGTATTTTAAAAATTCTTTGCGAGCTGTTTACAGCTGGCGTTCACTCTAGCTTGGCGCTGCTTCAGCGCCATCGGAACATGACTTTGTAAGCCAGTTCCAAATGGAAACCAAATAAAAGTTGGTAACCCATCTGAAAAGAGGCTGCGCGCGTGAGCGGGCAGCCTCTTCAGGGCGACAGTTAAAAAACTGTCTTACGACTTGGCAGCAGCCAGCTGGGCAGCAACTTCTTCAGCGAAGTTGTCTACCGGCTTCTCGATGCCTTCGCCTACTTTGAAGTAGGTGAAGGAAACGATTTCAGCGCCGGCTTTCTTGGCCAGTTCACCGACCTTGATTTCAGGGTTCTTGACGAACGCCTGCTCAACCAGGCTGGCTTCGGCCAGGAACTTGCTGATACGGCCTTTGACCATATTTTCAACGATGTTTTCCGGCTTGCCGGCGATCTTGTCAGCGTTCAGCGTCAGGAACACGCCTTTCTCGCGCTCGATCGCTTCAGCGGAAACTTCCGATGGCAGCAGGAATTCAGGGTTGGTGGCCGCTACGTGCATAGCGATGTCCTTGGCCAGCTCAACGTCGCCGCCTTTCAGAACAACTGCAACACCGATCTTGTTGCCGTGCAGGTAGCCACCGACAACGTCACCTTCAACGCGTGTCAGACGACGGATGTTGACGTTTTCGCCAACCTTGCCGACCAGTACCAGGCGAGCAGCTTCTTGAGCTTCGATCAGCGGAGCAACGTCAGTCAGTTTGTCGGCGAACGCTTTTTCAACGCTTGCAGCAACAAATTCCTTGAAGTCGTCCTGCAGGGCCAGGAAGTCGGTCTGCGAGTTCACTTCCAGCAGAACGGCGGATTTACCGTCTTCCTTCAGAGCGATTGCGCCTTCAGCAGCCACGTTGCCTGCTTTCTTGGCAGCCTTGATGGCGCCCGAAGCACGCATGTCATCAATGGCTTTTTCGATGTCGCCGCCAGCCTTGGTCAAGGCCTTTTTGCAATCCATCATGCCTTCGCCAGTACGCTCGCGCAGTTCTTTGACCAACGCTGCAGTAATCTCTGCCATTTCAAAATCCTCTTGGATAGGTTTTCAACCATTCCACCCGATCGAACGGGCGATCAATTCTTCCCGAACCACCGTTGTAAGCCGCTGCACGTTACAGCTCTGCAAGTGCGGGGCCGACAAACGGTTTTCGAGGTGGCAAAAAGGGGGCCAAGCCCCCTTTTTGCTTACTGAGTCAACGCCAGGGCGTCAATTACTCAGCTGCTGCTGCCGGAGCTTCTTCAACGAACTGCTCGGTGCCGCCAGCAACGTGGTTGCGACCGCGGATAACAGCGTCAGCCATCGAACCCATGTACAGCTGGATAGCGCGGATTGCGTCATCGTTGCCTGGGATGATGTAGTCAACGCCTTCCGGGCTGCTGTTGGTATCGACTACGCCGATAACCGGGATGCCCAGCTTGTTGGCTTCGGTGATCGCGATGCGCTCGTGATCAACGTCGATAACGAACAGAGCGTCTGGCAGACCGCCCATGTCCTTGATACCACCCAGGGAACGATCCAGCTTTTCCAGGTCACGGGAGCGCATCAGCGCTTCTTTCTTGGTCAGCTTGGCGAAAGTACCGTCTTCGGCTTGCACTTCAAGGTCACGCAGACGCTTGATGGAAGCACGGATGGTTTTGAAGTTGGTCAGCATGCCGCCCAACCAGCGGTGATCGACGTACGGCGAACCGCAACGTGCTGCTTCTTCAGCAACGATCTTGCCAGCGGAACGCTTGGTGCCGACGAACAGAATCTTGTTTTTGCCCTGGGCCAGACGCTCTACGAAAGTCAGAGCTTCGTTGAACATTGGCAGGGTTTTTTCAAGGTTGATGATGTGGATCTTGTTACGCGCGCCGAAAATGTATTTACCCATTTTCGGGTTCCAGTAACGGGTTTGGTGACCGAAGTGCACACCGGCCTTCAGCATATCGCGCATGTTGACTTGGGACATGATAGTTCCTTAATAAGTCGGGTTTGGCCTCCACGTATCCCAATGACCAACCAGCAGCATCAGCTGAAGGCACCCAGGTCATCGTGTCGACACGTGTGTGGATTTAAGCTTTTCAGGGTATCCCCGGAAAGCGGCGCATTTTATACCATAGGGCAGGCAAAAACGGAACCCGGATTCTGAAAACCTGGCGAATGCTTTGGAGCCCCACCTTGGAATCCCCACAGAATGCGCCATCCTATAAAGAGAAGCGATGCACAGAGGCTCAGATTTGCGCTGATCGTCTGGTAGAATCGCGTTTTTCAGGGCGTGATGTTTGTTCGCGAAATGCCCATTTCGTTTTAGAAGGCGCCATTGAGCGCAGAGAGAGCCTGTATGACCGTCACCCTCAAAACCCCAGAGGACATCGCAAAAATGCGGATCGCCGGCAAATTGGCCGCCGATGTGCTGGAAATGATTGCCGATTATGTCAAACCGGGTGTCACCACCGAAGAGCTGGACCGCATCTGCCACGACTATATCGTCAATGAGCAGAAAGCCATCCCTGCGCCGCTCAACTACAAGGGCTTCCCGAAGTCGATCTGCACCTCGATCAACCACGTGGTCTGCCACGGCATCCCGAACGAGAAACCGTTGAAGGATGGCGACACGCTGAACATCGACGTCACCGTGATCAAGGACGGTTACCACGGCGATACCAGCCGCATGTTCCACGTCGGTACCGTGCCGGTCTGGGCCGAGCGCCTGTCCCAGGTGACTCAGGAATGCATGTACAAGGCCATCGAACTGGTCAAACCCGGCTGCCGCCTGGGCGATATCGGTGAAGTGATCCAGAAGCACGCGGAAAAGAACGGCTTCTCGGTGGTTCGCGAGTTCTGCGGCCATGGCATCGGCAAGGTGTTCCACGAAGAGCCGCAGATCCTGCACTACGGCCGCGCCGGCACCGGCATGGAACTGAAAGCCGGCATGACCTTCACCATCGAGCCGATGATCAACCAGGGCAAAGCCGACACCAAGGTGTTGGGCGATGGCTGGACCGCCATTACCAAGGACCGCAAACTGTCGGCACAGTGGGAACACACCCTGCTGGTGACCGATACCGGTTACGAGATCTTCACTTTGCGCAGCGACGATACCATCCCGCGCGTTTCGGCCTGATCCCGCCCGCTCCGTTCCCAGCCTTATAGAAAGGAAAGCCAATCGATGCCGCAGGTGGATCCCGAACTCTTCGACCGCGGCCAGTTCCAGGCTGAACTGGCCCTGAAGGCAAGCCCTATTGCTGCTTTCAAGAAGGCCATCCGTCAAGCCCGCGAGGTACTTGACGAACGGTTTCGCAGTGGTCGGGACATTCGCCGGCTGATCGAGGATCGCGCCTGGTTTATCGACAACATCCTGCAACAAGCCTGGGAACAGTTTAACTGGAGCGAAGATGCCGATATCGCCCTCGTGGCGGTCGGCGGCTACGGTCGTGGCGAGTTGCACCCCTATTCCGACATCGATCTGCTGATTTTACTGGACAACGCCGATCACGAAATTTTTCGCGATTCCATCGAGCGCTTTCTGACGTTGCTGTGGGACATCGGCCTGGAAGTCGGCCAGAGCGTTCGTTCGGTGGATGAATGCTCCGAAGAAGCCCGCGCAGACCTGACGGTAGTCACCAACTTGATGGAAAGCCGCACCATCTGCGGCCCTGAACGCCTGCGTCAGCGCATGCTGGACGTCACCAGCACCGAGCACATGTGGCCCAGCAAGGAGTTCTTCCTGGCCAAACGCGCCGAGCAGAAAGCCCGACACCACAAGTACAACGACACCGAGTACAACCTGGAGCCCAACGTCAAAGGTTCGCCCGGCGGACTGCGGGATATTCAGACGATTCTCTGGGTCGCCCGTCGTCAGTACGGCACCCTGAACCTGCGGGCCCTGGCGGGCGAAGGTTTCCTGGTAGAGAGCGAAAATGCCCTGCTGGCCTCGTCCCAGGAGTTTCTGTGGAAGGTGCGCTATGCGCTGCACATGCTCGCCGGCCGTTCCGAAGACCGTTTGCTGTTCGATCACCAGCGCACGATTGCCGGGCTGCTGGGTTTCGAAGGCAATGACGCCAAGCACGCCATCGAAAACTTCATGCAGCAGTACTACCGGGTAGTCATGAGCATTGCCCAGCTCAGCGACCTGATTATCCAGCACTTCGAAGAAGTGATCCTGGCGCCCGAAGACGAAGCACCGCCACAACCGATCAACTCGCGGTTCCAGCTGCATGACGGCTACATCGAGGCGCGCAACGATAACGTGTTCCGCCGGACGCCATTCGCCATGCTCGAAATTTTCGTGCTGATGGCCCAGCAACCGGAGATCAAAGGCGTACGCGCCGATACCATCCGTCTGCTACGCGAGAACCGTCATCTGATCGATGACGATTTTCGCAATGACATCCGCAACACCAGCCTGTTCATCGAGTTGTTCAAGTGCAAGATCGGCATCCACCGCAATCTGCGGCGGATGAACCGTTACGGCATCCTTGGGCGCTATCTGCCGGAGTTCGGTTTCATTGTCGGGCAGATGCAACATGACTTGTTTCACATCTATACGGTCGACGCGCATACCCTGAACCTGATCAAGCACCTGCGTAAGTTGCAGTACACCCAGGTGTCGGAAAAATTCCCGCTGGCCAGCAAGCTAATGGCCAAACTGCCCAAACCCGAGCTGATTTACCTCGCCGGTCTGTACCACGACATCGGCAAGGGCCGACATGGCGATCACTCGGAAATCGGTGCCGTGGATGCCGAAGCTTTTTGCCAGCGCCACCAGTTGCCGATCTGGGACAGCCGCCTGATCGTCTGGCTGGTGCAGAACCATCTGATGATGTCGACCACGGCCCAGCGCAAGGATCTGTCCGACCCGCACGTGATCCACGATTTCGCGCAGACCGTCGGCGATGAAACCCGCCTCGATTATCTGTACGTGCTGACCGTTGCGGACATCAACGCCACCAACCCGACGCTATGGAACTCCTGGCGCGCGAGCCTGTTGCGTCAGCTCTACACCGAGACCAAGCGTGCCTTGCGTCGTGGCCTGGAAAACCCGGTGGATCGCGAAGAGCAGATCCGCCAGACCCAGAGCGCGGCACTGGACATCCTGGTACGTGGCGGCAACGACCCGGACGATGTCGAGCAGTTGTGGGCGCAATTGGGCGATGACTATTTCCTGCGCCACACCGCCGGCGACGTGGCCTGGCACACTGACGCGATTCTGCAGCAGCCGGCCGACGGTGGCCCGCTGGTGCTGATCAAGGAAACCACCCAGCGCGAGTTCGAGGGCGGTACGCAGATCTTCATCTATGCACCGGACCAGCATGATTTCTTCGCCGTGACCGTGGCGGCGATGGACCAGCTCAATCTGAACATTCACGACGCCCGGGTCATCACCTCCAGCAGCCAGTTCACCCTCGACACCTATATCGTGCTCGACACCGATGGCGACTCGATCGGCGATAACCCGGCACGGGTCAAGCAGATCCGCGAAGGCCTGACCGAAGCCCTGCGCAATCCGGATAACTACCCGACCATCATCCAGCGTCGAGTGCCGCGCCAGCTCAAGCATTTCGCGTTTGCGCCACAAGTGACAATTCACAACGACGCTCAGCGTCCGGTGACGGTACTGGAGCTAAGCGCCCCGGATCGCCCCGGCCTGCTGGCACGGATCGGCACGATCTTCCTCGAGTTCGACCTGTCGCTGCAGAACGCCAAGATCGCCACCTTGGGCGAGCGCGTGGAAGACGTGTTCTTTATCACCGACGCGAACAATCAGCCGCTGTCCGACCCATTGCTGTGCAGCCGTTTGCAGGATGCAATCGTCAAGCAACTGAGCGTCAGCCAGGAACCCGATATCAAACTGTCACGAATCAGTTTCTGAATTAACAAACCGCCATGGGAGCGCGAACCTGCCCTTTGTAGGAGCTGGCTTGCCAGCGATGAATTCAAATGCGCCGCGCTCACCCGGTAGCACGCGTTATCGTTAACGACCATCGCTGGCAAGCCAGCTCCTACAGGAATCTGAGCTTGTCTGCTCCCGCACCGAACGAGACTCATCGATGAACAACGCTCTGAACCAGTTGCAGCCCTACCCGTTCGAAAAGCTCCGCGCCCTGCTCGGCAGCGTCACGCCAAACCCGGACAAGCGCGCCATTGCGTTGTCCATCGGCGAGCCGAAACACCGCTCGCCAAGCTTCGTCGCCGAAGCGCTGGCAAGCAATCTGGATCAGATGGCCGTATACCCGACCACCCTCGGCATCCCGGCCCTGCGTGAAGCCATTGCCGCCTGGTGCGAACGTCGCTTCAGCGTCCCGAACGGCTGGCTCGACCCGGCGCGCAACGTGCTGCCGGTCAACGGCACCCGTGAAGCGCTGTTCGCCTTCACCCAGACCGTAGTCAACCGGGGTGATGATGCACTGGTGGTCAGCCCGAACCCGTTTTATCAGATCTACGAAGGCGCGGCGTTCCTGGCCGGGGCCAAGCCGCATTACCTGCCGTGCCTGGACGAAAACGGCTTCAACCCGGACTTCGACGCCGTATCGCCGGACATCTGGAAGCGCTGCCAGATCCTGTTCCTGTGCTCGCCAGGCAACCCGACCGGTGCGTTGATTCCGGTCGAAACCCTGAAGAAGCTGATCGCCCTGGCCGACGAATACGACTTCGTGATCGCTGCCGACGAATGCTATAGCGAATTGTACTTCGACGAACAAACCCCGCCGGCCGGCCTGCTCAGCGCCTGCGTGGAACTGGGCCGCAAGGATTTCAAGCGTTGCGTGGTGTTCCACAGCCTGTCCAAGCGCTCCAACCTGCCGGGCCTGCGTTCGGGATTTGTGGCCGGTGATGCTGACATCCTCAAAGGCTTTTTGCTCTATCGCACCTACCACGGCTGTGCGATGCCGGTTCAAACACAACTGGCCAGCGTTGCCGCATGGAATGACGAAGTGCATGTACGCGCCAACCGTGCGCTGTATCGCGAGAAGTATGATGCGGTGCTGGAGATTCTCAGTCCGGTGATGGATGTGCAACGCCCCGATGGTGGTTTCTACCTGTGGCCAAATGTGAACGGCGACGACGCTGCATTTTGCCGCGACCTGTTCGAACAGGAGCATGTGACTGTAGTACCTGGCTCTTACTTGTCCCGGGAGGTCGATGGCGTCAATCCGGGTGCCGGGCGTGTACGCATGGCACTGGTTGCGCCTTTGGCGGAATGTGTAGAAGCGGCTGAGCGAATTCGCGATTTCATATCCACTCGCAACAATTAATTGAAACTGCCCTGTACCGTGCAATGCGGTGCGGGGCACTCCGAAAGTAAACTTCCCGGATCGTCACCCCAACACATATCAACTTCATACAAACGCAACATCCAGAACAACTAACAAGATAGAAATCCACACCACTTCCAAATACCGTTAGAACTCCTTAACAAAAGAGTTCACACAACAACATGAATCCACAATACTGCAGAACCATTATACCCACCGACCCAATAGCCTCTTACAATGTCGCAATAAACGAGCGACCCGATAACAGAACTATCAGCAGCGGCGGAAGGCAGAAACGCAGTGTCGGTGAACACACCAAGTATTGGAACCCGGGAAGAACCCTGAAAATCCTTGTCTTCAGTTATAACGAACATTCTTTCGAAGCCGTTAAAAACGGCATAAATAGATGGCAACCTTACGTCAATCTAAATTTCGAATTTCTCGAAATGGATGAAGGGGACATCTATCAGCATCCCAATGAGTTTCTAGGTGACATTCGGATCAATTTCAATCCACTTATTAGTGGTGGGCGTTCAGCGATGGGTACGGACTCGCTTACAGGAGCGCCTGATAGCGAATCGATGCAGTTATCAACTAACTTCTCTTCCCCGGATTACGAAGCGTTGATCATTCATGAGTTTGGGCATGCGTTGGGTCTGGACCATGAACATCAACATCCCGATGCAGCAATACCCTGGGACCGAGAAAAAGCTTATTACCATTTCTCTGCGACTGCGGGATATTCCAGATCAGAAGTTGACGCCAACGTCTTTCCTCTCGAGCGCAGCGCGGATCGAACATATGCCGCTTACGACCGACATTCAGTAATGCATTATCAAATCTACAACGAACTAACGATTGGCGACTGGCATCAACCCCTAAATACAAACATCAGCGCAGGTGATATTGCATTTATGCGCAGTATTTATCCATAAACCCCTTGGAGCAACATAGGCCGCGAGCGACAGCTGAATCACTCTGGCAGCGATAAAAATCGACAAGTCTCGTTCGGCAACCCCATTGCCGCCCATTAGCAGTGGCCCGGATAAAAAACCCGCCGTGGTCACTGCCCCTATGCCAGCCACAGTCAGAAACGCACCGTGGGTGCTTGCGTCATCTCGCGCTTGCCACGCCACTGCCCAGCAGAACTGACAAGCGCCAGATACCCTGCACCCAGACAAACTGCAGCGCGGACAGACAAACCCGACCACAGCCGCCGCGAAACCGCCCGGTCATGGCATAATCCGTCACCTTTTATTTTCAGTACCTGCAAAAGGGGCAATTCCTTGACCGTTTCAAGCAAAACGTTGCACCTTTTCGGCATCAAAGCCTGCGACACCATGAAAAAGGCGCGCACCTGGCTCGATGAACACGCTGTCAGCTATGACTTTCACGATTACAAAACGGTCGGAATCGACCGTGAACACCTGCGCCAATGGTGCGACGAGCACGGCTGGCAAGTGGTGTTGAACCGCGCAGGCACGACCTTTCGCAAGCTCGACGACGAACGCAAAGCCGATCTCGACCAGCCGAAAGCCATCGAACTGATGCTCGCACAACCTTCGATGATCAAGCGCCCGGTGCTTGATCTCGGTGACCGAACCCTGATTGGCTTCAAGCCAGATATCTACGCGGCCGCACTCAAGTAAGGCAGCCCGTTCCATTTTGTTAGAGGTATCAACATGTCCACTACCCTGTTCAGCCTGGCCTTCGGTGTCGGCACTCAAAACCGTCAAGGCGCATGGCTGGAAGTGTTTTACGCGCAGCCACTGCTCAACCCGTCGGCCGAACTGGTCGCTGCCATTGCGCCGGTTCTTGGCTACACCGACGGCAATCAGGCCATCGCCTTCAGCACTGCTCAGGCGTCCCAACTGGCTGAGGCGCTGAAAGGTGTCGACGCTGCACAAGCGGCACTGCTGACCCGTCTGGCCGAGAGCCACAAGCCGCTGGTCGCGACTATTTTGGCCGAAGACGCTCAGCTGACTTCCACGCCTGAGGCTTACCTCAAGCTGCATTTGCTCTCTCATCGCCTGGTCAAGCCGCATGGCCTGAACCTGGCTGGCGTGTTCCCGCTGCTGCCGAACGTGGCCTGGACCAGCCAAGGTGCGATCGATCTGGCCGAACTGGCCGAGCATCAACTGGAAGCCCGTCTGCGCGGCGAGCTGCTGGAAGTGTTCTCGGTGGACAAGTTCCCGAAAATGACCGACTACGTGGTACCGGCCGGCGTGCGCATCGCTGACGCGGCGCGTATTCGTCTGGGCGCTTACGTGGGCGAAGGCACCACCGTCATGCACGAAGGTTTCGTCAACTTCAACGCCGGTACCGAAGGCCCGGGCATGATCGAAGGTCGTGTATCGGCGGGCGTGTTCGTTGGCAAGGGCTCGGATCTGGGCGGCGGTTGCTCGACCATGGGCACCCTGTCGGGTGGCGGCAACATCGTGATCAAGGTTGGCGAAGGCTGCCTGATCGGCGCCAACGCCGGTATCGGTATCCCGTTGGGCGACCGCAACACCGTTGAGTCGGGTCTGTATGTGACGGCCGGTACCAAGGTTGCGCTGCTGGACGAGCACAACAAGCTGGTCAAGGTCGTTAAAGCCCGTGAGCTGGCCGGTCAGCCTGACCTGCTGTTCCGTCGCAATTCGGAGACCGGTGCTGTGGAGTGCAAAACCCACAAATCGGCCATCGAACTGAACGAAGCGCTGCACGCTCACAACTAAGCAGGGCGTCACACGATCACCTGTGTTGTATAGGAGCGGGCTTGCCCGCGAAGCTTTTGGCGGTCTCAAGGGCCCCTTCGCGAGCAAGCTCGCTCCTACACAGGTCAGGCGAACACCCGCCCATGTTCACCAGGGCCCAATAGCATGATGATTCCCTCTCCCTGGCGCGCCGATTTTCCGGCCATCGCCGCCTTGCAACGGCAAGACCAGACGTATCTGGACAACGCCGCCACCACGCAAAAACCTCAAGCCCTGCTGGATGCCCTGGCGCATTACTACGCCAACGGCGCGGCCAACGTGCATCGGGCGCAACACTTGCCCGGCGCCCACGCGACTCAGGCATTCGAGGACAGCCGCAGAAAAGTTGCGCAATGGCTCAATACCGGCGATTGCGGGCAGATCATCTTCACCCACGGCGCGACGTCCGCGCTGAACCTCCTGGCCTATGGCCTGGAACACGTATTCAATCCGGGCGATGAAATTGTCATCAGCGCTCTGGAGCATCACGCCAATCTGTTGCCATGGCAGCAACTGGCCCGCCGTCGCGATCTGAAACTGGTGATTCTGCCGCTGAATGTCGACGGTTTGATCGATCTTGATACCGCCGCATCGTTGATCGGTCAGCGCACCCGTTTGCTGGCAGTCAGTCAGCTGTCCAACGTGCTCGGCGCCTGGCAACCGTTACCCTCGCTACTGGCGATGGCCAAAGCGCACAACGCGCTGACCGTCGTCGATGGCGCTCAAGGCGTGGTCCATGGCCGGCATGACGTGCAGGCGCTGGGTTGCGACTTCTATGTGTTTTCCAGCCACAAGCTCTACGGCCCGGATGGCCTGGGTGTGCTGTTCGGTCGTCATGACGCGCTCGCGCAACTGCATCCGTGGCAGTTCGGCGGCGAAATGGTGCTGGATGCCAACTACCACGACGCCCGCTTTCGACCTGCGCCGTTGGGGTTCGAGGCTGGTACCCCGCCGATTTCCAGCGTGATTGGCCTGGGCGCGACCCTGGATTATCTGGCCGGGCTCGATCAGGACGCCGTGTCCGCCCACGAAGCGGCGTTGCATGACTATTTGCTCAAAGGCCTTGAAGCGCGCAACGGCATTCATCTGCTGGGCAAGCCGCAACTGGCACTGGCCAGTTTTTTCGTCGAGGGTGTGCATAACTCTGATCTGGCGCATTTGTTGACCGAACAAGGGGTCGCCGTTCGCGCCGGTCATCATTGCGCCATGCCGCTGCTCAAAAGCTTTGAGCTGGCCGGGGCAATTCGGGTGTCATTGGCGTTGTACAACGACTCCGAGGATCTTGAGCGCTTTTTTGAAGCGCTGGATCAGGCATTGGAGTTGTTGCGATGACCTTGCCCGCCGATGCCGTCACCGCGCTGGATACTTTTCAGAAGACTGCGAGTTGGGAACAGCGGGCGCGGTTGCTGATGCAATGGGGCGACCGCCTGCCTGCGTTGAGCGATGTGGATAAAGTCGAGGCCAACCGCGTGCATGGCTGTGAAAGCCAGGTTTGGCTGGTCGGTGCGTTGCAGGACGGTCATTGGCAGTTCAGCGCCAGCAGCGATGCGCGGTTGATTCGCGGGTTGGTGGCGTTGCTGCTGGCACGGGTCAATGGGTTATCCGCTGCCGAACTGCAACAGGTGGATTTACCGGATTGGTTTGATCAGTTGGGGTTGTCGCGGCAGTTGTCGTCGTCGCGCAGCAATGGCCTCAATGCGGTGTTACAGCGGATGCGTGAATTGGCTACGGCCCTGTAGGAGCGAGCGGTGCGGCGATCCGACTTGCCCGCGAAAGCGGTGTGTCAGGTACCACGCCTTCGCGGGCAAGCCTCGCTCCTACAGATTTGCCAGGCCGCGGTCAGGCAGGCTTGATGCGATCCGCCGGGCGTCTAACCCCAGCCACAATCTTATCCACAGCCTTGGTCGCCGCGACCATACCGAACGTCGCCGTCACCATCATCACCGCGCCAAAGCCCCCGGCGCAGTCGAGCTTCACGCCATCACCGACAAAACTCTTCTGCAAGCAAATACTGCCGTCCGGTTTCGGGTAGCGCAGTTGCTCGGTGGAAAACACGCAGGGCACGCTGTAGTGGCGGGTCACGGTGCGGGAGAAACCGTAGTCGCGGCGCAACGTGGAGCGCACTTTCGACGCCAGAGGATCGTTGAACGTGCGGTTCAAGTCGCAGACCTGGATCAGCGTCGGGTCGATCTGCCCGCCTGCGCCGCCAGTGGTGATGATCTGAATCTTGCGTCGCTTGCACCAGGCGATCAGCGCAGCCTTGGCGTTGACGCTGTCGATGCAGTCAATCACGCAGTCGATGTTCGGCGTGATGTACTCGGCCATGGTTTCGCGGGTGACGAAGTCCGCCACCGCATGCACCGTGCAGTCCGGGTTGATCCCGCGCAGGCGCTCGGCCATCACCTCGACCTTGGGCTTGCCGACGGTGCTGTCCAGCGCATGCAGTTGACGATTGACGTTGCTGACACAAACGTCGTCCAGGTCAAACAGCGAAATCTCGCCCACGCCACACCGGGCAACCGCTTCCGCCGCCCAGGAACCGACGCCACCGACGCCGACGATCGCCACATGGGCTGCGCGCAAGCGCTCAAGACCTTCGATGCCATACAAGCGGGCGATGCCAGCAAACCGTGGATCTTCTGTACTCATGACCATTACCCCAAAAACCGGCGCGCATTATAGGGCCGTCGGCGGTCAAGAGCACCTTTGGGCTATGGACGGCAGTCTTGAGGGCTTCAATTGACTACAAATTTATTGGAATTGGGATATACCGCCCCGGTCAAAGAACTTAAGTCGACTTAAAGTGCCCAACGTCCGGCATTTCCCTGTCCGCTATACGATCAGTGAATGCCCAGTGTAGGATGCGCGCCCCCGCCCCTTGGCAGCCGGCCGCCGACCGTTCCTTCGTTCTGCAGCCCCTGGAACCTGAAATAGCTATGTCATCGCGTAAATTTGGACTCAACCTGGTCGTGGTTCTTGCAATCGCCGCCTTGTTCACCGGTTTCTGGGCGCTGGTCAATCGCCCGGTCACCGCCCCCAACTGGCCTGAACAGATCTCCGGCTTTTCGTACTCGCCGTTTCAACAAGGCCAGTACCCACAAAAAGCTCAGTACCCGACCGACGATGATATGCGTCGCGACCTGGAGATCATGAGCAAGCTGACGGACAACATCCGCACCTACTCGGTCGACGGCACGCTGGAGAACATTCCCAAACTGGCGGAAGAATTCGGCCTGCGGGTAACCCTGGGGATCTGGATCAGCCCGGACGAAGAGCGCAACGAGCGCGAAATCACCCGCGCCATCGAAATCGCCAACAGCTCGCGCAGTGTGGTTCGAGTGGTTGTAGGTAACGAGGCGATTTTCCGTAAGGAAATTACGGCGGCGGAACTCAGCATTATTCTGGATCGCGTGCGCGCCGCGGTGAAAGTTCCGGTGACCACCTCCGAGCAGTGGCACATCTGGGAAGAAAACCCGAGCCTGGCCAAGCACGTCGATTTGATTGCCGCTCACGTCCTGCCGTACTGGGAACACATTCCGATGGAGCAGTCGGGACAATTCGTTCTCGACCGCGCCCGTGACCTGAAAAAGATGTTCCCGAAAAAACCGCTGCTGCTTTCCGAAGTAGGCTGGCCGAGCAACGGCCGCATGCGCGGTGGCGCCGATGCGTCGCCGGCGGACCAGGCGATTTACCTGCGCACGTTGGTCAACAAGCTCAACCGCCAAGGCTTCAACTACTTCGTGATCGAAGCGTTCGACCAACCGTGGAAGGCCAGTGACGAAGGTTCGGTGGGCGCGTATTGGGGCGTGTTCAACGCCGCGCGTCAGCAGAAATTCAACTTCGAAGGCCCGGTCGTCGCGATCCCGCAATGGCGGGTACTGGCTATCGGCTCGGTAGTGCTGGCATTGCTGTCGCTGACCCTGTTGATGATCGACGGCTCGGCCCTGCGTCAACGCGGCCGCACCTTCCTGACCTTTATCGCGTTCCTCTGCGGTTCGGTGCTGGTGTGGATCGGTTACGACTACAGCCAGCAATACAGCACCTGGTTCAGCCTGACGGTGGGCTTCCTGCTCGCCCTCGGTGCACTCGGGGTGTTTATCGTTCTGCTGACCGAGGCTCATGAACTGGCCGAAGCGGTCTGGACCCACAAACGCCGGCGTGAATTCCTGCCAGTGGTGGGCGATTCGCACTACCGACCGAAAGTGTCGATCCACGTACCTTGCTACAACGAGCCGCCGGAGATGGTCAAACAGACCCTCAACGCCTTGGCCAACCTCGACTATCCGGACTTCGAAGTCCTGATCATCGACAACAACACCAAAGACCCGGCGGTCTGGGAACCGGTGCGCGATTATTGCGAAACCCTCGGCCCGCGCTTCAAGTTCTTCCACGTGGCACCGTTGGCCGGTTTCAAGGGCGGCGCGTTGAATTACCTGATTCCGCACACTGCCAAAGATGCCGAAGTGATTGCGGTGATCGACTCGGACTACTGCGTCGACCCGAACTGGCTCAAGCACATGGTGCCGCACTTCGTCGACCCGAAAATCGCCGTGGTGCAGTCGCCGCAGGATTATCGCGACCAGAACGAAAGCACCTTCAAGAAGCTCTGCTATGCGGAATACAAAGGTTTCTTCCACATCGGCATGGTCACCCGTAACGACCGCGACGCGATCATCCAGCACGGCACCATGACCATGACCCGTCGTTCGGTGCTCGAAGAACTGGGCTGGGCCGACTGGTGCATCTGTGAAGATGCCGAGTTGGGTCTGCGCGTGTTCGAGAAAGGCCTGTCGGCTGCGTACTACCACGACAGTTATGGCAAGGGCCTGATGCCCGATACCTTTATCGACTTCAAGAAACAGCGTTTCCGCTGGGCCTACGGAGCGATTCAGATCATCAAGCGTCACACCGCCAGCCTGCTGCGCGGCAAGGACACCGAACTGACCCGAGGCCAGCGTTACCACTTCCTCGCGGGCTGGTTGCCGTGGGTCGCAGACGGCATGAACATTTTCTTCACCATCGGCGCACTGTTGTGGTCGGCGGCGATGATCATCGTGCCGCAACGGGTCGATCCACCGCTGCTGATTTTCGCTATCCCGCCGTTGGCGCTGTTCGTGTTCAAGGTCGGCAAGATCATCTTCCTGTACCGCCGTGCTGTGGGGGTCAACCTCAAGGATGCGTTCTGCGCGGCATTGGCCGGGCTGGCGTTGTCGCACACCATCGCCAAAGCCGTGCTGTACGGTTTCTTCACCAGCAGCATTCCGTTCTTCCGCACCCCGAAAAACGCCGATAACCACGGCTTCTGGGTAGCCATTTCGGAAGCGCGCGAAGAGGTGTTCATCATGCTGCTGTTGTGGGGCGCGGCACTGGGAATCTTCCTGGTGAACGGTTTGCCGAGCAACGACATGCGCTTCTGGGTGACCATGTTGCTGGTGCAGTCGCTGCCGTACCTGGCGGCGCTGATCATGGCGTTCCTGTCGTCGTTGCCAAAACCGGTGGCCAAAGCCGAGACCGCACCGGCTGTCTAAATCAGTACAGATGCACTAAACGGCGGCCAATGGCCGCCGTTTTGCTTTAAGATAACCGCCATTTTGCGCGCCTTGCCCCAATTCCTGTAGGAGCTGGCTTGCCAGCGAACAAAACAACGCGGTCTACCTGATACACCGCCATCGCCGGCAAGCCGGCTCCTACAAAATGTCTTGCACCGGAGTTTTTCCATGACGGCCCACGCCGACCTTTCGCCGACCCTTCAACTCGCCATCGACCTGATCCGCCGTCCGTCCGTGACGCCGGTCGACGCCGATTGCCAGAAGCAGATGATGCAGCGCCTGGGCGATGCTGGTTTCAAACTGGAACCGATGCGCATCGAAGATGTGGATAACTTCTGGGCGACTCACGGTAAACATGAAGGTCCGGTGCTGTGCTTCGCCGGTCATACCGACGTAGTCCCGACCGGCCCGGTAAGCGCCTGGCAGATCGAGCCGTTCAACGCGGTGATCGACGAACACGGTATGCTCTGCGGCCGTGGCGCGGCAGACATGAAAGGCAGCCTCGCCTCCATGACGGTGGCGGCCGAGCGCTTTGTCGCCGACTACCCGGATCACAAGGGCAAGGTTGCGTTTCTGATCACTAGTGACGAAGAAGGCCCGGCGCATCACGGCACCAAGGCTGTGATCGAACGCCTCGTCGCCCGCAAGGAACGTCTGGATTGGTGCATCGTCGGCGAACCGTCGAGCACTACCCTGGTGGGTGACGTGGTCAAGAATGGCCGTCGCGGCTCCCTCGGCGCCAAATTGACCGTGCGCGGTGTGCAGGGTCACGTGGCTTATCCACACCTGGCGAAGAACCCGATCCACCTCGCTGCCCCGGCGCTGGCCGAATTGGCCGCCGAGCATTGGGACCACGGCAACGACTTCTTCCCGCCGACCAGCTTCCAGATTTCCAACGTGAATTCCGGCACTGGCGCGACCAACGTGATTCCGGGTGAATTGGTGGCGGTGTTCAACTTCCGTTTTTCCACCGAATCCACTGTCGAAGGCCTGCAAAAACGCGTCGCCGATATCCTCGACAAGCACGGTCTGGACTGGCACATCGACTGGGCGCTGTCCGGCCTGCCGTTCCTCACCGAACCGGGCGCCCTGCTCGACGCAGTGTCGGCAAGCATCAAGGACATCACCGGTCGCGAAACCACAGCCTCCACCAGCGGCGGTACGTCCGACGGGCGCTTCATCGCGACCATGGGCACTCAGGTTGTCGAACTGGGCCCGGTCAACGCGACGATCCACCAGGTCAACGAGCGTGTGCTGGCGGCCGACCTCGACGTGCTGACCGAAATCTACTACCAGACCCTGATCAAGTTGCTCGCCTGATGCTTGCGTGTCCGATCTGCAGTGAACCGCTGAATGCGGTGGACAACGGCGTGGTCTGCCCCGCCGGGCATCGTTTCGACCGTGCGCGGCAGGGTTACCTGAACCTGTTGCCGGTGCAGCACAAAAACAGCCGCGACCCTGGGGATAACCTGGCGATGGTCGAAGCCCGTCGCGACTTTTTGAACGCCGGCCATTACGCGCCGGTGGCCAAGCGTCTGGCGGAACTGGCGGCGCAGTACGCGCCCCAGCGCTGGCTGGACATCGGTTGTGGCGAGGGTTACTACACCGCGCAAATCGCCGAAGCATTGCCCAACGCCGACGGCTATGCGCTAGACATTTCCCGGGAAGCGGTCAAACGCGCCTGCAAACGCAATCCGCAGCTGACCTGGTTGATCGCGAGCATGGCGCGGGTGCCGTTGGCGTCAGGCAGCTGCCAGTTTCTCGCCAGCGTTTTCAGCCCGCTGGACTGGGAAGAGGCCAAACGCCTGCTGAGCCCCGGCGGCGGCTTGATGAAAGTCGGGCCGACCAGCGGCCATCTGATGGAATTGCGCGAGCGGCTGTACGACGAAGTGCGCGAGTACACCGACGACAAGCACTTGGCTCTGGTGCCGGAAGGCATGGCGCTGCAGCACAGCGAAACCCTGGAATTCAAACTGACGCTGGTTAGTGGTCAGGATCGCGCGAACCTGTTGGCCATGACACCCCATGGCTGGCGCGCAAGTTCCGAACGCCGGGCGGCAGTCATCGAACAGGCCGAGCCGTTCGAGGTCACCGTGTCGATGCGCTACGATTATTTTGTTCTTCAATAACCCCAAATTTTGACCCGCTAAATCCGCGAATGGATTTTTCAGACCCGCAGTGAGGACATCCATGCGCCAACCCGATATCGAGATTTACCTGAAAGACGCCGACGTCGACTACAAGGCCATCGCGGCCTGGCTCGGCGCGGCTTTAGGCCCGTGCACCGACTGGGTGCAGAAAGGCCAGACTTACAAGTGCAAGGCCGGCAACGTGCCGGTCACCTGGCTGCCGAAAGCCGTCGGCAAATGGAACAGCCTGTACCTGGAAAGCGACCAGACCCCTTGGGAAGACGACATCGCCTGCGCCCGCGCAGCCTTTGCCGCGCTGAACGTAGAAGTGCGTTGCGCACCAGGTAGCTGGGTCGAGGAAGAAGGTGAAGAGACGGCCGATCGCTGGATGCGCATCAGCGCCGATGGTGAAGAAGAAATCACCTGGAAAACCGCTTAAGGCCTGAACTTGATCGTTCCCACGCTCTGCGTGGGAATGCAGCCCGGGACGCTCCGCGTCCCTTCAAAAGCCGAACGCAGAGCGTCCGTTCAGGCGTTCCCACGCAGAGCGTGGGAACGATCTTCAGAGACCCACCACATCCTCAGCCTGCAAGCCCTTCTCGCCGGTCACCACTGCATACTCAACCTGCTGACCTTCAGTCAGCGAGCGATGCCCTTCGCCGCGGATCGCGCGGTAGTGCACGAACACGTCCACCCCATCCTCGCGCTGAATGAAGCCATAGCCCTTGGCGTCGTTGAACCACTTCACATTGCCGGTTTCGCGTGTTGCCATATCTAATACCCCTTGTTTTTATTTTGAACGGCCGAGTATATGACAGCCGCGAAAACTCTCAACTCAAGTTTACTTAGGCGCTTTTTTGCCGATTTTCGGCGAATACGGCACACTATCGACCGCCCAAGCGATTGCTTGGTTTTATCCACTCACGCAGAAGCCGTATGACCCGTTCCCCGTTCCGCCGTCTTGTGTTTGGCACCTTGCGCCGACTGCTGTACCTCTGGGTTCGCTCGGAGACGATCAATCAGTCGTCGTTCACCCTTAACCTCGACCGCAGCCGACCGGTGTTCTACGTCCTGCAAAATCCTTCATTGACCGACCTCGCCGTGGTCGATACCGAATGCAGCAAGGCCGGCCTGCCCCGCCCGGTGTTGCCGGTATCGGTGGGTGCGTTGGTGGAGCCCGCCGCGTTCTTTTACCTGACGCCAGAGCCCGACTGGCTCGGCCGTCAGGACAAGCGCGGTGCGCCACCGACCCTGACCCGTCTGGTCAACGCCCTGAGCCAGAACGCCGCCGAAGACGCGCAGATCATTCCGGTCAGCGTGTTCTGGGGCCAGTCGCCGGACAGCGAATCGAGCCCTTGGAAACTGCTGTTCGCCGACAGCTGGGCGGTCACCGGGCGTTTGCGCCGGCTGCTGAGCATCATTGTGCTGGGGCGCAAGACCCGGGTGCAGTTCTCGGCACCGATTCATCTGCGTGAACTGATCGAACACAACAAAGGCCACGAGCGCACTGTACGCATGGCCCAGCGAATTCTGCGGGTGCACTTTCGCAACCTGAAAGCCGCGGTGATCGGCCCGGACATTTCCCACCGCCGCAACCTGGTCAAAGGCCTGCTCAATCAGCCCTCGGTCAAACAGGCGATCCTCGACGAAGCCGAGCGCGAGAACATCTCGCCGGAAAAAGCCAAGGCCCAAGCCTTGCGCTATGGCAACGAGATCGCCTCGGACTACACCTACACCGCGATCCGCTTTCTGGAAGTGGTGCTGAGCTGGTTCTGGAACAAGATCTACGACGGGATCAAGGTCAACCACATCGAAGGTGTGCAGAAAGTCGCCCAGGGTCACGAAGTGATCTACGTGCCGTGCCACCGCAGCCACATCGACTATTTGCTGCTCTCTTATCTGCTGTTCCGCAACGGCCTGACCCCGCCGCACATCGCCGCCGGGATCAACCTCAACATGCCGGTGATCGGTAGCTTGCTGCGTCGCGGCGGCGCGTTTTTCATGCGCCGCACCTTCAAGGGCAACCCGCTCTACACCTCGGTGTTCAACGAATACCTGCACACCCTGTTCACCAAAGGCTTCCCGGTCGAATACTTCGTCGAGGGCGGCCGTTCGCGCACCGGGCGCATGTTGCAACCGAAAACCGGGATGCTCGCGATCACCCTGCGCAGCTTCCTGCGTTCGTCACGCATGCCGATCGTCTTCGTGCCGGTGTACATCGGCTATGAGCGCGTGCTGGAAGGACGCACCTACCTCGGCGAATTGCGTGGCGCGAGCAAGAAGAAAGAATCGATCTTCGACATTTTCAAAGTCATCGGCGCGCTCAAACAGCGCTTCGGTCAGGTTGCGGTCAACTTCGGTGAGCCGATCAAACTGGCGGAATTCCTCGACAGCGAACAGCCAGACTGGCGCCAACAGGAACTCGGTCCGCAGTTCAAACCGGCCTGGCTCAACGAAACCACCAACCGCCTCGGCGAGAAAGTCGCACAGCATTTGAATGAAGCGGCGGCGATCAACCCGGTGAATCTGGTGGCCCTGGCGTTGCTGTCCACCAGCCGTCTGGCCCTGGACGATCGCGCCATGGCGCGGGTGCTCGATTTGTACCTGGCGCTGTTGCGCAAAGTCCCCTACTCGCCTCATACCACCCTGCCGGAAGGTGACGGCCGGGCGCTGATCGAGCACGTGAAGGACATGGACCTGCTGTCCGAACAAAGCGATGCGCTGGGCAAGATTCTGTACCTGGACGAACAAAACGCCGTCCTGATGACCTACTACCGCAACAACGTGCTGCACATCTTCGCGTTGCCGTCGTTGCTGGCGAGTTTCTTCCAGAGCACCTCGCGCATGAGCCGCGAGCAAATCCTGCGCTACACCCGCGCGCTGTACCCGTACTTGCAATCGGAGCTGTTCATTCGCTGGTCGCTGGAGGAACTGGATGGCGTGATCGATCAATGGCTCGAAGCCTTCGTCGAGCAAGGCCTGCTGCGTTTCGAGAAAAACGTTTACCTGCGCCCCGCGCCGAGCTCACGGCATTTCGTGCTGCTGACGCTGCTGTCGAAAAGCATCGCCCAGACCTTGCAGCGCTTCTACATGACCGTTTCCTTGCTGCTCAACAGCGGCCAGAACAGCATCAGCGCCGAAGAACTCGAAGACCTGTGCACGGTCATGGCCCAGCGCCTGTCGATCCTCCACGGCCTGAACGCCCCGGAGTTCTTCGACAAGAGCCTGTTCCGTCACTTCATCCAGACAATGCTGGACCTCGACGTGCTGCGCCGCGACGAAGCCGGCAAGTTGAGCTATCACGAATTGTTAGGCGAACTGGCCGAAGGCGCCGCCAAACGGGTATTGCCGGCGGAGATTCGCTTGTCGATCCGTCAGGTGGCGCTGCATCGCAGTGAAGATGCGGCGGACCAAGTCGCGGCTCCAGCGCAGAGCGTCTAAATTCCTACAGGCGCCAGGCTTCTTCTGGCGCCTTCGATACGGAGATCTTCGATGATAAAAATCTCTCTCGTCCTGCTGACTGCCCTGCTCGGTGCCTGCCAGTCGACACCACCGACCGCCAACGCCAGCCTCGACGGTGAAGTGTTCTACCTGCAACGCATTGCTCTGCCACCGAACGCGATCTTAAGCGTCAGCTTGCAAGATGTGTCCCTGGCCGACGCTCCGGCGGTAGTGCTCGACGAGCAGAAAGGCCCGGTCAAAGGCCAAGTGCCGTTGCCATTCCATTTGAGCTACGATCCGGCGCAGGTCAAACCCGGCCATCGCTACTCGGTCAGCGCCCGCATCGAAGTCAATGGCGAGCTGATGTTCATCACCACTGAAAACCACCCCGTGCAACTGGACGGCAAAGACCCGCAGCCACTGAAAATCCGCGTCGACGCAGCCCGCTAACTCTCTTTTATGAACAAGGAAGCCGCCATGCTCCGCCCTACCCTTCGCTTCGCCGGCCTGTGCGCAGGCTTGATGATCTGCGCCAACGCCCTGGCTCTGTCGCTCAATGACCTGTCGCAACAAGACGCCACCGGCGGTCTCAAGGACGCCCTGACACAAGGCGCGCAACTGGCCGTCAAACAACTCGGCACACCCGGCGGCTTCAGCAACAACCCGGAGGTGAAGATCGAGCTGCCAGGCAAGCTGGGTAAGGTCGCCAAGAAAATGAAACAGTTCGGCATGGGCGATCAGGTCGATCAACTGGAGACCAGCATGAACAAAGCGGCTGAAACGGCCGTGACGCAGGCTCAGCCGATTCTGGTGGATGCGGTGAAGAAGATGACCGTGGAAGATGCCAAGGGGATTCTCGGCGGCGGCAAGGACTCGGCGACTCAGTATCTGAGCAAAACCAGCCGCGAGCAGATCCGCACCAAGTTCCTGCCGATCGTCAAACAAGCCACCGACCAGGTGGGTTTGGCCCAGCAGTACAACTCGTTCGCCGGGCAAGCGGCGACTCTGGGTGTGCTGGATGCGAAAAACGCCAACATCGAAAGCTACGTGACCGAGCAGGCGTTGAACGGTTTGTTCGAGATGATCGGCAAGCAGGAAGAAACCATCCGCCAGAACCCTGCAGCGGCGGCGACCAGTTTGGCGAAGAAGGTGTTTGGTACGTTGTAATTTTCCAAGTGCAACTCATCACGAAAAGCCCGCTGACCTTTAAAGGTTCAGCGGGCTTTTTCTTTTGCGCTACTGTTGCGGATCCAGATTATCCAGCACGCGATTCACTGACAACTCCGCTAGTGAAATCATCTGTTGAATCCCCAGCACCAAGTTGCACGTGGGGCCGGTCAGGTCGAAGGCTAACTCACTTGCCATGACATTGGCCGTGGCAAGGGTTTCACAGGCATGAGCCAGGAGAGTTTCGGAATCGACGTTTGGACCGATGACGAAAATCGTACTGGGACGACGATCGGCTTTGGCCTTTTTTTCGGCCGCAGGGGCGAGGTAGTGATCGAGCGCGCGGATCGCCGCGTCGTGGAGTTTCCTGGAATTGAGGAAAGCGTAGGGGGAAACGGGATCAGTTTCTGTTTCTATTTCTGGTTCTGCTTCGGGGGGATTTGGACTGTCTTTGATCATTGTGTAGCTCCTGAAGTAATGGAGCTGCCACCGATCGCTGCGAAACGAATTCAAGGTGGCAGCTGTACGCAGGTTCGCAGACCGGGACTTCAGGAACCCGGCATACCCGAAGGTATCCCGCGCACAGCCGCCATAACACAGGCATAAAAAGCGCCCGCTTTTCGGATGGTGGACGCTGTGCGTCTGAAGTTTAACCGGGCTGCGAAACCCGGTCGCTGCTTTTTGCAGCGACGGTCCAAGGCTAGAGGTCGCGCTTCCGACAGACAACCTGAAAAACTTGTCGGATGTTTCCTTTATCTTTGATCGTTTATAAACAATGCCTGGAGCGATGAGTGATCAGGTGCATCCGCAAGAAACTGGTCGGCTGTCAGGCCGCCTTCGCGAGCAGGCTCGCTCCCACAGCGGAGCGGTGTACACCCGCCCCTCACCACTCAACAGGCCGAGCGTTAGCTCGCCTGCAGCTTTTGATCTTGACGCACCGCCCCCTCGAGAGGCCGAGCGGAGGTTCTGCGCAGTGGGCAACCCGGCATGGATGCCGGGTTAGCCGCGCACGGCCATGGATGGCCGATCGCGGCGGGCCCACGGAGCAGGACCGGAGCGAGGGCATGCCGAGCCTAAGCGAGGCACCGAACGACAGGGGCAAGAGCCCTTGGTTACTTGGGGCTTTTCCAAGTGACTCGCCGTAAGGGCGAAACCGCCAGCCGCCGTAACCCAAGAAACGGATATGTACCCCACCAACCAAGAACATGGTCGGCCCGAAGGCCGCCAAGATCAAAAGATCACTGCGGCTCTTGCTTGACCCTGAACCAAGCCGCATACAACGCCGGCAAAAATAGCAACGTCAACGCCGTCGCCACAATCAGCCCGCCCATGATCGCCACCGCCATCGGCCCGAAAAACACACTGCGTGACAATGGAATCATCGCCAACACCGCCGCCAACGCCGTCAGCACAATCGGTCGGAACCGACGCACCGTCGCCTCGATAATCGCCTGCCAAGGCTTAAGCCCGGCAGCGATATCCTGCTCAATCTGATCCACCAGAATCACCGAGTTACGCATGATCATCCCGGACAAGGCGATGGTCCCGAGCATTGCCACAAAACCGAACGGTTGGCGGAACACCATCAGAAACAGCGTCACACCAATCAGCCCCAGCGGAGCTGTCAGAAACACCATCACCGTGCGTGAGAAACTGCGCAGTTGCAGCATCAGCAACGTCAGCACCACCACGATGAACAGCGGCACGCCAGCCTTCACCGAGTTCTGCCCGCGGGCCGAGTCTTCCACCGTACCGCCGACGTCCAGCAGATAGCCGTCTGGCAGCTCGGAGCGAATCGGATCGAGGGTCGGCATGATTTGCTGCACCAGCGTCGCCGGTTGTTCCTTGCCGTAGATGTCGGCACGAACCGTCACGTTGGGCAGGCGGTTACGGTGCCAGATGATGCCTTCTTCAAAGCCGTATTCCAGCGTTGCAATCTGCGACAGCGCCACACTGCGACCGTTGTCAGTCGGCACGGCCAGGCTTGGCAGCAACCCCAGCTCGGTGCGCTCATGCACCGTGCCGCGCAGCAGGATCTCGATCAACTCGTTGTCTTCGCGGTACTGGCTGACGCTGGCACCGGTCAGCGAGCTTCGCAGGAAACCCGAGAGGTTCGCCGTGCTCACACCCAGCGCGCGCGCGCGGTCCTGATCGACGTTCAGGTAAACGACTTTGCTCGGCTCTTCCCAGTCCAGGTGCACGTTGACCACGTGTGGGTTCTCGCGAACCTTGGCCGCGACTTTACGGGCCAATGCGCGGACTTCCTCGATGTGCTCACCGGTCACCCGGAACTGCACCGGGTAACCAACCGGCGGGCCGTTCTCCAGCCTCGTGACACGTGAACGCAGGGCCGGGAATTGTTCGTTGAGGGTTTCGATCAGCCAGGTGCGCAGGGTTTCGCGATCTTCGATGGTTTTGGCCAGGACGACAAACTGGGCGAAGCTCGCTGCCGGAAGTTGCTGATCCAGCGGCAGGTAGAAACGCGGCGAACCGGTGCCGACGTAAGCCACGTAGTTGTCGATCCCGGCGTGATCCTTGAGCAGGCCTTCGAGGCGTTTAACCTCCTCGGCGGTGTTACTCAAAGACGCCCCTTCGGCCAGTTTCAGATCGACCATCAACTCCAGCCGCCCCGAAGCCGGGAAGAATTGCTGCGGCACGAAACGGAACAGCACCACTGACGCGACGAACATCACGATCGTCAGAATGATCACCGTTTTGCGCCGGCGCACGCACCATTCAACCAGCCGTCTTACCCGCTGATAGAACGGCGTGCCATAGGGGTCGGGTTGGCCGTCGCCGGTACCATGTTTGGCTGCGTGAATTTTCGCCAGGTCCGGCAGGAGTTTTTCCCCCAGATAAGGCACAAAGACCACGGCGGCAACCCACGACGCCACCAACGCGATGGTTACCACCTGGAAGATCGAACGGGTGTATTCACCCGTGCCCGATTGCGCGGTGGCAATCGGCAGGAAGCCGGCAGCGGTGATCAACGTGCCGGTGAGCATCGGGAACGCGGTGCTGGTCCAGGCATAGCTGGCGGCTTTGACCCGGTCGAAGCCCTGCTCCATTTTGATCGCCATCATTTCCACGGCGATGATCGCGTCGTCCACCAGCAACCCCAACGCCAATACCAGCGCGCCGAGGGAAATCTTGTGCAAGCCGATGCCAAGGTAGTACATGCAGGCAAACGTCATCGCCAACACCAGCGGAATCGCCAGCGCCACCACCATGCCGGTGCGCACACCGAGGGAGAAGAAGCTCACCAGCAATACAATCGCCAGAGCCTCCACCAGCACCTGAACAAACTCACCGACACCGGTTTTCACCGCGGCGGGTTGATCAGACACCTTGCGCAACTGCATGCCGGCCGGAAGGTTCTTCTGGATCCGGGCGAATTCGACTTCCAGCGCTTTGCCCAGAATCAGAATGTCGCCACCCCCCTTCATGGCCACGGCCAGACCGATGGCGTCTTCAGCCATGAAGCGCATGCGCGGCGCCGGTGGATCGTTGAAGCCACGACGAACGTTCGCCACATCGCCGATGCGGAACGTGCGATCACCGACACGGATCGGGAAGTTCTTGATCTCGTCGACCGTCTGAAAATTCCCCGAAACCCGTAGCTGTAAACGCTCACTGGTGGTTTCGAAGAAACCTGCGGTGGACATCGCATTCTGCTCTTCAAGCGCCTGCTGCACCGTCGCCAACGGCAACCCGAGGGTGGCCAGTTTGACGTTGGAAAGCTCGATCCAGATCTTCTCGTCCTGCAGCCCGAGCAGGTCGACCTTGCCCACATCCTTGACCCGTTGCAGCTGAATCTGGACACGGTCGGCGTAGTCCTTGAGCACCGCGTAATCAAAACCTTCGCCGGTCAGGGCGTAGATGTTGCCGAAGGTGGTGCCAAACTCATCGTTGAAGAATGGCCCCTGGATGCCCGGTGGCAGGGTGTGGCGAATGTCGCTGATCTTCTTGCGGACTTGATACCAGAGCTCCGGGATTTCTACCGAATGCATCGAATCCCGAGCGATGAACGTCACCTGAGACTCGCCCGGGCGAGAGAACGAAGCGATCCGATCGTACTCGCCGGTCTCCATCAGTTTCTTTTCAATACGTTCGGTGACCTGGCGCGACACTTCCTCGGCCGTGGCCCCCGGCCAGTTGGTGCGAATCACCATGGCCTTGAAGGTGAACGGCGGGTCTTCGCTTTGGCCGAGTTTGGTGTAGGACAACGCGCCGACGACGGCCAGCAAGAGCATCAGGAACAGTACGATCTGGCGGTTACGCAGCGCCCATTCGGAAAGATTGAAACCCATCGGGGATTACTCCTTGTGCGCCAGATTGACCACGCGGTTGGAGCGATCCACCGGGCGCACTTGCTGCCCGTCGTGAAGCACATGAACACCCGCCGCCACCACCCAGTCGCTGGCGTTCAAGCCTTCTAGCACCGGCACGGTTTTCTCACCGAATGCACCGACCCGCACCGGGGCTTTTTTCAAGGTGTTGTTGGCGCCGACCACCCACACATAAGTGGCACCGTTTTCCGCGGTGACCGCCGACAGCGGCACCGACAACGCCACTACTTCGGCGGTCTGGATGAACACCCTGGCGCTCTGGCCGAGTTCGGCGGGAACCTTGCCAGCGGTAAAAGCGATGCGGGCAGCGAAGGTGCGGGATTTCGGGTCGGCCGCGGGTGACAACTCACGGATGCGTCCGGGAAAACGTTGATCGGGTTGGGTCCAGAGTTCTACCGAGACCGGCTGGCCGACCTTGAAGCGCCCAAAGCTCTGCTCCGGCAGGCTGATCAACACTTCGCGCTCGCCATCAGTGGCGAGGGTAAACACGGTTTGCCCGGCCGCGACCACTTGCCCGACTTCAACCGCACGTTTGGCCACTACGCCATCCTGGGGCGCGCGCAGCACCGCGTAACTGGCCTGGTTGGTCGAGACGTTGAATTCGGCTTTGATTTGCTTGAGGCGTGCTTCACCGGAGCGGTAGAGGTTTTCTGCATTGTCGTACTGCGAACGGCTGACCATCTGCCGCTCCATCAGGGTCTTGTAGCGATCACGCTCGGCGCGCACCAGGCTCAGGTTGGCTTCGGCGGCCGCGACTTGGGCACGGGTGGCTTCCAGTTGCAGGCGCACGTCCTGAGGATCGAGTTCCGCCAGAGGCTGGTCAGCCTTGACCCGCTGACCTTCCTCGACCAGTCGTCGGCTGACTTTGCCGCCAATGCGGAAGGCCAGATCGGGCTCATAGCGGGCGCGAACTTCACCGGGATAACTTTCCATGGCCTGAGCCGAAGGCTCTGGCTGTACGACCATGGCCGGGCGAACGGTGACTTGAGGCGCCTCTTCATGGCCACACGCAGACAATAAAAAAGCCAGACTGACCGGCAATGCGAGGGACAAGGCATAGCGGAACATGGTGAAGGACCTTTCGCTAATGATGCTTGGAATATTTATACTGACCGGTATGTTATTAATAGCAAACTCACCAGTCCAGTATTAAAGCGAAGAATGTCGAACAATCTTTCAGCACCCAACGGTCCGGGCCGTCCCAAGGATCTGGCCAAACGCCAGGCCATCCTCGATGCGGCGAAAATCCTGTTTCTGAGTAAGGGCTACGCCAATACCAGCATGGATGCTGTGGCGGCCGAGGCCGGCGTGTCGAAGCTGACGGTCTACAGCCATTTCAACGACAAGGAGACGCTGTTTTCCTCCGCCGTGGTGGCCAAATGTGAGGAACAACTGCCGACGCTGTTTTTCGAGTTGCCGGACGGCGTGGCGGTGGACACCGTGCTGTTGAACATCGCGCGCGGCTTTCATCAACTGGTCAACAGCGACGAATCGGTGAACCTGCACCGGCTGATGATGACGCTGGGCAGCCAGGACCCGAAACTCGCGCTGATTTTCTTCCAGGCAGGGCCAGAGCGCGTGCTGCACGGCATGGAACGGTTGCTGAGCAAGATCGATCAGAGCGGCGTGTTGAGCATCGATAAACCGCGTAATGCGGCTGAGCATTTCTTTTGCCTGCTTAAGGGCGCGGGGAATTTCCGCTTGCTGTACGGCTGCGGCGAGCCGGTGACCGGGGATGCGGCCGAAGCCCATGTGCGGGAAGTGGTGGGGTTATTTATGCGGGCTTATCGGCCGGGGTCGGTCTGATGATCGTTCCCACGCTCTTCGTGGGAATGCAGCCCGGGACGCTCCACGTCCCTTTCGAAGCGGACGCAGAGCATCCATTGAGGCATTCCCACGCAGAGCGTGGGAACGATCAGTATCAAATCAGGGCTTGAGCGCTTTCTTCGGATAAATGTCGTATCGGCTGGACTTGCCATCCAGCGCATGACTCGGCTTCGGCCCGTCGATGCACGGCGCCTTGCGTGGGCGTTTGACCACCACCCGGTGGCTGGCCAGGGCCAATGCCGCTTCGAGCAATGCCGGCGCGTCCGGGTCGTCGCCTACCAGCGGCCGGAACAGGCGCATTTCCTTCTTCACCAACGCAGTTTTCTCGCGATGGGGAAACATCGGGTCAAGGTAGATCACCTGCGGCGGCTCGCCTTCCCAATTGCGCATCAACTCGATCGAATTGCCCTTGAGCAAACGCATCCGCGCCACAATCGGCGCCACGTCGAAATCTTCCGCGCCGCGCGCCAGGCCATCTTCAAGCAACGCGCCGATCAGCGGCTGGCGCTCGATCAGGCTCATCTCGCAGCCCAGGCTGGCCAGCACGAATGCGTCCTTGCCCAATCCCGCCGTGGCGTCCAGCACACGCGGGCGCACGCCTTGGGCGACGCCGACCGCTTTGGCGATCATCTGACCGCTGCCGCCACCGTACAACCGACGATGGGCCGCGCCGCCCTCGACAAAATCCACGCGCACCGGTCCTGGTGCATCCGGCCCGAGTTGTTGCAGCTGCAACCCCTGCTCGCCCACCTGCAAGGCAAACTCGCCGTCATCCACCTGTAACGGCAACCCCAGGCGCTCGGCCCATTGCTCAGCCTGTGGCTGAAAGGTCGTGCCCAAGGCCTCGACATGGATGCGGCAGGCCGCAGGTTGCTCAATCATGGGAAAACACGCTCAAAAAATTAATGATCGGCAAAAATGGCCGATAACCAAACTATCGAGCATTTTGCCAGAGCTGAGCGTCGACCGAGAGAAATGTCAGACATTCAATCCACATTCACAGGTTTTATCTCGCCCTACGGCGACTACAACCTGCGAAACACCCAGGCACTGAGCGGCGTCAGCCACATCTGGCAGGATTTCTTTGCCCGAGCGCTGGCCGAACAGTCGGGTGAAGTGCTGCCTGAATCGCTGAATTTTCCGCCGGTCGATCTCGACAGCCCGGTCGAACCGACCGTTGGCAGCGAGCTGCTGGCGTACATCATTTCCCAGCGCGAATGTGATGTGAAAGAAACCGTAGTCCGCCCACCAGAGCCACTGTTCCTGCCGATTGCCGAGTTCGAAATGGACTTGGCCGACAAACCGTTCCCACCGTTCCCGCCGCAAGAAATCATCGCGCAACAGCAACAACAGGACTTCGACAGCGGCTGGGTACGCCCGATCGTGCTCACCGCCGGTCAACCGCTGCCAGAGCCTGGCACCGCAGCGCAACCGCAACCGCGGCCGCTGCACTTGCCGATTGCCGAGTTCGAACTCGACCTGCTGGACAAGCCGTTCCCGCCGTTCTCGCCCGAAGAGCTGGTGGAGCAACAGAAACAATTCGATTTCGATAACGGCTGGGCACGCCCGATCGTTCTGCAGAACCTGCGCATCGCTGCATAATCCTTCAGCGGCACCGCCACCACGGTCCGACATCCACATGAAAGTGATTGCGATGGGCAGCGTTGTAGTCCGGGCTCAATACCACACTGAACATGTCGCAGGCGCCGTCGCGGACCTGACGGAGAAATCGCGCGTCCTGATTATCCTTCGGCCAATCCTTGAGCACGCTGATGAATCGGCCGTCCGCCAGCCGGAATCCGCTGATATCCAGGGCATCGGCCGTGGCATGCTGGCTACGCCTGCCGTTTTCGCGGTTGTAAACGTTGCGACAGGCGAAGCTGCCGAGATGGTCAACCCGTTTCACCGCCTGCCCATAGACAGCCTGAGCCGCCGGTTGCAAGGCGTGGCGCTCGAACAAGGCGAACGCTACCGCCAGGCTGCAACTGGCGAGGAAACTGCTGCTCAGCGCCGCCTCGCCACCTTGCACACGCAAGGTGTTGGTCAACGGGCAGGCCGCGTCCGGGCTGTCGGTCTGACGGGCTACCCGCAAATCTGAGCTGCTCAGCGCCTGGTCGCATAACTGCGGATTATCGCGCAGACGCATCAGTTTGTAGCGGGTCAGCAGGTTCGGTTCGGCCTTTACGTCCAGCGGCGCCCACGGATTCCATTGCGGGGGAATGGAAAACCAGCCGCGCCAGACGCTCAACCCGGCAGCGCCGATGATCAACAGCACCAGCAGCAGCCCCCACCGAAACCGCATCGTCAGCCTTTGAACAATTGATTAGCCTTCTGGAACGGCATCGACCGGGAGGTGAAGCCGAAGGTCCCGTGTTGCTGGATTTCCTCGGCGGCGCGGAAGAATTCGCCGTACGCCGCCAAGGCCAGGGCCGAACCGACGCTGATGCGTTTGACGCCCATTTCACTCAACTGCTCGACCGTCAGTTTGAGCCCGCCGGACATCAACACATTGACCGGTTTCGGCGCCACGGCGCGAACCACCGCCAAGACCTCTTCCGCGCTGCGCAAGCCCGGTGCGTAAAGCACATCGGCCCCCGCCTCGGCGAATGCCTGCAAACGGCGAATGGTATCGTCGAGGTCAGGGTTGCCGTGCAGAAAGTTCTCGGCACGCGCCGTCAGCACGAAGGGAAAAGGCAAACTGCGAGCCACCGCGACAGCAGCTTCGATACGCGCGACGGCATGCTCGAAGCAGTAGATCGGACCGTCCTCACGCCCCGTGGCATCTTCGATCGAACCGCCGACCGCACCGGCCTTGGCGGCCCGCACAATACTTTGAGCGCAGTCGGCGGGGGCGTCGGCAAAACCGTTTTCGAGATCCACCGCGACCGGCAGATCAGTGGCCGCGACAATCGCTTCAACGTTCGCCAGAGTTTCGTCGAGGGTCAGCCCGCCATCGGGACGGCCCCGGGAAAAGGCGTAGCCGGCACTGGTGGTCGCCAGCGCCTCGAAGCCCAGGCTGGCGAGCATTTTCGCCGAGCCGGCGTCCCAAGGGTTGGGAATGACAAAAGCGCCCTCGCGTTCGTGCAGTGCTTTGAACGCCTGGGCTCGAAGTGTTTGCGCATCCATTGGCAGGCTCCTGAAAAGGGGGAAAGATAAACCGCTTTTCGTAGGAGCCAGGCTTGCCGGCGAAGGCGCTCTCAAGGACGCCTTCGCCGGCAAGCCTGGCTCCTACAGCTGGGAACGAAGCCGCTTCAGAGCAAGCCAAGTTGCTCGGCCGCGGGCTCTCTGTATAGCTCAGGCAGCGGCGGCAAGCCAGGCAAACGCAGCATCAGTTGTGCGTGAAAACGTTGTGCCAGTTTCGCTGCTAGCAGGTTATCGGCGGTGTGCAGGAAGATATAGGGCGTGCGGCTCTCTTCGATCCAGACAGCGATTTTCTCGACCCACGGCACCAGGAACGGATCGTTGGCTTCCAGCTGCGGATGGCCGATGAAACGCACCTGTGGGAATTGAGTGAACGCAGCGGGACGAGGCGGCACCCGGGGCTTTTTCGATTGGGCGTGGAGCACCGAAGGATCGGTCGAGGTGCAACTGAACAGCGCCCGCGGATCAAGGCAGATGCGCTCGACACCGCGGTCCAGCAACAGGCGATTGAGCATTCGCTCGGCATCGCCCTTGGCGAAAAACTCATCGTGCCGCACTTCGACCGCCAAGGGCCGGTCCACTGCGTCGATAAAACCGGCCAGCTCGGACAAGCGTTGAGGGGTGAAGCTTTTCGATAATTGCAGCCAGAGGGGAGAAACCCGTTCACCCAGAGGGCTGAGCAATTGCAGGAAGGTTTCGGCAGCGGTCAGTTGTTCGCGCAGGTCACCGCTGTGACTGATGTCGCCGGGGAACTTGGCGGTGAAGCGAAAGTGTTCAGGCATGGTTTCGGCCCAACGCTGCACGGTGGCGGCAGAGGGGCTCGCATAGAAGGTCGTATTGCCTTCCACGGCGTTGAACACTTGAGAATAAAGATTGAGAAACTCGGCGGGTCTGGCGTCCTGCGGATACAAGTAATCGCGCCAGGCGTTTTCACTCCAGGACGGGCAGCCGAGGTAGTAAGGCAGCAACATCAGATGTACAGATCGAGACCCAGTACATCCGCATCCCAATCGACAAAAGTGGCGGTGCTCAGGTAACTCGCCAGTGCCATCGCCACGCTTTTGCTCATCGCGCGGTGATAGATCATGTCTTGTTGGCGCGCGGGAAGATTGCTCAGACGTTGCGCGGAAGCTTTGGCGGCACGGGCGGCCAACTGCTCTTCGGAAGGAGTTTCCAGCTCGCCGTCGATATCGACGTAGTCGTCATCCGCCACAGGGCCTTTGCGGGGCTTGCGCTTGATGGGGTAGGACTGAGAGGAAACGCCGTCTATACGCATGAGTACATGTCCGGTATCAATGATGGCAGCTTAGTGGCACATAGCCCACTTCGCAAACTGCCGAGTGATAACTAGAACACAGAAAAGTGAAAAGGTTTAAAAGCGGCGGGTAGAAAGTGACGATTGGCTTATATCTGGGAGATTGCTTTCGCGGGCAAGCCTCGCTCCTACAGGTTTTGAGCCAATCGAAATATCAGCGATATCCTGTAGGAGCGAGCGGTGCGGCGATCCGACTTGCCCGCGAAGGGCTCAACTCGGCATCAAGGATTAACGCGCTTTCGGGGTCGCAACTTTATCGCGCAGATACACCGGCTGCGCTTCATCAGCCACGATCGCTTCACCGCGTTCCCAGGCAAAACGAGCCAGAGTCAGCAGGTCTTCGGCGTGGGGCAGCATGCCTGCGTCTTGCCCGCTCAGATTGACGGCAATGCGCTCGGCATACCCCCAACCGGTACCTGCGCCGAACCACTCGCCACTGGCATCGGCCGGCAACGCAGCGGCTTCCGGTGGCAATACAGCTTCGTTGCCCACCAACCGCATCTCCCCCGCCGTTTCGCGGTAGCAACCCCAATACACCTCATCCATGCGCGCATCGATGGCCGCTGCGACCTGGCTGACGCCGTGTTCGCGATAAGCCCGCTGGGCGAGTACGGCGAGATTGGAGACCGGCAACACCGGACGATCCAGCGCAAATGCCAGACCTTGCACAACGCCAATGGCGATCCGCACACCGGTGAACGCGCCCGGACCACGGCCGAACGCAATGGCATCGACCGCTTGCAGCGTGGTCCCGGCATCGGCCAGCAGTTGCTGGATCATCGGCAGCAGCTTCTGCGCATGCAGGCGCGGGATCACCTCGTAATGACTCGTGACTTTGCCGTCATGCAGCAAAGCAACGGAGCAAGCTTCAGTCGCGGTGTCCAGGGCCAGCAAGGTGCTCATCGATGTTTCCGTAAGAGAGGTCTGAAAAAGTGCGCCAGTATAAACAACTACGGCCCGCAAGCGGGCCGTAGAAGATGAAGCCGATCAGACTTTTCAGCTCAGTGCTTCAAGCACCTTGCCGGTGATCACTTCAACCGAGCCGACACCCGGAATATGGCTGTATTTCGGCTTGCCCTGCGCAGAGGCCAGCCCCTGGTAGAACTCTACCAGTGGTTTGGTCTGGGAGTGGTAGACCGACAGGCGATGACGCACGGTTTCTTCGGTGTCGTCCTTGCGCTGCACCAGCTCTTCGCCGGTGATGTCGTCTTTGCCGGCGATTTTCGGCGGGTTGTAGACGGTGTGGTACACGCGGCCACTGGCCTCGTGAACGCGACGACCGGCGATACGCTGAACGATTTCTTCATCATCGACGGCGATTTCGACCACGTTGTCCAGCTCCACGCCAGCTTCTACCAGCGCTTCAGCTTGCGGAATGGTGCGCGGGAAACCGTCGAACAGGAAACCGTTGGCACAGTCAGGCTGCGCGATACGGTCCTTGACCAGGGCGATGATCAGATCGTCAGAGACCAGACCACCGGCATCCATGATGCCTTTGGCTTTAACACCCAGCTCGGTACCGGCTTTTACAGCAGCACGCAGCATGTCGCCGGTGGAGATTTGCGGAATGCCGAATTTTTCGGTGATGAACTTAGCCTGAGTACCTTTACCGGCCCCGGGAGCTCCCAGCAGAATGACGCGCATCGATGTGCTCCTCAATTTTTTATATAGATAACGTCAGATTCGCCTCGTGGGGCCAATCTCAAAAATAGGATCGCGACCGCCCAAACGGCCAAAGGCTGATCAAGATACACAGCAGGCCCTGCCCACACAAGCCGCCGAAAGTCGGAGAAACCCGCGCCTGATGAGACCCTGCGAAGGGGTAACCCAAGTCGCAACCCCATCATTAACTGTCGCGTGACAGACCTTTTCGACCGCTCGCCAACAGGCACTCGACGCTCGCGCCGGGTGCCTGTCCCCCACGACAAAAACCTTAGCCGGTATTTCGCAAACCGGCGGCGATCCCCGCCACAGACACCAGTAACGCCTGTTCTACCGGGCTACCCTGGGCCACATCCTGCTGCCGCGAACGTGCCAACAATTCGGCCTGCAATAGATGCAGCGGGTCGAGATAAGTGTTGCGCAGGCGGATGAATTCAAGGGTGGCTGGGCTATGTGCCAGTAGCTGCGACTGACCGGTCAACCCCAAGACCACCGCACAGGCCTGCGACAATAGGTCGCGTAAATGCGCACCCAAAGGGAGCAGATCCGGCTCGACCAGGCGCTCATCGTAAGATTGGGCGATATCGGCGTCGGCCTTGGCCAGCACCATTTCCAGCATATCGATGCGGGTACGGAAGAACGGCCACTGCTCGCGCATCTGTCCCAGCAACTCGCCCTCGCCACGCTCCAGCGCCTTGCTCAGCGCCGCTTCCCACCCGAGCCAGGCCGGCAACATCAGGCGCGTCTGGGTCCAGCCGAAGATCCATGGAATGGCGCGCAGGCTTTCGATCCCGCCCGCGCGGCGCTTGGCCGGGCGGCTGCCCAAAGGCAAACGCCCCAACTCCTGCTCCGGGGTGGACTGGCGGAAATACTCAACGAACTGCGGATTCTCCCGCACCACGGCGCGGTAAGCCTTGACGCCATCGGCGGCCAATTCGTCCATCAAATGGCGCCAGGCAGGTTCAGGAGGAGGCGGCGGCAGCAAGGTCGCTTCCAATACCGCCGCGAGGTACAGATTGAGATTTTGCTCGGCGATGTCCGGCAGGCCGAATTTGAAACGAATCATTTCCCCCTGCTCGGTGGTGCGGAAACGCCCCGCCACCGACCCCGGCGGCTGCGACAGAATCGCCGCGTGCGCCGGACCACCACCGCGGCCCACGGTGCCACCGCGACCGTGGAACAACAGCAGTTCCACTTGCTGTTCGCGACAGATGTCGACCAAACGCTCCTGCGCCCGATATTGCGCCCAGGCCGCCGCTGTAGTGCCGGCGTCCTTGGCCGAGTCGGAATAACCGATCATCACTTCCTGCGGCCCTTGCAGGCGCGAGCGATAGCCCGGCAGCAGCAAGAGTTTTTCGATCACCGGGCCGGCGTTATCGAGGTCGGCGAGGGTTTCGAACAGCGGCACCACGCGCATCGGCCGCAATACGCCGGATTCTTTGAGCAGCAATTGCACGGCGAGCACGTCGGAGGCGGCGCCGGCCATGGAAATCACATACGAGCCGAGGGAAGCCCCCGGCGCCGCGGCGATTTCCCGACACGTCGCCAGTACTTCGGCGGTGTCGGCAGACGGCTTGAAGTACGCCGGCAGCAACGGGCGGCGATTGTTCAGTTCGCGCATCAGGAAGGCGATGCGCTCTTCCTCGTTCCAATCCTCATAACGGCCCAGGCCGAGGTAGTCGGTGATTTCGGTCATGGCGGCCGTGTGGCGCGACGAGTCCTGTCGCACATCGAGGCGCACCAGAAACAACCCGAACGTCACCGCGCGGCGCAAGCAATCGAGCAACGGGCCGTCGGCGATGACGCCCATGCCGCATTCATGCAGCGAGTGGTAGCACAGCTCCAGTGGGTCCAACAGGTCACGATTGTTTTGCAGCACATCGGCCGACGCGGGCGTGGTTGCCGTCAGGGATGCGTGGGCCCAATTGCGGGTCGCGCGCAGGCGTTCACGCAATTGTTTGAGCACTGCGCGGTAAGGTTCGGCGCTGTCGCCGGCCTTGGCTTTCAACTCGTCACTGGCCTGCTGCATCGACAACTCGGCGGCGAGGTGATCGACATCGCGCAGATACAAATCGGCGGCCATCCAGCGCGCCAGCAGCAACACTTCGCGGGTCACGGCGGCGGTGACGTTGGGATTGCCGTCACGGTCGCCGCCCATCCACGAAGCAAAGCGAATCGGTGCCGCCTCCAGTGGCAAATGCAGGCCGGTGGCAGCATGTAGGGCCTGATCGGCCTTACGCAGATAGTTGGGAATCGCCTGCCACAGCGAATGCTCGATCACCGCAAAGCCCCACTTGGCTTCGTCCACTGGCGTCGGGCGGGTGCGGCGGATTTCTTCGGTGTGCCAGGCTTCGGCGATCAGGCGCTGTAACTTCGTCTTGATCTGCTCGCGCTCGGCGCTGGTCAGGTCACGGTGGTCCTGAGCGGCCAGTTGCGCGGCGATCGCGTCGTACTTCTGAATCAGCGTGCGACGCGCCACTTCGGTGGGGTGCGCGGTCAATACCAGTTCGATTTCCAGCCGCCCCAACTGCCGGGCGAGGGACTCGGCGTCATGGCCCGCAGTCAGCAGGCGAGCGAGCAATTCCGGCAACACCCGGGCCTCGAATGGCGCGGGCTGCGACTCTTCGCGGCGGTGAATCAGTTGATATTGCTCGGCGATATTGGCCAGGTTGAGGAACTGGTTGAACGCCCGCGCCACCGGCAGCAACTCGTCTTCGCTCAACTGGTTGAGGCTGGCGCTGAGTTCGGCGTCCATCGAACCGCGACGGTCGGCCTTGGCGCCTTTGCGGATCTGCTCGATCTTGTCGAGAAAGTCGTCCCCGTATTGTTCACGAATGGTGTTGCCCAACAACTCACCCAACAGGTGAACGTCCTCGCGCAAGCGTGCATCAATATCGGTCATCAGCAATTCTCCAGCGAAAATCCGGCGGCTATGTTCAATGCCAGCTTTTCGTAGGAGCCAGGCTTGCCGGCGAAGGCGCTCTCAAGGACGCCTTCGCCGGCAAGCCTGGCTCCTACACTGGCATTGGCGGCTATGCTTTGTTGTTAGAAGCTCTGTCATAGAGAGTGCCGTCGTAAAGCGCTTCTTACAAGCAGACGAAGGGACTTCAACTGAAGCTAGTTTCAACAAAGAAGCCGTACAACGGCTTGCCGCCGGCCACCGCCGGACACTCACCCGGCCTGCCACGAGCAGGTGCGCAATGAGGTCATCATGAAAATCCGCGAACTCGCCAAGCACTGGGAAGAAAACGCCAAGGGTCGCCTGACCGACACGGGTTACACAATTCGTCTGGACGTGGAAGCCGCCGCGCGGCTGGCGGCGATTATCGAGATGTACCCCAAGCGGCACCCTGAAGAACTGCTTGGCGAGTTGATCGGCGCCGCCCTGGAGGAGCTCGAAGCGAGCTTTCCGTACGTGAAAGGGTCAACGGTGGTGGCCACTGATGAAGAAGGCGACCCGCTGTACGAAGATGTCGGCCCGACCCCACGTTTTCTCGCCTTGTCCCGTCAGCACTTGCACGATTTGGCGGCCGATAACGACAAGCAAAAACACTGACTACCGCGCGCGCTCCCCTTCAAAAAATGTGTATTCCCAGGTTCGCTCAGGGCCGGGAATACCCCTGCACAACCCGAAAGTTCCCGATTTAGAGCGTTGTCCGTTCGGTCAAAGTTTTTTCGGGCGATAGGCCATCTTCTCTGAACTTTTAAAAAACGCCTCGGGTCACACCCAGTAACCACGCCTGGGACGGCCGTTTCAAAAACACTCTGGAAATTGAAGGTTGCGGCTCCTTGCCCAGGATGGATTCAGTTGTTTTTCAGGAGTTATCCAATGGAGTTGAAGACCATGAAGACCAGCACTGCCCCATCCTCGTTCACCCATCTGCGCGGTCTCAAACTGGCTGCCCTGGCCATCGGCAGCAGCTTCGTTCTGGCCGGTTGCGCTGGCAATCCGCCGAGCGAGCAATACGCGGTGACCCAATCTGCCGTGAACAACGCCGTAAGCGCCGGCGGTACGGAATTCGCCGCCGTAGAAATGAAGGCCGCTCAGGACAAGCTCAAACAAGCCGAAATCGCCATGCACGACAAGAAGTATGACGAAGCCAGAATGCTGGCCGAGCAAGCCGAGTGGGACGCCCGTGTCGCCGAGCGCAAGGCCCAGGCGATGAAAGCCGAACAAGCTGTGAAGGACTCCCAGAAAGGTGTTCAGGAACTGCGTCAGGAAAGTCAGCGCACCGTGCAGTAAGCGCGCATCCCGATTTTCAGACCTGAAACTCTTATCGATAGAAAGGACGAACCATTATGCGCAAACAATTGATGATCCCCGCCCTCCTGGCCGCAAGTGTTGCACTGGCAGCCTGCTCCACACCGCCCAACCCGAACCTGGAGCAAGCCCGTACCAACTACGCCGGCCTGCAAGCCAACCCACAAGCCAGCAAAGTCGCGGCGCTGGAAACCAAAGACGCCAGCGAATACCTGGACAAGGCCGACAAGGCTTACCTGGACAGGGAAGACCAGGCCAAGGTCGACCAACTGGCTTACCTGACCAATCAGCGTGTTGAAGTGGCCAAACAGACCATCGCCCTGCGCACCGCTGAAAACAACCTGAAAAACGCTGCGGCACAACGGGCTCAGGCTCGTCTGGATGCCCGCGACCAACAGATCAAACAGCTGCAAGACAGCCTGAACGCCAAACAGACCGATCGCGGCACCCTGGTGACCTTCGGTGACGTGCTGTTCGCCACCAACAAGGCTGACCTGAAGTCCAACGGTTTGGTGAACATCAACAAACTGGCGCAGTTCCTTCAGGAAAATCCGGACCGTAAAGTGATTGTCGAAGGCTACACCGACAGCACCGGCACGGCGTCGTACAACCAGTCGCTGTCGGAGCGTCGTGCGACCTCGGTGCAAGTAGCCCTGATCAAGATGGGTGTCGACCCGGCGCGTATCGTGGCCCAGGGTTATGGCAAGGAATACCCGGTTGCGGAGAACTCCAGTGTTTCGGGCCGCGCGATGAACCGTCGGGTGGAAGTGACCATTTCCAATGACAACCAGCCGGTCGTCCCGCGTTCGGCGATCAGCGCCAAGTAAGCTGGCCACGCTGAAACTTAAAAGCCCCGCCTGAATTGATCAGGCGGGGCTTTTTTATGGCGTCTGTCCCGCCCTGAATAAGGTTTACACCTGTTTCAGGACTGTAGGAGCGAGGCTTGCCCGCGAAGAACGATGACGCGGTCTAACAGATACACCGAGTCATCGTTCTTCGCGGGCAAGCCTCGCTCCTACGGGGATGTTTATTGTTCGAGTTTTTGCGGCGTTTCCTCGCCCATGCAGCGCACGGCTTTTTTCTTGCTGTTGATCAGCACGCCGGTCAGGCCTTTCTGGTCGGTGTCGAACAGCACCAGCACGCCATCAATGCACTGGGCCACTTGCGGGGCCGGTTCCAGGGAGACCTTGTAGTCTTCGCCCGGCACGGTCTTGAGCATGGTGAAGTCGCTGAGCAGCAGCGCATCTTCGGGTTTGGCGAAGTGCAGGTAGCCGTACCACCACAGGGCGCCAACGGTGCCGAGGATGCTGCAGATACCGGTGATGATCAGCGGGATGGCGTTACGTTCTTCACTCATTGCGGACTCTCTGGTGGTTCATCTTCAGAATTCGGGGGTGCCGGGTAATTGGGGATTTCACCCAGGCGGCGCAAGCCATTGAAATGCTGCGGGTCTTCGAGGTAGCGCAGCATGACCTTTCGCCAGACCGGGTCGGCGAAGGTTTGCACATGTCCGCCACGGGTCAGTTGCAGCACTCGCGGCGGCGGCGCAGCTTGATACAGTCGGATGCCGTTGGAAAGGGGCACCAGTTGATCATCGATGCTGTGATAGATCAGTTTCGGTACGCCGTTGAGCTGCTTCATGGAATGGATCGCGCTGTCGCCGTCCGGCACCAACCAGGACAACGGCACCTGGAACGGCCAGGTCATCCACGACGTACTCAAGGCGAAACGGCCGACATCGCGGTAGCTGGCAGGCACGCCATCGAGCACAAACGCCTTGAGTTGCCGCTGGCGCTCGGGATGTTGGGCCAGGAAATGCACCGCCATCGAACCGCCAAGGCTCTGACCGAGAAGGATCAGCGGCTTGCCCTTGACCTCCGGGGCCTGGTCGAGCCATTTGAAAGCGGCGTCGATGTCCTGATAGATCGCCGGCAACGCCGGTTTACCTTCGGACCAGCCGTACCCGCGATAGTCCACCAGCAACACTTGATAGCCCTGCTCCGGCAACCACCAGCTCCCACCCAAATGCCACGCCAGGTTGCCGCCGTTGCCGTGCAGATGCAGGACGGTGCCTTTGACCTCGACGCCTTTTTTCGCTGGCAGCCACCAGCCATGCAGCTTGAGGCCGTCGGCGGTGGTCAGGGTGACGTCGCGGTATTCGAGTTTGGCTTTTCCCGGGGTGAACGGCTGGCCGGGCTCGGGGTAGAACAGCAGCGAGTCGCAACCGCCGAGAGTCAGGAGCAGGCAAAAGATGCTGAGGATTCTCATCCGGTGAAGCCTCGCAATGATGTGTGAAACCGATCGTTCCCATGCTCCACGTAGGAATGCATCCCGTGACGCTCTGCGTCACAGAGGACGCAGAGCGTCCATGGCGGCATTCCCACGCAGAGCGTGGGAACGATCATTTCACCAGCCTTAAAGGATATTGGAATAATCCGCTTCGATCCGGTCCAGGCTCAGGTGGTTAAGGAAGTTGGAGAAGCACATCCAGGCCGACAGCGCGTTCATGTCGCGGAATTGGTCGGGCAGGTACTTGGGCGGCACGACCAGGCCTTCGTCCACCAATTGGCGCAAGGTCCGCATGTCTTCCAGCGTGGTCTTACCGCAAAACAATAGCGGTATCTGCTCCAATTTGCCTTTACGCACGGCCAACTGAATGTAGTTGTAAACCATGATAAAGCCCTTGAGGTAGGACAAGTCTTTGGTAAATGGCAGACCGGTCGGCACCGAGCCGCGGAAAACCCGACTGGCATTACCATAGCTTTCGGCCATTTCGAAACCTTGCTCACAGAAGAAATCGTAGATCTGCAAGAAGTCCGCGCCCTCCTCCACCATATGAATGGCACGGGTGCGGTTGGTCAGTTTGCGCAGGCGGCTCGGGTAGGAGGCGAAGGTGATGATTTCCATCAGGATCGCCAGGCCTTCCTGGGTCACGGTGGACGATGGCGGGCCTTTGGACAGGAAGGTACAGATCGGCTGATTAAGGCCGTTGAGCGTGGTGCCCACATGCACCAGCCCTTCGTGGACTTCCAGCGCTCGCACGTCGCGATCGTTGAACATCGCGTCGGCGCGGATCTTGATGTAGTCAGCGCCGGCTGCGGCATCGGCGACGATCCCGTCGGATTCGAATACCCGAATGGTTTCCTCGTTTTCGCCAAACACCTTGTTCAACCGATGTTGCAGCAGGTCGACGGCTTCCTTGGCGGTGAGGATTTTCGGTTCGTCCTTGAGGTCGCCACGGCCATCGATGTTGTTCAGGTAATCGGAGAGCATCAGGCCCAGGTCGGCCAGGGTCGGGTCGCCAGCGTGGAATGCATCGGACGCTGCGCCATACAATTCCTGTGAAATCAGCCCGAAATCCTCGGTGCCGCGCGCTTCGAGCATGCGCACCACCATCCGGTATTCCTTGCACATGCGGCGCATGATCTGCCCGACCGGGTTGAACTGGCCGAGCTGGCGGGTGATGTCGCGCTCGATGTTCTGGAATTCCAGCTTCACTTTGCTGGAATCAAATGCCAGCGGTCGATTGAGGTAATAGTCGCGGTCCACGGCCGGCATTTCCTTGCCCTTGCCTTTGAAGAACCCCTTGCGAATGCTGTCGTCCCACTTGACCGCATCCAGAACGCGAATCGGCGTCTGCGCCAGCACTATGCGATCGGACAAAATGCGTATCGTCTGCTGGTATTCGTCCACCCGAAACTCCTGTAGTAAAACCGTTACGTGCTGGGTTTATTTGGTTTTTGCCAGGCGCTGGTAACGCACCGCTTCAACGAAAACATCGGAATTGGCCGGGTCATCGAGGTAGGCAAACACTTGATCCAGGCTGTTGTTGATCAACACTCCGTCGCCGTCATCGGTCTGGAAACGTTCGCCACTGAGGGCTTCTTGGCCCATGGCCTGTTTGATCTGCTCGAGGTCGAGGTTGTAGACCACCAGTTCGTGCTTATCGTTGAGCTCGAAACCGGTGATGGTGAAATTCCCGCCGAACTGTGCCGGCACCTTCGCCGACAGGTACCAGCGATTGCCATGGCGCGACACGGTGAAGGGATAGGCTTCACGCTCATGGGGCTTGGCCTTGAAGTAGCTGACCGCCTGATAACGATTGTCGCCGATGCGCGTCAGTTCCAGGTTCATCGGCTCGCCCCAGGCATTGGTGCTCGTCCATTTGCCGAGCAGCCCTTGGGGCGCGGGCTCGCTGGCGGGCAGCGGCTCCTTGAAAGTCACCAGGCAACCACTGAGCAGCAAGATCGACAAGGCGATCACCATGACGCGCCAGGCTTTCATTCAACACTCCCTATCGATACACGATGACTTTTACGCGTTGATCGTTCCCACGCTCTGCGTGGGAATGCATCCGGTGACGCTCTGCGTCACGTCGGCAAGGGACGCGGAGCGTCCCGGGCGGCATTCCCACGCAGAGCGTGGGAACGTTCGGAGTACCGGGTTACACCGACGCCAACACCAAATGCATGTAGCGGTTGAGGATGCCGAGCATTTCCTCTTCGGCCACAGGCTCGGCATCGTTGAGCAGGCCCTGATATTCCATCCGTCCGATAATCGCCGTCAACACTTTGGCATCCTGTTGTGGCTCACGGGAACCCAATACTTCGAAAAGCTGACAGGTGCCCTGCAGGAGAATTTGCTGATGGGAGCGCACCAACAACGCCAGGCGCGGGTTAAGCAGCGCCTCCTGACGGAATGCCTGCTCGGCCATCAAGTGTTCGCGACGATTGAGCAATTGTCGGTGAACATAGTCGGCCATCAGCCGTGCAATATCGTCCGCCAGTTGCGAGCGCGACTCCTGGCTGCCGTCGCCGCCGATCACCATCTCGCGCAGCAAGCCTTCGTTGTTCACCCACAGCTTGGCCATGTACGCCGCGCTGCGTTCCACGTATTGGGCGAAGGTATCGGTGAGCAGGTCATCGATATCCTTGAAATAGTATGTAGTGGCCGACAGCGGCACACCCGCTTCAGCGGCCACTGCACGGTGTCGCACGGCCCGCACGCCATCGCGCACGACAATGCGCATCGCCGCGTCGAGAATGTCCTGTCGACGCTGTTCGCTGCCCTGTCGGCTGGCCTTGCGGCCTTGGTACTGAACACTTTCAGCGACCGCAGTGGCGATACCTGCTGCACCCTCTTGAGCCATTGCACGATTCACGACAGGTATTCCTCTCTAAACGTCAAAAGTAACCAATTGATACGTTTGTACCAGACAGGCAATAAAAAGCCGCCTGTTATAGGCGGCTTTTTAATTGAAACACTTACGCTTGTGGCCGCATGTGCGGGAACAGGATGACGTCGCGGATCGACGGTGAGTTGGTCAGCAACATCACCAGACGGTCGATGCCGATCCCTTCACCGGCAGTCGGCGGCATGCCGTACTCCAGCGCGCGAACGAAGTCGGCGTCGTAGTGCATGGCTTCGTCGTCGCCGGCGTCCTTGTCGGCCACCTGCGCCATGAAGCGCTCAGCCTGGTCTTCCGCGTCGTTCAACTCGGAGTAGGCGTTGGCGATTTCACGGCCACCGATGAACAGTTCGAAACGATCGGTGACGTTCGGGTTCTCGTCGTTACGACGGGCCAGCGGCGACACTTCGAACGGGTACTGGGTGATGAAGTGCGGCTGCTCCAGCTTGTGCTCGACCAGCTCTTCGAAAATCATCACCTGCAGCTTGCCCAGACCTTCAAAGCCGAGCACCTTGGCGCCAGCCTTCTTGGCGATGGTGCGAGCCTTGTCGATGTCGTTCAGGTCGTCAGCGGTCAGCTCGGGGTTGTACTTGAGGATCGAGTCGAACACCGACAGACGCACGAACGGCTCGCCGAAGTGGAACACCTTGTCGCCGTAAGGCACGTCGGTGGTACCCAAAACCAGCTGAGCCAGTTCGCGGAACAGCTCTTCGGTCAGGTCCATGTTGTCTTCGTAGTCGGCGTAAGCCTGGTAGAACTCCAACATGGTGAATTCAGGGTTGTGACGAGTCGAAACGCCTTCGTTACGGAAGTTGCGGTTGATCTCGAAGACTTTCTCGAAACCGCCGACTACCAAGCGCTTGAGGTACAGCTCAGGCGCGATACGCAGGAACATTTCCATGTCCAGCGCGTTGTGGTGAGTCTCGAACGGCTTGGCCGCCGCGCCGCCTGGAATGGTTTGCAGCATCGGCGTTTCCACTTCCAGGAAGTCACGCTTCATCAGGAAGCTGCGGATGTGCGCAATCACTTGCGAACGCACGCGGAAGGTCTGGCGCACATCTTCGTTGACGATCAGGTCGACGTAACGCTGACGGTAGCGCTGTTCGGTGTCGGTCAGGCCGTGGTGCTTGTCCGGCAGCGGGCGCAAGGACTTGGTCAGCAGGCGCACGCTGGTCATTTCAACGTACAGGTCGCCCTTGCCGGAACGGGCCAGGGTGCCTTCGGCGGCGATGATGTCGCCCATGTCCCAGGTCTTCACCGCAGCCAAAGTGTCTTCGGACAGGGTTTTACGGTTGACGTAAACCTGGATGCGTCCGGTCATGTCCTGGATCACCATGAACGAGCCACGGTTGAGCATGATGCGACCGGCAACCTTGACCGGGATTGCAGCCTCTGCCAGCTCTTCCTTGGTCTTGTCCGCGTACTGCTTCTGCAAATCTTCGCAGTAATTGTCGCGGCGGAAGTCATTGGGGAAGGCATTGCCCTTGGCGCGCTCGGCAGCAAGCTTTTCCTTGCGCAGGGCGATCAGGGAGTTTTCTTCCTGTTGCAGGGCTTGCGGGTCGAGTTCTAGGTCGCTCATGTCTTTAAATATTCCATCAGGTTCGTTGCCCCCGGCATTCGCCGGGGTTCGCGGGCAAGCCTCGCTCCTACAGGATCGTGGAGATCCTGTAGGGCGTGCCTTAGAGCCCTTGTTTCAGGCTGGCTTCCAGGTATTCGTCGATGTCGCCGTCGAGCACCTTGTCGCAGTCGCTACGTTCGATGTTGGTACGCAGATCCTTGATCCGCGAGGCATCGAGCACGTACGAACGGATCTGGTGACCCCAGCCGATATCCGACTTGGTGTCTTCCAGGGCCTGGGAAGCGGCGTTGCGCTTCTGCACTTCCTGCTCATACAAACGCGCCCGCAACATTTTCATCGCGGTGTCTTTGTTCGCATGCTGGGAACGTTCGTTCTGGCAGCTGACCACGGTGTTGGTCGGTACGTGGGTAATCCGTACGGCCGAGTCGGTGGTGTTTACGTGCTGACCACCGGCACCGGAGGAGCGGTAGGTGTCGATGCGCAGGTCCGACGGGTTGATGTCGATTTCGATGTTGTCATCGATTTCCGGCGACACGAACACAGCCGAGAACGAGGTGTGACGACGGTTGCCGGAGTCGAACGGGCTCTTGCGCACCAGACGGTGCACACCGATTTCGGTGCGCAGCCAGCCAAAGGCGTATTCGCCCTTGATGTGCACGGTAGCGCCTTTGATACCGGCGACTTCACCGGCCGACAGCTCCATGATGGTCGCGTCGAAACCGCGTTTATCCGCCCAGCGCAGGTACATGCGCAGCAGGATGTTGGCCCAGTCCTGAGCCTCGGTACCGCCGGAGCCGGCCTGGATGTCCAGGTAGGCGTTGTTGGCGTCCATCTCACCGCTGAACATGCGACGGAATTCGAGTTTTTCCAGGGACTCGCGCAGGCGCTCGACTTCGGCGGCGACATCATCGACGGCGGCCTGGTCTTCTTCTTCGGCGGACATCAGCAGCAAGTCTTTGGCATCGGCCAGGCCGCTGTGCATTTCGTCGAGGGTTTCGACGATCTGAGCCAGCAGTGACCGCTCGCGGCCCAGTTCCTGAGCGTACGATGGGTTGTTCCAGACAGACGGATCTTCAAGCTCGCGATTGACTTCAGTCAGACGCTCATGCTTTTGATCGTAGTCAAAGATACCCCCGAATAGTTTCGGAGCGCTCGGACAGGTCCTTGATACTGTTAAGGATCGGGTTGATTTCCATGGCGGGCAGCACTCGTTGGCGAACTTTTGAAAGCCGGCGAGTATAACGTAATCAGGCTGTCAAGGCAGCCCGTCTGGCGGCTTTAGCGGCGAATGAACCTTATGGTTCATTCAATCCCCACCTGATTGCGCCCATTGTTCTTTGCCAGGTACAGCCCCTTGTCCGCCGCCGAGATCAATTGCCGGCAATCGCTGCCCGGTTGCGGGGTCATGGTCGACAGGCCGATGCTGATGGTCAGGCTCGAACCTTCGGTCGGGGAAATGTGCGGAATCTTCAACGCAGCCACGGTCAGGCGCAGTTTTTCCGCCACCAACCGTGCACCGCCCGGCGAGGTGTTGGGCAGGACCAGGACGAATTCCTCACCGCCGTAGCGGGCCGGCAAGTCCGAAGGTCTGGAACTGGCGTCGCGAATTGCCGTAGCGACTTTGCGCAGCGCCTCATCGCCTTCGAGGTGGCCAAAGCTGTCGTTGTAGGACTTGAAGTAATCGACGTCGATCATCAGCAACGACAGTTGGGTCTGGTCCCGCAGCGAACGCCGCCACTCCAGCTCCAGGTATTCGTCGAAATGCCGGCGGTTCGACAGCCCGGTCAGGCCGTCGGAGTTCATCAAGCGTTGCAGCACCAGGTTGGTATCGAGCAACTGCTGCTGGCTGACCCGCAGCGCGCGATACGCCGCGTCACGCTGCAGCAGGGTCATATAGGAGCGCGAGTGATAGCGGATGCGCGCCACCAGCTCGATGTTGTCCGGCAGTTTGACCAGGTAATCATTGGCGCCGGCGGCAAACGCCGCGCTCTTGATCAGCGGATCTTCCTTGGTCGACAGGACAATGATCGGAATGTCCTTGGTCGCCGGATGGTTACGGTATTCGCGCACCAGGCTCAGGCCGTCGAGGCCGGGCATGACCAGATCCTGAAGGATTACCGTCGGCTTGATGCGGATCGCCTGGGCGATGGCCTGGTGCGGGTCGGCACAGAAATGGAAGTCGATGTTTTCTTCGTTCGACAAACCACGCCGCACTGCCTCGCCGATCATCGCCTGATCGTCCACCAACAACACCATGGCGGCGTTTTCGTCGGTTTTGAAGTCGTCGAGCTGTAAATCATTCATGTGCGGTCACCTGAGTACTGCCTTGGCCACGATTGCTGCTAATAATAGTCATTTTGAGAAGATCTCCAGCAATCGTGGCGCTATCTTATCCAGTGGGCGAACTTCCACTGCCGCGTTAATGGCCGCGGCCGCCTTCGGCATGCCATACACCGCACTACTTTGTTGGTCCTGAGCGATGGTCAGGTAGCCCTGCTGGCGCATGAGTTTAAGCCCCTGCGCGCCATCGCGCCCCATACCGGTCAGCAGAACGCCCACGGCGTCACCGCTCCAGTAACTGGCCACACTCTCGAAAAACACATCGATCGAAGGCCGATAGATCTCGTTGACCGGTTCGGCGGTGTAGGCCAGCGTGCCGTTTTTCAGCAAGCGAATATGATGGTTGGTCCCGGCCAGCAGGACCGTGCCGCTTCGTGGCGGTTCACCTTCCTGGGCCAGACGCACATTCAGGCCACTGGCGCTGGCCAGCCATTCGGCCATGCCGGCGGCGAACACCTGATCCACATGCTGGACCAGCACGATGGCCGCCGAAAAGTCTCGTGGCAGGCCCTTGAGCAGCACTTCCAGCGCCGCCGGCCCGCCAGCGGATGAACCGATGGCCACCAAATGCTGGCGCGAGGACGAGTGGCGGTGCGAGCTCGGCGCCGATCGCACCCGATTGCTCTTGTCGCCGATCAGCCAGCCAATGTTCATGATCTTGCGCAGCAGCGGTGCGGCGGCTTCCTGAGGATTGCCACCCCCGATAGCCGGGGTATCAACCACATCCAGCGCGCCGTAGCCCATGGCTTCGAACACCCGGTGCACGTTCTGCTCGCGGTCGACAGTGACAATGACTATCGCGCACGGGGTCTCGGCCATGATTCGCCGGGTCGCTTCCACACCGTCCATCAACGGCATGATCAAATCCATCAGGATCAGATCCGGGGTGTATTCGGTGCAACGTTGCACCGCCTCGGCCCCATTGCCGGCGACCCAGACCACCTCGTGCGCCGGTTCGAACGCCAAGGCGCGGCGCAAAGCCTCTACCGCTATGGGCATGTCATTGACGATAGCGATTTTCATGCCCGCGCGCCTCCAATGAGCTCAACCACTGCATCCAGCAAAGCGTCATCATGAAAACTCGCTTTGGCTAGATAATAGTCGGCTCCGGCGTCCAGGCCACGGCGGCGGTCTTCTTCGCGATCCTTGTAGGACACCACCATCACCGGCAGGGATTGCAGGCGATTATCGCGACGCAATAAAGACACCAGCTCGATGCCATCCATGCGCGGCATGTCGATGTCGGTGATCAGCAGATCGAAATCCTCCGAACGCAGGGCGTTCCAGCCATCCATACCGTCCACCGCCACGGCGACGTCATAGCCGCGATTGAGCAGCAATTTGCGCTGCAACTCACGAACGGTCAGCGAGTCGTCCACCACCAGAATCCGTTTACGCGCCGCTTCGACGGCCAGATTGGCGTGTCGGGCAATGCGCTCCAGACGCCCGGTATTGAGCAGTTTGTCCACCGAACGCAGCATGTCTTCGACGTCGACGATCAGCACCACCGAGCCGTCATCGAGCAAGGCCCCGGCGGAAATGTCCTGCACCTTGCCCAGGCGCTCGTCCAGCGGCAGCACCACCAACGTCCGTTCGCCGATAAACCGCTCGACTGCCACCCCGTAAATGACATCTCGCTCGCGGATGACCACGACTTTCAGGGTCTGCGCGCTGTTCTGGCTCGCCGGGCGATTTAACAGCTGAGTGGCGGCGACCAGCCCGACATGCCGACCTTCATGCCAGAAGTGCTGCCGGCCTTCGACCTGCACAATATCCTCCGGCTCCAGGTCGCACATGCGCTCGATGTGCGCCAGCGGGAAGGCATACGCCTCGTCACCGACTTCCACCACCAGACTGCGCACCACCGACAGCGTCAGCGGCACTTGCAGATGAAAGCGACTTCCCTCACCCGCTGTCTGCTCCAGCACCACGGCGCCGCGCAACTGACGGACCATGTGCTGAACCGCATCCAGCCCGACGCCGCGTCCGGAAACTTCGGTAACCGCGTCGCGCAGGCTGAATCCCGGCAGAAACAGGAACGTCAGCAGCTCTTCTTCGCTCAACTGGGCGGCGGTCTCGGCTGGGGATAACTGCCGCTCGACGATGTTGCGACGGAGCTTTTCCAGGTCGACGCCATTGCCATCATCGCTGAGCTCCAACACCAGCAGACCGGCTTGATGGGACGCGCGCAAACGGATCAGGCCTTCCTCCGGTTTACCGGCCAATAGTCGTTGTTCCCGGGTTTCGATGCCGTGATCCACCGCATTACGCAGCAGGTGCGTCAGCGGCGCTTCGAGTTTTTCCAGTACGTCGCGGTCGACTTGAGTCTTATCGCCCTCGATCTCCAACCGCACCTGTTTGCCAAGGCTGCGACCGAGATCGCGGACCATGCGCACTTGCCCGCTCAGCACATCGGCGAATGGGCGCATGCGACAGGCCAGCGCCGTGTCATACAACACCTGCGCCCGCTGGCTGGCGTGCCAGGCGAATTCATCCAGTTCGGCGTTTTTTTCCACCAGCAATTGCTGGGACTCGGCCAGCAATCGGCGGGCATCGCCTAAGGCTTCCTGAGCTTCGAGACTCAAGGCATGGTTCTTAAGATGAACGTTGAGACTTTCCAGCGCCCGCAGGCCGTTGCTCTGCATGCGTTTAAGGCGCTGCATAGTCGCCAGATGCGGCTTGAGCCGCTGGGTTTCCACCAAGGACTTGCTCGACAGGTCGAGCAGGCTGTTCAAGCGCTCGGCCGTGACGCGCAATACACGTTCGCCACTTTCGGTGGTGCGTTTAGCCATGGGCGCTGGCTCGGCGGCCGCGGCCGGGGGGGCTTCGGTGGCGGTCGGCATGGGCGGCTCAACCTTGGGCGTCGGCGGTTCCAGCTGAAGTTCTGCCATCGGCGGCGTCATGGGAGCAGTGGCCGCCATGTGATCAAGCAACCGTCCCATCAAGACGACGTAAGCGTCGATATCCGCAGGCGCTGGAGCATTGCTCGGCGTCGCAATCCGCATCAGCAGATCGGTGCCTTGCAACAGTGCATCAATGTGTTCGGGCCGCAGGTACAGGCGCCCTTCCTGGGCGCTGACCAGGTAATCTTCCATCACATGGGCGACGCTGACCCCGGCATCGACACCGACAATCCGTGCCGCGCCCTTGAGCGAATGGGCCGCGCGCATGCACGACTCAAGGTAATCGGCCTGTGTTGGATCGCGCTCAAGCGCCAGCAGACCGGCGCTCAGCACCAGGGTCTGGGCCTCGGCTTCGAGGCTGAACAGCTCCAGCAAAGAGGCGTCACGCATTTGCTCGGGGGTCATGTGAGGCTCCGGGTCACGGCGGACAGCAGCTGTTCTTCATCCAGCCAACGCAGGCTGCGACCTCTGAATTGCAAGACGCCACGGGTGTATTTGGCGCTGGCCTGGGTGCCGGACCGGGACGCCGCATCGAGAATGCGCTCGTCGATGGCGTGAATCCCGTCCACCTCGTCCACCGGCACCACCACCGGCCCGCCATGGGCAGCGATGATCAGCATCCGCGGCATCACCCGCGCGCCGGACGCTACGCCACTGGTGCCGTCGAGCCCCAGCAGCTCCACCAGCGACAGGCACGCCACCAAGGCACCGCGCACATTCGCCACGCCGAGCAACGCCCGGGAGCGCTGATGCGGCAAGGAGTGAATCGCCTGCAGCGGCGCCACTTCGACCAGGCTGCGAGTGGCCAGGCCCAGCCATTCTTCGCCGAGGCGAAACATCAGCAGCGAGCGGGTTTTCACATCGCTCCCGGCCACTGTGGAAACTTGCTCGCGGTCGTCCTGCTGCAACGCATAGCGGTCGAGCAAGCGTGTGGCGGCAGCCGAATACACCGCACAGTTGCGGCAATGAATGTGCTCGATCAGCAATGGGCAGGACTTGTCGCCGTGGATACCGATGCGGTTCCAGCAGTCATCGATGGCCCGGGCATCTTCATGGGTGACGCTCAAGGTGTCGGCGGCGTTCATCGTTTACGCTCACTGTCAGCGGCGCGCTCGCTGCGGGCGGCGCGGGCCTGCAATCGTCTGGCACCGGCCGTGTCGCCCTGAGACTGGAGCAAGGCGGCCAAGTGCATCAATGCGTCGGGGTGTTGCGGTTCGAGGTACAACGCCTTGCGATAAAAGCCCTGGGCCTCGAGCGCGCTGCCAGCGACATCGCTGAGCAGCCCCAGCCAATAGAACACCTGGGCCACCGGCTCGTGACGGCGCAAAAAACTTTCACACGCGACGCGGGCCTCGGCGCTTTTGCCTTCGTTGGCCAGCGCGGCGATGTTCACCAGTAGCGCGGCAGCCTCTGAAGGGGTGGCCTGCGAAGGCGTGGCTTTGGCCGCCTGAGGCATCGGGACGACCGTCGCAAAAGGCCGACTGCGCACCGGCGGCGGTATTACGCCGCGCACCGGTTGTTGCACCGGCAGCGGCAATGGCGTCGGCACGAAGGTCGCGAGTGGCTCGGGCGCACTTTGACGACTGAAGGCAAACGAATGCGCGATACCAATCGAGCGCATGCCGAAACGCCCCAGCAGACTGCCCTCCGCCGGGCCGATAAACAGCACGCCGTCGACGTGGGTCAGGCGCTTGAGCACTTCGAACACTTGCTGCTGGGTCGGCTGATCGAAATAGATCAGCAAATTGCGGCAGAACACGAAGTCATAAGGTGGCTCACTGGCCAGCAACGCCGGATCCAGCAGATTGCCGACCTGCAAGCGCACCTGCTCAAGCACACGCCCGCTGAGGCGATAGTTGTCGTTTTCAGCCGTGAAATGTCGCTCGCGAAAGTCGATGTCCTGACCACGAAACGAATTCTTGCCATACAGCGCGAGCCTGGCCTTTTCCACCGACAGCGGGCTGACATCCATGGCGTCGACCTTGAACTGGTGGGGCGCCAGCCCGGCATCGAGCAATGCCATGGCGATGGAGTACGGTTCTTCGCCGGTGGAGCACGGCAGGCTGAGAATCCGCAGGGCGCGCATGTTATTGATCGCCGCCAGCCGCTTGGCCGCCAGTTTCGCCAGCGTGGCGAAGGATTCCGGGTAACGAAAAAACCAGGTCTCGGGGACGATCACCGCTTCGATCAGCGCCTGTTGTTCGTCGCGCGAGCCCAGCAAGGTGTGCCAGTACTCATCGGCCGTCAGCGCCCGCGCCGCCGTGCAGCGCTGGCGCACCGCGCGTTCGATGATCGCCGGGCCGACCGAGCCCACATCGAGGCCTATACGTTCTTTGAGGAAATCGAAAAACCTTTGATCGTTGCTCATCCCTGCTCCTCAAACTGCGCCAGGTCCAACGGCGGCGAGGGAAACAACAAGGCGCGGACCTGTTCGTCCAGCAAATCGGCAACCCGCACCCATTGCAGTAAACCCTGGGCATCTTCGCGCACCGGCCCGAGGTACGGCGCCTGGCGATTGTCCAGGCCATAAGGCTGAAAGTCCGCCGGGTTGCAGCGCAACGTATCGGTGGCCTGCTCCAGAATCAGCCCGAGCAATTGCGCAGGCGTCGCCTCGTCCGGCCGATAATGCACCAGCACCAGCCGCGTGCTGGTGCGGGCCTGGGCCGGTTGGCCGAACGTCAGGGCACTGAGGTCGATCACCGGCACCACCGCGCCGCGCCAGGCGAACACCCCGGCCACCCAGTCCGGCGCCTGGGGAATGGGTTTCAACGGCAGCTGCGGCAGCACTTCGGCCACCTCGATGGCCTGCAAGGCGAAACGCTCGTTGCCGATGCGGAATACCAGAAACAACGACTGTTTCGCCGGCATCACCGTGCCGCGTTTGGCCGCAAGTTCGCTCATCAGACTTTAAATCGCGAGACGCCGCCACGCAGCCCTACGGCCACCTGGCTCAGTTCATCGATAGCGAAACTGGCCTGACGCAGGGACTCGACGGTCTGGCTGCTGGCATCGCCCAACTGCACCAGTGCGTGGTTGATCTGCTCGGCGCCGGTGGCCTGGGCCTGCATGCCTTCGTTGACCATCAACACCCGTGGTGCCAGCGCCTGAACCTGATGGATGATCTGCGACAGCTGCTCGCCCACCGACTGCACCTCGGACATGCCACGACGCACTTCTTCGGAAAACTTGTCCATGCCCATGACCCCGGCCGACACCGCCGACTGGATTTCACGCACCATCTGCTCGATGTCGTAGGTGGCCACAGCGGTCTGGTCCGCCAGACGCCGCACTTCGGTGGCGACCACGGCAAACCCGCGACCATACTCACCGGCCTTCTCGGCTTCGATCGCGGCGTTCAGGGACAACAGGTTGGTCTGGTCGGCGACTTTGACAATGGTCACCACCACCTGATTGATGTTGCCGGCCTTCTCGTTGAGGATCGCCAGTTTGGCGTTCACCAGATCCGCCGCGCCCATCACCGAGTGCATGGTGTCTTCCATGCGCGCCAGGCCTTGCTGACCGGAACCGGCCAGCACCGACGCCTGATCGGCGGCGGTGGAGACTTCGGTCATGGTGCGCACCAGATCCCGCGAGGTGGCGGCAATTTCACGCGATGTCGCGCCGATCTCGGTGGTGGTGGCCGCGGTTTCGGTGGCGGTGGCCTGCTGCTGCTTGGACGTCGCGGCGATTTCCGTAACCGACGTGGTGACCTGCACCGAGGAGCGCTGCGCCTGGGATACCAGCGAGGTGAGCTCGGTCATCATGTCGTTGAAGCCGGTTTCCACCGCGCCGAACTCGTCCTTGCGATCAAGATCCAGGCGACTGCTGAGATCGCCCGTGCGCATGACTTCGAGAATATCCACGATGCGATTCATCGGCGCCATGATCGCGCGCATCAGCAGCAGACCGCAGAGGCCGGCGACGATGATCGCCACCAGCAAAGAGAGGCCCATGCTGATTTTGGCGGTTGTCACTGCGTCACCAATGGCCAGCGTGGATTCTTCAGCCAGATTGTGATTATGCTCGATGAGGCTGTTCAACTGCTTGCGCCCATTAACCCAAGCCGGGGTGAGCTTTTGCTCCAGGGCAAGACGCGCTGGTTCGTACTCTTTGCGCTGATAGAGGTCGATGACGTTCGTCAGTTCTTGATTGAAGAGCTGATGGTACGCTTCGAATTTGTCGAATGTGGCCTGATCTTCCGGTGTGAAAATGGTCTTGCGGTAGCTGGCCATCTGTTCGTTCAAGCGCTCTTCGAAGCTCTTGTACATAGCGTGATCGGCGGGTGTTATTTCGCGACGCCCGGAAAGGCCGACAATCTGCTGGGTCAGGTTGTAACTGTCGACCCAGGCACCGCGCATCATCGAACTGAAATACACCCCGGGCACCGCATCGGTGCGGACCCTGTCTGCGCCGGCGTCGATCTTCATCAGCCGGGAAAAGGACACCACGACCATCAACAGCATGATCGCGATAATTACCGCAAAGCTCGCCAAAATGCGTTGGCGCAACGTCCAGTTCTTCACAGTCAGTCCTCGGTGCGGTTCAAATTGCGGGGGAGTATAGCCGAGGGCCTATAGAAGCGGGCTTGCCCTAATGCAGTCAGTTAAGAGATAGAACAAGCGATGAGTAACCTGTGGCGAGGGAGCTTGCTCCCGCTGGGCCGCGAAGCGGCCCCCCTTATCCCCAGAGCAAGCTCCCTCGCCACAGGTTCAGTATCACGCTTAACTGACTGGCATTGGGGCAAGCCCGCTCCTACAGCATTAAGGCTTGCCCACGAAGGCGGCCTAAAGACCTACACCGAAACCTGCCGCACCTGCTTCTCCAGCTCTGCCTTCAACCCCGGCTCCAGCTTCAACTGCCGCGCCAATTCGTCGAGGTAGGACTTCTCCATGAAGTTCTCCTCATCCACCAGCATCACACTGGCGATGTACATTTCAGCCGCCATTTCCGGCGTGCTGGCGGCGCGGGCGACGTCTGTCGGGTCCAGCGGTTTGTTGAGTTCGGCGTGCAGCCAGTGTTGCAGTTCCTGATCGTTGTCGAGTTTGCTGAACTCGCCTTCGATCAATTGGCGCTCACGCTCATCGACATGACCGTCAGCCTTGGCCGCGGCCACCAACGCCTTGAGAATCGCCTGGCTGTGCTGCTCGACTTGCGCGGGCGGTAGACGGTCGAGGGTTTGCGGTTCGGTTTGGGGGGCGGTGCCCTGTTGGGCCTGCCAGTTGCCGTACGCTTTGTAGGCAATCACGCCCAATGCCGCAAGGCCGCCATAAATCGCGACCTTGCCGCCGACTTTGCGCGCCTTCTTGTTACCGAGCAGCAAACCCATCGCGCCAGCCGCCAATGCACCGCCGCCCGCCCCCGACATCAGGCTGCCGAGGCCGCCCGAAACACCGCTGAAGCCTTTTTTCTGGACACCGCCGGCCTTGTTCTGCAACAGATCCTGACCGGATCTGAGTAATTGATCGAGCAATCCACGGGTATTCATTTTGCTGTCTCCACGAATTCGGGTTAACCGGATCTTTAAGGCCATCAGCCTAGATCGAAAGTGCCCGACGCCTCTTCGCGAGAGTGCTTCCAGATGTTGCTCACTTTGCGGCAAACGGGTGGGAACGCCTCTCACAAAGCGCACTAAGCTAAATAACAAGCCGCACACGGCGCATCACCCCGTTCAGCACTGCCCCGACCATAATTTAAAGAAGAGGGTTTACCCATGCTTGTGCACAAGACCGCACTGCTCAGTGCAATCACCACAGCACTGCTGGCCAGCGCCAGCTTGCAGGCCGCCGAACCGCTGAAAGCCGTCGGTGCCGGCGAAGGTCAGCTGGATATCGTCGCCTGGCCTGGCTATATCGAGCGGGGCGAAACCGACAAAGCCTACGACTGGGTGACCAGTTTCGAGAAGGAAACCGGCTGCAAGGTCAACGTCAAGACGGCCGGCACGTCCGACGAAATGGTCAGCCTGATGACCAAGGGCGGTTACGACTTGGTGACGGCGTCCGGCGACGCCTCCCTGCGCCTGATCGCCGGCAAACGTGTGCAACCGATCAACACCGCACTGATCCCCAATTGGAAGAATCTCGACCCGCGCCTGAAGGATGCACCGTGGTATGTGGTCGACAAACAGACCTACGGCACTCCCTATCAGTGGGGTCCGAATGTGCTGATGTACAACACCAAGGTGTTCACGCAACCGCCGACCAGTTGGGGCGTACTGTTCGAAGAGCAGAAGCTGTCCGACGGCAAATCCAACAAGGGCCGCATACAAGCGTATGACGGCCCGATCTATATCGCGGACGCGGCGCTGTACCTGAAAACCGCCAAGCCGGAACTGGGTATCACGGATCCGTACTTGCTCGACGAAAAACAATACAAGGCCGCTCTCGACTTGCTGCGCGCCCAGCAAAAGTTGATCCATCGCTACTGGCACGATACCACCGTGCAAATGAGTGACTTCAAGAACGAAGGCGTAGTGGCGTCCAGCTCCTGGCCCTATCAGGTCAACGGCCTGATGAACGAGAAACAGCCAGTCGCCTCGACCATCCCGAAAGAAGGCGCCACCGGATGGGCCGACACCACCATGTTGCACGCCGAAGCCAAACACCCGAACTGCGCTTACAAGTGGATGAACTGGTCGCTCACGCCAAAGGTCCAGGGCGATGTGTCCGCCTGGTTCGGCTCGCTGCCGGCGGTCCCTGCGGCATGTAAGGAAAGCGAATTATTGGGCGCCGAAGGTTGCAAGACCAACGGTTTCGACCAGTTCGACAAGATCGCCTTCTGGAAAACCCCGCAGGCTGAGGGCGGCAAGTTTGTGCCTTATAGCCGCTGGACCCAGGATTACATTGCGATTATGGGCGGTCGTTAAGCCCTCTTGAGGCTGATCGTTCCCACGCTCCGCGTGGGAATGCATCAACGGACCCTCCGCGTCCATTCGTGCAGAGCTGACGCAGAGCGTCACGGGCTGCATTCCCACGCGGAGCGTGGGAACGATCATCAATGAAAACTTCAGAAGTTCAGGCAAGGCCACTGTGACGGCCCTGCCTATCGGGAGCTCCGCACCATGACGCTTGCAGTCCAGTTCACCAACGTTTCCCGTCAGTTCGGCGAGGTGAAGGCCGTTGACCGGGTTTCTATCGATATCCAGGACGGCGAGTTCTTTTCCCTGCTGGGCCCTTCCGGCTCGGGCAAAACCACCTGCCTGCGCCTGATCGCCGGTTTTGAACAACCGAGCACTGGCTCCATCCGTATTCATGGCGCCGAAGCCGCCGGGCTGCCGCCGTATCAGCGCGACGTGAACACCGTATTCCAGGATTACGCGCTGTTCCCGCACATGAACGTACTCGACAACGTTGCCTACGGTTTGAAAGTCAAAGGCGTCGGCAAGGCTGAACGCCATAAACGCGCCGAAGAAGCCCTCGACATGGTCGCCCTCGGTGGCTACGGCGAGCGCAAACCGGTTCAACTCTCCGGCGGTCAGCGCCAGCGTGTGGCCCTGGCCCGCGCATTGGTCAATCGCCCTCGCGTGTTGTTGCTCGACGAGCCCTTGGGCGCCCTCGACCTGAAGCTGCGCGAGCAAATGCAAGGCGAGCTGAAGAAGCTGCAACGCCAGCTCGGCATCACCTTCATCTTCGTCACCCACGATCAGACCGAAGCGCTGTCGATGTCCGATCGCGTGGCGGTGTTCAACAAGGGCCGCATCGAACAGGTCGACACGCCGCGCAACCTGTACATGAAACCGGCGACTACGTTCGTCGCCGAATTTGTCGGCACGTCCAACGTGATTCGCGGCGATCTGGCCCGGCAGTTGAGCGGCAATCCACAGCCGTTTTCGATTCGCCCGGAACACGTGCGTTTCGCCGAAGGCCCGCTGGCCAGCCATGAAATAGAAGTCAGCGGCCTGCTGCATGACATCCAGTACCAGGGCAGTGCCACCCGCTATGAACTGAAACTGGAAAACGGCCAGACCCTGAACATCAGCCAGGCCAACGTCCAGTGGCTGGACGTCAGCGCGCAACATCAAACCGGGCAACGTATCAGCGCTCGTTGGGCGCGCGAAGCGATGATCCCGCTGTACGACAATGTTGTGGGCGGGGTATGAGATGAACAGCGTGGCCCCCTCTCAAACCCCGGCCAGCGGCTCGCCGTTGCGCCGGTTCTCCAACCTGCTGTACCGCCGGCCGAACCTGTATCTGTCGCTGCTGCTGGTGCCGCCGTTGCTCTGGTTCGGTGCGATCTACCTCGGCTCGCTGTTGACGTTGTTGTGGCAAGGCTTCTACACCTTCGATGACTTCACCATGGCGGTCACGCCCGACCTGACCCTGGCGAACTTCGCTGCGCTGTTCCAGCCGTCGAACTTTGACATCATCCTGCGCACCCTGAGCATGGCCATCGTCGTATCCATCGCCAGTGCAATCGTGGCGTTCCCGATTGCCTACTACATGGCGCGCTACACCAGCGGCAAGACCAAGGCGTTTTTCTACATCGCGGTGATGATGCCAATGTGGGCCAGTTACATCGTCAAGGCCTATGCCTGGACCTTGCTGCTGGCCAAGGGCGGCGTCGCGCAGTGGTTCGTTCAGCACCTGGGGCTGGAGCCGGTGTTGCAGTTCGTGCTCGGGATTCCCGGCGTCGGCGGCAGCACTTTGTCGACCTCGCATCTGGGGCGGTTCATGGTGTTCGTCTACATCTGGCTGCCGTTCATGATCCTGCCGATCCAGGCCTCGCTCGAACGCTTGCCGCCGTCGTTGCTGCAAGCCTCGGCGGATCTTGGTGCCAAACCGCGTCAGACCTTCATGCAAGTGATTCTGCCGCTGTCGATTCCGGGCATCGCAGCCGGTTCGATCTTCACGTTTTCGCTGACCCTGGGCGACTTCATCGTGCCGCAACTGATGGGCCCGCCGGGTTACTTCATCGGCAGCATGGTTTACGCCCAGCAAGGAGCGATCGGCAACATGCCGATGGCGGCGGCCTTCACGCTGGTGCCGATCGTGCTGATCGCCATTTACCTGTCCATCGTTAAACGTCTGGGGGCTTTCGATGCGCTCTGACTCTTCATCTCAAGATCGGGCATCCCTGGGCCTGCGCATCGCCGCCTGGGGCGGATTGGTGTTCTTGCACTTCCCGATCCTGATCATCTTCCTCTACGCCTTCAACACCGAAGACGCGGCGTTCAGCTTTCCGCCCAAGGGCTTCACCCTGAAGTGGATCGGCGTGGCGTTCTCCCGACCCGACGTGCTGGAAGCGATAAAGCTGTCGTTGCAAATCGCGGCCGTCGCTACATTGATTGCGCTGGTCCTCGGCACCCTCGCGTCGGCGGCGTTGTACCGACGGGATTTCTTCGGCAAACAGGGTATCTCGCTGATGCTGATCCTGCCGATTGCCCTGCCTGGGATCATCACCGGGATCGCGCTGCTGGCGACTTTCAAAACGCTGGGAATCGAACCGGGGATGTTCACCATCATCGTCGGCCACGCGACCTTCTGTGTGGTGATCGTCTACAACAACGTCATCGCCCGTTTACGCCGCACTTCCTACAGTTTGATCGAAGCGTCGATGGACCTCGGTGCCGACGGCTGGCAGACCTTCCGCTACATCGTCCTGCCGAACCTCGGCTCGGCGTTGCTGGCCGGGGGCATGCTGGCGTTTGCCCTGTCGTTCGACGAAATCATCGTCACCACCTTCACCGCCGGTCATGAACGCACCTTGCCGTTGTGGCTGCTCAACCAGCTCAGCCGCCCACGGGACGTGCCGGTGACCAACGTCGTCGCGATGCTGGTAATGATGGTGACCATGTTGCCGATCCTTGGCGCCTATTACCTGACCCGTGGAGGGGAAAGCGTTGCAGACAGTGGCGGGAAATAACGGACAACTCATTTCCCAATGTAAGAACCGGATCCTGTAGGAGCGAGGCTTGCCCGCGAAGGCGTCCTCAAGAACGTCAAAAGCTTCGCGGGCAAGCCTCGCTCCTACAGGGATTCGGTTCCAACAGAAAAACAATCGCTTCGATGAGGACATAGCCATGCAAACCAAACTCTTGATCAACGGCCAACTCGTCAACGGCGAAGGCCCCGCCCAAGCCGTGTTCAACCCGGCTCTCGGCCGTGTGCTGGTAGACATCAACGAAGCCAGCGAAGCCCAGATCGACGCCGCCGTGCGGGCCGCCGACAACGCCTTCCAAGACTGGTCGCAAACTACGCCGAAAGAGCGCTCGCTGCTGCTGCTCAAACTCGCCGACATCATCGAAGCCCATGGCGAAGAGCTGGCAAAACTGGAGTCGGACAACTGCGGCAAACCCTACAGCGCCGCGCTTAACGACGAGATTCCGGCGATTGCCGACGTGTTCCGTTTCTTCGCCGGCGCCAGCCGTTGCATGAGCGGCGCGCTGGGAGGTGAATACTTGCCCGGCCACACCTCAATGATCCGCCGCGACCCGGTGGGCGTGATTGCCTCCATCGCGCCGTGGAACTACCCACTGATGATGGTCGCCTGGAAAATCGCCCCGGCCCTGGCCGCCGGTAATACCGTGGTGCTCAAACCGTCGGAACAAACCCCGCTGACCGCCCTGCGCCTGGCAGAACTGGCGTCGGACATCTTCCCGGCCGGCGTACTTAACCTGGTGTACGGCCGTGGTTCTGCGGTCGGTACCGCTCTGGTCAATCATCCGAAAGTGCGCATGGTGTCGCTGACCGGCTCCATCGCCACCGGCTCGAACATCATTTCCAGCACCGCCGGAAACGTCAAACGCCTGCACATGGAACTGGGCGGCAAGGCGCCGGTGATCATCTTCGACGATGCCGACATCGACGCCGCCGTAGAAGGCATTCGCACCTTCGGTTTCTACAACGCTGGTCAGGATTGCACCGCCGCCTGCCGCATTTACGCGCAAGCAGGCATCTACGACCAGTTCGTCGAGAAGCTCGGTGCGGCCGTCAGCAGTATCAAGTACGGCCTGCAGGACGATCCATCGACGGAGCTCGGCCCGCTAATCAGCGCACAACATCGCGACCGCGTGACCGGGTTGGTCGAGCGTGCCATGGCGCAACCGCATATTCGTTTGATCACTGGCGGCAAAGCGGTGGAAGGCAATGGCTACTTCTTTGAGCCAACGGTGCTGGCCGACGCGCAACAAGACGACGAGATCGTGCGCCGCGAAGTGTTCGGCCCGGTAGTGTCGGTCACCCAGTTCACCGATGAAGCGCAAGCACTGGCCTGGGCCAACGATTCAGACTACGGTTTGGCGTCATCAGTCTGGACCGCGGACGTCGGCCGTGCGCATCGGCTGTCTGCACGCCTGCAGTACGGCTGCACATGGGTGAACACCCACTTTATGCTGGTCAGCGAAATGCCTCACGGCGGTCAGAAACTGTCCGGTTATGGCAAAGACATGTCCATGTATGGACTGGAGGACTACACCGTTGTGCGGCATGTGATGTTCAAGCATTGAAAGCTTCGTGGGTAAGTCGGGACGCCGCATCGCTCGCGCCTATAGGAACTGCGCTGAACCTGTGGGAGCGTGGCTTGCCCGCTAAGGTGTCCTCAAACCCATGCACGCCACATCGGTTGACGAAATTATTGATACGACCCAGGGTGTTTACGTCGTTTACAATGTATACATTCTTTCAGGAGAGCCACCATGGCCTCGCCCGTTTTGTCCTTTCGTGTTGAAGAACTCCTGGCCCAGCAGTTGGATCAACTGGCAGCAGCCACCGACCGCGACCGTCAATACCATCTCAAGCGTGCGTTGGTTCGATATGTAGAAGCCGAGTCATGGCATCTGCGAGCCATAAGCGACGGCATAGCAGATGCCGATGCTGGAAAACTCTCCGATCTGGACGCCGTGAAGGCTAAGTGGGCAAAACGTGCCGAGCATAGTACTGACTCAAAAAGCTGAAAGTGACCTCGACGCCATTCATGAGTGTTACCAAGACCTCCTTGGCGTTGACGCTGCCTTCGAGGTCATTTCGAGTATCCTGCAGTCCTTCCATCAGCTGGAACAATTCCCCGGCTCAGGCAGGCCTTCCGTGGCACCGGATGTGCGCGAACTGGTACTTGGCCGATATCCATTCATCGCGCCCTATCGTTTTATACATGGCCAGATACAAATGCTGCGTGTTCTGCACCAGCGTACAGAGCGGTCGCAGGACTGGTAATGATGATGTTCAGCCGCGACACAATCGCCACGACCAAATATCAAACCTCCTCAAAACCGCGAAACACTGCGCATCGCATCCACCAGATACCGCATCGCAATCCGGTCGTTCTCCGATAACTCGCGATAGCGCTCCACCAACTTCAACTCCTCCGAACTGAGCCGACGCCTTCTCCGCCCGGTGGCCAGGCAGGGAAAGATTCCTAATATTTCAGTGATGCCTTGTACTTTCGACATGGACGATGTCCTTCTATACGTCAGAGAAAACTTCAAAACCGCATCGCCCTATCACTTTCAGCGAACACCTTACGCCCGCTGAACCCACCGGCCTGAAGGGCCGAAACCGGTCATGCCCATAGAATAGAAATTAAATCGGCGCTGAAAAGCTGTTTTTAGAGTAATTAGTCGAAAAAAGCAGATATGCCCTATAAATCAGAAAGTGCTGTGAGAAACGTTACCTGAAATGTCTTGTTTCATTGCCGCGCTGTCGCTGTGCCATCAATCATTTTTGCTCTGCAACCGAACGGTTTAAGCTATTTGGCATCTGTTAGGGGGCGTTCTCAATTAGTTTCCCCGGCGCGAACTGAGAACGCCCCCTAGTCCGTTGCGTTTGGCCAAGGCATGTCCGAACCGTTATTTCCGATCCAGCACGTGCCAGGAACGGCGCGGGATTGTTCACGACAGGTTGTACTTATGCACCGCAGGAATTTGCTCAAAGCCTCCATGGCCATCGCGGCTTACACTGGTCTCTCAACCACCGGCCTATTAGCGGCACGCGCCTGGGCTGGCAGCAGCACGGCTGATGGCGACGCTGTGGCGTTCGACTTCGAAGCACTGAAGAGCCAAGCCAAACAGCTCGCCGGCAAGCCTTATCAGGACACCAAGCAGGTGCTGCCGCCGACGCTGGCGACCATGACGCCGCAGAACTTCAACGCGATCCGCTATGACGGTAATCACTCGCTGTGGAAGGACTTGAAAGGTCAGCTGGACGTGCAGTTTTTCCACGTCGGCATGGGTTTCAAGCAACCGGTGCGCATGTACAGCGTCGATCCCAAGACTCGACTGGCGCGCGAGGTGCATTTCCGCCCGTCGCTGTTCAACTACGAAAAAACCACCGTCGACACTAAACAGCTCAAGGGCGATCTGGGTTTCTCCGGGTTCAAGCTGTTCAAGGCCCCGGAGCTGGATCAGCACGACGTGCTGTCGTTCCTCGGCGCCAGCTATTTCCGCGCGGTAGATGCCACCGGCCAGTACGGTTTGTCGGCCCGCGGCCTGGCGATCGATACGTACGCCAAAAAGCGTGAAGAATTCCCGGATTTCACCAAGTTCTGGTTCGAGACACCGGACAAAGACAGCACTCGCTTTGTGGTTTATGCCTTGCTCGATTCGCCGAGCGCCACTGGCGCCTACCGTTTTGACATCGATTGCCAGGCCGAGCGTGTGGTGATGGAAGTCGACGCCCACGTCAATGCCCGCACCGCCATCGAGCAACTCGGCATTGCGCCGATGACCAGCATGTTCAGCTGTGGCACCCATGAGCGGCGCATGTGCGACACCATTCATCCGCAAATTCACGACTCCGATCGCCTGGCAATGTGGCGCGGCAATGGCGAGTGGATCTGCCGCCCGCTGAATAACCCGGCCACCCTGCAATTCAATGCCTTTGCCGATACAGATCCGAAAGGCTTTGGTCTGGTGCAGACCGATCACGAGTTCGCCAATTATCAGGACACCGTCGACTGGTACAGCAAGCGCCCGAGTCTGTGGGTAGAACCTACTACCGCGTGGGGCGAAGGCTCTATCGATTTGCTGGAAATTCCTACAACCGGCGAAACCCTGGATAACATCGTCGCGTTCTGGACGCCGAAAAAACCGGTCGCGGCCGGCGACTCCCTCAACTACGGCTACAAGCTCTATTGGAGCGCTCTGCCACCGGTGAGCACGCCGCTAGCGCGGGTCAACGCGACCCGTTCGGGCATGGGCGGCTTCATTGAAGGCTGGGCGCCGGGCGAGCATTACCCGCCAGTCTGGGCGCGACGCTTTGCCGTGGACTTCACCGGCGGCGGTCTGGACCGCTTGCCCGAAGGTGCGGGGATCGAGCCGGTGGTGACCTGCTCGAACGGCGAAGTGAAGGACTTCAATGTGTTGGTGCTCGATGACATCAAGGGCTACCGCATTACTTTCGATTGGTACCCGACCAATGACAGCGTGGCACCGGTGGAGCTGCGGTTGTTCATTCGCACCAATGACCGGACGTTGAGTGAAACCTGGTTGTACCAGTATTTCCCGCCGGCGCCGGAGAAGCGTAAGTACACCTGAGGGTAGGTGGTTGTTTGGGCGGGCCCCTTCGCGGGCAAGCCTCGCTCCTACGGGATGTGTATCGCGCCCCAATCACGCGAGCGACACAAACCCCGTAGGAGCGAGGCTTGCCCGCGAAGACGGCCTGACAGACAACAAACATCTCAGCACAAAAACGCAAAAAGCCCCGGTCAACACGACCGGGCTTTTTTGGTTTTACAGAGGCATTCAATCACGCAAATCCGATTCATGAATCGGCTGGTCACGATGGGTAGCCCGATGATATTGCGCCGGCCAGATAGCCTTGTTCCCGCCCAGATCATCATCGGCATGCAGCGGCCAGTACGGATCACGCAACAACTCCCGGGCGAGGAAGATGATGTCGGCCTGACAAGTACGCAGGATGTGCTCGGCCTGGGCAGGTTCGGTGATCATTCCAACGGTGCCGGTGGCAATGCCTGACTCCTTGCGTACGCGCTCGGCGAAACGAGTCTGATAACCGGGGCCTGTAGGAATCTCGGCGTTTACCGCCGTGCCGCCCGACGAGACGTCAATCAGGTCCACGCCCAAGTCTTTGAGCCGTCGTGCCAGCTCCACAGTTTCATCGGGGTTCCAGCCGTCTTCCACCCAATCGGTGGCCGACACCCGCACAAACACCGGTAATTCTTCAGGCCACACCGCACGCACCGCTTCGGTGACTTGCAGCACCAGCCGAATTCGATTTTCGAACGAACCACCATACAGATCGCGCCGCTGATTGCTCAGGGGTGAAAGAAACTGGTGCAACAGGTAACCGTGGGCGGCATGCACTTCGACCACTTTGAACCCGGCGGTCAGCGCCCGTCTGGCCGAATCGACGAAGGCCTGAATGACGTCGGCGATCTCGCCCTCATCGAGCTGTTTCGGTGCTGTGTGCTGAGGGTCGAAAGCGATGGGCGAAGGGCCGACCGGGATCCAGCCGCCGTCTTCCGGTTTGACGCTGCCATGCTTGCCGAGCCATGGCCGATGCGTGCTGGCCTTGCGCCCGGCGTGGGCCAACTGAATGCCGGCAACGGCGCCCTGCGCAGCGATAAAGCGGGTGATACGTTGCAAAGGTTCGATCTGTTCATCATTCCACAGTCCGAGGTCCTGGGCAGTGATACGCCCGTCGGCGGTGACCGCCGTGGCTTCGGTGAATACCAAGCCCGCACCGCCGATAGCGCGGCTGCCGAGGTGGACTAGATGCCAGTCATTGGCCAGCCCATCGACGCTGGAGTACTGGCACATCGGTGATACCGCGATGCGGTTAAGCAGGGTCAATTGACGAAGGGTATAGGGTTCAAGCAGCAGACTCATGGGGCACCTCTCGAATCAGTGGGCAGGCTCCAGGGTTCTGTTTGAATAGTCGACGAGTGACAGGAAAAAGGTGCAACACCCGCCCCCGCGGGCAAAAAATTCGACAAGACGTCACAAGGATAATCAAGCAGTGCTTAGAGCCTAGTCGACATCGTGGGATCAGGAAGGAATCCGAGGGATTTGGTGCGGGGAAAATTGCTTTCGCGGGCAAGCCTCGCTCCTACAGGTAGATGCGATCTGTAGGAGCGAGGCTTGCCCGCGAAGGATTCAACGCGGTTCGATGTGGGCAATCATCAACTGGACCGTCTCGTTCCCACGAAACTCGTTGAGGTCGAGTTTGTAGGCCAATTCGACCCACTTGATGGTCGGATTCGGCCAGATATCACGGTCGATACCGAAGGCAATACCGTCCAGCTTCACTGAACCGCATTCACTTCTCAGCACTACTTTGAGATGCCGCTCACCCACGACGCGCTGCTCAACCAACTGGAACACCCCATGAAACAGCGGCTCTGGAAAGTGCTGCCCCCATGGCCCGGCGTGGCGCAGGGCGCGAGCCAGTTCAAGGTGAAACTCTTCGACCGCCAACGTGCCGTCCGACAGCAGGCGCCCGGTCAGGTCTTCTTCACGCAATTGCCTACGCACTTCAGCGTCAAAGGCCTCGGCAAACAACGGAAAATTCGCTTCCGGCAACGTCAGGCCGGCCGCCATGGCGTGGCCACCGTATTTGCTGATCAGATTCGGATGCTGCGCCGCGACCACGCTCAAGGCATCGCGAATGTGAAAACCCTGAACCGAACGCCCCGAGCCCTTGAGCAGGCCATCGCCGGCATCGGCAAAGGCAATGGTCGGACGAAAATAGCGCTCTTTCATACGCGAGGCGAGGATTCCGATGACACCCTGGTGCCACTCGGGATCGAACAGGCACAGGCCGAACGGCATCGATTCCACCGGCAAATCCTTGAGCTGGGCCAGCGCCTCACGCTGCATGCCCTGCTCGATGGATTTGCGGTCCTGATTCATGCCATCCAGCTGAGCGGCCATTTCACGGGCAGCGCCCGTGTCTTCGGTGAGCAGGCATTCGATGCCCAGGCTCATGTCATCCAGACGCCCCGCCGCGTTCAGGCGTGGGCCGAGGATGAAGCCCAGGTCAGTGGAGGTGATGCGCGAATGATCACGCTTGGCCACTTCAAGGATCGCCTTGATCCCCGGCCGCGCACGCCCGGCGCGAATCCGCTCGAGCCCCTGATGCACCAGAATCCGGTTGTTGGCATCCAGCGGCACCACGTCAGCGACGCTGCCCAGTGCCACCAGGTCGAGCAATTCGCCAATGTTCGGCTGCGGCTTGCTTTCGTACCAACCCAGGCTGCGCAAGCGCGCGCGCAGGGCCATCAGCACATAGAAGATCACCCCGACGCCGGCCAGGGCTTTGCTCGGAAACTCGCAACCCGGCTGGTTTGGATTGACGATGGCATCGGCCAACGGCAGCTCATCGCCAGGCAAGTGGTGATCGGTGACCAGCACCTTGAGCCCGGCTTTTTTCGCCGCGGCCACGCCTTCGACGCTGGAGATGCCGTTGTCCACGGTGATCAGCAGTTGCGGCTGGCGGGTCAGCGCCACTTCGACGATCTCCGGCGTCAGGCCGTAGCCGTACTCGAACCGGTTCGGCACCAGATAGTCGACATGCGCCGCGCCCAACAGGCGCAACCCCAGCATGCCCACGGTACTGGCCGTCGCACCATCGGCGTCGAAGTCGCCGACGATCAGAATCCGCTGACGTTGTTCCAGGGCCGTCACCAGCAAATCCACCGCCGCATCGATGCCTTTGAGCTGCTGATACGGAATCAGCCGCGCCAGGCTCTTGTCCAGTTCAACCTCGGATTGCACGCCCCGAGCTGCGTAAAGGCGGGTCAGCAGCGGTGGAATATCACCGAGGAATGGCAGGGTATCGGGCAACAGGCGAGGTTCGATGCGCATGGGGTGACAGGTGCTTCTCTTGAATACGTAGGATAAAACCGGGTAACGCGGTTCAGCGGCGAATAATCAGCCGCGTTCGCCGGCCAGCCATTGCAACTGGACTTCGTGCTGACCACGGTCGTCGGTGACGAAAATCGTTCCTTCGCTGATCATCACGTCCCACTTGATAACGCGCGGCATGTCCTTGGCCAGGGTTTCCAGCACTTCCTGGGGCACAGCGGCGATGTTGACGTTTTTCAGGGTTTTGATCGCCGGGATCACTTTGCCTTCCCAGACACGCAGGCTGCCGTAAGCCAGCAGGCTGGTGCGCTCGGTGCGGCGCGAGCACCAGGTCAGGCGATCGGCGTCTGGCTGGCCGACTTCGATCCAGTGCAGGACACGGTCATCCAGGCTCTTTTCCCACAGCGCTGGCTCATCCACGTCTGACAGACCGCGACCGAAGGACAACTGCTCGTTGTACCAGAAGGCGTAGGCCAACAGCCGCACGGTCATGCGCTCTTCGGTTTCCGAAGGGTGACGGGCGATGGTCTGCTTCACGCTCTCGTAGACGCTGCGGTCGAGGTCGGTGAGGTTCAGTTCAAACTTGTAGGTTGTGGACGGCTGGGCCATGAACGGGCTTCTTGATACGAGGAAAGGCGGCAAGTCTAACCGATGCAACAGGCAATCAACGAATTGAAGGCGATCAACTTTGGGCGACTGAGGCCGGCCTATGTTAAAACGCTGTATTCGCTCAGCCTTTGTCCTACAGGATTCAGTATGCCGTTCTCCAATAAGCCGCTCTCGGGTCTGAAAGTCATCGAATTGGGTACGTTGATTGCCGGGCCGTTTGCCTCGCGCATTTGCGGCGAGTTCGGCGCCGAAGTGATCAAGATCGAGTCCCCGGACGGCGGTGATCCGTTGCGCAAATGGCGCAAGTTGTATGAAGGCACCTCGCTGTGGTGGTTCGTTCAGGCGCGCAACAAAAAGTCTTTGACCCTGAACCTGAAACACCCGGACGGCCTGGCGATTCTGAAACAGCTGCTCAGCGAAGCAGACATCCTGATCGAGAATTTTCGCCCCGGCGTGCTGGAAAAACTCGGTCTGGGCTGGGAAGTCTTGCATGCACTGAACCCGAAACTGGTGATGGTGCGGCTCTCGGGCTTTGGCCAGACCGGGCCAATGAAAGATCAGCCAGGTTTCGGTGCGGTCGGTGAATCCATGGGCGGCTTGCGCTACATCACCGGGTTCGAGGACCGGCCGCCGGTGCGCACCGGGATTTCTATTGGAGATTCGATTGCCGCGCTCTGGGGCGTGATCGGCGCGCTGATGGCCTTGCGTCATCGCGAGGTCAACGGCGGTTTGGGACAAGTGGTGGACGTGGCGCTGTATGAAGCGATCTTCGCCATGATGGAAAGCATGGTCCCGGAGTTCGACGTGTTCGGCTTCATCCGCGAACGCACCGGCAACATCATGCCGGGCATCACGCCCTCCTCCATTCACACCAGCGCCGACGGCAAACACGTGCAGATCGGCGCCAACGGCGATGCGATCTTCAAGCGTTTCATGCTGATCATCGGTCGTGAAGACCTGGCTAACGACCCCGTGCTGGCCAGCAACGACGGACGCGACAGCCGTCGCGACGAGATTTACGGGGTGATCGATCGCTGGGTCAACTCACTGCCGCTGGACACGGTGATCGCGCAACTGAACCAGGCCGACGTTCCTGCCAGCCGGATCTTCAGCGCCGAAGATATGTTCAGCGATCCGCAATACCTCGCCCGGGAAATGTTCCTGCAAGCCAAGCTGCCCGACGGCAAGGATTTCAGAATGCCTGGCATCGTGCCAAAACTCTCTGAGACGCCCGGCAGCTCCGAATGGGTCGGGCCGCAGTTGGGTGAACACAATGCGCAGGTACTCCACGATCTTGGCTACGACCTGACACAGATCGCACGGCTGCGTGAAGACGGAGCTATTTAAGCTGAAGCGCCTGCTTTCATCAGCAATGACAAATCGCAGGCAAAAAGAAACCCCGAGAAGTGGGGAGACAACTCGGGGTTAAACGTGGCCTACAAAACGGCCAGTGACAACAAGCTACAAGCACCGGAGCACAATGCTTGATCCTGCTGTTACATGGTCTGACTGACCTTGGCGCAGGAAGGTTCCCACAAAAAACAGTTCAATTTCGGCTGGCCAGGATCTTGTCCTGAGCGGCATTGCGCAACGCCGCAATGACACAGGGCTCCAGACGTCCTTCCGCGATCAGGACGTCGCGGTGCAGCCCGTCGACAACATCCGTCAACAAACGTTTATCGGTTAACTGGGCCTGATTGAACAGCCGTTCGACCACGATAGCGCCGCTCGCACTCTTCAGTGTCACCAGGCATTCGCCATGGGCACCCGATGGGGTCAACGTGACCTGATACGGGCTCAGAGCCTCACCGAGCAATAGACTGATACTTTCCATCTCGATCACCACTCAATAGTCCGAAAACAAAGTGCCTGGGGCGTGTCCACAGTAAATGATCCCAGGCCCGAGAAGAAAGTTCTGGATTCCAACGGCAGGCGCACCGGCGCCTCTGGTAGATAGAGCATGCACGGTAAAGATGACAGCAAAAAAACAGCTGATTCACGCAGTTTCAGCCACGACGCGCTCTTTGCTACAGATCGCATTGCAATTCACACCTGGCGTGTACGCTTGCCGATATCGCTCCATCCGCCCAGCAGTCCTCGCAATTGACCGTCCGCACTGTAAAACGGCACCGTCCACTGGTAGATGTCCCTGACGCCGTCCTTGAACATCAACTGACGTTCGCTGAAGCGGGTCTTGCGAGTACCTAGCTGAGTCATGAACTCGGCGTGCAGCTGCTCGGCGGTCTCTTTGGGCAAGACATCGAGTTCGATCAGTTGTCGCCCCTGAACCTGGTCGAAACGGGTCGACAAGCGCTCCTCATAACTTTTGTTGCACATGATCAAACGCCCTTCCAGATCACGCACGAACATCGGATCGGGCATGGCGTCTATCAATGCGTGCTGGAAGGCGAGCTGATCATTGAGGTCTTTCTCGGCGTCCCGACGTTGTTCGATCAATGCAGCAAGGCGACGGTTCCAAAGCAATGAGAGCAAGCCGAACAGGCTAACGATGAACAGGCTCCAGCAACCCCACTGGGTTATCCGCTGCCAGGCCGAGGGCGCGTGTACCGACGCAATTCCGTTCAGCCATTTCAGCCGCATGGCGCGTAATTCGGCGGGCGGAAATGCTTCGAGCGCCTTGTTGAGGATGCTCAATAACTGCGGCTGCCCTTTACGAACCGCCAAGTGATCAGCCTCCCATTTGCCTTCCACAGCATGTCCCACCTTGAGCCGGCCCGAGGGATAGAACTGCGCTCCGATTTCGTTTTCAATGGTGGCGTAGGCCTCGCCACTTTCCACCAGTGCCCGGGCCTCAACCTGGGTTTTGACCGAGCGCAGCTCGATCGCCGGGTAGTCACGCCGAATCGCCCCCTCCAGGGCGTGCCGGGCCGGCAATACCAGGACTCTTTTCGAAAGTTGTTCCAGGGACTGTAACGCAGGCGTGCCGGCCAGTCCCACGAGCACCCAGCCTGCCCCGCCGAACGCATGACTGAAATCCAGAAACACCTTGCGCTCGTCATTCATTGCCAGCGTCGTGCTCAAGTCCGCCGCGCCACGTTCCAGTCGTTCCAGCAGTTGGTCGGTGGAAAACGACTCTTCATGGACGAACCGCAACCCGGTCATGGCGCTGATGCGGTTGAGCACATCGTTGTTCAAACCGCTCCAGTGACCGTGCTCATCCTTGAACAGGTACAGCGGGTACTGCGCCGACGCGACGATAACCATTGGATGTTCAGCAATCCATTGCCGCTCCTGAGCGTCCAGCTCAATGCGTGCGATGGTGGCTGACTCGCGGGATTCGTGTGTCGTCAATTGTGCGGCCTTCACCCATTGCCCAAAGCCCAGGGCGCCCAGCAAAAACATCCAGCACACGGCTGGTTTAAACCCTCTAAAAAACAGCATTGCCACTTCCTTGGTGATCGTCTCGCCCGTCCTTCATGGGCGGCTCTTCTTTTACGAAACCCGACAAGTGTGGCATGCAGAAATGAGAAAGCCCGTCAGGAGACGGGCTTCAAAATGTGACAGCTTTTGCCGGTTACAGCGGCTTGCCGCGGTTGCCATGCTGACTGACAAAGGCCTGCACGGCTTTCAGGTCGTTCGGCAATACGGTGCAACGTTCATCTCGCTCAAACAAATCAGAAAGATGTGCAGGCAGTTCGAGTGCTTTTCCTACACCGGCTTTTTCCACTGCGTCCGGGAATTTGACCGGATGGGCCGTGCCGAGGATCACCATCGGGATATCCAGGCTGCGACGGCATTCACGCGCAGCCTTCACGCCGATGGCAGTGTGCGGGTCCAGCAGCTCGCCAGTTTGCTCAAAGACTTCGGCAATGGTCTCGCAGGTTTGCGCGTCGTCCACGGCCAGCGAATCGAACAGCTTGCGTGCTTCGGTCCAGCGTTCCTGTTCGACGCTGAAACCGCCGCCCTGCTTGAAGGTGTCCATCAAACCGGCAATCGCTGCGCCGTTACGACCGTGCAGGTCGAACAGCAGGCGTTCGAAGTTCGACGAGACCATGATGTCCATGGAAGGCGACAGCGTGGCGTGCAGAGTTTCCTTGACGTACTGATTGCCGCTCATGAAGCGGTGCAGGATGTCGTTGCGGTTGGTGGCAACGATCAACTGGTTGATCGGCAGGCCCATATTGCGCGCCAGGTAACCGGCGAAGATATCGCCGAAGTTGCCGGTCGGTACCGAGAACGACACCGAACGCGCCGGGCCGCCCAACTGCAGGGCTGCGTGGAAGTAGTAAACGATCTGGGCCATGATCCGCGCCCAGTTGATCGAGTTCACCGCCACCAGGCGCGTGCCTTTGAGGAAGCTCTGGTCGGCGAAGCTCGCCTTGACCATTTCCTGGCAGTCATCGAAGTTGCCTTCGATGGCGATGTTATGGATGTTCTCGCCGAAGATGGTGGTCATCTGGCGACGCTGCACTTCGGACACACGGTTGTGCGGGTGCAAAATGAAGATGTCGACGTTTTCGCAGTGCTTGCAACCTTCGATCGCCGCCGAACCGGTGTCGCCGGAGGTGGCGCCAACAATCACCACGCGCTCGCCGCGCTTTTCCAGCACGTAGTCGAGCAGACGACCCAGCAGTTGCAGGGCGAAGTCTTTGAACGCCAGGGTCGGGCCGTGGAACAGCTCCAACACCCATTCGTTGCCATTCAGCTGACGCAGTGGTGCCACGGCGTTGTGGGAAAACACGCCGTACGTTTCTTCAAGAATCTTTTTGAAATCGGCATCCGGAATACTGCCGGTGACGAATGGGCGCATCACCCGGAAGGCCAGCTCGTGATACGGCAGGCCGGCCCACGAAGCGATCTCTTCCTGGGTGAAACGAGGCAGGTTTTCCGGGACGTACAGACCGCCGTCGGTGGCGAGACCGGCCAGCAGGACATCTTCGAAATTCAGGGCCGGTGCCTGGCCGCGGGTACTGATATAACGCATGACTGGCTCCAATAGACAGTGTTCGCAATGCCGGGCCCGCGTGCGAGCCCGGTGAACGATAACGGCTTAGTTCAGGTGCTCGACGCGGATCCTTACGACCGGGCCCACCACGCCTTCCAAGGCCTCCAGGGCGGTGATCGCGTCGTTGATGCGCTGCTCCAGCACGCGGTGGGTCAGCAGGATCATCGGCACCAGGCCGTCGTGTTCCTCGACTTCTTTCTGCATGATCGATTCGATGTTGATGCCGCGCTCCGACAGGATGCTCGCCACCTGAGCCAACACGCCCGGATGGTCCTTGGCCTGTATACGCAGGTAATAAGCACTTTCGCAGGCTTCGATCGGCAGGATCGGATGGGCCGACAGCGAATCCGGCTGGAAGGCCAGGTGCGGCACGCGGTTCTCCGGGTCGGAGGTCATGGCACGCACCACGTCCACCAGATCCGCGATCACCGACGAAGCGGTCGGTTCCATGCCGGCACCAGCGCCGTAGAACAGGGTCGAACCGGCAGCGTCGCCATTGACCATCACCGCGTTCATCACGCCATTGACGTTGGCAATCAAGCGATCGGCCGGGATCAGCGTCGGGTGCACACGCAGCTCGATACCGGCCGCGGTGATGCGCGCCACGCCCAGGTGCTTGATGCGATAGCCCAGCGCTTCGGCGTAGTTCACGTCAGCGGTGGTCAGCTTGGTGATGCCTTCGGTGTAAGCCTTATCGAATTGCAGCGGAATGCCGAACGCGATGGACGCCAGGATCGTCAGCTTGTGGGCTGCGTCGATGCCTTCGACATCGAAGGTCGGATCCGCTTCGGCGTAACCCAGAGCTTGTGCCTCGGCGAGTACGTCTTCGAAGGTGCGACCCTTCTCACGCATTTCGGTGAGAATGAAGTTGCCGGTGCCATTGATGATCCCGGCCACCCAGTTGATGCGGTTGGCAGACAAACCTTCACGGATCGCCTTGATCACCGGGATGCCACCGGCCACGGCCGCTTCGAACGCAACGATCACGCCCTTCTCGCGAGCCTTGGCGAAAATTTCATTACCGTGAACGGCGATCAGTGCCTTGTTCGCGGTGACCACATGCTTGCCATTCTCGATGGCCTTGAGTACCAGCTCGCGGGCAACGGTGTAGCCGCCCATCAGCTCTATAACGATGTCGATCTCAGGGTTCGTGGCCACTTCGAACACATCGTTGGTAATCGCAATACCGGTCGTCTGGAACTGAGGCTTTGGCGTGCGCATGGCAATTTGTGCCACTTCGATTCCACGCCCGGCACGACGAGCAATTTCCTCGGCGTTGCGCTGAAGTACGTTGAAGGTACCGCCACCGACGGTCCCTAACCCACAGATGCCTACTTTGACCGGTTTCACTGTGAACTCCCCATGAAACGGCCGACTCAAGGCCGGCCGTGAAAACAACCGCATGTTCGCGGTTCTCTATTAATGGCCCGACAATATTGCCGCCGAACCATGATCGTCAAAGGCTGACCATGACGATGCGAAACTATTTCGCGCTCAATGCCAGTTTGGCGACTTGTGGCGCAGGCTGGTAGCCCGGAATGACCTGTCCATCGGCCAAAACGATGGCCGGTGTACCGTTCACACCAATGGACTGGCCGAGGGCGAACTGTTTGGACACCGGGTTCTCGCACTTGGCGGCCTTGATTTCCTTGCCATCGACCATTTTGTCCATGGCGGCTTTCTTGTCTTTCGAGCACCACACGGCTTGCAATTGCTCGTCACCCGCCGAGCCCAGGCCCTGGCGCGGGAACGCAACATAACGCACTTCGATACCCAGTTTATTCAGCGCCGGCACTTCGGCGTGCAGCTTGTGGCAGTACGGGCAGGTGGTGTCGGTGAAGACCGTGATGTGCGACTTGGTTTCGCCAATGGCCGGGTAGACCACGGTTTCAGCCACTGGAATGCCGTTAATCAGTTTCGAAATGCCCAGGCGCTCGGTTTTCTCCGTCAGGTTGACCGGTTTGCCGTCCTTGAGCTGAAACAGATAGCCCTGAACGACATATTGGCCGTCGGCACTGGCGTACAACACGCGGCTGCCCTTGAGTTTGACTTCGTACAGACCTGGCAACGGGCTGGCGGTGATGGTTTCGACCGGCACGTCAAGCTGGAGGTTTTCCAGGCTTTTACGAATGGCTTTGTCGGCCGCGTCATCGGCGACGGCAAAGGTGCTGACCAACGCAATGGCTGCGGCGGCGAAAATCTGGGTCAGACGCATGAGAACTCCTGAAGGCGGACAAATGGGACGATCAGAACGCCCGTGCCGAAACACCGGGTCATAAACGCCCATCGTGCAAACCGGCAAAGCCTACCACATAAGGCCGGCGTGGCCGAATGCGGGGTGACGCGAGACATCAATGAGACACGGAACCCTGTAGGAGCGAGCTTGCTCGCGAAAAGCGGTATACCAGGCGACATGTACCGCCGTCTTCGCGGGCAAGCCCGCTCCTACACAGAGCGATCGCACAATATTCAGCCGCGCGGGTGATGCTTGGCGTGCAAGTCCTGCAAACGTGCGCGGGCGACGTGAGTATAGATCTGAGTGGTCGAGAGATCGCTGTGGCCGAGCAGCATTTGCACCACTCGAAGATCGGCACCGTGGTTGAGCAAGTGCGTGGCAAAGGCATGGCGCAGGGTATGAGGCGACAGCGACTTGCCGATACCGGCGACCTTGGCCTGGTGCTTGATGCGATGCCAGAAAGTCTGGCGGGTCATCTGCTCGCCGCGCAGGCTGGGAAACAGCACATCGCTGGGACGCCCGCCCAGCAGCTCGCCACGGGCATCGCGCATGTAGCGTTCGACCCAGACGATCGCCTCCTCGCCCATCGGCACCAGCCGCTCCTTGCTGCCCTTGCCCATCACCCGCAGCACGCCTTGGCGCAGGTTGACCTGCTCCAGCGTCAAGCTGATCAGCTCCGTGACCCGCAAACCACAGGCATAAAGCACCTCAAGCATGGCGCGATCACGCTGACCGATAGCTTCGCTCAGGTCTGGCGCGGCCAGAAGTGCTTCCACATCGGCTTCCGACAAAGATTTAGGCAACGGCCTACCCAGTTGCGGCATATCGACGCGCAAGGTCGGATCGACAGCGATCAGCTTTTCCCGCAGCAAATAGCGATAGAAGCCACGCACACCGGAAAGAAACCGCGCCGTAGAACGGGGCTTGTAGTTTTGCTCCAGACGCCAGGCCAAGTGATCAAGAATCAACTCACGACCGGCGTTGATCAGCTCCAGGCCTTTCTCCTGCAACCAGCCGTTGAACAAGGCCAGGTCACTGCGATAGGCATCGCGGGTGTTATCGGAAAGGCCTTTTTCCAGCCACAGGGCGTCGAGGAACTGGTCTATCAGGGGATGATCGATGGCAGGCATGGAGTCTCAGACAGGCAGGCGTAAGGCCGCGAAAAATGAAGAGTCTTTCATAGCACGTTGGCGGTGAACATAAAATTCAGGCACAAAAAAAGCATCCCTCTCGGGATGCTTCTTTTTGCTTGAGGCGCTCAGCTTATTGTTGAGCCGGTTCGTTTTGCCCCAGGATCAACTTGCCTTCCTTGTCGACCGGAATCTGGTTGCCCGGATCGCGATCCATCCGCACTTTGCCTTCTTTGCCATCCAGCGAATAACGAACGTCGTAGCCTACAACCTTGTCACTGATGTCATTCACGGTGTTACAGCGGGTTTGAGTGGTGGTGTAGGTATCACGCTCCTGCATGCCTTCCTGCACCTTGTTGCCCGCATAACCGCCGCCGACCGCACCGGCCACTGTGGCGATTTTCTTGCCTGTACCGCCGCCGACCTGGTTGCCCAACAGGCCACCTGCCAGCGCGCCGACCACCGTACCGGCGATCTGGTGTTGATCTTTTACCGGCGCTTGCCGGGTAACCGTAACGTCCTTGCACACTTCACGTGGAGTCTTAATTTGTGTCTTGACCGGTTCAACGGCCAGCACTTGCGCATACTCAGGGCCGCTTTTAACCAGCTTGTAGGTGGCAATAGCACCCCCGGCAGTGACACCGACGGCACCCAATACCGCACCAACCAGCAACGACTTGTTCACATGAACCTCCTGGCCATCACAGGCGGGACAAACCCGCGCTTCTCCCAGCCTTGGAGCATAAAAAAAGGCGCGAGTTCAATACTCGCGCCTTCTCGGCCGTAGCGGGAAAAACGATTACCGTTATGGTCGGTCGTCGACTTCCGTCTCGACCGCCGCAGCAGGAATCAGGTCCTCGCTGCTCAGGTTCAGCCAGATCAGCACCACGTTCGCGATGTAGATCGACGAGTAAGTACCCGCCAGAACACCGATGAACAGGGCAATGGAGAAGCCGAACAGGTTGTCGCCACCGAAGAACAACAGGGCCGCGATCGCCAGCAAAGTGGAGATCGAAGTGGCCATGGTCCGCAGCAGGGTTTGCGTGGTCGAGATGTTGATGTTCTCGATCAGGCTGGCCTTGCGCAGTACCCGGAAGTTCTCACGAACCCGGTCGAATACCACGATGGTATCGTTGAGCGAGTAACCGATGATCGCCAGCACCGCCGCCAGTACCGTCAGGTCGAAGGTGATCTGGAAGAACGACAGGATACCGATGGTCACGATCACGTCGTGGATCAGGGATACGATCGCACCCACCGCAAACTTCCACTGAAAGCGGAAAGCCAGGTAGATCAAAATGCCGCCCAGCGCCATCAGCATGCCGAGGCCGCCCTGGTCGCGCAGCTCTTCACCGACCTGAGGGCCGACGAATTCGACGCGCTTGACCACCGCAGGGTTGTCGCCACCGACCTTCTGCAAGGCCTCGGCCACCTGGTGACCCAGCTGCGGGTCTTCACCTGGCATACGCACCAGCAAATCGGTAGTCGCACCGAAGCTCTGTACGATCGCCTCGTTATAACCCGATGTAACCAACTGCTCACGCACTTTGGTGACGTCGGCCGGACGCTCGTAGGTCAGCTCGATGAGCGTACCGCCGGTGAAGTCCAGCCCCCAGTTCATGCCCTTGGTGGCGACACTGAACAGAGCCAGAACCGTAAGGAACAATGTGACGCCGAACGCAATGTTGCGAACGCCCATGAAGTTGATTGTACGTAACATGGCAGCCCCTTAAATCCACAACTTCTTGAAGTCACGACCGCCGAAGATCAGGTTGACCATCGCGCGGGTCACCATGATGGCCGTGAACATCGAGGTAAAGATCCCGAGGGACATGGTCACTGCGAAGCCTTTGACCGGGCCGGTGCCCATGGCAAAGAGAATCCCACCGACCAACAAGGTTGTCAGGTTGGCGTCGAGAATCGCGGTGAATGCCCGGCCGAAGCCTTCGTTGATTGCCCGCTGCACAGTCATGCCAGCCGCGATCTCTTCACGTATCCGCGAGAAGATCAGTACGTTGGCGTCGACCGCCATACCCATGGTCAATACGATACCAGCGATACCCGGCAGGGTCAGCGTTGCACCCAGCAGCGACATCAGGGCCAGCAGCATTACCATGTTCACCGTCAGCGCGACGGTGGCGATGAGGCCGAAGAAGCGGTAGATGGCCATGATGAACAGCGAGACGAACAGCATGCCCCACAGCGATGCATCGATACCTTTGGTGATGTTGTCGGCACCCAGGCTTGGGCCGATGGTACGTTCTTCAGCGAAGTACATCGGTGCCGCCAGACCACCGGCACGCAGCAGCAGCGCCAACTCGGACGATTCGCCCTGGCCGTTCAGGCCAGTGATGCGGAACTGGGCACCCAGTGGCGACTGGATAGTCGCCAGGCTGATGATCTTCTTCTCTTCTTTAAACGTCTGAACCGGTACGTCTTTCTCGACGCCATTGACCACTTGCTTGGTGTAAGTGGTAACAGGACGTTGTTCGATGAAGATCACCGCCATGCTGCGACCGACGTTGTTGCGAGTGGCACGACTCATCAGCTCGCCACCGTGGCCATCCAGACGGATGTTCACTTCTGGTGTGCCTTGCTCGCCGAAGCCAGCCTTGGCGTCAGTCACCTGATCACCGGTGATGATCAGGCCACGCTCGATCAGCGCCGCAGGACGATTGCCTTCACGGAACTCGAACGACTCGGAAGTGGCTTTCGAAGCGCCAGGCTCAGCCGCCAGACGGAACTCAAGGTTGGCTGTCTTGCCGAGGATACGCTTGGCTTCTGCGGTGTCTTGCACGCCCGGCAGCTCAACCACGATGCGGTTGGCGCCTTGGCGCTGAACGATAGGTTCGGCAACACCCAGCTCGTTGACGCGGTTACGTACCGTGGTCAAGTTCTGCTTGATGGAGTATTCGCGGATTTCCGCCAGCTTGGCCGGGGTCATCGCCAGACGCAGCACCGGTTGGCCATTGAGGTCGGCCGGAACAATGTCGAAATCGTTGAAGTTCTTGCGAATCAGTGCACGGGCCTGTTCGCGAGCGGCTTCATCAGTGAAGCCCAGCTGAATGGCACCGCCCACTTGCGGCAGGCTGCGATAGCGCAGACGCTCTTTGCGCAACAGACTCTTGACGTCGCCTTCGTAGACTTTCAGGCGTGCGTCGAGGGCTTTGTCCATGTCCACTTCGAGCAGGAAGTGCACACCACCGGACAAGTCCAGACCCAGCTTCATCGGGTGCGCGCCAAGGTTGCGCAGCCATTGCGGGGTGGTTTGTGCCAGGTTCAGTGCAACGACGTAGTCATCACCCAATGCCTTGCGCACGACGTCTTTGGCTGGCAGCTGATCTTCAGCCTTGGTCAGACGGATCAGACCGCCCTTGCCGCCCGCAGCCAGGGTGGCCGCCTTGACGTTGATCCCGGATTCCTTGAGCGCGGTGCTCACACGATCCAGATCTGCCTGAGTGACCTGCAACGCCGTGCTGGCACCGCTGACCTGAATGGCCGGGTCATCAGGATAAAGATTGGGAGCGGAATAAATCAGACCGATCGCCAGCACCGCCAGGATCAGAATGTATTTCCACAGAGGGTATTTGTTCAGCATCACGCCGCCCGCTTATGACGCGGGGCGCCTTGCGCGCCCCGTCGATTGAGTAGAAGTTGAAACTTAGATCGCTTTGAGCGTGCCTTTTGGCAGCGTGGCGGCGATGGCGCCTTTCTGGAATTTCATTTCGACGGTGTCGGAGACTTCCAGAACAACGAAGTCATCGGACACTTTGGTGATCTTGCCGGCGATACCACCGGTGGTCACCACTTCGTCACCTTTTTGCAGGCTGCCCAGCAGGTTTTTCTGCTCTTTGGCGCGCTTGGCCTGTGGACGCCAGATCATCAGGTAGAAGATGACCAGGAAACCGACCAGGAAAATCCACTCAAAGCCGCCGCCCATTGGGCCAGCAGCAGGTGCAGCGGCGTCAGCCATGGCGTTAGAGATAAAAAAGCTCATTTAGCACTCCAGTTGCAAATGTTGAATCTTGGGGTCAGAAAACTCAGTCCAAAGGCGGAACAGGTAACCCGCGTTTGGCGTAGAAGGCATCGACAAAGGCGGCCAATGTACCCTGTTGAATAGCCTCGCGCAAACCAGCCATAAGCACCTGGTAATGGCGCAAATTGTGGATGGTATTCAACATGCTACCCAACATTTCACCGCATTTGTCCAGGTGATGCAGATAAGCGCGGGAGAAGTTCTGGCAGGTATAGCAATCGCAGGTTGGATCCAGCGGCGAATCATCATGGCGATGGAACGCGTTACGGATCTTCAGCACGCCTGTATCAATGAACAGATGCCCATTGCGGGCATTACGGGTTGGCATCACGCAATCGAACATGTCCACACCGCGGCGCACACCCTCAACCAGATCTTCCGGTTTGCCAACGCCCATAAGGTAACGAGGTTTGTCAGCCGGCATCTGGCCCGGCAAGTAATCCAGCACCTTGATCATCTCGTGCTTGGGCTCGCCCACCGACAGACCGCCGATGGCCAGGCCATCGAAGCCGATCTTGTCGAGGCCTTCCAGGGAGCGCATGCGCAGATCCTGATGCATGCCACCCTGCACGATGCCGAACAGCGCCGCCGTGTTGTCGCCATGGGCTTCTTTCGAACGCTTGGCCCAACGCAACGACAGCTCCATCGATACCCGAGCGACGTCTTCATCGGCCGGGTACGGGGTGCATTCGTCGAAAATCATCACGATGTCCGAGCCCAGATCGCGCTGGACCTGCATCGACTCTTCCGGCCCCATGAACACTTTGGCGCCGTCGACCGGAGAAGCGAAGGTCACGCCCTCCTCCTTGATCTTGCGCATCGCGCCCAGGCTGAACACCTGAAAACCGCCGGAGTCGGTCAGAATCGGGCCTTTCCACTGCATGAAATCGTGCAGGTCGCCGTGCTTCTTGATCACTTCGGTGCCAGGACGCAGCCACAAGTGGAAGGTGTTACCCAGAATGATTTCCGCGCCCGTGGCGACGATATCCCGCGGCAACATGCCCTTGACCGTGCCGTATGTGCCCACCGGCATGAAGGCCGGGGTCTCGACGGTACCGCGCGGAAAGGTCAAACGACCGCGACGAGCCTTGCCGTCTGTGGCAAGGAGCTCAAAAGACATGCGACTGGTGCGACTCATTCTGTTTCCTCTGGGCCACGTGGTGCGGGATTACGGGTGATAAACATCGCATCACCGTAGCTGAAAAAGCGGTATTCGTTGTCGACGGCGGCTTTATAGGCGGCCATGGTCTCGGGATAACCGGCGAACGCCGAAACCAGCATCAACAACGTGGATTCGGGCAAATGGAAATTGGTGACCAGGGCATCGACCACATGAAACGGCCGGCCTGGGTAGATAAAGATGTCGGTATCGCCACTGAACGGCTTGAGCACGCCATCGCGCGCGGCACTTTCCAGAGAACGCACGCTGGTAGTCCCCACGGCCACCACGCGACCACCGCGAGCGCGGCACGCTTCGACTGCATCGACCACGTCCTGACCGACTTCCAGCCACTCACTGTGCATGTGGTGATCTTCGATCTTCTCGACCCGCACCGGCTGGAACGTGCCCGCGCCGACGTGCAAGGTCACGAACGCAGTTTCGATGCCCTTGGCGGCAATCGCCTCCATCAGCGGCTGATCGAAATGCAGCCCCGCCGTCGGCGCCGCCACCGCGCCCAGGCGCTCGGCGTACACCGTCTGGTAACGCTCGCGGTCCGAGCCTTCATCAGGGCGATCTATATAAGGAGGCAACGGCATGTGCCCGACGCGGTCGAGCAGCGGCAATACCTCTTCGGCAAACCCCAGTTCGAACAACGCATCGTGACGCGCCAGCATCTCGGCTTCGCCACCGCCGTCGATCAGGATCTTCGAACCCGGTTTCGGCGACTTGCTGGAACGCACATGCGCCAGCACGCGATGACTGTCGAGCACCCGCTCCACCAGAATTTCCAGCTTGCCGCCGGAAGCCTTCTGGCCAAACAGCCGCGCCGGAATCACCCGGGTATTGTTGAACACCATCAAATCGCCCGGACGCAAATGCTCAAGCAAATCAGTGAATTGACGGTGTGCCAGGGCGCCGCTGACCCCATCAAGGGTCAACAGGCGACTGTTGCGACGCTCGGCCAAAGGGTGGCGAGCGATCAGCGAATCAGGGAGTTCGAAAGTAAAGTCAGCAACGCGCATGATGGGGTTCGTCTAGCAGGGGCCGGAAGTCTAGCCGAAATAGTGAAAATTCTCTATGTACCTGATTGACCGACGGTAATCTCATCTCTATACTTCGCCGCCATTGAGCCCTGATGGCGGAATTGGTAGACGCGGCGGATTCAAAATCCGTTTTCGCAAGAAGTGGGAGTTCGAGTCTCCCTCGGGGCACCATTTGCAGTACATAGACGACTACCAGCGTCTACGCAACATCCCTAGAGCCCGCTAACTGCGGGCTTTTTGGTCTCTGGGGTTCCATCCCCGTCCCTTGCAAGCCAGCCTCTTTTTGGTACATTTTCTGTACAGATTCCAGTTCGAGAACCGGAGGTGTACAGCCATGCCCCTCACTGCCTTGCAAGTCAAAGCGTCCAAGCCTGCCGACAAGCAATACACGCTGAGTGATAGTTCGGGTCTTGCCCTTCTAGTCCAGCCGAACGGCCACAAGTACTGGCATTTCCGCTATTCGTATCATGGTCGCCCGGCGCGCATGTCATTGGGCGTCTACCCGAGCACCTCCTTGCAGGAAGCTCGCGAACGGGCTGCCGAATGCCGCAAGCTGCTCAAGGAAGGAACCAATCCTGGAGCCAAACGCCGGGATGACAAGCAGCAGCAACGGGAGGCTGGCCTCAACACCTTCAGGCGAGCTACGGAGTACTGGTATCAGTTCAAGGCCGACTCCGGCCGCAGCCATGCGACGCTAAAGAAGATTCGCGACTACCTCGACAAGGATCTGCTACCGGCACTCGGCGAGATGCAGTTGGAGCACATTACTCGCGCCGACTGCGCGAAGTTGCAGGCCAGCATCGAAAAGCGCGGGGCGTTCAATGTGGCAGACAAGGCTCGGACTTGGCTCAAGCAGATTTTCAGTCAGGGGATTGCGCGGGGGTTGTGCGAACACAATCCGGCTTCAGAACTTCATGCCATCGCGTTGGCGCCGCCGTCCCCTGAGCACTATCCGCATTTGCGTGAAAGCGAGCTGCCGGAATTTCTTCAGGCACTGAGCAAGACCACCAGCCGGTTGCCGTCGAGGATTGCTTCGTGGATGGCAATACTGACGGCGAGCCGACCCGGCATGGTTCGGTATGCGACGTGGGATGAAATCGATTTTGAAGAAGGGACGTGGACCATACCGGCTGAACGCATGAAGATGCGCCGGGACTATGTCAGTCCCCTGCCCCATCAACTGATCGCGATGCTGATCAAGCTGCACCAATGCACTGGACGCAGCCGCTACCTGTTTCCGGGTAGTGGAGAGAAACGGCCCGTCATCAGCGAGAACACAATCAATCTGGTGTTTGCCAAGATTGGCTATAAAGGGCGGATGGTGAGCCATGGCGTTCGCCACACCGCGAGCACGCTGCTGCGCGAACATGGATGGCTGAAGGATCATGTTGAAAGTCAACTGGCTCATGTCGAGGGTGGCATTGCTGGGGAGTACAACCAGGCGCTGTACCTTACGCAACGGCGGATCATGATGCAGTGGTATGCCGATTATCTCGATGCGCTCAGGGTTGGAATTACGGCGAGCCTGCGGGATCAGTTTGATACGCGGGTTAATCAGTTTCTGTCGCGTAAGTCTTCGGAGCTTCTCGGGGTCAACGCGGTCGGTGACGGCATCAGCGCCTTGGAAGATGAGCGTGGCGCATTCCAGCGCTAACACGTCAGTGAAATCTCCACAGCTTTGCCTTCCACGCGGGCCCTTCCAAGCAGGGCTGCAAAGCCGCCCTGCTTGGAAGGGCCTCACTTGAAAGATCTAAAAATCAGCGTAACCGTCTTCTAGAAACCAAGGATTTCCATAGACAGCTTATGCCATTCGCAGCAGCAGAATTCTCAAAAAATCGAGCCTTGACCCTGTCTATCAGCGAGCGTAGAAAAGATCGGGCAAAGCGCTGTCGTCGACAGCAACCCAGGTAGCCAGAACCTTTAAGGCTACGCCACACGGTGGTGGTTCTCCCCAAGTGCGATAAGCGTCCGGCGGCTCGCACGGTCACAACGATGTGATGGATGCCTACTTTTACCAGTGTGCCCACTGCGGCAACTTCCCCCTTTCATAGCTGCCCTGCAGCAACCTATCCGCTTGGCCATTTCCTTGCGCCAACCTGCGCCCGTCTCTTTCTCCCGGAAAGAGACGGGCGCTCCTACCGCTGCTGCAGTCCACCTCGTACAAGGCTTTGCGGCATTCCCCCTCGTGACAATCGGCGTGACAAACACCGAAGTCACCAGCAGCAGCGATGCAGATGATGGTGCCGCAGCCCACGGAATGGACTGCACCTGACTGACAGTCAGGCATGCCCCGGTCATCGCTTCACTGCCTTCACCCGACTCAGGATCTCGCGGCGTTGGTTTCGTCAGCCAGCACAGCCTCCACCCGCCCACCGGTAACGGTGCCCAGGAGGCCAGATCATGAGATGCCCAAGCTCCCGGTCGTAAGGAGCCGCCAGTCCCGCGTTAGTGGACAACCCTCACAGGTCGCAGGGGCCTTGATCCCTGATAACACTCAACATTCTTGGCGGGATGACGTGGGGAAGGTTTTAAGAGTTGGCTTCGAGAGGAGTTTGATCATGGCATTGGTCGGTAGACGAGACGGGCGAAATTTTGGCTATGGCCGGCAACTGAATTATGCCGGACCGCAAGCATTGAAAGATCTGTTCGGCGGCGGACACTACGGCACGGTCAAAGCACACAGTGATCGGTGGCAGGCATTTGTACGCTGGTGTCGATCGGAGGCTGGAACCATTTGCGCACGACATTGGCATTGATGCCGTGGCTCAGAGCGACTCTGGCATAGACATGTAAACGTTCAGCTTTTTGGGGTCAGATCAATTTAGGTGGACAACCATCGCCTTAAGCGACGGTGTCAGGAAGGGGTGTTGCCCGGACGGTTACTCTGTAATGCCCGCTCGCTTACTAAGACTTTACAGCTACGCTTCTCTGACTCCACCTCGATTGAGGCGCTTAGGAGTTTTACTGAGCTGAAAAAGGCATCCAAGGGCTAAGAGAATGGGTTGTAGCTTGTGCTGCAATATGGGCCGGTCGCAACGAAAAACGAGTCGATGATTCCACGCTAGGGCATTCCATGGTTACGCAAGAGTTTGAGCGGTGGTTGACCACGTTATCCAGTAGTTCTGTGACGGAGATGTTTCTTTGGGTCACCATCGGGGTATTGGTCATTTCCCTCTTACAGGGGGCCAAGGGGCGTCACTCGCAGTTTCTTGAGTATGCCCCGACGTTGATGACGTCATTGGGCATACTCGGCACCTTTATCGGCGTGGTTATCGGACTTCTACATTTCGATACGCAAAACATCGACCAGAGCATCCCTAAGCTGCTTGATGGGCTTAAAACGGCCTTTATCACCAGTATCGTGGGGATGTTGGCGGCTATGATTTTTAACGCGATGGACGCTTGGAAGTTTGCACCCAGGCGCCAGACGAATGGAGTTAAACATGATGTAACTCCGAGCGATATCCATGCGGCGTTGGAGCAACAAACAGCACTTTTACAGCAGCTTTCTCAGGGGCTTTCCGGTAGCGAAGAAGGCTCTTTGGTTGGGCAGGTAAGGTTTCTGCGGGCAGATGTTGGTGATTTTTCCCGTGATGCTAAAGCCTTCAATGCCGAGTTCAGCCGCAAGCTATGGCAGGAAATGGCGAATTTTGCCGAGATGATGTCGAGATCTGCCACCAGCCTGATCATCGAGGCGCTCCAGCAGGTGATCCAGGACTTCAATAACAATCTGATGGAGCAGTTCGGCGAAAACTTTAAGGCGCTGGATGCTTCGGTCAAAAAGCTGGTGGATTGGCAGATCGAATACAAAAGTCAGGTTGAGCAGATGTCCGAGCAGTACCAGCAGAGTGTCGACTCGCTGGTATCTACACGACAGGCTGTTGCGGGTATTTGGGAGGAGTGCAAGGAAATCCCGCTGGCGATGGCTGAGCTGCGCGATGTACTGCTGATCAACCAGCATCAGATTCAAGAGCTTCAACGGCACTTGGATGTCTTTATCCAGATGCGCGATGCCGCGGTGAATGCTGTGCCCACCATCCAGGCGAAAGTCGAGGAAATCGGCGATCAGCTGCTACGGGGCGCCGGCCAGATGAAGGTGGCGATGGAGGCTGGGGTTGATCAGCTAAGCCATGCGGTTACGGGGGTCTCCGGCCAGCTTGAAGCTTCGTCGCTTTCTGTGCAGGAGAAGCTTGAGGATGTAGGGCAGAAATTGCTAAACGGGTCCAATGAAATGCGGGTGGCCCTGGAAGTCGGTGCAGAGGACTTCCGTAATTCAGTAAGCACTACTCAAAGTGCTTTCGCTGAGCTTTCTCATACGGTTAAAAACACTTCTGAGCAGCTGTCCGAAACCCTCAAAGACACGGCGATGGAAGTCTCCAATACCTCCCGCGACATGCTTGGCCACATGCAGGGCTCTGTGCAGGGTATGCAGAAGGACATCAGCCAAACTGCAAAGAGCATGGAAGAACACTCGCAGCAGGTTCACGAACAGTTCCGCAGGACCGCTAGTGAGTTCGAGAAATCCAACAGTTCTGTTGTGCTGTTGGTTGCGCAGACAGCTTCGCGCATTCAAGACGAGATCAAGCTGAGCTCGGAAAGCATGCTCCAGGCTGCTCGTCAACAAATTGAGCAGAGCATGTCAGGCCTTGATGCGCACATGCGGGATGCCGTGGGTAAAACGGGCACTACAATCAATAAGCAGCTTGAACAATTGGAAATGGCAACAGCTCGTGAAATCGAGAAGGCCATGACCGATATGGGCAGCTCACTTGTGCAAATCACCAGTCGTTTTGTGAAGGATTACGAACAAATGGTTGGGCGGATGGATGATGTAATCCGCATGAATGGCACTCAAGGCCACTAACCATGAACGAAATCTTCGGCACTCACCAGAAGGCGCGTAAACAGGACAGCGAACACTGGATATCCATGTCAGACCTGATGGCGGGGCTGATGATGGTGTTCTTGTTGATCTCGGTGGCGTATATGCGCTACGTGCAGATTGAGCGCGACAAGATCAAAGAAGTCGCAGTGGCCTATCAGAACAGCCAGGTGGCGCTCTACGAGGCGTTGAATACAGAGTTTGCTGAGGAATTACCAAAGTGGGATGCGGAAATCGACAAGACCACCCTTGAATTTCGCTTCAAGTCGCCTGACGTGCTGTTTGATACTGGGCAGATCACCTTGAAGACTAACTTCAAGACAATCCTTGATGAATTCTTTCCGCGCTATTTGGAGGTGCTGAATGGCTTCAACAAGAACATTACCGAAGTCAGAATTGAGGGGCACACCAGTCGCGTCTGGAGTGGTGCGGTGTCCCCTGAAGCTGCTTATTTTAATAATATGGAGTTATCCCAGGGCCGCACACGAGCAGTGCTGCAGTATCTCTACAGTATGTCCGCAGTCACTGAGCAGCGTGACTGGATCAAGTCTGTTTTCGCCGCCGTTGGTTTTTCTTCTGCGCACCCTGTTCTCAATGCTGAAGGTCTGGAGGATGGAGAGCGCTCCCGTCGGGTGAGCTTCCGTGTGGTGACCAATGCCGAATTGCAGATCAGGAAGATCATCCAGGAGTAGCAATGCGGATCTTGATCAACTTTTCTGAGCTGAAACGTCTAGCACGAGTGCTCAATCCAACCCCTGTGGATTTTTCTCTGGTGAATCACTCGACCGACTTTAAGCCGATCGATGATCAACTCGGAGAAGGGATTGAGATTGATATCGAGACCATCGAGACTGAGTTCAATCTGCTGTCCTACCACGGTAGACAGGTGCTGCTGTACATCAAGGACCATACGGGAAAGCTACTTGCCACCCAAGCTAACCCCGAACACGGAAACCGTTTCCATATCGCGCACTGCCATACTCTAGAAGATATGAAGCAGAAGAATCGCTTCCAGCGTTATGTGGCTACCAACAAGCTGACTGGGCGGTTTCAGATTGAGGACTCTACGGTCTGGGGGGGGCTGAGCAAGGTCGAAGTAGAGTTAAAAGTCTGCAAATATTGTCTGCAGAAGCTGAATTATCTTGGATCTGCAGATTACCAGCCTCGTCAGAAGGCATTCGGTGAGTTCTCACTGAAAGACTTCTTCAGTCGCTACAGTTCATGCTTTTTATACATGCCGAAAGCCTGGGCCGAAGATATGAGCTTTGGCTACTCAAGCGACTGGAAGGAAACATCCAAACTCGTGCGCAAGGCAGCGAACTACACCTGTTCTGAGTGCGGGATCGGCTTAGCAAGCTACCCCGGCTTGTGCCATGTACACCATGTGAATGGCGTAAAGTCAGACAATTCCCCTGAAAATTTGCAGGTTCTCTGTAAAGACTGCCATCGCCGTAAGCCACTGCATTCCGGAATTTTTGTCAGCCACGGCGAGATGCAGATCATTACGAGCCTTCGTCGACAAGCCGAGAAGCTTGGAGTTGATGATTGGGGCGAGGTGACTGACCTAAGTGATCCGGCAGTGCACGGCGACCTTGAACTCATGCGCAAGCAAGGCTTTCGACCACCTATTGTTGGACATGAAGTCCAGAACGAACGTGGAGAAGTGATTGCAGAACTCGAAGTGGCCTGGCCAGAAAAGAGGATCGGTATTTCCATCAAGGAAATATTGGTTCCTGGTTGGAGGATTTATCGCGTTGGCGATATTTGTGGTCGCTAGAAAAAAAAGGGTGGGCATATGATGCATTGTGTGCCGCGCAGGGAAAGGCATAAGGACAAGTTATGACAATCAGCCAGGTCAAGGTTGCGTTGGGGGATGGGTTTCTTGAGTCCTTTGCCGCAATTCCTCGCAGCAAACAGAAGAAGGTGATGGAGTTCGTTTCCAAGTTCCGGCAAAACCCGACTTCCACAGGTATCAATTACGAAAGAATCAATGATGCTCGGGATGGTAATTTCCGCTCGGTACGTATCGATCAGGATTTCCGCGGAATTGTGCTCAAGCCGGACAGAGGCAAGGTGTATGTGCTGCTGTGGGTAGACAAGCACGATGATGCCTATGACTGGGCACGACGGTATCGCTGCAACATTCATCCGCAGACCGGGGTTTTGCAGCTGTTTGAAGTCCGTACTGAATATGCTCCTCTGGCTGCGACACCAGAACCAATATCAAAGCTGGCTGATGTGCCTCCGGTAGCGCCGCTGTTCCAGTTGGATGATGAAGTACTGCTGAGCCTTGGCGTACCCAAGGAAAGCCTGGGTCTGGTCAAGCAGCTTCGTAGTGAAGAGGCTTTGGAAGCTCTCGATAAACGCTTGCCGATTGAGGCATTTGAAGCGCTCTACATGCTGGCAGCAGGCATGGACATACAGCAGGTGCTCGACGACTATGCTGTGGCTAAGGATACTCCTGCTGTCGATACCGAAGACTTCGTCGCGGCCCTTGAACGGCCGGCTTCGCAGCGCCGGTTTTACGTCCTGGAAGACGAACTGGAACTGATTCAGATGCTGGAAGCGCCGCTTGAGCGTTGGCGGGTATTTTTGCATCCCTCCCAACGCAACCTGGTAGAGCGTAAGTGGAATGGACCCGTACGGGTGCTGGGCGGCGCTGGTACTGGTAAGACTGTAGTTGCCATGCACCGTGCCCGATGGTTGGCGCAGAAGGTCTTGGAAAAAGATGAGCGCCTGCTATTCACCACATTCACCAGTAATCTAGCCATGGATATCAAGGAAAACCTGAAAAAAATCTGTTCACCAGATGTGTTAGAGCGAATTGAAGTCCGGAATCTGGATTCTTGGGTGAGTCAGTTTGTGAAGCGCCATGGCTATCCTTCAAGCATCGTTTATCCGGGGGGAAAGGACGGTAACTATGATCGGTGCTGGGATGCAGCAACTCAGCTGGTACCGGCGTCGTTAGGTCTACCCATCAGCTTTTACCGGGAAGAATGGGAGCGAGTTGTCTTACCTCAGCGGTTGATGGAGCGGCAGGCCTATTTATTGGCTAGTAGGGTTGGCCGCGGAGTAGCGCTCAATCGCAAGCAGCGAGCGGAGATCTGGCCCGTATTTGAAGTAGTGCGTGTTCAGCTTGCTCAGCGCAAATTGGCTACAGTCGAAGACGCTATTCACGATGCGATTGATCTGATCGAGCGCGGAGCAGAGGCTCGTCAGTATCGGTGTGTAGTCGTGGATGAGGGCCAGGACTTTGGACCTGAAGCTATGAGCCTCATCCGCCGTCTTGCCAAAGAGCAGGAGAACGACCTTTTTATTGTTGGGGATGGACATCAGCGGATTTATAAGCGTCGAGCCAGTCTGGGGCGCTGTGGAATCAACATCCGTGGACGTGGTAAGAAGCTTCGCATCAACTACCGAACGACAGAAGAAATCCGCCGATTTGCCACTGCTCTACTTGAAGGGACAGAAGTGGATGACCTCGACGGTGGTCTGGATGGGGTAACGGATTACCGATCTTTGGTGCATGGTGAGAAGCCGCAGATCTACCATGCACCTTCGCTACAAGCCGAAAGCGAGTGGCTAGCAGCTGAAATCCGCATCCTTCTAGAGGAAGGGTTTTGCCTGCAGGATATCTGTGTCGTAGCTCGTACGAACAACCTGCTTAAGGCCTATGAGAAGGTACTAGGCGAGCAGGGTATTGAAACTCGCTGGCTTTCTCGTCAGCAGGCCGATGATCGAAGCCAAGGTGGGGTGCGACTTGCCACCATGCATCGCATCAAAGGCCTGGAGTTTAAGTGCGTATTTATGGTGGGCATCAACGAGGGTGTTGTACCGCTCGCTATGGCCGTTCAGGCGACTGATGATCCTGTCGAGCATCGCTTACTGGATCTTAACGAACGAGCTCTACTCCATGTGGCGGCGACCCGTGCCGTTAGGCATTTGCTGATATCCAGTCATGGTATTCCTAGTCACTACTTGAGCGCTTGAAAAACTCTGGCTAATAGATTCATAGGTGAAAGAATTAATGCATGTAGAGCAGGGCATGTGCAGGTCCCTATGCATGGATGTCCGCAGCAGGTCGAAAGCTTCTTGTAGCGACAGGCCAGGCTCCGTCGAACCCGATTGCTTTGTTAACAACAATGACTCACACAACATGCATCTCGTCGGAAATCAGAAAGGCGAAATCTGGAATCTTCCATCCACCAAACTCCATTGATGTAAATCACTCAAATTTACACTTTTCCGTATATTAAAAAGTGTACATGTGCTTTTATATATATTAATCAAATGCTTAACCTATTTTTCGAGTCCCCCTCGGGGCACCAAAATTAAGAAAGGTCTTGCTTTGCAAGGCCTTTTTTTTCGTCTGTAGAAAAGTGACCTCGCCCCGCCGCCCCCGTAGGGGCTGCCGAAGGCTGCGATCTTTTGATCTCGCTTTTCAACGCCACAATCCGAAACCGCTCGGCTAACGAATCAAGGATTCACACAATGGAATTGCCACTGGAAACCGTTGCCCTTTTCGCCTTCAAGCTGGCTTATGAGACGGAAGGTGAAAGTCCGATTCTGCGGGATGATCCGATCATGAGTGATTATGAGCGGGAGGTGTTTGGGTTGTTGGTGCGTCGGGGGGATGTTGAGGGGATTCAGTTTAGAGTGGCGCATTGTGTGGGTTTAGCGCTGGACGCTATAGGCGGCGTAAATACGCCGCTAGGGCGTGAACTACATAGATTGTTGGCTGATTTGCGCGGTGCTCAGACCTTGGAGCAACTTGATGCACCGCTGATCGCACTCAAGGACTACTTGAAAGATATTCAGTGAGTGGAGCCCAAACCCAACGCCGGACAACAATGCCCTTCAGCAGAGCTATCAGTTTGATATCGTGCCTCCATCGCCTATCTCATCAAAGATGACCAATGGCGGTTTTAGGGGCCTTTGTCGGAACTTGGCTTCTGGTTATCGCCAGGCTCAAGCAGTCTGAATACCCCGTCGTCCGTCATTTGATCGCCGGAGCGTGCAGTGCGTTGGCGACACTGACCACAGTGGTGTTGTGGGTGATGATCCCTCCCGCCAAGTAAGTGTTTTGACACCCCGCTCATCGCGCTCAAGGATTACCTGAAAAATACTCAGTGAGCGAACGCCTCGCGCCGCACTCTTCTAGACTTAATAGGTAGTCGTAGACAGAATCGAACACGTCGCTTTGGTGCAGATGAATCAAAGGCAGCATGGCAAGCTGCCTGATATGCCCTGAAGAGGTGCGGCAAAGACCGCACCGGGCCCAACAAGATGCCCGCTCAGGGTGCCTGGCCAACGGCCTGAAAATGCCACGATACCGTGACGTGGTGTGACTGCCGCAGCCGACACTTTCGGACAACCGACAACCGCCTGGTTTGTCCGTGATCGTGAGGAATGCTGAATGCCTGATGAGATGTTGCACCTGCCTATGGTCAACAGCCTGCTGGAGCGCCACAAACGCTCCCCCGGCGCACTGTTGCCCATCCTTCATGAGATTCAGGAGGGCATCGGTTACATCCCCGATGCCGCCATCCCCGAGATTGCCCACGCGCTCAACCTGAGTCAGGCCGAGGTTCGTGGGGTGATCAGCTTTTACCATGACTTCCGTACCGCGCCGCCGGCCCGTCATATCCTGCGTCTGTGTCGGGCCGAGTCCTGCCAGAGCCGCGGTGCCGAGCAGTTGGCCGCGCAGTTGCGCGAACGTCTGCAGCTGGACGATCACGGCAGTAGCGCCGACGGCAGCATCAGTTTGCGTCCGGTGTATTGCCTCGGTGCCTGCGCCTGTTCGCCCGCGCTGGAGCTGGATGGTCAGCTGCATGCGCGGCTCAGCCCCGAGCGTCTGGATGCTCTGCTTGATGCTTGCCAGGAGGATGCATGATGCCGCGCCTCTATTTGCCCTGTGATTCCCTCGCCCGCGCCGTGGGCGCCGATGAGGTGGCCGTGGCCCTTGCCACTCAGGCCCGGGTACGCAATCTGCCGCTGGACCTGCAACGCACCAGTTCTCGCGGCCTGTACTGGCTGGAACCGCTGCTGGAAGTGGATAGCCCGCAAGGCCGTATCTGCTTTGGCCCGCTGACCACTGCCGATGTCTCGTCCGTGCTCGATGCGCTGCAAAGCGAGGCGACTGCTCATCCACTGGCCTTGGGTCTGGTGGAAGAGTTGCCTTATCTCAAGACTCAACAACGCCTGCTGTTCGCCCGCGCCGGCATTACCCGGCCGCTGTCCCTGGAGGATTACCGGGCCCACGGCGGCTTCGAGGGCTTGACCCAAGCCATCGCCCTGGGCGGCGAGCAGACCGCGACCGCGGTGTTCGATTCGGGGTTGCGTGGCCGTGGCGGCGCGGCCTTTCCGGCCGGGATCAAATGGCGCACGGTGCGCGGCACCCAGGCTGCGCAGAAATACATTGTGTGCAACGCTGACGAAGGCGACTCCGGCACTTTCGCCGACCGCATGTTGATGGAAGGTGACCCCTTCCTGCTGATCGAAGGCATGGCCATTGCCGGTATCACCGTCGGGGCCAGTTACGGCTACATCTACGTGCGCTCGGAATATCCGGATGCCGTGGCCACGCTGCGTGCAGCGCTGAACATCGCCCGAGATGCCGGTTACCTCGGCGCCAATGTCGGCGGCAGCGGCCAGGCCTTCGATATGGAAGTGCGAGTCGGTGCCGGTGCTTACATCTGCGGTGAAGAAACCGCGCTGCTGGACTCACTCGAAGGCAAGCGCGGGATCGTCCGCGCCAAGCCACCGATCCCCGCCTTGCAGGGTTTGTTCGGCCTGCCGACGCTGGTGCACAACGTGCTGACTCTGGCCTCGGTGCCGCTGATTCTGGCCAAGGGCGCGCAGTTCTATCGCGATTACGGCATGGGCCGCTCCCTGGGTACCATGCCCTTCCAACTGGCGGGCAATATTCGTCACGGCGGCCTGGTGGAACGGGCCTTTGGTCTGACCCTGCGCGAACTGGTGGAAGACTACGGCGGTGGTACCGCCAGTGGTCGGCCGCTGAAGGCCGTCCAGGTTGGCGGCCCGCTCGGCGCTTGGGTGCCACCGTCGCAATTCGACACGCCGTTGGATTACGAAGCCTTCGCCGCCATCGGCGCGATGCTCGGTCACGGCGGTGTAGTGGTGGCTGACGACACCCTGGACATGGCCCGCATGGCGCGCTTTGCGATGCAGTTCTGCGCCGAGGAATCCTGTGGCAAATGCACCCCATGCCGCATCGGCTCGACCCGGGGCGTGGAGGTGATCGACCGTCTGCTGGCCGCGCCGGACCAGAACAGTCGTGATGAGCAGGTGATCATCCTCAAGGACCTGTGCGACACCCTGCAATACGGTTCGCTGTGCGCCTTGGGCGGCATGACCTCCTATCCGGTGGTCAGCGCCCTCAAGTACTTCCCCGCCGACTTCGGTCTGCAGTCCTCGGAGGCCGACCAATGATCACTCTTTTCGACCCGAATACAGATATCGACCTCGGAACCCCAGCCCGCGAAAGTCAGGTGCAGGTCACCGTGAACATCGACGGCCGCAGCATCAGCGTGCCCGAAGGTACCTCGGTAATGCGCGCCGCCGCGCTGCTGGGCACCACCATTCCCAAACTGTGTGCCACCGACAGCCTGGAAGCCTTCGGCTCCTGCCGCATGTGCCTGGTGGAGATCGATGGCATGCGCGGCTACCCCGCGTCCTGCACCACGCCGGTCAGCGAAGGCATGAGCGTGCACACCCAGACGCCGAAGCTCGCAACCTTGCGCCGCAACGTCATGGAGCTGTACATCTCCGATCACCCGCTGGACTGCCTGACCTGCTCGGCCAATGGCAACTGCGAGCTGCAAACCGTGGCCGGTCAGGTCGGTCTGCGGGAAGTGCGTTACGGCTATGAAGGTGACAACCATCTGGCCGACGTGAAGGACACCTCCAACCCCTACTTTGACTACGACCCGAGCAAGTGCATCGTCTGCAACCGCTGCGTGCGTGCCTGCGAAGAAACCCAGGGCACCTTTGCCCTGACCATTACCGGGCGCGGTTTCGAATCCCGGGTCGCGGCCGCCGGTGGCGATAACTTCCTCGACTCCGAATGCGTGTCCTGCGGCGCCTGTGTGCAAGCCTGCCCCACCGCGACCCTGATGGAAAAAAGCGTGGTCGAACTGGGTCAACCGGAACGTAGCGTGATCACCACCTGTGCCTATTGCGGCGTGGGCTGCTCGTTCCGCGCCGAGATGAAAGGCGACCAACTGGTGCGCATGGTTCCGGACAAAAACGGCCAGGCCAACCACGGCCATTCCTGTGTCAAAGGGCGCTTTGCCTGGGGTTACGCCACCCACCCGGATCGCATCACCAAGCCGATGATCCGCAAGCACATCAACGATCCTTGGCAGGAAGTCAGCTGGGATGAAGCGGTGACCTACGCCGCCAGCGAATTCCGCCGGCTGCAGCAAAAATACGGCCGCGACTCCATTGGTGGCATCACCTCCAGCCGCTGCACCAACGAAGAAACGTATCTGGTGCAAAAACTGGTGCGCGCCGCTTTCGGCAACAACAACGTCGACACCTGTGCGCGGGTCTGCCACTCGCCCACCGGCTATGGCTTGAAACAAACCCTGGGCGAGTCCGCCGGTACCCAGAGTTTCGACTCGGTGATGCAGGCCGATGTGATCCTGGTGATGGGCGCCAACCCCAGCGATGCCCACCCTGTGTTCGCCTCCCAGCTCAAACGCCGCCTGCGTGAAGGTGCGCGGCTGATCGTCATCGATCCACGACGCATTGATCTGGTGGACTCGGTGCATGCCCGCGCCGAACTGCACCTGGCCCTGCGCCCGGGCACCAACGTCGCCATGCTCAACGCCCTGGCCCACGTCATCGTCACCGAAGGCTTGCTCAACCAGGCGTTTATCGACGCCCGTTGCGAGGGCAGCGATTTCGCCCGCTGGAGCGAGTTTGTCAGCCGCGCGGAAAACTCGCCGGAAATCCTTGGCGCCATCTGCGGCGTAGACCCTGCCGACATCCGCGCCGCCGCCCGTCTGTATGCCACCGGCGGCAATGCGGCGATCTACTACGGCCTGGGCGTCACCGAGCACAGCCAGGGCAGCACCGCCGTCATGGGCATCGCCAACCTGGCCATGGCCACCGGCAACATCGGTCGCGAAGGCGTGGGTGTGAACCCGCTGCGTGGGCAGAACAACGTTCAAGGCTCCTGCGACATGGGCTCCTTCCCCCACGAGCTGCCCGGCTACCGGCACGTCTCCAACGAAGTGGTTCGGGCGCAATTCGAACAAGCCTGGAATGTCACCCTGCAACCCGACCCGGGCCTGCGTATCCCCAACATGTTTGAGTCTGCGTTGGCCGGTAGCTTCAAGGGCCTGTATTGCCAGGGCGAAGACATCGCCCAGAGCGATCCGAATACCCAGCACGTCACCGCGGCGCTGTCGGCCATGGAATGCGTGGTGGTGCAGGACATTTTCCTCAACGAAACCGCAAAGTTCGCCCACGTGTTCCTGCCAGGCGCCTCGTTCCTGGAAAAAGACGGCACCTTCACCAATGCCGAGCGACGCATCTCCCGGGTACGCAAGGTCATGGAGCCTCTGGGCGGCAAGGCCGACTGGGAAGGCACGGTGGCCCTGGCCAATGCCCTGGGCTATCCGATGAACTACCAGCATCCGTCGGAAATCATGGATGAAATCGCCAGCCTGACGCCGACGTTCACCAACGTCAGCTACACAGAGCTGGATCGCCACGGCAGCCTGCAATGGCCGTGCAACGCCGCGGCACCGGACGGCACGCCGACCATGCACATCGAGGAGTTCGTGCGCGGCAAAGGCCGCTTCATGCTCACCGGCTACGTGCCCACCGAGGAAAAGGTCAACAGTCGTTATCCCCTTCTGCTGACCACCGGGCGCATCCTCAGCCAGTACAACGTCGGCGCCCAGACTCGGCGGACAGACAACGTCGCCTGGCACCACGAAGACCGCCTGGAAATCCACCCGACCGACGCCGAGAGCCGTGGTATCAACGAAGGTGACTGGGTCGGCATCGGCAGCCGCGCCGGACAGACCGTACTACGTGCGCGGATCACCGAACGGGTAGCCCCTGGCGTGGTGTATACCACCTTCCACTTCCCTGAATCGGGGGCCAACGTCATCACCACCGACAACTCCGACTGGGCCACCAACTGTCCGGAGTACAAGGTCACCGCTGTGGAAGTCAGCCGCGTCTACCACCCTTCCGAGTGGCAAAAACGCTATCAGGCATTCAGCGATGAACAACAACGTCTGCTCGACGAACGCCGCCAGGCACGCACCGCCGGAACAAAAGCCGAGGTACGCCGATGAGCACTGACAACCTGATCAAAATGGCTAACCAGATCGCCCAGTACTTCGCCAGCGAACCGGACCAGCAACAGGCCGTGCTCGGCGTGCGTAATCACCTGCAGATGTACTGGACGCCCGGCATGCGCAAGGAGTTGCTGGCCTGGCAGACGGCGCATCAGGGGGCAGACTTGCACCCACTGGCGCAGGCTGCGGTCAGTGGGGCGGGCTGGGAGGCTTAGGTTCACACGATCCCTTGGGATTTGCCCCTTGTCCTGTGAAGACAGGCCAAGGGGCGTTCCATTACTTCACGCAGCTGAATGCACCGGCAGCACCACCAACGCTTCCAACCCGCCCATCGACCGATTACGCAGTGTCAGCTCGCCTCCGTGCTCCAGCACAATCGCCCGCGCCGCCGATAACCCCAAACCAACACCCCCCGTGCTTTTGTTCCTCGAGCCCTCCATCCGGAAGAACGGCACAAACACTTGCTCAAGGCAGGCATCTGGAATACCCGACCCACGATCCAGTACTTTGATCCGCACCTGACCAGCGCTCGGGTTCAGCTCAATTCCCGGCTCACTGCCGTACTTGATAGCGTTGTCGAGCAAGTTGGTAATCACCCGTTTTAGCCCCAACGGACGCCCGAAATACACCCACCGCAGCGGCCCGTTGAACGTAATGTCGACTCCCTGATCCCGATAATCATCAAGCAACGTTTGCAGCAGTTCCGCCAGGTCAAACTGGGTCGCCGGTTCAAGCCGCGCATCATCACGAAAGAACTCCAGCGCCGAGTTGATCATCGCCTGCATTTCATCCACGTCACGAAACAAGCGCTGCTGTTGCTCGGCGTCTTCGATGAATTCGCCACGCAAGCGCATCCGCGTCAGGGGAGCGCGCAGGTCGTGCGAGATGGCGGCGAGCATTTGCGTGCGATCGCGGATGAAGTGTTGCAGCTGCGCCTGCATGGCGTTGAACGCGAGGATCGCTTGGCGGATTTCGTGGGGACCGAGCGGTTCGATCGGCGGTGCGCGAAAGTCCACGCCGAAGCGGCGGGCGCCTTCGGCGAAGCGCTGCAAAGGTGTGGCGAGGCGTCGGGTGGCGATCAGCGCGACCAGTGCGGTGGAGATCAGTACCAGCAGGATGACGATCAGGTAGCGTGGCGCTTCGTCGAGCCCCCAACTGCGCGAGGACGCGGAGAACATCAGCCACGATGAGTCGGACAGCTCGATCAGCAGCGCGTAATGCGCGTCCGTCTTGTGCTCCGTCCAGTCGGCCGGCTCATAGGCTTCGATGCGCCGGTCAGGGGCTCTGAGCATCGGCTGCAGGATGGTCGAGCCGATGTCAGACTTCGGATCGTCCACTGTCGGCAGGTTGAGATCGTGCCGGTCAGGGTGCCATGTGACGGTGAAGCCGTTCTCGTTGGCAGCTTGTGCCAATGGGTTGCGCAGTGGCGCCGGGGCGGCCTCGATGATGCGAGCGATGGCGGCGGTTTTTTCCAGCAGGCCGATTTCGGTCAGCGGCGGGCGCGCCCATACGCCGGCCAATTGGATAAACAGCCCGTTGAGCGCCAGTGAAATGAGCATGGCCAGGATGATCGTCAACGCGATCCAGCGCGCAACCGTATCTTGCGGCCAGTCTCGGACGCGAATCCGCTTCAGCCAGCTCATCGCCGCGTCACACTGGGGGTGAACAGGTAACCGCCATTGCGCACGGTGCGAATCATCGCCGGTCGCTTCGTGTCGGGCTCCAGTTTGCGTCGCAGGCGACTGACCTGAACGTCGATGCTGCGATCGAACGCCTCATGGCAATGCCCGCGCGCCAGGTCCAACAACTGCTCGCGGGTGAGAATGCGTTGCGGGTGCTCGACGAAGACCAGCAGCAAGTCGAACTCACCGGCAGACAGCGGAATCATCACGTTGTCCGGCGAGCGCAGTTCACGGCGGGTGACGTCCAGGTGCCAGTCGGCGAAGTCGATCAGCGGCCGTGGCCGTTCCTGCGATACCGGGCGGCGTTCGTCCACGCGGCGCAGCACAGCGCGCACTCGAGCCAGCAGTTCACGGGCGTCGAAGGGTTTGGTCAGATAATCATCGGCGCCCAGCTCCAGGCCGACCACCCGGTCACTGAGTTCGCCCATGGCGGTCAGCATGATCACCGGTATTGCATGTCGAATCCGCAGTTGCTGACACAGGATCAGCCCGCTGTCGCCGGGCAACATCACGTCCAGAATGATCAGGTCCGGCGCCTGATGCTCAATGGTCGCCCACAGCGACGCGCCGTCTGTGGCGACCTCGACGCTGTAGCCGTGCTGCATGAAGAATTTTCTCAGGAGATCGAGGACTTCAAGGTCGTCGTCCACAATTAAAAGGCTGTTCACCGAAGGTCACTTAAGGGGCGAATGGAACCGCCATCTAAAACCATTCGAGGCTGCTCGTCATATATTTCAACGCTGCAATAAAACGTCAGCGCCGCAATAATCCAGACATCTTTGCGCAAGGCCCGGGGCTCAGCATCACGACGAATTCCTCCTGAGACTTGCGTCCATGTTGCCTTTCAAGTGTGCTCCCTGGCTGGCCCGCAACACCTCAATTGCCGTGTTGACCGCAGGGCTGATGGGTTGCAGTAGCCAGCCGCCGTCCACCACCGACGTAGCCTGCGCCGATATTGCCTATTCGGTGTACGACCCGGCGGAACCGTTCAATCGCGGAGTCTTCGCTTTCAATCAGACGGTCGACGACTACGCTCTGGCGCCGGTTGCTCGCGGCTATCGCTACTTGCCGGACTTTTTCCAGACCGGTGTGCATAACTTTGTGGCGAACTTTGGCGAGCCGAAGGTCTTTATCAATGACCTGCTGCAAGGTAATCCGATGCGCTCGGCCAATACCCTGGGGCGTTTCGTGCTCAATACCACGGTCGGGGTGGTGGGCTTGATTGACGTCTCCGGCATGGCCGGTATCCCGCGACACGATGCGGACTTCGGTCAGACCTTCGGCGTGTGGGGCATCGGCAACGGTCCGATCATCGAGCTGCCATTGCTCGGGACCTCCAACAGTCGCGACGCCGCCGGCCGCGTGCTCGGCTTTGTGGTTGATCCGTTCGGCAGCAATAGCGATACCGTGGACACGCTGTCCACTATCAGCACTGTCGGTGGCATTGTCGATGGTCGGGCAGAAGCCTTACCACTGACCGACAGCCTGCAAAAACTGCCGGACTATTACCGCGCGTTGCGTAATGTGGTGGCCGAGCATCGTGCTGCTTACGTGACCGATGGCAAACAAGGCTCGCCAGAGAACACAACTCCTAAATGCAAAGGAGAACCGGCCGATGGGTTCTGAAAACAATAGCCTGACTCTGCAGCAACGAGTGATACGGGACGACTCGGCCAATCGGCATCTGCACTGTCGGGAAATCACTCTGCGCCTGTCACCGGACTGTCGCCAATTGGTGCTCACCCGTTACGCCGAACACTACGGCCCGGCGCTGGTACGCTGGATAGAGCGCAGCCATACGGTGTCGGTGGCCGAGCTGTTTCGTTGGCTCGTGGCTAATGGTGAGGCGGGGGTCATGAGAGCGAGTAGCCAGTCGCAGCCTTGATTTCAGATGATGATACGAAGGATGGAAGTCTTCCGGTCATCATCCCACCCGAAGCCTACAGCGAAATCGAGACAAATCTGTTTCCCCTCGCACAGTGGCTGCAGCCCTTACCAGCAATCACGCTCGCACATAGACCCAGGCGCTGATGCCGGACTTGAGGGTCACACTGACGCGTTTGTAGTCCGCCACCTCGTATTTGTCGGCCAAGACCAGCTCTTGGGCCGTAATCTCGAAAACAGTGCCGGCGATCTCGTCCGACAGGTCGCCACTCTCCTGCACGATGGGGTGATGGGTTTTCCCACTAGCGGCCAGCACCGCCGGATCGGTTATCTCGACCAGGTTCTGCTTATAGCCTGGCAGGTTGTCAGGGAGCCCTTTCAACTTGCACCCGAAAGTGGACAGCTGGACTGCCTGATCCTGCAAGGTGCCGTAGGAGAACAGCAGAACCGGTTGCTCTGGTTGGTTTGGCATGAGATTTCCTCGATCAGATAAGCAAGTCTTCGTAGCACGCTCCATAAGGGCGCTCCGGGTGGGCGATCTGGATTCTTTAAATCCATAGGCCGGCGCCGCTGCACAGGCAATCATTTCCGGGTGAAGACCCGTGGTGAGAGTTACCCCTGCATCACCTTCGTGCCCTTGCCAAGCTGCCCCCATGTCGATGAAAAAATGCTCATCGACATGACACCTGAGCGAGACTGTGAGCGGTCCGATGATGCTGTAGGAACTTTCCTGCGGACAAAACAAAACCCCTACCTGCTTACGCAGATAGGGGTTTCGGAATTTAATCTTGACGATGACCTACTCTCACATGGGGAAACCCCACACTACCATCGGCGATGCATCGTTTCACTGCTGAGTTCGGGATGGGATCAGGTGGTTCCAATG
>NZ_FYEB01000005.1 GCF_900187445.1 Pseudomonas sp. Irchel s3b2
GCGGCGGGCCCCCGGAGCAATGCCGGAGTGAGGGCATGCCGAGCCTGGGCGAGGCACCGAATGGCGGGGCAAGAGCCCTTGGTTACTTGGGGCTTTTCCAAGTGACTCGCTGTAAAAGCGAAACCGCCAGCGGCCGTTACCGCAGAAATGGATATGTACTTCAAGCACCAAGCACCAAGCACCGGCAATGAATCTCTGTAGCTCAATAGATGTGTAGATACCCATGCACCGACAGACCGTACTTCGTCGACCCGATCTCTCAATGAGTCTGCACGGTCCACGCCACAAGTCGGGCAACGATTGGGCGCACGACGAGCACGCAGACGAACGCCGAAGGCATTGCCACCTGGTACGCATTCATCACATTTTCCATGTAATGTTCACCTATTCCAAATTCCGCGAGGGTGATGACGAGACACATGAGAAACGCCATGATAGTGGCCATGTAAAGCGCAAAGACGTAAGGCGTCGCGTGTTTAGGCAAGCGAAAACGTGCAGTATTTCTAGCTGTTCTATCGGTCATCGATTTAAGCCTTGTCAATCTTGAGTAGCGAGAGCGGCTAACCTAGCAAGCTGCCGAACACGCCGGTAGAGGTGTTACGCTTGAATCTTTATTAAGCAAAATCAACGAATCGAGCACGAGGACCCGATGGATATTCTTGGTTTGATCAATACCTATATCCGTGTGGTAGAAAACGGCAGCATCGCGGCGGCGGCCCGTGCCCAAGGCATGAGCGCCGCTGCGGTCAGCCAGAGCATCACGCGACTCGAAACCCACTTGGGTGTGCGCCTGCTCTCTCGTACAACCCGCAGCATGGCGCTCACCGAAAGCGGCACGCGCTATTTCGAGAAGGTGCGCCACATTCCGCGCGATATCGATCTCGCCTCGCAAGCTGCCACGGTCGGCACCAAGCCGCAGGGGCCGCTTTGCATCGCCACCACAGCGGCATTTGGACGTCGTGTACTCGCGCCATTAATGCCCGCCTTCAAGGACGCCTATCCGCGCATCGACATCGAACTGATCAGTACGGATCGCAGCGTTGATCATCGGCTGGAGGGCGTCGACATCAGTATCCGCATCGAAGCACAGCTGAACGATCAGCTCATCGTCCGGCGCATCGCTTCGTTTCCTTTCGTATTCTGCGCGTCACCCGCGTATCTCGACCGTGCGGGCATACCGACAAACCTTGAGGAGCTGAAGCAACACACATGCCTTGTCTTTCGCTATCCAACTGATGGTCGTTTTCTGCCCTGGACCTTTGTACTCAACGGCAGCCGCTTCGAGGCCAAAGTAAACCCGGGCTTCGTCTGCGATGACATTGATACTATCGCGCAGATTGCTGTAAACGGCGGTGGGATCGCACGCCTCGCGAGCTTTATCGCTCAGCCACTGATTGACAGCGGCCGACTTCTACCGTTGTTCGAGACGGGCAGTCGCAACGCAGCTTGCGCAGAGCCTGAGCCATTGGACATCTATGCCTGCGTCACTGAGCGATCGGCTTTGAATGCGAAGGTGCGCGCGTTCATTGATTTTCTTGAACGAGAGATGCAAAGCCAGTCGCATGCCCTCGCATAAGCAGCCGAATGACGAGTCCAACTCAATCTGCAGCGATCTGCTCTCTTCCCTTGCGAGGCTCGGCACTGAAAAACATGACTTTGACCACGATGACCATTTGCGGAGCTGATATAACCTTGCCGTGATCCAGCGAGCAGGGCTCATGCAGAACGCTCCTGAAACCGCGCCCGATACCGCCCCGGGCTCTCCCCCGTCCACTTCTTGAACGCCCGATGAAACGCACTCGGCTCCTGGAATCCCAACTGTTCAGCAATATCGCTGATGCTCGCCTTGCTCTGGCGCAACCGTTCAAACGCCACCGCGCGCCGCACTTCATCCTTGATTTCCTGATACGAACAGCCTTCACGTCCCAATTTCCGGCGAAAGGTGCTGGGGCTCAGGTGCTGTTCCAGGGCGAAGGCCTGCAAGGTCGGCCATTCGCTGTAATGGCTGTGGCGCAGGCGCTGATGAACCTGCGACGCCAGCCCATGCTGGTTGCGGAAGCGGATCACCAGCCATTGCGGTGCGGTGCGTAAAAACACTTTCAGCGAAGCCAGGTCTTGAATCACCGGCAGCCGCAGGTAGTCACTGGCGAACTCGATTTCGGTGCGTTCGCTGCCAAAGGTCAAGTTGGGCCCCCAGAGCAAGGCATCATCACGCAGCGACAAACGCTGATGACGAAAGTCTGCCCGATCGATAGAAATGCGCCGCCCGCCCAACCAGCACAGCAGACTGATCATCAACACCAGAAACGTTTCTTCGCCCAACCGGCTGACCTCGCTGTTCTGCGAACAGGTTTGCAAGCTGATGACCGCACGCTTGCCACGCACACTCAACGTGCCACGAAAATCACGCAGGAACAGGGCGAAATTGGCCAAACACTGACGCATGGCTTTTTCCAGCGTCGGCTCCTGAATCAATGCCCGACAGATCAAGGCAAAACTGCCCGGCGGCATACCGTGGGAGTCCAACTGGAAAAATTCGTCGTTCAACTCACGAATCTGCACCAGCCACAACGCGGCGAAAGCCGTGGCCGGCACCCGTGCCGTCGGCTGATCCATCAGTGCCGGATCAATGCCCACTTGTTCAAGTACTGACCGCAGACGCTGCGGTTCCTCACGCAACGCATGGATCATGGGGTACATGAAGTAAACCGCCACCGAATCCGTTTCCCGCATTTGAATGCCTCTCTCGTCACATCTGAACATGGCAAAAAACGCCATCACCCTTGAACAGTTTTGGCATAGGCCAGTGGCGCTGCTGATTCTAGACTCGTGCCCAACAAAAAAGACCTATTCAGAGAGCCGACATGAACCATTCCGATATTTTTGTAGTGAGCGCCGTCCGTTCTGCCATCGGCAGCTTTGGCGGTTCACTCAAGGATGTGCCGCCTATTCAGTTGGCAACCGACGTTTGCCGCGCCGCTATCGAACGATCAGGCCTGGCGCCCGAACACATCGGTCATGCGGTGATGGGACATGTGATCCCGACCGAGGCACGCGATGCCTACATCTCCCGGGTCGTAGCGATGAATGCCGGCCTGACGAAAGAGACTCCTGCCTTCAACGTCAACCGCCTTTGCGGCTCGGGTTTGCAGGCGATTGTCAGTGCCGCGCAAAGTTTGATGCTGGGGGATGCGGGCGCTGCGCTGGCAGGTGGCGTCGAGTCCATGAGCCGAGGCGCGTACTTGTTGCCGCAGGCGCGCTGGGGCGCACGAATGGGCGACATGCAGGCCGTCGACTACATGCTTGGGGCACTGCAAGACCCGTTTGCCGGTTTCCACATGGGTATCACCGCTGAAAATATCGCCGAGCACTATGGCATCACGCGTCAGACCCAGGATGAATTGGCGCTTCTCAGCCAGCAGCGTGCTGCCCGGGCGATTGCCGAAGGGCGTTTTGCCGGGCAGATCGTGCCGATCGAAATAGCGACCCGCAAAGGGACGGTGTCGTTTGCGACGGATGAGCATGTACGGGCCGAGGTCAACGCCGAGCAGTTGAGCCGCATGAAACCTGCCTTCAAAAAGGATGGTAGCGTCACCGCCGGCAACGCCTCCGGCCTCAATGATGGTGCCGGCGCACTGATCATGGCCACGGGCCAAACTGTTCAGGAACAAGGCCTCAAGCCAATGGCTCGACTGGTGGGTTATGCCCACGCAGGCGTTGAACCTTCGATGATGGGGCTGGGACCGATTCCCGCCACCCGCCTAGTGCTCAAGCGCGCCGGTCTGACCGTTGCCGACCTTGATGTGATCGAGTCCAACGAAGCCTTCGCCGCTCAGGCCTGTGCCGTCGCGCAAGAACTGGGCTTCGACCCGCAGAAGGTCAACCCCAACGGTTCGGGCATCTCGCTGGGCCATCCGGTGGGCGCCACTGGCGCGATCATCGCCACCAAAGCCATTCACGAACTGCATCGCTGTCAGGGTCGTTATGCCCTGGCGACCATGTGCATCGGCGGCGGCCAAGGCATCGCTGTGTTGTTCGAACGGGTTTGATCACAAGGACATGAACATGAATCTGCAGAACATTGGCGTCATCGGCGCCGGCACCATGGGCAATGGCATCGCGCAAGTCTGCGCACTGGCCGGCTTCAACGTGACCTTGATCGACATCTCTGAAAGTGCCTTGCAAAAGGCAATCGCGACCGTCGATAAAAACCTCGATCGCCAGGTCGCCAAAAACACGCTGACGCATGAGCAAAAGCTCGCGGCCCTCGACAAGATTCGCACCAGTACCGATTACAGCAGCCTGCAAAACGTGCAAATGGTGATCGAAGCCGCCACCGAAAACCTCGACCTGAAACTGCGCGTGCTGCAACAAATCGCCGCACAGGTCAGCGCCGACTGTGTGATCGCCTCCAACACGTCATCGTTGTCCATTACCCAATTGGCGGCCAGCGTCAGCCAGCCTGAGCGTTTCATCGGCCTGCACTTTTTCAACCCGGTGCCGGTCATGGGCCTGATCGAAGTGATTCGTGGCCTGCAAACCAGCGATGCGACCCACGCCCTGGCGCTGGACATGGCGACCGCCCTCGGCAAAACCGCGATCACCGCGGGCAACCGTCCAGGATTCGTGGTCAACCGGATTCTGGTGCCGATGATCAATGAAGCGATCCTGGTGTTTCAGGAAGGCCTGGCCAGCGCCGAAGACATCGACGCCGGCATGCGCCTGGGTTGCAACCAGCCGATCGGCCCGCTGGCATTGGCGGACCTGATCGGCCTGGACACCGTGCTGGCAATCCTTGAAGCCTTCTACGACGGCTTCAACGACAGCAAATACCGCCCCGCTCCGCTGCTCAAGGAGATGGTCGCCGCCGGTTACCTGGGACGCAAAACGGGGCGCGGCTTCCATGGCTATGCCTGAGCGTTGCTCGCGCTTCGCCGAATACCGGGACAAGGTGCTGGAGCTCTTTGCCAGCAAGGGTTTCGGTCAGGTCGGCATGCGTGAGCTCGCGACCTGCCTGGGGCTCGCCCCGGGCTCGCTGTATCACCATTACCCCAGCAAGCAGCACATGCTGCTTGACCTGATCGAGGAGTTCTACGAAGAGCTGCTGGCCACCTTGGGGCGCATCGAACAAATGGCCCCGGCAAAACGCGACAGGCTCAACCAATTGATCCGCGCGCACCTGAATCTGCATCGAGAGATGCCCTGGCATTTTCGTCTGGTGGAGCGCGACAGCGGCTGCCTGAATGAAGAGCAGCAGGAACGGGTCGGGCAACTGCGCGAGCAGTACGAACGCAAGTTGCTGCTGATGCTCGGCGTCCGCCCCCGACTCAGTGAACAGAGCCTGTCGGCCATCGGTCATGCCATTGCCGCCTTGCTCAACAGCGCGCCCAGTTGGCTGACGCATTATTCGCTGGATGAACAAGAGCGCGATAATTTGATGGAAAACATGGTGAGTGGCGCCATCGAGCGGTTGCTGGCGCCAAAACGCACACATGAAGCGATAAGCCTTGCCCCGCCTCTAGAAAAAATAGCTAAAAAACCCGGGACATCCGCCGCGGTTTAGCGCTTTGCTACGCGAGTCGATGCCATCGAAACTCACTGACGAATCCATGCGTCCAGCACGATTTAGCAGGCGGAATCCTGTCAATCAATCCAAACGGCGACATAGATAGGCTTGGGTTTGATATGGGAATTCAATAATTTCACGCCCGCGCAAGGATGGGTGAGTTTCGATCAGGTACTGCAACTGCTCGGTCACTTTCGCCTTTTCGGCAGGAGGCAGAGCGGCGATAAAGCTGACCGACAAGAACCGGTCAATGATGACTTCCTGGGCACTACCTGAATGCGTGTTTCGAAAGCAGGTCAGTTCGGGGGTAGAGAAGTGGCGCCCCGTGAATGGTAACCGCCAGAGTCCGGTATAAAAGCGCGGAGTATCGCCTTCGTACGGAGTAATGATGTCCGTGATGGCTGCAACCCAGTCCACCGACTCATCGCGTACGTTCCAGATCAGCCCCAGTCGGCCATTCGGTTTGAGCACTCGATATATCTCGGCAAGAGCCCTTTCGTTTGCAAACCAGTGGAAGGCCTGGGCGCATACCAATGCTTGTGCTGTTCCAGATCCGACCGGGATGCATTCGGCCGTCCCCTCCAGAATCCTGATGCCCGGTAGACTCTTGGCAAACTCGGTTCGCATAGCCTCAACAGGTTCGACTGCAACAACATCGATCTCCATGGAACTCAACAATCGAGTGAATTTGCCGGTGCCGGCCCCTAAATCAATAACCGTCGATCCCGGAAGGATTTCGAGTTCTTCTCTAAGCCAGGTATGTAGTTCGATTGGATAGCTCGGGCGCCCCTTTGCATAGGTGCCGGCTTGCGATGAGTAGCCGATCTGAGCAACTTTTTGAATACCTGCCATAAGCCGTACTCCAGCGTTTCGTTCGCAGCACGTACTTTCTACCCCGCTATAGGTGGACATCTTCACCTTAAGCGTCGGGATTGAGGATAGGCCAGATGCTTGCGCCGCAGAATAGCGCTTGTACCTTGCGGGGGCTTATCGATCATTTCGACCGGACGCAGGTAAAGCGTTACCGAGAAGGTCTGCTCCACCCGCACTTGTCCTATCCTTTCATCCACCCAACAACTCCGGACATCGAAATGCCTGCCCCCGAATCCACCCTCCTCCAGAGCTGGCACCACAACGCCCAATCCTGGATCGAGGCTATCCGCACCGGCACCATCGAAAGCCGCCTCAAGGTTACCGACCAGGCAATCCTGCTGGCGGTACTAGGCCGCCAACCAGAGCGTGTGCTCGACCTGGGCTGCGGCGAGGGCTGGCTGTTGCGTGCGCTGGCTGAACGGGCCATCGAGGCGGTCGGTGTGGACGGCGATGCGACGCTGGTCGAGGCGGCGCGGGCGGCGGGCTCTTCGCGGGTGCATTTGGCGAGCTATGAAGAGTTGGTGGAAGCGAAGGTGGACATCGGCAGCAACTACGACCTGATCTGCGCCAACTTCGCCCTGTTGCACCAGGACATCATCCCTCTGCTCGCCGCCATGAACGCCCTGCTCGCCCCTGGCGGCGTGCTGGTGATCCAGACACTGCATCCGTGGACCGCGGCGGCGGGCGACTATCAGGATGGTTGGCGGGAAGAGACCTTCACTGGGTTCAAGGGGCTGTGGCAACCCATGCCTTGGTATTTCCGAACATTGTCCAGTTGGCTCAATGCGCTGGACATGGCCGGTTTTCGGCTGGCTGGCCTGCAGGAACCGCAGCACCCGCAAAGTCCTGTGCCGCAGTCGTTGCTGTTGGTGGCTGAGCAACGGGGTGATTGCGACTGACCCGGGGCAAAAGTAGCCATCTTGATCCAGTCCTCAACAAGCCCGACAAATGACGCACAAACAAAAACGCCGCTCAAAGAGCGGCGTTTTTGCGTTTAGCGCGGAATACGAGATTCACATGTGTCTTGCGCGCCTCAGCTCCAGGGACGGTCTCCATTCTCATCCTTGATGCGGGTCGGCAGGCCCATCACATCCAGTGCCTTGAGGAACGGCTCGGCAGGCAGTTCCTCGACATTGGCCATGCGCTGCACATCCCACTCACCGCGTGCGACCAGCAGGGCTGCCGCTACCGGTGGCACGCCAGCGGTATAGGAAATGCCCTGGCTGTCGGTTTCTGCGTAGGCTTCCTCGTGGTCGGCCACGTTGTAGATGAACACTTCGCGCGGCTGGCCATCCTTGGTGCCTTTGACCAGGTCGCCGATGCAGGTCTTGCCGGTGTAGCCGGGCGCCAGCGAGCTCGGATCAGGGAGCACGGCCTTGACCACTTTCAGCGGCACGACTTCCAGTCCTTCGGCGGTCTTGACCGGTTGCTCGGAGAGCAGGCCAAGGTTCCTGAGCACGGTGAACACATTGATGTAGTGCTCGCCAAAGCTCATCCAGAAACGCACGTTGGGCACGCCGAGGTTCTTCGACAGGGAGTGCACTTCATCGTGGCCGGTCAGGTACAGATTCTGCGCCCCTACGACCGGCAGGTCGTCGGTGCGTTTGACTTCGAACATCGTGTTGCTGGTCCACTGACTGTTCTGCCAGCTCCACACTTGTCCGGTGAATTCGCGGAAGTTGATTTCCGGGTCGAAATTGGTGGCGAAATACTTGCCATGGGAACCGGCATTGACGTCGAGAATGTCGATCGAATCAATACGGTCGAAATACTGTTGCTGCGCCAGCGCTGCATAGGCGTTGACCACACCCGGGTCGAAGCCCACACCGAGGATGGCGGTGATGTTCTTCTCTTTGCACTCCTCGAGGTGCTTCCACTCGTAGTTGCCGTACCAGGGCGGCGTCTCGCAGACTTTGCCCGGCTCTTCGTGAATGGCGGTGTCCAGGTAGGCCGCACCGGTATCGATACAGGCACGCAATACCGACATGTTGAGGAAGGCGGAACCAACGTTGATGACGATCTGCGATCCGGTTTCACGGATCAGCGCCTTGGTCGCCTCGACGTCCAGAGCATTCAGCGAGAAGGCCTTGATGTCGGCGGGCTGCTTGAGGCTGCCCTTGGCCTTGACGCTGTCGATGATGGCCTGGCATTTGGAGATGTTGCGCGACGCGATAGCAATACGACCGAGTTCATCGTTGTGCTGCGCGCACTTGTGGGCCACCACCTTGGCGACACCTCCTGCACCAATGATAAGTACGTTCTTCTTCAATTTTTCTCTCTCTCCTTCTCTGCCAGCTTACGAAAGGCTGGACATGTAGTCGTTGTAACCAAACTCACGAACCACCTCGACACTACCGTCGAGTTGTTTCACTACGATGGACGGCATTTTCAGGCCGTTGAACCAGTTCTTCTTGACCATGGTGTAACCCGCTGCGTCGATGAACGACAGCCGATCGCCGATCGCCAAGGGACGATCAAATTGATACTCGCCGAAAATATCGCCGGCCAGGCAGGATTTGCCGCACACCATGTAGGTGTGTTCACCTTCGCTGGGCGCCAGCTTGGCATTCAGGCGATAGATCAGCAGATCGAGCATGTGCGCCTCAATGGAGCTGTCCACTACGGCCAGGTGCTTGCCGTTGTAGAGGGTGTCGAGCACGGTGACTTCCAGCGACGCGCTCTGGGTGATGGCGGCTTCGCCCGGCTCCAGGTAGACCTGCACGCCGTATTTTTGCGAAAAGGCCTTGAGCCGCGCGCAGAACGCGTCGATCGCGTAGCCTTCACCGGTGAAGTGAATGCCGCCGCCCAGGCTGACCCACTCGACCTTGTGCAGCAGATGGCCGAAGCGCTCTTCGATGGTGCACAGCATCTGGTCGAACAGGCCGAAGTCGGCGTTCTCGCAGTTGTTGTGGAACATGAAGCCCGAGATCTGCTCGATGACCTGTTCGATCTTCACCGGATCCCACTCGCCCAGACGGCTGAATGGCCGCGCCGGATCGGCTAGCAGGTAATCCGAGCTGCTCACCTGCGGATTGACCCGCAGACCGCGCACCTTGCCTGCTGAAGCTTCAGTGTAGCGCTGCAACTGACCGATGGAGTTGAAGATGATCTTGTCGCAGTTGTCGAGCATCTCCTCGATCTCGTCGTCGGCCCAGGCCACGCTGTAGGCGTGGGTCTCGCCAGCGAACTTCTGTCGACCGAGCTTGAGCTCATAGAGCGAAGACGACGTGGTGCCGTCCATGTATTGCTGCATCAGGTCGAACACCGACCAGGTGGCGAAGCACTTGAGTGCCAGCAGGGCCTTTGCCCCGGACTGTTCGCGCACATAAGCGATCTTCTGCATGTTCGCCAGCAGCTTTTGTTTGTCGATGAGGTAGTACGGCGTCTTGATCATTTCGAGGCCTCCGGCAAGGCTAGCCAAAAAAAGGATGCGCATTGTGCCCTCACTGACTGCATATCGAAAGAGCAGAACGCCCAATTCGCTGTGTTGTCCTGAACTGGATCCGGGAGCCTGTTTGATTATTCCGGTAGAGGATCAGACGCAGCGTACGACTCTCTGTATGACACGCACCCGCACTGACAGCGCCACCCAGATACAGACGATAAATATAACCCTCCCTGACTTGCTAAATAGGTTGATGTCGGCGGAAAGTATCGCGAACAGGCTCTCGCAGCAGTTTCTTCATCCATAGCCTGGTTAAAAAACTTATAAGTCGAACCTCGATTAGAAATAACCAACACAGTATCGACCTCCCGACCCGCCACTGCTTAAACCAGCAACAACCCCGACTTCATTGACAGCCTGCCTAATAAGTAAATACACGCCCATCATTTAAACTGCACAACACTTTCCGTCTGTTATCACACACTTCAATGACACCATCAGGAGAACTCTTTTAACATGGCGCACTCGCCAATTCGCCAACATGAAAAAACTCCCGAGCGTTCAAGTCGCGTCCGCCAGCGCAGCCTCTAGCCCAAGGCTCATGGCGTTCAACCTGGTTGGCCAATGTGCATCAAACACCTCAAACAAGGGCCTTCAATAACCGTCACTGACTTTTTATAACAACCATTGACACTCAGACACAGACGCCAGATGATGGCGCCACATTGCCATCATCCAACAAAGCACCGACCTTGTCAGGTTAATAAACTCTGTATTCCTGAGTTATTTAATTCCCGGTATAACGCATGAACTATGTAGATGACGTCACTAGGCTTTTTGCAAGTTTTGGCGAAGCCGCAGGTAGTTACCAGGAAATACAACCCAACTATAAAGACTTCAAAGACAACCTGACACCACCTGTCACATCGATCGCTGAGCAAGATTCAAGCGAAGCGCTGCCTCAAGCAATTACCGCCGTGCTTCTACTTGACGAGCCCGCGCCCCCCTTATTACTGATCGGCCCGCCGGTGAAACGTGCAAAAAACGTTGTCATCTCGCTGCCTTCACCGAAAACAGCCCCGTTGCCGAGCGAGTCAACGACTGCCTCCGTAACCGGTGACCACCAGCGATTGAGCGAACTGTTGCGCGAACTGAACCAGATTCGTCGAGACGGTCTGCCAGCGCCTCGCAAGCAGACCAAGGCAAAGGTCATCGCTATCGTTTCGGCCAACGGCGGCGTGGGTAAAAGCACTGTCGCAGCCGGGCTGGCCAAGGCTCTCGGGCGCCTTGGCGGGCGAACCATCGCGATTGATCTGGACCCTCAGAACGCCCTGTCCAGTCACTTGGGCACCCTTAGACAGGGGCCTGGACTGATCCAGCTGAAACAGCCCGATGCCGACTGGAACGCCCATTATCAGCCTGGCTATGGCGACAGCGAGCTCCTGCCCTTTGGCACGGGCAGCGTCAATGATCGCAGATCGCTCAAGCAGCAGATGCTTGACGATACCGACTGGCTGAACCAGCGCCTGGTGTCGATGAATCTCGGTGAAAACGATACTGTGATCCTGGACACCCCTTCAGGCGCAAACGTCTATTCACAACAGGCATTGGATGCCGCTGATCTGGTGCTCGTCATCACCGTTGCCGACGCCGCCTCCTATTTGGCGCTGGACACCATGGCGCAGTGGCTGGAAACCACTCGAAGACATGCACAACGTCACAGGTATGTGCTTAACAAACAGGATGGTTCGCGTTCGTTCAGCCAGGACATGAGTCTGCTGCTCCAGCGCCGGCTCGGCAGTGATCTGATCAGGACGATACGACTCGATCATCAACTCAACGAATCGCTGGCCTACAACCGGGATCCTCTGCAGCACGCACCGGATTCCATTGGCTGTCAGGACATCCTTTCGCTCGCGCGCGCGGTTCGCGCCTTGCTTCTCCTGGATGCTACCGACGAGCACGTTGCGCCATGACCGCTCAGTTCAATGCCCCCTCCCCAAAGACCTGGCGGTTGCAAGGGCTACTGGATACGTTCCAGGCTCGCTTCAACCGATGGCCCGAGCGCTATCGCCAAGCCCTGAAAATCACGGCCGGGCTGATTGCGGCATTGTTCGCGCTGGGCATCCTTACTGCTCCGCTTGATCTGTATTCCCAGGCAGCATTTGCCGCCGCGTGTTTCATCGTCAGCCTGATCATTCGCAAACAAGCCGGGCGACTGGCGATCCTGACCCTGATCACCCTCTCGTTGATCGCATCGTTACGTTATATGTACTGGCGCCTGTCTGACACGCTGGATTTCGACAGGTGGCAGGATGCCGTATTTGGCTACGGTTTGGTCCTGGCCGAGCTGTATGCCTTGCTTGTCCTGGTATTCGGCTATGTCCAGACGGCCTGGCCGCTACACCGCAAGCCACAGATTTTGCAGCAGGCGCCCGATCAATGGCCAACGGTCGACATCTTCATACCCACTTACAACGAAGCATTGAGCATCGTGAAACTGGTGGTGCTCGCCTCCCAAGCCATCGACTGGCCCGAAGCCAAGTTGCGTGTGCATGTACTCGATGACGGACGTCGGGAAGAATTCCGGATTTTCTGCGAACAGATTGGTGTCAACTACATCACCCGCGACAACAATCAGCATGCCAAGGCCGGCAACCTCAATGAGGCGCTGAAAGTGACCGATGGCGAGTTCATTGCCGTATTTGACGCAGACCACGTCCCCACCCGCTCCTTTTTGCAAGTCACCATGGGCTGGTTTTTCAAGGATCCAAACCTTGCATTGCTGCAAACGCCGCATTTTTTCTACTCACCCGACCCATTCGAAAAAAACCTCGATACGTTTCGCTCGGTCCCCAACGAAGGTGAGTTGTTCTACGGTCTGGTGCAGGACGGCAACGACCTTTGGAACGCAACATTCTTCTGCGGCTCCTGCGCCGTCATGCGGCGCACTCATCTGCTGGAAGTCGGCGGCATCGCCACCGAAACCGTGACAGAGGATGCGCACACCGCGCTCAAGCTCAATCGCCGGGGGTTCAATACTGCCTACCTTGCCATTCCACAAGCAGCCGGCCTCGCCACGGAAAACCTTTCTCGCCACATCCGTCAGCGCGTACGTTGGGCGCGGGGCATGGCGCAGATTTTTCGCACCGACAACCCGCTGCTTGGCAAAGGCCTGAATCTGGGCCAGCGCATCTGTTACCTCAACGCCATGATGCATTTTTTCTACAGCCTGCCTCGCCTGGTGTTCTTGACCGCGCCCTTGGCCTACCTGATTTTCGACGCGCAGATATTCCACGCTTCGGCGTTGATGGTGATGGTCTATGTCCTGCCCCATATTTTCCATTCCAGCCTGACCAACTCCAGCATCCAGGGGCGATTTCGTCATTCGTTCTGGAACGAAGTCTATGAGTCGGTTTTGGCCTGGTACATCATGCGACCCGTGCTGCTCGCCCTGATCAAACCGTCACTGGGAACGTTCAACGTGACCGATAAGGGCGGCACCATCAAAAACGATTATTTCGACTGGAAGCTCGCGCGCCCCTACATCGTGTTGCTGACCTTGAACATGCTCGGTTTGGTGATCGGCTCGGTGAAACTGATCGGGAGTGATTCGGCCGAGGTCGCTACCTTGTTGATCAATCTGGCCTGGACCCTCTACAACATCATCATCGTCAGCACCGCGGTCGCGGTTGCCACTGAGTCCTCCCAGGTACGCACCGAACCCAGGGTCCCCGCCGATCTGCCCGTGCGCGTCTACCGTCAAGATGGCACGTGGTTCGATTGCACCACCCAGAATTTCTCGCAGAATGGCGTAGGTCTCAACCTGCCAGGCGATATTCGACTCTGCCCCCAGGAGACGCTGCAACTCAGCATTCTGCGCACGCCGCCCTCCAGCCTCTTTCCTGTAACGGCGATATTCAGCCACGGCAATGTGGCCGGCGTGCAATTCGATGCCATGCCCCTGCGTCTGCAGAGTGAACTGGTGCGACTCACGTTTTCACGCGCCGATACCTGGGCCAGCACGTGGGGTAACGGTCGCCCCGACGCCCCTATGTCGGCCCTGAGGGACGTCAGCCGCATCGGTCTGCGCGCCATTCTCCGCTTGTTCAAGGCCACCCTTAAAGATGGTCAGGCGCTGCTGCGCAAACGTTCGAACACGCCATCATCTATCGACCCTATCGCGGAAATGCACCGATCTTGAACTGTTCCTCTCGCCAGACCTCTACACCTCGCCGCTCATTCCTGTTTATCGCCTGCACACTATTGGGCGGGAGTGCTGTGGCCTTGAGTGTTGCCGCCCAACCCAGTGCCACAACGGCGACGATCGCACCGTCGCCGCTGACCGATGCGCCGACCAACAGCTACACGCGCACGCTCAAGGAACTAGGAAAGAACTATTCGATGACCCTCAAAGGTGTGGAGGCAACGGACAGTGTGAACTTCGATGTGCGTGCCGATGAAGTCGTGACGGCGGCGCAGGTCACGCTGCAGTACAGCTACTCACCGGCACTGCTGGCCGACCTTTCGCAGATCAACGTATTGGTTAACGATCAAGTGGCCGCCAGCCTGCCCCTGCCCAAGGAAGACGCCGGCGGGTTGCAGACCCGGACCGTGCAGATCCCGCCGCAGATGATTACCGAGTTCAACCGGCTCAGCCTGCAGTTCATCGGTCACTACACGATGCAATGCGAAGACCCGTTGCACTCCAGTCTGTGGGCCAGGATCGATAACGCCAGCCAGTTGAGTCTCCAGGTGTCCTCGGTGCCGCAGCCCAACGATCTTTCCGCGTTGCCGCTGCCCTTGTTCGATCCACGAGACGCCTTGCCCTTGAAGCTGCCCTTCGTGTTCATCTCACGTCCTGACACCTCCGAGCTGGAGGCCGCCGGTATTTTGTCTTCCTGGTTCGGCGCCCTGGCCAGCTACCGTGGCGCGACTTTTCCGGTCAATCTCACCCAGCTGCCGACTACTGGCAACGCCGTGGTGTTTGTCAGCAGCAGCGAAGCAGCGACGTTGAGTGGCCTCAAAATCAAAGAGGTCACCGGCCCGCGATTGACGATGGTGAGTAACCCGAATGACCCTCAAGGCAAGCTGCTGATCGTTTCCGGGCGTGATGGCGCTGATCTGAAAATCGCCGCCACTGCGCTGGCACTCGGCGGCTCGGCCTTTTCGGGGCAAAGTGTGGCGATTGATCGCATCGACGCGATCAAGCCACGCCAGCCCTATGATGCGCCCAACTGGTTGCCCTCTGATCGCCCGGTACGCCTGGGTGAACTGGCCAAAGCTGCCGAGCTCAACGTGTCGGGTTACAACCCTGGGCAAATGACGGTGGCCCTGCGTTTGCCACCAGACCTGTTCAACTGGCGTGAGCCCGGCGCGCAACTGGATTTGAAGTACCGCTATACGCCCCAACCGGTTGCTACCAACTCCTCGTTGCTGGTCAGCTTCAACGACACGTTCATCAAGTCGATCGACTTGCCTTCCATCGAGAAGCTCGGCAACAGCGACAGCCTGCTGGCGATGCTCAAAACCGACGACAGCCTGGCCCGCACATCGCGCATGCTGTTGCCGCTCAACTCGGTAGCCCTGCAATCGCGCCTGCAATTTCGCTTTATGTATGACTACATCAAGCAGGGCGACTGCCGCGACATCATCATCGACAACATGCGCGGTGCGATTGACCCGGACTCAACGCTGGACGTCAGCCATTACGACCACTTCATGGCCATGCCCAATCTTGGTGTGTTCAAGGACAGTGGTTTTCCGTTCACGCGCATGGCCGATCTTTCTGAAACCTCGGTGATCCTGCCCAATGACCCGGGCCCGGCCGACCTCAGCGCCTACCTGACCCTGCTCGGTCGCTTTGGCGATTCCACCGGCTACCCGGCCACCGGCCTGAAAGTGGTCCATGCCGACCAGTTGGCCGAGCAACGTGATCGGGATTTGCTGGTTCTCGCCTCAGGCAATAACCAACCCCTGCTCAAGCAATGGCAGAGCCTGCTGCCGGCCAGGACTGAAGGCGATGAACAATACGTCGAGCTGTCGGACCTGCCCTTGCGCGTACGCAACTGGGTCAGCCCGGATACGCAAAGCAATCTGCGCAAGGCGCGTAACAGCCTCAGGTTCTCCGCTGAGGACGGCAGTTCTTATCTGACCGGATTCGAATCACCGCTCAAGAGCGGACGCAGCGTGGTGTTCATCGCCAGTGCGCGGCCCAGTGGTCTTGCCGAGGTGACGGATGCCTTGCTCAGCAGCGACGCGAACGGCCACACACTGCAAGGCAGTCTGGTGGCGATCAAGGGCAAGCACGTTGAGTCGTTGGTCGCCGAACAGGATTACTACGTCGGGCGCTTGGGTCCGTTTCGCTTTGTACAGTGGTACCTCTCGCAAAACGTATGGGCACTCGTACTGTTCACGCTGACCGGGGTCCTGTTGCTGGTCTCGCTGGCCTACCTGTCCCTGCGCATGCGGGCCAAACGTCGTCTTGGTCAGTAAGCCGCGCATGCCGCCGTCGGCCATGGACTGTCGGGACAGGTCACTTCGTCAGTACCTGCGCGGATTGAGCGTTTTGCTGGCACTGGCGCTGGTGACGCCCGCGATGGCGGCCCGCCCCCCTTGCGGGGAGCCGGCATGGCCGCTATGGCACGCCTATGCATCGCGCTTCGTCCAGGCCGATGGCCGGGTGCTGGAGTCCAGCCTGGAGAACAACCACAGTACGTCGGAAGGTCAATCCTACGGCATGCTCTTCGCCCTTATCGGCAATGACCCGCAACGCTTCGACAAAGTGTGGCGCTGGACCGCCGCAAACCTCGCCGGGTCCGCCATTGGTACACGCCTGCCGGGCTGGTTATGGGGGCAAGGCGCAGACGGTCAATGGCGCTTGCAAGACAGCCACTCCGCCTCCGACGCCGACCTGTGGTTCGCCTACGCCCTGCTCGAAGCCGCACGCCTGTGGCATCGGCCGGACTATCGCCAGGACGCTCTGCGGCTCATGGCAACCATCGAAGCGCAGCTGGTCGTTGATCTGCCCGGGCTGGGCCCGATGCTACTGCCCGGGCCAGAAGGCTTCATCCAGCCCGGTCCGCTCTGGCGGCTGAACCCCAGTTACCTGCCACTTCCCGTGTTGCGGCGGTTGGCCAAGGAAGTACCTTCCGGCCCTTGGCCAGCCATTGCCCATAACACGGCGACGATGATCAGCCAATCAAGCCCCCACGGCTTCGTGGCTGACTGGGTCGGTTATCAGGGCACCTCAGCCCAAACCGGCGGCTTCGTCAGCGACCCGATCAAAGGTGAGACGGGGAGTTACGACGCCATTCGCGTCTACCTCTGGCTGGGCATGAGCGACGTCAGGGAACCGCTGGCGGCGCCCCTGTTGAAACAGCTCGATGGCATGGCCCGCCTCACTGCCGCGACTGGTCGGCCGCCGGAAACCGTTCAGGTTCTGCAAGGCAGTGTTCAGGGTCAGAGCCCTTTCGGATTCAGCGCGGCACTGATTCCTTACTTTCATGCCAAGGGCCAATCCGACGTCGCCCTCGTACTGCGCCAGCGCGCCGAGCAAGACTTGCGCGAGGCCTTGGCCAGACCCGATGCCAGTGCAGGCCCGCCTCGCTACTACAACTTCATGCTCAGCCTGTTCGCGTTCGGCTGGGCAGATAAACACTATCGATTCCGGGAAGACGGAACACTGAAACTCTCCTGGGAGACCGCATGCACGCGCATCACCGCACGCTAACCATCGCCGTGATGAGCGCGTTGACAGCCTCGGCTGTCCACGCGCAAAGCCCGACGCCTCAGACATTACTCATCGGGCAGGGACAGTACTGGCAGTTGCACAAAAACCCTCAACGCGCGACGGAAGTCTGGCTCAAAGTCCTGCAACTGGACCCCACCCAGATCGATGCGCTGTATGGTCTGGGCCTGATCGGTGTGCAGCAGCAAAAGCCCCAGCAAGCGCAGCAATACCTCGCCCGCCTGCAGGCACTCCAGCCAGTGCCCCGCCAGGCACTGCAACTGGCACAGGACATCGCCCTGGCACAACCGCTAAACCAGCAACGCCTGGAAGAAGCCCGCCGCCTTGTCGATGCCGGCGAGCGCGACAAGGCAACCGCCGTGTTTCGTGGGTTATTTGGGGGTAATCCCCCTCAAGGCGTGATCGGCCGAGAGTATTACAACAACCTGGCGTTCAATCAGGCTGACTGGCCCGAAGCACGCAGCGGGTTTCAGCGCTTGCAGCGGGAAATGCCCAACGACTCGATCGTCGCGCTGTTTTACGCCAAGCATCTGGTCCGCCGAGAAGACAGCCGTGCCGAGGGCATCCGCGCCCTGGCCGCGCTGACCCAGCGTGCCGACATTGCCGGTGATGCCGACGAAAGCTGGCGCCTGGCGCTGACCTGGATCGGTCCGCCCAATCCGACACAAGTGCCGTTGTTCGAGGCGTACCTCAAGACGCATCCGGATGACGTGGAAATCCGGGCGCAGATGAACAAGGGCAAGCAACAGGTGGCAACGACGGCCAGCAACGAATGGCAACCGCCCGCCGAAGTCGCGCGCGGTCTGAAGGCGCTCAAAGAAGGCGATCAGGCCACCGCCGAACAGGCTTTTCAAGCTCGCTTGAAAACCCGGCCCGATGATGCTGACGCGCTGGGCGGCCTTGGGGTTGTTCGCCAGCAGCAACACCGACTGGCCGAAGCGGAAAAGCTCTTGAATCAGGCCACGCGACAACACGACGGCAGCCACTGGCAAGTTGCGTTGAACGAAGTGCGCTACTGGTCGGCGTTGCAGCAGGCCCGCGACGCCCAGGCCAAAGGCCAGACAGCCCAGGCACAAGTCTTGGTAAACCAGGCCCTGCGGCTGAATCCGAACGGGGTCGACGCTCGCCTCGCCCTGGCGGATATCCAGGCCAGCGCGGGCCAGTTCGATGACGCTCAGCGCAACTATCGGCAGATTTTGAACCTGCGCCGCGACGCCCCTCAAGCACTGGAAGGGCTGGTCAATGTGCTGCTCAAGAGCGGCAAGAATGATGAAGCCCTGCAACTGATCAACAGCCTGCCCGCCACCGGACAGGCAAAGATCGGCCAGTCCGCGCGCCTGCAAGCCTTGCGCGCGACGCAACTGGCCGCCCTCGCCGAACAACGCAACGACCTGCCCGCTGCACGCAACGCCTTGCAAGACGCGCTGCGCTACGAACCGGACAACGTCTGGACACGTTTCGCCCTGGCCCGCCTGAACCTGGCGATGGGCGAACCGCAAAAGGCTCGGGACCTGATCAACACCATGCTCCAGGCCCACCCCGACAATGCCGATGCGCTTTACGTCAGCGCCTTGCTGTCGGTCCAGATGGGTGAGTGGAAAGCCGCCCAGACAACGTTGGGGCGCTTGCGCCCCGACCAGCGCACCCCGGACATGGAAGCGCTGGCCGCGGATGTCAGCCTCAACCTGCAACTCAGCCAGGCGATCGAGTTGGGCAAGCGCGGACAGCGCCAGGAAGCCCTGACCTTGCTCGATCGTATTCAGCCGATGGCCAACAACAGTCCGGACCGCACGGCGAGCCTGGCCTCGGCCTATGTCGACATCGGCGAGCCGACCCGTGCACTGGCCCTCATGCGCGGTCAGCTGCAGAACACCACGGCGCCCTCGGCGGACTTCATCCTGCAATACGCCGCTGTCCTGCTTAAAACCGGAGAAGACGCACAGGTCAACGAGATTCTGCGCGACCTTCAGAACAGGCCCTTGAACGCCCCGGCCCGCAAGCGTTTCGACGACCTGCTCTATCTCTATCGCATCCGCCAGGCTGACCAGCTGCGTGAACGAGGCAATCTGGCCAGCGCTTATGACACGCTAGCGCCCGCACTGGCGCAACGTCCCGGTGACAGCGCTGCCGTCGCGGCGCTGGCGCGGATGTACTCGGCCAACGGCGACACGGCAAAAGCCCTCGAACTCTACAAACCGCTGTTACAACGTCAGCCAAACGACCCGCAACTGCTGTTGGGTGCCGCCGACGCGGCGGTGTTGGCACATGACACTGCCTTTGCCGAACAGGCACTGCAACAGCTGCTCAAGACTGAATCCGGCAACCCTCAAACGCTGACAGAGGCCGCCCGCCTCTATCAGAACATGGGCAAGACCGGCACGGCGACCGATCTGCTGCGCAAAGCGGTGGCCATTGAACAGAGCGAGAAACGCAGAAGCCAGGGCGGCCAACTGGCCGGTTCGACGGTGGCGCCCAACCCTTTTGCCGGTGTGTCGGGTCCACGTAGCGAGGTCAGTCGCGACACCTTGCTGGCAGCGATCCCGCCACCGGTTCAGGAGATGCCGGGCAGCGTGAGGTCTCAGACCCCTTTTGGCATCGACGCCCCGCCAAGGCCGCAGCAGGCGAGCAATGCATTCGAGTCGCAGCTGCCGCGCGCAGCACTGGTGAGCGAGGACATCAGCCCCGCGCAACTGGCGCTGAATAAAATCCTTCAGGAGCGCAGTGCCTACGTCACCCAGGGCGTGAGCATTCGCAGCAACGACAGTGAGTCGGGGTTGAGCAAACTGACCGATATTGAAACACCGCTGGAAATCAATATTCCGCTGGATGAAAGCCGCGTTGCCCTGCGCGTGACGCCGGTCTCGCTGAACGCCGGCAGTGCCAGCGGCGAGGCACTTCAGCGTTTCGGTAGCGGTGCACGGAGCGACGGCGTCGGATCGCAAAAAGCCGAGGGTGTCGGCCTTTCTGTCGCCATTCAACGGCCCGCGGATGGGCTCAAAGCCGATCTCGGCACCACCCCGCTCGGCTTCAAATACACCACAGCCACCGGCGGCATCAGCATTGATCGTCCGGTAAGCGATACCTCTAATGTCCGTTACGGCGTGAGCGTTTCCCGGCGTCCGGTGACTGATAGCGTCACCTCGTTTGCCGGCACCACGGACAAACGCAGCGGGCAGTCCTGGGGCGGCGTGAGCGCCAACGGCGGGCGTGCTCAGTTGAGCTATGACGACAACGAAGTCGGCGTCTATGGCTACGCCTCCTGGCACCAACTGCTGGGCAACCATGTCCAGTCCAACAACCGCAGTGAACTGGGCAGCGGTGTCTACTGGTACCTGCAAAATGCAACGGACAGCAAGCTGACCGTCGGCCTGAGCATGACCGGCATCAGCTACGCCAACAATCAGGACTTTTTCACCTACGGCCATGGCGGCTATTTCAGCCCGCAGACGTTCTTCGCCCTGGGCATTCCGGTGACCTGGGCACAACGCACCGGGCGCTTGACGTATCAAGTCAAGGGCTCGGTCGGCGTGCAGCATTTCGAGCAGGACAGCGCCGACTATTTCCCCAACGACAAAGCCATGCAAGCGGCCTCGGGCCTGCGCTACGAAGGGCAAAACAAAACCGGGATCGGCTACAGCGTTGCCGCGGCGGCTGAATACAAGGTCGCTTCGAACTTCCTGCTGGGCGCCAACCTGGGCCTGGACAACGCCCGCGATTACCAGCAAGTCAGCGGTGCCTTGTCGTTGCGCTACCTTTTCGAGGATATCAGCGGCCCCATGAGCTTGCCGGTCAGCCCCTACACCTCACCTTATTCCAACTGATCATTCTGGAGCTTTCGATGCCCACTTCTGCCCTCGCCGGCCTCACTCTGCTTGTTCTTGGGGAGAGTCATATGAGCCTTGCGGATCATTTGCTGGAGCCCTTGCACGACAACCTGACTCGTCAAGGCGCGCTCGTTCATTCCATTGGCGCCTGTGGTGCCAGCGCGTCCGACTGGCTGATCAGCAAGAAGGTCGACTGCGGTGCCGAGCGCAAAGGCAATGACAAAATAGTGATCAAGGGCCGCGAGGCGAGTACCACACCGATCCAGGACCTGATCGCGGCCGACAAACCGGACCTCGTGGTATTGGTCATCGGTGACACCATGGCGTCCTATGACAAACCGGTATTTCCGAAAGCCTGGGCCTGGCAAAGCATCACCGGCCTGGCCAAGGCTATCGCTGCCACCGGCACGCGTTGTGCCTGGGTAGGCCCGGCCTGGGGCAAAGCGGGCGGCATGTACCAGAAAAATGATCTACGCACCCATTTGATGTCCCAATTTCTGGCCGCCAATGTTGCGCCTTGCACCTACATCGATTCGCTGGCGTTCTCCAAACCCGGGCAATGGGTGACCACCGATGGGCAGCACTTCACCGTTGCCGGTTATCAATCCTGGGGCACCGCCATCGGCACTGCATTGGCCAAACTGCCCGCCGCCAGCCTCGCCAGCAAAGGAGCCGGAAAATGACTCGAACAAAGCTGGCCGCTGCCCTGTCCTTGCTGCTGAGCCTGCAGGCCCAGGGCGCTGAGATTGCTCTGTACCCGACGGGGCCGGACCAGGACTCGGCGTTCCTGCGCTTCATCAACGCCGCCGACCAACCATTGCAAATACTGGCCGAGAATTCTCGGGCAAATCTGCGGCTCGAAGGCCGCAATGCCGTGTCCGATTACCTCTCGGTCCCCGCCAGCAAGCCGATCAAGGGCACCCTGGAACGCGGCGGCAAAAGCCAGCCGCTGGACATCCAGGTCCTGGCCGGAGAATTCGCGACCGTGATTGCATTGCCGGACAGCGCTGAGGGCATGCGTCCTGTCGTCATCCGCGAGCAGCCCGAAGATTTCAATAGCTTGAGAGCCTCATTGGCGTTTATCAACGCCGATGCTGCTTGCCCCCGGGCCGGGTTGCGCGCTTCGCGGGTGAATGCTGAATTGTTCAAGGATGTGGCCAGCGCCAGTGTGCAACGCCGCGCGATTAACCCGGTCAGCCTTTCGGTTCAGTTGGTGTGCGCCCAAACCGAGGTAGGTGCACCGCTTGATCTCGGTCAGCTCAAGGCCGGCGAGCGCTACAGCGTCGTGCTGTTGCCTGGCGCAAATGGCCCGTACCTGTTGCTCGCGACTGACGTCCTGGCCCACTGATCGGATGGCGTCACCCCATGGTTTTTGCCTCTCTCGAATTTTTGACGTTGTTCCTGCCGCTGTTCCTGTGCGCCTATGCCTTGTCCCCGGCAGCCTGGCGTAATGTCACGCTGCTGATCGGCAGTTGGCTGTTTTATGGCTGGCTGAGCCCACGATTCCTCGCTGTGCATGTGATGCTGACGATCACCGCATGGGTGGGTGGCTTATTGATTGATGCCTGGCGGCAGGAGAGCAAAGGCCGTGTGCGAATACTTGTGGCCCTGATCGTGCTCAACACAGCAATGCTCTGCTGGTACAAGTACGCCAACATTGTCGCCGGCACATTGAACGAAGCGATGGTCTGGTCCGGAGCCGCGCCCCTGTCCTGGCAACGGGTGATCATGCCGGCCGGATTGTCGTTTGTCGTGCTGCAGGCGATTTCCTACCTGGTGGATGTGCATCGTCGCACCGTGCCGGTCGAGCGCAGCTTCATCCATTACGCGACCTATATTTCGATGTTCGGCCATTCGGTCGCCGGCCCTATCATTCGTTATGACTGGGTCCGGCGCGAGTTGCATCGGCGTTCCTTCAACCTGCAAAATTTTTCGCTGGGTGCACGCCGGTTCATGCTCGGGATGTGTATGAAGGTCCTGGTGGCCGACACCCTGTCGCCCGTGGTCGACGTGGCGTTCAGTGTGCAGAACCCCAGTTTTTCTGACGCCTGGCTGGGCTGCCTGGCCTACTCCCTGCAACTGTTCTTTGACTTCGCCGGCTACAGCTCCATGGCCATTGGTCTGGGACTGATGCTGGGCTTCCACTTTCCGGAGAACTTCAACCACCCTTATCTGGCCAACAGCATCCAGGATTTCTGGCGCCGCTGGCACATGTCGTTGTCCAGTTGGTTGCGTGACTATCTGTATATCCCGCTGGGTGGCAATCGCAACGGCCCCTGGAAAACCTATCGCAACCTGTTCCTGATCATGGCTATCGCCGGCCTCTGGCACGGTGGTGACAATTGGAATTATCTACTGTGGGGCTGCGCCCATGGCATTGCGTTGTGTGTCGATCGTGCGTGGAACCGCTCCTCCCTGCCCCCTGTACCGCCCGTGCTTTCCCATGGGCTGACACTGCTGTTTGTCTGCCTGGCATGGACACTGTTCCGCGCCCCCGACTTTCACAGTGCACTGAGCCTGTATGCCGGACAGTTCGGGCTGCAGGGCATCGCCCTCAGTGAGGAACTGTCCGCGACCTTGCGTCCGGTACATGGCCTCGCGGGCGTGTTGGGTGTGCTAGGTATCGTCGCACCGCTGCTACGCCCTTACGCTGAAAAACACCGGGTCGGCATAGCGCTCTACCCCGCCGCCCTTTGGCCCATTGTCGGTTTCATGCTGTCGTTCGCCCTGACCGCCAGTCGCGAAACCGTACCCTTTCTGTACTTTCAATTCTGATGAAGACGCCAGAGCACACCATTACGCTTGCTCAACCTGACGATCCGGTCGCACGCACCAATCCATTGGCAGGCGCATCGCTGCTGATATTCCTGTTCGTCGGGCTGCTGTCCTCTGGCTGGCTGATCGGGTCAGGGCAAATAGAGCCGCTGCCACCGAAATTATCGGCGACGCAGATTCTTGACGGAGCTATCACTCATCAAATCGCCAAGGAGCTGTCGAAAGCTGCCTTCCCCACCACGTTCGCCAAGCTGGAACGCGGTGCCAGTTGGCTCCTGCTCAACGACACGGGGCCCAGGGTTCGTTCAGGATGCACTGACTGGTTGTTTCTGGCCGATGAGCTAAAGGTCAATCATCAAGCGCAACGTAATGCCGATGCCAAGCTGCAGGCCGTGATCGATCTGAAAGAACAGCTCTCTCAACGACACATCAGCTTGCTGGTGGTCATCGTTCCAGACAAGAGCCGCATCGCTTCTGCACAACGTTGCTCACTGCATCGCCCGGCGTCTTTCGAAGAACGCATCCAGTCCTGGACGGCGAAGCTCAATGTGGCCAGGCTGGCGAATCTGGACCTGACCGGTGCACTGGCGCCACTAGGACCCCAAGCCTATTTGCGTACCGATACGCACTGGAGTGAATCCGGCGCCAAGGCTGCAGCCGAAGCTATCGCGCAGCACCTGAAAACCCTGGGCATCACCGCAACACCACGCCGATCGTTCAACGAAAGTCACGCCCCGCTCGCCATACGGCCCGGCGATCTGGTGCACCTGGCGGGCATCGACTGGCTGCCGCTTGAATGGCAACCCACACCCGAATGGATCGCCCAGACCAGCATCCGCGAAATTCCCGACGTGTCGGCCGACAGCCCTGACAATGAAGGAGACCTCTTTGGCGATACCGACTTACCCAACACCGCTCTGATCGGAACCTCATTTTCGCGCAACTCGAACTTCGCAGGGTTCCTGCAACAGGCGCTGGGAGCCCCGGTGGGTAATTTCGCAAAAGATGGGGGCGCTTTCTCCGGCGCCGCAAACAGCTACCTCAACAACCCGGCCTTCAAGGAAACACCGCCAAAATTGATCATCTGGGAAATCCCGGAACGCGACCTGCAGTCGGCATACGCCGAAGAGGATCAATCGCTATTGAATGACAGCCTTTATGAAGCGGAAGAATAGCTCTTGCTCTCTTCCGAAAACGGACGACGAACCCGGCCCATACACAGCGGTCAAAGCAAGTGATGACATCGCCAATGATAAAAGGCCTCTGGCCTGCTTCATTCAAGGGCGAAGCCAGTAGCTCACACACTTTAGGGTGCGCTGGATAATGTCAGCAGGCTCGGATTTCTGCCGAGGGCAGGTGCTGACGGCTACTTACATCCAATGCTCCCGTATTGGAGTACTAAAATGACTCAGTCAATGCGGTTCTTCCTATCGATCGTCCTTGCGACAGCCTCACTGGCATCGGCGAGCTTCCTGAACACTGCAGGTGCGGCAACCGCCGAGGATCTGGATGTCGATTCTCGGCAAGCGTTACAAACGCTCTACAAGTCCACGCCATTTGCTGAAAGCATTTCGCACAACGCCAAAGCGATTCTTGTCTTCCCGAAAATCATCAAGGCGGGCCTTGTGTTTGGTGGCAGCTATGGCGAAGGCGTGTTGTTGAAGGGCAAGACAGTAGAGAATTATTACAACTCCGTAACCGGGTCCTGGGGGCTGCAAGCAGGCGCCCAGTCGTATGGCTATGCGGTTTTCCTGATGACCGACAAAGCCGTGGACTATGTTCGTAAAACCAAGGGTTGGGAAATCGGCGTAGGCCCCACCGTTGTAATGGTTGATGAAGGGGTGGCGAAGAATATGTCCAGCACGACAGTGAAAGACGATGCCTACGCGTTCATTTTCGACCAACAGGGGTTAATGGCCGGGATCAGCATCGAAGGAACCAAGATTTCCCTGATCAAGCGCTAAGACTAGTCGTTTGGCGCATGGATGCGCCCTCTTGCCAACCAGGTGCCGGGCAGATACTGTCAGCTCTATGAATCAGCCACGCATTGCCTCGACCACCACTACCACGACCGCCCGAGGCGGGTCGTGAGAGGTGTCGTGAGCCAATAACGCACGAACTTCAAAAGGCCCGCCAGTGATGGATAGGGCCTTTTCTTTTGCCCTTGCGTCACTGGTCCAAACGCAAGGAAAAGCACTATGTACGCACTGTTGATTCTCGATATGCAGGTTGGATTGTTTCATGGCCCGGATAAACCATGGGCTGGCGAAACGTTGCTAAACACTTTGAATAGCCTGTTGAGCAAAGCCCGGAAAGCAGGCGCACCGGTTTTTCTTGCTCGCCACGTAGGTCCGCCTGGCTCGCCTATCGAACCTGGAAGCCCATTGACGCAACTGGTGCAGGAACTGCTGCTGCAAGGCGACGAAGTGATCTTCGAAAAAAGCCGCCCCAACGCTTTCGCCATGACTGACCTGGCCGATCGGCTAAAAGCTTGTGGATCTCAAGGCGTGGTTATTGCCGGAATGAAGACCCAGTATTGTGTCGACAGCACCTGCCGCGCCGCACGAGATCTTGGGTTCGATGCAGTGCTGATCGCCGATGGGCATACCTGCACCGACACTCCTGCGTTGAAGGCCGAAAATATCGTCGCTCATCACAATGCAACCCTGGCGGGCCCATTCTGTCGTGTCGTTCACGCTGATAATTGGCACTTCTAACCGGCATTGATAGATCGGCTCAAGACTGGGTCGATCTGTCCTTCTGTCGGCGTCGTTTCCGGGTAAGCCGCGTGTCAGGCCCGACCGCGCGTCTCGTGTATCACAGTGTGTCTGGCTAGCCTCTTGATACATGGCTTTTCACATGGCCTGCGATTCGACACACGCCAGATACGTCGCCGCGTTCAAATGCAAGCCAGGTTTGAAGGGGATCACCCGGAACCCCTGGCCAACGGCTTGCAACGGAGACATCAGCATGAAGATGGCACTGCAGAACAAAACCGGCAAAACTCGCCGCCGTCTGGTCGGCTCATCGATCCTCGCGCTCACCCTGTTCAGCGCTCTCGGTGTGGCCCACGCACAAACGACCGCAGCTGTGCCGCCAGACACGATCAGCGCCAGCGCCACTCATGCGGCACCCTCTCCGTTCGGCCCGCTGAAGCATGTCAGCGCCGGACTGTTGAACGTGGCGTACGCCGAAACAGGCCCGGCCGATGGGCCGGTAGTCATTCTTCTGCACGGCTGGCCGTACGACATTCACAGCTATGACGAGGTCGCGCCATTGCTTGCAGCAAAGGGCTATCGAGTGCTGATGCCGTATGCGCGTGGCTACGGTGATACGCATTTTCTGTCCGGGAAAACTGTTCGCAATGGTCAACCGGCCGCGCTGGCAAGTGACGTCATCGACTTTATGGATGCGCTGAAGATCAAACAGGCGGTGCTCGGTGGCTATGACTGGGGCGCGCGTTCGGCCGACATCGTCTCGGCGCTGTGGCCAGGCCGGGTCAAGGCGCTGGTCTCGGTCAGCGGCTATCTGATCGGTAACCAGGCGGCCGGCAAAAATCCGCTGCCACCCAAGGCCGAGTTGCAATGGTGGTATCAGTTTTACTTCGCCACCGACCGCGGTCGCTCCGGGTACGAGAAAAACACCCACGACTTCGCCAAGTTGATATGGCAACTGGCGTCGCCGAAATGGGCGTTCGATGACGCCACTTTCGACCGCAGCGCCAAGGCTCTGGAGAACCCCGACCATGTCGACATCACCGTATTCAACTACCGCTGGCGCCTGGGGCTGGTTCAAGGCGAAAGCCAATACGAAGCGCTAGAGCAGAAACTGGCTACGGCGCCTTCCATTAGCGTGCCGACCATCACCCTCGAAGGCGATGCCAACGGCGCGCCGCACCCTGCCCCCGAGGATTACGCCAAGCGCTTCACCGGTAAATACGAGTTCCGGCTGATCAGCGGCGGCATCGGCCACAACCTGCCGCAGGAAGATCCGCAGGCATTCGCCAAGGCCGTGATTGATGCGGACCACCTTTGAATCCGGTCTGACATCCGTGCACTTCCCCGATAAGCACCATCACAACAACGGCTCGTTCCATTTAACGAGCCGTTTTCTAATTTTTGCACTCCGCCAACACCACGTGGCAGGTTTCCGGCGTGCCACCGGATCGGCCGGCATAACGTATGCAATTAGCCAGGGATTTTTCGCGAGCCATGTTCAAGGTGGAACCCCAAGCCAGGCCACCCTCGCCGGCGGTGGGTAGCGCTTTTGCATAGCAGCTTGAGCCTATGTTTGAGGCCGAATAGCGAGCCGTGGCAGCTTTGCCGGAACATCCCGCTGTCAGCACCAGGTTGATGGCTAGCAGGGAGAGTAGGACCCATGACGAGCATTGGCACGCTGTTGTTCCGGTCATCCCGTTTCCCCTGCAGTAAGAGGCGTGAGACATGTTTGTGCTCGCGTACCACTCAGATTAGACGGTGTTGCGCCGGCCCTTGGCTCCGTTTGGCGGACTGATTTGCGCTGGCCCTGACAATAGCGATTGTTCTCGATGCCCCGCAGTTTTCGGCCATCATCGAGCACCCGGGAACGTCTCCTCACCGCCCCAAGCTGCGGGAGCGACAGTCAGTCTGGGTAGAAGAGCTCCGGTCGCTTCGGGTTGCAACCGAACTCAAGAGAACCAGCATTGATTTCATTCAATGCGTGCAGTCAGGGAATAAATCAGATTGGTCGCAGGGGCTGGCGCGTGTGCTCCCCCATACGCCTGCGTGATGGTCGGAATGTCAGGTAGATAAGGTCACTTCTTCCTGGGGTCATCCGCTGGATTGAGAAAATTGATACCCCACGGGCCGGTCCCATGAATCTGCACGACAGTTTCTTCTTGGGTGAATACATACATCGGCATACCAACAGGCATGATCGTGATACCGCCCGGCGTGTAGGCCCTGGCTTTGGCGGGGTCAAATTTGTCGCCGACTCCCAGGTGAAAAGTGCCGGAAATTACGGTGACACGTTCCACTACCGGGTGAGTATGGACACCTATTTTAGAGTTGGCAGGTAGCTTGAGCCGAAAGGTAAACGGATTTGCAGTTTTCAGGTCGCCTTCAATGACTACGATTTGGGCGCCAGGCGCGACCGATGGCGCATCAGACCATTTCAGATCAGAGGGTAGAACTGATATGTGGCCCGCCATCGGTTGCTCAGCGCTCGACACGGGTAACGTCATCAATGCGGCGAGTGTGAACGCGCTTGACGCCACAAAGACTCTTAATTTGTACATTTTCTGCTCCTTTCGAACGGAACAAATGTTGCTCAGCGCGATCACCATTTATTAAAGCTACCTTGGGGCCATAAGCAAGGTGGCCTGTTGTTAAAGCCGCAGCCGTGAGGGACGTCGGCGTACGCATCCGGCCATCTACGGCGTGCGCGCTCTCCCAAGGTACGCAAGTTGCCAAAATTGTCCGGTTGCCTACGCTACTAGAACGCACGCATCAGTCCCAATTCTGGAGAACCAGGATGATCAGCAAGAACACGATTTGTCTCTGGTACGACGGCACCGCGCTGGACGCTGCGAAGTTCTACGCCGAGACGTTTCCGGACAGCGCTGTGGGAGCTATCCTTCGCGCGCCTGGCGACTATCCGGCGGGCAAACAGGGCGATGTCTTGACGGTCGACTTCACGGTGATGGGCATCCCTTGTCTCGGACTGAATGGGGGTTCAGCGTTCAAGCACAACGAAGCTTTCTCGTTCCAGGTTGCGACCGATGACCAAGCCGAAACGGACCGCTTTTGGAATGCGATTATCGGAAATGGCGGCCAGGAAAGTGCATGCGGCTGGTGCAAGGACAAGTGGGGACTGTCATGGCAGATCACACCACGCGTGCTGACAGCCGCAATAACCGATCCTGATCGAGCAGCGGCCAAACGCGCGTTCGACGCCATGATGGGGATGCAAAAGATCGACATCGCTGCGATCGAAGCGGCTTTGAAGGGTTAGCGGTTGGACAAGTTGAAGAGCGAGTAGTTTGAGGCCTGCCGGAGAAGATGCCGGGCTGGACTCGCTGATCCTGCAGCCCTGCCATACTGTTCAACATGACCAGTGCAACCTTCCGCTTCTACGAGGAGCTCAACGATTTCCTGCCGGCCGAACGGCGGCGGCAGTCCTTCACCTGCGAGTGCGCGCGAGGGGCGACGGTCAAGCACATGATCGAGGCCCTCGGGATACCGCACACCGAGGTCGAGCTGGTGCTGCTCAACGGCGAGTCGGTGGGCTTCGAGCGGGCGATCTTCGACAGTGACCGGCTGGCGGTGTATCCCAAGTTCGAAGCGCTGGACATCAGCCCGCTGCTCAAGGTTCGTGCGCAACCTTTACGGGTGCTGCGCTTCGTCGCTGATGCACACCTTGGCGGGCTGGCCAATCTGCTGCGCATGAGCGGCTTCGACACCCTCTACGACAATGGCTTCGAGGATGGCCAGATCGCCGAGATCGCTGCGCAGCAAGGACGCATCGTGCTAACCCGCGACCGCGAACTGCTCAAGCGGCGGATCATCAGCCACGGCTGTTATGTGCATGCCCTGAAACCGTCGCTGCAGCTGCGCGAATTGTACGAGCGCCTCGACTTGGCGCGTAGCGCGCGGCCATTCAGCCTGTGTCTTCATTGCAACCTGCCGCTGCACGAGATCAGCCCGGAACTGGCCCGACAGCAGGTGCCGCCACGCATTGGCGTCCTCTATTCGCACTTCCTGCGCTGCGACGCTTGCCAACGGGTTTACTGGGAAGGTTCGCACTGGCGCAGCATGTGTGCACTGTTGGCACCTCTGCTGGACCGATAGGCGAGCGCATCGGGGCCCGGCTGCGTTGCCTGGGATAACTGGCCTTGAGATAAGCCTGCTGTCGATTCACGACTTGTCGGCAACAAGTCTCACTCTGTGGCAGTCAGACGGTCCAACTTTTTGACCGCTTGATGAGCGAACATCAATCGGCATCAGAGCCTGTCTGGATTCGTTGTCCAACAGCACAGAACGCGTCTCTCCCGGTTCGAACAGGAAACGTTCGCCCCACTGCCTCATGCTCACCACAACTGGAAAGATCTCCCGTCCTTTGTTCGTAAGCACGTACTCCTTGTAGGCGCTTCCATCTGACGCCGGTCGAACGTCGAATACACCAACCTCAACCAAGGTTTTCAGGCGCGATGCCAGAATATTTTTGGCCACGCCTAAGCTCTTTTGAAATTCGCTGAATCGGCGAATGTCGTCAAATGCGTCGCGGATAATCATGAGCGACCAGCGATCGCCAATTGCCTCCAGTGTTCTTGCTACCGGGCATTCGCTGCTTTGCGGTGAAGCACCTTCGACCATCGTATTTACCTCCTGGATAAGGATTGCCAAATCTGTCGATCAATCTGGATCAAGGTGGTTGCAATTTGAAACCTTATTCGGCAACAATTGAGGCCAGTTTTGAATTGAAACCAGTTTAACGCCATGGAGGCGTGCATGACAGCAGAGGCCGACTCAACTACCCAAGGTTTCTCCAGGCAGCCTTCGGGATTGCCGCATACGGATACCGGAGAAAGCAGCAGGATCGACCGGTCTGCGGGACTTTCTCCGTCGCTCACATTACTGTTTTCCGTCACCTGTGCACTTGCAGTCGCCAATGTTTACTTTGCCCAACCCTTGCTGGCCTCAATGGCGCAGAGCCTGGGCGTCGCCTCGGGATTGATCGGGGTCGTGGTGACGGCCACTCAGGTGGGGTATGCGCTGGGGTTACTGTTCATCGTGCCGCTGGGCGACAGGGTGAACCGCAAACGGCTGATTATCACTCAAGTGGTGCTGTCTGCGGTTGCGCTGGCGGCCGTTGGCGCATCGCAGCAATGGCTGGCCCTGCTGGGAGCCATGATCATGATGGGCTTACTGGCAGTGGTCGCGCAGGTGCTTGTGGCCTATGCCGCCGTGCTGGCAACGCCATCACAACGTGGGCAGGCAGTGGGGACAGTAACCAGCGGCATTGTCCTGGGTATTCTGCTGGCACGGTTTACCTCTGGGCTGATCGCAGATCTAGCGGGCTGGCGCGCTGTTTATTTCGTTTCCTCAGGATTGATGCTGACCGTCGCGGCGGTGTTCTGGAAAGTGGTGCCTGCCGCAGTGTCACCACGCAATCAACACACCTACCAAGCGCTCATCCGGTCGCTGTTCAAGCTGTTCATGACCGAACCGGTTTTGCGGATCAGGGGCCTGCTGGCCTTACTGATCTTTGCCGCCTTTTCCGTGCTATGGACAGCTATGGTGCTGCCGTTGAGCGCTGCGCCGCTGACGCTTTCACACACGGCCATCGGCATGTTTGGCTTGGCCGGCGTCGCCGGAGCCCTTGCTGCCAGAAGAGCCGGTCGCTGGGCCGATCAAGGTTTGGGACAACGAGTGACCGGCATTTCGCTGGGACTCCTGACGCTCTCCTGGTTGCTCATCACTTTTGCCGAGACGTCCCTGATCGCGCTGGTTTGCGGCGTGGTTTTGCTCGACTTCGCGGTGCAAGCGGTGCACGTCACCAACCAGAGCCTCATTTTTGCGGCACGACCCGATGCCCAAAGTCGCATGGTCGGCGCATACATGTGCTTCTACTCGGTCGGTAGCGCGCTGGGGGCGGCAGCCGCGACCCAGGTTTATGCGCTCTGGGGCTGGATGGCAGTCAGCCTGCTGGGCGCCTTGCTCAGTGCTACAGCTTTGGCGCTGTGGTTTTTTACCAGTCATTTCTCGAGTACTACTCAAGGAAGATCAGCATGAAAGCCGGGCATCAGGACCGGGCTCAAGCCAGCAGTTCAGTGATCCATCGGGCCTGCCGGGCGATGTCTTGCACCTTCTCCTCGGGCACGGCCTGCCGCGCCCGGGCGAAGTTGGCCAACGTCTTGTGCTTCTCGCGCAGCATGCGCTGCCATTTGTCCAGGAACGCCGGGCTGCGTGCCTGCATCTGCAGCGGGCCGAAGTACAGCTCCTCGGCGCTGTACATCACCGGCCCGGCGCGCTCGGCGACGATGATTTCATAGTAGAAACGGTTTTCCCGCAGCACTTCCTCACACAGGATGCGGTAGCCATTTTCCATCAGCCATTGACGCAGGGGTTGCTCGCCGCCGTTGGGCTGCAGGATCAGGCGTTCCTGGCCGCTCAGACGCGCCTTGCCGCTGTCGAGGATGTCGCGGATCGTCTCGCCGCCCATGCCGCAGATGCTGATCGCTGTGATCCCGTCTCCCGGCTCGATCGCCGCCAGGCCACTGGCCAGGCGCACGGTGATCCACTGAGCCAGGCCGTTCTCGCGCACGGTGCGTTCGGCCGAGCGAAACGGCGTCAATGCCACCTCGCCGGCCACCGCCGCCGCGATGGCGCCACGGCGCATCAACGCCACCGGCAGGTAGCCGTGATCCGAGCCGATATCGGCCAGGCATGCACCCGCTGGCACATGCGCCGCCACGCGTTCCAGGCGCATGGACAATGTCTGTTCGTTCAACTGCAATTCCTTTTCACCACGAAGGTCCAGCACCTTTGGCCGGGTCGGGGCGAGATTCTGAGCCCCAACCCCGCCGTTTCTATTTTTGGCCACCGGACAATGGTGGGGTTCGAGGCGGGATCAATCGCTTCGTCCCCGTCGACTCAAACGCCGAAGCCAAGCGAAGCAGTGTCGAATCGTCATAGGCTCGACCGGCAAAGGTCAGCCCGACGGGCATGCCGATGTCCGGCATGATGCCCATCGGCACTGTGACCGTGGGAACACCCAAGTGGCGGATGGCGAGATTGCCGTTGGCGACCCAGACACCGTTACTCCATGCGATATCCGCAGACTTCGGATCGACATCGGCATTCGCCGGCCCAACGTCGGCCACCGTCGGGAAGATCACCGCATCGAGCCCCAACCGATCCATCCAGTCCTCAAGGTCGATTCGGCGCGTCTGTTCCAGGCCGCGTAGTCCGTCAGGCACCGTGGTGATCTGATCCCAAGGGGTGATGCCGCGTTCGGCCATCCGCACATACTCATCCATGCCAGCGGCAAGGTCGCCCTCGCGGTTGGGCAGCGTCCCCGGATCGTGCGGGAAAATCAGCGGTCCGTTCACATCGACCAGGCGATTGAGTTTTGGATCGCCGTTGGCCCGCAGAAAATCGTCGAACGCCCAGGCCGTCAGATCCCACAACTCATGGTGGAGGAACTCTTTGGAAACCAGGCCCCGGTTAAACACCGTCGGCGCACCCGGACGATCGCCCTCGCAATTGGAGACCAGCGGGAAATCGACCTCGATCACTTCGGCACCAAAGGCTTCGAGTGCCTTGCGTGCCTCTTCCCACAGCCCGATCACCGAGGGACGGGTGTGGATTCGCTGCCCCGTCGGACCACCGATACCAGGCGCATCGCTGGTGCCCGCCTCGGCGTCCGCGTTGATGTACATACGAGGAACGCCGAAGCGTTTTCCGGCGAGGGCATCGGTATTCGCGGCAAGCGCCCCATAGAAAGCGGGACGCACCGAGGCGACACTCGGAATGGGCACCCAGGGTTGCATCCGCCACAGATCGCCTCGTGTGTCGGGATCTTCCGCCACTACTACGTCGAGCACTTCGAGCAGGTCCGCCATCGTTCTGGCAAACGGTACGACAACGTCCATGGTCGGCGTCAACGGCCAGTTCCCGCGCACCGAAATCACGCCGCGCGAAGGCGTATAAGCACACAAACCATTGTTCGAGGCAGGCCCCCGGCCGCTCGACCAGGTTTCCTCGGCGAGGCCGAATGCCGCGAAACTGGCGGCGGTTGCAGTACCGGCACCGTTCGAGGAGCCCGATGCGAAGGGGGCGGTGAGATAGTCAGCGTTGTACGGGCTCTCGGCACGGCCGTAGACCCCGCGTTGCATGCCGCCGTTAGCCATGGGCGGCATATTGGTTTTGCCCAGGAAAATCGCGCCAGCGGCACGAAGCCGTTCGATGGTGAACGCATCGCGATAAGCAATCAGGTTCGCGAAAGCGGGACTTCCAGAGGCTGCAGTGAGCCCCTTCACCAGATAACTGTCTTTGGCCGTATAAGGGATGCCATCGAGCGGACCCAGCGTCTGGCCCTTGGCCCGACGGGCATCAGACGCCTGCGCTTCCTTGAGCGCATCGGGGTTGCGAACCACCACTGCGTTGAGGGCGGTGGGCGTGTCGGGGCCGTCGTAGGCATCGATCCTGGCGAGATAGGCCTGGACCAATTCAACCGCCGTCGTCTGGCCCGATTCGAGCGCAGCACGCAGTTGGGCAATGGAAACCTCGGTGACTTCGATCATGCTGTTACCGTCGGCTGCTGATGGGTGACTGGCTCTTGGGTTCAAGGACATCACTTATCTCAAAATGGGTTTTCATATCGGTTCTCGTTGCACTGCATCAGCGCGATCGATTATTCACAATACGTGCTTAATATCTTTATTTCAGGGCGCTTGATGCAGGATCTGCCGCTGTGAGTACGTTGTACCCGTGATTTTGCATGAGATTAGAGAAAGAGCCCACTCCATGAACGGCCCTGGAGCGCTACGCATCCTGAAGCCGTTCACGCAGAAACTCGATAAACCGCTGGGTTTTCGCCGGCAGCAGCCGCGTCTCGGTGAGGGCGTAAACCGAGACGGGTGAAGCCTGCCACTGCGGCAAGACTCTGCGCAATGTGCCATCGGCGAGGTCTTGCGCAACGATGCCTTCGGCCAGCAACGCGATACCCAGATCCAGCGTCGCCAGACGTCGAATCATACCCACACTGTTGAGTTCGAATCGACCGCCAACCTCAACCTCCATTTCCCCTTCACTGCCAGAGAGTATCCAGCGGTCGGCGCGCGTGCCGCGCATACGCAGGCATTCGTGGTGTGTCAGGTCCGAGGGATGAATCGGATCACCGTGCAGTTCGAGATAACGGGGCGAGGCGTAAAGACAGCGGCGAAAGCTGGCGAGCTTACGGGCGATCAGGTTCGAACTCGCGGGTTCGCCCATGCGAATGACCACATCGACCGGCTCACTCACCAGATCGACCTGACGCGGGGTCAGATCAAACTCGAAGTTGATGCCGGGATACAACCGGGCAAACTCCGCGATCAGCGGTGCCAGATAGATAGTGGCGAAATCCACCGGGAGCGAAGCCCGCAGTACACCGCTGGGTCGGGCAAGCATTTCGCCGAGCTGCTCGTGCGCGAGCCGGGCCTCGTCGACGATGCGTTTGCAGCGATCAAAGTACAACTGCCCCGCTTCGGTCAGCTCGATCTTGCGCGTGGTGCGATGCAAAAGCCTTAGCCCGATTTCCTTCTCGAGGCCACTTATCCGGCGCGACAGCGTCGAGTTCGGCATTCCCATCGCCTCCGCCGCCCGACGGAAACTTCGCGCCTTCACGACTTCGACGAACAACGCCATGTCGTTGAGAAACTCCAATGTCATTGCTCCATCAGTGGATCAGTCAATTCTGTTTTACCGGGTTTATCCCGAATTCGGATTGATCAATGATAGCCACATCGTTTACCGAGGAGTACCGCAATGCATTCGCTTTTTTCTCAAGTCCAGATCGGTCGTCTTACACTGTCCAACCGCATGGTCATGGCACCAATGACGCGTTCGCGGTCCGATGACGCCGGGGTGCCTACCGAGCTGGTCTCGACCTACTACGCGCAACGCGCCGGTGCCGGGCTGATCATCTCTGAAGGGGTTTTTCCTGTGGCCCTGGGCAAGGGTTATGTGCGTACTCCCGGTATCGAAACCGCCGAGCAAGTGGCCGCCTGGAAGCAGGTTTCCGATGCCGTACATGCTCGCGGCGGTCGGATCTTCATGCAGCTGATGCACTGCGGACGCATATCGCACCCTTCGCTGTTGCCTGACGGCGCCCTGCCACAGGCCCCCTCCGCAATCAAACCCGCCGGCCAGACCTGGACAGCCTCAGGCCTTCAGGACTTCGTCACCCCACATGCACTGAGCGCGGTCGAGATTGCCGCGGTCATCGAGGGCTACCGTCAGGCCGCACGCTTGGCCATTGAGGCCGGCTTCGACGGTGTCGAGTTGCATGCCGCTTCGGGGTATCTGCCTGAACAGTTTCTCTCGACGGGCAGCAATCAGCGCACGGATCAGTACGGTGGATCGGTTGAAAACCGTGCTCGCTTCGTACTGGAGGTGCTGAACGCCATAGCGACGGAGATTGGTAGTGATCGTGTCGGCATCAAGCTCTCGCCTGAAATGAATTTCAACGACATCGTCGATGCCAACCCGCAAGAAACCTACACGCATCTGGTCGAGCAATTGCGCGGGCTGAATCTCGCCTATCTGCACGTTGCCCTGTTCGGCGCCAGCGTCGACTACCACGCCTTGTTGCGCCCCCTGTTCGATGGCGGCTACCTGATCGGTGGAGGGCTCAACAAAAACGCCGCCCAATCCCTGATTGCTGAGGGCCAGGCCGACGCGGTGGTGTTTGGCAACGCATTCCTCGCCAACCCCGACCTGCCCGAGCGTTTTCGCACAGGCGCCGAGCTGAATGTGCCGGACAAAGACACGTTCTACGCACCGGGCGCACAGGGGTACATCGATTACCCGGCCATGAGCCCGGCTCAAAGCGGCTGAGGAAACTGCCATTCCCCGAGGCCATTCAGCGCAGAACCTGTAGGAGCGAGCTTGCTCGCGAAAGCGGTATATCTGGCGACATCAATGTTGACTGTACCGCCGCCTTCGCGGGCAAGCCCGCTCCCACCGGTTCTGCATTTGACTCTGCCACCGTCTACATTTCGACCTGTGTGCCCAGTTCTATCACGCGATTGAGCGGTAATTTGAAGTATTTGAGGTTGCTGTTGGCGTTCTTCAGCAAAAACGCGAACAGGCTTTCGCGCCAACGGGCCATGCCGATACGCTTGGTCGGGATGACCGTCTCTCGGCTAAGGAAGTAAGTGGTGCGCATCGGGCTGAAATCCAGCTCTTTCAAATGACAGAGGCTCAACGCCAGCGGTACGTCGGGTTCCTCTATAAAGCCAAAGTGCAAACTCACCCGAAAGAACCCTTCACCATATGCCTCGACCTCGAAGCGTCGATCCTCGGCCACACGCGGGCTGTCTTCAGACACCACGGTGAGCAACACGACCTGTTCGTGCAGCACCTGGTTATGCAACAGGTTGTGCAAGAGCGCATGAGGGACAGCATCAGCCCTGGCCGTCAGAAATACCGCTGTGCCCTGCACACGATGGGGAGGTTGCGAGCCGATGCTGCTGATGAACAACGGCAGCGGCAGAGAGGTTTCATCCAGTCGCTCGACAATGATCTTCCGGCCCCGTTTCCAGGTGGTCATCAAAATGAACAGGGCAATACCTGCAATGACCGGGAACGCACCGCCCTGGAAAATCTTCGGTGCGTTGGCGGCGAAGTACAGGCTGTCCACCACGACAAAACCCAATAGCATCGGAATTGCCAGCCAACGAGGTGTTTTCCAAAGCAGCAAGGCGACGGCCGAGGACAAAATGGTCGTAATCAGCATGGTCCCCGTCACGGCCACGCCATAGGCCGCCGCCAGCGCACTGGACGATTCAAAGCCGATGACCAGCAACACGACGCCGACCATCAGCGCCCAGTTCACCATGCCGATGTAAATCTGCCCCTGTTCCTGACTGGAGGTGTGCTGGATAAACATGCGCGGTACGTAACCCAGCTGAATGGCCTGACGGGTCAGTGAGAACGCGCCGGAAATCACGGCTTGGGAAGCGATGATGGTTGCCAGTGTCGAGAGCGCGACCATCGGCAGCAGCGCCCAGTCAGGTGCCAATAGATAGAACGGATTACGGACCGCTTCAGGGTTCCCGAGGATCAGCGCGCCCTGACCAAAGTAGTTGAGCACCAGGCCGGGGAGCACCAGGATGAACCAGGCACGAGCAATGGGTTTGCGGCCGAAGTGGCCCATATCGGCATACAGTGCTTCAGCACCGGTCAATGCCAACACAACGGCGCCCAGAATGGCCACGCCAATGCCCGGATGAACCACGAAAAATTGCACCGCCCACGCAGGATTCAACGCTTGCAGAACTTCCGGCCGTTGCAAGATGCCGTAAATGCCGAGTGCGCCCAACACCACAAACCACAGCACCATGACCGGGCCGAACAGGATGCCGATACGCGCCGTGCCATGTTTCTGTATCAGGAACAGTGCTACCAGGACGACCACGGACAGCGGAACCACCCAATGCTCAATGCCATCGAACGCAAGCTGTAGCCCTTCAACCGCAGAGAGCACCGAAATGGCCGGGGTGATCATGCTGTCGCCGTAAAAAAGTGCCGCGCCAAACAAGCCAAGCAATACCAACACCCTGCTCATTTTTGGAAACGGCGCGGCAGCCCGACGCGCCAACGCCGTCAAGGCCATGATGCCCCCCTCACCCTGGTTGTCGGCACGCAGGATAAACAGCACGTACTTGATCGAGACGACCCAGATCAGTGACCAGAAGATCAACGACAGAACGCCCAGTACACCATCGTGATTAGCCTGAACTCCGTAGTGACCGGCGAACACTTCTTTGAGGGTGTAAAGCGGGCTGGTGCCGATATCCCCATAAACCACGCCCACCGCGGCGACGAGCAAACCCACGCCTGATGTTTTGGAGTGGGACTCTTCATGGGCAGGGATTGCTGTTTCGCTCACGGGTCGCTTCTCTGAGACGGAGGGAAAAGGAACTGACCTCAAGTCAGCCGGGGGACGAAGGATCGCAGGCATTATTGATGATCAAAAAACACGGCAAGTATCGTCGCGAGGGAGAATATCCACCGTAAAAAAAACGTAAAATTCTACCGGCAGCACCCTGCGTCAACGCTCATGAAGCGATTCGTACCTACTGCGCCTTCCCGCCACGAGGCTTATAGAAAAGAAACTTCCGGGTCTCGGCCGTCCTGGTGTATTTCTTCGCCCAGGCGGGCTTTACCGTTCTGTCGTGGAAATACAAAGCACCATGGGTGCGGTCCGTGAGTTGCTTGTTGAGTGCCTTGCGTGCGATTTCTTTGGCGAGGGCATATTCGTCGTCTTCCTTGACCTGATCCGCACGTCCGTCGCACCACCACGAAAACTGACAGGAGCCCGTTTCAGAACCTTGCTTGACCACGGCGCAGACCGTATCGGGAAAACCCTTCTGGCCGAGCCGGTTCATGACGACGCTGGCGACGGCTTCCATGTTGGCAGGTGCCACACCTTTGGCTTCCCAGTAGATACTGCGTGCAAGGCAAGTGATGGCGTCATCCAGCGGCGCAGCGCCCGCCGGATCGACTGCCTGCACTTCGGAGGTGGTAATGGCTTCGGACTTGGGCACCGGAAGTTCGCTGTCCTTCTCGGCGGCTTTCTGTTCCAGGACCTGCGCCTTGTCTTCAGCCACTTCCTGTTTTTGCTCCTGCTCAGTCGCGAACACCTGTCCGCCTAGAAGGATGATTGCGAAGCAGGTGACTACCCATTTTAATCGCATGATCGATCCTTCCGATGACACTGGCTTGGGCAACGAAACGGCGATGTTGTAGCGCTGACCTGCTGTGATTGTAGTCGTCGCCAATCATTCCAGTCGCCGGGCAATAAACGCAAAAAGGCATTGCGTTCGCAGGGGTGAAATCGCGCATCATGGGCGCAGTCCGTTCAAGGGAGATTTTCATGCGCAGCCTGTCATCCGTTTTGCATCTTGCCGTGTTGTCATTCGGGCTGGTGTTCAGCGTCGCCGCGTCGGCGGTCGAGGAAACGCAGCTGGTCGAGTCGATCAATGTTTACCGCAGTCAGGTGCAGCGCTGCGGTGGCCAGGCGTCTTCGGAGTTGCCGCCGCTGGCGAGTGACCCGCGCCTGGTCCTGTCCGCCAACAGCATCGGCGACTTGCAGCAGGCTTTGGCCCGCGCGGCTTATCCGATGGTCAATGTGCAGGCGATCAGCTTGTCCGGCCCGCGTGATGCGCCGTCCGCCATGAAGGCGATTCAGGAGAGCTTCTGCCAAGTGGTGCTGGACCCGCAATTTGTCGACATCGGCGTCAGCCGCGATGGCCGTGAGTGGCGCATTGTGCTGGCACGTCCGCTGTTGACCGGGCGTCTGGGCGACTGGCAGGCGGAGGGACAGAAACTGCTTGAAGCGATGAACAGCGCTCGCGCTCAGACGCGCCAGTGCGGCACCCAAGCCTTTACCGCCACGACGCCGCTGGCGTGGAACGCCACACTGGGCTCCGCGGCCGAAACCCACAGCCGGGCCATGGCCAACAATAACTATTTCGATCACAAGGACCGCGATGGTCGCACGCCGGGTGATCGGGCTGAATTGGCCGGTTACGCCGGTCAGCAGGTCGGCGAGAACATCGCCGCCGGGCAAGACACCGTGCGCAAGGTGGTCGATGGCTGGCTGGCCAGCCCGGGACATTGCGCCAACCTGATGAACCCACAATTTCGCGAGCTGGGTGCCGCCTATGCGGTGGACCCGAAGAGTGACGCGGGAATCTATTGGACAGCGATGTTCGGTACGCCTTGAAGGCCTGAATCGCCCGTTGAAAAAGGAATGGTCATTTGAATAAAGCCCCCTCCTCGACCGTCGAACAGGATCTGTCGAAGCCTGAGGCCATCAGCCTGCGGGAAGCGTTCCTGTTCTGGCTGAAGCTCGGCTTCATCAGTTTCGGCGGGCCGGCCGGACAGATCTCGATCATGCACCAGGAGTTGGTGGAGCGCCGACGCTGGATCTCGGAACGGCGTTTTCTGCATGCACTCAACTACTGCATGTTGCTGCCCGGGCCGGAGGCTCAACAGCTGGCGACCTACATCGGCTGGCTGATGCACCGCACGTGGGGCGGCCTGATTGCCGGCGCGCTGTTTGTGCTGCCCTCGCTGTTCATCCTGATCGGGTTGTCCTGGGTGTACATCGCCTTTGGCGAAGTGCCAGCAGTGGCCGGTCTCTTTTATGGGATCAAGCCTGCCGTGACCGCGATTGTGGTGCAGGCCGCCCACCGGATCGGCTCCCGGGCGTTGAAGAATAATTGGTTGTGGGGGATCGCCGCGGCGTCATTCACGGCCATCTTCGTGTTCAATGTGCCCTTCCCGTTGATTGTGCTGGGCGCCGCGATCATCGGTTATATCGGCGGACGTCTGGCGCCTGAAAGGTTCCGCACCGGGGGCCACGGCGCTGCGAAAAAGTCCTTCGGCCCGGCCTTGATCGACGACGACACCCCGACGCCCGAACATGCCCGTTTCAGCCGCTTTAAACTGCTGCGCCTGTTGCTGGTGGGCGCTGTCTTGTGGGTATTGCCGATGGGGATGCTCACCGCATTGTTCGGTTGGGACGGCACCCTGACTCAGATGGCCTGGTTCTTTACCAAAGCGGCGTTGCTGACGTTCGGCGGCGCGTATGCCGTGCTGCCCTATGTGTATCAGGGCGCTGTCGGTCACTATGGCTGGCTGACACCCACGCAGATGATCGATGGCCTGGCGCTCGGCGAAACCACCCCTGGGCCGCTGATCATGGTGGTGGCCTTCGTCGGTTTTATCGGCGCCTATGTTCAGCAGGTATTCGGCCCCGATCATGTGTTCCTGGCCGGCGCCCTCGCCGCCACGCTGGTGACCTGGTTCACCTTCCTGCCATCGTTTCTGTTCATCTTTGCTGGCGGTCCGTTGGTGGAATCGACGCACAACGAACTCAGGCTCACCGCACCGCTGACCGCGATTACTGCGGCGGTGGTCGGCGTGATTCTTAATCTGGCGTGTTTCTTCGGCTACCACGTACTCTGGCCCAACGGCTTCGGCGGTCAACTCGACTGGCCTTCGGCGCTGATCGCCATTGCGGCGGCCATTGCCTTGTTCCGCTTCAAGCGGGGTGTGATCGAGGTGTTGATGGGATGCGCGTTGATCGGGCTGGCGGTGCATCTGCTGCGCTAGGCATCAAGACACAATCAATGAAGTTGCCGTTGCCGCTGTAACTCGGTCTTCAGCCAGGAACTGGCCGATTGTATACCCGTCGGACAGCGCACTTCATAGGCGCGGCCACTCATACTGCTTTGGCTGGCCGCCAGATCGATGAAGTCTTCGGCACTGTTTACCTTGTTCCGGTCTTCAAGATACTTCAGCTTCTTCTGCAGATGTACCCGAGCCTCAGCGCCTGGGTATTCGCTTCCGTTACGCACAAACCGGCACTCGCTGTGCTCGACAAAGTCCAGCAAGCTGTTTATTTCCTGAGTGGCTTGAGATGGGGTTTGCGCCTGTACATCGAGCACCATGGCGGTCAGGCCGATACCTGCCGCGATCAGCCATTGGCTGAGGCGCCGAGTGAAACGTCCAGGCAGAATTCCCATGGTGATACCTCGCATGACTAACGGCAGATCAGAGCGGCAGTGCCCTGCGCTCTGAAGGTTGACGGGCCAATATCAATCGTCGTCACGGTCGTCCCGATCGCGGTAACGACGGCGATCATCACGACGATCGTAATCCCGGTCATACCGTCGATCATCACGGTAATCATAGCCTCGGTCATGGTCGCGACGGTATTCACGACGGTGATCCCGATCGTACCTGTCGTCATCTTCCCAGTGAGGAAAGCAGCCTCCCAACAGGAGAGTACTTGCAATGGCCAGGGTCATTATCGCGGTGCGCTTCATTTGAACATCCTAAAAGCAAAGGTCAGAGCTGCGGGGATGAGTTGACGCTATCCACGAATTCAATCGTGGTGCGTGCAAACCGCAGATACGACCTTCCAGATGCTTAATGATTCAGTTATCGCCAAGTCTTACAGCGTTCTTTGGCTGTTACCGATGGTTTTGGCTTTTTCGATGGCCCAGTCCAGCGCGGCTTCCATGTCCAGCAGGTGCGGTGACGGGTGGTTGTCCTCAACGATGACCGAACCGTCCGGCCGGTAAACACCGATGAACATCTTCAACGAGCCGTCTCTCAATATCTCGGCTTTTACCTCGATGCTGCATCCGTTCGACAGTGTTTCCGAGTGGATCATATGGCGCTCAGTCATGGCTGCATTCCTCCCGTGGTTGCTATCAGCGTAACCCATGCAGCGCTGAACCGATGACGCTCAAGCGTCTACTTGCACCACCTCGATCCCCAGTTTTTGATAATCCTCGACATTGCCCGAGGCCACGTGACGTTCGGTGATCAGCGTATGCACACGGTTGCAAGGCGCAACAACGAAGGGCTCCACCGCACCCAGTTTGTCCGCAGTGGTGACGGCGATCACGTGGGAAGCGCTGGCGAGCATCGCCTGCTTCACCGGCACCTCATCGAAATGCAGTGAGCTGATGCCGACTTCCGGATGAATGGCGCAGACCCCGGTGAACACCAGGTCGGCCTTGATGCCCTCGATCAGCCGCAGAGTTTCATGGCCGCCGGAAGACATCGTCGCAGGATTGAGCTGACCACCGGCGACGATCACTGTGATGCCTTTGTATTCGGCGAGAATGATCGCAATCATCGGCGACGCGGTGATGGCCGTGATGGAAATGTCAGCGGGTAGTGAACGCGCTATCTGCAGCGTGGTGCTGCCGGAATCGAAAATCACGATCTGGCCGTCTTTGACCCGGCGTGCGGCGAGTTGGGCCAGCCGGGTTTTCACTTCATCGGTTTCGCCGACCCGGGTGAAGTAATCCTTGCCCGTGTCCTTGGGCCGCGGTAGCGCCCCGCCGTGTACCCGCTGCACCAGCCCGGCGCTGGCCAGCTCCGACAGATCCCGGCGAATGGTGTCTTCGGACACAGCGAAATGCTGGCTCAAGTCGGAGGCCATGACCTTGCCGTCGCGTTCGAGGATCAGCAGGATTTTTTGACGGCGCAGTTGTGGGAGCTCGGCGTTGGAATGCTCGACTTGCATGGTTATGCCCGTTTTTGCGTGTTTATGCGAGATTAGCCAAACAGCGGGATGAACACAACTGGCAGCAGAAGAATGCAGGCTCATGGCCAAGCCCGCTCCCACATGGATTGCGCTAAACAGAGCTTCTGACCTCAATGCCCATCACAACGCATTCACAATGAACTCGCGCAACCATTGATGCGCTGGGTCGCGATGAACACGCTCGGGCCAGAGCATCGACATCTCATAACCCGGGACTTCAAGCGGTGGCTCGACCACCTCCAACGCACCCGCATCGCGAACCAGCCGCGACGGCAACATCGCCACCATGTCGGTGCTCTCCACCACCGACCGGACAAACAGGAAATGCGGGACTGACAGCACCACCCGGCGCGTCATGCCCACCGCCGAAAGCGCCTGGTCGGTGACACCCTGAAAGCCCCCGCCATCCCGTGACACGATCACATGGTCGAGTTCACAGAACTGCGCCAGTGTCGGCCGCTTTTTCAACTGCGGATGGCCGGCCCGCCCCACTAAAACATACCGCTCGGTAAACAACGCACGACGTCGCAAGCCGAGGGGCGCGTCCTCGCTGGTGTGAAAAGCCAGATCGATTGCCCCCTGCTCCGCTTGTCTGGCGATCTGTGACGGAACCAGGTCAAACACCGCCAAACGCGTGCCCGGTGCTGCCGAACGCAGCCCGGCTAACGCAGGCAAAACGATAGTCGTCTCACCGTAGTCGGACGCCATAAGGTTCCACGTCTGCCGTGCCTCGGCCGGGTTGAAGGGGCTGGCGGGCGACACGGCGCGCTCCAGGGCTTCCAGTGCCTGGCGCAACGGCTCGCGCAACTCATCGGCCCTGGCCGTGGGCCGCATGCCCCGTGGTCCTGGCAGCAACAGCGGATCACCGAAAATGTCCCTCAATTTGGCGAGATGAACACTCACTGAAGGCTGCGACAAATTCAGGCGTTGCGCCGCACGGGTCACGTTGTGTTCCGAGAGCAAGACATCAAGGGTCAGCAGCAGATTGATGTCCAGGCGTCGCAGATTATTCATGGTAATACCTGGCATATTGATTATTCATTTCCAATATACCGCGCAACGTCCGATTCTGCTGGCTCCCGACACTGGAGACTCAGCCATGAATGTTCTACTCGTTTATGCCCATCCCGAACCCAAATCATTGAACGGCTCGCTCAAAGACTTTGCCGTCAAACGCCTGGAAGCTGCCAGCCACCAGGTGCAGGTCTCCGATCTTTACGCGATGGACTGGAAAGCCTCGCTGGATGCCGATGACAGTCCCGGGCGGCCAGCCGACGCGCGGTTCGATCCTTCACTGGACTCCAAACATGCCTTCGAAGAAGGCCGGCAAAGACACGACATCACTCTCGAACAGGAAAAACTGCTCTGGGCCGATGCCGTCATTTTGCAGTTTCCGCTGTGGTGGTTCTCGATGCCGGCGATTCTCAAAGGCTGGGTGGAGCGCGTCTATGCCTATGGATTTGCTTATGGCGTAGGCGAACACTCCGATGCGCGCTGGGGCGACCGCTACGGGGAAGGCACACTCGCGGGCAAACGGGCAATGCTGATCGTCACCACGGGTGGATGGGAATCTCATTACAGCCCTCGGGGCATCAATGGGCCTATCGATGATGTGTTATTCCCGATTCAGCATGGCGTCCTGTTTTACCCTGGCTTCGACGTGCTGCCACCGTTCGTGATCTATCGGACCAGCCGAATGGATGAGGCGAGATTCTTAACGACCTGTGAGGCGCTCGGCCAACGGCTTGATGACCTCTGGAAGACCGCGCCGATACCTTTCCGAGCGCAAAATGCCGGGGCGTATGACATTCCTCAACTCACGTTGCGCGCCGAGATTGCCTCGGATCAGTCTGGCTTTGCGGCTCATGTCAGACAGGCGGAACGTGATGAACCAGGCGTACGAACGCCATCCGCAAAAGTGCGCGCCATATAGAACCGACGCGTTCCTTGTAGCAGCAGCCTCGCGAGCTCGGCAGCTGCTACAAGGAACGCGTCGTGGTTGAAATGGTTTCACCGACTCGCAAACACGAAAAAGCCCGCACAAGGCGGGCTTTGGAAATCGATGTAGGTGGCCAGCGCTGGTCTCTGGCTTACAAGGTTTATCGGGCCTCTCACAGAACAGGATTTTTAGCTTTAGGCTGTTCTGCCTCACACGGCATAAGGGCTGGATCTCAGCGCGGAGATCTTTCTAACCGTGTACCCTTGGGAGCGCGCCCCACGCTTCCTCGCTATCCCTTTGCGCATCAGTCTGCGTCTTCACCTACAGTTTCAGAATAGCAAATCATTCGACGCCTGGGTCGGGCTTTTTAGACCGATTCTTTTCTAAGGGAATGACCGCAGAATGGAAAAATACTAACGCCGTGGGACAGACTTCCATTACTCCTGCAAAGGACCTGCCGAAGGCTGCGATCTTTTGATCTGAGGCCCGAAAAACCCATTGGAATCCCCTCACCACAATGGATCTCTCCTTTCCCTTTAGGGATGGAATTTCCCGCTCGGCCCCGCACCCGTTTTGGTTGTGCGAAAAATCTTATAGCCCACCGTCTGCCTGGCTGACGTCATATCGACATCGATCACCATGACATTGGAGTGATTACCGTAAAAGGAATCCGGATCGATACACGACAGCGTGGAAATTCCATTAGGCAGGGTGTGCGAGTGGTTCATGTTGTAGATCTGCTCGGGCCTTATGTTTGGGGTGTACTGGTTTATCGGGCTGGACATCAACTCATTGATCACCGTGCTTTTCTCGCCGCGCGAAACCTCCAGCGTGGCGTGATAAGAGGTGTGCATGTCGCCCGTCAGGAAGGTCAGGCGTGACACGTTTGTTTCGAGGACATGCTCAAGGATGCGGCTTCGCTGCTCCTCGAAAGCCGGGTCCGACCATTTGTCACCTTCAGAGTTTTTCACCACCCCCACGAACGGCACGCTGGTGACAACGAACTTCAGGTCATCGCGGTAACGCGACAGCCAGCGCAACAGATCGCCTTCCTGGACCTCATCGAGCAAACGCCTTTGCGCCGTGCTGCGGTAATAACGAGTGTCCATGACAAAGAACTTCACAGCGCCGTAGTTGAACTCGTAGTGGTAATGATGCTCGGCATGACGGCTCGCAGGGTTGTGCGAATGCTGAAACTCCCAATACGCCTTGATGGCGGCGTTCGCCAGCGCTTGCGTGGACGAGCCGGTGGCCGTGTCGAAGTTGTTGATCAGTTCATGGTCGTCAAGAATCATGTAATGCGACAACTCTGTCAGCGTCCGGCGCGCGGGAACACAGTCCTCCCAGGCATCCAGATACTTGTCGCGAAAGAACTGCACATCGATGGAAGGCTGGCGCGGGATGTCCGAGTAAATCTGGTCGCCGCAATGAATCATGAAGCGTGCGTCGTTGTTTTTGGCCACCCGAGAAATCTCGACCCAGGCGCGGTCGGGTCTCTCCAGTATCCCGAGCGAGTGCAGATTGCAGGAGCCGAGCACGAAGGAGAATGATCCGGTCAGCTCTACCGCGGGAAAGGTGCGAAAGCGCCCTTCGGTATAGGCATCACGAACTCGCTCATCGGCTGCCGCACCGCGGGTCTTGCCGAAGGCCACCTTCACGGTATAAGGCGTATCGGGATTAAGCTTTTTCCACTCCAGAACGCCCGTGTAGAACTCCATTGGCTGGGCATCGAGCACCTTGGTGGGGCCTGTCGCGTTGTTGTCGCAATCCACTACATCAACAAAGGCCACCGGCCAACGCTCGCTGGCGCGTACCCAGACTTTAATCGACGTATCGGTGGTATGACCAAGAATGAGCCGTGCCATCTGATTTCCCTCCTGAAACCTGAGCAGCAGTTCAGTCGATAAATCAGCATCGCGCCACTAAGACATCAAGCCCGCCGCGTAGACGGCTCCAAAGGCTCTGCATCGGTTATTTGTATTACTGCGCTACGGCGTTCCGATCATTGCGCTGAGTCGCAAGCAGGCACGGGTTGACGAGTTCCGAACCCACACCCACCCGCTACGAACGCAACACCCCTATCGCCCGCCGATACTTCTCAACGCGCTCCAGATCCTCCCAGGACGGCTGGGCAATCCGCGACAAGTCGCTGTTCTCTTCCAGATCCGCCAGTTTCACCACTCGCCCGATCGGGTTCTGCGCGGCGCGCTCGACAAACTCCTCGTAGGACTCGCCCGGCACCTTGGTCACCGACGCAATCGCCATCAGCACCGTTTCGCTAAAGCCTTCTTTGCGTAGATCGTCGAAGCTGATGCCACAGTCCTCGACCACGTCATGCAACACCGCGACGATGCGCTCTTCCAGCGTGTTCACCCGCAGCATGACTCTCAGCGGATGCAGGATGTAAGGCGCGCCGCCCTTGTCCACCTGCCCTTCATGCGCCGCGGCGGCGATGGCAATGGCGCGTTCCAGTGTCTGACTCATGGGATTTTCCTCGGGTTAAACGCCGTAACGGCTGGTGAAGTGGATGTTGCGTTTGAAACAAACTGCAATCGTGATCGTTTGATTAAGCCGCTGCCAGGATTTTGAAGTCTGAGAATCTCGTAGGAATTTGCCCTTTGTGGTGAGGGGGCTTGCCCCCGTTGGGCTGCGAAGCGGCCCCAGATCCTGCTAGCCCGTTTCCTCAGACACACCGCAACACCCCATTTTGCGGCGGCTGCGCCATCGAACGGGGTCAAGACCCCTCGCCACAGTGACCGCGTGTGGTCCTACAGCCCGGTTGCGGCTACCAAAATTGCTGCCTAGAGTGGGTCTGTCGCTGACCGCAGTTAGCGATAGGGTTTCGCAGCCCCAAGGAGAGATGGCCTTCACCGTCGAATGAAAATTCTGGCAAAATTCGCCCGCGTTTCATTTCATGGCGGTTGTGCGTGGGAGACTTTCGAGTCTGCCGGGTTTAGGTCATCTCTCGGTCTGCGAACCCGCGTACAGCTGCCACCCAATTGTTTCGCAGCGAAAAGGTGGCACCTCTATTTACTTTCTTAGAGAACTACCAATGACCACGAACAACCCGCTTCGCCACTACTCCCCGATGCCCCACCACGCCACCGACCACCCCGTCCTCCTCATCGACGCCGATGCCCCGCTACGCGAACTCCACAACTGCCTCAGCGAACGCCTCAACGCCATCCTCAAATACCTCAACCTCATGGCCTGCACCAGCCTCCCCGACTACGCCGAGCACGACATCAACACCGTCACCAACATCGCCCGGATCATGGTCCAGGATGTGAGCGATGTGTTTCGGGTGATTGAGCAGCGTGGTTTTGATACGCCTAAGTAACCAGATTTGAGCCGTAAAAAACCCGCGTTGCTGCGGGTTTTTCAGCCTATGGCTTCGCTAGATCCCCCTTGCACTGATCCAAGCGGTCTTCATCTGTCCCGACTCCTTTCTCGGTGTCGATGTTCCCGTTCAAGTCGAGATAGATGTCGGTGTTCGGCCATTTTGGCGTGATGCTCACGCAATGATGGCGCCCCTTGTCGCTCCACCAATTCAACTGCATGAAAAAATCTTCGTCTGGAAATATAAAGCCGTTATCCGACGTGCCGCCTCCGGCCTGCATCCGTCCCTTGTATATCCAATGTTGCACGTTCCAGATGTACTTGAGTTCTTCCTTGCCGTTTTCGGCCGACTATCTTGGACGCTTTCATTATTGATCAAATTTCAATTAATTATAAAAAACTGTAACTTCTTACAGTAGACCCAGAGCCAGCCCGTCAGCAATATGAAGCCATTCAGCAGAACGCTTGGTTAACGGATTTAAAAAGACCCCCATTTTTTGAGCGATTTGACAGATTTCTCGCCGATCAGGTAGGCGACTCCTGTCGAATTATTTCGCACACTTTCAGATTCAGTTAACAATCTAGTTTGGTTTGGCGTGCCGAGCAATCAAGTCATTAATTTTACGCTCGTACTTGTACCCTAACTATTGAATACGGAGGCTACATGGACAAAGCCCATTCCACGCTGGACGTTTGCCTGCGAGAGCGTGCTGGACTAACACCGGACAAACAGGTCCATGTATTCCTCGACGACACCAATCAATCCGAGGTTGGCGTCAGCTACGCCGAGCTCGACCGTCGTGCCCGAGTCATCGCGCAATCCTTAGATCAGTTCGGGCAAGAGACCAGGGTACTGTTACTATTCTGGCCTGGGCTCGATTTCATTGCCGCCCTGCACGGCACCCTGTACGCAGGGGCGTCCGCCATTCCCGCCTATCCGCCAGAACCTTCTCGGATTGAGCGTACTTTGGCACGTCTAATGACCATAGTTGCCGATGCGGCACCCGCGGTGGTGCTCACCAGCAGCACGATTCTTGAGCTGGCAAAGCCCATGCTGGCCTTCGCCCCTCAGTTGGCACAACTGCCATGGCTTGCAGTCGACAAGCTGTGCCAGGACGAGACTTCCCCCGCGTTTAAAGAGCCCGGGCTAACGCCCCGACACCCGGCGATTATCCAATACACCTCAGGCTCTACATCAAGGCCCAAGGGGGTCATCCTCAGTCATGGCAACATCATTGCCAACATGCGGATGATCCAGGCAGAAATGGAAGCGCAAGCCGAACAAGGACCTGATCGCATCGTGGTCTCTTGGACGCCGTTTTATCATGACCTTGGCCTGATGGGTGGAGTCCTGCTCCCGGTCATCATGGGCGGCCGCTCGGTACTTATGTCCCCTCTCGACTTTATGCGGCGCCCTGCGGTCTGGTTGTCGACGATCAGCCGATACCGAGCCACCGATACATTCGTACCGAATTTCGCACTCGATATCGCCGTACGCAAAATCGTCGGGGCCGATCGATACGCACTCAACCTCAGCAGCCTCAGAACCTGCATCGTGGGTGCCGAACCAGTGCGTCACGCCAGTGTTGAACGCTTTCTTCACGCCTTTGGCAAACAGGGGTTAAGCAGAAACTGCATGGTGCCAGCATATGGCTTGGCCGAAGCAGTGGTTGCCGTGGCCGCAGGCCCCGCCTCTGAGACACCGCGAACTCTCTTCATTGATGGCGAAGCCCTCAAGCATAATCGTTTCACGCCAGTCCAATCGTCCCATCCGCAAGCCTTACCGTTCACCTCCTCTGGTAGGCCGTTGCAAGACGTTCAGGTCAGCATCGTGCATCCCGACTCGCGCCAACTCGCGCAGGCGGGTGAAATTGGCGAAATATGGGTACGAGGTCCTCATGTGGCCGTTGGTTACTGGAACAAACCGGCCGATACCGAAGCCACGTTCGCGGCCACACTCGACCAGGATCCCGATCGCGCCTGGTTGAAGACGGGAGATCTGGGCTGCCTGGAGGCGAACCATCTTTATGTCACCGGGCGGATCAAAGATTTGATCATCCTTCGCGGACGCAACTACTATCCCCAAGACCTTGAGCTAGCGATTGAACAGAGCCATGCCAGGATACGACCTGGAGCTGTGATCGCCTTTGCCGGTGAACGAGACACCCAGCAGCGGCTGACGATCATTGCCGAGGTGGACGCGCGCCATCTACTCGATGAGACGGGTCGCCAGCAAACCTTTGCCTCTGTGCTGGATGCCATTCGCTACGCTCTGAGCGCCCATTACCAGTTGCAAGCGCAGGACATCGTCTTGATCAAAGCGGGCAGCATCGATAAGACCTCGAGCGGTAAACTGGCACGCCAAGCCTGCCATAAACATTACCTGAAGCAGCAACTTGAGGTCGAACAGGCCTGGGAGCTCAGTCCAGTGGCTGTCGGCGAAGCGTTGACCTTACCGGGGAATGACACTGACAGTCGAGTCACGCTGATCGACCACATCGCCAAGGAAATAGCGCGCCTGACTGGCGGTGGTCAGCCTTCGGCGGATACCCGGTTGGATGACCTGGGACTCGATTCGCTCGTCGCGATGGACTTGACCGGCTATCTGGAACGAAGCCTTGGTATCACCATCCCGATAACGACACTGGTGGGAACGACCACACTCGATGAACTGGCTGTTCGACTGATCAAACAATATGAGGTGTTGGGTAACGAGGCCGCTGCCCCCCATCCCGGCACGCCAACGCTTCACTCCGCCGCAAAGGCAGTGCAACTCGGTCACGCGCGTACGAGCTGTGCATTTGCCTTGCGTGACTTGTCGTCAGCCTCGCCGCTGTTTTGCATTGGTGGGCTGGGCGGCACAGCCTCCTACCTTGTCGATCTTTGCACCGCGCTCGACAGTACACGACCTTTCATCGCATTCCAGGCGCCAGGCACCAATGGCGCCGAATCGCCCCTGGGTTCAGTTGAGGAAATGGCTCGGCGCTATATCGATGAGATTCGCGCCATTCAACCCATAGGACCTTACACGATTGCAGGTCACTCCTTCGGTGGTCTGGTGGCCTTTGAGATCGCACAACAGCTTGCAGAACTGGGGGAGCGTGTGGATCCCCTATTATTACTTGACTCTTCCGCTGCACAGTACGAGGGCAGTCCGAGCGATGATGATGAGCTCATGGCGCTGTTCGAGTTGCGCAACTCGTATCGGCGTGTCTCCGGCGTTAGTGATGAGCCTCACGTTTTTGCGTCCCTCACCTCGCTCGACCCGAATCAGCAACGCCAACTGCTGACCCAGGAACTGGAAGCGCAGACCGGACTGTTGAACGGCTCGGCTATTGCCCATGTACTGCGCACATATCGCGCCGGTTACGCGGCAATGGAACAGTACCGGCCACGCCCCTATCCTGGTCCGGTCATCCTGTTCAGGGCAACCGACGGTTTTCCGGCCAGTGTCATGCATCCCGCTCGTCGCGTGCGCTTTCGCTTCGGGACGGACGCACTGGGCTGGAATCAGTGGTGTCCGGCATTGCGAGTGATCGATGTTCCCGGAGACCACTTCAGCATGGTTACCCGTCCGCATGTGCAAGCTCTTGCTGCTGCAATAACGCAACAAACGCGGGCCGATATCCGCGTCGATATCGGTCTGGACCGATTGATGGCGGCCAAAGGTAGCCATACCACAGGACGCGCCATCGATTACTCATCCACTGGCCTGAGCTTTGATCCCTACCACCCGACCTTCATCGAAGATCCATACCCCATTCTTCATCAGATCCGCAAGCACGACCCCATCCACCGCGATGCACGGGGGCACTGGTGGCTGACCCGGTTCGAGGACGTCTCCGCCGCCTTGCGCGACAAGCGCTTCTCCGCTGATTCGCGCAATGCCATCGGGGTAGAACTTGCACAAACACAACTATCACTGCTCGGTGCCTGGTATCAACGCCAGGAAGACATGCCCCTGACGCGTCTGTTCAACGAGTTCATGCTCTTCATCGATCCACCACGGCAACAATTGTTGCGGCAGGTCTTCGGCCCACTTTTCACTCGCGAAGCGATGCAGGGTTGGGAACGCTATATCAGTGATTGTGCCGAAGAGCACATTGCCGACATGTGTCTGCGCTCCACGCCCGATCTGGTCCGCGATCTTGCGCTTCCCCTTCCGGTAAAAATAATGGCAGAGGTTCTCGGATTTCCTCGTGGGGATGCCAGCTTGCTGGTGCCTTGGGCACGCGATCTCGCCCTGGTATTTGATCCGCTGATTTCCAATGAAGTAGTGCAACGGGCCAATCACAGTGCCGACAGTTTCGCAACCTACCTGCGCGAACATTTGGGCAGGCAGGTCAATGGAACCGCCAAGCAAGTCTGTAAACTGGACTTGAATGCGGCGCTGGGCAATGGCATCACCATGGATGAGCTCATCTCCCACTACGCGCTCATTTTCACCGCTGGCTTCGAAACGTCAATGAGCATGCTCGGTAACAGTGCGTTGGCGTTGCTACGCAACCCTGACCAAAGCGACAGATTGCGTCAACATCCGGAGCTGGCGAAGGTCGCCGTCGAGGAGTTTTTACGCTTTGACGGCGCAGCCCGCAGTACGCTTCGCTATGCCCTGGAGGATATTGAAATCGGTGGACAACACATCAAACGGGGTGACACGGTAATCATTTCGTTCGCGGCGGCCAATCGTGATCCCGCGATGTTTCCTGACCCTGACCGCCTGGACCTGGGTCGAGGCGTCAAGCAGCACCTCGCTTTCTCCCACGGTGCGCATTATTGCTTGGGCGCTGAATTGGCCAGGCTCGAACTTGAGCATGTGATGCCGGCTCTTGCTCGCCGGGACATTACGCTGGTACCTAACGGCCTGGCTTGGCGACAAAGCATTATATTCCGCAACCTCGAGCGCATGAGAATCACGATCAGAAACATTGAGGTCAACTAAATTGAATGTTCCGCTCCCCATATTAAAATGGGCGCACCCTGACGTTGTTAATGCAATATCAACTAATACCTTTCGAGGCGGCTCCAGCTGTAATTCGATATACCCTTTCTGCGAATGAGAGTCAGAAGGAAATCGGGACAAAGAAATCGGGCAGACCACGTTTAAATTGAAAGAGCACTGCCTCCCATCCTTAGAAAAAACGTGGTCTGCCCCCGATTTTCGCCTCAACCTCATGGCCTGCACCAGCCTGCCGGACTACGCCGAGCACGACATCAACGCCGTCACCGTCACCAACATCGCCCGGATCATGGTCCAGGATGTGAGCGATGTGTTTCGGGTGATTGAGCAGCGGGGGTTTGATACGCCGTAAAATCAAAAAGGTGACAGATCTATTTGTTTAAATAGATCTGTCACCTTTTTTCCGGTCACCTTTTTTCCGTTTTCCCAGTAAGGAAAACAGCCACGGACACTCTCAGACAATCGAGTGATTTGCCGCATGTCCCGGTTGTGCGCAGAGATCAATGCCAAGGGCATGGATGACCTTTAGAACCGTATCAAAACGTGGTTTCGCGCCTGGCGCGAAAGCCTTGTACAGGCTTTCGCGGCCCATTCCGGAATCCTTGGCAATTTGTGTCATGCCACGGGCCTTTACCACGTAGCCAATAGCACGAAGAAATTCTTCGTTGTCGCCGTCTGCCAGTACCTGAGAGAGGTACTCGCTGATGGCTTCGTCGCTGTCGAGTAGTGCCGCCATGTCGAAGGTAGTCAACGTGTGGCCCATTTTTAAACCTCCCTTGCCAATTTTTTCGCCCGTCGGATATCGGTGTTTTGCGAGGACCCGCAGAGGCACTGTATCCATGTGAATACAGACGAGCAGTCAGGCCATTCTCTGGTCCAGTGTGTTTTTTCCCTGAATCGTGTAGGCAGTATGACGAAACGGTTACTGATGATTCGAGACTTCTCGCAAGCCCTATCTCCAGGGCCCGCAAGACAACACCAATCAGTAAACCTGCACCCGCCACAACTCCCGTGACGACGAAGCCGCCGACATCGGCAACCGCCCATGCAGCGTCCGATAGTTATCAATCAACACCAAATCCCCCTCACTCCATTGATGAGCAATCAGACACTCCGGGTCATAAACCAGCGCATTGACCTGTTCGAGCAGCGCCTGTTGAGCTTCCTCATCATGGTCCTGCACAGACTGGCTAAGCGTCTGCAGTGTCGAATCAGTGCCCTCTTGATAACGCAGGATAAGTTCGCCGCTGCGGGGGTGGTGATCCACCAGGCTGTACATGCGCGGTGAGCCACCGAAGTAGGTCATTTTGGTGTAGTAGGTGATGTTCACCGACTGCCATTGTCGAGCGACTTGCTGCCCGACTTTACGCAGTACGTTTCGGCTGTCGACGACGGTGGTCTGGCCCTCGCCCGGTTGCGGCGCGGTCTTGCAATACAGCATGAATTTGCTGGCGCAGAATTTCGGATTGCGCTGAACCTGTGCGTCGCTGTCGGGCAGCATGTTCAGGTCCCAGTGCAAAGGCGTTTTCTCCAGCGAGTGCACCACGCCTTGGGGTTTGTCTGCGGGTTTGACCACGTGCACGGCGCCAAAGGCCCATTCGTACAGCGTGCCGAAGCGTTCGCAGCTGCGCGCAAAACTGTCCTGGTCGTCGAAGCGACAGCCCTTGAGGCAGACGAAACCAAAGGTTTCCACCAGTGCTTCCAGCAGGCCGGTGGACAGTCGTTCGAAACCCAGCCCCAAGGGGTCTCGCACCACCAGGCCAAAGAGCGGAAGTTTTTGCAGTTCGTATTCGAAGCCGTTGGCCTGCGGGTTTTCTGTTTGGTGGTAGAGCCACGGCCGCCCTTGCCAAGTGACCAGCACATGGTGGTCGAGGTCGACTTGGGCGCGGGCGCGAAGGGTTTGGCTGCCATCGAGGTTGCACACCGGCACAGCATGCCAGGGGCTGTCGACACGGGTCAGCCCTTCGGCCAGGCCGAAGGTGAATTTGGGTCCGGCATTGCTGTATTGATGGACCGACAAGCGAATGTCATCGCCGAAGAAACGGTCCACTGCCGCATTCAATGCCTGTCCGCGAAACATCATTTGGTAGGCTTTGAAGTTGATTTGCTGCAGGTACTCGTCCTCGCTCTGCCCGTCTTCACGGCACAGACGCAGGTCGTTGTAGAGGTGGCTGCAGAGATGGTCATGCGCCTGGCTGAGGGATTCATCGTGCCGGCTCTGCTCGATCAACTCCCCAAGGTTTTTCCAGGGCAGACGGGCCTGCTTGATCAGGCTGGCGCGAACCGACTCGGCACTTTGAGCCTGGGGGAACAGGTCTTCCATGCTGACCCACTGAATCGTATGGGTGGTGCACAGTTCACGTAAAGCCCGGTTGTAGGCGACGCGAACATCGTCGGCAACGCCAACGATGTCATTGAACGTCGTTCCGTCACTGAGGATCGAGACCACACAACCCGGTGCGTGCAACGCGGCGATGGCTTGTCCGAGCTGGTCGAGGCGCTCGATGGCGATTACCTCGCCATAATCCGGCAGCACACCGAATGTCTGGTCGGTGGCGTTTGGCGACTTGCAGGGAAAACCTGGCAGTACCAGACGCACCGGCAGGCTCTGATCGAAGCAATGCCCCAGGCGTAGCGCGAGATGCGCTCTGCCTTGTGGGTCGAAACAATCATCCGTGCCTTTGAGCAGATAACCTGCGAGCAAATCGCTGACGGCAGCGATCCATGCGTCTCTATGTTCCATAGAACAACTTCCTTGAGAGTGTGTGTATCAATAGGATTTAACGGTGTCGCCCTGCTCGGTGAACGCATGCGCTGTACCGCAGACTTGCTGCAGGATGCGCAACAACCCGGCAGGCTGTTCGCAGCAGAAGTTCGGGGCCTGGGCCTGTAATGCAGGGGTCAGGCCATAGCCCCAGGTGACCGCTGCCGAGTACATACCTGCAGCACGGGCGGTCTTCAGATCGATCTCGGTGTCACCGACAAACAAACAGCATTGCGGATCAACCGACAATCGCCGGGCGGCTTCCCATGCCACCTCCGGCTGAGGTTTGAGCGCCCTGCCCGCGCGATGTCCCAGAATCGTCCCGAAGGTATTCTGTGGAAGCAGCGCATCGACAACTTGCCGGGCCATTTCCTCGGTCTTGTTGGTGACGATTGCCAGCGGCACCTGCAATTGGCGACAACCTTCGAGCAAGGCAAGCACACCGTTGAAGGGCCGGGAAAATTGAACAAGGTTGTTTTGATACAGCGCCACATAGCGCTGGTGCAGCGCGACCGCATCGGCTATGCCGAACTGCGTGGCAAGCTGCTCGATCATCGCCGTGACCCCGCCGCCGATATAACCCTGCACCGTTTGCGCTGTCTGCGCCGGGCAACCGTGTTCGAGCAACACCTGGTTCAGGCACCAGGTGATGTCAGGCAAGGTGTCGACCAAGGTCCCATCCAAATCGAAGAGTACGGCTTCGACCCGCAACCGAGACGTCATCATTGAGCACTGGCGTAGTGACAAGGACGCCCCTTGCGAAACACCAAGCGGTGGTAGCGCTCATCGACATTGCTGCGTTTTTCGAGGGTGACCACACCCCGCCGCTTGATAGCCACCGAATGCCAGGGCGTACGCCACAGGTCACTGGTTGGCACCAGTCGAATACCGATCTTCGTCGACACCGCCAGTTGCGGGTGAATCGACAGGCGCAGGCAATGCGGGTAGCGCGCCTGTAACAGCGCACTCCAGGCCTCACTGCGCTGGATCACCCGCTGCGATGCCGGCTTGGCGACTTTCTTCACCGCATTAAGGCTCATCCCGGCGAATACTTTGAGCCCCGAGTAATCCTCGGAAAGAAAGCGATGGATGCCGCAGTACATCAACATCATGTGCGGATCATCCTTGAAACGCTGCTGCAACAAGACCAATGACTGACCGTGCTCAATCATCATTTCCTCACGCATGGCGTCCAGACAATCAAGCGGAGGATAGGCATCCCTGAGGTCGAAATGGGCGAACGTACCGGGATAGTGCTGTTCGGCGTAGTCCTGGATAGCGTCGGTGTAGGCCTTAACGTCCGCATCGGGAACATGCACCAAGTCAGAGAACACATAGCCATCGGAGCAGATATGAATCAGCGCTCCCGGTGCGTAGATCTCCTGGATCTCATTGCACAGGCGGTGTAACTCGTCGATTGCGTGATGCTCAGCAAGATCGGGTAGATGGCTGAGGGTTTTCTTGCGGCTGGGCGACTTGCCGGGAAAGGCTGGCAAGACCATTTCGATCTGGCGACCGTTCTCGATCGCCTGCATGACCTTGGTCAGATGGGGTTCCAGCACCTGCAACGAAAGTTCGTGATCCTGCCCTGGGGCAAGGTTACGACGTCGAAACAGGCATTCGAGGATTTGCTGAGCAATGTTCATGTGCGCGTTGTTCTGATGCTCATGCACCAGCTGACCGCACACCTGTTGAGCAACGGTGTTTGAACCCTGCATAGACAATCCTTTGTGTGGTGAATAACGGCCATTTTTTGGCCGTCAGCAGATATTCCTTACCTGCGGGCGGCTAAATTCCTACAAGTCGTGAGGGCTGTCAATCGTGGCAATCAGGAATATTACGGCCTGCACGAGCCCCTCCGGGTCTGCTGTCGGTGAAGCAACCAATCCTGTCTAGCGCTTTCACCATCGGCACACAAGCCAGCTGAAGCCCGGAGGGCGAATGGTAAATAGCAGGTTTGTCACCAACGAAACCGCAGCGCCGGTAAAAGTCAGCGGCGTTCAACGTGGCGTCCAGATTGACCTCCCTCAGCCCCAGATCTCGCGCCAGGCATTCAAGGTAGTTCAAAACTCTCAAGCCAATGCCTCGCTGCATAAAGCTCGGGAGGACAAAGATCGCGCCGATTTCGCTCCTCTCCAGATCAAGCATTCCTGTCGCCACCGGCTCACCCTGGATACAGCCCAGATAAAAGTGTTTATCCATCAGGTCGCTATACCCGTCCTTGGCTGCTCCTGCCGTCCAGGCCAGCATTTGCTCCGTGGTATAGGCGCCGATGCATTGATGCCGTATCGCTTGAAGGCGAATGTCGAACGCCGTTTGGGCATCGCTGTGCGTGGCGCGTCTAATCTCGAACATTTCATTCTCCACTAGCCATCGGTAGACGGAGAACTAAAAAGCCCCGTCCATTTCTGGCGGGGCCTTGGGTAATTACGTCAAATTCTACGAACGCATGACCTCATGGCCCGCCAGAAGCGGTCATGTAGAAGCACATCATGTTCATGCGGCGTGTGTAGGTCATGGGCTGATAGTGTTTTGGATGATCCGGGTTGTCAATCGTGGAGTGGAATGATCAGGAACAGTACCCGGATTTACGACTGCTTCGCAGCCGAACGCAGCCTTCGGCAGCTGCTACAGGTTTGATATTCGCTATCGATATCAGAAGTTAGCCGGGGTGTTGGCGCTGATGATTTCCGCCTCATCGGCCCCAATATTCCGAAACCGATGTGGCAAAGTCGTCGGAAAGTAATACCCATCCCCGGCATTCAGCACACTAATCTGCCCGTCCACCGTCAACTCGACCGTGCCACGGGTAACCAACCCACACTCCTCTCCCTCAGAATGCACAATCGGCTCTTCCCCCGAACTCGCCCCAGGCGCGTACTGCTCGCGCAAAAGCCGCATCTGTCGACTCGGCACTGAAGCGCCAATCAGTAACAACCGCAACCCATGACGCCCGAGATCCGGCTGTTCATTGGCGCGGAACACGTATTGGTGCTCGCGAGGCGGTTGGTCGAAGGTGAAGAAGTCCGCCAAGGACATGGGGATGCCTTCGAGCAGTTTTTTCAGGGAGCTGACGGAGGGACTGACGCGATTCTGTTCGATCAGGGAGATGGTGGCATTGGTGACGCCGCTACGCCGGGCCAGCTCGCGCTGGGACAGCTTGTAGCTTTCGCGTACTAATTTGAGTCGTGAGCCCGTGTCCATGACAGCCTTATGCGAAGAATACTTAAGGGGTAATGGGGGTGGGTGGCGGGCGACTGGTGGCCGCGGATTACGCCGTTTCCCGTCCCGGAACCGTGAAAGGCGGGTATTAAATCACGTTTGTTGGTGTTGCTCAGCAGGTTCGATAAACGGCAATTAAAAAAGCCGGCGAGCCTCTGATGCCGGCCAGTTCAGGCGCGGAAACCGTGGGAGTGGTGCCCTGCTATGACTGGCATTGGCCGGCGGCACATTTTTGGGATGGCCGCCGCCAAGGTTCTACTTAGATGCCGAACCGGTCGCGCAGCGCGTAATACGCAGCGCCCATGGCGGTAAGTGGGGCCTGGAAGGTGCGGCCGCCGAGCATGGGCATGTGCGGCAGGGAGGCGAAGGCGTCGAAGCGTTCGGCGTCGCCGCGGATCATTTCCGAGATGAGTTTGCCGGCCAGGTGTGAGCAGGTGACGCCGTGACCACTGTAGCCTTGCATGTAGTAGGCGTTCTTTTCGATGCGGCCGAATTGCGGCATGCGGGACATGGTCAGCAGGAAGTTGCCGGTCCAGCGGTAGTCGATTTTTACGTCCTTCAATTGCGGGAAGGTCTTGAGGATTTTTGGTTTGATCAGTTGTTCGATGTCGTCCGGCTCGCGAGCGCCGTAGACCACGCCGCCGCCGTACAGCAAGCGATTGTCCGCGGTGAGGCGGTAGTAGTCGAGCAGGTAGTTGCAGTCTTCGACGCAGTAGTTGTTGGTGATCAGGCTGCGGGCGACTTTTTCGGACAACGGCTCGGTGACGACGATTTGCGAACCGCAGGGCATGCTTTTGCGCGTGACGCGGTTGTCGAGGTCTTGAGGCAGGTAGGCGTTGCCGGCGATCAGCAGGTACTTGGCCCGCACCACGCCTTTGGCGGTGCGTACGGTGATCGGTTCGCCGTAGGTGATTTCCACGGCGGCGGATTGTTCGTAGATTTTGCCGCCCAGGCTGATGATCGCGGCAGCTTCGCCCAGAGCCAGGTTCAGCGGATGGATGTGGCCGCCCTGCATGTCGAGCAGGCCGCCGACGTAGTTGTCACAACCGACTTCGCGCTGGATGTCAGCCGCGTCAAGCATTCTCAGGCTTTTATTGCCGTAGCGCTCCCAACTGCTCTTCTGCTCGGCGAGGCCGTTGAGTTGCTTTTTGTTCAGCGCTGCGAAGATGCCACCGGGGCGGTAGTCGCATTTGATGTCGTATTCCTTGATGCGCGAACGGATGATGTCGGCGCCTTCGAAGATCATGCTGCCGAGCACTTCGGCGGTTTTGTCGCCGTAGCGTTCTTCGATCACATCGACGTCGCGGCTGTAGGAATTGACCAGTTGACCGCCGTTGCGACCGCTGGCGCCGAAGCCGACTTTCGCGGCTTCCAGTACGGTGACGCTATAGCCCGCTTCGCTGAGGAACAGCGCCGAGGACAGACCGGTGTAGCCGGCGCCAATCACGCAGACGTCGCACTCCACCAATTCTTCAAGAACCGGGTAATCACCGATCTGATTACGAGTCGCAGCGTAGTAGCTGTTTACATGAGTCTGTTTCATACGTTTCTCCGAGGGCCGCCAACCTATGCCGGCGACCGCCGCTGTAAAGGTGTTAGAGCTTGATCCAGGTCGCTTTGAGTTCGGTGTATTTGTCGAACGCGTGCAGCGATTTGTCTCGACCGTTACCTGACTGCTTGAACCCGCCGAACGGCGCGGTCATGTCGCCGCCGTCGTACTGGTTGACCCAGACGCTGCCGGCGCGCAAGCCGCGAGCGAAGGTGTGGGCTTTGCTGAGATTGCTGGTCCACACGCCGGCGGCGAGGCCGAAGATGCTGTCGTTGGCGATCTGCAGGGCTTCTTCAGCGGTGTCGAAGGTGATCAGCGACAGCACTGGACCGAAGATTTCTTCTCGGGCGATGGTCATGGCGTTGGTCACGCCGTCGAAAATCGCCGGCTCCACGTACAGGCCACCGGTGGCCTCGAGGGTGCGGCTGCCGCCAGCGATCAGTTGCGCGCCCTGGTCTTTGCCGACCTGGATGTAGCGCAAGACCGATTCCAGTTGGCGCTGATCGACGACTGCGCCAACAGTGGTTTCCGGGTCCAACGCATGCCCCGGTTTCCAGGCTTGCAGCGCTTCCACCAGCAGCGGAATGAACGGCTCGCGAATCGAGCGCTCCACCAGCAGACGTGAGCCAGCAGTGCAGACTTCGCCCTGGTTGAAGGCAATCGCGCTGACCGCTGCCTGAGCCGCAGCACGCAAGTCCGGCGCATCGGCGAACACCACGTTCGGGCTCTTGCCGCCCGCCTCCAGCCAGACCCGTTTCATGTTGCTCTGCCCGGCGTAGATCAGCAGTTGCTTGGCAATTGCGGTCGAGCCGGTGAAGGCCAGTACGTCGACGTCCATGTTCAACGCCAGCGCCTTGCCGACGGTGTGACCGAAGCCTGGCAGGACGTTGAACACGCCTTTGGGGATGCCAGCGTCGAGGGCCAATTGCGCGATGCGAATCGCGGTCAGTGGTGACTTTTCCGAAGGCTTGAGAATGAACGAGTTGCCCGCCGCAAGGGCTGGGGCGAACTTCCAGCTGGCCATGATCAGCGGGAAATTCCACGGCACGATGGCCGCGACCACGCCGGCTGGTTCGCGGGTGATGAGGCCCAATTGGTCGTGCGGTGTGGCGGCGACTTCGTCGTAGATTTTGTCGATGGCTTCGGCGCTCCAGCGGATCGCGTTGGCGGTCGCTGGAATGTCGATGCTCATGGAATCGCTGATCGGTTTGCCCATGTCGAGGGTTTCCAGCAGCGCCAGTTCTTCCTGGTTCGCCAGGATCAAGTCTGCGAAGCGAATCAAAATGCGCTTGCGTTCTGCGGGTGCCAACCGCGCCCAGATGCCGGATTCGAATGTGCGGCGCGCTACCTGCACGGCGGCATTGGCGTCGGCCTCGTCGGTGCTGGCGATGTTCGCCAGGAAGCGGCCGTCGACCGGGCTGATGCATTCGAACGTATCGCCGCTGAGTGCCGGGCGGTATTGGCCGTCGATGAATGCGCGGCCTTCTAGTGTGAGGGACTGGAAGCGTTGCTCCCAGTCGCTGCGAGTGTTTGTCATGGTTGTGACTCTACGCAGAGGAATAAGTAGTCGTTGGATTGAGCTGGCGAAAATGGAGTGTCAGGCGATTCCAACGGTGATTGTGCTGCCGTCTTCGCGGGCAAGCCTCGCTCCTACAGGGTTTGCGGTATGCACATTTTCTGTGTCCGACACATCCCCCCTGTAGGAGCGAGGCTTGCCCGCGAAGGGGCCATCAAACCGTATGCAAGTACCAGTTGTACTCAAGGTCGGAGATGGAGTTTTCGAACTCGGCCAGCTCGCTTTCCTTGCACGCGACGAACACGTCGATGTACAGCGGGTCGATGTAGCGCGCCATGACTTCGCTGTCGTCCAGCTCACGCAAGGCGTCGCGCAGGTTGTTCGGCAGACTCTGTTCGTTCTGCTCGTAGCTGTTGCCTTCCACCGGGGCGCCCGGTTCGATTTCGTTGGTCAAGCCGTGGTGAATACCGGCCAAAACAGAAGCCATCAATAGATACGGGTTGGCATCGGCGCCGGCAACGCGGTGTTCGATGCGCACGGCATCCGCCGAACCAGTGGGCACACGCACCGCTACGGTACGGTTGTCGATGCCCCAGCTTGGCGAGTTCGGTACGTAGAACTGCGCGCCGAAACGGCGGTACGAGTTGACGTTCGGGCAGAGGAACGCCATCTGCGCCGGCAGGGTCTCGAGCACACCGCCGATCGCGTGACGCAGTGCGGCGTTCTGCTCGGGATCCTCGCTGGCAAAGATGTTGTTGCCTTCTTTGTCGAGAATCGAAATGTGTACGTGCAAACCATTGCCCGCCTGGCCCGGATACGGCTTGGCCATGAAGGTGGTGTCCATCTCGTGGTCGTAGGCGATGTTCTTCACCAGACGCTTGAGCAACACCGCGTAGTCGCAGGCCTTTATAGGGTCGGAGACGTGGTGCAGGTTCACTTCGAATTGCGCCGGGGCGCTTTCCTTGACGATGGCGTCAGCAGGAATGCCCTGCTCTTTCGCGCCTTCGAGGATGTCTTGCAGGCAATCGACGTATTCATCCAGATCGTCGATCAAATACACCTGAGTCGAATGCGGACGTTTGCCGGACACCGGCGAGCGTGGCGACTGCGGACGACCGTTCACATTGTCCTGGTCGATCAGATAGAACTCGAGTTCGAAGGCTGCGCAAATGGTCAGGCCCATGTCATCGAACTTGCTCACCACCTGACGCAACACTTCGCGCGGGTCAGCGAAGAACGGCTGGCCTTCGAGTTCGTGCATGGTCATTAACAGTTGCGCGGTCGGGCGCTTCTGCCAAGGCTCGATGCTCAGGGTATTGGGGATGGGGAAACAGATTCGATCCGAGTCGCCGATGTCCAGCCCCAGGCCGGTGCTTTCCACCGTAGAGCCGTTGATGTCCAGAGCAAACAGCGACGCCGGGAGGTTAATGCCTTTTTCGTAAACCTTATGAAGACTGGTGCGTTCGATGCGCTTGCCGCGCACCACACCGTTCATATCCGCAATCAGAAGGTCGACGTACAAAACCTCAGGATATTTCTTAAGGAATGCGTTTGCTTCGTTGAGTTGAACGGCACGCAGAGGGACCGACATGATGCACCTATTAGCTGTTAATTATTATGTTCACTACCCTTTCACGAGCCCAGTCAATCCGAAAGGCAAAGTGAAGTCAATAGCGAACACCTGGCCTTTCAACCTTTATTTTCTGGCCTTTTTTGGGCCAAAGAGTGCCAAATAAGTCTTGTGCACCGCGTAAATCCTGAAGATCGGGTGTACGCCGTTTAGAATTTTTTACATGAGAGTTGTTAATTAAAATCAACAAGGCTAAGCTCCGGAAAAGCTCGTTCAAGTGTGAAACTTCGAGGTGATAAAAATGGCATTCAAGCCATTGATCGGCGTTACTGCGTGCGTCAAACAGATTGGCCTGCACCCCTACCACGTCAGCGGCGACAAGTATTTGCGTGCTGTCAGCGTCGCGGCTTTGGGGTTGCCAGTGGTCATTCCTTCCTTAGGCGATCTGACCGAAATCGATGACCTGCTCGCGCAGCTCGACGGTCTGTTGCTGACCGGCTCGCCATCAAATGTGGAACCCTTCCACTATCAAGGCCCGGCCAGTGCCCCCGGCACGGATCACGATCCGCAACGAGACGCCACCACCCTGCCCTTATTGCGCGCAGCCATCGCCGCCGGTGTTCCGGTGCTCGGCATCTGCCGGGGCTTTCAGGAAATGAACGTGGCGTTCGGCGGCAGCCTGCATCAGAAGGTGCACGAACTGCCCGGCTACCTCGATCACCGCGAAGCGGATCACCCGGACCTGGCTGTGCAATACGCGCCTGCTCATGCGGTCAACGTGCAGCGAGGTGGCGTGTTCGAAGCGCTGGATTTGCCGCAGGTGTTCCAGGTCAATTCGATTCACAGCCAAGGCATCGACCGACTCGCTCCCGGCTTGCGCGCCGAGGCGATCGCGCCGGATGGTTTGATCGAGGCGATCTCTGTCGAGCGCAGCAAGGCCTTCGCCGTTGGTGTGCAGTGGCACCCGGAATGGCAGGTGCTTTCGAATCCCCCCTACTTGAGTATTTTCCAGGCGTTTGGCGATGCGTGCCGGCTAAGGGCGGCGCTGCGTAATACGCGCTGACGTCAAAAAGCATTCAACGATTTAACTGCCCCCGTGAGTCAGGCGGGCGTGCCTTTGCGCGCCGGTCGCTCACGTAATAGATGAACCGCAATAACAACAAGTACGACCAGGCAGCCAGGATGGCGGTGCCGAATAAGCCCTCCGGTACGGGTAAGCGCAAATCCCTGTAGGAGCGAGGCTTGCCCGCGAAGGCGGTGTGTCAGGCAACGATGATGTCGACGGATACACCGTCTTCGCGGGCAAGCCTCGCTCCTACAGGGGTCGCGTTGGCACCGTACGGCTTGGGCTTGCAATCAACTAACTAAGTCAGGCCGCGTTGGCCCGACGACTGAAACCTGTTGGGAGTTTCATATGGCAAACGCCTCCAGCATCTACAGGAAGGCTCTTGAAGGTCACCAGGCACCGAAAAAGGTGTTGGTGAAAGTCGACCGCGTCACCAAGAAATTCGACGAAACCACCGCCGTGGACGATGTGTCCCTGGAGATCCATCAAGGGGAAATCTTCGCCCTGCTCGGCGGTTCCGGCTCGGGTAAATCGACGCTGCTGCGCATGCTCGCCGGCTTCGAGCGCCCGACCGAAGGGCGGATTCTGCTCGACGGTGTCGACATCACCGACATGCCGCCGTACGAACGGCCGATCAACATGATGTTCCAGTCCTACGCGCTGTTCCCGCACATGACGGTGGCGCAGAACATCGCCTTCGGCCTCAAGCAGGACCGTTTGCCCGCCAGCGAAATCGACGCCCGTGTCGAAGAGATGCTGCGGCTGGTTCACATGACCCAATACGCCAAACGCAAACCCCATCAGTTGTCCGGCGGCCAGCGTCAGCGTGTCGCCCTCGCCCGTTCTTTGGCCAAGCGGCCTAAGTTGTTGCTGCTCGACGAACCGATGGGCGCACTGGATAAAAAGCTGCGCTCGCAGATGCAGCTGGAGCTGGTGGAAATCATCGAGCGCGTCGGCGTGACTTGCGTGATGGTGACCCACGATCAGGAAGAGGCCATGACCATGGCCGAGCGCATCGCGATCATGCACCTGGGCTGGATCGCCCAGATTGGCAGCCCGGTGGACATCTATGAAGCACCGGTCAGCCGCATGGTCTGTGAGTTCATCGGCAACGTAAACGCCTTCGACGGCACCGTGGTCGAGGACCTGGAAGGTCACGCGATCATTCACAGCCCAGACCTTGCGCAGAAGATCTACGTCGGCCACGGCGTAAGTACGTCGGTGCAGGACAAGTCGATCACCTATGCCATCCGCCCGGAAAAAATGCTGGTCAGCACCCTCAAGCCCGAAACTCGCTACAACTGGTCCGAAGGCAAGGTGCATGACATCGCCTACCTCGGCGGCCACTCGGTGTTTTACGTGGAATTGCCCGGCGGCAAAATTGTGCAGTCGTTCATGGCCAACGCCGAACGCCGTGGCGCACGCCCGACCTGGGACGATCAGGTCTACGTGTGGTGGGAAGACGACAGCGGCGTGGTACTGCGCTCATGAGAACCTTCAATCAGCAGTTCCTGCGCCTGGTGCCCAGCGGCCGCAAACTGGTCATCGGCATTCCGTTCCTGTGGCTGTGCCTGTTTTTCCTGTTGCCGTTCTTCCTGGTGATGAAGATCAGTTTCTCGGAAGCGGCGCTGGCCATTCCTCCCTACTCCGAGATTTACACCTTCGCCGAGCAGAAATTTCAGCTGCTGCTGAACATCGGCAACTACTCGCTGCTGACCGAAGATGAGTTGTACATCTCGGCTTACTTCGGCTCGTTGAAGGTCGCGTTTTTAAGCACGCTGATGTGCCTGGTGATCGGTTTCCCGATGGCCTATGCGATCACCAAGGCCAACAAGGAAACGCAGAACGTTTTGCTGCTGTTGATCATGATGCCGACCTGGACCGCGATCCTGATCCGCGTCTATGCGTGGATGGGCATCCTCAGCAACAACGGTTTGCTCAATGGGTTCCTGATGTGGACCGGGCTCACGTCGCAGCCGATCGAGATCCTCAACACCAACACGGCGGTCTATATCGGGGTGGTTTACGCATACTTGCCGTTCATGGTGTTGCCGCTGTACGCCAATCTGGTGAAGCACGATCACAGCTTGCTGGAAGCCGCGTCGGACCTGGGTTCGAGCAACTTCAACAACTTCTGGAAAATCACCGTGCCGCTGGCCAAGAACGGGATCATTGCCGGTTGCATGCTGGTGTTCATTCCAGTGGTGGGTGAGTTCGTGATTCCGGAACTGTTGGGCGGCCCGGAAACCCTGATGATCGGCCGCGTGCTGTGGCAGGAGTTCTTCAACAACCGCGACTGGCCGGTGGCATCCGCCCTGGCGGTGGTGATGCTGGCGATTCTGATTGTGCCGATTCTGCTGTTCAACCGCAGCCAGGCCAAAGAGATGGAGGGACGGGGATGAAACGCTTCGGATTTTCAAAGTTCATGCTGATTTTCGGCCTGTCGTTTATCTACCTGCCGATGCTGATTCTGGTGATCTATTCGTTCAACGCCTCGAAACTGGTGACGGTGTGGGGCGGCTGGTCGGTGAAGTGGTACGTCGGCCTGCTCGACAACTCGCAACTGATGGGCTCGGTGGTGCGCTCCCTGGAAATCGCCTGCTACACCGCTATTGCGGCCGTGGCGTTGGGCACCCTCGCCGCTTTTGTGCTCACCCGCGTTACGCGTTTCAAGGGTCGCACGCTGTTTGGTGGTTTGGTGACGGCGCCTCTGGTGATGCCCGAAGTGATCACCGGTCTGTCGCTGTTGCTGCTGTTTGTGGCCATGGCGCAGTTGATCGGCTGGCCGCAGGAGCGTGGCCTGGTGACGATCTGGATTGCGCACACCACATTCTGTGCGGCGTATGTGGCGGTGGTTGTCTCGGCGCGCTTGCGTGAGCTGGACCTGTCGATCGAAGAAGCGGCCATGGACCTGGGTGCGCGTCCGTTCAAGGTGTTCTTTCTGATCACCATTCCGATGATCGCGCCATCACTGGCGGCGGGCGGCATGATGTCGTTTGCTCTGTCGCTGGATGATCTGGTGTTGGCGAGTTTCGTCTCTGGGCCGGGCTCGACGACGTTGCCGATGGAAGTGTTCTCGGCGGTGCGTCTGGGCGTGAAGCCTGAGATCAATGCCGTGGCCAGTTTGATTCTGTTGGCGGTGTCGCTGGTGACGTTCCTGGTCTGGTACTTCAGCCGCAAGGCCGAAGCCACGCGCAAACGGGCGATCCAGGAAGCCATGGACCAGACCGCCAGCGAGTCTTGGCAGCAACCGAAAAACCACACGGCAGAAGCGACGGCCTAGTGGCTGCGACGAAAATCCTGTAGGAGCGAGGCTTGCCCACGAAGAACGCACCGCGGTTTTTTCAGGTATTACGCGTCATCGTTCTTCGCGGGCAAGCCTCGCTCCTACAATCGGTTTTGTGTTCTATAAAAAGAAAATGGAGTTGTACCGATGAAAATGTTTGGCAGGACTCTGCTGACACTGTCCTTATTGGGCGCAATGGCTACCGGTGCCCAGGCCAATGACAAGGTACTGCGCGTCTACAACTGGTCGGATTACATCGCCCCGGACACCGTCAAGAAGTTCGAAGACGAGACTGGCATCCGCGTGACTTACGATGTGTTCGACAGTAATGAAACCCTTGAGGCACGCTTGCTGGCCGGTAAATCCGGCTACGACATTGTGGTGCCGTCCAACAGTTTCCTGGCCAAGCAGATCAAGGCTGGGGTCTATCAGCCGCTCGATAAGTCCAAGCTGTCGAACTGGAAAAACCTCAACCCGGTGCTGCTGAAAAACGCCTCTGCCAGCGATCCTGACAATGGTCATGCTTTCCCGTACATGTGGGGTTCGATCGGCATCGGTTACAACCCGGCCAAGGTCAAGGAAGTGCTGGGCACCGATGCGCCGGTGAACTCCTGGGACTTGCTGTTCAAACCGGAAAACGCCGCGAAGCTCAAAGCCTGCGGCATCAGTTTCCTTGATTCGCCAACGGAGATGCTCCCGGCCGCCCTGCACTATCTGGGCTACCCGGTGAACTCTCAGGACAAGGCGCAGATCATCGAAGCCGAAGCGCTGTTCATGAAAATTCGGCCGTCGGTGGCTTACTTCCATTCGTCGAAGTACATCTCGGACCTGGCCAACGGCAACATCTGCGTCGCCGTCGGTTACTCCGGTGACGTGCTGCAAGCCAAGGCCCGCGCCAAGGAAGCCGGCGACAAGGTGAAGATCGAATACAGCATCCCGAAAGAAGGCGCCGGCAGCTTTTACGACATGGTCGCCATCCCACGAGACGCGGCTAACGTCGACAACGCCTACCTGTTCATGAACTTCCTGATGCGCCCGGACATCATCGCCGACGTCACCAACAACATCGGCTACAGCAACGCCAACGCGGCGGCCACGCCACTGGTGGATGAAGCGATTCGCGACGACCCGGGTTCCTACCCGCCGCAAGCGGTGATGGCGACGCTGTATGCCATTCCAGATATGCCGATCGGTATTCAGCGGGTGATGACCCGGGGCTGGACGCGGGTGAAGCTCGGTAAGTAAATGCGCCGGACACAACATATGTGAATGCACCAATCAGATCTGATCGTTCCCACGCTCTGCGTGGGAACGATCATGTAGAACCCGTTCACGCAGCGCCTTACCACCGCTGCACTCCTCTCAGAAGAACGGCTTCACCTGGCTTCCTCGGTCAAGGTGAATTTCAGGCGCTCTCGGGCGCCTTTTTTTGTGGGCTTATGCACAAACCAGCGGCCATTCGGCCAGCGCCCGATACCGCCCTTTATGGGATTCGAACAAGGTAAAGCGATCCGCACGCAGGAAAAACTCTGGCGGCGTAGCGGATTCAGGAACCGGCGCCCGGTAGTCGCGCATGAGGGTCAAATGCGGCCGAAATTCGCGACGGGTGTCTTCGAAGCCAAACGGCAACATGGCCTGCTCCAGCGCATACACCAACCGCAGCAACTCAGGTTCTGCCTGCTCGGGCGCCAGCAACAAAACCCCGGAGCGACGCCAGACTTCCAGACGATCAAGCACAACCGTCAACGGCACGCCGGGCATCCGCACATTGGCGGCAGCCTCGCAGACGCGCGCTATCTGCGCCATCCCCACCGTGCCGAGAAACAGCAGCGTCAGATGAAAGTTTTCCGCCGGCACCGGGCGTCCGACATTGAGTTCCAGCGCGCTGCGCCATTGGGCGATGGCCCGGCGTTGTTCGGGGGCGCAGTTCAGGGCGAAGAACAGCCGCTTGAACGGCTCACGGGATTCATCGCTCATGTCGGCCACCTCAAGGCTTCGGGGACCCTTTGATTTTACAAAGGGAAACCGCGCCAGCAAGTGCATTTCTGGCACGTGACGGCATGCGCGTTATAGTTGAAGCAACCGAATCGACGGGAGGGCGCCATGCGTCAGATCATCAGCAAAGAGCCATGGTGGGCCGTGCCACCGAAGCCCGGCCAGGATGAGTCCGAGCTGGAATGGGGCTGGCTGGTTCACTATAACGAAGGCGAGCCGCGCTTCGAGTTCATCAAGGAGCGACCAACGGACAGCGAGATTCGTAACCGCAAGAGTTGCAGGACCACCCCGACGCCGGAGTGATCCTGCTGCTCGCTTCAAGCTTTGACGATCATATCGAAACCGCCAAAAATCATGCGCTGACCGTCAAACGGCATTGGATTGACGTCGGGTTGCATCCGCGGATCGCTCATGAGTTTCGCCATCCCGGCGTCACGGGTGGCCTTGTCCGGCCAGACGATCCAGGAAAACACCACGGTTTCGTCTTCCTTGAGTTTTACCGCCATGGGAAATGAGGTCACTTTGCCATCAGGCACATCATCGCCCCAGCATTCAGCGAGGCTCAGGGCGCCGCTTTCCTTGAAGATCTCGGCGGCGGATTGCGCGTGTTGCTTGAATTTTTCGCGGTTGGCGGTGGGTACTGCTGCGACGAAGCCATCGACGTAAGCCATGATCGTTTTCCTCAGGTTATGGGTTGATCCGCTGGGTAGTCGAATCAACGTGGCTAAAATCGACAGATCCCGCGTTCTGATCGACCGACGGCTCGACTGGCTGTTCGACTCGCCGTTCGACTGACTGTTCGACTGGCTGCTCGACCGGCTGTTCGATGTTGGCGGCCAGGCTGCCCTCGATCTGCCTGGCCATGTACAGCGTTCCGGCCATGACGCCGGTGGCGGGGTTATCCACCAGCTTCACCCATGCCTTGTCGAACGAATTGCCCAGACTGCTGCGAATCAGTGCCTCGCTATCGGGCCGGTCGTTGGCCTGAATAATCGCGCGCACCCCCGCCACCCCCACGGAAATCAACGCCCCGGCCGCCTTCCCCGCCACTGCCGCCACGGCACTGGCCGCGCCTCGGGGGGCCATTTCGGCTTGTATTCGTCGGCTGGCACGCTTGGCCACCGGCGCCATGCCGGCATCCGTCGAAGCAATGCCCTTCTCGCCGCCCGCCGTGTGGATCTTCTCGATCAGCGCCTGGTAGGCCGGCAATTTGCTCAGTTCGGCATGCACCACCTGATACAGCGAAGCGTCACGGGCGGTTGGCGGGCCCAGTGAAATTGCCGGGATTTTCTGAATGCGACCGTTGAGCTGCGCCATTGGCACACCATGACGTTTGGAAATAACTTCGAGTTGCTGCCCCATCAGTTGCACATAAAACTCTGTCGCCTGGCTGAGGATCGCGTCCGGATCGATCTCCACCGCCACCGGTTCCAGCACCCGCTGGTGATATTGCTCCAGCAGATAGGCCGCCAGGCGTTTGGTCGTCGCATCCTGCTCGTCTCCGGCATTGATGGTGTACCAGCTGACTTTCATCGACAGCCATTCCTGGGTCCAGTAACTGCTGAACCACGGAATGAAGACTTCTTCGGTTTGCTGATAAACCCGCGTGCGCCAATGCTCCATGGACCCGCGGGCGTAGACCCTGGCTTGTTCGGTAGCCTGTTGCGAAGCGGCGACAATCTCCCGGTCTACTTGCTGCCAGGTGCTCTGGGATACCACTACTGGCACCACGATTACCGGGGCACGCGTGGGCGTGGCGCATCCCGCCAATATCACTAACACAGCGACGATCAGCGAACGCAGGTTCAAGATCGCGGTGTCCTACAGTCCTCGTCGAACGGAGTGTTCGACGCTAAAGAGCGTGCTGATTTGAGTATAGGTCGGGGGCGGGCTCCGTCCGTCAGATGAATGGATGATGCCCTCAAAGACGCCTTCGCGAGCAAGCCCGCTCTCACCCTCAGTCTAATTCCTGCGCAAGACACAAGCGGGCTTGCTCGCGAATAGGCCCTCAAGACCAGCAGATCGCCATCATCATTCACGTCAATATTCACCATCGCCGCGAATGCCTTCCGCAAAAAAACCATCAGGTGCAGGATCAATTTCATCGCTATTTAAACCCCGCACCGGAGGGGCAAACAATGTTGATCCATGCCCTGACGGCCGTCACCCTGACCCTGTTTTCCCGCTTGGTGCTGGATATCGGTCAAACCGAGGAGCGAAAATCATGATTCATTCTGTCAGCCTCGCCGTGAGCTTTCCGGTATTCGGCAGCAACTACTATTCGCAGCAGGTCGTGTCTCGCAAAGCAGTCGCGCTGGTGTTCGACGAGCACTTCGAGTCCTTGCTGATGCCGGCAGCGGCCAACCACTTCAATAACGAAGTGGTCGGGCTCAATGATCAGTTCCGCTTTTTGAATGACGTACTGGTTGAGCATTTGCTGGAGACTGAAATGGCTCAGCATCCGTCACGGGCGGGACAAGCGTTCACCTTCTGACATGCTCGCGCCCCTCTTGCTAACTGGTACTCAAAATCCGCACCGGGCCCTGGCGATTGAGAACCTCGATCATGACGTTTTCCCCCGAGCGCCGGAGCATCAAGTCCACGCATTCAGCCCCCACTGCCAAACGCCGCAAGGCGATGGTGTCCAGAAACGCCGGGAGCACCGGTTCGTCGAACAGGATGTTGAGTTTCCTCGGCCGAAAGCTCATCCCCAGACACGACTGAATCATCGACAACGGCGCAGCGGCGGCCCAGGCCTGGGGCATGCAGGCGACTGGATAGAACGTCGGCCCTTGGGTGCGTTGCCGGGCAAAGCCGCAGAACAGTTCGGGCAGGCGCCGCAGATCGATGTAGGTCGACGCGGCGAACAGGCCTTCGAAAATCCGCGCCGCGTCCCGACGGTAACCATAGCGGGCGAAGCCGGCAGCGATCAGCGCATTATCGTGGGGCCAGACGGAGCCGTTGTGATAACTCATCGGGTTATAGCGAGCCTGGGAAGACGCAACGGTGCGCACGCCCCAGCCTGAAAAGGATGAGCGGTCCATCAGGGCGTCGACGACCGATGCCGCGCGTTCCGGGTAAGCGATGCCCGCGAACAGGGCATGGCCGGCATTGGAGGTACGGATTCGACAGGGCTTCTTGTTACCGTCCAGCGCCAATACATAAGTGCCCAGTTCTTCGTCGAAGAAGCGGTTATCGAATTCTTCGCGCAAGCGTTGAGCCTTGTATTTCAAGCGTTGGGCCCGGTCCGGATCACCCAGCCGACGGGCGATTTTTGCGGCGCCGGTCCAAGCGCCGTATACGTAGGCCTGAACTTCGACAATCGCAATCGGGCCCACGGCCAGTTGCCCATTGGCATGGAAAACCGAATCGTGGCTGTCTTTCCAGCCCTGATTGATCAGCCCCTCGGCGGATTGCCGGCCATATTCGATAAAACCATCGCCATCCCGGTCGCCGTATTCCTCGATCCAGGTCAGCGCCGCTTCGATATTGGGCCAGAGCTGACGCAGTGTGCCCAGGTCATTGGTGCGCTCCAGATACGCGGCGGCCAGCATGACGAACAGTGGCGTGGAATCGATGCTGCCGTAGTAGCGTCTGAACGGCACCTCGCCCAACTCGGCCATTTCCCCCAGCCTTATTTCGTGCAGGATTTTACCGGGCTCAGAATCAGCGTGAGGGTCCACAATGGTTGCCTGGTTGGCGGCCAGATGCCCGAGTACGCCTTTGGCGATACCGGGATCGAACCACAGCATCTCCCATGCCGTGATCAGCGCATCTCGTCCGAAAACAGTGCTGAACCATGGAATGCCGGCATAGGGATACAACCCCTCGGGGGTTTTGGTCATGAGCATGTAGAGGTCGGAAACGCTGCGGCTGACCGCCTCGTTGAACACATCGTGGGAGGTCACCACAGAGGCCGCCCGCGAAGAGAATGTGCGTAACTCACGCCGGGAATCGCGCAATGAAATAAAGAACCCGTGGCGCACCGTAAACGGCGGGTTTTGCACGCCGCAATTGATGTCCATGAACAGCGACTGGCTTTCCCCCGGGGCCAGACGGACTTCGAACAACGCCGAATCGCAGGTCAGGCTGGCCGGCACCGGGGCGAAACGCAAGCGGGTCATGCGCCGTTTGTGGTCCAGGCCGGTGTAGGAAAGCACCACCTCTTCATCGGTAATCTCTGCCCTATGCCCTTCTCCGCGTTGCGGGCGCCGGGCACCGCGAACTTCGAACAGGTCTTTGAAGTCGGCCGCGAACTGGATTCTCAATTGCAGATGCTGCGGCGAATCGTCGAAATTGCGCAGGGTCAGGCGTTCGTAACAGGAGCCCTTCCACAAGAACCGTGAGCGGCGCAAATGGATCAAATCGTGGTGCAGAATTTTTTCACCATTGGCATCGAACAGGTCCGGATTGGTCAGGTCGCAGGTCAGCATCGCGTTGTCATCACGCAGCGTGGAACTGAGCAACAACGGCCGCGCGCCGTTAAGTGTCAGATAGAGCCCGGACAGGTGTCGGGTATCGGTATGAAAAATCCCTTGCGGGCTGTCGTCCGCAAACAGCACGTCGCCATTGGGATCGAACACCGCGAAGGTGTCGTTGTTTTTCAGGTTGCGCAAGCGCAACTCTTGCAGCGACGCGGTGGCCGGAATATCGAAGGGTGTGGAGGGATGGCCATAGGTGTTGCCCGCCGTCAGATGGCGATACAACTCCAGATAGTGATGGGTCATACACTCGACCGTGAACCGTTCGTCGAACCTGGCCCGCACCTTGCGCCGATCCAGCTCTGACAATCGTTGCACCGCCGCTACAGCCCCTGGGACGCCATCGACGATGTAACCGGACACGCCCTCGTCGATCACTTCCGGCACGGAGCCCTGACCAAACGCAATCACCGGCGTGCCGCAGGCCATGGCTTCGATCATGACCAGACCGAACGGCTCGGGCCAGTCGATGGGAAAGATCAATGCGCGGGCATTGCCCAGCAAGTCTGCCTTTTGCGATTCATCGATCTCGCCGAGAAACTCGACATTCGGATGGGTCGCGATCATCGGTGCGATGACTTCTTCCCAATAAACCTGATCAGCCTTGTCGACCTTGGCTGCGATCTTCAATGACAACCCGGTCTTTGAGGCAATCTCGATGGCCCGGTCCGGGCGTTTTTCTGGAGAGATGCGCCCCAGAAACACCAGATAGTCGCCGCTCGGTTCAGGATTGAAGGTCAGCAGATCGCCCGGAATGCCATGATAGACATTGCCCACCCAATTGACGTCACCCTTCACCGGGGTGCGTTGCGCCTTGGACACCGAAACCAGCGGCACCTCGGGAAAGTGAGGATAAAAGGATTGGTAATCCCCAATATCCAGACGCCCGTGAAGCGTGGTCACGCTGCGCCCGGCCAAGTGTCGAATCAAGGGAAAATGGTAGATATCGACATGAAAATGCATCACGTCGAATTGATCCGCCTGATGCAGGACATGATCGAGCATCAGGATGTGATGAGGTAACCCGTCCTTGACATGTGGATCGAACCGCAGGGCCTGGGGCGCACCTGACTCCAGGCGTGCCGAGGTTTGCGAATCGCCGCTGGCGAAGAGCGTGACATCGTGGCCCTGGCGCACCAGCTCTTCGGTCAGATAAGACACGATCCGCTCAGTGCCACCGTACAAACGGGGCGGACAACGTTCGGTGAGCGGCGCGATCTGAGCGATCCTCATGGAGAGGCCCTCCGTCATGGGGTCGAAGGATAATGGCCTCCAGCACCTCGGTGTTTCCTCTCACTCGGATCTGGCGGCCCTGTCCTCGATTGACGGTACGCCTGCTGCAACAGTTCCATCCGGTTATACGCCTTGGGGCTCACCGGTCGCCGCTCTCCAGACTTCTGAGCAATTGGCGGCTTATCGACATCATTCAATGAGAACTTATGAATTTTTTTCGAAGATATTTAATTGAGCATTTCGATGAAACAACCGTCGCCTGAACCAGGCAACCAATAGCGTGAAGAAGGCACCTGCCACTGCCAGCGCCATGTCAGCCTGAGAGTCCCATGGGTCATTTTGTGCAGCGACAAAAGCTTTCGCCGTGTCTTTCCCCAAGTACTGCCCCCCTATCCATTCCACGATTTCATAGACAGCCGAGGTCGACAGCACGATGTTCAGCGCGATGAAACCAACCCAAAAACCGCGCAGCGGCGTGATTCGCACAAGCACTTCCCGAATCGGATACACCATCAAGAGCCCATAGGTCAGATGGACCAGCCGATCGTAATGATTGCGTTCAAACCCAAGGGTTTTGTTCAGGCTGATCCCGGTCAAGGCTGAGCACCAGCGGTCGTAAGGCACCAGCGCATAGGTGTAGTGCGACCCCAGCTCATGAATACACAGAAAAACGAACACCAGGCTGATGGAAACGGCAGACAGACGGAACCGTCGGTAAACGCCCACCAGGACCATCACCAGCAGCAGGGCCAGCAGGTTTTCCAGGACCCAATCCACTCGACTATGGGGTGAAATCCCCAGCGCTGCGACGATGAGGAGAAATGCAATCAACAGCACCAGGTCGTATCGCGGATGCTCCTTGGGCGTCATGACCGGCAGAGGTCTGCTGTGAGTACTCAGGTCTTTTGCGCCTATCGACTTGCTCATTGGGCGCCTTCTTCTCGAGTCTTTTAAATTCGAGACACGGCCGTTTCGCAAGTTCGTTTTTTCTGGGCGGGTTGCGGCCCAATACCCGCCCCCCACGCTTATTAAGGCCGGCGCACCGCCCTCACCTTCCCGCTGTTGCCGCCGCCACAGAAAAACCGGTCGCGGCCATCGAACTCAAGGCCGGAGACCCCGACGCCTGCCGGCATCTGGATGCTCTCCAGCACCTCGCCCGTTGCCGGATCGACTCGCCGCAACTCGCTCTCGTCCCCTTCCCAGGTGCCGTGCCACAGATCGCCCTCGACCCAGGTCACCCCGGTGACGAAACGGTTGGATTCGAGGGTGCGCAGCACTGCCCCGGTCTGGGGATCGACCTGATGAATTTTGCGCTCGCGATATTCACCGACCCAGAGCGTCCCTTCGGCCCAGGCCAGCCCCGAGTCGCCACCGCCGCCGGGCGCGGGGATGGTGGAGAGCACACGGCCGGTTTGTGGGTCGATTTTCTGGATGCGATCCTCGGCGATCTGAAACAGGTGCTGGCCGTCGAAGGCTGTGCCGGCATGGGCGGCGACATCGATCGAGCGCAGCGTTTTGCCGCTCGCAGGATCCAGGGCGTTGAGTTTGTCGCCGGAGGCAAACCAGACCTGCTGGCCGTCATGGGTGACGCCGTGCACGCTGTCGACGCCTGGAAAGGGTCCGTATTCGCGGATGATTTCGGCCATTGAATGTTTCATGTCTTGCTCCTCGTTCACTAGGGTGGTGAAGTCGATGCTAGTCACCCGGCAGCAATCCCGTGAGTAACAATACCGTCGCGAATCCCGGAACCTGCGGGGTCATCCAGCGACGCGCCCGGCCATGACCGAACGACTGCACCTTGCCGGCAACCGCCAGCGTGTCGAGAGCCCGTTGCACGGTGCGCTGACTGGCGCCAAGCGCTAACGCCAGGGCCGAACTTGACCACGATTCGCCGTCAGCGAGGAAGGCGAGCAGCGTCGCATGCGGCTCTTCGACAGGCCGCGCCAGCACCACGACGTCACGCGCAACGTGCGGCACCAGCGCAAACCCTCGCGAGGTTGCGACTACATCGGCGATCAGGTGCAGCGCCCCGCGCAACCGCCCGAGTTCGACGCGCAAGCGCGCGCGATGGGAGTCATCCGCGACTTTCATCCGAAAGGCTCGCGCAATCAGTGTCTCCCTCGGCACGTCGGCGGGCCACGCTTCGCCCAGCGCCCGGGCGAGCGCGAACAACACCGGACGCCGGGCGAGTGAAACCGCCGAGCCAGCGTCGCGCACGACATACCGGCATGCGTCCACGACCAGTGTGGGGGATGCCAATAACGCTTCAATTTCATCCAGCAGCAGCGGCCGTTCCTGACCACCGACAATCAGTCGTGCCGCCGGCGTGTCGAGGATGCGGGAAGCGCTTTCGATCTCTGCCGTCAACGCGGGGATACCGGCGTGTCGTGCGGCACGCTCGGCACGTTCAAGTGCAGCGCGCGCCATCTTTGTTTGCAGGCGGCGCATCGCGATCCCCGCCACGACCAGTTCGTAGATCGCCCTCGATGCGGGCGGTAGTGGCGTCGGATCAAGCTCGGCCAACCGGTGCTCAGCCTCGTCGAGGTGCCCGATCAGCAGCAAGCGGCGGATCTCGAGGTACCGCGCATGGGCGGCGTTGACCCAATCGCCGTGCGCCTGAAGCGTTGCCCGCGCGGCATCGAGTGCCTTGGTTGGCCAATTCAGGTCCCGCGAGGCGAGCGCGATTTCGGCTTCGGCGACGACACATCGCGCGCGGGCCAGGGCCTCCTTCGGCCCGAAGGCACGTGCGGCGCTGCGCACCAGCGCCTTCGCGCGCACAAGGTCGCCCAGCTGCGCCATCGCGATGCCGCGAAGCGCGAGGGCTGGCGCATCGTCGCGCAAGGCGATGCGGTTCAGCGCACCAAGGGGATCACCCGCCGCGAGCGCACGCGCCGCCGCCGTGATCAGCGAATCCATCTGAAACGCGCCACCTGTCACCCCCACCGTCCGATGCCCGCTGATCAGTCTATCTCACGACCGCTTAGCCGCACGCCAATCCGCTAGGAGTGCCGCTTACTTGATCCGGTAGTGAAAGGTATTGCGCACGGCCGGCACCGCAACCGCGTGGCCGTCGACGATTCTCGGCTGGTAACGAAAGGTGTTGGCGGCGGCCAGCGACGGGCGCATGAACAACGGATGGCAACCGTCCAGCACCTTGGGGTTCTCGATTTTGCCTTGCGGATTGACGGTGTATTCCACGGTGCAATCGCCTTCGATGTTTTTATCCAGCGCCCGTTGCGGATAGTCCGGCGCGTCCTTGCTCAGAGGGAGGTACTGGCGGCTGTCAGCAGCTATTTGGGCGGCCTGCTGACGCGCGCGTTCGGCGGCCAAACGGGACTGTTCGGCGCGTTGTGCCTGCTCTTGGGCCTGACGTTGCTGCTCGAGGTCATGAGTGCGTTTTTCTGTCTCCTGACGCTGGCGTTGTTGCTCGGCCTGGCGTTCGCGTTTTTTGTCTTCGACGCGTTTGCGCGCAAGGACGGCCTGTTCAAGTTTTTGCGCCTGGATCTGCGGATCGATCGCAGGTTTGACGGGCTGGATGGGCGCCTCGGCAACCGGCTCCGGCTCCGGCGTCGGCGCCGCTACCGGTTCAGGCGCCTGTGGCTGCGGCGCCGGAGGCAGCATCACCAGTTGCGTTCTCAACACCGCCGGCTGTTCGACCGGTGGTTTCTCCAGCGACCAACCATGCACCAGCAACGCCAGTACGATGGCATGCAGCCCTACCGCCAGGCTCGCCGCCAGACTGTTTCTCCAGAACCCGCTGCGGGCAGCGCCCCGCAACGTCATGGATGGACTGGGCATGATCATCGCCGTCATTGCGGGGCCTCGGTCACCAGCCCGAGGTTGCTCACACCGCCCTGCTGCAGCGCCGCCATGGCCGCGACCACGCTGCCGTAGCCGGCGTCCTTGTCAGCGCGAATGTAAACCTGAGTGTCACGGCGTTCGGCAACGATTTGCGCGACCTTGGCGCGCATCTCGTCGAGCGCCACCGCACTGTCGGTCTGGTGCTGCGTATCCAGTTCACCGCCGAGGTTCCAGTAGTAGCCGCCCTCGGCCTTCACCGACAAGGTAAGGATTTGTTGGCGGGTATCGGTGGTCAACGCTTCACTCGCGACTTTGGGCAGTTCGATCTTTACGCCCAGGGTCAGCATCGGCGCGGTGACCATGAAAATCACCAGCAGCACCAGCATCACATCGATGTAAGGCACTACGTTCATTTCGGCCTTGGGCCCGTGCTTGCGTTGCGGTCTGACGAGCATCTGCATTCTCCTCTCAGGCAGCGACGGCCAGGTTCATCGGCGTGCTATGCAAGGTGCGATGCAAACGCACCTGCAATTCATTGCCGAAGGCGTAGTAGCGAGTCAGCAGGGTTTGGCTGCGCGCCGAAAAACGGTTGTAGGCAATCACTGCCGGGATGGCGGCAAACAGGCCGATGGCCGTGGCGATCAGCGCTTCGGCGATGCCCGGGGCGACGGTGGATAGCGTCGCCTGCTGCACCTGGGACAGGCCGAGGAAGGAATTCATGATCCCCCACACCGTGCCGAACAGGCCGATATAGGGGCTGACGGAACCGACCGTGGCGAGGAACTGCAAGCCCTTCTCCAGGCGGACTTCTTGCTCGCTGATGGCCACGTACAACGCCCGTTCAACGCCTTCGAGCACCACGTTGGCCGCATTCCCCGAGTGCTGTTTGAGGTGGCTGAATTCCTGAAACCCGGCGTGGAAAATCGGCTCGACACCGGCTTCGCTGTCAGTGCTCTGTGCGGTTTCGCGGTACAGCGGCAACAGGTCCGCAGTGCTGCGAAAGCGCTGCATGAAGTTATTCAGCTGCCGCTCGCGACGTTGCAGCACGCCGCTGCGCTGGATGATCAGGTACCAGCTGAGCACCGACGCCAGCAACAGGATGAGCATGACGGCTTTGACCAGCAGGCTGGCGTCACTGATCAGGCCCCAGATGGTCATGTGTTCCAGTGTCGCTTGCATGGTGAAACTCCTTGTCTGGCGCTCTCGGGCCGTCGATGCGCGACGGCCGTTGAGCTATTCGATGAAATAGTGATGACAGGTTGATGACTGGCCGGGTCAGGGCAATTTCAACGCCTTGGTGACCTCGGCCCAGGGCACGAATTTGAAGTTCTGGGTTTGCTCGGGCATGCGTTTGCGGCCGTCCTGCACCACCAGCATGCCGTGGCTCCAGGGACCGCCGAGGTTGGCCGAAGTGACTTCCAGGCCATCGGTTTCCGAAGCGCCGTCGATACCCGCCGCCGCGTTCAGCCCGACACGGAATGCGCCGCGAGACGCGAACGGCGGTTCAGCATCGAGCACCACATAGCTATCGTTGCCTTGGCTTGAGATCACCAAATAGTCCTGCGCCGCGCTTTGATAGAGCGCCAGCCCTTCAACATCCGCCTGCAACTGGGCACCGACCTTGATCACGCTGCTGAGCGTCGGCGGCTGATCGGCGCGGGCATCCACCGCCCAGACGCCGACGTCCTCTTCACCGAGAAACAGGCGCTGGCGCTGGTCGTCGGCAACACAGCCTTCGGGCTGGCTGTCGACCTTGAACTGACGCACCAACTCGCCCTGTACGCTGCCGTTCGGCGCGCTCAAGCGGTATTGCAGGAAGGTGCCGTCCTTGCCGTTGGCGATCGCGTAGATTTCGCCGCTGGCCGGTTGAAACAGGCAGATGCCGTAGATGTCCTTGAGCGGCGTGGGAATCTCCCCGGCTTTGCGCAACTCACCGTTGGTGCGGTCGATGCTGAACAGGCTGAGGCTGTTGTGATCGCGATTGCTCGCCACCGCGAGGTCGACGGTCTGCTGACCGAGCTTGAAATTCGGCCGTATATCGACGTTGTTCAGCCGCCCCACCGGCAATTCCTGCAACAGCTTGCCTTGCAGGTCGTACGCCATCAGCCCCTGCTTTTTATTGGTGCCCAGCACCCGACTCAGGGCTGCTTGCTGCGGATGAATCCAGATCGCCGGATCATCCGCGGCATCGCCCTGGCGCCCTACCGGGTCGCTTTGGCTGATTGCTTTTACGTTCGCCAGCACCGGCGCCAAGGGCACCTGTGTGGCTTGCCAGTCGAGCTCGCCCTGATACAGACGACCGTCGTCATCGTCGCGCAGCAGTACTTGCAAGCCTTTGGCCGTTGGGCGCAGGGCGAGGTTTTCCGGCTCGTTCAAGCCTGGCAACGCTAAGGTGGCCTGAGCCGTCCAGCGTTCGCCCTGCTGCTGATAAAGATGCAACTGCGCGGCTTTCGGATCGAGTGCGACGATGCCACCCGGCACCTGGGCCATCGCACCCGCTGCCTGTTTGATCTCGCCGAACGGTTCGCGCATGGCCACTGGTGCGCGCGTTACATCGGCTTCGGCATGCGCCGGGTAGGCCCACCAACCGACGTTCTCTTCATTGACCACCAATTGATTGGTCGCGTCGTCGACCTGGCAGAACTGTGCCGATGGCGGCAGTGGCAGACCGCGCACCCGTTGCGGTTGTGGGTTCAAAATGGCGCCATTACCCACCAGCCATTGCTCACCCTTGCCCTCCTCGCCCACCAGAAACAGGAACAAATTGCTGGCTTCGTCGCGGTACAGGCACAAACCGTTCACCGGGTAATCCCGCGTCGGCAAATACACCGGTTGCCCCCAACTGCGCTTGGCTGGATCGAGGCTGACCAGCAACGCTTGTTGACGGGCGTTGTCGAGGCTGGCCACCAGGACTTGTTGGCCGGCGGCGCGGCTGTCGAGGCTGCTGAACGAACCTTTCACGCGTGCCAGCTCTTTGCCTTGCGCGTCGAGCAGCAGCAAGCCGTCACGCTCGCTGGCGGCCAGGCGTTCGGGGCCGAGGTCGGAGGGCAAAAACGCCACTGCGTCGACCGCCAGGTTCGGCGCCCAGGGTGAAAGGCTCAGGTTCGGCGCGGCCGCCAGGGTCTGGCCGATGGTCAAGCTGATCAGTGTGGTCAGCAGACCGTGTTTGGGTAACCACGAAATACTCATGAACAGGCAAAGTCCTTGTCGTGCATCCGTCACGGCGGCAGCACCGGGCTGCCGCCCCGGGGCTTAGAAGTGGGTGAAGGTCAGGCCGAGCTTGTAGGTCGGGCCGTATTCTTCGTATTGGCCGTTGTAGGAGCGGTTGCCGGTGTAGACGAAGTACGGCTCGTCGGTGAGGTTCTGCGCCTCGAAGCTGACTTGCAGGTTTTTGGTCAGCGAATACCGCGCGCTGAAATCGACGAAGGTCTGGGCATCGACGTGCAGGTCGTGGGCCTTGTCGTTGATCGAGGCCAGCTCAAAAAGGTAATCGGACTTGTAGTTGGCCGACAGGCGCAGGCTCAACTTGTCGTCTTCCCAACCGAGCATCAGGTTGCCGACGGTGTCCGATTGGTTGGGCAAATCGATGCTGCGCTTGCGGTTGATACCACTGGCGGCGTCGAAGCCTTCGATCTCGGCATCGGAGCGGCTGAAGGTGGCGTTGGCGCCTAGCAGCAGACCGTTCCAGGGCGCTGGCAGCCAGTCGAATTTCTGCGAGTAGGCCAGTTCCAGGCCATAGAGTTTGGCGCTGTCGCCGTTGGCGAACGTATGAGCCTCGGAGAAATCGGCCCAGGCGCCGGTGCCGGCCAGGTCAGTGTTGTAGACGAAGTTCTTGATGTCTTTGTAGAACACGAACGCCGAGACCGTGCCGGCATGGCCCATGTAGTGCTCTATGCCCAGGTCGAGGTTGCTGGATTCCAGTGGCTTGAGGTCCGGGTTGCCGAAGGTCGCCTCGTCATCGTCGATGACAAAACCCGGCGCCAGTTGGCCGAAGGTCGGGCGCACCACGGACTTGGTCCAGGCCGCGCGCACCTGGGTGTTCTTGTCCAGTTGATAGCGCGCATGCAGGCCCGGCAACCAGTGGTGATAACGGCGTTTGGTTTCGGTGGACTGGAACTCGCCATCGGTGGCGCCCGTGCCCTTGGCTTCGAACTCGGTGCCTTCGTAGCGCATGCCGGCAATGAAACGCCAGTCATCGATATCGATGGTGTTCATCAGGTAGCCGGCGTTGATGTCTTCGCTGATCTTGAAGTCGTTGACCCGCGATTCGGTCTCGTCATAGAAGTCCGCCTGATTCAGGCCACCGATCAACTGCTTGATGGCGCTGCCACTGATGCCCGGACCGAACTGGCCGAGGCGGTAATCCACGGTGCCTTTCTGGAATCGGCTGAGGTTGAGCTGTTCATCGCTGAAACCCAGATCGTCGAAATCTTCATAGACCCAGGCGTCGAGGTTGTTGTCTTTGTTGCGGCGGCTAACCTTGCCGCCGAATTTGACCTGGGACGCATAGCCGCTGAAGTCGTAGTCGCGAGCAAGGTCCAGGCGCAGGTTTTTCTCGGTGTCGGTGGTTTTCTGTTTTTCCCAATCGACCTTATCGAGGCTGAAGTTGTCCGGGTTGTAGAAGCTCTGACCGATGATGGGCCGCGGCTTTTCGGTGTCGTAAAAACCGCTGTCGGCGAAGTCGTCGGTGCCATTAAACGCGGCGTTGGCGATGTGGCCCGGGCTGTCTTCGCTGGAACGGCTGTAGCCGGCCTGGCCGCTGAGGGTCCAGAGGCCGAACATGCGCTCGCCGCCCAATACGTAGGACTGGATTTCCTGGGTCTCTTCCCGTTGTTTGAGTTTGCGTGAGCCTTCGGCGTCGCCCAACTCCCCCGCCGCCAGCGGATCGGCGAATTCGAGGCTAGTGGAATTGCGCGTCTCGCTGTCCTTGTAGCGGCTGTACAGGGTGCGCAGGTAATAGCTGCTGAGGTCGTCGGGTTTGTAATCGAAGTTCAGGCCGCCACCGGCGCGTTCACGGCTGATGTCGTAATCGCGTTGCTCGAACTCCTGCAGTTTGGCGCCTTGCTCGAAGTCCCAGGCACCGCCGGTTTCGACGTTGTCCGAGCCGAAGTCGCGCTTCTGCCAGCTCAGCGCCGCAGCGACGCCGAAGTTGTCGATGCCGTCGCCAAGGCTGAAGCGATCACTGATGGCGCCGGAAAATTTCGGACTGATCTGGTGGGTACTCTTGTCGTAACTGGCTTCGCTGCTGCCGGTGTAGAACAGCCCTTTGTGATCGAAGGCCGAGAGGCTTTTCACATCCACGGTGCCGCCCAAGGAGTTGGCGTCCATGTCCGGGGTCAGGGTTTTGATTACCGACAAGGACTGCACCAGCTCCGAGGGCAGCACATCGAGGGCCACGGCCCGACGCTCGCTTTCCGGCGATGGCACCAGTGTGCCGTTGATGGTCACGCTGTTCAGATCCGGACCGAGGCCGCGCACGCTGACAAACCGCCCTTCGCCCTGGTCGCGCTCGACGCTGACTCCCGGCAGGCGCTGGACCGCTTCGGCGACGTTTTCGTCCGGCAACTGCGCCACGCCGTCGGCATGCACCACGCTCTTGATGCTGTCGGAACTGCGCTGCTCCTTAAGCGCCTGGTCAATGCTCGCCGCCTGGCCCACCACTTCGACGTGTTCGGTGTTCGCCACGGTTTCGGCGGCGCTCAGGCGTTCACTGGCGATCGCCATGGCCAGGGCGGTGAGCGTGAAACCGACCACTCCTGCGGTGCTGCTGCGCTTGTACATGAATGTCCTCCCCCAGGAGTCCGTTAACGCCAGGCAAGAGGCCCGGCAACTGGGAGGGCACGCTAGGGACGGGGGATGACGGTTCTGTGACAGGGGCTGACGGGAGGGGCGGTAAACCGGGGTTTTGCGGGGTTTCGGGGAGGGAAGTGAGCTGAAATGACTGGTTCCTGCTGACAATGCTTCTGTGGTGAGGAGGCTTGCCCACCTGTCAGTCAGCTAAGCGCAATCCATGTGGGAGCGGCGGTGCGACGATTCGACTTGCTCGCGAAGACGGCGGCACAGTCAACATTGATGTCGACTGACACACCGCTTTCGCGAGCAAGCCCGCTCCCACAGGTTCTGCGCCAGCCAGAAAACCTTGCTGCACCATGAGCTGATTCGACCTCACACCTGCCTCACACCCCAGTCACCCGACTGTCACAAACATCTGCTGTGCTGGCGCGCATTGCTTCTTCGCCAAAGGATCGCGGCCATGTTCTCAGTGCTCAAACCCCACCGTTGGAAACTCGCCCTGCTGCTGTTGGCCGCCAACCTGGGGTTACTTCTGCATCTGGCCTGCGGCGAGGTGAAACCGGTCAGCGAATGGGTCTGGCTGGACATCGTCGGTGAAGGCGGTTCGGCGCTGCTGGCGTTGGTCTGGCTGGGGTTGGTGCTCAAGAGTCGGCCGGCCGGGCGCGTCACCAATTACCTGGCGCTGGGTTTGAGCGGGATCTTTTTTTCCTGGTGGATCGACAGCCTCGACGAGTTCATCCGCCTGCCCGACAGCATCACTTGGGATCACTGGCTGGAGTCCGGGCCGATGCCGGTCGGCATGATCCTGCTGACCATCGGCATCTATCACTGGCACCGCGAACAACTGGCGATCAGCGCACAGATGGAGAAACGCGAGCGGCTGTTCCGCGAGCACCGCTTGTTCGACAAACTCACGCCATTGGGCGGCGCCGATTACCTCAAGCGGCAACTGGCCGGCAGCCTTGAGGAAAGTCACGGCCAACAACAGCCGATGTCGTTGTTGGCGCTGGACCTGGACAACTTCTCGGCCATCAATCAGGCCTTTGGGCATGCCGAAGGCGACGCCGTGCTGCAAGCGCTCAGTCATTTATTGCTGCTCAATCTGCGGCGCCAGGACTTGCTCTGCCGACTGGCCGGCGATCGTTTCGTGGTGCTACTGCCCAACACCGGCGAGAGCCAGGCACGGTTGCTGGCGCTGGAACTGCAACAAGCGGTGCAGGGCCTGGCGCACAAAACCCGGCAGCACGGCGAACGCTTGCAATTGTCAGCGAGCACGGCGGTGGTGATGGCGCTGAACGAGTCGCCGGACGACCTGCTCAAGCGCCTTAACCTGGCGTTGGCCCGGGCCAAGCAGCCTCTGGCAAAAACGGCCTGAGGCGCGGCCATGACCCTGAAAACCACTTGGTACGAAACCGACAGCCGCTTCATTCCCGGGCATTATCAGCCGGCAACCCTGATCGATCTGGCACTGTCCCGGGATATCGACAGCCATCGTCTGCTACGCGGTACGGGGCTGTTTCATGAAGACATTCTGGCTGGCCAGACGCGCCTCAGCCCTCAGCAGTTTTTTGGGCTGATCGGCAACACTCGACGCCTGCTGGATGCCGATGACAGCAGCTTTCTTTTTGGCCAACGCCTGTTGCCCGGACACTACGGCGCCGCCAGCCACGCCCTGCGCCATGCACAAAACCTGCACCAGGCACTCGACACCCTGGTGCAGCAACAGGCGCTGCTCAGCCCGTTAATGACGCCGCGATTGGTGCTGGATGAAAAACACGCCTATCTCTATTGGCTGGACAGTTGCGGGGCCGGCGAGCAATGGCGTTTTCTGCTGGAAGCGAGCATGACCTCGCTGGTGGCCATGAGTCGCGCGCTGAGCGGTCAGCGTCTGTCGTGGGAGTGCAGTTTCAGCCATGCAGAGCCCCGTTATGTCGAGCAATACTGGGTGCATTTGGGCGAGCACACTCAATTCAACCGACCTTTGGACCTGATGCGCATCCCCCGGGAATTTCTCGCCCAGCGATGGCCCGATGCGTCGGCCATTGCTGGCCAGGTCGCCCGTCAAGAAGCTCAGGGGCAACTGGAGCAATTGGGCAGTACGTCGAGTTTTCTCGACTGCCTGTACCGCTATTTACAGCGCCACGTGCGCCACACTCCAAGCCTGGAACAAGCCGCCCAGGCCTTCGCCATGAGCCCCGCGACCCTCAAGCGCAAACTGCAAAAACACGACACAGGTTTCCAGCAACAGGTGGATTTGGTGCGCAAACACGTGGCCCTGTACTTGTACCAGATCAAGGGGTTCAGCAACGAAGCAGTGGCCGACTACCTGAGTTTCAACGATGCGGCAAACTTCCGCCGCTCGTTCAAGCGCTGGACTGGCAGTACGCCCAACCTGATCCGTCAGTTGTTCAACACCGGCTGAAGAGTCATGCGATCCGTAGGAGCTGTCGAGCCCGCGAGGCTGCGTTCGGTGCTTGTAGGAGCTGTCGAGCAATGCCTCAGTATCGACCCAGGCAGTCAAGCCCTTCGCGTGGAGCAATACTCCACAATGAGCTGAGAGAGCGCTGCCACGATCGCCTGATCCGCTTCAGCAGAGGTAAACAACCGAAACTGCGCATCCGGCAAATCCGGCAACCCTTGCTCCGCACCCAGCGCCGCCAGTCCCTGCCCCAATTGACTGACCGTCATCGGCGCCACCGCGAAACCAGCCAACGCCGCCGCTCGCAACCCGGCGGTGCTGGTGCAGGACATCGCCGTACGTTGGGCGATCCCCGCCTGAGCCAGCCGCCTCAACGCTATCTCACGATAAGGACAGGGCTCAGGAAACAGCGCCAACGGCAACGGTGTCGGTAACCGGGTGACGGGTTGCGCCGACCAGGCCCACACCAGCGGTTCTTGCCACAGTAGCAACCCTGCTTCGCTGGTTTCGCACAGAGAACCGATGACCAACTCAAGATCGCCTTGCTTCATCAGGTTCAGCAACGTGCCAGGAATGCCCACCTGCACATCGATTTCCATGCCCGGGTACTGCGCCGCAAAATCCTGAAAACCCCGCAGCAATCGCGGTTCGACAAAATCCTCCGACACCCCGATCCGCACCCGCCCGTGAAACGGCGTGCGCGTCAGTTGCGCCCAGGCATCACGGTTCAGCGCGAGGATCGTCCGCGCATAAGCGATCAGGCGCTCGCCATCGGGCGTCAAATGCTGGGAGCGGGTCGTACGCTTCAACAGCGGTTTACCGACCTGTTCTTCCAGTCGCCGCAAATGACCGCTGACCGCAGATTGGGTCAGGTGCAGTTTTTCGGCTGCGCGACTGAAACCTTCTTCATCGACGACCGTGACAAATGTTTTGAGCAGCACAGCATCGAACATAGTTTTATACGTAATCAATAACTAATTTATTCACGATTTATATTCCAGATACAACTATGTTGCAATGCGTCCATCTCACCCATCCGAGGCACCCATGACCACCCTTCTGCATATCGAATGTTCCCCGCGCAAACAGCGGTCGGCCTCCCTTGAAGTCGCCCGCAGCTTCATTGCGCGTTATCAAGAAAACACCCCAGACACCGAAATCATCACCCTCGATCTTTGGAACATGGTTTTGCCGGAATTCGACGAACTGGCAATGGATGCCAAATACGCCGGGCTCAATGGCACGCCCTTGACCCCGGCGCAGCAAGACGCCTGGAACACCTTGAAAGATCTTGCCGCGCACCTGCATCGCGCGGACGTGCTGGTGATGTCCGTACCGCTGTGGAATTTCAGCATCCCGTACAAACTCAAACACTTCATCGATCTGGTGTCGCAGAAAGACATCCTGTTCAGCTTCGACCCGGAACGCGGTCTGCAAGGCATGCTGCATAACAAAACCGCCGTGGTGATGTACGCCCGCGGCCTGGATTTTTCGGCGCAGTCAATCACGCCGGCGGAGCGCTTCGACTTTCAGAAGCCCTACGTGGAAGCCTGGCTGCAATTTATCGGCGTGAGTGATGTGCACTCGGTGAGTGTCGAGAAAACCATCCTGGGGGAAGACGTTGACCTTGGTGCGCGTAAGGCCGCGATCCAGCAGGCCATGAGGCTGGCAGATAGTCTCGTTGGTTGACGCTTCAAGTGTTCTCGCTGGTTGATCCCGTTAAGCAAAAAAATGGGCGATCTCTAGAGATTAATGCCAATCAGTTAAGTAATTTCAGCCGCGACGCATTTCCTTGTAGCAGCTGCCGAAGGCTGCGTTCGGCTGCGAAGCAGTCGTGAATTCGGCTAACGCGGTCCACCTGACGCACCGCAGTGGCTGATTTTACGACTGCTACGCAGCCGAACGCAGGCTTCGCCAGCTGCTACAGATAGCATTGCAGCTTAATTGACGGGCATTACCCCCAAGCTGTCCTGTTCGACCTGACAAGCCAGCCACGTGCAAAACAGATCCAGTTTCTTATTGTGTTCCGGACTTCGCTTCGCAACATAGGCGTAGTCACTTTGGTGAAAACCGAACGGTGCCAGTAAACGGCCAAGACGAATGTCGTCGGCCACCAGATGGCAAAACCAGCATTCAGCTGTAGCAGCTACAGAGAGTGCGTTACAGTTGAAAATGATTAACTTATCGGCATCAGGGCTTGGCTGATCTGGCCCGCTGCCAGCCGCCCCATACACAACCGCCCTCTCACCCCCTCAAGCAAGAGATCCCCCATGGCAAACCGCGACCTCACCTTCCTACCCGACCCAGACCCGGAATCCATCTCCTCCGACGTCGCCGGTTTCGGCGGCCTGCTGGTCTCCACTCAAATCCCCACCCGCGCCGACGGCAGCCTGGAGCTGGGGAGCATCACCCTGCAGAGTGAATGCACCCTGCAAGCGCTCAAGGTTGCGCTGGAACTAGCCGGCAGCTCCATGGACCGGGTTCTGCATCTGACCATCTACCTCACTGACATGGCCGACCGCGCCGATTTCAACGAGGTCTACAAGCGCTTCTTCGCAAAGCCCTGGCCGGTTCGCGCTGCCGTTGGTGTGGCATCCCTTGCAGTCGAAGGGATGCGCGTGGAAGTGACCGCGATGGCGGCCAAGGGCTGAGTCCGGGACTTATCCGGTGGCACTGTTCCAGCGAGCGGCCGCCACCGGGCCATTCCCGACAGCAAGTTTTTTGCCGTCGGGAATCCTCGCCGGTACTCAAAGAGCGGCTTTTATTTGACCAGCCGCTTTTCCTTGGAAGGCCTGTAGCCGAAGTACGAGCTATAGCACTTGCTGAAATGACTGGGCGACACAAAGCCACAGGCAACCAGCACGTCTACCTGTGACAGCTCTGTGTGCTGGAGAAGTCGACGCGCTTCGGTGATGCGCAGCTCCATGTAATAGCGCTGCGGGGTTGTTCCGAGTTGCTCCTTGAACAAGCGTTCGAGTTGTCGCCGGGAACGGCCGGCGTAGACCGCCAACTGCTCCAGCTCCAGCGGCTCTTCGAGGTTGGCATCCATCAGCTTGACCACCTCTCGCAACGGCGCGCTCACACAGATATTTTCAGCCGGTTTGATGCGCCGATAACGAGACTCTTCGAAAGCCAGGATGTCCTCGATACCCTCGACCAGGGCTTTATCGTGCAGCGCCTTGATCCAGTCCAGCGCCATATGAAAGGCCCCCGAAGGACTAGAAGCAGTGAGCCGGTCTCTATCGATGACATAGGGCTCACTGGTGACATGCGTCGCCTTGGAGATTTCCGCGAGTGCGGGACGATGTTCGGGGTGAATGGCGCAACGGTAACCATCGAGCAAGCCTGCGCTGCCCAGGAACCATGCACCATTCCACAACCCGGCCAGACTGACACCGTGGTCTGCTGCCATTCGCAACAGGCTGATCAACTCATCAGTCGCCTTCAGTTCTGTCCTGTAGCCGCCGCAAATGACCAGCAGGTCCAGATTGTGAATAGCTGAAGAATCGATACGGGCATCGGGCCGAATGACCAGGCCCAGATCGCTGATGACCTCTCCTTCATTCAAGCCGAACGTTCGGGAAGAGAACAACCCGGGGCGCAGAAGATTGGCGGTGACAATCGTGTCCAGCGCTTGCGTGAACGCGGGCAGCGAGAAATGCTCGAGCAGCAAAAAGCCCGCCCGAGTCATTCGAGCAGGCTCGCCTGGGTTTTCATTCAGATAGCGGAGGTTTTTCCCTTTCATGCCCCCGCTGAATTGACGTCGCTCGATCAATGTTCGACCCACTCGGTTACGTTAACCAATCTGCCATTTGGTGCGCTAATAAAGCGTCATGCTACCTGCAGAAGCTCAAAAAGCCCTAGGGGGCGTTCTCAATTAGTTTCACCGCCGCGCCGGGTCTGCTGTTGTGCAGGGCAAGGCGCGAGAAGCGTGGTTTGGTCATTCCAAATAAGCTTCGAGCAACGCAGCCCTGCACAACAGCAGGCCCGGCCCTTCGGGTTGTGCCTTAAAGCGGGCCAGGCTGCGTTGCAGGCATTGGAAAGGGAACAACCATTCCCAGCGGCCTGCGCCTTGCCTGGCCCGCTTTAAGGCGACAACGCGGCGGTGAAACTAACTAAGAACGCCCCCTAGCACCATTATGCGACCGATCAGGCCAGTTGAAAGCCGTGACGAAGCGGGTCTTTATCATCGAACTCCCTCCATAGCGCTGAATCCAATGGGTAGGCCAATGGAGGTGAGCGAAATGAACAATGATGACCGTGTTAATGATGACGAATCAGAAACGACCTCGAACGTCCCGCCTACCGATACGTCTGGCAAACCCGTCGATGTGGTCGAAAGAGAACTTGAGGACAGCGACAGTGACGCCGAAAGTTTAGATGAAGCGCGAAACCAGGAGCGGGAGGCTGAAGAGCTCAGGCGAAAAATAGCGGAGATAGAACGGAAAGTGGCGGACGGTAATTAGCAAAATGCCGGAGGGGCGAGACCCGGTTAATACAACAGATTGCAATTGGGCCAAAACCGGTCAATATCGCTCCTTTCGTCTACCCTCACAAAGCGCCAGGCAGCCATCAGCGTGTGCTTGGCGCCTCGACATTCTTTCGTTAATACCCGGAGATTTTCCATGCTCAAGCGCACCCTGGCATTGGCCGTCGGCTTGACCCTGTCTTTTTGCACCCTGCTGACGCAGGCCGCCGATACGCTGAAAGTCAGCGCGATTCCCGATGAAGCCCCTACCGAACTGCTCCGCAAGTTCAAGCCACTTGGCGCCTATCTGGAACAACAGTTGGGCATGAAGGTCGAGTTCGTGCCCGTGAGCGACTATCCGGCCGTGGTCGAAGCGCTGGCCACCGATCGAATCGACCTGGCCTGGCTGGGCGGCTTCACGTTCGTGCAGGCACGCCTGAAAACCGGCAATGCCATTCCACTCGTGCAGCGCGAACAGGACGCCCAATTCACCAGCAAATTCATCACCGCCGACCCTGCCGTCAAGTCCCTCGCCGATCTCAAGGGCAAGACCTTTGCATTCGGCTCGGTGTCCTCCACGTCGGGCAGTCTTATGCCGCGCTACTTTATGCTCAAGGACGGCATCAAGCCTGAAACCTACTTTAGTCGCGTCGGCTACTCCGGCGCCCATGACGCCACCGTCGCCTGGGTCCAGGCCGGTAAGGTAGACGCCGGGGTACTGAACGCCAGCGTGTGGGAAAAACTGGTCGCTGCCGGCAAGGTCGACACCACCAAAGTCAAAGTGTTTGCGACCACCCCGGCCTACTTCGACTACAACTGGACAGTGCGCGGGACCCTCGACCCAGCGCTGGCGGCCAAGATTAAGGCTGCCTTCCTGGCTCTCGATCCGGCGAAGCCTGCGGACAAGGAGATTCTGGATCTGCAGGCCGCCAGTCGATTCATCGAAACCAAGCCTGAGAACTACAAGGGCATCGAGGAAGCCGCCCTCGCCGCCGAACTGCTCAAATGACATTGCGTCTGACCCAGGTCAGCCTTACCCACGCCAACGGCGTCCATGCGCTGCGTGGCGTGGACCTGCACATCGGTGCAAGCGAACAGGTGGCCATCATCGGCCCGTCCGGCGCCGGTAAGTCGAGCCTGCTCAATCTGCTGGCCACCGCCCTGCGACCGGGCAGCGGCGAGCTGCAGGTGCTCGGCGAGCGAGCCTGGCAGCTTTCTGCCCGTCAGCGCCAGCGTCTGCGCGCGCGCATCGGCCTGATCCATCAGTCGCCTCCTCTGCCACCGCGCCAGCGCGTGGTCACCGCGGTTCTGGCCGGAAAGCTGGGTCAATGGGGGCTGGGCAAGAGCCTGTTGAACCTGTTGCATCCACTGGATATTCCGGGCGCACGCGCGGCATTGGCCAGGCTGGACCTGAGTGACAAGTTGTTCGCGCAATGCCAGCAACTGTCCGGTGGACAGCTACAGCGCGTGGGTATTGCCCGTGTGTTGTACCAAGCACCCGAGGTGTTGCTGGCCGATGAACCGGTATCGGCCATGGACCCGGTGTTGGCCCAGCACACGCTTTCGGTGCTCTGTCGCCATGCCCGGCAGCACAACGTCACCCTGGTCGCCAGCCTGCATGCGGTGGAGCTGGCCTTGGCGCACTTTTCCCGCATCATAGGCTTGCGTGATGGACAGATCCTGTTCGACCTTGCGGCCAGCGAAGTTGATGGAGAGTTGCTCGACAAGCTCTACGCCAACGAACAACTGCTGTCCCCACCGATTGCTCCGGCACCCTTGAGTGTGCAGATTCCCCGATGCTGACCCGTGATACCCGAGATCCCGCCACCCGGCCCCGCCTGCTGCTCACCTTGCTGGCCCTTGCCTTGCTGTGGCCGGGCATCCACTTCAGCGAGTTGGACCTCAGCGTGCTGGTGGCGAGTGACAGTCAGAGCGAGATGGGCCGGTTTGTATCCGCCTTCTGGCCACCGGCCCATGGCGAAGAATTCATTGATCTGTTGTTGCAAGCCACCCTGCAAACCCTGGCCATCGCCACGGCCGGCATGGCCCTGGCGTTGCTGTTGGCAGTCCCCGCCAGCCTGTTGGCCAGCCGTGCTCTGTCGCTGTCTGCTGCCTCTCGCGCCGGCCATCCGAGCTATTGGGGTCAGCTGCTGCGTTGGCCTGTACGTGGTTTACTGATCTTCCTGCGCAGCGTGCCGGAAATCGTCTGGGCCCTGCTGTTCGTGCGCGCCGTGGGCCTCGGTCCGACTGCCGGGGTACTGGCCATTGCCATTACCTACAGCGGCATGCTGGGCAAGGTCTACGCGGAAATTTTCGAGTCGGTCGACCAGCGCCCGGTCCACGCGCTACTGCAATCGGGCAGCGGTCGGCTTGCTGCCTTTTGCTACGGGATTCTGCCCAATGTCGCTGCGGAACTGCTGTCGTACACGGTGTACCGCTGGGAATGCGCCATCCGTGCCTCGGTGGTGATGGGCTTTGTCGGTGCCGGCGGTCTGGGCCAGCAAATGGATCTGTCGTTGCGCATGTTCGCCGGCGGTGAAGTGGCCAGTTTGTTACTGACGTTTCTCGTACTGGTACTGCTCGCCGATCAACTCAGCCGACTGTTGCGCTGGAGGCTGACATGAATCGCCTGATCAACCTGGCACTGCTGCTCTGCATCGGCGCAGCGGTGATCGCCTCGTTCAGCTACCTGGGCATCGACCTCGGTGAGCTCGGCGGCACCGGCAATCTGAAGCAGATGGGTGCTTATGCGCAGCGTTTTCTCAGCCCGGACCTGAGCGCCGGCCATTTGCAAGCCATCGGCCACGGCGCCCTGGAAACCATTGCCATGTCTGCCCTTGGCACCCTGCTCGCGGCGGTACTCGGTCTGCTATTGGCATTGCCTGCGGCCGGGCGCTTCGGCTGGCCATTGCAGAGCGCATCGCGCCTGGTGCTCAACGCCTTGCGCGCGGTTCCGGAACTGGTGTGGGCCGCGCTGATGGTCCTTGCCGCCGGTCTCGGCCCCAATGCCGGTACCCTGGCATTAGCCCTGCACACCACCGGCGTGCTCGGTCGACTGTTCGCCGAGGCGCTGGAAAACACCCCTCCAGAACCGGCCGAAGCCATTCGCCTGCAGGGCGGCAATCCCGTATGGGCTTTCTGTTACGGCACACTGCCTAACCTGTTGCCGCAGCTACTGGCCTACGTCCTGTACCGCTGGGAAAACAATATCCGCATGGCCAGTGTGCTCGGCTTCGTCGGCGCCGGTGGTTTGGGGCAAATGCTCTATGTCAGCCTCAGCCTGTTCCAGGAAGCTCAAGCCAGCACGGTTATTCTGGCCATGCTGTTACTGGTACTCGCCGTCGATACATTGAGTAGCTGGAGCCGTCAACGCTGGGTCAAAGCTTGACTGCTTTCGGTGCCGGGCAATCGTTCAGTGGGTCTTCGAAGCTATGCAAACCCGAGGAACGACAGGATAACCACGACGATCACAACTACTCCAACGATGTAGATGATGTTGTTCATGAAGGCCACCTCTCAACCTGGACAGGACTGCGATACGAGGGTGCTACAAATACAAGGTACTGCACCTTTGCGCGCAATTCCATTCGGAACAGACAGAGGCCCCGCTCTCGCCGAAACCTTGGTTTGATGCCGGGGCAAAGGGCGACGGATTCGTTTTCCCTGAACGTCAGCCCGAGGGATTTCGGCCAGTCACGACAGCCTGGGTCAAAAGCGGCCTCCCAAAGCCAAGGGGGTGCACTCAGTTTCCTCGACCACCGATTGATCGCGGTCTGTCATCGGCTAGTGGTATTGGCGACAAGATACAGAAGTCGCGCAATTCACAGCTGAGGTGTTGGGCGTGAAATATAGACCTATGATTTATATGGACTTTTAAAAAAAAGTCGGAATCGGTAGCGCAGAGTTATCTAGAGACTTCTATTATTTCGTTATCGCCGAATTCGGTCTAATCACTGGTATACGTTAGCGACAAAGCCAGGAGAGTAACATGTCGATAAGAAAAAGAACTACCTTACTCGTGCTGGCTTTTAGCTTTTTCGGAGTGACAAGTTGTGCCAACATAAGAAACTATTCAGAAATCTCGAGCGAAAGAAACAATAGCATTGTTTCTGATATTGACTATTATGACTTTGCATACAATGTAGATGTTATTGTGCTTCCTGCAGAAATAAAAAACCAAAAAAATGTAACCATTGACAATAGTTTTTCAGGTGAATTACAGATTTCAAACTGGGGGAATGCTATCAAGAATGCGACCCAGAAAGAAATTCATAACAGTGAACGCTTTATCGAATTTGGACATTACAGTGGCCGCATTGAAATAAGCGCAGAAGTATCTTCAGTGTCTATAAGCAATGTATGGGGTGGAACCCGATCGAAGTGCAATGTTGCTTACACCTATAAGGATTTAGTGGCAGGAAAAACACTCGCCAAGCATGATAGCTCCATTGAAATAATGACACTCTCCCCTGCCACACCAAAATCAAGCAATAGTTTCGTTTACAACTTTGATCAACTTACATATGCCATTGCTCGCGAGGCAATTATTGGTCTCATTCGGTTGCCGCCTATTGCTGATATTCAGCTAACACAGAAGCAAGTGAAGCTTTATAACTCGAACATCAAAAGAAAACCCAACCAAATTATTAGCTACGTTCCAATTGACAATCTTATTCGCAACAATAAAAAGGAACTGAACTCTGCTTTTTCACCGACTAAGAAAATGCAAAAAAATAGTAATAAATTGGCGAAGAAAAATAAATCAAAAGTTAAAGTAGAGACCACCTCTGCTCCCGCCACCCCCACCCTGGAATCTAACACAGCTAGTGATACACCCACCGCAGACACCGCTAAATCGAGTGAAAACTCTGTCCATCAGAACTCAAGCCAGGCTGCGACTGAAACTAAAAATGACGATAGAAGCTTAAGAGGCATTGCTGGTTCATCGGAGCGCTTGAAGGATGGCACCGTTAAAAACGATGACCCCACTTATGACGGCAGTGGACATATAGCCACTCCGGGGCACTATCAACCTCAAAACGAGGTATCGGCAGAGCAAGAAAAAGCAATGGATGCATGGATTAAGGAAGAAAACGCAAAGTTACAGGGAGCGACTGGCGATACCGCTTCACCTACCGGGCACACAACCATACCGCGACTCTATCAACCTCAAAACAAGGTATCGGCAGAGCAAGAAAAAGCAATGGACGAATGGTTGAAAGCGGAAAAGGCAAGGTTACAGGGAGCAACTGGTAATGCCACTTCACCTACCGGGCACACAACCATACCGCGACTCTATCAACCTCAAAACAAGGTATCGGCGGAGCAAGAAAAAGCAATGGATGAATGGACAGAAGGGCAATAAAGCAAACTCCGCAGCCAACGCCAAAGAGTGCGGACCGGAAAATCGGAGTCATAGTCCTGGCTATTCTCAACCGACAGCGCGTTCAAGCGAATGCGTGCCTGTGGCCAAACGATTGATCCCCACCATTCCCAACCCACCCACGGCTAAAGTGATTAGGGCGCAGATGACGAACGAGGTCAAAAGCTTGGTCGAGAATTTGGACTGATTCAGAAGGTTCACACGGAAAACTCAATGGAGATGAATTAGAGGTAATGAAATGACTACCCACCCACTACCGCGAAAGTATTCGCAACAGTGGGTGCTGATTGACGGGCAGAACTGCATCACGCCCCGTTGGCATAGTTGCTTATCGATTAACGGTGGAAGTCGTGTCGATCAGTACCGATAGGTTGCCTGCACTGAAATTCCATTCGCACTATTTTCGTAATTGGCACTGTATTCCGGTTGAAGACCGGAGTTGTTCGAGTGCTTTACGGACACTTTGGAATCCCACAGATAACCATAAGCAAAGTCTATCGTCAGGTCAGGGTTCGGCGAATAAGCGCCGCCCAAGGTCACGGCCTGGCGATTCCCGACCGGAACGCGCACGCTGCGATCGGCATTTCTAATGGGCGACGGATCATAGGCGTAGCCTGCGCGCAGTAGCCATTGCTGGTTCAATTGATAGGATGCGCCAACTGCGGTGGACCAAGTGTCGCGCCAGTTCATTTCTTCAGTCACACGCCCCAGGCCAGCCGCCTGGCCCAGGGGGGAAAGACCGCTGTTGACTGCCTCGACCTTCTGGATCCGACTCCAGCGTGTCCAGGTGGCCCCCAGGTATCCGGTCCAGCGATTATTGAATCGATGGGTGATGGACGTATCCACTGATTCGGGCATAGTCAGGTCTATCGTGTTGTCATACTTTCCGTCCAGCGGGATAACGCTCGGGGAGCCGGTAACCTCAGTATGCCCTTCGAGTTCATAGCTCACCTTCGAGTGATAGGTAATCCCCCAACGGGTTGCATCACTCAAGTCAAACAAGACGCCGACGTTGTAGCCAAGTGCCGTGTCATCGCCTTTGATGGTAACCAATGTGTCCTGGCCGTTGTTCAGGGCGCCGGTGGCCAGGTAATTCTGAAGCTTTGCATTGAAACGGTTTATGGTCGGTCCGCCACCAATGGACACGTAATCATTGATCCGATAGGCAATGGTGGGCTGCAGGGTTATTTCCTTGGTCGTGCTGTAGGAGCCATGGTAGCGGCCCTGAAAAGAGCCCTCGTAATCATTGATCAGACCACTCGGAGCATAGAGGCCCAGACCCATCGAAAAACGATCATCAAGCGGCGTCGACATATAGGCGAAGGGCACGACCACCAAAGGTACCGAGTCCCCCTCATTCGTTCCTGGGGCACTGCTCTGCGCATCACTAATGTCGTTGCTCACCGAGACGACCGCCGCCCCGCCGGAAATCTCACTGCGCTTCAACTTGGTCAGGCCTGCAGGATTTCCATAGATCGTGCTGGCGTCCAGCGCGGATGACGACCTTCCCGCATAAGCAGTTCCCGCACTGCTTGCACTTTGTTCGTTCACGCCAATGCCATTGGCGCCTGCAATTGTAGAGGCGCTGAGTAGTGTCATGACACTGGTGAACTTAATCCAGACAGCACACTTTCGCTGTGCAGAGAGGCACGGGATCACACGGCTATTCAGTTTCATTTTCCACCTCTTGTTTATTGTTTTTGTTGATTGCACGCAGGCAAGGCTTCGCCTTCCTGTGCACTTTTCAGTGCTGGTTGGAGTTGATCGAAGTTGTGTTAAACGCCCTGGCCGAACAGCGCCAGGGCACGACTGCTGGACTTACAGATGTAAATCAGAAACTCAATTAAGCCACTCGACTTGAAAGCTATAGCGCCCCAAGAGCGGAGCCAGGACTTCCTGGCCAATTCCGGCCCTGATGCAGGCGACATGCCCACGGCGATTGTCCTGCACGACCTCAACAGCAATATCCAAAAGCCCCAGGCGTTCCACTTCCTCCTGGACTACTTTGGCAATCTCCCGCTGTTGCAAAGCGGGCTTGAATATCTTGCCCACGGCAGTCAGTGGCAACGCATCGAGGATTTCAATGCGCTTGGGAACTGCTGCCCGCTCGCTGATATTGAGATGAGCGAACGCCTCAAGCTCTTCGGCGTTGCAAACTTGCCCGGGGCGCAGTTGAACGTAGGCAACTGGCACCTCGCCCGAGTAGGCATTGGGGCTGCCGATTGCAGCGGCCAAGGCGACGGCGGGATGCGCCTGCAGAGCCTCCTCGATTTGCTTGGGATCGATGTTGTGGCCGCCGCGGATGATCAACTCCTTCTTGCGTCCGGTCAGCCAGAAATAACCCTGCGCATCCTGACGACCCAGATCGCCCGTATTCAGCCAGCGCTGACCGTCGATATCGATCCAAAGGCCCTGGTTATGACGCTCCTCCAGATAGCCATTGAAGAGGTTCGGACCACTGATCGTGATGAGGCCGATCTCATCCACGCTGGCGTCGCGCAGGTACTCTCCAGAATCATTGAGCACGACCGCGCGCATATTCTGGTAGGCGATCCGTATCCCGATAGAGCCGATACGACGCTCGCCATGGGGCGGATTGACTGAGGAAACGCAGGCGCCTTCGGTAAGACCGTAACCTTCAAGGATCTTTAGCCCGGTCCGGCGCTCGAACTCCCGGAAAAGCTCTGCCGGCATGGGTGCGGCGCCACACATTGCATAGCGAAGGCTGGACAGGTCGCGGCCCTCACATTCATTTTGCAGAAGTGCGGCATAGACCGTTGGCACGCCGGAAAAAAAGTTGATACCGAAGTGCTCGACCATCTCCCAGAATCGCGAGATCACCCCCTCGCCACGATACCCATGAGGCGTCCCGAGGATCACATGGTCGCCTTGAGTCCAAGGCATCAGTCCGGTGACCAGTTGCCCATTGACATGAAACAGCGGCAGGCCACAAAAGATAACCTGGCCACCGCTGCGTGGCTGCATATGAGCAGCCATGGCCCATGCATTGAATACTTCCGAGCCATGGGTACGCGCGGCGATCTTCGGGAGCCCGGTGGTGCCGCCCGTACAGATGTAGGAGGAGCACTCATCCTGGCGGATTTGCCGACCACTCTTCAGGTATGTGTGCGGTTGAGTACTCATCAGCGATTGCCAATCGTGGATCGCGATATCTCGGTGTAAGTCTCGTTCCTTCAGTGCCGCTGCTTTCAGGGCCCCACGCACGGGTTCGGCGACATAGGGCTCCATGCTGACCCAAACGACAGACCTGAGCGTAGGCAACTGATCCAGCTGCGAAGCCAGTTTGGGCCACAGATCGCTGCCCGCCGTCGGCGCGAGCGTCACTACCACGGATGCCTTCGCGGCATTCAGCAAGCCAGCTATCTGCTTGGCCTCGAGCAGCGGATTGATCGCCATGACGATGCCCGCCGCCTCCCCGCCCCATATCGTGAAATGGGTTTCCGGCAGATTGGGCAAGATAAAGGCAAGCACCTCGCCCGGTTTTATACCCAGGTCATCGAAGGCATTCGCCGCGCGGGTGATATCCGCGAAAAGCTGCGAGTAGTTCCACTTGTAGGTGCGCCTGAAATCCGCGGCATCGGCGAAGAAGCTAAGCGCCGGTGCCTGGGGGGAGCACCGGGCTGCCTGTCGCAGCGCTTCATAAGTGCTGCAAGCCAGGCCACGCTCCGACAGGGGGACTTGTTCGAGGCTTTCAATGTCATTCAGAGTCTGTACGACCATCAGGCTTCCCCCACGACTCGGTTGCGTTGCACGCCGAGGTCGATCACGCCATCGGCGCTGCGAATACGCGCCTCAACCACGTCACCTGCCTTGAGATATTGCGTCCGGCCCTCCTGCGCCTTGAGGAAAAGCTTCCATTTGGTGGCTTCTGGCATCAGGGCCGCAATACGCTGTTTGGCAGGCGAAGGTACCGTCAGAGCGCAGCCGGCAGGCGTACCGGTGGCGATCAGGTCGCCAACGGCGAGATCTTGCACGGAAGAGAGTTCGGTAAGGGTTTCAGCGGGGCCATAAACCAGGTTGGCCGTGCTGTCGTTCTGTCGCACCTGGCCGTTGACCGTCAGGCGCAGATGCAGCTCTTTCAGGTAACGAATGTTCGTGGCATCCAGAAGGCAGAGGTACGGGCCGACCGGGCCGAAAGTGCGGAAGCTCTTGCCCTTGTAGAACTGCATCTGGGGAATCTGAATGTCACGAGCCGAGTAGTCATTGACGATGACGACGCCTGCGATGAACTCATGCAGATTGGCGTCGGTGACAGCAACAGCGCCGGTGATCGCGCGCTTCATCACAAGCCCCAGTTCGATCTCATAGTCAAGGAAGCGCACGGTGCGCGGCTTGATCAGGTCACTGTCAGCCGCCACCAGGCAACTCGTCGCCTTGGTGAAGATCATGTTGAATTTCTTCGCGTCCGGGTCCATGCCCGATTCGATCATGTGCTGACGATAATTGGCGCCCTGGCAAACGAACTGCTGGTTACGGGTCACCGGCGACAGCAGTTTCACTTCGCCCTCTGCAAGCTCCGTACCTTTCAATTGAGCGAGGTCGTCGATACTGTTCTGGCTAATGAAGTCACCGGTGGTTTCAAAAGTACCGGGAACAACCGTGATACGGCCCTGGCGTAGCACGCCCCAATGGATACCATTCTGAAATTCAAAGCGGACTACGTGTACTGCAGACATTGAAGGCACTCCTGGAGCAGTCTTTGTCTCGCGCTCATCGGCACGAGAATTATGGTGTTGTTCTGAGGGGGGGCTGGCAACGCTGTAGACCAACGAGCCGCCGACGATCAAGGCGCCGGCTTTGAGCACATCCCGACGGCCATACCTGGTTGCATTGCGCGACATGGCGGCAGCTCTACCCGAACATCCGCATGAGTGTTATCAACTTGCGAATGCTCAAGTCCGGACTGCGTCGCAGGTTGCGGAACAGCGCACGCAGATTGGCCAGGCTCATCTTCGGTTTTGTAAAACGCTTGGGCATGCGCTGCCCCCACTGCGCCATTGCCTCGGGGCTCACCGGATGAATGCCCGTAGGCTGTGCAGCCGTAAAAATATCCCCGTCGCAGTAATGCTCGTGCTTATCGCCCCAAGGGTCTTGCCAGTAATCGAAGATCTGACTGCCCAGAATGTGTCGGCCGATGCCCCATGAGTGCTCCCAACCGCGCTCGCGCAGGACGCGCTGCCCCATGCCCACAGCGTCTGCATCGACGACCTCATAGGCGCTATGGCTATAGGTCGCCATGAACCCTTGCGCTATCGCGAGCGTATGGTGAGCCGCGGGAATTTCACCGAGGTCAAGGCGCATGAAGGCGACGATCGGTGTGCCATCGGGGAGTACCTGCACATCGCTGGGAATAAACCCGAAATGCTTTGTATACCAGGCACAGGTCGCCTGGTAGTCAGCCACTTCGATCACGATGTGGCCCAATTTGAGGACTTCAGACGGAGCAATCGGCGGGCGCTGCGTGGCGTTGATTCGCGGCTGCTCCTGCGCCAGATTCCAGGAAAGAGGAGTTCTGTGTCCCAGCGTTATACCTGCAGTCTGGTCGCAAACAGCTTCCACAATGAACCCGGAAGGATCGGTCAGCCTGACGTGATACCCGCCACCAGGATGTTCCGATTTCTCGACCGGTGACGCGCCCGGGACTCGCGTCAGTTTTTCCAGGTCCTTGAGCGACTGGACTGCCAGTCCGAACCCGATAAAACGTGCATGTTCTGCACGATGAACACGGTAACAGTATGCAGTGGCGTCGATGGCGCGCAGGTAAAGTGTATCGGCGTCCTGCTGACTGACCGTCAGGCCGAAGTCCGTCAGGAACCGCGCCGCCTCGTTCAAGTCCGGCCGTTGAAAGATCAGATGAGTCAGATCCTGAGCCTTCACCGTCGGTTGCGGATGCCGGGCAGGTTGTGGTGTCGCTAACCGGGGCATTTCATTTTTGTGGTTCATTGTTCTTGTTTTCCGGGTTTTTAGAGCAAAGCCGTCCCCGCACTCCTGAAAATCAGGGGTGTCTGGTTGGGTCAGTTAACTAACTCAGTCGAGAGAAGGAAGTGCTGGCAACTCTGTGGTTGCCAGCGCACGCGCCTCCTCTGGTGATACACCCAATGCCCGCAGCACTAGCTCGGCCGTGTCAGAGCCCGATTCGCGCCACGTTCTGTGCCCTTCCAGCACCAGGAAAATCGAGCCGAGAACGCTGCTCGATATCAGCGTCAGTACTGAGAGCAATTGCTCCTTTTCAAACGTGTACCGCCCACTGGACAGTCCGCTCAGAAGATCCGTCGTCGCTTGGCTGCTGAACATTTCGCGCAACGAAGAATTGCTCATGGCGAATTTATGTATGAAGGCCCCCCACTGGGAGTCTTCGTGAGCCCGACGAATGAACAATCGAATGCCATTGGCAAGGCGCTGAGCCGGATCAGAGAGGGAATTGAAGCTCTTGTTGACGCGCTCATGCATCTCCTTCGCGAGATGGCTGGCGACCGCCTCGAACAGGCTTTCCATGCTGTCGATGTTGCTATAGACCGTTCCGCGCGCCACGCCGGCCTCTTGTGCGAGGTCGAGAATGTTCACTTGTGAGGTGCCTCTTTCAGCGAACAGGCGAAAGGCGGCTTGATGAATGCGGCGCTGTGTTGGATTTAGGGATTCCACGGTTCTCTCTCCAGGATTACCTTATGGCCTGATTGAACACCCGTGTTCAGTTTACGTCAACAGCGTTTTTTGAATCGAATACGTTTTTCTCAATGAGATCCTTTCTATGGCGCAAAAAGCCGGGTAGCTGGATTGGACATGGCAGGATCGTTGAAGGGTTCTATACATTGACACAATTGAACACGCGTGTTCAGCTATAGCGTGTTTATGGCTCGCCGTCCCGGCAGGTCATAAAGCCGGCCCATCGATGCAAACCAGGACCTCAGCAACCTGAGCAAGCACTGTGCAGACGGTGCTCAAACGGTATGACCCTTAGCGATGGCTGGCCGAATTTTCATCAGCTGAAGGACAGAACATGACCGGCTCAAAGCTCTTCAAACCGCTTCGTTTGCCTAACGGCACGGTGATTCCAAACCGAATCGCCAAGGCTGCCATGGAGGAGAATCTTGCCAATGAGGATCACGCTCCAGGGGAAGCGCTGGTTAAGCTCTATCGGCGTTGGGCGGAGGGTGGTGCCGGCCTGATCATCACTGGCAACGTCATGGTTGATCGCCACGCCTTGACCGGACCGGCTGGCGTGGTGCTTGAGGACGATCGAAACCTGGGCCAATTCAGGCTATGGGCCGATGCTTGCCGCAGTCGCGGAGCCCAGGCCTGGATGCAAATCAATCATCCCGGACGGCAGCTATTGGCTTCCATGGGGCAATCGGCACGGGGCCCCTCCGCGGTGGCTGTCGACATTCCCGGACTATCAAAGGCCTTTGTGCCGCCCAGAGCCTTGAATGAGCAGGAGATCGAAGAGCTGATCGAGCGCTATACCCAGGCTGCAGTGCTGGCTGAGCGTGCCGGATTCACCGGCGTGGAGATTCATGCAGCGCATGGTTACCTGTTCAGCCAGTTCCTTTCGCCCTTGACCAACCGGCGTAGCGACCGCTGGGGTGGCAGTCTGGAAAATCGTGCGCAAATTCTCTTGCGAACCATCGACGCAATACGCCTGCGAGTAGCACCGATCTTTTGCGTCGCGGTGAAGCTCAATTCCGCGGACTTTCAGCGCGGTGGTTTCGATGCCGAGGATGCGGCTCGGGTGGTGGAAATGCTCAACGCCAAGGCGGTCGACCTGGTCGAGTTGTCCGGTGGCAGCTATGAAAGCCCGGCGATGCAGGGGCAAACCCGCGATGGCAGCCGCTTGGCTCGAGAAGCGTATTTTCTCGAGTGCGCGGAAAAAATAGGAGAAATAGCGCGTATGCCGCTGATGGTCACCGGCGGCGTGCGCAGAAAGGAGGTCGCGGAGCGAGTGGTGAGCGGCTCGGTGTCGATGGTGGGCCTTGCCACTGCGCTGGCAATCGAGCCGACCCTGCCAAGCCAGTGGATGGCAGGTCAGGACACCGAAGTGGAGCCCATCGTCGTCCGCTGGAAGAATAAGGCGCTGGCATCGCTTGCAGTGGCCTCGGTGATCAAGAAGCAACTCGGCTTGTTGAGCCAAGGCAAACAGACAAAACCCAGGACGTCGCCACTCATGGCATTGATCGGCAATCAGCTGAAGTCTCGTCGCCAGGCGAAGAACTATCGGCAATGGATTGGCCGGGCTTAGCCGGCCGAGGATGACATCAGGACTAGGGTAGCGGCTTATCGGCGATTTTCTTGGCTTTGGCAGGTGTTACGCCCAGAGCCTTGAGAATCATCTCGGCGACCCGCTGGTCGTGCTCCGCCACCACGCGCCCTTCGACAACCGAGCGCATGGCGCCGGTTGTGCACGATACGACCATGTCCAGGGCGATCCCTTCGTCCTCGTAAGCGAAAGTGCCCGCACGCAGACCATCACGCAAGTCGCCCAGCACATGGGCAGCCAAGCGCGAACGCATGGCCTGATCGGAATGGATGATGCGCAGCAGTGCGTTGGCCCATTGATGGTCGTACGCAGCCCGGCATACGAACATGCGCACGCCAATCGAAAGCCGCTGTGCGCCGCAGCGCACGTCCGAACTCAGGGCGGAAATGGCATCGGAGAACTCGCTCGCCATGGCGATGCCAACCGCCTCGAGTACTTCGTCGCGCGTTCGAAAATAGTTGTAGATGGTGCCGTTGGATACTGCGGCCTCCGAGGCGACATCAAGCAGTGCAATCTCCCCCACTTCCTTACGTGCGACAAGACGCAATGCCGCATCCACCAGGCCGCGACGGGTGCGTTCACGCTTCTTGTGGCCCCGAGTGAGAGGCTCTTGCTCAGTTGCTTCTGAAGGAAAAGTGGGGGAAGGCATCTTCAGGCTCTTAATCGAGGAGGTTCATTGAGGGTAATGGAAACGCTATCGGCAGTGGAATCGGCGCTCCCCATCAGCATCAGGCAGTCTCGAACCAGGCTGCCTGCATCGAAGCCGGGAGCGTGGTGCATAATGATACGGTCGGGGCGGATCGCGACGAGTGTGCCTTTGGCAGCCAGCGGCAGGATGTCATGGTTCAGGTCTTCAATGAAGTCGCAAGCGCCGTCGGAGCGCTGACCGCAGGGTCCGATCTGCAAGAAGTCACCTCCCATCTTTGTCCAGGAAAAGACCTCAGCAGTGCTCAGCAGTGACAATGGGTCAACACCAAATCCAACCAGGGTCAGGTTGTGTCCAAGAGCATCGTCGCTCAGTTGGATCTGCTGTTGCGTGTTGCGAACCCAGGCCTGGGGAAACAGACTGCCACGGACCAGCTTGTCGCCATGACGGTGCTGCACGAACAGGCCGTTTTTGAAGATATTCTTCGGCTTGATATCCAGTTGCTCGAAGTACCTTCTGGTAGCGGGAGTCAACGCCAGCGTGCGCATCAGGCCATGGACGAAGAAAGCTGCGATCTTGTTTCTGGGCATCACCAGGCGGCCCATGAGTTTCGCCAGATTGATCATCGCCTGGGCATGGGGGCGGCGCTCTACGTCATAGCTATCGAGTACTGAAGGCGAGGCTTGGCCGTGAAGGACCCAGGCCAGTTTCCAGGCAAGGTTGGCGCCATCTCGAAGTCCCGCTACGAGACCCTGTCCAACAAAGGGAGGGGTGATGTGGGCGGCATCACCTGCAAGGAAGACTCGCCCCTGGCTGAATTTGTTGCAGCAGCGCGCGTGGAATCGATACACCGCCTTGCGCTCGATTTCCAGCTCCTGCGGATTGACCCATGGCGCGATCAGCCGGGCGATGCTTTCCGGGCTTTCCAGCTCTTCCCGGGATTCGCCTGGGTGCAGCATGAACTCCCAACGCTCCCTTCCGCCGGGCGCGGGCATGTGCGGCGTTGGGCGCTGTGGATCACAGAGAAACTCAACGTGATCAATGGCTGACTTGTGCCGGTTCCTGGCATCGACAATCAGCCAATCCTCTGCATAGGTCTGCCCTTCGAATTCCTGGCCAATCAAGGCCCTGACCTTGGAGCTTGCACCATCCGCACCGACCAGATATCGGGCGCGAATGAAATGCAGATGGCCGTCCTGGTCCCGGACGGAGGCGACGACACAATCCGATTCCTCGACCAGATTCTCGAGCTCGAATCCACCCAGGCTGGTCACTGACTGCAGCCCAGAGACCTGTTTACGCATCGCGTGTTCGAGGTCGGGTTGATAGAAAGTCACCAGTTTGGGGTGGCCGTCGATGCACCCGGCGGTATTGGCCCGACTGAATTGCCCGAGGACCGGGGAGTGCATCTTCACTTCAGGGATAACGATCTTCTCGAAAGCATCTTCCGACAATCCGGCGAGTTGCAGGATGCGAAGCGCCTCGTTGTCCAGAGCGATGGCGCGGGGCATTAGCAAGACCTCATGGGTCTTGTCCAATACCAGTGTCTTCATCCCATAGCGGCCGAGCAGCGCCGCGATTGTCGCCCCTACCGGACCGTTACCGACGACCAGCACATCGACGGCGGTGGGAGGCAGTTCCGTACCTTTCTTGTTGTTGTTCATCTCGAGCCCTTGTTGTGATTGGAGTCGTGAGACGTGGAGTTCTCATTCTCAGGCAAGGTGAAGGTAAGCAATATTGAGATATTTTTCAATATTGATATTTTTGTCATTAGTTTTTTGGGATCATTACCGCACAGTGGTGAGGCCATGTGGGCTGTGTCGAGTGCCAGTTTCCGACCGGTGAGGCTTGGCTTCTGAGCCGATCAGCGTTGTTATTGGAGTGACCTCGTGCCATGCCTCACGGGGGCACACCCATGTTTTAGTCTTCAGGAATCCAACGTGGCGCGTCCGCAGCCCCATCCGAACCCAGTCCAGCTCTGCTTCGTCGAGTTCGAACTCGACGAAGCCAACGCCTGCTTGTTACGTAACGGAGAAGCTGTGGCGTTGGCACCAACGCCCTTCACTCTGCTGTGCGCACTTGCACGCCAACCAGGATCGCTGGTGACCAAGGATGCCTTGCTCGATGCCGTGTGGGGACATCGGTTCGTCAGCGATTCAGTGCTGAAGACGGCCATCAGCGATCTGCGCAAGGTGCTGGGCGACGACTCCAGGCAGCCTCGCTTCATCGAGACTGTGTCGCGGCGCGGCTATCGCTTTATCGCCGCGCCCTCCCCTGGCCCTTCGATGCCGTCGGCATCCGCGACGGTGCCAGCGGCCGATGCGTATCCGTCGCCGCCATTCATTGGTCGCACCGACAAGCTCTCAAGACTGCAGCGGGCGTGGGAGCGGGCTTACGGCGGGCAACGTGCAGTGGTCTGGCTTGCCGGAGAACCGGGGATTGGCAAGACCACGTTGATCGAGCATTTCCTCGCCAGCCTTGGCGACATCGCCTGCGCACGCGGCCATTGCGTGGAGCACTACGGCACCGGCGAGCCGTACCTGCCGGTGCTGGAAGCGTTGGCCGATCTGTGCCGCAGCGACCCCGCCCTGCCGACGCTGATGCGCGCCGTGGCGCCGACCTGGCTGCTGCAACTGCCGTGGCTGAACACCGCGCAAGAGCGAGATGCGTTGCGGCGCGAGCTTGCCGGCATCGGTCCGGATCGCATGTTGCGGGAAATGGGTGAACTGCTGGACCGCTACACCGAGCAACGGCCGCTGTTGCTGATAACCGAAGACCTGCATTGGAGCGATCGGGCGACGGTCCAGCTCATCGACTATGTGGCGCGGCGACGTGGCCGCACGCGGCTTATGTGGCTGGCGAGCTTCCGCGTCGCCGAGGTGGTGGCGCTCGATCACCCGCTCAACTCGTTGCGCCACGAACTGCGCCTGCAACGTCTGTGCGAGGAAGTGGTGCTCGATCCATTCTCGGAAACCGAAGTCGCTGACTATGTCGCGCTGCGTTCGGCCTCGCTGTCGCGCGATGAAGACTTCGTGCGTGCCCTGCACGAACGCACCGACGGTGTGCCGCTGTTCGTGTCGTCAGTCATCAGTGAGGTGATGGACACCACGGACGACGACGCCACCATCGAGGCCCGGCTGGCGGGAATGGCGGTTCCCGAAAACCTCGCGGCCATCATTGATCACTACATCACCAAGCTTGGGCCTGAGCAGCGTGCGCTGCTCTCGGCGGCAGCGGTATGCGGAGTCGAATTCCGGGTCGAGACGGTTTCGCTGGCTCTCGAGCGCGACCTCGCTTCTGTGGCCGACAGCTGTGAGGAACTGGTGCGCGAGCAGGTATGGCTGACGCGGTCACGGGCCGCCGAACTTGAAGAAACGATGGAGCTACCCTACTCGTTCCGGCATGCCCTCTTCCGCCAGGTACTGTACGACCGCACGCCGCGCTCATTGCGCACCCACCTTCATCGCCAGGTTGGCGCTGCGCTCGAACGCGAGCGCACGGCCGGCGTGCCGGTTGCTGCCTCGGAGCTGGCGACGCACTTCGACCGGGCCCGGCAGCCGATGACCGCGCTACGCTACTACGCCGAGGCCGCGGAAGCCGCGCTGCTGCACTTCAGCCCGGCCTTGTGCATCGGCCTCACTGAGCGCGCGATGGTCCTGCTGCGCCAAGCGCCAGAAGGGATAGAGCGCGATACGCTCGAAATCACCTTGGCCACGCTGCAGGGCGTGTCGGCTTTCCACACACTCGGTGTCGGCAGCGAAGCCAGGAACGCGTTCGAACGCGCCTACACGTTGCTAGCGGATGTACCCGAGCATCCGATGCGCGGTCGCCTGCTGCATGGGTTCGGCTATCTGCTCGGTCTGCGCGGCGACTATACGCAGGCGCTGGCGGTAGCGGAACGCGCCGAAGCCCTCTCGTCGGAGGCGAACGATCCAGCGCTCATGCTGGTGGCGTGCATCGTGCAGGGCGAGGTGCATCATCTCCAGGGGCGCACGCAGGCGACCCGCCGATGGCTGGAGCGCGCACTCGCAATCGCCGAGCCGCTAGACATCGGGGCGAACGAGATCTTTGCGGCCGATCCTCAGGTCATGCTGCACGGTATGTTAGCCATAGAACTTGTGCGTTCTGGCCTGGTTGAGCAAGGCCGCGCTCACATGCAGCAGGCGCGGACCCGCGCACAAACACTTCGCCAGCCTATGACCTGGTTGGTCGCCACCTGGCAGGAGGTGTTGATCGAGGTGCGGATGGGAAACCCGCTGCGGGTGGCAGCGCTGGCTGACGACATGCAGACATTGGTCGATGAGTATTCGCTCGCGCTGGGGCGCACGGCTTGCCGCTGGTGGCGCGGCTGGGCCAACGCGCGCAACGGCGCGCCGCGCGATGGCTACCGCAGCATCCGCGAGGCCTACGACGAACACAGCGGACTCGGCATGCGCTCCGGTGCCAGCGAGGTGCTCGGCTATGCCGCCGAGGCGTTGCTGCTGGCGGGTGATTGCGACGCTGCGCAAGTCGAGCTACAGGAAGCCCTACGGGTGGGGGAAGAACTGGGCGAGCGCGTGTACCTGCCGCAACTGTTGCTGCTGGAAGCATCGATTGCGCGGATGCAGGGCCGGATCGATGCCGGCAGCATCGCCGTGCGGCGTGCGGTTGAGGAGGCTCGCATCCAGGAAGCACCGTGGCTGGAACTGCAGGCGCTGGTAGAACTGTGTGAGCAATACGACGCCACGACCGAGGACCGCCAAGCCCTGGCGGCGCTGGTTGACCAGTTGCCCGAAACAGATGGAACCGAGCTGGTGAAACAAGCGCGCTCGCTGCTTCAGGTTGCAAAGTCTGATTGAAAAGTTAAGGACACAGACCTGTGGGAGCGAGCCTGCTCGCGATGGCGGCGGGTCAGCCAATATTGATGCTGAATGTACCGCCGTCATCGCGAGCAGGCTCGCTCCCACAAGTTCGCGGTGTTCAAGTCCTTAACTTACCGGCATTAATTTCTGTGGGAGCGGCGCTGTCCCGACCGAAGTCTGACCTTTCGCTTACGACTCGCCCAAGGGGACGGCCTACGCTGTCGTCGAACTTTCTTGCCCCCTGGTCTGCGATGAGCCTGAACCCTGAATCCAAGTACCCGAACCGCCGCTCGTACGTCGTGAAGCTGCGTAGCGATGCCACGCCCGGGGCCCTCGCGGGCCGTCTTGAAAACCTGGTCACCGGGCGTCAGCACGAGTTTTCGTCCGCCGATGAGTTGCTGGAGTCGATTGACTCGGACCTCATGTCGGCGGCCGGCGAGCACCCGACAGATGCCGACGGCGAGTGACGCCTCCAACATGAATGAGTGCTCGATATGGCGACCGAACGGCGACGCTTCGCTGACGATTTCGCGCACACCGGGCCCTACGCTGATGCCACCTCGAATCTACACGAGTCCAATCCGATGCCGCGACTTCCAACCTCCCATCCGCTGATCCGCCACGCCGGGCAGACGCCCCTGCAACATGCCGAACGCCTGCTCGGCGTCGTCGTGGGCGCGGCGCTCGCCGCGTCTATCGCCCTGCTCTTGACCGGTTGTTCCACAGAGGTCGCCAAGCCGTCGGTAGACCTGCCGGGCAAGTTCGCCGCAAGCACGGCCTCCGAAATGGAACCCGAAGCCGCGTGGTGGGAGACGTTCAACGACCCGGTGTTGACGGATCTGGTGCGCCGCGCGATGCACGAGAACCGTGACATCAAGATCGCCGCCGAGCGTGTGCGCACCGCTCGCGCCGGTGAGACGATCAGTCGCTCCTGGCTCTTTCCGAGTATCGGAATGTCCGCGTTCGGCTCCGACCGTAGCAGCGGCTACGACACTACCAAGAAGCAGGCTTATCCAGACACCAAGACTGTGGGCGCAGGCTTGGACGTCTCGTGGGAACTTGACCTGAGTGGACGCCTGCGCGCTGGCGCGGAAGCGGCCGAAGCCGAAGCACTGGCCGCAGAGGACGGCGTGCGCGGCGTGCGCCTGCTGGTGATGAGCGACGTCGCCAGCAACTACTTCACGCTGGTCGGCGCACTGCGCCAGGCCGAAACATTACGCGCGATCTCGACGGCGCAAGACGAAACACTGCGCCTGGTTAATGCACGCCACCGTGTAGGGTTGGCGACCTCCTTCGACGTCGAGCGTGCGCAAACCGATGCCGCATCGGCGCGCGCGCAGATCCCACCTCTGGAGACGCTGGCAGCCGTATCGCGACACCGCATCGCGGTACTGATCGGTGACCAGGCCTTTAATGCCACGAGCATCCAGCCCTCCCGTAGCAACTCGGTGGCGCCCGAAGCCCGCCAGGGCCAACCCGCCACCCTGCTACAGCGCCGGCCTGATGTATTGGCGCTGATGGCGCAGCTCGATGCCGCCAATGCACGCCGTAAACAAGCCGCGGCTGAGTGGTTCCCGCGACTGTTCCTCGGTGCATCCTACGGCCGCCAGGGCCTTGAGCTGAACGGTCTGGATCTGGGTGCCGCTCGCTTCACCAATGTGGCCGGCCTGCTCGCGATGCCGATCTTCAACGCCGGGCGCACACGCGCCATCAACGAGGTCGCCGAGAGCGGCCAGCGTGAGGCGCTACTGCGCGCCGAGGACGGCATTGTGCGCGCGCTCGAGGATGTGGAGAACGCCCTCGTCACGCAGACGCAAGAGCGTCAGCGCGCCCAGTCGTTGCGGTCGGCCACCGAGTCTGCGGAAGCAGCGCTGAGCCACGCGCAGTCGCTCTACGACAGGGGGCAGATCGACCTGTTGCCGCTGCTGGACGCGCAACGGGTGCGCTTGTCGGTGCGCCTGAGCGCCAACGACAGCAACACCCGCCTGCTGCTCGATAGCGTGCAGCTCTACAAAGCACTGGGCGGAGGCTGGCAGGTGTTCGAGCAACCCGTCACTCCCACCGCAGCCACCAAAGCCGACCGGCCACCACTTTCTTAAGAAACTGCCTTTTTCAAAGAGGAACCGCCTTGAAAACCTCCCTTACTGCGGCCGGCGCTTTGGCCGTAGCCGTCATGCTGTCCGCGTGCAGCCCGGACCAGCCGACCGTTCAGGCACCACGACCGGTACGCACCGTTGAAATCAGTTATGACAACGCCCGCGACATCAGTCGCTACGTGGGCACCGTACAGTCGCGACATGAAGTCGACCAGGCCTTCCGCGTGGGCGGCAAAGTCGCCCAGCGCAACGTCGATGTAGGCCAGTTTGTGCGCGAAGGCAGCATCCTGGCTGTGCTGGATGACAGCGACTACCGCCTCGCTGAGGAAGCCTCGCGACAACAATGGGCGGTCGCCGTCGAGCAGACGCGCCAGGCCGACTCGGACCGTCAGCGCCTGACCGCGCTGAAGGCTGACGGCTCAGTCAGTGCAGCCGACGACGAGCGCGCACATACAAATGCCCAGACCGCGCATGCAACCGCTGAAGCCGAGGCGCGAAAGCTCGAGCTTGCGCGCAACCGGCTCAAGTACACCGTGCTGCGCGCCTCGCGTAGCGGCGTCGTCACGGCCGTGCGCTTTGAGGCCGGACAGGTCGTTCCGGAGGGCCAACCGGTTGTCTCGATCGCGAATCCGGATGAATCCGAGATCGTCATCGATGTGCCCGAGGATCAGCTGTCCGCCTTCAAGGAGGCGCGTTTCAAGGCCTCGCTGGCCAGTGCGCCGAATGAGATCTTCGATGTCACGCTGCGCGAGCTGTCGCCGCAGGCCGCGGCGCAAACGCGCACCTATCGCGCACGGCTCAAACCGATGCAGGCGCTGCCGCTGGGCGCCACTGCCACTGTAACGGCCGAGCGCGTGATGACCAGTGTCTCGGTGGCGGCAGTGCCAGCCACGGCACTGACGCAAAGCGGCGGCCAGCCTGCGCTGTGGGTGGTCACGCCCGTGGGCAAGGATCCGGTAGGCGTCGTCGAACTGGTGCAGGTGGCGGTGTTGGGCTACCGCAACGACGAGGTGCTCGTCTCCGGGCCGCAGGCCGGCGCATTGGTCGTCACCGCCGGGGTGCAGAAGATGGCATCCGGACTGAAGGTCGCGCTTCCCGGCGCGGCGATTGTTGACGCGAACACCACGCAGCAGGCCACCCGATGAACAACATCAACCTCACCGACTGGGCGCTGCGCCATCGCGCCATCGTCCTGTTCATGCTCCTCATTGTCGCGGTGGCCGGCGCCTTCAGCTTCACCAGGCTCGGTCAGCTCGAGGATCCGAACTTTTCCGTGCCATCCATGACCGCCATGGTCATCTGGCCAGGCGCCACCGCCCAGCAGATGCAGGACCAGGTCCTCAACCGCATGGAGAAGAAATTCGAGCAGATCGACAACTTCGAGAAGGTTGTCACCTACGCGCGGCAAGGCTACGCCGGCATGACGCTGACCGTGCGCGGTGGCACCTCCAAGGCAGACCAGCGCGAGGCCTGGTACCAGGCGCGCAAGAAACTCAACGACCTGAGCCGCGAGCTGCCTGACGGTGTGATCGGCCCGATCGTAAACGACGAATACGGCGACGTGTATGGCCTGATGTACGCGGTCAAGGGCGACGGTGTCGGTCACGCCGACCTGTCGGATGCGGCCGAGGACATCAAGCGCCGCATGCTGAAGGTGCCAATGGTCAAGAAGATTGATCTCATCGGCAAGCAGGCCAAGCGTATCTACGTCGAGTTCTCGCACGAGCGCCTGGCAGCGCTGGGCATTACACCGTTGGCCATCGCCGAAAGCCTCAAGAGCCAGAACGTCATGTTGCCTGCAGGCCAGATCGACACCCGCGGCGACCGTGTCATGGTGCGCGTGAGCGGCCAGTTCGCCAGCGAAGAGGCTATCCGCAACGTGCCCATCGCCGCAGGCGGCCGGCTGATCAAGCTCGGCGACATTGCGACGGTTACACGTGGCTTCGAGGATCCGCCGACCTACACGGTGCGTCACAACGGCCAGCCAGTGCTGATGCTCGGCATCACGATGACCAGCGACGGCAACATCGTGGACCTTGGCAAGGCGATGGACACGGCAGTCGCCAACATCCAGTCGGAGCTTCCACATGGCGTGGAGCTTGAGCTCGTGGCCGACCAGCCAACCACGGTGAAGGATGCAATCCTGGACTTCGGGCGCGCGCTGGCCGAGGCGCTGATCATCGTGATCGCGGTGAGCCTGGCCAGCCTGGGCTGGCGCGCCGGCCTCGTGGTCGCCACCACGGTGCCGCTAGTGCTGGGCGGCGTGGCACTGGTGATGCTGGCGATGGGCTGGAACCTGGAGCGTATCTCGCTCGGCTCGCTGATTATCGCGTTGGGACTGCTGGTGGATGACGCCATCATCGCCATCGAGATGATGGTGGCGAAGATGGAAACCGGCATGGACCGCGTAAAAGCGGCTGCCTTCTCCTATCAGTCCACCGCCATGCCGCGCCTGACCGGCGCACTCATCACCGTCGTGGGCTTCCTGCCGATCGGCCTCTCGAAGTCCACCACCGGCGAGTACGCGGGTGGCATTTTCTGGATCGTCGGCGCCGCGGTGCTGTTCTCGTGGATTTGTTCCGGCATCTTCACGCCGTACCTGGCGGTCAAGATGCTGCCCAACGACTTGGGCAAGCATCAGCACGGTGATCTGTACGACACGAAGTTCTACCGCACCCTGCGCCGCCTGATCGACGCCGCCATCGAGCGTCGCTGGGTGGTCATCGGTGCGACGTTTGGCGCTCTGGTGCTTGCCCTGGCCTGTATCAAGCTGGTGCCGCAGCAATTCTTCCCCAACAGTTCGCGCCCTGAACTGGTCATTGACCTGCGCGTCAAGGAAGGCGCCTCGTTCGCCGCGACGACCGAGCAGGTCAAGCACATGGAGGAGATCCTAGCGAAGGACGAGGACGTGCGTTTCTACACCGCCTACACCGGCGCCGGCGCACCGCGCTTCTATCTCTCGCTCAACCCCGAGTTGCCGAATCCGGGATTCGCCCAGTTCGTTGTGATGACCAAGGACCTGGATGCACGCGAGCGGGTACGTGCACGGCTGGTGACCTCAGCCGACCAACAATTCCCACAGGCGTGGGTGCGCGTGACCCGGCTCGAGTTGGGGCCGCCTGTCGGCTACCCGGTGCAGTTCCGTGTCGTCGGTCCCGATACCCAGGTGGTACGCCAGATCGCCCGCGACGTGGAGAAGGTGGTTGCGTCCAACCCGAAGGTGCGCGACCTCCAGCTCGACTGGAATGACCCGGTGCGTACGCTGAAAGTGGAGCTTGATCAGGACAAGGCGAGCGCGCTTGGCCTCACGCCGGCCGACGTGTCGCTGGCGACCCAGACCGTGATGAACGGCGCAACCCTGTCGCAACTGCGTGAGCGCGAGGACCTGATCGACATCGTGGCCCGTGCCGTGCCTGAAGAGCGCTTGAGCCTCGACACACTGAAAGACATCAACCTTTACACGCGCCAGGGCACGGTGGTGCCACTGTCGCAAGTCGCACAAGTGCGCTCTGGGCTGGAAGAACCAGTGCTGTGGCGCCGCAACCGCGACATGGCGATCACGGTGCGTGCCGACGTGAAGGATGGTGAGCAAGGTGTATCGGTGACGCAGGAAATCCAGCCATTGCTTAAGGATATCGAGGCGAAGCTGCCGTCGGGCTACCGCATCGACGTGGGCGGCGCGGTGGAGGAAAGTGACAAGGCCAACAAGGCACTGCTGGCGGTGGCTCCGCTGATGCTGATCAGCATCCTGCTGCTGCTTATGCTGCAACTGCAGAGCTTCTCTCGCATGTGGATGGTGGTGCTGACCGCACCGCTGGGCCTGATCGGTGTGGTGCCGGCGCTGCTGGTGTTCCAGTCGCCGCTGGGCTTCGTCGCAATCCTGGGCATCATCGCACTGGGTGGCATGATCATGCGCAACTCGGTGATCCTGATCGATCAGGTACAAACCGAGATCGCCGAAGGGCGCGACCCGTGGAATGCTGTGCTGGATGCCGCCATTCACCGAGCCCGTCCGGTGATGCTGACGGCGCTGGCTACCGTGCTCGCAATGATCCCGCTAACACGCAGTGTGTTCTGGGGGCCGATGGCAATTGCGATCATGGGCGGCCTTACCGTGGCGACGCTACTGACAATCTTCTTCGTCCCGGCGTTGTACGCCGCATGGTTCAAGGTGGGTCGCCAGCCTGCCGCCGACACCCAACAGGTGATGAGGGACGCCGCGCTCGCTTCTGAGTGAGGGATGCCGTGACACCCCGACGTCTCCGCTGTTAGAAAGGCTTGCTCAGCGCTGTTTCTGAAAACAATCGAGGTCAGCCGCGAGGTTCTGCGAACGTTACTTTCTTTCGCTCCCTCGCGGCTTACAGGAAATCCTGATGGGCAAAGAAGCGGCTGACGACAGACCGCTATCGGCTCCTGCAAGTGCATGTTCCACCCTTGCTGACAGCAACCGGGCCTCGCGCGCGAGACAATTCAATGGCAACGAGCATGTTCCGCAGGTGACGTGACGACCTGGATCAATACTCGGGTTGAAGCTATACAGAAAGGGCTCAGAGTGGGGATGGACCACACGCTGGATTAGCGACTGAGGAGAACTTCGCGGTGTCGAATCATCTGGTCATACGCAACATGACCCGTCCCGAGTTGGACGAGCTCGTCGATTGGGCTGCCCGAGAGGGTTGGAATCCCGGCCTTCACGATGCCGAGCTGTTCTGGGCTATGGACCCTGCCGCCTTCATCGCGGCGTCCCGGGGTGGCGAATTGATCGGCGGCGGTGCCATCACCTCCTACAATGGCGAATTCGGTTTCATGGGTTTTTTCATCGTTCGGCCTGAGTATCGCGGTCAAGGTCTGGGCAATACCCTCTGGCACGCACGCCGCGAGCGACTCCTCGCCCGCCTGCACCCAGGCGCGAGCATCGGCATGGACGGCGTCTTCGCGATGCAGGACTACTACGCCAAGGGTGGTTTCGTCTTCTCCCATCGCAACATGCGTTTTCGTGCCAAGATTACCGAACGCCCGACGACCTCGCAGGTAAACGACCAGGACATCGTCCCGTTGGCCACCTTCCCGTTCGATCAGGTTGTCGATTACGACCGCACCTGCTTCCCCGCCGCGCGCGAAACCTTCCTGAGCGGGTGGATTACCCAAGCCGATGCACTCGCCGTGGGTTGTCAGCGCGAGGGCAGGCTAAGCGGCTATGGCGTAGTAAGGCGCTGCCGGGAAGGCTACAAGATCGGCCCCTTGTTCGCCGATGACGCCTTGGCAGCCAATGCAATCTACGCGCGCCTGGCGGAATTTGCGGAGGGTGGCCCGCTGTTTCTCGATGCCCCGGAGAATAACCCCGCCGCGATGGCGCTCGTGCACCAACAGGGCATGATCGAGGTTTTCGGCTGCGCACGCATGTACCTCGGCCCTCCTCCGGCGATCGCGCACGAACGTGTGTTCGGCGTCACGACCTTCGAGCTGGGCTGATGTCCGCTCGCGACCTCATTGGTTATGGCGGCTGCCCACCCCACCCGCGATGGCCCGGTGAGGCGCGCGTCGCGGTCCAGTTCGTACTCAACATCGAAGAGGGCGCGGAGTCATGCATCCTCAATGGCGATGCACAGTCGGAGGCCTGGCTTCACGAGCTACCGGGCCGCCCGCCGCGTGTGGGGGAACCGGACTTGAGCGTCGAGGGCATGTACGAATACGGATCGCGCGCAGGTGTGTGGCGCATTCTGGAGCTGTTCAGCGCCCGAGGCCTGCCGCTGACCGCCTTCGTCGTCGGCCGAGCACTGGAACTCACCCCGGCGATTGGCCATGCGCTCTGCGCTGCCGGGCATGAGATTGCCGGGCATGGCTACCGCTGGCTGGACTATCGCGACATGCCTGAAGACCAAGAGCGGCGCCATATCCGCCTCACCATCGACGTGATCGAGCAAATCTGCGGTAAACGCCCCGTAGGTTGGTACACAGGAAGGGTCAGCCAGAACACCCGCCGCCTGTTGCGTGAGGAAGGTGGGTTTCTCTATAGCTCAGACGCCTACAACGATGATCTGCCCTATTGGCTCCCAGGCTCGCCCGCCCACCTGGTGATTCCTTACACACTGGTCAACAACGACGCCCGCTATCTGCTGCCGAATGGTTTCACCTGCGGTGAAGACTTCTTCCGGCTGCTCAAGGATGCTTTCGACCTGCTGTGGCAGGAGGGCGCGCAACACCCGAAGATGATGAGCGTCGGTCTGCATGGACGGATCAGTGGCCATCCTGGTCGTGCGATGGCGCTGGCGCGCTTTCTCGATTACGTACAAGGCCACGACGCGGTGTGGATCTGCCGACGCGAAGAGATTGCCATGCACTGGATAGCCCAATTCCCTGCCTTGCCTCCACAGCATTGAAATCTTGTGTATACCGCTGAGCAAATCCCACTACCCTTGGCGCCCTCGCGGATCGACAGCGGCGGTCGAGCGCACGATGATGGCAACCTCGCCAAGGGCAAGGTCAGCAGCCTCACGGCACACAAATGACGGCCAACGCCGGTCCTGATACCATAAACCTAATGTTAGGCACTTGGGTGAAAGACAGCGTGAACAAGCGCAATAATGATGCAGACATCAGGACCGAGCGACCGATGCTGGGGGCCGAACGCGGCGTTACCCAATATCAGCGGTTAGCTTCCCTGCTGAGGCACCGGATCGCGAAGGGCGAGTATCCGCTCGGCACACAGCTGCCGACAATCACGAAACTGGCGGATGACTTGGGCGTCGCGGTCGTGACTGTCCGGCAAGCATACGAGATGCTTTCCAAGGAAGGGCTAATCCGCAGCCAACGGGGTGTCGGCACCCACGTGGCCGCGCTGCCCGCCGCCACCGGCGACCTCGAACTGACGATCAACGATCCGTTCGCCGCGCCGCAGGCGCTGTCCTTCGAGATACTTGAAGTCCGGTACCACACTCAATTACCCCAAGAACTGCTTGGCGCGAATGATCGGTCGGCGGACGACAACGTGTGCGTCCGCAAGCTGCATACCTATTCCGACGAGGCGTTCTGCTATGCCGAGATTTACGTGTCCACAACGGTCTTCGAGTCGCTGCCCAAGGACATCGCCAGGAAAAGGAAGCTGCTTGCCGCGGTGCTCGACAAACTGGGCACCCGCGGCAAACGCGTGAGGCAACGGATTACTGTGATGCCTGCGGATTTTCCTCTGTGCGACCTGCTGAAGATCCCGTTTGCCTCTCCCGTGGCGAAAATGTCACGGTGCCTGGTCGACGGTAAAGGCAATGTGCTGTACGCCGGTGTCACCTGGTATCGGGGCGACCGCTACGTCGCCGAGATCGACTTCCCTGCGTCTACATTGAAGACCATGCCCGGGATGACCGAACCCCAACCGGGCCTGGTGGGTGAGCGCAAGCGGGACTAGAAGCGTTCGTGCGGACCTCTGCGTAAACCCGGCACGCCGCTTCCGCCCTCTTCTTTGAGCAGTCACCGCTAACTCGACCTACCCGGTACGCGAGATCTCATATCGCCCGGCCAGCATCTCTGCACTCCCCCTCTGAGGTGCTTGACGAGGGTTTTTTTTCATGGCAAAACTCCTAACATTAGATCTTTGGACCGATATAAAATCGGAGATTCGATGCTTACGCGAAACGCTCAGGATTCAGCCGTAATGCCCACTGTGATCAGGGCGGCGGACCTAGCCGCCTACTCGCCGGCGAACCACACCGGCACCTCCAACGTGCGCGTGATTGGCCCTGAGACCGTGGGCGCCACGGCAGGCTTTCTCATCAAAGAACGGCTTGCGTCCTCTATTTCAAACCAGTGAACTCTGGCTCCCGGCTGCGAGCTGCCAATCCACTATCAAGATCAAATGAAAGGAAACGGCATGGGTAACTTCACAGTAACGTCGTCTGAATTTAAAGATCAGGAACCGCTGCAACTGGTGCATGAGTTCGATGGCTTCTACGGCACTGGCCAGAACCGTTCGCCCGCGCTGCAATGGCGGGGCGCGCCGGAAGACACCAAGAGCTTCGCGCTGACGCTGTACGACCCGGACGCGCCCACCGGCAGCGGCTTCTGGCACTGGATCCTGTTCGACATCGATGCGTCCGTCACCCAGCTCGCCGCGGGGCTGGGTTCCACCGATGCCACGGACCTGGGCGCCAGCGGTACTCAAGTCACCAACGACTATGGCACCGCCGGCTACGGCGGTCCCTGCCCGCCCGCTGGTTTGCCCGCGCACCGCTACATCTTCACTGTGCACGCATTGGGGGTGCCCAAGCTGGAGTTGCCGGCCAATCCGACCAACGCAGTGGCGCGCTTCTTGATCCACCAGAACACACTCGCCACGGCCACCCTGACCGGCCTATACAAACGCTGAATTAGCCGTTTTATCGTATCCAGCATCGAGCATCCGAGTTGATCCACAGCTTCTGCGGTAGCGCCTGATTCAGGTGTGGCGCTTCCTTCGGATTCGCAGTCACCCACGACACCCTTGCCTCTGACTTACACTTCCCCTTGCCGGGTGTGTCGAGTCATCAGCATGACCACCATAGCCATGCTGGTTACGCTTCGCGCAGTGCACCATACCGGGTGCCCCCAATAAAAAGCCGGCCCCGAAGGCCGGCTTCCTTAACAAGGTATTGCGCAACGTTAGCGAACACCTTCCTGACGCAGCGCAGCCGGCGTGTAGTCGCTTTCACCGGCGGCGTAGCTGAAGTCGTAGGACTGTTTCTCCTCGTTCTTCATGCCCAGCGCCACATAGCGACCGGACACCAGATCGTAGAGGCTCTCCAGCGTGTACCACGGCACTTGCTTGTCGTAGTAGAACTGGGCATGCCCCTCGGCCACGCGCCACAGGATGCCACGCCCGTCGTAATGGTCGATGGCAGCGGCTTGCCAGGTGTCTTCGTCGATGTAGAAGTCACGCTTCTCATAGACGTGGCGTTCGCCGGGCTTCAGGGTGGCCACCACGTGCCACACGCGGTGCAACTCGTAACGGGTCAGGTCCTGATTAATATGACCGGCTTTGATGATGTCGCTGTACTTGAGTTTCGGCGAGTCCAGTTTGTAGGCGTTGTAGGGGATGTAGATCTCCTTCTTGCCTTCCAGCTTCCAGCTTCCAGTCGTAACGATCGGGAGCGCCGTTGTACATGTCAAAATTGTCGGAGGTACGCAGGCCATCGGTAGCAGTACCCGGGCCGTCGTAGGACACCTGCGGGGCACGCCGCACACGACGCTGGCCAGCGTTGTAGAGCCAGGCAAGGCGCGGCTCCTTCACTTGGTTCAGGGTCTCGTGCACCAACAAGACGTTACCCGCCAGACGCGACGGTGCAGTCACGCGTTGCTTGAAGTAGAACAGGACGTTGCTCGGTTTGCTCGGGTCGTAGTCCTTCAACTGGTCGCGGAAGGTGAACTCGTCCTGGAAATACACCAGGCTGTAGGAACCGTTTGTCTGCGGAGTCACCTGGGTCACAAAGCGGCTCACGCTGCCACCGCGATAACGGGTGATATGGTTCCAGATTGCTTCGAGGCCGTCCTTCGGAATCGGGAAGGGATTGGAGCTATGGAAGTCCTCCAGGCCGTTACCGCCTTCCACCAGTTTGGTGTGGGTGGCGTTGTACTTGGTGGCTTCGATCACCTTGGCCGGAAGCATGGCCGTGCGGTGGGTCTTGTACACCGGTATTTTGTAGGTGTCGGGGTAGCGTTTGAACATCGCCAGCTGACCGGGGGTCAGCTTGTCCTTGTACTGGTCGACGTTCTTCGCGGTGATGGTGAACAGCGGCTGCTCGTTGGCGAAAGGATCAGGCAGGAAGCCCGCGGCGTCGGCGCTACCGACATTCTGCGGCAGGCCGCCGGTCCATGCAGGGATGGAGCCATCGGCGTTGCCGGATTTTTCGGCACCTACCGGGGTCAGGCTGGCACCCAGTTTGGCCGCTTCATCAACAGATACTGCGGCCATGACGCTGGAGGCCATCAGGGTCAGCGCCAGGGCGCCGGTTTGCAGCAGACTCTTTGTTGTTTTCATTGTTGTTTCCTCAAGATTCCAGCCCACTTAGAAATTCATGCCGAAGCTGAGCGCGAGAAAATCGCGGTCGATCGAGGTGTTGTACTTGCCGCCGAAGAAGTCGGTGTAAGAGAGGCTCGTCGTGTAGGTATTGTTGTACTCGGCATCCAGGCCCAGGCTGGCTGCCTTGGCGCCTTCGGTGAACAGACCATTTGGACCATAACCATCGACGTCATGGGACCAGGCGATGCTGGGTTTGAGGTTCACACCGGCGAACACGTCGTTGTAGTCCCACAAGGCGCGCATGCGGTAACCCCAGGAAGTGCTGGTGACGAAACCATCGTCTTCGCAGTACTTGCTGACGTTCTGCGCAGTGGCGCTGCCCAGGGCGCCAGTGTTCAGCGCCACGCACGTATTGATTGACCCAGTGGCCGGCAACGGGCCAGGACCGAAGACCGGGTCACGGCCATAACGGACATCGGAAGTGCTTTCCAGGCCGCCGACATGAGCGACGCCGATCTCACCCACCAGGGTCAGACGGCTAGCCCCCATGACTTGGTCGAAGAAGTGCGTGAAGGTGGTCTGGAACTGGGTCACTTCCTTGCGACGATAGCCGTGCACGTCCTGTCCCGCAGGACCTGGCAGCAGCGAAGCGTTGCTGAACAATCCGCCAAGGGAATCGACGCCCGTGAAGAGGATGTCCGTGGTGTTCATCTGAACCGGCAGGTTAGGACGGTAGCTGACCTCGCCGCTCCACGCAGTACCGGTGGGCAGCGTGGTGGAGAAGCTCAGGCCATAGAGATGAATGTCCTCTGGGTACTCGACGAAGTAGTTCGAGGAACCGGCGACGGCCAAGGAGCGAAGGTTGGCCGGGTTGCTGGCGCCAAGGGCTGGAACGTGCGGCAAACCGGCGTTGATGGTATTGAGTTGCGCCTGGGTAGCGCTCGTGCTGCTGAAAACCGGTGACCGGCTGTGGTAGTTGACCAAATAGGCGCCGAACTCGGTATTCATCGGCTCGGCGAAGTAGCGAAAAGACAGGCCGTATTGGCCATCGTCATCCGCATCGCGATCCGGACCGCGGGGAACCAGCACGCCTTCCTCGTTCACATTTACCCCAAACTGACTCAGGGCCCCCAAGGCAGCAGGACTCAGGCTCGATGCCTTTCTCAGGACGCGCAGGTTATCGGTGCAGCCGTCGGCAATCGTGTCAGGCTGAGAGAAAAAAGTGCCGCAGTTGTCCACCACCGTCTGGTCCCACTCCAGCTGATAGAAGGCCTCGGCCGACAGGTGTTCGGTCAGGCTTTGGGACACATAGAACATGTTGACCGGAATCAGGCCTTCCTTGATCTCGGCGCCCGGACGGCGGAATGCCGATACGTCGATCGGGTTGATCGTGTTGATACCGCCGCCGATGAACGTACTTTCACCCCAGCTCACGACCTGCTTGCCCAGACGCACGGACCCTGGCTGTTCGGCAATGGCGTAGTTGTGGTAGACGAAGGCGTCGAGGACCTGGCCGCCAGCAGACTTCGCGCCTTCCTTGCGGTTGTGATCGTCGATGTCTTTGAACAGACGGCTCTCGTCCTTGAGCTCGAAGTCGTACCAATACTTGCCACGGACGAAGGCGCCGGTGTCGCCGTACTTGAGTTCGAGGTCATGAATGCCCTTGAAGATCTTCGAAAAGGTTTCGCCTTTCTTGAAGTTCAGGTGGGAATCGTCGGTGGCCTGGGACAGGCCATTGCCACCATTGTTGACCCCGATGAGGTCCGGATCGCTCCCACGCATGGACCAACTGGCGCCCACGGAAAGCGCGGAGTCGAACTGGCCCTCAATCTCCCCGATGTTGAAGGTAACTCCGAATGCCGGAGCGACGAATGTGGAAGCGAGGCTGACGGCCAAGGGCAATCTTGCCAGCCGCCAGAGCCGGGGGTTTTTTGTCATTGACGCTACTCCATCTATGTTTTTTTTATGGATTGGTACGCGCAATACTTTTGCCGGCAGCGCCGACCACGCTCACGACCTAGCCCTCAAACGTTGTGATGAAACTGTCCTCCTGGCTTTTTTAATATTCACGCCGCTCGCAACGCGGTGCGGGCAACGGTTGTCACTTCGTTGTCCCGGAAACGTCCATTGCTGCAGGTATGCGCTTCTTGATTTTCGATATCGTGTGAACCTTTATCTGGCGAGCCCACGGTCCATCGATGGTCCGCAGAGTCTTGGGTACGAGATGCGTCAAGCCGAGCTCATCGCTAAGCTGCGATAGAACCGTCTCGATATCGAACGACAGGTTGGTAACAAGAACATCGTCGCCGTGAAACACGAGGCTGTTGGACCAAAGAAAGCCGATGGGCATCCCGTCGGGATTGATTCCGCCGAAATCGCCGAGCTTGGCAACCACACGACCCAGGGTCGGTTCCAGCACGAGAATCTCGTTGGACTGGTTGCATGCGACCCAAAGGTTGTCGTGCTCGTCGATGATCAGACCGTCGGGACCGCCGCCGACACGGTTGACGAAGACTTCAGGCGTGCCGGGTTCGAGCGTCGGACCGGTCACCGGTATCCTGATAATGGTGTCGTTCGCCGTATTGGCGATGAACACCGCCGTCTTCTGGTTATTGAACTTCAGACCATTGGCGCCGATGGTGGGCGGTATCCGCGTCGGTTTGAGCAGAGGGCTGGTGACCCATGCCGACGCTTCGCCGCCGTCGGGTCCGACTTTCCAGATGATGCCCTGGTGCGCATCGGTCACGTACACGTTGCCGGCGGGGTCGAACGTTATACCGTCGAGGCCGGGGTGCTGGCCCGTGACCGTCATGAACACGGACGAGGCACCCGACTTGGGATCGACGCTCAGGACCTTCGCGGCCTTGAAGTCGACCACGAGCAACTGGCCGGTCTGGGGATGAAAGCCGAGGTCAAGCAACAATCTGCTCGATCCCTTGATGCTGACTGTGCGCAAATGCTTGCCCTGCGGGTCGAACACGAGAAGCACTCCCTCGCTCGTACTGGGTTTGTCCGCCGCTACCGTGACGACGTAGACATTGCCCTCGCGGTCCACCGTGATCCCCTCGGGATGTGCCTCACCGGCGGGCAACGTGGCGAATGTCTCTACCTTGCCCCGCTCCCAGGCCATTGTGGCGAGCGGCGTCGCCAGGAACGCCAGCACCAACAACATCGGAATCGTCTTCGCTCTGTTCATGTTCATGTCGTTCTCATTGTTATATGCGTTTCTGGACGCGCTCCGCGGCCAATGCCGCCTGCGAGCGAGCTACAACACTTTGCGAGTCAAATCCTGCACACAGGTGCGCCGTAACCCGGGCGACAGCAGGGCCCGTGCTCAAGCTCGGATGCGGTTTATCTCGCGTTGCTCAGATCAATATGACTTCGGCAGGCCAAGCGCCTGTTCGGCGACGTAGCACAGCGCGAGCTCCTGGGTCACCGGCGCGACCAGCGACAGCACGCTTTCTCGCAGGCCTCGCTCGACGTGGTACTCCGTGGCGTAGCCGAATCCGCCATGGGTGCGCACCGCACGCAATGACGTCTCGAAACTGGCCTCGGCCGCCAGGTACTTCGCCGCCGTGGCCTCGACGCCGCAGGGCTTGCCGGCGTCGTAGAGCGCAGCCGCCTTCCACATCAGAAGCTCGGCCGCTTGCAGACGCATCCAGCATTCGGCCAGCGGATGCTGGATCGCCTGGTTCATGCCGATCGGCCGCCCGAACACGACGCGCTCCCTGGCATAGTCCGTCGCACGCGTCAGCGCCGTCTGCGCGGCACCGAGCGCAGAAGCCGCAACGAGGATGCGCTCCGGGTTCAGGCCGTGCAGCAGGTACTTGAACCCCTGGCCTTCCTCGCCGATGCGATCCTCGACCGGGATCTCCAGCCCGTCGATGAACAGTTCGTTCGAGTCCACGGCCTTGCGCGCCATCTTCTCGATCTCGCAGATGCGCACATGCGCGCGGTCGAGGTCCGTATAAAACAGCGTGACGCCGTCCATCGGCCTCACGCATTCCTCGATCGGCGTTGTCCGGGCTACCAACAGGATCTTGTTGGCGTGCTGCGCGGTCGAGGTCCAGACTTTCTGGCCGTTGACGATGTAGCGGTCGCCCGCGCGGCGCGCGAAGGTTCTGATACGTGTGGTATCAGAGCCGATGTTGGGCTCGGTCACGCCGAAGCAAGCGCGATCCATGCCTTCGATCAATGGCGGCAGAAAGCGCCGCTTCTGCGCCTCGCTGCCGAATACGACCACAGGCTGCGGGCCGAACAGGTTCAGATGCACCGACGACACCGCCGCCGAGCCGAGCTTGCCGATGGTGCGCATCACCATTGCGGCTTCCGAGAGGCCGAGGCCGGCGCCACCATGCTCCTTGGGCATGGTCACGCCGAACCAGCCGCCGCGCGCGACGGTGTCGCAGAATTCACTCGGCCAGCGCCCGTCGCGCTCGCACCCGAGCCAGTAATCCGCACCGAAGTCGGCGCAGATCGCCTCGACGGCGTCGCGAATCGCGAGCTGGTCGTCCGATAAATCGAAATTCATGCGGGCAGCTCCTGCAGCAGGCTTTCGGGCACCTCGACCGACAGGTCGAGCAGCATCTGCGCCATACCCTTGCCGAGCGGATCATTGCGCAGCGACGCCATCCCACCGCCGCCCAGCGCGCGCTCGCACAGCAGGTTGATGGCGTGAATGCCAGGCAGTTCGTATCGATGCACCGGCCCCTGCACCAGGTGGCCGAGGTAATCCTTCACGCGTTCGGGCGTCACCTGCTCGATCAGCACCGGCAACAGCGCCGGATGGCGGGCGATCAGGCCGATATTGGACGTGTCGCCCTTGTCGCCGCTTCGCCCGAGCGCGATTCTCACGAGCGGCACGGTCTGGCGAGGACCGGCGGGCAGCGCACCCTCGATGGGAGCCAGCCGTTCCGGCGACTCCTGCGGTGATGACGGCGGCAATGTCACGGTGAACGTCATCTCGCCGAGCGTGACCGTCTGCGTCACCCGCTCCTTCGCAATGAGCCAGGCGAACTGCCGCAAGACCGGCGACACGGAGGGACGGCCACTTGAACCGGTCGTGCCCGGCGACCAGGACGTGCCGGGGGCGGCGAACTCGCGGCTGAACATCTCCAGCGCACGCCGGTCCGCATGCGTTACGGTCAGGCGCAGCACCACTTCGCGCGTCGGCAACGGCCGGGCGAGCGGGCCATAGGCCGATTCGGTGCCGAGCAGCTCGATGTGCGTCGCGAGGAAGTCCGCGAATCCGTTCTCGCGCAGCAACCGGCAGCCACGCTCGAGCAGCGCTTCGCCGGTGCGCTTGGCTTTTGCGGGGGCATCGATCCCGACAATGGTGAGCTGCCCGGACACTTTGAAGCCTGCCGGCGCAGTGGCGCTGACCTTATAGGTAGCGGTCGGCGACAGGCCGCGCGCACCGGTCACCAACACGCGATGCGACCCGACTTGCTCCAGGCGCACTTGGCGGAAGTCGCAGATGACATCCGGTAGCAGATAGCAGGCCGGATCGCCGATCTCGTACAGGAGTTGCTCGCCGACCGTCCCGGGAGAGACGAGCCCGCCGGTGTCCGCGGGCTTGGTGACGACGAAGCTGCCATCGTCGCGGCACTCCACGATTGGATAACCGATGTTGGCCCAGTCGGGCACCGTGGCCCAGTCAGTGTGCAAGCCGCCGGTGGCCTGGCAGCCGCATTCGATAATGTGGCCGGCGAGGCTGCCCGCGGCCAGCCGGTCGAAGTCGTCAGGCGCCCAGCCGAATTCGTGCATCAGCACGCCGAGGGTGACCGCGCTGTCGACGCAGCGGCCGGTGATGACGATGTCGGCACCGGCGTCGAGCGCCTGAGCGACCGGCAGCGCGCCAAGGTAGGCATTGGCCGTCACCAACCGTTCCGGCATCGGTTCGCCGTTGGACATTCCGACCGTGCCGGCCGCCCGCATGGCAGCCGCGAGTGGCAGCACATCGTCGCCTTCGACAATCGCGATGCGCACCGCCACGCCCAGTTCATCGGCCAGAGCCTGCACCGCCGCGGCGCAGCCCTTCGGGTTCACGCCGCCGGCGTTGCTGACGATGCGAATGCCCTTCTCTACCGCCTGCTTCAGCACCGAGCGCAGTGCCACCGTGACGAAGTCGATGGCATAGCCTTCCTCGGGACGCTTCATGCGTGCGCCGGCGAGGATCGACATCGTCAGCTCTGCGAGATAGTCGAACACCAGGTAGTCGATGTCGCCCTGGCGCACCAGTTGCATAGGTCCGAGGCTGCTGTCGCCCCAGAAGCCCGAAGCGCCGCCGATGCGCACGAGCTGGTCCGCGGCTTGCGAATTCATTTGTTGGTCCATTGCGGTTTCCTTTTTTCCTTAAATGCGGCGATGCCCTCGCGCGCATCCTGCGTCATGGCCAGCAGGCCAATCTGGCCTTCGCCGAACGCGATCGCCTCTTCGAACGCCATCGAGCGCATTGCCTTCATCGCATACAGGCCGCGGCGTAGCGCGGTGGGTGAGTTGCCGAGCAGTCGCGACAGCAAGCGCTCGAGTGCACCGTCGAGGTCATCCGCCACCTCATTGATCAGGCCGATTTCGCGCGCTCTCGCGGCATCGATCGGGTCACCCGTCAGACAAAGTTGCACCAGGCAGCGCTGCGGCACCTGAGCCTGCAGCACGGCGAGCACCTGCATCGGGAACACGCCGACCTTTGCCTCTGGCAGGCCGAAGATCGCGTGCGGGGCAGCGATGGCGAGGTCACACATTGCGAGCAGGCCCATACCGCCGGCCATACAGGCACCGTTGACCCGCGCGATGAGCGGCACGTCGAGCGTGCGGGCAGTGCGCAGCAGGTCGGCATAGGCGATGGTTGGCGTGGCGTAGTCGAATGCGAAGGCATCCGCGCCCAGATCGGCACCGGCGCAGAACGCCTCGTCGCCTGTGCCGGTGAGCACGACAGCGCGAATCGAGTCGTCCGCCCGGGCGCGCTGCATGGCTTGCTGCAGCGCCGCGATGACGTCCGCGTTGAGCGCATTGCGGCGCTCCGGGCGATCGATGGTGAGAATCAGCCGACCGTCTTGCCGGTTTTCTTGAAGGACCGTCGTCATGCCCTGACCTCCGTTTCCTTGGGGACCGTCGTCACCTGGGTCACGCTGGTCAGTACCATCTTGCGGATCTGTTCGCACGAGTAGCCAGCCTCCGCGAGCACTTCCTCGCTGTGCTCACCCAACAGCGGCGGCGGGCGAAACGCCGGCAGCGGCGATTGCGGCCATTCGCTCGGCACCGCCATGGTCCGCAGCACGCCCTCGGTGGGGTGGTCGATTTGTTGGAAGAAGCCGATGTCCTGCAGGTGCGGATCCTCCAGCAGGGTCTCGAAGGTATGCGCCGGGAGTACCGGAATGCCGAGTGGCTCCAGCAGCTCGCGCCATTCTTTCGTGGTCTTCGACTTCAGGTTGTCGGCGAGGATTTCGTACAGCACCTCGACGTGCTGCGTACGTGATTCGCCGTCGGCAAACCGCGGGTCGCTCTCGAACCGCTCGGCCTCGCCGACCACGCGCATGAAGGCCTTCCACTGCTCGTCGGTGTAGACGACCAGGCAAACAAGACCGTCCTGCGTGGCGTATGGCCGGCGCTGCGGGTTGAGCAACCGCGGATAGCCGAAGCCACCGCGCGGCGGGATAAACGTGTGGCCGTAGAGGTGATCGCCCAGCATCATCTGCGCGGTCGTCTCGAACATCGGCACATCGACCGACTGGCCGCGTCCCGTGCGTTCGCGCGACAGCAGCGCCGCGCAGATCACCCCGAACGCGTACAGGCCCGTCGCCCGGTCCGAGAGGTTGAGCGGCGCATAGCGCGGTACCTCGGACCCCGCCCGCACGCTGGCCTCGGGGATCGCGACGGCGGCCTGGATCAGGTCGTCGAAGGCGCGCGAGGCTGCATAGCGGCCGCGCTGGCTGAAACCGAAGGTGCCGACATAGATAATGCCCGGGTTCACCTGCCGTACCGCTTCGTAATCCAGCCCGAGCCGCTGCATGGCTTGCGGCCGCACGTTGTAGATCAGCGCGTCGGCCGTCTGCGCCAGCTTCAGCAGCGCCTCCTTGCCGACAGGATTCTTAAGGTCCAGCACGATGCTGCGCTTGTTGCGGTTGAGGTTGAGGAACAGCGGACCGGCGCCGGCGCGGCCACCGGGCCCGGTGGCGCGCAGCATATCGCCACCGGGCGGCTCCACCTTGATCACATCGGCGCCAAGGTCAGCCAGCATCTGCGTGGCCGAAGGTCCCATGACGACTTCGGTGATGTCGATAATGCGTAGGCCGGCGAGCGGCCCACCCTGGCTTGAGTTGTTATTCATTCGGTCCGTGCTCCTCTTTGCGGTCAGGAACCGGCTATGTCGGCGCTGTTGCCGCGGATGTAGGGCAACGGTGCGATACCGCGCGCCGCCGCGAGGGACTCGAGCGCGTACTGGACCGAAAGCGCGTCATTGAGCGAGTGGAAGGTGCCGTCCTCGTTGAAGCTGACCTGCGCGCCTTCGATCCAGGCGATGGTGATGGTGTCCTCGGTATTGGACTCGGGGGTGTAGAAGGTGTGCACCGAGCCGCCCGGCTCGAACAGGTAGGAGCCCGCGGTCTGAGGCTGGTCAGGGTATTCGCGATACATCCAGCAACCCTGGATTGTCCAGACCTGCGCCGTACCGGTGTGGTAGTGAATCGGCAAAGAGCAACCGGGTTCCACGATGGCCTTGATGACCCACTCGCCGCGCTCCGGGTCCATGCGTAGCGGCTGAATGTGGATGCCTGGGAAGACATTCTTGATTAGTGGGATCTGCTCGACATTGACGGTCAGCAGAGTGTCCTGCGGGAGGCCGACCAACGGCAACGGCGCGCCGCTGGAAGTGGTTTGCTGGGTAGGAAGTTTTGCGTTCATGCGTTGTTTCCTTTTGTTGTTGTGAGTAAAGCGGTTGACGGAAGCTGTTCTTTACGCAAGCCGTCCTTTGATGAGAAAGCCTGCTGCGGGCTGCTCTGGCGGGCAGCGCAGGGCTGTGGTGACCCCGCAAGGAAGAAACAGGAAGTCACCCGCCGCGAGCTGGAAGTCCTGCCCGTCGACGTGCGCCTCGATCTGTCCGTCTTCGACGTAGAGCACCTGCTCGGCCTCATTCTCGGTCGTGCAGGCCAATGCGCTGCCGGCACACATCCGCAGCGCCGAGATGTCGACCCATTGCGCGCCGACGGTGTCGCGATCGATGAGCGGGATGATCGGGAGGGCAGCTTCGGTGGCGGCAAGCACGCGGACTTCGCCGCACTCAGCGACCGCAGGGTCGGGCTCCGTGATCGTGTGCGCCGGGCTCTCGCCATAAGGCGGCGCATAGACGACCAACAGTCGTCCGGGCTGGTCGCTGGTCACGCGAAACGAATGGAATACGCCCGCTGGCGCGTAGGTCCAGGTTCCGGGGGCCATCACGTCGACGCGCCCCTGCGCTTGCGACTCGCCGGTGCCTTCAATCATGTAGGCGCATTGCTCCAGGTGGGGATGCGCATGCGGCTTCGCACCATGGGATTTCACGATCGTACCGACCAGCACTTCGAGTGCCGTGGCACCCACGGTCTCAGGGCCAATCACGCGCACGTTGGAGGTGCCGGTGTGGTTCGCCGGCGAGTAGGCGGCTAGGTCCGCCGCCCTGATCACAGTGGGGATCGCTTTCATTACGGCTGAATCCTGAGCGTTTCGCGTAAGCATCGAACCTCCGATTTGAAATACGTCTAAAGATCTAATGTTAGGAGTTTTGCCACGAAAAAAGACCTTCGTCAAGCACCTCAGGAGGGTGACTGCAGAGATTCTGGCCGGACGGTGATTGGCGGTGTATCCCAAGTTCGGGCGCATCGGGCCGGCTGCGTTGCCAGGGATAACTGGCTTTTGTATCGGGTAGATAACGGCCAAAAGCGGCCAATCAAATGTACCCAGGGAATCTGGTTCGATTCAGAGCCGCGAAGCGGCTACGGCTTGAATGAATTGTCAGGCCGCGTCCTCGCGGTACGTGCCATCGGAATGAATAGGCCAATCAAATTCGTAAATTCCGGTGGAACTCAAGCTCCATAGATCAGCTCTCAGAAGAAATGATTGAGTCCTGACTGGATTCAGCAGCCAGCTTCAATCGGTCAGCTTTACTAATGTATTTGGACTTGCTTGGCGGTGCCAATTTGGCACTAGCCTTTTTGGCGTGAGCCTTTAATAACTGCTTTATTTTTTTACGACGATTCATATTTTTCTACTCGGTTTGTAAGCTCTTGAATGATATCAGCTTAAAATATTGGGCCAGAATGAAACACCCCATCGGTTGTATCCAGCCTTTGGGGTGTAATGCATCAAGCCATCAAGAGCGCCCTACAGAACCTGTGACCGGTAGATTTCCAAGCAATTTGAGCCCGGTAGTCTTCACGAAAGCGTCATAGTCCATCGGTCTCTCGATGCGAGTTTCAGCGTTGGGTAGTACGTAGGCCCAGGCACGCTTGGACGATGCGTCGTAAACCAGCTTGAACAGGCGGCTCGGCACCCAGACCTTGTTGTCGCCGATGGTGGTGTGGCCCGCGTCAAAGAGCGGGCCGGTAAAGACAAAAACATTACCATCGGCTCGCTTGGCGAACTTTCTGACATCGGCCTCGACCTTGCTCCAGATCTTCCGGTTGTTGGTTGGGTCTTGCGGCACCATGTTCGACAGCGCAAAGGATTGGGCCATTGCATTGGGGTTCGGAGCATCGGCTGCCGGGGATTGATGGCCGCGGTCCACGGCCGGATGTTGGCTACGGTAGTCGCTCAACTCTGCCCGCCCACTCTTGGGGATGCGTGGGTCCGGGTAGAACTGATTGGTGCGCTCCTCGCCTTTGGCATCCTGCAGTTGCGCGGCATTGAGGCGTTCGACCACTACCAGTGGCGTCTTGCTGGTTTGCGAGTACAGCACCGCAAAGTTGTCGGAGCACAGGGCCATGGGTTTCATTGTTGCAGGCACAGAGGCCATGTTGATGGGTTTCGCAGCCGGGAACAGATCTGCGCAGCCATCAAACGATGCCTGTTTCTGTTTGTTTGAATAGAGGCCAAGGGCCGCGTTCTGGCTGACCGAGCCCGAGCGGGACACTTGTTCCTGATGCTGGGTGGGCGGCTTGACGAGATCCAGCAGACTGCGGGCTTCTGCCCCGGTCGAGAGCAAAACAAGGGCCGACAGCCCAACTGCAATTTTGCGTAGGTGCATGCTTTAAATCTTCGAATTGGATTGAGGGGTAAACGTACGACGAGTCCCGATTCACGGAACCAGATGGAGGCGGTTGCTGATTAAATTGCGGCAAGCATGCTTTCACTGTCCTTGATCAAAATACCGATGCGGATTCGGTCGGTTCCGAGCAGTACGACTGCTGATGGTCGTTGCGGGATTTATTGACCATCACAAGTCACTTTAGTGCTGAGCAGCGTTTACATTCGACTCGCCAATGCTCGTCGAAGAAGCGATCGGCAGAGTACGGCCAAAGCCCGCAAGCCCGAAATGTAGACGTCGCGCTCAACGGCACAACAACCCCATGGGCAAACCCGATCATAGCGCTCTATGATTGAACCCCATGACGACCTCTCTTTCGATCCGCCAACCCTGCCCGCCCGGAGCCTGCATCTGCGAGCGTGAGCCGTTGCTGGAAACCCCCGGCGCGGATTTGCGCATCCTGAGCCTGACCCGGTCGGAGGAGAAGCGCCTGATTGAACGCCTGGAAAATCTCCAGAGCCTGAGCGACCTGGAGCGTCTGCAACGCCGGATGTATGAGCAGTTGGGTCTGCGCGTGGAGATCGTCCCGGGCTTCAATGAAGTGCGCACCATGCGCGGCATCAACATCACCCTCGGCGAACTGCCGGGTCTGTGCCGCAAAACCCGTCAGTCGATTCCGGCGGCGATTCGTCGAGGGCTGGAGAAGCGCCCGGAGATTGCCTACGAGTTGCTCAATGCCAACGACTTGTTGCGTGATGCCTGATCGTTTGCACTGTTATCCCGATATGTTCATTTCAAATGCCTGAAAGAGGATCAGCGGTCGTACGCAAAACGCGGGCCGCTGCTATGCCTTCTCATGGGAGAAAGGGTTTCAGGCCAGCCAGGAGGGTGCTGAAAACAGCGGCGTAACCGTGGCCCCGGTACCAGCCAGGTGCGCGAAGAAAAAAGGTGCCATCCGTAGCAGGAGGTGGCAGATGTTATTCATGGTCCGTTGGTCCATCAGTACGCAAAATCGTAACAGCACGATCGAACGTTTTCTCAAGACCGGTGGCGCGCCACCCGCAGACGTCAAGATGCTGGGGCGCTGGCATGCCGTCGGTGGCTCGAGTGGTTTTGGCATTGCAGAGGCCAATGATCCGGTGTCGATTCAGAAGTGGGTGCTGGAATGGAGCGACCTCATGAGCATGGAAGTCCACGCCGCATTGACCGATGAACAGGTGGCGCCGCTGCTGGCTGCCGCGCTCGGCAAGCAATAGTCGTCGAGGCGGCGAGTACCCTCGCCGCCTTCCTTCTGATTCACTATTTTTTCATCCCGACCCGCCGCCGCATTTCGGCAGTAATCGTCTGTCGGGTTTTCTTCAGGTCGGCCCAGGGTTCGTCACCGATCTCGGCCAGGCGTTCATGCACGTTGTGCACGTTCCATTGATTGCCGCCCTTGAGCTGCGCCACCTCCTCCCGAAAGATCGGCACCGACACCGGCAGACTTTCGCGGGTGCGCACCGCGTAGGCGCAAATAGTAGTGGCGCCCAGACCGTTGCGCAGGTAATCGATGAAGATACGCCCGACGCGGTTTTTCGGTCCGGACACCGCAGAAAAGCGATCCGGCAGTAATTTGGCCATGTGACTGACGATCGCGTGGCTGAAATCCTTGACCTCGTCCCAGCCGTGTTTGCGGGTCAGCGGTACGATCAGGTGAATCCCCTTGCCGCCGCTGGTTTTAAGAAACGCCTTGAGCCCCAGCTCATCCAGCACCGTTAGGGTTAGCTGAGTCGCTTCGATCATGCTTTTCCAGGGCAGCGCCGGATCCGGGTCGAGATCGAGGACAAAGCGATCGGGTTTATCCAGATCGACTGACGTGGCATTCCAGGTGTGCAGTTCCACCGTGCTCATTTGCACCGCGCCAATCAGGGTTTTGGCGTTGTTGATGATCATCACCGGTTGGCCCGTCAGTTCTTTGTCCAGGGTAACAATCCCCGGAATGGCCAGGCGCTCGGCGTTCTTCTGAAAGAACAGTTCACCGGCGATGCCGTCCGGCGCGCGCACCAGCGCCACCGGCCGGTCCTTGAGTTGCGGCAGAATCCATTCGGCAACGCTGGCGTAGTACTCCGCCAGTTGCATCTTGGTAGTACCCGTGCTGGCGTCGATCACCCGGTCCGGGTGCGTGATGCGTACCTTGCCGCTGGCCAGGCCGATCTGCGACGGCGCGACAGTCGATTGGACGGCTTCTGGGTCGGCGGCGTCAGGTTTCTCGGCGGTGGATTTTTTCTTTGCTGCGGCGGTTTTCGAGGCTGATGTTTTCGAGGCTGAAGTGTTCACGGTTTTCGGCAACTCCTCGGTAATCTCTTCGGCAGGCTTGTCATCACGCAAACCATGGAACACGGCGTGGCGCACCGAGCCGTCCTTGGTCATTTCGGCAAAAGCCACCTCCGCCAGTTGAGTGGGTTTGAGCCAATGCACACCCTTGGCTTCAAAACCGCTGGGCGGATTGACCACCGACGGCTTTTTCGTCTGCAGCGGTTTCAACTGTTCGTAAATGCGCTTGAGAGTCACCTCGTTGAACCCGGTGCCAACCTTGCCGGCATAGCGCAATTCACCACTGTCGCGGTCGTGCAATCCCAGCAGCAATGCGCCAAAAGCACTGCGCGAGCCTTTGGGGTCGGTGAAGCCGACCACGATGAATTCCTGCCGATGCTTGCACTTGAGTTTGATCCAGTCACTGGTGCGCCGCGACACGTAAGGCGACCCCAGGCGCTTGCCGATCAGCCCTTCCATCTTCATTTCGCAGGCGCTGTTGAGCAACGCCTCCGGCGATTCGCCGAACGCGTCGGAGAATCGCAACAGCGGATTTTCATTGAGTTTGAGCACGGTCGCCAGCGCCGCCCTGCGCTCCTCGACGGGTACTTCGCGCAGGTCCACGCCATTGAGGTAGGGCAAATCGAACAGGTAATAAACGATGCTACCGCTACGGCCGGAATCGAACGCGTTTTGCAGCGCCTGAAAATCCGGAACGCCCTGCTCGTCGGCCACCACCATTTCGCCGTCGAGCCAGGCCGATTCCAGGCCCAGCGCTGCCAGTGCCTCGGCTTGTCCGGGCAATTTGTGGGTCCAGTCGTGGCCGTTGCGGGTGAAGAGTTTGACCTCGTCGTGGTCGATGCGCGTCATGACCCGGTAACCATCGAATTTGATCTCATAGCTCCATTCGCCGCTCGGCGCAGATTCGACCAACGTCGCCAGTTCGGGCTTGAGCAGCTCCGGCAGCTTGGCTTTACGCGCACCCGTCAGTTGTGGCGACTTTTCCTTACGCGCCCTGGCCGGGGCTTTTTTGATCGGTTTGGGTTTTTCAGCACCGTGCTTTTTTTCCACGATAGTGCGGTCGCTGAGCACGCTGTCCGGTTCGGCGGCGACCACGTCGTATTCGCTGTCGGGTCTGGCGGCGCTGTCCTGATGCTTGATCAGAAACCACTGCTCCTGTTTGCCCGGCATGTGCGTGCGCACAAGGTTCCACAGGCCGCCGAGCTTCTCTCCTTTCAGCTCGAATTTCAGCCGGCCCTTGGTGTACGCCGTGGCCGGATCGTCCAGGGGAATCCATACTCCACGATCCCAGACGATCACGTCGCCGGCGCCGTAATGCCCTTCGGGGATGGTGCCCTCGAACGTGGCGTAATCCAGCGGATGGTCTTCGACGTGGATGGCCAGGCGCTTGACCTTGGGGTCCAGCGACGGTCCTTTGGGCACGGCCCAACTTTTCAGCGCGCCATCGAATTCCAGGCGAAAGTCATAGTGCAGGTGCGAGGCGTCATGCTTCTGAATGCAGAACTGCAGCGTATGATCCTTCGCCGTTTTTTTGCTCGAACGTTTGACGGCGACAGGTTCCGAGGTCGCCGAGAAATCGCGCATGCGGTTGTAATCGTCCAGGTTCTTGTTCATGGCTCACCTACCGCTCGTTGCGGGGCCGGACTGGCGCAAGGTTGCTCGCCGGTTTCCATTAACAGTTGATCGACTGCGCTTGATAGCGCGTCGGACATCGAGCGGCCGTCGCGCAATGCCTGTTCCACCGCGTACCGTTGCCTATCTGCGCTGGTCCCTTCGATCAGCATGCGCCGGGCCTGTTTGAAGACGTCTTGCACGCCCAGTTGCTGCGCGGTCTCGGCAAATGTCACTTGTGCCAGGGCCAGCCATTGCTCGACCGAGATTGTCGGTTCGTGGTCCTGGCCAATGAAGGTGCCATGAATGCCGTAACGCTTGGCGCGCCAGCGGTTTTCCTTGAGGATCCAGTAAGCCGTCCGGTTGAAGTTCGCCCCGGGCAGCGGCTGCGCGATGGCGTCAGCGACCATCAGGCGAAACAGCGAAGCGATGCACAGCGCATCGTCCAGCCGTGGGCAGGCGTCGGTAATGCGCAGCTCCAGCGTGGGAAATCGCGCGGCCGGGCGCACGCTCCACCAACAGTCGCTGGGCTGCCGGATCGAGCCGGTGCGGGTCATCAGCGCGACGTAATCGTCGAACGCTTGCTGATCCTCGAAAAACTCTGGAATGCCCATGCGCGGCCACTCATCGCAGGCGACCTGGCGATAGCTCATGAAACCGCTATCCGCTCCCTCCCAAAACGGTGACGAGGTGCTCAGCGCCAACAACAGCGGCACCCATGGCAAAACTTCGTTCATGACCCGAATACGATCCAGATGACCGGGTACTTCAACGTGTACGTGCAGCCCGGACAACACACTGCGCCGGGCCACTCGCTGGTAGTCGTCGAACAGCTGATGGAAATGCGCCTGATCCGTCGGTTGCTGAATCCGCCAATCCGCCAAAGGGTGACTACCGGCGCTGAGCAGGCCCAGGCCGAACGGCTGCAGAGCACGTCTCAGGGCACTGCGGGTGGTAGCCAGGTAGTCGGCGGCCTCCGGTAAGCTGCTGAAAACCGGTGAGGCGACTTCAATCTGCCCCTGGAACATTTCATAAGCGAAAGACTGACCCAGCGCCGCCCTGCATGCCTCGATCACCGGCACCGAGGGCTGCCCCGGCATACGCCGGGAAGCGAGATCGGTGAGGAAGTATTCTTCTTCAATGCCGAAGTTCGGGCGCCTGCTCATCAACATTTTCCCCCGTGCCTGGGCCGAGACGCGTCACGGTCAGCGCGACGACGGCAATCCGCTCCACTCGTTTGTAACCTGGGGTCAACAACTCTTCACCGAACACATCGGGATCGAGCTCGCGATACGTCCAGCCGAACCCCGGTGCCTCCAAACGCGGAGCGAGGGCCTCCAGAAACGGGTCGCGGCCATCAACCATCGCCGCGCCGGTGTACAGCAACAACGAGCCGCCGGGCGCCAGCCGACCGAGTGCCTGTTCGACAATCCGCAGAGACAGCTCCGCGCCCAACGCGCCACCGCCATGCCGGTAAGTACGCTCGGCCGGGTCGGCCATGTAGGGTGGGTTGGCGACGATCAGATCAAAGTATCCGTCGACATCCTGCAGCACGTCGCTGGCCTCGACGCTGACGTTGGCTACTTCGGCGAGCGCGGCGTTGATGGCCGTCATGCGCAGCGCCGCCGGATTGATGTCCAGCGCCAACACCTCGGATTCGGGACGGGCGCGGGCAATCAGAATGGCACCGACACCGGCGCCGCAACCGATGTCCACGGCGCGCCTGATCGGGGCGAAATGCTGGTGCAGATGGGCGTGAATCAGTTGGGCGAACCGATAAGTGTCGGGACCGAAGAACACTGAATCAGCGGCCTCCGTCGGAAAGGCCGAATGCACGAACAGCAAGTCGTCGAGGCTGGACCAGCGCACCCGGCTTTTCAGCCGCCCGTTGCACTCATCCAGCACCTGCGCCTGTTGCAACTGGCGCTGTTCATCCGCGGACAACAGCCCTGGCTCAAACGGCCGCGACCAGCCAAAGACATCGCGCAGGGTCTCGGCCCGCCGGCCTTCGGCGCGGGTATTGACCCGCTGATGGGTCAGCGGCGTCGGCGTGATGAATCGGTAACCATCCGCCTGCAAACGGCGTCCCAGTTGCACCAACGCCAGGTCAGTGGCGGACAGCTGTTCTTCCAGACTCATAAACTGCTCCCGTTGATAAAGGTGTTCTAGAGAAGACTGGATTTGAGTTCGATAAACCGACGCGTCGCCAACAGACCGGCAGGATGGGAATGCCGATAGGGCGAGAGCCATGGCATCAACACCGACATCTGCTCGTGCTCGCTCAGACCGTTCAGCGCAGCTTGCAGGCGCTGGACATCCGAATCGCTGTCCGACACCGGCGTCTGCGCCATAACGCTGCTGCCGCGTCGTACCGCAGCGGCGGGATGCTCCGGTTTCCAGTCGCCAGCGATCCAGTCATGCAGCAACTGTTTTTCGTAGGGGCTGAATACGCCGAACATCGCCGCACCGGCGCCGTCGATCAATTGCCAGAAACGACTGGCTAGCGGGTCCTGATGGCGTTTGATCCAGCCTTTGTTTTCCATGGCCGCCAGCAAGCCTGGCAATTGCCCCGGTGAAGACAGCCATTGATTGACGGTCTTGCCTTCTAAGCGGCTGTAATCGGAATGCATGTGCTCGCCGAACGGGCGTTTGCGTTCAAGCATGCTCAGTACTTCACTGTCGAGGTCGAACGACTCGATGATCGCCCGGCTGCCCTGCCCTAGACCGTTGAGCCGATAGCCCAGCGCCACTCGACGCAAAAAGTCATCGCGATCGCCTTCCACCGGCAGCAATTGCAGCACCGATTGCACCGCCTTATGGGCATGCCCACTGCTGGCATTGTCGATGGTCACGTGGAGCGTGAAGTAAAGGGGATCGATGCCCAGTTCGCTGAGTTCATAAGCACTGATCAACAAGTGCAGCGGCAGCAGTTCATAGCCGAGGTTGTAGCCGATCACTTCCGGCAAATACTCGTCGGCACAATAGCCGAGTGCCAGTTGAATCGCGCCTTGCAGGTAGCGCTCATCGGCAATCGCCGCGGTGTCTTGCAGGCCATGTTCGGCCAGCAATTTGCGGTAGATCACCACATGATTCTGCGCCGGATTGCCCTCGCCCAACTCTTCCAGATAGGTGCACAACAGGCCGTCGAAACGCGGGTCGCGCCAGTGCCGCACCAGGCCATAAAGCCAGGCGCCATCCACCCGTTTGGTCGGGGCAACCGCCTGCAGGAAAAACAGTGCATGGGCCTTGTTGCTGAAGAACTGCCGCGCCCCGCCCGCCTTGCGCTGCTGAAGGTAATCGGCGTATTGCCGGGCCACGTCGACGCTGTGCTGTTCGACCCAGTTTTGCAGAGCCGAGAGGTCCCGTGGCATTTGTTCAGGCAGGTTCGACGCTTGCTGCAATTGCGCTTGCAGAAAGCGCCCGGCTAGCGCGTGTTTTTGCGCGTCATTGTTATCGCTCAGCAACAATTGTTCGTAGAGCGACTTTACGCCGCCAGCGACAGTTATCGCGTGTTCGTGGGTAGGCCGGGATTCAAGTCGTGTCAGGGCAGTCATGAAATATTTTTCTCGCTCTGAGGCCAGTGGCAGGACGCTGGATCAGCACGTCTCTATCAGCAGAGCGGCAGGGTCGGAAAAAAATTCCATTGGCGTTGAAATTGGCCGGACAGACGGGCCAGCGCCGCGGCACTTGCTCGCGGCGCAGTGAATATACTCAACGGATGGGGGATTCATGCCTCGGAGAGCCATCATGCGAACGGTTCACGTCATCGAAGCCGGGAAAACGCCCGCGCCGGCCAAAGTTGTTGGAGAGACAATCACTATTCTTGCCGGCGGCGATCTAACCAAACCCTTTGAAGTGCACATCCAGGAAGGTGTGCAGGGTGGCGGGCCACCGCTGCATTTTCACCCTTGGGACGAAGCGTTCTATGTCATCGATGGGCAGGTTGAAGTGACCGTCGAAGGGCAATCCACCACCCTCTCAACCGGGGGTTATGTGCACATCCCCGCAGGGTCGATCCATGCTTACAAGAACATCAGCCCTACCGCGAAAATGATCGGCGTGGTTTCCGATCCACGCGGCGGTCAGTTATTTGCGGCGTTGGATCAGCTCAAAGTGCCCGAAGACCTGCCTCGGATACTGGAGATATCTGAAGGCTTCGGCGTTACGTTTCTGCTGTCCTCACCCGACATTCCGCCAACTCCGTCTGGCTGACGTCATGGGTGCTGCCCTCGCCCTTCACACTCCTGACAGAAACTGACACCGCCTCCTTTTATGCTGCGCCCACCTTGAATGGAGCAGCCCTATGATCACTCCCCGTTATATTTTGCTTTTCGTGGAAAACCCCGCCGTCAGTGCGCGGTTCTATGAGTTTCTGCTGGAGCGCAAGCCCGTGGAAGAGTCGCCGACCTTTGCGCTATTTATCCTGGAGGGCGGCTACAAACTGGGGCTCTGGTCACGGCATACCGCCGAACCGGCAGCGCAAGTGACGGGCGGTGGGACCGAGCTGGCGTTCCCGGTGGAGTCTGCCGAGCAGGTCGATGCACTGTTTGCCGATTGGAGCGCGCTCGGGTTGACCATGGTGCAAGCGCCGACAGAGCTGGACTTCGGTCGCACTTTCGTCGCGCTTGACCCGGATAACCATCGGTTGCGCGTGTTCCACCCCTCGCTGCGCTGACACTCGTCCCGACATCGGTCAGGCACAGACGTGCCGCGCTCAATACGCGCCCCGGATATTTCCGGGGTATTTTTTTGTGCGGCGGCTAAGATTCAAGGGTGGTGAACCTTATTCCCAAAAATCCGGTCGATACCTGCAACCCGACCCGGTTTGCCGACGCCCTCAACAGGAGGGTGATCATTGGCTTGCTTCACTTTCTGGAGAACGCCCCCGTGATATCCGCCGTACACATTGCCAGGCTTAAAGCATGGGGTGCCCATGGTTTTACCGCCACTGGCGTGGTCACCGCCTTCCTCGCGACCCTCGCCTTGCTGGAGAACCAACCGACCAATTGCCTGCTGTGGCTAGGCGTGGCGCTGATCGTCGACGGTCTGGACGGCGCGCTGGCGCGCAAGGTGAATGTGCAGTCGGTGCTGCCGAGTTTCGACGGTTCGATCCTCGACCTGGTGATCGACTACCTGACGTATGTGTTTATTCCGGCACTGTTCATTTACCGTTACATCCCGTTGCCGGACTACACCCTGCTGCTGACCGTGTCGCTGATCCTGGTGTCATCGCTGTTTTGTTTCTGCAACGTCAACATGAAGAGCAAGGACAACTACTTCCAGGGTTTCCCCGCCGCGTGGAACGTAGTTGCGCTGTGCCTGTACATCATCGACCCGTCGCCATGGATTACCTTGCTCACCGTCATCGGTCTGGCGCTGCTGACCGTGACCCGAATGAAATTCCTGCACCCGTTCCGCGTGCGCCGGTTCATGCCGATCAACATTGCCGTAACGGCCATCTGGTTGCTGTGCAGCTTGTCGCTGGTGGTCAACCACCCGGTCATCAATCCGCTGGTGATGGGCCTGTGGCTGCTGATGTCGGCGTACTTCCTGGGGATCTGTTTCTGGCGCACAGCGTTGGAGTGGTTCGACAGCTCGCGGCTCAAATAGGCACTGCGATCATGCCCATCCACATTGTCCAACTCGGCTCACCCCGCACCGCGAATGAAGGCCTGCGCCTGGGCACGGTACGCCGCCCGCCTCGGGGCGTACCGAAGGCTGAATTTGCCAGCCGGGATTTCTACGATGTGTGGCAACCGCTGCTGTCCCCCAGCCCCGAATTGGTGGCCGAAGCCAAAGCGGCTGAAGATGCCAAGGCCTGGGGAGCCTTCAAGCGCAAGTTCAAGGCCGAGATGAACCATCCCGCGCCCAGTCAGCTGCTCGATCTACTGGCTGCCCTCTCCCATCAAACATCACTGGCGGTGGGGTGTTATTGCGAGGACGAGGCACACTGCCACCGTTCCGTATTACGGGAATTGCTGGAAGCACGGGGCGCGAAAGTTGTTTAAATCAAGTGAACACTACAAATCCCTGTAGGAGCGGGCTTGCCCGCGAAGAGGCCATCCCACTCAGCATCCATGTTGACTGACACACCGCCATCGCGAGCAGGCTCGCTCCCACATTAAAACTCCGGCATGACACCCATCGCATGAACCCCACGGACGAGAGACCGATCATGGTCAATAATTAAAGGATTGGGTGTATTGAACGGGAGGTTTGTCATGTCTGGTCAAGCACGTTTCATGCTGGTCGCCTCGCCCCTGATGGAACACAGCCCCGCCTTCGACCGGGCCGCAGCACTGGCCAAGGCCGAGGATGCAGCCCTGCACATCGTGGCTTTCGACTATCTGGAGGGTCTGGCGACCGCCGGTTTGGTCAACGAAAAAGCCCTGGAACAGATGCGTCTGGGGTATGTCGAGCGCCACCACCAGTGGCTTGAGGAACAGGCCCGCCCCTTGCGCAAGATCGGTGTGCATGTCACCACCGAGGTGGTTTGGGTCGAAAATCCGCTGGAGGAAATCCTGACTCACCTCAAAGAGCAGCCAATGGATGTGCTGATCAAGGCGTTGGAACACCAATCACGGCTGTCGCGGCTGGTATTCACCCCCCTCGACGTGCATCTACTGCGCGAATGCCCGGTACCGCTGCACTTCGTCAGCCATGCCAAACATGCGTTGCCGCGCAAGATCGTTGCGGCGGTCGACCCCTTCCACAGTGATGATCAATACAAAAGCTTCAACGACCGGATCCTGCACGAAGCGTCAAAACTGGCGAGTTCCTGCAATGCCGAGCTCGACGTGGTCTACGCCTATGACCTTTCGTCTATCAGCTCGGATGAGTTCAGCTTCGAAAACGGCTCGGCGTTTTTCGCTTCGGACAAGGCCAAGACCCTGTTCAATTTCCAGGAGGATGCCTTCAACGAATTGGCCGCCCGCAACGGCATCGCCCCGGAGCAACGGCACATGCTGATGGGCAGCCCGACCAAGGTGCTGACTCGCTACGCCGATACCAATGATGTCGACGTGATTGTCATGGGCCGGGTCGGCCATCGCGGCATGGGCCGGTTGCTCGGCAGCACGGTGGAGCATCTGCTGTACAAAATGCCGTGCAGTGTGTGGGTTGTGTACACCGAGCGGCTGGATGAGTGAGGGGCGGGTCAAATTTTGCACATACCCCTTGTGGGAGCGAGCCTGCTCGCGATGGCGAACCTTCAGTCAACATGCATGTTGAATGTAAGACCCTCATCGCGAGCAGGCTCGCTCCCACAAGTGTTTTGCGTTTCCAACTCAACGCCGGGTAATCACCACCTCCAGGTATTCACTCGGCACCACCAGCGACCGCTCCCCCGCCCGGTTCAGGCGATTCAGCAGTTCGGTCAGGTCGTTTTCCAGGGCGGTGCCCCCTTCGGGTGGCAGGGTCGCAAAGGCCTTGTGAACCGGCCCATACCAGGTACGGAAGGTGTCGATCCAGTGCGCGGCCGAGCGATAGCGGAAATTGAACAACCGCCGTGTCACCTGGAGCTGGAAGTCGCGCTGGTCGAAGTGCGAGTTTAACCAGGCTTCGGTGCCCCAGTTCGAAGGCGGTTGAGCGCCCATCGGTGGCGGCATGTGGCGGCCCAGGATCTTGAACACCTGGCCGATGTAGCCTTCAGGCGTCCAGTTCGCAAGCCCAATCCGCCCGCCAGGACGGCACACCCGCGCCAGTTCCGCTGCTGCCTTGGGTTGATCCGGCGTAAACATCACGCCAAAGGTCGAAAGCACCGCATCGAAACTGGCGTCCTCGAACGGCAAGTCCTCGGCATCGGCCACCTGAAAAGTCACGTCCAGATGTTCCGCTCGTGCGCGGTCTTCGCCGCGTTCAAGCAGCTTGGCCACGTAGTCGGTGGACGTGACCTTGCAGCCCCGGCGTGCGGCTGCGAGCGTTGCGTTACCGTTGCCAGCGGCGACGTCCAGCACCTGCTCATCACAGAGCAGGTCGCAGGCTTCGGCCAGTTGTTCGCCGACGATCTGTAAAGTGGTGCCGATCACGGCGTAGTCGCCGCTGGCCCACGAGGCCATTTGACGGTTTTTCAGGGCAGTGAGGTCAATGGGGGTGCTCATGAAGTCTGCTCCGTTGCGGGTTGGAACGCGTCCCGGCTTACTCCGCCGTAGTGGGATCGATGATGTTCATGACCCGGGAAACGCTGTTGATGGGAAATTCACCCTTTTGGGCATGCTCCCTGATCAGTCCCTCGTTCGGCGCGATGTACACGCAGTAAATCTTGTCACCAGTGATATAACTCTCCAGCCACTGCACCTCGGGTCCCATCTCGCGCAATACATCGCAGGATTTTTGCGAGATCGCTTTGAGCTCCTGTTGCGGCAGTGCGCCGGCGCCTGGAAGCTCGCGTTCAATAATGAATTTAGGCATGACAACTTCCTTTTCTTGAGGGTGATGACAGGATCGGAGGTGATCCCGTCATCCACAAACTATCGCTCTCGGATACGCCGACGTCCTGCCGATCGTCCGGAGAATTCACGAAATATGGCATTCTCCGATGCATGGTCGTCCATTTGTAACGCCGCCATAACAGGTTGGCTTGCTTCGCCGAAACGGATTAAGCCGAAGGTGCTTTGGCCTCTTCCAGCAGCTGCCGAATCGTCTGTTCCTGAGTTTCGTACCGGCCCTCGCCAAAATGGGTGTAACGCACCTGCCCCTTGGCATCGATCAGGTAGTGCGCGGGCCAGTACTGATTGTCGAAGGCGCGCCAGATCGTGTAGTCGTTATCGATCGCCACCGGGTAGATGATGCCGAGTTTTTTCACCTGATCGCGGACGTTGTCGATGATGCGTTCGTAACCGTATTCCGGGGTGTGCACGCCGATCACAACCAAGCCGTCCTTCTCATATTTTTTCGCCCAATCCTTCACGTAGGGCAAGGTGCGCTGGCAGTTGATGCAGTCGTAGGTCCAGAAATCCACCAGTACAACTTTGCCACGCAGGGAATCGTTGCTCAGCGCTGGCGAATTGAGCCATTCGACTGCGCCGGAGAGTGACGGCATCGCGCCTTTGGCCGGGTCCATGGTCGAGTCGGCCTTGACCTTGCTGACGAAGTAATCAACCACTTTCGGTACGGTTTCCAGCACGCGCTGTTCAACCGTGGTGACGCCTTCGGACGAGGTGCTGGCGAGCAGTGTGTTGTCGGTGCCGGTGGCGATGACCGCCGCCGCAACCAACACCGCAGCACCCGTGCCGCGACGCAGCCAACCGGTGAGCGGAATCGACGGTTTCAATCGATTGACCAGGCCGCGACCGGCGAAGATCAAGATACCCAGGGACAACGCGCTGCCCAGGCCGTACGCCAGCAGCAACAGACTGGTCTGCGCGTTGGCGCCTTGCAACATGGCGCCGGTGAGGATCACCCCGAGGATCGGCCCGGCACACGGTGCCCAGAGCAGACCCGTGGCGACGCCGATCATCACCGAGCCTAACGGGCCAGACATTTTGCGAGTATCGGAATCGAGGCGATTGCCCAGCAGTACCAACGGGCGCGCCAGCCAGCCACCAATGCGAGCGGAGATCAGCGACAGGGCGAACAGCACCATCACCATCAGCGCCACATGGCGGCCGGTATTGTTGGCTTGTATCACCCAGTCGCTGCTGACCACGGCCAGGCTGGAGATCAGGGCGAAGGTCAAGGCCATGCCGCCGAGGGTGAGCAGGATTGAGGAGCGTGTACGTTTAACACCAGCAAACAGAAACGGCACGACCGGGAGAATGCAGGGACTGAGGACGGTCAAAATACCGCCCAGGAATGCGATGAGGAACATGGGATCACCTTGAAAATTCACGGCCCATGTGGGGAGCCTGTGAAACCACGGACCCTGTAGGAGCGAGCTTGCTCGCGAAAGCGGTATATCCGGCGACATCAATGTTGACTGTACCGCCGTCTTCGCGAGCAAGCTCGCTCCTACAGGGTGATCTGGGAGGGTTTACAGGACTCAGTTGCCGTCGTTACAGCCGTCAGCGAATTTGCTGTAATCCAGCACCTGGGTTTTGCCCTGGGAATCCAGATAGGTCATCCGGGCATTCACAATCCCGCAGGTAGGGCTGGCGTCCTGTTTCATCGACAGCACTTTCTGAATATCCAGGTGCGTGCCGTAGGTATAGGTTTGAGGGGTAACATCGGCTTCGGCGCGGGCCGACAAAGTGCAGATGTTCAAGGCGGCAAACAGGCAGGCGGCGTAGACGGCTTTGGTATTCATGGTGGTTTCCTCAAGGCTTCAATAGGTCAATCGTTGATTGAGCCGAGGCGGTTTGGGTTTGCCTCGATGGAACCTATTTGAAACCCGCGAGGTATCTCGTCTGTGTCCAGAACAGGCGCGGGTAAATCGCTGTGTATCCACGCCAGCCTGCGATACACAGCGATACAAACCCTGTTTTTTTGCGTTCCCGTGTATCTGCTGGTACGCCAGATACACTGCAATACAATCGACAGCAGGCGTGCGGGACAAGGCTCGATAGACTGCGCGGCAACTCCCATTCAAGAGGCTTGATCACCATGGAACACGTCGATCACATTCTCATCGTGGACGATGACCGCGAGATCCGGGAACTGGTAGGCAACTACCTGAAGAAGAACGGTCTGCGCACCACCGTCGTGGCGGATGGACGGGCGATGCGCGCCTTCCTCGAGACCACGCCGGTGGATCTGATCGTGCTCGACATCATGATGCCGGGCGACGATGGCCTGGTGCTCTGCCGCGAGCTGCGTGCCGGCAAACACAAAGCCACGCCAGTGCTGATGCTCACCGCACGCAACGATGAAACCGACCGCATCGTCGGCCTGGAAATGGGCGCCGACGATTACCTGGTCAAACCGTTCGCCGCCCGTGAGTTACTCGCCCGCATCAATGCCGTGCTGCGACGCACACGGATGCTACCGCCGAATCTGGTGATCAGCGAAAGCGGTCGCCTGCTGGCATTCGGTCGCTGGCGTCTGGACACTTCGGCCCGACATCTGCTGGATGAAGACGGCACCATGGTCGCCCTCAGCGGCGCGGAATATCGCTTGCTGCGGGTGTTCCTCGATCATCCTCAGCGGGTACTCAATCGCGACCAATTGCTCAACCTGACTCAAGGTCGCGATGCCGATCTGTTCGACCGCTCCATTGATTTGCTGGTCAGCCGCTTGCGCCAGCGTCTGCTGGACGATGCCCGAGAACCGGCCTACATCAAGACCGTGCGCAGCGAAGGCTATGTGTTTTCCCTGCCAGTAGAAGTGCTCGGTGCGCCGTCATGAATCTTGCGCTGCACTGGCCCCGTACGCTGGCCTCGCGGCTATCGCTGATTTTCCTGATCGGCCTGATCCTCGCCCAGGCGCTGTCCTTTGGCGCTCAGTATTACGAGCGTTACCAAAGTGCGAAAAACACCATGCTGGGCAATCTGGAAACCGATGTCTCGACCTCCCTCGCCATCCTCGACCGCTTGCCCGCTGACGAGCGCGCGAACTGGCTGCAGCGTCTGGAACGCGCCAACTATGGCTATCTGTTGAATCAAGGTTCGCCGGGCACGCCCATGGCGCCCAGCGATGTGCCGATTGCAGCGACCTCGATTCAGGACGCCATCGGCCATGAATACCCGCTGACCTTTACCGACATCCCAGGCCCGAAAAAACACTTTCAGGCCCACTTGAAGCTGAAGGACGGCAGCCCCGTCACCGTCGATGTGCGGCCTAAGATGGTGCCGTTGTCGCCGTGGTTACCGGCGGTATTGCTGGGGCAACTGGCACTGATGATTGCCTGCACCTGGCTCGCCGTGAGAATTGCCATCCGCCCGCTCAGCCGTCTCGCCCAAGCGGTGGAAACGCTCGACCCCAACACCCATGCCGTACACCTGGATGAAAAAGGCCCGACCGAAGTCGCCCATGCCGCCAAAGCCTTCAACGCGATGCAGGCGCGCATCGCGGCCTACCTCAAGGAACGCATGCAACTGTTGGCGGCGATTTCCCACGACCTGCAAACCCCGATTACGCGCATGAAACTGCGCGTCGAATTCATGGACGACTCCAGCGAAAAAGACAAACTGTGGAACGACCTCAGCGAGATGGAACATCTGGTGCGCGAAGGCGTGGCCTATGCCCGCAGCATTCATGGTGCCACCGAGGAAAGTCGTCGTACTGACCTGGATTCGTTCCTCGACAGCCTGGTGTTCGACTATCAGGACATGGGCAAAGACGTGCAGCTCGGCGGCAAAAGCGCTGCCGTGATCGACACCCGACCCCATGCCTTGCGGCGGGTGCTGGTGAACCTGATAGACAACGCGTTGAAATTCGCCGGCGCGGCAGAGTTGTGGGTGGAAACGAAGGCTGAGGGCAGCTTGTCGGTGAAGGTGATGGACCGTGGGCCGGGGATTGCCGAAGAGCAATTGGCGCAGGTAATGGAGCCATTCTACCGCGTGGAGAATTCGCGTAATCGCAGTACGGGGGGGACCGGGTTGGGGTTGGCGATTGCGCAGCAACTGGCGTTGGCGATTGGCGGGTCGTTGACTTTGAGCAATCGCGAGGGCGGTGGGTTGTGTGCTGAGCTCAGGTTGCCAGGCCAGCGATCCCCTACGTAGGAGCGAGGCTTGCCCGCGAAGAGGCCGGCACATTCAATATGGATGTCGACTGACACTCCGCCTTCGCGGGCAAGCCTCGCTCCTACAGGGATATTGGGTGTTTGGGGAATTGTGTGTGGTCAGACAACGATGCCGATCACCGCTTCCCCGTGCATCTGCCGCAGCAACGCCAATCCGCTGTCGACAAACTCCGGCGACCCAACCATCCCCGCCTCCATCGCCAGCCCTTCCATTTGCGCCCGCCCATCGAGCGAAGGAAACTCCCCGATCCGCTGCAACAACCGCCACGCCAACGGGCTCAGTTCGCAGAAGCGCGCACTCCAGTCCTCGGCCCGACGAACCAACAGCAACGTCGGCTGAACTGGCGGCGTGTCCGGCCGGTAATCCGGCCCCACTAATTGCACCGGCCAGCCATATGCCAACAGCCAGGCCAGCGGCGAGACCTGCAACGGCCGCTCCAACAACAACCCGGCATCGCTGACCGGCAACGGCTCGGCTTCGGATTGTTGCAGCGCCATTTCGACCCATTCGTAATGCACCAGCTCAACCATGAACGGCGGCCACGCTGCATCGTTCAACGCCTGCGGTTCAGAGGCGAGAAACTCGACAAACTCCTGGGCGATCTCGCCGAATTTTGGTGTTTGAGCACGATGATCCCGCAGGAAGATCCGCACCAACACACGCCAATGATCATCGCCGAGAATCTTCACCAGCACCGGAAAAGTGCCGCTGAGCAACGATGACAGGTTCGAAAACACCAGGTCGCGATAAACCTGCGCCCGCGCCACGTCCATCCCGACTGGCGGTGCACAGTGATCAGGGTCGCGCAGGTAGCGAGTCAATGTGTCTTGCTGCTGAAACAATGTCGGCTTAGCCACGGCTCACCGCCTCACCTTGCAGGCGGCGAATGGTCTGCAATTCGGTCACCAGCTCAGAGAACGCCGGAAAATTGAAATCCCGCTCCAGCAGCGTCGGCTGTACACCGAACCGCGCATATGCCTTAGTCAGAAGCGACCAGACCACCGGTTTGACCGAGGCGCCATGGGTGTCGATCTTCAACGTGTCGGACTCATCAAAGTGTCCCGCCACATGCATGGCAACCACCCGCCCCGCGTCGATGCCGGCCAGAAAAGCCTGCGGATCAAAACCGTGATTGATTGAGTTGACGTAGACATTGTTGACGTCCAGCAGCAGGTCGCAATCGGCCTCGCGCAGCACCGCATTGGTGAACGTCAGTTCGTCCATGTCCTGTTGTGGCGCGGCGTAGTAAGAGACGTTTTCCACCGCCAGGCGCCGGCCAAGGATGTCCTGAGTCTGACGAATCCGCGCGGCAACGTGCTGCACCGCTTCCTCGGTAAACGGCAACGGCAGCAGATCGTAAAGATGCCCGTCATCGCTGCAGTAGCTCAGGTGTTCGCTGTATAGCGGCACCTTGTGATGATCGAGGAATACCCGCACTTCCCGCACAAACCCGACGTCCAGCGGCGCCGGCCCGCCCAAAGACAAGGACAAGCCGTGACAGGACAATGGATAACGCTCGGCCAGGGCGCGAAACACCGCGCCATGAGCGCCGCCGATGCCGATCCAGTTTTCCGGCGCGACTTCCAGAAAGTCGAAATCGCCCGTCGGGGCCGCTTGAAGGTCCTTCATCAAGCCGCGGCGCAAGCCTAGCCCGACGGTCGCCTTCGCTGATGTGAGGGGAATCTGCATGGTATCTCTCATTCGGTGTGATCCGGTGGTAGATACAGTTAAGCGCCGCGGTGTATCGGCTCTGTGTTCGCAGGCGCCCCTCTTCTCACCAAACTGTATCGGACAGGCAGTCAGATACAGAGGGATACACGAACTAGACTTATTGATTACCCCCGTCAGGGGTCCAGGACGCGGTTATCGTCCTGTTCATTCCCACGATCACCGCCCAAAGGTGCATGCCTCGACAAACAATGCCTCTGGACCGTGATCCTGCTGAAGGAGCACACGTGATGGACGAGGCCAGACTCAATGATTTCATGGGCAAACTGGTGAGCGACATGGGCGGCGCGGCGATGCTCGCCAACGTCATCCTCGGCGAAGAGCTCGGCCTGTACCGGGCCATGGCCGACAGTCAGCCAGTCACCCCCGAAGCACTTGCCGAGAAAACCGGCTGCAACACCCGCCTGCTGCGTGAATGGCTCAGCGCCCACGCAGCTTCCGGTTACATGGAACACCGCGACGGCCAGTTCCGCCTGCCCGAAGAGCAAGCCATGGCGCTGGCGATCGAAGATTCACCGGTCTATGTGGCCGGCGGTGTCGGGGTGGTCGCGTCGTTTTTTCATGACAAGGACAAACTGGTCAACGCCATGCGCGGCAACGGCGCCCTGCCCTGGGGCGATCACCATCCGTGCATGTTCAGCGGCACCGAGCGATTCTTCCGCCCAGGGTACAAGGCGCATCTGGTCAGCGAGTGGCTACCGGCCCTCGATGGAGTGGTCACCAAACTGGAAGCCGGCGCCAAGGTGGCGGACATCGGCTGTGGCCACGGCGCCTCGACCGTGATCATGGCCCAGGCGTTTCCGAACTCGCGGTTCGTCGGTTTCGACTACCACGCGCCTTCGGTCACCGTCGCCACCCAGCGCGCCGAAGAAGGTGGCGTGACCGGCCGGGCGCGGTTCTTCCAGGGCACCGCCAAGAGTTATCCGGGCGATGACTATGACCTGATCTGCTACTTCGACTGCCTGCACGATATGGGTGACCCGGTCGGCGCCGCAAAGCATGCCTATGAATCGCTCAAACCCGACGGCTCGGTGCTGCTGGTAGAGCCCTTTGCCAACGACACGCTCGACGAAAACACCACCCCGGTGGGACGACTGTTCTACGCCGCCTCGACCTTTATCTGCACGCCCAACTCGTTGTCCCAAGAGGTCGGCCTCGGGCTCGGCGCCCAGGCAGGTGAGGCACGGTTACGCAAGGTCTTTACCGAAGCGGGATTCACCCAGTTCCGGCGGGCCACGGAAACGCCGTTCAACCTGATTCTGGAGGCGCGTAAATAAGAGCAGGCAATCACCCGGGCAGGCCAACCTGCCCGGGTGATTGCCTGCACTGGCGAAACCCAATGCCTGTAGGAGCGAGCTTGCTCGCGAAGGCGTAGTGTCAGACGATATCAATGTTGGATGTACTGGGCCCTTCGCGGGCAAGCCCGCTCCTACAGGGTGACCGTGCTCAGTACACGGACAGGCGCTCGCCAAGGTTTTCGGCCTTGAGAATATCGAACAACGCCTGCGCCGCCGCCGACAGTTCATGCCCCGTGGTCAGCACGCCGATTGCCCGTTCCACCACCGGATCGCGCAGGGTAATGCAACGCGCGCCCAACTCGCGCATCTGCCCGGCGCACAACGCCGGCACCGCGCTGACGCCCAATCCGCTGGCCACCATCCGCCCGACCGTCGCCAACTGATGACTCTCAAACTCCACCGGCAATTTCATGCCTCGCGTCTGTAAATGCTCTTCGAGCATCACCCGCACTGTCGATGGTCGCTGCAAGGTAATGAACGGTTCCTTGAGCAAGGTCTGCCAATCAATATCGCCCAGGTCCGCCAGCGGTGAATCAGATGGCACCACCGCCACAAACCGGTCGATGTACAACGGAGTAAATTCCAGCGACGAGCTCTGGGTCGGCTCGAACGCCACACCCAATTCCACCTGACGGTCGCGAACCATTTCCAGCACTTGCTCATTGATCACGTCGTTCACCGTGACATTGACCTTTGGGTAACGCGCGCGAAAGGTCTTGAGGATCGGTGGCAGCAGATTGCCTGCAAACGACGGCATTGCCGCGAGGGTCACGCGGCCGCGCTGGAGGGTGAAGCGTTGTCGCAGTTCATCCTCGGCATTGTCCCAGTCCGCAATCAATCGACGAGCCAGTGGCAGCAGCGATTCGCCTTCGGCGGTCAGTGCGACGTTGCGGGTATTGCGCGTGAACAGGCGCCCGCCCAAGCCCTCCTCCAGCGCCTTAATGGTCAGGCTCAACGCCGACTGGGACAGGTGCAGCCGCTCGCAAGCCACGGCAAAACTCAAACTCTGGGCCACGGCCAGAAATGCACGGATCTGTTTGACGGTCATGGCCGATGTCTCCAACGCAATACATTGGTGAGTTTTATCTATCAATCAACCTTAAAAATCAACTTAACAAATAAATCCTCCGGCGTGACACTCCCTCCCCATCCGGCTAGCCAGCCGCCCACAAAGAATAAAAGAGGTGCATATGGCAGGGTTCGACAAGCGCGTGTATTCCTACGAGGAAGCGATGGCAGGTCTTGAAGACGGCATGACCGTGATCTCCGGCGGCTTCGGCCTGTGCGGGATCCCGGAAAACCTCATCGCCGAGATCCAGCACCGAGGCACACGTGATCTCACCGTGGTCTCCAACAATTGCGGCGTCGACGGCTTCGGCCTCGGCGTGCTGCTGGTGGACCGGCAGATCCGCAAGGTGGTGGCCTCTTACGTCGGCGAAAACGCGCTGTTCGAGAAGCAACTGCTGAGCGGCGAAATCGAAGTCGTCCTGACCCCTCAAGGCACCCTCGCCGAAAAAATGCGCGCAGGCGGTGCCGGCATTCCGGCGTTCTTCACCGCCACTGGCGTCGGCACGCCGGTGGCCGACGGCAAGGAAGTCCGCGAATTCAAGGGCCGCCAGTACCTGATGGAAGAATCCATCACCGGTGACTTCGCCATCGTCAAAGGCTGGAAAGCCGACCATTTCGGTAACGTGGTCTATCGCCACACCGCCCAGAACTTCAACCCGCTGGCCGCCACCGCCGGCAAGATCACCGTGGTCGAAGTCGAAGAAATCGTCGAACCCGGCGAGCTGGACCCGTCGCAGATCCACACCCCTGGCATCTACGTCGACCGGGTCATTTGCGGCACGTTCGAGAAGCGCATCGAACAGCGCACCGTGCGTAAGTGATCCCCTGCCCCCGGACCGAATGAAGGAATAACAACAATGGCACTTTCCCGCGAACAAATGGCTCAGCGCGTCGCCCGCGAAATGCAGGACGGCTACTACGTGAACCTCGGCATCGGCATTCCGACCCTGGTCGCCAACTACATCCCTGAAGGCATGGAAGTCATGCTGCAATCGGAAAACGGTCTGCTCGGCATGGGCGCGTTTCCGACCGACGCCGAAGTCGACGCCGACATGATCAACGCCGGCAAGCAAACCGTGACTGCACGAATCGGCGCATCGATTTTCTCGTCCGCTGAGTCCTTCGCGATGATTCGCGGCGGCCACATCGACCTGACCGTGCTGGGCGCGTTTGAAGTCGACGTCGAAGGCAACATCGCCTCCTGGATGATCCCCGGCAAACTGGTCAAGGGCATGGGCGGCGCGATGGACCTGGTGGCCGGTGCGGACAACATCATCGTCACCATGACCCACGCCTCCAAGGACGGCGAGTCGAAACTGCTGTCGCGTTGCAGCCTGCCGCTGACCGGCGCCGGTTGCATCAAACGCGTGCTGACCGACCTGGCCTACCTGGAAATCAAGGACGGCGCGTTCGTTCTCAAGGAACGCGCGCCGGGCGTCAGCGTCGAGGAAATCGTCGCCAAGACCGCTGGTAAACTGATCGTGCCTGACCACGTCCCGGAAATGCAGTTCGCTGCCCAGTGAGGAATCCTTCCATGCAAGAAGTCGTGATTGTTGCCGCCACTCGCACTGCCATCGGCAGCTTCCAGGGTTCGTTGGCGAATGTGTCCGCGGTTGACCTCGGTGCTGCGGTGATCCGCCAGTTGTTGGCGCAGACCGGGCTGGACCCGGCGCAGGTCGATGAAGTGATCATGGGCCAGGTTTTGACCGCCGGCGCTGGACAGAACCCGGCGCGTCAAGCCGCGATCAAGGCCGGCCTGCCCTTCGCCGTGCCGGCCATGACCCTGAACAAGGTTTGCGGCTCGGGCCTGAAAGCGTTGCATCTGGCGGCTCAGGCGATTCGCTGTGGCGATGCCGAAGTGATCATTGCCGGCGGCCAGGAAAACATGAGCCTGGCCAATTACGTCATGCCCGGTGCCCGCACGGGGTTGCGCATGGGCCACGCGCAGATCGTCGACACGATGATCAGCGATGGCCTGTGGGATGCGTTCAACGATTACCACATGGGCATCACCGCCGAGAATCTGGCTGAGAAATACAGCCTGACCCGTGAGCAACAGGACGCCTTCGCAGCCGCCTCGCAGCAGAAAGCCGTGGCCGCCATCGAAGCCGGACGCTTTGCCGACGAGATCACGCCGATCCTGATTCCGCAGCGCAAGGGCGATCCACTGTCCTTCGCCACCGATGAACAGCCTCGGGCCGGCACCACCGCCGACTCCCTGGGCAAACTGAAAGCCGCGTTCAAGAAGGACGGCTCGGTGACTGCTGGCAACGCCTCTTCGCTGAACGATGGCGCTGCGGCGGTGATGCTGATGAGTGCGCAGAAAGCCAAAGCGCTGGGGCTGCCAGTGCTGGCGAAGGTCGCCGCTTACGCCAACGCGGGCGTCGACCCGGCGATCATGGGTATCGGCCCGGTCAGCGCCACCCGTCGTTGCCTGGACAAGGCCGGTTGGTCCGTTGATCAACTGGACCTGGTCGAAGCCAACGAAGCCTTCGCCGCGCAATCTTTGGCCGTGGCCAAGGACCTGGAATGGGACTTGAACAAGGTCAACGTCAACGGCGGCGCCATTGCCCTGGGCCATCCGATCGGCGCGTCGGGTTGCCGGGTGCTGGTGACGTTGTTGCATGAAATGATCAAGCGCGACGCCAAGAAAGGCCTGGCGACGTTATGCATTGGCGGAGGCCAAGGCGTGGCACTGGCCATCGAGCGGTAACCCTACTCATGATCGTTCCCACGCTCTGCGTGGGAACGATCAATTTAGTCATCGAGCGCTAATCACACCGCTCGCTCCTACTTCAGGCAAATTTCACCAGGTTCAACCATGAGGCCCGCCCAGCCGCGCTGAGCAATCCATCACCCGCAATGCTAACGTGACCGGCTCATACAGGGAGGTACGTGCGTGCTGATACTCAAACTGCTGGTGATTCCGGGATTTCTCTTGCTGATTTCCCTGGCCGGAAAACGCTGGGGCCCCAGTGTGGCCGGTTGGCTGTCGGGGTTGCCGGTGGTGGTCGGACCGATTCTGTTTTTCCTGGCTATCGAGCAGGGTCAGGTGTTCGCTGCTCAGGCGGCGACCGCAGCGCTATCGGCGATGTTCGCAATGATTGCCTTCTGCGTGACCTACGCCCAGGTGGCACAACGTTTGAACTGGCCGTGGGCGCTATCGATTTCGCTGCTGGTCTGGGCCTTGGTTGCCAGTACGCTGTCACTGATCCCGTCGTCGCTGCTGTTCTCGGTAATCGCGGCCGCTACCGCATTGCTGGCCGCGCCGTACCTGTTTCCCTCGGTGCAGCCCATCGTTTCTGGCCCGGCACCGAAGTCCGACAAACTGTTGCTGCGCATGATGGCCGGCGCCCTGCTCACAGTGGTTGTGACGTTGCTGGCCAGCACCGTCGGTGAACGCTGGAGCGGTCTGCTCGCGGTATTCCCGGTGCTGGGCAGTGTGATGGCGGTGTTCTCCCAGCAGACTCGCGGGCCGGCGTTTACCGCGGCATTGCTCAGGGCGACAGCGACCGGGATGTATTCGTTTGCGGCGTTTTGTCTGGTGCTGGCGTTGGCATTGCCGAGGTTTGGGTGGCTGGGGTTTGTCTTGGGCATAGGCGTGTCGTTGGGGATGCTGGTGATCACCAAACGGCTGGCATTGCGTCCAAGGTGAGAACGTAGCAGCTGCGGCAGCTGCTACAAATCGCGATCCATGGGATCATCGCCGTCAAAGCGCCGATCATTCCCTGGAGAGTTTGAATGTCATTGTTGAGTAAAAAAGCCGTTGTTCTGCTGCTGATGGCGGCTGCCAGTCTGGGAGCCATGAATGCGCAGGCGGCCAAGGCCACTGCCGGCGACAAAGCGCCGCCCCAGAAGGTCTCGATGCTCGGCGGCAAGTTCACCTTCACCCTGCCCAAGGGCTTCATCGCCAACCCGCTGCCGGCTGGCGATGCGGCCACCGGCACTGCCGGGGCGACAGGTACGATGTACACCAACCAGACCACCAAAACCGTGGTGATCGCCGCTGAAAACACCCTCCCCGGCGGCGCCAACGTCAAGGACAACGACGGTGAATTCCTCGACGCCACCGTGTCCGCCTTCGCCACCGAGCAACGCAACGCCTTGCCGGATTTCAACAAAACCAGCGAAAAAAGCCTGACCCAAAAAGGCACAGGCCTGGGCCTTCGGCAGATCGATAGCACCGCCACCCAGGGCGGCGGCATGACACTCGACAGCACTCTAATGGCCGCTTCCGGCACACGCATGGCCATCGTTCAGATCATCTCCCGCCCCAACGACAAAACCGGCCACGAAACGCTGGTGAAACAAATCGTCAGCGGTAAATAAACCCGACCGATTCAGGGGTTGAGGCGCTGCAACCAGGCGCTCAGATCTTGCATCTCGTTGGCGCTGATGCTGTGACCGACACCCGGATAGGCATGAAACTCGGGCTTGAGTGACAGGCGCTGCAACAGGCTGTCGGCCTCAGTACCGTCGTTGTAGGGCAGGAGTATGTCGGCGGTGCCATGACCGATGAAAATCGCCAGCTGCTGGCGTTTTTCATCCGGTTTGAGCTCGGATTCGAGCACCGGCAGAATTCGCCCGCTCAGTGCCGCAATTCCACCCACTGCGCCGGGATGACGCAACGCGACCTCGTAGGACATCATCGCGCCCTGGCTGAAACCCACCAGGAATACCTTGTCCGCTTCGGTGTGATATTTCTTCGCCGCTTGTGCGACAAAATCCCTCAGCACTTGGCCGCTGGCCTTCAGGTCGTCCGTCTCACCGTTATAGGCGCCCTCGCCCTTCTGGCGAAACCACTGGTAACTGCCCTCTTCCATCGTCATCGGCGCCCGCACCGACAGGTAGTTGTACTGCGGCGGCAATTCATCCTTGATGTCGAACAGGTCCTGCTCGTTACTGCCGTAACCGTGCAGGAAAATCACCAAGGGTTGGTCGCGGGATTCAGCGTCGGCCTGCTCCAGGTACTTGAGCGGCAGATCGGTGTGCAGCGGGGTTTGAGCGTGGACGGCGGTGGACGCCAGAAACGTGAGCAGAGCGAGTAACTTCAACATAAACCTTCCTTCACAGAGCGCAGGATTCGGGACAAAGCCTAACACTGTGAAGCATGCTGGGGCATTTTAGGGGTTGCTGATGCCGCCATCGCGAGCAAGCTCGCTCCCACATTAAATCGCGGCTTGATTAGCGAGCATAAAAAAGTGGTCACCGCGTCAACAGTGGCCACTTTTTTCTACGGCGTATTAATTAATGGCCGTACACGTCAAAGTCGAAGTACTTGTCCTGCACTTGCTTGTACTTGCCGTTGGCGCGGATTTCAGTGATGGCGGTGTTGAATTTGTCCGCCAGCTCTTTATCACCCTTGCGCACAGCGATGCCGGCACCGCCGCCGAAGTACTTGGCGTCTTCATAGGTCGGGCCGACGAAGGCGAAGCCTTTACCGGCGTCGGTTTTCAGGAAACCGTCGTCCAGGTTGACCGAGTCGGCCAGCATCGCGTCGAGACGACCGGCGACAATGTCCAGGTTGGCTTCCTGCTGGGAACCGTAACGCACCAGGTTGATGCCCGCCGGTACCAGCACTTCAGTGGCGAAACGATCGTGGGTACTGGCGCGCAACACACCGACTTTCTTGCCTTTGAGCTCGGTCAGCGGATCCTTGACGTCGGTGCCTTCCTTCATCACGAAGCGCGCCGGGGTGTGGTAGTACTTGATGGTGAAATCGACGTTCTTCTTGCGATCGTCAGTGATGGTCATGGACGACAGGATCGCGTCGATTTTCTTGACCTTCAGGGCCGGAATCAGGCCATCGAACTCTTGCTCGACCCAAGTGCACTTCACCTTCATCTGCTCACACAACGCATCGCCGATGTCCACGTCGAAACCGGTGAGTTTGCCGTCAGGGGTTTTCATCGAAAATGGCGGGTAACCGGCTTCGATACCGAGGCGGATCGGCTTGGCGTCATCGGCCACGGCGGTCAGGGACAACATCGACAGTGCCAGGGCACCGAACATCACTCGCTTGTTCATTTATAACTCCTGTGTGGGGAGGCTTTTATTGGCAGCTTTCGATTGATAACTTTCGGTTAGTGAAGACCGAAGTGGCCGGCAGTCTAGAGTGGCTTCAGGCGGGCAAATTGCGCTTAAGCGACAAATACTTATAGAAAACAAGATGAGAAGTTCAAGACGCTTGACCGTGCGCCACGGTGGTGCAAGGGCTGTAGGACAATCCTTGGCTTCAGACAAAACCTACAAGATTTCGGGCGTGATCCGATTGAATAGTCGCACTGGCGATGATCTTTTTTTTGCGGCACATTGACCCCGCCAACCCATCCCGAAAGAGAAGCGTGATGCCCCCGTTGAACCTGATCCAGCACCATCCTGCCGAAGGTCCTGGCGCCATTGCCGAATGGGCTCGGTCCCGTGGCATTACGCTGAACGTGTTTCGCGCCGACCTCAGCCAGTTGCCGCCCGTGAGCGCGGCACCGGTGATCCTGTTGGGCGGGCCTTATGAATCCAACGCCGGGCCGACGTGGCTGGAAGCGGAGCGTCAGTGGCTGGCAGATAGTCTGGATCAGGGCGCGTCGGTGTTTGCGATTTGTCTGGGCGCGCAATTGCTGGCGTTGAGCCTGGGTGGGAATGTGCGGCGGATGTCTCGCCCTGAAACTGGCTGGACCACCGTGACCTTTGCCGATGGCCAGGTGCTGAAGGTGCTGGAATGGCACGAAGATGCGATCGATCTACCGGCGGATGCGCAATTGCTGGCCAGCAGTGACGTGTGTGAGCAGCAGATGTATCGCGTCGGGGCGACGCGGGTGGGGCTGCAGTTCCACCCGGAGTGGAATGCCGAATCGGTGGCGATACTCAATGAGCACTTTGCCGAGGAGTCGCCGTTGCCACGGGGGCCAGAGGACAGCGCTTCCTATGCAGCGGTGTTTTGCTGGTTGCAGGCGACGCTGGATGAGTGGTGGACCGCTTCATCAATTAATCGCTGAATCTAAAAATTGATGGACTTTTGTGGCGAGGGGGCAGGCCCCCTCGCCACAGTCGATCACCTGTGCCTGAATGTCAGCATTCGCAACCAATGACCGTCGTCGCGGTGCGTGCAACCGCAACACTCAATTCAAACCCCTCATCCAGCCACCCCGTCACCCCGCCGATCATCTCCTTGACCGGGTAACCCAGCGCCGCCAGTTTCACCGCGGCCTTGTTGGCGCCGTTGCAGTGGGGCCCTGCGCAATAAACCACGAACAGCGTGGATTTCGAATAAGCCGCCAGGCCGTCAGCCGTGATCAGTCGCCCCGGGATGTTGATCGCGCCCGGCACATGTCCGCGTTCGAACGCCAATGGTCCGCGCACGTCCACCAGGACAAAATCCACCTCGCCGGCCTGTTGGCTGCCGTAGACGTCGGAACAATCGGTTTCAAAGGTCAGACGGTTGCTGAAATGCATCAGGGCAATGGCAGAGGGGGCGGCGGGAATTTCGCGAACCAGGCTGGGCATGGGTTGTACTCCAAAGTCTCGGTGGGTATGGGAAGACTTTATCTGCCCCGCGCTTGCCGCTACAGTGGCGCACAAGACACTCACCGGGAATTTTCCGCCAAATGCAGCCCTCCCCTGGATTGGTCGCGATTCTGGCCTACGACGGCCTCTGTACTTTCGAATTCGGCATCGCCGTGGAGATCTTCGGCCTGGCGCGGCCGGAGTTCGATTTTCCTTGGTATGAGCATCGTATCGTCGCCGTCGACCAAGGGCCGATGCGTGCCATGGGTGGCATTCAGGTGCTGGCCGACGGAGGGATGGAACTGCTTGAAGAAGCCCGGACCATCATCATCCCTGGCTGGCGCGACCGCAGCGCAGCGGTGCCTGAACCCTTGCTCGCCGCGCTGCGCCAGGCTCATGCCCGGGGCGTGCGGTTACTGTCGATCTGTTCCGGGGTATTTGTACTGGCGGCCACCGGTTTGCTGGACGGTCACGGTGCCACGACGCATTGGCGCTACACCACGGAACTGGCCGAACGTTTTCCGGACATTCAGGTGGACCCGGACGTGCTCTATGTCGATTCGGGCCAATTGATCACCTCGGCCGGCAGCGCCGCGGGCATCGATGCCTGCCTGCACCTGGTGGCGCGGGATTTCGGCACTCAGGTAGCCAACTCGGTGGCGCGGCGGTTGGTGATGTCGCCGCAACGCACCGGCGGTCAGGCGCAGTTCATTCCGTCACCGGTCAGCCCGACGCCACGCAGCGATCTGTCGCGGGTCATGCAATGGGCACGGGAACGTCTGCACGAACCGCTGGAGGTTCGCGACCTTGCCAGTGAAGCGGCCATGAGTGAACGCACGTTCCTGCGGCGGTTCACCGAAGCCAGCGGCCTGCCGCCCAAGGCATGGTTGCAACATGAGCGCCTGGCCCGGGCCCGCGAGTTGCTGGAGAGCACCCGCCAGAATACCGAGCAGATTGCCCAGCACTGCGGTTATCGTTCGGTGGAGAGTTTCCGGGTGGCGTTTCGCAGTGTGGTCGGAGTGCCACCGTCGGTGTATCGGGAGCGGTTTGGGCGCGAGGTCAGGGCGATTTCTTGAGGTGTTATTGAGGGCCCCTTCGCGGGCAAGCCTCGCTCCTACAGTAGGGCCACCGTGGTCCAATGTAGGAGCGAGACTTGCCCGCGAAGGTGTAAGTCCAGACACCCGCTATCTCAAGACTTGCGCAACAAATAGGTATCCATAATCCACCCGTGCGCCAGCCGCGCCGCCTTGCGCACGCGCTCGATCTCATCCGCGACATCCTTGAGCTTGCCACTGATCAGGATTTCATCCGGCGTCCCCAGGTAAGCCCCCCAGTAAATCTCCGTCTCCTGATCGGCCACGTGATGGTAGGCATCTTGGGCATCCAGCATTACCACCAGGCTGTCGGCATCACTCACCTGCCCCGCTGCCAACCGCCGGCCGGTGGTGATTTCAATCGAGCGACCGATGCGATTCAGCGGCACCTTATGTTGCGCCGCCAACGCCTGCACGCTGGTGATCCCAGGGATCACCTCGAACTCGAACACACACCGGCCTGACGCCAGAATCGCCTGCAGAATCCGAATGGTGCTGTCGTACAACGCGGGATCGCCCCACACCAGAAAACCGCCGCACTGCTCGTCGGTCATTTCCTCGTTGATCAGCCGCTCGAAGGTCTGCTGCTTGGCGCGGTTCAGGTCTTCGACGCTGGCCTTGTAATCCACATCCCCGCGTTCCCGCTCCGGGCTGTGGGCTTCGACGAAGCGGTAGTCGCGATCGGTGATGTAGCGCTCGCAGATCTCGCGGCGCAGGTCGATCAGTTTGTCTTTGCTCTGGCCCTTGTCCATGAGGAAAAACACATCGACGCGGTTCAGCGCCTTCACCGCCTGCATCGTGATGTAGTCGGGATTGCCGGCGCCAACACCGATGACCAGAAGTTTTTTCATCAACGTGCTCCCTCAGGGTCCGTGCCCATCAAGCGTAGCCGCCAGCGACCGTTGAACCGCAACTCGATGGCCGACAATGGCTCGACGTCGATCTGGTTGAACGCCGCGCCCTGCAGCACCTGCGTCAGTGCGGCGCGAATGACAAAAGGATGGGTAATGGCAACGATATGCCCCGGCGTCGTCTCGAGGGTATTCAACCATGCAGCCACCCGCTCACCGAGTTGCGCCACCGATTCTCCGCCGTGAGGTGCCGACGTCGGGTCATTAAGCCAGGCCTGGAGCGTCTCGGGTTCGGCTATTTGCAGGTCGTCGATCGACGTGCCTTTCCAGCGTCCGAAATCACAATCTGCCAGTGCCGCGACAATCTCAACGTTGTCGCCGAACAGCTCAGCGGTTTGCCGGGTCCGCAGCTCCGGGCCACAGAGCAAACGGGGTGTGCCCTTGAACTGGCGGCAACGCGAACCCTTCGCCGAATGCCCGTCCATTTCTAATGGCTCATTCGTAGGAAAACACGCCAGTTTTTGTGCGACGGTTCGAGCGTGGCACATCAGGGTCAAGCGGGTCGCCTGCACGGAAGATCACTCTGTCGATGGGATGAAAAATGGCACGATGCCGCGGAAAATCGGGTCATTGTGCCGCAAGAAGCGCGATTCAGGGTGCTTCGTTTCAAGCAATCGATCGGATTCACAACCCCATTTCATCCACGAGAAGTAGCGATCCCTGACACCACTATGGGCGATGTCCTACAAGGTCAATCGACATCCGCGTAGCTCTGCACGCACGGGCGTTTCGCCCCATTTTTGGGCTTGGGAAATCCGTGAGATAATTCACTAGACATGTAGCACACGTTACATAAATACTATTTTAGCAGTTTGTGAAATAAAACAGACACATCCATCCAGCAGGAGCCCGGATGCCCCCACTCAGAGACCTGATCACCGATTGCGGCCTGGACTTCACGCTGTCGGAACGCAAAGTCATCCGTGCCTTATTGGACCAGTACCCGCGAAACGGACTGGGCCCGATGTCACGTCTGGCCGAACATGCCGGTGTCAGCGATCCGACCATTGTGCGGCTGATAAAGAAGCTTGGTTTCAGCGGTTATGCCGAGTTTCAGGACGCATTGCTCAGCGACATGGACGACCGCTTGCGCTCCCCCAGTACCCTGTTGCAACCCCGCGCCCATCTCAAGAAAGATGATCCCTGGGGCCACTATCTGGAGAACAGCCATCGGGCATTGGTCGACACCCAGGCGCTGACCCAACCCGAAGATGTACGAATTCTGATCGAATGGCTGCTCGACACCCGCCATCAGGTCCATTGCTTCGGCGGCCGCTTCAGCAGTTTCCTCGCCAACTATTTGCTCAACCATCTGCGCCTGTTGCGGCCCGATTGTTTTGCCCTGGAAGATAACGCGCAATTGCCGGACCGGTTGTTCGACGTGCAGCGTCTGGACGTGGTGCTGGTGTTCGACTATCGCCGCTATCAGTCCCAGGCCCTGCGGGTCGCCAATGCCGCGAAGAGCCGTCATGCGCGGGTCGTGCTGTTCACCGACATCTATGCATCACCGCTGCGGGAAATGGCCGACCTGATCATCAGTGCACCGGTGGAATCGGCGTCGGCCTTCGACTCGATGGTTCCGGCGCTGGCCCAGGTTGAAGCACTGGTTGCCTGCCTGTCCCTGCGCAGCCCCGATCTGGCCGATCGCCTGGAAGGCATCGATGCCCTGCGGACCGACTTCGACACTCACCTGCTGGAGGATTAATAAGGATGTTCACGCTCCCCCACCACTCGCCCCGGGACTTGCCGTTTGCCGCCGACCACACCGCGCTGTTGCTGGTGGACATGCAGCGTGCCTGGCTTGAGCCGCAGTTCGACCCGCACCTCAACGGACCGGATGCCGAATATTTTCTGACCCGTGCCCACATGCAGGTGGTGCCCAATCAACGCCGGTTGCTCAGTGCCTTTCGCGAAGCACGGCAAAACGTGTTGCATACGCTCATCGAAAGCCTTACTGCCGATGGTCGCGACCGCTCGCTGGACCACAAACTCTCGGACATGCACCTGCCCAAGGGCAGCCCGCATGCGCGAATCATCGATGACCTGACGCCAGTCGAAAACGAAATCGTGCTGCCCAAGACCTCTTCCGGGGTCTTCAACTCCACCAACATCGACTACGTGCTGCGCAACCTTGAAACCCGGCACCTGATCATCGCCGGCATCGTCACCGACCAGTGTGTCGACATGGCCGTGCGTGATGCCGCCGACCGCGGCTATCTGGTGACGCTGGTCGAAGATGCCTGCGCCACCTACACCGAACAACGGCATCACGCCTGCCTGAATGCCATCAAGGGTTACTGCTGGATCACAGACACCCAGACCGTGCTCGGCCGGTTGCAGGAGATGCAGCCATGAGCGCTCACCTGTCGCCACTGCCGATGACCACTATCGTCACCACCGACCTGATCGGCGTGACGCGCGGCCGTTCCTTTCCCACTGACGAACTCGATGCCTATCAGGTGGCGGGTTGCGGCTGGGTACCGGCCAACAGCGCCCTGACCCCGCAAGACATCATCGCCTCCAGCAATCCATGGGGTGCTTATGGAGACTTGCGGCTGATCCCCGACTTGAGCAGCCGTGTGACCGTCAACAACGGCCCGGACGCCAATGCCCCGGCGCTGGACTTCATTCACGGCGACATTCGCGAAACCGATGGCCGCCCGTGGGGCGCCTGTCCGCGCACGCTGTTGCGCAACGAGGTGGCGCGTTATCGCGACGAGTTGGGACTGCAGATCAACGCCGCGTTTGAACATGAATTCAACCTCGGCAGTGGCTCGGCTGAGCATTTGGCGTTTTCTCTTGAGGCACAGCGCCAGGGCGCCGAATTCGGCGGCTGGTTGCTCAGCGCACTGCGTGCCGGCGGTGTGGAGCCGGAGATGTTCCTACCGGAATACGGCAAGCACCAATACGAAATCACCTGCCGCCCGGCCCTCGGTGTCGCCGCTGCCGACCGCGCGGTGAACGTGCGCGAGATCACCCGTGAGATCGCCCGCCAAATGGGCCTGGACCTGAGTTTCGCGCCCAAGACCTCCGGGCAGGCGGTGTGCAATGGCGTGCATTTGCACCTGAGCCTGCAGGATCTGGCCGGCCACCCGGTGATGTACGACGCCGGCACCAGCAACGGCCTGTCGACCCTCGGCCAGCATTGGGCCGCCGGCGTTCTGCACTATTTGCCGGCGCTCTGCGCCTTTACCGCGCCGACGCCGGTTTCCTACGAGCGCTTGCAGCCCCATCACTGGAGCGCTTCCTACGCCTGTCTCGGCCAACGCAATCGCGAAGCGGCGCTACGGATCTGCCCGACAGTGAGCCTGGGCGGCAAAGCCGTGGCGGCGCAGTACAACCTGGAATTTCGCGCCATGGACGCCACGGCCTCGCCGCACCTGGCGATGGCCGCGTTGTTGATTGCCGGTCGGCTGGGCATCGAGCAGCGCCTGGCCTTGAACGCGATCACCGATGAAATCCCCGATTCGCTGGACGAAGAGCAACGCCAGGACCGCGGCATCGTCGCCCTGCCCGTCTCTCTGTCCCAGGCTCTGGAGTGCCTGCGCAACAGCGAGGCGTTGATCGAAGCCCTACCGCGCGCCTTGCTGGACACCTGGTTCGCCCTTAAAACCGAAGAACTGAAGTTGACGGAACAGCTCTCGCCCGCCGATCTTTGTGAGCACTATGCGCGCTTGTACTGAGTCCGCCGAACGGGGGCTCTACACCCAGACTGCGTATACCCTGAGCCGGGAAGCCTCCGAGCACCCGCTGATTCTGGTGTGTGAACACGCCAGTCGGTTTATCCCGGCCGGGTTAAATGACTTGGGCTTGAGCCATGAGGCCGCCTGCGAACACATCGCCTGGGACATCGGCGCCCTGGCGTTGGCCGAGGGCTTGTCCGAAGCATTGGGCACCACCCTGTTGGCGGCCAACTATTCACGGCTGTTGATCGACCTCAACCGCCCGCGCCATGCGCCGGACAGCATTGCGTTGCAGAGCGAGATTTATCAGGTGCCGGGCAATCGGGAGCTGGATGAGGTCACCCGCGAATATCGCCGGCACTGCCTGTTCAAGCCGTTTCATGCGCGCCTGCAAACCTTGATTGACGCCCGTGTGGCGCAAGGTCGACCGGTTCGCGTGGTGGGGATTCACAGTTTCACGCCGATCTATTACGGCCAGCCACGAACGCTGGAAGTCGGCGTGTTGTATGGGCAGGCCAGGGAATACGCCCAGCGAGTGATCGACGGGCTGAGCCGACATCCCTTGAAAGTCGCCGGCAATCAGCCGTACAAAGTCGATCCGCTGGGTGACATGACCGTGCCGGTTCACGGCGATGCACGAGGACTGGACTCGGTACTGATCGAGGTGCGCAACGATCTGCTGCGCATGCCCGAGGACATCGGTCGCTGGACCGACTATCTGGCGCCACTGCTGTAGAGCAATAGCTTCAAACTCGCAGCGTGCAGCTGTTTTCACAATCAAGGAGAAGGACTTCATGGAAATTGAAGAATTCGGCTACAAGCAAGAGTTGAAACGTAGCCTGTCACTGACGGACCTGGTGGTGTACGGGATGATCTTCATGATCCCCATCGCCCCGTTCGGCGTTTATGGTTACGTCAACGCCGAAGCACCGGGAATGGTGCCGCTGGCCTACATCATCGGCATGGTAGCGATGCTGTTCACGGCGCTGAGTTACGGCAGTATGGCCCGGGCCTTTCCGGTTGCGGGCTCGGTGTACTCCTACGCACAACGTGGCCTCAACCCGCATGTCGGCTTTATCGCCGGTTGGCTGATGCTGCTCGATTATTTGTTGATTCCGCCGCTGCTCTACGTCTATGCGGCGATGGCGCTGAATCATTTGTACCCGGACATCCCGAAAGTCGGCTTCATCCTGGCCTTTCTGGTCAGCGCCACCTTCGTAAACCTGCGGGGCATTACCTTCACCGCGCGGATGAACATCATCTTTCTACTGGCGCAACTGGTGGTGCTGGGGATCTTCCTGTTCTATGCCTGGAATGCCCTGCACAGTGGCGGCGGTAACGGTCAGCTGACTCTGGCGCCGCTGTACAACCCCGAGACATTCAACTTCGCCCTGCTGATGCAAGCGGTATCGATTGCCGTGCTGTCGTTCCTCGGTTTCGATGCCATTTCCACCCTCGCCGAAGAGATCAAGGGCGACCCGGGCCGCAGCGTCGGCAAGGCTGCGCTGATCACATTGCTGGTGATGGGTGTGATCTTTGTCGTGCAGACCTGGATTGCCACCGATCTGGCCGCCGGCCTGGGCTTCAAGTCCGCCGACACGGCGTTCTATGAAATCGCCGAAATCGCCGCTGGCAGCTGGTTGGCCACCCTGACCGCCGTGGCCACCGCCCTGGCCTGGGGCGTAGCCGTCGCGATCACCTCGCAAGCGGCGGTTTCGCGCCTGTTGTTCGGCATGGCACGGGACGGCAAACTGCCGAAAGTGCTGGCCAAGGTGCACCCGAAACACAACACGCCGTACATGAGCATCTATCTGGTGGCGGTGCTGTCGCTGGTGATCTGCTATCTGTTCATCAACTCGGTGGACACCCTCACCTCCCTGGTGAACTTCGGCGCCCTGAGCGGCTTCATGTTGCTGCACCTGACCGTGATCAACTACTACTGGCGTCGGCAGAAATCCGGCCAGGTGATCCGTCACCTGATCTGCCCGGTGATCGGCTTCATCATCGTCGCGGCCATCATGTACAACATGGGTGTCGATGCACAGAAGCTCGGCCTGATCTGGATTGCCCTGGGTCTGGTCTATCTATTTTTCCTCAACAAGCTGGGTGCCAGTACGGTCCTACCCGACCCAAGCAATGGCTGACAAGAAAAAGAGCAGCGTCTGACACGAATTCAGGCGACCGCCGATTTAATGCGTGGTAACCGACAGTGATAGTCAGGTTCGGTGCAAATCGCCGAACCCTTTGATACAGGAGTACATCCATGCTGGTCTTACGCCCGGTGGAGTTAACCGACCTGCCCCAGTTGCAACAACTGGCGCGCGACAGTCTGGTGGGGGTCACGTCCTTGCCGGACGACACCGAACAGCTGCGCAAGAAAATTCTCGACTCCAGCGCTTCATTCGAAAAAGACGTCCGGGGTCCTGGCCCGGAGAATTATTTCTTCGTGCTGGAAAATCTCACGACTCGCCGTCTGGTCGGCTGCTCGGAAATCCTCGCCACCGCAGGGTTCAACGAGCCGTTCTACAGTTTGCGCAACCGCCATTTCACCAGCGCTTCACGGGAGCTGAACATCGAGCACGGGGTGCCGGCGTTGTCGTTGTGCCACGACCTCACTGGTCATACTTTGCTGCGCGGCTTCCACATCGATACGACGCTGGAACGCACGCGGTTTTCCGAATTGCTGTCCCGGGCGCGACTGCTGTTCATTGCCGCCCACCAGGCGCGCTTTGCCGAAGCGGTGATCACCGAAATCGTTGGCTACAGCGACGAACAGGGCCAGTCCCCGTTCTGGGATGCACTGGGCAAGCATTTCTTCGACCTGCCCTACGTCGAGGCCGAGCGGCTTTGCGGCCTGCAGAGCCGGACATTTCTCGCCGAACTGATGCCGCAATACCCGATCTACGTGCCAATGCTGCCGCCGGCTGCACAGGCATGTATCGGCCGGATTCATCCTGACGGTCAGGAGGCCTTCGACATTCTTGAACGCGAAGGCTTCGAGACGAACAGCTACATCGACCTGTTCGACGGTGGCCCGACGCTGTACGCACGCACCTCGAACATTCGCTCCATCGTCCAAAGCCAGACCGCTACGGTGCACCCTGGCTCAGTCATCGATGCCCGCGGCAGTTACCTGGTGAGCAACGATTCGTTGAAGGGTTACCGCGCCATTGTTGCCGAGCTGGACTACCACGCCGGGCAACCCGTGGCCTTGAACGCCGAGATGTGCGCAGCACTGAATGTGACCGACGCCAGTGCAATCCGGTTAATCGCCCTGTGAGCCACCGCCGGCCCCGTACCCAACGACAGTGCCCGAACAGGCGCGAAGAAGGAGCTGCATCATGATTGTCCGCCCAGTTCAAGTCACCGACCTGCCCGCCCTGCTGGATCTGGTGCAACGGGCCGGCCCCGGCTTCATGACCCTCCCGGCCAACGAGGAGCGCCTGGCCCTGCGAGTGCGCTGGGCTCAGCGCACCTTTGCCGAACAGGTCGAGCGCGCAGACGCCGATTACCTGTTCGTGCTCGAAGACGACGATCAACAAGTGGTCGGCGTCAGTGCCCTGGCGGGCGCCGTCGGCCTGCGGGAGCCCTGGTACAACTACCGGGTCGGACTCACCGTCAGCTCGTCGCCGGACCTGGGTATTCAGCGCCAGATCCCCACATTGTTCCTGAACAACGAAATGACTGGTCAATCGGAAATCTGTTCGCTGTTTCTGCGACACGATCAACGCCACGGCAATAATGGTCGATTGCTGTCGCTCGCGCGCCTGCTGTTCGTTGCCGAATTCCCTCACTTGTTCGGCGACAAGCTCATTGCCGAATTGCGTGGCAGTGCCGATGAACAAGGCTGCTCACCGTTCTGGGACAGCCTGGGCCGGCACTTTTTCAAGAAGGATTTCAGTCATGCCGATCATTTGTCGGGGCTGGGCAGCAAATCGTTCATTGCCGAGCTGATGCCACGCCAACCGCTCTACACCTGCCTGCTCACCGAACAGGCCCAAGCGGTGATCGGCAAGCCACACCCGAACACCGAACCTGCGCTGAAGATCCTCACTGCCGAGGGGTTTTCTCATAAGGGTTACATTGACATCTTCGACGCCGGCCCGGTGATCGAAGCCCCGGTGTCGAGAATCCGCACGGTGCGTGACAGCCAACGATTGGAGCTGGCCATCGGCACGCCCGACGATCAGGCCCCGGTGTGGCTGATCCACAACCGCCGCCTGGAAAACTGCCGCATCACCACTGCCCAGGCGCGGCTGGTCGGCAACAGCCTGATCGTCGACCGACTCGTTGCCAAACGCCTGCAACTGCAACCCGGCAACTCGGTCCGCGCCGTGCCGCTGCGCAACCAACAGCAGCAGGCGGTGGCGGCGTGATTGTGTAGCAGCCTTCGGCAGCTGCTACAAGGAATCGCGTCGAAGCCCCAGGATTCGTTCAATCCAGCTTAAAAAGCGTCGCCCAGCGGCACCCGGTATTCCGACCACTGCATGCCCCATGCAAATTCGTCATAATTGCTCACCCGCCCCCGTGATAGCCTTTTGTTCCTTCGGCGTTGACACTTTTGCTCAAGCCCTTCCATTCCTTTGTGTTGGTGGAACTCATATGTCCAGGCTGTCTCATCAAGATTTACGCCGTAATTTCCGCCAACTGTTCGCTTCCAACGCCTGCTATCACACCGCCTCGGTCTTCGACCCCATGTCGGCACGCATCGCCGCCGATCTGGGTTTTGAAGTGGGGATTCTCGGTGGTTCGGTCGCGTCGTTGCAGGTGCTGGGCGCCCCTGACTTTGCGTTGATCACCCTGAGCGAGTTCGCCGAGCAGGCCACCCGCATCGGCCGCGTGGCCCAATTGCCGGTGATCGCCGACGCCGACCACGGCTATGGCAATGCGCTCAACGTCATGCGCACCATCGTCGAACTCGAACGCGCCGGCGTGGCCGCCCTGACTATCGAAGACACCCTGTTGCCGGCGCAATTCGGCCGCAAGTCCACCGACCTGATCACGGTTGCCGAAGGTGTCGGCAAGATTCGCGCGGCGCTCGAAGCCCGGGTCGACTCGGAAATGGCAATCATCGCCCGCACCAACGCGGGGATCCTGCCAATCCAGGAAATCATCAGCCGCACCCGGCATTACCAGCAGGCCGGTGCGGACGGGATTTGCATGGTAGGCGTGCAGGACTTCGATCAACTGGAACAAATCGCCGAACACCTGAGCGTACCGCTGATGCTGGTCACCTACGGCAACCCGCTGCTGCGTGACGACAAACGTCTGGCCGAACTGGGCGTACGCATCACCATCGACGGCCATGGCGCCTACTTCGCTGCGATCAAGGCCACGTACGACAGCCTGCGCGAACAGCGGCAGATCTTTACCCAGGCTTCAGACCTGAACGCCACTGAACTGACCCACACTTATACGCAGCCTGAGGAATATATTCGTTGGGCGGAAGAGTTTATGAGCGTCAAGGAGTGAGGGTTCGGCTGAATTGACGATGTGGCATCTGGGCCCTGTGGCGTGGGGACTTGCCCTGATGCCGGTAAGTTAAGACACGGAACCCTGTAGGAGCGAGCTTGCTCGCGAAAGCGGTATATCTGGCGGCATCAATGTTGACTGTACTGCCATCTTCGCGGGCAAGCCCGCTCCTACAGATTCCGTGGCGATCACACTATTGTGGTGTAACACCAATTTGTGGGAGCGGGCTTGCCCGCGATACGGTTGCGCAGCAAGCGGCCATCCACTGCTTATCTGGGGATCAGAGCCCCCGGCACTTGAATCACCCGACTCGCCAACCGATGTCCGGCCGCGGCAGCCTCAACCGGGCTGCCACCCTTGAGCCGACAAGCCAAATACGCCGCGCTGAACGAATCCCCCGCCGCCGTGGTATCCACCACCCGTTCGACCACGTGCGCCGGCACTTCGAACGACTCACCATCACAGCGAATCAGACACGCCTCGGCACCGCGTTTGAGCACCACTTCGAGCGTGCCCATCTGCTCGTAAGCGGCAAACACCGCCGCGCAGTCGGAAAAGTGGAACAGCGCCTGCTCATCCTCAACCGTCAGCAACGCCAGGTCGATATAAGGCAGAACGCTGCGATAAGCCGCCCGTGCTTCCTCGATCGACGCCCACAAGCGTGGCCGATAATTGTTGTCGAACACGATCCGCGCATCCCTCTGCCGGGCTTCGATCACGGTTTCCAGAAGTTTTTCCCGCCCCTGCACACCGAGCACCGCCAACGTGATGCCGCTGAAATACAACACGTCGTAATCCGGCAGCGCCGCCAGAATCGGCGCGGCCGCTGGAGTTGTGAAGCAATCGCGCACCGCCGCTTCGTTGCGCCAGTAGAGAAAACGCCGCTCGCCGGCCGCGTCGGTCTGGATGCAATACAGGCCGGGCAAGCGACCGGGCAAGCGCTGGACCATGTCTAGGCCAATGTTTTCGCTGGCCCAGCTCCGGCACATCGCGTCACTGAAACTCTCATCGCCCAGGGCGGTGACGTAATCCACTGTGCCGCCATCGCCCAGCTCACGGGCCAGGTAGACCGCGGTGTTCAAGGTATCGCCGCCGAAGCTTTGTTGCAGCGTGCCATCGGCGCGCTGCTGCAATTCGATCATGCATTCGCCGATCAGGGCGATGCGCGGGATGTTGGGGCCTAGGGTATTGATGGTGTTCATTGATGTTGTGTCTCTGGTGTTTCGGTGGTGGCTCGGCGGACGCCTTCGCGGGCAAGCCTCGCTCCTACAGTTTTTGTGTCGAACCCAAATTTATCCCGTAGGAGCGAGGCTTGCCCGCGATGGCCGCACCTCGGTCTGGAACCTTAAAAACAGGTTTCCATGGTTTCAATCACCTGCAACTGCTCATCCACCAAACACCCAACGCGCCACTTGTCGAACGTCAGGCACGGGTGCGAAGTACCGAACGAAATGATATCGCCCACCCGCAACTCAATCCCCGGCGCCACGGTCATGAACGCATGCTGGTCCATCACCGCCGTCACTTTGCAGGCACTCACATCATCGCCGGTCGCCGGCACCACACCGGCCTTGTAACGCAGCAACGGCACCGGCAAACCGGCGTCATAGGCGACGTCGCGTTTGCCCAGGGCGATCACCGCAAAACCCGGTTCCGGCAATGACTGCACATGCGCCCAGACTTCCAGCGCCGGGCGCAAACCTTCGTGCAGATCGCTGCGACGGTCGAGCACGCAGCATTGCGCCTCTTTGTAGATGCCATGGTCGTGGGCCACGTAACTGCCGGGGCGCAACACGCTGAGGAAACGCCCACCGGCGTTCTGAGCTTCGAAGGACTCGGCAATCAAGTCGTACCAGGCCGAACCCGAAGCGGTGATGATCGGTTTGGCAATGGCGAACGCACCGCTGTCCTGCAACTGCACCGCCAGACGCACCAGTGAATCGGCGAAATCGCGAATGCCAGTCACCGCGTGATCGCCGTGAATCACCCCTTCGTAACCCTCGATCCCGGTCAGCGCCAACGCCGGTTGCGCCGCGATAGCCTTGGCCAGCGCGAGTACTTCGGCTTCGGTGCGACAACCGCAACGACCGCCGACCACGCCGTACTCGATCATCACGTTCAGGCGCACACCGCGCGAGGCGAAATACACGCCGAGGTCCGCGACGTTATCCGGGTGATCGACCATGCAATAGAAATCGAAGCTCGGATCTGCCAACAGATCGGCGATCAGCGCCATGTTCGGCGTGCCGACCAATTGGTTAGCCATCAGCACCCGGTGCACACCATGGGCGTAAGCCGCGCGGGTTTGCGTGGCGCTGGCCAGGGTGATGCCCCAGGCACCGGCGTCCAGTTGGCGACGAAACAGCGCCGGGGTCATGCTGGTTTTACCGTGCGGCGCCAGTTCCGCGCCGCTGTGGCTGACGAAGTCCTGCATCCAGCGAATGTTGTGTTCCAGCGCATCGCGGTGCAGCACCAGCGCCGGCAGGCTGACGTCACGCACCAGATTGGCGCCAGTGTGGGCAAAGCCCTTTTCCACGGAGGCAATGTTTTTGGCAGAAGACATGGTCGAACTCCTCACACACGCGGCCGCAGGCAGCCGCTGTTATTCGTTGATACGCCGGGCGAGGCTATTGGCGCTGTCGATCAGCACCCGGCGATAGTCGTTGTAATTGTTCTTCGCATCGGCCCGTGGGGCGACGATGCACAGGGTCGCGATGGCGATGCCGTTCGGGTCTTTGACCGGGGCGGCGAAGCAATGGGTAAAGGTGTCGGCGACGCTATCGAAGGAAAAGAACCCATCAACACCGGCCTGGCGGATTTCCTCGAGAAACCGCTCCAGCGGCAGACGTTCGCCATCGGGCAGGATGAAGTCGTCGGGGTCAATCAAATCGACGATCTGCTGATCGCTCAGGTGCGCCAGCAGGAGACGCCCGGAAGCGGTCCAGGGGATCGGCGCGTTCTCCCCTATGTCCGAGGAAATGCGGAAATGCCGCTCGCCCTCTTTCATCAACGCCACGGTGTATTTGCGCCCGTTGAGCAGGCACATCTGCGCGGTTTCGCGGGTCTGGCTGACGATCTCCTGCAAGGCAAGATCGGCCTCACGGGTCAGGTCGAAATGGCGCAAATGCGCCTGCCCGAGAAAGTACAACTGACGACCGAGGTAAACGTGACCGTCCTTGCCCACAGGTTCAAGAATGCGCCGTTCCAACAAGGACGCGACCAGTTCGTAGACCGTGGATTTCGGGCTGCCGATGCCGCTGGCGATTTCGTTCGGACGCAGGGGCTGGCCGATTTCCTTGAGGAAATCGAGAATGTCGAACGCCCGGTCCAGACCGCGAGCCCGGCGCTTGATGGTGTCTTCGGTCATGTTTCAGGTTCCCATTCAGAGTGCCGGGCAATCTACCAGATCATGCCCTTAATGATCGTTCCCACGCTCCGCGTGGGAATGCCGCCAGGGACGCTCCGCGTTCCGCTTCCGAGAGTGACGCAGAGCGTCACGGGATACATTCCCACGCAGAGCGTGGGAACGATCGGTGCCAGAAATCAGGCCTTTTTCTTGTACGCGACGCAATCAATCTCGACCTTGCAATCGACCATCATGTTCGCCTGTACGCAGGCCCTCGCCGGGGCGTGTTCGCTTTTGAAGTACTCGGAGAACACCTTATTGAAACTCCAGAAATCCCGCGGGTCTTCCAGCCACACGCCGGTACGGACCACGTCTTCCAGACCGTAGCCGGCTTCTTCCAGGATCGCGATCAGGTTTTTCATGGTCTGGTGAGTCTGCTCGACAATCCCGCCCACGATAATTTCGCCGTCCAGCGCCGGCACCTGGCCGGACACGTGCAGCCAGCCATCGGCTTCGACGGCGCGGGCGAAAGGACGGGGCTGGCCGCCACCGGCGGTGCTGCCGGTGCCGTAACGAGTAATGCTCATGAGTGTTTCTCCTGATTGAAAAAGTTAAAAGCGAGTGCTCTTGAGAAATTCCGCCAAACGCGGCGATTGCGGGCGCTCGAACAGGTCCTTGGGCGGCCCCTGCTCCTCGATCCGCCCCTGATTCATGAATACGATCTTGTCCGACACCTCGAAGGCAAAGCGCATTTCGTGGGTCACCAGCAGCATGGTCATGCCGTCTTCGGCCAGACCCTTGATCACGTTCAACACTTCGCCGACCAGTTCCGGATCGAGGGCCGAGGTGACTTCATCGAACAGCATCAGGCTCGGGTTCATCGCAATCGCCCGGGCAATCGCCACGCGCTGCTGCTGGCCGCCGGACAACTGACCGGGGTAATGATCGCGACGGTCCAGCAGGCCAACCCGCTCCAGCCATTTTTCCGCCAGCGCCACGGCTTCCTCCTTGTGCAGTTTTTTGACCTTGAGCAACCCGAGGGTAACGTTCTGCAATGCGGTGAGGTGCGGGAACAGATTGAATTGCTGGAACGCCATGCCCGTCATGGCGCGATGCCGGGCGATGACTTTTTCCGGGTGCCGCACGCGCTTGCCGTTGACCTCGTGATAGCCGATGGATTCGCCATCGAGCAAAATCTGCCCGCCCTGGAACTCTTCGAGCATGTTCACGCAGCGCAGCAACGTGGTCTTGCCTGAGCCGCTGGAGCCGATCAGCGTTACCACATTGCCGCGCTGCATGGTCAAGTTGACGCCCTTGAGCACTTCGAGCTGGCCGTATTGTTTGTGCAAGCCGCGGATGTCCAGCAGCGCTTGATCCTGTGTCGAAACTTGAGCTTGTGTCATGGCAAGGCCACCCGCTTTTCAATGTGCCGGCCGAGTAATTCGATGGCGTAATTGATGATGAAAAAGAGCAAACCGGCGAACAGGTAAAACTCCAGGGTCATGAATGTCCGGGCGATGATCTGTTGGGTGCTGAGCAGCAATTCGGCCACGCCGATCACTGACAACAGCGTCGAAGCCTTAACGATCTCGGTAGATGAGTTGACCCAGGTCGGCAAGATCTGCCGCAACGCCTGGGGCAACAACACGTAGCCCAGTGCCTGGTAAAACGTCAGGCCGATGGCCTTGCTCGCTTCCATCTGGCCACTGGGCAGCGCTTGCAATGCACCGCGCACAATCTCCGCGACGTGGGAGCCGCAAAACAGCGTCAATCCCAGGGTGCCGGCCCCGAATGCGCTGATTTGCCAGCCCAATGCCGGCGCCATGTAGAAGCAGGCCAACACCAATACAAACACCGGTGTGCCACGAATGATGTCGACGTAAAAGCGGAACGGCGCACGCATCCAGAACGTGCCGTAGGTGAGCACCAGACCGGCAACGATGCCGACCAGCGTGCCCAACAAAATCGCCAGCGCCGAGCACTGCACACTGGTCAGAAAACCCTGCCACAGGACTTCCCGCGCCACCCATAACTCATGCAACCAACTGGGGGATTCGTACATGGGAGGCCTCCTATCGACGAATCGCCAGACGCTGTTCGAGGTAACGCAGCATCATGGCAATGAGGTAACAGGCCGCAACATAGAGCGCTGTGGTCACCAGCCAGGTTTCAATCACCCGGTAGCTCTCGACATTGATCTTGCGCGCGTAATAGGTCAGCTCCGGCACGGCAATCGCCGCCGCCAGCGAGGTGTCCTTGAACAGCGAAATGAAGTTGTTCGACAGCGCCGGCAGCACATTGCGCAGCATCACCGGCACGGTGATGTACGCCTTGACCTGCCACTCGCCGAGCCCGATGGCCAGGCCGGCTTCACGTAACCCCTTGGGAATGCTCAACAGCCCCCCGCGAAACACTTCGGTCAGGTACGCCCCGGCATACAGCGACAGGGTGATGATGAACGACGGAATCTTGTCCAGACGAATGCCCAGGCTGGGCAATGCGAAGTAGATCAACAGAATCAACACCAGAATCGGCGTATTACGGATCACCGTCACATACACCGACGCCAGCCCCCGCAATGCGCGATGCTTTGACAGCAACGCAAACGCCATCAGCAGGCCGATCACGCAGCCGATGGCAATCGACACCAGCGCCAGCTCAAGGCCAAGACCGAGCCCCGCCAGCAAGGTGTCGAAATCGCGCCAGACGGCGGCAAAATTCAACTGATAGTTCATGGTCAGCAGTACCTTGAGCGGGGCGCATTAGCGGCGCCCCACTCTCACGGGATCATTTGTATTCGACGGGGAAACCGATGGTTGGGGTAGGTAGATCGACTCCGAACCACTGCTTGAACGACGCGGCATACGTCGGGAACTCAACGCCCGTCATGGCTTCATGCAGGACGGTATTGACGAAGTTCAGCCAGTCCTGATCGCCGCGTTTGACCGCACAGGAATAGGTTTGCGGGCTCCAGGCGTAGGCCGGGCTTCGATAGCGACCAGGGTTCTGCACCATCAGATACTTCACCGACGACTGATCGGTGGCCGCCGCATCGGCACGGCCGGAGTTCACCGCCTGATACATCAAATCCACGCTGTCGTACTGATCGACCTTGGCCTTGGGTAGCGCCTGATGCACCAGTTCTTCGGCGTACACGTTCTGCAGCACCGCCACGATCACGCCGTCACCGGCGGCTTTCAGGTCGTCGATTTCCTTGTACTTGCTGTTAGCCGGCAATAACAGGCCCACACCTTCGCGGTAGTACGGCAGGGTGAACGCCACTTGCTGGGCGCGGCTGGCGGTCACGGTGATGAACTGGCAACTCATGTCGACCTTGTCGGTCAGCAGATTGGGAATCCGCGCATCGGACGACTGCACCACGAACTCGACCTTGCTCGGGTCGTTGAACAACCCTTTGGCCACCATTCGCGCGATATCAATATCAAAACCCTGCAACTTGCCATCCGCTCCCTGGAAGTGCCACGGCGCATTGGTACTGCCCGTGCCCACGATCAACTTCCCACGGGCCAGCACGCTGTCGAGCTTGCTATCCGCCGCCTGAGCGACACCCATGACAGCGGCCGAAGCCGCGAACAGAAAAACACACGCTTTAAACAACGAAGGTCGGCGATGCATGGCAAGCACTCCTGGGTCATGTTTATTCCGCTATACCGGAATACGGTATGTAACAACGGAATAGACAGCAGAAAGTGTGCCACAGGATGTGAGCGGAATCCTGGGGGAATTGAAAAGTGTTTTGAATCAGATGGATGGCGTTAGCGCGAGGAAGGCGTTACAAAATGGACAATTGAATGAACGCTACCGTTGGCCACAACGCACGGGTACTTGCACCACAGTTGAAGGTGTAACGATTTAAAACAAGGCAAGACAACCTCGCCTTTGACCTGCCCGGATGAATGCCGCAGCTCGGGGACTTTTGCAGCTCTACCGCTCGCTTTGTTGAATGTACGTTGGATGAGTCATGTTTGAGTCGTCTGACAGATCGCTATCGCGAGCAGGCCCTGATACCGGTAAGACGCGGAACCCTGTGGGAGCGTGGCTTGCCCGCGAAGAATGCACCGCGGTTTTTCAGGTATTACGCGTCATCGTTCTTCGCGGGCAAGCCACGCTCCCACAGGTACTGCGTCTTGACTTATAGGCATTGGTGCTAATGCTTGAGCGACGCCAACACACGCTCGGCATTCGCCCCGCAAGCCATGCCTTCGGGCCGTGTCTGGATGTTCTCGATCACCTCCAGTAACTGCGCCTTGCTCTGGGCCAGGTGCAGTTGCATCGCTTCGATCTGTTCGACCTTGCGCCCAAGGCTCGTCACCAGTTCGTCGTGATTGAACTCACCCGTCGTAGCATCCGGTAGCAGCAGTTTCAGCTCTTCGAGGCTGAAGCCGGCCTGCTGTGCGCACTGGATGATTTTCAGGGTTTGCAACACTTGCGGCGGGTAACGCCGATAGCCGTTGGCCTGCCGCTCGACCTGACGAATCAGGCCCTGAGCCTCGTAAAAACGAATGCGCGAAGCGTTCAACCCGCTCTGTTGCGCCAATTCACCAATCTTCATCACGGCCTCATTTGCACGCTTGACATTAAAGTTAACTTTAAGCTTAGCCTCTACGCATCACCCACGAGGAGTCAAGCATGTCGCCCTTCCAGACGTTGAATTTGCCCAACGGCCAGACCATCGGCAATCGCATCGCCAAAGCCGCGATGGAAGAGAACCTCGCCGATACCGGGCAGGCACCTTCCGGCGAGTTGTTTCGGCTGTATCAAGCCTGGGCCGAGGGCGAAGCCGGGCTGTTGCTGACCGGCAATGTGATGATCGACCGCCGCGCCATGACCGGCCCCGGCGGCGTGGTGCTGGAAGATGAGCGACACCTCGAACGCTTTCGTCAGTGGGCAACCATAGGCCGAGCCGGTGGCGCGCAGTTCTGGGTGCAACTCAATCATCCCGGTCGCCAGACCATGGCCAACCTCGGTCAGCAAGCGTGGGCACCCTCGGCCGTGGCGCTGGATCTGGGCGGGTTTTCGAAGATGTTTGCCGAACCCAAACCCATGGGCGAAAACGACATTGCAGAGGTCATTCAACGTTTCGCCACCAGCGCCGCTCTGGCGGAAAAGGCCGGCTTCACCGGGGTACAGATTCATGCCGCGCACGGTTACCTGATCAGTCAGTTTCTCTCGCCGTTGACCAATCGCCGCACCGACCGCTGGGGTGGTTCTCTGGAAAATCGTGCGCGTCTGTTACTGGAAGTGCTCAGCGCTGTTCGCAAGGCTGTATCGCCGCAGTTTTGCGTGGCGGTGAAGCTCAATTCCGCGGACTTCCAGCGTGGCGGTTTCGACGCCGACGATGCCCGGCAAGTGATCCGGTGGCTCAACGACCAGCAAATCGATTTACTGGAACTTTCCGGCGGCAGCTACGAAGCCCCAGCCATGCAAGGCGAGGCTCGCGACGGTCGAACCCTGGCACGAGAAGCGTACTTTCTGGAAATGGCCGGCGAACTGGCCGGTGTGGCGAGCATGCCGGTCATGGTGACTGGAGGGATTCGGCGGTTGGCGATCGTCGAACAAGTGCTCGACAGCGGCATCGCCATGGCCGGAATCGGCACGGCAATGGCCATTGAACCGGACCTGGCTAAACGCTGGCGTAAAGGCCAGAACAGCCACCCGCAGTTGCCACCGATTCGTTGGAAACGCAAAGCCCTGGCCGCGCTGGCGAACATGGCCGTGGTGAAATTCCAACTCCATCGACTGGGCCGCGGGCGCAAGCCTAGACCGCAGATCTGGGCGGTATGGGCATTGATCCTCGACCAGTTGTACATCGCTCGGCGTACCCGTCAGTACCGGCAGGCAATGGGCAAATAACCGAAGATGAAACTTGTAGGAGCGAGCTTGCTCGCGAAAGCGGCGTGTCAGGCGACATCAATGTTGACTGTGCCGCCGTCTTCGCGAGCAAGCTTCGCTCCTACAGGGGTTTGCCAGCCTTGTTTATCGTCCGGCAAAACGCAACCGCGACAACATGCGCAGATCGCCCTTGAGGTAATAATCATCGGTCCAGCTGTCATCCGGAGCCAACGGCCGGACCTGCTTGAGCGAGAGTTTTTTTGCGAAGTAGCGGAACCGGTAATGCTCGTAAAAGCGCAGCAGTTCCAGCCCATAACGATCGGCCAGGTCGGTGTCGCCACGGATGATCAGGTAGTTCTCGTCATTGCCGTTACTGGCCGCTTCACTGAGGTTGTGGCTGCCGCTGATGATCGTCGGTGAGTCGCTGGTGAAGTCGATGACGATGGCTTTGGTGTGCACCAGCAGGTTGCCCTTCTGGCCTTTCATGTTTTCCTTGAGCCAGCCTTCCAGGCCGGTGTTGAGCAGCGCGGTGGCGGCAAATTGGGCGGTGCGGTCAGCATGGAAACCGGTGATGCGGCTGACGGTGTTTTGCAGGCCGTAACGCAAGATGTCGTCGTGGGGCTGGCCGAGCAAGGCGTTGAGCACTTCGTCCGGCAAGGCAAAGGCCGTGACAAACAGCAGGTCTTTTTTGGCGGCGTTGATGATCTCGACGAACTCACGCAAGTCGCCCTGGCCCGAGCGCGGTGAGAAGCCGGCGAACAGCGCCTGGTCCGGCTGCATCGGATTGTTTTCCGTGAGCCATTTTCGTGTGGCCCCGACATCTGCCGGCGTGGTCCAGACCTGCTCGAAGGTTTGCAGATAGCTGGCGCCGACCTGAGCATCGTCCAACACATGCACCACGTTGGCCTGACGATAAACGCCATTGGCGGTGAAATTGGTACTGCCGCAGAGTACCGCTTCGGGCTGATGCTGCCCCGCTGCATCGAGCCGGCTCAGGACCATGAACTTGTTGTGAAAGATGTTGTGAGTGACCCGCCCGCGCTTGTTCGCCGCCGGGATTTTTTCCAGGCTGGCTTCATTCATCGCGGTGGTGTCTTCATCCGGTTGCGCGTGGTACAGGACCCGAACCTTTACGCCACGCTCAAACGCAGCGTTCACCGCATCGACGATCACCTGCAACTGGTATTCGTAGATCGCGATGTCCAGCGCCCACTGACCATCCTCGGCCCGTTCGATGAACCCCAGCAAGCGTGCGAGCAGACCGTTTTCCAGCCATTGTCGCGGGGCGTCGGGCCATTCTTCGATGGGCAGTTTCTTGTTGGCGCTGAGCAGCGCATCAACGTCGGCGAACTTGCGCTGGAATGCCTGACTGGCGGCCACCGCCCGGTTGAAGATGACGTTCTGGCCCGCTGGCAGGCCATTGTCGGTGCTGATCGTCACTTCCAGAAACTCGCCCAACAGCGGCGCATCGGCGGTGCCATAGGCCAGGTGAACCCGATAATGGATCGTCACACCCGGATTGACCGCGTAATCGGCCCAGCGAAATTTCTGCAACGGCGCAACATCGCTGGGGGTGGCGTGAAACTGGGGGAACGTATGAGCCTTGCCGGGGAAGGTCAGGCTGTTGAACAGAAACAACCAGGGTTTGTTGCCTTGCTGTTTTTCGATGGCGAAACCCAGCAGGCCTTTGCGCCGGGACTCGGCCACGTCGATGGCCAGCAGCACGCCGTTGGTTCCAGCGTAGGCTTTGACGCGAAAATCGTCCTGATCATTGCGGGCTAGAACGCGCATGGGTCACTCCTGTGAATGGCTTGCTTACAGAGCATAGGGCAGCGATGCAGATGAACTGCGATTATCCGATTGCGAGGTGATCCGACGATGGGGTCAATACTGTCAGCACAAAACTCAACCTGAAATCAGCTCATCGATGTGTCGATAATCAACCTGCAACTGCGCTGCCAACACCTTTGCCCGGCCAAGATGAATCGGCCCGCGCTCAATGTCGATCAGCAACCCCGGACAATCCAGCACCGGCAATGTTGACCATTCCTTCAGCCGTCCATCCGTCACCAGCAACAGTCGTTGCTGCTCTGCCGGAAAGCACTTTTGCCGTACCGCTAGCCAACGCCCTGCCTCACCCAGCGCCGCCAGCATCGGCGTACCGCCGCCGGCACCGAGCCCTTCGAGCCAGTTGCGCAAGCCAGCGGAGGCTTTCAACCCCTGCACCTGCCACTTCGGCACATGACCGCTGGCCGTCAGCAAAGCCAAGCGCGCACGCTGTCGATAGGCATCGTCGAACAGTTGCGCCAGCAGGCCCTTGGCATCGCTCAATGCCTGATGACGCCGGGTCGAAGCCGAGGCGTCGACGATCACCAGCCATAATTCATGAGGGCTGCGGGTGCGCAGATGAAACTGCACATCGTCGCGCTGACGCGGTCGGCCATTGAGCAAGGTGCCGGGCCAATTGATCGAGCCGCTCAGGGCTGCGTGACGCTTGCCCTGTTTACCGCTATCCAGCCGTCCTGCACGGGGTCTGGCATTCGCCCCCGCGCCTGATCGAGGGCGAATGCCTAGGGCTTTTTTGGCCAGCTCGGCACTTCACGTCGCGCACCGATCGGCAGCGCCTGGGCGGGCATTTCACCCCACTGGCCCTGACCTTCGCTCGGGTTGGCGTTCTGGTTGGAGGGCGGCTGTGCTGCCGGGGATTGGTGTGGCGCCGGTGGCGAATGTTCACGACGGCGATGGCGCAAGGCAAACTCGGCGACCGCGTCGATATCTTCTTCGTCAATAGCATTCGCTCCGCGCCAGGCTGCGTGAGCCCGGGCCGCGCGCAACCAGACCAGATCGGCCCGCAGGCCATCGACGCCGGCAGCGAAGCAGCGCTCGGTGATCTGCGCCAGCGCGGCATCGTCGAGGGGAATGCTCGCCAGTGCCGAGCGCGCCTTTTGGCAACGCTCGCGCAGTGCGTGTTGCTGGCTTTCCCACTCGGCGCAGAACCCTTGCGGGTCGCTGTCGAAATCCAGTCGACGACGGATAATCTGACTGCGCTCGGCGGGTGCGGTGTGGCCACTTAAGGCAACGTTCAGGCCAAAGCGGTCGAGCAATTGCGGGCGCAGTTCGCCCTCTTCCGGGTTCATGGTGCCGATCAACACAAACTTCGCCGAATGCCGATGGGAAATCCCGTCGCGCTCGATCAGGTTGGTGCCGCTGGCGGCCACGTCGAGCAGCAAGTCCACGAGATGATCAGGCAGCAGATTGACTTCATCGACATACAACACGCCGCCATCGGCCTTGGCCAGTACACCGGGAGAAAATTGCGCGCGACCTTCGCTCAAGGCTGCATCGAGGTCGAGGGTGCCCACCAATCGTTCTTCGGTGGCGCCCAAGGGCAAGGTGACAAATTGACCGCTGGCCAACAGGTCCGCCAGGCCTCGGGCCAAGGTGGATTTGGCCATGCCGCGCGGGCCCTCGATCAGCACGCCACCAATTTTCGGGTCGATGGCGGTCAGGTACAGCGCGAGCTTCAAGTCATCGGCGCCGACCACGGCGGAGAGCGGGAAATGGGGGGTGTCGGTCATGTGGCATTACTCGTTGTGGTCGGTGGTGTGATCGTTCCCACGCTCTGCGTGGGAATGCCTCAACGGACGCTCCGCGTTCGGCTCTGGAAGGGACGCGGAGCGTCCCGGGCTGCATTCCTTTGCTGCGCGTGGGAACGATCCGTCTATTGGTTAGCTGTCTTCTTCTATATCCAGCAACAAATTCTCCAGCGCCTCGCGGTATTCGCCCGGCTCTTTCCACATCCCCCGCTGCTGCGCTTCTAGCATGCGCTCGGTCATGTCGCGCAAGGCATGGGGATTGTGTTCGCGGACAAACTCCCGGGTCGCCGGATCGAGCAAATAGGCGTCCGCCAGCAACGCATATTGGTGGTCGTCGATCAACTGCGTGGTGGCGTCGAACGCAAACAGGTTATCGACCGTCGCCGCCAGTTCGAACGCACCTTTATAGCCATGGCGCTTGACCCCGTCGATCCATTTCGGATTGGCCGCCCGGGAACGGATCACCCGGTTCAGCTCTTCCTTCAACGTGCGGATTTTCGGCAAGTCCGGCTGACTGTGGTCGCCGTGATAACTGGCCGCCGCTTCACCGCTGAGACTTTCGACGGCCGCCAGCATGCCACCCTGAAACTGGTAATAGTCGTTGGAATCGAGCAAGTCATGCTCGCGGTTGTCCTGATTTTGCAGCACCGCCTGCACCTGGCTCAGACGCTGGGAAAACTGTTCGCGGGCCGCAGTGCCTTCATCCGAGCCGCCGTAAGCGTAGCCGCCCCAGTTCAGGTAAACCTCGGCCAAGTCTTCGCGGCTTTGCCACAAGCGACCGTCGATGGCGCCTTGCACGCCCGCTCCGTAAGCACCCGGTTTGGCGCCAAAGATGCGCCAGCCGGCCTGTCGCCGCGCCGCGTCTTCATCCAGACCGGATTCCAGCAGCGCTTGCCGCTCAGCGCGGACCTTGGCCGCCAACGGGTTGAGATCGTCCGGTTCATCCAGCGCGGCGACCGCTTGCACGGCGGCGTCGAACAACCGGATCAGGTTGGCAAAGGCATCGCGGAAGAATCCAGAGACGCGCAAGGTCACGTCCACGCGTGGCCGGTCCAGCAAGCTCAACGGCAGAATCTCGAAGTCGTCGACCCGTTGACTGCCCGTCGCCCACACCGGTCGCACGCCCATCAGCGCCATCGCCTGGGCGATGTCGTCGCCGCCGGTGCGCATGGTCGCGGTGCCCCAGACCGACAGGCCGAGCTGACGCAGGTGATCGCCGTGATCCTGCAAGTGCCGCTCAAGAATCAGGTTCGCGGACTGGAAGCCAATGCGCCACGCGGTGGTGGTCGGCAGGTTGCGCACATCCACCGAATAGAAATTGCGCCCGGTGGGCAGCACGTCCAGACGACCGCGGCTCGGCGCACCGCTAGGCCCGGCCGGGACGAATCTTCCGTTGAGGGCGTCGAGCAGGCCGCGCATTTCTGCGGGGCCGCAGGCGTCCAGACGTGGGGCAACGACGTCGCGCAGGCTCTCGATGATTGCGCTCACCTCCGACCAACCACCCTCCTGTGGGAGCGAGCCCTTGTGGTGAGGGAGCTGGCTCCCACAGGGTTCGGGCATGGCTTGAGGATTGTTAAGTAGTTCAACCTCGGCATTCAAAGTCTGCGAAATCAACTGCGCGGCAAACAGTTCCAGACGTTCACGGGTATCCCCCGCCGTACGCCACAGTTCATCGCTGACCGACAGCAATGCGTCCGGTCGAGGACCGTTCCAGGGCTCGGCCAAAACGCAATCCAGCGGATCGAAGCCCAGCTCGAACGCCTTGGCCAGCGCCCGCAGCAAGCTCGATTGCGCCCCGCGGCCGTCGCCGCGAGGAATACGCAACAAGGCCAATAAAGTGTCGATGCGCAACCGCCCGGTCGGCGACTCGCCAAACACGTGCAGGCCATCGCGGATCTGCGACTCCTTCAAGTCGCACAGGTACGTGTCCAGGCGCGGCAACCAGATCGCCGCGTCGGCATCGCTGTCGAGTTTCTCGTCCAGTTGCAGTTCACAGTCGATGTGTGTGTCGCGCACCAATTGCAGAATATCGCGCTGCAGTTCCCGGGCGCGGCGCGGATCGAGCAATTGCGCTTCGTAATATTCGTCCGCCAACAATTCGAGATTGCGCAACGGACCGTAGGTTTCAGCGCGGGTCAGCGGCGGCATCAGGTGATCGATGATCACCGCTTGGGTGCGACGCTTGGCCTGGGCGCCCTCGCCCGGGTCGTTGACGATAAACGGATAGATGTTCGGCAGCGGCCCGAGCAAGGCGTCAGGCCAGCAGTTTTCCGACAGCCCGACACCCTTGCCCGGTAGCCATTCGAGGTTGCCATGCTTGCCGACGTGGATCACGCCATGAGCGCCGTAGGTGTTGCGCAACCAGAAGTAGAACGCGAGATAGCCGTGAGGCGGCACCAGGTCCGGATCGTGATACACCGCGCTCGGATCCACCTGATAACCCCGGGCCGGTTGAATGCCGACGAAAGTCAGGCCGAAGCGCAGACCGGCGATCATCATTCGTCCGCCACGGAACATTGGATCGTTTTCGGGCGAGCCCCAACGTCCCAGCACGGCTTGGCGATTGGCCTCGGGCAAGGCGTTGAACATCCGGTTGTAGTCGTCCAGCGCGAGGCTTTGATGGCAGGGACGCTGGTCGAGGGTGTCGAGGTCGTTGCTGACGCCGCCGAGCAATTGCTGGATCAATGCGGTGCCGCTGTCCGGCAACTCGGCCGGCAACGGATAACCTTCGGCGTGCAGCGCGCGCAGGATGTTCAATGCCGCAGCCGGTGTGTCGAGTCCCACGCCGTTGCCGATACGCCCATCGCGAGTCGGGTAGTTGGCGAGGATCAGGGCGATGCGTTTTTCGCCGTTGGGCACACGCGCCAGATCGATCCAGCGCCGCGCCAGTTCGGCGACAAAATCCATGCGCTCAGGTGCAGGCCGGTAGCAAACCACGTCGGACTGACTGCGCTCACTGCGCCAGGCCAGGTCCTTGAAACTGATCGGTCGGCTGATGATCCGCCCGTCCAGCTCTGGCAATGCGATGTGCATTGCCAGATCGCGGGGACCGAGGCCCTGTTCGCTGGCGCGCCAGCCAGGTTCATTGTCCTGGGCGCAGATTGCCTGGATCACCGGAATGTTGCGGCGAAACGGTCGCAAATGCGGTGCCTCAGGGCTGGATTGGGCGAAACCGGTGGTGTTGAGAATCACCCCCGCTTCGACTTCATCCAGCAGGTCCTCAACCACCGTCAGGCAACCGGGCTCTTTCAAACTGGCCAGCGCAATCGGCAACGGGTTCAATCCCGCTGTCTGCAAGCGCTGGCAGAAAATGTCGATGAAACCAGTGTTCGCCGCCTGCAAATGCGAGCGATAGAACAGCACCGCCGCCACCGGTTGATCAGCTTGCCAGTCGGCTTGCCAATCACTCAGTTCAGCGGGGCTTTTTTGCGGGTGGTAAATCGCCGTGCGTGGCAGCGTTTGTGGCTCGGCCCACGCGTAATCGCGATCCAGCCAGCGATTGGCCAGGCAGCGGAAAAAATCCAGGGCATTGCTCATGCCGCCCTGGCGTAAAAACTGCCAGAGCCGGTCGCGGTCTTGCGCGGTTACGGTGCTCAGTTCACTGAGTTCCGGGTCCGGACGATCATCCCCCGGCACCAGAATCAGCTGCACGCCGCGCTCGGACAATTCCACCAGACGCTCGATGCCGTAACGCCAATAGGCGATGCCACCGTGCAGCGAGATCAAAATCACTTTGGCGTGGCGCAGCACTTCGTCGACGTAGAGATCGACCGAGGCGTGATTCTGCACCTGCATCGGGTTGGCCAGGCGCACGCTCGGGTAATCCTCGGGCAACTGCTGCGCCGCTTCGGCGAGCAACGCCAGGCTGGAATCGCCGCTGCACAGGATCACCAGCTCGGCGGGGGTTTGTCCAAGGTCGGCAATGTTGTCATCCGACACGAAACCGCCGGGCTGGGTCCTGAGCAGGTGCATGGTTTAAACGCTGAGCGCAGCGCGCAATTGCGCTTCGAGCGTAGCGGCGTCCAGATCCTGACCGATCAACACCAGACGGGTGGTGCGCGCTTCTTCAGCGCCCCACTGACGGTCGAAGTGCTTGTCGAAACGCGTGCCCACGCCCTGGATCAGCAGGCGCATCGGCTTGTTCGGCACCGCTGCAAAACCTTTCACCCGAAGAATGCCGTGCTGAACCACCAATTGAGTCAGTGCATCCATCAGCAGGCTTTCGTCGGCTTGCGGCAGCTCAATAGAGATGGAATCGAACGCGTCATGGTCATGGTCATCTTCACCTTCATGGTGATGATCGTGATGGCTGTGGCGGCTGTCGATGTGTTCTTCGGAACCGGCGCCGAGGCCGATCAGCACGTCCAGTGGCAGACGACCGCTGCTGGCTTCGATGACTTTCACCGCTGGCGGCAGTTCTTCGGCGACTTCCAGGCGTACACGGGCCAGGTCTTCAGCGCTGATCAGGTCGGCCTTGTTGAGGATCACCAGGTCGGCGCTGGCCAGTTGGTCGGCGAACAGCTCGTGCAGCGGCGATTCGTGGTCCAGGTTCGGGTCGAGTTTGCGCATGGCGTCGACCTTATCCGGGAACGCAGCGAAGGTGCCAGCTGCGACGGCCGGGCTGTCGACCACGGTGATCACCGCGTCAACCGTGCAGGCGCTGCGGATTTCTGGCCATTGGAAGGCTTGAACCAAAGGCTTTGGCAGGGCCAGGCCCGACGTTTCGATGAGGATGTGGTCGAGGTCGCCGCGACGCGCGACCAGTTCGCGCATCACCGGGAAGAATTCTTCCTGAACCGTGCAGCACAGGCAGCCATTGGCCAGTTCGTAGACGCGACCGTTGGCTTCTTCTTCGGTGCAACCGATCGAGCACTGCTTGAGGATTTCACCGTCGATGCCCAGCTCGCCGAACTCGTTGACGATCACCGCGATACGGCGGCCCTGAGCGTTGTCGAGCATGTGCCGCAGCAAGGTGGTTTTGCCCGAGCCGAGGAAGCCGGTAACGATGGTGACGGGGAGTTTGGCCAGTGTTTTCATCGGATGCCCTTTGGCAAGGTGGCGGGCATACGGGACGACAATCGCTGCGGCAGGTGCGCGCGCGCAAGAGTTTCGCCACCGGATCACCCCGCCCGGTTGAAAGTGAGAATCTGTGTCGAGGCAGGTCTCCTGGCTGACGGTGTGCCAATCGTTCGACTGGCGTTTGCTGCGCCTTCCCGCGAACCTGATGGATCAGGGCTTGCAGTGGCGTGGCAGCGAACATCACCGTTCACAGTTGCGGGGGCAGCCGCGGCATCGACCGCGTTCCCTTCTTAGCTTCGGCAGACACCGAAGAACCTCGAAAGCGCAAGGCTACGCATCGTGTGGGGGCGGGTCAATGTCCGCGCAGAGATCTGTGGTGACGGACAGGACGCCTTCGCGGGCAAGCCTCGCTCCTACAGAATGTGGTCGCCCACAATTTATGCGATCGACGCTATTCCTGTAGGAGCGAGGCTTGCCCGCGAAGGCCTCACCTCGGTCACCAATTGAGAACCCATGCCAATTGACGCCCAACCCCCGCCCATGCTCTCCTACACGCCTTGTTACGGGTGCCCTTCACAGGGTGAAACGGGAAACCGGTGAATCATGTGCTTTACTCTAAAGCCATGTCAGTCCGGTGCTGCCCCCGCAACGGTAAGCGAGTGAAGCGTCAGATCCACTGTGCCCACATAGGGCATGGGAAGGTGATGCTTGCAGGTGTCGGCGCAAGCCCTGCCCCTCGCGAGCCCGGAGACCGGCCCGCAACACAAAGTGACTTTTACGTTCACTGAATAACAAACCCGCGGTGGGCGGGCGCTGTTCGAAATCTCTGCGTGTCTCGGTATGCGGAGGTTTTCATGCGCTCTATTCACCCGCTGACAGACCAGAGGGAAGCGCCATGTCGATCATCAGCAGTACCGCCAGTAGCACCGCCAGCACCACTTCAACCTTGAGCCAACGCCTGACCGCCGCTTTTTGTGCGTCGATCCTTGGCGCGTGCCTGGTGTATTTCGCCGGTTTCTCGCACATCGAAGCAGTACACAATGCCGCGCACGATACCCGTCACAGTTCCGCCTTTCCGTGCCATTGAGACCTGCTGACATGATCAAGCGTATTGCGCAAACCGCAGGTTTCACCGGGCTGCTGGCCGCCCTGCTATTGACCCTGCTGCAAAGCTTCTGGGTGGCTCCGCTGATCTTGCAAGCCGAGACCTACGAAAAATCCGAGCCGGCCGCTGTTGAAATCCACGAGCACGCCGCTGGCGCTGTCACCGCTCATACTCACGATGCGCAAGCCTGGGAGCCGGAAGACGGCTGGCAGCGCGTGCTGTCGACCACCGGCGGCAATCTGGTGGTAGCGGTCGGTTTCGCCCTGATGCTGGCAGGTCTCTACACCTTGCGCGCTCCACGCCGTACCTCCCAAGGCCTGCTCTGGGGTCTGGCCGGTTATGCGACGTTCGTGCTGGCGCCAACCCTCGGCCTGCCACCTGAGCTGCCGGGCACTGCCGCGGCGGATCTGGCGCAACGGCAGATCTGGTGGATTGGCACTGCCGCGTCCACCGCTGTCGGCATCGCGCTGATCGTGTTCAGCCGCCACTGGCTGATGAAGATCCTCGGCGTGGCGATTCTGGCTGTGCCTCATGTGATCGGCGCGCCGCAACCGGAAGTGCATTCGATGCTGGCGCCGCAAGCCCTGGAAGCGCAATTCAAAATCGCTTCGCAGCTGACCAACATGGCGTTCTGGCTGGCCCTGGGCCTGATCAGCGCCTGGTTGTTCCGCCGCAAAAGCGATGGCCATTACTCCGCATGACGGACGTCAGCGCAGCGCCGACCTTAGTGGTCGGCCTGGGCTGCCAGCGCGGCTGCCCTGTCAGCACGCTGCGGGCGCTACTTGATCAGGCGTTACAGGCCCATCAAATCGAGCTTCGTGAGATCAAGGCCCTGGCCAGTATCGACCTGAAGCGTGAAGAGCCCGCCCTGATCGAACTGGCCGAACAGCTGGCATTGCCGTTGATGTATTTCAGCAGCGAACAATTGGCCGGTTATGAACCGCAACTCAGCCACCACTCCGACATCGCGTTCGAACGCACAGGCTGTTACGGCGTAGCGGAAAGTGCCGCGCTGGCACTGGCCGAACAACTGGCTCAGGCACCGGCAAAGTTGCTGATTCCACGACAAAAATACGCCCAGGCCACCCTCGCATTGGCCAGCGTCGCATAAAATCCCCGATAATCCCCGCCTTCGATCATGAGCAATCTTCATCTGAAGCGTGCCCATACCCTTTTTCTGACAGGAAACGACGATGACCGTCTACTTCATTGGCGCAGGCCCCGGCGACCCGGAACTGATCACCGTCAAAGGCCAGCGGCTGATTCGTAGCTGCCCGGTCATCATCTATGCCGGCTCCCTGGTCCCCGCCGCCGTGCTGGAGGGCCACCGGGCCGAACAGGTGGTCAACAGTGCCGAATTGCACCTGGAACAGATCATCGAGCTGATCAAGACTGCCCATGCCAACGGCCAGGACGTGGCCCGGGTACATTCCGGCGACCCGAGCCTGTATGGCGCGATTGGTGAGCAGATTCGCTACCTGCGTGAATTCGGCATCCCTTTCGAAATCATTCCCGGCGTCACCGCCACCGCTGCCTGCGCGGCGCTTTTGGGTGCTGAATTGACCTTGCCGGACGTGTCACAGAGCGTGATTCTGACCCGTTACGCCGACAAGACCGCGATGCCAGCCGGTGAAGAGCTCGGTAGTCTGGCGCAGCATGGGGCGACCATGGCAATTCACTTGGGGGTCAATCATCTGGAGAAGATCCTTGCCGAATTACTGCCGCACTATGGCGCCGATTGCCCGATTGCGGTGATTCATCGGGCGACCTGGCCGGATCAGGATTGGGTGGTGGGGACGCTGGCGGATATTGCCGAGAAGGTTCAAGCCAAGGGATTTCGCCGCACGGCGTTGATTCTGGTGGGCCGGGTGTTGGGTAGCGATCACTTCAGTGAATCGTCGTTGTATCGCGCGGGGCATGCGCATTTGTATCGCCCATAGAGGCTCTACTGATCGTTCCCACGCTCTGCGTGGGAACGCCTCAATGGACGCTCTGCGTCCGCTCTTGGGACGCGGAGCGTCCCGGGCTGCATTCCCACGCAGAGCGTGGGGAACGATCAAACAGGTTATCGATCACCCATAAAAAAACGGTGCTCACGGGGCACCGTTTTTTTATGTTTGCAGCGAACACCTTAGTAGTAGGCGTTTTCTTTCTGCGTGTGGTCGGTCACGTCACGAACGCCCTTGAGCTCGGGAATACGCTCGAGCAAGGTGCGCTCGATGCCTTCGCGCAGGGTGACGTCTGCCTGGCCGCAGCCCTGGCAACCGCCGCCGAATTTCAGTACGGCAATGCCGTCTTCGACCACGTCGATCAGGCTGACCTGACCGCCGTGGCTGGCCAGTCCCGGGTTGATTTCGGTTTGCAGGTAGTAGTTGATGCGCTCGTTGACCGGGCTGTCTGCGTTGACCATCGGGACTTTGGCGTTTGGCGCCTTGATGGTCAGCTGTCCGCCCATGCGGTCGGTGGCGTAGTCGACTACCGCATCGTCCAGGAATGCTTCGCTGAAGTGGTCGATGTACGCGGTGAAGCTTTTCAGCCCCAGCGCGGTGTCTTCGGGTTTTTCTTCGCCCGGCTTGCAGTAGGCAATGCAGGTTTCGGCGTACTGGGTGCCAGGCTGGGTGATAAAGACGCGGATGCCGATACCCGGGGTGTTCTGCTTGGAGAGCAGATCAGCCAGGTAATCATGGGCGGCGTCGGTAATGGTAATAGCGGTCATGGAAACTCCTCGCAGGCTTGGACGCAGTTTACGCCAATCATCGCGCAGCACAAAGTCCCAGTATTTTTGTCAGGAAAGATGCGCTGATCCCCTGTAGGAGCTGGCTTGCCAGCGAAGGCGTCAGCGCAGTCAACATCCATCCCGAATGTGATGGCCTTTTCGCTGGCAAGCCAGCTCCCACAACGATGTGGGTGGCGAGTATCAGAGATTCTCGTAGCGATTCATGTCCAGCACGCCCTCTTCCACCGGATCTGTGTCGTGGATGTAGCGGCTCAGATCATGGAAGTACTGCCAGAACTGCGGATGGCTGCGGCGAATGCCCCAGCGTTCGACGATTTTCTCGAAACCGGCGGCGTCCTTCGCGCTTTCCATCTCGTCGACGAACGCGGGCACTTGGCCGGCCGGGATGTTGAACATGAAGTTCGGATAGCTGCTGAGCACACCCGGATAAATCGTCAACGTGTCGAGCCCCGGCTGATAGCGCAATGACTCACCGAGCAGGAACGCCACGTTGCTGTGGGCGCGGTTGCGCAGCAGGCTGTAGACCTCGCGCTTGCCGCTTTGGGTCTCGATGCGCAACATCGTGGCTTCCGGCAACAGATCGATGACTTTCAAACCGGCGGCCGGACGTGAAGTCAGGCGGCTCAAGGCCTGTTCGGCGTTCTGCAACGCCAGATCGATGTTCGGCCGCGAGCAATAAGCGCCATCGCAGCGGTTGATCGGGTCTGATTTGGCGTTGAGCTCGCCGTACCGGGCCAGCAATTGCAGGGTAAAATCGCGTTTCGGGTCCTTTTCGTCCAGCGTCAGCGCCGTTGGTTTGTCGTTGTCTATGTACTCATAATCCAGCCACATCTTGAACTGGCCGCTGTTCTGATACCAATCGTCGAGGAAGCCGTCCCGTGAGTCGGCCGGCATCAAACGCAGGAAGTTCTGCTCGGCACCGTTGCGGATCAGGTCGAAGTACAAGCGAGTCTGGGCCTGATGGGACACGTTGCCAAACACATCGAAGTTGACCGCCAACTGGTAATAAGTGCGTTCCAGCAACGGGTAATCGAATAGCCACATTGTCTGCGGCACGTCACCGATCAGGCCCTTGTTCACCGAGGCGCTGTCGAAGTGCCGGAAGATGCTCAGCAACGCGTTGTCATTGCCGGCCCACAGAGTCGACCAGCTCGGTGCCGGCAGATCGGCGTAGCTGTCCCGGCGCAGGGCTTCATATTCGTTGCGTTTGTCGCGGTAGTCGTGCCACAGGCTCAGAACACTGCCGACGTCATCGTTCTGCCCTGGCATCGCCAGCAACGGCGTGGCCTGGCCACGATAGTTCGGGTCGGTGATGTAAAGGTCATGCTCCGGGGCCTGGAACAGCGCCCAGAAGTTGTCGCGGATCACGTCGGTGGCGATCTGGCCACGGCAGACCGGACCACGAATAAAGGTGCGCACGAAGTATTCGGCGTTATCGAGCATGAACTGGTAACGCGCCTGAGCCGGGATTGCCTCAAAGGTCGTGAACGGATTGGCCCGTCGCTCCGGCCCGTAACCCGGCAAAGCGTCGACCTGCCAGTTGCCGCTGTAAAACAGGCTTTTGACCCGCGCCATCTTCGCCGCGCTCAGCGGATAGGTGATGTGGGTCTTGTGCACGATCACGCCTTGCACCGGCCACAAACGGTAGTAAACCTGAGTACCCGGATCGTCATTCGGCCGGCGGGTGTTGATCAAGTCAATGGGCTGCCCCGTCGGCGTGCGCGAACGTACCCACTGAAAGAAATGCCCTGGCTCGCTGTCCTTGAAATAGATGTGCGCCAGGAACCAGTGCTCGAACAACCAGCGCCCGACCAGACTCTCCCGGGCGCCCGGCGCATTGAGCAGGTTTTCCCACTGCACCACCTGCAAGGCTTCCTTGGCGCTGGGCACCAGGCCCTGCTCATCAATCGGCGCACCGGAGGCCAGCCAGCGTTGCAGCGTCTGGTACTGCTGATCGGTCAGGCCGGTGACCGCCAGCGGCATGCCCTCTTTCGGGTGGGAACTGGCGTAGCCGTCGAACTCCGTCGGCATGGCGCACATGGTTTCCCGGTTCAGCCCCAGGACAATCTCTTCCGGTAGCTTGGCATTGGGTTGCAACGGCGTTTTGTGGCCCAGTTCCAGCATACGGGCCATCAACCCCGCCTGGCTGCCCTGAGCGTCAAGCACCGAATAAAAGCCCTTTTGCTGCCAGGCACGTTTGCCAAAGGCGTCATAAAACAACCGGGTCGGCATTGCGGCCTGGCGGCGCTCGCCGTCATAGACAGGCGCCTTCGTCGCGCCTCGGGCCGCCCCTTCGCCACTGCCCAGATTGAGCTGACAGGCGGAGTCGTAGCAGGCATGGCAGGCCACGCACTTTTCGGTGAAGATCGGTTGAATATCGCGGACGTAGGAAATATCCGGACCTTGTGCAGCGGCGCCCCCGCTTAAAAACAGCATCAATAGGCTGGTGACGACGCGATACGACATATCCCTGGTCCTGATCATGAGAAAACGCCGCGATTCTACCGGTCTGGCCTGCGCACCAACATGAACGATATTCATGCAAAACCCGCACATGCTCCAAAAGCGCACAGGTTTGTTATTATCCCGCCCCTTCGTCATGGCCTTACCGAGTAGTCCAAATGTCCGATCGCAGCGTTCGCCTTCAAGCTCTCAAGCACGCCCTCAAAGAGCGCATCCTGATTCTCGATGGCGGCATGGGTACGATGATCCAGAGCTACAAGCTCGAGGAGCAGGATTACCGTGGCAAACGCTTCGCCGACTGGCCGAGCGATGTCAAAGGCAACAACGACCTGTTGGTGCTGACGCGTCCCGACGTGATTGGCGCTATTGAAAAAGCCTACCTGGATGCCGGCGCCGACATTCTGGAAACCAACACTTTCAACGCCACCCAGGTGTCCCAGGCCGACTACGGCATGCAGGGCCTGGCGTACGAACTCAACGTAGAAGGGGCACGCCTGGCGCGCAAGGTGGCGGACGCCAAGACCCTGGAAACCCCGGACAAGCCGCGTTTTGTCGCTGGCGTGCTCGGTCCTACCAGCCGCACCTGCTCGCTGTCGCCTGACGTGAATAACCCCGGCTACCGCAACGTGACCTTCGATGAACTGGTGGAAAACTACACCGAGGCCACCAAAGGCCTGATCGAAGGCGGCGCCGACCTGATCCTGATCGAAACCATCTTCGACACCCTCAACGCCAAGGCTGCGATCTTCGCCGTGCAGGGTGTTTACGAAGAGTTAGGCGTCGAGTTGCCGATCATGATTTCCGGCACCATCACCGACGCCTCTGGCCGCACCCTCTCCGGCCAGACCACCGAAGCGTTCTGGAACTCCGTGGCCCACGCCAAGCCGATCTCGGTCGGCCTGAACTGCGCTCTTGGCGCCAGTGAACTGCGCCCATACCTGGAAGAACTGTCGAACAAGGCCAGCACCTACGTGTCGGCGCACCCGAACGCCGGCCTGCCGAACGAATTCGGCGAGTACGACGAGCTGCCATCGGAAACCGCCAAGGTCATCGAAGAATTCGCCCAAAGCGGCTTCCTCAACATCGTCGGCGGCTGCTGCGGCACCACGCCGGGCCACATCGAAGCCATCGCCAAAGCGGTGGCCGGTTATGCGCCGCGCGAGATTCCGGACATTCCCAAGGCTTGCCGTCTGTCGGGCCTGGAACCGTTCACCATTGATCGCAGTTCGTTGTTCGTCAACGTCGGCGAGCGGACCAACATCACCGGTTCCGCCAAGTTCGCCCGCCTGATCCGTGAAGATAACTACACCGAAGCCCTGGAAGTCGCCCTGCAACAGGTCGAAGCCGGCGCCCAGGTGATCGACATCAACATGGACGAAGGGATGCTCGATTCGAAGAAGGCCATGGTGACCTTCCTCAATCTGATTGCCGGTGAACCGGACATCTCCCGCGTCCCGATCATGATCGACTCCTCAAAATGGGAAGTGATCGAAGCCGGCCTCAAATGCATCCAGGGCAAGGGCATCGTCAACTCGATCAGCATGAAAGAAGGCGTCGAGCAGTTCATTCATCACGCCAAACTGTGCAAGCGCTACGGCGCCGCCGTGGTGGTGATGGCTTTCGACGAAGCCGGCCAGGCCGACACCGAAGCGCGCAAGAAAGAAATCTGCAAACGCTCCTACGACATTCTGGTCAACGAAGTCGGATTCCCGCCGGAAGACATCATCTTCGACCCGAACATCTTCGCCGTGGCCACCGGCATCGAAGAACACAACAACTACGCTGTGGACTTCATCAACGCCTGTGCCTACATCCGCGATGAACTGCCGTACGCCCTGACTTCCGGCGGCGTGTCGAACGTGTCGTTCTCGTTCCGTGGCAACAACCCGGTGCGTGAGGCGATTCACTCGGTGTTCCTGCTGTATGCGATCCGTAATGGCCTGACCATGGGCATCGTCAACGCCGGTCAACTGGAGATCTACGACCAGATTCCGGCGGAACTGCGCGACGCCGTCGAAGACGTGATCCTCAACCGCACCCCGGAAGGCACCGACGCCCTCCTCGCCATCGCCGACAAATACAAGGGCGACGGCAGCGTCAAGGAAGCCGAGACCGAAGAGTGGCGCAACTGGGACGTCAACAAGCGTCTGGAACATGCGCTGGTCAAGGGCATCACCACCCACATCGTCGAAGACACCGAAGAGTCGCGCCTGTCCTTTGCTCGCCCGATCGAAGTGATCGAAGGCCCGCTGATGTCCGGCATGAACATCGTCGGCGACCTGTTCGGCGCCGGTAAAATGTTCCTGCCGCAGGTGGTGAAATCCGCCCGCGTCATGAAGCAGGCCGTGGCCCACTTGATCCCGTTCATCGAACTGGAAAAAGGCGACAAGCCGGAAGCCAAGGGCAAGATCCTCATGGCTACGGTCAAGGGCGACGTGCATGACATCGGCAAGAACATCGTCGGCGTGGTGCTGGGCTGCAACGGCTATGACATCGTCGACCTCGGCGTGATGGTGCCGGCGGAGAAGATCCTGCAAGTCGCCAAAGAACAGAAATGCGACATCATCGGCCTGTCCGGTTTGATCACGCCTTCGCTGGACGAAATGGTTCACGTGGCCCGCGAGATGCAGCGTCAGGACTTCCATCTGCCGTTGATGATCGGTGGCGCGACCACGTCCAAGGCGCACACGGCGGTGAAGATCGAACCCAAGTACAGCAACGACGCGGTGATCTACGTCACCGACGCCTCCCGCGCCGTGGGCGTGGCGACGCAGTTGCTGTCCAAGGAACTGAAGGCCGGTTTCGTCGAGAAGACTCGCCTGGAATACATCGACGTTCGCGAGCGCACCGCCAACCGCAGCGCCCGTACCGAGCGCCTGAGCTACCCGGTGGCCATCGCCAAGAAGCCGCAGTTTGACTGGGGCAGCTACGAACCGGTCAAACCGACGTTCACCGGCGCCAAGGTGCTGGACAACATCGACCTGAAGGTTTTGGCCGAATACATCGACTGGACGCCGTTTTTCATCTCCTGGGACCTGGCCGGTAAATTCCCGCGCATCCTCCAGGACGAAGTGGTCGGTGAAGCCGCCACCGCGCTGTACGCCGATGCACAGGAAATGCTCGCCAAGCTGATCGACGAAAAACTCATCAGCGCCCGTGCGGTGTTCGGTTTCTGGCCGGCCAATCAGGTGCGTGACGATGACATCGAAGTCTACGGCGATGACGGCAAGCCTTTGGCCAAGCTGCATCATTTGCGCCAGCAAATCATCAAGACCGACGGCAAGCCGAACTTCTCCCTGGCCGACTTCGTTGCGCCCAAAGACAGCGGCGTGACCGACTACGTGGGTGGCTTCATCACCACCGCCGGGATCGGCGCCGAAGAAGTGGCCAAGGCCTATCAGGATGCGGGCGACGACTATAACTCGATCATGGTCAAGGCCCTGGCCGACCGCTTGGCCGAGGCCTGTGCCGAGTGGCTGCACCAACAGGTGCGTAAAGACTACTGGGGCTACGCCAAGGACGAGACGCTGGACAACGAGGCGTTGATCAAAGAGCAATACACCGGCATCCGCCCTGCTCCGGGCTACCCGGCGTGCCCGGATCACACCGAGAAAGCCACGCTGTTCAAGCTGCTGGACCCGGAAGCGGAAGAACTCAAGGCCGGCCGCAGCGGCGTGTTTCTCACCGAGCACTACGCCATGTTCCCGGCGGCAGCGGTCAGCGGCTGGTACTTCGCTCACCCGCAGGCGCAGTATTTCGCCGTGGGCAAGATCGACAAGGATCAGGTGCAGAGTTACACCTCGCGCAAAGGTCAGGAGTTGAGCGTGACCGAGCGGTGGCTGGCGCCGAATCTGGGTTATGACAATTAACCCCCTCCCCTGTGGGAGCGTGGCTTGCCCGCGATGAACGATGACGCGGTTTCCCTGTGAGACCGCGTCATCGTTCTTCGCGGGCAAGCCTCGCTCCTACAGGACTGGGTGGATTGGCTATGCTTACCTCTCATGCATTGATGACGGGGGATTTATGGACGACCCAGTCGACAACAACAAACCGCCGACCTTCTGGCAGATGCTGCACAGCGTGCTGGCTGCCGCGTTCGGGGTGCAGAGCGGGAAGAACCGGGCACGCGACTTCACTCACGGCAAGCCGAGCCATTTCGTGATTTTGGGGATCCTGTTCACGGCAGTGTTCGCGTTGACACTGTTTGGCATCGTCAAACTGGTGGTGCATCTGGCGGGTATCTGAACCAGCTCAGTGCATCAGGGCTTGCAGGCTGAACGGGTAGCGATACGACGCCGGCCGCCCTTTGGCCGAGAGTTTCTGGAAATCCACACCGTAATCCTGAGTAGTACTCAAAGCCAGCAATCGCTTGGCTTGTGCGTGATCGATCAGCTGCAACAACGGAATCTGCCGGTCGCGCCCACCGTACTGGCTGACATCCACCCCCTGGTCGTAGTCATGCAGTTGCACCAGAGCCCAACCACCCAGAGTGAAGTGCCCGCCCAACAGCACACTCAACCGCCCTTCCAACAGCGCCCGTAACGCGGCCGGTGAATTGTTGATGGCGCTGAACAGCACGTCCTTGCCAGGCTGACCTCCGGTTTCGGCGTAAGCCTGCATGGCGCCAAAGGCCATTTCATCGTTGGCCGACCAGACCAGCGACGTTTGCGGATAACGCTTGAACAATAAGCTGGCCTGTTCATAGGCGCGCTCGCGGGTCCAGCTGCCATAGACCAACTGGCGCAACCGTACTTCAGGGTGTTCGGCCAATGCCCGCATCATGCCCTGCTCACGCTGTTGCGCGGCTGGCGTGAGCTTCAGGCCAGAAAAGGCCACGAGATCAATGACCTGACCGGGCGCGACCGGGGGATGCAGGCGAATAAGCTCCTTGAGCATCAAGTAGCCGCCCTCCTCATTGTTGGGCACCAGGCTGCCCAACCAGTCGGGATACTTGTCCGGCTGGGCGCCGAGCAGGCGCATCTGGTCCGCGGTCAGGCCGTTGTTGACCAAAAACAGCTTCACACCGCTGCCTTGGGCCAGGCGCAGGATTTCGGGCGCAACGTACAGTTCGTTGACGAACACCAGATAGTCCGGTCGATTCGGCCCTTGCAGGGCTTCGCGGGCCTGCTTGAGTGTGGTTTCAGCGTTTCGCTCGGAATACTGAATGTGCAAATCCATGCCCAGATCCTTGGCCGCTGCCTGCATGAACTGCGAGTAACTGACCCAGAAGACCTCTTGGGTGGTTCCTGGATTGAGGAACAATACGGACGCCGCCTGGGCACACGATCCCAAGACCGTACCAAGCGCCAGCACTACCCCACAGAAGAACTTCAACATTAAACGTCCGAGCCCCCGAAAATCCGCTGCGCATTATAGCCAGCGAAGTTCCTTGGAACGGTGCTTATTCCGGATTTTGTCCGACAATCGTCGGCGCCGGGCCCGGACGGGGTCGTTTATTGATGGCTGACCCAGAACACCGCCGTGCCCACGACCAGGATGATCAGGAACAAAATCGCCCAGGCATCGACCGTGCTATCGCTTTTCCCTGCTTTGGTTGGGTTGCTCATTGCATCGCCTCTTGTCGGTTTTATCGGTGATTGCATAAAGACTCGAGCACAGTTAAGACGATGATTGCCCGCACCACAAATGGGGGTTTTATCTCGATAAGTTTCATTAGTCGTTTTGGTTCTTTACATATACTCAAACATCACTTTTGCGCATAACTGCAAACTGGTATCTTGCGTCCGCTCCGTTGGGAGTGCGCGGCCGTGCGCGCAGAATTGCCGAGGCAGTATCGGAGACTTCAGCAAGCGAAAAACGCAACTGGATCCGACCGGCCCAAGCCTGAGAACAGGACTTATATGTACGTATACGACGAGTACGATCAGCGGATCATCGAGGACCGCGTCAAGCAGTTCCGTGATCAGACCCGACGCTATCTGGCAGGCGAGCTGAGCGAAGAAGAATTCCGCCCCCTGCGCCTGCAAAATGGCCTTTATATCCAGCGCTTCGCGCCGATGCTGCGGGTGGCGGTGCCTTATGGCCAACTGACTTCGCGCCAGACGCGAATGATGGCCAAAGTTGCCCGCGACTATGACAAGGGCTACGCCCACATCAGTACCCGGCAGAACGTGCAGTTCAACTGGCCGGCCCTGGAAGACATCCCGGACATCCTGGCTGAACTGGCAACCGTGCAGATGCATGCGATCCAGACCAGCGGCAACTGCCTGCGCAACGTCACCACCGACCAGTTCGCGGGTGTCGCGGCCGATGAGTTGATCGACCCGCGTCCATGGTGCGAAATCGTCCGTCAGTGGACTACGTTCCACCCGGAATTCGCTTATTTACCGCGCAAGTTCAAAATCGCCATCAACGGTTCGACATCCGACCGTGCGGCCATCGAAGTCCATGACATTGGCCTTGAGCCGGTGCACAACGCCGCGGGCGAACTGGGTTTCCGTGTGCTGGTCGGTGGCGGCCTGGGCCGTACGCCGGTGGTGGGCGCGTTTATCAACGAATTCCTGCCATGGCAGGATCTGTTGAGCTATCTCGACGCCATCCTGCGGGTCTACAACCGCTACGGTCGTCGCGACAACAAGTACAAGGCGCGGATCAAGATTCTGGTCAAAGCCCTGACGCCTGAAGTGTTCGCACAGAAAGTCGACGCGGAAATGGAGCACCTTCGCGGTGGCCAGACCACGTTGACCGAGGCCGAAGTGCATCGCGTGGCCAAACACTTCGTCGATCCGGACTACAAGGCTCTGGACAACCAGACCTTGGCGTTGGCCGAACTCGATAAAGAACACCCGGGCTTCGCTCGCTGGCGCACCCGCAATACCCTGGCTCACAAAAAGCCGGGTTACGTTGCCGTGACCCTGTCCCTGAAGCCGACCGGTGTTGCGCCGGGCGACATCACCGACAAGCAGCTCGATGCCGTTGCCGACCTCGCCGATCGTTACAGCTTCGGTCAGCTGCGCACCTCCCACGAGCAGAACATCATTTTGGCCGATGTCGAGCAGAGCCAGTTGTTCACCCTGTGGGGCGAGTTGCGCAAGCAAGGTTTCGCCACACCGAACATCGGCTTGCTGACCGACATCATCTGCTGCCCGGGCGGCGATTTCTGCTCCCTGGCCAACGCCAAATCGATCCCGATCGCCGAATCGATCCAGCGCCGTTTCGACGACCTGGATTACCTGTTCGACATTGGCGAGCTGGACCTGAACATCTCCGGCTGCATGAACGCCTGTGGTCACCACCACGTCGGCCACATCGGCATTCTCGGGGTGGACAAGAAAGGCGAAGAGTTCTACCAGGTGTCCCTGGGTGGCAGCGCCAGTCGCGATGCGAGCCTGGGCAAGATCCTCGGCCCGTCTTTCGCACAGGAAGCCATGCCTGACGTGATCGAGAAGCTGATCGACGTGTACATCGAACAACGTACCGAAGACGAGCGCTTCATCGACACCTATCAGCGTATCGGCATCGACCTCTTCAAGGAGCGCGTCTATGCAGCGAATAATTAAGAACAACGAAGTCGTCGACGAAACCTGGCACTTGCTGCCCAAGGACTTCAACATCGACGAGATCAGCAACTGCGACGACTACATCGTCCCGCTGCAGTTGTGGCGCGAACACAGCCGTATGCTCAAGGCCCGCGATGGCGGCCTGGGTGTGTGGCTGGATGCCGATGAAGAAGCCGAAGAAATCGGTGACGACGTGGATCAGTTCAAGGTCATCGCCTTGAACTTCCCGGCCTTCACCGATGGTCGCAACTACTCCAATGCTCGCCTGCTGCGTGACCGTTATGGTTTCAAAGGCGAACTGCGGGCAATTGGTGATGTGCTGCGCGATCAATTGTTCTACATGCACCGCTGCGGTTTCGATGCGTTCGCGATCCGTGCCGATAAAGATCCGTACGAAGCCCTTGAAGGTCTCAAGGATTTCTCGGTGACCTATCAGGCCGCCACCGACGAACCGCTGCCGCTGTTCCGTCGCCGTTGATGTCCAGGCCTTGAACCCTTTGCGGGGTTCAAGGCCATCCTCTTCTAGGCCTGCTCGGTGATCACTGGAAAGGGCCGTCCCATCGCCACCCAATCGCGATAAAGCCTGGCCCGATCCTCCAGCGACATGAACATCCCCAACGGATTTTCAGCATCAACCTCTGTGCTCTCGACAGTCCGGTTCAGCCAGTTCCACAACTCGTCCGATGCCTGCGCCTCGCTCAACAGTCGCCAGACCCTCGCTTGCAACGCCAGATAGGCGACCTGAAAGTCCGCCGTCAGGCTGAGCCCATCGATGAGCCTCAGGAAACGGCTGCCTGATGGCTTGGCCGCCAAATGTTGCCAGATCGTTCGCCTGGCTTGCTGCAGTGCTTCGTCGCCCTCCTGTAGCCACACAACCGGATTGCCATAGTCGGCTCCTGGCGTACTCAACCACAGGTTGATCCCGGTGCGTCGCCGATGATCGACCAAGCGCCGCAACGTATCCTCGTCCGTCAGCGGGTTGCCCCAGAGTTTCACTCGATCCCGTGCGACGGCCTGGCTCACCACCGCTGGCGGAACCCGGGTGATTCGGTTATCGCTCAGGTCCAGCATCATCAGGTAGGGCTCGTCCCGAATTCCGATCGGGCATGTACCGATCCCTGTGCTCCTCAGGTTCACCCGGCGCAGTTCGTTCATCCCTAGCAACACCGGCGAAACACCCAAGGGGTTTCCACTTAAATCCAGTGATTGCAAGTTGATCAAGTCACACAGTTGCGACGCCGTGTTCTCCCTGAATTTCAGAAACGTGGCTTTCAGATTCAGCGTCGTGAGATGGCGCATTCGCGGGATCGTCGGCGGCAGAACACCCTCCATTTCCCCCGCCGGGTCAGTCAGCCGCAGATCGACTTTTTCCAAGCTCAAGACGCGCAGATTAGGGAAAGACTCAAGGAAGCCGTTCAAGCTCTCACGTTCAATCAGATGGAGTCCGCGCATCGACAGTTCAATCACTTCGTTGAACCTGACGTTCATGACCGGCAAGCGGTGGTAGTCCTCGAAGTCCAGATCCAGTTTGTATCCCGTTAACGTCTCCCCGGAATAAAGACGATTGGCCTGCGGCGGGCACTTTTGCCAGATAGCGATCAACTCGTCAGCCAGTTCCATTCGGGTCTCACGCTCGTGCTCCATCGCTTGCTGCACCAGCGTCACGTTATGCTCCGCGATTTGCGCATGATTCATGCCCACAGCGTCCTCGTCGCCAGCGGCCAGAAAGTCGATGTCCATGTCATCGAGATCCTGCAGGGTCTGGTCGATCCAACCCGTCAAGTCCGTACTCAGTTGCTCAAATTGTTGTTTCAATTCATCAAGCTGAGACTGAACGCTTTCTCCGGCATGCTGCAGCCATTCATCGGCCTGCGCATTACTGAAATCAGGATAAATATCAGTGATTTGCAGCCTCATCGTCTGGTGGGTCAGTGCCGCGCCCTGCGGGGTCGTCGGGAAGCCGCCGCCCCTCAAGCCGTGCATTTCGAAGGGTAGCCCGCCGTCCATTCTGCCCAGACCCAGGCCGAACTCGGCGCGTGATAGCGCATGGTCACGCAGATTGAGCTTCAGTTCGGTGGCCGGGCTCAACGACTGCAATTGCAGCGCCGCACGCTCATCCCCGGACAACGCATCGATGACAGCCCCGTAAAAATCCGTGTGCAAGAGGGTTTGGGTGGGTACGTCGAAGTATTGATAATGGTTACCGACTTTGACCAAGCGTCGAGAATGAGCGGCATCGAGGGAACCGCAACGATCCAGCACCCGACCTTGCGGCGAGCCGTCGAGCACCTCGATTCGCAGATTTTTCGGCCATCCGGGCAGGTTTTTCAGCGAATGCAAAGCCAGCGTGTCCGAATCGGAATGGGCCACCGACTGTAAATAAAGACCTTCGTAAGCACGAGTGAGGCGCACATGCCGCTGATACTGGCGGGCTTTGCTATCCAATTGCCTGAATAGGTCCCTGGCCTGGATCTCATCCGGCGTCGCCGTCAGTTCTACTCCATAACGATCAAGCATCTGCTCCACCGCACTTTTCGGCAGGCCGGGATATTGCTGTTGAAACAATCGGACCCATTCATGCTCCGAATATTGAAGTGCCTGATAACGACGGTTGAACAACTCCACTCGCCTGGCCTGCAATGCTTCATGCCAATGACTGCCTTCGACTACAGGTGTCGAGTCAGCCTGGGTTTTATCGATGACTTGCGTGACTTCCTGATCGATCCTGAACCGGCTGATGGTGTCGGCCAACACGGGAGCAGGTCGACGACCGGCCTGGATCATCCGCAGCATGTCGTCATCGACGTCGCTGACCTTGCCGATCTGCAGCAGGACTTCATCGCTGAAAGCGTCCACCGGGGCGCCTATCCCTCGCAGCAGGCTCAAACGACTCGGTATCCGCGCGGTCGGCTCCGGGGGAGCGATATGAACGGACGGATCACTAGCCGGTCTGTCGCCGGGTTGCACATCAGGCTCGCCAGTCTCGTGCTCGGTCCTGGTCAGCGCGGCGACCTCGGCGACCTCGGCGCCTTCGCGCTCTAACGACGCGACAGCCCCGACCAGCGGCAATGCGTTGAGCAAGCCGAACACCGTTCGCGTCACGCCTTCGGAACGCTCACTGGCTGTTTGCCCCTCGACGACCTCATCCAGACCGTAACCGGCATCAATAAGCCCGGCCAGCACCAACAATCCCTCACCTCCGGGCACAAACAACGCCAGTGGCCCGAACCGGTTGATCCATTGCACGACTGGTTCAACGAAAGCGCTTAGATTGTCACGGTTGACCTGGGCATCGTCGCGGATGATCTTGATGCTGTCCTGGGCGGCTTGCTTCATGGAATTCACCAACTGCGCAAAAGGATCGGTTGCGCTGGGTGAACGATCAAACTCGATGTAGTCGCCCGGATCCCAATGGCCATCATCGTTGAAGAACCCGGCACTCTTCGTCAGCCTGTGCATTTTGGGATAAATCGCCATGCCCTCCAGCGCGGTCAGTACACCCGCATGAAAGGTACCGTCCTCACGATCCTCTTCGGTGAAATGAGCCGCCAATGCATGTTTCGTATCGGCGGCCCTGCCCTGAGCCACGATCCATTGGCGCAACTGCCGACTGTCGGTGAACTCGTGCAATGGCGAAGAATTGCCGGGGATGTACAGCAACACCCTGGTACCTGATCGCTCTTGGAAGCACCAGATATCCGTCGCTGTATAACGGTATAGTTTCAACCGACTCGCCTCGACACCCGGAGGCATTTTTGTCGGCGCTTGCGATTGCTGGATCGTCAGCGCCTCCCAGGTCTGCGCGGCGGGCAACCCGGCGGCTTGCATGGCGAGTTCCAACCCCTTTCGCGACAGGCACCGTTCTTGATATTGCAGGTGGGCAGCCATGACGAAAGCGGCCTTGACCGATGTCCTCAGGGCATAAGGACCGGGAGCAGCGATGACCGCGTCCGACGGCCAGGCCTGATCAAGATAAGTCTGGTATCGATCAGAAAGAGACAACCCCCAGACCCACTGCTTGAAATCGGCGGGCCGCAGATTGATTTGCGTGTGCGGGCCATAGGATTGCGGAACCGTGGCGCGGTAAATGCCTTCATAGGTGTCGTGATTGCCACTGCCCACATAGGCAAACTCATCGACCTTCTCGACAATGCGCACTGACGGCCCGATGTCGGGCGGTGTGTACAGACCAAACACCGTTTCGCCGAAGCGCCCATCGCCCACCGTCTGATAATTGCCAAGCAGCGCCTGGACCAGGGTGCGGGAACTCCCCACCTGCCCCTGCTGGACACCATTCTCTGGAGGATGCCTATGGTAGTTATAGTCGAGCGTTACCAGCAGGGCTGTTTGCGGATCAATGTCGGCTCCCCACTTCTCCTTGATCAAGCGCTCGCCGAACTGGGCGGGGGTTCGTGGTAGTGCAGTTTCCACCGCGGCCTTCAGTTCGTTGCGCATCAGGACATTGGGCGTTGGGGCATCGCCATGGGCGTGATCATTCATGTGCATTCCATTGCAAATTATTGAGAATCACCAGAATAACCAGCGGCGACTCAAGCGTAAGTCGGAATGATCGGCAGGCCAGTTCGGACGTTTCGCAGAGTCCGCAGGAAAGTGAACAGTCTTAAATGCCGGACGAAAAAAACCGCGGAAATCCGCGGTTTGATTTTTTCCGGAGACGCCCGCCAAAGGCTCACCAGAAGCGTTGCTGGGTCAAGCGGCTCCACCAGTTCAGCAATACGCGATCAACCGAACCGCTGGCCGCGATGCCGATGCGTTCCTGAAGGCTTTTGCGTTCGGCGTAATGCAAGTGATAGAGCTCGGACTGCTTGGCTCGTTCGGCAAGGTATTCATCGCTGGTCTTGAGTTCATCCACCAGTTGCTTATCCAGGGCCGAGACGCCCAGCCAGATTTCCCCGGTGGCCACTTCGTCGATGGCCAGTTGCGGGCGATAGCGGGAAACGAAGTTCTTGAACAGCTGATGAGTGATGTCCAGGTCTTCCTGGAATTTCTCCCGGCCCTTCTCGGTGTTTTCGCCAAATACCGTCAGGGTGCGCTTGTACTCACCGGCCGTCAGGACTTCGAAGTCGATATCATGTTTTTTCAGCAGGCGATTGACGTTAGGCAACTGCGCCACCACGCCGATCGAGCCGAGGATCGCGAACGGCGCGCTGATAATCTTCTCGCCGATGCACGCCATCATGTAACCGCCACTGGCCGCGACCTTGTCGATACACACGGTCAACGGCACGCCGGCTTCACGAATCCGCGCCAGTTGCGAAGACGCCAAACCATAGCTGTGGACCATGCCGCCGCCGCTTTCCAGACGCAGCACAACTTCATCCTTTGGTGTGGCGAGAGTCAGCAGCGCGGTGATTTCGTGGCGCAGGCTCTCAGTGGCCGATGCCTTGATATCACCGTCGAAATCCAGCACGAACACCCGTGGTTTTGCCTCAGGTTTCTTCTTTTGCTTTTTCTCGGTTTTAGCCTGGGACTTGCGCAGGGCCTTGAGCTGGTCCTTGTCGAGCAAGGTTTGCTCCAGGCGTTCGCGCAGCCCCTTGTAGAAATCATTGAGTTTGCTGACTTGCAGCTGGCCCGGCGACTTGCGCCGACCTTTGCTGCGCAACGCCGCAAAACTGGCCAGGACCACCAGAATGGCGATCACCAAGGTGACGGTCTTGGCCAGGAAAATGGCGTACTCGGACAAAAGCTCCACAGGGACTCCTTCAATCAATGCGCGGATTAAACACGCGCGGGATACCTCCAGCATACCCATGCGCCGGCCAGACGACCAGCCGTGAAACCTCTGGCAACAGGCCTGTAACGGGCATTTCAAACAAGCGTATGTTTTTTCATTGACAGCTCACCGCCATCCTCATAACCTCGCCAAACCTTCAACGTACCGGGATGACGCGGACGTGGGCAGCATCTACTTGATTCGACATGGCCAGGCCTCCTTTGGTGCAGACGACTATGACGTTCTGTCGCCGACCGGTATTCGCCAGGCAGAACTCCTCGGCCAGCACCTGGCCGAACTCGGTGTCAGCTTCGATCGCTGCCTGTCGGGCGACCTGCGCCGCCAGCAACACACCGCCAACAGCGCGCTGGAACAGTTCGCCGCCGTCGGGGTGCCGGTGCCGGTGCTGGAAATCGATTCCGCCTTCAACGAATTCGACGCCGACGCAGTGATCCGTGCCCTGCTGCCGGCCATGTTGGAGGACGAGCCCCAAGCGCTGGATATCCTGCGCAACGCCGCACAAAACCGTGCTGAATTCCAACGCATCTTTGCCTTGATCATCGAGCGCTGGCTCGCCGGCACCTACGACACACCGGGCCTGGAGAGCTGGCTGGGTTTCGTCGAACGCGTACAGGCCGGTCTGAATCGATTGCTCGAACACGCCGACAATACCCAGAAAATCGCCGTGTTTACCTCCGGTGGCACCATCACCGCCCTGCTCCACCTCATTACGCAAATGCCTGCCAGGCAGGCCTTTGAACTGAACTGGCAAATCGTCAACACCTCGCTCAACCTGCTCAAGTTTCGTGGTCGCGAGGTGGCCCTGGCTTCCTTCAACAGTCACGCACACCTGCAACTGCTGAAGGCCCCGGAACTCATCACGTTTCGCTGAGTCCGGATTATTGTGACCCTGGCTGTAATCACCCAGCTCTTATTACCCAAGAAAGGATCGAACCATGACCTCCGTAGCTGATGCCGTACAAGCAATGAAAGCCAAGTTCAACCCAGCCGCTGCTGCCGGTCTGGACCTGGTCTTCGGTTTCCGCATCGACGACACCAAGAACTTCTCGCTGATCGTCAAAGACGGCACCTGCGAACTGCAAGAAGGCGAGAACCCGGACGCCCAGGTCACGCTGGTAATGGACGGCGAAACCCTGCAAGGCATCGTCGACGGTTCGACCGACGGCATGCAAGCGTTCATGGGCGGCAAACTGCGCGCTGAAGGCGACATGATGCTGGCCATGAAACTGTCCGAGCTGTTCCCAAGCTAAGCACGCCGCCCCCGTCTTTCGGGAGCGCGTCTGGCTGCAAACGAATCCCGCCCCTTGTGGCGGGATTCGTTTTTTTTGCCCTCGGAAAACGGCTCTCTGCGGATTTGCCGACTATATTCCTTCTGGCCGCATGCGTCAGACATCGGCTGTTTGCCCTCGCTTCTTTTGTGAAGATCTTAGTGGAGAGCACTGCCATGAGCCCACCTGACGAGCCCAACGACTTCAACCGTCGCCGTGTACTGCAAGGCCTCTCGGCAGGTGCCGTCGGCGCCTGGGTCAGCCCGTTATTCGCAGGGAGCAAAACCATGCCCGACACCCCGGCAGACCTGATTCTGTACAACGGCCGCTTGCACACGGTGGACCGCAAGAAACCCCAGGCCAGTGCCGTCGCGATCAAGGACGGGCGCTTCGTGGTGGTCGGCAGCGACGCCCAGGCCATGGCCCTGCAAGGTCCCGGCACGCAGATCATCGACCTGCATGGACGCACGGTGATTCCCGGTCTCAACGATTCCCACCTGCACTTGATCCGTGGCGGTCTGAATTACAACCTCGAACTGCGCTGGGAAGGCGTGCCGTCCCTGGCCGATGCCCTGCGCATGCTCAAGGAACAGGCCGATCGCACGCCCACACCGCAATGGGTGCGGGTGGTCGGAGGCTGGAACGAGTTCCAGTTTGCAGAGAAGCGTCTGCCGACGATTGAAGAACTGAACAAGGCTGCGCCGGACACCCCGGTATTCGTCCTTCACCTCTACGACCGCGCCCTGCTCAACCGTGCAGCGCTGAAAGTGGTCGGTTATACCCGCGATACGCCGAACCCGCCGGGCGGCGAGATCCAGCGCGATGCCAATGGCGATCCAACCGGCATGCTGATCGCCCGCCCCAATGCGATGATCCTCTACTCGACCCTGGCCAAGGGGCCGAAGCTGCCGTTGGAATACCAGGTCAACTCGACCCGTCAGTTCATGCGAGAACTCAATCGACTCGGCGTCACCAGTGCCATCGATGCCGGCGGTGGTTATCAGAATTTCCCGGACGACTATCAAGTCATCCAGCAATTGGCCAAAGACCAACAGCTCACGGTGCGCATTGCCTACAACTTGTTCACCCAAAAACCCAAGGAAGAGCTGACCGATTTCAAAAACTGGACCAGCACCTCCCATTACGGCCAAGGAGACGACTTTCTGCGGCACAACGGCGCCGGGGAAATGCTGGTGTTCTCCGCAGCGGATTTCGAAGACTTTCTCGAACCCCGCCCCGACCTGCCGCAAACCATGGAGCAGGAGTTGGAGCCGGTGGTGCGGCATCTGGTGGAACAGCGCTGGCCCTTCCGCCTGCACGCCACCTACAACGAATCCATCAGCCGCATGCTCGACGTGTTCGAGAAGGTCAACCGGGATATGCCGTTCGACGGCTTGCCGTGGTTCTTCGATCATGCTGAAACCATCAGCCCACGCAACATCGAACGGGTGCGAGCCCTCGGTGGCGGCATTGCCATCCAGGATCGCATGGCGTTTCAGGGCGAATATTTCGTCGACCGTTACGGCGCGAAGGCAGCCGAAGCGACACCACCGATTGCGCGCATGCTCGCCGAAGGTGTGCCGGTGGGCGCGGGCACCGATGCCACGCGAGTGTCCAGCTACAACCCCTGGACCTCGATGTACTGGCTGGTCAGCGGCCGCACCGTCGGCGGGCTGGCGCTGTACCCGCAAGGCTTGAGCCGCGATACCGCGCTGGAACTGTTCACCCACGGCAGCGCCTGGTTTTCCTCCGAACAAGGCAAAAAAGGCCAGATCAAAGTCGGGCAACTGGCGGATCTGATTGCGCTGTCGGCGGACTACTTCCACATCGAAGACGAAGCCATCAAATGGATCGAGTCGGTGCTGACCATTGTCGACGGCAAGATCGTCTACGGCAGCGTCGAGTTCGAAAAACTGGGGCCTGCGCCCATCCCGGTGATACCTGAGTGGTCGCCCGTGGTGAATGTACCGGGACACTGGAAACCACTGGCGCCACTGACCGCGCAAGTGCACCAATGCGTGGGCGCTTGCGCGGTGCATGCCCACAGCCATGAACGGGCGCGGCTGTCGTCAGCGCCGGTCAGTGACTTTCAAGGGTTCTGGGGGGCGTTTGGCTGTTCGTGTTTTGCGTTTTGAACGAAATATTTCCAAACACTATCCATCTAATGTGGGATCGCCGCACCGGCTCCCACATTAAATCCGAAGTAATTAGGGCGGGCAGTGAAATCTGTGGCGAGGGAGCTTGCTCCCGTCCGGCTGCGCAGCAGTCGTAAACCATCCGATGAGGTGCCTCTGAAGAACTGCAGTGGCAGGTTTTGGGGCCGCTTCGCGCCCCAGCGGGAGCAAGCTCCCTCGCCACAGACGGTATCCGCTGGCAGCGCCTGCTCTTACAATGCCCGCACCTCCCGTATCGGCCTGCCCATGGACATCGACCTCGCCCGCACCTTTCTGGAAATCGTCCGCCACGGCAGCCTGGCCGCGGCGGCTGAAAAGCTGCACGTCACTCAGACCGCGATCACCGCCCGGGTGCAAAAGCTCGAAAGTCAGCTGGGTAGCACGCTGTTCGTGCGTAACCGCGCCGGTGCGCGCCTGACGCCGAACGGTGAGGCCTTTGTGGTTTACGCCAATCAACTGGTGCAGACCTGGGAAGCTGCGCGCCGGGACTTGCCGCTGCCCGAGGGCTACCGCGACGTGCTGCACATCGGTGGCGAGGTCAGTCTGTGCAACCCGTTGATGCTCAGCTGGGCCGGCGAGCTACGCGAGAAGATTCCCAGCCATGCCCTGCGCATGGAAATCCGTGACGGCGAAAACCTGCTGCGTCAACTGGAGCTGGGGGTGCTGGATGCCGCGCTGGTCTATCAGCCCGAGTACTGGCCACGCCTGCAAGTCGAGCAAGTGCTGGAAGAAAAACTCATCCTGGTACGCCTGGCCGGACGGCCCGATCCTTACGTGTATATCGACTGGGGCCCGGACTTCCGTCGTCAGCACGATGCCGCGCTGCCGGAAAAAGCCAAGGCGGCCTTGAGCTTCAACCTCGGACCGCTGGCCTTGCAGTACATTCTGGAAAACGGTGGCAGCGGCTATTTCCGTACCCGCGTGGTCCAGAGTTACCTGGAAAGCGGCGTGCTGGAGCCAGTGCCCAAAGCCCCGGAGTTCAGCTATCCGACTTACCTGGTTTACTCCCGGGACCGCGACTCCGCGACCTTGCAACGAGCCTTCGATTTACTGCGCGAAGTGATCAAGACGGATGACGACTGGTCCCAGCGCTGGGACCCCTTGACCTGACGCCAGGCGTCTTGCACCGGAGCATGGCGCATGTGTCCTCAAGGTTGGGCCAGCCTCTGCGGTGGGATCGACTAATCTGCTGGTTATAACAATAACCACAGGTGAACGCAGTGAGGCAGACCACCGAAGCATTCCGCGCGCGCTACCGTGCCGATATTCATCCGCTCTACAACCCCTGGCTGCACGGCGCCTTTGTGCTGCTGTTCGGGTTGCTGGCCATCGGCGCGTTCTGGAGCACCGTGCATCAGGTACGCCCCCTGGAGTGGCTGGCGGTGCCGCTGACCCTATTGTTCTTCAACTTCGGCGTCTACGTCGTGCATCGGCATCTGGGGCACCACAAAAAGCACCTGGCGCGAATGTTTTACGCCCGTCACGCCGGTGACCATCACAGCTTTTTCACCCCCGGTCACATGACCTACGACAATGCGCGAGACTGGCGAGTGATTCTGTTTCCGGCCTGGCTGATCGTGTTGCACACCCTCGTCATCACCGCGCCCGCGTGGTGGTTGCTGGCTCAGCTCAATGGCAACGTCGCGGGGCTGTTCGGCGGCTGCATGGTCCTCGGTTATCTGACTTATGAAGTGTTCCATGCCTGCGAACATTTACCGCCCGGCAACCCGCTGACACGTCTTCCGTGGATTCGCCAGATGCGCCGTTTGCATGAACTGCACCATCGCCGTGAGCTGATGCAGGAGCGCAATTTCAATATCGTGTTTCCACTGATGGATTGCCTGTTCGGCACCTTGTACTGGGAATCGGAACAAGCGCCTCCACACCTGACGAGAACGCCCACCCGCCTGCAGCACGTGATCGATATCGCTGGAAATCCGCTCGCCGTACTCGCCTACGCCAGCACGGCGACACGTTGGCCGGAGTGGCATCCGTCCTCCCTCAAGGTCGATGGTCAGAGTGGCCCGCTGTATGCCGGGGCGCGGTTCGAGGAAGACATTCGGGCCGGCGGACGTGAGGGGCATTTGCGCTGGGAGGTCGATGAATACCTGCCCGGTCGCCGCTGGAGCGCTCGTGCCCGGGGCGATCATGGATTGTCGTTGAGGGTGACTTACGAGTGCGAGGCTGAGGGCGACGGCACGCGGTTTGTCCGCACCCTGGAATATGGCTTCAGCGGTGTGGTGATGCGCATCGCCAATCGACTGCTGCTCAAGCGGCGCATTGAGCGTGAATCGGCGCAATCGATGCTGGCGTTACGCGAGATGGCGCAAAAACATCTGGCCTCGACAGGAGTCACCGCGTGAAAAAAGCCCTCAAATTTCGCCATTTTTTGTTGCTGTTGATCATTGTGATTGGCGGCTTCCTGTTGTTATTACCCACCAAAGTCCAACCGATCGCCTGGACACCGTCACCGGCGCCCTCCCTCATCGATGGCATCTACACAGACAATCAGCGCCCAAAGGCGTAGAACGTGTCGGCGCCGCTGACATCGACGGCCCGGAGGCATTGCTGCTGGAGGAAGACGCCCTCATCACCGGCCTGCATGACGGTCGGCTGATTCGCACCAGCCTCGACGGCAAGACCACCAAGGTACTGGCCGATACCGGCGGCAGGCCATTAGGCCTGGCGCGGCACCCCAACGGTTTGCTGGTGATCGCCGACGGGATCAAGGGTTTGCTGTCGCTCGATGCTCAGGGCCGGTTGATTGCATTGAGCACCACGGCCAACAACGTGCCCTTTGGTTTTACCGATGACGTGGCCATCGACAAGGCCGGGCATTATGCCTATTTCAGCGATGCTTCCAGCCGTTGGGGTTACGGCAAGGATGGCGAGGCAATCATCGAGCACGGCGGCGACGGCCGTTTACTGCGTTATGACTTCCAGACCGGCAAAACGACGGTCCTGCTGGAGAAACTGGAGTTCGCCAACGGCGTGACCCTGGGGCCTGATGATGCGTTTGTGCTGGTCAACGAAACCGGTGCCTATCGCATCAGCCGCTATTGGCTGACCGGGCCGAAAGCCGGAACCCACGATCTGTTCATCGACAATTTGCCAGGGCTGCCGGACAACCTGGCATTCAATGGCCGCGACCGTTTCTGGGTGGCGCTGTATACACCGCGCAATGCACTGCTCGACGCCACGGCGCCCTACCCTCTGGTACGCAAAATGATCGTGCGCGCGATGACGATCCTGCCCAAACCGGTGGAGAACCGAGCCTTCGCCCTCGGCCTGGACCTCCACGGTAAAGTGATTGCCAATTTGCAGGACGCCAGCAGCGGCAACTACTCACCCATCACCACCGTGCGCGAGTATGGGGACTGGTTGTATCTGGGATCGCTGAAAGCTCGGCACATGGCGCGGTTGCCGTTGAGTACGGCATTGCAGTAGTAATGGCGATCAAACTGTAGGAGCAGGCTTGCTCGTGAATGACGCCACGCCAGCCAACATCAATGTTGAATGTCAGTTCTTGGAGCAGCTGGCGAAGCCTGTGTTCGGCTGTAGCAGCTGTCGAGCCCCAGCGAGGCTGCTGCTACAGGGTTATTGGGTGGTTTGAGTGTCGGGGTCGTCCTGCTTGTCCTCATTGTCCGGCAATTCATCGATGCCCGGTTCATCCTCGGGGTTGACGGTGGTGCGTCCCGGACTTAAGGGTTCTGGATGAGTCGGGATCGGGTCGAAGCCGCCCTGTTCTTCGCTGGGGTACTTTTCTTTATGGGGAAAGGCTGGATCGGGCATGGGGCACCTCGCACGGGCCGCAAAGTCGGGCTCTGATCGTTCGAGGTGCCGGTATTTATCCCCGTTCCAATTTTTCAGGTGCCGGTCGTCGGTAGTTTGGTATGGACGTCAGGACGGCGTCTGGAGTCGTTCAACGATCTTCTTCTTGAACTGCACACGCTTCTCCTTGAGCTTCTTGAGTTCGTCATCGCTAAGTGCATTCGATAGTGCAGACTCGGCTTTCAACACTTCCGCGTCCGTCTGGGAGTACTTGTTGAGCAGTGAATCCAGTAACGGATCCTTGGTGCGTTTTTGCTGGATCTCTTCCTTCGTGCAGCGTAAATCCTGATAAAGGTCATGAGTCACCGGCATGGAACACCTCCGTTCGTTAATCGGCGGCAAACGCGATCAATTGCGTTCACCAACTATCAGAATGGCCTTGCTTACCCTGTTCTGTCGACCGTCTATCAGACCAGCGGTGTCCGTTCGTCGTCCTGTCGCAAATGCGATAAAACCTTTGCATTAGCGCCCGCCTCCATTGATTAACGATCACCTGGATCGCCCATAAAAACCTGTGTGGAGAATGTCCGATGGACGGATTCAATCTGCGTCACCTCGCCCTGGCCGTAGCCTTGAGCACCAGCATGGGTACAGCTTTCGCTGCCGATTCCAATGATTTCGTCGATGACGCCACCGCCGGTGGCATCGCGGAAGTCGAAACCAGCAAATTGGCCTTGGAAAAAAGCTCATCGGCTGACGTCAAGGCGTTCGCCAACATGATGATCACCGATCATTCCAAAGCCAATGATGAACTGGCGGCACTGGCGAAAAAGCATGACATTGAGGTGCCGGACACGACGACGTTGGTCAAACAGGCCAAGGAAAAAATTCTCGACTGGCGCGATGAATCCTTTGACAACGCCTATGCAAACAATCAGGTAAAAGCTCACGAAGAAGCCATTGAACGGTTCAAAAAAGAAGCCAACACAGTGACGGACGACAAGACCAAAGGCGCTACCGAACTCAAGGCCTTCGCACAAAAAATGTTGCCGGCGCTGGAAAAACACCTGGATATGGCGAAAAAACTCCAGGCGGCTCATCCCGATAAATAATCCCCGCAGGAACAAGGCTTGCCCGGTGATTGCTCATCGCGGGTAAGCCTTGATGCCGACGCCCTCTGTAGGAGCGAGCGGGCGGCGATCCGACTTGCCCGCGAACAAGGCCCCGCGGAGTATCAGGTACCCCGCGTCATCGTTCTTCGCGGGCAAGCCTCGCTCCTACAGAGGGCGCAGTCTCAACCACCCAGCACGCTGCGGATCATGCTCAACAGCGCTTCAGGGCCATAGGGTTTGCTCAGCAGATAAGTGTCGGGGCTGAGTTGGTGATTGCGCGAAATAATGTCCCGAGTGTGGCCGGAGGTAAACAGCACCGCCACCGGAGGATTCTGCACCTTGGCCCAGGCGGCCAGGTCCGCGCTTTTGATCAAACCGGGCATGACCACATCGGTGAAGATCAGGTCCACCGCCATGCCATCGAGCAACATCTGCATCGCCAAGTCACCGTTGGCCGCGGTCAAAACCTGATAGCCCTCTTCACCCAACAAGTCCACCGTCGAGCCACGCACCGCTTCATTGTCCTCAACCACCAGAATGGTTTCATGCCCGCCACGGTGCTGCGGATCATGGCGCGTTGTTTCACTGGGCAACGGGCGCAAGCTGCGCGGGAAATACAGCTGCACCCGGGTGCCCTGCCCGACGACGCTGGAGATTTCGATATGCCCGTCACTCTGTTTGACGAAACCGAACACCATGCTCAAACCCAGGCCAGTGCCCTGGCCATCAGCCTTGGTGGTGAAAAACGGTTCGAAGGCCTGTGCGAGCACTTGAGGCGGCATGCCGACACCCGTGTCAGCCACCGCGACGCAAACATAGTCGCCAGCAACGATGCCCTTGCCTGCGCAAAACTTGCGGTCGAGGACAATGTTCTCGACACTCAGGGCAATGATCCCCTCGCCGTTCATGGCGTCTCGGGCGTTGATCGCGAGGTTGAGAATGGCATTTTCCAGTTGATTGCGGTCCACGTAGAGATGCCATGGATCGTCAGGCGCCGTCACCTTGATCTGGATAGTTTCCCCCAGCGCCCGCTGCAACAATTCTCCCAGTCCTTCGAAGATCTGCCGTGGGTCGCAGACCGCCGGTGACAATGGCTGACGACGGGCGAATGCGAGTAATTGTGAAGATAGTTTGGCACCGCGCTCGACCGCGGCAATCGAAGCACTGACCCGGCGTTGCACGTTGGCGTTGTCCGGTTCGTGACGCGCCAGCAAGTGCAGGTTGCCGGCGATGACCTGCAACAGGTTGTTGAAGTCATGGGCCACCCCGCCGGTGAGACCGCCGATGGCTTCGAGTTTCTGTGACTGACGCAATTGCTCTTCGGCCGCCAGCCGCGCTTCAACTTCGTCGGCGACTCGCTGCTCCAGGTTGCGGGTGAATTTGAGCAAGGACTCTTCGGCAGTCTTGCGTTCGTGGATGTCAATCAACACCCCGGGAAAGCGGAACGCCTCGCCTTGCTCATCGAACTCGCAACACCCGCTGGCCAGCACCCACAGGTAACTGCCATCGGGACGCAGAACCCGGTATTCGGCGTTATAGGGTACGCCGGTTTCCACTGACTGTTTGATCCGCTCCTGAACCCAACTGCGGTCGTCTGGATGAATCTGCATTTCGGCAATGAGCGGTGGCAGGTTGGCCAGGTCCTGGTCGAGCGGATAGGAAAACGTGCGGGCGAAGCGTTCGTCGGCAGACAGCACATCAGCCTTGATATCCCAGACGAACGAGCCGAGCAAAGCCCCGGCATTGAGAGCCAGGCGAACCCTTTCGTTGTCGGCGCGATAAGCGCTTTCGGCTTCCTGGCGGCGGCGCTCGGAAATCACATGGTCAGTGGTGTCAACCACCATCGCCATGACCCCGGCGGGATGCCCGTCATCATCGGCGACGGGACTGTAGTAAAGATCCATCCAGACGTCTTCGGGTACGCCGTCACGCAACAACACTAGGGCTTTGTTGTGGTAGGACAAGGTACCGCCCGCAAGGCAGATATCCACCACATGCCGATTGAATTCGGCGACCTCTGGCCAGCCCAATTCCACCGGGGAGCCCAACAGATAAGGATGGCGCCCACCGGCAAATCTCGAGTAGGCATCGTTATAGATCATGTAACCGGGCCGGCCCCACAGCATCACCATCGGCAGCGGTGAGGCGAGCAATAATTGCACCGCGCTGCACAGGCTTGCGGGCCAGGTCTCGATGGGCCCGAGCTCGGTCAGGCTCCAGTCGAACGCGCGAATGCGTCCGGCCATTTCGCCGCTCCAGCCGGTACATCCGTGGCTATTGTCTAGAAACTGCATCGACTGGCCTATGTCCTGTGAATGACATGTTTTCAGGCAGTGCAACGGCGTAAGGAGACGGTGCGTGCCCGTTTGTTTCGAGCACCGCCGACGCCAATGGTTTCATAGAGGTATAGCTGAATTGTCGCAGGTTCAGTGGAAATCCCGGCTACGCACATGGATACCGTCGAGCAATGAACTCAGGTCGCTCAAGCGTCCGGCAATCAGATGCCGCACCTCGCCTTCCTTTTCCCAGCGCCCATCGACCTTGAGCAATTGCGAGCCGACCAATACCTGCCGCTGCCGTTCGGCCAGGTCGCGCCAGACCACCACATTGACGTTGCCGAACTCGTCTTCAAGCGTCACGAAGGTCACGCCGCTGGCGGTGCCCGGACGTTGCCGACCGGTGACCAACCCGGCGACGCTGACCGGTCGGCCGTGCTCGACCTCCATAAGCTCTTTCGAACTGCGGCAACGCCGGGCTTTCAATTCACCCCGCAGCAATGCCAGCGGATGCGGGCCGAGGGTGGTGCCGACACTGTTGTAATCGGCTTGCAGGTCTTCGCCCACGGTGGGTTTGGGCAGAGACACCGCCGGCTCTTCCTGACTTGGCAAACCGGCAAACAAGCCGAGTTGTTTCTGCACCCCCGCCACCTCCCAGCGCGCCCGATGCCGATCACCGGCCAGCCCGCGTAACGCACCGGCATCGGCCAGTTGCTCCTGGGCGCGGGCATCGAGTCGCGCCCGTTGGCCAAGGTCGGCGATGTCGGCAAACGCCCCTTTCGACCGTGCAACTTCAATGCGCCTGGCATCGTCCTCGCGAAAGCCCTTGATCATCCGCAACCCCATGCGAATGGCCGGTTGCGCGCCGGTGATCGGTTCCAGACTGCAATCCCAGTCACTGGCCCGCACGTCCACCGGACGAATCTGCAAATGATGCCGGCGGGCGTCCTGAAGAATCTGGTCCGGGCTGTAGAAACCCATGGGCCAGCTGTTGATCAGCGCACAGGCGAAGGCCGCCGGCTCGTGGCATTTCAACCAGCAACTGGCGTAGGTCAGCAAGGCGAAACTGGCGGCGTGGGATTCGGGAAAGCCGTAATTGCCGAAGCCTTTGATCTGCTCGAAGATCTGCGCGGCGAACTCCTCCGTGTAGCCGTTTTTCTTCATTCCGTCCGCCAGACGCTCCTTGTGCGGCTCCAGTCCGCCGTGGCGTTTCCAGGCGGCCATGGAGCGGCGCAATTGATCGGCCTCGCCGGGACTGTAGTCGGCGGCGACAATCGCAATCTGCATCACCTGCTCCTGGAACAGTGGCACGCCCAGAGTGCGCTTGAGCACTACTTCGAGTGCTTTCGACGGATAGACCACCTCTTCTTCGCCCTTACGCCGCCGCAGATAGGGATGCACCATCCCGCCCTGAATTGGCCCCGGGCGAACGATCGCCACCTCGATCACCAGATCGTAGAAATTCTTGGGCTTGAGCCTCGGCAACATCGACATCTGTGCCCGGGACTCGATCTGGAACACCCCGATGGTGTCCGCATGGCCGATCATCTCGTAGGTTTGCGGGTCTTCGGCCGGCACCGTCGCCAGACTCAGGTCGCGGCCACGGTGCCGACGCAGCAGATCGAAACAACGGCGAATCGCGCTGAGCATGCCCAGCGCGAGGATATCGACCTTGAGCAGCCCGACCGCATCCAGATCGTCCTTGTCCCACTGGATGATGGTGCGCTCGGCCATGGCGGCGTTTTCCACTGGCACCAGGCTATCCAGGGGCTGCTCGGAAATCACGAAACCGCCAGGGTGCTGGGACAGGTGCCGGGGGAAACCGATCAACTGCCCCGTCAGGCTCAACACCCGGCGCAACACCGGGCTGTCGGGATCAAAACCACCTTCACGCAGGCGCTCGACGGGCGGCGCCTGATCACTCCAGTGGCCACAACAGTCGGCCAGGGCGTTGACCTGATCCGGTGGCAAACCCATTGCCTTGGCCACATCGCGTACGGCGCCGGCACCATGGTAAGTGCTGACCACCGCCGTCAACGCCGCACGGGCCCGGCCATAACGCTGGAACACGTACTGCAGGACTTCTTCGCGCCGCTCGTGCTCGAAATCCACGTCGATATCTGGCGGTTCGTTGCGCTCTTTGGAGAGAAAACGCTCGAACAGCAATGTGCTCCGCTCCGGGTCGATCTCGGTGATCCCCAGCACGAAGCACACCGCCGAGTTGGCGGCGGAGCCGCGCCCCTGACAAAGAATGTGTTGCTTGCGGGCGAAATTCACAATGTCGTGAACCGTCAGGAAATAACTTTCGTAACCCAACTCGGCAATCAGCTCCAATTCCTTGTCGATCTGCGCCAATACCTCGGCTTTAGGACCTCTTTCCCAGCGCCAGCGAATACCCTTTTCAGTCAAGGCTCGCAGCCAGGACGTGGCCGTATGCCCTTCAGGCACCAGCTCCCGGGGATATTGATAACGCAACTGACCGAGGTCGAACGTGCAGCGCCGGGCGATGGTCAGCGTCTCGTCGAGCAGTGACTGCGGATAGAGATCACGCAAGGCATCGAGGCTGCGCAAATGCCGTTCGCCATTGGGGTGCAGACGCAACCCGGCCTCGGCCACCGGCAAGTGATGACGGATCGCAGTCATGGTGTCCTGCAAGGCACGTCGGCCGCGGGCGTGCATGTGCACATCGCCGCTGGCCACCGCCGGGATCCGCAGTTCTCGCGCCAGGGTCAGCAGCGCCGCCAATCGCCGGGTGTCGCCCTGCCCGCGATGTAACTGAATGCTCAGCCAGAGGCGCTCGGCGAAGGTCTGCTTCAGCCAGTGGCCCTGCTCAAAGTCATCGACGGCGTCCGGTACCCATAACGCCAACAGCCCCGGCAACGGCTCGCCGAAATCCTCCCGCAGCACCTGATACTGGCCTTTCTGCGTGCGGCGTCTGGCGCGGGTAATCAGGCGGCACAGGGTTTGATAACCCTCGAGGTTTTCCACCAGCAGTACCAGTTTCGGACCGTCTTCGATGCGTATTTCACTGCCGATGATTAGCGGCAATTCCACGGCCTTGGCCACCTGCCAGGCACGGACAATACCCGCCAGGGTGCATTCGTCGGTGATCGCCAACGCTTGATAGCCCTGTTTTTTCGCCCGCTGAAAAAGCTCAAGCGCACTGGAAGCACCACGCTGGAAACTGAAGTTCGACAGGCAGTGCAGCTCCGCGTAATCGACATTCATGCGAACCAGCCTTGCAGCCACAACGGACCGCCTTCACCCACCGTCCGATAGGCCCAGCCCTGCTGACCGGAGCGGGTTTCGATCAGGTAGTAATCGCGGCGCACGTCGTCGCCGTCCCACCAGCCCGACTCGATGCGTTCCGGTCCCATGAGGATGCGCGTCGAACCTTCGTGTACTGCCTGCGGTTCAGTTAGTAGCCAGCCCGGGCGTTGCACGGCAGGCAGTACCCCACAGGTCTGGCTGTCGACACTGGCCTGCCACGCGCATTCCGGCCGATGATCGGCCTGGAACCGCAGGCCTTGCACCGCGTCATCCCCCAACCGTGCGCGCAAGCGTTCGCGCAGTTGCTCCCAAGGCAAGGATTGCTGCGGACGATCGTCGAACAGTTCCTGGTACTGGGGCACAAAGGTCGGCAAGTCTTCAGCGCGCAGACGAAAACCGCGCACCGGCGCCTCGACCTGAACCTGTTCCAGACGCCCCCGGGCCAGTTCGAACAGCATCGCCGGATCGCGCTCGGCACTGAGCAGGCCGACCTTGATCAGCGTGTCTGGCAACCCGGCGTGCTCCAGGTGCAGGTCAAAACGCTGCACACCGCTGTCCCGTCCGCAGAGAAACGCCGCCAGATCCCCGGTCAGCCTGCGCAACGGAAACAGCAACGCCTGATGGGACTGCACATCGAAGTTAAGCTCGATGCGCACATCGAAACGGTCCGGCGGCAGGTAAAACGCCAGCGCCAGCCGTCGCTCGCCGAACAGGCTGTCCAGATGCTTGAGCACCTGAGCCTCGAAACGCCGGGCCAGGCTATGTCGTGGCAGCGCCTGCACCTGACTCAAGGTGCGCAGCCCCATGCGCGACAGTGCCGTGGCAACGCTTGGCTCCAGAGCGATCCGGTCGACGGGCAACTGCCCGAGGTGGTGCTGCAAGGCTTCATTGTCCGGCACCACCAGACCGTCATAAACGTTGGCCAGCACCCGCGCCGCCACCGGGTTGGGTGCGGCGACAATCCGGTGACGAAACCCCAGCTCGCCGAGTTCGGCTCGCAATCGCGCCTCGAACTGCGGCCAGGGCCCGAACAAGCCCAGGCTGGATTCGATTTCAAACACCACGGCTCGCGGATAATGCACGCTGACCTGAGAGCTGAACCGATAGGCCCAGGCGGCCAGGAATTGCTGCCAGTGTTCGATCTCGGCGGCGTCATATTCGGCGGTGACAAAACTTTTGCTCAGGGCCTGGGCGGCGGTCATCGACTGGCCGGGCCGCAAGCCCAGCGCCCGCGCCGAACCGTTGACCGCCTGTAGCACCCGACGCTGGGCCGGACCGGTCAGTAGCGCCAGCGGCTCATTGGGGTCGGGGCGCTGACGCAGTACCGCGTCCAGCGCCAATTGCGGGAAGAGAATGCAAACCCAGCGCATGGCAACCTCAATGCCCGACGGCAAAGGCAATCGGCGCCGAACGGGCCAACCCGCCCCGGCACTTGAGTACCCGCAATTGCGCAGGTTTGGCGTCGATGGCGATGCGCAGGGCCGCTGGCGACGGGTTGATGGCTTCACTGATCGAGCGATAGGCGAACGCCAGGGTCTGACCGGTTTCCGCCGCCACCTGCAAACGTCGCAACGCCCGATCGTCGGCTTTGTGCGGCCAGCACAACACCGCCCCGCAACTACCTGAACGCAGACATTGTTCCGCCGCCCATAGCGCATCGCGCTCACTGGCCTGGATGATCGACAGTTGCCGTAAATCGACCCCGGCGTTCTGCCAGGCCTGGGGATACGGCACGTAAGGCGGTGCCACCAGCATGATGCGCTCCCCCGCCGCCGACAGCCGCGCCAGCGCTGGCCACACCAGTTGCAACTCACCCACGCCCTGCCCGGCCAGGAGGATTTCAGTCAGCGCCGCTTCCGGCCAGCCGCCAGTGGGCAATGCCGCATCCAGCGCCGCATGCCCCGTGGGTTGCGGGCTTACGGCCGGTGGCGCAGGCCGGCCCTTCCAGACCTGGCCGCCATTGAACAGCGTATCCAACGCAACGACGGCGCCCATCATCCTTGCCTCACCAGACCGCAGAACACGCCTTCGATGGCCAGGTCCTGATCGGCTCGAACAATGATCGGCAGGTAAGCCGGATTGCGCGGTAGCAGGCGAACAGAATCGCCGACCCGCTCAAAACGCTTGATGGTGACTTCGCCGTCGAGCCGCGCCACCACAATCTGGCCGTTGACCGCTTCGGGATTGCGCCGCACGCCCACCAGATCGCCGTCGAGAATGCCGTCCTCGATCATCGAATCGCCCTGCACCCGCAGCATGTAATCCGGTACCCGCGAGAAAATCGACGGATCAAGCAGCAAACGGCTGTGAACCTCGGCATCGGCACCGATCGGCGCACCGGCCGCCACTCGACCAAGTACCGGAACGTCCAGCAGCTCGGACCGGGGCGGTTGATTCAGCAGTCGGATGCCGCGCGCCTGATGCGCATTGACCTCAATAAAACCGGCTTCGGTCAGCGCCAGCACGTGCTTGCGCGCCACGCTACGGGAGGCGAAACCAAAGGCCTCGCTGATTTCAGCGAGGCTCGGGGGCTGACCGTGTTCGGCGATTCGATCGCGGATGAAAGTCAGGATGGCGGTACGGCGGGGAGTTAAAGTCGTCATGGAGTACATTTGTACTCTTTTGGGTTTTACCTGACAAGGACCGCCAGTCAGCTTGCCACGCACCGCGCTCCTACAGGGGTGGGGTTAACCCGGACTTCGACCAAGGCAGAACCTGCGTCGGCGTGTCCAACTTTGCCCAGCGTGGTGGCGGCTTCTTGTTTAGCCGATACGCAATGCGCGCAGGTCGAGGCGGCCGTCCTTGAGTGGTGGGCACCAGTAGTAGCCGCCAGTGATCGGTCGGCTGATGCGATACAGACCGTCGGTGATGCCGTCTTCCAGACCGCTCATGCGCCGCAGCTGGGATTCGAACGCGTCGAGGGAAAAACCGAAAGCCAGGAACATCAGGCCGGCGCGATCACCTTCGATCCACGGCATCGAACGACGGACCACGAAGGCTTCGGGCGTGAAGCTTTCCTGAGCGGTGCGTTTGACGTGGGCAGAGATTGGCGCGTCATCGAGTTCTTCGTTGTCGCTCAGGCGCCGCCCCATGATGTTGTCCTTCTCGTGGGACGGCATCGCGTGAAAGCCTTTCAAGTCATGCTGCCATTGCTGGATCGCGGCGAAGCTGCCACCGACCAGACCATCCGCGCCTTCGCTCAGCACTGCGGCTGCTACAGCGGCTTCGTCGTGAGGGTTTTCGGTGCCGTCTTCGTAACCGGTCAGATCATGGCCGCTCATGTGACGGAAGGTTTCGTTCATCTGCACCAGACGCAGGGCCGGTGCCAGCGCGGCTTCGATCGCATGACTGCGATTGAGCAGTTCGCCACGGTCAACACCGTGCAGCCAGCACCAGAGCGCGTGTTGGGTCGACGGGTTGTCGACGCCAACACCGACCAGCGCAGGAAAGGCGCGCAGCCCGTCGATCTGCGCGTGCAGCGCCTTGACCAGGGATTCACCGAAACCGACCACCGCCGACTTTCCGTCCACCAGGCGCATCAGGTTATCCAGCGCAGCCGGCAGAGCCTCGGCGGATTCAAGGGCGAAGAACATATGACGAGCTTGAGGCGGAACAGGGGTGGCGAGAATGCCCGGCTGGTAGTAACTCATATGAACTCCTTCAGAAAGAGCGTGAAGTTTAACCGGGGGATCGTTACTTGTGTGTTTTCAGGGCCAAAGATTGCCCCGTAGCAGCTGCCGAGCCTGCGAGGCTGCTACAGGGCTTTCAGGACCGGATGAGTCGGCAGCGCCAAAAAATCATAAGATGAGCCATGACAAGCGAGTCCGAGGTCTGCTAAAACGATTCATCAGTGCATCACCCAATCCAGACGGGGTAGCGATATGACCACAGCACAGATCCTTGGCAACCTGTTTCCCACCGCCGACAACGTCCCGGAAAAATACCGCCTGAACGGCCCGACCGAGCAGCGCGAGTATCTGGTCGATGGCGAACTGAAAACCTGGTCCGGCCCCCTCGCCCAAGTCCGCAGCCCGGTGTACCTGAGCGGCGCGAATGGCGACGAACAAGTGATCCTCGGCAGCACGCCGCTGCTCGATGCCGAGACCGCATTGACCGCGCTCGACGCCGCCGTCCGCGCCTATGATCGCGGCCAGGGCCTGTGGCCGACCATGCGCGTGGCCGAGCGTATCCAGCACGTCGAAACCTTCCTTGCTCGCATGCGCGAACAGCGCGAGGCGGTGGTCAAGTTACTGATGTGGGAGATCGGCAAAAACCTCAAGGACTCGGAAAAAGAGTTCGACCGCACCTGTGATTACATCGTCGACACCATCAACGCCCTCAAGGAACTCGACCGCCGCTCCAGCCGCTTCGAACTGGAACAGGACACCCTCGGCCAGATCCGCCGCGTTCCGCTGGGCGTGGCGTTGTGCATGGGGCCTTACAACTATCCGCTGAACGAAACCTTCACCACGCTGATTCCGGCGCTGATCATGGGCAACACGGTAGTGTTCAAGCCGGCCAAGCTTGGGGTGTTGTTGATTCGCCCGCTGCTCGAAGCGTTCCGCGACAGTTTCCCGGCCGGGGTGATCAACGTCATTTACGGCAGCGGCCGCGAAACCGTCAGTGCCCTGATGGCCAGCGGCAAGATCGACATCTTTGCGTTTATCGGCACCAACAAGGCCGCCAGCGACCTGAAAAAACTCCATCCAAGACCTCACCGCTTGCGCGCGGCCCTGGGCCTGGATGCAAAGAACCCCGGCATTGTTTTGCCTGAGGTGGATCTGGACAACGCGGTCAGCGAAGCCGTCACCGGCTCCCTGTCGTTTAACGGTCAGCGCTGCACCGCGCTGAAAATCCTCTTCGTCCACGAAGACGTGGTCGAGGCGTTCATCGAGAAGTTCAATGCCAAACTCGCCGGCCTCAAACCCGGCATGCCGTGGGACAGTGGCGTGGCGCTGACGCCGTTGCCGGAATCAGGCAAGGTCGATTACCTGCACACGCTGGTGGCAGATGCTGTAAGCAAAGGTGCGACCGTGGTCAATCCCAATGGCGGTGAGTCTCGCGCATCGTTCTTCTACCCTGCCGTGTTGTACCCGGTGACCCCGCAGATGCGCGTCTACCAGGAAGAACAGTTCGGCCCGGTCGTGCCGATCGTGCCTTACCGTCATCTGGACACCGTGATCGATTACGTCCTGGAATCCGACTTCGGCCAGCAACTGAGCATCTTCGGCACCAACCCGGTTGCAGTTGGCAGGCTGGTGGACACCTTCGCCAACCAGGTCGGGCGGATCAACCTCAACGCCCAGTGCCAGCGCGGTCCGGATACCTATCCATTCAACGGCCGCAAGAACTCCGCCGAGGGCACGCTGTCGGTGCACGATGCGCTGCGGGTGTTTTCGATTCGGACCCTGGTGGCGACCAAGTTCCAGGAGAGCAGCAAAGAGCTTCTCAGCGAGATCATCAGCGGACGAAACTCGAGCTTCCTGACCACCGACTACATCTTCTGAGGACACCGAGCCTGAGCATCATCAGAGGCCTTCGACTGCCACCGCTGTTGCGCCGGATACTGCGTCCGTTGCTGGACCCGTACCGGCGCTACCGCCACGCCAAACTGATCCATGCGGTGCGGGTTTCGTTGGGATTGCTGGCGACGATCCTGCTGACCACCGGTATCAACCTGCCCCACGGCGAATGGGCGTCGGTGACCATGCTGGTGGTGATCGGTGGTTTGCAACACCACGGTAATATCGGCAAAAAAGCCGCCGAGCGGGCCATCGGCACCTTGATCGGGGCCGGAGTCGGCTTGTTGCTGGTGGCGCAACAGGCCTGGCTCGGGATGCCGTGGCTGACCTATTTCGCAATGTCGGTGGTGTGCGGATTCTTCTCGTACCACGCCATCGGCAAGGGCGGTTACACGGCGCTGCTGTCGGCGATCACCGTGTTTATCGTCGCAGGACACGGTGACAACCCGGTCACCGATGGCCTGTGGCGCGGGGTGGATATTCTGATCGGCATCGCCTTGGCGCTGGCCTTCTCCTTCGCCCTGCCGCTCTATGCGGTGTACTCCTGGCGCTACAACCTGGCCGATGCGCTGCGCGACTGCGCGGCAATCTACGGCCGCATCATCAGGGGTGAGTCCGTCACCGCTGACGAACACCTGAAACTGATGAATCGCTTGAACACGGTGATGATACAACTGCGCTCATTGATGCCCTCGGTGTCCAAGGAAGTGCGGGTTTCCATGACCGAACTCGATGCGATTCAGCGCAATCTGCGGATGTGCGTCAGCATCCTGGAAATCCTCGGCAATAGCCGACCGAATGCCGATGACTCCGAGGCAATGGTCCACCTGCAATCGGCATTGAAAGCCGAGCACCGACAGATCCGGGTGCAACTGATCGGTATGGCTCGGGCATTGAAATCGGGCGCTTCTCAACGGCTCAGCCGGCCAGCCGAATCGCCATCGGACTCAACGCTCGATGCGTCGGTCTACAGTCCGCTGGATGGCTATCAATTGCTGACCCGACAATTGACCGCGAACATCGGCGAGATGCGCCAGCGCTTGGCGAAGACCGCACCGCGCTGGAACATCTGAGAGGCTGCTTATTGTGTAGCCACCCGCCGAAGCTTCAAGCCCCAACCCTGTTGCATCCCGGCGGCGGCCAACAGAATCGCGGCAACACCGATCCATTGCAGCGGTTCCAGTCGATGCCCGAAGGCGAACCAGTCAACGAAAATCGCCGCAATCGGGTAGATGAACGACAGCGCGCCGGTCAGCGCTGTCGGCAGCTTTTGAATCGCGCCGTAGAGCAGCACATACATCAAACCGGTATGCACAATGCCCAGGGTCACCAGACTGGCCCAGGCACTGGGCGTTTGCGGTATCGCCGAGAAATGCGCAAAGGGCGCGAGCAACAGCACGCCGGTGCAGACCTGGATCAACGCGATCAGATGCGGTGGCGTGCCGGTCAGGCGCTTGATGATCAACGCGGCAATCGCATACAGAAAGGCAGCCCCCAACGCCAGACCAATCCCCATCAGGTAATCGTTGCCACCCTCGCCCTGCTCACCATGTGCGCTGACAATCGCCAGCATCCCGAGAAACGAAATGCCCAGCCAGAACAGTTTCTGCAGGGTGATTTTCTCCCCCAGAAACAGCGCGGCCAGCCCCACCAGCATGAACGGCTGGACGTTATAAACCGCCGTGCCGATGGCAATCGAGGCGCGGGAATAGGACGCGAATAACAGCACCCAGTTACCGACAATCGCCACACCGCTTAGTACCGCCAGCAAGAAGGTGGTGGACGTCAAAATGCCAGGGCGCAGAAAACCGAACGCCGCGCAGATCAGCAATAAGGTGGCGGCACCGAACACGCAGCGCCAGAACACCACGTCCAGCACCGGTTGCCCGGACACCAGCACGAACCAACCAATGGTCCCGGAAATCAGCATGGCGGCGGTCATTTCGAATGACCCGCGACGTAGTGTTTTGTCCATCATCAACCTCCCGTGTTTGAGCCCAAAGTATGCCAATCCGTCGGGGGGCTTCTCCAGCGCAAAAAGCAGGCTAAACTCGGCTTCTGCCTTTTTTATCAAGGCTTATTCAGTCGATTGCCTAACAGGGGATTCGCTATGACCGACGACATCGACCAAGTGCTGATCAGCGCGTTGATGGAAGACTCACGCCGTTCGCTCAAGGCCCTGGCACAGATCAGCGGCCTATCCTCGCCCAGCGTCGCCGAGCGCCTGCGCCGCCTCGAAGAACGTGGCGTGCTCAAGGGCTACACCGTCGAGATCGATCCCAAATGCTTCGGCTATCAACTCCAGGCCATCGTCCGCATTCGCCCATTGCCGGGCCAGTTGCAGGAAGTGGAGCGACAGATTCAGGCCATCCCCGAATTTACCGAGTGCGATAAAGTCACCGGCGATGACTGCTTCATCGCCCGCCTGCATGTGCGCTCGATGGAACAACTGGACACCCTCCTCGACCGCCTCAACAGCCACGCCGAAACCAATACAGCCATCGTCAAGAAGACCCCGGTCAAGCGCCGGCTGCCACCAATGGCGTGAGGTGCTGTTTTGTTCGCAAAGGGGTAGATTGGTTTTTTTCCGGCGAAGGATTGACGGCATGAAAACTCAAGTCATGTTACTGGCGGCGCTGATGCTCGCCGGTTGCGGCACGTTTCAGACGGTGGTGCGCAGTGACGAGGCAGCGGCAGAAAGTCTCAAGGAACGGAAAACCTACTGCGGTGCGGTTCCACGCATCTATAGCGGCGTGACGTATGACTTTTGCAGTCTGCATGCGCCCCCAGGCCCGGGCATCGATGAGTATCAATACAACAATGGCACGCCCTTTGTGTTGATCGACGTAGTCATTTCTGGAGTTCTCGACACCATGCTGTTGCCCTACACCATTTATCGGCAGCAGGCTGATGGCAGCATCATTGTGGCCGAATAAGGAGCAGGTGAATGTTGTCCCACGTTTTTATCGGCATCACCGACTTCGATCGTGCATTGGCGTTCTACCAACCGATCATGGATGCACTGAAGCTGCAGATGAAATTTTGCGACCCCGACAAACCTTGGGCTGCGTGGATGAGCAAGGATGCACCACGTCCGCTGTTCGTCATTGGCACGGCGTTCGACGAACAGCCGGCCACACCGGGGAATGGACAGATGATCGCCCTGCTTGCGTCGAGTCGCGAGATCGTCAACTGCTGTCATGCACTGGCCATGGTTCATGGTGGATCCTGCGAGGGGCCACCCGGCCTGCGTCCGCACTACCATCCCGACTACTTCGGCGCCTACATGCGCGACCCGGACGGCAACAAACTCTGCGTGTGTTGCCACGAACCCGGTTGAAACCAACGAGCTGAGCCAAATCACAGACGATAAAAAACCCGCCTAAGCGGGTTTTTTACTCAAGGCTGGCGATCAATCATCGCGGCTCATGATACCGAACAGTTGCAGCAAGCTGACGAACAGGTTGTAGATCGATACATACAGGCTGATGGTCGCCATGATGTAGTTGCGCTCACCGCCGTGAATGATGGCGCTGGTCTGGAACAGAATGCACACCGACGAGAACAGCACGAAACCTGCGCTGATTGCCAGTTGCAGACCGCTGATCTGGAAGAACAAGCTCGCCAGAGTCGCGCCCAGCAGCACAAAGAAACCGGCCGTGATGAAACCGCCGAGGAAGCTCATGTCCTTGCGGGTGATCAGCACATAAGCCGACAGGCCGCCGAACACCAGCGCGGTCATCGCGAAGGCCGAACTGACGACTTCCGCGCCGCCCTGCATGCCCAGGTAACGATTGAGGATCGGGCCGAGCAGGAAACCCATGAAACCGGTCAGCGCGAACGCAGAAACCAGGCCCCACGCCGAGTCACGGAGTTTGTTGGTGAGAAAGAAAAGACCGTAGAAGCCGATCAGCACCACGAAGATGTTCGGGTAGCCTACACGCATCTGCTGCGCGACAAACGCCATCACGCCGCTGAATGCGAGGGTGAGAGCGAGTAAGCCGTAAGTGTTGCGCAGGACGCGGCTAACCTCTAGCTGCTCAGCCTGCACGCTGTTATTAACTGCGTAATCCTGTTCGCGCATGGCGACACTCCTGGTTGGTTTGAAACGTTCAGTCGCAAAGATCATAACAGACGCTCTGTAACAAGCCATGCAGAGAGTTTGACAGTGTGTTTCATTCAGGTATTATGGCGCCCGCAACGCAAACGGAGGTGTGGCCGAGTGGTTTAAGGCAACGGTCTTGAAAACCGTCGACTGTAACAGGTCCATGAGTTCGAATCCCATCGCCTCCGCCATCTTTATACGACAAAGCCCTGATTATTCAGGGCTTTTTCGTTTCTGGCGTTTGGCGGCAACGGGCAGAAAACGGCCAGGAGCGGACATTTAGTCTTGCGAGTGATCAAACCGAAAAGACTTCAGTGCCGCTGGGTGGAGTAGCACTACTGCACAGCATCCCTACTCCCTTACTGAAAATAAGAGAGAACAGCTTGCCATCGGTTTTTTGGATGTAAAGCGCCGATACGTGAAGGAGCGGATCAGCGCGAAGATGCCGCCAGATCCTCTTCGACGAAGCGCAGCATCGCCTCCGCCAGCGCCTCGCGCGGATAGGCATTCTGTGTCACTAATAGTGAAGCGATGGTCGAATGCGTTCGGGCGATCGGCACTGCCAGTGCCCAATGATCGGCGTTGATATAGCCCATCAGGCTGCTGCCAGGCACAATCTGATCGTAGAAGATCACTTGGCTGTCGTTGCGGGCATCGACGCGCGCCAGCTTGTTGTAACTCGATTTCAGCACGGCCGAGATGTGATCCAGCTGCGGGAAGGTAACGAGCGAATAGTAGTTCAGTTCGGACGGCAGGCGGTTCTGCGCCAGCCAGCTCTTGCGCGTTGCGGGTCGCAGGCTGTTGATCGCGCCACCGTCGCCCGAATCGCAGGTCGCACCGGGAAAGTGCCGCAACAGGTCCGCCTGGTACTGCTCGGCATCGTTGGCCAGTGCCGAGCCGCCGACCGCGCCGGCTGCGCTGATCACTGCCGCCACGCGGCCGCGGATTTCCGGGTAAGCGACCATCGCTTCGAGAATGTCGGGCGCGCCCTTCGAATAGCCGATCAGGACGAGGCGCGGCGGTCCGGCTTCGGCTGGCATCGCCATGATCGCGTCGCGTATTTGCCGAGCGTTGTTTGCGGAACTCGATAAGGCGTCGACCTTGATCTGCATCAGGTCATATCCGAACTGGCGGAGATGAATCGCTACGCTGCCGGGCGCTTGCAGCCATTGCTCGAAGCATTCGTAGCCAACGCCGGCCACCACAGCGCCGATCAGACGGCGTTTAGATTGACCGAGATCGACGGGTTTGCCGGTGCCACCAGGTTCGCTACCGACTCGCGTCAGTGCCTCCTCGCAAGGGCGGCTATCGGGCAGGTCGCTTCCTCGCGTGTCGAGGATCGAGCAGAAAATCTCGCGAAAGCGCGCCCGTTGGTCCTGCACGCCGGCCTGCGACGCAGGGACCAGCACAAGCGGCGGTGTGTCCGTCGAGTAGGCGATCAGCGGCGCAGATGTGCAGGCGGTGAGCGCATGGCAGCCAGCGATCATCAGCCATGCCATGCCACCGCTGCACAACAATGTGTGGGCGCCGCACAGACGGCCGGCCGAGTCATCCGGCCTGCCGAACAGGTCACTTGCGGGCATCGTCGACCTCCTTGCGTGCAGGTGATTCGCGCCGGTCCAGATACGTTTCCCAATCGAGCATCTCCACCTCCGACAGGCTGAGCGGCCGCGTCGCAAAGAACATGACCGCACGCAGACCGTCGCTGAAGTAATGGGCGCCGCTGAACGTCGTTCGCGATTGTGCCTGGGACGCGGGACCGACGCCGGTGACGAACCCGAGCTTGTCCAGACCGGCCGAATACATCATGTCCTGAATCAGGAGATTTCTCGCCTCATCGACATCCTCATGCAAGACGAGGTTTTCCGACTCGTGCAGTGCAAAGCGTCCGCCGGTCGGTCTTCCGACCTGCGCGAGATAGACGGAGCGACCTTCGAATCGCATTGGCGTGAGCCACGCACGCACCCAAGTCGCTGGCGCTCCGGCTTGCGATTGCTTGCGAACCACGGCATCGGGCATGCGGCCGAACACACGTTCGGCTGCATCCGCCGGCTGCGCGGCACGCCGGTAGCTGCGACGCACAAATGCGGCGGCGATATCGGCGAACTCGCCGACGAGAATCGCATTGAGCGGATCGCCGTGCGCCCTGCCGTTAGCGTCAACGGCGCAGCAGGGAAGGCGCTCCAACGCGGAACGCAACGCGGCCAGATCGTCATAGTCCTTGATCTCGGAACCATGATGCTGGAACAAGCCTTCGGCAAACCATTTTTCCCCAGCATCGTCCGGCACCCGCAAGAAGAGGGAGAACGGGATCAGCGTCTTTCTCTGCAGCAGATCGATATTCAGCAGCCGCGTAACGCGCTCCGGGTTGATGAACAGCACGCCCGCTTTCGTTTCGCCTGGCAGCACGGGATTCTTGAACCCCAGTTGGTCGAAGTGTGCATCAATGCGCGCGTTCGCTGCCGGGGCTAATGTCCTGTGCGAGGACCAGGCGACTTCGAGTGGCGAGAAATAGTCGGGATCGGTTCCCGGCCGCAGCAACAAGAGCGGATCGGCAGTCTGGTTCTGGACTTCGACCCACACGGGCTGCACGCGCGTCTTGTCCAACTCCACACCCAGCATGCGCCGCCTGTCTTCGGCACTGAGCACGGCGGCGCTGACGCGCACCTCGTGCTTGGTGGCCGTCTGCGCACGTTCACGCAACCCGGAAGAACTGAAATCGGTAGGTGCCTGCCAGGTCGCACAAGCAACGGCGAGCGCAAGAATCGCTGCACAACTCATGGTGCACAAGCAGCGCATTGCACACCGCAGAGTACCCCTGGCGCGTGGAGCCGACGGCAAGCGGCTCATGGCTTGACCCGCCCCGGTGATTGTCCGCCATTCTCGTAGATTCCCTTCGATAGAAAGAACTCGATTTCCGCCAGGGAGGTGTGCATTTGATCGAATACCAGGACACAGCGCAGCCCATCCGTGTAGTAAGGATCGGTCGTCAGGTTCTCGCGCGGCGCGCTCTTGGGCGCGGCCCCCACACCCTTCACAAATCCGAACTTGGCCAGCGTCACCGAATACGCCATATCCTGTGTCAGCGCACTCCGCGCTTCGTCGACGTCAGGGTCGATCTTGTGCGTCGTCAGCGTCGCAGAATGCACGGTAAACCGGCTGCCGATATCACGGCTGATCTGTCCGACCCACACCTTCTTGCCGTGATATTGCATCGGACTCAGCCACAGCCTCAGGTGATTGCGCTGGTGGACGTTGTCACGCGCCTTTTGCAAGGCAAGGTCCTGAGCTCGCCCGAACAGATAGAGATCGCTCACCGGCGCATAGGGATAGCGCTCGCCGGCAAGCGCCGAATTGACCATTTTCATGATCGACCCCGACCACTTTTCCTCGGTTCCACGCCAGCCGCGACGCGCGAATGCGGGGAAGGCATCATCGAGGCCGCCGACGATCACCAGGTTCAGCGGATCGCCGTTCCTGGAACCCTCCTCGTTGGTGACGCAGCACGGCAGCGCCTCCAGCGCCGCCTGGAAACTGGCGTCATCCGTGTAGTTCACAATTTCTTCGGGCGGATAGATGCCCTGCCTGAACACTTCGCTGATGTGGTAATCGGTGCGCAGGCCCGGCACGATGGTCAGGACAGAGAAATGCCTCGCCCGCCCGTCTGCCACCAGATCGAGGTTAACGAACTTGAACCCCTCGTCGAGATTGGTCAACACGAAGCCCGAGGTTGTCGCGCCAGGTGGGACAGGGTTGCGGAAGGCCAGCCGACGAAAGTGCCGGTCGAGCGCCGTCCGCTCGTCCTGCGGGACGTCCGAGAAAAATGCTTCGGCCGCCTCGGATGCAGGGAAGAAATTTGGATCGAGGCCCGGCGAAAGCAGATAGTAGGCGCGGTCTTCCCGATTTTTGACTTCGACCCAGACTGGCTGTATCGATGTATTCGCCAGAGGCACGCCGTAGACCGCCTCGCTTTCTGTGGCCGACAGTACGGAGGTCGACACGCGCAAGCCGCCATCGCTGCGTGTCACGGCGCGGCTCTTGTAGTCAAGGCTCGTCGTCGGCGGAGGCTGGGAGGCGCAGCCGGCGAGCGCGGCTGCGATAGCCGTTGCTGCGAGAACGTGTCTCACCACCATGCGATGCATCGCGTGACCTCATCAACTGAGCTTTACCAATCTTCGCTGGCCTGCCTATGTAATCCGTGACTGCTACGAACATTAGTTTCTACGTCACAGCTTTTCATTATGAACTGCCCGGGGAGTTCCGGAGGCTTTTTGGTGTGAGTCACACCGCCATGGCAGAATAGTCGAACTATTGATAGCAGGCCGCTTCGGCCTCTGCAGGTAATACGTCGCCGATGGCCTCCAGCGCCGTCAATGGTTGCCCTTTCCCGCCCCGCTCGGCACTCTGCTGCCGGGCACCGTTGAGACCTCCCAGTTCCAGTGCAAGAAACTTCCCGACATGAACGCTCAAATATTGGATAGGAGCCACCCACTTCCTGAGTAAAAAAAATTCTGCGGCAAGTACCGAAATGAGCTTTCATGTGCTCGCCTACAACCTCAAACGAATGATGAGCATCTTCGGCATCGCAGGACTGCTTGAGGCGATTAGGGCGTGAATCCAACCGGTATGCTCGCCCGTTAGTGGCCGTTTGGACCTATGACGCGGCACAAACGGCATTACGAACTTCTATCTAGCTGACTAAGGTAATTCAAGCTTCCGCCCGCTGATTCCACAGGCAACCCTCGCTCCTCTCAGTTATCGACGTATTTAGCGCGTTCTCACACAGCCTGGGTCGATTTCTGCCGTCGTCACCGTCCGCTTTGGTTCGATTCTGTTGAAAAAGTCGGCCATGGTTTGCTCAGCGGAAAAGTGCGCGTCTGAGATTGAAATCTTTACTTTGGGCAGAGGCTTCCGGACTCAGATTTCACGTAGCAGCGTGCAAAAAAGGCGTTTTCACCGGTCAATGATCAGACAGTTTGGGCGGATCGACTTTTTCAACAGAATCGTTCGATTGCAGTCCTTCCCGACAGACAGCTGTCGGCCATTTGCAGTCGTTAGCGGACGGCTGCAATGGGTCCGCGAGCTGCCCTTCACTACCGGTGGCTCTCGTTCCGAAGTGGTCATCGAACCTTGCGGCATCCATTTTGCTCTCCTGCTGACTCTTCAATCCCACCTTCAAGGACCGAACCTGTGATCGCATCCCCCGCCAAACTCCTCTTCCTACCCGGAGCCTCGGGTAACACCCGGTTTTGGCTTCCGGTTGCTGAGCGCCTGGCCCACCCGGCGCAGCATGTCCATATCGGCTGGCCCGGCTTTGGAGACACTCCGCCCTTGCCTAGCGTGACCGGCATGGATGATCTGGTGACTCGCGTGCTGGCCGAGATCGACCGGCCCACAGCGCTGGTGGCGCAGTCCATGGGCGGTATAGTCGCTGTGCTTGCAGCGCTTGAACGCCCTGAGCTGATCACACACCTGACGCTGACCGTCACCTCTGGCGGGGTGGATATGTCTGCTCTGGACGCGCATGACTGGCGCCCGGATTTTGCTGCCGTCAACCCGACACTGCCGAGGTGGTTTCTCGACGACCGCACCGACCTCACGCTCCGGTTGGTCGAGTTGCGCATGCCAGTCCTGCTCCTCTGGGGAGATTCTGATCTGATCAGCCCCGTTCGCGTCGGCCAGCGCCTTGCTCAACTGTTACCCCGCGCGGAACTACACGTTTTCCCTGGCGCCGATCACAGTCTGGGCTTTACTCACGCAGCCGAAGTGGCAAGGTTGATCGAGAGACATCTGGTCTGCTGGTGAGCGGAGCACTTGTTGCCCACGCGTCGGACTGATTGTGCGGCCCCGTGCGTTTCAAGACCTCTCGGATAGCGGGCAGACAACCGGAGGCATATCGCTCCTAACCTCGCCGGATACGGCGAGAATTCTGACGATAAGGACAGGCCCTTGATCGCCCCCGAGTTTCACGCTGGCGTCATACATTCCGCTGCCGACGACGCCACCCCGCCCGATCCAATGACATGCGTGACCGACTCGACCTGCCAAAGTCTGTTCGCGCTGGTGCGATGGTTGCGCACATCGAGCCGCCCCTCGGCGACAATCTCGGGCGTCAGCGGCCGGGTGATGGACATGGTCGACTTGCCGCGCTGCAGCTTCTTCAGTTGCGCCGCCGCTTCCTGGGCGCTCTTCTGATCCGTATGGGTCTTGCGGATGATGTAGCGCGGGGCCGCTGGCTGTCGACGTCTTCGGTGGCCTCGCTGGCATTGTCCGGGACATCGCCATACACCGACACCGCGCCGGCGACTATGCCCGCGACCGCTGGCACCTTGCGTTGCTCAGCTTCGTTGAACCAATACGCCACCACCGATTGATAGTCGTTGCGCTCTTGGATCGTGACCCGGCCGCTGCTGTTCTCCGGATCACTAATCACGACGGTCGGCAGCGCGGCACCGGTGACGGTCTGAGCCATACCCTTGAGCAGCCGACGAAGATAAAGCGAGACGCGCCGAAAATACACGCATTGGCCTGGAGTGAATCGGTGATTGCGAAGGCGTATGGCTGGCCGCCACTGGCAGTCGTTTGTCGATGGGATCAAACCCAGGCTTCGAATTTGATGGCAACGGCACGGGGCTTTATGCTGGCTATGACCACGTGTTAGTCGACGAATGGATTGGCAGAACGGGACTTATGTCGACTTGAGTGTGACGGGGTTGCTGCCTGATGCGCATGTCAGGACGTCCGACGGGTTCAGCGAAAACGTGAACGGCAACGTTTTAAGTCTCAGCGGGCAACTTGGGCACCGCTACGCCCTGCGTGATGGATGGGTACTCGAACCACAGTTGCAGGTGAGTTCCATCAACATGCTCTGGGACGATAAAACCGACTCAAGTGGCAAACAGCTGAAAATAAAGGACGATACGCTGACGATGGCAAGAACAGCGGTACGCGTCGAGAAGACGATCAAGACAGACAATGGCGCGACTTTAAGACCTTGGTTGACTGTAGGCTTACAGGACACTTTGGGGGAGAACACCTCCAACCTGGAAGTTCAGCTGCCCGACAGCGGAGGAGCACAGCAGAGTTTTCCTGGACATGATTTGGGATTGAGCGCGACGTTGGATGTTGGGCTGGAAGCCCAGATAACCCGGGATTTTAAAGTGTTTGGCACGGCTTCGGTAATAGGGGCAAGCCTGGACGGTAGCGACGTGCAACAACAGCAGCTTAATGTTGGAGTGCGCTGGGCCTTCTAGGCGCTCTACGAAAAAATCAGTTTCGCGAAGCGGCCATCGCCGTGGGCCAGGCCTAAGTCCCTATGGGGCAAGAAAATTCTGAACTCATCGAAAGATCGCGGGAAGCTTTACCGTGTCTGGCGGAGACAAGATGGCATGTGCTGTAACTGTCAGAAACCATTCAGAAAGAACGCTCCTTGGGATGTTCGCGGTATTGCAAAACGGACTGACGGCAGATCAGATGCAGCAAGCAACCTGCAAATACACCATTTCAATTTCCGCAGAAATCAACAACGCGCCGAACACGAAGTTGAGTAACCGGGTGTCGAAAGATACCTTTAGTAGAGGCTTGAGCCGTGTGCGTCGAAAGGCGCAGCACGGTTCTTAGGGAGCTGGACGCGGACAACCGCGTCCAGCTAACCGACAAACGCCGCACAGTCTCTATGGACCATTTGAAAAAAAGCGCATCCGTGCTAAAACCAATGTATTCAATATTATATATTCTTGGATGCAATAATGCGCACGACTCAAGTATTCGGGCGGCGCAAAACGGTCGCGAGGTGCCAGGCGCTGGCTCATGGGCGCTATGCTCTTTTGCTCGCCATGTGTCAGACGTTCACCAACGTGGCCAATGCGCCAATTTCAGAAATGATAGCGAGCTTATATGCCCTCCAAAAAATCATCTTTAAGAATGAGCGGGCCTGGAGAAATTAGTACAAGCCCATTGCGTAGGTTCCCGGAAGTAGTTGACGCGATAGGGGGTTCCTCGCGAAGCGTTTTCAAAGACGCTGGTATCAGCCTTGAGCAATTTACAAATGAAGACAACCACCTCGCCTACATGGACGTTGCCCGTCTGTTCAACACGGCATTCAAACACACTCAGTGCCCCCATATTGGCCTGCTGATCGGTGAGCGCTTTTCGCTGGATAATTTGGGGCCGGTAGGTCAGCTTATGCGTCTCGCGACTACGCCAGGCGACGCATTGATCGACCTGGTCGGGCATGCCAATCTCTATGATCGTGGCGCGACCCCACTCCTTCTTCCCTTGGCGGGTCAACACAGTTTGTTGGGATATGTCATTTATCGCCACGACCTGCCCAATCAATCATTACTAGTTGACACTGCCGTCATGGTTGGCCTGCAAATGTTGCGGACATTGTTAGGCGCTAACTGGACACCCGTTCGTGTGCAGTTTTCATATCGCAAGCCATCCGATATCACCCCGTACGTCAGAAAATTTCGCTGTAACATTCAGTTCAATGCAAGCATCTCCGGGCTTGTAATAAACAATCAGCAACTCCGGCAAATTCAATGTACGGCGAATCCACGCTTACACCATCTGCTTAAACTGGCTATTTCGACCGCCACGTCACCTTTGACGATTTCAGAACAAATAAAGAGTCAGGCATATGCTCTATTATTGAAAGGCCAGGCAAACTCCAAGCACATCGCCAGTCAATTTTCATTGAATGAAAGAACGTTGCGACGCCGGCTGGATGCGGAAGGTACTCATCTTAAAGAACTGATCACCGACACCAGAAGCAACTTCGCGCGGCAGCTCTTGAAAAATACGGATTTGCCGATATCCGCAATCTCTCAAACCCTTCAATACCAGGATCCAAACGCCTTCTCCCGTGCATTCAAAACGTGGACAAATACGTCACCACAGCATTGGAGAAATGGGCTGGGATAGCCTCCATTGGGGGTTGATTCAACAATTCCCATACCCCCGCGATACCGCGCGCACTGTCCGAAAATGCAAGATGCCTTTCTGATGATTACCGTAAAGTGAGCGCAACAACAGGCTGATTGCAAAGCTGATCTTCGGTTTTTTGTGCTGTTCATGAGGCTGGCGATTAGTTGCACCTGCGGGTGGAGTTCCGCGCAGATACTTAAGAAGGCCATACGAGTAAAAGACAATGCTCTGGCCTTGGGGCGATGCAAGCGACATAGACTGAGTGATCTGATAGAGAGGGATTTCATGCCATTAAATAAAAGTGTTTTGTCGATTACTGTTCTTGGTGCGCTGACACTCTTGACCAGTGGCCACAGTGTTGCCGGTGGCCTGATGTTGTACGAAACCGCCACCGACAACGTCGGACTGGCCAATGCCGGTGCAGCGGCCCGGGCACAAGGCCCTTCGACCATCGCCAGCAACCCCGCAGGCTTGAGTTACCTCAGAGGAACACAGATCTCCGCTGGCGCTCAGGTTCTTTTTGGTGACTTATCGTTCGATCGGGACAGTGAAACCAATACGCCGGGCACTGGCAGCGGTAACGCGCTCGATCCCATACCGGGTGGCAGTTTCTTCATCAGCCATCAACTGGATGATCGGTGGTCCGTCGGTTTCGGCTCCTATGGCGATTTCGGTCTCGCTGAAAACTACGACAACGACTGGTCCGGCCGTTATTTCGTGCAAAACGCGAGCATCGCGGGACTGTCACTGGTACCCAGTGTCGCCTATCGCTTCAACGATCAGTGGTCCGTCGGCGTCGGACTGAAAGCCATGTACGGGACGCTGAAGAGCGAAGCCGCCATCGATCAGGCTCCGCTCGGACTGACACAACGGGGTGACGGCCAATACAAGTACCGGGACAGCACATGGGGTTACGGCGCCAACGCAGGCGTGATTTATGCCCCAAAGCCCGGTACCCGGATCGGCTTGGCTTACACCAGTCAGGTTGACCTCGACTTCGAGGATCACCTGGATGTGAAGAGCAGCGCTCCGTTGGTGAGCCGCCTCAACAGCCTCAACACCAAAATCGACCTGAAAGTACCGCAAACGGCGACCCTCAGCCTGTACCAGCAACTGGATCCGCAATGGGCTTTTCTGGCCACAGTCAATTGGCAGGATTGGTCGAAATTCGGCGACATCGGCATTGACGTAGACACTTCCAGAACCGGTTCACGGGCCGCCTCAATCGATGCGCATTACAAAGACACGTATCAATTGGCGCTTGGCGCTCAATACCAGATGAACCAGGACTGGATCTGGGATTTCGGTATCGCCTATGACACGTCCGCGGTGTCCGATGGTGATCGTACGCTCACCGTGCCCATGGGCGCCGCCTGGCGCTTCGCCACAGGGTTTACTTATTCGCTGAATAAAGAGACAGACGTGAATTTCAGTTGGGTCACGGTGTGGATGGGGGACATGTCAGTCGATCAGCAAAAAACGCTGTCTGGCAATCGTGTATCAGGCGAGTTCGACAACGCCTGGATTCAAGCCCTGACCGCCAACATGACTTGGCGCTACTGAGAAAAATCCAAGAGTGCTTCAAGTGTCATGCCTGGTATTTAACCGTGGGCATGAACACTCACGACGCCAACTTGCAAAAAACCAACGAGGTGGAAATGAACAGGAAGTCTAACAGAGGCTGGACAATGGCTGCGGCGGTCGTCGTGGGTTCAACGCTTTTCGCGGGGTGTGCGGGCAAGAACGATCCGATAGCGCAGGCAGACAAGGCGGATGTGGCCAAGGGCGTACATGCGCCGAATCTCGAGCAAACCAAGGCAATCGCCGAGGAAGGCTTTATCTACGGCTTGCCACTGGTCATGAACTACGCCGTGATGAACGAATTCGCGGTGGACTCCAAGTCCAGCCAGTTCAAGGCCCCCTTCAACCAACTGTACAACGAGCATCGGGTTTCTACTCCCGCCGATACGGCCGTCATTACGCCCAACAGCGACACCCCATACTCGATACTCTGGGCCGACCTGCGCGCCGAGCCGCTGGTGATCACCGTGCCGGCCGTCTCCAAAAAACGTTACTACTCGGTGCAGTTGATCGACGGCAACACCTATAACTACGGTTACATCGGCAGCCGGGCGACGGCCAGCGCGGCCGGGAGCTATCTGATCGCAGGCCCCGACTGGAAGGGTGCGACACCCCCTGGCATCGACAAGGTGTTCAACTCCACGACGTCCTTCGCACTGACGCTGATCCGCACCCAGTTGTTCAATCCGGCCGACATGCCGAATGTCGAGAAGGTGCAGGCGGCTTACAAGATCCAGCCGCTGTCCGCCTTCCTCCATCAACCCGCGCCGCCCGCTGCGCCGAAGATCGATTTCGTGCCGGCCACCACGGAGGGCATCAAGGCCAACTTCTTTGAGTACCTGTCGGCCGCGTTGGAGTATGTGCCGCCATCGGCTGAGGACAATGCGATCCGGGCGAAGCTGGCCAGCATCGGGGTAGGCCCCGGTCGCAGCTTCGAATTCAAAGACCTCTCGCTCGAGCACAAGGCCGCGATCCTGCTCGGGATGAAGGCCGGCGACGAAAAGGTCGACAAGTTCCTCGCGAGCGGAATGAAGAACATCAACGGTTGGAACGTCGGCGCGTTCTTCGGCGACCAGGCGTTCTACAAAGGCGACTGGCTGATGCGGGCCGGCGCCGCGAAGGGCGGGCTGTACGGCAACGACGCCACCGAGGCGACGTACCCCTACACGCGCACCGACGGGACCGGCCAGACGCTCGATACCGGCAAGCGCAACTACACGCTGACCTTCCCGGCCGGCAAACTGCCGCCCGTCAATGCCTTCTGGTCAGTGACCATGTACGACGGCAAGAGCCAGCTGCTGATCAAGAACCCGCTCAACCGTTACCTGATCAATTCGCCGATGCTGTCAGCGATGAAGAAGAACGCGGATGGCTCGCTGACCCTGTACATCCAGAAGAATTCGCCGGGCAAGGCCAAGGAGGCCAATTGGTTGCCGGCGCCTGACGACACTGTCTATCTGGTGATGCGCCTCTATTGGCCGAAAACCACGGCGCCTTCGATTCTTCCCGCAGGCAGCGGCAGCTGGCAGCCGCCGGCAGTGGTGGCATCGAAGTAACGCGACGCTGCGACTGCTTGCAGTTGGCAAGCAGTCGTTCGATTGCTCAGGCAGAGATCCAGCGGGCCTTATTGCCGAAAGGGCTGAGGCCATAGGGTCTGGCCTTGAATAAAAGGCATTCAGGAACACATCCCTCAAGGAGTACCGTTACATGATCTTCTCGCAAAAATGGATAACGGGTGCCGCACTGAGCAGCTTGTTATTGACTGGCTGCGTATCGAAAGTTACCGAGCAACAACAGTATTCCGGTTTTCTGAAGAGTTATGACGGCCTGCAGGAAACCACCTCGCCAAGTGGCGTGGAAGTGCTGCGCTGGGTGGCGCCAGGATTCAAGCCTGCGGATTATTCCACGGTGGTCTTCGAGCGTTTGGAACTGTATCCGGCGCCCAAGCCGGATGAACGCGTGGACCTGAAAACATTACAGGAATTGCAGGCCTACACCACTGAAAGCGCCAAGCAGGCATTGTCCCAAAATTACGTGGTCGTTCCTGACTCCAGAGATGTTCGCAAAGACGAGCGAGCGCTGATCCTGCAGGCGGCAATCACTGGCGTGACAGCCACCAACGAAGGCATGAAATGGTACGAAGTGGTGCCGGTCGCGGCAGTCATAGGTGCAACTCAGGCCGCCACGGGGCATCGCGACCAGAATACCGAGCTGTATATCGAGGCGGACTTGATCGACGCCTAAACTGGCGCACCGGTCGCAAAAGCCGTGCGTAAAGTGTTTGGCGAGAACCTGAAGAACGCCAGCCAGAAAATCACCGCGAATGACTTCAAAGCGGCCATCAAGGGAATGACTGGCGACATGCAGACGTTACTCAAGTAATCGTCACGGCAGCGGTAAAGTTTTTACCACTCCTCGTGCCCGGGCTCGACAAGACTTGGTTACGGGGGGAAGTTGAACGTGTGAAATAAGTAACCTCAGTATGCAGCAGGCATGCCCACAACAGATCGGGTGCCTTTATCGTTTTGCGCTGAACTCGAGGTGCTCAAGCAGTTTCTGCCTATCGTTAGCGGACCCCCTTGATAGTCGAGGAGCCCGCGGCGATCCGCATTCAAGGATTTCGACATGTACAAGCGCATTGAATGGCTTTTGCTCTCACTTTCGGCTTTCGGTGTATCCGTTTCCAGTCAGGCTGACGATCAGGCGGAACTGGCTAAACAGTCATTGAATCCAGTCGCGGCACTGTACAGCTTGCCCATTCAATACAACTGGAATCAGAAAATGGGGCCCTCCGGTAATGGAATCCAGAGCGTCACCAATATCCAGCCGGTTTTACCCTTCTCACTCAATGACGATTGGAATCTGATCTCTCGCACGATCCTCCCGGTCATTGATCAGCATGGATTGGCACCGAGGGGCATTGCCGATAAAAGCGGAGTGGGCGACACCACGCAAAGCTTCTTTTTCTCTCCCAAAAAGCCGACCGAGGACGGCTGGATCTGGGGCGCAGGCCCCGCGCTGTTGTTACCGACCGGTAGTGATGAGCTATTGAGCAGCGAACAATGGGGGATTGGACCGACAGCGGTGGCGTTGAAGCAGGCCAACGGCTGGACGAACGGTATTCTGGCGAACCACATCTGGTCACTGGACAACAACCCGGCCAATGACAAGGAGAAGGTCAATCAGACGTATCTGCAACCCTTTCTGGTCTATACCACAGCGTCGTACACCAGTTTTGGCATTAATACAGAATCCACTTACGACTGGGAAGCCAAGGACTGGAATGTGCCGATCAACCTGTTCGTGACGCAATTGTTCAAAGTCGGCAAGCAGCCCATGAGCCTTCAGGTGGGGCCGCGATACTGGGCGGACAGTCCTGAGGATGGTGCACACGGTTGGGGCTTTCGGGTGGCGTATACACTACTCTTTCCCAAGTGAAACGATCCGTGAGATGTGCATTTAGCACTCGAATGATTGATCGCCTGCGATTAGGTGAAATTCGAGAAGTTGCCTCCTTGATGGGCACAGATATGCATCAAGATCGTCAGGGGTTCCTGCCTTTGGGGAATATCGCCTGATTAGCAGTTAGCTGACCGAGCCGTGGACAAGAACTCCAGCCAGTACAAGGCGCCGTTCAACCACATTCACAGCATGCACAATGTCTTTAGCTACAAGGACACGGCCATCGTGTCGCCGAACAGCGACACGCCGTATTCCTTGATGTTCATGGACCTGCGTAGCGAGCCGATCGTGCTATCGGTACCGACGGTGGAGAAACCGCGGTACTACTCGGTGCAGCTCATCGATAACAACACCAACAACTTCGGTTACATCGGCAGCCGAACCACCGGCAGCGAAGCCGGCGATTACATGGTGGTCGGCCCAGACTGGAAAGGCGTGACCCCGCCTGGCATCAAGAAGGTGTTTCATTCCAATACACAACTCCTCTTCGCGATCTTCCGCACCCAGCTCTACAATCCGGCGGACATGCCAAACGTCGAAAAGATCCAGTCCGGTTATGCGACCCAGCCGTTATCGACTTATCTAAAGCAACCCGCGCCGCCTGCCGCGCCGGCGATCAACTTTCCGAAGTTCGACAAGGCCCTGGCGAAGACCGACTTCTTCAAGTACCTGGGCTTTGCCTTGCAGTTTGCCCCGGCCACCCCGGATGAAGTGGCGATCCACGCGAAGCTCGCCCGTATGGGCATTGGCGCCGGCAAGGACTTCAACTTCCAGGATCTCTCCGCCGAGCAAAAGGCCGCTGTGGTCGAGGGCATGCAGGCCGGGCATGCGAAGGTCCAGAATGCGGTCAATCATCTCGGCACGCAGGTCAATGGCTGGAACATCGTGAGTTCCGGCGGTAATGCCGCGTTCTACAAGGGTGATTGGCTAAAGCGCGCCGCCATCGCACAAGCAGGCATCTACGCCAACGACGCCGAAGAGGCCACGTATCCGATGGCCAAGATCCTGCCCGATGGTTCGCCGCTTGACGGCAGCAAACACAACTACACCCTCACCTTTCCCGCTGGACAACTCCCTCCGGTCAACGCCTTCTGGTCGGTGACGATGTACGACGGCAAGAGCCAATTGCTGATCAAGAATCCGATCAATCGCTACCTCATCAACTCGCCGATGCTACCTGACATGAAGAAAAATGCAGACGGCTCGCTGACGCTCTACATCCAGAAGGACTCGCCCGGCGCGGACAAGGAAAGCAACTGGCTGCCCGCACCGAATGATCTGATCTACATGGTGATGCGCCTGTATTGGCCGAAGGCGGAAAACCCTTCCGTCCTGCCGCCTGGCAAAGGCACGTGGAGTCCGCCCGCGATCGTCAAGATCAATTGAGCACTTTGTTCTGGATAAGCAGGCTGTTCCCCAATAGCTATCCGGCATTACTCAAGCTGCTTGGCTGAGAGCGATCCGCTGCACTATCGTCCCTATATCCTGCTCGGGATAATCCTCGCGCACAGCATTCACGTACAGTTCGATGGCCACGCTACCAAAAGGAAGGCCGCAAATGGCATGTTCGACTAATTTATCGGTGGTTATAGGTCTCAGTTGCCTCCTTCTAGGCGGCTGTGTGTCAAGGACGACCGATAAAGAACAGTATTCAGGTTATTTGGATCGATACGATGTACTTAAATCGACCCTTTCGCCCAGCGGTGCTCCTACCTTGCGATGGGTGTCGCCAGCGTTCAGATCTAAAAATTACGACATGGTAATTTTTGACCCCCTCATCCTGTACCCAGCGCCGAAGGCTAACGACCGTGTCGACATGCAAACCTTTGAACGGTTGCGAAGGGCTGCCGACACGCGTGCATATGAAGTGTTGTCCAAACGATATCGAGTAATTGGATCGCAGGATCCCATCCCATTCGCCTCAAGATATTTAGTGCTGCATACGGCGATCACTGGCGTCAGTGCATCTAATGAGGAGATGAGGTGGTATGAGCTGATTCCGGTAGCTGCGGTTATCGGTGGTGTCAATGTCGCTACTGGGCAGCGGGATCAGAACTCAGAGCTTTATGTCGAGGCCTTGCTGGTCAACGCCGCGAATGAGCCGATGGTCAGGGTCGCACGCAAGGTGTTCGGCAAGACTTTGGACAATAATAAGACTCCGATCACCGCAGATGACTTCACTGAGGCGATCGAGGCGCTTGTTGCTGATATGGGTGAACTTCTAAAGTAAAGTTATGCGTGCGCGACTTCTTGTTCGGGGACGAGGCGAATCTCAAACCTGAAAGAGCTGACGCACCTGTGCAGAGTTGGCCTTTCTGCTTTGTTCAAGAGGGAGGAAATACCGGAGTTGGGAACAACTCCTAGACCACTTATTGACTATGCGATTCATATCAGACATATGCTACATCCTTCGAGATACTGAAGCAGACAAAGCGCAGTTGCGCAGTGAGCAGCCGTTAAGGAAACTCTGAAAAAGACGCTGGTGAAATAACCGCCTGACGCGTGTTGCCGTCGATTAGCTGCACCGAGTAGTAGCGTGTTGGAGACGGTCGGCCCCGTGATCACGAGCAGTTCTGCGGGCAGGTCGGTCCAGAGCATCGAGTATCGGGGGTCGCTGTTTGGCGTAATTACGGCGGTCAGCGGGTCGAGTTGCGCATGCCAGTCCTGCTCCTCTGGGGAGATTCAGATCTGATCAGCCCCGTTCGCGTCGGCCAGCGCCTTGCTCAACTGTTACCCCGCGCGGAACTACACGTTTTCCCTGGCGCCGGTCACAGTCTGGGTTTTACTCATGCAGCCGAGGTAGCGAGGTTGATCGAGAGACATCTGGCCTGCTGGTGAGCGGAACACTTGTTGCCACCGCGTCGGACTGATTGTGCGGCCCCGTGCGTTTCAAGACATCTCGGATAGCGGACAGACAACCGGAAACATATCGCTCCTGACCTCGCCGGATACTCTGTCAGGTAGATGAGGTCACTTCTTCCTGGGGTCATCCGCAGGATTGAGAAAATTGATACCCCACGGGCCAGTCCCATGGATCTGCACGACAGTTTCTTCTTGGGTGAATACATACATCGGCATACCAACAGGCATGATCGTGATACCGCCCGGCGTGTAGGCCCTGGCTTTGGCGGGATCAAATTTGTCGCCGACTCCCAAGTGAAAAGTGCCGGAAATTACCGTGACACGTTCCACTACCGGGTGAGTATGGACACCTATCTTAGAGTTGGCAGGTAGCTTGAGCCGAAAGGTAAACGGATTTGCAGTTTTCAGGTCGCCTTCAATGACTACGATTTGGGCGCCAGGCGCGACCGATGGCGCATCAGACCATTTCAGATCAGAGGGTAGAACCGATATGTGGCCCGCCATCGGTTGCTCAGCGCTCGACACGGGTAGCGTCATCAGTGCGGCGAGTGTGAACGCGCTTGACGCAATAAAGACTCTTAATCTGTACATTTTCTGCTCCTTTCGAACGGAACAAATGTTGCCCAAGGCCATCAGCCTTTATTAAAGCTACCCCGGGGCCATAAGCAAGGTGGCCTGGCACACAGCGCTCTCAGCCTTAGGGGCAGGTAGCCAGAGGCCAACCGACGCGCGCTGCACGGAGGAGGCTGGCCTTAACAACCAAGCGGTGAAATGGGGCAATAACGAAGATGTAGGCCCGGCCTAGACGGTTGTGGCACTGGACCACGGTTGAAAAAACGAGTTGGCGACTGCCTTCTGGCTCTGCCTCTCCAGAACATAGGATCGATATCCGGAAGTCGAGGTGCTTGTCGTCCTCTCCCAACACGATTTCAGTCTGGTTCGTGCTGTAGACCTTGAAGATTCCAATCCGATTAGCAAGTGATGCCAAGTGTTTGGCTGTCTTGAGACCAAAACAGGCAACGATAGTGTCTCGGACTTTCATGAGCCATCCGATCCAGGATGGCTGGTGGGAAAGGATGAATCGAGCTAGCAAGTCTGGATTGCCAGATGTGCCCGCAGGGAGCCGAATCGCAAAAGCGTCCGCTAGGTTCATCGACTTGTAAAGGTGGGTGATGCCGGACCTCGAGGGGACTGGCACGGACATAATGAGCTCAAATTCTCGGGGCATCGGGGATCTCTCCTGAGTTCTAACTACTAATTAGACGACCTGCCATGTCGCGTTTCTTATTGCGATGAGGTCCAGAGCCTCGCTGAGCAAGCATGGATTAACTGGATGTTGTTGAGGCGCCAACTTCTCCTTGTCGGATACTGAGCCCGATCAAGGCATCATAGAGCTCTTGCTGCCCAGCTGGAAGAACAGGGAGCAACGTCGCACGGCGCTTGTCGACATCGAACCAGGACTCAACCAACCATCCCACCAGATAGAGCGCCGAAAGGCATCCGCCAGCGGTTGCAACGTTCCCCTGGCATACAAGAGGCTGGTCCACGGGCTCAAGTCCCAGAGCTTGCAAGCTCGATCGTGCATCCGGGTGTGTAGTTGCTTGGCCGCTGAGCAGCCCAAGCCGTTCAAGAATGAAAGCTCCGGCGCATATGGAGCCGATTCGCTGGCGTCTGGAGTCAAGTTCAAACGACGGCAGGAAATCTGGGGCGGCAAGTGCAGCGGGTATCCCTTCCTTGCCGCTGACGAACAATACCGCGTCGGCACTATTGGCCTCGGAAAGCGGACCGTGCACCGAAACAAGCAGGCCGTGCGCCGATCGCACGATAGAGCTAGAACCCAATATTCGGACGTGCCAGTCCTCAGTGTTGCGGCCTAAAATGTCCCACATCAGGAATAGGTCGATATCAGTGAATTGGTCGAAAGCAACCAGACCGATTTTCTTCAAGGCGAGCTCCATGAAAAGTGCTGGCGTGCAAAACGCAACGGCCATCTTTGCTGGTGTTCGCAGCGTATCAATCGGTTGCGCACCATACACAGTCTGTATGGCGCTAAATATGGAGCGAAATAACTGGTGAGAAAACTAACTCGTAACCATTGGATCGCGGCTGGTTTTGAGGCCCTCGACCAAATAGGGCATATTGGCGTTTCGGCCGAGAGTCTATCGCGCCGATTGAATGTTACCCGCGGATCGTTCTATCACCATTTCCGCAATCGCGAAGACTTTGTCCGCACCTTGCTGGCCGCTTGGGAAGAAGACTACACGGAGCGCATGCTCGCTTATGCGGCGCAGGGTCGTAGCGCGGGCGAAACCTTGAAACGCTACTTGAGTATTGCCGCTGAGAAACAACCTGGGCGGGAAGTTTCCATCCGAGCCTGGTCGCTGCACGATCCGTTGGTAGGCGAGTTTCAGCAGCGTGTTGACACAAGACGACTGGACTTCGCGATACGGACGTGCCGCCGCTTGGTCCATATGCCAGGCCAAGCAGAAGTGATTGGTCAGGTGGCCCATCTGTGCCTGATTGGTGGTCAACAGGCAGGGCTGCGGCGTGATGCCGTTCGCTTCAACAGTTTCCTGCAGCGAGCCTTTTCACTTTTCGAAGGGGCTCTTCCACCGTGGCGGGCCTAAGTCTTTGGGTTGGTCTATGCGTTGGGGCATTGGTTTTGCTATCACCATTTATCATCTTCATAGCTTTGAAAATTATGGCGAGTGATGGATAGATATCTGTCCTATGCAGAATGCGTTCTGGGCGCAGTGGGCCAAGGCAAGTCTGCGAGAGATTTCAATCTCAGACGCGCACTGTACGAGCGGAATTGAAAACTGGCGTAACCCGTTGTCTTAATGCCCACAGCCCTCCGGTTAATTATGTGGGGCGCACAACATCAAAGGTGAATCGGAGCCGCGGTCCGGAAAAGAAACCGCGGCGACCGATCAATCAGGCGGCGGGGAGCAGGCCTTTCTGTTTGGCGACATGAGTCGCCAGTGCGTCCATCAAGTCCGGGGACAGGCAGTCATAGGGTTCCAGGCCAATCGAGCGCAAGCGCTCGCGGATAGCCTTCATTTGCGCTGGCGGTGTGCCGGTTTCGATGATGGAGGACACGAACGCCGCGAATCCCGGCGCAGCCCATCCGCTCTGTGGCGAAAGCTCGGTGTGGACGAAGTCCAGGCCATAAAACGCATGGTCCTTGTTCTCGATGCGCCCAAAGAGATGGGCGTGACACTGCTTGCAGGCGTGGCGCTGGATGGTGGCGGATTCGTCGACAATCGCCAGTTTTTCGCCGTGGGCAATGACGCTGACCTTATCTCTAGGCACCACGGCGATGACGGCGAATGTCGCGTTTTGTGGTTTCCAGCATTTGCTGCAGCCGCACGCGTGGTTATGCAGCGTTTGTGCGTCGATCTTGACCTCGACCTTGTCGGTCGCACACAGGCATTGCAGGGTGCCACCTGTGAAATTCGCGGCGGCGGGTTGGATACCATTGTCCAGTGCAGGGTGAAGTTGCAAGGTGCTCATGCTGGCGTCTCCGTTTCAGGGTGTCAGACAAAAGTGCCTGGGGCCGTGCCCACAGACCGGTAGTTCATCGGGACTCGATGACGGCGCGGATCGATTTGCCTTCATGCATCCAATCGAACCGCGGCGGATTTCGAAAAGGACACAGTGCATAAACGAGTGACCTCCTTCGGTGCGACCGGTCGGTTACCCAGATCAAGAATAGTCTGCGATGACGCCTCGAGCGCGGCCAGGGCCAGCGCACGGGCGAGTGTGCCGAATTCAGATAACCAGGAGCCGTTGGGACTGCACTTCAGCGCGTAAATCGCGATTGGTGGCCGCAATGATGCGCACATCCACGTTACGGGTTCGCTCTTCACCCACCCGTTCGAATTGCCCCTCCTGTAACACCCGTAACAAATTGTCGGGCAGTTGCTCGACCTACTGACAACCAATCAGGTTTTACAGACCACTCAGCGTGAAGCCGAGCGTTGCCATGCGGGTTAGATAACCTGATAGATCGCCCTGAAACTATTGTCTAAGCTCAAGGTTCAGCATGAGGGCTCAGCCATGTGCGGACGACTTTCGCAGTATCGAGGTGTTCACGAGTTCGTGGCGGCGCTGAGCATGCCCAACGCCCTGATCAACAATGCTGGCGATCAGCCGTTAGCACTCTACAATGCCGCGCCGTCGACTCAGCTCGCCCTCCTCCACGAGGAAAGCGGCGTGCTGCACGCCGACAGGGTTCGTTGGGGCTGGCGACCGCACTGGGCCAGGGATCATGCGACACCGATCAACGCCAGGGTTGAGAAAGTCGCCCATGACCCATTCTTCAAGGCGATATGGCCGCACCGGGCAATTATCGCCATCGACAACTGGTTTGAATGGGTTTACGAGGGCGGTCCGAAGAAACAGCCCTACCTGATCCGTCGCAAGGATCGCGCGCCGATCCTGTGCGCCGCGATTGGTCAGTATCCAAGGTACGAAAATGAGCCGGACGAGCATGACGGCTTCGTGATCATCACTGCGGACAGTGAGGGTGGCATGGTGGACATTCACGACCGTCGGCCAGTGACGCTCAATCCTGAACTGGCGCGGGAATGGCTTGATCCGTACACGCCCAAGGAGCGTGCCGAACAGATGCTCCTGCAGCAAGGCGAACCTTGCGATGCCTTCGAATGGTTCAAAGTGGACCTGGCTGTGGGCAATGTGAAGAACCAGGGCTCAGAACTGATAGAGCCCATTGAGGGCCTGCGCACATGACCCGCCCCAGTCCGCCACCATGACGAGTGGAGATAAAACAATCTGAACCCGCACTTCCCCTCCCAGTCGAAAAAATTGGCAGCCCTTAATCACTGAAGCATCACTTTAAAAGGAGTCTTTTCATGAAGATTTCGGAAGTCATGACGAAAGATGTTTTAACAGCCAAGCCAAACCAGACGATCCAGGAGGCCGCGAACATGATGGCCAGGATCGATAGCGGCGCCATTATGGTTGAGGAGCAAGAGCGTCTGATTGGCATGATCACGGACCGGGATATAGCCATTAGAGCCGTAGCCGAAGGACTCACCGGCAAAACCCCTATCAGTAAAATAATGACCGGCGGCATCCGCTATTGCTTCGAGGATGAAGACATAGAGCATGTGGCTAAAAACATGGCGGACGTGCAACTGCGTCGCCTGCCCGTGCTCAATCGAGACAAGCGTCTGGTTGGCGTTGTGTCACTGGGAAACATTGCCAGCACTCGGTCTCAATCCGCCGCTGCTACTGTTTTGCGCGGAGTGGCACAGGCCCATTGAACGGTTGCTTAAACGCTCCTCAGGAGTAGAGTCCCCATGGATCCGGCACGCTCGCCTGGCCTGGAATCCCGTTCGAAACCAGGCTTTCGGGGCAGGCGAGTCCTTCTGCACACATCAGTCCGGCTCGATGAGCAGGTCTTTGTCATCTGGACCGAGTGCCGGCTCCTGATCCTCCAATTTGCCGGTTTCACGCTTCTTTTTAAGCCGGGTTCGGGCACGCTCAGTGTCATAGGTCTTTCCTTCGGCCAAGGTGATCAGGGTTGATGAGATCCGATAGAAACCACCACACGGCTCACAATGAATACGCAAGCCGCCCCCAAACGAAAGATCTTCCAGCGCACTGGTGTTTCCACACAGCGGACAGTTCATAGGCACCTCCTGACCATTCAGCTACGGCCGCTTTCAGCCCGCCATAAACGCTGACAACCTGGATAGGTATGAGTGACGAATAGCGGGGGACATGTTGATATCGACATGGACTATCCGTGGAGGTTGCTTGTTTTTCGGTAGGAGCTGGCTTGCATCGAAAGCGGCCTCACGTCATGCACCGCCTATGAACACGCCTTCGCCGGCAAGCCGGCTCCTACGGGGGCTGCGATCTTTTGATCTTATTTCAGCTTCGCCAACAACGCCTTGGCGGTCGCTTCCGACGAGGCCGGGTTCTGACCGGTCAACAACAGACCATCCCCGACCATGTAACTCGCCCAGTCATCCGCCTTGGAATACAGACCACCATTGGCCTTGAGCATGTCTTCCACTAAAAATGGCACCACGTCCGTCAGCTGCACAGCGGCTTCTTCGGAATTGGCGAAGCCCGTCACGCGCTTGCCTTTGACTAACGGCTGGCCGTCCGCCCCCTTGACGTGACGCAACACTCCCGGCGCATGACAGACCGCCGCAACCGGTTTGCCCGCCTTGTAAAACGCTTCGATCAGCGCAATTGAAAAGGTGTCTTCAGCCAGATCCCACATCGGGCCATGCCCGCCTGGATAGAAAACAGCGTCGTAATCTTCGGCCTTCACAGTGCTCAGTATCCCGGTAGACGCCAATGCGGACTGGGCAGCGGGATCCTTGCGAAAGCGATCAGTGGCGGCGGTTTGCGCGTCTGGCTCATCGCTCTTGGGGTCCAGCGGTGGATGGCCGCCCTTGGGTGAAACCAGGGTCAACTGCGCGCCAGCGTCCTTGAAGGTGTAATACGGTGCGGCGAATTCTTCGAGCCAGAAGCCGGTTTTCTTACCGGTGTTACCCAATTGATCGTGGGACGTTAAAACCATCAGGATTTTCATGTCGTTCTCCACTCGATTTCAGGATTGTTCAGTGACCTCGGCGCTGGATTTGACCTCCGGGCAGCGCTGTTCGTTGCGATGATTGCTCATGGCCTTGATGCGCAAAAAATTGCCCAGTCGCTCATCCAAAAAGCCCCCCGCGACCAGGTTTAACAAGCCCTCCAGCCGAGTACGCAAGAACTTGCGCGGCTGTGCGCAGCTTCTTGCGCACTTTTTCAGGTGTTCTTTGCCGAAAACCCTCTCGGCACTTTAAAAAAACACCTCAACCATCTGAATCATATAGCTTTCAGTATTTCTGGCACGGTCCTTGATAAGAGTCAGGCACCCACCGGGCGATACCGCCTCCCGGGCACCTAACTTTTAGCAAGGAGCGCATCCATGGCTACACCAGCGTACATGTCCGTTACTGGCGAGAAACAAGGCCTTATCACTGCCGGCGCGTTCACCGCCGACTCCATCGGCAACGCCTATCAGGAGGGTCATGAAGACCAGGTCATGGTTCAGGCTTTCAGCCACGACGTGATCATCCCGCGCGACCCACAGTCCGGCCAACCGACCGGTCAGCGCATACACAAGCCAGTCGTGATCACCAAGGTCTACGACAAGTCTTCGCCATTGCTGCAAGCGGCGTTGACCTCCGGCGAGCGCATGAGCGAAATCGTTATCCAGTGGTATCGCACCTCGGCTCAAGGCACCCAGGAGCACTACTACACCACCAAACTGGAAGACGCGATCATCGTCGCCATCAACAACAAAATGCACAACTGCCAGGACCCGTCGAACTCGCACTTCACGCATCTGGAAGAAGTGCAGTTCACCTACCGCAAAATCACCTGGACCCACGAAGTATCCGGTACTTCGGGTTCCGATGACTGGCGCGTTCCGGTCGCCTGATCCAGGCCGACCGTCTCAAGCATCGGCCAGCTCTGCTGGTCGATGTTGTTTGGGTCACTCAAGAAGCATTTCAAATTGAAAATGGACTCAGGGCACAAACGCCATCACGGAAACAGGAGAACCCGATCCCTCTTTCAGTCGAAGCACGCCAATGACCAATGTCGTGCCTTTCGCGGGTAGTTGATCGAGGTTAGTCAGGCACTCCAGGACAATACCCTCTTTCGCCAGAATCTGGCTGTTGGTGGCGTAAACCATGTTCTGCCCTGGATCAACTCCGTGCGTATCGATACCGACACCGGCTATCCGGCGTTCTTCAAGCAGAAATTTTGCCGTTGCAGCCCCCACACCGGGAAAGTGTGGCCCGCTTGCATCTTCATTGATAAAACGCTTGGGATCATCCCACAAGGCTTGCCACCCCGTATAAAACAGCACAACAGAACCCTGGTCGATGCGCCCATGAGCCTGTTCCCATTGCTCGATGTCCTGGATGCCAATCACATAGTCCGGGTTGTTCCGGGACTGGGTTCGAATATCAATCACGATGGCCGGCCGCACCAGAGACTCTGGCTTATAGGCATCAATCCCAATGGCATTGGGGTGAAAACTATTAGGCGCGTTCATATGGGTTGCACTGTGCTCACCCATGCTGAAACGCCGCAGGTAATAACCGTCTTTTTCCTGTGAGGCCACCACATCGAATGTCACCGGCGGGTCGTCAGGCCAAAGTGGAATGGACGGGCTGATGATATGGCTGAGGTCGATGACCTTTCGAAACTGAATACTCCGCATTCCTTTGACGTCCTTATTCTCTGCGAAACTTTTAGCGACGCCGACCGTTAGCAAAGCGGCCAGCAGCCTATAGATACCCGTTTAAAAGAGCTCTGTTTTGCTTTGATATCGCCATAATGATTGATTACGCTTTTGATCATTCAAGGGGTCCTGTCCTCTCGTCCAGTCGCCCTCCATTCTCTGCCTTGTAGATCCTGAAGAGGCTCTGTATCGAAGAGTATCAATATTGATCACTTCAAGGCATCACCGTAACCGTACGGGATCCAGACCGCGATCATTCACCGCTTTAAACCCACCCAATAAAAAATGGGCGACCTCAAAGGTCGCCCATTTTTATATCCGAAACTTTTAAACATCACCTCCCGTAGAAGGTGTTCGCCCAGTGTAATGGCCTGGCAATCCATGCACCGGTAAAGAGCCCTGACACCGGGCGAACGGGAAGGATTTTAATGGAATTTGGCCGATATGTCCTAGTGCATAAACATGAAATTTATGCACATATTATTTCGTAAGGTTTTGCTTACATAACCCACACAACCCTCTTAAAACTCACGAGCCAGACCATTAAAACTGATTGTTCTTATACAACTATCCGCACAAGAACAATCAATCCGTACAAGTAATGATCAGCTTGGGTGCTGAGTGGTCACTTTCAGCACGTCGGTATAGGTCACCACAACGCTCTGCCCTACTTTCAGATCTTTCAATTTCGCCTGGACTTCAGGCCTTTCGACGTTGACGGTTTTGGATTGGCCGGCCGGGTTCTGCAAGGTCACCTGGTTTTTCTTCAGGTCGATGTGGGTGATTTTCAGTTGGACCTGTACCTGACGGTAGGCTTCGCCGCCGGGGTTGGGATTGTCTTTGGTAGCGCGGATTTCGCCAGTGCGTTCGATGGAACCTGGCAGGCCTTTGTCGACGTCGGTGTCGAGGTAGGCCGCGACCGAGCGGACGACTTCGACGTTGACCTGATCACCGACTTTCAGTTTGTCGAGGTTTTTGGCTTTGTCGCTGAGTTGTACATAGACCTGCCGACCTTCGGCGCCTTCAAGGACGACCTGATGGTTGGCGGCGTCGACCGCCAGGACTTTGGTGACGACTTGATCGGCTTCCACGGCGGCGGCCAGCGGGATGTCGGCGGCGACGGCGCTGAGGCTGGCGGTGGACAGGAGCGTGGCGAGGGCGATGGCTTTGGTCAGTGCGTTGAGCTTCATATGCGGTACGTTCCCTGTGATGGATGGCAGCAGACGGCTTTAAAATCCGGGTTCGGCGCGTCCGTGCCGATGAGCATAGACGCTGTTCAGGGAGTGTTCGCAGTTTCTTGCGCAGTGGACTCTCCGCTGTCTGTGCCCTTACCGCTTTCCTTGCGCCGGGTCGGGTCGGTGGGGCGCAGGGCGTCGTTGTCGCGCTCGACTTCGCCCGGTGGCCGGGGTTCGTCGGGGTTTTCCGAGGGAGTGGTCGGTTTGGGATTCATGGGATTTTCCTCAGGCTTCGGGATCATTGACTTCGTGGGCGACGTTCACGGCCGGCGAGTCCTTGTGGGATTGATCGGCCTTGGCTTTGAGGATCTGCCATTGATCGAGGTCAATGGCGCCCTGCCCCAGCAGATCGTCGGCGATGCGCAACAATTCGCTGTAATGCGAGTCGGGAGATTGCTGCCAGTAGGCCTTGTCTTCGAACAGCCGCTGCCAGGTGGCAAGGGTGGGCGGCTTAAGGTCATCGCTCATGGCGGGCTCCCGAGAATGGGCTTCATTACGTAGGAAAACGGCGTGGCGCCGAGAGTTCCGAGTCAATACCCGGTCATTTCCAGATACCCCTGCCCGCCATGACTGCCGCTGAGCCGCACCGGCCCTTCCCAATAGGGAATGCGCAAATCCATCCAGGCCTTGGGGTTGAGGGCATCGATAGTGATATCGAGGTGCCTGGCGGGAATGTTGATCGACCAGCGTACAGGCATCGAACGCCCTTCCACGTTGGCGGTGTCTTGGGGTGTGAGGCGGATGTCATCGGCCTGCAACAACTGCGCCTGCCCTTGAGCGTCGATCCAGGTGCCGGTGAGATACGGCGCGCCGTCCTTTTGCCGCATGCGGTAGAGCATGACCTGTTCGCCGCTGTCCAGGTGCAGGGAGAACCAGTCCCAACCGGTTTGATTGGCGGTCAGGGGTTGGCTGCTCCACTCGCGATCGAGCCAGGCCGGGCCGCTGACCGTGTAAGTTTTGCCGTCGACTTCCAACGTGCCGCTGGCCTGGAAAAACGGCTGGCTGTAATAGTACGACGCCTGGCCTTGTTCGGATTTCTGGCTGAAGCCTTTGTCGCCCTGAAGCACCAGTGGCCGACTTGAAGTCAGTCGAAGCTGGTAGCTGAAAGCCTTGTCGCGAGCGCTGAGTTGCAGGTCCGCCAGAGGATCTTCAGCGGTGGCCTGACTGCTGAAATGCCAATCGTCGATCCATGCGTTGAACGGCGCCAGGCTCACGCCGGCCTGACCGACGCCGCCTCGGGCGTAACGTTCGGCGGCATGGTGCACCGTGGCGGAAGTCACTGCCGCATGGCCCAGCCAGATAGTCTGATTACTCCAACCGGATTGTTCGGGAGTCGCCTTCAAGGCGCTGCGAAACAGCGTCCATTGCGCGCCGAACTCATGACCCTGATCGTCCTTGAGGTTGGCGGTGACGTACCACCATTCGATGCGAAAGCCATCGTGCGGGCCGTGGTCCGCCGGGAAACTGAACACTCTCCCGGGCACCACTGGGGTAAATGCCTCGGCCTGATGGCCTAGGCCGGCGAAGCCTTTTTCCGGCGCAGGCGTGTTGTCGCATCCACTCAATAACGCCAGTAACAACACGCTGACCTTAATCTTCATGAGCAAACGTCCTCAGCAGATCCGCCGGCTGCGTGCGATACAGCGAGTACAACGGCCATGCTGAAGCGAGCAATGTTGCGAGCAACGCCAGGCCCATCAACTGCAACAATTGCAACGGAAACACCCGCAATGGCAAGCGCCAGCCGAAGGCCTGAACGTTGATTACCGTGTCCAGGCACCATGCCAACGCAATGCCCAACGGCAATGCCAGCACCAGCGTCAACACCGCCAGCAACCAGGTTTGCCCGAGGTTCAGTAGCATCAATTGTCGACGGGTTACGCCCAAAGCCCACAGCGGTGCGAGTTGCCCGAGGCGGCTCTGGCTTTGGGTCAGCAGGCTGATAAACAACGCCACACCCGCGACGCAAAGCGTCAGGCTGTTGAGCGCGGCGGTGGCGGCGAAGGTGCGCTCGAACACTTGCGTGGACCAGCCCTTGAGCCGGGCCTGATCGACGATGCGGCTGTCGTCCAGGGCGAAACGGGTTTGCAGGGCGGTCAGGAATCCTGGGATGGATGCCGGTTCGATGCGCAGGTTAAAACGGTTGGGCGTCAACTGCGGCCAGCCGCGCAGAAGATGATTGATGTTGACCAGCAAGTGCCCCTTGGGATTGCCGTAGTCGGCGTAGATCCCGACGATCCGTGGCGACCATGGGCCATTCGGCGTGGAGATCGTCAGCTGATCACCGAGCCGTACCTTCAGCCGCCGGGCCAGTTGCTCGCTGAGCATCAGCGCGTCCTCCTTGGTCAGTCGATCCCAAGGGTTATCGCCCAAGGCTTCCAGCAGTGGCCAATGCTGACGATACGTCGGGTGATCGATCACGCCAAAGATGTCTGCCGGCCAACCCTGCAACTGGATCGACACTTGCCAGTTCGGCAGCACCGCGGTGACTTGGGGTTGCTGTTCGAGCCAGGTGTGCAGTTCTCGAGCCTGGGCCGGATTTTGCGGATTGAGATACAGCTCGGCGGTCAGGCGTTGCTCGAGCCAGTTGCTGAAGGTCTGACGGAAACCGGCGGTCATGCTGCCGGCGCCGATGTTTGCCGCCAGCGCCAACAACAGCGCCATCAAGGCCAGGCTCAGGGCCGGCAGTTGTTGACGGCAGTCTGCGAGAAACCATTGGCCGAGCACCGAACGACTGCGCCCGAGCACCCAGTCGAGCACGCTGTTCAACACCACCGGCAAGGCCAGTGCGGCGCCGATCAACAAGGCGGCCATCAGCACGAAACCGCTGCTCAGGCTGTCGCCGAAGATCAACGCCAATAACGCGATCACCGCAGCCATCGCGGCGACCCAACCCTGGCGCCGCAACCAGCGCGCGTGTGCCTGATGCCAGGCTTGCGGATCGGCCAGCGCCAGCAACGGTAAACGCGCCGCCCGCAGCAAACTGTTGGCGCCGGCCAGCAAGGCGCCGAACAGGCTCAGGCCGATACCGCTGAGCCACCACAGCGCACTGAGGTTCAACTGCCCCGGCACTTCGGCGCCGTACAAGCCGCGCAGGCTGGCGGCGACATCTGGCAACAACACACCCGCCAACAGGTAGCCGCTGACGACACCGGCGAGACCACCGATCAGTGCCAGCCCCCCCAGCTCGACGGTGAGACAGGCAATCAACATGCGCGCACTGACTCCACAGGCGCGCAGGGTTCTGAGCAAGCTTCGGCGTTGCTCCAGCGCCAACCCGATCGCCGCGTGAACGATAAACAGGCCGACCACAAACGACAGAAAGCCCAAGGCATCGAGGTTCAGGTGGAAGCTCTCGGTCAGGCGCGCGAGATTGTTTTCTTCGCCGCTGCTTTTGAACTGAAGCTGACCATTGAACTGATCAGGCAGGGTCGCCTTGAAATCCTTGGGCAGCAGCAGGCGTGACAATTGATCGGGCAATTGCAGAATCTGTTGGGCGAAGCCGATGTCCACCAGCAACACGCCGGGCGCCATGTCGGTCTGGGCACGCAGCGGCGGCAAGGTGACTCCGCTCTGGGCCACCGGGGTTTGACCTTCATGCAAGCCCAACGCCTGCAAAGTCTGTGGTGAAATCCAGGTGCTGCCCGGCGGGGTGAAAAACTCGACAACCTGCTCTATCGGCAACGACTGCCCGGCCACTGCGGAACCGGCCGGCAGCGACACCGGTTCAATGCCCATCAACTGCAAGCGCTGGTCTTCATGGCCCTTGAGCGTCACCCGGCCTTGCAACACAGGCGATACCGGCCAACCCGCACGACGCAGGTCGACAAACACTTGCTGGGAAAACACCCCACCGCCGAGTGCAGTGAGACTGGCTTGCGGTTCGCCGCCGATCAGCTGACTGGCCCGGGCGTAGCTTTCTCGCGCTTGGCTGTTCAGCGCTTGCACGCCAGTCAGCAGACTGGTGGCGAGCCAAAGCCCGGTCAGCACACTGAAAAATTGCACCGGATGCTGCCGCCAATGACTGAGCAGTGCCCGCAACGTTTCGCGAAAAACCCGCACCTCAGCGCTCGTCCGCGCCAGCCAGACGGCCACCGTGCAGCACCACTTTGTCTGCCAACCGCGCGGCAACCCGTGGGCTGTGAGTGACCATCAACAAAGTCGTCGGGCTGTCGTCGAGCAGTTCCAGCAACAACTTCAACACCTCATCGCTGGTGGTTTCATCGAGGCTACCGGTGGGCTCGTCGGCCAACAGCAGTTTCGGTTGCGATGCCAGGGCGCGACCCAGAGCAACGCGCTGCTGTTGCCCGCCGGACAGTTGTTCCGGATAGCGCCGCAGCAAATCCTGCAACCCAAGACGTTGCACCAGATGCGCTTGCCAACGCGGATCGTGGCGCCCGGCCAGACGCGCCTGAAACGCCAGATTGTCTTCGACGCGCAAACTGCCAATCAGGTTGAACTGCTGGAAAACCAGACCGATTTCGGTCCGCCGCCAGTTGGCCAATTGGCTTTCGGTCATCTGCTCCAGCCGATGCTCGCCGCTGCGGATGCTGCCGCGGTCGACCTTGTCCAGCCCGGCGATCAGGTGCAGCAAGGTGCTTTTGCCACTGCCCGACTCGCCCATCAGTGCCAGGCTGCTGCCGGGTTTCAACGTGAGGTCGACGCCTTGTAGCACGGGCAATGGGCCTTGGGGGGTGGCGTAGCTTTTGAAGACGCCCTGGACGTGAAGCATGAAGGGAAACTCTTTTGATGAGTGGGGGCAAGGGTAGAGAGTACACCCGATAATCTTGGGTTGAATGGTCTGACGTCTTCGCGGGCAAGCCTCGCTCCTACCGATCGCAATATCCTGCACCGACGCGTACCTGTAGGAGCGAGGCTTGCCCGCGAAGAGGCCCACTCAATCGCTCAAAATCTCACTGCCCCACCGCCACACTCGGCACCACCCGCCCCGGCGTCACAATGCTTTTCAGATCAATGTACTTCCACTCAGGCTTAGCCCCCAACCGCGCATTGAACCGATAGTTAAACGTGAAATCGTCCGCCGTCGGCACACTCAACGGTTTGCCATACACCACCTCGATCCCCGCCAGGTCATAGCCCATCAGCTGCAGCAAGGTCGGGAAGATGTTGTAGTGACTGGAGCGATCCTTGTTGACCGGCAACTGCGCCTGCCAATCCAGGGTCTTCAAACCGCTGCCCGAAATCACCACCAACGGCACCAACCCCTCCTCCTCCACCGGATCACCACCGCAGTGCGTATTGAGCCCCGGGTTACCACGCTCGTGCAGATCCTGCCCATGATCCGAGGTGTAGATCAGCAGCGCATGACTCAAATCCGCTTGGGCAAAAACCCGTGCGAAGAACTCGCCGACATTCCACAACACGGTATTTTTGTAGGCATTGCGGTACAGCAACCAATCATCTGGCCGACCGTCGAAACCATCGCGTGTGCCCATGTCCGCTACTTCGACAAACTGCCCACGGGGCAATGTCGGGCGGTAAGCCATGAAGGTGTCGGGGTACTTGTCGTGCACCGGAAAATGCGCGCCGACCTTGTTGATCACCACCAGCTCCGGCTTATCGTCGTTGAGCAGCTCGATTAGCTTGGCCGCCGCGGCCATGTCGCGGTCGCGCACGCTGGTCTGGTCGAATTGCACGAACTCGTCGATGTCCTTTTTCTCGGCAGCGTTCATCAGGTTCTGCAAGTTGCCAGCGGTACGCTGGGAATCGATGTAAACGGTGCGCAGCCCGGCCTTTTTTGCGTACTGCCAGATCGACGGCAATGTGCTGTTGATCCGTATGTAGTCGCCGCGGGTGCCACCGTAGCGCAGGGTGACATTGGTGTCGGCACTGCAATTGGCGATGGACGCCGCATAGCCGTAATTGAAAATATCCACGCCCGGGTGCGGTTCCTTGAGGTTGCTGTGCACACCGAATGGCGTGTTGATGTCCAGGTAGTTGCCGGAGATGCTCTCGTCGATGATCAGCACGATGTCGTGCCCCACCGGCTGATCGATGCGCGTCAGACTCACTGGTTCACGCGGGCCGACGGTGTTGTGCAGTGCTTCATAGGTGAACAGATTCAAATAGGCCAACGGTGTGTACATGATCGGCAAGCCACGGGCGCCCTCGCCGGCCCGCACGAACAGTACGACGCTGAGCAGTAACACCCCGAGCACCGGTGCAGCCACCAACAGCGCACCCGGTAATGGCGCCCGTCGACGTGGCTTGAGCCCGATACCGAACAGCAGCAACAAACCACTGACCGTCCCGCTGATGATTGCATCGCGGTACTGGTAAGCCGCTTCCTGGATGAACCCACCGGAATACACCAGTGACACAAAACTGCTGTAAGTCATGTAGCCGGCAGTCACTTGCGTATAGACATCAAAGAACACCGCCGAGCCAAACATCGCCAATGCGAACAGATGGCGGATCAGCGTCTGACGGATGTACGCGGTCATGAACAGCGCCACTGCCAGCACGACGAACATTGCGCCATATAGCAGCATCGGAAAACCAATGCCCAGCGCGTCAAGACGATCGAGGTAGTAGTCGTAATTCTTGAGCAGATACAGAACCAGCAGCAGTTCTTTGAGGTAACGGATCATGGTGTTTACAGCGCCTCCATGACCAATAGATTGTCGGCCACTTTCTGACACTAGCACCGAGCCATCAAAGCGCAAGAAATGCCGGTTTTTTGCCAAAAGCGTCAAAAAAATGTTGAATCAAATCTGACACAGCAAAATGCCTGTAACCCTTGTATTACAGGCCTTTCGACCGTTTATCGCATTCTTGAAATCCTCAAAAACAGCTCAAAACCGCGGTAAATCCAGCAGTGGCAAGCACTTGATGGCAAAGAGCCCGTGAAATCAGGGTTTCCTGCCCCAGCAACCCGTCATTTTGCTGACACGCTTTCCCACGGCTGGGCTATACCCCTTTTGACAGTCTCATTTCAGTTACATCCACCGTTTTACGAGGCACGCCAATTATGGACGTGAGCGTATTTGGTACGGGCTATGTCGGTCTGATTCAAGCTGCAGCATTGGCCGATGTCGGACATCGTGTGCTGTGCGTCGATATCGACCTCGACAAGATCAAGCAGCTGCAGCTAGCCGTACCTCCGATCAGCGAACCGGGACTGTCCAGCACACTGGAAGACAACATCAAGGCCGGTCGCCTGCTCTTCTCCACTCAGGCCAGTGACGCGGTCGAACACGCCGAGCTGATTTTCATCGCGGTGGGTACACCCGCCGATGAAGACGGTTCCGCCGACCTCAGCCATGTGCTGAATGTCGCTCGGCAGATCGCCAGTTTCATGGAGTCCGACCGCACCCTGATCATCAAGTCCACCGTGCCGGTAGGCACCGCGGACCAAGTGGCGAGTACCGCCAGCGAAGAACTGCAACGCCGTGGCAAACAGGCGTTGAACGTGCGAGTGGTGTCCAACCCGGAGTTTCTCAAGGAAGGCAGCGCCCTGGCCGATTGCATGCGCCCGGACCGAATCATCGTCGGCACCAATGACGATCAAGCGCGCGACCAATTGAGCGAACTCTATGCGCCGTTCTGCCGCAACCGCGAAAAGCTCATGTTCATGGACAACCGCAGCGCCGAGCTGACCAAGTACGCCGCTAACGCAATGCTCGCCACCCGCATCAGTTTCATGAACGAACTGGCCAACCTCACCGAGTTGCTGGGGGCCGACATCGAAGCAGTGCGCAAAGGCATCGGCTCGGACCCACGCATCGGTTACCACTTCATCTACCCCGGCTGTGGCTTCGGCGGCTCGTGCTTTCCCAAAGACCTGCGTGCCCTGCTGCACACCGCCGAACACCATGGCATGCCATTGCGTCTGCTGCGCAGCGTCACCGACGTGAACGACAGCCAGCGGCACATTCTGTTCAGCAAACTGCAGGCGCTATTTCCCGATGGCCTGGTTGGCAAATCCATCGCGATTTGGGGCTTGGCCTTCAAGCCCAATACCGATGACATGCGCGAAGCTCCCAGCCGTTATCTGATGGAGGCGCTGTGGACCGAAGGTGCGAGCGTGCAGGCTTACGATCCGGAAGCCATGTCCGAGTGCCGGCGCATCTACGGCTACCGCAATGACCTGCACCTGTGCGCTACCCGCGACGACACTCTGGAAGATGCCGACGCGCTGGTGATCTGCACCGAGTGGAAGAATTTCCGTGTGGTCAATTTCGACCTGCTGGCGAGCAAACTGCGCGCGCGGGTGATCGTCGACGGGCGCAACCTCTACAACCCGGAACAGGTGGCGGCGGCCGGTTTGCACTACAGCGGCATCGGGCTTCGGCACATCGTTCCCGAGGTGCCACGGCCATGAAAATACTCGTCACCGGAGCGGCCGGTTTCATTGGCGCCCATTGCGTGTTGCGGTTGATACGTGACGGGCATCAGGTGTGCGGGCTGGATAATTTCAACGATTTCTACGACCCGCAACTCAAACACGACCGCGTGGATTGGGTACGTGGGCACGTCGGTGATTTCCCGCTGGCGACAGTCGATCTGGCCGACGCCACGGCCCTCGACGCCTTGTTTGTTTGTGAACAACCGGAGGTGGTGATTCACCTCGCGGCCCAGGCCGGGGTGCGTTACTCCCTGGAAAATCCCCGGGCGTACCTCGACAGCAATCTGAGCGGGTTCCTGAACATCCTCGAAAGCTGCCGCCACCACCCGGTCAAGCACTTGATCTATGCCTCGTCCAGTTCGGTGTACGGCGCCAACCAGCACACACCTTACTCGGTCAAGGACGGCGTCGACCATCCGTTGTCACTGTACGCCGCAACCAAAAAAGCCAATGAACTGATGGCCCACTGCTACAGCCATCTGTTCGGCATTCCCTGCACCGGTTTGCGTTTTTTCACCGTGTACGGGCCTTGGGGCCGGCCGGACATGTCGCCGATCCAGTTCGCCCGGGCGATTGCCGAAGGCCAGCCGCTGAAGCTGTTCAACTACGGCCAGCACCAGCGGGATTTCACCTACATCGACGACATCATCGAGAGCATCGCCCGTCTGCTCGAACGCGCGCCCCAAGCCGCACCGGACTGGAACCGCGAACAACCGGACCCGGCCAGCAGCATGGCGCCGTGGCGCATTTACAACATTGGCGGACAACAACCGGTGGAGCTCAAGGACTACCTGGCGCTGCTGGAAAAACACCTTGGACAAAAAGCCCTCGTCGAGTTGCTGCCCCTGCAACCGGGCGATGTGCTCAACACCTGCGCCGATGCCAGCGATCTGGCGCAGGCCACCGGTTTCCAGCCACGGATCGAGCTGGATGAAGGACTCGGACGATTCATCGCCTGGTTCCGTGACTACTACCCACTGCGCATCGCCCATTCGCCGCTCGCGTCCGGGCTTCAGCGGAGGCCCCTATGACTGGACAAGAAAAAGGCATGTTGCTCAATCACATGCAGCGTGACAAACGCCTGGACCCCGATCACCGAATGCGCCTGGACAAGGCGATCCACATGCAGGGTCGCGGCTGGGTCACCGGCCGCAATGGCGGTCGGCCCTGGACGCTTTCGCGAACCAATCGGATGGTCGCAGGCGCTGGCGCGCTGGTGATTCTGCTGCTGCTCTCCCCGGTACTGCTGGGCCTGGCCCTGGTGATCAAGTTCAGCAGTCCGGGGCCGGTGATGTTCGTGCAGAAACGCACCGGCTACCGCGGCCGCATATTCGGCATGTACAAGTTTCGCACCATGGTGAGCAACGCCGAGGAGCTCAAGGAGTCTTTGCGGCACCTGAACAAGCACGGTGCGGACGCCATTGATTTCAAGATCGACAACGACCCACGAATCACCCCTATCGGTGGCTTCCTGCGGCGCAGCAGCCTCGATGAACTGCCGAACCTGATCAATGTGGTCAGCGGCGACATGCGTTTGGTCGGTCCGCGACCGACCTCATTCAACGCCTATCGCTACAAAGACAGTCACCTTGCACGCCTGAGCATCTACCCCGGCATGACCGGCCTGTGGCAGATCTCCGGGCGCAGCAATATCAACTTCGACCAGCGCGTTGAGTTGGACCTCAACTACATCGCCGAGCAGAGCCTCTTGCTTGATCTGAAGATCCTGTTGAAAACCCCCTTCAAAGTATTCAGCGGCCACGGAGCGAGTTAAATGGACGGTTCATCGAACAAAAGCTTGACCATCGCCAGCCCGAGCGAGTCCAACCTGACCTCGACCGTGCTCGACCTGGATCTGCGGATCCTCTTTCTGACCGCTGCCAATTCAGGCACCGGCACCACCACCAGCGCCCTGGCGCTGGCCAGCCAACTGGCGTCAATGAGCAGCGGCCAAGTGCTGCTGGTGGACGCCAGCCAGTCAGCGGGCAACCTCACGCAACAACTGGGGCTGACCAAAGAACGCGGCTTTCGTGACCTGCTGTTCAACGAATCCCCGCCGTTGCTGCAGGACTGCCTGGTGAATGTCTCCAGCCTGCCCTTTCACATCCTGCCGAACGGGCGGCATATCCGCGGCGCCGAGCACCTGACGGCTGAGCAATTAGCCCCGTTGCTCGACCAACTGGGCAGTCGCTATCGCTTCGTGGTGATCGACGGCGATGCGGTGTATTCGGCCGCAGACACCCTGGTCATCAGCACCCTGGTGGACGGCGTGATCATGGTGGTGCGCGCCGAAGACACGCGCTGGGAAGTGGCCCAGGCCGCGGTCCAGCGCCTGACCCAGGCCGGCGCAAAACTGGTGGGCAGCGTCTTCAACCGGCGCAAGTACTACATGCCCAAATGGCTCTACAAAAACCTGTAAGCAACCGCAGAAAAGGATGACGCTATGAACGCCAAAATGCTTCTCCTGCTGTTGCTGCCGCTTGCAGGTTGCTCCAGCACCAGTGAAACCCAGCAGATGCCGGTGCAGATTCTCACGGCCGAGCCGGCCAATGCCCAGGCCACCGACATGCCCAAGGTTGAACAGACCTTGCGGCCCAAGGATGTGCTGGATGTGATCTTTCACATCAGCACCAGTAGCTCGGGGGCTTACCGCATTCAGCCCGGTGACCAGGTCGCCCTGAACTTCACCGCCGCCAGTCAGCTCAACGGCACTCAGCTGGTGCTGCCCGACGGCACCATCGAACTGCCAGGGGCCAATACCGCGGTGAAAATCGGCGGGCTGACGGCCGTCGAAGCGCGGCAGGAGATCCAGCGTGCCTATGAGCGCAAATCCCTGTTTCAGCCCAATCGCAATCAGGTGACGGTGCTGGTCACCAGCCCGCTGAGCAACGAGCTAAACCTCAAGAGCAACCTGAGCCAGCCCGGTAGCGGTATGACCCGGGAGATCACCGTGGGCAACGACGGCTATGCGAGTTTCCCGGAAATCGGCTCCGTGCCGCTGCAAGGCATGACCGTCAACCAACTGGAAACCTTCCTCAATCAGCGCTACGCACAATTGCCGGGGCGGATGAAGGTCGACGTCATGCTCAAGTCCACCTCGGGCAACGAAATCTATGTGCTGGGTGAAGTCGCACAACCGGGCTCCTACCCGATTCGCCGACCGGTCTCGGTCCTTGAAGCGCTAACCCTGGCCCGGGGCACCAACGTCAAGGCGCGGCTCGATTCAGTAGTGATCATGCGCCGCACCGGCAACCATGTGCAGGCCGTGCATTACGACGTGGAAAAAGCCTTGTCCGGTGACGCGTCGCAGATTGCTTACCTGCAACCGGACGACATGCTCTACGTGCCCAAGACCAAACTGGCCAGCGCCGGTGAGCTCGCGCGGCAACTGGCGGACGTGGTGTTGTTCCAGGGGGTGGGCTTCGGTTTCGCCTACCGCGTCGACAACAAAGACAGCGACAACTAACGCTCAGGTGACCGACCATGAACCCAAAGGAAAACTACCTGCATGAGTTCTTCAGGATTTTCTTCGCCAACAAGCAGTTGGTGAAACGAGTCTTCCTGATCTTTGCAGTGATCGCCCTGATCTTGCCGCTGATGCTCAAACAGAGCTTCGACATTACCGCGCAGGTGATCGTGCAGTCCAAAAAACTCTCCCAGGGAGACGCCACCACGTCCCTGACCCAAGGTGATGCCTCATTCATTCCGCCGTCACTGGCAGACATGGAAACCGAGAGCAATATCCTGCGTTCGCCGGCCCTGATCCGTCAGACCATCAGCGACCTGCGGGACAAAGGCGAATACGCGCCCAACCCCGGGATCTTCAGCAGACTGGTGACCGAACCGATCAAACGTTTTGTGACCACCCCCTTGCGTGAATACGTGGTCAATCCGGTGCGCGATGCATTCGGGCTTGAAACTGATCCGGTTCGGGACACCGCCCTGGATACCTACACCCAAGAGGCCGTCGATAACCTGAAAATCGAAACCCTGCCGGGTTCCAACGTGATCTCCATTGTCTACAGCTTTGGCGATCCCGCCCAAGGCACCCGGTTTGTCGCGGCGCTGCTGCAAAACTACCTGGCCAGCCGTCAGGAACTGCAATCGATCGACCTGCCGCAGAGCTTCTACGAAACCAAGAAGAAGCAATATCAGGTGCGTCTCGATGGCCTGGAAGGCACGCGACTGACGTTGCTCGAAGGCGTGTCTTCATCCGATCCGAAGGAAGAAATTACCTTCCGCCTCAATGCCATCAATACCGAGGAACAGGCCCTGAACCTGTATCAGGATCGCCTGTTGCAAAGCCAGCGCTGGCTCGACTACCTGAAAACCGCCCTGACGTCAGCCACCAATACGTCCCGGCTCAGCGATTACACCTTCCCCTTCACCTTCACCACCACGGTGGACAACATTGCGTTCGAAGACCGGGAGATCAGGCAGCTCGGTGAACAATTGACCACTCAGGTCAGCCGCTACATGAACGACCTGGCGGTCTTCCAGCCCGGCAGTGAACCGATGCTGTTGACCCGCGAGCAGATCTCCCGCACCCGTCAGCAGTTCCTGAAAATCGTCAGCAACCGGATTCAGGAGCGGACCAACGACCTGGCGATTGTCACCTCGGTGATCAAGCAGAAAACCGCGCGCATCGCCCAGTTCAAGGACCGCATCCATCAGTTGCAAGTGGCTCAAAGCAAGTTGCAGCAGATGGACACCGAGATCAATGCCTTGCACGCGGCGTTCTCCACCTACGCCCAACGCTTTGCCGAAAGCAGTTCCGCCGGTTTGCTGGACAACGATATGTCCAACGCCCGGGTACTCAGCCCGCCGTACGAACCGACCGAGGCAGCGTTTCCAAAACCGCTGCTGATCATTCCGTTCGGGATGCTGACCGGTCTGCTGCTGGCGATTGCCTTCGTCTACGTGCGTGAGTTCTTCGATCATCGCTTCAAACACCCTGCGCAAATCACCCATGAACTGGGCTTGCCGGTGCTGTTGGTGATCAACGAGCAAGACGTCATGCCGAACAACCCGCACAAAAACTGGACCGTGGATAGCTTCGTGCATTGGGTGCGCCATTGAACGGGCCGCTCAGCGCCAGCGCTCTGCCGATCATGCATTTGATCAGCAGCGGCGGCTTCTATGGAGCTGAGCGGATGCTGCTGGACCATTGCCTGGCGACGCCGGGGCAGCATCAGGTGCTGTTTCTCGATGCGCCGCCCGTGCTGATCGCGCGATTTCGCGAGGCAGGGGTCGACTGCCGCAGCTTTGCGGGTTTGAGGGAATTGCTGCGTCATTTACGTCAGCGGCGAGCTGAACAGCCGCTGATCAATACGCACAATTTCAAGGGTCTGTTATTTGGCTGGGTGAGTGCGACGTTGTTGGACTTGCCGCTGGTGATTACCCAACACGGTTTCACCCCGCGCAGTCGCAAGCAACGCCTCTACGGCTGGCTGAGTTTGCAACTGTGCCGCACGGCGTCGGTGCATCGGGTGGTTTGCGTGGCTGAAAGCATTGCCGTGCTGCATCGCCAAGCCAGTGTTCGAGCGGAGAAACTGCAAGTGATTCCCAATGGTCTGCCAACAGCCAGCAACCTGCTGTCCAACAACGTCAAACACCCGCGCTGGCTGGCGGGTTACGTCGGCCGGTTGAGCAATGAAAAAGGCCCGGACCTGTTTCTCGACGCACTGATTCCGCTCTGTCAGCAACACCCGCAACTGGACGCGGTGATGCTCGGCGACGGCCCGGAACAGCAAACCCTGCTGGCGCGGATTGCCGCCGCCGGTTTGCACAAACGCATCACCTTGCCGGGTTATCAGACCGACATGAACCGGTGGTGGCCGCAACTCGATACGCTGGTGATCAGCTCGCGCACCGAGGGCACGCCGATGATTTTGCTGGAGGCGATGCAGGCCGGAGTGCCGGTGGTGGCGTTCAGCGTCGGCGGGATTCCCGATGTGCTCGAGGATCGGCACAACGGCTTGCTGGCGACACCCACCGACAGCACCGCCCTCGCCCTGCAGATCGATACGCTGCTGAACGAGCCGGCACTGGTTCGCGAACTGATCGATAACGCAAAACGTACGCAATTGGACCGTTACGACCTGAAGGCTTTGGCCGAACGCTGGTCGCAGCTTTATATCCGTACTGCACGGGAGGCACGCGCGTGATCTTTCCGCTCTCGATCGTCAGTCTGCTCGCCCTGGTCTGCCTTGGTTTGCTGGCCAGCCCTTATCCCTATCTGGCGCCAGGCGCAGTCCTCGGTTTGGTCGCCATCGCGGTGTTGTACCGCAAACCCGCCTGGGGTTTGTTGGGCATCGCGGCGCTGGTGCCATTCGAAGGTTTCTTCAAGGGCAATGCGCTGTCGGGCACCAAATTCATCGGTGCTTCGCTGGCGCTGATCGTGATGTTGCAACTGGCGATCCACCAGATTCCGTCCGAGCGCCTGCGCAGCAACATCTGGCGCTACCTGATCTGGTTCATGGTGTTGTACCTGTTGAGCATGATCAATACCGACAACCTGGACATGTCCCAGAGTCATCTGCGGGATCTGAGCGTCGGCCTGGTTCTGTTTGTGATCACCTTGCTGATCGGCCGTGAGTTGAACCTCGATCTATTCGCACGGCTGGTGACCCTCAGCGTCAGCGCGACCTGCGCGCTGGCCATGTTCTCCGTCAGGTATCAGGATCAGGGCCGCGCCGCCGGGCTGCTGGAAGACCCGAACTCGTTTGCCCTGCTGATCGCCTTCGCCGTGCCATTGGCTCTGCTGCTGGTGATTCGCAGCCCTAACCTGTTGCACCGATTGTTCTGGGGCGGCTGCTGCATTTTGCTGTTGAGCGGCATGACCAAAACCGATTCCCGCTCCGGGCTGGTGGTGCTGTTCCTCAGCCTGATGATCGGCGCCTGGCACTATCGCGCGCAGTTGCCACGCATCCGTCCGCGCCACTTGGGTTTTGCCTTACTTGGCCTTGCGATCGTGATTCCGCTGGCGATTTATTCAATGCCGGCCGGTTACATCGCGCGCATCCAGTCCTTGAGCATTTTGAAGGCCGGTGCCAAGAGCCAGGACGAATCCCTCGGCCGCCGCACGTCGTACATCCTGGTCGGCAGCCAGATCATCCAAGAGCACCCGTTACTCGGTTCCGGCCCCGGCACTTTCCCGCTGCATTACGCCACCACCGGTTATGCCAAGGTGTTTTCCGCCAACCGCAAACCCGGCGACCTGTACCGCCGCGCTCACAATACTTACCTGGAAATCTTCAGCGAAGTGGGGATTCCCGCCGGGCTGTTGTTCGTCGGCATGCTCGGCCTTGGGATGTACAACCTGGTCCGCGCCCGACGTGCCTGGTTGCTGCGAAGGGATTGGGAACAGGCCGACCTGATCACGCACCTGGGCATGAGCTACTTGTCGTTGATGCTGTTTTTGATGTTCCTCAGCGCACCGAATCATAAATACCTGTGGATCATGCTCGCCTTGACTTGCGTGTTGCGCCTCAAGGCTGAAGAACAGCCGCCAACGGAAGCCAGGGCATGAACCGCATCAGCCTCGTCATCCCGATGTACAACGAAGCCCGACACATCGGTCGTACGTTGCTCGCGGCGAAAAAAGCCGCCGAGGCTGCCGGGCTGGAATGCGAGTTGATCGTGGCCGACAACGGTTCCAAGGATCAAGGGCCGCATATTGCGCGGCAAATGGGCGCGCAGGTGCTGGTTCTGCCGGGCCTGCTGATAGGTGCGCTGCGCAATCGCGGCGCCGCCGTTGCCACAGGCGAATGGCTGGCCTTCATTGATGCCGACATCGAAGTGCCCGAGGACTGGCTCACGTTGTTGTTGAGCATCCAACCCGCCGTTCAGGTCGACGTCCTGGGACTGGACCTGCACACCCCGGCCGAAGCCCCGTGGTATGCCAGTGCCTGGCAACGCCGCACGTTGCGCCCGAACGATGAAACGGTGAAAACAGTGCGATGGCTGCCCAGTTCCAACCTGTTGATGCGTCGTCCATGGTTCGACAAGGTCCGCGGCTTCAACGAAAACCTGCGCACCGGCGAAGACAAAGATTTCACCATGCGCCTTTCCCACTCTGGTGCACGCCTGCTGTCCGTCAACCAGAGCGTTGCCCTGCATTGGGGTTACGAGAGCAGTTGGCGCGAATGGATGGGCAAGGAGTTCTGGCGTCAGGGAAGTCACCTGCAATTACTGCGCAGCCACGGCATGAATCTGCGTTTACTGCGTTTCCCGATGCTGTCGATCATCGCCTGGGTGTTGGACTTCATGGCGATATCCGCCCTGCTCAATGGCTTCCCCCAACAGGCGTTATTCATGCTGTTCGTCACCACACTGCCAGCGCTTGCCCAGAGCCTGCGCCAGAGCCTGAAACACCGTGACCTTGGCCTGATGCTGCAACTGTGGGGCCTGCACTGGGTGCGCCTGCACCTGGCCGGTGCCGCGTTTCTCCTGAGCCTTTGTCATTGGAATGTCAGGAGGCCGGCCCGTGGCTGAATTCATTTTCTGGTTGTGCCTGCTATTGCCGGTGTATGCCTGGGTCGGCTACCCGCTATTACTGACCCTGCTCGCGCCGTTGTTCCGCGTGCGGCGTCATGCGCCAGCACAACCGATGAATGTCAGCATCATCATTGCGGCGCACAACGAGGCCCGGCATATCGAAGAGAAGTTGCGCACCCTGCTCACTCAGGATTATCAGGCGCGCTCGCTACACATCATTCTGGCCAGCGACGGCTCCACCGATGACACCGTGGCCTGCGCTCGCAAGGTGATCGACCCGCGCATCAGCGTGCTCGACCTGCCCCGTCAGGGCAAGGCAGCCACCTTGAATGCCGGCGTTGCCCTGAGTATGGGCGAGATTCTGGTGTTCACCGATGCCGACAACCAATGGTCGACCGACACCCTCGGCCAGTTGCTCGCGCCCCTGGCCGATCCAGAAGTCGGGGTCTGTGCCGGACACATGACGATCCCGGTAGCCGGCACAGGCCTGAGCCTGGGCGACAGCCTTTATCGGCATTACGAAGGCTGGTTGCGCAAGATGGAAAATCGCACCGGCTGCATGGTCTCCGCCGATGGCGCCCTGCTCGCCCTGCGCCGCGAACTGTTCCAGCACGTGCCGGCGGAGGTCAACGACGATTTCTTTATCAGTACCTGCGCGCCGGTGGCGTTCAAACGCATTGTCTATGTGCCCGAAGCACACGTGAGCGACCAGGGCGTCGACGAAATCGCCAAGCAATGGCGTCGTCGCCAGCGCGTCACCGTCGGCGGCCTGCAAAGCCTGGCCCAGCGCCGGGAGCTGCTGAACCCTTGGCGCCATGGCTTGTATGCGATTGCACTGATCAGCCACAAGCTGATTCGACGCCTGGCACCGATCCTGTTGCTGCCATTGCTGCTGAGCAATTTCTGGTTGTGGAATGTACATGACTTCTATCGCCTGAGCCTGATCGCGCAATTGCTCGGTTACGCGATGGCGATCGTCGGCCTGCTGGATGTGCAACACCGTTTTCCCAAACCTTTTCGCCTCGCCGCGTTTGTCCTGGTGACCCTTGCCGGGATGAGTAGCGGTCTGTGGCAGTTCCTGCGCGGCCAGCGGTACGCGCAGTGGAACCCCGAGCAAAATCGTTGAAAGGACCGCGCCATGGCAATCAAACAACTATTAAAACGCACCAGTGGCTGGCTTTATCTCAACTCGCCTGTAGGCCGTCACCAATTGCACGGTGCCGGGGTGATCCTGATGCTGCACCGAGTACTGGCCAATGACCGCGCCGCCGACCTGCCCCATCGCAATGAACTGTGTGTCGGGCCGAAAGCCTTCGAACATCTGCTCATCTGGTTGAAAAAACACTTCGACTGCGTGCCGCTGATGGAAATCTTGCAACCCGGCGCCATCAGAACCGAGCGACCAAAAATCGCGCTGACCTTCGACGACGGCTGGCGCGACAACGCCCTGAATGCCTTCCCGTTGCTGAAAAAACATCAGGTGCCGGCGAGTATTTTTCTCTCCACCGATTTCATTGGCAGCCGGCAACGCTTCTGGTGGGAAAGCCTGGGGGAAACCCTGTGGCATAGCCACGGTGAGAAAGCCCGGACACATTTGATTGAATGCCTGCAACGGCTTGGGCGACCGCTACCGGTGCTGCTCGATGATCTGGATGTGCAGCGCCGTAGCCTGGCGCTTTTGCATTTTCTGCAAAGCTTGAAAACCCTGTCCCCGGGTGAACTGGACCGGCTCACCGATCAATGCCCGGAGGAATCGTTGCCCCAGGCTCTGGACTGGCATCAAGTACGCGCGCTGGAAGCCAGCGGGTTGATCCGCTTCGGCCCCCATGGCGCCAGCCACGCAATCTTCACCGGTCTTGACGATCAACGTCTGGACGAGGAAATCAGTCGCAGCCGCAATGCCTTGCATAACTGTTGCAACCGACCATTGCCGGTCTACTGCTACCCCAATGGCGACCATGACGCGCGGGTGCGCGAACATGTGGCCGACCACGACTTCCCGTTTGCCCTGGGCACCGTCGGCGGGATTTATCGTGGTATCAGCGACCCCTTGGCCTTGCCGCGGATTGGCATCAGCCAGCGCACGGCGCGCAATCCGGAGTTGCTGTCCTGGCGCATCTACCGCGGAGCCCGGCCATGAGTCGCAGCCACTACCTCAAACACCTGGTCCTGAGCATGGGCACCAAACTGGCGATGATCGGCTTGCGGCTGCTGCGCAACGTGTTGCTGGCGCGGATTCTCGGCCCCAGCGAACGCGGACTGTTTGCGTTGCTCAGTACCCTGCCCGACTTGATCAGCGCCGCGACCAGCGGCGGGCTGAATTCGGCGGTGGGGTATCAGGCGGCCAAGCAACGACCCATGGGATTGTTGCTGAGCCAGGTGCTGGTGTTCGGTTGCCTGTTGGCGGGTTTGCTGACGTTGTTGGTGGTGGCGCTGGTGCGGGAGTTCGGCGGCGAACTCGACATCACCACGCAACTGGGATTGCTTGCCTGGCTATTGCTGCTGGCGGTACCGCTGACCGTGCTCAAGAGTGGCCTGCTGACCTTGCACAATGCGTCGGGTGGTGTGGTGGCGTTCAATGTCTTGCGGCTGGTGGAATCACTGGCGCCGCTGCTGCTGTTTCTGGCGTTGTTCTGGATGTGGAAAGACGCTGCGCTGGAAGCGGCGCTGATCAGTTGGCTGGCCGGCATCAGCCTGGTGGTACTGGCCGGGTGGTACTGGCTCAGGCGCGCCCAGCCCTTGAAGTTGCAATGGGACCGCGCCAGCCAGAATGAACTGTGGCGCTACAGCGCTCGCAGCCATCCGGACCTGCTGTTCCAGCAAGTGATTCTGCGCTCCGATTACCTGTTCATCGGCGCCCTGCTTGGCAGCACGGCGTTGGGTCATTACGCCATGGCCAGCGCCGCCGCCGAGTTGCTGCTGATCGTCCCGGAAGCGGTGACCACGCCGCTGATGAAACGCCTGCTGCAACAGGACGAAGGCATGGATCGCCTGACGCCGTTGGCATTGCGCCTGACCGCCACGGTGATGCTGGGTGCCTGCCTGAGCATGGCGGTGATCGGTGAATGGCTGATCGTCACGTTGTTCGGTATTGCCTATCAGCCGGCCTACCCGGCATTGCTGGCGCTACTGCCGGGGCTGCTCGGTCTGTGCTATGCGAGCATCCTGCGCCTGGACTTGCTGGGCAAAAATCGCCCCGGCACGATTTCGCTGTTGATGGGCCTCGGCGCGTTGCTGAACCTGTCCCTGAACCTGTTGCTGATCCCGATTTACGGCATCGTCGGCGCCGCCACGGCATCGTCCATCGCCTACCTGGCGGTCACCCTCGCGCTGCTGGTGATGTATTGCCGGCTGAGCGGCGTACCGGTCTGGCAAACCCTGATCATCCTGCCCAGCGATGTGGCACCGATGCTTCAGATGCTGCAACGGAAATCGGCATGAAACGCCTCGTGCTGCTGTTGAGCCTGGGCCTCGGTTTGAGCGCCCAGGCGGCGCCCATGCGTTGGTCTGATATTCGCGATGGCAGCCTGTACCTGCAAACCGATCGCCCCGACACGCTGACTGTTCGCTGGGTCCCTGCCTGGCAGGCCGATGCCAACGAAGAACACCTGTACCTGCTCGATGGCAACGGCAACCTGAAGGGCGATCGCCTGATCGCCGCCAGTGAAACCCGAGGCAAGCAGAGCTGGCCGTTGGCGCCGAGTGCCGCCAGTTATCGACTGGAAATTCCGGGCTACAGTTTCCGCCGCTACACGATCGAACATGACGAACGCACCGTGGCGTTATTTGCCCCGGCCAAGGTGCATTTCAGCGCCGAAACCCGCGGCGGCGATGAACTGTATTTCAAGGTCGCGCCGGGGGAACACGCCGTACTGGCCGGCAAGTTTCACGGTGGGATCAACGCCCTGCAGGCCCAGCGCGTGAGCGACAATAAACAACTGTCCCTGGCGCTGAAACCCCATCGCGCCTACTGGCAGTTCGATCAGCTGGCATTGCCTGTCACCCAGGACGAACAGGTCTGGCGCCTGCGCCTGCAAGGCAGCGGCAAGGTCGCGTTCTGGCTCGATGGCACGGCGAACCTGTTCGCCCAGAACCCGCAGCAACTCAAACCGCTGCGCGAGGACGATGGCCAGACCCGCTTGACCCTGCACAAGGAGATGCTCGGCCCCACCCCGAACCTGGGCATTTACTTGCCCTACGTGTTGCCCCCTCAATCCAGTTTCGCAGCGCTCGACGCGCTCAAGCCCCAGGCGGGCACCTATTACAGTTTCGTTGACGTCACCGCGAAAAATCCGCACCACGAAGATGCGTTCCGCCAGCTCTACCAGAACCGCTTCGGCATTACGCAGGACCTCACGCTGTTGGCCGGTAGCCAACGACAAGCTGATTTGCGGGCCGACACCCAAAGCAACGCCGGCCTCGATGCCTGGCTCGCTGCCACTCGTGCCCTCGGCGGAACCGGTACGCACTACATCGCGTTCGCCGACGAGCCGAATCTCAACTACCCGAGCTACGCCGATTACCAGGCGATCTTCAACAGCATGGCCCGGCAGGTGCGCAGCGATCCGGCCAATGCCAGGGCCGGTGTGCGCATCGCCATGCCCGCCACCTCGCGCTTCGTCAACGGCCCGTTCGCCGACAACGCCGCCGACAAGCGCGGTATCGATTGGGCACGGCGCCTGCTGACCGAATCCGGCGAACAGATCGACGCCCTCGCCTGGCACGAATGGATGATTCGCGACCTGCTGGCGACTCGGGTCTATCGCGACAGCGTGCGCCGCGCCGCCGAATTGGTGGGCCTGGATGCTCAGGGCCGGCCACGCAAGGCCTTGCTGCTGGATCAGACCAACCTGTCCAGCGGCTCAAGCCTGAGCCCCTACGATCAGGAAACCCATTTCGCCTCGCTGTGGTGGACTTCGGTGGTGATCAATTCGGCGCAGGACGGGTTGCTGGACATGCTCAACTGGTTCCAGGCCGCCGACGAGCCGACGTACCCAAAAGGCATGGTGCGGGTGTTGGGCAGCGACCGTTTCGAACTCAAGCCGGTAGGCCTGGCCCAGCAATTTATCCAGCAGCACTGGCTGAAAAATGTCATGCGCCTGGACAACGACGCTTTCGAAGTCGATGTGCTGGCCATGGCCACCGAACGCCAGCGAAGTGTGCTGGGCGTCAACAAGGGGGGACGCTTGCAGCGTATCGATCTGGCCGGGGCGACGTGCCCGCTGGCCAAGGGCGCGTTGGTGTATTTCGGTGCCGACAGCCGCAGTCGTAGCGCTCAATTCAACTGTCACGACGGTCGCGTCAGCTTCGACCTGCCGGGCGAAACCCTGTTCGCCTTGAGCTGGAACGCCTCATGAACGCCATCCACTTGCATCACCACGACCGCGCCGCGCTCTACTGCGCGTTGCAGCACGTCATCCGCGACCGGTCCCTGTCAGGAGGCAATGACATGAATGCCTTAGGGAAACTTCGCCAACACATCAAGCGAAAAGGCCTGCGTGCAACGATCAGGGTCGTGTGGAGGCGCTACGTGTTCGCTCACTGGGGGTTGTTATGGATGAAGCGTGACCTGGTCAGCCCGGTGCCGCCCCACCAGCTCAAGCCTTACCCACCGCTGCGGTTGGAGACCATCACCGTGCACAACACTGCAGCGTTCGTCGGTCATTTTGGCGACCGCGTCGAGACCATGACGGAGCTGGCCGCCGAGGGTTACACCGGGCACATGTATCTGGACGCCAACGGTGACACCGTGGCTTTCATCTGGGGCAGCACCCGGACGTATCACGATCGGCATTTTTATGGCTGCTCGTTCCCGGTAAAGAAAGGCGAATTTTTCGAGTTTGGCGGCGAACTGGCTCCCCCCTATTGGGGCACCACGCTGTCGGTGGACCTGCAACTGCAACTCTGGAAAGCCATGCAGGCCCAAGGCTGCCACACCGTCGTGGATGTCTGCGAAGCGCACAATATACCGGCGCTGAAACTGCATATTCGCATGGGCTATCAAGAGCAAGGACGCATCCTGCACGTCTACCGATTATTCGGTCGCTGGCGCTTCTTTCGTGAGACCCGTTACAGCGACTCACGCCTGGATGCGCTACGTAAACCGCCCCGTTCACCTGTTTCTGAGTCAGTGGCGTGAACCTATGATGGCTCGATTCGAATGGCGCACGTCGCTGTGCGCCCCGGACTTTCCGGCAGCTGCCTATGAGGGGTTGCGCCTGCGCGTGACCGATCACACGCCGTTCAATACCCTGGCCTGGCTGTGCGCGTCGGAACAGGCATTGACCGCCGGGACATGCTTGCACGTTCTGCTGGGCTGGCAAGGCGATGAATTGGCTTTGTGTTTGCCGCTGGTGGCGTCCATGGAGCACTTTGGAAGGTTGCCATTTCGGGTTCTGCGTCACCTCGGTTATCCCCTCACCGATCGCCTGGCTCTGCTCACCTGCCTCGATGCCGACAGCATGCGCAAGGCGCTGGTGATCATCCGCCGTCGCTTGCCCCATGCGATGCTGCAACTCAATGAATTGTCCGAACCCATCGGCGAAGAAAGCGCGCTGACCGCATGGATGGCCCACAGCTCGAGCGGTGAGCGCCGTCTCAGTTGCCGGGTGCCGGTGCATTTGATCAACGAGACCGACCGCCAGGAAGTCTCCGGCGATCCGCGCTACAAACTGCGCCGGGCGCGTAAACGTATCTTGGCCTATGGTGCCCAGGTCCGACGCGTAACCCCTGACGCGGCCACCATCGGGCCTTTGTTGCAGACCCTCGGCGAAGTCGAAGCGCAGAGCTGGAAAGGCATTCAAGGCGTGGGGATTTTCACCAACGACCGCAGTCGACAATGGATGGAGCGTGCCTTCACCGCCCTCGCCGAACAGGGATTGATGCGAGTGGTGGTGATGGAACTGGACGGGCGCTGTATCAGCTACCGGCTTGGCTTGCTGGAACAGGGCCGGTTGTACGACTACAACCTGGCGTTCCTGCCGCAATACGCCGACCTGGGCAGCGGTCGTGTGCTGCTCGAAGAGTGGATTCGCTGGGGCGTTGACGATAACTGGCACTGGATCGACGCCTCGCGCGTCAGCCTGACGAACTCCAGCCATCAACTCCAGGAGCGCATGACCGGGCAACTGGAGCACTGGCGCTGGAGCTTCTACTCCTGGCGCCCCAGCGGCCTCGCCCTGGGGCTGACCATGCGACTCTGGCATCAATTCAAGCCCTGGTTGAAAAAGTGGCGGGCCTGGCGTGCATCAGCTGTTACTGCATCCCCTCCGACACCGGCTTGTATCGACAAAGGCCCTGCGCCCACCGAAAAAACAATGGAGGGCAAACATGCCTCGCCAAGTCATAATCAACGCTGACGATTTCGGCCTCAGCCCGAGCGACAACGCAGTGATCCTCGGCGCCTTCCAGGCCGGAGTCATCAGCTCCGCCACCGCCATGGCCAACATGCCGGCGTTCGAGGAGGCCTGCGCCCTGGCCCGGCAGCCGTTTCTCCAGGGGCGAATCGGGTTGCATTTCAACCTCACCTTTGGCCGGCCATTGAGCCCGTCGATTCTCATGCGTTCAACGTTCTGTAACAGCCAGGGCATGTTCGACCTCGATCTGCCCCGCCACAGTCTCTGGCTCAACCGCCTGGATCGCGAAGCGGTGCTGGAGGAACTCGAAGCCCAATGGCAACGCTGCCTGGACAACGACCTGCATCCCAGCCACATCGACTCCCATCAGCACGTGCACAACATCTGGCCCATCGGCGAAATCGTCGCGCGTTTTGCCGCTCGCCAAGGGGTGCCCGTGCGACTGGCGCGCCATTTGGGAAATAACCTGAGTGTGCCCAAGCGGGTGTTCAAGACACTGTTCAATCATCGATTGAACCGTCTGGCCGGGGCGACTGCCAAGTACGTATGCACCCCGGTCGACCTGCGCAATGTGGCAATGCCGATTGACGGCTTGCTGGAAATCGTCGTCCACCCGACCCATCTCGGCGCCGATTTTGGCGATGTCTATTTAAACCCCGGAGAGTCTCTGGCTCACATCCTGGAGCAACGTCTTGCGGGCATTCCGAGAGTGTCCTATGCCGATGTGCCAACGACATTCAAAGAAGATCCGCAGTACTCGATTGAGCTGGACCCGTTGCAACCTTGAATTATCGCCATTGAAAACGTTCCCCACCCAACCCTGGCTTCAGCCACGGAGGACTTCATGAGCGCCATCGCCAAGCTTCGCGAACGAATCAAACAAAAAGGCCTGCTTCACACGCTCCAGACGCTCTGGAACCGCTATGTGTACTTGCACCGAGAGCTGCTGTGGTTGGGACGCGATCTGGTCACCCCAATAGCGCCGCACAAACTACGGCCTTACACGGGCTTGCGTCTGGTGCTCATTACCCAGGAAAACGCCACGGCGTTCACCAAGTATTACGGTAACCGCGTCAAAGCCATGGCCCAAATCGCCTCCGAGGGTCACACCGGGCACATGTACGTGGACGAGGCAGGTGATGCGATCGGATTCATTTGGGGCAGCCTCAGTGACTACTTTGACCAGCACTATTACGGCTGCTGGTTCCGGGTCAAACCCGGTGAGTTTTTTCAGTTCGGCGGTGAAATGATCCCTCTCTACTTCGGCTCCAGTCTGTCGGTGGACGCCCAGTACAATATCTGGGGTGCGATGCGGGACCAAGGTTGCAACAAGGTCATGGACGTCTGCGACGCCCGCAACATCCAGGGCATGAAAATGCACCTGCGCATGGACTACCAGGAACAGGGGCGCATCACCCACGTCTACGACCTGTTCGGCCGCTGGCGCTTCTTCCGCGAAACCTACTACAGCGGCTCGCGGCTGACCGAGCTGCGCAAACCGGCGCAGCCGGCAGTGACTGCGGCGCAGGCGTGATTTTGGTTGGTGGGAGCGATTGTCGTTGTTTGATTGAGGACTGTGTCGTCGCTATCGCGAGCAAGCTCGCTCCCACGTTTGACCGCATCTCCCTGTGGGAGCGGGCTTGCCCGCGATAGCGTCAGTCAGTGCAACTCACTTCTCAGATCCGAAACTCAGCGCTTCACCGCCACCAACGTGTAACACAATGGCAACTGCGCCTTTTGCTGTTGATACCGATCGTAGAGTTCTTCGCGGTTGGAATGCGGGTATTCCTTGAAGTGGCTGATCTGCAACCCCGCCCCAACGGCACCGGTGAAGATGGCGCCCAGGGTGTGGACGAACCAGTAAGACGCTGAGGCCTGCTGTTCTACTTTGCCTTCGTAGACGATCGGCTGGTTCTGGACAAAAGGTTCGCTGCAAAAATACGAGCTGTCCGGGCGATAGGGATCGGCTGACTCGGGGTCGAACATTTCCAGGAACGGATGGGTTTCGTACACCACAAGCGCACCGCCGGGCTTGAGGGTTTGCGCAGCATGGCGCAAGAATTCGGCGATGTCCGGCATCCAGTTCAATACACCGATGGTGATCAGTGCCACGTCGAAGCGCTGGTGCAGTTCAGTCGGTAGATGATGGATGTCAGCCTCGATGAATTCGGGCTCATAGGGCGAACGGGATGCCAGTTCCCGGGCCTGATCGAGAAAGGCCTCCGACTGGTCGACGCCCACGACACGGCGGGCCCCCAACGCAAACAGCGAAAGACTTTCGCGACCGTTGTTACAGCCCAGTTGCACCACGTCCTTGCCGTCGACGCCGACCTGTTGAAGCAACCCGGTGAGGGTGTCATCCAGGCAGGAAAAATCGCCATGGCTCACGGTACTCAAACAGGCCTGCCACTCAGGGGTGTCTTTGTGGTGTGGGGCGGAGTCATTCCATGCATCGCGATTGCTGGCGATGGCTTTATCTTTTGTCGGCATTTCCATTGCACGCTCCAGAGTTCGCGCCTTTGATTAGCCGGCACGAGTCTAGATCAGCATCAGGAAAAACCACATCAGGCGTTTGTTGTGATCTTGTAATCACCGGTGGTGCGAACCCTCTTCGCGTTGATTCAACCGCTCACGCAAGAATTCGATCAGCGCCTGCACCGGTCGCGAACTCTGGCGATGCTGCGGGTAAACTGCCGACAAAATCAGCGGTTCGGGGCGCAAATCATCCAGCACCGGCACTAGTCGGCCATCCTCCAGGGCCGAACCGACAATGAAGATCGGCAGGTAGGTGATTCCCATGCCGGCGATGGCCGCGTCTTTGAGCAATTCACCATTGTTGACCCGCATCCGTCCGGTGACGTTGACCGTTAGCGGCTTGCCCTGCCCGTCGAAACGCCATTGCACCTGACGACCGTGGCCGTAAGGCAAGCAATCGTGGGTGTGCAGATCCTCCGGTTTAAGCGGCGTGCCACGCTCGGCCAGATACGCCGGGCTCGCGCAGTACACCCGCTCGATGGAGGCGAGGCGTCGGGCGATCAGTGTCGAGTCTTCCAGCACGCCGATGCGCAATGCCAAATCGTAGCCTTCGCCAAGCAAGTCCACTGGCCGATCACTCAGGTCGACTTCCACCGTGACATCGCGATAACGCTGCAAAAACGCCGGTAACAGACACCCCAGATGCGCCACGGCAAACGACAACGGTGCGCTCAGGCGAATAGCGCCGCGAGGCTCGGTGGTCTGGCCGGCGATGCCCTGCTCAACTTGCTCGACTTCACTGAGCAAGCGCAGGGCCGATTCGTAATAACTCTGCCCCAGCGGCGTGACGTCCAGCCGCCGGGTCGAACGGTTGAGCAGGCGCACACCGAGGCGCTCTTCCAGTTGCATCAAACGGCGACTGACAAACTGCTTGGACAGCCCTAATTGATCGGCTGCCGCCGTGAAACTGCCAGAGTCCATGACCTGGCAAAAAATACGCATGTCTTCGAACGGGTTCATTGTCGCGCTCTGATTGACAGTCAAACGCTTTATAGCCGTTTTTTTCCTCTTCTGGCACGCCAAATCCAAAAGAACAAAAGATCGCAGCCTTCGCCAGCGCCTACGGAGTACAGCCGCTCAGTTGTGGGTATACACGGTCATGTAAGCGCTGGCGAAGCCTGCGATCTTTTAAGCTGCCGACCGAGACCGGCAGCCGTACCCCTTACTTCGCGGTGAACGTCGTGTAGCTGTTGATCAGGTTGCGGTAGTTCGGAATGCGCTGCGATAACAGGTTGGCCAGGCCTTCCATGTCGTTGCGCCAGTCGCCCTGCAGCTCGCAAGCCACCGAGAACCAGTTCATCAGTTGTGCGCCGGCCGCCGCCATGCGCGCCCAGGAGGCTTGTTGCACGGTGGTGTTGAAAGTGCCGGAAGCGTCGGTCACCACGAACACTTCAAAACCTTCAGCCAGTGCCGACAGCGTCGGGAATGCCACGCACACGTCAGTCACTACACCGGCGATGATCAGTTGCTTGCGGCCAGTGGCCTTGACGGCTTTGACGAAGTCTTCGTTGTCCCAGGCGTTGATCTGGCCCGGGCGCGCAATGAACGGAGCGTCCGGGAACTGCTCTTTAAGCTCCGGCACGATCGGGCCGTTCGGACCGCTGTCGAAACTGGTGGTGAGGATGGTCGGCAGGTTGAAGAATTTGGCGATGTCGCCCAAGGCCAACACGTTGTTCTTGAATTCGTTGGGCGAGAAGTCCTGCACCAACGAGATCAGGCCGGTCTGGTGATCGACCAACAATACAACTGCATCATCTTTGTTCAGACGTTTGTAAGGAACGTTGCTCATGTGAAACTCCTTGCAGGATTGACGTTGCTAGGGCGCCGACACGCCAGGCCGGCGCTTTTTTGTAATGATTAGAAGGCGAAACATGAGCAGCCAAACGCGCCCCAGAACCCCTGGAAATCGCTGACCGGCGCGTTCGACAAACGCGCCCGCTCATGGCTGTGGGAATGCACCGCGCACGGTCCGCTGCACTGGTGAACCTGCGCCTGCATCGGCGAAGTCGGACGCCAGTGACCTGGGACTTTCACCACCGGCGACCAATCCGGCAGCACCGGCACGCTGGCGGGCCCAAGTTTTTCGAAGTCACCGGCGCCATACACCACTTTGCCGCCGACCACGGTCAACACCGACTCAATCCATTTGATGGCTTCTTCCTCGACGCTGAAGAAGTCCGCGCTCAAGGCCGCCAGATCCGCCAATTGCCCGACCTTGATCTGGCCCTTCTTGCCCTGCTCCGACGAGAACCAGGCGCTGCCATGGGTGAACAGTTCCAGCGCGGTCTGCCGGGGCAAGCCTTCCTCGTACAGCGCCAGGCCACCGACGGTGCGGCCACTGACCATCCAGTACAGCGAGGTCCACGGGTTGTAGCTGGACACCCGGGTGGCGTCAGTGCCGGCGCCAACCGGTACACCTTCTGCCAACATGCGCTTGATCGGCGGCGTGGCTTCGGCCGCTTTGGCGCCATAGCGGTCAACGAAATATTCACCTTGGAACGCCATGCGGTCCTGAATCGCAATGCCACCACCCAACGCCCTCACCCGCTCGATGTTCTGCGGGGTGATGGTTTCAGCGTGATCGAAGAACCACGGCAAACCATTGAAGGGAATGTCGCGGTTGACCTTCTCGAACACGTCGAGCATGCGGCTGATGGATTCGTTGTAGGTCGCATGCAAGCGGAACGGCCAGCGCTGTTCGACGAGATGGCGGACCACCGGTTCCAGCTCGTCTTCCATGGTTTGCGGCAAGTCCGGACGCGGCTCAAGGAAGTCCTCGAAATCCGCCGCCGAGAACACCAGCATTTCCCCGGCACCGTTGTGCCGCAAAAAGTCGTCGCCCTGATGCAGCTTGACGCTGCCGGTCCAGTTCTGGAAATCGGTCAGTTCTTCCTTGGGCTTCTGGGTGAACAGGTTGTAGGCGATGCGAATCGTCAGTTGCTGATCCTTGGCCAACTGCTCGATGACCTGGTAATCGTCCGGGTAATTCTGGAAACCACCGCCGGCATCGATCGCACTGGTCAGGCCGAGGCGATTGAGTTCGCGCATGAACTGACGTGTCGAGTTGACTTGATACTCCAGCGGCAACTTCGGCCCCTTGGCCAGGGTCGAGTACAGAATCATCGCGTTCGGCCGCGCCACCAGCATGCCGGTCGGTTCACCATTGGCATCGCGTACGATCTCGCCACCCGGCGGGTTCGGTGTGTTGCGGGTGTAACCGGCAACGCGCAACGCGGCGCGGTTGAGCAGCGCACGGTCATACAAGTGCAGTACGAACACCGGGGTGTCCGGTGCCGCCTGATTGAGTTCTTCGAGGGTCGGCATGCGTTTTTCGGCAAACTGGAACTCGTTCCAGCCACCCACCACCCGTACCCACTGCGGCGTCGGTGTACGGTCGGCTTGGTCCTTAAGCATGCGCAACGCATCGGCCAGCGACGGCACGCCTTCCCAGCGCAGTTCGAGGTTGTAGTTCAAACCGCCACGGATCAGGTGCAGGTGAGAATCGTTGAGGCCGGGAATGACGCAACGGCCTTTGAGGTCGATGACTTGGGTGCCCGAACCGCGCAGGGCCATGGCTTCGGCATCGGTGCCGACTGCGACGAAGCGGCCGTCGCTGATCGCCACGGCACTGGCGAGGGGCTTTTCGCGGTCTACGGTATGAAATTGGCCATTGAACAGAATCAGATCGGCGTTCATCGCGTTTCCTTAAGGCTGTGTGGAATGGGGCTGGCCGGCTTCCAGCCACGGCGCGAACAGGCGCGTGGTCAGCGGCATAAAGACGTACACCACCGACAGCACAATGGTCAGGGTGATCAAGAAAGTGGCGACCACGTAATTGGAAAGAAAGGCATTGAGCTGCAGCAGCGGCCCCCAGAGCAGCGGCACCAGCAAGGTGTGCGGCAGGATCACCAGCAACGTCACCACAGACTGCTTCCAGCGTGGCGGTGGCGAACCGGCGTCCGCCAGCGGTGAAAACCAGAATTCATTGACCGGATTGACCTCGGTCTGGTCGCCGTCGGCCAGCATCGGCGCGGCTTCGTCGACCAGTGCCTGGCGTTGCGGCGAATCGAGCCAGCGCTGCATCGTCTCGGTCGAGCAAAACCGCAGCACGCAGGTGAACATATCCAGGCCACCGTTCTTGCCGCGGATCACGTCCACGCCCAGATGCCCTTCCGTGCGCCCTGCGACGCTGACGATATTGCGCAACCAAGCTTCATACGCGGCTTCGAAACCGGCCTTGACCCGGTGCTTGACGATCAGCGTCACGATCTCATCGGACCCCGGCGCTTTTTGAGTTCGGGCTTCATGCATAACGGAGCACTCCGGGCAAACGGAAATTGAGCGCCAGCCGTCCCGGCCCGGCGATAAACACACTGGTGAAGAGGATCAACAGCAGCCAGCCGAACTGCCCTTCGGCCACACTCCATTGCGGATGCACGACCAGCAGCGCCACCAGCAGCACAAATAGAATAGGCAAGCACGCCAGGCGTACCAGCACACCGGCAACGATCAGCAACGGACACAGCACTTCGGCGAAAATCGCCAGGATCAACGTGAGATTGGCTCCGAGGTGAAACGGGTCTTCGATGCGTTGCAGTTCGGCGCTGAAATCGAGCAATTTCGGCAAGCCGTGCACCCACAACAGAAACAGCCCGCCGCTGACCCGCAGAAACAGCAGCCCGAAATCTTGAGCCTGTTCATTCCATCGCGAAGCGTTCATGGCCCTACCCTTGATCGATCATTGGCCTTAATAGTGCTGCTGCGGGGTAGGGAAAAATTGAATGCACGTGCTCTCTTTGTACTGCGACAACGCCGTACACACAGACAACACAATCCCTGTGGCGAGGGGCTTGCCCCCGTTGGGCTGCGAAGCGGCCCCAAAACCTGCAATCACGGTTTGTCTGGCAAACCGCATGCACAGGGATTACGACTGCTGCGCAGCCGAGCGGGAGCAAGCTCCCTCGCCACAAGTTTGTTTCGTTACCGGGATGAATCAGCCTTCAGCTCCAGACTATCCAGCGCCCGACTCACTGCCAGCTCACCGAACATGATGAGCTGCGCGACGCCCAGTATCGTATTGCGCTGCGCACCCTCCAGAAACCCGGCGCAGTCACTGGCGATCACCTTGGCCGAGGCGAAGGACTCGCAGGCATTGGCCAGCAACTCTTCAATGTCGATGTCCGGGGCGACGGTGTAAATCGTGCTCGGTTTGCGCGGGGTCTTGGGATCGGACGGTTTGAGGTAGTGATCGAGGGCGCGCTCGGCGGCTTCGTTGAGTTTTTTGGGATCGAGGGGATCGTAGGGGGAAACGTCGTCGGTTTCTGGCGGGTTAGGTGTGACTTTGAACATGGTGAATCTCCGTTATACCTGATGGAACCACCAGTACCTGTCGCTAAACAAGTAAGGGTGGCGGCTGTACGCAGGTTAGCGAACCGAGAGGTATAAGACCCGGCAGACCCGAGGGTCTCCCGCGCACAGCCACCATATCGAAACTGCAGACATGGAATGCCTGCAGTATGACGGAGCGTTGTTGCGCTTATACCTGTTCAAGTCGCTAAACCCGATCGCTGATTGGCAGCGATGCGGAAACGATAAAGACCAGGCCCAAAGCGCACAAGCCGGCGGATTCTGGCGCAGTCGTAGGCAACGGCGCAAGAATCTGTAGCTTTCAAGAAGTAACGCTAAACACCATTAAACACAGCCCTCGAATCAACACACACTCCCCTAGGGGATCGGGTATATCCGCAAAATCGGGTCGGCTGTCAGGATCAAAAGATCGCAGCCTGCGGCAGCTCCTACGGCGCCGGTATGTTCAGGGGTTCAGACATAAACTGACTGATCCGCGATCTTAACCAGCGCTCCGCAGGATCATTGTCATGCACCCCGCTCCACGCCATCGACAATTGCGCGGCATCAATGGGAAACGGCGGATCTTCAGCGCGCAATGCGCATCCCTCGACCAAGGCGCAGGCCGCGTAATCCGGCACCGTGGCGATCATCTCGGTGCCGGCGAGCAACGCGCGTAACCCACTGAATTGCGGCACCCCAAGCACCACGCGCCGCGTACGCCCGACCTTGGCCAGATCCACATCGATGTTGCCGCTCAGGTCACCGGAAAACGACACCATCGCATGGGGCCGGGCGCAGTAATCATCCAGGGTCAGCGGTTCTGGACGGTTGTCGCCGCGCAGTACTTTGCAAGGAATGTCGCGCAGCTTCTTGCGTTTGGCGTTGGCCGGCAGATCGGTGGTGTAGCTGACGCCCACGGAGATTTCCCCGGAGGCCAGCAAGGCCGGCATCAACAGATAATTGGCGCGGCGTACCACGACCACGATCCCCGGCGCCTCTTCTTGCAGTTGTCGTAGCAACGGAGGAAACAGACCGAACTCGGCATCGTCCGACAGCCCGATGCGAAACACATCGCAGCTGGTCGTCGGGTCGAATTCCTTGGCGCGGCTGACCGCCCCCGAGATGGTGTCCATCGCCGGTTGCAGTTCCTTGAGAATCGCCAGCGCCCGTGCTGTCGGCTCCATCCCGCGACCGTTGCGCAGCAACAACGGATCGTCGAACAAATCACGCAACCGCCCCAGCGCGGCACTCACCGCTGGTTGGCCCATGAAGAGTTTTTCGGCGACCCGGGTCAGGTTCTTTTCGAACATCAGTGCTTCGAAAATCACCAGCAGGTTCATGTCGACGCGGCGCAGATCGTTACGGTTCATAAGCACAATCCCATTGTGTTTTCGGCTGGCACGAGGGTTGACGAGTGTGGCTGACTGTACTCGAGACTGCCCGCGCCGATCGAAGAATTAACAACGTTTAACTCGCAAGCCTAAGCCCCCGCGACCAAGAATGAAGCCCTCTGCGCAGACCTTTTTTAGAGGGAACGTGCTGACTCACCGTGCAGTGCACCCGCGCGCGCCCTTCGACACGGACATTGGCCATGGCTCATTTTCAGCAAAGCGCGATCAGCGCGTCCTCCACTCAAACGCGAAAAAAACCCACTGGCGGGCTCAGCCCCTGGCGTGAAAGTCTGGCCAGGCAGCTGATTCTCGACCACCTCGGCGACACCCTGGAAGTGACTGAGCTGGCACGGGCGTGCGCCCTGTCACGCAGCCATTTTTCCCGTGCGTTCAAGTGCAGCACCGGTCTCTCGCCGCAAGACTGGATTCGCCAGCAACGCATCGCCCGGGCCAAGCAGCTGATCCAGAACACGGACCTGACCCTGACGCAAATCAGTCTGGAATGCGGATTCTGCGATCAGGCGCATTTCTCCCATATCTTCACCCGCAGCGAAGGCGTTTCACCGTTTGCCTGGCGCTGCCGGACCGTACGTTCCCTTCCCTCTCTCAATAGCAAAAGACCGCAAGCTGCGCCCACAGTGGCTCAAATAACCCTGTAGGTGCTGGCGCAGCCTGCGATCTTTAGATTTTGATCAGCCCTTGATGAACGCCAGCAGATCTTCGTTGAGTTGATCCTTGTGGGTATCGGTCAGGCCGTGGGGGGCCCCCGGATAGACTTTCAACGTAGAACCCCCGACCAGTTTCGCCGCGGCGATGCCGGCGGCTTCGATCGGCACGACCTGGTCATCGTCGCCATGCACCACCAGGGTCGGCACGTCGAACTTCTTCAGGTCTTCGGTAAAGTCGGTTTCGGAGAACGCCTTGATACAGTCATAGGCGTTCTTGTGACCAGACATCATGCCCTGCAACCAGAACCAGTCGATCATGCCTTGGGACGGCTTGGCACCCGGGCGATTGAAGCCAAAGAACGGACCGCTGGCCAAATCCTTGTACAGCTGCGAACGGTCGACCAGGGACGCCTGACGAATACCATCGAATACCTCCAGCGGCAGGCCGCCAGGGTTGGCTTCGGTCTTGAGCATTAACGGTGGCACCGAGGAAATCAGCCCGGCTTTGGCCACGCGACCAGTGCCGTGGCGACCGATGTAACGCGCCACTTCGCCACCACCGGTGGAGAAGCCGAACAGCACGGCATTTTGCAGATCCAGATGCTCGATCAGCTGCGCCAAGTCATCGGCGTAGGTGTCCATGTCGTTGCCGAACCATGGCTGGCTCGAACGACCGTGACCACGGCGGTCATGGGCGATGACCCGGTAGCCTTGGGAGGCCAGGAAGATCATCTGCGATTCCCAGCTGTCAGCATTCAACGGCCAACCGTGGCTGAAGACGATCGGCTGACCGGTGCCCCAGTCCTTGTAGTAAATCTCGGTGCCGTCTCGGGTGGTAAAGGTGCTCATCAGGATGATTCCTCATGCAAGGATTTTACGGTGGTTAAAAAGCTCTGTGGGCCATGCGTTCGGCCAAGCGTGCGACCCGCTCGCCCAACTGTGCGGCGGTCTTCGGGTGGTGTGAACTTGAAGGATTGGATTTTTGAGCGTAGACCGGACGCAGGACGAGTTAAACGTTGTTAATTTTTAAGGGTGTGGCAACGGACCTGGCATCCCTCTCGCAAATGTCACACCCAATCAATACGGGCCAATGAACAAGGAGGAAAATGCCGCAGCCGATGCACACACCGTCGAGGCGCTCGACGCCCCGAAAAAACCTGAGGAATATGCCCGGATGCCGCGTGATAGATGGATGCAAGCAGGAGTGACCCGTTGACCCTTCCCCCCGAACAGGCCATTCATTTCGGCCCCTACCGGATTTACCCCGGACAACGTCTGATCATGGAGGCCGGCCAACCCCTGCGCCTTGGTCGGCGGGCCATGGACATTCTGTTGATCCTGCTGGAACACGCCGGGCATGTGGTGAGCAAGCAACAACTGATCGCCCTGGTCTGGCCCAAAAGTGTGGTGGAAGACATCAACCTGCGGGTGCACATGGCGGCCCTGCGCAAAGCCCTCGGTGACGGTCAAGCGGGTCAGCGTTACATCGTCACCGTCGCCCAGCGCGGGTACAGTTTTGTCGCGCCGTTTTCCCTTGAGCCCATCCAACAACACCCGAAAAACGACGCCAATGCGCCGGGTAGCCATAACTTGCCGATTCGCCGGACCCGCATGATCGGTCGCCAGGCTCTGGTCGACAGTCTGGTGACGCAACTGGCGCGGCAGCGCTTCATCACGCTCGTGGGCCCCGGCGGGATCGGCAAGACGACCGTGGCGCTGCGCGTTGCCGAGCAACTGATCGGTCACTATCGCGACGGCATTCGCCTGCTGGACCTCGCACCGATCAACGACCCTTTGATGATCACCACGCACTTGGCAACACTGCTGAATTTGTCCTTGCACGATGCCGAACCCATGAGTGGTCTCGCCACGTTCCTGCGCGAACGGCAGATGCTGCTGGTCATCGACAACTGCGAACACTTGATCGACGCCATTGCGTTGCTCAGCGAAAGCATCCTGCGCGCAGCGCCCCACGTGCACATTCTGGCCACCAGCCGCGAGAGCCTGCGGGCCGAAGGCGAATGCGTACAGCGCCTGGAATCGCTGGACTGCCCGCCGCCCATCGCCGTGCTCGACCGCGCTCAGGCCCTGGCGTTTTCGGCACTGCAATTGTTTGTCGAGCGGGCGATGGCCAGCCACGACAGTTTCGAACTGACCGACGATGAATTGCCACTGGCCATTGAAATCTGCCGGCGTCTGGACGGCATACCGCTGGCCATCGAACTGGCGGCAGCACAAGTGGGCAGTCTGGGATTGAATGGGTTGCTGTCGCAACTGCAAGGCAGCTTTCGCCTGCTCACCCAAGGTTGCCAAACGAACTTGGGCCGCCATCAGACTCTGCGTGCGACGCTGGACTGGAGCTTCGAACTGCTCAATGCCTGCGAACAAACCTGCCTGCGCCGATTGGGGGTGTTCCGTGGCGGTTTTACCCTGGAGTCAGCGGCCGCCGTGATCGTCGGCGAGCACCTCGAACCCGGCGTGGTGTTCGCCTCGATCACCCAATTGGTCGCCAAGTCGTTACTGAACGTGGAAGTCGGCGACGAAGAAGTGTTCTACCGTCTACTCGATACCACACGTGGCTATGCACTGGAAAAACTCGCCGAGGCCCAAGAGCTGCCGGACACCCGTGAACGCCACGCCGAACGCTGCCTGGCCTTGATGCAGCAAGCCCAGGACGACTGGGAGCATATCTCGAGCGATCGCTGGACCGAGCGTTACGCCCGCGGCCTGGAAGACATTCGCGCTGCGCTCGATTGGGGCTTGAATGCTCAAGGACTGCAGGCCTTGGCGATCCGCCTCGCTGCAGCCTCGACGCCGCTCTGGCAGGAACTGTCGCTGCTCAAGGAACACGGCGTGTACGTGCGCAAAGCCCTGGCATTGCTCGAAGCGACGCACCAGCCCTGTCCGCGTTTGATCATGACCCTCAAGCTTGCCCTCGGCAGTGCCTGTTACCACACCCTGGGCAGTAGCGCCGAAGCCGTCGAAGCGTTTGTCAGTGCCAAACACCTGGCCGAGCAGTGCAACGATGTGGCCAGCCAGCTCAAAGCGATTTCCGGGCGCTTGGCAGTTGATCTTAGTGGCGGCCACTACCAACAGGCCCTGGAGCAGAGCCGACAATTCGAGCGGGTGGGGCTGCACGGTAACGCGGTGTTGGCCCTCAGCACCCAACGCTTGCGGGTTCTGGCCCTGCACTTTGCCGGGGATCAGGCTCTGGCGCGGGAGAATGTCGAACAGGTCATTCAATGCCTGGCCCAGAACGGTCACCTCAACCGCTTCAGCTACTGCTTTGGCGTGCATTACGATCAGAGCGTCGCGGCCCTGACAATTCTGGCGCGCATTCTTTGGTTACAAGGGCACCCGGAAAAAGCCTGGCGCACCGCGCGGCAGGCGCTCGACATCGCGATTCAGATCAATCATGGCACATCCATCTGCTACACCCTGGCGCTGGCCGGTTGCCTGATCGCTCACTACAACGGCGACACTCCGGTTGCCCGCGAACTCCTGGGTCTGCTGCTTGAGCAAGCGCAGAAACACTCGGTGTCGCTGTTCCACACCTGGGCCAAACATTACGCGCAGGTGATCGATACGGCCGAGGCGCCTTCGTCGCCGCGACCGAATACCGGGTTGATCAAGGAAATCATGGTCACGCTGGACAGCCGCTTCATCGATGACGCGTTGCTGGAACGGGCCGAGAAAGGCGCGGCCGGCTGGAGCACCGCGGAAATTCTGCGAGCCCGGGCCGACGCGTTGCTGGCAGAGGATTGCCCGACCGGGGCCTGCGCGGCCGAGGCGGTGCTGCTCAAAGCTTTAGCCGTGGCAAAAACCCAGGGAGCGCTGGCCTGGGAACTGCGCAGCGCCACCTCACTGGCTCAGCTGTGGCAGCGTCAGGGTCTGTTCCGGCAGGCCCATGAGTTGCTGGCGCCGATTTACCAGCGTTTCACCGAAGGCTTTGCCACACCGGACCTGACGAAAGTCCGTCGGTTACTCGATGAGCTGCAGCGACACTTGCCCGCCTGATATCCAGCGTGCCTGGCTGATGTAGCGCTCATAACGCCGTTCATAGGCGCGCAAGTAGCCACTGTGGTCGAGTTTCTTCAGGGCATAAGTGCGGGTGGTATTGAGGAAACGGTAACGGGTTACGCCGCTGCCCTGCTCCACCGACAGCAGCGATTTGCGCGCCAGGCTTTCCACCCCTTTAACCAGGCTGGCAGGCAACAGCACTGCGCAACTGATCACGCCAATTGCCACGTCCAGCGTGAACGCCACTTTAAACACTGCCAGCCGCTGCAACACGGTTTGCTCCAAAGGGCTCAGCTGTTCATAGCTCCAGTCCAGTGCAGCTTTCAGACTCTGATGCCGTGGCAGAGCGGTGCGCCGGCCTTGAGTCAACAACTGTAAACAATTGCCGAGTTGCGCTTGCAACCCCACCAACGCCAACGCATCGATCTGCTCCGCCGCCAGTTCAATGGCCAGGGGCAGGCCATCCAGGCGCCGACAGATTTCGCGCACCGCGTTGAGATCCTGTTGGCGCAGGGTAAACCCTTGCTGACGGGCTCGGGCGCAACTGACCAATAGCTGCACCGCCGAATACCCCATGGCCTCGGCCACGTCATATATAGCGCAGGCTGGCGGCACTGCCAGGGCCGGTACAGGCAGCAGCGTTTCCCCCGCCGCTTGCAGGGGTTCGCGACTGGTGGCGAGGATCGACAGCCGTGGCGCCGAGGCCAGCAGATTGTCCACCACTGTCCGACAACGTTCGAGCAGGTGATCGCAATTGTCGAGCAGCACCAAGGCATGCCGTTGCACCAGCGCCGCCCCATCGACGTCCAGTTCCAGCATGCGCGATAGATGCTCGACGAATTGCGCCGGGTCATCGATGGCCGCCAGATCAACCCTCCAGACACCGTCCTGATAGTGCTGCAACAGCAACTCGGCCACGCGCAATGCCACGGTGGTTTTGCCGATACCGGCGGGACCAATCAGAGTCATGAGACGTCGAACCGGCAACTGCCGGACCACACTGCCGACGATCGAGTCGCGACCGGTCACCGGAGTGAGCCGCGCCGGCAGGTTGTGCAGAGGCTTGTGCACCGTTTCGACCGGCACCGGCATGCCTGTCCCGTCGCGTTGTACCGGGGCGATGAAGCTGTAGCCGTGCTGGGGAATATTGACGATGTAACGCTGCCCGTTCTGGCCATCGCCAAGTGCCCGGCGCAGGGCGGCGATGTGCACGCGCAGGTTGATTTCTTCGACCACTGAGGTCGGCCAGACATGGGTAATCAGCGCTTCCTTGCTCACCACTGAACCTGCGCGTTCGACCAGCACCTGCAAAATATCCAGGGCTCGCCCACCCATACGCAGCGGGCGATCCCCCTGAAGGATCAGTCGCTGACGCAGGTGAAACGCGTAGGGTCCGAACCGCAGCACCGCATCGCTATTTATATCTCTGAGGCTGTTCATGCACGTTCATGCGCTGAAAACCTGGCCCGGCTCAAGGTACTGCAACATCCATCGCACCGGTCCATCCAGGTTCCCGCACCTCCATGGTAAAGAGTTCACGGGTATCTTGGCAGGCATGAGTTACGGAACAACGGCCATGGGAGGAGCATCACGGCCATCGCGGTGCGCGTGACGGACAACGCCACCTAACTGAACTGTTCGCGGTATTGAGTGGGGGTCAGGCCGAGCTTTTCACTGAACAGAAAACGCATATGCCGCACGCTGCCAAAACCACTTTTATAGGCCACGGTCTTGAGCGGCAGGTCACTGGTTTCCAGCAGATTCCTGGCGCAGTCGATGCGCGCACTTTGCAGAAACTCCATTGGCGTCATGTTCACTTCCCGGGCGAAAACCCGGGCGAAGTGCCGCGCACTCATGTTCACCAGACTGGCCATGCGTTCAATGCTGAACGCTTCATCGAGGTGTTCGAGCACATGGTTCTGCACCCGGGTGATCGGCGTTTCTTGAGGTGCCACTGCTGCCATCAACGGACTGAACTGTGCCTGCCCGCCCTGACGCTTCATCACCACCAGCAACACTTTGGCAACGTCCTGGGCGACTTTCTTGCCGTGGTCCTCGGCAACCACTGCCAGCGCCAGGTCGATGCCTGCAGTGACACCGCCGGAAGTGATGAGATTGCGGTCCTGCACGTAAATCTGATCGGTCTCGACAGTTGCCTTGGGAAAGCCTTTGATCAGGCGTTCGGTGTAATGCCAATGCGTGGTCACGCGATAGCCGTCCAGCAGCCCGGCATGCCCGAGGACGAACGCACCGGTGCAGATCGAGCCATAACGGTTGGCCCGGCTGACAGCGCCCTGAAGCCAGCCCAGCAACGGTGGATGTTTTTCGTTGTAGGCTCCCGGCCCGCCCGGCACCAGTAACAAGTCATAGCGTTCGTTCGCCTGATCGATATGCAAATCGGCCTGAACATTGACGCCATTTGAGGCTCGTAGCGCACCCGGCTCGGTGCCAATGGTCGACAGCTCATAACGGTCGCCCGGTGCCAGATAACGATTGGCGATGGAAAACACCTCCATGGGACCGGCCATGTCGAGCAGGAGAAAGTCGGGGAACAGCACCATTGCCACGGTTTTCATGGATTGGACATCACTGATATCAGGGGAATAGAGAACATAGGCTCAGCACCGAGCATTATGGCCAAATGTAACAGCAAGGATACGTGAACTCGCGCCTAAAACTGTCAACTTGAAAGAGACAGTATTTCAATTTTCATCTACTTATTGCATTCAACGGTAAACATTAACCTTCTCCTCACTCGGACGAATTCACGTCCTGACAGGAGATTTCATCATGCTGACCCTTCGTAAAGCTTCGGATCGCGGCGCAGCCAATCACGGTTGGTTGAAGTCCTTCCATACTTTTTCCTTCGCCAATTACCGCAACCCGCGAGAGCAGGGTTTTTCTGACCTGCTGGTGATCAACGACGATCGCGTGGCGGCCGGCAAAGGTTTTGGTCAGCACCCTCACCGCGACATGGAGATTTTTTCCTATGTGCTCGAAGGCGCCCTGGAACACAAGGACACCTTGGGCACCGGTTCGGTGATCCGTCCCGGCGACGTGCAGTTAATGAGCGCCGGCAGCGGCGTCGCGCACAGCGAATACAATCACTCGGCGACACGCCCGGTGCACTTCCTGCAAATCTGGATCGTGCCGGATGTCAGCGGCGCCAAACCGCGTTACCAGCAAGAGCATTTCAGCACGCAGAAAAAACGCGGGCGCTTGCAACTGATCATCTCCCCTGACGGGGCCAACGGTTCGCTGAAAGTCCGGCAGGATGCGCGAGTGTATGCCGGACTGATCGACGGCAAGGAAAGCGCTACGCTGGAACTGGCCGCCGATCGCTATGCCTATGTGCATGTGGCGCGTGGCAGCGTCGAGTTGAATGGCGTGCAGTTGCAGGAAGGTGATGGTGTGCGGGTTCGGGAAGAACAGGTGCTGACCTTGAGTAATGGCGTGGATGCCGAGGTGCTGGTGTTTGATTTGCGGCCGCAAGAGTTGCCGGAAATGCCTTGACCCCTGTGATCTGACCCCAAATTTTGGGGGGGCAGATCACTGTGTAGGAGCGAGCTTGCTCGCGAAGGCGTCGGGTTGCCAACATCAATGTTGAATGACATACCGCCTTCGCGAGCAAGCTCGCTCCTACAGGGGGGTGAGGTGTCTTTTGGAGGCGCTACCGATAACCACGGGCCTGCACGCTGAACAGCTGCGCATAGCGCCCGCCCGCCGTGACCAGACTGTCGTGATCGCCTCGCTCAAGGATCGAACCCTGGTCCAGCACGATGATGTGGTCAGCATTGCGCACGCTGGAGAACCGGTGAGAAATCAACAACGTCATACGGCCTTCAGTGTGTTGACTGAAATGCTCGAACACTGCCGCTTCCGCCGCTGGGTCCAGGGCCGAGGTCGGCTCATCCAGAATCAGGATATCGGCATCGCGGCGCATGTAGGCGCGAGACAAGGCGATCTTTTGCCATTGCCCACCGGACAACTCCTGCCCACCGGCAAACCACCGTCCCAGTTGCGTGGCATAACCGCGATCCAGACGCTCTATAAAGGACGCGGCCATGCCCTCATCGGCTGCTTTCTGCCAACGCACTTGATCGTTGAACGCCAACGTATCGCCCACACCGATGTTCTCGCCCACGGAGAACTGATAGCGGATGTAATCCTGGAAGATCACGCCGATGCGCCGTCTCAGCGCCTCTTCGTCCCAGGACTGCAAATCGCTGCCGTCCAGCAAAATACGTCCCTGATCGGGGCGATACAGCCGAGTCAGCAACTTGATCAGCGTGGTTTTGCCTGAACCGTTTTCCCCCACCAGCGCAACGCTGTGTCCGGGCATCAGGTGCAGATCGATGCCCTGCAAAGCGGCGCGGCTCGCCCCCGGATAACGGAAACCGACGTTCTCGAAACGCAAACCATCGCCGGGCACCGCGCCCACGGTAAGGCTTCCGCTATCGGCAATGACCGGCTCGGCCAAATACTCGTAGAGGCTCGACAGGTAAAGGCCATCCTCATAGAGACCGCTGATTGCGCTCAAGCTGCTGCTTACGGCAGCTTGCCCCTGCTTGAACAGCACCAGGTACATGGTCATTTGCCCGAGGCTGATACTGCCGTGAACGGTATCGACCACAACCCAGGCATAGGCCAGATAAAACGCAGCGGTGCCCAGCAGTCCCAGTACAAAACCCCAGCCATCGCGACGCAGCGTCAGGCGCCGGTCTTCGGCATAGAGACGAGCGAACGTGTCCCGATAACGCTGCAACAGCAGCGGCGCGAAGCCGAACAGCTTCACCTCTTTAATGTAGCCTTCATGGGAAAGCAGCGTCTCGATGTAGTTCTGCTGCCGACTCTCCGGCGCCCGGCGCGTGAACAGCCGAAAGGCATCCCCGGAAAAGTGCGCCTCGGCAAAGAACACCGGCAACGCCCCAACCACCAGCAGCACCAGCGCCCACGGCGAAAAATGCACCAACAACACACCGAAGCTGATCAACACGATCAGGTTCTGGATCAGCCCCAGCGACTTCATCACCAGCGCCAGCGGCCGGGTCGATGCCTCGCGCCGCACTCGAACCAGCTTGTCGTAGAACTCGGAATTCTCGAACTGCACCAACGATAACGTCTGGGCCTTCTCCAGAATCATCGTGTTGACCTTCTGCCCCAACTGCACCCGCAACAGCGACTGCTGAACCGACAGTGCGCGCTGTGTCCCGGACAACAACGCAAGCACGCCCGCTTCAAACAGCACATACCGCACAACCGGCCATAGCGGTGCACTGCCCTGCTGGGTGTGCAACTGCATGGCGGCGACTACGGCGTCGACAATCCGCTGCCCCAGCCAGGCCGCCAGCGCCGGCAGCACACCGGCAATCAGCGTCGCCAGTACCAATCCCAGAAACAACCCACGGGACGTTTCCCAGACCAGCAACAAGGCACGTCTCGCCTGGTCGAACAAAGAGACGAAACGGGTCAGGATGGGCATTGGACAATGGTCTCGGTTGGCGGATGTCGCGGCAGGCTTTACAGTACGCAGGAACAAGCCATCGACTTCAGGGAATATGACGCGATAAGGCTGGCCTCACCCCTCATAAAAACATCTAAAAAAACACCGTCACTCGCCACGTTTTAGCGCTTTGCTATGGAGAGTTAATGCCCATCGGAACTTCCAGCCGATGCGCCCCTCTCTATAGGCAGGAGCAAAACATGAAAATCAATCCTTACCTGATCTTCAACGGCGACTGCAAGGCCGCTTTCACGTTCTACGCCAAAAGCCTGCCAGGCCAGATAGAAGTCATGATGACCTTCGGCGAAACCCCGGCGTGCGACCATGTGCCGACGAACTGCCATAACCTGATCATTCATACGCGTCTGTTGGTCGGCGATCAGGCAATCATGGGCTCCGATACCACACCTGATCGCCCTACCGCTGGCATGAGCGGTTGTTCGGTTTCGTTGAATGTCGACAGTGTGACTGAGGCAGAGCGGGTGTTTGCTGCATTGGCGGAAGGCGGCAGTATTCAAATGCCATTGGAAGCGACGTTCTGGGCGGCACGTTTCGGGATGCTGGTCGATCAGTTTGGCGTGTCATGGATGGTTAATTGCGAAAAGGATCAATGAGCGGCTTACCACCGGTTACCACTTAAAAATTTGCTGGCACTTTAGTGTCAATTCTGGGTTTTTTTTCAATAACCCAACAAAACAACTACACGTTCACAAATTCAGCCCTTGACATAAATATTACGACTGTAATGCAAAATAACTCAATTAATATAGCGCTCCGTTCCGTTCGCCCTAGAAAGAGGCGATCGTTGCACCCGACGCCTCCTCAACGTGCACCTAGAACACCGTGGAATATCCTTATAAATCAACTGCAATTTTCAAAAATGCGGACTGGTGCACAGTTCATACGCAAGACTTCTCGGTTGTGCTTCGTTCTGCAGCCAGATGGGCGATTTGCCATACCACAAAAACAACCGGGCTTAAGCCTCGGCACTTGCCTATGTCATTGAATCAGCTAAAACTACTGATGATGTGGGACGCGCGTTCTCGATGGAAAATGTTAGAAAACGTCAGATAGCGTCAGTATTTTGTGTATTAAGATTGCAGCGCCAGCACATATGAGTAATTTACGGATGAATACTGAGAGCAAAATCGAAGATAGCCAGAGAGACACTCTCGCTATTGGGTACACTTGGCGCTCGGCAGAGAAACTTCAACAGTTATTTGCACCAAACCTCACACATGTTTATACACTGGCTCATTCAAACTCGCCAAGTCCGGATATCGAAACGCAAACACTCGATACCGTACTGATCGACATTGAAAGCCCCTCCCTGCTTAATGACTGCCTGGCACTGATCAAGAAGCTACGTGCGAACCCGGAAGAGCTGGCCATTATCGTTGCAATCAATTATCGCTCTCCGCAAACTAAAATTGAATGCTACATGGCCGGCGCCGATCACTGCATCAATGTACCTAACGATCAGGATGAAAAAGCCAGGCTACTATCAGAGTTGCTCGAAACTCCTGAATGGCAATCCAGCGTCAAGTTGACCCTGGACCCAACATGCCTGCACTTATACAACAACGAATACAAACTGGATCTGGCCTATCAGGAAATGAAAGCCCTGGATGCGCTTATTAACGCAGAAGGCAATATCCTGCACCATGATTGCATGGCCGAATCAATGGGTTTGAATATAAAACTCTATGACTCACGTGTCCTGGAGAAATCCATTAGTCGGCTTCGAAATAAAATCAAAAAACACTTTGGCATTAACATCATCCACAGTGTTCGCGGTTATGGCTATCGATTGCTTCGAGGCGTCATATCAGCCAACTCGGTAAACTTTCACTCTTAAAGGGATTCAATGATGGAGCCAAGCAGGCAACCTATAGCGCACGAAAGCTTTGCATTGGCTTTCTTCAGGCAATCGATTCTGAAACGAAACGATGAACTGTTCGGCAGTGAAATCTATGCCAAGGCGACCCAACAAGAGACACCTCTGAACAAGGGGTATCAACTGTTGAACCTCGATCATCCGCTGGCGATTTATCGCGAAGTACTCATGCGGATCCAATTAAATGCCCTCTCACAGATCGAGACCCTACCCTCCCCATCGGCACATCTGCCCAACAAACTGTTCATGACCATGGACCAGTCCGCCTTGTTGGATAAAATGTTCATCAAGGAAATGAACGACGCTCAAGTGACACTCAGCAAGCATGAGCAACAGCTGATCCCCTGCATTAACAGCAGTTCGTTCCTGTCGTTCAACCTGAAAGAAAAACGAACCATTATCAACCACATCCATTTATTAAAAGACAATGGGATCGAGATCGCTTTTGACGGCTACGATTTAAGCGATGACAGCACTGCAAAACTGATCAGTCCAATGCTGTTCGATTACATAAAAGTGGACTTGACCAAATCCAATTTCGACATCATGGTCGACAACAATCAGGACTTTTTCAACAGGTCTTACGACCGCCTGAGCGGCATGATCCATGACAGCAAGATCAAATTCGTGGCGGACCGCGTGGAGCACAAAGCCCTACACACACTGGCTCGCAGCATGCCTTTCGACTTTTTCCAGGGGAGGTACTACTCGCCAACCGAGCTTATTTAAACCTTGAAAATTTCACCCCCACTAGGAAGGAACCTTATCGTGAGCACACCAAATAACAGCTTTCTGATTTTCACCCGAGACCAACTGGCACGACAAGCAATCGAATCGCTTCTCGCCCAACGCTTGTATAAATCGTTTGAAATCGAGTCAGGTAAACTCAGCAGCGAACGCATCCGAAAGAGTCGATTCACGCACATCCTGCTCGACCAGGCGGACATATCGCTGAGCGATGTCAGTTTCATCCGTAAAAATCAAAAAGATGCAGAAATCATCCTCATAACGCCCAACGCTGAACCTTCGGAACTTCATCACTTTTCGCACTTCGGTGTTGATGGCTTTCTCAAGAAGCCAGTGGCTGACGACGAATTCATCACGGCAGTTAGTCGGGTTAAAGAGTCCCAGGGCAATCCTGATATCTGGTGGTTTAACGCTGACGATCGAACATTGGTCAAAGAAGACATCACTATTCCATTGACCGGTACCGAATCGTTAATGCTCACCCAACTGGTCCTCAGCGACCGACGGGTAGTCAGCAAAAACGATCTTATTCAACGCATCGATAAAGACCCGGAAAACTATAGCGGCCTTGAGATGTGCCTGAGTCGGTTGCAGAAAAAGTTCAAGACGGCAGCCAATGGAGAACGGCTGATCCGCTCGGTCAGAAACCGCGGCTATTGCCTCGCACAAAGGATACGCATCGCTTACTGATCGAGTGATCGCAAAAAACAATAACAATAAATGCGACTCACTGCCCCACCTGATCCACCCACACCCATGATCTGCCTCCTTGCACTACACATCCTGATTATCGCCATCAACTCTTCCAGGTATGGCGCCCCGCTCCGCTTCATCCCTCGCCAACACGACAAGCGTTTATCGAATGCTGCAATTATATAGACGGCTGAGCGATATCCTCCAAACAAAAGAGCACGTCCTTTTATAACAAGGCCGCCAAAGGCATGGCCGTTATAATTCGTCTGAGACCCACAAAGATTTAGGTACTAGTATAAAAACTGGACACTGAGACAACCGTATCAGCTGACTTGAAAACAAAGCCTGGATGGCCAGCCATAAGCCCCGTTATTCCCTTCTAATAATAAAAACATTTCCTGACTGACGCGCTCGCTCAGCCTTTGTGCGTGGCTGCCATTTATTAACCGTCGACTGATACACAACGTGGCGCAGGCCCGAGGGACACCGCGATGGTACATAATCGTATTAATCGAAATAACATAACCAAAGGACTGACCTTCTGGGGGCAATGGATAATTGCCATCACTTCGGTCAATACATTGTTATTTGGTCTGGCGTTGTACCAGACAGGAGAAATCGACGCCCATTATCGTGTGCTTGCAGTACTCACGTTCCTCGGTTCGGTCCCTTCCTACTCCCTGCTGCTGGTCTATCACAAGCAGCATAGTTACCTCAGCGGCTTGGCGCGCCTGCTACTGGGATGGCTGCTGCTGCTGGCCGGACTGACCAGTATTGGTTTTTTCAGCAAGACCAGCGAATTGTTCTCCCGGGAAATCATCGTGGTCTGGGCCACGGCCGGTTATTGCATTCAGGCCTTGCTGTACCTGCCATTGCACAGTTTTTCCAAGCACTACCAGCGGCAATTGCACAGCCAGTACAACACCCTGATTATCGGCACCGATCAACTGGCGGTGAATCTGGCAGACAAACTGACCAAAACCGAGTATCCGCCGCTGGTGGGCCTGATCAGCTCAAATCCCAACGAGCTGTCGACCCAGGTCAATGCCCACCGGGTTCTGGGCCCATTGCAGGAACTGCGTGAGCTGATCCAGGTGCACGACGTTCGGCGGCTGTATATCGCGCTGCCCTTGAGCGAAGCCAAACAGGTCGAGGCGCTGTACATCGACCTGCTCGACGCCAATGTCGATGTGGTCTGGGTTCCTGACCTGGGCAGCATGACGTTGCTCAATCACTCCATCAGCGAACTGGACGGCCTGCCTGCCATCCACCTCAATGAAAGCCCGCTGACCAGTTACCCGACAGCGGCGCTGAGCAAGACCTTGCTGGACAGAAGTCTCGCCGCCCTCGCGCTGATCGGCTTCAGCCCGCTGCTTCTGGTGATCGCCGCCGCCGTGAAGATGTCTTCCCCGGGCCCGATCATCTTCAAACAGGAACGGCACGGCTGGAACGGCAAGATCATCAAAGTCTGGAAGTTCCGCTCCATGCGCGTGCACGATGACCACCAGGTCCGCCAGGCCGGTCGCGAAGACCCGCGCATTACGGCGGTCGGCCGCTTCATTCGACGCACCTCGATCGATGAACTGCCGCAGTTCTTCAACGTGCTGCAAGGCCATATGGCGCTGGTCGGGCCGCGACCACATGCGATCGCCCATAACGACTACTACACCGGCAAGATCCAGGCCTACATGGCCCGCCATCGAATCAAACCGGGCATCACCGGGCTGGCCCAGATCAGCGGCTGCCGTGGCGAAACCGAAACCCTGGACAAGATGCAGAAGCGTGTGGAGATCGACCTCAACTACATCAACAATTGGTCGTTGTGGCTTGATATCAAGATCCTGATCAAGACACCCTTTACGCTCTTTTCCAAGGATATCTATTAACTGCTGCGATTCCCTCCCCGCCCATTCTTCAGCTTGCGGCTAACAACGCTGCAGCCCGGGCAGTCAGATCTCTGACTGCCCGGAGCCCCTCCACCTCATCTCATTCGCACTCTCTTTTGTAGCCGCTGCCAAAGGCTGCGTTCTGACATCGAACGCGCTTATCGGGAAAGCTCACACACCATTACAACCATCCCAATTTCAGCCAGGTCAGTCTTGAAAGGGATTTCACCGATCTCTTGAAAACCGAAATCCTTATAGAAGCGCCGGGCATTTGAATTGGTCTTGAGTACGTCAAGCCAGAGCAAGCGTTCTCCGCGCTCTATCGCTCGATTGCAAATGAAACGCAGAAGCTGTTTCCCATACCCTCGTCCCGCTTCAGATTTGAGGAAGTAAATTTTTTGAAGCTCCGCGCCCATTGCGCCAGTCAGCGGCGCTGGCGTTGACCAGTTAACTTTGGAAAAACCTACGACCCTACCGCTTTCGTCTGAGGCTATAAGCCACAAATGGCTGGCCGATGATTCGAGTGACTGACTGAGCGTGCCGGGTGAGAAGTCTTGATTGAGAAAGCTCTGCATGCCGGCGAGAGACCAGATGGCCGAAAAATGCTCTCGGTAGGTCTCACAGCCGACTTCACATAGAACATCGAGGTCGGCTCTAGTTGCTTCACGAATGTTGATCATATTCCTCGCCGGTTTATTCGCATGAAGAGATGGAAGCTCCCTTCGACTTGGTTATTGTCGATGAGCACAGCCCCATCGCCCAGGTAGCGCTTCAGCGCTACTCAGTGTTTAAGGCTGTAATCCAGTAATTGCATGGCCTGTTCGGCCAAGGTGGAGAGCCAGATGACGTTGATGCGGATCTATTTTTTCATGGCATCCCCCGACTTGATGTCGAACATTTCGGGGCCAGATCAAAATATGCGGACACCATCGCGCTTAATGCTGTAGTTCGGAAGGTGTATTGGCTGGACGCTTACAAATAATCCGATAAACGTTATGGTTGACGAGCATAAGGAACCAACACACAAGAGTGGATACTTCGTCACCTCATTGCCCCTTCGATATAGCAAACAGCAGGGTAGGCTCGTACACTGTATAATCCTTCGAATCCAACTTAGCGCACGAAGCAAACGCGCCTCAAGCCTCCCCTCTAAAGCCTAACAAATCCACCACGTTATTATTTGTCAGCCATCATAACGCGCACTAACTCAAAATAAATGATAAAGAACCTTGTTCGGACTCACTCCATCCGCCCCTTAAGAGCATTGAAAATTATAAATCCTGACCACACACAAAACATAGAACACCACAAAGCCAAGACATTCCAGCCGGAACAATCACAGAAGGAGAAATAAAATGCTTATTGGAATTCACTACATGCGAGGATTAGCCGCATTAATGGTTGTGCTTTTTCACGCAATAAGCTTTATGGTTATTTACAAAAATTACAACTCTCCTTTCGCTCATTACATATTAGCGACAGGCGTGGATATTTTTTTTGTAATTAGCGGCTTCCTGATGGTAAAAACCACAGAAAAATACAAAGAAAGCAGGCTAGACTGGAAGTCCTTCCTCTATAAAAGACTAGTACGAATAACCCCAATGTACTGGACCATTACAATACTAATCGCCCTTGCGATTATGTACAAACCATCGCTATCTGAAAAGACCATTGATCTTGATTTTTTAATCAAGAGTCTTTTATTTCTTCCTACAAAAATCCCAAACAGCGATGTACAGTCCACCATCATTCCAGTCGGATGGACTTTAGTTTATGAAATGTTTTTCTATATTGTTTTCGCGGCCTTCACTGCCATTAACTACCGCAAGGGGCTCGCTGCAATCATCCTTATGTTTTGCATGCTATCACTTGCTCATAGCCAATTCGACAATTACTACTTAACGCTTTATACAAACCCTATCATATTAGAGTTTTGCTTAGGGATGATCATAGCCAAACTCTCCACCCCTTCTAGCAAACACGCCCTACTGCTGATGGGTTTTGGTTTTCTGGCCTTAACGACCGGCGCATATCTTGATGGCCCACATTTCAACACTCGATTTTTAAGTGCAGGATTTGGTGCTGCCCTCATTATTTATGGCGCCAGCGGACTAAAGCTGAAGAAAACATTAGTCATACCCAAACTCTTAGGTGACAGCTCTTACACCACCTACCTAATACATATGTATGTGATCAAAGCTGGCGCAAAATTTCTACCCCCAAGCTTTGTCTCATGCCTGATACTGACAGCTTTCTCAATCGTGGTCGGACACATAGTGTATTTATTAATTGAATCCCCTATACAAAAAACAATTTTTAACTTTAAAAACAAAAGCCGTCCAGAGTTACAAGTTAGAACCTAATCAGTAAATTTTTGGCTGCGCAGTAATCAGCCCTACCCTATCGATAGGCGCTCTAAAAATCAGCCATCTTTTTAGCTTCAGGACTAGCTGATGAGCTAAGTCAGATCCTCCGCTTCGATGCAATAGTATCTGGGAGGATCTGCCACAGCTTTTTACATCCTAGGGCTTAAGGTGTTTATCTTTAACTGCCTTAACTTGTGTACCATTTCGATAGCAGCGCCCCCTTCCATAAAGTATCTAGCTGATCTCTTATTGGCGGTTTTGATGCCTCTATTAGTCGCCTGACTCGGTATAATCCAGGGCATGAATCCATGCCCAAAGAACTTCCTGACGCCCCTGTTTTGATCAAGCAACTGCTTGAGCAAATGCTGAGTGAGTGCGAGTCGGAAAGTGCAAGATCAGGAGGAAAACGCGCTGCTGCGTCAGCGCCTTTTCGGGCGCAAGTCAGAGCAGACAGCCGATCCCGCGACCCGGCAAAATGGCCTTGTTCAACGAAGCTGAAAACGTGGCGGAGTCTGTCGACGAAACGGAAGAAGAGGTCGTAGCGCCGACCAAGCGACGGGGCAAACGCAAAACCTCTGCCGCCCCGACAAGCTGACCTGCGCCTGCGGTTGCCGTAAACACAGCATTGGCGAGGAAATCAGCGAGCAGCTCGAGATCGTGCCAATGCAAATCAGCGTCATCAAACATATGCACAAGCGAAGACGGCCCCAAGGCATACAGCGCCCATGAAAACGCGTTCGGCGGCAAGCCGGCTCCAACGGAGTTCGCGTCGTTCACGGTATCTGTAGGAGCTGGCTTGCCAGCGAAGACGGCCTACGTCATGCAGCGCCCGTGAAGCCGAACCCAGGCTCGGCTGCGGCTACAGGCATTTGATTGGATGAAGTGGCAAGAGAGGTGTTGCTGGAAGGGGATAGAGAGGATCTACGGTTGCAACACGCCGGCAGACTGCTTGGTATTTCGCGCCTTTCAGCGCACCCAGTACCTTGAAATCAACAACCCCATCAACACGCCGATAGTATTTGCCAGCATGTCGTAGGGCGAAGCCGTGCGCAGCGGCATCAACCCCTGCGCGGCCTCGATGAGTACGCCAGTGAGCAAACACCCCACGGCTATCCAGTGAAATTTCACAGAGGGAAAGGCCAGACGGCAGCTGCACGCAAATACCAGAAAGCCGATCCAGTGATGGAGCTTGTCCTCTTCGACGAACAGCTCCGGGACCGGCTGAGAACGCAGACCCGCGAACAGCAGAATCAGGGTCACTGCAATAAAAACCAGACCCCGAAGCCAGAATGGCAACTCGACCAGGCCTTTGAGCCACGTCATCATTCGGTAATTTTCTCGAAGTTGTTGTAGAACAGATCGCTGTCACGTCCATCGGTCATGGTCTGTAGCGAGTAGGCACGGCTCAGGCGTGCACCGCCATCGCGGGTCAGTGGCGCCCAGACGATGTTGGCCCGACGCATGGTGGAGGTACTCATCAACTCGTCGAACGGGATGGAAACATAGATCCCTTTGTCGAAGCTGCCCTCGCCATACTCCTCCTTCGACGCGCTGGTCAGGGTAACCCAGGCGCCAAATTTCACGCCGTTCTTGAACACCCGCGACAAGTCGACGGTGGTGCCCCAGTCCCGTGCCAGATATCGCCCGACGCTGACCGCTGCAAGCATGTCATTGGGCAACTCAGTATAGCTGGTGACATGGCCCGTCACGGTCTGGTAATCACGCAGGCCGAAGCCCTGATCGAAATCACGCTGGCGCACGAAGTTCAGATCCGCGCCCACCGACCAGCGTTTCCCCGTGGGTCGATACAGCACTTCGCTGCCGACGCCGGCGAACATGGATTCCAGGTAGCCGCCATAGACCATGCCGTACAAATCCCGATCCAGCTGTGTCGCATGGTTGAACTGGAACGTCGGCATCGTCACATCGGAAGTGGTCATGTATTGGCGCAAATCAGTGCGCACTCGCGGCAGCCCACTCGGCGCGTCGTAGGTGAAGTCGTCGTAGTTGTTCAGCAGGTTGACACTGAGCAAACCGCTCCACCAGGTATTGCGGGTGAAGCGGTACTCCGCGTCGGCATCGGCGGTGAACTGATAGAGCAATCCATCGGGACCGCCGATGTTCTGTTTGTAGCCCAGGCCCAAGCCATAGCTGAACGGTTCCAGCGCCTGGGTGTAGAGCGTGGTTTCCCGGTGCGCCATCGCCGGATTGACTTCGGTCGTACGGTGCAGATCCTTCATCGGCAGGTCGTTATTCACGACCGCACGGAAGGTTTCCCGCGGCACGCTGGTTTCCTCAATGGACATGTCATAACGCTGGTTCACCAAGGTGAACCAGTCGATGTCCTGATTGACGCTGTTATCGAGAATCCGACTGGCTCGCCCAACGGCCTTGGCCGAATAGAAATAGCGGGACTGTTCGCCATACACCATCAGCTCCGAACCGCGCTGGGTGATGCGCTTCACTTTATAGCCGGCATTTTGCTGCAGTCGATCGGAGACCTGAGCCCAGTTGACCTGATCAGCCGGGGTCGACGGTGCCTGCGCTGGCAATGGCTCGGCGGGAGGGTCATACGTCTTGACCGGTGCTTTGCGGCTGACAAAGTTGGTGTGCAAGGTGATGCCGAACATCGCCGTATTGCCACGCTCCCAGCCGGCACTCAGATCGATGCTGTCGGCCAGCTTGTAGACCACGCCAATGTTGATCGGCAGGTCTTGTTTGATCGAGTTGTCCAGCGGTTCATTCTTGTAATCATTGCCCTCGTACTCGAGCTTCAGGCTCAGCGGCGCCCACGGCGTTTGATAGGCAACCCCGCCAAACAACGAAGGATGGCCCCTGAAGTAAGCGTTGGCGTTCACGTCCCCTGCCCTGGCGACAGCCGCACTGCTCTCGGGCCGGTCGTTGAACTTGCTGCCGAAGACCGCCAGCGGGTTACTGAAATCCCCTCGATTACCCAGATAGCCCCAGGCAATGCCTAGGCTGAAATCCAGGTTTTCATAACGCTTGTTGGCGACAAAATATTCGCTGGAAAACAAGCCGGTACCGCCGATGTCCCGAGCGCCGATGGCGACTTGCGGCGCCCAGTGACTTTCTTCCCAAAGCCGCGCCTTGACGTCGATGGCCTTGTCTTTGAAGCTCTGATCACCGCTAAAATCCTCGGGACCGTAAGCGCGGTTGGTGATCGCCGTATAACGAAACGATCCCTCCAGCCAATCGAGCGGCTGCAAGGAAAAACTGTAGCGCGAGTAAGGATCGGTACGACTGGCGGTGACGCTCAATTCCCCTGCGGGAGCCATGCGCGCGGAGGGGGTCTGTAACAGACCGACGCCACCAAAATCACTCTGGGTGTAACGCGGCTCACCATGAGCCAATCCACAGGGCAGGAGCAATGCAGCAGCAAAACGTAACTTAAACGGGCACTTCAAGGAGCCACCTCAGCCAGGGGTTGGGTGGCGAGAAACTCGGCCAGTTGTTGATTGAGTTCAGGGGTCGGCGTCTCGAGGTCGTCGCTCCTGATCGGTACCAGAATCCTGCTGCCGGGAGCGGCCACGACGCCCTCCTCACGATTCCATGCCGCCACGCCCACGCGCCGCACCTGACCATCGGGCTGGATCAGCCACAGATAATCGCGCTCGGCGCCGTCGAGAATGGCGCAATCGCGCGCATAGGCACTTACTTCCTGCAGGGCACGGTAAGGCACCGGACAGGGCTGCACGACTGCCCCGAGAACTTCCACGGTCGAGGGTCGCATCGGGTAAATCAGACGGTCGCCGTCATCCAGCCGAGCATTGCGGGCGAACCCCACTTCCACGGCGATCGGGTCCAGTACCGCTATCTGGCGGCCGGTAACCGGAAGTCGCTCGATCTGTTCATACAGGCGCGCACTCAAATCCGCTCGCGCTTCCCTGCCATCGAGCAAGGCACCTCGTTGCACCAGCTTCAGATCGAACAGTACGCCGGCCTTTAGCCGGGCCTGCTGATCCTCCAATGAGCGATGCAGCCAGGCCGCCCCCAGCCAATAACTCTCGGCGTTGGGTTGGGCGTTGTGAATGGCATCCAGCAAACGTGCCCCGGGTTTGACATCGAATTCGCCCGGGCTTCGCACATCACCGCTGACCGTGACGCCAGCGTGCCCCACGCTCGGGCCGATCAAGAGCAAGCCAAGCAATAGAAGGTTCGGACACTTCACCGGCCAGCTCCCCGATCAGGGCGCAACTGCACGATTTTGAGGAACAGCTGCGGCGTCAGATGCTGCTCGCTGCGCAGGATGAAACCGTCCTGGGGGTCGACCCAGTAGCGGTTGGTGGCGCGGAAATTCAGGGTGGGTACATCCACCTGCTCGTCGATGCGCAGCAAGGCGTAATCCTTGTCCAAAATACTGATGGTCTCGATGCCGTGGGGGCTGAAACGGCTGTTGACCGCGATACCGACTCGATTGCCGTCGTAGATGTCGATCCAGCGTGTGCTGGTGTAACCGTCGGGTAACTGCTGAAGGCCGCGTTTGAACGGCGACTCATCATTGAAGCGAGTGCCGTCCAGAGAAACTCCCAGCCCGACGGTGCGCACCACCAAACCGTCACGCATCATCAACACTTGCTTGCCGGAAGCGACCCAGAACTGCAGGTCGCCCCGCCGGCGAGCCATGGCCATCACCCCCTCGCTGGAGGTGGTGGTGACCAGAATCTGCGGATACGGCACGGCGTCGACCTGAGCACGGGTCAAATTGATGGAGGCAGGCCCCACGACGGAAGCTTCAAGGGTATCCCAGGAAGCTTTCATCAACGGATTACACCCGCACAACAAGAGCGCCATCGTCAGACAGGCGCAGGTAGGCAAAATTTTCACGGCGGGATAGAGCCTTATCTGCTGTTGGCTTCGCTGAGATTGTTAACAGAGCTGGCGCCGGTCCCGAGGACTGCGGCCGTAGGCAGAAGCTGGCTGATCAAACGGTTCCAGCGCGTCACGCCGGCCGGGCCAACGTAGACGATGTCTTGCGGTTGCAAATCGAAACGGGTGGCCAGCACCAGGGCCGAAGGGGATTCGGCATCGAGCTGGAACACTTTGGCCGGTTCAGTTTCCAGGTTATCCGCGCCGCGAATCACGTACACCGCGTTGCCGTTGGAGGTGTTCTGGTTCAAGCCACCCACCGTGCCCAGAGCATCGGTCAGGTTGATCGATTTGCTCTTGAAGCTCAACGCGCGAGGCTGGTTGACCTCACCCATGACATAGATTCGCTTTTGGTCGTTATAAGGTAAGTACAACCGGTCGCCACCCTTGAGGTAGACGCCCTGGAGCTGTGAGTCCAGGCGATTGAGCGTGTCCAGATCCAGCTTGTATTCGCGCCCGTCACGAGTCAGCGTCAGGCCCGACAAATCTGCGTTCAACGGGTCCACACCGGCCGCGCCAACGGCCTCCACCACACTCAACGGGTTGGTGGTGATCGGTTGCTGGCCGGCTTTGAGCACCGCACCGGAAATCACCACAGTCTGGCTGGCGAAACGCAAAACGCTGACGTCAACCTGTGGGCTTTCGACAAATTGCGATAAACGCTCGGCGATAAAGGCTCGCAGCTCTTCAATGGTTTTACCGGCGGCCGGAATATTGCCAATGTAGGGATAAAACAGCGTGCCGTCCGGACGAACCAGTCGACCGTTGGCATCGATCTGCTGTTGCGGCCCAGAAGGCGCCGTCAATTCGGGGTGATCCCAGACCGTGATAAACAACAGGTCATTGGCACCCACGCGATAACCCCCCGGAACATAGGACGACAATGCCGAGGGGACCGATTCGCGAACTTGCGTGGCGGCATCCATGGCAATCAACTTAGGCGTGATCGGAATAAGCTCCACCCGGCTACTCTCCGGAGAGCCGTCACTGACCATTTGACTGGTGTCCATGTGTTGACCAGGCGAAAACATACAGCCGTGCAAGCTGATGCTTGCCAGCATAACAACAGATAATCTACGGATCATAAATGGCACTACGCTAGTCGAGGGCAGATCTAAAACAAGATCACTCAGAAAGTTCTGAGTGATCTTGAACAACACACTTCGCGGGGTATTAGTTGGCGGTACCGGTAGTACCGGTAGTACCGGTAGTACCAGTCGTTCCGCCATTGGAACTGCCACCGGAGTTTGAAGCGGCCACTGCAGCGCCAACGACAGCCGCGCCGATCAACACAGTTTCGGCGACAGTCACGTCCCCGACCAGCGGAGTGTTCAAGGACAGCGGCTCGCTCACTGCTTCGGTCGCCGGTTTATTGGTGGGTTCATCCGCTGCCAATGCCGCGGTGCTCATGACAGCCAGCAAGCCGGCCGTAAGTAGCTTCTTCATATCAGACTCCTTCTCGACATCAAACTTTCATTAGATTTGATACTAAGGGACCGGGAATGGAACAGCAGAACAAATAAACCGGCCCATTGAACCAGCCAGTTCATACCATCGCCTCTGCTGAAGGATGTCATTTATAGACATTACATGCCATATGCCAAACCTGGTCACCTCACGGGTAAAAGCATTTACAGAAGACAGTGACAATTGGAAATTGAGTGCATTTTCCAAGAATTTTCCAGCGAAACCATGATTTTTTCACGAAAAACCCCAGATGCAACTCATTCCTCTTTTGCGCCGATTGTTATTATTAGTCAGGATTTTCACGGCATCCAGTCCGCAAGATTTCAGTGCGCCAGGAGCGTCATTGTTAAATAACATCAGGTCATAAACAGTTAATGTTAATTATAGACAATGACGGGTCAGTCATTCCCCGTTCAACACCGCACGCAACCGTGGATTGCGTTGGTCTTTTTCCGAAAGTTGGGGCGATTCCAATGGCCAGGCAATGTCCAGCTCCGGATCATTCCAGAGCAACCCACCCTCGTCCTCGGGAAAATACAGGTCAGTGCATTTGTATTGAAAATCGGCGATATCGCTGAGCACGCAAAAGCCGTGGGCATAACCTGGCGGTACCCATAGCTGAAGATGGTTGTCGGCGGTCAACTTGACCCCCACATGTTCACCACATGTCGGGGATTCAGGATTGATGTCTACCACCACGTCGTACACTGCCCCTTGGGTGACCCGCACCAACTTGCCCTGGGGCCGAGTCCGCTGGAAATGCAAACCACGCAACACCCCATACTGCGAGCGTGAGTGATTGTCCTGGACGAAAGGCAAGTCGATGCCGGCGTCGCGATAACGCTGCTCATGATAGCTCTCGAGAAAGAACCCGCGAGCGTCGCCAAACACCTTGGGCTCGATAATCAATACGCCGGGCAACCGGGTGTTGATGACATTCATCTGGCAGGCTCCGTAGTCAGCACCCGTGCCAGATATTGGCCGTAGCCGGTTTTGTGTAACGCGGTGGCTTGTTTATCCAGTTCCGCGGCCGACAACCACCCCTGGTGATAAGCCACTTCTTCAAGGCATGCCACTTTCAAGCCCTGCCGCGCTTCAATGGTCTGAACGAAATGCCCGGCCTCCATCAACGAATCGTGGGTGCCGGTGTCCAGCCAGGCAAAACCACGCCCCAGCACACTGACGTGCAAATCTCCGCGCTGCAGATACGCGTTGTTCACGTCAGTGATTTCAAGCTCGCCGCGGATCGAAGGTTTGACTTGCTTGGCAATGCTCACCACATCGTTGTCGTAGAAATACAAGCCGGTGACGGCATGGTCGGACTTCGGATGTTTAGGCTTCTCTTCGATCGAGATCGCCTTGCCGTCGCTGTCGAACTCGACAACACCAAAACGGTCCGGATCGCTGACTCGATAACCGAAGACGGTGGCACCAGATTGTCGTTGTGATGCTTCGCGCAATAAGGCACTGAAGCCATAACCGTAGAAGATGTTGTCGCCCAGAATCAGCGCCACATTACTGTCGCCGATAAAATCCTCGCCGATCAGAAAGGCTTGAGCCAGACCATCAGGAGAAGGTTGTTCGGCATAACTGAGTTCAATGCCGAAAGAAGAGCCATCACCCAACAGGTTCTGGAAGTTGGGCAAATCCTGCGGCGTGGAAATAATCAATATCTCGCGAATGCCCGCCAGCATTAATACCGACAGCGGATAATAAATCATTGGCTTATCGTAGACCGGCAGCAGTTGCTTGGATACGCCACGGGTAATGGGATGCAAGCGAGTGCCAGAGCCGCCCGCCAGAATGATGCCTTTCATATGGAATTCCTTTCAAAGTTTAATAGAGGCAGGGTTTGAATGGTTTAACCGATATGGCCAAGACGCTCCGGGCGGTACTCACCGCTAAGGACTCGTTGCCACCAACCTTGATGCTCCAGATACCACTGAACCGTTTTGCGTATACCGCTTTCAAAGGTTTCCTGTGGTTGCCAGCCGAGTTCACGCTCGATTTTGCTCGCATCGATGGCGTAACGACGATCATGCCCGGGACGATCGGTGACGAAGGTGATCAGTTCCTTGTAAGAGCCCATCTCTCCATCACGGGGGCGCAGCTCATCGAGCAATTCGCAGATGGTTTCCACCACTTGCAGGTTGCGCTTCTCATTGTGCCCGCCGATGTTATAGGTTTCGCCCACGGTGCCGCGCGACACCACTTCGAACAACGCTCGGGCATGGTCTTCGACAAATAGCCAGTCGCGGATCTGCGAGCCATCGCCATACACCGGCAGCGGCTTGCCATGGATGGCATTGAGAATCACATGGGGGATCAGCTTCTCGGGGAAGTGGAAAGGCCCGTAGTTGTTCGAGCAGTTGGTGACCAGCACCGGCAGGCCATACGTGCGGTGCCAGGCGCGCACCAGGTGGTCGGAGCCGGCCTTGGATGCCGAGTACGGCGAGCTCGGCTCGTAGGGCGTGGTCTCGGTGAACAGGTCGTCGGTGCCTTCCAGGTCGCCATAGACTTCATCGGTGGAGATATGGTGGAAGCGAAAGCCCTGTTTCTGCTCCGCCGCCAGCCCCGACCAATAGCGGCGGCTAGCCTCCAACATGCTGTAAGTACCGACGATGTTGGTCTGGATGAAATCCGACGGGCTGTCGATGGAACGGTCCACATGGGACTCGGCCGCCAGGTGCATTACCGCATCGGGCTGGAAACGCGCGAACAGTTCGTGCAGCGCCTCGGTGTCGCAGATATCCACCTGCTGGAATTCATACCGGGGGCTGCCCGCCACCGACGCCAGGGACTCGGTATTGCCGGCGTAGGTGAGCTTGTCGATGTTGAGTACGCTCACATCGGTGTTGTCGATCAGATGGCGAACGACGGCAGAGCCGATAAAACCGGCACCGCCGGTGACGATAATACGTTGGGTCACTTGCTGTACTCCCTGGGGTACCACTGGATCAATAATTTTTCATACTGGGAAAGGATGTTTTCCCAAGTGAACTTTTCGTTGAAGCGGCGGGTGCTTTCAGCCTTCATCGCCGCGATCAAATGATTGTGGTCGTCGCGCAGGTACTTCTCGAACACATCGGCACAGTCATGCTCGTCATCGAAGTACACCGCCGCATCACCAGCGACCCAACGGTTGAAATGGTTGTTATGGGCAATCACCGAGCAACCGGCGCCCAATGCCTCCACCAGCGAAGGGTTGGTGCCCCCTACTCGATGGCCATGGATGTAAAAGCGGCTGAAAAACCGCAAGGCCCGGACCACCGCCGCCTCATAGATGGCGCCGGGGAAGATCACTTCCTCGCCGGCTGCGTCCATCACCCGCTTGTGGTACTCGTTCTTCTCTGGCGTGAAGTTGCCCAGCACAACCAACTTATGGTTACGGCGTTTGCTGCTGAAGGCCTTGACGACCTGCAGAAAGGAGTTCTCCGGCTCCGGCCGGGCGATAACCACGGAGAAACCATGGGGCTCCAGGCCGTAACCGGCCAAGGCGGCCGGGTCTGCCTCGTTCACCCGGTCCCCGCCATAGGGGATCATGGTGATCTTCGAATCGTTGACCCGGGTGGTCAGGTGATCCTTGATTTTCGGGTGGTCGGCCACCAAGTGGTTGCCGATCCAGCAACCCGCCCGCTCGTTCAGCCAGAACCAGGTTTTCGCTATTGGCCCCCACTTCTCCCGCCGCCATTCGATGCCATCCATATTGATGACATTAGTCTGGCCCTTGATCCGCTGCAGAATATTGAACGCCGCCGTGTTGTAGCCGAGAGTCAGAAACAGTCCCTTCTGGCCCAGCGCATGGACGGTGGCCTTCCAGTCGAAAAACACCGTACCCGCCACGCCGGTATTGGAGATCGGGATATGAATTCGATGAACACCCTGCCATTCACTGGTCGATATACCGCCGGAACCCTCTTCCTGGCAGTAGACAGTGACTTTCCAGCCCTGCTTAACCAGATAGAGGGAGAGCTTTTCGGCAAAGGTTTCAAAACCGCCGTGTTTGGCGGGGATGCCACGAATGCCGAGGATGTAGAGGTTCTTGGAAATCATACGCTCAGTTATTCCCTCTTAAGATTTTATTAATAAGTTGCAAGTACTCAGTACCGAACTTCTTGCTCGGCTCTATAACAGAGCCCTCGCCGTATTCGTTCCAACAGCAAATAACTATATTCCCAAGAGTTTTTTGTGGATTGTCCGTGACATATTTTTTTGCTGACTGTAACTGCTCTGAAAATTGCTGTGGTGTACTAGATGAATTATCGTGATCTGGTATTGAGCTTCCACCCCACGGACGCTTATCCCAACCTGAAGTCACAGGAATGAAGTAAGGAATATCACTATTATTAAGCACCCAATCCCATTTTTGCCGATACCCAACTGTTAGTTCTTTATAGTTCATGGACAGGCTTGTGTTCTTGATTTCCCCGCGAGACAAATCCTGATAGTTATAGGCTGATAATGCGTTATACCCAGAGTTTTCCAGATCCTTGGGTGAATGGCCTTTACTAGGATTTATACCTCCAATAAAATAGATACCCCCAAAACCGGCTTTTTCAGATGCATGATTAGCACGTTCCAGTAGCATTGACGTGCTATAGCCAAAGCGACGAGCATCGGAGGCGAAGCGCTCTGGCGAAAATATGAAGACGGCAGGTTTTCCATCAACCTTCTTATAATTGCGATGGGAGAAATAGTGTTTTACCCAGTAAGCCACTATTTCATCAAATTGATCTAGACTGGCCGGGGTATTTGTATGGTTAGCCCACATAACCATAAATTCCAGTTTATCTTGAGGCAATGCCATAAACGAATTTATGGCATGCGTTCTAGTAACACCATAAGTATTATCCCAATACCAATCATAGAGCACATAGTCTATTCCGTAGTCACTCATCCACTGCACATGCTGTGCTGTGACTTTTCGGGAGCTTTCTTTATACCACCCGAGCAAAGGCTCTCTATCCGGGTAAGGTTTGATTTTCGCCCATGGATCTGTGTGTGGTTGGTTCCAGCCTGGGTAATAAAATACGCCAACGTCGATTTTAGCTGCAGCATTAGAGCACATAGAGAATGTAATAAATAACAGAAGAAATATGGCTCTCAAGGCATCTAGTCCTTATTAGTTCTACCCAGCACAGTTTTGGCGATATTTTCGGCGTATTGGGTTAAGGAAAATTTTGCTCGATATGTTCTTAGAGCATCGACTGACAACGCCCGATAATGGGAACTACTCGGAGGCGGAAGGTTTTCCAGTACGTGGGATAACGCTTTGGAACTATTCGGTTCAAATACAAAACCATTCTTATCCTGGCATACAATTTCGACCAAACCACCGTGCCCTGCAGCTATGACGGGTAAACCCATAGAGAATGCTTCGATAGCCACCCTGCCAAATGGTTCAGGCTTAATAGATGGTACAACTACATAATCAGTCCACAGGTAGTGTTCAGTCGGATCGGCGGAAAATGGAATCAAACTAACAATTCCATTTAATTCAGAACCTTTGATTCTCTGATACAACTCAGCCTCAAGATACTCATAGCCTTCGAATGCGCTTCCAACTATGCGCACATCTAGATTAGACAGGAGCTCTGGCGCAAGAGAACTTAACGAATCCAGAAAGAATGCCTGTCCTTTCCAAGTATTTATTCGACCAATTAATAGAATTTTTGTTTTCCGCGTTGTTTGGGAGGCAATCGGAGGCGATGATATTTCTTCCACCCCGTTGTAAATCACATCTCCTTTAAGGTTAAAGGCATTTTTAGTCGCGTGAGAGTTAAAAATTAATTTTGCACCAGATAGTCTTAGCAGTACTTTGAAAATAAAAATTGATTTACTTCCCGGAATTTCTCTCACATGGCAAAAAAAAGTCTTTTTAGTTCCTCGATAAAGTGAGGCGGAGAGGAGTGCCGAAAACATTACGGTGGTATTTATATATACAATGTCATGCATTTTGTACGACTGATAGTAGTGCTTCACCGCAGATAACATTTCCCATAGATATCGCAAAGGGCGGCGGAAACTCTTCTTTCGCAATACACCGAATGGATAGTAGGAGACTGTAGATCCACTTTTCTCCAAGAGGGGTGCAAGATCTCCGGGAGAAGGAACTATAGAGTGAGTAGAAACATGGCGAGCCAATGCTTCAACAGCACTTAAAAAACTCCTATCCGACCCATAAAGCTCTGAACCTTGATGGAGACAAAGAATTTTGACAGTCATAATTAATTTGCCTTGGTCATGATTGATCGGATGGTTTTCAATAACAGAATGTAGTTCAAGTTTCTTGTTGTAATAATTCTTTTGGACACGAATGCAAGCACGTAAAGTGAAATTTTAATCCGATGAAATTTTACATCATCAAACACGTAAACCTTAGATAAGATCAGATTGGTCAGCCTTCTTTTCAAAGCGTTAAAGTCTGATAAATTATCGCGCAACGCTGACTCATGCTCCAACGTTGTATTAAGGATAAAAATAACATCATATATTTTTGAATATGACAGAAAAAACCTGGTGTCCACACCGTAGAAATTCAATCTCTCGTCGAACCTTAATTCTTCGACTATGCTTCTGGATAAAACAGTCCCACTCATCATTGCTACTAGGTTAGATGACTTTACAACCCCAACAGCTACGTCAGATTCGCTGAGGGCGTGTCCTCGAACCCCTGAGATTCGCCCTGGAGAAATTAAATCACCATTGTGCTTTATAAGTGGGACAGCTACTTTTACATTTGACTTGAAAAAAGGAAGCAAACTCAACAAATAGGAATCATCTATAACCGAATCATCGTCCAATATTATGTAGTAATCACAATTACAATTATCCTTAATGAGCTCATTGTATACAGCGGAAAGCTTTTTGTTTTCTCCAGTATGATAATAATTAACTGGACCCAACATTCTTTGGATCGAGCCTAAATCGAATCCGCTTAGCGAATTATCCTGAATACAGTAAGCAGCATCAATTCCATACTTAGCAAAATCTACATTACTCAATGATCGTAGAGTTTTGGAGCTTTCTGGCTCAGTAGAGTACAAAACCACTATGAAGTTTATTCTAGTATTCATTGATGGCGCACCTCATAGGAAGTTTGGTTTGACACCTTGAATGGCAGGTCATTCTTTAAATAATGTTCCTTACGCTCTGTGGACAAATGGTTATACGAGAGAAGAAACACAATTAAAAAATAGTACATAGAACCCGATATGTGTTGAAAACTGCACACAAACAAAAATAACGAAAACTGTAAAAGCGTGTAGATCCCAAAGCGTTTTTGCTCAAGACTAGGATTCTTCCGAGAAACACTCATTTTAAATAATGTGTAATACAAAAGTAAGGAGAAAATCCCCAGCTCCAAAATACTATATATATAAAAAGAATCGAATGATCTAGGGTAACTACCCAAGCCTCCCCCTAACAAAGTCAAATTAGAGAAGAAAGTGTTGTATTGATCTATCCGTCCAAGTGAGGACGCGTCTTTAACTCCGACATTAGAAGACAGAAAAACAAACAGCCCCGTTACCAGAGAGACAGATGCACCAATAGCCACCGCCTGTTTAGCTTTCCCTGACTTCACTAGTCTCAATGAGTATATAAATAGAAGTGCAATACCTACCATCAAGAAGCTGGTTCGCACTTGCGTTATATAGGAGAAAACAATGTACGCAACAAGAAGCATACCATCCAAGAAAACCCGTCTGGACTTCTTAAAAATAAGAATATTACAAATTAAATGTATCGCTATGAACCCATATATGTACGCAGCTATCAACGCAGAAACTAAAAAACCAGCGGCTCTTAGATTGTCATCTCGGACCATCTGGTAAGCAAGTTGAGCTTCATTGTAATCACTGTTCACCTCCATTTTTGAGCTAAGAAGAGATTGATATCTCCATATATTTTCGTAGCTTCCATTGAAGGTCACATACTCGTAGATGGAGTACACACCGTTAAATAACGTAAGAAGCACCAAAACCTTAAATACATGCTCGAACTTTACCTCCTTAATCCCCCCAGCCTCAATCAACACTACTGAAAAGATAATAGGAAGATAAGCACTTCTGAAATCAATATAAATACTCTTTAGATTGTATCCTTTGCTCAGACCAATGATTGCAGCAATCGAAACAAGTAAAGCACATGCAAGTAGAGGTTTGATTGCCTTTACTCTCAAACGACCATGAAGAAATATCTTAAGCAGTGCGGATAATAGAAAAAACTCCGTACCCAGCTTAAAAACAATAACGTCTGCTCCGAAGGCCAAACCCAAGTAGTAATTAATGTAGTCGTAGAAAAATATATAAGTAACGTAAAATGACAAAAATAGTTTCTTGTTTGCTGTTTTCTCTGAATGAATTAGCGCGGAGGCAGCAAAAAACATTAGCAGAAAAAAAAATTCTGCAGCAATGCTCATGAGGTCAGTTCCGATATAAACTCTGTCACCAGGTCTTTTTGTGGACGAGTGTGTTCCAATATAGATTGCTTTGTAATGCCTGATACTTTATCAAAGGCTACAGAGATGTCCCTTGCGTCATATTGAGTAGTTAGACCTGGAGCCCCCCACGTCTTAATATACTCTTCCAGCTTTTTGATTTGTTTATTGAAAGTTATATAGGGAACACCAAAACTCAATGAGGTAATCGTACCGTGCAGGCTTGTTCCGATATACATTGAGGACTTAGAAATCAGCATCATTATTTCATAAACATCTATAATCGGCTCGATCAGAATGATTCTAGCCCCATGCTTCCCAATTAATGCATTACGTATAGTCTTCAACGGCAACAGGTCTTCGTGACCTAATGCATGCCCGATTGGGCAAAGAACCAAATCAAAACTACTTTTTGACAAAACGGAATCTAAATTAGATATCACTTCGTCTAGATCGTCGGTCTTTTCACATCCCACTTGGAAAAATATATAGTCATTCTGAATAGATTTATAATGACTGAACGAGTGTTTTCTCTGTTCCATTTCGTCAGATAATAATCTTTCCATGAGAATGGCTGAGTCAGGAACCAATTTCAGTGAAGGTAAATCTCCCTTCTCCGATAGTATGCTAAATGTTTTACGATCTCTAACACCTATAGCTTTATGGTTCTGTATTTTCTTCTTCAGGAATCTCCGCTTAGTATCTGTCCACGATGCAATCGCAGCACCACCGACACAGTTCAAAGAGATGTCAATATTCATATTCAACTCTGAAGAGCTAAATGAGAACGGCAAATCGGTAGAACCACCGCACAGGTGCTTCGCTATTTTTGACACGAGCATGGTTCTTCTATCAACTGCTCTAACTAACTTATACTTGTAAACCTTATTAAACTTCGGACTCAAATACGAGTAAAGGTCCGCCCAACTAGTGCAGAGTGACTCCCCCCCAGCGATGATGACGTGATCACCGCTTTTAGTCTGTTGGTATAAGTCCTTAATTGACCTGGTCGGCTTTCCGCTATATTGGGATAGATCGCTATCAATTAAGCCGTAGTAATTTACTATGGATCCGGACTCAGACTGCAGCGCTTTTTCCAGAATAAGCGGAAACAAAAGGTCTCCATAGTTGTATCTGTCAAATGGTCCTACGATTTGATATTGTTTCATGGGCATCCTATTGAGTCTGCTTATTTATGAAAATTTTAAATGCTATGCTCGCGAGATAAAACAACAACACTGCGACAGCTACATTGATTGCATCAACCTGATATATACAATAAACCATTGCCAAGTAAAGAATACTTGCGGACAACCCAATACAGTTGGATAACAATATGACTCTATCAAGATTTTTACAGTAGAGAATATACTGATAGCCTAAGTTTATTGCGTTTGCTAGCAAGGCTGCTAACACCAATATCAATAACAGCGGATTTTGCTGTATATGGAATAGCTGTGACTTACTAAAAAATGAAGCGACTACAAGAAATGACGGTATAGCCAAGCAAAAAAAAGCCCCCATGAGAAGAGATATAAGCAAGAGCTTTTTGGATACGAGTTTAAATTGCGCCTTGTCATCCCCTTTATGAAGGGCTACCAGGACAGGATATATCCTGCTGGGTCCAAAGAACATATATAGAGCGCTCGCCGCCAAGCTTAGACTAGTATAAAAAACATAGATCCCTAGCGTTTCCTTGTCGGATGTAGCATTGATGATGACTCTGTCTAAAACCTGCATTAGCCTAAGGCTTAGTGTTGCCATGAGAAAGATTAAAGCGGTTTTTATCGCGGACACTGACCAATGATAATCAAGCTTGGGAGTAAAATACCAAGTATTGGTGTACTTTTTTGATATATATATGTATGTAGCGATGGTGCTGACAACACCAAATGCAAACCACATAGAAAATATATCTGTTAGTTCAATCCTGTATATTTCCAACTGAAATACAAGAACCGTTATTATTACCCAAGATGCCGCGCGAAAAAAAAGACTTACGCTGGCAGCCAATTGATCTCTTAGTGCAATTAATGTCCTGTAGGATTCTTGGCCGAAGTGCTCAACCAATGTAATCCCCAAGAAAAAATAAATGTATTTGAATTGTATGGCGTGCAGTTGGTTCAACAGCAGGGTTATCACAAGAAAGACTAATGATGTAAATAGGTATAGCCCAAGCTGGTTATTAATCAGGGATCGCCATTTATTAGAATCCTCTCCTATCCCTTTCCTATTTACATATGAGTGAGCCTCAAGTCCTATGAAATAAATTGAATAACTGGTCATAGCTGCAATTAGACCGTAGTCTCCAAGATCGGAAAGGCTTAACTTTCCACCTAGATAAATTACGAAAACGAGCTTGCAAACAAGAGTTGTCACTCTGAGCGCTGCTGAGACCAGTTGTGTATTTAGTACTTTTTTAAATAACCCCATCGTGACTTTTCGCTTTCTCTACGACAAATTAAAGTACAACCACCTTTTTTCTGAAAAAGCTTATATGACCTAGCTATTAGGTTGGCTACCTACCCAGAACTATGTCTGGGTTTCCTGAACCAGGTCAGACCAATGACACGCATCGTACAACGCCTATTAACAGGCGAGTCTTTTATAAGCGATTATCGCGACAATCAAAAGACTCTATAGCGTGTTAGACAGTAGTCGGATGAGCGAAAGGTAGCTACTTCATCTGCCGATTGAGTAGTACTCGATCCCAAGATCTTGCATCTTTTTCGGATTAAACAAGTTTCTTCCATCAAACACTACGGGATTGCGAAGCTTCTGTATTATATTATCGAAATCTGGAGCTTTAAATGCTTGCCATTCCGTTATAATTATGAGGGCATCGCTGTCTTTTAAAGTTTCCTCTTTGGTGCCACAGAGACTCAGATTTTCATGATTCCCATAAATTCGCTGAGTTTCTTCCATAGCTTCTGGATCAAATGCACGCACGTGGGCTCCATGTTTCCAGAGTTCTTCGATTAGAACTCGACTTGGAGCTTCACGCATATCATCCGTATTTGGTTTGAAACTTAATCCCCAAAGCGCGAAAACTTTACCTTCAATTTTTCCGTCGTAATGTTTTAGGATTTTTCTCGATAGAACAGATTTTTGCTCGTGATTTCGTGATTCGACAGATTTTAGAACTTTCGCATCGAAATCCAATTGCTCCGAAGCCTTAATAAGAGCCTGCACATCCTTTGGGAAGCAGGAGCCGCCGTATCCAGCCCCAGCATAAATGAAGTGGTAGCCTATTCGCGGGTCCGATCCGATACCTTTACGCACCATTTCAATGTCAGCTCCGAGCATCTCCGAGAGGTTGGATATCTCATTCATAAAGCTGATTTTTGTTGCAAGCATGCAGTTGGCGGCATATTTCGTCAGCTCAGCACTGCGAACATCCATGACAATTATTTTTTCATGATTACGATTAAATGGCGCATATAGATCACGTATGACTGCTTCGGTATTGGCTTGCTCGGTCCCGACAATTATCCGATCCGGACGCATGCAGTCAGATACTGCAGAACCTTCTTTTAAAAATTCTGGATTCGATGCAACATCAAATGAGAGATCAGTGCGGCCGCGCTGAGAAAGCACGCTCGCCACTCGGTCCTTCACTTTATCAGCTGTCCCAACAGGTACAGTAGATTTGTTAATGATAATACAATTGCTTTCAATGTTATTTGCTATCGTTTCGGCAACGGCCAGTACATATTTCAGGTCCGCAGATCCATCTTCATCAGGAGGTGTACCTACAGCAATGAATTGAACCTCTCCATGCTTCACTGCTGATGCAGAATCAGTAGTGAACTTCAATCTTCCAGCTGTGTAATTCTCTTTAACTAATACGTCAAGTCCAGGTTCATAGATTGGAATAATTCCCTGTTCCAGGTTTTTTACTTTTCGCTCATCTATGTCCACACAAATTACATCGTGGCCAATCTCGGCTAGCACTGCCCCTTGAACAAGACCTACGTAGCCAATTCCGAATACAGTGACTTTCATGATGATTACCTGTGATACAAACGTTGGTTTTTTGGCGCACGCCGTCCACTTGGAAGCCTAAGAGATCCTAGGCTCTTTGATAGCCTTAAAGTTCGGCAACAAGAATGAGCGATGAGGAAGGAGGCGGCATAAGACACGCTACCGCCCCAGGATTTTTCGTCATCTTCCTCAGGACGTAGTGCTTCCATGAAATATCGGTTTGATCATGCCTATTGGCTTATGATCCTGCGTAGCAATAACGATAAGCACTAAATAACAACAGTAACGACGTCAAAAATCTGAATTTATGACGCGTTCTTACTCAATACTTATCAACTTTTGTCAGAGGCATAGGCATAGTTGTAATAACCATAATCACTGTAGCCATATCTATTGGAGGCCTTTCTCTCCACGCCGTTAAAAATCGCACCTTTAATGACAACACCATTCTGAGAGAATCGACGGACCGTCAACTCGATTTCTTTCGCCGGGTTCAGGCCATAGCGCGTAACAATCAGATTGGTCCCGGACTGGCGTCCGACAATCGCCGCATCTGTCACCGCCAGTAGCGGCGGCGTGTCGAGAATCACCAGATCGTATTGCTTGCTCGCCTGCTCCAATAGTGCGCTGAAATTGGCATGCATCAGTAACTCGGAAGGATTGGGCGGGATTTGGCCTCGACTGACAAAATCAAAGTTGTCGATTGCGGTCTTATGGATAGCGGTGGCCACATCGCAGCGCCGGGCCAGGATATCGGAAAGCCCATTGTCTGCAGAAGTACCTAACACTTTGTGCAGGTAGCCTTTGCGCATGTCGACGTCGATCAACAATACCCGTAACCCGGTTTGTGCTATCACCACCGCGAGATTGACCGATACGAACGTTTTACCCACTTTAGGGCTAGGCCCGGAAATCATCAGGCGGTTATTGTCGGCCTCATGCATGGCGAAATGCAGACTGGTACGCAAACTGCGCAATGCCTCAATTGCCAGATCGGTAGGATGACTGATGGCCAGCAAAGTAGAACCTGCGGAACGCCCTCGTCCGCGGGAGACTTTGTCTTCTTCGGTTTTCTGCAAAATGCTGTAAGGAATCGACGCGTACACCGGCAACCCAAGTTGCTCGATGGCTTCCGGGCTTTCCAATCCCCGGTTCAGCGCCTTGCGCAGCAGCACCAGCGCCACCGCCAGGAAGCCGCCAAGAATTGTGGCGATCAGTACAATCAAGGCTTTTTTCGGTTTGACCGGTTTGAGGAAATTGACATCCGCGGTGTCGATCAGACGCACGTTACCGACCGTCCCTGCGCGCATCACATCCAGTTCCTGAGACTTGTTCAGCAGTTGGGTATAAATGGCCGTACCGACTTCTACATCCCGGGTAAGGTTCAGCAATTCTTGTTGGGTGGAGGGAAGGCCCTCCACCTTGCTCGCCAAACTTTTCTGCTTGCTGCTCAACTCACCGATCTGGGTCAATAATGCGCGATAGGCGGGATGTTGCCGGGTGAACTTGCGATCCATTTCGGCTTGTTGCAGCTTCAACTCGGAGATGCTGGTATCGAGCCCGACAATCTGATCGAGAATGGCTTTGGTTTCGAGCGTGATGTCCACGGACTTGCTGCGCGTCTGGTATTCATTCAAGGCATTCCCGGCTTTCTCCAGGTCCTTCTTGACCACCGGAAGTTGCTCTTTGAGAAACGCCAGGCTCTGTGCTGCCTCAGCGGAAGTGCGCTCTACGTTTTGCCGAACATAAATAGCGGCGATTTCATTGAGTGTTTTAATGGCCTGATTCGGATCTGTGCTTTCCAGAGCCAGCCCAATAATGCCCGACTCTTTTCCTCGCTCGGATACATCCAAATCCTCTTGGTAGTCGAGGATGCTGGTCAGACGAGAATTGCGGATGATTTTGAAACGGGTCCCCGGATTAGCGTGCATTTCCTCGATCTGAACCGCAACGCCATTTTGTTCGAAAAGTTGACCCGTTTGGCTGGCTGCCAATAGGTTGTCATCTTCGTCCACCAGGGTGTAATGCCCATTTTCACCCGTGGTCAGGGTCAAATTCTTGCCCAGTTGCGAGTCGGGAAGATCCAGTTTGAATATCTTCAGCGACTCCCCTCCCCAGGCGTAACTGTTCAACCCCAACAAGGAGTCGGCTATTACACCGGGATTACTATTCTTGAATCGACGCGCCAGGAACTCACCAACAACTGGGAAGTACATCGGCTGCATGACGATATCAAGTTTCAGGTTATCGACCGTCTTGCCAATCACCGCACGAGACTTGATCAACTCCATCTCGGTCGCCGAAGGCGACTCTTTTCCCAACATGCTGCTGACATCGGAGAAGCCCAACAAATCGTTCTTCTTCGCTTCAACCTGCAACAACGCATTCGCCTGGTATACCGGCGTCGCCAGCACCGCGACCGCTACACCAGTCACCATAAAGGCACCGGTAACCGCGGCAATCAGCCATTTATGGTCGATAAGTGTCCCAAACAAGCCGAGAAGATCGATCTCGTCATTGTCGTCGTCCCGCACGTTGACTACCGGTGCTTGCTGCATAAGTCGGATTCTTTGCCTGTATTACGATTCAAAAAGGAGTGGCCATCAGCGCGCCAGGCGCTGTGCCCATGCGAGTACGGCTTCTTCGATCAACGCATAAGCGTGCACAAAAGCAGGTTTGCCTTGACGGTAGGGGTCGCTGATTTCGCGATCGTCTTGCCACTTGCCCAGCAGCAACACTTTGCCTCGCGCTTCAGGGGCAATATTGAGTACCCCGCTGACATGCCGGCGCTCCATCACCAGAATCAAGTCCGCATCACTAACGGCTTGAGACGTGAGCTGAACGGCCCGGTGCTCGTGGGGCAGATGACCGTGCTCCGTGAGTACTGCGTGTGCCGTCGACTCGAAGGGTTTGCCCGTCAAGGCAGCTAGGCCAGCCGAACTGACCTCAATATCGGAATGAACGAGTGCCCCGCGCAGCAGATGCTCCGCGGTGGGACTGCGGCAAATATTGCCGACGCAGACAATCAAAACCCTTTTAAGCAAGATAACATTCCCCGTCTTGTCAACATTGGCGGTGACATAGCACTTGCCGAACATAAGAGCTTTAAACTACGAATGAATCCGGGTATTTATAACCCGGCGACTGCAGCTGAAATTTTCAAACAATCAGTGCGTATTTATTACCATGAGGTTTGAACACTCCCCAACTTTTTCTTCAGACAAAAAATAACATTTCGCCCGTTAATACCGAAAATAACAGTTCATGAATTTATCCAGACAATTTCTAACAATTGCCGCCTTCCCGCGACCGTTCAATCTAAATTACACCGAAATAGCGAATGGCTTATGTATAGCTGTTCCGCTAGTGTATTGCCAGTACGCGCCAAATATTTGGCTAGTCGTTGGCTAAGGGACGCGTTGGACAACAAAGTTATATATAGCCAGTTGAATCGCAAACCTGCCATGGAACAACCAGGCTTGCTCACCGGCGAACTGATCTGCAGATCTGCCCTCTGCCTGCGCCTTGTGCGAAACATGGCGTACAGACCTTTCGTTGCCCATGCAGGGTTACGAACATGCTTCTCGAGTAATCGGGCCATTTAGAGCCCGCACTCTCCAGCGATACCGGTTTCGACACGATGAGTCGAACCTTTCCTACTGCCATTAGCCATTCATCTGTCTACTTTCAAGGACGCTTTCATGATTCGTAAATGCCTATTCCCCGCTGCCGGCTATGGGACCCGTTTTTTGCCCGCTACCAAAGCCATGCCGAAGGAGATGCTGCCGATCGTCAACAAGCCGCTGATCCAGTACGCCGTCGAGGAAGCGCGCGACGCCGGTCTGCAACATATGGCCATCGTCACCGGCCGGGGCAAGCGAGCACTGGAGGATCATTTCGATGTCAGCTTCGAGCTGGAACACCAGATTCGTGGCACCGATAAAGAGCGGTACCTGGAAGGCACTCGAGAGCTGATCGATACCTGCACTTTTTCCTATACTCGCCAGGTAGAGATGAAGGGCCTGGGTCACGCGATTCTCAGCGGTCGTTCGTTGATCGGTGATGAACCATTCGCCGTGGTGTTGGCTGACGACCTGTGCCTGAACCTTGAGGGCGATGGCGTACTGGCGCAAATGATCAAGCTCTATCAGCAGTTCCGCTGCTCGATCGTGGCGATTCAGGAAGTGCCCCGTGAGCAGACTCAGAAGTACGGCGTAATTGCCGGCGAGCTGATTCGTGAGGGTATTTACCGGGTCAACAGCATGGTCGAAAAGCCCCGCCCGGAAGACGCCCCATCCAACCTGGCCATTATCGGCCGGTACATTCTGACGCCCGATATCTTCGATCTGATCGCTGACACCGAGCCTGGCAAGGGCGGTGAAATCCAGATCACCGACGCCTTGATGAAGCAGGCCCAAAATGGCTGCGTGCTGGCTTACAAGTTCCAGGGCCAACGCTTCGATTGCGGCGGCGCTGAAGGTTACATCGAAGCCACCAACTTCTGTTTCGAGAACCTGCATCAGAACACCTGGTGACGGCGCTGAACCCTGACAAACGTGTGCGTTATCGAATTGATTTTATGGTCTTTATTTCCCTATGGACGAAGCCTCTATGAAGACATTGAGCGGTTTCAAGGCAGGTGACAGTCGCCGCCCGTATGGCGCTGACCTTAAGAACAACCTCGCGTACCTCATCGTGCGCGCCTATGCGTCGGAGCTGATTTTTCCTCGCGTGCAGAAACCAGCGGTGCTGCTGGTGGAGCGCATCGGCGCCTTCCCCTCCTCCGGGGAAATCCGCCGTCAAGTCAAGGATGGTCCGGCGTTGCTGGCGAGCATCAGGCAGCGTTATGTCGCCGATGCCCTCGACATCGACGAGAGCGATGGGCTGAACCTGGTCTTTGCCGACTGGCGTCTCAGCTTGCGTCTTTTGGACGATGGCTGCGTGACTTGCCTGACCGTGGAAAGTCGCGGCGACAGCGTGCTCATGCAGCACAAAACCGCCGAACTGCTGGGGCAAATCGATGCAGGGAGGGAATTCGAATGAACGCGATTGCAGAACACGCCGACAAAGCCTGGTATCTGCTTCAGTGCAAACCCAAACAGGATGAGCGCGCCGAAGAACATCTACAGCGTCAGGGCTATGCCTGTTTTCGCTCGACCTACCGGCGTGAGCGCGTTTTGCGCGGGCAGCGTCGAGTGATCAGCGAGTCGCTGTTTCCGGGTTATCTGTTTATTCAATTGAGCCTTCAGGACAGTTGGGGCCCGCTGCGCTCGACCCGCGGCGTTTCGCGCGTCGTTGGGTTCGGCGGTCAGCCACTGCCGATCCGCGATGCGCTGATCGACGAGCTCCAGGAGCGAGACAGCCAGGCGATCGTGACAACGTTGTTGAGGCACGGGGATACGGTGCGCATTACTGAAGGCCCGTTTTCCGATCTCGAAGCGGTGTTCCTGGCCATGGACGGCGAGGAACGGGTGCTGCTGATGATGAATTTCCTGCAGCGTGAACAGCGCATCAGCTTGCCATTGGCGGGGGTTAACAAGCTTTAAATTTTGTAGGAGTGGGATTGCCCTAATGTAACCGCTTTTCGTAGGAGCCAGGCTTGCCGGCGAAGGCGATCTCAAGGACGCCTTCGCCGGCAAGCCTGGCTCCTACAAAACCTATGCCCCTTCCGAGAGATGATTCCAGTCGACCCAGCCCAAAAACCACGTCGCCAGAATCAGCAAACCGAACGCGATCCGGTACCAGGCAAACACCGCATAACTGTGGTTGGCGATGAACTTGAGCAAACCGCGCACGGCAATCATCGCAAAGACAAATGCAGCGACAAACCCCAAGGCAAACACCGGCAAGTCTGCGGACTGGAACAGGTCGCGGTACTTATAGCCCGAGTACACCGCGGCGCCCACCATCGTCGGCATTGCCAGGAAAAACGAAAACTCGGTTGCCGTCTTGCGTGACAGGCCAAACAGCAAGCCGCCGATAATCGTCGATCCCGAGCGCGAAGTGCCGGGGATCATCGCCAGGCACTGTGCGCAACCGACTTTCAAGGCATCGGTCCAGCGCATCTCGTCAACGTGATCGATCACCACCACATGCTCGCGTTGTTCGGCCCACAACATGATGACTCCGCCAATCACCAGCGCCACGGCCACGGTGATCGGGTTGAAAAGATACTCATGGATCTTGTCGGCGAACATCACACCCAGAACAACTGCCGGCAAGAAACCGATCAATAAATTCAGCGTGAAGCGCTGCGCATTACGCTGGGTCGGCAAACCGGTAGTGATCTCCAGAATCTTGCGACGAAACTCCCAGACGACCGCCAGAATGGCCCCCAACTGAATGATGATATTGAACGCCATCGCTCGCTCACCGCCGAAGTCGAGCAAGTCCGCGGCAATGATCTGATGCCCCGTGCTGGAGATGGGCAAAAACTCTGTGAGCCCTTCAACCAACCCTAGAATCGATACCTGTGTGGTGGTCCAGAAGTCCATTAATCCCCCGTTAAACCCTCTCGGCTGAAAGGTCTGCTAATGATGCCGAACATTTGATCCTGATCACGATTAAACCTGTCGGACCAGCAGAGGATTAAAGCGCACTCTCTGTCCGCTTTAGCTAAACGTTATAAAACGTCCATGTCGGAGCGCCGGGGCCGCTCTCCTGCAAATGGCCTGCGCTCCGAGGAGCGCCTGATAATGAAATTCTTTTGCAGAACTGGCACTTGTATATCGCGAATTCATGGATGCCACTCATCGTCGGATCGTTGACGTTTCGGCTTCGGGCGCGCGCAATGTTCTACCCAAAAATGATCGTCCAAGAGAAAACTCCATATGGCAAAGATCATAGTACTCGCCGGTGACTTCCCGCAGGGCGATGGGGAATATCACCTTGGAACCCTCACCCTCAAGACGTCCCTCAAACCCCGGCTTGGAGCAAGCTTCCCGGTCTCGGAGTTTAAAGATCTAACCGTTCAGAACACTGAATCCAACAAGAATATAAAGACCGCCATAGGCCTGGGTCTCGCGGGTGCCATGTTACTCGGTCCCGTCGGGGCCATCGCCGGCTATCTGCTTGCTGGCAAAAACACCGAGGTCACCTTTATGGCCACAATGAAGGACGGTGCAAAGCTGCTCGCGGCGACCGACAGTGACACCTACCGGGATATCTCGGCGCGCGCCCTGAAAAAATCCCGAGCCGGCCGCCGAGATCCCCTTTCCAGATCATTTAACAACGGATCCATTCATTGATCCGCTTGCCCGGCGACGGCGAGAATGTTGCAGGGCACCCGATACAGAACATGCTCCGTGGTACTGCCCACCCACTTGTCCAATCCCTTGCGATGCGTATTTCCCATGACGATCACGTCAGCCCGGTGATGCGCTGCAAAATCGGCCAGCGCTTTACCAGGCGGTCCTGCAACGAAGTGTTGCCGCTCGGTGGGTATGCTGTAGTGATCGGCCAATGCGATGAATGACTTGTGCAAGGACTTGCGCACGTCGCTGCTGAAGCCAGGCATTGTCACTGCACCCGCGCCCGCATCGGACATGTGCGTCTGCGCCAGATCGTAGGCATACAGCAGATGCATTTCTGCATTGCATTGCGTTGCCAATTCATTCGCAGCCTGGATGATCAGGTCGTTGATTCCAGTGATCTGAGTCTCTGGGTGCGACGGATCGACTGCCGCCACAATCACGCGCGGAAGTGGGCAGCCGACTTCGCTGACCAGATGGACGGGCACCGGACATTCGCGCAGCAGATGCCAATCCAGAGGGGTGATGAACACGCGTTTGAGCGCGGACTCATGCTGCACGTCCTTGATCACCAGGTCCGGCTGCAAGCTTGTCACGTGCTGAAGGATTTCTTTCAGCGCGTCGCGAGTGAAAAGTACCTCGGTGCTTAAGTTGATTCCGCGGCCGCGGATCAGATCGGCTTCATCCTTGAGCCATTTTTCGTTCTCTTGCTGACAAGCCTCACGAAACCGCGCACTGGCGTGTATCAAACCCAAGAGGTTGAAGTCTTCGATAACCACCATGATATGCAGCGCTGCACCGGTGGCTTCGGCAATGGCGACGGCCCGCTGCAGCGCCGGCGTATGACGCATGGTAGGACCGGCTATTAGAAGGAGTCGTTGATATTGGCTCATGTCACACCTCCAAACGTTCTGGGATATCTGCTAGCCCCCCAGCTTTTCGTCTGTCGCACCGTCAGCGATCTGCTATCGCCTTAATGATCTGGATCGACACAATCAATATACGCCTGGATTCAACTAATCAGCCACGATGGGTTCATCGTACCTACTACGATGAACCCCATCCCAACGGTCAATTGATTGACGACAATTCAACGTTACTTCTTCGCGTACTTCGCGCCGTGCGGATCGTTAAGTTTCACCTGCATCAACTCCCATTCACGCTGAATGATCGAGTAAGGGATAAAGACGCTGACTCTCTCAGCCCCCTTTAACCCAGGGTGAAAACTCACATTATTAAAAGAGGTGGAGAAAAAACCGACATTGATACCGACAATGCTACCGTCATTGGCGATGACGGGGCCACCCGACATTCCCTTTATTATCGGGGCATCATGAATGGCATAGCGTTCGCCGCTGCCTTCATTGCTATTGATGAAAGGCGCCTGGTACACCTTGCCTTGCCCGCTGACGGTGGTCATGTATGGGCTCGCCCCCACGGCAGTGATGTGTTCACCCACACGCGGTGCGCGCCATGACGGGTAACGCCCGTCGGCCTTGTGCTGAATGAAGACAAGGTCACAGCCAGTGCTGCAGCTGTATTTCACGTTGCGGATGAGGGGGGTGTGGCGAGTGGTGACGGCATAGTCTTCGTTCCATTGCACGGCCGAGGCCATGTACAGATAAGGCAAAGGAAAGCCCGAGAAGACTGAAAAGTATGAATCATTGGCAGGCCCCGACAAGTCGGGTTTTACCATACCGTTGCATCCTGCAAGAACAGCTCCTATAAAAAAGTAGGTCATGAATTTAATCATGATGATCACCGACTTATTAGGAGGATTTGATTTTTATTGTGGCGAATCTTTTAGTCGTCAGGTTCGTGCAGTTTTCCTCGCAGCCCGGCTTGGTTGGTTATTTATGGCTGAAGTTCTAATAAATGCGTATGAATAAATTGTGCTAAGACTAATTACTTTTCGATCCATATAAGAAACTTCAACTATTTGACGCCTGAAAAATGACACTCACACAATAAGCACACTAGACATTAAACTTTCTTACTTGATGTAAAGCCCATGAAACAGCGGCTTTCAGGGCAATTTAAATCGCTTTGGTATGTCTGAGTAACGCCCCAGAAATCAGCGCTGCGAAAATAACAAATGCTGGATATCCATAAACACGCCCCCAACCCGAAAGCCTGATAAATCCAGCCAGAGAGCACGGTGCCGACAGACGGCCCATGGCGTTGGACATGTAGTAAAAACTGCTGACCCAGATCAGCGCCAGGGCGCCTGCCATGATCAGCAGTGCTCCCTTGAAACCGATCAAGGCGAGCAGCCCCGCCGCTCCGCATGTTTGGGCCAACGGCAAATGTGTCGACCCTACACGCGAATGATATTTATTTACTTACAAAAGATAATCGTTATCATTAGCACCAATAACTAAAAAAGGAGCTCATGGTGGCTTTACCGCGCATTTACCCCGCCTCTCTCTCACTGCTGGGGCTTTTTGCAGTCCCTGATTTACAGGCAGAAACCCAATCGGCATTGGCCCTGCCTGCCACCGCTGTGACCAGCGATTACAGTGAGCAGAGCTACAAGCCGAATGACAGCCGCAGTGCGCTGAAAATCGACGCCCCGCTACGGGATATCCCGCAAACGGTGAACGTGATCCCCCAGAGCGTGATCAAGGATCAGGGCGCGCAGTCGATGGAAGACGTGTTGAAGAACGTCCCAGGCATCGGTCTTTCCAACGGCGATGGCCAGCGCGACCAGGTCACCATTCGCGGCTTCAGTGCCATCGGCGACATGTACGTCGATGGCGTTCGTGATGACGCGCTGTACTTCCGCGATCTGTCCAACGTCGAGCGCGTGGAAGTGATCAAGGGACCGGCAGCGGTGCTCTATGGCCGCGGCTCATCCGGTGGCCTGATCAATAGCATCAGCAAGAAACCCAACTTCACTCCCAAACAGGAAGTGGGTGTCAGCTTCGACAGCGAGGGTAAAAAGCGTACACAGTTCGATGCTGGCTGGGCCGATCAGCAGCAAAACGACAAGGCATTCCGGGTGACCGGTGCGCTGGAGAACAGCGACACCTTCCGCGATGACGGCTATATCGATCGTAAGGCCATTGCGCCTTCGGCCTACTTCAAACTCTCCGACGATCTTGAGTTGAACCTAGGGGCCACGTACCTCTACGACAAACGCTTGATCGACTTCGGCATTCCCGCGCGGGGCGATCGCCCGGTCGATGTCGATCGGGACAAGCGCTTCGGTTCCGCCGACCCGGATGACGATTACACCCGCAGCGAAGTGTTTTCGTTCACGGCTGGCGTCGACTACCGCATCAACGACGACTTCACCTTGAGCAACACCAGCCGCTACTACCACTACGATCTGGATCGCAACAACACACTCGCCGACTCTAGCCCGACACGTTTCGTCACCGCCCCCAACGGCGAGCTGCTGGTGAAACTGAACCGCGGCAATGTGCAGCGCAAGGAAGACGGCTGGTTCAACCAGACCGAACTGAAGCAACAGGCCACGCTTGTAGGGATGAACCATAACCTGCTCTATGGCGTGGAACTGGGGCGTCAGATCAAGGATCAATCCGTCTTCAGCCAAAGCAACGTAGCGCGGGTCCCGGTGTACCGCGATGGCCTGGTCGACGTGCGGTTCCAGGCCAACCGGCAAACTGCCAAGGGCACCACTACCCAGGACACGGCGGGTTTCTACGTCCAGGATCTGATTGAGCTGACCCCGCAGTGGAAAGCACTGCTGGGCGTGCGTTATGACGTGTTCGATCAGGAATACTCGGATGATCTGACGGGTGCCTCAATGTCCCGAACCGATAATACCTGGAGCCCGCGCGCAGGCCTGGTCTACCAGCCTGATCAGGTTCAGTCCTACTACATTTCGGTGAGTCGTTCTTACCAACCCTCCTCCGAAGTCTTCGCCCTGAGCACTACCAACCAGGACCTCGAGCCGGAGCAAACCACCAACTTCGAGATCGGCGGCAAGTGGGACCTGCTCGACAATCGCCTGGCGTTGACGGCGGCGCTGTTCCGTCTGGAACGCACCAACATGAAAACGACCGATCCGGCGAACCCGACCAAACTGGTCCTGTCGGGCGAGCAGCGCACCGACGGTCTTGAATTGACCGCCAGCGGGCAGTTGAGTGACAAGTGGCAGGTCTATGCCGGTTATGCCTATCTGGATGCCGAGATCATCAAGTCCAACAACCGAACCAATGGCGTCGCTAATGAAGGCCAGACACCCACCCTGACCCCGCGTCACAGTGCCAACCTCTGGCTGGTGCGCTCGCTGACCAACACCTGGCGCGTGGGCATGGGGGCAAACTATGTCGACGATCGTTACACCGCCCTGGATAACCAAGTGGTCATGCCCGCTTACACCACCGTGGACGCGGCGTTGCTCTATAACTTGCCGAAATGGGACATGGCACTGCGTTTGCGCAATGTATTCGACAAGGACTATTACGCCTCGGCCCATGGCTCAGTGGATCTGATCACTCCCGGAGCACCACGAACTTTGGAGCTGAGTACCAACTACCGCTTTTAGTAGGAGCGAGCTTGCTCGCGAAGACGGCGGTACAGCCAACATTGATGTCGCCTGATATACCGCTTTCGCGAGCAAGCTCGCTCCTACAGGGTTCCGTGGCTTAGCTGACTGGCATTGGGCAAGCCCGCTCCTACAAGTTCCGGCAGTCCAGGGAGTTTGTTGTAGCCCGCAACATCGTGACAACGATCAAAAGCTCATTTAATCTTCAGCGCGCGAGACTGATTGAGAATCTCTCGCGTTGTCGGACAACAACAATATTTCGAGGAAAACCCATGCGTAAACTTCTGTTGCTCTCCCTTCTTGCCGCCTCCCCCTTGGCCTTCGCCGGCCCTGAATGCACCAAAACCGACAAGGCCCAATGGCAGGACCAGGCCAAGTTTCAGGAAGATCTCAAGGCCAAGGGCTACGACATCAAGAAGTTCAAAGTCACTGGCGGCAATTGCTACGAGATCTACGGCTTTGACAAAGACAAGCGCAAAGTCGAAATCTACTTTGACCCGGTCAGCGGCAAAGTCGTGAAAGAAGAGATCGAATAAGGTCCCCTGTGAACGCTGAAACCCTGCGCCTCTGGGACCCTCTCGTACGTGTTTGCCACTGGTCCCTGGTGGTTGTCTTCATCAGCGACTACTTCCTCAACGAGGAAGGAGACGGCTGGCATCGCTGGCTCGGCTATTACGCCGTGGCGGTGGTGCTGGTGCGCGTAGTGTGGGGGTTCATCGGCCCACCATCGGCACGTTGGGCAGACTTCTGGCCGACCCCGACCCGGGTCGTTCATCATGGCCGGGCGCTGTTTTCCGGCAAGGGCTATCACCGCATGGGGCACTCGCCCATCGGTGCACTGGTGATGGTCCTCATGCTGCTGTTGATGACTGGCCTGGGCATCAGCGGTTTCCTGATGGAGGAAGTGGACTACTTCTGGGGCGAAGACTGGCTACGTGATGTCCACGAGTTTATGGCCAATGCGCTGCTCGCACTGGTTTGCGTGCACATCGTCGCGGCATTGGTGGAAAGCATACGCTTGCGTGAAAACCTGCCGCTGTCGATGATCACTGGCCATCGTCGCAAACGCTAGATCTCAAGCACACTCCCCGCCGCAAAGGTTCTTGCCCTCTCCCCCACGGGAAAGGGCGAGTACCAACCTATGTGTGATGAATTTCCCGATCCTTGGTTTCCGGCAGGAAGAATTCTTCGGGGCGGCCATCGCCTGGAACTTCGCAGCGAAAGAATTTCGTATACCCTATCGCCATCTCACTCCAAACGACCACTGCCGTGAACCTACCCAAACTCAACGCCCCCGACCTTGGCAATACACCTTCGACCTCGGAAATCATCACCCGTCATCTGCGGGATGCGATCGTTGCCGGGCATTTTGCCGAGGATGAGCCGATTCGCCAGGACGACATTGCCCGCCAGTTCAACGTCAGCAAGATTCCGGTGCGCGAGGCCCTCAAGCGGCTGGAGGCCGAAGGGCTGGTGATGTTCCAGCGCAATCGCGGGGCGATGGTCACGCGGGTGTCCGATGCCGAGCTGGCACAGATGTTCGAAGTGCGGATGTTGCTTGAGGACAAAATACTGCGCCTGGCCATTCCCAACATGACCGAAGAAACCTTCGCCCGTGCCGAGCGCATCTGTCAGGAGTTCATCGGCGAGGACGACGTGGGCCGCTGGGCCGAGCTCAATTGGGAGCTGCACGCTTGCCTTTACGAGCCGGCGCAACGACCGTTTCTGGTCAGCCTGATTCGTTCGGTCAACGATAAGCTGGAACGCTACCTGCGCATGCAGATGAGCCTGTCGGCTGGCAAGGAACGGGCTGATCACGAACACCGTGAGATCCTCGCTGCCTGTCGTGCCGGGGATGTGGATCTGGCGGTGAAGCTGCTGGACGAGCACATTGCCGGGGTCTGCAAGACCCTGTTCGAGCACCTGCCTCACGCCCACTGACTACTAGAATGCTGTGCTGATTTCGTCATCAGCACAGGATAAATCCATCAAGCCGACACCCCGCCGCACAGGCCACTCTTTCGTTCACTCAACCGAACGGACGTGGCCCTCCCATGAAACGCATCACCGTGATCGACTCCCATACCGGCGGCGAACCGACTCGCTTGGTGACCGCCGGTTTTCCTGACCTGGGCACCGGCAGCATGGCCGAACGCCGTAAGCTGCTCGCCGAACATCACGATCAATGGCGCGCCGCTTGTGTGCTGGAACCCCGTGGCAGCGACGTGCTGGTGGGCGCCCTGCTTTGTACGCCGGTGGACCCGAGTGCCTGTGCCGGGGTGATTTTCTTCAACAACACCGGTTACCTGGGCATGTGCGGCCACGGCACTATTGGCCTGGTGGCGTCGTTGGCGCATCTGGGCAAGATCAGCCCCGGCGTGCATCGCATCGAGACGCCGGTGGGTACGGTGCAGGCGACCCTGCACGAAGACCATTCGGTGAGCGTGCGCAACGTGCCGGCCTACCGTTACCGCAAGGCGTTGGTGTTGCAGGTACCAGATGTCGGCCCGGTGGTCGGCGATATCGCCTGGGGCGGCAACTGGTTTTTCCTGATCGCCGAGCATGGCCTGCGGGTGGCCGGCGACAACCTCGACGCGCTGACCGCTTATACCTACGCCGTGCAACAGGCGCTGGAGGCCCAGGGTATTCGTGGCGAAGACGGCGGGTTGATCGACCATGTCGAGCTGTTCGCCAATGACGATCACGCCGACAGCCGCAACTTTGTCCTCTGCCCCGGCAAGGCCTATGACCGCTCACCGTGCGGCACCGGCACCAGTGCCAAACTGGCGTGCCTGGCAGCGGACGACAAACTGCAACCGGGACAGATCTGGCGCCAGGCCAGTGTCATCGGCAGCGAGTTCGAAGGCTCTTACGAATGGCAGGGCGAGCGCGTTATACCGACCATTCGCGGCCGTGCCTTTATCAGCGCCGAAGCCAGTTTGATCATCGAACAGGATGACCCGTTCGCCTGGGGCATTCGTCCATGAACGAGGGCCTTGTGGCCGATGTGATCGTGATCGGCGCCGGCATCATCGGTGCCGCCTGTGCCCAGGCGCTGGCCCGTCGTGACTTGCAGGTGCTGGTGCTGGACGCCGGCCTGCACGGTGCGACGGCGGCGGGCATGGGTCACTTGCTGGTGCTCGACGACAACCCGGCCGAACTGGCCCTGAGTCAATATTCCCTGCAACGTTGGCGCGAATTGGCGCCGGACCTGCCCGACGGCTGCGCCTACCGCAACAACGGCACGCTGTGGCTGGCGGCCAACGCCGAGGAAATGGCGGTCGCCCATAGCAAATACCTGAACCTGAAAGCCCAGGGCGTGGCGTGCGAATTGGTCGGCGCCAGTGCTTTGCGCCAGCGTGAGCCGGAACTGCGTGAGGGGCTGGAAGGCGGTTTATTGATCAATGGTGACGGCATTCTTTATGCGCCGGCGACGGCCCGCTGGATGCTCGACACACCGAACATTCGTCAACGTCGGGCGCGGGTCAGCGCGGTCGATGGCAACCGTGTCTGCCTCGATGACGGTCGTTGGTTGAGTGCCGACGCGGTGGTGTTGGCCAACGGTATTCAGGCCAACGAACTGTGCCCGGAGTTGCCCATCGAGCCGAAAAAAGGTCACCTGCTGATTACCGATCGCTACCCCCGCACCGTCACCCACACCTTGGTGGAACTGGGTTACGTCACCAGCGCCCACAACGCCACGGGGCCGTCGACCGCCTGCAATATTCAGCCGCGCCCCACTGGGCAATTGTTCATCGGTGCCTCGCGCCAATTCGGCACCACCGACCCGCAGGTCGAAGGGTGGATGCTGGCGAAAATGCTCAAGCGCGCCGCCGAGTACATGCCGGGGCTGGCCCGACTCAACGGCATCCGCGCCTGGACCGGCTTTCGCGCCGCCAGCCCCGACGGCCTGCCGCTGGTTGGCCAACACCCGCAGCGCCAGGGCTTGTGGCTGGCCGTTGGTCATGAAGGGTTGGGCGTCACCACGGCCCCCGGCACGGCCGACTTGCTGGTGGCGCAACTGTTCAACGAAACCCCGCCACTGGCCGCACAACCCTATCTGCCCCAGCGTTTCCTCGGAGAACCTGCCTATGCCTGAATTGCTGCTGGACGGTCGCGCTTTGAAGGTAGCCGAGGGCACCAGCGTCGCCGCTGCCTTGGCGTTGGGCAGCGACGGCAGCACGCGCACGTCGGTCAGTGGTCAGCGACGCGCACCGCTGTGCGGCATGGGCATCTGCCAGGAATGCCGGGTGACCATCGACGGCCGGCGACGCCTCGCTTGCCAAACCCTGTGCCGAGACGGCATGCAGGTGGAGACACGCCCATGAACGTATACGCTGATCTGCTGATCATCGGTGCCGGCCCCGCTGGCATGGCCGCCGCGCTTGCCGCCGCACCTAGCGGCGCACGCATCGTCATGCTCGATGACAACCCGCTGCCAGGCGGACAAATCTGGCGTGACGGCCCGCAAGCCAACGTACCTGATCAGGCCCGTCGACTGCGTGAGCGTTTGCAGGCTTGCAGCAACATCCGTCATCACGCTGGCACCCGGGTGATCGCCAGTCCCGGTCCGAAACAACTGTTGGTCGAAGATGATGACGACGGCTGGTTGATCAGCTACGACAAACTGATTCTGTGCACCGGCGCCCGCGAGTTGCTGCTGCCCTTCCCCGGCTGGACGTTGCCGGGCGTGACCGGGGCCGGTGGCTTGCAGGCGCTGATCAAGGCGGGTGTGCCGGTGCAGGGTGAGCGCGTGGTGATCGCCGGCAGCGGCCCGCTATTGCTGGCGAGTGCCGCCACCGCGAAAAAACATGGCGCCCAGGTACAACGCATCGCCGAGCAAGCCTCGCGCATCGCCGTCGCTGGTTTCGCCGCGCAACTGCCGCGCTGGCCCGCCAAATGGTTGCAATCATTCAGCTTGTTCGACCGCCATTACCGCACCGCAACTCATGTGCTGGCCGCCCTTGGCATTGACCGATTGGAAGGTGTGCGCCTGCAACAGCAAGGCAAAGTCGTTGAGCTGGAATGTGATCGACTGGCCTGTGGCTTCGGCTTGATTCCGAACATTCAATTGGGCCAGGCACTGGGTTACGCCATCGAAGGTCAGGCGTTGGCGGTGGATGCCTGGCAGGCCAGCAGCCGTGCCGATCATTATGCGGCAGGCGAATGCACCGGGTTTGGTGGCAGTGAACTGGCGTTGGTCGAAGGTGCAATTGCTGGCCACGCGGCGGTCGGCAACCTTGAAGCGGCCCGCCAGTTGTGGCCACGCCGGGCACGCTGGCAGGGTTTTGCCAAGGCACTGAATCAGGCATTCGCCCTCGATCCACAACTCAAATCTTTGGCCCGATCCGACACCCTGGTTTGCCGCTGCGAAGACGTGCCCTACGCCGCATTGGCCGGGCACACTGACTGGCGCGAAGCCAAGCTGGCCAGTCGCTGCGGCATGGGTGCCTGTCAGGGTCGAGTGTGTGGTGGTGCAGTGCAGCACTTGTTCGGCTGGCAACCTTCGGCACCCCGCCCACCCTTCAGTCCGGCGCGAATCGAGACCTTGATGTGCCTGGACGACACCCCTCCGACCTGATTCCCCCTCGGGGGTTTCGGCCACGCTGCCGAGCCTCTATGATCCTGGGGTCGCCATCAGACCCCAGCGCCATGTATCCCTCGCTCAGCACCTTCAAACCCTGCGACCTGCCAACGCTGCTCAACAGTCTGCAGCCGATCGCGCCGCTGCTCGATACCCTGGCGGATGTGGTGTTTTTCATAAAGGACCGCGAAGCCCGCTACGCCTTCGTCAACCAGACCCTGGCCCGGCGTTGCGGTTTCAAGCATCGCGAGGAACTGCTGGGGCTCACCGCCGAAATGGTCTTCCCGGAACGCTTCGGCCCGCTGTACACCGAACAGGATCGACGGGTACTGTCCAGCGGCCGCGAACTGTCCGACCAACTGGAACTGCATTTGTACTACGGCAACCAGCCGATCTGGTGCCTGACCCACAAAATCGCTCTGAAGGATGAGCAAGGTCGAATCGTTGGCCTGGCCGGAATCTCCCGCGACCTGCAATCGCCACAGTCCAACCATCCCGCATTCCAGAAACTCGCCGCCGTGGATGCGCACATCCGCAGCCACTTCGCCCGCCCCATCAGCCTCGCCGAACTGACCACCATCGCCGGCTATTCCGTGGCGCAACTGGAGCGACACTGCAAACGGGTTTTCCAGCTCACCCCACGACAGATGATTCACAAGGCGCGCCTGGAAGAGGGTTCGCGGCTGTTACTGCACACCGAGTTGCCCATCACCGAGATCGCCTTGCGTTGCGGCTATACCGATCACAGTGCGTTTAGCCGGCAGTTCCGGGCGTTGACTAGTTTGTCACCGAGCCAGTTTCGGGATAATCAGCGTTAAGGATCGTTCCCACGCTCTGCGTGGGAATGCCTCAACGGACGCTCCGCGTTCGGCTTTAGGGAGTGGGACGCGGAGCGTCCCAGGCTGCATTCCCACGCAGAGCGTGGGAACGATCAGTACCGCGGTCGAACACAATCCCCTGTAGGAGCTGCCGAAGGCTGCGGTCTTTTGATCTTAAACGGTGATGTTTAATCGACATCTCCAGACACTCACCCAGGCTACACATCCTTGCGCCGCTGCCTACGACTACGCCAGAATCCGCCGGCTTGTGCGCCTTGAGGCCGGGCTCTATCGTTTCCGGGTCGCTGACGAATCAGCGATCGGATTTGACCGTCCGAATCAATCAAGGCGCGCCAGCGTCCAGACCAAATTCAGGCATTGTCTGAAATATCGTGTCGCGGTGGCTGTGCGTGGGACACCTTCGGGTGTGCCGGATTCCTTGATGTCCGGTCGGTCAACCCGCGTACAGCTGCCACCTTGTTCGTTTGACCGCGAACGGCGGTAGCTCCAGCCATCAAGGAGCTTCACCATGTTCAAACCAACACCCAACCCACCGGAAACCGATCCAACATCCCCCTACGAATCCCTCGATTCCAAAAAGCTCAACGAAGCCGCCGACCGCGCCCTCGACCACTACCTCAAGCCGTCCATCCCCAAAGACACCAAGCGCAAACCCAGCACCATTTACCATGTGGGTGCAAAGGTCGATAACGAAACCCTACTGGTCAACGCCTGCGAAACCCTAGCGTCAGCGAGCATGATGCTCAGTGAGTTCGCCGGATTGATGGACATGCCACATCGCAACATGATGTTGGGCATTCAACAGGTGGTCATGCTTGGGGAGTTAGCAGTGAATCGGGTGCTGGATAATCTCGATCCACAAGGCTAACAGACACACTGATCGTTCCCACGCTCTGCGTGGGAATGCAGCCCGGGACGCTCCGCGTCCCTTCCAGAGCCGAACGCAGAGCGTCCGTTGAGGCATTCCCACGCGGAGCGTGGGAACGATCAATCGCAAGCTCCCACGCCTGCCGGTGTTCCTTAAAGGGGCGCCCCGCACAATATTGCTCCCATCTGTAACACCTGCCGTTGCGGGCCCAAACCTTCACAGCATCCTTGCCCTCCAGTTGCTCCACTACAACACCTCTACTTCAAGGGCTGACGATTAATTCGCGCTTGCGCCTGGAAATGGGCACGTTGATTGCTATTGTTAATATCGTATACGAAATCCCCAATACGATATCCAACAGCACTTCACATCAACGAGGCCTCTATGAAAAACCCCGCATTTGCCGTAGCCCTCAGCGCTGTTCTCAGTACCTCCTTTATCGCCACCGCTCAGGCAGACAAGCTCGACGACATCATCGGTTCGGGCAAGCTACGTTGCGCCGTGACCCTGGACTTCCCGCCCATGGGTTTTCGCGATGCGGGCAACAACCCGGCCGGTTTCGACGTGGACTACTGCCATGACCTGGCGAAAATCCTCGGAGTTGAGGCGGAAGTAGTCGAGACGCCATTCCCGGACCGCATTCCGGCGCTGGTCTCCGGTCGGGCCGACGTGATCGTCGCCTCCACTTCCGACACCCTCGAACGGGCCAAGACCGTCGGCCTCACCGTGCCCTACTTTGCCTTCCAGATGGTGGTGCTGACTCGCGACGACACCGGCATCAACAGCTTCGATGACATCAAGGGCAAACCCGTGGGCAACACCAGCGGCACCTATGAGGCCATCGCCCTGGAGAAAGACGTGAAGAAATGGGGCACCGGCACCTTCCGCGCCTATCAGTCGCAAAACGACACGCTGTTGGCGGTCGCCCAAGGTCACATCGACGCCACTGTGGTCACCAACACTGTGGCCGCCGCCACGCTCAAATCGGGCAAATACAAGAACCTGAAAGTCGCCGGTAACGCCCCGTACGTGATCGACTACGTGTCCCTCGGAGCCAAACGCAACGAGTACGGTCTGCTCCGGTATCTGGACCTGTTCGTGAACCAGCAAGTGCGAACAGGCCGTTACAACGAGCTGTTCACCAAATGGGTCGGCACCGAGATTTCACCCACCGACCTGACCGTGCCAAAGGTCTATTACTGAGATGTCCGGCATGCCTGGGTCAATTTCTCTGACCGGTCGCAGCCTGGTCGCGGGCGCCGCCCAAGGCGCCCTACTGTTCGCCGATGTGGGCTTGAGTTTCTGGGGCGGGGTCGATCCGTATAGCGGCGAGATCATTGACCGTCACCACCCCCTCAGCGGCGAATACCTGGCCGGCCGTGTGCTGGCCATTCCCAGCGGTCGCGGCTCGTGCACCGGCAGTAGCGTGTTGATGGAACTGATCAGCAACGGTCACGCACCGGCCGCACTGGTGCTGGCCGAGCCCGATGAGATCCTGACCCTGGGCGTGCTCGTGGCACAGACCATTTTCGAGCGTTCCCTGCCGGTGCTGTGCATCGGCCGGGAGGCCTTCGCCGCTCTGCGCGGCAAGGCCTTCGCTCGGGTCGAGGACACAACGCTAAGCCTGTTCGAGCACCTGCCGGGCGATGCCTGGCAGGCACTCGACAGCCCTTTGCCGAGCACCGATATCGGCACCGCGATCGAACTCACCGAACACGACCAAGCGCTGCTCGACGGCCAGCATGGCAAGGCCGCGCAGGTGGCGATGCAGATCGTCCTGCGCATGGCCGAACTGCAAGGTGCCCGCCATCTTGTGGATATCACCCAAGCGCACATTGACGGCTGCATCTACACCGGACCTGCGAGCCTGCGTTTTGCCCAACAGCTGGTGCAATGGGGAGCAACAGTGCGGGTGCCCACCACCCTCAATTCGATTTCCGTGGACCAGCGCCGCTGGCGCGAGCTGGGCATCGACCCGACCCTCGGTGAACCGGCCAGTGCCTTGGGCGATGCTTATATGGCGATGGGTGCACAGCTGAGTTTCACCTGCGCGCCTTACCTGCTCGACAGCGCGCCGAAGGCCGGCGAGCAGATCGTCTGGGCCGAATCCAACGCGGTGGTCTACGCCAACAGCGTGCTCGGCGCACGCACCTTGAAGTACCCGGACTATCTGGATATCTGCATCGCGTTGACCGGTCGCGCCCCGTTGATCGGCTGCCATTTGGACGCGCAACGCAAGGCCCGACTGCAGATCGAGTTACCCGCCCTGGGTGAACTGGACGACGCCTTCTACCCGCTGCTCGGTTACCACATTGGCGCACTGGCTGGCAGCCGAATTTCACTGGTTCGCGGGTTGGAAAACCGCCAGCCAAGCCTGGACGACCTCAAAGCTTTCGGCGCGGCATTTGCCACCACGTCCGCCGCGCCCTTGTTCCATATCGCCGGAGTAACTCCGGAGGCCATCGACCCGTCGCGGGTGCTGGAAGTGGATGTATCCATACCCGTGGAAAAAATCCGCCTGATCGACCTATTGGTCAGTTGGCGCGAGCTCAACAGTGCCCGCGACAACCGGGTGGATGTGGTGTCGCTGGGCAATCCGCATTTCTCCCTCAGCGAGTTTGCCCACCTCGCGCGGTTGTGTCTCGGTCGGCACAAACACCCTGACGTGGTCCTCGCCATTACCTGCGGCCGCGCTGTGCTGGAGCAGGCTCGCGAAGCCGGGCATATCGCCGTGATCGAAGCTTTCGGCGCGACCCTGGTCACCGATACCTGCTGGTGCATGCTCGGCGAACCGGTGATCCCGCTAGCCGCGAAAACCTTGATGACCAACTCCGGCAAGTACGCCCATTACGCACCGGGCCTGGTGGGCCGCAAAGTGCATTTCGCCAGCATCAAAGAATGCGTCGATGCCGCCTGCAATGCCATCGCCAGCGGGCGCCTGCCGACGTGGCTACAACCTGCCGCCCAACTGGAGAGCCCTGCGCATGTTTGACTACAGCTTCCAATGGCGCTCAGCGCTGCGCGCCCTGCCGGACATGCTTGCCGGTGCCGTCGTCACTTTCGAGACCGCGGCGCTGTCGATGATCTTCGGCGTGCTGATCGCCCTGGCCCTGACCGTGATGCGCGAAAGCAAAAACCCATTGTTGCGCGGCATCGGCAACGGCTGGGTATCGATCGCGCGCAACACCCCGTCGCTGTTCCAGATCTACGTCCTCTACTTCGGCCTCGGCTCGCTGGGCATGCATGTCAGCTCATGGCTCGCCCTGCTGGCCGGGATCACCTTCAACAATGCCGGGTATCTGGCGGAGAACTTTCGCGGTGGCCTCAAGGCTGTACCGGACACTCAAGTGCGCGCCGCACGTTCGCTGGGCATGAGTGCCTTCCAGGCCTACCGCATGATCATCGTCCCGCAGCTGCTGCGGATCGTCTTCTACCCGCTGACTAATCAAATGGTCTGGGCGGTGCTGATGACGTCGCTGGGGGTGATCGTCGGGCTGAACAATGACCTGACCGGCGTGACCCAGGACTACAACGTCAAAACGTTCCGCACCTTCGAGTTCTTCGCCATTGCAGCGGTGCTGTATTACCTGATTGCCAAGGCGATCGTCGCGGCAGCCCGGCTGATGGCCTGGCGGTTGTTCCGTTACTGAGGAGTCGTCCATGTTTAATACCGGGTTTTCCTCCAATGACCTGTTGTTCCTGCTCAATGGCGCCTGGGTCACGCTGCAACTGACGTTCTGGTCGATCATGCTCGGCTCCCTGGCCGGTCTGCTCTTCGGCTTGCTGCGGGCCTTGTTGCCACGGGCCAGTTTGCCCCTCGCCTGGGTGCTGGACGTGTTTCGCAGCGTGCCGTTGCTGATCCAGTTCGTGCTGTTCAACTCGCTCAAAAGCATCGTCGGTTTGAACATCAGTGCCTTCAGCGTCGGCTGCATTGTGCTGGGGGTTTACGCCGCCGCGTACTTCACCGAGATCGTACGCGCTGGTGTGTTGTCGGTGCCGTTCACCCTGCGTCGGGCCAGTCGCTCGCTGGGCCTGAGCTTCCTGCAGGACCTGCGCTGGATCGTCCTGCCGATGGCCACCCGGGTGGCTTTTCCGGGCTGGCTGAACCTGGTGCTCGGCGTGATGAAAGACACCGCGCTGGTGATGTGGATCGGCATCGTCGAACTGCTGCGCGCCTCGCAAACCATCGTCACCCGCATCCAGGAACCGTTGCTGGTGCTGTGCATCGCGGGCCTTATTTACTACGTCATGAGCCTGGTGGTCGCACGCCTGGGCGCTCGTCTGGAAAGAAGGTGGCAAGAAAATGATTGAGATCGACAACGTACATAAATCCTTCGGCGACCTCGCCGTGGTCAAGGGTGTCAGCCTGACGGTAAACAAGGGCGAGGTGGTGTCGATCATCGGCGGCTCGGGCTCCGGCAAATCGACCCTGCTGATGTGCATCAACGGCCTGGAACCGATCCAGAAAGGCAGCATTCGCGTTGACGGCGTCGAGGTTCACGACAGCGCCACCGACCTCAATCGCTTGCGGCAGAAAATCGGCATCGTGTTCCAGCAATGGAATGCCTTCCCGCACCTGACGGTGCTGGAAAACGTGATGCTGGCGCCGCGCAAAGTGCTGGGCAAAAGCAAGTGCGACGCCGAGGAGCTGGCGGTGCAGCAACTCACCCATGTGGGCCTTGCCGACAAGCTCAAGACCTTCCCCGGCAAGTTGTCCGGCGGTCAGCAACAACGCATGGCCATCGCTCGCGCCTTGGCCATGTCGCCGGACTACATGCTGTTCGACGAAGCCACGTCGGCCCTCGATCCGCAATTGGTCGGCGAGGTGCTGGACACCATGCGCATGCTCGCCGAAGACGGCATGACCATGGTGCTGGTGACCCACGAAATCCGCTTTGCCCGCGATGTATCCGACCGCGTGGCGTTCTTTCGCAATGGCCTGGTGCACGAGATCGGCTCGCCGGATCAGGTGATTGGTAATCCGGTGCATGCGGAAACGGCGGCGTTTCTGAAATCGGTGAAATAACTGATGGCCCCTTCGCGGGCAAGCCTCGCTCCTACAGGGTTGGTGGTGTACGCAAAATCGGTGACCGCCACAGATAAATGTAGGAGCGAGGCTTGCCCGCGAAGGGGCCCGCACAAACAAAACAAGGAGCAGGCAATGCGCTCATCGAAAGTGATTCATGTAGTCAGCTGTCATGCCGAAGGCGAAGTCGGTGACGTGATCGTCGGGGGTGTCGCACCACCACCGGGCGCCACTGTGTGGGAGCAATCGCGCTGGATTGCCAAGGATCAGACACTGCGCGACTTCGTGCTCAACGAGCCGCGCGGCGGCGTGTTCCGCCACGTCAATCTGCTGGTGCCGGCCAAGGACCCTAGGGCGCAGATGGCCTGGATCATCATGGAACCGGCGGACACGCCACCGATGTCCGGCTCCAATTCGCTGTGCGTCGCCACCGTGCTGCTGGACAGCGGCATTCTGCCGATGACCGAACCGCAAACCCGACTGGTGCTCGAAGCGCCCGGCGGCCTGATCGAGGCCGTGGCCGACTGCCGTGATGGCAAGGTCGAGCGGGTAGAAATCAAGAACGTGCCCTCCTTCGCTGACCGCCTCGACGCCTGGATCGAAGTCGAAGGCCTCGGCTCGTTGCAGGTCGACACCGCGTATGGCGGCGACAGTTTTGTCATCGCCGACGCCAAGGGGCTGGGCTTTTCCATTCGTCCTGATGAGGCTGCCGACCTGGTGGCGGTCGGGCTGAAAATCACTCGCGCGGCCAATGAACAATTGGGCTTCGTCCATCCACTGAACCCCGAGTGGTCACATATATCCTTCTGCCAGATTGCCGCGCCCATCGTCGTTGAGAACGGCATCGCCACTGGCGCCAATGCAGTGGTGATTCAACCCGGCAAGATCGACCGCTCGCCCACCGGCACTGGCTGCTCGGCACGCATGGCGGTGCTGCAGGCCAAGGGACTGATGCAGGTGGGCGAGCGCTTTATTGGGCGTTCGATCATCGGTTCCGAATTCCACTGCCGCATCGATTCCCTGACCGAAGTGGCCGGACGCCCGGCGATCTACCCATGCATTTCCGGCCGGGCCTGGATCACCGGCACCCACCAATTGCTGCTCGACCCGAGCGATCCGTGGCCACAGGGCTATCGCCTGTCAGACACCTGGCCGGGTGCCTGAAACTCGCCCAGACCAACGGTTACCAAAACCCCTGACTAATTGAAAAAAACACTAGCCGAGTCATTGGCATTTAAAATATCGTATACGAAATACAATTGACGAACCGGAGGCAACAATGAGCAAGCGTATTAACTGGAGTGGCGTCTTCCCCGCGGTGACCACTCAATTCAACGATGACTTCACCATCAACCTGGAAAAAACCCATCAGGTGATTTCCAACGTGATCCGTGATGGCGTATCAGGCCTGGTGGTGTGCGGTTCGGTGGGGGAAAACACCTCATTGACCGCCGAAGAAAAAATCGCCGTGACCGAAGTCGCGGTCGACGCCTCCCGGGGCCGCGTGCCAGTGATCTGCGGTGTGGCCGAGTTCACCAGCGTGCAAGCGGCCAAGGTCGCCAATGCTGTGCGCCGGGTCGGCGTCGACGGCGTGATGCTGATGCCGGCGCTGGTCTACGGCTCCAAGCCGTTCGAGACTGCCGAGCACTACCGCTACGTGGCGAAAAATGCCGACGTACCGCTGATGGTCTACAACAATCCGCCGATCTACAAAAACGACGTCACCCCGGACATCCTGATTTCCCTGGCTGACTGCGACAACGTGGTGTGCTTCAAGGATTCGTCCGGCGATACCCGTCGTTTCATCGACGTGCGCAATGAAGTCGGCGACCGTTTCGTGCTGTTCGCAGGTCTCGACGACGTGGTGCTGGAAAGCATCGCGGTGGGTGCCGAAGGCTGGGTCTCGGGCATGTCCAACGTGTTCCCGAAAGAAGGCGAAACCATCTTCCGCCTGGCCAAGGCCGGTCGCTTCGCCGAAGCCATGCCGATCTACGAATGGCTGATGCCGATCCTGCACCTCGATGCCCGTGCCGACCTGGTGCAATGCATCAAGCTCTGTGAAGCCATCGCCGGTCGCGGCAGCGCGCTGACCCGTCCGCCACGCCTGGCACTGCCGGAAGCCGATCGAGTGTTCGTCGAGCAGATCATGGCCAAGGCCCTGGCTAACCGTCCGGAGTTGCCAGACGTCGGTCTCTGAGTGATTGCCGGGCGGGTCTTTGCGGACCCGGCCCGGCTGCCTGTTCTTGCGCCTCTACAGGAAACGCCAGCATGTCCAATCCTCTACACACGCAAAGCGCAACCACCCCCTCGGGACTCAAACGCGTAGTGGCCGCCGCCATGGCCGGCACCGTCGCCGAGTGGTATGAATTCTTTCTCTACGGCACCGCCTCGGCACTGGTCTTCGGCCAGTTGTTCTTCCGCCAGACCGACAGCCCCATCGACGGCATCATCGCCGCCTTCGCCCTGTACGCGGTCGGCTTTCTCGCTCGTCCATTGGGCGGTCTGGTGTTCGGTCACTACGGTGACAAATTCGGCCGCAAACGCCTGCTGCAACTGAGCCTGGTGGTGGTCGGCATCACCACTTTTCTGATGGGATGCCTGCCCGGCTTCGACAGCATCGGCTATGCCGCGCCAGTGCTATTGGTGTTGTTGCGGCTGATCCAGGGCTTTGCCTTTGGTGGCGAATGGGGCGGCGCGATTCTGCTGGTGTCCGAACACTGCCCCGACAACCGTCGCGGCTTCTGGGCCAGTTGGCCGCAAGCCGGTGTGCCGGCCGGCAACCTGGTGGCCACGGTCGCGCTGTTGCTGTTGTCGTCGAACCTGCCGGAGGAACAATTCCTCGCCTGGGGCTGGCGCGTGGCGTTCTGGTTCTCGGCGGTGGTGGTGCTGATCGGCTATTGGATTCGCACCAGCGTCGATGACGCGCCGATCTTCAAACAAGCCCAGGCCCGTCAAGCGCAGACCAAGCAGCAACAGCTGGGCGTGGTCGAAGTGCTGCGTCATCACTGGCGCGCTGTGCTGGTGGGGATCGGCGCACGCTTTGCCGAGAACATTCTCTATTACACCGTGGTCACCTTTTCGATCACCTACCTGAAACTGGTGGTGCACAAGGACACCTCGGAAATTCTGCTGCTGATGTTCGGCGCGCACTTGGTGCACTTCTTCCTGATTCCGTTGATGGGCTATCTGTCGGATATCGTCGGGCGCAAACCGATCTACCTGACCGGCGCGGTGCTCACTGCGTTCTGGGGCTTTATCGGTTTCCCGATGATGGACACCGGCAACAACTGGCTGATCATGGCGGCGATCATTCTGGGCCTGGGCATCGAGTCGATGACCTATGCGCCCTACTCGGCGCTGATGGCCGAAATGTTCCCGACCCATGTGCGCTACACCGCACTTTCACTGTGCTACCAGGTAGCGCCGATTTTCGCCGGTTCCCTGGCTCCGCTAATCGCCATCACCTTGCTCAACAAATATCACAGCTCGACACCCATCGCCTGGTATCTGGTTGGCGCCGCGTTGATTTCCATCGTGGCCGTCGGCCTGACCCGGGAAACCCGTGGCAAGTCGTTGCATCAGGTGGATGCCGAATCTGCCGCGCGTATTGCTGCCCTCGATAGCGCCGCGCCGGCCACACGCCGGGGTGATTCATTGGCCTGAGCTCAATACCTGTAGGAGCGAGCGGTGCGGCGATCCGACTTGCCCGCGAAGGCGCCATCACATTCAACATCGATGTCGACTGACACACCGCCTTCGCGGGCAAGCCTCGCTCCTACAAGGACCTCACTTTTTTTTGACAGGAGTTTTCCATGCCCGAGATCATCGGCCACAACTACATCGGCGGTGCTCGCAGCGCCGTTGGCAGCATCACCCTGCACAGCCACGACGCCAGTACCGGCGAAGCACTGCCCTTCTCTTTCATGCAAGCCACCGCTGAAGAAGTGGACGCCGCCGCTCAGGCCGCTGCTGCCGCTTACCCGGCCTTTCGCAACTTGCCGGCAACTCGCCGTGCAGAATTTCTTGAAGCCATTGCTGCGCAACTGGATGCCCTGGATGACGAATTCATCAACCGGGTCACCCGCGAAACCGCGCTGCCGACCGGACGCATTCAAGGCGAACGCAGCCGTACCAGCAACCAAATGCGTCTGTTCGCTCAGGTTCTACGCCGGGGCGATTTCTATGGTGCGCGCATCGACCGCGCCTTGCCCGAACGTCAGCCATTGCCACGGGTCGACCTGCGCCAATACCGGATCGGCGTCGGTCCGGTGGCCGTGTTCGGCGCCAGTAATTTCCCGCTGGCCTTTTCCACTGCCGGCGGTGACACCGCTGCTGCCCTGGCCGCCGGTTGCCCGGTGGTATTCAAGGCCCACAGCGGACACATGGCGACCGCCGAACGCGTGGCCAATGCAATCATCCGCGCCGCCGAGCAAACCGACATGCCCAAAGGTGTGTTCAACATGATCTACGGCGCGGGTGTCGGTGAAGCGCTGCTCAAGCATCCGGCGATCCAGGCCGTCGGTTTCACCGGCTCGCTAAAAGGCGGTCGCGCCCTCTGTGACATGGCCGCCGCCCGGCCACAACCGATCCCGGTGTTCGCCGAAATGAGCAGCATCAACCCGGTGCTAATACTGCCTGAAGCCCTGCTTGTGCGTGGCGAGAAAATCGCTGGTGAACTGGTGGCGTCGGTGGTCCAGGGTTGCGGTCAGTTCTGTACCAATCCGGGATTGGTGATCGGTATGCGCTCACCCCAGTTCAGCACTTTCATCGCGCGGCTCAGTGCCTTGATGGCCGAACAACCGGCGCAAACCATGCTCAACGCCGGCACCCTCGGCAGCTATGAAAAAGGCGTGCAGGCCTTGCTCGACCATCCAGGAATAATCCGCCTGGCAGGCCACGATCAGCACGGTAATCAAGCGCGGCCGCAACTGTTCAAGGCCGATGTCAGTCTGTTGTTCAAGGGTGATCCGCTGTTGCAGGAAGAAGTGTTCGGCCCGACCACCCTCATCGTCGAAGTGGCCGATGAGGCCGAGTTGCGACAAGCACTGAACAGTTTGCACGGTCAACTCACCGCCACGTTGATTGGCGAAGCACAGGACCTGAAGGAACACGCCGATCTGCTGATACTGCTGGAACAAAAGGTCGGCCGGGTGCTGTTCAACGGCTATCCCACCGGCGTCGAAGTGTGCGATGCCATGGTGCATGGCGGACCCTATCCGGCGACCTCCGACGCCCGTGGCACTTCGGTCGGCAGCCTGGCCATCGAACGCTTCCTGCGCCCGGTATGCTACCAAAACTGCCCGGACTCCTTGTTGCCCGACGCCCTGAAAAACGCCAACCCGCTGGGCATAGCGCGACTGGTTGATGGCAACATCCACCGCGAACCGGTTTAACAACACGATCTCCTGTAGGAGCGAGGCTTGCCCGCGAATGGGGCCTGACATTCAGCATTGATGTCGCCTGACACAACGCCTTCGCGGGCAAGCCTCGCTCCTACAGGATTTTTATCGCATTCAAGTCAGCAGTGCTTTCAGGTCGTTGTATAACGCCTCAGGAATCTGCACCCCCTCCACCAGACTGCGTGCCCGCGCCGCATAACGCCGTTGCGACGGCAAGCGGGCGCCCTGCCCTTCAATGCCCTGAAACAACACCTCGGCCCGAGCCAAATGTTCCTCAGTGGCCGCCCCCAGAAAACGTCGCGGATCCAGCGCGATGATCAACTCGCCATGGTACGGCGACGACTTGCTGCCCGCGTCATAGGCCAGCGATTCGGCACTGGTCAAATCACCAATCAAAGGCCCGGCGATCAACTCCACCATCACTGCCAGCGCCGACCCTTTGTGCCCACCGAATGTCAGCATCGCGCCGCCGTCGAGCACCACATTGGCATCGGTGCTCGGCCGGCCTTCAGCGTCCACACCCCACCCCTCGGGAATCGCCTTGCCGGCACGCCGATGCAACTCGATATCACCACGGGCAATCGCACTGGTGGCGAAGTCGAACACAAACGGATCCTGCCCCGCCCGCGGCCAGCCAAAGGCAATGGGATTGGTGCCGAACACCGGCACGCGTCCCCCGGCGGGTGCCACCCAGGCATGACTCGGATTACACGCCAGCGCCACCAACCCGGCCGCGGTCAACTGCTCGATCTCCACCCACAGCGCCGAGAAATGCACACAGCGATTGATCGCCAACGCCGCAATCCCGTTGGCCCGGGTTTTCTCCGCCAGCAACCCAAGTCCCGCCTGAAACGCCAATTGCGAGAAACCACCACCGGCATCCACCCGCACGATCGACGGCGCCTGGTCGATCACCTGCGGTTCGGCATCGGCCGACACCTTGCCGGCCCGCAGGGAATTCACGCAGCCCAGAATCCGGTACAAACCGTGGGAGGCACAGCCATCGCGCTCGCCGGCGATCACCGTCGCCGCCACCGCTTGCGTGTGGGCCAGATTAAAACCGTTGCGCAACAGGATCGATTCGGCCAGCTCGCGGGCTTCGATCAAGGTAAGTCGGATCATGGTCATCTCCTTGGACAGACCGTCCAGACTGGACCAGTCCAAGGCTCACGGCTTGATCGCTTTAGGTCAGGTTGATGACGAATTCGGCATATCGTTGAAACGGTCGACGTTGTGTGGCCGCACCACTCGTCGGCAGGCGCAACGTGATCAATTGACATCGATGGGTGTCTGCGCAATTATTATTACATCGCATACGATACAAACGTATACGATACATAAGTCACATCTTTTGAAACGTTGAGGATCCACCCCATGAGCAAGATCGAAAAAGTACTGGCCACCGGCAAAACTCACACCACCGTTAGCGCCGCTGGCAATACTTCGCGGGGCCATAACGGCAGCCTCGACATCCAGCTCTCGTCGCCTGGGAACGCGAAACTGGCGCACGAGTTCAAAGCCATTGCACCGCACCCAACCGCAGAGCAGCTGTTCGCCGGTGCCTGGTCGGCCTGCTACACCGCCGCCGTCGGGCTGGTGGCCAATGAAATGAATGTGGTGCTGCCGTCTGATTTGTCAGTCGACATTGAAGTCGATCTGGGTCAGACCGGGCCGGCGTACTTCCTCCAAGCTCGATTGACGCTGCGCGTGCCGGGTCTGGCGCACGACATTGCAACAACGCTGGCGCACACCGCAGATCAAATCTGCCCGTACTCGAAAGCGACGCGGGGTAACATCGACGTGGCCTTGAACGTCCTCACGGCTTGACGCACCGAGTCGCGTTGATACACCACATATGTCGCATGCGCTTTAAGCGCATGCGAATAAGAAACCAGCCAGGCCTATTTCCTCCAGGCCCGGCTGAACCCCAGTCGACAGTCAGAGCTGTTCCGATACAATCGCATACGCGGTATATTTTGCCTTTACGAGCCTTCAACTTTGGCCAATGAGGAAGCACATGAAACCCACCGACAAGATGGCTCCCGCCAAGCTCTCCGACTTTCTGTGTTTTGCGGTCTATTCCACGAACCTGGCCTTCGGCAAGGCCTACAAGCCGATACTCGAGCAGTTGGGGCTCACCTATACGCAATTCATCACCATCGTTGCGCTATGGGAGGAAGACCATCAAACCGTGGGCAGCCTGGGCGAGAAGCTGTTTCTCGAATCGAACACGCTCACACCGATCCTGAAGAAGCTGGAAGCGATGGGCTATCTACAGAGGCAGCGTGATCCCGAGGACGAGCGGCAGGTGCGGATCAGTCTGACGAAGAGTGGTCGACAGCTGCGCGAAGGCCGTCCCGAAATGAGCCTCTCCGACGCAACTGGCCTGACACCGGACGAGTTCACGCAGATGCAGAATGCGATCGTGAAGCTGCGCAACAATCTCATCAAATCGACGAAAGCCGGGGAGTGAGTGACTACTGATCGTTTTTTTGATCAGGGTCTTTTTTGGGTATGAAAAAGCCCAACCTTTTCAGACTGGGCTAGTCATTGAATCATAGGATCGGGACGGCGTGATTCGAACACTCGCCCCTGGTACCCCATCTTCTTTTTCACCCCAATTCGCTTTCCCGAATCAGCTTCTTATTTATCTTCCCGACGCTGGTTTTAGGAATCTCGGCGACGAACTTGAACTGCTTGGGGATCGCCCATTTGTTGAGGCGGCCACGCTCGACAAATCCTTGCAGATGCACCTCCAGGATCTTGCGGTCGAGATACTGCCCAGGCTCGCACACCACCAGCGCCATCGGTCGTTCGCCCCATTGCTCATCGGCAATGCCCACGACCGCGACCGACATCACCGCCGCGTGCTCGCTGATCAGGCTTTCCAGTTCCAGGGAGCTGATCCACTCTCCTCCGGTCTTGATGACATCCTTGATTCGATCTTTGATTTCCACTCCTCCCAACGCGTCGATAGAGGCCAGATCGCCGGTGTGCATCCAGCCGTTGTGCCACAGCTCGGCACCCTTTTCGGGCTCCTTCAAATAACCTTGGGTCAGCCAGGGTGCGCGCACCACGATCTCGCCCAGAGACTCGCCGTCATGGGCAACGTCATTGCCACTGGCATCGATGATTTTCAGGTCGACCATCGGCACCGGCGTGCCCGTCTTGATGCGAGTGGGCAACTGGGCTTGCGTGGATTGTTCGAGGTCTTGATCACGCAGGTACGTCAGGCACAGCAATGGGCAGGTTTCCGACATGCCGTAACCGCTGTGCACCTGAATACCTTTGGCGCTCGCTTCGCTGGCAATTCCCAGCGTCAGTGCGCTGCCACCCAAGAGCATTTTCCAGCCATCGAAACGGGTCTGTGCCGCTTCTTCGCAGTTCAGGATCATTTGCAGAATGGTCGGCACGCAATGGGAAAAAGTGACCTTCTCCTCACGATACAGCCTGACCAGGCTGTTGGGTTCGTAGCGGCCGGGGTACACCTGCTTGAGCCCCATCAGGGTGGCAACATAAGGCACACCCCAGGCATGCACGTGAAACATCGGGGTGATGGGCATGTACACATCATCGGAACGCAGCAACGGCAGGCCTTGATAGACGCCCAAAGTGCCCACGGCATTCAAGGTGTGCAGGACCAATTGGCGGTGGGTGAAATACACGCCTTTAGGGTCGCCAGTGGTGCCCGTGGTGTAGAAAAGGGTTGCCACCGAGTTTTCATCGAAGTCGGGAAAATTGTATTGGTCTGCGGCCTTGGACAATATGTTTTCATACTCCCCCAGCACCGGTAACGACGTATCGATTGCTGTGTCGTCCGTGAGCTGCAGGTAACCTTTGACGGTTTCAAGCCGGCCCTGAATCTGTTCAACCAGCGGCAGGAAATCATCATGCACCAGCACCAGGTCGTCCTCGGCGTGGTTCATGGTGAAGAGCACCTGATCCGGCGAAAGACGAATGTTCACGGTATGCAGCACCGCGCCGATCATCGGTACGGCAAAGAAGCATTCCAGGTAGCGGTGGCTGTCCCAGTCGAGCAAGGCCACGGTATCCCCGGCCTTGACGCCGGCAGCGGTCAAGGCGTTGGCCAGCCTGCGGATCCGCTGGTTGAGGGTCTGGTAGCTGTAGCGCAGTTTGTCGGCGTAGACGATTTCCCGGCCCGGCTCGTAACGCACACCGGACAACAACAATTGCTTGATCAGCAAGGGATAGGCATAGGCGCCATCGGCGGGCGGAATTATTTTTGTCGCCATCATGGTTGGGGGTTCCTTGTCCTTTCGATCAGAAGTGCGCTGCTTCCAGCTCGTAGAGGGATTCGCTGCCGGCCTTGACCGATGCGCTCAACGAGTGGATGCGCGGCAGCAGGCGGGCGAAGTAGAAGCGCGCGGTGCCCAGCTTGCTGGTGTAGAAGTCATCCTCGGCCTGTTTGCCCATGGCCGCTTTGGCCATCAGTGCCCACATGTAGGCATAGGCGGTGTAGCCGAATACCTGCAGGTACTCGACCGAAGCAGCGCCGATTTCATTGGGATTGTGGGTGGCCCGATCCAGCAACCACGCGGTCAGTTCGTCGAGGGTGTCCACGGCGGCGTCCAACGGTTTGCAGAACTCGCCGAGGTCGGCACTGGCGTTGGCGGTGAAGTGGCGGATTTCGGCAGCGAATAAACGGTAGAGCGCCCCGCCGCTGCCGACGATTTTGCGCCCGGCCAGGTCCAGCGACTGGATACCGTTGGTGCCTTCGTAGATCTGCGTGATGCGCACATCGCGAACCAGTTGCTCCTGGCCCCACTCGCGGATGTAGCCGTGGCCGCCGAAGATCTGCTGGCCATGCACTGTGGTTTCCAGCCCCATGTCGGTGAGGAACGCCTTGGCCACCGGGGTCAGCAGCGACACCAGGTCCTGGGCGCGGGTGCGGGTTGCCACGTCATCGCTGTACTTGGCGGTATCCAGTTGCAGAGCCACGTAACTGGAGAACGCACGGCCGCCCTCGTTCAAGGCTTTCATGGTCAACAGCATGCGTCGTACATCCGGGTGCACGATGATCGGGTCGGCGGCTTTGTCCTTGTTCTGCGCGCCAGTCGGTGAACGGCTTTGCAGACGGTCACGGGCGTATTCAACTGCGTTCTGATACGAACGCTCACCCAACGCCAGGCCCTGGATGCCCACGCCAAGGCGCTCGTAATTCATCATGGTGAACATTGCCGCCAGGCCCTTGTTCGGCGCATCGACGATCCAGCCAGTCGCTTCGTCAAAGTTCATCACACAGGTGGCGGAGGCCTTGATGCCCATCTTGTGCTCGATGGAACCGCAGGACAGCGAGTTGCGTTCGCCCAGCGAGCCATCATCATTGACCAGGACCTTGGGCACCAGAAACAGCGAAATTCCCTTGGGACCGGCCGGTGCATCCGGTAACCGCGCCAGTACCAGATGGATAATGTTTTCGGTCAGGTCGTGCTCGCCGCCGGTGATGAAGATCTTGCTGCCGCTGATCTTGTAGCTGCCGTCGGCTTGGGGCTCGGCGCGGGTGCGAATCAGGCCCAGGTCAGTGCCGGCATGGGCTTCGGTCAGGCACATTGAACCGGTCCAGGTGCCGGCGTACATATTCGGCAGATAGCGTTCCTTGAGCTCTTGACTGGCGTGCGCATTGATCGACAGGCACGCTCCGGCGGTGAGCATCGGGTACAGGCCGAAGGACAGACTGGCCGAGTTGACCATCTCTTCGACCTGAGCCGAAATGGCCTTGGGCATGCCCATGCCACCGAACTGCGGATCACCGCCAACACCCACCCAACCGCCTTCGGCGAAGGCTTGGTAGGCGGCAACAAAACCGTCCGGCGCTGTGACCGTGCCCTTGCTCCAGGTGCAGCCCTGCTCGTCGCTGCTGCGGTTCAGCGGCGCGACCACCTCCGCGCTGATCTTGCCGGCCTCTTCAAGAATGGCGGCGGCCGTTTCTTCATCAATCACCTCGGCCAGGCCAGGCAATTGGGCCCATAGCCGGGACACCTCGAAGACCTCGTTGAGTACGAAGCGCATGTCGCGCAAAGGAGCTTTGTAATCAGACATTGTTGGCTTACTCGGAAGTGGTCAGGGCATGCGACATGCCAGGACGTTCAGTGGATTCAGTGTTTTCGGCTACCGCAACGGCACCGGGCTCAGGGGCCCGCTCGCGCAGCAGGAAGTACGACAGGGCCGGGATCAGGATCAGCGCGCCGAGCATGTTCCACAGGAACATGAAGGTCAGCAGGATGCCCATGTCGGCCTGGAACTTGATGGGTGACCAGACCCAGCACACCACGCCCGCCGCGAGGGTGATGCCCACCAGCCCGACCACCCGGCCGGTGAACGACACGGCGTTGCGGTAGGCCTGGGACAACGGCAAACCCTGACGCTGGAAGTGCAGTTGCACGCTGAGCAGGTACAAGGCGTAGTCCACGCCGATGCCCACGCCCAATGCGATCACCGGCAGGGTCGCGACCTTGACGCCGATGCCCATGGCCACCATCAACGCCTCGCAAAGGATCGAGGTCAGCACCAGTGGCAACAAGGCGACCAGGGTCGCGCGCCAACTGCGGAAGGTGATCAGGCAGAACAGCGTCACCGCCGCGTACACGTACAGCAGCATGGTGCGGTTGGCCTCGCGCACCACAATGTTGGTCGCCGCTTCAATCCCGGCCGACCCGGCCGCCAGCAGAAACTGGCGATCTTCGCTGTTGTTCTCCCGGGCGAACTTTTCGGCGATGCCCACCACGGCGTCCAGGGTCTCGGCCTTGTGATCCTTGAGGAAGGTGATCACCGGCATCAGCGAACAGTCGGTGTTGAACAACTCCGGGGAGTTGACCGAGGCTTGCTGCGCGGCGTAGTTCAGCACGTCCTGATTGCGCTGGATGCTGTTGAGCTTGGGGTTGCCTTCATAAGTACCGGCGGTGATTTGGCGCACCGCATTGACCAACGAAGCCGTGGCTTGTACGCCCGGATACTGCTGCAGCTCCCAGGCCAGACGGTCGGCGAGGACCAGCGTCTTATAGTTCAAGCAGCCTTCCGGCGCGGTCTTGATCATCACCGCGAACAGGTCGCTAGACAGCGCGTAATGGCTGGTGATGTAGGCGTTGTCACGGTTATAGCGAGAATCGGCACGCAACTCCGGCGCACCGCTTTCCAGGTCGCCGATCTTCAGGTTCAGGCTGACCATGAAGCCGCCGATGCCCATAAGTGCCGCGACCAATACCGCCCCCGTGGCCCATTTGGCCGTGGTGAAGCGGTCGAGCAAGTCCCACAGTTTGCCGAAGCCCTTGTGCCCTTCTGCACGTGTGTCGATTTTCAGCGCACGCTCGGCCGCCTTGGCACCGACACCGACATAAGACAGCGCCACCGGCATCAGCAACAGCGAGGTAAAAATCAGCACCGCCACACCAATACTGGCGGTGATCGCCAAGTCGCGAATCACTGGAATGTCGATCAGCATCAGTACCGCGAACCCGACGGCGTCGGCCAGCAACGCGGTGACGCCGGCAATGAACAGGCGGCGGAAGGTGTAGCGTGCGGCGATCAGTTTGTGGGTGCCACGGGCGATGTCTTGCATGATGCCGTTCATCTTCTGCGCCGCGTGGGACACACCGATGGCGAAGATCAGGAACGGCACCAGCACCGAATACGGGTCGATGGCATAGCCGAGCCAGGCGACAATTCCGAGTTGCCAAACCACCGCAATCAGCGAGCAGCCGACCACCAGCAAGGTGCTGCGCACGCAACGGGTGTAGGCATAAATGATGATCAGCGAAGTGACGACGGCCAGGCCGAAGAACATCATCACCTGAATCAGCCCGTCGATCAGGTCGCCCATCAGTTTGGCGAAGCCGATCACCCGGACTTTGTACTGGCCCTTGCCCTCCTCCCCGGCCTTGCGCGCAGCGCTGTCACCGGCGAACTCGATCTGGTCGCGCAACTGCTCTTCGAGCATTTGCGAAAACCCGTGGTAGTCGATGCGCTGACCGCTGGCCGTGGCCTTGTCCAGCAGCGGCACGATCAGCATGGTCGATTTGTAGTCGCTGGCCACCAGACTGCCAACGATACCGGCGCGGGAAATGTTCTGGCGCAGCTGTTCTATTTCTTCAGGCTTGCCCTGGTAGGTATCGGGCATCACCGGGCCACCCTGAAAACCTTGCTCGGTGACTTCGGTCCAGCGCACTGCCGGGCTCCACAACGACTTCATCCAGGCGCGGTCAACGCCTTCGGTGAGGAACAATTTGTCGTTGACCTGTTTGAGCACGTCCAGGTAAGCGGGGTCGAAGATATCGCCCTGGGTGTTCTCCACCACCACCCGTACCGAGTTACCCAAACCGCGCAGCGACTGGCGGTTTTCCAGGAAGTTCTGGATGTACGGCTGGCTCTGCGGAATCATCTTTTCGAAGCTTGGACGCAGCTCCAGGCGAGTCGCGGCCATGTAGCCCAACACCACGGTGGCCAGCGCCATCAGCAGCATGAACAGCGGACGGTAGTTGAATACCAGTCGCTCCAGCAGGTTGCCGGAATGGCGGTCGAAGTCCCGCAGATCGCGGATCACCGGCATGGTTTCTTGTTTGGTATGGCCCATGTCTGGGTTCTCGCTCTAAGGGTTCGAGGGCTTATTCAACGGACAGCATCCGTGCACCACGGCTACCAACCACCACCAGCGCACCGTCGGCGGACTGAGTGGCGCCGGTCACCGGTGTCGGTGCTGGCTGCTGAACCAAATGCAATTGCGCGCCTGCACCCTGGCTGACCAGCATCTGCCCGCCCTGGGTGAACAAGCGGTAGTTGCCACGGCCATCGACGAGGCCAGCGGTGATGCTGACGCGCAGACCACTGTCCAGCGGGGTCCAGCTGAATCCGCCGTCGGTGCTGCGCAGCACATTGCCGCGCAAGCCGTAGACGAGCGCTTCGCCGGGTTTGCCGAGCACCCCGAAAAAACTGCCCTGATAGGGTGTCTGCACGGCGGCAAAGCGCTGTTGGGCGTCATCCCATTTGAGCAACAAGCCCTGCTCGCCGGCGATGTACAGCGCATCGCCGGTGGAGGCGATGGCGTTGAGGTGAAAGCCCTGCGGGTTGTCGGTGCGGTCCTGGAATGGTGTCCAGCTCTGGCCGCCGTCCTCGGTGCGCAGGATCAGGTTGAACACCCCGACCACATAACCGAGGCGGTCGTTGGCGAACCAGACATCGAGCAAGGGTTTGTCGGCGCCCTGCGCCACCAGGCGTTCACCTTCGGCGACCAGCAGTGGCCATTGTTCGTTACCCGGTTCTGCACTGGCCAACGCGCCGTAATGCTTGACCAGCAAGGCACCGATATCGCGGCCGTCCAGTTGCTTATGCCAGGTCGCACCCGCATCACTGCTGTGCAACACCACGCCGTCGCCGCCCACCGCCCAGCCTTGGGTGGCGGAAGGAAAACTCACGGCATTGAGGTCGGCACTGACCGGCACCGCTGCCTGTTGCCAGTGTTTGCCGACGTCATCGGAAAACAGAATGTGGCCTCGCTGCCCGACGGCGACCACACGGTCGCCGGCGCGGGCCATGCCGGATAATGGGCTGTTGGCGGCCAAGGCACTGACCCTGGCCGGCAGATCCAGCACGTCGACATAACCGGATGCCTGGCTCAGGCCCTGCAACATTGCAAGCAGAGCGCCGAGCGCCAGTTGCAGGTAATTTTTATACGAACACATACCGCGTCCTCTTCGGATAACCGCGCCGGGACACACGTCCGTGTGCCTGACATTCCAACCAGACGTCCGAAACGATCGGCATACGCCGACCGTCGTGCGGTCCCCTGCCTTGCAGGCAGCGGACCGAACGAACGCTTTGTCACGGTTTGCTTAGCGAATCCCGGCACCTGCCAGGGACTCCGGCGACCACTGCGCCTTGGAAAGCGGATCGATGTACTTGATGCCGCCATAAGGCCCGACCACGCCATTGATGTTGTAGGAACCACCCACCAGGTCGTAGATCATGAACGGCGTGGAGTCCGGGATCTGCTTGTCATAGCTCTGGCTGAGGAACGCGAAGGAGCCACGGTACAGCTGACCACGAGCGTCGTATTGGTCAGAGGCCAGAGCGGTCCAGCTGTCTTCATCAAGGTAGAAGCGGCGCTTCTGATAGATGTGTCGGGCGCCGGACTTGAGGTTGCCCTCTACCACCCAGACCCGGTGTTTTTCCCAACGTACGTAATCCGGTGCCAGGTGATTGGGCATGGTCAGCGCCTTGGGATCCTGGGCGTAAGTCAGCTTGTAGGTGTTGTAGGGCACGATCATTTCCTGCTTGCCCACCAGCTTCCAGTCGTAACGGTCCAGGGCACCGTTGAACACGAAAACATCATCGTAGGTGCCGGCACCGGCGGTGCCAGGGTTAGGCGTGTCGTAAGCCAGGTTCGGTGCCAGCTTGACCCGACGCTGGCCAGGCAAGTATTGCCAGGCGCGACGAGGCTGTTGTAACGGGTTGGCGGCGTCCTTGAGCATCACCGCTTCACCGGCCCGGCGTGCAGGGCCGGTATAGGACAACTTCATCTGGTAATACACGTCGGCGCTGCTGATCGGCTGCGTCAGGTTCTCGTAGATCGGATAGGAAATGAACGCCTGCCCAGTGATCGCCAGACTCGCAATGCCGGCGGAGTCGACGTTCCAGGAGTCATACTTGGAGTTGATGTTGACCCCCTGATAGCGCAGCAGGAAGTTCCACATCGCCTCATTACCCGATTGTGGAATCGGGAACGGCACGCCCGGCAGTACGTTGTCGATGGCCAGGCCACCTTCGAGGGACTTGGCGCCGGTGGCATTTTTCACGCCGTTGTCCAGCACGGCCTTGGGCAGTGTGACGGTGCGGTGGGTCGGGTAGACATTGATGTGAAAACTTGGGAAGCGCTTGGCCAGCTCGGCAGTGGTCGCCGTCAGCAGACCCTTGTGTTGATCGACGTTCTTGCCGTCGATCACCAGCACTGGTTTCTCGTCGGCAAAGGGGTCCGGGCGCATGCTGTCACCGGCCTTGAACGTGGCCGGTGGCGTGGTCAGGCCACCCGAATAGGCTGGAATCGAACCATCGGCATTTCCGGCCTTTTCAGCTCCGACCAGGGTCAGACTGCTGCCCAACTTGGCGGCGTCCTGGGTTGAAACAGCGGCCTGTGCCTGGGCGGCAAGGATCATGGCCAGCGAAGCGGCCAACACGGTTTTTGTGAATTTCATCTTGTTATTCTCCTGCTTGCATTGAGCAAATCAGTGGTGCATCAAAAAGTGGTTTTCATCGTCAGGTAAACGGCGCCACGGTCCTCAGTCGTGGCACCACCACCGGAGAAGGCCGAGTAGCCGCCGCCGTAACACGCGTAGTTTTCATTGCCGCTAAAGGCATTGGGTGTGGAGCCATCGCCGCTGCCGGCATTGGCGGCGCCGGTGCTCAAACCGCTGGTATCGCACTTGTCGGTCTCGCCGAAGGAGTCCACGTACTTCAGGTCGACGAAGTATTTGTTGTACACAACGGCACCCACGCCCACGGCATAGTTACCGGTGTTTTTGGCACCGCCACCGGACACCGGTGACACGCCGTCGAGGCCAACGTTGATGGACATCGGTGCGTTGAGATCGACCCCCGGGAACACCTGGTACCAGGTCGGTGTGAAGTTGACCGCGACACCCCAGTTGTCGCGGGTCGGCTGGTCGATACCGCGATAAGTGTCCTTGCCCTTGTAGAGCGCTTCGTTCTTGCTATCGAGCTTGAGCAAGTTGCTGTAGTACAACTCGGCGAGCAGGCTGGCCGAATCGAACACCGGTGTTTTCGGGAAGGTCATCAGGCCGTTGAGCGTCCAGTGCAACGTGTCACCGGTGGCACTCATGCTGTCGCCCTTTTGCGGGGTGTCATAGATCACACCGGTGGCCGCCGTGCGGGCCGGCAACAGCCCAAGGCCTGCGCCCAAACTCCGCGGCCCTGTCGAGCTGACAACCGCGGGAATACTGGCCAGCGGCATGTTGTGACGAATGTTCAGGTCCGAACCGACGCTGATACCGCCCACATCCTTGGACAAACTCAGGCCGACGATCTTGATGTTGTCGGCATAGGCCAGCTGATAGGTGCTGGTGCTCAGCGAGTTGAGGGTGTTGACCACAGCGGGCACCATGCCGGCAGGCGGGGTGCCATTGGGATTGGCCGAGGTCAGGCCGGTGGCATTCAACCAGGCTTGCGGCAGGATCTCCGAGGTTTCGCGGTAGTAAACGCCGAGGGTGCCATCCAGCCAGGCCGGCGACCACTTGGCCATCACGCCCCAGTCGCCGCGCTTGTCCGGCGTCAGGTCGTGACCGCGACGCACATTGGTCAGCCCGTTGCACGGCGCCAGACCACAACCCAGTGGACTGCCCGGCACCACGCCATTGGTGTTGCCCAGCAGGAACGACTGCGCACCGAGGCCGACCAGATCGGAACCGCCATAGTAAGTACCGGCTTCAGGCAGGCGGGCGGCATCCCAATCGAGGAAATACTGAGCGCCCACGGTCAACTCGGGATTGACCGTGAACGACATCGACAACTGGTTACGCGGAACAAACAGCTCCTTGGCTTCAGTTCCCGGCGAGGCGGCCAGTTTGGCCAGGTCGAGGCCGGACTGGCCGTAGCTGACCGAGTGCACCGGGTTGAGGAGGGTTTCACCCCAGAACACGTTGTGCTGACCGGCCTTGACGCTCAACAGCGACTCCTCGCCCACTTCGGTGCTGTAGAACACGAAGGCATCGAGAATTTCGCCGGATGGACCGGTGTAGTAACGCTGGGCGTAGTTGCTCAGATGCGGGCTGCCGTTGCCGACATTGTCACCGGTGACCCCGGCCAGGCGCGGATCGTTGGCGACCAGACCCGACCTTGCGTCATTGCCGTTGACGAACGGGTTGGAGTTGGAACCTGTGTTCTCGTAGGCCTTGTCGTACCAACTGGCGGCACTGACGCGAAAGCCCATGTGGTTCTGGTAAACCACATCCATCTCGGTCAACAGGTCAACGCGGTTGGTGATGTTGGTTCCGGCCTTGCGGAAGTTGTAGTCGCCATCGTTGTTGTTCGGTGTCGCCAACATGCGCTTGTCAGCGCTTTCGGTGCGTACGCCGTAGTTGTACTTCACGGTGTTATCCAGGCGCACGGTCCAGTCCGGGTTACCTGTGTCGAATTCGACCGCATGGGCAACCGGCACGGCGGCGACCAGAATGGCCGAGGCCAACAAGGTGTAACGCGAGGGTGCGAACCCGTGACTCTTATTGTTGTGCATTGCGTTGTCTCCGCCTTTTTGTATTTGTTTTAAGCGCAGCCGCCCTCGCGCACCCTCTTGTTCCAGGGGTTTGCGTTTTTCAGGAGTGAGGGCAAATGCCGGATGGATGCGGCCAACCGGCGCCTGAATTAGCGATCCAGTTCCAGGATCAATGCTTCGGCTTGCGGCCAGTGGCCAAAACCTGCAACTGGATTGAGATGACCCACCTCGCCCATGTTGAGCAGTTCGCTGCCCCAGCCTTCGGCCAGGCGAGTGACGGCGTCCAGGCTGGCGAGGTGGTCGTTGGTACTGGCGGCCACCAGACTGCGGAACGGCAGTGGCCCTTTTGGTAGAGGATTCCAACCCTGGGTGCGCAGGGTTTCAGCGGATGGGTAGCCTTGCGGCCACTGAGCATCGAGATCTGGAGGGGTGGCCAGCAGCGCGCCCTTGATCCGCCGACTGTGCTGCGCGGCCCAGTGCGCGACCATCAACACGCCGGCACTGTGGGCAACCAGAATCACCGGCCCGTCGATCTGCTCCAGCGCGTGCTGGATCGCTTCGACCCGCTTGGCGCAGTCGAGCTTGTCGGTTTCCAGCGGCGGCACACTGCGCACCTTGCACAGCCTGGCTTCAAGCAACGTTTGCCAATGTTCGGCAACGTGCTCGCGCAGGCCGGGTACGATCAGAACGGTTGCGGCAGTTTGCAGTTTGTCCACTTCAACACCTTCGCTTTCTCGATGACTCGACTGGCTCTATCGCCAGGGGCTTTTTGTAGGACTGACATTAAAGAGCGCCCACCCCAGGCGCTTTTCATTGGACGTCAGGCACTTTTCTTTTCATGACAGATTTCCAGGTGTCGGGCATGCCGCGACCATTGGTCGAAAAACCCCGCAGCTTCTCTGCAGGTCACTGTAATCAATGGATGAGCGTCGATTGCCCCATGAGAATGATCGTGATTCGGAACAGGATTGGCCGAGCGTCCTCGGCAACGTCACAACTGTTCAATTGCTGAAGTGCTGGATATAGTCGCCACGCTCATTTGAATCGCAACCGGCCCAGGAAAGACCCTCGCATGCCCAAGCTTGTTCGCGCCGCCGTCTTGACCAACTACCTGGAGGTCACCCAGTACCTGGGGTTCAACCCGCGCGATTTACTGGCGGCTGTCGGCCTGAGCAAAGCCCAGTTGCAAGCCCCTGAACATCGCATCCCCATCGATGCCGCCGTGCGCCTGCTGGAAGATTCGGCTGCCGCCAGCGGCTGCCAGAGTTTCGGCCTGAGCATGGCCGAGTCACGCCAGCTCTCGGACTTCGGTGTGGTCAGCTTGCTGCTCAGCCATCAGCGAACGCTGCGAGATGCCTTGCAGGTCGTGGTGCATTACCGGCATCTGATGAACGATTCGCTGGCCATCTTCATTGAAGAGGCCGGTAAGATGGTGATCATTCGCGAAGAGGTGGTCACCGAATCGCCGATGCCCAGCCGACAAGCCACCGAACTGGCCATCGGGGTGATGTTCCGCCTGTGCGCTGCCCTGCTCGGCACCCACTGGCACCCTTACAGCGTCAACTTCACGCACCAGCCTCCCGACAACCTGCAACTGCATCGCCGCCTGTTTGGTTGCAAGCTGGAATTCGGCAGCGAGTTCAACGGCATTGTCTGCTCCGACGCCAGCCTCGACGTGACCAACCCCAATGCCGACCCGGCCATGGCGCGCTATGCGCAGAGTTACCTCGACTCGCTGCTGAGCCATGAGGGCCCATCGATGCTGTTCGAGGTGCGCAAAGCCATCTACCTGCTGCTGCCGATGGGGCGCGCCACCATTGAGCAGATCGCTCAGACCCAGGGCATGAACGTGCGCACCCTGCAACGTCGCCTGAAAGACGACGGCTGCGCCTTCAATGACTTGATCAATGACGTGCGTCGTGACCTGGTGCTGCGCTATCTGGAAAACCCCAATTACTCGTTGGGCCGGATCGCTGACATGCTCGGCTACTCCATGGCGAGTTCCTTCACACGCTGGTTCATCACCCAGTTCGGCATGCCGCCCGCCGCATGGCGCGCACAAAAGCAAGCCACTTCTAAATCTCACTCTGGTTCCAAAGAGTCTTGAGCCAGCCGACCGGCGATAATCTGTCACTGGCATGGGCAAAAAGTGATGCCGAGCGTGAAAAGCTTGGGCTCTGGCGCGAGGTAAATAGGGTTTGAGTTTTTTACGTCTGGTGCAAGTGAATTGCGAAAACTGGAGTATTGGGTTTGGGCAGCGGAGACGATGTCTTCGCTGCCTTGGATGGTCTTGTAGCCTTCGGGACGTAACACCGAGTGTAAGCGTCCAGCCAGGAGTTGCTTCCGCATAAGTGGGCGCAGGTCTAACTGGCAAGGTGTTGGGCTAACTGGCCATCAGACACCAACCGCAAACTATGACGCTCTATGCCAAATCGAGGTAGTAGGTGTAGTAGCCAGTATCTCGAACATAGCCTTGAGCCTCATAAAGTCGCTGAGCGCCTTCATTATCCCTACCGGTCTCCAATAAAATTCCTTTGGCTCCCGTTGAAATCACGAATTCCCTGGCGGCATCCAATAAAGCTGTACCGACCCCTCGCCCTCTCGCAACATCGGTTGCGTAGAGGTCGTTGAGAAGCCAGGTTCGTCGCGCGGACACTGACGAAAAAGTAGGGTACAACTGCACAAACCCTAGCGTTTCGCCAAGTTCGTCGTGAGCATAAAAAATCGTCGACTCATTGTGGCTTAGTCGCTGGGCAAGAAAATCACGTGACTCTAGAAGGTTGGAGGGTTGCCCGTAGAACCCTCGATACGAATCAAAAAGGGGGGCGAGTTTTTCTACACAGTGGTTGTCAGCGCGGCTAATTTTTACGGCCATGAAATTTACTTCCCTGTTCGTGATCGTCTTATGTCGCCCAATAATACCTGCCTCAACCACTAGATTGGTTGGTATTCATATCCTGCGCGCCATCGTTCTCGGGGTTGGAAGGTGTGTCGGCCGGACGCTTACAATCCAGCGCCTCTTGGGGCAGGATGCTTTCATAAAGAGCTAACCCATTTTCAAGGAAGACACGTCGATGGAGCGGTGCGAAGTAGCAGTTCTCGGATTGGGTGCGATGGGCGCCGCGACTGTTTATCAATTGGCGAAAACCGGGGTTAAGGTGATTGGCATAGACCGGCATCACCCACCCCACACCTTAGGCTCAAGTCATGGCGATACGCGGATTACCCGACTTTCGGTCGGTGAAGGTGCCCAATATTTGCCTATCGTCCGCCGCTCCCACGCGCTCTGGCGAGACCTCGAAGCACTGTCCGGTGAGTCGTTGTTTGAACAGTGTGGCGTGCTGGTGTTCAGCTCCAACCCCCGCGATGCCCTCGATGGCAAAAACGACTTCACCCAACGCACGATAGGGCTAGCGCAAGCCAATGCGATTGAGCACGAAGTACTGTCGGCTGAGCAAATTCGTCAACGCTTCCCGCAATTTTCTACAGTGCTAGACAACGCTATCGGTTACTTCGAACCCAGTGGTGGCTACCTTCGGCCTGAGCGGTGCATTGCCATACAGCTCAATCTCGCCGAACAACACGGAGCGACGCTGCTCAAAGGTGAAATCGTTATGGGCCTCGCCTCAGACCAAAAAGGCGTGACCATCACCACTGACCAGCGCACGATTCTCGCTGACAAGGTAGTAGTCAGTGCCGGTATGTGGTCACGCGAGTTATTGGGGGCGCCCTTCGACCGATTACTCCGGGTCTGTCGACAGAAGTTGTTCTGGTTCGAGCTGGAAGAAGGCGCAAAGTTTGCCGAGGCTTCGCCGACCTTCATCCTCCGGCATGGGCAAACTGAAGACGACATGAATTACGGCTTCCCACCGTTACCTGGCGAAGGCAGCCTAAAAATTGCCACAGAGCAGTACATTGAAGAATCAACGCCCAGCACATTGGATAGAACTGTCTCCGCCGCCGAAGAACGTGAAATGTTCAATACTCAAGTCAGGGGAAAAATCACAGGCGTGACTTCACGGGTGGTCAAATCGGCGGTATGTCCCTACACCGTGACTCCGGATAGCAACTTCATCATTGATGAGCATCCGACCCTGAAAAACACTTTAGTGGTGTCTGCCTGCTCCGGCCACGGTTTCAAACATTCCGCAGCTTTGGGTGAAGCACTGGCTCAATGGTGCATACATGGCAGAAGTGATCTGGATCTATCCGCGTTTTCGCTGAAGCGGTTTGAGGTGCCACTTGCATAGATGGACGCCATCGCCTCAGGCGACGGCGTCAGGATGGTGACATCGACGCGATAGTAGGTAACGGTCAGTCACCCCTGCGCCGCGTATCAGGTTGCCAAGTCAGAACATCGAGTTACCACTAACGGCGTCTTTGGCGAGAACCTCTTCCTGCATCACATCCCAATGCTCAACAAGCTGCCCGTTTTCAACGCGAAAAATGTCCACAGCGATAAGTGGTTTTGGACCCCAGCCTGTGGTAAGCGTCTGCCCAAGTCACCTTGCGTGACTCAGAACCCGCTGAGTCGGCAACCAGAAGTCGAAGGTCAGTCAGCGCTGTGACATACGCAACATATCTTGTTGCCGTCGGGATCTCTGATGTAAGCACCGTAATAATGAGGACGCAGCCCTGGTGCGCCTTCGTCTGATCCCCCGTTAGCCATAGCGATCGCGTAGAAGTTATCAACCTGCGCCCGCGTTTGGGCTTCGAACGCAACCATCGACCCGTTACCTGGTGTCGCGCGTAGCCACGGGGAATGAATTTCTGCGACGTGAGTTCGTAAAGCTTCGTAACAAGATCACTGCACCTTCGAATTTCCCAGGAGGGGCTTTGACCTTGGAATTGGGAGCGCCTGATCTCAACCAGGAGCCAAACCTAGAACGCTATTTTCACAGTAAATCCAGCACGAGTGATGCACTGCTTGTGATAGGAGATGACCGTTGCGGCGCATGCCTGGAATTTACCCGCACAGCGCTCTTTATAGGCCCCATAAAAAAGCGGCGACTGCTGGTACAGTCGCCGCAAAAGAACCGGTGTTTGAGACACCGGCCGAGGAGTCCCGTGGCGAGGGAGCTTGCTCCCTCGCCACAAGTTTGTGTACCTACATTCCCCAACGCAGCAACAGCAGCACCAGCACGACGAGGAACACTGTCTCCCCCACCATCAGCAGGATCGGCTTGATGCCCACCGCCGCCAGTTCCTTGAGCTGGGTCTTCATGCCCAAGGCGCTGATGGAAACCACCAGGCACCAGCGCGACAATTCATTGACCGATCCCTGCACCACCGGGGCTATCCAGCCGGTGCTGTTGATACAGGCCAGAATCAGAAACCCGACGGCGAACCATGGCAGCAGCGGCGGTCGTTTGCCGGTCGGGTCGGCTCCCTGCATGCGGGTAATCATCGCGGCGCAGACGATCACCGGCAGCAACATGGCAACCCGCATCAGCTTGACCACTGTGGCCGTATCGCCGGTCTCGGTGGACATGCTGTAACCGGCACCGACCACCTGGGCGACATCGTGGATGGTGGCGCCGAGGAACACGCCCGCCACTTGCGGCGACAACGACAGCCAATTGGCAATCATCGGGTACACGATCATCGCCAGGGTCGACAGCGCCGACACCCCGATCACCGTGAATAACGTCGCGCGTTCTTTCTGCGGATGGTTCGGCAATGCCGCCGCCAGCGCCAACGCGGCCGACGCACCACAAATCGCGGTGGCCCCACCGGTGAGCATGCCGAACAAACGCTGGAATCCCAGCGCCTTGGCCGCGATCACCGAAACGCCGATCGTCACCACCACCACAAGCACCACCAGGGCCACAGGCTTCCAGCCCAGCGCCACCATCTGTTCGAGGGTGATGCGCATGCCCAGCAGCGCCACACCAATGCGCAACACGGTGCGTGCAGTGAACTCGATGCCGGCCTTGCAGACGCCATCACCGGCCAAAAAGTTGAGCGCCATGCCCAACAGCAAGGCAAACAGCATCACCGGTGCGCCGTAATGCTCGGACAAAAAGGACGCGGCCGCCGCCACGATCAGACTGACGACAAAACCTGGCGCCAGTTCACGCGTTCGGCTGTGGATACGGGTAAGAGCGATGGCGCTCATGGCGCGGACTCCTCGGGGACGATGACGATGAATGCCTGGCCGTCGATGATCTCGACCGGGTAGTTGGCGACTTTGAGCTGGGTTGAATTGAGCAAGTAACCGCTGCGCAGATCGAAGCGCAGGCCATGGGCGCAGCACTGAATCACCCGCCCCTCAAGGCGCCCGCCACACAGCGAAGCGCCCTGATGGGGGCAGCTGTCGTCGATGGCGAACAAGTCACCTTCGACGTTGAATAACGCCAGGCTTTTGCCATCGAACTCGAACAGCGCACGACCACCGGCCTGCGGGTGTTTGCCAGCGGGTACGGGAATGCGCCGAGTCATGCCGGCTGACGCTCACGAGCACTTTCTTTCAAGGCGTCGCTCATGGCCTTCAGTAGCGCTTCGGCAGGCTGCGCGCCCACCACCGTCATCCGACGGTCGAACTGAAAACACGGTACACCACTGGCGGCGCCGGGGAATCCGTCAAAGGGACTGGCGTCGCCCTTCAGGCAGTCGGCTACCGTTTCTGCATCAATGCCGCAGGACCGGGCAATGGCAAGCAAGGTTTCACGGCAACCGAGGTCTTCGCCCTTCTGGAAATAAGCGGCGAACAGACGCTCGAGCAAGGCGTCACGCCGGGCAGGATTGCCCAGTACGCTGACACGCTCGAACAGCCGATGGGCGTCTGCGGTATTGGGCATGGTGGTTATGCGACTGAAGTCGATGGACACCCCCACTGCCTTGGCGGCCTGCTGCACCTGAGCCTGCCGCATGACCACAGCGTCGGCATTGCCCAGACGCTGGCGATAGAAATCGGCGAAAGGTTCACCTTCTACCGGCAACTGTGGCAGCAATTGCACGCCATGCCACACCGTGGTGATCTGCACATCCGGTTGGCGACTGCGAAACTGTACCTGCGCATGCTCCAATTGGCGTTTGCCGATCAGGCACCAGGGGCAGATGAAATCGAAAAACACATCAATACGTAAACGATGACTCACAACTTCACCTCTAACCCGGCTTCGCTGACGGGGTCAGGAAGGCTCTGCCCCTGAAGGCGGGCAATATCTTTGTGGTAATGACACCTGGCATAAAAGAACACGGACGCTGCCGCGATGCTGACCAGTGGCACCAGTTGAAAAGCAGCATGCAAGCCGATCACATCGGACACCCTGCCGGTAATGAACGGCCCAGGCGCCAGCCCCAGCATGTTGTTGGCCAGGGTCAGCGTGGCGAAGGCCGTGCCATGCACAGAGTAATGGGTCAGGTTGGCAACCATGGCGCCGCAAGGGCCGGTCGTGCCGGCGGCAATCAACATGCCCAGGCAGATCAGCAGCAATTGCACAGGCCCTGCCGGCAGGGCGAACGCCGCCGATAACAGCAGACAACTGCCCAGGCAATAGGCGATGGCCAAAGCGACTTTGCGCTCCGGCGAATGGCGACACAGTCGATCGCTGAGCATGCCGCACAGGATCATTCCCGCACCGCTGCACAGCACGATGATCGCCGCGACGCCGCCCGCCTTGTCCGTGACCATGTCGTAATAACGATTGAGGTAACTGGGCATCCACACAATCACGGTGCCACCGACGAACAGTTGCAAGCCACTGCCGATGTAGGCAGCGATCACCGAGCGGCTGGAAAACAGCGTACGCAACGGCCGCTTGACCGCGGCAGTCGCTTTGTTCGCCGCTTGAGTGGCACGTTGCGGCGCAATGCGTGCTTCCTTGACGATGATCGGGTAAAGCACCGCCAGCACCAGGCCAAACAGCGCCATGCCGGCAAACGACCAGCGCCAGCCAAGCTTGGCGGCGATTGCCCCGCCCAGCGCCATACCTAATACCGAACCGAACATGCCGCCCGCCATGAACGCACTGGCCAGGGTTGCACGCAGGTGTTTGGGAAACACCGAAATCACCACCGCGATGCCGACGCTGCCGTACGCCGCTTCGCCGACGCCAACCATGAACCGTGCAATGAACATCTGCTGGTAGTCCTGCGCCAATGCGCAGCCCAGCGTCGCCAGACTCCACAGCAACGCCATCAGCGCCAGGCTCTTGACCCGGCCGAAACGATCCGCCAGCAATGACAGGGGAATTGTCAGCAGCCCCACCATCAGGGCGACAATGCCACTGAGCAGGCCGAGCTGACCGTCGCTCAGGGCCCACTCGCCCTTGAGCATCGGGAACACCGCGTTCAGCACCTGGCGCGACATGTAATCGGAAATCAACAAGCCGAACGTCAGTGCAAAGACGATCCAGGCATACTTGCGCGCAACGCCGACGCCACTGCAGTCATCATCGTCTGCGGCGATTGGGTGAAAGGCCATGCAGCCTCCTCAAAGCTTCGTTTTATTGTTGTTATCAAGCGTGTTGCAGTGCAGCGAGCGGGAGGCCATTGACCTCCCGCGTCGTCTGCCGATCAGCCGCGTTGCGGCACACCTTTCTGCCCGGCCTTGCGGTTGGGGGCCATGCCATTGGCCAACAGGGTTTCTTCGATGCTCTGGTACTGCACACCGATGCGGTAGATCTCGCGGGCTTCTTTACCCGTGGCGATTTCGCGACCCAGTTCATGGGCGATGCGTACGGTTTGCTTGATCTGCGCAACTGAGCCGAAACGATCGCCCTTGTGATCAATGATAGTGTCTTCATTGCCCACACGCGGGTGCATACCCATGGCCATCGACATGGTGTTGAACGGCATGACGTTTTTCAGCAGCGACTCGGAGGTCAGGGTGCAACCGTCTGGCGCGCGGTGGATGAAGTTGAAGAAGTTGAACGGATTGGGGCCATCGAAACCGCCGCCGATACCAATCCAGGTCAGGTTCAGCGGTCCCTTGTACACTCCCTTGCGCACCAGGCGCTCAAGGGTTTCCATGGCATGCATGCCGGTCAGTTGGAAGTGCGGCTGGATGCCGTTGTCCATCAGGCGTTTGAGGTGCTCGGCGACCCACGCCGGGCCGGCCGGTACGGTCATCTCGCTGTAGGCCGCCTGATAGGCAGGATTGGCCAGGGACGTGCCTTCCAGATACTCCGGATACAACAGCTCCATGATGTTCATCTGGGTGGTGTTGATGGCCACCGTGACCTGATCCGGTTTTGGTGTCAGTTCGGCCAGCATGTGGCGAGTATCGTCAGACAGCCACTTGGCCGCTTCACCATCGCTTTCGGGGGCGAATGAAATCGAACCACCGACCTGGATGATCATGTCCGGCACAGCTTCACGCACACCGGCGATCAACTCGTTGAACTTGGACAGACGCTTGGAACCCTTGCCGTCCAATTCACGCACGTGCAGGTGCAGGACTGTGGCACCTGCCTCATAACAATCGACCGCTTTTTGTACCTGCTCATCCATGGTCAGCGGGATGTCTTCGGGAAAATCTTCCGGCATCCACTCGGGGCCATACGGGGCCACGGTAATGACCACTTTCTCCATGTTTTCCGGGTGCAGGGAATCGTCGAAGAATTGCATGAGTTACTCCTATTCTTATGATTGTTCCGCCCACCCTGGATCGTGCCGGGCAGGCGTGTTTACGAGTGCGAATGCAGCGGCGGTCGATCAGTAAGTCTTGTCGCCGATGATGCCGGCGCGTTCCATCTTGCGATGGCACGGCGAGTAATCCATGACGGCGTAGTGCTGGGTACTGCGGTTGTCCCAGATGGCGATGCTGTTGGGTTTCCAGCGCCAGCGCACCTGATACTCGGGGATGTAGGCCTGGCTGATCAGGTAGCGCAGCAGATCGCTCGCACCAGGATTGGCGTCCTGACCGAAGCGCACCCGCTCGGGTGTGTGGTAGTTGCTCAAGTGCGTAGTGAAGGCGTTGACGAACAGCACCTTTTCGCCGGTTTCCGGATGGGTGCGCACCACCGGGTGCTCGGCGTCCGGGTACATTGCCTTGAGCGCCAGACGCTTTTCGATCGGCATGGCGGCACCGAAACTCGCTTCGATGCTGTGGCGGGCACGCAGGTCAGCGATTTTCAACTTCACGTCTTCCGGCAAGCGCGCATAAGCCTCGACCATGTTGGCCCACATGGTGTCGCCGCCCACCGGCGGGCACTCTACGCAGCGCAGCACGCAACCCATCGGCGGCGCCTCGCGCCAGGTCGCGTCGCTGTGCCAGGAGTTTTCATAGCGGTCGGCCGGCTGGTCCGGCCGCTTGTAGATGCGCACCAGCCCTGGATGATCCGGATCACTGCCGGCCACCGGATGATCTTCCAGTTCGCCAAAGCGGCGGGCGAAGGCCACATGTTCAGCGCGCGTGATGTCCTGATCACGCAGGAACACCACCCGATGCTTGAGCAACTGAGCACGAATCTCGGCAAAAAGACCGTCGTCATGCACCGCGTCGGCGAGGTTGACGCCCACCAGCTCCGCGCCAATGCTGCAGGTCAATTGTTCGACTTTCATGGCAGACGACTCCCTTAAATGACGAAAATCGATGAGCCCGTGGTTTTGCGTGATTCCAGGTCGCGATGGGCCTGGACGGCATCCTGCAAAGCATAGTGCTGGTTGATCTCGATCTTGATCCGACCGCTGCCGACGTGGTCGAACAGTTCGCCGGCCAAGGCGGCTTTTTCCGCCGGATCGGCGATGTAATCGGCCAGGGCCGGACGGGTCAGGAACAACGAGCCTTTCATCGCCAGCATCACCGGATCGAAGGCCGGGATCGGGCCAGACGCCGTGCCGACACAGACCATCAGGCCACGACGCTTGAGCGAATCCAGCGAGCCCATGAAGGTGTTCTTGCCGACACTGTCGAACACCACATTAACACCCACGCCATCGGTCAATTCGCGAACGCGCTGGGCGACGTCTTCATGGCTGTAATTGATGACATGCTCGCAGCCATGGGCCAGGGCAATTTCACCCTTTGCCTCGGTGGACACGGTGCCAATGACGTTCAGGCCGAGCAGCTTGGCCCACTGCGAAACGATCAGGCCCACGCCACCGGCGGCGGCGTGCAGCAGAATGCTGTCGCCGGCCTTGAAGTCGTAAATGCGCCGCATCAGGTACGAGGACGTCAAGCCGCGCATGGTCATGGCCGCGGCGGTTTCGAAACTGATGGTTTCCGGCAGTTTGATCAGCGGCGCGGCCGGGATCAGACGCTCGGTGCTGTAGGCACCCAATGTATTGAGAAAACCGGTGTAGGTGACGCGATCACCCACGCGTACATTGGTAACCCCCTCGCCGATGGCCTGGACCACACCGGAAGCTTCAACCCCCATGCCGTTGGGCATCGGGATCGGATAAGTGCCATTGCGAAAGTAGGTGTCGGCATAGTTCAGGCCGACCGCCACATGACGAAGACGAACCTGACCTGGCCCGGGATCTCCAACTTCAACCTCTTCATATCGAAGGACTTCGGGACCACCGGTTTCGTAGAAGCGTACGGCTTTGGCCATTTTTTCTTATTCTCCAGTCTCAGTTGGGCGTGCTGCGTCGAATTGCGCTGATTGGACTGTAGGACGCCGTCTGGTGAGTCGCTTCTCATCAGACGACAATGGCTTTTCATTTGATGACAGTGCGCGTTGCATCACTGCCTGCGGTGGATGACTTATCCAGTGCCTCTCGATACCCTGCGCATATCGGTACATGGTGTTCCAGGTCAAACCACCCTCCCTCCAGACGAGCATGTAATGAAATCCCCTGCAGGTTTGCTGCTGTCGGCTATCGAGCTGGACCGTGCCAGCGCCATCCCCCTGTACCGCCAACTCTATTTGCAGATTCGCAAACAGATTCTCAGCGGAAAAATGCAAGGGGGCGTGCGCCTGCCATCGACGCGGACCCTGAGCAAAGAGCTGGCGCTGTCGCGGATCACCATCCTCAATGCATTCGATCAGCTGATTGCGGAGGGTTTCCTGGCCTCGCGCACCGGGGCGGGCACCTATGTCGGCGATGAGTGGGAGCGTCGAGGGATGGCCGACGAAGAGCAGCAGCGCCAGCCACCGCGCCTGTCCGACCTGAGCCAGTCCATGTTGTCGCTGCGCAGCAGTCATTTCCAAGGTGTTTCCTATTCCGGCTGGGCCGCCGGGAGCCCAACCTCATTCCTGCCCAGCCACAGCGCTTACGACGCGTTCCCGCAAGCTGTCTGGAAACGTCTGATGAATCGCCACCTGCACAAGCCAACCAAGGCCATGCTCGGCTATGGCGAGCTGCAAGGATTGCTGGCCCTGCGCAAGGCGATTGCTGAATACGTCTTTGATGCCCGTGGAATCGACTGCAGTGCCGAGCAGGTGGTCATCGTTTCCGGCGCCCAGCAAGCCTTTAACCTGCTGGGCATGCTCTTGCTCAATCCACAGGACAGCGTATGGATGGAGGATCCGGGGCATATCGCGGCGCGAATCGCGCTCCAGGCTCAGGGTGGTCTGGTGGTCCCGTTGCGTATCGACGAACAGGGGATCGATATCCAGCAAGGCCTGGCTCGGTGCCCTGACGCCCGCCTGGTGTTTACCACGCCGTCTCGCCAGCATCCCTTGGGCGTGACCATGAGTTATGCGCGGCGCCAGGCACTTATCGATTGGGCCGCGCAGTATCAGAGCTGGATCATCGAGGACGATTGCGACAGTGAGTTGCGCTACAGCGGCCGCCTCCTCCCGGCGCTCTATGCCATGGACCGGATGGCTCGAGTGATCTACGTCGGCACCTTCAGCAAAGTCCTCTTCCCCTCACTCAGACTGGGCTATGTGATATTGCCGCAAGCCCTGATCGAAGCCTTCTGTACCCTGCGCGCGGTGATGGATCGCAGCCCGCCCACGCTTCTCCAGGCGACGACGGCGGACTTCATGCGCGAAGGCCACTTCCTCGGGCACATCCGCCGCATGCGTGCGCTGTACCAGGCTCGCCAGCAAGCATTGGTCGAGCAACTTCAGCAACAGCTGGGCGGCTTCTTCAACATCACCCCGGTGGAAGCCGGCATGCACCTGATCGCCTGGCTGCCACCCACGCTTGATGACGACGCCATCGCCAGGGAACTGGCCCGGCACAACATCCACACTTATGCCTTGAGCGATTACTGCCTTGAGCATGTCCTGCCACCAGCCCTGCTCATCGGATTTGCCGGCACGCCTGAGGACCAGGCCAAGGAGCGTGTCGAAGCGCTGGCCCGGGCCTTGAGCAAAATGGGGTACCTGCAGCAGGCCACTTGAAGCAAGGCAAGTGGTCTTATGATTTAACTGATAATGGATCTATCGAGAGTTCCTGACTGGCGCGATAAAGGCTGCGCCGGTAGACCCGGCGTCTGAACCAGGAACGACTCGAATGAACAATAAGATCCAAGAGCGATTCAATGCCTTGCTCAGCCACAAGGCTGCCGAGGCCGGAACGCCTCCGCTACTGACTGAAGCACTGGCCCGTCAACTGCTCGACCGCCTTGGGCAGATGCGCATGTTTGCTCATGCTTATCCCTTGCTGACCAACCTCACCCATGGCCGTGTCACGCCGGCCGATCTGCTGGATTTCGCCTATCGCCACGAGTTGCAAGGTCTGAGCCTGCACTTGCTGGACGGCGAGGAAAACAGCCTGAGTCAAATGACACCCGCTCAGTTGCAAGCGTTTGCCGACAAGGCCAATACGCTCGCACTGGATGTGCATCTGGAAATCAGCAGCACGCTGAAAAAAGATGTCGATCAAGTGATCGCCATTGCCAAGGCGCTGGGTGTGCGCAACATCCGCGTTTACTCACGCTACGAGGGCGCGTTGTCGAGGGTCATGGACGTCATTGAATCCGATCTGCATTACCTTGCGCAGCAGGCCGACAAGCACGATCTGTACTTCGACTTCGAGCAGCATGAAGAACTCAAGAGCGGCGAGATCGCGCAACTGCTGAACCGGCTAAACCACCCACGGCTGCATGCCTTGTTCGACTTCGGCAACATGATCAACGCCTGCGAACAGCCACTACCGGCGCTGCGGACCCTGGCGCCGCACATACGCCAGACCCACCTCAAGGGTGTGCGCATCGTCCCCGAGCAAAACGGCTTCGGTCATTACGGCGTGCTGCAGGGCAGCGACGAAGACGATCTGCCAAGCGCCCGCATGCTGTTCGAACTGTTGATGCTCGGCGACTCAACCCCGCAAGTGATCGCGTTCATTCTTGAGCAGGAAAACCACTACATCGCCCCGGCGTTCCGCCAGACCTCTGAGGCTGCCGATCCATTCATTGCGTACCGGGAAATGAGTGACACGCCACTCCCGGACGGCTACTCGCTCGAACGAATGCTCGCCGACGAACACCGCTGGGCGAACAACCAGGTCGCCTATGTGCGAGGCCTGCTGGCCGAGTTCCGAACTCTGGCCGAGTTGACCCTGAACAACCGCGAAAACGCCTGAACCTGACGCGACAACCAACACTGCTTACCCGAACACGCCTGGAGAACAATAATGACAACTCGTGACAAGGCCAAATGGCTCAGATTCCTGATTCTCATCCTCGGTGGTGGCACCATCTACAAGCTGTCGAGCCTCAAGGACGCCTTCTATGTGCCCATGCAAGAGTTCATGGGATTAACCCATACCGAAATCGGCTTGCTGTTGAGCGCCAACGCCATTGTCGCCACCGCGCTGTTTGTCGTCGGTGGTCTTCTGGCGGACCGCTACGACACACGCAAACTGATCCCCATCGGTCTGATTGGTACCGGTGGCCTGGGGCTGTATCTGGCGACCTTTCCGCCTTTCAGCAATCTGCTGATCGTGTTCAGCCTGTTGGCCGTCTGTGCCGACTGCTTCTTCTGGCCATCGCTGCTCAAGGCCATCCGCAACCTGGGCGACGACCAGGAACAGGGTCGGTTGTTTGGACTGTTGGAAGGTGGGCGTGGCGTCATTGACACGCTTGTGGCTTTTTCGGCGCTGGGCGTATTCGTCGCCATGGGCTCCGGTGAAACCGGGCTGAAATCGGCAATCCTCTTCTACTCGGTCATCGACATTCTTGCCGGAACCCTGACCTGGTTCCTGCTCAAGGGCGGCAGCGCGCTGTCGACCGACAAGCCGAAGAACGGATTGGCGAATCTGTTCGAAGCCATCAAGGTGCCGGGTATCTGGCTGGTCAGCCTCAACGTGTTCATGGTCTACATCGTCTACTGTGGCCTGACCTATTTCATTCCCTACCTCAAGGAAATGTACGGACTGCCCGTGGCACTGGTGGGCGCCTACGGCATCATCAATCAGTACTTCCTCAAGATCCTCGGTGGCCCCGCCGGTGGTTTCATTGCCGACAAGCAATTCAAGAGCACCAGCCGCTACCTGAAGTGGGCATTCCTGGCCTTGCTGCCGCTGATGGGCGTGATCATGCTGATCCCGAAAAGCCCGAGTTTTATCTATGCGGGCATGGCAGCCACATTGTCCTTCGCGCTGATTGTATTTTCCATGCGCGGCGTGTTCTGGGCGCCCATGGGTGAAGTCGGCATCCCTTCGCACATCACCGGTTCAGCGTTCGGTATCGGCTGCCTGATCGGCTACGCACCGGGCATGTTCGCTTACGTCATCTACGGCGCCATCCTCGACCATTTCCCGGGTCAGCAAGGCTACAACTATGTCTTCAGCTTGATGAGCCTGTTGGCGATTATTGGATTCATGGTGTCCAGCCTGCTGTATAGGACCGTTCAGAATAAATCCACGGTAACCGGTGCGGTTAGCGCGGTGCAAAGCTGAATATTGCCTTGGCAACCAGGAGAGGCGTGCGTAATGCCTCTCCTGGAAGAGTTGCGGTGCCCGTCTAATCAGGAAGACGCTTTATGCCAAATCGAGGTAATAGGTGTAGTAGCTGTCATAGATTCGACATCACCGACGATATCGTGGCAGGAATCACTTAAAGCCCCAATTCCAAGGCCAACAAGTCAGACAATGGTTGCGGGCGTCGAATCAATTTAGCTTGCCCTTGCTCGATCAATACTTCCGGCAACAGTGTGCGGCTGTTGTAATTGGATGACATGGAGGCGCCGTACGCGCCGGTATCGTGCATGATCAGCAAGTCGCCAACCTGCGCTTCAGGTAGCAAACGGGGTGTGACACCCTGTTCATCCTGCGTAAAAATATCGCCGGATTCGCACAGGGGGCCTCCCACTACACAGAGGTGCTTCGGACGACTGACCGGGACACCCTGGGAGTCCAGCAAGGTCATTTGGTGATAGGCGCCATAGAGGGCTGGCCGCATCAGGTCATTGAAGCCGGCGTTCACCAGGATGAAGTTTCGGCTACCGACTTTTTTTACTGCGCGGACTTCGGTAACCAAATAGCCTGACTCGGCTACCAGGAATCGACCGGGCTCGATCTCCATCCGTACCGGGTGAGCGAGAAAAGCCTCGATGTCCTGTTTGGCCTGGCGCCATGCGTTCGCATAACGCTGGATATCCACCGGCTCATCCCCAACACGATAAGGCGTGGAAAGCCCCCCACCTATGGAGAATGCTTCGATATCGTGGTCAAGTGCCCTCACGGCCGAGACCATTGCACAGGCCACTTGCTCAAGGTGCGCGTAATCCACACCTGAACCAATATGCATGTGTAATCCCACCAGTTTCAGCCCGAATTGCCGAATCACGCCGAGCGCTTCCTGAACCTGGTCATGCCAGATTCCATGCTTGCTGTTTTCACCGCCGGTATTGGTCTTGCGGCTATGACCGTGGCCAAACCCTGGGTTGATCCGCAGCCAGACGCGATGGCCCGCAGACGCTTTGCCCAATTGACGGAGCATGTCAATCGAGCCGGTATTGACCTCGATGTTCAGTTCGACGACCCGTCGCAATGTCGCTTCATCGAACAGATCACAGGTCAGAACAATGCCCGCCGGGTCACCGGCAGGACTGTATCCAGCGAGCAACGCACGCTCGATTTCCCCCAATGATACGGCATCGACCCGCACGCCTTGTTCACGGATCAAACGGAGAATATGCAGATTGGAGCAGGCTTTTTGCGCGTATCGAATGACATCGAAGCCTTGCAGTTGGTCGACGCGTGCCCTGATGGTCTGGGCGTCATAACACCAGAGCGGGGTCCCGTGCTGTTTTGCAGTTTCGGCTAATTGCTGGAAAGCGGAATGGTTGGGCATGCGGTATTCAATCTGAGGTAAAGAGAGAAACCATCATGTCGATCGCCCAGCATTCAATAAAATATCTATTCTTTGTGGGTCGATTCAGTTTTGATATGGGGATTGCTCAATTGACGGAGGCCCGGGGTGGGAATTTCCATACGGCATATCGAAGTCTTCCGCGCCATCATGCAGGCGGGGAGTGTTACCGGAGCGGCCCGCTTGCTATTTACTTCCCAACCGACGGTCAGCCGGGAACTGGCGCGGCTTGAAAGTATCTCTGGCCTTAGGCTGTTTGATCGAGAGGGAGGGAGGCTGGTACCGACGGCTCAGGCCATTATGCTGCTCGAAGAGGTTGAACACTCCTACATCGGGTTGGAACGAATCAACAGCGTTGCACAGTCGATCCGTCGCTTCGAACATGGCCAACTGAGCGTCGCCTGCCTTCCGTTGTTTTCCCAGACGCTGTTGCCCAAGGTCTGTAAGCACTTTCAACAACAGCATAGCGGCATAGGCTTGAGCATTGCGGCACAGGAATCACCCTTACTGGAAGAGTCTCTCAGCGCCCAGCGTTACGACCTCGGATTGACCGAGGGCGAGCATGTACCACGAGGTACTCAAGGGGAATTGCTCTTTTGTTCCGACATGGTCTGCATTCTACCGGAGGGCCATCCTTTGCTATCCCGGTCGCTCCTGGTAATGGAAGACTTTCGCGGCGTCGATTTCATCAACTTTTCGGGTCTGGACATCTATCGTCAAACCCTTGATGAACACTTTCGTCAGGCCGGAGTCAATCGGCACACCGTCATCGAAACCACCAATGCTGCATCGGTCTGTGCCATGGTCAGACAACAGTTGGGGGTGGCGATTATCAACCCGTTGACCGCAGTGGATGAGTCAGGCAGAGGATTGGCCATTCGGCAGATCAACGTGTCCATTCCCTATCGCGTTATGTTGATCCGGCCCGATTATCGCCCCTCCTCTAGCTTCGTCGACGCCTTTTGCAAGTCGTTGAGCGATGAAGCAATGTGTCTCGCCAATACGCTCGACAAGAGATTAGTACGAGTTAAAGAATGACGTTACGTATCCGTCCGAGAACCAGATCCGACCATGGGCGTTGGGTCGCAAGAACTGGCTCTTCGCAGGGTCGCTACGCAGCGGCAAACGGGCAGCGGCGATCATGAGTTTGATCCAGTCTGCGCGGTTGAATGGGCATGATCCGTATGCTTTTTTGAAGGATGTTCTCACGCGGCTGCCGACACAGCGGGCGAGTGAAATCGACCAGTTGCTGCCGCATAACTGGCAGCCACCTAAACTGGGTTAACTCACTAACCTAAGGACATAGAATGCTCATTGTCTTCAGCGGCCTTCCAGGTACCGGAAAAACGACTATCGCAAGTGACCTTGCCACCAGAACAAGTGCCGTGTATCTGCGGATCGATACGATTGAGCAGGCTATTCGAGACTCCGGTGCTCTTGCACAAGACGTAGGGCGGAGCGGTTACATGGTCGCCAATGAGCTTGCTCTGAGCAATCTTCGTTTTGGCAGCACGGTCATAGTTGACTGTGTTAACCCAGTAATCGAAAGCCGAAAGGCGTGGAGCGATATCGCCACACGCTCTGGTGCTCCATTAGTGAACATCCAAGTGATCTGCTCTGATAAACATGAACACCAGCGCCGGGTAGAAACCAGAAAGATTGATATTCCTGGGCTGACTCCACCAACCTGGCAGTCTGTACTGGATCATGAATACGAGGCGTGGGAAAGCGCTCCGTTTAATATAGACACAGCCCTGACGTCTCCGGCGCAGGCGGTGGCGATGATCACCGAACGATTTTTATCCAAGGAGTAGCGCCAGCTAAAAGCCCAAGGTCGCAAGGTGTGATTAGCAGACGCTTACATTGGAATGAACGAAATTGGTAATCTGCAAGAGCCTATTTTCCTCGACGGGGATGATGAGTCCCCTCAAGAGCTACCTCTGATGGTCACTCGCCAAACGTTGAGATCTAGAGGCCTCGCAAAAGACTTGCTCGACCAGCTGAGTGCCGGGGCTACCACAGATGAGCAAACCGAAACGAGCCACCAAACCACTGGGGCTCCGAACGGGCAAGTCGACTGAGGCAGCCACGGCTTCCTCAGTCTGGCTTAGCACTGCAAGCGGGGCTATCCTTGGCAGCCACCCTGAAAAAACTCTATCTCATCGCTTAATTTACCGACGCAGACGGCTAAAAATCACGCAATGCGTACGCTGACCGATGAATCTGTTTAGCTACGGAACACGGTATCATCCAAAAGGATCTTGAAGATTTATGAACATTCGCTCATACCTCCGACCAACAGCAGTACTGCTGGCTGCAACCTTCCTCGTTGCCTGCGGCAAGTCAATTGAAGGCACTTACACCACCACGGAAGGACCAGTTAAAGGCATCAAAGTCACGCTCGGAAAGGAGACTTTCTCATTTGCCACCGGAGCCAGCGGTACCTACGAGGTGAGCGGCGAAAATGTCATATTTTCCGGCCAAACCTTCACCGGCACTATGCATATTGAGGGCAAGGATCTGGTGAACGAAAAATGGCGTTTCCAGCGGAATTAAATCTATAAAACGACGATGTTGCGCGTCAGATTGGCATGTAATGCCTATGCCAGGTAAGCGTCTGCCTAGTTTACGCAAGGTGACTTTGGCAGACGCTTACGACGTTACAGCCGCTTACCTTGAAATCGTTGAAGGTTGCGACTATCAGTGAGATTCAATCCTTCGAGGGCAATCACATGCCAACGACTGAAGAATCGATAATTGCAGCAGCAAGACTGCGCGCCGCCTACCGGGGAGAAAACGAGGCGCTGGCTGCGGCTTCAGCGCTCGAAGCCCTGACCGTGCTGAAAAAAACGTTAAAGGGAGATAAGTACCAAGAGGCTCTCGAAAGGCTGTATCTCGAATACTCAACCTCTTGATCCACCTGTGCCGCCTTAGCGGGCGGCACATTGTTCACGTATCAATGTCCGGCATAACCAGGCTTCACTGGCTGCCGGTACGTGACCATTCATCCCCCCTGGCGCCTGCTGCACTGGCGACTATCAGCGCCACTACACAAGCAAGCAACGAGAACACGGCAAAAGCCCCCATCACATGTAAGTAGGGCAGCACGTTGTTCCACGCTCGAGCTACCCCCAGGAAAGCAGCAAATAACCAGCCGCTCATAGAGAGAGCCCCCAAAAGAGCGAGGCGAGTGCGGCCGGAGGTACGTAACGAGACAAAGGGCGCCTTCTGCAGCAGCGGGAAACCAATCCGATGCAACAAAGCACCATTCAGGCTAAGCAGCGTGACAACACTCACCTTGGCCCAGAGCTTTTGATTGAGCAGATATGCGCTCCCCTCATCGAGGTAACCCTGGAGCACCAGCAGCAAGCCACTTCCCCAAAGAGCCAATAGCGCAAGCATGACAATTTTTTGAGTCTCCTCGAGATATTCACGCTGTACCTGCCCCAACACGTCCTTGCGCCAGCTCCATAGCTTTTGATCAGCCTGTAACACCCTCCCCAGAGCAATACAGGTGGCAATCAGATGACCATACACGAGTAGCATTTTGAGCATTACCTTGACCTTATTTTTATATGGGCAATGCACTCCCTCGCACCCTTGATATGAAACTAAATGATACAGATTCATATTTGTATCAACAAGTTACACATTCAACCATCCATCCGGAAGCGCCCGCTCTCGCGGATTCCGTAGCCCGGTGCTTGCCGAGCTGACGATGCCGTCTCTACTAAAATCTAGCTCGCCCCGCCCAGGCTTTATACTGCCCACCAGAAATACCAAAGCCCAGCACTAGACTGGGCTTTAGATGAGCGAGGATCGCTTATCAAAATCCCCACTCATAGGATGAACACGATGAGCCGCACTAGCCATATCTGTCTGATGGCAACCTATAACGAGTGGATGAGCGCCAAGGTCTATGAAGCAGCCAGGGGCTTGTCCGATGAAGAGCTCTCGGCGGATAGGAAAGCTTTTTTTGGCTCTATTCTCGGGACCCTAAACCACTTAGCGGTCGGAGATACGATCTGGCTGAAGCGATTCGCCCAGCACCCGACGAACCACTTTGCACTGGCGGCGGTGAGGCAGCTTCCTGATCCGAAAAGCCTCGATCAATTGTTGTTCTCTAATCTTCGAGAGCTCTCAGCGTATCGAGAATGGCTCGATCGAATAATCATCCAATGGGCGCAATCCATTACGGAGTCCGATCTGGATGGTCCCCTCAATTATGCAAACATGAAGGGTGTAGTGTTCGATAAGGATTTTTACAGCCTGATCATGCATTTCTTTAACCATCAGACCCATCATCGCGGCCAAGTTACAACTCTGCTTTCGCAGGCGGGTGTCGGCGTAGGCGATACGGATCTAGTCGTTTTGATTCCATCCGAGTCCGGCACTTAGCAAACACCCAACATTCGACTGGAGCCCGTCGAAAGCTTGATCAATGGGCCTGACAACAAGATGGGTCAGTGGTGAGTGCAAGAGCTTCTCGCTCGACTCAAGGTCATCGGCGTGTTGCCGCTGACCGAAAACTGACCCAGTAAAGGCTGTTCTGCCGACTGAAAACTGCCCCAGGTGTTCAACTGCTTCTGCTCAATTTCCGGGCAGGAGAACACAGGGTGATCAGCATGGAAATGATGGGAAAAATTCGGCGGATGAACTTCCGCGACAAGCTGTCGCTGCATCAGATAGCCAAGCGTACCGGGCTGTCGAGAAACGCCATTCGAAAATGGGTCAGAGCGCCCGAAGCCACTCAGCCGGCGTACCAACGGTGCGCAACCTTCAACAAACTCAGTCCATTTCACGCGACGCTGGAGCAGGCGCTCAAGGCCGATTCGTTTCGGGCAAAGCACAACCGCAGGAGTGCCAAAGCACTCTTCGAACAGATCAAGGCCGAGGGGTACGGGGGTGGCTACAGCCAGCTCACCTCCTTCATACGCTCGTGGCGCGGCGAGCAAGGCAAGTCTTTACGGGCCTTCGTACCGCTGACCTTTGCACTCGGCGACCCAATGCTGTGGCAGCAGTTGATCGATCTCACTCGCTCGCTGCGTCGGCAGGCGCGTCAGCACATCTTTGAGATACGCGTAAGAATCATGCCGATTCAGGCGGGCTGACTGGATCAAGCTCATGATCGCAGCTGCCCGCTTACCGCTGCGTAGCGCCCCGGCGAACAACCAGTTCGAGCGTCCAAGTGCCCACGGCCCTGCTGCAGCCCAAATGAGCGAATTTACCCCTTATCTCGGCATAACCCCCAAGAGATCCAGCGGCTTGCCAAACGAAAAGTCAGGCACTAAGGTAGCGCCCTCTAACGGCTGGCCCCGGACTTTGGGTGAGCGGTAACGGCTACAGACAAAAAATCAGATGGCAGCGCACCCTCCTTTGGCGAGTACTTCACCGCACAAAGATAGCGCTGTCTCACTATCAAGGTGCCTGAGACTCGATAGAGTTTTCCTTGAAAGTAACAATCACAAGAAAGAGGAAGCCCGTGATGACGAACGCTAGTGCTAGCGCGACTGTCACCAACAGTTTGGCAACACCCCACACCCAACGGATGAGCACCTACGTGTTCGCGCTGTTTTTCATCCTCGGCAGCATCACCAGCCTTAACGATGTTCTGGTGCCAAAACTCAAGCACCTCTTCAGCCTCAGCTATACCGAGGCCATGCTTGTGCAGTCGTCATTCTTTTTTGCCTATTTCATTTTCGCCATACCCGCAGGCCTGCTCATTTCGCGAGTCGGCTACATGAGAGCGGCCGTCCTCGGGTTGCTGCTGATGGCTGGTGGATGCCTGCTCTTCATTCCTGCCACCCAGTCCGCATTGTTTCCAGCCTTCCTCGGCGCCCTCTTTGTGCTTGCGATTGGCGTGACAACCGTTCAGGTCGTTGCGAACCCGCTGCTTTCACTACTCGGAACCGCCGCAATGGCCCCCAGCCGCCTCACCCTCGGCCATGCGTTCAATTCGCTGGGAACCACGGTCGCACCCTACCTGGGTGCCATACTGATCCTGGGTTCCCTCAATGCGGTAGATACCTCCGCATTGTCGCCAGCAGAACTGACGTCCTTCCTGTCGCAGGAAGCCAGCGTGATCAGCAACACCTATGCAAGCATTACGCTCTTCATCTGCATCGTCGCCTTGATCGTCTGGCTGAAAAGAAATGAGCTGCAACCGTCAACAAGACCTGAACGTCTCAATCCACTCGCTGCGCTCGACCTTCTAAAGCAGCCGCGCTTTGCACTCGGCACCGTTTGCATATTTCTCTATGTCGGCGCCGAAGTCACGATTGGCAGCCTCATCACCGACTACCTCATGCTGCCGACAACCCTGGCCCTTCCCGCCGAAGCCGCAGGCAAGCATGTTGCCTTCTATTGGGGTGGCGCCCTGGTTGGCCGCTTTATCGGCTCGGCGCTGATGCGCACTTTCGCGCCCGGGAAACTGCTGGCCTTTGCCGCCACGGCAGTCATTGTGCTGTTGACGATCTCTGCCACCACACAAGGCGTTGTTGCCGGATGGTCGCTGCTGGCCGTCGGGCTGTTCAACTCCATCATGTTTCCGACGATCTTTACCCTTGCGACCGCAGGGCTCGGTCATCGCGCGGCGGAAGGTTCGGGCCTGTTCTGTTGCGCCATTGTTGGCGGGGCATTTATTCCGCCATTGACAGGGTATGCGGCCGACCTCTCGACGCTCGCGATGGCATTGAGCGTGCCAGCGACCTGTTATGCCGGCATCGCAATCTACGGTTGGTATGCCCGCGCTCCGAAGCACTAGCATTCCCTGGCGCGCGGCTAGCCCATTGGTAGAAGCTAACGATCAGATTCAACCGCTTGTTCGCCGTGCCAGGATCGAGCCCCAGCTCGCCTTGAGACCAGTCCCGGTAACGAGATAGGACGCTCAGACCGTTAGCAGGGCTCTCTTCATTCCAGGCCATTGGCTTCCAAGAAGGCGAAATAGTCGTACAGACGACGTCCGTAGGCTTCCCAAGTCAGTTCGCTTCGTGCCTCACCGGACTCCACGAGAATATGCCTGAGGAAGGATTGCACGGGCTCAACAGGCCAGCCATCTGAGCCAACCAACAGCGGAAAACCTTCGAAAGATCGACCTGCTAACGACAGGTCTTTTTCCGGGCACCGCGTGGTATTTGAAGTATCCCGTGACCACCCGGGTAAGCCACTGACCCACGACTCGAACAGGCTCATGACGTCGGCGTTTCAGCTCATCCCGAATAGCCAGCAGTGTTGCACGTATTCGCTTCTTGACCGTCAGTCGCAGTATTTGAAACCCACCGCTTCTGTTGGCACTACAACCTGGTCCAGGAGACCGCGGGGCGTTGTTGCTGGATTCAACCTGGCTGAGCGTGCGGATCTGATCGCCGCCCGTCGATCTAAACCGTATGTACGTGAACCCTCCACTTGACGGCGCATTTTTTTTATTGTTTCCTGAAACCGGTTTCAGCAATGTTTTAAATGTACCCGACCTGATAAATCCAATAAGAAGGTTTCAGACCGTGAACGATTTTTCCGCCGCCCAGCGCAGCCGCGTGACCATGCTCGACGTGGCCAAACACGCCAAGGTCTCCAAGGCCAGCGTTTCGCGGTTCATTGGCGATGATCGTGCCCTGCTTTCCGATGCCATTGCTCAGCGCATCGAACAGGCAATTGCCGAACTCGGCTATCGCCCGAACCAGATGGCCCGCGGCCTGAAACGCGGGCGTACCCGCCTGATCGGCATGCTGGTGGCCGATATCCGCAACCCTTATTCCATTGCCGTGATGCACGGAGTGGAAACCGCGTGCCGTCAGCACGGCTATAGCCTGGTGGTGTGCAACACCGATCGCGATGACGAGCAAGAGCGCCAGCATCTGGCCCTGCTGCGTTCGTACAACATCGAAGGCTTGATCGTGAACACCCTCGGTCATCACCGTGACGAGTTGCACGACCTGCACCGGGAGATGCCCTTGGTGCTGATGGATCGCAAGGTGGAGCACCTTGAAAGCGATATGGTCGGGCTGAACAACCCGCAGGCCATCGACATGGGCCTCAACCACCTTGAAGAACGCGGTTACCGCGATGTGTTGCTGGTGACCGAGCCGCTTGATGGCACCAGTTCGCGGATCGAACGGGTCAGCAGCTTCAAGGCGCAAATCGAGCAACGCCCGGCGCTTCGCGGCACGCACATCGAAACCGGCAGCGAACTGAGCGCACAATTCAAAGCCTTCCTCGACACGCCTGGCCCCGGCCCGAAGGCGCTATTTTGCGCGAACGGAATTGCGGCGCTGGCCAGCACCCATGCGTTGCGTGAACTCAAGTGCAACCTGTTCGATGACGTGGGCTTGATTGCCCTCGATGACCTGGACTGGTACCCGTTGGTGGGCAGCGGCATTACCGCTCTCGCGCAGCCGACCACCGAGATGGGCGTCAGTGCATTTGAGTGTCTGCTCAAGCGGCTGCGCGGGGATGACGGGGCGGTACGGATGCTGGATTTTTCCGCGCGGCTGATTGTGCGGGGGTCGACCCTTGGTGTTTTCAGGTGACTGGAATGGCCCTGAAGAGCAGCACGACTTCACAGCCATTTTTTTTGAACAAAAATGAAACCGGTTTCAGAGGTAGAAAAACAATGAACAAACCAGCCGTTTCCATCAGCCTTTCAAGCTACGGTGCCGATCTTGTGCGTCAACGCGGCCAGGGCAGTTTCATCGAGATTCTCGCCGCCGCCGGCGCCACGGGCATTGAGTGGCGCGAAGAATTACTGACCATCGAAGACCCCGCTCAACTGGCCGATGCCACTCAAGCACAAGGCCTGCAGAGCGTGTATTCATCGCCGATGGAGCTATGGCTGGCCGGTCAATCCAGGCCCAATCCCGAGCTGGTCACGGCCCTGCAACGCGCCCGGGCGTTCGGCGCCAAATGGCTGAAGGTGTCACTGGGCTATTTCACCGACAACAGCGATCTGCAAACCCTCACCCGAGTGCTGGGCGAAAGCGCCGTGCAGTTGCTGGTGGAAAACGACCAGACCCTGCAGGGCGGCCGCATTGAACCCTTCCAGCGTTTTTTCGCAGAGATCGAACAGCACAAATTGCCGATAAAAATGACTTTCGATATCGGCAATTGGCACTGGCAGGACCAGTCCGCCGCCAGTGCTGCCCGGTTGCTCGGTCGTCACGTCGGTTATGTGCACTGCAAAGCGGTCACGCGCCGTGCCGACGGCAAACTGGTCGCTATCCCGCCCGCTATCAGTGACCTGCAACAGTGGGAACACCTGCTGCGGCACATGGCCCATGGCGTAATGCGGGCCGCGGAATATCCGCTGCAAGGCGATGACCTGGTACAACTGACCACTGAGCACGTGGCCGCCCTCGCCCACCTTGGCCAGTCGCAACTGGAGAGTGCTCATGTCTGAGATCGATATTCTGTCCTTCGGCGAGACCATGGCGATGTTCGTCGCTGAACAGGCTGGTGATCTGGCCTGTGTCGGCGCTTTCCACAAACGCATTGCCGGGGCTGACAGCAATGTCGCCATTGGCCTTTCCCGATTGGGTTTCAACGTGGCATGGCTGAGTCGTGTCGGTGCCGACTCGTTGGGCCGGTTCGTGGTCGACACCCTGGAAAAAGAAGGCCTGGATTGCCGCCACGTCGACATCGACGCCGCCCACCCGACCGGTTTTCAACTCAAATCCCGCACCGACGATGGAAGCGATCCGGTGGTCGAGTACTTCCGCCGTGGTTCGGCGGCCAGTCACCTGTCGCCGTACTCGATCGTGCCCGAATTGCTCAAGGCCCGACATCTGCACGCCACCGGCATTCCCCCGGCGCTGTCGGAGTCGGCGCGGCAAATGTCGTTCGAGTTGATGACCCGCATGCGCGAGGCCGGGCGCAGTGTGTCCTTCGACCCGAACCTGCGCCCGAGCCTGTGGGCCAGCGAACGACAAATGATCACCGAGATCAACCGCCTCGCCGCCCTCGCCCATTGGGTGCTGCCGGGGTTGAGCGAAGGTCGCTTGTTGACCGGGTTCGAAGACCCGGCCGACATCGCCGCCTTCTACCTTGACCAGGGCGCCGAGGCCGTGGCGATCAAGCTTGGCCCACACGGGGCTTTCTACCGCACACACCTTGATCAAGGTTTCGTGGCTGGCGTACCAGTGCGAACAGTGGTCGATACGGTGGGCGCTGGCGATGGTTTTGCCGTCGGCATGATCAGCGCGCTGTTGGAAAACCAAAGCGTTGCCGAGGCCGTGAAATGCGCCAACTGGATTGGCAGCCGGGCGGTGCAGAGCCGGGGGGATATGGAGGGGTTGCCGACCCGATCCGAAATGGTCAGCGAATTTGAGGCCGCCATCGCGAGCAGGCTCGCTCCCACAGGGGATATGTGTCGAACGTAGATCCAATGAGCGAGCCTGCTCGCGATGAGGCCAGTAAAGGCACCAAAGATTCAAACCGTTACCTGCTGCGACAAAAACAACAAGCTCAGGAGCACCACCATGAAAACCGCAACGCTCGCCACCCGCCGCTGGTGGTACATCATGCCCATCGTGTTCATCACCTACAGCCTGGCGTATCTGGATCGCGCCAACTATGGGTTTGCCGCCGCGTCCGGCATGGCGGCAGACCTGATGATCACGCCAGGCCTGTCGTCGATGCTCGGCGCGCTGTTCTTCCTCGGCTACTTTTTCTTCCAGGTACCCGGCGCGATCTACGCGCAGAAACACAGTGTGAAGAAGCTGATTTTCGTCAGCCTGATCCTCTGGGGCAGCCTGGCGACGTTGACCGGGATTGTCTCCAATGCCTACTGGCTGATCGTTATCCGCTTCATGCTCGGCGTGGTCGAAGCCGCAGTGATGCCGGCGATGCTGATCTACCTGTGCCACTGGTTCACCCGCGCCGAACGCTCGCGGGCCAACACCTTCCTGATCCTCGGCAACCCGGTGACCATGCTGTGGATGTCGGTGGTCTCGGGCTATCTGGTGCAGCATTACAGCTGGCGCTGGATGTTTATCGTCGAAGGTTTGCCAGCGGTGTTGTGGGCATTCATCTGGTGGCGCCTGGCCGATGATCGTCCGTCACAAGCCAAGTGGCTCAACGATCAGGAAAAACAGGACCTGGAAAGCGCACTGGCCGCCGAACAGGTTGGCATCAAGGCCGTGAAGAACTACGCCGAAGCGTTCCGTTCACCCAAAGTGATCATCCTGGCACTGCAGTTTTTCTGCTGGAGTATTGGCGTGTACGGCTTCGTGTTGTGGCTGCCGTCGATCCTCAAGGCCGGCGCGCAGATGGACATGGTGCAGGCCGGCTGGCTGTCGGCGCTGCCGTACCTGGCGGCGGTGATCGGCATGCTGCTGGTGTCCTGGGGTTCGGACAAGTTGCAAAAACGTAAACGTTTCGTCTGGCCGCCACTGCTGATTGCCTCGATTGCCTTCTATGGCTCCTACGCCTTGGGTGCCGAACACTTCTGGTGGTCCTACACCTTGCTGGTGATTGCCGGCGCCTGCATGTACGCGCCTTACGGACCGTTCTTCGCAATCATTCCGGAGATCCTCCCGGCCAACGTCGCGGGCGGCGCCATGGCGCTGATCAACAGCATGGGCGCCCTCGGTTCCTTTGGCGGCTCCTATCTGGTCGGTTACCTGAACAGCTCCACCGGCTCGCCCGGTGCCTCGTACCTGTTGATGAGCGGCGCACTGATGTTTTCGGTATTGCTGACCATTTGCCTCAAGCCCGGCGCCAGCGATCGGGAACGGCCCACGGCCACAGTAACGCGCACCGCAACGGCACATTCCTGAATTGAAGTTGAGATCTCAAAGATGAAAAAGCAGGTCGTCCTGTACAAGAAACTCTCGCCGCTGCTGATGGCTCGTCTGCACGAGCAGACCGAAGTGACGCTGATCGAAAACCTTGATGCCCAGGGTCTGGCCAAACTGCGCGATGCCCTGCCCCGCGCCCATGGTTTGCTGGGTGCCAGCCTGAAGCTGGATGCCGAATTGCTCGATCTGGCACCCAACCTCCAAGCCATTGCCAGCGTCTCGGTGGGTGTCGATAACTACGACATCCGATACCTGACCGAGAGGCGCATCCTGCTCAGCAACACGCCGGATGTATTGACAGAAACCACCGCCGACACCGGTTTCGCACTGATCCTGGCAACGGCCCGGCGCGTAGTGGAATTGGCAAACATGATTCGCGAAGGCAATTGGACCCGCAATATCGGCCCCACGCATTTCGGCAGCGACGTGCACGGTAAAACCCTGGGCATCATTGGCATGGGCCGCATTGGTGAGGCCCTCGCGCAGCGCGGGCATTTCGGGTTTGGCATGCCGGTGATTTATCACAGCCAGTCACCGAAACCGGCGGTGGAACAGCGGTTCAATGCGCACTATCGAAGCCTGCCGGAGATGTTGCAACAGGCCGATTTCGTTTGCCTGACGTTGCCGCTGACCGCGCAAACCGCAGGGCTGATCGGCGCAGAACAGTTCGCCCTGATGCGTCCCGAGAGCATCTTCATCAATATTTCACGGGGCAAGGTAGTGGACGAAGCAGCGCTGATCGAAGCCTTGCGCGCTGGCCAGATTCGCGCGGCGGGACTGGATGTATTCGAACGCGAACCGTTGAATCAGGACTCGCCGTTGCTGCAGTTGAACAACGTGGTGGCGACGCCACACATCGGCTCGGCCACCCATGAAACACGGGAGGCTATGGCCAGATGCGCGGTGGACAACCTGTTGGCGGCGCTGGCGGGTAGGCGCCCGGGGAATCTGGTGAATGTGCGGGCGTGGAAGGCCTGAAAGATTCGTTGCCTGGAGGCCGTCTTCGCTCCCACATTTGATCTGTGAACGCCACAGATCAAACACGGAGTGAACTGTATAACCCTTGCTTTTCGTGTATAAGGCCGTCTGTTTCTAGGTGGCCTTTCCGACGGATTATGCCTTCATGGTAGGCGCAGGATCTCAATGACGGCGTTCTGGCCGGGGCGGGGGCGAGCATTGTTCAGGGCGAATATCCGTGGGAGTAAATGTGGGAGTAATTCTGCAGGATCGAGTAGGAGGCGGATTTACATCCGCCGTCCTCTCACACCACCGTACATACGGTTCCGTATACGGCGGTTCAGGTTATGCAGCTAAGCCGGTTGATCGTATCCAGTATTGAGACCAGACCAAGGT
>NZ_FYEB01000003.1 GCF_900187445.1 Pseudomonas sp. Irchel s3b2
AAAAAGGAAGGAAAGTATTAATATCGCGCATAAGAACGCCGGTTTGTTAGATGTGTTTGCTCGCACGAACATCATCAATCAAATCGGCGTTCTTGTTTCTGTGTTTCCCGGGATTCCGTGAAGAACCAAAAAAAAGCAGCCTGATCAGGCTGCTTTCATGAAAAGGTGCTTGATATTGTGCTCCCTCAAGCAGGGGAGGAGAGGTTACCCAAGCACTGATTTTCAGGTCATCAACGGGGTTCCTAGCGTCGACTATCGCCACCTGAAGGCAGTCGGTTTCGCGCTCTCGATTAAATTTTCTGCCCGTGCGAGGCGGGTGTCAACGGGTGTATTTGACCGTGTGTCGGCGTCTGTCTGGGCTTCGAAAAAACCGCCGAAATGTGCACATGTCGCCGTCAGTGATACATCTCTAACTAGCATCAATCAATGCTCGTTCTTCCAACCAAATCTCTTGAACAAACTGATCCGTAATCGCATAAATCCCATGCCCACGTCGCATGATGATGTTCTCGGCAACCAGCGCTATCACCACCGGTTGAATCTCTTCCACACGTACTTCACGACCTACAGTCTTCGAATACTCAGCCGCAGCATCAGTGGAGAAAATTCCCCGAGCGTCGCCTTCCGTGGATGCGATTTTGTTGAAAACAGCCTGAGCCAGACTCCCCAGTTGCTCAACTTTTTCAAGCTCAATACCGGCCGCAGCCGAGCGCAATGTGCTGGCGATAACTGGCAAGAAAAGATCTGGATCACCTTCTTGTTGCATGAGCTGTCGCAGCGCCTTGAGCATTTCCTCAGGCCGATTCCCCAAGGTATTGAACGCCTCAATGGCAATCTCAAGAGACGGTAACTTTTCCTTCTTCACCGTCATGGCGAGGCGGTTGAGCAGGTACTCAACGTAATCCCCTTTCAGCACCGGATACGCCGCCGACGTTGCACCGGAAAACGCCTGGTTCCGCTTTGCAGTCAGTTCACTGACTTGCGCTCGGTGCGATCCCGTTCCGATGAACAGAAAGTAGCCCGGTGTATTCGGGCGTGGGTTGATCGCATCACGGGTGGCTTTGAGTGCCAGGAGTAGCTGATTGCCGTCGTCGGAGGAAATGGCATGCTGCACTTCGTCGATGATCAGCACCAAATCTGTTTTCGCTTGATCGACCACTTCAGTCAGCGCCTGTGCCAACGTTGGCCCACCTGTATTGCCAATGCTGTCGAGCTTGAAACCAAACTTGAAGCCGGCTGCTCCGACATCCGCACCGCTAACACGCTTGAGCATTTCGAGCAGACTGGAGCCGGGTGTCTGGAGTTCTTCCAGACGTTGACGGATAGCGTCATGCACGAGTGTTGCAGGGTTGGCTAGCGTATCGCTCCATAAGTCGACGTAAATGACCAGAGCACCCGCTTCTTCCAAGGCAGGGATGAGGTCATTTCTCAGGAAAGTCGTTTTACCGGTCCTGCGCAGGCCGGAAAGAAACAGACCTGAGCGCAGACCCTCATCGAGAACACCCGGATTGAGAAGCTGATTTGCCATCTGTTCAGCCAGTTCAGGGCGCTGAAAAATGCTGCTCATGCAATTACCTCTTTTTATGGGTACGCCATAATTATTGGCCAGCCATAATTTAACATAAAGATTGGAAACTGGCCTGAGGGTGCTCAGATCAGCATTAATTTGAGCGTTTAGGGCGGAAAAGGCTTTTATATTGACGTTGGGCCAGGCACAACACTCTTTGAACTCATTACACCACGTCACTAATGATGTTCCCGCCCCCACCTTTATCCCCCCAGACCAACCACATACATTGATCTCCAACGCCTCCCCATCATTCCGATGAGAAGGTCACTGGAGATTTCCCATGCCTTTCGTAAGCGTACGCATCACCCGCGACGGTGTTACCTCAGAGCAGAAAGCTCAGGTGATCGCCGAAATCACTGAAACCCTGGAACGCGTCCTCAACAAGCGTCCGGACCTGACCCACATCGTGATCGAAGAAGTCGACACCGATAACTGGGGCTATGCCGGCATCACCACCACCCAGTACCGAAAGCAACTGGCTGAGGCGCAGGGGCAGTCATAACACCGTCACCATCGATTTTGTCTCCGATGTGGTGTGTCGTTTATTCGTAGAGGTTCATCATGAGCAATTCGAAAAAAGTCATCGTTATTACTGGCGCGTCCCAAGGTCTCGGCGCAGGCATGGTCAAGGCCTTCCGTGATCTCGATTACCAGATAGTTGCCACTTCGCGTTCGATCCAGCCGTCCACCGATCCGGACATTCTCACCGTGGCCGGCGACATCGGCGACCCGGCGATCGCCCAGCGAGTCATCCGTGAAGCGATCGAACGTTTTGGCCGTATCGACACCCTGGTCAACAACGCCGGAATCTTCGTCGCCAAGCCGTTCACCGACTACACCCACGAAGACTACGCCGCGGTGCTGTCAGTCAACCTGAATGGTTTCTTCTACATCACCCAACTCGCGATCACCGAGATGGAAAAACAGGGCAGCGGCCACGTCGTCAACATCACCACCAGCCTGGTGGACCATGCCATCGACGGCGTGCCGTCGGTACTGGCCTCATTGACCAAGGGTGGCTTGAACGCTGCAACCAAGTCTCTGGCCATCGAGTACGCCAAGCGCGGGATTCGGGTGAATGCGGTTTCCCCGGGCATCATCAAAACGCCAATGCATGGTGAGGAAACTCACGAAGCGCTGGGGAATTTGCACCCGGTAGGGCACATGGGGGAGATCAGCGATATTGCTCAGGCTGTTGTTTATCTGGACAGCGCTGGTTTTGTTACTGGTGAAATCCTGCATGTTGATGGCGGGCAGAGTGCGGGGCACTGAGACCTTTCCAAACCCCAGAAACAACAAGCCCTCGCATTTCTGCGAGGGTTTCGTTTTGTAGGGTGCGGGTATCTGTATTTTTGTATCTTGTATTGAAGAGAAACAATCGTGCTAAGCTGATTGGCGAATTATTGGAGAGCGTTCTGACGAAGCTTCGATCAGTAATGGGGGGTTAGTGGTGCACTCTATATTCCATCATCATCTGGCGTGACGCCTTGATAAGTCTTGAGTCGGCCCACTTCGTCCAGATGCCTCCAGAGAAATTGCGCGGCTTCTTCACGCCGATCAGACTCGATGAGGTCGAGCAAATGGATGTGTTCCTGGCATTGCGCCATAAGACGAGTGCGATCGACGTTGGCTTTGTAGCCCATGAAACGCCTGAGTTGATTTTGCTGGCGTATGGCATCGATGAAAAAAACATTTCCGGAGCCCTGCACGATCAGTTCGTGAAACTGGGCGCCCACCTCGAACAGTTGGGCACGAGACAAGGTGTGGATATCCCCATCGAGCATGGCCTGCTGTTGCTGCCTGGCTTTGGCAAACGCGGCGTGATCGATCTGATAACCGGGCTCAAGCAGGGCTGCCGGCTCGATGGCCATCCGGAAGCGGTAGCTTTGGATGTATGTCTGGGCGTTATGCACGAAATTTTTGAGGGCCCATCCTTGCCCCGGCTTGCGCTCCACCATGGCTTCGCTGGCCAGCCTGTTCAGTACCTTGAGCAATTGTCCGCGGGGCACTTCGTAACGACGCAACAGCTGCGCTTCGAAAAAGTGGGCAGGTATTTCACCGCCAAGAATGTCGTCGACCACGCGAAGGTAAAAGTCTTCGAAAGGATCACTGGCAAGAGGGAATGTTGCTTCCTGAATCTGTCCTGCACCCTGTTTCAGAAAGTAGCCACGATTGGGCTCCTGAATGGCCAGGTCCCACTCGGCGAGCAAGGCAAACACTCGCCGGATAGGCGAGCGCGAAACACCAAGCGCTTGGGCGAACGTCTGCTCGCGCAACGGCTCACCGGCTTTCATCGACCGGGCGCGAACCATGTCGATGACGCGCGGGGCCAACTGCAAGGCGAGGTCTTTCTTGATCACAGGTTCTATCTCGAATGGTTGGCTTCAGTCCGTTCCCGTTAGGGCAAATGCCCCATCGGACTGGAGTTGGAAAATACCATACGAAGAGGCAGTGGATGTCTGCACTAAGAACGCCACTCCCGATAGTGCAGTGCTGGAGCTGCGAAGGATGCTCCAGGCTGATGTTTTCGTTTCTTCCCAGGATGGATGTTTACCCAATGCTCAAGTTCAATGCTCATCTCGGTTTCCAATTCAATGAATTGCCTTTTCTGCAACGCATCGAAGCCGCCGCCGCAGCCGGTTTTCGGGCGGTGGAGTTCCCGTCGCCCTATGAATTCGACGCAAGTCTACTGGCCGACCATCTAGCCCAATACAGTTTGCCGTTGATTCAATTCGCCGCACCGGCTGGCGTTACCAAAGGCATCGCCGCCTTGCAGGGCAAGGAAGAAGAGTTTCGCAACGGGTTGCTCCAGGCCGCCAGCTATGCAAAGGCGCTGGCGTGTCCGAATGTCCACATCATGTCGGGCGTTACGACGCAGGATGATGCCGAGCGTATCTTCGGGGGCAACCTGGAATATGCAGTCAAATACTTAGAAGACCAGGGTTTGCGGCCGCTTATCGAAGTGATCAGCTCGGAGGCGATGCCGGGCTATTACATGTCTGACTTCAGCAAGGCGCAACAGGTGCTGGAGACCTTCCCGAGTGTTGGGCTGATTCTCGATCTTTACCATGCCCAGCTTCTGACCGCAGATGCAGCAGATGTTCTGGCTCGGTTTTATGACAGAACCGTCCATGTGCAAATTGCCGACTGCCCGGGCCGTCACGAGCCGGGAACGGGGAGCCTCGACTTTGCTGCCTTGTTCGCGACGCTGGAGCAGCGTGGCTACCCAGGATGGATCGGTTGTGAATACCATCCTTCCGGTTCTACCGTTGCGAGCCTTGACTGGATTAAGCAGCTAAGTGCTTAGTGCTTGCGACGCGTGAACGGGACTCGGATTTCACGTACGCCAGAAACAACAAAGCCCTCGCATTTCTGCGAGGGCTTTGTTTTGTATGGTGCCGGCACCAGGAGTCGAACCCGGGACCTACTGATTACAAGTCATTTAAATTTAACAATAAAATCAATAAGTTACGGTGATTGTTGTTACGTCGTAGCAACACCGACGTCCCTGAGAGCGTGGGCAATTTTCGCGCTGTTACGCTTGCGTGGCGGAGGACGATGGTGGATTGCTGGGGCAATTCGTGCCGGCAGCTTGCTCTAGGATCTCTTTCTGCAGCTGAAGGATGGCTTGCTTGTCAGCGTCCGAAACCGCGCCTTCCACATTTTTCGTTCTCGCATGAAATCTTGTCAGTACCCGACGATAAAACGAGAGTTCGTCTCCGCTTGCTGCCTGCATTCGGTTGCAGATTTCTAAGAATTGATCTCGAGCATCCTTGAGCTGTTCGCAGAACTCCCCCGTAAAACCAAAGAAAATTTCCCTTCCTCTATCCTCTACACGTCCGCCGCTCTCGGCCAACCATCCGAAGATGAGGCAGGATGTTCATGTTCTGCAGGCGCGTGAATTCTTTGGTCACGAGCGGGACTAGCACGCGGTTCAAAGCATCGCCCAGCTTCACAACCTGGTCTTCCTTCAACTTTTTTACGGTCCCGGTCAGTCCGCTGGCACACAGCACATTGTCGGGATGAATGCCCAGGTCATCCATGGTGCCGTCGATGTAACCCCGTAGGTATTCACGGCGCTGGAACAGGATCGAACTTTCGGGGGCTTCCTGGTAATCCCAGTGCACCTCCCAAGTCGCGCCGTTCTTGATGATTTCGATGAGAGGTACTGCTGCTCGGGATGCTGTCTTACGCATGCTTATTTCCTCGATCAGTGCGCGCCGGGGCATTTTGAAGGATAGCTACGGGCTGCCCATGAAAGTTTTTTAACCTGACCCCCAAATCCCTGTCAGACCATGGATATCTATCAGCAAATGCTCTGGAGGCCCCGTATTTACTGGGTTTCCGATCTGACACTGGGGTTGGATGTTTGTGTCAGTTTTGCCACCTCAAATAAAAAACCCTTATAAAACAGAGGTTTGAGAATTGTGAATCTGACACTGCTGTTTTGTCAGGTTTTGACAGGTCACTGACACCGTTCTGACATTAATAAAAACGGCTAAGAGGCTTGATTTAGAAGGGTTAGACAGCAGTTAGAATAGAAATCTGACAAAACTGACAGGCTTTTGAGGGGGCGGCCCTAATTTTTCTTCGCTTCGCATAAGGGGCGTTTCGTCATACGCGTACACATCGCAACGGGCTCTAAAAACTCGGCCTATCACACCGCGCTATTGCCACTAAAGCCACTAATCAAACCTCACCTACGAGCCTAAATCATCGTTCATCAGGCGGTCGGTTTGAGCCTGCCAACTTTGGGAGCTGTCATGGGAATTCTGCGAGCTTGGCGATTCCAGCGCCGAATGAAAAACAGGCAGGCTGCTATCGCCGTTACGGTTGTAATAACCGCGATTGCAATAAAAATTCCCCAATGATTCCCCAAGTCCAACCCGTCTATAGCGCTGCTGGCCAGTTGGACTGCGCCCAAATACGAAACTAAGCCCATGAAAAGGGATACCACTTTGGGTACTCCGAACTCTGGCCGATCGAAATGGACGAAGGAAAACAGTACGACCATGCACAAAAGTCCCCACCCGGCCACTCCGCTTATGACCGGCTTCAGGTATCGAACGTAGATCGGTTTGGGGAGAGTCAGATCTGTAAAAAGAATATGTTGGATTCCCGCTATCCGCCCCCGAACGCTGTAAACGGGCTTCTCACCTGAGGTGATAATGCTAAGGGAGATAGAGTCCTTCGGATTAGAAAGGTGCGGTGCAATCCGTATCGCATTCCCTAATAGGGATATCTCTGCGGGGATGTCGTTCGGAGTGGTGTCTGTGATTCGCGCGGTGACGAGCTTTGCGCCATCACCGATGAGGACTTCGATAGGCTTGTCGAAATCGGAGCTCAACACAGTTTTGGACCCTGTATTAACCAGCTCTAGAGACGATGAGTAAGGGGTTTCCAGCTTTTTCCCGTCCAAAACGACCTGCAAGTCCAAGATTTTCGACGCGGGTTCAAGTGAAGTACTTGAGCTAAGTCGAAGCTCCATACTCTTAGAGGACAGATCGGACTGCCAAATCAATGGCACGACAATACCCAGAATCGCCACGGTGAGAGTGAGGAAAAACTTCCAGTCTAAAACTCGCCATTTCATAGCAATTCCTCTCGTCCATCCCTGGCGCACCGCCTCGACAAGTCTCTTGTTACGTGCGGTGTTACGTATTGCGGATAAACAAAAGGCCCGCATTGCTGCGAGCCTTTGTTTTGTATGGTGCCGGCACCAGGAGTCGAACCCGGGACCTACTGATTACAAGTCAGTTGCTCTACCAACTGAGCTATACCGGCGTGTTGGGCGACGATTATAGCGATTGGGTTGGTTCTGTAAACCCCTGAATTCAGACTATTTTTACACAGGCTTTCGGTCAGGCACGAACCAGCACTTTCTTGAGTTTCTGAATGGCTTTCCAGGCTCGGCTGTTTTGCATCGCCCGCAGTTGCGCTTCGGCGTGTTCGGCGCGTTGCAGGGCGGCGGCGAGGTGGTTTTCGGGATCGGTGACGGGGTGGCTGAAGTTGTGGCCTTTGCAGAACTGGAAGTCGTCCAGGTTGCACGGCGGGATCTCGAAGGCTGGTTTGAGGGCCAGGTGTTCTTCGGCGAGGTAGTAGGTGTTGATGCCGTCGAACAGGATGGACTGGTAGCCGGCGCCGGTGACGAGGGTTTCCCAGGTCTGGTCGCGCTCCCATGGAGTTTCGATGAGGATGATCCACGGTCGCCATTGGGTGAAGTCCATGCCGCGCAGGACGGTTTCTTCGTGGCCTTCGACGTCTATTTTCAGGAAGTGGATGGGGCGGTTCCGTGCGTGTTGTTCGCAAATGGAGGCCAGGGTGCGGGATTTGACGGTTTGGCTGCGCACGTCCATGCCGGCATCTTTGTGTTGCTGGGCCAGAGCCGGGTCAAGGGTCGACAGGCCGGTGCCGGCGATGCCGTAGAAGATCAGGTCATCGGCGCTTTCGCCGGCCACGCATTGCAGGTTGATGTCTTTGGGGCGTTGTTGGCACAGGGCGTCGTAGTAGTTCGACATGGGTTCGACGTTGATGCCGCTCCAGCCGTGGTCGTAGAAGGCTTTGGTAACGGAGTCTTGGGTGGGGTCGTTGGCCCCGATATCGATGTAAAAGCCGTTTTCAACGTATTTGAGGGCGCGCCACAGGCGGATGTCTTCGAAATTCTGTGCGTAAGAAATGAAAGTCACGGTCGCATCCTGTCGGTCAGATTTTTCTTGTTCATGGTCGCACTGTCGGCACCCTTGCATGCTGGTATAGCAAGAGGTATTGCAAGGCGCAATTTTCCGCTGTGGATGTCCGCTATTCGGCGTATATGTCGTTTTGATGAAATGCTTATGCACAATGGACTAGGAGCGATTGTCTGTTCATTGCGATTTTGTAGACTCGTTCTCATTTATCCGCAAATGCCTGTTTTGCGGGTTTTTTATTTGTGTGAACAAAAAATGACCAGCAGTGTTTATGGCATAAAACAGCCTAGATATTGGATCCACGATAATTCCATCAACAGAGTTATCCACAGGCTGAGGCTGTTTAAGGGCGTTCTGCCAGGAGCAGGAAATTGCGCGGGGTGAGTGGGGTTTCGCAGAAGGTGCCGAGGCGAACGGTGTAACCCTGCTGAATGAGGAAAAGTGCCCGATCAAGTACCAGCCACAGCTCCAGAGGCCGTCGGAAAAGACCTCGCAGCAGCTCCAGGTTGCGCACTTCGGCCAATCGTCGCCACCCGGCGTCTTCCAGCGCGGACCAATCTGGCGTGCTGACTGTGGATAAGTCTTTGAGTGCGGCCAGATCGCGGCAGTAATCGGCGAAAGGTTTGTCCAGCCAGGCGCTGGGCAGAGAAGGGGTTGGCAGGTATTCGTCGACGCCGCGCAGTTGCCGTTGCAGCAGGTCGAACGCCAGGCGCCGGGCCATGGAGGTGTCGCGCTGACGTCGGACGCGAGCACCGGCGGTGACAGTTTCGCTCATCGGCAGCGCAAGATCATCGAGGGAAAGGTGTAGGGAGGAGCGCTCAGCCGTGCAGGAAAGCGGCTGATAGGTGTTCAGACTAATCCGGTTGTAGCAGCACGGTGCGATGGCCAGTTGTTTGCAACCGGCAGCGCTGGCGAGCTGGATCAGCCGTACATGCAGATCACCGCAGGCGTGCAGCGCGACCGGCGTGTGATCGGCATTCAACAAAGAAGCGGCGTCAGGCGCGAGTACATCCTGCTCGACATGCAGCGCATGTAACTGATGACGCTGGCTGAGTGCCTGGCCACTGGCGACCAGCGCCGGATCGTATTCCAGGCAGGTCAGTTGTTGACCCGTTTGCAATAGGCGTCGCCCCAGATGGCCCTTGCCTGAACACCAATCCAGCCAATGCGTCGGTGTATGAGCAAATTGCAGGCAACCGGCGAACGCTTCAATCTGCTGCCATTTGCGACCCGGCACATCGACATTCAATCGATGGCCCGCCGCTTCAAGCGTATGAGGCGGCAATTCACCCGCCGTGCTCAGTTCAGCAGACATCGCCGCCAATGAAGCAAACGGCTCCGGCGCATCGAGCAAGCAAGGTTGGTTATGACTGTTTTCCGCATCCTCCAGCGAGCGCCCGCGTAGCCAAAACGCCAATTCCGGGTAGGACACTTCCCAAGGTAGTTGCAGATGGGTAAACGGCCGAGGCTTCCACAGCACCTGATGCTCGATCAGAAAAGCATCCAGCGCAGTGAAGCGGGCGAGCAGGGCCTCGCCCGTCAGCACGCAGGAATCAACGCCCTTGGCAGGCATCGACGCGCAACCAGCGCTCCAGCAGCTTGAAACCACGAACCAGCACGTAAGCCATCAGCAGGTAGAACATGCCTGCGGCGAAGAAGATCTCCACTGGCAGGTAGGTGCGGGCAATGATGGTGCGGGCCATGCCGGTCAGTTCCAGCAAGGTCACGGTGCTGGCCAGGGCACTGGCCTTGAGCATCAGGATTACTTCGTTGCTGTAGGCTGGCAAGCCGATGCGCGCAGCACGCGGCAGCATGATGTAGAACAGCGCTTTGGCCCGGGACATGCCCAGCGCCCGTGCTGCTTCAATCTCGCCCGGCGGAATCGCCTGGATCGCACCGCGCAGGATCTCGGCGATGTAGGCCGCGGTGTGCAGGGTCATGGTCACGGTGGCGCACCAGAACGGACTGCGTAGATACGGCCACATCGCGCTGTTACGCACCGCGTCGAACTGCGCCAGGCCGTAGTAGACCAGGAACAGCTGAACCAGCAACGGCGTACCACGGAAAAAGAAGATGTAGCCGTAGGGGAATGCCCGCACGTACCAGAGTCGTGAGGAACGAGCGATGCCCAGCGGAATCGCCAGCAGCAACCCGGCGATCACGGCGATGGCCACCAATTCCAGGGTCAATGTTGCGCCCTGAGCCAGTTTCGGCAGCCACTTGATGATGACTTCCCAGTTCATTGGGTGCTCCTCGCGAAGCCGCGAGCGGCGCGTCGTTCCATAAAGTGCATGCCGGTCATGGCCAGAATGGTCAGGCCCAGGTACATGAACGCGGCCACCATATAGAAGGTGAACGGTTGCTTGGACACCGTCACGCCGATTTGTGCGTGACGCATGATTTCTTCCAGGCCGATAACGGACACCAGTGCGGTGTCTTTCATCAGGATCATGAACAGGTTGCCCAGGCCCGGCAGGGCGAGGCGCCACATCTGCGGCATGATCAGCCGGGTGAAGATGCGAAATTTTGACAGGCCCAAGGCTACGCCGGCTTCACGGTGACCTTTGGGGATCGCCAGAATCGCACCGCGAAACACTTCCGTGGCGTAGGCGCCGAAGCACAGCCCTAGCGCAATCACGCCGGCGGCGAAGGCGTTAAGTTCGAGGTCGGGGTTGCCGAAGAACTCGCCCAGGGCGCGCATCAGGTTGACCGTGCCGAAGTAGATCAGCAGCACCCAGAGCAATTCCGGGATGCCGCGAACCAGCGTCGAATAAGTACCGCCAAGCCATTGCAGCGGCTTGTACGGGGAAGTCTTGGCCAAGGCGCCGAGCAGACCGAGCACCAGCCCCAGGCACAAGGCCGAGAGTGCCAGTTTCACAGTCATCAGCGCACCGGCGGCGAGCGCCGGGCCGAATCCGTAGAGGTCGATAATCATGGATTTCTTTTCAAATCGCGGCAGGCAATGCCAGGGACTGGCGCCGTCAGCGAACGGCGCCGGTCAGGCAGGTCAGAATCAATAGATGCTGAACGGGAAGTACTTGTCGTTGATCTTCTTGTAGGTGCCGTCAGCGACGATTTCTTTCAGTGCGATGTTCAGCTTCTCGCGGATCGGGTCGTTCTTGCGAACAGCGATACCGATCTTGTCGCTTTCTTCCACCGGGTCGCCCTTGAAGTCGTACGCACGGCCGGCGTCGCTTTTCAGCCACTCGTAGTTGACGTACTTGTCGGCGAGGATGGCGTCCAGACGACCCGAGGTCAGGTCCAGATAAGCGTTTTCCTGGGTGTCGTAAAGTTTGACTTCAACGCCTTCCATGTTGTCTTCCAGCCAGGTGCCGGCCAGGGTCGCGCGCTGGGCGCCGATTACCTTGCCCTGCAACGACTCCTTGTCGGTCTTGAAGTCGACGTTTTTCGGTGCGATGAACTGCAACTTGTTGGAATAGTACGGTTCAGTGAAGTCCACCGCTTGCTTGCGCTCGTCGGTGATCGACATCGAGGAGATCAGGAAGTCGAACTTCTTGGCGTTCAGGGCCGGGATGATGCCGTCCCAGTCGGATGTGACCACGGTGCACTCGACTTTCATCTTGGCGCACAGGGCGTCGCCGATTTCTTTGTCGAAGCCGACGACATTGCCACTGGCGTCTTTGTTGTTGAACGGCGGGTAGGCCGCTTCGATGCCCATCTTCAAGGTCTCGGCGGCGGCACCGGCGCTGAAGGCCAGGGTGACAGCAGCGGCCAGGAAGATTTTTTTGTAGTTCTGCATGCGGGTAGCTCCGTTAGCGGTTGCTGGACATGAATTGTTTGCAGCGCGCCGAAAGCGGGTTTTCGAACACCTGCTGCGGCGATCCTTGTTCTTCTACCAAGCCTTGGTGGAGGAATACCACTTCGCTGGAAACCTGACGGGCGAAGCCCATTTCATGGGTCACCAGCAGCATGGTGCGGCCTTCTTCGGCCAATGCGCGGATGACATTAAGTACTTCCTGGACCATTTCCGGGTCAAGGGCGGAGGTGGGCTCGTCGAACAGGATCACCTTGGGCTGCATCGCCAGGGTACGGGCGATGGCTGCGCGTTGTTGCTGTCCGCCAGAGAGTTGCGCCGGATAAGCGTGACGCTTGTCAGCGATGCCGACCTTGGCCAGCAAGGCTTCGGCGACTTCGATGGCCTCGGCTTTGCTTTGGCCGAGCACGCGGCGGGGGGCCTCGATGATGTTGTCGAGCACGCTCATGTGCGGCCAGAGATTAAAGTTTTGAAATACAAAACCGATCTCGCTGCGCAGGCGATTGATCTGCTTGCCATCGGCAGCGACCAGTTCGCCATTCTTGGCGGCTTTGAGCTTGAGTTCTTCGCCAGCCACCAGGATTTGGCCCTGGTGCGGGTTTTCCAGCAGGTTGATGCAACGCAGGAACGTGGACTTGCCGGAACCGGAGGAACCCAGGATCGAGATCACGTCGCCGTCGCGGGCGGTCAGCGAGATGCCTTTGAGCACCTCAAGCTGTCCGTAACGTTTGTGCAAGTTGCGGATTTCAAGCGCGGGCGTGGCCTCAGCCATGTGCGTTCCTCATAGTGTTTTGCGCTCCTGCTATTGGCGGCCTTCCTGGCGAGGCGGCCAAGCTAGCATAGCGTTCGAATGGCAGCCAACAGCGCTACGGGCAGTAAACGGGTGGCATGTGGCAGGGTGTCGCATCGGCACAGCAGACTGTCGCCCCATCAACAACCGAACAGCCGTTTGAACACTGCTTTTGAATGAAAAGCGTGGCGGCTGTCGAAAAAAAGGCGCGATGTTGCCAGCTTTGGCGAGGTGTTGGAAGCGCTAACCGGACAAACGTTCCTGATCTGCACTTTTATTGTGCGAGTACGAATTTTTTGCTGTGTTTCCGGTGCACTGATTCGTTCTTTGAAGTGGGTGGCAGGGTAACGTTCTGGCGAAATGCCATTGATCTCAAGGGCTTGCGATGATTGCTCAATCAGCACACAGGTCCCGTGCAACGGGCGTATGAAACATTTTGGCGTAATTATTGCGTGCAGAATAAGAAACGCCCTGTTGGATTCTTTTTACGAGAAGAGATGCCAGACCGGGCTGACGTCATCGCTTTCCTTGCAAAGGTAGTCTTAATGAGTAGTAGCCACAGCTCCTCCAATGGCCTCGAACAGGGGCTAAAACCGCGTCATGTGACCATGCTGTCGATCGCCGGGGTTATCGGCGCCGGCCTGTTCGTCGGCTCCGGCCATGCCATCGCCGCTGCAGGCCCGGCCGTGCTGTTGGCCTACGCCGCCGCCGGTATGCTGGTGGTGCTGGTAATGCGCATGCTTGGCGAAATGGCCGTCGCTTCACCGGACACTGGCTCCTTCTCCACATACGCCGACCGCGCAATCGGTCACTGGGCCGGTTTCACCATCGGCTGGCTCTACTGGTGGTTCTGGGTTTTGGTCATCCCGCTGGAGGCTAACGCTGCCGCGACCATCCTGCATGCCTGGTTCCCGAATGTGGCGATCTGGGCCTTCACTTTGGTTATCACGTTGCTGCTGACGGTGACCAACCTGTTCAGTGTGAAGAACTACGGAGAGTTTGAGTTCTGGTTCGCGCTGGTCAAAGTCGTAGCGATCATCGGTTTTATCGGGCTTGGCATTCTGGCGATCTTCGGTTTCCTGCCTACCAGCCAGGTCAGCGGCGTGTCGCACCTGTTTGACACTCAAGGTTTCCTGCCAAATGGCATGGGCGCGGTGCTGGGAGCCATCCTGACCACCATGTTTTCCTTCATGGGCACCGAGATCGTGACTATTGCGGCCGCAGAATCGAAGAACCCTGGCCAGCAGATTTCCAAGGCTACCAATTCGGTCATCTGGCGGATTGGCTTGTTCTACCTCGTCTCCATCTTCATCGTTGTGGCTTTGGTGCCATGGAACGACCCGATTCTAGCCAGCGTCGGTTCCTACCAGACCGTGCTGGAGCGCATGGGTATCCCGAATGCCAAGCTGATCGTTGATATCGTGGTTCTGGTTGCGGTGACCAGCTGCCTGAACTCGGCGCTCTACACCGCGTCGCGCATGATGTTCTCGTTGGGCAAACGCGGTGATGCACCGGCCGTTTCCCAGCGCACCAACCGCAGCGGCACCCCTTACTGGGCCGTGATGCTGTCGACCGCAGCTGCGTTTCTTGCAGTGTTCGCCAACTACGTGGCCCCGGCCGCTGTATTCGAATTCTTGCTGGCCAGTTCTGGCGCCATCGCGTTGCTGGTGTACCTGGTGATCGCGATTTCGCAACTGCGTATGCGCAAGCAGCGTATGGCTCGCGGTGAAAAAATTGCCTTCAGCATGTGGCTGTTCCCGGGCCTGACCTACGCGGTGATCGTATTCATCGTCGCTGCCCTGACCATCATGCTGTTCCAGGACGCCCATCGCGTGGAGATCCTCGCGACTGGTCTGTTGAGCTTGTTGGTGGTGGCCGCCGGGTTGTTCGTGGCTCGTCGTCGCAAGCTGGAACGGCGTGGGGCGGTGGTGTTGAACTGATTCGCGCTGCGTAATGCAAAACGGCCGCTGTCAGAGATGACAAGCGGCCGTTTTACTTCCAGAGTAGCCTTACTCAGCCTTTTCCACCGGCAGGTCCAGCGCCTGACGATAACTGTCCAGCGCATCGCCAAAATCGGTGATGAACTGCGGGTCGGTCAGCCACGCCTGGGCGGCATCGCGATCCATGCCGTCGGCCCACATGCGGTAATCGATCAGCATGTCGGCGGCCAGGTGTGTGGCGGCCATGGCTTCGTTGTCGGCGTTTTCCATGTCCAGCAGTTCTGGATGGTCGCTGATGATCCCGGCGAGGTTCGACAGCAGGGTCTGCAGCATGTCGTTGCGGCTGGTGGCCTCGGCGTCGCGCATTTTGCTGAACATCGCCAGGGTGTATTCCGGGATCGGCTCGCCGAGTTCGCTCAGGTCATCGTCCAGCGCGGCGGGTTTTCTGCCGTGGATATTGATTTGCCTGGCTTTGATCTTGGCGCGTTTGGCGCGTTTCTGTTGCTTGTTCAGGGAGGCCATGGGAACTCAGTTCGGTTTCTGTTGGTTTTGGGCTGCGATGACTTCGGACGCTGCCACGTAGTCAGCCTGGAAGGCCGGGGATTCGATCCACGCCAAGGCGCTGGCTTCGTCGGCTTCGGTGGACCATTGGCGATATTCGATCAGTGCAGCAATGATGAAGTCTGTCGCGGTTTCTTCGCCTTCCTGTTCCAGCACTAGCGCGAGCAGTGGGTGTTCAAGAAAGGCCGCGCACATCGCCTGTTGACTGATCTTTGCCGCATCGATCATTTCTTTGAACAGTTCGGTCAGGTCCACCGATTCGAAGTCAATGCGATCGTCGTTCGGGTCCAGCTCGACCGGCGCGGCGGCCCGCTGGGTGCGGTTCTGCTTGGCCTTGGCCTTGGCGCGGGAGGCGCGTTTGTTCTGCTTGTTGGCGGAGGCCATAGTGTCGTTCCGTAATTCATTGAAGGAGCGCATTAATCAACTGCATGGCACTCGCCGCCCGGATGTATCGGGGGCCAGCTCGCCGGTCTGCAGCCAGGACAATGCAATGGGCCATAGTGTGGCTTGGTATGCGCTGCGAAAAAAGGCGAAATGTCCGACTTCTTCTTCGTTGATGTCTTTTGCGGCTAACCAGCCACCCTGGTCACACCGTTCATGAACAGTCTTTCATGTTTATCAGGACCTCTGCCTGAGTAACCGCTCTTCAATCAACGCCCATTCCCGATCCAGTTCTGTGCGAAGTTCCTCCTCGCTCGGCAGTACCAGTCTGTAGGTACTGGCGAACAGTTGTTCGTTGCCTTGCAGCACTGAATAGCGCACCACCGATTCATCTTTTTGCGCGCAAAGAATGAGGCCGACGGTGGGGCCATCCTCCGGTCCGCGCTTGAGGTCGTCGTACATGCGCACGTACATGTCCATCTGGCCGACATCCTGGTGGGTCAGTACGCCGCGCTTGAGGTCGAAGATGACGAAGCACTTGAGCAGGTAGTTGTAGAACACCAGGTCGATGTAGAAGTCTTTGCTCTCGGTACTGATGCGTTGTTGGCGAGCGATGAAGGCGAAGCCTTTGCCCAGTTCGAGCAGGAAGCCCTGGAGTTGATTGATCAATGCTTGTTCAAGTTCGCTTTCCTGGATCAAGCCCGCATTGGGTAGGCCGAGAAATTCCAGTAGCACCGGGTCCCGGATGAAATCCCGAGGGCTAGCGTTCATTTGCTGGATGTTGGTGTCGGCTTCCTGTTTGACGGCGGACCGGTCGCGGCTCGCCAGCAGGCGTTCGTAATAGAGGGTATTGATCTGGCGCTCGAGGGCGCGACTTGACCAGTTCTGCAGAGCAGATTCGTTCATGTACCAGTGGCGAGCATGGTCATTGTTGACTCGTAGCAGTCTGCGGTAATGGGTCCAGCTCAATTCGTGACGCAGTGCGTCACGAATTGGGAATGCTTGATAGAACAGGCGCATATAGCGAAGGTTGGAAACGTCGAAGCCTTTCCCAAACTCCGACGTCAGCACTTTCGCCAGCGTCGATAGCAGCTGCTTGCCATACACCGCCCGCCGAGCGCCTTCCTGCTCGAACTCCACAATATGCCGGCCAATCTGCCAACAGGTTTGCACCTGAACGGTATCAACCGCTCGCAACACCTTCTGACGCGCTTCGCGGATCAGTTCGCCAAGATTGCCGAGCAGTGAAGTGACTTGTGGATCTTGAGTGTTACCGGGTTTGAGGGAGGTCATGACATTTTCCGCGGCTGAAGGAAGCAGGCGCAAGAGGATGGCAAGAGAGTGATAGTTCGCGATGCCGGGCGTTGCTGGAAAGTCGGAAGGAAAGGCGGATTCGTTTTGCAGGACCGGACCGACTGCGGTCCGTATTTGAGGAGTAGGCCGTGTAGTCCTATTCGCAGTGAGCCCAAGTCCGATTCGATCTAAAACTTGAACATTCAGCAACAAATCTAAAAAGAGTAACGATTGGGTTCTAAGCAGCCCGGGAGTCGACATCATGAAGAACGTCCATTCATTCATGCTGCCCATCGCCGCTGTCGGCGTACTGATGTTTCCAGTCGTGCTTAACGCCGCCAGTCTTGAACCGATCGACAGCACAGGCGTGCAAGTCCAGCAGCAACAGCAAAACGGGATTACTTACCTGTCCGGGGGGATCGGAGAGGATGAGGCTCGAGCCATTCAACAAACGCAGGGTTACAACCTGCACATGACTTTCTCCATCGGGGCGGAGGGCAAATATGTGCCGGATGTAAATCTGGTCATTCAGAAAGACCCGGGGCAACCCGTGCTGACGCTGAGTGAGGCCGGCCCGCTGGTTTACGTACAGCTGCCACCTGGCAAGTACACCGTCGTCGCGACGCGCAATGGTGAGGAACGGCGTGATACGGCGGATGTAGGAAGTGGTGCCGCTCGCAATCTTGTCTTCCACTGGAATACTGAAAACTAGCCCAAGAGAGACGCTTGCACGATGCCTGATCAAATCGAGGGCATAAAAAAACCCTGAATCTTGCGATTCAGGGTTTTCGGTATTTGGTGCCCAGAGACGGAATCGAACCGCCGACACGGGGATTTTCAATCCCCTGCTCTACCGACTGAGCTATCTGGGCAACGGGGCGCATTAAACTGGTTTTTCAGGGGGTCGTCAAGAAAGTTTTCAAAAAAATTTTAATTTATTCCGTCGCTTACGATCCGGCCCCCGATTTTGCAGGGTTACTCCGATGGCGGAACGTAGCCTTCGGCCTTGGCGTATTCCTCGCCGGAAAAGAACTTGTCCATTTCGCCCTGAAGGTATTTGCGATCTTCGGCGTTCATCATGTTCAGGCGTTTTTCGTTGATCAGCAGGGTCTGGTGTTTCTGCCAGTCGGCCCAGGCCTTGGCCGAGACATGGTCAAAAATGTCCTGACCTTTTGCACCCGGAAATGGAGCGCGCTCCAGGGCGGGTAATTCTTCTTTGTACTTGCGGCACATGATGGTGCGGGTCATGACGACTCTCCTGCGTTCAATACGGCGGCCGCGCGTTCGAGCAAGGTTTTGACCGGGGCGGCAAGGCCCAGGCGCGGCGGGGTGGCGAGGTTATACCAGAGCCAGTCGGCCTCGGTCACGTGATGGCCGGCCTCCTGGACCTGAACCAGCCAGGGTTCGATGGATAACTGAAAGTGGCTGAAGGTGTGAACCAGGCTCGGCAGTGCCTGTTGGCTTCCCAGTTCCAGCGAGTGCTGCGAAGCCAGATGTTGCAGGTCGTCGAGGTCGTCGAGTTCCGGCAGGCTCCAGAGACCGCCCCACAGGCCCGTGGAAGGGCGACGGTAAAGCAGAATCGCGCCTTTGCCGTTGGCGAGCATTGGCATCAGCGTACGCTTCTGTGGCACGGCTTTGCGCGGCTTGGGGATCGGGTAACGGGTTTCGAGGCCAAGCATGTGCGCCTCGCAGCCCTTTTCCAGCGGGCAGAGCAGGCAGCTCGGTTTGCTGCGGGTGCAGAGCGTGGCGCCCAGGTCCATCATCGCCTGGGTATAGGCGTTGACCCGATCATGCGGCGTAAAGCGCTCAGCGTTGGCCCACAGCTGTTTGGCAACCTTGGGCTCGCCCGGATAACCTTCTTGCGCGGTAAAGCGCGCCAGCACTCGTTTGACGTTGCCATCGAGGATCGGCGCCCGCAGGCCCATGCTCAGGCTGGCAATCGCGCCGGCGGTGGACAGGCCGATACCCGGCAGATCGGTGAGCTTTTCCACATCACGGGGAAACTCGCCGCCATATTCGGCGACGACAATCTTCGCGGTCTTTTGCAGATTGCGCGCGCGGGTGTAGTAACCGAGGCCGGTCCACAGGTGCAGCACTTCGTCTTCTGGCGCGGCGGCCAGGGCTTCGACCGTTGGCAGCGAGGCCATGAAACGGTCGAAGTAATTCAGCACGGTGCTGACCTGGGTCTGCTGCAACATGATTTCCGAGACCCACACCCGGTAAGGGGTGATGCCCTGCTGCCAAGGCAAATCGTGCCGTCCGTGTCGGTCGTACCAGTCCAGCACCGCCGTTGAAAATTGCTCGGCTCTCATCGCTTGAACAGCCCCTTGAGCGCGTTTTTCAGTTCCGGGCTGACTTTATCGCCAAGCTTCTCGTCGATTTTTTCGCTGATCCGCTCGCCGGCCAGTTTGCTGGCGACTTGTCCCATGCGTTCGTTGTCGATGCGGCAAGCCTTGGCGCCCAGTTCCAGCGGGCCGCGGCAACGCAGCGGCCACTCGATGCCGACGAAGCGCTCGCTGACCTGGCAGGCCGGGTCCGGCATGTCGCTCTTGTCGCCTTCGACGATCACGCCGACGCGGTAATCCATGCCCAGCACTCGCAGGTCGATGTCGCCATTACCGTTGACGGTCATGCCCGGGATACGCACTTTCAGGTCGGGGTTACTGGCCACGCCGTTGCGCAAGGTCAGGTTGCCCTTGAGCTCTTCGAACGGTGTGTCCTTGCCCCGTGGCTCGCCGGTGAGGGTTTTGCGGTTCAGGGTGGCGATGCCTTTGCACAGTTGCTGCTCAAGGTTGGCATTGAGCAGCACGCCGTTGTTGATGACGAAACTGGTATTGCCGTTGAGGTTATCGATCAGCACGCTCTGGCTATTGCCGCTGCTGGTCAGCGCGCTATCGAGCGTAACCAGGCCTTGGACCGGTGGATTTTTCCCCTGGCTTTCGAGGATTTTTTCTACAGGCACTTTGCTGATGCGCGTCTGCATATTCAGCGCCGGCACTTGCTGGCGCACGTCCAGGGTACCTTTCGCTTCGAAGTTGCCGTCGTACAGGTCGCCGCGCAGGTTCTCCAGCGTCAGCAGGCCGCCTTGGCCGGTGGCCTTGAGTGCAGCATTCTGAATCGGCAGTTTGTCGAGGGTCAGCTGGCCGAAGGTCAGGTCGGCGTCCACGTCGAGTTTGCTCAGGCGCTCTTCCGGGAAAAGACGGTCGGTACTCCATGGCCCTTTGGTTGGTGATGGCGGCAGCGGTGAACTGCCTGCACCCGCCATGGCCTCGCTCTCGGTGTTGGCCACTTCGGCCTGACGCACCTGCTTGGCACTGTTGGCTTCGGCGGATTTTGGTGGCAGGTAACGGTCGACGTTGAAGGTGTCAGCCTTGAGGTTCAGTCGCAGCGATTGCTTGGCGAAGTCCTCGACAGCGATGCGGCCGCTGAAAGTGCTGTCATCGAGTTTCAGGTTGAGACTGTCGAGGGACAGACTGGTCGGCGTGCCGGCAACCTGGCTCACCAGTTCGACTTTGCTCAGGCTACCTTCGGCCATCGCCGGGAGTTTCTGGCCGATGCTGTCGACGAATTTCGCCAGATCGAACTGGGCGATCGACAGCGCGCCGGTGATCTGCGGGGTCTTGTCGAGGTCGTTGGCCTTCAGTTCACCCAAGGCGCGCAGCTGATTGGCGGAGATCTTGATCCCGGTCCATTCGGCGACGTTGGCGGCCTTGTCCAGCAACAGTTGACCTTGAGCAGCGAAGGTCATGGTCTTGCCTTGCAGTGGATCGCCAGCGACTTCACCGGAGAGTTTCATATCTTCGAATTTGTAACGCTGCAGCGCACGCTCGAAACGCAACTCGCCGGCCAGCTCGGTTCGCACCCGCAGAACAGGTTGGTTGGTACCGAGGAACGCGGTGAGTTTGACCGGGATATTGGTTGAATCATGCACCGGGCCAGTGCTCAGCTGGATGCTTTCGGCGCTGAACTGCCTGCCGGTTCTTTCGTCGCTGTATTCAATGCGGGCGTTATTGACGGTCAGGCTGTCGATGTCCAGGCGGATCGGCTGGGCCGGTTTTTCTGCCTGAGCGGTAGTCGTTGGCGCAGGTTCGCCGGTAGCGGCGGGTGGCGTGGCCGAGGTACTCGGGGTGGCAGGCGCCGGGGCTTTGCCGATGTCTTCCCAATTGCCGTGGCCGTTCTTGTCGCGATTCAGGCGCAGGTTCAGACCTTCGACGCGCACATCACTCATCTGCACTTCGCGGCGCAGCAGCGGAATCACGCGGACCGACAGGCCGAGCATCTGCAAGTCTGCGAATGGTTCGGCAGGCTTGGCCAGGGTCGCCACACTGGCTTCATGCAACTCCAGGCCTAGCCAGGGAAACAGGCTCCAACCAATATCGCCATTGAGCGTCAGCTCGATGTGGGCCTTGTCGCGGGCAATCTGGCGAATCTCGTCTTTATAGTCGTTGGGATCGAAGAGGTGGGTCAGGGCAAAGCCCAGCGCCACAATGATCAGCAACAGCCCGAGAAGTACCAGACCCAGGATTTTGCCGAACGCTTTCATGGGCGAGTCCTTGTATTAGTCGAATCGAAATTTAGCCGGGGAGTATAGCGCTCCGAAGTGGCCGGCCGGTCAGTGATCACGTCGGGAGTACATCCAGCGGCACCTTCAGCTTAGCTGCTAGCGCTTGAGCTTCGAGGTGCCCGGCAGGTGCCAACAACCGCAATGTCGCGCCCGATTGCGACGCCATTTTCTGCGCTTCGTTCACTAGACGCTCGGCAACGCCACGACGACGGGTGATTTTTCGTACGCATAAATGGGACAAGTGCCAGACATCGGGGTGCCGTTGCAAACGTGCCGCACCCAACAGGCGATCGTTGAAGCGCCCGGCAATCAGCGAACCGTTCCGCAAGCAGTCTTCAATCAGCTGCAGGTCCCCTGTAAATGGCGCAAACAGCCAGTCCGGGGCGTCGCGATAGATTTTCTGAAGATCTTGCTGATCCTGATAAGTGGCGTGGTTCAGCAGCTCGACAATGATCGGCATGGTGTCTCCTTTGAAAGCTGATCCGGTCCGTAGATACCGTCTTGATGTGTTCCCGGTTGTAGGAGCTGGCTTGCCAGCGAAGGCGGCCTACGGGTCGGTGTTGTTCACAGCGTGAAAGTATATTCATCCAGTGGTACGAGATCAGATGACCTGCAAAAGGTGATGTCACTTTGGTTTCTCTGTCACGTGCAAATGGTAACCTCTGCCCGTTCGTCCGTCCTTCTGCGACGTGATGTCGCACCAAAATGGAGCTTCACCTAAAAAAACAGTCATGCCTGCGTGGATTAAGGCTGGGGGTGAAGTACGGCTGGCGAACAATACTAATAATTGGGGGAAACACCATGACCACGAGCATCACGGCGGACGGCTTTGCCGATCAGCCCGCGTTCCTGTCCAAGGAACGCATCATCGCCAAGCCCGGTTTCAACCGTTGGCTGGTACCACCGGCCGCTCTGGCCATTCACCTGTGCATCGGCATGGCCTACGGCTTTTCGGTGTTCTGGTTGCCGTTGTCCAAAGCCCTGGGCGTCACCAAGGCCGTGACTTGCGCGCCGGACATGAGCTTCATCGCTCAGGTCTTTTCGTCTCAATGCGACTGGCCGATCTCGATGCTCGGCTGGATCTACACCCTGTTCTTCATCTTCCTTGGCTGCTCGGCGGCAATCTGGGGCGGCTGGCTGGAACACGCAGGTCCGCGCAAAGCCGGTGTGGTGTCGGCGCTGTGCTGGTGTGGCGGTCTGCTGATTTCGGCGCTGGGGGTCTATACCCATCAGATCTGGCTGATGTGGATCGGCTCCGGGGTCATCGGCGGTATCGGCCTGGGCCTGGGTTACATCTCGCCGGTCTCGACCCTGATCAAGTGGTTCCCGGACAAGCGCGGCATGGCTACCGGCATGGCGATCATGGGCTTCGGCGGTGGCGCGATGGTGGGTGCTCCACTGGCTGCAGCGCTGATGGGCCACTTCGCTTCGCCAACCAGCGTAGGCGTATGGCAGAGTTTCCTGGTGATGGCCGCGATCTACTTCGTGTTCATGATCGGTGGCGCGCTGTCCTACCGCGTTCCGCCAACCGGCTGGAAGCCTGAAGGCTGGACTGCTCCGGCGAAAAAAGCTTCGAACTCGATGATCACTCACCGTCATGTCCATGTGAATGTGGCGTGGAAGACTCCGCAATTCCGTCTGGTGTGGTTGGTGCTGTGCCTGAACGTTTCGGCGGGTATCGGCATCCTCGGCATGGCTTCGCCACTGTTGCAGGAAGTCTTTGCCGGTAAATTGCTGGGCACCGACCAGACATTTGGTCAGCTGGATGCCGGGCAACTGGCCTCGATCGCAGCGATTGCTGCCGGCTTCACCGGGTTGTTGAGCCTGTTCAACATTGGTGGCCGGTTCTTCTGGGCTTCGTTCTCGGACTACCTGGGTCGCAAAAACACTTATTTCGTATTCTTCGCCCTCGGTTTCGCGTTGTACGCGCTGATCCCGAACCTCGGTCACCTGGGCAGCGTTGCGCTGTTCGTGGCAGCGTTCTGCATCATCCTGTCGATGTATGGCGGTGGTTTTGCGACGGTGCCGGCTTATCTGGCGGACCTGTTCGGTACGCAAATGGTCGGTGCGATCCATGGCCGTCTGCTGACGGCGTGGGCGGCGGCGGGTGTGTTGGGGCCGGTATTGGTGAACTACCTGCGTGAATATCAGCTGAGCATTGGCGTTGAGCGCGCCGCGGCGTATGACATCACTCTGTACATCCTCGCGGGCCTGTTGGTGCTGGGTTTCCTGTGCAACCTGATGGTTCGCCCGGTGGCTGACAAGTACTTCATGACCGACGCTGAACTGGCCGCCGAACAGGCGCTGGGCCACGACAAGGGTGCTGACGCCAGCACCGTGCTGGAATGGAAAGCGGATGCGGGCACCAAGCCGTTGGCGGTGGCTGCGTGGCTGGTGGTGGGGATTCCGTTGGCGTGGGGTGTTTGGGTGACGCTGCAGAAAACAGCAGTACTCTTCCACTAAACCCCTGACACTGATCGTTCCCACGCTCTGCGTGGGAATGCCTCCCGTGACGCTCCGCGTCACATTCAGAGTGGACGCGGAGCGTCCAAGGCTGCACTCCCACGCAGAGCGTGGGAGCGATCTGTGGCCTGGCGTGCTTGTATGGACATGTCTATCCCCGACAGCAGGGGATTCACTCCGTCAGTGATATCACCTCTCGTGTTTCTGTTTAGCGTCCGCGACCCTATAATGGCTGCCTTTTTCGCCCCAATGATTTTTGCGGAGCTGGTGATGGCCGAACGTATGGCGTCTGTCGAGCGCGACACTCTGGAAACCCAGATCAAAGCCTCGATCAACCTGGATGGCACCGGAAAGGCCCGATTTGATATCGGTGTACCTTTTCTTGAGCACATGCTGGACCAGATCGCCCGTCACGGGCTGATCGACCTGGATATTGTCAGCAAGGGTGACCTGCATATCGACGACCACCACACGGTGGAAGACGTCGGTATCACGTTGGGTCAGGCCTTCACCAAAGCCATCGGCGACAAGAAAGGCATCCGTCGCTACGGCCACGCCTACGTGCCGCTCGATGAAGCGCTGTCGCGTGTGGTGATCGACTTCTCCGGCCGTCCTGGCCTGCAGATGCATGTTCCTTATACCCGCGCGACCGTCGGCGGTTTCGACGTTGACCTGTTCCAGGAATTTTTCCAGGGCTTCGTCAACCACGCCAACGTTACCTTGCACATCGACAATCTGCGTGGGCACAACACCCACCACCAGATCGAAACCGTGTTCAAGGCTTTCGGCCGCGCCCTGCGCATGGCCGTGGAGCTGGATGACCGCATGGCCGGTCAGATGCCGTCGACCAAAGGCGTTCTGTAATGCAGACGGTCGCGGTTATCGATTACGGCATGGGCAACCTGCACTCGGTGGCCAAGGCCCTCGAGCACGTCGGTGCCGGCAAGGTCCTGATCACCAGCGATGCCGATGTGATTCGCGAAGCCGACCGGGTGGTTTTTCCCGGCGTCGGCGCGATTCGCGATTGCATGGCGGAGATCCGTCGTCTGGGCTTCGATTCGCTGGTGCGTGAAGTCAGCCAGGACCGTCCGTTCCTCGGCATTTGCGTGGGCATGCAAGCCTTGCTCGACCGTAGCGAAGAGAACGACGGCGTGGACTGCATCGGTCTGTTCCCGGGCCAGGTGAAGTTCTTCGGCAAGGATTTGCACGAAGACGGCGAACACTTGAAAGTCCCGCACATGGGCTGGAACGAAGTGAAGCAGACGGTAGAACACCCGCTGTGGCACAACATTCCCGACCTGGCGCGTTTTTACTTCGTGCACAGCTACTACATCGCTGCCGGCAATGCGCGGCAGGTGGTCGGTAGCGGTCACTACGGGGTCGATTTCGCCGCAGCGCTGGCCGATGGCTCGCGTTTCGCCGTGCAGTTCCACCCGGAGAAAAGCCATACCCATGGCCTGCAATTGCTGCAGAACTTCGCTGCGTGGGATGGTCGCTGGTAAATGGCTGCCAAAAAGAAGCCGCCGATCCTGACCCTCACTCCCGAACAGGAGAACGAGGCCAATCACAAGATCAAACGCTTCATGGAGGATCGCTTCGAGCTGGACCTGGGTTCGTTCGAAGCGGCTGAAATCCTTGAGCTGTTTACCCGTGAAATTGCTCCGCACTATTACAACAGGGCGATTTTCGATGTGCAGACGCACCTCAAAGAGAGGTTCGAAAGCATCGAAAGCGACCTGTGGGCGCTCGAGAAAAACTGATTTCCGAGCGAAGCTGAATACTCGAATTTGAAGGTTTGCCAGATGCTGATTATTCCCGCTATCGATCTCAAAGACGGTGCCTGTGTTCGTCTGCGCCAGGGCCGCATGGAAGATTCCACGGTGTTCTCCGATGACCCGGTGAGCATGGCTGCCAAGTGGGTGGAAGGCGGTTGCCGCCGTCTGCATCTGGTCGACCTGAACGGTGCCTTCGAAGGCCAGCCGGTCAACGGCGAAGTGGTCACCGCCATCGCCAAGCGCTACCCGAACCTGCCGATTCAGATCGGCGGCGGTATCCGCTCGCTGGAAACCATTGAACACTACGTCAAAGCAGGCGTGAGCTACGTGATCATCGGCACCAAGGCCGTGAAAGATCCGGCTTTCGTGGCTGAAGCCTGCCGCGCGTTCCCGGGCAAAGTGATCGTCGGTCTGGATGCCAAAGACGGTTTTGTCGCCACCGACGGCTGGGCTGAAATCAGCACCGTGCAGGTCATCGACCTGGCCAAGCAATTCGAAGCCGACGGCGTATCTGCGATCGTTTATACCGACATCGCCAAAGACGGCATGATGCAGGGCTGCAACGTCTCTTACACCGCCGCTTTGGCCGCTGCGACGAAGATTCCGGTGATCGCTTCCGGCGGTATCCACAATCTGGGTGACATCAAGTCGCTGCTCGACGCCAAGGCGCCAGGCATCATCGGCGCCATCACCGGCCGGGCGATTTACGAAGGCACCCTCGATGTCGCTGAAGCGCAAGCTTTCTGCGATTCGTACAAAGGCTGAGGACTCACCATGGCGCTGGCCAAACGCATCATCCCTTGCCTGGACGTGGATAACGGCCGGGTGGTCAAGGGCGTCAAGTTCGAGAACATTCGCGACGCCGGCGACCCGGTGGAAATCGCCCGTCGTTACGACGAACAAGGTGCCGATGAGATTACCTTTCTCGACATCACCGCCAGCGTCGACGGTCGCGACACCACGCTGCATACCGTCGAACGCATGGCCAGCCAGGTGTTTATCCCGCTGACCGTGGGTGGCGGCGTGCGTACCGTGCAGGACATTCGCAACTTGCTCAATGCCGGTGCGGACAAGGTCTCGATCAACACCGCTGCGGTGTTCAATCCGGAATTCGTCGGCGAAGCGGCTCAGCATTTCGGCTCGCAATGCATTGTCGTCGCCATCGATGCGAAGAAGGTTTCCGGTCCGGGCGAAACCCCGCGCTGGGAAATCTTCACCCATGGCGGTCGCAAGCCAACCGGCCTCGACGCCGTTGAGTGGGCGAAGAAGATGGAAGGCCTCGGTGCCGGTGAAATCCTGCTGACCAGCATGGACCAGGACGGCATGAAAAACGGCTTCGACCTGGGCGTCACTCGCGCCATCAGTGATGCGCTGGGGATTCCGGTGATCGCGTCCGGCGGTGTCGGCAACCTGCAGCATTTGGCCGACGGCATTCTCGAAGGCCACGCCAGCGCGGTGCTGGCGGCGAGTATTTTCCACTTCGGCGAATACACCGTGCAGGAAGCCAAGGCCTACATGGCTCATCGCGGCATCGTGATGCGTTAAACAGTACAGGCCAGTGGACAGTGTGGCGGGCTCAAGGCACTCTTGAGCACGCCATGGATTCCGGTAGCCCGACATGCTTAAACGTCTTCTTCTTGTCCTCGCCAGCGCTTCTCTGTTGCTCATCAACGGAGCTCACGCCGAAGAAAATCCCGGTACCGGTCTGGTGTTGCTGACGGAAAACTTCCCGCCGTACAACATGGCGAAGAATGGCAAAAATTTCGCTCAGGACGAGAACATCAACGGCATTGCCGCGGACATCGTCCGCGAGATGTTCAAACGCGCCGACATCACCTACAGCCTGACGCTACGTTTCCCTTGGGAGCGAATCTACAAACTCGCCCTGGAAAAGCCCGGTTATGGCGTGTTCGTGATGGCACGGTTGCCGGATCGCGAGAAACTCTTCAAGTGGGTCGGCCCTATCGGTCCTGACGACTGGATCATGCTGGCCAAGGCTGACAGCAAGATCACCTTGGAAAACCTGGAGCAGGCGCGCAAGTACAAGATTGGTGCCTACAAGGGTGATGCGATTGCCGAGACACTGGCCAAGCAAGGTTTGAAACCGATTGTTGTGTTGCGGGATCAGGACAACGCAAAGAAGTTGGTTAACGGTCAGATTGATCTATGGGCCACGGGCGATCCGGCGGGCCGTTATCTGGCTCGCCAGGATGGAGTGACCGGACTCAAGACGGTACTGCGCTTCAACAGCGCCGAGTTGTACCTGGCGCTGAACAAGGACGTACCGGATGACGTAGTAGCCAAACTTCAGGCAGCGCTGGATCAGCTGCGCAGGGAAGGTGTGGTCGACGACATCATGGCGCGGTATCTCTAAAGAGACTCAACGAGTCTCGACGGTTGTAGTGCTATCAATCAGGTAAACCGCCCATGTGAACGCAGTTCGCAGCAACGACTTGGTGATACTTTGCTCCGCGCTTGAAACTCCAATGATGCACAGTACGTGAATGCCCGTTTGAGGGCCGATGGCCTGGTTGATTGATGGTGCGGTGGACTCAAGGGCGGCACTGTAATCCGCCGGCCGATGGCAATTTCTTGCATCGCGCGTGGTTTTATATCGATAAAACGGCGAGCTGATGGAAAACCTGTAGTTCCAGGTTGGCAAAATACGTTCCTGGAAAGTACCCCGCTCGATGTATACGTGGCTTCTTATGCGCCAGGGCGCCTCGACAGCAATGTTCACGGGCTGTAATAAGCAGTTCTGCGAGTTGCCGTCGAATACGCCATTGATAAAACAGTGGTGCAGAAAGTTGGCAGAGTAACTGTAGTTATAAGTACTCGCCTCACACGAACCACTGTAACTGCACTCCGACCGGCCTGTTTCACCGGCAGGCAGTGCGTACTTGCTCACGATGCTGGTGATATCGCCGTTGCCCCGATCCAGCATTGGACTTCCGGAGCTGCCGACGCGGATTGCATCGCATCGATTTCTGGTTGCCAGGGAAAACACCCCTGGATGCCCGATAAAGCTACCGGCCGATTGTTCCGAGCAAACACTCATGCGCAGGCCTTGCTCGGTGAACCCCGAGGGGGCTCCAATGTTGAGCACATCACGACGCTCATCGTTTTGGTGTGCAGCAAGCGGGAGTGGTTTGATGCCTGCCTTGATGAGGCTTGCCAGTGATCTTTCAATCCTGATGACGGCCAGATCAGTGCCAACGGTGCTGCTCCAGACTGCAGTGCGTACCGGGTAAGTAATTTGCCGCTCTGGCTCGTCATGGAAATAGTTGAAGGTGATGTTCGCATCGATGGCTATATCAGTGCGTGAAGTCCCGTATTCATAGAGTACGCAATGACCGCTGGTAATCAGATACGCCGGTCCCACCGCTTTGCCCTGGCTGTTTCGTGTGTCGAGCAGGGAGGCGGTGCATGAGGCGCCGGAACTGAAGGTCAGGCGTCCGATACCGCTCCAGAGCGAGTAGCGCTTGTCTTGGTTTTGCAGGGCTTTGGAGGTCGATCCGTTGATGGCCCCTTCTCCCAGGTCCCGCGCATGGAGGCATGTGCTGGCGATCAGAAGACAGCAAAGGGTTAGATGTTTTATGTATTTCATGGCCATTCCTTGGTGATGAAATTCAGAGTGAACCCTATCCTGGCACGATCCTGATGGCCTTGAGGTATAGATAGTTATTGTCAGCGGTTTCTATCAGCGGTTGCGGTAGTTGCCATCCTTGCCATGCGCCGCCGTCGCGCGATTGCCGCGCACGCTGATCATCTGCTTGATATCGATCCAGTTAATGCCCTGCGCCTTGAGCTTGGGCAGCTCACGCTCCAGCACTGCCAGTGTCTGCGGATACGGATGCCCGATCATCACCGCCGAACCCTGCTTGCGTGCCAGGCTGATCGCCGTCTGTAGCTGAGTGAAAATCGCCGCTTCGGTGGGCTCATCATCCAGAAACACATCCCGCGAAATACTCGCCAAACCAATCTTCTGCGCCTCGGCGGCGGCCACGGTTTGTGCACTGGTGCGGCTGTCGACGAAGAACTTGTGCCGACGCTGCAAGTCCGCCATCAGCCAGGCCATGGCCGGTTGCTGAACGGTCATGCGGCTGCCCATGTGGTTGTTGATGCCAGCGGTATACGGCACAGCCTTGAACGCCGCGTTCAAGCGCTTCTCGAGTTCTTCGATGGGTAACTCGGGATGCCAGGCAAACGGCCCGGTGGCCGGGGCCATGGGCATGTGCAGAATGACGATCTTGCCGGCGCGATGGGCTTCGCGGGCGAACTCGGTGGCGTGGGGTGTGTCGGGCATGATTGCCGCGGTGACCGGGCCGGGCAGTGCCAGTACGCGGCGATCCTGGAGCAGGTTCTGCCCCAGGTCATCGATGATCAGGCTCAGATAAGCCTTCGCCGGTGTGGCCGTCGTCGTGGCAGGCGCCGCGTGAGCGACACCCACCAGACAGCACAGCAGACCGAGGAGCAACCGCAGGCGCATCTCAGCGGCCGGAAGTGATGCTCAGCCCTTTGAGCAGGCTCAGGGCCTGGGCCAACTGGTAATCGTCATCCTGCGGCATGGCCTTGGCCTTGGCCTTGCCGCCGGAACCGGTCGGTTTGTCGGCGCCGCCGTTGCCATTGCCCAGGTGACCTTGCAGATCGGCTTCCTTGAAGTATTCGCCGTCCTGCTCGTTGGTGATCTTGGCCCTGCGCACTTCGATGTCCGGGACAATGCCTTGGGCCTGAATCGAGCGGCCATTCGGCGTGTAGTACAGCGCCGTGGTGATTTTCAGTGCGCGTTCGTTGTTCAGCGGCAACACGGTCTGGACCGAGCCTTTGCCGAAACTGGTGGTGCCCATGACCACCGCGCGTTTCTGATCCTGCAGGGCGCCGGCGACAATTTCCGAGGCCGAGGCGCTGCCGCCGTTGATCAGCACGACCATTGGCACAGCTTCGCTTTCGTCCTTACCGGTGGCGGAGAAGCGCAGTTCGGAGTTGGCGATGCGGCCCTTGGTGTAGACGATCAGGCCTTTGGTGATGAAGTGGTCGACCACTTCCACCGCCGATTGCAGCACGCCACCCGGGTTGTTGCGCAGGTCGAGGACGATACCGCTGAGCTTCTTGCCGTTGTCTTTGCGCAGCTTGGCCAGGGCTTTGGAGACCTCTTCGCCGGTCTTGACCTGGAACTGGGTAATGCGGATGTAACCGTAGCCGGACTCCAGCAGCTGGCTCTTCACGCTTTTCACTTGAATGATGGCGCGGACCAGGGTCACGTCGAATGGCGCGCCACCGTCGCGTACCAGGGTCAGGGTGATCTTCTGGCCGATCTTGCCGCGCATCTTGTCGATGGCTTCGGTCATGCTCTGGCCGCGAGTCGGCTGGCCGTTGATCTTGACGATGAAGTCGCCGGCCTGAATGCCAGCCTTGGAGGCCGGGGTGTCATCGATGGGTGAAACCACTTTGATGAAACCGTCTTCGGCGCCGACTTCGATGCCCAGGCCTCCGAATTCGCCGCTGGTGCTTTCCTGCAATTCAGCGAAGTCTTCCGGGCCAAGGTACGCGGAGTGCGGGTCGAGGTTGCTGAGCATGCCTTTGATGGCGTTTTCCAGCAGGGTCTTGTCGTCCACCGGTTCGACATAGGCTGCCTTGATCCGGTCCATGACTTCGGCAAAGGTGCGCAACTCGTCCAGCGGCAATGGCGCCTTGGTGGTCGCAGCAGTGCCTGCAGGTGCGACCGCCGGGGCAGGCTCAGCGGCGAACGCCAACGGTGCGCCGATCACCAGGGCAATCGTCAGGGCCAGCGAGGTAAGGCGGGACAAATACAGCATGTCGAACGAACTCCTGAAGTAGATGGCGTGCTTATCCTTGCGCACGACACCATTGCGCCGGATCACTCGGGTGACCCTGCTGACGAATAGCGAAATACAGCGCTGGTGTGTCCTGCCCGCCACTGCTACCGACAGTGGAGATGGACTCACCGGCTTTTACCACGTCACCGGCAGACTTGAGCAGCGTCTGGTTGTGACCGTAAAGACTCAAAAAGCCATTGCCGTGGTCGAGAATCACCAACAACCCGGCGCCACGCAGCCAATCGGCAAACACCACGCGGCCGCCGTGTACGGCATGCACCTGGCTGCCGGCGGAGGCGCTGATCATTACGCCGTCCCATTTGGTGCGGACATCGTCACCACGGCTTTCACCGAAGCGCGCCAGCAATCGACCATCAACCGGCCAGGGAAGTTTGCCACGGGTGGAAGCAAAGGCGCCGCCAAAGGTTTCGCCTGAACTTGAAACCAGTGCGCCGGGTGTCGATTTAACGGTTTTGCGTGGGGCATCGGTGGCATCTGCTTCAGCCTGGGCCTCACGTAAACGCTTTTTTTCAGCTTCCTGCTGGGCGATCAGCGCTTTTTGCCGCGCTTCTTCTGCCTCTCGGGCCTGACGGGCCAAGGTTTCTTCAATGGTTTTAAGAACTTTAGACAGGTCCGCCTGATCCTGCTCGCGCGCCGCCAGTTTCTGATCGCGAGCCTTCACGTCATCGTTAAGCTTGGCCAGGGCTTGCTGGCGTTCTTTGCGGACCTTGTCGAGTTCGTCGCGCTGGCTGTCGAGGCTGCTTTTTTGCACCAGCAATTGTGCCTGCTGCATGGCGATGTCTTTTTCGACATTGGCCAGTTGGCGCAGGGTTTCGTTGAAATTCTTCAGCTGCTCCAGGCGAGCCTGGCTGAGATAGTCGTAATAGGTGAGGGTGCGGGCGAATTTTTCCGGGTTCTGCTGGTTGAGCAGCAGCTTCAGGTATTCCTGACGGCCGTTCTGATAGGCCGCGCGGGCCTGAATGGCGATCAGTCGTTGCTGTTCAATGCGCGCGCTCTGGAGTTTTTTTTTCTCCGCATCGAGTCGCTGTAGCTCGGATTCGCTTTTCTTCAGCTCTTTTTGCAGGGCTTCGACCTGCTTCTCGAGCTTGCCCATCTCGGTTTCAGTGCCCTTGAGGTCTTTCTGCACTCCGGATTTTTCTTCCTGGAGTTTACCCAGCAGCTTTTTCAGCTCGGCAATGTCCTGACGCGTGGCGTCCAACTGTTGTTGGGTTTGCGTGCGTTCGTCGGCGAAGGCCGGTTGGAGCAGGCAAGTCAGGGCAAGGGCTATCAGGACGCGAAGCATAGAGGCGGGCGACACCAGGGAAAGGGACGGCCTAGTATGCCCGCCATGCGCAGCAAAAAAAATGCCCATTTGGGGTTGTGTGATAACTGGACAGAAAAACACCGAAAACCAATGTGGGAGTGAGCCCGCTCGCGATGGCATCAGTACATTCAACAAAGATGTTGGCTGTCAGATTGCTATCGCGAGCAGGCTCGCTCCCACAGGGTTTTTGGCTGCGTTTGACTGCCGGATTACACCAGAATCGAAGTCCCGGTCATTTCCACAGGTTTTTCAAGCCCCAGCAACATCAACATGGTCGGCGCCACATCCGCCAGCACGCCGCCGTCGCGAACCTTGAGGTCACGCTTGCCGACATAGATGAAAGGCACTGGCTCGGTGGTATGCGCAGTGTGCGCCTGACCGGTGGTCTCGTCGGACATTTGCTCGACATTGCCGTGGTCGGCAGTAATCAGGGCTTCGCCGCCGACTTTTTCCAGGGCATCGACGATACGGCCGACGCACAGGTCCAGGCACTCGACCGCTTTGACTGCCGCCTCGAACACACCGCTGTGACCGACCATGTCGCCGTTGGCGTAGTTGACCACGATTACGTCGTAGCGCTGGTTTTCAATGGCGTCGACGATGCGGTCGGTGACTTCCGGGGCGCTCATCTCGGGCTGCAAATCATAGGTGGCGACTTTCGGCGACGGGATCAGGATGCGTTCTTCGCCCGGGAACGGTTCTTCGCGACCGCCGGAGAAGAAGAAGGTCACGTGGGCGTACTTCTCGGTTTCGGCGATGCGCAACTGCGTCTTGCCGTTTTTCGCCAGGTAATCGCCCAGCACGTTGTCCAGGCTGCTCGCGGCGAAGGCCGACGGCGCAGGAATGCTGGCGGCGTATTGGGTCAGCATGACGAAACCGGCCAGTTTTGGCTGGCGAGCGCGTTCGAATTCCTTGAAGTTGTCTTCGACGAACACGCGGGTCAGTTCGCGGGCGCGGTCGGCGCGGAAGTTCATGAAGACTACGGCGTCGCCGTCTTCGACTTTCACGGGTTCGCCGATGGACGTGGCTTTGACGAATTCGTCGCTCTCGCCACGCTCGTAAGCGGCTTGCAGGCCTTCCTGAGCGGTGGCGGCATTGAATTCGCTGATGCCATCGACAATCAGGTTGTACGCCTGAGACACGCGGTCCCAACGGTTGTCGCGGTCCATGGCGTAGTAACGGCCAATGATGCTGGCGATCCGGCCTTTGCCGAGGGCCTGGAAGGTTGCGTCCAGCAGTTCGATCGACGACTGGGCACTTTTCGGCGGCGTGTCGCGGCCGTCGAGGAAGGCGTGCAGATAGATTTTTTCGGCGCCGCGCTTGTAGGCCAGTTCAGCCATGGCGATCAGATGATCCTGATGGCTGTGAACACCGCCATCGGACAGCAGGCCCATGAAGTGCACGGCTTTGCCGGCAGCAACGGCTTTATCCACCGCGGCGCAGATGGTCGGGTTCTCGAAGAACTCGCCATCGCGAATCGCTTTGGTCACGCGGGTGAAGTCCTGATACACCACCCGGCCAGCGCCAAGGTTCATGTGGCCGACTTCGGAGTTACCCATCTGGCCGTCCGGCAAGCCGACGTCCATGCCGCTGCCCGAGATCAGGCCGTTCGGCACGGTGGCCCACAAGCGGTCCAGTACAGGCTTTTTGGCCGCAAAGATGGCGTTGGATTCAGGGCTCTCACTGTGACCGAAGCCGTCGAGAATGATCAGGACCAAAGGTTTAGGCGTGGTAGTCATGGATTCCGCTCGTGGCTGAGTTAAAGAAGGCGATGGAAAAGGGAGTGGCAGTTTAAAGCGAAGTTCCGACCGCGTCACCGCCGGACGGGGTTTGGCCCACCATAGCGGCTGTGTATACTGGCCGACATTTTAACGCCCTGGAACCTCCTTCGATGGTTGCTCACCTGATTGAATTTGCCACTAACCACTATTTGCTCGTCGGTATCTTCGTCGTACTGCTGGCGTTGCTGATCGCTTATCAGATGCAGGGCGGCGGCCGCAGCCTGAGCACCGGTGAACTGACCGGGCTGGTCAACAAGGACGCAGGCGTGGTGATCGACATTCGTCCGACCAAGGATTTCGCCGCCGGTCACATCGTTGGTGCGCTGAACATTCCTCAGGACAAACTGACTGCTCGCGTCGGTGAACTGGAAAAGCACAAGGCCAAGACCATTATCCTGGTCGACGCCATGGGCCAGACTGCCGGCACCCACGCCCGCGAACTGATGAAGTCCGGCTTCACCGCCGCCAAGCTGTCCGGCGGTATTTCCAGCTGGAAAGCCGACAATCTGCCGTTGGTGAAGTGATATGAACAATGTCGTCGTCTATTCCAGCGATTACTGCCCTTATTGCTCGCGAGCCAAGTACCTGCTCGAGAACAAAGGCGTAGCCTTCGAAGAGATCAAGGTCGATGGCAAGCCGCAGGTGCGTGCCGCGATGGCTCAGAAGGCCGGGCGTACGTCCGTGCCGCAGATCTGGATCGGCAGCACCCACGTTGGCGGCTGTGATGATTTGTTTGCCCTGGATCGCGCCGGCAAGCTCGACGCCATGCTGGGCCTGACTGCCTGACTTGAAAATAGCCAACCCTACAAGACCCGAGATCAGAAAGGATCTGAGATGACTGACCAACAGAACACTGCAGCTAGCGAAGAAGAAACCGCACCGCAATTCTCCTTGCAGCGCATCTACGTACGTGACTTGTCCTTCGAAGCCCCGAAAAGCCCGGCGATCTTTCGTCAGCAGTGGGAGCCGAGCGTCGGTTTGGATCTGAACACCCGTCAGAAGGCTCTGGAAGGCGACTTCCACGAAGTCGTGCTGACCCTGTCGGTCACCGTGAAAAACGGTGAAGAAGTGGCGTTCATTGCTGAAGTGCAACAGGCCGGGATCTTCCTGATCAAGAACCTGGACGATGCTTCGATGAGCCACACGCTCGGCGCGTTCTGCCCGAACATCCTGTTCCCTTATGCTCGCGAAACCCTGGACAGCCTGGTGACCCGCGGTTCGTTCCCGGCCCTGATGCTGGCCCCGGTGAACTTCGACGCGCTGTACGCACAAGAGCTGCAACGCATGCAGGCTGCGGGCGAGACTCCAACCGTTCAGTAAAAAGAAGCTTCGTTTGCTCCATGAAAAAAGCGCCGTTGAAGGCGCTTTTTTCGTGGAGCAAACGAAACCTTCGAGTAGGAGCTGCCGAAGGCTGCGATCTTTTGATTTTGATTTTTAAGATCAAAAGATCGCAGCCTTCGGCAGCTCCTACGGGGGCGTGTCCCTTACTTGAACCCGAGCTGGCGCCAGCCTTCATACACCGCGACGGCCACGGTGTTGGACAGGTTCAGGCTGCGACAGCCTTCGCGCATGGGCAAACGCAGACGTTGTTCACTGGGCAGGGCATCGAGCACTTCGGCCGGCAAGCCGCGGCTTTCCGGCCCGAACAGGAAGGCATCGCCCTCGGCGAAACTGGCCTCGTGAAATGGCCGCGAGCCCTTGGTGGTAAAGGCGAACAGCCGAGGATGGCCGAGGCTTTCCAGGCAGCTTGCGAGGTCCGCATGGCGTTGCAGGGTGGCATACTCATGGTAATCGAGGCCGGCCCGGCGCAGACGCTTGTCGTCCATCTCGAAGCCCAGCGGTTCGATCAAATGCAGGTGGCAGCCACTGTTGGCGCACAGCCTGATAACGTTGCCGGTATTCGGCGGAATTTCTGGTTGGAAAAGGATGACGTGAAACATGCACGGCTCCGAAGATAAAGATGACGGGCATTCTACGCCGCCAAAGGATCCTCGTTCGAAACTATTCCCGCGGGTGATGGCTTCGCTGGCGATTGTCGGGGTGATGGTGGGCCTGATGATCGGTCGCCTGACAGCGCCCGACCCCAGCGTTTTACAGCAGGTCGAGGTGACGAACGATGGGCTGGTGGTATGGTTCAACAACGAACCCAAAACCCACGGCGAGCTGGTCGACGGCAGCGTGGCGCTGTTGTTCGAGGCGCAAGGCAAGGCGCAGAAAGGTCAGCTCAAGCTCAACGGCAAGGACGTGAACTGGCGAACGCGGTTGAGTGATGGCGGATTGTTGCTGACGCTGGTGGCTGCCCGGCCGCTGCAGGGCGAGTGGGCCGGTAGCGAGGTCGATGACCGCTGGCGGCTGGAGATCCATCTCCGAGAGCAATAAAAGAGGGAATCCCCGGCCTGCCTGTACCAAGGTTCCCAAAACGGGAGGGCTCGCGCATTGCGTCGTGAACCCGGTGTAAAGAGGGAATCCCCGGCCTGCCTGTACCAAGGACCCCAAAACGGGAGGGGCTCGTCGCAGTTGCGGTATGAGCCCGGTGTAAAGAGGGAATCCCCGGCCTGCCTGTACCAAGGACCCCAAAACGGGAGGGCTCGTCGCAGTTGCGGTATGAGCCCGGTGTAAAGAGGGGAAGCCCCGGCCTGCCTGTACCAAGGTCCCCGAAACTGGGTAGTGAATCGAATCACTGATTGGACTATTGCAGGGCGCGTGCCAGTTTTTAACACGTTGCAACAGAAAGCCGTCGAGAAGCGCTGAAAGCCCCGTAATTCGGGGCTTTTGGGTTTTTTCGATAGAGGTTCGATTGCGAACGCAGGCGGGATTTCGGATCTGTTGCCGTGCGCGATTGCGGTTCACGGTGCATTGCGGCGGTGCACACCGGGGCGATGATCGTTCCCACGCAGAGCGTGGGAACGATCAGGTGAAGGGACTAGCCCTCATCCCCCTCATCATCATCCCCACTATCAACCTTCATCCCCAATTCCTTGATCTTGCGCGTCAGGGTATTACGCCCCCAGCCCAGCAACACGGCGGCATCGCGGCGGCGGCCGGCGGTGTGTTTGAGGGCGGTTTCGATCATGATCCGCTCGAAACTCGGCACGGCGCTGTCGAGCAGACTCGATTGACCGCGAGCCAGCGCCTGATCAGCCCACTGACGCAGCGCTTGCTCCCAGTTGGTCACCGGCGCCGAATCCTGCGGCAGGCTCAGCAGCTCTGGCGGCAGATCGCTGATGTGCACTTCGCGACCCGAAGCCATCACCGTAATCCAGCGACAAGTATTCTCCAGCTGACGCACGTTGCCTGGCCACGGCAGGTTCTTCAGGTATTCCTCGGTTTCGCTTTTCAGCAGCTTTGGTTCCACCGCCAGTTCTTGCGCGGCGCGGCCAAGGAAGTGCTTGGCCAGGGTCGGGATGTCTTCGCGACGGTCCGACATTCGTGGAATGTGGATGCGGATCACGTTGAGGCGGTGAAACAAGTCCTCACGGAATTTCCCGGCATGCACCAGGGTTTCCAGATTCTGGTGCGTCGCGGCGATGATTCGCACATCGACCTTCACCGGCACATGGCCGCCGACACGGTAGAACTCGCCGTCTGCCAATACCCGCAGCAAACGAGTCTGAGTATCCGCCGGCATGTCACCGATTTCATCGAGGAACAGCGTGCCGCCATCAGCCTGCTCAAAACGCCCGCGACGCAAGTTGGCCGCACCGGTGAATGCGCCTTTTTCATGGCCGAACAGTTCGGATTCCATCAGGTCTTTCGGGATCGCCGCCATGTTCAGTGCAATGAACGGCGAGGCCGCCCGTGGGCTGTGACGGTGCAGGGCGTGGGCAACCAGTTCTTTACCGGTACCGGATTCGCCATTGATCAGCACGGTGATGTTGGAGTGGCTCAAGCGCCCGATGGCGCGAAACACTTCCTGCATCGCCGGCGCTTCGCCGATGATTTCCGGGGTGCGGGTCAGTGTCGGGACGACTTCCAGGCCTTGCTGTTCCTGAGCGTGCTGGTTGGCACGTTTGACCAGCGACACCGCTTCGTCGACGTCAAATGGCTTGGGCAGGTATTCGAACGCGCCGCCCTGATAAGACGCGACAGCGCTGTCCAGGTCGGAGTGCGCGGTCATGATGATCACCGGCAGCCGTGGGTGTTGTTCGCGAATCCGTGCCAGAAGGTCCAGACCGCTGGCACCCGGCATGCGGATGTCAGAGATGATCACGTCCGGCTGCTGACGCGCCAGGCGGCTCATCACTCCATCGGCACTGTCGAAGCTTTGCGTAGTCATGCCTTCCTGCTGCAAGGCTTTTTCCAAGACCCAACGGATAGAACGGTCGTCATCGACGATCCACACGGTTTCACTACGGCTCATGTCGATGTGGCTCCTTGTTCCAGTGGCAGAAAGATCGAGAACGTGGTGTGGCCTGGATGGCTGTCACATTCGATCAGGCCCTGGTGCTGGCTGATGATGTTCTGGGTAATGGCCAGGCCCAGCCCGGTACCGTCCGGGCGGCCGCTGACCATGGGGAAGAAGATGGTTTCCTGCAACTCGGCGGGAATGCCCGGGCCGTTGTCGATGATTTCGATCTTGGTCACCAGACGATGGCGCACGTGGCCGATGGTGAATTGGCGCATGGCGCGGGTACGCAAGCTGATGCGGCCAAGGCGCAGCTCGTTCTGGCTGCTGATGGCCTGCATCGCGTTGCGTACGATGTTAAGCACGGCTTGAATCATCTGTTCGCGATCAATCAAGACATCCGGAATGCTTGGGTCGTAGTCGCGCACCAAAGTGATGCATCCCTGACTTTCGGCCTCTACCAACTGACCCACGCGTTCCAACACTTCATGGACGTTGCACATGGCCAATGACGGCAATTTGTTGGAGCCGAGCATGCGATCCACCAGATTGCGCAGGCGATCGGCTTCTTCAATGATGACGTTGGTGTAATCGCGCAGGCTTTCTTCCGGCAATTCACGGGCGAGCAGTTGAGCCGCGCCACGAATCCCGCCCAGCGGGTTTTTGATCTCGTGGGCGAGGCCGCGTACCAGCATCTTGCTGGTTTCCTGTTTCGACAGTTGCGCCTCTTCCTTGGTGATCCGCAGCAAGCGGTCACGCGGGTGAACCTCCAGCAGCAGCAGCGTAGCGCCATTGCTCAGGATCGGTGTCACGGCGTAGTCGACGGTCAGGGTCTGGCCGGTGAGGGCGGTGAGCATCGCTTCACGTTTGGTGAACGGATGCGCCTGCTCGACCGCCTGACGCAGGGAATTCAGCGCTTCGGTGGACTCGGTGAACAATTCGCTGATGAACTGTCCATGGCTTCGCTGACCACTGATGGCCAGCAGCATCTCCGCCGCCGGGTTCATGTACTCAAGGCGCAGTTCGGCGTCGAGCAGAATGGTGGCGGTGGTCAGGTTGTCGAGTAGCAAGCGGTGTAGTGCGTCGCTAATGGTCATCAGGACCTCTTTTGGAGCAGGGCATGCGCGTGAATAACGCGCCGATACGGGGAAAATGCAAAAACCAAACCAAGGCTCCGAAAAGAAGCGTTTAGAGCCTGAAACAGGCGTTTGACGCTCATTTGCGTGGCGTTCTGCCAGCTTTTGCGGGTACTTTCGAACCAAAATGGGTTGGGATATGAGTACTGTGCACTCTATCGCACCAATATAGTGCGCAAACCTGAACTGTAGGAGCGAAGCTTGCTCGCGAAGACGGCGGTACAGTCAACATTGATGTCGCCTGATATACCGCTTTCGCGAGCAAGCTCGCTCCTACAGGGTTGCGCTTAACTGACTGGCATTAGCGCCAGAAGCTTTTTTCTTCTTCAGGTTTATCTTTGAGGGGGCATTCCGGCCGTTGGCCGTAGTCGGTGAAGGCGCAGGGTTTGACCTGGCGTTTCTGCGCGAGGGAAATGCGCTGCATATGGAAGGGTTGATTGGCCGTGCGTTCGACGGTACGGCCCTGTTCGTCGAGGATTTCCACCGATAAGTGATGGCTGCCGCGGTCGATGTTGCTCAGGGCGAACACCGGGCTCGGGCCGGGCTCGGCGGTGGGCTGGCCATCCAGCAGCAGGCGATACCTATGGCCCTGTTGCAGGCCGGGTTCACTGGTAACGCTGACGATCAATTCACCGGCAGTGCTACGGATCGTGGCATCCGGGTCCGGCACCAGCACACGAAGCATGTCGTAATGAAACAGTGGTTTGGCTTTTGTGGCCGCAACTGGCGCGGCGCCACTCGGGTTGGCCGACATTCGATTGCTGGTCGCCAGTGGCACGCGCTTGGCGTTACGAGTGCCCGGCTGATCGGTGAAGACCCGATTACCCTGGGCGTCGATATAGGTGAAGACCTCGGCCATTGTCGGCAGGCTGATCAGGCACGCGACCAACAGCCAGAACCTCAAGGCTTATGCACCCGTTGTACGGTGAAAGTCACGGTGGGGCTCTGCTGCACGACATTTTGCCCATCGATCACCTGAACCGCGAGGCGGTGTTCGCCACGGTCGATGTTCACCAGTTGCAGAATCGGTACGTTGCTCGGTTGGCCGTAGGCTTGATCGTCCAGTAACAGCCTCAATCGATGAGGGCCTTGCAGGCGCGGCTGGATCAATACGCCAACCGTGAACGTGCCGTTGTTGGCGCGCAAGGCTTCTTCGGTGGGCAAACCGGTCAGCTCCAGCACCTGATAGGCGCTGTTGGGCTGTTCACGGCGACTGGATTGCGCAGGCGCTATTGGTTCGCTCGGTGGTTGAAGCTCGATGCTGTTGAGCGGTGGTAACTCCACGGGCTGAGCCTTTACGCCATCGGGTGGTTGATTGCTGTACGCCGTGTTGCCGTTGGCGTCGGTGTATTTGTAGATCTGCGCGGCGACGGGCAGGGCGATCAGCACAAGCAGGCATAACAACAATGAGCGCATTGCAGGCTTCCATTGGCCGTTGGGCAAGTGTCCGGCCCTGTTCCGTTCATGGCGACTAAGCGCTGAGCATAGAGCACTTCAGCGCACATCGGCAGATCGGCTCAGTGGCTGGCGCTGCACAACTCAGCGGTGGCGCGTACCTGGGCAAGCTCGCGCAATGGCGCTTGGGCGCCGGCTTTATTGGCCTTGGCCAGCCAGGACGGACACTGCGGGTCGTTGCGATAAGGGCGGAAATCGGCCAATTGTTGCAGCAGGCGTTTTTGTAACTGATCGAGTTGCGGGCGGATCTGCCCAACGAGATCGGGGCGAGGATCATTGGGCGCCTTGCCTTGCGCATGCCAGTCAGACAGGTGCGCGTATTGCACCAGTTTGTTGGCCTCGATCTGCGCCGAGAAGAACTGTTCGACGGCTTCGTTGCTCAATTTATAAGCAGGTGCCAGGGCGACGGCGCCGGCAATGACTTCGCGCTCGCGCTGACGGTCTTCGACCGGTTTGCCACTGTCCCATTTGCTAAGCGCGACCTGATCGGCAATCGCCAGGCGTTCTTCGATGGTGCCAAGCAGCGGGGCGAGGGCGGCAGGTGCCGGGCTGGCAAAAGCGCTGTTGGTCAGCAGGGCGGTGAGCAGGGCAAGGCATGGGCGTAGGCGCATGGGGCATCTCGGCTTTATCGGATGAAGGCCATGATGCACGCAACCGGGCACCCGATGACAGACGATCGCCCATAAAAAAGGCCTCCCGAAGGAGGCCTCTCTTTGTCACGCCGCGTGTCGCAGCGCTACCGGATCAGCAGCTGTAGTACAGCTCATATTCCAGTGGGTGTACGAAGGTACGAACCTTGATTTCTTCTTCGCTTTTCAGAGCGATGTAAGCGTCGATGAAGTCGTCGCTGAAAACGCCGCCTTTGGTCAGGAACGCACGACCTTTGTCCAGCTCTTCCAGGGCTTCTTTCAGGCTGCCGCAAACTTGTGGGATCTCTTTCGCCTCTTCAGGCGGCAGGTCGTACAGGTTTTTGTCAGCGGCGTCGCCTGGGTGGATCTTGTTCTGGATGCCGTCCAGGCCAGCCATCAACAGTGCAGCGAAGCCCAGGTACGGGTTAGCTGCTGGATCCGGGAAGCGAGCTTCGATACGGCGAGCACGAGGGCTGGACACGTAAGGAATACGGATCGAAGCCGAACGGTTACGAGCCGAGTAAGCCAGCATCACTGGCGCTTCGAAACCTGGGACCAGACGCTTGTAGGAGTTGGTCGACGGGTTGGTGAAGCCGTTCAGAGCCTTACCGTGCTTGATGATGCCGCCGATGAAGTACAGAGCGGTATCGGACAGGCCAGCATAGCCTTCGCCAGCGAAGGTGTTCTTGCCATCTTTGGCGATGGACAGGTGAACGTGCATACCCGAACCGTTGTCGCCGTACAGAGGCTTAGGCATGAAGGTCGCGGTGCGGCCGTAGGCGTCAGCAACGTTGTGTACGCAGTATTTCAGGGTTTGAACTTCGTCAGCCTTGGCAACCAGGGTGTTGAACTTCACGCCGATTTCGTTCTGGCCGGCAGTCGCCACTTCGTGGTGGTGAACTTCGATGACCAGGCCCATTTCTTCCATGGCGTTGCACATGGAGGTACGGATTTCGTGGTCGTGGTCGAATGGCGGAACCGGGAAGTAGCCGCCTTTGACGCCTGGACGGTGGCCTTTGTTGCCGCCTTCCACGTCCTGGTCGGACATCCACGAACCTTGTTCGGAGAAGATTTTGAACATGGAGCCGGAGATGTCGGACTTGAACTTCACTTCGTCGAAGATGAAGAATTCAGGCTCTGGACCCACGAATACGGTGTCGCCGATACCGGTCGACTTCAGGTATTCCTCGGCACGCTTGGCGATCGCACGTGGGTCACGGTCGTAGCCTTGCATGGTCGAAGGCTCGATCACGTCGCAAACCAGGATCAGGGTCGGCTCTTCGGTGAACGGGTCGAGAACGGCAGTGCTGTCGTCCGGCATCAGGATCATGTCGGAGGCTTCGATGCCTTTCCAGCCAGCGATGGAGGAACCGTCGAACATTTTGCCTTCTTCGAAGAAAGCTTCATCCAGCCCATCGCGAGCCGGCATGGTCACGTGGTGCTGAGTGCCTTTGGTGTCCGTGAAGCGCAGATCAATCCACTTGACGTCATGATCTTTGATGAGTTGAACCGACTTCGACATAGTGTCCTCCGGGTGGCTTAGGGCTAGTAGTGGATGCCCTTAAATGTGGGTGATGCCGGCGCGAATACTCTGCCAAGGCAACCTGCCTCACAAGGGAGCAAATTGCATGCCAGTGCCCCACCATGGGTTTTTTGCCCCAATATCACGCTTATAAAGGTGTAGTGCCTCGAAAAGCGCAAAACCTTGCCCTGTAATGTAGCGTCGAAATCCACAAATGACCTGTTTTGGTGCGCACAAAACCTTCTGCACATTAACTGGTTAAACCTTGAGCAATTTCCGCTATAATCCGCGCCCCCCTTTTTCGGCTGGCCCAGCGCGCGCTGTTTTCATGAAACTAATCGTAAAAGTCTTCCCCGAGATCACCATCAAGAGCCGCCCGGTACGGATGCGTTTCATCCGCCAGTTGGCCAAAAACATCCGTACCGTGCTCCGCGATCTGGACCCGGCCGTGGTGGTGAACGGTGTGTGGGACAATCTCGAGCTGGAAACCCGCGTCAGCGACCCGAAAGCCCTGAAGGAGATGACCGAGCGCCTGAGCTGCATGCCGGGCATCGCGCATTTTCTGCAGGTCGATGAATACCCGCTGGGTGACTTCGACGACATCGTCGCCAAGTGCAAACAGCATTTCGGTGATGCTCTGGCCGGGAAGATTTTTTCGGTGCGCTGCAAGCGTGCCGGCAAGCACGAATTCAGCTCCATGGACGTCGAGAAATACGTCGGCAGCCAACTGCGTCGTCAGTGCGGCGCCGCCGGAATCTCGCTCAAAGAGCCGGAAATTGAAGTTCGCATCGAAATTCGCGACAAACGGTTGTTCGTGATCCACAGCCAGCACAACAGCATCGGCGGTTATCCGCTGGGTGCCCTGGAACAGACGCTTGTACTGATGTCCGGTGGCTTCGACTCCACTGTCGCCGCCTACCAGATCATGCGCCGCGGGCTAATGAGCCATTTCTGCTTCTTCAATCTGGGCGGACGTGCCCACGAACTGGGCGTCATGGAAGTCGCGCACTTCATCTGGAAGAAGTACGGCAGCTCCCAACGCGTGTTATTTGTCAGTGTGCCGTTCGAGGAAGTACTGGGAGAAATTCTCGGTAAAGTCGATAACAGTCATATGGGTGTAGTTTTGAAGCGTATGATGTTGCGCGCTGCTTCCCGTATTGCCGATCGGCTGGACATCGAAGCGCTGGTCACCGGCGAAGCGATTTCCCAGGTGTCGAGCCAGACGTTGCCGAACCTGTCCGTGATCGACTGCGTGACCGACAAGCTGGTTTTGCGTCCGCTGATCGCCAGTCACAAACAGGACATCATCGACCTGGCCAACGAAATCGGTACTGCCGACTTCGCCAAGCACATGCCGGAATACTGCGGGGTCATCTCGGTGAACCCCAAGACTCACGCCAAGCGCCATCGCGTGGAGCATGAAGAGAAAGAATTCGATATGGCGGTACTCGAGCGTGCGCTCGAGAACGCCAAACTGGTACCGATCGATCGCGTGATCGACGAATTGGGCCAGGACTTGCAGATTGAAGAAGTCAGCGAAGCGCTGGCGGGGCAAATCGTCATCGACATCCGTCATCCTGATGCCGCTGAAGACGACCCGCTTACGCTTTCTGGCGTCGAGGTACAAACGATGCCGTTTTATGCACTGAACGCTCGTTTCAAGGAACTGGACCCTACTCGCCAGTACCTGCTCTATTGCGACAAAGGCGTGATGAGTCGCCTGCATGCCCACCATTTGCTCAGTGAGGGGCATGCCAATGTGCGCGTTTATCGACCGAGCTAAGTGCCCGGGGCTGTTTGCCTGTGGCCTGCGTCACCGGCCCCCCGACGCCGCCGTCAAGCTGTAACGGCTTTACGGACGCAACGTTAATCGCTGCCAAGACTTGTCAGCACACCGAATCCTCTGATCGAGATACACAAGTGATCGAAAATCTACGCAACATCGCCATCATTGCTCACGTTGACCATGGTAAAACCACCCTGGTAGACAAACTCTTGCGTCAATCCGGCACCCTGGAGCGCAACGAGCTCAACGACGAGCGCGTGATGGACTCCAACGACCAGGAGAAAGAACGCGGTATTACCATTCTGGCGAAAAACACCGCCATCAACTGGAACGGCTACCACATCAACATCGTGGACACCCCGGGCCACGCCGACTTCGGCGGCGAAGTTGAGCGCGTAATGTCGATGGTTGACTCCGTTCTGCTGCTGGTTGACGCTCAAGACGGCCCTATGCCGCAAACCCGTTTCGTGACCAAGAAGGCTTTCGAAGCCGGCCTGCGTCCAATCGTGGTCATCAACAAGGTTGACCGTCCAGGCGCGCGTCCGGACTGGGTTCTGGACCAGATCTTCGACCTGTTCGACAACCTGGGTGCTACCGAAGAACAGCTGGACTTCAAAGTCGTCTACGCCTCGGCCCTGAACGGTATTGCTGGTCTTGACCACACCGAAATGGCTGAAGACATGACCCCGCTGTACCAGTCGATCATCGACGACGTACCAGCACCGAAAGTCGACCGTGACGGTCCGTTCCAGATGCAAATCTCCGCTCTGGACTACAACAGCTTCCTGGGTGTTATCGGCGTTGGCCGTATCGCTCGTGGTCGCATCAAGCCGAACACTCCGGTTGTCGCTATCGACGCCGACGGCAAGAAGCGCAACGGCCGTATCCTGAAGCTGATGGGTCACCACGGTCTGCACCGTATCGACGTTGAAGAAGCAGCTGCCGGCGACATCGTCTGCATCAGCGGCTTCGAACAACTGTTCATCTCCGACACCCTGTGCGACCCAACCGCTGTTGAAGCGATGAAGCCGTTGACCGTCGACGAGCCAACCGTTTCCATGACCTTCCAGGTAAACGACTCGCCTTTCTGCGGTAAAGAAGGCAAGTTCGTGACCAGCCGTAACATCAAGGAACGTCTGGACAAGGAACTGCTCTACAACGTTGCACTGCGCGTTGAAGAAGGCGACTCGGCTGACAAGTTCAAAGTTTCCGGCCGTGGTGAGCTGCACCTCTCGGTACTGATCGAAACCATGCGTCGCGAAGGCTTCGAAATGGGTGTTGGTCGTCCGGAAGTGATCATCCGTATGGTTGATGGCGTCAAGCACGAACCGTACGAAAACGTGACCATCGACCTGCCGGAAGAATCCCAGGGCGCGATCATGGAGCAAATGGGTCTGCGTAAAGGCGACCTGACCAACATGGTTCCGGATGGCAAGGGCCGTGTGCGTCTTGAGTACAACATCCCGGCACGTGGCCTGATCGGTTTCCGTAACGAGTTCCTGACCCTCACTTCCGGTGGCGGCATCCTGACCTCGATCTTCGACCGTTACGACGTGATGAAGTCCGGCGACATGTCCGGCCGTCAGAACGGTGTACTGGTGTCGGTAGCGACCGGTAAGGCACTGACTTACTCGCTGGAAACCCTGCAGGCGCGTGGCAAGCTGTTCGTAGAACACGGCCAGGACATCTATGAAGGTCAAATCGTTGGTCTGAACAGCCGCGACAACGACCTGGGTGTTAACCCGACTAAAGGCAAGAAGCTCGACAACATGCGTGCTTCGGGTAAAGACGAAACCATCGCTCTGGTTCCACCTGTCAAGTTCACTCTGGAGCAAGCTCTGGAATTCGTACAGGAAGACGAGCTGTGTGAAGTCACTCCTAAGTCCATCCGTCTTCGCAAGAAGATCCTGGGCGAAAGCGAGCGTACCCGCGCTGCCAAGAAAAGCGGCAACTGAGTTTCGACTTAGTTAAGGCTTAAAAAAACGCCCCCGACCGCAAGGTCGGGGGCGTTTTTTTTGTCTGGGGTTATATGTGGTGTTTGTGAGGGTCTCTTCGCGGGCAAGCCTCGCTCCTACAAGGTTTGAGGTGTTCGCGCTAACCCTGTAGGAGCGAGGCTTGCCCGCGAAAGCAATCTGTCAGACAGCGGGATTCCGGATCAGAACTTATCCAGCGTCCGCGGATTGCTCTCACGCACCACTTCTTTAGGCTTGTACGCGCAATACCCCGGCCGCGGTCCGATTTTCGGGTGGTTGCGGCAGGTGTCCGGGCGCTTATCATAAATAGTGCACAAACGGCTCTTACGATCCAGGTACAGGCAATCGTTGTTGCTCATGCGCTGAAGGGTGAAGATCTCGGACTTCTGGTTATAGCGCTCGACGATCCCTTCCTTTTGCAAACGCTTGGCGATGTTCTTCGGCGGGTCGCCACGCTCGAATTCGTCGACGATGCCGATACGGATCAGATCCTTGATCTTGACCTCGACCGGCAAGGTGCAGCAGCTGGACACGCAGGAACCGCACATTGGGGCAGAGTACTTGGCCCAGGTATCGAGGCGATCGATCTCCGCGGCGGCGATCAGGTTGGGCTTCATCATCGGTTGTTACCAGCGTGTGCATCAGGGCGCGCGATGATACCGGGACTGGTGGATTTTTGAACAACCTTTCGCCAGATTTTTTTGCTTGGCGCAAAATAGTCCTTGTGTCCGGCACGACCCCTGCATTGTTTCAGGCACGCGATAACCTGATGCCGATATCTCGCACTAATAGGGAAAACTGCCGAACCAGAGTCTCAATGGTCTGTCAGACCGACTAGGCTCAGACAACTTCACGCTCGCTCGAGGTCTTATCGATGACTCAAGAACCACTTGTTCGCGAAGCAGAGGTGGCCGCATTCCGCGATGCCGTCTTGACCAAGCTTACCTATGCGGTGGGCAAAGACCCGGATCACGCCTTCGACCACGACTGGTTCGAAGCCATCGCCCTGGCGGCGCGCGATCATATGGTCGAGCACTGGATGGACCACACCCGGCAGATCTACCGTAAAGGTCAGAAGCGGGTCTATTACCTCTCCCTTGAATTCCTGATCGGCCGCTTGCTCTACGACAGCCTGAGCAACCTCGGCCTGCTCGATGTGGCCCGTGAGGCCATGACCGAGCTTGGCGTCGACATCGAACGCATTCGTCTGCTGGAGCCCGATGCGGCACTGGGCAATGGAGGCCTTGGACGTTTGGCGGCATGCTTCATGGAAAGCATGTCGACCCTCGGCATCGCCGGCCATGGTTACGGCATTCGTTACGAGCACGGTTTGTTCCGCCAAGCCATCGTCGACGGCTGGCAGCAAGAGCAGACCGAGCACTGGCTGGATTTCGGCAACCCGTGGGAGTTCGAACGGCCAGAGGTCGCTTACCCGATCGGCTTTGGCGGCAGTGTCGAAACCGTGACCGATGAAAGCGGTAAATCCAGGCAAGTCTGGTCCCCGGCGGAAACCGTGCGGGCCATTGCCTATGACACTCCGGTGGTCGGTTGGCAAGGCGCGAGTGTCAATACGCTGCGACTGTGGCGTGCCCGGGCGATGGAAGAGTTGCACCTGGAGCGCTTCAACGCTGGCGATCACTTGGGCGCGGTAGCAGAAGTGGCCCGGGCCGAAAGTATCTCCCGCGTGCTCTACCCCGCGGACAGCACCGAGGCCGGCCAGGAACTGCGCCTGCGGCAGGAATACTTCTTCGTCGCCGCCTCTCTGCAGGATTTGTTGCGCCGCCATCGCAACATGCACACCTCGGTGCTGACCTTGGGCGATCACGCGGCCATTCAACTCAACGACACGCACCCTTCGATTGCCGTGGCCGAGCTGATGCGTCAGTTGGTCGACGTTTATGACGTGGCGTGGGATGCGGCGTGGCAGGTCACTGTCGACACGCTGTCGTACACCAACCACACGCTGTTGCCGGAAGCGCTGGAAACCTGGCCGGTCGGTTTGATGGAGCGGATGCTGCCGCGGCACATGCAGATCATTTATTTGATCAACGCCCAGCACATCGACTCATTGCGGGCCAAGGGCGTACACGATTTCGACGTGTTGCGTGCGGTATCGCTGATCGAGGAGGACAACGGTCGTCGGGTGCGCATGGGCAACCTCGCGTTCCTTGGTTCTCACAGCGTCAACGGTGTGTCCGGCCTGCACACGCAGTTGATGCGCAGCACGGTGTTCTCTGAACTGCATAAACTCTATCCGGAGCGGATCAACAACAAGACCAACGGCATTACCTTCCGCCGTTGGCTCTATCAGGCCAACCCCGAGTTGACCTCGATGATGGTCGATGCCCTCGGCCCGGATCTGCTGGATAACCCCGAAGAGCGCCTGATAGGGCTGGAACCGTTTGCCGAGAAGGCTGAATTCCGCAAACAGTTCGCCGAACAGCGGCTGCACAGCAAGAAAGCCCTGGCGTACCTGATTCATGAGCGGCTGGGGGTCGCGATCAACCCGGCGGCGATGTTCGATGTGCAGGTCAAGCGAATCCACGAATACAAACGTCAGTTGCTCAACCTGCTGCACACCGTTGCGCTGTATCAGGCAATTCGTGCCGAACCGGAAATCGACTGGGTGCCGCGGGTGAAAATCTTCGCCGGCAAGGCAGCGGCCAGTTATCACCAGGCCAAGCTGATCATCAAGCTGACCAACGACATCGCCCGGGTGGTCAACAATGACCCGACCGTGCGCGGTCTGCTCAAAGTGGTGTTCTTGCCCAACTACAACGTCAGCCTGGCTGAAAGCATCATTCCGGCGGCAGATTTGTCGGAGCAGATTTCCACCGCCGGCTTCGAAGCCTCGGGCACCAGCAACATGAAGTTCGGCCTCAACGGCGCGCTGACCATTGGCACCATGGACGGGGCCAACGTGGAGATGAGCGAGCGCATTGGTGTCGAACACATGTTCATCTTCGGCCTCAGCGCCGAGCAAGTGGAAGCGCGCAAGCTCAACCATGAATTCAGCGCGGCACCGGACATTGCCGCCTCCCATCGACTCAACGACGTGCTGCAAGCGATTCGCGGCGGGGTGTTCTCACCGGACGATCCATCCCGTTACACCACGCTGATCGATTCGCTAGTGGATCACGACCGCTTCCTGGTCTGCGCCGACTTCGACTCTTATTGGAACGCACAGATGCGAGTCGAGGCGCATTGGCACGACTCCAAAGAATGGTGGCGCTCGGCGGTATTGAGCAGCGCGCGGATGGGTTGGTTCTCATCCGACCGGACCATTCGCGAGTACGCCACGGATATCTGGAAGGCGTTGGAGTAACTTTTAGTAATAATTGCGAGTCAGGTCCGACGGTTGTTGGGCCGGACCGATATACTAAGCACCAGTTTCGCCGGATGTTTCAGTGACCGCTGCGCGAACGTCTTCGCGGGCAAGCCTCGCTCCTACAAAAGGACATTGATCGCTGTAGGAGCGTGGCTTGCCCGCGATGACGTCAGTGCAAACGCCACAAGGCAATGGGCCGCTTAGGGATATCGACCATGCAATGGATGTTCATGCTGATTGGGCTGCTGCTCGGCTGGATGCTTGACGAGTCGTTCAGCGATGCACTGTTGGGCGCTTTGCTCGGGCTGGGCATCGGCCAGGCCATTCGCATCGGCCGCTTGACGACTCAAACCGCCGAGCAGCGACGCTTGCTGGATCAGGCGCAGGTTGCGCTGAATGCGGTCGAGCAGCGATTGACATTGCTGGAAGTGTCGGGCGTCAAAACGCCTGAAGCCAGTGAATCGGTGGCCAGCGAACCCATTCCATCTCCTGAAATCATTATCGAGCAAGCCCCTGTCGCCACCGCGGAATTGGTCTGGGAACTGCCGCCCGAACTCGAATCGATCACAGCGGCCACCACAGAAACCAGTCGTCCGCAGCCCGTCGATGCCTGGAAACCCGAGCCCGCCACCCGCGAACCACAGCAACCGGCAGCACCTCGCGGCCCGAACTTCATCGAACGCGCCATCAGCGGCGCACGCAACTGGCTGTTCGGCGGCAATACCGTGCTGCGGGTCGGCGTGGTGCTGTTGTTTCTCGGCCTGGCCTTCCTGTTGCGCTACGCCACCGAAGGCATGGTGGTGCCAGTCGAGTTGCGTTACGCCGGTGTCGCGGGGGCGGCCTTGGGCTTGCTCGCGCTGGGCTGGTGGTTGCGCCTGCGCAATAGCAATTACGCACTGATGCTGCAAGGCACCGGGATCGCGGTGTTGTACCTGACAGTATTTGCCGCGATGCGCCTGCACCCGCTGCTCGACCCGACGGCGGCGCTGGGCTTGCTGGTGGTAGTGACGGTGTTCTCGGCGGTTCTCGCTATTACCCAAAACGCCCTGGGCCTGGCCGCCGCTGCCGCGCTGGGCGGTTTCGCCGCACCGATCCTGACTTCCACCGGCGCTGGCAACCATGTCGCGTTGTTCAGCTACTTCGCCTTGCTCAATGCCGGCATCCTCGCCATCGCGTGGTTCAAGGCCTGGCGGTTGCTCAACCTGATCGGTTTTGTCGGCACCTTCGGCATCGGATTGGCCTGGGGCCTGCGTTCCTATACACCGGAATTGCTGTGGAGCACCGAGCCGTTTCTGATTCTGTTTTTCCTGATGTACCTGGCCATCGGGTTGTTGTTTGCTCGGCGCAAGCTGCTGGAAATGAGCGATGCGCCCGAGGACGACAGCCGCGATGCACTGCTGCACTGGTCGGCGCGCAAGGGCGATTACGTTGACGGCACGATGCTGTTCGCGCCACCGCTGGTGGGCTTCGGTTTGCAGTTTGCGTTGGTGGAGCACCTGGAATTTGCCGCTGCTTTCAGCGCCTTGGCGCTGGGCATGATTTACATGGGCCTGGCCCGGTTGCTGATGGGCGGTCGAACGCTGTTATTGGCGGAAACCTGTCTGGCGCTGGGGGTGATCTTCGCCAGTCTGGCGATCCCCTTGGGGCTCGACGCGCGTTGGACCGCGGCTGCCTGGGCGGTGGAAGGCGCGGGGATTTTCTGGCTCGGCCTGCGCCAACAACGACCGCTGGCGCGAGCCTTTGCCTTGCTGCTGCAACTGGGCTCGGCACTGGCCTTCCTCAGTGAATTGCGCAGCGGCGAGAACAGCCTGCTCGATGGCGCCCCGTTGGGGGCGTTGATGCTCGGCGTGGCGCTGCTGTTCAGCTTCTACCAATTGCGCAAAGCATTGCCCGAACAGGCGTCGCAGTGGGAGCGCAAAGGATTGCCGGTGTTGGCTTGCCTGGGCCTGACCTATATCTATCTGCTGGCGCCGCTGTTTTTCCTCACTCACGGCACGGCGATCAGTTGGGCGCTGGCAGGGTTGGCGACGCTGTTCGTCGGTCTGCGCCTGCAATCGCGAACCTTCCTGTTCACCGCGTTCACCGTACAGCTGCTCGGCGGTGCGTTGTTCCTGTTGCGGCTGCAAGGGGCGGGCGGTGAGTCGGCTGCGGTATTCAGTGCCGGTTGGAGCGGTTTGCTCAGCGCGTCTCTGATCGGGCTGGCGTTGATCGCCGGGATGTTGCTGGCGGCCCGCGACGAAATGGTGCGCAGCGATGTGCGTTTGCTGCGCGGCTTGTCAGTGGTGTTGCTGGCCGGTCTGGTGCTGATCAACCTCGCCGTGCTGTTCGTGTTGCCATGGCAAACCGCGAGCGCGGTGTGGGCCGCCAGTGGTTTATTCATCATCTGGCTGAGCTTGTACCTGAAGCAGCGCGTGAGTTTTGTCTTTGGTCTGTTGTTGCAGGTGATCGGCGGCGCTGCGTTCCTGTTCGCCGGGCCGGATCTGCTCGGCCCGCTGCTCAGCGAAGGGCTGCGACCGTTGGCGCATAGCGGTTTCTGGACGCCGCTGGTGCTGGGTCTGGCTGCGTTCGTCGGGGCCTGGCGTTTGCAGCTCGGCAATCATGCTTCGGCCTTTGATGGGTTGAGCCTGCAGCGCTTGTCCGAAGTGTTGCTGGTGTGGGGCGCGGGTTGGTGGGCGCTGGCATGGGTCAGCGAAGTGCTGCGCTTTGCGCCTGTGAATCTGCAGGCGACGTTGTTGCTGGCCGTCGCCGCCGTGAGTGTCGCGCTGTGGACGGCATTGGCGCTGCGCCTGAAGTGGTCGTCGCTGGGCCTGCTCTGCACCTTGTTGATTCCGGCCACCGGTCTGGTGTTACTCGCGGCCTGGCATGCGCGTTATCACCCGGCAGGTAACTTCGGCTGGCTGGTTTGGGCCGCGGTGTTCGTCGTGCATTTCGTCTCGCTGCGGCGTCTGGCGCCGACGCTGCCCGCGAGCGCCCTGAGTACCGCCCATGTTTTCGGCTGCTGGCTGTTGATCGGAGTGCTGGCTCTGGAGCTGCGTTACGGTCTGCTGCTTTTGTCGGAGCAGTACAACGCCTGGCGCTGGTTGGGTTGGGCGATTCTACCGAGCCTGTATCTGGTGCTGATCGCCGCACCGCGTGCATGGCGATGGCCGGTGTCGGAGTATCCTCGCGAGTACCGGGTCTATGCCGCTGCGCCGTTGGCCTTGTTGATGCTCGGCTGGTTCTGGCTGGCGAACATCGCCAGTGATGGCGCCGCCGAGCCATTGCCGTATGTGCCGCTGATCAACCCGCTGGAGCTGGGCCTGCTGTTCGCCCTGTTCGGCATTTATGTCTGGTCCCGCAGCGCGGTCACGCAATTGGCGATTCGCCAGGAGTACGCCGATAACGCAACGCAAGTGATCGCCGGGGTTTCGTTGTTCGTCTTCTTCACTGCGCTGGTGATGCGCGCGGCTCACCATTGGGGCGGCGTGCCGTTCGCGCTGGATCTGCTGCTTGAATCGATGCTGGTGCAGGCGGGTCTGTCCATCGTCTGGACCCTGATGGCCCTGAGTCTGATGATCGGTGGGCATCTGCGTCATCGTCGCGAAGTCTGGCTGATCGGCGCGGCGCTGATCGCGCTGGTGGTCGCCAAGCTGTTCTTCGTGGAACTGAGTAACCGCGGCGGACTGGCGCGGATCGTGTCGTTTATCGGCGTTGGCGTGTTGCTGTTGGTGGTGGGCTATTTCGCTCCATTGCCGCCCAAGCGTGCCGAGGCTGTGCCGGATGTTGAAAAACCGGCCCCTGAAACCGAAGGAGTGTCGTCTTGAGTCAGAAGCTGAACCTGGGCTGGTGGGGGGCTGTGGTGTTGGGTGTGACGCTGTCGGCCGGTGCGCAGGAAAAACCGGCGGACTTCGCCACGCAGGTGCCATTGTCGGTAAGTGGCGAGGGCCCGTGGTATCGCCTGGAATTACCCTTGGGCGTGCAACTGAAGGCGCGGCAAACCGATCTCAGCGATCTTCGCGTGTTCAACGCCGTCGGTGAGCCGCAGGCGTACGCGCTGGCCCGGGAACCCGCGCAGACCCGCGAAAACCGCACGCTGAACGACGTGAAGTGGTTCCCGTTGTACAACTCGGCGGATGCCACCGAACGCGCGCCGAGTGTGCGCGTGCAATCGAACACCAACGGCACGTTGATCGAAGTGCAGCCGTCCAGCCAGTTGGAGGCGGGCGAAGAAGAGCTGCGCGGCTGGTTGCTCGACGCCAGCAGCATCAAGGCGCCGTTACAGCAATTAATCCTCGATTGGACCAGCGATCGCGACGGTTTCCAGCGTTTCAGCATTGAAGTCAGCGACGATTTGCAGCATTGGCAGTCGTGGGGTGAAGGGCAGGTGGCGCGTCTGACGTTTGCCGACGAACGGGTCGAGCAACATGAAGTCGGCCTGCCGGGGCAATCGGCGCGCTATTTGCGCTTGCTGTGGAGTTCACCGCAGTCGGCACCGGTGCTGACTTCGGCGCAACTGGAAAGCGCCAACCCCCGCACCTTGCCGCTGCCGTTGGTCTGGTCGCAACCGTTGCCTGGCACCAGCGTGAAGGCCGGTGAGTACATCTGGCAATTGCCGATGGGGTTGAACGTCCAGCGCTTGCAGATCGAACTGAGTCAGCCCAACAGCCTGGCACCGGTGACGTTGTCGGGTCGCAGGGAAACCAGCCTGCCATGGCAACCGCTGACCAGCGGTTTGCTTTATCGCCTGACCCAGAATGGCCAGGACGTAGTGCAGAACGAATTGCAGCTGCCGGGCCAGACCGTACAGCAGTTGAAGCTGACAGTGGATGAGCGTGGCGGCGGCTTGGGCGCCGAAGCGCCGACGGTTCGGTTTGCCGTGCGTTCCACGCAACTGGTGTTCCTGGCGCGTGGGGCCGGGCCTTATACGCTGGCGCTGGGGAGTGCGACGGTGAAGGCGGCGAATTTACCGTTGTCGACACTGATTCCGGAATACAGCGCTGCGAAGTTGGCGGCGTTGGGCAAGGCGACGGTTGAGGGTGGGGTCGTGGTGACACCAGCGGCGACAGCGCCAACGGTGGTGGACACGAACTGGAAGAAATTCGGGTTGTGGGGGGTGTTGTTGCTCAGTGTGCTGTTTCTGGGGGCCATGGCGTTCAGCTTGTTGCGCAAGCCACCCGTCAAATCCTAGGCTGGCGCTTCGCGCCAGATCGCGGGCACAGCAAAACCGTGTTGACGGAAAGGCTCAGGGTGTGAAGGCGTCCTTCCGGCCACCAAAAATATTGAAACTGCCGCCAATCACGGCCCCATTTCGAACTACGCTCAACCCCGCGCATGAACTCTATTAGGCGTATCACGTCTGATAGGAGGAAATGCGCCCCGACTCGCGTTAAACTGCGCGGGTTTTTAGCCCCCCATTCCGGAGTCTTCCATGTCCCGCGTTACCTTGAGTCGCTATTTGATTGAGCAGACCCGCAGCAACAACACTCCTGCCGATCTGCGCTTCCTGATCGAAGTGGTGGCGCGTGCCTGCAAGGAGATCAACCACGCCGTGTCCAAAGGCGCCCTGGGTGGCGTTCTGGGCAGCATGGGCACTGAAAACGTCCAGGGCGAAGTGCAGAAAAAGCTCGATGTGATCTCCAACGAGATCCTGCTCGAAGCCAACGAATGGGGCGGTCACCTGGCCGGCATGGCGTCCGAGGAAATGGACAATGCCTACCAGATCCCGGGCAAATACCCGAAAGGCGCGTACCTGCTGGTATTCGACCCGCTGGACGGTTCGTCGAACATCGACATCAACGCGCCGGTCGGCACGATCTTCTCGGTACTGCGTTGCCCGAACGAATACCTGACCCAGAACGAGCCCTTGAATGAAAAGGCCTTCCTGCAGCCAGGTACCCAGCAAGTGGCCGCCGGCTACGCGATCTACGGTCCGCAGACCATGCTGATCCTGACCCTGGGCGATGGCGTGAAAGGCTTCACCCTGGACCGTGAAATGGGCAGTTTCGTACTGACCCACGAAAACATCACCATTCCTGAAACCACCCAGGAATTTGCCATCAACGCGTCCAACCAGCGTCACTGGGAAGCACCGGTACAGCGCTACGTCGGCGAATTGCTGGCAGGTGATGAAGGCCCGCTGAAAAAGAACTACAACATGCGTTGGGTTGCCGCAATGGTCGCCGACGTGCACCGCATCCTGAACCGTGGTGGCCTGTTCATGTACCCACGCGACAGCCGCGAGCCGTCGAAACCGGGCAAACTGCGCCTGATGTACGAAGCCAACCCGATGTCGTTCCTGGTGGAACAGGCGGGCGGCGCGTCTACCGACGGCCACCAGCGCATCCTCGACATCCAGCCGGAAGGCCTGCACCAGCGTGTTGCGGTGTTCCTCGGTTCGAAAGAAGAAGTTGCCCGCGTTACGGCTTACCACAAGGAATAAACCATGACCGCGCCCTGGCAGCCGTTACTCGAATGGTGGTTCGGATCTTTCGAATCACCCAACGAAATAGCGGCTGACAAGGGCAAGTTATGGTTCGGCAAGCGCGACAGCCAGGACCTCGAAGCGCGGATGCGTTTCGGGGACCAGGTCGAGCAGGCACTGGCCGGCGGATTGACCGAATGGGTGCAATGCCCAGAAGGTTGGCTAGCCTTGGTGCTGCTGCTCGATCAACTGCCGCGAATGATCTTTCGCGACACCCCCAAATCCTTTTCAGGCGATCTCAGGGCTCAAGCACTGGTAGCGCAAGGCATTGCTGCGGATTTCGATCGGCAACTGCGACCCATCCAGCGGGTGTTTATCTATCTGGTGTTCGAGCACTGCGAAAATCTGGCGGTGCAGAACGAAGCGGTTTCGCGGTTTCTTGATCTGGTTGAACAGCAACCGGAGGCGGATCGGGCGGTGTTTGCCGACAACCTGGATTATGCCGAACGGCATCAGAAGATCATTGCGCGGTTTGGTCGGTTTCCCCATCGCAATGCGGTGTTGGAGCGCGAATCTACGGCTGAGGAGCTGGAGTTTTTGAATGGGCCGGGGTCGCGGTTCTGATGGGCACTCACGGATTCCCTTGTAACAGTCGCTTCACCAGCAATGTCGGCAGGTTTTTCCGTGTATCGGCAATGATGTGGACGTAAACCGTTTGCTCCCGCACTTCATAAATGATCCGGTTCATTCCTAAGACAATTTGTCGATATTGACTAAGATTGAGCTTCTCAATCTCTTCCGGGACTGACCCGGCATAGGGCTGGCTTCCCAAATGACGGATGGCTGCTTTCAGATTGGCGTAGGTGTTTTGCCATGTCTGTGTAGAAAATTGTTTGGTGAGATAGGTACGAATTTCTTTGAGGTCTGTTTCGGCGGACTGAAGAATGACGACCTTTAAGCTCATTGATGGTCGGCCTTGTCCATTTCTGCGAAGACGTCTTCGGCATCCCGAAACTTGCCCTCTTCAATCTCCCGATTACCCATTGCCAAGAGCTTTAAAAGAGCCATTGTGTCTTCTTGCTCTTCAAAGCTTTTCACATCCATGACCACGAGCTTCGCTTCACCGTTTTGGGTAATCACCAAGGGTTCACGGCTCTCGGTGAGCGTTTTAACGATTTCCGCAGTGTGGCTTTTCAGGTAACTGATCGGTTTGATTTGAGATGAAAGCTTCATGGGATGAGCCTCGTCAGTTTGAATAGGACTGAGTTTAGTCTTAATTCAGTCCTGCGTCAGGCTGCACCGACCAACGTTTCCTGTAGAGCGAGTTTCGGTTTTAGATTTTCGCTGCAGCCAATGCCGACTTGCCCGCGAAGGGGCCCTTGAAAACACTAGATCCTGAAACTGCCAACCAACTGCTTCAACCGCGCTGCCTGCTGCTCAAGATCGGCACACGCACGCAAGGTCGACTGCAAGTTCTCCACACCTTCCTGGTTCAGCGTGTTGATTTCGGTGATGTCGACATTGATCGACTCGACCACGGCAGTCTGCTCTTCGGTCGCGGTCGCCACGGACTGGTTCATCCCGTCGATCTCACCGATGCGCTGCGTCACGCTGCCCAAGCGTTCGCCGGCCTGGTTGGCGATGCCAACGCTGCTTTCGCTCTGGCGCTGGCTGTCGGTCATGGTGCTGACCGCTTCCCGGGCGCCGACTTGTAGTTCTTCGATCATCTTCTGCACTTGCTGCGCCGAATCCTGAGTGCGGTGGGCGAGGTTGCGTACCTCATCCGCGACCACGGCAAAACCACGACCGGCTTCACCGGCACGGGCTGCTTCGATGGCCGCGTTGAGTGCCAGCAGGTTGGTTTGCTGCGAGATGCTGGTGATCACTTCCAGAATCTGGCCGATGTTCACCGTGTTGCTGTTCAGGGTTTCGATGTTGCCGCACGAATCGCTGATCTTCGCCGACAGCTGCTGCATCGCGGCGATGGTTTTATCCACCACTTGCTGACCGTCTTCAGCCAAGGCGCGGGCGTCGCTCGAGTGTTGCGAGGCGAGGGCGGCGTTCTGGGCGATTTCCTGAGCGGCGGCGCCGAGTTCGTTGATCGCCGCAGCCACGCTGCTGGTGCGTGAGGCTTGTTGATCGGAGTTGAACATCGACGAATTAGAAGCGGCGACGACCCGCAAGGCGACTTCGTTGACCTGACCGGTGGCCGAGGACACTTCGCGGATCGAGGTATGAATACGTTCCACAAAACGGTTGAACGAGGTGCCCAGCGCACCGAATTCGTCCTGGCCGTGAATGGTCAGACGCTTGGTCAGGTCACCTTCGCCCTCGGCGATGTCATGCATGGCGCGGCCCATGGTCAGCAGCGGTTGCATCAGCACGCGGATCAACATGCTCAGCAGCGCGATGATGATCACCACGGCAATGATCATGGCGATGATCGCCGAGGTGCGGAATTCGCTGAGCATCGAGAATGCGGTTTCCTGATCCAGCACCAGCGCTACGTACCAATCCGCCGATGGCACACCGTTGATGTGAGTGAAGGAGATGAACTGGGTTTTGCCGTCCAGCTCGACTTCCTTCAGGCCCTGACTGATTTTCGGCGCACCGTTAGGGTAGGCGTCGGCCAGGTTCTTGAGCACCAGTTTGCTGTCCGGGTGGATCAGGATCTTGCCGTCGGCGCTGACGATAAACGCATGGCCATGACCGCCGAAATTCAGCGAGTTGATGATCGCGCTGACGCTGGACAGGTCGATATCTGCGCCGGCGACGCCGATCATTTGATTCTGATGCTTCACCGGCGTGGCAACGGTGATCACCAGTTTGCCCGACGATGCCGCGATGTAGGGTTCGGTGACGATGGTCTGTTGCGCGTTGTTGGCCGCCTTGTACCAGCCACGGGCGCGGGGGTCGTAGTCGGCGGCGCGATTGCCGGCCGGGACCGAGAACATCACGCCATCGGTGCCGCCGAAGTAGCTCAGCTGGAAGTTGCTGGTGTAGGCCGGCAGGTCGATGGCACGTTTGAGGTTGGCTTGGGCGCTGCCGTCCACGGCGATCTGCTGGGACAGCGATTGCAGCAATTGAATGCGGCTTTCCAGCCAGGTCTGGATGTTGCTGGTGGTCAGGCTGCCGAGTTCCTGCATCGAGGACTCGGTACTGCTGCGCAGGGTCTGCCGCTGGCGGTAATCGTTGAACAGGATGAAGCAGGCGAATGCAACGGCCACCACGAGAGCGGCTGCCAACAAGATTTTGTGGCTGAACTTCATGTTTTTGGTCATTAAATGAGCTACCGCGAAGGGGCTGGTCAACAAGGGGTGTCAATTTGCCACAGTGGAAGGCTTTGCGCTGCTTCTATGTCGACTGGCCAGCGCCAAAGATTAGGCGGCTTCTGCGAAAACCGACGAAATACTCAGCGGCGCGAAAAAGTGGCTGATTTATCGTAAAAGGCAGACGGATGGCTGAACAAATAGCCGGATGCTCAGGGAACCAGACAGGGGTTTTCTCTTCTAAGCTTCAGCTTGGCAGCCATGCCATTCCCTACGCCCCAGGAGTTACACCATGTCGCTGCGATCTATCGCCTTGCTCTCGTTCTGCGTGTTGTTGGCAGCGTGCGGCAAGATCAATCAGGAAAATTATTCGAAGCTGTCGACCGGCATGCCCAAGGCCGAGGTTGAAACCTTGCTGGGCAAACCTGCCGATTGCTCGGGCGCGCTTGGCATGTCCAGTTGCACCTGGGGCGACAAAAACAGCTTTATCAGCGTGCAGTACGCCGGTGACAAAGTGCTGATGTTTTCCGGCCAAGGCCTGAAGTAAACCGGGGCTATTCGCCCACGGGAGAAAAAAATAATGAAGCGGTTACTGATCGTTCTTTTTGCCGGCCTGGTATTGGCCGGCTGCGCCACTTCTGGCGTAGATCCGTTGGCACCCAAGACCGTCAATACGGTCAACCTCAAGCGCTACCAGGGCACCTGGTACGAACTGGCGCGTCTGCCGGTGTACTTTCAGCGCAACTGCGCGCAATCCGAAGCCCATTACAGCCTCAAGCCTGAAGGTGACATGGCGGTGCTGAACCGCTGCCTGACGTCGGACTGGCAATGGGAAGAGGCCAAAGGCACGGCTTATCCACAGGTGCCCGGCAAGGCTGACAAGCTCTGGGTCGAGTTCGATACCTGGTTCTCGAGACTGATACCCGGTGTGGCGAAGGGAGAGTACTGGGTGTTGTACGTCAGCGATGATTACAAGACCGCGATTGTCGGCGACCCGGGCCGGCGTCACCTCTGGCTGCTGTCACGGACCCCGACGGTCAATGGTGTAGTGCGCGAAGAACTGCTGAGCAAGGCGCGTCAGCAGGGGTATGACACGACGCGACTGATCTGGCGCACGACCGATACGCAGATGGCCAAGACTTCGAACTGATTACTCCGCTACTGATCGTTCCCACGCAGAGCGTGGGAATGATCAGTGGGGGAGTTAGCCCAGCAGATCGCGCAGGACTTGGGTGAAGGCGCGGTTACTTTCTTCTTCGCCCGCATGCCGCCCATCGCGCACAACCCACTGGCCATTGACCAGCACATCCCGCACCTGGCGATCACCACCGGCGAACAACCAACGATTCAGAATCCCGTCGCCACTGGCCGTCGCCAGATACGGATCGTTGCCATCCAGCACCAACCAATCCGCGCGCTTGCCGACTTCCAGGGCGCCAATCGGCTGCCCCAATGCCTGGGCACCGCCATCCAGCGCGGCGTCGTACAGTGTGCGGCCAACCATCGGTTGATCCGCGCCATACAAACGATTACGCCGCTGATCGCGCAGACGCTGGCCGTATTCCAGCCAGCGCAGTTCCTCCACCACGCTTAACGACACATGGCTATCGGAACCGATGCCCATGCGCCCGCCCTGCGCCAGGAAGTCCACCGCCGGAAAAATCCCGTCGCCGAGGTTGGCTTCGGTGGTCAGGCACAGGCCGGCGATGGCTCGGCTGTTGGCCATGAGCGTGACTTCTTCCGGGTTGGCGTGAGTCGCGTGGACCAGGCACCAGCGCTGATCGACCTCAGTGTTTTCGTACAGCCACTGCAGCGGACGGCGACCGCTCCAGCTCAGGCAGTCATCGACTTCCTTCTGCTGTTCGGCAATGTGAATGTGTACCGGGCACTGCTTGTCGCTGGCCGCCAGCACTTCACTGATCTGCTGCGGTGTGACCGCGCGCAACGAGTGGAAACACAAACCCAGGGCCTGCGCCGGTTGCTGCGCCAGGATCGGCTGCAAGCGCGACTGAAGTTTCAGGTAGTTTTCGGTGCTGTTGATAAAGCGGCGCTGACCTTCGTTCGGGGTCTGGCCGCCGAAACCGGAGTGGCTGTAGAGCACCGGCAAGAGGGTCAAGCCGATACCGGCGGAGCTGGCGGCCTGGCTGATGCGCAGCGCCAGTTCGGCCGGGTCTGCGTACGGTTGGCCGCTCGTGTCGTGGTGTACGTAATGAAATTCCGCGACCGAAGTGTAACCGGCCTTGAGCATTTCGATGTACAGCTGACGGGCGATGATGCCGAGTTGATCCGGGCTGATTTTTCCGACGAGCCGGTACATCAAATCGCGCCAGGTCCAGAAACTGTCGTTTGGATTACCCGCCACTTCCGCCAGCCCGGCCATGGCCCGCTGGAAGGCGTGGGAGTGCAAATTCGGCATTCCCGGCAGCAGCGGACCGCTCAGCCGTTCGGCGTCATCTGCGTGAGAATCGGCCTGGATATGGGTCAGCACGCCATCGGCGCTGACCTCAAGACGTACATTATTGGCCCATCCACTAGGCAGCAGCGCGCGTTCGGCAAAGAAGGCGGACATGGTTCAGCACCCCATCGTGTGTTATTTGTATATACATATACAGACGTTTGCCTGCTCGGTAAACTCCGGCAAGCTAGCAACCTCTCATAGATGAACAAGGATTAATCGTGCCGACTCCCTCTGCCACATTGCCGCCGAATGCCAATCTGAGCGCCAATCTGGGCGACAGTCCGGCGCCCTTGTACGCCCGCGTCAAACAGATGATCACCCAGCAAATCGACAGTGGAAACTGGCCGCCGCACTACCGCGTTCCGTCGGAAAGCGAGTTGGTCAGCCAGCTGGGTTTCAGCCGCATGACCATCAACCGCGCCCTGCGCGAGATGACCGCCGACGGCTTGCTGGTGCGCATGCAGGGCGTCGGTACGTTCGTCGCCGAGCCGAAAAGCCAGTCTGCCTTGTTTGAAGTGCACAACATTGCCGATGAGATCGCCTCCCGTGGCCATCGTCACACCTGCAAGGTGATCACTCTCGAAGAAGAGGCCGCCGGTTCCGAGCGGGCCCTGGCCCTGGACATGCGCGAAGGCCAGAAGGTGTTCCACTCGCTGATCGTGCATTTCGAAAACGATATTCCGGTGCAAATCGAAGACCGTTTCGTCAACGCGCTGGTAGCCCCGGACTACCTCAAGCAAGACTTCACCCTGCAAACGCCTTACGCCTATCTGAATCAGGTTGCGCCATTGACTGAAGGCGAGCATGTGGTCGAAGCGATTCTCGCCGAGCCGTCCGAATGCAAGTTGCTGCAGATTGAGAAGGGCGAACCTTGCCTGCTGATTCGTCGCCGCACCTGGTCTGGCCGTCAGCCCGTGACCGCCGCCCGTTTGATCCACCCCGGTTCCCGTCATCGTCTGGAAGGACGGTTCCATAAATAAAGAGCCCTGAATGAGCCAGTTGAAAGTTTTACGCGCGGCAGATTACCCGCGCATGCCGTGGAAAAACGGCGGTGGCAGTACCGAAGAAATTACCCGCGATACCGGTGTGGGCCTTGATGGTTTTGGCTGGCGCCTGTCGATTGCCGACATCGGTGAGTCGGGCGGGTTTTCCACCTTTGCCGGCTATGAGCGGGTGATCACCGTGCTGCAAGGCGAGGGCATGACCTTGCGCGTCGACGGTCAAGACACGCGGCCGTTGTTACCGCTGGACCCGTTTGCTTTCAGTGGCGAGAGTCATGTGTCCTGCACACTGCTCGGCGGCCCGATTCGCGATTTCAATCTGATTTATGCGCCGAACCGTTACCGCGCGCGGTTGCAGTGGCTGGAGGGCGAACAGCGGTTTTTCAGTTCGGCCGGCACCGTGTTGGTGTTCAGCGTCGCTGAACAGCTTGAAGTGACGGTGGGTAACAACGTCGCTCAGCTAGGACGCCATGATTGTCTGCAACTGGGCGGTAACGTTGGTCTGCTGGATATCTCCATCAAGGGTCAGTGCTGTGTGATCGAGCTGATCGCACGCTGATTCAAAATCTTTTCGCGGGCAAGCCTCGCTCCTACAGGGTTCACGTTTGCCATCCCAACGTGAGAACGACAAAAAACCTGTAGGAGCGAGGCTTGCCCGCGAAGCTTTCTACCGTTCAAACCCGTTTCCCATTGCGCACCAACTTGTTACCGAACGCCCCAGCGTGGCGCAAAACCACGCTCAAGTAACATCCATCGTCCTCGCACAAAATTCCCCCGAAAAATTTCATCTTCGTTAGAACCCTTGATCTACAGGCTTTCCAGCCCTTTCAAAACTTTTCTTGAATGCTCATCCAACAAGTTGGCCGCTTGATTGCATATGCTTGTATGTACAAGTAAAGACGTATGCGTATGAGTCGATTCGAGGCTCCTCGCAACGTCCACTGATTCGCTTGTGGCGCAACGATGCGCACAGGCTGGCTTACCCACCGCCAGGGTTGGTTTGGATTGATTGATGAGGAGTCTTTTTCGTGACTGACAATAAGCCCACTAAATACCGTGACGTCGAAATCCGCGCTGCCCGCGGTAATAAGCTGACCGCCAAAAGCTGGCTGACTGAAGCACCGCTGCGCATGCTGATGAACAACCTCGACCCGGAAGTCGCCGAGAACCCTAAAGAACTGGTGGTTTACGGTGGTATCGGTCGTGCGGCACGTAACTGGGAATGCTACGACAAGATCGTCGAAAGCCTGACCAACCTGAACGACGACGAGACCCTGCTGGTGCAATCCGGCAAGCCGGTCGGCGTGTTCAAGACCCACAACAACGCCCCGCGCGTACTGATCGCCAACTCCAATCTGGTGCCACACTGGGCGAGTTGGGAACACTTCAACGAACTCGACGCCAAAGGCCTGGCCATGTACGGCCAGATGACCGCCGGCAGCTGGATCTACATCGGCAGCCAGGGCATCGTCCAGGGCACCTACGAAACCTTCGTCGAAGCCGGTCGCCAACACTATAACGATGACCTGAAAGGTCGTTGGGTCCTGACCGCAGGCCTCGGCGGCATGGGCGGCGCTCAACCATTGGCCGCAACCCTGGCCGGCGCTTGCTCGCTGAATATCGAATGCCAGCAGGTCAGCATCGATTTCCGCCTGAACAGCCGCTATGTCGATGAGCAAGCCACCGACCTCGACGACGCTCTGGCCCGCATTGCCAAATACACCAAAGAAGGCAAAGCGATTTCCATCGCCCTGCTGGGTAACGCGGCTGAAATTCTGCCTGAACTGGTCAAGCGCGGCGTGCGCCCGGACATGGTCACCGACCAGACCAGCGCCCACGACCCGCTCAACGGCTACCTGCCGGCCGGCTGGACCTGGGAAGAGTACCGCGCTCGCGCCAAGACCGAGCCTGCTGCCGTGGTCAAAGCCGCCAAGCAGTCCATGGCCGTGCACGTTAAAGCGATGCTCGACTTCCAGAAAATGGGTATTCCGACCTTCGACTACGGCAACAACATCCGTCAGATGGCCCAAGAAGAAGGCGTCGAGAACGCATTCGACTTCCCTGGCTTCGTACCGGCTTACATCCGTCCGCTGTTCTGCCGCGGCATCGGCCCGTTCCGTTGGGCTGCACTGTCGGGCAATGCTGAAGACATCTACAAGACCGACGCCAAGGTTAAAGAACTGATCCCGGACGACGCCCATCTGCACAACTGGCTGGACATGGCCCGTGAGCGCATCAGCTTCCAGGGTCTGCCGGCACGTATCTGCTGGGTTGGCCTGGGCCTGCGCGCCAAGCTCGGTCTGGCCTTCAACGAGATGGTTCGCAGCGGTGAGTTGTCCGCGCCAATCGTGATCGGTCGCGACCACCTGGACTCCGGTTCGGTAGCCAGCCCGAACCGCGAAACCGAATCGATGCAAGACGGTTCCGATGCCGTGTCCGACTGGCCGCTGCTCAACGCTCTGCTCAACACCGCGAGCGGCGCGACCTGGGTTTCCTTGCATCACGGCGGCGGCGTCGGCATGGGCTTCTCCCAGCACTCGGGCATGGTGATTGTCTGCGACGGTACTGACGAAGCGGCCGAGCGTATCGCTCGCGTGCTGCACAACGACCCGGCTACCGGTGTCATGCGTCACGCCGATGCGGGTTATCAGATCGCGATCGACTGCGCCAAGGAACAGGGTCTGAACCTGCCGATGATTACCGGCAAGTAATGCTTGCCCCTGTAGGAGCGAGGCTTGCCCGCGAAGGCGTCTTTTCTGACACACCGCGGTTCGCGGGCAAGCCTCGCTCCTACAGGGATCACCAACACCGACAAACAATCCACAGAGGTTGAACAATGGCTGTTAATGACGATCGTGCAGGCAGTAAACCGTTGATCGAAAAACGTTCGATCGACTACATCCCGGAAGCGGAAAGACACGGTCGTCTGTTGAGCCAGTTCACCCTGTGGATGGGTGCCAACCTGCAAATCACCGCGATTGTCACCGGGGCCCTGGCCGTGGTGTTGGGCGGTGACGTGTTCTGGTCGTTGATCGGTCTGTTGATCGGTCAACTGCTCGGCGGTGGCGTAATGGCGCTGCATGCGGCGCAAGGGCCCAAGCTTGGCCTGCCGCAGATGATCTCCAGCCGGGTACAGTTCGGCGTGTATGGCGCGGCCATCCCGATCGTGCTGGTGTGCCTGATGTACCTCGGTTTCACCGCAACGGGCACCGTGCTTTCCGGCCAGGCGCTGGGCCAGTTGTTTGGCGTCAGCGACAGCGTCGGTATCCTCATCTTCGCCAGCGTCATCGTACTGGTCACGGTGCTCGGCTATCGGGTGATTCATTTCATCGGCCGTGTCGCCAGCGTCATTGGCGTGATTGCCTTCGTTTACCTGTTCAGTCGCCTGATGAGCCAGACTGACGTTGGCGCACTCCTGCAAATCCGCCACTTCAGCTGGAGCAGCTTCCTGCTCGCGGTATCACTCGCAGCGTCCTGGCAGATCGCCTTCGGCCCCTACGTGGCGGACTACTCACGCTACCTGCCGAGCAGCACGTCTTCGGTAAAAACCTTTTTCGCCGCCGGCGCCGGTTCGGTTATCGGTGCACAGGTGGCGATGATCCTCGGCGTGTTTGCCGCCGCCATGGCCAACGGGCAATTTGCCGGCCATGAAGTGGCCTACATCGTTGGTTTGAGCGGCAGCGGTGCCACCGCTGCGCTGCTGTACTTCAGCATCGCATTCGGCAAGGTCACCATCTCCACGCTGAACTCCTACGGCAGCTTCATGTGCATTGCGACGGTCATCAGCGGTTTCCGTGGTGACCTACGGGTAACGCGCTTGCAGCGTCTGGTTTTCGTGCTGGTCATCGTCGGCACTGCGACCCTGATCGCGTTGCTCGGTCAGCACTCGTTCCTCGGTGCGTTCAAGTCCTTCATCCTGTTTTTGCTGGCTTTTTTCACGCCATGGAGCGCGATCAACCTGGTGGACTACTACTGCATCACTCGCGAGCGCTATGACGTGCCGGCGCTGGCCGATCCGAACGGTCGCTACGGCCGTTGGAACCCCCTCGGTATCAGCGTTTATGTCTTCGGTGTGCTGGTGCAACTGCCGTTCATCTCTACCAAGTTCTATACCGGTCCGCTGGTGGACGCTCTGGGTGGTGTGGATATTTCCTGGATCATCGGTCTGGTGCTTCCCGCAGGCCTGTATTACGTGTGCGCGAAAAAATGGCACAGCGCAGTACCTGATCACCTGATCCTGCCGGTCGAGCAGGACAGCGATGTACAACCTGAAACAAGCGGGGCCGGTCGCGCTGCTGCGCAGGCCTGATTGGACGTGGACAGGGCTGGATGCCTCTTGACTGCCGTAAGCCAACTCATGATTAGGAGCGTCAAACAATGAAATCGAACAAGACCCTGCTGACCACATTGCTTTCCATGGGCCTGCTGGCCAGTGCTGGCGCCACTCAGGCGGCTGGCTGGTGTGAATCGGGCAAACCGGTGAAATTCGCCGGCCTGAATTGGGAAAGCGCCATGCTGCTGACCGACGTGATGCAAGTCGTGTTGGAGAAAGGTTACGACTGCAAGACCGACAGCCTGCCAGGCAACTCCATCACCATGGAGAACGCCCTGAGCAGCAACGACATTCAAGTGTTTGCCGAAGAATGGGTCGGTCGCAGCGAAGTCTGGAACAAGGCCGAGAAGGCCGGCAAAGTTGTCGGTGTCGGCGCGCCTGTCGTGGGTGCTGTCGAAGGTTGGTACGTGCCGCGTTACGTGATCGAAGGCGACGCCAAGCGCAAGCTGGAGCCTAAAGCTCCGGACCTGAAAGCGATTGCCGATCTGGGTAAATACGCTGCCGTGTTCAAGGATCAGGAAGAGCCATCCAAAGGCCGTTTCTATAACTGCCCGGCCGGCTGGACCTGTGAGCTGGACAACAGCGAAATGCTCAAAAGCTACGGTCTGGAAAGCACCTACACCAACTTCCGTCCGGGCACCGGTCCGGCACTGGATGCCGCGGTGTTGTCGAGCTACAAGCGTGGCGAGCCGATCTTGTTCTACTACTGGTCGCCAACCCCGCTGATGGGCCAGGTTGACCTGGTTAAACTCGAAGAGAAACCAGGCGTGAACAAGGAAGTGACCATCAAGGTCGGCCTGTCCAAGACCTTCCACGAGCAAGCCCCGGAACTGGTGGCCGTGCTGGAAAAGGTCAACCTGCCGATCGACCTGCTGAATCAGAACCTCGGGCGCATGGCCAAAGAGCGGATCGAGTCGCCAAAACTGGCGAAGATCTTCTTGAAGGAACATCCTGAAGTCTGGCACGCGTGGGTGAGCGAAGACGCAGCCAAGAAGATCGACGCGGCCTTGTAGGTCGAGCTTCTCCGACTGTCGGCAACGGCAGTCGGATGCTTGATCGCAACCCCTTGATTGAGAGTCTCTTATGTTTCCCGAAAGCTTTACCTTTTCCATCGCCGACTGGGTCAACAGTTGGGTCGATTCGCTGGTCACCAACTACGGCGATGTGTTCCGCAGCATCTCCGACACGCTGTTGTGGGCCATCGTCAATCTCGAAGGGCTGTTGCGTGCGGCGCCCTGGTGGCTGATGCTGGCGATCGTGGCGGGCGTTGCCTGGCACGCGACGCGAAAAGTCGTGACCACGTCGGTCATCGTCGGTCTGCTGTTCCTGGTAGGGGCGGTCGGCCTCTGGGACAAGCTGATGCAGACCCTGGCGCTGATGATGGTGGCGACGGTCATCTCGGTACTGATCGGCATTCCGCTGGGCATTCTTTCGGCGCGCAGCAATCGCCTGCGTTCGGTGCTGATGCCGTTGCTGGACATCATGCAGACCATGCCGAGTTTCGTGTACCTGATCCCGGTGCTGATGCTGTTCGGCCTGGGCAAGGTCCCGGCGATTTTCGCCACGGTGATCTACGCCGCGCCGCCGCTGATCCGCCTGACCGATCTGGGCATCCGTCAGGTCGACGGTGAAGTGATGGAAGCGATCAACGCCTTCGGCGCCAATCGCTGGCAACAACTGTTTGGCGTGCAACTGCCGCTGGCCCTGCCGAGCATCATGGCCGGGATCAACCAGACCACCATGATGGCCCTGTCGATGGTGGTCATCGCCTCGATGATCGGTGCCCGTGGCTTGGGTGAAGATGTGTTGGTGGGGATTCAGACCCTCAACGTCGGACGTGGGCTTGAGGCCGGTCTGGCGATCGTGATTCTGGCAGTGGTTATCGACCGCATTACTCAGGCGTATGGTCGGCCACGGCATGAGGTGAGCAAATGAGCAACGAAGCCATTAGCAAGATCGAAGTCAAAAACGTCTTCAAGATTTTCGGCAGCCGTTCCAAAGATGCGCTGGGCATGATTGGCCAGGGCAAGACCAAAGACCAGGTATTGGCCGAAACCGGCTGCGTGGTCGGCGTGAACGACCTGTCGTTGAGCATCGGCACCGGCGAGATCTTCGTGATCATGGGCCTGTCGGGTTCCGGCAAGTCGACCCTGGTGCGCCACTTCAATCGCCTGATCGACCCCACCAGCGGCGCGATCCTGGTGGACGGCGTGGACATCCTGCAATACGACATGGAAGCCCTGCGCGAATTTCGCCGGCACAAGATCAGCATGGTGTTCCAGAGCTTCGGCCTGCTGCCGCACAAGACCGTGCTGGATAACGTCGCCTATGGCCTGAAAGTGCGTGGCGAGAGCAAGCAAATGTGCGCCGAGCGCGCGCTGCACTGGATCAACACCGTGGGCCTCAAGGGCTACGAAAACAAATACCCGCATCAGCTTTCCGGCGGTATGCGCCAGCGTGTGGGCCTGGCTCGCGCACTGGCGGCGGACACCGACATCATTCTGATGGACGAAGCCTTCAGCGCCCTCGACCCGCTGATCCGCGCCGAAATGCAGGACCAGTTGCTGGAACTGCAAAAGACCCTGCACAAGACCATCGTCTTCATCACCCACGACCTCGACGAGGCCGTGCGCATCGGCAACCGCATTGCGATTCTCAAGGATGGCCGCCTGATTCAGGTCGGCACGCCACGCGAGATCCTGCATTCACCGGCGGATGAGTATGTGGACCGGTTCGTACAGCGTCGGGCTGCGGTGGTTTAAAGGTTTGCGGCGGCTGTTCGGACGCCTTCGCGGGCAAGCCTCGCTCCTACAGGTTTTGTGTCGTTCCTACATTGGACGGCAAACCTGAATCCTGTAGGAGCGAGGCTTGCCCGCGAAGAGGCCGGCAAAGCTGCATCAATATTCAGGTAAGAGGTCAAAGATGTCCCAGGCTGAAAAAATCGTTATCGCCGACGCCCCGTTGCGTTGGCAGGATGTGGTCGCAGTCGCTCGTCACGGCGCACAGCTCGAGCTGTCGCCCCAGATCTGGGCGCGGATCGAGAATGCCCAGGCGATCGTCCAGCGCATCGTCGCCAGCGGCGAGCGTGCCTACGGCGTCAACACCGGCTTGGGCGCCTTGTGCAACGTCTCGCTCAAAGGCGAGCAACTCAGCCAACTGTCGCGCAACACCTTGCTCAGTCACGCCTGTGGCGTCGGCGCGCCATTGGCCGATGAACAGACCCGCGCAATCATCTGCGCCGCTATTCGCAACTATAGCCATGGCAAATCCGGCATTCATCGCCGGGTGGTCGAAGCCCTGCTGGCGCTACTCAATCGCGGCATCACCCCGCAAGTGCCGTCCCAGGGTTCGGTGGGCTACCTGACTCACATGGCCCATATCGGAATCACGCTGCTGGGTGTCGGCAATGTCAGCTATCGCGGGCAGATCGTTTCCGCGCAGCAAGCCTTGGCCGAAGAAGGTCTGCAACCGGTTCAGTTGGGCGCAAAAGATGGCTTGTGCCTGGTCAATGGCACGCCGTGCATGACCGGCCTCAGCTGTTTGGCACTCGCCGATGCCACGCGTCTGGTGCAGTGGGCCGACGTGATTGGTGCCATGAGCTTCGAAGCCCAGCGCGGCCAGATTGCCGCGTTCGACGCCGAGATCATCGCGTTCAAGCCTCACCCGGGCATGCAGCAGGTTGGTATCAATCTGCGGGCATTGCTCGAGGGCAGTGAAGTGATTGCCAGCAGCAAAGGTATTCGCACTCAGGATGCGTTGAGCATCCGTTCGATCCCGCAAGTCCACGGCGCCGCTCGCGATCAACTTGAGCACGCGAAAAAGCAGATCGAAACCGAACTCAACTCTGTCACCGACAACCCGATGCTGCTGGGCACGCCGGACAACTTCCGGGTGGTGTCCCAGGCCAACCCGCACGGTCAGTCAGTGGCATTGGCGGCGGATTTGCTGGCGATTGCCATGGCCGAAATCGGCTCCATCGCCGAGCGTCGCCTGGACCGTTTGATCAACCCGCACGTCAGCGGTTTGCCGGCGTTTCTGGTGGCCAATCCCGGGGTGAATTCCGGGATGATGATCGTGCAATACGTTGCCGCTTCCCTGTGTGCGGAAAACCGCCAGTTGGCGCAACCGGCGGTGCTCGATAATTACGTCACTTCGGGCTTGCAGGAAGACCACTTGAGCATGGGCACCAATGCGGCGCTGAAGCTGCATCGAGCGTTGGAAAACTGTACGCAGATTCTCGCGATTGAATATTTGCTGGCATCCCAGGCGTTTGAATTCCTCAAAGAGCAACGCTTTGGCGCTGGCACCGATACCGCGTGGCGTCTGCTGCGCGAGCGAGTCCCGGCCTACGACCAGGATCGCTGGCTGGCACCGGACATCGCCGCCGCTGCCAGTGTTTTGAAAGATTCAAATTTGCTGCACAAGGCGTTACCAAACCTCAATTGATTCCACAACACCAGCGTGCCAAGGCGCGGCTCCCCAAAAGGCAGACGCGACGGACAACGGACATCTCCGGAGCGTCTGGTGAGTTAATAACAAACTCTCAAAAGGAGCACAAAATGACTGCGCTTAACCTGATTCCCGGCCAACTGAGCCTTGCCCAACTGCGTGATGTTTATCAGCAACCGGTCAAAATCACCCTCGACAACAGTGCTTCGAGCCAGATCGAAGCCAGTGTCGCCTGCGTGGAACAGATCCTCGCCGAGAACCGCACCGCTTACGGCATCAATACCGGTTTCGGCCTGCTGGCTTCGACCCGCATCGCCAGCGAAGACTTGGAAAACCTCCAGCGCTCGCTGGTGCTGTCCCATGCCGCCGGTGTCGGCGAGCCGATCAGCGATGCCTTGGTGCGGCTGGTCATGGTGCTCAAGGTCAACAGCCTGAGCCGTGGTTTCTCTGGCATTCGTCGCCAGGTGATCGACGCACTGATCGCGCTGATCAATGCCGAGGTTTACCCGCACATTCCATTGAAAGGTTCGGTCGGCGCGTCAGGCGATTTGGCGCCATTGGCGCACATGTCGCTGGTGCTGCTGGGCGAAGGCAAGGCGCGCTACAAGGGCGAATGGCTGCCAGCGACCGAAGCGCTGAAAGTTGCCGGTCTGACTCCGCTGACCCTGGCCGCGAAAGAAGGTCTGGCGCTGCTCAACGGTACTCAGGTTTCCACCGCTTACGCTCTGCGTGGCTTGTTCGAAGGCGAAGATCTGTTCGCCGGTGCCGTAGCGCTGGGCGCCCTGACCGTCGAAGCGGTATTGGGCTCGCGCTCGCCGTTCGACGCACGCATTCATGCCGCTCGTGGCCAGAAAGGCCAGATCGATGCCGCTGCCGCTTACCGCGACCTGCTGGGCGAGCGCAGCGAAGTGTCCGACTCGCACCAGAATTGCGAAAAGGTCCAGGATCCGTACTCCCTGCGCTGCCAGCCGCAAGTTATGGGCGCCTGCCTGACCCAGTTCCGTCAGGCCGCCGAAGTGCTCGCCATCGAAGCCAACGCCGTTTCGGACAACCCGCTGGTATTCGCCGCTGAAGGCGATGTGATCTCCGGCGGTAACTTCCACGCCGAACCGGTGGCCATGGCCGCCGACAACATGGCCCTGGCCATCGCCGAAATCGGTTCGCTGAGCGAGCGTCGTATCTCGTTGATGATGGACAAGCACATGTCGCAACTGCCGCCATTCCTGGTGGCCAATGGTGGTGTGAACTCCGGCTTCATGATCGCCCAAGTGACCGCGGCGGCACTGGCCAGCGAGAACAAGGCGCTGTCTCATCCGCACTCGGTGGACAGTTTGCCGACGTCGGCCAACCAAGAGGACCATGTGTCCATGGCTCCGGCAGCGGGCAAGCGTCTGTGGGAAATGGCGGAAAACACGCGTGGAGTTCTGGCGGTGGAATGGCTGGCGGCGGCTCAGGGCCTGGACCTGCGTGAAGGTCTGAAAACCTCGACCAAACTGGAAAAGGTCCGGGCGATTTTGCGGGCTGAAGTGCCGTTTTATGAGAAAGACCGTTTCTTTGCGCCGGACATCAATGCGGCCAGTGAGTTGTTGGCGACGCGTTGCCTGAATGAACTGGTTACGGCGAAGTTGCTGCCTAGCCTGTAACGGCTCCTTCTCTGATGATCGTTCCCACGCGGAGCGTGGGAACGATCAGTCGCCAATAAAAATAATTAAGGACGAGAAATGCAACAGCCAGCAAAAGGTTTGAAACGCGGGCTCTCTGCCCGACATATTCGCTTCATGGCGCTGGGGTCGGCTATCGGCACCGGGCTGTTCTACGGTTCTGCCTCGGCCATTCAAATGGCCGGGCCGGCGGTACTGCTCGCTTACCTGATCGGTGGCGCGGCGGTGTTCATGGTCATGCGCGCCCTCGGTGAGATGGCGGTGCACAACCCGGTGGCCGGCTCTTTCGGCCAGTACGCCAGTACCTACCTGGGGCCGATGGCGGGCTTCATCCTCGGTTGGACCTACGCCTTCGAAATGGTCATCGTCGGCATGGCAGACGTCACCGCGTTCGGTATTTACATGGGCTTCTGGTTTCCGGAAGTCGACCGCTGGATCTGGGTGTTGGGCATCGTTTCGGTGGTCGGTGGCTTGAACCTGTGCAACGTCAAAGTCTTCGGTGAAATGGAGTTCTGGTTGTCGCTGCTCAAGGTCGCGGCCATCGTTGCGATGATCCTGGGTGGCTTCGGCATCATGCTGTTCGGTATCAGCACCGCGCCCGGCGCCCAGGCGACCGACATCAGCAATCTCTGGAGCCATGGCGGCTTCATGCCCAATGGCGTGGGTGGCCTGATTGCATCGTTTGCGGTGGTGATGTTTGCCTTTGGCGGCATTGAAATCATCGGCGTAACGGCTGGTGAAGCCAAAGACCCACAGCGCGTGCTGCCGCGGGCGATCAATGCCGTACCGTTGCGTATTCTGCTGTTCTACGTGTTGACGATGTTCGTACTGATGTCGATTTTTCCATGGCAGCAGATTGGCAGTCAGGGCAGTCCGTTCGTGCAGATTTTCGACAACCTCGGGATCAGTTCGGCGGCGACCATTCTCAATATCGTGGTGATCTCGGCGGCGGTGTCGGCCATCAACAGTGACATCTTCGGCGCTGGCCGGATGATGTACGGACTGGCCCAGCAAGGACATGCACCCAAAGGCTTCGCTCGCCTGTCGGGCAATGGCGTGCCATGGATGACCGTGGTGGTGATGAGTGCCGCGCTGCTGCTGGGCGTGCTGCTGAACTACCTGATTCCGGAAAACGTCTTTCTGTTGATCGCCTCCGTCGCGACGTTTGCCACGGTGTGGGTCTGGCTGATGATTCTGTTCACCCAGGTGGCCATGCGTCGCTCCATGAATGCCGAGCAGGTCGCCCAACTGAAATTCCCGGTGCCGTTCTGGCCTTACGCGCCGATGGCGGCGATTGCCTTCATGCTGTTCATTTTCGGCGTGCTGGGCTATTTCCCGAATACCCAGGCGGCGCTGATCGTCGGCATAGTCTGGATCGTGCTGCTGGTGCTGGCCTACCTGATATGGGTGAAACCGGCGGCAGGTCAGGCAGCCTTGGTAGCGCGCGATCCTGTTTTTTCTCATCGATAACCTAACGGAGACCAAGGATGAAAACGCTCTGGCAACATTGCCACGTCGCAACCATGGCGCAAGGCGTCTACTCGATCATCGAGGACGCGGCCATCGTGACGTCAGGTGCGCACATTGAGTGGATTGGTCCGCGCGGCGAACTGCCGTCAGGCGAGTACCCGGCAGTCAATGATCTTAAAGGGGCCTGGGTGACTCCGGGCCTGATCGACTGCCACACCCACACGGTGTTCGGCGGCAACCGCAGCGGTGAATTCGAGCAACGCCTGCAAGGCGTCAGCTATGCGGAAATCGCCGCCGCCGGCGGTGGCATTGCCAGCACCGTGCGCGCCACTCGCGCATCATCCGAAGACGAGTTGTTCGCCAGCGCCGCCAAGCGCCTGAAGAGCCTGATGCGCGACGGCGTGACCACGGTCGAGATGAAGTCCGGTTACGGTCTGGATCTGGCCAGCGAGCGCAAAATCCTGCGAGTGATCCGCCGTCTCGGCGCCGAGCTGCCAGTCAGCGTGCGCAGCACCTGCCTGGCGGCCCACGCCTTGCCGCCGGAATACGCGGACCGAGCCGATGCTTACATCGATCACATCTGCAGCGAAATGCTCCCGGCCCTGGCGGCTGAAGGGCTGGTGGATGCGGTGGACGCTTTCTGCGAATACCTGGCGTTTTCGCCGGAGCAGGTCGAACGGGTTTTTGTCGTCGCGCAGAACCTCGGTTTGCCAGTGAAGCTGCATGCCGAGCAATTGTCGTCGCTGCACGGTTCGAGCCTGGCGGCGCGTTATCACGCACTGTCCGCCGATCATCTGGAATTCATGACCGAAGACGACGCCATCGCCATGGCCAAGTCCGGCACCGTCGCGGTGTTGTTGCCCGGCGCGTTTTACTTCCTGCGGGAAACCCAATTGCCGCCGATGGAAGCCCTGCGCAAACACGGCGTAAAAATCGCCATCGCCAGCGACCTCAATCCCGGTACTTCACCGGCGCTGTCGTTGCGCTTGATGCTGAACATGGCCTGCACCTGCTTTCGCATGACCCCGGAAGAAGCATTGGCTGGCGCAACGATTCACGCCGCCACCGCGCTGGGCATGGGCGAGACTCACGGTTCGCTGGAAGCCGGCAAAATCGCAGACTTCGTCGCCTGGCAAATCGATCGTCCGGCCGACCTGTCGTATTGGCTGGGCGGCGACCTGGAAAAACGCGTCGTGCGTCACGGCGTCGAAACAAGCGTTTAGGAGAGCAGTTGTGGATAAGGTTCTGAACTTCCAACAAGGCCGCGTGCCGCTGCTGATCAGCATGCCCCACGCTGGCCTGCGCCTGACTCCGGCGGTCGAAGCCGGGTTGATCCCCGACGCGAAAAGCCTGCCGGACACCGATTGGCACATCCCAAGGCTTTACGAATTCGCCGCCGAGCTGGGCGCCAGCACTCTGGCAGCCGAGTACTCGCGGTTTGTCATCGATTTGAACCGACCGTCCGACGACAAGCCTTTATATGTCGGCGCCACCACCGGTCTGTATCCGGCGACACTGTTCGACGGTATTCCATTGTTCCGCGAAGGGCTGGAACCATCGGCGGCAGAACGAGCGACTTATCTGGAGCAGATCTGGACGCCTTATCACCGGACCTTGCAGGAGGAACTGGCACGGCTGAAAGCCGAATTCGGCTACGCGCTGCTATTCGATGCGCACTCGATCCGCTCGATCATCCCGCACCTGTTTGACGGCAAATTGCCTGACTTCAACCTCGGCACCTTCAATGGCGCCAGTTGCGATCCACAATTGGCCAGCCAACTGGAAGCCATCTGCGCACGGCATGGCGATTACAGCCATGTGCTGAACGGTCGCTTCAAGGGCGGGCACATCACCCGGCATTACGGCAACCCGGCCGAGAACATCCATGCCGTGCAACTGGAGTTGGGTCAGTGCACGTACATGGAAGAGTTCGAGCCATTCCGCTATCGCCCGGACCTGGCGGCGCCGACGCAAGTAGTGCTCAGGGAATTGCTGCAAGGGTTGTTGGCGTGGGGGCAGCGACAGTATTTGAAGTGACAAGGGAGCTGTGCAGTCGCTTGTTTGTTCTGCGCACGGTTGCGCCACGATGTAGCTGATTCAATGTTCAAAGGGCTGCCTAAAATAGGTAGTCCTTTGAACATGGCGGGTAACAATATACTGGAAGCTGCTCTTGTCTGGGGGGGCAATAAAGTCTCGACTTATTAGCCCTTTAATGCACAGGAATATACTTCCGTGACCGGGGCGCGCGAAGTTGCATATTTGGCTTTTAGTTTGCTTTTTGCGTCGTCTTCTGAGGAAGCTTGAATATCCATTTTGATTTTTTGCGACTTGGTGGGATCTGTTTCTTGGCTCATTGTAAAGCTACAGCTATATGTCTGATCTCCAGCAAAGGCGTGAGCGGGCAGTGCACAGAGGTAGATCAATGCCAGCGACCCGAGGCAGTGTTTGAATGATTTGGTATTGAAGTTCATCGCTATATCCTTATAGAAGTATCGGTTTGAAGTTCTATTTATCTCTTTTTGTTGATGGGGGTCAACTGTCATATCTGATAGGTCTAAATGGTTTTTATAGTTGTTTTCAGTTGATGGCTTTTTCTTGTGCGATTTTAATTATTTGGGCTGCCGGTTATAAATACCAGCAGCTCGCCCGGGGGCAACAGCGTTACAAAAGCATGAGATCAAAAGATCGCAGCCTGCGGCAGCTCCTACATGGGGTTTTCGGTGCGCGCATATCCTGCGTTGGAATACGCTCCTGTAGGAGCTGCCGCAGGCTGCGATCTTTTCGGGCTGTCGCCACTGTGCAAATCTCGGTCGCCACAGTTCACTTTTACCCTCTCGACGCTGCGTAATGTTCTGGGCACGGTGCATGAAGACACCGGCCCTCACAATAATCTGCCGCACGAGACTCTCCCGATGAAAAGACTGTTCACCCGCTGTCTCTCAATCCTCTGCGGCACGGCTCTTCTGAGCACCAGCGTTCTGGCCGGTGACGACCCATCCTGCAAGACCGTACGCATGGGCGTGGTCAACTGGACCGATGTGATCGCCACCAGTGGCATGGCTGACGTGTTGCTCAACGGCCTTGGCTACGAAAGCAAGCAAACCAGCGCGGTGCAGCAAATCATCTTTGCCGGCATCCGCGACAAACGCCTCGATATCTTCCTCGGTTACTGGAAACCGGCGATGGACAAAAACATCGCGCCGTTCGTGGCCGCCAATCAAGTGAAGGTCATGGACAAACCGAGCCTGGCCGACGCCCAAGCGACGCTCGCCGTGCCTGACTACGTGGCTGCCGCCGGCCTGAAAACCTTCGCTGACATCGCCAGATTCAAGGACCGGCTCGGCGGCAAGATCTACGGCATCGAGCCGGGCAGCGGTGCTAACACCACGATCAAAACCATGATCGAGACCAATCACTTTGGCCTGAAGGACTTCAAGCTGATCGAGTCCGGTGAGGCCGGCATGCTCGCCGCCGTGCAGCGGGCGGTCAATCGCAAGGAGTTCGTGGTGTTCGTCGGCTGGACCCCGCATCCGATGAACATCAACATGAACATCGCCTACCTGACCGGCAGCGAAGACGTCTACGGGCCGAACGAAGGCGCGGCGACCGTTTCCACCGTGACTGCACCGGACTATGCCGAGCGCTGCCCGAACGTGAACCGCCTGCTGGAAAACCTGACCTTTACCGCTGCCCAGGAAAGCCAGTTGATGGTGCCGATCATGGCGCGCAAGACGCCACAGGATGTCGCCAGGCAATGGCTGCGTGATCATCCGGAAGATCTTCAGCGCTGGCTGGCGGGTGTCAGCAGTTTTGATGGGAAGGAGGGTGTGGCAACCGTTCAGGCCAGTTTGAAAAACTGATCACCATTTCTTCGCAAAGTACGCTGTCTGTGGCGAGGGAGCTTGCTCCCGCTCGGCGGCGAAGCCGTCGTAAACCCACCTGGTCGGGTGTATCTGATAAACCTCGGTCGAGTGGTTTGGGGGCTGCTACGCAGCCCAGCGGGAGCAAGCTCCCTCGCCACAGACTGAGTTCCAATCCCCAACCGTTTACTGACTGGCTACAGACTCATGGCTCCTTATCCACTCTCTGAACAGATGACGGCTTTCGTCGAGAAAACCCTCAGCTTCAACAGCGCCGACAGCAGCCTCACCGGTTTGCGTCAGGCCTACAGCGAGATGTGCCGGGCGTTCACCCCGCCGCGTCCTGCGAGGCTTGAGGTGGTCGATTTCGAATTGGCGGGCGTCGCGGTACGTTCCTGGCAACCGCCGGTCACGCCACCGACCAACGGTTGGCCGTGCATTGTGTATCTGCATGGCGGTGGTTGGGTGGTGGGCGATCTGGATTCCCACGCCTTCATCTGCGCCGAATTGGCGTCGGTGCTCGGGATGCTGGTGATCGCCATCGATTATCGGTTGGCACCGGAGCACCCGTTCCCGGCGGCGTTCGATGACTGCCTGAGTGTCTGGCGCGCACTGCGCACAGGACCGTTTCAGCTCGACCCTACGCGGACGCTGGTGGCGGGCGACAGCGCTGGCGGCAACCTCGCCGCTGCGTTGTGTCTCGCTTTGCGCGATGCAGACGAGCCAATGCCGTGCGCGCAAGTTCTGATCTATCCGGGGCTGGGCGGCGATCGCCGATTGCCGTCGCGCCGTGAATGCGCCGACGCACCATTGCTCAGCAGCAGCGATCTGGATTGTTATCACGCATTGTATTTAAGCGGTGCCCGACAACCGGGTGCTTATGCGATGCCCTTGCTCGCCGGCGACGTCAGCGGTCTGCCACCGGCGTGGATCGCCGTGGCGCAGTTCGACCCGTTGCGCGATGACGGCATGCTTTACGCTGAGCGACTCACCGCAGCAGGCGTGGACGCAATCCTTTATTACGGAGAGGGGCTGGTTCACGGCTGTTTGCGGGCGCGGGGGCAGGTCGCCGAGGTCGACCGACTCTATGAAATCCTGTTCGGCTATTTGGCTGAAAAAACGGGCTGACAAACTCTGACGCTGCAGGGGCATGCTCATTGAAGTAATTCGGGTTTATGATGCCGGACGGCAGAATAATAGAAGTCCCTACAGGGATGACCTCGACCCCTTACGGAGCGCGCAATGCAGACTTTGTACCCGCAGATCAAACCCCACGCCCGGCACGATCTGGCCGTCGATAAAACCCACACGCTGTATGTCGACGAAAGCGGTTCGCCGGAAGGTTTGCCGGTGGTGTTCATCCACGGCGGCCCCGGCGCCGGGTGTGATGCCCAGAGCCGCCGGTATTTCGATCCGAACCTGTATCGCATTGTCACCTTCGACCAGCGTGGTTGCGGTCGCTCCACGCCCCACGCCAGCCTGGAAAACAACACCACCTGGGATCTGGTCGCCGACCTCGAGCGGATTCGCAAGCATCTGGGCATCGACAAATGGGTGCTGTTCGGCGGCTCCTGGGGTTCGACCCTGGCCCTGGCCTACGCGCAAACCCATCCGGAGCGCGTGCACGGTTTGATTCTGCGCGGAATTTTTCTCTGCCGTCCCCAGGAAATCGAGTGGTTCTATCAGTGTGGCGCCAGTCGCCTGTTTCCCGATTACTGGCAGGACTACATTGCGCCGATCCCGCAGGACGAACGCCACGACTTGCTCTCGGCGTTCCACAAACGCCTGGTCGGCAACGATCAGATCGCCCAGATGCACGCGGCCAAGGCCTGGTCCATGTGGGAAGGCCGCACCGCCACCCTGCGGCCGAATCCGCTGGTGGTCGACCGCTTCTCCGAGCCTCAGCGTGCGTTGTCCATCGCCCGTATCGAGTGCCACTACTTCACCAACAATGCTTTCCTCGAGCCGAACCAACTGATTCGTGACATGGGCAAGATCGCCCACCTGCCCGGCGTTATCGTCCATGGTCGTTACGATGTGATCTGTCCGCTGGACAACGCTTGGGAACTGCATCAAGCCTGGCCGAACAGCGAATTGCAGGTGATTCGCGACGCAGGCCATGCGGCGTCCGAATCGGGTATCACCGATGCCTTGGTGCGCGCCGCTGATCAGATGGCCCGTCGTATGCTCAACTTGTCGCCTGACGAAGCATGAAGGGCCTGCTGCAACGCGTGCGTGGCGCGCGAGTCGAGGTGGCGGGAGAGGTGGTTGGCGCAATAGATCAGGGGTTACTGGTGCTGGTAGCGGTCGAGCCCGACGATACTCGGGCCAGCGCCGACAAACTTCTGCATAAACTGCTTAACTATCGAGTATTCAGTGACGCCGAGGGCAAGATGAACCTGTCTTTGGCGGACGTAGGCGGCGGGTTGCTGCTGGTCTCGCAGTTCACCTTGGCCGCCGACACCAAAAACGGGTTGCGCCCCAGTTTTTCGACTGCGGCTCCTCCTGCTTTGGGCGAGGAGCTGTTCGACTATCTATTGGGTAAAGCGAAACAGGTGCATGGCACTGTGGCATCAGGTAGATTCGGCGCGGATATGCAGGTGCATCTGGTCAATGATGGCCCGGTAACCTTCCTGTTACAGACGTGAAAGCGCTTGAAACATCTTTTTAAGTGCATTTCGACTGTAAACAGAAGCTTTTCCCGATAAATACTTGGTTCCCCCTGATGCGTTGTAACGCGGCCTACTAGATAATCGCGCGCTACGGGGATCGGCGTTCGTTGGTCCGTTTTGACTTAGGTAGAGACTTGTCCGGGACCTGTTGGGGAATCATTTTGCCCCATAGGAGTCGGAATAATGCTCGCCAACTTGGCAAGAGTCGTTCGCAGGGTCGGTTTTTTTCCACCGCACACCGTGCTGGCACTTTAACTGGCCGTTGGTTTTTTGATCTGTTTTCGGCGAGGGTTGCTCGTGATTGTTAGTCCCTGTAATGCACCAAAATTGTCTGCCAAACGGTTTCGAAGCGCTCTGGTAGCAGGCTCTGCACTGCTCTGCCTGTTCAGCGCCGGCCAGCTTTGGGCATTCAATCTGGATGACGTATCGGTCAAGGCAAAAGAGCTGGCCGGGCAAAAATACGAAGCCCCGCGCAGTAACCTGCCGAATGAATTTCGCGAGATGAAATTCGCGGATTATCAAAAAATTCGGTTCCTCACTGAAAAAGCCGAATGGGCGAACCAGAAAACCCCATTCAAGCTGTCGTTCTATCACCAGGGCATGCACTTCGATACGCCGGTGAAAATCAACGAAATCACGGCCAACACCGTCGAAGAGATCAAATACGACCCAAGTCGTTTCGATTTCGGCGACGTGAAATTCGATCCTAAAGCCACCGAACAACTGGGTTATGCCGGTTTCCGTGTGTTGTACCCGATCAACAAGGCCGATAAGCAAGACGAAATCATGACCATGCTTGGCGCGAGTTATTTCCGCGTTATCGGCAAAGGTCACACCTATGGCTTGTCCGCTCGCGGCATGGCCATCGATACCGCACTGCCGTCCGGCGAAGAGTTCCCGCGCTTCACCGAGTTCTGGATTCAACAGCCGAAGCCGGGTGACAAGCACCTGGTCATCTTCGCCCTGCTGGATTCGCCACGCGCCACCGGTGCCTACCGCCTGACCCTGCGTCCGGGCAGTGACACGGTTGTCGACGTCAAGGCCAGGATGTTCCTGCGTGACAAGGTCACCAAGCTTGGCGTTGCGCCGCTGACCAGCATGTTCCTGTTCGGTGCCAACCAGCCGTCGAAAGTGCTGAACTACCGTCGCGAACTGCACGACTCCAGTGGCCTGTCGATTCATGCTGGCAACGGCGAATGGATCTGGCGTCCACTGAACAATCCGAAACACCTGTCCGTGAGTAACTTCTCGATCGAGAACCCGCGCGGTTTCGGCTTGCTGCAACGTGGTCGTGACTTCAGTCACTACGAAGACCTCGATGACCGCTACGACAAGCGCCCAAGTGCCTGGATCGAACCGAAAGGCGATTGGGGCAAAGGCTCCGTCGATCTGGTAGAGATTCCTACCGCCGACGAAACCAACGACAATATCGTCGCTTTCTGGAGCCCGGAAAAACTGCCTGAGCCTGGTCAGTCCCTGGACGTTGCATACCGCATGCACTGGACCATCGACGAAGCCTCCCTGCATTCGCCGGACAGCGCCTGGGTTCAACAGACCCTGCGTTCCACGGGTGACGTCAAGCAGTCGAACCTGATTCGTCAGCCGGACGGCAGCGTGGCCTATCTGGTGGATTTCGAAGGTCCGTCCCTGCAAGTCCTGCCGGAAAATGCTGAAGTACGCAGCCAGGTGAGCGTTGGCGACAACGCAGAGCTGGTCGAGAACAGCGTCCGTTACAACCCTGAAACCAAGGGCTGGCGCTTGACCCTGCGGATGAAGATCAAGGATCCGAGCAAATCCACCGAGATGCGTGCAGCGCTGGTCAAGACCATCACGCCTGCCGAGGCGCTCAAGACCGCGGCACCAGCGTCCAGTTCTTCCGTTGCCAAGGCCGACAAGATCGCCGCCAAACAGCAGGAGAAGAAGGACAAGGAAGCCAAGCAGGCTGAAGCACAAGCCCAAGCCCAAGCCCAGCAAGTCAAGGACACCAAGGACAAGGACAACAAAGACGCCAAGCAGCCTGTCGCTGCCGAAGCGGCCCCAGCCACAACGGAATCGGCACCGACTGAACAAGTCCTGACCGAGACCTGGAGCTATCAGTTGCCCGCCGATGAGTAATTCACACGTACAGCCACAATCGCTTGCCGAGTATCTGGCGCATTTGCCGATGAGCGACGAGCAGCGCGCGGAACTCGCGGGCTGCAAGTCTTTCAGTGAACTGCACGAACGTCTGTCGTCCTCGACGTTCGACGCGCCGATGGAGGCTGCTCAAGCCTCTGTCGGCCGGCGCCTGACCCTGAACACCGCCGAAGAACTGGCGGATGCGGAAATGCTGGTGCTCGACGCCAGTGGTCGGGTTTGCCTCAAGGCAACCCCGCCGATCCGTCGGACCAAAGTCGTGCCCGAGCCGTGGCGCACCAACATTCTGGTGCGTGGCTGGCGTCGGCTTACCGGTCGCACCAATCCGCCGGCTCCGCCGAAGGATGAGAACGTGCTGCCAGCGGCTCGCTGGCGCACCGTCGGTTCGATCCGCCGCTACATTTTGCTGGTGCTGATGCTCGGTCAGACGATCGTCGCCGGCTGGTACATGAAAGGCATCATGCCGTACCAGGGCTGGTCGTTCGTCGATCTTGAAGAAGTCCTGCATCAACCTCTGACCCAAACCGCCACGCAAGTGCTGCCCTATGCCTTGCAAACCAGCATTCTGATTATGTTCGGGATTCTGTTCTGCTGGGTCTCGGCCGGTTTCTGGACCGCGCTGATGGGCTTCCTCGAGTTGATCACTGGCCGTGACAAGTACCGCATTTCCGGCGCCAGCGCCGGCAACGAGCCGATCGCCAAGGACGCACGCACCGCACTGGTGATGCCGATCTGCAACGAAGACGTGCCGCGGGTGTTTGCCGGTTTGCGGGCGACCTTCGAATCGGTTGCGGCCTCGGGTAACCTGGATCGCTTCGACTTTTTCGTACTCAGCGACAGTAACGACGCCGATATCTGCGTTGCCGAACAACAGGCCTGGCTGGACGTCTGCCGTGAGGCCAAGGGCTTCGGCAAGATCTTCTATCGCCGCCGTCGCCGCCGCGTGAAACGTAAAAGCGGCAACCTCGACGACTTCTGTCGTCGTTGGGGCGGTGACTACAAGTACATGGTCGTGCTCGACGCCGACAGCGTGATGAGCGGCGAATGCCTGAGCAGTCTGGTGCGCTTGATGGAAGCCACGCCGGACGCGGGGATCATCCAGACTGCGCCGCGTGCGTCGGGCATGGACACGCTTTATGCGCGTATGCAGCAGTTCGCCACGCGTGTGTACGGTCCGCTGTTCACTGCCGGTCTGCACTTCTGGCAGTTGGGCGAATCCCACTACTGGGGTCACAACGCGATTATCCGCATGAAGCCGTTCATCGAGCACTGCGCCCTGGCGCCGTTGCCTGGTAAAGGCGCGTTTGCCGGTGCGATTCTGTCCCACGACTTCGTCGAAGCTGCGCTGATGCGTCGTGCCGGCTGGGGCGTATGGATTGCCTATGACTTGCCGGGCAGCTACGAAGAACTGCCACCGAACCTGCTGGACGAACTCAAGCGTGACCGTCGCTGGTGCCACGGCAACCTGATGAACTTCCGGCTGTTCCTGGTCAAGGGCATGCACCCGGTGCACCGTGCAGTGTTCCTGACCGGCGTGATGTCGTACCTGTCGGCGCCGTTGTGGTTCTTGTTCCTGGTGTTGTCGACGGCCTTGCTGGCGGTCAACACGCTGATGGAGCCGCAATACTTCCTGGAACCGCGTCAGCTTTATCCGCTATGGCCACAATGGCAGCCGGACAAGGCCATTGCGCTGTTCTCGACGACCATTGTGCTGCTGTTCCTGCCGAAGCTGTTGAGCATCATCCTGATCTGGACCAAGGGCGCGAAAGAGTTCGGTGGCAAGTTCAAGGTGACGCTGTCGATGTTGCTGGAGATGTTGTTCTCCATGCTGCTGGCGCCGGTGCGGATGATCTTCCACACCCGTTTCGTACTCGCCGCATTCCTCGGCTGGGCCGCGACCTGGAACTCGCCACAACGTGACGACGACTCCACACCGTGGAGCGAAGCGGTCAAACGCCACGGTCCGCAAACCTTGCTGGGCTTCTTCTGGGCTCTATTGGTGATCTGGCTGAACCCGAGCTTCCTCTGGTGGCTGGTGCCGATTGTCGGTTCGCTGATGCTGTCGATCCCGGTATCGGTGATCTCCAGCCGTGTCGGTCTGGGTCTGAAGTCCCGTGACGAGAGCCTGTTCCTCATTCCTGAGGAATACAATCCGCCACAGGCCTTGCTGGCGACCGATCAGTACACCCACGAAAACCGTTGGCATGCGCTGAACGACGGCTTCGTCCGGTCGGTGGTCGATCCTCAGCAGAACGCTTTGGCGTGTGCGCTGGCGACTTCCCGTCACCGTCAGGCCGAGCCGATCGAATGGCTGCGTATCGAGCGGGTTCGCCATGCGATGAAGGTCGGGCCTGCCGGGCTGACCAACAACGAGCGCGTTGCCCTGCTGAGTGATCCGGTGGCACTGGGTCGTTTGCATGAACAGGTCTGGAACGAAGGCCACGCCGAGTGGCTGCAAGCCTGGCGCACATCGGTGGATGCCGATCCCCATGCACCGCTGTTGCCGCTCAAGCCTGTGAGCGTGCAGCCTCAGTTGGCCTAATGAAAAACCCCGCGAAAGCGGGGTTTTTTTGTGATGATCTAACTGAGCACAACTTTCTTGTTCGGCGCGAACGCTGGGGAGCGGGCTTGCCCGCGATGGCATCACCCCGGTTTCAAGCGAGCCGGGATAGCCGCATCAGCTCAAACCTTGAACCGCCCCACCAGCATCTGCAAATGCGTCCCCAACCGCGCTAGCTCAATGCTGGAGGCCGCAGTCTCTTCACTGGCTGCCGAGGTCTGCTCGGACACATCCCGCACATTCAGCACACTGCGGTTGATCTCCTCAGCCACGGCGCTTTGCTGTTCGGCAGCGGCGGCGATCTGCTGATTCATCGACTGAATTGCTGACACGGTGCGGGTGATGCTGCCCAACGAGCTGCCCGCGCGGCGGGTCAGTTCGACGCTGCTGTCGGTCAGGCTGCGGCTGTTGTCCATGATGGTCGCGACTTGCTGAGTGCCGGTTTGCAGGCCGACGATCAACTCTTCGATTTCTTCGGTGGACTTCTGGGTGCGCTGGGCCAGGCTGCGGACCTCGTCGGCGACCACCGCGAAACCGCGACCGGCTTCACCGGCGCGAGCGGCTTCGATGGCGGCATTGAGCGCCAGCAGGTTGGTTTGCTGGGCCACGGACTTGATTACGTCGAGCACGCTGCCGATCTTATCGCTTTCGCGCTTCAGATCGCCCATGGCGACGGTGGAGTTGCCGACCTCAAGGGCCAGGCGCTCGATCTGGGCGATAGCTTCGCCAACCACCCTGTCACCTTCGCGGGCCTGCTGGTCGGCGGCGACGGCGGCTTCGGACGCTTCCTCGGCGTTGCGCGCGACTTCTTGCACAGTGGCGGTCATTTCGTGCATGGCGGTAGCCACCTGATCGGTCTCGACCTTCTGGCTGTTGACCCCGGCGCTGGTCTGCTCGGTGACGGCAGACAGTTCTTCAGCGGCGCTGGCGATTTGTGTTACGCCATCGCTGATGCCTCCGATCAAATCCCGCAGGCCCTGGGTCATGCTCTGCATCGCGCGCTGTAGCTGGCCCAGTTCGTCCTGGCGTTCGGAGGTCAGGTTGTGGGTCAGGTCGCCCGAGGCGACACGCTCGGCCACTTTGAGGGTCTGGCTCAGGGGAATGATGATTTGACGGGTGATGGCCCAAGCCGCGAACAAACCAAAGGCCGATGCCAGGACGGTGGCCATCAGCAGCAGATTCTTGGCGTGTGCTGCATCATTGTCACGCACGACGGTTTGCGAGGCGGTGAGCTTTTTGCTGACGTCCAACAGAATATCGCCTTGCGCGCTCATGCGTTTCAAGGCGGCCGCGCTGGCGACCTGGGAGTCGCGGAACTGGCTGACGGCCGCGCGGTAAGCTTTGAGCGAATCGGTCGCCTGTTGCAGGTTGGCGATGTGTTGTTCCGGCAGTTGAGACGGCAGGCTCTCGAGGTTTTTCAGGGCGTTGCCGATGGCGTCCAGCGCTGGCTGCTCGGCTTCCGGCTTGCCGCTGTAGGTGTAGCCGCGTACCTGGAAGCGCGCTTGCTGGATCAGCTTGCTCAGGTCGATCACGCTATTGAACTGAGCGACGCTGTCGCCTTGCAGCAGGGATTTTTCGACTTCAGCAACCCGGGCCACGGCGTTATCGGCGGTGGCACCCAGTTTGCTGCGAGCATCCTCGCGGTTGGCGGTGGCCTGAGTCATATCAGCGAAGGCGCGCTTGTACTCGCTGACCGCGGCCAATTGCTGGTCGACCATTGCCACGTCGCCAGGTTGTTCGAGCAATGTACGGGCGGTTTTCAGGCCAGTATCGAGTTGACCGATCAGCTCGTTGACCGCGCCCGGGCCTTGTTCGCCTCGGCGCATGTCGTAACCCACACGGGCGAGGCGCAGGTCTTTGGTCAGCTCATTGAGGCTGGAAATAAACCCAAGCGTATCGCCACGGCTGATCACACCGCTCAGACCGGTCCAGCCGGTGAAGGTGATCAACAAGGTCAGAAGCAGCACCAGACCGAAGCCGATACCCAGTTTGCGATTGACGCTTACGTTTCCCAGTTTCTCGGCTAGCCAACGGTACATGCTGCAACTCCCCTCGGAACCATTAATTGGTTTTATGGGGGCTGTATCGGCCGGCTGGCGGGGATCTGTAGGGGAGTAACTATTTGTGGCGAGGGTGTTTGACGTTAAAACAGTCGCGAGAGCAGCGCAGTGACGGCGGTTTCTACCCGCAGGATGCGGTCGCCGAGTTGCACCGGTTGCAGGCCGGCCTTGCCCAGCAAATCGATTTCGTAGGGAATCCAGCCGCCTTCAGGGCCGATGGCCAGAGTCACCGGTTCGTCCAGGCCACGAGGGCAGGGCGGATAGTTGCCCGGATGACCGACCAGGCCGAGGGTGCCTTCGGTAATGGCTGGCAGACGGTCTTCGACAAAGGGTTTGAAGCGCTTTTCGATGACGATCTCCGGCAGCACGCTGTCCCGGGCTTGTTCAAGACCCAGGATCAATTGCTCGCGAATCGCCTCGGGTTCCAGGAACGGGGTTTGCCAGAAGCTCTTCTCGACGCGATAGCTGTTCACCAGCACGATGCGCGGCACACCCATGGCGGCCACGGTCTGAAACACCCGACGGAGCATTTTCGGTCGCGGCAGGGCGAGCACCAACGTCAGTGGCAGCTTGGCCGGTGGCGGCTGGTCGAGGGTGATGCGTAACTCGGCTTCATCGACGTCCAGACGCAGCACCTCGGCTGTGCCCATCAGTCCGCCAATACGCCCGACGCGCATGCTGTCACCGACTTCGCAGCGGTGGACTTCCTGCATATGAGTCAACCGACGATCGCGCAGGATCGCCCGGTCGGCCGCAATGAAATCGGCCTCTTCGAGGAGCAGCAGGTTCACGCTTGAGTCGCTGGCGGCTGGTCGTTGTGATCGTCAGCCGGCTGATCGTCTGGGTGTTCGCCGCGCTTGCTGATCAGGCTGCCGAACAGGATGCCGATTTCGAACAGCAACCACATCGGAACGGCCAACAACGTTTGCGAGAAGATGTCCGGCGGCGTCAGGATCATGCCGACCACGAAGCAGCCGATGATCACGTACGGACGAATCTTCTTCAGGTAGGCGACGTTGACCACGCCGATCCATACCAGCAGCACCACGGCTACCGGAATCTCGAACGCCACGCCGAAGGCGAAGAACAGCGTCATGACGAAATCGAGGTAGCTGCTGATGTCGGTCATCATCTCCACGCCGGCCGGGGTGGCGGCGGCGAAGAACTTGAAGATCAGCGGGAACACCAGGTAATAGGCGAACGCCATGCCGGCGTAGAACAGCATGATGCTCGATACCAGCAACGGCACCGCGATGCGCTTCTCATGCTTGTACAGGCCCGGCGCAATAAAGCCCCAGATCTGATGCAGGATCACCGGGATCGCCAGGAACAGCGAGACCATCATGGTCAGTTTCAGCGGAGTCAGGAACGGCGACGACACGTCGGTGGCGATCATCGTCGCGCCGGCCGGCAGGTACTGGCGCAGCGGCGTGGAGACGAAGGTGTAGATCTGCTGGGTGAAGGCGAACAGCCCGGCAAAAATGATGAACACCGCCACGACACAACGCAGCAGGCGAGTGCGCAACTCGGTGAGGTGCGAAACCAGCGGCATGTGCTGGTCGTTTTCGGGGAGATCGCTCATGGGGCTCGCGGCGGCAAAGTGGTGTCGTGAGGCGCCGGTGTTGTCGGCGCGGCGGCAGGAGCAACAGTTTCTACTGAAGGTGCAGGTTCAGCGGCTGCAGCCACCGGCATAGCCTCAGCCGCTGGCGCATGAATAGTCTGCGTCGCGACAGGTTCCACCGGCGTCGGCTCCTGCTGAGTCGGCGTGAAGATCTTCCGCGCCTCCTGCTCCAGGGACAGAATGTGCTCGTTGTGCAGTTGCCGGCGGATCTCGTCGGCACCGATTTCACGTTCAACTTCCTGTTTGATCGCGTTGAAGCTGCGCTTCAGCCGCCCGACCCACAGGCCGGCGGTGCGCGCAGCGCCCGGCAGACGCTCGGGGCCCAACACCAGCAAGGCAACGAGGCCGACGAGCAGCAGTTCAGAGAAGCTGATACCAAACATTAGTCAGTGCTCACGAGTCTTTGCGGGTCGGCTCTTCGACTTTTTGCGCCTGCACGTCGATGGTGTGCGGCGGGTTCACGGACTGTGTGGTCTGTGGCTGAACAGGTGGAACCGGTTGGGCCGGGGTAACAGTCGGGTCAACCGGCTTGTCTTCGTCGTTCATGGCTTTACGAAAGCCCTTGATCGACTCGCCCACGTCAGTGCCGAGGTTTTTCAGTTTCTTGGTGCCGAACACCAGCACCACGACAACCAGGATGACGACCCAGTGTTTCCAGTCAAAAATGCCCATGTTGCGTTCCTCTCAATAATTGTTCAGGCGGACGGGCGAGAGGCTTTCTCGGCGTGTCCGGACAGACCGAAGCGACGGTCCAGTTCATCGAGCACAGCCTGTGGATGCTGCCCCAGCTGGGCGAGCATGACCATGCTGTGGAACCACAAATCGGCGGTCTCGTAGATCACATCGCTGCAGTCACCGCTGATGGCGGCATCCTTGGCGGCAATGATGGTTTCGACCGACTCTTCGCCGACTTTTTCCAGAATCTTGTTCAAGCCCTTGTGGTACAGACTGGCGACATACGAGCTGTCGGCAGCGGCGCCTTTGCGCTCTTCCAGCACTTGAGCCAGACGGGTCAAAGTGTCACTCATGTGTGTGTCCTGCGGAATAGATAGCGTGTGGGTCTTTCAGAACCGGGTCGACGGTTTTCCAGTCGCCGTTTTCGAAGACGCGATAGAAGCAGCTCTGACGACCGGTATGGCAGGCGATGTCGCCGATCTGCTCAACCGTCAGGATGATCACGTCGGCATCACAGTCCAGGCGCATCTCATGCAGGGTTTGCACGTGGCCGGACTCTTCGCCCTTGCGCCACAGCTTGCCACGGGAACGTGACCAGTAAATGGCACGGTTTTCGGCGGCGGTCAGTGCCAGCGCTTCGCGGTTCATCCAGGCCATCATCAGCACGCGTCCGGTCTTGTGATCCTGGGCAATCGCCGGCACCAGGCCATCGGCGTCCCACTTGATCTCGTCCAGCCAGTTTTTCATCTTCGACTCCGACAGCGGGCTCTACTTCAATAGCTGAGCCCAGGCGTTGAAACAGTGTGCCAGCGTGCGGCGCGACTGGCTATCGGCGAACGACCAGATACAAGCCGACCGCCACCATGATTCCGGCGGGCCAGTGACCCAGTTCGTTCAGCGGGCCACCGGCGGCGAGTATCGTGCCACCTGCCAGGTGAGCAGTGCCGAGCAACCGCAAAAACCAGTCATCCTTGCGCTTGTGCCAAGGGGGCGACGGGTCGTTGGCGTGGGGCTGGGACATGCGCTCGAGCAGGTCGCGGGCCATGTTGGCCAGATGCGGGATCTGCTCGAACTGGCTCTGCACGTTGCCTAATAAGGCTTTGGGGCTGACGCGCTCGCGCATCCAGCGTTCGAGGAACGGCTGGGCGGTGTTCCACAGATCGAGGTCCGGGTACAGCTGACGGCCCAGGCCTTCGATGTTCAACAGGGTTTTTTGCAGTAAGACCAACTGCGGCTGCACTTCCATGTTGAAGCGTCGCGCGGTCTGGAACAGGCGCATCAGCACCTGGCCGAACGAAATATCTTTTAACGGTTTTTCGAAGATCGGCTCGCACACGGTACGGATCGCTGCTTCGAATTCGTTGAGTTTGGTTTCCGCCGGCACCCAGCCCGAATCGATGTGCAGCTGCGCGACACGTCGGTAATCACGCTTGAAGAACGCGAACAGGTTGCGCGCCAGATAGTCCTGGTCTTCCGGGGTCAGGCTGCCGACGATGCCGCAGTCGATCGCAATGTACTGCGGGCTCCACGGTTGCACGGTGCTGACAAAGATGTTGCCGGGGTGCATGTCGGCGTGGAAGAAGCTGTCGCGGAACACCTGGGTGAAGAAGATCTCCACGCCACGCTCGGCGAGCATTTTCATGTCGGTGCGCTGGTCGGCCAGGGTCGCGAGGTCGGTGACCTGTATCCCGTAGATGCGCTCCATCACCAGCACTTTCGGCCGGCACCAGTCCCAATAGACTTGCGGCACGTACAGCAATGGCGAACCGTCAAAGTTGCGCTTCAACTGGCTGGCATTGGCCGCCTCGCGCAACAGGTCAAGTTCGTCGTAGATGGTTTTTTCGTAGTCGCTGACCACGTCCACCGGGTGCAGCAGGCGCGCGTCGGCCGAGAGTTTCTCCGCGGCGCGAGCGAGGATGAACAGCCACGCCAAGTCTTGGGCAATGATCGGTTTCAGGCCCGGGCGGATCACTTTGACGACGACTTCTTCACCGGTTTTCAGCTGCGCGGCATGTACTTGCGCCACCGAGGCTGAGGCCAGCGGTTCGACGTCGAAACGGCTGAAGACTTCACTGATCTTTTTGCCGAGCTGCTCTTCGATCAGCCGGATCGATACTTGCGAGTCGAACGGCGGCACGCGGTCCTGCAGCTTCATCAGTTCATCGGCGATGTCTTCGGGCAGCAGGTCGCGGCGGGTCGAAAGAATCTGGCCGAACTTGATGAAAATCGGCCCCAGGTCCTGCAACGCCAGGCGCAGTCGCGCGCCACGGCTCAGGTCCAGCGTCTTGCGCGGAAACCAGCGCCACGGCAAGGCGTAGCGCAGCGCCAGCAGAAACCAGGGCAGTGGCAGGGCGAACAGCAAGTCATCGAGGCGGTAGCGAATCACAACGCGCTGGATGCGTAACAAACGGCGGACGGCAAGCAGCTTCATGCGTTATCGCTTGGGTCTAGGGATCGGGAAAGGCGCTCGAAACGCGCCTCGAGACGTTCCAGATCGAGCTTGATCTGGTCCAGTTCATTGAAACGGGCTTCAGCTTCGCGCAGACCGACGAGGGTGCGCGATTCCTCGGCCAGGTATTCGCCCAGGTTCTGGTTCAGGCTGGCGAACCCTTGCTGGTACCAGCGTGCGCGACTGCGCAGGTGACCGCCGACCAGTTGCGTGGCCACAGGTCCGAGCCAGCGCGAGAGTTCGTACTCCCAGTCCAGTTCGAGGTCCTGAAGAATCGCAGCCAATTCCAGCAGTACGCCACTGTCGCCGTCGAGTTCGACTTCCGGGGCATGCAGAACCGAAGTCTTGTCGTTACTCGTCGCCAGTTTCAGCAGGCTTGAGGCCGGTGCGCGCAAGGTGCAGTCGGCACCGGTTTCCCACTGGGAAGCGAGCATCAGGCCTTCATCGCTGGGCAGTATGAACAGTTGCAGCGCCGGGCTGCGGCAGTCAACGGCAATCACCTTGCCACTCAAATGCGCCAGCCGCGGCAGCGCCGTGCTGTCGAGACGCAGCACCCGGTTCAGGCCGAGCTCAACGCTGGCAAGCAGGCCGGCCAGCAACATCAGGGCTTGATGCCGCGGTGCAAGGCGACGATGCCTGCGGTCATGTTGTGATAGGTCACGCGGTCAAAACCGGCCTCGACCATCATCGACTTCAGGGTTTCCTGGTTCGGGTGCATGCGGATCGATTCGGCCAGGTAGCGATAGCTTTCCGAATCATTGGTGATCAGCTTGCCCATCAACGGCATGAAGGCGAACGAATAGGCGTCGTAGGCTTTGGACATCAGCGCGTTGGTCGGTTTGGAGAATTCCAGCACCAGCAAACGGCCGCCCGGTTTCAGCACGCGCAGCATCGAGCGCAGGGCATCTTCTTTATGCGTCACGTTGCGCAGACCGAAAGCAATGGTCACGCAATCGAAATGGTTGTCCGGGAACGGCAGCTTTTCAGCATCGGCCTGGACGAATTCGACGTTGCCGGACACACCCAGATCCAGCAGGCGGTCACGACCGACCTTGAGCATGGATTCGTTGATGTCGGCCAACACTACCTGACCAGTTGGTCCCACAAGATGCGAGAACTTGCGGGTCAGGTCGCCAGTGCCGCCGGCGATGTCCAGCACGCGGTTACCTGTGCGCACGCCTGACAGCTCGATCGCGAAGCGCTTCCACAGACGGTGCATACCGCCCGACAGGAGGTCGTTCATCAGGTCGTACTTGGCGGCAACCGAGTGGAAAACCTCAGCGACTTTTTCCGCTTTCTGGCTTTCCGGAACGTTTTTGAAGCCGAAGTGAGTGGTGGGTTCGGCATCGCTGCCTTTGCGCTGATCAGTCATATCGCTGTCACCAAAAGAGAATGCGGGACATTCTAATCCCGGTAGCCTGCTTTGTCTTGGCAAGGCTGAAGGTAAGATAGGCAACCACCGGGACGTTTTGACGCAGCTACGGTCAAGATTCTCAGGAAGTATTCATAAAGCAGGAGTCATTCGATGGCCCGTATTAGTGTTGAACGTGCCCACGGCCTGGGTAAGGAAGCGGCCCGCGAGAAGGCCGACCAGTTGGCGCAGAAACTGTCCGAACAATATGGCCTGGAGCCGCAGTGGTCCGGCGACACCCTGAACCTCCGACGCTCGGGTGTAAAAGGGGCGGTGCATGTGGGTGAGGATTCGATCAAGGTCGATGTCGAACTGGGCCTGTTGATGTCCGCCATGAGCGGCACCATCAAATCGGAAATCGAAAGGGCTCTGGATAAAGCGTTGGCGTGATCCATTCTTTCTGTGGAATGAGAACCCTGTAGGAGCGGGCTTGCCCGCGAAGACGATATTCCTGCCGCAGGAGATTTTGCGGATGTACTGGCCTCTTCGCGGGCAAGTCGGATCGCCGCACCGCCGCTCCCCAGGTTCGGTGGAATGGCCATTTGTTTATGTCAGTTGTTAGGGTGCCGTTTCTAATTATTCTCACTACTTTGTGCCTGAGCCCGACTCTCTGCGGGCAGTTCCTCGACCCTTCTGCGCGTGAGGTGCACCATGGCCAAAGTTATTTTGAAGAAAAAAGTCGACGTTGAAACTAACGCTCTGGGCGACGTCAAATCGTATGCCCGCAAGATCTGGCTCGCTGGTCTGGGTGCTTACACCAAGGTCGGCCAAGAGGGTAGCGAGTACGTTCAAGAGCTGATCAAGGCTGGTCAAGCTGTTGAAAAGAAAGGAAAAAAAGTAGTAACTGAAAAGCTTGAAGCGGCCAATGCCGAGATCGATGAAGCCAAGAGTGAAGTGAGCACTTTCAAAGGCAAAGTCGAACTTCAACTCGACAAAGTTGAAAGGGCTTTCGATACACGTATCGCAAGTGCCTTGAATCGTATCGGCATTCCGTCTAAACATGACGTGGAGACACTCTCTGCTAAGCTCGATGAGCTGACGGCATTGCTCGAACGTGTCGCGCGTAAATCTTAAGGAGAACGGGATGGCTGGCAAAAAGACTACTGAAAAAGAAGGCAGCTCGTGGATCGGGAAGGTCGAAGACTACTCCCGCAAGATCTGGCTGGCTGGTTTAGGCGTGTACTCGAAGATTGACACTGACGGCAGCAAACTCTTCGATGCATTGGTCAAGGACGGCGAGAAAGCCGAGAAGCTCACCAAGAGCGCTGTCGGCAAAAAAGTCGATGCCGCCAAGGACTCCGCTTCGTCGGCCAAGTCGCGCATCAGCGGCGTGAAAGATCGCGCACTGGGCAAATGGGATGAGCTGGAAGGGGCTTTCGACAAGCGTCTGAACAGCGCCATTTCGCGCCTGGGTGTACCGAGCCGCAATGAGGTAAAAGCGCTGCACAGCAAGGTCGATACCCTGACCAAGCAAATCGAAAAACTCACCGGTGCCAAGGTTGCGCCTGTTGCGGCGAAAACCGCGGCGGCCAAACCAGCAGCCAAGAGCGCTGCCAAACCATTGGCCAAGGCTACCGCTAAACCGGCAGCCAAAACTGCAGCGGCGAAACCTGCTGCCAAAGCGGCTGCTAAACCTGCAGCTAAAACCGCAGCGGCCAAACCGGCTGCCGCGAAGAAGCCAGCAGTGAAAAAACCGGCAGCCCCGAAAGCGGCCGCCCCGAAACCAGCAGCGGCTGCCGCCAAACCGGCAACCCCGGTCAGCACGGCGAACTCCGCCACTGCGCCGACCCCTGCTGTAACCCCGACTATCGCGCCGGCTCCGTCGACGCCAACCAGTCAGTCCTGATGATCGTTCCCACGCTCCGCGTGGGAATGCCTCACCGGACGCTCCGCGTCCATTGCGGCGGTGACGCAGAACGTCACCGGCTGCATTCCCACGCGGAGCATGGGAACGATCACGCCCGGCCTGCGAAGGTCGGGCGTTTTTGTTAGTGCATGCATTCTGGAGAACACTGAAGACCCACTGTGTCAGTCGTGCTCTTCGAGGTACTGCAATGCCAACCGCTCGGTCGCGATTTTTACCGGCGGCAGCAAATGCGGCGCAACCAGCATCATGATCTGATACACCACCAGCCTCACTTCACCTTCACGGTCGAGAATCCGCTGATAGTCCAGCGAGAACAGCAACGTCATGGTGATTTGTTCCACCAGCTGCCCCAGCGCCTGGGTGTCACTGACCAACTGACCTTGAGCTTTCAACTGCGCCAGCAATGACGCCAGTGTGCGCTTCAACGCATTGAGCAGGTTGCGTATCCCCTTGGCCAGTTTCGGCAGGCGGCCGGCAAGGTTCGACAGGTCCTGGAACAGAAACCGGTAGTGGGCCAGGCGTTCGACGATCAGGTGCAGGAACAGCCAATAATCATCGGGCGCCAATTCCACATCGGACGGTGGATCGAGCAAGGGCGTCAGCTCGGCCTGGAAACGCTCGAACAGACCGAGGATCAGCGGTTCCTTGCCGTGGAAGTGGTAATAGAGGTTGCCCGGGCTGATGCCCATTTCGTTGGCCACTTCCATGGTGGACACATTCGGTTCGCCCTTCTGATTGAACAACTGCAGGGCACATTCGAGAATCCGGTCGCGGGTTTTCATCCAGTCTTCTTAATGGTCGAGTCATGCCACGGCCATTGGCGGCCGTGGTTCGTTGAACGTCAGCGCACGCGCACGTAAGTACCGGGTGCCGCCTCCATCGGTGGATAGTTCTGGTTGCCGAGGGCCATCTGGGTTTCGTGTTGTGCGCCGGAGCGTTCCTGAATCCAGCCCAGCCATTGCGTCCACCAACTGCCGTCGACGCGTTTGGCGTCGTAATACCAGGCTCGCGGATCGCTGCTCAGTTTCGGATTCTCGACGTAGTTGGCTTTCGGATTATTGGGCGGGTTGAGAATGCTCTGCACATGACCGCTGTTGGACAGCACGAAGCGCCGCTCGCCACCCAGCAGCAATGTCGAGCGATACACCGCATCCCATGGGGTGATGTGATCATTCATGCCTGCCACGCTGAAACTGTCGACGGTGACTTTCTGCAGGTCGATCGGTGTGCCGCACACTTCCAGTCCGCCCGGATGACTCAGTGGGTTGTGTTTGAAGAAGTCCAGCAGGTCGCCATGAAATGCTGCCGGCAGGCGCGTGTTGTCATTGTTCCAGTAGAGGATGTCGAACGCCGGCGGCTCCTTGCCCAGCAGGTAATTATTGATGAAGTAATTCCAGATCAAGTCGTTGGGACGCATCCAGGCAAACACCCTGGCCATGTCGCGACCCTCCAGAACACCCTTCTGATACGAGCGGCGCTTGGCCGCTTCCAGCGTCTGTTCGTCGGCGAAGAGGGTGGCCGGGCTGTCTATCTGACTGTCGAGCAAACTGACCAGGTAGGTCGCGCTGGATACCCGCCGTAACTGTCGTTTGGCTTGCAAGTGCCCTTGCAGCGCGGCAATGGTCAGCCCGCCGGCACAGGCCCCCATCAGATTGACCTCGCGAGCGCCAGTGATTGCCCGGCACACATTCATCGCTTCTTCGGCGGCTTCTACGTAAGAGGACAACCCCCATTCGCGATGACGCACATCAGGATTGCGCCAACTGATCACGAAGGTCTGCAAGCCGTTTTTAAGGGCGAACTGGACGAAGCTGTTGCCGGGGCTCAAGTCGAAAATGTAGTACTTGTTGATCTGTGGCGGCACGATCAACAACGGTTTGGAATACTGCTTTTCGCTCATTGGCTTGTACTGGATCAGCTCCAGCAGCTCATTGCGAAACACCACGGAGCCGGTGGTGGTGGCGACCGTTTTGCCTACCTCGAACGCTTGTTTGGTGACTTGTCTGGGCAGGCCATCGTTGTGCATAAGGTCGTCGAGCAAATGGCCGACACCCCGTACCAGGCTGCTGCCACCGGAGTTGAAAATTTCCTTGATCGCCAACGGATTGAGCAGAGTATTGGACGGCGCCACGGCGTCGTTGATCAAGGCAAAGGCGAAGTGGGCGCGGGCGCGATCGTCCGGGCTCATGTTGCTTTCGTCGATCCAGTTTTTGATCTCTTTCTGCCAACTCAGATAAGCCTGCAAGCTGCGGCGATAAAAAGGATTGAGGCTCCACGTCGGATCGGCAAAGCGACTGTCTTGCGGGTTGATCGGGTGCAGGGTTTCACCCAGCAGTATGCGGCCCAACTGACCACCCAGCTTCAAGGCATGCCGGGCCGTGTACACCGGGTTGCGCAGGCCGTGGGTGGCCAGGCTGCGCAAGGTCGAAAGCAGGTCCCGGCCGCGCAGACCGGTAACCGCATTCTGTGCATTGATGAATGCAGCGGGAGTGGGCAAAGAGCCCTTCGCTGGTTTGTCGCGCATGAGTTAACACTCCTTCGTCATCAGGCCAAAAACAAACACACCCGAACAAAACACCATAGACGCTGTTGCGGGTTGTTGCGCTGCCCGGCGTCCTGTCATCCGACATTGGGCCGATTAGCCACCCGATGGCGCTGGATGCGGATGCATCACCGCGCGCTGACGTTCTTCCTCAAGAAACTTCATGATGATCGGTGCCACCGCTTCGGCCCGGGTAATCAAAAACAGATGCCCATCGTCGATGATGTGCAATTGGGCATTGGGAATCCGCCAGGCCAGCATGCGCATGTTGATCAGCGGGATCAGTGGATCGTCGTCGCCTGCCAACACCAACGTTGGCTGATTGATCTTGTGTAGCCAGTGAATGCTGGTCCAGCCGAGGCCGGCGAACAGCTGCCAGTAATAACCGAGTTTGCCTGCCGAGCGGACCCTGGCGGCGTGACTGGCGGCCAGGGTCGGATCGCGACGGAACGAGCCGCCATAGATCATCGGTGCGATGCGGATCACATGGGATGGCTGGATGTAGCGCCGTGGGCTGGCCATCATCCACAGTACTTTCGGCTTGCCCGGAACCATCACGGCACCGGCCGCTGTGGCCGCCAGCACCAGCTTCTTGCAGCGCTCGGGATAGTCATGGGCGAACTGCTGCGCCAGAGCGCCACCCCACGACACGCCAATCACGTTGACTTGCCCGTAATCGAGATAGTCGAGCATGCGTGCCGTGAGTTTCGCCAGGCCCGAAAAGCGATACGGGCGGTTGGGCGTCGATGAGCCGCCGACGCCGGGTACGTCGAAGGCGATGACTTCCAGGTCCGGATCCAGAGCCTGGACAAACGGGAATATCAGCTCCAGGTTGGCGCCGATGCCGTTGAAAATCAGCAAGGGCGTCAAGTGAGGCTTGCCGGGGCGTACCGCGGTGCGGAGGGTCTGGCCATCCAGGTTGACGGTACGAAAGACGAACGGTTGCGGCATGCACAGAGCCCTGTAGGTTTTAAACGCGGATCGAGCCGTCCCGGGCCGTCGCAGAATGTTCGAGGCTGGCCTCGAGAGTGATGGGTAGAAATCGCGGCACCTCCCAGTGCCGCGGACTGCGAGTTATTTGAAGCTCAACGTTCATGCACGTAAGTGCCCGGCGAAGCCTCACCCGCTGGGTAGGCCTTGTTGCCAAGGTTGGCGGGGGATTTTTTCAGTTTGCCCGAACGCTCGGCTTGCCACGCCTGCCAATGCAACCACCAGGAATCGGTGTGCTTGGTGGAGTTTTCCATCCACTCTTCGGCTTTGACCGGCATGTCGGTGCTGGTCATGTAGCGCGCTTTCGGATTGCCCGGAGGGTTCAGAATGCTCTGGATATGCCCACTGCTGGACAGCACGAACTCGACTTTGCCGCCGAACAGCTGTGCGGATTTGTAGCAGGACTTCCACGGGGTGATGTGATCGTTGGTGCCGGCCAGGGAAAAGATGTCGGCGGTCACCTGCTTGAGGTCGATCGGCGTGCCGCACACTTCCAGGGCATCGGAGCGGATCAATGGATTGTTTTTGAACATCTCGATCAGGTCGCCGTGGAACGCCGCTGGCAACCGCGTGGTGTCGTTGTTCCAGAACAGGATGTCGAAAACCGGCGGCTCATTACCCAGCAGGTAGTTGTTGACCCAGTAGTTCCAGATCAGGTCGTTGGGGCGCATCCAGGCGAAGACTTTCGCCATGTCGCGGCCTTCCAGCACACCGGCCTGGTAGGAATGGCGCTTGGCGGCTTCGAGGGTCTGCTCGTCGACGAACAGGGCCACATCGCTGTCCAGGGTGGTGTCCAGCACACTGACCAGCAGGGTGAGGGCATTGACCTTCTTCTCGCCGATCGCTGCGTAGTGACCCAGCAGGGCGGTGCAGGTGATGCCGCCGGAGCAGGCACCAAGCATGTTCACGTCTTTACTGCCGGTGATTGCGGTGACGACATCGACCGCTTCCTTGAGCGCTTCGATGTAGGTCGACAGGCCCCACTCGCGCTGCTCCTTGGTCGGGTTGCGCCAGCTGACGATGAACGTCTGCACATTGTTGCGCAGGCAGAAACGCGCCAGGCTCTTGTCCGGGCTCAGGTCGAAAACGTAGAACTTGTTGATCTGTGGCGGCACCACCAGCAGCGGGCGTTCATGCACCTGCTCGGTGATCGGTCGGTATTGGATCAGCTCCAACACGTCGTTGCGAAAGACCACCGCGCCTTCGGTTACGCCCAGGCTCTTGCCAACTTCGAACGCGCCCATGTTGACCTGGCTCGGCATGCCGCCGTTGTGCACCAGATCCTTGGCCAGATGGGAGAGTCCGTCGAGCAGGCTCTTGCCACCGGTTTCGAAGAAGCGTTTGACCGCCGCCGGGTTGGCCGCTGTGTTGGTCGGGGCCATGGCTTCGGTCATGAGGTTGATTACGAAATGCCCGCGAGCGACGTCCTTGGGCGAGAGGTTGCTGTCATCGATCCAGGCGTGAAGCTCCTTGCGCCAGGCCAGATAAGTTTGCAAATAACGTTTGTAGAGCGGGTTCTGGCTCCAGGCCGGATCGAGAAAGCGACGGTCATCGCTTTGCGGTTGAAGTTCGGATTTTCCGAACAGCACGTTCTTGAGTTCGATGCCGAAATGGGCGACATGCCTGGCACTGTGGATGGGTTGTCTGATGGCCTGGCTCAGCACCATTCGGGCAGAGCCCAAGAGATCCTTTCTACGTAGTCCAACAACTGGATTTAGCCCCAAGGTATTTTCCGAAGCCTGAAATTTCAAGTCATCGTTAAGCTTGTTACTCATCTACGACGCTCCATTGTCCTGAGGCGAGTACCTGAGTCCAGCTGTGTAATCACACAGCACGCCAGGTACTACTGCTCGGGTGACTGTTAATTGCGCATCGCTGCTTTTTAGTTCAGAGAGCACTGCACGGAACTTGCCAGCTCCATTGGTTACCCGAGTTTAATTTTTTTCGCAAGCGGGCCAATCGTTGACACCGCAGCGGAGCATTCAAACAGATGGAATTAGAAAATGCCCTCTAAATAGCCAGAGGCCTGAGTTAGAGCATCAGCTTGACGACCGACTCATTCGGATCGCGGGTCTTTCCGGCCGCTTTGAGTTCCGCAAGATAATCGTTCCAGAGATCTTCCTGGCGCACTGCCAGCTGGTACAGATATTCCCAAGTGAACAGGCCGCTGTCGTGGCCGTCGTCGAAGGTCAATTTCAGTGCGTACTGACCGGCCGGTTCGACCTTGGTCAGTCCTACGCCGATCTTGCCAAATTGCAGGATAGGTTTGCCGTGGCCCTGGACCTCGGCGGAAGGAGAGTGCACGCGAAGAAACTCGGCGGGCAGGTGATATTCCTCGCCGGACGCGTATTTAAGCGTCAGGGTTTTTGAGGCTTTGTGGAGTTTGATGTCGGTGGGGAGTTGGGTCATGGCCTGAGTTCCGTTATGGATGGAACCCCTGTAGGAGCGAGCTTGCTCGCTCCTACAAGTGTTGCTTACAGGATATAACGGGACAGGTCTTCGTTCTGCGCCAATTCGCCCAAGTGGCTGTTGACGTAATCGGCATCGATCAGGATCGGCTTGTCCTCGTGGGTGCTGGCCAGATCACCGGCGCTGAACGACACCTCTTCGAGCAGACGCTCGAGCAGGGTGTGCAGGCGACGGGCACCGATGTTTTCGGTTTTCTCGTTGACCTGCCAGGCGATCTCGGCGAGACGCTTGATGCCGTCCGGCTGGAACTCGATGTTCAGGCCTTCGGTTTTCAGCAGTGCACAATACTGCTCGGTGAGTGATGCATGCGGCTCGCTGAGGATGCGCTCGAAATCTTCCGGGCTCAGGGCCTTGAGCTCGACTCGAATCGGCAGGCGACCTTGCAGCTCGGGCACCAGATCGCTCGGCTTGCTCAGGTGGAACGCACCGGAAGCGATGAACAGGATGTGGTCGGTCTTGACCATGCCCAGTTTGGTGTTGACGGTGCAGCCTTCGATCAGGGGCAGCAAGTCGCGCTGTACGCCTTCGCGGGACACGTCGATGCCTCCGGAATTGCCACGCTTGGCGACCTTGTCGATTTCGTCGATGAACACGATACCGTGCTGCTCGACGGCTTCCAGGGCCTTGGCCTTCAATTCTTCTTCGTTGACCAGGCGACCGGCTTCTTCGTCGCGAACCAGTTTCAGCGCTTCCTTGACCTTGAGCTTGCGGTTTTTGCGCTTGCCCTTGCCCATGTTGGCGAACAGGCTCTGCAGTTGGTTGGTCATTTCTTCCATGCCCGGCGGCGCGGAGATATCGACGCCAGACACTTCGGCCACTTCGATTTCGATTTCCTTGTCGTCCAGCTGACCTTCACGCAGGCGTTTGCGGAACAGCTGACGGGTGTTGGAATCCTGGGACGGTGCGGCGTCCTCGTTGCTGAAACCCATGCGTGCCGGTGGCAGCAAAGCGTCGAGGATGCGCTCTTCGGCGGCGTCTTCGGCGCGGTGACGAACCTTGGTCATTTCCTGTTCGCGCAGCAGCTTGATCGCGGCGTCGGCCAGATCACGAATGATCGATTCGACGTCACGGCCGACGTAGCCCACTTCGGTGAACTTGGTCGCTTCGACTTTGATGAACGGGGCGTTGGCGAGCTTGGCCAGGCGACGGGCGATCTCGGTTTTGCCGACACCGGTCGGGCCGATCATCAGGATGTTCTTGGGGGTGACTTCGACACGCAGCTCTTCGGGCAGCTGCATGCGGCGCCAGCGGTTGCGCAAAGCGATGGCGACGGCGCGTTTGGCATCGTCCTGGCCGATGATATGGCGATTGAGTTCGTGGACGATTTCACGGGGGGTCATGGGCATAGTAATTGGCGGTCCTCAAGCAAAAGTGAGCCGTGGCGCTAGGCCGAAACAGGCTTACTCAGCGAGATCCTGCTCCTCAATGGTGAAAGTGTGGTTGGTGAATACGCAGATGTCGCCGGCGATGCCGAGGGCGGTTTCGACGATTTCCCGTGCCGACAGGTCGGTTTTTTTCAGCAGCGCGCTGGCCGCGGCCTGGGCGTAGCCGCCGCCGGAACCCATGGCGATCAGGCCTTCTTCGGGCTCAACCACGTCACCGTTGCCGGTGATGATCAGGGAGGCATCTTTGTTGGCGACCGCGAGCATGGCTTCGAGGCGGCTCAGGGAGCGGTCGGTGCGCCATTCTTTGGCGAGTTCGACGGCGGCGCGAACCAGGTGACCCTGATGTTTCTCGAGCTGGCCTTCGAAACGCTCGAAGAGGGTGAAGGCGTCAGCGGTGGCTCCGGCAAAACCGGCGATAACCTGGCCGTGGTACAGGCGGCGAACTTTCTTCGCGTTGCCTTTCATTACGGTATTGCCGAGCGAAACCTGGCCGTCGCCGCCCATGACGACTTTGCCGTGGCGGCGAACTGAAACGATGGTGGTCAAGGGAGAGTCTCCACGCAGCGGGGCGAAAATGCCTTCTGCCAACTCATATGGGGGTGGTGGAGCGTTTTTCAACTGTAGGACGGGAGAGGGGACGAGCGGTGCCTGACAGACGATCGTTCCCACGCTCTGCGTGGGAATGCCTCAAGGGACGCTCCGCGTTCCAGCGCCGGAAGGGGCGCAGAGCGTCCCGGGCTGCATTCCCACGCAGAGCGTGGGAATGATGAGGCGCGGTGTCCCTGACGGGATCAGCGACTCTGGCGTTGTTGTAACAACAGGTTGCTGAAGCCGCTGCCCGCCAGTTGTTTCTGGGCGGTGGTCAGCTGTTCGCGGTTGCTGAACGGGCCGACCAGAACCCGATACCAGGTCTCGTCCTTCACAGTGCCGGATTCAACCGCCACCGCCTGCCCCAGCAGGATGATCTGCGCACGCACCTTGTCGGCATCGGCTTCTTTGCGGAATGAACCGGCCTGCAGGAAGAACTTGGTCACCGGCGCAGCTTTCGCCACGGGCGGTGCTGGCGGCGGGGTGATGCCGGCCAATGCCGCTTGAGCTCGGGCCGTGTCAATTTTCGCTGCTTCCGCAGGCGTTACCGGCGTGGTCGGAATGGCCGGCACTTGTGGCGTCGGCAGGGTTTTCTCCGGCACCGCGTCCGGCGGCACTATGACTTCCGATTCCGGCAGCAAGGTGTAGAAGTCGTACTTCGGCTTCACCGGTTGCGTCGGGCTAGGCGGAGTCTTGTTGGCCTCGGCGATCTTGGTGGCTTTCTGCTGCTCGATCTTCTCGCGCTTGACGGTATCGCTGCCCTTGCCCGGCTCCAGCTTCATCAGGAACACAATGAACGCGCCGACCGTCAGGCCGATGGCCATCCACAGCCAGCCCGGGATCGGTTGTTTTGCTGGGGCTTGGTAACGGCTGGCGCCACGCTTGGGTGCAGGTTTTTTCTTGGCGGCCAACTTACATACGCTCCAGAGTTTCCAGACCCAAGAGTTCCAGGCCTTGCTTGAGAGTGCGACCGGTCAGCGCGGCGAGGCGCAGGCGGCTCTGCATTTGCGCCGGGGTGTCGGCACCGAGGATCGGGCAATTCTCGTAGAAGCTGGAGAACAGGCCGGCGACATCGTACAGGTAGGTGCAGAGGATGTGCGGCGTGCCTTTGTCGGACACGTTATTGAGGATTTCGCCGAACTGCGCCAGTTTCGCCGCCAGCTCATGTTCGTGCGCGGCTTCGAGGACGATCTGCCCTTCGACTTCGCTGAAATCCTTGCCGAGCTTGCGGAACACACCGGCAACCCGAGTGTAGGCGTACAGCAGGTACGGCGCGGTGTTGCCTTCGAAGTTCAGCATCAGGTCGAAGTTGAAGCTGTAGTCGCTGGTGCGGTGCTTGGACAGGTCGGCGTATTTCACGGCGCCGATGCCCACGACCTTGGCGATGTTGCGCAACTCGTCTTCGGCGAGCTCCGGGTTCTTCTCCTTCACCAGTGTGTAGGCGCGTTCCTGGGCTTCGGTCAGCAGGTCGATCAGCTTCACGGTGCCGCCGTCACGGGTCTTGAACGGACGGCCATCGGCGCCGTTCATGGTACCGAAGCCCATGTGTTCCATTTCCATCGGGTGTGTCACGAAGCCGGCCAGGCGCGCGACCTGGAACACTTGCTGGAAATGCAGGGCCTGGCGCTGGTCGACAAAGTACAACGCGCGATCAGCCTTCAGCACGCCGCTGCGGTAGCGCACGGCCGCGAGGTCGGTGGTGGCGTAGAGATAACCGCCGTCGGCCTTGACGATGATCACCGGCAGCGGGTCGCCGTCGGCGTTCTTGAATTCATCAAGGAACACGCACTGGGCGCCGTTGCTTTCGACCAGCAGGCCAGCGGCCTTGAGGTCGTTGACCACGTTGATCAGGTCGTCGTTATAGGCGCTTTCACCCATTACGTCGGCCATGGTCAGTTTGACGTTCAGTAGTTCGTAGATTTTCTGGCAGTGCGACAGCGAGATGTCTTTGAACTTGGTCCACAGCGCCAGGCAGTCCGGGTCGCCGGCTTGCAGCTTGACCACCAGGCCGCGGGCGCGATCAGCGAACTCTGCGGATTCGTCGAAGCGCTGTTTGGCAGCGCGGTAGAAATTTTCCAGGTCCGACAGCTCGTCGCTGGTGATCGGGTTTTCCTGCAGATAAGCCATCAGCATGCCGAACTGGGTACCCCAGTCGCCAACGTGGTTCTGGCGGATCACTTCGTCACCGAGGAATTCCAGAACCCGCGCCACGCCATCACCGATGATGGTCGAACGCAAGTGGCCGACGTGCATCTCTTTGGCCAGGTTCGGTGCCGACAGGTCTACCACGGTGCGCTGCACCGGGCCGGCTTTGCGCACGCCGATGTGGTCGTCGGCCAGCGCCGCGTCCAGGCGGGTCGCCAGGGCTTGAGTGTTCTGGAAGAAGTTCAGGAAGCCAGGGCCGGCGATTTCGGCTTTGGAGACGTTCTCGTCAGCCGGCAGCGCGGCGATGATTTTCTCGGCCAGGTCGCGGGGTTTCATGCCCGCAGGCTTGGCCAGCATCATGGCGATGTTGCTGGCGAAGTCGCCGTTTTTCTTGTCACGGGAGTTTTCCACCTGGATCGCCGGCGACAGGCCTTCAGGCAACACACCTTCGTTGACGAGTTGGGTGATGGCTTGTTGGATCAGCTGGCGAATGGTGTCTTTCATGGTGTTCTCTGTCGACCGCAAGCGCGGCGGCGCTTCGATGCGCTGGTGGAAAAACTGGGCATTATCCGTTGCGAAGACGGGCTTGCCAACTATAGCGGGCAGGTTATGGATATGTGGTGACAAATAGGGCCTCTTCGCGGGCAAGCCTCGCTCCTACGGATTTACGTCGTTCGCGGATGTTGCGTGCAACCCGCCCCCTGTAGGAGCGAGGCGATCTCTAAATCAATACAAATCGACCGGATCGACATCCAGCGACCAACGCACCGCCCGCCCACTCGGCATCTGCTCCAAAACCAGCAACCAACTGCTCAGCAATCGATGCAGCGGCGCCCGGGCCGTGGCTTGCAGCAACAACTGTGCGCGGTAACGCCCGGCCCGACGCTCCATCGGTGCCGGCACTGGCCCCAGCAACTCGATACCGGTCAGATGCTGCTCGGCCAGCAAACGCTCGGCCTCGCTGCAGGCTTCATCGAGGAAGCCTTCGGCCTGCCCCGGTTTATGCGCTTCGGCCCGCAGCAGTGCGAGATGCGCAAACGGCGGCAGCCCTGCGGAGCGGCGTTCGCTCAACGCCTGTTCGGCAAAGGCGAAATAGCCCTGTTCGGTCAGTTGCACCAGCAGTGGATGGTCCGCCAGGTGCGTCTGGATGATCACTTTGCCCGGCTCTTCGGCCCGGCCCGCGCGCCCGGCGACCTGGACAATCAACTGCGCCATGCGTTCGCTGGCGCGGAAATCGCCAGAGAACAGTCCACCGTCGGCATCGAGAATCGACACCAGGGTCACCCGTGGAAAGTGGTGTCCTTTGGCAAGCATCTGCGTGCCGACCAGAATGCACGGCTGGCCTTTCTGAATGGTGGCGAACAGTTGATTCATCGCATCTTTGCGTGAAGTGCTGTCGCGGTCGACCCGCAATACCGGAATACCGGGAAACAGGATGCCCAGCCGCTCTTCGGCACGCTCGGTACCAGCACCCACGGGGCGCAAATCGACTTTGCCGCATTTCGGGCAATGGCGGGGCACCCGCTCGACTTCGCCGCAATGGTGACAACGCAGTTCGCCTGATCGCTGGTGCACGGTCATTCGCGCATCGCAGCGCTTGCACTCGGACATCCAGCCGCAGTCGTGGCAGAGCAGCGTCGGGGCGAATCCTCGGCGATTGAGAAACACCAGCACCTGCTGGCCGGCGGCCAGGGTCTGACCGATGGCTTGCTGCATCGGCCCGGAAATGCCGCTGTCCAGCGGGCGACTTTTCACGTCCAGACGCAGGAAACGCGGTTGCTTGGCGCCACCGGCCCGCTCATTCAGGCGTAAGAGGCCGTAACGACCGGTGTAGGCATTTTGCAGGCTTTCCAGCGAAGGTGTAGCGGATCCGAGGACAATCGGAATGTTTTCCTGCCGAGCGCGAACCAGTGCCAGGTCGCGGGCGTGGTAACGCAGGCCTTCCTGCTGTTTATAGGAGCCGTCGTGCTCTTCATCGATGATGATCAGGCCGGGGTTCTTCATCGGCGTGAACAGGGCCGAACGGGTACCGATAATAATGTCGGCCTCGCCATCCCGTGCCGCCAGCCAGGCTTCCAGGCGTTCGCGGTCATTGACTGCGGAGTGAATCAGCGCGATGCGCGCATTGAAGCGCTGCTCGAAGCGCGCCAGGGTTTGCGGGCCGAGGTTGATCTCCGGGATCAGCACCAGGGCTTGCTTGCCGGCCTCGAGCGTTTCGCGGATCAGTTGTAAATAGACCTCGGTCTTGCCGCTGCCGGTGACGCCGGCCAGCAGGAACGCGTGATAACGGTCGAACCCGGAGCGAATCGCCTCGTAAGCGGCGCGCTGCTCCGGGTTGAGCGGCAATTCCGGTTGCGCCAGCCAGTGTTCGTGGCGCACTCCGGGCGCGTGCTTGCGGATGTCTACCTGCACCAGATCTTTGGCCAGCAACAGATCGAGGCTGTCCTTGCTCAGCATCAATTTGCTCAGCAGTTGATGAGCGACGCCGTGGGGATGCTGGGCCAGGGTCGCCAGGGCTTCACGCTGTCGCGGTGCGCGGGCAATGCGCGGATCATCGAGGCTGGCGCCGGGCGCGGCGGACCAGAAGCGCTCCTGGCGCGCTTCGGCCAGTTCACCCTGACGCAATAATACCGGCAGCGCCCAGCTCAACGTGTCGCCGAGGCTGTGCTGGTAATACTGGGAAGTCCACAGACACAGCTTGAACAGCGCGGGCGGTAGCGGTGGTACGGCATCGAGCAGCGCCAGGGCCGGTTTGAGTTTTTCCGTCGGGACTTCACTATGGTCGGTGATTTCCACCAGAATCCCGATCATCTCCCGTCGACCGAATGGCACCCGCAAGCGCATGCCCGGATGCAACTGGGCGCGCAGGACTCCGGCCGGCGCACGGTAGTCGAACAGGCGGCGCAGGGGCGAAGGCAGGGCGAGGCGCAGAATGGCGTCGGGCACGCGGGGGGATCTCGATAAGCGGAAGTAAAGAGAGCGCGTGACCTGTAGGAGTGAGCTGGCTCGCGAAGAGGCTGTGCCAGCCGGCATTTACGTCAGCTGACACGACGCTTTCGCGAGCAAGCTCGCTCCTACAGTGGTGCGCTTAGGGCTGGGAGCCTAGCAGACGGTCGGTGTAAGGGACAGCTTGCGTGATCGGGATTGTCTGGTAGAATCCGCGGCCTAATTACGTGCGGTATTCAACAATAGTGTTGGGTGGCGGCACGCTAGCCTGAGGAATACACCATGAAAGCCGATATCCATCCAGATTACCCAGTCATTGCTGTTACTTGCAGCTGTGGCAACAAGTTTGAAACTCGTTCGACTTTCGGCAAAGCACTGCCGATCGACGTATGCAACGAGTGCCACCCGTTCTACACCGGTAAGCAGAAGACTCTGGATACCGGCGGTCGTGTACAGCGCTTCGCAGACCGTTTCGGCGCTTTCGGCAAGAAAGCTCCAGCTGCTGCAGAGTAAGGTTGAAGAGCCCGATGGGCTTTTCCTTGCTGATGAAAAAGGCGTCCCTCGCGGGCGCCTTTTTTATGTCTGCGATTTGGCTTTCCGCTGCCCAGGCCTTCTGCCCGGTGCCGAGCGGGCTGACGTCGGTCGCGGTGCAGCGGGTAGTGGATGGTGACACCTTGCGTCTGCGCGATGGTCGCAGCGTGCGCATGATCGGATTGAATACGCCTGAACTGGGCAAACAGGGCCGTTCCGACGAGCCGTTCGCCGTGGCCGCGCGCAAGCGCCTTGAAGCGCTGGTGGCTGCCAGCGACGGGCAGGTCGGTTTGCTGCCGGGTAAAGAAAGCAAGGACCATTACGGTCGCACCCTGGCGCATGTCTACGGCGTTGATGGTGCCAACTTCGAAGCGCAGATGCTCGCCGAGGGTCTCGGTTTTCAGGTGGCGGTGGCACCGAATGTCGATTTGGTCGGCTGCCAGCAAGTGGCGGAACGCAGTGCCCGTCAGGCTGGCCTCGGGTTGTGGCGCCAATCACCTGTACTGAAAGCGGAGCAGATCAGCGTTTCCGGTTTCGCCGTGCTCAGTGGTCGTGTGAGCAAGGTTCAGCGCAATCGCGGCGGGATTTGGATCGAATTACAGGATTTAGTTGTATTGCGAGTTGCACCCAATCTACTGGGCCAGTTCGATGTTGCATCGCTTGAAAAGCTCAAAGGCAAGCAAATCGAGGCTCGTGGCTGGGTGGTGGATCGTTCGCGCCGCGGTGGGTTGAAACCGGGGCAGGCGCGCTGGCTTCTGCCGCTGACCGATCCGGCGATGTTGCAGGCGGCGCCATAAGAAAAAATTGTAGACATTTATTCTGTTGATTGTGAACAGTCTATCCCTTGTGTTCCGTGGCTCTTGGCCCAAAGTCGTAGGGGCGGGCGCTTGACAGGGGTGACTGGTCAGTCTTGTGGGGGCTTTGCGAGGCGAGTATCCTCGGCGGTCCGTCTGTCCAACAGTAAAAAGCGGAATGCCCCTATGTCTGATCTGAAAACTGCCGCTCTCGAATATCATGCCCATCCCCGTCCAGGGAAGCTGAGTGTCGAGCTCACCAAGGCCACCGCTACCGCCCGCGACCTGTCGCTGGCCTACAGCCCCGGCGTAGCCGAACCAGTACGCGAAATCGCCCGCGATCCTGAACTGGCCTACAAATACACCGGCAAAGGCAACCTGGTTGCAGTCATTTCCGATGGCACCGCGATTCTCGGCCTGGGTAACCTCGGCCCATTGGCTTCCAAGCCGGTTATGGAAGGCAAAGGTGTACTGTTCAAGCGCTTCGCCGGCATCGATGTGTTCGACATCGAAGTCGACTCCGAAAGCCCGCAAGCCTTCATCGACACCGTCAAGCGTATCTCCATCACCTTCGGTGGCATCAACCTGGAAGACATCAAGGCACCTGAGTGCTTTGAGATCGAACGCGCTCTGATCGAGCAGTGCGACATTCCGGTATTCCACGATGACCAGCACGGCACCGCAATCGTTACTGCGGCCGGCATGATCAACGCCCTGGAAATTGCTGGCAAAACCCTGGCTGACGCCAAGATTGTTTGCCTGGGTGCCGGTGCTGCCGCCATCTCCTGCATGAAATTGCTGGTGAGCATGGGCGCCAACATCGAAAACATCTACATGGTTGACCGTACCGGCGTGATCCACTCCGGGCGTGACGATCTGAACCAGTACAAGGCTGTGTTCGCTCACGCGACCGAGAAGCGCACCCTGGCTGACGCGCTGGAAGGCGCTGACGTGTTCGTTGGCCTGTCCGGCCCGAACCTGCTGAGCGCTGAAGGCCTGAAATCCATGGCGGCCAACCCGATCGTGTTCGCGTGCTCGAACCCGGATCCGGAAATCTCCCCGGAACTGGCTCACGCCACCCGTAACGACGTGATCATGGCTACCGGCCGTTCGGACTACCCGAACCAGGTCAACAACGTACTGGGCTTCCCGTTCATCTTCCGTGGTGCCCTGGACGTTCGCGCCAAGCGCATCAACGAAGAAATGAAAGTGGCGGCCGCCAACGCCCTGCGTGAACTGGCCAAGCTGCCAGTGCCTCAGGAAGTGTGCGACGCCTACGGCGGCATCAAACTGGAATTCGGTCGTGAGTACATCATTCCGAAACCAATGGATGCCCGTCTGATCACCCTGATCTCCGATGCTGTGGCCAAGGCTGCGATCGAGACCGGTGTGGCGACCCTTCCGTATCCGAAGAACTACCCGCTGAAAAGCGTGGATGATGTGTTCAACGGCTAAGTCGTTGTAGCGCTTCAACCAAAAGCCCCGGCTTTCGCGAGTCGGGGTTTTTTATTACCTGCGGTTTTTGTGGTGTCTTTGAGGGCCTCTTCGCGGGCAAGCCTCGCTCCACAGGTTGTGCGCGATATCAAAATTGGCGCGTAACCCGTAGGAGCGAGGCTTGCCCGCGAAGGGGCCGGCTCAGTCAACATCTAAGTCAGCAGGCAATAAAAAACCCCGCACTTCTTTCGAGGGCGGGGCTTTTTGGTGTCGCTGGGCGATCAGAACAAATCGATCGGCGCCGCCTCGTCCGCCGGCAGCGGGCTGCCCGGCACATTGCCGTTGCCCAGCTCGTTCACCGACGGAGGGGTGTCTTCGGCCTTGAACAGCTCGAAATAGGCGCCTGGCGTGCCTGGAGTAGCTGCACGGCCGCTGACCGGGTCGACGCGCAGGCTGAGGATACCTTCCGGCTCCGGTTGGGTATGCGGCGGCTTGTCCTTGAGGGCAGCGGCCATGTAGTTCATCCAGATCGGCAGGGCGACGGTGCCACCGAACTCGCGTTTGCCCAGGCTTTCCGGTTGATCGAAGCCAGTCCAGACGGTGGTTACGTAATCGGCGTTGTAGCCGGAGAACCAGGCGTCCTTGGATTCGTTGGTAGTGCCGGTCTTGCCTGCGATGTCGCTGCGGCCCAGGGCCAGCGCCCGGCGGCCGGTGCCGAGTTTGATCACGTCCTCAAGCATGCTGTTGAGGATGTAGGTGGTGCGCCCATCGACGATACGTTCGGCCACGGCTGGCGTTTGTGGCGCTGGCTGGGTGCTCGGTGCTTCGCCTGGAGTGGCGTTGACCGTGAAGGTATTGGAGGCCGGCACGGCGATGCCATCGCTGGCGACGGCGCCTTTCGGAACGCTCGGCGGATTGGCAACGAATAGCGTATCGCCGTTACGGCTTTCGATTTTGTCGATGATGTACGGGGTGATCTTGTAGCCGCCGTTAGCGAATGTAGCCCAGCCAGTGGCGATTTCCATGGGGGTCAACGTCGCGGTACCCAGCGCCAGGGACAGGTTGCGCGGCAGGTCCTGCTTGTTGAAGCCGAACTTGCTGATGTAGTCGATGGTGCGATCGACGCCCAGCGCTTGCAACAGGCGGATCGATACCAGGTTGCGCGATTTGTAGAGCGCTTCACGCATGCGGATCGGGCCGAGGAAGGTGTTGGTGTCGTTCTTCGGACGCCAGACCTTGTCCAGATACTCGTCGACGAACACGATCGGTGCGTCGTTCACCAGGCTGGCGGCGGTATAGCCATTGTCCAGGGCGGCGCTGTAGACGAACGGCTTGAAGCTCGAACCCGGCTGACGCTTGGCCTGCATGGCGCGGTTGTAATTGCTCTGCTCGAAGGCGAAACCGCCGACCAGTGAACGAATGGCACCGTTCTGCGGGTCGAGGGAAACCAGTGCGCCCTGGGCCTGTGGAATCTGACTGAATTTGAGTGAATTGTCTGGCTGACGCTGTACGCGAATCAGATCACCGACCTGCGCGACATCCGACGGCTGCTTCGGATTGGCGCCCATGCTGTTGGTGTTCAGGAACGGACGAGCCCACTTCATGGTGTCCCAGGCGACGTGCTCTTCGCCGATACCCGTGCGGGTCAACACCTGCACACCGTTCTTGTCGACCTGGGTCACGATCGCCGGTTCCAGACCGCTGATGATTCGCTGTTTGGTCAGCTCCTGAGTCCAGGCCTCTCGGGTTTTACCCGGCAGGCGTGACTCGGGGCCGCGATAACCATGCCGTTGATCGTAGGTCATCAAGCCTTCGTGAACTGCGGTGTTGGCCATCTCCTGCAAATCGCTCGGCACCGTGGTGGTGACACGGAAACCTTCGGTGTACGCATCGCTGCCATAGCGGCCGACCATTTCGGCACGGGCCATTTCGGCGACGTACGGTGCGTTCACTTCCGGGGTCGGTACATGGTAGCTGGCGTTCAGCGGCTCATTGATCGCGGTGGTGTAGTCGGCTTCGGTGATCTTGCCGAGCTTGTACATGCGCCCCAGGATCCAGTCGCGACGCTCTTTGCTGCGGGCCGGGTTGGCTAGCGGGTTGAAACGCGACGGGGCTTTTGGCAGGCCGGCGATCATCGCCATCTGCGCCAGGCTGACATCGCGAATCGACTTGCCGTAATAGACCTGCGCCGCTGCCTCGATGCCGTAGGCGCGGTTGCCCAGATAGATCTTGTTGACGTACAGCTCGAGAATCTCGTCCTTGGTCAACTGCCGTTCGATCTGCAGGGCCAAGAGGATTTCGGTGGTCTTGCGCGAGAAACTGCGCTCGCTGGTCAGGAAGAAGTTCTTCGCCACCTGCATGGTGATGGTGCTGCCGCCGGATTGAATGTGTCCGCTTTTTACCAGTTGGGTGGCGGCACGCATCAGGCTGCTGGGATCGACGCCATAGTGGTTGGCGAAATTGTCGTCTTCAGCACTTAGTAACGCATTGATGAAATTGGGGGGGATGTCGGCGAAACGGATCGGAGTGCGGCGCATTTCGCCAAATTCTGCGATCAACTTGTTGTCGCTGCTGTACACCCGCAAAGGAATCTGCAACTGAATACTTCTCAGCGCCTCCACGGATGGCAATCCAGGGCTAAGGTAAAGAAAAGCGCCGCTCAGACTCAGGAGCAGTCCGCAGAAAACGGCGACGATGGACCAACCGAAAAATTTCAGCAGACGAATCAAGGCTTTTGGATATCCAGGGCAAAGAATGAATTAGGCATCAGGGTTCAGGCTATACAGAAAATGACCCGCGCTTGCAGTGAAAAGCGGAAAAAACGCTCGGCATTATAAGCATTTTTCCGTCGGGGGGCGTCATTTGCGCTTCTGTCAAGACGGGGGGTATTGAACGCAATGGATATTACAGAGTCCGTAACTCACGGATAGTCATAGGGAATTGGTAGTGCTAGGACTCTTCAATAAAAAAGCCAATACGCTTCTGGGGATCGACATCAGCTCCACGTCGGTGAAGCTATTGGAGCTAAGTCGCCAGGGCGACCGCTATCGGGTTGAGGCCTATGCGGTCGAACCGCTGCCCGCCAGTGCCGTGGTCGAGAAAAATATCGCCGAGCTCGAAGGCGTGGGGCAGGCTCTTGCGCGCGTGCTGTCCAAGGCCAAAACCAGCCTCAGGAACGTTGCCGTGGCGGTGGCCGGTTCGGCGGTGATCACCAAGACCATCGAGATGGACGCCGGTCTTTCCGACGACGAGATGGAAAACCAGCTCAAGATCGAGGCCGATCAGTACATTCCTTATCCACTGGATGAAGTGGCGATCGACTTCGAAGTGCAAGGCGTGTCGGCGCGCAACCCCGAGCGGGTCAATGTGCTGCTGGCGGCCTGTCGCAAGGAAAACGTCGAGGTCCGTGAAGCGGCCCTGGCTCTGGCCGGGTTGACCGCGCGTGTGGTCGATGTCGAAGCCTATGCGCTGGAGCGATCATTCGGCCTGCTGGCAACCCAGTTGGCCGCTTCTCAGGAGCGTCTGACCGTGGCGGTGGTCGATATCGGCGCCACCATGACCACCCTGAGCGTGCTGCACAACGGGCGGATCATCTACACCCGCGAACAATTGTTCGGCGGCCGTCAACTGACGGAAGAAATCCAGCGTCGTTATGGCCTGACCGTCGAGCAGGCGGGGCTGGCGAAGAGGCAGGGCGGTTTGCCGGACGATTATGTCAGCGAGGTCTTGCAGCCGTTTCGTGATGCATTGGTGCAACAGGTGTCGCGCTCATTGCAGTTTTTCTTTGCCTCCGGCCAATACAACTCGGTCGATCACATCCTCCTGGCCGGCGGCACCGCCTCGGTCCCAGGGCTGGAACGATTGATCGAGCAGCGACTGGGTACGCCGACCTTGGTCGCCAATCCATTCTCCGACATGACCCTGAGCAGCAAGGTCAACGCCGGTGCCTTGGCGAGCGATGCCCCCGCATTGATGATCGCCTGCGGGCTGGCCCTCAGGAGTTTCGACTGATGGCGCGGATCAATCTTTTACCCTGGCGTGAAGAGTTGCGCGAAGGGCGTCGCAAACGCTTTTTGCTGGCGTTGGTCGGTGTGCTAGTGGGTTCGGTGGGGGCGCTGCTGATTGCGGACCAGGTTATTAACGGCGCCATTAATCGGCAAGTCGCCCGTAACGATTACATCGGCAAGCAGATTGCGGTGGTCGACGAGCGGATCAAACAGATCAGCGACCTGAAGGCCCGCCGGCAGCAACTTGTCGAACGCATGCGCATTATTCAGGACCTGCAGGGCAACCGGCCGATCAGCGGGAGGATTTTCGATCAGTTGGCGCGTACTTTGCCGGATGGCGTTTACTTCACCGAAGTGAAAATGGTCGGCAAGACGTTGTCCATCACCGGCGCGGCGGAGTCCAACAATCGTGTTTCGGATCTGATGCGCAATCTTGATGCGTCCGACTGGTTCGATGCGCCCAATCTCACGGAAGTCAAAGCGACAACCGCCGGTCAACTGGATCAGGCCAATGTTTTTCAGTTGACCGTTCGTCAGACTCAGCCCGTCGTTGTGGGGGTCGCTAAATGAGACTGTCCGAATGGTTCGAAGGGTTGCGCCAGATCGACATCAACGATCTGGACACCAACAACATGGGGTCCTGGCCTCCAGCGATCAAGGTCCTGGCGGGTGTCCTGCTGATGGTTCTGGTGCTGGCCCTGGGCTACAGCTTCTTGATCAGTGATCTGCAAAATCATCTGGAACTCAGGCGCGAGGAAGAGTCGACGCTCAGGGAGCAATTCGCGACCAAAGCCCATATGGCGGCGAATCTGGAGCTGTATACCCAGCAGATGAAGGAAATGGAGAACTCCTTCGGCATGCTATTACGGCAATTGCCCAGCGACACCGAAGTGCCCGGCCTGCTGGAGGACATCACCCGCACCGGTCTGGGCAGTGGCCTGGAGTTCGAAGAAATCAAGCTGCTCCCGGAGGTCACCCAGCAGTTCTACATCGAGCTTCCTATCCAGATCACCGTCACCGGCGCCTATCACGACCTGGCCACTTTCGTCAGCGGCGTGGCCGGGCTGCCGCGGATCGTCACCCTGCATGACTTCAACCTGGCGCCGGCCAATCCCGACGGCGGTCCGAAGTTGCGCATGAGCATCCTTGCCAAGACCTATCGCTACAACGACAAGGGGTTGCAGAAATGAACCCGATTCGTTGCCTGTCGATGGTTATGTGTCTAGTCATCCTGGCCGGTTGTGGCGGCGACGCTGACTTCAGCGACCTGGATGCCTATTTGAACGAAGTGCGCCTGCGTGCGCCCGGCAAGATTGAACCAACGCCGACATTCCGGTCTTACCCGACATTCACCTACAACGCCGCCAACCTGCGTAGCCCGTTCTCCCGGCAGGTCAGAGTCGATCTGGCCGGGCAGAAGCACGGCTCGCGTAACGTCAAACCCGACCCCAGCCGGGTCAAGCAGTACCTCGAAGGTTTCAACATCGAGCAATTTGAAATGGTCGGCACGATCTCCAATTCGAATGGCTCCTTTGCGCTGCTGCGCGGGGCGGGCGGCGTGCACCGGCTGAAAGTCGGCGATTACCTGGGGCGTAACGATGGACGGATCGTCGCCATCAGCGGTTCGCAAGTTGACGTGGTCGAAATCGTTCCCGATGGCGAAGGTGCCTGGCTGGAACGGCCGCGAACCATCCCTTTGAAAGAGCACTCATAGTGGAACTCGAATAATGAACAGGATTTTCTCAACCTTCGGTATTTCGCTATGGATAGCGTTTCTGTCGCCGATGGTACAGGCGGCCAACCTCAAAGCGCTGGATGTCGCCGCGCTGCCCGGTGACCGTGTCGAGTTGAAGTTGTCGTTCGATGGGCCGCCGCCGCAGCCCCACGGTTACACGACTGAGCAGCCTGCGCGGATTGCGCTGGATCTGCCGGGGGTCACCAGTCAACTGACGAACAAGAATCGGGACCTGGGCGGCGGCAATGCCCGCAGCGCCACGGTGGTTGAGGCCAAGGACCGCACACGGCTGATCATCAGCCTGACTCAATTAACCCCGTACAACGCACGCGTCGAAGGCAACACTCTGTTCGTGGTCGTCGGGCAAGAGGCCGGTAACAAGGCATCCAAACCGATCACCCCCACACCGCGCGCAGCCACTGCGACGCCAGCGCCCGCCAGGGTCAATGCGCCTGTGGGCAAAGCCATCCGGGGCGTGGATTTCCAGCGCGGCACTCAGGGTGAGGGCAATGTGGTCATCGATCTGTCGGATCCGTCCATCGCCCCGGACATTCAGGAGCGCGATGGCAAAATCATCGTCGGCTTCACCAAGACTCAACTGCCTGAGCGGTTGCGTGTGCGCCTCGACGTCAAGGATTTCGCCACGCCGGTGCAGTTCGTCAATGCCAGCGCCACGGGCGACCGTGTTGTTATCAGTATCGAGCCCAGCGGTGCCTTCGATTATTCGACCTATCAGACCGACAACAAACTGACCGTCAGCATCCGTCCGATGACTGTCGATGACTTGCACAAGCGCAACGCCGAACGCTTTGCCTACACCGGCGAAAAACTCTCGCTGAATTTTCAGGACATCGATGTGCGCTCGGTGCTGCAACTGATTGCCGATTTCACCAACCTCAATCTGGTGGCCAGTGACACAGTGCAGGGTGGCATCACGTTGCGGCTGCAGAATGTGCCGTGGGATCAGGCGCTGGACCTGGTGTTGAAAACAAAAGGCCTGGATAAACGCAAAATCGGTAACGTGCTACTGGTGGCGCCGGCCGATGAAATCGCTGCTCGAGAACGCCAGGAACTGGAGTCGCAGAAGCAGATCGCTGAACTGGCGCCTCTGCGTCGCGAGCTGTTACAGGTCAACTACGCCAAAGCCGCCGATATCGCCAAGCTGTTCCAGTCGGTGACCAGTGCCGAGGCGAAAATCGACGAGAGAGGGTCAATCACTGTTGACGAGCGAACCAACAACATCATTGCTTACCAGACTCAGGATCGGCTCGACGAACTGCGTCGCATCGTTGCGCAATTGGATATTCCGGTGCGTCAGGTAATGATCGAGGCGCGCATCGTCGAGGCCAACGTCGATTACGACAAAAGCCTTGGCGTACGTTGGGGTGGTTCGGTGCAGAAGGGTAACTGGAACACGTCCGGGGTCAACGGCTCTTCGACCACCATCGGTACGCCGGGCAGCACCAGTACCAACTCGCCGTTTGTCGACTTGGGGACCTCTGCCAATACCTCGGGGATCGGCATCGCCTTCATTACCGACAATGTGCTGCTGGACCTTGAGCTTTCGGCCATGGAGAAAACCGGCAACGGGGAAATTGTCTCGCAGCCCAAGGTAGTCACGTCCGACAAGGAAACCGCGAAAATCCTCAAGGGCACCGAGATTCCCTATCAGGAAGCCAGCTCCAGCGGCGCGACCTCGGTGTCGTTCAAGGAGGCCTCGCTGTCCCTTGAAGTGACGCCGCAGATCACTCCGGACAACCGCATCATCATGGAAGTCAAAGTCACCAAGGACGAACCGGACTACCTGAACAAAGTGCAGGACGTGCCGCCGATCAAGAAAAACGAGGTCAACGCCAAGGTCCTGGTCAACGATGGCGAGACCATCGTTATTGGGGGTGTTTTCTCAAATACTCAGAGCAAGGTTGTAGATAAGGTGCCATTTCTCGGTGATGTGCCGTATCTTGGCCGCCTTTTCCGGCGTGACGTGGTCTCGGAGAAAAAATCCGAGCTGCTGGTGTTTCTCACTCCGCGTATCATGAACAATCAGGCGATTGCTGTGAGTCATTGATTCTGTGCGAAATTTGATTCTTGTTGGACCGATGGGGGCTGGAAAAAGCACCATCGGCCGGTTGCTGGCCAAAGAGCTGCGCCTGCCGTTCAAAGATTCCGATAAGGAAATTGAATTGCGCACGGGTGCCAATATTCCGTGGATCTTCGATAAAGAAGGCGAACCGGGCTTTCGTGACCGCGAGGAGGCGATGATTGCCGAACTGTGCGCGTTCGACGGCGTAGTGTTGGCGACCGGTGGCGGAGCAGTCATGCGCGAAGCCAATCGGAGGGCGCTGCACGCCGGTGGTCGGGTGGTGTATCTGCATGCGTCTGTCGAGCAGCAGGTCGGCCGAACGGCTCGCGACCGCAATCGGCCATTGTTGCGCACTGCCGATCCAGCCAAGACCCTGCGGGACTTGCTGGCGATCCGTGATCCGCTGTACCGGGAAATCGCCGACCTGGTGGTGGAAACCGATGAGCGGCCGCCGCGGATGGTGGTGCTCGACATCCTCGAACGCTTGCAGCAGCTACCTCCACGTTAATGCGCGGCGTGAAATGCGCTATCCTCGGCGTCCTGTCGCAGCCGCTCAAGGTTGTGGCGGCTGGCTACCGAACGGCGTCACACCAGCAGACGTCGTGGAATTCGTTAACTCAAGGCAGGGATGCCTGATTCCATCTTCACTGTGGGGACACATGCAGACACTCAAGGTCGATCTAGGCGAGCGCAGCTACCCGATTCATATTGGCGAAGGTTTGTTGGATCAGCCTGAGCTGCTGGCCCCGCATATCCGCGGGCGGCAGGTGGCGATCATCTCCAACGAGACCGTCGCGCCGCTCTACCTCGAGCGTCTGACCCGCAGTCTTGCGCAGTTCTCGGTAATTTCCGTGGTGCTGCCCGACGGCGAAGCCTTCAAGACCTGGGAAACCCTGCAACTGATTTTTGACGGCATGCTGACTGCCCGGCACGATCGCCGCACCACGGTAATCGCCCTGGGTGGCGGCGTGATCGGTGACATGGCCGGTTTTGCGGCCGCCTGTTACCAGCGTGGCGTCGATTTCATCCAGGTGCCGACCACGTTGTTGTCACAAGTCGACTCCTCGGTGGGCGGCAAGACCGGGATCAATCACCCGCTGGGCAAGAACATGGTCGGCGCCTTTTATCAGCCCAATGTGGTGCTGATCGATACCGCCACCCTCAACACCCTGCCGCCCCGCGAACTGTCCGCCGGGCTGGCGGAAGTCATCAAATACGGGCTGATCTGCGACGAGCCGTTCCTGACCTGGCTCGAAGAAAACGTCGATCGCCTGCGAGCGCTGGACCAGACCGCCCTGACTTACGCCATCGAACGATCCTGCGCGGCCAAGGCTGCGGTGGTCGGTGCCGACGAGAAAGAGACGGGCGTGCGTGCCACATTGAATCTGGGCCACACTTTCGGCCACGCGATCGAAACCCACATGGGCTATGGTGTCTGGCTTCATGGTGAAGCAGTCGCTGCTGGCACCGTAATGGCTTTGGAAATGTCCGCGCGCCTGGGCTGGATCAGCGAACAGGAGCGTGATCGCGGTATTCGCCTGTTCCAGCGTGCCGGCCTGCCGGTCATCCCGCCGGAAGAAATGACCGAAGCCGATTTTCTCGAACACATGGCAATTGACAAGAAAGTGATCGACGGTCGTTTGCGCCTGGTGCTGCTGCGCCGCATGGGCGAAGCAGTGGTGACCGACGATTATCCGAAAGAGATTTTACAGGCCACGCTGGGAGCGGATTACCGCGCCCTGGCTCAGCTTAAAGGTTAATAAGATCCCGATGACTAGTTTGCATGCCGACGAGGCTTTCCTCGGCCATTACCAGTTAAGTCATGACCCTTTCGCTCCACGGGTGCCTGGCTTCAAATTTTTTCCGGCCCAGCGCAAACCGGTGCTGGGGCAGTTGCATCATCTGGCCCGTTACAGCCAGTTGTTGCTGGTGGTCACTGGCCCTCAAGGCAGCGGCAAAACCCTGTTGCGTCAGGCCCTGGTAGCCAGCACCAACAAACAGTCAGTGCAGAGCGTGGTGGTTTCCGCCCGTGGCGCCGGCGATGCAGCCGGTATGCTGCGTCAGGTGGCTCAGGCGCTGAACGTCGAGCAAGCCGAAATCGGCGCGATCCTGGCCCAGGTGGTGCAACTTGCCCTCACCGGGCAGGAAGTCTACTTGCTGGTGGATGATGCCGAGCAGCTCGACGAATCCGCGCTGGAAGCCTTGCTGGCTTTGGCCGCTGGTGCGCCCGAAGGTCGCCCGCACGTGTTCCTGTTCGGCGAATCGTCGCTGATTGCTCAGCTTGACGCGCTGAGCCTCGAGGAAGAGCGTTTTCACGTCATCGAATTGCAGCCCTACACCGAAGAAGAAACCCGCGAATATCTGGACCAGCGTCTTGAAGGCGCCGGCCGTGGTATCGAACTTTTTACTGCGGATCAGATCTCTGATATTCACGAAAGCTCCGACGGCTGGCCTGGCACCATCAACCAGGTTGCCCGCGATGCGATGATCGAAGCCATGATTGCCAGCCGCTCAGCGGTGAAGCGTCCAAGTATGGGGTTCAACATGCCGAAGAAACACGTATTGGCGATTTCCGCCGTTGTCGTGGTCGCGGTAGCCGCCGCCTGGTTGATGCCGGGTCGCAGCAAAGCACCGACCACCGGCGCGCCTGCCAACGAACAGGCGCAATTGCCGCTGGGCCAGGGCGCGCCACAACCTGACAGCGGTGGTGCTCCCGCCGTGGAATTCGCCGGTAATTCGCAACCGATGCCGTTGCCGTTGGTCGGCAACTCGCAGCCGGTAATGCGTGGTCCGTTGGCCGAAGCGGCCGGTGGTATCACCGAAGGCGACGACGGCGTGCCGGTCGAAGGTTCCAGCGCTACACCGCCAACCGTGACCACGATTGCGCCGCCTGCTGGTATCCAGCCGGGCCCGGCGCCAACGCCTGCCGCCAAACCGGTTCCAGCGCCGACTCAGGTCGCGACGGCCAAGCCAGTGCCTGCACCTGTAGCCAAGCCAGCGCCTGCACCTGTAGCCAAACCGGCTCCAGCGCCCGCCAAGCCGGCCGCTGCCGTCAAACCTGTCGAGAAGCCAGTCACCGTGGCCAAATCCGCCGGTGGTAGCTGGTACGCAGGCCAGGCGCCGGGCAACTACGTGGTGCAAATCCTCGGCACCAGCTCCGAATCGGCCGCGCAAAGCTTCGTCAAGGAGCAGGGCGGCGAGTACCGTTATTTCAAGAAAGTACTCAACGGCAAACCGCTTTACGTCATCACCTACGGTAACTTCGCCAACCGCGATGCAGCCGTTACCGCCATCAAGGCCTTGCCAGCGAAGGTTCAGGCTGGTAAACCTTGGCCTCGCACTGTCGCCAGCGTCCAACAGGAACTGGCAACAACTCGCTGAAGATTCGGCGGCCTTACCCAGGCCGCCTCTCCAAGCACCTCAAAATTTCTGCAAGTGCGCGCTGCCCGCAAGGGCGCGTGCCTTGTGGTGTCTGCGTCACAGTAGTCTTTGAGTCGCTGCGGTCAAAATTAAAAAAGTTTTGACTAGCACAGCATATCGCTTTAAACCTTTCACAAATGCGACATGGATTTGCGACATTTCGTCGTCAAATTTGTGAGCCTCTGTGTCGGTGTGTACAATGACCTCCCTTTTGCCCCCGCAAAGCTGGCGTACGTTCGGTGTGGATGGTAACTGGTTGAATTGAAAAGAAATTTGCCTCGACAAGAGGCAGCCTGGTGAGAAAGTGTCTATGAAAGCAGGTCTGTACCAACCAGATGAATTCAAGGATAACTGCGGTTTCGGCCTGATAGCCCATATGCAGGGCGAGCCCAGTCATACCCTTTTGCAAACGGCCATTGAGGCCCTGACCTGCATGACCCACCGCGGTGGGATCAACGCCGACGGCAAGACCGGTGACGGTTGCGGTCTGCTGATTCAAAAGCCGGATGTATTCCTGCGTGCGATTGCCCAGGAAACCTTCGGCGTCGAAATGCCCAAGCAATACGCCGTGGGCATGGTTTTCTTCAACCAGGATCCGGTCAAGGCCGAGGCCGCTCGCGAGAACATGAACCGCGAGATCCTGGCCGAAGGCTTGCAACTTATCGGCTGGCGCAAAGTGCCGATCGATACCAGTGTCCTCGGCCGTCTGGCCCTCGAGCGCCTGCCGCAGATCGAACAAGTGTTCATCGGTGGTGAAGGCCTGAGCGATCAGGACATGGCGATCAAGCTGTTCAGCGCCCGTCGTCGTTCGTCTGTGGCCAACGCCGCCGACGTCGATCACTACATCTGCAGCTTTTCCCACAAGACCATCATTTATAAAGGCCTGATGATGCCGGCGGACCTGACCGCCTTCTATCCAGACCTGAGCGACCAGCGCCTGCAAACCTCGATCTGCGTGTTCCACCAGCGCTTTTCGACCAACACTCTGCCGAAATGGCCGCTGGCGCAGCCGTTCCGCTTCCTCGCCCACAATGGCGAGATCAACACCATCACCGGCAACCGTAACTGGGCAGTGGCCCGTCGCACCAAGTTCGCCAACGATCTGATGGATCTGGAAGAGCTCGGCCCACTGGTCAACCGCGTCGGTTCTGACTCCTCCAGCATGGACAACATGCTCGAGCTGATGGTCACCGGTGGCATCGACCTGTTCCGTGGCGTGCGGATGATCATTCCGCCTGCGTGGCAGAACGTCGAAACCATGGATCCGGATCTGCGGGCGTTCTACGAATACAACTCGATGCACATGGAACCGTGGGACGGCCCGGCCGGCGTGGTCATGACCGACGGTCGCTACGCGGTGTGCCTGCTCGACCGTAACGGTCTGCGTCCGGCGCGTTGGGTCACCACCAAGAACGGCTTCATTACCCTGGCCTCGGAAATCGGTGTCTGGAACTACCAGCCTGAAGACGTGATCGCCAAGGGCCGCGTCGGACCTGGCCAGATCTTTGCCGTGGACACCGAAACCGGTCAGATCCTCGACACCGATGCCATCGACAACCGCTTGAAGTCCCGTCATCCGTACAAGCAATGGCTGCGCAAGAATGCCCTGCGCATCCAGGCGACCATGGAAGACAACGACCATGGTTCGGCGTTCTACGACGTCGACCAGCTCAAGCAATACATGAAGATGTACCAGGTCACGTTCGAAGAACGCGACCAGGTGCTGCGTCCGCTCGGCGAGCAAGGCTACGAAGCCGTTGGCTCGATGGGCGACGATACGCCGATGGCCGTGCTGTCCCAGCGCGTGCGCACGCCGTACGACTATTTCCGTCAGCAGTTCGCGCAGGTCACCAACCCGCCGATCGACCCGCTGCGCGAAGCCATCGTCATGTCGCTGGAAGTCTGCCTCGGAGCCGAGCGCAACATCTTCCAGGAGTCACCGGAACACGCCTCGCGCGTGATCCTCAGCTCGCCGGTCATTTCCCCGGCCAAGTGGCGCTCGCTGATGAACCTCGATCGTCCGGGTTTCGAACGCCAGATCATCGACCTCAACTACGATGAAAGCGTCGGCCTCGAAGCGGCGATCCGCAACGTTGCCGATCAGGCTGAAGAAGCCGTTCGCGCCGGTCGCACCCAAATCGTGCTGAGCGACCGTCACATCGCCCCGGGAAAATTGCCGATCCACGCTTCGCTCGCCACCGGCGCGGTACACCACCGCCTGACCGAAAAAGGCCTGCGTTGCGACTCCAATATCCTGGTGGAAACCGCCACTGCTCGCGACCCGCATCACTTCGCCGTACTGATCGGTTTCGGCGCTTCGGCGGTCTATCCGTTCCTGGCGTATGAAGTGCTGGGCGACCTGATCCGCACCGGCGAAGTGCTGGGCGACCTCTATGAGGTGTTCAAGAACTACCGCAAAGGCATCACCAAAGGCCTGCTCAAGATCCTCTCGAAGATGGGCATCTCGACCGTCACTTCGTACCGCGGTGCGCAGTTGTTCGAAGCCATCGGTCTGTCCGAAGAGGTCTGCGAACTGAGCTTCCGTGGCGTGCCAAGCCGCATCAAGGGCGCGCGTTTCGTCGACATCGAAGCCGAGCAGAAAGCCCTGGCGGCCGAAGCCTGGAGCCCGCGCAAGCCGATCCAGCAAGGCGGCCTGCTGAAGTTCGTTCACGGCGGCGAATATCACGCCTACAACCCGGACGTGGTGAGCACCCTGCAAGCCGCTGTGCAGCAGGGCGACTACAGCAAGTTCAAGGAATACACGGCGCTGGTGGACAACCGTCCGGTGTCGATGATCCGTGACATGTTCAAGGTCAAAACCCTTGAGCAGCCGCTGGATATCAGCGAAGTCGAACCGCTGGAATCGGTTCTCAAGCGCTTTGACTCCGCGGGCATCTCCCTCGGCGCCTTGTCGCCGGAAGCTCATGAAGCCCTGGCCGAAGCCATGAACCGCCTCGGTGCGCGTTCCAACTCCGGCGAAGGCGGCGAAGACCCGGCGCGTTACGGCACCATCAAGAGCTCGAAAATCAAACAGGTTGCGACTGGCCGTTTCGGTGTGACCCCGGAGTACCTGGTCAACGCTGAAGTGTTGCAGATCAAAGTCGCTCAGGGCGCCAAGCCCGGCGAAGGTGGTCAGCTGCCTGGCGGCAAGGTCAACGGTCTGATCGCCAAGCTGCGTTACGCGGTGCCGGGCGTGACCCTGATCTCGCCACCACCGCACCACGACATCTATTCGATCGAAGATTTGTCGCAGCTGATTTTCGACCTGAAACAAGTCAACCCGAAGGCGCTGGTCTCAGTGAAGCTGGTGGCAGAAGCAGGCGTCGGCACCATCGCTGCCGGTGTGGCCAAGGCCTACGCGGACTTGATCACCATTTCCGGCTACGACGGCGGCACCGGGGCATCGCCACTGACCTCGATCAAATACGCGGGCGCACCGTGGGAACTCGGCCTGGCCGAAACCCACCAGACCCTGCGCGGCAACGACCTGCGCGGCAAGGTTCGTGTACAGACCGACGGCGGCCTGAAAACCGGCCTCGACGTGATCAAGGCAGCGATCCTCGGCGCTGAAAGCTTCGGCTTCGGCACGGCGCCAATGATCGCCCTGGGCTGCAAGTACCTGCGTATCTGCCACCTGAACAACTGCGCCACCGGCGTCGCGACCCAGAACGAGAAGCTGCGCAAGGATCACTACATTGGTACCGTCGACATGGTGGTGAATTTCTTCACCTACGTCGCCGAAGAAACCCGTGAGTGGCTGGCCAAGCTGGGCGTGCGCTCCCTCGAAGAGCTGATCGGCCGTACCGATCTGCTGGAAATCCTCGAAGGCCAGACAGCCAAGCAGAATCACCTGGACCTGACCCCGTTGTTGGGCAGCGATCACATCCCGGCAGACAAGCCTCAGTTCTGCCAGGTCGACCGCAACCCGCCGTTCGACAAAGGTTTGCTGGCCGAGAAAATGGTCGATCTGGCCACCTCGGCCATCAACGACATGAGCGGCGCCGATTTTGCCCTGGATATCTGCAACTGCGACCGTTCCATCGGCGCGCGGATCTCCGGTGAAATCGCTCGCAAGCACGGCAACCAGGGCATGGCCAACGCGCCGATCACCTTCCGCTTCAAAGGCACTGCCGGTCAGAGCTTTGGCGTATGGAACGCCGGTGGCCTGAATATGTATCTGGAAGGCGACGCCAACGACTACGTCGGCAAGGGCATGACCGGCGGCAAGCTGGTCATCGTTCCGCCGAAGGGCAGCATCTACAAGACTCAGGACAGCGCCATTATCGGCAACACCTGCCTGTATGGCGCCACCGGGGGCAAGCTGTTCGCCGCCGGTACCGCGGGCGAGCGTTTCGCCGTGCGTAACTCTGGTGCCCACACTGTCGTGGAAGGCACTGGCGATCACTGCTGCGAGTACATGACCGGTGGTTTCGTCTGCGTGTTGGGCAAGACCGGTTACAACTTCGGCTCAGGCATGACCGGCGGTTTCGCCTACGTGCTCGACCAGGACAACTCCTTTGTTGACCGGGTCAACCACGAACTGGTGGAAATCCAGCGGATCAGCGGTGAGGCGATGGAAGCCTATCGCAGCCACTTGCAACGCGTGCTGAACGAATACGTCGAGGAAACCGACAGCGAGTGGGGTCGTAACCTCGCTGAAAACCTCGATGACTATCTGCGTCGTTTCTGGCTGGTCAAACCCAAGGCTGCCAACCTGAAATCGTTGCTTTCCAGCACCCGTGCCAACCCGCAGTGATATGCGCCTGAAGAGTTTGATGAGGTTTTAACAATGGCTGAACGTCTGAATAACGACTTCCAGTTCATCGATGTCGGGCGCAAAGATCCGAAGAAGAAACTGTTGCGTCAACGCAAGAAAGAGTTCGTGGAAATCTACGAACCCTTCAAACCCCAGCAGTCGGCCGACCAGGCCCACCGCTGCCTGGGTTGCGGTAACCCGTATTGCGAATGGAAGTGCCCGGTGCACAACTTCATTCCGAACTGGCTGAAGCTGGTGGCCGAGGGCAACATCCTCCAGGCCGCCGAGCTGTCGCACCAGACCAACACCCTGCCGGAAGTCTGCGGCCGGGTGTGTCCGCAGGACCGTCTGTGCGAGGGTGCCTGCACCCTCAACGACGGCTTCGGCGCGGTGACCATTGGTTCGGTCGAGAAGTACATCACCGATACCGCGTTCGCCATGGGCTGGCGCCCGGACATGTCCAAGGTCAAACCGACCGGCAAGCGTGTCGCAGTCATCGGCGCGGGCCCTGCCGGCCTGGGCTGTGCCGACGTGCTGGTACGTGGCGGCGTGACCCCGGTAGTGTTCGACAAGAACCCGGAAATCGGCGGCCTGCTGACCTTCGGCATTCCCGAGTTCAAGCTGGAAAAGACCGTGCTGAGCAATCGCCGCGAAGTCTTCACCGGCATGGGTATCGAGTTCCGTCTGAACACCGAAGTGGGCAAGGACGTGACTATCGAGCAACTGCTTGAAGAATACGATGCCGTGTTCATGGGCATGGGCACCTACACCTACATGAAGGGCGGTTTTGCTGGTGAAGATCTGCCGGGCGTGCATGACGCGCTGGACTTCCTGATCGCCAACGTCAACCGCAACCTGGGCTTTGAAAAGTCGCCGGAAGATTTCGTCGACATGAAAGGCAAGAAGGTCGTGGTACTCGGTGGCGGCGACACGGCGATGGACTGCAACCGTACTTCGATTCGTCAGGGCGCCAAAGCGGTGACCTGTGCCTATCGCCGTGACGAAGCGAACATGCCGGGCTCGCGCAAAGAGGTGAAGAACGCCAAGGAAGAAGGCGTGAAATTCCTCTACAACCGCCAGCCGATCGCCATCGTGGGTGAAGACCGTGTCGAAGGCGTGAAGGTGGTCGAGACCCGTCTCGGCGAACCGGACGCCCGTGGCCGTCGTAGCCCCGAGCCGATCCCGGGTTCCGAAGAGATCATCCCGGCCGACGCCGTGGTCATCGCGTTCGGTTTCCGTCCAAGCCCGGCGTCGTGGTTCGAGCAGTTCAGCATCCAGACCGACAGCCAGGGCCGCGTCGTGGCGCCGGAACAAGGTCAGTACAAGCACCAGACCAGCAACCCGAAAATCTTCGCCGGTGGCGACATGGTGCGCGGTTCCGACCTGGTGGTGACGGCGATCTTCGAAGGGCGCAATGCCGCTGAAGGGATCCTGGATTACCTGGGCGTCTAACCCCCCGCACTGATCGTTCCCACGCAGAGCGTGGGAACGATCAGGCGAGTGAAACCGCGACAAATTGACCCGATAGACAAAAGGCTCAGCTCTTGCCGTGCCTTTTGCGTCGCGCTCTGAGAAAATGCCCGCACTTTTTTTCCGGATGCCGACATGACTGCCCTGAAGAACGACCGTTTCCTTCGCGCCCTGCTCAAGCAACCCGTAGACGTCACCCCTGTGTGGATGATGCGTCAGGCCGGTCGCTACCTGCCTGAATACCGCGCCAGCCGTGCCAAGGCCGGTGATTTCATGAGCCTGTGCATGAACCCGGCGTTCGCTTGCGAAGTCACGATGCAGCCGCTCGACCGCTATCCGCAACTGGACGCGGCGATCCTCTTCTCCGACATCCTGACCATCCCCGATGCCATGGGCCAAGGCCTGTACTTCGAGACCGGTGAAGGTCCGCGCTTCAAGAAAGTCATCAGCACCCTGGCCGACATCGAAGCCCTGCCGATTCCTGATCCGCACAAAGACCTCGGCTACGTCATGGACGCGGTCAGCACCATCCGTCGCGAACTGAACGGCCGCGTGCCGTTGATCGGCTTCTCCGGCAGCCCATGGACCCTGGCTACCTACATGGTCGAAGGCGGTTCGTCGAAAGACTTCCGCAAGACCAAGGCCATGCTCTACGACAACCCGCAAGCCATGCACCTGCTGCTGGACAAGCTCGCGCAGTCGGTCACTTCGTACCTCAACGGCCAGATCATGGCTGGCGCGCAAGCGGTGCAGATCTTCGACACTTGGGGCGGTAACCTCTCCGCAGCGGCCTATCAGGAATTCTCCCTGGCCTACATGCGCAAAATCGTCAGCGGCCTGATCCGCGAGCACGAAGGCCGTAAGGTTCCGGTCATCCTGTTCACCAAGAACGGCGGTCTGTGGCTGGAAAGCATCGCCGACGCTGGCGCTGATGCGTTGGGCCTGGACTGGACTTGCGACATTGGCGAAGCGCGCCAACGCGTCGGCAGCAAAGTCGCCCTGCAAGGCAACATGGACCCGACCGTGTTGTACGCCAAGCCAGAAGCCATTCGCACCGAAGTCGGCCGCATCCTCGCCAGCTACGGCAAGGGCAGCGGCCACGTGTTCAACCTCGGTCATGGCATTACGCCGGAAGTTGATCCGGAGCACGCTGGTGCATTCCTGCGTGCGGTGCATGAATTGTCGGCGCAGTATCACGAGTAATCGTGACCCAATAAAAAACGCCCGGCTTAGACCGGGCGTTTTTGTTTCACGATCTTTTGCTTTTAAGCTTTCACACCACTTAACGGCGGCAACTTCGCCAGCTTCAACGCCACCAACAGCGCAATCACCAACAACCCGCCAATAAACAACCCGATCCCGTTCCAGCCTCCCAGGTGCCAGGCCACGCCGCCCGCCGTACCCGCAATACTCGACCCGGCGTAATAGCTGAACAGGTACAGCGACGACGCCTGTCCTCTGGCCTTGATCGCACGACGGCCGATCCAGCTACTGGCTACCGAATGCGCCCCGAAGAAGCCGAAGGTAAAGATCAGCATGCCAATGAGCACCACTGGCAACGGTGTGAACATGGTCAGGGCGAGGCCGGCAATCATCAGCACAATGGTTGCCCAGAGCACTTTGCGTCGGCCAAGTTGGTCAGCCAGGGCGCCGATTTTCGCCGAGCTGTAGATGCCCGACAGGTACACCACCGAGAGCAGCCCGACGAAGGCCTGATCCATGTGGTATGGCTCGGCCAGCAAGTGATAACCGATGTAGTTGAACAGCGTGACGAACGCGCCCATCAGCACGAACGCCTCGAGGAACAGCAGTGGTAGACCGGCATCGCGAAAGTGCATGGTGAAGCCTTCCAGCAAGCTGCGCGGATGCAACGAGCGGGCGCGGAAGTTGCGCGATTCCGGGAGGATTTTCCAGAACACCGCAGCAGCAATCAGCGCCAGGCCTCCGATGACCAGCATCGCCGTGTGCCAGCTGACGAAGTCGATCAACACGCCGACGATCAACCGTCCACACATGCCGCCGATGGCGTTGCCAGCGATGTACAAGCCCATGGCCAGGCCGAGGTGCTGCGGATGAATTTCTTCGCTCAGGTAAGTCATCGCGACCGCCGCCAGACCGCTCAACGACAGCCCCACCAGCGCCCGCATCACCAGCACGCCTTGCCAGCTCGGGATCATCGCGCTGGCCATGGTGCACAGCGCTGCGGCAAACAGGGCGGCGACCATCACCGGTTTACGCCCGATGCGATCAGAGATAGGACCGGTGATCAGCAAGCCGATGGCGAGCATGCCGGTGGCAACCGACAGGATCAGGCTGCTCTGGGCTGCGTTGATGGAAAACTCGCGGGACAGCAGCGGCATCATCGGCTGCACGCAGTAGAGCAGGGCAAAGGTCGCGAAGCCGCCCGAGAACAGCGCCAGCACCGTGCGCATGAACAGCGGCGTGCCTTTTTCGATATAGATCTCGCTGAGCTCAGCGACGACACCGTCCGGCGCCGTGGGCGGAATTTCATGGGCGAGTGGAGCGACAGCAGTTTTCACTTCGGACCTCGGAGGGGCGCTAGCCGGTCAGGCAATGAAAAAATCATATAGCTGCCTAATGATTCAATCCAATATATTGTTCGACCTGTTTGATAGGTTGAACGACCTAATGGAGTTTTCATGGAATTGCGTCACCTGCGCTACTTCATCGCCGTCGCCGAAGAACTGCATTTCGGCCGCGCCGCTCAGGTGCTGGGCATCTCTCAGCCGCCGCTGAGCCAGCAGATTCAGGCGCTGGAGCAGGAGGTCGGTGCGCGGCTTTTCGAGCGGACCAATCGTCGGGTCGAACTCAGTGAGGCCGGTCGGCTGTTTCTGGAAGAGGCGCGGTTGGTGCTGGCTCAAGTCGGCAAAGCGGCAGATGTGGCACGGCGGGCACAACTTGGTGAACTGGGTGAGTTGAAGATCGGCTTCACTTCGTCGGCACCATTCAATTCGACCATTCCCCAGGCGATTTTCTCGTTTCGCCAGCGCTTCCCGGCGGTGCATCTGAACCTGCGGGAAATGAGCAGCACCCAAGTGGCCGATGCACTGGTGGACGAGTCGATTGAAGTCGGCATCATGCGACCGCTGGGCTTGCCGGATTCGCTCAGCGTGGTGGAACTGATGCGCGAGCCACTGGTGGCGGTGCTCAGCTCCAAGCATCCGCTGGTGAACGGCAGCGAAGAGGGCTTGTTTCTCTCGGCCTTGGCCCTCGAACCGTTCGTATTTTTCCCACGCAGCTATGGCAGTGGTCTGTACGCCCAACTGCTCAGCCTGGCGAGGGATGCCGGTTTCAGCCCACACTTTGCGCAAGAGGCTGGCGAGGCGATGACGATTATCGGCTTGGTGGCGGCAGGTTTGGGGGTGTCGGTGTTGCCGGCGTCGTATCAGCGGATGCGTATCGATGGCGTGGTGTATCGGCCGTTGCTGGATCCGGAAGCGGTGTCGGCGGTGTGGCTGGTACAACGCAAGGATCAGAAATCGCCGATGGCCAGGGCGTTTGTTGAATTGCTGACGCGTAAGGTTGAACCATTGAAGTCTTAACAACGGGTGACCCCAGTGGGGTCACCCGTTTTTCTTTACCAGACACTATGAACGAGCCCCATGAAAGACAGGACACCGTTTCCCCCTTACGATAAGGGATAGGCAAACGGTTATGTTTATGACTAACAGCAACGATAAGAGTGGGGAGCTTTTGGGCCAGGAGCGGCGGCGCCGCTGGAGCCCAGAGCAAAAGCTGGCCATGGTTCGCGAGAGCCTTGAACCAGGACAAAGTGTGTCGGTCGTCGCTCGGCGCAACGGCATCAATGCCAATCAGCTGTTTCTGTGGCGCAAGCTTTATCAGGACGGCAGCCTGTCGGCGGTCAGTGCCGGCGAAGCCGTGGTGCCTGCCTCCGAGTTGAGCGATGCGCTCAAGCAGATCCGTGAACTGCAACGGATGCTGGGCAAGAAAACGATGGAAGCAGAAATCCTCAAAGAGGCCGTGGAGATCGCCCGGTCGCGAAAATGGATTGCGCACTCACCCTTGTTGCCGGGGGACGACCAGTGAAGCTGGTCAGCGAATGTCTCGGTGTGGCGCGCTCGCAATTAACGGTTCGAATCAAGCAGTTGGTATCGTCCAAAGTGCGGCGAAGCCGGCCTGTGAACGATGCTGAGCTGGTAGTTGAAATCCAGCAACAGGTCAGCGAGTTACCCAGCTATGGCTACCGTCGTGTCTGGGGATTACTGCGCCGCGCCCGTGAAACCCAGTTGCTGCCCGCGATCAATGTGAAGCGGGTTTACCGGGTGATGCGTGATCACAACCTGCTGCTTGAGCGCCGGATCAAACAACCCGGCGTGCCGCGTCGGCACGAAGGCCGTATTGCGGTGGAAACCAGCGATACGCGTTGGTGCTCGGACGGCTTTGAGTTCCGCTGCGAGGACGGCGCCAAACTGAGCGTGACCTTCGCCCTGGACTGCTGTGATCGCGAGGCCATCGGCTGGGTCGCGAGCCCGACTGGGTACAGCGGTGATGATATCCGCGACTTGATGCTGGAAAGCGTGGAGAAGCGTTTTGGTGATCAACTACCCACCACGCCGGTGCAATGGCTGAGTGACAACGGCTCGGCGTACACCGCCGAACAGACGCGCCTGTTTGCTCGACAGATCGGTTTGCAGCCGGTGACCACACCAGCGCGCAGCCCGCAAAGCAACGGCATGGCCGAGAGCTTTGTGAAGACGATCAAGCGTGATTACGTGGCGCACATGCCCAAGCCGGATCGAGAAACGGCGCTGCGCAACCTGGCCATTGCCTTCGAGCATTACAACGAGCAGCATCCGCACAGTGCTTTGAACTATCGCTCACCGAGGGAGTTCAGGCGCTTGGCGGCGGCATCAATTTAATGGGGAGTTGGTGTCCGGTTTTGTAGGGGCAAGTCCACACTACACCGAAACCTGCACCTGCAATCGTCACCTGATGACATCCATCAAGTCGCAACCATCGCGCAATGAATTCGCTAACGCTCGCGCCAACTAGCATCACTGGGTTGTTTGCGTTTGCTGCGCCTTGTTTTGTTCCGCCTGTGCTATCGCTTTGAAATCATAGGTCGGATAGAACTCGGTTTTGTAACTTCCCCACGCTGTATTTTCAAGTGCAAGGTTTACTTCAGCAAGACGGGAGGCGGGGAAGCGCACTGTGACGACTTGTCCGATACCCATCATTATGTTCCAGCTGACAATCTCTACTCCCGCAGGTGGAAATGCCTTATAGAATCCTTGTTTGGCAAGTTGAGCCTTTAATTCGCCCAATGGCCGTGATTGATCGTGCTTTAAAAAGACGGTCAGCATGACGGCATTATCTGGCGTGGCAACGGCATTTTTTGCAGGGGAATTTGTTGTGGACTGTGCATTGACAGCGCCGCAAAAGGCCGAGGTTATCAATAGCGTAGATGCAAGGAGTGTTTTGAGTGATTTCTGCATGTTGAAACTCCATGTTTTATTAGGAGGCAAGATTGATTTCAAGCGGTAACGCTACTCCAGCGGAACTGCTTGAGTCATTTAGTGTGCTATGAGTGACTGGTTTCAGTTTGTGATATTTGTATCTGGCTTGATGGCGGACTTTGTTTCTACTGTTCCGGTGTAGGGGGCATGAACTACATAGATACGAACTAGAGGGTTGTTGGCTAGCATGTCGCGAGGCACTTCGCGAGAATAGGTGAATTCATTAGGATTCAACTTTTCCAATCGCCTGACCACGGTTTTGGTTGGCCCGACATCGGGCACTAAAATGTGGCTTTTTTGATCGCCGGTGACAAAGAAGTAACCTCCACCTCCATTGTCGTACTTTGATTTTCCCGTATCGGTGTAAAAGAATTCATAGCGATTGCGTTCGGGATCCCATGTCGATATTCCGACCACGCCAGGATAATTCGCTTTTACGTCCGTTTGTGGTGCACCCTCTATATAGACCTTGGTTGTCAGCCATCGAGGAGAGGATGCCAGAGCCCGAGTATCGGCAGTGGTGGGGGCTTGTTGCGCAAAACTACCCAGAGGGCAGAGCAATGCCGCAAGAAGTAGGCATGTAGAAGTAATGTTGTTCTTTTGCATGCGGATAACTCCTTATCTGCTTTTGTTGGTTGCTCGCTATTGATTATCCAAATTCAATGCGTGAAAAGTATAGGCTGGGAGTGAGGGGGGTCAATAGCGGGGTAACGAATTGTAATGGTTTGGCGATATTTTAAGTAATGCCTTGTCGTACTTGTTTTTAAATATGTTGGTTGTCGGAGTTTGCCTATATATCGGAATTACAAGACTGGCTGTAGGACGTTTCCGAAGTGGCACACTCCGTTTTCCTATGTTTCATTTATTTGCCGAGGACTCAGCGCAAGGATCAGAAATCGCCGATGGCAGGGCGCTTGTGGAGTTGCTGACGCGTAAAGCGTTTAAAAGATCGCAGCCTGCGGCGGCTCCTACGCCGATCTATGTAGGAGCTGCCGAAGGCTGCGATCTTTTGATCCTCGGTAATACCTGAGTGTGTCGCGGCTAGTCCGCGTCAGGCGTTACTGAACCTTCGCCAAATCCCCTTTCAACGCAACGCCCGCCATGAGCGCCCCGGCGTGGCACTCATAGGTCTTGGCATCCTTGCGCTCATTTTTCTTGTAGAAGCTGACGATGTTGGTCACGGCATTGGCGCCGGCGTTCTTCGCTGCCTGGTGCAGGCTTATGATTGCCGATTGTGCGACCCATTCGCAGGCCACTTCGTCAGACTTGTTGAAGGCGTTGGTTTTCTTGTTGGTCACGGCACCCGCGCTGACTACGGTGACGTTGCCAGTCGGTGTATTGCCTGCCAGGTAGAATTTCACGCTGCCATCGATTTTGCCGGCGCGGGTTGCTTCGGCGACTGCTTTGTCAAAAGGCAGATACACCGCGGTGTCACGGGCTTGGCTGATGCCCGGCATTGCGCAGATCAGCAGGGTGGTGACGGCAGCGAGTTTCTTGAAGTGCATGGAGGTCTCCTTGACCCTGAGTAATTCCGATTACGACCAGCGGCGGAAAATCAACGAGGTGTTGACCCCACCAAAAGCGAAATTGTTGTTCATCACGTACTGGTTGCTCATCTGCCGGAATTCACCGCGCAGGTAATCGAGCTTGCCGCACTGCGGATCGATCTCATCGAGGTTGAAGGTGTGTACGTATTGGTCGCGGTTCATCATTTCGATGCTGAACCAGGACTCCAGCGCGCCGCAGGCCCCCAGGGTGTGACCGAGGAAACTCTTCTGTGAACTGATCGGCATGTGTTCGCCGAACAACGCGCTGGTGGCCAGTGTTTCGGCAATGTCGCCCTGTTCTGTAGCGGTGCCATGGCCATTTACATAGCCGATGGCCGAAGGCTGCAGTCCGGCATCTTCCAGCGCCAGCTCCATGGCTCGGCGCATGGTGAGCTGCTCCGGGCGGGTGGCGTGCTGACCATCGGCGTTGCTGCCGAAACCGACGATCTCGGCGTGGATGTGCGCGCCGCGTGCCAGGGCGTGTTCGAGTTCTTCGAGCACCAGCATGCCGCCGCCTTCACCGATCACCAGGCCATCGCGTCCGGTGTCGTAAGGGCGAGGGCTGGTTTGCGGGGCATCGTTTTTCAGGCTGGTGGCGTAGAGCGCATCGAACACCATGGCTTCGGTCGGGCACAGCTCTTCGGCGCCGCCGGCGAGCATCAGCGGCAGGCGGCCGAACTTGATCGATTCATAGGCATAACCGATGCCCTGGCTGCCGCTGGTGCAGGCACTGGAGGTCGGAATCAGTCGGCCAGTGAGGCCGAAGAAGATGCTGATATTCGCCGCTGTGGTGTGCGGCATCATCCGCACGTAGGAGTTGGCGTTCAGGCCTTCGGCCACCGAGTTGAGCAGCATGTTGCCGAACGCCTTGATCTCGTCGGTGCTGCCGGTGGACGAGCCGCAGGAAACACCCATGCGCCCGTCCTTGATCGATTCGTCGCCCAGCAGCCCGGCGTCCGCCAGGGCCTGTTCAGCCGCGCCCACGGCCAGGCGCGAGACGCGGCCCATGCTGCGCAGTTGCTTGCGGGTCCAGTGGCTTGGCACCTTGAAGTCATCGATCGGCCCGGCCAGGCGGGTGTTGAGTTCGGTAAAACGATCCCACTCGTCCATGCGGCGGATACCGCTGCGGTTGGCCGCGAAGTTGCCGGCGATGGTGTCCCAATCGCTGCCCAGTGAGGTAATGCCGGCCATGCCGGTGACGACGACGCGCTTCATCAACACAGGCCTCCGTTGACGGCCAGAACCTGCCGGGTGATGTACGACGCTTCCGCCGACATCAGGAAATTCACCGCACCGGCCACCTCTTCCGGGGTGCCCATGCGTTGTGCGGGGATCATTTTCATCAGTTCTTCCACCGGCACGTTTTCATCGAGCATTGCCGTGTCGATCAGGCCGGGTGCGACACAGTTAACCGTGATTTTGCGCTTGCCCAGTTCGATCGCCAGCGCCTTGGCTGCGCCGATCAAACCGGCCTTGGACGCGCTGTAATTGACCTGGCCGCGATTGCCGATCAACCCGGACACCGAAGTAATGCAGACAATTCGCCCGGCGGCGCGACGACGGATCATCGGCATCATCACCGGGTGCAGCACATTGTAGAAACCGTCGAGATTGGTGCGCATCACCAGATCCCAATCCTCCTCGCTCAGGGCCGGAAAAGCACCGTCGCGGGTCAGGCCGGCGTTGAGCACCACGCCGTAATAGGCGCCGTGGGTTTCGACGTCGGCTTCAAGAATAGCTTTGCAACTGGCACGGTCGGATACGTCGAATTGCAGGACGCGCACGTTGCGGCCCAAGGCTTCCACTTCGGCCTTTACCGCGATAGCGTCCGACAGACCGCTGCGGCAGTGCAGCACGATGTCATGCCCGGCCCGGGCCAGACGCAACGCAATGGCGCGGCCGATACCACGGCTGGAGCCGGTGACCAGTACGGATTCAGTCATCACTCGACTCCTTGGGGTTCATGAAGATATTGCGCGGCCTGAGGCGGGCGAAACACGTTCAGCCGGGCGGTGGCGTGGATGCCGGGGGCAGTGAGGTGGCATTCGAACACACCCATGCCGTTGTCGTCTTCCAGCGAGCGTATCCCATGGATGGTCAACTCGGTGCCGGCGGGGAAGTGTTCCACGTTGCATTCGAATTTGCGGGTGCCGAGCAGGAAACCCAACTCCACCGCATTGCCTTTCTGGCGCGCATGGCAGCCGGCGTACGCGGCGACGCTCTGGGCCATCAGCTCGATGCCGACCCAGGCCGGCAGGCTGCCGTCGGGGCGATTGAACAGGCCGTCGGGTCTGACGGTGAGTCGGGTGTGAATCTGCTCGTCATCGAACGACAGGATTTGCTCGATGAGGATCATGTCGCCAGCATGCGGCAGCAGTTCGGCGAGCGGCCAGGTAATCATGGGGCGTCTCCGATAATCAGGCTGACGTTATTGCCACCGAAGGCAAAGGAATTGCTCATCAGGTAGCGAGGTGCAATGGACGTCAGGTGGTCAGTCGGGGTCACCCAATGCAGGGCCGGCAATTCGGGGTCGGGCTGGCCGTCCCAGACGTGGGGCGGCAGGGCATGCACGCGGTTGTCCGCGCTCAGGCTCAACCAGCAGAACGCCGCTTCCAGGGCACCGGCAGCGCCGAGGGTATGGCCGGTCATCGGTTTGGTTGAGGAGCAGGGCACGCCTTGCGGGAACAGCGTCGTCACCGCCAGGCTTTCCATGGCGTCGTTGTGTTGGGTGGCGGTGCCGTGCAGGTTCAGATAACCGATCTGCTGCGGTTGCAGGCCTGCGCGGCTCAAGGCTTTGCGCATCGCTTGCAGGGCGCCACGGCCGGTCGGCTCCGGCGCGGAAATATGGTGTGCATCGGAGCTGGCGCCACTGCCGAGCAGGGCAATCGGTTGGCTGTTGCCGGCGTTTTTGCTCATCAGAAACAGCACCGCCGCTTCGCCGATATTGATGCCGTTGCGGTTGGCTGAAAACGGGTTGCAGCGCTGCTCGGACACCGCTTCCAGGGCCGAGAAACCGTTGAGGGTCAGCTTGCACAAGCTGTCGACACCGCCGCACAACACGGCGTCGCATATGCCCAGATCAAGCAGTCGTTGGGCGCTCATCAGCGCGCGGGCGCTGGAGGTGCAGGCGGTGGAAATCACATAGGCCGGGCCGCTCAATTGCAGCCAGTCGGCGAGAAACGTCGCCGGCGCGCCGAGTTCCTGTTGCTGATAGTCATAATCGGCAGGGAACTGATGCTCTCGGATGTAATGGGCCAGACCGCTGCTGGCCTCGTGAATGCCCGAGGTGCTGGTGCCCAGAATGACGCCGATACGGTCGCGGCCGTAGGTCTGGATCGCTTGCTCGATGTCTTCGCGAATTTGCAGCGCGGCCTCCAGCAGCAATTGATTGTTGCGACTGCTTTGATGCGCCAGCTCAGCCGGAATCGGCGCCAACTCACCGCGCACCGCCGCGACCGGTAGCGTGCGTTCCACCACCCAGCCGGCCTCGCTGCGCATGCTCGAGCAATCGCCGGCAAACAGGTTGCGGGCGACTTCCTGCTTGTCGCGGCCGAGGGCGCAGATCACCCCGAGGGCATTCAGATAAGCCGTCATGGCGTTTGCTCGCCTAACGGAGTGACGCGATAGTGCGGGCCTTGGGATACGTTCAATTCAAAGCTCAGTGTTTGTGAATAGCGGATGTTCCAGCGTGGTGACAAGGACCGTTGCCCGCCATCCTCCCGGGCGGCGGGATAGTTGCTGTGCAACTCACCTTCAGGGGTCAAGGCAAACAACAAGGCAGCGAACAGCTCCCGGGCTTCCGGATTGGGCGGCAGCAGACCGTCGGCCTGCCATTGGCCATCGATCAGTTTTTGCCGTGCCACAGGAATCCCCAAAGGGTCCATCATCGACCAGCGAATGCCCGGGCCTTCACGCTGGATCACCAGCAGCCAGTCCTGACGCTGCTCGGCCATCTGCCGTTCGATGTGCAGTTGCAGCGGCAACGCCAGGTTCGGGGTTCGCTCGGGCAACGGTGCCTGGCTGGCGCAAGCGCTCAGCAACAGGACACAACCCAGAAGCAGGAAACGGATCATTAGGCACACCCTTCAAGGGGCTTGCGCGCGACTACATTGACCAGGGTTTCTTCCCGTTGGCCAAAGGTTTTGGGCCGGCGCAGGCCGAAGCGTTCGAGCAGGCCGAAATCCTTGGCGCGACTCCACCACAAGTAAGGGTAAGACACGTTCTGCGGGCCGAATTCAAAACCCTGCCGACGAATCATGTCCAGGTAGCCGGCGGCGCTCTTCTGCACGTGCATCGGGTGGCGGAACAGCCAGCGAATCACCCACGTATCAATGTAAGCCTCGGTGGACTCGGCGAACAGCAAATAGCCTCCGGGCTTGAGTACTCGATAGAACTCGGCCAGGGCCTGATCCTGCTCGACCAGGTGATGGAAGGTCTGATGACAGAACAGCAGATCGACACTGGCGTCCGGTATTTTGATGCTGGCGCAGTCACTACCGATCAGTTCTACATCCATGCCCTGGCGGGCCGCTTCTTCGCCGCTCAGGTTCAGACTGTGCGGGTCGGCATCCAGACCGATCAGGCGGCGAGGCGCGAAGGTCTGGCGCAGGTAACGGAACGACTTGCCCTGGCCGCAACCGGCATCCAACAGCACCGGGCTTTCGGGCAATGGTGCGCAGAACAGGCCACGCAAATCATTGATCGCCACTCGCAATACATGGTGCTGCCAGGTGTGGCTGCGCAGAAACCAGAAACCGAAACGGGTTTCTTCGACGTAGTTGTCGCTCAAATAACTCATGTCGGATCCTGTGCGCAAAGGTCCGAGATCATCCGCAGTCGACGTTTGGGTTCGCTGACGAACGGGTTGCGCTCATCCCAGGCGTAACCCGCGAGGATCGAGCTGATCATGCGGCGGATTTCCGCTGTGCCGCCCTGATAAAAAATCACATCCTGAAAGGTTCCCGCGTACCAGCCTTCGACGTAGCAACGGAAGGTGTTGACGCCGCGCTTGAGCGGTTCGGCGAACTCGGTCTGCCAGTCGACGCTTTCACCTTGCAATTGGCGGTGTAGCACCCCGGCGGCCATGCTCGCCGAACGCATGGCGATGGTCACACCGGAGGAGAACACCGGGTCGAGAAATTCCGCGGCGTTGCCCAGCAAGGCGAAACCTGGGCCATGCAGGGTTTTGACGTTGGCCGAATAGCCGCCGATGGTCCGCGCGGGTGTATCCCACACGGCATTGTTCAGCACACCGGCCAGGCTTGGCGTTTCGGCGATGAAGCCGCGCAGGCAGTCGTCCAGATTCTCGGTGCGGCCTTCGAAGTGTTCGGCGGCCGCCACCACGCCCACCGAGCAACGGCCATTGCTGAATGGGATGGTCCAGAACCAGATGTCACGCTGGGTCGGATGGGTGGTGATGAGGATTTTCTCCCGGTCGAAAGCCGGGCTGTCGATACAGTCTTCGACGTGGGTAAACACGGCCTGGCGCACCGGGAAGTTCGACGGTGCTTCAAGGTCCAGCAAACGCGGCAGCACGCGACCGTAGCCGCTGGCATCGAGCACGAAATCGGCCTCGACGCGGTATTGGCTACCATCTTCGCGGAGCACATCGAGCTGCGGTTTCGGCAGGCTGAAATCGGCGCTGACAATGGCTTCGCCATAACGGACATCGACACCTTGCAGCTCAGCCTGATCGGCCAGCAGCTTGTCGAAGTCGGCGCGCTGAACCTGGAACGTCGTCGGCTTGCCGTTGGTGAATGTGTCGCCGAAATCGAAGGCGCTGTACTGATCGCCCCAAGCGAACGCCGCACCGTTCTTGCGCTGGAAACCGGCGGCGTTCACCGCCTCGAGCATGCCGGCTTCTTCGACGAAATCCAGGCAGTGGGACAGCAGGCTTTCACCGATGGAAAACCGGGGGAAATGCTGGCGCTCGATCATCAGCACATCATGACCTTTGCGCTTGAGCAGCGCGGCGGCGATGGCGCCCGAGGGGCCGGCACCGATCACCATCACCTGACGACGTTCCATTTCAACTGTTGGCACGGGTGCTCCTTGCCGGGGCGGCGATGTTCAAAGGGATTCGGTGCATGCCGGCGAGTGCCGGCAGCAGGGTTGCGATCAGGCCCATCAACATCAGCGCGAAATACAGCGCCGGGCTGATGAGTTGTTGTTGCAGCAGCAGGTTGAGAAAGACGATCTCGCTCAAGCCACGAATATTCAGTAAAAGGCTTTCCCGCCAGCGGCTGGCACCTTCAAACGAGGCGCCAGCCCAGCCGAGGCCCAGCCAGTTGCCCAACAGTTTGCTGGCGATAGGCAGCAGCAGGAGCGCGGCCAGTTGCACGCCGCCGAGACTGTCGATGGCGCTGTGCACGTTGATCTGCACGATGCCGAACGTGAGGATCAGCGGGATGGCGATCCAGGTCTGCAAACGGTTCATCCACGCCGCCGGTAATGGCAGCACCAATGGCACCTTGAGCGCGGCCATGCACAGCAGATAGCCGATGCCGAAAATCAGCGCATTGAGTTTGAAGTGTTCGGCGACCACCAACAGCGCGAAGAAGCAGCCGCTGTGCAGCAACGGTTGGCGCAACCCGAGCAGTCGCAGCACCAACGGCAGGCAGGCGCCGGCCAGCGGCAGCAAGAGGCTGCTCAGGTGCAGGCTGCCTTGGGCGAATGCGAACAGAGTCCAGCAGGTCAGGTCGATCAGGATCGCGGTTTGCACCAGACGCCGGGTGGCGGCGGGCGGGTAGTTGATGTGTCGCAGGTACAGATACAACACCGGAATCGCGGTAATGGCGAACAGCAGACCGACTGCCAGCGAGCTGATCCACGGCTGCGGGGGCAACAGCCAGACCGCCGTTGCCAGCCCGCAGGCAAACGGAATGCAGAAACTCGGCAGGGCGATTTTCAGGCTCTGGCGTTCCAGCCGCAGGTCGATCACGTCGCTGAGGATGTGCCCCAGCAGCAAGGCAAAGCTCAGGCTGTAGAGGTTCTTCAGCCAGCTCGGCGAGATCAGGTCGGCACCGCTGAGGTGCCAGCCCGGTTCGATCCAGAAGTACATCAGCAACGGCAGGCCGAAGGTCGCCAGCAGCAACTGGCTGACGATCGGAATCAAACCGAAATGACGACCGATACGGGTGGCCATGGCGAACAACACCAGGGCCATCGCCCAGAACACCGCGACCATCATGCTGCCGGCTCCGTAATCGGTGCGATGTGGACTTGGCGTCCGGCCCACGGCGCCAGAATGAAACTGAATGCCAGGCCGAGGCTCACCGACAGGCCGAAGTTGCTCACCGCCGGCGTGCTGGACACCGCCAGCAGGCCGAACGACAGCCAGGTGGTCACCGCTGCCAGCAAGGTGCCCAGCAGACTCGCCGCGGCGCCGCCGATCTGTTCGCGCATGAGGATCGCGTAGTCGACGCTGATGGCCGTCACCAATAGCAGGCCGAACAGGCTGAACAGCGTCAGCGGCTGACCGAGCCAACCGAGGCTTGCCAGACTGCACAGAGCCGCCAGCAACGGCAGGGAGACGATTCGCAGCGCGCCACCGAAACCGAATGGCAGGATCAGCACCAGCACGATCAGCACGCAGGAGGCGAGTTTCAATTCAGCGGCGCTGATTTGGGTGGCGGCGAAAACCTGGTTCAGTTCACCGAGGCGGTCCACCAGTTCCACGCCCGGCAAGTCCTGCGCCTGGACCCGCAACAGCGCAGGATTGTTCAAGCCTTGCAGACTGACCATCGCAGCCACGCCGTCATCGGTCGGCCCCAGCCACAGCGTGCGATAGGGCTCGGCCAATGGGCCAGCCAGCGCTGCGTCGATGTCTTCGATGGGCAGCGCCTGCAACGTTGCCAACTCGGCCTGCAACGCGGCGGCCGGCACGCCGAGGGCGAGCAACGGTTGCCAGAACTGCGGCAGCTTGTTCAGTGCTTCACGCACTTTGCGCTGTTCGCTCGGCTGGCTGACCAGTTGATTGAGCGACAGATAACCCTGAAGTTTTTCCAGATTGACCAACTGATCCAGACGCTCGCTCAGTGCCGTCAGGCGTTCGAGCAGCTCCTGCTGATTGGACGCGCGCACCAGGAAGAACTGGCTGGTGGGTTGATAGCCGGTGATGCGTGCGATGGTCTGGGCTTCGTCAGTCAGTTGCTGCGGCGTGCCGACCCATTGGCGAATGTCGTTTTTGCTCTGCAGCTGCAACAGACCGCCGACACAAAAGGCGATCAGCAGTGCCAGCAGTACCGGCGTGCGCAAGTATTTCAGCAGCGATTCACGCAGCTCCAGCAACTTCTCGGCGATACGCATCGGCCATTGCGCCGGCCGCAGATCCACACCCTTGAGCAGTGCCGGCAACAGGCACACTGCCGACAGATAGGCGCCCAGCAGGCCGGCGGCGGAAAACACGGCAATCTGGGTCAGGGCCGGGAACGGCGTCCAGGCCAGGGCCAGGTAGCCGATGCAACTGGTGATCAGGCTCAGCGTCAGCCCCGGCAGGGTCAGGCGCAACGCCGGCCAGCTGTGCCAGGGTCTCAGGCTCCAGCTTTTGGACAGGTAATGCAGCGGGTAATCCACCGCCACGCCGATCAGGCTTGAACCCAGCACCAGCGTCATCACATGCATGTGACCGAACAGCGCCACGCAGGCCACTGCGCCGAACAGCATGCCCACCAGCACCGGGACGAACGCCAACAACACCCGCCAACGCCGGAAGGCCAGCAACAGCAGCAACAAAATCCCGACCGTGGCGCCGCCGCCGACCCAGGTCATTTCGCGAGCGGCTTGCCGTTGACCGCTGGCGGCGTACAACAGGCCGCTGGCGGCGAGCAGTTGCACATCCGACCGGGCGGCTTCTTCGCGACTGTACTGGAGCAGGTCGGCCACTTGCAGCGGCAGGTTCATGTCGAACGCGTTGCCGGCGGTTCGCGCCCGCAGCATGACCCAACTCTTGCCGTCGGCATCGGCAACCAGCGCGCCGCTGCCGATGTCCAGTTGCACCGAACCGTGTTGCGGCTGGCTGTTCTGGATGCGTCCGGTCAGGCCGAGCCAGTCGTCCTGGCTCGGCACCAGGCTGAAGCCGGTGAACGGGTCGAACAGAGCTTGTACCCGTTGCTGGATAAAGGCGTCGGGGTGTTCGATGAGTTGCTGCCGGTCGGCCACGGACAGCATTGCCAATCGGCCTTGCAGCAATTGTGTGCGTAGCGCCGGCAAGTCGGCTTGCAGGTTCCACTGGACCTTTTCGAAGACGCCGCTGGCCTGCCACTGCTCGCCGAGTTTTTGCGCCATGGCGATGGCTTGCTGGCGCTCTTTATGGCCGACCAGCACCAGCATTTCCCGGTTCAGCGGTTCTTGCATGCGTTGTTCGGCGCGCAGTTCCAGCGCGTCCGGCGCGGTGCCTGGCACCAGTTCCATCAGGTTGGCCGACAGCGGCGCGTCGTCACGCCATTGCCAGCCGGCGAGCGCGAGCACCGCCAGCAGCAGGATCAGAAACAGCCGCGGCAGCATCCGTTCACTCGGCAAAGTCATGTTGCTCCGCATCGCTCAAAGGTTGTGCGCTGGTACTGTCCTGCATGCGCAACAGGGTTCGGTCACCCTGGGTTTCGAGCAGCTCGATGCTGTGCACCAGTTCGCCGCCGTCAATGTTGATCTGATTGAACACCTGCTTGAGCAGCATCGAGCGCGGGGTCAGGGTCAGCTTCCAGTTCTGTGCATCGCCGCTCAGCGACAGTTCGAAATCCCGTTGCAGGCCACTGCTGTCGCCTTGCAGCACCGCGAGGAACAAACGGTTCTGTTCGGCGCCGGCACTCTTGTTCGGCAGCATTTCCCAACCGTTGGCATCACGCCGGGCAATACCCTTGTCGCTGATGCGGTAGTCCTGTTGCAGTGGCGTTTTCAGCAGCCAGAGCAGGCCGTGATTCTTCGCCAAAACGAAGGTGCCCTTGCTGGTCAGCGGCTGGGGCAGAGCGCGCAAGTGTTTTTCCTGGATGAAACTGCCGTGGATCACATCGGGTTTGGCCAGTTGATCGCTGAGTTGCTGTAGATCGAAAGCCTGCGCCAATGATGAAATCCCGAGCAACGCTAAAGCGCCGAGGCATTTGAACAGCGAATTCATGGCAGCATCCTTTCAACCGCGTCGGTGAACACCTTCGGTGAAGCCAACTGCATTTCGCGGCTGCTCATGTCGACGGCGACTTGCACGGAACAGGCGCGGGTCAGGCGTTCGCCGCTGGCCAGATCGCTGATCAGGTAATTGATTTTCAGGCGGTTTTCCCACTCCACCAGGCTGGCGCGCACATTCAGCTTCTGGCCGAACACCGCGCCGCGCACATAGCGCAGCTGCAAGTCGATCACCGGCCACGCGTAACCCGACGCCACCATGGCGTCGTAGTTGTGGCCGATCTTGTCCAGCAGCGCACAGCGGGCGACTTCCAGGTATTTGACGTAATGTCCGTGCCAGACCACGTTCATGGTGTCGACGTCAAAGAACGGTACGAGGATTTCCGTGTCGGTGTGAAGCACTCCCTTGCTACGCATGCAGCCTCCAGTGTTGTTCGGCGATGCGTTGCAGGCACAGGCGCAATTCGCCTTCCAGGGCACGGTCTTCGATGACCGGCGGGAAGTCCTTGGCCAATTCTTCGTGCATCGCGGCCAATGCCGGTGGCAGTGGGCGCGCGTCTTCAGCCTGGCCGCGCAGCCAGACGCCTTGGTTGGCGGCGAGCAGCGTGGCGGCGGCGACCTGTTCGGTCAGTTCCAGCACGCGGATGGCGTCGCGAGCGGCGATGGTGCCCATGCTGACTTTGTCCTGGTTGTGGCACTCGGTGGAACGCGAGAAGACGCTGGCCGGCATGGTGTTTTTCAGCGCCTCGGCGGTCCAGGCGCTGGTGCCGATCTGCACGGCCTTGAAGCCGTGGTTGAGCATCGCGCGGTCGGCGGTGGCGCCGGACAGGTTGCTCGGCAAGCCATGGTTGTAACGCTCGTCCACCAGCAGCGCGAGCTGACGGTCGAGCAAATCGGCGACGTTGGCCACCAGGTTTTTCAGGCTGTCCATGGCAAACGCAATATGGCCGCCGTAGAAGTGCCCGCCGTGCAGCACGCGTTCGGCTTCGGCGTCGATGATCGGGTTGTCGTTGGCGCTGTTGAGTTCGATCTCGATGAACGAGCGCAGCCAGTTCAGGCTGTCTGCCAGCACACCGAGCACGTGCGGCGCACAACGCAGGGAATAGCGGTCTTGCAGGCGATGCAGCGGCGCGGTCGGCGCATCGATCGCCAAATCCTTGCGCAGCCACGCGGCGACTTGCATCTGCCCTGGATGGGGTTTGGCCGCGAACAGGCGCTCGTCGAAGTGCTCCGGGTTGCCCTGCAAAGCGACCACGTTCAGCGCGGTGATGCGCGTGGCCAGTTGCAGCAGGTAATCAGCGCGGGCGTAAGCCAGGCAGGCGAGGCCGGTCATTACGGCAGTGCCGTTCATCAGCGCCAGCGCTTCTTTCGGACGCAATACCAGCGGTTCCCAACCCAGTTCGCTGTGCACATCGACGGCTTGTCGACGCTCACCACGGAACATCACTTCGCGCTCGCCGGACAAGGTTGCGGCGACGTAGGACAGCGGCGTCAGATCACCACTGGCGCCCACCGAACCTTCTTCCGGAATCAGCGGCAGAATGTCGTGTTCGAGGAAGGCTTGCAGACGCTCCAGCAGTTCCACGCGTACCCCGGAAACGCCGTAGCAAAGCGATTGCAAACGCGCCGCCAGCACCGCGCGGGTGGCTTGGGCGTCGAGCAGTTTGCCCAGGCCGCAGCCGTGGAAGGTATACAGATGACGGGGCAGGGCTTCGACGTGGTGCAGCGGCACCGCCACCACGCAGGAGTCGCCATAACCGGTGGTCACGCCATAGATCACGCCTTCCTTGTCCAACAGGGAATCAAGGAATTGCGGACCCTTGGCGATGCGCTGGCGAAACTCGGGGTCGCCCTGCAACTGCGTCGGCACCTGACGGTTGGCCAGGGCCAGCACGTCTTCGATGCGCAAAGGGAGTTCGCCGAAGGTTACCGGCTCAAGCGTTGGCGTCGTCATCGGTCTTCCAGAAAGGGTAAAAGTTGAACCATTGTTGGGGCGCTTCGAGGCAATAGTGACTCAGGCGTTCGGCGTAGCGGGAGGCCCACTGATGAATGACCTGTTCGCGGTCGCTGCGTTTCCACACGATGGCGTCGGCGAACGGTTCGAGGGTCAGTCGATAGTCGCCCGTGGGTTTCTTCAGGCACAGCATCAGGTTGATCGGGCATTTCAGCAGACCGGCCAGCAACCAAGGGCCTTGCGGGAACGCTGCCTGATGGCCGAGAAAATCCACCGTCACGCTGCGCCCGCCATGCAACGGCACGCGGTCGCCGGCAATCGCCAGCCATTCGCCGCGCTCCAGGCGTTCATGCAGTTGCAGCATGATCACCGGGTCCAGCTCGCTGACCTGAATCAGCCGCAGATTGGTCGCCCCGGCTTCGCCCAGCAGACGGTTGAATTGTTCGGCGTGCTTGGTATGCACCAGCACGTTCATGGTGACTTTCTCGCCGATCTCGGCCAGCGCCCGGCAGACCTCGAGATTGCCCAGATGTGCGCCCACCAGCATTTGTCCGCGTGTGCCGCGCAGTTGATTGCGCAGCAACGCCGGGTCGATGATTTCGATCTGCTCGATGCTCAGTTTGCCGTTCCACACGTCGAGCTTGTCGAGCATGGAGTCGGCGAAGGCCATGAACTGGCCGAACACCCGCCAATGGGTCGGGCGCAATTCGCGCCGACCGCTCCAGTCAGCGAGCCGCTGCTGGTATTGCCAGGCGCTTTGGCGGGCGCTGCGCCCGAACAGGAAGAAGTACAGCACGATGCCGTACAGCAACGGGCTCAACAACCGACGGCCCAAGACTTTTGCGCAGAGCGCGGTGAACTTCATCAGCCAGAAGCTGCCACGCTCTTCACGGTCGGCCCAGTGCTGTTTGTCTGCGTTGTCGCTCATGCTCGCCACCGTCGCCAGAGGATCACCGGTGCCCGCAGCAACATGCCGAAGAACAGCCGGGTGTGCATGCTCGAAATCAGTACATTGTCGTGGAACAGGCGGAAATGCGAGACGCCATCCAAGGGGTAATGGACCTTGGTTTTCAGCCACTGCATTGGCATGTTGCGCCAGGCCAGGCGTACCAGGATGTCGGAGTCGAAGTCCATGCGCTTGCCAATCCTGGCCGAGTCGATCAGTGCCAGGGTCGGCGGCAATGGATAGACGCGAAAGCCGCACATCGAGTCGCGAATCTGCAGCGACAGGGTGTTGATCCAGACCATCACGTGCGTCAGGTAGCGGGCGTACAAACGGCCCTTCGGTACGCTGTCGTCGTATTGCGGATAACCGCAGATTACCGCCTCAGGATGAGTGCGCGAATGCTCGATGAAGATTTTGACGTCTTGCAGGTCATGCTGGCCGTCGGCGTCCACCTGCAAGGCGTGGCTGAAGCCCAGGCGCGCGGCTTCCCGCAGACCGGTCATTACTGCGCCACCCTTGCCCTGATTGACGGTGAGCCTGATCAGGTAAACCCTGTCGCGCATTGCCAGTTGGTCAAGCACCTTGGCACAGGCCGGGCTGCTGGCATCGTCCACCAGAATGCATGGCAGGCCACTGGCAAGCAGCGCATCGAGCACGGCGGTGATTGCGGTTTCGTGGTTATAGACCGGGATTACGGCGCAGGGGTTATGCATGTTGGTTCACACCCCTGTCCTTGTAGCAGCTGGCGAAGCCTGCGTCCGGCCGTGAAGCGATCGTAAACCGGTATTCGAGGTCTTTCAGGGTAAACGTGGTGGTCCGGATGCGAGCGCTTCGCGCTCGGACGCAGCCTTCGGCAGCTGCTACAGGAGATCTCAACTTATCCACAGTCGGCCCCCAGCAAAATCCGCCCGCTGGAGCAGGTGGCGGTTTCATTGCGATAGGCGAAATACAATTTACTGCGCGCCGAGTCGAAGCGCAGGTGCAACTGGATTTCATCACCGGGACGCACCAGTTGCTGAAATTTCAGCACTTCCATGCCGGCGAATTTTGCCGGCAGATCCATCAATTGCTGGCCCAGGCTCAATGCCCAATCCACCTGCACCACACCGGGTAATACCGGCGCCCGGGGGAAATGGCCGCTGAAGTAGGCCAGGTCTGGCGGGACGGCCAGTTGCAGGCTCCATTCGCCATCGACTTCGACCTGTTCCAGCACTTGCGGCGCCTTTGGCCGAGGCGCCAGCAGTAAGGCTTCGACCTCGGCCTGGGGTAGTTTGCCTTGCGCGTTCAGCGGCAGCTGCCGCAACAAACGCCAGCGGCGTGGCAGGGCCAGTGTTTCACAATGCTGACTCAGATGCTGACGCAAGGCTTGAGTGAAGCTGCGTCGACCCTGATTGCGCAAGGCACGCAGGCCTCGCTCGCTGAGTACCAGCAGCGCCCCTAATGAAGCGCGATTTTCCTGAACCACACCGAGGCGTGCTTCGGCGACCCAGGCGTGAGCCATCAGCGCCTGTTCGAGCATCGGCAGCGAGATACGTTTTTCTTCCAGTTTGACGATTCGGTCCAGTCGCCCCAACAGCTCAAAACGACCGTCGGCGGCAATGCGCGCGGCATCGGCGGTGTGCTCGATATGGCCGGCTGGCAAGTACGGTGAGGCGATAAGCAGGGCGCCATCGCTGTCCTGGCTCAGCGCAACATCGGCGAAGGTCTGCCAGAGATTCTGGCCCTGACGCCAGGCGATGCCGCCGGTTTCCGAGCTGCCGAAGATTTCGGTCGGCCATTGTTGCAGGCGTTCGTACAAGCTTTGCGAGGCTTCGGCGGGCAATGCACCACCGGAAGAAAACACTCGGCGCACCGCGCTCAGCGCTGGCCAGTCGAGATTGTCGCCCATGCGTTTGAGCAGCGCCGGGCTGGCGACCCAGGCGAAGGCCGGGTGTTCGCGGCTGGCGCGTTGCAAGTCTTCCGGGAAGGCCAGTTGTTTACGCACGAACGAGCGCCCGGCGCACAACGGCCATAGCACCCGAAACAGCAAGCCGTAGATGTGCTGCGTGGCGACGCTGCCGATGATGCAGGCCTCGCCCAGATCTGCGCCCCACAGATGCTCCAGCGCCTGGACTTCATTGGCCAGTTGGCGCAGGGTTTTGTCGATGCGCTTGGGTTCGCCACTGGAGCCGGAGGTGCACAGGCTCAGCTGACAGCGATCCAGATCCAGAGGGCTGGCTGGCAGCGGTGAATGGCGATAATCGCTCAGGTGCGCATCGTCGGCCTGATCGGTCAGCCACAGATCGACTTCGGTCGACCAGCGCTGGCGAGTCTGCGCTTGCAGGTCGGCGGGCAGCAGCACGCCGACCCCGGCACGCCAAGCGCCGAGCAGGGCAATGGCCAGGTCGGCGGCGTCCTCAAGGTGCACGGCGATGCGCTGTACCCCCTGAGCTTGCAGGCCGGCCGCCAGGCTCAGAGCCTGTTCGCACAATTGTGCGTGATTCAACGCCGGTTCCACCGTCACGGTGCGGTCCGGCCGAGCCTTGAGCAATAGTTGCTCAAGTGTTATCCAATTCATGGGCGGCCTCTTACCCGTTGTCGTATGAGCCATTCGATGGCAAACATCAGGCCGATCAATCCATAGGAGATCAGGCCGGTGTACAACATCCACCAACTCAGCGGCGCCCAAAGGGTCAGGGCTGCGGCGCACAAGCCGTTGCAGAGAAAAAAAACACTCCAGGCAATCGTCACCTGGCGGGTGTAGCGAATGGCCCTGGCCGGTAATTCCGGTTCTCGCAGACGGGCCAGGCGTTCGATCATCGGTGGGCCGTATTTCAGGCTCAGGCCGAACAGCACCAACATGAACGTGCTGATCAGCACCGGATACCAGCGCAGCAGCACCGGGCTGTCGAACAGCGCCAGCAGCAGGCAGAACCCAATGGCGACCGTGGCCATCCACAGGCTTCCGGGGCGCCGCTCGCCGGTCAGCGCTCGCGCCAGCCACAGGCTACCCAGCAGCAGACCGAACTGCCACGGGGCAAAATGTTCCATGCCGAAATACACCGCAAAGGGGTACAGCAAGCCTGCCAGCAGCAGGCCGAGGCCGATCAGTCGGCTCATGCGGCCGGTTGAACCAGACGATAGACCGCCTCGACCACGTCGCTGACGGTACGCACCGATTTGAATTCTTCGGCGGCGATTTTCTTGCCGGTCTGGCGTTTAATGTGATCGATCAGGTCGACCGCATCGATGCTGTCGATTTCCAGATCCTGATACAGGTTGGACCCCAGGCTGATGCGCTCGGGCTCCAGCTCGAAGAGTTCGACCAGAGCATCGCGCAGGGTATTGAAAATATCGTCACGAGTTTGCATGGTCCGGTCTCAAGCTGCCTGTTTTGCAGTGACGAACGCCGCAAGGCTCGCCACGTTGGTGAAGTGATTACGGGTGTCCTTGGCGTCGGCATCGATTTTAATGCCGTACTTTTTCTGGATCGCCAGGCCGAGCTCCAGAGCGTCTACCGAGTCCAGGCCCAGGCCTTCGCCGAACAGTGTCTGGTCATCGCCAATGTCGTCGACGCTGATGTCTTCGAGGCCCAGGGCTTCGATGATCAACTCTTTGATTTCCAGCATCAGGCTATTAGGTTGCAGATCGCTCATCTTCGGCGAGCTCCTTGATAAAGTAAGAGTGCAAATAGTCGTTGAGCTTGCGGGAGGCCTGAGGCGCAGGTCCTTGCGTAGCGAAAGCCTGTGGGTCTATATCGGCCCCGACGCGAAAACTGAAGTGCACGCGGCGTTTGGGGATCCGATACCAGGGTTCGGCCTTGGTCAATGTAGTCGGGCTGACCTTGATGATCACCGGGGTGAGGATTCTCGCACCGCGCAGGGCGATTGCCGCGCCCCCCCGATGAAAGGCCGGCGGTTGGCCGGGTTGGGTGCGGGTGCCCTCGGGGAAAATGATCAGGGTCTGACCGCTTTTCAGCGCATCGGCAGCGGCGTCGAGCATGTCCATGCTTCCGTCGTTGCTAATGTAGTCGGTACGACGTAGCGGAGCGCGGGTGAACGGATTTTCCCAGAGGCTTTTCTTGACCACGCAGTTGGCATGGCCCACCAGGCCGATCAAGAACACCACATCGATCAGCGAGGGGTGGTTGGCGACGATCATCTGGCCTGGCCGTCCGAGCTTGTCTGCCCCCTGAATGTCGTAGGTCAGTACGCCAGTGCGAGCCATGAACCGAATGAAAAACCAGAAACAGCGACTGACCGTCTGTCGTGCCCGCTGACGATGGGCCAGGGCGTCTCCCGGCAGGCAGTTCAACAGCGGGAACACCACCAGTCGCAAGCATAGGCCGCCCAACCCGAACAGGGTAAAGCTTGCGGCAGTGGCCAGCAGGCGCCAGTAATAGGCGTCGCGGTTTTTATCGGTTACGGGTTGCGTTGCCAGGTCCATACACGATTTTTCCAGGCATGTTGGCAGGTTGTCTGCTGGCCGAGCAGGGTACGCAACAGGTTCAGGGCATGCGGCCAGTGGGCTTTGGACAACGCTTGCGAGGTGCTGTTCAGCGACAGCTGCCACTGATTACCGGGCGTGATCAACAGGCCGACCGCGTAAGGGAATGGCACATCGTCGATCCAGGCCGAATAGGCAGCGGGCGGTTGCTCTTCGGTCACTACCAGCAGTACTGCGGGTGCGCCCTCGGCAAGCAGCGCCGCCGCCTCCAGCATGCCGTGTTCAAGGCCATCGCCGGCCGCGGCGAGGGCGGTCATTTCGCTGGTTTCACCGCGCATGATCGACCACAGTCCAATGACCGCATTGTGCACCGACAGGCTGAACTGGGTCGGCGACAATGGTTGATCGGTCGCCAGATCGCTGAGAATCTCGAAAGTGCGCGGGGTTTCGCCGTGGCGGGAAATAAAGACCAACGGCAGGTCCTGGCGACCATCGGCCAACGGCCAGCCGACACTGAACGCCATCCGCGCCAGACGGCTGAGTCGCCGACGCTGCATGGCCGGCAGAAACGACACATCGGGGGCGGCATCGCTGCGCTCGGGCACGACCGGTTGTCGGCTCCAGGCTTGCCAATCATCCACGCTTTCAAGCCCAGGGGCCCACGCGCGCCATTGGGCGATGTTGAAGTTGATCACAGACATTTCATCCCGCCCCTGCGGGCTTCCTTTGACGCGGTGAGTCGCAAAGAAACGCAGCTGACCTTACGTGGCGCTTAACGCCGAATGGTGCGCATTATCCCGGTGCGACGGGTGTGTTAGCAAATGCTGGTTACATTTTGCGCAACGAAATGTACCGTCTCGTTCGCGAAAAAAAGCTGTCGTTTGACCATTGTCCACATTGCGTCGGACATGTCTGTCGGCTCGATCGGCTGTCGATGGACGTGTTGGCGGCTTTTTCCGTCGGATATTTACCAATGACTGTGTGGTCCCGATGCCAGCGAGGTAGCTAAGCAGCGCCGTGGACTACTACACTCGGTCATTCTTTGATACACGGAGGTTTTGACATGCGGCGCGTGGTGTTCAATCAGAAAGGTGGCGTGGGCAAATCAAGCATTGCCTGTAATCTGGCGGCAGTCAGTGCCAGCGAAGGCTACCGGACGCTGTTGGTGGATCTCGATGCTCAGGCCAACTCCACTCAATACCTGACGGGACTCACCGGTGATGATATCCCGATGGGGATCGCTGATTTCTTCAAGCAGACTTTGTCCTCCGGACCGTTCTCGAAGAAAAACCAGGTAGACATCTACGAAACCCCATTCGACAACCTTCACGTCGTCACCGCCACCGCCGAGCTGGCCGACTTGCAGCCCAAGCTTGAGGCCAAGCACAAGATCAACAAGCTGCGCAAATTGCTCGAGGAGCTGGACGGCGATTACGACCGAATCTACCTCGATACGCCGCCAGCGCTGAATTTCTATGCCGTCTCGGCGTTGATCGCCGCTGATCGTGTGCTGATTCCCTTCGACTGCGACAGTTTCTCGCGTCAGGCGTTGTATGGCCTGTTGGCGGAAATCGAAGAGTTGAAGGAGGACCACAACGAAGGGCTGGAAGTTGAAGGCATTGTTGTCAATCAGTTCCAGGCCCGCGCCAGTTTGCCCCAGAAAATCCTCGACGAACTGATCGCCGAAGGGCTACCGGTGTTGCCGGTGTACCTGGCCAGTTCGGTACGCATGCGCGAATCCCACCAAGCTAATACGCCGCTAATCCACCTCGACCCGCGGCATAAATTGACCCAGCAGTTCGTCGATCTGCACAATTTGCTGGAAAATGCCTGAATCGCCCCTCATGTAGGAGCGAGGCTTGCCCGCGAAGAGGCCGGCACATTCGAAATCATCGTTGCCTGACACGACGCCTTCGCGGGCAAGCCTCGCTCCTACATGATGGGCGGTGGGTTCAGATCCCCTGGCTGCGCAACCAGCTCATCAACTGCGGCAACGGGAAGGCTCCGCTCTGGCGAGCCACTTCCCGGCCGTTCTTGAACAGAATCAGGCTCGGGATCGAGCGAATCCCCAACTGAGCCGACAATTGCTGATTCGCCTCGCTGTCCAGCTTGGCCAACCGACACTTGCCCATCAACTGCCCCGCCGCCTGCTCAAACACCGGCGCAAACGACTTGCACGGGCCGCACCAGTCCGCCCACACATCCACCAGCAACGGCAGGTCGCCCTTGATCTGGCTGACGTAATCACCCTGTTTCAATTCGAACGGCTTGTTCAGCAGCACTTCGGCCTTGCAACGACCGCATTTTGGATGGTCATTGAGGCGCTCGGCGGGGATGCGATTCAGGCCGTTGCAGTGGGGGCAGGGGATTAGCAGTGGGGCAGGCATGAAGGAGGTCCGGTAGAGAGGCAGATAGTTCTTAATTGGAGACGTCTGCTCACATTTTCAATCGTGCAGTAACCTCTGGTCTGCCTAGGCTGAGGAAGCGCCGGTTGCACCGCTGGTCTGTTCGCGGATATCGCAGCTTGCGATATCGAAGATCTATGTTTAACTCACCCATAGCAAAATGCGATAAGGAGATTGCATGCATGTGTTCTCGGAAAAACGAATTTGGGAGTCCAAGGAGAAGTGGCCAACGGCTGCGAGTGCGCTCGATCAATGGTATCGATTGGTCAAGCGAAACAACCCTCGTGACTTCGCCGCAATGAAATCGCTATTTCCTGCGATCGATAAGGTAGGCGAATTTCACGTGTTCGACATCGGGGGAAACAAGCTGCGGCTGATTGCTTTTGTGAGGTATCAACCTCAGAAGCTGTACATCAAACACGTGCTGGATCACCGTGAATATGATCGGGGCAAATGGAAGGAGGGCAAAGAATGAGTGCTTTGATCAAAAAAGCTGCTGAGCACTGGGAGTTCGTATCGCCATTGCTGCGAAAACCAAAAAGCGAAAATGATTACGACATGTTGGTCCAGGCACTCGATGAATTGCTCGAGATGACTGGCGAAGATGAGTCGCATCCTCTGATGAGTCTGGTGGATATCATCGGTGACTGGATCGAGGACTGGGACCGAAAGCATCGACCGATGCCAGCGGCCAGTGGCGTTGACGTACTCCGCTACATGATGCGAGAACATGGTCTGAGCCAAAGCGAGCTGCCCGGCGTAGGTACACAATCGGTGGTTTCAGAGGTTTTAAGCGGCAAGCGCCAGCTCAACCTGCGGCAGATACGCTGGCTGGCTGAGCGCTTTGGTGTGTCGGTAGAGACTTTTATCTGACCGGGAGCATGGTTTGTTCAAGACCTGGCCCTTGCACTAGATCATTCCGGCGGTGCTGATGGCGCCAGGGTTAAGAGGCAGGATAAGCGGTCTTTGTGATGCACAAAGAGCGAGCGAACGAGCGCTTGTTTTGGTTATCGAGTAATGGATTATGACGAGCAACTAATCTCCAAATGCTTACCCCACTCCGGCGGTCGCTCGGCATAGCTCTCCATTCCAGGCTGTTCCTCGAACGGATTGCTCAGTACCGTGTGCAAACGGCGAACCTCTGAATAGTCGCCGCTTTCTGCCGCATCGATGGCTTTCTGCGCCAGGTAGTTGCGCAAGATGTACAGCGGATTGACCGCATGCATTCGTTTGCGGCGCTGTTCCTGATCAACCACGCCTTCACGAGCAACCCGGGCAACATAGAGCGCGCCCCACGCATCGAAGCCCTTGATGTCGACGAAGTCATCGCGCAAACGGGCGACGGCCAGTTCGGGTGACTCATCCCCCAGGCGGCGGAAGAACAGGCTGTAGTCGACGCCGCTGTTCTGCATCAGTTGCAGCAGATGCTCCAGCAGTTTTTGGTCGCCGTCTTCGGCAGTGGTGAAGCCTAGGCGACGGCGCATCAGGTCCAGGTAGTGGGCCTGGAACAGTGGCAGGTACAGGCCGAGGGTTTCGCGCAGGGCTTCGACGCTGATGAATGGCGTCAGGGCCTGGGCGAGGGCGCTGAGGTTCCACTGGCCGATCGGTACCTGGTTGCTGAAGGAGTAGCGGCCCTGATCATCGGAGTGGTTGCAGACGAAGTGAGCGTCGAAGTCATCGAGGAAGGCGAACGGGCCGAAGTCGAAGGTGATGCCGAGGATCGACATGTTGTCGGTGTTCATCACGCCATGGCAGAACCCATAAGCCTGCCATTTGGCGATCAGCTCGGCGTTGCGTTCGACGATTTCGCGGAACATCGCCAGATACGGTTCCGGCTGTTCCAAGCAGTGCGGGAAATGCATGGCCAGCACATGGTCGCCGAGTTCTTTTTGCTGCTCTGGGCGCTTGGTGTAATAAAAGAATTCGAAATGCCCGAAGCGCACATGACTCGGCGACAGGCGCAAGACCATGGCCGCACGTTCCTGTTTCTCGCGCCAGACCGGCGTATCGGAGCCGATCACGCACAGTGCGCGAGTGGTGGGAATGTTCAGGGCATGCAGGGCTTCGGAGGCGAGAAATTCGCGAATCGACGAACGCAGCACCGCCCGTCCATCGCCCATGCGTGAGTAAGGCGTTTGACCGGCGCCCTTGAGGTGCAGGTCCCAATGCTCGCCGGCGTCGTTATAGACCTCGCCCAGCAACAGGCCGCGACCGTCGCCCAACTGCGGGTTATAGGACCCGAACTGATGCCCGGAATAGACCATCGCCCGCGGCTCGGCTTCGGCCCAGAGCTTGTGACCGCCAAATAGCTCGGCGAACACCGGTGTCTCGGCCTCCGCCGGGTCCAGGTCGAGCAGCGCCATGGCGGCGGGGCTGGCGACCACCAGTCGCGGAGCGGCGATGGGCTCGGGCAGTACATGGGTTGAGAACGCGTCGCCCAGGCGGGCGAAGCGATTGTCGAAGGTCAGTTCGTCGAGGGCTTTCAACGGCCATCTCCAGCAGAATGTCCGAGCATTCTGCTAGGGATAGAGTGGTTAGTCGAGTTCGACAGGCGGCGGCTCCCGCCGCGGATTGCCATCGGGCAGCGGCACGATGGTTTTGGTTTCCGGCTCGACCGGCACCATCTTGTACTCCTGGCCGTGAAGGTTCTTGAGATAGACCTCCATTTGCCGGAACGAGATGTTGATCTTCTGCTTCTTGAACTCGCGATTGATAAAGCGGTTGACCTCATCAAGTACCGGGTTGCGGTCGCCAAGATCGCGTACATGCATGCGCAACTCGTGATCGAGGGTGCTTTCGCCGAAGTTCAGGAAGTACACGTGGGGTTCCGGGTCCTTCAGCACGCGCGGGTTGTCGCGGGCTGCCTTGAGCAGCAGCTCTTTCACCAGATCCAGGTCCGAACCGTAGTCGACGCCGAGCTTGAGAGTCACCCGGGTGATGGTGTCGGTCAGGGACCAGTTGATCAGTTGCCCGGTGATGAACGTCTTGTTCGGGACGATGATGTCCTTGCGGTCGAAGTCGGTGATGGTCGTGGCGCGGATGCGGATCTTGCTCACCGTGCCGGACAGGTTGCCAATGGTGATGGTGTCGCCGATCCGCACCGGGCGTTCGAACAGGATCATGATGCCGGAGATGAAGTTGGCGAAGATCTCCTGCATCCCGAAACCGAGGCCGACCGACAGCGCTGCCACCAGCCATTGCAACTTATCCCAGCTCACGCCGAGCGTGGACAGGGTCGAGACGAAACCGATGCCGGCGATCACATAGGACAACAGCGTCGTCGTGGCGTAGGCACTGCCCTGAGCCAGGTTCAGTTTCGACAACACAAACACTTCCAGCAAACCTGGCAGGTTGCGAGCAAGCGCCAGGGTGATGCCAATGATGATCAATGCGCCGATCATGTCACCGATGCTGATCGGCACCATGCTCATATTGGCGCCGGTGCCGCTGGTGTATTCGTAAAGGGTGATGTTGTCCAGGTACGAAAATACCGAGATCAGATCGGACCAGACCCAGTACAGCGCCGCGATGAAACCGCCGAGCAGCGCCAGGCGAATCAGTCGCAGTGACTGTTCGTTGACCTTCTCGATGTCCAGGGTCGGCTCTTCGATCACCGCTTCGCCGTCGCCCGCTTCTTTGGCAGCCTGGCGTTTGGCAAGCGCTCGCTGATAGGCCAGGCGCCGCGCCGCAACGCTGAGGCCGCGCACGAAGGTCGCTTCGATCACCAGCCAGAACATCAGCAGGTAAAGTGTGTTGATCAACCGGTCGCTGAGTTTCAGCGCGGTGTAGTAGTAGCCAAAGCACACGGCGATGAACAACGCGATCGGCAGAGCGGTAAAAAGGACTGCCAAGGCCTTGCGGAACAGCGATGTGTTTTCGTGGGTCGGGCTGCTGATCAACAGGCGGCTGAGTAACCAGGCCATCAAGGCGTAGCAGGTCAGCACCACCGGCATGCCGAGCACGTCGTCGGCCAGCGCTGCCGGTTGCAGTTCGGCGACAGCCACCACGGTTACCAGAGCCATCACCACCAGGCCGAGTCGGCGTATCCAGCCCTGCAGGAATTCGACCTGGGGTTTTTCCCAGCGGAAATGCAATTCGGCGACGCCGCCCGGCGCGAGAATGCGGTAGGCGGTGTAGAACACCAGCCAGGCCTGGGCCATTTGCAGCAGCGCCGCACCCATATTGGCGTTCTGCCCGCGTGCATCGATCTGCAAGGCCAGGCCGCATAAGGCCAGACCCAGGGAGACCGGCATCGCCAACAGGATGTTGATCAGAATCGCTTGCGGTGTGTGCCACTGGCTGTCGCGTTTGAAGTGGCCGATGTCCAGGTGAACTTTATTCAGGCGGGCATAAAGATTTTTGCGGCGCCACAGCAGCGCTCCGATCAGAAAGGCCAGCGGCAGAAACAACAGTGGCCGCTGCGTCAGGCCATCAGTCAGTTCGCTCAGGCTTGAGGCCCAAGGCAGGGTGGTGACCTGACGTTCCAGGCGCTCCGGCACGGCGCGCATCCACTCAAGATCCAGCGGCTTGTTACTGGGGATCCAGAACATTTGTTCGTCCAGCGTAGCCCTCAGGCTTTGTGCGGTGCTGAGCAGTTGCTTCTGGTTGAGTTGCAGCGTGATGGATTCGTTGAGCACCGCGCTCAGTTCACGGTTCAAACGCTCCAGCAGGTCTGCGCGGGTGGTGGCCAGTTCCAGCAGGCTTTTGCGCAATTGCGGGGTGACTTGCTCGGGTGGTTGAGCCGCCAGCAGGTTGTCGACATAGGTGGTCGGATTGCTGAGCAATTCCCGTTGCTGGCTGACTTCGAACTGATACAGGCGAATGTCGGCGATCTGGTCGGCCAAGTCGCGATCACGGTTGAGCTTGAGGTTCGGCAGGGCCTGTTTCTGTTTGTAGAGAATCTTGGAGAGCAGCAGGCTGCCCTTGAGCACATTGATCTGTTCTTCCAGTGCCGAATCGCTCTGGGTCACGCTGTCCAGTTGCTGTTTGGTCTGCAGGTTCTGTTGCGTGACTTCGTTGAGGCGGTCGGTGCTTTTGAGCAGGTAATCGGAGAGCTTCAGGTTGGCCGCGCTTTCGGTGGCCAGCAGGCTGCTGCCGCCGGCTTTCTGTGCTTCGATGGATTGCTGGGTTACCGTTTCTTGCGACTGGGCCAGGCGCTTCTGGTTGATCAGGGTTTGCAGCTCCTGGATTTCCTGATCCATACGGTCGGATTTTTCCGACAGCAAGTCATGCTGGCTGTTGCCCAGATCCTGCAACAGGCTGTTGCCAGCCAGTTCCTGGCGACGCAACGGGATCAAGGCGTTCAGTGCCGCGAGTTCGGCGTTGAGCTGATCGCGTTGCTCCGGGGTCAAGGGCTTGCCGCTGTCCTTGCCGAGCTTAAGGGTGTTGTTGATCTGCTGGATGCGCGTCTGGCTGGCGGATATTTCGGCCTGGGCGCGTTCGGGGCGGGTCTGGGCGGTGATGATCAGGCTGTTCGCTTCGGCCAGGGCTTTCTGCAGATCGTTTTGCTGGGTGGCGCGCTCAGTCAGCAATTGCTCAAGCTGCTGAATACTCTCTTTGGTATAGCGTTGCGCCACCGGCACCACTTTACTGGCCTTGAGGCGGGCCAACTCACGCTGGTTCTCGATGTTCTGCTTCGGCGCGTTGGTCAACTGCTGCTTGAGATCGATCAGTTTCTGATCGTAATCACGCTGGTTATTGAGCTGGGTGAGCGTGCTCTGCAGGACAGCTTGCAGGGCTTTCTGATCGGCTTCAGGCAGTTTGCGGTCGGCGATCTTGTTCAGGCTCGCCTGCACGGCTTCGCTGGACGGCGGTTCGGCGGCTTGCAGCGTGCTGATGGAAAGGCTCAAGCCCAGCAGGGCCATGATGAAAAAAGTGCGCAGAGTTGACATAGAAACCGATCGAAAACGAGGCGAAGAGTGGAGTTTAGAGGAAGAGTCCCGGTCCGGGGCGACTTCCTTCGGGGAATCTGACGCCCACCTTACCAATCTTGTTCCCTTCCATGACAGCGACGGTCCACAGGGTGTTGTTCCATTCGACCTGGTCGCCGACTACTGGGGCACCGCCCACTTTCTGGGCAATGAAGTGGCCCAGGGACATGTTCGGATCGATGCCTTCGACTTTCAACCCGTACAGGGCAGCAACCGCGCCCAGCTGGGCGTCTCCTTCGAGTACGAAGTCGCCGAAGAAGCGCAAATCCAGACCCCGTTGCGGTGCCTGGCTGAAGAGTTTTCCGAGGGCCGGAAGGTTGTGTTCATGGCCGATCACACAGAGCAAATCATCGACTTCGAGCACCGTACTACCCGACGGATGGAGCAGTTGCTGGCCACGAAACAGGGCTGCGATACGGGTGCCTTCGGGCATTTTCAGCTCGCGAAGGGGGGATCCAATGCACCATTTCTCGGCACCGAGGCGATACACGAACAGTTCCCACTCGCTGGTGACATGCACTTCCAGCGCCGATCGGGAAATCGGCAAAGGCTCCGGCGGGACGGTCACTTTCAAAAGTTTGGCAACCCAGGGCAGGCTCGTGCCTTGCACCAGCAGCGACACAAGTACGATAAAGAACGCCAGATTGAAATAGAGCTGAGCGTTGGGCAGCCCCGCCATCAGGGGGAACACCGCCAGAATGATCGGTACAGCGCCGCGCAAGCCAACCCAGGAAATGAAGGCCTTTTCGCGGCCATGGAACGCCTTGAACGGCAACAGGCCGACCAGTACCGACAGCGGCCGGGCAAACAGAATCATCCACAGCGCCAGACCCAGCGCCGGCAAGGCAATCGGCAACAGGTCATGGGGCGTGACCAACAGCCCCAGCACCAGGAACATGCCGATCTGGGCCAACCAGGCCATGCCGTCGAGCATATGCAGAATGCCATGGCGACTACGGACCGGGCGGTTGCCGATCACCAGACCGCACAGGTAGACCGCCAAAAAGCCGCTGCCGTGCAGGGCGTTGGTCAAGGCAAATACCACCAGACCGCCGGCAATCATCAGAATCGGATAAAGGCCGGTGGCCAGGTTGATACGGTTGACCAGTTGCAGCAGTAGCCAACCCCCACCGAGACCGATCACACCGCCGATGCCGAACTCGCGCACCAAATGCACGAGCAGATTCCAGTGCAGGCCGGTCTCGCCGCTGGCGAGCATGTCGATCAGCGTTACGGTGAGGAACACCGCCATCGGGTCGTTGCTGCCGGACTCGATCTCCAGGCTCGCGCTCACCCGTTCGTTCAGGCCCTTGCCGCCCAGCAGCGAGAACACGGCTGCGGCGTCGGTAGAGCCGACGATGGCACCGATCAGCAGGCCTTGCATCAGATTCAGGTCGAACAACCATGCTGCCGCCATTCCGGTCAGGCCGGTGGTGATCAATACACCCACCGTGGCCAGCGACAGCGCCGGCCATAACGCCACGCGAAAACTTGCCACCCGGGTGCGCAAGCCGCCGTCGAGCAGGATCACTGCCAGGGCGAGGTTGCCGACCAGATAAGCCGTTGGATAGTTATCGAAAATAATGCCGGCGCCGTCGACACCGGCCGCCATGCCCACCGCGAGGATGATCACCAGAATCGGGATACCGAGGCGCGATGAAAGTGAGCTCACCAGAATGCTCGCACCTACCAGCAACGCGCCGATCAAGAACAGGCTGTTGATGGTCGTCGCATTCAAAGGCAGTACTCCAGAAAGCTAAAGGCGGGCACAAACTGACCATGCAGTCTGCGTGCCAGCGATTCTAACCTGTTGAAATGTGATGCTGTCAAAAAGCTTTTGCAGATCAAAAGATCGCAACCAGCGGGATCCCCTGTAGGAGCGAGGCTTGCCCGCGAAGGCGGTGTGTCAGTCTCAATTTATATCTACTGATACACCGCCTTCGCGGGGCAAGTCGGATCGCCGCACCGCTCGCTCCTACGAAGGCTGCGATCTTTTCGGCATCACTCGGTTACAGGCTAAACCGCCCAACCATGTTGTTCAGGTCCAGCGCCAGGCGCGACAGTTCATTGCTGGCAGCGCTGGTCTGGTTGGCACCGGTGGCCGATTGCACCGACAGATCACGAATATTCACCAGATTGCGGTCCACTTCACGGGCCACCTGTGCCTGCTCTTCGGCAGCGCTGGCGATCACCAGATTGCGCTCGTTGATTTCGACGATGGCGCTATTAATAGTGTCCAGCGACATACCTGCACCGCGAGCGATATTCAAGGTCGACTCGGCGCGTTCGGTGCTATTGCGCATCGAATCCACGGCGTGTTCGGTGCCGCTCTGGATGCTGCCGATCATGCGTTCGATTTCGCTGGTCGACTGCTGGGTGCGATGAGCCAGGGCACGCACTTCGTCGGCGACCACGGCAAAACCACGACCGGCTTCACCGGCACGGGCGGCTTCGATGGCGGCGTTCAACGCCAACAGGTTAGTCTGGTCCGCCAAGCCGCGAATCACATCCAGCACTTTGCCGATGTCTCGCGACTCGTTGGCCAGATCACCGATCAGGGTGGCGGTGCTCTGTACGTCGGTGCTCATGCGCTCGATGGCGCTGACGGTTTCCTGCACCAGGTCACGACCGTCGCCAGCGGACGTTGTGGCGTTCTTCGAGGCTTCGGAGGTGCTCACGGCATTGCGTGCGACTTCTTCCACGGCGCTGGTCATCTCATTGACGGCAGTGGCGGCCTGTTCGATTTCGTTGTTCTGCTGGGTCAGGCCACGGGCGCTTTCGTCGGTGACGCTGTTGAGCTCTTCCGCGGCGGACGCCAATTGCGTGGCCGAACCGGAAATCCGTTGCAGGGTATCGCGCAGTTTTTCCTGCATCTTCGCCATGGCGGCCAGCAGACGACCGGCTTCGTCGGCACCATCGACCGTGATCGGGCGTGTCAGGTTGCCTTCGGCGATTTCTTCGGCGGCATTCAGGGCGTTGGCGATCGGCTTGGTGATGCTGTTGGTCAGCAGCCAGGCGAACAGAACAGTCAGGCCGGTGGCGATCGCCAGCAGGGTGATCACCAGATTGAAGGCCGAAGAGTACTGATCGGTGGCTCGTTGGTTGGTATCGGCAGTCTGCTGAGTGTTGATCTCCAGCAAACGGTTGAGCACGGTGTTGATTGCTTCGGAGTTGGTCAGCAAATCGGTATTGAGCAGCGTGCGCAGTTCGTCGACCTGATTGTTGCGCGACAGGCTCTTCATCCGGTCTTCGATCTGGCGGTACTGACCCAGCAACTGCACATACTGATCATAGGCTGCACGTTCCTGCGGGCTGGCGATCAGTTTTTCGTAGACCGCCTGAGCCGCTCGGATTTGTTGGTTACGGGTTTCCAGCAGGTCCATGGTTTTCTGCTGGACGTCCGGCTCGCGGTTCACCAACAGACGGTAAGACAGGACGCGCAGGCGCAGGGTTAGCTGAGTGAACTCGTCGAGGCTTTTAATGCTCGGTACGCTGTTCGAGGTGATTTCCTCGGCGGCGCCGCGAATCTTGCTCATCTGGTTCAGCGCAAACACCCCCAGAACCAGCATCAAGCTGCCAATCAAGGCAAAACCGAGGAACGCCCGCGGTGCGATATTCATATTTCGTAAAGACATGGTGTTCACCGAAAAAAGCGCATCCGTGCGGGGCTGAGACTGCTGTATTGATGGCTTATCGGTCATATGACCAAAGTCTTGAGGCGCTAGGTGGTTTTGTCGCAGAAGGGTCGTGGCGACGAAGTGCAGGAACCAGATCCGCCATTCACAGTCTCTAAAGCTCGCGAGGAAGGTCGTCCGCCAGGAAAATCAAGGCTTTGCGCCCGCATAACCCTGGCATCTGTGGTGACTTTTCTTTATCGTACGCGCCCTTTGAAAATGCCCGGAAAATCAAAATGTTGGAAGCATCCCTAAGCCAATTGGAACAACTGGTCAGCGACCTGGTGCAGCAGAACCAGACCCTGCTGGCCACCCATCAATCCCTGAGTGCCGAACTGGCCCAGGTCAAGGATGAAAACGAAAGCCTGCAACTGAGCCTGATGGAACAGGAAGAGAAACAAGGCGCCACCGCCGCCCGAATTCAGGCCTTGGTTGAGCGTGTCAGCGCCGGCCCTGTCAGCGCATGAGTTACGGCGCCGCAGGGGTAAAAGTTGTCTCGATTCTGGGCGAGGACTATTCGATCAAGGCACCGGCCGGGGAAGAGCAGACCCTGCTGGACGCTGCATTAATGTTGAAAGCCGCCCTGGCCGAGACCAAAAAGAAATACCCGGCGCTGATCGGTGACCGCTTGCTGGTGCTGGCGGCAATGAATCTGTGCTCACAGCAGATCGAAATGCAAAAGCGTCACCAGCAAGAACTCGACCGTTACCAAGAGCAAGTCAGCGCCACGGTTGAAGTGATCGCCAAAACAATCAATCAGGCCTGATCAGCTTTGCGCACAACCAAAGAATAAATTGTCGGATTAGTTGTATACAATCGGCACGGCTGTTGCAGTATTTCAGCCTCTTATTCTTTGGGGGTGCTCCATGCAGTTCTGGCGACGCAGTATTCAATGGCAGTTGATCCTGAGCATGGGCACCGCCCTGCTGGTCAGTATTCTGATCGTGGTTGGCGTTTATACCCTCGTGGTCAACCGTCTCGCCCAGCGCTATCTGGTCGAGCAGGCGCTGCCGTCGAGCATCGAAGCGATGCGCAACGACATCGAACGAATCCTCGTTCAACCCCTCACTGCCGCCAAGGACATCGCCAGTAACAGCATGGTGCGCGACTGGTTGGCCGCAGGTGAAAACAGTGCCCAGACCGCTGGCTTCGTCAACTACCTGGAAGGCATCCGCGCCGAGCACAAAGCCTTTACCGCGATTATTATTGGCACTGCGTCTAACCATTACTTCACTGAAAAAGGCTTGGACCGGACCCTCAGTCGCTCCAATCCAAAAGACGCCTGGTTCTATGCTTTCCTCGACAGCAACCAGCCGCGCACCCTCAATATCGACAATGACACCGCCACCGGCGAATTGGCGCTGTTCATCGATTTCAAAGTCGAGCAGGCCGGCAAAGTCGTGGGCGTCGCTGGCCTCGGGCTGAGCATGAAAGAGCTGTCGGAGTTGATCCACAATTTCAACTTCGGTGAGCGCGGCAAGGTCTATCTCGTGCGTTCGGACGGTTTGATCCAGGTTCACCCCGAGGCGCAGTTCAGTGGCAAACGCGCGCTGGCGGAGCAGATTGGCGCTTCGGCGGCGCAAGCGGTCACGGGGCCGCTCTCTACCTCCACCGCGTCCGCCACCAGCAGTTTTGTCCGCGATGGTGAAGATTTTCTGACCTTGAGCCTGCCGCTGCGTGATCTGGGCTGGACCCTGGTGGCCGAAGTGCCACAGTCGCAGATCTATGCCGAAGCCCGGCGCGCGATGTGGATGAGCAGCGGAATTGGCCTGGCGGTGGCGCTGGTTTGCCTGTTGCTGGTGGTGTTGCTAGCCCGTGGATTGGTGCGACCGATTCGTCAGGTAACAGCGGCGCTGGTAGCCATCGGTAGCGGTGGTGGAGATTTGACCCACAGGTTAGATTCCAGCCGCGCCGATGAGCTGGGCGATCTGGCTCGCGGGTTCAATCGGTTCCTGGAAAGTCAGCGCGAGATGATCGGCGAAGTGCTGGCTACCAGCGAACGCTTGCGTACGGCAGTCGGCCAGGTGGCGCGGGTGGTGGACAACACGGCCGAACGTTCGGGCCGTCAGCAGGAAATGACCGACATGGTCGCCACCGCCGTCCACGAGATGGGCCTGACTGTGCAGGAAATCGCTCATAACGCCGGCAACGCGGCCGTCGCGTCGCAAACCGCGCGGGATGAAGCGCTGCAAGCGCGGGAGGTGGTGGGCGGGTCGATTCGACATATCGAAAGCATGTCCGATGAGATTGGCATCGCCGCCGGTGCGGTGGGTGAGTTGGCCCATCAAGTGGCCTCCATCGATCAGGTGTTGGCGGTGATTCGCGGGATTTCCGAGCAGACCAATTTGCTGGCGCTCAACGCTGCCATTGAAGCTGCGCGAGCCGGGGACATGGGGCGCGGGTTTGCGGTGGTGGCCGATGAAGTGCGGACATTGGCGCGGCGGACTCAATCGTCCACCGATGAGATCCAGCAGATGATCGGCAGCCTCAAACAGGGCGCAGAGAATGCGGTGTCTTCCATGCACGCCGGGCAAGCGGCGACCGGCACGGGTGTTGAGTCGAGTCAGCGCACCGGGGCGTCGTTGACCGCGATTACCGGGCAGGTCGAGCGCATCAGCGACATGAACCATCAGGTGGCCACGGCGACGGAAGAGCAGTCGGCGGTGACGGAAGAGATCAACCGCAACGTGCAGGGGATTTCTGATTTGGCTCGAGCGACGGCGGGGGAAGTCAGGGCTTGTCGGGAAGACTGTCAGACGTTGCAGCGGTTGGCGGATGATTTGGCTCGGCAGATGAGCAGTTTCAAACTCACCTGACCGATCGTTCCCACGCTCCGCGTGGGAATGCCTCCTGTGACGCTCTGCGACACGATCAGTGAAAGGTTGTCAGAACCATTCATCCTGCATCGTTAAACACACATCATCCCGCGCCTCAAGAATCGCCAGCTCATGGTGGCAACCCGGCACTTCCCACGTCAGGAAATACCGCGCCGCCTGCAGCTTGCCTTTATAGAAGCTCACATCCGCCGCGTTCCCTTTGGCTAACCCTTCCTCGGCGCGAATCGCCTGTTCCAGCCAGCGCCAGCCGATCACCGTGTGCCCGAACACTTTGAGGTACAGCGCCGAGTTCGCCAGGCTGCTATTGACCTTGCCTTGAGCCAGATCGGTCAGCAGGCCGATGGTCACGGTTTGCAGGCGTGCGACCAGTTTCTCCAACGGTTCGCGCAGCGGCGTCAGCGATTCATACGCTTGCGCTCGCTCGGCGGTGTCGGCGATCAGGCGGATCAGTTGCTTGAGCCCCGCGCCCCCGTTCTGCGCCAACTTGCGCCCCAGCAAATCCAGTGACTGAATGCCGTGAGTCCCTTCGTGAATCGGGTTCAGGCGGTTGTCGCGGTAGTACTGCTCCACCGGGTACTCACGGGTATAACCGTGGCCACCGAGAATCTGGATCGCCAGTTCGTTGGCCTTCAGGCAAAACTCCGACGGCCAGGATTTAACGATCGGCGTCAGCAGATCCAGCAGCTCATGAGCCTGTTTGCGCTCGGCTTCGCTCTCAAGCGTCGTGGTGTCGTCAAACAGCCGCGCTGCGTACAACCCGAGGTCAAAGGCCCCTTCGACGTAGGATTTTTGCGTCAGCAGCATGCGTCTGACATCGGCGTGCTGAATGATCGCCACCGGCGCGGTAGTGGGGTCTTTACTGTCCGGCACCCGACCTTGCGGACGTTCGCGGGCGTACTCCAGGGAATACAGATAACCGGCATAACCCAGCATCACCGCACCCATGCCGACGCCAATCCGCGCCTCGTTCATCATCTGGAACATGTAGCTCAAACCATGGTGCGGCTTGCCCACCAGATAGCCGACACATTCGCCGTTGTCGCCGAAGTTCAGCGCGGTGGACGTAGTGCCGCGCCAGCCCATCTTGTGGAACAACCCGGCCAGCAACACGTCATTGCGCTGGCCGAGGCTGCCGTCATCGTTGACCAGAAACTTGGGCACGATAAACAGCGAAATACCCTTCACCCCGGCCGGTGCATCCGGCAGCTTGGCCAACACCATGTGCACGATGTTTTCCGACAACGGGTGATCGCCGCCGGAGATGAAAATCTTGTTGCCCTTCAGGCGATACGTGCCGTCGGACGCAGGCTCGGCGCGTGTACGAATATCCGACAGCGATGAGCCGGCATGCGGTTCGGTGAGGGCCATGGTGCCGAAGAAGCGGCCGTCGATCATCGGTTGCAGGAAGCGCTGCTTTTGTTCATCGGAGCCGAAGCTTTCGATCAGGTTCGCCGCGCCCATGGTCAGGAACGGGTAAGAGGTCGACGCCGCGTTGGCCGACTGAAAGTGCGCAAAGCAGGCCTGGGACAGCAGCGTAGGAAGTTGCATGCCGCCGGCATCGAAACTGCGCGCGGCATTGAGGAAACCGGCTTCAAGGAAGGCATCCACCGCCGGTTTCACTTCTGGAATCAGAATCGCCTGACCGTCCTCATAGCGCGGTTCGTTCTCATCGCCCTTGCGGTTGTGCGGGGCGAAGAACTTCTCGGCGATGCTGCGGGCGGTGCCGATGGCCGCATCGAAGGTCTCGCGGTTGTGCTCGGCGAACCGCTCACGCTGGGTCAGGCCCTCGGCATCAAGGACTTCATACAGCTCGAAAGCCAGATTGCGGGAACTGAGCAACGTCTCGGACATGGCGGCCTACCTCTATTTGGAATGGACCGAGTCTAGGCGTGGGTATAAAGGCTGAACAGGATGATTGATGAGCGTGATGGAGGGGCAAAACGAGGGTAGGGCATGATCGTTCCCACGCTCCGCGTGGGAATGCAGCCCGGGACGCTCCGCGTCCCCAAACGACGTGACGCAGAGAGCGTCACAGGAGGCATTCCCACGCGGGAGCGTGGGAACGATCAGTGGAGTGTCAGCCGATAGTCATCAGGCTGGCATTACCACCCGCCGCCGCAGTGTTGACGCTCAATGCCCGCTCGATCACAAGGCGCTCCAACGCAATGTTGGTCTCACCCTGCGACAAACCATGAACCCCAACAATTGCGCCGGCACGCTTGGCCACTTGCTGGCAGACCGCACGCAACTGGTCGGAGTGACCATGATGCAGAACCGCATCAATCACCACTTCGTCCTTGGTCCAATCGGCAACCCGCTTGATCCGCGCCTGGATTTCTTTCGGCAGGCGTGCGAACAGTGCCTTGCCCGGTTCAGCGTCCGGCCATACCGCCGAGCCGCCCACGGCCAATACCGCCGCCAGTTGGGTCAGCAAATCGCCTTCGACTTCCGCCAGGCACAGCACGTGTTCGCGCGGCAGGATGGCGTAGCTATTGCGCTCGCCAGTCGGGCCAGCCAGTACACGGGTGATGCCGCTCTGCGATTGCGCTGCGAACTGTGCACACAGGGTGCTCAAGTCGGCGAACTTGTTGCTGTCGGCCCAGGCTTTCAGCGCGGTCAGCGGTTTGCTCATGGCATCACGCAGGCGCACGTCCGGTGCAGCGATAGCGTCGCCGCGGGCGAAGGATTGTTCGATCGCATCGGTAGGGCGTGTCGACAGCAAGCGGTACAGGTACAGCGGACCACCGGCTTTCGGGCCAGTACCTGACAAACCTTCGCCGCCAAACGGTTGCACGCCGACCACAGCGCCAACAATGTTGCGGTTCACGTAGACGTTACCGGCGTTGACGTTGTCGATCACCTTGGCGATGGTCTCGTCGATACGAGTGTGTACGCCCAGGGTCAGGCCGTAGCCGGAAGCGTTGATCTGGCCGATCAGTTGATCGATGTCTTTGCGCTTGTAGCGAACCACGTGCAGCACCGGGCCGAAGATCTCCCGCTGCAGTTCGTCAAAGCTTTCCAGCTCGATCAGGGTCGGCATCACGAAGGTGCCGCGTTTGACTTCTTCGCTGTTGGCGATGGCCACCTGATACACGTTGCGACCTTTGTCGCGCATGGCCTGGATGTGCTTCTCGATGCCGGCCTTGGCTTCGGCGTCGATCACCGGGCCGATGTCCACGGACAGACGCTCAGGGTTGCCGAGACGGCATTCAGCCATGGCGCCCTTGAGCATTTCGATGACGCGGTCGGCGGAATCTTCCTGCAGGCACAGTACCCGCAGCGCCGAGCAACGTTGACCAGCACTGTCGAAGGCCGATGACACCACGTCGATCACCACCTGTTCGGTCAGTGCCGAGGAGTCGACGATCATCGCGTTCTGACCGCCAGTTTCAGCGATCAGTGGAATCGGACGACCCTGAGCATCCAGACGACCGGCGACGTTGCGTTGCAGCAAGCGAGCGACTTCGGTGGAACCGGTGAACATCACGCCTTTGACCCGATCGTCACCGACCAAGCGAGCGCCGACGGTTTCGCCTCGGCCCGGCAGCAATTGCACCACGCCCTCCGGAATCCCGGCTTCGATCAGCAAACGCACGGCTTGAGCAGCCACCAGCGGGGTTTGTTCCGCAGGTTTGGCCAATACCGGATTACCAGCGGCCAGCGCAGCAGCCACTTGACCACTGAAAATGGCCAGCGGGAAGTTCCACGGGCTGATGCAGACCACCGGACCCAACGGGCGGTGGGCATCGTTGGTGAAATCGTTGCGCGCCTGCACCGCGTAGTAACGCAGGAAGTCCACGGCTTCACGCACTTCGGCAATGGCGTTGGCGAAGGTCTTGCCGGCTTCGCGAGCCAACAGGCCCATCAGCGGCTGGATCTCGCCTTCCATCAAATCGGCGGCACGTTCCAGAATCGCGGCGCGTTCTGCCGGCGGGGTCGCCTGCCAGATCGGCGCGGCTTTCAGGGCGCACTGGATCGCGTTGTCGACGTCTTCGACGGTGGCTTCCTGCACATGGCCGACCACATCGCGCAGATCGGACGGGTTCAGCACCGGTGCAGGGGTTTCGCTGCTGGATGCGCAACCGAGCATCGGCGCCGCTTTCCAGTTGTTATGAGCGGTGGCCAGCAAAGCACACGACAGCGAAGCCAGACGATGTTCGTTGGCCATGTCGATGCCGCTGGAGTTGGCGCGCTCGGCCCCATAAAGATCACGCGGCAGCGGGATACGCGGGTGCGGCAGGCCGAAGCCGCCTTCCAGCGTCGCCATCTGCTCGATGCTGGCCACTGGATCGGCCACCAGCTCCTGAATCGAAATAGACTGGTCGGCGATACGGTTGACGAACGAGGTGTTCGCGCCGTTTTCCAGCAGACGACGCACCAGGTACGCCAGCAATGTTTCGTGGGTGCCGACCGGTGCATACACGCGGCACGGACGGTTCAGCTTGCCTTCGGAGACTTTGCCTACAACCTGTTCGTACAACGGTTCACCCATGCCGTGCAGGCATTGGAACTCGTACTGGCCCGGGTAATAGTTCTGACCGGCGATGTGGTAGATGGCCGACAGCGTGTGGGCATTGTGCGTGGCGAACTGCGGATAAATGACTTCCGGCACCGACAGCAGTTTTCTAGCACACGCGATGTAGGAAACGTCGGTGTACACCTTGCGGGTGTAGACCGGATAACCTTCCAGACCTTCGACCTGGGCGCGCTTGATTTCGCTGTCCCAGTACGCGCCTTTCACCAAACGAATCATCAGGCGATGACGGCTGCGGCGAGCCAGGTCGATCACGTAGTCGATCACGTACGGGCAACGCTTCTGGTAAGCCTGGATCACGAAACCGATACCGTTCCAGCCGGTCAGTTGCGGCTCGAAGCACAGGCGCTCCAGCAGATCCAGCGACAGCTCAAGGCGGTCGGCTTCTTCGGCGTCGATGTTCAGGCCTATATCGTATTGCTTGGCCAATAGAGTCAGCGACAGCAGGCGCGGGTACAGCTCGTCCATCACGCGCTCGTACTGGGCGCGGCTGTAACGCGGGTGCAAGGCGGACAGCTTGATCGAAATGCCTGGACCTTCATAAATCCCACGACCGTGAGAGGCTTTGCCTATCGAGTGGATGGCTTGTTCGTACGAGGCCAGGTACTTCTGCGCATCGTGTTCGGTGAGTGCAGCTTCACCCAGCATGTCGTAGGAATAGCGGAAGCCCTTGGCTTCGAACTTGCTGGCGTTGGCCAGGGCTTCGGCGATGGTTTCGCCGGTCACGAACTGCTCGCCCATCAGGCGCATGGCCATGTCGACGCCCTTGCGGATCATCGGCTCACCGCTCTTGCCGATGATGCGGCTCAGCGACGAAGTCAAACCAGCCTCGTTGTGCGTGGAAACCAGTTTGCCGGTCAGCAGCAAGCCCCAAGTGGCGGCGTTGACGAACAATGACGGGCTGTTGCCCAAGTGCGGCTGCCAGTTGCCGGTGCTGATTTTGTCGCGAATCAGGGCGTCACGGGTGCCCTTATCCGGTATGCGCAGCAGCGCTTCGGCCAGGCACATCAGTGCCACGCCTTCCTGGGATGACAGGGAAAATTCCTGCAACAGGCCCTGAACAATCCCGGCACGGCCGCCGGCGCTCTTCTGATTGCGCAGTTTCTCGGCAATCGAGGCGGCGAGCTTGTTAGTGGCTTCGGCCATCGTGGCTGGCAGGCGCGCCTGCTCGATCAGCATCGGCACCACTTCAGGTTCCGGGCGACGGTAGGCGGCAGTGATAGAAGCGCGCAGCACCGATTGCGGCAGGATGCTTTCAGCGAACTCCAGGAAGCATTGATGCGCGTGATCGACGTGGAGCTCGCCCGCTTCGTCAACTTCCTTACCGTTCAAACCGTTCAGCTCGGACAGGGTTGCACCACCCTCGAGTTTTTCCAGGTAATTGAAAATTGCCTGCTTGATCAGCCAGTGCGGCGTGCGATCAATCGAGGTCGCGGCGGCCTTGAGGCGTTCGCGGGTCGGGTCGTCAAGTTTGACCCCAAGAGTGGTGGTAGCCATATTTTTATCCTCATGTTTGCCACGACCGCGTGGCATCAGCTGCCGGCAAGATTAGCTGTGCGTCGATCGAGGTGCAACCGGGTGCAACCCTTTTTTTCTCGGAACAACCAGCAGCTCGTCAGGAAATCAATTCTGGTACATCGGGCCCGTGCCTGCTTGGTGCTTTTACTTCTAGCGCAACCCGAAAAACGCCCCAAAAAGGAGCAAAAACCGACCCTTTGCAAGAAAATCCGACTAGGTGCAACTTATTCGCGCGAAACTGGTTGCACCTTATTTGCTTTGTTGAATAGCATTCGCGGCCAAGGTGCAACCAGTCAAAAAGATCGGTGTGCCGGCTGATGGCTTTCCTGGGGAAACATCAGTCATAAATGCGCGGGATCCGGAATCGTCTGTCAAACGTCGTCGTTTGCGAGCAGTTCACTAGCCGCCGTTACATAAAAACAATGCCAGGGCGTAACTCAATGAGCGTAAGCAATCCAACCCTGATCACGTTCGTGATCTACATCGCAGCAATGGTGCTGATCGGCTTGATGGCCTATCGCTCCACCAACAACCTTTCTGACTACATTCTGGGTGGTCGTAGCCTGGGCAGCGTCGTGACCGCGCTTTCTGCCGGTGCTTCCGACATGAGCGGCTGGTTGCTGATGGGCCTGCCGGGCGCTATCTACATGTCCGGTCTTTCCGAAAGCTGGATCGCCATCGGCCTGATCATCGGTGCTTACCTGAACTGGCTGTTCGTCGCCGGCCGTCTGCGCGTGCAGACCGAGCACAACGGCGATGCGCTGACCCTCCCGGACTATTTCGCCAGCCGTTTCGAAGACAAAAGCGGCCTGCTGCGGATCATCTCTGCGGTCGTGATCCTGGTGTTCTTCACCATCTATTGCGCTTCCGGCATCGTGGCCGGCGCCCGTCTGTTCGAAAGCACCTTCGGCATGTCCTACGAGACAGCGCTGTGGGCCGGTGCTGCGGCGACGATTGCCTACACCTTCGTCGGTGGTTTCCTGGCAGTGAGCTGGACTGACACCGTACAAGCCACGCTGATGATCTTCGCCTTGTTGCTAACGCCGATCATCGTGCTGCTGGCGACTGGCGGCATCGACACCACCTTCCTGGCGATCGAAGCACAAGATCCAAGCAACTTCGACATGCTGAAAAACACCACTTTCATCGGCATCATCTCGCTGATGGGCTGGGGCTTGGGCTACTTCGGCCAGCCGCACATCCTGGCGCGCTTCATGGCGGCGGATTCGGTCAAGTCGATCGCCAACGCTCGTCGCATCTCCATGACCTGGATGATTCTGTGCCTGGGCGGCACCGTCGCTGTAGGTTTCTTCGGCATCGCTTACTTCTCGGCAAACCCTGCCGTGGCCATGCCCGTGAGCGAAAACCACGAGCGTGTGTTTATCGAACTGGCGAAAATCCTGTTTAACCCATGGGTTGCCGGTATCTTGCTGTCGGCCATTCTGGCGGCGGTGATGAGCACCTTGAGCTGCCAACTGCTGGTGTGCTCGAGCGCCCTGACTGAAGACTTCTACAAAACCTTCCTGCGTAAAAGCGCTTCCCAGGTTGAGCTGGTCTGGGTCGGCCGCGCCATGGTGCTGTTGGTTGCCCTGATCGCCATTGCTATGGCGGCAAATCCGGAAAACCGTGTCCTGGGTCTGGTCAGCTACGCCTGGGCTGGTTTCGGTGCTGCGTTCGGTCCAGTTGTCCTGATCTCCGTGATCTGGAAAGACATGACCCGCAACGGCGCACTGGCCGGTATCCTGGTCGGCGCGATCACCGTGATCGTCTGGAAACACTTCGAACTGCTGGGCCTGTACGAAATCATCCCTGGTTTCATCTTCGCCAGCCTGGCGATCTACTTCGTCAGCAAAATGGGCACCCCGACCGCTGGTATGCTTCAGCGCTTTGCCGCGGCCGAGAAGGATTTCCGCCTGAACCAGTGATGGGGATGAGCTGATGCTCTGATCTTTCGCTGAATATGAAAACGGCCCGCTTCCTTTTGGAGGCGGGCCGTTTTTTTGTTTTGGGGGAAAGGTTTGGTGTCAGTGCTGGCCTCTTCGCAGCAACACACTACTTCTGCGGGGAATGTCTGTAGCCCAACATCCCGATTTTTGAAGGAAAGATCCCTAAAAAAACAGGACAAATCTGATTTCCTTGTCCCTCCGTCAACACCTCTTGTCGCTCATGCAGAATCGCCCGCCTTCATTCTGCAGAGACACATCGGATGTTCGCGCCTGCCAATCAACCGCGTTTCACGTTGACCCTCGACGGCGTCCAGAATGAGCTCAAGGTACTTGAGTTCACGGGCAAGGAAGCCATCAGCCAGCCCTACCGCTTTGACCTGGAACTGGTCAGCGAACGGCCCGACATTGATCTCGAAAGCCTGCTGCATCGTCAGGCGTTTCTGAGTTTCGATGCACAAGGTTCCGGTATTCATGGTCAGATTTATCGGGTTGGCCAGAGCGATTCCGGCCAACGTCTGACGGGGTACCAAATCAGTCTCGTACCGCGTCTGGCGTACCTTGCTCGGCGTATCAATCAGCGAATCTTCCAGCGCAAAAACGTGCCGACCATCGTCGAGGAGGTTCTCAAAGACCATGGCATCCAGCGGGATGCCTTTGAGTTCAGACTCGGCAGCGACTACTCCGATCGCGAGTATTGCGTGCAGTACGCCGAAAGCGATCTGGCGTTCATCCAGCGGTTATGTGCAGAAGTCGGCATTCATTACCACTTCCAGCACAGCCCCGACGGGCATCTGTTGGTGTTCGGCGATGATCAGACGGTTTTCCCCCGGCTGCCCGAGCCGACGCTGTATCTGCCGGGCAGTGGAATGGCGGCAGATACGCCAGCGATCAAGCGTTTCAGCGTGCGATTGGAAACACGGACTACGGCAGTCACGCGCCGGGACTACGACTTCCATAAACCGCGTTTGCAACTCGAAAGCCGCCTCGACAGCGAGCAGCGCCCGGTGCTTGAGGACTATCACTTCCCCGGCCAATTCAGCGATCGCGAGCACGGCAAGCATCTGGCTCAACGGGCCTTGGAGCGCCACGTGGCAGATTATCGCCAGGCCGAAGGTTGCGGCGATGAATCTGCTTTAGTCAGTGGGCATTTCCTACGCCTCGCCGAACACCCGCGTCAGACGTGGAATGACCTGTGGTTGATCACTGAAATTGAACACCATGGCCGCCAGCCGCAAGTGCTGGAAGAGTCGGCCACCAGCGACAGCCCGGATGATTTTCAGGGCTATCGCAATACCTTTCTGGCGACGCCGTGGGATGTTTTTTTTCGCCCGCCGCTGGGGCCAGAAAAACCGCGCATGCTTGGCTATCAGCCGGCCGTGGTCACCGGCCCGACTGACAGCGAAATCCATTGCGACGCGTACGGTCGAGTCAAGGTTCAGTTCGCCTGGGACCGTGACGGTCAGCTCAACGAGCATTCCAGTTGCTGGTTGCGCGTTGCCACTGGCTGGGCGCACGACCGTTACGGCAGCGTGATGATTCCGCGCGTCGGCATGGAAGTGCTGGTGGGATTCGTCGACGCAGATGCCGACAAGCCGCTGGTCATGGGTTGCCTGCCCAACGCGGCCACCCCGGTGCCACTCGATCTGCCGGCGGACAAGACCCGCAGCATTTTCCGCAGTCAAAGTAGTCCCGGTGGCGGCGGTTACAACGAATTGCGCATCGAGGATCGCAAAGGCGCCGAGGAAATCTACCTGCGCGCCCAGCGAAACTGGACTCAGCATGTACTGAACGATCAACAAGTGCAGGTCGACAACCAGCGCAGCATCGTCGTCACCGGCACCGCCCGCCATGAGTTGAAGGCTGACGAAAAACGCATCACCCACGGTCAGCGCCAGACCGAAGTGCGGCTGGACGATCACTTGGTAGTGGTCGGCGACCGGCACATTCGCGTGACCAGTCAGGCGCTCAATGCCAGTCAGCAATTCCACGTCAGCGCCGGCCAGCAAGTGCTCATCGACGGCGGCGCCAGTGCCACCATTCAAGCGGGCGGGCAGTGGATCAATATCGGCCCCGGCGGGATTTTCAGCAGCGTGCCGATTCAGGTCGGCGGCGCACCGATGGCGGCCATGGCTGCTGCGCCGAGCCTGCCGGATGTGCCGTTGAAACTCGCAGCCGCCCCGGCGGCGCTGCTCAGTGCCGCACAAATACTCAGCCTGCAAAGCGACGCGCCATTCTGCGAAGAATGCGAGCGCTGCAAGGACGGTGTTTGTGCCGCCTGATGCCTTGTCACCTCACGCCTGGCTGGAGCGCCAGCCGCTGCAACCGGCGGAGCAACTGTTCGCGATTTTCAGTAGTGCCAGTGCTGCTGAGCCGTTCAAAGCCTGGCAACGCTCAATCACCGCTCAAGCGCCGAGCCCGATCTGGGCCGACACCGCGTATGCCGAGTGGGAAGCGGTGATGCCCTATGTCGGAATCGTCGCTGCTGGCAGTGAGTTTCTGGAGTGGGTTGCTGCTACTGAGTCTCGTGACTGGGGTTGGCTAGCGGTTTCTTCAGCCGCTTCAGAGGTTCTGGTCGAGCATTTTTGTTCTCTCACGCAAGCGCTGCTGCCCAACGGCGACAAGGTGTTTTTTCGGTTCTGGGATGGGCGCTATGTGCTGCCGATTCTGCAGTCTGCCGACTTTAACGCTACGCAGTTAATGCCCGTCATCGACCGTTGTTTGATCAATGAGCAACCGCTCGATATCGGTGGCAGTGCATTGAAAACCTCCAGGGTTTCCCCGTGGTGGGAAGTTTCTGAATCGCTCCTCAAACACCTCGCCACTGAGTCCGTCACAACCCGCATCAACAACTTGATGAAGTGGTTGAGCGAGGACCGGCCTGATTTATATGAGGCGTTCTCAGAGCGTGTATTGCGGCACAAAGTTGCGATCTTTTTGCAAGCGCCGGACCTGCCTCAAGCACCGAAATCAGCCTTGGTGGATTACCTGATATCGGAGCTGGACTGATGGATCAGATCGAACGCATCGAGCAGGAGCTCGACGGTTTCAAAGACACCTTGAGTTTGTATCGCCAGCAACTTGGCAGCTTCTTGAGCCGGAATGCAGACAGGGTCAGCCGGGCGCTGGATATGCCGTCGCTGATGGACATGGATCGGAAGATCAAGCTGGGTAGTACCAGCAAGTCAGTCAGTAGTCGCGATGACGATTTTTTCTCCAGCGTTGCGCAGTGTCCGGACGGCGGGATTCTGGAAATCGAGAGCAAATTTGAATCGGTTTATGACATTCCGTTGGGGAATATTCAGGTCGATGTGATTGCCATGGATGGCGGTAAGTCGACGCCTGTGACGCTCGATGAAAACGGTAAAGGACAGTTCGAAGGCTTACCCGGCAAGTTCTATCGCGTTCATGTTCAAAGTGAAGTTACCCCGGACCAAATCGATGATCTGTTCTCCTCATACGACGGCCTGACCACAGAGCTGGAGGGCTGGCTACGCAAGGAGTGGGAGGGTTTCAAGCCGCAGTGGTCGCAGCAATCGACATCAGCTTCGTTGGCAGCAGTGGGTAATGGAGTGCTCGCGGGAGGTTGGGCTGCGATTCAGGCTGTTTGGGATGGCATTGGTGAACTCACCGACATCCTGAAAGACCCCAACGCCTTTGCCAAAAAGCTCGGTGAAAGTGCCGGTCAACTCGCCAATCTGGCCGTCACTGCCCCAGACAAAATGGAAAAAGCCATGTTGCTGGCCAGCGACGAGGCAGCACTGTGTTTGCTGGTACGCACCGCAGTGCTATGGCTCGAAGCATTGCCACCTTCGCAACTTGCCGGGTCCTCAGCTGAAGCCATTTCAAAGGTCGTGGTCGGCTTGGTCATCGACTTGTTAATTGGCTTGGTGCTGAGTGTCGTTGGGGTAGGCATTGCCTGGCTGACAGTGCGTCTGGCCAAGTACAGCGCGCAGATTTTTCAGGCCGCAATGGGCTTCGTGAAGTCGATGGTCGCGATCATCAACAACTTCATTGAGTACGTCGACCGCTATAAAAAAGTCGCCGCGCGCGGTGTTGCAGCGGGACTGAAAAAAGGCCGGATGCAACTGCGTTGGGATGCCCGGCGCAACACCACGCTGAAAAAAGACGAACACCACGACAACGTCTCGAAGCAGGCCACCAACCCCAACGGCGACTCCGCCGATTCCGCCGATAAAACCGCGACCAATAAATGCCCGGTGTCGATGGTTACCGGCGAAGAGCTGCTGACCCTGACCGACGGTTCGCTGGATGGGCTGCTGCCGTTTGCCTTCACCCGGTTGTACCGCACCAGCGCAGTGGAGATCGATTGCGGGCTGGGCTGGGGCTGGAGCCATTCATTGGCGCAGCGGTTGGAGCTGGACGATAAACATGTCGTCTGGATCGACCACGAAAACCGTCGCACCACGTTCCCTATCCCGTCCGCTGAACGCCCGGCGATCCACAACAGCCTCTCTCGTGCGGCGATTTATCTCGGTGATGCCCCCGAAGAACTGATCCTCGCCCAGGCTGGCGACGACACACGTTTCTACCACTTTCATAACGGTCGGCTGACGGCGATCAGCGACGCCTACGACAACCGCCTGCGCATCACCCGCGACCGTCAGGAGCGTATCCAACGCCTCGACAACGGCGCGGGCCGCGCCTTGCGGTTGCGTTACGACCGCGCCCACCTGATCGCCGTCGACTACCAGGTGTTTGTCCCGGCGCAGACCCTCGACGAAGCCTGGCAAACCGAACAAACGCTGGTCAGTTACCGCTACGACGAGCGCGATCAACTGATCGAAGCGAGCAACGCCGCCGGGGAAAGCGAGCGTTACGACTACGACGACCGGCACGTGATCCTGCAGCGGCAACTGGCCGGTGGCGCGAGTTTCTTCTGGGCGTGGGAACGCTCCGGCAAGGCGGCGCGCTGCGTCCGGCACTGGGCGTCGTTTGCGCAGATGGATGCGTGCTATGTCTGGGATGACCAGGGCAGCGTTACCGTCCACAACGTCGACGGCAGCCAAGAGGTTTACGTCCACGACGATCGGGCGCGGCTGGTGCGCAAGGTCGGGCTGGACGGTGGTGAACAGCTCAAGGCCTACGACGAGCAGGGCCGGTTGGTGGCCGAGCAGGATCCGCTCGGCGCCGTTACCGAATACCGTTATGACGAAGTCGGACGGTTGGTGGCGCTGATTCCGCCAGAAGACGAGCCAACGGCCTACGAGTATCGCAACGGTTTCCTGCATGCGCGCTATCGCGGTAAAGCCGTATGGAAATACCAGCGCAATGCGCAGGGCGATGTGACCGAGGCCACCGATCCCGACGGCCACGTCACCCATTACCACTACGACCCTCAGGGGCGCTTGCTGTCGATCCGCTACCCGGACACCAGCCGCCATGTCTTCGTCTGGAATGCCTTGGGGCAACTGCTCGAAGAGACCTTGCCGGATGGCGGGCAGCGACGCTTTTCCTACGATGCGCTGGGGCGGCAGATTACCCGTCAGGACGAACACGATGCCGTCATCCGTTACCAATGGGACGCCGTTGGCCGACTGACTCAGACGATTTTGCCTACCGGTGCCACTCGCGCCTTCAGCTACAACGCCTACGGCAAGATCACCGCCGAACGCGATGAACTGGGCCGCGTCACTCGCTATGAATACGCCGACGATTTGCACCTGGTCAGCCGCCGGATCAATCCTGATGGCACGCAACTGCGTTATCGCTACGACAACGCACAGCTGCTGCTGACGGAAATCGAAAACGAATCCGGCGAGACCTATCAGCTGGACTACACGCCCAGCGGATTGATCCGACAGGAAACCGGCTTCGACGGTCGCCGCACCGCGTACGTCTATGACCTCAACGGCCACCTGCTGGAAAAAACCGAATTCGGCGATGACGGCTCAGAACTGATCACGGCTTATGAGCGGGACTCAGTTGGGCGTTTGCTGACCAAGACCCTGCCCGATGGCCTCCAGATCGACTACCGCTACGACTCGTTGGGCCGACTGACCAGCGTCGATGACGGCCACGACCATCCGCTGGAATTCGAGTACGACCAGCAGGATCGCCTGATCACCGAACATCAGGGCTGGGGCACCTTGCGTTACCGCTACGACGCCTGCGGCCAGCTCAACCGCCTGCGCCTGCCAGACACCAGCAAACTCGATTACCACCACGCCAAGGGCGGCGCGCTGACGGCCATCGACCTCAATGGCGCGCGGCTCACCACTCACCAATTTGCCTTCGGACGCGAACAAAACCGTCAGCAGGGCCTGTTGCTCAGTGAATATGCCTACGACGACCAAGGCCGTTTGAAGGCCCACGCCGTCAGCCAACAGCAAAAAAACCTCTACCGCCGCGACTATGCCTACGGCCTCAACGGCAATCTCGACCACATCGCCGACACCCGCCACGGCCAGCGCAACTACCAGTACGACCCGCTCGACCGCCTGACCCGCTTGCGTCACACCCGCGACGACCCACCTGAGTCCTTCGCCCACGACCCGGCCGGCAACCTGCTGATGCAGGACCGGCCCGGTGCCACGAAGGTGCTGGGTAATCGTCTTCTGATGCAAGGCGACCGCCACTACGACTACGACGCCTTCGGCAACCTCATCCGCGAACATCGCGGCACCGCGCAAAAACTCGTCACCGAATACCGCTACGACTGCCAGCACCGGCTGATCGGCGTCACCACCCCGGACGGTCGTTGTTCCAGTTACCGCTACGACGCCTTCGGCCGTCGCATCAAGAAAACCGTCGATGGCAAAACCACCGAGTTCTTCTGGCAGGGTGACAACCTCATCGCCGAAAGCAGCCGCGAGCACTACCGCAGCTACGTCTACGACCCCGGCAGCTTCCGCCCGCTGGCCATGCTCGACGGCAAAGGCCCGAAAAAAGCCTGCCCGTTCTATTACCAACTGGATCACCTCGGCACACCGCAGGAGCTGACGGATTACGGCGGCGAGATTGTCTGGTCGGCGAAGTACAACGCCTACGGCAAGGTCACGCATCTGGCGTTCGGTGGGGGCGAGCAACTCGATCAGCCGCTGCGGTTTCAGGGGCAGTATTTCGACGTTGAGAGCGGCCTGCATTACAACCGGCATCGGTACTATGATCCGGATATTGGTCGGTACCTGACGCCGGATCCGATCAAGTTGGCGGGTGGGCTGAACCAGTACCAGTACACGCCGAATCCGACGGGGTGGGTTGATCCGTTGGGGTTGAGCTCGACGAACTGCCCACCGCCGAACAATAAGAAAAAGGAAGGCTGTCCGTTATCTGTTGACTCTAGTAAACCCGCCGTAAATAAAGGTTCTCCAAAGCTTCCTAAGGCGAATCACACTGAGCCTAAAACTGAGGAGGAAGCCAAGCGTCAGGTATTAAAGTGGAACAGAGAATACAAAATGCATTCAGTTGAAAAGCATGGTCCAGAGATTGACGATAAAGCTTTGAAGCAGCGGTCGATTGATGGTTCTCATCCGACGAAAAAAGGTGTGAGAGGACCTATCAGGCCAAGCTCTCAATTCAGTAGCTGGACGATGCAATATCGTGCAATAAGCTATGCCTTGTCCAAAATGCACCGTGATGTGCCTGAGCCGACTGGTTATGACAGTGAGCAGAATCCCTTTGTCAGAATGAAATTGCCGGGCGCAGGGCGTGGATACAAACCTAACAATAAAGATCTAGATAATCCTCGATATGTAGAAACCCTTGATGGTGCAGAAATAAAGTTTGATAGGAAAAATGTAAAGCGTCCGTTCACAGCATTTCCTCGAGAGGTTAAATAAAATGTTGACGCATCCGTTTGTAGATATTCCATATGAGCCACAGCTCTCCTATATTCTTGCCGGGATATCAATCTATGACCGAGAAGAAACGCTCGGCGAGGCTTTGTGGGTTTACAACCCTAACAAGCAAGATGAGCGAGAAGAGATAATAAAAAAATTCATAATTCCGGATTTTGACTATTTAACCTATCGGCACAGATTCGTAATTTTTAAAATGCTTGAGGGGGTTTTACAGCAACCAAATTTTGATTTTTCTGCACAGTTTGAAAGCGATTATGATGAGTACAGCGCACTCGCTTGGGATGAAACAGAAATAGACAATCCTCGTGGTTTTTTTGAAGATATATATCGATTGGCAAGCGAGGCGTGGAAAGAAGATATCGATAAGGCCGGCCTTGAGGATCAAGCAACTTGGTGAAGGGGGTTGGAGGTGGTTTGACTTTTTTCTTTGTTTAGAGGGTGGTTTTGTCTGTGTTGAAAGTGATTGAAGAAGAAAAGAGTAAAGCATTGCGTGAGCGAATGGATGGCGCGGGATGTGTTTTCAGATTCTTGGTCCTTGGGTCTGAGCCAACTGCTCTAGTTGACGAAGGCACTCATCGACAGGCCTTGATTGCACTTCACGGAGTGCTGATGAAGGAGGTTCTGGAGTGGCACGGAAATCTCATCAAGGATCCAAAGTATAAAGAACTTCCTGAGCCGCTGATTAGTTGGGATTTAGAGAGTGCCACAGCTACTCCACTAAGTCGGAAGGAGGTGCAGAGCCTGACGTTGACCGATAATACCGATATTTTTGAAGAGTTAGTGCTTTACGCTTGTTTTATAAACCCCCCGTATCGTGCTCAATTTAAAAGGGGGGAACAGGAGGCCAAGGAGGTCTTTCACGAATGGTGCGAAATTCTAGGGTTAAATGAGCAGGATGATGTTTCAGTATTGAATTGGGTAAAGGAGCTTAGTTCGGGGCTGCATGTTGATGAGGCCTCCACTTCAAGTGTAGAACCATGGAGTGATTACTTTGATATGGGATTGGAATGGTGGGGTGTCTGGTGTCTTACGATCTGGAATCCCAAGCGTCGAACTCTAAGTGCATTGATCGCCAGTACTACGGACTGATTAGGCATTGTTTCGATTTCTCCTGATGACAGCGGAAATTTCTGGGCAAGGTCGTCGGAAGTTTCCTTCAAATCGTAGCGGTTTCCATGAACTGGTGCGAAGTGAGATCCATGGATAGTCTTTGGCTGTCGCTGCAAATGCAGTGGCAGGGTGTAGGAACCCTGATTGCTCACCGCGCATCAGCGCTGTCGTTTGATTGCGGCACTTAATATGTGTCCGTAAGATCGTTCGCGGCGGCTGTGCGCGGGACACGCTTCGGCGTGGCTGAGGTTCGTGAGCACTCGGTTTCCTACTCCCGCGTACGGCTGCCACCCAAGTCTGTAGGAGGACTGTTGGCAGTTCATATTTACTGCTCACGAGTATAAAAAATGAAAAGTCTTCACCCCGATCCACCCTACGAAAAACCAATCCCCCATCCCGACAACCGCTTCATGGCCCTAACCGGCAACTGCACCGACATGCCCACGCTGTTCGTCGATACCCACGCGCCGCTCGATGTTTTATACGATGCCGCCAGCTATCGAATTCGCGCCGTCACCCAGGTGCTTGAGAACATGTCGATGCGCGGTTCAGTCGAGTGTGAGTCCTTCATTCTCAGTGACTTTGCCTTGCTCTGCGCCATTCCATTGCGCGATGGGTGTGATGTGCTGGATGTGATTGGGCGGCGGTTGCGGGCTCGGCCTTCGGAGTAAGACTGCTGAAAGATCGTTCCCACGCTCTGCGTGGGAATGCAGCCCGTGACGCACTGCGTCACATCGGTGTCTGGCTCCACAGCGGTGGTGTGGCTGGAACGCGGAGCGTCCCTTGAGGCATTCCCACGCGGAGCGTGGGAACGATCACCGTGTAGAGCATCAGGATTGCCCGCTCAGCCACCAACCCCTGACGTTCTGCGCCGTACAAGGTAAACTTCCCGGCCTTCGCAGGAGCAATCATGAATTATCGTCACGCCTTCCATGCCGGCAATCACGCCGATGTGTTCAAACACCTGACTTTGACCCGCCTCATCGCCCTGATGTCGCGCAAGGAGCAGCCGTTTGCCTATCTCGACACTCACGCCGGCATTGGTCTGTATGACCTGCAGGGCGATCAGGCCAGTCGTACCGGTGAGTACCTGGAAGGGATCGCGCGGTTGTGGGATCAGCCGGATTTGCCGGCGTTGACCGCCGATTACATGAAGGTGCTGCACGACATGAACCCGGATGGCCAGTTGCGCTATTACCCGGGGTCGCCGGAGTTGGCTCGGCGGCTGACGCGGCCGCAGGATCGGTTGATGCTCAACGAGAAGCACCCTGAAGACGGCTTGCTGCTCAAGGACAACATGGCCGGTGATCGTCGGGTGAAGGTGCACTTGGGCGAAGGCTGGCATGTGCCGCGGGCAATGTTGCCGGTGCAGGAGAAGCGGGCGGTGATGTTGATTGATCCGCCGTTCGAGCAGCTTGATGAGATGCAGCGTTGTGCGGCGTCTTTGAAAGAGGCGATTGGCCGGATGCGGCAGACGGTGGCGGCGATCTGGTACCCGGTGAAGGATCAGCGCATGTTGCGACGGTTCTATCAGGATTTGGCCGGCACGGGCGCACCGAAGTTGTTGCGGGTGGAGTTGCTGGTGCATCCGTTGGATACGCCTAACAGTCTGAATGGCTCGGGGTTGGCGATTGCGAATCCGCCGTGGGGGCTGGAAGAGGAATTGCGTGAGTTGCTGCCGTGGTTGTCCAAGAAGCTTGGGCAGACCCAAGGTGGGTGGCAGATGGATTGGTTGATTGCCGAGAGTTGATCGTCTGATCAGATGCATTGATGGCGTTTGAGAGGACGCCTTCGCGGGCAAGCCTCGCTCCTACAGGTGTAGGCGCGATGCTTGCCCGCGATGCTTTTAGGGCCAGAAAATCAGATCGGGCAAGTCACGCCTGTACCGCCAATCCCGCAATAGCCTTCAGGGTTTTTGGCCAGGTACTGCTGGTGATACGCCTCGGCGAAGTAGAACGTCGGGGCTTCTTCGATTTCGGTGGTGATGGTGCCTTTGCCAGCCTTGGTCAACTCGGCTTGGAACACTTGCTCGCTGTGCTTGGCCGCAGCCAGTTGAGTCGGGTTGGTGGCATAGATCACCGAGCGGTACTGAGTGCCGATGTCGTTGCCCTGGCGCATGCCCTGGGTCGGGTTGTGCAGTTCCCAGAACATCTTCAGCAGCTCTTCGTAGCTGACTTTTGCCGGCTCGTAGACCACGAGCACGACTTCGCTATGGCCGGTCAGGCCCGAGCAGACTTCTTCATACGTCGGGTTCGGCGTAAAGCCGCCGGCATAACCCACCGCCGTACTGACCACGCCTTCGCGCTGCCAGAACTTGCGCTCCGCGCCCCAGAAGCAACCCAGGCCGAAGATCGCGAAATCCACGTCCATCGCAAACGGGCCCAGCAGCGGGGCATCGTGGACGAAGTGTTTTTCCGGCACGGTCATTGGGGTTTCGCGGCCAGGCAGAGCTTGTTCTTTAGTCGGGAGCACGTTTTTGTTCACCAGAATTTCCGAGCGCAGAACCATGATCAGTCCTCTCAGTTTGGTTGAGATGTAAATACACAGACCGCCAGTGTGCCGAATGATGCCAAGTTAATCACTACCCAAAAAGAGGGAGCGAGCAGGCTCGCTCCCACAGAGATTGCGGTGTGCTCAGACGATCGGGCCGCGCGGGTAGCGTTTGAGCTTTTCGATCAGCTCTGTGCCGGGGATCGGTCGGTCGAACAGGTAGCCCTGGCCGACGTCGCAGCGGTGACGCCTCAAAAACGCAAGCTGCTCGGCCGTCTCGATGCCTTCAGCCACGACCTTGAGTTTCAGGTTGTGGGCCATGGCGATTACCGCGGAGGTGATTTCCATGTCGTCCTGGTTGTCCGGGATTTCGTGGATGAAGCTTCGATCGATCTTGATGATGTCGATCGGGAATTTTTTCAAGTAACTGAGTGACGAGTAACCGGTGCCAAAGTCGTCCATCGCCAGGGTCAGGCCCAGACGCTTGAGTTGGTCGAGTTGCAAGTGCGTGTCTTCGGTGGCTTCCAGCAGCAGCCCCTCCGTTAATTCAAGCTCCAGCAGATTGGCCGGCAGCGCTTCTTCCTTGAGGATGTTGGCGATGGACGCCACCAGGTCCGGGTCGGAGAACTGCTTGGGCGACAGATTGATCGCCACTTGCAGATTACCGAGGCCGGCGGCGGTCAGGTCTTTGCTCATGCGGCAGGCCTGGCGGGCGATCCATTTGCCGATCGGGATGATTAGCCCGGTTTCTTCGGCGACGCTGATGAACTGGTCCGGGCGGATCATGCCCTTTTCCGGATGATTCCAGCGCAGCAGCGCTTCCATGCCCAGCAAGCGACCGCTGCGCAGGCACAGCTTGGGTTGGTAGAACACGTCCAGCTCGTTTTGGGTCAGGGCGCGGCGCAGGTTGTTCTCGACGAACAGTTTGTAGCTGGCCTCGGCGTTCAGTGTTTCGGTGAACACCTGTACTTGGTGTTTGCCGTTGGCCTTGGCTTTGTGCAGCGCCAGGCCGGCGTTGCGCATCAGCGTCTGTGGGTCGCGACCATGCAGCGGGGCGCAGGCCAAGCCCACGGAGCCGGTGACGCTGATCAACTGGTTGTCGACAAACATCGGCTTGTCGAGGGTTGCCAGCAATTGGTTGGCGACCTGCTGACCAGCCGAAAGGTCAGTGTCGTCCAGCAGCACTGCGAATTCGTTACTGGCGAAACGCGCCAGGCTACCGCTCGGGCTCAGGCTGTTGCGCAAGCGTCGCGCCAGACTGATCAATAATTTGTCGCCAGTCTGGTGGCCGAGACTGTCGTTGATGCGTTTGAAGTTGTCGATGTCCACCAGCAGCAGGCTGATCGGTGTATCGCTGTCTCGGGCGAAGCGTTCATCGAGGTTGCGGATGAACGCCGGGCGATTGCCGAGGTTGGTCAGGTTGTCGGTATAGGCCAGGCGCTCGATGCGCTGCTGGGCGAGCTTGGTCTGGGTAATGTCTTCGTAGATGCCGATGTAGTGCGTCAGTTCGCGGTTGTCGCCATAGACCTTGGAAATCGACAACTGGCCCCAGTAGGGTTCGAGGTTTTTACGCCGGCTCTTGAACTCGCCCTGCCAGCTATTGCTTTTGGCCAGCGCCGACGGCGCATCGAACAGCAGTTCGCTGAGGTTTTCCAGCGCCGGCAATTCCGACAGCCGTTGGCCGTGGACTTCCTCGGTGGTGTACTGGGTGATCGCGGTAAAGCTTGGGTTGACGTACTCCACCACGCCGTCGCAATTGACCAGCAGAAAGGCGTTGGCGCTTTGCTCCACCGCACGCTGGAACAAGTGCAGGGCGCTGGTGGCGGTGCGACGGTTATGGTTGTTGATCACCTGGGCAAACTGATCCGCCAGCTCGCCGGCAAAGGCGATTTCATCCGACTGCCAGGCGCGGGTCGCACCGATCTGCTCCAGGCAGAGCACGCCGACTACCTGGCCATCAACGCGGATGCTGGCGTCAAGCATGGCATTGACGTCGCGCGGGCGCAGGTGTTCTGCCATTTCCCGAGTGCGCGGATCGCGCATGGCATTGTGGGCGTCGATGGCTCGGCCGGCGTGCAAGGCGTCGAGGTAATCGGGGAAACTACTGGCGTCTATCGGTTCCGGCAGTTGGCGATCCCGGGTGGCACGGTGATAGGCCGAGATCGGCGTCAGCAGCGAGCCGTCGAGGTGCCACAGGCTGGCGCAGTCGACTTCGTAAATGTCGCAGGCGCTGCGAGTGATCAGTTCGGCAGCTTCTTGCAGGGAATTGTTGGTGCTGTAGCGCTGGCGGGTCAGCAGCAGAATCAGGTCTTGCTGGGCGCGCACCCGGTCCAGGTGCAGCAGTTGTTCCTGCTGGGCGCGCTGATTGAGTTCCAGGGCGATTTGCAGACGTGAGTTCTGGGTTTCCAGGTCCAGCGCCGGCAGCAGCGGTTCGCCGTCGAACAGACCGTCCACCACCATCAGGTAGCCGCGCAGCAGGTGTCGATTGTGTTGTTTGTAAGCTTCGCCCAGTTCCAGCAGGCTCAGTACGCCTGCGGCGGTGTGCAGGGTGTAGCGGATCAGGTAATGCGGGCTGTCAGTGAGTTGCTGCTGGATCGTGTCGTGCAGTTGATAGCGCGCCTCGGGCTCCATCAGGCTGGCATAGGGCGAGCCGACCAGAGCACAGAGCTCCACTGCCGGCAGGCCAAACTGTCGTTCGCAATTGGGGTCGAGAAACAACAGCGCCCAGCTCGGTTCATTCAGCCGTTCGAAACGCAGCATGCCGAGCCGCGAGGGCACAGGCAACTGTGTCACTACCTCGGCCACCATACGGCTGGCGGCATCGGGTTGGCTCTTCATATGGAGGGAAACTCGCTTCGAATATGCTGATCGCGCCGGGCTCTCGCCCTCTTTTCTGTTGTCTGCGGCAAGGTTGCATCATTGCGACACCGACTGACAAGAGACATGAAGGCCAAGTGCTATAAGAATATGTCGGCAGGCGTGAAGATTTCTCCAGCGAGGCGCCGAAAAGTAATGTTGTGAGTCAAAAGATCGCAGCCTTCGGCAGCCCCTGCAAGGCTGCGATCTTTTCCGGAATCAACGCAATTTGATGCTTATCGACTGCAGTCGCTTGCCATCCCGATCATGATAATTGACGCGAACCTGTTCAGTATCGACGATCAGATGCGCGAAATTATCCTGGCTGATCACCTCACTGGTCAGCTCATGCCGATAATCTCCCGCGGCTGTCCAAGCCAGCGCTTGGTCGAGAATGAACGTGGATGCCTTGGCATACGGCAGCAGTTTGCTGTTGCACAGCGGTGAAGACACGATGGTGTGAACTTCGAAATCCGGGACCCCGCTGTGGGTCAGGCGACTGGTCAGTGAGCCGTGAACATCGCCGGAAATGAAGAAGACGTTCTTGATGCCCTGCGTACGAATCGTCTCCAGCAGCCGTAATCGTTGTTCCGGGTAGGCTTTCCAGGCGTCATCGCCGTGAAATTTGCGGTCTGGGTAGAACATGACGCTGGTGACCACGAATTTGACCCGGGCCGGGCTGTTGATCAGCCATTTGAGCAGCGCCTGTTCCTGCTCTTCATCAAGGATGCGCCGGTCGCTGGCCGACAGATTGCGTCGGGTTCGGCTATCGGTGATAAACCATTCGATATCGCCATCGGAGAATTGATACCAATACTGTTGAAGTTTCCTGTTTACTTGTCCGTTGGCAAGTAATTCATGGGCAGGGCTGTGGCTGGCTTGATATAACTCATAGGCCGCCATGGCATTTTTGTATAAGTAAGCATCGGACTTACTCTTATTGGATGGCCAGTTGTCTTCAATTTCATGGTCGTCGAGGATCATGTAAGTCGGCACGCCCGACATTAACGTCGAGACATGGGGCTGCGAAAAAGCCGTGCGGTATTTTCTGAGAATGTCCTTGTATTCCCGGTCGGGGGCCACGAGGTTCAGGTCATCGACGTAGATTTGGTCGCCCGTCATCAGCATGGCACTGATGGGCGGCTCGGCGCGTTCCGCCAGGCTTGTGATCGAGGCAAAGATCCGGTCGCCCAAATGCGGGGCCCAGGCAATGCCGGCGGTCATTCGCAGGTAACGGCATGAGCCTACGATATAGGCCCGTGGTGTCTTGGTTTTGCTGGATTGCGTGCGAAAACGGTAGATCTCCCGCGGCCATTGCAGTGGCAATTCCTGAACCGTCTCCACGGTATGCACCGGGCTCATGGGGCTGAACCAACCCGCCTGGTATTCATAGTCTGTATCGGTGGAGAGATTGTTGAGGGCAATGACATCGGACATGTCACGCAAGACGTTCAGTTTTGCAAAGAGTCCTTTGGACCAATGCTCATCCCCCGTGCGTCGATAACGAATACCTGCAAACACCAAGGCATCATTCTGTAATTCACCGCGCAAGAAAATGCGGGCATGGTTAGTTGTGGTGTGGCCAATAATTGGCCCGACAGTCGGTTTGAACATGTTCGAATCCATTCGAAGTAATGCTAGCTAAGCAGATTAAGTTGTCGAGGTTTCTATTGGAGAGTCTCCAAACTAATCCTAGTTATTGACCCGCTAAAAATATCAGCCGGAAGTGGACTCGAGTTGTAGGCGGCGTAAGCCATGAATGTAGGAATAAGGTACGAAGGAAGAGCCCAGCTGCTACGGGCGAACGCAGCCTTCGGGCATTAGCGGGAGGTTTTTCTTCAGGGCAAAAAAAGCCCCGCCAAATTGACGGGGTTGAGGTACGAGCGTGGCGCTCGGAAAACATGGACGCGACTGGCCCTCCGGTGAAGGAGGGCCGGCCGGTGTTACAGCAGGATAGTGCGAATGTCCGCCAGCAGGTCGCTCAGACGCTTGGTGAAGCGTGCAGCAGCGGCGCCGTTGATCACACGGTGATCGTAGGACAGCGACAGCGGCAGCATCAGTTTCGGCTGGAAGGCTTTGCCGTCCCAGACTGGCTGGATGGTTGCCTTGGAAACACCGAGGATCGCCACTTCCGGCGCGTTGACGATCGGCGTGAAGCCGGTGCCGCCAATGTGGCCGAGGCTGGAAATGGTGAAGCAGGCGCCTTGCATGTCGTCAGCGGTGAGCTTTTTGTCGCGGGCTTTGGCGGCCAGCGCAGCGGCTTCGGCTGCCAATTGCAACAGGCTCTTCTGGTCGACGTTCTTGATGACCGGTACCAACAGGCCTTCAGGGGTGTCGACGGCGAAGCCGATGTTCACGTACTTCTTGCGGATGATCGCTTTGCCGCTTGGCGCCAGCGAACTGTTGAAGTCCGGCAGTTCCTTGAGCAGGTGTGCGCACGATTTGAGCAGCAGCGGCAGGATGGTCAGCTTGACGCCAGCCTTCTCTGCAACGGCTTTCTGAGCGTTGCGGAACGCCTCCAGGTCGGTGATATCAGCCGAATCGAACTGAGTCACGTGAGGAATGTTCAACCAGCTGCGGTGCAGGCTCGACGCGCCGATTTGCATCAGGCGAGTCATCGGCACTTCTTCGGTTTCACCGAAGCGGCTGAAGTCCACGACCGGAATCGGCGGGATGCCCGCGCCGCCGGTTGCGCCAGCCGCAGCGGCCGGTGCTTCCTTGGCTTTCTGCATCATGGCTTTGACGTAAACCTGCACGTCTTCTTTCAGCACACGACCGTGCGGGCCGCTTGGGCTGACTGCGCTCAGCTCGACGCCGAATTCGCGGGCCAGTTGACGCACGGCAGGGCCGGCGTGAACCTTGGCGCCCGGCTTGGCTGGAGCAGCGGCCGGCGCAGCAGCAGGTGCGGCAGGTGCCGGAGCAGCAGGTGCAGCGGCGGCTGGAGCAGGCGCAGCGGCTGGAGCTGGAGCCGCAGCAGGCGCCGCGCCTTTGACTTTCAGCTTCAGGATCAGGTCGCCGGTACCGACTTCGTCATCCAGCTTGATGGAAACGCTTTCCACCACGCCTGCGGCAGGCGATGGAATTTCCATGCTCGCCTTGTCGGATTCCAGAGTGATCAGCGACTGGTCGGCGGTGACGGTATCGCCAGCCTTGACCAGGACTTCGATGATCTTGGCCTTGCCCGACGAACCGATGTCCGGAACATGAATATCCTGAACAGTGTCGGCAACCGGAGCCGCTGGAGCCGCAGCGGCTGGCGCCGGGGCAGCGGCAGCAGGCGCAGCAGCCTGAGCTGGCGCGGCCGCGGCCGGTGCAGCAGCACCTGCCACTTCCAGATCCAGAATCAGATCGCCAGTGCCGACTTCGTCGTTGAGCTTGACGCTGATGGCCTTGACCACGCCAGCGGCGGGCGATGGAATTTCCATGCTCGCCTTGTCGGATTCCAGGGTGATCAGCGACTGATCAGCCTCGACGGTGTCGCCGACCTTGACCTGGATCTCGATGATCTGGGCCTTGCCCGACGAACCGATGTCCGGCACGTGCACTTGTTGAACGCTGGCCACAGCCGGCGCAGCAGCAGGAGCGGCCGGCGCTTTCGCGGCGGCAGGTGCAGGTGCAGCCTTGGCAGCCGGCGCAGCGGCAGCCGCAGGGGCAGGTGCAGCAGCACCTTCGACTTCCAGCTCCAGCAGTTCGTCGCCTTCTTTCAGGCGATCGCCCAGCTTCACTTTCAGGCTCTTGATGATACCGGCCTTCGGCGCAGGCACTTCCATGCTCGCCTTGTCCGATTCCAGCGTCAGGATGCTCTGATCGGCTTCGATACGGTCGCCGACCTTCACAAACAGTTCAATTACTTCACCTTCACCGCTGCCGATGTCAGGTACGCGAATGAGTTCGCTCACAGAGTGTCTCCTCAGCAGTCCAGTGGGTTGCGTTTTTCCGGGTTGATACCGAACTTGGCGATGGCTTCAGCCACAACCTTAGGTTCGATGTCACCACGGTCAGCCAAGGCTTCCAGGGCTGCCAACACCACGAAATGACGATCGACTTCGAAGAAGTGACGCAGCTTCTTGCGGCTGTCACTACGGCCGAAACCATCGGTGCCCAGGACTTTGAATTCCTTGGACGGGACCCACTGACGAATTTGCTCAGCGAACAGCTTCATGTAGTCGGTAGACGCGATGACCGGACCTTTACGGCCGTTCAGGCACTCTTCGACGTAGCTCAGTTTAGGCTTCTGGCCAGGGTGCAGACGATTGGTGCGCTCAACAGCGAGGCCGTCGCGACGCAGTTCGTTGAAGCTGGTAACGCTCCATACGTCAGCACCGACGTTGAACTCTTCACGCAGGATCTTCGCCGCTTCACGGACTTCACGCAGGATGGTGCCGGAGCCCATCAGCTGAACGTGGTGCGCCGCTTCGCGGGTATCTTCCTCGAGCAGGTACATGCCTTTCTTGATGCCTTCTTCGGCACCGGCCGGCATGGCTGGCTGCTGGTAGGACTCGTTCATCACAGTGATGTAGTAGAAGACGTCCTGCTGCTCTTCGGTCATCTTCTTCATGCCGTCCTGAATGATCACCGCCAGCTCGTAGCCGTAGGTCGGATCATAGGTGCGGCAGTTCGGAATGGTGGAAGCCAGCAGGTGGCTGTGACCATCTTCGTGCTGCAGACCTTCACCGTTCAGGGTGGTACGGCCGGCGGTGCCGCCGATCAGGAAACCACGGGTACGGCTGTCGCCAGCGGCCCAGGCCAGGTCGCCGATACGCTGGAAGCCGAACATCGAGTAGAAGATGTAGAACGGCAGCATTGGCTGGTTGTGGCTGGAGTACGAAGTACCGGCAGCGATGAAGGAGCTCATGGCGCCCGCTTCGTTGATGCCTTCTTCGAGAATCTGGCCCTTCTGGTCTTCCTTGTAGAACATCACCTGGTCTTTATCGACTGGCTCGTAGAGCTGGCCGACGGAGGAGTAGATGCCCAACTGACGGAACATGCCTTCCATACCGAAGGTACGGGCTTCGTCCGGGATGATCGGAACGATGCGTGGGCCGATTTCCTTGTCCTTGACCAATTGCGCGAGGATCCGCACGAAGGCCATGGTGGTGGAGATTTCACGGTCGCCCGAGCCGTCCAGGATCGCCTTGAGAGTGTCCAGTGGCGGGGTCGGGATGTTGAAGCTCTTGGCGCGACGCTGTGGCACGAAACCGCCCAGCGCGGTACGGCGCTCTGCCAGGTAACGGGCTTCGGCGCTGTTCGGCTCCGGCTTGAAGAACGGCAGGTTTTCCAGTTCTTCGTCCTTGACCGGAATGTCGAAACGATCACGGAACAACTTCAGGCTGTCGACATCGACTTTCTTGGTGTTGTGCGCAGTGTTTTTCGCTTCGCCGGCACCGGTGCCATAACCCTTGATGGTCTTGGCCAGGATGACAGTCGGTTGTTCTTTGTGGTTGACCGCTTCGTGGTACGCCGCGTAGACCTTGTACGGGTCGTGGCCACCACGGTTGAGTTTCCAGATCTCGTCGTCAGACAGGTCTGCAACCATCGCCTTGAGTTCAGGCGTGTTGAAGAAGTGTTCACGCACGAACGCGCCGTCTTTGGCTTTGTAGTTCTGGTACTCGCCGTCGATGACTTCGTCCATGCGGCGTTGCAGGATACCGTCGACATCCTTGGCCAGCAGTGGGTCCCAGAAACGGCCCCAGATGACCTTGGTCACGTTCCATTGAGCGCCGCGGAACACGCCTTCGAGTTCCTGGATGATCTTGCCGTTGCCGCGAACCGGGCCGTCGAGGCGCTGCAGGTTGCAGTTGATGACGAAGATCAGGTTGTCCAGCTTCTCGCGGCCGGCCAGGGAGATCGCGCCCAGGGATTCCGGCTCGTCGCACTCGCCATCGCCCAGGAAGCACCAGACTTTCTGTTTGCCTGGCTGGATGAAGCCACGGTGTTCCAGGTACTTCATGAAGCGTGCCTGGTAGATCGCCTGGATCGGGCCCAGACCCATGGATACGGTCGGGAACTGCCAGAAGTCAGGCATCAGCCACGGGTGCGGATAGGACGACAAGCCCTGGCCATCGACTTCCTGACGGAAGTTGTTCATCTGATCTTCGGTGATGCGGCCTTCCATGAATGCACGGGCGTAAACGCCTGGCGAGGTGTGGCCCTGGAAGTAGATCAGGTCGCCGCCGTGTTCGTCGCTCGGGGCCTGGAAGAAGTAGTTGAAGCCGATGTCATACAGGGTCGCACTGGAAGCGAAGCTGGAGATGTGACCGCCGAGGTCAGAATCTTTCAGGTTCGTACGCATTACCATGGCCATCGCGTTCCAGCGTACCAACGAGCGAATGCGGCGTTCCATGAACAGGTCGCCAGGCATGCGTGCTTCGTGGGTAACGGGGATCGTGTTGCGGTACGGCGTAGTGATGGCGTAAGGGAGCTGCGAGCCGCTACGGGTCGCGAGTTCACCCATACGGGTCATCAGATAGTGAGCACGGTCTTCGCCTTCTTTGTCGAGAACCGATTCCAGGGCGTCCAGCCATTCCTGGGTTTCGACGGGATCGAGGTCTTGCATGGCTTGCTCCAGGGCGGAAAGGCTTCCAGAATCGGTTGCCTGAGTTTGCGACTGGCCTTGTGGGCAGACGATATAAATTCTTGGATTGCCGATAGGTTGTTCCGGCGGCGTGTAGTTTTACTACAAATCATCGGGCATTTCAGCCTTTCGAATGTATAGACGAGTAGTAAAACTACAGATGATTGGCTTGTGGCCTCCGGCTGCGTTGTGAGAATAATCGTTAAGGTTGGTCTTTTGCCAACCAGAAAAGGTGAAGGCTTGATGATTGCTGCCAAAAATAAACAAATTACAGCTATTTCTAACCTTTGTTCGACAGTCAATCACGTAGTGTGTTTTCAAAAATCACTACATGCAGCCTTTCGCACGCCGATCAAGGATAGACCATGAGCCTCCCTTCGCTTGCCGAACTGCCCGGCGTACTCCTGCCGTTTGTCACCCGTGCCGAGCAGTCGTTCCGTACGACTGTCGGGGTTCTTCCCGACGATCATGGCCTGTCTGCCTGGACGCCTGAGCGCTGGGCGCAATTTACCCGTGTCTGCGCTGCCAGCGACTTTGTCATTGAACAGAGCCTGCGTGACCCTTTGATGTTGCTGGAGTTGGCGCAGTCCGGCGAACTGGACCGCGCCTTTGCGCCGGGTGAGTTGTGCGCGCAGATTGCGACGGCGGTGAGCGCCGCCGAAACCGACGACCAACTTGGCCGCGCCCTGCGTCGCCAGCGCGCCCGTCAGCAAGTGCGGATCATCTGGCGCGATCTGACTCGTCAGGCCGATCTGATCCAGACCTGTCGCGACCTCTCGGACATGGCCGATGCCAGCATCGATCAGGCCTATCAGTGGTTGTATCAGCGCCATTGCCAACAGTTCGGCACGCCCACCGGGCGGCGCAGTGGCGAACCGCAACAGATGGTCATCCTCGGCATGGGCAAACTCGGCGCCGTGGAGCTGAACCTGTCATCGGACATCGACCTGATCTTCGCCTACCCCGAGGGCGGTGAAACCGTCGGCGTGAAGCGCTCGCTGGATAATCAGGAGTTTTTCATTCGTCTGGGGCAGCGGCTGATCAAGGCCCTGGACCCGATGACCGTCGACGGTTTCGTGTTCCGCGTCGACATGCGCTTGCGGCCCTACGGTTCGTCCGGTGCCTTGGTGCTGAGCTTCAATGCGCTGGAGCAGTATTATCAGGATCAGGGTCGCGACTGGGAACGCTACGCGATGATCAAGGCGCGCGTGGTGGCCGGCGATCAAGTGGCCGGCGCCCAATTACTCGACATGCTGCGGCCGTTCGTTTACCGGCGTTACCTGGACTTCTCGGCCATCGAAGCGCTGCGCACCATGAAGCAGCTGATCCAGCAGGAAGTCCGGCGCAAGGGCATGGCCGACAACATCAAACTCGGTTCCGGCGGCATTCGTGAAGTCGAATTTATCGCCCAGGCCTTCCAGCTGATTCACGGCGGTCGCGACCTGAGCCTGCAGCAGCGTCCTTTATTAAAAGTACTGAGCACATTGGAAGGTCAGGGTTACCTGCCGGCGGCGGTGGTCAGTGAACTGCGAGAAGCCTACGAATTTCTGCGTTACACCGAACACGCGATCCAGGCGATTGCCGACCGCCAGACCCAGATGCTGCCAGATAGCCCGCAGGATCAGGCGCGCATTGCCTTTATGCTCGGGTTCGCCAACTGGACGGCGTTCCACGAACAGCTGATGTACTGGCGTGGCCGGGTGGCCTGGCACTTTGCTCAGGTGATCGCCGATCCCGACGAAGAGGACGGCGCCGAGAGCGAAGTGGTGGTCGGCGGGGAATGGCTGCCGCTGTGGGAAGAGGCGCAGGACGAAGAGGCCGCGTGCCGTCAGCTGGAAGAGGGTGGTTTCGCCGATGCTTCCAAGGCGCTGAAAGCCCTGGCCAGTTTGCGCGGCAGTCCGCAATTGCGCGCCATGCAGCGCCTGGGGCGTGAACGCCTCGATGCTTTTATTCCGCGCTTGCTGGCTCAGGCTGTGGAGCACGCCAATCCCGATCTGGTGTTGGAGCGGGTACTGCCGTTGGTGGAAGCCGTGGCGCGTCGTTCCGCCTATCTGGTGTTGTTGACCGAGAATCCCGGCGCCCTGCGTCGTTTGCTGACGCTGTGCGCCGCGAGCCCATGGATTGCCGAACAGATCACGCGCTTCCCGTTGCTGCTCGACGAGTTGCTCAACGAAGGCCGGCTGTTCAAGCCACCGCTGGCGCCGGAATTGGCTGCCGAATTGCGTGAGCGTTTGACGCGGATTCCCGAAGACGACCTCGAACAACAAATGGAAGCCCTGCGGCATTTCAAACTGGCGCACCGCTTGCGCGTCGCCGCCTCGGAAATCGCCGGGAGCCTGCCATTAATGAAGGTCAGTGATTACCTGACCTGGCTCGCCGAAGCGATTCTCGAACAGGTGCTGGCCCTGGCGTGGCGTCAGACCGTGGCCAAGTACGGTACGCCGCAACGCACCGACGGCAGCTTGTGCGACCCTGGTTTCATCATTGTCGGTTATGGGAAAGTCGGCGGTCTGGAGCTGGGGCATAGTTCGGACCTGGATCTGGTGTTTATCCACGACGGCGATCCGCAGGCGGAAACCGACGGGCCGAAGCCTATTGACGGCGCACAGTTTTTTACCCGGCTCGGGCAACGCATCATTCATTTGCTGACGGCGCAGACCAACTCCGGCCAGCTGTATGAGGTGGACATGCGCCTGCGTCCGTCCGGTGCGTCCGGTTTGCTGGTGAGTTCCCTGGGGGCGTTTGCCCGGTATCAGGAAAACGAAGCCTGGACCTGGGAACATCAGGCGCTGGTGCGAGCGCGGGTGCTGGTGGGCAGTCAGGATGTCGGCGAGGCATTCGAGAAAGTTCGTGCGACGGTATTGGGCAAGTCGCGGAACCTGTCGACGTTGCGCCAGGAGGTCAGCGAGATGCGTGCCAAGATGCGCGATAATCTCGGCAGCAAGAGCACTGCGGCGGGCACGGCGGCAAATGCCTTCGAGGCCACGGCGCCGTTCGACCTCAAGCAGGATGCCGGAGGTATCGTCGATATTGAATTTATGGTGCAATACGCGGCTCTGGCATGGTCTGAAGCGCATCCGTCATTGCTGCGCTATACCGACAATATCCGCATTCTGGAAGGGTTGGAGGAGGTCGGGCTAATGCCCGCCGAAGACGCCAGCTTGTTGCGTGAAGCCTATAAGGCCTACCGCTCCGCCGCTCACCGGGAGGCCTTGCAGAAGGACGCCGGGGTGATACCGGGCGACCAGTTCGTGGATGAACGACGGCAGGTCATGCGGATCTGGCGCGAGCTGGGATTAAGCTGACAAGGGATATTTGTAACATCTGATACCCAATGTAGGAGCGAGCTTGCTCGCGAAGGCGGAGTGTCAGTCGGCATTGATTCTGGATGTGCCGGCCCTTTCGCGAGCAGGCTCGCTCCCACAGTGGATCTGCGGTATTTGGAGATTGAGGCAGCTAAACTGCACCGCACTGGATGTGCACCAATACCCAATGTGGGAGCGAGCCTGCTCGCGATAGCGCAGAGACGGTCGACAGTTATGTTGAAGGCGACGATCCCTTCGCGGGCAAACAGACTTCCACAGTGATTCTCGAGGCGGGGAGGCGTATGCCTCCCCGGCTCGTTTTTGGAAACCACATGAAAATTCTGATCGTTGGGCCCAGTTGGGTCGGTGACATGGTGATGGCGCAGACACTTTTTCAGTGTCTCAAGCAGCGCCACCCGCAGTGCGAAATCGACGTGCTGGCCCCCGAGTGGAGCCGGCCGATTCTCGAGCGCATGCCCGAAGTGCGCCAGGCCTTGAGCTTTCCGCTCGGCCACGGCGTGCTGGAGCTGGCGACGCGTCGGCGCATCGGTAAATCCCTGGCCGGTCAGTACGACCAGGCCATCCTGCTGCCCAATTCCCTGAAGTCGGCACTGGTGCCGTTTTTTGCCGGCATTGCGAAACGCACCGGCTGGCGCGGCGAGTTCCGCTACGGCCTGCTCAATGACGTACGCACGCTCGACAAAGAACGTTATCCGCTAATGATCGAGCGTTTCATGGCCCTGGCCTTTGAGCCCGGTGCCGACTTGCCGAAGCCGTACCCACGGCCGAGCCTGCAGATCGACCCAGTGACCCGCGACGGCGCACTGGCTAAATTCGGTCTGGCCCTTGACCGTCCGGTGTTGGCGTTGTGCCCTGGCGCCGAGTTCGGCGAGTCCAAGCGCTGGCCGTCCGAGCACTATGCCAAGGTCGCCGAAGCGAAGATCCGTGAAGGCTGGCAGGTCTGGCTGTTCGGCTCAAAAAACGATCACGCGGTGGGCGAAGACATTCGTGCGCGGCTGATACCCGGTCTGCGTGAAGAGTCGGTGAACCTCAGTGGTGATACATCCCTGGCCGAGGCCATCGATCTGCTGTCTTGCGCCGATGCGGTGGTCTCCAACGACTCCGGCCTGATGCACGTGGCGGCCGCGCTGAACCGCCCATTGGTGGCGGTATACGGTTCGACATCGCCGGGTTTCACACCACCGTTGGCCGAGCATGTCGAAATCGTGCGCCTGGGCATCGAATGCAGTCCGTGCTTCGATCGCACCTGCCGTTTCGGTCATTACAATTGCTTGCGCCAGCTTATGCCAAAAGCGGTGAACGAAGCCTTGCAGCGGTTGCTGGGCTCTGTGGTCGAGGTCAAATAGTTTGCGGGTACTGTTGATCAAGACTTCTTCGCTGGGCGACGTGATTCACGCGTTGCCAGCGTTGACCGACGCGGCGCGGGCGATCCCCGGCATCACGTTCGACTGGGTGGTGGAAGAAGGCTTCGCCGAGATTCCGACCTGGCACCCGGCCGTGGGTAAGGTGATTCCGGTGGCGATCCGTCGCTGGCGCAAGAACATCTGGCAGACCATCAAGAGTGGCGAGTGGAAGCGCTTCAAACAAAGCATTCGCGCGACCAAATATGACTTGGTGATCGATGCACAGGGCCTGCTGAAAAGCGCCTTGTTGACTCGCTACGCCAAAGCCCCGGTGGCCGGGCTGGACAAGAACTCGGCCCGCGAACCCATTGCCTCGCGCTTCTATTCCCGGCGTCTGGCCGTGGCCCGTGGGCAGCACGCGGTAGAGCGAGTGCGTCAGTTGTTCGCGCTGGCACTGGGTTACGACCTGCCCAAAGGCCTGGGTGACTACGGCCTGAACATCGAGCGACTGGTGGAGTTGCCGCGCAAGAATCCGTACGTGGTGTTTCTCCATGGCACCACCTGGGACACCAAACACTGGCCCGAAGCCTACTGGCGCGAGCTGGCCGAGCGGGTGGGTTACCTCGGCGTGGCGGTGAAGCTGCCGTGGGGCAACCCGGTCGAAAAGGCCCGCGCCGAGCGCATCGCCAAAGACATGAAGCACGTCGAAGTGCTGCCCAAACTGAACCTGGCGGGTGTCGGCAAAGTCCTGGCCGGGGCGCAAGCCTGCGTGGCGGTGGACACCGGTCTCGGTCACCTCGCTGCGGCGCTGGACGTGCCGACCCTGTCGCTGTTCGGCCCGACCAACCCGGGCCTGACCGGCGCGTACGGCAAGTCGCAGATTCACATGGCCAGCGACTTCCCCTGCGCGCCGTGCCTGCAAAAGAAATGCACCTATCAACCGACGGCCGACGATGCCCGTCGGTTCGACCTGAAACGCGAGTGGCCCCTGTGCTTCACGCGTCTGAATCCCGAGCGTGTCGCGAGCCGACTGAGCACGTTGTTACTGGCTGAGGAGCTGCGCTGATGCAATTGGCATTTGTCCTGTACAAGTATTTTCCGTTTGGTGGCTTGCAGCGCGATTTCATGCGCATCGCCCTGGAGTGTCAGCAGCGCGGCCATCAGATTCGCGTCTACACACTGATCTGGGAAGGTGACGTTCCACCGGGTTTCGAAGTGCTGGTGGCACCGGTCAAGGCGTTCTTCAATCATCGACGCAACGAAAAACTCACCGAGTGGATGGAGGCCGATCTGGCCAAGCGTCCGGTGGACCGCCTGATCGGTTTTAACAAGATGCCGGGTCTGGACGTTTATTACGCCGCCGACGGCTGCTTCGAAGACAAGGCGCAGAACCTGCGCAACTCGCTGTACCGTCGTTGGGGCCGCTACCGCCACTTCGCCGAGTACGAACGCGCGGTGTTCGCCAAGGATGCCAAGACCGAAGTATTGATGATTTCCGAAGTCCAGCAGCCGCTGTTCATCAAGCATTACGACACACCGCTTGCGCGCTTCCATTTACTGCCGCCGGGTATCGCTCAGGACCGTCGTGCACCCGCGAATGCGGCCGAGATTCGGGCCGAATTCCGTCAAGAGTTCAACCTCAAGGATGACGATTTGCTGCTGGTGCAGATCGGCTCCGGGTTCAAGACCAAAGGCGTGGACCGCAGCCTCAAGGCGCTGGCCGCCTTGCCCGCTGAACTGAAAAAACGCACCCGGCTGTTTGTAATTGGCCAGGACGACCCCAAAGTATTCCAGTTGCAGAGCGCCACATTGGGGCTCGGCGACAACGTGCAGTTCCTCAAGGGCCGCAGCGATATCCCGCGTTTCCTGCTCGGTGCCGATTTGTTGATCCACCCGGCGTACAACGAAAATACCGGGACGGTGCTGCTTGAAGCCGTGGTGGCCGGCTTGCCGGTTCTGGTGAGCGCGGTGTGCGGCTATGCCCATTACATCGCCGAGGCCGACGCCGGTCTGGTGTTGGACGAACCCTTCGATCAGGAGCAACTGACACAGTACCTGACCGGCATGTTGAACGACGCAAATGCACGGGCGGCCTGGAGCCGCAACGGTCTGGCCTTCGCCGAGAACGCCGACCTCTACAGCATGCCGCAGCACGCGGCCGATGTGATTCTGGCGGAGCACGCTTAATGAAGTTGATGCTGGCTGAACCGTTCAAGAGCCTCTGGGCCGGACGCGACCCGTTCGCCGAAGTCGAGGGCCTCGAGGGCGAGGTGTACCGCGAGCTTGAAGCGCGCCGGACACTGCGTACCGAAGTGGACGGCCACGGGTTCTTCGTGAAAATCCACCGTGGCATCGGCTGGGGCGAGATCTTCAAGAATCTGCTGACCGCCAAGCTGCCAGTGCTTGGTGCTGGCCAGGAGTGGAAGGCCATTCAGCGCCTGCAAGAAGTGGGCGTGCCGACCATGACCGCCGTCGCTTACGGCGAAAAGGGCAGCAACCCGGCGGATCAGCATTCGTTCATCGTCACTGAAGAGCTGGCGCCCACCGTCAGCCTCGAAGATTTCAGCATCGACTGGGTCAAGCAGCCGCCCGAGCCAAAACTCAAGCGCGCCTTGATCGCCGAAGTCGCGCGCATGACCGGCATGATGCACCGCGCCGGGGTCAACCATCGCGACTGCTACATCTGCCACTTCCTGCTGCACACCGACAAACCGGTGACAGCCGACGACTTCAAGCTGTCGGTGATCGATCTGCACCGTGCTCAGACCCGTCCGACGATTACCCAACGCTGGCGCAACAAGGACCTGGCGGCGCTGTATTTTTCGGCGCTCGACATTGGCCTGACCCGTCGCGACAAATTGCGTTTCCTCAAGGGGTACTTCCAACAGCCCCTGCGCCAGATTCTGGCTGAAGAAGCGGGGCTGTTGGCATGGCTCGAAGGCAAGGCCAACAAGCTCTACGAGCGTAAGCAGCGATACGGGGACGCGCTCTGATGTCGGGTTGGACACTGGAACCTGCTTACAGCGATCTGGCAGAAGACTTCGGCAGTCTTGACGCGGTGTTCGCGCTCAAGGGCGAGCGACTGACCCGCGATCCACTGTCCGAGGTCATTCGCGTCCAGCGCAATGGCGTCAACTATTACGTCAAGCGCTACGTCGGCGCCGGCAAAGGCCTGCGCCGTTACCTGGGCAAGCCGCGGGTGAAAGCCGAATGGCAGAACCTCAAGCGTTTCGCCAAGTGGGGCATTCCCACCGCCGAAGTAGTGGCCTGGGGGTTGGAGCGGCGCGGCGCAGCATACGATCGTGGGGCGATGATCACTCGCGAGCTGCCCAATACCGAAGACTTGTCGGCTTTGGCGGGTCGGCATGATCCGAAACTGGCGGACCGCGCCTGGGTCGACAACATCAGTCGACAGCTGGCCGGCTATACCCGGACCATGCACGATCACCGCTTTACCCATAACGATTTGAAGTGGCGCAACCTGCTGATCGACGATGAGTCCCGGCTGTTTCTGATCGACTGCCCCAACGGTGATTTCTGGCGCGGCTTCTGGCTCAAATACCGGATCACCAAAGACCTGGCTTGTCTGGACAAAGTTGCCAAATATCACCTGTCGGCCACCCAGCGTCTGCGCTTTTACCTGCAATACCGCCAATGCACCCGGCTCGATGCCGCCGACAAGAAACGGATTCGGCACGTGGTGAGATTTTTCGAGGGACGCGAATGACTGATTTTCTGGCTGCTGAAGATCGTGCGCTGCTTGAGCGTCATGGCCTCGGCACCTTCGATGCGCTCTGGGCCAAACAGCTCGAAGCCGTGGACGAACCCAACACTGGTCGGGGTGGCTGGAGCAGTGTGTTTCGGCTGGAACTGGAAGGTCATGGCTATTACCTCAAACGCCAAAGCAACTACCTGACACGCACATTGCATTCGCCCTTTGGCGAGCCGAGTTTTGCCCGTGAGTTTCGCAACATCAGTCGTTACCAGAAACTGGGGATACCGGCGCTGCAAGCGGCTTTTTTCGGCGAGCGTAAAGTCGACGGTGAAGTCCGGGCGATTCTGCTGACCCGCGCGCTGGACGGTTGGGATGACCTGGATTCGCTGTTGCAGCGCTGGTCCGACCTGAGCGCGGCGCAGCATTCGGCGATTCTGAAAGCCTGTGGGCAGCTGGCGCGACGCCTGCACGAGGTGCATCAACTCCACGGTTGCTTTTACCCCAAGCACATTTTTCTCCAGGCCACCGATGACGGTTATCAGGCTCGGTTGATCGATCTGGAAAAAACCCGCCCGCTGTTTTTTGGTCAGCGTGATCGGATCAAGGACCTGGATCCGTTGCTGCGTCGGGCGCGGGAATGGAGCGAAAGTCAGCTGCGCGAGTTGTTGGCGGTTTATCTGGATCAGCCATTGGACAGTTCGCTGGTGGACAGTTGGGTATCGCGCCTGAGTGCGCGGCGCAGTCACAAGGAGACGCGTTGATGCGTTTGTCCGAACTGAAAAACGCCGGCCGCAGCCCGAGCCTGCCGCTGAGCATTCCACTGGCCGATGCCGCGGGGCCTGCCGAGTTGCAGCTGCTAAGTCTGCTGCGGGTATTGCCAGGGCAGCGTTACGTGGGTGCCGGAGTCTGGCGCGGCCGGCCGGTGTTGGCGAAGTTGCTGGTCGGTGGCAAAGCCGCGCGGCATTTTCAGCGGGAGCTGGATGGCGTGCGTTTGCTCGCCGCTCAGGGGCTGACCACGCCCTTGCTATTAGCTGATGGCTTGAAGGACGGCGAGGGTGGCTGGTTGTTGTTCGATTTCCTTGAAGGCGCCGAGAGCCTGGGGGACGCCTGGAAACAGGTCGAGCACTTGCCCGTGTTGGCGGATGAACAATCCGCGGTGTTGGCCGAGGCGTTGGGCGCCATTGGGCAGCTGCATAGCAAAGGCCTGTGGCAGGAGGATCTGCACCTGGACAACCTGCTGCGCCATGGCGGTCAGTTGTATTTGATCGATGGCGCCGGGATCTGTGCCGAGACGGCTGGCAAGCCGCTGTCACAGCAGAAAGTCCTGGAAAACCTCGGAGTGTTTTTCGCTCAGTTGCCCAAATCGCTGGAACCCTTCACCGAAGAATTGCTGGTCTATTACCTGCTGGGGAATGGTGAGCATGCCTTGCCCATGGAAGCGTTGCAGAAGCAGATCGACAAGGTTCGTCGCTGGCGTTTGAAGGATTTTCTGATCAAGGTCGGCCGCGAATGCACGTTGTTCAGTGTCCAGCGCGGAGCGTTCGGCTTGCGGGCGATTCGTCGCGAGGAAGAGGCGGCGATGCTGCCAGTGCTGGAACAGGCCGATGCCTTGCTCGATCAGGGCCATCTGTACAAGACCGGCGGCGCGGCGAGCGTCGGCAAGGTCGATGTGGCTGGTCGCACATTGCTGGTCAAGCGCTACAACATCAAGGGCTTTGCCCACTGGCTCAAACGTTTCTGGCGCCCGAGCCGCGCCTGGCACTCATGGCGTGAAGGCAATCGCCTGGCATTCCTGGGCATCGCCACCCCCAAGCCATTGGCCTTGCTGGAGAAGCGTTTTCTCTGGCTGCGCAGCCGGGCGTACCTGGTGACCGAGTATTTGCCGGGGCCGGACATCATCGAGCGCTTCGCGCCGTACGTGGACAGCGGCGAAGCGCCGCAAGCCGAGTTGCAGGCGTTGGATCACCTGTTCGCCGAGCTGATTCGCGAGCGGATCAGCCATGGCGATTTCAAGGGTCATAACCTGTTCTGGCAGCAGGATCGCTGGGCGCTGATCGATCTGGATTCGATGCGCCAGCATGGTTCGGTCAGCAGCTTTGCCCCGGCGTACGCGAGGGATCGGGCGCGGTTCATGCGCAATTGGCCCGAGAGCAGTGCGCTGTATCGGGTGATTGACCAGCGTCTTCCCAAAGATATTTCCAGCGCTGCCTGAATCCCTATCGCGGGTTTGCCCGCGATAGCGCCAGATCGGTCTTCCGAGATCTAGAGGACAGGTTCTTATGAACCGTCCTACATGATCTACAGACCCCATGAACTGTGCCCTGGATAGCCACGATGCTAGTTTGCCTGACGTTCTCGGAGGGCAGATTTTGACGATAAAAATGGCTGTGTTGCTGAGCACTTTCTCACTGGCGCTATCCGGTTGCGGAACCGCTGTCACGGTGTTGCAGGATGACGAACAGGCCGCCCGTAGCCTCAGAAAGCAAAAAACCTACTGCCAGTCCATCCCTCGCATCTATAGCGGTTTGGCCCACGACTTTTGCCTCCTGCATGCGCCGCCTGATCCCACCGGTATTCTGGTGCCGTTCGTATTGCTGGATTTGACCTTGTCGGGTGCACTGGACACCGTTGCCTTGCCGTACACGATTTACCGACAGGCAACCGACGGCAATCTCAGGATTTACTGGCGGCCGGGCCGCGGGTAACTCTGTTGTATTCCGGCGTGTGAGTGCTACACCTGGCGCACCTGGCTCGAAAAACAAAGGGTGAATTGCTCGTGTCGACCCCGATTTTGCCCTCTCAACAGTTTCTTCTTTTTGAAAGCGAAAATGAAAGCGAAGCTGAAACTAATGTTGAGGCGAAAAAGCTTTTACCTCCATTTGGGAGGTACAGCGATTTCATAATCTATGTGGATGAGAGCGGCGATCATGGGATGCAAACATTAGATCCAAACTATCCAATGTTTGTGCTGGCATTTTGTGTGTTTCATAAAAGGCATTATTGCGAGAAGGTTATTCCTGTCCTTCAGAAATTTAAATTTAATCATATGGGGCACGATCTGATCGGTCTGCATGAATTGGAAATTCGAAAAGAAAAGGGAGCATTCTCTAGTCTGTTCACGTCGAGGCAACACAAACATGCTTTTCTCGATGAGTTGACGGGCATCATTGAGGCCAGCAATTTTGTCCTGATCAGCTGTGTTATCGACAAAGCTGCCCTTCGCGAAAAACAAGGTCCTGTCCACAATCCTTATCACGTCGCACTCGGCTTCTGTCTGGAAACGCTTTATGAGTATTTACAGGAAAAGAATCAACAGAGCGTGTTAACTCATGTGATTTTCGAACGTCGAGGGAAGCGGGAGGATAACGAACTTGAACTGGAGTTTCGTCGCATGTGCGATGGCGCGAACCGATTGGGCATTCAGTTGCCGCTCGATATCGTCTTTGCAACCAAGCAAGTGAATTCTACGGGGTTACAGCTAGCGGATCTTGTTGCAAGACCCATTGGTATGAGTGTTTTGCGTCAGGGCAAGAAAATCGTGCCTTTGACGTCCTCAAGCGCAAGTTCTACTGCAGTGGTGGGCGTAACAATGTGGGGGAGAGTTTCGAGAACTGGGGTTTAAAGATTTTCCCTCTCTCAGAAAGCGAAAAGCCCCGGTGAAACTCACCGAGGCCACAACGCCGACCGGGATCCCCCAGTCCATTTGCGCAGGAGTCTATGTCGAGGTCCTTCATCTGTCAACGCGCCAGCTTGCCACTTCCCGCTAGAGGTTTGCCGCTGCTTTTAAGCTATAATCTCGCCCTTTAGCTGTCTCTCGCCCCTTGCGAGGGCACATTAATTTTTGAGGCGCATTGCGCCTGCATGCAGACTAAAGAGGCTAGACCCCTGTGGCATTGACGATTCTTGGCCTGTCCGGCGCCCTTAGCCATGATCCTTCCGCAGCCTTGTATATCGACGGCAAGCTGGTCGCGGCGGCTGAAGAAGAGCGTTTCGTGCGCGATAAACATGCAAAGAACCGCATGCCTTACGAATCGGCGAAGTTCTGCCTCGAGCAGGCGGGCATCAAGCCGTCCGACGTTGATGTGGTGGCGATTCCGTTCGCGCCGATCAGTCTGTTCGGCAAGGCTCGCTGGCACTACGCCAAGCGTTACTGGTACGCCCCGGACCGCGCCCTCGACGCAATCCTGATGGGCAATCGTCGCTACAAGCGCTATCGCAACAAGATTGTCTGGTGCCTCGAGCAACTGGGCTTCGACCCGAAGAAAATCAAGATCGAGCCGGTCGAGCACCACCTGGCCCACGCCTCCAGTGCCTACCACTGTTCCGGTTTCAAAGAGAAAACCGCGATTCTCGGGATCGACGGCAAGGGCGAGTACGCCACGACCTTCTTCGGTTACGGCGAAAACGGCAAGATCCACAAGATCAAGGAATTCTTCGATCCGGACTCCCTCGGCGGCCTGTACGGCGCGATCACCGAGTTCCTCGGTTTCGAGATGCTCGACGGTGAGTTCAAAGTCATGGGCATGGCGCCGTATGGGGATGCCAGCAAATACGATTTCTCGCGTCTGGCCTCGTTCGAGAACGGCGAGCTGGTGATCAACACCGACTACGCCAATGTCATCGGCCTGCGTCGCTATAAAGAGAAGGGCAAGGGTTTCTACTTCTCGCCGAAGCTGATCGAATGGCTGGGGCCCAAGCGCGAAGGCGACATCGCCGACGAGCCGTACATTCATTATGCCGCGAGCATGCAAGCGCTGTTCGAGAAGCTGGCATTGCAGATGATCGACCACTACCTGGGCGATGTGCTCAAGGAAACCGGCAAGCTGGCCTTTGCCGGCGGCTGTGCGTTGAACGTCAAGCTGAACCAGAAAATCATTGCCCGCGACGACATCAAAGAGCTGTTCGTTCAGCCTGCGTCCGGCGATGCCGGTACCGCGGTCGGCGCTGCGGCCTACGTGTCCCACGCCCGTGGTGTACCGGTCGAGAAGATGGAACACGTTTACCTCGGCCCGTCCTACAGCAACGAAGACGTGATCGCCGCCTGTGCCCGTCACCCGAGTGCGCCAGCTTGGCGCAAACTCGACAACATGCCGGAAAAAATCGCCAAAATCATGGTCGACGGCAACCCGGTAGCCTGGTTCCAGGGCCGTATGGAATTCGGCCCGCGCGCCTTGGGCGGTCGTTCGATCATCGGTTGCCCGAGCGCGACCGGCGTGGCTGACCGGATCAACCACCAGATCAAGTTCCGCGAGCGCTGGAGGCCTTTCTGCCCGTCGATGCTCGACACCGTTGCGCCGCAGATGATCAAGATCGATCACCCGGCGCCGTTCATGACCTTCACCTTCGAAGTGGCTGAAGAGTGGAAAACCCGCGTGCCGGAAGTTGTCCACGAAGACGGCACTTCCCGGGCCCAGGTGCTCAAGCGCGAATACAACCCGCGCTACTACGACATGATGAAAGCGCTGGAAGTACTGACCGGCAACGGCGTGTCGCTGAACACTTCGCTCAACCGTCGTGGCGAGCCGATGATCTGCTCGCCGACCGATGCCTTGAACATGTTCTTCGGTTCCGACCTGCAATACCTGATTATGGAAGACATTCTGGTGGTCAAAGAAGGCGCGGACGGGTATGCAGTTGACTGACATGCTGATCAGTGTCGTTATTCCTGCTTATAACTACGCCAAAACCTTGCCGCGTGCGGTGAAATCGGTGCTGGCGCAGTTGGGTGATGCCCAGGCTGAGTTGCTGGTGATCGATGACGGTTCCACTGACGCGACGCCGCAAGTTCTGGAGCAGCTCCTGACTGAACATGCCGGATGCTTTAGAGCTCTGCGCAAACCCAATGGCGGTTTGTCTTCAGTGCGTAATCGCGGGATCGAGGAGGCTCGGGGGCAATACCTGATCTTCCTCGATGCCGATGATGAGATGGCGCCTGGTGCGCTGGCTGCATTGACCCGGCATATCTCCAGCAATCCGGACAGCCGTTTGATCATTGGCGGTTACTGGTCGGTGTTCGACGACGGTCGTCGCGTCCAGCATGCCGTAAAACCCTTGCCAGCCACCCCGCGCCAGCGTGTGCGGGGCTACTTGCTGGACAAGACGGTATCGCTGTCTAACGGCGCCTGCGCAATGCATCGCGAAGTGTTTGCGCCGGGCAACTATCCTGAGCACTTGCGCAACGTTGAAGATATTCCGGTGTTTGCTCAGGTGCTGGCGCGTTTCCCGTGCACTGTGCTCGATCAGCCGCTGGCGTTGATCTACAAGCATGGCGACAGCATGCGGCATGACCTCAAGCAAAGTCTGGCGGCGGGCGTGGGGATGGTTGACGAGGTATTTTCCTCGGTACGCATGCCTCAAGAACTGCAGGACCTGCGCCAGGCTTTCCTGGCTCAGCGCTGCCTGTCGTTGTTCCGCGATTGCTACAGTGCCGGCGATTATGTCAACGCCAAGGCTTTTTACGCCCGCGCCGTGCGCGCCGATCTGCGCTCGCTCACACGCTGGTCCTACACCCGCAAGGCCATCCGGTTGTTGTTCAAGTGAACACGCCGCCGTCTGACACAAGTGTGTTCCAGGCGCAGGGATGCTGGGCACAAAAAGCGCGTGAGCTGGACCGTTATCGCTGGAAGCTGCTGCGCGAGCGTCATGGTCGCTGTGGCAGCTTTTTGCGCCTGGTTCGTGATGTGTTGGTGGACGTGGCGGTCGGGATACGCGCCAAGGCGTGCCTGAGTGATTCGATCGTCGCTGCACCCTGTGAGGTGCTGTTGCTGCATTCGGCACCCAAGTCCATGGCGTTGCAGCGCAAGAATATTTTGATCGAGGGCCTGCGCAAGCGCGGGCGGCATCTGACAGAGGCAGCGTTACGTTCTCCGTCGGACGCCTGCGCCCAGCGCATGCTCCTGGCGCCGCCGCAGTCTGTGCCGCTGCGTTATCTGGTGTACGCCGCCCATGCCCAGTGGCTGGTGATGACGTATTCGCCCAAGGTGCTGATCAACGAACGCAACGGTAGTCTTCATGCACCGTTCCTGCGCTTGGCATTGGCTGCGCGTGGTGCCCGCCTGCTGCAACTGGCCCATGCGACGACGCTGGAGTCTTCACGGCGATTGGGGATGAATGACTACGATTATTACGGCGTCTTTGGCCATAGTTCGCTGGTTGCCTTGCAAGAAAGAACCTTGCGGTTCGGTGAGTCGACGGTGGTGCTGATCGGTTCTTACCTCGCCGATGAAACCTATGATCTGCCCGTTGCCGATCCCGCTCTGCGGACGTTGTTGATTCTGGGGGTTGGCCCTGATCGGGAAAAAGAACCGGGCTACCAGCGCACCTATCAGTTACTGCGCAACTGGGCCGAGCAGCATCCGCACTATCGCGTGCTGTTCAAGCGTCATCCGCGCAGCAAGGCGCAATTCTGGAGCGATGCCGCTGCGCAGTTAGCCAGCATCGATTTGCTGGATAGCACGTGTTCACTGGCGGACGCTCTGGCGCAGGCCAGCGTTGTCGTCAATATCATGTCCAATGCCGGTATTGAGGCAGGGCTGGCGGGTCGGCCGGTGATCCATGTGAATGCGGGCAGCGATGTGGATATCTTCTCTCACTCGCTGTTTTTTGGGCCTCAAGTGCGCGATGAGCATGAGTTTTCCCGCCAGTTGCAAACGCTTGAGCAGGATTATCCGGGGCATGTGGCCCAAGCCCGGCGTTTTGCCGATTACCACCTGGTATACGGTTCTCAGGGTTTGGCGAAGACCATTCAGCTGGTTGATAACTTGCTGCGAGGCACAGACCCTGCGCGTGACTTCGAGACCTTCAAGTTGTCTGCCGCCGGCTGACACTGGCGGTTTAAGGGCTTAAGGGCTGAGCGCCAGGCTCAGTTCCCGTTCATTACACACGCGTTGATGGTTCAGGTAATGCTCAAGGAACTGGTTGTCTTTGAGTAGCCACTCGCGATCCTGACGATAGCGCAACATATGCTTGAAATTGCGCAGGCGCAGGCCTTTGCGCAGCGGCTTGTGATAGGCGCGCAGGTCGGCGATGTCGATCAGCCCTAGCGTATTTTCAGGCGTCAATACCACATTGCCCAGGTGCGCGGAGCGAAAGTAGATGCCGTCCTCATGCAGGCGTGCAATGAACTCACCCAGTTGTGCCCGAAGAAATTCGTTGTTGTCGGTGCCCAGCAATTGACGCAGGGTGCGACCGGGCAGGGGATCATAATGCACGGCATCGCGCTCGATGCTGGGGATGCGATAAATCTGGCGAACCGTTGGGCATTCGATGTTGCGTTCGCGCAATGCTCGGCAGTTGTCGGCGAAGCGCCGAGCATAAGGCGCCCAAAGTGCAGATGTCAGCAGTCGTTTACGGCGAAACAGCTTGAGCATCGAGCCATCGGCCAGGCACAAAACTTTATCCCCTTTACCATCGGCCTCGAGAACGTCGGCGCCCTCGCGCATGGTGAGATAAGCGGTATGGTCGAGCGTTTGCATCAAGGCTCCAGGGCTTGGCCTGATGGAAGGGTCAGCCGGCTATGTTACCGCAGTGCGCATGCTGCAAAAAACCGCTGTGGTACAATCGCCTCGCTTTTTAAGAGGCAGTTGCCCGCTCACCGGGTTGCCTGGCGCAATACCACCGAGTGCTGGCTTCTGATTCTTGGCTTTATACTTCCAAACGCGGACGGGCGAATAACAGGGTGTTGATGTCTGCGGACGTGTCGCACGTGGTTATATTGCACTTTGGCGGGTGGATGCGGCCTATTTTTTGGACACCCTATGACGACGATGCTGTTCATTTCCTTGGCCAAACATCAAGGCCTCTATTTCAATCGGTTACTCAATGAGACCGAGTTACAAGGTAAAGTCGTTACCCCACCACAGATGCCCTGGCCAAGGTTGCTGCAGACTTCCAGAGTGCTTTCGCGAATCGACTGGCCGAGCCTGATCGAAGAAAAATGCGAGGAGCGGCGCGTCAAGAACAAAAACGATGGTCACTTGTATCGTCTGTTGTTACGTCTTGAGCTGATTTGGATGGCACTGCGTGCCCAGGCCCTGCTTGATCGCGAGCGCCCCGATGCGCTGGTGTTCTGGAATGGTTCCCATCGATACTGCCGATTGCTGACGGCTTTGGCGCCGCCGGGTTGTAAGACTTTCTTCTTCGAGAACGGTCTGTTGCCCGATACCACAACCGTTGATCCGCAGGGCGTGAACTACCTGAACGCCGTTCCACGCGAAGCCGGTTTTTACCTCAACTATCCTTATCCCGTGCCTGAAAGTCAGGCAGTGCCTGTGCTGATTCCACGCCAGCCTCGTACCAGTGGTCCGGCACCGATCGTGCTGCCGGAGCAGTTCATCTTTATTCCGTTCCAGGATGACCGCGATAGTCAGGTTCGGCTGTTTTCTCCCTGGATCAAGAACATGCGCGAGATGTTTGCCTTGGGCGAGCGCTTGGCCAATGAGACGGGTCTGACAGTGGTGTTCAAGGAGCATCCATCCAGTCGCGAAACGTATCCCGAGTTGCATGAGCGTACTCACGAGCGCCTGCTGTTCGCCAACGGCAACGCCACTCAGCAGTTGATCGAGTCCAGTCAGTTTGTGGTCACGCTGAACTCGACGGTTGGCCTGGAAAGCCTCCTCTTGGGTAAGCCCGTACTAACCTTGGGCCAGGCGTTTTTCAATATCGAAGGGCTGGTAATGCATGCCGATAACGCCGAGCAGGTGGTGGAACTGGCGCGCGCATTCCCGCAATGGCCACTCAATGAGCGGTTGAGGCGTAACTTTCTCCATTACCTCTCTGAACACTACTGTATCAAGGGTGGCTGGAAGAACGCCGACAAGGCCCAGTTGCAGCGGGTCGCCAATCGAATGCTGGGTAAAGCTGAATGCTGACAGGAATGAAGAAAATTATCGGTAAGGATGCCTTGGCGATGTGGGCGTCTATCGGTTTTCTCGTGCTGCTGTGTGGGGCGTGGGTACTGCCGGACAACAAGCTTTATCACCAAATGATGATTTTCCTGCTGTGGCTGCCTGCCTTGTTGGCACTGTTCCATAGGGATTTTCGCGTGATGCTCAAGCAGCCGGAGTGCATCCTCTTTGCGATCTTCGCGGCCTGGACGTTATTGGTGCTGATGGTTGAGGGCGGCAATAACATTTTTGGCAAAAGCAAGGTGACGCTCTATGTGGCCCTTACCTTGTCAGGCGTGCTACTGGCTGCGCAGAACCGCAAGTGGCGGTTCGAGTCCATGTTGTTGTATGCATCGATTATGGGCGGTTTTTTTGCTGCGGCTTCCTGGGTCTACTTTTATGACGTGTCCGCTCAACCTTTAAGCGGCAGGCTGATTGCTATTGGCTTGTGGGACACTGCGATCATGGCCGCGCATGCGGTGGGGGCCTTGCTGATTCTTGGCGTCTTCACGTTGCAGACCAGGCGCTTCAATCCCTGGATGATGGTGTTGCTGCTGATTCCTGCACTGGGATATGCGCTATTCCTTGGCTTCAGCCAAACCCGCGGTGTGTGGATCGGCTTGCTGGCCTGTCTGTTCGTGATGGGAGTGGCACGACCGTCGCGCCTGGGGAGCGGGCTGATCATTCTGGTGGTCCTGGGGTTGGCGTCCATTGCTATATTCAAGCCGGAAATCCTCTTGCAGCGTGGCGTTTCGTTCCGTCCCGAGCTATGGAACGGCGGCATTCAATTGATGCTGGATCATTGGGGGATGGGATTGGGATTTCATGAGTACCTGATTCCTGTTCCTGAAATCGGACAGTCATTCAAACATCCCCATAACCTGTTCCTGGATATCGGTGTGCGTCTGGGAGTACCTGGCCTGCTGCTGTTCGGCTGGCTGTGGCTGACGGCCGGCTGGCGTGGCTGGATTTCGCGCGCGCAGCCATTGGGGCAAGTGTTGCTCGCACTCTGGGTGTTTTCCGGGGCGTCCTTGATGACCGATGGCATTGGTCTCTGGCTCAAGCCCAATGCGGACTGGTTGATCACCTGGTTACCGATTGCCTTGAGTATCGTGTTGGCCACTCGTGGAAGCAATGAAACCAAAGGTTCCGTCTGGAGTGTTTCAACCCCTGATGCTGCTGGCCCGGAAGCGAAGTGCTAACGCTGCGTTTTCGGCACCTCATCCCGGCTGAACCGATGTTGTAATTCGTTCGCTGTTACAATCCACAGCTTGTCTGTCTTTTCAAACGTACGAGGCGTGCCGAATGGCCAATTCCGACCAGCAATCAAGCATGAAGATTTACCTGCGGTTGCTGAAATACGTGCTTCCGTACTGGGGTGCTTTCGCCGTCAGTATTGTCGGTTTCGTGCTATTTGCATCTAGCCAGCCGATGCTGGCGGACATGCTCAAGCATTTTCTCGACGCCTTGCAAAAACCCAATGACACCAAGTTTATGGGTGTCTCGCTGGTACTCGGCGTACCGTTATTGATTGTGCTGATTGCCGTCTACCAGGGTATCGGCTCATTTCTGGGCAATTATTACCTGGCCAAGGTTGCCCGTGGCGTGGTTCATGACTTGCGTTGCGCCTTGTTCGACAACCTGTTGACCCTGCCTAACCGCTACTTCGACAACCACAATTCCGGTCACCTGATTTCCCGTATTACCTATAACGTGACCATGGTCACCGGTGCCGCCACCGATGCGATCAAGGTGGTGATCCGCGAAGGCCTGACAGTGGTGTTCCTGTTCGGTTACCTGCTCTATAGCAACTGGAAAATGACCCTGGTATTGCTGGCGATCCTGCCGGTCATCGCGATTCTGGTGAGTAGCGCCAGCAAGAAATTTCGCAAGCAAAGCAAGAAAATTCAGGTGGCGATGGGTGATGTGACCCATGTGGCTTCGGAGACGATCCAGGGCTATCGCGTGGTTCGCAGCTTTGGCGGTGAGACCTACGAAATCGATCGGTTCCACAAGGCCAGCGCCGACAACATGAACCGCAGCCTGGGCATGACCCGCACCCAGTCGATCTACACCCCGATGCTGCAACTGGTGATTTACGTCGGCATGGCTGTGTTGATGTATCTGGTGCTTTACCTTCGCGGCGATGCCTCTGCTGGCGAACTGGTTGCCTACATCACCGCCGCTGGTTTGTTACCCAAGCCGATTCGTCAGTTGTCGGAAGTCAGCGCCACGATCCAGAAAGGGCTGGCCGGTGCGGAGAGCATCTTCGAGCAGCTCGACGAAGCTCCGGAAGTCGATACTGGCACCAAGGAGATGGTGCGCGTCAGCGGTCGCCTGGAAGTGCGTAACCTGAGCTTCCAGTACCCGGGCACCGAGAAAGTCGTGCTCAATGATATTTCCTTTACCGCCGAAGAGGGCCAGATGGTGGCTCTGGTGGGGCGTTCAGGCAGCGGCAAGTCGACCTTGGCCAACCTGATTCCGCGTTTCTATCACCACGACAAGGGCCAGATCCTGCTCGACGGTCTGGATGTCGAGGAATACAAGCTGACCAACCTGCGTCGACACATTGCCCTGGTGACCCAACAGGTCACCCTGTTCAACGACAGCGTCTCGAATAACATCGCCTACGGCGACCTCGCCGGCGCACCGTTCGAAGACGTGCGCAAGGCTGCCGAAGATGCCTACGCCGCCGAGTTCATCGAGCAAATGCCTCAAGGCTATGACACCCTGGTGGGCGAAAATGGCGTGCTGCTTTCCGGCGGTCAGCGCCAGCGTCTGGCGATTGCCCGGGCACTGCTCAAGAATGCGCCATTGCTGATCCTCGATGAGGCCACCTCGGCCCTCGACACCGAATCCGAGCGCCACATTCAAGGGGCTCTGGAACAAGTCATGAAGGGCCGTACCACGCTGGTGATCGCTCACCGCTTGTCGACCATCGAGAAGGCTGACCTGATCCTGTTGATGGACCAGGGCCGCATCGTCGAACGCGGCTCCCACGCCGAGTTGTTGGCGTTGAACGGTCTCTACGCGCGCCTGCACGAGAAGGATTTCGTCGAAAGCACCGACGAGGCGATGACGGAGTCCCACGTTTGATTTTGAGTTACTGGCGAACCTGGCGAGAAAGCGGTTGGACTCCCATTGATGCCACGGCTTATGCCCAGGCCTGGCAACAGTTTGGCGGCAGCGTAGCGACTCACCCCGAAGTCGTTGAACGTCTGGCAGGGCTGGTAGGCATTCCGGTGCGTTATCTGGGCTGGTTCGTCGATGGTGAGTTATGCGCCGCGATGCCGACCTGGGGCCGTCATGTGGCCTTGTCCAAGGAAGTGCTCAAGCGTGAAGGTAAACGTGGCTTGCTCGATCTCGGCAATGCCGAGGTCATCCTGCCGGTTGCCGAAGATACCCAGGTTCGTGTGCGGCATCGCGCGCGTTATGTGTCCGAACTCAATGCCCCAAACATCACCGGCCTCGCTGAGCAGCCCGAAGGCCTGGCGCTGGCTCGTGAACCCGAGGACTACAGCAAAAAGTTTCGCTACAACCAGCGTCGTGATCAGCGTTTGCTGGAAGAGGCGGGTGGCATCATCCGACCGATGCTGGAGCTGAGCGCCAGCGAACAGGCGACCATCTATGCTGACCTGTTCCAGCGCCGCTGGAACTTTGAAGCACCGGGCAAGGCGCGTCTTTCTGAAGTGTTCAGCCTGTTGCGTGAGTTCATGACCGGGTCCTTGATCTACCTGAACGACGAGCCGGTGGCGATCCAGATTCTGTACCGGGTCGAGGCGCCCAAGTGGGTCAGCCTGGAATACATTAACGGCGGTGTCGACCCGCAGAATCGCGAGTTCAGCCCCGGCAGTGTACTCAGTTATGTCAACACCCAAGCCGCGTGGGAGCAAGCCCGAGCCGTAGGCAAGCCGCTGCGTTACTCGTTCGGTCGCGCCGATCGCGAATACAAGGATCGCTGGTGTCACCGGGTTCCGGTCTATCAGGTTTGAGCGAGGACAGGCAGTCATGAGCGCACGCAAGCAACAATTGCTGAAACGCCATCGCCAACGCAAACGTGTGGTGCTGATCGGTGCATTGTTGGCGGCATTACTATTTGGCATTTTTGTCGCATGGTGGCCGCTGCCGCTGTTCCTGCTGCTGGGCTGGATCGCCCATGAAGCCTGGTTCGCCGATCATCTGTTCTATGCCCCGGGCGACGATTATCGCTATGAATTCCCGGCGGGTACGCCGCAGTTTCCCGCCACCCTGGTCAATGGTGTCTTGCGGGTGACGGGTGACGTTGGCATGGCGCAAACCCTGGTTTTGCAGGTGCGAGTCAAGAGCCACTGGCTGGGTCGCTTTCTTGATCCCCAGGTGTGGATCGGTGACGACCGTCAGGATCTGGAGCGCGGAGTTGCGGGGGAGCGTTTTCTCAATCTGTCCGGGCAAGGTTCGGCGCTGGCAGCCGGAACCCTGACGTTACGTGGACGCTTTTGCAGCCTGGCGCCACAGGCGACTTTGCATGCCCTGAGTCATCCGGATTTTGGCCAGCAGCGTCTGCTGATCATCGCCCCCCATGCCGATGATGCCGAACTGGCGGCTTTCGGTCTCTATAACCGGGCGTCCGAGGTGGCTATCGTCACGTTGACCCAAGGTGAGATCGAGGCCGAAAACTACCGCGATCTGGGCCTCGACAACGCTCAGGCTGCCCGACTCAAGGGGCGTCTGCGCAGTTGGGACAGTCTGGCAGTGCCGCTGTGGGGTGGGGTGCCACAACAACAGTGTGTGCAATTGGGCTACTACTGCTTGCAACTGAATGCGATGGCGCAGCAGCCGGAGCAAAGCTTCGGTTCCCGGGAGTCGGGGGAGAGCGATATACGCGAGGTGCGTCGGCACAATGCCCTGAGCCTGCCGGGTGACGTCGATGGTCAGCCCCATTGGCGCAACCTGGTCGCCGATCTGGCGCGTCTGCTTGAGCATCACCGGCCCGACGCGGTGCTGACACCCCACCCTGAACTGGATCCCCACAGCGATCATGTCGCCAGCACTCGCGCCTTGATGGAGGCGATCGAACTCAGTGCCTGGCGCCCGCGTACCCTGCTGCTCTATGCCAATCACCTGCACGACAACGACCGCTGGCCGATGGGCCCGGCGGGTTATGGCATTGCCCTGCCGCCGACCATCGAGCCGTTGCCGGCCGATGGGCTATGGAGCCCGTTGCTGGATGCGCCAACCCGCATGGACAAAGCCATGGCCTTGGGCATGCAGCACGACTTGCAGGGCCGCCCACCGCTCAAAAGACGTCTGCGCCGGGTGATTCAGCGGTTGTTGGCCGGGCGTCGCTGGCCCCGCACCGGTGAAGACGAGTTTTTCCGCAAAGCAGTGCGCCGACACGAACTTTTCTGGGTGCGTCCGCTGGATGGCCCTCCACAGGATGATCGCCGTTGAGCCTCTTTGCTCGCGTGCGGCCGTACTCTTTCGCTATGTTATTATCCGCGACGCTTTTATTGCCCCTGGAGTTTCCATGAAGTTATCCATGCCACGATTCGATCAGGCCCCTGTCCTGGTGGTCGGTGATGTCATGCTCGACCGTTACTGGCATGGTGGTACCTCACGGATTTCCCCTGAGGCACCGGTACCGGTAGTCAAAGTCGAGCAAATCGAGGACCGCCCGGGCGGTGCCGCCAACGTTGCCCTGAACATTGCCGCGCTGGGTGCGCCGGCCTCGCTGGTCGGCGTGACTGGCGACGACGAGGCTGCCGACAGTCTGGTCAATAGCCTCAAGGGTGCTGGCGTACGGGCATTGTTCCAGCGCATCGCGCATCAGCCGACCATCGTCAAGCTGCGGGTGATGAGCCGCCACCAGCAATTGCTGCGTATCGACTTCGAAGAACCTTTCTCTACCGACGCGCTGGCGCTGGGCGAGCAAGTCGACGAATTGCTCGAAGGCATCAAGGTGCTGGTGCTGTCCGACTACGGCAAAGGCGCGCTGAAGAACCATCAGGTGCTGATCCAGGCCGCCCGTGCCCGTGGCATTCCGGTGTTGGCCGATCCCAAGGGCAAAGATTTCTCGATTTACCGCGGCGCGAGCCTGATCACCCCGAACCTCAGCGAGTTCGAAACCATTGTCGGTGGTTGCGCCGACGAACACGAACTGGTGAGCAAAGGCGCGCAGTTGATGCACGACCTGGATCTCGGCGCCTTGCTGGTGACCCGTGGCGAACACGGCATGACCTTGCTGCGCCCGGATCATCCGGCGTTGCACCTGCCGGCCCGTGCCCGTGAAGTGTTCGACGTGACCGGCGCCGGTGACACAGTGATTTCTACCCTGGCGGCGGCAATTGCCGCTGGCGAAGAGCTGCCGCATGCGGTGGCCCTGGCCAACCTGGCGGCGGGCATCGTGGTCGGCAAGCTCGGTACGGCGGCTATCAGCGCGCCGGAACTGCGTCGTGCTATCCAGCGTGAAGAAGGTTCCGAACGTGGTGTGTTGGGGCTGGAGCAGCTGCTGCTGGCAGTCGACGACGCACGCGCGCACAACGAGAAGATTGTGTTCACCAATGGCTGCTTCGACATCCTGCACGCCGGCCACGTGACCTATCTTGAACAGGCACGTGCCCAGGGTGATCGTCTGATCGTGGCGGTCAACGACGATGCGTCGGTGAGCCGCTTGAAAGGGCCGGGTCGGCCGATCAACAGCGTCGACCGTCGTATGGCGGTACTGGCAGGTCTGGGCGCCGTGGACTGGGTAATCAGCTTCGCTGAAGGTACCCCGGAAAACCTTCTGCGCGAGGTCAAGCCAGATGTGTTGGTCAAGGGCGGCGATTACGGGATCGATCAAGTGGTCGGCGCAGACATCGTCACTGCATACGGCGGGACGGTGAAAGTGCTGGGGCTGGTGGAAAACAGCTCGACCACGGCGATTGTCGAGAAGATCCGCAATCACTGATTGTGGCGAGTGCAATCCTTGTAGGAGCGAGCTTGCTCGCGAAATCGGTATGTCAGGCGACATCAATGTTGACTGTACCGCCGCCTTCGCGGGCAAGCCCGCTCCTACAGCATTGTTCTATCGTGCAGCCTTGCGCGGCACGATTCTTTTCAGCAGTTGCTTTGCTTTTCCGTGCAAGCGGGCTAAACCGGAATCCTTCCCCGGCGGGCTCAAACCCTGTTGCCGCACCCAGTCCTTCCAGCGAATCCGCTCATCCTTCACCAGCCACCCTTCCTGTCGGGCAAAACTCTCAGCCAGATACAACCCGCGGGTACTCGCCGGGTACAGCTGATCCTTTTTCAAGGTATACAGTTCGGCTGTGGGCAGACCGTCCTGCAATGGCATCAGATACAAGTCAGGACGTTTGCGGTCGAGCCGGGCCACCAGTTGATCGCCCTCCAGCCGTTCGTCGACATGAAACAGGCTCAGGGATTTGGCTTCCTTGGGCACGTCCAGGCGCAAGTCGTAGATCAATTGCAGCGACGCTGTCGGCAAATGCACGTAGGCCTGTGGGCGTTCGATCAACGGCATATGGGCGCAGCGCACCGGCCGCGCCGAGCCGGACAACGGCGTCAGGCGAAACGGCAGGGCTTCGCGGTAATGCAAAGCGGATGAGTAGGGCGCTGGCAGCCAGGTGTCGTTGAAACGCCCGCTGAGCCAGCCTTCCGGCGTTTCCAGCAGGCACTCTTCGGCAATTTCCTGAGTCGCCGTGTGCAACGGCAGGTTCAGTTCATGGGCCGGCACGTAACCCGAGATCAGCTTGAGCACCACATCGCCGCGGTCCTGCCGACGCTGACGCACCAACACCCAGTAATCGCGATTCTGCCAATGCAGGGTCAGACGCACCGAAACCCCGAGGTTCGCCAGCTCCAGAGCAAACCGCTCGCTGTCGGGCACCGTCACCGGGCGGCGACGTTGCAGGGTCTGGGAGAAATTCAGCGGCATTCCGACGCTCTGATAACTCAGGCCTTCGGGGGTTGCTTCGACGAATAACGGCAGGGTCTTGAAGTTGCTCGGGTTCTTTCTGATCAGCGTACGCGGCATGTCGGCTCCTGCTTAAGGCCGCGTGGGCGGCATCAGTTGCTACGAAGGACTTGGGCAACGGTCGCGACGTTGTGGGCGAGGTGCAGCGGATTGATGGTCCCGACAATAGCACTGGCCACGCCCGGGTGTTCAAACAACAATTCGAAGCTGGCGCGTACCGGGTCCACGCCCGGGCTCAGGCACACATGGCCGCTGGCCAAGGCTTTTTTGACCAGGATCGCTTTGCCGTGAGCAGCAGCATAGTCAATGACTGGCTTCTCGTTCTGTTCGTTCAGATTGTAGGTGACCATCGCGCAATCACCTTGTTCCAGAGCCTTCAAGCCGCCCTCGACGGTTTTTCCGGAAAAGCCGAAACCGCGAATCTTGCCTTCACGCTTGAGCTCGGCAAGGGTCGCATAGACCTCGCTGTCATTGAGGATTTCCAGATCGTTGCCATCGGAGTGCACCAACACCAGGTCGATAACATCCGTTTCCAGCCGTTGCAGGCTGCGCTCCACCGACAGGCGAGTATGGGCGGCGCTGAAATCGTGGTGCGACTGGCCGTCGACAAACTCTTCGCCAACCTTGCTGACGATCACCCAGTCCTGACGCTGACCACGCAGCAACGGGCCAAGACGCTCTTCGCTGCGGCCATAGGCCGGCGCGGTATCGATCAGATTGATGCCCAGATCCCGTGCGAGTTTGAGCAGCATGCGCGCTTCATCATCGCCGGGGATCTGGAAGCCGTTGGGGTATTTCACCCCTTGATCACGGCCAAGTTTCACCGTGCCCAGGCCCAGGGGCGAAACCAGCAGGCCGGTGCTGCCCAAAGGGCGATGCAAATCGTGCAGGGTCGGCTGGCTCATGGCAGCAGTTGCTCCCAGGCAGGGACGCCCATCGATGGTTTCGGCAGCTCCGGCAGCGGTGTCGGGTGACTCGGCTGGATGCCGTCACGTTGCAATGAGGCGATGACGCGGTCAGCGAAGTCCGGCGCCAGCGCCAGTTTGGTCGGCCAACCCACCAGCAGACGATTCTGCTCGGCGAGGAACGCGTTGTCCGGACGGGTCAGCCCCGATTGCAGCGGCTCGGCGCGGTCGACCCGCAAGGTCGCCCATTGCGCGTTGCTCAGGTCGATCCACGGCAGCAGTTGGCTAAGTTCTTTTTGCGCGGTGGCGATTTGCGCCGCCGGATCGCGAGCCACGCCTTCGGCTTCGGCGATGTCGCCACCCAGGTACCAGACCCATTGGCCATCGGCAGCCGGGTGAGTGGTCACGGTCATGCGTGGCTTTGGCCCGCCGCCCAGGCAATGGGCATACAGCGGTTTGAGGCCCGGGCCTTTGACCATGATCATGTGCACGGGGCGGCGCTGCATGGCTGGTTGGCTCAGGCCGAGCGCAGTGAGCAGGTCGGCGGTGCCGGCACCGGCGCTGAGGACGATGCGCTGGGCGCGGATCTCGCGTTCGTCGACTTTCAATCCGACCAGTTCGCCGTTTTCCAGCAGCGGTTCGATGTGCTGACCGGCCAGTAGACCGTCACCGGCCAGATCGGCCAGGCGCTGGATCACGCTCGGCACGTCGACCACCAGTTCCGCCAGACGATAGACCTTGCCCTTGAAACGCTTGTCTTGCAGGGCTGGCGGCAGTTGCTCGCCCTTGACCTGATCGACCCGCCCGCGCACGGCTTTGCTGGCGAAGAAACTGGTGAGGTTGCCGGCGAGGGTTCCGGGGGACCATAGGTAGTGAGCATCAGACAACACGCGTACGCCCGACAGGTCCAGCTCGCCGTCGCCGGCCAGCGCTTCACGCCAGCGGCGCGGCATGTCGGCAATGGCTTCCGAGGCACCGGTCAGGGCGCCGTGCAACGCGTACTTGGCGCCGCCGTGGATGATGCCCTGGGACTTCAGGCTTTGCCCGCCACCGAGGCTGGCGCTTTCCACCAACACGGTCGAAAAACCCTGGCGGCGCAGGCGCGCATTCAGCCAGAGGCCGGCGACACCAGCGCCGACAATCAGTACGTCGGTGGAAATAACGGATGGCATGCAGCGACCTCAGTGTTCAAGACGAGGGCGCAGTATATACAAGGGAGGCGGGTTTGATGTTTGTAGGAGCTGGCTTGCCAGCGAAAGCGGTGTGCCAGATATGGCCATTTCGCTGGCAAGACAGCTCCTACAGGTCGTCAGTGCCCCGCAGTTTTCGAGAACAGCTGAATAACCACAACCCCCAGCACAATCAGCGCCATCCCCAGCATCGCCGGCACATCCAGCTTCTGCCCGTAGATAAACAGCGCCGCGACGCTGACCATCACGATCCCCATGCCGGCCCACACCGCGTAGGCCACGCCCACCGGAACGCTGCGTACCACCAGGGTCAGCATCCAGAACGCAATGCCGTAACCGACGATGACCAGCAGCAGCGGCAATGGCGTGCTGAAACCCTTGACCGCTTTCATCGAAACTGTGGCGATCACTTCGGCGCAGATAGCAATGGCCAGGTAGTAGTAAGCGGTCATGGGTCAATCCTCGTGTGAAGTGTTGCTCTCTGAGGTCGGCATTCTAGAGATTCGCCAGATGCGGTAAAGTCATTACCTATCTGTTCTAAAGATGGGTTGAGCCATGAACATGCAATGGAATCTGGAACAGCTGCGCTTGTTTGTCAGCGTCGCGGAACAGCGTTCGTTTTCCGCGGTAGCGCGGGATCAGCGCAAGGCGCAATCGGCGGTCAGCAGTTCGATCGCGCTGCTGGAAGAGGACTTGGGCGTCAGCCTGTTCGATCGCAGCAGTGGTCGTCAGCCGAAACTCACCGAAGCCGGCACCGCCCTGCTTGAAGAGGCACGGGAAGTGCTGCGCCAATGCGAGCGCCTCAACGGCCGCGCTTTGGCGATGATGCGTGGCCAGGAAGCGAGTCTGCGGGTGGCTCAGGACGAGGCTATGCCCTATCAAGCGGTGGTTGAAAGCTTCGAGGCCCTGGCGGAAAAGTTTCCCAGTCTCGAGGTGCAACTGACCAGCGCCGCCCAGGGCGATGTGGCGCGCAAACTGGTGGAGCGTCGGGCCGATCTGGGCTTGTTGTTCTATCACGAACAGATTCCCGAAGCCCTTGAGCGGCGGGTGCTGGGCAGTGTCGAAATGGTCACGGTGTGCGGCGTGGGGCATCCATTGGCAATGCAGGCGCAGATCGATTGCCAGCAAATGGCGCAGCATCGACAGTTGCTGATGTCCACGCAGTCCAGCGTCTATCCCGGCAACGAGCCGGCCAGCCCGCAGGTCTGGCGCGCCGACAGTTTCTACGTGATGGCTGAATGGGTGATGCGCGGTCTTGGCTGGGCCTGGCTGCCGCGACATGTGGTGCAGTATCCGGCGTATCAGAATCAGATGGTCGAGTTGATCAGCGAATGGACTCCGCCGGCATTGATTGTCGAACTGGTCTGGCGCCGCGACGAGCCCCTCGGCCCGGCGGCTCGTTGGCTGGCTGAACGTTTTGCCGTGCACTTGCAGGCGATCGGCTAAAAAACCGATAAACTCCGCCGCCATGAATAGAACTCTCTATACCGCGCTGTTTTACCTGGGGCTGCCATTGGTAGCGATTCGGCTTTGGCTGCGGGCGCGCAAGGCGCCGGCATACGCCAAACGCATTGGCGAACGTTTCTCCCTGGCGTTGCCGACCATGAAGCCAGACGGTATCTGGGTGCACGCGGTGTCGGTGGGCGAAAGCATCGCCGCGGCGCCGATGATTCGTGCCTTGCTGCAACGGTATCCGACGCTGCCGATCACCGTCACCTGCATGACCCCGACCGGGTCCGAGCGCATCCAGGCATTGTTCGCCAACGAGCCGCGCATCCAGCACTGCTATTTGCCTTATGACTTGCCCTGCGCCGCGGCGCGATTCCTTGATCGGGCCCGGCCGAAACTGGCGGTAATCATGGAAACCGAGCTCTGGCCCAACCATATCCACCAATGTGCCAAACGTGGGATTCCCGTGGCGCTGGCCAATGCGCGACTGTCTGAACGCTCGGCCAAAGGCTATGGCCGCTTCCATAAACTGACCCGGCCGATGCTCGCCGAGATGAGCCTGTTCGCGGTGCAGACCGAAGCCGAGGCGCAGCGCTTCCGGGATTTGGGCGCACGCCCGGAAACCGTCGAAGTGACCGGTTCGATCAAGTTCGATTTGACCATCGACCCGCAACTGCTGCAGCGTGCCGGCGAATTGCGTACGCAGTGGCAGGCGCAGGATCGCCCGGTGTGGATCGCCGCGAGCACGCATGAAGGTGAAGACGATGTGGTGCTGGCTGCCCATCGTCGGCTGCTGGCCAATCATCCCGATGCCTTGCTGATTTTGGTGCCACGTCATCCGGAGCGTTTCAACCCGGTGTTCGAGTTGTGCCGGCAGCAGGGTTTCGCCACGGTACGGCGTTCGTCGGGCGAGCCGGTTACCGCAAGCACTTCGGTGCTGCTGGGCGACACCATGGGCGAGTTGCTGTTTCTCTATGCCTTGGCCGACAGCGCTTTCGTCGGCGGCAGCCTGGTGCCCAATGGCGGTCATAACCTGCTGGAGCCGGCGGCCCTGGCCAAACCGGTGCTCAGCGGCCCGCACCTGTTCAACTTCCTCGAAATCGCCGCGCAGTTGCGCAGTGCCGGGGCGTTGGCCGAGGTCGATGACGCCGAAGGTCTGGCGCTGGCGGTGCAGCGGCTGTTCGAATTGCCGAGCGATGCGCAGCGGATGGCAGAGGCGGGGCTGAAAGTGATGCGCACCAACCAGGGCGCGTTGCAGCGCTTGCTGGATGGGTTGGGCAAGTTGATTAAGCCCTGACCTTGTAGGAGCCAGGCTTGCCGGCGAAGGCGTCTTTAAAATCGCTTTCGCCGGCAAGCCTGGCTCCTACAGGTCTTGTGTCAAGGCCGAGCTTTGAGTTGTTCAGCCGCAGCCTTGGCCAGATCCGGTGGCAGGAAATCCTTGTCCGGGTTGTAGTCGGCTTTGAGATAACGCGTCAGGTCCTGCAAATCCCCCGGGTTCAAGGTGCCGGCGGCCTGCTTCAAGCGCAGGTTGTCGAGGATGTAGTCGTAGCGGGTGTTGTTGTAGTTGCGCACCGAAGTGTACAGCTGACGCTGGGCATCGAGCACGTCGACGATGTTGCGCGTCCCCACCTGATAACCGATTTCGGTCGCTTCCACCGCGCTCTGATTGGAGATGATCGACTGTCGGCGTGCCTGCACTTGTTCGACGTCGGTGTTCACGGCACGGTGCAGATTGCGGGTGTTTTCCACCACCTGACGACGCAGCGCTTCGCGTTGTTGTTCAGTCTGATCCAGCCGTGAGTAAGACTCGCGTACCTGGGAGCTGGTCAACCCGCCGCTGTAGATCGGGATGCTCAATTGCAGGCCGACAGTGCGCTGCTCGACATCACCGCCGTAACGCACGCCGTTCGGGTTCGGGTTGGTAAAGCCGAGGGCGTCGTTGTCACCTTTCTGGTATTGCGCGACCGCATCCAGGGTGGGCGCATGTCCGGCCTTGCGCTGCTTGAGAGTCTCCTCGGCGGCGCTCACTGCGTAGTTGCTGGCCAGCAAATTCAGGTTTTGTTTGGCGGCGGTATCGACCCAGGCTTTGGCGTCGTTCGGTGCCGGCGGCAGGATCGGCAAGGTATGCACGATGCCCTGAATCGAGTTGTACTGACGGTTGGTCAGGGTGATCAGCGCTTCGAACGCGTCATCTACCTGACGCTGAGCGAGAATCCGGTTGGCCCGCGCGGTGTCGTAACTGGCTTGGGATTGCAGCACGTCGGTCTTGTCCGACAGGCCGACATCGAAGCGCTCGTTGGACTGGTCGAGTTGACGCTTGAACGCCGCTTCTTCGGCCTTGGTCGAGGCCAGGGTGTCCTGGCTGCGCAGTACATTGAAGTAGCTTTCGGCACTTTGCAGAATCAGGTTCTGTTCGGTGGCCGAGAGTTGCAAGGCTGCCTGTTCGTTGACATCCTTGGCGGCCTGCAACTGGAACCAGCGATCGGCGCGGAAAATCGGCTGCGCGAGGGTTGCCTGGTACACCGTGCCACTGCGGGTTGAGGTCAGCGATGGCTGATCGAGCTCGGTGCGGGTGTTGTTCAGGTCGGCACCGGCGGACAGGTTGGGCAACAGCCCGGCGCGGGCCTGGGGCACGACTTCCTTCTGGGCGCCATATTGGGCGCGGGCGGCAGCGATGTCGGCGTTGTTGTCCACTGCTTCCTGATAGACGCTGACCAGGTCGGTATTGGTCGATAAGGGCGCTTCTGCTGCCCAGGCCATTCCATTGGACGCACAAGACACGGCAAGGGCCAGTGAGAGTTTGCGCAGCATGAGGCCATCCCTAAAAATTACGCTGATAATTTGAGCGCCAAGGCTACGGCGCGGCGCCCTGCAGCGTCAAGGCGCAGCACGGCGTAGCGAGTGTAGTTGCACGCTCGTACGACAACAATCCTGTAATTGCGCCATTCATCATGGTGTTTGCTGCGGAGTTGGCGTTCTTTGCCGGTTGTGTCTAGACTGGCCGGGTTCTTGTCGGGGTGCCTTGCTATGAGGCTGAGATCGAATAATTTCGGATCCCGTTGAACCTGATCAGGTTAGCGCCTGCGTAGGGAACAAGATTTCTCGTCACCCGGCGAGTCCTCTTGTGCTTCGTCCGGGATGTTGTTCGACAATCGAACACCCCTCGAGCATCGAGCACAGCACAGCTGGTTTTCCAGCACCCGTGCGTCCATTCGTTGACAGGTTCGCTCCGACAAAAAATCCACTGCCTGGATGTGTGTCTGGAGAGCCCGTGATGACTACAAAATCAAAAATCGAAACCAATCTGAGTGACTCGGCCAAGGTCGATCAGCAATCGGTTCAGCCGTTTACCCGCTCGCAAAAAATCTATGTCCAGGGCACACGCCCGGACATCCTCGTGCCGATGCGCGAAATCAGCCTGGACGTGACCCCGACCGACTTCGGCGGTGAAATCAACGCGCCGGTGGTGGTGTATGACACCTCGGGCCCGTACACAGACCCCAGCGTCATCATCGACGTGCGCAAAGGCCTCGCCGATGTGCGTTCACCGTGGATCGAATCCCGTGGCGACACCGAGCGTCTGCCGGGTCTGAGCTCCAATTTCGGTCAGGAACGCCTGGCCGATGCGGAGCTGACCAAGCTGCGTTTTGCTCACGTGAACAACCCGCGCCGCGCCAAGACCGGGGCCAACGTCAGCCAGATGCACTACGCCCGCAAAGGCATCATCACCGCCGAGATGGAATACGTCGCCATCCGCGAAAACATGAAGCTCGAAGTGGCCCGTGCCGCTGGCTTGCTGGATCAGCAACACGCCGGCTACAGCTTCGGCGCTAGCGTGCCGAAAATCATCACGCCGGAATTTGTCCGTGAAGAGATCGCCCGCGGTCGCGCGATCATTCCGGCCAACATCAACCACACCGAACTGGAACCGATGATCATCGGCCGTAACTTCCTGGTGAAGATCAACGGCAACATCGGCAACAGCGCTTTGGGTTCGTCCATCGAAGAAGAAGTGGCGAAACTGACCTGGGGCATTCGCTGGGGTTCGGACACGGTCATGGACTTGTCCACCGGCAAGCACATTCACGAAACCCGCGAATGGATCATCCGCAACTCGCCGGTGCCGATCGGTACCGTGCCGATCTACCAGGCCCTGGAAAAAGTCGGCGGCGCCGCTGAAGACCTGACCTGGGAACTGTTCCGCGACACGCTGATCGAGCAGGCCGAGCAGGGCGTCGACTACTTCACCATCCATGCTGGCGTGCTGCTGCGCTACGTGCCGCTGACCGCCAAACGCGTGACCGGTATTGTTTCCCGTGGCGGTTCGATCATGGCCAAGTGGTGCCTGGCGCACCACAAGGAAAACTTCCTCTACACCCATTTCGAAGGCATCTGCGAAATCATGAAGGCCTACGACGTCAGCTTCTCGCTGGGCGATGGCCTGCGTCCGGGCTCGATTGCCGACGCCAACGACGCCGCACAATTCGGTGAGCTGGAAACCCTCGGCGAGCTGACCAAGATCGCCTGGAAGCACGATGTGCAATGCATGATCGAAGGCCCGGGCCACGTGCCGATGCAGTTGATCAAAGAGAACATGGACAAGCAACTCGAGTGCTGCGACGAGGCGCCGTTCTACACCCTCGGCCCGCTGACCACCGACATCGCCCCAGGCTACGACCACATCACCTCCGGTATCGGTGCGGCGATGATCGGCTGGTTCGGTTGCGCCATGCTGTGCTACGTGACGCCGAAGGAACACTTGGGCCTGCCGAACAAGGATGACGTGAAGACCGGGATCATCACCTACAAGATCGCGGCTCACGCTGCCGACCTTGCCAAGGGGCATCCAGGCGCGCAAATTCGCGACAATGCCTTGAGCAAGGCGCGTTTCGAATTCCGTTGGGAAGACCAGTTCAACCTGGGCCTGGACCCGGACACCGCGCGCTCGTACCACGATGAAACCCTGCCGAAGGATTCGGCCAAGGTCGCGCACTTCTGCTCCATGTGCGGGCCGAAATTCTGCTCGATGAAAATCACCCAGGAAGTCCGTGAATACGCGGCCAACCAGCGGATTGAAACTGTCGATGCCGAAGTCGCCCAGGGATTGGCGGAACAGGCCGAGCGGTTCAAACAGGAAGGCAGTCAGTTGTACAAGAAAGTTTGATCTGACCTGAAAAAGGGTGGGGCCTGAAAGGGCCCCATCGCGAGCAGGCTCGCTCCCACATTGGATCTGTGTCGTTCACAAATCCCCTGTGGGAGCGAGCCTGCTCGCGATAGCGATCAAAAAAACATCAAATGCCCCTCTGAGATAACACCCTTGAGCATTCTGGTTGGGCGGGGTGAGCACCTATCATGTGCTGGCCAATCTCTATCCGGACATCGGCGCAACCCTGCAGTCGTTGCTACTGGCAGGGCTGCTGCAACTGTTGCTCGGTCGAGCCTTCAGCTACGGCCGGGAAACAGCTCGGGCTTGAGAATACCGTTCAGGCGCGGGTAGGGGATCTTCAGTTCGACGTGGCCCAATGCATAAGGCGCGATAGTGCTCACTTCGTACTTGAGGATCACCCCGCCGTAGGTCAGCGCCACATTCTGGGTTTTCACAAAGGGCCAGCTCTTCACGAACTCCGGTTCCTGATCGAGCTTGGTGCTGATCAGCCAGCTGTTGTGCGCTACTTGGGCGGCTTTCCAGAACGCCTCTTCCTGGCCCGGGATCAACATGTCCGAGAGGGTCAGCACTTTATGCTGTTGACGTGAATAGTTGATGAAACCGCGGCCCGGCGTGCCATGGGCACCGCCGGTGTCCAGGTAGCTGGATAATTCAACGATCACCAAGCCGTCATGCTGCTCACGTACCTTGGCTTGCAGATAGCTGCTGTAACGCGGGCCGGCACTGCTCAAAAATTGCTCGCGATACGCCGCCAGCGTCGGCGCTACAGGGGCGTCGGGCGAGGTGCGGGTCATTTGCAGCAGGCGTTTTTCGATGATGCCATCCAGCGCAGGCTCGTCCGGGAAACGCAGCGTATCGATGTTTACCAGCGGGCAATCAGGATTGGCACAGCCTGGTTTCAGCTGTTCGGAGGCGTCGCGGGTGGTTTCCAGCGGCGCCCGGTAATTGGGCTGAAACAAACTCTGGCAAGCGCCCAGGATCAGGGCGATGGCGGCCACGGAGGCGATTTTAAAAAGCGACATGGGCGTCCTTCATAAAACAGGGAAAGGCGAAAAGTTACCCGCTTCGACTCTTAACGAAGCAGTCAGTTCGCCACTAAGCTAATTAGAGTTGGTTTCGCCCTCACCGTCTATCCCGCTGACTGGAAAGGGGCTGCATCAAACATCGCGGGCGCGTTAGGATGGCGCGAAGTCGAGGTTGCAAGTAACAAAAAGGAACCTCGTAACGGATTTGCAGTAAACGAGGATTGTCATGACTGATTTTGCCAACGCCATTCCGACCGCCGTTGATATCGTTCGGCGCGAAAAGTGCTACGAGGGTTTCTACAAGCTCGACCGCGTGCACTTGCGCCACGAATTGTTCGCCGGTGGCATGAGTCGCGAGATCAATCGTGAACTGTTCGTGCGCCATGATGCGGTGTGCGTGCTGCCTTACGATCCACAGCGCGACGAAGTGGTGCTGATCGAGCAGTTTCGCGTCGGCGCCATGGGCAAGACCGACAACCCGTGGCTGATCGAACTGGTCGCCGGTCTGATCGACAAGGATGAAGTACCGGAAGAAGTTGCTCACCGCGAAGCGCAGGAGGAAGCTGGGCTTGTATTCGGGGCACTCTGGCCGATCACCAAATATTTTCCATCGCCGGGTGGCAGTAACGAATTTGTGCATTTGTATCTGGGGCGTTGCGACAGTACCGGGGTTGGCGGCCTGCATGGGCTGGAGGAAGAGGCAGAAGATATCCGCGTCACGGTCTGGGCCTTCGAAGATGCCCTGCAAGCCGTACGCGACGGACGTATTGCCAACGCGCCAAGCATCATTGCCTTGCAATGGCTGGCTTTGAACCGCGTTGAAGTGAGGGGGCTATGGTCGTAAACAAGCTGCGCGATCGCTACCGGATCGACCTCGTAGGGCTGCAAGCCTCCTGCGAGGCCAACTACGCGCGCCTGATGCGACTGCTACCGGATATGCGCAACGAGCCACAGGCACGGCGCATTGCCGTGACCCACGGCGACCAGATGCTTGGTGTGCTGGCCCTCGAAGTGCTGCAGGTCTGTCCGTATACCACGACGCTGCAAGTACGCCAGGAACACAGCCTGCCGTGGCTGCCGGTTCCTCAACTTGAAGTTCAGGTCTATCACGACGCGTGCATGGCCGAAGTGGTCAGCGCCGAACATGCAAGACGCTTCCGGGGCATCTATCCTTACCCGAACGCCGCGATGCATCAGCCGGATGAAAAGGCTCAGCTCAATCTGTTCCTGGGGGAATGGCTGAGTCACTGTCTGGCATGTGGGCACGAGTACGCAGTCGTTCGGTAGTTGTGAACTGCGTCCGGTTCACAGGTTTCCTCTTTTGATCGTCCCCCAGCATAATTGCGGCCCTTAACCATCCCGTGATCACGCCCTGGGAGAACGCCTTGCCGAGCGTATCCACATTGACCACCGCCGATCCGGCGTTGCTGGTGCAACTCTCTGACAGCCATCTGTTTGCCGAGGCGGACGGGACGTTGCTGGGCATGAATACCCGCGACAGCCTGCAACAAGTCATTGAGCTGGTATTGAAGCAGCAGCCGCAGATCGATCTGATGATTGCCAGTGGCGATCTTTCACAGGACGGGACGCTGGAGTCGTATCAGCTGTTTCGCGACCTGACGCGGCAGATCGATGCGCCGGCACGCTGGATTCCCGGTAATCATGACGAGCCGCAGATCATGGCCAAGGCGGCAGTGCAGAGTGCATTGCTGGAACCAGTGGTGGATATTGCTAACTGGCGAATTACGTTGCTCGATTCTGCGGTGCCAGGTTCGGTGCCGGGGTATTTGCAGGATGAGCAATTGCAATTGCTGGCCCGCTCGTTGAGCGAGGCGCCGCAGCGGCATCATCTGGTGTGTTTCCATCATCATCCGGTGTCGATCGGCTGTGCGTGGATGGAGCCGATCGGGTTGCGCAATCCAGAGGCATTGTTCGCGGTGCTGGATCGCTTTCCACAAGTGCGTGCGGTGTTGTGGGGGCATGTGCATCAGGAAGTTGACCAGGTGCGCAACGGTGTACGTCTGATCGCATCGCCCTCGACCTGCATTCAGTTCGAGCCGGGCAGTGACGATTTCAAGGTGAACGAGCAGGCGCCGGGGTATCGGTGGTTGCGGCTGTTGCCGGATGGTCAGCTGGAAACAGGTGTTGAGCGCATCACCGGTTTCGATTTCCAGGTCGATTACGGTTCCAACGGCTACTGACGCACCCTCTGTAGGAGCTGGCTTGCCAGCGAAGAGGCCGTCACATTCAACAGTGATGTTGTTAGACAGTTCGCTTTCGCTGGCAAGCCAGCTCCTACAGGGACCGTGTGCATTTCCGTGCGTGATGGCACCCAACCTCCCTCGACTCCCTGTAAACTGCGGCTCTTTACCTGACGCACAGGGAGCTCAAATGCCTGGTTCGATCCTTTATATCCACGGTTTCAACAGCGCGCCGGCGTCGAAAAAGGCCTGTCAGTTGATCAATGTGATGGAACGGCTGGGCTTGAGTGATCAGTTGCGTGTGCCAGCCTTGCATCACCATCCTCGCGAGGCCATCGGTCAACTGGAGCAGGCGATTGTGGAGCTTGGGCGGCCATTGCTGGTCGGCAGCTCACTCGGCGGCTACTATGCGACTCACTTGGCCGAGCGCCATGGCTTGAAAGCCCTGTTGATCAACCCAGCCGTCAGCCCGCACCGGATGTTCGACGGGTATCTTGGGACGCAGAAAAACCTGTATACCAATGAGACTTGGGAAATGACCCACGACCACGTGACGGCCCTGGCCGAGCTGGAAGTGCCGGCGCCCCAGGATCCGCAGCGGTTTCAAGTGTGGTTGCAGACCGGCGACGAAACGCTGGATTATCGCCTCGCCCAGCAGTATTACCGGGCCTGTGCCTTGCGCATCCAGGCGGGCGGCGACCATAGTTTCCAGGGTTTTGCCGAGCGATTGCCGGCAATGCTGAGTTTCGCCGGCATCGGCGCAGATTTGTATCAGGCGATTGATTTCACAGCACTGTGATTTGTCGCCTCTTTTTCATTGAACTCTCTTTTTCACAGAACACTTTTTACAGGCGGACGACGAGACCCCATGGCCACTCCCAGCGCTAGCTCTTATAACGCAGACGCCATCGAAGTCCTCTCGGGCCTCGACCCGGTGCGCAAACGCCCCGGCATGTACACCGACACCAGTCGGCCGAACCACCTCGCCCAGGAAGTCATCGACAACAGCGTCGACGAAGCCTTGGCCGGGCATGCTACATCGGTGCAGGTCATCCTGCACGCCGATCACTCTCTGGAAGTCAGCGATGACGGCCGTGGCATGCCAGTGGACATTCACCCGGAAGAGGGTGTGTCGGGTGTCGAGCTGATCCTCACCAAGCTTCATGCGGGCGGCAAGTTTTCCAACAAGAACTACCAGTTCTCCGGCGGTTTGCACGGCGTGGGTATTTCCGTGGTCAACGCCTTGTCGACCGAAGTCCGGGTGCGTGTAAAACGTGACGGCAACGAATACCAGATGACTTTCGCTGACGGTTACAAGAAAACCGAGCTGGAAGTGATTGGCACTGTCGGCAAGCGCAACACTGGCACCAGCGTGTTTTTCGCGCCGGACCCGAAGTATTTCGATTCGCCGAAATTCTCCATCAGCCGCCTCAAGCACGTGCTCAAGGCCAAGGCCGTTCTGTGCCCGGGGCTGCTGGTCAGTTTTGAAGACAAGGCCACCGGCGAGAAAGTCGAATGGCATTACGAAGACGGCCTGCGCTCCTATCTGGTGGACGCGGTCAGTGAATTCGAACGCCTGCCGGACGAACCGTTCTGCGGCAGCCTGGCCGGTAACAAAGAAGCGGTCGATTGGGCGTTGCTGTGGTTGCCCGAGGGCGGTGATAGCGTTCAGGAAAGCTACGTCAACCTGATCCCGACGGCCCAGGGCGGTACTCACGTCAACGGTCTGCGTCAGGGTTTGCTCGACGCCATGCGTGAGTTTTGTGAGTTCCGCAGCCTGTTGCCGCGTGGTGTGAAGCTGGCGCCGGAAGATGTCTGGGAGCGCATCGCGTTCGTCCTGTCGATGAAGATGCAGGAGCCGCAATTCTCCGGTCAGACCAAGGAACGCCTGTCATCCCGTGAAGCGGCCGCTTTCGTTTCCGGTGTGGTCAAGGACGCCTTCAGCCTGTGGCTCAACGCTCACCCTGAGACCGGCATGCTGCTGGCGGAATTGGCGATCAACAACGCCGGCCGTCGCCTCAAGGCCAGCAAGAAGGTCGAGCGCAAACGCATTACCCAAGGTCCGGCGCTGCCGGGCAAACTGGCCGACTGTGCCGGGCAGGACCCGATGCGTTCCGAGCTGTTTCTGGTGGAAGGTGATTCCGCTGGCGGTTCGGCCAAGCAAGCGAGGGACAAAGAATTTCAGGCGATCCTGCCATTGCGCGGCAAGATTCTGAACACCTGGGAAGTCGACGGCAGCGAAGTGCTGGCCAGCCAGGAAGTGCACAACATCGCCGTGGCCATCGGAGTCGATCCGGGCTCGGCGGACATCGCCCAGCTGCGTTACGGCAAGATCTGCATCCTCGCCGACGCCGACTCCGACGGTCTGCACATCGCCACGTTGCTCTGTGCCTTGTTCGTCCAGCATTTCCGCCCGTTGGTGGATGCCGGTCACGTCTACGTCGCCATGCCGCCGCTGTACCGCATCGACTTGGGCAAGGAGATTTACTATGCCCTGGACGAAGCCGAGCGCGATGGCATTCTCGATCGTCTGGTCGCCGAGAAGAAACGCGGCAAACCACAGGTCACCCGATTCAAAGGTCTGGGTGAAATGAACCCGCCGCAGCTGCGAGAAACTACCATGGACCCGAACACACGGCGTCTGGTGCAGTTGACGCTGGAAGATTTCGACGCGACCTCGGAAATGATGGACATGCTGCTGGCGAAAAAACGCGCTGGCGATCGCAAGTCCTGGCTGGAGTCCAAGGGCAACCTGGCCGAGGTTCTGGGCTGATGCGATTTGGCTGGGCCCTGGCGTGTGCGTTGCTACTGACTTCGGTGACGGTTTCCGCGCAGCCTGCACCCGAGCTGCGCCTGTTGTCCGAGCATGCCGTCGACGGCATGCGTGGCGGCAATCTGTCGGGGCTGGCCCAGTGCGGCAAGGATCTGTGGACCGTTTCGGATCGTGATGATGATCAAATCTATCGCCTCGACACCCGCAACACTACCTGGCAAGCCGAAACCGTGCGCATCGACGCACCCCTGGCGCCCGACAGCGGTTTGCCCTGGGGTTTGCGTTCGCGGGCTTGGGCGGCCTCGTTCGTGCGCGGCGGGAGCCTGGATTTCGAAGGCATCACCTGCGACAGCGCGGGCAATCGTTACATCGTCAGCGAAGCGCACGCCGCGGTGCTGCAAGTTCCGCCAATCGGGCCTGCGTCCTGGCTGAAAATCTCACCGATGCTGGTTCGCGAAGCGCGGGCCAGTGGCATGCTGTTGCACTTCAATGCGTTGTTCGAAGGCCTGACGATCAATCCGGCCGTTGACACGCTGTGGCTGGCCGCTGAGCGTGAGCGCCGTGGTTTGCTGCTGATCAAGCGCAAACAAACGGTGTGGGACTGCGACGGTGGCTGTGTGCTGCTGAGTGAAGCGGGGGTGGAAATGCAACCAGCGCAATTTTCCAAGGCCAGAGCGCGCTCCCGGGATTTTGCCGATCTATCATTGTTCGACGGCAAGCTGTTTACCCTTGAGCGCAATGTATTTCAGGTCTGCCGCCGTGACGCAGTGACGGCCAAGGTCGAGCGCTGCTGGTCGTTTGCCGACGAGGCGTTGCAGGAAAACCGTCGTTATTCACAACCCTTTGGTCTGGCGGAAGCGTTGATCGTGGACGTCGACGGCGCCTGGATCGGCATCGACAACAATAATGGTGCGCGCGCCGACGGCGAGAAACGCCCGATTGTCTGGCGCTTTGCCGCGCCTGAAGGTGGCTGGAGTGCCAAGCCATGAGTCAACAGCCGCCGGGCAAGCGCGCCGGTCGGGTGCTGATGATCCTGGCCTGGTGCGCCGCATTGTTTCTGGCAACGCGGTTTTTCGGGCAATGGGAAGAGCGCCAGCAAAACCCGAATGGGGTGGTCAGCTCTGAGCAGGGCGAAGGTTTTATCGAAGTAAAACTGATCGGCAACAGTCAGGGGCATTTTGTTGCCAGTGGCCAGATCAACGGCCAGCCAGTAGATTTCATGCTCGATACTGGGGCCACCGACGTTTCGATCCCGGCCAGTCTGGCCGAGCGGCTGAAACTGGAAAAAGGTTTCGGGGTGACCCTGAGCACGGCCAATGGCTTGAGCCAGGGTTATCGAACCCGCATCGACCGGCTGCAACTGGGCGACATCGTGCTGCGTGATGTTCGCGCGCTGGTTGCGCCAGGCCTGGAAGGCAATCAGGTGCTGCTCGGCATGAGCGCACTGAACAAACTTGAATTTACCCAGCGCGGTGGCACCATGCTGCTGCGCCAGACCACGAAATAATGAGGCCCGCATGAGCGACTCCCTTGATCTCAGCCTGGACGGTGTAGAGCGCCGGTCACTGGCTGACTTCACCGAAAATGCCTACCTCAACTACTCCATGTACGTGATCATGGACCGTGCCTTGCCGCATATCGGCGACGGCCTGAAACCGGTACAGCGACGCATCATCTATGCGATGAGCGAGTTGGGGCTGGACGCTGATTCCAAGCACAAGAAGTCGGCGCGTACCGTCGGTGACGTGCTCGGTAAGTTCCACCCGCACGGCGACTCGGCGTGCTACGAAGCCATGGTCCTGATGGCCCAGCCGTTCAGCTACCGCTACACGCTGGTCGATGGCCAGGGTAACTGGGGTGCGCCGGACGATCCGAAGTCTTTCGCGGCCATGCGTTACACCGAAGCGCGGCTGTCGCGTTATTCCGAAGTGCTGCTCAGCGAACTGGGCCAGGGCACCGCGGATTGGGGGCCGAACTTCGACGGTACTCTGGAAGAGCCTTTGGTGTTGCCGGCCCGTTTGCCGAACATTCTGCTCAACGGCACCACCGGTATCGCCGTGGGCATGGCCACCGACGTGCCGCCGCATAACTTGCGTGAAGTGGCGACCGCTTGCGTGCGCTTGCTGGATGAGCCGAAAGCCACGGTCGAACAGCTCTGCGAGCACATTCAGGGCCCGGATTACCCGACCGAAGCGGAAATCATCACGCCGCGCGCCGACCTGCTGAAAATCTACGAAACCGGTCGCGGTTCGGTGCGTATGCGCGCCGTGTACCACATCGAAGACGGCGACATCATCGTCACCGCGCTGCCGCACCAGGTTTCGGGTGCCAAGGTATTGGAACAGATCGCGGCCATGATGCAGGCCAAACCGTCCAAAGCCCCGCAGATCGCTGACCTGCGAGACGAATCCGACCACGAAAACCCATGCCGGATCGTGATCATTCCGGGTGCCCGCAAAAACTTTGACCACGATGCCCTGATGCAACACCTGTTCGCCAGCACCGAGCTGGAGTCGAGCTACCGGGTCAACGTCAACATCATCGGTCTGGACGGCAAGCCGCAACTGAAAAACCTGCGCGCATTGCTGGTCGAGTGGCTGGAATTCCGGGTCCAGACTGTGCGTCGACGCCTGCAATTCCGACTCGATAAGGTCGAGCGTCGTCTGCACCTGTTGGACGGTTTGTTGATTGCCTACCTCAACCTGGATGAAGTGATCCACATCATCCGTACCGAGGAGCATCCGAAAGCCGCACTGATCGAGCGCTTCGCACTGAGCGAAATCCAGGCCGATTACATCCTCGACACCCGTCTGCGTCAGTTGGCGCGACTGGAAGAAATGAAGCTGCGTGCCGAGCAGGATGAACTGCTCAAGGAACAAGCCAAGCTGCAAGCCCTGCTGGGCAGTGAAGCCAAGTTGAAGAAGCTGGTGCGCAGCGAGCTGATCAAGGACGCCGAAACCTATGGCGACGACCGTCGCTCGCCAATCGTCGAGCGCGCCGAAGCCAAGGCTTTGACCGAGCATGATCTGCTGCCAAACGAAAAAGTGACCGTTGTGCTGTCGGAAAAAGGCTGGATTCGCTCCGCCAAAGGCCACGAGATCGACGCCACAGGGCTTTCCTACAAGGCCGGGGATGGTTTCAAGGCCTTGGCGGCCGGTCGTTCCAACCAGTTTGCGGTGCTTATCGACTCCACCGGTCGCAGCTATTCGGTGGCCGCGCATACGCTGCCATCGGCCCGTGGCCAGGGCGAACCGCTGACCGGTCGCCTGACGCCGCCGCCAGGGGCGAGCTTCGAATGCGTGCTGATGCCTGAAGACGATTCGCTGTATGTGATCGCGTCCGACGCCGGTTACGGTTTTGTGGTCAAGGGTGAAGACCTGCAAGCCAAGAACAAGGCGGGCAAGGCCCTGTTGAGTTTGCCGAACAACGCCAAAGTGATTCTGCCGCGCCCGGTGGCCGATCGTGAGCACAACTGGCTGGCCTCGGTAACCACCGAAGGTCGCCTGCTGATTTTCAAAATCAGCGATCTGCCACAATTAGGTAAAGGTAAAGGTAATAAGATCATCGGGATTTCCGGTGAACGTGTTGCCAGTCGCGAAGAATATGTCACGGACATTGCCGTTTTGCCGGAGGGTGCCACTTTGGTGCTACAAGCCGGAAAACGTACCTTGTCGCTGAAGGCGGATGACCTCGAACACTACAAAGGTGAGCGTGGGCGTCGCGGAAACAAACTGCCACGTGGCTTTCAGAGGGTGGATGCGCTGTTCGTCGAAAACCTCAATTAAGCGTCCTAGAGCGCTCGATCTACGATTTAACGCGTAGATCGACGCTTTGCCGCTGGAGTCGGAACGCATATTCACGGATGATATGGCCTTTCAAGCGCCGGCGTAGCCGAGCGTTCTTCATATTTTTTGAGTATTTTCACTGTGGTTAGCCTTATGGCGGCCACCTGGATGGGACGATGACTGCTCTGCGCCTTCCTTTTATTTTGATGCTCGCTGGCGTTCTTGGCCTGGCGGGTTGCAGCGTTCACCAGCCGGTGTCGCTGTATCAGCTGGACAGCGGAAGTCCGGCTCAGCCTGCGCAAAGCGCCGGCATGGCGGTATTGCTGGGCCCGGTAACGGTTGCCGACTACCTGCAACGCGAAACCTTGTTGCAGCGTCAGCCCGATGGCAGCCTGCAAGCTTCGGTTGATGGTCGTTGGGCGGGTAGCCTGTCGTCTGACATCGATCAGCTGTTGTTGCGTCAGGTTGCCGGTCATCTGGACAGCCAACGCGTTGTCCTGGCACCGGCAACACTGGGCTTCACGCCGGATGTTCAAGTTCTGCTGACGATCACGCGTCTGGACTCTGGTGCGTCGCAACCGGCAATCCTTGATGCGCAATGGCGCCTGATCGACCGTCGTGGTCAGGTGCGCGATAACCGCATCATTCATCTGCAGGAGCAGCACGCTGGCGGAACAGCGGCTCAGGTTCAGGCTCAGGGTGTGTTGCTGCAGCGTCTGGCCGAGCAGCTGTCCACGGCGCTCAAGCCGCTGGCCAACCAGCCGCCGATTGCCGAAGCGCCGCCACGCAAGCCGGCTAGCAACAAGCCTGTGGCACCGGCAGCCGAGGAGAAACAACAGAAGATTCCGATGGCTTCGCCTATTCGTACGGATATGGAAGTGTTCAGGTTCTAAGCCTGGATGGTTCCAAAGCAAAGCCCGCCATGATGCGGGCTTTGTTGTTTCTGCAGGTTGGAGATATCCGGTGCTGCCAATACTGATCGTTCCCACGCTCTGCGTGGGAATGCAGCCCGTGACGCTCTGCGTCACATCAGTGCCAGGTTCTGTGTATGAGGTGGGGCTGGAACGCAGAGCGTCCCTGGAGGCATTCCCACGCGGAGCGTGGGAACGATCAGCCCGCAGACAATCACTCATCTGCGGGCTTCTTTACAGCAGGGCCAAGGTTTATGCCCGGCGTTCGTGCATCCGCGCCAACTGCCGCTCCAGCATTGACGGATAGGGCTCCATCAAGCGCTCTACGCAGCAGGCTCCTTCAGGGCTTGCAATCGGCCGGATTCGGGCACGCTGACGAATCAGCGCGTCGTCACTGATCTTGCGCTCCACCAGCAGCAGGTTGCGGCTGTGTTGCGACAGGGCCAGTGCATCCTGAGCGGTTTCAGTCAGCAGCAGGTCGATCTGGCTCAGGCCGAACAGTTCGTCACCCAGCGTCAGGCCCAGCTGCAATTGCAGGGTGATGCCGCTGTCGGCGACTTCGATCTGCAACTGATGACCCAGGGCTCGCAGCAACTCACCGCAGCAGATGGCATTGGTCAGGTAGTCATCGCCGCTGTCTTCGGTGTGGAACAGCATCAGCGTGCTGCCATCGTTCAGGGTGTGCAGTTCGCTCTGGTAAAGCGACGCGGCCTGATCGAGGCAATCGCGGTAGCGTTTCAGCAGCTCTTCCAGGCGTGCGCGGGGCAGGCGGCGCAACTGATCTTGCGCGCCCAGTTGCACCGCCAGTACCGCGCTGTGCTGCGGCAGGTTCGATACCTGCGGCTTTACGACTGGTTTCGGCGTGCTGTCCGTTGAGTCGTCACGCAGATCGGCAAACGGATCTTCGTCATCCTCATCATCTTCGACGGTGCTGACAATGCGCCGTGGCGCAGGCTTGAGCCCGGCTACAGGCTTGGTTTCGTCGAAACTCGGATCACGCAGGTTGCGCACTTCGAAGGTCGGTTCGTTATCGTCGGCGTCTTCGTAATCGCTGTCGTCATATTCGGGCTCCGGCGCAGGCTCGGGTTCGGCTGGCTCTGGCGCGAAGTTGGCATGCAGCTGACGAGCGAGGTCGCCGATCTCATCCTGACGCTCGGTGGCCGGGGTGTATTCGTCGATATTGCGCAGCCACACCCGCAATTGCAGCAGCGGCGTAGAAATATGCCGACCCAGGCGCAGGCTCAAGGCCAGGGAAAGCGCCAGCAGAATAGCGCTCAAAATACCCATGCTTTGCAGGCTGATGGTCATCGGTTGCTGGAACTGATCCATGTCCAGGCTGATGCGCAGTTGCCCGGCGGTCACGTCCTGGAAGGTGATCTTGCTTTGGTAAATACCCTCGGCTTCGCCCAGCAGGCTGTGCTTGGGCCGCTGTCCGGACTCGGCAAGGATGCGGTTGTCCATGCTGTAGATGGCCGCGTGGGCCACCAGTTTGTTCTTGGTCAGGTTGTTGAGCAGCACGTTCAGGCTGAGGATGTCATTGGACACCAGCAGCTCCGTGGCCGAGGTCGCGGTCTGGGTGGTCAGGCTTTCGCCCAGGGCGTCCGCCTGCTCGTGCATGGCCTGTTTGAACTGCAAACCCATTACGCAGGCGTAGATCACCAGGGCCAGAGCGACCAGGATCACGTTATGGCTGGCAATGCGCAATGCGATCGGCACACGGCGATGACGCAGTGCCCGGAAGATCAGCAGAAAGAAGTTATCGGTTTTTACTGGCGTGGGCCGGTTCACTTGAGCTCGGCTCTTTGTCCGTGAAGTTGACGCGCAGTATAGCGACAGGCCATAGGCCGTCAAAGCGCTCGCGGTGCCCGATGGTCACTGAAAATGGGTAGAATGCGGTTTTTTTCCACCTGCGGGGGTGCGCCTTGCGCGAAATCGTCCTGATAAACATCACGGGAGTCGACCGTCCGGGTCTGACTGCGGCCATTACCGGCGTTCTGGCCCAGGGTGGTGTGAACATTCTCGACATCGGTCAGGCGGTGATCCACGACACTTTGTCGTTTGGCATCCTGGTTGAAATTCCCGATACCGAACAAGGTAACTCGGTGCTCAAGGACATCCTGTTCACGGCCTATAAGCTGGAGCAGCAGGTGCGTTTCACGCCGGTGTCCGAAGAGGATTACCAGTTGTGGGTCGGCAATCAGGGCAAGAAACGCCATATTGTCACCCTGCTGACTCGTAAAGTGACCGCCGAGCAATTGCAGCGCGTGAGTTCGATCACCGCCAAATATGGTCTGAACATCGATCATATCGATCGTCTGTCCGGGCGCATGCCGCTGGACACCCCGGCCGACAAGGGCAAGGGCTGCATCGAGTTTTCCGTGCGCGGCGAGGCGGCCGACCCGCAAGCGCTGCGAGCTGAATTTCTCAGTGTCGCTCACGAGCTGAACGTCGACATCGCCTTCCAGGAAGATTCGCTGTTCCGTCGTAACCGCCGTCTGGCGGTGTTCGACATGGACTCGACGCTGATCGAAGCCGAAGTCATCGACGAATTGGCCAAGGCCGCCGGTGTGGGCGACCAGGTGTCCGCGATCACTGAACGGGCGATGGCTGGCGAACTGGACTTCCGCGCCAGCTTCAAGGAACGCCTGGCCTTGCTGCAAGGTCTGGATGTCAGCGTGCTGGACTCCATCGGCGCTTCCCTGCGCCTGACCGAGGGTGCCGAAACCCTGTTCACCGAACTTAAGCGTCTGGGTTACAAGACGGCGATTCTGTCGGGCGGCTTCACCTATTTCGCCAAGCAATTGCAGGCCAAGCTGGGCATCGACTACGTGTTCGCCAATGAACTGGCTGTGGTCGATGGCAAAGTTACCGGCGTGGCGGTCGAGCCGATTGTCGATGCGCAACGCAAGGCGGATCTGCTGCGTGAGCTGGCGCATAAGGAAGGTTTGCGTTTGGAGCAGACGATTGCCGTCGGTGACGGTGCGAATGACCTGCCGATGCTGGCGATTGCCGGGTTGGGCGTGGCATTCCGCGCCAAGCCGCTGGTCAAGCAATCGGCGAAGCAGGCGATTTCCACCCTCGGGCTGGATGGCGTGCTGTATCTGCTGGGCTTCCGGGATCGCGACGGGCAGCTCTGAGTTTCAGGTTGTCTGGGCGGGCCTCTTCGCGGGCAAGCCCGCTCCTACGGGGCCGCGTAAATCCTGTCGGAGCGAGGCTGCCCGCGAAGACTTCACCGCCGATCAAATGCCTGACGCTCAAAGCGACTTCCACAACGAATCAAACTCTTCCGCTACCACGACAACGCCGCTCTTCGCGGCGTTTTCGCTTCTGGCCGTCTCAAGCAAACGATAGGCAAACTGATTAAAACTGTTGGTGCTCGCCACCCGACGCTCCAGCCCGGCCCGACGTTCCTCGCCGTTGGTATTGATCAACACCTTGTTGCCTTCCTGGAACGGCAGGCGCGGCGTGAGCAGGGTGGCCGGCAGGTCGATGGCGCTGATGGCCGGCAGCAACAGCCCGCGTAAGTACTGGCTGTGCTCGTCGTGAGAACGCATCAATTGCACGCCGCAGGGTTCGGCGCAAGGCGCGACTTGCTCGATACCCATCTGCGTGCCGCCGCCCCGCACCTGACGGATCCAGCGCACCACTGCAATGCTCCAGCCTTGACCGGCAGTGTCTTCGATACCGACCATTTCGCCAGCCTGTAGCTCGGTGGGCACCGCGCCGGGCCAGGCCAGGCAATAGCCGCCAGGGCTGTGATTGATCACCGGTAGTACATAGGTCGGGAAATGCTGCTGGCGGTCGGATGCCTCGTGACTGTCATCGTTTTGAAAGCGCGGGTATTCGATTTCTTCGTAGGGCAGCAGCGTATCTGCGGTGCCATGGGGGGCGGCGTCGAAGGCTTGTCTCCATTGATCTTTGGCGCGACCTGTCGGATCGGTAGCCGAGAACTGCGCGGGCCGGGAGCCAGGTTTCTTCAAAATGTCGTTGAACGAGCGTTTGTCGCCGAGATAAAAGTGCAGAGCGCTCATGCCCACGCACAGGGTCAACGTACCGTGGCCGACGGTGCGCTGGAAACTGCGCTCGGCGGTCTGCCCCCAGGCGGCATGCAGGTGTTGCAGCGTATCCAGATTCAGCCCTGTCGGAACCGGCAACGGCGATGCCTTGTCGGCCGATTGTTGCAGATGGGTTTCGATGGCCGCGACCAGAGGTTGCGGGTCGATCCCGAGCAAGCTCTCCTGTTGTTCAGCGAGGAATTTGGAGCGATAACGCGGCCCGATGTCGAGATCCGGGGCGATGGCAAACAGCCCGTTGTCCGCTTTGGCCGGTTGCAGCTTGATCCACTGGCTCCAGGGTTCGAGCACCTCGGCGAGCCGTGCGATCTGGTTCTGGCGCAGTTGATTGCAGCGTGAAGCCCCCAGCAGGAGGGCGACGACGTAGGTTTGCGCGATGCTCAGGCTTTGCGTCTGACTGGCCAGTTCATCGCGCACGCTCAAATTTTGCAGTTGGAACTGACAGCCAATCCGGTACAGCTGATGTAATTCCAGCCACAGATTTTCGGGCACCGGACAATAGAGTTCAGTGGCGCGGATCAACGCGCCGTTCAGGCAATGGATTGCCCGTTGCAAAGCCTGGGTCAGCAGCGGCGCACGGTCCTTGCTGAAGCGCGGTGCGATGCGGATGACGATTTGTTTGTAGCCGATCGCCAAGTGGCTCTGCAGCGCCTGGCAAAGGTTGGCAATCTTGCGCGAGCGTTCGTCGAGCACAATGGCCTGATGCAGGAAATGCCGCTCCAGGTGCTTGCAGACGTAATACACCTCGGGCCGCAACAGTTCGAGCAATTGCAGACGATTGTCGCTGGGTGTGAGCAGTTGATTGAGTTCGCTCAAGCCTTGATACAACTGGCGAGCGGTTTCGCCGATGTTGGCTTTGGGCAGATTGGCGATCCAGCGCTTGAGATCGCGAGGCGTGGCTTCGCAGAAAGACAGACGCGACTGCGTCGGGATCGGTGCGCGTAGCAGGAGGTGGGGACTGGTCTCATTCATGCCGTGGACAAACTCCAACCGTTAAATGGGCAGTGAATGATCTGACTGTAGCAGCTATGGGTTTTACCGTTTGTCTGTCAGTCGAGTGCCAACCGGGCGTACTACTAATCTGTCACTCGTGCGACCGGACACACAGTCGTATGGCCTGCTGCCTACGCAGGGCAGGTCTCTTTGTAACTTCAAGGAGATGAAGTTTATGTCTAGATATGTAGTGGCAAATCAATGGGGCGGTAGTTCGGCACCCTGGCATCCGGGCGGAGACTGGACGCTAGGCGCGCGGGACAACCAGAACGTTGTCGCGATCGAGATCAAATCGGGCGATGGCGGGAAGAGTTTCACCGGCACCATGACGTATGCGGGTGAAGGTCCCATTGGCTTCAAGGCTCAGCGCACGGGCCAGAACCAATACAACGTTGAAAATCAGTGGGGCGGCAACGATGCCCCGTGGCATCCGGGTGGCAAATGGGTCATCGGAGGTCGGGATAATCAGAACGTTGTGGCGTTGAGCGTGACCTCCAGCGATGGAGGGAAAAACCTCAGTGGCACCAATACCTATGCCGACGAAGGGCCGATCGGCTTCCGTGGACAGATAGAGTAACGGCACCACCGAAATGTCCGACCCCGCGAAGACGTTCGCAGGGGTCGGATCAGGGGATCAGGCGTTTGGCAGGCCGATGCCCTGGCCCATTTGCACTGGCGAAAGAGCGCCGAGCCCTTCAGCCCATTTCACTTGATCCGGCCCGAACAGCACGACAGCCGTGGAGCCGAGTTTGAAACGACCCAGTTCCGCGCCTTTTTCCAGATGGATCGGTGCACGGGCGGCTTCGTCGTAACGGAAGGTTTTCAGCTCGCGTTTTGGCGGCGTGATCAACCCGGCCCAGACAGTTTCGATCGACGCCACAATCATCGCGCCCACCAGCACCACGGCCATCGGGCCACGTTCGGTGTCGAAAATGCACGCTACACGCTCGTTGCGGGCGAACAGTTCCGGTACGTTTTCGGCGGTGGTCTGGTTGACCGAGAAGATGCGGCCGGGGATGTAGACCATCTCGCGCAGGGTGCCGGCCAGCGGCATGTGCACGCGGTGGTAATCTTTAGGCGACAGGTAAATGGTGGCGAAGTCACCGCCCATGAATGGCGCGGCGTTGGCTGCGTCACCACCCAGCAGTTCCAGCACGCTGAAGCTGTGGCCCTTGGCCTGGAAAACCCGACCGTGTTCGATCGGGCCGAGTTGGCTGACGGCACCGTCGGCCGGGCTGAGAATCGCGCCAGGGGTTTGATCCAACGGACGAGCGCCGTCTTTCAAGGCGCGAGTGAAGAACGCATTGAAGTGCTCGTAAGCCGTCAGGTCTTCGACCAGCGCCTGGGACATGTCCACTTGATAACGCTTGGCGAACCAGGCGGTTAAGGCGTTCTTGAACCAGCGCACGCGGCATTCGGCAATGCAGCCGGCCAGTCGCGAGAGCAAGTGGTGGGGTAGCAGGTATTGGCTGAGGATAAACAAACGCTTATTCATTAACTGTCCTTAAAAACCTTAAATCTCTACGGGCGTGTCGGGATGATTGCCCCATTCGCCCCAGGAGCCGGCGTAGCCTTTGACTCGCGGATAACCGAGCGACTTGGCCACAAGATACGTGAAGCCAGAACGATGGTGAGTCTGGCAGTGGGTAATGACTTCTTTGTCTTTGGTGATACCGAGTTGTTCCAGGATTTTCGGCATGTCGGTGCGGATGCGCAGGTTACGCGCCTGATCCATGCCGGCTGTCCACTCGAAATTGACCGCGCCGGGAATATGCCCGCCCTTGGCCGCCAGCACTTTCTCGCCGGAGTACTCCAGCGGCCCGCGTGCATCCCAGATTGCCAGGTCAGCGGCACCGAGACGGCTTTGCAGGTATTCGCGAGTGGCGATGGGTTCGTCATGCAGCGTCAGGGCAACCGGGCCACCGACCGCTGGCGGGATCTGGATCGACATGGGCAAGCCTTCTGCCAGCCAGGCCGTCAAGCCGCCGTCGATGTAGTGATACTTGCTGTGACCGATGACATCCAGCAGCCAGATAAAGCGCCCGGCCCAACCGCCGCCTTCATCGTCATAGACGACATAGACCGCATCGGGGTTGTGCCCCAGTTCGCCAAACAATGCTTCAAGCGCGGCTTGGGTCGGCAGCAGGCCTGGCGCAGGCGCCTGACCCAGTTGAGTACGTTTTGGATCGACAAAGCGTGCCCCGGGGATATGCCCTGCGGCATAGCGGGCGCTGCTGGTCAGGTCCACCAGAATCAGTTCGCGGGAGTCGAGACGCGGGAGCAGGTCGCTCGGCTCGATCACCAGCGCCAAGCCAGAGAAGTCAGACATGTGAGGTCTCCAGAGCACAAAGGGGAGGGATTGTAACGCAGCGTCATGAGGGTCGGTTATCAGTTATTTCGGCACAGGAAATAACTGAAAACAGGCCCTAACGCCTGTCGATTAAGCGAAATTCCTGTAGGAGCGAGCTTGCTCGCGAAAGCGGTATATCAGGCGACATCAATGTTGACTGTGCTGCCGTCTTCGCGAGCAAGCTCGCTCCTACATTATCGGTGGCTAAAGTTGTGCAGGGCTTTTTCGATGCACTGCGCGGTTTTGCCGAACGCTTGCACGGTAATTTCCGAGAACGGCCCGCCGCCCTGATCCGCCACCACGATCATGATCACCCGACCGTTGTTGACCAAGGAACGCAACAGCAGGTGTTCGCCGCTGAATTGCGAACGCAGACTAGCCGGCAACAGGGCCGAGAATTGTGCGTTGTTGGCTGGCGTCAGACGCACCTGGGCCTGCTGCGCGAGCAGGCGCTGCAGCACGGTACTCTGGCTGACCACCAGGTTCAGACCGGCCACTTCTTTGGGCAGCCCTGCGGTCTGGTGTACGCGTAAATTAGCGTGCGTGCGGTCGGCCATCAGGATCATCACCCGCCGCATGCCGCACGCCACCAGGGCGTCTCGGGCCGAGGTGGTCAAGTGCATGGCATTGGTAAAACGGCTCGGCTCCACCAGCAACTCGGCGCATTGTTTACGCCATTTCGCCAGGTCTTCTGCGGTCGGCGCCGGGGCAGGCAGCAAACCGGCGTGAACACGGTTCATACCCGTCGGCCAGATCAGCGCTTCGGCCGGGTGCCAGAGGTCCGGCATGGCGTGTTGGCGGGCGCTGTTGGTGGCCTGTTGGTGCAATTGTTGCTGCACCTCATCCATTGGCATTTGCAGGTAAAGGCTGGTGAGGTATTGCCAGCGTTCACAGTGAGGACTGCCCCACGCCTGTTGTGCCGACAACGCCAGCCCATTGGCCAGCAGCACGGTATTGGCTGGCTGATTGAGCCAGCGGCGCAGCGTCGGATTGTCATCGAGGCGGTTCTGTTGGCGCAGTGGATGCTCGCTGTCACGCGCGATGCGCAAGACTTTCACCAACTCACGTTGTTCATTGAGCAGCAGCCGATAACCCTGCTGTACCCAGATCGGCAGACGCCAGGTGTCCACCAGCGCCAGACAGATTTCCAGCAGGCGTACACCGAACAATTGCTTTTCGACTTTGCGCGCCGACTCACCTTTATGGATGACCCGCAGCTCCCACTCTTCAAGCAACTGCGGATGAGTCAACGCCATGGGCCACAGTGGCGAAAGAAACAGCAGGCTGCCCCAGTGGATGTCCTGCCACAACCGCGCCAGGCGACCGGCAAAAAAACCATTGGCCTGTTGGGTGGCGTGCTGGCTGATCAACTGAAGCTGGCGCAGCGCGACAGGGATCTGCGATTGGGGTTCGGCGGGCAGGCGCTCGAGCAATTCTTCGGTGCGCTTCAAACCGAGGCGATTGATCGCCACTTCAAGATTTTCAGCGGGCTCGGTCATGCTGCCATGGGTGTGGCGGTTGGCTTCGCGAATCACGCTCAAGGCCAGGGCCGGGCTGTCCTGCATCAGTTCGGCGATGTCTCGCAGCGAACTGCGGCTATCGCGGATGGCTTTGCAGACGCGGTCGTGACTGGCTTGCGGAACCGGCAGGCGCACACTATCGAGCAGTTTGACCCAGCCTTCGAGCGTGGCCGGTTTCGGCGTGGGGACGTTCGTTTCGTTAGCCATGTCTGGACGCGATCATCGTCTGCTTTACCTATCCCTGCGTAGGCCAAATTGGCTTTTCGCCTTAACGGCCTACAGTCTCGCGCAGTTTTGCCGATAAGGAGAAGAAGAGATTTTTTAACTTCCGAATATGACCTTGAACCCGACTCAGTAAGTGCTCTCCTACCTATGGCTAAAATTATCGGCATCATCGTCGTATTCGCGAGCGTGCTCGGCGGATACGTGCTTTCCCACGGCAAGATTGCCGCCCTCATCCAGCCTTTCGAGGTGATGATTATCGGTGGCGCAGCCCTTGGTGCATTCCTGCAGGCCAACCCCGGTCATATGACAATGCATGTGTTCAAGAAGGCTTTGAGCATGTTCAGTTCGCGTTTCAACCACACGTTCTATCTGGAAGTGCTGGGGCTGATTTACGAGATCCTCAACAAGAGCCGCCGCGAAGGCATGATGGCGATCGAAGGCGACATCGAAGATGCCGCTGCGAGCCCGATCTTCGCCAAGTACCCGTCGGTGCTGAAAGATGAACGCATGACTGCGTACATCTGCGATTACCTGCGCATCATGTCCTCCGGCAACATGGCTCCCCATGAGCTTGAAGGCTTGTTTGACATGGAACTGACCAGCCTCAAGGAAGACCTGGATCACCCCTCCCACGCCGTCAACGGCATCGCCGATGCCATGCCGGGTTTCGGTATCGTCGCGGCGGTATTGGGTATCGTGGTGACGATGGCCTCCCTGGGTGAGAGCGACCAGAAAATGATTGGCCTGCACGTGGGTGCGGCTCTGGTAGGTACCTTCTTCGGTATTCTCGCGGCCTACGGTTTCTTTGGCCCGTTGGCCCACGCCCTGGGCCACGATGCCAAGGAAGAACTGAACGTCTACGAAGCCATCAAGGCCTCGTTGGTCGCTTCAGCTTCCGGCATGCCACCATCACTGGCGGTGGAATTCGGTCGTAAGGTTCTGTACCCGGCGCACCGTCCTAGCTTCGCTGAGCTGGAACAAGCGGTTCGCGGTCGCTAGTCATGGAAAATAACCAGCCGATAATCATCAAGCGCGTAAAGAAATACGCGGGCGGGCATCACGGGGGCTCCTGGAAAATCGCTTTCGCTGACTTTGCGACGGCGATGATGGCGTTCTTCCTGGTGTTGTGGCTGTTGTCCACGGCAACGCCGGAACAGAAGATCGCCATTGCCGGTTACTTCAAGGACCCGGTCGGTTTTTCCGAAAGCGGTACGCCCTACATCATCGATCTGGGCGGCTCGCCGACCCTGGCGCCGGAGAGCACCCTTAACCCCGAGGTGAAATCCCAGCCTCAGCCAGACAAGGTGACGATCGACTCCGAACAGGTCGAAGGCATGGCCGAGCAGGTCGAGAAAGAGCGCCTGGAACTGTTGCTGCAAGAGTTGCAGAACAAGGTTGATGAGAATCCACAGCTGCAAAAGTTCAAGGATCAGATCCTTTTCGAGATCACCCAGGACGGTTTGCGCATCCAGATCATGGACGCTGAAAATCGACCGATGTTCGACTCCGGCAGTGCGCGTCTGAAGCCGTATTTCGAAGACATCCTGCTGGCCATGGCCGACACCATCAAAGCGGTGCCGAACAAGATCAGCATCAGCGGCCACACCGATGCCAAGCCATACTCGGGCACCGGCGACTTCGGTAACTGGGAACTCTCGGCCAACCGCGCCAATGCGGCTCGTCGTGCGTTGGTTGCCGGCAGCTATCCGGACGCTCAGGTAGCACGAGTCGTGGGTTATGCCTCGTCGGCGCTGTTCGACCGCGAGAAACCGTTCAACCCGGTCAACCGCCGGATTGACATCGTCGTGCTGACCAAGAAAGCCCAGCGTGCCATCGAAGGTTCGCAAGGTGCGGAACCGGCGCCAGCGCCGACGCAAGGGCAGGGTGGTCCGGGCGAAGTGCCCACGCCGCCAGTCGATCCGAATGCCTTGCCGGCGGATAAGGAACCGCTGCCGGCTCATGAGCTTCGCGAACGTTTGAATCTGTTTGATGATCCTGCACCGAAAGCGGGTGAGCCGCCCAGGCAGTGATCCATGAAAAAGCCGACAGCGATGTCGGCTTTTTTGTGCCGGCTGTTGATCATTTTCGTTGCGTCACGAAAATGATCAAGACTGCTTAGTAGCTGCTTTCCGGCAAACTGGCGATGATCGAGCGGTAGCTGTTCATCCGTTGCTGCTGCACGCGGCCCTCTTCCAGGGCCTTGAGCAGGGCGCAACCCGGCTCGCGGTCGTGCTTGCAGTCGCGGAAGCGGCAGGTGCCGATCAGGTCGTTGAACTCGATGAAACCGGCTTCGACGTCGGCACGGCTGACGTGACCCAGACCGAATTCCCGGATGCCCGGGGAGTCGATCAACTCACCGCCACCGGGGAAGTGGAACAACCGCGCGGTGGTGGTGGTGTGGGTGCCCTGGCCCGACAGCTCGGACAGTGGGCCGACGCGGGTGTCGACTTCCGGCAGCAGGCTGTTGACCAGCGACGACTTGCCGACACCGGATTGGCCGACGAATACGCTGATGTGCCCGTCCAGCTGTTTCTGCAGCTGTTCCATGCCGTTGCCGTGGTGGGCTGACACTTCCAGCACCGGGTAACCCAGCGTGCGGTAAACCGCCAGCAAGGCATTCAGTGCCGGGGCGTTCTGCTCGTCGATCAGGTCGAATTTGTTCAGTAGCAGCAATGGCCGAATACCCGCGTGTTCCGCGGCGACCAGATAACGGTCGATCAGGTTGGCGTGAGGCTCGGGCAGCGGCGCGAAGACGATAACGATCAAGTCGACGTTGGCCGCCACCGGCTTGAGCTGGCCACGGCTGTCCGGACGGCAGAGCTCGGTTTTACGCGGCAGTTGCGCGACGATCACGCCGATGCCCTGATTACCGGCACGCCAGACAACCTGATCGCCGGTCACCAGCGCTGGCAGGTTGGCACGCAAGTGGCAGCGGAATACCTGGCCGGCCAATTCGCCATCGAGGGCTTCGACTTCGACCTGCACACCGAAGTGCGCGATCACCAGGCCCGTCTGTTCCGGGCCCAGGTCGCCGCCTTCGAGTGCCTCGACAGCCGAGGACTCGCGTTTGGCGGCGCGGGCAGCGCGCTCGCCCTGAATCTTTTCGATGCGCCAGTTTTGACGACGATTGAGTTGGCGTTTGGCCATGGGTGTTCCGTATCGAGAATGCAGCGATTAGGTAAAACGGCCGCGAGTTTAGCACGCCCGGCCACCAGCCTAGGCTAAACTGCGCACCTACTCCGAGGAGCCGACTCATGCAAAACCCGCAGAATCTGATCTGGATCGACCTGGAAATGACCGGTCTGAACCCAGATACCGACGTCATCATCGAGATGGCCACCATCGTCACCGACAGTAATTTGAACACCTTGGCCGAAGGTCCGGTGATCGCCATCCACCACAGCGACGAGATCCTCGCCGGCATGGACGAGTGGAATACTCGTCAGCACGGCGGCTCCGGGCTGACTCAACGGGTTCGCGACAGCCGCATCAGCATGGCTGAAGCCGAAGCCGAGACCATCGCCTTTCTGGAGAAATGGGTGCCGAAGGGCAAGTCGCCGATCTGTGGCAACAGCATTTGCCAGGACCGTCGCTTCCTTTATACCCATATGAAGGCGCTGGAAAGCTACTTCCACTATCGCAACCTCGACGTGTCGACCCTTAAAGAACTGGCCGCTCGCTGGGCGCCGGACGTACGCGACAGCTTCAAAAAGGGCAGTACCCACCTGGCCCTGGACGACATCCGCGAATCGATCGCCGAGCTGCAGCACTACCGCAAGAATTTCATCAAGTTCTGATGGGGTGGTGCCTGATCTGACGCCTTCGCGGGCAAGCCTCGCTCCTACGGTGGTCCGCGATGCTCTTGTAGGAGCGAGCGGTGCGGCGATCCGACTTGCCCGCGAAGAAGGCGACGCGGTCTATCAGAGTGAATGCCCCCTTTTGGTGCCCTGACGATCTGAGTAGACTGCGCGCCTTCTTGTAAGGACCGCCACCATGTTGCTGATGCTCTACCTGATCGCCATTACTGCCGAAGCCATGACTGGCGCCCTGTCTGCGGGCCGTCGCGGCATGGATTGGTTTGGCGTGGTGCTGATTGCGTGCGTCACGGCGTTGGGCGGCGGCTCGGTGCGTGACGTATTGCTTGGCCACTACCCGCTGACCTGGGTCAAACACCCGGAATACCTGGTGCTGACCTCCGTCGCGGCGATGTTGACGATCTTCATCGCCCGCTGGATGCGCCATCTGCGCTCGCTGTTTCTGGTGCTCGATGCCGTGGGCCTGGTGGCGTTCACCCTGATTGGCTGCATGACTGCCCTGGAAATGGGCCATGGCATGCTGGTGGCCTCGGTCAGCGGTGTGATCACCGGAGTGTTTGGCGGTATTTTGCGGGACATCTTCTGCAACGACATCCCGCTAATCTTCCGCCGCGAGCTCTATGCCAGTGTCTCGTTTGCTGCGGCGTGGTGCTATCTGCTCTGCATTTACCTGCAATTACCCGGTGAACAGGCGATCCTGATCACTCTGTTCGGCGGTTTCCTGCTGCGCTTGTTGGCAATCCGTTTCCACTGGGAAATGCCGAAATTCGTTTATAACGATGAGGCTTGACCCATCTTCAGATGCCGTACGCAATCGCGTAGATACCGTGAACGACACCGGCCCACCGTAGGAGCCGGCTTGCCGGCGAAGGCGTTTTCATGGGCGCGGCATGACTTGAAGCCGCCTTCGCTGGCAAGCCAGCTCCTACGTATGCCGTGAACGACGCGAACCCGTAGGAGCCGGCTTTCCGGCGAGGCCGTGTTGTTTGAGGGCCCATTCCACGTGTTCTCGGACCAGTTCTGACGGGTATTCGCGCCGTGCCTTCAACGCTTCCAGCACCGGAATACTCGACGGCGCATTACCCAGGCCGACCGCCAGATTGCGCAACCAGCGCTCGTAACCCGCGCGTCTGAGCGGTGAGCCCTCGGTACTGCTGAGGAATTTTTCTTCGTCCCACATGAACAGTTCGGCCAGTTCGGCATTGTCGAGGTTGTGCCGCGGTTTGAAATCGCTTTCGCCGGAAGGCCGGGCGAAGCGGTTCCACGGGCAGACGATCTGGCAGTCATCGCAACCGAATACCCGATTGCCGATCAATGGCCGCAAATCTTCGGGGATAGCACTTTTCAGTTCGATGGTCAGATACGAAATGCAGCGTCGGGCGTCCAGCACATACGGGCCGACAAAGGCATTGGTCGGGCAAATGTCCAGACAGGCGGTGCAGCGGCCGCAGTGTTCCGTGGTGTGCGGCGGGTCGACCGGCAGCGGCAGGTCGACAAACAGTTCGCTGAGGAAGAAGTAACTGCCGGCCTTGCGATTCAGGACCAGCGTATTTTTGCCGATCCAGCCCAGGCCAGCCTGTTCGGCGATGGCTTTTTCCAGCACCGGGGCGCTGTCGACAAAGGCGCGGTAGCCGAAAGGGCCGATGACCGCCTGAATTTTTTCCGCCAGTTGCTGCACGCGTTTACGGATCAATTTGTGGTAATCGCGGCCCAAGGCATAACGTGAGACGTAGGCTTTTTCCGGTTCGGCCAGGCGTTTGGCCATTTCGGTGTCGCCCGGCAGGTAGTCCATGCGCAGGGAAACGACGCGAAGCGTGCCCGGCACCAGCTCTTCCGGGTGCGAGCGTTTGCTGCCGTGGGCGCCCATGTAGTCCATTTCGCCGTGGTAGCCGGCTTCGAGCCAGCGCTCCAGGTGCTGCTCATGCTCGGCCAGGTCGAGGCCGCTGATGCCGACTTGCTGAAAGCCCAGCTCGCGGCCCCAGTCCTTGATGGATTGGGCGAGGGCGGGCAGGTCTGTAGTAATAGCAGGCATGAGACGAGAGAAACCGGAGCTGAGGTGCGTATAATTCTGCCAGACATCGGAGCCTGTAGACGCATGCCGCACACTAAAGATGAATTACCCGACGCGCTGTATAGCGCCGCGCAGGTCCGAGGACTTGATGCGGGCCTGATCGCGGCCGGCACACCGGGCTTCGAATTGATGCAGCGTGCGGCACGGGCGACCTGGCGTGCGCTGGTCCGTCATTGGCCGACAGCGCGCGAATTGAGCGTGGTGGCCGGCCATGGCAATAATGCCGGCGACGGTTACCTGGTGGCTGTGTTAGCCCGACGGGCGGGCTGGCATGTTCGGGTGCTGGCCGCCGGTGATCCCGGTCATTTGCAGGGCGATGCCGCGTCAGCCCATGCCGAGGCGGTAGCCGAAGGCGTTGCCATTCAAGGCTGGAGCGCACAAGCAGAATTGCGTGGCATTGTGCTGGATGCCTTGCTCGGCACTGGCCTGAGCGGTGAAGTGCGCGAGCCATACGCCAGTGTCATCGCCGCGATCAACGCCAGAGGGCTACCGGTTGCGGCGGTGGATATCCCCTCGGGGCTGTGTGCCGATAGAGGTCGCATACTCGGCGTTGCGGTCCGGGCTGACCTGACAGTGACATTCATCGGTTTGAAACTGGGTCTGTTCACCGGTGACGCTGCGGATGTGGTTGGCGATTTGGTATTCAATGATCTGCAAGCCGCCCCCGAGACATTTATCGGGGCCACGGTCAGTGCGCGTCGCCTGACAGCCGGCAATGTGCCGCGTCTGACCGGTCGCGCTCCAACTTCCCACAAAGGAAAATTTGGCCAAGTATTGCTGATTGGTGGTGATCGCGGTTTTGGCGGCGCCATTCTGCTCGGTGCACAAAGTGCCCTGCGCAGCGGTGCCGGCATGGTGTCCGTGGCCACTCGTAACGAGCATGTTCCAGCCGCCCTGGCGCGATTGCCGGAAGCCATGGTGCTCGGCGTTTCGTCGGCCAATCAATTAATGGGCTTGCTTGAGAAGGCTACGGTGCTGGTCGTCGGTCCGGGGCTGGGCCAGGCCGCCTGGGGGCGCAGTCTGTTGTCGGCTGCGGCCAATGCGCCGCTGCCGCAAGTCTGGGACGCCGATGCGTTGAACCTGTTGACCGAAGGTCATGTGAACTTGCCCTTGGGTTGTGTCATCACGCCGCATCCTGGGGAAGCGGCGCGATTACTGGGGATTTCGACAGCCGACGTTCAGGCCGACCGTCCGGCCACTGCCCATGCATTGAGCAAAAGATATACAGCAGTGGTGGTTCTCAAGGGCGCCGGCAGTTTGATCGCCAGCCCCGACGGGCGCCTGGCGCTGTGTCATCAGGGCCATCCGGCCATGGCATCCGCCGGTTTGGGCGACGTGCTGGCCGGTCTGGTCGGTGCCTTACTCGCTCAGGGCATGGATGCGTATGACGCGGCATGCCTGGCGGTCTGGCTGCACGCCAATGCCGGTGCGCAACAAGGTAAATTCGGCCGCGGGCTGGCGGCCAGTGATCTGATTTCAGCCATTCGTCAGTTGTTGGAGGAGCAAGCACCGTGTCTGAAGTAACCCTGTACCTGGCTGATGAAGAGGCGATGACCGCGTTTGGTGCGCGCATCGCACAAACCACTGAAGGGCACGGTCTGATTTTTCTTGAGGGGGATCTGGGGGCGGGGAAAACCACGCTGTCCCGGGGCATCATCCGAGGCTTGGGGCACACCGGAGCGGTAAAAAGTCCGACCTTCACCCTGGTCGAGCCTTACGAGATCGGCGACATCCGTGCCTTCCATTTCGACCTCTATCGTCTGGTCGATCCGGAGGAGCTGGAGTACCTCGGCATCCGCGACTATTTCGAAGACGACGCATTGTGCCTGATCGAATGGCCCCGCAATGGTGCAGGCTTTTTGCCAAAGCCCGACCTGACCATTACCATTAGCCCGCAAGACAGCGGGCGTTCGCTGAAAATTTTGCCCCAAGGCTCGCGTGGCGAGTCGTGGTGTGCCGCTTTGGCATTGGAATCCAATTAAATGATGGGGTTAGGTATGCGCTTTCGCGCGTTGGTTGCTGCCGTAGGATTGTTGTTTTTGGCGGTGACCGTCGACGCTGTGGCCGAGACGAAGGTCAACAGTGTTCGCCTGTGGCGGGCGCCGGATAACACGCGACTGGTGTTTGACCTGACAGGGGCTGTCCAGCACAGCGTCTTTACCCTGACCGCCCCGGATCGGCTGGTGATCGACATTAATGGCGCGACCCTCGGTGCGCCGCTGAACGTCAACACCTCGAACACCCCGATCACCGCCATGCGCTCGGCTCAGCGCACGCCGACCGACCTGCGGGTGGTTATCGACCTGAAAAAGGCCGTGACGCCGAAAAGCTTCTCCCTGGCCCCCAACGCCCAGTACGGTAACCGCCTGGTGGTCGATCTGTTCGATAACCCGGCTGACGCAGCGCCTCCTCCGGCGCCGACGCCTTCGGTCGCAACGGTTCCGGCGGTGCCGGTCACGCCTGTCGAACCGGCGATCAAGCTGCCACCCGCTCCGGCTGGCAAGCGCGACATCATCGTGGTAATCGATGCCGGTCACGGCGGCGAAGACCCGGGCGCCTCAGGCTCTCGCGGGCAGCGTGAGAAAGACGTGGTGCTGGCCATCGCCCGTGAACTACAGCGTCAGGTCAATGGCATGAAAGGCTTCCGCGCCGAACTGACGCGTACCGGCGACTACTTCATTCCGTTGCGCGGCCGTACCGAAATCGCCCGCAAAAAGGGCGCCGACCTGTTCGTTTCGATCCACGCCGACGCCGCGCCTTCGGCTGCTGCGTTCGGTGCGTCGGTGTTCGCTCTGTCCGACCGCGGCGCTACGTCGGAGACCGCCCGTTGGCTGGCCGACAGCGAAAACCGTTCTGACTTGATCGGTGGTGCCGGCAACGTCAGCCTCGACGACAAAGACCGCATGCTGGCCGGTGTGCTGCTCGATCTGTCGATGACCGCTTCCCTGACCTCCAGCCTGAACGTCGGCCAGAAGGTCTTGAGCAACATCGGTCGCGTCACGCCGCTGCACAAACAGCGCGTGGAGCAAGCCGGATTCATGGTGTTGAAGTCGCCGGATATCCCGTCGATCCTGGTGGAAACCGGGTTTATCTCCAACGCCAACGAAGCCTCGAAACTCGCGGCATCGAGCCACCAGCAAGCGCTGGCGCGCTCCATCAGCAGCGGCGTGCGGCAGTTCTTCCAGCAGAATCCACCGCCGGGCACCTACATTGCCTGGCTGCGCGATTCCGGCAAGATCGCCCAAGGCCCGCGTGACCATCGCGTGAACCCCGGCGAAACCCTGGCGATGATCGCCGTGCGCTATCAGGTGTCGCCGGCCACCTTGCGCAGCGCCAACAACCTGGCAAATGATGAGCTCAAAGTCGGTCAACATCTGACCATTCCCGGCACTGAACTGGCGGCCAAAGAATGAACCAGGTGCTGACCAACACGGCGCGCATCGAGCTGCTCAGCCCGCGGCTGGCGAACCAGATTGCCGCCGGTGAGGTGGTTGAACGCCCGGCCTCGGTGATCAAGGAGTTGCTGGAAAACAGCCTCGACTCCGGCGCCAGACGCATCGATGTCGATGTGGAGCAGGGCGGTGTCAAGCTGCTGCGGGTGCGCGACGATGGCAGCGGCATTTCTGCCGATGACCTGCCCCTGGCCCTGGCCCGTCACGCCACCAGCAAGATTCGCAACCTGGAAGATCTTGAACAGGTGATGAGCCTGGGGTTTCGCGGTGAGGCGCTGGCGTCCATCAGCTCTGTCGCCCGCCTGACTCTCACGTCCCGCACTCGCGATGCCGATCAGGCCTGGCAAGTGGAAACCGAAGGCCGGGACATGGCGCCGCGCGTGCAACCGGCGGCCCATCCGGTGGGGACTTCGGTGGAAGTGCGAGATTTGTTTTTCAATACCCCGGCGCGCCGCAAGTTTCTCAAGACCGAAAAAACCGAATTCGATCACCTGCAAGAAGTGATCAAGCGTCTGGCGCTGGCGCGGTTCGATGTGGCGTTCCATCTGCGCCACAACGGCAAAACCATCCTCAGCCTGCACGAAGCCCATGATGATGCGGCCCGCGCCCGGCGTGTGGCGGCGATCTGCGGGGCGGGTTTTCTGGAGCAAGCGCTGCCGATCGAAATCGAGCGCAATGGTTTGCACTTGTGGGGCTGGGTCGGGTTGCCGACCTTCAACCGCAGCCAGGCAGACTTGCAATACTTCTTTGTGAATGGCCGCGCCGTGCGCGACAAACTGGTAGCCCACGCGGTGCGCCAGGCTTATCGCGACGTGCTGTTCAACGGTCGGCACCCGACGTTCGTACTGTTTTTCGAAGTCGATCCGGCGGGCGTTGACGTCAACGTGCACCCGACCAAGCACGAAGTGCGCTTCCGTGACGGGCGCATGGTTCATGACTTCCTCTATGGCACCTTGCACCGTGCCCTCGGCGATGTGCGGCCGGAGGATCAATTGGCCGCGCCTGTCGCGACGGCCATTGTCCGGCCAACCGGGCTAGACGCCGGTGAGTTCGGTCCGCAGGGCGAAATGCGGCTGGCGGCCAATGCGTTGCTGGAGCAGCCTCAGGCCCAACCGTCCTTTAACACCTCGGCGGGCTCGGGCGCGGGTGCCGGTTATCAGTATCAATACACGCCGCGGCCTCAGTCCGGTGTACCCGTCGCCGAAGCCCAGGCGGCCTACCGCGAGTTTTTCGCGCCACTGCCCGAGGCCAACGCGGTCGCGCTGCCGGCCGGGCAGGACGATATTCCGCCGCTGGGCTACGCACTGGCGCAGCTCAAGGGCATCTATATTCTTTCGGAAAACGCCCAGGGCCTGGTGCTGGTGGACATGCACGCCGCCCACGAGCGGATCATGTACGAACGCCTGAAAATTGCCATGGCCAGCGAAGGCTTGAGTGGTCAACCGCTGTTGGTGCCAGAGTCCTTGGCGGTCAGTCAGCGCGAAGCCGATTGCGCTGAAGAGCATGTCGCCTGGTTCCAGCGATTGGGCTTTGAATTACAGCGCCTTGGCCCGGAATCTCTGGCGATCCGGCAAATCCCCGCGTTGCTGAAACAGGCTGAAGCCAATCGACTGGTCAGCGACGTTCTGGCGGATTTGATGGAATACGGCACCAGCGACCGGATTCAGGCACACCTGAACGAACTGCTCGGCACTATGGCCTGCCATGGCGCGATTCGCGCGAATCGGCGTCTGGCGCTGCCGGAAATGAACGGTCTGCTGCGGGACATGGAAAACACCGAACGCAGCGGTCAATGCAACCATGGCCGGCCGACCTGGACCCAATTGGGCCTGGACGATCTGGACAAACTGTTTTTGCGCGGTCGTTGATGAGCCAGTTCCCTCCTGCGATTTTCCTGATGGGGCCGACAGCTGCCGGCAAGACCGACCTGGCCATCGAACTCACCAAGGTCCTGCCCTGCGAGCTGATCAGCGTCGATTCGGCGCTGGTTTACCGTGGCATGGACATTGGCACCGCCAAGCCTTCCAAAGAGTTGTTGGCGGAATTTCCGCATCGCTTGATCGATATTCTCGACCCGGCCGAAAGTTATTCGGCTGCGGATTTTCGTCGTGATGCGCTTGAGGCCATGGCCGAGATCACCGCACGGGGCAAAATTCCGCTGCTGGTAGGCGGCACAATGCTCTACTACAAGGCTTTGCTCGAAGGTCTGGCCGACATGCCGGCGGCCGATCCGGGCGTGCGCGCGCAAATCGAAGAAGAGGCTGCACGCCTCGGCTGGCAAGCCCTGCACGATCAATTGGCGGTCATCGATCCGCAATCCGCAGCGCGAATTCATCCGAACGATCCACAGCGCCTCAGTCGAGCGCTGGAAGTTTATCGCGTCAGTGGTCAGAGCATGACTGAGCTACGCTTGCGACAATCTGCGCAAAGTACTGAAGCAGCCGCTTCGGGACTGCAACAATTGCCCTATACTGTCGCGAACTTGGCTATCGCCCCGGCAAATCGCCAGGTACTGCACGAGCGTATTAAACAAAGATTCACAAATATGTTGGAACAGGGATTCATCGACGAGGTCGTAGCCCTGCGAGATAGAGGTGACCTGCATTCGGGGATGCCGTCTATACGTGCTGTAGGCTATCGACAAGTCTGGGATTACCTGGATGGCAAGCTGACGCAAGCCGAGATGCAGGAGCGTGGAATCATTGCCACGCGCCAATTGGCAAAGCGCCAGTTCACCTGGCTACGCAGTTGGGCTGATTTACACTGGCTGGACAGCCTCGATTGCGACAATCTGCCGCGCGCCTTGAAATACCTCGGGACCATCTCCATATTGAGCTGAGTCCTTGCAATTGCCGTCTATCCTTGGGGGTGTGACGGCCCAAGCCATCTGTTTTTACCTATTTTTTTATATTGAATCCTTAAAGGAGTGCGGCACATGTCAAAAGGGCATTCGCTACAAGACCCTTACTTGAATACTTTACGTAAAGAGAAAGTGGGGGTTTCCATCTACCTGGTCAACGGGATCAAACTGCAAGGCACGATCGAGTCTTTCGACCAGTTCGTCATTCTGCTGAAAAACACCGTTAGCCAAATGGTTTACAAACACGCTATCTCTACAGTGGTGCCGGTTCGTCCAATTCGTCTGCCTAGCGCAACCGAATCCGAAGCCGGTGACGCTGAGCCAGGTAACGCCTGATAGGAGTCTCCTTTGTTCTTTGAGCGCCACGGTGGTGGTGAACGAGCCATTCTCGTTCACTTGGATGGTCAGGACCCTGAGGCGCGCGAAGATCCGCAGGAGTTTCAGGAGTTGGCAATGTCGGCTGGCGCCGAGACCGTCGCGTTTTTTAACGTGCCGCGTCATCGGCCAACCGCCAAAACCCTGATTAGCAGTGGCAAGGTCGAAGAGTTACGCGACCTGGTCAGCGCCGAACAGGTCGATCTGGTGATTTTCAATCACATCCTCACGCCCAGTCAGGAACGTAACCTCGAACGTATTTTCGAGTGTCGCGTGATTGACCGCACGGGGTTGATTCTCGATATCTTCGCCCAACGCGCCCGCACCCATGAAGGCAAGCTCCAGGTTGAACTGGCCCAGCTTGAACACATGAGTACGCGGCTGGTTCGTGGCTGGACTCACCTTGAGCGGCAGAAGGGCGGTATCGGTCTGCGCGGCCCGGGTGAAACCCAGCTGGAAACCGACCGGCGCCTGTTGCGGGTTCGCCTGCGGCAGATCAAGGGGCGCCTGGAAAAGGTCCGCAGCCAGCGCGAGCAATCTCGTCGCGGGCGCAAACGTGCTGACATCCCGACGGTTTCACTGGTGGGTTATACCAACGCCGGCAAATCGACGCTGTTCAACTCGGTCACTGATTCCGACGTCTTCGCCGCCGACCAGTTATTCGCTACCCTCGACCCGACCTTGCGCCGACTCGAACTCGACGACCTCGGGCCGATCGTGCTGGCCGACACCGTGGGCTTCATTCGCCATTTGCCGCACAAACTGGTCGAGGCATTTCGGGCTACGCTCGAAGAGTCGAGCAACTCCGACCTGCTGCTGCACGTGATCGATGCGCATGAGCCTGAGCGCATGGCCCAGATTGAACAGGTCATGGTGGTGCTGGGGGAGATCGGGGCACAAGACTTGCCGATCCTTGAGGTATACAACAAACTCGATTTGCTCGAGGGTGTTGAGCCGCAGATCCAGCGCGATGCCGATGGCAAACCGCAACGGGTCTGGTTGTCGGCCAAGGACGGTAGCGGCCTGGACCTGCTCAAGCAGGCTGTGGCCGAACTGTTAGGCAGTGATTTGTTTGTTGGCACCTTGCGCTTGCCGCAACGTTTTGCTCGACTGCGTGCGCAGTTTTTCGAACTCGGTGCGGTGCAAAAAGAAGAACACGACGAAGAAGGCATCAGCTTGCTGGCCGTTCGCTTGCCACGGATCGAACTGAATCGACTCGTGAGCCGCGAAGGTCTGCAACCGATGGAATTCATCGAGCAACACACTTTGCAATAAAAGCCTGAGAAAGCGGTTGTGCCGTGGTGACAGGCATTCTGTAGCATTGGTCGGCGCGCCGTGGGTGCGTCTTTGCTTTATCAGATGGAGAGCGCTATGGCTTGGAATGAGCCGGGTGGCAACTCGAATAATCAGGATCCTTGGGGTGGCAAGCGCCGCAATAACGGCGACCGCAAGGGACCACCGGATCTCGACGAGGCCTTCCGAAAGCTGCAGGAAAGCCTGAACGGGTTGTTCGGTGGTGGTAAAAAACGCGGTGACGAGGGCGGCGGTTCGGGCAAGAGTGGCGGCTTCGGCGGCCTGCTCGGCATCGGCCTGGTCGTGCTGGCGGCTGTGTGGCTGTACAGCGCTGTCTACGTGGTCGACGAGCAGGAGCAAGCCGTAGTGCTGCGCTTCGGCAAATACTATGAAACCGTCGGCCCGGGCCTGAACATCTATTTCCCGCCGATCGATCGCAAGTACATGGAAAACGTCACGCGTGAGCGTGCCTATACCAAGCAGGGTCAAATGCTGACTGAAGACGAAAACATCGTCGAAGTGCCGCTGACCGTGCAGTACAAGATCAGCAACCTGCAGGACTTCGTGCTGAACGTCGATCAGCCGGAAATCAGCCTGCAGCATGCGACCGACAGTGCCTTGCGTCACGTGGTGGGTTCTACCGCCATGGATCAGGTGCTGACCGAAGGTCGTGAATTGATGGCCAGCGAAATCAAGGAACGTCTGCAACGCTTCCTCGATACCTATCGCACCGGTATCACCGTCACCCAGGTCAACGTACAGAGCGCAGCTGCACCGCGTGAAGTTCAGGAAGCCTTCGACGACGTGATCCGCGCCCGTGAAGACGAGCAGCGTTCGCGCAACCAGGCTGAAACCTACGCCAACGGCGTCGTGCCGGAAGCCCGTGGTCAGGCCCAGCGCATCCTCGAGGATGCCAATGGTTACCGCGACGAGACCGTCTCCCGCGCCAAGGGTGAGGCAGATCGCTTCACCAAGCTGGTGGCCGAATACCGCAAGGCCCCTGAAGTCACCCGCCAGCGTCTGTATCTGGACACCATGCAGGAAATCTTCAGCAACACCAGCAAGGTTCTCGTGACCGGCAACAAGGATGGCCAGAACAATCTGCTGTACTTGCCGCTGGACAAGATGATCGACAGTGGTCGTAGCCCCGGCGCTCCGGTGACCGGCGCAGCAGCCAGCAGCAATGAAGTGAATGCGCGTGCGGCAGCTGATCTGCAGCAACAGCAAGCACGTACCAGGGAGAGTCGCTGATGAGCAATAAATCGCTGATCGCCCTTATTATCGGCGTCGTCGTGGCGATCGTTGCCTGGAACTGCTTCTACATCGTGGCTCAGACCGAGCGCGCGGTGATGCTGCAGTTCGGTCGCGTGGTCCAGACCGATGTTCAGCCGGGCCTGCACATGAAAGTGCCTTACGTGAACAAGGTGCGCAAATTCGACGCGCGCCTGATGACACTGGATGCACCGACACAACGCTTTCTGACGCTGGAAAAGAAAGCCGTGATGGTCGATGCCTACGCCAAGTGGCGCGTGAAAGATGCCGAACGCTTCTATACCGCAACTTCCGGCCTCAAGCAGATTGCCGACGAGCGTCTTTCCCGTCGTCTGGAATCGGGCCTGCGTGACCAGTTCGGTAAGCGCACCTTGCACGAAGTGGTGTCCGGTGAGCGTGATGCGCTGATGGCAGACATTACCGCTTCGCTGAACAAGATGGCGGAAAAAGAGCTGGGCATCGAAGTTGTCGATGTTCGGGTCAAAACCATCGACCTGCCGAAGGAAGTGAACCGCAGCGTGTTCGAGCGTATGAGCACCGAGCGTGAGCGTGAAGCTCGCGAGCACCGCGCCAAGGGTAACGAGCTGGCCGAAGGCATCCGTGCCGACGCCGACCGTCAACGCCGCGTGCTGCTGGCTGAAGCCTATCGTGAATCCGAAGAGGTTCGCGGTGACGGTGATGCCCAGGCTGCTGCGATCTACTCCAAGGCATACGGTCAGGATCAGGAGTTCTACGCGTTCTACCGTAGCCTGCGTGCCTACCGTGAAAGCTTCGCGAACAAATCCGACGTCATGGTCCTGGACCCGGGCAGCGACTTCTTCCGTTACCTGGAAAAAGCCAAGCCTTGATGCGACGTTAACCTGAACCATCCCGCCGGGCGGCTAAAATCTCCGGCGGGGTGATCCTTTGGGAAAACGTGTGTATGATGCGGCAGCCGGGAAATTCCCGGCTTTTTTGCGTCTGCACGTTCGATTGCTGTTTTATGCAGGCGCCCGAGTTGAATGACTCGACAGGTTTTTCGAGGAAAGTGGTTGGCGAAGCCGATTCAGGCTTTTCGCTCCGTTGTTCATGCGCGTGGTTTGCACATGGACCGATCATTTTCTGCTTCACTCAAGGCTCGCCCAAAGGCTTGTCGCCCGGATCATAGGGGAATGGCGTAATGGCAACGGTAGACCGCTGGCTGCTGCCAGATGGCATCGAAGAAGTACTGCCACCAGAAGCTGCGCGCATCGAAGTAGCGCGTCGCCAGGTGTTGGATCTGTTCCAGAGCTGGGGTTACGAGTTTGTCGTGACTCCCCATATCGAGTACCTGGAATCCCTGCTGACCGGCGCAGGTTCGGACCTCGATCTGCGTACCTTCAAGGTCATCGACCCGCAGTCGGGCCGGCAGATGGGTTTCCGTGCCGACATCACGCCGCAAGTGGCGCGCATCGATGCGCATACCCTGCGTCGCGAAGGTCCAAGTCGTCTGTGCTATGCCGGTAGCGTGTTGCATGCTCAGCCGCGTGCCTTGTCGTCCTCACGCAGCCCGATTCAACTGGGTGCCGAGTTGTACGGCGATGCCAGCCCGAGCAGCGACGTGGAGGTCATCAGCTTGATGCTGGCCATGCTGCAGCTGGCCGATGTGCCGGATGTACACATGGACCTCGGCCATGTCGGCATCTACCGCGGCCTGGCCCGCGCCGCCGGTTTGTCCGGCGAAGTCGAGCAACAGTTGTTCGATGCGTTGCAACGTAAAGCCATCGACGAGGTCATTACCTTGACCGAAGGCCTGCCTGCCGATCTGTCGGGCATGCTGCGAGCGCTGGTCGACCTGTGTGGCGGCCGTGAAGTGTTGAGCGCAGCGCGTGAGCGTCTGGCCAATGCGCCGGCGCCCGTGCTGGCGGCCCTGGACGATTTGCTGGCGATTGCCGAGCGTCTGTCCACGCGTTTCCCGGAATTACCGCTGTATTTCGACCTGGGCGAGTTGCGCGGCTACCACTATCACACAGGTGTAGTGTTCGCCGTGTTCGTCCCGGGTGTTGGCCAGTCCATTGCACAGGGCGGTCGTTACGACGACATCGGCGCCGATTTCGGTCGTGCCCGTCCGGCAACTGGTTTCTCTACCGATTTGAAAACCCTGGTGACCCTGGGGCGTGCTGAAGTCGAGCTACCGTCTGGCGGTATCTGGATGCCTGACAGTACGGATGCAGCACTCTGGCAGCAGGTTTGCCAGTTGCGCAGTGAGGGTCAGCGTGTCGTTCAGGCATTGCCTGGGCAGCTTTTGGCCGCCGCCCGTGAAGCGGACTGCGACCGGCAATTGATTCAGCAGAACGGGCTTTGGCAAGTATTGCCGCTGGCTTCTTGAGTTTTCCTGCCGGCCGCCGCCGGCACCAAGTTTGCGCGAATGAGGACAAGTGTTATGGGTAAGAATGTCGTAGTCCTGGGCACCCAATGGGGTGATGAGGGCAAAGGCAAGATCGTTGATCTGCTGACCGAACATGCTGCCGCCGTAGTGCGCTACCAAGGTGGCCACAATGCTGGTCACACCCTGGTGATCAACGGCGAAAAAACCGTCTTGCACCTGATCCCGTCGGGCGTGCTGCGCGAAGGCGTGCAGTGCCTGATCGGCAACGGTGTGGTGGTTGCACCCGACGCCCTGCTGCGGGAAATCATCAAGCTGGAAGAGAAAGGTGTACCGGTGCGCGAGCGCCTGCGTATCAGTCCGTCCTGCCCGTTGATCCTGTCCTACCACGTAGCGCTGGACCAGGCCCGTGAAAAGGCCCGTGGCGAGCTGAAGATCGGCACCACCGGTCGCGGCATCGGCCCGGCTTACGAAGACAAGGTTGCCCGTCGCGGTCTGCGCGTAGGCGATCTGCTCAACATGCCACGCTTTGAAGCCAAGCTGCGTGAACTGGTGGAATACCACAACTTCATGTTGGTCGGTTTCTACAAAGAGCCAGCCATCGACTTCGACAAGACCCTGGCCGAGTGCAAAGAATACGCTGAACTGCTCAAGCCGCTGATGCTGGACGTGACTGCCGAGCTGCACGAGCTGCGTCGTGCTGGCAAAGACATCATGTTCGAAGGCGCCCAAGGTTCGTTGCTGGACATCGACCACGGCACCTACCCGTACGTGACCAGCTCTAACACCACCGCTGGCGGCGTTGCTACCGGTTCGGGCGTTGGTCCTATGTTTCTGGACTACATCCTGGGTATCACCAAGGCTTACACCACACGTGTAGGTTCGGGTCCATTCCCGACTGAGTTGTTCGACGAAGTCGGTGCGCACCTGGCTAAACAAGGTCACGAGTTCGGCGCGACTACTGGTCGTGCTCGTCGTTGTGGCTGGTTTGACGCCGTTATCCTGCGTCGCGCTATCGATGTGAACAGCATCTCGGGTATCTGCCTGACCAAGCTGGATGTACTCGACGGTCTGGAAACGATCAACATCTGCGTCGGCTACAAAGATGCAGAAGGTAAGGACGTTGCCCCGACTGACGCTGACAGCTACATAGGCCTGCAGCCGGTGTACGAAGAAGTGCTGGGCTGGACAGAGTCGACCGTGGGTGCCAAAGCCCTGGAAGAGCTGCCAGCTAACGCCCGTGCTTACATCAAGCGTGTTGAAGAGCTGATCGGTGCGCCGATCGACATTATTTCGACGGGCCCGGACCGCAACGAAACCATCGTTCTGCGTCATCCGTTCGCTTAATAAGTCGTTGATGTAAAACACAAAGGCCCCTTAATTGGGGCCTTTGTCGTTTATGCCTGTTGGACGGCATGACCTTTGCTGTGAATATCTCCTTCAGAGTGCCATCAATTTAATGGCGTTTAAGCAGAGGGATTTTCAGTGTCGGCCGTTCTCTCACTGTTACAAAGCCGTCTCTTACGGCCCGTATTCGTTACCCTTGGTATCGCCCTTTTGGTGCAGGTGCTGGTGGCTGTCGCTCTGACCCGGAGCACAGTGACTGCGCTGGAGGCTGATTTGGGTATGCGGCTGGACGCCGACAGCCAAAAGCTCTCTGGTGAGCTTGAGCAGGCGGGGCGTGAAGTCACGTCGAGCCTGGATAATCTATCTACCAGTACCCGTCAGCGCCTGACGGCCGGGCTGTCTTCGCGTCTGAAGGACGAGCAGGCACAACTGCGTACGACACTGGAAAAGGACCTGAAGGATTCGGCCAACGACATGGCGCAGCTTCTGGCCTCGGTCGCACCCCGCGCCATGTGGGACAGCGACATTCCCACCCTGTCCGAATTCGCTCGCCGTGCCCAGCGTAATCCCAATGTGTTGTTCGTGGTCTATGACGACGCCACGGGCCAGCACCTGACGCGCTACCTCAACCGGGAGAACCCGATCAACAAGGCGCTTCTGGAAAAAGGCCAGGGCGAGCGGGCGTTGGACAAGGTGCTGGATGCGGCGAAGAGCGATCCGTCGGTCTACTACCTTGAAGCCTCGATCAACCCCAATGGGGTGGAGATCGGCAAAGTTTTGATGGGCGTCTCAACCGCCTCGGTGGAAACCGATCTGGCGGCACTGGACAAGCGCTTCTCGGCGCTGATCGCCAGCAGCGATCAATTGGTGGGCGACAGCCTCAAAGGCGCGGCAGCTGATAGCGCAGCGGCGATGCGCGGGCGTCTGCAATCGGCGCAGTCCACCGCCACTGAAATGAAAGCCAATACCACCACTGCCGTTCAGGAGGCTGCCGGGACTTTGCGCTGGCGCATCGGCATGGGTCTGGCGGTGGTGGGTTTTGGTGTGCTGCTGTTGCTGGCGGTGGTGCTGGGTCGTCGAGTGGTCAATCGCTTGAAGCTGCTGATCGCCGCCATGGATGACTTGGCGGCAGGTGAGGGCGATCTGACCAAGCGTGTGCAGATCAACAGCCAGGATGAGATCGGCGACATGGCCTCGGCGGTCAATCGCTTTGTGGATAAGTTGCAACCGATCGTGCGTGAGGCGGGCGATGTGGCCCAGCGTACCGGTGTGGAGATCGGCGCCATGACCCTGCGCAATGCCGGTGCCGATGCCGCGGCGGGCATGCAGCGCGATGAAGTGGCCGAAAGCTTGCGTGCGTTGTCGCAAATGGCTGACGAAGCTCAGTCTGAAAGCCACGCCATGCAGGCCGCCTTGCAGCAGGTGGTGGGCATTCGTCAGGCCACGGATGAAAACACTCGGACCTCGGCGAAAGTCGGCAGCCTGATCGAGGCGTTGGCCGGACAGGTCGACACCGGCGCGAAAGTCATCGAGCGCCTGGCACAGCAGAGTGAGCAGATTGAAGTGGTGTTGACGGTGATTCACGGGATTGCCGAGCAAACCAACTTGCTGGCGTTGAACGCGGCCATTGAGGCGGCGCGTGCCGGCGAGACCGGTCGCGGGTTTGCCGTGGTGGCGGATGAGGTGCGGGCACTGGCGAGCAAGACTCAGAGCTCAACCGGCGACATCCAGGCCCATATCGTTGCATTGCAGCAGGGCGCGCGGGAGGCCGTCGCGGCAATCGGCCAGGCCGGGCGTCAGGCCAGCGAAGGTTTGTTGGTGTTGCGCGACAGTGCGCGGTTGCAGCAATCAGTGCAGGCGTCGGTCGAGCAGGTGCATGCGGCAATCGGTCTGGCGACCCAGGCCGCAGCGCATCAGGCGCAAGGTGCGCAGGCTGTGCGTGGGCGGGTTGAGACCATTCATGCTCAAGCTGAAAAGGCTGCTCAGGCGGTGGTGGAGACCACGGCCAGCGGTAAGGTGCTGGATGGCTTGGCGGCGCAGTTGAAGGCGAGCCTGGGGCAGTTCAGGGCTTAAGTTTTTCGTTTGCAGGTCTGGCGCCTTCGCGGGCAAGCCTCGCTCCTACAGGGCTTGTGTCGTGCGCAATTTCGCGACCGACACTAGCCCTGTAGGAGCGAGGCTTGCCCGCGAAGCTTTTCAGCGAGCGAGATAGCTTGATGTTTATGAAAGCCAGAAACGCAAAAACCCGCTTTCGCGGGTTTCTGTGAAATTCAAGATCGTGACCTTGAATTTGAATTGGTGCCCAGAAGAAGACTCGAACTTCCACGACCTTGCGGTCACCAGCACCTGAAGCTGGCGTGTCTACCAATTTCACCATCTGGGCATAATCTTCAGCGTTGCCGCTGTTGATGTGGCGCACTATACGGAGAGCAATTTGATCTGTAAACCCCTGATTTAATTTTAATAAACCGGAAGCCTGAAATGCAAAAACCCGCTTTCGCGGGTTTTTGTGTGAGCCTTGAAATTGATCTAATCTCAAGCTCGAAATTGGTGCCCAGAAGAAGACTCGAACTTCCACGACCTTGCGGTCACCAGCACCTGAAGCTGGCGTGTCTACCAATTTCACCATCTGGGCAGTATCGGCAGCGCGTCTGCGTCGTCGATGGCGCGCACTATACGGAGCGTCTTTTTAACTGTAAACCCCCGACATCGAAAAAACCTGGAAAATTTCTCCAGTGGTATTCAAATCGGCTTTTCGATGTCGATAAAAGGCTTTAGATGGGCTGTCATAGCCTGAAATTTCCCGTTTCATTACGCCTATGCCAAACTAACCCGCATATAGACAAGGTGAAAACTCTCTAATGGCCGATTGGCAGTCCCTCGATCCCGAGGCCGCTCGTGAAGCGGAAAAATATGAAAACCCTATTCCTAGCCGTGAACTGATCCTTCAGCACCTTGCTGATCGAGGTTCGCCTGCTAACCGCGAGCAGCTGGTCGAAGAGTTTGGTCTGACCACAGAAGACCAGATCGAAGCCCTGCGCCGCCGCCTGCGCGCCATGGAGCGCGACGCTCAACTCATCTATACCCGTCGCGGCACTTATGCGCCGGTGGACAAGCTCGACCTGATCCTGGGCCGCATCAGCGGTCACCGTGACGGCTTCGGCTTCCTGGTCCCGGACGACGGCAGTGACGACCTGTTCATGAGCCCGGCGCAAATGCGTTTGGTGTTCGATGGCGACCGTGCCTTGGCGCGTGTTTCCGGCCTCGACCGTCGCGGTCGCCGCGAAGGCATGATCGTCGAAGTGGTGTCCCGTGCCCACGAGACCATTGTCGGTCGCTATTTCGAAGAGGGCGGTATCGGTTTCGTCGTCGCGGACAATCCGAAGATCCAGCAAGAAGTGCTGGTGACGCCGGGCCGCAACGCCAACGCCCAGCTCGGCCAGTTCGTCGAAGTGAAGATCACTCACTGGCCGACGCCACGCTTCCAGCCGCAAGGCGATGTGGTCGAAGTCGTGGGTAACTACATGGCGCCGGGCATGGAAATCGATGTCGCCCTGCGCACCTACGATATTCCTCACGTCTGGCCTGAAGCGGTGCTCAAGGAAGCTGCCAAACTCAAGCCTGAAGTCGAAGAGAAGGACAAAGAGAAGCGCATCGACCTGCGCCATCTGCCGTTCGTGACCATCGACGGCGAAGATGCGCGCGACTTCGATGACGCGGTCTACTGCGAAGCCAAGCCGGGCAAGCTGCGCCTGTTCTCCGGTGGCTGGAAGTTGTACGTGGCGATCGCCGACGTTTCCAGCTACGTGAAAATCGGTTCGGCACTGGATAACGAATCGCAGGTTCGTGGCAACTCGGTGTACTTCCCCGAGCGCGTCGTGCCGATGCTGCCTGAGCAGTTGTCCAACGGCCTGTGCTCGCTGAACCCGCACGTCGATCGCCTGGCCATGGTCTGCGAGATGACCATCTCCAAATCCGGCGAGATGACTGACTATTGCTTCTACGAAGCGGTGATTCACTCCCACGCTCGCCTGACCTACAACAAGGTCAGCGCGATGCTCGAAACGCCGAAAGCCACCGAGGGGCGCAAGCTGCGTGGCGAGTACACCGATGTCGTACCGCATCTGAAGCAGCTGTATTCGCTGTACAAGGTTCTGCTGGCGGCCCGTCACGTTCGCGGCGCAATCGATTTCGAAACGCAGGAAACCCGGATCATCTTCGGTTCCGAGCGCAAGATTGCCGAAATCCGTCCGACCGTGCGCAACGATGCCCACAAGCTGATCGAGGAATGCATGCTGGCGGCCAACGTGGCCACCGCCGAATTCCTGAAAAAGCACGAAATTCCTGCGCTGTACCGCGTTCACGATGGTCCACCACCGGAGCGTCTGGAAAAACTGCGCGCCTTCCTTGGCGAGCTCGGCCTGTCCCTGCACAAAGGCAAGGATGGTCCGTCGCCGAAGGATTACCAGGCTTTGCTGGCAGGCATCAAGGACCGTCCGGATTTCCACCTGATCCAGACCGTCATGCTGCGTTCGTTGAGCCAGGCGGTGTACAGCGCTGATAACCAGGGCCACTTCGGCCTGAATTACGAAGCCTATACCCACTTCACTTCGCCGATTCGCCGCTACCCGGACTTGCTCACGCACCGGGCGATTCGCAGCGTCATCCATTCGAAAATGGACACCCCGCACGTTCGCCGTGCCGGCGCGATGATCATTCCGAAAGCGCGCATCTACCCGTACGACGAACCGACTCTGGAGCAGCTCGGCGAGCAGTGCTCGATGAGCGAGCGCCGTGCCGACGAAGCGACCCGCGACGTGGTGAACTGGCTCAAGTGTGAGTTCATGAAAGATCGCGTGGGCGAATCGTTCCCGGGTGTGATCACTGCCGTGACCGGTTTCGGCCTGTTCGTCGAACTGACCGACATCTACGTCGAAGGTCTGGTGCACGTCACCGCTCTGCCGGGCGATTACTATCACTTCGATCCTGTACACCACCGCCTCGCCGGTGAGCGTACCGGTCGCAGCTTCCGCCTTGGTGACACCGTTGAAGTTCGCGTCATGCGCGTCGACCTTGACGAGCGCAAGATTGACTTCGAGATGGCTGAGAAAACCATCAGCGCGCCGATCGGGCGCAAGAAGCGCGGAACCGAAACAGCCGCTCCAGCGGCTAAAACCGCCGCAGAACCGGCACCGGCGAAAACCGGTCGCCGTCCTGCCAAGGAAAAGGCTGTCGAAGCCTATCGTCCGAGCGATGCGGCGGCAAAAAATGCCGAGTTGCGCAAAAGTCGTGAACTGAAGCAGGCGTTGCTGTCTGAAGCGAAAAGCGGCGGTAAAGCGGTGTCTGGGGGAAAGACCGGGCGGTCGGCGCCTGACAAGGCCTCCGGCGGCAAGCCAGCAAAACCGAGCAAACATCGTAAAGGCCCGCCAAAAGCGGGTTCCGCTCCAGCTGCCAGAAGCGGCGGGGCGCGTAAACCTAAGGCCAAGTCATGAGTCAGTTGGAAAAGATCTACGGCGTGCATGCTGTGGAAGCATTGCTGCGTCACCACCCAAAACGCGTCAAGCAGATCTGGCTGGCTGAAGGCCGCAGTGATCCGCGGGTGCAGACGCTGATCGAACTCGCTGCCGAAAATCGCGTAGCGGTCGGTCAGGCTGAGCGTCGTGAGCTCGATGCGTGGGTAGAAGGCGTGCACCAGGGCGTGGTCGCGGACGTTAGTCCGAGTCAGGTCTGGGGCGAAGCGATGCTCGACGAATTGCTCGATCGTACTGAAGGCGCACCGCTGTTGCTGGTGCTCGACGGCGTGACCGATCCGCACAACCTCGGCGCTTGCCTGCGTTCGGCCGATGCGGCCGGCGCGCTGGCGGTGATCGTGCCAAAAGACAAGTCAGCCACGCTGACCCCGACGGTGCGTAAGGTCGCCTGCGGCGCGGCGGAAGTGATTCCGTTGGTGGCGGTGACCAATCTGGCGCGCACCCTGGAAAAACTCAAGCAGCGTGGCTTGTGGGTCGTCGGTACGGCGGGCGAGGCTGAGCAGGATCTGTATCAGCAAGACCTGACCGGCCCGACCATCCTGATCATGGGCGCGGAAGGCAGCGGAATGCGTCGCCTGACCCGCGATCTTTGCGACTACCTGGTGCGTCTGCCAATGGCGGGCAGTGTCAGCAGCCTCAACGTTTCCGTGGCAACCGGTGTTTGCTTGTTCGAAGCCCTGCGTCAGCGCGGTGTCAAAGCTGCCGGGACCGCCAAAAAGTCTTGATCCATCGCAGCAGCCTTGCTTCTGTAGGAGCGAGGCTCGCCCGCGAAGAACGATAACGCGGTATTCCTGAAAGATCGCGGAGCTCCGATCGCGGGCAAGCCTCGCTCCTACAGGGATGATGTGGTGGTTGTTCAAATAATCACCAATTGCCTTGCACCTCTCCTGTCCCTTCTTTACAATTGCGCCCCTTGCTGTGACGGCAGGCACGCATGTGTCTATCGCAAGCAAGTCCATAAGTGTCATTCACTCCTTGTCTGACCGCTTTTGAGCGGCAGGCTACAACCCGTAAGGAGCATTCATGCGTCATTACGAAATCATCTTTTTGGTCCACCCGGATCAAAGCGAGCAAGTCGGTGGCATGGTTGAGCGTTACACCAAGCTGATCGAAGAAGACGGCGGCAAAATCCACCGTCTGGAAGATTGGGGCCGTCGTCAACTGGCCTACGCAATCAACAATGTTCACAAGGCTCACTACGTGATGCTGAACGTTGAGTGCACTGGCAAGGCTCTGGCCGAGCTGGAAGACAACTTCCGCTACAACGATGCAGTGATCCGTAACCTGGTCATCCGTCGCGAAGAAGCCGTTACCGGCCAATCCGAGATGCTCAAGGCTGAAGAAAACCGCAGTGAGCGCCGTGAGCGTCGCGACCGTCCTGAGCACTCCGACGCCGATAGCGTTGATGGTGATGACAGCGACGCCAGCGATAACGCTGACGAGTAATCCACGGACCTTTTAAGGAGCCTATCAAATGGCACGTTTCTTCCGTCGTCGTAAATTCTGCCGCTTCACCGCTGAAGACGTGAAAGAGATCGATTACAAAGATCTCAACACTCTGAAAGCTTATGTATCCGAGACCGGCAAAATCGTTCCAAGCCGCATCACCGGTACCAAAGCTCGTTATCAGCGTCAGCTGGCCACCGCTATCAAGCGCGCCCGCTTCCTGGCCCTGCTGGCCTACACCGACAGCCACGGCCGCTGAGACCGGGCAGTCGACACGTAGCAAAGGATTGAATGCATGCGCGCCTTAGCTGAGTTCATCATGCGCGGCCGTATGCAGGCCACTCTGGTAGTGGCCGGATGCGCAACATTGCCGTTGTTGTATTGGTTGGGTGCTGCCGCCGGATGCCTTGTGCTCCTGCGGCGCGGATTGAAGGACGCCTTGGGCGTTCTTGCTCTGGGATTGCTGCCGGCATTGATCTGGTGGCTTTACTCCGACGACCCACGGGCACTTCTGGTGCTGTTGGGTTCTTCGAGCCTTGCGTTGGTTTTGCGCGCAAGTGAGTCCTGGAACCGCGTGCTGCTGGTCAGCATAGCGATGGGATTGGTGTTTTCAGTGGTGCTGGGGGTGGCTTTTGCGCCCCAGATCGAGATGCTGGCGCAGGCTTTGATAAAAGTCATGCCGTCGCTACTCGGTGATGTCTACCAGCAATTGTCGGTAGACGAGCAAGCGCGTTTCGCGTCCCTGATTGCACCGGTCCTGACCGGCCTGATTGCGGCTTTGTTGCAAATCGTCAGTGTGCTGAGCCTGATTGTCGGGCGCTACTGGCAGGCGTTGTTGTACAACCCGGGTGGTTTTGGTCGCGAGTTTCGCGCCATCCGAATCCCGCTTTTACCGGCGATGTTGCTGCTGGTGTTGATGCTTCTGGGGCCTAACTTAGGCTCGCAGATGGCCATGTTGACACCGTTGTGCAGCGTACCGCTGGTGTTCGCCGGGCTGGCCCTGATTCACGGGCTGGTGGCGCAAAAGCGACTGGCCAAGTTCTGGCTGGTGGGGTTGTACGTCACGCTGTTGCTGTTCATGCAGCTGATCTATCCGTTGCTGGTGGTCCTGGCCATCGTCGACAGCCTGATTGATTTTCGCGGTCGTTCGGCACCGAAAGATGCCGATAACGCGAACGGTGAAGGTTAAAAGTTAAGAGGATTTTCACATGCAACTGATCCTTCTGGAAAAAGTCACCAACCTGGGCAACCTGGGTGACAAAGTGAACGTTAAGGCTGGTTACGGTCGTAACTACCTGCTGCCTTACGGCAAAGCTACCGCTGCGACCCCAGCCAACTTGGCTGCGTTCGAAGAGCGTCGCGCTGAGCTGGAAAAAGCCGCAGCAGACCGTAAAACTTCGGCTGAAAGCCGTGCCGCCCAACTGGCTGAGCTGGAAGTGACTATCACTGCCACCGCTGGTGACGAAGGCAAGCTGTTCGGTTCGATCGGCACCCACGACATCGCTGATGCACTGACCGCCTCTGGCGTTGAAGTTGCAAAAAGCGAAGTTCGTCTGCCGAACGGCACCATCCGCAACGTAGGCGAATTCGACGTAGCCGTGCACCTGCACGCCGAAGTTGAAGCCACCGTACGCGTTGTCGTGGTAGCAGCTTAAGCAGCACTTGTCGGCTGGCACCCTCGGGTGCTTGCCGGTAACATCGGGCACGATCCTGTTTACAGGTCGTGCCCTTTGTCTTTCTGCAGTTCCTGATTTTCTACAACTAACTCCAAGTGGCCATGAACGATATCTCCGCTCCCGAGCAATACGATCTGCAAACCGCTGCCCTGAAGGTGCCGCCGCATTCCATCGAGGCCGAACAGGCCGTGCTCGGTGGTCTGATGCTGGACAACAACGCCTGGGAACGCGTGCTCGATCAAGTCTCCGACGGCGATTTCTATCGGCATGACCACCGCCTGATCTTCCGGGCCATCGCCAAGCTGGCGGACCAGAACTCCCCGATCGACGTCGTGACCCTTGCCGAGCAATTGGACAAGGAAGGTCAGACCTCGCAAGTCGGTGGCCTCGGTTACCTCGGCGAACTGGCGAAAAACACGCCATCCGTCGCCAACATCAAGGCCTATGCGCAAATCGTTCGTGCACGGGCGACGTTGCGGCAGTTGATTGGCATCGCCACCGAAATTGCCGACAGCGCCTTCAACCCGGAAGGCCGCACGGCGGAAGAAATTCTCGACGAAGCTGAGCGGCAAATCTTCCAGATCGCCGAGGCCCGGCCAAAAACCGGCGGCCCGGTGAGCGTGAATGACCTGCTGACCAAGGCTATCGACCGCATCGATACCTTGTTCAACACCGACAACGCCATCACCGGCTTGTCCACCGGTTACACCGACCTCGACGAGAAGACCAGCGGCTTGCAGCCTTCCGACCTGATCATCGTCGCCGGCCGTCCGTCCATGGGTAAAACCACCTTCGCGATGAACCTGGTGGAAAACGCCGTGTTGCGCAGCGACAAGTGCGTACTGGTTTACTCGCTGGAGATGCCAGGCGAATCGCTGATCATGCGTATGCTTTCGTCCCTTGGGCGTATCGACCAGACCAAGGTCCGGGCCGGTCGCCTGGACGACGACGATTGGCCACGTCTGACCTCGGCGGTCAACCTGCTGAACGATCGCAAGCTGTTCATCGACGACACGGCCGGTATCAGCCCGTCGGAGATGCGCGCGCGGACCCGGCGTCTGGTGCGTGAACACGGTGACATCGCCCTGATCATGATCGACTACCTGCAGTTGATGCAGATTCCAGGTTCCGGCGGCGACAACCGGACCAACGAGATTTCCGAGATCTCCCGTTCCTTGAAAGCCCTCGCCAAGGAATTCAACTGCCCGGTAGTGGCGCTGTCCCAGCTCAACCGCTCCCTGGAGCAACGACCGAACAAACGCCCGATCAACTCCGACTTGCGGGAATCCGGAGCGATCGAGCAGGATGCTGACGTGATCATGTTCGTGTACCGGGATGAGGTGTACCACCCGGAAACCGAGCATAAAGGCATCGCCGAGATCATCATCGGCAAACAGCGGAACGGCCCGATCGGCACGTCACGACTGGCGTTCATCGGTAAGTACACCCGCTTCGAAAATCTGGCGCCGGGCAGCTACAACTTCGACGACGAGTAAGTTATTCGTTGTCTGGTCGGGCCTCTTCGCGGGCAAGCCTCGCTCCTACGGGTTGCGCAGAACCTGTAGGAGCGAGGCTTGCCCGCGAATGGGGCGACACCAATTTCCGACCATAGCAGTCGGAATTGGTCAATTTTTGTGCTATATTCCGCGCCCGCGAAATTCAATGAAAGCCAACACCGGTTATCGACATGCAAGCAGCCAAGCCGTTATTTGACTATCCCAAGTACTGGGCCGAATGTTTCGGGCCAGCGCCATTCCTGCCGATGAGCAGGGAGGAGATGGATCAGCTTGGCTGGGATTCCTGCGACATCATCATCGTCACCGGTGATGCCTATGTCGACCACCCGTCGTTCGGCATGGCGATCATCGGCCGACTGCTGGAGGCCCAAGGCTTCCGCGTCGGGATCATTGCGCAGCCGAACTGGCAGTCCAAAGACGACTTCATGAAGCTCGGCGAGCCGAACCTGTTCTTCGGCGTCGCGGCCGGCAACATGGACTCGATGATCAACCGCTACACCGCCGACAAGAAAATCCGTTCCGACGACGCCTATACCCCCGGTGGCCTGGCGGGCAAACGTCCGGATCGTGCGAGCCTGGTTTACAGCCAGCGCTGCAAGGAAGCTTACAAAAACGTGCCGATCGTGCTCGGTGGCATTGAAGCCTCTCTGCGCCGCATCGCTCACTACGATTACTGGCAGGACCGGGTGCGTAACTCGATCCTGATCGACGCCTGCGCCGACATCTTGCTCTACGGCAACGCCGAGCGCGCGATCGTTGAAGTCGCCCAGCGCCTGTCCTACGGTCACAAGATCGAAGACATCACCGACGTGCGCGGCACCGCGTTCATTCGTCGTGATACGCCGAAAGACTGGTACGAAGTCGATTCCACGCGCATCGACCGTCCGGGCAAGGTCGACAAGATCATCAACCCGTACGTCAACACTCAGGACACCCAGGCCTGCGCCATCGAGCAGGAAAAAGGTCCGGTTGAAGACCCGAGCGAAGCAAAGGTCGTGCAGATCTTGGCCAGCCCCAAGATGACGCGCGACAAGACCGTGATTCGTCTGCCATCGGTTGAAAAAGTTCGTGGCGACGCGGTTCTTTATGCTCACGCCAACCGCGTGCTGCACCTGGAAACCAACCCGGGCAATGCTCGCGCGCTGGTGCAGAAGCATGGCGAAGTGGACGTCTGGTTCAACCCGCCTCCGATTCCGATGACCACCGAAGAAATGGACTACGTGTTCGGCATGCCTTACGCGCGGGTTCCGCACCCGGCGTACGGCAAGGAAAAGATTCCGGCCTACGACATGATCCGCTTCTCGGTGAACATCATGCGCGGCTGCTTCGGCGGCTGTACGTTCTGCTCGATCACCGAGCACGAAGGCCGGATCATCCAGAACCGTTCCGAAGAGTCGATCATTCGCGAAATCGAAGAGATCCGCGATAAAGTCCCAGGCTTCACCGGGGTGATCTCCGACCTCGGCGGACCGACCGCGAACATGTACCGCATCGCCTGCAAGACGCCGGAAATCGAATCCGCGTGCCGCAAGCCTTCGTGCGTTTTCCCCGGCATTTGCCCGAACCTGAACACCGACCACTCGTCGCTGATCCAGCTCTATCGCAGCGCCCGGGCCTTGCCGGGTGTGAAGAAGATCCTGATCGCGTCCGGCTTGCGTTACGACCTCGCGGTCGAGTCGCCGGAATACGTCAAAGAGTTGGTGACCCACCACGTCGGTGGTTACCTGAAGATCGCCCCGGAACACACCGAGGAAGGTCCGCTCAACCAGATGATGAAACCGGGCATCGGCAGCTATGACAAGTTCAAGCGCATGTTCGAGAAGTACACCAAGGAAGCCGGGAAAGAGCAGTACCTGATTCCGTACTTCATCGCAGCTCACCCGGGCACCACCGACGAAGACATGATGAACCTGGCCCTGTGGCTCAAGGGCAACGGCTTCCGTGCCGACCAGGTGCAGGCGTTCTATCCGTCGCCGATGGCCACCGCCACCGCGATGTACCACTCGGGCAAGAACCCGCTGCGCAAGGTCACTTACAAGAGTGACGGCGTGACCATCGTCAAGAGCGAAGAGCAGCGTCGTCTGCACAAGGCGTTCTTGCGTTATCACGACCCGAAAGGCTGGCCGATGCTGCGTGAAGCACTGACCCGCATGGGCCGCGCCGACCTGATCGGGCCAGGCAAGAACCAGTTGATCCCGCTGCATCAGCCGGCGACCGACAGTTACCAGAGCGCCCGTCGCAAGAACTCGACACCGGCCGGCAGCCACAAAGTGGCAGGGGAAAAGACCACCAAGATTCTGACCCAGCACACCGGGCTTCCCCCGCGTGCCAGCGATGGCGGTAACCCGTGGGACAAGCGTGAACAGGCCAAGGCGGCGGCATTCGCGCGCAACCAGCAGGCGGCCAAGGAGCGCAAGGACGCGGCCAAAGGCAAGGGGCCGAAACCTGCGCGTAAGCCGGTAGTACCGCGCTAAGCCCTCGCTCGAGCTGAACAGAACGCCAACCTGATCGTTCCCACGCTCCGCGTGGGAATGCCTCAAGGGACGCTCCGCGTCCAGTGACGCGGAGCGTCACGGGCTGCATTCCCACGCAGAGCGTGGGAACGATCAAGCCCCAACCCTCCCTTCGCCACATTTCTGTGCAATCCCCACAAACCAATTCCCGCATCGCCCGATTTTGGTGCTGTACTGCCCTGAGCAAATCTGTGAAAGCGCCAGCTCTGCTGGATGGCATAAGTCTTGCGCCGCTTTCAATAACGTCCAGGCTCGCAGGAGGCACGCCGTGTCGATTCATGTCGCATTGCATCACGTCACGCATTACCGCTACGACCGCGCCGTTGAGCTCGGTCCGCAGATCGTTCGCCTGCGCCCGGCTGCCCACAGCCGCACGCGGATACTGTCCTATGCGCTGAAAGTTTCGCCCGAGCAGCATTTCATCAACTGGCAGCAGGACCCTCAGGGCAATTACCTGGCGCGGTTGGTGTTTCCGGAGAAAACCGATGAGCTGCGGATCGAGGTCGACTTGTTGGCCGAGATGGCGGTGTTCAATCCGTTCGACTTCTTCCTCGAGCCTTACGCCGAAAAGATCCCTTTCACCTACACCGCGGATGAGCGCAAAGAGCTGGCGCCGTACCTGGAAACCTTGCCCCTGACGCCCAAATTCAAGGCCTATCTGGAGGGCATCGACCGCACGCCGCTACCGAGCGTGGATTTCCTGGTCGCACTCAACCAGCGCCTCAGCGAAGACATCGGCTACCTGATCCGCATGGAGCCAGGCGTACAGACCCCGGAACACACCCTCGAGCATGCGTCGGGTTCCTGCCGTGACTCGGCGTGGTTGCTGGTGCAATTGCTGCGCAACCTTGGCCTGGCGGCGCGTTTCGTGTCCGGTTACCTGATTCAGTTGACCGCCGACGTCAAAAGCCTCGACGGCCCCTCAGGCACTGAAGTGGACTTCACTGACCTGCACGCCTGGTGCGAGGTCTATTTACCCGGTGCCGGCTGGATTGGCCTGGACGCGACCTCAGGGCTGTTTGCCGGTGAAGGACACATTCCGTTGGCCTGTAGTCCCGATCCGTCTTCTGCGGCACCGATCAGTGGCTTGGTGGAACCGTGTGAGTGCGAATTTACCCACGAGATGTCAGTCGAGCGTATTTGGGAAGCGCCGCGCGTAACAAAACCCTACACCGAAGACCAATGGCTGGCGATTCAGACCTTGGGTCGGCAGATCGATGCTGATCTGCTCGAAGGCGATGTGCGCCTGACCATGGGCGGCGAGCCGACGTTCGTTTCCATCGATGACCCGGACGGCGCCGAGTGGAATACCGCCGCGCTGGGTCCGGACAAGCGTCGCCTGTCCGCCGAACTGTTCCAGCGCATGCGCAAGCATTACGCGCCCAAAGGCCTGGTGCATTTCGGTCAGGGCAAGTGGTACCCCGGCGAGCAACTGCCGCGCTGGTCGCTGAACTGCTACTGGCGCCGCGACGGTGTGCCGATCTGGCACAACAGTGCGCTGATCGCCGATGAGCAGGAAGACTACGGCGCTGATGGCGAACTGGCCGGACGTTTTCTGGCGAGTGTCGCCGAGCGCCTGAAAATTCCGACACGCTTTGTGTTCCCGGCCTACGAAGACAATTTCTATTACCTTTGGCGTGAAGGCGCTTTGCCGCAGAACGTCAGCGCCGAAGACTCACGGCTGGAAGAACCTTTGGAGCGGGCGCGCTTGCGCAAAGTCTTCAGCCAGGGGCTGGACAAGGTTATCGGCCAGGTTTTGCCCCTGGCGCGCACCGCCAAAGGCGATCAATGGCAGAGCGGTCGCTGGTATCTGCGCGAAGAACACTGCCGATTGGTGCCGGGGGATTCGCCGCTGGGGTATCGCTTGCCGCTCGGCTCGCAGCCTTGGGTGAAAGCAGCGGAGTATCCATTCATTCATCCTGTCGACCCGAATCAGGATTTCCCTGATCTGCCGGGCACCGACCAGCTAAAGAATCACGCTCAACCGAAAACCGTCGACGAGCGTGCGCCAAAGATTGACGAGTCCGCCGACTGGCTGACCCGCACCGCATTCTGCGCCGAAGCGCGAGAAGGCCGGTTGTACCTGTTCATGCCGCCGCTGGAGCGGGTCGAAGACTATCTGGAACTGGTCGCCGCCATCGAAGCCACCGCCGAGGAACTGCATTGCCCGGTGTTGCTGGAAGGCTATGAACCGCCGAGTGATCCGCGCCTGAGCAACTTCCGCATTACTCCGGATCCGGGAGTGATTGAGGTTAATGTCCAGCCGTCCGCTACCTGGGATGAGTTGGTGGAGCGCACCGAGTTTCTTTACGAAGAGGCGCGCCAGACTCGACTCACCACCGAGAAATTCATGATCGACGGCCGGCACACCGGCACCGGCGGCGGCAACCATTTCGTATTGGGTGGCGCGACCCCGGCTGACTCACCGTTTCTGCGCCGTCCCGATCTGTTGCGCAGCCTGATCAGTTACTGGCATAACCATCCGTCCTTGTCCTACCTGTTTTCCGGATTGTTCATCGGCCCGACGTCTCAAGCACCGAGGGTGGATGAGGCGCGCAACGATTCGCTGTATGAACTGGAAATCGCCTTCGCACAGATACCGAAGCCGGGCGAAGAATGCCCGCCCTGGTTGGTGGATCGCTTGCTGCGCAATTTGCTGATCGACGTGACTGGCAACACCCACCGCGCCGAGTTCTGCATCGACAAACTCTATTCGCCGGACGGCGCCACCGGGCGTCTCGGGTTGCTGGAACTGCGGGCCTTTGAAATGCCGCCCCATGCGCGCATGAGCCTGGCTCAGCAGTTGTTGCTGCGGGCGCTGGTGGCGCGGTTCTGGCGCGAGCCTTATGCACCGTCGAAACTGGCGCGCTGGGGTACAGAGCTGCACGACCGGTTCCTGTTACCGCACTTTATCGAGCAGGATTTCGCTGATGTGATCGTCGATCTCAATGCCGCCGGTTATCCCGTGCGGGCCGAGTGGTTCGCGGCGCATCTGGAATTCCGTTTTCCCAAGGTCGGCGATTACGCCGTCAGCGGCATCCAACTGGAATTGCGTCAGGCACTGGAGCCTTGGCATGTACTGGGCGAAGAGGGCGCGGCGGGTGGCACGGTGCGTTACGTGGATTCGTCGCTGGAGCGTTTGCAGGTCAAGCTCAGCGGCCTGCCGCCCCAGCGTTATCTGCTGACGTGCAACGGCATCCCTGTGCCGTTGCAACCCACGGGACGGGTCGGTGAGTTCGTCGCCGGTGTACGTTTCCGTGCCTGGCAACCGTTCAACTGCCTGCAACCGACCATCCCTGTGCACGCGCCGCTGGTGTTCGACGTGCTCGACACCTGGATGGGGCGTTCTCTGGGCGGCTGTCAGTACCACGTCGCCCATCCGGGCGGGCGCAACTACGACAGCCTGCCGGTGAACGCCAATGAAGCCGAGAGCCGACGGATGGCGCGTTTTTTCCGCATCGGACACACGCCGGGGAAACTTCCTATACCGAATCTGGAAATTAACGACGAGCTGCCGATGACTCTCGATTTGCGACGTTTCTAAACCATACGCGACGCTCGGATTTTTCGTATATCCGAGCGTCATGTGCCTGCGTTAGTCTGACCGTTCTTTGCTGTCTGCCGAGCTTTCCATGCCTGAGCTGCTTGACCGTTACCTGCTGACTGCGGGCACTTACCACGAACTGCTCGACGACAGCGGCGCCGTACGCCCGCACTGGCGGCGATTGTTCGATCAATTGCAACGCAGCACGCCAACGCAACTGGCGCAGCGTCAGGCGCTGCTGACCCGGCAGATCCAGGAAAACGGTGTGACCTACAATGTCTACGCCGATCCCAAGGGCGCCGATCGGCCGTGGGAGCTGGACCTGCTGCCCCATGTGATTGCCGCTGATGAGTGGGAGCAGTTATCGGCCGGGATCGCTCAGCGGGCGCGCTTACTCAATGCTGTGCTGGCGGACTTGTACGGCCCTCAGCGTTTGATCGCCGAAGGCCTGCTGCCGGCTGAGTTGGTGTTCGGTCACAACAACTTCCTTTGGCCCTGTCAGGGCATTGCGCCGCCCGACGGGGCCTTTCTGCATCTATACGCCGTGGATCTGGCGCGTACGCCTGACGGTCGCTGGTGGGTGACGGCGGACCGGACTCAAGCGCCATCCGGTGCCGGTTACGCGCTGGAAAACCGCACCATCGTGTCCCGAGCCTTCCCCGAGTTGTACCGCGATTTGAAGGTGCAGCACCTGGCCGGATTTTTCCGCACGCTTCAGGAAACGCTCGCCCGTCAGGCGCCGAGCGATAACGAAGCGCCATTGGTGGTGCTGCTGACGCCGGGGCGTTTCAACGAAAGCTATTTCGAACACCTGTACCTGGCTCGCCAGCTCGGATATCCATTGGTGGAGGGCGGCGATCTGACCGTCCGGGATGCCACGGTCTACCTGAAAACCTTGAGCGGCCTGCGTCGGGTTCACGCGATCATGCGTCGGCTCGACGATGATTTCTGCGATCCGCTGGAGCTGCGCACCGACTCGGCCCTTGGCGTGCCGGGGTTGCTCGAGGCTGTGCGCCAAGGCCGGGTGCTGGTGGCCAACGCACTCGGCAGCGGGGTGCTGGAATCGCCGGGGTTGCTGGGCTTCCTGCCGAAGATCAATCAGTTTCTGTTCGGTGAAGAGCTGATCCTGCCGTCCATCGCGACCTGGTGGTGCGGTGAAACGCCGGTACTGGCCCAGGCCCTGGAAAAACTGCCGGATCTATTGATCAAACCGGCGTTTCCGTCGCAGAGCTTCGCCCCGGTATTTGGTCGTGACTTGAGTGAAAAACAGCGCCAGGCCCTGGCCGAGCGCATGCAGGCACGGCCTTACGCCTATGTTGCGCAAGAATTGGCGCAGCTGTCCCAGGCGCCAGTCTGGCAGGCCGAAGGTGGTCAGTTGCAACCGCGTGCCATTGGCATGCGGGTGTATGCGGTGGCCAGTCGGGACGGTTATCGAGTACTTCCCGGCGGGCTAACCCGGGTTGCCGCCGAGGCCGACGCTGAAGTGGTATCAATGCAGCGCGGCGGCGCAAGCAAGGACACTTGGGTGTTGGGCGATCGCCCGCCCAGCGGTGAACAATGGAAAGCCCAGCGCAACATTGGCGTTCACGATCTGGTGCGACGCGATCCGTATCTGCCATCGCGGGTGGTCGAGAACCTGTTCTGGTTCGGCCGTTACTGCGAGCGCTGCGATGACAGCGCGCGGCTGCTGCGGATTATGTTGGCGCGCTATGTTGATGGTGATGACCCGCAAGCCCTCGAGGCCGCGGTCGATCTCGGCGAGCGTCTGAATCTGTTGCCGGAGGAGGGCGAATTGCCAGAGCGATTATTGGCGACACTGCTCGGCGATGATTGGCCGTTCAGCCTTCGCTCCAACCTGCAACGCTTGCAGTGGGCGGCCTCGCAAGTACGCGGCAAACTCTCGCGAGAAAACTGGCAGGCACTGGTGGAGTTGCAGCGTGAGGCCACGGCGCTGGAAACCGAAGAGCCGGACTTCGGCGAGTTGCTGGATTTTCTCAACCGATTGGTAATGTCGCTGGCAGCGCTGTCCGGTTTTGCCCTCGACGACATGACCCGGGACGAAGGCTGGCGTTTCCTGATGATCGGTCGACGGATCGAGCGGCTGCAATTTCTCAGCGGCAGCTTGGCGGCGTTTTTGCGCGGTGCGGGGGCTTTCGACCAGGCAGGGCTGGAATGGCTGCTGGAACTGGGCAACAGCAGCATTACTTACCGATCGCGCTACTTGGCGGTGGCGCAATTGATTCCGGTGCTGGACCTGTTGTTGCTCGACGAGCAGAACCCTCACGCGGTGCTGTTCCAGTTGAAACTGGTGACCCGCACCTTGAAGCGTCTGAACGATGACTTTGGTGCGCCGCGCGAAACAGGTCTGCCGCAGTTGGTGGAGCGGCTGGCGCGCTTCGATCTGGGTTGCCTGGAAAACTCATTGTTTGGCGAGGCCAGTGTTCGCGCCGCCATCGAAGGGCTGGCCGATCTGTTGCAGGAGATCGCCGATGCCAGCGGACAAGTATCGGATCGCCTGGCCTTGCGCCATTTCGCCCATGTCGATGATGTCAGCCAACGCACGGTGTCCGTCTGATGAATGCCCATTACCAGATTTTCCACGACACCCATTATCACTATGACAGCCCGGTATCCCTGGCTCAGCAACTGGCGCATCTGTGGCCGCGGGCCTGTACCTGGCAGCGCTGCACCGAGCAGCAGTTGCAGATCAGTCCCGAACCGACTTCACGCCGGGATGAGCTGGATGTGTTCGGTAACCCGCTGACCCGGCTGGCGTTCGAGCGACCGCATGATGAATTGCTGGTCAATGCCCGGCTCACCGTCGAAGTGCTGGCCCGGCCATCGTTGGACTTCAATCAATCGCCGGCCTGGGAAGAGACCTGCAACGCGCTGACCTACAGCAGTCAGCCGCTGTCACCCGAGATACTCGAAGCGTGTCGTTACCGGTTCGAATCACCCTACGTGCATTTGAAGCGCAATTTCGTCGAGTTCTCCGAAAGTTGTTTTCCTCCTGGCCGGCCATTGCTGCTGGGGGTTCAGGCGTTAATGGAGAAGATCTTCAGCGAATTCACCTTCGACGCCGAAGCGACCCAAGTGGCAACGCCGCTGGTGGAAGTGCTGGAGCGGCGGCGCGGGGTTTGTCAGGACTTTGCGCACTTGATGCTCGCTTGTGTCCGTTCCCGTGGATTAGCGGCGCGTTATATCAGCGGCTACTTGTTGACCCAACCGCCACCGGGCCAGCCACGGCTAATCGGCGCCGATGCGTCTCATGCCTGGGTGTCGGTGTTTTGCCCGGTGTTGGGCTGGGTGGATTTCGACCCGACCAACAATGTGCAACCGGCGCTGGAGCACATCACCCTGGCCTGGGGCCGGGACTTCTCCGATGTGTCGCCGCTGCGTGGAGTGATTCTGGGGGGCGGCAGTCATGACCCGGAGGTTCAGGTGACAGTGATGCCGTTGGAATAATGAAGATCAAAATGTAGGAGCGGGCAAGCCCGCTCCTACAGGGAACTGTATTTTCTGTCGGGAATTGGTTTGTTTCAGACTGGACTGTGAGGGTCAGCAACATCGTTGCTGACCCTGGACACAGATCCGGTGGGCCTGATCAGATCATCGGGCCCTGAGGGTCTCAAGCGTCGGGCGCCTGATCTTTCGGTGCTTCAGTTTCGTCTGTAGCCACTTCGCCTTCGGTATCCGGGTTCAGTGCTGCTGCATCTTCTTCAGCTGTAGCTTTCTTGCGCTGAAGCTTTTCCTCTTTCTTCTGCTCCTTGGCCAAGTCTCTCTGACGTTTGGCGAAGGAATAATTAGGTTTGGCCATGGGCGATCCTCTGGGGTCGAAGGTGAGGTTGAGCGGCGCATATTCTGCCCTGTATCGATGCCGAGCCGTTAGCTGGGTTTTTGCTCGGTCCATTTTGGCGGTACCGAGGGTTGCCAGGCGTCCAGTGCGTCGAGCAGGGTTTGCGGCGATTCGCTCATTTGCAGCATGTCACGGTGCGCTTCGCGAACGAAGCCTTCGCCGACGATATGATCGAGAAAAGACGTCAACTTGCTGTAGAAACCGTTCACTTCCAGCAAACCCAAAGGTTTGCCGTGATAGCCGAGCTGGCCCCAGGTCCAGACTTCGAACAACTCTTCCAGCGTGCCAAGGCCGCCAGGCAGAGCGATGAAGGCATCGCTGAGCTCGGCCATTCGCGCCTTGCGCGCATGCATGCCGTCGACCACTTCCAGGCGGGTCAGGCCGCTGTGGCCGATTTCCTTGTCTTTGAGGCTCTGCGGGATGATGCCGATCACTTCACCGCCGGCCGCCAGTGCGGCATCGGCCACAATCCCCATCAGCCCGACGGCGCCGCCGCCATAGACCAGAGTCAGCTTGCGCTCGGCCAATGCTCGCCCCAAGGCGACAGCCGCTTCACGATAAGCCGGGTTAGTGCCAGTGCTGGCACCGCAAAATACACAAACGGACGCTAAAGACATGCCTTACTCCATGGTCATCAGGGCCACAGAGTAAAGGCAGGCTTGCCTTGTTCCAAGGGTTAAACCTCGTGTTCAGGTGTTTCGTAGGTACCGCTGGCGCCACAGGCATAAGCGGCGAGCAAACTGCTCAATAAACTGTTGAAAGACATGACAGACGCTCCGGATGAGAGATGACAGCCCTGATGATAGGGCCGTGCCAGACGTCTGGCTGGTAGATTGTTTCGATGAGTGTCATAGCCCGAAAGTTGTATACAATTTTTGATTCAGGTCATAGGAACTTGCGAAGATTTCAGGCAGTCTTCTGTCCATTAGCGCTTTTGTTAACCCTGCCTTGGAGATTCACCATGTTTGCCAAACTTGTTGCGGTATCCCTGCTGACACTGGCCAGCAGCCAATTGATGGCTGCCGAATGCAAGGTCACTGTCGACTCCACTGACCAGATGTCCTTTGATACCAAGGACATCACCATCGACAAGAGCTGCAAGACGTTCACCGTGGAACTGAAACATTCTGGCAGCCTGCCAAAAAACGTCATGGGTCATAACTGGGTGCTGAGCAAAGAAGCCGACATGCAGCCGATCGCCACCGACGGCCTGGCGGCAGGTATCGACAAGAACTACCTGAAAGAAGGTGATGCCCGCATCATCGCTCACACCAAAGTCATCGGCGCGAAGGAAACCGACTCGGTAACTTTCGACGTGTCGAAGCTCAATGCTGCCGAAAAATACGGTTTCTTCTGCTCGTTCCCGGGCCACATCTCGATGATGAAAGGTACGGTTACTCTGAAGTAATCGAATCAAGCGCATAAAAAAAGCGTCCGCTAGGGACGCTTTTTTTGTGCCTGACGATTGACCGCGTCATCGTTCTTCGCGGGCAAGCCTCGCTCCTACAGGATTTGTGTCGTGCCCATTACCGGCGTCCGACACAAAATCTGTGGGAGCGTGGCTTGCCCGCGAAGGCGTCAGTACAGGCACCCACGGCCTCAAGGCGCGAACGGCATCACACGCTTGTGATGGGTCTTCTTATACGTGTCGCAGATGATCTTGAACGCTTCCTCACGCACCGGCTCGCCGTGCAAGAACGCGTCGATCTCGGTATAGGTCACGCCATGAGACGCTTCGTCCGGTTTGCCCGGCGACAAGTCTTCGAGGTCGGCGGTCGGGATTTTTTCCACCAGCGACTCCGGCGCGCCGAAGCTGCGGGCGATCGCCCGGACCTGATTCTTCACCAGGCCGCTCAGCGGTGCGAGGTCGCAGGCGCCGTCACCGAATTTGGTGAAGAAACCCATCACCGCTTCTGCCGCGTGGTCGGTGCCGATCACCAGGCCATGAGCCGCGCCAGCGATAGTGTATTGCGCGACCATGCGCATCCGCGCTTTGGTGTTGCCCAGCACGAAATCCTTCTGCACCGCTTCTTTACCTTCGAAGGCCGCCACTTCGCTGGCCAGGGATTTGACCGCCGGGCCGATGTTCACGGTGTGGCGCTCATCGGGGGCAATGAAGTCCACTGAGGCCTGGGCATCATGTTCGTCGAACTGGACGCCATAAGGCAGGCGCACGGCGATGAACTTGTAGCTGGCATCACCAGTGCGCTCGCGCAGTTCACGCATGGCGCGTTGGGCCAGCAGGCCCGCGGTCAGAGAGTCGACGCCGCCGCTGATGCCCAGCACCAGCGTCTTGAGCCTGGCATTGACCAGGCAGTCCTGAATGAAGGTAATCCGCCGGGCAACTTCAGCCTCGAGGGCGAGTTGATCCGCGAACGGCGGTTGGACCTTGAGCTGTTCAGCAATCTCACGCTGTACGGCTTGCATGAATTCACTCCTTGCTAGATGGGCTGGAAATGGCGGCAGGTACTTGGAAAACATGTCGTAAATAGGCGACGAAATTTGGGTCTTTGCAGTGAGTCTTGCCAGGCTCATCAGAAATCTTGGCCACCGGCTGGCCGTTGCAGGCCGTCATTTTAAGCACGATGCTCATCGGTTCGACACCCGGAATATCGCACGTCAGGTTAGTGCCGATACCGAAGCTGACATTGATCCGGCCGCGCAATGCCCGAAAAATCTCCAGGGACTTGGGCAACGTCAGGCTGTCGGAAAACACCAGGGTCTTACTCATCGGATCGATGCCAAGTTTGTGGTAGTGGGCGATGGCTTTTTCCGCCCACTGCACCGGGTCACCGGAATCATGGCGCAAGCCGTCGAAGAGCTTGGCAAAGAACAGGTCGAAATCGTTGAGGAAGGCATCGGAGGTGATGCAGTCGGTCAGGGCGATCCCCAGCAAACCCCGGTATTCGCGGACCCAGCAGTCGAGGGCGGCAATCTGGCTGTCGATCAGCCGCGGACCGAGTTGCTGGTGGGCCATGATCCATTCATGAGCCATGGTGCCCAGCGGCTTCATGTCCAGCTCCCGGGACAGGTGCACGTTGCTGGTACCGACGAAGCGCCCGGGGAAGTCATGCTTGAGCACGTTCACCACTTCTTCCTGTACACGGTACGAGAAGCGACGGCGGGTGCCGAAATCGGCTACTTGCGACTCGGACAATTCGTCCGCGCTGGCATTGGCGGTCAGCCAGTCGAACTTGCGATAGAGCTGCTCGCGGGCCTGTTCCAGAATGATTTCCCGGTAGCGATAGCGGTTGCGTACTTCGCTGATCAAGGCCAGCAACGGCACTTCGAACAGAATCACGTGCAGCCACGGCCCGCGCAGACGGATGAACAGCTCGCCGTTTTCAATGCCGGTGTGGATGTAGCGCAGATTGAAGCGGAACAGCCCGAGAAAGCGCAGGAAATCCGGTTTCAGAAAGCTGATGCGCTCCAGGAAACTCAACTGATCGGCGCTCAGGCTCAACTCGGCCAGGCGCTCGATCTGGAACCGGATCTCCGCCAGGTACGGGCGCAGATCCTCATTGTTACGGCAACGAAACTCCCATTCGACTTCCACGTTCGGATAGTTGTGCAGCACCGCCTGCATCATCGTCAGTTTGTAGAAGTCGGTGTCGAGCAGGTTCTGCACGATGCGATCGGCAAACACACTCTCGCTCATAAGGGGTCTCTCCATGCTGGCGCGGCCCGTGGCAGCGACGTTGCAGCTGTCTCAATGAATGGGGCTAGTGGCGCATATCAGTGGTGGGGATTGCCAGTGATTTTTGTATCGGCGAGTCACTGTGTAGGAGCTGTCGAGTGAAACGAGGCTGCGATCTTTTGATTTTGCTTTTAAACAGCCAGATCAAAAGATCGCAGCCTCGTTTCACTCGACAGCTCCTACAGGGATTAGTCGTTAGAGGTGGGATGATTTATTTGCTCCAACATCCACTTCACAAAATCCCGCACCTTGGGCACTTCCGCCGAATGCTCTGGATACGCCAGGTAATAGGCGTCGGTACTTGGCATCGCATGCTTCCAGGGAATGACCAGTTTGCCGTCAGCCAATTCCTCCTCCACCAGAAACCGTGGCAGCAGCGCCACGCCGCAGCCGACCTGGGCGGCGCGAATGCACATGTAGAAGGTTTCGAAACGCGGGCCGTGGTAGCTGTGTTCGGTGTGGTAGCCCTGGCTGTCGAACCAGTCGTGCCAGGCCTGAGGCCGGGAAGCGTTTTGCAGCAGGACCAGGTCGGTGAGTTGCGTCGGATCGGTGAACGGCGTCTTCGGCAGGCTGTCGGGTGCGCAGACTGGCACCAGTTCCTCGCCAAACAGCTTCAGGCTTTCGGTGCCGGGCCGTGAGCCCTGGCCAAAGTAGAACGCCAGGTCGCTGCGACCTTGCAGCAGATCGTCGGCTTCCTGTTCGCTGCACAGGTCCAGATGGATCGACGGATGACGCAGGCGCCAGCCTTTCAAGCGTGGCACCAGCCAGCGTGCGCCGAAGGTCGGCGGTGTCGAGACTCGCAAGACTTCGGTGTCTCCGCCGTAGGAGCGCAGGTAATGGGTCGACATTTCGACTTGGGTGAGGATTTTTCGCACTTCTACCAGGTACAAATCACCTGCCGGGGTCATTTGCAGGCGTCGGCGCACCCGGCGGAACAACAGGTGTTGCAGCAATTCTTCGAGTTGCGCGACCTGTTTGCTCACGGCGCTCTGCGTCAGGTTCAGCTCTTCAGCGGCACGGGTGAAGCTCAAATGCCGGGTCACGGCTTCGAAGCACTGCAACGCGGTGATCGACGGCAAGTAGCGTTTATTCAGCATGGGTGGTCCTTCTTCTTGTTTCTCTATGCTCTTTTTTACCGGCAGATTCGCAGCATGAATAAACGGAATGATATCTCGCTTAATCGTCGTTTGTTGGAGAACCTCGGGGGCGCTAAAACTACAGGTCTGATCAGCCGAATCAATCCGGCTGTACGTTTTCTGTTTTTTGCTTGAGGAGTGACCCATGGTTGCCGCATTGCTTGATCGTCTTGGTGTGAACCCGGCCCTGTACCAGAACGGCAAAGTGCCGGTACATTCGCCGATCGATGGTAGCCGTATCGCTGCCGTGAACTGGGAAGGCGCCGCTGAAGTCGAGCAGCACATCAGTCGCGCAGATCATGCATTCGAACTGTGGCGCAAGGTGCCGGCACCGCGCCGTGGCGAGTTGGTGCGCCAATTGGGCGACATTTTGCGCGAGTACAAGGCCGATCTCGGTGAGCTGGTTTCCTGGGAAGCCGGCAAGATCACTCAGGAAGGTTTGGGTGAAGTTCAGGAAATGATCGACATCTGCGACTTCGCCGTCGGTCTGTCCCGTCAGTTGTACGGTTTGACGATTGCCTCCGAGCGTCCGGGCCACCACATGCGCGAAACCTGGCACCCGCTGGGTATCGTTGGCGTGATCAGTGCGTTCAACTTCCCGGTCGCCGTTTGGGCCTGGAACGCGACGCTGGCGCTGGTCTGCGGTAACCCGGTGATCTGGAAACCGTCGGAGAAAACTCCGCTGACCGCGTTGGCCTGCCAGGCGCTGTTCGACCGCGTCCTGAAGAATTTCAGCGACGCCCCGCCGCACCTGAGTCAAGTGATCATCGGTGGTCGCGATGCCGGCGAAGCCCTGGTCGATGACCCGCGTGTCGCGCTGGTCAGCGCCACCGGCAGCACCCGCATGGGCCGCGAAGTGGCGCCGAAAATCGCCGCGCGTTTCGCTCGCAGCATTCTGGAGCTGGGCGGCAACAACGCGATGATCCTCGGCCCAAGCGCCGATCTGGACATGGCCGTACGGGCGATTCTGTTCAGCGCCGTCGGCACCGCCGGTCAGCGTTGCACCACTTTGCGTCGCCTGATCGCCCATGAGTCGGTGAAGGAAGAAATCGTCACTCGCCTGAAAGCCGCGTACTCCAAGGTACGCATCGGCCATCCGCTGGAAGGCAATCTGGTTGGGCCGCTGATCGACAAGCACAGCTTCGACAACATGCAGGACGCGCTGGAGCAGGCCTTGAGCGAAGGCGGCCGGGTGTTCGGCGGCAAGCGTCAGCTGGAAGACAAATTCCCCAATGCGTACTACGTCTCGCCAGCCATCGTCGAAATGCCGGAGCAGAGCGATGTGGTGCGCGACGAAACCTTCGCGCCGATTCTGTACGTGATCGGTTACAACGATTTCGAAGAAGCGCTGCGCCTGAATAACGCCGTGCCACAAGGACTGTCATCGTGCATCTTTACCACCGACGTGCGTGAAGCCGAGCGGTTCATGTCGGCCGTGGGCAGCGACTGCGGCATCGCCAACGTCAACATCGGCCCGAGCGGCGCGGAAATTGGTGGCGCGTTTGGCGGCGAGAAAGAGACGGGCGGTGGTCGTGAATCCGGTTCGGATGCATGGCGTGGGTACATGCGCCGTCAGACCAACACCGTGAACTATTCGCTGGAGTTGCCGTTGGCTCAGGGCATTACGTTCGACTGATGGACCCCATCGCTGGCAAGCCAGCTCCTACAGGATTTGTGTTGCGGCACATGACCCGTGTAGGAGCTGGCTTGCCAGCGAAGCTTTTTTGTTTGTTAGGTTTCGGATTGGAGTCTGGCAATGCCGTTACGCGAAGAGTGTCTGTGGGAAAAATTGACGCCGCAAAGGCCTGACAATACGGCGCTCAAGGGCGAGGTGACAGTGGATGTCTGCGTCATCGGTGCCGGTTTCACCGGTCTGTCGGCGGCGGTGCATCTGCTGGAACAAGGCAAAAGTGTCTGCGTGCTGGAAGCGCATCGCGCCGGGCATGGCGGTTCGGGGCGTAACGTCGGGCTGGTCAACGCCGGGATGTGGATTCCACCGGATGAAATCGAAGCCGGGTTTGGCGAGGCAGTCGGCAGTCAGCTCAATCGCATGCTGGGTGCGGCGCCGTCGCTGGTGTTCAGCCTGGTCGACAAATACAACATCGATTGCCAATTACGCCGCGAAGGCACGCTGCACATGGCGCACAACGCGCGTGGCGAGGCGGATCTGCGCAGTCGTGAAGAACAGTGGAAGCGTCGTGGGGCACCGGTCGAGTTGTTGACCGGTCAAGCCTGCGAACAAGCCACGGGCACCAAAAAGATTGCCGCCGCGTTGCTCGATCGGCGTGCTGGCACGATCAACCCGATGGCCTATACCACGGGGCTGGCCAACGCGGCCATCAGCCTCGGCGGTCAGCTGTTCGATCATTCCCCGGTGACCCGACTCGAGCGTCAGGGCCAGCGCTGGTCGGTGCAGACCGCCCAGGGTTCGGTGTTGGCCGAGCAGGTGGTCATCGCCTCCAATGCTTATACCGAAGGCGACTGGACGGAGCTGCGTCGCAACTTTTTCCCCGGTTATTACTATCAAGTGGCTTCGGTGCCGCTGACCGAAGACGCCGCGCAGCAGATTCTGCCCGGTGGCCAGGGTTCCTGGGACACCCGGCAGGTGCTAAGCAGCATTCGTCGCGATGCCGAAGGGCGCTTGTTGCTCGGCAGTCTGGGTAATGGCAACCAGAAACCGACCTGGTTCCTGAAAGCCTGGGCCGACCGGGTTCAGCAGCATTACTTTCCGTACCTGAAGCCGGTGGAGTGGGAGTGCACCTGGACCGGTTGCATTGCCTTCACACCCGATCATTTGATGCGCCTGTTCGAGCCGGCGCCGGGTCTGGTGGCGGTTACCGGTTACAACGGTCGAGGCGTGACCACCGGTACAGTGGTCGGCAAAGCCTTTGCCGATTATTTGTGTAACGGAAATCCTCAAGCCCTGCCGATTCCCTTCGCGCCCATGCAGCCATTGGCGGGTGTGGGGCTGCGAAGCTGTCTGTATGAGGCTGGATTCTCGCTGTATCACGCGGGCCAGTGCCTGCGGATCGTGATCTGATTGTTGAAAAATGTTGCTGGAAGCGGCGCTTTTCAGCGAAGCGGCTAGCCTGTAATGGTGCGGGTTGTAGCAGTGCCCGCACCAGCAGTGTGCAGTTCGGTGACGCGGGCTGTTACAGGCTGGTTGCACATCGTTTGGCGCAGCGGTTGCAATGATGGCGCGTGCGGGTTGCGCCTTAAAAAATAAATGGTTTCACCTCCCGCGGTTTAGACGGTTGCACGCCCAATGAAAATGGGCCCGAAACAGTCGAAATAACAACAAGGCAGCGACTTTTTTCAGAATAAAAAACCGATGGCACGGCCCTTGCTCTGAGCATTCAGAGAAGTCGCAGTGCCAACTAAAAAAAACCTTGGAGCACCACCTCATGTCCCAGACGTTTTACAAGAAAGGCTTTCTGGCCCTCGCAGTGGCAGCTGCGTTGGGTGTATCTGCGTTTGCACAGGCTGATGTGAAAATCGGTGTGGCGGGTCCGATGACCGGCGCCAACGCCGCATTTGGCGAGCAGTACATGAAAGGTGCGCAGGCAGCCGCTGATGCGGTCAACGCCGCTGGTGGTGTAAACGGGGAAAAAATCGTACTGGTCAAAGGCGATGACGCCTGCGAACCGAAGCAGGCTGTGACGGTCGCCAAGGACCTGACCAACCAGAAAGTCGCTGGCGTAGTCGGCCACTTCTGTTCCTCGTCGACCATCCCGGCCTCCGAGATCTATGACGAAGCGGGCATCATCGCGATCACCCCGGGGTCTACCAACCCGGCCGTTACCGAGCGCGGCCTGAGTGCAATGTTCCGTATGTGCGGGCGTGACGACCAGCAAGGCATCGTGGCCGGCGACTACATCGTCGACGTGCTCAAGGGCAAGAAAGTGGTGGTCCTGCACGACAAAGACACCTACGGCCAAGGCCTGGCGGATGCCACCAAGGCCCAGCTGGAAAAACGCGGCGTGAAACCGGTGTTGTATGAAGGCCTGACCCGTGGCGAAAAAGATTTCAGCACCATCGTCACCAAAATCCGCGGCGCGGGTGCCGACGTCGTTTACTTCGGTGGTCTGCACCCGGAGGCCGGTCCTCTGGTTCGTCAGTTGCGTGAGCAAGGTCTCAAAGACGTCAAGTTCATGTCCGACGATGGCATCGTAACCGACGAACTGGTCACCACCGCTGGTGGTCCGCAATTCGTCGACGGTGTGCTGATGACCTTTGGTGCCGACCCCCGCATGCTGCCAGACAGCAAGACCGTAGTGGACGAGTTCCGCAAGAAAGGCACGGAACCTGAAGGCTACACCCTGTACGCCTATGCTTCGGTCCAGACCCTGGCGGCAGGCTTCAATGGCGCCAAATCCAACAATGGCGAAAAAGCTGCCGAGTGGCTGAAGAAAAATTCGGTCAAAACCGTGATGGGCGAGAAATCCTGGGACGCCAAGGGCGATCTGAAAGTCTCCGACTACGTGGTTTACCAGTGGGACAAGGACGGCAAATACCACCAGCTGGAAAAACAGAAGTAAGGGCTGACGCGATCGCCTGATCCCCTGTAGGAGCGAGCTTGCTCGCGAAAGCGGTTTATCTGGCGACATGAATGTTGAATGTTCAACCGCTATCGCTGGCAAGCCCGCTTCCACAGGGGACGGTGGTATCTGGGCTGATCGCGCCTGACATTGCTCCGACGTAAATCTGTATTTTCCCTAGAAGAACCGCACACCCACAGGCGTGCAGGTTCTCATTGCGTGAGATTGCGTTATGGATGGTATTTTCCTGCAGCAACTGGTCAACGGCCTGACCCTCGGGTCGGTCTATGGCCTGATCGCCATCGGCTACACAATGGTCTATGGCATCATCGGCATGATCAACTTCGCCCACGGCGAGGTTTACATGATTTCCGCTTATCTCGCGGCAATCAGTCTGGCTCTGCTGGCATACTTCGGTATTGAATCCTTCCCCCTGCTGATGCTTGGCACACTGGTCTTCACCATCATCATTACGGCGGTGTACGGCTGGGTCATCGAGCGCGTCGCCTACAAACCGCTGCGCAACTCCACCCGATTGGCACCGCTGATCAGCGCCATCGGTATTTCGCTGATCCTGCAAAACTATGCACAGATTTCCCAAGGCGCCCGTCAACAGGGCGTACCGACACTGCTGACCGGTGCATGGCGAGTTGAAGTCGGGACCGGCTTCGTCCAGCTTACCTACACCAAGATCTTCATTCTGATCGCAGCGTTTGTCGGAATGGCCCTGCTGACTTACGTCATCAAGTACACCAAGCTCGGCCGTATGTGCCGCGCCACCCAGCAAGACCGCAAGATGGCTTCGATCCTGGGGATCAACACCGATCGGGTCATTTCCTACGTCTTCATCATCGGTGCCGCAATGGCGGCCCTGGCCGGTGTGCTGATCACCATGAACTACGGCACATTTGATTTCTATGCGGGCTTCATCATTGGCATCAAGGCGTTCACCGCCGCGGTGCTCGGTGGGATTGGTTCGCTGCCCGGGGCGATGCTCGGCGGGATCATTCTCGGGATCTCCGAGTCGCTGTTCTCCGGATTGGTCAACTCGGACTACAAAGACGTCTTCAGCTTCTCGCTGCTCGTTCTCGTTCTGGTCTTTCGGCCCCAAGGCCTGCTCGGCCGTCCTCTTGTGTCGAAGGTGTAAGCGATGTCTTCAACCACTAAAAAAACCATTGATCTCAAAAGAAGCCTGGTTGACGCGATTCTTGCCGGCCTGGTGGCCCTGATTGTGTTCGGCCCGATTGTCGGCGTAGTCCTCGACGGCTACGGCTTCAACCTGGAAGCGACCCGGGTGGCATGGATTGTCGCCATTGTCATGGCCGGCCGCTTTGCCTTGAGCCTGTTCCTGCAAACCCCCAAGGGCCTGAGCATTCTGGAGGGCTTTGAAAGTACCGGTTCCGGGGTTCATGTATTGCCGCCCGATTACAAATCCCGCTTGCGCTGGATCATCCCGCTGATGATTGTCATCGCCGTGGTGTTCCCGTTTTTCTCCAACTCTTACCTGCTGGGCGTGGTCATCCTGGGGCTGATCTATGTACTGTTGGGGCTGGGGCTGAACATCGTGGTCGGCCTGGCCGGCCTGCTCGACCTGGGTTACGTGGCGTTCTACGCCATTGGTGCCTACGGGCTGGCGCTCGGTTATCAATACCTGGGGCTGGGTTTCTGGACGGTGCTGCCACTGGCGGCAATCACGGCCGGGTTGGCCGGTTGCATCCTGGGTTTCCCGGTGCTGCGTCTGCACGGGGACTACCTGGCGATCGTGACCCTGGGTTTTGGTGAAATCATCCGGTTGATCCTCAATAACTGGCTGTCCCTGACCGGCGGCCCGAACGGTATGGCGGCTCCATTGCCGACCTTCTTCGGCCTCGAGTTCGGCAAAAGAGCGAAGGAGGGGGGCGTCCCGTTCCATGAGTTCTTCGGCATCGCCTATAACCCGGACGTGAAGTACTACTTCATCTACGCGGTGTTGTTCCTGGTGGTTCTGGCCGTGCTGTACATCAAGCATCGCTTGACCCGCATGCCGGTCGGTCGCGCGTGGGAAGCCTTGCGTGAAGACGAAATCGCCTGCCGTTCCATGGGCCTGAATCACGTACTGGTCAAGCTGTCGGCATTCACCATTGGTGCATCGACGGCGGGTCTGGCCGGTGTGTTCTTCGCCACCTATCAGGGTTTCGTCAACCCGACCTCGTTCACCTTCTTTGAATCGGCACTGATCCTCGCCATCGTGGTACTCGGCGGCATGGGCTCGACCATCGGCGTGGTGATTGCGGCGTTCGTGCTGACCGTCGCCCCGGAACTGCTGCGCGGCTTCGCTGAATATCGCGTGCTGCTGTTCGGCATCCTGATGGTGTTGATGATGATTTGGCGACCGCGCGGCCTGATCCGGATCAGCCGTACCGGTGTGACCCCACGTAAAGGAGTGGCGCCATGAGCGAAGAAATCGTTCTCTCGGTCGAAAATCTGATGATGCACTTCGGCGGCATCAAGGCCCTGAATAACGTCAGCCTGCAAGTCAAACGCAACTCGATCTTCGCGTTGATTGGCCCCAACGGCGCAGGCAAGACCACAGTGTTCAACTGTCTGACCGGGTTTTATAAAGCGTCCGGCGGGCACATTGAACTCAACGCCCGTGGCGTGAAAACCGACGTAATCAAAATGCTCGGGGAACCGTTTAAGGCCATCGATTTCATTTCGCCGAAAAGTTTCCTCGGCCGGCTCCACTACAAGATGTTCGGCGGCACGCACCTGATCAACCGTGCCGGTCTGGCGCGGACTTTCCAGAACATTCGCCTGTTCAGGGAAATGTCGGTGCTGGAAAACCTGCTGGTGGCCCAACACATGTGGGTCAACCGCAATCTGCTTTCGGGCATCCTCAACACCAAGGGGTACCGTAAGGCCGAAAGCGATGCGCTGGACCACGCGTTTTATTGGCTGGAAGTGGTCGATCTGGTGGATTGCGCCAACCGCCTGGCCGGTGAGCTGTCCTACGGTCAACAACGCCGTCTGGAAATCGCTCGGGCCATGTGTACCCGGCCGCAGATCATCTGCCTCGACGAGCCGGCCGCCGGCCTCAACCCTCAGGAAACCGAAGCGCTGAGCGCGATGATCCGGCTGCTGCGCGACGAGCATGATCTGACCGTGGTGCTGATCGAACACGACATGGGCATGGTAATGAGTATTTCCGACCACATCGTGGTGCTGGACCACGGCGTTGTCATCGCCGAGGGCGGGCCTGAAGCGATTCGACACGATCCGAAAGTGATTGCCGCCTACCTGGGCGCCGAAGAAGAGGAAGTGGTATGAGTGCACCCATCCTCGAACTCAAGAATCTGGACGTATTCTATGGGCCGATTCAGGCCCTGAAGAAAGTCTCGTTGCACATCAATGAAGGTGAAACCGTCAGCCTGATCGGCTCCAACGGTGCCGGCAAATCGACCCTGCTGATGTCGATCTTCGGCCAGCCGCGGGCCGCTGACGGGCAAATCATCTATCAGGGTGTGGATATCACTCACAAATCGTCCCACTACATCGCATCCAACGGTATCGCTCAATCGCCGGAAGGCCGGCGGGTGTTCCCTGACATGACCGTCGAGGAAAACCTGTTGATGGGTACGATTCCAATCGGTGACAAGTACGCCAAGGAAGACATGCAACGCATGTTCGAGTTGTTTCCACGGCTCGAAGAGCGGCGTACCCAACGCGCCATGACCATGTCTGGCGGCGAGCAACAAATGCTCGCCATCGCCCGGGCGCTCATGAGCCGGCCAAAGCTCTTACTGCTCGATGAGCCGAGCCTGGGGCTGGCGCCGATTGTGGTGAAACAGATCTTCGCGACCCTGCGGGAATTGGCCAGCACCGGCATGACCATCTTCCTGGTGGAGCAGAACGCCAACCACGCCCTCAAGCTGTCGGACCGGGCGTACGTGATGGTCAACGGCGAGATCCGCCTCAGCGGCACCGGCAAGGAGCTACTGGTGAACGATGAGGTGCGTAACGCCTACCTCGGCGGCCACTGAGTTATCCACTGCAAACAACAAAGCCCCGACGAGCAATCGCCGGGGCTTTTTTGCATCTCTAAAACGCCAACAATTCCGTGTGGGAGCGGGCGGCGTGTGCTTTTTGGAAATTGTGGAAAACAATATTCATGACCTCTCAAAGCGCGACATAAAGCCGCTGCAAACTGCTGTTTTGTCACGGTTTTGACTTGTCCCCGTTTGCTGTGGAGCTGGCTGTGAATAACGTGGGAGTAGCTGGCTACAAGCCTTTGAATCCGTGGCTTGCAGAGGGGAGGTTGTTTTTTGATCAGGCGTTTTTCCTGGACCTCAAGCCGGCGTTGTCAACCTTTTTGTTCGGGGTGAACCCGGTATAGATGGAGGTGGACAAGCCTGTGGATAAGTCTGTGATTAAACTCTGGAAAGAGTCGGCTGAGGGCCGTAGTTACTGGCTTGGCGCCATCGTCGGTTTAACCGCCCGGTCGTGCAAATTGCCCGGGGCTACACAGCAGATACCCAAGGGTCAAGCAAAAAACTTTCTAATCTGCCCGCAAAGCCTTGTGGATAGCGGCTTGCAGCTTTTGCACTTGCCCCCGGAAACTGTGGACCGGCCTGTGGATAAGGTGCGTGTACATGGCTGCAAGCCACAGCGCATATGGCGTTGCTGGTGTTGATCGTTTTTTGTACGCTTTTTGCGATGGTTGCCGCTGTGGACAAGGCCGGGCATGCTGGCAACTGATTTTCTATTCCAAGGGCTGTCATCAGCCGAAGCAAGGAGAACACGATGTCCAACACCCTGTTTATTACCGGCGCAACTTCCGGTTTTGGTGAAGCCTGTGCCCGTCGTTTTGCCGAAGCCGGCTGGAAACTGGTGCTGACAGGTCGTCGTGAAGAACGCCTCAATGCCCTGTGCGCCGAATTGTCGAAGCAGACCGAGGTCCATGGGCTGGTGCTCGACGTACGGGATCGCAAGGCCATGGAGGAGGCGATTGCCAACCTGCCGCCGTCCTTCGCCAAGCTGCGCGGGCTGATCAACAACGCCGGCCTGGCCTTGGGCGTGGACCCGGCCCCCAAGTGCGATCTTGATGATTGGGACACCATGGTCGATACCAACATCAAAGGCCTGATGTACAGCACTCGCCTGTTGTTACCGCGTTTGATCGCCCACGGTCGTGGCGCCAGCATCGTCAACCTCGGCTCCATCGCCGGCAACTACCCGTACCCGGGCAGCCACGTGTATGGCGCGAGCAAGGCGTTCGTCAAACAGTTCTCTCTGAACCTGCGTTGCGACCTGCAAGGTACGGGCGTGCGGGTCAGCAACATCGAGCCGGGCCTGTGCGAGAGCGAATTCTCGCTGGTGCGTTTCGCCGGTGACCAGGAACGTTACAACGCCACCTACGCAGGCGCCGAGCCGATCCAGCCGCAAGACATCGCCGAGACCATTTTCTGGGTACTCAACGCACCGGCCCACATCAACATCAACAGCCTCGAGCTGATGCCGGTGAGCCAGACCTGGAGCGGGTTTGCCATTGAGCGTAATGCCAAGGCGTAAGACCGCGTAACGGCTATTCGCGGGCAAGCCTCGCTCCTACAAGTCATGTGTCGTTCGCAGAATCGCGATTCAACATAAAACCTGTAGGAGCGAGGCTTGCCCGCGAAAGCAATCGCCCAGTCAGCGCAAATACTCGACCAACCCGCGATAACAGGTCGCCAAGTGATAAGGCGTGGTCGAAGGCATGTCCTTGCGACTCACTTCGCCATGCTCATCGCGACATTCAAACCAGCCGCCCGCATGCAAAAAGCGCTGTTGCAATGCCTGTAATTGGCGCTGCACGGACGCTTCGCTACTCGGGCGCAAAGTCAGGGCTCGCAAGTATTCGGCCTGGGCCCAGATGCGTTGGGTCGCATCACGAAGATGGTCGTCCAGTTCCAGCATTGCGCGCACAGCCCCGGTCTGCTGATCCACGCCCAGTTGCTCGGTAAACGTAAAGGCACGGTCCAGCGAAGCATGCAGTTGCGAGCCGCGCAGCAACGGTGAGGATTCCAGCAGGAAATACCATTCGAACTGATGGCCTGGCTCGAACCAGTTATCCACAGTGCCCAGCGGCTTTTCCATCAATACCGCGTGTTGCGGGTCGATGAAGCGCTTCTGCATGGCTGTGCATAACTCGATAAGCGCGCTCTGCACAGCGACGTCCTCGCGCACCGAAAGGATGGCGAGGAAGGCTTCGGCCAAATGCATCAATGGATTCTGCAGCGGCCCGGAGTCGAGCGAAGACCAATCACGGTCCAGGCTGGCGTCATACAGGCCGTCGCCTGTGGCGAAGCGCTGGGCCAATACTTCCAGCGTGGCGTTGAGCACCGACTCCACCAGCGGTTCGCGAACCTTGTCCCAGTAATGGGCGCAGGCGAACAGGATGAAGGCGTGGGTGTAGAGGTCTTTGCGTTGATCCAGCGGCGCACCTTGCGGGTCGATGCTGTAGAACCAGCCGCCATGCTCGGCATCGTGAAAATGCCGTTGCAAGGAACGGAACAGCGCCCCCGCACGTTCTTCGGCCAGAGGCACTTGGCCGATCAGGCTGGAAAACAGGTACAGCTGGCGCGCGCAAGCCATGGCCCGGTAGCGCTGCGGTGGCAGCGGCTGATGCTCGGCGTCCAGCGCTTCGTAAGGCAATGCCATGTCGGCGTTCCAGCCGGGGCCTTGCCAGAGCGGCACGATTACGTCCTGGAAGTGTTGTTGCACCGAAGCGAACAGGGCGGTCAATTCAGGCTGGGAAGCAGAGCGGGAAACAGGCGGCATTGGCTGGCGTCGTCACGGCAGGGTTAATTGCGCGACATGTTAGCAGGCCTGAGAGACGCGGTGTCTGTCAGGCCGCCTTCGCGGGCAAGCCTCGCTCCTACAGGTTATTCGTTGTCCGCACAGCGCGATCCAACACAACTCCTGTAGGAGCGAGGCTTGCCCGCGAAGAGGCTCGTTCAGACACTAGAGAATCAACTCGCCAGCAACCAGATCCCAGTCGCCGCCGAAGCCGCACCCGCCAGCCGAACCAATGGCGCAGCCGCCTGAGGCAACACTCGAACCACCGCATAACCCAACCCATGCAACGCAGCCGTCGCCACCACAAACCCCGCCGCATACGCCCAAGGGCTCGACATCTCGGGCAATTCCAGACCATGCGCCACGCCATGAAACAGCGCAAACAACGCGGTCGCAGCCACTGCCAGACTCAACGGCGGACGCACCGCCAAAGCTACCGCCAGGCCCAACGCCAATACCGATGCCGCAATCCCGCTTTCCAGCGCTGGCAGGTTCAATCCTTCAAGACCCAGCAGCCCGCCGATCAGCATAGTGCCGACGAATGTGCATGGCAGCGCCCAGCGTGCGGCACCTTTCTGCTGCGCAGCCCATAACCCCACGGCAATCATCGCCAGCAAGTGATCGAGGCCACCGATCGGGTGGCTGATGCCGGCCATCAAGCCATTGTCGCCATGACCCGGATGCGCGAAGGCGATGGTCGGGGTCAACAGCAGGGCCATGGCGCCCAGAATGCGTTTCAGTGTCATGGATAAGCTTCCTTGTTGATAAGTGTGATCAGGCCGCCGTCAGCAAGCCCTGGCGCTCGATGAAGGCGATGATGGCTTCCAGGCCCTGACCGGTTTTCTGATTGCTGAAGACGAATGGTTTGCCGTTGCGCATGCGCTGGGTGTCGCGGTCCATCATCTCCAGAGAGGCGCCTACCAGCGGCGCCAGATCGATTTTGTTGATCACCAGCAAATCGGATTTGCAGATCCCCGGCCCGCCTTTGCGCGGCAGTTTGTCGCCGGCCGAAACGTCGATCACGTAGATAGTCAGGTCCGACAGTTCCGGGCTGAAGGTCGCCGAGAGATTGTCGCCACCGGACTCCACCAGAATCAGGTCCAGCCCCGGGAAACGCCGGTTCAGTTGATCCACGGCTTCCAGATTGATCGAGGCGTCTTCGCGGATCGCCGTGTGCGGGCAGCCGCCGGTTTCCACGCCGATGATCCGCTCGGGTGCCAGGGCTTCGTTACGCACCAAAAAGTCAGCATCTTCGCGGGTATAGATGTCGTTGGTCACGACGGCGAGGTTATAGCGGTCACGCAGGGCCAGGCACAGGGCCAGGGTCAGGGCGGTTTTGCCGGAGCCGACCGGGCCGCCGATGCCGACGCGCAGAGGTTGTGCGTTCATGTGATTCTCCAAAGTAAAAGGCCCTAGGAACGGAACAGGCGGCTGTACTGGCGCTCATGGGCCATGCACGCCAGGGACAGGCCGAATGCGGCGCTGCCGGAATGTTCGGGATTGATTCGGGTGGCGGCTTGCTGCGCCTGTTGCAGCAATGGCAACAGCTCGCTGGTCAGGCGTTGGGCGGCTTGCTGGCCCAGAGGCAGGGTTTTCATCAGCACTGCCAATTGGTTTTCCAGCCAGCTCCAGAGCCAGGCGGCCAGCGCATCTTGCGGGCTTATCTGCCAGGCGCGTGCCGCCAGCGCCCAGCCAAGGGCCAGGTGTGGTTCAGGGCATTGGTCGAGAAAGGCTCGGGCTGGCGCATCCAGTTCGGGTAAACCGTTGAGCAGTTGCTTCAGCGAATAACCCATCTGCCGACTTTCCTGATGCAGCTCGCGGGTTTCGCGGCTGGCGCGATGCTCTTCGCAGCGTTGCAGCAGTTCGGCCCAGTTTTCTTCGGCCGCGGCGATGCAATGGGCGAGCAGCAGCGGTGCTTCGAAACGGGCGAGATTGAGCAGCAACTGATCGCTGATCCAGCGCCGGGCGCTATCGGAATCGTTCACGCGGCCGTTATCCACCGCCATCTCCAAACCCTGGGAATAGCTGTAGCCGCCAATCGGCAGCTGTGGACTGGCCAGACGCAGCAGCGCCCAGGCTGGGTTCATAAGCGCACGCCGAACTGGTGCAGTTTCGGCGGGTAGTTGAAATCTTCATCACCGTGCCGTGAATGGTGATGGCCGCCGCCGTAAGCACCGTGTTCCGGCTGGAACGGCGCTTCGATGTTCTCGACCTTGGCATCAAGCTGTTCGAGCATGGCCTTGAGCACGTAATCGTCGAGCAGGCGCAGCCAGCCATCGCCGACCTGCAGAGCTACATGGCGGTTGCCCAGGTGATAGGCGGCGCGGGTCAGTTCGAAGGCGTTGGCGCAGGTGACGTGCAGCAATTGTTCCGGGCGAGCGCAGATACGAACGATGCGCCCGTCTTCGGCTTGCAGGCATTCGCCGTCATACAGCGGCGGCTGACCGCGCTCCAAAAACAACCCGACGTCTTCACCCTCGGCACTGAAACAGCGCAAGCGGCTTTTGCTCCGGGCTTCGAAAGTCAGGTGCAACTCGGCGGCCCAGACGGGTTGAGGGTCGATTCTGCGATGAATCACCAGCATCGGAAGGCTTCCAGCAATGGGCAATGCTCAAGGATAGAGCAAGGGGCTTGCCAATCAGGGGAGGTGTAGGAAATGCCTGTCGGAGCGTAGGGCGGGTTGCTTTGGCGTGAATATTTTGGATGAAGTTGGTGCGCTACTTTGCGGTGCGCACCAAGATGATGCTGTGTGCATCATTGTAGGCGCGAGCTTGCTCGCGAAAGCGGTTTGTCTGTCAAATGAATGTCGAAGATGTCGCCGCCTTCGCGAGCAAGCTCGTTCCTACAAAGGGCGTTATTCGGTGCTGCCGAGGCCTTGCCAGTGTTTTAGGCCTATGAAGATGAAGCGCAACTGTTGCGTGATTTTCGCCTGTGGCGTCAGATGCTCCGGCAACGCTTCAGCCGGCGGATCGATGATGTCCGGTAATGTTGCGAACACGCTTTTGACGATCAGATCAGCCATGACGCTCAACCCTGCGATATCCAGGTGTTGCAGTTTCGGCATCAGTGACAAGTCCGCCGCCAGGTCCGAGCTGATGTCTTCGCGCAAGCGGCCAATGGCCTGGCGCACCGGCAGCGAACCGCCATACTGCTCGCGGGCAAGAAACAGGAATTGCGAGCGATTGGCGGTGACCACATCGAGAAAGATCCGCACCGAGGCGTCAATGATGCCGCCCATGACGAACTCGTTATGGCGCACCAGCCGGATGGTTTCACGGAAGGTCTGACCGACTTCGCTGACCAGTACCAGGCCCAGTTCATCCATGTCGGCGAAATGCCGGTAGAAACCGGTGGGTACGATCCCAGCGGTTCTGGTCACTTCGCGCAGGCTCAGGCTGCCGAATCCTCGGCCGCTTTCCATCAGGTGGCGGGCAGCGTCCATCAGGGCGTTGCGGGTCTGTTGTTTCTGTTCGGCGCGGGGCAGCATCGCAAGGGTGTTTTCTGGACAGGGACAGCGGCGCACTCTAACAAATCGGCTTCGCTGACGTCGAACGAGTATCGAGGATCATGCGGGGAAATTGGCTTCTATAAAGTCAAAAGCCCAATACGGGGATTGGGCTTTTTTTCGGGGCCGCCATAGGCTTAGCTCACCGCGCTGTTGCGTTCGATCACACGGTCACCACCACCTTCAGCCAGGGTTTGGCCTTGTGGAGTGCGATCGGAACCGTCGGCAGCCAGGGTCTGGCCTTGTGGAGTGCGATCGGTACCGTCAGCGGCCAGGGTTTGGCCCTGTGGAGTACGGGCGGAACCGTCAGCGGCAAGAGTTTGACCTTGTGGCGTGCGATCCGAGCCATCTTGAGTGATCAGGCCTTTTTCTTTCAGGCGATCATTGCCCCCTTCGGCGAGGGTCTGACCTTGTGGAGTGCGGTCGGAACCATCAGCGGCAACGGTCTGGCTGAACACCGAGTGGCTGTCTTTGACTTGTGGAGTGGCCTGATCAGCGGCCGGCAAAGCAAAAGCGGTGCTGGCTAACATCGAGAGGGTCAGGCTAAGCAGTAATTCGCGTTTCATGATGGGTTGCTCCTTGGGAGGGCGATAAAGTGGGTACGAGGGCAATGCTACTCTCGAGAAGTCGATATAAAAGTTCATAAACGCAATGGTAATAATCAACGGAATTGATTGTTTCGCCGAGACGCTCTAGAACGGGCATTTCCAGCGACCGTTTTTGCACTGAGGTGGGTATTTTCGCCCCACTCATGCCGCACGAAAGTGCGGAGCCAGTAACGCCGGATGAGGGAGCAGTGTGGCCACGACCGATTATTTGAGTGTTAAACGGCTATTCGGTTAAACCTGCATGCCATTTCCCAGTCCTAGATTTCATGGCAGGCCGGTTCTGGCCTAACGTTTCATCAGTGCGTCGCGGTCAGGGCGCTCAGTCGTATTCAGGAGTCCTGTGCAATGATGCGCACTCGTAAAATTCTTGCCTGGACCTTCGCCAGCCTCGTTGTCCTGCTGGCCGTCCTGGTGCTGATCATCGCGTTCTTCGATTGGAACCGGATCAAACCGCCCCTGAACGCCAAAGTATCCGAAGAACTGCACCGTCCGTTCGCCATCAATGGCAACCTTGCTGTGATCTGGCAGCGCGAGCCCGAAGAGGGTGGCTGGCGGGCCTGGGTGCCGTGGCCGCATGTGGTGGCTGAGGATCTCAGCCTGGGTAACCCGGACTGGTCGAAGCAACCGAAGATGGCCACCCTTAAACGCGTCGAACTGCGTATTTCGCCGTTGGCTCTACTGGCGCAGCGGGTGGTGATCCCGCGTATCGACTTGAGCGAACCCAATGCCGAGCTGCAGCGCCTGGCCGACGGCCGTGCCAACTGGACGTTCAAGTTCGACCCCAAAGACCCGGACGCCGAGCCTTCGAACTGGGTGCTGGACATCGGTGCCATCGGCTTCGACAAGGGCCATGTCACGCTCGACGACCAGAAGCTGAAGACTCAGCTTGATCTGCTCATCGATCCGTTGGGCAAGCCGATTCCATTCAGCGACATCGTCGGCGACAAAGCGGCGAAAACCGCAGTTGAAAAGGGTGGTTCGCCACAGGATTACTCGTTTGCGTTGAAGGTCAAAGGCCAATACCACGGCCAGAATCTCGCCGGCCAAGGCAAGGTGGGTGGCCTGCTGGCATTACAGGACGCCACCAGGCCGTTCCCGCTTCAGGCGCAAATGAAGATCGCCGACACCAGCGTCGAGCTGGCCGGTACGCTCACCGATCCGTTGAATCTCGGCGCTCTGGATTTGCGCCTGAAACTGGCCGGTGCCAGCCTGGGCAATCTCTATCCGCTGATCGGCGTGACCCTGCCGGATACCCCGCCGTATGCCACCGACGGGCACTTGATCGCCAAGTTGCAGGAACCGGGTGGAGCGGTGTACCGCTATGAGAACTTCAACGGCACGATCGGCGAGAGTGACATCCATGGCAACCTGACCTACGTAGCGAGCCAGCCGAGGCCCAAGCTCAGCGGGGCGCTGGAGTCCAATCAACTGTTGTTTACCGACCTGGCTCCGCTGATCGGCGCCGACTCCAATGCCAAGCAAAAGGCCCGTGGCGGTGAAAGCAAGCAGCCGACGGACAAGCTGCTACCGGTCGAGGAGTTCAGGACTGAACGCTGGCGCGACATGGACGCTGATGTGGAATTCACCGGTAAACGCATCGTCCACAGCGCAAAACTGCCGTTCAACGATCTCTACACCCATGTGGTGCTGACCGATGGCGTGCTCAGCCTCGAGCCCCTGCGTTTCGGCGTGGCGGGCGGCAATCTGGATGCGCAGATTCGTCTGAACGGGCGCACCGAGCCTTTGGAAGGCCAGGCCAAACTGACGGCGCGCAAGTTCAAACTCAAGCAGCTGTTCCCCACCTTGGAGCGGATGAAAACCAGTTTCGGTGAGCTTAATGGCGACGCCGAACTGACCGGCCGAGGCAACTCGGTGGCCAAACTGCTGGGCACTGCCGACGGCAATTTGAAGATGCTGATCAATGACGGCGCTATCAGTCGTGAGTTGATGGAGCTGGCGGGGCTCAACGTCGGCAACTACGTGGTCGGCAAGATTTTTGGCGACAGGGAGGTGAAGATCAACTGCGCGGCGGCCGACTTCGACATCAAGGCCGGCCTGGCGACCACGCGGCTGTTCGTCTTCGATACCGAGACCGCGATCGTCTACGTCGACGGCACGGCAAACATGGCGACTGAGCAACTGGACCTGACCATCTCCCCGGAATCCAAGGGCTGGCGCTTGATTTCACTGCGTTCGCCGCTGTATGTGCGGGGCAAGTTCATCAAGCCGGATGCGGGGGTCAAACCGGTGCCGCTGATGATGCGGGGGGCCGGGATGGTTGCGCTGGGGGTGATTGCCGCGCCAGCGGCGGGCTTGCTGGCGCTGATAGCGCCCAGCGGTGGGGAGCCGAATCAGTGTGCGCCGCTGCTGGAGCAGATGAAGGCGGGCAAGGCGCCAAGGACGGTCAAAGATTGACGGATGCAACCTTTTTAGTGAGCACGCTATCGGCCGGCAAAGGCCCGATAATGTGCCATCAAAGGTCATACATTCCGAATGTCTGCATCTTCGGGAGGCGTAAGGTGATACAGATTGGTTTGGATTTTGCTTCCCAGCTTTTCGATTATTTTATTGCGCATGGAAGCGTATTTGTCTTCTGCCAGATACGTTAACCATTGGGTGGTCTGAGGCCCATTGAGCACTACTTTTTGAGAGAGTTCTTCGTCAAGAATGGCAAGGTCAACCGGGTGGCTCGTATCGAACACCAGGCGAAATGAAATCACTGTCTTGTTTGCACTGATGACAGTCAGTAAGGGGCATACCGTGGTGATGGATGGCTGACTGTCATTGTCGAGTTGAATTCTGTTCAATAGGGCGGCGATAGCGTCGGAGTTTTTTGGAAAGTTTTTTATAATGCCAAGGGCGACGGTCAGTTCTTTGAGTTCCGCAGTCGATAGATGAGCGGATAACGTAGGCTCGGCGAATTTTAGAATGCTCGCTGATTGTTTTTTAATTAGTTGTGTTGCTGTGCTTTTAGTCACCCAGAATAGAGTGCCCAAGGTTTTCTTGTATGTACTCATCCAAGTGTTGGAAGCAATGCTGTGGGAATTCGAGGTCAAGTGCCCCAGCAAGCTGGAGTACAGGATGTCCTGTTTGAAAGTTTCCGAGTGCGAGCCGAGAAAAATGGTGATGGTTCCATCAACGATATAAGTATCCGGTGTGCTGTAAAGCATCAGTGTTCTCACGTGTTTTGATTTTGTTTTTAAAGGGCTCGTGAGGTATCACGAACCCTTAGTAGTTAAAGGATTTTTGGATTACTGGAAGCCTGGAATGCCGTCAAGGTAATCTTCGGCCGCCTGGCCGAGCTTATCCAGAACCGAATAACGAACTCGGTCATAGACAGCCAGATTCAAGTAGGAAGTCTGTGCTGCCGTTCTGATAGTTGTCGATTGAGATGTCGATTTCCAGAAAAGAATACCTCGAGTACTCTCACTGACATTCAACGTATTGCAGTTGAGGACCATCATCGGTGAGCCCTGCGGTGTCTGCCATACCGGGGACATATCAAACTTGGCATCGGATCCGACGTTAGACTTGCGGTTGTAGATATTAATCAGGCCTTGATCGCTTTTGACACCTTCTACAGCCTTGACAGCCAACGCTGCAAGTTTTGGAGCGTTGGCGCCCACCAACCCTTGCAGCACATGAACGGCCAATACATCCATTGTCAGCCCGCTGTTCCTTATCGTCTGGTTTTTGACCTGAAAGGCTTGAGTTACCCATCCGAGTTTTGCCAGGCTGTTGACATAGTAGGTGTACCATTGGTGAAGCTCTTTGATCGGGTCGTACAGTTGGCTGGCGGCGTTCTGTACCAGTAACTTGCAATTGTCGACATCTTCCCGGTTTTGCTCCGAAACGCCCGGCATGTAAATGTTCATCATTTCCGGGCCGACAGTGCCGCTTTCTTTGTTTGGGTCAATTGGAGTGTCGGGGGTGTTCAGAGAAAACGCTCGGGGTTTTATTACTGCTGGAAGGGCGGGTAAAGAGTCCACGAACTCAAGGCGTTCTTCGATATGCATAACTACAGTCCTTTATTGGTTGGATCAGACTTTCTGTCTGAGGGCTAAATATAAAGAACTGACGTGTGGCGTCTAGCGAGTGATTGTAACTAAGTGCGCATTTTGAACTTTTGTTGAAGTGGTGTTTATTGTTGGTTGGTAATGGAAGGTGGCCTTGTTGCAGTGTTAGTGCAATAAGGCCAGGTATTGTTACAGGTCTTTCAGAAGGTCAGCCATATCATCGGCATGCTCTTCTTCCTGGGCCAGGATGTCTTCGAAGATGCGCCGGGTGGTCGAGTCTTTTTCACCGATGTACTGGATGATCTCGCGGTAGCTGTCGATGGCGATGCGTTCGGCAACCAGGTCTTCGAAGACCATCTCTTTGAGCGTATTACCGGCCACGTATTGGGCGTGGGACATCTTCGACAGCAGGTCAGGGTTGAACTCTGGCTCGCCGCCCAATTGCACAATGCGCTCGGCCAGTCGGTCGGCGTGTTGGGCTTCTTCGGTCGCGTGTTGGAGGAACTCGGCGGCGGCGACCTGGGCTTTCAGGCCGTTGGCCATGAAGTAGTGACGCTTGTAGCGCAATACGCAGACTAGCTCGGTAGCCAGCGATTCGTTGAGCAGGCGCAGCACTTCTTCGCGGTCGGCGCCGTAGCCCTCGGTCACGGCGCCGTTCTCGACGTTGTGGCGAGCCCGTTCGCGAAGGGTGGTTACATCAGACAAATGCATGTCACTCATCTCGGTCTCCTGGAGGCTGATCCGGTTTGCGTCACTCTCTGTAGAAGTGATCGCTACCAGGTTGTGAGTGATGAGCGCGCTGAAAAGTTTTATGTAATTTGCCAATCGCCGACATGGCTTGAGGCGATCAAGCCCTAACTGACTGGTACCAGGGCATGCCCGGACAGCAGCGCCTCCTCTTGCAACCACGCAAAAAACGCCCGCACCGGCGGATGCCGTTCACGGCCCGGTACGCACAGCGCGCTGTATCCGGCCCCGTCGACCTGAATGTCCCCCCGATAAGGCAGCAGCAAGCCGCTGGCCACACTTTCCGACACCAGAATATTGCTCGCCAGCACCAGGCCTTGCCCGGCGATGGCGGCTTGCAGGGCGTAATGCTCTTCGTCGTATTCGCGCACCGCCGGTTGCCCGGCGAGCCAGGTTTCGCTGGCCTGCGCGCACCAGGCCTCCCAGCCATGGGCGTACAGCTTGGAGTTGTGCCAACGCAAGCTGATCAGCGTCGGTACCCGATTGGGCGCCAAGGCCACTTGTTCAGGCGAGCCATAGACCCCAAAGGATTCATCGAACAGGCACAAACCATACAGGTTCGGGTAATCGTCGAGGCTGTAACGCACCACCAGATCGACGCTGGCGTCCTGATGCAAATCGATGACTTCGCAGTGGGTATCCAGGCGCAGGCTGATGTTTGGATGGCGGGCGTAAAACCGTCCCAGCCGCGGCACCAGCCAGAGGGCGGCGAAGGCGGCGGTGGTGGAAATCGTCAAGCTCGTGCCACTGCGTTGCGGGCGCAAGGTATCGACGCTCTGCGCCACTTCCAGCAGGGCACCGTGCAGGCTGCGGAACAGCCGTTCGCCGCACTCGGTAAGGCGCACCTGCCGTGGCAGTCGTTCGAACAACGGCACGCCGAGCCAGTTTTCCAGGGAGCGGATCTGGTGCGAGACCGCCGTCGGCGTCACAGAGAGCTCTTCGGCGGCGGCCTTGAAACTCAACAGGCGCGAGGCGGATTCGAAGGCGCGCAGGGCGGTCAGCGGCAACGAGGCAAACATTTTTCTTAAACTCCACGGATGAAATGGATTCATCCAGACTGATTTTTGTTCATTTGAGGAACAGCAGCTACAAGCTTCAAGCTGCAAGTCACACGCAGTTTGAGTTTAGTCTTCAGGAGATAGAGATGAGTAAAATTCTTGCCATACATGCCAGTCCCCGCGGTGAACGTTCACATTCGCGGCGTTTGGCCGAGGTGTTTCTTTCCGCCTGGCAGGTCCGCAACCCGCAGTCGGCACTGACCCGACGTGAAGTCGGTCGGACGTCGATTCCAGCGGTCAACGAAGCCTTTGTGGCCGCCGCTTTTCATCCGGAGCCTGAAGCACGATCGCTGTCAATGCAGGCCGATCTGGCCCTCAGCGATGAGTTGGTGGGGGAGTTGCTCGGCCACGATCTGTTAGTGATCTCTACCCCGATGTACAACTTCAGCGTGCCCAGCGGTCTCAAGGCCTGGATTGACCAGATTGTGCGTCTCGGGCTGACATTCAACCACTCACTGGACAACGGCATCGCGCAGTACGAACCGCTATTGCGGGGCAAGAAGGCGTTGATCGTCACCAGTCGCGGCGGGTTCGGCTTCGGCCCCGGTGGCGAACTGGAAGCAATGAACCATGCCGATCCATTGCTGCGCACGGCGCTGGGGTTCATCGGCATCACCGACGTCACGGTGGTCGCCGCCGAAGGCGAAGAATCCGCCGAGCGCACCTTCCAGGTTTCCGTGGCCGAGGCCGAGCAGCGTTTACTGGCGCTGGCCAGGGAGTTCTAGATGGCCTGGCTGTTCTTGCTGATCGCCGCCGGGTTCGAGGTCACCTTCGCCATGGGCATGAAGTACGCCGAAGGCTTCACCCGGCTCTGGCCGTCAGTGATTACAGGGGTGGCGGCCGTGGGCGGGATCTACTTCCTGACCCTGGCCCTGCGCGAATTGCCGGTGAGCATCGCCTATCCGATCTGGACGGCTATCGGTTCACTGGGTACGGTGTTTCTCGGCTTTGCGCTGCTCGGTGAAAGCCTGACCGCGCTCAAGCTGGTATCGGTCGGGCTGATTGTGGCGGGCGTGGTGGGGTTGAAATAAGCGATGTCATAGACTGGTCGTTGAGTTGTCATTTTGGGTGGCGATGCTTGGCTGACGCCTTGCATCCAAACTTGCTTCATCTCACCGATCACAAGGATTGTTCATCCATGTCGCAAGGCTCTGCCACGCGTTATCCGTTGGTGCTGGTCCCGGGAATGCTCGGGTTTATCCGTCTGCTGCTCTATCCCTATTGGTACGGAATCATTTCGACGTTGCGCCGGGATGGGGCGACCGTGATTGCGGTGCAGGTCTCGCCGCTCAATTCCACCGAGGTACGCGGCGAGCAATTGCTGGCGCGGATCGAGGAAATTTTGCGCAACACCGGGGCCGAGAAGGTCAACTTGATCGGCCACAGCCAAGGCTCGCTGACTGCCCGTTACGCTGCGGCAAAACGCCCGGACCGGGTGGCTTCAGTGACTTCGGTGGCCGGGCCCAATCACGGCTCGGAGCTGGCGGACTATCTGCATACTCATTATCCCGCTGACAGCGCCAAGGGCCGGCTACTGAGCTTTTTACTGTGGCTGATCAGCGCGCTGATGTGCCTGCTGGAAACCGGCTATCGCGGGCCGAGGCTGCCGGTGGATATCCCGGCTTCGCACCAATCCCTGACCACGGCGGGCGTGGCGCTGTTCAATCAGCGTTATCCACAGGGCCTGCCTGACACCTGGGGCGGCCACGGCCCGGAAGTGGTCAATGGCGTGCGCTATTACTCATGGTCCGGAACCTTGCAGCCGGGCAAGACCGATCGCGGCTGCAACCTGTTCGACGGGACCAATCGCAGTTGCCGGTTGTTTGCCAGGACGTTCGTGCGCGAAGCGGGGCATTGCGACGGGATGGTCGGGCGTTACAGCTCGCATTTGGGGACGGTGATCGGCGATGAATACCCGATGGATCACTTCGATATCGTCAACCAGTCACTGGGGTTGGTGGGCAAGGGCGCAGAGCCGGTGCGGTTGTTTGTCGAGCATGCAGCGCGGTTGAAGGCGGCCGGTGTTTGAACGGCAGTTGGACCGCGTTATCGTTCATCGCGAGCAGCCACCTTAATAGCAGATGAAGGTGTAACAGGCTTTATCTACACTCCAGAGCGAGGCCGCACCCATCGGGGCGGCAACAAGGAGAACACTCCATGAAGATGTTGCGTGCCCCGTTGTTGATGGTCGGTTTGCTGCTCTGCTCCCAAGGTTTCGCCGCCACTGCCCAACAGAACAAGATGACCACCTGCAATGCCGACGCTACCGCAAAAAGCCTCAAGGGCGACGAGCGCAAAGCCTTCATGAGCACCTGCCTCAAAGCCGCGCCGGCCGCCGATGCCGCCAAGCCCATGACCCCTCAACAAGAAAAGATGAAAACCTGCAACGCCACCGCCACCACCCAGGCCCTCACGGGTGATGCGCGCAAAACCTTCATGAGCGAATGCCTGAAGAAAAAATAAGCATTGCGGGAGCGAGCCTGCTCGCGATGCAGGCGACTCAGTATCACGGAGGACCGCGGTGACGCTATCGCGAGCAGGCTCGCTCCCACAGGTTCGTGTTTGCTCGCTTCGGCGCCAGAACGCTGGCAGACTGCCAATCCTTTTACGTCGTTCGTTTTGAGGCTGTATGTCAGCGTTTTCTCAGCGTCAGGTCTTGTTGCTTATCAGCTGGGTCATCATTTTTGGTGGTTTGCTGCTGGTGCTCCCTCTGCGATTGCTGCCCAGCCTGCTGGCCGGGTTGTTGGTGTTTGAACTGGTCAACATGCTCACGCCGCAATTGCAGCGGCTGATCGAAGGCCGCCGTGCGCGCTGGCTGGCGGTGGCGTTGCTGGGGACATTGGTGGTCAGCGTGCTGGCTCTAATCTTTGCCGGTGCGATCAGCTTTCTGCTGCACGAGGCGGAAAACCCCGGCGCTTCCCTCGATAAATTCATGGTTGTGGTCGATCGCGCACGCGGGCAGTTGCCGCCGTTCATCGACGCTTATTTGCCGGCCAGTGCCGCCGAGTTTCGCGTGGCCATCGGCCAGTGGATGAGCAAGCACCTCAGTGACTTGCAACTGGTGGGCAAGGACGCGGCGCACATGTTCGTGACGCTGCTGATCGGCATGGTGCTGGGAGCGATCATCGCCTTGCAGCGAGCGCCGGACGTGACCAAACGCAAGCCCTTGGCCGCGGCGCTGTTCGATCGTTTGCACCTGTTGGTCCAGGCATTTCGCAACATCGTTTTTGCCCAGATCAAGATTTCCCTGCTCAACACCTTCTTCACCGGGATTTTCCTCGCGGTGGTCCTGCCGATGTTCGGGATCAAGCTGCCGCTGACCAAAACCCTGATCGTGCTGACCTTCCTGCTCGGCTTGTTGCCGGTGATCGGCAACCTGATCTCGAACACCTTGATCACCATCGTCGGTTTATCACTGTCGATCTGGGTGGCGGTGGCGGCGCTGGGTTACCTGATTGTTATCCACAAGCTCGAATACTTCCTCAACGCGCGCATCGTCGGCGGGCAGATCAGTGCCAAGTCGTGGGAGTTGCTGCTGGCAATGCTGGTGTTCGAAGCCGCGTTCGGCCTGCCGGGGGTGGTGGCGGGGCCGATTTATTACGCGTATCTGAAGAGTGAGTTGAAGCAGGTGGGGATGGTGTAACCCCGCCCGATCGTTCCCACGCTATGCGTGGGAATGCATCCAGTGACGCTCCGCGTCACAGCCTCAACAGTGGACGCAGAGCGTCCATGGCGGCATTCCCACGCAGAGCGTGGGAACGATCATTACAGGGTTTCAGGTCAATCCATCGTGCCGTAACGCTTCGCCGCCTCGATCGCCAGCCCGCTACCGATGCTGCCGAAGATGTTCCCTTCCACGTGCCGCGCATTCGGCAACATGGCCGAGACGCTGTTGCGCAGCGCCGGAATCCCGCTCGAACCACCGGTGAAGAATACTGTGTTCACCTGATCGACCCGCACGTTGGCGTCGTTCAGCAACTGGGTCACGCTATTGCGCACCCGCTCCAGCAAGTTGTCGATGGCCGACTCGAACAGTGCCCGGCTCAGTTCCACGCTCAACCCCGGCTCGATACGATCCAGCGGCACATGGCGGCTGTCGGTGTGGGTCAGCTGAATCTTGGTTTCTTCCACTTCCATGGCCAACCAGTGCCCGGCGCGCTGCTCGATCAGCTTGAACAGGCGATCGATGCCGCCGGTGTCTTCGATGTCGTAACGCATGCTGCCCAAGGCCAGGCTCGACTTCTGTGAGTACACCGAGTTGATGGTGTGCCAGGTCGCCAGGTTCATGTGATGGCTGGTGGGCATGTAGGCGCCACTTTTCATCCGGCTGCCGTAACCGAACAGCGGCATCAGGCCTTGCAGGCTAAGCTGTTTGTCGAAATCGGTCCCGCCGATGTGCACGCCGCCGGTGGCGAGGATGTCGTCGTGACGGTTGTCATGGTTGCGGCGCTCAGGCGACAGGCGCACCAGAGAGAAGTCAGACGTACCACCGCCGATGTCCACAATCAGGACAAGCTCTTCCGTTTCGATGGTCGACTCGTAGTCGAACGCTGCGGCAATCGGTTCGAACTGGAACGAGACTTCCTTGAAACCGATCTTGCGGGCCACATCCGCCAAAGTATCTTCTGCTTCCTTGTCGGCCATCGGATCATCGTCGACAAAGAACACCGGACGGCCCAGCACCACTTCTTCGAATTCTCGACCGGCGGCAGCTTCGGCACGGCTCTTGAGCTGGCTGATGAACAGCCCGAGCAGGTCCTTGAACGGCATCGCCGTACCAAGAACGCTGGTGTCGTGCTTGATCAGTTTGGAACCCAGCAGGCTCTTGAGCGAGCGCATCAGCCTGCCTTCGTAGCCTTCCAGGTATTCGTGCAGCGCCAGCCGGCCGTACACCGGGCGGCGTTCTTCCATATTGAAGAAGACCACCGAGGGCAGGGTGATCTTGTCGTCCTCCAGCGCGATCAGCGTTTCCATGCCGGGGCGCAGCCAGCCGACGGTGGAGTTGGACGTGCCGAAGTCGATACCACAGGCACGGGCTGGAGATGCGTTTTTCATGTCTTTCAAGTTCCGGTTAAAAAACGGCCGCGCAGTGTATGTCAGCGCGGCGAAGATTCGAAGGCCGACTATCCGTTAAATCGCAGAGGTTAGCGCTTGAAAGATGGTCAATCACCCCCAAACTTCCCTGCACAGGCTTTGGTACCCTGGGGCGACTGCAAGAACCGCGCCCTGCTGCCGATAAACTTCTGATGCGCTGCCCGGTCACAACTTTGAGATCGGTCAATCCAGATGCTGTAAACAAGAGCATGCTGGGCCGAGCGGCGCGATTTCGATAATGGATGGTGATTCCCTCGATGGACTTCAAAGACTATTACAAGATTCTCGGTGTGGAGCCGACCGCGGACGATAAGGCGATCAAGGCCGCCTATCGAAAGCTGGCGCGCAAATACCACCCCGATGTCAGCAAGGAAAAGGACGCCGAGGCCAAATTCAAGGACGCTTCGGAAGCCTATGAAGCGCTGAAAAGCGCCGACAAGCGCGCCGAATACGACGACTTGCGCAAATACGGCCACCACGGTCAGCCCTTTCAGGGCCCGCCGGGTTGGCAGAGCCGCGGTGGTTTCGGTGGCGGTGGTCAGGACACGGGCGATTTCTCGGACTTCTTCAGTTCGATTTTCGGCAACCGTGGTCCGGGTTTCGATGGTGGTGGGCGGTCGGGCCGAAGCGCCGGGCGTCGAGGGCAAGACGTGGAAATGGAATTACCGGTTTTTCTGGAAGAAACCCTCTCGACCGAATCGAAAAAGGTCAGCTTCCAGGTGCCGCACTACAATGCTGCCGGCCAACATGTCAGCAACACCAGCAAAAGCCTGAACGTGAAAATCCCCGCCGGCGTGACCGACGGCGAGCGCATCCGCCTCAAGGGTCAGGGAGCGCCGGGCATCGGTGGCGGGGCCAATGGCGACCTGTACCTGACCATTCGTTTTGCGCCGCACCCCAAATTCGACGTCGAAGGCGAGAACCTGATCATCACCTTGCCGCTGGCCCCGTGGGAGCTGGCGCTGGGGACCGAAGTCGCGGTGCCGACCCTGACCGGCAAGATCAACCTCAAGGTTCCGGCCGGCAGCCAGAATGGCCAACGCATGCGCGCCAAGGGCCACGGCCTGCTGCACAAGGCCGGTCACCGTGGCTACCTGTTCGTGCAGCTCAAGGCAGTGATGCCGAAAAAACTCGACCATGACGTCAAAGAATTGTGGGAGGAGCTGGCGAAAAAAGCCGCTTTCGATCCGCGAGAGAATTTTTGATTCCGAGATAAGGAGTAGCCAATCATGAGCGACCCCGTGATCGTTCTACTGGACCTGGCAGAATTCTGCGAGGCGACCGAATTGTCGGACGTGCACGTGATCGAGATCGTCGAACACGGCATCCTCGAACCTCAGGGAGCACTGCCCAAGGATTGGCGCTTCACCGATTATGAACTGGTACTGGCCAAGCGCGCCGCCAAGCTGCGGCGCGATCTGGAGCTGGAATGGGAAGGCGTCGCCCTGGCGCTGGACCTGCTGGAAGAGGTCCAGCAACTGCGGGCCGAGAACCGCATGCTCAAGCAGCGGTTGGGGCGACTGGTGGTGGAGTAGGTTCCTGCTCACCCTATCAGCGCGCCCACCACTGGGAGCGGTGCTTCGCGAGGGTAGATGTTCGACTGCCATCCGTCCGATCTACAGCGCCTATGGCTCTGCATTTCTGATTGCCTCCCTTCGTGCGGACACAGTGATTTTTTCAACACTGCTCTGACTGGGATTGCCCTGAGCATCGTATCTGACAAAGTAGTGACGTGTGGCGCCACCTGGTAGCGTTCTTGTCGGTGGAACAGGAGCCGGATCGAGCGGAAATTGAAACGGTTCACTTGTCCAGACCTCTCGGTACCGAGCTTTCTGACCCAAGGTCTGTTTGGGGCTGAGGATGCCTACCTGACCACCTGTGTCATTAAAACGGGGGGGTATTGGTTTTTTGGAGGGAATTGGTGGCGGCGTGTCTCTATGAGGTCCGTAATCGATAAAGTCGCGAGTTGTTTTGATGAAAGTCTTTGGCGTTCCACTCTTATGAGTTTCGATGGCGCGCGCAGATATGGGCTTGGAGCCGGGAACTGAGGCGGTAGAAGGGATGAGGGGTCTCAGGTCAGACGTACTGGGTGCGCCGGTTATAGACCTGCCCGACAATCCTGTAAGAAATTTGGGGAGCCTGACATGCCCCGTCGGATCCGAATGATTTATCGGCTCTCCTTCGCAGTACGCATACGCATTCAACCCACCTCCCCCAAATGGACTTGAACTGTCCGGGCTATGAAAGCGCATCAACATTGGGTTGTAAGCGCGGTACCCATTACCCAGCAGATACCAGCCAACGGGTGTTTCGCGTAGTTCTCCGTTAAACCCCAGATGCGTCGCAATCTCCTGTTGTGAGGACTGACACCCATAGGCGGAATAAGCAATGGGATGTGCTTGTACTGCAACGAGTTCGGCGACTACCGAATGTTGATGGTCGGTAGCTAACAAGACGACGCGTTGTTGGCGCAAGGTGTCGCAGTCATCAATATTTAAGCGGGTCATGAGGTGGCCCTCCGTGGTCGTCGCAGGCTGACGTTCAACAGGCCATTCATCTTTTACACGCAGTATTCGGCGCTGGGTACTAGCACATCTGATAGGGAGGCGGCGTTCCTGCAGGGCGGCGACGTCAGGCTTTACGCGGAAGGACCACAGTAAACAACGTGCCATCCGTCTCATTGGAACTGACTTCGATCGTCCCTTGATGGGCCTTGACCACTTCCTTGACGATGAACAGTCCCAGGCCAAGGCTGGTGGTCGGCCCGCCAAGCTCTTCGTCGGCACTGCGTACCAGTGGATCGAAGATCGTGCCGATCGCCTCGGCTGGAATCGGCGCACCGTCGTTGTGCACCGTGAGCCGAACACTGTCAGCTTCGCCCTTGAGAGTCAGTTCGACCGCGCTGTTGTTCGAGCCGTGTTGCAATGCATTGCCGATCAGGTTCTGCAGCATCTGATCGAGCCTTCGGCCATCCCACATACCTTGGGTATCGCCTTCGACGCTCAATGTCGGATCGCATAGCGGATGAGCGGCGCAGGCGTGGGCAATCGCTTCACGCGCCGCATCGGCCAGGTCCATGGGCGTTGGTTCGATCGGCAGGCTCTTGCCCAGGCGACTGCGGACCAGCTCCAGCAAATCGCCAATCATTACCGCCATGTGGCGGGTGCCACGCTTGATGTGGAGCGCACAGGTCAATGCGTCACCCTCAAGGGTGGCTTTGCGCATCAGCATTTCGGTGGACATGCTCACCGCTTGCAGCGGTGCTCGCAGGTCATGGCCGAGGATCGCGAGAAAGATGTCCCGCGAGCGATTGACCTGTTCGGCATAGGCCGCCGTGGATTCGGCCAGCGCTTCGTCGATGGCTTCGTTAAAACGGATCATTTCCTGCAACTGGGCCAGATCCGGTGTCGTCAGGCTGTTGACCCACAAACGAATCACACAGGCACGCAAATGGCGGAATTCGGCGGTCATCTGCACCAGATCGAAGCCGGTATTGTGGCGCAATTCACCATGGCTGGCGCTGGCCTGATCCAGCGCCGGGTTGTTGTCCGGACCATCGCCCTTGGCCTTGGCGGCCTGCTCCCGGCCGGTCTGGGGCAGTGTCATGTCGCGGGCGGCGGCCAGCAGAATCGCCCTGGCATGGTCGCGCAGTAGCGTTCTATCCATGGCAACCGGTTCCGGAGCAATGGTTCGGGCGAAAGACTCCCACTCGTCGACCACGTGGCCAACGTTTGCCACGATAAAATCCGAAAGACCCATTACCCGTTTTTCCTGCGCGATAAATGCAAAACAGCGTTAGGCATAGTAGCTCCTTTGGGATGGAACACCACTTCATGACGCACGCAGATTCTGGATTGTGTGGTGCGGTAGATAGTTACTTTCAGCTTCTGGATTTTCACTGCGTGGAGTCTTTTTTGCGTCGCAAATCAACAACTTTTTGCGCTTTTGTTCACCGGGCCAGCGCATGACCATAGGGCTCCAATCATTGGTTTGAAGGTGTTCAAGACATGCCTGAATTGCAAGGAAGCAATCCAAACGCATCAAGTCCGGCAAAAAGGGACGACAAAGGGGTCCACTACCCGCGAATAAAGCCGTTGATCCCCAAGGCGATCACCGAGGCACCACGGGCCAGGCTCCTGTCTGCGCTGGAGGTGCAGCCGGCGTTCCCTGAGTGGTATCTCAAGGCCCGGCCGCAGGATCGTGACTATCTAAAAGAGCTCAGCGACGAGCGTTGGCGCCTGCAAGGGCAACTGGATGAACTGCTCAGCGATTTGCAGCACGACATCAAGGCCTTTGCCGAACCGTTGCTCAAAACCCTCCTGTACTCCAATTTCAATGAACATGGCGATCCGAACGAATTACAACTGCGCCTGTATGTACCGAGCAATATCCTGGGTGTGATCGATACCCAGGCCAGTACCATCCGTCATTCCACACTGCTCGAAGCGGCCCTGCATAACTTCGAGGAGGATGAAACCCGCGATAACGCGTTTCGCAGCGGATCCGCCATCTTGCGCAAGGACGTTCGTGGCACCCTGCACGAGATCAAAGTCATCACCCCGCAAAAAATTGCTGCGCTGTGCCGTCGGCTCGACATCGGCAAGCAATATCAGACCCACATCAAGTCAGTGCTCGCCCCCGTAGACGCCAATGCCCGCCGCTTGCTCAAGGAACGCTCGATCGCCAGTGACAAGGCGGCGCTCAAACTGGCATCGATGACGGCGTACCTCAAGGGCGATATCGGTGTGTACGGTTTTGAAAAGCTCGGCGAGGTGATCGACGGCAAGACCGATATCCAATGGTACGACCGCCCGTTGCAAAGTCATCACTTGTCGCTGATGGGCTGTCGGATGACTGGCATTGTGTTGTTCAGCGCCGTGGCCGAACCAACAGCAATAAAGAACTCCATCGATGGCCTGACCCCCGATGCGCTCAAGCAATGGCTTGATTTCTCCGCACGGGTAACGTCCTCGGTCCCTCGCGGCTTTGAGACCTTTCGCTTGCTCAAGGCCTTTTTCGCCAACGGCCCGAAGGGTGTGGCCGAAGAGATGCTGCGCAAGGACGAAATCTACACCCAGAATCGACTGGTCGGAAACTTGATCGCCTATGTGCCGGATGACCCGGATCATCCGCTCAAGGAGTACGACTCGTTCACCGATTTCATGAAGGCGCTCATCGGTCAGTTGCGCGATAACGACTATCAGGCGTTTTTCAGCCATTTTGTCGCACAAAAAGATAAGGCGATTTTTTTCAATCGGGTCAACGAACGACTCAAGACCATCACCTGGCAGCAGCGCGAACCGCTCGACATGGGCCCTTGGTGGCGTGAAACGCCGGTCGAGAATCCGGATGCGGAGCCCATCACTCACCTGATCAGTGACAATCTGTGGGATCGCCTGTTTCTTGAGCGACGCGACAAAGCCATTGCCGATGCCCGATTGATCGCGGTGCCGACCGATGATGAAGACGCCAGCGCACGCTGGAGGCGACTGAGCGGCTATCTGAACATTGCCTGGAATGTGTTTATTTTTGGCGCGATGCTGGTGCCGGGGTTGAATTCGGCCATGTTGGGCCTGATGGCCGCACAATTACTGTCGGAGTTGGTCGAGGGCATTGAGGATTGGGGCAAGGGTGACGTCGAAGAGGGCGCGGCGCACATCAACAGTGTGCTGATCAACGGTGCGCAACTGGCCCTGATGTCCATTGGCGGCGTGTTGCCAAAAGGCCCAGCACCGGTCAAACCGTCAGCGCTTATCGACAGCCTTGAACCGGTCGAACTGTCCAGCGGGAAAACACGCTTGATCAAGCCCGATCCTGCGCCTTACGCGCACCGCCTGACGTTACCTGAAACCGCAGCGCCCGATCACTTCGGCGTGATCGAACACGCGGGGCGCAAGGTGCTGCCGCTCGAGGGCAAACATTATGTGCTTGGGGAGGATCCACTCACCGGACAGTCTCACCTGCAACATCCCCAGCGCCCGGACGCCTATCAGTTGCGCATCGAACACAACGGTGCCGGCGCCTGGCACACCGAGTTCGAAGCACCCATGGAATGGGACACTGGCAAGCTATTGCGGCGCCTCGGCCCGACAGTGGACGGGCTCAGCGACGAGGTGCTGGAGCAAGCCCGCCTTGTCAGCGGTGTCGAAGAAGGCGTGCTGCGCCGCATGCATGTGGAAAATGAAGCGCCGGCGCCCTTGCTCATGGATACCCTGAAGCGCTTCAAGGCCTATGCTGACGCCGACAAGCTGAGCGCGCAAATCCTCGCCGGACGGGTTCCTGGGGAGCTGGCGGAGGACGTGACGGGGTTCGTGACCGGGTTGCGCGGCTGGCCGGATTCCAAAGCCCTGGTGCTGGAAGCTGATGTAGCCGTAGGCCGCCCGACCATCAGTTTCGGCAATGCAGAGACCACGGCTGACGAAACCCTTCATCTGACACGGGCAGACATCCGCGGGGGCAGGCTGCCGACACGGATAGTCGAAGCCCTCAGCGAATCGCAGCTGCAGGATTTCCTTGGGAGTGAAACGCCCAGAGACAGGCCGGCGCGTGTTGCAGAACTGCAAAGACGTATCGCCAGTCAGGCACAGGACAGGAAAAAGTCCGTGTTCGATTCGTTGTACACGTCACGGGAAGCTTCCAGTGATTCGCGCATCAACCTGCTTCAGCGCGACCTCCCGGCTCTGTCGACCAGTGTCGCACGCGCATTGCTGGACGATGCCAGTGCCGCAGAGTTGGCGAAGCTGTCCGAGGGTAGACTCCCATTGCGTCTGCGTGAGCTGGCGACTCAGTCGGCGCATGGCATCCGGCTGAGTCGCGCTTACGAGGGGCTTTATCTCGACGAACTGAACAGTCTCGACAGCGACCGACTGGTGCTGCACACCCTGGAAAGCTGGCCGCAATGGCCAAAGGATATGCGCATCGAGATGCGTCAGTTTTCGTCTTCCGGCTCCTTGCTGGACAGCGTGGGGCCAGAAGACGCCTCAATCCGCAAAGTGGTGGTGCTGCGCGAGGATGGACGCTACGAAACCTATGACGCCGAGGGCCTGCACCTGCATGGCGCGGACGATCTGTACTCGGCGCTATTGCATGCCTTGCCGGATGCCGAGCGAAAAGCGCTGGGCTACGAAACCCATCAGGGCGCACAACTTCGACAAGCGATCCAGAAGGTGCCGTTGTCGCACGACCAACTGTCCCCGATCTTGCTGGAAAACCCCGTGCGCAAGCCTGCCTACGATCCGCAGATGATGAAGCTGCGCGGAGGGATGCATGGCTATCGTCAGCGCCTGACGGACGAGGATTTGCTGCGGGTTCGCCTCCAGTCGCTGTATCCCGCATTCGGTGATGTCGAGGTCCAGGCGATGCTGGATGGGTTTGGTGACGCCGCCGGGCAACGATTGCTTGGACTGGAAGCCGAATTCGACCAGCTCAACGATGCCTTGCGCCGCTGGGTCAACGAACCCACTCATGCTTGGCGTTTGACCCCGGAAGGTGTGACGGAGTGGAACGTCAGAAACGCCATCTATAAAAAAATCCGCCACTGCTGGCAGCGCACCGGCCCCAAGGGGGTCGACGCTCCCGGGATTGTGCGACCGCAGGCTCTGAATTTTGACGGGCTTGCCATGGACGGGTTCTTACAGACAATGCCTGAACTAACGGCCAATTTTGATCACGTTACCGAACTCAGTCTGGCCGATGTCCGAATGCGCAGTGAACATCTGGGTTTCCTGCGGCCCTTCCGGCAACTGCGCCAGTTGAACATGGCCGGAAATTACCTGACCGAGTTTCCAGCAGAGATTGGCAACCTGCGGATGCTCACCACTCTGATGCTCAACGACAATCACATCCGTTTGACTGAGACGGGCGTGGCACGCCTCAGGGATTTGACGCGCTTGCACCTGCTGCGCTTGAGCAACAACCCTTTGCGGCTGCCGCCAGATATCAGTCGCATGCCCAGGTTGCAGGCATTGACCCTTGACCGTACCCACCTGAATACCTGGCCGACCGGTTTTTTTGGTCAGCCGCGTCCGCGCAGTATTTACCTGAACCTTGAATTCAATGTGCTCACCGAAATACCGCAAGTGGCGCCGGGCTCCTTTCGAGCGGAATTGCTGGCGCGAACCTTTTTCACTCAGTCACCGGAGTGGATCTCGCCGCAGAATCTTGAACGCATGAAGAGGTACATCGAATCCCTCGGGCTTGATCCCGACCGACCCTATCCGGCGCGTGGTGTGCTCGACAGTTCCGAATGGGGCGAAGGGCTGACCGACGAAGCCTGGTATGAAAAAACGCAGGCCTGGGATTGTGTCGAGGACGAACACGGTTCCGTGCCCTTTTTCAATGAGATCAGGCGACTGACCGAATCCTTCGACTTCAAGGCTGAGGACCGGAGTTATCGCGCTGCGCTCACCGCCAAGGTCTGGCGGATGATGGAAGCCATGGCCGAGAACACCGAATTGCGCGAGAAGATATTTGCCGAGGCGACCAGCACGACCAACTGTGTCGATGGCGGCACTCAACTGTTCAATGCCATGGGCATCGAGGTGTTGGTGCATGAGGCCTATGCCCTGGCGAATCCGGGGTTGGTGGAAGCCGAGCTGCTGGAGCTGGCCAGGGGCAAGTCGCGTCTGGATGAGCTGGGGCGGATCGCCCGGGAGCGAGTCGCCGAGCGGCTGCGCGCCGGGGAGCAGTTCTATCGCCCGGACACACCGGCTGGAACGATCGACGAAGTCGAAGTCCACCTCGCCTACATGACCGATCTCGCCGAACGCCTGGACTTGCCATGGCAAGCCCGGGGCATGCAGTTCCGTGCCCTTTCAGGCGTGAGCAAGGACATGATCGAAGCAGCCAGGCAGCGTGTACTGGCGTTGGAAGAAGGCGAGTTGCTCACCGAGCGGATCCTTGAGCAACCGATCTGGATGACCTATCTGGAAAATACCCATCGTCAGGAATTCGATGCCCTCAAGCTACGATTTCAGGACGCCGATGACGAAGCGGTGTTCACGGCCATCAAAGACCTCGAAAAAACCCTGACTCACCAGGCGCTGGACCGGGTAAAACTGGACAAGGTGAATACCTGAGTCCGAAACGGGACGGCTGATGTTGATCGAGCCCCGGACGTTTGACGTTCGGGGCTTTTTTCGTTCAGAACAGAAAGTAGCGCTGGGCCATCGGCAACACGTCCGCCGGCTCGCACCACAGCAACACGCCGTCGGCCTTGACCTGATAAGTCTGCGGATCGACGTCGATGTTCGGCAGGTAATCGTTGTGGATCAGGTCGGTTTTCTGCACCTCGCGACAGCCTTTGACGACGGCGATTTTTTTCTTCAGGCCCAACGCTTCGGGAAGTCCCTCCTCCTGCGCCGCCTGGCTGATAAACGTCAGACTGGTGGCGTGCAGCGAGCCGCCGTAACTGGCGAACATCGGGCGGTAGTGCACCGGTTGCGGCGTCGGGATCGAAGCATTGGCGTCGCCCATCAGGCTGGCCGCAATGGCGCCGCCCTTGAGAATCAACGTCGGTTTGACACCGAAAAACGCCGGGCGCCAGAGCACCAGATCGGCCCATTTACCCACTTCGACCGAGCCCACTTCATGGCTGATGCCGTGGGTGATCGCCGGATTGATGGTGTATTTGGCAATGTAGCGTTTGGCGCGGAAGTTGTCGTTGCCTTCGCCGTCAGCGGGCAGCGGGCCACGCTGCTTTTTCATTTTGTCGGCGGTCTGCCAGGTGCGCGTGATGACTTCGCCGACGCGGCCCATGGCCTGACTGTCGGAGCTGATCATCGAGAACGCGCCGAGGTCGTGGAGGATGTCTTCGGCGGCAATCGTCTCGCGGCGGATACGGCTTTCAGCGAAGGCCACGTCTTCGGCAATGCTCGGGTCCAGGTGGTGGCAGACCATCAGCATGTCGAGGTGTTCGTCGATGGTGTTGCGGGTGAACGGCCGGGTCGGATTGGTGGAACTCGGCAGCACGTTGGCAAAACCACAGGCCTTGATGATGTCCGGGGCGTGGCCGCCACCGGCACCTTCGGTGTGGTAGGTGTGGATGGTGCGGCCCTTGAAGGCGGCGAGGGTGGTTTCGACGAAGCCCGACTCGTTGAGGGTGTCGGTATGGATCGCCACCTGCACGTCGTACTGGTCGGCGACGTTCAGGCAGTTGTCGATGCTCGCTGGCGTGGTGCCCCAGTCCTCATGCAACTTGAGGCCGATGGCGCCGGCCTTGACCTGTTCGATCAACGGCTCCGGCAGGCTGGCGTTGCCCTTGCCGGTGAAGCCGATGTTCATCGGGAAGGCATCGGCGGCCTGGAGCATGCGCGCCAGATGCCATGGCCCGGAGGTGCAGGTGGTGGCATTGGTGCCGGTAGCCGGCCCGGTGCCGCCGCCGATCATGGTGGTGACGCCGCTCATCAGCGCTTCTTCGATCTGTTGCGGGCAGATGAAGTGGATATGGGTGTCGATGCCGCCGGCGGTGAGGATCATGCCCTCACCGGCGATCACTTCAGTGCTGGCGCCGACGGCGATGGTCACGTTGGGCTGGATGTCCGGGTTGCCGGCCTTGCCGATCGCGGCGATGCGCCCGTCCTTGAGGCCGACGTCCGCCTTGACGATGCCCCAGTGGTCGATGATCAGCGCGTTGGTGATCAGCGTGTCGACCACTTCCGCGGCCAGTAACTGGCTCTGGCCCTGGCCATCGCGGATGACTTTGCCGCCGCCGAATTTCACTTCTTCGCCGTAGGTGGTGAAGTCCTGTTCCACTTCGATCCACAGCTCGGTGTCGGCCAGGCGGACCTTGTCACCGACGGTGGGGCCGAACATGTCGGCGTAGGCTTGACGGGAAATCTTCATTGCAGTTCCTTCATTGATCGTTCCCACGCTCTGCGTGGGAATGCCGCCATGGACGCTCTGCGTCCGCCGTTATGTGACGCGGAGCGTCACGGGATGCATTCCCACGCAGAGCGTGGGAACGATCAGTCAGTCGAGGTCGCCCATGATCCGTCCGGCAAAGCCGAACACCCGGCGATGCCCGGCCAGGTCCACCAGCTCAACCTCGCGGCTCTGCCCCGGTTCGAAGCGCACGGCGGTGCCGGCGGGGATGTTCAGGCGCATGCCGCGGCTGGCGGCGCGGTCGAAGGTCAGGGCGTCGTTGGTTTCGAAGAAGTGATAATGCGAGCCGACCTGGATCGGCCGGTCGCCGCTGTTGGCCACCTTCAGGCTGAGGGTGCGGCGGCCGACGTTGAGTTCGATGTCGCCGGGCTGGATCTGGTATTCACCGGGAATCATCAATGGGCTCCTTGGAGAATCTTGTAGTAAAGGGCAGTCGGTTTGTAGCGACCGTTGGGGTCGCAGGCGTAGTCGGGGATTTCGCCGGCGCGGGTGTAGCCCATCGCCTTGTAGAAGTCTTCGGCGGGGGAGCCGGCTTCGGTGTCGAGGTAGAGCATGCCGCGTTTGTGCTGGCGGGCAGCGAGCTCAACGGCATGCATCATCTGTTGGCCCAGGCCGCGACGACGGGCGTGTTCACGCACCAGCAGTTTCTGCACTTCGGCGCGGTTCAGCCCATTGGCTTTCTGGCACAACGTCAATTGCACGCTGGCCTGCACCTGTTCGTCCTTGACCACCACCCACAGCAGCACGTTGCCTTTGTTCAGGTTCTCCTGGACTTCATCGAAATAGGCTCGGGCCTGAGTGGCATCCAGATCCGCCATGAACCCGACGCTGGCGCCATAGCCGACGGCGTCGAGCAGCAAATCAATCAAACCCTGACGATAGTGCGCAAAGCTTTCAACATTGACGCGGCGCAGTTGGGCGGCGTTCATGGGGTATCACTCCTTGTGGGAACCGGGCGGCATGACGCCGGGGTCAAGAATCAGTTGCATGAAGGTCAGGTCCAGCCAGCGGCCGAACTTGGTACCCACCTGCGGCATTTGGCCGGTGACGACGAAACCGGCCCGGTCGTGCAGCCGGATCGAGGCGCCGTTACCGCTTTCGATGGCGGCGACCATCACGTGTTTGTTACAGCCTTTGGCGCGTTCGATCAGCGCTTCCATCAGTTGCGGCCCGAGGCCATTGCCGCGTTGGTCGTTGCGCACGTACACCGAGTGCTCGACCGTGTGGCGGTACCCGTCGAACGGGCGCCAGTCACCGAATGAAGCGTAGCCGAGTACGCTGTTGTCGCCGTCGCCGTCGCCGTCGCCGATCACCAGCACCGGATAACCCTGGGCCTGCCGGGCGCTGAACCAGGCCTGGCGGTTGTCCAGGTCCACGGTCTGTTCGTTCCAGATTGCCGTGGTATTGAGCACCGCGTCGTTGTAGATATCGCGGATCGCCGGCAGATCGGCGAGCAGTGCATCGCGGATGTGGTAAGTCATGGCGCGGCCTCAGGCGATCGGTTGGTGAACGGTGACCAGTTTTGTGCCGTCGGGAAACGTCGCCTCGACCTGGATCTCCGGGATCATTTCCGGGATGCCTTCCATCACTTGTTCGCGGCTGAGCAGGGTGGTGCCGTAATGCATCAGCTCGGCCACGGTCTGGCCGTCACGCGCGCCTTCGAGCAGCGCCGCGGAAATATAGGCCATGGCCTCCGGGTAATTGAGCTTCACGCCGCGAGCCAAACGCCGCTCGGCCACGAGGCCGGCGGTGAAGATCAGCAGCTTGTCTTTTTCGCGTGGGGTCAGGTCCATCGTTTGGAATCCATAGTCGGCAGTTAAAAAGTTCACTCAACTTGTAGGAGCGAGGCTTGCCCGCGAAGGGAGCGCCTCGGTTCAACGGGAAGGCCGCGTTATCGTTCTTCGCGGGCAAGCCTCGCTCCTACAGGGTGGATTGTGTTCAGGTGCTCCATATTCGTGGCGGGGTGGCTTCTCGGCCAAGTAATGCCGGCCTGAGCAATCGCCACAAATCGATCAGCCAACCACGTGCCAACAGCGCTTCACTGGCCAGGCATCGGGCGACTAAAAGCCCCGGCAATTGCGTCAGATCTCCGCGCACGTCATTGGGCAGCGAGCGGCATTTCTCCAGCAATTCGCTATCAATTTCACCCGTCACCAGCAACGTCGCAAACACCGGTTGGCCATCCAGCCCTATCGGCGAATCCAGCAAACCATCATCCCCGACAATGCGCTGGCGCTCGTGCCAGAGCAACTGGCCGTCGCGGCGGATATCCAGGTGCGCCTGAAAATGCCCGAGATCGAAGCGCTCGCCGCTGGCCGGGCGACCCAGCGCCACCACGTCCCAGTAGAACAGCCGCGCACCGCCCTCAAGGTCGATGCTGGTGCTGAGTTCCGCCTGAGCGTCGCTGAAGATAATCGTCTCTTGCGGCAACCACTCCAACGTAGCACCGGCGGCCACGCGCAGGTCGAGTTTCTGATAAGCCGGCCCGGCCGCGCGATACCACTTGGCGGCGCCGGGGCTGGTGATTTGCGCCCAGGCATCCGTGCCGACGCTGGCCGAGATGTCCAGCCGATCACCCCCGGCAATCCCGCCCGGCGGGTGGACGATGATGTGCTGACACACCTCGGGGCCTTCGGCATACAAATGCTTCTGCACTCGCAGCGGGCCTTTGTGGCGGCGCTGCACCGGGCGTGTGCTGTCGCCGAAGCGGGCGTAGCCCAGTTCCAGTTCGGCATGCCAGCTGGGGGTGAACAGCGTGATGGGGGCAGGTAAATTCATAATCTCTAATTATCGTCAGGAGGCTGCAGGTTAGATCGTAACCAGTCCACGGACACCTTCGGCTTCCATATTTTCGCCGCGACCCTGCTGCACGATCTCGCCCCGGGACATCACCAGGTACTGATCGGCCAGTTCGGCGGCGAAATCGTAGAACTGCTCCACCAGCAAAATCGCCATGTCGCCACGCGCCGCAAGCTGCTTGATCACCGCGCCGATTTCCTTGATCACCGACGGCTGAATGCCTTCGGTGGGTTCGTCGAGAATCAGCAACCGTGGACGGCTGGCCAGTGCTCTGCCAATCGCCAACTGCTGTTGCTGACCCCCGGACAAGTCACCGCCACGCCGTTGCTTCATTTGCAGCAGCACCGGGAACAGCTCGTAGATGAACGCCGGGACTTCCTTCGCTTCAGAACCGGGAAACCGCGACAGGCCCATCAGCAGATTTTCTTCCACGGTCAGGCGGCCGAAGATTTCCCGGCCCTGAGGCACGTAAGCGATGCCGGCATGCACCCGTTGGTGCGGCTTGAACGTGGTGATCGGTTTGCCCTCCCAGTTCACCGCGCCTTCCTTGGCCGGCAGCAGCCCCATCAGGCATTTGAGCAGGGTGGTCTTGCCCACGCCATTGCGCCCGAGAAGGCAGGTGACTTCGCCGACCTTCACCTCAAACGTCAGGCCTCGCAGGATGTGGCTACCGCCGTAGTACTGGTGCAGCTTGTCGACTTGCAGCATCTTAAAATCTCTCCAATGATCGTTCCCACGCAGAGCGTGGGAACGATCATGCACATAGGATTCAGCGGCCGAGGTACACCTCGATCACCCGCTCATTGTCCTGCACCTGTTCCAGCGACCCTTCGGCCAGCACGCTGCCCTGATGCAACACGGTGACGTGGTCGGCGATCGAGCCGACGAAGCCCATGTCGTGTTCCACCACCATCAGCGAGTGCTTACCGGCCAGGCTTTTGAACAGCTCGGCGGTGAATTCGGTTTCGGCATCGGTCATGCCCGCCACTGGTTCATCGAGCAGCAGCAGTTGCGGGTCTTGCATCAGCAGCATGCCGATTTCCAGAAACTGCTTCTGACCGTGGGACAACAACCCCGCCGGGCGATTGACCGAGGCGGTCAGGCGAATGGTGTCCAGCACTTCGCTGATGCGATCTTTCTGCTCGCCACTGAGACGAGCCCGCAGGCTGGCCCATACCGACTTGTCGGTTTTCTGCGCCAGCTCCAGGTTTTCGAACACGCTCAAGGCTTCGAACACCGTCGGCTTCTGGAACTTGCGACCGATACCGGCCTGAGCAATCTGCACTTCACTCATCTGCGTCAGATCGAGGGTTTCACCGAACCAGGCCTTGCCGTGACTCGGGCGGGTCTTGCCGGTAATCACGTCCATCAGCGTGGTCTTGCCCGCGCCGTTGGGACCAATGATGCAGCGCAATTCGCCGACGCCGATGTACAGGTTCAGATCGTTCAGCGCCTTGAAGCCATCGAAGCTGACGCTGATGTCTTCCAGGGTCAGGATGGTGCCGTGGCGCGTGTTCAGGCCGGGGCCGGCGCGCTGGCCGAGGCCGATGGCGTCGCGGCTGCTGCCGGCATCCTTGTTGGGCTCTACTGGAAAAAAGGCCGGTTCGAGCATGAATTCCGCCGTTGCTGTGATTCTCATGATTCACCCTTTTTCTTCAGCAGCCCTATCACGCCTTTGGGCAGATACAAGGTCACGACGATGAACAATGCGCCGAGGAAAAACAGCCAGTACTCCGGAAACGCCACGGTGAACCAGCTCTTCATCCCATTGACCACGCCCGCGCCGAGCAGTGGACCGATCAGCGTGCCGCGACCACCCAGCGCCACCCAAACGGCGGCTTCGATGGAGTTGGTCGGCGACATTTCACTCGGGTTGATGATTCCGACTTGCGGCACATACAGCGCCCCAGCCAGGCCACACAACACCGCGCTCAATACCCAGACAAACAACTTGAAACCGCGCGGGTCGTAGCCACAGAACATCAGACGGTTTTCCGCATCGCGCAACGCGGTCAGCACTCGACCGAACTTGCTTTGCGCCAGCCGCCAACCGATGAACAGGCTCGCCACCAGCAACAGCACTGTGGCGAAAAACAACACCACGCGAGTCCCCGGTTCAGTGATGCCAAACCCGAGAATGGTGCGGAAGTTGGTGAAGCCGTTGTTGCCACCAAACCCGGTTTCGTTGCGGAAAAACAGCAGCATCCCGGCGAAGGTCAGGGCCTGGGTCATGATCGAGAAATACACGCCCTTGATCCGCGAACGGAAGGCGAAAAAACCGAACACCAGTGCGAGCAGCCCCGGCGCCAATACCACCAGGCACATGGCCCAGAGGAAGCTGCTGGTGCCGGTCCAGTACCACGGCAGCTCGGTCCACGACAGAAAGGTCATGAACGCCGGCAAGCCGTCGCCTGAAGCCTGGCGCATCAAGTACATGCCCATCGCATAACCGCCCAGGGCGAAGAACAGACCGTGACCCAGTGACAGCAAGCCGGCATACCCCCAGACCAGATCAAGGGCCAGGGCGACGATGGCGTAGCAAAGGATTTTGCCCATCAGCGTCAGCGTATAAGCCGAGACGTGAAACGTGCTGTCCGCCGGCAACAGCGACAGTAGCGGTAATGCCAGCAGCAGAACGAGGATCACCGCGCCAACGGCAATCGTGACTTTGGGGCCGGCTTTTTGTGTTGCGCTAACGAGTAGAGGCTGGTTCATCAGTCGATCACCCGTCCTTTCAGTGCGAAGAGGCCTTGCGGACGTTTCTGGATGAACAGAATGATCAGCGCGAGGATCAGGATTTTGCCCAGCACCGCACCGATCTGCGGTTCGAGAATTTTGTTGGCGATGCCCAGACCGAAGGCGGCCAGCACGCTACCGGCTAGCTGACCGACACCGCCGAGCACCACCACCAGGAACGAATCAATGATGTAGCTCTGACCGAGGTCCGGGCCAACGTTGCCGATCTGGCTGAGGGCTACTCCGCCGAGGCCTGCAATGCCGGAGCCGAGGCCGAAGGCGAGCATGTCGACGCGCCCGGTCGGTACGCCGCAGCAGGCGGCCATGTTGCGATTCTGGGTGACGGCGCGCACGTTCAAACCGAGGCGAGTCTTGTTCAGCAGCAGCCAGGTCAGCACCACCACAAACAAGGCGAACGCGATGATCACGATTCGGTTGTACGGCAGCACCAGGTTCGGCAGCACCTGAATCCCGCCCGACAACCACGTCGGGTTGGCCACTTCAACGTTCTGCGCGCCGAACACCAGCCGCACCAATTGAATCAGCATCAGGCTGATGCCCCAGGTGGCGAGCAGGGTTTCCAATGGGCGACCGTAGAGGTGACGAATCACCGTGCGCTCCAGCGCCATGCCGATCCCGGCGGTGACAAAAAACGCTACAGGTAAGGCGATCAACGGATAGAACTCAATAGCTTGCGGGGCGAAGCGCTGGAACATCAACTGCACCACGTACGTCGAGTAAGCGCCGAGCATCAGCATCTCGCCGTGGGCCATGTTGATCACGCCGAGCAGGCCGAAGGTGATCGCCAATCCGAGGGCCGCCAGTAACAGAATCGAACCGAGGGACATGCCGCTGAAGGCTTGGCCGAGCATCTCGCCGATCAGCAGTTTGCGTTTGACCTGAGCCAGACTGGTTTCGGCGGCGGTGCGCACAGTGGCATCGGCTTCGACGCCGGGTTCAAGCAAACCTTCGAGGCGAGTGCGGGCCAATGGGTCGCCGGTTTCACCGAGCAAACGCACGGCTGCAAGGCGCACGGCCGGGTCGGTATCGACCAGTTGCAGATTGGCCAGCGCCAGGCTCAGGGCGGCGTGAACGGTTTCGTCTTTTTCGCCAGCCAATTGCTGGTCGAGGAATTTCAGCTGCGCGGGTTTGGCGCTTTTCTGCAATTGCTGCGCAGCTGCCAGACGGATTTTGGCGTCGGCGGCGAGCAATTGGTGGCTGGCCAAAGCGGTGTCGATCAGACCTCGGAGACGGTTGTTCAGGCGCAGGGTTTTCGGTTGGCCATCGATGGTCAACTCGCCTTGTTGCAGGGCGTTGATCAGTTCTATACGGACCGGATCGGGCTGCGCGGCCCAGGCTTCGAGAAGTTTTGCTTGTTGCACGGGATTGGCGGCGACGAAGTCTTCGGCGTCGCCGGCGTGGGAGGCCATCGGTAACAGCAGCGCGATGGCGAGGATCAAGCGGTAAAGGGCGGTGGGCATAGCGAGTGTCCTGTATTGATCGTTCCCACGCTCCGCGTGGGAATGCAGCCCGGGACGCTCCGCGTCCCAAAGCGGACGCAGAGCGTCCGTTGAGGCATTCCCACGCGGAGCGTGGGAACGATCAGGCTAAGCGGGGTGAATCAGTTGCTCTTCACCGCATAGTCCGGCTTCTTGTCGTTACCCTGAATGAACGGGCTCCACGGCTGGGCGCGGATCGGCCCTTCGGTCTGCCACACCACGTTGAACTGACCGTCGGCCTGGATCTCGCCGATCATCACTGGTTTGTGCAGGTGGTGGTTGGTCTTGTCCATGGTCAAGGTGTAGCCGGACGGCGCGGCAAAAGTCTGGCCAGCCAGGGCTTCGCGGACTTTGTTGACATCGGTGGACTTGGCTTTCTCGGCTGCTTGCGCCCACATGTGGATGCCGACGTAGGTGGCTTCCATCGGGTCGTTGGTCACCGCTTTGTCGGCGCCCGGCAGGTTGTGTTTCTTGGCGTAGGCTTTCCAGTCGGCGACGAATTTCTTGTTCTGCGGGTTCTCGACCGACTCGAAGTAGTTCCACGCCGCGAGGTTGCCCACCAGCGGTTTGGTGTCGATGCCACGCAGTTCTTCTTCACCCACGGAGAACGCCACGACCGGAACGTCGGTGGCTTTCAGGCCCTGGTTAGCCAGCTCTTTATAGAACGGCACGTTGGAGTCGCCGTTGACCGTGGAGATGACCGCAGTCTTGCCACCGGCGGAGAATTTTTTGATGTTGGCCACGATGGTTTGATAGTCGCTGTGGCCGAACGGGGTGTAGACCTCTTCGATGTCCTTGTCGGCCACACCTTTGGAATGCAGGAACGAACGCAGAATCTTGTTGGTGGTGCGCGGGTAAACGTAGTCGGTGCCCAGCAGGAAGTAGCGCTTGGCGCTGCCGCCTTCTTCGCTCATCAGGTATTCCACCGCCGGAATCGCCTGCTGGTTAGGCGCCGCGCCGGTGTAGAACACGTTCGGCGACATCTCTTCGCCTTCGTATTGCACAGGGTAGAACAGGAGGCCGTTGAGTTCTTCGAACACCGGCAGCACCGATTTACGCGACACCGACGTCCAGCAACCGAACACCACCGCCACCTTGTCCTGAGTCAGCAACTGCCGGCCCTTTTCGGCGAACAACGGCCAGTTCGACGCTGGGTCAACCACCACCGGCTCCAGCATCTTGCCGTTCACGCCACCCTTGGCATTGATTTCGTCGATGGTCATCAACGCCATGTCTTTGAGCGAGGTTTCGGAGATCGCCATGGTGCCGGACAACGAATGCAGAATACCGACCTTGATAGTCTCGGCGGCCTGGACCGTCCAGGCCATGCCCATCGCGGCAATGCTTGCCGATAGTGTGAAAGCCTTGATCAAACTGCGACGCTTCATTGTGCGATCTCCATGAACGTTAAAGTTTTTTATGGTTGGCAGATGCGGACGACTGAAGGGTCTTTAGCAAGGGCTGTGCCCGGTCGGGGAAGGGCAAGGAAATGTCGTATTAGAGCGGTTGCGCGGTGTGGGCAGCGCACCATGAGGGAACGCGATTGGCGTGTTGGTGCGAAGAGGTGCGCCACATTGGGGCGCAGATATTGTCTCGGGTTCATCGTCGTTCACATATTCGGTGTACGACACAAAGCACCTGTAGGAGCGAGGCTTGCCCGCGAAAGCGGTGGGTCAGTCACCGTGATGGTGGATGTGCCGCCGCCTTCGCGAGCAAGCCCGCTCCCACATTGTTTGCGGTGTGTCTACGCCGGATCGACGGTATCCAGCGCCCGATTCACCGCCAGCTCTGCCAGCATGATGACCTGTTGGATCGCCAATGCCGTGTGGCGCTGCGGGCCGATCAGGTTGTTGGCGAAATCGCTGGCCAGAACACTCGCTGAGGCCAACGATTCGTAGGCGTGGGCCAGGAGGCTTTCGGTGTCGGCACCCGGGGCGACGATGAACATGGTGCTGGGGCGGCGGGTTTTTTCGGTGTATTGCGGCGGGGGATCGGGTACTGATTTCTTCATTTAAGTTCTCTGTCCATGCAGGGGCCCTCACTTGCCGTTTCTCACACGGAAAGTGGTGGCAGCTATGTGCAGGGTGAGAAAACCGGGAACAGAGAACCGGCCGGACCGAAGTCCGCCCGCACACAGCCGCCATAGAGCATTGCAGGCAGCGAATAGCTGGCGGCAATTATGGTGATACTGGCGGTAGATTCATACATCTCTGTTACCGGGTTCTCACACCCGATCGCTGAGTGTTCAGCGACAGCCCAAGACTAGAGGGCTCGCGTCCGACGAACAACCTGAAAAAGGCGTGGGAAAGTTCCGTGTTTTGACACATCCGTTAAACATTCAAAAGCGCAACGCGGAGCGTCCCGGGCGGCATTCCCACGCGGGAGCGTGGGAACGATCAATCCCGCGTCTGACACCGAATTCCGTCTGACACGGATTACCGTAGGAGCTGTCGAGTGAAACGAGGCTGCGATCTTTTGATCTTGATTTTTTAAGATCAAAAGATCGCAGCCTCGTTTCACTCGACAGCTCCTACAGTCCACAGTCCTACAGGGGCCTGTGTGCATCCGGAGAAAAGAGGTCAGCGGCGGCGCATCAGGCCGATGAAGAACAATCCGCCAATCGCCGCAGTGGCGACGCCGATGGGTAAGTCTTCCGGGGCGATCAGGGTGCGTGCGGCCACGTCGACCCAGACGAGAAACAGGCTGCCCAACAAGACGCACACCGGCAGCAGTCGCCGGTGTTCAGCCCCGACCAACCGCCGCGCAATGTGCGGCACCATCAAACCGACAAAACCGATAGACCCGCTGATCGACACCAACACCCCTGTCATCAATGATGCAATCAAAAACACCCGCAGCCGCACGGTGCGAGCATTCAGCCCGAGAGTCACGGCAGTCTGCTCACCCGCCATCAACGCATTCAACGGCCGAGCCATCCCCAGCAACAACACCAACCCGAGTAACACACTGGCCGCAGGCACCGTGAGCAATTCCCAACGCGCCAACCCGAGCCCGCCGAGCATCCAGAACATCACCGCAGAACTGGCGCGGTGATCGCCAAGAAACAGCAGCAAATTGGCGATCGCCATCATCACGAACGACACCGCCACGCCGCACAACAGCAGCCGATCACTGTCCAGTCGCCCATGACGATTGGCGATCATCAGCACGATCAACATGCTCAACAACGCGCCAATAAATGCCGCAATTGGCAAGGTCAGCAACCCGACAATCTCACCGACATGCAGCACCACAATCACCGCGCCGAGGGTCGCGCCGGAGGTCACGCCCAACAGGTGCGGATCAGCCAACGGATTGCGCGTCACCGCTTGCAGCACCGCGCCAATCAACGCCAGACCGGCGCCTACCAGCGCGCCGAGCAACATGCGCGGCACGCGGATCAGCCAGACGATGTGTTCCTGGCCGGCAGTCCAGTCCGGAACACCGAACCCAAAAATCTTGTAAAGCAATATTCGCCACACCACCTCCACTGGCACCCGCGCCGGACCGAAGCCCAGCGACACCACAAACGACATCAGCAACAGCGCGCCGAGGGTGATCAGCAACAAGGCATAGCGACGATCGATCATTCGCCGTGGAAACCCTTGGCCAGGGTTTCGACCGCCAGCACGTTGTCGATCCCGGGCGTGGCCTGCACATAAGGAATGACGATGAAGCGCTGGTTCTTGATCGCGTCCACCGACTGCAGGGCCTGGTTGTTCAGCAGGAATTGCTCCTTCTGCTCAGCGGTGACTTCGCCGTAATCGACGATCACGATCACCTGCGGATTACGCTCAACCACGTTCTCCCAATTTACCCGCGTCCAGCTCGCCTCGACGTCGTCGAGAATGTTGCGCCCACCGGCAGCGTCGATCAGCGCCTGAGGCATGCCGAGACGACCGGAAGTCATGGCCCGGTCCTCACCGCTGTCGTAGAGAAACACCCGAGGTTTGTCCGTCGGCAGAGCCTTGCGGATGTCGGCGACTTGCGCCTGCATCTCGGCGATCACGGTGTTGGCGCGGTCCTGCACGTCGAAGATTTTCCCGAGGTTGCGCAGGTCGTTGTAAGTGTCTTCCAGACTGGCGGGCGGGCGCTTCATGACGAAGGCGCAGGACTCGGTGAGTTCGTAGACGTTGATGCCCAGCGGTTGCAGGGTTTGCGGCGTGAGATCACCGCCAACGCGCATACCGTAATCCCAACCGGCGAAGAAGAAATCGACGTTGGCGTTGAGCAGGGTTTCCACCGACGGGTACTTGGCCGCCAGCTCCGGCAAGCCGTCTAGGATGGCCTGCATCTCGGGCGTCACCGACTTCCAGCCCGTCACGCCGCTATACCCCGCCATCCTTGGTTTGAGGCCGAGGGCGAGCATCATCTGGGTCATGTTGATGTCGTGGCTGACCGCGTGTTTCGGTGCTTGCTTGAAAGTCACTTCGCGGTTGCAGCTCTGGACTGTCAGCGGGTAATGGGTGGCCTCGGCCAATGCTTGGGCACTGCCCAGCAACAGCGCGAGGCAAAGCAGGGAACGCAAAGTCATGGTTGGGTTATCCAGGTGATTCGTGGGTAGCCGTGCAAGGGGTGGTCATCGATCAGGGCGTCGACGCCGAACACGTTGTGCAGCAGTTGTGTGGTCAGGACTTCTTTGGGTGGGCCGCTGGCCACGATGCGCCCGTGATTGATCACGTACAGCCGATCGCAGAAAGCTGCCGCCAGATTGAGGTCGTGGATACTCGCCAGTGTGCCGATCTGCAGACGCTTGACCAGTTGCAACAGCTCCAGCTGATAGCGCGGGTCGAGGTGATTGGTCGGCTCGTCGAGGATCAGCAATTGTGGCTGCTGAGCCAAGGCGCGGGCGAGGATTACGCGCTGCTTTTCACCGCCGGAAAGGGTGGCGAAGGCGTGGTCTTCGAACCCCTTGAGGCCGACCGATTCGAGGGCGTGGGTCGCGAGTTTTCGGTCTTCAAGGGTGTCGCCATCAAACAGGCCTTTGTGCGGCGTGCGTCCCATGGCGACCACTTCCTCGACGGTCAGGCCGAAGGCGTCGGGGAACTCCTGCAACACCACCGCGATGCGTTGCGCGCACCAGCGTGAGGATTGCTTCCAGACGTTGTGGTGGTCGAGTTTGACCTCACCGCTTTCCGGTTTGCTGAAACGATAGGCGCAACGCAACAGGCTGGTTTTGCCGCTGCCGTTGGGACCGATCAAACCGACGAACTCACCGGCGGCCACGTGCAAGGATGCGTCACGCAGCTGGAACTGGTGATGGCAATGGCCGTGGCCCAGGGGTGTCCAGGCGAGGTTCGTGAGGTTCAGCGAGGTCATGCAGTTCTCTTGGGGTTTTTGGTGTTGCTGATGACGCCTTCGCGGGCAAGCCTCGCTCCTACAGGGTTTGTGTCGTACGCAATATTCGTGATCGACATAAACCTTGTAGGAGCGAGGCTTGCCCGCGAAGAGGCCCTATGCTTCAGAGATAATCGCCAGAAGTCTATAGATCCCTCTAAAACACGCATCTCACCTGCTTCATGATGAAGCTGAAGTGGATTCAGTTTGCCGGCTCAAGCGCGACAGCAGCACCCGATCCAATACCCACACCACCACCAGCGAAGCCCCCACCAACGGAAACATCACCGCCAGCCCGAACATGATGACCATCGCGGTTTTCCATTTCGGCAGGTCGTGACGCAACGGCGGTACACCGAACTTGCCCTGTGGCCGGCGCTTCCACCAGATCACTACGCCGCTGACGGCGCTGAGCAAAATCATCAGGCAGATCAGCAGTACGATGATCTGATTGAACGGGCCGAACATCTTGCCTTCGTGCAGCATCACGCCGACTTCCGTGGCCCGGGCGACGTTGCTGTAATGCTGCCAGCGCACGTCGGCGAGGACGTCGCCGGTGTACTGGTCGACATGCAAGGTGGCGTCGTTGCGCGGGTCGTCGGCGAACACGGCGATGGTGAACACGCCGGTGGCTGTGGTGGGGACGGTGATGCTGTAGCCGGGCTCGACCTTGCGCTGCACGGCGATGTTTTGCACGTCTTGCAGGCTGATGGTTGGCGCTGCCGGACCCGCTTGCGTGCTGGCGTGAGCCATGTGTTCGGCGTGGTCGCCGGACATCGGCATCGGCGTGTTTTCCATGGCCCACGGCACGGTCTGGCGCGTGGCGCTGTTGAGGCTGCGGGCCTCGACGTCGGACTTCGGCACGTCGTTCCACATGGCTACCGGGAAGCGGTTCCAGAGGTCGGCGTATTGCTTGCCCCAGAACCCGGTCCAGGTCATGCCGCTGAGCAGCATCACCAGCAGCAATGCCGCGCCCCAGAACCCGGTCACCGCGTGCAGGTCACGCCAGAGCACTCGGCCACGACTGTTCAAGCGTGGCCAGAGAATCCCGGCGGACTGGCTGCGCGGCCACCATAAAAATACCCCTGAGACCACCAGCACGACGCCCCAACCAGCGGCCAGTTCCACCAGTCGATCACCGACGGTGCCGATCATCAACTCGCCGTGAATCGAGCGCGAAATCGCTTGCAGATTCTTCTTCGCGTCTTGCTCGCCAAGGATGTCGCCGTGATACGGATCGATGAACACGTTCAGTTCATGACCTTCATTGATGACGACAAATTGCGCACTGCGTTCGGCATTGGCCGGCGGCAGGTACTGTTTGATCTGGCCTTGGGGGTACGCCTCTTTTACCCGCTTGAGCAGGTCATCGGCGGAAACTTTGTGATGACCAGCAGGGACGTTCAGCAGGCTGCCGTACATCAATGGATCGAGTTGCGGTTTGAACAGGTAGATGATGCCGGTCAGGGCCAGCATCACCATGAATGGCGCGACGAACAGGCCGGCATAGAAATGCCAGCGCCAGGCCAGGTTGTAGAAATTCGGTTTGGGGTGTTTCATTTGTGTGCTCCGCTAGGCTTGGGTCTTTTGTTGTTGTCTGGTGACTGCTGCGCAGTCGTTCGCGGGCAAGCCTCGCTCCTACGGGATTTATGTCGATCACAAATATTGCGTACGACACAAAACCTGTAGGAGCGAGGCTTGCCCGCGAAGCTCTTAAAAGCTCATATCCACCTTGGTCCAGAGCGTGCGCCCCGGTTCGTTGATGGCTTGCGGATCATTGGCCGGGAAGCCGAAACCGGCGTTGCCCGCCAGGTTCAAGTGTTCGGCGTAAGCCTTGCCGAACAAATTGTCGACGCCGCTGCTGACCTTCCAGTTCTTGTTGATCCGATACGCGCCGTTGAGTGAGAACACGCCAAAGCCCGAGCTCGTATCGAAGTCTTTGCCGACCACGTTGCCCTTGTTCTGGTCGATGCGGTTTTGCGCCGCAACCACCCGCCACAAGGCGCCGGCACTCCAGTTGTCTTCGCTGTAGGTCAGGCCGAAACGCGCATCCAGCGGTGGCATCTGCGGCAGCGCGCTGTCGTCGCTGCTGTTCTTGCCCCAGGCGTAGGCCAGGGTCGCGTCGGCTTTCCAGTTTGCCGTCAGCTTGTAGGCCGCACCGAGTTCGCCGCCCATGATTCGCGCGTCGATGTTCTCGGCTTGCGAGGTCATGCCCATCATCCCCGGCGTGTAGTTGAACAGGATGTAGTCACGCACCTGTCCGACGTAACCCGAGGCCCAGGCTTCGAGGTCTTCAGTCTTGTATTGCAGGCCAAAGTCGAGCTGGGTGGTTTTCTCCGGCTTGATCGAGTCGAAGGCATTCACCGAACCGGCGGGGCCGGACTTGGGCGAGAACAGCTCCCAGTAATCCGGGAAACGCTGGGCGTGACCGAGGCCCGCATACAGCGTGGTCGGGCTGTCGGCCAGGTCATGCTCGTAACGGACGAAACCGCTGGGCAAGGTGTCGGCGCGGGTGTCGTCGGCCGTCGGGTTCGGGCGGGCCATCATCCCGGAGCCGAGGGTTTGCCGATAATCCTTGGCCGACGCACGGTCCAGGCGTGCACCGGTGATCAACCGATCACGGTCGGCGACGTACCAGGTCAGTTCGCTGAACACGCCATAGTTATGGAAGTCGGCGTCCTTGTTACGTGGCACATCCTTGTAAGCATCGACGCCCATGGCGCTGCGTTGGCGGTGTTCGTTGGTCTGTGCATCCAGGCCACTGATCAACTGCACATCGGCCCAGCGCCAGGTGGCTTTGATTCGTGCGCCGAGGGTTCGGCGATCGACGTTGGAGGCCATGGGGCCGGCCATCATGCCGGTGCCTGACGGTGTGCGCAGGGTGTAGTTGTCCATCACGTGGTCGGCGTAGTTGTAGTAGACCTGCGCTTCGACCTTATCCAGCACCTCACCGATGTTCGACTGCTCGAAACGCAGGCCAAGGCTTTCGCGCAAGAACTGCGAACCGTCCATGCTACGCCCGGCGTAACGGGCTTCGCCGTCACCCTTGCCGGCGGTCAGTTCCAGCAGCGTGTCGGCGCTCGGGGTCCAGCCGACAGCGACGTCGCCGTTCCACTTGTCATAGCGCGAGGGCACGGTGTCGTTGTTGCCGTCCTTGTAGTCGTCGGAATGCGCGGTGTTGCCGATCACTCGCACGTAACCCCGTGGCCCACCAGCAGCGGCGTCCACCACTTTGTCGAAACGGCCGTTGGAACCAGCCAGTACGCTGGCGTCCACCCGGGTGCCGAGTTCGCCGAAGCTTTCCGGTTCCCGGTCGAACAGGACGGTGCCGGCCGATGCGCCGGGGCCCCAAAGCACGGTTTGCGGGCCTTTGATGACGGTGAGTTTGTCGTAGGTTTCCGGTGAAATGTACGAGGTCGGTGCGTCCATGCGGCCGGGGCAGGCGCCGAGCATCATGCTGCCGTTGGTGAGGATATTCAGTCGCGAGCCGAACATGCCGCGCAGCACCGGATCGCCGTTGGTGCCGCCGTTGCGCACCAGCGCGAAACCGGGGATGGTCTTCAGATAATCGCCACCGTCGCTGGCCGGCACCGGTTGGCGCGGGTCCTTGGGGTTGGTGACGATGGTCAGTGGCGAGCTCGGCGCAATGGCGGTGATCACCGTCGGGCTCAGTTCTTCGGTGTGGTCGGCGTGTTCATCGGCCAGCACCATCGGTGTCAGCAGCAAGCCGCAAAGAACGGCGGTGGCGTGCCTGAAACGAACGCGGGGTTCGTTCAGGGCAAAAGAAGCCTGGGCAGCGCCCAAACGTGTGTCAGCAGAAAACCTGGACATGACAATTTCCATCGAACAGTCGTAAACGACACGGCCGGCAGCCTGCGGCTGTCTTCTAAACCGTGTGAGATCGGAGGTGGGGGTGTTTACGCGACGATGGGCGGAGCGCGGGTGCGGGCACCGGGGAAGAAGGTTTGCCGGGCGTGGCCCAGGCGGGTAGCGGGAGTGCTGAAAGTGGTTGTCTGTGGGCTGTCGAAGGCGACGAAGGACTGACCGCCAGTGAGCGCCGGGCAATTGAACAGCAGGCTGCAATAGCCGCATTTTTCCCAGAGTGCGTGATGGTCGGCTTTGGGTGGGCAGTGCTCGGCGACGGGTTGCGCGCCGTGGTCGGCGTGCCCCATCGTCGACATGTCCGTGCCCATGTTCATCGACATGCTCGCAGACATAGCCGCGCGCGAATCCATCGGCATCGACTGAGAAATCAGCGGACCGATAAAAATCATCAGCATGGCGAACAGGCTGATCCAGCTGCCGCGCGTCAGGCTCAATGACTGACGGCGGGACACGGACGGCCTACGCATGGGCGTTTTCAACGTGGGCGATTAATGGGCGTGCATGTGCTCTTGCATGCCGTCCGGCGCCTTTTTCTGCACCGCGACGTCGACCGTCACATCGCCGGCCTTCTCGAAATGCATTGTCAGCGGGAAGCGCTTGCCGTCACTCAACAGGCTGCGGTCTTTGAGCTCCAGCAGCATCACGTGATACGCCATCGGTGCAAACGTGGCTTCGCCGCCCGCCGGAATCTCGACGCTGGGCACTTGCTGCATTTTCATCAAATCGTTTTGCTTCACGTGCTCGTGCAACTCGGCCTTTCCTGAAATTGGCGAGTCGACGCTCAGCAGTCGGTCGGCGGTTTTGCCGCTGTTGTGAATCACGAAATACGCCGCGACGGTCGGCGCGTTGGGCGGTAACTCTTGCGACCACGGATGGGCGATCTCAAGCTCGCCAGCGTTGTATTCGTGGGCATTGGCAAAACAGGCAGGCAGCAGCAATACAGCCAGAACGATGAGTTTGTTCAACATGGCAGTTCTCCAGAACGATTCAAAACGCAGGTCAATTGCGAGAAGGAATCAAACCAGAGGGGACGCGCGGGGGTTGAGACTCGGCCATTGCTGGCGCGGTGTCGGTGTGTCGAGGGTGGCAGACGGCAGGCTTCGATTGGCCTCGAAACGCGCGAAATACAATTGCGGAGCATGCCCCGGCAACGCCACTAACGGCGCAGAACCCGAGCAACACCAGCAATGCTGCATGTTGGAATGATCGTCGCTCTGCGGAGCTTTCTGCCCAATGTCGCCCAGGGAAATCGCCACCAGCTTGGTGCCGTTGGAAGAGCAGAAACTGCCCCACAACAATTGCTCTGCAGGCGATTTCGCCGTCTGCGCCATCGCTCCGGACATCGGCATGGCGAGCATGTTGAACAGCACTGCAAAGCAGGCGATCCAGGCAAATGCGAGCCGTTGTCGGGACATGAGGGCAGATCCGGTTGAATGGGCAATCAGGCGCGGCTATTTAGCCTGATCAGGGGCGATAAGTAAAAAGGCCGCGTGCGGTGTGGTGTCGCAGTGCAATCAGAGAGCGCTGGCATGCAGCCGCAGGCCTAATGCTTTCATCACTTTCATGATAGTCGCGAATTCCGGGTTGCCAGTGCTGCCCAATGCTTTGTAGAGACTCTCGCGACCCAGCCCGGCATCACGGGCAATCTGTGTCATGCCTTTTGCACGAGCTATGTCGTTGAGTGCGGCACGTATGAGAACTCCGTCACCTGCATCTTCTTCAAAGCAGGCGTCCAGGTAAGCCGCCATTTCTTCTGGTGTTTTGAGAAATTCGGCGGCGTCGAATCGGGTGAATTGTTCGGCCATGACTTACTCCTCATTACCGATGTTTTGCGCCATTTGAAGAGCGCGTTTGATATCTCGCTTTTGAGTCGACTTGTCACCGCCCACCAGCAGCAGATAGACCACTGCCCCTCGACGAGTGAAATACATCCTGTAGCCGGGGCCGTAATGAACACGCATTTCATAAACAGCCTCGCCTACGGGTTCGCAATCACCGAAATTACCGTGTTCGGCAGCTCGGAGCCTGGCGATAATGCGAGCTTTACCGATGATGTCTCTCAGTGAGTCGAGCCAATCGGCAAACGCACGAGATCGTTCGAAGTCGATCATGTCGGATCGTATTCCTTGGGATACAACTTGGCAAGCCACACTTTTCTCGGCCCAATGGGGGGCCTTACCCATGGGTGGCATGGGTGGTGTTGCTAGCTAGGATCAGGGGAATCGAATATAGAGTTGAAGCGCTTGCCGGGAACAGTCGGCCCTCTCCTGGAAAGTTGTCGGCAAAGTCGCAAGGTCGGGCAGGTTCAGGAAATGTCTGACGCTGACAAAGCTAGCAGGACTTCATCCACCGCCCCAAACTCCCGCTCAACCCCCGGCAACACCGGCCGCTTCAACACCAGCACCGGCACTCCACGCTCCCGTGCCACTTCCAGTTTCGGTTCGGTGGCGGTGCTGCCGCTGTTCTTGCTGATCAGCACGTCAATCTGCCGACGCTCGAACAACTCGCGTTCACCCTCGATCAGAAACGGCCCACGCGCGCCGATCACTTCGCAACGCTCATTCCCGGGATAAACGTCCAGCGCACGCAACGTCCAGAATTGCTCCGGCGGGATTTCGTGCAGGTGCTGCAGCGGTTCGCGGCCGAGGGTGAACAGCGGTCGCCGGAAGGGTTTGAGGGCTTCGATCAGTTCGGCCCAGTCGCTGACTTCTCGCCAGTCATCTCCGGCTTGTGGTTGCCAGGCCGGACGCCGCAACGCCCAGCACGCAATGCCGCTCAACTTCGCGGCGGTAGCGGCGTTCTGGCTGATTTGCGCTGCGTAGGGATGGGTCGCATCCAGCAGCAGGTCAATGCCTTCCTCCCGGATGAATTGCGCCAGACCTTCAGCGCCGCCATAGCCGCCAACCCGAATCTGGCAGTTCAGATCCGTCGGTACGCGACCGACACCGGCCAGGCTGTAGATGTGTTCCGGTCCCAGGGTTCGGGCGATGGCCAATGCTTCAGTGACGCCGCCGAGCAACAACACGCGCTTCATTGAAAAACTCCTGCATGACCGACAATCCCGCCCTGGCGATCGATGGCGAACACTTCGACCTGAACCTGCGCCGGCACCACACTGCGGGCAAAGTCCAGAGCGTGCTGACACACCGCGTCGCCGAGAGCGATCCCGGCAGCGCTGGCCATCGCCAACGCCTGCTGACTGGTATTGGCTTCGCGGATCGCCTGTTGCAACGCCTCATCGGCGCCGACCGCCGCGGCCCATTCGGCCAATTGCGGCAGGTCGATGCTTGAATGCCGACTGTGCAAATCCATGTGCCCGGCCGCCAGTTTGCTGATCTTGCCAAAGCCGCCGCACAGGCTGAGTTTATCCACAGGCACTTTGCGCAAATGTTTGAGCACCGCGCCGACGAAGTCGCCCATTTCGATCAGGGCGATTTCCGGCAAGTCGTAGACTCGGCGCATGGTGTCTTCGCTGGCGTTGCCGGTGCACGCGGCGATGTGCAGGTAACCGTTGGTTTTGGCGACGTCGATGCCTTGATGGATCGAGGCGATGTAGGCCGCGCAGGAGAATGGCCGGACGATGCCGCTGGTGCCGAGGATCGACAAGCCGCCGAGAATCCCCAGTCGCGGGTTCATGGTTTTCAGCGCCAGGGCTTCGCCGTCCTCGACGTTCACCGTGACCTCGAAGCCGCCCGGGTAATCCAGCTCCTCGGCCAGCAGCGTCAGGTGCTCGCTGATCATTTTGCGCGGCACCGGGTTGATTGCCGGCTCGCCGACGTTCAGCACCAGCCCGGGTCGGGTGACGGTGCCCACGCCACGGCCGGCGCTGAAGCGAATGCCCGGCTCGCTGTGCAGGCGCACCTGGGAAAAGAGCAGGGCGCCGTGGGTCACGTCCGGGTCGTCGCCGGCGTCCTTGATCGTTCCGGCTTCGGCGCCGTCGTTCATCAACCGACAGAATTCCAGGCGCATCTGCACTCGTTTGCCTTTGGGCAGAATGATCTCGACGGCGTCTGCTTCCACGCCACTGAGCAGCAGGCGTGCCGCCGCGAGGCTGGTGGCGGTGGCGCAGCTGCCAGTGGTCAGGCCGCTGCGCAGCGGTGCGGGTTGTTCGGCGGTTTCGTCACGCATCGAGGGGTTTCGTCACGTCCAGCAAGGTAATCGGCAGCGCCTGACGCCAGGTGTCGAACTCGCCCAGCGGTTGCGCCTGAGCGACATGAATTCGGGTCAGTTCACCGCCATGCCGTTCGCGCCAGGCCATCAGGGTCACTTCGCTTTGCAGTGTGACGGCGTTGGCGATCAGTCTGCCGCCGGGTTTGAGTTGCGCCCAGCATGTATCGAGCACGCCTTCGCGGGTGACGCCGCCACCGATGAAAATTGCGTCCGGACGTTCTAGCCCATCCAAGGCTTGCGGCGCGCTGCCGCGAATCAATTGCAGACCGGGGACGCCCAAGGCATCGCGGTTGTGTTCAATCAATAACTGCCGTCCTTCATCCGCTTCGATGGCCAGCGCCCGGCAGCTCGGGTGAGCGCGCATCCATTCAATGCCGATCGAACCGCTGCCGGCGCCGACGTCCCACAGCAGTTCGCCGGGAACCGGGGCGAGGCGTGCAAGGGTGATGGCGCGCACATCGCGCTTGGTCAGTTGGCCGTCGTGCTTGAAGGCAGAGTCTGGCAACCCGGCGAGGCGTGACAGGCGCGGCGTGTTCGGTTCAGCGATGCATTCGATGGCGATCAGGTTCAGGTCGGCGATCAGCGGCTCGCTCCAGTCATTGGCGACACCCTCGATACGTCGTTCGGCTTCGCCGCCCAGATGTTCCAGCACGGTGAGGCGACTCGGCCCGAAACCGCGCTCACGCAGCAACGCTGCGATGGCCGACGGGCTCTGGCCGTCGTTGCTCAACACCAGCAAGCGCACACCACTGACCAAATGAGCGTTGAGCGCGGCGAGGGGGCGGGCGACTACTGAAAGCGTCACCACGTCCTGCAACGGCCAGACCATTCGCGCTGCCGCGAGGGAGCAAGAAGAGGGCGCCGGCAGAATTAGCATCTGCTCGGCGGGCACTTGCCGCGCAAGGCTGGCACCGACACCAAAGAACATAGGGTCGCCGCTGGCCAGCACACAAACCGGCTCGCCACGCAGTGCCAGCAATGGTTCAAGGGAAAACGGACTTGGCCACAATTGCCGCTCGCCGCGAATGCACACGGGCAACAAATCCAGTTGCCGCTGGCCGCCGAAGATCCGCGAGGCGCCCAGCAGGGCGCGACGGGCATTCTTGCCCAGGCCCTTGAAGCCGTCTTCACCGATACCTACTACTGTCAGCCAGGGTGACATCTGCCGTCCTCAAAAAAAGTCCTCAAACGGACTGTTCCGACGGGCAGGCTTTTCATGCCGTCGGACAAAGCAGGCATAATACCGCGCCTTCGCCCGCGAAGCGCCTTTCCCACACAGCCGGTCGCCCCTTTGAACGAACGCCCGATGTCCACCGCCTTACGCCCCTCGGCCTGCCCGGGGTTGCTGCGTATTGTCCCGGCGCTGGATGGCGGCATCTGTCGGATCAAATTGAACGGTGGCTCAATCAGCGCCGCCCAGGCTGAAGCGGTGGCCAGTGCGGCCGAGCGGTTTGCCGGGGGCGTGATCGAAGCAACCAACCGCGCCAATCTGCAGATTCGCGGGATTGGCAGTGAGCAGACGGCCTTGATCGACAGCCTGCTCGCCGCAGGATTGGGCCCGCGTACCGCGGCGGGCGACGATGTGCGCAATCTGATGCTCAGCCCGAGCGCCGGGATCGACCGGCAGATGTTGCTCGATACGCGCCCGCTGGCCGAACAGATCCTCACCACCCTGCAAAGCCATGAGCGTTTTCACCAGTTGAGCGCCAAATTTGCCGTGCAACTCGATGGCGGCGAAATCCTGGCGATGCTCGAACATCCTCACGACCTGTGGTTGAGCGCCGTTGAGCAAGAGGGCGAGTGTGTGCTGGCCTTCGGTCTGGCGGGTTGCCCGACTCAGACTCCGTCGGGTGCGGTGCGACTGGAGGACGGGCATTCGTTGGTGATCGCGGTGCTTGAGTTATTCCTCGATCTGGCACGTCCCGACCAGACGCGCATGCGTCATCTGCTGGCCGAATACCCGGTTGCCGGGTTTGTCGCTCAAGTGGCCGAACGTGTGCCGCTACTGTCCATCGTGAGCGGGTCGCGTGATACGAACTCGAGCGTTCTGCACTCTCGTGTTCTGCACATTGGCGCTCATCCTCAGCGTGAATCCGGCCGTGTCTATGTCGGCGCGACACCGCCTCTGGGCCGACTCGATCCCGCCATGCTTCGGGGCGCGGCACAACTGGCCCGCGAACGAGGTGACGGCAGCCTGCGTTTCACACCTTGGCAAAGCCTGCTGTTGCCCGCTATCCACGAACGCGATGCCGCTGAAGTTATCCACAGCCTGGAAAATTTGCGCCTGCGCTGTTCAGCAGACGACGCCTTGGCGCATCTGATCGCCTGCACCGGTTCGGCGGGTTGCGGCAAAGGCCAGTCCGACACAAAGGGCGATGCGCTACAACTGGCGGCGTTGCTGCAACGTCACGGCCAAATCCTGAATGTGCATCTGTCTGGCTGCGCGCGTTCCTGCGCGGCGGCGCACATCACGCCAGTGACTTTGCTGGCAGTCTCACCCGGTCACTACGACCTCTATTTTCGCGACGCAGCGCAGCCGGGTTTCGGCGCGCTGCACGCACGCAATCTTACTATTGAAGCGGTCGCGACCTTGCTCGACGCCCGCTCACGGAGCCCCCTTGATGCTTGATTACATCCGCGACGGTCAGGAGATCTATCGCAACTCCTTCGCGATCATTCGTGCCGAGGCCAACCTCGCGCGCATTCCGGCCGATCTGGAGAAACTCGCGGTGCGGGTGATCCACGCCTGCGGCATGGTCGAGGCCATCGACGGGCTGCAATTTTCCGAAGGCGCCGGCAAGGCCGGGCGCGATGCGCTGGCGGCTGGTGCGCCGATTCTGTGCGACGCGCGGATGGTCAGCGAAGGCGTGACCCGCGCGCGTTTGCCGGCCAATAACCAAGTGATCTGCACACTGCGCGATGACAGCGTCCCGGAGCTTGCCCGCGAGTTGGGCAACACCCGTTCCGCCGCCGCGCTGGAGCTGTGGCGCCCGCACCTGGAAGGCAGTGTGGTGGTGATCGGCAATGCGCCGACCGCGCTGTTTTATTTGCTGGAAATGCTCGACGCCGGCGCGCCGAAACCGGCGCTGATCCTCGGCTTTCCGGTGGGTTTCGTCGGCGCCGCCGAATCCAAGGCGATGCTCGCGGCGGACAGCCGTGGCGTGCCTTTCGTCATCATGCAAGGCCGGTTGGGCGGTAGTGCCATGGCCGCCGCCGCCGTCAACGCCCTCGCCACGGAGATCGAATGATGCAGCAACCTGGACGTTTGATTGGCCTGGGCGTCGGCCCCGGTGATCCAGAACTGATTACCGTCAAAGCCTTGCGCCTGTTGCGCGAATCGCCGGTGGTGGCGTACTTCGTGGCCAAGGGCAAGAAGGGCAACGCCTTCGGCATCATCGAAGCGCATCTGCAGGACGCACAAACCCTGCTGCCGCTGGTTTACCCGGTGACCACCGAAGCACTGCCGGCGCCGTTGTCATACGAACAAGTGATCAGCGATTTCTACGATGCCGCTGGCGAACAACTCGCCGCGCATCTGGACGCTGGCCGTGACGTGGCGGTGATCTGCGAAGGCGATCCGTTCTTCTACGGCTCTTACATGTACCTGCACGATCGTCTGGCCGAACGCTATGAAGCCGAAGTCGTGCCGGGCGTCTGCTCGATGCTCGGCGGTGCGTCGGTACTCGGAGCGCCGCTGGTGTATCGCAATCAGAGCCTGTCGGTGTTGTCGGGCGTGCTGCCGCACGAAGACCTCAAGCGGCGACTGGCTGATGCCGATGCGGCGGTGATCATGAAACTGGGGCGCAACTTTCCCAAGGTCCGTCTGGTGCTCGAAGAACTCGGTCTGGCGGAGCGTGCGCTGTATGTCGAGCGCGCGACCATGGCCAATCAGAAAATCGTGCCGCTGGATCAGGTCGAGCCGATGTCCTCGCCGTATTTCTCGCTGATCATCGTTCCCGGTGAAAGGTGGCAAGGCTGATGGCCCATTCCGCTCCGGCGATTGTCATTCTCGGCAATGGCAGCCTCGCGACCGCCCGCAAGATTCAGCAGGTGTACCCGGGCGCACTGATCCATGGATTGGCCGAACGGGTCGAAGGCGCGGACCGTGTTTATCACGAGTTCGGCGCGACCCTGCGCGAACTGTATCAACAGGACACGCCGATCATCGCGCTGTGCGCCGCCGGGATTGTGATCCGAACCCTCGCGCCATTGCTGCTGGAAAAAGGTGCCGAGCCACCGGTGCTGGCCGTGGCCGAAGACGGCAGCGCCGTGGTGCCGCTGCTCGGCGGTCTCGGCGGAGTGAATGTCATGGCACGGGAGATTGCCGCTGGCCTCGACGTCGCGGCGGCGATCACCACCAGCGGTGAGTTGCGTTTCGGCACCTGCCTGCTCAATCCACCCAGCGGCTATGCCTTGGGCGATCTGGAGCTGGGCAAGCGCTTCGTCTCGGACTTGCTGGCCGGCGAACACGTGCGCATCGAAGGCGCTGCGCCGTGGTTGACGCAAGCACAATTGCCGCAAGATCCTCAGGCTCATTTGTCGATCCATGTCGGCAGCTCCGAACGGACGCCGGTCGCCAATGAACTGTTGATCTACCCGCGCAGTGTCTTGCTGGCGGTCGGCGCCAGTGTGGTGGATTTGCCCCAGGCGATTCGCGCGGCGCTGAGTCAGGCTCAGGTCGCCGGGCAATCGCTGGCGTGCCTGCTGGCGCCGGTCACGGAGATGGCCAACCCGACGTTGCGCGAAGCGGCGCTTGAGTTGGGTGTGCCGCTACGTTTTGCATCGGCTGCCAGCGATGTCAGCGAGTTGGCTCGCGGGGCCGTTCCCGGCGCCACGATTATCCCGATCGATGCGAACCTGGCGCTGGCAATCGCTGAACAACCGTTTGACATCGCACAGATCGGCCGCCCTCGTGGTCGACTGGCCGTGATCGGTCTGGGTCCGGGTGCTGCTGAATTGATGGTGCCTGCGGTGAAGGCCGAACTGGCCAGAGCCACCGATGTGCTCGGTTACGAAACTTATGTACGCATGGCCGGCCCGTTTCGGCCGGATCAAGTGCTGCATTGCACCGACAACCGCGAGGAGATGCAGCGTGCCCGTCACGCCTTCGAATTGGCGGCCCAAGGGCGTTCGGTGATTGTGGTCTCATCCGGTGACCCCGGCGTGTTCGCCATGGCCGCCGCGGTGCTCGAAGCGTTGCACGAGTCGAGTGACCCGGCCTGGCACAGCGTTGATCTGGAGATTCTGCCGGGTGTTTCTGCTTCGCTGGCGACGGCCGCTCAGGCCGGTGCTCCCTTGGGGCATGACTTCTGCGTGATGTCACTGTCGGACAACCTCAAGCCGTGGTCGATCATTGAGAAGCGCCTGGACCTGGCCGCCGAAGCCGATCTGGCGCTGGCTTTCTATAACCCGATATCCCGTTCTCGGCCGTGGCAGTTGGGCCGAGCTCTGGAAATCGTCGCACAGCACCGTACGCCTGAAACCCCGGTGGTTCTGGGCCGTGATATCGGTCGGCCCGGCCAGACGCTGCGGGTCACCACACTCGGTGCGCTCACACCGGAGCAAGTGGACATGCGCACCATGGTGCTGATCGGCTCGTCCACCACCTGCGTGTTCCCCCGCGCCGAAGGTGGTGAATGGGTCTACACACCGCGCTGGTATGGCACCAAGCCTGCCTCCTGAGCCACAGCGGCCCTGTCGGGGCCGCTTGTCATTAAAGTCACCCTTTGGCTGCCTGCCCTTTAACTTCGATTTTTTCGACGATTGAAGCGTCATCTGTTTCAACTGCCGAAGGCGGCAAGTGGGGGCTTACGCCGCGACGGTATGGCGAGAAACCTGTCGCATGAGTGTTGACGCTGGAATTTCAAAGGGACTCAATGACTGAGTTCCTTTTCCTCAAGGCAAATCGCGACATACGGAACTTATTGATCAGCTCGTTGAGCCGCGGTCTCCAATGTTCGAGTTTTTCTCGATCTAATACGAGATGTGCAGTCCGGCGAACGATTTTTGCTGATCGATTTTCCCAGTTCCAGAATAAAAAATTGCCATTTTTTGTTTCGGAAAACAACTGCACTTGAATGATCATTATAGAAAGGTTGCCTCGTGAATCATATTTGGCGGGGATAACTTGTAAGCTTTGACCTTCCCCGGACTCTTCACCCAGTGATAGGAGTGCTGGGTTGTTGAGCTTCAAGGAGTCGAACGTATCGATCATGGCGTTTTTTTCTACGGGATCCTTGATCATCCATACAACGTAGTCTGCTAAAGACATGGTTACGTCGTTAAGTGTAAGTTCGTTAAAATATCCATTCGTGATCCAGCCAAAGTTGTCCATTGCTTGTAGGTAGTCCGTAAACCAGTCATCTGAGTCGGCATAACGGTATTTCGACTCGTCGGCATACTTGGTTGCAATATTTTGGATGTCTGCCAAGTCATCGTGGTCGCGCAAGGACATTGTTTCGACGTAGGAAGTCAAGGTCGGGCCGGTTACCAGTCCGGAGAGTAGCTCGTTCATATATAAAGTCTCGTCAGCGTTAAGTCGGGTTTGCTTTGTGTTTGTACGGGGTCGCGTTGTTTGGGTTGCATGAATACAAGGCTTTCCGGAAGTTTAAAAGTCGTTTGTTCTTGGGGTGTGTGTCCGATTGTTAGTTGAGTATATTAGAGGTTGTTTTGCGCGCACACATTCAGTAACCGGTTGGGGTTGTTGCATGAGGTTGTGATGAATTAGGTTGGTGTTAGTCCGCAGGAGCGGTCAATTGGATAAAAAAGGATTAAGTATGAGCACTTTTGAAAGTTTAGTAAGCGTTGCGCAAAGCGTTGAGTTGGTAAAGGCCCGTGTTAGCAAGCGTAAGGCGCTGGCGCCCGCTGAGCTACGTCCACGTACGCTTGCCGTGCAGCTAGATGACAACCCGACAAAGGAACTGGATGCGGTGATGCTGGGCGATGCGCTGGTGGGTTATGGCAAGGGTATGTCACTCAACAATATGGCGATTATAGAGAACGTGATGACAATGGCCATTATGGAGGCTAATTACAAGGTTCCCAACGGCAAGAATACTCAGCCATGGTATAGCGAGTTTGTTGGATGTTTAAGGGATCTTGGATGTTTCATCGCCGATGATGGTTACACTCAGTACTCCAGTAGTTCTCTGCGCGTCGACATGGACTATGTAATTAAAGATATCGTTAAAGGAATACTGGACGGTGTGAAGGCCAGTTTGCCGGCTGCCTCAGTGCTCGGCGCAGTAATTGATACCACAGTGGGTGGTTTGAAGGATGATGCGAAAACCTTAAATCTTTTCAATGGCGAGGTAAAAATACCTGAAGGTGCGCGACTGTCGGTCATTCCATGCGAAGAATTGGAGAACGGTATTCTAGTGGCCTCGTCTGCATCAGTAAAGCAAACAGGGTCTTCGCACAACGGCGGCGTTCTCTTTGTAAACTGGCAGTCTTCGGCGCTGGAAATTTTTCGAGGGAAGTCGTTCATCACTTTTAATCCTGCTCGATACGAGGAATACAGAAGTGACATTGAAGAGTATCTGGGTGCGCATCGGAAGGAAGTGCTTAAGCAAAGGTTTAGCCGTCGTAGGACTGCATAAATTTTGAAGCGGAAAGTGCTGGTTTCTTGTTGGAGAGTTGAATGGGATATTCAATTTATATAAGCACGTGCAGTATTTTGTTGCTGTCCCGATCATTGTCGGAGCCTTTAAAGCAGAGCGTGCAGGATTCGATTCTATTTTCCCAGCTTTGCGCAGACGAAGATTTTTGCGAAAGCCCGGCGACTGTGGAATGGCAGGATGTCTTCAAGGAGTCTTTGGGATCTTGTGGCTGGAGTTTGCACGAACAGCAAGAAATGTCATTACCTGCTGACAGCGTGCGATTCAACCTCATAAATAGATTGCTGTGCATTTTTGGAAAGCACCTTTCAGGTGCGCAGAATGATTGCCTGGATATCGCTTCCAAGAAGCTTTCTGCGTTGCCGGAAAGTACACCACTTGCCGGAATTTTCCGTGATCATGCGGTGATGAAAGAGCAAGCTCATATCAAGATGCAATTAGGCATCGTTGACGAAGAAGGGCTTCTTACAATAGCTACGGTGCTTTTCAAGACCGTTGAGGATGTGGGGCCGAACCTCATTGATCATGTTTTCGATCCGGCCCGAGTGCAAGGGCATATGAAAACTGGTTTTATTAATGCTCGATTGAACATCAAGAGTTATGAGGAGAATGCAGAGAACATTGTGCAGTGGCTGGGTTCGCAACGGCAATCCCACTCCGGGCGCATTGATTAGCTGTAAGGATGACGACCTCATATGGGGTCGTCTTTTACCTCCCCTGGATCGTTTGGAGCAGGCAAGCAGGTGACTCAGGGCACCAGATACCCTTTGACCCCGGTGAAAATAATCTGCGCGGCCAACGCGCACACGAACAGCCCCATCAACCGACTGACAATCTGCAATCCCTGATCACCCAGAATCCGCTCGATACGGTTTGACAGATATAACACCACCCCGACTGTGAAACTCGCCAGCGCTATACTGAGAATGGCCGTAAGTTTGTCGTCCCAGTGCGGCTGGCTCACGCCCATCACCAGCAAGGCGCCGATAGTACCGGGGCCGACTGTCAGCGGAATGGTCAGCGGGACGATGGTCACGTCTTGCTGCACATTGTCGGTCTGCACCACTGACTTGCCCTGGGCCATGCCCAGCGCCGAGATGAACAGCACACTGCCGGCACCGATACGGAATGCATCGACGGTAATGCCGAACACGTCAAAGATCACCCGCCCGAACAGGTACAGCAAGACGCTGGAAACCAGTGTGGCAATCGCCACTTTCCAGGCCAGGCGACGTTGTTCCTTGCGCGAATAACCGCGGGTCAGACTGATGAAGCAGGACAACACGAAGAACGGGCTGTAGAGCACCAGCATCTTCAGGTAAACGCTGAACAACACGTGGAGCATGGTACAAGCTCACTGGCGAGGGAAGTCGAAGGGGAGTCTATCAGGCGCTGTGGGGGTTGTCGGCTCAGGAGGTCTGAACCGCTGCCCGGTTCTGCTGATCACGCTGGGCAACCCAATGCTCGACCAGGTCGCGCAACTGCGACAGCTCGACCGGCTTGGCCATGTGCCCGTCCATGCCGGCCTGACGCGCGCGCTCTTTGTGCTCGGCAAGGATATGTGCGGTCAACGCCACCACGGGGGTGCGAATCCGCTGGTTGCCGACTTCCCAGGCACGCAGTTGCTGGGTGGCGGAGAAACCGTCGAGTATCGGCATTTCACAGTCCATCAGCACCAGATCGTAGCGCTGGGCCTTCATCGCCATCAGGGCTTCTTCGCCATTGCTGGCGGTGTCCGGTTGCAAGTTGAGCTTGCCCAGCATGCCGCGTATGACCTTGGTCGAGATGCTGTTGTCTTCGGCCACCAGGATACGGAAATCGCTGGGCACCTTGACCGGTAGGGTCGGACCGGTGGGCAGGTGTTGTGAGACAGGCAAGCCTTTGTTGCGCTGGTTCAGCTCGTCCGCCAGCGTGGTCTTGAGTGTGTAGCCGGCCACCGGTTTGGCAAGAATGCGTTTGATCCCGCAGTTGCGCGCGATGATCTTGCTCGGAGCGTTGCTGATGCCGGTGAGCATGATCAGCAGAATGTCATGGTTCAGGCTCGGGTCTTCCTTGATCTTGGCGGCCAGTTGCATGCCGGTCATGCCGGGCATGTTCTGGTCCAGCAGGACCACGTCGAAGTAATCGCGCAAGTGGGCTTTGGTGCGCAGCAGTGCCAAGGCCTCCTTGCCGGACGGCACGGCGCTGACATTCAGGCCCCAGGCGCTGCACTGCTGCACCAGCACTTTGCGACAGGTGTCATTGTCGTCCACGACCAGTACGCGTGCGCCTTGCAGCGGACCGTCCAGGTCCGAGGTCGGATGTTCCAGACGGTCCGGGTCCAATGGCAGGGTCAGCCACAATGTGCTGCCCTGGTTGGCGCCGCTCTTGATGCCGAACTCGCCTTGCATCAAACGGATCAGCTGACGGGCGATGACCAGCCCAAGATTGCCCCCCAGGCTGGTGGCCGAGAGGAAGTGCTTGCTGTGCAGTTCGGCATGCATCAGCGCGTCGCGTTCTTCCGCCTCCATTGGCTGGCCACTGTCCTGTACGGCGATGCGTAGCCGCGGTTTGGCGCTGCGTTCATCCAGAGCGACGACGATCAGGATCTCGCCTTCATCGGTTTTCTTCAGGGCGTTTTCCAGCAGGCTCAGCAGGGTCTGGCGCAGGCGCGTCGGATCTCCGCTGATGACGCGGGGTACCTGCGGCTGGATAAAGCTGATCAGCTCGACGTTCTGCTGTTCGGCCTTGGCGCGGAAGATGCTCAGGCAGTCTTCGATCAGGGCGTTGAGGTCGAATTGCACGTCGTCCAGTTCGATCTGCCCGGACTCGAGTTTGGAGATGTCGAGAATTTCGTTGATCAGTGTCAGCAGTTCGTTGCCAGCGCTATGGATGGTCTGCACATAGTCGCGTTGCTTGACCGACAGCGGTGTGCCCAGCAGCAGTTCGGTCATGCCCAGCACGCCATTCATCGGGGTGCGGATTTCGTGGCTGATCTTCGCCAGAAATTCGGCCTTGGCGTTGATCTCGGCGTTGCTGGCGGCCAGGTCACGACTGATGCTGAAACGGTCTTCGGTGATGCTGCGCTGTCGCTCGCCCAGGGCAATACTCATCAACAGGCCACTGATACAGATAAACACCAGCAGAATGATGATCAGGCCTTGCGGAGCGACAAGGGTCAGCCCCTGCAGCGCCGGCAAAATAATCAATGTGCCGAGGTTGAAGACCACCATGCCTGCCACGAACAGGCGCGCCGGGCGATAACCTTTTTGCCAGTGATGGGCGCTGACGAACAACATGCTCAGGCCGGCCAGGGCAACCAGCCCATACGTGATCAGGTTCAGCGGCAGTGTGTTGACGAACAGCAACAGCAGGCCACAGACCATGATGAACAGGATGTCCCCCAGCAGCAGCTTGTTCAGCGGGTGGGGGCCGAGCGGGGCGAAGAAACGGTAAGCGAACATCAGGCCGCAAGGCGCGGTCATCAGCAAGGCGAGATAGGCACCGGGTGTTTGCACGACGGGCGAGTTCGGCAACCATGCTCCGGCCATATTCAGCAGCAACACCAGACTGAGCAGCAACAACCCTTCGCACGCCGCCAGCCAGAGGCTGCTGCGCGAGCGGGTGTAGGTATAACGGGTGAGGTTATGCAGGATCAGCATCCCGAGGCAGCCAAAAAGCAGGCCGTAGATCAGCGTCTGGTTCTGGGTGGCGGCGGTCATGACCGCCGATTGCAAGGTGATGTAAGGCCGTAGCTGGTGTTCGGAGACCAACCGCAAATAGACGTCGAGGGTTTTGTCGCTTTGTGGCAGCGGCAACATGAAGTCGCTGCTGGGCAAGGGGCGTTCGGACTGGGGCTGCCCGGTACCGGTATTCGATTGATCGATCAACTGATCGCCGTCGAGCACATACAGGTTGAGGTGTGACAGGTCCGGTGCGAACACTCGCAGCAACTGCTCGTGTTTGCCTGGTGCGAGTCTGAAACGCAGCCAGAGTGCACCCTCGGGCGCGGCAGCGGTGAGGCGGTCGAGTTCGATAGGGCTGAATTGATTGGTGTAGCGGCTGGAGCGGATGTCGCTCAGCTGCAGATCGCCCTGTTCGTCAAGCAATACCGCCCAGCCACTGCCTTGCGCGGCCTGGGCCGGGAGCATGCAGAGCAAGGTCAGCAGAGTGACGGTGAAGCCTATGGCAATCCTGAGCCAGCGCACGGCGAAATCCCTTCGTAGGTTGATGCCAGAGTATAACTATGCGCGGCGCCGGAATAGTCAGGCAAGGGCCGCAAGCCCTTGCCTGGCCGAATGGATGGCTTATTCCTGATTTTCGCCACGCTCGCGGGCAATGGCGCGGTAGCCAATGTCCTTGCGATAGAAGCAGCCTTCCCAGTCGATTTTAGCCGCCAGTTTGTAAGCCTGCTGCTGGGCTGCATCAACGCTGGTGCCCATGGCGGTGGCACACAGCACCCGACCACCGGCGGTTACTACCTGACCGTCCTTGAGTGCAGTGCCGGCATGGAAGACTTTGCCTTCCAGTGTGGCGGCTGCATCCAGGCCGTTGATGGCAACGCCTTTGGCGTAATCACCCGGGTATCCGCCAGCGGCCAATACAATGCCGACACTCGGACGTGGATCCCATTGCGCTTCGACCTTGTCCAGCGCTTGCGCCAGGGCCGCTTCGACCAGCAGCACCAGGCTCGACTGCAAACGCAGCATCACCGGTTGGGTCTCAGGATCGCCGAAACGGCAGTTGAACTCGATAACTTTTGGGTTACCAGCCTTGTCGATCATCAGGCCGGCATAGAGGAAACCGGTATAAATGTTCCCTTCCTCGGCCATGCCTCGCACGGTCGGCCAGATCACCAGGTCCATGACCCGCTGATGGACTTCGGCCGTGACGACCGGGGCCGGGGAGTAGGCGCCCATGCCGCCAGTGTTCGGACCGGTGTCGCCGTCGCCGACGCGTTTATGATCCTGGCTGGTGGCCATCGGCAACACGTTCTTGCCGTCGACCATGACGATGAAGCTGGCTTCTTCGCCGTCCAGGAACTCTTCGATCACTACGCGCGAACCGGCATCACCGAAAGCATTGCCTGCGAGCATGTCGCGCACGGCGTCTTCGGCTTCGGCCAGGGTCATGGCAACGATCACGCCTTTACCGGCGGCCAGGCCATCGGCCTTGATCACGATCGGTGCGCCTTTTTCACGCAGATAAGCCAGGGCCGGCTCGATCTCGGTGAAGTTCTGATAATCGGCGGTCGGGATCTTGTGGCGCGCCAGGAAGTCTTTGGTGAAGGCTTTCGAACCTTCCAGTTGCGCAGCACCCGCAGTCGGGCCGAAGCAATCCAGGCCACGGGAGCGGAACAGATCGACAACACCGGCGACCAGCGGTACTTCCGGGCCGACGATGGTCAGGGAAACGTTTTTCTCCGCGAAATCTGCAAGCTGCTCGAGGGCCAGCACGTCGATGGCGACGTTCTCGCACTTGGCTTCAATGGCGGTGCCGGCGTTGCCCGGGGCAACGAAAACCTTCTGCACGCGCGGATCCTGAGCCACTTTCCAGGCCAGGGCGTGTTCACGGCCACCGCTGCCAATGATCAAAACATTCATTTCAAAAAACCTCGGATGACGCTAATTCTGTGGGGACTGATCGTTCCCATGCTCTGCGTGGGAATGCCTCTACGGACGCTCCGCGTCCGAGGGACGCGGAGCGTCCCGGGCTGCGTGCCCACGCAGAGCGTGGGTACGATCAAACAAAGAAATCAGTGACGGAAGTGGCGCATGCCGGTGAACACCATGGCGATGCCTGCCTCGTCGGCAGCAGCAATCACTTCGTTATCACGCATCGAGCCACCTGGCTGGATCACCGCAGTGATACCGACCTTGGCCGCGTTATCGATGCCGTCACGGAACGGGAAGAACGCGTCCGATGCCATGACCGCGCCCTGCACCTGCAAGCCTGCGTGTTCAGCCTTGATCGCGGCGATACGCGCGGAGTTCACGCGACTCATCTGGCCAGCGCCGACACCGATGGTCTGACGGTTCTTGGCGTAGACGATAGCGTTGGACTTCACGTACTTGGCGACTTTCCAGGCGAAGATCAGGTCGTTGATTTCCTGCTCGCTCGGCGCGCGCTTGGTCACGACTTTCAGGTCTTCGCTGCCGATCATGCCAATGTCACGGCTTTGCACCAGCAAACCGCCGTTAACGCGTTTGTAGTCCCAGGCCGGAACGCGATCAGCCGACCACTCGCCACAGGCCAGCAGGCGCACGTTGGCTTTGGCTGCAACGATGGCGCGAGCTTCTTCGCTGACGCTTGGGGCGATGATCACTTCGACGAACTGACGCTCGACGATGGCTTTGGCGGTTTCAGCATCCAGTTCGCGGTTGAAGGCGATGATGCCGCCGAACGCTGACTCGGTGTCGGTGGCGTAAGCCAGTTCGTAGGCCTGACGGATGCCGCCTTCAGCGTCCGGGCTCACGGCCACGCCGCACGGGTTGGCGTGCTTGACGATCACGCAGGCCGGCTTGACGAAGCTCTTCACGCATTCCAGCGCGGCGTCGGTGTCGGCCACGTTGTTGAATGACAGCTCTTTGCCTTGCAGTTGGGTCGCGGTGGCGATGCCGACTTCGGCAGGCTTGGCCTCCACGTAGAACGCCGCGCTCTGGTGCGGGTTCTCGCCGTAGCGCATTTCCTGAGCCTTGATGAACTGGCTGTTGAAGGTGCGCGGGAATTCGCTGCGACCTTCGGTGCTGAGGGTTTCAGCCGCCTGGTTCACGGTGCCCATGTAGTTGGCGATCATGCCGTCATAGGCGGCGGTGTGTTCGAAGGCCTTGAGCATCAGGTCGAAACGCTGAGCGTAGGTCAGGCCGCCGGCCTTGAGGCTTTCCAGGACGTTGGCGTAATCGCTGGCATTCACCACGATGGCCACGTCTTTGTGGTTCTTGGCTGCCGAACGGACCATGGTCGGGCCGCCGATGTCGATGTTCTCGATGGCAGTCGGCAGGTCGCAGCCAGGCTTGTTGATGGTGGCTTCGAACGGGTACAGGTTGACCGCAACCAGATCGATCGGCTTGATGCCGTGCTCGTTCATGATGGCGTCGTCGATACCGCGACGACCGAGGATCCCGCCGTGGATTTTCGGGTGCAGGGTTTTCACCCGACCGTCCATCATTTCTGCGAAACCGGTGTAGTCCGCGACTTCCACTGCGGCAACACCGTTGTCGCGCAGCAGCTTGAACGTCCCGCCGGTGGAGAGGATTTCGACGCCCAGGGCTTCGAGCTCTTTGGCGAATTCAAGGATCCCGGTCTTGTCGGAAACGCTGATCAAGGCGCGACGGATCGGCAGGCGGGTAGTCTGGTCGGTCATTTCAATGTCCATCAAAAGCTAAGGAGTCAGCAAAAAAGGCGACCGGTTTCACGCGGGCGCCTTTCTGGTTTGATTGAATGCTTACAGCAAATCGTACTGCTTGAGTTTCTTGCGCAGGGTGCCCCGGTTCAGCCCGAGCAGCTCACTGGCCTTGGTCTGGTTGCCCTTGACGTAGTTCATCACGCATTCGAGCAGGGGAGCCTCGACTTCGGAGAGCACCAGGTTGTACACATCCGTGACGGCAGCGCCCTCAAGGTGGGCGAAATAATTGTGCAGCGCCTTCTCGACATTCCCGCGAAGGGTCTGACCTTCTTCGCTCGGCGTATTGAGGTGCTGTTTCAAATTCACGTTGTCGCTCACGGGTGTTGTTCCACTCACTAAAGTCTCGGTCATCATCGTCATGCAGCCACCCCTTCTCCGTCCCCTGTCAGGCTCTTGTAGCGTTCGGCGAAGAAGGCCCGAACGTAGGCGCATTGTGCTTCCGTATCTTCCAAACGATTGAAGTGGGCGCGGAACTCCCTGGCGCCCGGCAAGGTTGCGAGATACCAGCCCACATGCTTGCGAGCTATGCGCACGCCCATGACGTCGCCATAGAAGGCATGCAGCGCGGCCAGATGCTCAAGCAGAATACGTTCCACCTCGATCAGTTCCGGTGCCGGGAGCTTTTCACCGGTACGCAGATAATGATCGATCTCACGAAAAATCCATGGCTGCCCCTGGGCAGCCCGACCCACCAACAGGCCATCGGCACCGGTCGCGTCGAGCACGTACCGGGCTTTCTCGGGCGAATCGATATCGCCATTGGCGAAGACCGGAATCGACACCGCCTGCTTGATCGCGGCAATGGTGTCGTATTCGGCAACTCCTGTGTACAAATCGGCACGGGTGCGGCCATGTACCGCCAATGCCGTAATGCCAGCCTGTTCGGCGATCTTCGCCACGGTCAGACCGTTCTTGTTCGCCCGGTCCCAGCCGGTGCGGATCTTCAGGGTGACCGGCACATCGACTGCGGCCACCACGGCCTGCAGGATCTCGGTCACCAATGCTTCATCCTTCAACAGGGCGGAACCGGCGGCCTTGTTGCAGACCTTCTTCGCCGGACAGCCCATGTTGATGTCAATAATCTGTGCGCCCAGTTCAACGTTGGCCCGGGCTGCATCCGCCAGCATCTGCGCATCCCCACCGGCGATCTGCACCGAGCGGGGCTCGGGATCACCTTCGTGGATCATGCGCATCCGCGATTTGCGGGTGTTCCACAAGCTCATGTCGCTGGTGACCATTTCCGAGACTACAAGGCCCGCGCCCAGTCGCTTGCACAGCTGACGAAAGGGCTGATCGGTGACGCCCGCCATGGGGGCGAGAATCAAGCCGTTGTGCAATGTATATGGACCGATGCGTACCGCCGACATAGGACTTCCCTGTTGTGGGGCCGGATCATGAGAGTTCGAAAAAGGGTTGGCATGATACCCGCTCTCGATGACTGGATAAAGGCTGAATTGAACAAAATCTGAACAGTTATTCTGTTATCGCCAGCGGTTTGGTTGAACCGTCAAAGTCAGAAAACTGCCGTCAAGCCCGTAACGCTTGAGCGTTTCACTCGGGGGAATGAAAGCTCAGGCTGTAGTTCACCGCTTTGGAGCCTGGATCGAGAATGTCCAGCGCGATGTGGATCGGCGTTTGTGGTGGCATTTCCGCCAGGCCTTCGAGGTCGCCGTTGAGGTACTCGCCAGGCTTGAAGCGACGGCTGGCGATCAGGTGGCCGTTGAGGTCGGCAAAGCGCAACTCCAGCAGCGGGAAGGGCTGGGAGAAGGGCGCACGGTTGTAGATGATGGCATCGACCACCAGGGCACCGTTGAAGTCCGGGTGGCTGCGGACCACCAGGTTGCTGCTTTTGACTTTCGCGATGTCGACTTTGGACGGCACGGTGCAGCCGATGTGCGGGCACAGTTGCTGAAACCACGGACGGTACTGGTCCTGGCGTGCCAGTTCGTCGAAGTGGTAGGCGACGTATTGACCGGCGAGACCGGCGGCGCCGAGCAGGATCAGCAGCAGCCAGAAAAAGCGCCGGCCCCAAGGGGAGCGACGTTTTTGCCAATCCAGTTGCAACGGGTCATCGCTCAGGTCCTCCAGCGCTTGCGCGCGCATGGAGGGTTCGTTGCGTTCGCGGCGCTTGCGCAAAGGCTCGACAGAGGGCAGGTCATCGTCGATCTCATCGGGAGTCGCCGACAGGCCTGCGAATGGAATCGGGGCGTCGAGCGGGTCGTGCAGGCGCAGCTGTTGTATCTGCGGTTCGTCGTCCGGCTCCACGGGCTCCAGGGATAGCGAAGGCTCGGTGCGCGAGTGTTTGCTCGGTTCGATCGTCGGTTCTGGTACAGGCGCGTCGACGGTTTGTGCGCGATCGGCGGCCGATTCACTGAAGAGGCTGTCGGACCAAGGGGCTTCGTCGTGCTCGGTGGTATCGCGGCGGGCGCTAAGGCTGTCTTCGCGGGGCCGAGTGAATTCCATTGTTGGCTGGATTTCCCGCTGTTCAAGCCGGGCGAGCTCTTCGTCCAGATCCAGGCTGTCCAGATCCATTTCTGCAGCGGTCCATTGCTTTTGGCTGATGGCTCGCTGCACGGTCGGTTCGACGGGCGCCGGTGCAACCGGTTTGACCGTCTCCTTGCCGGCCCGCTGCTCGAGTAACTGCTTGGCGGCGTTGAACACCTGCAAGCACGAGCCGCAACGAACCACTCCACGGGCCGCGCTCAACTGAGCATGGCTGACGCGGAAGCTGGTTTGGCAATGCGGGCACTGGGTGACGAAGCTATCGGTCATGCGGCCATCCGGTTTATGCAGGCGCTCATTCTAGCGCCGACGGCCAGTAATGCGTACCCAGCCGTCGCGATTGGCAATCGGGTCCAGATCGAAGTCCTGGGCGTAGGCGGCGGCGACCTCTTCACCTTGTTCGGCGAGGATGCCCGACAGCGCCAAACGACCGCCCGGCTTGACCAGGCTGGACAGTTGCGGCGCCAGCGAAACCAGCGGGCCGGCAAGAATGTTGGCCACCAGCACGTCGGCCTGAACCTGTGGCAGGTCTTGCGGCAGATACAGCGGGAAGCGTTCGTCAGCAATGTTATTGCGCCCGGCATTGTCGCGAGAAGCTTCCAGCGCCTGCACGTCGATGTCGGTGCCGACGGCTTCCTTGGCGCCCAGCAACAGGGCGGCAATCGCCAGAATCCCCGAGCCGCAGCCGAAGTCGAGCACGTGGCAATCTTTCAGGTCTTGACCGTCGAGCCATTCCAGGCACAGCGCGGTGGTCGGGTGAGTGCCGGTGCCAAACGCCAGGCCCGGGTCCAGCAGCAAGTTCACTGCGTCAGGCTCAGGCGCGGCGTGCCAGCTCGGGACGATCCACAGGCGCTGACCGAAACGCATCGGCTGGAAACCGTCCATCCAGCTGCGTTCCCAGTCCTGGTCTTCGATGACTTCGCTGTGATGCTCGGGCAGCGGGCTGCCGGTCAGCAACTCGAGGTGGGCCAGTACGCTGGCAGCTTCGGTGCCGCCTTCGAACAAGGCCAGCAGGTGCGTGTGCGACCACAGCGGGGTGGTATTGAGTTCCGGCTCGAAAATCGGCTGATCTTCGGCGTCCATGAAGGTCACCGACACGGCGCCCACTTCAAGAAAAGCGTCTTCGTAGGTTTCGGCTTGTTCTGGGCTGATGGCGAGACGGACTTGCAGCCAAGGCATGGCGGGCACCTTTGAAAAATATAGATTGCAGCCTAGCGGGCTGCGAGAAGCGCGCAAGTTTACGCGAGCGCGAGGCAGAAGACGACCGTGTAGCCGCGCATCGGGAGTCATCCAATATCTGTGGCGAGGGAGCTTGCTCCCGCTGGAGCGCGAAGCGGTCCCAAAATGGCAGATACGGATCTGTCTGGCACAACCCTGTTGAATGGTCTTGCGGTTGCTGCGCAACCGAGCGGGAGCAAGCTCCCTCGCCACAAGGGTGAAGCATTCAATCTCCAGATACAACAAAGCCGCCCGAAGGCGGCCTTGTTGATCAGGCTAAAGCTTTAGTGCTTTTCGCCAGCCAGCTTGTGCTCGAGGTAGTGAATGTTCACACCGCCTTTGCAGAAGCCTTCATCACGGACCAGATCGCGGTGCAGCGGGATGTTGGTCTTGATCCCGTCGACTACGATTTCGTCCAGCGCATTGCGCATGCGCGCCATGGCTTCGTCACGGGTTGCGCCGTAGGTGATCAGCTTGCCGATCAACGAATCGTAGTTCGGCGGAACGGCATAACCACTGTACAGGTGCGAATCGACGCGAACGCCGTTGCCGCCTGGCGCGTGGAAATGCTTGACGGTGCCTGGGCTCGGCATGAACGTTTTCGGGTCTTCGGCGTTGATCCGGCATTCCAGCGCGTGACCGCGGATGACCACGTCATTCTGGGTGTACGACAGTTTGTTGCCAGCGGCGATGCTGAGCATCTCCTTGACGATGTCGATGCCGGTGACCATTTCCGAAACCGGGTGCTCTACCTGGACACGAGTGTTCATCTCGATGAAGTAGAAGTGGCCGTTCTCGTACAGGAACTCGAAGGTGCCGGCGCCACGGTAGCCGATGTCGATGCAAGCCCTGACGCAGCGTGCGAGGACTTCCTCGCGCGCGTTCTCGTCGATGCCCGGTGCCGGCGCTTCTTCGAGAACCTTCTGGTGACGACGTTGCAGCGAGCAATCGCGGTCGCCCAGATGGATCGCGTGGCCCTGGCCGTCGGAAAGTACCTGAACTTCCACGTGACGTGGGTTGGTCAGGAATTTTTCCAGATAGACCATCGGGTTGCCGAACGCTGCGCCCGCTTCGGAGCGGGTCAGTTTCGCCGAGGAAATCAGGTCTTCTTCCTTGTGCACGACGCGCATGCCGCGACCACCACCACCGCCAGCGGCTTTGATGATCACCGGATAACCAACTTCGCGACCGATACGCAGCGCGGTTTCTTCGTCTTCAGGCAGTGGGCCGTCGGAACCCGGAACGGTTGGAACGCCTGCGGCGATCATGGCGTGCTTGGCCGATACCTTGTCGCCCATCAGGCGAATGGTCTCGGCTTTCGGGCCAATGAAGGCAAACCCGGATTTTTCCACCTGTTCGGCGAAATCGGCGTTTTCCGCAAGGAAACCGTAGCCTGGGTGAATGGCGGTCGCGCCGGTCACTTCGGCGGCGGCGATGATGGCCGGAATGTGCAGGTAAGAGTGCGCGGCCGAGGCCGGACCGATGCAGACGGATTCATCTGCCAGGCCCAGGTGCATCAGCTCTTTGTCGGCCTTGGAGTAAACGGCGACAGTCTTGATGCCCATCTCTTTGCAAGCGCGCAGAATCCGCAGGGCGATCTCACCGCGGTTGGCGATCAGAACTTTTTCCAACTTCGCAGTCATCAAAGGCTCTCCACGATTCAAACGATGGTGAACAGCGGTTGGTCGTACTCAACCGGCTGGCCGTCTTCGACGAGGATGGATTCGATCACACCGCTGAAATCGGCTTCGATGTGGTTCATCATCTTCATGGCTTCGACGATGCACAGGGTGTCGCCTTTCTTCACGGTCTGGCCGACTTCAACGAAGGACGGCGAGGACGGTGAAGACTTGCGATAGAAAGTGCCGACCATCGGCGAACGGGAAACGTTGCCGTTCAGCGTTGGCGCAGCCGGAGCTGCAGGGGCTGCAGCAGCGGCAACCGGAGCTGCAGCAACAGGCGCAGGCGCCGGAGCATGCATCGGAGCCGGAGCGTAGTACTGCTGAGCCGGCGTCTTGCTGTGACGGCTGATGCGTACGGACTCTTCGCCTTCTTTGATCTCGAGCTCGTCGATACCGGATTCTTCCAGCAATTCGATCAGTTTCTTAACTTTACGGATATCCATGAATCATCAACTCCCAAGGGTCGGTCAGGGGCGTGTAGCTGGTTGTTCAAGCCGTTGCCTGTCTTTCAAGCTGCTCTAGTGCAGCCTCCAGAGCCAGTCGATAACCGCTGGCGCCAAGGCCGCAGATCACTCCCACCGCAACGTCGGAGAAGTAAGAGTGATGGCGGAAAGGTTCGCGTTTATGCACGTTGGACAAATGCACTTCGATGAATGGGATGCTCACTGCCAGCAGCGCGTCACGTAATGCGACACTTGTATGCGTAAAAGCTGCTGGATTGATCAGAATGAAGTCCACACCTTCGTCGCGAGCGGCGTGGATGCGGTCGATCAATTCGTATTCGGCGTTGCTTTGCAGGTAGAGCAAATGGTGGCCGGCATTGCGTGCCCGCTGTTCCAGGTCCTGGTTGATCTGCGCCAGAGTGGTTGCACCGTAGACGCCCGGTTCCCGGGTGCCGAGCAGGTTCAGGTTGGGGCCGTGTAAAACCAATAGGGTCGCCATCTGCTGCTCCTTTGTGATCTGTGTGCAATTGTCAGAACCCCGCGACTATGCCGCAAAGCCTTTGTGACTGTCCAGTTCTATGCAATAGCCAGCACGATGGCCGATGTTTGCGCGAAATATGTGACCGGGTGATTAAATCCGGTCATTTACTTGTGCAACGCGTTCGGCGAAGTTTTTCGCACTGATCTCGCCGATCACCCGCGCATCGGTACGTTCGACGCCATCCTTGCCGAAAAACATCAGCGCCGGAGGGCCGAATAGCTTGTAGCGGTCGAGCAGGGCGCGTTGTTCGGCGTTGCTGGCGGTGATGTCGAAACGGATCAGTCGATAGCCTTTGAGGCGTTCGACGACCTTGGCATCGTTGAGGACTTCGTGTTCGATGACTTTGCAACTGATGCACCAGTCGGCGTACCAGTCGAGCAGCAGTGGCGTGCCGGAGGATTTGGCTTCGGCGAGTACGCGGTCCAGTTCGGCTGGGGTGGTGATGGTTTGCCAGTTGCCGACGATTTGCGGTTGACCGTTGTCCACGACGATACGCGGTTGGCCAATGGGGTTGAGCGGATCGGTCTGGCCGCTGAATGCGCCGTACCAACAGGCCAGGGCATAAAACAACAGGAGCATCCCGAGCAATTGCCCCAGACGTTGTCTCGGCGGTTTATAGACGAATTCCAGCGCGCCCATAAACAACCCGACGCCACCGGCGAGCAAGCCGATCAACAGCAACGTGATCTGGCCTGGCAATACCCGGCTGAGCAAAGCGATCGCCAGCCCCAGTAGCAGCACACCAATCGCGTTTTTCACGTAGATCAGCCACGGACCGCTTTTCGGCAGCCAGGCCGCGCCGCCGGTCGCCACCAGTAACAGCGGCGCACCCATGCCCAGGCCAAGCATGAACAATTTCAATCCGCCGCCCAGAGCATCGCCGCTAGCGCTGATGTACAGCAGCGCGCCAGCCAGTGGTGCCGAGACACATGGCGAAACCAGCAGGCTCGACACCACGCCCAGCACCGCCGCGCCCCACAGTGAGCCGCCTTCGGTACGCCCGGCAATTCGGTCCAGGCGGCTGCTGATGACGTGGGGAAGTTTCAGTTCGAATACGCCAAACATGGCCAGGGCAAACACCGCGAAAAACATCGCGAACGGCACCAGCACCCAGGCCGACTGCAAGCGCGCCTGAAGATTCAGCTGCGCGCCAAACATTCCCATCAAGGCACCGAGCAGGGCGAAACAGAGGGCCATCGGTAGCACATAAGCCAGCGACAGATTGAAGCCGCGTAAACCACCGACCTGCCCACGCAGGACCACCCCGGAGAGGATCGGCAGCATCGGCAGCACGCAGGGGGTGAAGGTCAGGCCAACACCTGCGAGGAAAAACAGCGCCAGTTCGCGCCAGCTCCAGGCGGTGGTCGCGGCGCCGCTGCCATCAATACTCAGGCGCTCGGTCTCGGGTGGATAGCACAGGCCTTTGTCGGCGCAGCCTTGATAGGTCACGGCCAGCGTAAAGGCGCGCGAGTCGGTGCGCGGCAGTTCTACATCGAGAATCCCGTGGTACACCTCGACGTCGCCGAAGTACTCATCGTGCTTCTGTTCGCCCTTGGGCAGTTGCGCTGTACCGAGGCTAATGTCAGCCGGTTCGGCGCGAAACTGGAAGCGATGACGATAGAGGTAGTAACCCTCGGTAGCGACGAAACGCAGCTTGATCGATTGCGGCGTGCTTTCTACCAGGCTCAACTGAAAGGCTTCGCGCACCGGCAGGAAGTCCGCGCTGTTGTTGATCGAACCCAGGCTGGAACTGGGCCGACTGTCCAGCAACCCGGCGGCAGAGGCCGGCAGGGCGAGCACTAAAAACAGCAGGCAGAGCAAACGGCGCATGACAATCTCGCGTATCGAAAGTGTGGGCATGATAGCGGACAGTGGCGGGGTGTGCAGGGTGGGGCATCTTGCGGTGGTTGTTCTGACGCCATCGCGGGCTTGCCCGCGATGGCGGATTATCAGACGCGGAAAGCCTGAACGGCTGTATGCAACCGTCCACCCAACACCAACAAATTCTCCCCTTGCTCCCGCCCCTCGCCGATGCGCAGCAAGTTATCCCCACCCAATCGATGAATCCGCTCACTGTGATCGCGAATTTCGCTGACAGCGCCGCTCTGCTGGGCAGTGACATCGGCGATGCGCACGGCGGTGTCGGAGATGGTTTGGATCGCCCCAACGATTTTATCCAGCGCGCCATCGGCAGCCTGGGCCTGATTGGCCGTGGCTTCGGCATGTTCGACCTGAGCACGCATGCCTTCGACCGATTGCCGGGCGGCGGTTTGCAGGCCGGCAATCAACGTCTGAATCTCTGCTGTCGCTCCGGCAGTGCGTTGCGCCAGTGAGCGAACCTCTTCGGCCACTACCGCAAACCCTCGGCCCATTTCTCCGGCGCGGGCCGCTTCGATGGCGGCATTCAGGGCCAGCAGGTTGGTCTGGTCGGCAATCGAGCGAATCACCGTCAGCACACCGCCGATGGTCGCCGACTCTTCGGCCAGATGTTCGATCATCTGTGCGTTGCCTTGCACTTCACCCACCAGCGCATGCAGCCCGGTGAGGCTCAGGCCGATCACTTTCTGACCGTGCTCAACCGCCAGTCCGGCATGGCGGCTGGCGTCGGCGGCCTGGCTGGCGTCACCGGCGACTTGTTGAATCGTCGCTTCGAGTTCGCCAAGAGAGTCGCGGATCAACGCAGTGTCGCCGGCCTGATGCTCGGCGCCGCTGTGCAGGTCATTGCTCAACTCGGCCAGCGTCCGGCTGCTGCCGGCGACTTGTTCGGCGTTGAGGCGAATGGTGCCTACCAGGTCGACCAGATAGGCGCGCAAGCGATTGAGCGAGGCTTGAATGTCATGCAGTTCGCGGTTGGTCGCGCCCAGTTGAATGTCGCGACTGAAGTCACCTTCGGCCCAAGTCGACAACGCCGGGGCGAGGTTGGTCAGGGTTCGGGCCAGGCGTCGCTGCAAGGTATCGATGAGCAATGCGATCAACAGGATCAGCCCGATCATCACCCCCTGCATCAGCCGCACTTCGCTCTGGATTTGCCCGTGCTGGGCGCGCACCACCGGTTCCAGTCCGGCAATCGCCTGCTGCACGGCGGTGATTTTCAGGTGCGTCGCGGCGCTGAGGTCGGCGCGTTTCTGGATCTGTTCGCGAGTGCGCGCCAGTTCCGAAGGGTAGCGGGTGAGCAGGCTGTTGAGTTCACGCTTGAGGCCGACACCGGCATCTTCGGCGACGGTTTTCTCGGTGTTCTCCAGCCCCATCATTGCGGCGAAGTCATCGGTGTTCGATTCACTGCTGCTGGTCACGCCGAGTAGCGGCAAGGCGTTCAGTTGTTCGGCCTGTGTGCGGATATTGCTGACTTCGCGCTCGACATCGGCGGCCAGTTCGCTACGACCACTGCTGACCAGTTTTCCCCGAGCCAGAGACAGTTTGCCCAAGTGTTGGGACGCAGTGAGCAAGGGGGTCAGGTACACCGCATTACCGCTGGCGTATTGGCTGAGCTGATCGAGGCTGGCGCCGAGTTCGCGTTCGGCTTGCAGCAATAGCGCTTGCGGGTCACCGGCGAGTTTGCCGGCAGCCAACAGGTCGGTTTTGCTGAATTCATTCAGATTCGTCAGGCTCGGGCGCAAGGTGTCGGCCAATGCCGGTGGCAACTCACCCAGTTCCTTTTGCAAGGCGTCGATGGCCTGGCTGGCGCTGCTCAGGCGCAGGGCATCGCCGCTGGCCAGGTAATCCTCGACATTGCGTGCCACTTCATTTTGAAATTGCTGAGACAGTCCCAGATAACGCTCCATCAATAGATAGGGGCGCTCCAGAGCTTTTTGCGACCACCAGAGCGTGGCGCCAAGGGCCACGCACACGGCGACCAAAAGGAGGGTATTGAGATTGGTCAACAGCTTCAGGCGCATCATGGTCTACCAACGGCAGAATGGTAAGTGCCTGAAGTTATTGCGTTCCTGTTACAGAGTTATGACCGAATGGGTCGATTCCGATGAAAAAGTGGCACTTTGCTTTGACTCCCGCGCGGCGTGTACGCGGTTACGTCCGGCGTTCTTCGCACGGTACAGCGCTTCGTCAGCCTGGCTGGCCATCAGCAGGCTGTCAGAGTCTTCGCGCAATTCGACGACGCCGGCGCTGAAAGTGCACCAGAGGTCCTGCGGCTGGGCCGGGTAGTGAATTTCGGCAAAGCGCTGACGGATTTCATCGAGCACCTTGTAGGCTGATTCGATATCAGTGTCCGGCATGACGATAGCGAACTCTTCACCGCCGTAGCGGCCAATGAAGTCGGTCTTGCGCAACCGTTGCTTGAGGAACAGCGCCAGGCTCTTGATCACCCGGTCGCCCATGGGATGGCCATGGCTGTCGTTGACCCGTTTGAAGTGATCGATATCGAGCATCGCAAAGCTCAGCGGCTTGTTTTCACGACGGGCGCGGAATGAACAGTCTTCGAGCAATTGCAGAATGTGGGTGTGGTTGTACAAACCGGTCAGGCTGTCACGCACCATCCGCGCCTTCAGATTGCGTGCCCGTGCCGCGCGGTTGCGCACGGTAGTGATGAGGTGTCGCGGCTTGATCGGCTTGGTCAGGAAGTCGTCGCCGCCCTCGCTCATGGCGTCGAGCTGCTTGTCCAGGTCGTCTTCGGCTGACAGATAAATGATCGGCACGCTGACATAGCGGTCGTTATGCCGGATCACCTTGGCCAGTTCAGTACCGGTGCAGGCCGGCATGTACATGTCGAGGATGATCAGGTCCGGCTGGAAGTCCGCCAGTTCGGCCATGGCCTGGATCGGTTCGATCAAGGTCCGCGTGATGATCCCGGCGCTGTTGAGCAGGCGTTCAGTGTGCAAGGCCTGAGCGCGGGAGTCGTCGATGATTAGCACTTTATAAGGTTCGTACTGGGCGACGCAGGTCAGGACTTCGATCTTTTCCAACAGGCTTGAAGCTTCGAGAGTGCCGGTGAGAAATTCCTGGCCACCAGCGCGCACAGCGGCGAGGCGCGTCGGGGTATCGGTTTCATGCAGGCTGAAAAACAATAGCGGCAAGGGCTGATCGAGGCCTTCCTGGGCTTCGGCCGCCAGTTTCAGGCCGATACCGGCGCCACTGAAGTCGACGTCCATGACAATCGCCGCCGGCAAGCGCTCGACCATCGCGGCGTGGAACGCGGCGACACTGTCGAGGGATTGAGCGCTGAGCCCGAAGAATTCAAGTTGTTTGGCCAGCCGCTCGGCCCGGTCGTGATCCTGTAGCATCACGTAGATCGGCTTGCGCAGCGGCGGCAGAAAGGTTTGCTCGAGCTGATCACCATGACGCAGGCCGGTGCGGGACAGACGCTGCATCAGGCGATTGAGGTCGGTGATCAGTCCGCTGCTCAGGCGTCCGCGATTGGCATCGACCGCTTCCAGCGATTGGCCGATGTGGCGCGCCAGTTGGGTGTGTTCCGGTTGTTCGAAACGTTCGGCAAAGCGCAGCAGGCGCAGATTGGCCTCACTCAGCTCCGACAGGTCGGTGGTTGACCATTCGTTACGTTGCAGGCGTTGCCATATCTCAAGAATCTGACGTGCCTGATGAATTACCCGCTGGGCAAAGTGGTGCTTGAGGCGCTCACGGCTGGGGTCTTCTGGCTCGGTCATATCCTGACTACTAGTTAGGGTGCATGCTGAGATCGACTGGTGGCTCTATGCTAGCACCTCTTTTCGATCGCATGAGTGTCGTATGTCAATAATCTGCAAAGCGACTTCATTCAGATTCTGACCAGATGGTCTGAATGGACTTGTCTGAAATCTGAATATGCCCGTGCATTGGGTCCTTCAGGATTTTTCCTCTTGGGTTTTACGTAACGTCCTTACGACCAGCGAGTTTTGTCTGTCAGGGATTTCTGATTTTTTGCGGACTTGATTCGGACGGGTTTTCGGCTGGTAGGGTTCAGGGATTCCCTTAGATGCCACCCACAAATCATGACCCAGTGTTTCAAAGAACAACCCTGCGATGAGCAGCGCCTGAACTACAACAGCACGCCCGTTGCTGACTGTGAATGCAATGAGGTGCGGCTTTATGGCAGCAAGACCCTCGTTACCGACGTGCCGATTCTTACGTGCTCATGCCTGTGGCGTCGCTACCAGCGAGAGGCGGAAGAAATCGTCGCACCTGATGGTGTATTGATTGGCGACCCGGTAGAGCGCAACCGCGTGATCAATGCTGCGTACGCCCGATTGTGGCTGCATGACTCAAGGTTTCAGTGGGCTGGGCTGGCGGCGTTTGCCTCAAAGCAGGTCGGTTGTGGATTACTCCATGCGACGGACAGTATTGAACTCATTCGCGAGGAGCGAGAGGCGCTGCAGCGTTTGCGGGAAAGCCGGCGTGAGTCAGGGTTATTGACTCGGGACAGAATGTCCAAGCAGGCAGATGAATTGCATGACTATAAAGAAGCCGACTCGCGTAATCCGGTGCCCTCTGTGGATTTCCGTTCACAAGGGGAGGACTTGTCGCTAGTTCAACAGCAGTTCCGGCATGTGCACGACATGATGGCGCTGGGCAATACCACGTTGTTTCTGGATGTCTTTCCGTTGCATGAGTTTTATGCGAAGCGTGGGTTGGAGGAGTTGAAGCAGTGCCTGGACGCTCGAGGAGGAATTTTTGATCATCCGGCATATCCTGTGCTGTGGCCGGTGGAGCGAGAGAAGCTACAGTTTGGGCTGAATCAGCCCGAGATTTTGCTAGCGTTCGAAGCTATAGACGCTGGGGATATAGCCGGTAGCGTGGAGTATCTGGCGTGGCATGAGCAGAAAAACATCCTGCAGTCGGTCATCTATGAAGACCGCCAACTGGTGGCGTTGCTGCGTGGCAATCATGCTGCCTACGTCACAGGCTTTCCTTCCGGTGTGGCCCAGGCGATCGAGTTGACGCTCACCAGCCAATGCCAGCGCGTGGAGGACGGGCGCACCATCGGTTTTGGCAATAACCCGCTGGCGGATTTGTCGGACCTCAAGCAACGAATGGCCTTCGTGCTCCAGGCCGCGAGACGCTTTGATCAACTGCTCAACGACCACCAGCGTAGTGCCCTGGAGCAGTCGATCAGCGAGATAGCATCGCGTGGTGCAAGCTCATGAAGCTGCGGCCATGGCTGTTCGGTAGGCATTGTGGCGCATGGCTGCTGGTTCTGGCGGTCCTGGCGCTGGCCGCTAAACATCAGCTGACGCAGCCTCTGTGGGACGAGCCTGAAGTCGTTGTTGAGCTGGGAGGGACGTATGAAGACCTGAGCAGAAACTCTTCTGTCACTGTTACATCGCCAATACGCGGGCACATCACCTACGGCATTCCCAAGGCCGATGCAAGGTTGCGATTCGTCGATCCGCAGTTCGGGTTCACCACGCCTGCGGCGCGTTTTTTTACGGTCGGTTATAACGACAATGTCATTTACAGCCTCCGCATGTCCCCACAGGTCGAGCCGCTCCTGATAGACGACGCTCTTAAAGTTGTTCTCGACCTGCAAGGCCAGTGGCGCGAAAAAGGTTGGGTACCAAGGTTGCTGCGAAACAATCCCACGATTGCCGATACCCCCGAATGGCGGGCGTGGCTTCGGCAGGGAATTCTGGCCGGGCGATCTTATTGGCTGGCCGGCGATAAGTATCAGGCCGTGCTGGTACTCGGCCGCTTCAAGGATTCTAGAAAACCCACCGAAGAGCGTTACCTCATTGACCTCTCAGTTGCCAAACCCTGGACGCCCTTCGACGAAATCGAAGACATGTACGACGAACCCAGTCACTTCCCCGCCCCGCAACCCAACTAAAAAGGAGCCCCACCATGCCAACCCCCGCCTTCATGACCCTCCACGGCAAACGACAAGGCTTGATCAGCGCCGGGGCCTTCACCGAGGCATCGGTGGGCAACGTCTACCAATTGGGGCGCGAGGACCAGATTATGATCCAGGCCCTGAGCCATGGCATTTTCGTGCCCAGAGGGTCGGGAGCGGGACGCCGGATGCACAAGCCCTTGATCATCACCAAGACAATCGACAAGGCTTCGCCGCTGATCAACATCGCTTTGTGTTCCGGGGAATTGCTCAGCAAGTGCCGTGTCGAGTGGTATCGCACCTCGGCCCATGGCACTCAGGAGCATTTCTACACGATGGAGCTGGAAGACGCGGTGATCATCGGCGCCGAAGTGCTCATGCCGCATTGCCAGGATCCCGCCACTGCTTACCTCACTCAGCTGGAGAAGGTCCACTTCAGTTACCGGCGGATCTATTGGCGGCATGAGGTCAGCCGAACCATGGGCTCTGACGAATGGAGCGCCGAGGAGCAGGGATGAGGCTCGTCAAGGAGTTTCATCTATCCGCGTGGGAGCGCCAACATGCTTGTTCCAGTGAGCAAGCACTGGATTACGTGCGCCAGGCGTTGCTCGATCGGCAACCCATCGAAGGCCTGGACGAGTTGCGTGCCGGCCTGCTGATCAATATCGACAGCGAGGTGCTGGAGCAGGTCGAGCGTGGCGAGTGGTGGCTGATCCGGGCTGAGGCCGACTTTGGCGACTGGGTGGTGCCAGCGCGCACATTCGATCAGGCGGTCATCGAGTTGATGAAAAATCCGCCGGTTCAGCCCTCGCGACGGCCAAGAATCTTCCGTCTGGTTGACAGCGTAACGGGCGAGCCGCTGACGCGGCAGCCGTATATCGCGACTGTGGACGGGCAGGCTGCCCAGCGCCGAACCGACGGTGAGGGCATCGCCCATCTTTTTGCTTCGGCGCAGGTGAGGGAGATTTCAATGAAGGTCATTGGCGTATAGCGCGGGCATGGATGCTTGAGTTCATTGGCAACGGTTGCCGCAGATTCGTGCGGTAATTTTCGGGATAAGCCCAACGGCAGGTGCCGGTCAAAGGCACGTTGTTGTATGGTTGTGGTCGAACCGATGAACTCAAGTGATTGAAAGGATATCGCCATGCTGGACTGGAAGAACCGCACAGGCAGCGCGCCTGAGCGTGCCGCTGAACCAAAATCGGCCACCCGCAGTTATCTTGGCGGCCTATTGTTCAGCCGGGCGCTGGCTACGCTAATCGTTCTTTACCTGCTGGTAGCGATCGGGTTGGGCTGGTACTGGAGCCAGGAACCGGCGCTGTTCCCGGTTCAGCAGAATGCCCAAGTAGCGGCCGAGAAAGAAGGCAAGCAGATGGTGGTCGGGTACACCACGGTGGAAACCCTCAAGACCGTCGCCGGTACTTTGCTGACCAAACCGGGCGGCTATATTTCCAACGACCGTTTCCCGCCAGGCCTATGGATGGACAACATGTCGAGCTGGGAATATGGCGTGCTGGTCCAGGTCCGCGACCTGAGCCGTGCGCTGCGTAAAGACTTCGCCCGTTCCCAGTCACAATCCGCCGAAGACGCCGACCTGGCCAAGGCCGAGCCGCGTTTCAACTTCGACAACAAAAGCTGGGTGCTGCCATCCAGTGAGTCCGAGTATCAGGAAGGCATCAATTCCCTGAGTCGCTATCAGGCTCGTCTGTCGGGTCCTGACCAGAAAAGTGCACTGTTCTATGCCCGCGCCGACAACCTGAACAACTGGCTGGGTGATGTGGGAACCCGTTTGGGTTCGCTGTCGCAACGGCTGTCGGCCAGTGTCGGCCGGGTCAAGCTCAACACCGCATTGAAAACCGAAGTCCCGGCGCTCGGTCAGGTGCCGCAGGTTGACGAAGAAGTCGTCGAAACTCCGTGGCTGCAGATCGATAACGTGTTCTACGAAGCCCGCGGTCAGGCCTGGGCCTTGTCCCACTTGCTGCGCGCCATCGAAGTCGACTTCGCCGATGTGCTGGCGAAGAAAAACGCCACGGTCAGCGTGCGTCAGATCATTCGTGAGCTGGAGGCTTCGCAAGAGCCGGTCTGGAGCCCGATGATCCTCAACGGCAGCGGCTTCGGTGTGCTGGCTAACCACTCGCTGGTCATGGCCAATTACATCTCCCGGGCCAACGCTGCGGTGATCGATTTGCGTCAATTGCTCAATCAGGGTTGAGTCATGGTTGATAGTTCCATCGATAGCATGCGTGAGGCCGCCCACCGCGCGGCCTCCGATGCCGAACAGATCGCCTGGGTCGACGAACAGGACAACCTGCTCGGCGCTCTGGTCCGCTCCGACCTGCGCGAACGCGAGCTGATCGGGCGCGGCACCTACATCATGCTGTTCAATTCTGCCGGTGAGCTGTGCGTGCACCGGCGTACCCTGAGCAAAGCGATTTACCCCGGTTACTGGGACGTGGCGGCCGGCGGCATGGTGCTGGCCACCGAAACTTACGCCGAATCGGCGGCCCGTGAGCTGGAAGAAGAGCTGGGCGTGAGCGGTGTGGAACTGACTGCCCATGATCACTTTTTCTTCGAGGACACCGGCAACCGACTCTGGTGTTCGGCGTTTTCGGCGGTGTGGGACGGCCCGTTGATCCTGCAGCCGGAAGAAGTGCTTGAAGCGCGCTTCATCCCGATCGATCAGGTCCTGCTGGAAATCACGCAGAAGCCTTATTGCCCGGACTCTCTGGCCGCCTTGCAGCGCTATCTTCGTGCCCAAGGGAATAACGTCGCAAAAGAGCTATAAATTGGCGCCGATTGGCTCTTAGCAATCGGCCTTTTTGCCGTTACACTGCGCGACCTTTTCAAGCTGAACCGGTAATGCTTGTTGTAGGAGCTGCCGTAGGCTGCGATCTTTTGACTTTAGCTTTTGAGTCAAAATCAAAAGATCGCAGCCTCGTTGCACTCGTCAGCTCCTACACCGGGTTTTCCGTTTCAGTAGCGCTGCCCCTGCCTGAGTGGGGCTTCGCGGTCGATGGCATCTGCCACGACCAGTCTTTGTCCTCCCAAGAGGATTGCCGGTGGCCAAAAAAGCCGCATCCTTCGCCGCCCTTGGTGGCCTGGTATTTTCCACCGACGCAGGTCGTCATTGCCCGGATTGCAGTCAACCGGTGGATGCCTGCATCTGCAAACAAACCGTTATTCCGGCCGGCGACGGCATCGCTCGCGTGCGTCGCGAAAGCAAGGGCCGTGGCGGCAAAACGGTGACCACCATCACCGGCGTGCCGTTGGCCGAAGACGCGCTCAAGGAACTGGCCACCACGTTGAAAAAACGTTGCGGAACCGGTGGGGCGTTGAAAGACGGAATCATCGAAATCCAGGGCGATCATGTCGAGCTACTCTTGGCCGAGCTGATCAAACACGGTTTCAAGGCGAAGAAGTCCGGCGGCTAGCAGCCTCTGTGAAAACCACCCGCGGCTTGATCCAGTCCCGACTTCATTGCGGGCTGGCGTCGTCTCCATGGTTTTCACAGAGCCTGTTCATGACCGGTTTCTAAACTCACTGCGGTCAGCGAGGTCTACCCCCTCGTTGACGAATCGTCATTTTCATTCTTTAGACTGCGCCGGCCTGAACCCAGGCGACGCTCTATGACTTCTTTATAGGGGACTTCGATGTCCGTACGACGCACACGCAAAGACGATGGCAGCCAATGGACAGTTGCGGACAGCCGCAGTGTTTACGGGATTCGCCATTGGGGGGCCGGGTATTTCGCGATCAATGACGCCGGTCGCGTCGAAGTTCGTCCGAACGGCCCGACCAGTTCATCTATCGACCTGTTCGAGCAAGTCGACCAACTGCGCAAAAGCGGTTTGTCCTTGCCGTTGCTGGTGCGTTTCCCCGACATCCTGCAAGACCGCGTGCGTCAACTGACCGGCGCGTTCGACGCCAACATCGAACGCCTGGAATACCAGAGCAAGTACACCGCGCTGTACCCGATCAAGGTTAACCAGCAGGAAGCGGTGATCGAAAACATCATTGCCACCCAGAACGTATCGATCGGTCTGGAAGCCGGCTCCAAGCCGGAACTGCTGGCGGTGCTGGCGCTGGCGCCGAAGGGCGGCACCATCGTCTGCAACGGTTACAAGGACCGCGAGTTCATCCGTCTGGCGCTGATGGGCCAGAAGCTCGGTCACAACGTATTCATCGTGATCGAGAAAGAATCCGAAGTCGGCCTGGTGATCGAAGAAGCGGCGTCGCTCAAGGTCAAGCCGCAGGTCGGCCTGCGCGTGCGCCTGTCGTCCCTGGCGTCGAGCAAGTGGGCAGACACCGGTGGCGAAAAATCCAAGTTCGGCCTGTCGGCGGCGCAACTGCTGTCGGTGGTCGAGCGTTTCCGCGCTGCCGGCCTGGATCAGGGCATTCGCCTGCTGCACTTCCACATGGGCTCGCAGATTGCCAACCTGGCGGACTACCAGCACGGCTTCAAGGAAGCGATCCGTTACTACGGCGAGCTGCGCAACCTTGGTCTGCCGGTGGATCACATCGACGTCGGCGGCGGTCTGGGTGTCGACTACGATGGCACTCACTCGCGTAATGCCAGTTCGATCAACTACGACATGGACGATTACGCCGGTGTCGTGGTCGGGATGCTCAAGGAGTTCTGCGACGCGCAGAGCCTGCCGCACCCGAACATCTTCTCTGAAAGTGGCCGCTCCCTGACCGCTCACCACGCCATGCTGGTGGTGCAGGTGACCGACGTCGAGAAACACAACGACGACGTGCCGAAGATCGATAACAAGGAAGAGCTGCCGGAAACCGTGCAGTGGCTGGTTGACCTGCTCGGCCCGACCGACATCGAAATGGTCACCGAGACCTACTGGCGCGCCACGCACTACATGAGCGACGTGGCCACTCAATACGCCGATGGCAAGCTGACCCTGGCGCAAAAAGCCCTGGCCGAGCAATGCTACTTCGCCGTTTGCCGCCGCCTGCATAACTCGTTGAAGGCCCGTCAGCGTTCCCACCGTCAGGTGCTCGACGAACTCAACGACAAGCTGGCCGACAAGTACATCTGCAATTTCTCGGTATTCCAGAGCCTGCCGGACACCTGGGCCATCGGCCAGGTCCTGCCGATCCTGCCGCTGCACCGTCTCGACGAAGAGCCGCTGCGCCGTGCGGTGCTGCAAGACCTGACCTGCGACTCCGACGGCAAGATCAAGCAATACGTCGATGAGCAGAGCATCGAAACCAGCCTGCCGGTACACGGTTTGAACGAAGGTGAAGACTATCTGCTGGGGATTTTCCTCGTTGGTGCCTACCAGGAAATTCTCGGCGACATGCACAACCTGTTCGGTGACACCGACTCGGTGAACATCTACCAGAACGCCGACGGTAGCGTGTACCACGCCGGTATCGAAACCCACGACACCATCGAAGACATGCTGCGTTACGTACACTTGTCGCCGGAAGAGCTGATGACCCACTACCGCGACAAGTGCGCCAGCGCCCGCATCAGCGCCGCCGAGCGCACCCAGTTCCTCGATGCCTTACGTCTGGGCCTGACCCGTTCGTCTTACCTGTCTTCTTGAGGTAAGGTTCCGTTCTCATCGGGTTGTCTGAAAATTCTCCATACGTTGGGGAAATTTCAGATGACCTGGTGCGACACTTCTCTCTTTTCAAGCGAAATGACCCACAGACCGGGCTATCCAGCGATGTGGTCTTCTTTTCGCGTAGGTCATTTCCTAAGTTGTACTTCGGCACTCTACTCGGCCATGTCTCTCAGCGAGAATCCCCGGCCGCCCCTCCTGTAGAGAATCGCCGATGTTCGATCCAGCCAACGAGCCATCATTTCGTCTGGATATAGCGGGTCTTCCCGACCCCTTTGAGGTCTTGGCCTTTACCGGTAGCGAAGCCATCAGCGAGCCTTTTATGTTCGACGTGGATCTGCTGAACAGTGACCCGACGCTGGACCTCGCAAGCCTGCTGTACCGCTCGGCCTTTTTGCACTTCGGGCCTGAGGGGCAGGGTATTCACGGGCAGTTGCTTGGCCTCGTTCAGCTCGGCCATGGCGGTGAGCCCAGGCTCTGTCGTGTCCGTCTGGGTCCCAGGCTGGCATGTCTGGCCCAGCGCTTCAATCAACGAATCTTCAGCCATCGTTCGGTGCCGGAGATTCTCGCTCAGGTGCTCAAGGAGCACGGCATTACCGGCCAGGATCAGCGCTTCGACCTGAGTGGCGATTACCCGCCCCGTGATTTCTGCACGCAGTACCGGGAATCGGACCTGCAATTTCTCCAGCGTCTGTGCGCCCAGGCGCGGCTTCATTACTCCTTCGAACACTGCGCACGCGGACACTGTCTGGTGTTCGGTGATGGGCAGTTTCGCTGTGGCGAAGAAGGCAACTTCGAGGGGGAGGGCGAGCGGCCAGGAGTGCATCAGTTCAAGCTTCACGGTTGCGGGCAGATCGCCGAAGGCCAGACGAATCTGGCGACATTGCGCAGTGGTCAACTGATGCCGCTGTCCGGCCATCCGAGCGTGGACTGGAATCGTCTCTGGCTACTGACCCGTGTCGAACATCTGGGAGGGCAGGAACCGGGGCTTCCTTATAGCAACCAACTGCGCGCCGTTGTGCAGGAAATGCCTTTCGTGGCGGCTGATTCGGTCGTGAAACCCAGGATGCACAGCCTGCAGCGGGCGTGGGTGGTCGAGGTCGATGAGTCTCAACCGGATCTGTCCAGACCGGTAGCGGTGCAGTTTGACTGGCTTTATCAGGGTGAGGGCGCAGCGCCCAGCCACTGCTGGTTGCCGTTGGCTCCCGAGCTGGACGGCGCGGGCACCTTGCCGTTGAGTGAAGGCGCGCAGGTGCTGGTGAGCTTTATCGAAGGCGACCCGGACCAACCCGTGATCAGCGGATTTCTTCCCGGCGCAGCGTCGAGCGCAGAGCCAGTCATGCCCGACCTGCAACCCTCTTTGACGACCGATGTTAGCCCGGCGATCGAGGGCTTGCAGGGCTTGCTGCAAGCCAGCGAACCCTTGGTGCTCCTGTGCCTGCTGCCCGGCGGCGGCAGTTTCAGTCATTGCGCGCAGTCCTTTTGTACCTGCCGGGCGGCGATGCAGCTTGGCCAGAGTGGTGCGGCATGATCGCCGCTCAGGCGACCGACTCGGCCCCGCAATGGCTGTTGCTCGATGTGCCAGGCATGCCTCAGGCCGGTGCGAGTTTACGGCAACAGTTTGCTCATGCTCGATGGTTCCGCCTGTTCGAAGGCACCGAATTTCACCCGTTGCGTGAACTCGGGCCGGTGCTGGTCGACCTTCGCGAGTGCCCGGCACTGGCCGAACTGTGCCAAAGTGCACCCCATGCCTGGAGCGGGTTACTGCTGGTCAGTGAAGCATCGCCATCGCAGCTGCTGGAGCATTTGCGACGCATGCTCGTGGTCACCTTGGGTCTGCATCACCGGGCTTTGTTGAGTTACTACAATCCACACACGGCGAGTTATTTTTTCGATGCCTGCGATGCGCAGGAGCTGAGTCGCTGGCTAGGTCCGATCGAGCAGTTGCGCTGGTTCGGCGGCACCTGGGCCGACCGGGCCATTGGCTGTCAAGGCTGGCAGCAGTTGTTGAACCCGCAGCTTGCCGTCCGGCCACTGGCCATCGAAGAAAACCTTACCCCGCGTCAGCGAGATACCTTGCAAACCTGCCTGCTGGAACAACACGCCTGGCACTGGAGCCGATCCACCGGCACCGACTACTACACCTTGTGGGCTTACCTGCAGGAAGGGCTGGCGCTGGGTTTCAGCGAACGTCCGGTGCTCGATGGCTGGTTATGGTTGCGCTTGCAGCATCCCGACGCAGTGGCCGGGCAGCCGTTGTCGGGAGCCACCCAGCAGGAGCGTCTCGATAGCCTGCGTAATCTATGGCAGAACGATCAAGCCTGAAGCTGACCCTCGTCATCCGTTGAGCCAGCTGTCGTGCTTGCGCAAGTACCAGGCGAACGCGCCAAGGATCAGACTGCGCATCAACATGAACAACAGGAAGGTTATCCACAGTCCATGGTTGCCCAAGCCTTGCAGCGCCCAGGCGAAGGGCAGCAGCAGGATCACCGTCAGTAGCATGCCGTTGCGCATTTCCCAGGCGCGGGTGGCGCCGATGAACAGACCGTCGAGCAGGTAACTCCAGACGGCAATCAGCGGCAGTACCGCGAGGTAAGGCAGGTAAAGGAAGGCGGTGTCGCGCACGCTCTGGATGTCGGTCTGCATCTCGATGAACAGGTGCCCGGCGAACAGAAACAGCAAGGCAAATCCCACACTCGCCAGCAATGACCAACCGCACGCCACCACCAATGAGTGGCGCAGGGCCTCTCGGTCGCGAGCACCGATGGCGTGTCCGCACAGGGCTTCTACGGCATGAGCCAGACCGTCCAGAGCGTGGGCGGTCAGCAGCAGACCGTTAAGCAGCAATGCATTGGCGGCGACGGTGGCATCGCCCAGCCGCGCGCCCTGCACGGTGATCAGGAAAAATACCGACTGCAACGCCAGGCTGCGGATGAAAATGTCGCGATTGACCGCCAGCAATGGGCGCCAGCTCTGCCACAACGCCAGCGCGGCCCAGGCGATATGGCCGGGATAAGCGCGCAGAGCCTTGCGGGTCATGAACAGGCCGACCAGCGCGCCGGTCCACTCGGCGATCACCGAGGCCCGGGCCGCGCCGACCACGCCCCACTCCAGACCGAGCACGAACCAGAGGTTCAGCGCGATGTTGATCAAGTTGGTGCTCAGCAGAATCGCCAGCGGCGCCCGAGCATTCTGAGTGCCGAGGAACCAGCCCACCAGTGCGTAGCTGGCCAGCGCCGCCGGCAACCCGAACAGCCGCGTGTGGAAGAACTCGCGGGTGAGCTGATCCAGCTCCGCCGACGGTTGCATGAAGTGCAACGCGACCCCGCTCAACGGCACGCCCAGCGCCCCCAACAGCAGGGCCAGGCCCATGGCCAACAATAAACCCTGGAGCAAAATCTGCCGCAACGCTGCGCCATCCCCGCGCCCGGCAGCCTGGGCGGCGAACCCGGTGGAACCCATGCGCAGAAAACTCATGGCCCAGGCGAGAAAGGTGTACAGACTGGCGCCCACCGCGACAGCGCCGAGTTGATGAGCATGGGGCAGATGGCCGACGACGGTACTGTCGACCAGCGCTACCAGCGGTACGGAAATGTTCGAGAGAATCATCGGGGCGGCGAGCGCCCAGACTCGACGATGGGTCGGACGGTCGCGCCAGTCGGCAATCAGGTTGGACATGCAGGCTCCTTGGGGGCGCCTGCATTGTAGCGGCAGATTGTGTTCAGCTAAGCGAACGCAATCTACAAAACATCAGAGATCTAATGTGGGAGCGGGCTTGCTCGCGAAGGCTTTCTTACATTCAACATGTCAGTCGACTGACACACCGCTTTCGCGAGCAAGCCCGCTCCCACATTGATGGTGGGTTACCTTAATGAATAATCCAGCTCAGCAACCACAACCCCAGCAACAACCAGATAATCCCCATGATGATCGACGCGTTCATGAAGGCGCGGATCGCTGCCCACAACAGTATCAGCCCAATGATCAGCGTGATGATGCTGACGATCGAAGTGTCCATGCCCAGTGCCTGGGCCAACCCTTCGACAAAATTGCTGCCGGCGTTGCTCAACAGGTTGAACAGACCACTGAGGGCGTCGATGATGAACCGGATAGCCGAACCGATTATCTGGCCGAGCCATTCGAAAAAGCTTTCTACCTGCATGTGTACGTCCTGATGGAGTGGTGGCGTGGTTGCCGGATCCGAGCCTTGGGCTATTAATCGTGCTGTCGAGTTCCCGTAGGAGCTGCCGAAGGCTGCGATCTTTTGGAGTATGGCGCAAAGTGCGCAGGCACAACGCTTCCACTTGCCTTCACCCGCCATCCCCCGGAAGCTATACGCCTTCAGGAGAGCCCGATGAACCTTGTTGAACTGACCGAACGCCTGCACGCCATTCGCGACCGCAATGACTGGCGGCAATTTCACAGCCCGAAAAACCTGGCCATGGCCGCGAGCGTGGAAATGTCCGAGCTGGTGGAGATTTTCCAGTGGCTGAGCGAAGACCAGTCGCGCCAGTTACCGGCGGACAAGCTCGCCCATGCCGGGCAGGAAATCGGCGACATCGTGCTGTATCTATTGCTGCTGTGCAGCGAGTTGGGGTTGGACATGAATGAAGTGGTGCGCAGCAAACTCGCGGACAGCGAACGGCGGTTCAGCTGATGAGCGACCGTCATTTCGATCAGCTGGCGACTCGTTTCGCCGAAAAAATCTACGGTGGCGCCAAAGGTGCAATCCGTCTCGCGGTGCTGCAGGCCGACCTGGCTGAAGCCCTGCCGGACCGCCCGTTGCGCGTACTGGACATCGGCGCCGGTCTGGGCCACATGTCGTTGTGGCTGGCCGAGCGCGGTCATCAGGTGACCCTCGCCGAGCCCGCCGAACCGATGCTTGAAGGCGCCCGTCAGCGCTTCGCCGAAGCGGGGCAGACGGCGACGTTCATTCAGGCGCCATGGCAGGATCTGCTCGGTCAGCTCACCGAACCCTACGACCTGGTGCTGTGCCACGCCGTGCTGGAATGGCTGGCCGAACCCCATGCGATTTTGCCGGTGCTGCATCAGTTGACGAAGCCGGATGGCTGGTTGTCCCTGGCGTTCTACAACCGCGATGCGTTGATCTACCGCAACCTGCTCAAGGGTCATTTCCGCAAGATGCGCAAGAATGACATGGCCGGTGAGAAGCAGAGCCTGACCCCGCAGCAGCCGCTGGATCCACGGGAACTGGCGGCGCAACTTGAGAGCATGTGGCAGGTCGAAACCCAGAGTGGGGTGCGGGTTTTTTACGACTACATGCCGGTGGAATTCCAGGCCCGCGTCGAACTGCCGGACTTGCTGGAAATGGAACTGGCTCACCGCCGCCACCCAAGCTTCGCCGGGCTTGGGCGCTATTTGCACTGGATCTGTCGGCCGATCTGACCGGAGCTCGTAATGAAAAGTCGTTCAGGGTTACTGGTGATCTGTCTCGGGTTGGCGGCCTGTCAGGGCAGCAACCCTTATGTCGCGACATCCAATCCCCTGCCACCGGCACCGCCCCAGGCCGCCACCACCTTCGACCGCAGCGCCTACCCGGCGCCGCCACGGGATTACGGGCGCTATCGCAGCTGGACCTGGCTCAACGGGCGCCTGCCACCGGGCACTGCCTGGGCCGATTCGGCGCAGGTGGCCGAAGCGGTTAGCAATGCCCTCGATCAACGCGGCTTGCGCCCGCTGCACGACAACCGTCCGGCGGACCTGTTGGTCAGTGCCGATTTGCGCCTGGAAACCCGCTTGCGTCAGGTTCAGGACGACTATGGTTACGGTGGCGGTTACTACGGCGGTGGTTATGGCGGTTACAACCGCTACGGCAGCGGTTACGGGATGTACAACACCGTGCCGGTCATCCGTACTTATCAGGTACAAGTCGTGGTGGTGCAGGTCGATCTGTTCGACGCGGGCACCGGTCAGCCAGTGTGGAGTGCCAGTGCCGAAACCAGCAATCAGGGCAGCCAGAGCGAGCGTGCCGATGCCATACGCGAAGCTGTCGAAAAGGCCATGTCGGCGTATCCTCCTAATTAGCTTCCCGTACAAGAAGCCTCCCGCAGGTGCATGTCTTCTATCGGAGAAAAATCATGTTCCGCCGCCTCGCTTTACTGGCCATGGCCGCGCTGCTCACTGCCTGCGCCGCCAACCAGGTCAATCATGACTTCGATGCCAGCCGCGACTTTGCTGCCTACCGTAGCTGGAGCTGGAAAGAGCCCGCCGTGCAATACCGTCCCAATGACCCACGGATCAAGAGTGATCTGACCGAACAACGTATCCGCCAATCCGTTGCCGATCAGCTGGATCAGCGTGGCTTGCGTCCGGCCGCCGCCGGTGCCAGTTCGGATCTGAAAGTGCAGGCCTACCTGATCGTCGAAGACCGCCAGCAACAGGTGAGCACTAACTATGGCGGCGGTTATGGTGGCCCATGGTACGGCTACTGGGGCGGGCCGATGTACACCGAAACCCGCAACGTCAGCTATAAGGTAGCGACCATCCAGATCGACCTGCTCGATGGCAAGGACGGCAAACTGGTATGGCGCGGCAGCGACGAGCAGACGCTCAGCCGCACACCGAACCCGCAGGATCGCAGCAATAAAATCCACGAGACGGTCGGACGGATATTGGCTAACTATCCACCGCACTAAACGCTGAGCGATCCAACACCACAGCCCCCTGTAGGAGCGAGGCTTCCCCGCGAAGAACGATAACGCGTAATGCCTGAAAAACCGCGGTATTTTCTTCGCGGGGAAGCCTCGCTCCTACAGGATCTTCGTCGTCATACAAGCCCAAAATAAGTCCATTCCCACATTGGGTTTTTGTTGTCTTGGATGGCATGTTGCCAGCAATCTGGCGAACCCTTGTCTACACTGCTTCTCACCAATGGAGGTAGCCCTCGGCAGTGCGCCGGCAAAGGAGTGCGTCATGTCTCCCTGCTTGCAGTTTCGTAGCCCGGCCCGGCAACGGGGAGCGATCGGTTTGATGGCCGTGGTGACCCTGGGCATGGCCTTGGTGTTTCTGCTGGTCGTGATCGACAGCGGCCGCCTGTATCTGGAAAAACGCAGCTTGCAACGAGTGGCGGACATGGCCGCGCTGGAGGCTGCCACGCGCAACGGCGATTGCGCCGTGGGTGCCACCGCGACCGCCTATGCCACCGCCAGCGCAAACCGCAACAATTTCACCCTTCCTGACCCCACGCGCAGCCTGACGGTGGCCTGTGGCACCTTGGCTCTGGACGCCAACAATCTTCGGGTTTTTACGGCTGATCCGAGCAGCAGCGAAGCCATTCGGGTACTCGCCAGCCATTCGATCCCGCAGAGTTTCGCCGGTGGCATTGGCGCCCTGTTCGACGGCGCTCCAGCCGGGGCGACCCTTAACCTGACCGCGACCGCCGTCGCAGCGTTGCCGCCACCGCTGGCCTCGTTGACCATCCGCAGTACGGTGTTGACTATCGATACCAGTAAGTCGGCAACCCTCAATGCACTGTTCGGCGGGTTGCTGGGCGGCAATCTGAATCTCTCTGTGGCGGGCTGGCAGGGGTTGATGAACACCAATATCAGCCTGCTCGGTTACCTCGATCGACTGAAGGTCGACCTCGGTCTCAGCGCCGCCGGGTATGACCAGGTATTGGGCACTTCGGTGGCCGTCAGCCAGCTGATCCAGACCGCCGTCAATGTGCTGGACCCCGGCGGCACCCTTGGCGCGACGGCGACCATCGTCGGGCTGCAAGCACTCAAGGTTGCCGCGGGCTCAACGACCGTGGTGCTGGGCAATATGCTGCACGTCGAGAACGGCAGCAACATGTCGGCGTTGGCGACTAACGTGAGCGTGTTCAACCTGATCGAAGGCATCGTGCAACTGGCCAACAAGAAAAACGGTCTGGTGGCAACGCTGCCGATCAATCTGGCGGGGCTGGCGCAAATCACGGCCCGGGTGCAGGTCCTGGAGCCGCCGCAACTCTCGGCAATCGGCAACCCGAAAAACGCGGCGCTGGATCCGCTGGGACCCAACCGGATCTATGTGAGAACCGCGCAGGTTCGCACCTTGCTGTCGATCGACTTGCCGGCGCTCGACGCCATTGTGGCGCTGGTCAATGCGGTGACCGATCTCGCAGGACCGCTGACCAACACCCTAAACGCGTTGCTCAATCTCAACCTGGTGGCGGTGCTCAATTCACTGACCTGTGCCTTGGGCGTGCCCTGCCAGACACCCGACATCATCGTGTTGCCGGGGCCGATACGGCTCGACGTGGCGCTGGACGTCGCCAGCGCCAGCAGTTACGTCACGGCCTACAGTTGCCTCAGCAACACCAACAAAACCCTGACCACCAGCACCAGCACATCGCTGGTGAACCTGAAAATCGGCCGGATCGACTCGGCCAGCATGTTCGGCAGCAACACCACGCCGCCGACGGTCACGGTGCAGCCGTTGAAGGTCATCGATATCGGGATCAAAACCTGTCGCCGGCTTCTGTTGTTGCCCATTACCTGCGATCCGCGTGTGCCCGGCGTCGGTGGCGGCATCGATATCGTTGCCGACACCAGCGTGGCGGCGAACGCCAACATTTCCCACGTCTACTCCGCACCACCCGCCACCAGCCTGCCGGAAATCAACCAGCCACCGTTCTACTACTCGTTCACCACCAGCAGCATTGTCAGCAATCTGCTCAACACCCCGCTTAACATTCACGTGGACATGTATGGCCCGTCGGGCAGTCTCGTCAGCGGTCTGGGGACGATCCTGAGCAGCGTCACCACCTTGCTGATCAGCGCGATCAACAGCGTGCTCAGCCCATTGCTCGACAGCTTGATCAACACCTTGCTGTTAAGCCTTGGGATCGATTTGAACAAGGTCGACGTCGGCGCCAATCTTAGCTGTCACTCAGGGCGCGCGACGCTGGTGATCTGATCGCCCGCGACAATCGGCAACTCGATACAAAACCGCGCGCCCTCGGTCGAGTTTCTGACACTCAACTGACCGCCCATGTTTGCGACGATGCCGTAACTCACCGACAACCCGAGGCCGGTGCCGACGCCCACCGGTTTGGTGGTGAAGAAGGGTTCGAAAATCCGCTCCAGCAGCCTCGGATCGATACCACCGCCGTTGTCCTCGACCCACAGTCGCACCGAGTATTCATCACGTTCGGCATACACAGAAATCCACGGTTTGAACTCCCGGTCGGCCTCGCGTTTGCTCAGCAGCGCATCCCGCGCATTGACCATCAGATTGATCAGCACCTGTTCCAATTGATCGACGTAACCGCGCACCTGCACCTCAAAACCGGTCTCGCTGACCCGCAGCTCGATCCCTTTGCCGCGCATGCCTTCGGACAGCAGCGACAGCGTGCCCTCGATGGCTTGAGCCGGATTGAACGGGTGCTGCTCGATCTCCGAACGCCGGCCGAACACCCGCATGTGATCAACCACCCGCGCCGCGCGCTGGACTTGCGCGTCGATGCGGTTGAGCTTGTCTGTCAGGTAATCGATTTGCGCATCGCCATTGCTCAAGCGCTTGAGCACATTGACGATGGCCATGCGCATCACGTTCAACGGCTGATTGATTTCATGGGCCAGCCCGGTGGCCATTTCGCCGAGGGTGGCCATTTTTGCGCTTTGGGTGAGCTGTTGCTGGGCGCGCCGGACTTCGGTGTTGTCACGGCCCACGGCTTGAATCTCCAGCAAGCGACCCTGCTCGTCGAACACCCCGCGATCCGACCAGACCCACCAGGCGTGTTCCCGGCCCGGCAGTTGCAGGTTGATTTCCGCGGTGCTGACCGGGAACTCCGGGCTCAGGTGACTGAGCCGCTGGAGGAACGCTTCGCGCTGTACGGGCGACATCCAGGTGCCCAGGTTCACCCCCGGCAATTGCTCGGGCTGGCATTCCAGGTAGGTCGCCAGCGGGCGGTTGCCGAAGGTCAGCGTCAGGTCTGGAAGGTAGCGGCAGATCATCGCCGGGGAATCTTCCACCAGGATCCGATAGCGCTCTTCACTCTGTTTTACTTTCTCGGCGGCCAGGGTCGCTTCGGTGACATCCAGCCACAGCCCCACGGCTTCCACCGGCAGCCCGAGATCGTCGCGCAGCAATTTGGCCTCATCGAGCAGCCAGTGGTAATCGCCATGACTGTCGCGCAGCCGATAACGCGCACGCACTGAACCTTCGCGCAGCAGTTGCCGGGTGCGTTCGAAATAGCCGTCGCGGTCCTCAGGATGTACCCATTCCACCAGCGTGCCGGCGGCACAATCGGCGAGTGACCAACCGAGCAGCGGCAACAGGCTGTCGCTGAAAAATGTCGGTTGCAGCGCACCTTCGACATAGCGCTGCACGTAGATCACCGCCGGTGAACTGGCGATCAGGTTGTCCAGCCGGGCATGGGCGGCCGCGGCGTTCTGCTGCTGATTCTTGATGTCACTGATGTCGAGCATGAAACCCACCAGCCGCCGGTTTCTGCCTACGCCCAGGGCCTGGCCTTGCAGTCGATACCAGATCGGCGTTTGCGCCACATCGGGGCGATGCAGGCGCACGCACAGCAGCAATGGCGCGCCCTCGTCCTGCAAGGTTTGCAGGCGAATCGTCAGCTCTTCACGGTCGGCGGGGTGGATCTGCTCGAGCCAGTCGTGCAGCGGCAAACGAGCGCTCGCAAGGTTTAGCGTATTGGCGAGCGACGGCGCCAATTGCACCTCGGCCTGGTCGCTGAAGATCTCCCACCAGCCGGTGCCGAGCAAGGCTTGCAGAGACTCTAGCCGCTCCAGTTGCAGATGGTGCTGATGCTCGCGCAAGCGCTCAAGCAGCGGCCCGGCCAGGGCGGCGGCGAGTTGCAACCAGTCGCGCTCGCTCAGGTCGGGGGCACGCTGTTGCACAGAATAGAAACCACAGAGCAACCAGGCGACCACCCCCTGGGCATTGTGGTAAGGCACCGCGAACCCTTCGGCATTGCCGAAGATGCTTTGCAGGCGCGGATGTTCACTGGGGGTCAGTTTCTGGGGGGTGGAGCCATTCAAACTGTCGAGTCCGGTGCCCAGGCGTTGATCGATGTCCCACAACCGGGGTGCATCGAAGGCCGCGTAATGCTGGTGGATCAGCCAACCCTCGGCCTGTTCGTCGAGCAAGGCCATCGCCATGCACGGGATCTGAAGACGCTGGGCCAAGCCTTGCAGTTGCTCCGCCAACACCTCGGGCAGGCGCGTCAGGCTGCACAGGCGCAACTGTTCGCTGACCTGCGCCGCGAGCAACTGGCATTGTTCACGGCTGCGCGCTTGTCGGCGTTCGAGCAACAAGTCGCCGATGTCGATCAACTGCAACAACCAGTTTTCGCCCAACGGCTGCACCCAGCCACGCAGATGCAGCGGTTGTTCGCCGAGGCTGAAAAAATCCAGGTCCAGGCTCTGCCCCTGCCACTCGGCAGGCGCGCCTTCGACCGACAGGCCGCTATGGGGCATGAGGTAATCGAGCAGATGCGGAGCCTGTTTGCCGGGCATTTGTTGCGCCAGCAAATGCCGCAGTGGGCCGGTCTGGTGAATCACTCGGCCCTCGTTATTCAGATGCAATTGCAAACCGACACGTTGCACGCTCGCAGTGTCCGCACTGTTCGAGGGCTGTGGCGGTTGGCGGTTGAGCAGACGCCCGAAGAGCTTATCCCCGGAACTCAAAATTGCAGGCTCGATCGGGCGGTAAGGGTCGCCGGCAGATTGGGCACCGAACCGATCCCCGGCAGCACCAGGAACGGCAGCACTTGATTCAGTTTACTGGTGGGGTAGTTGATGGTGACCGTCAGTACGCCACCGGTGTAGGTGGCGCTGGCGTCAGTGGCCACATTGAAGTTCAGCGCGGCAGGAATCCAGGCCAGTTGCCGGGTCAGTTCGGTGGTCGCTATGTTTCTGACGGCGGTGTCGTAATTGGCGGTGCTTGGGTCCAGCGCCACACTGCGGCGCACCGCTTCGGCCGTCGATTGATTGAACGATTGCATCAGCAACAGCGGCAGGCTGTAACTGACCAGCCCATAAAACACGGCGAAGAAGATGACGAACACCAAGGCGAATTCAATCGCCACGGCACCTTTTTGTTTGCGGGGGAGGCCTGTTTTCATGAGTGCGTCTACCCTGACCATCACGACGTAGTATCAGCATAGAATCATTCAACTAAAACGGACGTTTTTTAACCGGATGCAGAGCTTTTTCCTACTGGTCTGGCTGACGCTTTGCGCAGCACAGGATGTCCGAGAGCGGCACATCGCCAATGGCCTGACCCTTGGTGCAGGTGTGTTGGCGCTAAGCTATCTGTGGTGGACGGGCACCACATGGTTGGGGGCCGAGGCGGTGCAAGGCGGGTGGGCTTTTTTGTTGGCACTGGCCTTCACCTTGCCCGGTTACGCCTTGAGACGCCTGGGGGCGGGCGACGTGAAACTGATGGCAACACTGGGCCTTGCGACGGACGGTATGCACCTGCTCGGCGGCTTCATCGGCGCCGGATTGGCCAGTGCATTCTGGCTGCTGCTGGCGCCAAGACTCTGGCTGTATATGGGGCAGGGGCTTAGGGATCGCCTTCGTTACCTGGGACCAGGAACGTCAAAAAAGCAACCCTTTGCGCCGTTCGTATTGGTGGGCATGTTGCTCACGCTGGTCTGGATGCATTAGTTGCCGGGCGCCACTCGTTCTATGTACATCGTTGGAAAGTGCGTCTACTTTCAAAACAGTTGTTGTACAGCCTATGGGTAGAGGGTACAGGAACGGTCAAGCCATACTTGGCATGGAGTGACACGTGAACAAGCTTATCTCGGCAATAAAAGTCCTTGTGGTCGATGACGAACCATTGATTGTCGAAGAACTTTGCGAGTTCATCGAGCGCAATGGTTATCGCTGTGTTCCTTCTCAGTCCGGCAAGCAGGCGATCGAGCGTTTCAACGAATATGAGGATATCGGCCTGGTGCTGTGTGATTTGCAGATGCCTGACATGGATGGCATTGAGCTCATCCAGGCACTGCAACGGTTATCCGGCAAGCACCGGGCGTTCGAGGCGATCATGCTCACCGGGCGCGCAGACAAGCAGGATGTGATCAAGGCCTTGCGCGCCGGGTTCGCTGACTACTATCAGAAACCAATTGATCTGGCTGAGTTGCTCGAAGGTTTGCAGCGTCAGGAAGTGGTCTTGCAGGAGCGGCAGAAAAACCTGCAGTTGGGGCATTTGAGTCAGAAGCTGCAGTACCTGTGTGAATCGATCGATGAGCTTTATCAGGATCTGGACAAGGTTCGTCGGGGGCCGTCCTCGGCGTCTTTGTCTGATTCGGCTGACGGTGCATTCAGTGAGGCGGAGCGGGTGCAGATGCCGGCGGTGTTCAATCAGCTGTCACCGCGGCAGTTGGAGGTGGCGCGGTTGGTGGGCAAGGGGCAGACCAACTATCAGATTGCCTGTGAGTTGGGGATTACCGAGAACACGGTGAAGCTTTATGTGTCGCAGGTGTTGCGGTTGACGCATATGCATAATCGCACGCAGGTGGCGTTGGCGTTGTCGCCCGGTAATGCCGCTGCGCGGCGAGTTTCTGCGCACTGAATATCTTGTGTACGCAGCTCCACTGTAGGCGCGAGGCTTGCCCGCGAAGACGGCCTGACAGCCGACCGATACCTCGCAGATGTACACGATTCAACTGTAGGAGCGAGGCTTGCCCGCGAAGGCGCCCTGACAGCCAATCAATCTCCCCCAGACATACGCCAACCCACTGTGGGAGCGAGCCTGCTCGCGATGGCGGCCTTACAGACAATGATGTTTATCGAACGGTAAAAACATCAGAACCTTCCCACATGTTTTTCAGGTTGCCCGTCGGACGCTGCGTCTCTAGCCTTTGTCCGTCGCTGACAATTCAGCGTCCGGGCGTCGCGGCTCGATTCTTGAGGCATAATCGCTCCACCGAACAACAACACTTTTGGGTGTCTGTCGTTTCGTGTCATGGCGACTGTGCGCGGGATACCTTCGGGTATGCCGAGCTGCCTCGGGGATCGGTCCGCGAACCCGCGTACAGCTGCCACCCCAAATTGCATCGCGGCAATTTGGAAGTGGCTCCATTTCATCCCAGAGGTGTAAATCATGTTCAAAGCAACCCCTAATCCGCCAGAAGCCGACAACGTTTCCCCTTACGAATCTGCTGATTCAAAAAAATTCCACGACGCCGCTAACCGCGCGCTCGACCACTACCTCAATCCCACCCCAAACAAAACCGAAGGCCGCAAGCCAAGCAGGATGTTTCTGGTCGCCCCGGACATGGACAACGAAAGCCTGCTAGCCCATGTCTGCGAGTCGTTGGCTTCAGCGAGCGTCATGACCAGCGACATTGCCGCCTATGTCGAAGCCCCGCAGCGGCATACGATCCTGGCGATTCAGCAGGTCATCATGCTGGCCGAGCTGGCGGTGAATCGGGTTCTGGATAACGTCGACGTACCAAAACCTGCGCCACACAGCTAATCCCCTTGTAGGAGCGAGGCTTGCCCGCGAAGGCTTTCTAACATTCAACATCCAAGTCGTCTGACACACCGCTTTCGCGAGCAAGCTCAGCTCCTACAGTTGAGCTGGGTACATCTGCTGGAAATTGGTTGGCTATCAGGCCGCCTTCGCGGGCAAGCCTCGCTCCTACGGGATCGCTGCTGTGCCTTTCAACGACCAAAGGCCCGGGCCAGGGCGCTGAAGCTGGGGCCGGCCAGTACGATCAGCAATGCCGGGAAGAGAAACAGCATCATCACGACGGACATTTTCGCGGACATCTTGGAGATGTATTCCTGCAAGCGTGTCAGGCGCCGGTCATCGAGCAGTAGCTTGAGCCCCAGCAGTGATTTCATGGCGCCGCCGCCCTGGTGGATCAACTGCTGAAGAATCACGCAGGTGTCGGTGAACTCGTCCACCGCCAGTAATTGGGTGGCCTTGTTCAGTTCTTCGCCAAGCTCCAGGCCGGAATCGACCCGGGTCAGTATCAGGCGCAGTTCATGGGTCAGGGCTGGCAGTAATTGTTTGCCTTCGATGCTCAACACTCGCAGCGACTGCTCCACCGCCATGCCGGATTCGAACAGGATGCGCAGCAGTGGAATGAAGGTCGAAATCTCGATTGCCAGTTGTTTTTGCCGATGGTATGCAGCGGCGGCCAGCAAGCGTTTTGGCAGCAAATAACCGAGGGCGGTGGCGAAAGCCGGGGTGATCCAGTGGTTGTTCACCTGCGAGAAGAACACGCTCTGGATCAATAGACTCAGGGCCAACGCAAGCACCGGTATGCCGATCTGGCAGGCAGCGAACAGCGAGCGTTGCCGGGCGCTACGCCAGCCGAGGCGATTGAGCAGCGTCTGGGTTTCGTTGTCCAGTTTGACCGAGCGCTGACCGATGCGGCTATCGCCCAGCACTTGCAACCAGTGACGGACGCGATGGTCGCTCAGCGGTTTGCCGTCCAGTCGTTGAGCAACCTGGCGAGCACGCCGATGTTGGTCCAGCAGGCCACTGAGCAGCAACAGCGTGGCCCCGAGAAATAACAGTGCGCTGATCAGCAGGGCTATTTTCATACGCTACGCAACATGCGCCACAGCGCCAGGCAACCCACGACCTGCAGGCCGAAGGCAGTCGCGAGCATCATTTGTCCCGAGCTGCTGTTCCACATGGCGAACAGGTATTTCGGATTGGACAGCAAGAAGTAGCCGGCGAGCCCCACGGGCATCAGGGCCAGCACCACCGCTGTGATGCGGGTTTCGCCCGTCATGGCGCGCAGTTGGCGCGCAGCCTGGTCTCGTTCACGGATCATCTTGATCAGGTTCTCAAACAGCTCACTGGCATTACCGCCGTAGCGGTGATTGACCTTCAGGCCCAGCGCAAACAAGCGAAACTCGTCTTTCTCGTACAGTTCGGCGAAGTCCGTAACAGCGTCAGGCAGGCTGACGCCCAGATTCACATTGCGCTGAACCCGGCCCATGGCGTTTTTCAGTGGGTCTTCGGCGGCGTCGATGGCGACCCGCACTGCATCGGCCAAGGTGCGTCCGGACTTCAGGCTGCGCACCGTGTGATCGAGCAACGACGGCAGTTGTTCGATCATGCGCTTGAGCCGGCGCTGATAGCACCAACTGATGTACAGCCGCAGAGCCAGGGGCGGCATCAGCAGCAATACCAGCAAACCGATCCAGCCCGCGAGGACAGCCCCCAGCAAGACGCCCAAGGCCCAGAGCAGCAACCACAACCCCAGACGCTCGGTAGGACGACCGAGGCCGGCGCGTAGAAAGGCCCGCTCCAGGCCTGCCCAGGATGATTTCTTCACCGTCAGTTGTGGTTGCCCCTGCGTCAGGCGACCGAGGGTTCGATCGATGCCGGTCTGGCGCAGACCGTTGTAGAACAAACGGATCGACAGGCCCAGCAACGTCAGGCAAATCAGGATGAGCAGCGCCGGTTTGAGCATGCCGTGATCCTTCAGTGCGATAAGGGAGAGAGCGCCGATTCGCGCCGCAGTTTGTCGCCGGCGGGGTTGACCGCCTCGCGCAGGAAACCGAAACCGGTGCGTCGGTCGAAGCGGAACAGCGTATTGGTCACATAGACGTCGTCACGAATACCGACGACTTCCACCACTTCGCTGACGCAGCGGCGGCCATCGGGCAGGCGCGTCAGTTGGATCACCACGTCCAGCGCCGCGCAAATCATCTGCCGCAAGGTGCGTTCGGCGATGGTGCGCCCAGTCAGTCCCACCAGAGTCTCCAGGCGCAACAGCGCATCCTGGGCATTGTTGGCGTGCACGGTGCTCATGGAACCGTCGTGCCCGGTGTTCATCGCGGTGAGCACGTCGACCACTTCGACGCCGCGAATTTCGCCGAGGATGATCCGGTCCGGGCGCATCCGCAGCGCGTTGCGAATCAGATCGCTGGCCTTCACTTCGCCGTGGCCTTCGGCATTCGGCGGTCGGGTTTCCAGGCGCACCACGTGAGGATGGCCCAGTTGCAATTCGGCGACGTCTTCGATGGTGACCAGGCGTTCGTGCGGGGCGATCAGCTGGCTGAGAATGTTCAACAGTGTGGTCTTGCCGGTGCCGGTACCGCCGCTGACAAGGATGTTGCAGCGCTTGCCCACAGCCTCCTGAATGAACTCGAATATCGCCTGATCGATGGTTTGCATCGCCATCAGGTCGGAGCTTTTGAGCATGTCCTTGCGGAACTTTCGAATCGATAGGCATGGGCCATCAAGGGCGATCGGCGGGATGATCGCGTTGACCCGGCTGCCGTCGGGCAGGCGTGCATCGACCATCGGTGAAGACTCGTCGAGCCGTCGGCCCAGGGGTGCGAGAATTCGCTGCATCACCCGCTCGACGTGATGGTCGTCGATGAATCGCAGGTCGCTCAGGTGCAATACACCCTCGCGTTCGACGAACACCCGGTGCGGGCCGTTGACCAGAATTTCGGTCACCGTCGAGTCACGCAGCAACACCTCCAGCGGACCGAAACCGGTGAGTTCATCGACGATTTCTTCAGCCAGCCGCTCCATCTCGTACCGGGAAATCGCCAGGTGCAGGCGTGCGATGTACTCGGCGACTTTGTCGATGACGAACTGCGACAGCATTGGCCGCGAACCTTCCAGCAGATTTTTCCCGGACTCTTCGATGGCGTCGATGATGTAGCGGTGCAGCACCAGTTTCAGGCCTTCGTGGTCGGTATTGCCCGCCGGCCCGTGGGAGGGCGTACCGAATAGTTTTTCCCCACTCATTGCGCGCCCCTCAATCGGTCAAACCAGCCAGCCTTGGGTTTGTCCAGGTCTTCGGAGCGTTTGGCCAGCCGTTCGCCGAGGGTGCGCAAGCTTTGGGTCAGGTTTTCGCGCGGGGCCAGTTCGAACAGACTCACCCCCTGATTCTTGGCGTTGAGCCGCACTTCCGGGCTGTAGGCCAAGACTGCGATAACCTCCATGCCGAAGCTTTTGCTCAAGGTGTCGGAGTCTGGCGCGACATTGCGCAGATAGCGGTCTACCAGCAACCGGGCGTGGTCGAGCTTCAGACCTTTTTCACGCCAGCGGCCGAGCACTTCAAGGTTGCGTCGGCAATCGAGCACATTCTGATCGGTGTACCACAGCAATTTGTCGCAATGGCTGACGAAGGTGCGCAACGCTTCGCTGTCCGACTGGCCGGTAAGGTTCACCACGATGTGCTGGAAATGTTGACGCAAGGCGCTGAGCAGCATGTACAGCTCGGCGGCACTGGTCTGTTCCAGCGGTTCGTCATGGCTGGCGTAGGCGAGAATCCGCAGCCCGGCATCACAGGTGGTGAAGGCGCTGTCGATCAGCGTCGCGTCGAGGCGCCTCAGGTGTCGCAACGCATCGCCGAAATGAAACGAACTCTCCAGCCCCAGCAATGCAAGGCTGTCGCCACGCGGCAGTCCGAGATCCAGCAACAGCGTCTGCTGACCGCTCTTTTGCACCACGTGCGCCAGGTGGTTGGCGAGCAACGCTCCATCGGCATTGCTCTGCGCACCATAAAGCACGGTCAGGTCACCCTGTTGACTCTGTTGCAGGTTCGGCGCCACGGTCGGCAGGCGTTTGCTCAAGCGTCGCACCAAGCCGGCAACTTCACTGGAGCGCGAGCCGTAAGAGACGAAATCCCGCGCGCCGGCACGCATGGCGTTGAGCACGAGCTGGTTGTCCATGCCGTCGCCCAAGGCAACGATCGCCAGCATCGGTTTGGCTTCCAGGGCTCCCTCGATCAACGCGCTCTGGGCCACCACATGTTCACGGTCCAGACCCACGAACACCAGGCTGGCGAAAGTCACGTCCACCAGCGTCAAGAGTTCATCGAGGTTGCCGCCCCCGGCGCTGATCACTCGGCCCAAAGGGGCCAGCGCACCTTGCAGCCACTCGAAGTCGGTGCTGTTGCGCGTGATCGCGAGGAACGTCTGACTCAGGTTCTGGGGCTGACTCATTGCGATAACCCGCTGCATTTTTCGAAGCAGCCGTTGTCGAGCAAGTACTGCGTGAAACGTCTGCGCATGGAGAAGCGTCCTCGCTCGATTCAGGGCGTTTGTTGGGTGACTTCATTGCCGCGGATGACTTCCACGCTCGTCTTGCGCGGTACTGCGCCGCCGGTGGCGGGTTTGGGTGTGCCGGCCAGGGCCAGTTGACTGAACTGCACCAATTCGCGGTTGGCACTGGCCAGGCTCGCCTGTGAAGCGCGGTTACCGGCCCAGTAATAACTCAGACTTTTTTCTTCGGCGCTGCGCACGGCCAGGCGCAAAACCCCGACCTGAGCCGCGAGCATCAGACGGCTCAAGAGGGGTTCGGGAACGGCGAGCAAAACGGTGCGGGCATTGGCGCGCAGTTGTTCCTGCTTGAGTCTTTCTTCGTGGCTGCGTGCCGGGTTGGCCGGCTGGCCATCGTTCATCAACCCCAACTGATCGCCGACACCGAGTACGCGCAACGCCGGGACCACGACCTGGGCCGATTGCTGGAGATTGTTGGTGTCCATGCGCAGAAACAGCAGGACGTCGACATAGTCGCCGGGGCTCAGTTGACCGCCGACATTGATCACGTCATCCGCCGCCACGGCCAGGGCGCGCTCATCGGGGCGGATCATTCGCGCCAGCGCCCCGCCGGTTTCGAAACTTTCATCATTGAGCCAACTGCCGGCAGTCAGTGTGCGCCAAGGCATACGGCCAATGGCTTGATCGAGACGGGACAGGCTGCCGGCCGGGGCGATGCGGAGTTTTTCCAGGGTCACGTCGGCGGCGGTGATTGGCTCGAATGGCGCTATGTCTCGCAGCAACACAACCACCGGCTGGCGGGTTGGGTCGTCCACCGACGCGAGTATTGAAGTTGATGACGTGCCGGGTTGCGCGACGGATTCGGGTGCCGGTTGGCGACTCAGCGCCAGCCCCCAATAACCGGCAATGATGGCGCCTACCAGAAACAGCCCGGCCAGGCCCATGGTGACGCGACTGTTCATGAAGGCTCTCCCTTTCCTGCTGCGTAACGCCCCCAAGGAGTTCTAATGAGATGACTTCGCAATCAGGCAGCTATGAACATAGAACTATTTCGCTATTTGACGGTAGCGCAGGTAAAGCAAAAAGCCATTACAGGGCGGTAAATATCTGACAAAAGTAACGGACAGAAGCCAAAAGCACTGTTTTGTGACGTCAATGAACCGGTTACTACTTAAGCATTAATTGGTTCTTACAGTTGTTGGTCTCGGGTTTGCCGACAATGCTGATGCTGGCATAGGGGAATCATGTTGCAGCTGTGCAACATCCGCTGTCATAGGAGACACATCATGTCCTTTACTAAAGTTGTCCAGAAGATCAAAACCGAAATCATTTTGTTCAAATACCTAGCCAAAGATACCGAGGGTGCTTCGGGTATCGAATACGCGATCATTGCGGGCATGGCCGCGGTTGCATTGGTGGTGTTCATGACGCCTATCTCGGGTGCGGTAACCGATATTTTTACCGTGCTCAAGGAATCGCTAGTGCCTACTCCTTCTACTCCTTGATGTCGACCGCTTGCTAACCTGCCAGGGTGGTTCTAACGTCAACGCTTAGTCCATTGCAGGTGTTTACTCATGAATGCTCCCGCGCTCCCACGCCAACAGCTGCTTCTGGTCGATGATGAGGAAGATGCGTTGCTGGAACTGGCGGAGTTGCTGGAGGGCGAGGGCTTTACTTGTTTTACGGCAACCTCGGTGAAACTCGCCCTTCATCATTTGACTTGTCATCCTGATATCGCGCTGGTGATTACTGATTTGCGGATGCCGGAGGAGAGTGGCATGTCATTGATCAAGCGGTTGCGTGAGCATACGGCTCGTCAGCATTTGCCGGTGATTGTGACGTCGGGGCATGCGGATATGGATGATGTGAGTGATATGTTGCGGTTGCAGGTACTGGATTTGTTCCGCAAGCCGATTTATCACGTGCGGTTGTTGGAGACGTTGAATAATTTGTTTCCGCAGCCTCGGGTGGTGGTTAGTTCCTGATCTGCGGTGTAGGTTCCGGGGCATCGCCCTACGGTTTTGATCGTTCCCAGGCTCTGCGTGGGAACGCCTCTACGGACGCTCTGCGTTCGGCTCTTGGGACGCGGAGCGTCCCGGGCTGCATTCCCACGCAGAGCGTGGGAACGATCAGACCGAACAATCAGGCAACTGGCCGCCACTGCCCAACCATGTGCTCCAGATCCCCCGCCCCCATCAACTGAAAGTCTCCACTGGACCCCGCCACACTGGCCATCAGCGTCACTTCACTGGGAAGGCGCACCGGTTTCCTGAACTGCACCGCAATCTCGACGTTTGCCGTCGGCAAATGATCGGTCAGGGCTGCCAGCGTACGTGCCTTGTTCCATAGACCGTGGGCGATGGCTTTGGGAAAACCGAAGAGTTTCGCGCTGATCGCACTCAGGTGAATCGGGTTGTAGTCCCCGGACACCTTGGCGTACCGCCGGCCAATGTCCGCCGGCACTTTCCAGTGGGCCACTTCGGTCAACAACAACGTTGATGCAAACGCTTCCTCGACGGGCTCTCCTTCCAGTTTGACGCCACGGCAGAGCATCTGGCTTTCCGCTTCCCATAGCGGCCCCAACTGATCGTCGAGTGTCGTCACCAAATCGAACGTCGCACCCTTGGCATGGGGTTTCAGGTTCTGCACTTTCACGCTGACCCGCACCCGGTGTACGCCGCCCATGGGGCGCAAGATGCGGATGCGATTGCTCAAGTGAATCAACCCCAGCAGCGGGAACGGAAACGCTTTGGCCGTGAGCAATTGCATCTGCAAGGCAAACGCCAGGATGTGCGGATACGTCGGTGGCAGCAGCCCGTTGTCGGCGAAACCACAGACTTTGCGATAAGCCTCAAGGCGTTTCGGATCGACATTGACCCAGCAGTGATAACCCAGGTCGGGCAAGGCACTGCCGGTGATTTTGCGGCGTGTTACCGCCTTCACATACAGCGTTTGCAGGCCCGGTTCGCTATTGAGTGTGTGCCAGTCGGTGGTCATGGTCAGGCTCCCAAAACGCTTTGCCCGCAAATGCGCAACGCTTGCCCGGTAAACGCTCCGGTGCCCGGTTGTGCCAGCCAGGCCACGGCTTCGGCGACGTCTTGTGGCAGGCCACCCTGGCCCAACGAACTCAAGCGTCGCCCGGCTTCGCGCACGCCGAAGGGCAGGTGCGCGGTCATTTGGGTTTCGATGAACCCTGGCGCCACCGCATTGATGCTGATGCCGCGCTCACTCAACAGCGGCGCCCAGGCCTGAGCCAGGCCGATCAACCCGGCCTTGCTCGCGGCATAGTTGGTTTGCCCGCGATTGCCGGCGATGCCGCTGATGGATGCCAGCAAGATCACTCGGCCGTTGTCGCGCAAGGTGCTGCTGTCGAGCAGAGCCTTGGTCAGCACTTGCGGCGCGTTGAGGTTGACCGCCAGCACTGCGTCCCAGAATTCCGGGGTCATGTTGGCCAGGGTTTTGTCCCGCGTGATGCCTGCGTTGTGGACGACGATGTCGATGCCGTCGGGCAGAAGTTCGATCAGTTGTGTGGCGGCGTCTTCGGCGCAGATGTCCAGCGTGATGCCGCGCCCGCCAAGGCGTGCGGCCAGAGCCTCGAGATCGTTTTTGGCCGGTGGTACGTCGAGCAGGATCACCTCGGCGCCGTCGCGGGCCAGGGTTTCGGCGATCGAGGCGCCGATGCCGCGAGCCGCGCCCGTCACCAGTGCTTTACGCCCCGACAAGGGGCGAGTCCAGTCCATCACCTGCGCTTCACACGCCTTCAAGCGTATGACTTGTCCGGAAATGAACGCGCTTTTGGGCGAGAGGAAAAACCGCAATGGGCCTTCCAGTTGATCTTCGGCACCTTCACCGACATAGATCAGCTGCAACGTACCGCCGCTGCGCAGTTCCTTGGCCAGCGACCGGCTGAAACCTTCCAGGGCACGTTGGGTGCTGGCCGCGAACGGGTCGCTCAAAGTCTCCGGCGCCCGACCAAGAATCACCAGGTGCGCATGGTGATCGAGGTTTTTCATCAGCGGCTGGAAAAACTCGCGCAGCTGTTTCAACTGATCGACCTGCACCAGATCACTGGCGTCGTACACCACGGCTTTGAGTTTCTGGCCGTGGCCGGGAATCCACGCGGTGGCCAAGGTCGGATCGGTGCCGTAGCTGTAAATCGTGTCGGTCAGGCGGTTGGCGAGAGCGCTGACTTTTTCCGTCAGCGGGCCACCGCCAATCAGCAACGCGCCCTCGATAGGCCGCAATCGGCCTGCTTGCCAGCGTTCCAGTCGTACCGGCGACGGCAGACCCAGGGCACCGACCACACGATGGCCGATGGACGAATTGGCGAAGTCGATATAACGGTCAGACATGGATCACGCTCCAGCAGCTGGGATTAAAAGTGTGGACCATGAACGGCAATTAGTCGTTCGACCCACGAGATACGGCCTACGCTTGATCATTGCAGGTTAGTTTGTAACCGGACTTTCAGGGAGCACAGAACCTGTAGAAGCGAGCTTGCTCGCGAAGGGGCCGGCACATTTAACATCGCTGTTAACTGACACACCGCTTTCGCGGGCAAGCCGGATCGCCGCACCGCCGCTCCTACAGGGGGCTTGTGGTCACAATTGAATATCAGGAAGGAGAGCTTTTTCATGACTCAGCTGCGCCGCGTCGCGATTATCGGTGGTAACCGTATCCCCTTTGCCCGGTCCAACGGGCCGTACGCCACTGCCAGTAACCAGGCGATGTTCACCGCAGCGCTGGAAGGCCTGATCGAACGCTATAACCTGCACGGTGTGCGCATGGGCGAAGTGGCAGCAGGGGCGCTGCTCAAGTATTTGCGAGACTACGGCCTGACCCGCGAATGCGTGCTCGGCTCGCGGTTGTCGCCAATGACGCCGGCCTACGACATCCAGCAAGCCTGCGGCACGGGGCTGGAGGCGACGTTGTTGGTGGCGAACAAAATCGCCTTGGGGCAAATCGAATGTGGCATTGCCGGTGGCGTCGACACCGCCTCGGACGTACCGATCGGTGTCAACGAAAGCCTGCGCAAGATCCTCTTGCAGGCCAACCGCGCCCGAAGTACCGCCGACAAACTGAAAACCTTCCTGCAACTGCGTCCCCGCCACTTGATGCCCGACTTTCCAAGCATCGGTGAGCCGCGCACCGGCCGGTCGATGGGCGAACACTGTGAATTGATGGCCCAGACCTGGAGCATCCCGCGTGACGAGCAGGATCAACTGACCCAGGAAAGCCATCAGAAACTGGCCGCGTCCTACGCCGAAGGCTGGCACAACGATCTGATGACGCCGTTCCTCGGCCTGACCCGGGACAACAACCTGCGCCCGGATCTGACCCTGGAAAAACTCGCCTCACTGAAACCGGCCTTCGAGAAAAGCGCCAAGGGCACCCTGACCGCGGGCAATTCCACGCCACTCACCGATGGCGCGTCGGTGGTGCTGCTGGGCAGTGAGGAATGGGCGAAAGAGCGCGGCTTGCCGATCCTCGCCTATTGGCGTGACGGCGAAGCGGCGGCGGTGGATTTCGTCAACGGAGCCGAAGGGCTGCTGATGGCGCCGGCTTATGCCGTGCCGCGTTTACTGGCGCGTAATGGCCTGACCTTGCAGGACTTCGATTACTACGAAATCCATGAAGCGTTCGCCGCGCAAGTATTGTGCACATTGAAGGCTTGGGAGGATCCGGAGTTCTGCAAAAACCGTCTCGGCCTCGACGCACCGTTGGGCTCCATCGACCGCAGCCGCCTCAACGTCAAGGGCAGCTCACTGGCCGCCGGGCACCCGTTTGCCGCTACCGGTGCGCGCATCGTCGCCAATCTGGCGAAGCTGCTGAACGCGGCGGGCAAGGGCCGAGGGTTGATCTCGATCTGCGCCGCCGGCGGTCAGGGCGTGACGGCAATTATCGAGCGTTGATTATTGGTTGTTCTGATTTGTTCAGGCAGTGACGCCCCCATCGCGAGCAGGCTCGCTCCCACAAGGACAACGCAAATCCTGTAGGAGCGGGCTTGCCCGCGATTGGCCGCGTAGCGGCCACCGGTATCCGGTCAGGTTCTGAACCGCCGAACCAACCCATCCAGCTCATTCGACAACCCCGCCAGGCTCTGAGAATCCAGGCGCGCCGAGTTCGCCAGTTCCGCCACCAACTGCGCATCGCCATGAATCTGGCTGATGTGGCGATTGATGTCTTCCGCCACTTGATGCTGTTCTTCAGCTGCCGTGGCAATCTGCGTGTTCATGTCGCGAATCACATCCACCGATTCACGAATCTGCCCGAAGCTGCTGCGCGCTTCGCCGATACGGGTCACCGATTGCTGGGACACTTCCAGGCTCGCATGCATCTGCTGCGTCACCTGGCTGGTGCGCTTGGCCAGGTTGCCCAACAGACCGTCGATTTCCGCCGTGGAGTCGGCAGTGCGTTTGGCCAGGGCGCGAACTTCATCCGCTACCACCGCAAAACCACGACCCTGTTCACCGGCACGGGCCGCTTCGATGGCGGCGTTCAGCGCCAGCAGGTTGGTTTGTTCGGCGATGGAACGAATGGTCCCGAGGATCGACTGAATGTCGTTGCTATCGCGTTCAAGCTGTTGCATCGACTGCGCCGATTGTTCGATTTCCTGGCTCAAGCGATCAACGCTGGTGACGGCTGCATCAATCTGTTGCTGACCTTCGCGCGCCTGGCGCTGACCGCTGTCGGCCGATTCGGCGGCCTGGCTGCAGGAGCGTGCGACTTCGTTGGCGGTGGCGACCATTTCATGGAACGCCGTGGACACCATATCCACCGCTTCACGCTGACGTCCGGCGGCCTCGGCCATGTCACTGGACACCTTGGTCGAGCTCTGGGAGGTGGCGAGGATCTTGCTCGCGGCACCGCCGATGCTTTGAATCAGGTTGCGAATCGCCGCCAGAAACTGGTTGAACCAGTTGGCCAGTTGCGCGGTTTCATCGCTGCCACGGATGTGCAGGTTTTTGGTCAGGTCGCCTTCACCCTGGGCGATGCCTTCCAGACCGCTGGCTACGCTGCGGATCGGCCGCACGATCAGGCTGGCGAAACTGGCGCCAACGATAGCGAAGAACACTGCCAGTACCGCCGCGATGATCGCGATCAGCCAGGTCAGTTGAGTGGCCGAGCTCATCACGTCCGTCTGCTTGATCAGGCCGATAAAGGACCAGCCCAGTTGCTCCGACGGCCAGACGTTAGCCATGTAGCGTTCGCCATTGAGCTCGACTTCCACCAGCCCTTTGCCGGCCTTGGCCAGTTGCGCATAGCCCTCGCCGAGGCTGTTGAGGGCTTTGAAGTTGTGTTCCGGTTGCTTCGGATCGACCAGCACCGTGCCGGTATTTTCCACCAGCATCAGGTAACCGGTTTCGCCGAGTTTGATCTGTTTGACGATTTCGGTGAGCTGCTTGAGGGACACATCGATGGCGACCACACCGCCCTGGGCCCCCAACTGATTGGCCACGGCGCGCACCGTACTGACCTGCACGGAGTCATCACCGGCCCAGTAATAGGCCGAAGTGCGCAGTGTCTTGCCAGGGGCGGCCATGGCCGTCTTGTACCAGGGGCGAACACGTGGGTCGTAGCCAGTCAGCTTCGGATCAGCTGGCCATACGGCATAACCACCGCTGGACAAGCCGTAGTACACATAGGAATAAGCCGGGTGACTGACGGCCAGCCCAGTGAATAAATCCAGCAGCTTTGTGTCCATCTCGCTTTCGGGAAGTTGCGCGGCATCGGCACTGACCCGGCTTTTTACGCTGGCATCGCCCGCTTTGACCAACGGCTGGCTGGCCATGTAGTCGACGTTCTGGCTGATGCCGTCGAAAAACACCTGCATGGCATTGCTGACCTGGCTAATCTCGCGGCCACTACCGTCGACAAAATTTTCCTTGGCGTCGCTGCGCAAGTTCAGCACCACGAGGGTGGCGACCAGCACCACGGGCAGGCAGGCAATGATTGCAAACGCCCAGGTCAACTTCTGTTTGATGTTCATCCGCGCTCCAGTTCTTCTTGTAGACCCACGCAGTGCAGATGACTCGCGGATTATTTGGTAGCTGTAAATGTTTTCGATTGTCGGACAAATCCTTTGCTCTCTAATACTTTCGGCTGATGGACAGGGAAATTTAGGTCTGCTGGGAAAAATCCGGCGAAAGGTAGAGAGCGACATGTCAGATTCTGTCGCAATGCCCTTGTAGCCCTTCGTCAACAAGTGATGCAGGCTCAGCTATGATCTTGAGCGGTCGATGAGTCGTGCCTGATTAATCCGGCACATTGTGTGCTTCTTGATGTTCATGGGAGCGTTCATAGGTCGGTAACCCCTCCCGCGAATGAGAGGATTGCCGTATAACGAATGACTTTCGCGTGTTTGGTAATAAAGGACCCACAATAAAAGCTGATGAAGACTCCAAAACGCATTGAACCCCTGATCGAGGACGGTCTGGTCGACGAGGTGCTGCGCCCACTCATGAGTGGTAAAGAAGCAGCTGTTTATGTGGTGCGCTGCGGCAACGAGCTGCGTTGTGCCAAGGTCTACAAGGAGGCGAATAAACGCAGTTTTCGTCAGGCGGCCGAGTATCAGGAAGGCCGTAAGGTGCGCAACAGCCGGCAGGCTCGAGCGATGGCCAAGGGCTCCAAGTTTGGCCGCAAGGAAACCGAAGACGCCTGGCAAAACGCCGAAGTGGCGGCGCTGTTCCGTCTGGCCAGTGCCGGTGTGCGCGTACCCAAGCCGTATGACTTCCTCGAAGGCGTGCTGCTGATGGAGCTGGTGGCCGACGAGTACGGCGATGCCGCGCCGCGTCTGAACGATGTGGTGCTGGAGCCGGACCAGGCGCGCGAATATCACGCGTATCTGATTTCGCAAATCGTGCTGATGCTGTGTACCGGTCTGGTGCATGGTGACCTGTCCGAGTTCAACGTACTGCTGACGCCGACCGGCCCGGTCATCATCGACCTGCCGCAAGCGGTGGATGCGGCGGGCAACAACCATGCGTTCAGCATGCTGGAGCGGGACGTGGGCAACATGGCGTCGTACTTCGGTCGCTTTGCACCGGAGTTGAAACGCACCAAGTACGCCAAGGAAATGTGGGCATTGTACGAAGCTGGTACTTTGCACCCGGCCAGTGTGTTGACCGGCGAGTTCGACGAGCCGGAAGAGCTGGCGGACGTCGGCGGGATCATGCGCGAGATCGAGGCGGCCCGTCTCGATGAAGAGCGTCGTCAAGCAGTTCGGGCGGCGGATGATGCGCCACCGAGCAAGACCGAAGAACCGCCTCCGCCGTGGATGCAGTGATCGGTTGACCAAAACCCGGCTTCGGCCGGGTTTTTTGTGGGTTATGGATTCAGTCAGTTCAGCGGCGGAACATCCAACACACAATGTGTCAGGCCCGAGCCGGTTCCGCACAGCAGCCCGACGCCAGCTCCTTGAGGATCGGGCAATCCGGGCGGTGATCGCCATGGCAATGTTCTACCAGGTCTTGCAGGGTGTCGCGCAGTTGCGCGAGTTCGCGAATCTTCTGGTTCAGCTCGTCGATGTGCTGACGGGCCAGCGCCTTCACATCGGCACTGGCTCGCTGGCGGTCCTGCCAGAGGGTCAACAGTTTGCCGACCTCTTCCAGTGAAAAGCCCAGATCCCGGGAGCGCTTGATGAACGCCAGAGTATGCAGATCATCGTCGCCATAGACCCGGTAGCCACTGTCAGTGCGATGGGCCGCCTTGAGCAGGCCGATGGATTCGTAGTAACGAATCATCTTCGCGCTTAAACCACTGTGGCGGGCCGCTTGGCCAATGTTCATCGGTTGTCCTCCAGGTCTTTGGGTTTCCAGGTTTTCAACAGTAACGCATTGCTCACCACGCTGACGCTCGACAGCGCCATGGCCGCACCGGCCAGCACCGGGTTGAGGAAGCCGAACGCCGCCAGTGGCAGGCCGATCAGGTTATAGACGAAGGCCCAGAACAGGTTTTGGCGAATCTTCGCGTAGGTCTTGCGGCTGATCTCCAGCGCCGCCGGCACCAGCCGTGGATCGCCGCGCATCAGGGTGATCCCGGCGGCGTGCATGGCGACGTCGGTGCCGCCGCCCATGGCGATGCCGATATCTGCCGCGGCAAGTGCTGGCGCGTCGTTGATGCCGTCGCCGACCATCGCCACCACGCCGGTTTTTTTCAGTGCGGCGACAGTGGCGGCTTTGTCCGCCGGCAATACTTCGGCGTGGACGTCACTGATGCCCAGCGTTTCGGCAACTACTTTGGCGCTGCCGCGGTTATCGCCAGTCAGCAAGTGGCTGCTGATATTCCGTGCGCTCAGCTGTTGCACTGCTTGCAAGGCACCGGGTTTGAGCGTGTCACCGAAGGCGAATAGGCCGAGTACCCGAGGTTCGGGGCTTTGTTCGATCAGCCAGGACAGGGTCCGGCCCTCGGTTTCCCAAGCGGTTGCGGAGTCGGCCAATGACCCGGCGCTCAAGTCGCTTTCTTCCAGCAGACGTCGATTGCCCAAAGCCAATCGCCGGCCATCGAGATTGCCGGCAATGCCGCGCCCGGTCAGCGATTGACTGTCGCTGACATCGGCCACGGTCACGCCGCGCTCGGCGCAGGCATCCAGTACAGCCTTGGCCAGCGGGTGCTCGCTACCGCGTTGTAGCGCACCGGCCATTTGCAGCAAGGCAGCTTCATCACCCTCTACGGCACTCAAATGCGCGATGCGCGGCGTACCTGAAGTCAGCGTGCCGGTCTTGTCGAACACCACGGCGCTGACTTCATGAGCACGCTCCAAAGCTTCGGCATCCTTGATCAGAATCCCGTAGTGCGCCGCCACACCGGTGCCGGCCATGATTGCCGTCGGTGTAGCCAGCCCGAGTGCGCAAGGGCAGGCGATCACCAACACTGCGACGGCGTTGATCAACGCGGTTTCCAGTGGCGCACCGTACAGCCACCAACCGACCAGGGTCACCAGCGCGATCAGCAGCACCGCCGGCACGAACACCTGGCTGACTTTATCCACCAGCTTCTGGATCGGCGCTTTCGCCGCCTGCGCGTCTTCGACCAGGCGGATGATCCGCGCCAGTACGGTTTCTGCGCCGAGCGCCAAGGTCCGTACCAGCAACCGACCTTCGCCATTGATGGCGCCGCCGGTGACCTTGTCGCCCGGCTGTTTTGGTACCGGCAGGCTTTCGCCGCTGATCAAGGCTTCATCGGCGTGGCTCTGGCCTTCCACTACTTCGCCATCCACCGGGAAGCGTTCGCCGGGTTTGACCATGACCAGATCGTTGAGGCGCAAAGCGCTGATCGCAACGTCCTGTTCGCGACCGTCGATCACCTGAATGGCTCGTTCCGGACGCAAGGCTTCGAGGGCGCGGATGGCGCTAGCGGTCTGGCGTTTGGCGCGACTTTCCAGGTATTTGCCCAGCAATACCAAGGCGATCACCACCGCCGAGGCTTCGAAATACAGGTGCGGCAGGCGGCCGGCGGCGGTGGCCCACTCGTAAACGCTCAAGCCATAGCCGGCACTGGTGCCCAGGGCTACCAGCAAATCCATGTTGCCGGCACCGGCGCGCACGGCTTTCCACGCAGCGACATAGAAGCGTGCACCGAAGATGAACTGCACCGGTGTGGCCAGCGCAAACTGCACCCATGCCGGGAGCATCCAGTGCACGCCGAAAGGTTGCAGCACCATCGGCAGCACCAGCGGCAAGGCGAGGGCGATGGCCGCCAGCAAAGCCCAGCGTTCGCGGTGTAGTCGTTGTTGTTGATTGTCGGTTTGCGGGTGTTCAACTTCCCAGACGCTGGCGGAGTAACCGGCCTTGGTCACGGCGCTGATCAAGATTTGCGGATCGATTTGGCCGAGCAGTTCGAGGTGCGCCCGTTCGTTGGCCAGGTTGACGCTGACGCTTTTGACCCCCGGCACCTTGGTCAGCGCCCGTTCGACACGGCCGACACAGGACGCGCAGGTCATGCCGTCGATGCTCAATTCCAGGCTCTGCTGCGGCACGCTGTAACCGGCCTGCTGCACCGCTTCCATCAAGGCCGGCAGGCTGTCGCTGGGCGCTTGAACCCGGGCCTGTTCGGTGGCCAGGTTGACGCTGACGGCCGTGGCGCCGAGGACTTTGCTCAAGGCACGTTCGACACGCCCCGCGCAACTGGCGCAGGTCATGCCGGCAATCGGCAGATCGAAGGTGGTGGATTCGGACATCGGTCACGCTCCCTGTAGAAATTGCCTACAGGATCAACCTTGCCATGCGGGCAAGGTCAAGCGCCACTCTGCAAATCGTCGCGGTCCATGCAGAACGCGACTCTGCACTTTGTAGGAGCGAGCGGTGCGGCGATCCGACTTGCCCGCGAAGGGTCCATCACATTCAACATCGATGCTGACTGTTATAGCCTCTTCGCGGGCAAGCCTCACTTCTACGGGTTAGGTGGTGATCAATATTCGAGAGCGGCAGGCTTGAGGTACATCCCTTCCTGCGTCATCGCAATCCGGAACTTCAACACATCCCCGGCCTTGAGCGTGATGTTCTGCGAACCTGGCGCGAGCATGCCCGGGTTGCACCCCGGCGCCTGGCTCGGCAGCAGTTTGAGGCGCAGGGACACATTGCCCGGCGGCAGGTTGAACGAGGTGCTCTGTTCCTGGAACAGTCGCGCCGATAGCTGATCCTGGATGTACACACCGATCTCGCAGGAAGTCGACACTTCCAGGCGCTCGCGGGAAATGATCAGCACGCCGTAGTCCTCCCCGGCGGCTTGAACCGAAGGTGTCGCGGCAAATAGGCTGAGGAAGCCAAACAGGCTGAAAGCTGACCAGCGCATGGCTGAATCTCCTGATGTCGAGTCATAGATGGACGCAGCTTGGCCGAGCACCGCGCCGATTGCCAGCCCGGCAGCTTGCCTGAGAACTTGACCTTGCCATGGTGGCAAGCTCGAGACTGCCCTCAACCCTATTGAAGGGCCCCATTAAGGAGACGTCCCATGCAAGTGTTCAACGTTGAAGGCATGTCCTGCGGTCATTGCGTCAAGGCCATCACTCAGGCGCTGCAAGCCAAGGATCCCGCGGCCAGCGTGCGTATCGATCTGGCCGCCAAAGAAGTCGGGGTTGAAAGTGCGCTGACGGCCGATCAGGTGATCGCCGCCATCAGCGAAGAGGGCTACGGCGTAAAACAGGTCTAAAACTTTTTAATAGTTAGCGACCTAACGGAATGTTCAAGGCGTCCACGCCCGGCTAGACTGTTGGCCTGCCGATCCATGGCCAACCTGCATGCCTAACCTGGACGCCTGATGAACTTCCGCACAATCCTGATTCTCGGCGCCTTGAGCGCTTTCGGTCCGCTGGCGATCGATTTCTATCTGCCGGCATTCCCGGCGATGGCGCTCGCTTTCGGCACCGACGAAAAACACGTTCAACTGACCCTGGCGGCCTATTTCCTCGGTCTGTCCATTGGTCAACTGGCGTATGGCCCGGTGGCGGATCGCTTTGGGCGACGGATCCCCTTGCTGACCGGCGTCGGATTGTTCACTGCTGCGTCATTGGCCTGTGCTTACGTGCCGAGTCTGGAGTGGCTGATCGGTGCACGTTTCGTCCAGGCGCTGGGCGGTTGCGCAGGCATGGTGATCGCGCGGGCGGTGGTCAGCGATAAATGCGATGCGGTGGGTTCGGCGAAAGTCTTTTCGCAACTGATGCTGGTGATGGGCCTGGCACCGATTCTTGCGCCGATGCTGGGCGGGTTGCTGGTCAACACGACTGGCTGGCAATCGATCTTTCTCGTGCTGACCGGTTTCAGTGCACTGGCAGGGTTGGCCGTAGCTCTCGGGCTGCCGGAAAGTCTGCCGGCCCATGTACCGCGCCAACCGTTGTCGGGCGCGTTGCGTCAGTACGGTCGGTTACTGGCGGACCCGCTCTTCCTCGGCCATGCCCTGACCGGCGGTGTCGCCATCGCCGGGATGTTTGCCTACATCGCCGGTTCACCGTTCGTTTTCATCAAACTCTATGGCGTGCCGGCCGAGCATTTCGGCTGGCTGTTCGGTATTAACGCGGCGGGTTTCATTCTGGTGGCCCAGGTGAATGCCCGGATGCTGGCCAAGCGCGGCCCGGCCTTTTTACTGGCGCGTACCGTCTGGCTCTATCTGGCGGGCGGTTTGGCTCTGTTGGCGGTCAGCGCGTTGCATACCGCGCAGTTGTGGCCGTTGCTGATTCCGCTTTTCCTCTGCATCGCCAGCCTGGGTTGCATTGTGCCCAACGCCTCGGCCTGCGCCATGAACGGGCAAGGTGCGCGGGCGGGCAGTGCCTCGGCGATGCTTGGTTGCCTGCAGTTCAGCGTCGCCGCCGGGGCCGCAGCATTGGTGGGTGTTTTGCATGATGGCAGCGCCATGCCGATGGCCATGGTCATCAGCCTGTGCGGGATTCTGGTGGTGAGCGCGGCGACGCTCACCCGACGTTTGCAAAATGCACGGGCGCTGACGCAAGCCCAGGTCTGACGAAGGTCTCAGCCAGCAGCGCGATGCTGACGGTCGGGAATCTGATGGGGCGCGTGCAAGCGCGCTTCAAGCGTTTTAGTGAAGGCCAGGGCTTCGGCCTCACTACGGAACGTCACAGCGTGTTGATCCAGGCGGACCTGCCAGCGGGATGTTGCCACTTCTTTTATCTGGATCTTCATTGCTGAGCTCCTTTCGTAAAAGACGTCTCGCAAAAGACGTCTCATAAAAGCCATCACGTAAAAGAATGTTCGCAGAGTTTTCGATTGTAGACCTGAATACGATCGCAATTGTGACAACGGTCAATTCTCTGACTGACGGCAAAAGATCGCCGGCTCCTACAAAGGCAGCGATCTTTTGATCTTCAGCTCAGAACCCTTCAAGCACAATCTTGCCCTTGGACTTGCCGCTCTCCAACAGCTCATGGGCACGACGCAGGTTGGCCGCGTTGATGATCCCGAAGTGCTCGCCGACCGTGGTTTTCAGCGTGCCCGCATCGATCAGCCCGGCAACGCGGTTGAGCAGTTTGTGCTGCTCAATCATGTCTGCAGTTTCGAACAGCGAGCGGGTGTACATGAACTCCCAGTGCAGCGACAGGCTCTTGCGCTTGAGTTTGGTCACGTCCAGCGACTTCGGATCATCGATCAGCGCCAGTTTGCCTTGCGGCGTCAACGCCTCCACCAATTGATCCAGGTGTTGATCGGTCTGGGTCAGGCTGGCGACATGGGTCACCTGCTCGATCCCGGCACGTTTGAGTTCTTCACTCAGCGGCTTGTTGTGGTCGATCACTAGGTCAGCGCCCAGGTCACGCACCCAGCTCTGGGTTTGAGGCCGGGAAGCGGTGCCGATGACATTCAGCCCGGTGAGCTGGCTGGCCAATTGCGTGAGGATCGAACCCACACCGCCAGCGGCACCGACGATCAGCAAGCTCTGGTTCTCATCGATTTTGCCTTCGCGCACTTGCAGGCGTTCGAACAGCAATTCCCACGCTGTAATCGCGGTCAGCGGCAGGGCGGCAGCTTCGGCGAAACCGAGGGTTTTCGGCATATGACCGACAATTCGCTCATCCACCACATGCAACTCGCTATTGCCGCCGGCACGAGCGATGGAGCCGGCGTAGAACACTTTATCGCCAGCCTTGAACAAGGTCACTTCGCTGCCGACGGCCTTGACCACACCGGCCACGTCCCAGCCCAGCACCTTTGCCGCGCCATTTTCAGGCTGGACGTTCTGGCGAACCTTGGTATCTACCGGGTTGACCGAGATGGCTTTGACCTCCACCAACAGGTCGCGCGGCCCGGCGACCGGTTCTGGCAGTTCGATGTCTTGCAGGGACTTTTCGTCGCTGATGGGCAGGGAGGCGTAGTAGGCAATGGCTTTCATGTTGGGTTCCTGAGCGGAAATGATTTCGATGGGACAGATGATTGGTTATTTCACGACAAGATAAAACCCGCTAAAAGAGCAGTCTCTTTCAATATTTTTTTGATAATCGGGGCTGACGATGTTGCGTTTCGATGACTTGCAGTTGTTCGTTCGGGCCGCGGACCTGGGCAGTCTGTCGGCGGCGGCGCGGGGCATGGATATGTCGGCGGCGGTGGCCAGTGCGGCGTTGAAGCGCATCGAACAGCAACTCGGAGCACGCTTGCTCGCCCGTTCTACCCGCAGCCTGCGCCTGACCGCTGAAGGCGAGGGCTTTCTGGAATACGCCCGGGCCGCCTTGAGCAATCTCGATGAGGGTCGCCGCTTGCTGGCCAGCGGGCAGGATCAGGTCAGCGGGATTTTGCAGCTGTCGGCGCCTTCGGATTTCGGTCGCAACCTGCTGTTGCCGTGGCTCGACGAGTTTCAGCGTGAGCATCCGAAACTCACGGTACGGTTGCTGCTGGGCGACCGCATCGCCGACCTGTTCCGTCAACCGGTGGACATTGCCCTGCGTTATGGCGAGCCGGAAGACTCGAGCCTGGTGGCGTTGCCCATCGCCCCGCAAAACCGTCGCGTGCTCTGTGCGGCGCCGAGTTACCTGGCACGGCATGGCGAACCTCGGCATCTGGAGCAACTGGCTCAGCACAATTGCCTGTTGTTCATGCTCGGCGGCCGGGTTCACGATCACTGGAGTTTCCACGATGGCAAACGCGAAGTGAGCCTGACGGTCAGTGGCGATCGCTTCAGTGACGACGCCGACGTTGTGCGTCTGTGGGCCATAGCGGGCGCGGGAATTGCGTATAAGTCCTGGCTCGATGTCGCCGCCGATGTGCTGGCCGGTCGTTTGAGGGTGCTGATGCCGGAGCTGCTGTGCGAGAGCGCACCGCTGAATTTGTTGTGCGCCCATCGCGCACAATTGAGTAAGCCGGTGAACCTTTTGCGGGAAATGCTTGCCAGCCGATGCGCTCGCATAAGCAGTCAATTTCCGACGAAATCGGATGTCGATCATTAGTCGCAGGCAAATAGCGAAATTTCTGTCAGGAACTATCACCATCAATGGATCCCCGAGGGCAGGAACCGGCGGTTAACCCGCTTATACTAGCGCCCGCCTCATGTACGCACCGTCGACCTCGCAATGGCGAGGTCAGGTTCGATTCGGTCAGACCCGATGGTCATCACCGGACCTTCTTTGCACCCGCGAAGCAATGGCCGGGCTTTGGCCGGTTTATGGCGGCTTTCGCGTCTTGGCCGATGACACATTACTGGTCAAGATGTCTCTGAGCAGTAAGACGAAACGATTCAACAGGGAGTGAATACATGGAACATGCACCTTGCATCAGCCAGATCGCCACATTGCTGGCTGACCCAAAGCGCAGCGCAATGATGTGGGCCTTGATGGACGGCTCGGCGCGGCAAACCGAAGAGCTGGCATTGCTGGCCGGCCTGTCGCCGTCTTCGGCCAGTGCGCATTTAGGGCGTTTGTCCGCCGGAGGTCTGTTGAAAGTCGAAACCCGTGGGCGCAAACGGTTTTTCCGCCTTGCAGCACCCGAAGTCGGCGCTGCGATAGAGGCCCTGGCCAGCGCGACCCTGGCCAGCACGCCTCGGGACATTCCAGAGGTTTTCAAACGCATGAGCCCTGTCGCCAAACCTCAGGCGGCACCTTCGTCATTGCTGCGGGCCAGGCTCTGCGACGACCATCTGGGCGGTACCCTGGCCGCCGACCTCTACCAGCGTCTGCTGGATGCGGGCTGGATCGAGCAATTCGATCAGCGGGTCATGATCACTCACAAAGGCGCCACACAATTGGCAACGCGCGGTGTGTTCATCCAGGCGCTGGCTCATCGCAACAGCAGAGTCGCCTGCGCTTGCCCGGACTGGAGCGAAAGACGCCCGCACATGGGCGGTTCATTGGGCGCGGCGTTGTTGCAGCTGTTCATGCAATCCGGCTGGTTGAGCCTGCCCAACGATTCGCGAGCGTTGCAGATCACCGCCGCGGGGCAACGGGAAATCCATCGTTTTGCCAAAGAAACCGAACTGGAGATGGCGCTTTAGAGCCCTTGAGGTGCGACGTCCGGGATCTTTGTTTCAGGCGTCGTTCAGAGCTGTGGGCAGGTCGCATCCAGCAATAACCCCCAGCCACTATCGCGCACACTCGATCCGGGGATTTTCGGATTGGGGGAATGTGGCATGGAAACACGAAGCTTCAGCGCGGCAGAACGACTGGAACGGCTGCCCGTCAGCGGTTATCACCGCATCATTTTCATCATCATTGCCTTGGCGTTTTTCTTCGACTCCATGGACCTGGCGATGATGACCTTCCTGCTAGGCTCGATCAAAACCGAGTTCGGCCTGAGCACGGCGCAGGCCGGGTTACTGGCCAGTTCGAGTTTCTTCGGCATGGTCGTGGGCGCATCGCTGTCCGGCATGCTGGCCGACCGCTTCGGGCGCAAACCGGTGTTCCAGTGGAGCATTGTGTTGTGGGGCATCGCCAGCTATCTGTGTTCCACGGCGCAGAACGTCGAAACGCTGACGCTGTTCCGAATCTTGTTGGGGATCGGCATGGGCATGGAGTTTCCGATTGCCCAGTCGATGCTGTCGGAGTTGATTCCGGCCAAACGGCGTGGGCGTTACATCGCGTTAATGGATGGTTTTTGGCCGCTCGGTTTCGTCGCGGCCGGGGTGCTGTCGTACTTCCTGTTGCCGGTGATTGGCTGGCGCGACATTTTTCTGGTGTTGGCGGTGCCGGCGGTGTTCGTCCTGGCGATTCGTTTTTTCATCCCCGAGTCACCGCGCTGGCTGGAGCAGGCCGGGCATCATGACGCGGCGGATAAGGTCTTGCGCGGCATCGAAGCTCGGGTTCGGGCTTCACTGGGTCGTGCGGATTTGCCTGAGCCCATTCGTCTGCCCCGGGTGGCGAGTCAACCGGGCACTTTCTTCTCTGCGCTACGGGAGATCTGGTCGCCGCAGTATCGCCAGCGCACGATGATGATCTGGAGCGTGTGGTTCTTCGCCTTGCTGGGTTTCTATGGCCTGACGTCCTGGCTCAGTGCGCTGTTGCAACAATCGGGTTTCGCCGTGACTCAATCGGTGTATTACACGGTGCTGATTTCCCTCGGCGGGATTCCCGGTTTCCTCATGGCTGCCTGGCTGGTGGAGCGTTGGGGTCGTAAGCCGGTGTGCGTCGTGACGTTGCTAGGCGGCGGGGTCATGGCGTTTCTTTATGGCCAGAGTGCGGTGTTCGGCGGCAACGTCAGCCTATTGATCGCGTCTGGGCTGCTGATGCAGTTTTTTCTGTTCGGCATGTGGGCGGTGCTCTACACCTACACCCCTGAGTTGTACCCGACGTCGGCACGCGCCACGGGCTCGGGGTTCGCTTCGGCCATCGGTCGCGTGGGGTCGTTGCTCGGGCCGTTGGTGACCGGGTTGGTGTTCCCGATGACCGGGCAGGGCGGAGTGTTTGCGCTGGGGGCGATGTGCTTTGCAATTGCGGCGGGGGTGGTGTGGATGTTCGGGATGGAGACCCGGGGCAAGACGTTGGAAGAGTTGAGTGAGCCGGTGATCATCAATTAATCACCGCGTTATCGTTCTTCGCGGGCAAGCCTCGCTCCTACAGGTTTTCCATGGGCCTTGCAGGAGCGAGGCTTGCCCGCGAAGGCGGTCTTACGGTTTCACCAACCGCGCATCCAGGCTGTTCTGCGCCAGACGCTTGGCCTGATCCTGGGTCATGCCAAGATCGGTGTACAGCGCGTGGAAGTTCTCGGTGACATACCCGCCGAAGTAGGCCGGGTCATCGGAGTTCACCGTAACCTTCACACCGCGCTCGAGCATGTCGAGGATGTTGTGCTGGGACATGTGATCGAACACGCAGAGTTTGGTGTTCGACAACGGGCACACGGTCAGCGGGATCTGCTCGTCGATGATCCGCTGCATCAAGCGCTCGTCTTCGATGGCGCGCACGCCATGGTCGATGCGCTGGATTTTCAGCAGGTCGAGGGCTTCCCAGATGTACTCGGGCGGGCCTTCTTCACCGGCGTGGGCCACGGTCAGGAAGCCTTCGCTGCGTGCACGATCGAACACCCGCTGGAACTTGCTCGGCGGATGGCCCATCTCCGAACTGTCCAGGCCCACGGCGACAAACGCATCGCGGAACGGCAGCGCCTGGTCGAGGGTTTTCTGCGCTTCGTCTTCGCTCAGGTGGCGCAGGAAACTGAGGATCAAACCGCTGGTGATGCCCAGTTGCTGCTCGCCATCCTTCAGTGCGGCGGCGATGCCGTTGAGCACTACTTCGAACGGAATGCCACGGTCGGTGTGGGTTTGCGGGTCGAAGAACGGTTCGGTGTGAATCACGTTCTGCGCCTTGCAGCGCAACAGGTAGGCCCAGGTCAGGTCGTAGAAATCCTGAGACGTGCGCAATACATCGGCGCCCTGGTAATACAGGTCGAGAAACTCTTGGAGGTTATTGAAAGCATAAGCCTTGCGCAGGGTTTCGACGTCGCTCCACGGCAGAGCGATCTTGTTGCGTTCGGCCAGGGCGAACAGCAGCTCAGGCTCCAGCGAACCTTCCAGGTGCAAGTGCAATTCTGCCTTGGGCAGAGCGTTCAGCCAGTCGTACATTTTTGAAATCTCATCAGGTGCAATGAGGGCATTCTACAGATGCCCGCAGAAACAATGAGCAAAACCTGACCAGCCGGTTCATTCCACGGCGTCCTGTTCCCGTCGATAGGCATAGGTATCGGCAAAGCGCGATAGCAGGAACTCGGCACAGGTGGTGGCCGGATACTTTGCCGGATGCCGTTCGTCCTGGCAGCCGGGCAGGCATTCAATGGCGGTGTCGGGATGCGGTTCGGCAAAGAACGGCATCGAGTACCGATCCACCCCCAGCGGGCTGATTACCCGATGCGGTGTCGACAGGTAACGGTCGTTGCTCCAACGCGCCATCATGTCGCCGAGATTGACCACGAACGTGCCCTCGATGGGCGGTGCATCAATCCATTCGCCCCACACGTTGCGCACTTGCAGACCGCCGGCGGCATCCTGGTAGAGCAGGGTGATGCAGCCGTAATCGGTATGAGCGCCGGCACCTTGCTGATCTTCGGTGCTGGCGGTGTGGCGCGGCGGGTAATGAATCATCCGCAGCACGCTGACCGGTTCCTTGAAACGGCTATCGAAGAAATCGCGCTCGATGCCCAACGCCAGGGTCATGGCCCGCAATAGGGTTTGAGCGAGCGCCTGCATGTCGAGATAGTGTTGCTCCATCAGCGATTCCCAACCGGGCATCGACGGATGACGGTTGGGACCGCGCAAAGGTTTTTCCGCTACAACCTCGGGATGATCGGCTGGCAGGTGCAGGCCCATGTCGAAGGTTTCTTTCAGATCGCTGGGTTTGCTCGGGTCGAGTTGCTCGGTGGCGATGGCGCCATAGCCGCGGTGGTGGCGGGTTTGGGTGATGTCGATCTTGAGTTTTTCGGCAGTGGGCAAGGCGAAGAAACGTTGGGCATGCTCGAGCACGGCGTCGATACGCGCCGGGGCGATCGGGTGGCCCTTGATATAGAAAAAGCCCCATTCGCGGCAGGCGTGGTCGATTTGTGTGGCGATCGATTGCCAGGCGTTTTGATCAGCGCTGTAGAGCGGGCTGATGTCGATGATGGGAAGGCTGTTCATATTTGCGATCCTGCGAAATGAGCTTTTGTAGGAGCTGGCTTGCCAGCGAAGGCGGTTTCATTTCCGACACCGATGTTGAAGGTGATGGCCTCTTCGCTGGCAAGCCAGCTCCTACAGGGGGGATGTGAGGTCACTTCGGTATCTCGGCCTTCATGCCTTCGACGTAGTAGTTCATCGACGCCAGTTGTGCATTGGTTGCAATCGCGCCCGTCGGGATTTTCTCGACGCCGGCCTGGTCTTTGATCGGCCCGGTGAACGGATGCAATGCACCGCTCTTGATGTCAGCAATGATCTGCTGCGCTTCGGTTTTCACCGCAGCTGGCACCAGGTCGCTGATCGGCAGCTCAACCGTGCCTTCCTTCAGACCACCCCAGTAATCCTGGGATTTCCACGTGTGGTCGAGCACGCTTTGGGTCGCCTGAATGTAATGCGGCCCCCAGTCGTTGACGATAGACGTCAGCACCGCTTTCGGCCCGAAGTGCGCCATGTCCGATGCATAACCGACCGCATACACGCCACGCCGTTCGGCCGCCTGGATCGGTGCCGGGCTGTCGGTGTGCTGGAACACCACGTCCACGCCCTGGTCGATCAGCGCATTGGCGGCGTCGGCTTCCTTGCCCGGATCGAACCAGGAATTGACCCACACCACTTTGATCTCGGTGCCCGGGTTGTACTTGTTCAGGGCCAGTTGGATGGCGTTGATGTCGCGGATCACTTCTGGAATCGGGAAGGAAGCGACGTAGCCGATTTTTTTGGTCTTGGTCATCTTCGCCGCAAGGAAACCACCGACGTAGCGGCCCTCGTAAGTGCGCGCCAGATAAGTGCCGAGGTTCTTGTCCTGCTTGTAGCCGGTGGCGTGTTCGAAGGTCACTTTGGGAAATTGCTTGGCGACTTTCAGGGTTGGATTCATGTAGCCGAAAGACGTGGTGAAGATCAGGTCGTACTTGTCCTTGGCCATGTTGCGGATGACCCGCTCGGCATCGGCGCCTTCGGGGACGTTCTCCACATAGTTGGTGGTGATCTGCTCGCCGAACTTCTCAGCCAGCGCCTTGCGTCCCTGTTCATGCTGATACGTCCAGCCGTGGTCTCCGATCGGGCCAATATAGACGAAGCCGACTTTCAGCGGGTCGGCAGCACTGGCGGTCAGGCTGGCGCTCAGACCGATGGCTGCGGCGACAGCGCAAAGTAGCTGCTTCAACGGACGTTTATGCATGAACGGGAACTCCATTTTGTTGTGAGATGGAGGAGAGCAATGCAAATTGCTGACCAACAGGACAACAAAATACAGGAACCGCGTAACGGCCTTCGCGGGCAAGCCTCGCTCCTACAGGTTTTGCGCCGCATCCATCCCGCGACAGGCACAAATCCCGTAGGAGCGAGGCTTGCCCGCGAAGAGGCCCTGACGACCACCGCAGAACCATCCCGGTGCGCCCTCACCAATCCACGCCATCCACTGGTGCGGGCGCCTCCCCCGTTGGATTGATGTTGTGTCAGATGCCGGCGATCAACTGCCGTGCCGCCTGACTGTGATCGGCAATCAACCCGTGCAGATCCAGCCCTTCAACCTGCCCATCGATCACTCGCCACTTTCCGCCGACCATCACCCGGTCCGCCCGATCCGCGCCGCACAGCAGCAGCGCTGACACCGGATCATGGCTGCCGGAGAAGCGCAGCTCATCCAGTTTGAACAGCGCCAGATCCGCTTGCTTGCCTACCGCCAGTTCACCGATATCGGAGCGCCCGAGCAAACTCGCCGAGCCCTTGGTCGCCCAGCCCAGTACCAATTCCGGCGTAATTTTTTCCGCGCCATAACGCAGCCGCTGGATGTACAGCGCCTGACGGGTTTCGAGGATCATGTTCGACGCATCGTTGGACGCCGAACCGTCTACGCCCAGACCCAGCAGTGCACCCGCAGCGGTCAGGTCCAGCGTCGGGCAAATGCCGGAAGCCAGGCGCATGTTCGAACTCGGGCAATGGCAAATACCCGTGCCGGCCGCGCCGAGGCGGGCGATTTCGTCGGGGTTGAAATGAATGCCGTGGGCCAGCCAGGTGCGCGGGCCGAGCCAGCCGACGCTGTCCAGATAATCCACGGTGCGCAGGCCGAAACGTTGAAGGCAGAAATCTTCTTCGTCGAGGGTTTCCGCCAGGTGCGTGTGCAGGCGCACGTCGAGGGTGTTCGCCAGCTCGGCGCTGGCGGACATGATTTGCGGGGTCACCGAGAACGGTGAGCACGGTGCCAGGGCGATCTGGATTTGCGCACCATCGCCGCGCTCGTGGTATGCGGCAATCAAGCGTTGGCTATCCTCGAGAATCACCTCGCCCTGCTGCACGGTCTGCTGCGGCGGCAGCCCTCCGTCTTTTTCACCGAGGCTCATCGAGCCGCGAGTGAGCATGGCACGCATGCCCAGTTCGCGAACGCTCTCGACCTGCACGTCGATGGCGTTTTCCAGGCCATCCGGAAACAGGTAATGGTGGTCGGCGGCGGTGGTGCAACCGGACAGCAGCAATTCGGCCAACGCGACTTTGGTGGCGAGGGCAAGTTTTTCAGGGGTGAGGCGAGCCCAGACCGGATAGAGGGTTTTCAGCCATGGGAACAACGGCTGATTAACCACGGGTGCCCAGGCACGGGTCAGGGTTTGATAGAAGTGGTGATGGGTGTTGATCAGCCCTGGCAGGATCACGTGTTCGCGCGCATCGAAAACGTGGTCACAAGGCGCGGAGGGTTGCTGGCCGGCGCTGAGCACTTCGACGATCAAACCGTCTTGCAGCACCAGACCGCCACGGGCATCGAGCGCGTTGGCCGTGAAAATGGCGAGGGGATTTTGTAACCAGGTACGGGTCGCAGGCATGGTGGCCGGCTCCTCTGAAAGTTGGGTTCAGGGTTGCCAGCTCAGTGTTGCCCTGTCTGCTGATCCAGGGTCGCCGCGGGGGCGAGGTGCGGAGTTTCGAACAAAAAAGCTTCGCGGGCAAGCCTCCCCCGACCAGACAATGCAAAACCCCTGTAGGAGCGAGCTTGCTCGCGAAAGCGGTATGTCAGGTGACATCAATGTTGACTGTGCCGCCATCTTCGCGAGCAAGCTCGTTCCTACAGATGGGGGATTACCAGGGAATGGTCTCGCCCCTGTAGTTCACAAAATGATGCCCGCCCTTGCCGGCATACGCATTCACCTGATCGATCAACCCCCGCGTACTGGTTTCCACATCGATGTCCGCACCTTCACCGCCCATATCAGTCTTCACCCAACCTGGATGCAGCGACAGCACGGTGAGTTTCTGTTCGCCCAATTGCGTGACGAAGCTGTTGGTCATGGAGTTCAGCGCCGCTTTGCTGGCCTTGTACAGCGCCAGCTCCGGCGCGTCGGGCATGGTCACGCTGCCCAGCACCGAACTCATGAAGGCCAGCACGCCGCTGTCTTCACGAATCTGCCCGACGAAACGCTGGGCCAGATTGATCGGCGCCACGGCGTTGGTGAAGAACAGCTGACCCACCTCGGCCAGAGTTGCGCCGCCCGGCGTCTGAACCTCCGGGCCTTTGACCCCGGCATTCACGAACAACAAGTCGAAGACTTCATCCTTGAGTTGTTGGCTAAGGGCGATGACCGCTTGCTGATCGTCCATGTCGAGTTTTTCGATCCGCACCTTGCCCAATGCTTGCAACGCTTCGGCGCCCTGCGGGTTGCGCACGGTGGCAGTGACTTGCCAACCGTCGGCCAGCAGGGTTTTCACCAGGCCGAGGCCCAAGCCTCGGGAGGCACCGATGATGAGTGCAGTTTTTGCCGTAGACATGAATGGCTTCCTTGATGGATGAGAATCACGGATTTAAAGGACAACGCTGGCTGAGCCGATGTTGCAGTTCCTGACGCAAGACATCGAGTTCGGCTATACGAGTCTCGATCAGGTTCAATTTGTCTTGTAGCAGCTGGGTAACGGCATTGGCCGGGTCGGGCGCCTGCCACAGCGCGGCGACGCTGCTGCCGATCTCGCCGAGGGTAAAGCCCAGTCGCTGAGCGGTCTTGATGTACAGCACCAGTTGCACCATCTCCGCCGGATAGTCGCGATAACCATTGGCGCTGCGTTGCGCGGCGATCAACCCGCGCTGCTCGTAAAAGCGCAACGTGTCGCGGCTGACGGCGCTGGCCTGGGCTAATTCACCGATGCGCATCTTGATGTCTCGAGAGGGCTTGACCCTGGAGCATACTCCAGGCTTTAGCCTTGTTGCTCCCTGAATTGATGGAGCAAGACGGATGTGGACTTCAACGCAATATCGTCAAGTGGTGCGGGGCAGTGCGTGGTACGACCTGATCGTGACCGCTGCTTTTGTGACACCGTGGAGTTTTGCGGCGTTGCATGGTGTCTTGTCGAGCCTGAGCCAGACTTTCAATTTGCCTGGCGAGCTACCGCCGTTCGAGCCGACGCACATGCTGATGGCGAATTTGTTGGGTTCGGTTGTATGCGTGTGGGCGGTGCTGCGGATTCGTGATCCGCAGCAGGTGTTTGGGCGGTATGACGCGGTGGGGAGGTTACTGTTTTCGGTTTGGCAGCTGTATGCCTTGCTCCACGGCGCGAGTTCATTGCTGGTTGTTTTCTTGGTCTTTGAATTGGCGTGGGGCGTTGTTCAGGTGATGCCTGTTCGGGCGCCTTCGCGGGCAAGCCTCGCTCCTACAGGTTTTGCGCCGCACCCGATCCCGCGACAGGCACAAATCCTGTAGGAGCGAGGCTTGCCCGCGAAGAGGCCCTGTGATGGCCAATCCTAATGCCCGGCCTGCCACGGCTGCCCCAACGACACCGGCGCATACAACCGTGTGCGCACGGCATCCCGGGACAGCAGCACCAACACCACAATGGTCGCGACATACGGTAGCATCGCCAGCAGGCTCGACGGAATCGCCAGCCCCAATCCCTGCGCCACCAAATGCAGGATGCTGGCGAGACCGAACAGATACGCCCCGAGCAGCAATCGCCACACTCGCCAACTGGCAAACACCACCAGCGCCAGGGCAATCCAGCCACGACCGGCGCTCATGTTTTCCGCCCACATCGGCGTGTAGGCCAGGGATAAATAAGCCCCGGCCAAACCCGCCATCGCCCCGCCAAACAGCACCGCCAGCGTACGCACGCGAAGCACCGGCAAGCCCATGGCACTGGCCGCGTCCGGGTTTTCGCCGACCGCCTGAATAATCAACCCGATGCGACTTTTCAGAATCACCCAGGCCACTAACGTGAACAGCGCGAACGATAGATACACCAGCAAGTCCTGCGCAAACAGCATCCGCCCGATCAGTGGGATTTCACTCAACAACGGAATCGCCACTGGCTCAAAACCCGCCAACGGTTTGCCAACCCACGCTGCGCCGACAAAAGTCGACAGGCCCACGCCGAAGATCGTCAACGCCAACCCGGTCGCCACCTGATTGGCGTTGAACACCAGCGCCACCAGGGCAAACAGCGACGACAACAGCATCCCGGCGAGCATTGCCAATAACACGCCAAGCCAGAGGTTGCCGCTATTCAGCGCGACGATAAAACCGATCACCGCCCCAAACAGCATCATGCCTTCCTGGCCCAGATTGAGGACGCCACTCTTCTCGCAAATCAGCTCGCCCAGCGCCACCAGCAACAACGGCGTACCGCAGCGGACCATGGCATAGAAAATATTGCTCAGCAGATCGATATCCATCACAAGGCTCCTGCGTGTACGGCGGTGGTTGAGGTGCGCCGTGCCCAGCGCAGGTTCAAACGCGGTCGGTAGAGAATCAGCACGTCACTGGCCAACAGGAAAAACAGCATCATCCCTTGGAAAAGTTGAGTGATCGCTTGCGGCAGGTTCATGCTCATCTGCGCGCTCTCGCCGCCGATGTACAGCAGCGCCATCAACAGGCTGGAAAACAGAATGCCGATGGGATTCAGTCGCCCGAGAAACGCTACGGTGATCGCCGCATAGCCGTAACCCGGCGAGACTTGCGGCACCAGTTGACCGATCGGCCCGGTGACTTCGCACACGCCGGCCAGCCCCGCCAGGCCACCGCTGATCAACAGCGCCAGCCAGATCAGCCGCTTCTCGCGAAAGCCGACGAAACCGGCGGCGCGCTTGTCCAGCCCGAGCACTTTGATCTGGAAGCCGACAAAGCTTTTCTGCAGCAACACCCACACCACCACCAGCGCGAGCAAGGCGAAATAGACCCCGGCGTGCACCCGACCGTCCTCCATCAACAGCGGCAAACGACTGGCGTCGCCGAACATCGCCGACTCTGGAAAGTTGAACCCGGCCGGGTCCTTCAAAGGCCCGTGGACGCAGAACAGCAGCAAGTTCAGGGCGATGTAATTGAGCATGATGCTGGTGAGGATTTCATTGGCGTTGAAGCGTGTGCGCAACCACGCCGTCAGCCCGGCCCATGCAGCACCGGCCAAAGTGCCGGTGAGCAGGATCAACACCAGAGCCCAGCGACTTTGCAAGCCAATGATGTTCACCGCCAACGCGCTGCCGGCCAGGGCGCCGAGCAGCAACTGACCTTCGGCGCCGATGTTCCAGATCCGCGCCTGATACGCCACCGCCAGGCCCAATGCGCAAAGCAGAATCGGCAGCGCTTTGACCAACAGTTCGGAGACGCCATACATGTCGCTGATCGGTGCAATCAGCAAAGTGTGCAAGGTCAGCAACGGATCGTGGCCCAGCGCGATAAATAGCAATGAGCCACAGCCCAGCGTCAACACGGCCGCCAGCAAAGGCGAGCACCACAACATCAGGCGCGATTGCTGACCACGGGGTTCGAGAGAAAGCAGCATGTGAAACTCCGTTAAAGCGTTACGGGGGCAGGTGATTGAGGGGCGTCGAACTGGCCGGCCATCCAGGCGCCGACGTCACTCAGATGGATGTCGACGGTGGCCTGCAAGGGCGACAGCCGACCGCCGCATAAGGCGCCGAGGCGGTCGCTGATCTGGAACAATTCGTCGAGGTCTTCAGAGATCACCAGAATCGCCGCGCCAGCATCGCGCAAGGCAATCAACGCCCGGTGTATGGTCGCGGCCGCACCGACGTCCACGCCCCAGGTCGGGTGTGCGGCCACCAACAGTTTCGGTTGTTGAAGGATTTCCCGGCCGAGGATGAATTTCTGTAAGTTGCCGCCGGACAGGCTGCGGGCCGGCGCTTGAGTGTCGGGTGTCTTGACCCCGAAGCGGTGAATGATTTCTTGGGCCAGCACTTCGACCTTGCCGCGCTGGATCAGCCCGTTGCTGACCAGGCCCTGTTGAAATGCGGTGAGCAAAGCGTTATCTGCCAGGCTCAGCTCCGGGACCGCGCCATGACCCAGGCGCTCGGCGGGGACGAACGCCAGGCCAAGTTTGCGTCGTGCATCCGGCCACAGATGCGCGACCGGTTGGCCGCCGAAACTGATCGTCGAGCCGTCATTTCTCGGTAGCCGTTCCTCACCGCTGAGCAAGGCCAGCAACTCATCCTGACCATTGCCAGCCACTCCGGCGACCCCCACGATTTCGCCGCTGCGCACCTCCAGGTCAATGTCCTTCAGCGAGCAGCCGAACGGGTCCGGGTTGTGCCAGGACAATCGCGTCACGTTCAAAAACGCATCAGCACCCATGACCTTTGGATAGTCGGTGATCAGCTCGGCGGCTTCACCGACCATCAACTGCGCCAGTTGCCGGTCCGAACACTCGGCCGGCACGCAATGCCCGGCCACTCGCCCGCCGCGCAACACCGTGGCGCTGTGGCACAACGCGCGCACTTCACCGAGCTTGTGGCTGATAAACAGAATGCTGCAGCCCTCGGCAGCCAGTCGGCGCAAAGTAATGAACAATTCATCGGCTTCTTGCGGAGTCAGTACCGACGTCGGCTCATCGAGGATCAGCAAGCGAATGTCTTGCATCAGGCAACGAATGATTTCCACCCGCTGACGTTCACCGATGGACAGGCTGTGGACAAGTCGTTCCGGTTCCAGGGCCATGCCGTAGCGTTGGGACACTTCACGAATTTTTGGCTCAAGCTGCTTCGGCGTACCCGCCGCCGCGCCCATTGCCAACGCGATGTTCTGCGCCACGCTCAGGGTTTCGAACAGCGAGAAATGCTGGAACACCATGCCGATTCCGAGGCTGCGAGCCTGGGCCGGGTTGCGCATGGTCAGGCGCTGGCCCTGCCAGATCATTTCTCCTGAGTCGGCGTGAGTGACGCCGTAGATGATCTTCATCAGGGTACTTTTGCCCGCACCGTTTTCGCCGAGCAGGGCGTGGATTTCACCGGGCGCAATGCTCAAGTCGATGGCATCGTTGGCCAGGCAACCGGGGTAACGTTTGCTGATTCTGTGCAATTGCAGACGGGGTGTTTGATCGGGGATCGGTACAGGGTTGGACATGACAGGCTCGGGTCGACAGAAGTTATGCCTGTGGACAAAGCAATTTCCTGGCCATTGAGTCAGGAAATAGATAAAGCCCTGTTGGCATAGGCGTTGTGGACGGTACCCGTCATATTTCCAATTCCGAATCAGGCACCACTTAAGGGCACGCTTTTTGATCAGGCTCCGGTTTTGCGCGCGGTGAATTGATCAAAAAACGAGCAGTAGCCTGCAAGCTATGTCAGACAGGGGGCTGCGCCAGCCATGAACGGGTTATCCACAGGTTGTTCCACAGGATCTGTGCGCAAGCCGAGCGCACGGGCATAAGTACTGTGGGGCTTTCTTCTAAAGGTGATAAACCGCTCTAACTGATTGTTTTTATATGGAATAAATGTTGTTGTTGGGGATTTGGATGAAAAATGAGCAAAGCTCGCAAAGCCGCATGACAGAAGGGTTACAGGGGAATGTGCTCAGGTTATCCACAGCCGGGTACACAGCAGATGTGGGCAAGTATCGAATGTAGGATAAATGGGGGCGCCCCAAAAGATCGCAGCCTTTGGCAGCGCCCACAGGTGCGTAGGAGCTACCGAAGGCTCGGGCCGCGTTCGGACGATCTTTTGATCTTCTAACGCCGCAACAAAATGCGCCCGCGACTCAAATCCGCCAGCTGCATCTGCAAGGTATCTATCTGCCCCTCGCCGATCGCCAATTGCAGCTCCACGCCATTGGCCGTGAAGACTTCTTCCACAACCAACCCCCCTGACTCCGCCACCCGAAGCTTCACCAGCGACAACTCGCCAAAGGCACAGGCGCAACTGACCGGCACCCGGCTGATCAGCTCGACCTTCGGCGCCCCTTGCAGGCATTTGTTGGCACCGCCGCCATAGGCACGGGCGAGGCCGCCGGTGCCCAGTTGAATGCCGCCATACCAGCGGATCACCAGCACCGCGACCTGATCGCAATCCTGCGCTTCGATCGCTGCCAGAATCGGCCGGCCAGCGGTGCCGCCGGGTTCGCCATCATCGTTGCTGCGATATTGATCGCCGAGTTTCCAGGCCCAGCAATTGTGCGAGGCGTTCAAATCACTGTGCTGCTCGATGAACGCTTGGGCATCAGTTGCGCTGGTGATCGGTGCAGCGAGGGCGATGAAGCGGCTTTTGCGAATCTCTTCGCGGTACTCGCAAAAACCGCTGAGGGTAAAAGGCATAAGTGTCTTAGATAGCAGGCGTCAGGCCGCAGCCTTTGAGAATGATGCGGATCAGGTTGTTGCCGGCGTCTTCCATGTCTTGCTTGGTCAACTTGGTGCGCCCGGTGACACGACAGATCTGCGTGGCAAAATCGGCGTAATGCTGGGTGCTGCCCCACAGCAGGAAGATCAGGTGCACCGGGTCGACCGGGTCCATTTTGCCAGCGTCGATCCACGCCTGAAACACTGCGGCCCGGCCCTGAAACCAGATGCGATAGTCCTGGTTGAAATGCGCGCTCAGGCATTCGCCGCCGCTGATGACCTCCATGGCGAAGACCCGCGAAGCTTGTGGCTGGCGCCGGGAGAATTCCATTTTTGCGCGGATGTATCGGGTCAATGCTTCTGCCGGATCATCCTCGACGGTCAGGGTATTGAAGGTGCTGTCCCACAATTCAAGGATGTTACTCAGCACCGCCACGTACAAACCGAGTTTGTTGGTGAAGTAGTAATGCAGATTGGCTTTGGGCAATCCGGCATTCTGCGCGATGGTGTTCATGCTGGTGCCTTTGAACCCGTGACGGGCGAACTCGTCTTCGGCGGCTTTGATGATGGTCTCTTCGTTCTTCTGACGAATGCGGCTGGCGGGTTTGTCGCCGTGGGCTGGGACTTCAAAGGTCATAGGCACTTCCGAACAGGTAAATGGGTGCAACCAGATGCGTTGATAGCGCACCCGCAGGTCTCAGACAAGTCCTGTTGCGATAAAACCTGCGCACCGGTTCTATTGTTCAACGCGTCGCCGCCAGACTCTCCAGAAAACTCTCCAGCACCAAATGGGGACGACGGCCCTTGCGGGTGACCGATGCCAGACTCAGGTCATAAAAACGCGCCTTGGGTTTCAGTGCACGCAAGCGGCCCTGCTGCACCCAAAGGCTGGCGTAGTGATCCGGCAGGTAACCGATGTAGCGTCCGGTCAGAATCAGAAATGCCATACCTTCGCGATCCGACGCACTGGCGGTACAGTTGAGCGCCTGGTAATGGGCCTGAATCTCGGCGGGCAAACGGAAAGTCGGGGCGATGGCGTCCTGGCTGTTGAGACGCTCATCGTCCAGTTGTTTGTCGTCGACATAAAACAGCGGATGGCCGACCGCGCAATACAACAGCGAGCGTTCGCTGTAGAGCGGCTGATATTCCAGTCCCGATAGCGCACTGGCTTGCGGCACCACGCCGACATGCAAGCGACCGTCGAGCACGCCTTGTTCGACTTCATTGGGCGCGATCATGCGGATCTGGATCTGCACGTCCGGGCCACGCTCCTTCAACTGCGCCAAGGCGTGGGTAATGCGCATGTGGGGCAGGGTGACCAGGTTGTCGGTCAGACCGATGGTCAACTCGCCGCGCAAGTGTTGGTGGAGGCCGTTGACCTCGGTGCGGAAACTTTCCAGCGCACTTAACAGCTGCAGCGCTGATTGGTAGACCTCGCGACCTTCTTCAGTCAGGGAAAAACCGGCGCGACCGCGTTGGCACAGACGCAGGCCGAGGCGTTGCTCCAGATCGCTCATCTGTTGGCTGATGGCTGAGCGACCGATGCCCAGCACAGATTCCGCTGCGGAGAAGCCGCCGCATTCCACGACGCTGCGAAAAATCCGCAACAGGCGAATATCAAAGTCACTGACTTGTGCCAGCGGATCGGGGCGACGGCTGCTCATGCTTTGTTTACTCAAAGTTTAGTAGCGGGCTGACTGAAGGTTAGAAAAGTTGGATTTCACCGACTTTATCCTCGTGGCAATTTAGCTGCAAGAACGCTTTTCATCTCCACGCCGCTTATTGCCCTGCGAGGTTTTGCCCATGAACGTGCCTGAAAACGCCCCGACTTCCCTAGCCAGCCAGCTCAAGCTCGATGCTCACTGGATGCCCTACACCGCGAACCGTAATTTCCAGCGCGACCCGCGACTGATCGTGGCTGCCGAGGGCAGTTGGCTGACAGACGACAAGGGCCGCAAAGTCTACGATTCGCTCTCGGGTCTGTGGACCTGCGGTGCCGGACACACCCGCAAGGAAATCCAGGAAGCGGTGGCCAAGCAATTGGGCACCCTCGATTACTCGCCGGGCTTCCAGTACGGTCACCCGCTGTCGTTCCAGTTGGCCGAGAAAATCACCGACCTGACGCCGGGCAATCTGAATCACGTGTTCTTCACCGACTCGGGTTCCGAGTGTGCCGACACGGCGGTGAAAATGGTGCGTGCTTACTGGCGCCTGAAAGGCCAGGCCACCAAAACCAAAATGATCGGTCGTGCTCGTGGTTATCACGGCGTGAACATCGCCGGCACCAGCCTCGGCGGCGTGAACGGCAACCGCAAACTGTTCGGCCAGGCGATGATGGACGTCGATCACCTGCCGCATACATTGCTTGCAAGTAATGCTTATTCCCGTGGCATGCCGGAGCAGGGTGGTATCGCGCTGGCGGATGAATTGCTCAAGTTGATCGAGCTACACGATGCATCAAACATCGCTGCGGTGTTTGTCGAGCCCTTGGCCGGTTCCGCTGGTGTACTGGTTCCACCGCAGGGGTACCTCAAGCGTCTGCGCGAGATCTGCGATCAGCACCACATCCTGCTGGTGTTCGACGAAGTGATCACCGGTTTCGGCCGTACCGGTTCGATGTTCGGTGCCGACAGCTTCGGCGTGACTCCTGACCTAATGTGCATTGCCAAGCAAGTCACCAACGGCGCAATCCCGATGGGCGCGGTGATTGCCAGCTCCGAGATCTACCAGACCTTCATGAATCAGGCGACGCCGGAATACGCGGTGGAATTCCCTCATGGTTACACCTATTCCGCACACCCGGTGGCTTGCGCTGCGGGCCTGGCAGCACTCGACCTGCTGCAGAAGGAAAACCTGGTGCAAAGCGTGGCGGAAGTGGCGCCGCATTTCGAAAATGCGTTGCATGGTCTGAAGGGCTCGAAAAACGTCATCGACATTCGTAACTACGGGTTGGCCGGTGCCATCCAGATTACGCCTCGCGACGGCGATGCCATCGTGCGTCCGTTCGAAGCCGGCATGGCCTTGTGGAAAGCCGGGTTCTACGTGCGCTTCGGCGGCGACACCCTGCAATTCGGCCCAACCTTCAACAGCAAGCCACAAGACCTCGATCGTCTGTTCGACGCGGTCGGCGAAGTGCTGAACAAAATCGACTGATTTTTCCCTCTTATATAGGCGTCCTTTCGCGGGCGTCTGTGGACAACTTTTCAGGAGCCCCGCATGAGCCTTATCCCGCATTTGATCAATGGCGAACTGGTGACCGACGACGGTCGTACGGCCGACGTGTTCAACCCGTCCACCGGTCAGGCGATCCACAAGCTGCCATTGGCCAGCCGTGAAACCATTCAAAAAGCCATCGACTCCGCCAAAGCTGCGTTCCCGGCCTGGCGTAACACTCCGCCGGCCAAGCGTGCCCAGGTGATGTTCCGCTTCAAGCAACTGCTGGAACAGAACGAAGCTCGCATTGCACAACTGATCAGCGAAGAACATGGCAAGACCCTGGAAGATGCGGCCGGTGAATTGAAGCGCGGGATCGAGAATGTCGAGTTCGCCTGTGCTGCACCGGAAATTCTCAAGGGCGAATACAGCCGTAACGTTGGGCCGAACATTGATGCCTGGTCGGATTTCCAGCCGTTGGGCGTGGTGGCCGGTATTACCCCGTTCAACTTCCCGGCCATGGTGCCGCTGTGGATGTATCCGCTGGCGATCGTTTGCGGCAACTGCTTTATTCTGAAACCGTCCGAGCGTGATCCAAGCTCGACGCTGCTGATTGCGCAGCTGTTGTTGGAAGCCGGCCTTCCGAAAGGTGTGCTGAGTGTGGTGCACGGCGACAAGGCTGCGGTGGATGCTCTGATCGAAGCGCCGGAAGTCAAAGCGCTGAGCTTCGTCGGTTCGACACCGATTGCCGAATACATTTACGCCGAAGGTACCAAGCGCGGCAAACGCGTCCAGGCGCTGGGCGGGGCGAAGAACCATGCGGTGCTGATGCCGGATGCGGATCTGGATAACGCGGTCAGCGCATTGATGGGCGCGGCGTACGGTTCGTGCGGTGAGCGCTGCATGGCGATCTCGGTAGCCGTGTGCGTCGGTGATCAGGTGGCGGATGCATTGGTGGCCAAACTGACGCCGCAGATCAAGGCGCTGAAAATCGGTGCGGGTACGACCTGCGGCCTGGATATGGGGCCGCTGGTTTCCGGTCAGGCTCGCGACAAAGTCAGCGGCTATATAGAAGACGGCGTTTCAGCGGGTGCGACCTTGGTGGTGGATGGTCGTGGTCTGAGCGTGGCCGGTCATGAAGAAGGTTTCTTCCTGGGCGGTTGCCTGTTCGATAACGTCACGCCAGAGATGCGCATCTATAAAGAAGAGATCTTCGGGCCGGTGCTGTGCGTCGTCCGGGTCAACAGCCTGGAAGAGGCGATGCAACTGATCAACGATCACGAGTATGGCAACGGCACCTGTATCTTCACGCGTGATGGGGAAGCGGCGCGGTTGTTCTGCGATGAAATTGAAGTGGGCATGGTCGGCGTTAACGTGCCATTGCCGGTGCCAGTGGCTTATCACAGCTTTGGTGGCTGGAAGCGTTCGCTGTTCGGCGATCTGCATGCGTATGGTCCGGATGGCGTGCGTTTCTATACTCGTCGCAAGGCGATTACCCAGCGCTGGCCACAACGGGCGAGCCATGAAGCTTCGCAGTTCGCATTCCCTAGCTTGTAAGTAGAAGGGCAGAAGGCCGACCTCTTGAGGTCGGCCTTCACGTTTTCGGGCTTTTTGGACTTATATGACAGAAATGTGAAAATTGGTGTTGACGGTAGATTCTGGAAGTCTATAATTCGCCCCACTTCCGGCGCAGTCGAAATGGAAAACTCCTTGGTAAACAATGAGTTACGCAGTTTTCGGCAGCGGTTACGCTTCAGTTCATCGAAGCCAGAAGGAGTTGGTAAGGCAGTGTGTTTTCGCCTTATTGACGGTTCGATCATCTCGGTCGAAAGCGGAGAAAAAGAGGTGTTGACAGCAGCGAGTAACGCTGTAGAATTCGCCTCCCGCTAACGAGAGATCGGAAGCGCAAGTGGTTGAAGTTGTTAAGGAAAACCTTGAGAGCTTCTGAAAATAACCGCTTGACAGCAACAGAGGCTGCTGTAGAATGCGCGCCTCGGTTGAGTCGAAAGATCTTAACCAACCGCTCTTTAACAACTGAATCAAGCAATTCGTGTGGGTGCTTGTGGAGTCAGACTGATAGTCAACAAGATTATCAGCATCACAAGTTACT
>NZ_FYEB01000007.1:0-82230 GCF_900187445.1 Pseudomonas sp. Irchel s3b2
GCGCCGCTTTCACGGTGCCCGCCGCAGTCATCAGCATCGGCATGAAGCGTGGATAGTAGTGAGCGGCCAGCAAGACGGCTTTATAGCCGGCGATGTTCGCCTGGGAGGACAGCACATCCAGGCTCTGAGCGCGGGAGGTGCGCGGCGCGGCCTCCAGTGCGAACGCGGTAATGCCGCACTCGGCCAGTTTGGCAATGGTTTCATTGCTGAACGGGTTGAGCATGCCCACCACAACGGTGCCGCGCTTGATCAGCGTCAGTTCGCTGTCGCTGGGGGCGACCACCTTGAGAATCAGCTCGGCGCCAAACGCATCATTGGCACTGCCAATGAACGCGCCTGCCGCTGCATAAGCACTGTCGACTACGCTGGCATTAATACCGGCGCCGCTTTGCACAGTGACTTTATGACCCTGGCCGATCAGCTTCTTGATGGTTTCCGGGGTTGCAGCAACCCGTGTTTCACCCGTCTGGGTTTCGAGAGGAACACCAATGTGCACGTCAAACCTCCTGTGTGATCTTTAATGAGTAAACCCAGGCACTTCGGAAGGTGCGGCTGGGGCGGTCGATCAGCAAGATCCCGCCAAATCGGAACGATCAATCATCCGGACACTGGCAAAAGTCGATTCGTTTCGTGCTTGGTCGAACGACGTCAGCGGTTTAGTCGATGACATCTGCGTAATCGCAAGCGTTACCGGTTTGCGACTCATTTCAGAGCCGGAACGCTCGTCGCTCGGTGGAACACCAAAGTACTCGCGATAACATTTGGAAAAGTGTGGTGTGGACACGAAACCGCATACATACGCCAACTCTATGATCGGCAATGACGTCTGCTTAAGCAGTTGTCGCGCTCGAATAAGGCGTAATCTCAGGTAATAGCGTGACGGCGTACAGTGGAGGTATTTTTGAAATAGCCGCTCTAGCTGTCGACGTGACAGATCAACGTATTCTGCAAGGTTATCCAGATCGATCGGTTCCTCGAGATTGGCTTCCATCAACGCGACAATCTCCTGCAGCTTTGGCTGATGAGTTCCCAGCACGTGCCTGAGCGGAATGCGCTGATGGTCCTGTTCGTTGCGAATGCGCTCGTAAACAAACATCTCAGAGATGGCTGCGGATAGTTCGCGGCCATGATCGCGACCAATCAGGTGCAACATCATGTCCATAGGCGCCGTTCCCCCGGAGCTTGTGAATCGGTTTCGGTCGAGGGTGAAGAGTCTCGCGCTGATGCTGACTCGCGGGAAAGCTTCCTGCATGGCGGCCAAAAATTCCCAATGCACGCTGCACTCGTAGCCGTCGAGCAGCCCGGCTTTGGCAAGCGCCCAGCTACCGGTGCACACACCTCCCAACCGTCTGGATTGACGCGCCAAGGCTTGCAGCCAGGTAATGTGCTCGCGAGTAATTACGCTCTGGACTCCAATACCACCGCACACGATTACAGTGTCCGCCACTAATGGGTTGTTCCATGAAGCATCTGGGGTGATCGGCACGCCGTCACTGGCCCAGACAGGCTCTCCACCGAGGCTGAACGTATGCCAGCGATATAGCTCTCGCCCCGACAACTGATTGGCCATGCGCAGTGGCTCTATTGCGGACGCCAGGGAAATAAGTGTGAATTTATCCAACAGCAGAAAACCAACGGATTGAGTCGTACCGTCGGACACGGTGGAGTTCGATGACATCGTGGTCATGTCCTCACAAAGAGCTATTACGGCCTGAGACACAGGTGCTTGTAATACCCCCCAGCCTTGGCGTGGGGAGTATTAGGTTCGGCGCAAATATCTCCTTGGTTTATCCCACTGACGTCACCCTCGCAGCCTGCGCAGGGTGACGCGATGTCACAAGGCCGATAAAGGAAATCGCCAGCGCCAGCCCAATGGTTGTGCTCACTTCGGTACGGTGCTCTGGGGTGATCATCATGACCGCCAGCGCTGCGCAAATGAACACGATCACCAGCCACGTCAGCCATGGAAACAGCCACATGCGAAAGGTCAGCTCGACATTTTGCCGACGCAACATCCGGCGCATCCGCAGCTGCGACACTGCAATGGCCAGGTACACCAGCAAGGCAATCGCGCCGGAGCTGGCCAGCAGGAACTCAAACAGACCGGCGGGCATGAAGTAGCTCCATACGGTGATCGCCGCGCCCAGCACGGTGCTGGCGATGACTGCTGCCCGAGGCACGCCTTCGGAGGAGGTCGCCTTCAGCGTCTTCGGCGCATCGCCACGACGGCCCAGCGAGTACAGCATGCGCGAGGCAATGTAGATCGAGGAGTTCATGCAACTGGCCACGGCGATCAGCACCACCACGTCCACCATGAACTTGGCGTGGGGAATGTTCATGATTTCCAGTGCCCGCTGGTAAGAGCCTACCTGGGCCAGCAGCGGATCGTTCCAGGGCACCACGGAGATGACCACGAAAATCGACAACAGGTAGAACACGCCGATGCGCCAAATCACCGAGCGCGTGGCCTTGGCAATGTTCTGCGACGGGTTATTGGATTCGGCGGCGGCGATGGTCACTGCCTCGGTCCCGATGAAACTGAACATGATGGTGATGAAGGCGCCCACCACCGCCGACAGGCCGTTGGGGGCGAACCCGCCATGTTCGGCCATCAGACCGCTCAAGCCGCTGACCTCCCGTTCGGGCACCCAGCCCATCAACACGGCAAAACCCACCCCGATGAAACCGATGATCGCCACCACCTTGGCCATGGCAAACCAGAATTCGAATTCGCCGTACTTGGAGACACTGAACAGATTGGTGATCACCAAGGCAATGATCGACCCCAGGGCGAACAGCCAGGCATCGATCTGGGGAAACCACTGGTTCAACACATGACCGGCGGCAAGCGCCTCGATAGGAATCACCAGCACCCAGAACCACCAATACAGCCAACCGATGGTGAAGCCTGCCCAACGGCCTATTGCCTGGTCGGCATAGGTGGAGAACGAGCCAGTGTCCGGATTGGCTACCGCCATTTCACCGAGCATTCGCATGACCAGAACGACGAGCAGGCCAGAGAATAGATAGGCCAGAAGGACGGCTGGGCCAGCAGCTGCAATGGCATGTCCTGAGCCAACGAATAAACCGGCGCCGATAATACCGGCGATGGATAGCATTGTTACGTGACGAGGCTTGAAGCCCTGCGCCAATTGGCCACTCGAATCCTTGGAGCTCGGGCTAATCATTTTTTTTCTCTGCTGATCGATATTTAAGCGGATTGATAGGGGCAACAGATCATCATTGTTGCCTGCAGGGCTTCCTGAAAGAGGGACTCTTCAAACGCTGCAGTTCCTATCAAACCCATCATCGCGATGTGGCTATTTCGATGAAAAGGAGCGCCACCTTACCCGGCTTGTCCGACGATTCAGTTACCTGATCACGCCACCTCCATGTCTGATATCGACACGCGAAAACATTTTGGTCACGGCGGAAACCATATAGTCACCAAGTGGCCAAAGGCAATTATCCCGGTTCGTTGAGAGTTTCTTTTGATTCGGCAGCGAAGGCCGTCTACTTCACTCAACGAAAAACGCCGCTAATTCCTGACTGGGACAGCGGCGTCGATGGTTAGCGTTGGACGCTACTTGTAATGTTGCTCAAACACGGCCACTTGTTCCGGTGTGATCAACTGAAAGGGCACCCAGACATCCGTCTCGACCGGCTCGCCCTTGATCATTTTGATGGCCGCTTGCAGCGCGGTGGCCGCCTGGGCTTTGGGGTCTTGAAAGACCGAGGCGACCAACATCCCGCGCTTGATCGCCGCCAAGCCGTCGGGCAGGCCGTCGATGCCGACAATCGCAATTTCGCCTTTGGTTTTGCCGGCCTGCTGCAGTGCCATGGCGGCGCCGATGGCCATCTCGTCATTGTTGGCAACGATGGCGTCAAAACTCGTGCCGGCCAGCAGCCAGTTGCTGGTCAGGTCCATGCCTTTGTTGCGCTGCCATTCGGCACTTTGTTGTTCGACAATCTTGATCCCGGGATAGTCCTTGAGCACCTGTTTGACGCCTTCGGTGCGGTCGTGCGTGGAGTTCTGCGCCAGGTCGCCCATGATGATCGCGAGGGTACCTTTGCCCCTCAGTTTTTCGGCCAGGTAGCGCATTTGCAGTTGCCCGGCCTCAATGTCATTCGACGCCACGGTGACCACGCCTTTGGGCAAGACGCGTTCGTCCGGGTGGCGGTTGACGTAGACCAGCGGCGTCTTCGCTTCGACGGCGGCGCGGGTCATGCTGGCGGTGGCGGCGGTGTCCACGGGCAAGACGATGACAGCGTCCACTTTCTGGTTGAGGAAACCCTGGACCTGATTGAGCTGGCGAACCACATCGCCCTGGGCGTCCTCGAACTGGATCTGGATGTTGTCCTTTTTGGCGGCCTCTTCCAGGCCGCTGCGCACGTAGGTCATGAAGTTGTCGTCGACCCTGGCAATGCTGACACCGATGCGATAGCTGGCGGCAGCCCATTGGCTGAATACGAGTAGCAGCGTGGCAAAAAGTAGTGTGCGGCGACGCATGATGGTTTTCCTTTTGTTGTTATAAGTCGACATTCGTCAAGATCAAGGTGAGGGTTGCTGGCGCGCGTAGAATCAACGTCTGAGCGCGCCGCAGGCTCCTCAATCCAGCGTGAACGCTTGCCGGAAACGTTCGAGTGCCGCTTCGCTGTCGCCGCTGGCCCAGCCCTCAAGCCCGACGACACCGGTGTATCCCATACCGAACAAGGCTTTGGCAATGGCCGGGTAATGGATTTCGCCGGTCCCGGGTTCCATGCGCCCAGGGACGTCGGCGACCTGGATTTCCCCGATGGCGCTGCCGGCGCGCTGGATCAGTTCGATCAGGTTACCTTCACCAATCTGCGCATGGTAAAGGTCCAGGTTCATCTTCAGATGAGGGCTGCCCACGGCCTCGATCAGCGCCAGGGTATCCTCAGCGCGAGCGAACGGAGTGCCGGGGTGATCCACCTCGGTATTGAGATTTTCCAGCAAGAATACCCGGCCTGACTCTTCGCCCAGGCGGGCTATTTTTTCCAGGGTCTGGCAGGCGCTCAGCCACATGCGCCCAGTCGTGTGGGCCACGGGTTTGACCGGTAAACCTGTATCGTCAAGGCCCGTGCCATGCAGGTTGAGGCTCGGGCAATTCAGTTGGGCGGCAACGGCCAGCGATTCCCGTGCGCTGTCGAGCAGGTGCTGGATGTCCTCGGGGTCGGTCAAGTTGCCCGAGATGTAGCCGGTCATGGAGGTGAAGTCAGCGCCTGTGGCGACCAGGGCCGGAATATCTTTCTTGGTCCATTCCCAGAGTTCGGCGCTGAAACCCAGCGCATGAATTCGTTTGACCCGCTCGGTGAATGGCAGGTCAAGGAAGACCATCTCGGCACTGATCGCCAGTTTGAACGGTGTGAAACTCATGAACGGCCTCCTTGCACGCGCACCGGTTTGCCCTGCTGGAACGATTCGATGCACGCCCGGGCAATTGCCAGTGCCGCCCGGGCATCTTCACCGCGGGCCAATGGTTTTTCGCCGGTGCGCAGGCAGTCGACAAAATGGTTGAGCTCAGCCAAATAGGCGTCACGCAGCAGGTCGGTGTCCAGGCGCTGGGTGTCAGCCTGGATGCCGTTGGCCAGATAGCGAACCAGGTCGGAGTCATTGACGCTGCCCATGGTCAGCATGCCAGCGCTGCCGAACACTTCCCCTCGAACATCGTAGCCATAGACCGCCTGGAAGTTCGCTTCAGCGGTGGCGATGGCCCCGTTGTCAAAACGGATCGTGACCACCGCGGTGTCCAAAAAACCTTTGCTCTTGTAGTCGGGAGCAATCAGCGCGTCGGCCATGACAAAGACTTCAACGGCTTCGGCGCCGGGGTTCAGGTAGCGCAGGGTGTCGAAGTCATGAATCAGGGTTTCGAGGAAAATCACCCACTGCGGCGAGGCGGCCGGATTGTTCAGCGCCGGGTCGCGCGTCAGCGAGCGCAGCAGTTGCGGCGTACCGATACGTCCGGTGACCACGTCCAGGTGAGCCGTCTGGAAGCTTTTGGCAAAGCGGCGGTTGAAGCCGACCTGCAGCGTCACTCGCGCATCGGCAGCCGCAGCGATGGCGCGGTCGGCTTCGTCCAGGGTGATGGCCATGGGTTTTTCACAAAACACCCCTTTGCCGGCCCGTGCCGCACTAATTACCAATTCGGCATGGCTGCGGGCCGGGGCGGCAATCAACACGCCATCGATTTCCGGGTCATCGAGCAGTTGCTGTGGATCGGTGTAGACCCGCTGTACACCTAACTCTGCGGCGAGGCGAGCAGCCTGGCCAGGCGTCGGGTCGGCGATGGCGGCCAGGCAGGCACCGGGAATGTGCCGGGCCGCGGTCTGACCGTGGAAGCTGCCCATGCGGCCGGCGCCGATGAGACCCAGGCGGATAATTTTGGATGCACTCATGAAATGACTCCCTTTTATTGTTGTTCAACGACTCGACAGCAGGAATGTCCTCGCTGGTATCAAGCAGTGAGCAAGGGCTATGCCAATATTTAACTAGTTGATTTATAAGGGTTTAGTAATATGAATTTGAATTAAGTGTTCATTCCAATGACATGTCTATACTGACATGTCGAAAATATGAACATAGGGACATAGAGTGAACCCACCGCCGATGGCCTTTAGCGCGCAAGACCTCGATTACATCGCCGCAATTGGACCGGCGTCGTTGAACGAAGGACCGATCGCAGAGCTGGAACAGGCCTGGCTGGCGTGTCTGAGGGGGAGAATCGATCGTCCTGCCGGGGTCCGGCAGGTGATTTGGGACTCCTGGTTGCGCAGCGTCAGTGCCGGCCTCAACCCTGAGGATGGTGCGTACCGTTTTGTCGCTCCCGCCGATCTGGCCGCGACGCTGGCAGCCAATCGCGCGTTGATCGCAGCGGCAGCGGAGGTCATGCGCGGATTGCTGGCGTACAACCCCAGAGGTCATATCAATCTGACCGATGCCCAAGGAACGATGCTGTATTTCTGCGGCCTCGATCTCACGCCGGTGGGCAGCCAACTGCTGGAGTCGGTGCAGGGCACCAACTGCACGGGGCTGGCGCTTGCCGAAGACCGATTGGTGTATGTGCTGGCCGAAGAAAACTTCGGGGTCGACCTGCGTCGGCGGCGCATGCATTGTGCCGCCGCGCCGATCCGGGATGCCCAGGGCCGGACATTGGCCATGCTGACCCTGACCGCAGAGCCAGGCTGGTTTCATTTCCATACTCTGGGCACCGTCCAGGCCGCAGCCGAAGCGGTTTCGCGGCAGATGGCGCTGCAGGTCTTGCTGGAAGAACAGCAAACCGTACTTGAAGTGCTCAACGAGGGACTGGTGGTGCTGGATGAGCGCGGCTGCATCAAGGCGCTCAACCGCTATGCCCGGCAATTGTTTCGCGTGGGCCTGGATTTGCTGGGCAGTCCGTTCCAGCGTCTGGGCAGGAGCGAACTGACCAATGAAATTCTGCTGCGCGGCGGGGAAGGGCGGCAGTATGAAGGGATAAGAGATCTGGATTGCACCTTTGAGTTGCATGATCGCAGCCAACTGGCGTGCCTGGTATCCGTGTGCTCACTGGAGCAGGGCGGGCGCATCGTTTCGTTGCGCGAGAACCGGCGCATTCGGGAAATCACCCGGCGGATCATCGGCACTCAGGCGAGCTACACCTTCGAAACCATTCAGGGCAGTTCGCGAGCCATTCAGGACGCGTTGCGCCTGGGACGGATCGCCAGTCGCAGTGACTCGACCACACTGATTCTGGGCGAAAGCGGCACTGGCAAGGAGTTGTTCGCCCAGGCGATTCATAACGCCAGTGACCGGTGCAGCGGTCCTTTTGTGGCGGTCAATTGCGGGGCCATTCCGCGAGATTTGGTGCAGAGCGAACTGTTCGGGCATGTCGAGGGCGCCTTCACCGGATCGGCCCGCGGCGGTTCGGCCGGGAAGTTCGAATTGGCCGATGGCGGAACGATCTTCCTCGACGAAATCGGAGACATGTCTTTTGATGCCCAGGTCAGCCTGCTGCGCGTCTTGCAAGAAGGCGAGGTGACGCGGGTGGGCGCAAAAAAATCCCGGCAGGTGAATGTCCGCATCATCGCTGCCACCCACCGCAACTTGAGTCAGGCGGTGGCCGATGGTGCGTTCCGTGAGGATCTTTACTACCGGCTCAACGTATTGAATTTGACGGTTCCACCACTAAGGATGCGCGACGAGGATGTGCCCTTGCTGGCGCAACATTTTCTCGGTCGTTGCGCACGCTCGCTGCGCAAGTCCGTGCAGGGCATCTCGCCAGAGGCGCTGGATATTCTTTGCGGCTACCACTGGCCGGGTAATGTTCGCGAACTGGAAAATACCATTGAACGCGCGACCAATCTGGCGGTGACCGAACTGATCCAGCCGGGTGATCTACCGCTTGAAATCAAGCAAAGGTTGCGGCCATCGGCGCCGGGAAGTGTGCCTGAATCCCGGGCGGCCCTGGACTTGGGCACCCATGAAATGAACGCGATCATTGCCGCCCTCAAGGACACCCGCGGCAACATCCGCCTGGCCGCCAGACAGCTGAATGTTTCTCGGGGTGGGCTGTACAACAAGATGAATCGGTTCGGGTTGAGTGCCGATGCTTTCCGTTCAGGGTCGAGCGTTCTCTGAGGTCATGATCTGCAATGGAATATGAATTCGATGCCGGACAGGATCGAAGTCCGGCGTGGTTTGCAGTTCGATCAGCAAGTCGACCAGCGCTGCCGCCAGCAACCGCGGCTGGGAATCGATGACCAGGCTGATCAATCCCTGAGCCAGGGCTTGGCGCGACAGCTCGGTCGATTCCTGAAGAATGCTGCACAGCGACGGCTGCTTTGGCAACTGCGACAGGGCACTGATGATGCCGTCGCCGCCACCGCCGACCACGCACAAACCCCGCAAGTCATCATGTCGCGCCAGCAGTTCCAGCGCGGCCTCTTCGGTGACGTCACAGTTATCCAGGTTGATCACCGCTTCAAGGAGCCGCAACCCCGGTGCGTGCTCCGTCAGGTAGCTGCGCAGCCCCTCGACCCGCGCCTGATGACCGAGAAAACGGTGTCCGCCCAATAGCACCCCGACGCTGCCTGTGCGGGCACCGCAGGTATGAGCCAGCAGCCAGCCCATGGTGCGTCCGACTTCATGATTGTTCTGACCGACGTAAGGCTCATTTGCCGCCTCGTGGATGTCGGACAGCAGTGCGATCACTGGCACGCCCGCGGCTCTGATCTGAGCGATGGCGGCATTGATCAGTGGGTGAGCGAAGCTGACCACCGCCAGGCCATCGCACTGCACCGCCAGTTGTTCGATCTGGGCAATGATGGCGCCGGGTGAGCGATCGAATACGTACTCGAATTGGCAACTAAGGTTGGCGCCAGCCTGACGCTGTGCCGCCTCGGTGATGGCGGCGGCAACGTTGGCATAGAACGCCTGGGCGGTGCCGAGCAACAGGATGCCGAAACGATAGCTGGGGCGCCGTTCGCGGATCCGCTGGCCGATCAGTCTGGCCGCGAAATAACCCACCGCCTCGGCGGCCTGGAACACCTGCTCGGCGGTAGCCGGGTTCACCGGAGCCCTGGCATTGAGCACCCGGTCCACGGTGGCGACACTCAAACCGGCGTGCTCGGCGACCGTGGCGATGGTTGGGCGTTTATTGTTATTCATGACAGTCCCCACAGGCGCTTTGATAGAAAACTATCAAGCTTCAATGGGCCTGGATGATAGCTTGATAGGGAATGTATTCAAGGGCTTGAGGGTAATCTTTGCGCTCTCTATCTTTTCGCAAGCGATGTGATCCCGCATCGAAGCAAGTGCCTAAAACCATCAAGCTTGCGGAGAACAATAAAATGCCTGAACAAAACGCAGCCTTTGAATACCCCGGCAAACCCGTGCCTCGGGATTATCGATTAACCGGTCCCGAAGCCGCTAAAGCAGCGCAAAAAGGCCTGGTCTCAGCCAACTGGTATCAATCACCCATTCCCCGTAAACGCATGAAGGAACTGATGCAGCGTCGCGATGGCCCGGCCCTGCGCGATACCGCCATCTGGCTGCTATCGATGTTCGTCACCGGGTTCGGGGGTTACTGGTTCTGGGGCTCCTGGGCCTGCGTTCCGTTCTTCTTCGCCTATGGGTTGCTCTACGGCACGGCGTCCAATGCCCGTTGGCACGAAACCGGTCACGGCACGGCGTTTAAAACCCGCTGGATGAATGATGCGATCTACCAGTTATCGAGCTTCATGTTCATGTTCGAACCCCATGTCTGGCGTTGGAGCCACGCCCGGCACCACACAGACACCATCATCGTCGGTCGCGATCCGGAGATCGTCGAGCCGCGTCCGCCAAGCCTGATCAATATGGTGCTGAGTCTGTTCAGGATGCCTTATGCGATCAAGACGATGTGGTCAGTCTGCCTACATGCGACCGGGCGGATGGCTGAAGAAGAGCAGACCTTCATCCCCGAATCCGAGTGGCCCAAGGTCTTTACGGTGGCGCGTATTTGGCTGGTGATTTATGGGCTGACTCTGGCGGCTGCGCTGTATCTGCAGAGCTGGTTGCCGTTGATGTTTATCGGTTTGCCGACCCTGTACGGCGGCTGGCTGTCCTACCTGTTCGGCCTGACGCAGCATGTTGGCCTGGCCGAGGACGTACTTGATCACCGCAGCAACTGCCGCACGATTTACATGAACCCGCTGCTGCGTTTTCTGTACCTCGACATGAACTATCACCTCGAGCATCACATGTATCCGATGGTGCCTTTTCACGCATTGGCGCAGCTTCACGAAGAGATTCGTCACGACTGCCCGCCGCCGTACACCAGCCTGTTCGAGGCCTTGTGGGAAGTCCTTCCGGCCATCTGGAAACAGCGCCAAGACCCGACTTATTTCGTCCGTCGCCCTTTGCCCCAACGCGCAGCGCCGGCCGTCAGCGCCCGGGCAGAATCTGAAGCAATGCCCGGCTGACACCTTCCCGTTTTTACCACTACAAGAGAAAACGCCATGACCGATCAATGGATCGATGTCTGTGCCGTGGGCGAAATAAATGAAGAGGATGTCATTCGTTTCGACCATGGCCCGCACACCTATGCCGTCTACCGCTCCGCAGACGACGAATTCTTCGCCACCGCGGGCTTGTGCACCCACGAGTCCATCCACCTCGCCGATGGCCTGGTGATGGAGCATGTCATCGAGTGCCCCAAGCACAACGGACGCTTCGACTACCGCTCCGGCAAAGCCCTGGGGGCGCCGGTGTGCGTCAACCTCAAGACCTATCCGGTCCGGGTCGAGGCGGGGCGTGTCTTGCTCGCCATTTCGGTTTAACTGCTCGGAGTCTGTGCCATGAATCCTGCCAATGCTCCACTGGTTATCGTTGGCGCCGGGCATGCGGGTGGCCGCGCGGCCCTGACCCTGCGGGCCGAAGGCTATCGCGGTCGCCTGATCCTGATCGGCGACGAATCCCACCCGCCCTACGAACGTCCGCCACTGTCCAAAGGGCTGTTACAGGGCACGGTTGAACTGGCGGGTTGCAGTTTGTGCGATAGCGCTCAACTCACCGAACTGGACATCGAACACCTGGCCGGTAACCCGGTGAAAAACCTCGATCCGCAGCAACATCGATTGCAGTTGGCCGACGGCAGTCGGTTGCAGTACGCCCGTCTGTTGCTCGCGACCGGGGGCAGGGCGCGACTGTTGTCCTCGGTGCCCGAGCATCTGCTGAATGTGCTTTATCTGCGAACTCATGATGAGGCGTTGGCATTGCGTGCTTCGCTGCGCCCCGACACGCGATTGGTGATCATCGGCGGCGGCTTTATCGGCCTCGAAGTCGCCGCGACTGCCCGAGCGTTGGGTTGCACGGTGACCTTGCTTGAGGCCGGGTCGCGCTTGGCGGGTCGCATCCTGCCGGAGCGATTGTCCAGTGCCTTGCTGCAATTGCATCGCCGCGAGGGCGTGGATGTTCGGTTGAACGTGGCCATTGAGGCGGTGCAGGGCGCCACCCGCGCCGAGGCTGTGCAACTGGTTGACGGCCAGTTGTTGCCCTGCGACTTGGTCGTGGTCGGCATTGGCATGCAACCCAACATCGAACTGGCCATGGCCGCTGGACTCGAGGTCGGCCAGGGCATTCGCGTCGATGCCCAACTGCGCACCAGTGCGCCGGACATCTTTGCGGCGGGCGATGTCTGTGAGTTTCGACTGCACCCACAAGGGGTTTTCCAGCGTCAGGAAACCTGGCGCAACGCCGAAACCCAGGGCCGTCACGCCGCCCTGAATCTGTTGGGCGGCGAGTTGCCCTTCGAGGCCATTCCGGGGTTTTGGTCCGATCAATACGACTGGGGATTGCAGACCGTGGGCGTGATCGCAAACACAGAACCCACGGCGAGCCGGACAACCCCCGGTGACGGTTTCCTGTTGTTCTATCTCGATGCCGAGCAACGTCTGCAAGGCGCTTGCGGCTGGGGGCAGGGGAATAGTGTCGCCAAGGACATCAAGCTTTGCGAACGGCTGATCGCCAACCATAACCCCCTCTCGGTGGACGCTTTAGCCGACGCCAATGTCTCGCTCAAACAACTGCTGAGGAACTGACATGCGCGAATTCCTGGTGTTTCAATCCTTGTGGGCCATGCAAGATCACCGTGGTCAATGCGACCTTCCCCTGGAAGCGCAACTGGAAAAGATCGCCGCCGCCGGCTTCGACGGGATCACCGACCATTTCTGGAAGGCGCCTCAGGCTGCACGCCTGAGCGCCGCCGCCAAGGCACAAGGTCTGCAAATCGAAGGGCAGGTGTTCCCCCGGACCGTGGATGGTCTGGCGGCCGCGCTCGATGTCGTTTCCCGCTACGGCTGCCACCACCTCACACTGCAGGCCGACGTCCGGCCGCGCACGCTGGTGCAAGCCATCGAACTGATCGAAGGCTGGCAGCGTCTGGCCGAGCAGGTGGACTTTCCGATCCTGCTGGAAACCCACCGTTATCGTCTCACCAATGACCTGTTGTTCACCCTTGACCTGCTCGCTGAAATGCCCAACCTCAAACTGTTGGCCGACTTGTCCCACTACGTCGTGGGCCGGGAATTGCCTGAGTCGGCCCCTGCCGAAGACGACGAACAGATCCACACCATCCTGCGCCATAGTTGGGGCTTTCACGGTCGGGTCGCCAACGGCGAACAGATCCAGGTGCCCTTGAGCTTTGCCCGGCATCGACCCTGGCTGGAGCGATTCCTGGGCTGGTGGCGCTACGGGATCGAGGATTGGTTGGCTCGCCCGAACACACCCGCCACTCTGTCCTTCACCTGCGAACTCGGCCCGCCACCTTATGCGATCACGGGGGCTGATGGGCGTGACATCACTGATCGCTGGGCAGAGGCGTTGATGTTGAAGGAGCTGATGCGTGGGGTTTGGAGCGACTGCCAGGTGCGAACGGCTACGTCAAAAGATTGATTTCACCGATCAAGTCATCGACCGCCGCGAGCATGAACTCGATCGTGTTTCATTGACGAATTTGCGAGCGAGAGGCACTGCCCGGAGGGGGGCGGTCAGGTTTTCAAAGGCTCTCAGGGTCGCCGAAGAACATTTTGCCTGGGCTCTAGGACGATTGTTTCAGGTGGAAAAAAAAAGAGTTATGCCCCCATTTTTGCCCCCACTTGCACCGGCTGTGCTAGCGATCGTGAATGGCGATTTCTGATAACACCAGTGTGGCTTTGGCTGGCTTTCAGTGGACTCCCTTCCACGCCGCGTCATCCCCTCCGCGCTGATCGCGGTGGATACAGCATCACCCCATTGGGGCAAACACTGAGGGGGGCATTTCGAGCGTTATACGACTGGAGCCTCAATCATTCAAATGCTGTTCTGATGGCCCAGTCAGCATTTGACAAGCGTTTAACAGAGACTTGGAAAACCGCCGTGTCATAACTGCCCCGCAAATAATACTTTGCTAAATACTCACTATAAACGTGTCTAGAGGTGTCCGAGATGCTGAAATCTAAAACTGAAACTAACGTGCCAATGGGTACTTGACTCTGCCCCATGGGACACCTCGTATGCTTTTTCCCAGCGCCCACTCTGGCGCGCTGCCAACAAGGAGTTCCTGTGAAAAGTTTATGTCTGGTGACAGGTGCCAACGGCCATCTGGGCAATACTTTGGTGCGAGCGCTGCTCGGTCAGGGCTATCGGGTTCGAGCCGGGGTTCGTGACATATGTAACCACACACCCTTTGCCGGGCTGGACTGCGAGTTGGTGTATGCCGAGTTGCTGGACCGTGCGGCCTTGGACAAGGCGCTGGAGGGCGTGGAGGTGCTGTTTCAAGTGGCCGCCGTGTTCAAGCACTGGGCTCGCAACCCGGAGGCCGAGATTGTCGAGCCGAATATTCAAGGCACGCGGCGTGTGCTGCAAGCCGCTTCACGGGCGGGTGTGCAGCGTGTGGTCTACGTTAGTTCGGTGGCCGCCGTCGGTCATGATGGTACGGCGCTGGATGAGGCGCACTGGAATACGGAAAGCGAAAACGCCTACTACAAATCGAAGATACTTTCCGAGCAGGCGGCTTGGCAGTGCGCTGAGACGTTGGGGGTGAACATGGTGTCGGTATTACCTTCGGCCATGGTTGGCCCCAATGCTGGTCACCTCACCGATACCATGGGATTTCTTCAGTCGGTTCGGCAGCGGCAGATGCCGTTTGATCCGGGGTTTCGCTTCAACTTCGTGGATGTTCGCGATGTGGCAGACGGGATGATACTCGCTGCCGAAAAGGGCCGGCCGGGGCAGCGCTATATCCTGGCCAATGAGCATTCGTCGCCGCTCAGCGATTTGATCGAGGCCGCCAACACCCAAGCTCCCGGGTATCGCCAGCCTGTCTCAGCGCCACGCTGGTTATTGCTGGGCGTGGCCTGGCTCCAGGAGCGCTGGGCGCAATTAGTCGGCAAGCCCGCCCAGCTACTCTTGAGCCAGGTGCGCCTGTTTCACAACGTGGCGCAGGAATACAACATCACCAAGGCGAAACATGAATTGGGCTTCAACCCTCGGCCGCCTGAAGTGGCTTTGAGGCAAGCGTTTGCTTATCTGTACAGACAAGCGCATCAACCTTATGAAAACCCGCCACAGGGCGAGGCGCAAACATTGAGTTCATCTCGCTTTTGAGTTCAATCAAGTGAAGATCAAGCGCCTGCAGTTCAGCGATCCTGTCCTGGACCTGGCGGCGCTTGTCGTCGACGGCCTGGTTGGCCAACGCCAGCGGAAATGACTTCAGTTTGTTTTTTGCGGCAATCAGCGGGTTCATCTCGGCCAGCTTGAACCCGGCAGTCTGCGCTTTGCGGATCAGGTGGACGATTTCCAAGTGATGAGCATTGTAGAGGCGATACCGCCCCTCACGCTCCGGCTCGTTGATCAGGCCCATTTGCTCGTACAGTCGAATGGCTTTTGGAGTGCAGCCGGTCAGTTCGGCGAGTCGTCCAATGAACATCTGTCAATTCCTTATGTGAGACAGCAAGTACTCTAGCGTTGTTTGATCGCCAGAGTTGCAAAAGCCGTTACATAAAAATCGAAAAATGTCGAGGTTGGGCTCAGTAGCGAATCATCAACGACTTCAGCTCGAAGTAATCATCAACGAAAGCGCTGCCGAACTGCCGGCCTATCCCCGAGGATTTTTGCCGCCAAAAGGCTCCGCTGGGTCCAGCATCGTGCTGGCTTCGATGGCGGGCACCATGCGCAGGGCTTTGCCCCCAATGGAGCAATCCACCGGAAGTGAATGGAGCTCCATGGTTTGTGGAAAGGCAGAAATGATCAGATAAACAGCCTGTCCGACGACGCCTATAGACTCTCAGGGTCGCCGAAAAACATTTTGACTAGGCTCTAGAACAATATTTTCAGGCAGAAAAATTTCAAATATGCCCCCAATGTTGCCCCCACTTGAACCGGGTGTGCGAGCGATCGCGACTGGCGATTTCTGACAGAGATCAAGTTGGATTCGGATGGCTCTCAGGGTACCTCCATATTAGATTGGATTGTTTGGCCTCGATCGTCGGTTGATGAAGGCGGAGAGGGTGGCGGGTTTGAGCGCTGCTTTTCAGGGTACACCTGAGATCGAAAACATTTGGACAGGACTCTAGGAAGTGGTTTGCGCGATAAAAAAAACTGATGATGCCCCCCACTTTTACCCCCAAGTCGCTCGTGATACACGAGCGAACGAAAATGGCGAGTGCTGGCAGAATTCCATTAGGGTTCTAATGGTTACTGTTAACTCCACTTTGGAGTCAGGGGCATCGTGAGTCGCTGTCAGGGCGTCCAGAAAATTCAGGGCGATTCAACATTTGGCGTGTCCATGGCACCTACATCAGGAATGCTCTATCACCATCACCGCAGTAGTGTCCGCCTCGAGTGCTTCGAACACGTGAGGCACATTCGCCAGGTAGCTGATGTAGTCGCCAGCGTTCAGCAATACAGGTCCAGTCGCCGGGCCGATATGGGCACTGCCACTGCACAGCACCACGTGCTCTACGGTTCCCGGTGGGTGAGGCTGAGACAGCCGAACTTCGCCGGGCTGCACCTTAAGCCGGTAGATGTCGCGCTGTACTCCCGCCTGGCAATCGGCAAGCAGTGTCGCTGCGTAATTGGCAGTCTCGGCATAGGTGGTCATGCCCTCGTTGGCGCGAATCACCCGCAACGGCTGTTGGGGTTGCTCGAAGAACCGGGTGACTTGCAAACCCATTGCCATCGCCAGCGACCACAAGGTTTCGATGCTGGGGTTACCGATTCCCGACTCTAATTGAGACAAGGTCGACTTCGCCACCCCGGCGCGCTTCGCCAACTCGGTCAAGGAAAGCCCAGCGGCCAAGCGTTCGCGTTTGATTGAAAGCGCCAGCAGATCGATTCGGCTCGGATTATTTCTCAATAGGGTGTTCGTTATGTCGGTCATTTGTTTTATAAATCATCCTTAAATGGGTTGACGCTCTTGGGCGCCTTGTTCATTATAGTGGTCATTAGTTCATTATAAAGTTCGTTTTGCCGAACCAACCCCCGCGAACGGCGGCTTAGGTTACGGCAATGTCGACGGCAAGGAAGCAGTGAGTGATGAAGTCGCAAACCCGTGGGACGCTCGAAATGATTTCGGCCATGGTCATCTCCGGCACGGTGGGCTGGTTCGTCATCATGTCGGGGCAGAGCCCGGAGGCCGTGGTGTTCTGGCGTTGCTTGTTCGGCGCCATGGCGATGCTGGTCACATGCCTGGTGCTTGGGGTGCTGCGCCGCTCCCTGATCACCGCCCGGCAGTTCATTCTGGTGTGCCTGGGCGGGGTGGCGCTGATCCTTAACTGGGTGCTGCTGTTCAGTGCCTACAAACATTCCTCTATCGCCATTGCCACGGTGGTCTACCACGTTCAGCCGTTCATGCTGGTCGGTCTGGGTGTGCTGTTTTTCGCTGAACGCCTCAGCGCCGCCAAGGTTGGCTGGCTGCTGTTGGCCTTCGCCGGGCTGATGCTGATCGTGTCCGCCAAGGGCAGTGGGCAGGCCACCGGCGCCGACTACTTGCTCGGCGTCTGCCTGGCCCTGGCTTCGGCCTTTTTCTACGCCGTGGCGGCGGCGATCACCAAGCACCTCAAGGACCTGCCCGCGCACCTGATCGTGCTGATCCAGATGGTGGTAGGTGTGCTGGTCCTGGCCCCGTTCGTGGATTTCAGCAGGGTCGATACGGTCGAGGGCGCCTGGACATACCTGATCATTATCGGCGTGGCCCATACCGGGCTCATGTCGACCCTGCTGTACAGCGCCATCCAGAAAATCCCCACGGCGCTGGTCGGGGCTCTGTCGTTCATCTATCCGATCGTCGCCATCCTGGTCGACTGGGTTGCCTTCGCCCATCCGCTCAGCGCCCTGCAAGTGCTTGGCGCGAGCGCGATCCTGCTGGCGGCAGCGGGCATGAATTTTGGTTGGTCGCTGGGCCGTGCCCCGCGTCAGGAAGTGACCTAGGGCCGGGCGCGACACCACACGCCATCTGAACCATCGTTGAATCAAGGGAGTTGATCGTGACTGTGATCTTGTGTGGCCTGGGAGGCTGCCTTCCGCCTCAGATAATTGACAATCAGCAAATTTCCAGCGGGCTGGATACCACGCCCGAATGGATAGAATCGCGCACCGGTATTCGTGAACGCCGAATGGTCAGTGACGGATTGAGCATGCTCGATCTGGCAATCAAGGCCGGCGCCCGTGCCCTCGCCTCGGCAGGTGGGCGGGCGGTGCAGGCGGTGGTGGTCGCGACCACCTCGCCGGAGCGCATCTGCCCGGCGGTGGCACCGGAAGTGGCGTCGGTACTGGGCTTGGGCGACATCGCCGCCTATGACATCACCTCTGCCTGCAGCGGCTTCGTGTATGGGCTGGCCACCGCTTCCGGGCTGATTGCCGCGGGTATCGCCGACAGTGTCCTGCTGATCGGAGCGGAAGCCTTTACCACCTTCGTCAACCCGCAAGACCGTGCCACCCGGCCGATCTTCGGTGACGGCGCCGGAGCCGTGGTCCTGCGCCGTGGCGAGGCTGACGAGGCCGGTGCGCTCGGTTGCTTCGACCTCGGCAGCGACGGTGCCCGTTCGGACCTGCTGGCAATTCCTGCCGGCGGCTCGCGACAGCGTTCGGCCAGCGCCGGGCTGGGCCATGACGCGGTAGCGCCGGGCGAGTTCTATCTGCACATGGATGGGCGTGCGGTCTATGAACAGGCCGTCGCGCGTATGTCCACGTCGGCCCAGAGCGTGCTGGACCGCGCGCTCTGGTCGATGGACCAGGTCGACTGGTTCGTCGGTCACCAAGCCAATGTGCGCATCCTGCAAACAGTGGCTTTCGAATTGGGCCTGCCCGCGGAGAAGGTGGCGGTGAATATCCAGCGGCTGGGCAACACCCTGACAGCCTCCATCCCGCTGCTGCTCAACGACCTGGCCCTGCGCGGCGACCTCAAGGCCGGTCAGCGTGTGTTGGTGAGTGCATTCGGCGCGGGCCTCTCGTGGGGCTCGACCGTACTGCGCTGGCCGCAACTGACTACCCGCAACAGCGAGTGGCAGGACTGATTCAGACTTTTCCCAGCCTACAGTTCCACACAACAGGAGTCATGTGATGACCGTAAGTAACGAAGCTATCGCCCAAGCCATTGCCGCGCGTTTCAACATCGAAGAAAGCCGTATCGTCCCTGATGCCTCCCTTGAGGACCTGGGTTTCGACTCGCTGTCGCAGGTCGACCTGGCCCAGTTGCTGAGAAAGAAACTCGGCGTGCAGATCAGCGATGCACAGCTGTCGGAGGTCGCCACTGTCGGTGACGTTCTGGCGCTGGCCAACGGTAAGGCGTGATGGCCGCCGAAGCGGTGGTTGTGACCGGTATCGGCCTGGTCACACCCGCCGGCATCGGCATCGAGGCGAACTGGCAGCGGGTGGTGGCAGGTGAAGCCACGGCCGCGCCGGACAAGACCCTCGAAGCGATGCCGGTGGGGATCTCGTGCCGTGTGCCGAGTTTTGACAGCGCCTTGCTGGGCGTCAAGAACCCCTGGCAATGGGACCGTTATGCGCAGTTCGCCTTGCTGGCGGCGCGCCAGGCCCTGGCGGATGCCGGTCTCGAGGCCGGCAGCTGGAAAGATGAGAGCCGTGTGGCGGTGATCATCGGGTCTGGGGCAGGGGGCACCGCCACCCTGGAGCAGCAGCACGCCGTGTTGCTCGCCGAAGGGCCTGACGATGTGTCCTCGCTGACCCTGCCCATGGGCCTGCTGAACATGGCCGCCGGGCAGGTTGCCATTGAACTGGGCGCGCGCGGCCCGTGCCTGGCCCCGTGTTCGGCGTGTGCGTCAGGGGCTTCGGCGCTGGGCATGGCCAAGGACCTGATCAACCGCGGGGTATGCGACATCGTGGTGGCCGGCGGTGCGGAAGCACCGATCACGCCGCTGTATGTCTCCGCGTTTGCCAAGATGCGCGCGTTGTCGCGCAACACCGATGCCGGCGGCGCATCGCGCCCGTTTGATGCCGCGCGTGACGGCTTCGTCATCGGTGAAGGCGCCGGGATGTTCGTGCTTGAGTCCGAGGCGCATGCCCGGGCCCGAGGTGCGCGCAACCGCGGGCGTCTGCTCGGTTATGGCGCATCGGCAGATGCTCACCACGTCACCACGCCTCATCCCCAAGGGCTCGGTGCCCGTTTGGCGATGCAGGCAGCACTGCGCGACGCCGGTATCGAGGCCAGCGCCGTGGATTACGTCAATGCCCATGGCACGTCGACGCCGGGCAACGACGTGATCGAGTCGCACGCCATCGCCGAGTTGTTCGGTGCTCGCATGCTGGTCAGTTCGACCAAAGGTGTTACCGGGCATCTGCTGGGCGCCGCCGGTGCCATCGAGGCGGCCTACACCTTGCTCGCGCTTGAACACGGGCTGGTACCGCCGACGGCCAACTTGCGCAACCCCGACCCGCAGATAGCGGTTGACCTGGTCCAGGGCCAGGCGCGCGCGCAGCCAATCAAGGTGGCGCTTTCCAATTCGTTCGGATTTGGCGGCCAGAATGTCTCACTGGTGTTCGCCGCCTGAGACCTCGCCGCTCACTGCACAGGACATGTCATGACTCATCCAAGCATCCCGGGAACTGTCGCCCCCTTGGCGCGCGACGAACTGCGCGACCTGCTATTCGCCGGCACGTTCGAGAGCCATCACCAGAGCATTCGCGACGTGCTGCTCGACCCGATCTTCGACCCGCAGCCGGGCCTGAACATGGAGCAGGCCGGGCGGCTGGCCTACGCTCGCAGCCGGCATGTGCACGCGGCGCTGGAACGCCCGCTGCAGATTCTGGCCAACCCGCGTCGGCTGTTTGCCTTGGCCGAATGGCCAAGCCTGCTGGACGTTGCCAGCTTCTCGCTGCTGATGGTCCACTACAATCTGTGCTTGGGCACGGTGTTTGATCATGCCCAGGGCCGTCCCGACATCGCCGGGCTAACCGAGGCGCTGGACGAGCTGACCTCGTTCGGCCCCTACATGGCGACCGAACTGGGTTATGGCAATAACGTTGCGGCACTGCAGACCGAGGCGGTGTATGACCGCCATAGCCAGACCTTTACGCTCAATACGCCGAGTGCCAGCGCGCAAAAGTACATGTCCTATAGCGGGTTCGGCGATATCCCCAAAGTCGCGACCGTGATGGCGCGCTTGAAAATCGAAGGCAAGGATCACGGCGTATTTCCGTTCCTGATCAGGCTGTCCACTGAGGCAGGCTTGTGCCCCGGTATCCGCGCGGCCTTGTGCCCGGAGAAACCGGTGCAAGGGTTGGACAACGGCCTGACCTGGTTCGACAACGTGCGTGTATCGCGTAGCAGCCTGCTGCACGGCGACATGGGCCACTTCGCTGAAGACGGCAGCTTCGTGCTCGGAGCGGGCAATGCCCGGTCGCGCTTCCTGCGCGCCATGTCGCGGATCGTGCCTGGCCGTTTGTGCGTGGCCAGTGCCGCTCAGGGCGCAAGTCGCGCGAGCCTGTACATCGCGTTGCGCTATGGCCAGCAGCGGCTGACCAACGCCCCCGGGACCAACGACATGCCGGTCATCGAATACCGCAGCTACCAGCGTGCGATGTTCTCGGCACTGGCCAGCACCTATGCGATGACGCTGTTGCTCAACGAAGCCAAGGCACGTTTCCTGGCCAATACAGCTGAGCCGGCTGCCGATGTCGTCAGCCTGATCAACATCACCAAGGCACTGGCTACCTGGGATGCCACCGCCGTTATCGCCGAGTGCCGCGAGCGCTGTGGCGCACAAGGTATTTTCAGCGTTAACCGCATCGCCGATTACGGTTCCCTGCTGCAAGGTTTGGTAACGGCCGAAGGTGACAACCTGGTGCTGCTCGCCACCGTAGCCGGCCAACTGCTCGCCCAGGCCTGGCAAGGTCCGTTGCCGCTGCGCCCGGCACGTGCGCGGCGTCTGGCCGAGCCGGAGTGGTTGATCGCGGCTATCGCCTTTCGCGAGTACCAGCTGTGGTTGACGGTTCGCGAGGAGATGAACGCTGACGAGCGCGGCTATTTCGAGGTGTGGAACGACGCTATGAATCCCGGCCTGGAGCTTGCGCGTCTGCGTGGTGAACGTGTGGCCCTGGAGCAACTCTGGAGTGCCTCGCTGCATGCGCAGCAGGACGAGGCCAAGGCGGCGCTCAATGGCCTGGCATCGCTTTATGGGCTGAACCTGCTGCAGCGTGACGCAGCGTGGTTTCTGGCACATGAGCTTATCGACGCCGGCCAGGCCCTGTCGCTGCCAGGGCGGATCGACCAGCAGTGCGCAGCCCTGCGCCCGCACGTGTCGACCGTGATCGACGGCTTTGCCCTGTCGCCCGAGTTGCTGCGCGCACCCATCGCCCAGGACGACTACATCCAGGCGTTCTGCAAGCAGGTGCACGCCAATGTCGACTGATACCGCCAGCGCAAGCTTTGCGCCTTCGGCCACTGCGGAGACCTGCATGTCCGTGCACATTTATCAATGCCCCGTCCGTTGGTCCGACATGGACGTGTATGGGGTGGTCAACAATGTTTCGTTCCTGCGCTTGCTCGAGGAGGCGCGGGTGGACTTCATCTGGCGTCTGGGCGCTGAGCAGGGCGATGCCTTCTTCAGCGGCGGCTCGGTGGTGGTCAGGCACGCGATCGAGTACAAGCGCCCGCTGGTCCACCGCCACGAACCGGTGGCCATCCATATGTGGGTCTCCGAAGTCCGTGCCGCCGCAGTAACGATCGAGTATGAAGTGCGTGACGGCGACACGTTGTGCGCCCTGGCATCCACGACCATGGCGCCATTCAACTACGAAGGGCGCTACCCGCGCACCATGAGCGATGAGGAAACGGCGTTTTTCGAACGCTTCCTCAACCCACGCAAGGCCCTGTCATGCGCCTGCTGAGGGTCGGTGCACCGGGGCGCGAGCGCCCCTGCGCAGTCGGCGTCGATGGCTCGGTTCGGGACCTCAGTACGTGGGTCGATGACTGGACCGGGGCAGCGCTGGCCGTGGTGGCAATGGAGGCGCTGTCGCGGCGCTTCACGCTGGAATGGGCGCAACTGCCGCAGGTTCATATCGAGCACGAACGCATCGGCCCGGCATTGCGGCCGGGGCAGATCCTGTCGATCGGCCTGAACTACCACCGGCATGCCCGGGAGGCCGGGATGGCGGTGCCGGAAGAGCCGATTGTGTCGAGCAAATCGGTGCATGCGTTGGGAGGCCCGTTCGATGACCTGGTGCTGCCGCTCGACGGCGACAAGACTGACTGGGAAGTGGAGTTGGGTGTGGTCATCGGGCGTCGGGTCCAGTACCTGGCCACGCCCGCTGACTCTGCAGCCTGCATCCTGGGTTACTGCACCGCCAATGATTTGTCCGAACGCAGTTGGTTACTGGAGCGGGGCGGGCAATGGATCAAGGGCAAGTCATTCGATGGGTTTGCGCCGCTGGGACCGTATCTGGTGACTGCCGATGAGGTGCCGTCGCCCCAGGCGCTGGAACTGATCTGCCGGGTCAATGGTGAGGTCATGCAGCGCGACAGCAGCGAGGACATGATCTTCGACGTGCATCACCTGATTCATTACCTCAGCCGCTTCATGACCCTGCACCCTGGCGACGTGATCCTCACCGGAAGCCCGGGCGGCATGGCATTGGGGCGACCAGACCAGCCGTTTCTGCGCGACGGCGATGTGGTCGAGGCCGAGGTGGTCGGCCTGGGCGCGCAGCGTCAAGTATGCCGCGCATTCTATAAGGAAGTGACATGACCCAACTCGCCCAGACCTTTGCCTGCACGGTACTGCGTGAAGCGCCGGCCGAGCTGATCGAGGCGCTCGCGGCACGTTTCGATGAGCGCTGTTCGACCGCTACGGCCATACGTGAGCAGCATGGCCGCGACGAGTCGGCGTATGTCGATGCACCGTTGCCCCAGGCCGTGGTGTTTGCCCGCAGCACCGAGGACATCGTTGACACCGTGCGCCTAGTGGCCGCTCACCGCGTGCCGCTGATCGCTTACGGTGCCGGATCGTCGGTCGAAGGCCATCTGCTGGCGGTGCAGGGCGGCATCAGCCTTGACCTGAGCCAGATGAACCAGATCCTGGCGATCCATGCCGAAGACATGAGCGTCACCGTGCAGCCGGGCGTGACCCGCCGCCAGCTTGAAGAAGCCTTGAAAAGTACCGGTCTGTGCTTTCCCATCGACCCGGGTGCCGATGCGTCCATCGGTGGCATGTGCGCCACGAGCGCCAGCGGGACCAATGCCGTGCGCTACGGCACGATGAAAGAGAACGTGCTGGCCCTGCAGGTGGTCACCGCTGGCGGAGATATCATCCGCACCGGTACCCGGGCAAAAAAAAGCAGTGCCGGTTATGACCTTACCCACTTGATGGTCGGCAGCGAAGGCACCCTGGGCATCATCAGTGAGATCACGTTGCGCCTGCACCCGGTGCCGGAGTCGATCTGCGCTGCCGTGTGCTCGTTCGACAGCATCGACCAGGCGGTGAACGTGGCGATACAGGTCATCCAGTCCGGTATCGCCGTGGCGCGGATCGAGCTGATCGACGCCAACACCGTGCGCATGGTCAATGTGCACAGCAAACTGGAACTGCCGCAGGCGCCGATGCTGTTGATGGAGTTCCATGGCAGCGAACTGGGTGTGCGTGAGCAAGCGCAGGCCGTGGAAGCGATTGCCGGCGAGTGGGGCGGCCAGGCGTTTGAGTGGGCGACCAGCGTCGAGGCGCGTCGGCGGCTATGGACGGCCCGGCACCATGCCTATTTTGCCGCGATTCAATCGCAGCCCGGTTGCCGCGCAATCAGCACCGACACCTGCGTGCCGATCAGTCGTCTCGCCGAATGTCTGCTTGAGTCCATCGCTGAAGTCGACGCGACGGGCCTGCCGTATTTCTTGGTCGGGCATGTGGGCGACGGGAATTTTCACTTCGGCTACTTGATTGATCCTGACGACCCTCAGCAAAGGGCATTGGCCGAGTCACTGAACGATCGGCTGGTGGCACGGGCCATTCGGCTCTCGGGCACCTGCACCGGCGAACATGGTATCGGGCTGCACAAGCAGGGCTACCTGGTCGACCAGGCGGGTGCAGGCGCCGTCGAGATGATGCGCGCGATCAAGCGCACGCTGGACCCGGACAACATTCTCAACCCCGGAAAGATTTTTTCCTTCGAAACACCTGCCAGGGAGGCGCGTCCATGACCGATAAATCCAACGGGGCCGGTAGCCCAATGCGTACGGTTCTGGTAACCGGCGGTTCACGCGGGCTGGGCGCCGCGGTAGTCGAAGACCTCGTGGCACGGGGCCTGAACGTGTGTTTCACCTACCTCAATAATGCGGATCAGGCCGAACAATTGGCGGCGTCCCTAGGCACCGACCGGGTGCTGCCGGTGCGCGCCGACGGGCGTGATGCCAATGCCATCGAGCAGGCGGTCAAGCGTTGCGTGGCGCACTTTGGCGCCCTCGAGGGTTTGGTCAATAACGCCGGTATCACCCAGGACCGCAGTGCGTTGGCCATGAGCGCCGAACAGTGGCACAGCGTGATCGGCAGCAACCTCGACAGCGCGTTTCATGCCTGCAAGGCGGTGTTGCCGCTGTTCGTCGAACAGGGCTTTGGTGCGGTGGTGAACATGGCCTCGATTTCCGGGCTGATCGGCGTCCCCGGGCAGGCCAACTACTGCGCGAGCAAGGCCGGGTTGATCGGTATGACGCGCTCGATGGCGGTCGAATTCGCCGCCCGTGGCGTGCGTCTCAATGTCGTCGCGCCTGGGTTCATCGACACCGATATGACCCGCAAGCTTAACGAGCGACGGGTGGCAGAAATGGAAAACCGCATCCCCATGCGTCGCTTCGGCACCCCGCAAGAGGTGGCCAAGGTGGTGGCCTTCCTGTTGTCGCAGGATGCGGCCTACATGACCGGCCAGGTCATGGTGGTGGATGGCGGCCTGGTGACCTGAGCTGTCGGGTGAGCACTCGCCGGACTCGGGTACCGACGCGCTACTTTGAATTTTTCGGAGCTTATCAACATGACAATGGATGCCAGACTTGGGGGCATGCAGCTGGGTGCTGCGCTGCAGCTTCCCGTTGACGTCGACCCCGAGGAAACCAAGGAATGGCTGGACGCCTTTGATGGCGTCGTCCACCACGTGGGAGTGGAGCGCGGACGCTACTTGTTACAGCGCCTGATCAGGCAGGCCGGGCGTTGTGGCATTGCAGCGTCTACCACATTGCGCACGGCTTACTGCAATACGCTTCATCACAGTGAGCAGGGGCACTTTAGCGGTGACCTGGAACTGGAGCGCCAGTTGGCGGCATGGGTCCGCTGGAACGCCATGGCTATGGTGGTCCAGACCAACCGCCGTCAGGGCGAGTTGGGTGGTCACATTGCCAGCTACGCGTCGGCGGCCGACCTGTTCGAGGTGGGCTTCAATCACTTCTTCCGCGCCGGGCCCAGCGGTGAAACCAATGACCTGGTGTTCTTCCAGGCGCACTCGGCGCCGGGCATTTATGCGCGCGCTTTCCTCGAAGGCCGCTTGAGCGAGCGCCAACTGGCCAACTACCGGCGCGAAGTCGGCGGTGAGGGCCTGTGTTCCTACCCCCACCCATGGTCAATGCCTGATTTCTGGCAATTCCCAACCGGTTCCATGGGGTTGGGGCCGATCAGCGCCATCTACCAGGCCCGCTTTATGCGCTACCTGCAGCATCGTGACCTGAGCCCATTGTCGGCACGTCACGTCTGGGGCTTTTTCGGCGACGGTGAGATGGACGAGCCTGAATCACTCGCGGCGCTGGGCCTGGCGGCACGTGAAGGGCTCGACAACCTGACCTTCGTGATCAACTGCAACCTGCAGCGCCTCGACGGCCCGGTGCGTGGAAACGGAAAAGTGATTGAAGAACTCGAGGCGCAGTTTCTCGGGGCCGGCTGGAACGTGGTCAAAGTGCTGTGGGGCAGCGAGTGGGATGCGCTGCTCGACCAGGACCATGATGGCGTGCTCCAGCATTACCTGGACATCACCGTCGATGGTGAGTATCAGTCGCTCTCCACGCTGGACGGTGCGGCCAGGCGTCAACGCTTTTTCGCCCGACATCCACGGTTGCTGGAGAAGGTCGCGCACCTGGAGGACAGCCAGCTCGAGCAAATGCGCCGCGGTGGCCACGACCCCTTGAAGATTCACGCCGCCTACACCGCCGCGCTGGCCTGCAAGGGGCGCCCGACGGTGATCCTGGCCAAGACCGAGAAGGGCCATGGCATGGGACGCTGGGGGCAAGGCAAGATGATCGCGCACCAGCAGAAACAGCTCGACGCTGAGGCGCTGTTGGCGTTCCGCGACCGCTTCGCGCTGCCCCTGAGCGACGAGGATGTTCATGCTGCTCGGTTGTTCAAGCCTGAAGCCGACAGCCCTGTGATGCGCTACCTGCACAGCCGTCGTCAGGCCCTCCACGGTTATCTGCCGAGCCGCAGCAGCGTTGCAGTGCCTTTGGAAACGCCGGCGGCCAGTGCATTCGCAGGCTTTGCGTCGGCGGGGGAAAGCAAACCGATGTCCACCACCCTGGCGTTCGTGCGCATGTTGGGCACATTGCTCAAGGCCCCGGTGTTAGGCGAGCGCATCGTGCCGATTGTGGCCGACGAGGCGCGCACGTTCGGCATGGCCAATCTCTTCCACAAGTACGGTATCTATTCGCCCCAGGGCCAACTTTATACACCCGAGGACAAGGATTCTATCGTGTCGTACCGCGAGGCTCGCGATGGTCAGATCCTTGAGGAAGGCATCACCGAGGCTGGGGCGATGTCTTCATGGATCGCAGCAGGTACCGCCTACAGCACCCACGGCATGGCGATGCTGCCGGTGTACATTTTCTATTCCATGTTCGGCTTCCAGCGTGTTGCCGATTTGATCTGGGCCGCGGCTGACCAGCGCACCCGCGGCTTTCTGATCGGGGCGACGTCAGGGCGCACGACCCTGGCCGGGGAGGGGCTGCAGCATCAAGACGGTTCAAGCCATGTTGTCGCGGCGACCGTGCCCAACTGCCGAGCCTACGACCCGGCGTTTGCCGGTGAATTGGCAGTGATTGTGGACCATGGGCTCAAGTGCATGCTGACCGCCCAGGAGGACGTCTTTTACTACCTCACCGTGACCAATGAAAATTACCTGCAACGGTCGCTGCCGGACGGTGCCGAGGCGGATGTGATCAAGGGCATGTACCTGCTCGACACACTGGACGCCGGGTCGGACGCGCCGTTGGTGCGCCTGCTTGGAAGCGGCGCGATCCTCAATGAAGTGCTGGCGGCGGCGAACCGGCTGCGCGAGCAATGGGGCGTGACGGTGCAGGTCTGGAGTGTCACCAGTTTCAGCGAGCTTGAACGCGATGCCAGGTCTGCCCAACACGCGCGTCTGGCGGGTGCGCAGACGACACTGGGACATGTCGAGCAATGCCTGGGCGGGTCCGCGCCGGTCGTGGCGGCGACGGACTATGTCAGGGCCTATGCGCAACTCATCGCTCCCTATGTCAGTGCGCCGTTCAAGGTGCTGGGCACGGATGGCTTCGGCTGTTCAGACACCCGGCGCGCCCTGCGGCGTTACTTCGAGGTGGACAGCCAGGCGATCTGCCTGACGGCTCTGCAGGCACTGGTGGAGCAAGGACGCCTGGCCGCAGACACGGTCGCCAAAGCCCATCGTGTCATGGACGGTACGGATAATCGCCATGCTTGACCGCCGTGGATAGCCAGGATTGACCTGGGTGGTGTTCCAACTCAGCTACCTGTGGCTTTGGCTGGTGTGGCAGGTGCTGTCATATGACTTTGAGGGTTGGCGTACCTTGCTGGTCGCCACCCATCTGGCTCAGCAGCAGTGCCTGCAGCTCTTTTGCGGGCCGTTGTGAGTGCCCGGTCATCCAGCGTTTAAGTGTGCGACGGCTTGAATCAAAGACTCTCAGGGTCCCCGAAGAACATCTGAATCCGCGACCTTAACCAGCGCTCACCCGGATCATTATCCTGCGACCCACGCCAGGCCATGTGCAATTCAAAACTGCGCACCGGCAACGGCGGATCTTCAGCGCGCACACCACCCGCCGCGGTCAACGCTTCAGCTGTGTAATCAGGCACGGTCGCGACAATATCGGTGCCACTGATGAGTGTACTGAGCCCATTGAACTGTGGCACCGCCAGCACCACATGCCGTTTGCGCCCGAGTTTCTCCAGTTCTTCATCTATAAAACCGCTCAGGTCGCCCGCGAACGAAACCAGCGCGTGGGGGCGGGCGCAGAAATCATCCAGGCTCAATGGCCCCGGCACCGTGTCGGCTCGCAACAATTTCGGCATGCTGCGGCGCAGCACTTTGCGCTTGGCGTTGGCCGGCAGGTCGGCGGTGTAGCTGACGCCGATGGAAATTTCGCCCGACGCCAGCAGGCTCGGCATCAGGATGTAGTTGGCTCGACGCACCACCAGCACGATCCCCGGAGATTCCGCGCGCAGACGCTTGAGCAGCATTGGCAGCAACGCGAATTCGACATCGTCCGACAGGCCGATGCGGAACACCGCGGTGCTGGTCGCCGGATCGAATTCCGCCGCGCGACTGACCGCCGTGGAAATCGAATCCAGGGCCGGCGAAAGCAGGGCGAAGATTTCCACCGCCCGGGCGGAAGGCTCCATGCTGCGGCCGGTGCGCACGAACAGCGGGTCATCGAACAACCCGCGCAGGCGCGAGAGCGCCGCACTGATGGCCGGCTGGCCGAGGAACAATTTTTCCGCAGCACGGGTCACGCTACGTTCGTGCATCAGTGTTTCGAAAACGATCAACAGGTTCAGGTCGACACGACGCAGGTCATTACGATTCATCTGGAGTCCTGGCAGATTCAGCAAACTTGACGTGAGCGGTCATATGAGAACAATGGCCGGCATGAATCTTACGGGCAAAGGCTGGTACTCTGCACAGAGTAATTCAGATTTTTCTGAAAGGCTGCTTCGGTTTTTACGGCATTGGATGATGTCGCCGTCGCTGCGGAATCAATGACAGGCATGTCGACTATTAATAGCCACTGATGGTCTTGGGTAAAAAGCCCAGATAGAGTTCAGGGCATTAGAGGTTACTTTGACGAGGTTTGCGATGTCCCGCACGATCCGTTTTCACAAGTTTGGTCCAGCCGAGGTGCTCAAATGCGAAGAGCATGCGGCCGCTCTGCCTGCGCCGGGCGAAGTGCAGGTGCGCGTCGAAGCGATAGGCATCAGCTGGTATGACATTCTCTGGCGCCAGAACCTGGCCTCGTCCCATGCTCGCCTGCCTTCAGGCCTGGGTCATGAAATGGCCGGCGTGGTCACGATGGTCGGCGAGGGCGTCGATGACCTGGCCGTCGGTGACAAGGTCGCCAGCTTTCCCGCCGAGAGTCCCAACGACTACCCTGTTTACGGCGAACAGATCGTTCTGCCACGCTCGGCGCTAACCCGCTACCCGGACGTGCTCAGCCCGATCGAAGCCAGCGTGCATTACACGCCGCTGTTGATCGCCTATTTTGCCTACGCCGACCTGGCGCGAGTCAAACCCGGGCAATTTGCGCTGGTGACCGATGCCAGTCACTGTGCCGGACCGTCGTTCGTGCAACTGGGCAAAGCCCTTGGTGTGCGAGTGATCGCTGCGACCAAAACCGCGGATGAACGTGAGTACCTGCTGTCCCTCGGCGCCGAGAAGGTCATCGTTACCGAGGAAGAAGATCTGCTCATGCGGATCAACAAAATTACCGACAATCGCGGTGTGGATGTGGTGTTCGATGGCCTTGGCGGGCCGCAGATGTCGCTGCTCGGCGATGTGCTGGCGCCTCGTGGCAGCTTGGTGCTCTATGGCCTGCAAGGGGGGAACCAGACGCCATTCCCGGCCTGTGCGGCGTTCCAGAAGAACATTCAGTTCTTCGTGCACTGCATCGGCAACTTCACCGGCAAGCCGGAGTTGGGCATCATCCAGGATCAGGCTGCACTGCAACGTGCCCTGCGCGACATCAACCAGTTGACCGCGGACCGTGTGTTGCTGCCGCTCAAGACCCGGGTGTTCCCGTTTTCCGAATTTGTCGAAGCCCACCGCTATATGGACGAATGCCCATGTCGCGAGCGGGTCGCCCTTCAGGTCGAACCGGCCTGAGCCTTCTTCTGCAAGAGTCCGTGTGAGCACGGGCTCTTCTGCTGGCAGTCACTCCCAAATGAGACGTCCATCGATCTGTCGGTGGGCCGGTTCAGCAACTGAACTGGTTTTTGCTCTCAATCTGTATCTTCTAATCATTATTTAAGCCCTGATAATTGAATGATTAATTTCATCTCAAGGAAAGAGCCATGGCCGAGTATCAGGCTGGAACTCCTCAATGCGCGCCGGCAATATATGCTCAACAAATAATGCGGCGACGCTCAGTTGTCATACCTTTATTGGCAACTTCTTTCTTTATTTCTTGTATTAAGTGTCTGTGGGACGCTGTCGGAAATTTCCTAGGACGGCGCGCAGGAACGCAAGGCGCCCACTCTGCCGGGCGTTTCGGCGATCTTGATCACGTTGGGGTACCTGCGGCATTCAATCATTTCAAATAATTACACAATACTTAAGTGCTAGCATTTGAATAACAACTCCGGCACTCCATTCATGACAAACAACCTGTCGCGCAATACATCTGATTGTTGACGTGGCATTGAACTTATGAGTCACAGGTAAATAACGATGACCGCTACCCATGATCAGGCAATGAACTATGTTTATCAGCAGATGCTGCAGCGTTTGCTGGGTTTTTTCTCTCGCGCCGAGCGCACGGCATTGCAACTGCTGATTCAACGGCTGGTGATGTCCGCTGGGGGCATGGAGCGTATCGGCGATTACAAGGTGCTGGCGATCCAGTCCGGGTCCCGAGACAGCTGCTACACGCTGGCGCTGCTGCGCGCCGCGCAACTGAGTATCGCCGGCCGGGCACCAGCGACGTTTCAGCTGCGGGTGGCGACCTTGCGCTTGAACGGTACGGCTTCGACGACCCTGGAAAACATCCATCGCAGCTGCAGTGCATTGTTTCTCTACGACGATCCTCGGGTCGAAGTGTTGATGGTCGATAATCGTGAAGTCCTGCCGTTCAACCATCTGGCGTCGATCTCCGACGCCGGTCGCGAGTCGAACCGGCTCAACTTGCTGATGGTCGGGCACCGCCGCGCCTGGGATGGGCCGCTTGATCTGTGGGATGACGGGTACCTGGCGACCGGCGAGTTTTACGGACAAATCGCCCGCTGGGACAAGGGTGTCGATGCGTTGATCAGTAGCGATACGCCCCGTCGGCAGAAGCAGTTTCTCGAGGGTTTGAACCGTGCAGCGGCCAAGGCCGGGCTCAAGGCACCGGACCGTCATGAAACGGGCTACGAGGGCCTGTTCGCGCGGCTCGATGAATTGGGCAGCGATTGCTACCGCGAGTTTTATCCTGAGTCTGCCCAGGCGGTGTGGCGTCCCGCCGATCGTTTTGAAGCGTGTCGCCGCACGACCTTTATCGATATTCACGACATGCTGGTCAGCAATCTGGAAGAGCGCTGGCCGCTGCTCACCGATTTCCTCGGGTTTCAACCTGACGAGTTGTCGGCTCAGCTCAGTGATAACGACTACGTCAGCCTGACGATATCCGCGCACATTCGTGGCTTGCAAGCGTGCTTTGTAGACGGTCGTACCTATGAGACAGGCATCAGCGAGTACTTGCAGCGGGCGCTGGTGATGATGCGTCGCAAACAGCTTCCAGAACGCTTTTGCGAACGGGCAATGGAGACCTTCGGCAACCCGATGACAATGGCCGACCAGCGCGCATTGGTGGCGATCGAAACACAACAGAACCTCGGTTTGAGCGAGGCTCAACTGGTGTGTCTACTGTTTGCCCCTTTTGTCGATAACGGCGCGGCACTCGAGCGTTTTCTTCGTCAGTGCCATCCCGGCATGCTCGTGGCGTTGCCGGACTTGCACCGGGCGATGCAGGGCGGCCCTGCACCCGAGCAGGTTCTGCAGTGGATGGTCGATGTCAGCGGCTTGCCCGTGAGTCTGATCGGTACGCTTTATCGCATGGCCCCGGTGGTTCGGGATGAGGGCAGGGGGGGCGGCACGGGAAGCGGCGAGATGGGTGTGCAAGCAGAGGTCGTGGAACCAGACAATGAAACGTCCGTGGCTGGCGAATGGTCGACGGGACGGTGAAAGTGCCAGGTTTGACGGATTCAGCCAGGAGGCATCACGACGTTCGTAGCCTGTTCGGCCATTTCCCATGAAAGGACCACGAGATACCGATTTTGCGTATCAGGCGGTGTACCGTTACCTGACTAACCTGATCAATGAGCCGGGCAGTGACGTGCAAGTGCGCCTGCCTTCATTGCGACAGTTGGCGCACCGCCTGAGTGTGTCGATCTCGACCATTCAGTATGCCTATTCTCTGCTGGAGAAGGAGGGGCGCGTCTATTCGGTGGCCAAATCGGGCTACTACGCACTACCCGTGTCCTCAATCGGCATACCCGGCAGCGGCAAGGACCTGCTCGAAACGGTTTATGTCAACGCCAGACGTCCCGGCATGTTGGTGCTGAGTGCCGATGAGCCGGCGTTATTACAACCCTTGGATAGTCCGTTGCTGTTGCTGGAGAGAGAACTGCTGCGCCAGTATCCGCGCCAGCCACAACCGTCTTCGCAACCCTGCGGCGAGCTGGAACTGCGCACAGCCCTGGCGGCGCGCTACACCACTTCGCCGACACGTTGCTGGCATGCCGATGATGTCTATATCGGCGCCGATCTGCGTGGCGTACTGGAAATATTGATTGCGGTCCTTGGCCTCAAAGACGCTGTGGTGGTGGTTGAATCGCCGTGCGACTGGGTGATTCTGCGCCTGCTCCAGGACGCGGACGTGCAGGTGGTCGAGCTGCCGTTACAAGCCAATGGCGGTCTGGATCTTGAGCAGTTGACGGAATTGCTCGAGACCGGGCAAGTGCGCCTGGTGGTGCTTTCATCGGGGTTGAACATGCCCCGGGGCAGTGTGGCGCCTGACAGCAACAGGCAGTCCACCGCACAGCTGCTGGAACGACATGGCAGTTGGGTACTGGAAAACGATTGTTACGGCGAGCTCGAATTCGAGCCGAATGGCCTGCGGTTTCGCGATCTATTGGACCCGGATCGGCTGATCGTGTTTTCCACATTCGAGAAAATCATCGGGTCGGAGGCGCCCTTCGGCTATCTGTTGTCGCGACAGCTGCGTGCCGAACTGCAACGGCACTTTCTGCTACGCGCTTTCCGTTTGTCGCTGATTCGTCAGAAAGCCATTGCACGGCTGTACAGCAATGGACGCATCGATCAACACCTGCTGGTGTTGCGTCGATTGCTCAAGGAACGCATGGTGCAGATGACTCAGTTGCTTGAAGAGCGCCTGCCCGATGCACTGCACTTCATTGAGCCCCAAGGCGGGGCGACGATCTGGATCCGCTCGTTGCGCCAGGTCGATGTGCATCGAGTGTTCGAGCGTTTACTCAAGCAGCATGTGGTGATCGCGCCGGGGGAACTGTTCAGTCTGCGGGGCTTGCACGGGCAGCATTTGCGCCTGAGTCACACCTTTGGTGGTCATCACGACCTCGCCGAGGCACTGGGATTGTTGGGGGATGCCTTGCGCCTGGAATCGATCGACTGATTCGACGCGCCCAAACACCCTCGATACCTGACAATTGATAACGTCGCGCGATGGTCCAACTGTCAGTAAACTGCGTCCTATTCCCGAACCATTCTCTCTCAGAGGTTTTGCATGACACTCAGTCCTTTTGCGGGCAAACCGGCACCGGCAGAACTGTTGGTCGATATCCCGCGACTGGTAACGGCCTATTACACCGGCCAGCCCGATGCAGCCATTTCTACCCAGCGCGTTGCCTTCGGCACGTCCGGACACCGAGGTAGCTCGTTCGACCTGAGTTTCAACGAATGGCACGTTCTGGCCATCAGCCAGGCGATCTGCCTGTACCGCGAAGCCCAGGGCATCGACGGTCCGCTGTTCGTCGGGATCGACACCCACGCGCTGTCCACGCCGGCCGGTGCCAGCGCCCTGGAAGTCCTCGCGGCGAACGGTGTGACGGTGATGATTGCCGAAGGCGACGAGTACACGCCGACGCCGGCCATTTCCCATGCGATTCTCTGCTACAACCGTGGGCGCACCTCGGGCTTGGCGGACGGCATCGTCATCACGCCGTCCCATAACCCGCCACAAAGCGGTGGCTACAAATACAACCCTACCAATGGTGGCCCGGCCGATACCCACATCACCAAGTGGATCGAAGCCAAGGCCAACGAATTGCTGGCGGCCAAACTCGCCGGCGTCAAACGCATCAGCTACGAGCAGGCCCTGAAGGCCAGCACCACCCATCGTCACGACTACCTCAACACCTATGTCGCCGACCTGATCAACGTGATCGACTTCGATGCCATCCGCGATGCGAAGCTGCGTCTGGGTGTCGATCCGCTGGGCGGAGCAGGGGTGCGCTACTGGTCGGCGATTGCCGAGCATTACCGCCTGGACCTGGAGGTGGTGAATAAAGAAGTTGATGCGACGTTCCGTTTCATGACCGTCGACTGGGACGGGCAGATCCGCATGGACCCATCGTCCAGCCACGCCATGCAAGGCCTGATCGGTCTGAAAGAGCGTTTCGACGTGGCCTTTGCTTGTGACCCGGACCACGACCGCCATGGCATCGTGACCCCGTCCGGTGGTTTGCTGGCTCCCAACAACTACCTCGCTGTGTCGATCGATTACCTGTTCCAGAACCGTCCGCAATGGCGCGCTGATGCGGCCGTGGGCAAAACCGTGGTCAGCAGTGGCTTGATCGATCGTGTTGCCAAGCGTCTGGGCCGTCGTTTGTATGAAGTGCCGGTAGGCTTCAAATGGTTTGCCGACGGCCTGTTCGACGGATCCCTCGGTTTTGGCGGCGAAGAAAGTGCTGGCGCGTCGTTCCTGCGCAAGGATGGCAGTGTCTGGTGCACCGACAAGGACGGCTTGATTCCGGCATTGCTGGCCGCTGAAATGACTGCTCGCACGGGTCGCGATCCTAGCCAGGCCTATCGCGCATTGACCGATGAGCTGGGCGAACCTTTCTCGGTACGGGTCGATGCCAAGGCGAACCCTGAGCAGAAAGCGCTGCTGAGTAAATTGTCGCCGGACCAGGTCACCTCGACTCAACTGGCGGGCGAAGCGATCCAGAGCATCCTCAGTCACGCGCCGGGTAACGACCAAGCCATTGGCGGTCTGAAAGTCATGACCGAGAACGGTTGGTTTGCGGCGCGGCCGTCGGGTACTGAAGATATCTACAAGATCTATGCAGAAAGCTTTGTCAGTGATGATCACCTTAAGCAGCTGGTGGCGGAAGCCCAGACCTTGGTGGATGGCGCGATTTCTGCGAAGTGATTGAGGGCCCCTGTGGCGAGGGAGCTTGCTCCCGCTGGGGCGCGAAGCGGCCCCAAATCGGTTGACGAGGTGTAACAAGGTAAACCTCGCCGGTTGGATTACGACTGCTTCGCAGCCGGACGGGAGCAGGCTCCCTCGCCACAAATGAAAAATGAAAAAAAGGGGCAACCATCAACGGCCGCCCCTTTTTTTGCATTTACCCCATCAAGCCACATCCACCAACACAATCTCACTGTCCTCGATCGCGGTCACATGCAACACCTGCTCATCGGCAATCGCAACACCGTCCCGAGCGTGTGCACGCAAGCCATTGACCTCAATGACGCCAGTGGCTGGAACCAGATAAGCACGACGGCCGCTGTCCAAGTGATACTCCGCGGATTCTCCGGCCTTCAGATTCGCCGCCACCAGACGCGCATCGGCGCGAATGTGCAGGCTTTGATCATCGCCGGCCTTGCCGCTGGCCAAGGTCACGAAGCCTTCACGCTGGCCTTTGGGGAACGGTTTGGCGCCCCACGACGGGGCCGAACCGGCTTCATTGGGAATGATCCAGATCTGAAAGATCCGGGTCTCGGTCGCTTCCAGGTTGTACTCACTGTGAGCGATCCCGGTACCGGCGCTCATGACCTGAACGTCGCCCGCTTCGGTGCGGCCTTTGTTACCGAGGTTGTCTTGGTGGGTAATCGCGCCTTCACGAACGTAGGTGATGATTTCCATGTCCCGGTGCGGGTGTTGCGGGAAGCCGGTACCGGGGGCAATCACATCATCGTTCCACACCCGCAGGTTGCCCCAGTTCATGCGTTTGGGGTCGTAGTACTCGGCGAACGAAAAGTGGTGATGGGCATCCAGCCAGCCATGGTCCGCGCCGCCCAGCGAGTTGAAAGGTCTGAGTTCAAGCATGATCGTCTCCTGAAAAGGTTCGTCATGGGGCAGAACGCCTGAGCCACAAACGAGAACCCGTGGTTGATGGCGAGCATCATCCATCAGGAACTAATCGATAAAAAGCGTAAAAAATGCCTAAATATAATCGAATTAATCGATATAAAATTACCTCCAAACATTCTCATCCAGCCTTCACTTCATCGCATAAGCCAATGACCTGCAAGCATTTCACTAGAACTCAACGACAAATGCAGACACCATAGCCCTCAACAGCCTCACACCCTGGAGTCCGTCCGCGTGCCGCAACACACCCCCGATCTTCCTCCCGAACTTCGTCCGTTGGCTGAAATGCCTTTGCTTAAACGTCTGGCCGCCCGGTTCTTTGGCCACGGCCTTACCCGCCTGCGCGCGCAACACCGTGCGTCCTGGTTGCACGGGCAAGCCGACGGTTTTCGCAGCGGCCACAGCGCGGGTGTGGACTACGGTTATAAGGAAGGCAAACTCGAGGGACTGGAGGAAGGTCGGCAGGTTCTGTTGATTCGCGACTCGCGTTCAACCGAGCATCGACCGCCCAACGTCGATGACAATCTGTTCGACGATTGGCGCCTGCCATTGAGTGCTGAGCTGAAGAAGCGCATGAAGGCCGACGTCGCGCGACTGCTGCCCGCGCATGCCCAGCCGAGCGCTGCCCAATGGAAGATGATTTTCAGCGACACACCGTCGACCTCGGTGATCGCCGGGGCGGGCGCGGGCAAGTCGACCACGCTGGTGCTGCGAATCCTGCTGCTCAGCCATTACCTGGGGTTTGAGTTGAGCTCGATGACCGTGGTGACCTTCACCCGCGAATCGCGCAAGGATTTCATCAACAAGCTGATCGAGCTGTTTGCAGTCTGGGGCCGGGGAATCAGCCTTAAAGAAGCGCGCGATCTGGTGCGCACTTTCCATTCACGCATCCTGCCGATGGTTCGCAGCCTGCCGGGTTTCGAGCGGCTGCAAGCCTTCGAAAACCTCAGTCACCGCGTGCAAGGCGGCGATGAGGAGGTCGACAGCAACCCCTTCGACCTGCGCATCAACGACGCCCAGCGCCAGCAACTCAACGCCTGCTATCACAGCCTGCACACTCGCGATGAGCGCTTTCGCGAACTGATCAAACCTTTGTCTCGTCATGCCTTGCAGCTCAAGGAGCTGGAGCGTGATCACCCGGACGTACAGAAACGCATAACGGTGACTGAACTCGCTGCCAAGCGCGATGAAGAACTGTGCGACACCATCGAAGACTTGTGGTTTCGCGCCGGCGCCTGGCCGATCAAGGGCATCGAACCGAACCGTCAGACCTTCGACATCAATGGCTCGACCTTTCATTGCCACGGCTACATTCCGACGCTGGACGCCTGGGTGGTGCTGGGTTTCGATCCCCGGGAAAATCCTCAGGTCAGCCGTCCGAATGCCAAACTTTCAGTGCGCGCAGAGTGGGCTGTAAAGCGCACCCTGTTTCAAGCTTTCTGTCGTAAGCCTTTGATATGGCTAGACAGTTATGAGTCTTCAAAGCGTGTTTTGGCATCGCTTGCCGGGGACGCGAGCGCCGGGCCGGGATTCGATTACAAGGTCAAGGGCGAACTCGGCTCCGCGCCGTTGCTGGACTGTTTTGTCGCGGCTGCCGGATTTATCGAAAACCTCGGCCTGGATGTGCCGAATGCCGTGGGCCAGATGAGTTTCGCCAAGGATGACCCGGACCGGTTTTTCTTCGAGGCCTTGAGCCTGTTCTGGCGAGCGCTGGAAGATCATCTGCTGGATCAATCGCCACCGGTGATGACCTACAACCGGATGTTCGCCTTGTTCAGCGAACATTCGCCGGAGAATCTCAAGCTGCTGGGCGATGAGTTGCTCAGGCCCATGTCGCACTTGATGATTGACGAGTTTCAGGACGTATCACCGCAGATCGTTTCGTGGATTCGCGCCAGTCTGGCCGAGATCCGCAGTCGCGGACCGGCCATGCATGTGGGGCGCGGCGCGCAACGTTCGTCATTGCTCTGTGTCGGCGATGACTGGCAGTCCATCTATGGCTGGCGCGGCAGCTCGCCGACTTACTTCATGGAATTCAACAAGGAGTTCCCGTCGCCGAGCACGACCAAAGTGATGCTCAGCGACAATTACCGCAGCCATCAGCACATCATCGACGCGGCGGAGCATATCGTCCGCGCGGCACCGGCGATTGCCGGCAAGAAGGCCAAGGCCAGCGGTGAACCCAAGGCGTTGCTGCCGGTGAACGTGCTCGACCGGGATGATCAGGGCATGGCCAAGCGTCTGATCGAGCACTACAGGAAAGGCGATTCAATCTTGATGCTTTATCGAAAAAGCAGCGATAAGTCATTGATAGAAGAGCATATTCAGTCTGTAGTTAATGTGGATTCTAGCTTGCCGTACGACGCTCGACGGCTCAAACAACTGACCTATCACAGCGCCAAGGGCCTGCAAGCTGATGCGGTATTTCTGCTGGGCGATTGCCAGCATCTGACCAGCTCACCCTACAAGAACCAGGTCTATCGCATGGCCGGACTCGGCAAGGCTGGCGACAGCGAACCTTACGACAGCGCACAGAAAGACGAGATTCTGCGACTGGCGTACGTGGGCATCACCCGGGCAGTGAGCCATTGCTATTGGTATGTCGATGGCCAGGATACCTCGGCTGCGAATATGCCCAAGGCCTCCGACCGGATCGGCAAGGGCAAGGCGTTCTTCGCTGATTACCGTCAAGGAAAAGTGCCGGCCTGATTTAAGAGCGTCTCAGAGAAACCTGTGGCGAGGGAGCTTGCTCCCGCTTGAGTGCGCAGCACTCACAAAAATCGGCAATGGTTGTCAGATTTTTGGGGCCGCTACGCGACCCAGCGCGAGCAAGCTCGCTCGCCACAGGACATTACCGACTGGCTGCGAAAAGTTGCGGGGGGCGCAATCCCGGCCTATGGTCCAAGGCGAGGCTTTGCATGCGACTGGCGCGCATTGATTCGCCGCAGGTCGCTGTCCATCCAGTGTGGATACCTGCAGCGAGGTGACGACATGCCAAACGACTCCCGTCCCGCCGTGCTCGAACTGATCGGCAATACGCCACTGGTGCGTGTCAGCCGCTTCGATACCGGCCCATGCACGCTGTTTCTCAAACTCGAATCGCAGAACCCCGGCGGCTCGATCAAGGATCGCATCGGCCTGGCAATGATCGACGCCGCCGAGCGCGATGGCCGCCTGCGACCCGGAGGTACCATCGTCGAGGCCACTGCCGGCAACACTGGTCTGGGCCTGGCCCTAGTCGGCCGGGCCAAGGGTTACCGGGTGGTATTGGTGGTGCCGGACAAGATGTCCACCGAGAAGGTTCTGCACCTCAAGGCGATGGGCGCCGAAGTGCACATCACTCGCTCCGACGTCGGCAAGGGCCATCCCGATTATTATCAGGACGTCGCTGCGCGGCTGGCGCAGGAAATTCCCGACGCCTTCTTCGCCGATCAATTCAACAACCCGGCCAACCCGCTGGCCCACGAGTGCAGTACCGCGCCGGAGATCTGGGCGCAGACGCAGCATGATGTGGATGCCATCGTGGTCGGCGTCGGTTCGGCCGGTACATTGACCGGTCTGACCCGTTTCTTTCAACGCGTACAACCGAATCTGGAAATGGTGCTGGCCGATCCGGTCGGCTCGGTGATGGCCGAATACAGCCGTAGCGGCACCCTTGGTACGCCCGGTTCCTGGGCGGTGGAGGGCATCGGCGAGGACTTCATTCCGTCGATTGCCGACCTGTCCAGCGTGCGTAAGGCTTATTCGATCAGTGACGAGGAAAGCTTCGATCATGCCCGCCAACTGCTGCGTGCCGAAGGGATTCTTGGCGGCTCCTCGACCGGCACATTGCTGGCGGCGGCGCTGCGTTACTGCCGCGAACAAACCGAGCCGAAGCGGGTGGTCAGTTTCGTCTGCGACACCGGCACCCGCTATCTGTCGAAGGTCTACAACGACCAGTGGATGAACGATCAGGGGCTGCTGGCGCGCAAGCGCTACGGTGATTTGCGTGACCTGATCGCGCGGCGTTTCGAGGATGGCCGGGTGGTCAGCGTGGGCCCGGACGACACGCTGCTCACCGCGTTCCAGCGCATGCGCCTGGCGGATGTGTCGCAACTGCCGGTACTGGTGAACGGGCAGCGGCTGGTCGGCGTGATCGACGAGTCCGATATCCTGCTTGGCGTGCACGAAGACGCTTCACACTTCCGTATGCCGGTGAGCGGTGCGATGACCGACAAGCTGGAAGTCCTGCCGCCCGGCGCCAGTCTGGCTGAACTGGAGGCGAAGCTCGACCGTGGATTGGTGGCGATGATCGCCGACGACTCGGGTTTCCACGGGCTGATTACCCGCGTCGACATGCTCAATTACCTGCGGAGGTCCCTCACATGAGTCAGCACGATGAAACCGCCAAGCCACGTGCCTTCGCCACCCGTGTGATCCATGCCGGGCAGACGCCGGACCCGTCCACCGGGGCGCTGATGCCGCCGATTTACGCTAACTCCACCTATCTGCAACAGAGCCCGGGTGTGCACAAGGGCTTCGACTACGGACGTTCGCATAACCCGACGCGCTTTGCGCTGGAGCGTTGCGTGGCGGACCTCGAGGGCGGCACTCGGGCCTTCGCCTTCGCTTCCGGGCTGGCGGCGATCGCCAACGTGCTCGAATTGCTTGATGCTGGAGCACACATCGTTTCCGGTAATGACTTGTACGGCGGTACATTCCGGCTGTTCGACAAGGTGCGTCAGCGCAGTGCCGGGCATCGATTCAGCTTCGTCGATCTGACGGACCTGGCGGCCTTCGAAGCGGCGCTGCAGGATGACACGCGGATGGTCTGGGTCGAGACGCCAAGCAATCCTTTGCTGAGCCTGACTGACCTCGCCGCCGTTGCGCGCACCTGTCGCGAGCGAGGCATCATTTGTGTGGCTGACAATACGTTTGCCAGCCCGTGGATTCAGCGGCCGCTGGAGTTGGGCTTCGATATCGTGCTGCACTCGACGACCAAGTACCTGAACGGCCACTCCGACGTGATCGGTGGCATCGCGGTGGTCGGGCAAAACACTGAACTGGCCGAGCGCCTGGGTTTCCTGCAGAACGCGGTGGGGGCTATTGCTGGACCGTTCGATGCTTTTCTCACGTTGCGCGGGGTGAAGACCCTGGCGCTGCGCATGGAGCGCCACTGCAGCAACGCGCTGGAGCTGGCGCAATGGCTGGAGCGTCAGCCGCAGGTGGCGCGCGTTTACTATCCAGGCCTGCCATCGCACCCGCAGCACGAACTGGCGCGGCGGCAAATGCGTGGATTCGGCGGGATGATTTCCCTCGACCTGAACGGCGACCTGGCTGGCGCCAAGCGTTTCCTTGAAAGTGTGCGGATCTTCGCCCTGGCCGAAAGCCTGGGCGGGGTGGAAAGCCTGATCGAGCACCCGGCGATCATGACCCATGCCAGCATCCCCGTCGAAACCCGGGCACAACTCGGCATCGGCGATGCGCTGGTGCGTTTGTCAGTGGGGGTCGAGGATGTCGAAGACCTACGCGCTGATCTGGCTCAGGCGCTATTGCAGGTCGGTTAAACAATTTCAGTCGCGACGCAGACTGTGTAGCAGCAGCCTCGCGGGCTCGGCAGCTGCTACAGATAGAAAAAGCCCGCTCATGGTTCGAGCGGGCTTTTTTTTCGAGTGTTGGTGGTCAGGCATAACTCCTGAGAGCCTCCGGCGGAATGAACGCCTCCAGCTCATCTTCCACAGCTTCAATGATTCGTTCTACATCCGTCGCATTCATGACCGTTGCGCAAGGAATGCCGGCGATGGCGATCATGGTCTCGCCACTGGCGCGGTCGAACAGCCGGGCAACCATACTGCCCGGTGCATCCATGGTCGCTTCGAAACCCATGGGATGAAAATGCCAGCGCATCAGCTGGCAGGCATTGGGAAAAGTGACTTTGCTGAAAGACCCTTTATTCATGTGTTGCCCACCTTCATCATCGAGCGCTTCCTTTAGCTCATGTTAGGAGGGAAGAACCTTCAATGGCTCAACCGGTGACTGTCTTTAAAAGTAGCATTCAGATGTGAAAATCATGTGGATTTTTTCAGTCCGTTTAGCGATTGGTTCAATTTTTTTTGACGCAGATCACGAGACACCATTTTTTGTGGCGAAAGGCCAATATTGCCGGGGTATTCACGGGGTCATTGAAGCCCCAAGCCTGAACCTCAGTAAGCTCGGTTTTTTTCTCGTCGAGTCCTTTATTCACGCCGATGATGATGGTCCATTGCAAATCCAGGTCACGGGCGAGACGGTCATGCGTTACCACCTGCGCTGGAAACACCGGGATCCGAGTCCCGGAAACTGCGCTGCGCAGCAGTCACAACAATACTCATCCAATAAAAGCAAAGTTGATGGCAATACACTGGCACTTATATTAAGAATCCCTGAAAAAAATGAGAACTCATCTACAGAAAACAACTTAGCTATATTTAATATTTAGATAGCACATTGTCAGACAATCCGGCTAAAGCCTTCAACTACAAACTATATTTCGACAGCATACGTACTGTTTGCTGGAGTTCGCGGGAACCACTCAATTTGACGTCAAAAAAAATGTAGACGTTTGATTTCGAATTGTGTCAGTTTTTATACGCCTTCATTGGGCGAGTGATAGGACGATCTCGCCAGAGATTGTCGTATCGGACAAAACTGTTCCATTGCTAAACAAGGAAGTGTGTTTATGTCGAAAGTAAAAGACAACGCTATTGATCTTGCCGAACAGGGTTTTGCGCCATTGCAAGCATTGGCAGCACCCAGTTCCGCCTACAACCAGATCGATAGTTTCAGCCATCAGTATGATCGGGGCGGCAATCTCACGGTCAATGGCAAACCCTCCTTCTCCGTCGACGAGGCGGCTACCCAGCTGCTGCGTGATGGCGCTGCCTACCAGGACAAGGACGGCAGCGGCAAAATCGAACTCACCTACACGTTCCTGACCTCGGCTTCGTCGAGCACCATGAACAAGCACGGCATCACCGGGTTCAGTCAGTTCAGTGCGCAACAGAAAGCCCAGGCCGTGCTCGCCATGCAATCCTGGGCCGACGTGGCCAATGTTACCTTCACCAATCAGACCTCTGGCGGTGACGGTCACATGACCTTCGGTAACTACAGTGGCGGTCAGGATGGCGCGGCGGCTTTCGCCTACCTGCCAGGCACCGGTCCAGGTTATGACGGTACGTCGTGGTATCTGACGGGCAGTGGCTATAACGTCAACAAGACGCCGGACCTGAACAACTACGGTCGCCAGACCTTGACCCATGAAATCGGTCACTCCCTGGGCCTGGCTCACCCTGGCGATTACAACGCCGGTGAAGGCGCGCCGAGCTACAACGACGCGACCTACGGCGAAGACACCCGCGGTTACAGCCTCATGAGTTACTGGAGCGAAAGCAATACTGACCAGAACTTCAGCAAGGGCGGTGTGGAAGCCTATGCGTCCGGCCCGCTGATGGACGATATCGCCGCCATCCAGAAACTCTACGGTGCCAACACCACCACCCGTACCGGTGATACCACCTACGGCTTCAACTCCAACGCCGGTCGCGACTTCCTGAGCGCGTCTTCGTCGTCGGACAAAGTCGTGTTCTCGGTCTGGGATGCGGGCGGCAAGGACACACTGGATTTCTCCGGTTTTACCCAAAACCAGAAGATCAATCTCAATGAAGCCTCGTTCTCCGATGTTGGCGGCATGGTGGGCAACGTGTCCATCGCCAAGGGCGTCACCGTCGAGAACGCGATTGGCGGTTCGGGTAGCGACCTGCTGATCGGTAACAGCGTGGCCAACGAGCTGAAGGGCGGTGCCGGCAACGACATCCTCTTCGGCGCGGGCGGTGTGGACAAACTGTGGGGCGGTTCAGGTTCGGACACCTTCGTGTTCGCGGCCAGCAGCGACTCCAAGCCAGGTGCTGTCGACCAGATCTTCGATTTCGTCAGTGGCCTGGACAAGATCGACCTGACCGGCATCACCAACGGCGCGGGCCTGCACTTCGTGAACTCGTTCACTGGTGCGGCAGGCGATGCGGTGTTGACTACCTCGGGCGGCAACAGCCTGTTGTCGGTGGACTTCTCCGGGCACGGCGTGGCTGACTTCCTGGTCAGCACCGTTGGCCAGGCAGCGTTCTCGGACATCGTGGCCTGATTCAAGGCAAAAAGGAGGGCGGCGTTTGACGCGCCGCTCTCTGTCCCTTGAACGACGATCCAGAGTAAAACGCCCTATGATCCAGAACGCTTTTACCTACAAAGCAACCGCGTGGCTGTTGGCGACGCTGATGATGTTTCTTGGAGATGTAGCCATGGCACGCAGTCTGAAATTGGCCGACCCGTCGGAACTGGCCGGGAAATGGCAGGCCACCTTGAATACCGCGCAAGACTCGCCCGAGTCCCAGGCGCTGCAGGACAAGCCGTCGAATGTCTGCTCGATCGAGCTCAAGTTGAACCAGACCCTGGGTGAAGGGGCTGACTGTCTCGGCGCTTGGCTGAACGAGTCGGTGATGGGCTGGTTCCCGGAACCGGACGGCATTGCCGTAACCGGTAAAGAAGGCTCAAGAATTGTGTTTTTCAGTCGACAGCAAGAAGGGTTTTATAAAAGCACCTTGAAATCAGGTCTGATCATTACGCTAGAGCGCGCAGCAGATTAAGTGGAATGCTGAATAATAAAATTCGTTATGCCGTTATAAGCAGCCAGTCAATAACCGGAACTCTTTAAGGAGGACAAAGGGCTGTTATTAATGGATAAGCGATAACCGGCAAAAGAATGTCTCGACTCGTGTGCGGACAGTTAATTAAAAACCTCGCCAAGTAGAGCGAGGCTTAACACCTCAGGAAAAACCAATGAAGATGGCGAAGAGCCCGGTCACCGCACCGTTATTCAAGGCGCTGGGCGACTATAAAAGCATCCTGATCAGCGTCGGGTGCTTTACCGCATTGATTAATGTGCTGATGTTGGTCCCGTCGATTTATATGCTTCAGGTCTATGACCGGGTACTGTCTTCGCAAAATGAAACCACCCTGGCGATGTTGTCGTTGATGGTGGTTGGGTTCTTCGCTTTTATCGGTCTGCTGGAGATCGTGCGCAGCTTCATCGTTATCCGTATCGGCAGCCAACTGGAGCGCCGTTTCAACCTGCGGGTGTATCAGGCCGCTTTCGAGCGCAACCTGTTCAACCGCGAGGGCAACGCGGGGCAATCCCTGGGCGACCTGACCCATATTCGCCAATTCGTCACCGGCCCGGCGCTGTTTGCCTTCTTCGACGCACCGTGGTTTCCGGTCTACCTGTTTGTGATCTTTCTGTTCAACGTCTGGCTCGGCGTATTAGCTACCGCGGGTGCGGTACTGCTGATCGGGTTGGCCTGCCTCAACGAGGCGATGACCAAAAAGCCCTTGGGCGAAGCCGCTGGGTTTTCCCAGAAATCCAGCCAACTGGCCACCAGTCACCTGCATAACGCCGAAACCATTCAGGCCATGGGCATGCTCGGTGTCTTGCGCAAGCGCTGGTTTCAGGTGCACTCGCGTTTTCTGGGCCTGCAGAATCAGGCCAGCGACACCGGCGCGGTCATCAGCTCCCTGAGCAAAACCCTGCGCCTGTGCCTGCAATCCCTGGTGCTGGGGCTGGGCGCCTTGTTGGTGATCCAGGGTGACATGACCGCCGGGATGATGATCGCCGGTTCGATCCTGATGGGCCGCGTGCTGAGCCCCATCGATCAATTGATCGCTGTGTGGAAGCAGTGGAGTGGCGCCAAGCTCGCTTACCGCCGTCTCGACGCCTTGCTGCAAGCCTATCCACCGACTGAGGAGGCGATGGCGCTGCCGGCGCCGAAAGGTCAGATCACCTTCGAGCAAGTCAGCGCCGGCCCGCCAGGGCAACGAGCAGCGACTTTGCATATGGTCAATTTCAACCTGGGCGCCGGGGAAGTGCTGGGCGTGCTTGGGGCTTCCGGCTCCGGTAAATCGACCCTGGCCCGGGTGCTGGTCGGCGTCTGGCCGACGTTGGGCGGCACGGTACGCCTCGACGGCGCGGACATTCATCGCTGGAACCGCGACGACCTTGGCCCCTACATCGGTTATCTGCCCCAGGACATTGAATTGTTCAGCGGCAGCATCGCCGAAAACATCGCCCGATTCCGTGAGGCGGATCCGCAAAAAGTCGTCGAAGCCGCGCAACAGGCCGGCGTTCATGAACTGATCCTGCGCATGCCGCAGGGCTACGACACGGTGCTAGGCGAGGACGGCAGCGGTTTGTCCGGTGGCCAGAAGCAACGTGTGGCCCTGGCTCGTGCGCTGTACGGCAACCCGAGCCTGGTGGTGCTGGATGAACCGAACTCCAACCTCGATACCGTCGGCGAAGCGGCACTGGCCGGCGCCATCGCGCACATGAAGGCCCGGGGCACCAGCGTGATTCTGGTTACCCATCGCTCTTCGGCCCTGGCCCAGGCCGACAAATTGCTAGTGCTCAACGAAGGTCGCTTGCAGGCCTTTGGCCCAAGTCAGGAGGTACTGAAGGCGCTTGCCGGTAATCAATCAGGCGCCCAGGAACAACAACGTGAAAAACCTGCGCAAGCACCGGGCGGGCTCAGCATGAGCCGGCAGTATCAGCCCACGACAAGGAATTCGGGTGTATGAGCAGCGCACGCATGAACGACGACAGCGAAGCGACGATGGAACACGACTACATCGCCGAACGCCCTGAGCGCGACGCGCGATTCTTCGCCCGCATGGGCTGGATTCTGGCGATTGTCGGTGCCGGCAGTTTTTTCACTTGGGCGAGCCTCGCGCCGCTCGATCAGGGCATTCCGGTACAGGGGACCGTGGTGGTCTCGGGCAAGCGCAAAGCTGTGCAATCGATGAGCAGCGGCGTGGTCAGCCAGATTCTGGTGCGTGAAGGGCAAGTGGTGAAGCAGGGCCAGCCGCTGTTTCGCCTCGACCAGACCCAAGTCGCGGCCGACGTGCAATCACTGCAAGCGCAATACCGCATGGCGTGGGCCAGCCTGGCGCGCTGGCAGAGTGAACGGGACAACCTCAAGCAGGTGAATTTCCCCGCTGAACTGAGCAATGATCCTGACCCGCGCCTGGCCTTGGTACTCGAAGGCCAACGGCAATTGTTCAGTAGCCGTCGCGAAGCCTTTTCCCGTGAACAAGCGGCCCTGCGTGCCAACATCGAAGGCGCCAGCGCGCAACTGGCCGGCATGCGCCGCGCGCGCACCGACCTGACGGCCCAGGCCAGTTCCCTGCAACAACAGTTGAGCAATCTTCAGCCCTTGGCGGACAACGGCTACATTCCGCGCAACCGCTTGATGGATTACCAGCGTCAGTTGTCGCAAGTGCAGCAACAGCTGGCAGAAAATACCGGCGAAAGCGGCCGGGTGGAGCAGGGCATCCTTGAATCCCGTCTGAAACTGCAACAGCACAGTGAGGAATACCAGAAGGAAGTTCGCAGCCAACTGGCCGACGCGCAGCTCAAAAGCGTGACCCTGGAAGAGCAACTGACTTCCGCCGGTTTCGACCTGCAACACAGCGAAATCATCGCCACCGCCGACGGCATCGCCGTCAACCTTGGGGTTCACACCGAAGGCGCCGTGGTACGTCAGGGCGACACCCTGCTGGAGATCGTCCCGCAAGGCACTCGCCTGGAAGTGGAAGGGCACCTGCCGATCAACCTGATCGACAAGGTCGGCACGCACTTGCCGGTGGACATTCTGTTCACCGCGTTCAACCAGAGCCGTACCCCGCGAGTGCCGGGAGAAGTCAGCCTGATTTCCGCTGACCAGATGGTCGATGAAAAAACCGGTGTGCCGTACTACGTGCTGCGCAGCAGCGTCAGTGACCAGGCCATGGAAAAACTCAACGGCCTGGTGATCAAGCCCGGCATGCCGGCAGAAATGTTTGTGCGCACCGGTGAACGATCACTCCTCAACTATTTGTTCAAACCGCTGCTTGACCGGGCAGGCTCCGCGTTGACCGAGGAATAAGGATGTTCGGCTGTATGAATAAGTTTTCTTTGCTCGCAGCGACCGTGGCGTTGCTGACGTGCAACAGCGTGATGGCCATGGGGCCGTTCGACATTTATGAGCAAGCGTTACGCAATGATCCGGTGTTTCTCGGCGCCATCAAGGAACGCGATGCAGGCCTTGAAAACCGCGCCATCGGCCGCGCCGGGCTGCTGCCCAGGATCGGTTACAACTACAACAAGGGGCGTAACACCTCCAAGGTCACTCAAATTAATGAGGGGAGACCAGACTTCACCGAGGACCGCAACTACAGCAGTTACGGTTCGACCTTGACCTTGCAACAGCCGCTGCTCGATTACGAGGCTTATGCGGCGTACCGCAAAGGCGTGGCGCAATCGCTGTTCGCTGACGAAAACTATCGTGGCAAGAGCCAGGAACTGCTGGTTCGCGTGCTGGAGAATTATACCAAGGCGCTGTTCGCTCAGGATCAGATCGACATCGCGCGGGCCAAGAAAAAAGCCTTCGAGCAGCAGTTTCAGCAGAACGAGCAGATGTTCCGCCAAGGGGAGGGCACGCGCACCGACATCCTCGAAGCCGAGTCACGTTACGAGCTGGCGACCGCCGAGGAAATCGAGGCACGGGACGAACAGGATGCGTCTCTGCGGGAGCTGGGCGCACTGATTGGCGTGCCGGCCATCGACATTGGCGACCTGACGCCGCTGGATCAGAACTTCCAGACCTTCACCCTGCAACCGGCCAATTACGACACCTGGCACGAGATGGCGGTGGCCAATAACCCGACCCTGGCCTCCCAGCGCCAGGCGGTGGAAGTGGCGCGCTACGAGGTCGAACGTAACCGCGCCGGCCACCTGCCAAAAGTCAGCGCCTACGCCTCGGTGCGCCAGAACGAATCGGAAAGCGGCAACACCTATAACCAGCGCTACGACACCAACACCATCGGCATCGAAGTCAACGTGCCGCTGTATGCCGGCGGCGGTGTCTCGGCTTCGACCCGTCAGGCTAGCCGCACCATGGAACAGGCCGAGTACGAGCTGGACGGCAAGACCCGCGAAACCTTGATCCAGCTGCGCCGTCAGTTCAGCGCCTGCCTGTCGGGGGTCAATAAATTGCGGGCTTATCAGAAGGCATTGGTGTCGGCCGAAGCGCTGGTGGTCTCGACCAAACAAAGCATTTTGGGCGGCGAACGGGTCAACCTCGATGCGCTGAATGCCGAACAACAACTGTTCACCACCCGCCGGGATCTGGCCCAGGCACGCTACGACTATTTGATGGCCTGGACCAAATTGCACTACTACGCCGGCACCTTGAACGAACAGGATTTGGCCAAGGTGGATGAGGCCTTCGGCCAGGGCCCGAACAAGGAAAAAAATCGCACATCCCCGTAGAGCTGCCATGAACGACGCCGCCCCCGTAGGAGCCGGCTTGCCGGCGAAGGCATTTTTATGGGCGCTGCATGACGTGAGGCCGTTTTCGCTGGCAAGCCAGCTCCTACAAAAACAAAAAAAGCGAGAGCCATGAACATGCTACAGCCGGACGCAGGCTTCGCCAGCTGCTACAGATCGCGTTAACGCGGGGTGTATCGGCAGGAAGGCACGCCTTTGAAGGCACAAGGATTTTGCAACACAACTAAGGACGGTAGTTCGATGAATAACAAGTACAACAACCTTGCCTTGCTCTGCGCACTGGCCACTCTGGGCACCGCACACGCGGACCCCTACGTAGAAAACGGCAGGACAGGCGATCCCGATAGCTGGCGCAGCACAGAGTTCAACGCCGATTGGGGCCTGGGGGCGATCAATGCTCAGGAGGCCTACGCCGCCGGTTACACCGGCAAAGGGGTGAAGCTGGGGATTTTCGATCAACCGGTTTACGCCTTGCACCCGGAGTTTTCCGGGGCCAATAAAGTGATCACGCTGGTCACCAGCGGCTTCCGCGAATACACCGACCCGTACATTCCAGTCAAAGCCGGGGATGCCTTTCTGTATGACGGTTCACCCTCGGTAGGTTCCAACGGCAAACTCGGCGCCCACGGCACTCACGTTGGCGGGATCGCCGCGGGCAGTCGCGATGGCGGGCCGATGCACGGCGTCGCTTTTGGCGCGCAGATCATCAGCGCCGACAACGGCGACCCGGGCCCGGAAGACGGGATTATTCGCGGCAACGACGGCGCGGTGTACAAGGCCGGTTGGGACGCCCTGATCGCTAGCGGCGCGCGGATCATCAACAACAGCTGGGGCATCGGCATCACCGATCGCTTCGATTTGGGCGGTCGGGACCCGGCGTATCCGCACTTCACCGTGCAGGACGCACAATTGCAATTCAACGAGATCCAGACCTTGCTGGGGACCAAACCCGGCGGTGCCTACGACGGCGCCATCTCGGCGGCCCGCAGCGGCATCGTGACGATCTTCGCCGCTGGCAACGACTACAACCTCAACAACCCGGACGCCATCGCCGGCCTCGGTTACTTCGTCCCGGAGATCGCGCCGAACTGGATGACCGTCGCCGCCTTGCAGAGGAACCCGGACACCAGCAGCCCCGACCCTTACAACATCAGCACCTTCTCGTCGCGCTGCGGCTACACCGCGAGTTTCTGCGTGTCGGCACCGGGAAGCCGGATCTACAGCGCGATCATCAGCGGCACCAATGCCGATGACCTGACCACCGGCTACGCCAATTACAACGGCACCTCCATGGCGGCGCCGCACGTTGCAGGCTCGGTGGCGGTGTTGATGGAACGCTTCCCGTACATGACCGGCGCGCAAGTCGCCAGTGTGCTGCGCACCACCGCCACCGACCTCGGCGCACCCGGTGTCGACTCACTGTACGGCTGGGGCATGATCAACCTGCGCAAAGGCATCGATGGTCCGGCAATGTTCGTGACCGAGCAGGACATTCCCGAGGAATTGCGCATCGAAGGCGCCTACGGCTCAAGCCAGTTTGTTGCGGACTTGCCGGGTATCGGCGCGATCATCGATGCCGGCAAACCCACCGAGCGTGTGTGCAATGACGTGCACTGCGGGCTCGACGTCTGGCGCAACGACATTTTCGGCCATGGCGGCCTGACCAAGCAGGGCATTGGCACACTGGTGCTGACCGGCGCCAATACCTACGCCGGCCCGACCCTGGTCAATCAGGGCCGATTGGCGATCAACGGTTCGCTGCTGTCGGCCGTCACCGTCAATGACAGCGGGATCCTCGGCGGTAACGGCAGCATCGCGGCGCTGACCGCGAAAAGCGGCGGTACCGTGGCGCCCGGCAATTCCATCGGCACCCTGCAGGTGGCGGGCGACGTGACCTTCGAGCCTGGTTCGACCTACGCTGTAGAACTGTCACCCACCAGCAGCGACCAGATCATCGCCGGCGGCAAGGCGATCATCGAGGGCGCAACCGTCAGCCTGTCTCTGGAAAACAGCCCTACATTGCTGACCACCAGCGAAGCGAAAACCCTGCTTGGCAATCAGTACAACATCCTGCAAGCGGCTGGCGGAATCGAAGGGCGCTTCGGTGCGGTGGTGCCGGACTACCTGTTTATCGGTGGCACCCTCGACTACTCGGCTAGCGGTATTCAACTGGCCGTCGAGCGCAACGCGACATCCTTCACCAGCGTTGGCCAAACCCCGAACCAACGCGCCGTGGCCGCTGCCGCCGAGCAGTTGGGCGCAGGTAATCCGCTCTACGAAACCCTGCTGCTGTCGCCGACTGCAGCCGTGGCGCAACAAGCGTTCCAGCAACTCTCCGGTGAGATTCACCCGGCAATCGGCACGCTGCTGATCAACGACAGCCGTTACCTGCGCGATGCAGTCGGCGAGCGTCTGCGTGAGCACGATCTGTTCGACGCCGGGGCACCCACCGATGACCGCAGCAACGCCTGGCTCAAAGTGCTCGGCGCCTGGGGCAAGAGCGATGGCGGGCATGAAAACGCCAGTTCCAACAGTTCCATCGGCGGGCTGCTGGCCGGTGTCGACGGCTTGATCACTGAAGATACGCGACTGGGGTTCGTCACCGGTTATAGCGACAGCTCGTTGAGCATGGGCGATGGCACACATTCGTCAGCCTCGGTCGACAGCTACCACTTGGGTGCCTACCTAGGCCATGAAATCGACGCGCTGCGCCTGAGCGTCGGCGGTGCTTACAGCTGGCATCGCATTGACGTCAAACGTGACCTGCAATTTGGCGACGTCAGCGGCCAGCAGAAATCCAAACGCGATGCGACCTCCGCGCAACTGTTCACCGAAGCGGCGTATCGCCTGGACCTGCAACCGATCGCTCTGGAGCCGTTCGTCAATCTGGCTTACGTGCACTTGAACACTGAAAGCTTCAGTGAAAAAGGTGATGCCGCAGCGCTCAAGGGCGGTGAAAACAACCGCGACGTGGTGCTTTCGACCCTTGGCTTGCGGGCGAGCAAAGCCATTGCGTTGTCCGACCAGCAACAGCTGGAACTGTCCGGCACGCTCGGCTGGCAGCACAACCTGAGCAACACCCGTTCCGAAGACCACCTGGCGTTCGTCAACGGCAACACCGCGTTCAGCGTGCAAAGCGTGTCCATGGACCGCGATGCCGCAGTGGTCGGTGCCCGTGCCGGATTGGCGCTGGGCCGCGATACCCGTTTGAACCTGGATTACAACGGGCTGCTCGGCTCCCGGGAAAAAGACCACGGTGTGGGCCTGACCCTGGACTGGCAGTTCTGATTTGACGCTAAGGAAGCAAGAACATGGGACTGTTTGATTACAAAAATGCCGGCAGTTTGGCCGGCAAGGCGTTGTACTCCGACGCGATCGCGCTGACGCTTTACGCGTACACGCCAACCGGCCTGCCACTGCCGGCGACCGCTTGGGCGCCGATTGGCGCCACAGCGTTGGGCTATCAGGGCAAGGTCGGGGCCCAAGGCACCTTTTATGGCGAGAAGGATGGCTTCACCAGCGCCGAAGCCGAAATCCTCGGTAAATACGACGGGGCAGGGAAGTTGATCGGCATTGGTATCGCCTTCCGTGGCACCGGTGGCCTGGGGTACAGCGACACCTTCGGCGACATGAAAAACAACCTGCTGGCAGCGGTCGGCCCGGTGGATTACGCGACGAACTATGCGAAGAACGCCTTCGACACTTTGCTCAAGGACGTCGCCGCGTTCGCCATCGCCCACGGCCTGAGTGCCAAGGACGTACTGGTCAGCGGGCATAGCCTCGGCGGGTTGGGGGTCAACAGCCTGGCGGAGTTGAGCGGCAATAATTGGGGCGGTTTTTTCAACGACGCCAACTACATCGCCTTCGCCTCGCCGACCCAAAGCGCCACCGGCAACAATGTGCTGAACATCGGCTACGAGAACGACCCGGTGTTTCGAGTGCTCGACGGCACCACCTTCAGCAGTGGCTCGCTGGGCAAGCACGACGGTCATCAGGAGTCGGCGACAAATAATATCGTCAACTTCAATGACCAGTACGCCTCCACCGCGCAGAACCTGGTGCCGTTCAGCATCCTCAACCCGCTGAACTGGTCGGCCCACGGTTCGTTGGGCTATGCCGACGGTTTGAACCGGGTGATCGACTCACGCTTCTACGACCTTACCGACAAGGACTCGACGCTGATCGTGTCCAACCTGTCGGAATCGTCCCGAGGCACGACCTGGGTCGAAGACCTGGGCCGCAGCGGCGAGCCTCACACCGGCAGCACTTTCATCATCGGCACCGACAGCAATGACTTGCTCAAGGGCGGCGCGGGCAATGACTTTATCGAAGGCCGTGACGGTAACGACCGCTTCCGCGATGACGGTGGCTACAACCTGCTGCTGGGTGGCAAGGGCAGCAACACCTTCGAACTGCAGAAGCCGTTGCAGAACTTCAGCGTTGCCAATGACGGCGACGGCACGCTGTATGTGCGCGACGCCTACGGCGGCATCAGCATGACCCGCGACATCGGCGCGCTGGTGAGCAAGGAATCGGGGTCGTGGTGGGGCAGCAAGGACGTCACCTACAACGTCACCGCCAATGGCTTGCTCAATGGCAGCGAACTGACCCACTACAACCATTCGCTCAATGGCGATGCCTACGGCAACACGCTGGCGGCCACCGTCGACGGTGACTGGCTGTTCGGCAACGCCGGCGACGATCTGCTGCACAGCGACAAAAGCCACGTGACCTTCGTCGGTGGCGCGGGCAATGACGTGATGCATGCCTCGGGGGGCGGCAATACCTTCCTGTTCAGCGGCGCCTTCGGCTTCGACGCGATCAATGGGTATCAGGGCAGCGACAAACTGGTGTTCATGGGCGTCCAGGGCGCGGGGCAGGGTTATGACTACGTTCAGCACGCTTCACAGGCCGGCAACGACATCGTGCTCAAGATTGGCGATTACGCCGTAACGCTGGTGGGCGTGGGTCTGGATAATCTCTCGGCTTCGGGAATTACGTTTGCGTAAAAGCTGCATGCACTAGAGGCTCCGGGGCGCCTCGTGATTGAGGCGTCCTGGCTGTGAGCTATCTCTGACAATTCCAACAAAGAGAGAGAGGCAATACCAATGGGTGTGTATGACTACAAAAACTTTGATACAGCAGACTCCAAGGCGTTGTTCAGCGACGCCATGGCGATCACGCTGTATTCCTATCACAACCTCGACAACGGTTTCGCCACCGGTTACCAGCAAAACGGCTTCGGCCTGGGCTTGCCGGCAACCCTGGTCACCGCGCTGATCGGCGGCACTGATTCCCAGGGCGTCATTCCCGGCATTCCCTGGAACCCCGATTCAGAAAAAGCCGCACTTGAAGCCGTGCAACAAGCCGGCTGGACGCCGATCACCGCCGCGCAACTGGGCTATGACGGCAAGACCGACGCTCGCGGAACCTTCTTCGGCGAGAAGGCCGGTTACACCAGTGCTCAAGTGGAGATCCTCGGCAAGTACGACGCGCAGGGTCATCTCACCGAAATCGGCATCGCCTTTCGCGGCACCAGCGGCCCGCGAGAAATCCAGATCGGCGACTCCATCGGCGACGTGATCAACGATCTGCTGGCGGCGTTGGGTCCCAAGGATTATGCGAAAAACTACGCGGGCGAAGCCTTTGGCAATTTGCTCGGTGACGTTGCAGCATTTGCCCAGGCCAATGGGCTGTCGGGCAAAGACGTGCTGGTCAGCGGCCACAGCCTTGGTGGATTGGCGGTCAATAGCCTGGCGGACTTGAGCAGCGAGAAATGGTCCGGGTTCTATCAGGATTCCAACTACATCGCCTACGCCTCGCCGACCCAAAGCAGCAGCGACAAAGTGCTGAACATCGGCTATGAAAACGACCCGGTGTTCCGCGCCCTTGATGGATCAGCGTTCAACCTGTCCTCGGTGGGCGTGCACGATGCCGCCAAGGATTCGACGACCGATAACATCGTCAGCTTCAACGACCACTACGCTTCGACGGCGTGGAACGTGCTGCCGTATTCCATCCTCAACATTCCCACCTGGATTTCGCACTTGCCCACCGGTTACGGCGACGGCATGACCCGAGTGCTGGAGTCGCAGTTCTACGACCTGACCAGCAAAGACTCGACCATTATCATCGCCAACCTATCGGACCCGGCGCGCAGCAACACTTGGGTCGAGGACTTGAACCGCAACGCCGAAACCCATAAAGGCAGCACCTTCATCATCGGCAGCGACGGCAATGACCTGATCCAGGGCGGCAAGGGCAGCGATTACCTGGAAGGCCGCGACGGGAACGACACCTTCCGCGATAGTGGCGGCTACAACATTCTGTTGGGCGGCGAGGGCAGCAATGTGCTGGATTTGCAGCAATCGGTGAAGAACTTCGTCTTCGCCAATGACGGTGCCGGCAATCTGTACGTGCGCGATGCCAACGGTGGCATCAGCATCACCCGCGACATCGGCAGCATCGTCACCAAGGAACCGGGTTTTCTCTGGGGCGTGTTCAAGGATGACGTGACCCACAGCGTCACTGCCAATGGCCTCGCGGCCGGGGGCAACCTGACCCAGTACGCCTCAAGCGTGAAGGGCACGACTGGCGCCGACACCCTTAACGCGCACGCAACAGGCGACTGGTTGTTTGGACAGGATGGCAACGACCATTTGCTCGGCAGTACCGGCAATGACGTATTTGTCGGCGGGGTGGGTAATGACCTGATAGAGTCGGGCGGCGGAGTCGATACGTTCCTGTTCAGCGGCGCGTTTGGCCAGGACCGGGTGGTGGGGTATCAAGCCAACGACAAACTGGTGTTCCTCGGGGTACAGGGCGTTGCGCCGAACGATGATTACCGGGCCCATGCCACGGCGGTGGGGCAGGATACGCTGCTGACATTCGGCAGTGATTCGGTGACCCTGGTGGGTGTCGGGCTGGACAGTTTGTCCGGTAGTGGGATTGTGATCGCTTGAGGGTGATGCGGCGCCGGTAAGGGCCTCTTCGCGGGCAAGCCTCGCTCCTACGGAATTTGGGTTGTTCACGCGATATGTGTATGACTCAGCCCTGTGTGGGAGCGAGCTTGTCCGCGAAGAACGATAACGCGGTAAACCTGCTTGTTACGTGACTCTCCATTCACCCCCGAACTCCAATACCTGCATTAACAGGCACTGGCACTAAAGCATTCGCGCATTATCTCGTTATACTATAACGTCATTGCGACATGCCGCCATTGAGTACAGGAGATTTGGCAACGTGAGTAACAGCAACAGTTCCACCTTTGATTTGCCAGCAATGGCTTCTCCTGCGCTTGCCGCCAGCGCTGCAAAAACCAACACCCGAATGCTGGCCATCGATGCCCTGCGCGGTTTCGTCATGCTCTGCATGCTCATCGACCACGTGCGGGAAACCTTTCTGCTGCATCGTCAGGTGACCGACCCGATCGACGCCTTGAGCGTTACCCCCGACCTGTTCTTCACCCGACTGCTGAGCACAATCTGCGCCCCGGTGTTCATCTTCCTCACCGGTTTGTCGGCCTGGCTCTATAGCCAGAAACACACGGCCAACGAGACGTCGGTGTTCCTGCTAAAGCGCGGGTTGTTCCTGGTGTTTCTGGAGCTCACCTTCGTGTGCTTTGCCTGGAACGCCGAGTTCCCGCCCAAGACGTTGTGGTTGCAAGTGATCTGGTGCATCGGCATCTGCATGATCGTGCTCGCCGGGTTGCTGCACTTCAAGCGCAGTTGGCTGATTGTGCTCGGAGTAGCGATTGTCGCCGGGCACAACCTGCTCGACGGCGTGACCGTAGGGTCGGAGTCGCCGTTCTTCGTGCCGTGGTCGATCCTGCATCAGCGGGTGTTCATCGACATCACCGAGGTCACTCGGGCTCGCACCACATACCCGGTGTTGCCATGGATCGGGGTGATTTTGCTGGGCTGGGCCATCGGGCCATGGTTCGGCAAGGACATGGAATCGGCGGAGCGAATTTCGCGGTTGCTGAAAGTCGGCTGCGGCCTGCTGGTGGCTTTCGTGTTCATCCGCTACTTGAATGTTTATGGCGAAAAGCCTTGGGTGCAGACCGGTGATTCCCTGCGCACGTTCATGAGTTTCCTGAGCGCGAAGAAGTACCCGCCATCGCTGATGTTCCTGATGCCGACGCTGGGTCTGGGGTTGATTCTTTTGGCGTTGTTCGAGAAAGCTCAGGATCGCTGGTCCACCGCGACCTTGGCGATCTACGGCGGTGCGCCGATGTTTTTCTATTTGCTGCACTTGTACGTGCTCAAGGCGATGTACTTGGTGGCCGTCGCGATTTGGGGCACCAATCAGGGCACTTATTATGGCTTCGACAACCTGCCCATGGTCTGGCTATGGAGCGTGATCCTCGGGGTGTTGCTGTTCTTCCCGACGCGCTGGTTCGCCAACCTCAAACAGCGCCGTCGCGACATCGCGATTCTCAAATATCTCTGATTGGCTGCCCGCGATGACAACGCGGGCAACCCGTTCCGGGGATCAGTCCTCCTTGCGAACCGTGGCCACGTCATCGGCCCGGACTTTCACCTTGGCCCCGGAAATATCTTCAAACTCGAAGAAACCATCCTTGGTCTTGGTGTTCGGCATGTCCTTGGTCAAATACTGGGTGCCATTTTGCAAGGTCACGACCGTTGGCGTCGAGCAACCGGCCAGGGCCAGAAAGGCCGCTACCACCAAGGGCAAACCCAGAGTCTTGATATTCATATACACCTCCCATCACTCAATAAAAACAGCGCGACCGCCTCGCTCGAGATGAGTCGTCACCGAACCTCTAACGCGGTTGGTGCGATGGAATGGCAGAAAGTTCGATGGTCACCCGAAAAATTGCCGAATAGCGTCGCCACTGATCTTTTTCCGTTTGCACCGGGTGGGGCATAGCTGCTATCTGTACGCATAACCAGTATTCGCTTGCCATGGCCCTTTTGCCCGTGATTGTAAATCCTCTCGATGACCCGTTCTATTACTTGAACAATTTCATGCAAGTGCTTGATTGGCTTGAACATCGCTATGCCGATGTGTTGAGCGTCGAGGAACAGGATTTCATCCGCGACTTCAATCGACTGCCCCGCGAGTCCCAAGCGCTGCTGGTCAGACTGGTGATGCGCAAGGGTGTGCATTTCAGGGCTGGCAAACTGAGTTACGCCGAGATCGGCGACATCGATAGCGCTGCGACGCCGTTGCTGGCATCGGGCTGGATCGACCAGCAGTCGCCATTGCACATCGAGGAATTGTTCGAAGTGTTACTCAAAGCCGAGATTCTCCAGTGCTTTGGCGGCGCCATCGATCAGCCCAAAAGCAAAAAGAACGATTGGCTGCCGGCCTTGAGCGAGCAGTTTCCCGAAGCGCAAAGTTTTGCCCAGTGGTGTCCGGCACTGAATGACCGGTTGTTCAGCCTGACCGTCATGGGCCTGTGCGACCGGCTGCGGCTGATGTTCTTTGGCAATCTTTACCAGGACTGGTCGGAGTTCGTGCTGGCCGACCTGGGCATCTTTACCTACGAAAAAGTCGAGTTCTGCGCCGAGTCCCGAGGGTTGCGCAGTCGCGAGGACGTCGATGCCTGCCTGTTCCTGTACAGCTGTCAGCAGCGTTTCGAAGCCGGTGAAGATGTGGCGGCGATTGTCGAGCAGATCAACGGGCTGGAACTCGACAATCCCTGGCTGCAAAGACGTCGGGGCAAACTGCTGTTCCAGATCGCTCAGCATTGCGAACGTATCGTGGATTTTTCCGCCGCCCTGAGCCTCTACCGCGAATGCGACTACCCCGGCGCGCGTCTGCGGCTGATTCGCGTGTTGGAGCGCAGTGCTGAATATCAGTTGGCCTTGGACTTGGCCGCCCACGCCGAGCAAGCCCCTGAAAGCGCCGCCGAGCATCAGCATCTATTGCGTGTGCTGCCCAGACTGCGGCGCAAGCTGGGCGGGCCACCGATCAAGCGACCAGCCCCTCGCGCCATGCAGCGCCTGGATCTGCAATTACCCAGACACGATCCGGCGTTGTCGGTGGAGTCTTACGTTCAGGCGCACCTGGCGGACGAGTCGGCGCCGGTGCATTACGTCGAGAACAGCCTGATCAATTCACTGTTCGGGCTGCTGTGCTGGCCGGCGATTTTCGCGCCGTTGCCGGGGGCATTTTTTCACGCGTTCCAGCGCGGGCCGGTGGACCTGCTCAACGAAGATTTTCATGCGCGGCGCGCGGATCTGTTCCAGGAATGCCTCGCCGAACTCGATGACGGCCGTTATGTGCACACTGTCCGCGAGCGTTACAGCGCCAAGTGGGGCGTGCAGTCACCGTTCGTATTCTGGGGCGCGCTGAGCGAGGAACTGCTGGAGCAGGCGCTCGACTGTCTGCCTGCCGAACACCTCAAGCATTGGTTCAATCGACTGCTGCTCGACATCAAGGCCAACCGCGCCGGCATGCCGGACCTGATTCAGTTTTGGCCGCAAGACAAAACCTACCGAATGATCGAAGTCAAAGGCCCCGGCGATCGGTTGCAAGACAATCAATTGCGCTGGCTGGAATTCTGTCACGAGCACCAGATGCCGATCGCCGTGTGCTACGTGCAATGGGCGGAGCAGGGCGCGTGAGCTACAGCATTGCGGTGCGGGCGCTGTGTGAATTCACCGCCAAGGTCGGCGACCTCGACCTGCGCTTCACCCCGTCGCCGACCGCGCTGGAAGGCATCGTCGGGCATCGCACCGTGGCGTCACGGCGCAGCGAGGGTTACCAGAGCGAGGTCGCGCTTGAGGGCCAGTATCGAACCTTGACCGTGAAGGGCCGAGCGGACGGCTATGATCCGGCGCAAAACTGCCTCGAAGAAGTCAAAACCTACCGTGGCGACCTGAGCAAACAACCGGCCAACCACCGCCAATTGCACTGGGCGCAGGCGAAGATCTACGGCGGGTTGATGTGTCAGAAACTGCAGTTGGAGCAGATTAATCTGGCGCTGGTGTATTTCGACATCGTCAGCGAAAAGGAAACCTGTCTGGTCGAGGCTTTCAGCTCCGCCGACTTGCAGTTGTTTTTCGAGCACCATTGCGGGTTGTTCCTGCAGTGGGCCGAGCAGGAAATGGCCCATCGCGAAGGGCGTAATCTGGCGGCGCAACAGTTGGCATTTCCCCATGCCGATTTTCGTCCCGGGCAACGGCATCTGGCCGAATCAGTGTTCAAGGCGGTCAGCACCGGTCGCTGCTTGATGGCCCAGGCACCGACCGGTATTGGCAAGACCGTTGGCACACTGTTTCCGATGCTCAAGGCCCTGGCGCCGCAACAACTGGACAAGGTGTTTTTCCTCACGGCGAAAACCCCGGGGCGCAAATTGGCGCTTGATGCCGCTCAGGTCATCCTCGACAGCGCCGACGCTCCGCCATTGCGAGTCCTCGAGATGATCGCCCGGGACAAGGCTTGCGAGCACCCGGACAAAGCCTGCCACGGCGAGTCGTGCCCGTTGGCCCAGGGCTTTTATGATCGTTTGCCGGCCGCGCGTCAGACAGCCAGCCAACGGAGCCTGCTGAACCAGAGTGCCTTGCGCGAGGTTGCCCTGCAGCATGACGTTTGCCCCTACTACCTGAGCCAGGAAATGGCCCGCTGGGCGGACGTGGTGGTCGCTGACTACAACTACTATTTCGACTTTAGCGCATTGCTGTTCGGGCTGGCCCAGGCCAATAACTGGACAGTCGCGGTGCTGGTCGACGAAGCCCACAATCTGGTGGAGCGTGGCCGGCAGATGTACAGCGCCAGCCTCGACCAGGCGACGTTGAACAGCGTGCGAAAAACCGCGCCTGAGCCGCTAAAGAGATCCTTGCAGCGGGTCAATCGTGAATGGAATGCCCTGCATGATCAGCAACTCAGCCCCTATCAGGCCTACGACAAAGCCCCGGAAAAACTGCTTCAGGCGCTGTCCCTATGCTGCGCGAGCATCGGCGACTACCTGAACGATCATCCCCAAGGCCTGGACAGCGGCTTGCAGAACTTTTACTTCGACATGCTGCAATTCGGCCGCGTGGCTGAGCTGTTCGATGAGCACTTCCTGTTCGACATCAGCAAACGCGACCTCGACCGCAAGCGCAACCTGTCGCAACTGTGCCTGCGCAACGTGGTGCCCGCCGCTTTCATTCGCCCGCGCCTGACCGCTGCGCGTAGCACCGTACTGTTTTCCGCCACCTTGAACCCTCGGCATTATTACGCCGATTTGCTGGGAACACCGGCGAATACCGTCTGGATTGATGTGGAATCGCCATTCAGCGCCGAACAGTTGCAAGTGCACATCGTCAGCCAGATTTCGACCCGCTATGTTCACCGTCAGGCGTCCCTTGAACCCATCGTCGAGCTGATTGCCAAACAGTTCACCCAGCGCCCCGGTAACTACCTGGCGTTCTTCAGCAGCTTCGACTATTTGCAGCAAGTGGCCCAGTTGCTGGCCGAACGGCATCCGCACATCACGCTGTGGTCGCAGTCCCGGGGAATGGGGGAAGGGCCGCGTCAGGCGTTTCTCGATCAATTCACCCTCCATAGTCAGGGCGTAGGGTTTGCGGTGCTGGGTGGAGCATTCGGAGAAGGCATCGATTTACCCGGCGCGCGGTTGATTGGTGCATTCATCGCCACCCTGGGGCTGGCGCAACTGAATCCGGTCAACGAACAGATGAAACAGCGCATGGCGGCGATTTTCGGTGCCGGGTATGACTACACCTACCTGTTTCCCGGTGTGCAGAAAGTGGTGCAAGCAGCGGGGCGGGTGATCCGCACTCAGCAGGATCAAGGGGTGGTGATGCTGATCGATGACCGGTTTGGCGAGAGCAAGGTCAAGCAATTGTTGCCGCGCTGGTGGTCAGTTGAACCGCCGCATTTTCCTTCTGTCCTGTAGGAATATTTACTTTATAAAACAGTGACATATCTTGAAAGACACGCTCATTTGAACAAACAACGAAACAGCGCTTTATTCAAAGGGCAGCAATCACTTTCTTGCGAATCTTTGATAAGGAAATCAAGGTATGTCAGTAGCTCCAAATTACACTTACACCCCAGAGCAGGTCACTGCAGCATTCACTGAAATCATCGCGACGCTGTTCAGCGGGATCACTGCCGAGGCAACCCCGAAAATGCTGATCGTTGCCGGGCTGCAAGGGTCAGGTAAAACGTATCTGCTGGAAAAAAACCTACTGCCTTCCAACCGCTACGGCAATTATGTTCGCCTGTACCTGCCCGACTACCGAAAAAAGCATCCTCAATACGACGATATGATCAAACTCGGTGTCTTGCACGCTTACGAGCATACGGAAGCCTTTGTCCGGGAGGTCTGCGCGAAGATCTTCGTGGAGGCGTTCAAGCGCAAATACAACATCATCATGGAATGCGCATTCGACAGCATCGATTTCGCCGCTTTTCCACCGACGGCGACGGCGGCCGGCTACCAGGTCGAGACCCATATCGTCGCCTGCAATCAAGAGTTCGCTCATGCATCGAGCATCAAAAGAGCGCTCAGGAGCTTGGAAAAGCAGGAAATGGAACGGTTCGTCACTGTGTCGATGCTGGATGCCAGCATGAGTAACGCACAGGCAATCATCCTGGCCTTCGAAACTGCCGCCAAAGCGGTCAGTGGTTCGCAAATCACCTTGTACGAGCGCGGGTTCGGGGCGCTGAAGGAACGGACCTTGCGCGCTCAAAGCACTTATACCAAAGCTGCCGACGGGACCTTGACCATCACAGAAACAACGGCACCTTATACGTACAGTGCTTATGGGACGATCATCGACAATCACATCTACACGATGAGTGATCGCGATGAAATGATAAAAGAGTGCCACCTGGCACTGCTCAAAACCCAAACCTACGCTGAATATGTCCCTGATTTTGTCTACAACGATCTGTACGCCTATATCGTCAAATACGTGTACCGATAGTCCGTCGCGCCACTCCGGCACACCAACGTATAGGTTTTTTGAATTTCCAAACCTGCGGTTTGTCGCATACTCCAGAAGAACAACAATAAGGACAGGGATCCATGAGCGATGACCGGACCAGGATCAATGCCATCGAGGAGGAGATGCGCTTTCGTCTGCTGATCGATGCTGTGATCGACTACGCGATCTACATGATTGACCCCGATGGCATCATCACCAGTTGGAACGCTGGCGCCAAGCGTTTCAAAGGGTATGAGGAAGCGGAAATTCTCGGTCAGCATTTCTCGCGTTTTTATACCGAAGAGGACCGCAAGGCCGGTTTGCCTCAGCGCGCCCTTGATACCGCCATTCACGATGGACGTTTCGAGGGCGAAGGCTGGCGGGTTCGCAAGGACGGCACGCATTTCTGGTCCCACGTCATCATCGATCCGATTCTCGATCCGTCGGGCAAATTACTGGGTTTTGCCAAGATCACCCGGGATTTGACCGACCGTAAAATGGCCGAAGAAACCCTCAAACAAAGCGAGCAGCAGTTCCGGCTGCTGGTGCAAAGCGTCACCGATTACGCCATCTACATGCTCGCCCCGGATGGACGTGTGACCAACTGGAACCTGGGGGCTCAGCGAATCAAGGGTTACCGGCCTGAAGAAATCATCGGCCAACACTTCTCGCTATTTTACACCCCTGAAGACCGCGAAGCCGGTGAACCGCAGCGGGCGCTGGACATTGCGATTCGCGAGGGGCGATTCGAAAACAAAGCCTGGCGCGTGCGCAAGGACGGTACGCGGTTTCTGGCACATGTCGTGGTCGACCCGATCAGGGGCGACACCGGAAAGTTGCTGGGATTTGCCAAGATCACTCGGGATATTACCGAAGCGACACAAGCCCAACAGGTTCTTGAGAAAACCCGCGAAGCGTTGTTTCAGGCGCAGAAAATGCAGGCCATCGGTCAACTCAGCGGGGGGATTGCCCACGACTTCAATAATCTGTTGACGGTTATCCTGGGCAATCTGGAAGTCGTTCGCAAACGTGCGGCGGACGACCCGAGAATTACCCGCTTGCTCGACAACGCCACGCAAGGCGCTTTGCGCGGGGTATCCCTGACCCAGCGCATGCTGGCGTTTGCCAGGCGCCAGGAGCTAAAGACCGAATCGGTCGACATACCGTCGCTGATACAAGGGATTACCGGGCTGCTGCGCAGCTCTCTGGGGCCTGCGGTCACCATAGAAACCCGCTTTGCGCCCGAACTCGAACCGGTCATGGCCGACGTCAATCAGCTGGAACTGGCGGTGCTGAACCTGGCGACCAACGCCCGCGATGCCATGCCCGACGGTGGAAAACTTGTCATCAGCGCCCAAACAGAAGAAATCCACGATCAGCCGCAATTGTCCCTGGCGCCAGGCCGCTATGTCTGCCTGAGTGCCACGGATACGGGGGAGGGCATGGATGACGCTACCCTGGGGTCAGCAATGGACCCTTTCTTCACTACAAAAGGTGTCGGCAAAGGCACTGGCCTGGGGTTGTCGATGGTTCACGGGTTTATTGAACAACTCGGTGGGCGCTTCATTCTGAAAAGCCAGAAGGATGTCGGCACTACTGCCGAACTCTGGTTACCTGTTGCGCTAGCCAACTCGACCACCGAACCCGCTATAGAGGAGCCCGCCATGTCGCGGGTGCCTCGTCTGTGTGTGTTGGTCGTGGACGACGACAGCCTGGTGTTGACCAGTACCAGTCTGTTGCTTGAGGACCTGGGCCATCGGGTGATCAGTGCAGCGTCCGGTGCACAGGCGCTGGAACTGTTCGACAGCGAGCACGACTTTGACCTGGTCATTACGGACATGGTCATGCCCAAGATGAGTGGCGCGCAACTGGCGCAGGCTATTCGGGTCATAAGGCCACACCTGCCGATCGTCCTCGCCACCGGTTACGCCGAGCGCCTGGAAGGCTTCGCGTCCAGACTTCCGCGCCTGTCCAAGCCCTTTACCCAGCTTAATCTGGTGGAAGTCATTGCCTTGGCGATGAAGTGAGTCAGTTAATGCCTGTCAGTTAAGCGAAATTTCTGTAGGAGCGGGCTTGCCCGCGAAGAATGCACCGCGTTTTTTCAGGTATTACGCGTCATCGTTCTTCGCGGGCAAGCCTCGCTCCTACAGGAGGCTATCAAGCCGCGAGAATGGGCGCACCCAGCTCTTTTTTGTATCGGGCTTTCAGGCTTTCCATCTCTGCACCCAGTTCATCGAGTGTCGTTTTACCCAGCAGTTTTTTTGCCTGAGGAAACATTTCCTTTTCCTCTTCTTCAATGTGATGTTCCAACAGCTCCTTGACCACTTTCACTCGACCGGAAAATTCGACGGTGGAGGGATCAGTGGTTTTCAGGTCGGGAAGTACCAGCGTATCGACGGTGCGATGCTCCTCCTTGGCTTCGTAATACATGATGTCCTGCTCCTTGCCCCCGGCTTTTTTATACGCCGGGTACAACACTTCCTCTTCAAGACGGGTATGGATCGCGATTTCCATTTCCAGTTTGGCCAGTAACTCGGTGCGCTTTTTTACCCCACGCTCAGTGGACTCGCTCAACTGGGCCAGGATGCCTTTTACGCGTTCATGGTCGGTTTTCAACAGGTCAATGGCGTTCATGGTCAACCTCTTGTTTAGTCACGGGTCAAGGGCAAAGGGTCTTTCTGCCGTTGTCGCTCACACTGGCGGAGCATTTCTCGTGCCTGTTTCAATTTTTACGATAAAACTTTTAAAAACAGTGGGTTGCAATCGACTTCAAACGACGTTTGTCGTGCAACCTGCATGAATGTCCGCTGCTGATCAGTGCAGGTTGACCGAAGAAAATGACCGCGCAGGGAAGCCGTCAAACTTCTTGCTGATTGCGTCGCTCGTAACGACTAAGCATCGGTTGAGTACTGATGCCATGCGCCAGAATGCTGAGCGCCACCACCGACAATGTCAGATCGGTGCATAGCGTCGCTGCCGCCGGACCGAGGTCATGGTTCAAGGCGTAGAACAGGTAATAAAAGCTCCCGATGCCGCGAATCCCGAACCAGCCGATCAACAGCCGCTGGCGACCGTCCAGCAAACGCCCCCACGGCATGAGCCCTACGCACAAGGGGCGAATGGCACAGAACAGCACCAACGCAATCACCAACGCTCGCCAGTCCCAATGCCCTATCAGCACCACCCCCAACAGCGTCACCAGAAACACTTCCATGGCACGCTCCACCAGACTGCCGAATGCCAGCATGTCACCCATCATGATGCCGGCCGCCACCTGGGTTTCCTGCAGATTCGCCACGTCGCCATGCACGGCAGCCTCGGGTTCGACATTCTGGTGACCGACTACCGGTTGCACCAGATGCTCGGCGGGCATCAGGGGGGCACCGGTGGATTTGACTTCCGCCTGACGCAATCCGAGGCCGGCGGCGAATACCGACAGAAAGCCGTAGCCATTGAGTTCCTCGGCCGCGACATAAGCCAGTGCGATCAACGCCAGGGTCAGGTAATCATTGGGGGAGAAGGTGCTGTCGGCATTCCTGATACGCATCGACAAGGTCAAGCGCCCGATGCCATGCCCCATCCAGTAGCCGATGAGCAAACCGACAGGTACGGCCCATAGCAGGCTCTTCAATGCCCACTCACCCAACCAGGCGTCGCTATCGCCACCCTGTTGCACAAACAACAAGCCCAGGATCACGAAGGGGAATGCGATGCCATCGTTAAGGCCCGCCTCACCGGAGAGTCCGAAACGCACCGGGTCGTAGTCCTTGGCGTCATTGACCTGCACCAGCGAGGCCAATACCGGATCGGTGGGCGCCAGAATCGCCCCGATCAGCAGCGACGGCTCCCAGGCCAGGCCAAAACCATAGTGGAGCAGCAGGCAGACGCCAATGATGGTCAAGACCATCACCGGCCCCGCCAGCCCGAACGCTACCCGCCATTGGCGATTCCTGAGCGGCAGGCGCAATTTGAGTCCGCAGACAAACAACGAAAAGAGCACCGCGACTTCCGTCAGATGCTCCATCCAGAGCGCCGCGTCCTTGATGTCCAGCTTCAGCAAGCCCAGGCCTGCCGGCCCGATCGCCACGCCCAGCGCCAGGCACACCGCCGACGTGGTGACCGGCATCCAGCGCAGATAGGACGAGGTCAGCGCCAGGGTCAGCAGCACTGCGCCCAACACCGCCACCCATACAATGAAACTCATGCCCGGTTCCTGGATGTGTATCGCCGACCCTCGCCGGATGGCGGACTCAGGGCGGTCAAACGCCGGTCACGCGCAAGTACTCAGGTCTCAGATAGTTGGACCAGAGCAGAATCATTTCCACCAGAATCGTCACCAGCACCAACAGCCCGACACCCCATAAGCTCGCCGCATTCAGCAGGCCTTGCTCCTTGCGCTCGTGCATGAAAATCGGCAAACCGACGAACAGCAGAAACGTCGAATAGAGGGAGGCGGCCCCCAGCACCGTGATCGCCAGCCAGCGGCTGGGGTAGAGCCCGGCGATACCTGCGAGAAAGAACGGGGTCACGGTATAAGCGGCAAAACCGATGCACTGATTGACGGTGGGACGTGAGTCGAAGGTGCGCGACATCCAGCGAATGAATAGCCCCATCAGCACCACGCCGACAATGATGCTCAGGTACAGCAACCCGCAGAGTTGCAGAGCGCTGGTAGTACTGAGCCTGACCGTTTCGTTCTCCACCAGGCTCCAGCCGACGTAGGTGGTCCCGATAAACAGGCACACCGCAGGAATCAAGGCGAGCAGCAGCAAATGAGCGAGGTAATGGCGCGGATGTGCTTCCTCTTCCTTACGAATATCTGTCCAGACGTAATTGGGCTGAGTGAACAGCCTGACGAAAGGTGCGGACATGTCGACCTCCAGATAGCGAGCGGCCCGGCATAGGGGCCCCTAAAAGTATTGAGGTGCGGCCATCGCCAGGGGTTCATTTTTTATCGGATGGCCAAGGGCGGTCTGCCGGAGGGAATGTTTACCAGTGCTGAAGGTCAACCGAGCAGTTCCTCTGCTGGAGGCCTTGCCATGAACGTAAGCCAGACTGTCGTCGACTATTTGCGTCAGCACGACTTGCGTCTGACGACTGCCGAATCCTGCACCGCCGGAAAAATCGTGACCTTGCTGGCTGAAGTGCCAGACAGCGGGGATCTGATCGAAAGCGGTTACGTGGTCTATTCTTGCGAAGCGAAGCAACGGCTGCTCAACGTGAGCCCCCATACCATCAAGACCTACAATCTGACCAGTTGTGAAGTCGCTCGCGAAATGGCCTTGGGGGCATTGCTCGACAGCACCGCCAATGTCGCTGTGGCCACCACCGGTATCCTGGGGCCGGAGGATGTCGATGGGATTCCGGCCGGTACCGTCTGCTTCGCCTGGGCATACCAGACTGAGCGGGGCAAGCACGTGTTCACACATCAGCACCGGTTTTTCGGGTCCCGCAGCCGGGTCCAGTTACTGGCCGCAGAACATGCCTTGAAGCGGATCTCTTTTTTTCATAAACGTGCGCTAGCCGGTGAACAAGTTCAGGTAAATCAATGAAAGACGAATCCACCCGCACCGAATACCACAGCCGCGATTTTCCGGTGCGCGAAGACATGGCGTATCAGGTCAAGGTCTGGCGATTCGAGCGCTGGGGCTGGTGCGTGCTGGTGCTGCTGGTGGTGTTGGCGTTGCTCGGCTTGTTTTCACGTGGTCCGCTCAGTTCCCAAGACGTTCATGGCAGCGATGGCAAGGTACGGGTGGAATACGAGAGGTTCCACCGTCATGGCTCGACCAATCCGATGAAGATTAGTGTGTTCGGCCGGCCGGATGCCACGGTTGAGCTGGAACTGACTGGAAAACTGCTGGAAGGCTTCGAAATCCAAACCCTGCAGCCGGAACCTGTGCGTGCACTCAGTGGCGAACGGGGCATGAAACTGTGGGTGCAAACCGACGCGCAAGGGCAGGCCAGCCTTTACCTGACCTTGCGTGGCGAGGGGCTGGGCCTGTTTCGCAGCCATATCGCCTCGCCCGGTACGGCCTCGGTCAAGGTGGATCAATTCATTTTCCCTTAGGTGATTTATGGATTCGGTATTACGCGCGGCCGTGATGTACCTGGCGTTGATGGTGCTGTTCAAGATCGCCGGTCGGCGCTCGCTGGCGGAACTGACGACGTTTGATTTCGTGCTGCTGATGATCATCGGCGAGGCGACCCAACAAGCGTTGCTGGGCAATGATTTTTCCCTGACCAATTCGTTGCTGGTGATCGTGACGCTGATTGCCATCGATGTCGGGCTTTCATTGCTCAAGCAGCGCTCGCAATGGGTGCAGCGGCTGATCGATGGTGGGGCGACGATTATCGTCGAGGACGGCAAAATCCTGCAAAAGCGTTTGCGCCATGCACGCTTGGTCGAAGCGGACATCATGGAAGCCGCTCGTTCGAGCCAGGGCATTGAAACCCTTGAGCAGATCAAATTCGCCATCATCGAGCGCAATGGCAAGATTTCGGTGATTGCTCAAGAGCCCTGACCCGCACGCGATCCTGGCCAAACCTGTCGCGTCAAAGCATCGGCTTGCCGCCCGTGACCCCATACCGTTGCCCGGTGATGTAACTGGCTTCATCCGAGGCCAGCAGCACATAGATCGGCGCGACTTCCACCGGTTGCCCGGGACGGCCGAGCGGGGTTTGCGCGCCGAAGTTTTGTACGTCGTCCTCGGGCATGGTCGAGACGATCAGCGGCGTCCAGATCGGCCCCGGTGCCACGCTGTTTACCCGGATGTTCTTTGGTCCCAGCATCTGTGCCAGACCGGCGGAAAAGTTGGCAATCGCGCCCTTAGTGGTCGCGTAGGCCAGCAATGTCGGCTTGGGCATGTCGGAGTTGACCGAACTGGTGTTGATGATCGAACTGCCGGGCTTCATGTGTTTCAACGCCGCCTGACAAAGCCTGAAAATGGCCGTGATATTCACATCGAAGGTCATCACCCATTCTTCGTCCGGGATGTCCTCGATGTTTTCGTGGGTCATCTGGAACGCGGCGTTGTTGACCAGAATGTCGATCCGGCCAAAGCGCTCGACCGTTTTGTCCACCAACGCCTGGCAGTGCGCTTTTTGCGCCACATCGCCGGGCAGCAGCAGGCATTGACGACCGGCCTGTTCGACCCAACGTGCAGTTTCCTGCGCATCTTCCTGTTCATTCAGATAGGCAACCACCACATCCGCGCCTTCCCGGGCGAACGCAATCGCCACCGCACGGCCGATGCCGCTGTCGGCACCGGTGATCAGGGCAATCTTGCCCTCCAGTCGACCCGAACCTTTGTAGCTCTGCTCGCCACAATCCGGATAAGGGTCCATTTTCGTTTGAACCCCGGGGACTGGCTGGCTTTGTTTAGGGAAGGGTGGTTTTGGATAGTCAGTCATCGGGAAATCTCCTCGGTTCAAGGCAAAAGACTGCTTTTACATGGGGTTGACCCCGGTCTTTTGTCTTGAGTTCGGTTGGACTTCCGACGGGTTTAGCGCAAGAGGAGAGTCGCTGTTCCTGCATACACTCAACTCATGAGTTAGGCTCAATGCGATGCAAGAAACTCGATGAGGAGTTGCTCATGAACACCCAATCGCTCGTTGCACTGGCACTCTCGTTGGCATGCCTCGCAGGCTGTGAAAACAAATACGATGTGAACGAGAAAAATTGCGAGCCGAAAAACTTCATGAAACTGCCGGAGGATCAGAAGCGGGTTGACTTCATCAAAGCTTGCCTGGAGCGCGTAACGCCTTGAACGGGATTCGATACTACGCATATCGCCCATAAAAAACCCGATGCACAGGCATCGGGTTTTCGGTGTCAACCTGGGGCGTCAGGCCTGGCGGTTACGCAAACCACGCTCCATCCGCGCGATCCCTTCTTCCAGCAGCGCCCGCGGGCAGCCGAAGTTCAAGCGAACGAACCGCTGGGCGTTATCGCCGAAATCCAGACCGGCGCTCAGGCCGACCTTGGCTTGTTCGAGGAAGAAGTGCTGCGGGTTGTCCAGCCCCAGTGCCGTGCAGTCGAGCCACGCCAGGTAAGTGCCTTGAGGAATGTTCATGGTCACACCCGGCAACCGCGTGCGAACCGCCTCCACCAGATAATCCCGATTGCTTTGCAGGTAGGCCATGAGCTCGGTCAGCCACGGGCCGCCTTCGCTGTAGGCGACGCGGGTGGCTTCCAGGCCCAGCGGGTTGACGCTGTCGACCATGCCGCAACGGGCGTTGTTGACCCGATGACGCAGTGCCGCGTCCTGAATGATCATGAATGCCGTCTTCAAACCGGCGATGTTATAGGCCTTGCTCGCCGACATCAGGGTGATGGTGCGCTGGGCGATCTGCGGGCTGAGCGAGGCGGTCGGAATGTGCACACGCCCGTCGAAGCACAGCTCGGAGTGGATCTCGTCGGAGATGATCCAGGCGTCTTGCTCAAGGCAAATGTCGGCGACGGCTTGCAGTTCTTCCCGCGGGAAGACCTTGCCCAACGGGTTATGCGGGTTGCTCAGCAGAAGGGCGCCGCCCCCTTGCAGCGCCTCGCGCAAGGCATCGAGTGGCGTCGCATACGTACCATCGGCCAGCGCGTCGAAATCCAGTTCGACCTTGTTCAGCTGCCAGTGGCCCGGTGCATGGCGCAGCGGCGGGTAGTTTGGCGTCTGCACGACCACGTTCTGCTGCGGCTGAACCAGCGCATGCAGGGCCATGTTGAAACCCGACTCGATACCCGGCAGGAAGACCAGCTCCTGGGGTTGCACGCGCCAGGCGTACTTGTTCCACAGGTCGGCGACGATGGCGTCACGCAAGTCATCCTGAGCCACGCTGTAACCGAGCATCGGGTGTTCCAGGCGTTTTTGCAGCGCCTGAATGATCGCTGGCGGCGCGGCAAAGTCCATGTCGGCGACCCACATCGGCAACACGTCGGCCGGGTAACGGCTCCATTTGGTACTGCCGGTGCCATGGCGGTCGAACACCTGATCAAAATCGAAAGTCATGCTCAGTCTCATAAAAGGCAGGGGGTTAATCCGGTGGCCATGATAAGCGCCAACCTTTGCCGCTGGCGAATTGCGCAATAGTGCGTGACCGATAAGCCGCCGACGGTCGGTTTTCAGACCGTGCACGGCAATACTGTCTAAAGTTCTAATTGGCGGTAGCTGCGCTGCCGTCACCGTGATCGTCCAGAAAAACCTGGTCAACGCACCAGGTTTCCACCTGATCAGGAGTGCACGATGGACCTCAACCGTCGTCAGTTCTTCAAGGTCGCTGGTCTCGGCCTTGCGGGCTCAAGCCTCGGCGCGCTGGGCATGGCCCCGACGCCCGCTTTCGCCGAACAAGTGCGTCATTTCAAGCTCGCCCATACCCATGAAACCCGCAACACCTGCCCGTACTGCTCGGTCGGTTGCGGCTTGATCATGTATAGCCAGGGCGACAATGCGAAGAATGTCGCCCAGAGCATCATCCACATCGAAGGCGATGCCGACCACCCCGTCAATCGCGGCACCCTCTGCCCCAAAGGCGCAGGCCTGCTCGATTTCATTCACAGCCCCAGTCGTCTCCAGTACCCGCAGGTGCGCAAGCCCGGCACCACGGAGTGGACGCGAATCTCCTGGGATGAAGCCCTGGATCGCATCGCCGACCTGATGAAGGCCGACCGCGACGCCAACTTCATCGAGAAGAACGCCCAGGGGCAAACGGTGAACCGCTGGCTGACCACCGGTTTCCTCGCGGCGTCGGCCTCGTCCAACGAAGCGGGTTACATCACCCACAAGGTGATTCGCAGTCTCGGCATGCTGGGGTTTGATAACCAGGCACGTGTCTGACATGGCCCGACGGTGGCAAGTCTTGCCCCGACGTATGGCCGTGGTGCCATGACCAACCACTGGACCGATATCGCCAACGCGAATCTGGTTCTGGTGATGGGCGGCAACGCAGCAGAAGCGCACCCTTGCGGCTTCAAATGGGTGACCGAAGCCAAAGCCCACAACAAGGCGCGGCTGATTGTGGTCGACCCGCGTTTCACCCGTACGGCCTCGGTGGCGGACTATTACGCGCCGATCCGCACCGGCACCGACATTGCCTTCATGGGCGGGCTGATCAATTACCTGCTGACCGAAGACAAGATCCAGCACGAATACGTGCGGGCCTATACGGACGTGTCGTTCATCGTCAAGGCCAATTACGGTTTCGAGGACGGGTTGTTCAGCGGTTACGACGCGAGCAAGCGTACCTACACCGACAAGTCCGGCTGGGGCTACGAAATCGGCGAGGATGGTTTCGCCAAAGTCGACCCGACCTTGCAAGACCCTCGCTGCGTCTACCAATTGATGAAGCAGCATTACAGCCGCTACACCCTGGAACTGGCCAGTCAGGTCTGCGGCATGCCCGTGGATGCAATGCAGAAAATCTGGGAAGAGATCGCCACCTGCTCGCAACCGGGCAAAACCATGACGATTCTCTATGCGCTGGGCTGGACCCAGCATTCGACCGGCTCGCAGATGATCCGCAGCGCGGCCATGGTGCAACTGCTGCTGGGCAACGTCGGCATGCCGGGCGGGGGTGTCAATGCCCTGCGCGGGCACTCCAACATCCAGGGCCTGACTGACCTGGGCTTGCTGTCCAACCTGCTGCCCGGTTACCTGACTTTGCCGGCCGAAGCCGAACAGGATTACAACGCCTACATCGCCAAGCGCGCACTCAAGCCGCTGCGTCCCGGGCAGATGTCCTACTGGCAGAACTACGGCAAGTTTCACGTCAGCCTGATGAAAGCCTGGTACGGCGCCAATGCCACCGCCGAGAATAACTGGGGCTACGACTGGCTGCCCAAGCTGGACATTCCCGGCTACGACATCCTGAAAATGTTCGACATGATGGGCAAGGGTCAGGTCAATGGCTACATGTGCCAGGGCTTCAACCCGATCGCCGCCTTGCCGGACAAAAACCGTGTAATGAAGGCGCTGGCCAAGCTCAAGTGGCTGGTGGTGATGGACCCACTGGCCACCGAAACCTCGGAGTTCTGGCGCAACGCCGGGCCTTACAACGATGTGGAAACGGCCAGCATTCAGACGGAAGTCATCCGCCTCCCCACCACCTGTTTCGCCGAAGAAAACGGTTCGCTGGTCAACAGCGGTCGCTGGCTGCAATGGCACTGGAAGGGTGCCGATGGCCCGGGGCAGGCGCGCACGGACGTGAAGATCATGGCCGAACTGTTCTTGCGCCTGCGCAAGCGTTACCAGGCCAACGGCGGTGCCTGGGCCGAGCCGATCCTCAAGCTCGACTGGCCCTACAAAGTGCCGGATGACCCGACGCCGGAAGAGCTGGCCCGGGAATTCAACGGTTACGCCGTATCCGATGTCACCGACGCCTCGGGCGCGGTGATCAAGACCGGTCAGCAGCTGTCCGGCTTCGGCCAACTCAAGGACGATGGCAGCACGGCGTCCGGGTGCTGGATCTTCTGCGGCAGCTGGACCGAGCAGGGCAACCTGATGGCCCGGCGTGACAACAGCGATCCTTTCGGCATGAAACAGAACCTTGGGTGGGCCTGGGCCTGGCCGATGAACCGACGGATTCTCTACAACCGCGCCTCTTGCGACCCTCAAGGCAAACCGTGGGACCCGAACAAACGCCTGGTGTGGTGGAACGGCAAGGTCTGGACCGGCACCGACGTGCCTGACTACAAGGCCGATGTGCCGCCGGAAGCCGGAATGAACCCGTTCATCATGAACCCCGAAGGCGTGGCGCGTTTCTTCGCCCTCGACAAGATGAACGAAGGGCCGTTCCCGGAACACTATGAGCCGTTCGAGACGCCCATCGGCATCAACCCGATGCACCCCAACAACAAGCAGGCCACCAGCAACCCGGCCGGACGGATCTTCGATTCAGTCTGGGACACCCTCGGGCAGGCCAAGGACTTCCCTTATGCGGCGACCAGCTACCGGCTGACCGAACACTTCCACTTCTGGACCAAGCATTGCCCGATCAACGCCGTGACCCAGCCTGAGCAGTTTGTCGAGATCGGCGAGGTGCTGGCCAAGGAGAAGGGCATTGCTGCCGGTGACCGGGTTCGGGTCAGTTCCAAGCGCGGGCACATCGAAGCGGTGGCGGTGGTGACCAAGCGGATTCGTCCGCTGCAGGTCAACAATCAGGTGGTGCACCAGATCGGTATCCCGTTGCACTGGGGCTTCACCGGCGCCACCCGTCACGGTTACCTGACCAACACCCTGGTGCCGTTCCTCGGCGATGGCAACACACAGACCCCGGAATCCAAGTCATTCCTGGTCAACGTGGAGAAAGTCTAAATGGCCAGCCAAGACATCATCGCCCGTTCGGCCACCACCACCATGCCGCCCTCGGTGCGCACGCAAGAGGAAGTGGCCAAGCTGATCGACACCACCAAGTGCATTGGCTGCAAGGCCTGCCAGGTCGCCTGCTCGGAATGGAACGAGCTGCGCGACGATGTCGGTCACAACCTCGGCACCTACGACAACCCTCAGGACCTCAGCGCAGACACCTGGACCTTGATGCGCTTCACCGAGCATGAAACCGACGCCGGTAACCTCGAATGGCTGATTCGCAAGGACGGCTGCATGCACTGCGCCGAGCCTGGCTGCCTGGCGGCGTGCCCGAGCCCCGGAGCGATCATCAAACACGCCAACGGCATCGTCGATTTCGATCAGGACCATTGCATCGGCTGCGGGTATTGCATCACCGGTTGCCCGTTCAACATTCCGCGCATCTCGCAAAAGGATCACAAGGCCTACAAATGCACGCTGTGTTCGGACCGAGTGGCGGTGGGGCTGGAACCGGCCTGCGTGAAAACCTGCCCGACCGGCGCCATCGTTTTCGGCAGCAAGGAAGACATGAAAGAACACGCTGCCGAACGTATCGTCGACCTCAAGAGTCGCGGTTTCGACAACGCCGGTTTGTATGACCCCGCAGGCGTCGGCGGCACCCACGTTATGTATGTGCTGCACCATGCTGACACACCCAGGTTGTATGCCGGGTTGCCGGATCACCCGGCGATCAGTCCGCTGGTGGACCTGTGGAAAGGCCTGAGCAAACCCCTGGCGTTGCTGGCCATGGGCGCGGCGGTACTGGCCGGGTTCTTCCACTACGTGCGCGTTGGGCCGCAGTTGGTCGAGGAAGACGAACATCCAGTCATCGTCGACCCCGCCGTGCATGAATTCGATCCATCGGTGCACACCTTTGATCCGACGAAACCCGGCGGGGAGGACAGGCCATGAACGACAAACCGATCCTGCGCTACACCTCCAACCAGCGCACCAACCACTGGCTGGTGGCGATTATGTTTCTGATGGCCGCGCTGTCGGGGCTGGCCTTGTTCCATCCGGGATTGTTCTGGCTCAGCAACCTGTTTGGCGGCGGCTCGTGGACGCGAATCTTGCATCCGTACCTGGGCGTGGCGATGTTTGTGCTGTTCCTCGGCCTGGTGTTCAGTTTCTGGCGGGCGAACTACTTCAGCGCCAACGACCGGTTGTGGCTCAGGCGCGTCAGGACTGTCATGCGTAACGAAGAGGAGGGCGTGCCGCCGATCGGCAAGTACAACCCGGCGCAGAAGCTGCTGTTCTGGGTGTTGCTGATCTGCATGCTGGTGCTGTTGTTCAGCGGACTGGTGATCTGGCGTGCCTGGTTCAGTGCTTATTTCGGCATCACCGGCATTCGTTGGGCGATGCTGCTGCATGCGCTGGCGGGTTTCATCCTGGTGCTGAGCATCATCGTCCACGTGTATGCCGGTATCTGGATTCGCGGCTCGGTCCACGCCATGGTGCGTGGTCGGGTCAGCCGCGCCTGGGCGAAAAAACACCATGAACTCTGGTATCAGGAAGTGACCCGAGACGAGACACCTGAGCGACCGATCAGCAAAAAAGGATGACCCCTTGGCCACGATCCTCGAGTCTGGGCAGATAGAAGCGGCGGCGAGTTCACCGCCGTTTCTGTACCTGCCACCGAACAACCTGTTCACCTTGCGCGCGCTGCGTCTGGAGCGCCTGGCGGACGGGCATCCCATGGCGGATTATCTGCGTTTGATCGCGGGGCTGTGCCACGCTCAACAGACATTGATGGACGATCCGCCCGTGGCCGCCATGCCCGATCCCGAACGTCTTCGGGTGTGCGTAGAACATGGTTTGCCACCGTTCGCCGCCGACAGCCTGGTGCGCGAAAACGTCTGGCTGCCGTATCTCGAAGCCTTGTTGCAACGCTATCACCCACCGTCACACGCTGCGGTAGAAAACGCCGTGGCGACTTTACGCAGTGCCAACCCAGGGCTGCTCAAAGCCTGGGCGATTGCCTTGGTCAGCGGCCAGTATTCAATGCTGCCGGCAGAACTGGTGCCGTTCCTCGGAGCAGCGCTGCAAGCGGCCTGGAGCCATTGGCTGCTGAGTTCGCCGAACCTTGAACTCAAGCGCGGCGACAGCCTCAGCCAATGCCCAGCCTGCGGTTCGCCGGCGATGGCCGGGGTGATTCGTCATCGCGGCAAATACAACGGATTGCGTTATCTGGTGTGCTCGTTGTGCGCCTGCGAATGGCATGCGGTGCGGGTCAAGTGCGTGTATTGCGAACAGAGCAAGGGGCTGCAATACGTCAGCTTCGAGGATGACCGCCATGCTGCTAATCAGGCGCCGTTGCGGGCGGAAGTCTGCCCCGGCTGCAACAGCTACCTGAAACTGATCTATCTGGAGAACGACGCCGACGCCGAAGCGCTCTCGGCGGACCTGGCCAGTCTGATGCTGGACATGCGCCTGGAGGAGGAGGGTTACCAGCGCCTATCGCCCAATTTGATGTTGGCACCTGGAGCATAGGTATCTACACATCTCTTGAGCTACTGAGATTCACTGCCGGGGCTTGGTGTTGGGAGTACATATCCGTTTCTGCGGTAACGGCCGCTCAGGGTTCCGCCCTGATGGCGGGTCACTTGGAAAAGCCCCAAGTAACCAAGGGCTTTTGCCTTGCCATTCGGCCACACTCAGCTGATCGAATCGATATCCAGCGGCTCGCGGGCCAGCAAAAATCCATCATCCAATTGCCTTGGAATCATTGCGTACTGCTCTAAACGGCGATTTTCAGCGTGTTTGCTCCAGCGTTCCACGCTACCGGTGAACTCCGGTAACCGGGCAGCACTGCCGTACACATCCGCCAGGGTAAGGCGGCGATTGCGCACGGTTTGCAAACGCTTTTGGGTTCTCTCCAGCCGATCTTGCTCTCCGTACAGCGCATCCATCGCGGCCTTTTCCTTCGTCGTCGCACCATCCGGCCCCTCGTTATGGCGCACCTGGCGGGCATACTCGTAAAGTTTCTCCCTGAGCGTTGCCAAGGCGTATTCGACGACGCGGTACTCGCGGTCGGTGACCACGGTTGCGCCAGTGTCCTGGGCTTGTTGCCAGCGGCGCAAGGTCGCCCAAGCAAAAGGAATGTAGCTGGCAACCATCATGTGGTCGGTGTAGTTGATCAGTTGCGCGAGCAGGCCATCGCGGGCCGGCATATCACCCCGTCGCGTCTTTTCCAGCATGGCGGTACAGGCGGCATCGTCGATGGACTCGCAATCCGGGTCCCACAAAATCGACGACCACTCTTTGTCATTAAAGCGCACAGGCATGAAATGCTGCTGTTGCCCGTGATGCTGATAGGGATCACCGCCCAAGCGCACCAGACCGGCGCCAAACAGCAACATGCCATAGAGTCCGGAAAAGACCGTCGTCACCAGGCCCGGGACCCAGACCTTCCAGTTAGCGTCCATCCACGGCGCCGGTACGCCGGGCACCGGGTCGTTATGGTTGACCATGCGGTGATGGACGAGGTCGGTGGCGCCTTCAACAAAGGTCGAGTCGCCAGCGCGGGGGGCGCCGTAGGTGTAGAGGAGGATGTTGTAGGTAACGCCTGCACGTCGACGAAGCGCTTCTGCCAACAACAAGGCGATGGCACCGCCCAGGCTGTGGCCGCAAATGATGACTTTTTGACCCGTGTGAAATTTATCCAGATAACGCAAGACGAACGCCTTCATCGCCTGGAACGCACTGTAAAACCCCTGATGGACGCTCCCGACACCCTCCTCGAACGGAACCTGAAGCGCATGCACATCACGTAATGCATCCTTCAGACTGGCCGTGCCGCGCACTGAAATCAGAACGATTTCGTCGTGATGACACATGAACGCCTGGGTATCACCGCCATCTTCCTGATCATCGAAAAAATGCTGGTTGGCCGGGTGCTCCTGATCCTTGCCTTTGTCCGGGTGATTTTGCTCATACAGCGTCGGGTTGAACGGCAGGATTTCCAGCCGTTTTGAATAGGGCACGTCTTCGTACAACGGGTAAAATCTTTGGGACTGGCTCTTATCAATTCGCCAACTTTCCCGGTAACTGGCCAACGCCTCGCCAAACAGATTGCCGATGCTCGGGTCCTCAGGAAAGCGCACTTTATCCAACGGTTTTTCGCGCGGGTCCTGGGCGAAGTCGGTGTAACTCAAGGTCGCCATCAGGGCCAGTTGATAGAGATTCAGCGCACAGAATTTGTCATCGGTGGACAGCATGGGCCGCAAGGCGCGCATCGGCCGCACTTCCAGCACATTGTGTTGGTTGGGGCTCAGCGCAATGCCGAACGAATGCTCGGGGCCGAACCCCAGTTCGCTCATGGCCCGAAGCAGTGCGCTTTGGGGTTGGTAGAAACGCTTGACCACCGGTGGCAAATGCGCGCCATCACGGACCAGGTCCCGCACCTCGACCTGGATGAAGACATCGGCGTCTTTGATGGCCGGGTTGTGTTCACGACGAAATCCGTCTTCGTGGAAGAAACGGGTTTGTTCGGCGCGGTACTGGAGTTCGGTGATGGGGAGGGGGTAGTGAATCCGATCCATCAGGCGAACATACAGCTCGTTAATCCGGGAATGCGGCGCGTCCATCGTTAACACCATAGGACCACGGTAGTGATTGTCCAACCTGGTAAAACCTTCACCATCCAACCTTCCGGTGTATTCCTGACCCACACTATCTCGAAGGGTGTAAGGCAAGCCGCCATAGGGTTTTCCGTCGCCAAATTCATCCACCAATCGAAAACTCGTCCAATGCCCTCGCAGTGGACAGACCAGTATTTTGCCGCTGAAACAGCTGTCGTCTTGTTCCTTGAATGTCACGTTGTGGCTCCCTTATTCAGTGCAGTTGGGGTAAACGGTGCAAGTTCTGCCATCAGGCAATTTGAAATCCGTAAATTGAGCTGGCTCCATGCACCACTCTTCGTTGTTAGTTCCCCAACGGCCTGTGCATGGTTTCCAGCCATTGGGTGTTTCTAACCACCATCCGCGGTAATACGGTTGCTCCTGCTCCGCCATCCCGAACACCATCCTCACCGTTCTGCCCGGCAACTGATCGCGCTGCAATACCCCACCCGCCATGCGTTTCACCATCTGTCCATCCGCGTCGACGGCCCGGCAGTGCAGGATTTTTATGATCGCCCGCTCGGGTCCCATAGTGCGAAACAGCCACTGACATTGCCCTTGAAATGCCTGAATACCGGAGGCTGGAAAATCTGGACGGTCATCTGCAAGTGCGTCGTAAAAGGACAGGCTGGCAAAGTCACCGCCTAGGTCAGACCAGCGCGTTCCCCACTTCGCGTC
>NZ_FYEB01000007.1:82323-235310 GCF_900187445.1 Pseudomonas sp. Irchel s3b2
CTGACATTGCCCTTGAAATGCCTGAATACCGGAGGCTGGAAAATCTGGACGGTCATCTGCAAGTGCGTCGTAAAAGGACAGGCTGGCAAAGTCACCGCCTAGGTCAGACCAGCGCGTTCCCCACTTCGCGTCGAGATTCAGTTTCAAGCTACTCAACTCCAACGGACAGCCGCCCGCGCGCGTCGTCAGCGGGATCTGAAACTCGGCCGTGCGCGGAATGCTTTGGAATTCACTGGTGAAAAACTTGCGGTTCGGCGCCACTTTTCCGCGTTGGCGCGGTGGCGCCTCACAGGTTTCGCCGCTGGCCGGCTCGTAATAGGCATCAGCCTTGACCCTGAAATCGGCCGGCACTTCGGCCTGCAAGGTAAAGCTCTCTGCCGGTGCAAAAACACAACCGCCAGCGGCAAGCGCCAGCGCAATGATTGCCAGGGCGCGAGCAAATGGCCGACTCGCGAAACTCGACGATGGACCGTTATTGAGAACTGGCTTATCCCGTTCCTGGAGTGCCGTCACTTGATGCTCCTGCCAACTGACCCCGTAAAAAACGAAGTATCAACAGAGGTATAGCCGTCATCCAGAACGGTTTGAGGGACCAGGAAACGTTTGGGACCGCGCCTACGCCAGTCTCTGAAATATCTGACATTTTCAGCCCTGTAATAACTGGAAGGGTTGTCTCGCTCCTGATGTGCCATATCTGATTTCCTTATTCAGTGCAGTTGGGGTAGACGGTGCACTCGCGCCCATCCGGCATTTTGAAAGACTTGAAATCTGTGGTGTTGCCGCGACAGAAGGCGTACGGATCTTCAAGGCTTTTACCCAAGCAGCGTTTCCAGCCTTGCGGAAAGCGAACCCAGTTGTCCCCCATGTAAGGCTCCTCTTTCTTTGCCATCCCGAACACCATCCTCACCGTCCTGCCCGGCAACTGATCGCGCTGCAATACCCCACCCGCCATGCGTTTCACCATCTGTCCATCCGCGTCGAGGGCCCGACAGTGCAGGATTTTTATGATCGCCCGCTCGGGTCCCACAGTGCGGAACAGCCACTGGCATTGCCCTTGAAATGCCTGAATACCGGAGGCTGGAAAATCTGGACGGTCATCTGCAAGTGCGTCGTAAAAGGACAGGCTGGCAAAGTCACCGCCTAGGTCAGACCAGCGCGTTCCCCACTTCGCGTCGAGATTCAGTTTCAAGCTACTCAACACCAACGGACAGCCACCCGCGCGCGTCGTCAGCGGGATCTGAAACTCGGCCGTGCGCGGAATGCTTTGGAATTCACTGGTGAAAAACTTGCGATTCGGCGCCACTTTTCCGCGTTGGCGCGGTGGCGCCTCACAGGTTTCGCCGCTGGCCGGCTCGTAATAGGCATCAGCCTTGACCCTGAAATCGGCCGGCACTTCGGCCTGCAAGGTAAAGCTCTCTGCCGGTGCAAAAACACAACCGCCAGCGGCAAGCGCCAGCGCAATGATTGCCAGGGCGCGAGCAAATGGCCGACTCGCGAAACTCGACGATGGACCGTTATTGAGAACTGGCTTATCCCGTTCCTGGAGTGCCGTCACTTGATGCTCCTGCCAACTGACCCCGTAAAAAACGAAGTATCAACAGAGGTATAGCCGTCATCCAGAACGGTTTGAGGGGCCAGGAAACGTTTGGGACCGCGCCTACGGCAGTCTCTGAAATATCTGACATTTGCAGCCATGCCGGAAAGATATGCAGATACCGATGCACCTGGAGCCAACTGAGCTTATCCCTTTGAGCAGTGAGCCCAGCGGCTACACTCAGAAGCGACGGTCTATCGCTTCCGGGAGCCTCTGATGCCCGCAACCTCCGCCAGCCAAACCCTGCGGCTGCCCTCCATCGACAGCTTATTGCGCCATCCCGCCTGCCAACCGCTGGCCGAGCGTTACGGGCATGACGCGCTGCTGACTGGCCTGCGGCAACTGCTCGATGACTTGCGCGAATCGGTGCACAAGGGCGAACTCAATGCCATTGAAATCGCCCCCGACGTATTGGCAGGCAGGGCGGGCGAGCGTCTGGCGATCCAGCATCGCTGCCAGGTCCGTCGGGTATTCAATCTCACCGGTACAGTGCTGCACACCAACCTCGGGCGCGCGTTATTGCCAGAGGAAGCCATTGCCGCCGTGGAACTGGCCGCCCGCTATCCGCTCAACCTGGAATTCGACCTGCACAGCGGCAAGCGCGGCGACCGGGACGACCTGATCGAAGGCCTGATCCGCGAGCTGACCGGTGCCGAGGCAGTGACCGTAGTCAACAACAACGCCGCCGCTGTGTTACTGACGCTCAACAGCCTGGGCGCGCGCAAGGAAGGCATCATTTCCCGTGGTGAACTGATCGAAATCGGCGGTGCCTTTCGCATACCCGACATCATGGCCCGCGCCGGGGTGCGGCTGCACGAAGTGGGCACCACCAACCGCACCCATGCCCAGGATTACGAGGCCGCCATCGGTCCGCGCAGTGGTCTGGTGATGCGTGTACATGCGAGCAATTACGCCATTGAAGGCTTCACCGCCCGGGTGCCGACGGCTGAATTGGCAGAACTGGCTCACCGCCACGGGCTGCCGCTGCTTGAAGACTTGGGCAGCGGCAGTCTGCTCGACCTGACTCGCTGGGGCCTGCCCGCCGAACCAACGGTGCGCCAGGCACTGCTCGATGGTGCAGACATCGTTACTTTCAGCGGTGACAAACTGCTCGGCGGTCCCCAGGCCGGGTTGATTGTCGGCCGCAAAGACCTGATCGCAAAGATCAAGAAGAATCCGCTCAAGCGTGCGCTGCGGGTCGACAAACTGACCCTCGCCGCCCTCGAAGCTGTATTGGCGCTGTACCGCAATCCTGATCGGTTGGCCGAGCGTCTGCCGAGTCTGCGCCTGCTGACCCGGCCTCAAGCCGACATTTTCGCCCAGGCCGAACGCCTGCAACCGTCACTGGCGCAGGTGTTGGGCGATGGCTGGAGCGTCAGCGCGGTGCCGGCGCTGGGCATGATCGGTAGCGGCAGCCAACCGGTGGCTCGACTGCCTAGTGCGGCGTTATGCCTGCGACCGACCGTTTCCAAACGCCTGCGTGGACGAACATTGCATGCCTTGGAAGCTGCAATGCGCGCATTGCCGATTCCCGTGCTCGGGCGCATCGACGGCGATGCGCTTTGGCTCGACGTGCGCCAACTGGACGACGAAGCCGCGTGGCTGGCGCAACTCGATCAATTGCAGGAGGAGGGCCGGGACGGGTGATTGTCGGCACGGCGGGGCACATCGATCACGGTAAAACCTCCTTGCTCCAGGCACTGACCGGCCAGGCCGGCGACCGTCGCCGGGAAGAACGCGAACGCGGCATGACCATTGACCTGGGCTATATCTACGCGGCGCTGGAACCGGGCGCCGCCCTGACCGGTTTTATCGACGTACCCGGCCATGAGCGCTTCACCCATAACATGCTGGCCGGGGCTCAGGGCATTGATCTGGTGTTGTTGGTGGTGGCGGCGGATGACGGTGTCATGCCCCAGACCCGTGAACACCTGGCGATTGTCGAGTTGCTGGGCATCCCTCGGGCACTGATCGCAATCAGCAAGTGCGACCGCGTCGATCCTGCTCGTGTGCAAACCGTCCGGGAACAGATCGAAACATTGCTGGCACCCGGTCCCTATGCCGACGCACGGAAAATCGCGCTGTCGAGTGTGACCGGCGAGGGGATCGAGACACTGCGTCAGTCTTTGCTGAATGCACAACATGAGGTGCTTCAACGCAGCGCCAGCGGCGGTTTTCGCCTGGCGATTGACCGGGCCTTCAGTGTGGCCGGTGCCGGTATCGTGGTGACCGGCACCGCATTGTCCGGCCAAATTGCTGTGGGCGATACGCTGATCTTGAGTCCGCTGGGCAAACCGGTGCGGGTGCGCGGCTTGCACGCACAGAATCAGGCGGCTGACAGCGCAACGGCCGGGCAGCGAGTCGCGCTGAACCTGAGCGCCGACCGTTTGGCTCTGGAGCAGATTCACCGGGGCCAATGGCTGTTGGCCGAATGGCTGCACGCGCCGACCCAGCGTCTGGATATCGAGATGACCTTGTTGGCCACTGAAGCGCGAAGCTTCGAGCACTTTCAGCCAGTGCATGTGCATCTCGGTACTCAGGACGTGACCGGGCGAGTGGCGTTGCTGGAAGGCGCCAGCCTCGCGCCGGGTGAGCAGATGTTCGCGCAACTGCTGGTGAACGCGCCGGTGCTGGCGGTGAAGGGCGACCGCTTGATCCTGCGCGACCAAAGCGCTCAACGCACCCTCGGCGGTGGCCGCGTGCTCGACCCGTTCCCCCCGGCCCGACACCGCCGCAGCCCCGAGCGACTGACGCAGCTACAGACGCTGGCCACTACGAACAGCCTGGAAGACGCACTGCCGGCGCTGCTGGCCAACAGCGATACCGGGCTCGACCCGCAACGTCTGGAGCGCCAGTTCAATCGTCCGCGTGAAACTTGGGAGCTGCCCGACGACGTGCGGTTGATCGATACGCGGCAGGGGCCGTTGCTGTTCAGCGCGGTGCGCTGGGAAGCCCTGAAGGCGCCACTGCTGGAACACCTCGCACGCTTTCATCAACTCGAACCGGATCAAATGGGACCGGACAGGGATCGCCTGCGTCGCTTCGCTGGCACAGCGCTGGACCGGCCGACCTTTATCAGCCTGCTCGACGAATTACTGGCCAGCGGTGCGATCGTCGCCAGCGGCCCCTGGCTGCATTTGCCCGATCATCAAGTGCGGTTGAGCGAGGATGACGAAGTCCTCTGGCAGCAATTGCAGCCGCTGTTCGAACAGGCGGGTTTCGATCCGCCATGGGTGCGTGATATGGCTAAAGCGACGGGCCATGAAGAGGCCGCTGTGCGCCTGCTGCTGCGCAAGATGGCGCGCTTGGGGCTGGTGCATCAAGTGGTTCGTGATCTGTTTTACACCGACACGCTGCTGCGCCGATTGGCGGCTATGCTGGTGCAACTGACAAGCGACAATCCGGTGATTCAGGTCACGGCGTTTCGCGATGCCGTGGGCCTGGGGCGCAAGCGCAGCATTCAGATTCTTGAATACTTCGACCGGGTCGGCCTGACCCGACGCTTTGGCGATCGGCGCCACCTCCGGCTCGACAATGCACTGGCTCAACAGACAACAGACTGAGTTCAAGGAAGGCAATCGCGCCCGGTGGCGCGGCCGGGCTTCAAACCCGGTTGGGGACGGCATCCGTTCCCGGGCAGGTTCGACTCCGGCTGCCTTCCGCCATTTTTTCTCGCGATATTCCTTTGCATCACTACTTGGCATTTTCGTGTCGTATGAAATCATTTGGTGCATTTTGTTGAGCATTAATAGTGCGCCAAACATTAACCGACGCACCAAGCAGTGCGCTCTGTATTACAAGGGCAATAAAAAGTAATGAGTAGAAATTTCCCGCTTATAGGGCAAAAAACGTACATGAGTTGCTAATCGCACCATTTTTGTTCGCTCCAGAATTGGGCAAGTTACAAGTGGAGGAAATGTTTATATAGTTTTGTCGATTTCAGTCTCAAAAATGAAAACAAATGTCGCTCAGGTGTTTTTCTCGCGACGACTTTGGTTATTTGTTCCTGATGGCAATAGTGGGCATAGCCCTTGCAAAAGTGCTTTCAAACCACCGCAGTGTGGTTTTAAACGAAAAAGGATAACGGGGAACGTTATAAATTGGGGCGCCAGACATCAAACCGCAAAGGCCAGACCTCTGGCGTCGGAACGCGTCAAGCGATTGCCGAAATCATAAGGAATTTAATTCCGAATGTAACAGGAAGTTAACGACGCACACTGAGGTGCTCAACAGAAACAGTACTCACTAAAACAACGTAAGGCCTGAATGTATTGAAATAGCGAAGTGATAAGAAAATGCCGTCTGTATCGCGGCAAGGAGTAGGGTATGTCCCGAGCTTTTTTTAACGAAATGTATGATGCGAGTGGTGGCTGCCGCCCACATTACCAGGAGTTCGCGCGTTGGTTGGCGGACACACCTCTGGAGTTGCTGGATCAACGTCGTCGCGAAGCCGACCTGTTGTTCCACCGAGCCGGCATCACCTTCACCTTATACGGGGACGAGCAGGGCACCGAGCGGTTGATTCCGTTCGACATCATTCCACGCAGCATCAAGGCCAGCGAATGGCAAACGGTCGAGCGTGGCTGCATTCAGCGGGTCCAGGCCTTGAACATGTTCCTGGCCGACATTTACCACAGCCAACACATCCTCAAGGAGGGCATCATCCCGGCCGAACAGGTCCTGGCGAACGAGGGTTATCAGGTCGCCATGCAGGGCCTGAATCTGCATCGCGGCATCTATGCCCACATCTCCGGCGTCGATCTGGTCCGCGACGGCGACGGCAGTTACTACGTACTGGAAGACAATCTGCGTACCCCCAGCGGCGTCAGCTACATGCTCGAAGACCGCAAGATGATGATGCGGTTATTCCCTGAACTCTTCGCCGCCCAGCGTGTGGCGCCCATCGATCACTACCCCAACCTGCTGCTGGACACCCTCAAGAGCTCCAGCCCCCTGGACAATCCCACTGCCGTGGTGCTGACCCCGGGTCGCTTCAACAGTGCTTACTTCGAACACGCGTTCCTGGCCCGTGAAATGGGTGTGGAGCTGGTGGAAGGTGCCGATCTGTTTGTCCGCGACGATCATGTCTACATGCGCACCACCGCTGGCCCTAGACAGGTGGATGTGATCTATCGCCGTCTCGACGATGCGTTCCTCGATCCGCTGTCCTTCAACCCGGACTCCATGCTCGGTGTGCCCGGCCTGATTGCCGCTTACCGCTCGGGCAATGTGGTGCTGGCGAACGCCGTCGGCACCGGTGTGGCCGACGACAAATCGATCTATCCCTATGTCGACGACATGATCCGCTTCTACCTCAGCGAGGAACCGATCCTCAAGAACGTGCCGACCTGGCAATGTCGCAAACCCGAAGAGCTGTCCCATGTGCTGGCGCATCTGCCCGAACTGGTGGTCAAGGAAACCCAAGGTTCCGGCGGCTACGGGATGCTCGTCGGCCCGGCCGCCACGGCGGCGGAAATCGAGGACTTCCGCCGGCGTCTCAAGGCCCGCCCTGAAGCCTATATCGCCCAACCGACGTTGTGTCTGTCGACGTGCCCGACTTTCGTCGAAAACGGCATCGCTCCACGCCACATTGACCTGCGCCCGTTTGTGCTATCGGGCAGTGAAACCCGTCTGGTGCCCGGTGGCCTGACCCGCGTGGCATTGCGCGAAGGCTCGCTGGTGGTGAACTCGTCTCAGGGCGGCGGCACCAAAGACACTTGGGTAGTGGAGGACTAAGACATGCTTTCAAGAACCGCTTCGGACCTCTACTGGATGTCCCGTTACCTGGAGCGCGCCGAAAACCTGGCGCGCATGCTCGAAGTCAGTTACTCGTTGTCGCTGATGCCCCACGCCGGGCGCACCGACGGCCGCGCCGAGCTGGCGATGTCGCTATTGGCCGCCGGCACGCTGGACGACTACAACGAACGCTACGGCGAACTCAACACTGAGCACATGCTGCATTTCTTTGCGCTGGATGAAACCAACCCCGGCAGTATCTATTGCTGCTTGCAAGCTGCGCGGGCCAACGCGCACGCGGTGCGAGGACGCATCACCGCCGACATGTGGGAGAACATCAACGCCACCTGGCTGGAAATGCGCAACATCGCCAGCAACGGTCTGGGCCGTTACGGCATCAGCCATTTCTGTGAATGGGTCAAGGAGCGCTCGCATCTATTCCGCGGGGCGACCTCGGGCACGATCATGCGCAACGATGCCTATAGCTTTATTCGTCTGGGCACTTTCCTCGAACGCGCCGACAACACCCTGCGCCTACTGGATGCGCGCTATGAAATGTTCGGCGAAGAGTCGGAGGAGGTCAGTGATAACTCGGCCCGCGGCTACTACCAGTGGAGCGCGTTGTTGCGGGCGCTGTCGTCGTTCGAGGCATTCAACGAGATCTACCGCAATGCGCCCTGCGCCAAGCAGGTTTCCGAGATGCTGCTGTTGCGCGCCAACGTGCCGCGCTCGCTGCACGCCTGCGTCGAGGAGCTAGACCAAATCCTCGCCAGCCTGCCGGGCAATAACGGCCGGCCGGCCCAGCGCCTGGCTGCAGAACTGAATGCGCGGCTGCGTTATACCGGGATCGACGAGATTCTCGGCTTGGGTCTGCACCTGTGGCTGACTGATTTCATCTCCCAGGTTCGCCATCTCGGTCAGACCGTTCACGAGTCCTATCTGGAGGTCGTATGAAACTGTCCATACGCCACGACACCACTTACAGCTACGCCGACGAAGTCTGCACCAGCATCCAGTTCCTGCGTTTGACGCCCAAGAACACCGAGCGCCAGCACATTCTTGAATGGCACCTGGAGCTGCCGCGCCTGGTGCGCAGCCAGGTCGATCCTTACGGCAACGTCCTGCATGTATTGACGATGGACGAGCCTCACGGCGCCCTGGTACTGACTGCCTATGGTCAGGTTGAAATCGATCAGACGATGGACGTGGAGCACGACACTCAGTCGCCGCTGCCGTTCTTGCGCACCAGCCATCTGACCAAGGCCGATGACGCCCTTAACGCCTTTGCCTTGCAACACTGCGGCACGCGGCGTGACCGGGCGGTGCTGATCGACTTGATGAATGGCCTGGCCGAGCACATGGTCTACAGCCCGGGCGCGACCACCGTGGACACCACCGCCGCGCAAGCCTTTGCCGAGGGGGGCGGCGTCTGTCAGGACCACACTCACGCCTTCCTGGCGTGCGCCCGCAGCCTGGGTATCCCGGCGCGTTATGTCTCCGGCTACCTGTGCACCGAAGATGAAAGCCATCTGGCCAGCCACGCTTGGGCCGAAGCCTGGCTCGACGATGGCTGGTACAGCTTCGACGTAACCAACCGACTGGCCCGGCCCGAGCGCCATTTGAAACTGGCAGTGGGCCTCGACTACCTCGACGCCTGCCCGGTGCGCGGAATGCGTCGCGGGGGCGGGGCCGAGTCGATGCTGGCGCGGGTACAGGTGACATCCCTGTTTCAGATGCAGCACCAGTAGACCTCACTCGCGGCATTCACAGTCACCGGCCATACCCTCATGGACAGGGTATGGCCGTTCATTCCAAATTCATGAGTTCACCAAATGACTTACTGCGTCGCTATGCACCTGGCCGACGGGCTGGTGTTCATCTCCGACTCACGGACCAATGCGGGCATTGATCAGATTTCAACGTTCCGTAAGTTGTTTATTTTCAGCACGCCTGGAGAGCGGCTGATCGTGTTGCAAACTGCGGGCAACCTGGCCACGTCGCAATCGGTGGTCAACCTGCTCAAGCAACGGGCGAGCGGGGCGGGTATCCATCTGTTGAATGTCCGCACGCTGTATGACGCCACGGTGCTGGTGGCCGAAACCATTCGCGAAGTCGTCACCCGGGATCGCACCAAATTGGCAGGCAAGACCGATTTGAGTTGCTCCTTTCTGGTCGGCGGGCAGATCGCGGACGGGTCCATGGACGTGTACAGCATTTACCCGCAAGGCAACTTCATTCAAGCGACTGAAGACACGCCGTTCCTGCAGCTGGGCGAAAGCAAATACGGCAGGCCGATCCTGGATCGCAACCTGAAGTTTCGCACCTCGCTCGACGAAGGGCTGCGCTGCGGGTTGATTTCGTTCGACTCGACCATGCACAGCAACCTGTCGGTGGGCATGCCCCTGGACCTGCTGGTGTACAGGAAAGACAGTTTTACCCGAGCAAAAAGTTATCGCATCGCCCCTGACGACCCTTACTTCATTGATATCCGCAAACAGTGGGCCGCCGGATTGCGTGACATGCTCGCCGCACTGCCTGAGCCTCCCGACGCCTATAAAATGTTGGGCTAACGATTCACCTCTTGTTCAAGCACCGCCCTGATTCAAGGGGCGGTTTGCTTGTTGCTGGCCGACTTCAGGCACGCAAGCAAAGAAGTTTCGGGTCTGCGCGACCAACAAACACAACTATGACCTACGCTTATTCCCAGACGCATGTTCAACGAGCAGGGGCTACGCCTGGCTCCTACTGGCATCAGGGCTTGCCCCTGATCCAAAACAACAAGAACAGCTATCCGGAGACGACTCATGTTTGCATTGGCCCGTCGATTCAGCAGCAACCTCGCCGTTTTAGTTACCGCCGCCGCGCTCGCCTCACCGGTTTTTGCGCTGGACACCGTCAAGTTCATGGCCCCGGGTTCGGTCGGCGGTGGTTATGACCAGACTGCACGCGTCCTGGGCAAAGCCATGGTCGAGGCGAAAACGGCAAAGTCCGCGACCTTCGAGAACAAGGGCGGCGCCGGTGGCACCTTGGGGTTGGCGCAATTTGCCAATGGCACCAAGGGCGACCCAAATGCCCTGATCGTCGTCGGTGCGATCATGGTCGCGGCCATCGAGCAGAACAAACCGCAAATCACCTTGAAGGATGTGACGCCGATCGCCCGGTTGTTCACCGAATACAACGTGATTGCCGTGCGTGACGACTCCCCGTACAAAACCCTGGACGACCTGCTCAAAGACTTCAAAGCCAACCCGTCCAATATCAAGTTTGGTGGCGGCTCCAAGGGGTCGATCGACCACATTGGCATCGCCGAACTGGCGAGCAAAATGGACGTCCCCGTCAACAAGGTGAATTACGTCGCCTTCGCCGGTGGCGGCGAAGTCGTCGCCGCGACGCTGGGGGGCCACATTACGGTGATCACCGGCGGCTACGCCGAACTGGCCAAATACGTCCAGTCCAAGCAATTCCGCTTGCTCGCCATCGGCGCGCCCAACCGCGTTGAAGGCATCGATGCACCGACCCTCAAAGAGGCTGGCTACGACGTGACGATCGGTAACTGGCGTGGCGTATACGGCGCAGCAGGCCTGACGCCTGAGCAGCGCAAAGAACTGACCGAAGCCGTCTTGACCGCGACCAAAAGCAACGTATGGCAAGAAAACGTAAAAACCAATGCATGGTCACCGAGCATTCTGACCGGGGATGACTTTGGCAAATTCGTCGAGGAAGAACATGGGCGCCTGCGCGCGATGCTGGTCAAGGTCGGGCTGCTTTGAGATGGCCGGGCGCTGGAAAGTCATGCCGGCCCAACTGGCGATTGCCATAGGTGTAGTCGCCATCAGCGCGGTATTGGCGTTCGGCGCCTCGCGATTTCCTCCCGAAATGGGCTTCGTCATCATGGCGGCCTACGTTTACCCCTACGCCGTCGCGGTGTTTCTGGGCGCCGTCGGTCTGTTGATGTGCTATCAGGCGCTCACCGGTGGTTTTCGCAACCTTGCCGATGACCACGAGACCACCCAGGCTCAGCCCGGCGGCAAGGCCGGGGCGACCTGGGTCACGGCAGGGCTGGTGGGGGTTGCCTTGCTCATTACCTACATCGGTTTCGTATTGGCCGCCTCATTGCTGTTTGCCTGTTCGGCACGCGGTTTTGGCAGTCGCAGCCCGGTGCGGGACTTGGCCATCGGCATCGCCCTGACCTTGCCGATTTACTGGCTGTTCACTGCCGGGCTAGGGGTTTCCCTTCCGCCCTTGATCAACGCCTGGATCTGATCCGGGCCGAAGGAGGTCGACAAGGTGGACATTCTCTCGAGTCTGGCAAGCGGCTTCGGCGCCGCGTTGGCGCCGATCAATCTGATGTGGGGGTTTATTGGCTGCCTGCTGGGTACCGCGATCGGTGTTTTGCCGGGGATCGGGCCGGCGCTGACCGTCGCCTTGCTGCTGCCGATTACCGCCAAGGTCGATCCTACCGGGGCGCTGATCATGTTCGCCGGCATCTATTACGGCGCTCAGTTTGGCGGCTCGACCACCTCGATCCTGCTCAACACCCCCGGGGAGTCGTCCTCCATGGTCACGGCCCTGGAAGGCAACCTCATGGCGCGCAATGGACGGGCAGGCCCGGCCTTGGCGACGGCCGCTATCGGTTCATTCGTGGCCGGGACCATCGCGACGATTTTGCTGACCCTGTTCGCTCCACTCGTTGCCACACTGGCGCTGAAGTTCGGTCCTGCGGAGTATTTCGCGATTCTGGTGCTGGCCTTCACCACCGTATCAGCGGTACTCGGTTCATCGATGTTGCGCGGCTTTGCCTCATTGGGGATCGGGCTGACCATCGGCTTGATCGGCCTGGACTCGACCTCAGGCATTGCCCGCTACACCTTGGCTGTTCCCGAGCTGGTCGATGGCATCGAAGTCGTGCTGGTGGCTGTCGGCTTGTTTGCCGTCGGTGAAGCTTTGTACAGCGTGCTCTACCAGAAGGAAGAAACGTCCAGCCGACACCGCTTGACCTCGCTGTGGATGACCCGCGCCGACTGGAAACGCTCGGTTCCCGCGTGGTTGCGGGGCACCTTGATCGGCTTTCCCTTTGGCTCGATTCCGGCCGGTGGCGCGGAAATTCCGACGTTCCTGTCGTATTCGACCGAACGCAAACTCAGCAAGTACCCGAAAGAATTTGCCGCCAGCAAAGGCGAGGGCGCCATCGAGGGTGTCGCTGGCCCCGAGGCGGCCAACAACGCGAGCGCCACCGGTTCGCTGGTGCCGTTGCTGACCCTGGGCATCCCGACCTCCGCCACGGCGGCGATTCTGTTGGCCGCGTTCCAGAACTACAACCTGCAACCGGGGCCGCTGCTGTTCCAGACCTCGGGCGAACTGGTCTGGACGCTGGTGGCCTCGCTGTACATCGGCAACGCCATCCTGCTGGTGTTGAACCTGCCGTTGGTGGGCCTGTGGGTCAAGCTCCTGCAAATCCCCCGGCCGTACCTGAACGCCGGCATTCTAGTGTTCGCGACCATCGGCGTGTACGGCATGCGCCACTCAACGTTCGACCTGTTTCTGATGCTGGGCATCGGCTGGGCAGGGGTGTTAATGCGGCGCTTCGATTTCCCCGTCGCCCCGGTGATTGTGGGCATGCTGCTGGGCCCGATGGCGGAAAAACAACTGCGCAACGCCTTGTCCATCAGCCAGGGCGACTGGATGATATTTGTGACGCAACCGATTGCGGCGTCGGTTCTGGTGCTGACGCTGTTGGTGTTGCTGGTTCCATACCTGCTGCATAAACGCGGCATCAAATTGCATGAGGATGATTGAGATCGTTCCCATGCGCAGCAAAGGAATGCCTCAACGGACGCTCCGCGTTCGGCTCCGGAAGGGACGCAGAGCGTCCCGGGCTGCATTCCCACGCAGAGCGTGGGAACGATCATCGAGCTACCCACAAAATCGCTGGCATATACACATAACGTGTTCACAGATAATCCAGTGTGGGAGCGAGCCTGCTCGCGATGGGCCAGCACATCTCAGCATTGCACTTGCTGACTCTCCAACCTTACACACAACCTGCACGCCGGAATCGGACTTGCAGGAGCCAGGCTTGCCGGCGAAGGCGTACTTGAGAGCACCTTCGCCGCCAAACCTGGTGCCTACAAAAAGCGCTCATTCGCACTGATCGGCTGAAGGCCTTTCGCTCACTTCATCATCTGCTTGGAACTCCCTGCCAGACGCCTCGTCATCTGCAATGAAGCACCACCGCGGGCATGCCGCGGCCACTTCCTGACGTGTTCATTACGAAGGCGAGGGATGACATGACTATTCCAGACAGCAGAACCGGACAACCGGATGCCCCTCGGGATCCCGCAGGCTCCGAACAAAACTTTCAGCATATAAAGGAGGAGGTTACCGAAGCGATAGGCGGTGCCCGGCATCAGGCCGATGAGCAATTCGGCCAGTACCGCGATACCGCAGCGGATCAGATTGAAGCATTGGCCAGAGGCGCCCAATCGGTCGTTTCCGAGATCAGGACGAACGATACGTTTGGGATGTCCGACTACCTGGCGAACATGGCCGACAGCATGAGCAGCCTGGCGGGAAAACTGCGCAGCAAAAGTGCCGAAGAGCTTTTGCACGATGGCGCTGATCTGGCACGCGACAATCCGGGGTTGTTCATTGTCGGCAGCATCGCGGTGGGGTTCGGTCTGTCGCGGTTCCTGAAAGCGGGCACGGCCACACTACCGACAACGACCGCCCAGAGCAGCACACCCACGTTCAGTGGCGATGGCTCGCAAGGACTTTATGAAACGTCGATGCCGCACGGAGGCGATCTGTCGCCCGGGTTGGCCACCGGCATTACGCCGTCCTCGCCGAGCGCGCCCGACCATCGTGGCGATGGTTCCTCAATGCCGGGGTCCAGCCCCTTCTCAGGAGAACGGTGATGAACAGAGACAATCCAGAACTGCAACGCACCCCACCCGTCACACCGTATGTCACGACGGTTGATCATGACGCTTCCGTGGTCGGTTTATTGCGGCAGTTAGCCCGCGAAGTCCCGGCGTTATTCACCAAGGAGCTGGCGTTGGCCAAGGTGGAATTGCAGGCCAGCCTGACGACATTGAAAGCAGGGATTGCCGGGGTCGCCGGTGGCGCCATTGTGTTGCTCGCCGGGTTCATCATGCTGCTGATGGCTGTGGTCTATGCCTTGAGCCTGGTGATGGCGCCCTGGCTGGCTGCGCTGATTGTCGGCGTCGTGGTGATGGTCATCGGGTTCGTGATGTTGCAGGCAGGCAAAAAACAATTCGAGCCTTCCCACTTCAAGCCTGATCGCACCCTGGACGCGTTGAACAAAGACCAGGAAGCCTTGCGGAGGAAAGTGTCATGAACCGCGAATTCGAAACCGAAGCGGCCAAGAGCCCGGAAACCATCGAGCGAGAAATCGATGCGCAACGGGAGAACATCGGGCATATCGTCGACGCGCTGGAAAGCAAATTTACCCCCGGCCAGATGTTCGATCAGGCGCTGTTGCTGATGCAAAGCAACGGCTCGACTTTCATGACCAATCTGGGCACCAGTGTGCGCAACAACCCCGTGCCTGCGGTGCTGACCTCGGTCGGGCTGATGTGGTTGATGATGAGTCAGAATCGGCCACCGACGCCCAGGGAATATCGCGTCGAACCGGAGCAGGATATCGACTGGACCGATGACTTGGGCGAAGGGCTCTCCGATAGTCTGGACAGCGCCCGTCAGCGTCTTCACACCACCACCGATTCGCTCAAGGACAGCTATCAGGCGGTCAAGGGTAAGGCGGCTCACCTGGGCGACAGCCTGCACGCGACGACCGATCACCTCAGTCGCACGGTCCATGACACCAGTGATCGCCTGGCGCGCAGGACTCATGAAATGGGCGACCAGTTCAGTCATCTGCTCAAGGAGCAACCACTGATGATGGCTGCGGTCGGTGTAGCGGTGGGAGCATTGTTGGGTGCGGCGCTACCGACCACTGCGACGGAACGCCGTTATCTGGGCAGGACCAGCGCAAACCTCACTGGCAAGGTCAAACAGCAAGCACGGGAGGGCTATGAGGCGGTGCGCGAAAAGGTAATGGAAACCACGGAGTCCCACGGCTCAATCGCGGGAGAAACGGGCGAGATGCGCAAGACCGTGTCCGAAACCCCAGCCGATCTGTCGCGTGGCTTGGGGACTTCTTGACAGGTATCAGGGCAAGGCGGGAGGTCTGAGGCATAGACCTTCCGTCGAGCCCGGTTTGTCGATGCCTTGAAACAGGCAGGGCCGCCAAGATCAGACACGATGACGAGGTACACATCATGATTGATGAATCCACAGGAATGACCCCCGGCGTGCGCTACGAAATCGAGAATCGGGAAAGGGTAGAACCGTTTGCCGGTTTTTTTCTGGATGGCAAGTATTACCTTACGCCCGAACTGCAAACGGCCATCGGTTGGCTTGAGGGCAACCGCTTTATCTACGATGAACTTGATCCCGAGGGTGAGCCGGTTTTCAAGGACCGCGTAGCCGGCACTATCAGGGACTTGAAACTCACGTTGAGTGACGGAATGACGCTGGAGATTCACCCCGTTCCTGGCACCTGACTCAGCGATAACGAAAAACTTGGGGCCGTCTCGAACATGCGTCAACCGCCACTGATTTTCCAGTGTTTGACGTTATCGGCAAACACCATCTGATGCATTTCGTGGGCGATTCCGTAGGCCAGGGATTCATGCGCCGCGATTACTTTCTCTTCCGCTGAAAGGCAATGGAAAATATCCAGTTTGGTATCCGCGTGGGCAGTTTCCAGGGCAAAGATTTGCACGTAGCGCGCGAGGTCGTTATCCAGGCTCGAGAGGTATTCGCGCAAACGTTGATGGTCGACCGAGCTTTGGCTGAAGTACCAATTCATGGGGTGAATCAGAAACCGCGAATGGGGCGCGGTGATACGTCGCCCGGCGGCCAGATACATAATGATGCCCATCGACTCGATATTGCCGGCATTAATCGCGCACAGCGGCACCGGCAGGGATTTAAGGAAGGTGTAGAGGGCGAAGCCAAAGTTGGTGCTGCCGCCGCTGGTGGAGAGATTCAGCAGTAAGGAGGAGGCGCCCTGGTCGATGGCGTCGAGGCAGCAGTCCCTGAAGCGTTCCATCGTGCCCTGATCAATCTGGCAATGAAAGTGGACGATGTGCTCTGTCATCGACGGACCTCCACACAGGATAAATTAGAGAGCTGATAGTTCAGCGTAACTGCTTGAATGATGCCAGACCTCAACGCGCTTTTCTTTGATGAATTTGTATAAGCGCAAGCCATTTTTATACTCGTTTGATTCACCCCATTAGTCGCCGCGTCAGGAGTTTTCTGGAACTAATCATCCCAATCCGCCTGTCGCAAGAACGATGGATCAGTTCAAACTTTCAACCGCAGAAACCCTCGGAATTAGGACGGGCCGACAAAGGTTCGTGAATAACAATGAGGAGAACGAAAATGGCTAACACCGGAAACAAGAACCCAGGCAATTTTGCCAATGACCCTCAAAAAGCCTCCGAAGCTGGCAAAAAAGGCGGGCAGTCGGGCGGCGGGATGATGAACGATCCGCAACGTACCTCCGAAGCCGGCAAAAAAGGTGGACAGGCCTCTGGTGGACGTCAATCCAGCGATACCAATCGTCCCGGCAGCGGACAGGGAGCAGGGCGCCAAGGCAACTTTGTCGAAGACAGAGAGAAAATGTCTGACGCAGACAAGAAAGGAGGAGGGCAAACTCCCGGCGGTGGGCGTAAACCCTGATGCCGTGTGAAATACATCAAGCCCCGCTTCTAGCGGGGCTTGGTTTTATCCAAGTCAGGGACCTGACGCCTCACGAATCATGATAGGCGCATGCTGTGCCATCAGCTCAGCGACCCAATCAATGAATACGCGCAACTTGAAGCTGATATGCCGGTTCGGCGGAAAAGCCACGTAGATAGGCATCGGATCGAGGTGCCAATCCTCGAACAAACGGACCAACTCGCCGCGCGCTTCGTATGGCTTGGACATGTAGTTTGGCAGCCAAAGAATTCAGAGGCCAGCCAGCCCGGCCGCGATGTAGGCGTTGCCATCGTCAACCGCCAACACATAGCGCCCCTTGATATGGACACTCTCGCTGTTGCTGTGCATGGCATAAGGCAAGGCTTTGCCTGTGCGTGCCCACAGGAAACCGACGACACGATGATGCGAATCTTCCAGCTCTTGCGGATGCGACGGCGTACCCATGCGTTCCAGGTAGCTCGGCGCCGCATAAACGCCCAACTGGAGTTCGCCTACCCGCCGAGCCATCAGAGACTGATCGGTTAGTTCGCCGCCGCGCACGACGCAATCCACGTTCTCACCAATCATGTCCACGATGCGATCGCTCACGCCCATGTCGATCTGGATGTCAGGGTATCGAGCATGAAACGCAGGCAACGCCGGTACCAGAATCATGCTGGCCAACGGGCTGGGCACATCCACTCGCAGTCGGCCCCGGGGCAGGGCCGAGGCGCTGGACAGGCTGGTCTCGGCATCGTCCATGTCGGCTAGCAGTCGTATCACGCGTTCGTAATAGACGGCGCCATCGGCGGTTACGTTGACCTTGCGCGTCGTGCGGTTGAGCAATTTGACGCGTAACCGGGCCTCCAACTGCTGCACCAGTTGCGTCACGCTCGTCTTGCTCATATGCAGTGTCTCGGCCGCTTTGGTGAAGCTGCCCGTTTCCACCACCCGAGCAAATGCCAGCATCGCATCGAAACGGTCCATTTCTGCCCCGGAGATCTATTGGATTGTTTGGGTTTTACAAACAGTGATGGCTACAGTTGCTCGTTTATCGGGCAGGCACAAGTCCTTAAAGTCCCTTCATCATTAATTGCGGGTCGTCTTTGACCCGTTGCTGGAGGCACTGTATGACAACGCGTGATGTTGTTTTTCCGCCCGGACGCCAAGCGCTTTATGAGCGCAATCGCTATTCGCCGGCTATCCGGTCCAATGGCTTTTTATTCGTTTCGGGGCAAGTCGGTAGCAACGAAGACGGCTCACCCGAGCCAGAACTGGAGACTCAGGTTCGGCTTGCGTTCAACAATCTGAACGCGATCCTGGGATCTGCCGGTTGCACCTTCGACGACGTGATTGACATAACGGTCTTCATCGTCGATCCGCAAGAGAAGTTCGAAACGATCTGGAAGGTTGTGCCGGAGTTCTGGGGTAACGCACCCCACCCGACGTTAACTGCTGTCGGGGTCACGTGGCTGTATGGCTTTGAGTTCGAGATCAAGGTGATTGCCAAGCTTCCTGAAAACCAGCGATAGCGCGCGCAACTATCGGTTCCGGTAATAGTGACCATCAAGAAACGCCAGTTCTGCTTTGTCGGGCAAAGTCGGAAAATCGCCTCCATCGAAGACGCTACTCAAGGAACTGGCGCAAATGAAGACATTGACCCGACTGGCTGTTGTCGCCCTGCTGCTGACCGGTTGCGCCTCCGCACCGAACGACCCGACGCTGACTTTTCAGACGAAAAAAACGCCTGCCGAGTACGCCGACTGCGTGGTGCCGAAGTTGCAGGGCAGCGCACTGAACCCGACGGTCTCGCAAACCCAGCGCAGCTACCGGATCGTGGTGCCGAGCAAAGTCGCGGCAGACAACGTTCTCGAAGCCTACAAAGCCCCGAATGGCGGCAAGGTGTTTTTGTATGAGCGCCACTTGCTGGCGTCGAACTTCATGCCTTCGAGTTTCGAACGTGCCGCGCAGGAATGCCTGTAACCGCTTTTAAAAATGCTCCTCTGGTTGGCCGCAACCAACCCATTTTTTGTCCCGCGACTCATTCGGTCGCGGGACTTTTTTTGCGTGCAGGTTTTGGTGGGCAATGGATCATTCTTTGAGAAGTGACCCGGCCGCGTGACTGGCCTGGTTCCTGCCCCTGAAATGCGAGAGTTGGTAGGCGATTGCCAACCAAATGAACCATGCAGGCATCACACACAGGGCAAGGCGGGTGTCTGGCCGAAGGGCAAGCAGGCACAGCACAAACGCGAGAAATGCGAGGGAGAACCACGCCATCGGCACGCCCCCAGGCATTTTGTACCGAGATTGCGCATGAAGATCGGGTCTTGCTTTGCGATAAGCGATGTAGGACGCCAGGATGGTCGACCAGGTAAAGATCACCAGGATGGCCGACACGGTCGACACGATGGTAAAGGCGGTCATGACTTCAGGGATGATGAACAGCAGCAGCACCCCCAGCAGCATCAGAAAGGTCGTGAAGGCCAGGCTGATGAGCGGAACACTGTTTTTCGATAACCGTCTGAAGATACCGGGTGCACTGCCAAGGTCAGCCAGGCCGAACAACATGCGGCTGGATGAGAAGACGCCGCTGTTGGCGGATGACGCCGCAGAGGTCAGCACCACAAAGTTCACAATGCCGGCTGCCGCTGGAAAACCCGCGATCAGGAACAGTTCGACAAAAGGACTTTTGTTGGGCGATACCTGCTGCCATGAGGTCACCGCGATGATGCAGACCAGGGACAGAACATAAAAAAGGATGATCCTGAGCGGTATGGAATTGATGGCTTTGGGCAGCGTCTTTTCGGGCGACTTGGTTTCGGCGGCCGCGGTGCCGATTAATTCCGTGCCCGCGAACGAAAAGATCGCCATCTGAAAGCCAGCGAAGAAGCCGAACAGGCCGTTGGGGAAAGCGGCCTGCTTGTCCAGCAGGTGCGTCAGGGAAGCCGTGACTCCCGTGGGTGAGACGAAGGAGCTGGCAATCAGCAGCACACTGACGGAGATCAGCGCGACGACGGCGATTATCTTGATGATCGCGAACCAGAATTCAACCTCGCCGAACAATTTGACGGTGAGCACATTCAAGGCGAATAGCGTGAGCATCATGCCGATGGCGGGGATCCAGGCCGGTACATCAGGGAACCAGTATTGAAAGAAACCCCCAACGACCACTGCATCTCCCACAACGGCCACGCTCCAGCTCAACCAGTATGACCATCCGAGAAAGAAGGCCGCACGAGGGCCGAGGTAGGCCCCGGCAAAGTCAGCAAAGCTTTTGAAGTTCAGGTTAGATAAAAGCAGCTCTCCCATGGCACGCATGACGAAGTAAACAAAAAGACCGATGATCATATAAATAAGTATGATCGAGGTACCGGACAGGGCGATGATCTTGCCGGACCCCATGAATAGCCCCGTACCAATGGCGCCGCCCATGGCCATTAGTTGAATGTGGCGATTGCTGAGCGTGCGCTGCAATGCGGGTTGTTCAGTTATTTCATGCGTATCTGATTTCATCACAAAACCTCTTGATTTTATGTTTTTTGAGTTTTGGCAGAGAAATAGTGTGTGTATTTTATTGTTGTAAGTTCGCCATTGCGCCTTGTAGGTCAGGACAGTGGTTCAAACGCTTGCAGTACCGGTTAATCAGTAAGGTATTCGTGACTCGCAACCTGACTTGATAGCGAACTATCGCGTGTCTTAGCTTGCTGCTAGCTGCTGTTTTTGCGGGGACGACGCAGATGAAAGATCGGAGTTTTCATCAATCAGTTGATACAGGTTCTTGATATTGGCAGGCGTGGGTACAAGATGGATTTTCTCACCGATCGCGTATTTTCTAGCCTGGTCATGCAAATAACGAAGTGAAGAAAAGTCTTCAAGAGCAAATCCCACCGAGTCGAACACCGTGACTTGCGTGTCATTTTCCCGGCCTGGTTCGTTATCCCGAACGATGCGGAAATATTCGATGACAGGATGGTCAGTGTCCAGTTGCTGAATGTCGCCTTCAATGCGTGTCTGCGGTTCAAACTCGACAATGATCCGGGCGTTGCGCAGGATATCGGCATGAAGTTCGGTTTTCCCGGGACAGTCACCGCCAACCGCGTTGATATGCATGCCAGGCTCGATCATGTCGGGCGTCAAGATTGTCGCGTAGGCCTTGTCCGCGGTGACGGTGGTGATGATATCAACGCCTTTGACGGCTTCATGCACCGAGGAGGCTACGGTGACATTGATGCCGGTGTAGCTTTCCAGATTTTTTTTCAATTTCAATGAAGCAGCGCTATCGATATCAAATATCCGCACCTCGTTGATCCCGAGCATTTCATAAAAGGCAATCGCCTGGAATTCGCTCTGGGCGCCATTTCCGATAATGGCCATGCGTGTCGAACCCTTGCGTGCCAGGGACTGGGCTACCAGGGCGGACGTTGCCGCTGTGCGAACCGCGGTGGTCAGGGTGAGTTCGCTGAGAACGGCGGGGTATCCGCTATCGACGTTCGCCAATACACCAAAGGCCATGACTGTCAGCAAGTTGTTGCCAGCATTTCCTGGGTGGCCGTTTACGTATTTGAATGAATACTGTTTGCCATCGTCAGTCGGCATCAGTTCGATCACCCCGCAAGTGGAGTGATTGGCGGTGCGTGGGGATTTATCAAAGTCAGCCCAGCGGCAATAATCAGCCTTGATGTAGTTGGCCATTTGCTTGATGGCCTGACCGATTCCAATCTTGCCAAAAAGCGTGGCGGCGTGATCAACGTCTATGAATAGAGTCATATGTGTTTCTCTCTTAGTTGTAAGTCAAGGAAGGTTTTCTCGGCCACCGAAACTTAGAATTGTTTGCTCTCATACCCATGAAGTACATTGACCGCATTGATGCCGATTTCATCGACCATATAACCGCCTTCCATGACGAATAGTGTCGGTGCGCCGACAGTGGCGATGATTTCACCCATGCCAAAGAAGTCCTGGCTTTCCAGAAGAAAGTGGCTGATCGGATCGTCCTTGAACGTATCGACGCCCAGGGAAATCACTAAGAGTTCAGGCGAGAAGTTACGAAGTTTTTTGCAAGCGTGGATCAGGGCGTTTTGATAACTATGCCAGGTGGTGTTTTTCGGCAACGGGTAGTTCAGGTTATAACCGTCACCGGCACCTGCTCCACACTCGGAACTGAAACCCGAGTAATAAGGATAGGAAACCGACGGATCTCCATGCAGGGAGGCAAACATCACATCGTTGCGATCGTAGAAAATGTTCTGTGTGCCGTTGCCATGATGGAAGTCGACGTCCAGCACCGCGACACGTTTAGCACCTTGAGTCAGTGCATGTTGCGCGGCGATGGCCGCGTTATTCAGGTAGCAGTAGCCTCCCATGTATTCACGAGCAGCGTGGTGTCCGGGTGGACGACACAGGGCAAAGGCGCTGTTGTGGCCTTCGTTGATTAACGACAGTCCAGTGAGTGCAATGTCCGCGCTGGTTTTGACGGCTTCCCAGGTGGTCGCGGTGATCGGCGAGCCGGCATCCATGGCAAAGAAACCGAGCTTGCCATCAATGAACGAGGGGACGTGTTCATTGGACAAGTCGCGTACCGGCCAGACCAGGGGAAGGGCGTCATGCTCCCGACCGGTTGCCGTCCATTCGGACCACGCGGTTTCCAGAAAGGAGACATAGCGCTCACTGTGTGCATTGACGTAGCACGCCCGGTCAAACGTTCGCGGGACGATGATATCGCCGAGCCCAACATGCTGGACTCGGTCGCGAACGGTATCCGCTCGGCTTGGTTGTTCGAAAGAAGGTTTGAGAACGCCGTCCTTTAATTCGGTCCCATGGTGCAAGCGATGGGAATCGCTGAAAACTGTAAGCATTTATACGCATCCGTCGTGGTGGTCCAGTGCCAATAGTTTGTTCTGGTACGGATGCACTTTCTTTGCTTTTTGTTCTCGCTCTGCTAGCGTAATCGGGATTATTTTCCCGTGGATGGCACCATGCAGAAAAAAAATACCCATCGCGCATTGCTTGACGATACCGACCTTTCCATCCTTGCCTTGTTGCAGGAGGACGCCAGCATTTCCAACGCCGAGTTGAGTGAGCGCCTGTCGTTAAGCCTTACTCCATGCTGGAGGCGGCGCAAGAGACTGGAAGAGGAGGGAGTGATCAAGGATTACCAGGCAAACCTGGATCGGCGCAAGCTGGGGCTGGACATCATGGCGTTCGTGCATATCCGCTTTGCCACGCACACCGATCATACCCCCGAAGCCTTTGAAGCCGTCATCATGCAGCTCCCGGAGGTCTTGTCTTGCCACAAGATAACCGGGGATGCCGATTACCTTTTGCAAGTGTTGGCTCAGGATCTTGATAGCTACAGCGACTTTGTCGAGAGCGTATTGAGGCGACAACTCGGTATCGCCTCTATCCAGTCAAGTCTTGCGTTGCGTGAAGTCAAAACGACCAGTCGTATCGCCATTCCGGGGCGGACAAAGCAGTAAACCGGCGTTCTGAAGCGTCCAGCCCGAGAAATTCATTTCCCCTGAGCCTGGCTGCCCGGACTGGCTCCTCTCATTGCATCACATAACGCCCCGGCGCCGACTCAAGTGCCGGGTGTTGCGCGTTCCCGGTGCTCAGCACTGAAGGCTGGCGTTCCCCGGCGTGTTCGGCCAGCCAGACGAACCAGTCGTTCCACCAGCTACCTGGGTGCTGCTGGGCATTCTTGAACCAGGTTTCAGGGTTTTTGGTGACGCGATTGTTGGTCCAGTAATGGCGTTTTTCCTTGGCCGGTGGGTTGATCACCCCCGCGATATGCCCTGAGGCGCCGAGCACAAAACGCTTGGTTCCAGACAGTAGCTCGGTGCTGGCGTAAGCGCTTTTCCATGGAACGATGTGATCGTCATGGGTGGCGAGGATGTATGCCGGGGCGTCGATGGCGCGCAGGTCCAGCTTGACCCCGCAGCAATCCAGCTCGCCGGATTTCAGATCGTTCTGCAGATAGGTATGGCGCAGGTACCAGCAGTACATCGGCCCGGGCAGGTTGGTGCTGTCGTTGTTCCAGAACAGCAGGTCAAGGGGTATCGATTTCTGCCCCTTGAGGTATTTGTCGACGTTGTAGTTCCACCACAAGTCATTGGGGCGCAGCAACGAGAATGTATTGCCCATGTCCTCGCCCTTGAACAGGCCGATGGGACCATTGTGGCCGCCGATAGTGCGCTCGCGATAAGCCACTAATTGCTCGTCGACGAAGATGTCGATGGGGCCGGTATCGAAGTAGTCGAGGAAGGTGGTCAGCAGGCTCACGCTGGCGATCTCTTTGTCGCCACGGGCCGCCAATACGGCCAGCGCCGAGCTCAACAACGTGCCACCAATGCAGAAACCCACGCAGTTGGGCCGTTGCTCGCCGCTGATTTCACGGGTCAGCTGCAGGCCTTTGATAATCCCGGTTTCAATCAGGTCATCCCAGGTGGTGCCGGCATGTTCCTGGTCGAAGTTGCGCCACGACATCAGAAACACCGGGTGGCCTTGCTGCAACAGGTGGCGAACCATCGAATTGTCGGGTCGAAGGTCGAGGATATAGTACTTGTTGATCGATGGCGGAACGATAAACACCGGGCGCCGGTACTGGGTTTCGCTTTGCGGATAGTACTGGATGAGCTGGAAGAGTTCGTTCTCGAAGACCACTTCGCCGGGGGTGTTTGCCAGGTCGACACCCACTTTGAACGCGCCGGCGTCGCACTGGCGCATCTTGCCTTCCTGCAGGTCGCTGGCCAGGTGCATCAGGCCTGTGAGCAGGCTGCTTCCTTGGGTTTCAACGACCCGTTGCAGCGCATCGGGGTTACTGGCCAGAAAATTGCTCGGCGCGGCGGCGGCGATGGCTTGCTCCGCCAGATAGAGCAAACGTTGACGCGGTTTCTTGCCGTCGATCGGCAGCTGATCGAGCAGCTTCAGCAGAAAGCCGGCATTGAGCAGATAAAACGCCGCGAGGGAACCGAACAGAGGCTGGCTCCAGTTGCCGCTGGCGAAACGTCGATCTTCGAAGCTGAAGGGCTGGCCGGTCAACAGACGCTGGCCGAGTTCACACCATTGTTGCTGGTAGTCCGATTGGAGGCTGTCCAGGGTTTCGCGTGGCAGCTCGAACCAGGCGTTGTAGTCCTGCCCGGTAAACCAGGGATTGGTGCTGACCCAGAACCTTAATTGTTGCACTGCAAAGGTAGCAATGAACGGAACCTGGCCCGACCAGAGTGTGTTTAAGGTATGCGCGTTGTCCATGGAACTCCTTGCCCATATGAATAAACCGGACGGAAAAAAACGCGGCGCCGGACGTCGGCGCCGCGTCTGACAACTCAGCCTGTGTGTCTAACGCTCGATGACCAGGCTAACGCCCTGGCCGCCACCGATGCACAAGGTGGCCAGACCCTTTTTGCCATCGCGACGGATCAGTTCATGTACCAGCGACACCAGAATCCGCGCGCCTGATGCGCCGATCGGATGACCGAGGGCAATGGCGCCACCGTTGACATTGACCTTGTTCATGTCCCAGCCCAGTTCCTTGCCAACGGCCAGTGACTGCGCGGCGAACGCTTCGTTGGCCTCGATCAGGTCCAGGTCGTCCAGGCTCCAGCCGGCTTTCGTCAAGACCAGACGGGTAGCGGGCACCGGGCCGATACCCATGATCGACGGGTCTACCCCGGCGCTGGCATACGCCTTGATGCGCGCAAGTACCGGCAAGCCCAGAGCCAGGGCCTTGGCGGCGCTGGCCAGCATCAACACGGCGGCGCCGTCATTGAGGGTCGACGAGTTGCCCGCGGTTACGCTGCCGTTTTTCTGGAACGCGGGTTTGAGGTTGCCCAGTGCCTGCAGCGTGCTGTCCGGACGCGGCTGTTCATCGGTGTCGAAGACCAACGGCTCGCCCTTGCGCTGGGGAATCAGGATCGGGGTGATTTCACCCTTGAAGTAACCCGCCTCGATGGCCGCGGCGGCTTTCTGTTGCGAGGTCGCGGCGAAAGCATCCTGATCTTCACGACTGATGCTGTATTGATTCGCCAGATTCTCGGCAGTGATGCCCATGTGGTAGTCGTTGAAGGCATCCCACAAACCATCCTGAATCACGCTGTCTTGCAGTTGCGCATGTCCCAGACGCAGGCCAGTGCGCGCCTTGGGCAGAACATAGGGCGCCAGGCTCATGTTTTCCTGACCGCCGGCAATCACCAGTTCGGCGTCGCCGCAACGGATCGCCTGGACCGCAAGCTGGACCGCCTTGAGGCCTGAACCGCAGACTTTGTTCAGGGTCAGGGCTGGGGTGGTATCGGGCAAGCCGGCCTTGATCGCGGTCTGCCGTGCCGGATTTTGCCCGGAGCCTGCAGTCAGCACCTGGCCGAGGATGACTTCATCAATCTGTGCCGCGTCGATCCCGGTCTGTTCGAGCAGGCGACGAATCACCGCTGCACCCAATTCGGTGGCTGGAATGGCGGACAGTGAGCCTTGAAAACTGCCAATGGCGGTGCGAGTAGCGGCAACGATTACGACTTCGTTCATGCATGACCTCATTAGGATTCTGTCGAGCGGGAGCAGGGCATCGATGCCCTGACAGGCTTACTGCATGTTCATGCCGCCGTTGACCGAGAAGTCGGCACCAGTGCTGTAGGCCGATTCATCGGACGCCAGCCAGGCGACGATCGAAGCGATTTCTTCGGGTTGGCCAAGGCGCCCGACCGGTGTGGCTGCGATCATGGTCTCGAGAATGTCCGGGCGGATGGCCGCGGTCATGCTGGTCTGGATGTAGCCGGGCGATACGGTATTGACGGTCACGCCTTTGCCCGAGACCTCCCGGGCCAGTGCCATGGTGAAGCCATGGATGCCGGCTTTGGCCGCGCTGTAATTGGTCTGGCCGAACTGGCCGCGCTGACCGTTGATCGACGAGATATTGATGACCCGACCCCAGCCCTTGGCCAACATGCCTTCAATCACCTGTTTGGTGGTGTTGAACAGGCCGCTGAGGTTGGTCCCGATCACCGCGTTCCAGTCTTCTGGAGTGAGTTTGCGAAAGGAGGCATCTCGAGTGATGCCGGCGTTATTGACCAGCACATCGATCGGGCCGAATTGCTCTCGTGCCATCTCGAAGGCCTTGCGGGTCGATTCCCAATCGGTGATGTCGCCGAAGATGCATTCGAACTGATAACCCGCCGCCAGTTGGGTCGCTATCCATTCCTTCTTGCGGGAGGAATCCGAGCTGCAGCCGACGATGACCTTGAATCCTTCCTTGTACAGGCGTTGGCTTATCGCAGTGCCAATCCCACCCATACCACCCGTGACCAACGCAATACGACCAAGCGACTTCATACAATCCCTTCCTTTCTTTGTTTTGCGTTGCAAGATGGGGGGATTGTTCGGTATTGGCCGGATGCGCGGAAGTGTTGAGATGTGACTGTCTGGTGTCCAACGGCGCCATGCCTAGGTTAATGACGGGTGGCGAAAAACGCTGGTTACCTATACTGGGATCAATATTGGCAACTGAAGAACCCATTAGTCTTTGATTCATCGCAGATCAGTTATGGCTGCGGACAGGATGTTCGGTTCCACAGGTCATTGAGGACGCCATGTATAGAATGAGTTCTGGCTATGCCAGCGTGCTGGTAAATACGCTCTCGGCTCAAGGACTGGATGTTGCCAGTCTGTGTCGGGAGGCTGGACTAGACATGAAGCTTGCGAGCAAACCAGGAGCGTTTTGCGAGCGAAGGGCGATTTATCGATTATGGGATCTGGCCGCTCAGGCCTCGGGCGATCCGGACATCGGCTTGAAGGCCTATGGAAGTTTCCACCCCGGTAGCTTTCAGATCGTCGGCTACACCATGATGTCCAGTCTGAATCTGAAAAAAGCCCTTGAGCGCCTGGTCCGTTTCAGTCCGTTGATTGGCACCGGATTCAGCCTTTTCTTTACATCGGAACCGCAGAGTTACCGACTTTCCGGCCTCGATCATCACCAAAAAGGTTCGGTCAAACCTCGCCAATACACCGATGCAGCGCTGACTTCGTTGCTGGGCTTCTGCCGTAAGCTGGCGGGCGGTAACTCACCGCAACCCTTGAGTGTGGAGTTCACCTATCCCGAACCTGAAGACACCTCCGAGCATCGACGGTTGTTTGGCTGCGACCTGCGTTTCGACGCGGCTTACGACAGCATTTTGTTTGATAGGCAGGAGCTGCTGCGTCCGTTGAGCATGGCCAACGAAACGCTGGCGGTGCTGCATGACAGTTTTGCCGAGGCACAACTGGATCTGCTGTTTGGTTTTTGCATAGTCGGCAGGATTCGCGCGCTGATTACCGAGCGCTTGAGTCAGGGCCAGAGGCAATGCGATATGGAGTCGATCGCGGCGGCATTGAACGTTAGCAAGCGCACGCTGCAACGCGCGCTGGAAAAGGAAGGGACGCAATTCAAGGACGTGCAGAACGCTGTGCGCCGGCAATTGGCCGACTTCTACCTGCGCCATTCTCACTTCAACATGAAGCATGTCGCGTATCTCCTTGGTTTTCATGATCACAGCAGCTTTAACAAAGCCTGTAGCCGCTGGTTTGGCATGACACCCGGTCAGTATCGGACCGATGAATCATTGGCAATCGAGGAAGCGGCGCAGGTCTGACAAGGCCTTCCGTCAGTGTTCAACGTTATTTTATCGGAGGTTTTTTTACGGCTTTCTTGCCCTTGGCAGGTTTGCGCACCGGACTCGCCATCTTGGCGATGGGGTCAGGGGTCACTGCGGGGATTTTCTGCTTGATCGGCTCAGGGATGACCACCGGGATGGCTTGTTTGATCGGCTCTGAAGTGATCGCCGGGGCTTTCACTTCGATGGCATCGGCTGCACCGGGTGGTTGGGTCAGGCTGAAATCTGGCAGCGGTACGTCGAGTAGCCTGTGCAGCTCACACCAGCATGGGTTGTTTGCACCGCTAGTCAGCAGTTCGGGCAGCAAATTGGCGACGGCCGCCAGCACTTGTTGGCGCTCTTGGGCCTCAACCAGCATTAAGGGCAGGCTGTGCAGGCTTTCTTGCGGGTGGGTGGCGACCAGCAGTTTTTGCAGGCGCAGGGTTTCGCGCAGATCAAGCGGCTTGGCACTGTAGTCCTGGAGCAGCACCTGCAGTTGCAGGATCAATTTCTCGACGCTTTCCTTGCCCGGTTCGTCGCTGTCGCGGCCCAGCAGGAACAGGATCCGTATCAAGGCTTCCATCAGACCGCCAAGGGGCAGGGCATCCTGCAGACGCTCGATCAAAAGCTGGTCGTGCTGCTCGGCGTGTTCCTGCAGATTTCGCCCGGGTGCATTGCCGGCGAGGCTATTGAGTACGCCATACACGCCGTAGAAACACATTTCGTGAGCTGCATCACGCAGGTCCCGATAGCCGTTCAAGGCGTCCTGCACCTGGTTGGAAAACAGTTCCTGCCAGACCAGTAACGGGTTGTTCTGGCTGGCGGGATGACGATCCTTGCTCACTTGGGCGGCACTGCCAGTCAGCCACCACAGCGCCGGGTTCAAACTGCTCCAGGCCACTTGCTGCTGATGGAAAGGGTGCGCGCGGCGCAGCATTTCGGCGCTCGGTTCGTTGATCAGCTGGCGCAACCACGGGCGGATGAATTCGTCGTACACGCTGTTGTTGATGGCGGACGCGCGCTGCACCAGCGCGAATTCGCGATCGTCATCACGGGGCGGCTGCACCTGGCCATGAATGTCGGCGATACGCCGGGGCTCGAAACGCACGGTATACGGCGTCGCCGAGTGCTCCGGCAGGTCGTCGATCAGCATTTCATACAATCCGGCCGGCAGCGCATTGATCGCATCGACCGCACCCAGCAACTCACGGTGCTCACGCCGCGCCACGTCACCGGACACGAAGATGCCCAGGTGTCCGATGCTCGCATGTCGCAGGTAAACGATAGTGCGTCCGGCATTTTGCAATGCGAGATCGCTGGGGTAGACGTCGGTGATCCAGTCCAGTGCCTGCTGCGGGGAGGTGATGTTGTCGCCATAGGAGCAGAACACCACCACTGGCACTTCGATCAATTTGAGGTCGAGCCCGCTGCTCTTGCGCCCCAGGCCACCGGATAGCTGATTACCGATGAACAGGTCGTCGACAATCATCTCGATCTCTTCGCTATTGAGCAGGGTCGGGCTGCCCCACCAGCGTTCGAAATCCAGAAAGCGTGCGGCCTCGCTGTCGACTTCACTGAACAGGTGGTAGTACTTGCCCCAATAGGTGTTGGCCGGGTCCAGGTTTTCGAAATTGCTCACCAGCCAGGTGCCGTCGAAGCGGTCATTACCGAGATCGCTCCCCAGGCGCGCCATCCAGCCACCGCCCAGCAAACCGCCGGTGTAGCGCATCGGATTGCGGCCATTGACGCCGGCCCAGTACGACAACGGCGCACCGTTGACGATGATCAGCCCCGGCAACTCCGGCCGAGTGGCCGCCAGGCCCATTAACGCCCAGCCCGCTTGGCAATTGCCAATGACGACAGGTTTGGCGCTGTCCGGATGCCGGGCGCTGACGACCTCGATGAATCGTGCCTGGGCGTCTGCGATATCGGCAAGGGTTTGCCCTGGGCGTGGCGAGTGACTGAAGGCGATGAAGTAGGTGGGATGGCCGGCTCTCAGGCTTTCGCCGATGACCGAGTCCTGTTTGAAACCGCCGATCCCCGAGCCGTGACCGCCGCGGGGATCAATGATGATCACGGGCTGTTTTTTGCTGTCGATCTGTTGCCCCGGGCCACCGAGGATTTGCAACAACGAATAGTTGACCGCACGAGGCAGGTCTTCACCAGCGACCAGCGTTTCATGATTGAACTTGAGCAGCAGCGGATACCCGGCGCGTTCGTGGGCCAGGGTGTTGTCACCGCGCTGACGCAAGGTGTCCCAGAACAGCACGCTGCGTTGGCCAAGGTCTGTGAAATATTCATGCCAGTCAGCCGGTGTCGGCTGCCTGAGTTGCCCAAGGCCTAAAGGCGCGAAGGTTTTTGCCTGACGCTTCTGCACGGCGTCGAGGACGTTGCGGGTATTGAGGCGTTGCAGATGGTTCAGGTGTTCGAACAAGCCGGCGGGTTCGCTACGCTCTTCATCTTGCAGCGCAATATGTGCTTCCTGACCCATGGTGATCTCCTGCTGCTATGCATAGGAACCTGCGCATCTGAACCCTTTAGTTAAAGAGGGCTAGGCTGAACGTTCGATGAGCAGGAGTCTACAGCGAATAAGGAGGGCGTTAGCAATGTTTATTTTGCACCGCACAAAAATAGGCGTTGCCAAATGGTTTTGTGCGCTGCAATATCAAGGCTAACGCGATGACTGACCGGATCGCTATCGCGTCCTCAGGCTCATCAGGGCCTTCCAGCACAAGGAGATTCAAGCATGTCTTTTTTCAATTCGGAAAAACTGCAAACCGCTCAGAAAGCCAACCTCGACCTTTTGCAGCAAATCAGCGGCAAAGTCTTCGCCAGCGTTGAACAGCTCAGCCAGTTGCAGTTCAAGGCACTGCGCGACTCCACCGAGGAGCAGTTCGAAGGTGTTCGCAAGCTGCTGGCTGTTCGTGATCCACAAGGTTTCGCCGAGCTGCAGGCTTCTTTCACCCAGCCGAGTGCGCAAACCGAACGCCTGGCCGAGTTCAATCGTCAGGTTCAAGCACTGATCGTGGGTACTCAGTCGGACATCGCCAAATTGACCTCGAGTCAGGTCGAAGCGGGCACCCAGCAGATGCATGAGTTCGTTGAAACGATCAGCAAGAATGCACCGGCCGGCTCCGAGCCTGTTGTGGCCGCATTCAAGTCGGGCCTGGCGAATGCCGGTACTGTGTTCGAAAGCGCACAGAAAGCCGTAAAACAGGCTGCCGATGTGGCTCAGAGTGGTTTCGAGGCAGCGACTGCTGCAGGCACTAAAGCTGCTCCAGAAGCAAGCACCAAGGCTACCAGCGGTAATAAGTAAGTCACACTAGATCAGCGGCACCAATGGCGATGGGTTTATTCCCCATCGCCATTTTTTTTCTTTCCGTTATCGGCACCGGGCTTGCCGCCGAACATGCCGAACAGGTTTTGGGTGTTCAGGTACAGTGCCTTGGACTGGTCGACATATTGCCGCATCAGGTCCTGCATCACCGGCGCTTGCTGGTGCATGAAGGTGCTCCAGGCTTCGGAGGATTGCGCACCGGTCTGGGACTGGATGTCGATCACGGTCTGAATGCTTTTGTCCAGGTAACTGGCGAGTACGCCCTGATAAGGGCCGTAGAACTGGATAATCCCCATCAGCATCTCGCTGGTGAAGATCGGCTCACCGCCGCTTTCGGCTTCCAGAATCACTTGCAGCAAGATGCTGCGCGTCAGATCCTCGCCGCTCTTGGCATCGACCACCTGAAAGGCAATTCTGTCGACCACCAACTGGCGTATGTCCGCCAGCGTCAGATGACTGCTGGTATGAGTGTCATACAGTCGGCGATTGGGGTACTTCTTGATCAGGCGTGGGGTGGTATCAGTCATGCGGGCGTCTCGCGGCGGGCCTGGTTTGCAGGCATCTTAACCTACTCTGGCCCACTGCCGAGGATGATCGGTCCCACGCAGAGCGTGGGAACGATCATTGCGGTGCTTACCAGATCGGCAAGGTGTAGCTGACGATCAGGCGGTTTTCATCCAGATCGCTGCCAAAGTTGGTCGAGCGAACTGTCGCGTTACGCCATTTCACCCCGACATTCTTTAATGGCCCGCTCTGCACGACATAGCCGATGTCGGTATCACGTTCCCATTCCTCGCCTTGCGGGCGGTTGCCGCCCAGATCGATATTGTCGCCAGTAATGTAACGGGTCATGAAGGTCAGCCCCGGAACGCCAATCGCCGCAAAGTTGTAGTCATAACGCGCCTGCCAGGATTGTTCGTCCTTGTTGGCGAAGTCGCCGATCTGCACGAAGTTCACCAGGAACGCGTCGGTGCCGTTGACGTAGGCGTAGCCGGTGTCACCGCTCATGCCTTGATAACCCAGGCCTAACGCGTGCCCACCGAGGCTGTAGGTGAACATTGCGCCAATGGCATTGTTATCGACATTACTGCCACCGTCGTCCGTGGAACGGGCGAAGCGCAGATCCGTCTTCAGCGACTGGCCGGTTGTGACCGGCAACACGTAGATCAGGTTGACCAAGTGCTGGCTGTAGAAGTTGTCGAGATGACCATAGCTGTAGCCGGTGGCGAGGTTGCTGGTCCATTTGTAGTTCAGGCTGGCGAAATCCAAACTATCGCTATCGAGATGACCTGTGGTGATGCCCTTGGCGCCGGTGCGGGTGATGCCCATGTCCTCGTAGTCCGAGGAGTCGCGCTGATTGACTTGCGTCAGTCGCCCGGCATCCACCGTCAGGCCTTCGATTTCCAGCGACGTCAGCTGGCCGCCTTTGAAGGTTTGTGGCAACAACCGTGAATCGTTGGCCAATACCGTCGGCAGTTTCGGCAGTAGCGTGCCGAGCTTCAGCGTGCTTTTGGAGGCCCGCACTTTGGCCGTCAAACCCAGTTCGCCATACTCGTCCTGAGCTCCTTTACTGGTGTCGCGATGGCGTTTTAGCAGGCCGGAGCCTGCGCGATCGGGGCTGGAATCGAGCTTGACGCCGAGCAGTCCGATGGCATCGAAACCGACACCGATCAACCCTTCGGTGAATCCCGATTCATAGCGCAGCAGGAAACCCTGTGCCCATTCCTCTTGCTTGGATTGCGGCGCGTTGGTCTGACGATAATCTCGGTTGAAATAGAAGTTGCGCAGTTCCAGGCTGGCCTTGCTGTCTTTGACAAAGTCAGCAGCGGCGGGGGCCGAGAGGCTGATAACGCCGCCGGCCAGCAATAGTCGGGTAGCGAGGGTGCGGGTGTTGCGGTCCATGGTGAAGCCCCTTTGTTTTTATTATGGAAAGACAGGTCCCGCGGCCCTCGCCAGGTGGGCGAGGGCTTATCAATAAAAAACGCGAACGCCAAAAAGAGAGGAGCGTGGCGCCGCGTGGGTTCAATCGTTAGAACTGTTCGGTGCTCAGGCCAAACAAGGAGGCACTGCCCGCGCGGATGGATTGCTCCAGGCTCAAAATGCGCGGCAGCAAGCGGTGGATGTAGAAGTCGGCGGTGGCGATTTTCGCGCCATAAAACCCTGCATCTTCGGGCAGCTTTTGCTTGGCAACCTGCGCCATGCGCGCCCAAAGCCAGGCATAAGCGACGTAACCGAACAGGTGCAAATACTCCACCGAAGCAGCGCCGACTTCGTTGCGATTGGTGGTCGCCTGATCCTGCAGCCAGTCGCTCAGGTCTTCCAGACGCTGCACGGCATCGAACAGTTGAGCGGAGTAGGGCGCGTCGGGCTGATGGGCGAAATGGCGGATCTCGCCGGTGAACTGGCGCAGCGCGGAGCCCTTATCGGCGAGCACTTTGCGTCCCAGCAAGTCCTGGGCCTGAATGCCGTTGGTGCCTTCGTAGATCTGCGCGATGCGCACGTCGCGGACCAATTGTTCCTGGCCCCATTCGCGGATGTAGCCATGGCCGCCGAACACTTGCTGGCCGTTGATGCAGCTTTCCAGGCCGGTGTCGGTGAAGAACGCCTTGGCCACCGGTGTGAGCAGCGCCACCAGGATTTGCGCGCTGTCCCGTTCCTTGGCGTCATCGGAAAACTTCGCCAGGTCCAGTTGCTGCCCGACATAACTGGCAAACGCACGGCCGCCCTCGGTCATGGCTTTCATGCTCAGCAGCATGCGGCGCACATCTGGGTGGACGATGATCGGGTCGGCCACTTTGTCCGGAGCAACAGCACCGGTCGGCGCGCGACTCTGAATGCGTTCACGTGCGTAAGCGACGGCGCTCTGATAGGACGCTTCGGCGCAGCCAATGCCCTGAATGCCGATGGACAAGCGCTCGTAGTTCATCATGGTGAACATCGCCGCCAGGCCTTTGTTGGCTTCGCCGACCAGCCAGCCGCTGGCGCCGTCGAAGTTCATCACGCAGGTGGCCGAGGCCTTGATGCCCATTTTGTGTTCGATCGAACCGCAACTCACAGCGTTGGCATCACCGAGGGAACCGTCGGCATTGACCAGCACTTTGGGGACGACAAACAGCGAGATGCCTTTGGGCCCCGCCGGTGCGTCCGGCAGTTTGGCCAGCACCAGATGCACAATGTTTTCGGTCAGATCCTGATCACCACCGGTGATGAAGATCTTGCTGCCGGTGATGCTGAAGCTGCCGTCGGCCCGGGGTTCGGCGCGGGTGCGGATAATCCCCAGATCGGTGCCGGCGTGGGCTTCGGTCAGGCACATGGAACCGGCCCAGCGGCCTTCGTACATCGGCGGCAGGTAGAGGTTTTTCAGGGTGTCACTGGCGTGGGCATCCAGCGCCAGGCAGGCACCGGAACTCAATGCCGAATACAGCGCGAAGCTTGCGTTGGCGCCGTAAAGCATTTCTTCGAACTGCACGGCGAGCATCTTCGGCATGCCCATGCCGCCAAAATCGGCGTTGCCGGACAGGCCCACCCAGCCACCTTCGATGTAGGTGGCATAAGCCTGTTTGAAACCGAACGGCGTGCTGACTTGGCCGTCGGCCCACTGGGCGCCTTCCTCGTCGCCACTGCGATTCAATGGCGCAATCAGGTGCGAGGTGACTTTGGCCGCCTCCTCAAGAATGGCGTCGGCGGTGGCGGCGTCGACACTGTCGGCCAGGGCCGGCAGGCGTGCCCACAAGGCCGGGGCATCGAACACTTCATGCAACACAAAGCGCATGTCGCGCAGCGGGGCGTTGAATTCGGGCATAACGTGAACCTCAAAAGGTTGTGCGATGGACACGGCGCCGCTTGAGCAGGCCGTGCCCTTTCAATCAATGGCTGGAAGCGCTGGCGGCGCCGAGGCCGGTCTGGGCGCGAACAAACTGGTTGGCGTAAGCATCACGCTCCTTGTCGGCCCGCACGCTGCGGTCGAGTTTCGACACCACGACGATCACGAAGAACGCCAGTGGCATGGAGAACAGCGCCGGGTGGTCGTACGGGAAGATCGCATGTGTATGGCCGAGCACAGTGACCCAGACCGCTGGCGAGAGGATCACCAGCACCAGTGCGCAGATCAGCCCGGCGAAACCGCCGATGATTGCGCCTTTGGTGGTCAAGCCTTTCCAGTACATCGCCATGATCAGCACCGGGAAGTTGGTCGACGCAGCGATGCCGAAGGTCAAGCCCACCAGGAACGCGACGTTCATCTTCTCGAACAGAATGCCCAGCAGAATCGCAATGATGCCTAAGCCGACAGTGGCCATGCGGGTCACGCGCATTTCCTGTTTCTGGGTGGCTTTGCCTTTCTTGAATACTGTGGCGTAGAGGTCGTGGGATATCGCCGAGGCACCGGCCAGGGCCAGCCCGGAGACCACCGCAAGAATGGTGGCGAAGGCCACGGCCGAGAGGAAACCGAAGAACAGGTTGCCGCCGACCGCTTTGGCCAGGTGCATGGCAACCATGTTGCCGCCGCCAATCAAGGCGCCGCCGACTTCACCATTGACGTAGTACTGCGGGTCGGTGCCGATGATCACCATCGCGGCGAAGCCCAGAGTGCATACCACCAGGAAGAAGAAGCCGATGAAACCGGTGGCGTAGAACACCGATTTGCGCGCTTCCTTGGCGTTAGGCACAGTGAAGAAGCGCATCAGAATGTGCGGCAGGCCGGCAATTCCGAACACCAGGCCCAGCGACATCGAAGCGGTGTTGATCGGGTCGGCGAGCATTGAGCCAGGCCCCATGATGTTCCAACCACTGGCATGGGCATCGACGGCTTTGTTCGCCAGGGTTTCGTAGCTGAAACCGAACTGAGACATGGCCATGAGCGCCAGGGTCGTGCCACCGGCAAGCAGTAGCACGGCCTTGATGATCTGCACCCAGGTGGTGGCGATCATGCCGCCGAAAATCACATACACCAGCATCAGTGCGCCGACGATCACCACGGCTACCGGGTAGTCAAGGCCAAACAGCAACTTGATCAACTGACCCGCACCGACCATCTGCACGATCAGGTAGCAACACACCACCGTCAGTGAACCGAAGGCGGCGAAGATCCGCACTTTGTTCTGGTCCAGGCGATAGGACACGATGTCGGCAAAGGTGTAGCGCCCCAGGTTGCGCAAGCGCTCAGCCATCAGGAAGGTGATGATCGGCCAGCCAACAAAAAAGCCGATGGTATAGATGAAGCCATCGTAGCCCTTGGCGAACACCAGGCTGGACAGCCCCAGCAGCGTAGCGGCGGACATGTAGTCACCGGCAATTGCCAGGCCATTCTGGAACCCGGTGATACCACCGCCCGCGGTGTAGAAGTCCGAAGTGGATCTGGTTTGCCGCGCGGCCCACCAAGTGATGGCCAATGTGCTCAGTACGAAGACGAAGAACATGCCGATCGCATGCAGGTTGAGCGGCTGTTTTTCCACCGCACCCAGCGCGGGTGCAGCCAGCACAACGGAGGCCGGCAATAGCCCGGCAGCGGCGAGGAGAAGTTTACGCAACAGAGTCATCACTTGCTCTCCTCGAGAATGGCGGCGCCCAGTGCATCGAAGCGCGTATTGGCGCTGTAGACGTACCAACCGGTCAGTAGCCAGGAAAAAATGATGATCGCCGCGCCAACCGGCATGCCCAGGGTCAACATCCGATGCTCGGCGATCGGCGCATGCAGCCACTGCGGGGCAAACGCCACCACCAGCATGAACGCGTAGTAAGTGCCGAGCACGGCAGCACTCAGCGACCAGGCCAGGCGCGAACGGCTGCTCACCAATTGAAGGAATTTGGGGTTGGACCGAATGCGTTCACAGCGTTGGGTATCGGTTGAATGAATGTCGATCATGGGTGGCTCCACATTGTTTTTGTTATCAGTGTGTAGGTCAGGGGCAGGGCCAAATTCAGCCTGCACGAGCCCGAAGCGGCAGGTAAAACACCTGCCGCCTGGTGGGTACAACGTCGATTCGGTTAGAGCGCTTTGGCCCTGTCGCGCAAAACGTATTTCTGGATCTTGCCGGTTGAAGTCTTCGGCAGCAGGGTGAAAACAACCGTGCGCGGCACTTTGAAACCGGCCAGGTGTTCGCGGCAGAAACTGATGATGTCGGCCTCGCGAACGTCCTGGTGATCAGCCTTCAACGTGATAAAGGCGCAGGGCGTTTCACCCCATTTCTCATCGGGACGGGCGACGACGGCCGCTTCCATGACGGCTGGATGGCGATAGAGCACACCTTCCAGTTCGATGGTGGAAATGTTCTCACCGCCGGAAATGATGATGTCCTTGAGTCGGTCCTTGATCTCGACGTAACCGCTGGGATGACACACCGCCAGGTCACCTGTGTGGAACCAGCCGCCTTCGAACGCTTCGGCCGTGGCGGTCGGGTTCTTCAGGTAGCCCTTCATCACGGTGTTGCCGCGCATGAAGATTTCACCGATGGTCTGACCGTCTCGCGGGGTCGGCTCCAGCGTCTTCGAGTCGCCGACCATCACGCCTTCGAGCGTCGGGTAGCGCACGCCTTGACGGGATTTGATTTGCGCTCGTTCGTCCAGCGGCAACTCATCCCATTCGGCGTGCCAGGCGCAGAGCGTCACCGGGCCATAGGTTTCGGTCAGGCCATAGACGTGGGTGACCTTGATGCCCATTTGTTCCACGGCACCGATCACTTTGGCCGGCGGTGCGGCGCCGGCGACCATCGCGTTCACCGGATGATCGATCGCTGCTTTAGCCGATTCCGGCATGTTGACCAAGGCATTGAGCACGATCGGCGCGGCGCACAGATGGGTGACCTGATGCTCGCGGATCAGCGTGAGGATTTTCTGTGGATCGACGCGGCGCAGAAACACATGCACACCGGCCATGGCGGTGATGATCCACGGGTAGCACCAACCGTTGCAATGGAACATCGGCAAGGTCCAGAGGTACACCGGATGGTTACCCATGGCCCAGGTCATCTGGTTGCCCAATGAGTTCAGGTAGGCACCGCGATGGTGGTAAACCACGCCTTTGGGGTTGCCGGTGGTGCCGGAGGTGTAATTCAGCGAGATGGCTTGCCATTCATCCTCGGGCCACTGCCAGGCGAAGGCAGGATCGCCTTCGGCCAACAGCGCTTCATAGTCCAGATCGCTGACAGCCTGGCCTTCGCCGTACTCCAGATCATTAACGTCGATGACCAATGGCGGGTGATCCAGCATGCCGATCGCCGCGTGAATCACATCATGGAACTCACGGTCGGTAATCAGCACCTTGGCTTCGCCATGCTGCAGCATGAAGGCAATGGCTTCGGCATCCAGACGCACGTTGAGCGGGTTGAGCACCGCGCCAATCATCGGCACGCCGAAATGCACTTCGAGCATCTCGGGAATGTTGGGCAACATCACCGCCACCGTGTCGTTCTTGCCGATACCGCGACCGGCCAGCGCCGAGGCCAGACGGCGGCAGCGGGTGTAGGTCTGCGCCCAGGTGCGGCGAATCGAGCCATGGATGACGGCGGGATAGTGTGGGTAAACGCTGGCGGTGCGCTCGATGAAGCTGAGCGGAGACAAGGCAATATGGTTGACAGCCGCAGGGCTTAGCCCTTGTTCATAGATCGACATGTACGGGTACTCGGTGGCTGATTGTTAGCTCTATAGGTGACCTTGCAGCGTAGTCGCTGAGGTCGCCTTTTATGTCCGGCCTGATTTATATAACATTCAGCCACTGATATGGAAGTACAACCTACGTCATATAGGATATGTACTATATTTGATTCTTGCGGGACTGAATGAATACAGTGACACTGCAAACGCCGGTATATCCTTGGCCTCCCCAACGAAGCGGACCTGTGATGACCCTGACTCCCGTTCGATTGCACAGCTGGTTGCGCCTGCAGCGCGAGGGTGTGTCTCTGGCCGCCCGGGCCGATGCGTTGTGCCGTGCGCTGCAGGATTGCCCCGAGGTGCGCCGGGCGGTTTATTTGAGTTGGCAACCCAATGCGCGGATTTACAGCCACGAGGGCGCCGCCCAGCATTTTCCTCCGGGGCTGGGCGACCCTTCGCTGGCCAGCGATCAGCGGCTGTTTGATCGGCTGGCCGAAGCGGGGCGGCTGGATCTGGCTCAAGTACGTCAACTCGATTGTTGGCTGGCCGGCCGACTGCGCCGGGCCGCTATCAACCATGGCCAAGTGTTTGATCTGGCGTTGCAACCGGGGCAGGCGGGGTTGTTGCTGGTGGAAGTGTGTGAGGGCGTGAGTCTTGATTGGCTGGGTTGGGTGCAGGACTTGCTGACGACGCTGCTGAGCAGCGTCAATGGCATGCTGCGCGGCTCACCGCTGTTGGGGCACGACCCGCAACCGAGTCTGTTGCTCGATGCGCAGGGCCGGCCGCTGGAGTTCAACGCGGCGCTGCTGGCGTTGCTGGCCGAAAAGCCGCTGACCGATGTGCTGGGTTTTTTACCGGTGAATCACCGGGTGCTGGTACGCGCCTGCCTGGACCAGCAACGCGCCATCGAAGGGGTCGAAGCCCAATTCGAAGCACAGATCCTGATCTGGACGTTTATCCCCGATCCGCAGGACAACCGTGTGCTCGCCCGGTGTCGCGATGCCACGGCACAAGTGCTGGCCGAGCGTGAAGCGGCCACGGCACGGCGGCTGTACCGGCTGATCATTGAAAACACCACCGACCTGATTTCCCGACACACACCGGACGGGCGCTTTCTCGATGCCTCGCCGGCGTCCTGGGCATTGCTCGGCTACTGGCCGGAGGAGTTGCGCGGGCAAATGGCCCAAGGCTTGTTCCATGGTCAGGACCTGGCCAGCCTGGTACAGCGCGCGCGGGATGCCCTGGAGCAGGACGGTTATCACACGATGACGTATCGGATTCGCCATCGGGATGGGCATTACCTGTGGTTTGAAACCGCCAGCCGGGCGATTCGCGAGACCTATACCGGCGCAGTGGTGGAAGTGGTCAGCGTGTCCCGGGACATTACCGCCCGGGTGCACGCCGAGGAGAACAAGCGGCGCCTGGCGGAAGTCGTCGAGGCCAACACTGATCCTGTGTTGTTCATCAACCCCGAGGGCCAAGTCACTTACCTCAATCCAGCGGCGCGGCGCATCCTGGGGATCGACGAGCAACAACCGATGCCAGCGCTGGCAACGTTGTTCGCCAGCGGCGACTTGGCACGTCTGCAGCGTGATGGCTGGAGCAGTGCCGAACGCGACGGTGTCTGGAGCACCGACGCGCGATTGCAGCCACCGGGAGGCGGCACTTCAGTGCCGGTATCGCTGGTGCTGCTGGCGCACCGTTCGGCCGGCGGCGAGCGCTATTACTCGTTGGTGGCGCGGGACATGACCGAGCGTGAACTACGTGAAGTGCAACAGCGCCGCCATCAGGACGAACTGGCGCACACCGCGCGGTTGGTCACCCTGGGTGAATTGGCCTCGGGCATCGCTCACGAAATCAACCAGCCATTGGCGGCGGTCGTCAATTACGCCAATGCCAGCCAGCGCTATTTGCAGACGCTGGATTCCAATCCCCAGGCCGCCGCCAAAGTGGCGCAAGGGCTGGAGCGCATTACCCATCACGCCACTCATGCTTCAGAAGTGATCAGACGTTTGCGGGCGTTTCTGCGCAAGGGGCAACGCCGCATGCAGGCCTTGAATTTCACCGAGGTCGCCCGCGAGGCCGTGCGTTTATGTGCCTGGGAGGCGAGCAATTGCCAAGTGACAATCGAGGATCGCCTACCGGATAATCTGCCGCCGATTTATGCCGACCGAGTGCTGCTGGAGCAGGTCCTGCTCAATCTCTTGCGAAATGCCATCGATGCCAACCGCGAACAACATCCGGGGCAACCCTCGCTGATCGTGATGGCTGCGGGGCAGGGCGCTGGTGCAACCGTGGAAATCAGTGTGCAAGATCAGGGGCCAGGCGTCAGCGAGCCCGAACTGGAGCAAATATTTACCCCGTTCTATACCAGCAAGGCCGATGGCCTGGGGCTTGGCTTGTCCATGAGCCGCAGCATCATCGAAGGTTTCGGTGGCGAATTACAGGCCCGACGCCAACCTGTCGGGCTGCTGATGTGCTGCCGCTTGCCGCTGGCCGGCCCAACAAAACAACAACAGGAATAATGTAATGGCAGGTGTGACGGCGCACGTGGTGTATGTGGTCGACGATGACCAAGGCATGCTCGATTCAACCGTCTGGTTGTTGGAGTCGGTAGGGCTCAAAGCCTTACCGTTTACCAGTGGCGTGGAGTTTCTCAATGCCTGTGATGCCAGTCTTGATGCCTGCGTGCTGCTCGATGTTCGCATGCCCGGCATGGGCGGTTTGAACGTGCAGGAAGAAATGCGCGCGCGTGAGCTGAACCTGCCGATCATTTTCGTCAGCGGGCACGCGGACGTGCCGATCGTCGTTCGCGCTTTCAAGGCGGGCGCCCATGACTTCATCGAGAAGCCCTACAACGAGCAATTGCTGCTGGACAGCGTGCAACAGGCGCTCAGCAACTGCGCGGCAAATCGCTCGGGCAATCAGGGGCACGAAGCCTTGCAGGCGCGCTTGCTGACACTGACCCCACGGGAGCGCGATGTTTTGCTGCCGCTGGTCCAGGGTTACACCACCCGTGAGATCGCCGAGCAACTGGGCGTCAGTGCGAAAACCGTCGATCTGTATCGTTCGCGGGTGATGAAACGCATGCAGGCCAATACCTTGCCGGACTTGGTGGGCATGGCCATCGCTGCTGAACTGGTCGATCCGCTGAAGCTGCGGTGATTGCTCGCGTTTTCTAATGATCTCTACAGGAGAGGATCAGCCGCAAGACAGACCGGACGTCCCACCAACGTTACGACCGCCTGAGCTTGCGCTAGCATGAAAGATGTTCAGGCCACTCGCCATTGAGAGGCGGGTCATGGGTGTCGAGTGTGCATGATGGGCTCTGTCAATTGCAGGGGCCGGAGGAGGCGTGTTGAAACCATTCCAGCTCAGACCTAGCGCCTCAACACTGAACATGTTGCGTCAAGCGTGCCTGCAACGCCGTGATGCGGTGCCGCCAACGTTAACGGAAAAAGCGCTCATCCCGGGCATTCCAGATGCTCGCTACTGGCTGGATCAGGACCTGACTCCGTTCATTCGGGATGTGAGTCAGGCCAACCTTCGAGAGGCTGAAGCGCTCGCCAGGGCAGGGCTACCGAACGATATCCTGCCGCGGGCAAATTTGCTGGCCGTTTCCGGCGGCGGCGACGCCGGCACATTCGCGGGGGGCATCATTGCGGGATGGACCCAGCATGGGACTCGACCGGTGTTCAAAGTTGTCACCGGCATCAGCGCTGGCGCCCTGGTCGCCCCATTTGCCTACCTGGGGCCCCAGTACGACGATGTTATTGTGCGTATCTGCAATGCAGTCGGTCCAAAAGACATTTTCCATGCGCGCAATATGCTGACCCGTCTTACCAGCGATGGTATGGCGCACAGCAAGCCACTGTCGCGGCTCATTGCACAGTACGTCACTGCCGAGATTCTTGCGGCGATCGCGGCGGAATACGAAAAAGGACGGCTCCTGATGATCGGTACAACCGACCTTGATTCAGGGCGCCCGGTCACCTGGAACATGGGCGCGATTGCCTCCAGCCAGGCACCGGGAGCGCTTGAGCTGTTTCGCAACATCATGGTCGCGTCGATGAGTATTCCCGGTGCCGTCTCGCCCGTCATGATTGATGTGGACGTTAACGGCCACCCTTTTCAGGAAATGCACGTGGACGGAGGTGTCCTTACGCAGGTGTTCCTTTACCCACCCGGCACCGTGATGGCGCTGAACCAAGTGCCCGGGGCGCGTTTGCGTCGTGAACGGCATTTCTATGTCATTCGCAACGGCAAACTGGAACTGCAATGGTCCGGAACGAAGCGCCGAACCTTGAACATCGGCGGTCGAGCCATCAGCGCATTGATCCAGAATCAGGGGATCAGCGATCTGGATCGACTTTACCGAATTGCCCAGCAGGATGGGGCGGACTTCAATCTGGCGTACATCGGCTCCGACTTCCGCATTTCTCGCCTCCATAAATTCGATGGCGAGTACATGAAGCGCTTGTTCAAATACGCCTTTGAACTCAGTGCCAAAGGCTATCCGTGGCATAAATCGCCGAGTACGTGAGAGACGGGCTCAGCCGATCGGCTCGGCCGTACAACTCATTTCCCCTGAGCCTGGCTTCTGGAAAAGCACCACGTTGCCGTCTTGCCAGAAGCTGTAGCTCCCCTGGGAATCTTTACCCGTGTATTGGGTTCCCAAATCATTCTGCACCTGGCTCAGGGTGATGGAGGAGTTCGCCCATTTCAGGTACACGACACCAGGCTGCGTGTTAAAGAAAGTGGCGGCAATCAGCGCATTAAGCCCTGTACACCGAAAAGCCAGGGGGCCTTCGGTGAGTCTGTCTGGATCCTTGGTTCTTGCAATGGCCGAGCCTTGGCGTAGCTGGTGCGCGCGTTCGGCATAACTTCGGATCGCGCATGCCTTGGGCGCAGGCTCGGAAGCACACTGATTACGGGCCTCGATCCAGAACTGCTGGTCGATCATTACTTTGTCGGGACGCGGCACTGAATGATCATCCGTGAGCGCCAGACGATAAAGACGCGTCAGTTCGATATCCATCTGCATCAGTTGTGGATCGCGACAGATAAGCTTTTCGACGGATGCCCTTGCCGTGGCGCAGTCGAAGCTGGTCTGGAGAACGGGCGAAGCATTTGCACAGGTGCTCATCGCCGCGCACACGCTGGCAGCGAGCAGACAGGTGAAAAGGGCCGTGACCGTTTTCATGTTGGCTTGATCATTACGTGATGCCCGGATTGCCGTGGATCTACCGATCCGTTGAACAGTCATTCGTTCACATTGGGTGTATCGCAGTGTAAGTCAGTGCTCAAAACTTGCCACACCCGTTCGAGGGCGTAGAAAGTACAAAAGGAATTAAAGGTTGCATCATAAGAACATTGTTCCAGGGTTGGTCGCCCAGATGCTGAGCTAGACTGAAAGATTCCAAAGCACACTGATAGCAGTGGAGTCTTTATGAAAAAATCCATCCCCCCCTGTCTGGCTACGATGGTCTCGGTATTCTGCCTTTGCGCTTCGGCCGAGACCGTAACGCCGCTCAAAGGACAGACTCCTGAAATCATTCAGCAGGACATTAGTTCATGCCAGGCTCAAGCCAGCAACACAGCAAGCACCAGCACAACGCCTGAATCAGGTGGACGTGCCCGTGGTGCCGCTTCTGGCGCAGTAGCAGGTGCGGCGGTTGCCGGAGCGCGCGGTCGTCAGCATGACGAGCTTTATGACAAAGTAGATGACGATGTCAAACAGGAATATCGACAGAACAAAGCCAAGGATGCGGCTGTGGCAGGTGCGGTTGTAGGTGGATCCCGGCAACGTCAGGATCGTCGTGAGGATCGCCGGGCAGAACCGGCTGCCACTGCTTCCGCGTACAGCAGTTGCATGCAGCAACGGGGCTACCAGATAACCCCTTGAACCGTTGCGGGAGTGGGTGAAAGCAAGGGCATCAAGATCTGCATCGTCTTTGAAGGGCGCGACGGTACAGGGGAGGGTGGAACGATCAAGGCGCTCAAGTCTGCCTGGCCACAGAGGGGGTGCAATGCGCATTCCATTATTTTACGCGGTGTCAGCTGTACTGTTTTTGAGCGGATCTTCCTGCCTGGCGCAGTCATTGGATGCGAGCGTGACCGCAAACGCTGCCGACACAGCGCCCGTCACGGCGGCGGCCAAAGATGTCGTGTTTACCCAGGAACAGCTGGATCAAATGCTGGCGCCCATTGCGCTTTATCCGGACCCACTGCTGGCACAGGTGCTGATGGCCACCACGTACCCTGGGGAAGTCGTCGAGGCGGTAACCTGGTCTAAAGCACACCCGGACGCCAAGGGTGATGATGCGGTCAAACAAGTGGCGAACCAACCCTGGGATCCGAGTGTGCAGGCGCTGGTCGCCTTCCCTCAGGTTCTGGCAACGCTGGGGCAGGATCCCGTCTGGGTACAACGCCTGGGTGATGCTTTCCTGGCGCAGCCCGACGATGTCATGGGGGGCGTGCAACGCTTGCGTCATCAGGCGCAAGCCGCAGGCAACCTGCAGAGCAATCAATATCAGAGCGTGACGGTTCAGGCTGCTGCGGCACCGGCACCGGCACCGGCAGCTCAGGCTCCGGCCCCTGCCAGCAGCACTTCCACCATCATCATTGAACCCGCCGATCCGCAGGTGGTGTACGTACCCAGTTATAACCCGACAACCACCTACGGCACCTGGCCCTATCCTGCGTCGCCTCCCGTGTACTATCCACCGCCGCCAGCCTATTACCCCGGTTCGGCATTGATGGCCGGGCTGGCGTTTGGTGCCGGTGTGGCAATCATCGGCTCGTTGTGGGGTGATTGTGACTGGGACAACAACGACATCGACATCGACGTCGATCGTTACAACAACATCAATCGCAACAACCAGATCACCAATAATCAGAACAAGTGGCAGCACAACACCGTTCACCGCGATGGCGTTCCCTATCGAGACACCAAGAGCCGCGAACAGTACGGTCGACAACTGGGCGGTGCCAGTCAGCGTGAGGCTTATCGAGGGGACAATGCCCAACGAGCCCAGGCGCGCGAAAAAGCCCGTAGCTCAATGGACAAGCACGGTATCGAACGACCGGCCACCAGCAACCGCGAAGCCCGTGACCGAGCGCGCGAAGCCCAGTCCGGAACCTCGGCCGGCAATCGGATGCAAGCAGGTGCAGACAGGCCGAGGACGTCTGACAGAAGCCAGGACACTGCCAGAAACACTCGGGAGAGTCAGCAGCCCAGGAAACAGACCGCTCAGGTGAATCAGCGCGCACAGGGCACCTCGCAGACGCGTCAAGCTACGCAAAACCGGCCGTCCGCCGGTGCGGGCAGTGCCCGCAACAATGCATTCGCCGGCGCGCGCTCACCGTCCCAGACCAACGCACAAGCCAGTCGTGGCCGGACCAGCCAGGCATCCGCCCAGCGCCCCAGCGCCTCGCGATCGGCCGGCCATCAGGTCAGTCGCCCCTCCAGTCCACCATCGCGTCAAAGGGGGGGCCGTCGTTGAAAAACAATCCTCGAGTGAAGGCACTCACGGGCTTGCTCCCTCAGGTCCTGGCGATAACTGCCGGCTTGGCGTGGTCGTGCATCGTTACGGCACAGCAGGCCTTTCCAACGCCAGAAGAAGCCGCTCAAGCGTTCGTGGAAGCACTGGGTACGGAACACGCCGATCAGGCACGCCTGACAGCGTTGCTGGGGAAGGAATGGCACAGCTTCATTCCGCTCGAAGGCGTGCAGCGCAGTGATGTAGATGCGTTTTTGAAGCAATACCGCGAGCAACACCGTATTGAAAAAACCAGCGACAGCAAGGCGCTCTTGTCGGTGGGCAGTGACCACTGGACACTGCCAATACCCATGGCAAAAGACACGAACGGTTGGCGCTTCGACATCAAGGCCGGTAGCGCCGAAATCCGTGCACGTCGAATTGGCCGCAACGAACTCACCGCGTTGCAATCGGTGCTGGCCTATCACGACGCCCAGATGGACTATGCGTCAGTGGATCGTAATGATGACGGCGCACTCGCCTATGCGCAGAAAATCTTCAGCACCGCCGGCAAGCACGACGGACTCTACTGGGCGGACGACGATAGCGGTCAGATCAGCCCGTTGGGTCCCTCGTTCGGCAAAACCATTGCCGACGAGGACTGGCATGGTTACCACTTCCGCATCCTTGATGGCCAAGGTCCTTCGGCACCTGGTGGCGCCTACAGCTACCTCATCGGTGACAAGATGAGCCGTGGCTTTGCACTGATCGCCTGGCCGGCGAAATACGATGACACCGGGGTGATGAGTTTCATGATCAGTCATGAGGGACAGGTGTTCGAGAAAGATTTGGGGCCTGGTGGTGACAAGTTGGTGCAGTCAATGAAGCGCTTTGACCCAGATGACAGTTGGAAGGTGGTAGATCAAGAGTAGCAAGACGGCATACGCAGGGAATTTGCTAAGTCAACCGATTGGACTGGCGAGCTCGCCAGGTTGATGGGCTGCAATCGAAGTGCCGGCTGAACCAGCGGGAGAAGGCGCTAAGTTCGGAAAACCCCAGAACCCCGGCTATCTCACTCAAACGTTGATTGGAATATGCCAAGTGACGCATTGCCAGTTCTGCACGCACCTGATCCAGCAGCGAGGAAAATGTTTCACCCTCCTGCGCAAGCTTGCGATGCAGTGTTCGCCTGTCCCATCCCAGGTTGACCGCCACTTGCTCCACCGAGCAATGCCCTGTGGGCAGGACTATCCAAATCATCTGGCGCACCTGTTCAAGTAAAGCTGTTTTGGATTCTTCGCGGATACTGTTCAGGTACTGATGAACATAACGAGCCCTGTCCGGGTCGGCGCTGGACAGGGCCTTGTCAAGGTCGGTACTGCGGCAGACGATGGCATCCATCAGGCTGTTGAACTGCACCGAGGTGGCGAATACGCGGCGGTGTCGACTATCGTCCAGCGGCGCTGCATGACGAAAGCAAACCACTGAAGGATGCCAATGCTTCCCCAGCAAGGTTTTCAACAGGCGGTGAGTCACCCCCACTGACAGTTCCATCGCCTGGCGCACCGGCAGGTTTCCCACCGTGACCTGTTCCATGCGCAAAACCACCACGCCGCCACTTTCCTCGATGTTCAACACCAGACCCTGATTGTGCAGGTGTAGGAAATCGCGGAACGCCTCCAGGGCTGAACGAATGGTCGGCTCGTCACGCCACAGCAGCGCCAGAGGCCCCAGATTGGAGAGCTTGCGGGTTTCGGCCATGCGCAAGCCAAAATCGTCCACACCCGCTTCACGCGCAGAACTTTCGAGCAGACGGGCTACGGCGTCGTTGGGAATTTTCAAGTCTGGTTGAAGCAGGCATCGGGGATCGAGGCCGACGAGGCGCAATTGCTGCAGGTGATCAACGTGTAGCGATCGGGCTATTTGCGCGTAGTTGGTCAAGCTGGCACTGCGAACTAGACCACTCATGGATGATTTATCAACCTGGGACAGCGATTTATCAGCTTAGCAGGTTGATGTCCCGCAAAGTCAAGGTGAATGCCGGCCGCCGCGCGACACTGCGTTAGCGTACAAAAACAAGAGAACGGCCATGAATAAACCACCTCGTAGTACTCGATCAACAGACACGCCTGCCAAGCGTCGCCGCGCAGCGCCAAAACCTCTTCAAGGGCAGCAGAACCAGGGACAAACGGTCAAAACAGTGACCCCAGCACAGGTTGCTACGCCATTGCTCAAGGTGCGCCCGGTCGATCTGCTTAGCGCCTCCGGTGCTCTGTTCAAGGCCGTGGGCAAGACGCCAGTCAAGGCCGCACGGCATGTTGGCAGTTACCTCAAGGAGCTGGGCAATATTGTCGCCGGCAGCTCCAGCGTGGCACCGAATCCCAAAGACAAACGTTTTTGCGATCCGGCCTGGCAATCCAATGCCCTGTTGCGCGGCCTGTTGCAGAGCTACCTGGCTGGCAATGACGAGCTGAGCCGTTTTATCGAGCAGGCCCATCTCGATGCCAGAGACAAGGGCCGTGCCCGGTTCATTGCCGCACAGTTGTTTGATGCACTGGCGCCGAGCAACCTGCTGCTGACCAATCCGGTAGCGTTGCGCAAGTTGCTCGATACGGGCGGCATGAGCGTTGTCAAAGGGATCGGGCAGTTCTCCCGGGACCTGCGCCACAACGGCGGGTTGCCGATGCAGGTGGACAGCGCGCCGTTCAAGGTGGGAGAAAATATCGCCACGGCCAAGGGCGAGGTGGTGTTGCGCACCGAGATGTTCGAACTGCTGCAATTCGCCCCCACCACGAAAAACGTGCATGCCCGCCCGTTGGTCATGTCACCACCGCAGATCAACAAGTACTACGCCATCGACTTGTCGCCCGACAAGAGTCTGATCAAATGGATGCAGGACAGCGGTATACAACTGTTCGTTGTCAGCTGGCGCAATCCGACCAGCATGCACCGCGACTGGGGTTTGTCCGAATATGCGCTATGCCTTGACCAGGCGGTCGATGTCGCACGGCAAATCACCGGTAGCGCGGATGTCAACATGTGGGGTTCCTGTTCAGGTGGCCTGACGCTCGCGGCCTATCTCGGCTGGCTGGCGGCGCGCGGTGAAGGCGCCAAGGTGGCGAACACCAGTTGGGCGGTGTGCGTGCTCGATATGCCCGCGCTCTTCGGCGACACCGCCATCGGCCTGTTCGCCACGCCGGCGGTACTGCGCGCGGCGAAGGCCAGCTCGCAGTGCAAGGGAACACTCAGTGGCCAGGACATTGCACGCATGTTCGCCTGGATGCGGCCCAACGACTTGATCTGGAACTATTGGGTCAACAACTACCTGCTTGGGAACAAGCCGCCGGCATTCGACATTCTTGCCTGGAACAATGACACCACGCGTCTGCCGGCAAAACTGCATGCCGACTACCTCGATCTGGCCCAGCACAATCCCTATAGCAAGCCGGGGGCATTGTTTATCGCGGGTGAGCCGATCGACATGAACAAGGTCAAGGTCGGTGCCTATGTGATCGGCGGCACCACCGACCACATCACACCATGGCAAGGCTGTTACGGTACCGCCCGACTGTTCGGCGAGGACAGCACCTTCGTCCTCTCCAATGCCGGCCATCTACAGAGCTTGATCAATCCGCCGGGCAATCCGAAGTCGTATTTCTACGCCGCCGCTGCCACCGCCACAGATCCAGAAAACTGGCTGCAAGACGCAGGCGAGCGCCACACCGGCAGTTGGTGGCCGCATTGGCGGCAGTGGATTGAGCAACGGTCGGGAGCTAGCCAGCCAGCACCGCGCAAACTCGGCTCGCGCAAATATCCGCCTTTATATGCAGCCCCGGGTCATTACGTATTGTGAAAAAGCTCCTGGCAAGGGCCTGTAGGAGCGAGCTTGCTCGCGAAAGCGATATATCAGGCGACATCAATGTTGACTGTACCGCCGTCTTCGCGAGCAAGCTCACTCCTACAGGATTCCATGCCTTAACTGACTGACCTTAGGGCAAGCCCGCTTCCAGGATGTGGGCCTAACTCAAACCTGTGAAATCGCTGGCGTGCAGTTCCTGGACGCCCACCAGTTGGATTTCGAACTCGGGGGTGACCCCGGCGTTGATACTGCCGTAGAGAATTCCATCGGCAAAGCGCAGTTGGCCCGTGGCGTCGGCAGGGTCGAAGGTGTTGCTGCCGATGAAGGTGAAGGCGTCGACAGCGGCGGTCTGCGGGTTGGCGTCCAGGCCGGTGAAATCCAGAAGATCGCCCTCGGTGCTCTTGAAACCGTTGATCACATCGCGCAAAGCCCCGACGCCCATGTCCGGCAGCGCACCAAACGCGTAGGTATCCGCGCCAGTGCCACCGGTGAGGTTGTCGGTGCCTGCACCGCCGATCAACCGGTCATCGCCCGAACCGCCCACCAGCGTATCGTTGCCCGCACCCCCGTTCAGAACGTTCGCGGCGCTGTTGCCCGACAGACTGTCGGCGTAGGCGCTTCCCGTCAGGTTTTCGCAGAATTTCAAGGTGTCGAGTCCGGAACTCACGGTGTTTTGTTGCGCTGATGTCGAGAGGTTTACGGTAACGCCGGACAGGGCGCGTTCAAAGGACACCGTGTCATTGCCATCGCGCCCGTCCAGCACATTGTTGCCGGCTCCGGCGAACAGCGTGTTGTCCAACGTGTTGCCCGTGCCATTGGCGGCGCCAGTGCTATCGATATACAGACGCTCGACGTTGTTGCTGAGGGTATAGGCGGCCAAGCTGCTGTGCACACTGTCGACTCCTCCAGAAACGGCATTGCTGTTGGTCTCGATCACTGCGTCGTCGGCGTTGTCGACATAGTAGGTGTCATTGCCATCTCCGCCGCTCATGCTGTCGTCCCCTGCGGCACCATTGAGCACGTTATTGGCGGCATTGCCGGTAATGAAGTTGTGCCGCTCATTGCCGGTGCCGTTGATGCCCGACACACCGGTGAGCACCAGGTTCTCGAGATTGGCGCCCAGGGTCCAGCTGACCGAGGCCTGCACCGTATCGATCTGCGAAGTCGAGGTGTTGGTTTCCACCACGCGGTCGAACGTGTTATCGACCACATAGATGTCGTTGCCATCGCCACCGGTCATGGTGTCGGCGCCCAGGTGACCGTCCAGTGTGTCGTTGCCCGAACTGCCCATCAGGGTATCCGCCTGGTCGGTACCGGAAATCATGTTCCGGGCGTTGTCGAAGATGTCCTGCACGCTGTTGTTGTCGTTGGGGTTGCCCTGGAAGCCAAGGTCATTGGCAATGTAGTCGGCCAGGCGCTGGCCGACGATCTCTGCCGACTCCTCGTGCAGGTGCCAGACGTCGTCCGGATACGCCAGCGGATCGACTTCGTAGCGCAAGGGGAGGTCGGTGTAGTCCACCGCCAGCTTGACGTCGGTGCGCTCGGCGGCGATGGCTTCCTGGGCGGCGCGGACATAGCCAACCCCCTCGACGATGGAGGCAATTTTCTCTTCCGAGTAACCACGGGCACGCGCCGCGTCCTGTTCGTAGTGGCCGGTTTCCATCAAGTACACGTTGAAATTGCCGAACTGGGCATGCAGGTAATCGAACACCTTCAGGGTCGCGGCCTTGTAGGCCGCTGCTGCCGCTGCTTTGTCCGTGGCGCGACCGATCTCCTGGGCGGCTTCCTCGCCCTGGCCCCAAATGATGCCCATGGTGACGTTATTGATGGATTGCAGTTCGGTGAGCTGGTCATGCAGCAGTGTCACGGCGCGCAACAGCGCTGCCCCGGGTTGGTTGGTGTCGGTCAGCCACCAGCACAACGTGAGTTCCTCGGCGCTGAGCGTCGACAGGCCGGTGACCGTGCTGCCGCCCACCGCGATGTCGATGCCGTTGCCATTGGCATCGGTGAACTGGCTGCGCACGTCATAGGGAGTGTAGCGGTCCAGGTCGTTGACCAGCATCGAGGTGCCGGACTGACCGTCGTCCTCCGTCATGCGCAGCAGGCGCGAATTGGATTGGCCGAGGGTGGGCAGGTAGAGGATGTCCTGCTGGGTGCTCTCGCCGAACACGAAGTCGCTGGCGGTCAGGGTGTTGAGGTAGTTGCCGCTGAGGGCGATTTCAAAACGATTGCCATCGGCATCCGCTTCGGCGGACTTGATGTAGGTCTTGTCGCCGGCCGCGTTGAGGGTTATGTACAGCGTGCCATTGCTGCCATCGCCGAGGCCGAGAAAGCCCAGGCCGGAAACATCGATCTTGTCGACGCCCGCGGTGAAGTCATAAATCGTGTCGGTGGCCGTGATACCACCCGTGTCATAGTCGCGGTAGCTGTCGAGTGCGTTGGTGTAGCGGAAGGTGTCGGCACCGTCGCCGCCGTACAGCGAATCGCGTCCGGCGCCGCCGTCGACGATGTCCGCGCCGGTGCCGGCCTTGATTGTGTCGTTGCCACCGAGGCCGAGGATCAGGTCGGCGCCCGCCGTGCCGTTGAGGGTTTCGGCATTGTTGGTGCCGGTGATGGTGTTGGCGGGCGCATCGGCCACTACCAGGGCGAAGCTATCGCTGACCGATGCACCGGCCGGGTCCGTGGCTTTGACCAGCACGTTGTAATTGCCGGACGCGGTACTGGTCGGCGTGCCGCTGAAGGTCAGGTTGGTGGCATTGAAGCTCAGCCACGCGGGCAGGGCGCTGCCATCGGCCAGGGTCGCGGTGTAGCTGAGGCTGTCATTATCCGGATCGGTGAAGCTGGTGGCTGGCACCGCGTAGCTGAACAGGGTGTTTTCGGTCGCGTTCTGATCCAGCAACGGCGTGGCCACCACCGGCGCCTGGTTGGTCGGTGACGACGTGGCAAAGACGAAATTGGCGCTGGTCAGCTTGCCGAGGTAATTACCGTCCAGTGCCACTTCGAAGCGGTTGCCATTGGCATCGGCGGTCAGGGTTTTGATGTAAGTCTTGGTGCCGGCACTGTTGAGCACCACGTACACGGTGTTGTTCTTGCCGTCCCCCAGGCCGGTGAAACCCATGGCTGAGAGGTCGATCTTGTCGGCGCTGATATCAAAATCGGTGATCAGGTCGCCAAGGTTGACACCGCCGGTGTTGTAGTTGCGGTAACTGTCCAGGCGATTGGAGAACACAAAGATGTCAGCACCAAAGCCACCGGTGAGGGTGTCCATACCGGCACCGCCGTCGAGCTTGTCGTCGCCCGCGCCGCCACTGAGGTTGTCGTTACCCGCCAGGCCGAGGAGGGTGTCGGCCGAATCACTGCCCAACAGCGAGTCGCTGCCGCTGGTGCCGGTGATCACCCGATTAAAGATGAAGTTACTGGCCGTCAGAGTGCTGGTCAGGTTACCCGAGAGAATCAGCTCGAAGCGATTGCCGCTGGCGTCGGCATCGTAGTCCTTGATGTAGGTGCGGTCGCTGCTGGCGCTGTAGCTGATCTGCAGGGTGCCGCCACGGCCATTGCCCAGGCCGGTGAAACCGAGGCCGGCGAGGTCGATCTTGTCCTGGGTGACGTCGAAGTCGGTGATGATGTCATCGAAGCTTGCGGTTGCGTTGCGGTAACTGTCGGACTGAGCGGCGAAACGGAACGTATCGGCGCCGGTACCGCCGGTGAGTTTGTCGATGCCTGCACCACCCACCAGAATGTCGCCACCGGCCCCGCCATTGATGGTGTCGTTGCCGGCACCGCCGTAGAAAATCTCGCTGGCGACGCTGCCCAGCAAGGTGTCGTTGCCAGCCGTACCTTGCACGGTGATCATCGGCACCGTGGCGCTGACGTAGCTGCCGTCGCCATAGATCAGCGTGGCGCCCTTGCTGGTGTGACTGATGGTGTTGCCAATAATGGCGTTGCGATCAGTGCCGTCTTCATTACGCTCGGCGACGCCGTAGGTCGACAGGTTGCTGCCGATGATGATGTTGCCCTGGATGGTGTTATCGCTGCCGTTGAAGTACTTGCCGGACACGCCCAGGGTGTCGTTGTAGGACTGGATGATGATCTCCGGTACGGGGTTGGCCAGAGAATTGTTGTTGAGCGTGTTGTCGATGATCTCGACGTGGTTGCTGCCGTAGATGCGGATCCCGGCGCTGGCGTTGTCGTGAATATCGACGCCGCTGACGGTCACCTCGCTGGACATTTTGATCAGCACCCCTTCGGCGCCGTTGCCGTACACCTCGCCACCGGTGATGGTGATGTTTGTGGGGGAGGGGATGTCCTCGCTGCCGCGCTGGATCACGATGCCATTGCCGCCGTTGTCGTAGGCGACGTTATTGGTCATGGTGAAGTCGTGGGTGCTGGTAACGATGTTGAAACCGTGGCGGTCGTTGTCGTAGGCGATGTTGTTTTCGAAGGTGCTGTTGCTGAGAAAGTCAGCAACGAAGCCATCCAGGCCGTTGCCGTGGGACACGCTGTTCTTGATGACCATGTTGACGGTCTGCTCGTGGGGGTCGAAACCGTACCCGGAGCAATCCTTGATCTCGACACTGTCGAGGGTAACGTTGGAGTCGTAGCCGGCTTCGCCGGGAATGTAGCCGTTGAACCAACCGTCGATCTTGCCCGTGGTGCTGTCACGGTTGCCGTCGATGGTGAGGTTGCTGACGCCAAAGTCGTGGGTTTCCTCGCCATAGGCGGAGCGGATGACTCCCGTGATCTTGGTGTCGGAGCCGTCAGCCACCTTGACGGTGGTTGCGCCCATGCCATCGCCGTACAGGTAGACGTTGCTCTTGAGCATCAGGCAACCGTCGGAAGGTTCCTCTCCTCCCGAAACGATATAAGTTCCGGTGGGCATATACACCTGCCCACCGCCTGCAGCGGCCGCCGCATCAATTGCACTTTGTATCGCCGCCGTGTCGTCAGTGATGCCATCTCCTTTGGCGCCAAAATTTTGTACATTGAAAATCATGAGCTTATCTCCGTATCAGGCGAAAACCTCGGTAGATGCCAATATTCCATCGACAGCTATCGTGTTATGACCCAGCGGAGGGCAAAAGTTGTGACCGCGTATCGGGGAAGTGTCAAAAAACCGGACTAACTGATTAGCGGTTGGAAGGGCTTTTGAGGTATTTCGAAAAAATAACGGTCTGTTGACGGTTGCTCAAATAGAAGCGGATGCCCTGTGGGAACGGCTCGCGAAGACTTTCGGCTTCTAGTCGTTCCCAAAGAGCGTCTGTGATGAGGAGAGGGGGGCTGTAGGGAGTGGCAATACCTCACGCAAGCAGGGCTCGTGACCGGTAAGGAGTCACCCTCAATCAGTCTCCATATCCGTTGTAATGCTTAAATTGGAAGCGCCCAAGACGTAAAACAATCCACCGGCAACAAGGAAGAGCGCGAGCATGTAGAAGATGTAGTAGGGAGGCTGGGTCGCCAATACGACGCCGCAAAGCACCGGCCCCAGTGCCGCACCGAGGCTGGACAGGTTTTGCGCTCCGTAATTGCGTTGGTATGTGTGACGTTCATTGCTTCGATGTTAATGCCTGATTTGCGTAAGCACGGGTATCTGGATGGCACTGGAAGTGTTGAGGAGAATTTTGCGGGGCCGTCTGGATACAGTCGTAGCGCACATCCTTAAATGAGATTGGCAGAGCAATTGATAACACTGCTTCAAACCATCAATTACTGAAACAACTTAAGCTAGCTACTGCGCTTTTACCACCGCCTTATGTACCACGCATACATGAGGTAGTGGTTTTTTATGCCTTGGCTATCTGTTATCAACGTTCGGCTTCTCGCAACACTTAAGTCTATATCAGCTTTGCTCTGGAGCGAGCCGCTTAGCTTCATCAATGACGGTTGCTACAAGCGTAATTGAACCCTCAGGTTGTCCCACCAGCTAGCGTCAAATGAGCCGGAGCCGGTGATTCAAGCCAGTTCGTGCAGCTGAAATACTGACGAAACATTCTGGCCATATGATTCGCGTCACTGAAATCCAAGGAGTTGGAGATGAATCGACCATCAAGAAGCATGCGCAAACTGCTCGACGCCGTTGCCACCAACAATGAGGCAGCGGCGCTTGATGTGATGCGTGCTGCTGAGCAGCTCCAAGACGAAGTGCTACGCCAACGGTTGCTCAACATGATTCATCGACTCAACCAGGACGCTATTGACTTACGAATGGCGCGTGACGATATCCAGGGCGGAGCCATCAAGCTCGCGTGACCCGCGGCCACCACTTAAAGCTAGTCCGCCTAAGCCACACTTTGGGTGGCGCGATGAACAGCTTTATTTCAATCCCGACAGCGCTGAGCCCTCCATGGCTTACAGCCAAAGCTGCTGTTAGACAGAACGCTTACATTTGCTCGGAATCTGTTGTTCCTTGAGCGAATGAACTGGATGCGGCTTCAATCCGTTCCTGCAACTGAGTCACGTATGTCTTCGCTTCCTCCAGGTTCTGGAACGACACTGCATTGTTGTCGAGCCAGACCGTGCATCCACTGCCTTCCTCATGCGCTTCAATTCTGACGTTCATCTGCAATCCCTATGCGTTTTGGTGCGGCGGATCGTAGCGTACTTTTTAGATGTGTCAAAATGAAAAAAAGGCTCTAGCTCAATGCTTTGGCCAAGTATCCGGTTCAGGCCACTTTGCAAAAAACAGTAGGAATACTGCCTCGGCAGGTATCACCCCAATCACTGATGGAAATGTGAAAGCAGGGGAGATGCCGTTCTCAACGCTTGCTGAACGCCAGCCGAGTGGCAAACAGAACAAAGACCATACCGGTGGTGCGATCCATCCACTTGGTCACATTTTCACGCCGCAAAATGCCAGCCAGTGGTTGAGTGGCGCTAATCAACATTAACGACCACAGTAAACCGAGCGCCACGTGGATGCTGACCAAGCCAAATGTCCAGGCAATCAAGGAGTGCCCTTGGGGAATGAACTGAGGGAGAAAAGAGACGTAGAAAATGCCAACCTTGGGATTAAGGACGTTCCCCATCATTCCCTTCAGAAACCAGTTTGCATTTGGCTTTCCGTCGGTTTCAGTGGGCGACAGTGAGGTACGTGGATGCAAAAGCATATTCAAACCAAGCCAGGCTAGGTAAGCGGCGCCACAGTATTTCAAGAGATTGAATGCCAGCTCAGAGACTGCAATCAACGCACCCAGACCAAAGGCGACGGCGGCGCCCCACAACAGGCAGCCAGCATTGATGCCCAACGCAGCTCGGAATGCCTGTTGTTTACCTTCCACAGTTGCGGTTCTCAAGACCAATGCGGTATCGAGGCCTGGCGTCAGCGTTAGTAGTGTGGCGGCGAAGGTAAACGCTAATAGATTTTCGGCGACGGACATGGGACTTAGAGGCTGCTAAGTGAACACTCGCGCACGTTAGCACATGATGCGGAGACCTACAGCGTCAGGTCCATAATGGCAGCCTCAAGTGCGATCTGGTTTTGATTGATCTTGAAGAGTAGGGAAGAGAGTAGGTCTGCATTCGACATCTTAGCGTGACTCTGAAGAGGGTTGTCTAATCTCATGAAAAACCAGTCAACACAGGTTCGTGAAAAAACCGACACAGAATCGCGGAAATGAACAGTTAGAGAAGTTCCATCCAGACACCTCGTTTAACATAATATACATTACACGTAACAATATATTTCAAGATTAGACCGGTTGTACGCAGATTTTGAAGCCCTGGATTCACCCAAGCCTCTCATCCTTGCGTCAGCTTTCCAAACAGCTCCGCATGCTCGGGAAACTGCTCTCTAAGCTGCTGCCGATCACCCAGCTCCATATCTGCAAAATCAAACCCTGGTGAAACCGCTTCACTGATCAAACCGTATTCAGCCAAACCATTCATTAGCTGCGAAGCTTTCCAGACACCACCAGGTACATGCAGCTGCAAACATTGCCCTGCGATAACGTCGCTGCCCATCACCACAGTATTCAACGTGCCGTCTGGAAAAATCAGTCTGTACTGAATCGGGTTTCCCAAATGGTAGTAATGAACGATGTCCGATTGATTCAGGTGGAAATGACCGATCGGCGAATCCTTGGTCAGCAAGTAATAAATTGAAGTCATCAAGTGACGTTGACCGCCATTGATCTCGACCATAGCGTGGAGATCAGATTGAAAGGTTCTTCGGTAGAAACCGCCTTCCATATGAGGCTCCAGAGCCAATGCGGCGATTACTGCTTCAGCGTTGGGAATTTGAATGTTGAGCTCACTGTTGGTCATATGGATTGCCCTCCTCAAAATACTATGGCTATTATTAAAATCGAATCGATAGATTATAACTATGCTAAATGGTTGTTTAGTCGTTTTATCTCAAAAGTGTTTAAAAGCGTGAGCAAGTGACCGCGCGCCAGTGCGAGAAATCATTACGCCTATGGAGCCTAATCTTGAAGAACCATCAGACCTCGATAAAAAGGCTCGTAATGAAGCCTGGATTCGTCGGCTTGACTCTATAGCTACCCCTGCCCTCGCAACACCGCAATATCCCGCTTGGGGGGGACGCCAAACAGACGGCTGTATTCGCGGCTGAACTGGGACGGGCTTTCATATCCGACCTTATAAGCCGCACTGGATACGTCCTGATGTTCATTGAGCATCAATCGCCTCGCCTCGTTCAGTCGCAGCCATTTTTGGTACTGCAATGGGCTCATTGTGGTGAGTTGGCGGAAGTGGTGGTGAAAGGTCGGAGTGCTCATCTGCACTCGGGCCGCAAGTTCATCGACGCGAAGCGCTGAGGTGTAATTCAACTTTAGCCAATCGATGGCTTTGGCGATCCGATAACCTTGGCCATCGACAGAAGTTATTTGTCGTAGCCGACTCGCCTGATCACTTTGCAAGAGACGGTAGTGAATCTCGCGTTGAATCAAGGGGGCCAGAACAGGAATGGACTCCGGCTCATCGAGCAGTGCCAATAAGCGCTCGAATGACGCCAGCATTGCAGGGGTCACTGAACCAATTCCTACCCCCTTCGCAACTGAGCGATCACGGGTTGGCGGCAGGTCACTTTGTGCTATCAGCTCAGCCAGCATGCGCAGATCGAGCTTCAAAGTCAGTCCCAGGCATGGCTGTTCCGGGCTTGCCGCCAGCACTTCTGAATTGGCAGGCAAGTCCAATGAGGTGATCAGAAATCGCGACGTGTCATACGGGTAGCCTTCGCCGCCTACCCAGAGCTGTTTCTCACCCCGGGCGACGAGGATGATGCTTGGCTCGACCATGCAGACGACGGGCGGCGATGGATGTTCGCGCCTGAAGAAGCCGAGGCCCGTAATGGGCGTTCCGTAATCACCTGGTTTCGGAATCTGCGCGCTGATGATCTGCGCAAGCGTTTCTTGCGGCGATGTCTGTTGAGGCGCGGTGTTGTGTTTGATCGTCATGATCGTCATGTTCGTCTTGTACCTCTTCGCTGAACTCTAACTCGCCAGTTCACGACCGTCCTGCAAAAAAACAGAGACTCATAGAATCAGGCAAGTAATCCAGCGGAATGCACTACAGGGAGTATGGGCAGAGCCGGAGAATGTTGATCCGACACACCCATTGAGGAATCTCCCATGACGTCAAGTATCGCTTCCTGATCGACAACGCCATGTTGGCTGATTAAGCACTTGGGTCAAAACACTCCAGCAAACTACAACTCAATCGAAAGGACTATCCGGTGAAAGGAATTTTTCTTGCCCTGGGGCTTCTCGTTACCTCTTTTTCTTCAATGGGAGCCGATATGTCAAACGGCGCGGACAACTTCTATAAAAGCGAGAAAGTGACCGTTGAAAAGGTCACCTTCAAAAATCAATACGGTATGAAGGTGGCGGGCAACCTGTTCACCCCGAAAGACCTCGCCCCCAAATCCAGGAACGCCGCCATCATCGTCGGCCATCCAATGGGGGCGGTGAAGGAGCAGAGTGCGAACTTGTACGCTACCAAAATGGCCGAACAAGGATTTGTCACACTGTCCCTGGATTTGTCCTTCTGGGGCGAGAGCGAGGGCACGCCTCGCCAGGCCGTCTCGCCCGATATTTACGCAGAAGACTTCAGTGCCGCCGTGGACTTTCTCGGCACTCACCCAATTGTCGATCCTGAGCGAATCGGCGTCCTCGGCATCTGCGGCAGTGGCAGCTTCGCTATCAGTGCGGCCAAGATTGATCCGCGCATGAAAGCCATCGCTACCGTCAGCATGTACGACATGGGTGCGGCCAACCGTAACGGTCTCAAACACGCAGTGACTGCGGAACAACGCCAGCAGATCATTCGCGACGCCACCGAACAGCGCTATGCCGAGTTCCAGGGTGGCGAAATCCGCTACACCGGCGGCACGCCGCTCAAACTGACCGGCAATGCCGTGGGTGACGAGTTCTACGATTTCTATCGCACCCACCGAGGTGAAGTCACTCCGGCCGGCGCATCACCGCAGACAACCACCATGCCGACGCTGACCAGCAACGTGAAGTTCATGAACTTCTATCCGTTCAATGACATCGAGACTATCCCCCCTCGCCCGCTGCTGTTTATTGCCGGCGCCCAGGCACATTCACGCGAGTTCAGTGAGGACGCCTACAAGCGGGCTGCCGAGCCTAAAGAGTTGCTCATTATTCCAGATGCCGGACACGTCGATCTCTACGACCGGGTCAACCTCATTCCATTCGCCAAGTTGACCACGTTCTTCAAAAGCAACCTGAAGTAGCCTGATCGGTGCCCTGGCCGGGCATCACTTCTCTCGTAGCCTCGTCCTCGGGGCTACGACGCTTCGCGCAATGCAGGATCCAACCAATGACTGATCACCTCCTCCCGGTGCCCCATAAATCATGGGGCGCCGTATTCGCCATGTCGCTCGCCGCCTTCGTGCTGGTGGCATCGGAGTTCATGCCCGTCAGCCTGCTGACACCGATTGCCGCAGATCTACACGTCACCGAGGGACAAGCCGGCCAGGGAATCTCCGTTTCGGGGCTGTTTGCCTTGTTCACCAGTCTTCTGATCGCATCGGTGGCTGCGCGGGTCGACCGCAAACCGCTGCTCCTTTCACTCGCACTGTTGATGATCCTTTCTGGAACAGTCGTCGCGTTCGCCCCGAACTACTGGGTGTTCATGATCGGCCGCGCGCTGATCGGTATTGCGATAGGTGGCTTCTGGTCATTGTCGGCGGCAACCGCCATGCGCCTGGTGCCTGACGACCAGATCACTCGCGCAATGGCAATCGTCAACGGCGGCAACGCTTTGGCGACGGTTATTGCTGCGCCATTGGGTAGTTTTCTTGGCGCCCTGATTGGCTGGCGCGGTGCATTCTTGTGCGTCATCCCAGTCGCGATAGTCGCTTGTATATGGCTGTTGTTAAGCCTTCCACCGATGAAATCGCAAAGCGGTTCAGGCACTGGCAACGTCTTCAAATTGATGAAAACCACGCCGGTCGCGTTAGGTATGGTGGCGGTCAGCGTGTTTTTCATGGGCCAGTTCATGCTGTTTACCTATTTGCGCCCGTTCCTTGAAACGGTCACGCACGTCAGTGTTTCCATGCTGTCGTTGATGTTGCTCGTCCTGGGTATTGCGGGCCTCGCAGGAACCTTCCTGATTGAAGCCTTCTTGAAAAATGGACTGCATCGAACCCTCATCGTCATCCCGATCTTGATGGCGGTGATTGCACTGGCGCTTGTTTCATTCGGTAGCTCGGCGGCCACCACGACTGTCTTGCTTGGCCTCTGGGGACTGGTTGCGACTGCAGCGCCCGTGGGATGGTGGACATGGCTGGCGAGAACGTTGCCAGACGCTGCCGAAGCGGGAGGCGGCTTAATGGTAGCGATCATCCAACTGGCAATCGCATCTGGCGCAACCGTTGGCGGGCTGGTCTTTGACTTGAGCGGCTATCGAGCGACCTTCGAGTTGAGCGCCGCTGTGCTGGGCGTGGCGGCCGTTCTTGCCTTCCTGGCTGCACGCGCAGCCTCGCGGGAGCCTCTTGCCGCGGCGAACATCGCTTGATAACCACAAGACACGCCAAGGCATATCTTGTGGTTCGGGGGAGCATGCGCACGCAGGTTGGACGTGACGATCACCGTGCGCTGTCGATGATTTGGCCACCGTCCGGCGTCAGGCTGTAACCCGTCAGGAGTTGTGCATCCTTGCTGGCGAGGAATAGCACGACCGGCGCAATGTCCTCTTCGGGTGATCCATAACGGCCAAGTACGTTAGTGGGTGCGGGCGCATTGGCCGCAGTACCCCAAGTGTCTGCAACCGGCATGACATTGTTTACCGTGATCTTGTCAGCGCCCCACTCCCTTGCCGCCGAGCGAGTCAAGGCGCGCACCGCCTCCTTCGCCATGTTGTAAGGGGCGTATCCCTGCAGGCCGATGACACCGGCCAGCGAGGCAAAGTTGATGACCCTCCCCTCTCCGCTGGCTTTGAGGTGTGGGTAGCAGGCTTGCATCGTCCGTAGATAGGCAATCGGCCCCATTTCTAAATTGCGTTGCAATTGCTCGGTCGACAGATCGAGAACCGATGAAAAGACAACCGAGGGGTCGAAGGCATTGTTCACAAGAATATCGATCCGCCCATACATAGCCACGACCTTTTCTACAGCAGCTTTGATCTGATCCGGATCGGCGATATCACAGACTACTCCGAGGGCGATGCCGCCCGCCGCCTGGATCTCAGCGACGACACCCGCGACATTTTCAGCCGTGCGTGAAAGTAGCGAGTCCGCGTATCCGAAAACCATGGAGGCACTGGAGAAGTTTGGTGCGCCGAAGCGCGTATCCAGCTTCGTTCTACCGCTGGGTTACTCATTCAACCTTGATGGTTCAATGATGTATCAAGCGTTCGCCATCATGTTCATTGCTCAGGCCTACAACGTTGACTTGAGCTTCACACAGCAACTGCTCATCTTGCTGACGCTGATGATTACCAGCAAGGGAATGGCCGGTGTAGCCCGAGCATCGGTGGTTGTGGTGGCGGCTACGTTACCCATGTTCAATCTTCCCGAAGCCGGTATTTTGCTAATCCTTGGCATTGACCAATTCCTTGATATGGCCAGGACTGCCACCAACGTAGTTGGCAATAGCATCGCGACGGCTGTGGTTGCCAAATCAGAACCACATGAAGAAGTTGAAGAAGCGCCCGGCACGAAATCTCCGCTCCCGATTCATACTGCAGCCACCGCCTGAGAACCTGAACATGAAAGGTAAATCGAAGCCGTCCAGCGGGTCATCGTTTGCTCGCAAACTAGGTATCGTCGGCGGACTTGGCTCACTGGCCGGCGGCGATCTTTTCTACAAATTGGTGAAGTCCAGAGCTGTTTTGGAGGATCAAGGTCGCTATCACTTTCTGTTTGAGCAGCACCCCTTCAAAGACGTCCTGATGCCCCTGGACCGGGGCGCTAACATGACCTCCAGGAAGTTCTACGTTTTTCAGGTTTGTCAGACATTCGAGGCAAGCGAAGTAAATGCCGTTTTACTACCTTGCTTTGCCAGTCACACCTTTCGGGAGGAAATTCAGGAGGAAATAGGCATACCCGTCCTGGATATGATGGCTGCGTTAAGCAAGCATATTGATCACGTCGCTGAACGCGGCAGTACGTTGGGAATTATCGCGTCCGACTATGTTCGGCACTCCGGGCTGTTTGAGCGCTATTTCGGCAATGACTTCAAACTCGTGTATCCAGATGATAGCGAGCAGTCCGGATTGATGGACGCGATGTATGGCGTCAACGGCATCAAAGACGGGTACCTCGACGGGGTGCCGCTAGAGTGTGCTTATCAGGCGTGCCTTTCGCTTCAGGATCAGGGAGCCACAGTCATATTGCCGGGTATGACTGAGTTCTCATTGATCTGTGGTGATCTGCAACGGCGAGGCATCACAGCTCTGGACATCAACGAGATTTATGCCGGTTTCGCGACGTCGCAAAGCGGGCAGTTGACTCGTCCGCCGTTCAAATTAGGGATAGTTGGCGGAGTTGGGCCGGCAGCAACAGTCGACTTCATGGGTAAAGTTGTTGCGCATACACCGGCAGGCCGAGATCAAGAGCACATTAAAATGGTGGTCGAACAAAACCCGCAGATTCCTGATCGCACAGCCAACCTGCTGTATGACGACACCGACCCGACAATGGCGATGTATGCAACATGCAAACGTCTTGAAAGCGCTGGAGCCAATGCCATTGCGATTCCGTGCAACACGGCTCACGCCTTCGTCGAGCGCATCCAGGCGCACCTGCGTGTACCCATAGTGAATATGTTGACCGAGACAGTTGAGGCTATCGTTCAGCGATACGGTGCTGGCAAAACCATAGGGCTGCTAGCGACGTCCGGCACAATCAAAAGTCAGGTCTATCACGAGGCAGCCCGGCGAGCAGGACTTCACGTCATCACCCCTGGCGTGGATTACCAAGTGTTGGTCATGGAGTCGATTTATGGGGATCATGGCGTTAAAGCGGGTTTCACTGAGGGCATATGCAAAGACCAGCTTCTAACCGCCGCAGAGCACTTATGTGAGCTGGGCGCTGATGTGCTGATCTTGGGATGTACAGAGTTGCCTCTGGTGCTCGAACATAGCGAAGCTTACAAGATAAAAAAACATACAGTGGCGTTGATCGACCCGACAACTATTTTGGCAATGAAGTGTATTGAGCTTGCCCGTGAAAATACGGTCAAGCCTCACAGGCACTAGCCCGTATGAGCTACAAAAAGCAATGCCAGTCAGTTAAGGGCAAATCGGACTTCGTAGGAGCCAGGCTTGCCGGCGAAGGCGTCCTTAAGAGCGCTTTCGCCGGCAAGCCTGGCTCCTACGAAAAGCGGTTTACTCGCTTAACTGACTGGCATTGCCCTCCTCGGGCCTTTTTTGTACTCAAATCAAACTCACTTGGTAAGCCAGGACTCGACAGTGGCGGAGCCGAATTTAGATTTCCATTCCCTCAGTGTCTTCTGGTTGCCGCCCTTGGTCTCGACGACTTCGCCAGTGTTTGGATTTTTGTAGATCTTCACCTGGCGCGGCTTGCGCGTGCCGGATTTCGGCGCGGTTGCTGATGCGCGACGGCCAGTTTGTGGCTCAAGAAGATTGATCACGTCTTTCAGGCTATAGCCGTATTTGGCTAGCAAATCACGCAGCTTCTTTTCGAAATCAATTTCCTTTTGAAGGCCTGCATCACCTTTTAGTGCTTCGAGCGCCTGGAGCTGTTTAGCCAGATGTTTTTCGAGTTGACGGAACTCTGCGAGCTTGGACATGTAAACCTCATATGTGTTTTGTATGTATGTACATGTGACAGAGCCAGCTAAGAAAAAGTCCCCCTGCAATGACCGTTGATTGATCTAAATCAGATGATTGAACAGCAAACAAAGTCAGCTTGTTGTCTCAAGTCTCCTGCTTTGGAGTCATACCATGTCGGCCATTTTTTTTTGCTGTTCAGAACCCCAAAAGCCATCTTCGATGAGCCTACCTGGCGATAAAACTGTTCGATGGGCACTTTCCGGACCTTGAGCATGACAATCAGGGCTATGGTCAATGTGTTGAGCAGATCAAGGGGTTTCCGATGGCCGACTCAAGCAAGAAAATGAGCCTCATGGGGCTTACCACACTGGTGACGGTGAACATGATGGGGTCGGGCATCATCATGTTGCCGACGAGCATGGCCCAACTCGGGGCTGTTTCGTTGCTGTCATGGGTCGTCACTGCCGTCGGTTCCATGGCCATCGCGTACTGCTTTTCCCAGTGCGGCATCTACTGTCTGCGCTCAGGCGGGTTGTCTGCCTACACCGAAGAGGCGCATGCCAAATCAGGCTTCTTCCTCTGTTCGTATCTGTACTTCCTCTCGCTGGGCATCGCCAACGTGGCCGTCGCCATCTCCGCGGTGGGCTACATGACATCGTTCGTGCCCTGGCTGGGCAGTGGCGCCATTCCTCTGTTCATCGGTACGGTTGGCCTGCTCTGGTTGACCACCGCGGCCAACTTCGGTGGCCCCGGTATCACCGGCAAGATCGGTGCGATTACCGTGTGGGGTGTGATCATCCCGGTGGCTGGCTTGAGCATCATCGGTTGGTTCTGGTTCAAGCCCGATGTGCTGATTGCCGCCTGGAATCCCAACGACCTGCCGATCTCCGACGCGATCAGTAAGGCGATTCCCCTGACCTTGTGGGCGTTCCTCGGCATGGAGTCGGCGGCGCAGGCCTCCGATGCCGTGGAAGATCCCAAGCGCACCGTACCGTTGGCCTGCCTGTTCGGCACGCTGGGTGCGGCAGTGGTCTATGTGCTGTCGACTACGGTCATTCAAGGCATCATACCCAATGCCGAACTGGCCAACTCTTCGGCCCCCTTCGCGCTCGTCTATGCACATATGTTCAACCCCACAGTCGGCAACATCGTCATGGCGCTGGCAGTGATGGCCTGTGTTGGTTCGCTACTGGGCTGGCAGTTCACCCTGGCGCAAACGGCCAAGATGACCGCTGACCAAGGGATGTTTCCGAAATTGTTCAGCAAGGTCAGCGCACAGGATGCGCCCATTGTCGGCATGCTCGTCTGCGGCGTCTTGCAGACCTTGATGGCGCTGTCGACCATCTCGCCCAATGCCAGCGCCCAGTTCGGAAAGCTCGTCAGCCTGGCGGCAGTGACCAACCTGATCCCATACGTGACAGCCGCCACCGGCCTGCTGGTCATGATGTACAAAGCCAAAGTCAGCGCAGGGGTCTACACCCGCAACACGACGCTATTGCTGATCGCCGTAGCCTATTCGTTGTACGCCCTTTATGCCTGCGGCAAGGATGCCGTATTCGGTGGCCTCATTGTCCTTACATTCGGCTACCTGCTCTATGGTTTCCTCTCCAAGCGTTTTGTCGATGCGTCTCCAACCGCTCAGACCAGGGCCGGCAATCCTTAGCTGTAATCTTCAGGACAGCACAGACATCCGAATGCGGGGCGCCAGGATATGAACGTACAACTGACCAAAGCCACTAACTTGCTGTTCGTCTGCCTGCTCACAATGGTGCCGGTACTGGCCGGTGCCAATACCCTTGAACGTGTGCGGGCGAGCAATACCTTCACCCTCGGTTATCTGCCGGACTTCGCACCTTTTAGCGTCCAGGAAGGCGACAAAGCCAGCGGTTATGCGATCGAGCTTTGTCTGAAGGTCGCCGACAAGATCAAGACCGAGCTGGGTTTGCCCGCGTTGCAGGTACGTTACCGCCCCGTCTCCATCAACGACGAGATGAGTGCCGTGAGCTCGGGCGAGATCGACATCCTCTGTACGCCGACGCCACCCACATTGGAGCGTCGCAAGCGTGTGAGTTTTTCGGTGCCGATCTACACGGCCGGCCTCTCGGCAGTGGTGCGCCAGGAAGCACCAGAAGCGTTGCTCAATGTACTAAACGGCAAAGTAGCCCATACCGGACCGACCTGGCGTGCGACCGTCAACCATGGGCTGTCCAACCAAACCTATGCTGCCACCGCTGGCGGAGTCACCGAGGCATGGATCCGTCAGAAAATGCGATTACTCGGCGTGGTGGCCACCCTGGTCACAGTCGAGAACACTGAAGCAGGCCTCAAACTGGTCGCCGAAGGCAAAGCCGATGCCTTCTTCGCCGAGCGCATGATGCTGAAAAATCTCCTCGCCAATAACCATTCCGCAGGAAATCTGGTCCTTCTGGATCGAGTTTTTGAGTACTCGCCGACTGCAATGGCGGTGGATCGAGACGATGAAGATTTTCGTTTGCTGGTCGACACCGCGCTGAGTGAAATGTATCGATCGGGCGAGATCGAGCAGGCATACGGCACCTACCTGGAAGGCATTACCGACACGGACAAAAAGCTGTTCAAGGTTTATGCGATACCTTAGAGCCGAGCCTGAAAAGCACAGCGACAAAAAAGCCCGGCTTGCCGACGGTAGCGTCTCGAAGATCGCTATCGCCGGCAGGCCGGGCTCCTAAAGCAAAATGCCGCTTAAATGTTTCGCATCAACAGCACTTCGGTCCCGCCTTGCTGCCGTAACGAGCTTCCTGACGTTCGCGAAAGAACACCTCGTAACTCATCAGCGGTTTGTCCGGGTGTTTGGTTTGCATATGCTCAACGTAAGTGTCGTAGTCAGGCATGCCAACCATCAAGCGTGCAGCCTGACCGAGGTATTTACCAAGGCGACTCAGGTCATTGAACATGGGCACCCTCCTCCATCAAGCATCCGGCAGAGCCTGGAATGGTGCTTCTTTATCCGTACGTTCCTTGGTGCCCCAGGCAGCAATGCCGACCTTGAGTGCAAAGAACAGGATGCTGAACACCACAAGCAAAAACAGTGCGGTCAACGTGGCGTTGGTGTAGGCGTTGTAGATCACATGCTGCATCTGCTCGATGCTTTTGGCCGGCGCCAGGACCTGCCCATTGGCCAACGCATCGCTGTACTTCTTCGCCAGCGCCAGGAAGCCGATGGCCGGGTTGGCGTCGAACAGTTTGATGAAGCCTGCGGTGGTGGTGCAGATCAGCAGCCACACCGCTGGCAGCATGGTCACCCAGACGTAGCGTTGGCGTTTCATTTTGATCAGCACAACGGTTGCCAGCATCAATGCGATACCCGCCAGCATCTGGTTGGAGATGCCGAACAGCGGCCACAAGGTGTTGATGCCACCCAGCGGGTCGATCACGCCTTGGTATAGCAGATAACCCCACATCGCCACGCAACCGGCGGTGGCGATCAGGTTGGCGGTCCAGGACTCGGTGCGTTTGAGCGCTGGCACGAAGGAGCCGAGCAAGTCCTGCAGCATGAATCGACCGGCACGGGTGCCGGCGTCGACGGCGGTCAGGATGAACAGCGCTTCGAACAGGATCGCGAAGTGGTACCAGAACGCCATGGTGTTTTCACCCGGCAGAAGTTGGTGCAGGATCTGTGCGATACCGACCGCCAGGGTCGGCGCACCGCCGGCACGGGCCAGGATGGTGGTTTCGCCGATGTCCTTGGCCACCGCTTGCAGCGCTTCCGGGGTAATTGCAAAACCCCAACTGCTGACCGTCTGAGCCACCGAAACAGCATCGGAGCCTACAAGGGCCGCCGGGCTGTTCATCGCAAAGTACACGCCGGGCTCGATCACCGACGCAGCCACCATGGCCATGATGGCGACGAAGGATTCCATCAGCATGCCGCCATAACCGATGTAACGGGCATGGCCTTCACTGGCGAGCAGTTTCGGCGTGGTGCCGGAAGCAATCAGTGCGTGGAAACCGGACACCGCGCCACAGGCAATGGTGATGAACAGGAACGGGAACAGACCGCCCTTCCACACCGGCCCGGTGCCGTCGATGAACTGGGTCAATGCCGGCATTTTCAGGTCGGGCATGGTGATCAGAATGCCGATCGCCAGCGCAACGATGGTGCCGATCTTCAGGAAAGTGGACAGGTAGTCACGCGGAGCGAGGATCAGCCACACCGGCAACACTGCCGCCACAAAACCGTAGCCGATCAGCATCCAGGTAATCTGGATTCCGGTGAAGGTAAAGGCTTTGGCCCACACCGGATCGGCGGCAATCTGCCCGCCCAGCCAGATCGAACCCAGCAGCAATGCCACGCCGATTACCGAGATTTCACCAATGCGACCCGGGCGGATGTAGCGCATGTAAATGCCCATGAACATCGCGATCGGGATGGTCGCCATCACCGTGAAAATGCCCCACGGGCTTTCGGCCAGGGCCTTGACCACGATCAGCGCCAGCACCGCGAGGATGATGATCATGATCAGGAAGCAGCCAAACAGCGCGATGGTCCCGGGGATGCGGCCCATTTCTTCACGGACCATGTCGCCCAGGGAACGGCCGTTGCGGCGGGTGGACAGGAACAGCACCATGAAATCCTGAACCGCACCGGCCAGCACCACCCCGGCAATTAGCCACAGCGTACCGGGCAGGTAGCCCATCTGCGCCGCCAATACCGGGCCGACCAGCGGTCCTGCGCCGGCAATGGCTGCGAAGTGGTGGCCGAAAAGCACGTGTTTGTTGGTCGGCACGTAGTCCAGACCATCGTTGTTGAGTACGGCGGGAGTGGCTCGATTGGGATCGAGTTGCATCACCTTGGTGGCGATGAACAGGCTGTAATAGCGGTAGGCAACGAGATAGATAGCGACTGCTGCGACTACGATCCAGAGGGCGTTGATGGCTTCGCCGCGGCGCAGGGCCACGACACTCAGCGCAAACGCTCCCAGGACAGCCACGGCAAACCAGGCGAGGTGTTTAGCCAGACGGGGCATAGCGTGTCTCCTGCCGACAGCCAGTGGCTGCGGCGGTAATTTTTATAATTGTGTCCGCTGTGCGGAGCGGGCCCAATATCCGCCCATGCTGTCGACAAATAAATCCGCGTTACTACGTACGTGGCATCTACGTAGTTCTACGTAGATGCCGCTGATCTCCTGTAGGAGCGAGCTTGCTCGCGAAGACGGCAGCACAGTCAACATAGACATCGCTGACACACCGCATTCGCGAGCAAGCTCGCTCCTACAGCGCGTATCTTTGGCATATGATGCCGGGCCTTCGCCTTCCCTCGGTCTGGCCAGGAGTAGAGATGCAGCTCAAACACAAAATCGTCGCGCTCGGGATTCTGCCGCTGGTGTTGGCGATCGCGGTCATTTGCGCGCTGGTGATTTCCCTGAACCGCCAACTGGGTGATCAACAGGCGCAGCTGATCGAAGACAGCATTCTGGCGAGCAAACGCGCAGAGCTGAAAAATTACGTCGAAATGGCGCAAAGCCTGATCGCACCGCTGTACGACGAAGGTCGGGGTGATCAGCGCGCGCAGCAACAAGTGCTGGAAGAACTGCGCAAGCTCAGCTTTGGCATCAATGGCTATTTTTTCGTCTACGACCACGAGGGTCGCAGTCTGATGCATGCGCGCCAGTCAGAGCTGGTGGGCAAATACCTGTGGGACATGACCGACCCTCACGGTTTACCAGTGATCCAGGCGTTGCTCAAAAGTGCGCAATCAGGCGAAGGCTTTCAACGTTACGCCTGGAACAAACCCTCTTCCGGCCAGGTGACCGACAAGCTTGCCTACGTGGTGATGCTGGACCGTTGGGGCTGGATGCTCGGCACCGGCATCTACCTTGAAGACGTTGAACGCGCCACCCAGCAAGCGCGTGCCGAGGTGGCTCAGGGCATCCGCAAAACCATGCTGGCGATTGCCGTGGTGGCCCTCGTGGCGGTGTTGTTTGTCTTCGCCAGCGGTATGACGCTGAACGTCAGCGAACATCGCCTGGCCGACAAAAAACTCCAGCGCCTGACTCAACGCATTGTCAGCCTGCAGGAGGAAGAACGATCCCGGGTTTCCCGAGAGCTACACGACGGCATCAGCCAGCTACTGGTGTCGATCAAGTTTCAGTTCGAACTGGCCAGCCATGTGCTGGAGAATGGACAAGACAAGGGATTGGGCATTTTAAGAGACGCCACGCAGCGTCTCGGAGACGCAATTGGCGAAGTTCGCAGCCTCTCTCATGATTTGCGTTCGTCGCTGCTCGATACCCTCGGCCTGCCAGCGGCAATCGGTCAACTCGCCGCAGAATTCGAGCAACGCAGCGGTCTGGTCGTGACCTTCAACGATAACGAATTCGACTGTCATTTGGTCGATGGCGCTGCTGTCTCGTTGTTTCGTATCGTGCAAGAAGGCCTGACCAATATCGAACGCCACGCACAGGCAAAACACGTCATTATTACCCTGCACGGCTCTGAAAAGTCCGTACGGTTGACGGTGGTCGATGACGGTATCGGTTTCAACGTCGCCCAGGTTGAACGTCGTCACGCCGGCATTGGCCTGCGCAATATTCGTGAACGTGTCGAGCATTTTGGCGGTCGATTCGACCTGACATCGATGCCGGGAAGAAGTGAGCTCGACGTGCTGCTGCCGATGAAGCTGCCCGGTACAGAACGCTGACTCACCCCATAACAATTAGAGTGAATGCCTGCGATGAACCTGCCCTACCCGATCCGCGTCGCCCTGGTCGACGATCACTCCCTGGTCCGTGACGGAATCAAATCGCTGCTGGCGGTCATGGCGCCGCTGGAAGTGGTGGGAGAAGCCGAGAATGGCGCCGATGCCATTGAAATGGTCGGCCGCTGCCAGCCGGATCTGTTGCTGGTCGATATCAGTCTGAAGGACATCAACGGCCTCGAGCTGACCCGGTTGTTACGCAGCCAGTACCCGTCGCTCAAAGTGCTGGTACTGAGCATGTACGACAACTATGAATACGTCAGTGAATCCGTTCGCTCGGGTGCCAGTGGCTATGTGCTGAAGAACGCGCCTTCACGGGAAATCATTGCGGCGATCGAAGCCATTGTCAGTGGTGGAACGTTCTACAGTGCCGAAATCGCGCAACGGCTCATCGCCGATAAAAGTACCGACAATGAGCTGACGCCGCGTGAAAGTCAGGTGCTGTATAAGATGGCCCAAGGTCTGAACAACAAGGAAATGGCTCGCGAACTGGATATCAGCGTCCGGACGGTAGAAACCCATCGCCTGAGCATCCGTCGCAAGCTCAACATCGACAAACCCGCGGCCCTCGTAAAGTACGCGATCGATCACGGGATCATTTCTCGTTAACCGCGATTCACACCGTACTCGTATTAACGACGCGTGCCGTGCGAATAAACAAGGCGCGTACCTTGTCCCAGAAATTGCCCCCCAGCACGAAAAAGCTGCCGATCAACATGGCATCGCCCAGCGCCTGGGCCTGCCACAGATTCGGTCTCAGCCCCGGCCAAAGAGTGTCTATGTAAGGTTCGAGAAATCCCGAGATCAGCGGCAGGCAAAACATCACGATGCCAATTTTGTGACGAGCCGGGCCTACTTCCTGGTCTGTCGGTGCAAGCGTGGAGACGTAACCAAACATGCTGCGCTTGAGTTGCTGAAAGCCGGATTTGCCCATGATCGCAATGGCGAGAATCAACAGAATCTTGTTACTGATAAACAACACGCCTGTCAGCGCCGCGATCTTTGAACCTGATACATCCGCAGCGGCAGCGAGAGGCACCATCAGCCAGGATCCCAGCATCAAACAGATAATCGCGATGCCCAGTTTGAAGCGCCAACCAGCGGAACTGGGTGCATTGTTGTCCTGAGGGTTGCTCATGGTCTTCTTAACCTTCTTTTCTGGCCGGGATTAATAGATCTTCAGAAGCGTAGCAGTTGGCCGATCCCATGATCATCCGACATCGCCTTGTATTTCTCCGGGCTGTACTAACCTAAGCGAAACCAAATCCTGTAGGAGCGAGGCTTGCCCGCGAAGAACGATGACGCGTAATACCTTAAAAACCGCGGTGCATTCTTCGCGGGCAAGCCTCGCTCCTACAGAATCTTGCCCAGGCATTCAATATTGGGGATGTTCGGATGACGTTTTCCCAAGATCTACTATCAGTGCAACGATGCTGACGCGCTCGGGTCGGCTGCTTCTGCTGGTCGCCCTTGGCCTTGGCGGCTGTGTCCGTCTGGGGCCGGATTTTCAGGCCCCAGGCGAGGCCTGGACAAAACTCTGGAGCAGCCCTGCGCTCGAGCAGGCCAGCCAACGAAGCCTGAATCCCGACCTTCGCCAGTGGTGGCAAGTGTTCGCCGACCCGGTCCTCGACGCGCTGATCGCCGAATCGGACGCTCACAATTCAGACCTGAAAATCGCCGGCCTTCGCGTCATGGAAGCCCGTGCCCGGTTGGGTATTGCGCAAAGCGGGCGCTATCCGCAACTGCAACAGGCCAGCGCCGACAGCCTGTACTTCAACCGCAAGCAGTCCGGCGGCAACAACCCGCAAGACAGCCACTTCTGGCAACACAGCGCGGGCTTTGACGTCGGTTGGGAACTGGACTTCTGGGGGCGTTTCAGTCGAGCCATCGAATCGTCCGATGCCAGTTACTTCGCGGCTCAAGCCAACTATGAAGACATACTTGTACTGCTGCGTGCTCAGGTGGCCGACACTTACTTTTCGTTGCGCACCACCGAAGCGCGTTTGCGCGTCGCCCGAGAAAACGCCGAGCAGCAAAAGCGCAACTTTGAAATCACTGAAAAATTGTTCAACAGTGGCCAGAGCGCCGAACTCGACCTGCAACAAGCCAAGACCCAGTACCTGGGCACCTTGAGCAGCATTCCGGATTTTGAGGCGCAAGTACTGCGCACCCGTAATGCCTTGGCTGTGCTGACCGGACAACCGCCCAGCGCCCTGCCCCAACTGCTCGAGAACCCGGGGTTGATCCCGCTGGTTGACCGAGCTGTGCTGCAAGACGTACCGGCCAGCCTGCTGTTGCGTCGACCGGATATACGTGCAGCCGAACTGAATGTCGCCGCCCAGTCGGCTCTGATCGGTGTGGCGGAAACCGACTTCTATCCGTCGCTGACCTTGCTGGGCAGCATCGTCTGGACGACCGACACGCTGAGCGGCACCTCCAACAGCCTGGACCTGATCGGCGGCCCCAGTTTGCGCTGGAACCTGTTTGACCACGGCCAGATCAGCAACAACGTGCGTGTACAGGATGCGCGGTTGCAGCAGCTGATCGAGGTGTATCGCGACAAAGTCCGCCAGGCCGCACGGGAGGCCGATGATGCCGCCAGCAGTTTGATCAAATCACTGGAACGCGAGCGCATCCTGGGTGAAGCGCAGATCGCGGCCAAGCGTTCGTTGAGCCTGGCCAGCACCCAATACCGGGAAGGTTACTCGGACTTCCAGCGCGTGCTGGATGCTCAACGCGCACTGCTCGAACAGCAGGACAATTACCTGGTCAGCCGCAGCAATGCCGTAAGTAACCTGATCGCTCTGTACAAAGCCCTTGGCGGTGGGTGGTACAGCGCCCAGCCGACAGTCGATAAAAACACTCGCCAGCAAATGGAACAACGCACCGATTGGGGCAACCTGCTGAAAGAGTCGGCCCCTTCGCAAGCCTCCTATCCCGAACCAGAAGGTCAAAGTCGATGACTGAACCCTCGCCGCCCGTCACTGAGGCGCCCTCCCCCAAGACGCCCGAGCCTGCTGCCGATCCTGCAAAGAAAGGCATCAGATGGGTGATGCTGCTGATTGTCCTGAGCCTGGCCTGGTATTTGTTGGCTGACCATTTCACCCCGTATACGCAACAGGCTCGGGTGGGTGCCTTTGTCATTCCGGTGGCCTCCGAAGTGGCCGGCCGGGTGACCCGTGTGAATGTGCGCAACAATCAGGACGTCAAGGCGGGCGATGTGCTGTTTGAAGTGGATCAGCAGCCCTATCAAATAGCCGTCGACCGTGCACGCGCGGACCTCGAATCGACACGCCGACAGATCGGTGCCAGCACCGCCGGTATTGCTTCGGCTCAAGCCAATTTGCGCGCCGCCCAGGCCAATGAACTCAAGGCGCGGCAGGACAATCAGCGTCTTGAAGGCTTGTACCGCGAAGACCCCGGCACCATTTCCGTGCGTCTGCTCGAAGTCTCTCGAGCCAGCCGTGAACAGGCCGTCAGTCAGGTCGCCGCAGCCCGTGCCGAAGTCCAGCGGGCCCGGGAACAGGAAGGCGGCAGCGAAGAAGACAACGCGCTGTTGCGTAGCGCCGCCACGGCATTGTCAAAAGCCGAACTGGACTTGTCCAACACGCAGATACGCGCACGGTCGGCGGGACTGATCACCGATCTGCGCACCGATGTCGGACAGTTCGCCGCCGCCGGCGGCCCGGTCATGACCCTGATTGCCATCCACGATGTATGGATCAGCGCGGACATGACCGAAAACAACCTCGGCCTGGTCGAGGTCGACACCCCTGTTTCGATTGTTCTGGATGCCATGCCGGGGAAGGTTTTCGAGGGCCGTGTGCGCAGTGTCGGCTACGGTGTCAGCGTCGGTCAGCCCACTGCACCCGGTAGCCTCCCCTCTGTGCAGAACAGCCGCGATTGGTTGCGCCCGGCCCAGCGTTTTCCGGTGATCATCGAGTTTTCCGAGGACTCCATGAACACGCTGCGCGACAGCCGCGCCATCCGAGCCATCCGTGCCGGTGGGCAGGCTGAAGTGATGGCGTTCCCTACCCAAGGCAATCCGCTGAACCTGCTTGGGCGTTTGTTTGTGTGGCTAATGAGCTGGCTGAGCTATGCCTATTAAGGGCGTGCCTGCCAAGCGCACGCCTCGGGTACAGCGCGCGCTACGTCTGGCCACAGGCACGGCGCTGTGCCTGGCCATCAGCTTCGGCCTGGGGTTGCCGATCCCGTTTCTCGCGCCGGTGCTCGCCGTGTTGCTGTTGGCCTCGCTCAATCGGCCTCTGCCCTTCAGGACCGGACTGATACTGGCTCTGGTCGCCATGCTGACTACCGGCATCGGCTTGTTGCTGATCCCTGTCCTGCGTTACTACCCCTTCAGTGGCGTGCTGCTGATCGGTGTGTGTCTGTTCCTGGCCTTTGGCTTTGGGTTGCGTGGTGGTAATAACTTGATCATGACCTTTCTGATCATCGGCCTGACCATGATTTCCTCGGCCGGTGTCGCCGAGTTCGATCTGGCGTTGATGGTCATCGGTGCCTTGGTCAAGAGTTTGATCCTTGTCGTCATCGTCTTGGCGTTCAGTCACTGGCTATTTCCCGACCCGCCCAATGCACCTTCCCCACCCGCGGCCGCCGCTCTATCGGCGCAGGAGGTGAGCAGGATTGCACTACGTGCCACCCTGATCGTGTTACCTGCGTTTCTGCTGGCGTTGATCGACCCGACCTATCTGCCGATCATTTTGAAAGCGGTCAGCCTTGGCCAACAAAGTTCGACGACAACGGCGCGCAACGCTGCTCATGAACTGGTCGGTTCGACCTTCATGGGGGGGCTATTGGCGATTGTGTTCTGGTGCGCGCTCAGCCTGTTTGTCCACCTGTGGATGTTCTTTCTGTGGATGCTCCTGTTCGGCTTACTGTTGGCACGCAAGCTCTATGCCCTGAGCCCGACCCGGCAAACCCCGGGGTTCTGGCTCAACAGTCTGGTCACGCTGATCATCCTGCTGGGTCAATCGGTTCAGGACAGCCTCGCCGGGAAGGACGTCTATACCGCCTTCGCCGTGCGCATGGGGCTGTTTATCCTCCTCACGCTCTATGCCTGCCTGATGGTTTATCTAATCGATCAGCGGCGGCGAAATCCAGGCGTCAGTCAACCCGATCACTGACACTCACTGTATTTGCGGGCCAGCGTTTGACTGGGAAGCTCCTGGAACAACGCTCGATAACTGCTGGAAAACCGTCCCAAATGCCAGAACGACCAATCCATCGCCACTTGCGCGACCGTCGTTTCCCCGGCCGTTCGCCTGAGCAACTCACGGCGCGCGCTGTTGAGCCGACGCAAGCGCAACCAATGCGTGGGTGTCATTGCGGTATACGCCTTGAATGCATGCTGCAACTGACGCAGCGAAACCCCGGCCACTTGGGACAGCTCCAGCAAATTGAGGGTCTCTTCCGGTGTATCGGCGGCCCATTCGGCGACGCGCTTCATGATCGTTCGCTCGTCCGCCCGGCGCTGCAAGCCTGCGCGATCAAGGCACACACAAGCGTTATCGAGAATGTACAAACAGTCCTCTAACAGCTGCTGGGTCAACGCCTCTTTGCTCGGCGGATCCAGCGTCTGCGTCAGCCGCGTCAACGTCCCGCTCAACCAGCGGCTGAACAGCGCGTTCTGGCCTGAATTGAGCGGCGACATGAACAAGCCTTCGAGCCGCGCCACGTCCAGGCGATGCCGCTGAACGAATTCCGGACCGAACACCACGGCGATTTCCTGGTAGTTCTCCGGGGTGATCCAGATGTTGCGGCTTTCACCGTTCAACACGTACAGCGAGTTGTCGTTGCGATCGAAACAGAACGCCAGCGCACCTTCCGGGGCACTGAAATTCTGCTCGACCCGGGTGTTCATCTGTTCCTCGTAAATCTCTACGCCTTGCAAATCCAGATAGCGCACCCGCCCGGCGAAATGCCCCGGGGACATCTGCTGATAGTGCTGCACCCAACCCGGTGTGGCGCGGATTTGCTCAGCCACGTCGGCGGTGTTGAAGGCTTGAACCTGTAACGGATTGCACGCTGTCATGGGGCGCCCTACGCACTCTTTTGGTGCGCTTTGTGCTGTTTAAAGTGGATAGATGGAACGGCAAGGCTCGCCCAAGATAGTCGTCAACGCGCCACAGGGGAAGTGTCCGGAGGATGAAGCCGCCCTCCCCGGCGTTAATCAAACCAACAACGAGGTCTTTATGAATGTCCCTTTCGATCAGCTGTTCACGTGGCTGAAAGATCACAAGATTACCGAGGTCGAGTGTGTGGTCAGCGACTTGACCGGCATCGCTCGCGGCAAGATTGCACCCACCAACAAATTCCTGCATGAGCGAGGCATGCGCCTGCCGGAAAGTGTGCTGTTGCAAACGGTAACCGGGGACTTTGTCGACGACGACATCTACTACGACCTGCTCGATCCGGCCGACATCGACATGGTCTGCAAGCCCGTTTCCGACGCGGTTTACGTCATTCCATGGGCCATCGAGCCGACCGCCATCGTGATCCACGACACGTTCGACAAGTTCGGCAATCCCATCGAACTGTCGCCACGCAACGTGCTGAAGAAAGTCCTGCAGCTCTACACCGACAAAGGCTGGCAGCCGATTGTCGCGCCGGAAATGGAGTTTTACCTGACCCAACGCTGCGAAGACCCGGACTTGCCGCTCAAGGCACCACTGGGACGCTCGGGCCGTGCGGAAAGCGGTCGTCAGTCGTTTTCCATTGACGCCGCCAACGAGTTCGACCCACTGTTTGAAGACGTCTACGACTGGTGCGAACTCCAGGGCCTGGACCTCGACACGCTGATCCACGAAGACGGCCCGGCGCAGATGGAAATTAACTTCCGTCACGGCGATGCGCTCGACCTGGCAGACCAGATCACCGTGTTCAAACGCACCCTGCGCGAAGCGGCACTCAAGCACAACGTCACCGCGACCTTCATGGCCAAACCCATCGGTGACGAACCCGGCAGCGCCATGCATATCCATCAAAGCGTGGTGGACATCGCCACCGGCCAGCCGATTTTCGCCGATGCCGACGGGCAAATGAGCGAGCTGTTCCTGCACCACATCGGCGGCTTGCAAAAGTACATTCCCAAAGTGCTGCCGATGTTCGCGCCCAACGTCAATTCGTTCCGCCGCTTCCTGCCCGACACCTCGGCGCCGGTCAACGTTGAATGGGGCGAAGAAAACCGCACCGTCGGCCTGCGCGTACCGACCTCCACCCCGGACGCCATGCGCGTGGAAAACCGCTTGCCGGGCGCCGATGCCAACCCTTATCTGGCAATTGCCGCGAGCCTGTTGTGCGGTTATCTGGGCATGGTCGAGAAGGTCGAACCGAGCGCCGCGGTGCAGGGCCGCGCCTACGAGCGGCGCAATCTGCGCCTGCCGATCACCATCGAGGACGCCCTGACGCGCATGGAAGAGTGCGAAACCATCGAGCGTTATCTGGGGAGCAAATTCGTCCGCGGTTACGTCGCGGTCAAGCGGGCCGAACACGAAAACTTCAAGCGCGTGATCAGCTCCTGGGAGCGGGAGTTCCTGCTGCTTAGTGTCTAGCACTCGATCGTTCCCATGCTCTGCGTGGGAACGCAGCCCGGGACGCTCTGCGTCCCAGAAGCGGACGCGGAGCGTCCGTTGAGGCATTCCCACGCAGAGCGTGGGAACGATCAACATCAAAAAACAATTAAAAGAGGTGTCGATATGCATCTATTGAAATCCGTGGTTCCGGTCTCGCTGGCCTTGCTGTTCAGCGCCACTGCACAAGCTCAGCCAAGTGTGAACGTCTACAACTGGACCGATTACATTGGCGAGACCACCCTCGTCGACTTCCAGGCGAAAACCGGGATCAAGGTGATCTACGACGTGTTCGATTCCAACGAAACCCTGGAGGGCAAACTGCTCGCCGGCCGCACGGGTTATGACGTGGTGGTGCCCTCCAACCATTTTCTCGCACGTCAGGTGAAGGCCGGCGCGTTCCTGAAACTGGATCGCTCGCAGTTGCCCAACTGGAAAAGCCTCGACCCGAAACTGCTGGCCTTGCTGGAAAAAAACGATCCGGGTAATGAACATTCGGTGCCGTACCTGTGGGGCACCAACGGTATTGGCTACAACGTCGACAAGGTCAAGCAGGTGCTGGGCATCGATCGCATCGATTCCTGGGCAGTGTTTTTCGAACCGGAGAACCTGAAGAAGCTCAGTCAGTGCGGCGTGTCGATGATGGATTCGGCGGATGAAGTGTTCCCGGCGGTCCTGAACTACATGGGCATGGACCCACTCAGCGAGAACCCCGAAGACTTTAAAAAAGCCGAGGCTAAACTGCTGACCCTCCGGCCTTACATCACCTATTTTCATTCGTCCAAGTACGTGTCGGACTTGGCCAATGGCGATATTTGCGTCGCGTTCGGCTATTCGGGCGATGTGTTCCAGGCCGCAAACCGGGCCAAGGAAGCGAAGAATGGCGTGAACATCGCCTACTCGATTCCCAAGGAAGGCAGCAACCTCTGGTTCGACTTGCTGGCGATTCCTGCCGACGCCAACAACCCGAAAGAGGCAAATACCTTCATCAACTACCTGCTGGACCCGCAAGTGATCGCCAAGGTCAGCGCCTCGGTCGGTTACGCCAATCCGAACCCGGCGGCCAAGCAATACATGGACCCGGAGCTGGTCAATAATCCAGAGGTCTATCCTCCTCAGGAAGTCCTCGACAAACTCTACATCTCAACCACCCCGCCTCAGGCGATCATGCGGCTGATGACCCGGTCCTGGAGCAAAGTGAAGTCCAACCAATGAACCAGTATGACAACGAACACGCTCATTCCTATTACGCCGCATCGGCCAAGGGCATGACACCCTACCCCACGTTGGACGCCGATCTTGAGGCCGATGTCTGCGTGGTGGGCGGCGGCTTTACCGGGGTCAATACCGCGATCGAACTGGCGCAACGCGGGCTCTCGGTGATTCTGCTCGAAGGCCGGCGAATCGGCTGGGGCGCCAGCGGGCGTAACGGCGGGCAGCTGATTCGCGGCATCGGCCATGACGTCAGCGGTTTCGCCCGATATGTCGGTCAGGACGGCGTTCGATATTTGGAGCGTGCGGGCATCGAATCAGTCGAACTGGTGGGCAATCGCATCCGCGAGCATGGGATCGATTGCGACCTGCGTTGGGGTTTCTGCGAACTCGCTAACACCCCGGCGCAGTTCGCGGCGTTCAAGGCTGAACTGCAAAGCCTCGCCGAACTGGGTTACGCCCATGAAACCCGACTTGTCGGCCCCGAGCAGATCCGCCAGCAAGTGGTGGGCTCCGATGTTTATGCCGGCGGCCTGATCGACATGGGTTCGGGGCATTTGCATCCGCTGAACCTGGTGCTTGGCGAAGCGCGCGTTGCCGAGTCCCTCGGGGTGCGAATATTCGAGCAAAGCCCGGTGCTGGAGTTGATTCACGGCAGCACCGTGCAGATTCGCTGTGCCGGCGGCACGGTACGCGCCGGCAGTCTGGTGCTGGCCTGCAACGCGCACCTGGAAGAACTCGAACCACACCTGAGCGGCAAGGTTTTACCGGCGGGCAGCTACATCATCGCCACCGAGCCTTTGGCTCCTGAGGTTGCCGCGCAATTGATCCCGCAGAACCTGGCGCTGTGCGACCAGAAAGTCGGCCTCGATTACTATCGGCTCTCGGCGGATCGACGCTTGTTGTTCGGCGGTGCCTGCCATTATTCCGGGCGCGATCCAGAGGATATCGGCGCTTATATGCGGCCAAAAATGCTCAAGGTCTTCCCGCAGTTGGCGGATGTGCGCATCGACTATCAATGGGGCGGCATGATCGGCATCACGGCCAACCGTTTCCCCCAGGCCGGGCGCTTGAGCCAGTACCCGAACGTATTCTACGCCCAGGGTTACTCCGGTCATGGCCTGAACGTGACCCATTGGTGCGCACGGCTGCTGGCCGAAGCGATTCATGCCGGACACAGCAAGGGGCTGGACGTTTTCAGCGCCGTGCCGCACATGACCTTCCCCGGTGGAAAAGTCCTGCGTTCACCACTGCTGGCCCTCGGCATGTTCTGGTATCGCCTGCGCGAGTTGCTCGGTTGAAAACCCTTACAGGAGCTGCCGCAAATTGTCCGGCTGACTACCTCCCCTCGTAGGAGCTCATTGCCTCCCCTTGATCAGTCTTTTAATTTGCTCAATCCCAAGTCACTTCTATATTGAGGGAGTGCTCTGACTTTCCTGTCTCCTGGCGAGTGCGGCCTATGGCTACGACTGACCAACTGATTATCTGCGAGCACTGCGACTGCGTGTATGAAAAAGTCACGCTCGCCAAACATCAAAAAGCCCTGTGCACATGCTGCGGCGGTGTGCTCCAGCGTTATAACGGACTGTCGGTGGAGCAGCGTCTGGCCTTGGCCTTCACGGCAACAATGCTGTGGATTTTCGCCAATTTCTATCCCGTCATGAGCATCAGCATGAAGGGCCTGAAAAACAGTGCGACGCTGTGGGATTCGGTATTGGCATTAAGCCAGGGACCTATCACTTTTATTGCGCTGGTGGCGGCGATATCCATCATCATTGCGCCGCTTTTTCAACTTGTGTTGCTGATCTGGGTCCTGAGCTTCGCCCTCGTGCATCGGCGCTCGCCCGGTTTCAAAGTGTGCATGCGCTGGCTGGAAACCCTCAGGCCCTGGAGCATGCTCGAGGTCTGTCTGCTGGCCGCCATGGTCGCGGTGTTCAAACTCGCCGGGTTGCTGGATGTCATACCCGGCATCGGCCTGTTTGCCCTGGCCGTTCTGAGTCTGCTGTTGATCCGCATCGCCGGGCGCGATGTGCGTGATTTGTGGGACGTCCTATGAACAGGCCACCACTCGCCAGCGAACTCAACCTGTGCCTGTGCCATAGCTGTGGCCTGGCCTGCGACATAACCGACAACCCTCACGAATGCCAACGTTGTGGCGCGCCATTGCATGCCCGTAAAGCCAACTCATTGACCCGGACATGGGCCTACCTGCTGGCCTCACTGGTGTTTTATATCCCGGCCAATCTGCTGCCGGTCATGAACACCAGTCTGTTCGGCAGCGGGTCCGACAGCACCATCATGAGCGGTGTGCTGGAGTTCTGGGCGCACGGTGCGTGGGATATTGCCCTGATCATTTTCATCGCCAGTATCGCGGTTCCGGGCATCAAGTTCGTTGCCCTTTCCCTGCTGCTGATCACGGTGCAACGCGGCAGCCTTTGGGCGCGCAAGGAGCGTTCGAAGCTTTATCGATTCGTCGAGCTGATCGGCTACTGGTCGATGCTCGATGTGATTGTGGTCGCGCTGGTCGCGGCGCTGGTGAAATTTCAGGCTCTGGGCGATATCGAACCACGCGTGGGCATTCTGTTTTTTGGTCTGGTGGTGGTGTTCACCATGCTGTCGGCAATGAGTTTCGACCCGCGACTGATCTGGGATAAGGCGCGGGACAACCCACCAAACGAGGAGCTCACGGATGAAATCGCAAGCCACTGATGGGCCGCAACCCCCCGGCCAGGCCAGTATCAAGACCCGTCGCTTCAGCGTTTCGCTGGTGTGGATCGTGCCGATTGTCGCAGTGCTCGTGGGGATTTCCCTGGTGGTGCACAGTTGGATGCAGGAAGGCCCGACCATCACCGTCACCTTCAAGACCGGCAGTGGCCTCACGGCCAACAAGACCGAGGTCAAGTATCGCAACGTGGTCATCGGCCATGTCTCGGACGTGAAACTGAGCAACGACCAGAAAAGCGTCAACGCCACGATCAAACTCGACAAACAGGCTGAGAGCTTCACCCGCGAAGATTCGCAATTCTGGGTCGTGCGCCCGCGTATTGGTGCCGGCGGCGTCTCGGGCATCGATACGCTGCTGTCGGGTGACTACATTGGCGCCGACATCGGTCAGGCCAATGCCCGTTCCAAACACTTCACGGGGCTGGAAAATCCGCCACCCATTACCTATGGCGAGCCGGGTAAACGCTTCATGCTGCACACTCAGGACCTCGGCTCGCTGGATATCGGCTCCCCCCTCTACTACCGCAAGATTCCGGTCGGGCAAGTGGTGGCGTATGCACTGGATGCCGATGGCAAAGGGGTGAACATCGAAGTCTTCGTGCATTCGCCCAATGACGTCTTTGTCACGGAGAACACCCGGTTCTGGAACGCCAGTGGTATCGATGTGAGCGTGGGTGCCAACGGTTTTGCGGTGAGTACCGAGTCCTTGTCGTCCTTGTTGGTGGGTGGCATTGCGTTTCGCGCACCGGAATACAGCCCCAACGATCAGCCAGCCAGCGAGAATAAAACCTTCGACCTGTTCGTCGATCAGCAAACCGCCCTCGCTCCCCCCCACGGTAAAGGGCAGTACTTGAGCCTGCGTTTCGATCAGGCCTTGCGCGGGCTCAAGATCGATGCGCCGGTGGAGTTCCTCGGCGTGGAATTCGGCAAAGTCGTGTCGATCAATCTGGATTTCGACGCGAAAAAACGCAGTTTTCCGCTCAATGTCGGCATCATGATCTACCCCCAACGACTCGGCCAGGCCCACGCCAAGATGCTTAAGGCCTTGAACCATGATCCCAATGATGAAGCCGCTGGCATAAGACTGATGGGCAGCTTCATCGAGAACGGCCTGCGGGCTCAGGCCCGTAGCGGCAATCTGTTGACCGGTCAGCTCTACATCGCGCTCGACTTCTACCCCAAAGCCGAGAAAGTCGTATTCGATCCGACCGCCCGTCCCGTCAGTGTGCCCACCATACCTGGCAGCCTCGAGCAGTTGCAGGAAAAACTCGAAGGCATGGTCAACAAGATCAATCAGCTGCCAATCGAGCGCATTGCCGGCAACCTCGACAGCAACCTCGTCGAGTTGCGTAAAGGCCTCGCGCAGTTCAACGCCAAAACGTTGCCTGGCGTGCAGACCACCCTGTCGGACGTCAGCAAAACGTTGCAATCAGCGAGTTCGACCCTCGCCGACGATTCGCCGCAACGGGAACAACTGAACGACACTCTCAACGAACTCGGGCGCATGTCGCGCTCGTTGCGTGAGCTCTCGGATTATCTGGGCCGGAACCCTGAATCGCTGATTCGCGGCCGTCCCGACAACGCCGCGCCGATAGACTTGCAGCCGCCACCGCGCAACTGACCACAGGAGCAACACCCATGGCTTTTTCGCTAAAGATCACGCTGGTCACCGCGTTGTTGTTGCTCACCGCGTGCAGCAGCGACCCGATTCGGTTCCACACCCTGACCCCGGCCCAACCGGGCGTCGCAAGCAGCAGCGGCGCGGAAATTCAGATCGAAGCGATCACCGTGCCGCCCCAGGTCGACCGCCCGCAGATCGTCATTCGTCAGGGCAACGCCGGCCTCGCAATTCTCGAAACAGAATGGTGGGGTGCGAGTCTGGTGGACGAACTACGCAGCGCCCTTGTCGATCAACTGGTCAACAATAACCTGCAACGCAGAGTGTCGTTGCGTCTGGACGTTCAGCGCTTTGATTCGATTCCCGGCCAATATGCGTTGATCGACGTCAGATGGCGCTTGCGCAGTCTCGGCAATGGCGATGCGGCACTGATCAGCTGTCGCAGCACGTTGCAGACTCCTTCGGGCCCGAACATCGACGATCTGGTGGTAGCCCATCAGAACAATGTGAAACGGTTAGCTGCCGCCATCAGTCAGACCGTAATGGGCGCTTCGCGGGGCTGTCCGTCAGCAAAATAGCGACAGCGGCATGACATCGTCAAAGATCAAAACGATCAACCGCCCGACGGCGTTCATTATCGTCGCGCACATCATAATTGGCGGTGGTCTGGATGTTGCTGTGGTGGGCCAGTTTCTGCGCGATCGACAGGTCGTGCTCTTCAATCACTCGGGTAATGAACGAACGCCGGAAATCGTGCGGCATGATTTTCACCCCGACCTGCGCACCGCGTTGCCGGGCGATGTAGTAGATCGCATGCTTGGTGATGCGCTCGCGGGTAATGTGGCTGCCACGGCGGATACGGTTGAACAGGAACGGGTCGTCCGTTTCGCCCTCCTTTAACTGCGAACGCCGCAACTCCAGCCACGCATCCAGTTTGGCGAAGGCCCAGGCCGGCGCGTACTTGATCAGCTGTTTGTTGCCCTTGGCGGTGACGCACAAGCTGCGCTCGGTGAAATCCACCTGGGCGAGATCGAGATTCACCGATTCCGATTTGCGCATCCCCGAACCGTACAGAATCCCGATGATGGCCGCGTCCCGTAGCCCTTGTGGCCGTGGGTCGGCGGCACACACCTCCATCAAGTCGCGAATCAAAGTGCGCTTGAGGTTGCGCCCCTGGGACAGTCGCGTACCGGCAATGCCTTTGACCGAGCGCATTTTCAGCAGGTGCTCCTGACTGATCAGGCTCATGCGCCACGCTTCGTTCATCACTCCACGTACCGCATTAACGTAGAGCGACGAGGTATTTGGCGCGTAGCCGTCTTCGCGCAAGGTCGCCACCAGTGCAACGACATCCTCGGGCTGCAGTTGATGCCAGGGAATCTCTTCGATGTTCATGTCTTCGAAGTCCAGACGGTCGGCGGCGTCCTGCAACACATAACGCATGGTCAACTGGCTGGATGGTGCCAGACGCGCCAGGTACAGGGTCAATGGGTTGGCTTTTGAAACGAGGGATTCAGTAGCAGGTAAGTCAATCAATGAAACGGGCCTTGAAATGAATAAATACGCAGGCTCCCGTCATCCATTGAGCCAGCCGGGCCGTCACGCTGCCGACCATGGACTGGAAAGTCAATGGTGGCTTCTTGGGTTGTCGGCGAAACCAGGCATCGCCAATACCGAACGTCTGCTTGACTGGAAACAACACGATAGACGAATTGAAACATGGCCTGGCCTATCCTGATTCAGCAACCGCGGCTGCTCGAAGCCCACCAGCGACTGCCCAAGGATGGCAAACGTTATGAACAAGGCAATCTGATGATGCTGATTTTGCCTCAGGAGGCCTCATGAGCCTGCTGCTCGTATTGGCTGCCTGCCTGCTGACCTGCCTGGGCCAGATCGCCCAGAAGTACGCCGTGGAAAGTTGGCGCGGCAAGGCGTCGACCTGGGGCGAGAAACTGCGCTCACCGTGGCTGTGGCTGGCACTCGCCGCTCTGGGATTGGGCTTGCTGGTCTGGCTGCTGGTGTTGCAGCGCCTCGAAGTCGGCGTCGCCTATCCCATGCTCAGTCTGAATTTCGTGTTGATCACACTGGTCGCGCGCTTCGTCTTCCACGAAACCATCGACCGCCGTCACTGGCTGGGCGTGGCGCTGGTGATCGCCGGCGTGGCGTTGCTGGGGCAACACGCATGAGCCTGCATCGCGGACTCGCCTTCGCCCTGATCAGCGTATTGCTGGGCAGCGCCGCACAGCTTGGCATGCGCTGGAGCATGACCCGCTTGCCCCATCCCGAACAATTGATATCCGCCTTGAGTAACGGCAGCGTCGATGTGTCCGCCGTGGCCGTCGTGCTGGCCGCCATCCTCGCCTATGCCGTGTCGATGTTCACCTGGCTCGCCGCCCTGCGGGATTTGCCCCTGGGTCGGGCCTATTCGCTGCTGAGCATCAGCTATGCGCTGGTGTACGTGCTGGCCGCCAGCCTGCCGCTGTTCAACGAAGCCTTCAGTCTTTCGAAAACACTTGGGGTGGCGCTGGTCATCCTTGGTGTCATCACGATCAATGCTCACGCGCCCCCTCTCAGGAGAGCTCCATGAAAATCAGTGTATTTGGCAGCGGTTATGTTGGCTTGGTGCAAGCCGCTGTCCTGGCTGAAGTTGGCCACGACGTGGTGTGCATGGACATTGACGAGAACAAAGTCGCGTTGCTGCAACAAGGCCACGTCAGTATCTTCGAGCCGGGGCTGGCCAGTCTGGTGCGCGAAAGCCTGGAAGCCAGACGGCTGCAGTTCACTACGGACGAAAAATTCGCGGTGCAGCACGGCCAGGTGTTGTTCATCGCCGTCGGCACGCCTTCGCGGGATGATGGTTCGGCGGACCTGAAATACGTGCTGTCGGTGGGTGAAGCAGTGGCGCGTCACCGTGAACAACCGGTGATTCTGGTGGAGAAATCCACGGTGCCGGTGGGCACGGGCGATACGCTGCGCGCGCATATCGAAAAGTGCCTGCTCAAGGTCGGTCGGCTGTTGCAGTTCGATATTGTCTCCAACCCCGAGTTTCTCAAGGAAGGTTCGGCCGTGGCCGATTGCCGGCGCCCGGACCGCATCGTGATTGGCTGTGAACGCGATGACGTACGCGACGTGATGCGCGACCTTTACTCGCCGTTCAACCGCAACCATGACCGCATCATGTTCATGGACCTGCGCAGCGCCGAGCTGACCAAATACGCCGCCAACTGCATGCTGGCGACCAAGATCAGTTTCATCAACCAGATCGCCGAGCTGGCCGAACATTTGGGCGCCGATATCGAATCGGTGCGACTGGGCATCGGTGCCGATTCGCGCATCGGTTACCACTTCATCTATCCCGGCTGCGGATACGGTGGCTCGTGCTTCCCCAAGGACATGCGCGCGCTGATTCACAGTGCCGAACAGGCCCATTGCTCCAGCGACCTGCTGCAAGCGGTGGAAGCCATCAACCAGCGGCAGAAACACAAACTGTTCGAACGCATCAACGCCTTCTACCAAGGCGATTTGCGCGGCAGGACCTTCGCCGTGTGGGGCCTGGCCTTCAAGCCCAACACCGACGACATGCGCGATGCGCCGAGCCGGGTGCTGCTGGAGTCGCTATGGGCCGCCGGGGCCCATGTGCGAGCGTTCGACCCGGAAGCGATGCAGGAAACCCAACACCTTTACCCCGACGAATCGAAACTGATGCTCATGGGCACGCCGGAATCGGTGCTCGCGGGGGCCGACGCGCTGATCATCTGCACCGAATGGCAGCAGTTCAAGGCGCCTGACTTCAACCTGATCCAGCAACGTTTGAATGCACCGGTGATCTTCGACGGGCGCAACCTGTACGACGCCGAACGCCTGGCCCGCAGCGGCTTCCTGTACTTTCCGATGGGCCGCGGTGAATCGCGCAACCTGCCGATTCCCCATCAGCAATGGCCAGCAGCCTCGGTCGTGGCGTGACGCGCCGCTAGCTGCCGAAGGCCGCGATCTTTCGCGGCCTTGAAGTTGCTGAAGATCAAGATCAAAAGATCGCAGCCTGCGGCAGCTCCTACATAAAGCTCGGTGTACGCAGGCCTATAGCAGTTACCGAAGGCTACGTCGCCGGTATTTCGATCAAACGATTATCTGGCGCCGCACCACGCCCTTGTAGGAGCTGCCGAAGGCTGCGATCTTTTGGCGGCTTCGAAGTTGCCGAAGATCAAGATCAAAAGATCGCCGTCTGCGGCAGCTCCTACATAGAAGTATTGTCTGTTGGTTATTGTTAGCCATGCTTGAACACTTACGCTTGACGTCAAACCGGCGCCTTCAAATCCACCCCTAGCGCCTGGGCAAACGCCTTTACCAGCGGACTGCGCACGGTGTTGTGGCGCAGGATCAGATTGAACGGCGTGACGATGTTGATCAGGTCCGGACGCACTGCCCGAAACTGTCCCTGAGCCACCAAAGTTGCTGCGTAATGCTCGGGCAGAAAACCCACAAAACGGCCGGTCTTGACCAGCAGCGCCACGGCTTCCACTTGAGTCGCCGAGGCGGAAAAACTGTCATAGCGGGCAAAATCCAGTTTGTCCCGATGGATCGCATAGCGGTGGTTGATGCACTCGTAATCCAGCAGCACATTGCTGCCCATCTCCGTCTCCGCCATCGAGAACAGTGGATGGCCGACGGCGCAATACACGTACGAGCGTTCTTCATAAAGCGGGAAGTAATCGAACTCTTCCCTTTTCTGATAAACCGGCACGATCCCGGCCACTAAACGCCCTTCGACTACGCCTCTTTCCACCTCATCTAACTGAGACGCCTGAAGTTGAAACCTTACTTTCGGCGACACTTCATTTATCTTTCTAAGCGCCGCAACTAACGGCGAATTATCGTCGGTGATCGTATTATCAATAACGCCCACCCCAAGGTCGCCAATAAGTTCGTTCTGCGCTGAACTAAGCCGATCACGAAAGTTATCGACCGAGGCAAATAAATCGATTGACGCCTGGTACACCAAACGCCCTTCTTCGGTCAGGTGAAAACCTTCCCGTCCTCGGGTGCACAGGCGCATACCGATGCGAATCTCCAGGTCGGAGATTTGTTTGCTGATGGCCGCCAGGCCCACATTCAGCTCATTTTGCGCTGCGCTGAAGCCGCCGGCCTCGACCACAGCCTTGAACACTTTGAGCAGTTTGAAGTCCAGACCACTGAGGGCCAGCGGAGCCCGATGCACCGTTTTTGGCGGCGGGTTTCCGGAATTGGAAAGTGGGGTTTCCATAATGCTTATTTACCTCTGGCGCCCTATTCAACAATCTGTGTCCAACAACAAAAACATAGCCGACCAATAATAATGAACACAGAAAACAAGGCTTGGCAACCGTTAATAAATCCCGCAGATCAGTGCCAACTCACTGATTTCGAACTATTAAAAGCTGACACTTCGATCAGCTCTCGCAACGATGCAACTGCCCTCTTGAAAACTGCTTTGGCCTAACCACGCCCAATTGATTTGCGGCGGGTGCTTCGGGCTCGGCACATCGATTTCAGTTCGCTTTACCGACGAGGAAAACAACAATGTCTCAAACCACCGACCGTCTCTGGGGTGCCCGCTTCAAGAGCGGCCCGTCCGAAGCCCTGGCGGCCCTGTCCCGTTGCCCCGAGCGCTACTTTCGCCTCACCCCGTATGACCTCGCCGGTTCCAAGGCGCATGCCCGGGAATTGCAGCGCGCAGGGCTGTTGAGCGAGCAGGAAGCCCAGACCATGCTCGACGCCCTGGAGCGTATCGGTGATGACTTCCGTGCCGGCAGCATCGCGCCGACGCTGGACGACGAAGACGTCCACACCTTCATCGAACGCCTGCTGACCGAACGCCTCGGCGCACTGGGCGGCAAGCTGCGCGCCGGCCGCTCGCGCAACGACCAGACCGCCAACGACCTGCGCCTGTTCCTGCGTGATCACGTGCGTACCCTGGCTGTCGAAGTGCTGGCGTTGCAACAAGCGCTGGTGGATCAGGCCGAGCAACACATCGAGAGCATCTGCCCGGGTTTCACTCATCTGCAACAGGCCCAGCCGATCGTCTTCGCTCACCACTTGCTGGCCCACGCCCAGTCGATGCTGCGCGACGTGCAGCGTCTGGTGGATTGGGACGTGCGCACCTCGCTGTCGCCACTCGGCGCGGCGGCCATGGCCGGTTCCGCCATTGCTCGCCTGCCGCAGCAGTCGGCCAAGGAAATGGGCTACAGCGGTGTTTGCGAAAACTCCATCGACGCCGTGGCCAGCCGCGATCACGTTGCCGAGTTCCTGTTTATCGCCAGCATGCTGGGGATCAACATTTCCCGCCTCGCCGAAGAATTCTGCCTGTGGTCGTCGCGGCAATTTCGCTGGGTGGCGCTGGACGATGCCTACGCCACCGGCAGTTCGATCATGCCGCAGAAGAAAAACCCCGACATCGCCGAACTGGCCCGGGGCAAGGCTGGCCGCCTGATCGGTAACCTGACGGGTTTGCTGTCGACCCTCAAATCCCTGCCGCTGTCGTACAACCGCGACTTGAGTGAAGACAAGAACGGCGTGCTCGACAGCGTCGACACCTTGTTGCTGGTGCTGCCGGCCATGGCCGGAATGGTCGCGACCATGAAGGTCAACGTCGAAGAACTGCGTCGTCAGGCACCGCTGGGCTTCACCCTCGCCACCGAAGTGGCCGACTGGCTGGCGGTGCGCGGCGTGCCATTCAAGGAAGCACACGAAATCACCGGCGCACTGGTCCAGGCCTGCGAGAAGCACGACATCGAATTGTGGGAAGCGTCCCCGGCGCTGCTGGCCGAGATCGATCCACGTCTCACGCCTGAAGTGCGCGACAGCCTGACCCTTGAAGCCGCCATCGCCGCCCGCAGTGGCTGGGGCGGCACCGCACCGCAACAAGTGCGCGAGCAGATCGGCCGACTGAAGACTGCCCTCGCAGCCCAGCAGCAATGGACCGAGAACTATCAGGGTTTCCGTCTCTGATTCACGGCGAACTCCTGTAGGAGCGAAGCTTGCTCGCGAAGGCAGTGGGTCAGTCAACACTGATTACAACTGACCCACCGCCTTCGCGAGCAAGCTTCACTCCTACAGGGACTGTGCATGACTTGAAATACCAGCGTACGGAGAAACAACATGAGCCAGACTCAGGCAGAACGACTCCAGGCGGAGCGCAAACTGGCGGAAAACCAGTTCGATATCACCCAGTACCAGCATGTGCCACGGCGTTACTACGGGCGGATTTTCTTCGCCACGGTGATCGTGATTGCGATTGTCGGCCTGGTGCGGGCCTTCGCCGAGGGCAAGATCGAATGGTCGTACATCGGCCAGTTCCTCACCTCTCAGGCAATTATGTGGGGCCTGGTCAACACCATCGTCATGGCGGTGCTGGCGATGGCGCTGGGCATCGTGTTCGGGGTAATCACGGCGATCATGCGCATGTCGGCCAACCCGATCCTGCGCTACGTAGCGCTTATCTACACCTGGCTGTTCCGCGGTACGCCGCTGATTTTGCAGCTGCTGCTGTGGTTCAACCTGGCGCTGATTTTCCCCACCATCGGCATTCCCGGTCTGTTCGAAATGGACACCGTGAGCCTGATGACGCCCTTCGTGGCCGCCCTCCTCGGCTTGAGCATCAACCAGGGCGCCTACACCGCCGAAGTGGTGCGCGCCGGCCTGCTCTCGGTGGACACCGGGCAGTACGAAGCCGCCAAGTCGATCGGCATGCCGCGCTTGCAAGCATTGCGCCGGATCATCCTGCCCCAAGCCATGCGGATCATCATTCCTCCGGTGGGCAACGAGTTCATCGGCATGGTGAAAATGACTTCCCTGGCGAGTGTCATTCAGTACTCGGAACTGCTCTACAACGCCCAGAACATCTACTACGCCAACGCCCGCGTGATGGAGCTGCTGATCGTCGCCGGTATCTGGTACCTGGCCACCGTCACTGTTCTGTCCTTTGGTCAAAGTCGTCTGGAGCGTCGTTTCGCTCGCGGCGCCGGCAAGCGTTCTTGAGGAGTTCAACATGAGAAGCATCGTCAAGGCCGTGAGCCTGAACAAGTACTACGACCATTTCCACGCGCTCAAGGACATCAACATCGAGGTCGAGCAAGGCGAAGTGCTGTGCATCATCGGCCCGTCCGGCTCCGGCAAAAGCACCCTGCTGCGCTGCGTGAATCAGCTGGAAAAAATCGACAAGGGCGGGCTGTGGGTCGACGGCGAACTGGTGGGTTACCGCATCGTCGGCAACAAACTGCACGAACTCAACGAGTCGCAGATCGCCCGTCAGCGCCTGGCCACTGGCATGGTGTTCCAGCGTTTCAACCTGTTCCCGCACATGACTGTGCTGCAAAACATCATCGAAGGGCCATGCCAGGTGCTCAAGCGTTCGCCCAAAGAAGCGCACGAAGAAGCCTTGGAATTGCTCGCTCGCGTCGGCCTGGCCGACAAGCGCAACAGCTACCCGATCGAACTGTCGGGCGGTCAGCAACAACGGGTGGCGATTGCCCGCGCGTTGGCCATGCGCCCCAAGCTGATGCTGTTCGATGAACCCACTTCGGCACTCGACCCGGAACTGGTCGGTGAGGTGCTGTCGGTGATGCGCGATCTGGCGCAGACCGGCATGACCATGATCGTCGTCACCCATGAACTGGGCTTCGCTCGCGAGGTTTCCAACCGCATGGTGTTCATGGACGAGGGACAGATCGTGGAGGCTGGAAGCCCCGAAGAAATACTAATAAGTCCACAAAACCCACGCACCCAAAGCTTCATTTCTGCCGTTCGAACCTAAGCGCTAGCCTCGGAAACCAAGAGCTGCGTAACAACACTCATAAGAGAACGACCATGAAGAATTTCGTTATTCCAGCAGTACTCGCAGGCGTTATGGCTTCCAGTTTCACTTGGGCCGCCGAGCTACCGGCCAGCATCAAGGACAAGGGTGAGGTCGTTGTGGCAATCATGCCGAACTACCCGCCGATGGATTTCAAGGACCCGGCCACCAATACCCTCACAGGTCTCGACTATGACCTGGGCAACGCCCTCGCCGAGCGGCTGGGCGTGAAGATCAAATGGCAGGAAACCGGCTTTGAGCAAATGATCAACGCGCTGACCACCGACCGCGTCGACATGGTGATGTCGGGCATGACCGACACCGCCGAGCGTCAGGCCAGTGTGACCTTCGTCGACTACTTCACCAGCGGTCCGCAGTTCTACACCTTGCAGAAAAACAAGGACACCAACGAGATCATCGACCTGTGCGGCAAGAAAGTCGGCACCAGCCGACGTACGACCTTCCCGGCGGAAATCGCCGAGTGGAGCAAGGCCAACTGCGAAGCCGCCGGCAAGCCTGCGATCAACGTGATCGGCACCGAAGGCTCGGCCGACGCCCGCGCGCAACTGCGTCAAAGCCGTATCGACGCGGCCATGCAGGGCAGCGAAACCCTGCCGTACCTCAAGACCCAGGAAAAGGACATGTACAAAACCGTGGGCCTGCCGATTTCCAAGCAGTTCACCGGGCTGGGCGTGAGCAAGAAAAAGCCTGAGCTGAGTGAAGCGGTGAAAGTGGCGATGCAGAGCATGGTCGATGACGGCAGCTACCAGGCGATCCTGAAAAAATGGGACCTGGAACTGGGCGCGATCAAGACCGTGACCATCAACGCCGGCAAGTAATGCTTGCCCCGTAGGAGCGAGGCTTGCCCGCGAAAGCAATCTGACAGGTGACATGGATGTTGAATGTACCGCCCTCTTCGCGAGCAAGCTTCGCTCCTACATGGACTGTGTTTTACCTATAAATAGCTGGAGCACCACATGTCCTCCTCACCCCAACCCGCCTGGCCCGACCAACATAAGGCCTGCCTCGCCCTGGCCTTCGACCTTGATGGCCCGACCGGCGATGCCATGCTCAACGGCTCGATCTGGCGTAAACCCGAGTATTTCGGTTTCGGTGGTTACGGCCCCTATCGGGCGCTGCCGCGGATTCTCGATTTGCTGGATGAGTTCCGGATCCCGACGACGTTTTTCGTCCCGGCCTGGGTCGTGGAGAACTGGCCGAAACAGTGCCAGGCAATCGTCGAGCGCGGGCATGAGGTGGCGTACCACGGCTACAAACACGAATCCTTTTACGCCCTGACGCTGGACCAGCAGAAGGACGTGATGCACAAATCCCGTGAGGTGTTCTGGAAACACCTGAACATCCGCGCCGAAGGTTTCCGCACGCCATCCGGCGACTGGCGGGCCGAAACACCGGCCATGCTGGTGGACGCCGGCGTGACTTATTCCAGCAGCATGCGCGGCGATGACCGGCCGTATCTGGTCAACGTGCCGGGCTTCGATACGCCACTGGTGGAAATCCCCGGCCGCTGGGAAATGGACGACTACGCCTCACTCGCCTACACCCGCGCGCCGGACTTTCCTTCGGGACTGGACCGCACCGCCAGCTACGCGCTCACCCTCGACAACTGGTGCCGCGAGTTCGACGGTGCCATGGATGAAGGGTTGTGCCTGACCACCTTGTTCCACCCCAAGATCACCGGCAAACCGGGACGCATCCTATTGCTGGAAAAACTCTTCGAGCACATGCGCCAACGCGACGACGTCTGGTTTGCCATCTGCCGCGACGTCGCCCACTGGTGGCTGAAGGAGCATCACCATGGCTGATTCCACTGTCTGGCCCAACGGCTACCGCTGCGCCGTGGTGCTGACCGTCGATTACAACGACATCCACGGCATCCTCACCCAGGCCCCGGAAGTCGCCGGGCGCGACAAGACCTTATCGGTGTGGCGCTACGGCACTCAGCGCGGTGTCGAGCGTTTGCTCGGTTTGTTCGAAGAACTAGGCGTTTCCAGCAGTTGGTGCATCCCCGGCATCGTCGCCGAGGAAAACCCGCAGCACATCCGAGCGATCCAGGCCGGCGGGCATGAGATTGCCTGCGCCGGGTATCGCCATCAGAACTACGACAACCTGACGCTGGCCGAACAAAGCACCGAGGTCGCCAAGGGTTGCGCGGCCTTGAGCGCGTTGACCGGTCAGCGTCCGACAGGCTTTCGTATCCCCGCCGGCAATGGTGCGCCGGGTTTCATCGAGGCCTTGAGGGATCACGGCATCCGCTGGTCTTCGTCATGGCGCGGTGATGACTTGCCTTTCGCTCACCCGACGGCGCCCGAAGTGATCGAGCTGCCGTTGCACTACGAGTTGGAAGACGAACCCTACTTCGCTTTCAACCTCAGCCCGGCAGTGCCTCCCGCGCAATCGCGTATCGCCTCCTACAGCCATACCTTGGGCAACTTGCAAATGGACTTCGCCGGGTTTCATCGATTCGGGCTGTGTTACGTGCTGCGGCTGCACCCGGAGATTATCGCCACGCCCGGGCGGATCGGCGTGTTGCGCGAATTGCTGCAAAGCATCCAACGGCATGACGACGTGTGGATCGCCACCGGTGCCGAGGTCGCTCAATGGTGGGCCGAATCAGCAGCGCCCGTGACCGAGGATCATCCGGCGGCCGTATATGAACGTCATTACCGGGATTACGGCGTATGAAAGATCAAGGGATCGCAGCCTTAAGTAGCGCCTACGATGGGGTCATGCGGATGGAGCGGTTGGCGCAATTCTGCGTCGATACTCGCTTCGAAGATTTGCCACCCGCATTGGTCGTGCAAGCCAGGCGACACATCCTCGACACCTTCGGCGTAACCCTGGCCGGGTCTGGCAGCGATGTGGCGAAGCAGGCGCGTCAGGTTTTCGTGGGTGAAGCCGGCAGCACGTTGGTTTGGGGCACCGATCAGCGAGTCGGCGCAGCGCAGGCCGCCATGCTCAACGGCATCGCCGCGCATGCCCTGGAGCTGGACGACACCGGCGGCTGCGACCACTCCGGCGCGGTGGTGCTGCCGGCGGTGATGGCCGCAGTGTCGATGTCTGAAGCACCGGTAAATGGCCGCGAGTTGATTACCGCTGTAGTGATCGGCTACGAAATCGGCCGTCGGGTACTCGAAGCCTGCGGCAGTTACTCGGCCCACAACGGCGCCGGTTGGCACTCCACGGCGACGTGCGGGGTGTTTGGTGCGGCGGCGGCCAGTGCGCGAATTCTGGGGCTGGATGCACAACAAACCCTGGCGGCGCTGGGCATCGCCGGTAGCTTCAGCGGCGGTCTTTGGGCCTTCATTCATGACGGCTCGCAAAGCAAAAAACTCCACAGCGGTCGGGCCGCCGAAGGTGGATTGCTGGCGGCGCGGTTTGCTCAACAAGGGATCACCGGGCCGACCAAGCTGTTCGATGATGTCTGGGGCGGTTTTCTCAAGACCCTCGCGGCGGATACCGCCGTGCCCGAGGCGCTGGATGCCGAACTGGGGCATGTGTGGAAACTCTCCCGCTGCTCGATCAAACCCTACGCGGCATGCCGGGGTACGCATTCGGCGATCGATGCATTGGGCCTGTTGCTGGATCAATTGCAGGTCAGCGCGGATCAGGTCGAGAGCGTTCAGGTTTCTTTGTGCGGATTCCTTCAGGACATGTGTGGCGGTCAGGACATTAACACCCTGCCGGCGGCACAGATGAGTTTGCGTTATGCCCTCTCGGCTCGATTGGTCCATGGTCATTGCCGGTTGGAAGCCTATGACGATGAACAACGCCACCACCCGTGGATTGCTGATTGGATGTCGCGCATTCGCCTTGAAGTCGACCCGCTACTGTCGGAGGATGGCGAGCCTGTGGTCAGCCTGCAGACCGTGGATGGTCGACACGCGAGCCTGTGTGTTGAGGTTCCGTTGGGTGCGCCGGGCAATCCGCTGAGTGATGAGGCGCTGGAGGAGAAATTCTTCAGTCTGGCTGGGCGGGTGATGCCGCGACAGCAGGCGCAAGGATTGATTGAGCAGTTGTGGCGGCTGGAAGAACTGGAATCGGTTCGGTTGCTTGACCGGTGGCTGGCTTGAGTATGGCGTTGTCTGTGCGGGCCTCTTCGCGGGCAAGCCTCGCTCCTACAGGTTTTGTGTCGATACGCGAACCCTGTAGGAGCGAGGCTGGCCCGCGAATGGCAAGCAACTCGGTATCACGTCGATCACTACAGAAACTGAATAAGGACATTTGCCCCACCGTGGCCACTTACTCCCTCGTCATCCGCCGCTTGATGATCGTTTCGCTGACCATCGTCGTCAGCCGCGCCATTACCAGCCCGTTGCTCACCCTGTTTCTGAGCAACAAACTCGGCCTCAACCAACAAGACGTCGGCCTGCTGCTGGGCATCGCGGTGTTTATCGCCACCCTGCTCGCCCTTTACGGCGGCTATATCATCGACCGCCTCGAAAAACGCCGGTTGCTGATTCTGACCATGCTCTCCAGCGCCATCGGTTTCGTGCTGCTGACCTTCGCCGAAAATCTTTACCTGACCACCGCTACCCTGGTGATCACCGAAACCGCCTCGGCGCTGTTCCTGATCGGGTCCAAGGCGATCCTCAGCGAAAACCTGCCCGTGGGCCAGCGCGCCAAGGCTTTCTCACTGCGCTACACCCTGACCAACATCGGCTACGCCACCGGCCCCATGCTCGGCGTGGTAATCGCCGGGGTGCAACCAACAGCGCCATTCCTGATTGCCGGCGGCATCGCGTTCTTCAGTATTTTCCTGATGAGCGGGATTCCCAAAGACCCGGCCCAGATACCCGCCATCGGCCAGCCCCAGAGTTTCCTCAAAACCCTGATCACCCTGAAGAACGACCGCACGCTGATCATGTTCACCTGCGGCTGCCTGCTCAGCACCGTGGTGCACGGTCGTTTCACCCTGTACCTGTCGCAATACCTGCTGGTCACCCAAGACACCAAACGTGCCCTGGAAACCATGGCCGCCCTGCTCGCCTGCAATGCCATCAGCGTGATCCTGCTGCAATACCAGATCGGCCGGTTCCTTAAACGCGAACAACTGCGCTACTGGATTGCCGGCGGCACCAGCCTGTTCATCCTCGGGTTGATCGGTTTCAGCCTGGCTGACAGCCTGGTGAGTTGGTGCGTGGCGATGTTCATTTTCACCCTCGGCGAAATGATCATTTACCCGGCCGAATTCCTCTTCGTCGACACCCTGGCCCCGGAAGAACTGCGCGGCAGCTATTACGGCGCGCAGAATCTCGCGGCCCTCGGTGGCGCGCTGAGCCCGGTGATCTGTGGCTATCTGCTGTTGCACACGCCGGCGCCCACTATGTTCTATGCCCTGAGTGCGTTGACGGCGATGGGTGGTTTACTGTGCTTCATGAGCGGACGGCGCGTGGCAATACTGCAAAAATAGTGCACTGAAGCAGCATTAATATGAATTTGTCAGCATAAGGATTGATCGGCACACTGTGCGGCGTTCCTCCCCCAATAGTTGGAACCACTTCAAGGGCTTTCTGGGTATCCCAGCTAAGCCTTTTTTTTGCCTGGATTTTTATACGGACCGTTTGCCTCATGTTTGCTCGCTGGTTACCTGCCGCCATCAATACCCGTCCTTCAGAATGGAGCCGCGCCGCTATCGGCATGGCCCTGGGGACGATGTTCAGCGTCTGGCTCTGCGGCAAGGTGTTCGGCATCGACGTGGCGCTGCATCTGATCGGCCCGTTGGGCGCCTCGGCGGTGCTGTTGTTCGCCGTGTCCTCGGGCGCGCTTGCCCAACCGTGGTCGATTCTTGGCGGTTACCTTTGCGCGGGGGTGGTCTCGCTGCTGGTCGCTCATGTACTCGGACGCACCCTTGGCAGCGCCTGCCTCGCGGCGGGCATGGCGCTGATTCTGATGTGCTGGCTGCGTTGCCTGCACCCACCGGCCGGTGCCTTGGCGTTGCTTATGGTGGTGGCAGACCCGGCAACCATCGCCCTGGAGTGGAAAGCCCTCGGCCCGGTGATGCTCAGTGCCTCGACGATGCTGCTCAGCGCACTGGCGTACAACAATCTGACGCGCATTCGTTACCCAAAACGTCCCGCTGAACCGGCGCCGATGATGCCCGCCCCCGACAGCCAGGCGATCACCGCCGCGGATCTGAAACTGGCCCTCGCCGACATGGAGGCCTTCTACGACGTCACCCCCGAAGATCTCGAACAACTGATCCATGCCAGTGAGTTGCATGCCAAGCGGCGTAGCATCGGTGAAGTGCTGAGTAGCAGAACCTGAGTTTATCAACGGCAGCAGCAGGTTTTGTGGCGAGGGAGCTTGCTCCCGCTTGAGTGCGCAGCACTCACAAAACCTGCGCTCGTATGAAGAATTTTGGGACTGCTTCGCAGCCCAGCGGGAGCAAGCTCCCTCGCCACAGCAAGCCCCCTCGCCACAAATTCAAGGTTGATTCAAAACAGTGTCAGGCTGCCAAAGGTTGCGATCTGTTGATATTGCCCTAAGGTAAAAATGCAAACAGCACCTGCACGTATCCCGGTTGTACATCACAAATTTGCACTGATACGATCCAGCATCGCTCGCGCGCGAGCTTCTCTATAAAGAACAATAAAAGCAGGGAGTTAGTGATGACTGCTCAGGTTTCATCCCCGACAACACAGCCCATGGATGCCACGCAAAACGAAGTGTTGGCCGAGGTTCGCAATCACATCGGTCACTTGACCCTCAATCGTCCCGCCGGCCTCAACGCCATTACCCTGGACATGGTTCGCAGCCTGCAACAGCAGCTCGATGCCTGGGCACAGGATTCGCAGGTGTACGCGGTGGTGTTGCGCGGTGCCGGTGAGAAAGCGTTCTGTGCCGGCGGCGATATCCGCTCGCTGTACGACAGTTTCAAAAGTGGCGACACCCTGCACGAAGACTTCTTCGTCGAGGAGTACGCCCTCGACCTCGCCCTCCATCACTATCGCAAACCGGTCCTGGCCTTGATGGACGGCTTTGTGCTGGGCGGTGGCATGGGGCTGGTGCAAGGCGCCGATTTGCGGGTGGTCACTGAGCGCAGCCGTCTGGCAATGCCGGAAGTGGCCATTGGTTATTTCCCGGACGTGGGCGGCAGCTACTTCCTGCCGCGCATTCCCGGTGAGCTGGGTATTTATCTCGGCGTCACTGGCGTGCAGATTCGCGCCGCCGATGCGCTCTATTGCGGCCTCGCTGACTGGTACCTGGAAAGCGAAAAACTGGGCACGCTGGACGAGCAACTCGATCACCTCGAATGGCACGACACGCCGCTCAAAGACCTGCAAGGCATGCTGGCGAAACTCGCCGTGCAGCAACTGCCCGATGCGCCACTGATCGCGTTGCGCCCGGCCATCGATCACTTCTTCGCCCTGTCCGACGTGCCGAGTATGGTGGAGCAAATGCGCGAAGTGACGGTCGCCGATAGTCACGATTGGGCGAAAACCACGGCGGATCTGCTGGAAAGCCGTTCACCGCTGGCCATGGGCGTGACCCTGGAAATGCTGCGGCGCGGTCGGCACCTGAGCCTGGAACAGTGCTTCGCCCTCGAACTGCACCTGGATCGCCAGTGGTTCGAACGCGGCGACCTGATCGAAGGCGTGCGCGCCTTGCTGATCGACAAAGACAAGAACCCGCGCTGGAACCCGCCGACTCTGCAGGCGCTGGACGCCGAGCACGTGGCGAGTTTTTTCACCGGGTTCGACCAGAGCGGGAGCTGAGCCATGCACGATATCGAATTGAGCGAAGAGCAAGTGATGATCCGCGACATGGCCCGGGATTTTGCCCGTGGCGAAATCGCGCCCCACGCACAAGCCTGGGAAAAGGCCGGCTGGATCGATGACGGTCTGGTGGCGAAGATGGGTGAACTGGGTCTGCTGGGCATGGTGGTGCCCGAGGAATGGGGCGGCACTTATGTCGACTACGTTGCCTACGCCTTGGCGGTGGAAGAGATTTCCGCCGGTGACGGCGCCACCGGTGCGCTGATGAGCATCCACAATTCCGTGGGCTGCGGGCCGGTGCTCAACTACGGCACCGAAGAACAGAAACAGCAATGGTTGCCAGACCTCGCCAGCGGCCAGGCCATCGGTTGCTTCTGCCTCACCGAACCCCAGGCCGGTTCCGAAGCGCATAACCTGCGTACCCGCGCCGAACTGCGCGACGGCCAGTGGGTGATCAACGGCGCCAAGCAATTCGTCAGCAACGGCAGGCGAGCGAAACTGGCGATCGTCTTCGCCGTGACCGATCCGGAGTTGGGCAAGCGCGGCATCTCGGCGTTCCTGGTGCCGACCGAAACCGCGGGGTTCATCGTCGACCGCAGTGAACACAAGATGGGCATCCGTGCTTCCGACACCTGCGCCGTCACCCTGAACAATTGCACCGTTCCCGAGGCCAATCTGCTGGGCGAACGCGGCAAAGGCCTGGCCATCGCCCTCTCCAACCTCGAAGGCGGCCGCATCGGCATCGCCGCGCAAGCCTTGGGCATCGCCCGGGCAGCATTTGAAGCGGCGCTGGCTTACGCGCGGGATCGGGTGCAGTTCGACAAGCCGATCATCGAGCACCAGAGCATCGCCAATATGCTGGCCGACATGCACACCCGGCTGAACGCCGCGCGTTTGCTGATCCTGCACGCCGCGCGGTTGCGCAGTGCCGGCAAGCCGTGTCTGTCGGAAGCTTCACAAGCCAAACTGTTTGCCTCGGAAATGGCCGAAAAGGTCTGCTCGTCGGCGATACAGATTCATGGCGGGTATGGGTATCTGGAAGATTACCCGGTGGAGCGTTACTACCGGGATGCGCGGATCACGCAGATTTATGAAGGGTCGAGCGAGATACAGCGGATGGTGATTGCCCGGGAGCTCAAGCACTACCTGGTCTAGAGAGTCGCCGCAGACATGATCATTCCCACGCAGAGCGTGGGAACGATCAGTGTGGGTTACTTGCCGACGAACTCCGCCTCACGCTTGGCAATAAACGCCGCCATCCCTTCCTTTTGATCCTGCGTCGCAAACGCCGCATGGAACACCCGACGTTCAAACCGCACGCCTTCCGACAGGCTGACTTCAAAAGCGCGGTTGACGCTTTCCTTGATCATCATCGCAATCGGCAGCGACTTCTTGGCAATCAGCGCCGCGACTTTCAATGCTTCTTCCAATAGCTCATCCGCCGGCACGATGCGCGCCACAATGCCGCAACGCTCCGCTTCCACCGCATCGATCAAACGCCCGCTCAAGCACATTTCCATGGCCTTGGCCTTGCCCACCGCGCGGGTCAGGCGCTGGGTACCGCCCATGCCCGGCAGTACGCCAAGATTGATTTCCGGTTGACCGAATTTGGCGTTGTCGCCCGCCAGAATGAAGTCGCACATCAGCGCCAATTCACAACCACCGCCCAAGGCAAAACCGTTGACCGCGGCAATGATCGGCTTGCGGCGGTTGGCCACGCGATCGCTGTCACTGAACAAGTCGTCGAGGTAGATCTGCGGGTAAGTCAGCTCGGCCATTTCCTTGATGTCGGCACCGGCGGCAAAGGCTTTTTTCGAGCCGGTCAGCACGATGCAGCCGATGTTCGAATCGGCTTCCAGGCCATCGAGGGCATGGTTCAGTTCGCTGACAATTTGCGCATTCAGCGCGTTCAAGGCTTGCGGACGGTTGAGGGTAATCAGGCCAACGCGACCGTGAGTTTCCAGCAAAATCGTTTCGTAGTTCATAGGTGGATTCCTTCTCAAAGATTGCGCGAAATGACCATGCGCTGAATGTCGCTGGTGCCTTCGTAGATCTGGCATACCCGCACGTCGCGGTAGATCCGCTCCAGCGGGAAGTCGTTCAGGTAACCGTAACCGCCAAGGGTTTGCAACGCCGAGGAGCAGACCTTTTCGGCCATTTCCGAAGCGAACAGCTTGGCCATGGACGCTTCGACCAGCGCCGGCTTGCCGCTGTCGCGCAATGCCGCCGCGTAATGCACCATCTGCCGGGCGACGGCAATCTGGGTTGCCATGTCCGCAAGCCGGAAGGCTACCGCCTGGTGTTCGATGATCGGCCTGCCGAAGCTCTCGCGCTCACGGGCATAGTCGCGGGCCACTTCGAACGCGGCGCGGGCCATGCCCACCGATTGCGAGGCGATGCCGACACGGCCGCCTTCGAGGTTGGCCAGGGCGATCTTGTAACCTTCGCCCTCCTCACCCAGTCGATTGGCCACCGGGACTTTCACGTCCTCGAAGAGGATCTGGCAGGTGTCGGAGGCGTGCTGACCGAGTTTGTCTTCGACTCGCGCGACTTTATAGCCCGGCGAATCGGTGGGCACGATCAGCGCCGTGATCCCACGCTTGCCGGCACTCGGATCGGTCACCGCGAACACGATCACAATTCCGGCGTTCTGCCCGGAGGTGATGAACTGCTTGCAGCCGTTAAGCACGTAATGATCGCCGTCCAACCGAGCACGGGTTTTCAAGCTACTGGCGTCGGAACCGGCTTGCGGTTCGGTCAGCGCAAACGCACCGAGCATCGCGCCGCTCGCGAGTGGCTTGAGAAAGCGTTCTTTCTGGTCGTCATTGCCAAACTTGAGGATCGGCACGCAACCCACCGAGTTGTGCACGCTCATGATGGTCGAGCAGGCGCCGTCGCCGGCAGCGATTTCTTCCAGCGCCATGGCGTAGGCCAGGTAACCGGTGTCGCAACCGCCCCACTGCTCCGGCACCAGCATGCCGAAGAAACCCAGGTCGGCCATCTCGCGGATGGCTTCCTTGGGGAAGCGATGTTCGCGGTCCCATTCGGCGGCGAACGGTTTCAGCCGTTCCTGGGCAAACTGCCGGGCCGCGTCGCTGATCTGAAGTTGTTCGTCATTGGGAATCATGCCAAGTCCTTAAAATGTAATGGCCCCGTAGGAGCTGGCGAAGCCTGCGATCTTTTGATCTTGATCTTAAAAAACAGGATCAAAAGATCGCAGCCTCGTTTCACTCGACAGCTCCTACAGAAACCATGCGGGCCTCAATACAGGCATTCAACGGCCATGGCCGTGGCTTCGCCGCCGCCGATGCAGATCGCTGCAACGCCGCGCTTCAGACCTTTCTGGCGCAGGGCCGAGAGCAAGGTCACGAGGATCCGCGCGCCGGACGCACCGATCGGGTGGCCCAAAGCGCAGGCACCGCCGTGGACGTTGATCTTCTCGTGAGAGATTTCCAGTTTACTCATGGTCACCAGACTGACCACCGCAAAGGCTTCGTTGACTTCGAACAACTCGACTTCGTCCAGGGACCAGCCAGTTTTCTTCATCAGCTTCTTGATCGCGCCCACCGGTGCGACCGGGAACAGCCCCGGCGTGTCGGCGAATGCAGCGTGACCATGAATCACCGCCAACGGTTTCAGGCCTTGTTTCTCTGCTTCGGAACGGCGCATCAGCACCAGTGCCGCCGCGCCGTCGGAGATCGAACTGGAGTTCGCCGCGGTCACGGTGCCGCCGTCGCGGAACGCTGGTTTCAGCGAGGCGATCTTGTCCAGTTTGGCTTTCGGCGGCTGTTCGTCGTGGCTGATCAGCATCGGCTCTTTGCCGACCATCACCTGCACGGACACGATCTCGGCGGTGAAGCTGCCGTCCTTGATCGCCTGCTGGGCGCGGGTGGTCGAAGCAATGGCAAACGCGTCCTGATCTTCACGGCTGAAGCCGTTGGTTTCAGCGCAATCCTCGGCGAAGGTGCCCATCAGACGGCCCTTGTCGTAGGCGTCTTCCAGACCGTCGAGGAACATGTGATCGAGTACCTTGCCGTGGCCCATGCGGTAACCGCTGCGGGCGCGGTCCAGCAGGTACGGCGCGTTGGACATACTTTCCATGCCCCCGGCGACCACCACATCGGCACTGCCGGCGATTAGCATGTCGTGGGCCAGAATCGTGGCTTCCATGCCCGAGCCGCACATCTTGTTCAGCGTGGTGCAACGGGTCGATTTATCCAGCCCGGCGCCCAGTGCCGCTTGCCGTGCCGGAGCCTGGCCGAGACCGGCGGAGAGTACGCAGCCGAACAGCACTTCTTCCACGGTGTCAGGGGCGATACCGGCACGTTCGACGGCAGCACGAATCGCCGCGGCGCCCAATTGCGGCGCGGTCAGGCTTTTCAGTTCACCCTGGAAACCGCCCATCGGAGTACGGACGGCGCTGACGATAACGATTGGATCGTTGGTAATAGTCATGACAAATCCTCCTTATTTGGCGGCCATGCGCAAGGCACCGTCGAGACGGATCACCTCGCCGTTGAGCATGCTGTTTTCCATGATATGCCTGACCAGCGCGGCGTACTCGCTCGGCTTGCCCAGACGCGGCGGGAACGGCACGCCAGCGGCCAAGGACTCGCGCACTTCAGGGGTCATGCCAGCCATCATCGGCGTTTCGAAAATGCCCGGGGCGATGGTCATCACCCGGATGCCGAAGCGCGCCAGTTCACGGGCGGCGGGCAAGGTCAGGCTGGCAATCGCGCCTTTTGAAGCCGCATACGCGGCCTGACCGATCTGGCCGTCGAAAGCAGCGACCGAAGCAGTGTTGATGATCACGCCACGCTCGCCATCTTCATCGGCTTCGGTTTCGGCAATCGCCGCCGCCGCCAGGCGCAACATGTTGAAACTGCCAATCAGGTTGACGTTGATCACCTGGCTGAAACTGTCCAGCGCATGGGGGCCGTTCTTGCCGAGGATCTTCTCGCCGCGGACGATGCCGGCGCAATTGACCAGGCCATTGAGGCCGCCAAACGCTTTGACCGTCGCCTGCACCGCCGCTTGCGCAGCTGCTTCATTGCTGATATCCGCTACCACGCTTTGCGCGCCGAGACGTGCAGCCTGCGCCGCGACGGCTTCGGCATTCATGTCCACCAACATCACCTTGGCGCCAGCCGCCACCAGCATTTCAGCGGTGGCGGCACCGAGGCCGGACGCGCCGCCGGTGACGAGAAAAACCTTGTTTTCGATCTGCATCATTGTTTCCTTGGATTCAAGCTGAAACGTTCTTCGCGGCGGCCTCTTGAGCCTTGGCGATTTCCTGGTTGCGCAAGATAAAGCGCTGCAATTTGCCGCTTGGGGTTTTCGGCAATTCGCTGACAAATTCGATTTCACGGGGGTACGCGTGCGCCGCCAGACGCTTGCGTACGTGTTGGCGCAGCTCTTCTGCCAACTCTGGCGCGGCGCGGTATTGCGGGCTGAGCACGATGAAGGCTTTCACCAGCTCGGTGCGCTCCGGATCGGGCTTACCGATCACCGCGGCTTCGACCACTGCCGGGTGTTCGATCAGCGCGCTTTCCACGTCAAACGGGCCAACGCGGTAGCCCGAGGTAGTGATCACGTCGTCGCTGCGGCCGACGAAGCTGATGCTGCCGTCCGGGTTCCACTCGACGGTGTCGCCGCTCAGGTAATAGTTGCCGACGAAGGCCTTGGTCGGTGCGCCTTCGTAACCGCCGAACCAGCACATCGGCGACTGAGTACGGTCGATAGCCAGAATCCCCGGCTGGCCGACGCCCAGTTCTTTGTATTCGTCGTCGAGCACCACGATGCGGTGGCCCGGCGAGGCGAAACCCGCAGCGCCGACGTGTACTGGATGATCGAGGCCGTGGTGATTGCACAGAACCATGCCCAGTTCGGTCTGGCCGTAATGGTCGTGAATCACCACGCCGAGGTTATCGGCGAACCAGCGAATCACTTCCGGGTTCAGCGGCTCACCGGCGCTGCTGACGATGCGCAGCTTGCCCTTGATCAAACGGGCGAACTCATCGCCACCGGCGATCAACAGGCGATATGCAGTCGGCGAACCGGTGAGGTTGGTGATCCCGTACTTGTTGATCACCCGGCAGGTGCTTTCGAGGGTGAAGGGGCCATCGTAAAAAGTGATCGGATGCCCCATGGACATCGGCCCGGTGACACCGAAATAAATGCCGTAGGCCCAGCCCGGATCGGCGACGTTCCAGAACGCGTCTTCGGGACGCAGGTCTACCGCGTCACGGGTGTAACTCTGGAACGCGACGATGGCCTTGAGCGGCACCGACAGCGCTTTCGACGGGCCGGTGGTGCCCGAGGTGAACATCAGCAGGAACGGGTCTTCGCCGGTCAGCAATACCGGTTCGCACTCGGAAGAATAATTGGCCAGTTCGGCCCAGAAACTGAAGTCGCCACGCACGATGCCTTGGCCCTTGGGACCGCCAACGGTGACGATGGTCGGGCAGTCGGCCACTTCAGCGAGTTTCGGGCGATTGACCGCGTCGGTGACTACGACGGCGGCGCCGGAGCTGTTGAGACGATGTTCGATGGCTTTCGGGCCGAAGGCGGTAAACAGCGGCTGATAGACCGCGCCGATGCGCCAGGTGGCGAACACAGTGATCAGTAATTCGATGTTGCGGGGCAAAAGACCGGCGACTTTATCGCCCTTCTTCACGCCTTGGGCCTGCAGGAAATTGGCGAACCGCGCGGCTTTGTCCTGCAAGTCGCTAAAGGTGTAGGTCGCGCTGGCGCCGTCGCGGCCTTCCCAAAACAGCGCGATGCGTCCCGGCAAGGCATGTCGGTCGCAGCACTCGACGCAGGCATTGAGCGCGCTCAACGACCCTGTGAGCGCAGCATCGACGGTGTGCTGATAATTGAACTGTGACGTGGCAGACAAGTAATCGCGCATTGCCAGAATCCCTGTGTATTTTTATTAGGTTGGGGGAACCGTAAATAACAGGGAAATACTCGCTCTGCGCGGGGAGCGGGACAATGGTCAAAGTTATCAAGTTGCGTGACTGGTTTGGCCAAGGTCACTACCTACCTCGTTCCCACGCTCTGCGTGGGAACGATCGATCAATCGGCTTCGTTAAGAATCAAACTCCGATAATGCCCCGGATTAGACCCCGACCACTTGCGAAACGCCTTGTAGAACGAGCTGGTATCGGCAAATCCCAAACGGGTGGCGATCTCGGCAAAGCTGATGGCAGGCTCGGCCAGCCAGACGATTGCCAGTTCCTTGCGCACACTGTCCTTGAGGCCTTGATACGTCTGGCCCTCTTCGGCGAGTCGTCGGCGCAGGGTCGAGGCCGACATGCACAGTTGCTGCGCCAGCGCCTCGGTTTCCGGCCAGTGTTCGGCGGGCAGCTGCCTTAAGTCGTGCTTGATCCGGCTGGCCAGGCTCTCGGGGTCGCGGTACTTGACCAGAATGTTCGCCGGCGCATGGGCGAGGAAGCGCTTGAGCTCTTCGGGGCTGCGTTTGATCGGCAAATCCAGGCAATCGGCAGAGAAAATCATCCGCGTGCGCGGCCGGCCGAATCGCAGGTTCTCGGAGAACATCACCCGATAGTCATCGCAAAAATCCGGCGCCGGGCAGCGCAACTCGATGGCCAGGATCGGAATCCGCCGCCCCGCCAGCCAGCAGGCAACGCCGTGCACGATCATCCAGTAAGTGAAATAAGTGAAGGCTCGGCGCGGTTCTTCGCCGTCCTCCAGCAGGACTATTTCGGCCAGGCTTTGCTGACGAACCAGTTGCGCAGGCATGCGTTCGAGCATCAATGATAGAAAGCTCAGGCCCGAAGTCAGCCCGGCAGCCAGGCTCGGCTGGACCATGGAACTGCGACAGAGAAATTCCAGGCTGCCGGACTTGAGCTTGCGCGGGTCCATGCCAAAAAACTCATCGTCCCTGCGCCGTGCCAGCAGACGCCACAGCCGAGCGTAAGCCGTGGCTGGAACGCGGGCAGCGGGCGTTTGCAGCAGAGCCGGGGCGATGCCGACCTTGTGCAATACCTCGTCGGTGGCGGCACCCGACGTGCAACTTTGCAACAGCGCTTCACGGACCAGGTGAATGGAGATGGTGTCTTTTTCCGACATGGAGCGAGCAAAGCCCTGTTGTTCGAGTGTCGGGCATAGTAGCTCAATCCGCTCTGGTTTTATGCTCGGTGCGCCTCAAGGGTTGTTGGCAGGCAAGGCTATGAAATTATTGATGGGTGGCCCCATGGGATTGCCGTTGTTATCCAGTGTGTACCATTTTCTGCCCACACGAGAGGCAACTACGCGGGTGCCGTTGAAAGTGCCCTCGACACCATTGGCCACTTTATTGACTCGATTGGACAGTTTGATCGTAGCAGCACCAGCGGCCGTCCCTCCAAAGAAGCACCTGAGTCGGTCGAGACATGTTTGCAGGCGCCCAATTCCGGCTTGAGTCAGGGTGAACACCCCGCTTTTCAATATTTTGCCGAAGGACTGTACGGCTCGTGCTCCACCCGCCACCAGGTCCGGCATTCCATCCAGGGGATTTACGGCAGCGACAATGGTAGTTCCGGTAATTTTAATGGCCTCGAAGGCCTTGACACGGATGGGTGCGACGGACTTCACCAAGGTGGACAGTTTCCCTGCCCCGCCAGCCAGGGTGCTCAAGCCTGAAACAAGGTCTGTAAAACAGCCAAAGGCGCCATTGATGAAGCGGATTCGATCCCCGGACATTAAATCCTGGGTGCAGCCCACAAAAGGAATGAGCTGTAATAAGTAATTTTCGATTTTTTCCCGGTAAGCGCGGTTTTCCTCAGAGGTAGTCTGCCCTTTCGCCTTTTTTAGCAGAAATTCCTGCTCCCCTTCCAGAAGGTTATCGATGACGATGCAGTTGGTTATCCGCGCAGTCTTGTTCGAAAAATAGGTGTCTGGAACATGAACATTTTGCTCATTACGTTGCGCTGTGCCGCCAGGCGCGCTATGACCCAGCCGTTCGATAATAAGTTTTTCAGATTGAGCGCCGGCTTTTGGTTCGGTCCCTTGCGCGTAAGCGGCAAAGTCGAATGGAAGTGTCGTGCCACGTTGTACGTCAACGTTGACGGGTGAACCCTTGCTGATTTTAGCCTTTTCGATCTTGATGACGCCGTTCAATGGCAGATCATTAGGCAAGTCCGTCCGTTTGATGATTGACATGCGACCGGGAAAGACTTCGAAGTAACTCACTGTCGGCCCATACTCACAGCGCAATAGTGTTCCCTGTCGTCCACGGAGTGTCGCGCGCATCGAGGGCGTTTCGTCTTCCTTGAGTTTTCCTGTTTCTTCACGGAGGGTGAACAGCTTCACCTCCCCCCATTCCAGGCACTGGCGATCGTCCAGTGGCAAAGTCGCGAACAACGCTTTGGTGGCGGTCATGAAGCTTTGCTTTCTTTCGTTAAAAAAACTGTCTACAGATGCCGTCAAAAGAGCATTCAAGTCAGGCAACTTTGCCAGGCACCCGTCAAATCCACCGTCCCACAGCAGGATTGTTTCGTCTGACAGCTGCCAACTGGTCTTGAACAAATCGCCATCCATATAGGCCTCGACAAGCGACTTTTGAATGCTTTCAGAATTTGGAAATGCATCCAGCCAAGGTTTATAGGTTTCGATCATCAATTGATCTATCGGAACCTGTGTGAATCGAGAAAAGACCTTGCCAAGCTCCAGCGTGGCGAGCTGTCTACGCGTCACCAGCTCACGCTTGAATCCATCCAGCGCTTGAGAAAGTTCCGCCCTTTGGGTAGCAAACTTGCTCGCTGCAGTTGAATAGTCCTGCGGTGAATAGGCGGATTCGTCGCGCTGTTGAATCACGCCGTTCATCACCCCCCATGTCGTCACAATATCGACCGCTAACGTCTTGAACAGCAGTTGCTGCTCTGGTGTGGTGGGCGCAAGCAGCGCCAGGGCCATCAACTGGTCAGTGGTCATCGCTCTGGAACATCCCGGCGTAGTGGCCTCCGCGATGGCAACGCCCAACCGTAGAGTCATCCACTTCGCGGTGCCCACCCGGACCTGCGCAGCATCCTGTGCCAGAAACTCTGGTGCTGCGTCAGCCAACAACAAGTGCGCCACCAACGGCGCTGCCTGCGCACTGACGCCCTTGTGTTCGATCAAGTGAAATTCGATTTCTGATCGCAGCACGTCAAGATCGCGGCCGAGGTTGGCTGGCTGGTAAATGTCATAACCTGCGATGGTTCCAGGCTTGCCGGGTGCGTCAGGGTCGATCGCGAGTTTGATCGCTGTCAGCAACAACTTCTCGTAATGCTCCGGCACAGCCTCCTTGTCCGCCCCGTACCAGTTCAACGCCTGCAGCAGCAGGTGTCCCCAGGAAACCGCGAGGTCTTTTTCAAACAGCTCACCCAGCAACTCATCGGCGTTGTTGCGGCGGTATTCGACGGTTGTGTGAAGCAGCCGTTCGACGCCCAGCGCGCCTATAATCGACGCGGAACCGTTGTGAAACCCGGCGGCCAGGTCAATGATTTTCGTCCTGTCAAAGGATGTCAGCGACACCGGTGAGCCGGTGTCCATCAGCAATTGCGCACCGAAGTCGCCTAATGCCATGGCTGGCGGCAACGAAGTCTGTAGCCATCGGATGACATTACGAACTTCACCAGCGGTTTGAGGTGCGCCAAATCCCCCTAAGACGAGTAATTGTTGCAAGTCGAAAGACAACGGTGAGTACAGCGCACCTCCCGTGTCCTTCACCATTTGCAGTAAGTCTTTGAACGGAGCTTTCAGCGCAGGTTGCTCTTCAACCAGGTCCGTTAAGTCATACCAATGCCCGGATTGCAGGCGCGCCTGAATTCTGTTGTCGCTAACCCTGACCGGCATCGAGCCGCAGTCCAGATTTTGGGCGTTACAAACTTGCGCCATTTCCGGCAAATCGAAAAAATTATTCAAATGATGAAGTATGGCCAGGCTTTTGTAGGCCAACGGGGAACCATCAGCACTTTCACTCAGTTGACCGGACAATGAAACCGTCTCGTTATCTGCTTTTTGCTCGACAATTCTCCCCAGTTCTCCGATCAGCAGAACACGTGCCTTGGCCTCTCGCATCAACTCCTTGACGTCCTCGACTTCTTTGTCCAGTTCATCTTTTTCAGCGGCGGTGATGTCAGGCCATCCTTTTGATTTCAGACGTTGGACTATGACGCTCGCCTCCTCATCAGTTTTCGGCTGCGCCTCGCGATAAAAATCAAGAACGACATCACGCGGAATGAGCCTGCGGTTTTCACTGACATACGGCAGGCCGACATTGGTCGGATCAAGCAATTCGCTGGCAGCACGCACTTGCGCGCAGACCTGCCACCATCCCGAGGTATCCCACACACTGAATGTCTGGAAACCGCTGACGCCGTCCCGAGTGAAATTTCCTGAAACCGAGTCCTGTTCAATGATCAATGTATCCAGCACCAGCCCTTTGGATTCGAACCACGAAAGCACTTTGGGATCATTCAAGGTTTGTCGGTAAATCTCGAATGATGCCTCGATCAGGCTGCCTGAGGTCACGGGCAGCGGAGTGTTCTGGTTGCTTTCCAACTGCCGCAACACAGCTGCTTGCATCGTTCGATCAGCCTGGGAGGTGCTGCCTGAATCAATGATTTTTTCAAGTACTAGATGATGCGTGCCTTGATCGACAGGTTCCGCTTGACTCAGACCTTGAGAGTTTGCCGGTGGATATTCGACTTCGATGTACCCGTTCCCGCTGATGTCAACCATGTGCTCCGACATTTGCAGGTGAGCAGAGTACTCATGGGCGGACGAACCGGGTTGCTCGATCCATTCCGCTTCCGGGCCAGCCGAGTCGGGAAACCAGCGGGCATAAAATTCATTCACCGCGGCATGAATCGCGACCAGCGCTACGGTTGCGGCGGCACGAGGACGATGCTGAACCAACCCCGCGGCACCGGACAGTAGGGTTGCGCCTGTTGCGCCCAGATAACCGGCTGCCGTGGACAGCCATGTTCCCAAACGGGCGCCAAGCGTTTGCAGGTCCGCGATGCCAGACGTCTCGTCGCTCGAAGTATCAACCACGGTCGTTGCGGCATATGGATTGCCCGGGGCTCCGTATGACGATTGGGGAATGCTTATACCTACTTCCTGCACTGACGCCAGGATTTGCCTGAGCAGTGGTCTAGGATCAGGAACATCGTTAGCTTCAACGGGACTCCAACCCGTTAACGTCTGCGTGACCTTCGTCAGCAAGGCATCGGCATGCCGGGCGAGCTGTCCAAGCTGCTCCTTTGCACTGGAGGCGAAAGATGTTTTCTCATCCACGGGAGTATCGAGTGCCGGATAGCGAGAGGTGTGACGAGAGTCGGGCCCGGATGCAGGCGGCGACAGCTTCTGTGCAACATCGACAACATTGAGTGCGTACACCAGTTTTCCCGCAAGCCCTTGTGGTACCCGGGGGCCGCTGGCGACGACGGAGTCGTGGAAGTCAGACTTGCGCTCGATTTCCTCAAGCACCTTCAGCAATCGAAAGCTTCTGTCTTGCCAATCGAGGGATTTCAGGAATTTGAATCGTGCTGTCTCCCTGACGTTGTGCCCGTTTTCCAGGGGCTGATCGGTTGCCTGCGTGATGCAGCGCATAAGCTGGCGAATCTTATCCTCGTGCGCGTCCGGTATCGGCTCATGTGCGACATGCTCTCTTATGATCTGCAAACTATTGCTCAGCATAAACTGCGCTGTATCGGGTGATGGCCTGATATGAGGGATGTCGTCAACATCAACGAACGGCATCCTTTGCTCAAGCTCCTCCAACCGTCGCCCCAGCCGTTCTTTCAATACAGGACTTTGCTCAATAATCTCGCAGAGGCTGTGCCATTGAGCATTTGTCAGCAACTCACCGTTGGCAATCTTCTCGTCCGTTTCCCGCCGCGCCAACGTCAATTGTTCCTGTATGAAATGAACAACGCCTTGACTGTCGCTGTCCGCGGAAAATTCGAGATGCTCGCCGAAATGGCCGGCCCACCTGTCTGGTGGCAAATGACAAATAGCGTCGACAATCTCACGCAGCCGCGCCACCGTCATATCGCCCACAGGTCGAACGGATCGCATGATTGCATCGACAAACACAGGCGCCAGGTTACTGCCCGTTCGCCTTTGCAAAATGCCGCTTTTCAGTACGTCGAGTACGTCCTGCTCCGACAGCTTCTGGGTGGTTAACTGTTTATACAAGGCACCCCAAATCTCGTTAAACGAGTCCTGGTCTTTGATTTGATCTGCGTCGCGGGTAGTTCCCGCGGAATACAGCGGAATCTGGATGTCTTGGTTTTGGACGGCGGGCGTCCCAGGGGATAAAGCGAGGTCAAGGCGCTGCGAGCTGGTTTCGACGCGCGCAACCCTACTGCTCCGCGCCGTCAGTGCCGTGGGTTCGGGGGTTGATTCAGGGGTAGCGCGATGGATGGTATTTGCCGGGGCAGAGAGGACGATCAATTCAGTTCCTTTTGCACATGTGCACGGCGGCATCAGCCTAGAAGGCGCGCCTGAAAGGAACTATAAAAAAACGCTCTGTCTGTTCGGCAGTTCCGCGGATGCCTTAGAGAATCCGGTACAACAACCGCTCGATCCGTACGCGACTAACCCGCTTGAGAAACTTTGCTACGCCCGCCGGATAATCCGGCAGTGTCTGCAGATCCTGATAGCGTTCGATACGGGTCGTGTGCAGGAAAATCTCGTCCAGTTCCTTGCTGCGCGGTTCGAGCAGCTCGCCTTTGGGATCGTCTATCAACAGGGCATTTTCCAGATCGAGCCGGAACGCGCGGGGGTTGAGGTTATTGCCCGTCAAAAGGGTATAGCGCTGGTCGATCCACATGCCCTTCAGGTGATAAGTGTTGTCGCCATCCTTCCATAAATGCAGGTTCAGCTTGCCACTGTCGATGCTGCGCTGATGACGCTTGGCGAAGCGTCGCAGGCTGATCTCGTAAAGGTACGGCAACGCCGCGATCACCTTGAACGGCTCGCTGGGCGGAATGTAGAAGTCGTTGGCGGTTTTGTCGCCGACGATGATGTCGATCTTCACGCCTCGCGCCAGGGCCCGGTTGATTTCCCGGGTCACTGCCAGCGGCAGGTTGAAGTAAGGCGTGCAGATGGTCAGTTGATGCTGGGTGCTGGCGATCAGCTCGCAGATCACCCGACTCAGCGGGTTGTTCTTGCCCACGCCGAGCAAGGGACTGACGGATAAACTGTCCTTCGCCGTGCTGCCCGCAGTGGTGTCATACGCCGCGTGCTTGAGGCGGCTGCGCAAATCGCCGATGTCGTTGCGCAGGCTGCGGGTGGTCGGCAGGTTTGGCAGGTCGAGGCGATGAACCGCTTTGGAGGCAATCAGGCCGTGCTGAATCAGGTGCTGCATGGAATCGGCCAGCGCGTGGTTCTGCAGCAGGTGATAGCGGTCGAAGCGGTACTTGTCGAATTTGTGCAGGTAAACGTTGTTCAGGCTCGCACCGCTGTAGAGCACGCAGTCGTCGATCACGAAGCCCTTCAAATGCAGCACGCCGAACAGCTCGCGGGTCTGCACCGGCACGCCGTACACCGGCACTTCGCTTTCGTGGGTGCGGGTCGTTTCCTGATACCAGGCCGAGTTGCCCGGCTGCTTGCCGGCACCGATCAAACCGCGCTGGGCGCGCAACCAGTCCACGACCACCACCACGTCCAGTTCCGGGCGCGCCAGTTTGGCCGCGTGCAAGGCATCGAGGACTTCTTGCCCGGCCTCATCCTGTTGCAGGTACAGCGCGACGATGTAGATGCGCCGGGTGGCCTGAGCGATTTGCTCAAGCAGGCAACGACGGAATTCGGCGGCGCCAGAGAGGATGGTGACGGCATCGGCGGTCAGCGGAAAACTGCGCAGTTTAGGCAGCAGAGAGCGTTTGAAAAGCGACGGCATAGGGCTCGCAAAGGGTCGAATCCGAAGAACCCGAGAGCTTACACCATGGATGGGTTTGGGTCTTGTTACTGTCTGTAATGGCCTCTTCGCGGGCAAGCCTCGCTCCTACAGGATTTGTGTAGTCGCAATTATCCCAAACGACACAAATCCTGTGGGAGCGAGGCTTGCCCGCGAAGGCAATCTCACAGTCACCAAAAATAACTTCTTGACCATGAAGAACGATCATTCTACTGTTAGCCGCATGAACGAAATCACTAGCAACGACACACGCGACATCATTCTGGATGTCACCGAAAAGTTGATCTACAAGAGTGGCATCGCTGCCACCGGCATGGATCTTCTGGTGAAAACCGCCGGCGTTTCCAGAAAAAGTATTTACCGCTACTTTGCCAACAAGGACGAGCTTATCGTCGCGGCCCTGCAACGCCGCGATGTGCGTTGGATGCATTGGTACCGGACGGAGGTCGGCAAGGCTGAAACCCCGGCCGAGCGGCTGCTCAACCTGTTTACCGTGCTCAAGACCTGGTTCGCCTCGGAAGGTTTCCGCGGTTGCGCATTCATCAATACCAGCGGCGAAACCGGCGATGCGCAAGACCCGGTTCGCCTGGTCGCCAAAGACCATAAACAGAAGCTGCTCGAATACGTGTGCGAGCTCTGTACCGAACATGGCGCACAAGACCCGGAGACGCTGGCCAAGCAGCTGCTGATCCTGATCGACGGTGCCATTACCGTAGCGCTTGTGATGGGTGATCACAGTGCCGCCGATAATGCGCAATGCATGGCGCGAAAGTTATTGGACCTGTAACACTTTTAATAAGCCCGACAACTTGCTTGAACGTTAATTTGATAGAGGGACTTAATATGTCTACTGCCGAAGTTCGTCCGCCATTGCCACCGTTTACCCGTGAATCGGCCATCGAAAAAGTTCGCCTGGCCGAAGACGGCTGGAACTCCCGGGACCCGGAACGGGTGTCCCTGGCCTACACCCTGGACACCCAGTGGCGTAACCGCGCCGAGTTCGCTCACAACCGCGAAGAAGCCAAAAATTTTCTGATCCGTAAATGGGCCAAGGAACTGGACTACCGGTTGATCAAGGAACTGTGGGCCCATGGCGACAACCGCATCGCCGTACGTTACGCCTACGAATGGCATGACGACTCAGGCAACTGGTTCCGTTCCTACGGTAACGAGAATTGGGAATTCGACGAGAACGGTTTGATGTTCAACCGTTACGCCTGCATCAACGACATGCCGATCAAGGAAAGCGACCGCAAGTTCCATTGGCCGCTGGGCCGCCGGCCGGATGATCACCCAGGATTGTCCGATCTGGGCCTGTAACTTCACCTCACACCGATGATCGTTCCCACGCTCCCGCGTGGGAATGCATCCCGTGACGCTCCGCGTCACATCCGAAGCGGACGCAGAGCGTCCATGGCGGCATTCCCACGCAGAGCGTGGGAACGATCGGCTGTAACAGGATAACTTTATAGGTAACATACCGGCCTTTCCCCGCAGCCCTCTTCTGCGCCCTGCCGATTAAGCCCATTCCATGCCTTTCGAACTCAGCGTTGACCTCACCACCCTGGCCGTTCTGGCCCTCGTCGCTTTCATTGCCGGTTTCATCGACGCCATCGCTGGCGGTGGTGGTCTGCTGACCACTCCGGCGCTGCTGACTGCGGGCCTGCCGCCGCATCTGGTGCTGGGCACCAACAAACTCAGTTCGACCTTCGGCTCGGCCACTGCCAGTTTCACTTTCTACCGGCGCAAGCTGTTCCATCCTCGGCAATGGACGCACGCCATCGTCGGCACGTTGGTCGGCGCACTCACTGGCGCGGTGGTCGCGCATTACTTGCCGGCGGAATGGCTGAACAAAATGCTGCCGGTGATCGTTTTCGCCTGCGGCCTGTACCTGTTGTTTGGCGGTACTCCGAAGGCGCCGCTGGACAGTGATGCACCGATCAAGAAAAAGTGGCAATCGACCCAAGGCTTCAGCCTCGGCTTCTACGACGGCGTGGCCGGCCCGGGAACGGGTGCGTTCTGGACCGTCAGCAGCCTGCTGCTCTACCCCATCGACCTGGTCAAGGCCAGTGGTGTGGCGCGCAGCATGAACTTCGTCAGCAACATCGCGGCGCTGTCGGTGTTCATATTTTCAGGGCAGGTGGACTGGATCATCGGCCTGAGCATGGGCCTGTCGGTAATGGTTGGCGCCTTCTTCGGCGCGCGCACCGCCATCAGCGGCGGTGCGAAATTCATTCGCCCGGTGTTCATCACCGTGGTGCTCGGCTTGACCGTCCGGTTAGCCTGGCAGCACTGGTTCAGCGTGGCCTAAGCGCCGCGCCACATAGACGTCGATCAGGTAACGGGCAATCGAGCGTGACGCCGGCAACGGCGGCAGCTCGTGCACGTTGAACCACTGGGCGTCTTCGATCTCGTCTTCCTGACAGACTATCTCGCCCCCGGCATACTCGGCATGAAAACCGAGCATCATCGAATGCGGGAACGGCCAGCATTGACTGCCCATGTACTGGATGTTCTTGACCTCGATCTGCACCTCTTCGCGGACCTCGCGAATCAGGCAGTCCTCGGCCGACTCACCCGGCTCGGCGAACCCCGCCAGGGTGCTGTAGACCCCGGCGACAAAACGTGGAGAACGGGCCAGCAGCACTTCGTCGCCACGGGTCACCAGCACGATCATGCTCGGTGAAATGCGCGGATAGTGGCGTAGATCACAGGGTTCGCAATACATCGCTCGCTCACGCGATACCTGGACCATCACTTGCCCGCAATTGCCGCAGAAGCGGTGTTCACGGGCCCAGGTACCGATTTGTGCGGCGTAGCCGAGCACCTTGTAGACGGTGTGATCGCCGTCGAGCATGAACGCTCGCAGGCCTTTCCAGTTGCAGCCCGGCACTTCGCTGTGACTGCGCAGCTCCAGCAGGTAGACCGGTTCGCCATCCAGGTGACCGATGCCGTGCTCGGCGAGAATCGACAAGTCCTGACGCTTGAGCCATTCCCGTGGAAACAGCGCGCCATTGTCATCGAACAAAAAGCCTTCGGGGCTGCGCGCCACGGCCCAGCCGCCGGGTTGATCGGTGTCCAGTACTGCGGTGGTCCAGCGTGAAGTCATGGTTAATCAGTCCAGAAATTCGGGTTTCTGTTTGCTCATATGGGCGGCCATGGCCACGCGCAGATCGGTGGATTGCACCATGGCGGCGTTCCAGGTGGCGACGTATTCGAGGCCGTCGTCGATGCGATGGTCGCGCATATAGCTGATCATCTCTTTGGTACCGGTGACGGCAATCGGCGACTTGCCGGCGATTTCACGGGCAATGCCCATCACGCCTTCAAGCAGGCTGGCGGTGTCGCTGTAGACGCGATTGACCAGGCCGATGCTGCGCGCTTCATCGGCGCCAAAGGTGCGACCAGTGTAAGCCAGTTCACGCAGCATGCCGTCACCGATTATCCGTGGCAAGCGTTGCAAAGTGCCCACATCGGCCGCCATGCCGATGTCGATTTCCTTGATTGAGAATTGCGCATCCTCGGCGGCGTAACGCATGTCGCAGGCTGAAATCAGGTCGATGGCGCCGCCCAGGCAATAACCCTGAATGGCCGCGAGCACCGGTTTGCGGCAGTTGTCGACGGCATTGAAGGACGCTTGCAGTGTGAGGATCGTTCGTCGCAGCAGCCGCGCATTGCGGCTGACGTCCTTGCCCAACTCATTAAGCATACCGGCCATCATCACCAGGTCGATACCGGAAGAGAAATGCTTGCCGGCGCCGCTGAGGACTACCACGCGCACTTCGTCGGTGTCATCGATCCACTGGAAAATCTCGATGATCTCGCTCCAGAACGCGGCGTTCATCGAGTTGATTTTTTCCGGACGGTTGATCTGCACATGGGCGATGTTATCGGCCAGTTCGACGCTGAAGGCGGTGTATTGAGACATGGCAGTGATCCTTTACCGGGCAGAATATGAGGCCCGAACTATAACAAGGCATCGAGGCTGGCAGTAAGGCAGCGGTTCGGCCAAATGCGGGACTGGCTTCAGGTTCTGTGGTGTCTGGACTGGCCTATTCGCGGGCAAGCCTCGCTCCTACAGGGGAATGAACGTGCGACCGACACATAACTTGTAGAGCGAGGCTTGCCCGCGAATAGGCCGCCGATCCAACTGCCCTGCACTGTCACAAACGCAGCCATTTAATAAGACTTAGCGCCCGAGCGAAGTTGTCACTATGCTTGCACCGGACTTTCCAAGGAGGAACCCCACCCATGCCCATTTCTTCACGTGCAGCCTTGCTGGTTATCGACGTACAGAACGACTTCATCCCCGGCGGCCAATTACCGGTGCCGGAGGGCGACCTGATCGTGCCCTTGATCAACCGCCTCGGCCGCCAGTTCAAGCAAGTCATCATTGCCCAGGACTGGCACCCGCCCGGCCACGCCTCATTCGCTTCCAGCCACCCTGGTCGCAAGCCTTACGACGTGATTCAACTGCCTTACGGCGAGCAGACGCTCTGGCCTGAGCACTGTGTGCGAGCCACATCCGGCGCCGAGTTCCACGCGGAACTGGACCTGCCCCACGCCCAACTGATCATCCGCAAGGGCTGCAATCCAGACATCGACAGCTATTCGGCGTTTCTGGAGGCGGATCGAACCACGACCACAGGCTTGGCCGGATACCTTAAAGAGCGCGGCATCGACACGGTTTATATGGTCGGATTGGCGCTGGACTTTTGCGTGATGTTTTCTGCGCTGGACGCGCGCGCGGCGGGGTTCAATGCGTTTGTGGTGTTGGATGCGTGTCGGGCGATTGATCTGGAGGGATCGCTGGCGGCAGCGATTGAGCGGATGCAGGTGGCTGGGGTTGGGTTGATTCCATCAACCGAAATACTTGGTTGACCTGTAGGAGCTGCCGAAGGCTGCGATCTTTTGATCTTGCTTTTCAAAGAACAAGATCAAAAGATCGCAGCCTTCGGCAGCTCCTACATTTGAATCGAATAAAGCCCGCAAACGCGAATTGTCTGAAAGAGTGCCTTTAAACCGGAGTCGGCAACCATAACCTGAACCGCGCGCCCCCCAGCGGCGACACTTGCGCGGTGAGCGTTCCACTCTGCGCTTCCAGCGCCCGACGGCTGATCGCCAAGCCCAACCCAAATCCACCCGTTGCGCGATCCCGACTGCGATCCAGCCGATAAAACGGCTCGAAAATCCGCTCCCGCTCTTCCTGCGGAATGCCGATGCCATCATCATCCACCCAGATTTCACAACCCTTGGGGCAGACCTGCACACCGATCTGAATCCGTTTTTCGCAATAGCGCATGGCGTTGCGCAGCAGGTTCTGGATCGCCCGAGCGGTCAGTCGCGGGTCCAGCGAAAAGCGTTCGAGCTGGCCGTGAAGCAATACGTCGATGACGATTTCCGGGGATTCCAGTTCTTCGTCGACACTGCCCAGAATGCTGTCAATGAATTCATCCAGCGACACGTCGACCTGCTCCGGCAACTGCCCCGGGTTTTGCAGACGGCTATAAGACAGCAATTCCAGCACCAATTCATCCAACTCGCGAATGTGCGCGACCAAGCCTTGCAGACGTTCGCGACTGGTGGCTGGCAAGTCGTCGGACAGCGCCAGGGCCAGGCCGAAATCCAGCCGCGTCAGTGGCGTGCGCAGTTCGTGGGACACAGCGTTGAGCAGATCGCGCTGTTGGTTGAGCAGGTTTTCGATATCGCCGGCCATGGTGTCGAAGACGTTGGCCAAGCTGCCGATGTTGGAGCTGGGAGAAATCTGCGTGCGTTCGCTCAAATGGCCCTTGCCGAAGCGTTCGGCGGTGCCTTTGAGGCGTTCCAGATCGCGCCAGTGCGGGCGCAACCACAGCAACAGACAAGCGAGCATGGTCGCGCCGATCAACACGTTGATGCTCCAGTACAACCAACTGACGTCCGTCGGGTCCGGCGGCACGACCATCTCCACCACCATCTGCTCGTTCAACGGCGCCACCGCCAGGGTACGCCAGCCCCAATCACCGATACGCACAACGTTCTCACCGCGCTGCAAGCGTTCACGTTCATCCCCGGTAAATTCCAGGTCGTCATTGCGGGTCAGCACGATGTGCAGCGGCTGGAACTCCTTGTCCATCTCGGCCGCCAATGCCGGCCACTGCTCCGAGGGCACGGCGCGAAACTGCTTGGCGATCAGCGTTTGCAAGCCTCGGGAGTAATCAAGGTTGTAGGTCACAAAGCGCTCATGGAAAACCTTGATCACCAGATCCGGCACCAGATAGATCGCTGCGCTGAACGAGACGATGGTCACCAGATACAGACGAAACAGAATTCTGAACATGGATTCAACATTCCCACTCAGAGCGGCTGAACAGGTAGCCCTTGCCCCACACGGTTTTGATCTTACGTGCCTCGCCCGCATGGTCGTCGAATTTGCGCCGTAGCTTGGAAATCGCCACGTCCACCGAACGGTCGGTGCCGTTGAACTCGATGCCGCGCAGACGCTGCAGAATCTGGTCGCGGCTCAGCACTTCGCCGGCATGCCGGGCCAGCACTACCAACAGGTTGTATTCGCCGCTGGACAGTTCCACCGATTGCTCGCGCCAGCTGACGGTGCGTTCGGACAGGTCGATGCACAAGTTGCCCATGATGATGCGGTCGTTGGCGGTCTGCGGCTCACTGAGGCTGCTGCGCCGCAACAAAGTCCGCACCCGCGCCAGCAACACACGTGGTTCGCAGGGTTTGGTGACGTAATCGTCAGCGCCCATTTCCAGGCCCAGCACTTGATCGTGGCTGTCGTCGCGGGCGGTGAGCATCAGGATCGGCAGCGCCGCCGAATCGGCGCGCAGCAGGCGGCAGACTTGCATGCCATCAAGACCGGGCAGCATCAGGTCGAGGATCACCAAGTCCGGAGGGCTTTGCCGCGCCCGTTCGCGCACATGGTCGCCACGGCTGATCACGCTGACGCTATAGCCGTTGCGTTCCAGGTAGCTGGCAATCAGTTCGGAAAGTGCGGTGTCGTCTTCGACCAGGAGGATGTTGGGCATGGGGTGTTTCCAGAAAGTGCAGTGGCGATTGTTCCGGCCTCTTCGCGGGCAAGCCCGCTCCTACAGAAGCTCGCGATACCTATGTAGGAGCGGGCTTGCCCGTGAAGGCGGTACATCTGTCGCAATAAATTTCAAGCCGCCAAGGATATACGCCCTCACCCGCCCATGAGCAAAACCCTTACACAATTTCACACAGCGCCTACAAAGCTTCACCGCTACCCTCGTCGGCTCCCCGTAGGATGCGGGAGGTCATTATTGGGGTATTTACATGTCAAAGAATCTGCTTGCCACGCTCAGCCTGATTGCACTGGCGTTGACGCTGAGCGCTTGCGATCAGTCCTCGACCGCCGAAGAACAGCCACCGCTGGCCATTGTACGAATAGAAACCATCGAAGCCCGCCCCCTGTCCATTAGCAGTGAACTGAGCGGGCGGATTGCCGCGCCCCGCATCGCCGAAGTCCGTGCCCGTGTTGCTGGTGTGGTGTTGCAGCGAACCTTCCGTGAAGGCAGCGACGTAAAAAAAGGCGACGTTCTCTTCCGCATCGACCCGGCCCCGTTCAAGGCTGACCTCGACAGCGCCGAAGCGGCGCTGCGCAAGGCCGAAGCCAACGCGTTCCAGGCGAAACTGCAGGAACAGCGTTACGCCCAGTTGATCGATGACAAGGCCATCAGCGCTCAGGATTACGACAACGCCCGGGCCAATGCCCGGCAGACCGCCGCCGATGTCGCCGCCAACAAAGCCGCCGTGGACCGGGCGAAACTGAACCTTGGTTATGCCACTGTCACAGCGCCGATTTCCGGGCGCATCGGCCGAGCGCTGGTAACTGAGGGCGCACTGGTCGGGCAGAACGAAACCACCCCTTTGGCACTGATTCAGCAGTTGAATCCGATCCACGCCGACCTGACGCAATCGACCCGTGAACTCAACGACCTGCGCCGCGCGTTCCGTTCCGGCCAGTTGAAGGAAGTGGGCCAAGGCCAGGCCAAAGCCACGTTGATTCAGGACGACGGCAGCCTCTACCCGCTGCCGGGCAAGTTGCTGTTCACCGACATCACCGTCGACCCGGGCACCGGCCAGATCATTCTGCGCAGCGAGTTTCCCAACCCGGACCTCGACTTGCTGCCGGGCAGCTTCGTTCGCGTGCGTCTGGAGCAAGCGTTCAATCAGCAAGGCATCAGCGTGCCGCAACGGGCCATTCAGCGCGACAGCGCCGGCATTGCCCAAGTGCTGCTGCTCGATGCCGAACAGCGCGTCGGCCAGCAACCGGTCGAGTTGGGCGCGGTGCAGAACGATCGCTGGATCGTCACCCGCGGCCTCCAACCCGGCGACCGCATCGTCACTGAAGGCCTGCAACATGCGCGCCCCGGTGAAAAAGTCCAGATAGACGACACCCCTCTTCCACTTGCCCAGGTTTCTGGTCAGTAAGCAGGACGCTTTTTTATGCCGCAGTTCTTTATCGACCGCCCGGTGTTCGCCTGGGTGATCGCCTTGTTCATCCTGCTGGCCGGCGCGCTGGCCATTGTGCAGTTGCCGGTGGCGCAGTACCCGAACGTTGCGCCGCCGAAAGTCGAAATCTATGCCACCTACCCGGGCGCTTCGGCGCAGACCGTGGACGAAAGCGTGGTCAGCCTGATCGAGGAAGAACTCAACGGCGCCGACCATCTGCTGTATTTCGAATCCCAGAGCAGCCTCGGCAGCGCCACCATCACCGCGACGTTCCAGCCGGGCACTGACCCGGAAATGGCGCAGGTCGATGTGCAAAATCGCCTCAAAGCGGTGGAGTCGCGCTTGCCACAAGCCGTCACCCAGCAAGGCTTGCAGGTGGAGAAGGTCTCTGCCGGTTTCCTGTTGCTGATCACCCTCACCTCCAGCGACGGCAAGCTCGACGACGTAGCGCTCAGCGATTACCTGGCGCGCAACGTGATGAACGAAATCAAGCGTCTGGACGGCGTCGGCAAGGCCCAGCTGTACGGTGCCGAACGAGCGATGCGCATCTGGATCGATCCACAGAAGCTGATTGGCTTCAACCTGACCCCGGCCGATGTCAACGCCGCCATCGTTACGCAGAATGCTCAGGTTTCCGCGGGCAGCATCGGCGACTTGCCGACCCGCACCACTCAGGAAATCACCGCGACCATTCTGGTCAAAGGTCAGTTGTCGACCCCTGAAGAATTCGCCGACATCGTGCTCAAGGCCAATCCTGACGGCTCCACCGTGCGCATCGGCGATGTGGCGCGGGTCGAGATCGGCAGCCAGGAATATCAGTTCTCCACGCGACTGAACGGCAAACCGTCGACCGCCGTCAGCGTGCAACTGTCGCCGGGCGCCAATGCCCTGAGCACCGCGACCCTGGTGCGGGCGAAAATGGATGAGCTGGCGCGCTACTTCCCGGCCGGTGTCGAGTACAAGATCCCGTACGACACCTCGCCCTTCGTCAAAGTCTCGATCACCAAAGTGGTTTACACCCTCGTCGAGGCGATGGTGCTGGTGTTTGCGGTGATGTTCCTGTTCCTGCAAAACATCCGCTACACGCTGATCCCGACCCTCGTTGTGCCTGTGGCGCTGATGGGGACTTTCGCGACCATGCTCGCGCTGGGCTTCTCGATCAACGTGCTGACCATGTTCGGCATGGTGCTGGCCATCGGCATTCTGGTGGACGACGCCATTGTTGTGGTGGAGAACGTCGAGCGGATCATGGCCACCGAAGGCCTGTCGCCCAAAGAGGCGACGCGCAAGGCAATGAAGCAGATTACCGGGGCGATTATCGGCATCACATTAGTGCTGGTGGCGGTGTTCATTCCAATGGCGTTCATGCAGGGTTCGGTCGGGGTGATTTACCGGCAATTCTCGCTCTCGATGGCGACCTCGATCCTGTTCTCGGCCTTCCTCGCCCTGACCTTGACCCCGGCGCTGTGTGCGACGCTGCTCAATCCGATTGCCCCAGGCGAGCATCATGCCAAGGGCGGTTTCTTTGGCTGGTTCAACCGACGCTTCGAACAACTGACCGAACGCTATCAGGGCTGGGTCGCCTATGCGTTGCAGCGCACCGGTCGGTACCTGTTGATCTACGGCGTGCTGCTGGTCGGTCTGGGGCTGTGCTTCAGTCGTCTACCCTCCTCGTTCCTGCCAGTGGAAGACCAGGGCTACACCATCACCGACATTCAACTGCCACCGGGCGCGAGCAAGAACCGCACGGTGCAAGTGGTCGAGCAGATCGAAGCGCACAACGCCACCGAACCGGGCGTCGGCGACAGCACGGTGATTCTCGGTTTCAGTTTTTCCGGCAGCGGGCAAAACGCGGCGTTGGCGTTTACCACGCTCAAGGATTGGTCGGATCGCGGTAGTGACGATTCGGCGAGTTCCATTGCCGACCGGGCCAACATTGCGCTGAGCCAGATCAAGGACGCCATGGCCTTCGCGATATTGCCACCACCGGTCGATGGCCTCGGCACTTCCAGTGGTTTCGAGTTCCGCCTGCAAGACCGTGGCGGCCTAGGCCATGCCACGCTGATGCAGGCACGCAGCCAATTGCTGGCCGCCGCCGAGAAGAGCCCGGTCCTGATGAACGTGCGCGAAAGCGCCCTGGCCGAAGCGCCGCAGGTGCAACTAATCGTCGACCGCAAACAGGCGAACGCGCTGGGGGTGTCGTTTGCCGACATTGGCAGCGTGCTGTCCACCGCTGTGGGCTCGGCCTACATCAATGATTTTCCCAACCAGGGGCGGATGCAACGGGTGGTGGTGCAGGCTGAAGGCGATCAACGCAGTCAGGTAGCCGATCTTTTGAAGATTAACGTGCGCAACAACGCCGAGAAAATGGTGCCGTTGTCGGCCTTCGTCCGGGCCAACTGGACTCAAGGCCCGGCGCAACTGACCCGTTACAACGGCTACCCGGCCATCAGCATTTCCGGCGAACCGGCGCCGGGTTACAGCACCGGCGAAGCCATGGCGGAAATCGAACGGTTGGTGGCGCAAGGCCCGGCAGGATTGGGTCAGGAATGGACCGGGCTGTCATTGCAGGAACGCCTGTCCGGCAGTCAGGCACCGATTCTGCTCGGGTTGTCGTTGCTGATCGTGTTCCTGTGTCTGGCGGCGTTGTACGAGAGCTGGTCGATACCGACGTCGGTGTTGCTGGTGGTGCCGCTCGGTGTACTCGGCGCGGTGTTGGCCGTGACGTTGCGCGGGATGCCCAACGACGTGTTCTTCAAGGTCGGGCTGATCACCATCATCGGCCTGTCGGCCAAGAACGCAATCCTGATCATCGAGTTCGCCAAAAGCCTGTACGACGAAGGCCACGACCTGATAGACGCCACACTGCAAGCCGCGCGCCTACGGTTGCGGCCGATTGTCATGACGTCCCTGGCGTTCATTCTCGGCGTGGTGCCGCTGGCAATTGCCACGGGTGCGAGTTCGGCCAGTCAGCAAGCCATCGGCACCGGGGTGATTGGCGGGATGATCACCGCGACATTGGCGGTGGTGTTTGTGCCGGTGTTTTTTGTGGTGGTGATGAAGCTGGTGGGCAGACGGCATAAGCACAACTAACCCACAACACCGCTCCCACATAGGAACTCGTTGGTTTCGGGGGTGTGGTCACACATAACCACGCTGGGCTAAGGTGTTTGCATACCTTGGCTCATCGAGTTCACATGCCCCTCCTCACCCACACCCACCCTCGCCTGTCCGCCGCCGCCACGCTCGGCATCGCCATGGGCATTCTGATTCCGGCCGACTCGATCATCAGCAAAATCCTCATTGGCTGGAACGTCGGGGTCTGGACTTATCTGCTCTTGATGTTCTGGCTCGCCGTGCGCGCCAAAGCCACCGGCGGGTTGTTTGGATAGTTCTTTACATAGCCCGTGGCAGCGTTTTCAAATTTCTGTCACCCCACTAACTCATCAGTTCAAGGTTGTTACAGTGATGACTGCCGGCTCCCCGGGAATACTGGAGGCGTTCTGACCTCTCATCGTCAGTGTATAAGTGGTGTTTGGCGTTAATGAGTAAAGGGTCATTTGCATAAAAAAAGGCGTAAATTTCCACGTTCCGCTACCACGTTGGACTGTACATTCCCAACCATTCAACCCAACAGCTGACTCCGGCAGATCCCATGCTATTGAGATGGAATACCGGCCTACTGTTGTAGCGCGAAAATTCCTTGGAGGGCCCATCACCGAAGTTCTTACCTTCACCGGGTCGCTTTTTTCCGAACGAAGACCGGCTTCGTCCTGAGTCGATACTTCAAAAACATAATCCGTACCAGGCTCTAGCTCCGTAGCCAGATGGACATCGATTTGAGCGGAGGAAGATAGATCTTCAGTGTGGATCAGATGTCCGTCGCGCCATATCTCATTTTTAGAAACTCGCACATTATCGTAAGGTCTTTCCCACATGAGAGCTGCTGAAGTGGGCGTAACATTCATAGCGACAAGCCCGGTCGGTTTATTGGGCGGGGTTACGTCCAGCGTGGCCGGATCCGAGACGTTGCCACGAGCACTACAGGCGCGGACTTCAAAGTCATAAGCAGTAAACGACGTCGGATTGTTCACCTGACAAGTCAGGCCACGAACTGCAGTAATGACTTCGCCCTGGTGTGAAACCAGATAATGGAATGCTGGCTCACCACCGACGGGCGCGCTCCAACTCAGCATAAAGCCTGCATCTGTGCGCTCGGAAATTTGCAGATCGCCCGGCGCCCCAGGACTTCTGTCCAGAGGAAAATAACTCGGCTTGGAAATGATACCGTCAGCCGCTTTTGCCCGGACGCAAATCATATAATCCGAATCATTTCTCAATCCCCGCAGTTCGTAAGGTGGCCGAGGAATAACTACGGTGGTGATGTTAACGCCTGAAATTTCGTAGCCCTGCGCATCGGGACATAAACTACATGCCGCATAGGGCTCTTCCCAAGTCAGCTCAGCGACGGTCGGACTTATTCTTCTAGCCTTTAATTTACCGGGGCGGCAGATTTGCACGGAAGACTCAGAAAGTTCCGGTGAACCTTGGGAGGACTTGCTCATGTTTACATCCTCTGTAGTTGGATGTCGGTATTTTTACGCTCATTCAGTAATGTTCACAGCTCACAGAACTGATAGTTGCATCTACTGCTAATGTGTGTTTATCCATGTACGTTCCTGAAAGAACCCCATGAAAGACAGGACACCGTTTCCCCCTCACGATAAGGGATCGGCAAACGGTTATGTTTATGACTAACAGTAACGATAAGAGTGGGGAGCTTTTGGGGCTGTACCAGGACAGCAACACTTATCCAGACAGTTCACCGACCACACCTTTTTCCATGGCGACCTTCTCGAAACGAGAAAAAATTGTGCCTGATCAGAAAATTAACGCCTGGAACCGAGACGGAACAACCGGCGTTTTCTCCTACAGCAATGGTCGCTTTTCCTGACAGCCTTTTCACCACTGCCTCATTAAAGTCCACCACCTGTAATTTCTGACAGGTCCCAATCAAGCTAAATAGAGATATAAGGAAAACGTACCTCCAGCCCGACCCTAGGTGTCTGGAGAATGGCCGTGCGAACCATGCCTTTAAGAAGTAGGAAGATTCTGTCGCGCCCACGCCGTCAATGATGATAAATGGGAGATTCAACTATGTACCGCACCACCGCCGTCTCAGGTCGATCATCGTCAGCCCAACCCTGTTTCCAGCCTGCGGAGAGGGCCCAACCCCACGCAATAAAACTCACCCGCCGGGAAAAGGAGTTCCTGCAGTGGAGCGAGGCAGGAAAGTCATCCTGGGAAATCGCAATGATCGTTGAATGTAGCGAGGCCAACGTGAATTACCATTTCAATAACATCCGCAAAAAGTTTGGCGTGAGTTCGCGCCATCTCGCCGGAACGATGGCGCGCGAGCAAGGCCTGATTCATGGGCCTGGCGACGGCGTCCGTTCGTCGGGCAGCGCATCATTGACCCCTGCCGAGCCCCTTCATGAACCTGAAACAGACAGCCAAACACCTTGACCTTCCCCACAGCGGTGCCCGTGACGACATGCCAGCGTCCCACGGGCATGGCTCAAACAAAGCGCTACGCATCATCCTCGCCGACGACCATCCTGTCGTATTGATGGGGGCAGAAATGGCGCTTGGCAATACCTTCTCCATCGTTGCTCAGGCACACAGTGCCGATGAGTTGATCAACCATCTACAGCGTACTCCTTGCGACCTGCTGATCAGTGATTACTCGATGCCCAGCGGCCAATTCCCCGATGGGCTGAAATTGATGAATTATGTCAAACGTCACTTTCGTCAATTGCCGGTCATCGTCATGACCATGCTATCCAATCCGACAATACACCAAGCATTGCTCAAACTCGGCATCGACGGTTTGTTCGACAAACGCAGTTCACTTTGTGATTTGAAGCGCTCCGTACATGATGTGATCAAGGGACGGCGATTTGTGAGTCCCGCCTTTGCTCAAGGACTGCAAGCGCAAACCTTGTCCGGACAAGAAGATGTCTGCGCAGCCAATCTTTCCGAACGAGAAGTGGAAGTGGTGAGGTTATTTGTTCAGGGGTTGTCCGGCCGCCAGATCGCCGCGCACTTCAATCGCAGTGAAAAAACCATCAGCCGACAAAAACGCACCGCCATGGACAAGCTGGGGCTTGGCCACGACGGTGGGTTGATCGAGTTTGCTCGGGTGAATGGGTTAGCCCTTTAACCTGAACATCCCCATCTGCCGCAATTTAGAGCTCATCTCTTATTAAAACACCCAAGTCAACGACTCTTTGCCTCAGATCACGAATATCGCGCTCGTCTTCAGGCGTGGGACGACGAGCCTTCTTTAATTTATCCAACCGCGAGTTCAATTCATCTTTTTCGGAACGCAGCGACTCCACCCTTTCGTTCCTGGCACCGCGAGAACTCTTGGCCATAGCGATCTTCGCATTTTCTCGCCCAATCTCCTTCGATGTAAATTGAGCACTTACCTCATCATAGATGGGAGCTGCCCTCCTACTTTGTCGCACGGGTGAAGGCATACGAGGTCGTTCTCGCGGCCGCGTGCTCGGCTCTATTTTCTTCCCGGCATTGATAGGCACAGGTCCGGGATCTGCAGAGCCCGTGTGTATAGTCCAGCCCGCCAGAGGGTCACCCCTTCTAGACGTGGACTGTCGTTGTGCCTGGCTAGCTGCAGGCGCAGGCGTACTAATCTTGCGCACCTGTAATAACCTGTTGAGCGGCATGTTTCCGGTCGGGTCCGAATACTTAACCGGATTGCCCAACACGTACGTGTACGTATTCAATCCGCCCGCTCCAAAGGGGCTCAAATTATCCGGGCTATGAAATCGCATAAGCATTGTATTAAACGCTCGATATCCATTCCCCAGCAAATACCACCCCGTGTATGCCTCCCGTAATTCACCGTTATACCCGAAATTGGTTTTCACCGGCATCTCGGAACTTCGGTGCCCATAGGCTGAATAGGCAATATCATTACCAGTCCCATCGTCCACTTCGCACAACGGGCTATTTTTGTGATCCTGGGCCAGCAATAGTTTCTTTGGGACGGCACCTGCCTGGTGCTCTGCAAGCACAACTCCGTTGCCACGAATAAAACGACTGCTTTCGGAACCCTGGACGTGATTGACCAGCTCACCGTTCTGATAATAGCTTTCCTGTGGCCCGTCAACACCATTACGACCCGTGAGTGTATCCAACGGATCGTAGCGATATCCGCTGGGCGTCTCGCCCGGCAAGGCGCTGACCTGCGTCAACCGACCTAGAGCATCGTAGTCCAGCACACGACCTTCTTCATCCCGGATCATATGACCGTCCGCGTCATAATCCAGCAGTATCTCGGGGGGATATCGACCTGACCGGTGGAGAAATCGGCATCCATGACAAACGTGCCATTGCCGGAAAGATTACCGACCGACAATTTGTAAAAGTCGGTCGGGCTACCAAACTTGACCGAACCACCGTTCAGGGACAGATTTTCAACGCTGGCGCTCTCAACCATATTCCATCGGGCCTGGCTGTTAATTGCCAAAGTCCTGACGTTGTCGAGTCGACCGGTCAGTGTCGCCTGGTTTTGCAAAGTCATATTGGCGGTGGCTCCAGCGTCGGCACTGATATCACCGACCACATCGCTGTTGTCCACCACCATGTTTGCTGTGGATGTTCCTTTGACTTCCAACACCTTGCCGTTGCCGCCGATCAGCGTCGACCGGTTGCCAACCAGAATTTCGGCGGTGGTCGCAGGCAAGCCGAAATCATTGACCATGATTGCCGCACCGCTTTGCCCCTGAACGGTTGTCCCATCAAGCACCAGTCGGCCTTGCTGCGACACCGTCTGGTCGGTGGTGAGCAAAATGCCGTTGATTGCGCCGCGGATCGTACTGTTGGTCGCAGACGCTCGACCGTCGGCCATTTGCAGACCGAAGCCGTTGGTGCCTGTCAGCGTGGTTTGATTCAGATCCAACTGACTCAAGCCACTGACGACCGCTCCCACCGTACCGCCGGTGATGATGCTGCGTGTCACTGTTGCCTTCGAGCCTTGCTGCACAGTGGCGGAATTACCCACTGACAGACCGGTCCTGCTACCCGTGATGGTGCTGCCGGAAATGTTAGCGGTACTGTCCAGCATGTCGATCCCAGTGCTGCTGCCGCTGGCGGTTACGGTGGTCCCGTTCAGCGTCAAGGTAGATCCGGTTTCGAGGCGAATCTCTGTGGTGCTTGCGCCATTAGCCGTCAAACTGGAGTTGTTTCTGACCAGATAACTGTCAAGCGCAGTATTGCCATCAATCAAGGGGGACTCGCCGTTGTCCACAATGCGGCCCAGCGAGTGGGTACTGACCAGCAGCAACGGCATAATGGTCATCCATTTGAGTGCTGCCGACAACGGGTGCAACGCAAAGGTATTTATGGTTTTCATCAGACACCGCAGAAATAAATTCGAAGAGAGGGGGCGCCTGGATGGCGACCATTACTTGAGCTTTCGAAGGCGGCGAAGACTAAAGAAAGATCTCGTCAAAATATGTAGGACTTTTCCGAACGAACGATCAGATCTGAACCAGATGGGGCAACAGGAGGGTTACCCTCCTCCTGTTTTACTCAGGTAACAGAAGTTCACGGACGCGGTATCGCGCAGTGCCCTCCATCCTCGAAAACGGCAATCATGACTTCGACCAGATCGGAGCTGACCACCTCACCGCGAACATTGATGCCGTAGATCACCTTGCCCCAACCGTACTGATCTCCGGTGTCATAGGTAGGCTTCAGATATTTGTCATAGGGGATGAACCAGTCAAGGCCAACTCTTTCTTCCGCCTCGGTGACTTCACGCCCGACAAGGAAAGGTACTGTCAACTCAGTCAATTTGTCCTTTCCGTAGGTCCACCAGATGGCGGTAACTTCTGTCCCCTCTTTTAAATACGTCGATGGCGGGATATGCACACGGATGCCCCATTCCGTGCCCTCTTGAATCAACGCTTCGCAATTAATTGGGTATATATCGTCCTTGTCCGGAAACTCGGGTTCAGGTAGATCAACAATTTCAACCTCGACCTTGATGAATGTGCGTTGTGATTCCTGCGGATTATTGAAGCCGGGGCGCGTCAAGGTGTAGTGCATCGGTAAATCGTCCATCACTGGAAACTTCTCGATATCCAGCCAGGGAATCGTCATCGGGATTTCCTGATCGGCGGTTTCACTCCCGGTAACGGTATAAGGCGTAGAAGTTACCGGCGCACCATTCCAGTACAGCGTCAAGATGTCATCTTTAAGCAGTTCATCCAGCAGTGTTTTAACAAGCGTTACATAACCAGTGGCTGGTTCCCCGATATCGGCCAGGGTTAATTCAGTTGCGCTGTCGGAGAAGCTTTCAAACCTGACCAACCCAAGCGCCGGGTTTACAGGCTCTGGATCAGGATTGTCCGGCCCCGGTATAGCCAGGTCCACCTTCACCTCGATTTTGCCGGGGGACGCCGTCGGGTAATCGCCGCGCAGGACTTCATAGTCCACATCTTTAAGCTGAACTCCCCCTGTGGCAAAATCGTACTCGCCTTTGAGGTGTGACCAGGGAACCGTAATATCCAATGGGAACGGAAGATGGGTACCAACCGGTGTCCGCTTGATCTTGTTAAGCCCCCACTTGATCAGAATTCCATCTTCGGACGTCCAGTTGTCGTACTCCTGAATGCGAACGGTGGTCGGTGAAGCCGCATCGGCACGATCAATCAGGTCGTCATCGGCCAACGGAACCTCTGGGGCTTGCAGCCCATCGGGCAGGTCGCCCAGGGCCACCTGCACTCTTACCGGATATGGCATGTCGCTGCGGTTTCCAGCCTTGTCGAACAGGAAATACACGACGTAGTGAAATTTAGAGCCCAGTTTGTACACCAGATCTTTGGGAACCAGAATTTTCCGATCAGCAGGAAGCAAGCCCAAAAATGCCAACTCAACAGGGTCGAGCTCTCCCGTAGGCGGTTCATCCAGCCACGCGACAGCAATAGTGACAAACTCTTTTTTATCCTCATCGAAGTCAGGAACTTCGCATTTGACGCCGCCGTCAGCCTCCAGAACAGCGGTCGTAATCAATGGCTTTTCCACGATAATCGAGTCGGGTACATCGGGTCTCAAGGGTCCGGTTCGATCGATAGTAACCGGTGACGGATCAGAATCAGTTTCAACGGGTGAGTTCCAGTTCTTCACGCGATAGCGGAATTCGAATTTTCCTTCGAAGTTTGCAAAAACACTGAGAGGAATAGTTCGTTCGAGTGGGAACTCATCGTCAGGCAGGGTGCCGGAGTCAGGAACTTCCTCATTGTGAAAAGACTGGTACTCCGATGCCGGTACCGTTACGGGTCTCCAGTCTAAATAGAGAACATTCGTGAATGGAAGACCGGGGTCTGGACGATCCGGCCAGACGGGAATCTCAACATTTAATGGAGCACCGATTTTACCGATTGGCATCAACCCATCGGCATCCCCGGCGATCTTGTCCACGATAGTCGGTGCCGTAAAGGCTAACCCTTCGCCATCCGCGGATTTTGACAACTCACGTTTCTTGAAGAGGTGTTTACGATAGTTGCTCCGGACGTGTTCAGCCTTCGGCCGGTTGCTTGAATCTGCCATTTTCAATGCTCCAAAATAGTTTGAGTTGAGCCATGAACCCATTCATGGGCTACATAAATTTTTTGGCAGTTCGATACTTGGCTCGAATACTGCGAACAACGCCTTGTCGTTCTGCCAGCCGTAGAGGCCTGAACGGATTAAGCATGTTTTTGTGAAGGACTGATACTGTCAAAGTTGACAGGTGCCGCTGGCATTCAAATTGAATGCGCCACGCTGAAAACGTCCATTGGCCCCACATCTTTTTATGTTCATCAATGGCTTAGGTTTTGGCTGGGTAGCTGCTCTCGTACTGAGCAGTGACAAGTAAACATAAAAAAACGCGATGAACACATCTCATCGCGCTTGTTTTGTCACGTAAGCGATTTGGTATATCAACCAAAAGTGGCGTTCAGACGATGAGGCCAGCCCCCAACAAACTTTCAGGCCCGTCGTACCTGCAGCAACTCGGCCGCGCACGAGGCAATCCGCTGACACGCATCCGCCAGCCTCCTCTGATCCACCACCAACCCAATGCGAATATGCCCCGCCGCGCTCGGCCCGAAGGCTTCCCCAGCCAGCACCGACACGCCATATGCTTCAAGCAGGCGCTCGGCAAAATCCTGAGCACCAAGCCCGGTCTGACGCACGTCTACCATCACGAACATCCCGCCATCGGGTTTGATCGGCCGGATGCCCGGGCAACCGCTCAACCTCGCGCATACCAGGTCACGGCGCTGGCGATACTCCTCGCGCATCAGTGCCACTTCCGGCAAGTCTTTATCAAGGGCCACTTGCGCAGCTTTCTGGACGAAGTCCGGAATCCCGAACAGCATGCACAACGACAGATGCATCAAGTGATCAGCCAACGGTTTCGGTCCGATCACCCAGCCCACTCGCCAGCCGGTCATGGCATGGGACTTGGACAGACTGTTGAGGGTCGCGGTGCGCTCGGCCATGCCCGGCAGACTGGCCGGACTGATGTGCTCGCCCTCGTACAACAAATCACTGTAGACCTCGTCGCTGATCAGCCAGAGGTCATGCCGCACGCACAGTGCCGCCAGTTCCTGCCAAAGCGACAAGGACAGGCTGGCACCGGAGGGATTGTTCGGGCTGTTGAGCAGAATTACCCGGGTTTTAGGGGTGATCAGCGCCGCGACATCCGCCGGCTCGACCCGAAAGCCGTTCTCCGGACGAACCGCCACCGGCACCACGCTGGCGCCGCAGGCGCCGAACACACCTTCATAGGTCACGTACATCGGCTCGGCGACGATCACTTCATCGCCCGGATCGAGCAGGCATTGCGCAACCGAATACACCGCGCACTGTGCACCGGGCAGCACGATCACATGGTCGGCGTCCACTTCCTGGCCGCTGCGCCGCTGATGACGGCTGGCGATACTGCTGCGCAGTGTGCGAGTGCCGCGTACATCCGAGTAATGGGTGTCGCCGGCCAGCAGGCTGTCGATGGCGGCGTGAACGATAGGCAGTGGCGTGTCAAAATCCGGATCGCCGACCGACAGCAGCAGCACGTCGACGCCCTGCTCGCGCAATTCCAGCGCTCGATCGTGAATCTTCCAGGCTGCGGCTCCATCACCCGTGATTCGTTGGGTCAAGGCTGAATAGCGCATGTACTTCTCCTAACGCGCGAGTTCCAGTTTCAACCCTATATCAAATCACGAAACGCGCCACCATCGCGTTCAAATCAACCGCCAATCGCGACAGTTCGTGGGTGGCGGCGCTGGTCTGGTTGGCACCGGCGGCGGACTGGGTGGCCAGGTCGCGGATGTTCACCAGATTACGGTCGACTTCACGGGACACTTGAGCCTGCTCTTCCGAGGCGCTGGCGATCACCAGATTACGTTCGTTGATCAGCTGGATCGATTGAGTGATCTGCTCTAAAGCGATCCCGGCAGCACGGGCCATTTCCAGGGTGCTTTGGGTGCGCTGATTGCTTTGCTGCATCGACGAGACCGCTTCGCCCGTGCCGTTCTGGATGCCGGCGACCATCTTCTCGATTTCCTGGGTCGATTGCGCGGTGCGATGGGCCAGCGCCCGGACTTCGTCCGCCACCACCGCAAAGCCACGTCCGGCCTCTCCGGCGCGGGCGGCTTCGATCGCGGCGTTGAGGGCTAGCAGGTTGGTCTGCTCGGCAATGGCGCGGATCACGTCCAGCACTTTGCCGATGTCGCGGCCCTGAGCGGCCAGCCCCTCGATCATCAACGCGGTGTTTTGTACGTCGTGGGTCATGGTCTGAATCGCGTCGACGGTTTCCACCACCCGGTCACGACCTTGGCGGGCGGCCTGAGTCGACTGGTTCGACGCTTCGGAGGTCGACACCGCATTGCGCGCCACTTCTTCCACGGCGGCAGTCATTTCGTTGACGGCGGTGGCGGCCTGTTCGATTTCGTTGTTTTGCTGTTGCAAGCCACGGGACGCTTCTTGGGTCACGGTGCTGAGTTCTTCCGTGGCGGCGCCCAGTTGTGTCGCGGAGCCGGCGATCTGCTCGATGGTTTTGCGCAGGTTGGTCTGCATGGCGGACAAGGCGCCGAGCAAACGCGCCGGTTCGTCGTTACCGTCGACTTCGATGACTTTGCTCAGGTTACCGCCGGCAATGGTTTCGGCCGCAAGCACTGCACGATTCAGCGGCGTAAGGATGCTGCGGGTCAGCAGCCAGGCCAGCAGCACGGTCAGCAACGAAGCCATCACCGCCACCGTCACGATGCCGATATAGGCTTCGCTGTAATGCTCGCCCGCTTTGGCCGACGCGGCTTTGGCATCGGCGGCGTTGAGCGCTACCAGTTTGTTCAGTTGCTCGCCCATCTGATCGGTGCCTTCCTTGATTCGCGTGTTGATCAGGGCGCGCATCTCCTCCAGCTTGTTCTGCCGCGACAGTTCCAGCATCTGGCTCTGGGCCTGCATGTAGTTGTCGAGGGTTGTCGCGAAGGTTTTGTACAGCGCGGCTTCTTCAGGGTTGGCCGGCAAGGCGGCATAACTGGCTTGGGCGCTGCGCACCTTGTCCACGAGCACGCCGATGCGGGTCTGCGCTTCCTGTAGCGCCGCCGGGTCACGGTTGACCAGGACGCGGAACGAGAGAATCCGCAGACGCAGGACGTTTTCCGTCACGTTGCCGAGAAACCCGATGCTGGGTAATTGCGTTGCTTCCATGTCAACAGAGGCCTGGCGGATGATCGTCATGCGGTTCACGGCAAACACCCCTAGCACGATGACCAGCAAAGCAATGAAGGCGAATCCCAGGAAAGCTCGAGGCGCGATGTTCAGATTACGCAGTGACATAGGATGATCTCGGTAATTGAGGCGGCGAGCATCCTTGCGGGGTTCACTGTAAGGCGGGCGATGGCGCGCACCTTTCAGCTTGGCGCCACTGTTGTAGTTGGTTTGTGTGCGCCTATTCGTTGTATCGGCTGGGGTTGAGGTTTTTTGCAGGGGTTGGGGAAATATTTTTCGAGGGGGGCTGGAGTGTTTCAGCGGTGAAACAGATGCTGCACAGAGATCGGCTTTGCGCAGTAGCCTTTTTGGCGAGGGAGCTTGCTCCCGCTGGGCTGCGAAGCGGCCCCAAAAATTTACGGCTGCTGCGCAACCGAGCGGGAGCAAGCTCCCTCGCCACAGGAATTTCTTTCTGTTGAGGATTGAGTCAGGCCTTGCGGGCCGCCACCCGCCACACCCGCGCAATATCACTGGCGCGCTCGCGTAACAAACGCGGCGCTTGGGCGCAGGCCTGTTCCAATGTCATCGGCCCGCTGGCCAACGCAAACGCCGCATCAATGCCATGCTCGTACAGCGCCTGATACCCATCGCCCAACGTGCCGGCAATGACGATGACCGGCACGCCGTGCTGCCGTGCAATGCGTGCCACGCCAAACGGGGTTTTGCCGCGCAACGTCTGGGCATCGAAACGACCTTCGCCTGTGATCACCAGGTCGGCGCCTTTGACCGCCTCGGCCAGCCCCACCAGTTCAGCCACCACGTCCACACCGGCCCGAAATTGCGCGCCGAGAAATGCCTTCGCGGCAAATCCCAAGCCGCCGGCCGCGCCGCTGCCCGGTTCGTCGCGCACGTCTTTGTCCAAAGCTTGCGCGCAGAGTTCGGCAAAGTGCCCGAGGGCTTGGTCCAGTTGCTCGACTTGCTCGGGCGATGCACCTTTCTGCGGGCCGAAAATCGCTGAGGCACCATGGGGGCCGCACAGCGGGTTATTGACGTCGGCGGCGATATCGAAGCGCACCTCGGCCAGACGTGAATCGATGCCGCTCAGATCGAGACGGGCCAGTTGCGCCAGGGCCAGACCGCCCGGTGCCAAGACTTGGCCCTGATCATCCAGCAGTTTCACACCCAAGGCTTGCATCGCCCCGGCACCGCCGTCGTTGGTGGCGCTGCCGCCAATCGCCAGGATCACCCGTTGCGCGCCGGCATCCAGCGCGGCGCGGATCAATTCACCGGTGCCGTAGGTGCTGCTGGTGCAGGCATCGCGCAGGTTCGGCGGAACCAGTTGCAGGCCACTGGCCTCGGCCATTTCGATGATCGCCGTGTGGCTCCGCGGCAACCAGCCCCAGGCAGCAACGACCGTGGCGCCCAGCGGCCCGCGAACGTGGGTACGGCGCAGTTCGCCGTCGCACGCGGCCAGAATCGATTCGACCGTACCTTCCCCGCCGTCAGCCATCGGGCACTTGAGCAAGTGTGCATCCGGCCAGACTTCGGCCAACCCCAGCGCAATGGCCTCAGCCACACCTTGGGCACTCAGGCTGTCCTTGAACGAATCGGGGGCGATGACGATTTTCATGCGAATTCTCCAGTTCCAATGCGTCCATGCTGCCAGCCGCCATGAACAATAACGCCGGTCCGCTGCACAAGCGGCCAAGAGGATTATTGTTCATTTTCACAAAACCCTTGGCCGTACCGTTCTTTGTAGCCGCTGCTACGGGGTGGTGGTCGGTAGTTCGGTTTGGGGCAGGAGCTGGACGCCGAGGTAGAGTGCGAGCATTCCGTCCAGCTTCAGCGGATCGACGCCGCTGAGTTCGGCGATCCGCTCCATGCGATAACGCAAACTGTTGCGATGGATACCCAAGGCATCGGCGCAGGCCTGGCTCTGGCCATCGTGTTCACACCAACTGCGCAGGGTCGCCAGCAGTTGGCCGTTGCCATCCTTGGCGATGACTTTGCGCAGCGGCCGTAGCAGTTCATCCAGCGCATCGTCGTTGCGGTGCCGCCAGAGCATCACCGGCAGCCGATAACGGTTCAACGTCAGCAAACGCGAATGCGGCAACACATCTCGCCCATAGGCCAGCAAATCACCGACCCGACGATAGCAACGGCGCAACCCCGACAATCCATCGGCCTGCCCACCCACGGCAATGCGCAAAATATTCCAGCCGTGGCCATCGAGCTTCTCCAGCAACCGCTCGTTCTCGATCGCAGGCGTCGCCGGTCGGCACCACAGCAACGAAGACTTGGCCGAACTTACGCACCAACTGTCCGGATAACGCGACATCAGCCAGGCGCTGAGCGCTTCGACGGTCTGGCCCGGGCCGTGTTCCATGCCCAACTCGAACAGGTACGGCACTCGCGTCAACTGCGGTTTGAGCCCCAGTTGCTGCGCTTCGTCCAGCAACCGCGGCGAATCCCCCGCCTCGCTGAGCAGCAGCGCCAGCAGATCATCGCAACGCTGGCGCCGCCATTGCTGCTCGGCCTGTTGATTGCGCTGGCCCACCAGCATCTCGGCGGTCATGCGCACCAGTTCGGCGTAAGTGCGCAATTGCTCGGGTTCGCCGGTGATGCCCAGCACCCCAATCAAACGCTGATCGAGCAACAGCGGCAGGTTGATACCCGGTTGCACGCCTTTGAGATGAATCGCGGTCTGCGCGTCGATCTCCACCACGCGCCCGTTGGCCAGCACCAGTTGCGCGCCTTCATGGCGGGTGTTGATCCGCTCCGGTTCGCCGCTGCCGAGAATCAGCCCCTGGCTGTCCATGACATTGACGTTGTACGGCAGGATGGCCATCGCCCGGTCGACGATGTCCTGGGCCAGGTCGTGATCGAGTTCGAACATAGCGCGGTTCCTTGCATACGTGATGGAACGGGTTGTTCACCCGCACAGGCCTTGGTCGTAAACCCTGTGCTCAGGCACAAAGACAACCACCCAAGGGGTGGCCGAGACTCACTGGGCGATCAACGTTACCCTTGCGTCGCAAAAAATCATAATAAAGAGAGAGCCCGCCATGTCACAGAGCGCCACAGCTACCTTGGCCACCGCTGACGACAAAAACGCCGTCTACAAACGCATTACCCTGCGTTTGATCCCCTTCATTTTCATCTGCTACCTGTTCAATTACCTTGACCGGGTAAACGTCGGGTTTGCCAAACTGCAGATGCTCGACGCGCTGAAATTCAGCGAAACCGTGTACGGCCTCGGTGCCGGGATTTTCTTCATTGGCTACGTACTGTGCGGCGTACCGAGCAACCTGGCCCTGACCAAATTCGGCCCGCGCCGCTGGATCGCCCTGATGATGATCACGTGGGGCATGCTGTCGACCTGCCTGCTGTTCGTCACCACACCGACCGAGTTCTACACCCTGCGCCTGTTTACCGGTGCCGCCGAAGCCGGGTTCTTCCCGGGCGTGGTGCTTTACCTCTCGCAGTGGTTCCCGACGTTCCGCCGTGGTCGCATCATGGCGCTGTTCATGTCGGCAATCCCGGTGTCCGGCCTGCTCGGCAGTCCGTTTTCTGGCTGGATCCTCAATCACTTCGGCGCAGGCCAGGGCGGTCTCGCTGGCTGGCAGTGGATGTTCCTGTTGCAAGGCATTCCGACCGTTATCCTCGGCGCCCTCGCCTACTTCCTGCTCAGCGACAGTTACGCCAACGCCAAGTGGCTGACTCCTTACGAGCGCTCGGTGCTTGAGGCCGATCACGCTGAAGACCTGGCCAGCAAACCGAAAACCGCTACCGATTCGCTGTTGGCGGTGTTCAAGAACCCGGCGATCTGGGCTTTCGGTCTGATCTATTTCTGCATCCAGAGCGGTGTCTACGCGATCAACTTCTGGCTGCCGTCGATCATTAAGAACCTGGGCTTCAGCGACAACCTGGTGATCGGCTGGCTCAGCGCGATTCCGTACCTGCTGGCGGCGGTGTTCATGTTGATGGTCGGTCGTTCGGCGGACCTGCGCAAAGAACGTCGCTGGCACTTGGTGGTGCCGATGTTGATGGGCGCGGTGGGTCTGCTGATTGCGGTGAACTTCGCCGCCAACCCGGCCATCGCCATTCTCGGCCTGACTATCGCCACCATGGGCGCCCTCACCGGCCTGCCAATGTTCTGGCCTGTGCCGACGGCAATGCTTAGCGCCGGTGCGGCAGCGGGTGGTTTGGCGTTGATCAACTCCATGGGGCAGATGGCGGGTTTCCTTAGTCCGTATCTGGTGGGTTGGGTCAAGGACAGCACCGGGTCGACCGATGCGGCGTTGTACCTGCTGGCGGGTGTGATTGTTTGCGGGAGTTTGCTGGCGTTGCGCATGACGCGGACGTTGCGCGCCTGATCATCAGCCCTAGATGATCGTTTGATCGTTCCCATGCTCCGCGTGGGAATGCAGCCCGGGACGCTCTGCGTCCCTTTCGAGAGCTGGAACGCGGAGCGTCCCTTGAGGCATTCCCACGCAGAGCGTGGGAACGATCACATCACAGTTCTGCGCTAGCCCTGCGGATCGAGATTATCCAGCACTCGATTGACCGCCAGCTCACCGTTCATCACGACCTGTTGAATCCCGAGCATCGTGCTGCGATAGGGTTCACCTACCAATGCGGCGAAATCACTGAGCATTATGCTTGCCGATTTCATGGATTCGCAGGCGTGGGCCAGCAGGCTTTCCGAATCGACACCAGGTGCGACGATAAACATCTTGCTGGGTTTGCGGGCAGGTTCTTTGGGTGGCTTGAGGTAATGATCGAGGGCGCGGTCTGCGGCTTCGTTGAGTTTTTTTGAATCGAGGGATTCGTAGGGGGATGTCGGATCTGATTCCGGTGGATTGGGTGTTGGTTTGAACATAGATGGAACTCCTAAAGCACTTAAGAAGAGCCATCACCCTCGCTACCAAACGAATGTGGTGGTGGCCAAACGCAGGTTGGTAGACCGGGCTTTAGGAGACGGCGCGCCCGAAGGCGCCCTGCGCATGACCACCATAAAACCGAGACGAAAAATCTCAGCAAAGGGTGCGTGCTTTGCAACTAAAAACCCAGGCTACCAAACCCGATCACTGTTTTTCAGCGACAGGGAAACGATACAGTCGGGGCTCAAGGCGCACTAGCCGGCGGATTCTGGCGTAGTCGTAGGCAACGGCGCAAGGATGTGTAGCCTCCGAGAGCATCCATCGGTGCCATTTAAACATTGCTGTTTATTGCCACTGCCCCAATGTGAGAGCGAGCTGATAATTCAGATTGCTCCCGACAGCCGTTCTGGTATTTGATTAGGGCTTTCTGACCGGTAAAAGGATTTCGTCATGAGCTATCGCACGCTGGGTCATTCGGGTTTACAAGTGTCGACCCTCACATTGGGCACCATGATGTTCGGCGAGCAGACCAGCACCGAAGATTCCCTGCGAATCATCGACAAGGCCTGGGACCAGGGCATCAACTTCATCGACACCGCGGACGTCTACACCAACGGCCGCTCCGAAGAGATCGTCGGCGAAGCGATTGCCGGCAACCGCCACGAATGGGTGCTCGCCACCAAAGTCGGCTTCGGCCCGGTGGACGGCGTGCCGAACCGCAGCGGTCTGAGCCGCAAGCACTTGTTCAATGGCATCGATGCCAGCCTGACCCGGTTGGGCACCGATTATCTGGACATCTATTACCTGCACCGCGAAGACCACAACACGCCGCTGGAAGTCACGGTGTCGGCCATTGGCGATTTGATCCGTCAGGGCAAGATTCGCTATTGGGGTCTGTCGAACTACCGTGGCTGGCGCATCGCCGAAGTGATTCGTGTGGCTGACAAACTCGGTGTCGACAGGCCGATCATCAGCCAGCCGCTGTACAACATCGTCAACCGTCAGGCAGAAACCGAGCAGCTCACTGCCGCGCAAAACTATGGCTTGGGCGTGGTGCCTTACAGTCCGCTGGCGCGCGGTGTGCTCAGCGGCAAGTACGCGCCCGACGTAACGCCAGACGCCAACAGCCGCGCGGGCCGTCAGGACAAACGCATTCTGGAAACAGAATGGCGGGTTGAGTCGCTGCGCATTGCCCAGCAGATTCAGCAATACACTCAGGACCGTGGCGTGGGCATCGTCGAGTTCGCGATTGCCTGGGTGCTGAACAATGGCGCTGTGACTTCGGCCATCGTCGGTCCTCGGACTGAGCAACAGTGGGATGCGTACACCAAGGCACAGGCGGTGAAGATCACGGCTGAGGACGAGGCGTTTATTGATTCGCTGGTGACACCGGGGCATGCGTCGACGCCGGGGTTCAATGACGTGAGCCATTTTGTGCCGGGGCGTAAACCGCGTACGGCTTGAGATTTATCGCGAGCAGGCTTGCCCCAATGCCAGTCAGTTAAGCCGTAATGCACTCTGTAGCAGCTGCCGAAGGCAGCTGCTACAAAGAATGCGTCGCAGCTTAACTGGCTGGCATTGGGGCTTGCCCGCGATTATTCGATTCGAAAACCACGTATCCTCCGCACCCGTTTCACGTTCAACCTCGCGAGGGCAGTTTGTCTAAAGGTATCGCTTTATCGGTTTCAGCCTCGGTGCTGTTTGCCGTCATGTATTACTACACCTCGCTGCTCTCACCCTTGAGCGGCGTGGAGATTTTCGGTTGGCGGATGCTGCTGACCGCGCCATGCATGACTGTGTTCATGGTGGTGTCCGGTGAGTGGAAGCGCGTGGTCGAGATTCTTCGGCGGCTGGCTGGCAAGCCGAAGCTGATTGTCGGCCTGATCGGCTCTGCAGTGCTGCTAGGCCTGCAACTCTGGTTGTTCATGTGGGCACCGCTCAACGGTTTTAGCCTCGACGTGTCGCTGGGGTATTTCCTGTTGCCGCTGTCGATGGTCCTGACCGGACGAATCGTCTATGGCGAGCGTCTTTCCTATCTGCAGAAAATAGCTGTGTTCTTCGCCAGCCTCGGCGTGCTCAACGAGTTGTATCAGGTCGGTGGTTTTTCCTGGGCGACCTTGCTGGTGGTGGTTGGCTATCCGATCTATTTCATCCTGCGCAAGCGCCTGGCCACGGACAACCTTGGCGGGCTCTGGCTGGACATGGCGTTGATGCTGCCGGTAGCGTTCTGGTTCGTGCAGGGCGGTGAGCAAGGTTTTGGCGTTTTCGATCAGTACCCGACGTTGTCCTGGCTGATTCCGCTGCTTGGCGTGATCAGCGCGTCGGCGTTAGTTGTCTACATTATTGCCAGCCGTCTGCTGCCGTTCAGCCTGTTCGGGTTGTTGAGTTACGTCGAACCCGTTCTGTTGCTCGGCGTCGCATTGCTGTTGGGAGAAAGCATCAAGGCCAGCGAATGGCTGACCTATATTCCGATCTGGTTGGCGGTGCTGGTGTTGGTGTTTGAAGGGTTCAAGCATCTGGTCCGGCAACGGCGCAGGCCGATGTAATTGTAAGAGCGAGGCTTGCCCGCGAAGCTTTTAGCGTCTTCAAAGGGCCCCTTCGCGGGCAAGCCTCGCTCCTACAGGGATTTTGCATGAATCAATAAAAAGCCCGCCTGGCAGTGATGCCGGGCGGGCTTTTTCATCGTGTCATGGATTAGTCAGTGGACAGCACACCCCGACGAACCTGATCACGTTCGATCGATTCGAACAACGCCTTGAAGTTGCCTTCGCCGAAACCATCGTCGCCTTTACGCTGGATGAATTCGAAGAACACCGGCCCCATCAGGGTTTCCGAGAAGATCTGCAGCAGCAGACGCTTGTCGCCCGACTCGGACGAACCGTCCAGCAAAATGCCCCGCGCTTGCAATTCGTTGACCGGCTCGCCGTGGTTCGGCAAACGGCTTTCGAGCATTTCGTAGTAGGTGTCTGGCGGCGGCGTCATGAAGCGCATACCGATGCTTTTCAAGTGATCCCAGGTCTTGATCAGGTCATCGCTGAGGAAGGCCACGTGCTGGATGCCCTCACCGTTGAACTGCATCAGGAACTCTTCGATCTGCCCGGCGCCCTTGGATGACTCTTCGTTCAGCGGGATACGGATCATGCCGTCCGGCGCGGTCATCGCCTTGGAGGTCAGGCCGGTGTACTCGCCTTTGATATCGAAGTAGCGGATTTCGCGGAAGTTGAACAGCTTCTCGTAGAAGTTGGCCCAGTAAGCCATGCGACCGCGATACACGTTATGGGTCAGGTGATCGATGATCTTCAGGCCGGCCCCGACCGGGTTGCGGTCCACGCCTTCGATGAATACGAAGTCGATGTCGTAGATCGAACTACCTTCGCCAAAACGGTCGATCAGGTACAGCGGCGCGCCGCCAATGCCTTTGATCGCCGGCAGGTGCAGTTCCATCGGACCGGTTTCGATGTGGATCGGTTGGGCGCCGAGTTCCAGGGCACGCTTGTAAGCCTTTTGCGAATCTTTGACGCGGAACGCCATGCCGCACACCGATGGACCGTGCTCGGCCGCGAAGTATGACGCCACGCTGTTGGGTTCGTTGTTGAGGATCAGGTTGATCGCGCCCTGGCGATACAGGTGCACGTCTTTGGAACGGTGGGTCGCGACCTTGCTGAAGCCCATGATCTCGAAGATCGGCTCCAGGGTGTTAGGAGTAGGCGATGCGAATTCGATGAACTCAAAGCCCATCAGGCCCATTGGGTTTTCGTATAAATCTGCCATTTTGGCGCCTCATCATTTTTATCAATTAACGAATGTTAGTTGCTAGCAATGCTGAGACCGGCGGGTGGCGCGCAGGAGATGCCCCGCACGCTGCGGGCGAGGAAGTCACCGTAGATCAATTGAAACCCAAATATCTTCATTGTCGACCCAAGGCTATTACGGGCGAGGCTTCTGCTGCCAGAAGACGATTATTCTTATATGCGTAACCGGATTCTACACAGCGTAAATCAGTTGTCCATCCTTCTTATAAAATCCCCCTTTTCGTAGCCTGCGCAAGGGGTTTGTTGCACAGAAAAATCCCCGCCAGGATCAACCCGCCGCCCAGGCACATCACCAGGGTCAATTGCTCGTCCAGCAGCAACGCACCAAACAGAACGGCGGTCAGCGGGTTCAAGGCGATGAATACCCCCGAACGCGTCGCCCCGATTTTGCGGATACCGTCGTAGTAACCAATATAGGCCAATGCCGACCCCAGCACGCCCAGGTACATCAGACTCAACCATTGTTGCGTACCGAGTTCGGCGAGCGCCGCGACACTCAGCTCACCCCGCACGGCACTGGTCACCCAGAGCATCAGCGTGCCCAACAAAATCGAGTACGTCACCGTCTGCACTGGCCCCAGCGTCTGATTCAGGTTTTTGGAGAACAGCGAATAAATGCCCCAGCCGAGCACGCAGCCGAAGATGAACAGATCGCCGATCCAGGCATCAGTATCACCGGCCAGCAATTGCGGATTACGGCTGACAATCACCAGACTGGCGCCGGCAATGCATATCGCGATACCGGCCACTTTTGCCACACTCAGTCGCTCCTTGAACAGCAGCCATGACGCCAGGCCGATCACCGCCGGGTTCAACGCCACGATCAACGATGCCCGTGACGCGTTGATGTAATGCAGCCCGTAAAAGAAACACAGGTTGTAGAAAAAGATCCCGAAAAATCCCAGCAGCGTCAGTTGCAGCCATTGCCGAGGGCTGGGACGCACCAAAGGCACGCGCGCCAGCAGCAGAAACAGCAGCAACGCCACACTCGCCAGCAAGAACCGCAGGCTCGCGGCCAATAACGGACTGAGGCTGTCGGCCAGAAATCGCCCGGCGACGAACGTTCCGCCCCAGATTATGGTGACTGCTGCCAGTTTCAGATAAACCGGTACATCTGAGGAATTCGCCAGGGTTTGTTCACACGCAGTCATAAGTCTCCACCATCAGAAATCGGGCACATGTCGTATCATTCGACTAATGCCCGATCATCGTAAAATGAGTAAACACTCATGACCCTGACTCAACTCGAGATTTTCTCGCTGGTAGCCGAACTGCGCGGCTTCACGGCGGCAGCCCATCGTCTGGAGATTTCCCAATCCGCGGTGTCTCACGCGCTCAAGTCGCTGGAACAGGAATTGGGCGTCGAACTGCTGCGCCGGTATCAGTCCCAGGTCGAGCTGAGTGACATCGGCCAGCAACTCTTACTGCGCGCGCGGGCGATGCTTGGGCTGGCCAACACGCTGCGCCAGGAAGCGGCGGATGCCCGAGGAATGAAACGCGGCACCCTGCGCATTGGCTCGTTCGGCCCGACTTCATCGATCAAACTGCTGCCAAGAATCCTGCAGCATTACCGCGCCGCACACCCGGGTATCGAGGTTCATATCGACGAAGGCCCGGATCGCCAGGTGATCCAGTGGCTGGAAGAACGACGTATCGATATCGGCTTTGTGGTGTTGCCCCAGGAACGTTTCGATACTTTTATGCTGATCGAAGACCAGATGGTCGCACTGCTGCCTGCCGACCATGCGCTGGCCGGTCGCGACAGTTTGAGTTTGGGCGATTTGTGCCACGACCCTTTTGTGCTGACCGAAGCCGGGTCTTCGGAACTGGTGTCGCGCTTATTCAATGCAGCGCGATTGACGCCGAACATTCGCTATCGCTGCTCGCAGTTGCTCAGCACGCTGGATACCGTAGGCCGTGGCGATGCCCTGACCGTGGTCGCCGAAAGTTCATTGCCTGACGACAACGACAACCGCTACGTGAAAAAACCGCTGTCACCCCCGATCAGCCGCCAGGTTGGTCTGGCGGTGCTCGATCAGCGTCAGTCATCACCTGCGACGCTGGCCTTTATCAAACTGGCCTCAAGCCTGAATGCTCGTTGAGCGGCATAAGCGCCGACGGCCGACTATCATGGCTGAACCCTGTTGGGAGGCGTCGTCCTGCCAGCCTTTGAGAGCCCTCTTTTATCATGATGGATTTTGCGAATGCCACTGAACGTCAAAAGTCGCCGAAAGCGTGGCACCCGGATCGCTGTGACTGTTCTGAGCGGGCTGCTTCCGGTGTTGCTGGGGTTCGCCATTCTCTATCTGCAGGCTGAACGTGCGCTCAAGCAAAGTACTGAATTGACTGCCGAAGAAGCCATTCGCCAATTCGAACTGATGCTCGACAACACCGCCCAAGCGGCGCAGCAACTATTGCCACTGGCTGGCCAAAACTGCAATGACGTTAAACTGGCCCTGCGTGAACAAGTCACCCGCCGACCGTTCGTGCGCTCGACCAATCTTGTATGGGACAACAACCTCTATTGCAGTTCGTTGTTCGGCGACTATCAGGAAAAAATCAATCCCGGCGACTACACACAAGGCACGCTATGGCTCATGAACGGTAATCCGGTCACGCCCAATACCGCGTTGTTGGTGTATCGGCTTAGCGAAGGAAACCAGGGCGCATTGACCACGCTGGACGGTTATCACCTGAGTAACGTGTTGCGCTTGATGGGTCGCAAGACATTACTGTTGCTGCGAATCGGCCCTAATTGGCTGTCCGCCGATGGCAAAGTCCACGACGACGCCCTGCCCGTCTTGCCGGTGGCGCAAAACACACTGACGTCTGCGCGTTATGCCTTTATGGTGGCCGCCGGTTTCCCCGAAGGAGAGACTTGGCGTTACATGCGCAGTGAGTACCCGCCGTTGTTCAGTCTATTGATGTTTTTCGGTATGGTGTCCGGCTCGATCGGGCATGTCCTGCAGAAGCGCTCGACATCGCCAAGCCGTGAAATGCAGCGTGCGCTGGAGGCAGGAGAGTTCATTCCTTACTTTCAGCCCGTGGTGCATGGCGACAATAAGCAGTGGTCCGGCACCGAAGTATTGATGCGTTGGAAACATCCCAAGGAAGGCCTGGTTCGCCCGGATCTGTTCATCCCGTTTGCCGAACATTCCGGTCTGATCGTGCCGATGACTCGTTCCTTGATGCGACAGACCTCCGCATTACTGGCACCCTTGTCGGCATCATTCAAAGAGCCGTTTCACATAGGCATCAACATCACCGCCAGTCACTGCCGGGATCTGGAGCTGGTTGAAGACTGCCGTGAATTCCTCAGCGCTTTCGCACCTGGCAGCATCAACCTGGTGCTGGAGCTGACCGAACGCGAACTCATCGAGCCAACAACCATTACCCTGCAATTGTTCGAGCAGCTTCACGGCTTGGGCGTGATGATCGCGATCGATGACTTCGGTACCGGTCACTCAAGCCTGGGTTATTTGCGTCAGTTCAATGTGGACTTCCTGAAAATCGACCAGAGTTTTGTTGCCATGATCGGCGTCGATGCCCTCTCCCGGCACATTCTGGACAGCATCATTGAGCTCTCGGCCAAACTCGATCTGGGTATTGTCGCCGAAGGCGTGGAAACTGCGGAACAAAGTGACTATCTGACTGCCCACGGCGTGAACTTTCTGCAAGGTTATCTGTTTGGTCGGCCGATGCCCGGCGCAGACTTCATTAGAACATTAAGTGATCATTAACTAACCACTTTAAGCGCTGAGATCATGATGATACGCACCAAATTGAATCAAAAGTCTACTCTTGTTACATGAAGAAAAAGTCAGGATTTACTCTTGGTCAATTAACTACTACAATTTTTCATACCTGTGCAGAACTGGCAGGTGAGTCATTATCACCGAGTCGCTTCAAGGCTCTTGGCTTATAGCTTTGTTTGCGGTTGGTATCAGCCAAACACACTATTGGAGTAAAGATATTGTCCAGACTCGCTGAATTCCGTGCAGCTGAAAAGGCCCTTCAAGAACAGCTCAAGCAATTGGAATCGCTGAAGAACGATGCCGGGCTCAAAAAAGAAATCGAATTCGAAGAAAAGCTCCAGGGGCTGATGAAAACCTATGGCAAGAGCTTGCGCGACATCATCGCCATCCTCAATCCGACCCAGGCAAAATCCGGTCTGCAGCACGCAGCAGCGCCTAAAACCCGCCGCGCTCGCGTGGTCAAGGTTTATCAGAACCCGCACACCGGTGAACTGATTGAAACCAAGGGCGGTAACCACCGCGGCCTGAAAGCCTGGAAGGAACAATACGGGGCCGCCACCGTTGATTCCTGGCTACGTAGCTAAGCACTCGCGGTCATAAAAAAGGTTCTTCACGGATTACCGGGAAAGACGCTCTTGATCTTCATGAAAAAGAATTCGCTGTCCCGGTAACCGTACGCCATCCGCTTAATGACCTTTATTCGATTGTTTATGCCTTCCAGCTGGCCCGTG
>NZ_FYEB01000002.1:0-89411 GCF_900187445.1 Pseudomonas sp. Irchel s3b2
CACCCTTGCCTCTGGCTAACACTTCCCCTTGCCGGGTGTGTAGAGGACTTGCACCTCCAAGTCACCCGCTTGGCCACCACAGCCAAGCGGGTTGCGCTTGCGCGCAACGCGCCATGCCTGGCGCACCACAAAAAAGGCCAATTCAGAGAATTGGCCTTTTGAGTCGTTTCCGGACGGTCGTCGGATCATCTATTTGTGAAAATGATCAACTATTTTGTGAACCTACACCGGATCAGAAGTCCAGGTTGGAAACCGCCAAAGCGTTGCTTTCGATGAAGTCACGGCGAGGTTCGACCGCATCACCCATCAGGGTGTTGAAGATCTGGTCTGCGCCAATGGCGTCTTCGATGGTCACTTTGAGCATGCGGCGCGAACCCGGATCCATGGTGGTTTCCCACAGCTGATCCGGGTTCATCTCGCCCAGACCTTTGTAGCGCTGGATGGTATGACGCTTGGTGCTTTCGGCCATCAGCCATTCAAGGGCTTCCTTGAACTCGGTGACGGCTTTCTTGCGTTCACCACGCTGAATATAAGCGCCTTCGTCCAGCAAGGTGCTCAGCTGAGCGCCCAGGGAGACGACGGTCTTGTAATCGTTGCTGCCGAAGAAGTCGCGGTTGAAGGTGACGTAGTTCGACAGACCGTGGGAGATCAATTCGACCTCTGGCAGCCAGACGTTACGCTCACGATCTTCTCGCAGGCTGGCTTTGTAAACCAGACCGGATTTTTCGACGGTGCGCAGGCGAACTTCGTATTGAGCCAGCCAATCCTGCATCGCTGCATGATCGGACAATTGCTCCATGCTGACGGCTGGCAGGTAGATGAAGTGCTCGGTCAGTTCCTGTGGGTACAGGCGCGACAGACGCTTGAGGGTCTTCATCACCAGACGGAAATCATTCACCAGACGCTCGAGGGCTTCACCGGAGATACCCGGGGCTTCGTCATTCAGGTGCAGGCTCGCATCTTCCAGGGCCGACTGCGTCATGTACTCTTCCATGGCGTCGTCGTCTTTGATGTATTGCTCTTGCTTGCCTTTCTTGACCTTGTACAGCGGAGGCTGAGCGATGTAGATGTAGCCGCGCTCGATCAGCTCCGGCAACTGACGGAAGAAGAAGGTCAGCAGCAGGGTACGGATGTGCGAACCGTCGACGTCAGCATCGGTCATGATGATGATGTTGTGGTAACGCAACTTCTCGATGTTGTACTCGTCGCGGCCAATGCCGCAGCCCAGCGCGGTGATCAAGGTGCCTACTTCTTGCGAAGAGATCATCTTGTCGAAGCGCGCCTTCTCGACGTTCAGAATCTTGCCCTTCAACGGCAGAATGGCCTGAGTCCTGCGGTTGCGTCCCTGCTTGGCGGAGCCGCCAGCAGAGTCACCTTCCACGAGGTACAGTTCGGAGAGGGCAGGGTCTTTTTCCTGGCAGTCAGCCAATTTGCCCGGCAGGCCGGCGATATCCAGCGCGCCTTTGCGGCGGGTCATCTCACGAGCCTTACGCGCAGCTTCACGCGCACGCGCCGCGTCGATCATCTTGCCGACGACCAGCTTGGCTTCGTTCGGGTTCTCCAGCAGGAAGTCAGAGAAGTACTTGCCCATTTCCTGTTCGACCGCGGTCTTCACTTCGGAAGACACCAGCTTGTCTTTGGTCTGGGAGCTGAACTTCGGATCCGGCACTTTTACCGAAATGATCGCCGTCAGGCCTTCACGGGCATCGTCACCGGTGGTGGCGACTTTGTGCTTCTTCGCCAGACCTTCAGCTTCGATGTAGGTGTTCAGGTTACGCGTCAGGGCGGAACGGAAACCCACCAGGTGAGTACCGCCATCGCGCTGCGGAATGTTGTTGGTGAAGCACAACAGGTTCTCGTTGAAGCTGTCGTTCCACTGCAGGGCGATTTCCACGCCGATGCCGTCTTCACGCTGGATGTTGAAGTGGAACACCTGGTTGACCGCAGTCTTGTTGGTGTTCAGGTATTCAACGAACGCACGCAGACCACCTTCGTACTTGAACAGCTCTTCCTTGCCGCTGCGCTCGTCCTTGAGGACGATGCCGACACCGGAGTTGAGGAAGGACAGTTCGCGAATCCGCTTGGCCAGAATGTCCCAGCTGAAGTGGATATTCTTGAAGGTTTCAGCCGATGGCTTAAAGTGAATCTGGGTACCGGTTGTCTCGCTCTCGCCGACGATTTTCATCGGTTCTTGCGGAACACCGTGGACGTAAGTCTGTTCCCAGATCTTGCCGCTGCGGCGCACTGTAAGAACAAGCTCTTTGGACAGTGCGTTCACCACCGACACACCTACACCGTGCAGACCGCCGGATACTTTGTAGGAGTTGTCGTCGAACTTACCGCCAGCGTGCAGCACGGTCATGATGACCTCGGCCGCCGAGACGCCTTCTTCTTTGTGCACATCTACCGGGATGCCACGACCGTTATCGCGAACGGTGATGGATTCGTCCGGGTGGATGATGATGCTGATGTCGTCGCAATGGCCGGCCAAAGCTTCGTCGATCGAGTTATCGACCACCTCGAACACCATGTGGTGCAGACCACTGCCATCGTCAGTGTCACCAATGTACATACCGGGACGTTTGCGTACGGCATCCAGGCCTTTCAGCACTTTAATGCTCGTTGAGTCGTACGTATTTTCTTCGCTCAATGCCTTCACTCCCGATGGTCGTGGGTCTGGGTGATACGGCCCTGTTCCACGTGGAACAGAGCGACTGGCGTTTCCGTCTGCCAGCCTTCCCTCAATAATTCGTGATCTACACAGGTGATAAAGACCTGGCAGCGTAAGTCTTCCAGCAAGCGGCAAAGCGCGCGACGGTGGTGCTCGTCCAGTTCGGACGGCAGGTCATCCACCAGATAAATACACTGGCCGCGTCGGGCCTGGCTAACCAAATGCCCTTGGGCGATCCGCAATGCACAGACCACTAACTTCTGCTGACCGCGAGACAATATGTCCGCGGCGTTGTGTGCGCCCAATCTAAGGCGCAAATCAGCGCGTTGTGGTCCGGCTTGGGTATGACCCATTTGCTGATCCCGCTGAAGGGACCCGGCGAGTACCGCGCTCAACTCACGGTCTTTGTCCCAACCTCGGTAATAGCTGAGCGTTAAGCCCTCAAGCTCAACCAGTTCGCTCAAGGTCTGTTCAAAGACTGGTTTCAAGGCTTTGATGTAAGCGCGGCGGTATTCATCTATTTCAGCGCTGGCCTGGCACAGTTCCCTGTCCCAAACCGCTTGCGAAACGGCGTCAAGTGTACCATGTCGTAGCCAAGAGTTTCTCTGGCGCAAGGCCTTCTGCAAGCGCTGCCACGTGGACATGAATCGGGGCTCCACGTGGAACACTCCCCAGTCGAGAAACTGCCGGCGAATCTTCGGCGCGCCCTCCAGCAGGCGGAAGCTGTCCGGGTTAATCAATTGCAGCGGCAGGATCTCCGCCAGTTGCGCTGCACTTCGTGCGTTCTGCCCGTCGATGCGGATCTGGAACTCACCCTGGCGGTCGCGAGATATCCCCAACGCGCTGTGTCCACCCTCGGCCAACTCGACTTGGCCAAACACCGTGCACGCCAATTGCTCGTATTGAATGACGGGTAACAGACGGCTGCTACGAAACGAACGGGCAAGCCCCAGCAGATGAATGGCTTCCAGAACACTGGTTTTGCCGCTGCCGTTGGCGCCGTAAAGAATGTTTATTCGGGGGGAGGGGGAGAAGGTCACCGGGTGCAGATTGCGCACCGCGGTGACCGAGACGCGACTTAAGGACATCTAGCTTCTGCTAAGCATGATTACAGACGCATCGGCATGACAACGTAGGCCGAGTCGTCGTTGTCGGACTCTTGCACCAGCGCACTGCTGTTGGAGTCGGACAGGATCAAGCGAACCTGCTCGGTGGTCATCACGCCCAGGACGTCGAGCAAATAGCTCACGTTGAAGCCGATTTCCAGCGAGCCACCGTTGTACTCAACACCTACTTCTTCTTCCGCTTCTTCCTGCTCCGGGTTGTTCGCCTGGATCTTCAGCTGACCATTAGCCAGTTGCAGACGGATGCCACGGTACTTCTCGTTGGACAGAATCGCGGTACGGCTGAACGCTTCACGCAGCGCCTGGCGATCGCCGAGTACCAGCTTGTCGCCGCCTTTAGGCAGAACACGCTCGTAGTCAGGGAATTTACCGTCGACCAGTTTCGAAGTGAAAGTGAACTCGCCGGTGGTGGCACGGATATGGTGCTGGCCCAGCACGATGCTGACGTTGCCGTCCGGTTCGGTCAGCAGACGCGCCAGTTCCAGAATACCTTTGCGCGGTACGATCACCTGATGACGGTCTGGCTGACCGATATCGGCCTGCATCGAGCACATGGCCAGACGGTGACCGTCGGTGGCTACGGCGCGGATGATCCCGGCCGAGACTTCCAGCAGCATGCCGTTGAGGTAGTAACGTACGTCCTGCTGCGCCATCGCGAAGCTGGTGCGTTCGATCAGACGACGCAGTTTGCTTTGCTCGAGGCTACAGGTCAGCGAGCCTGGGCCTTCTTCCACTGTCGGGAAGTCATTGGCCGGCAGGGTCGACAGGGTGAAGCGGCTACGGCCGGCCTTCACCACGAGCTTCTGCTCATCGACCTTGATGTCGATCAGCGCATCGTTCGGCAAGCTCTTGCAGATGTCCATCAGCTTGCGCGCAGGCACAGTGATGGAACCCGGGTCCGCAGGCTCTTCGAGTTGCACACGACCGACCAGCTCGACTTCCAGGTCGGTACCGGTCAGCGACAGTTGCTGGCCTTCGACAACCAGCAGCACGTTGGAGAGCACCGGCAAGGTCTGTCGGCGCTCGACGACGCCTGCGACCAGTTGCAGGGGTTTCAACAGGGCTTCGCGTTGAATGGTGAAATGCATGGTCTAGTCCCTTGCCTTAATAAGCTGCGCTGGTGTTCATCAAGTAGTCAGTGTACGCAGCAGGTTCTTATAGTCCTCGCGGATGTCCGCGTCGGATTCCTTAAGCTCGTTGATCTTGCGGCAGGCGTGCAAAACAGTCGTGTGGTCGCGGCCGCCAAACACATCGCCGATTTCCGGCAAGCTGTGGTTGGTCAGTTCCTTTGACAACGCCATGGCGACCTGACGCGGACGTGCCACCGAGCGTGAACGACGCTTGGACAACAGGTCGGAGATCTTGATCTTGTAATATTCGGCGACGGTGCGCTGAATGTTATCCACAGAGACCAGTTTGTCTTGCAGCGCCAACAAGTCTTTCAGGGATTCGCGAATCAGCTCGATGGTGATATCGCGGCCCATGAAGTGCGAGTGGGCGATCACGCGTTTGAGCGCGCCTTCCAGCTCACGAACGTTGGAGCGAATACGCTGGGCAATGAAGAACGCCGCGTCGTGTGGCAGATCGACTTTGGCCTGGTCGGCCTTTTTCATCAAGATCGCCACGCGGGTTTCCAGCTCCGGTGGCTCGACGGCAACCGTCAGGCCCCAGCCGAAACGTGACTTCAGACGTTCTTCAAGGCCTTCGATTTCTTTCGGGTAGCGGTCACTGGTAAGAATGACCTGCTGGCCACCTTCAAGCAGGGCGTTGAAGGTGTGGAAAAACTCTTCCTGGGAGCGTTCCTTGCGGGCGAAGAACTGAATGTCATCAATCAGCAAGGCATCCACCGAGCGGTAGAAGCGCTTGAACTCATTGATCGCATTCAGCTGCAAAGCCTTGACCATGTCCGCGACAAAACGCTCGGAATGCAGGTACACAACCTTGGCATTCGGATTCTTCTTTAATAGGTGGTTACCCACAGCATGCATCAAGTGGGTTTTACCCAAGCCGACACCACCATAAAGGAAGAGCGGGTTGTAGCCGTGCTTGGGGTTGTCCGCAACCTGCCAGGCCGCAGCCCGGGCGAGTTGGTTGGACTTGCCTTCGACGAAGTTCTCGAAGGTAAAGGTGCGGTTCAGGTAGCTGGTGTGCTTGAGCGCGCCTTCGACCTGGACCGTGCGCTGCTCGGAGCGGACCGGGGCCTGTTGCGAACTGGCGCCGGCCATTGGATCGAAGCTGTCGCGGGACGGCTCTTCACTGACTTCAGCAACTTTTTGTGTCGCGCGTTTGGTCGGAGCAGCTGCCGGAACTGGTGCTGGAGCGCTGACAGGCGCTTGAGCGGCCTGAGCCTGGGACGCCGCAGCAGCCAACGGGGCATTGGGTGCCGCCCGCGGTGTCGAACTGCGTTTGCTGCCTATTAATAAGGAAAGCGCCGGCGCCAGGCCATTGCCATGCTCATCCAGCAGTTCAAGGACGCGTCCCAGGTACTTTTCATTGACCCAGTCGAGAACAAAACGATTCGGCGCGTAGACACGCAGCTCGTCGCCTTCGGCTTCGACCTGTAGTGGACGGATCCAAGTGTTGAATTGTTGGGCAGGCAGCTCATCGCGCAGAAGCTCTACGCACTGCTGCCAAAGTTCCACTGACACGGATATCCCCTAAGTTGAAAGCCGGTGAGGCAAAAACAAGCGGTCATTGTAGCGACCAGTCGTCCACTTATCCACATGCAGGTTGCGCACAGGGCATGATTTATCAATGCGTTAACCCTGGAAAAGAAGACCAACGGTATGTGCATAAGCTCTGTGGATAACCACCCATGAGGGCACTGGACAAGTGGGGGCGAAACTCAGTGGATAACCTGCCTGTGGATAACTAGCCTTTTCACACACAGCTTATCCGACAGTGCAGCACAGGCTGACCACTGTTTTCCACCGTAGTTGTCATTCTCTGTACATCACGGTTTAGAGGGGCTAAAGCCAGTTATCCACAGATGATCGTGTGCCTAGCTTTTATAAGCTTTACAGAAAAGCTTTAAATAATTTCCTTCTTTATTTCTATATCTAGCCAGCGACCTTCGGCGAGCAAATCGTCTGGAGATCTATTTATAAGGAAACGCTGGTTGGAAATTGACCTAGAGGCTTGCTTTCTCTAGAATCCCCGGTCTCTTAAAACGGGGGCCATTCCGGCCCGTTGTGGACGAACCAGGTAACACGACAATGAAACGTACTTTCCAACCAAGCACTATCAAACGCGCTCGTACCCACGGTTTCCGTGCTCGCATGGCCACCAAGAACGGTCGTGCCGTCCTGTCGCGTCGTCGCGCCAAAGGTCGTGCGCGTCTGGCAGTTTGATAATCCGGCACTGGAGGTGAGTCAGGACTTCAGTCGGGAAAAGCGTCTGCTTACCCCCCGGCATTTCAAGGCAGTCTTTGACTCCCCTACCGGCAAGGTTCCGGGGAAAAATCTCCTGCTCCTTGCGCGCAACAACGATCTTGATCACCCCCGTCTCGGGCTGGTTATCGGGAAAAAGAGCGTAAAGCTCTCCGTCGAGCGCAATCGCCTCAAACGTCTGATGCGCGAATCGTTTCGCCTGAACCAGGATTTACTGGTCGGTTGGGACATCGTTATTGTCGCGCGCAAAGGTTTGGGTGACGTAGAAAGCCCCGAATTGATTCAGCATTTCGGCAAACTCTGGAAACGTCTGGCACGCAGCAAGCCGGTACCAGCAGCCAAAACCGAAACAGTAGGGGTAGACAGTCCCGATGCGTAAACTGGCGCTCGTTCCGATCCAGTTTTATCGCTATGCCATTAGTCCTTTGATGGCCAGTCACTGTCGTTTCTACCCCAGTTGTTCCTGCTACGCGTATGAAGCCATTGAAAATCATGGCCTTCTGCGCGGTGGCTGGCTGACCTTTCGTCGTTTAGGTCGCTGTCATCCGTGGAATCCCGGTGGTTATGACCCGGTTCCATCTATCCCTACCTCCCGTTCTTCTTCGATGGCCGAGTAATCATGGATATCAAACGCACGATCCTGATCGTCGCCCTGGCAATCGTGTCCTACGTTATGGTTCTTAAATGGAACCAGGACTATGGCCAGGCTGCCCTGCCGACTCAGAATGTTGCTTCCAGTACTACCGCACCGGGCCTACCGGACACGGCGACTGGCAATAATGCTTCTGTCAGTGACGACATTCCACGCGCCACAAGCGATACCAGTGCAACTGCACCTGCTGAAACGCCAGTGGCTGCAAGCAAAGACCTCATCCAGATCAAAACGGATGTGCTCAACCTGGCCATCGATCCACAAGGTGGTGATGTTGCCCAGTTGACGTTGCCGCTATATCCACGTCGCCAGGACCATCCGGAAATTCCATTCCAGCTGTTCGATAACGGCAACGAGCGGACTTATCTGGCACAGAGCGGCCTGATCGGCACCAACGGTCCGGACGCAAGTCCTGCCGGTCGTCCGGTTTACTCCTCCGAGAAGAAGATTTATCAACTGGCTGACGGTCAGGACCAATTGGTCGTGGACCTCAAGTTCAGCAAAGACGGCGTCAACTACATCAAGCGTTTCACACTGAAACGTGGCCTGTATGACGTAACCGTTTCCTACCTGATCGACAACCAGAGCGCTCAGCCCTGGTCCGGTGCAATGTTCGCGCAACTGAAGCGCGATGCCAGCTCCGATCCTTCTTCCAGCACCGCCACCGGCACCGCGACTTACCTCGGCGCCGCCCTGTGGACAAGTAACGAGCCGTACAAGAAAGTGTCGATGAGCGACATGGACAAGGCTCAGCTGAAAGAAACTGTCACCGGTGGTTGGGTTGCCTGGTTGCAGCACTACTTCGTGACTGCATGGATTCCGGTCAAGGGCGAAAACAACATCGTCCAGACCCGTAAAGACAGCAAAGGCAACTACATCATCGGCTACACCGCCCCGGCAATGACTGTTGCGCCAGGTGCAAAAGCTGAAACCAGCGCCGTTCTGTACGCAGGTCCGAAAAGCCAGGCTGTGCTGAAAGAGTTGTCCCCAGGTCTGGAACTGACTGTCGACTACGGCATTCTGTGGTTCATTGCCCAACCAATCTTCTGGTTGCTGCAAAATATCCACGCACTGGTTGGTAACTGGGGCTGGTCGATCATCTTCCTGACCATGCTGATCAAGGGGATTTTCTTCCCGCTGTCGGCTGCCAGCTACAAATCCATGGCGCGCATGCGTGCAGTAGCACCGAAACTGGCCGCGCTGAAAGAGCAACATGGCGACGACCGGCAGAAAATGTCGCAAGCCATGATGGAGCTGTACAAGAAAGAGAAGATCAATCCACTGGGTGGCTGCTTGCCAATCCTCGTGCAGATGCCGGTTTTCCTTTCGCTGTACTGGGTTCTGCTGGAAAGCGTGGAAATGCGTCAGGCGCCGTTCATGCTGTGGATTACTGACCTGTCGATCAAGGATCCGTTCTTCATTCTGCCGATCATCATGGGCGCAACCATGTTCATCCAGCAGCAGTTGAACCCGACTCCTCCGGATCCGATGCAGGCGAAGGTCATGAAAATGATGCCAATCATCTTCACCTTCTTCTTCCTGTGGTTCCCGGCGGGCCTGGTGCTGTACTGGGTTGTGAACAACGTGCTGTCCATCGCACAACAGTGGTACATCACGCGTAAGATCGAAGCGGCTGCCAAAAAAGCCGAGGCGTAACTTACTCTGTGGATAACCACTCAAAACGCCCCCTAGTGGGGCGTTTTGCTATCTGTCACTTTTGTCTGGATACCGGTTTATGAGCATTCCTCGTGAAACCATCGCTGCCGTCGCTACCGCTCAAGGTCGCGGCGGTGTGGGCATCGTCCGTATTTCCGGGCCGCTGGCGAGTCTGGCAGCCAAAGCCATCAGCGGTCGCGAACTGAAACCGCGGTTTGCCCATTACGGCCCGTTCCTCAGTGCAAACGAAGAGGTGCTGGACGAAGGCATCGCGCTATATTTCCCGGGACCGAATTCGTTCACCGGCGAAGATGTGCTTGAGCTGCAGGGTCACGGTGGCCCGATCGTTCTGGACATGCTGCTCAAGCGTTGCCTGGAACTGGGCTGTCGTCTGGCTCGGCCGGGTGAATTCAGCGAGCGCGCCTTCCTCAACGACAAGCTCGATCTGGCTCAGGCCGAAGCCATTGCCGACTTGATCGAGGCCAGTTCTGCACAGGCGGCACGAAATGCCCTGCGATCGTTGCAGGGGGCGTTTTCCCAGCGTGTGCATAACCTCACCGAGCAACTGATAGGCCTGCGCATTTACGTCGAAGCAGCCATCGACTTCCCCGAAGAAGAAATCGACTTCCTCACCGATGGCCACGTGCTGAGCATGCTCGACAAAGTACGCGACGAATTATCCACAGTGCTGCGTGAAGCCGGGCAAGGGGCCTTGCTCCGTGACGGCATGACCGTGGTGATCGCGGGCCGGCCGAATGCCGGCAAGTCCAGCCTGCTGAATGCCTTGGCTGGACGAGAAGCCGCGATCGTCACCGAAATTGCGGGCACTACCCGAGACATTCTTCGCGAACATATCCACATCGATGGCATGCCGTTGCACGTGGTCGACACTGCCGGCCTGCGGGATACCGATGATCAGGTGGAGAAAATTGGTGTCGAACGGGCATTGAAAGCTATTGGCGAGGCAGATCGGGTACTGCTGGTGGTCGATGCCACAGCTCCCGAGGCCCTTGATCCATTTTCCTTGTGGCCTGAATTCCTCGAAACCCGCCCTGACCCGGCAAAAGTTACGCTGATCCGTAATAAAGCTGACCTGACGGGCGAAGCGATTGCCCTGGAGGTCAGTGACGATGGCCATGTCACAATCAGCCTCAGTGCCAAATCCGCCGGCATGGGACTGGAACTGTTGCGCGAACATCTCAAGGCCTGCATGGGTTACGAGCAGACCTCCGAAAGCAGCTTCAGTGCTCGCAGGCGTCACCTGGAGGCACTGCGTCATGCGAGTGCGTCCCTCGAGCATGGCCGAGCGCAGCTGACATTAGCGGGTGCTGGTGAACTGCTGGCTGAAGATTTGCGGCAGGCGCAGCAGTCTTTGGGTGAGATCACCGGCGCGTTCAGCTCCGATGATCTGCTGGGAAGGATCTTTTCCAGCTTCTGTATCGGTAAATAATCCCTTTCGCTGTCCACAGACAGGCCGTTCGGGCCTGTCTGTTCTCTCCTTTTCTGAAATTTTCGCCCAGTGCCGAGCAGATTCTTCCCTTGAGCGGTTTTTCCTTGCCCGGGATTTACTCATTCGGCGACTTTTCTGTGGATTAAGCCCTGTGAATAAGTGCCGCTGAGGGCAGTTGATAACAAGGCCTGAAAACTGAAGATAACCACCTCTGTGGATAACCATCCCTTTCATCCACAGGCTTACACCGGTTATCCAAGGGCCTCCTTGGCACATGACCACAGGGTTTTGAATCTCTGTACACATTGAAAATAAAGGGCTGTATCAATCTATCCACAGAAAGGTTGGTCAGTAGAAATAAACATAAAAACAAAGATTTAATAAATTTCTCTCTTTTTAATTTCTATAACCTCGACTTCTCCACAGCTGGTTAAATTTTGTGCAAAGGGTTCTTTAGGAAGGGCGAAGTCCCTATACTTGCCGACCAGGTCCAAAAACCTGAGCTCAAACTATTTCCGGATTACCTGACTGAAGCAGGCACGAGGTGCGTGGTGGATTTCCCTTCCCGTTTTGAAGTGATCGTCATCGGCGGCGGTCATGCCGGTACCGAGGCAGCACTGGCGTCAGCACGTATGGGGGCAAAAACCCTGTTGCTGACGCATAACGTGGAAACCCTCGGTGCCATGAGTTGCAACCCCGCCATTGGTGGGATCGGCAAAAGCCATTTGGTTAAAGAAATCGATGCCCTGGGCGGCGCGATGGCCATGGCTACCGATAAAGGCGGTATTCAGTTTCGCGTATTGAACAGCCGCAAAGGCCCAGCCGTGCGTGCAACCCGCGCTCAGGCAGATCGGGTTCTGTACAAGGCCGCTGTCCGCGAAGCTCTGGAAAACCAGCCGAACCTGTGGATATTTCAACAGGCTGCTGACGACCTGATCGTCGAGCAGGAACAAGTGCGCGGTGTTGTCACCCAAATGGGCCTGCGTTTCTTCGCAGATTCCGTGGTGTTGACCACTGGCACCTTCCTTGGTGGACTTATCCACATCGGCATGCAGAATTATTCCGGCGGTCGCGCCGGTGATCCGCCGTCGATTGCTCTGGCTCATCGCCTGCGCGAACTGCCATTGCGGGTCGGTCGCCTGAAAACCGGTACACCGCCGCGTATCGACGGTCGTACTGTGGATTTCTCGGTGATGACCGAGCAGGCAGGCGATACGCCGATTCCGGTGATGTCGTTCATGGGCTCCAAAGAGCAGCATCCGAAACAGGTCAGCTGCTGGATTACCCACACCAATGCCCGTACCCACGAAATCATTGCCGCCAACCTCGACCGTTCGCCGATGTATTCCGATGCTGGGTTGATCGAAGGCATCGGCCCGCGTTATTGCCCATCGATCGAAGACAAGATTCACCGCTTTGCCGACAAGGAAAGCCATCAGGTCTTCATCGAGCCGGAAGGTTTGACCACGCACGAGCTGTACCCGAACGGGATATCCACTTCCCTTCCGTTCGACGTGCAGCTGCAGATCGTGCAATCGATCCGCGGCATGGAAAACGCGCACATCGTTCGTCCGGGCTACGCCATCGAGTACGACTACTTCGACCCGCGTGACCTGAAATACAGCCTGGAAACCAAAGTGATCGGCGGTTTGTTCTTCGCCGGGCAAATCAACGGCACCACCGGTTACGAAGAAGCCGGCGCCCAGGGTTTGCTGGCCGGAGCCAACGCCGCACTGCGTGCTCAGGGCAAAGATGCCTGGTGCCCGCGTCGCGACGAGGCGTACATCGGCGTTTTGGTCGACGACCTGATTACCCTGGGTACCCAGGAACCGTATCGGATGTTCACGTCCCGCGCCGAATACCGTTTGATCCTGCGCGAAGACAACGCCGACCTGCGCTTGACCGAAAAAGGTCGCGAATTGGGTCTGGTGGATGACGTGCGTTGGGCAGCGTTCTGCAAGAAACGCGAAAGCATCGATCTGGAAGAGCAACGCCTGAAAAGTACCTGGGTTCGCCCGGGCACCGAGCAGGGCGATGCGATTTCCGAAAAGTTCGGCACACCGCTGACCCACGAATACAATTTGCTCAACCTGCTGAGCCGTCCGGAAATCGACTACGCTGGTTTGATCGCCGTGACCGGTGGGGGCGCAGAAGATCCACAGGTCGCCGAACAGGTCGAAATCAAGACCAAATACGCCGGTTACATCGATCGTCAGCAAGATGAAATCGCGCGCCTGCGGGCCAGCGAAGACACCAAACTGCCTGTGGATATCGATTACACGAACATCTCCGGTCTCTCGAAAGAGATCCAGAGCAAGCTCGGCGCGACCCGTCCAGAGACATTGGGGCAGGCGTCGCGTATTCCGGGCGTGACCCCGGCAGCGATTTCGCTGTTGATGATTCATTTGAAAAAACGCGGCGCGGGCCGTCAGTTGGAGCAAAGCGCTTGAGTTCGTTGGTCACCTCGCAACACGCCGAAGAGTTATCCACAGGTGCTCGCCAGCTCGGTGTCAACCTGACGGAAGCCCAGCATGCACAGCTGCTGGGTTATCTGGCCCTGTTGATAAAATGGAACAAGGCTTACAACCTCACCGCCGTGCGCGATCCAGACGAAATGGTTTCAAGGCATTTGCTCGACAGCCTGAGCGTTATGTCCTTCATCGAAAACGGTCGTTGGCTGGATGTGGGCAGTGGCGGCGGCATGCCAGGGATTCCCTTGGCGATCCTGTTTCCCGAGTCGCAAGTGACCTGCCTGGACAGCAACGGCAAGAAAACCCGCTTCCTGACCCAGGTCAAACTCGAACTCAAACTGGATAACCTGCAAGTTATCCACAGTCGCGTAGAAGCCTTCCAGCCGGAACTGCCATTCAACGGGATCATTTCCCGGGCGTTCAGCAGCATGGAGAACTTCAGCAACTGGACTCGCCATTTAGGCGATGCCGATACACGTTGGCTGGCAATGAAGGGCGTTCATCCCGCTGATGAGCTGGTAGCATTGCCGACAGACTTCCACCTCGATAGCGAACACGCCCTGGCCGTACCTGGTTGCCAAGGCCAACGCCATCTGCTGATACTGCGCCGCACGGCATGATTGGGAACACAAGCAAGAATGGCTAAGGTATTCGCGATAGCGAACCAAAAGGGTGGTGTGGGCAAGACCACCACCTGCATCAACCTCGCAGCTTCCCTGGTTGCTACCAAGCGTCGGGTGCTGTTGATCGATCTTGATCCACAGGGCAACGCCACCATGGGTAGCGGTGTGGATAAACACGGCCTGGAAAATTCGGTCTACGACCTGCTGATCGGTGAATGCGATCTGGCCCAGGCCATGCATTATTCCGAACACGGTGGTTACCAGTTGCTGCCGGCCAACCGTGACCTGACCGCGGCCGAAGTCGTTCTGCTGGAAATGCAGATGAAGGAAAGTCGTCTGCGCAGTGCGTTGGCGCCGATCCGTGAAAACTACGATTACATTTTGATCGACTGCCCGCCGTCGCTGTCGATGTTGACACTCAACGCACTGGTTGCCGCCGACGGGGTGATTATCCCCATGCAGTGCGAGTACTTCGCGCTCGAAGGGTTGAGCGACCTTGTGGATAACATCAAACGCATTGCCGAACTGCTGAACCCGAACCTGAAAGTCGAAGGCCTGTTGCGGACCATGTACGACCCGCGTCTGAGCCTGATGAACGACGTATCGGCGCAGCTCAAGGAACACTTCGGCGATCAGCTCTACGACACCGTGATTCCGCGCAACATCCGTCTGGCCGAAGCGCCAAGCTATGGGATGCCGGCGCTTGCGTACGACAAATCATCGCGGGGCGCGATTGCCTACCTGGCATTGGCCGGCGAGATGGTTCGCCGTCAACGCAAAAACTCACGCACCGCCGCTGCTCAGGCAACTTAAGGAATCCCCATGGCCGTCAAGAAACGAGGTCTCGGACGTGGACTGGATGCACTGCTGAGTGGTCCGACTGTCAGCGCGCTGGAAGAACAGGCCGTACAGGCCGATCAACGTGAACTGCAGCACCTGCCGCTGGACCTGCTCCAGCGTGGCAAATACCAGCCGCGGCGGGACATGGACTCACAAGCGCTTGAGGAGCTGGCGCAATCGATCAAGGCCCAGGGCGTGATGCAGCCGATCGTGGTTCGTTCGATCGGCGGCGGCCGCTTCGAAATCATCGCTGGCGAACGCCGCTGGCGCGCGAGCCAGCAGGCTGGTCAGGAAACCATCCCGGCAATGGTTCGCGATGTATCGGATGAAACCGCCATCGCCATGGCGCTGATCGAGAACATCCAGCGCGAAGACCTCAATCCGATCGAAGAAGCGGTGGCCCTGCAGCGTTTGCAGCAGGAATTCCAGCTGACTCAGCAACAAGTGGCCGAGGCAGTGGGTAAGTCCCGCGTCACCGTCGCCAACCTGTTGCGTCTGATTGCGTTGCCGGAAGTCATCAAAACCATGCTGTCTCACGGTGACCTGGAAATGGGTCATGCCCGTGCCTTGCTCGGTTTGCCGGAAAATCAACAAGTTGAAGGGGCGCGACACGTTGTCGCACGGGGTCTGACTGTGCGCCAGACTGAAGCACTGGTTCGCCAGTGGTTGAGTGGCAAACCGGAGCCTGTGGAACCTGCAAAACCGGACCCGGATATCGCCCGACTCGAGCAGCGCCTGGCCGAGCGCCTAGGCTCTGCGGTGCAGATCCGCCACGGAAAGAAGGGTAAGGGGCAGCTAGTGATCGGCTACAACTCTCTTGATGAGCTTCAAGGTGTGCTTGCACACATCCGCTGAAACAATTCCTCATGTAGCGTGAAGTCGGAAATCACTACCTGACAGTTGAATAGGGGCAGAACCGCCCCTATACTCTGCGCGCATTTTGTCGGCACAAATTATGCCAGGTTATTGAATTCTGGCAGCCGACCATTGGGGAGCAAAAGAGATGGAAAACCGCACGCCAGACCGCTTGCCGTTCCATCGCCTGGCAGTTTTTCCGGTGTTAATGGCTCAATTTGTCGTTTTGCTGATTGCCGCTTTGGCGCTCTGGCAATGGCATGGAGTCGTTGCCGGGTACTCAGGACTCTGCGGAGGCCTGATAGCCTTGCTTCCCAATATTTATTTCGCTCACAGGGCATTTCGGTTTTCCGGCGCCCGAGCAGCTCAAGCCATCGTCCGGTCTTTTTATGCCGGCGAGGCGGGCAAACTGATTTTGACGGCAGTGCTGTTTGCATTGACGTTTGCAGGTGTGAAGCCATTGGCGCCGTTAGCAGTATTCGGCGTCTTCGTGCTGACCCAACTGGTTAGCTGGTTCGCTCCCCTGCTAATGAGAACAAGACTTTCGAGACCTTAGGGCGTTTGAGGCAACCATGGCAGAGACAACCGCTTCGGGCTATATCCAGCACCACTTGCAGAACCTGACCTTCGGTCAGCACCCAACTGGCGGGTGGGGTTTTGCCCACACCGCAGCAGAAGCCAAAGAAATGGGCTTCTGGGCTTTCCACGTCGATACTCTCGGCTGGTCGGTCGCGTTGGGTCTGATTTTCGTTCTTCTTTTCCGCATGGCGGCGAAAAAGGCGACTTCCGGTCAACCAGGCGCCCTGCAGAACTTCGTCGAAGTTCTGATCGAGTTCGTCGACGGCAGCGTGAAAGATACTTTCCACGGCCGCAATCCATTGATCGCGCCATTGGCCCTGACGATTTTTGTCTGGGTGTTCCTGATGAACGCCGTCGACCTGATACCGGTCGACTGGATTCCGCAGGTGGCCGCCATCATTTCCGGCGACCCGCATCTGGTCTTCCGTGCCGTTCCGACCACTGACCCGAATGCGACCCTGGGCATGTCCCTGTCGGTATTCGCGCTGATCATCTTCTACAGCATCAAGGTCAAGGGTATCGGCGGTTTCATCGGCGAACTGACCCTGCACCCGTTCGGCAGCAAGAACATCTTCGTTCAAGCCCTGCTGATCCCGGTGAACTTCCTGCTGGAGTTCGTGACGCTGGTGGCCAAGCCAATCTCTCTGGCACTGCGTCTGTTCGGCAACATGTACGCCGGCGAGCTGGTCTTCATTCTGATTGCTGTGATGTTCGGCAGCGGTCTGCTCTGGCTTAGTGGCCTGGGCGTAGTTCTGCAGTGGGCGTGGGCTGTGTTCCACATCCTGATCATCACCCTGCAGGCGTTTATCTTCATGATGCTGACCATCGTTTACCTGTCGATGGCGCACGAAGAGAACCATTAAGACCAGTCTCGACTGGTCTGATGTCCCACCCGGTAAAACGGGTGGGTGCCCGAACAGGGCTATGAAACGATTTGTTTTACCGCTTTAAAATCTAAAAAACCTAAACCATACGACGTAAAAGTCGGGAGGAAAGATGGAAACTGTAGTTGGTCTAACCGCTATCGCTGTTGCACTGTTGATCGGCCTGGGCGCACTGGGTACCGCAATTGGTTTCGGCCTGTTGGGCGGCAAGTTCCTGGAAGGCGCAGCGCGTCAGCCAGAAATGGTTCCAATGCTGCAAGTCAAAATGTTCATCGTTGCCGGTCTGCTCGACGCCGTAACCATGATCGGTGTTGGTATCGCTTTGTTCTTCACCTTCGCGAACCCATTCGTTGGTCAACTCGCTGGCTAATCACTCGAACCTTCGAGTTGATTGGTGTGATGTGCAACGAACGAGCGAGGTGTTGGCGTGAACATTAATGCAACCCTGATTGGCCAGTCCGTTGCGTTCTTCATTTTTGTACTGTTTTGCATGAAGTTCGTGTGGCCTCCGGTCATCGCGGCTTTGCACGAACGTCAGAAGAAGATCGCGGATGGACTGGACGCTGCCAGCCGAGCAGCTCGCGACCTGGAGTTGGCCCATGAGAAAGTGGGTCAGCAACTGCGCGAAGCGAAAGCTCAGGCAGCCGAAATCATTGAGCAAGCCAAGAAACGCGGTAACCAGATCGTCGAAGAGGCTGTTGAAAAAGCCCGTATCGACGCTGACCGTGTGAAGGCTCAGGCTCAGGCCGAGATCGAGCAGGAACTGAACAGTGTCAAAGACGTGCTGCGTGCCCAACTGGGTGCACTGGCTGTCGGCGGCGCCGAGAAGATCCTGGGTGCCACAATCGATCAAAACGCGCACGCGGAGCTGGTAAACAAACTGGCTGCTGAAATTTAAGCGAGGGCGATCATGGCAGAATTGACCACGTTGGCCCGACCTTACGCTAAGGCAGCCTTCGAGCACGCCCAGGCCCACCAGCAACTGGCCTCTTGGTCAGCCATGCTCGGCCTGGCTGCAGCAGTGTCGCAAGACGACACCATGCAGCGCGTGCTCAAGGCCCCGCGACTGACGAGCGCAAACAAGGCCGCCACGTTTATTGACGTGTGCGGCGACAAGTTTGATGCCAAGGCACAGAACTTCATTAACGTCGTTGCCGAAAACGACCGTCTCCCGCTTTTGCCGGAGATATCCGCTCTGTTCGACCTGTACAAGGCCGAACAAGAGAAGTCGGTAGACGTTGAAGTGACCAGTGCTTTTGCATTGAACCAAGAACAGCAAGACAAACTCGCCAAGGTTCTCAGTGCACGACTCAACCGGGAAGTGCGCCTGCAAGTCGAGGAAGACAAATCCCTGATTGGGGGCATTGTCATCCGCGCCGGCGACCTGGTTATCGATGGCTCGGTTCGCGGCAAACTCGCAAACCTTGCCGAAGCATTGAAATCTTGAGTTTGAAGGGGCAGCAGAGCAATGCAGCAACTCAATCCTTCCGAAATAAGTGAAATTATCAAGGGCCGCATCGACAAGCTCGATGTGACCTCCCAAGCCCGTAACGAAGGCACTGTCGTCAGCGTATCTGACGGTATCGTGCGGATTCACGGTCTGGCCGACGTCATGTACGGCGAGATGATCGAGTTTCCGGGCGGCGTCTTCGGTATGGCTCTCAACCTCGAGCAAGACTCTGTAGGTGCCGTTGTATTGGGCGCTTACCAGTCTCTGGCTGAAGGCATGAGCGCCAAGTGCACTGGCCGCATCCTCGAAGTTCCGGTTGGTAAGGAACTGCTGGGTCGCGTAGTCGACGCACTGGGTAACCCTGTTGACGGCAAAGGTCCACTGGGCAACACCTTGACCGACGCGGTCGAGAAAGTTGCACCGGGCGTGATCTGGCGTAAGTCGGTAGACCAGCCTGTACAGACTGGCTACAAGGCTGTCGATGCCATGATCCCTGTCGGCCGTGGCCAGCGTGAGCTGATCATAGGTGACCGTCAGATCGGTAAAACCGCTCTGGCGATCGACGCGATCATCAACCAGAAAAACAGCGGCATTTTCTGCGTCTACGTAGCGATCGGTCAGAAGCAATCGACCATCGCCAACGTGGTTCGCAAGCTGGAAGAAAACGGCGCTCTGGCCAACACGATCATCGTGGCTGCCAGTGCTTCGGAATCTCCTGCGCTGCAGTTCCTGGCACCGTACTCCGGTTGCACCATGGGTGAATTCTTCCGCGACCGCGGTGAAGACGCGCTGATCGTTTATGACGATCTGTCCAAGCAAGCAGTGGCTTACCGCCAGATTTCCCTGCTGCTGCGCCGTCCACCGGGCCGTGAAGCTTACCCAGGCGACGTGTTCTATCTCCACTCCCGTCTGCTGGAGCGCGCATCCCGCGTTTCGGAAGAATACGTAGAGAAGTTCACCAACGGCGCAGTGACCGGCAAAACCGGTTCCCTGACCGCACTGCCGATCATTGAAACCCAGGCTGGCGACGTTTCCGCGTTCGTTCCGACCAACGTGATTTCCATCACCGACGGTCAGATCTTCCTGGAATCGGCCATGTTCAACTCGGGCATCCGTCCTGCTGTGAACGCCGGTGTTTCGGTATCCCGTGTGGGTGGTGCCGCTCAGACCAAGATCATCAAGAAGCTGTCCGGTGGTATCCGTACCGCTCTGGCTCAGTACCGTGAACTGGCGGCATTCGCCCAGTTCGCTTCTGACCTGGACGAAGCGACCCGTAAGCAACTTGAGCATGGTCAGCGCGTTACCGAGCTGATGAAGCAGAAGCAATACGCACCAATGTCGATCGCTGACATGGCGCTGTCGCTGTATGCCGCTGAGCGTGGGTTCCTGACTGACGTCGAAATCACCAAGATCGGCAGCTTTGAACAAGCGCTGATTGCTTTCTTCAACCGCGATCACGCCGATTTGATGGCGAAGATCAACGTGAAGGGTGACTTCAATGACGAAATCGACGCTGGCATGAAAGCCGGTATCGAGAAGTTCAAGGCCACCCAAACCTGGTAAGCCGCAGCGGGAGCCGCAAGGCTCCCGCTTGCTAACCTGATAGGTGTTACATGGCAGGCGCAAAAGAGATTCGCAGTAAGATTGCGAGCATCAAAAGCACGCAAAAGATTACCAGCGCCATGGAAAAAGTGGCGGTCAGCAAAATGCGCAAGGCACAAATGCGCATGGCTGCTAGCCGTCCTTACGCGGAGCGCATCCGCCAGGTTATTGGCCATCTGGCCAACGCCAACCCGGAATATCGCCACCCATTCATGATCGACCGTGAAATAAAGCGCGTCGGTTACGTTGTGGTGAGCAGTGACCGTGGTCTGTGTGGTGGCTTGAACACCAACCTGTTCAAGGCCCTGGTCAAGGACATGGCGGTAAACCGCGAAAACGGCGTCGAGATTGATCTGTGTGTAGTGGGTAGCAAGGGTGCGGCTTTCTTCCGCAACTTCGGCGGTAACGTCGTTGCAGCTATCAGCCACCTGGGTGAAGAGCCGTCGATCAATGACCTGATCGGCAGCGTCAAGGTGATGCTGGATGCCTACCTGGACGGCCGTATTGACCGCCTGTCCGTGGTGTCCAACAAGTTCATCAACACCATGACGCAACAGCCTACCGTGGAGCAGTTGATTCCACTGGTGGCAACCCCGGATCAAGAACTCAAGCACCACTGGGATTATCTGTACGAACCGGACGCCAAAGAGCTGCTTGACGGCTTGATGGTCCGTTACGTGGAGTCGCAGGTCTACCAGGCGGTGGTCGAGAACAACGCGGCTGAACAAGCTGCGCGGATGATCGCGATGAAGAACGCTACCGACAACGCCGGTGATTTGATCAGCGATTTGCAGCTGGTCTACAACAAGGCGCGTCAGGCTGCGATCACCCAAGAGATCTCGGAAATCGTCGGCGGCGCTGCCGCGGTTTAACGGTTCAAATATTCAGAGGATCCAGCTATGAGTAGCGGACGTATCGTTCAAATCATCGGCGCCGTTATCGACGTGGAATTTCCACGCGACAGCGTACCGAGCATCTACAACGCGCTGACAGTTCAAAGCGCGGCCGGGACCACCCTGGAAGTTCAGCAGCAGCTGGGCGACGGCGTGGTTCGTACCATTGCGATGGGTTCCACCGAAGGCTTGAAGCGCGGTCTGGACGTCATCGACTCCGGCACAGCCATCTCCGTACCCGTCGGTAAAGCGACCCTGGGCCGGATCATGGACGTTCTGGGTAACCCGATCGACGAAGCTGGCCCGATCGACACCGAAGAGCGCTGGGGCATTCACCGTCCTGCGCCATCCTTCGCTGAACAAGCGGGCGGCAACGACCTGCTGGAAACCGGCATCAAGGTTATCGACCTGGTTTGCCCGTTCGCCAAGGGTGGTAAAGTCGGTCTGTTCGGTGGTGCCGGTGTAGGCAAAACCGTAAACATGATGGAACTGATCCGTAACATCGCCATCGAGCACAGCGGTTATTCCGTGTTCGCCGGTGTGGGTGAGCGTACTCGTGAGGGTAACGACTTCTACCACGAGATGAAGGATTCCAACGTTCTGGACAAAGTGGCACTGGTTTACGGTCAGATGAACGAGCCGCCGGGTAACCGTCTGCGCGTAGCCTTGACCGGCCTGACCATGGCCGAGAAGTTCCGTGACGAAGGTAACGACGTTCTGCTGTTCGTCGACAACATCTATCGTTACACCCTGGCCGGTACTGAAGTATCCGCACTGCTGGGCCGTATGCCTTCTGCAGTAGGTTACCAGCCGACCCTGGCCGAAGAGATGGGCGTTCTGCAAGAACGTATCACTTCGACCAAAGAAGGTTCGATCACCTCGATCCAGGCGGTATACGTACCGGCGGATGACTTGACCGACCCGTCGCCAGCGACCACCTTCGCCCACTTGGACGCTACCGTCGTTCTGTCCCGTGACATCGCTTCCCTGGGTATCTACCCGGCGGTCGATCCACTCGACTCGACTTCGCGTCAGCTGGACCCGAACGTAATCGGCCAGGACCACTACGACACCGCTCGCGGCGTTCAGTATGTTCTGCAGCGTTACAAAGAACTGAAGGACATCATTGCGATCCTGGGTATGGACGAGCTGTCGGAAGCCGACAAGCAGTTGGTAAACCGTGCTCGTAAGATCCAGCGCTTCTTGTCGCAGCCGTTCTTCGTGGCTGAAGTCTTCACCGGTGCTTCGGGTAAATACGTTTCCCTGAAAGACACCATTGCTGGCTTCAAAGGCATCCTCAACGGTGACTACGACCACCTGCCAGAACAAGCGTTCTACATGGTCGGCGGCATCGAAGAAGCGATCGAGAAAGCCAAGAAACTGTAATCCCGGCGCCCGGCAACGGGCGCTAATTTAGGTTGAGGCAATCAGATGGCTATGACAGTCCATTGCGATATCGTCAGCGCGGAAGGGGAAATCTTTTCCGGCCTGGTCGAGATGGTGGTTGCGCACGGTGCACTGGGTGATCTTGGTATCGCCTTGGGTCACGCGCCGCTGATCACTAATCTCAAGCCGGGTCCTATCCGCTTGATCAAGCAGGGCGGGGAAGAGGAGGTGTATTACATCTCCGGCGGTTTCCTCGAGGTTCAGCCGAACATGGTCAAGGTTCTTGCCGACACCGTGCAACGTGCTGCCGACCTGGACGAAGCCTCCGCTCAGGAAGCCGTTAAGGCTGCCGAGAAGGCCTTGCATGAGCGGGGCGCGGAATTCGATTACGGTTCTGCTGCCGCACGTCTGGCCGAGGCTGCAGCTCAGCTGCGCACCGTCCAGCAAATCCGCAAGAAGTTTGGCCATTAAATCGGCCTTCGACTTTTTGTGCGATTGATTAAAAAGGGTAGCCTCGGCTACCCTTTTTTCTTTTCTGACTTTCATCACCCGGTCGCAGTCGCTGACCCCCCAGGATTAGTAGCCTGTCATGTCTCTTGAAATCGTTATCCTCGCTGCCGGCCAAGGCACTCGCATGCGTTCGGCCTTGCCGAAAGTCCTGCATCCTGTTGCCGGTAATTCGATGCTTGGCCATGTTATCCACAGTGCCCGGCAACTTGATCCCCAGCGCATCCATGTGGTGATCGGCCATGGTGCAGAAGTCGTGCGCGAGCGTCTGGCCGCCGATGACCTGAATTTCGTCCTGCAGGACCAACAGCTGGGTACCGGTCATGCAGTGGCCCAGGCTGTGCCGTTCATCGAGTCCGACACGGTGCTGATTCTGTACGGCGACGTGCCGTTGATCGAAGTCGAAACCCTGCAACGCTTGCTCAAGCATGTCGTGCCAGGGCAGATGGGCCTGCTGACCGTTGAACTGGACGATGCGACTGGTTATGGCCGCATCGTGCGCGACACTGACGGTAAAGTTGCAGCCATTGTTGAACACAAGGACGCCAACGAGGCTCAACGTGCTATCAACGAAGGCAATACCGGCATCCTTGCTGTTCCTGCCGATCGCTTGGCCGACTGGACGAGCCGTCTGTCGAACAACAATGTACAGGGTGAGTACTACCTGACCGATGTCATCGAAATGGCGGTCAGCGATGGTCTGGTGGTGGCTACCGAGCAACCCCTTGACTCTATGGAAGTGCAGGGCGCCAACGATCGCAAGCAACTGGCCGAGCTTGAGCGTCATTATCAGCTGCGCGCCGCTCGTCGTTTGATGGCTCAAGGCGTAACCCTGCGTGACCCGGCACGTTTCGATGTGCGTGGCGAAATCACCGTCGGTCGGGACGTGCTGATCGACATCAACGTGATCCTCGAAGGCAAAGTGGTCATTGAGGATGACGTGGTGATTGGCCCGAACTGCGTGATCAAGGACAGCACCCTGCGTAAAGGCGTGGTGATCAAGGCCAACAGCCATATCGAAGGCGCGATGCTCGGTGAAGGCAGCGATGCCGGTCCGTTCGCTCGTTTGCGTCCGGGCACGGTGCTGGAAGCTCGCGCGCATGTGGGTAACTTCGTTGAGCTGAAGAATGCCCACCTGGGCGAGGGCGCCAAGGCCGGTCACCTGACGTATCTGGGCGACGCTGAGATCGGTGCGCGCACCAACATCGGCGCGGGCACCATCACCTGTAACTATGATGGCGCCAACAAGTGGAAAACCGTGTTGGGTGAAGATGTGTTCATCGGTTCCAACAACTCGTTGGTGGCGCCTGTGGATATCTCAGCGGGTGCGACGACGGCGGCCGGTTCGACCATTACCCAGAATGTGGATAAGGCTCAGTTGGCCGTGGGTCGGGCTCGGCAGAAGAACATCGATGGCTGGAAACGGCCGGAGAAGGTCAAGAAGAGTTAAGTTATCCACAAAGGTGTATCCGGCTTTAGTTATTCACAGCCTGATTGATCTAATCGCGGGCAAGCCCCGCTCCCACAAGGTTTCGTGGGAGTGGACTTGCCCGCGATGTTTTTATCCACAGACAATTTTTCTTGTGCCGGCTTGACTAAGTTTCGCTAATAGGTTTTGATTGCTTGCGTTATCTTTCGAATCGAAACTTACCAAGCCATGTCAAAGCGCAACACGCCCCAACGCCGCCACAACATCCTCGCCTTGCTCAATGAGCAGGGGGAAGTCAGTGTGGACGAACTGGCCAAGCGCTTCGAAACCTCGGAAGTTACGATTCGCAAGGATTTGGCGGCGCTTGAAAGCAATGGTTTGTTGCTGCGTCGCTATGGCGGGGCGATCACCATGCCTCAGGAACTTGTCGCCGATCTCGGCCAACCGGTTTCCAAATACAAGCAGGCCATTGCCCGCGCCGCCGTCACGCGAATCCGCGAGCATGCGCGAATCATCATCGACAGCGGTAGTACCACCGCCGCGATGATCCCGGAACTCGGCCAACAACCGGGTCTGGTGGTGATGACCAACTCCCTGCACGTCGCCAACGCTTTGAACGAACTCGAGCACGAGCCGGTGCTGTTGATGACCGGTGGTACCTGGGACCCGCATTCCGAGTCCTTCCAGGGTCAGGTGGCCGAGCAAGTACTACGCTCATATGACTTTGATCAGTTATTTATCGGTGCCGATGGCATCGATCTGGTGCGCGGGACCACCACGTTCAACGAATTGCTGGGCTTGAGCCGTGTCATGGCCGAAGTTGCCCGCGAAGTGATCGTGATGGTCGAGGCCGACAAGATCGGCCGCAAAATTCCCAATCTGGAGCTGCCATGGAGCAGTGTCCATACCCTCATTACCGATGATCGTCTGCCACTGGAGGCACGCGATCAGATTCAGGCCCGCGGCATTAATTTGATTTGCGCCGCCGTCAGTCAGGAGAAATAGCATGTGTGGAATTGTCGGTGCAGTCGCAGAACGTAACGTTACCGCCATCCTGCTCGAAGGCCTCAAGCGCCTGGAATACCGTGGCTATGACAGTGCCGGTGTGGCGGTGTACACCAACGATGAGAAGCTTTTGCGTACGCGTCGTCCGGGCAAGGTCAGCGAGTTGGAACAAGCGCTGATCGAAGAGCCGCTGGTCGGCCGTCTGGGCATTGCCCATACCCGCTGGGCGACCCACGGCGCGCCATGTGAACGCAATGCTCACCCGCATTTTTCTGGCGATCTGGCGGTGGTGCACAACGGCATCATCGAGAACCATGAAGCCCTGCGCGAGCAACTCAAGGCGCTGGGCCACGTATTCACGTCGGACACTGACACTGAAGTCATCGCGCATTTGCTGCACGAAAAACTCAAGCTTCAACCCGACCTGACAGTTGCCCTGAAAGCGACCGTGCAAGAGCTGCACGGTGCTTACGGCTTGGCGGTGATCAGCGCCCTTCAACCGGATCGCCTGGTGGCGGCTCGCAGTGGCAGCCCATTGGTGATCGGTCTGGGTATGGGTGAGAACTTCCTGGCTTCCGATCAGTTGGCGCTACGTCAGGTGACCGACCGTTTCATGTACCTGGAAGAAGGCGATATCGCCGAAATTCGCCGCGACAGTGTGCAGATCTGGGATATCGATGGCGCGCTCGTCGAGCGTGAAAGCGTTCAATACCGCGACGGTGCCGAAGCGGCTGACAAGGGCGAATTCCGCCATTACATGCTCAAGGAAATTCACGAGCAACCGGTCGTAGTACAGCGCACCCTCGAAGGTCGCCTGAGCCATAACCAGGTGCTGGTCGAGGCATTCGGCCCAGGAGCTGCCGAGCTGTTCGCCAAGGTGCGCAATGTACAGATCGTCGCCTGCGGCACCAGCTATCACGCCGGCATGGTTGCCCGTTACTGGCTCGAAGAACTGGCCGGCATTCCGTGTCAGGTCGAAGTTGCCAGCGAATTCCGCTACCGCAAGGTGGTCGTACAGCCAAACACCCTGTTCGTGAGCATCTCCCAGTCAGGTGAAACTGCCGACACATTGGCCGCCCTGCGCAATGCCAAAGAGCTGGGTTTCCTTTCCAGCCTGGCGATTTGCAACGTCGGCATCAGTTCTCTTGTGCGCGAATCGGACCTGACGCTGCTGACCCAGGCCGGTCGTGAAATCGGCGTCGCCTCGACCAAAGCCTTCACCACTCAATTGGTTGGCCTGCTATTGCTGACCCTGTCCCTGGGTCAGGTTCGCGGAACGTTGGCCGAAGGCGTCGAAGCCACACTGGTCGAAGAACTGCGTCGCCTGCCGACCCGTTTGGGCGAAGCCCTGGCCATGGACAGCACCGTGGAGAAAATCGCCGAGCTGTTTGCCGAGAAGAACCACACGCTGTTCCTCGGTCGCGGCGCGCAATTCCCGGTGGCGATGGAAGGGGCCCTCAAGCTCAAGGAAATCTCCTACATCCACGCAGAAGCCTATCCGGCGGGCGAGCTCAAACACGGTCCGTTGGCGCTTGTGGATAACGACATGCCGGTGGTCACCGTGGCGCCGAACAACGAGTTGCTGGAGAAGCTGAAGTCCAACCTCCAGGAAGTCCGCGCGCGTGGTGGTGAGCTGATCGTCTTTGCCGACGAGCAGGCCGGCATGACCAATGGCGAAGGCACTCATGTCGTCAAGATGCCGCACATCCACGACATCCTGTCGCCGATTCTCTACACCATTCCGTTGCAGCTGCTTTCGTACTATGTCGCCGTATTGAAAGGTACTGACGTTGACCAGCCACGTAACTTGGCGAAATCGGTGACGGTGGAATAAGTTATCCACAAGCAATGAAATGAAAGACCGCAGTTTTGGCTGCGGTCTTTTTTTTTGAGGAAGGTCAGCTATTTCAAGTCCACCAATACCGTACAAGATGAAAGAAGATCGGCGCCGCAAAACACACTGAATCCAGCCGATCCAGCATCCCGCCGTGGCCTTCGATCATGTGTCCCCAATCCTTCACGCCGCGATCACGCTTGATTGCCGACATCACGATGCCGCCGGCAAAGCCCAGCAGGTTGATCAGCAGCGCAATCAAGAACGACTGCCACGGGCTGAAGGGTGTGGTCCACCACAAGGCTGCACCAATCAGCGAGGACAGCAAAACGCCGCCGACAAAGCCTTCAACGGTTTTCGACGGTGACAGAGTGGGCGCGATTTTGCGTTTGCCGAACAACTTTCCGCATACGTACTGCAGCACGTCCGACAACTGCACCACGATCACCAGATACGCGATCAGCAGCAGGTTGCGGCCTTCATAACCGACGATGTCCAGGGTCAGCAGGGCGGGCACGAACGACACGCAGAACACCGCGATCATCAAGCCCCATTGCACTTTCGACGCCCGCTCAAGGAAGTGCGTGCTGTCGCCGCCGAGAGACGCAAGAATCGGCAGCAGCAAAAACACGTACACCGGAATAAAGATCGAGAACAATCCGTACCAATCGGAATAGATCAGCAGATATTGCAGCGGCAATGCCAGGTAAAACGCTGCCACCAGCGCCGGGTAGTCGCTGCGTCGAGTGGGCATGAGGGTAAGGAATTCGCGTAGCGCATAGAACGATACTGCGTAAAACAGCAGGATCACCGCGCCGGTGCCCAGCCAAAAAGCGATGCCGATCACCACCACCATCACCCACCAGGCGTTGATGCGGGCGTTGAGGTTTTCGATGACTGCATTGGGCGTGCCCCGGGTGCGCAGTTTGAGGATCAGGCCAATCAGTGAGGCCAGCACCAGAATCATGCCGATCCCGCCGAACAGCATCAGGGTTTGTCTATCCATGTCAGGAATGCTCCGGGGCGAGGGCCAGCAGTGCGTCGCGGCTGCGTGAAAGGAACAGCTCTTTGCTTTCGCCTTCAGTCAGTTGCAGGGGCGCGCCGAAACTGGTGGTACACAGCAGCGGCAGTGGCAGCACTCGGCCCTTGGGCATGACCCGGTTGAGGTTGGCGATCCACACCGGAATCACTTGGGCCTGTGGGTAACGTTTTGCCAAGTGATACAGGCCGCTTTTGAACGGCAGCAAACCCTCTTCCAGATTGCGCGTGCCTTCGGGAAAGATGATCAACGAATCACCGTTCTCCAGAGCGTCGAGCATGGGCTGCAACGGGTTATCCACAGGGTCCTTGCGCTCGCGATCGATCAGCACGCCGTTGAACACCCGGCTGATGATGTAACGGCGTAAGGCGCTCTTGTTCCAGTAGTCACTGCCGGCCACCGGTCGCGTAAGTTTGCGCAGGGCGGAAGGGAGTGAGGCCCAGAGCAGCACGAAGTCGCCGTGGCTGCTGTGATTGGCAAAATAAATGCGCTGCACGGGTTCCGGCGCGCAACCCATCCACAGGCTGCGGGCGCCAGTAACGGTTCGGGCCATGGAGGTGATGAGGAAGGCGACCACAGGTTCGAACATTAACGATTTCCTTATCCAGCGAAGGGCAGCCAAGGGCTGGCCAGAATGACAGCCAATGGTGGCAGCACTTGGGCGGCCAGCAGGACAGCCTGTTTGCGCAGCAGTTTAAGTCCCCCGCGCTGACGTTCGGTCCAGGGCCGGCCGGCACGGTTGGCCGGTTGCAGGCCGAGGTTTTGCAGGGCCTGGTCGAGGGCTTGAGTGCGGTCTGACAAAGCGTCAGCGTCGCGGGCCATCAGGGTAAAGAGGTCAGCGTCGAAGGCCACCCGCAGCGCCCAGTATTTTTGCCATAGCCCGAGGATGATCAGCCAGGCGCTGAGGATCAAGAACGGCGCAGCCGGGGTGATCAGCAGCAGTTGCAGCAGGCCAAACAACACACCCAGCAAGGTCAGCCCTGTGGATAACTGATCGAGAGTGCGGCCCCGGCGCAGCAGGCTGGCGACCACGTGCAGTTCCATATCAACCGGCATAGGCGTTCTCCAGGGCTTGGCGATGGGCCGGATGCAGCACCACTTGCGGGCGTGCGGCCTGGATCATCGCCACGGCGGCATCGACAGTGGCCGCTCGACCGCTGTGCAGCAACCAGGCCGCGATAGCAGTGGCGCTGCGTGAATAACCCAAAGCGCAGCAGACCAGCAGTGGACCTTGCTGGCGCAGGTGCTCAATGGCCTGGGCGGCGGCGAGGCATTGCTCAGCGCTGGGCGTGGTCAGGTCGAGTATCGGAACGCTTTGATAGGCGCGGCCTCTCGGGTTGAGCGGCAGCTCAGCGCATAGATCAACCACTGCTTTGAACGGCGCCAACTGATCAGCATTGGGGAGCCTGCCAAGCCAAACGTTATCCACGACCTCATTGGGCTGCGGATGTTTGCGGGTCCAAAGCCGTGAATTGATCCACGCCGCGGCCACGTAAGGTGCAAATAACCAACGGGCGGCCGGGCTAAGGCGGCCGTCGGCGCGTTTCTGAAACCCGGCGGCGTCCAGCAGCATGTAGTTGAGCGCCACCAACAGCAACGCCACGGCGGGCCAGATCAGCCACAGCCATCCGCCGCCCAGGCCAAAGGCTGGAATGGCGAATATCGCCGCACCGATACCATAACGCAGGGCCAGGCGCCAGCGTTTCGGATCCTTGGCCAACCGCAGGCTACTCAAGGGGCTGGGCCGATCCAGTGGCCACAACCACACGCACAGCCAGCCGGCGAGGGCGCCTGTGGGTAAGTCGATAAAGTGATGTTGATAAGTGGTCAGCACCGAAATCCCGATCAATGCGAACCAGCCGTGCACCAGCCAGCGCCACAGGCCTTGCGTGTGCCGTTGGTACATCACCCACAAAATCACCAGCAGAGCGATGTGCAGCGACGGCGCCTGATTGAACGGCTTGTCGAACCCGGCCAGCACCGCGAACAGCCAGCCGAACACTCCGTCCAGTTCAGGCCGTTCGAAGGTGAAGCGCAGCGGCCATAACAGGAAACAACTGACTGAGATCACTTGAGCACTCAGCAGGCGCAAGGCATGGCGCTTGAGTTCATGGCGACTATCGGGCAGCAGCAGCGAAAAACCGTACAGCAGATCAATCGTCCAGTAGGGGACGATGGTCCAGGCCCAGAAGGGCATGGCGGTTTCCCAATCGAAAACGAAGGTGTCGACATCGCTGCGCTGGGCCGTGACCCACGTGGCAAAGCCGTAGCTGGCGAAAAACAGCGGCGCCAGCACCAGCAACCAGAGCACGGCGGGTTTCAGCAAACCCGGCTCTCTCGGGGCAGCCCCCATCATTGCACCCGTTGCGCGAGGGACACGGTGAAGATCCCCCATTCATCCACTCGCTGGGTGATTTTACGAAAACCCGCTGCTTCTACCAGTTGATCCATTTCCGCCTGGCTGCGCCGACGCATTACCCAAGCCTGGCCTTGACGGTGACTGGTGAGGGCGCGGGCAATCAGTTCCAGCTGCGGGTGCCAGGGCTGACCGGTGTAGACCAGATAGCCACCGGGCTCCACGGCCTCGGCCAGGCCCGCCAAAGAGCCGCCGACCAGTGCATTGTCGGCAAACAGTTCATACAACCCGGACACCACCGCCAGTGTCGGCTTTGGGTCCAGTGCCGCCAGGTCGGCGCGGTCGAACGCGTCGCCTTTCACGAACTGCGCGATGTCTCCAAGGCCTTTATCGCGAATCAGCGCACCACCGTCACGGACATTAATGTCGCTGTAATCGCGCAACAGTATCGATTCCGGTAGCGGGCTGACGCCCTGCAAGGCTTCGAGAATGTAGCGGCCGTGACCGGCGGCGATGTCGACAATGCGCACCGGTCGGCCTTCTTCGCGCAGTTTGGCCATGGTCAGGCGCAGCAGTTCTTCGACGTTGAGTTTGCGCTGGCGAATGCCGCGCCAGCCGATGGAATTCAGGTAGTTCTGATCAATCATCCGCCCGAGCCCGCCCTTGCCGGTGGGCTGGTTGCGGTACACGTAGTCCAGGGTGCTGCCGGAGTCGAAACCGGTGTCGAAACCCAGTTTCACCCCATCTGACAGTCGGCTGCCCAAGCGCATGCTGGCGCGGGTCATGCGCCAGTACAGGTCACGCAACGAGTTGCGCGGCAGCGGGGCGGCGAGGGATTCGGATTCGGCGCAGGTCAGGCCGATTCTGTCGGCATCGAGCAACGAGGCGCGGTCCAGCGGGTATTCAAAGTTTTGCAGGATAAAGCGTTTGGCACTGGCTACGGCCACGGCGCGATCACGTTCCCCAAGCGTGTCGTGGAAGAAGCCCGGGAGAATGTGTTTTTCCTTTTTCAGGCTGCCCAGGCGTTCGAAAAACTGTTCCTGGGGTTTGCGGTGGACCACAAAATCCGAGCCGGAAATCAGCAACTGGGTCGGCACCTGTATCGCCTGCGCATCGGCCACAACACGGTCGGCGGCTTCATACAAGCCGAGTAGCACATTCACCGAAATCGCCTTGGTGATCAGCGGATCGCTGTCGTAGGAGGCGACGCGTTCCGGGTCGTGGCTGAGGAACTTGGCCTTGACGTAGCTGTTGACGAAAAAGTTGCCGCGAAACTTGCGCATCAGCGCCAGACCCGGACGGGCGCAAGGTACGTAGAGCTTGACCTTGAATGCGGGCGACGCGAGCACCAGCGAGCGGATGCGCGGTGCATAGTCGTGGACCCAGGTCGAGGCAATCACCGCGCCGACGCTCTGGGCGATCACGGCCATGTTCTCTTCGTCGATCTGGTGGGTCGCGTTCAGGTGATCGCAAAAGGTCTGCACGTCACGCACGCTGGTGGCGAAACTTGGGCTGTCACCGCGAGCTCCCGGCGACTGACCATGGCCGCGCGCGTCCCAGGCAAAGAAGTCGAACGCTGGCAGGTCTAGTTCATCCACCAAGTGGGCGATGCGCCCCGAATGTTCATGGCCGCGATGAAACAGCAGCACTGCCTTGCGCGGTTCGCCCGGATTACCCGCCGTGGCCGGCCAATGGCGGTAGAACAGCTCAACGCCGTCGTGGGTAGTGAAGGTCTGATTCTGAGTTTCACGCATTGCACTTTCCTTATGCTTGGGGAGCCTTACGCTGAGGCCTTATGCCGAGGGAGCGTTTTCCTGCACTTCTTTCAGGCCCAGACGGACCCGGTTGACCAAGGTGTAAGCCAGCAGGACGGCGACCACCGCAAACACAACGTTAATCCACAACGCGTTGATCCAGCCGATGGCAATGCCGGTGGCCAAGACGCCCAATACAAACGCGCGATCGCTCTTGCCCATCGGGCCGTCATAACGCCGCGATGCGCCGACCATCGGCCCGAGGACGCCACTGTACTCGCTGAACAATGCCAGCAGCGTGACCAACAGCACAATCAACACACTCACGTCGGGAATCAGGGCAAAAGGCAGGATCAGCGCGCTGTCGGCAACAATATCGCACAGCTCATTAAGGTAGGCGCCGAGGCGCGACTGCTGGCCGAATTCCCGGGCCAGCATGCCGTCGATGGCATTCAGCGCCATCCGCAGGATCATCCACACGGGAATCAGCAGAAATACCCACAGGTGATTGGCGAAACAGGCAATCCCGATGCCCGTCACGACCGAAATGATGCCGGCCAGCACGGTGATTTGATTGGCGGTGGTGCCGTTATCGAACAATCGCTGAACCAGCGGTCGCAACAGATTCTGGAAGGCGGGTTTAAGTTGATAGATGGAGGGCATCTGGATACGGTCTCAGCAATTGAAAGCGTGAACGTTCAGGGTTATACGTCACAATAATCAGAATGCCAGTAAAACTGCACGGCTCATCCTCTTCCAGCGATATCCAGGTCCAATCGGGAACTGTCGGCCTCGCGTTTTTCAGTGCTCAGGAGTTAATCCATGGACCGCTTCCAGGAAATGCAAGTCTTCGCCGCCGTCGCTCAAGAGCAAGGCTTCTCGGCGGCGGCGCGGCGTTTGGGGATGTCGGCGGCCAGCGTCACTCGGGCAGTGGCGGCGTTGGAAAAACGCATCGGCACCCAATTGCTGACGCGTACCACCCGCAGCGTGCATTTGAGCGAGGCGGGTCAGCGTTATCTGGAGGACTGTCGGAGAATTCTCACCGAGGTGCAGGAAGCGGAGGATTCTGCGGCGGGCAGCCATGCCCAACCCCGTGGGCAACTGACGATCACGGCGCCGGTATTGTTCGGTGATTTGTTCGTTACGCCGGTCATGGTCGGTTACTTGTCTCAATTCCCTGAAGTCAGCATCAACGCTCTACTGGTCGATCGGGTAGTGAGCATGGTCGAGGAGGGCATCGATGTGGCTGTGCGCATCGGTGAGTTGCCTGACAGCAATCAGCATGCAATTCGTGTGGGCGAAGTGCGGCGGGTGATCTGTGCTTCCCCTGGATTCCTGACTGACCATGGTCGGCCCCGGCATCCTGCAGAGTTGAGCGCAACCCCGATCATCGCTACCTCGTCTATCGGGCAGCACAGAAGCTGGCCGTTCCTTGACGGGGGAGAGCCGATCAGCATTCGTCTGGAACCGCGTCTTGTGGTCACCGCCAATCAGGCGGCTATTACTGCCGCCTCGATAGGACTGGGACTGACCCGAGTCCTTTCGTATCAAGTGGCGAGCAAAGTCGCCGCCGGTGAGCTGGAAATTGTTCTGGCTGACTTCGAATTGCCGCCATTACCCATTCATGTGGTCTACCAGGGTGGGCGCAAAGCCCCGGTGCGGGTCCGTAGTTTTGTGGACTTCGCGGTGAAGGTGCTGCGCGAACACCCGGCCCTGCACGGCTGAAGGGTTATTTCACCGGGTGAAATAATGGATTGCGTTTGCTGGTTATTCTGTTGTTTTGGTGGTGGGTGGAAGATAGCCCCCATCGGCGCTGATCTCTCCTGAACGGCGCCACTAACCAGCTAACCAGCGGAGTCGACCATGCTAGCCATCAAACTCTACAACTTTCCCCGTTCTGGCCATGCTCACCGGGTAGAGCTGATGCTGTCTTTGTTGCAACTGCCGACCGAACTGATCTTTGTCGATTTGGCCAAGGGCGCCCACAAGCAAGCGGATTTTCTGGCGCTCAACCCATTTGGTCAGGTTCCGGTGATTGATGATCAAGGCGTGGTGCTGGCCGATTCCAACGCGATCCTGGTCTACCTTGCGTTGAAATACGGCAACGGTCACTGGCTGCCAACCGACCCGGTCGGTGCGGCCAAGGTTCAGCGTTGGTTGTCGGTCGCCGCCGGGCCGATTGCCTTTGGCCCTGCCAGGGCAAGGCTGATCACTGTGTTTGGTGCGCCTTACAACGCGCAAGAGGTGATCGCTTATGCCCAAACCTGGCTCAAAGTGATCGATCAGGAACTGGGTGCAACGCCCTATCTGGTCGGTAGCGAGCCGACCATCGCCGACATTGCCGCGTACAGCTACATCGCTCATGCACCGGAAGGCAATGTGTCGCTGGAGGACTACGCCAACATTCGCGCGTGGCTGGCGCGGATTGAAGCTTTGCCAGGGTTTGTCGGCATGCCGCGCACCGTCGCCGGTTTGCAAAAAACTGCCTGATGTTCACGACCCGACTCGGTCGGGCCGTTCTTATTGCGCGAGGAGCGCAGGGGAGAAGCCGTTATGGAACGTTCACCTTGGCACGCAGGCGAGAAACAGTTGCAGGCTCGCGTGGGTGTCGCCGAGCGAATGGACGAATTAGGTCGTAGGGTGATTCGCAGCGAGATGCCGGATCAGCACCGCACGTTCTATCAGCAACTGCCGTTCATGCTGTACGGCGCGGTGGATGCTGACGGCAATCCTTGGGCCAGCATTCTTGAAGGGGCGCCGGGTTTTGCCCATTCTCCAGAGCCTGCGCTGTTGCAGTTCGGCAGCCTGCCTGGCCGCGACGACCCTGCGCAATTGCAAGACGGGGCGGCGATCGGTCTGCTCGGTATCGAGCTGCACACCCGACGTCGCAACCGTCTCAATGGTCGAATCGGCGCTGTAACGGCGAGCGGCTTCGAGGTGAAGGTGGAGCAATCTTTCGGCAATTGCCCGCAGTACATTCAATTGCGCCAGTTTCGCTCGGTTCCCTTGGCGGATCCGACGACCCGTATCGCGCAGCACCTCAATGGGCTGGATGACGCGGCCAAAGCCATGATCGCCGGCGCTGATACCTTCTTTGTCGCCAGTTATGTGGACGTCGATGGCCAACGCTCTGTGGACGTTTCTCATCGGGGTGGACAGGCGGGTTTCGTCCAGGTAGAGGGCAATCGCCTGACCATCCCGGACTTCGCCGGCAACCTATTCTTCAATACCTTGGGCAACCTGCTGACCAATCCTCGAGCCGGTTTGCTATTCATCGATTTCGATTCGGGTGACTTGCTGCACCTCAGCGGTCGTACGCAAATCATCCTCGAAGGCCCTCAGGTCGAAGCCTTTCAAGGGGCCGAGCGGTTGTGGACATTCGAGGTGGAGCGCGTGGTGCGTCGGCCCGCGGCGCTGGCCTTGCGCTGGCGCTTTGACGGTGTGTCACCCAAAAGTTTGCTGACCGGTACTTGGGCGCAGGCGAATGCTCGTCTGCGAGCTCAGGTTTAGAAAAAGATCGCAGCCTTCGGCAGCTCCTACAGGGTGTAAACAAATCCTGCGTAGGAGCTGCCGAAGGCTGCGATCTTTTGATCTTCAGGCAGTCCTACAGACGATGATTTTAGGGGGAGGTTTCCGACAAGTTTTGACGGTTGTCGGTCGGAAATGCGCTGGATAGGCTTTGGGGGGCGCTGCAAATTCAGTGATCGGGTTTGGTCGCCCAGGTTTAGAATGGCGCACTTTTATGCTTGCTTCATGGCGAGCTGTGCGTGGGAGGGCTTAGGCCCTGCCGGGTTCCATTCCCTGGTCGACCAACCCGCGTATGGTTCGCCACCCTTCTGCTTGGTCGCAGAGTTGGCGAACTCCAGTCCTCGAATGGAGTTTCATCATGTTCAAAGCAACACCGAATCCCCCGGAAACCGAAGACGTTTCCCCCTACGAATCCAACGATTCAAAAAGATTCCACGATGCCGCTAACCGCGCGCTCGATCACTACCTCAATCCAGCCGCCCTCAAATCACCCGCGACCCGCAAACCGAGCACGATGTATATGATTGCGCCGGATATCAAAGACGAAGACCTGTTGGCCCACACCTGTGAATCGTTGGCCCAGGCCAGTGTGATGGCGAGTGATTTTGCGGGGTATCTGGAAGGGCCGCACCGGCATACGGCCATGGCGATTCAACAGATCGTCATGCTGGCCGAACTGGCGGTGAACCGGATGCTGGATAACGTGGGCGTACCAAAACCTGCGCCGCACAGCTGATCCAATGCGGGAATGGCTTTTGTGGCGAGGGAGCTTGCTCCCGCTTGAGTGCGCAGCACTCACAAATTCGGCAATAGATTGCCAGAATCCTGGGGCCGCTACGCAGCCCAGCGCGAGCAAGCTCGCTCGCCACAAAAGTCCGGTCCCGCAGGTTTAGGCGTAGGACAGAGATTTCTCTTCCAGTAGGTCCTGATACAACTCCGTCCACTTGCGGCCCATTTCGTCAGCCGTGAACAGCTGCCGATAACGGGCTTCTGCCTTCACGCCCATTTCGGCTGCAAGCGTCGGGTTTTCCCACAGCGTGCGCATGGCCTCACGGAACGCCTGTGGATGACTTGGCGGCACCACCAGCCCGGTTTCGTTGTGGATGTTGATGTAGCTGGTGCCGGTGCCGATTTCGCTGGAGATCATCGGTTTGCCGTACATCGCGCCTTCAAGCAGCGAGATGCCGAACGCTTCGGAGCGCAAGTGCGACGGAAATACGATGGCGTAACTCAGTTGCAGCAGTGCGACTTTGTCTTCGTCCCCCAGACGCCCAAGAAAGTGAATATTGCGTAAACCCAATGCTGCGGCTTGAGCATGCAGTTCGGCTTCCAGCGGCCCGGCGCCAACGATGACCACCGGGTAATCCACGTCTTTCAAGGCGTCGAGCAGAATGTGCAGGCCTTTGTAATAGCGCATCACGCCCACAAACAGGAAAAACTTATCCCCAAGCGTTTGCCGCCAATGGTCCATGCGTTCGTTGTCGGGCTGTGGATAACCGGCCTTGTTCAGGCCATAGGGAATGACCCGGGTCTTGTCCTGAAACTGCTGCAACACATCACTGGTGTGCAGGTAGTTGGGGGAGGCGGCGACGATCCGGTCAGCGCTGGCGAGGAAGCGGTTCATCAGTGGCCGGTAAAGTTTGAGCAGGTGTTTCTGGCGAATGATGTCCGAGTGGTAGGTCACCACACTGGGCTTGTTCATGTTGCTGAGGAAATGCACCAGGTCCATGAACGGCCACGGGAAGTGGTAATTGACCACGTCTGCCTCAGCGGCCATTTCGCGAAATTGTTTGAAGACGCTGTAAGAAAAGCCTGTGGAAGCGAACTGAATGTCGAGTTTGGCCCGATGGACCTCGTGCTGCCCGAGCTGCACCACCGGCGGTGTCGGATCGGCACTGAGGGTCAGCACCTGACCTTCAATACCGTGCTGGGCGCCGCTTTCACATAACTGGAAGATGACTTGTTCGATCCCGCCGACCGAGTCAGGCAGGTACGTCTTGAAAAAATGAAGAACTCGCATTCAACCTCCCATAGCCTGGCGGTAGGCGCGGGCGGTGACCTTCGCGCAACGCTCCCAGGAAAAAAGCCTTGCCTGCTGTAATCCGGCTTTTCGGCATGCCTGCCAAAGTGTTTGATCGTCGATCAGATGGCGCATGACATCGCGCAAGCCGTCGGGATCGTCAGGTTCAATATAGTTGCCCGCAACGCCTGCGACTTCGGGCATGGCCGAGCGTCGGGTCAGGATGACCGGCGTGCCGCTGGCCATGGCCTCCAGCACCGGTAGGCCGAAGCCTTCATAGAGCGACGGAAAAATCAGCGCCCGGGCGCCCGCCAACAGCTGCGCGACCTGCTCGTCAGGCAGATAGCCGAGCAAACACACATGACCTTTTGCCAATGCCTGATGCAGCTCATCGCTGAATTGCTCGCGCTGCCAGCCGGCCATGCCGACGATCAACAGCGGAAAACGCTGACGCAACGCTTCCGGTAGTTGGGCGTGGGCGCGCAGGGCCAGGGTCAGGTTCTTGCGTGGCTCCAGAGTGCCAACGCAGAGGAAGTATTCCCGCATCTCAACCCCATGAGCCTTGAGCACCGCATCGATGGCCTCGGGTTCACGTGGGTGGAAACGTGCCGCCACGCCTAGCGGGGCGACCACAAAACGCTCGGCCGGCAGGGCGAAATAGTCTTGAGCTTCGTCGGCGATGTACTGCGAGTCGGTGAGAATCAGCTGCGCCTGCTGCACGCCATCGGCCAGTCGCCGCTCGATTTCTCGCAGGCGTGCCGGTGGTTGCGTTTCGGGATAGTGCAAGTGCGTCAGGTCATGCAGGGTGATGACCGTCGGGCCGTCGAATGACAGCGGCCACAGACTGGGCTCGTGATAAAGATCGATGGCCCGGGAGCGTCCTTGATCGAAGCGTTTCTGCGTCAGCCAGCGTCGCGCCTCATACGCCCCGGGTATCTGCCGCAGCAACGGTGTCAGTCGCGAATAACCCGGCATGGCCGCATCGGGTAACGAAGAACTCCAGCCCCAGCCATGGAACAGCGACAGCTCGATGTCCGGCTCACCGGCCAGGGCATTCACCAGTTCGGCGACGTAATGGCCGATACCGGTGCGCGGAGCCTGGAGAATTCGGGCGTTAAGGGCAATTCGCATGTTGCTTCTCTTGCACCACGGGTGTTTGCGCAAGGTTGCGCAGGGTTCGTTCGGCCAGTTGCGCACTGGCTTCACGCCAGCCGATCCAGCGCCAGTCCGCCACATTGCGGGCGGCCGGGAATTGTTGGCTGCGCTCGAATCGAGCAACCAGATCGGCCAGGCTTTGTGGTTCGGTCAAGTCGAAGTACGCCATGAACTCGCCGCCTATTTCACGGAAGACCGGGATGTCACTGCCCATGGCCGGCAAGCCGCGCTGCATGGCTTCCACCAGTGGCAGGCCGAAGCCTTCGACGTAGGAGGGAAACACCAGCGCACTGGCGTGGGAATAGGCGTGTTCGAGGCTGGTGTCGCTCAGGTCGTTAAACATGAAGAGGCGTTTGTTCAGCTCCGGGTGATTGCGCACCCGGGCGAGCAGGGCATCGCACTTCCAGCCAATGCGCCCGGCGATGCACAACCGGGCTTTCGAGCCGGCGGCCCAGGCGAGTTCGAAGGCATCCAGCAAGTAGTCGTGGTTCTTGCGCGGCTCGATGGTGCTGACCATCAGGAACACCGGTTCCGGGGTATCGAACAGCCGTGTCAGGCGTGTTTCGACGGCGGCGTTTTTTTCGTGCAGGTCCAGCTCGGAGCCCAGGTGGAAATAGTCGAACCACAAGGCATCGGCCCTGGCAGGACCCACTCGACGATGCAGTTCATCGCGTAACTGATCGCGTACCGTGGCGGAAATCGCCACGTAGCCATCGGCGGTTTGGGTGATCCAGTCGAACCACTCGTTGAAAATCTGCACCAGTCGCGTGTCGTAGAACTGCGGGTGGGTCAGGGGAATCAGGTCGTAGATCACCGAGACAATGCCCACGCCTTCGCGTTTGAGTTGTTCGGCCAACGGGAAGAAATCGGCGTGCCAGGACGAATCCAGCAGCACTAACTGATCGCCCGGTTGATGCTGCAGCGGCGAGCAACGTTTGGGCAGTTGATATTGATTGATTTGATCGATCAGGCGCAGCGGTACGCTGAAACCCGCCAGCGCCGTGAGGCGGTAAGCCGCGTACAGCGCGCGCCGGGTCCATCGCGATGTGCAGCGTTTGTCGAGGCGCTGGTGCAATTGCCAGAAACGATGAGCCAAACGCTCCAGACGCCCACCGAACTCCATCAGCCCATTGAAAAGCGGTATGTCCAAAGGGGCCAGGCTCAACACCCGGTAGAGCTTGCCTCTGAGCATCACCACCGGGATGCACTCAACGCCATCGACGCGCTCAGGCAACTGATTGATGACGTTGCGCACCACCCGCTGAATGCCCGAATTGACCTTGGGGTGCTGGAACACGTACGTGCATTCCACCAGAAGACGCGTCATGGCGTGTTCTCCGAGACAATCGATTCGGCCGCGCGAGTAATGGTGGTTTTTGCCGCCAGCCACGAGCAGCCGACGAAGTCTTCGTGTCGGTTGTTGATCACGTGGAACACCAGGCCGTAGTCGCGCCACTCGAAATTGCGGTCCAGGTGCGAGTCCAGCCGCGACAGGCTCAGGGCCACGGAATAGTTGCCCTTGCCCAGGCCCATGACGAAGGCAAAGCGGTAGGTCAGGCGCTCGCCGGCTTGTAGATCGGTGAGGGCGAGGTCCTGACGATGGGTGTTGATGCCGTACATGGCCTGGCCGAGGCGATCCTTGATCATGAAACCCAGTACCAGGCGTTCGATGTCTTGGCGCACTTCGACTTGCACCTCAAGCACCACCGGCTGGCCGACTTCGGCGGCATCGATGGCGCGTTCGCGCTCATCCAGCATGCGTACGCTGAGGATCCCGGCTTCACCGGTACCGGAAACGGTTTGCACCTGGCCGTCCGCGAGGATTTCCTGACGCACTGTCTGGCCTTCACGCTCGGCGAGCAGGGCGTTGTAGTAATCCATGACGGCTTCGGGTTTGCCGTGCATGGCCATGCGACCGTTTTCCAGGAGGATCGCCGAGTCGCAGATCGACTGAATCGCCGAGCGATCGTGGGACACGATCAGCAACGTGGTGCCGGCCTTGCGGAAGCTGCGGATGCGTTCGAAGCTCTTGTGCTGGAAGTAGGCATCGCCCACCGACAGTGCTTCATCGACGATCAGGATGTCCGGGCGCCGGGCGGTGGCCACGCTGAACGCCAGACGCATCTGCATGCCGCTGGAGTAGGTGCGCACCGGATGGTCGATGGCTTCGCCGATTTCCGCGAAGTGTTCGATTTCCGGCATCAGGGCTTCGATTTCTTCGACCTGCATGCCCAGCAATTGCCCGGCCATGACCGCGTTTTGCCGACCGGTGAATTCCGGGTGAAAACCCATGCCCAGTTCCAGCAGGGCGGCGACGCGGCCTTCGAGCTGGATCTGCCCACAGGTGGGTTGGGTGGTGCCGGTGATCATCTTCAGCAAGGTACTTTTACCGGCGCCATTGACCCCGACGATGCCCACCGCTTCACCGGGAGCGATCTCGAACGCCACGTCTTGCAGCACCCAGTGCTGGCGATGACGGATCGGCGAAAACGGGATCAGCCACTCGGCCAGTCGGCTCCAGCGCGTGGCGTATTGCTTGTAGGCCTTGCCCAGGCCGGTCACGCGTATGTGTCCCATCAGAGTTCATCCACCATTTCGCCGACCCGCTGACGAAACAGTCGCAGCCCGATCACGCAGAACAACAGACCGATCACGAAGATCGGCAACAGCGAACTCCAGACCGGCCATTGGCCGTAGAGGAACAGGTTCTGGTAACTGCCAATCAGGTTCGTTAGCGGGTTGAGTTGCAACAGCCGCTGGACCCACTCGGGCAGGATGCTCATCGGGTACACGATCGGCGTGAGCCAGAACCAGAATTGCAGGCAGATGCCGAAGAGTTGCCCGACATCGCGAAAGAACACGTTCAGCACGCCGAGGATCATTCCCAGCCCGGCGCAGAACATCACCTGCAGCGCCATCAGCGGTAGCAACGCCAGCAGGGCCATGCCCGGCAGGCGCCCGGTGATCAGCAGAAAGCCCAGGAACAGCCCGATGATGATCGCGAAATTGATGCCGGCATTGAACAGCACGATCACCGGCAGGCAGATTCTGGGGAAGCTGATTTTCTTCAGCAGGTTGGCGTTTTCCAGAAACATGTTCTGGCTGCGCAGGGTGATTTCCGAGAACAGACCCCAGGTCAGCAACCCGGCACAGAGATAGATGCTGTAGGCCATGCCGTCATCCACACCCGGCAAACGTGCGCGCATGATGTGGGAGAAAATCACCGTGTAGACGATGATCATCGACAGTGGGTTGAGTACGGTCCACAGGGCACCGAACAGCGAATTGCGATAACGCGCTTGAAACTCTCGCTTGACGCTACCGAGGATGAAACCACGATAGCTCCACAGCGAACGATACAGGGAAAGCAGCATTCAAACCGTCCTGCCGTATTGGTCTTCGAAGCGAACGATATCGTCTTCTCCCAGGTATTCACCGCTTTGCACTTCGATGATCACCAGGTCGATCACGCCGGGGTTTTCCAGGCGGTGCCTGTGCCCGGCGGCAATGAACGTCGACTCGTTCTTGGCCACCAGGTGCGACCCGGAACCGTTGTTGGTGACCTTGGCCATACCTTCGACCACCACCCAGTGTTCGTTGCGGTGGTGGTGCATCTGCAACGACAACTTGGCGCCGGGTTTGACCACGATGCGTTTGATCTTGAAGCGCGGCCCTTCCTCGAGCACGGTGTAGGTGCCCCAAGGTCGGCTGACGGTGCGATGCAGGCGATAGGCTTCGTGTTTTTCGTCCTTGAGCTGCCGGGCTACCCGGCGCACATCCTGGGCGCGGTCGGCGTGGGCCACCAGCACCGCGTCGGCGGTGTCGATGATGATCAGGTTATCCACACCCACTGCGGCGACCAACCGGTCTTCGCTCTGGATGAAGTTGTTGTGGCTGTCGATGAAGATCGCGTCGCCGCTGGCGCGATTGTTCTGTGCATCGGCCGGCACCAGCGCCGCCACGGCGCCCCAGGAACCTATGTCGCTCCAGTCGAAACTGGCCGGCACCACGACCACTTTGTCGGAGCGTTCCATCAAGGCGTAGTCGATGGCGATGTCGGTGATTTCGGCGAAGTGTGTTGGCGACAATTCCTGTTGCAGGCAGCCTGCGGTTTCCACCGGTGCACTGGCGGCCATGCAGGCCCGAGCCTGTTCAAGCAGTTGGGGCGCATGAAGATGCAACTCGGCCAGCAGTGTGGCGATCGAGAAGCAGAACATCCCCGAATTCCACAGGAAATTACCGCTCTCCAGATAATGCGTGGCGGTTTGCAGGTCGGGTTTCTCGACGAAGCGCTGCACCTTGGCGGCGCCTTTATCATCCAGCGGGGCACCGGTTTCGATGTAGCCGAAGCCGGTTTCCGGGGCTGTCGGTACTACGCCGAAGGTCACCAGATGACCGGCCTTGGCTAGCGTCACGGCGTGCTCGACCGCGCTTTTCAACGCGTCTTCGTTGAGGATCAGATGATCGGCGGGCATCACCACCATGATTGCTTCGTCGCCGTGCAGGGCTTGTAGCGAAAGGGCTGCCGCCGCGATGGCCGGGGCCGTATTGCGGCCCGTCGGCTCGAGCAGGAAATGCCCGCGATGACGCTCCAGGTGCGCACCCTGATAGTGATCCTTGCTCTGGAAGTAATAGTCGCGGTTGGTCACCGTGACGATATCGCCCCAGCCATCGAGCAAACCGGCCGCACGCCGATAAGTTTTACTCAGCAGCGACTGACCGTCGGGCAGGGTCATGAACGGCTTGGGATGGCCTTCACGGGACACAGGCCACAAACGGGTCCCGGCACCGCCGGAGAGAATCACGGGAATCAGCATGGCCTACTCCTTGGCAACGCGTTTCATGTCCGCATCCATCATCATGCGGATCAAGGTGTCCAGATCGGTTTTTGGTTTCCAGCCCAACACGCGCTGGGCCTTGGCCGGGTTGCCAAGCAGCGCTTCTACCTCGGCCGGGCGGAAAAACGCCGGGTCGATTTTCACGTAGTCGCGGTAATTGAGGCCGATGTGATCAAAGGCGATGCGGCACATTTCGCGCACGGTGGTGGTCACCCCGGTGGCAACCACATAATCGTCAGGCTTGTCCTGTTGCAGCATCAGCCACATGGCTTCGACATAGTCGCCAGCAAATCCCCAATCCCGTTTCGCATCAATGTTGCCCAGGCGCAGCTCCTGCTGTTTGCCCTGTTTGATACGAGCGGCGGCGTCGGTGACCTTACGGGTTACGAACTCGATGCCGCGCAGTGGTGATTCGTGGTTGAACAGGATTCCGCTGCTGGCGTGCAGGTTGAAGCTTTCGCGATAGTTCACGGTGATCCAGTGGCCATAGAGTTTGGCCACGCCGTAAGGGCTGCGCGGATAAAACGGCGTGTTTTCGTCCTGCTGCTCGGCCTGAATCAAGCCGAACATTTCGCTGGTGGACGCCTGATAGAAGCGGGTGTGCGGACTGAACTGGCGGATCGCTTCGAGCAGATGAGTCACGCCCAGGCCGTCGACGATGCCGGTGGTCACCGGTTGATCCCAGGAAGCGGCGACAAAGCTTTGTGCCGCCAGGTTATAGACCTCGTCCGGCGCCGACTTGATCACCGCGCGCTGCACCGAGCAGGCATCGGCCATGTCGCCGTCCAGATAGACGATATCGTTCTCGATCCCCGTCTCGCGCAGCCGCCAACGCGAATCGCTGCTGCGCCGCGCCACCAGGCCGAAGACTTTGTAACCCTTGTCGAGCAGCAGTTTGGCCAGATACGCGCCGTCCTGACCGGTGATCCCTGTGATCAATGCACTTTTTGTCATTCTTGTCGTACTCGCTTCTCCCAGTCGGACAGGATCGCCCGCAGGGATTGTTGTGTTGTGATTTCAGGCGTCCATCCTGTGGTCTGGGCAAGCTTGGCGTGGCTGCCACAAACGCGACGCTGATCCGCACGGCGAAGACGCGCCGGATCCTGAATCAGTTGCATATCGACCTGGGCGAGGTCCCCCAGCTGTTCGATCAAACTGCGAATGCTCTGCTCGCGCCCCGAGCAAATGTTGTAGACCTGCCCCGGCGCGCCTTTTTCCAACAACGCCAGGTAGGCCGATACCACGTCCCCCACATCGAGGAAGTCGCGAGTGACATCGATGTCGCCGACTTCCAGTTGCGGTGCTTGCAGGCCTTGTTTGATCCGGCTGATCTGCCGCGCCGCGCTGGCGATGACGAAGTTGTCCTTCTGCCCGGTGCCGATGTGGTTGAACGGACGAGCGACCAGCACCGGCCAGCTTTCGCTCAGGCCCCATTGCAGGCTCAGAAACTCCGCCGACAGTTTGCTCACGGCATAAGGGTTGCGCGGGCAGGGTGGCTGGTGCTCGGTGATGGGCAAATCGGTTTCGTTGACCTGGCCATAGACGTCACCGGAGCTGACGTACAGGAAGGTACCGTTGAAGCCGCGGGCCTTGAGGGCTTGAAGCAGGTTGAGGGTGCCCAGCAGGTTGATATTGAGCGTACGTGCCGGATCACGAAAGGCTTCGGGAACGAAGGTCTGGCCGGCCAGGTGAATGACCGCGTCGGGCATCTCTGGCCACAGGCCTTCAAGGCTTTCTGGCTGTGCGAGATCGTACCGGGAAGGGGCAGGCAGCAGCTCCCACTCCGAGGTATCAGCCTTCAGTCGGGATTGGATGTGTTGTCCTACGAATCCACTCAGACCCGTCACGAACAGACGCTTTTTCAAGCAGCGACTCCCTTGATCATAAAACCTCGTCCATTCCCCACAGGCTTGATGGAGATGTCTTACAGACCGGGTGGATTACAGGGTCGAAAGACAGGCGAAGTCGTTGTTGTAGTTGTTTGGTAGCCAATCTGTGCCAATTACGAAGCAATTTCAACAGGTCCCGCCGTGACCGGTCAGTTCTCGTTAGCGTAGCCCTGTTTTTCTCGTCGGGCGGTTCACGAACCCTTAACGGATGTGTTTAGAATGCCCCTCGTCACGATCGCCCAGGGTTCGGCAGGGTTGTTCTGAAACTCCGCGAAACTGACCACTAAAACAAGAACGTAGACGGGCAAAAGATGATGGAAGGGCACAGGCGATACCTGGCTCTATCCGTTGCTCTACCGTCCTGAAGTGGGACTGCCGGGATGGCAGTTTCACTGTGGAATGCTATGAATTTCATTCTTTACTCGGCCGTGAACGATAGCCTGACTCGTCAAACAGTCGGTCGTCCTCAATACGATTATGCGTTTATCCTCCAGGCTTACCGACGGGTGCTCGAAAGCTTTGGAAGCGTTCATATCGTGGCGTCGATCGCCGAGGTCGACCCCCTTGCCCGGCGACTGTCGCAAGAGCATCAGGAAAGTCTTTTCCTCTCGTTCGCCGCGCCACATGACACTCCCACTGACCTGAGCTGCCCGACCGTGTGCGTGGTGGCCTGGGAGTTCGACTCGATTCCCGCTGAACAAGAGAGCAGCGACCCGCAGCAAGACTGGCGTCGTATCCTTGGTATTCACGGTCGAGTCATCACGCTCTCGAGCCATGCCGCGCGGGCGATCCGTAAAGCGTTGGGCGAGGACTTCCCGGTGCTGGTCCTGCCCGTGCCGCTTTGGCAAGATTTCGCCATCTCTGGCGAACCCGTGCAGCAGGTGCCGATTAACCCCGGGACCACCGTTGATATCACCGGCTGCATTCTCGATACGCGGGTGCTTGGGCTGCGCGCCGACGATCTGCTTCCACCGGTGCCTACCGCTGAAGAGCTGGCGCGCATTGAGGCGCTGAAGCCTCCACCCCTGACGCCACATCGACGCTTCATTATTGCCAAGCACTATCTGCGGGCCTGGGTTCGGGACATTGTTCGTGGCTCGTCACTGCCGGAGGGTGGCCATCGAATCCAGTATCTGAAGCAGTGGTATTGGGAAGGCGTTCAAGATCTTTTATCGGACACCTTGCGTTCGCGGCTGGCCAGGTACCTGCCGGGCGTGGCGGGTCCGTTACCCATACCTGCAGCGCCACCACTCGATTTGCCGGACCTCGGCCAGCGGGCCGAAACCCGGGTCGATGGCGTGGTGTATGTCAGTGCGTTCGACCCCAAGGATGGCCGCAGTAATTGGCCGCGACTGATCTCGGCGTTTTGTTGGGCGTTTCGTGACACGCCCGACGCCACGCTGGTGTTGAGAATCACCCAGGCCGATCTTGCGACTTATTACGTCGAAGTGCTCACCGTGCTTAGACAGCTTTCACCGTTTGCCTGTCGAGTGGTTGTGTTGCATGGCGAACTGGATGAGCCGCAATCGGCTCGGCTTTACCAGGCTGCGAGCTTCTACGTGAACGCCTCACATTGCGAAGGACTGTGTCTTCCATTGATGGAGTTCATGGCCCGCGGCACGCCGGCCATCGCGCCAAATCACAGTGCCATGGAGGACTACATCGACGAAACCGTGGCGTTCGTGGTCAAGTCCAGCGCCGAGCCCGCGGCTTGGCCTCAGGATGTCCGCACGCTTTATCGCACCCGGCAATATCGGCCGGATTGGGGCTCGCTGAAAATCGCGTTCCAGCAAAGTTACGCGATGGTCAAGGAACACCCGCAGACCTACGAGGCCATGTCGGGTGCTGCCATGGCGCGCATGCACGATTACTGCCTGGTCACTTCCTGGCAACCGCGCCTGCTGGCGTTTCTCGGACAACCGATGGCGGGCGAGGTGGAAACGGCCTCGGCCGTCAACGTGGCGGATAACGCATCATGCTGATCCTGATTTATTCGGAAACCAATCAGAGCACCATCACCCAGAATCTTGGCCGTGCTGAATACAGTTACTACTTCGTACTCAAGGAATTTCGCCCGGTACTCGAACGACTGGGCACGGTGCTGGAAGTCACCAACCCCGATGAGGAGGTCGACCGCCTTTACGGTGAATGCCTGGCCCGGGATGAAGCCTGCGTGTTTCTGTCGTTCTCGCCTCCCCACCGCACTGCCACTCACTATGCGTGCCCGACCGTTCCGGTGTTTGCATGGGAATTCAGCACCATTCCAGACGAAAGCTGGTACGACGATCCGCGCAACGATTGGCGCAATGTTCTGGCTTCGACAGGTGCGGCGATTACCCATTCCAGCTACACGGTCAATGCGGTGCGCAATGCCATGGGCGCCGATTACCCCATCACCGCGATACCTTCTCCGGTGTGGGACCGATTCTGTGCACGGGGACGGCAATTGGAACGGCGGCCGCTGGCTCGCCAGGTCAAACTCAAGCTCAAGGGGCTGTTGGTCGATAGCCGGGCAGTCGACCTGCGGGCTTATGCTCCAGCGCCGTTGCGCACAGGCTCAGGCATTGACTTTAAGGCACCGGCTGGTGAGCGAGAGCTGACGCTCGACGGCGTTGTCTACACGTCGGTGTTCAATCCCTGCGATGGCCGTAAAAACTGGGAGGATATGCTCAGCGCTTTTTGCTCCACATTCCGTGATGTGGAAGACGCGACGCTGGTTTTGAAGTTGACCCATTTCGATGCCAGGCAGGCGCTGAGCGATCTGCTGCCCAAGCTGTACCAGAATCAGCCCTATCGTTGCCGGATCGTATTGATCTACGGGTATCTGGCGGACGTGGATTACGAGCAGTTGGTGCAGGCAACCAGTTACGTGGTGAACACGTCCCACGGTGAAGGTCAGTGTCTGCCGCTGATGGAGTTCATGTCCTGCGGCAAACCCGCGGTGGCACCGTCGAACACGGCGATGGGCGACTACGTCGATGCCGATAACACCTTCATCGTCGAGTCGACAGAAGAGCTGACCAACTGGCCTCATGATCCACGCTCTGCCTACCGCACGTTGCGCTATACCGCCAATTGGGAGTCGCTGTGCCAGGCCTATCAGGCCAGTTATGAAGTGGCCCGACACGAGAGCGAGCGCTACGCGATCATGTCGGCCCATGCCATAGACCGCCTGGAGGCATTCTGCAGCCAGGACCGTACCTGCACGCGGTTGAAAGTGTTCATCGCCGATGTGCTTGAACAACACAAAGTGCACGGCAAACCTGTAGATCGCGTGGCGGCCCAGCTCCAGCGCAAGGAGGAGGAAGCCGTGCAAGCGGCGAACGTCTTCGAAGGCGCTACCTCGCCTCGCGACTGTGGCCTGCGCGATGCAGTACTGGATGGCTGGTTTCTCAACGACAGCGGTGAACTGCTCAAGGGCTTCGCTATCACGGCAGAGGACACGTTCCTGGATGTGGGATGCGGCGAGGGTGGTTCAACGCTGTTTGCCGTGCGCCAGGGTGCTTCAGTGATATTCACCGACAGCGAGCTGGACAAGGTGCAGGACCTTGCCCGACGCGTTGTGGCGGAATCTGGCGTAGCCAGCCTCGGATTGGTCAGTAACAGCCTGCCGCTACCATTGCGCGATGGCTGCGCGAGCAAGATTGTGTGCACGGAAGTGCTTGAGCATGTCGATGAGCCTGAACAGTTCATGGCTGAGCTGGTGCGCATGGGGCGCCCGGGTGCGCAATATTTGATCAGCGTGCCGGATCCGGTCGGTGAGCACTTGCAAAAAGGCATCGCGCCGCCGAGCTACTATCAGTCCCCCAACCATATCCAGATCTTTTCCCGTGAACGCTTTACCGAGCTTGTCGAGAACGCAGGACTGGTCATCGAGCACCGTCAATCCAGCGGCTTTTTCTGGGTCATGGGCATGATTTTTTTCTGGGCCAGCGAACGCGCCGGGGGCAACGATCTCAGTGGTGCCGTTCGTGACCGGATTCACGCGCCATACCCCCCTCTGATGGAGAGCTGGGCGAGAACCTGGCAAGACCTGCTGGCGCAACCCAATGGGCTGGCGATCAAGCAGATGCTCGATCAGTTCATGCCCAAGAGTCAGGTGATCATCGCCCGCAAACCGACGGAGGCTGAGGCGACGTCCAGGAGGACAGCATGAGCAACAAACGGATCATGGATATCGAGTTGTTGCGGGGCATTGCGGTGCTCGGTGTGCTGTTCCATCACCTGCACATCAACTTGTTTGCGTCGCCACTGCTGCAGACCATCAGTGTCTATGGGCAATTCTGGTGGGGCGTCGATCTGTTTTTTGCCATCTCTGGATTTGTCATCGCGCGCAGTCTGATACCGGCATTGCAAGGCTGCAGTACACGCCAGGAATGCTGGCAGCAGATTCGCAACTTCTGGCTACGCCGAGCTTTTCGTTTGTTGCCTTCAGCGTGGTTGTGGTTGACGTTGACGCTGCTGGCCTGTGTGTTTCTCAACCGCGCCGGCGCGTTCGGTTCGCTCCATGCCAATGTGCAAGCCACCCTGGCCGGGCTGGCGCAATACGCTAATTTCCGTTTCGCCGACAGCTTCCTTCACTACGAATACGGTGCCAGTTTCGTCTACTGGAGCCTGTCTCTGGAGGAGCAGTTCTACCTGTTGTTTCCGTTGATGATTCTGCTCTGCCGCAAGTACCTGGCTTGGGCGCTGTTGGCGCTGGTGGCGGTGCAGCTATTGACGTCACGCACGCCGATGCTGATGGTGGTGCGAACCGATGCACTGGCCCTCGGCGTGCTGTTGGCCATGTGGAGTGTGCGACCTGGTTATCTGCGCTGGGAACCGACATTCTTGCGCCGGCCATGGGCTGGCGTCTCGGTGCTGGTGGTCATCGTCGTGCTGCTGAGTATGCTGGCGGCCGATCGATTTCAGCCTACCCAGTACCGTGTCGGCGTGATTGCCATGCTCAGCGCGGTGCTGGTTTGGGTGGCGTCCTACAACCGCGACTACCTGATACCACGTGGACTGCTGAAAAATCTGATGACTTGGGTCGGCAGCCGTTCCTACGGGATTTATCTGATCCACATCCCGGCCTACTTTCTGGTCCGTGAATTCACCTTACGCTTGCAGGCGGTCGGTCTGCCCAACCCGGCCGGCCAGCCGATCCTGACGTTGCTGATCGCTTGCGGGCTGATCGCCCTGTTGAGTGAGTTCAACTACCGCTTCATTGAAATGCCCCTGCGTAATCGCGGCGCCTCGCTGGTGCAACGTTTGGGCACGTCCCGAACCGCCATCCCATCCTCTGGAGCCACCTCATGCTGAGCCTTTTGAAGAAACTCACGGGCATGCCCGCTGCCACCCAGCCGCTGACGCCAGTACCCTCGGTCCCGGACAAAGTCGACCCGTACATGCTCGGCTTGCACGACGCGATGCTCAGCGGCTGGTTCAACCAGCAAACCGGTGAGCTATTCACCGGTTTCCCGGTCAGCCCTGAGGACACCCTGCTGGACGTGGGCTGCGGTGACGGTGGCAACGTGCATTTCTGCGGCATGCGCGGGGCGAAGATCATCATCGCCGACATCGATGCGGCCAAGGTTGAAGCGACTCATAAGCGCTTGAGCGACACGCCGGCGCGGGGCATCGAGTGCCACGTCACGGACTGCAACCCGCTGCCGATTGCTGACGCGACCGCAACCCGGGTGGTGTCCACCGAAGTCATTGAACACGTCGACGATCCGGCGCAGTTCCTCGCCGAACTGGTGCGGGTCGGCAAGCCCGGGGCGCTGTATTTGCTCAGCGTTCCGCACCCGAGCTCCGAAGACCTGCAAAAAGACATCGCCGCGCCAGAGTATTTCCAGAAGCCCAACCACATTCGCATCATCAGCGAAGAGCAGTTCAAGGCGATGGTCAGCGACGCCGGCCTGGAAGTCATCAGCCACAGCCAGTACGGGTTCTATTGGTCGATGTGGATGCTGTTGTTCTGGGAGGCCAAGGTTGATCTCAGCAACGCTGACCATCCGTTGCTCAACCATTGGGCCAACACCTGGCAAGCCGTTCTGTCCTCGCCGCGGGGCGCGCAGATCAAACAGGCGCTGGATGCGGTGGTGGCGAAAAGTCAGGTGATCATTGCCCGCAAGCCAATGGCTGAGTAGGCTGCCGGGAATTCGTAAGAGATCAATTGTGGCGAGGGAGCTTGCTCCCGCTGGGCTGCGAAGCAGCCCCGCATTTCATCAGACACGCCACCGTGGCAGCATTTGTGACTGCTGCGCCCGAACGCGGACCGGCCGGCGGGAGCAAGCTCCCTCGCCACAGAGGATGAGGGGTCATTGTGTTTTTCATTCGTCTGTCGGCCTTGCTCGCCGCATTGCTGCTGCTCAACGGTTGCGAGCGACAGGACGCGCCGCCGCTCGATCAGCAACTCTATGTCTGGCAACGACAATGGACGCCGGCCCATGACGCTGCGCTGCGCGACAGCCGTGCCGATTTCTCGACCTTGCGCGTGCTGGCTTTGCAGGTGTTTCCGCAGGCCGGCTGGAGCCGGGCGTGGATCGATCCGGCGCTGCTCAAGCGTGATGGTCGGCCGCTGATTGCAGTGATTCGTCTGGATGGCCAGCTCAAGGGGCTGGATCAGGACGAGGTCACCGCGCAAATCCAGCAAGTACTCAGCGATTGGCAAGGGCAGGGGCTGATCGTCTCCGGCGTGGAAATCGACCACGATGCGGGTAACGCCCGGCTACCGGCCTACCGCGAATTCCTCACGCATTTACGCGCTGTTCTGCCGGCTTCATTGCCACTGAGCATCACCGCGTTGCCGGCCTGGCTCCACAGCCCTGAATTGCCGGCGCTGCTGGCGACGGTCGACAGCAGCGTCTTGCAGGTGCACGCGGTGAGCGATCCACGGCGTGGGCTGTTCGACCCGGATCGGGCGCGGCAGTGGGCCAAGGCCTGGAGCCGAATTACCTCGAAACCATTTTATCTGGCGCTGCCGGCTTATGGCGTGGCGCTGTTGCCGGGGGCCGGTGGCGCGCCGGTCGTGGAAAGCGAAGTGCCGATCGAGCGGGGTGGCAAGCGCCGTGAGTTACTGGCGGATCCGCTCCAGTTGAGCAAGCTGGGCGCCGAGTTACGCGCCGATCCGCCGGCTCATCTGGCCGGGCTGATCTGGTTTCGTCTGCCGCTGGCCAATGATCGCAGGGCCTGGAGCCTGACGACGCTAATTGCGGTGGTGCGTGGCGATACGCTCGACACTCGTGTGGGGCTGAAGCTCTCGACGCAGGACGGCCTCTACGACATTAGCGTCAGCAACCAAGGCAACCTCGACAGCGCCTGGCCCGAACGCCTGACGCTGGCGGTGCAGGGCTGCGAGGGCGCCGATGCATTGGCCGGTTATGCGTTGCAACAGCGCCCCGATCTGCTTACCTTCACCCGCCTGCGCGAGGGTCGAATCCCGGCCGGCGGGCAGCGCGCCATCGGTTGGGCACGCTGCGCACATATTGATCAAGGAGGTTCGAATGTTCACCCGTAACTGGCCCCGCCATGTGCTTTGCCTGAGCCTCAGCCTGCCGTTGGGTTCGGCGCTGGCCTGCGGGCCGGACTTCCCCATGCGCCTGCTGGACAACCGTGGCCAGTCGCTGGCGGAACTGCCGGAAGGCAACTTCAACGTCGAGATCAACCGCCTCGGGCATCCCATCGCGGGACTGAAAAATGCCACCGCAGCCACCAACATTCCGGGGGACGGTTACGGCGATGCGCCGGATTACGCGGGTCAGCGCAACACCGCCGAACAGGTCGGTCTGACGCCTGAACAGCAAGCGCTGGTGCAACAGCTGCGCAGCCTGACCGATGCCCGTCAGGTTGAAGAGCAAGGCTCGAATCTGCCGACCGAGCACATGTTCTATCTGGCGGGTGCTGTGGCGTTCAACGCCGGTGACCATGGTTTGGCCGCCGAATACTTTCAGAAGGTGCTGGCGCTGCCGGCGGATCAACGTGCGTTGCGCAGTACCTGGGCGGCTTACTCGTTGGGGCGGGCACTGTTTGCCATGAGTTCAGAGGCGGGCGCGGGTCCCGACCTGTTGGCTCAATCTCGAAAGGCTTTCGAGCAGACTCGTCAATTGAGTATCGACGGCTTCAGCGACCCGTTGGAGCTGGGTGTCGCCAGCCTCGGCGAAGAAGCGCGAGTAGCCCGCACTGCGGGTGATTGGGACAGCGCCATTGAACTCTACGCCACGCAGAACCTCCACGGTTCGGCAGTGGGTTATAGCTCGCTGAAGCTGTTGATGGCCGATCTGGCGGCGATGCCTGACGATCAATTGGCCGGTTTGCTCAAGGGCAAAGCGGTGCAGCAACTGGTGACAGCGTCGTTGATCAGTCGACTGGGCTGGTCATTCGGTGATCAGCCGCCGAACGAACAGAAACTGATCAAGCTGCTGCAAAACAGCACCCGTGGCAGCCTGGATAACGCTGATCGCCTGGCGGCGATGAATTATCAACAAGGCGATTACGCCAGCGCCAAAGCCTTCCTTGAGCTGGCCGGTGACGGCGGCCTCGCGTGGTGGCTGCGGGCCAAACTGGCGTTGCGTGATGGCGACAAAAACGCTGCCGCTGCGGCCTATGCCAAGGCAGCCCAGGCCTTCCCGCAGAACGAGTCTTGGGGCGAACGACGGACCCCGGACTGGGATTACGAAACAGTGCAGCCCAAGTGCCGGGTCGACGGCGAAAGCGCGATCCTGGCCCTGCAGCGTGGGGATTATCTGCAAGCCTTTGATCAGCTCTATCGCAGCCAAAGCATTTACTGGTACGACGCAGCCACCGTGGCCGAGCGGGTGCTGACCCTCGATGAACTCAAGCAATACGTCGACACTCAGGTGCCGGTACCGCCGCCGCTCAGCCAGCAGGATCGCGATAATTATGTGCCATTGCCGGTGGCTGCGAACCTGCGCAATTTGCTCGGGCGGCGCCTGCTGCGTGAAGAACGTTACGACGAAGCCCCGGCTTACTTCGACAACGTCGATCTGCAGAACAAGGCCAAGGCGTATGGGCAGTTGCGTCAGGAGGCGGACGCTGCCTGGTGGCCGACCAAACGTGCCGCGGCGTTGTTCAATGCCGCTGGGATGGCACGCCGATGGGGAATGGAGCTTCTCGGCTACGAAATGGCGCCGGATTACGCCACATTTGGTGGTAATTACAGCCTTGAGAGCCGTGAGCTAAAGGTCGGCCCGTTAGTGGCTGAAGATGAAGTCCTGCGTCAGCAAGCCAGCGCTGCTCAACCCGATGAGCGCTACCACTATCGTTATGTTGCAACGGCTTTGGCCAGTCGTGCTGCCGATAATCTGCCCCATACCAGCCAGGCTTTTGCGGCGGTGTTGTGTGCGGCGGCGGGGTGGAACACCAGCCTTGAAGAGGAAAGTGCCTTCTATCAACGCTATGTGAAAGAAGGCCCGTACGTGGATTGGGCGGAGAACTTCGGTCACCAATGCCCTTATCCCGACTTTGAAAACGCCAGCAAACGTTATGTCACCCAGGCCACCGATGCTACGCGTTCGATGCTGCGGCCCTACAAGAAACCGGTGCAGGTAGGCGCTATTGTGGCGATCACGGCGGCGGCTTTGCTGCTGATCAGTCGCCGCCGCCGTAGAGCGCGATAACCCTCAAGCCTCAAGCCTGCTGCACAAAGGTCAGCCGCACCGCGAAGCCAATCAGCAGGCTACCGAACAACCACTGCTGCACCCGCTGGGCCGAGGGACTGCGTTGCAGCCAGCGGCCCAGTGCGGCGCCGACCAGCGCGTAGGCGCTGTCGAACAACAACCCGACACCGACCAGCATCACGCCCAGTGTCGCAAATTGCGCGAGCACTGGCCCGGCATGCGGCTCAATGAACTGGGGCAACAGCACCGAACAGAACAGCAGCGCCTTGGGGTTAAGCAGGTTGGTCAGCAAACCGCGCTGGATCGCCTCGCGCCAATGCGGTTTTTCGGTGGTTGCGTCGGAACCGCTCAAGCCAGGCAGCATCGTGGTGCGCAGGCACTGAATGCCGATCCACAGCAGGTACGCGGCCCCGACCAGGCGCACCACGTCAAAAGTCCAGGGCGCCGTCTTGAACAGCGCCGCCAAACCCAACGCCGCCAAGGCCACATGACAACCACGCGCCACGCCCAGCCCCAACGCCGTGGCCAGCGCCGCGCCTTTGCCCTGACGTGCGCCGGTCTGCAGCAGCAGAATCATGTCCGGGCCGGGCAACAGGTACACCACCGCCAGTGCCATGAAAAACAGCCAGAGTCCTGCCATGTTGCACCCCATTCGTTGTCGATTTGGTGGGATCAGTCTATGGCTGAAGAGCAGGGCAGGTGGTTGCGTAGTCAGCTTCTAAAGCTTCCATATTTGGCATAACCTGCCACTTTATGATGATCTAACCATCGGGATCTGCCAAACCATGAAACTGGACGCCTACGACCGCAAGATTCTCGCGGCGCTGCAACGGGACGGACGCCTGAGCAACGTGCAATTGGCTGACGAAATCGGTTTGTCTGCCTCGCCTTGTTTGCGTCGGGTACGGATGCTGGAAGAGGCGGGAGTGATTCGCGGCTATCAGGCCAATCTGGATCGAGATGAAGTGGGCCTTGGGCTGACAGTGTTTGTCGGGGTCAAAGTCGAACGACACAACGATGAACAGGCCGAAGCCTTTCGCCTGGCCGTGACGGCATTGCCTGAGGTGGTTTCGGCGTTCCTGGTGTCAGGAGAGTCGGATTTTCTGCTGCAAGTGGTGGTGCCGGATTTGCGCGCCTATGACCGTTTTCTCACCGGGCGACTGCTGAAGTTGCCGGGTGTGAGCGACATCCGCAGCAACTTTGCGATTCACACGGTGAAGACGCCAGGGGCATTGCCGTTGGAGCATTTGCCGCTTTAGACCGAGTCAGGATCGTTCCCATGCTCTGCGTGGGAACGATCAAGCGGTAGACCAGCTGCCGCCAATCTCCGGCCCTACATCTGCGTCGCCATCCCCTCCACATCCATTGCCGCCTGGCGCAAGGCTTCGGAGCGGGTCGGGTGGGGATGACAGGTCAGGGCGATGTCTTCGGCCGAGGCGCTGAACTCCATGGCCACGCAATATTCGCTAATCATTTCACTGACGCTGGGGCCCACAAGGTGCACGCCGAGGACTTCGTCGGTGCGCTCATCGGCCAATACTTTGGCGAAGCCTTCGGTTTCATGGTTGATCTTCGCCCGGCTGTTGGCGGTGAAGGGAAATTTGCCGACCTTATAGGCGCGACCTTCGGCCTTCAGCTGTTCTTCGGTCTTACCGACGCTGGCCAACTCCGGTTTGGTGTAGATCACGCTGGGGATCAGGTCGTAATTGACCTCCCCGGCCTTGCCGACGATCTGTTCTATGCAGGCCATGGCTTCGTCTTCGGCCTTGTGGGCGAGCATTGGCCCCGACGTCACATCACCGATAACCCAGACGCCAGCGGCCTCGGTGCGGTGGCCCTTATTGGCGAGCATCCCGCGTTTGTCCGTGGCGAGACCGACGTTTTCCAACCCCAAGCCTTGGGTATAAGGGCGTCGACCAATGGCCACCAACACGTAATCGGCTTCAAGTAACTCGGCGGTGCCACCCGCGGCCGGTTCGACGCTGAGCTGAACACCGCTCGCCGATGTCGTGGCGCTGGTGACTTTGGAACTCAACTTGAAGCTGATGCCTTGCTTGCTCAATGAGCGCTGAAGGGCCTTGCCCGCTTCGCCATCTACACCGGGGCAGATCCGATCGAGAAATTCGACCACCGTCACCTGAGCACCCAGGCGCCGCCATACCGAGCCCAACTCCAGGCCGATCACCCCGGCACCGATCACCACCAGGTGCTTCGGTACTTCGTTCAGCGACAGGGCGCCCGTGGAGTCGAGGATGCGTTTGTTATCGATGTCCACGCCGGGCAGGGGAGTGGGTTCGGAACCGGTGGCGATAACGATGTCCTTGGCGCTCAGCTCTGTCTTGACGCCCTGGCTGTCGGTCACCGTGACTTTGCCCGGCCCGTCGATGTGGCCCCAGCCCTTGATCCAGTCGACTTTATTTTTGCGAAACAGAAACTCGATGCCCTTGGTCAGCCCGGTAACGCTTTCATCCTTTTGTTTCATCATTTGAGCAAGGTTGAGGACAGGTTTGACCTCAATCCCCAGGTTGGCGAATTCCGCCCCCATAGCCGCATCGTAGAGTTCGGAGGCATGCAGCAGGGCTTTGGACGGCATGCAGCCAACATTCAGGCAGGTCCCGCCCAGAGTGGCACGGCCTTCCACGCACGCCGCTTTCAGACCCAATTGGCCGGCGCGGATCGCTGCGTTATAACCGCCGGGGCCTGCGCCCATAATCACGACGTCATAGGTGCTCATTGTGGTACTCCTGATGAAAGGGTGCAGGATCGATAAAAGTAGCCTTCGATAAAAATTACGAACGTAATATGTACGTTTCGAGCCATTTCGGTCAAGGCTTCAGCTTGGCGACAGGTTCAGCGCTTTTGGATAGAGCGATTTACGACGAATATTTCACCACTTTCGTTATATCGTAACGAATTGCGATGTGAGGCTGGGATGGTATGCAAGTCGATCTCGAAGGCGATGGGGCACAAATAGCAGCGCTACCGCGCTTTCAGCAGGCGGTCATCCAAGGACGTCGATTGCGACAATTGGCAATCGGTTTGGGTGCCTTGGCTGGCACAGGGTTGGTGCTGGCGTTTTTTGTCGGTCTGTTTGCGCCGCAGTCGCTTTGGCCGGCGTTGCTGGTCAATCAGAGCGCCGGTTTGTTGGTGTTGGTTGCTGGCCTGCAATCGTCTTGGTGGGTAACGCAGTGGCGCGCACGGGCGATGAATCCGGCCGTGTTGGTGCCGGTGGTTGTCGCTGAAGAAGTTATTGCCGGCGAAGGCTGGTACGAGCGGTTGCTGGACCGGATCAGTCAGCGTTGGTTGCGCTTGCTGGGGCAGATCGGTGCACCGACGCTTTGGCTTGGCGGCTGGGCGTTGTTGACGTTGTACAGCGTCGGGCAAGTCTGGAATCTGACCTTGCCGCCCGCTGCGCTGGGGTTGTCGGCCAGTGTCGGCGCCGCGCTGTCGTTGCTGCTGGCTTTCGGTTTGCTGGTGCTGGAACGGCAACTGGCGCAGGAAAACGCCGCCCAGTGGCCCGAAGCAGGGTCGTTGGCGCAGCTGACGCGGGTCGCGATTATTTGCCTGGTGCTCAGCGCCCTGTGTTTGTTGCTCGGCAGCGAAACATCGGTCTGGCCGGTGCGTCTGGCGGTGCTGATTGGTTTGCTGCCGGGGCTGGTCGCCGTGGAGTTGCTGCTGCGCGCCGTGTTGTCGCTGTTCAGTCCCCGTCGCGAACAACTTGAACCGGCTTTGCTGGCGCGAAGTTTTGTCGCCGACATGCTGCGCTGGCCGCCGCAACCCCTGCTGGCGTTGCAGCATGAGTTGCACAACCGCTTCGGTATCGACCTGCGACAAATTTGGGCTTTCACCTACATGCGTCGGGCGTTTTTGCCGGTGCTGGCGGTGGTGGCAATTGTTGGTTGGTCGCTTACCGGCATTCATGAAATACCGCTGCAAGGGCGCGGCATCTACGAGCGTTTTGGCAAACCGGTGGAAGTTTTCGGTCCTGGTCTGCACGCCGGTTTGCCATGGCCGCTGGGTCGCGTGCTGAGCGTCGAGAACGGTGTGGTCCACGAGTTGGCCACCAGCGTGGGCGAAACGTCGGCCCCGATCGAGGCCGAACCTGCCGAAGGCCCGGCACCGGCGATTGCCAATCGCTTATGGGACGCCAGCCATGTGAATGATAAATCCCAAGTCATCGCCAGCAGCCGCGCCGACAAACAAAGCTTCCAGATCATCAATATGGACGTGCGCTTCGTCTATCGCATCGGCCTGAGCGATCAGGCGGCGCTGGCCGCAACCTACAACAGCGTCGACGTGCCAACGCTGATCCGCAGCACCGCCAGCCGTATTCTGGTTCACGATTTCGCCTCGCAAACCCTCGATGGTTTACTCGGCGAGGACAGGGTAGGGCTCGCCGAAGAGATCGGTCGTGCTGTGCAGGCTGACCTGCAAAAACTCGACAGCGGCGTGGAAATTCTTGCCACGGTGGTCGAGGCGATTCACCCGCCAGCGGGAGCGGCCAACGCCTATCACGGTGTGCAAGCGGCGCAGATTGGTGCCCAGGCATTGATCTCCCGTGAGCGCGGTGCCGCGGCGGAGGCGACCAACCAGGCACAGTTGCAGGCCAGCATCGCTCACGATCAAGCCACGGCCAATGCCCATGAAATCAACTCGATCGCTCAGGCCGCCGACCTGAAATTTGCCGCCGAGCGAAAGGCTTATTCCAACGCCGGCCAGGCCTTTGTGCTGGAGCAATACCTCAGTCAACTGACCCAAGGTTTGGCCAACGCCAAGCTGCTGGTTCTCGATCATCGTCTGGGCGGCAGCGGTAATGCGCCGACCATCGATCTACGTACATTCACGCTGCCGGCTGATCCTGCGCCGCCGCGTAATACCGTTCAGCCAGGAGCCGTCCATTGAGCCAGCCGACAACGCACGATCACGATGACCACGCCGGCCACGATCACGGCCATGGCGGACATCACCACGGCCATCACCATCATCACCACGGCGATCCGTACGAAGCTGGCCCTTTCCCGTGGCGCCGAATGGGTTGGGCGGCGCTGCTGCTGGCGTTTGCGATTGCGGCGGCGAGCCTGGTGCAAGTGCGCTCGGGGGAGGCTACGGTCATCACTCGCTTCGGCAATCCATCGCGGGTATTGCTGGAGCCGGGTCTTGGCTGGCGCTGGCCGGCACCGTTCGAGGCGGCGATTCCGGTGGATCTACGGCTGCGTACCACCTCCAGCGGTTTGCAGGACGTGGGCACGCGCGATGGTCTGCGCATCATCGTGCAAGCCTACGTGGCCTGGCAGGTGCAGGGTGATCCCGACAACGTGCAACGCTTCATGCGCGCTGTACAGAATCAGCCGGACGAAGCGGCGCGGCAGATCCGCACTTTTGTAGGCTCGGCGCTGGAAACCACCGCCAGCAGTTTCGATCTGGCCAACCTGGTGAACACCGATGCCAACCAAGTACGCATCGCCGATTTTGAAGCGCAGCTGCGTCAGCAGATCGATCAGCAGTTGCTCACCACTTATGGCGTGCGCGTGCTGCAAGTCGGCATCGAGCGTTTGACCCTGCCGTCGGTGACGCTCACCGCGACGGTCGATCGTATGCGCGCCGAGCGTGAAACCATCGCCACTGAACGCACGGCCATCGGCAAGCGTGAAGCTGCACAAATTCGCTCTGCAGCCGAGCGTGATGCGCGAATCGTGCAAGCCGATGCGACAGCGAAAGCTGCGGACATCGAAGCCCAATCCCGCGTCGAAGCCGCGCAGATTTACGGCCGTGCTTACGCTGGTTCGCCGCAACTCTACAACTTGCTGCGCTCTCTCGACACCTTGGGCACCATCGTCACGCCGGGCACCAAACTGATTTTACGTACCGATGCCGCACCGTTCCGGGTGTTAGTTGACGGTCCGCCGACCCTCGATAACAAGTCCGGGTCGCAACCATGAAATTAGTTCCACGTGGAACACATGAGTTGAGCAGCCCCTGGATTCAGGCCGGGCGCTTGGCTTTTTTGGCACTGTACGCCGTGACTGTGCTGGCTGCTTTGGCGTGGGCATTCTCAAATGTGCGGCAGATCGACCCGCAAAATCGTGCCGTGGTGCTGCACTTCGGCGCACTGGATCGCATTCAAAATGCCGGTTTGTTGTTGGCATGGCCGCGCCCGTTTGAGCAGGTGATCTTGTTGCCGGCGGCGGATCGGGTGATCGAGCGTCGGGTGGAAAATCTGCTGCGCACCGATGCTGCATTGCAGGCGGACCGAGTGGCGAGTTTCGCTACGCCCATCAGCGATGCGCTCGCCGGCTCCGGTTATTTGTTGACTGGTGATGCAGGCGTCGTGCAACTGGATGTGCGGGTGTTCTACAAAGTCACCGAGCCGTATGCCTTTGTTCTTCAGGGCGAACATGTGCTGCCGGCGCTGGATCGACTGGTGACCCGCAGTGCTGTGGCGCTCACCGCCGCACGAGATCTGGACACCATTCTGGTGGCTCGACCGGAACTGATCGGTGCCGACAATCAGGCCGCTGAGCGCCGCGAACGTCTACGCGGCGATCTGGTGCGGGGCATCAATCAGCGCTTGGCCGAACTGACGGCGACCGGGCAGGGGTTGGGCATTGAAGTGGCGCGGGTCGATGTGCAATCGAGTCTGCCCGGCCCGGCGGTGAACGCGTTCAACGCAGTATTAACCGCCAGCCAACAGGCCGACAAAGCCGTGGCCAACGCGCGCACTGAAGCCGAGAAGCTGACTCAGTCGGCCAACGAACAAGCCGACCGCACGCTGCAAGTGGCTCACGCCCAAGCCAGCGAACGCCTGGCCAAAGCCTCTGCCGACACCGCCACGGTGCTGAGTTTGGCCAAGGCGCAACAGCAAGGCACCGATCCGCAAATGCTGCTGCGTATTTACCGTGAGCGGATGCCGAAGATTCTCGGTCAGGCTGGTTCGGTGACCACGGTCGATCCGAAAGACGATTCCCGCCTGATCATTCAGGGAGCTACGCAATGACTGCCCAAACCGCCGCCGCGCCGAGCATGTTGTCCTCGGCTGAACAACGTAGCGCCGCCCGCCAGTTGACCCTGGCCATGCTTGCACTGGGGTTGCTAGCGCTGGGCCTGATCTGGCGCGGGTTGTCGCCGGAGCAGACCGGTGTCAGCCAATTGCTGCTGGGTTTCGCTTCCTTGCTGGTGGCCGTGCCGGTCATGCGCTCGGCGTGGTACAGCTTGCGTTATCCGAGCTTGCACGGGATTACCGATCAACTGATCGCCCTGGCCATGCTCGGCGCTTGGGCCACGGGCGATCTGCTCACTGCGGCACTGTTGCCGATCATCATGATTTTCGGTCACGTGCTGGAAGAGCGCAGTGTGATCGGTTCCCAGGAAGCGATTCATGCCCTCGGCAAGCTGACCCGCAGCCATGCGCGCAAGATTCAGGTTGACGGCTCCGTTGTTGAAGTCGATAACCGCACACTTAAGGCCGGGGACCTCGTGGAGGTGCGTGCCGGTGATCGAGTGCCGGCTGATGGCCGGGTGTTGTCCGGTCAGGCAAGCCTCGACACCGCATCGATCACCGGTGAGTCGGTGCCCATGGAAGTTGATGTGGGCATGCCGGTATTCGGCGGGGCGATCAACCTCGATGGTCTGCTGCGCATTGAAGTGACCCGCACGGGGCACGAATCGACCTTGGGTAAAGTCATCGCGCTGATGCAAAGCGCGGAACGTTCCAAGCCGCCGATCACGCGTTTGCTCGAACGCTACACCGGCAGCTACATGGTGTTGGTGTTGCTGCTGGCCGCCGTGACCTGGTTCGTGACCAATGATGCGCAAGCGATGCTCGCAGTGTTGGTAGCGGCTTGCCCTTGTGCGCTGGTGTTGTCGGCACCGGCCACGGCCATTGCCGGGGTGGCGGTGGCGGCTCGGCACGGGATTCTGATTCGCAGCTCGGCGTTCCTCGAGGAATTGGCTGACCTGACATCGTTGGTGGTCGACAAGACCGGAACCCTGACGTTCGGCACTTTGCGCCTGCAATCCATCGACAGCCCGCTGGAAGATCGCAGTCACGTACTGAAGCTCGCTGCCAGCCTCGGCTCCGCCAGCAGCCACCCAGTCAGCCGCGCCTTGGCCGGGTTGGTCACTCAGGAGCACTTCTTGCTGCTTTCTGATATTCACGAGCGTCAGGGGCTGGGTGTAGTGGCGATGACGGAGCAGGGCGAGGCGGCCCTCGGTCGTCCGGAGCTGTTCGCTCAGTTGGGCATCGCCACATCAGCTGTTCCCGAACACGATGGCCCGATTGCCGGGTTGGCACTCAACGGTGAGTTTCTCGCCTGGCTGTTGCTCGCCGACAGTGTCAAACCTGAGGCACGGTCTGCCTTGAGCGAGTTGCGTGAACTGGGCTTGGGTCGTCAGTTGTTGCTCACTGGAGATCGGCAAAGCGTTGCGCACACGCTGGCCCGTGATGTGGGGATCAGTGATGTCGAAGCCCAGGCCTTGCCCGAGGACAAACTCAATCGCGTGTTGAAAGAGATCGGCAGCGGTTTCCGGCCGATGGTCGTGGGAGACGGCATCAACGATTCCCTGGCGCTCAAGGCCGGTGTGGTCGGCGTGGCGATGGGGGCGGGCGGCGCGGACGTCGCGCTGGCTTCGGCCGATATCGTACTGATCGGCAGCGACCTGCGCCGGCTCGGAACCTGCGTGCGCTTGAGTCGCCAATGCCGCCAGACCTTGCAGGTCAACGTGATCATCGGTTTGGGCTGGACCCTGGCCATCGTCGCGTTCGCCGCATTCGGCTGGCTCGGCGCGGCAGGGGCGATGATTGCCGCGCTGTTGCACAACTTGAGCACGTTATTGGTACTCGGTAATGCCGGACGTTTGCTACGCTTTCAGGAACCCCTACTCAAGCTTAAGGATGAGGTGTGAGCGTCTACAACTTTTCAGAACTGTGTGCCGGATTTGTAGTCATCTAGGGTAAGGCGGTCATTTTCAACGATCGCCTGCTGGCTGGCTTCACTGTTGGAAGCAATATGGGAATAGACAAAGGCTATTAATTCGATCGCCTGCTATTTTTCAAGGATGGTCTACCCTCAGATTTGTCGTCTGAAAAAGGGGGGCTTTTCATGCTCGCGCAACTTCCACCGGCCTTACAGAATCTGCAATTGCCACTTCGCTTGCGACTCTGGGACGGCCATGAGTTCAATCTGGGGCCGACGCCCAGCGTCACCATTGTGGTCAAGGACCCCCACATGGTTACCCAGTTCACCCATCCCAGCCTCGATGCGTTGGGGGCGGCATTTGTCGAAGGCAAGCTAGAGCTGGAAGGCTCCATCAGCGATGTGATTCGTATCTGCGATGAGTGGAGTCAGGCGCTGATCAACGAGGACGAAGATGAGCAACCGGTGCGCACGGTTCATGACAAAGAAACCGATGCCAAAGCCATCTCCTACCACTACGACCTCTCCAACGCGTTTTACCAACTGTGGCTCGACAGCGACATGGCGTATTCCTGCGCCTATTTCGAGACTGGCAGTGAAACTCTGGAACAAGCCCAACAGGCCAAGTTTCGCCACTTGTGCCGCAAGCTGCGGTTGCAGCCAGGCGAATATCTGCTGGATGTCGGTTGCGGCTGGGGCGGGTTGGCGCGGTATGCGGCTCGGGAGTTCGGCGCGAAGGTGTTCGGGATCACGCTCAGTAAAGAGCAATTGGAACTGGCCCGCGAACGGGTGAAAGCCGAAGGTCTGGAGGATCAGATCGAATTGCAACTGCTCGACTACCGCGATTTACCTCAGGACGGGCGCTTCGACAAGGTGGTCAGCGTCGGCATGTTCGAACACGTTGGCCATGCGAATCTTGCCGAGTACTGCAAAACCTTGTTCGGCGCGGTGAAAGAGGGTGGCCTGGTGATGAACCACGGGATCACCGCCAAGCACACCGACGGTCGCCCTGTTGGGCGTGGCGCCGGTGAATTCATTGAGAAGTATGTGTTCCCCAACGGCGAGTTGCCGCACTTGGCGATGATCTCGGCCGAGATCAGCGAAGCGGGTCTGGAGATCGTCGATGTCGAGAGTCTGCGTCTGCATTACGCGCGAACCCTGGACCACTGGAGCGAACGCCTGGAAGACAATCTGGAGGCTGCCGGCAAACTGGTGCCAGAACAGGCTCTACGCATCTGGCGGTTGTACCTGGCGGGATGCGCCTATGCGTTCGCAAGAGGCTGGATCAACCTGCATCAAATCCTCGCGGTGAAAGCCCATCCCGATGGCAGCCATGAACTGCCCTGGACTCGCGACGACATTTACAACCCTTAAAGAATCGGTGAAATAAGCCGGGCGATCCGCATGCCGATCTGTTGCAGGCGGTGGGTTTCCCGGCTTTCTTCTTTGGCGATTTCGTGAGCCTGGGCGAAGTCAAAGTTGAGCATCTGTTCCACTTCGGCGGCAAACGCACTGTCGACCGTCAGCAACATCACTTCGAAGTTCAGCCGGAACGAACGGTTGTCCATGTTGGCGCTGCCGATGGCGCTGATCTCGTTGTCGATCAGCACCACTTTTTGATGCAGGAACCCGGGTTGGTAACGGAACATGCGCACACCGGCACGCACCGCTTCGAAGGCATAAAGATTTGAAGCGGCATAGACGATCCGGTGATCCGGCCTCGCCGGCAACAAAATCCGTACATCCACACCGCGCAGCACCGCCAGTCGTAACGCGGCAAACACCGCTTCGTCGGGGATGAAGTAAGGCGTGGTGATCCACACCCGTTCTGTCGCCGCATGGATGGCTTCGACGAAGAACAGCGAGCAGGTTTCGTAGGAATCCGCCGGGCCGCTGGCCAGCAACTGGCAGAGCACGCCGTCGTCCGGATAAACCTCCGGCAAGATCAACGGCGGCAGCGAACGGGCCGCCCAGAACCAGTCTTCGGCAAAGGATTCCTGCATGCAGGCCACCACCGGCCCGCGTACTTGCACGTGAGTGTCGCGCCAGGGGGCCAAGGGTGGTTTCTCGCCCATATATTCGTCGCCGACGTTGAGCCCGCCGACAAAACCGATAATCCCGTCGACTACTACGATTTTGCGATGGTTGCGAAAATTGACCTGAAAGCGATTGAGCCAGCCGCTACGGGTGGCGAAGGCTTTGACCTCGATACCGGCATCGCGCAACGGTTGCACGTAACCGTGAGGCAAGGAGTGGCTGCCGATGCGGTCGTAGAGCAGGTAAATCGCCACGCCCTCGGCAGCTTTCTTCGTCAGCAGGGTGTGCAGGCGTTGGCCGAGGCGATCGTCGTGGATGATGAAGAACTGGATCAGTACAGCTTGCCGGGCGTGACTGATGGCGTCGAAAATCGCATCGAAAGTGGCTTGGCCGTCGATCAACAGGCGCACTTCGTTATTCGCCAGGCACGGCATGCGTCCCAGTTTTGGCATGGCCCTCAAAGACGCGTAGGCACTGGAAGCGCGAGCAGCCAGTGCCTCTTCTACCCAGGGACGCCAGTTCAACTCGGAGATTGCCTTGCGCATTTCCTCGTTGGCTTGCCGCCGGGCCTTGATATAGCCATCGAAGGTGCTGCGGCCGAAGACCAGATAAGGGATAAGCGTGAGGTAGGGAATGAACAGCAGTGACAGAGCCCAAGCGATCGAGCCTTGAGCTGTCCGTACGGTCAATACGGCATGGATGGCGGCAATCGAGCCCAGCGTGTGCAGCAGAGCGATCAGATAACCGAATACATGCGGTCCAAAATAATCCATGGGGCAGCCTTGCTCCTGAAGATTCAATGCTTAACAGACCATGTTCCGGGCAGAATGTCGCTATTTAATTGGCCCATGAACCGAAGCCTGTGGCTGACGTCTAACGGCCACTAATGATCAGGAGTTACTCGATGAACGTTCGTCTGCTGGGTTTGGCCATGGCACTTGGTTTGGCACTTCCTGTGGCTGCTCAGGCGCAGATGTTGCAACCGGGTTTGTGGGAAATGACTTCAAGCAACATGAAGGTCGATGACCAGAACCTGCCCGATCTTCAACTGATTCTCGGCCAGATACAGAGTCAGATGACCCCTGAACAGCGCGCGCAGCTGGAGAAGCAGGGCATCACCATGGGCGGCAAAGGGATTCGGGCTTGCCTGACGCCTGAGCAGGTGAAGACCGACAACATTCCATTGACGGACCCACAATCGGGCTGCACCCAGCAAATCACCGAGCGCACCGGCAACCAGTGGAAATTCCGTTTCAGCTGTCCGAAAGCGCAAGGTGCGGGTGTCGCCACATTCCTCAGCGATCGTGAGTTCACTACCAAGGTCAACGGCACCTTCAACGCCACCGGCATTCAGCAGAAGGGTAGCCTCGATACGCGTGCGGTGTGGTTGGGCCAGGATTGCGGGACTGTTAAACCAAGAGCCTAAAAGCTTCGCGGGCAAGCCTCGCTCCTACGGGTATCAATGTCGTTTTGTGATCGTGCGAACGACACAAATCCTGTAGGAGCGAGGCTTGCCCGCGAAAGCGTCCGCTCAGACGCCTCCAGCCTTCGACGAATTCAACCATTCACACGCCGCCTCAATCCCTTTCTCGCCGAAATCCTCTCCACTGCAGCTGCGCATGCTGACAAACCTGCCGTCGTCATATGGACGATTAGCGTGCGGGGCAATCTGGTCAGAACTCGTTTTGCAGGGCTTTGTAGCCCCGCACCAGATCGACGTTGGTGCGCGCCACGTCTTCGGAAAACTCTGAGGCGCTGACGCTCACCGGTGGGAACTGCGACAGGTCGGTGTTGGGGCCGATGCGCGTGGTGGAGGGCACGTAGAAGTCTTCAGGCAAGTCACGGTCGTCGACCACCGAGTTGTGCCGCACCACGCAACCGTCGCCCACCACGCAGTTGAACAGCACGCTGTTGAACCCGATGAACACTCGGTTACCGACGGTGCAGGGGCCATGCACGATGGAGCGGTGGGCGATGGAGCTGAACTCGCCGATGGTCACCGCCGCGCCAGACTTTGAGTGGATCACCACGCCGTCCTGAATGTTCGAATTGGCACCGATGGTGATCGGCTCCATCTCGCCCGAGTCATCCACTTCATCGGCGCGAATCACCGCATAGGGACCGACGAACACATTCTCGCCAATCACCACCTTGCCGCAGATGATGGCGGTTTTATCCACGTACGCCGACTCCGCAATCAACGGCAGATCGCCTGAAGGATTCTTGCGGATCATGGCTTGCTCAACGCCTCATACAAGGTGTTGAGGTTGTATTCGAACAACCCGGCGAACGTGCTGGCCGGACCGGTCGCCGCGAGGGCATCGGAGTACAGCGTGCCACCAATGTGAGCGCCGCTTTCATCGGCAATTTGCTTGAGCAGGCGTGCGTCCTTGATGTTTTCCATGAACACCGCTTTGACCTTGGCCTGACGGATCTGCGTGATCAGCGCAGCGACTTCGGCAGCGGACGGTTCGCGTTCGGTGGACAGACCTTGAGGCGCCATGAAGTCGATGCCGTAAGCCTGACCGAGATAGCCAAAGGCGTCATGGGAGGTCACGATTTTGCGATTGCCCGGCGGCAGCGAACCGAGCTTGGTTTTGGCGTCGGCGAGCAAGGCGTAGATCTTTTTCAGGTAGACTTGGCTGTTGTGTTCGTAGTCGGCTTTGTTGGCCGGGTCGGCGGCGATCAGCGCTTTGGTGATGTTGCTGATGTACAACTCGGTATTCGCCAGGTTGTGCCAGGCGTGTGGGTCGGGAATGGTTTCGCCGTCTTCATCCAGCGAGCGCGGAATGACACCATGGCTGGCGCTGATGACCGGAGCTTTGGTCTCGGTACTGGTTACCAAACGGTCCAGCCAAGGCTCGAAACCTAGCCCGTTCTTGATGATCAGTTTGGCCTTGAGTAATGCCTTGGCATCGTCCGGAGTCGGCTCGTAGGTATGGGCATCGGCGTCCGGGCCGACCATGTTGGTGATCTGAATATGGTCGCCGCCGACCTGATGGGTCATGTCGGCGAGGATGCTGAAGCTGGTGACTACCTGGAGTTTTTCCGCGGCTGACAACGACATCGACAACATCAAACTGAACAGCACGAGTAAAGCGCGCATCGGACAACACCTCATTGGGATGTGAGCAAAGGCGGGCGGCGCAGCAAACCGTGCACCGGACCGAACACCACGGACAGCAAATACAAAGCGCCAGCCACCAGCACGATCGCCGGGCCGCTGGGCAGTGAGTAGTAAAACGACAGCAACAAACCGAGCCAGACCGAGAGGGAGCCGAGCAGGGCGGCAATCGCGATCAGTACCGGCAAGCGGCGACTCCAGAAGCGAGAAGCCGCGGCTGGCAACATCATCAAACCGACCACCATCAACGCGCCGATGGCCTGGAAACCGATCACCAGGTTTAGCACCACCAGGGTCAGAAATATCCCGTGAGCCAGTGGCCCGAGGCGGCTGACGGTTTGCAGAAAGAGTGGGTCGAGAGTGTCCAGCAACAGGGGTTTGTAGATGAGGGCCATGGCGATCAGGCTGAAGCCGGAGACCCAAATCATGCCGGTCAAAGTCGGCCCGTCGACCGCCAGCGCCGAGCCGAACAACAGGTGCAACAGGTCCAGCCGCTTGCCGGCGATACCGAGGATCAGTACGCCGGTGGCCAGCGATATCGGGTAGATCGCGGCCAGGCTCGCGTCTTCCCGCAGGCCGGTGCGGCGGGTGATCCAGGCCGCCAGTCCAGCCATGCTCAACCCAGCGCCGAGGCCGCCGATAGTCAGCGCGGGCAGGCTCAACCCGGCAAACCAGAAGCCCAATGCTGCGCCCGGCAAGATGCCGTGAGCCACTGCATCGCCGATCAAGCTCATGCGCCGCAGGATCAGAAACACCCCAAGCGGAGCGGTGCTGCACGCCAGAACGAGACCACCAAGCAACGCCCGGCGCATGAAGACGAATTCGTGGAACGGTTGCCAAAGCTGAGCGGTAGCGATCATCAAGCCACCTGCGTCTGGGGTTGTTGGCGAATCAGATCGGTACTGGGGCCGAGGACGCAGCCGCTAATTTTGATCAATAGGGCTTGAGGGATGTGTTGGCGCACGGCAGCCAGGTCATGACACACCACGACCAGTGTTCGGCCTTCGGCATGCCAGGCGTGGATGTGTTTCCAGAGCAGCGCCTGGCCGAGTTCGTCGAGCGCGGCGTGGGGTTCGTCGAGCAGCAACAAGGGGGCTTCGGCGAGACTCAGCCGGGCGAGCAGGGCACGCTGCAGCTCACCCCCTGAGAGAGCCATCAATGGGCGATGTTCCAGGCCAGTCAGATACCAGTCTTCCAGCGCAGACTTGAGGCGTTGACTGCGCATCTCCGGAGCTTGTTTGCTGCCCCAAAAACCTGCGGCCACCAACTCTTGCAGGCTGATGGGGAATTGCCGGTCCAGGTGTTGTTGCTGAGGCAGGAACGAAAGGCCGCCTTTGCGTGGAACATCAATGATGACTTTGCCGCTCAGTGGCTTTTGCAGACCGGCGATGACTTTCAGCAGGCTACTTTTACCCGAACCGTTGGCACCGATGACGGCGGTCAGACTTCCTTTGGGTAATTGGCAATCCACCGGCGGAGTGAGTGGTTGGCCGGGGGCGCCCCAGCGCAAAGCTTGGCATCGGATCATGCGGCCTCCCAATTCCATCGGCTTTCGGCAACGGCATCGTGGGCGTGAAGACTTTCGGCGTGGACGACTCGCACATGAAAGGCATTGATGCCCGGGGAACGTTTCAGGGCTAGGTTCAAGCGTCGGGCAGCGTCTTCGCAGAACATCAGGTTCTGACCGTTGGCGAGCGCGAAGGCTTGTTCGTCGGCGCGTTTCACGGCGGTTTGCACCGCGGTGCCGAGGGCTGCTTCCGCGTCGTTGATCGCGGCGATCAGCGGCAGGTCATCCAGGTAATCGTCCAGACGCAGCTGCAATTGCGCATTGCTGCGTTGGCTATGCGGCGTGGCGACGATGCCTTTCGTAGATCCGAGCCAAGCCAGAACGTCAGCGTGTTGCAATGCCCGATTGGCAAAGTCATCAACGAATTGTTGCTGAATCAACTGCCGCGAAAGTGCCGCTGAGCACGGGCAGGTTGAGGAATAAGGAACGTCGATTTTTAGTTCCACGTGGAACATCGTGTTTTTCAAACTCGCTTCGATGCTCACCGGATAAGTTTTCCAACCGGCTAGGGGACTGATGAGCGCGGGTCTTTTGAGCAATAGTTCGGAGTGAATTTTTAGGTAAGCGTTGTGGGAAAGTCCTTCATGGGTCTCGAGAAAATTCTGCAAGACTCGCCGGAACAACGCCGGTGAAAGGTTTTCCTGCTCAAGCATTTCCAGCGCCAGATACAGCCGCGACATATGGATGCCGCGCGCCTCTCCATCGTCGAGGCTAACGCCAGCGTCGGCCTTTGCGCTCAGTCGCTGGCCATCGAATAAAACAGGAAGAGCAATGCCGCACATGCCCACCCACTCGAGTGGCAGGGCTTGGCGTGAGGCCTGCGCGGCGATATCCGGCAGAGTCAGCGCATTCATGAGCAGGTCCATCGTGGGAGTTGATTTGGCATGTTATATTATAACAATAAAATCGACGATGCCTTTTTCGTGAGCGGGCTTTCACCATGCACAGACGTCACTTGCTCAACCTGATTCTGGCCAGCGCGGCCTTCGCTTTACCCTTTGGTGCGTCGGCCACGCAAATTCGCAATGCACGACTATGGCGTTCCGATGACAAGCTACGACTAGTGTTCGATCTGAGCGGGCCGGTGCAATACAAGACGTTTTCCCTGAGTGCTCCGGAACGGCTGATCATCGATCTGAGTGGCGCCAACCTCAGTGGCGACTTCAGTCAGTTGGCACTCAGCAACACGGTGATTCGCGCAATCCGCTCCGGACATTTCGGCCAGGGCGATACGCGGATCGTCCTCGACCTCAGCGGCCCGGTACAGCTCAATAGTTTCCTGCTGCCGCCCCAGGACGGGCAGGGGCACCGATTGGTGCTCGATCTGAAGACCGCTGCGCCACTACAGATCGCGGCGGTGCCGGCGGAAAAACCTGAACCCGTCACCGACAAGGCCCACCCCAAGCGCGACATCATCGTGGTGGTCGACCCTGGTCACGGCGGCAAAGACCCGGGCGCGGTCGGTGCCAAAGGTGAGCGGGAAAAAGACGTGGTGCTGTCGATCGCCCAACTGCTGGCCAAGCGGCTGAAGCGCGAGAAGGGCTTCGACGTGAAACTGGTGCGCGACGACGATTTTTTCGTCCCGCTGCGCAAGCGCGTGGAGATCGCCCGCAAGCACAAAGCCGACATGTTCATCTCGGTCCATGCGGACGCGGCGCCGCGTCTCACCGCTTCAGGTGCCTCGGTGTACTGTTTGTCCGAAGGTGGTGCGACCTCGGCCACGGCGCGCTTCATGGCGCAACAGGAGAACGGTGCAGACCTGCTGGGTGCCACCAGTCTGCTCAATCTCAAGGACAAGGATCCGATGCTCGCCGGGGTGATTCTCGACATGTCGATGAACGCCACCATCGCCGCCAGTTTGCAGTTGGGCAATACGGTACTCGGCAGTCTGGCGGGCATCACCACGCTGCATCAGAAGCGCGTGGAACAAGCAGGATTCGCCGTGTTGAAGTCGCCGGATGTGCCGTCGATTCTGGTGGAAACCGGCTTCATCTCGAACGCCCGTGACAGTCAGCGACTGGTGACTGCCCGCCATCAGCAAGCTGTGGCAGATGGTTTGTTCGAAGGTTTGCAGCGCTATTTTCAGAAGAATCCACCGATGAACAGCTACATCGCCTGGCAGCAGGAACAGAAAAAGACGCAGGCCTAGCAGCCGGTCATCCGGCTACATGTGAACTTGCCTCTGCTGCCGCCGGAGCTGGAAAACCGATTGATGGTTGTCCAGCCAACCCGGCGGTTGTAGCCGACCCAGGCTTCGCCATCGGAAGCGATGCCTATGAAGAATGTCAGTTGCCCATAGCGGCTGTTGGTTTGCGCCCATTGGCGTTTGCCGGCCACTTCGAAGCCGCGCAAATAGATCGTGCTGCCGACGGTGTTAACGCTGTAGGCATTGCCATCGGCATCTACGCAGGCCAGCAGATTGGCGCTACGGGTGCAGTTAGCCAGGCTCGGGACTTGTCCCCAGGCATCGACCGCGATCAGCAGTGAAAAGCTCAATAGCGAGAATTTCAGGGCGTTTCCCATGGCATTTCTCAAGGGGGGCGGACGGGCTCAAGCATCGTGCCCTTTGTCGTGACGAGCAAGAGGGGAGTGGCTTATTTGTATTGTTATACTATAACATAAAAATACACCCGCTCTGATGATCCACCGCCATGACTGAACAAGAACTCCTCGCTCAACCCGCCGCCGATTACATGAACGACGCCCAGCAAGGCTACTTTCGCGCCTTGTTGCTGGCTCAGCGCAGCGAGCTGCAGGAGCGCATTGCCGGCGAGTTCGACGCGTTGCGCGAGCAGGAACCCCACAGCGATCCCGCCGACATCGGCAGCGCCGAAGAGCAGCGCCAGTGGCAGCTGCGCCTGCTGGAGCGGGAAAAGAAGCTGCTGGACAAGATCGACGAAGCCCTCGAACACCTGGCTCGCGGCGAGTACGGCTGGTGCCGCGAAACCGGTGAACCGATTGGCCTCAAGCGCCTGCTGCTGCGGCCCACCGCCACTCTGTGTATTGAAGCCAAAGAACGTGAAGAGCTGCGCGAACGCCATCAACGGGCGATTTGACCGGCCACATCCTGATGAGGAATACCTGATGCCCAATCGTCTCCCCGTGACCGTCCTGTCGGGCTTTCTCGGCGCCGGAAAAAGTACACTTCTTAATTACGTACTACGTAATCGCGAAAATTTGCGGGTCGCAGTGATCGTCAACGACATGAGTGAGATCAATATCGATGGCAGCGAAGTTCAGCGCGATGTCAGTCTGAACCGTGCCGAAGAAAAACTCGTGGAGATGAGTAACGGCTGCATTTGCTGCACCTTGCGCGAAGACTTGCTCGAAGAAGTCAGCAAACTCGCCAAGGACGGTCGTTTCGATTACCTGTTGATCGAATCCACGGGGATCTCCGAGCCGCTGCCCGTGGCGGAAACCTTCACGTTTCGCGATGAAGAAGGGCAGAGCCTGGCGGACATCGCGCGGCTCGATACTATGGTCACCGTGGTCGACGGCATGAACTTCTTGCTCGACTATCAGGCCGCGGAAAGCCTCGCTTCCCGTGGCGAAACCCTGGGAGAGGAGGACGAGCGCTCGATCACCGACCTGTTGATCGAGCAGATCGAATTCGCCGACGTGATCCTGATCAGCAAGATCGATTTGATCAGCAGCAGCGAGCGCCAGGAGTTGATCGCGATCCTTGAACGGCTCAATTCCCAGGCCGAAATCATTCCGATGGTCATGGGCGAAGTGCCGCTCAAGAAGATTCTCAACACCGGGCGCTTCGACTTTGAAAAGGCTGCTCAGGCGCCGGGATGGTTGCAGGAGCTGCGCGGTGAGCACGTGCCGGAAACCGAGGAATACGGCATCGCCTCTACGGCTTATCGGGCGCGGCGCCCGTTTCATCCGCAACGCTTCTTCAGCTTCATCGATCGTCCGTGGGTGAACGGCAAATTGCTGCGTTCCAAAGGCTTTTTCTGGTTGGCCAGCAAACACCGGGACGCTGGTAGCTGGTCCCAGGCCGGCGGCTTGATGCGTCACGGTTTTGCCGGGCGCTGGTGGCGTTTCGTGCCGAAAAACCAGTGGCCGCAAGACGAAGAAAGCACCGCCGGGATCATGGAGAACTGGACGGCGGCCACCGGTGATTGCCGTCAGGAGCTGGTGTTTATCGGCCAGAACATCGATTTCGCGCAACTCACCGTCGAACTCGATAACTGCCTGCTGACGGATGCTGAAATGGCCTTGGGTGTCGAGGGCTGGCAGTTACTGCCCGATCCGTTCGGTCCTTGGCACGAAGAGGCGGCTGCTTGATGTCGGCACCCAGTCTGAAGCTGCGACCAGTCATTCGCCAGGTTCAAGGTGATACGCCAAAAGCGCTGACCGGGATTCTGGACGACGGCGTGAATTTGGCCCTCTGGCAGCGCCAACTCCCAGCGCAGATTGCCGATTTCGGTCGTTTGTTGTTGTCCCTGAACGAGCCGCTGGCCGAGTCGCTGTCCCTGGAAATGCCCGGCGATGACGCCGAACCCAATCTCCACGGTTTAGCCTCAGGCTTCAGCGACCTTGAGGGCTACGAAGGCTTTATCGCCGATGTTTCCTGGCTGGTCAGCGCCTTCGCCTGCCTGTTGGGCGCCCAGCGTATCGGCCTGCGCCTGCGGGTTTTGGACACAGCCATGTGCCCGCGTTTCCACGTCGATCATGTACCGGTGCGGTTGATCACCACCTACGCAGGTATTGGCAGCCAATGGCTGAAAGAAGGGGCGATGGATCGCCGGCAATTAGGCAAACCTGACGCCGAACCGGAGGACAATTCGCTGATCCAGCAAATCACCAGCGGCGAAGTGGCGCTGCTTAAAGGGGAGAAGTGGCACGGCAACGAAGGCTTCGGTTTAATCCACCGTTCGCCGCAGCCGGCGCCGGGCGAGCGTCGTTTGATTCTGACCCTGGACTGGCTGAGTTAGCGGCTCAAGGCTTGAGCCAGGTTCCCTGGCTCTGGGCTTCGCAAAACGGCTTCAAATACGCCGCATCGGTGGCCACGCCGTAATAGTGAATATCCTGCCGGTAAGGCATATTGGCGACTTGAGCGTTGCTGCACACTCCGAACGCGCCTGTGGGGCATTGGTCGACGTACTGCACCTCGACTTTCTGCCCGGGCAAATTCGGCTGGCAGAATCCGTCGGCGAACAGTTTTTCCGGGATGTTGCGGTTTTGCTGGCAAACCTTCACGTCGAGCCGCGCAGCCGTGCTGTGCACCACGCAGGCCTGAGCCAGCGCTTCGCCTGATGTGAGCGCCAGAAGCAACGACCATCCCATCAACCGCATTCTTTACCTCCTCAGAAAACCTCGACCATGTTGCAGAACATTCCCACCCACGTCATTGCCGGCCCACTAGGTGCCGGCAAGACCAGCCTGATCAAGCACCTGCTGGCGCAACGGCCCGAGGGTGAGCGCTGGGCAGTGTTGATCAACGAGTTCGGCCAGATCGGTCTGGATGCCGCGCTGTTGACCCAGGACGCCGATGGTATCGCACTGGGGGAAGTGGCCGGGGGCTGTTTGTGTTGCGTCAATGGTGCACCGTTTCAGATCGGCCTCGGGCGGCTGCTGCGCAAGGCACGACCGGATCGACTGTTCATCGAACCCTCGGGGCTGGGGCATCCGGCGCAGTTGCTCCGGCAATTGAGTGAGGCGCCGTGGCAAGGCGTCCTGGCGGTGCAGCCGTGTGTGTTGGTGTTGGATGCCCAGGCGCTCGCGGCCGGAAAACCGCTGCCTGCGGCGCAACAGCAAGCCTTGGACAGTGCCGGGTTGCTGTTGCTGAACAAGGCAGAAGGCCTCGACGACAGTGATCGCCAGCGAATCGCCGCACAGTTGCCGATACGTCCCTTGTACTGGACGCAGCAAGCGGTCTTGCCGTTGAGCGAGTTACCTGGGTTCGGAGCTCAAGCTGTCGCGGGTGTGGATAACTTCACCCTGCCCAAGGGATTGGCACAGATGCCGGCTATCTGGGCTGACCCCACGCTGCCGATTTGCTTGAGTCAGGCGCAGGAGGGCGGCTGGAGTGTTGGATGGCGGTGGCATCCGAGTCAGGCATTCGATGCCGTGCTTATCGGAAGGTGGCTTGAGCGCCTTGAATGGCGGCGGGCGAAGCTGGTTATCCACAGCGTCGAGGGTTGGGTGTCGGCCAATGCGGTGGATAACTCGGTGCTGGATTGGCAGCCCAGCGAATGGCGTCGGGATTCGCGTATTGAGTTGATTTTCAGTGAGTCGCAGTCTGTTGAAGTGCTGCAGGAAAGTCTGGCGGCATGCAGGGTTCAAGCGAACTAGCTGATTTTTTTGCGCAGTCTGTGAAGACCTCTTCGCGAGCAAGCCCGCTCCCACAGGGAGGCTGGGGTGTGCACACAAGTTGTGCAGCACAACAGATCAGATGTGGGAGCGGGCTTGCTCGCGAATGGATTTAACCGACAACAACTACCTTCAAGGACGCCACTTCGTGTGTTCTTGCCGCCACTGACTCAGTTCAATCACCTCAGCTCTGGGCTTCGCGATATCGACCACCGGCGGTGTGTCGTCGAACGGCATCGGGTAAGGCGCAAGTTCGATCTGTGCGCTATGGGCGCCGAATTGGGTGATGGTGCCGGTGTGGCGGGTTTCGCCGGTCACGGTGAATTCGAAGTTATACACACGGGCCAGGCGCCGACGGCCGTTGGCGTCTTTAATGAAAGCGATCTTCTTCAAGGCTACGTTGCCGTCCAGCAGCTCGATTCGCAGCTTGGCGCAATGCTGCATGACCCGCTCCAGCGCGCGTTCGCGCAAGCCGTGGTTGTGCCACAACCACGCGCCACCGGTGGCGAGCAGCATCAGCACGAGGATATTTCCGAGGGTCAGCATCAACAGGGTGCTCCAACAAGATAGCGTCAGCTTAACTGCGTCGCCGGTCTGTCGTACAGGCTGCGTTTAGTCGCATACTGCGCGGCTCGAATTTCAATCGTTTTACGGAATAATCACCGCATGAAACGTACGCCCCATGTGCTCGCCATCCAGTCCCACGTGGTGTTCGGCCACGCAGGCAACAGCGCCGCGGTTTTCCCGATGCAGCGGGTCGGGGTGAACGTGTGGCCGCTCAATACCGTGCAGTTCTCCAACCACACGCAATATGGCCAGTGGGCCGGGGAAGTGCTGGCCCCGCATCAGATTCCGGAATTGGTGGAAGGAATCGCGGCGATCGGCGAGCTGGGTAATTGCGACGCCGTGTTGTCTGGCTACCTCGGTAGCGCGGCCCAGGGCCGGGCGATTCTCGCGGGCGTGGAACGAATCAAATCGATCAATCCCAAAGCGCTATACCTCTGCGACCCGGTAATGGGCCATCCGGAGAAGGGCTGCACCGTTCCAGCCGAGGTCAGCGATTTTCTGTTGGAAGAGGCGGCTGCGGTGGCCGACTTCATGTGCCCGAACCAGTTGGAGCTCAACAGCTTCTCGGGGCGCAAGGCGCAGTCTTTGTTCGATTGCCTGGCCATGGCGCGAGCGCTGCTGGCGCGTGGTCCGAAGGCGGTGCTGGTCAAGCATCTGGACTATCCCGGCAAGCCAGCGGAGGATTTCGAGATGTTGCTGGTGACCGCTGAAGGCAGTTGGCACCTGCGTCGGCCATTGCTGGCGTTTCCGCGTCAGCCGGTGGGCGTTGGTGATCTGACTGCCGGGTTGTTCCTGGCGCGCGTGCTGCAGGGTGACAATCTGGTGAGCGCCTTCGAATTCACCGCGGCGGCGGTGCATGAAGTGCTTTTGGAGACCCAGGCTTGCGCCAGCTATGAGCTGGAACTGGTGCGGGCGCAGGACCGGATTGCCCATCCTCGGGTGCGGTTTGAGGCGACAGCGGTCAGCCTTTAAAAGCTTCGCGGGCAAGCCTCGCTCCTACAGGTTCCGGTTGATCACACATTATGTGTACAACCCGAACCTGTAGGAGCGAGGCTTGCCCGCGAAAGCGATCTAAAGACCGAACACGTCAGGCGTCGCCCTTGATGTCCTGATAACGCTTTTCCAGTTCCTGACGAATCTGCCGACGCTGCTGGGCCTGCATGTACCGGCGCTTGTCTTCACTGTTCTGCGGTTGCAGTGGCGGGACCGAGGCCGGTTTGCGCTGGTCATCCACCGCGACCATGGTGAAGAAGCAGCTGTTGGTGTGGCGCACCGAGCGCTCGCGGATGTTCTCGGTCACGACCTTGATGCCCACCTCCATCGAGGTGTTGCCGGTGTAGTTGACCGAGGCCAGAAAGGTCACCAGTTCACCGACGTGAATCGGCTCGCGGAAGATCACCTGATCCACCGACAGGGTCACCACATAGCGGCCGGCATAGCGGCTGGCGCAGGCGTAGGCCACTTCATCGAGGTATTTGAGCAGGGTGCCGCCGTGGACATTGCCTGAGAAGTTGGCCATGTCGGGGGTCATCAATACCGTCATCGACAGCTGGGCGTTTCCGGGTTCCATAACGTACTCACGGGTTCAAGGCAGAATTTCGGGGTGCACCTCTGGTGGGTGCTTGGTTTTTCAAACCAACAGTTATCGGGACGCCGGGAGGGGGGCCGCCGTCACGCCCGAATCGATCTGTTTCCATATATTGCACCCTCTTCTCGCCGGAAGTCGCGGTGTTACCCTTCAAAAGCCCGCCCCAAGGAGCCACACGCCATGCACGCCATCAGTTTCATTCAGGATCTGGCAGTGATCATGTTGATCGCGGGTGTGGTGACCGTGCTCTTTCATCGTCTCAAACAGCCAGTGGTGCTCGGCTACATCGTCGCCGGGTTCATCATCGGCCCGCACACACCACCGTTCAGCCTGATCCACGACGAAGCAACCATCAAAACCCTCGCCGAACTCGGGGTGATTTTCCTGATGTTCTGCCTGGGCCTGGAATTCAGCCTGCGCAAGCTGTTCAAGGTTGGCGCCACGGCATTCATCGCAGCGTTCCTGGAAATCGTCCTGATGATCTGGATCGGCTATGAAATCGGCCGCTGGTTCGACTGGAACACCATGGACTCGCTGTTCCTCGGCGCGATCCTGGCGATTTCCTCGACCACCATCATCGTCAAGGCGCTCAACGACCTGAAGATGAAGAACGAGCGTTTTGCCCAACTGATCTTCGGCGTACTGATCGTCGAAGACATCCTCGGTATCGGCATCATCGCGTTGCTGTCGAGCATCGCGGTCAGCGGCACCGTCAGTTCCGGCGAAGTGTTTTCCACGGTTGGCAAGCTTTCACTGTTCATGATTGTCGCACTGGTTATTGGCATTCTGCTGGTGCCGCGACTACTGGCCTACGTGGCGAAATTCGAAAGTAACGAAATGCTGCTGATCACCGTACTGGGCCTGTGTTTCGGCTTTTGCCTGTTGGTGGTCAAACTTGAATACAGCATGGTCCTCGGCGCGTTCCTGATCGGCGCAATCATGGCCGAATCGCGGCAACTGCTGAAGATTGAGCAGTTGATCGAGCCGGTTCGCGACTTGTTCAGTGCGATTTTCTTCGTCGCTATCGGCCTGATGCTCGACCCGATGATCTTGCTGCAATACGCCTGGCCGATCGCCGTGATCACCGTGGCTGTGGTGCTGGGCAAGATGTTGTCCTGCGGCCTCGGTGCCTTTATCGCCGGCAATGACGGACGCACCTCACTGCGCGTGGGGATGGGGCTTTCACAGATTGGCGAATTTTCTTTCATCATCGCCGCGTTGGGTATGACGCTGCAGGTCACCAGCAACTTTCTCTATCCGGTGGCGGTGGCTGTTTCGGTGATCACCACGCTGTTGACGCCGTACCTGATTCGCGCCGCCGATCCGCTGTCGATCAAGCTTGCTGCAGTGGTGCCGCAGCGTCTGGCCCGTGTGTTGGGTATGTATGGCGAATGGCTGCGCAGCATTCAGCCTCAGGGCGAGGGCGCACTGTTGGCGTCGATGATTCGACGGATTCTGTTGCAGGTAGGGGTCAATCTGGCGTTGGTGATTGCGATCTTTCTCTCGGGCGCGTTCTTCGCCGAGCGCATGTCCGTTTACCTACAGGACTGGATCAGCGATCCGAGCTGGCAGAAAGCGTTGATCTGGGGCGGGGCGTTGCTGTTGTCACTGCCGTTCCTGATCGCCGCTTATCGCAAGCTCAAGGCGCTGTCGATGTTGCTGGCAGAGATGGGCGTGAGGCCGGAAATGGCTGGCCGCCACACACAGCGAGTGCGTCGGGTGATCGGCGAAGTGATCCCGATCCTCTCGCTGTTGGTGATTTTCCTGCTGCTGGCAGCCTTGTCGGCCAGTATTCTGCCGACCAACAAGTTGCTGGTGCTGATCGTCATAGTCGCGGCCGCGGTGGCGGCGCTGCTCTGGCGCTGGTTCATCCGCGTGCATACGCGGATGCAGGTGGCCTTGCTGGAAACGCTGGACAACCACAACGATTCGGCCGGGCATTGATTACAGCGGGCAGACGGCTCAGCTTTCCAGCCAGACGTCCCGCGCCCAGTGCCATACCGATTCCCAGGTTTCTTCGGCGATCAGTTCTTCCTCAGCCAGCCACAGCACCACGGTGCCGTCTTCTTCAACCAGGTAGTAATTGTCACCGTCCTGGCAGATCGGAATCATGCTGCGATCGACGCCAGCATCCCAGGCGTTGGCGGCAACGTCTGGCAGGTAGGTGTGGGACTGCGGGTCGGTGACGGTCACCGGCTCCAGGCTGCCGTAGACCACGTCGCTGACGGTCAGCAAAAACTCTCTGAAGACGAACGGGATGTCGATGAACAGTTGCTCTTCGATTTCCACAATCTGATCTTCGTCAGGCAACTCCAAGGGGACCGGTACCGGTTCGTTGGCTTCACGCAGTTGTTCGATGATTTCTTCCACGTCCGGGATCCTCTTGCTTGAATGGCGCGGTTTAGTTGGGGCGGTTTATACAGTAGCTCGCTATAGATGCAACCGCGAAATAGAAAACCCCGGCCGGGGCCGGGGTTTTATTACAACAGGTGAAACGCGGGAAGTGATCAGCCGTTCTGGCGGATACCGGCCACCAGCCAAGGCTGGTTTTCGCCCTGTTGACGTTCCATGTTCCAGCTTTCGCTGAACACTTCGCCCTGATCGAAGCGCGAGGACTTCGACACGCCGCTGAAGGTCAGGGTGGCGATGGTCTTGTCCGCACGGTCATCGACGCCGTCCAGTTGTACCTGGAGATTATCGATGTAGGTCGACTGGAAGCCGTCGCCCAGATCGGCACGTTCGCGCTTGAGGAACTCCAGCAACTGCGGAGTCACGAACTCGGCGATCTTGTCCATTTCGTTAGCGTCCCAATGCTGCTGCAGGGACTGGAAGTGGTTGCGGGCCGCTTCAATGAAGTTGTTTTCATTGAACCAGGCTGGCGCGTTGATCACCGGACGAGCGGCAGCAGGTGCAGCCGAACCGCCGAAGATCGAACCGCCCGCAGGCTTGTTCTCGAACACTTCACGTTGCATCGGCGCATGGCCTGCCGGAGCCATGTGCTCCTGCTGCTTGCGACGACGTGCGGCGATGAAGCGGAAGACCAGAAAGGCGATGACCGCCATGATCAGGATGTCGAAGATCTGCATGCCCTGGAAGCCGTCGCCCATGAACATGGAGGCCAGCAGGCCACCGGCAGCAATACCGGCCAGAGGGCCGAGCCAGCGCGAAGCACCGCTGGCCTTGGTCGCGGCGCCAGCAGCACCGGCCGCGCCCGCAGTGGCAGCAGCGCCGCCTGCAGCAGAAGAAGGAGCCATTTGGCTGGTCTGGTGAGTCGGCGCAGCGCCGGAGCTCTTGCCGCCACCAAAGCGCTTGGCGGCATTGGCGTCGAGGCTCATCGTCAGGCCAATGCACAACGCCATGGCGATGCTAAGAAAACGTTTCATAAAGGGAATTCTCATTTGTGGAAGGCACGCGCGCCATGTTGCACAGCTGAAGTGTTACTGGCTAGCGCCAGAGTGTTTCGGGCTTTTGCCTGACAGGTTGTGTTCAGCTTCAATCAGCGCAATAAGTCCTGTTAACTTTGGTCTGTAGGGCGAGTGGGTAAGTTCTGTAGGAAAAACGGCCAGCGCCACTGCGCGATCAAACTGTGGGAGCGAGCCTGCTCGCGATAGCTGCACCGCGCAATAGCAGAAACACCGCGTCATCGTTCATCGCGAGCAGGCTCGCTCCCACAGAAATCCTCCCTGACGTTCGCCATTAAACGGCTTCCAGCTTGGCGTAACCCAGCATCAACCACTTGCTGCCTTCGCTGAAGTTCACTTGCACCCGTGCCTGAGCGCCGGCGCCTTCGAAATTCAGAATCACCCCATCGCCGAACACGGAGTGCCGCACAGTCTGACCGAGGCTGAACCCGGTGTCCGGGATCTCGCTGCCGCCGAACAGGCTGCTGGAACTCTGCTGCTGACCACCGCCGAACGGACGGCTGACGCTGTTGGACAGCCGCACTTCCTGGATCAGGCCTTTCGGCACTTCACGTACGAAACGCGACACCTTGTTGTAGGTCTCGCTGCCGTACAGACGTCGGGTTTCAGCATAGGTCAGCACCAGATTCTGCATCGCCCGGGTGATACCGACATAGGCCAGGCGGCGTTCCTCTTCAAGACGGCCGGGTTCTTCCAGACTCATCTTGTGCGGAAACAGGCCTTCTTCCATGCCCACCAGAAATACATAAGGGAATTCCAGGCCCTTGGCGCTGTGCAAGGTCATCAACTGAATGCTGTCTTCGTGCTCGTCGGCCTGGGTATCTCCGGCTTCCAGCGAGGCATGACCGAGGAATGCTGACAGTGGCGACTGCTCTTCATCCTCTTCCGGATTTTCGAAGTTGCGCGCGGCGCTGACCAGTTCCTCAAGGTTTTCTACCCGAGCCTGGCCTTTCTCGCCCTTTTCCGCCTGGTGATAGGCAATCAGCCCCGACTGCTCGATGACGGTTTGGGTCATCAAATGCAGCGGCATTTCCAGGCACTTGGCGGCGAGGTCCTCGATCAGCTCCATAAATGCCCCTATGGCACCACCAGCGCGACCAGTCAGGCCTTTGTTGGCCACCAGCTGACGCATGGCTTCCCACATTGACACATGGCTGTGGCGCGCATGATCACGGATCGCTTCGACGGTTTTTTCGCCAATGCCGCGGGCCGGAACGTTAATCACCCGCTCCAGGGCCGCATCGTTTCCACGGCCTTCCAGCAAACGCAGGTACGCCATGGCGTTCTTGATTTCTGCTCGTTCGAAGAAGCGCTGGCCGCCATAAATGCGATACGGAATGCGCTCGCGCAGCAAGGCTTCTTCTAAAACGCGCGATTGGGCGTTGGAGCGGTACAAAATCGCGATATCGCTACGAGCCAAGCCGGTTTTCAGCGCGCTTTCAATGGTTTCAACCACGTAGCGTGCTTCGTCGTGTTCATTGAAGGCTGCGTACAGATTGATCGCTTCGCCTTCGCCGCCATCGGTCCACAGCTCTTTGCCCATGCGCCCGGTATTGTTGGCGATCAGCGCGTTGGCAGCTTTGAGGATCCCGGCCGTGGAGCGGTAGTTTTGCTCCAGACGAATGATCTGGGCATCCGGGAAGTCGTCGGAATACTGATAAATGTTCTCGATTTTCGCGCCACGCCAGCCGTAGATCGACTGGTCGTCGTCGCCGACCACCATCAGGCTGTCGCCACCCTTGGCCAGTAGACGCAACCAGGCATACTGCACGGCGTTGGTGTCCTGGAACTCGTCCACCAGAATGTGCCGGAAGCGCTTCTGATAATGAGCGAGCAGGCCCGGGTTATCGCGCCACAGATCGAGGGCGCGCAGCAGCAGTTCCGAGAAGTCGATGACGCCGGCGCGCAGGCATGCGGCCTCATAGGCTTCATAAATGCTGCGCATGGTCGCCAGGAACAGATCGCCGCTGGCTTGAATGTGTTGCGGACGTAGACCTTCGTCTTTCTGCCCGTTGATGAACCACTGGGCCTGCCGGACCGGCCAGCGTTGCTCGTCCAGGCCCAGCTCGCGGATCACCCGCTTGACCAGCCGTTGCTGGTCGTCGCTGTCGAGAATCTGGAAGGTCTGGCTCAGGCCGGCTTCCTGCCAGTGCGCCCGCAGCAAGCGGTGCGCCAGGCCGTGGAAGGTGCCGACCCACATGCCGGCCGGGTTGATACCCATCAGCTGCTCGATGCGATGACGCATCTCGGCAGCAGCCTTGTTGGTGAAGGTCACCGACAGAATGGAGTGGGGCGAGGCGTTTTCGACCTGGATCAACCAGGCGATACGGTGCACCAGCACTCGGGTTTTACCGGAGCCAGCACCGGCCAGGACCAACTGACGACCCACGGAGGCAGCTACGGCCTGACGTTGGGCATCGTTGAGGGAGTTCAGCAGAAGGGAGAGATCATCGCGCATCGGGGCATTCTAGGGTGCGCCGTCACCCCGGGCAAACCGAGCTTTGCATTAGCCGATGAAAGAAGCATCTATGACGACCGGTCGGTCACTGGCTGCAAGCATGGACAGGGCTCGTCTGGCTGCTTTTGGTGTTGATGCGGGTGGCTGATATTTTTGTCTGTTTTATGACCTGAGGCAGTTTGGTCCGGGCATTTGCTTGTGTATGCTCCGTTCACAATTCGGGCTCGCATGCCCCACTATAAGAACAAGAACATTGCCTATGACCCTCAGCTCCGACCTGTCGGGCCCCTCCGTGGAGCCCCGGGTTATCCGCAAACAGTACGCCATGGAAATGGCGGTCGAACGCACGCGTCTGCTGTATCAGGGTTCGCTGTTACCTACGCTGTTCATGTTGATCAACGGTCTGGTGTGCGCCGGGTTGCTCTGGAGCCCGCAGCGTTACTTCGTGGTCAGCGTCTGGCTGATCTGGCTATTGTCGCTGGTGGCGTTGCGAGTGATTCAGGTCGCGGCCTTCGATTCGGCGATTCCTCACCGTCAGGTCCATCCGGTCTGGCGTCGCATGTTCATGCTCGGCTCTGCCATGACTGGCCTGACCCTGGCCGGTGCCGGCATCGCGTTGGTGCCCGCTGACAATTTCATGCAACAAGCCTGGGTGTTCGGCCTGATCGGCGCCGCAGCCCTCTCGGCCAGCGTCGCTTATGCCGTCAGCCTGCCTGCTTTTCTGTCGTTTACCTTGCCCTGTCTGTTGCCGGCCATCGGCTATCTGTTCTGGGGTGGCGATGAACAGGAACAGGGTTGGGGCTGGTTCGGGCTGATTTTGCTGGGTTCGTTGAGCGTGGTCGCCTGGCAGGTCAATCGGCTGATCGATCAAGGGTTGCTGCGGCGCTTTCAAAATCAGGCCCTGATCGAGCACTTGCAGCAGGCGCAAAGTCGTAGCGATCAGCTCAATCACGAACTGGGTAAGGAAATCGACCAGCGCCGCCGCGCTGAAGACGAATTGCGCGAAACTCAGGTCGACCTCGAAAATCGAGTCGCCCAACGCAGTCTGGAGCTGGATGCTGCCAACCAGGCCTTGAGCAAGAGCGAAGCGCGGCTGGCGCTGGCGTTGAAGGCGAGTGAACTGGGATTGTGGGATTGGAACCTGCAGACAGACGAAGTCCATCACACTCACCTTCAGGAGCTATTTGGCCTGGAGCCGGAATTCGTGACGGCGATGCTCAGCCACCTCAAACCGCGTCTGCACCCCGACGACTTGCCATCGCTGAAGCGGGCGCTGGTCGAACACTTGAAGGGCCGCAGCGAGGATTATCAGATCGAGTATCGGGTACGGCACGGCGATGGCCATTGGGTCTGGATCGAGGACCGTGGCCGAGCGGTTGAGCGCGGCGAAAAGGGACGGGTGATCCGCATGGTCGGCACCCGCCGCGATATCAGTGCCAGCAAGGGCCTGGAAGAGCAGCGACAACTGGCGGCGACGGTGTTCGAGGCCGCCAGTGAAGGCATTGTGATTCTGGACCCGAATTACGCGTTGATTGCCATCAATCAGGCCTTCAGTCGAGTGACTGGTTACGACATCGAAGACATGCTCGGGCGCAACGTGGTCGAGTTGCCCTGCAGTCGCGACGCTCGCCGGCATTACGCAACGATTCGTCAGGCGCTGGAACAGCAGGGCACCTGGCAGGGTGAACTGGTCGAAACCCGTAAGAATGGTGAGTTGTATCCACAATGGCTGCAACTGAATGCCGTACGCGATAAGCGGGGAAATGTAAGTCATATTGTCGGCTTCTTCGCCGATCTGTCCGCCAGGCGTGAATCCGAAGAGCGTATGCGTTACCTCGCTCATTATGATGAGCTCACGGGCTTGGCCAACCGTGCGTTGTTCCGTGAACGGCTGCAAGAGGCTCATCAGCGGGTGCACCAGGGCGGGCGTCGTAGTCTGGCGTTACTGCACATCAATCTGGACCGTTTCAAGCTCCTCAACGACAGCCTCGGTCACGAAATTGCCGATCAGCTATTACAGAAAATGGCTCGACGGTTAGTCAATGCGCTACCGGAAGCGGACACCATTGCCCGTTTGTCCGGCGATGAATTTGCGGTGCTGTTCGATGCCTACGGCAACCTGTCGAGCCTGGCGCGCGTGGCGACCCGTTTGTCGACCAAGCTGCGATTGCCAATCACCGTCGAGGGTCATGAATTGGTGGTGAGCGTGTCGATGGGCATCAGCCTGTTGCCAGACACCGCACGGGACACTTCCGCGCTGGTCAGCCAGTCGAACATGGCCATGCAGCATGCCAAACACTTGGGCGGCAACAACTTCCAGTTCTATACACACAGCCTGCAAGCCAGCACGCTCGAGCGTTTTCAGCTCGAAAACCAGTTGCGCAAAGCCATCGAAGAAAAGCAGTTGAACGTGTTTTATCAACCGAAACTCTGCCTCGCCACCGGTCGGCTGAATGCCGCCGAGGCGTTGGTACGCTGGAGCCACCCGACCTTGGGCCAGGTACCGCCGGGGGATTTCATCGGTCTGGCCGAGGAAACCGGGCTGATCGGCGCTATCGGCGAATTCGTTTTGCGCCAGGCCTGTTGGCAAGCGTGTGAGTGGCAGCGACAGGGACTGGAGCCGATTCGGGTGTCGGTCAACCTCTCGGTGCATCAATTGCGTCAGGGAAAACTGGTCAGCCTGGTGCGCCAGGTGCTGGAGGAAACCGGCCTGGCGCCGCATTACCTGGAACTGGAGCTCACCGAGAGCCAGCTGTTGGATAGCGTCGAGCACATCATTGCGACCTTCCAGCAGTTGCGTGATCTTGGGGTGAAGCTGGCGATCGATGATTTCGGCACCGGTTATTCATCCCTGAGTTACCTCAAACGGATTCCGGTGGATTACGTGAAGATCGATCAGGCGTTTATCCGTGGTCTGGGGGAGAGCAGTGAGGATGCGGCGATCACCCGGGCGATCATTGCCATGGCTCATGGCCTGTCGTTGAAGGTTGTGGCAGAAGGGGTCGAGCGTCGTGAGCAGCTTGAATTCCTCAAGAATGAGCACTGCGATGAGGTGCAAGGGTATCTGATCAGTCGGCCCATCGAGGCAGATGGATTGACGGCTCTGCTGCGAGAGCAATGCGCTGTGTGAATGGCTCAACTTCCCGCCGGACATATTCGGTGTCGACGGGAAGCCAGGAAGCTAATGGGTTATTAGTGGGTAATTAGAACTTTGTCGATGTGGTGCAGCAACTTTCCTTCGTGGAAAATGCTGACGCCAGTGATGTTTGAATCGCCCAGTGCTTTATATTCAACAACTTTATCTGTTAAGACTTGCAGGGAAGCTTCACTGGAAGTTTCCAGTTTAAGCTCAAGGCGCAGATCGAAGGATTTATCTTGCAGTGCGGTCATTTCCAGCTTTGGTGTGATGCCGGTATGGGCAACGGTTACGGTGCCAAAGGTGCGGAACGAAGCGGCGCCGGGCATGCGATCGATTTGTGCGGTCCAGTCTTTTGTTTTAATAGTCATAATGTGTAGCTCCTTTAATTAAGTTTTTGCTTCCTGCCCAATCAATATATCCAACTCAACTTGTGAGTGGTTGATATTTGTTGGTTGGATTTGTAAGGCTGTATGTTTTTTTGTGCTCTGATGAACTAACAAAGTTTGAATCTTAAAGCGCGCCGTATTTGATTTTTACCGTTCAAGACATGCACTGAAGGTCCGATCAGGTCCCCGCCATTCCCGACTACAGCCTGAAAATCTTCGACACCACCCTGCACACCCTGATGGAGGTTCGCGAGAAACTCGATCCGGTGGAGTTGCAGAGGGCTGTGTCGCTCATGTCTCAGGCTCAGCGTGTCGAGTTCTATGGATTCGGTGCTTCGGGCGCAGTGGCGGCGGATGCCCAACACAAATTTTTCCGTTTACTGCTGACTGT
>NZ_FYEB01000002.1:89510-596609 GCF_900187445.1 Pseudomonas sp. Irchel s3b2
CCGGTGGAGTTGCAGAGGGCTGTGTCGCTCATGTCTCAGGCTCAGCGTGTCGAGTTCTATGGATTCGGTGCTTCGGGCGCAGTGGCGGCGGATGCCCAACACAAATTTTTCCGTTTACTGCTGACTGTAGCCGCGTATTCCGACCCGCACATGCAGGCGATGTCGGCGGTTACCCTGAAGCCGAGCGACGTGGCGATCTGCATTTCCCAGTCGGGGCGTTCCAAGGACCTGTTGATCACTGCCAATCTGGTGCGCGAAAGCGGCGCTTCGTTGATTACCCTATGCCCGAGCCAGACGCCGCTGGCCGAGTTGTCGACCGTCAACCTTGCGATCGATGATTTCGGCACTGGTTATTCTCCCTGAGTTATCTCAAACGGATTCCGGTGGATTACGTGAAGATCGATCAGGGAGAGCAGTGAGGATGCGGCGATCACCCGCGCGATCATTGCCGTGGCGCACGGGTTGTCGCTGAGGGTGGTGGCCGAGGGTGTCGAGCGGCCCGAACAGCTTGAGTTTTTGCAGTCTGAAGGCTGCGACGAGGTGCAGGGTTACCTGATCAGTCGTCCGGTCGAGGCAAATGGCTTAGGCTGCTTGTTAAAAGAGCAAGATGCTAAATGAGATGCTTTTGCTGAGTCAGCAGACAGAGTGCTGACTCAGTAGGGGAGGATCTGCTAAGCAAATCGTCTGATCCACCATGTAATGTAAGATTCAAGTTGGTTGTTTGACCATGAAATGTACTTCAGTCCTTGGTAGTTGGTCGAATGCCGGACGCTTGTCTCGTTTGATTCCTTTTCAGGATATAGATTAAATACGGATTCTGGATTTTTTGGTGTGTAAGCTATTGATGATAAACGACCATTGATGAATCGAAACTGAGCAACTCCGCTATTAGGGTCTCCTTCGATTTTATAGTTGTTTATTTCAAATATTTTATAATCAAATTTTGCTTTAAATGGGCCTCGGCTTGTATTGGATTTATCTAAGGTAACGAGAGTGTAGCCTTCATGCTCAAGATTGTTTACTACCTGTTCAATGAGGCTGCAACTGTGAATTTTGTTTACCAGTAATGGCGAGTTACTATCGCACATTTGATCTAGGTTTGCCGGGTAGTAGTATCTTGCTGCTATGAAAGCGAAGGAGCAGGCCAGTAGCAAGATAAGTGAGGCGATCTTTAGTGTTGAAATTCTATATTTAATAATATGCGCCATTCGAAGTTGCCTCCTTAATCAAAACATTGTTTTCAAGAAGAGTCATGCAGGTTTTTGGGTAGTCATCAGGGCTTTTGTTGTCTTTGGCCGCACATAATCCAACTTGATTGTTGCAGTCGTCCATGGCTCTCTCACTACGGTTCTGTCCAGCATTTGATACTTCACCCCCCCGCCGGCAAATTTGCTAGGGCAGGTAGACTGGTTCCGAGATGATCAAACAGCCGGGCGACTATGCCATGGGACGAGAGATCGTTGAGGCATTCAAGGGCAAGATTGTGGTGGGAACGCTACGGCCTAAGTCGTAGCGTTCTATGTACTACATTTTGTGTGCAGGGTGAGTTACCACCAAGGTGGTGCATCTAGTGATGCATTGAACCCAAGGGTTTTTAATTTAGTAAGTAGAGCAGTATCTCTAACCAAGATCATTCCTTCGTGACCTATTGTGCATGCTTGCCATTCAGGATTGTTAGGGCTGTAGATGCAAAGACAGTCACAGTTTTTCGCTATAAAGTCTTTTTCTTGCACGATCTTATTTATTAATTTATTGGTCAATTGAAGTCGTTGAGTGCACCTCGCGACACCACCATTCTCGTAAGCTGTAACTGGGGTTGCATTGACACTGGTGGATGCAAAGATATTTTCACCAAGTAGGCTATCGATGCTCGACTCTGGATACAGCCAGATCACTAGCTCAAAGGATTTTTGGTTCGCAAGCTCAGAGATTAACTGCATTCGCCTTGCGAAGCAGCTTTCTTCAATGTAAATCATGATTATCTCCTTTTGTAAGTTATTATGTGATTTAGGCCTGATCTGAATTTTAACACTCTCTAGGCACACCCTCCATTGGATTAGGGAGGCGGTATGGATTTATCCTTTCCAAAAATTCAGGAGAAAAGGGGATTAGCATTAAAGGGATTTTTAGATTCCAGTTAAATATATTGTTTATCTTGTTTTTTATTTGTTGGGGTGGTTCTTTACCGTGCCGTATAGATCCATCCTTATTTATCGCATTCTTCCGTGGGTCGGATTTGTCGCCCCAGTGAACATGTTCCTTACCACCATTGTGTGATTCCACTCCACTACCAAGATCGGGTTTGGCGAGGCCGTACGGGTCAATAAAGTTAATCGGATTTCCCTCAACATATCCGTAGGTATTCAGTCCCCCATTGAGACCAATCGGGTCACTTTCCACATACCGCCCGATCTCCGGGTCATAATCCCTAAAGTAGTTGTAGTGCAACTCAGTCTCAACGTCATAGTACTGACCAGGGAAGCGGAGGTTTAGAGTCAAGGTGCCACTGGCTTTCCCTACACCAAAGGCGTCGGATTTCCACTCCCACACCATGTCCTGAGCCGCATTCGTTGCGATGCGCGGTGTGTTGAGATGGTCGCTATGGAGATAGAACAGTGCGCTTTTGGCAAGTGCGCCTGTCGTATCGTAATTCACGCTCACGCCGCCTAATGGCATGCCTCCAAGCCAGATATAAAACTGACTTGTAAGCTTCATACCCTGGCTATCAAACAGAGTTTCGCCCAGCAATTCACCATCAAACCCATAGAGAAATGTGGTGACGCCTTGTGGAGTGATTTTCTGGATGCGTTGACCTAGAGCGTTATAGCGAAACTGAGCCCGGATCATCCCGTCAATCTTCACGCTGCTCAGGCGATTCTGCTCGTCGTATGAGAATTGGCGATTAGTGCGGTCTTTGATCAGATTGCCAGCCGCATCGGTGGTCACCAATTGGTCGTCTATTTGGATCAATCGATTGTTACTGGCGCCATACTGGTAGGTCGTGACTGTACTGTCTTGCACCTTGCCTTTGACCAGAGGAGTGAGTGTTTTGTTAGTGCGGTTACCCACCGCGTCATAAGTAAAGGTTTGCTGTTGCTTGGCATTTTCTTCTTCTGTCAGGCGATCGAGCGCGTCATAGCTGTAGTTCAGATCACCGAGTGAACTGCTTTGTATTTTGGTGATGTTTCCGGTGGCATCGTAGGCATAAGTGCTGTTCCTGCCGGCGACTGTTTGTGCAGTTAGCCGATAGTCCAGATCGTAGGTACGTTGAAGCGTAGTCCCGTTGTTCCAGGTCAGGCTTTTGAGCGGGCCGAAGGGCAGATAAGCAAGGTCGCGCACGAAGGTAGTCGGTTCATCTGCGCCACGCCGGATTTCCACTTGACTGACCTGCCCAGCGGAGTTGCGTAGGTAGTGAATGTTGAGCCCGGTCGGGTAGTCGATCCGACTGAGTCGACTTGCTCCATCGTATCCAAAACCAAGTTTTTCCAGCTGGGTTGCTTCATTCGTTCTCAGTGTATGCAGTTGGGCTGTGCGGTTGCCTTGCGCGTCGTAGGTGTAATTCAGGACGCCATTTATGTCTTCCACTGCTGTCAGTCGGCCGATACCTTTGTTGCCGCTGGTAATCGAGTCGTAGTGGAAACGAACATCAAGCTTTGGGTTTGCCGGATAGCGACGACTAAGCAATCGATTCAGAGCATCGTATGCATAGGATGTGACGACCCCTCGAGCATCCGTTTTTTCTATGATGTTGCCGGCTGCGTCATATTTGTATTTGCTGGTGCCGCTATCGGGACTGTCTAGCTGAGTCAGGTTACCCAAGCCATCGAAGTGATAATAGGTGCTCACGCCGCGTGCGTCGCGGACGTGGGTGAGGTTGTCCTGAGCGTCGTACTCAGACTGAGAAGTGCCGTTTAATGGATCGGTGCTCTTTATCAAACGATTGAGCGGATCGTAGGCGCTGCTATAGCTAGCATCGCGAGGGGTGACGGTAGTAATGGGATTGTCATTAAGGTCGTATTGCAGATGATTCGTTTGGCCACTAGCTCCTATCGAATTAAGTAACCGCCCCAGTTCGTCATACACCCATCGATGCTGTTTCGTTAGCTTTCCTGCATTGTCCTTCAAGCGTACTACTGTTTGGTTATCCATTGGGTCGAGTTCAAATTCAGCTTGTTCCATTAGGTTATTCGTAATTCGGATTAATCGTCTTGCGTCGTCCCAAGTGTAAGCAAGCCAGCTACCATCGCCTTGGGTCAGTCTGGTTATGTCCCCGGTAGCATTGTAATCGAATTGTGTGGTGCTGTTTCCTGCGCTGACAGATGATAACCAACCTTGAGGCATATAGCTCAGTGAAGTTACCACCCCATTGGGATCAACAATTGTCTGCGGATTCCCTATGTAATCGTAGTTTGATATCTCAGTGATATGCCCAAGTGCGTTAGTAACGCGCGTCAGGTTGCTATTTGAGTCATATTCGTAGCGGGTGATATCGCTCACATCGGTTCTTGGCCCATCCGAAGATTCGAGCAAGCCAGTGGCATTGTATGTGAATGACCATCCGCGCTCTGGGGCTTGCCAGAGTGGGACGGTGATGAGAGTGCCGCCGATTGCAAGCGCCAGAAGGCTTACTCTTAATAACAGTGTATTCATGTTCAGGTCCTTCTGAATCAATGTGTTTCAATTGTTTGGCTGAGTTTTCGTCCTTCAGCGTCATAGGTATATAGGATTGATCGGTTTGGTTGTTGAATACGCAAGGGAAGGGGCAGCGTAGCGTGCCACTCCGTGGTAATAGTCCTTGATTCAGGCGTACCACTTGCGTCGATGCGCGAAGTGACCAAACCGCGGTCGTTATGGGTGAATAACGTAGTGATGCCCTTACCGTCAGTTTGCGATGTCAGAAATCCGCGTTCGTCGTAGGTAAATGTCGAATTACTTTGTGGACAGTTAGCGGTTGGTTCTCCGATGATCGAGGTTATGCGTTTGGCGCTTTGAAAGTAACCAAATTTATAAGTTGTATTTTTCCCCAAGGCGTTTGATACAGTGGTTGAATCGTCAGGGTTATATTGGACGGTAACTTTCTCAGTGCCCAGCGCGTGTTCGCTGGAGATTGCCCGACCGTATTGGTCGTAAGTCCATGCCGCATATTTGATCCCACGTTGATCTTCAATCGCTGTTAAAAGCCTGCTGTCTCGTTGGTCTTCATAAAAATATCGTCTTGTTTCCTGAAACTCAGGGTGATTTTTTATGACCGAAATGAGCTGTTTATATTTGTTATATTGGTAGCGTATTTGGGTCTGCCCCACCTTTAAACTAAGGGGTTGCTTTCTTGAGTCTTCGGTAAATTGAAGTGAATTGCCGAAACTATCGGTTACTGTAGCGACTGTGCCCGAGTAGCTGATAGTCGTGGACAAACTGTGCCTTCGTGTACTTACAAGTTTTCCGCTATTATCGAATACTAACGTCATGCCGTTAGTCGATTGGTATATCCAGCGGTTGTCATGCTGATTGAGCGTACTTGCTTCAGTTGCTTCGCCAACGTATAAATGCCCGACTTTTTTGAATACGTATTGGTTTCCATTATTGTGTATAACTGTGACTGAATTGTTTTCAATATTCAGCCTATCTGAGTAATTATGAACCCATAATCCATCAGCACTTCTGTAGTATCTTGTGAATTCGATAGCATTTTCGTGATTATTGTTAGATGAAAATGAGTAATCTGTTTCTGACTGCAACTTGTAGCCTGTCGAAAAATCGATAGGGTTACCAGTGATACTCGATGGACAGGCGTAGCTAGCTTTTAGAAACTCACACTGACCTGAAATGCTGTTAAATTTATTTCCTTTTGTGCAATGTTCTCCATAGAGCATTATAGCTAGAGCTCCATAGGAGTCGTCGACCGGGTCATCGCCAAATATCATGTGACAATCCCAAGCAAGTTTATCCTCTCTTTCTATGGGGGGTGTGTAGTTCCATGAGTCTTCACTTTCCTTGTGTAGCCATCGACAACCTGATTCTGGCGAGGAAAATTTTTCAGGAATCCCCGATTCGGGCTGAAATTGCCAATAGTAGTCTTCGCCTAACGAATTTTTAGTTGTTAAGAGGGCGCACAATAAGATTGGTGTGCATTTCTTTCTGATTTTCATATAGACCTTCCGTGGTCAGAGATTCTTTAACGGATGTTCTTATTTTATATCAGTAAATTAATCATCCGTAGACTATGGAAGTAAAATGAAAATAATTATGGGCGGGGTCATTTGCGGTTTATGTAGACGCAACACCAGGTAAATTATGTGTCAAAAATTGTTAATGTTGATTTATCTATATTTCTTCTAAAGCCGCGGGAGCGTCAGGGTACGATTTTCGCTGCCCTCAGCAAGGGTGACGCCGCGCGGATGTTTCCCGCTACATGGAGCATTTCCTGGCAAAATTGGGAAGATTAATGCCATCCGGTTACGCATTGAGCAGGCAAAAAGCCGATTCATGTAGTATAACTACAAGCGTGCTACATCCCCGGCGCCTGCCAATAACAAAGAGTCCAGCCCCTTGAATCTGCTGCAACATATCGCCCAGTCACGTCACCTGTTACGCAAGTCGGAGCTCAAGGTCGCCGACCACGTGCTGCTTGACCCTGCGGCGGTGATGCACAGTTCCATGGCCGACCTGGCCCATAGCGTGGGGATCAGCGAGCCGACCATCGTGCGGTTTTGCCGTGCTATTGGTTGCTCCGGGTTTCAGGATTTGAAACTGAAGCTGGCGCAGAGCCTCGCGGCGGGCGCCAGCTTCGGTCAGTTCGCGATCCATGAAGACGATTCGGTCGCCGACTACAGCCTGAAAATCTTCGACACCACCCTGCACACCCTGATGGAGGTTCGCGAGAAACTCGACCCGGTGGAGTTGCAGAGGGCTGTGTCGCTCATGTCTCAGGCTCAGCGTGTCGAGTTCTATGGATTCGGTGCTTCGGGCGCAGTGGCGGCGGATGCCCAGCACAAATTTTTCCGTTTGCTGCTGACTGCAGCCGCGTATTCCGACCCGCACATGCAGGCGATGTCGGCGGTTACCCTGAAGCCGAGCGACGTGGCGATCTGCATTTCCCAGTCGGGGCGTTCCAAGGACCTGTTGATCACTGCCAATCTGGTGCGCGAGAGCGGCGCTTCGTTGATCACCCTGTGCCCGAGCCAGACGCCGCTGGCCGAACTGTCGACCGTCAACCTGGCGATCGATGTACACGAAGACACCGAAATCTATACGCCGCTGACGTCGCGCATCGCGCACCTGGTGGTGATTGATGTGCTGGCGATGGGCGTGGCCATGGCCCGCGGTCCGAGCCTGGTCAATCACCTCAAGAGCGTCAAGCGCAGCCTTCGCAGCTTGCGGCTGTCGCCCAAGTCGGTGAAAGCGCTGGACGATTGATTCTTTGCCTTGAGAGTGCCTTCGCGGGCAAGCCTCGCTCCTACAGATATCGCGTAACCCTGTAGGAGCGAGCGGTGCGGCGATCCGACTTGCCCGCGAAGGCGTCATCACATTTCATCTCACTGTCATTCACCCGTCGCCAAACCGTCATCCCTCGCGCCTATCTTGAAACTCCCGTACTCGCCTTGGGAGACTCGAAATGGCTCAGCCCTACGAAGAACGCAACAGCGCCGTCAAAACCCGTCGTCAGCAAGAAGATCAGCGCCGCATGGAATTTCGCCGCGCCATCGAAGATCGCTGCGAACGCCGTCAGCTTCTGGCGGAAATTGGCGAATTTTCTGACGACCTCGAACTCAATTACTGGCAGGCAGCTCCCGTAACTTCCCGTCGAAACGCTCAACCAGGGCGCTGATCTGCATCCGCTCGCTGCGGATAAACGCAAGGAATGCGTGCGCCACGGGTGATAGCCGTTTGGCTTTGGCCTGCACCAGGCACCAACTGCGGTACAGCGGCAGTTCTTCGACCGGCAACTCGATCAATCCGCCCGTTGCCAATTCAAGGTTCAGGGCATGGCGCGTCAACAGCGCCAGGCCCAGACCCGCGAGCACACATTCACGCTGGGCTTCGGCCGATGAGACCTCCTGGGTCTGGTTGAAGTGCACGCGCTTTTCTTTGAAATACTCTTCGCAGGCCAGTCGCGTACCGGAGCCGGATTCGCGCAATAGCAGTGTGTAAGGTTCCAGATCCTGCAAGCGCAGTGGGCCCATGTGGCACAACGGATGATCCGGCGGTGCTACGGCGACAATCGGGTTGTTGAGAAATGGCAAGAACTCCAGCCCCATGTCCTGCGGCACCATGGACATGATTACCAGATCGTCGCGGTTGTCGGAGAGGCGCCGGATCACCTGCCCACGATTGACCACTGTCAGCTGCAGATTCACTTCCGGGTGCTGGCGCTTGAACGCGGCAAACAGGTGCGGCACGAAATACTTGGCGCTGGATTCCACCGCCAGTTTCAGCTGGCCTTGCAATGAGCCTTGCATGTCCGACAGCTGCATATCGAGGTTTTCCAGGCGTCCGAAAATATCCCGGCTGGCGCGCTGCAGGGCCTCGGCGGCCTCGGTCATGTAGAGTTTCTTGCCGACGTAATCGAACAACGGTTGGCCGATCAGCTCTTCGAGTTGACGAATCTGTAGGCTAACGGCAGGTTGTGTGAGAGACATTTCGTCGGCAGCGCGGCTGTAGGACCTTAAGTCGCACACCTCATTGAAGATCTGCAATTGACGCAATGTCATACGCATCAATGACTTACGCATTTTCTAGAGACCCTGAGCGGAGGCTGATGTTTCAACTATAAGTCTTTGCTTATGTGTAACCCAATTATTATTCATTTTTGTTAATCCCTTGCGAAGGCTAGTGTGGAGCTGCGACTGAATTGAAACATTTGGTCACGCGTCGACCTGGTTTGACAGGTCGTGGGTACCACCGGCTCAAGGGAACCTCCAAGTGATAAAAAAGATCCTGATCGCCAACCGTGGTGAGATTGCCGTACGAATCGTGCGCGCCTGCGCCGAAATGGGCATTCGCTCGGTCGCGATCTATTCCGACGCCGATCGTCATGCCTTGCATGTGAAGCGTGCGGACGAGGCCCACAGCATCGGTGCCGAGCCACTGGCCGGCTACCTCAACCCGCGCAAGCTGGTGAACCTGGCGGTGGAAACCGGTTGCGATGCGTTGCACCCCGGCTACGGCTTCCTTTCGGAAAACGCCGAGCTGGCAGACATCTGCGCCGAACGCGGAATCAAATTCATTGGTCCATCGGCTGAAGTGATTCGCCGCATGGGCGACAAGACCGAAGCGCGCCGCAGCATGATCAAGGCCGGCGTGCCGGTCACCCCAGGCACCGAAGGCAACGTGTCGGGCATCGAAGAAGCCCTGACCGAAGGTGACCGCATCGGTTACCCGGTGATGCTCAAGGCTACATCCGGTGGCGGCGGCCGCGGTATTCGTCGCTGCAACAGTCGCGAAGAACTCGAACAAGCCTTTCCACGGGTCATTTCCGAAGCCACCAAGGCTTTCGGTTCGGCGGAAGTGTTCCTGGAAAAATGCATCGTCAATCCGAAACACATCGAAGCGCAGATCCTCGGCGACAGCTTCGGCAATGTGGTGCACCTGTTCGAGCGTGACTGCTCGATCCAGCGCCGCAACCAGAAACTGATCGAGATCGCTCCGAGCCCGCAACTGACCCCGGAACAGCGCGCCTACATCGGCGATCTGTCGGTGCGTGCGGCCAAGGCTGTGGGTTACGAGAACGCCGGCACTGTGGAGTTCCTGCTCGCCGAGGGCGAGGTGTACTTCATGGAGATGAACACCCGGGTGCAGGTGGAACACACCATCACCGAAGAAATCACCGGCATCGACATTGTTCGCGAGCAGATTCGCATCGCGTCCGGTTTGCCGCTCTCGGTGAAACAGGAAGACATCCAGCACCGCGGTTTCGCGCTGCAGTTCCGGATCAACGCCGAAGACCCGAAAAACAACTTCCTGCCGAGCTTCGGCAAGATTACCCGTTACTACGCGCCCGGCGGTCCCGGCGTGCGTACCGACACAGCGATCTATACCGGCTACACCATTCCGCCGTTCTACGATTCCATGTGCCTGAAACTGGTGGTCTGGGCGCTGACCTGGGAAGAGGCGATGGACCGTGGTTTGCGAGCCCTCGACGACATGCGTCTGCAAGGGGTCAAGACCACCGCCGCGTACTACCAGGAAATCCTGCGCAACCCGGAATTCCGTAGCGGCCAGTTCAATACCAGCTTCGTTGAAAGCCACCCTGAACTGACTAACTACTCGATCAAGCGCAAACCCGAAGAGCTGGCCCTGGCCATCGCCGCCGCCATCGCCGCCCACGCAGGCCTGTGAGGAATAGAACAATGAGCAAGCAAATCCACGTTACCGACACTATCCTGCGCGACGCCCACCAATCGCTGCTCGCCACCCGCATGCGCACCGAAGACATGCTGCCGATTTGCGACAAGCTCGACAAAGTCGGCTACTGGTCGCTGGAATGCTGGGGCGGCGCGACGTTCGACGCCTGCGTACGTTTCCTGAAAGAAGACCCGTGGGAGCGCCTGCGCCAACTGCGCGCGGCATTGCCTAACACGCGTCTGCAAATGCTCCTGCGGGGCCAGAACCTGCTGGGCTACCGCCATTACAGCGACGACGTGGTCAAAGCCTTCGTCGCCAAGGCTGCAGTCAACGGCATCGACGTGTTCCGCATTTTCGATGCGATGAACGACGTGCGTAACCTGCGAGTCGCCATCGAAGCGGTGAAAGCGGCCGGCAAACATGCCCAGGGCACCATCGCTTATACCACCAGCCCGGTGCACACCATCGAGGCCTTCGTGGCCCAAGCCAAGCAAATGGAAGCCATGGGTTGCGACTCCGTGGCGATCAAGGATATGGCCGGCCTGTTGACCCCGTATGCCACTGGCGAACTGGTCAAGGCATTGAAATCCGAGCAGTCGCTGCCAGTGTTCATTCACTCCCACGACACTGCTGGCCTGGCTGCGATGTGCCAACTCAAGGCGATCGAAAATGGCGCCGACCATATCGACACCGCCATCTCCAGCTTCGCCTGGGGCACCAGCCACCCGGGCACCGAGTCGATGGTCGCCGCCCTTAAAGGCAGCGAGTTCGACACTGGCCTGAACCTGGAATTGCTGCAAGAGATTGGCCTGTACTTCTATGCGGTGCGCAAGAAGTACCATCAATTCGAAAGCGAATTCACCGCCGTCGACACCCGCGTGCAAGTCAACCAGGTACCGGGCGGGATGATTTCCAACCTGGCCAACCAGTTGAAAGAGCAGGGTGCGCTGAACCGCATGAGCGAAGTGCTGGCAGAAATCCCGCGCGTTCGTGAAGACCTCGGCTTCCCGCCGCTGGTGACCCCGACCTCACAAATCGTCGGCACCCAGGCGTTCTTCAACGTACTGGCCGGCGAGCGCTACAAAACCATCACCAACGAAGTGAAGCTTTACCTGCAAGGCGGCTACGGCAAGGCGCCGGGCACTGTGAACGAAGAACTTCGTCGCCAGGCCATTGGCAGCGAAGAGGTGATCGATGTGCGTCCGGCCGATCTGCTCAAGCCGGAAATGACCAAGTTGCGTGCCGAAATCGGTGCCGTGGCCAAGTCTGAAGAAGACGTGCTGACCTACGCCATGTTCCCGGACATCGGTCGCAAGTTCCTTGAAGAACGCGCAGCCGGCATCCTCACGCCAGAAGTATTGCTGCCGATTCCGGAAGCGGGCGGCGTGACTTCGGCCGGTGGCGAAGGCGTGCCGACCGAGTTCGTCATCGACGTTCACGGCGAAACCTACCGCGTCGATATCACGGGTGTCGGCGTCAAGTCGGAAGGCAAACGCCACTTCTATCTGTCCATCGACGGCATGCCGGAAGAAGTGGTGTTCGAACCACTCAACGAATTCGTCAGCGGTGGCAGCAGCAAGCGCAAGCAAGCCACTGCACCGGGCCACGTCAGCACCACCATGCCGGGCAACATCGTCGATGTGCTGGTCAAGGAAGGCGACACCGTGAAAGCAGGCCAGGCTGTGCTGATCACCGAAGCAATGAAGATGGAAACCGAAGTCCAATCGGCCATCGCCGGCAAAGTCACCGCCATCCATGTGGCCAAGGGCGACCGGGTTAATCCGGGCGAAATTCTGATCGAGATCGAAGGCTGAGTTAACAGCCTCGATAGACCGTTTTAAACCTCGGGGGGGCATGTGCTCCCCTTTTTTTTCGCCCGACATTTCAAAGTTAAACCGCAGGGTTTACGACTGCTTCGCAGCCGAACGGGGGCAAGCCCCAATGCCAGTCAGTCAAGACACTGAGCCCTGTAGGAGCGAGCTTGCTCGCGAAAGCGGTTTATCTGGCGACATCAATGTTGACTGTACCGCCGCCTTCGCGGGCAAGCCCGCTCCTACAGGTTTTGCATCGAGTCAGTGAGGTTGGGGCGGTTTTATCAGAATGCCATCCGCCACTGTCCCATTACGCCATGACTGCGGCTGTCATTGCCGATCTCGCCGTTGTAACCGAATCCCAATGTATGCCGGGTCGAAACCACCAGCTCCAGCCCTGCATCGAGCATCAGGCTGTCGCGATCCAGCGCGGCGCCTTCGACGGTATAAGTCCTGCCGCCGGTTACTAGTCGTTGATGAGTTCTGCTATCGACATCACCGTAGGTGTGTTTCCAGCCGGCGCTGAATCGTGGCGTCAGTTGCATGCCATTATCCAGCGTATTGAGCTGTGCCAGGCGCAGGCCGAAGGTGCTGCTGAAGTTGTTCTGCGTTTGCCCATGGACCTGCAGTGCCGCCGCGCCGCCTTTCTCGGTATAGCTGTTGCGCTGATAACGCTGATATCCGAGGTTGGCAAAGGGTTCGGCGCTGATATTGCCGCTGCCGAGGTTGTGACCGATCTCTGTAAAGGCTTGTTGAGTGCTGGCGTCGTAACTGCCTTTCGGTCGATCGCTGAAACCGTTGAACGCTACCCGCCGTTTGGTGCTGCCATCATGGTTGCTGTGATTTGCGCCCAGGCGCAACGCCAGCGGACCGCTTTGACGAAGGGCATAGGCGCCCAGGTGCCAGCTGTCGAGGTCACCATTGAACAGGCTGCCGTCCAGACGGGTCTGGGACTTGCCACCCATCACACCCACTCGCCACTGCTCATCGACTGCCCAATCCGCGCCGAGCACCAAACCTTTGGTGGAGTGTTGCAGAGTGCTACCGCCCCGGTTGCGGTCCAGCGTGCCTGCGCTGCCCAACGCTTGAACCCAGAGCCTGCCGCTGGTTTCGCTGCCTGCCGCAACACGCGGCACCAGCGCGCTCAGACCATCGGGGTTATCCAGTTGGTGCATGGCTGCCAGCATGCTGGCGCTGACCGGATGGACACTGCTTAACGTGGCATTGGCCAGATTGGCGTTGCTGCCTGCGGCCAGTTGTTCAATGGCCCGGGCGGCGGTGGCTTTGTTGGCGCCAAGCAGGGCATTGATAGCAGCGTTCGTCGAGGTGGATGGCATGACAGCCGCGACAGTGGGTTGGGGGGCAAGGGATTGCGCCTGAGCAGTGCCGGATGTTTCGCTGGCAGGCGGTGCAAGCGAAGCGGTGGTGGAAGTTTGCGCGACGCTCAGGCGGGTGACGGTAGTTTCGGTAGCAGGAGTTGGAACAGTGGCTGCAGTTTCAATGTCAGGCGGTAGAGTCGGAGCAGTGCTGACGTTGTTTATCGTGTCAGATGACAACTCTGCTTGCGGAATCTCTTTTGGCTCATCAATGCTGTTGGCGAATTCCCGTCCGTTTTCGGTTATGGCGGCGCTTTCAAGCGGCACATCATTGCGAGTGAGGATAAAGCCAACAGTCTTTTTTTCGTATTGAAAGTCTGGGGCCATGAAGGCCAGGTCGTTGATAACTTTGCCAAATTCGCCTTCGATTTTGCCGGCCTTAATAATGGTGTACTGGCTACTCAATGGGTATTCACCCGGCACAGCGACGATTTTCAGTGTGGCGTTGCCAAGTTTGGCGGTGCCGTCGACCTGGATTGTTTCGCTGCGACCATCGGCATTCACCTCGTGGGCCAGTTCGGCAGTGTTCTGCAGTTCGAGGTTGCCACTTACCCGCGGTGCACCGTGCATCGCATTGACCTCAAGCCGACCTGCGACCAGCAAGTGACCGACTTGCCCATTGCCGCGAAAGGTCGCTTTTTTATCAACCGACACTTGGCCGAAAATGTGCCCGCGATTAGTTAACGCAGCTTTTTCCTTCACTATGGCGCCTTCGGAGAAGTCACCTGTCCCCGTCAGAGTCCACTCGCCTCGATTGACGTGCAGGTAGTTAAAATTCCGGCTCTCCCCCAGTTCGCCGCCGCTCACGACATCGAGTTGCAATGCGTTGGTGCCGCCGCCCCCATCGACCACCCCATTGAAGCGTCCGCGTCTGCTGACCGTGACCAGATCGTTGGAATCACCCAGTTTTAATGCAACACCGTCAGAACCTGATTCTGTCTTGATTACCGGTGTTTTAACGGTGACTGGATCATTGATGAGTGTCTCGATCCGAGCCATGTGGTCAGCGAGTGACGGCAGGATGGTGGTTGGCTGTTGAGCATTCGCGGAAGCGGCGTGGCCGAGGGCGAGGGAAATCGCCAGAGCCATGTAATGCGGTCGAAAAGTGCGTCGGATGGGCATCGGGTTCAGCCTCTGGTGAGAGAAGACCAAACTCTAAAATCGATGCCCATGCCCGGATGCCGGGCATTTCCGAGTGTTGCGCAAGGCGCAGAGACGTCGCTTGTAGCCGAATCAATAACGGGCTTTGATCCTGTACGGATTCACCCGTCCATCAGGCGTCTTTCCTTACAGCACTTCAGGACGTGTCCGTTGGCGAAATATCAAAAACGCGACCTCTTTGCTAATCGCGCTTCAAATACGCCTTCCCATAATGCCGCTCCATCCGCGCCTGAATCAGCTCCAACCCAATCGACATCACCCAATAAATAACCGCCGCCGTCGTCAGCATCTCGATATAGCGATAGCTCGAGCGCCCATAGGATTGCGCCAGAAACATAACTTCCCAAACCCCCATCACCGAAATCAGTGACGAGTCCTTGAGCATGGAGATGAACTGGTTGGTGGTGGGCGGGATGATGGTGCGCATGGCCTGGGGCAGGGTGACGCGCCAGAAGATCACGGTTTCACGCATACCCAGGGCCAATGATGCTTCGCGTTGGCCGTGGGGAACGCCGAGGATACCGGCGCGGAAGATTTCGCTCAGGTAGGCGCCGTAGTTCAGCGACAGGGCGATGATGCCGGCAGCGATGGCGCCCGGCACGATGCCGAGTTGTGGCAGGCCGAGGTAGATCAGCAGGATTTGGATCAGCAGCGGTGTGCCGCGAAAGAACGAGGCATAAAAGCTCGCGATACCGAACGCCACTGCACTTTTCGACAGCCGAGCCAGGGCGGTGATGAAGCCCAGCAGCGATGACGTCACGATTGAGCACAGGCACAAGAACAGCGTCAGCGCCGCGCCTTGCAGAAAGCCGTTGGGCGCCAGGTGCAGGCCGATCAGGTTCGGCAGCTTATCGAGGATGATCGAGAACTTCAGGTCGAAGCTGAGGAAGAAACTCGCGAACAATCCGAACATCGCCGCCCAGGTCAGGTACAGCCGAGTACGGAAGCCGAAGACCCGTTGCAGTAATGACTCAGCCACTGGTTGCGGCGGCTGAGGTGGTTTGGGGAAAGAAGTCATTTGCTGATGTCGGCGCCGATCCATTTTTGCGACAGCTTGCTCAAGGTGCCGTCCTGTTTCAGCTGGGCAAACACATCACGTACTTTGGCGTCCCACTGAGCGTCGCCTTTTTCGATGGCCACCGAGTTCGGCTCCGAGTACAGCGGCTGGCCGGCGAGCTTGAAGCGCTTGTCTTCGTTCAGGCGCGGTTGGGCGGTCACCAGGTTGGTGAGAATCGCGTCCAGACGCACGCCAGCGCCCAGGCCCAAATCCTGGAACGCGACGTTGTCGGTGTCATACGGGGCGATCTGCACATTCTCGAACGGGTACTGCAGTTGGGTGTCTTCGGCGCCTTCGATCACCAGGTTTTTGTTCAGGTAGCTTTCATAGCTGGAGGCGCTGGTGAGGCCGACTTTCTTGCCGCTCAGGTCCTTGGCGCTGTGAATGCTGTCGTTCTTGGCGTTGACCACAATCACCGCAGGGGAGGCGTAGTACTCGACCGGGAAGTCGAAGACTTCAGCGCGGGCTTTGCTCGGGGTCATGGAGCAGATGCAGATGTCGTAACGCCCGCTCCAGCGGCCGGCGGCGATCACATCCCAGGACGGCGTTTCGAGGCGCAGCTTGACGCCCAGTTTGTCCGCCACGGCCTTGGCCACGTCAACGTCGAAACCGTCGAGCTGGTTTTGGTCGTTGAGGAACGAGAAAGGCGGATAGCTTTCCATCAACACGCCCACCAGTTCTTTCTTTTGCTCGATACGGTCCAGAGTGGCGCCCGCAAAGACTTGGGTGGAGGCAGCCAGAATCGTCAGGCCCAGGGCCAGCAGCGGTTGAAATTTCACAGTTGGATCCCTGAAAAAAAGAGGTTGTTATTAACCGAGTGGTGCGTATTAAATAGTTATAAGAACGACTCTGATAGTGAGTTATTTTCATAAGCTTATGAGTGAAAAGCATATGGGCGCAAACACGGTAATTCTGGATGGCGGCATGGGTCGTGAGCTGCAACGCCGAGGGGCGCCGTTCAGGCAGCCTGAATGGTCGGCACTGGCCCTGAGCGAGGCGCCGCAAGCTGTGGAAGCGGTGCACGCAGCTTATATTGAAAGCGGTGCCAACGTGATCACCAGCAATAGTTACGCGGTGGTGCCATTCCATATTGGCGAAGAGCGTTTTGCCGCCGAAGGCCAGGCCCTCGCAGCATTGGCCGGTGAGCTGGCCCGTCGTGCCGTCGATGCAGCGGGTAAACCGGTGCGTGTGGCCGGTTCATTGCCGCCGTTGTTTGGCTCCTATCGCCCGGACCTGTTCGACGCTGCTCGCGTGACTGAATTGCTGACACCTCTGGTCAATGGCCTGGCGCCTCATGTCGACCTGTGGCTGGCCGAAACCCAGAGCTCGATCGTCGAGGCACGGTCGATCCATGCCGGTCTGCCGAAGGACGGCAAGCCGTACTGGCTGTCGTTTACCCTGAAAGATGAAGACACCGACGAAGTGCCGCGTTTGCGTTCCGGTGAACCCGTGGCCGAGGCCGCTGCGGTGGCGGCTGAGTTGGGCGTGGAAACCTTGCTGTTCAATTGCAGTCAGCCAGAAGTGATCGGCGCTGCGATTGATGCGGCGCGGGAAACCTTCGAACGCTTGGGGGTGAAGATCCACATCGGTGCGTACGCGAATGCCTTCCCCCCGCAACCGAAAGAGGCCACGGCCAATGACGGTCTGGACCCGTTGCGCGACGATCTGGATCCGCCGGGTTATCTGCAATGGGCGGCCGATTGGCAAAAGCGCGGGGCCAGCCATTTGGGCGGTTGCTGCGGGATCGGGCCGGAGCATATTGCGGTGTTGGCCCAGAAATTAGCGTGATGCCATTCGCGGGCAAGCCTCGCTCCTACAGGTTTTTCGGTTGACCATAAATCAACGCAAAACCCTTGTAGGAGCGAGGCTTGCCCGCGAAGGCGTCCTGCCAGACGCCAAAGATTACTGGCGACACTCCACCAACGTTTTCACCTGCCCCGATTCCGTCTGGTTTTCATCGGACAGCCACCGCTCGAACCCCGCGCCAATCGCCGGCCACTCCGAATCCAGAATCGAATACCACGCCGTGTCACGGTTTTGACCCTTGACCACCATGTGCTGACGGAACACCCCTTCAAAACTGAACCCCAACCGCTCCGCCGCATACTTGGAACGGGCATTGCCGTTGTTGCACTTCCACTCCAGACGCCGGTAACCCAAGGCAAAGGATTCCCTGGCCAGCAGGTAAACCGCTTCAGTACTTTTCGGTGAACGCTGCATCGGTGCGCCGAAGGTCACATGGCCGATCTCGATGCGACCCTGAGAAGGCACAATCGACATCAGGCTGAGGATACCCTGCACGTAGCCGCTGGCGCGATCGATCACCGTGAAGAAATACGGGTCGCTGTTGGCCGCATGGTTATTCAGCCAATCGTTGAACGCGCTGCGCTCCGGGAAAGGACCGTAAGGCAAATAGTCCCAGAGTTTCGGATCCGAGCCCGGGCCTTCCAGGGCTTTCCACAAGCCGTCGGCATGACGCGCCGGGTCAAGTTTTTCCAGGCGAATGAAACGCCCTTCGATCAGTTGAACCGAGGGTGGCGGAACACCTTTCCAGTCCGCGAGTGAAGTCGACATGCTGCTCTCCTTGAACCTTATAGGGCGTGACGAAACTGGATGAAACCGGGACGCTCGGCGATGCGCTCATAGAGCTGGATCGCGGTGGCGTTGGTTTCGTGGGTCAGCCAATGGACCTTGCAGCACCCATCGGCCTTGGCCGTGGTGTAGACGAATTCGATCAGTTGCCGACCGACACCGGTGCCGCGTGTTTCTGGTGTCACCAGCAAGTCTTGTAGGTAGCAGGAGTTTTCGATGCTCCAGTTCGAGCGGTGGTAGATGAAATGCACCATGCCCACCGCTTTGCCATCGGCCCAGGCCAGCGCCGCATGGGTCGGTTCGCTCGGATCGAGCAGGCGCTGCCAAGTGCTCTGGGTGACTGCGTCGGGCAATTCGGTGTTGTAGAAGCGCAAGTAGGCTTGCCACAACGGCAGCCAGGCAGCGTGATCGTCGGTGGTGACCTGGCGGATGTCGATCTGACTCATGTTGGTTCCTTAACGCATCAAGTGGGCGAGGGCCTGGTCGTGCACATCAGGGCTGGTGGCCAGCCCCTCGCGCACACCGGCGATGTCTGCAGCATTGCGGTTCTGGCTGAGTTTGCGTTTGCCCTCCAGACGCTGGATGGGCAAGGCAAAACCGACGATGGCCTTGAGCATGCTATCAATGTAGTCGGAGGGGGCATCGGCGACTTTCCATGGATGGGTGCGACCCGCTTCATGACGATCGGTCAGAGCGCTGACCAGATTGCGCAGGCGATCGGCGTCGGTGAACACTTCGACCATGCCATAGGCGTGCACGGCGACGTAGTTCCAGGTCGGCACGACTTTGCCATGCTCGGCTTTGCCTGGATAAAACCCTGGGCTGATATACGCATCGGCACCAGCAAAAATCACCAGCGCCTCGGCGCCGTTCTGCAATTCCCGCCATTGTGGATTGGCCCGGGCGAAGTGCCCGTAGAGAGTCCCATTCGGGCCTTGGTCAGCATTCAGCAGCAGCGGCAGATGACTGGCTTGCAGGCCCTGTTCACCGTGGGTAACCAAGACAGCAAGACGAGTGCCGAGTATCTGCTGATGCAGTTCATTCAAATCATCGATGGCGAAGGCGCTGGGCGTGTACATGGAAATTTTCCTTGGCGAATGCCTGCATCCTAGGCAGGCTATTGGTCTGTTGTAAGAGCCATTAATGACCAATTTCACAGGTCCATTACCATGTCGAATACGCCGCTTCCCTCGTCGTTCAACCCGGCGGGTATTGAACTCGACCGCCGCCAGGGCTTGAGTCGTCAGCTCTATCAAGCGCTACGGGTGCGTGTGCTCGACGGCCGATTGGCCAGCGGTACACGATTGCCGGCCAGTCGCGATCTGGCGGCGGCGCTATCGATTTCCCGTAACAGCGTGGTCCGTGCCTACGATCAGCTTTACGCTGAGGGCTTCATCGAGGGGCGTGTTGGCGACGGGACTTATGTCGCGCAATTGCCTCAAGCCGCGGTGTCGGTAAAAAAATTATCCACAAAAGTATCCACAGGGTTTTCAACAGGGTTACCCACAGCCTTATCCACAAATTGGCTGGATTTACCTGTGGTTTCATCCAGTAAAGTTATCCACAGCGGTGCTTTGGGCCGGGTGGAAAAGAACCATTTGACCTTGCCTCCCAGTGGTCCACCTCGGGCATTTCGTGTCGGCGTTCCAGCCTTCGATCTATTTCCTTTCGAAGTCTGGGCCAAGCTGAACGCGGCTTTCTGGCGTAAGCCGGATTTAGAGCAACTGTGTTACGGCGACCCAGCGGGTGATGCACGATTGCGAGGGCTGATTGCTGCGTACTTGCGCAGTTCGAGGGGCATGCAGTGCTCGGCTGAGCAAATAGTGATCACCAGTGGCGCGCAACAGGGGATTAGCCTTTGTGCACAGTTGCTGGTGGAGCCTGGTGACGGGGTGGGCATTGAAAATCCGGGGTATCGAGCGGCGGGTCATGCGTTCGCTGTAGCCGGCGCGCGATTGCACGGGATAGCGGTGGACAGTGAGGGCATTGATTGCACCGAATTGGCGGCGCTCAGCGATTGTCGATTGGCTTACGTCACGCCGTCGCATCAGTACCCGACCGGGGTGGTCATGAGTCTGGCGCGACGTCTTGAATTGTTGGCCTGGGCCGAACGCACCCAAGGCTGGATCGTCGAGGACGACTACGATGGCGAATACCGTTACAGCGGCGCGCCGCTGGCACCGTTGGCTGCACTCGATCGGCAGGGGCGGGTGTTGTATGTCGGAACCTTCGGCAAGGTCGCATTCCCGGCATTAAGACTGGGTTATCTGGTGTTGCCGCCCGGATTGGTTGAGGCGTTCTCCCAGCGTCGTGCGGTGGACGTGCGGCATTCGGAGGTCAGCACTCAAGCGGTAATGGCTGAGTTCATGGCGGCCGGGCATTTCCAGCGACACATCCGGCGTATGCGCCGTGCTGCGTTGAGTCGGCGTAACGTCTTGCTCAATGGCTGGCCTGTGGATATCCCGGGCGTCGGTAAGCTGCCCAGTGTGGCGGCCGGTTTGCACCTGACGGTACGTGTCGACAGCGTGGCTCGTGAGCGCGAATTGATCGAACAAGCCACCAGCGTCGGGGTGGAGGTCAATGGTTTGAGCAGTTATTGGCTGCCAGACACGACGCTCCCCGAGGACCAGCGCGCGGGGCTGGTCCTGGGGTTCGCCGCAGTGCCGGAGACGGCTATCGAATCGGCATTGGCGAGGCTCAAAGAAGTCTGGACCCCGGCGTGAGCTGCACCGCCCGGATCAGGTGCCGGACTTGATCTTGGTCCAGGCCCGGGTACGCGCCCGCTCGGCATCGCGAGGCAACGGTTGCAGGGTATAGAGCGTGCTCATCGCCGCTTCGGTCGGGTACAGGTTCGGGTTGTTGCGAATCGCCGGGTCGACCATTTCCGTGGCGTCCTTGTTGGGGTTCGGGTAGCCGACGAAGTCGCTGACCGGTGCGATGACTTGGGGTTGCAGCAAGTAGTTGATGAAGGTGTAGGCGTCTTCCGGGTTTTTCGCGCCTTTGGGGATCGCCAGCATGTCGAACCAGATCGGCGCGCCTTCTTTGGGAAGGCGCATGTCGACGATCACGCCGTTCTTGGCTTCCTTGGCACGGTTGGCGGCCTGGGAGAAGCTGCCGGAGTAACCGACCGCTACGCAGATGTCACCGTTGGCAATGTCGGCCATGTACTTGGATGAATGGAAGTAGGTGATGTACGGACGAATCTTCATCAGCAGCGCTTCAGCCTTGGCGTAGTCCGCCGGCTGCTTGCTGTTGGGGTCCAGGCCCAGGTGTTGCAGGGCCAGCGGCAGGATCTCCGACGGCGAGTCGAGCAGGGCCACGCCGCACTGCTTGAGCTTGCTGATGTTCTCTTCCTTGAAGATCAGGTCCCAGCTGTCCACCGGTGCGTTGTCGCCCAAAGCCGCCTTGATCTTGTCCGGGTTGAAGCCGATCAAAATGGTCCCGTACATGTACGGCACGGCGAATTTGTTGCCCGGGTCGTTGGCTTCGATCAGCTTCATCAGCTTCGGATCGAGGTGGTTCCAGTTCGGCAGTTTGCTGCGGTCCAGCGGCTGGAACACCCCGGCTTCGATCTGCTTGGCGAGGAACACGTTGGACGGCACCACCACGTCGTAGCCAGAGTTGCCGGTCAGCAACTTGGCCTCCAGCGCTTCGTTGGTGTCGAAGATGTCGTAGACCAGTTTGGTCTGGGTGTTCTGCGCCTTGAAATCTTCCAGCGCCTTGGGGGTGATGTAGTCGAACCAGTTGTACACCCGCAAGGTACGTTCTTCAGCGTGAACGGCACCACTGACTATCATGGCGCACAGGGTTGGAACGATCAGACGCTTGAGTCGATTCATTTGTTCTAATTCCTCATTGGGCGCTTTCAAAACCTTCGAGAACGTTCACGGCATTGATGCCGATTTCTTCCACCGCGTAACCGCCTTCCATCACGAACAGCGTAGGCTTGCCGAGGCCCGCGATGCGCGCGCCCATCGCCAGGTAATCCGGGCTGTCGAGTTTGAACTGGGAGATCGGGTCGTCCTTGAACGTATCCACACCCAAGGACACGACGACGATATCGGCGCCGTACTTTTCGATCTCTTTGCAGGCCTGTTCCAGCGCCGCGCTCCAACGGTCCCAGCCTGAACCGGCGGGCAAAGGGTAGTTGAAGTTGAACCCTTCGCCCGGGCCTTCACCGTGTTCGTCTTCGTAGCCGAGGAAGAACGGAAACTCGGCTTCTGGATGGCCATGGATCGAGGTGAACAGCACGTCGCTGCGCTCGTAGAAAATCGATTGGGTACCGTTGCCGTGGTGGTAATCGACATCGAGGATCGCGACCTTTTTGTGGCCTTGATCGAGGAATGCCTGAGCGGCGATGGCGGCGTTGTTGAGGTAGCAATAACCGCCCATCAAATCGCTGGCGGCATGGTGTCCCGGTGGACGACACAAGGCGAAAGCACTGCGGGCTCCGCGCTGGATCACCGCTTGGGCCGTGAGGGCAACTTGCGCCGCGCTATACGCCGCTTGCCAGGTGCCGGCGGTAATCGGTGCGCCGCCGTCGAAGCTGTAATAGCCGAGCTGGCCGTGCAGACTGGTGGGCATGATCCGGCGCAAGGTGCGGGCCGGCCAGGTATAGGGCAGCAAGTCGCCGTCGGTATTGAATTCGGTCCAGCGCGCCCAGGCCCCTTTGAAGAAGTCGAGGTAGTCGCGGCTGTGGATGCGCTCGATCGGCCCGAGACCGAAATCCTGCGGCGCCTCGACCGGGCCGAGATTCTGGTTTTGCACGCGTTGCAACACATGGTCTGCCCGTGAAGGCATTTCGAAGCAGGGCATCAATTGCCCGTCCATCAATTCACAACGGCCGTGATGCAGGTGGTGATCATCCGAGTAGATCGTCAGCATTCTTGTTCTCCGCAGGCTGAGTCGGTTGCACACAGTCTTGCGGCGGGCGGCGTTTGGGAGAACGGTAAGAAAGGCCAAAAGGGGATCGAAATGGCCAAAAGATTTGACCGAAATTCGCCCCTTAATGGCGCGATTAGTGCTCCGGTTCAGGGCGTGAATGCTGAACCCTGTAGGAGCGAGGCTTGCCCGCGAAGGCGTCTTCAAGAACGCCAAAAGCTTCGCGGGCAAGCCTCGCTCCTACAGGGGTGGGTTGTCAGGGTCTGAACTGACTCGGCGCTACACCACTCCAGCGCACAAATGCATGTCGGAAGCTCGCGGTCTCGCTGAACCCCAATGCCTCGGCAATCCGATAGATCGGCAGTTGATCTTCGCAGAGCATTCGCTTGGCCTGCTCGAAGCGCAACTCATCGAGCAGTTCCTGATAGCTGCAGCCCAGGTCCTTCAGATGTCGACGCAGCGTGCGCGCCGAGCAGTTCAGCTGTTCGGCCAGCCCATCCAGGCCCGGCGCCGCGCTCAGTTGCGCCGCGAGTAGTTGGCGGATACGCCCGAGCCAGGCCTGACGCCCGGTGAACTCGGTGTTTTGCTTTCGGCAGCGTTCAGCCATGGCCTGATGGGTGATGGCGTCCGCCAGAGGCAGGGGGTGTTCGAGCCAGCGTTTGTCGAAAGCAAAGGCATTGGATACAGCATCGAACTGCAAGGGGCAGTCGAACCGCTCGGCGTAGCGCGCCTGATAGTCTGGCGCCGGGTGTTCGAAGCGGGCGCCGAGCAGAGGCAGAGGGTGGCCGAGCAGGTCTTCGCAGGTGACTTTCATCGAGACCAGGCAAAACTCGACATTGAACGGCGCCAGCGCGGGGTTTTCCCGATAGTCGCCCGCGGTGAGCCAGATGCGCTCGTCCTCTTCTTCCAGGCTTAACCCGAACAGTGTTCCCAAGAGCGCCGGATAGTGCAGCGCCAACCGCAAGGCGTCACCTAAAGTGGCGCTGGTGAGTAAGGCATACCCGAGCATGCCGTAGGAAGAAACGTGCATCCGCTGGCCCAATTCCAGGCCGATATCGTGGCGTAACGCGACGGCGTTGGCGCAAACCAGCATCTCTTGGTTAGTGGTGATGCGCGTGTCCGCCCGGCTCAGATCCGCCGCGCTGATGCCGCTGCCGGCCAATAACACCTCGCTGGACAGGCCTTCGGCCTTGAAAGTGTTGAGCACCAGGGAGACAGCGTTGAGGGTGGTGAGATGGGAGTGGAGCATGGGTGCTTCCGGCGTTGGGCATGCCGGAAAGGGAGCAAGTTACATGCCGGTTATGACCAACCCTGTAGGAGCGAGGCTTGCCCGCGAAGGCGTCCTCAAGTACGCCAAAAGCTTCGCGGGCAAGCCTCGCTCCTACAAGTTGTTGTGTTGTGTCAGCTGAGTTCGCCACACAGGTCGAGTTCGACCAGCCGTCGAACTTCAGCCGTCTCAAGCCCTGCGCCCAGTAACCCATGCAACTTGCCGAACGCCGCCTCGCGAGTCATGCCGCCACCGGACAACACCCCGGCGTCACGCAAGCGGCTGCCCGCCTCGTACACGTCAAGTTCGACGCCACCTTCATGACATTGCGTAACCGCGACCACCACCACACCTTTGTCCCGCGCCCGTTCCAGGCTGGCGAGAAACTCGGGGTTGTCGCCTGGCCCGGTACCGCTGCCATAACATTCCAGCACCAGACCCTGAATACCGCTGTTGAACAGGCCATCCAGTTGATCGGCGCCGATGCCTGGGAACAATGGCAGTACAGCGACTTTCCCCAGCTGTTTAGGCTGGTTGTAGTTCAGTCGCTCAGGTATCGAGGACGCTTTCACGCCGCCACCCTGACGCTCCAGCCGCTTGAACGGATGACGACCGAAACTGCGAACCTTCGCGCAACGGGTCGGGTCGAGCAGTTCACCGTGGAAGTACAGATGAACACCCGGTGCCAGGCCCTGGCCAAGAGCAACCAATGCACCGCTGAGGTTTTCCCAGGCATCGCTGTCGGTCACGCCGGCCGGCAGCATGGAGCCGGTGAACACAACGCGGGCATGCAGGCCGAGCAATTGAAAACTCATGGCCGCAGCGCTGTAGGCCAAGGTGTCGGTGCCATGCAGGATCAACACGCTGTCGCAGCCCTGGACATCAACGGCGTCGACCACCGCTTCACGCAGTTGCTGCCAGTAGGCGGGCGTCATGTTGGCGCTGTCGATCAGCGGCGACATCTCGCGAAAGCGCCACTGCGGTACCACCAGCTCAGGCTGGCTGTGCAGATATTCGCGCATTCGCGCTTCGAAACCGGACGCTGGCGCCAGGCCATGGGCACTGGCTTGCATGCCGATGGTGCCACCGGTGTAGAGCACCATGACGTGCTGGGCAGCAGGAAAAGTCGAGGAATTCATGGAGGTTCTCCGAAAGCGATGTGGGAGCGGGCTTGCTCGCGATGGCAGCGATGTGATCTCAAGCTCGAACCAAAACGGCAGCATCAAAAAAGCTGCCACAACAGGCGACCGAGCATGACGCCGGTCGCAAGCTGTGTCACGCCGGGCGCAGGGGATGCGCCCGGTTTCTTACCGATCAGCGTTGCGCTGCGGTCACGCCTTGCGGCTCAGTCTGTGCTTGAGGCGCGGCAGGCGGATTGGCTGGCCAGGCTTTCAGGTCCAGGTCCAGGTCTGGGAACTTGCTCGAATCGAACACTGGGGTCTTGATGCCGGCAGCGCGCTGGTCATCGTAGTCACGCAGGATGCGCATACCGACCTTGAACAGCAGGAACAGCGCGATCAGGTTCACGAACGCCAGCAGGGTCATGGTGATGTCGGCGAAGGCGAACACAGTGCCGAGGTTTTCGATGGCACCCCAGAAAATCAACACCAGTACCAGCGCGCGATAGCCGATCAACACCTTGCGGTTTTCGCCGATCATGAAGCGCAGGTTGCTCTCGCCCAGGTAGTAGTTGTAGAGGATCGAGGTGAACACGAACAACGACAGGGCCACCGAAATGAATATCCGGCCCCAGTCACCGACCACGGCGGCCAGGGAGTTCTGGGTCAAGGCAATGCCGTCACCTTCAAAGCCCGCGGTGTAGAAGCCCGACAGCAGGATCAGCAATGCGGTGCAGGTGCAGATCACGAAGGTGTCGAGGAACACGCTGAACGCCTGAATTACACCTTGCGAGACCGGGTGCTCGACCGAGGCCACGGCGGCTACGTTTGGCGCACTGCCCAAGCCTGCTTCGTTGGCGAATACGCCGCGCTTCACGCCCATGACGATGGCGCTGCCAATCAGGCCGCCGAACGCCTGATCCAGACCGAAGGCGCTTTTGACGATGGTCATCAACATGCCTGGAACGTGGTCGAACTGCAGCACGATCACGTAGAGGGTCACGCCGATGTAGGCCAGGGTTTTGACCGGTACCAGCAGGTCAGCGACCTTGGCGATCCGCTTGATACCGCCGATGAACACCAGACCCAGCAATACCGCCAGGGCCAGCCCGGTGTACGTGGTGTCGAAGCCGAACGCGTTGTTCAGCGAGTGGGTCACGGCATGGGCTTGCAGGCCGTTGAAGGCGAAGCCGAAGGTGATCAGTAGCAGGAACGCCATGATCATGCCCAACCAGCGCTTCTGCAGGCCGTGCTGAATGTAGAAGGACGGGCCGCCACGGAACTGGCCTTCGGAGTCACAGCGCTTGTAGAGCTGGCCGAGGGAGCATTCGAAGAAGCTACTGGACATGCCGACCAGCGCGGTCACCCACATCCAGAACACCGCACCGGGGCCACCCAGGGTCACGGCGATGCCGACACCCGCGATGTTGCCCGCACCGACGCGGCCGGCGAGGCTGAGCATCAGGGCCTGGAAGGAACTGAGCTGGCCAGCGCTGCTTTTGAGGCTGTCACGGAACACCGCGAACATGTGAAAGAAATGACGGAACTGAACGAAACGCGAGCGGATCGTGAAGTAGCTACCGAGCCCGACAATGAGCACGATCAGTACTTTCCCTGAGAGGAAGTCGTTGATGACTTCGAGCATGGAGTTTTCCTCGCTGTTTTTTGTGTGTGCGAATACTGGATGGTCCGACACATCGCGTTACACCGGCGTGCGCGTGGCACAGCAGGTGGGTCGACAGTTCGTCCCCGTCCATATCGCGGGTTTTATTAGTTCGGGTTTCGCATGGGTTTGGGTCTCGTTAACGACGACCGCTCACGCGAAGAGGGCCGGCACTATACATAAGGAGAGTGCCGTCCGTCTGCACGATTGTGGTGCAAGCGACGAAACGAGAGCGCTGCAAAATCAAAAAATCGCAGCCTTCGGCAGCTTCTACAGAGGAGTCAAACCCTGTAGGAGCTGTCGAAGGCTGCGATCTTGGCGGCACTGAAAACATTCAACATGTTCGAAAAATCCGCAAAAGGGTTAAAAAAAAGGGCTTGGGGGAATCAGTCCCCAAGCCCTCAAAAGGTGAGAGGTGTCTAGTCCCTCGACCTGGTGAGCGGTGCTCTTCAAAAGAGCCTGCGTTTGGTTAAGCCTTCAAAGGCACCAGACGCGGAGCGATCATGTTTTCCGGGCGCAGGATATCGGCGAGCATTTCTTCGTCGAGCAAGCCTTCTTCGCGCACCAGTTCCAACACGCCGCGGCCGCTTTCAAGAGCGACACGGGCAATGCGGGTGGCGTTTTCATAGCCGATGTACGGGTTCAGCGCGGTGACCAGGCCGATCGAGTGTTCGACCAGTTCACGGCAGCGCTCTTCGTTGGCGGTGATGCCAACGATGCAGTGTTCGCGCAGCATGTCCATGGCGCGTTGCAGCAGGCGGATCGAGTCGAAGATCTTGAACGCGATCAGCGGCTCCATCACGTTCAGCTGCAACTGGCCGCCTTCGGCCGCGATGGTCAGGGCCAGGTCGTTGCCGATGATCTGGAACGCCACCTGGTTCACGGCTTCCGGAATAACCGGGTTGACCTTGCCTGGCATGATCGAGCTGCCTGGCTGACGTGCTGGCAGGTTGATTTCGTTGATGCCGGTGCGTGGACCGCTGGACAGCAGACGCAGGTCATTGCAGATTTTCGACAGCTTGACTGCGGTGCGCTTGAGCATGCCGGAGAACAACACGAAGGCGCCCATGTCGGAGGTGGCTTCGATCAGGTCGGCGGCCGGCACCAGCGGTTGACCGCTGATTGTTGCCAGACGCTGAACGGCCAGGGCTTGATAACGCGGGTCAGCGTTGATGCCGGTACCGATCGCGGTGCCGCCCAGGTTCACTTCGGTCAGCAGCTCAGGTGCCAGGGTCTTCAGGCGCGCCAGATCTTCGCTCAGGGTAGTGGCGAAGGCGCGGAATTCCTGGCCCAGGGTCATCGGCACGGCGTCTTGCAGTTGGGTACGACCCATCTTCAGAACGTGGCTGAATTCTTCACCTTTGGCGGCGAACGACTGGATCAGGCTGTCGAGGCTGGCCAACAGTGCGTCGTGACCCAGCAGCAGACCCAGGCGGATCGCGGTCGGGTAGGCGTCGTTGGTCGACTGCGCCATGTTCACGTCGTTGTTCGGGTGCAGGTACTGGTATTCGCCCTTGCTGTGGCCCATGGCCTCCAGCGCGATGTTGGCGATGACTTCGTTGGCATTCATGTTGGTCGAAGTGCCAGCGCCGCCTTGAATCATGTCCACCACGAATTCTTCGTGGAAATCACCGCGGATCAATCGGGCACAGGCTTCGCTGATGGCAGCGTGCTTGGCGTCGCTCAGGTGACCCAACTCGCGGTTGGCGTCAGCGGCGGCCTGTTTGACCATTGCCAGACCGACAACCAGTTTCGGGTAATGCGAAATCGGAACGCCGGAGAGGCGGAAGTTGTTCACCGCTCGCAGGGTCTGGATACCGTAATATGCTTGAGCAGGTACTTCGAGTACGCCAAGCAGGTCTTTTTCTGTGCGGAAAGATGCAGCGGAGGACATGATAGAAATCATCTCGATAGGAACCCGGTCTGTGCCGGAACACTGCAAATGCTAGGCTGGTGAACTATTTTGGGCCAATGCTGTTAAACACTAGCCTATGCACATTCGGCATAATGCCCATGTGACGCCGCGTGTACGGCGAGCGTGCGACCTAAATTGGTGCGTGTCCGGGAGGGCGTGATGAATCTGGAAAGTAAATGGCTCGAAGATTTCAGTGCTCTGGCCGCCACCCGCAGCTTCTCCCAAGCGGCTGAACGACGCTTCGTGACCCAGCCTGCATTCAGTCGGCGGATCCGCAGCCTCGAAGCGGCGCTGGGCCTGACCCTGGTCAATCGCTCCCGCACCCCGGTCGAACTGACGGCGGCGGGGCAGTTATTTCTAGTCACTGCGCGAACCGTGGTCGAACAGCTGGGCGAAGTGCTGCGCCACCTTCATCATCTGGAAGGCGGGCAGGGCGAGGTGATTCAGGTTTCCGCTGCTCACTCCCTGGCGTTGGGTTTCTTCCCGCGCTGGATCGCGCAGCTGCGTAACGAAGGGCTAAACATCGCGACGCGACTGGTGGCCACCAACGTCGGCGATGCGGTGCATGCATTGCGTGAAGGCGGCTGCGATCTGATGCTGGCTTTTTACGACCCGGATGCGGCCATGCAAATGGACCCGGAGATTTTCCCGTCGCTGCATCTGGGCGACACCGAAATGCTTCCGGTCTGCGCCGCCGATGCCGATGGCAAACCCTTGTTCGACCTGGAAGGCGAGGCCAGCGTGCCGCTGCTGGCCTACAGCGCCGGTGCCTTTCTTGGGCGTTCGGTAAACATGCTCCTGCGTCAACGTGCCCTGCGCTTCACCACCATCTATGAAACCGCTATGGCCGACAGCCTGAAAAGCATGGCGCTGGAAGGTTTGGGAATCGCTTGGGTGCCGCAGTTGAGCGTGCGCGCCGAATTGGCTCGTGGCGAGTTGGTCATCTGCGGCGGCCCGCAATGGCATGTGCCACTGGAAATTCGTCTGTATCGCTGCGCGCTGGTGCGCAAGGCCAACGTGCGGTTGCTCTGGCGCAAACTTGAGGGCGGTGCGGCGGGTTCTGCGTCCTGAATTACCAAAGGGAAAACCGGGGCTTTCCTATGTCGGGCACCTTTGGCTATTTCAAGGGAATCGACTGAGGCGGTCGTCCCGGCAGTGGCGGCCAATCAGCGAATTGCTATGGAGCGTCACTCAGGAACGACTTGATGAGTTCCCGGTTACCGTCGCTATAGCGATAACAGTTGGACAGTCCGGGAGTAACATCGCGCATAAAGGTTTCACACCACCATCCGTTATATTGAACTTCGGAAAGGTCGTGATTAGCGGTAAGCATATGCCCCAATTCATGACCGACTATTTGTTTTCCGATCAGTGATGCAATGTCGAACTGTTGTCCAGAGCTCGCGACACCCAGAACATTGTTGATAATTGCACTGTTGGTCAGTAGCAGGAATTTTGTGGTTCTATTGTGTGGGAGGTTTTTCTCGTCGCGATAGTTCCGGGCTAGCCTTTCCCATCCCCGATAGGATATGTCGCTGGCAGCCTTGTAAGAGTAATTCGAATAGGGGGGCATATTGCGTACGAACTCTACCGAAACCCGTCGGCCTGTCACTGCTGTGATTTCCTTGACCCAATCGGAAAAATAACTATGGAAAATCGAGTCGATGGCCGACGCGGGAATGTCATCATGAACAAATGCAAAAACAAAAAGAGGCCTTTTTTCTATGGCTGTGGTACTAAAATCTTTAGGTGTCATGAGTGTTTCTGAGTTGGCAGCAGGCCAAGGTCTATCCATAACTGTCGTTGCAAGGCTCATTTGGGTTGTTAGTTGAAAAATTGTTAAGCAGAGAATAAAACTTATTAGTTTTGACATGTAGAAGTCTCGAATTTAATGCGTCGATAGCCGCATTATTGTCTTTCAAGTGTGGTTTGATGTAATTGATTGAGGGAGCAGTTTTCTGCGTCGGGTACATTAATAATGCCTGGCGCTTTATTTGTAATTGCCAGTTGTATTTCAGATGATGTTTTGTTCGAGGTTTTTTGGTGAAGTAATTGGATGCAGAGTGGCTGACTTTTGAGTCAATAAAACCGTCCGCTCATGATCGATACCCGTCGTATGACAGATGGTCGTCACAGGGGCTGTTTATCTGCTTCATTGAGGTATACTGCGCGGCCTTCGGCCGGTTCGTCCGGCCATTTTTCGTACAATCAAGCCACGCATTCTGCGTGGCTTGTTGTTTTTTGACGCGCCTGCGGGCGCCCAGAGAGAAGAGGCACGACGATGAGCGCACTGGTTGGCGTGATCATGGGCTCCAAGTCCGATTGGTCCACCCTTAGCCACACCGCCGATATGCTGGAAAAGCTCGGCATCCCTTACGAGGTGAAAGTGGTCTCTGCCCACCGCACCCCGGACCTGCTGTTCCAGTACGCCGAAGAGGCTGAGGCTCGCGGCATCGAGGTGATCATTGCCGGTGCCGGTGGCGCGGCCCATCTGCCAGGCATGTGTGCGGCCAAAACTCACTTGCCGGTGCTGGGCGTGCCGGTGCAATCGTCGATGCTCTCGGGCGTCGATTCGCTGCTGTCTATCGTGCAAATGCCAGCAGGCATTCCGGTTGCCACCCTGGCCATCGGCAAGGCCGGCGCGATCAACGCAGCGCTGCTTTCGGCGAGCATCCTGGGCGCCAAGCATCCGCAATTTCATACTGTGTTGAAGAAATTCCGCGCTGAGCAGACAGACAGCGTCCTGGACAATCCAGACCCACGCATCGCCTGAGGTTGTTGACGATGAAAATCGGTGTAATCGGTGGCGGCCAGTTGGGTCGCATGTTGGCGCTGGCGGGCACTCCGCTGGGCATGAACTTCGCTTTCCTCGATCCGGCGCCGGATGCTTGCGCAGCCGCGTTGGGCGAACACCTGCGGGCCGATTACGGCGATCAGGATCACCTGCGTCAGTTGGCCGATGAAGTCGATTTGGTGACCTTCGAGTTCGAAAGCGTCCCGGCCGAAACCGTGGCATTCCTGTCGCAATTCGTTCCGGTGTACCCGAGCGCCGAAGCACTGCGCATCGCCCGCGATCGCTGGTTCGAAAAGAGCATGTTCAAGGACCTGGGGATTCCGACTCCCGCGTTCGCCGACATCCAGTCGCAAGCCGATCTGGATGCTGCGGTGGCTTCCATCGGCCTGCCGGCCGTACTGAAAACCCGCACCCTGGGTTACGACGGCAAGGGCCAGAAAGTCCTGCGCAAGCCTGAAGACGTGGCGGGTACCTTCGCCGAACTGGGTAGCGTTGCCTGCCTGCTGGAAGGTTTCGTGCCGTTCACCGGCGAAGTCTCGCTGATTGCCGTGCGTGCCCGCGATGGCGAAACGAAATTCTATCCTCTGGTTCACAACACCCACGACAGCGGCATCCTCAAGCTGTCCGTGGCCAGCACCGATCACCCGCTGCAAGCGTTGGCTGAAGATTACTCCAGCCGGGTGCTCAAGCAGCTGGAATACGTCGGCGTGATGGCGTTCGAGTTCTTTGAAGTCGACGGCGGCCTCAAGGCCAACGAAATCGCCCCGCGCGTACACAACTCCGGGCACTGGACCACCGAAGGCGCCGAGTGCAGCCAATTCGAAAACCATCTGCGGGCCGTTGCCGGTCTGCCGCTGGGTTCGACTGCCAAGGTCGGCGAGAGCGCAATGCTCAACTTCATCGGTGTCGTGCCGCCAGTAGAAAAAGTGATCGCGATCGACGACTGTCATCTGCATCACTACGGCAAGGCCTTCAAGGTCGGCCGCAAGGTCGGTCATGCCAATCTGCGCTGTGCAGACCGTGAGACGCTGGCAGCGCAGATCCTCAAGGTCGAAGCGCTCATCGCCGAATAGTTTCATGTGGCAACGGCGGAACCTTCAGGGGCCGCCGTTCTCTGATGGCAGGATGCCAAAGTCTGGCTAGGCTATAGCCAACTCAATCAGAGGGAAATGCCATGGGAATTATCGGAACCATCTTTATCGGCTTGATTGTCGGCCTGCTGGCTCGGTTTTTGAAACCGGGCGATGACAGCATGGGCTGGATCATGACCATCCTGCTCGGTATCGGCGGTTCGCTGGCGGCCACTTATGGCGGCCAGGCCTTGGGCATTTACCGCGCTGGCGAAGGCGCAGGGTTCGTTGGTGCGCTGGTGGGCGCGGTGGTGTTGCTGGTGATCTACGGTCTGATCAAAAAAAGAACTAATTGAAGCGACAAAGCCCTCTCTGCGCCATTGCCGGAGAGGGCTAGAATGCTCGGCGTCAGACCGTCCTTTCCTTTGTCGAGCACTTTCATGCGCTGTCTTCTGTTGACTCTTCTCTTCCTGGGCAGTGGTTTGGCCCATGCCGGCGAACTGCCGGAAACCGACTGGCTCGAACTGATGCCCAAGTCGGACCAGAAAGCCCTCGAGGCCATGCCCGAAATCGATCACGATTCCCCGGAAGCCAATGGCACCTTTACCCAAAAGGGTGGCATGAAGCAGAGCAAGGGCTTGCCGGCGGTGATGTACTCGACCAAAACCGTGCCGTCGATGAACGACAAGCACATCCGCATTGGCGGTTATCCGGTACCGCTGGAATCCGACGCCAAGGGCCACAGCACGCTGTTCTTCCTTGTGCCGTATCCAGGCGCTTGCATCCACGTGCCGCCACCGCCGCCTAACCAGTTGGTGCTGGTGCGTTATCCAAAAGGCTTGAAGCTGAATGACATCTACACGCCGCTATGGGTGACCGGCACGCTGAAGATCGAGAAGGTCAACAACGACCTGGCGGACGCGGCGTATGCGCTGGATGCGGCGCAGGTGCGGGTGGTTAAAGAGTCGGATTTGTAATCGCGTATACCGCGAAAAAGATCGCAGCCTTCGGCAGCTCCTACACCGATCCATGTAGGAGCTGCCGAAGGCTGCGATCTTTTGATTTTAAAACGGTTTGCTGGCAATGCTCACGCCAAGGGTATGACTCGCCCCCGGTGCCAGCGTCACCACATCACCCATCACATTCGCCGTTTCAATGCACAGCATGCGTTGCCAGCCATCATCGGCCATGTCGCTGAACGCCGCGGCGCGGTCGATCCAGGGGTTCCAGATCACCGCCGAACGCGAACCGCTGCTGGTCAGCTCGATGCGCCGTTCCCAATGCGGGTCAACGATGCTCAGCTTCGGCGGGGTATTGAGATAGATGCGGTCGGTCTCGCCGGTAAAACGCAGATCACCAGTCTGGGTGACGGTTTTCCAGTCGTCCAGGGTTTCGATATAGCTCAAGCCATCCAGCCCTTCAACGTGCACGTTGCGCACATCGCTGACCGCGAAATAGCTGTGCAGCGCCTGGCTGATCGTGACGTGTTCGGCGCCTTTGTTTTCGCTCGTCAGGCTGATATGCAACTGCTCATCCAGACGAATGCTCAGTTTCAAGTCCACCTGATGCGGCCATCCTGGCAGACCGTCTTCGGGGTAGGGCAGGACGAATTCCACCTTCAGGCTTTCGCCCTCGGTTTCGATGCCGCCCAGTTCCCAGTCCATCGCCCGCACCAGACCATGGGCGCTCGGCGGTTCTTGGCTGACGCGCATGGCCTGGACACTCTGGGGGTTGCGCGACAGGTTGCCGAACCATGGCCAGCACACCGGCACGCCGGCACGGATGCTTTTGCCAGCCTTGAACACTGCCTCGTCGTTGAGCCAGATCAGCGGCGGTTCGCCAGCCAGTTGATAACTGAGGATGTGCGCGCCTTGCTGGGCCACCAGCAATTCGGCCTGACCGTGGCGGATGCGCCAGCAGTTCAGTTCATCCAGTTTCACGGCTTCAACGTTGGGCGTGCTCATGGGGCAACTCTCAATCAGGAACAATGACTGCAATGGACCGCAAAACGGTCGCCGGGTTTAACGCGCCGTTTTTTACCAGCTCCGGTTTAACGAGCTCTAGGCGGAACCGAGCGGGTGCGGCCGCTGCCGTCGATGGCGACGAACACGAAGACGGCTTCGGTCACTTTACGCCATTCGCTGGACAGTGGATCGTCGCTCCAGACTTCGACCATCATCTGAATCGAGCTGCGGCCGATTTCCAGGGCCTGGGTATAAAAGGACAGCTGAGCACCCACCGCTACCGGCACCAGGAACGCCATGCGATCGATCGCCACGGTGGCTACGCGACCACCAGCCACCTTGCTGGCCATTGCGGTGCCAGCCAAATCCATTTGCGCCACCAGCCAGCCGCCGAAAATATCGCCAAAGCCGTTGGTTTCGCGCGGAAGCGCGGTGATTTGCAAGGCCAGGTCGCCTTGCGGGATTGGATCTTCTTGTTCGAGCTCTATCATGCCGGGGGTGCCTCTGACCCGTGACTCTTCTTGTACTTCAGGTTGAATAGCCGTCTTACGGCTCCGCGCGCAAAGTGCCTGCGCTCGGTCATGCTGCGTTAAAAACAGGCTCGGACGCTCATTTACAGCAGTAAACTCCGCGTCCTCGCCTGTTTTTGCCTTGCCTGACCTTCGCTCGGCGACTTTGCGCACTGGAGCCTTGGAAAAACGATTCAGCCCCGAACATACTACGTTCGTCACGTTTTTCGTAAGGCGCCTAAAGGGAAACTCTGCGAAATCGGCTGACAGGTGCCAACGACGGTTTCGCACAGCAACCCCTTACAAGCCGTTGCAATGTTACGAGTATATCGATCGGTAGACTCCGAGACGACCGTCCGGTTCTCATTTTGACCGTCAAATACGCGCCTCTATGTGCTTTTTCGAACAATTTGCTATCGTGCCGAACCTGCCCAAGCCTCCGCCAGCGTTGTTGAGGTTGCAGATCCGACTATAAGAGAAGCCCTTGCCATGACCACAGCGCCCTCGAGCATCGCGCAGCCCACCCAATCCGCACGTCCGCTGACCCGCAACGACTATAAGACGTTATCGCTGTCTGCCCTGGGCGGCGCGCTGGAGTTTTACGACTTCATCATTTTCGTATTCTTCGCCACGGTGGTCGGCAAACTGTTCTTCCCCGCCGACATGCCCGAGTGGCTGCGGCTGATGCAGACGTTCGGCATCTTCGCCGCCGGCTATCTGGCGCGGCCGCTGGGCGGCATCGTCATGGCGCACTTCGGTGATCTGCTGGGGCGCAAGAAGATGTTCACCTTGAGCATTTTCATGATGGCAGTGCCGACCCTGATCATGGGCTTGCTGCCGACGTATGCGCAGATCGGTATGTGGGCGCCGATTCTGTTGCTGCTGATGCGGGTGATCCAGGGCGCGGCGATTGGCGGTGAAGTGCCGGGGGCTTGGGTATTCGTTTCCGAACACGTGCCGCAGCGACACATCGGTTATGCCTGCGGCACACTGACCTGCGGTCTGACCGCCGGTATTCTTTTGGGCTCATTGGTCGCCACCGCGATCAACAGCATTTACACACCGGTTGAAGTCGCGGATTACGCCTGGCGGATCCCGTTCCTGCTGGGCGGTGTGTTTGGCCTGTTCTCGGTCTACCTGCGCCGCTGGCTCCACGAAACACCGGTGTTCGCCGAACTGCAACTGCGCAAAGCGCTGGCCGAAGAAGTGCCGCTGCGCGCCGTGTTGCGTGACCATCGCGGTGCGATTCTGATTTCCATGCTGCTGACCTGGTTGCTGTCCGCCGGCATCATCGTGGTCATCCTCATGACCCCGACCGTGCTGCAGACCGTTTACCACTTCGCGCCGACTACCGCGTTGCAGGCCAACAGCCTGGCGATCGTGTTCCTGAGCCTGGGCTGTGTGGCTTCCGGTGTATTGGCTGACCGCTTCGGTGCCGGCCGGGTGTTCGTGTTCGGTAGCGCCGCGCTGCTGATCAGTTCGTGGATGTTCTATCACAGCCTGTTCAACCATCCCGACTGGCTGTTCCCGATGTATGCGCTGACCGGTTTTCTAGTCGGCACTATCGGTGCGGTGCCGTATGTGATGGTCAAGGCATTCCCGGCGGTGGTGCGTTTTAGCGGGTTGTCGTTTTCCTACAACCTGGCGTACGCGATTTTCGGTGGATTGACGCCGATGGTGGTGACGTTGCTCTTGAAGGAAAGCCCGATGGGGCCTGCCTATTATGTGGCGATCATTTGTGGTGTCGGGATTCTGGTGGGTGGGTATCTCTGGAAGAAAGGGCGGTAACCTTGTAACCGATCGTTCCCACGCTCTGCGTGGGAACGATCTATCGCTAGATGCTGGCCTTTCATCCAATTGTCATATTTCAGCCATAGAGTGTTCACACGGCCTGCTGATACTTGGCCCCGACTTAACACACCTATCTGCTAGGAGTAAGGCATGAAACTGAAGCGTTTGATGGCGGCAATGACTTTTGTCGCTGCTGGCGTTGCGACTGCCAACGCGGTTGCCGCTGTTGACCCTGCTATCCCGAGCTACACCAAGACCACTGGTGTGTCGGGCAACCTGTCCAGCGTCGGCTCCGATACCCTGGCTAACCTCATGACCCTGTGGGCTGAGAACTACAAAAAAGAATACCCGAACGTAAACATCCAGATTCAGGCTGCCGGTTCTTCCACCGCGCCACCTGCGCTGACTGAAGGCACCGCTAACCTGGGCCCGATGAGCCGCAAGATGAAGGACAACGAGCTGCAAGCCTTCGAAACCAAATACGGCTACAAGCCAACCGCTATTCCGGTTGCCGTGGACGCCCTGGCTGTCTTCGTACACAAGGACAACCCGATCAAGCACCTGACCATGGAACAGGTCGACGCGATCTTCTCCTCGACGCGTCTGTGCGGCGCTAAAACCGACGTGAAAACCTGGGGCGACCTGGGCGTGACCGGCGACCTGGCCAACAAGCCGGTTCAATTGTTCGGTCGTAACTCGGTATCTGGCACCTACGGTTACTTCAAGGAAGAAGCCCTGTGCAAAGGTGACTTCAAGCCAAACGTCAACGAACAACCAGGTTCGGCTTCGGTCGTGCAATCGATCAGCTCCTCGCTGAACGGCGTCGGTTACTCGGGCATCGGCTACAAGACCGCCAGCGTGAAGACCGTGGCCCTGGCCAAGAAAGGCAGCACCGAGTTCGTTGAAGACACTGAAGAAAACGCCCTGAACGGCAAGTATCCGCTGTCGCGTTTCCTCTACGTTTACGTCAACAAGGCCCCGAACAAGCCTCTGGCCCCGCTGGAAGCTGAGTTCGTGAAACTGATTCTGTCCAAGCAGGGTCAGGAAGTGGTTGTGAAAGACGGCTACATCCCGCTGCCAGCCAAGGTTGCTGCAAAAGCACTGGCTGACCTGGGTCTGCAAGAAGGCGGCAACGTCGTAAAGAAGTAAAACCCTAGGTCCGGGCTAAACCCGGACCTGTGTAGGAGCGAGGCTTGCCCGCGAAGGGATCGCTGCGTTTTCAAGGGAGAACCGAGGCGATCCCTTCGCGAGCAAGCTTCGCTCCTACAAAGGCTCAGGGTTGCCACGCTGGCAACCCGGCCCTCCCAAATTTCCGATCCACTGCCAGTTCCCACAGGCGGCGGATTTGTTGCGTCACTGCATTGTCATCTTTCTGTCATACAGGATCGCTAGGGTGTGCGAATGAATGATCTGGCCAACTCCACCATGACTACAAATCCCCCCAAGCGAATTGACTTCAATACGCCTGAGCTGCAACGCAAGCGCCGTATTCGTGCGCTGAAAGATCGCCTGACCCGCTGGTACGTCCTCGTCGGCGGCCTCGCCGTTCTTGGCGCGATCACCCTGATCTTTTTCTTCCTCGGTTATGTCGTCGCGCCACTGTTCCAGGGTGCCGACCTGACCGCCAAAGACGCCATCACGCCCGCCTGGATGCAAGACGCCGGCAAGCCGCTGATGATCTCCCTCGAAGAACAGAACCAGGTCGCGATGCGGGTTTCCGACAAGGGCCAGGCATTGTTCTTTGATATCGACACTGGCGCCGAGCTGCGGCGTGTCGACTTGCCGATCCCGGCGGGCAGCAGCGTGACCGCTATCGGTGAAGACCAGCCTGGTCAGCCATTGGTCGCGGTGGGCTTATCCAATGGTCAGGCGCTGGTATTCCGTCACACCTATAAAGTCAGTTACCCGGAAGGCAAGAAAACCATCTCGCCGGCCATCGAATATCCGTACGGCGAAACGCCAATCGTGCTGAATGAGGCGGGCGGCGCTCTGGAGCATGTCAGCCTCAACGCTACCGATTCGACCCTGCTGCTGGCCGGTTCCTCTGGTGCGCAGCTGCACGTCATGTCGCTGACCAGCGAAGAAAACATGATGACCGGCGAAGTCACCAACGAGCAGAAGCGCATCGACCTGCCGCAAATGACCGAGCCGGTGAAGAACATCTTCGTCGACCCGCGTCAGCAGTGGCTGTACGTAGTCAACGGCCGTGCTCAGGCAGACGTTTTCAGCCTGCGCGACAAGAGCCTGAACGGTCGCTACAAGTTGCTTGAAAACGGCGATGCAGAAGTGACCGCCAGCACTCAATTGTTGGGCGGCATCTCGCTGATCGTCGGCGACTCCAAGGGCGGTCTCGCCCAGTGGTTCATGGCTCGCGATCCAGATGGCGAACAACGCTTCAAGCAGATTCGTACCTTCCAGATGGGCTCTGCGCCAATCGTTGAGATCACCGCCGAAGAGCGTCGTAAAGGCTTCGTTGCCCTCGATGCGTCCGGCAAACTCGGCGTGTTCCACAGCACCGCTCACCGCACTTTGCTGGTGGACCAGGTGGTCGACGGCCAAGGCCTGTTCGGCATGTCGCCACGGGCCAACCGCGTGATCGTGGAGCAGGGCGGCAAGCTGCAACCGTTGCTGCTCGACAACCCGCACCCGGAAGTCTCGTGGAGCGCGTTGTGGAGCAAGGTCTGGTACGAGAACTACGACGAGCCTAAATACGTCTGGCAATCGACCGCCGCCAACACCGACTTCGAACCCAAGCTGAGCCTCTCGCCGCTGACCTTCGGTACCCTGAAAGCTGCGTTCTACGCGATGCTGTTGGCCGCGCCACTGGCCGTCGCCGCCGCGATCTACACCGCGTACTTCATGGCTCCGGGCATGCGTCGCAAGGTCAAACCGGTGATCGAGCTGATGGAAGCGATGCCGACGGTGATCCTCGGCTTCTTCGCCGGTCTGTTCCTGGCGCCGTACGTGGAAGGACATTTGCCGGGGATTTTCAGTCTGCTGCTGTTGATGCCAATTGGCATCCTGGTCGCTGGTTTCACCTTCAGTCGCCTGCCTGAATCGCTGCGCCTGCGGGTGCCGGACGGCTGGGAAAGCGCGATTCTGATCCCGGTGATTCTGTTTGTGGGCTGGTTGTCGCTGTACATGAGCCCGTACATGGAAACCTGGTTCTTCGGCGGCGACATGCGCATGTGGATCTCTCATGACCTGGGCATCACCTACGACCAGCGCAACGCTCTGGTGGTCGGTCTGGCCATGGGCTTCGCGGTCATTCCGAACATCTACTCCATCGCCGAAGACGCCGTGTTCAGCGTGCCTCGCGGCCTGACCCTGGGCTCCCTGGCCCTCGGTGCCACACCGTGGCAGACCATGACTCGTGTGGTGATTCTCACCGCCAGCCCGGGCATTTTCTCGGCGCTGATGATCGGCATGGGCCGTGCGGTCGGTGAAACCATGATCGTGCTGATGGCCACCGGTAACACCCCGGTCATGGAAATGAACCTGTTCGAAGGCCTGCGCACCCTGGCAGCCAACGTCGCGGTGGAAATGCCAGAGTCGGAAGTCGGCGGCAGCCACTACCGCGTGCTGTTCCTCTCGGCGCTGGTGCTGCTGTTGTTCACCTTCGTCATGAACACCCTCGCGGAGCTGATTCGTCAGCGTCTGCGCAAGAAATACTCGTCGCTTTAAGAAAGGTAGAAGTCTGTGAAACAGAACTCCCTGAATGGATGGTTCAAGAGCGGCGCCCCCGGCGTCTGGATCAGCGGCGGCGCGGTGTCCATTGCGGTCATCATGACCATTGGCCTGCTGGCGGTGATTGCCGTGCGCGGTCTGGGTCACTTCTGGCCGGCGGACCTGGTACACGCCAGTTACGACGTGCCGGGCCAGGCCAATCACCTCGTCATCGGCGAAGTGGTGCAGAAGGAAGAAGTGCCCCGCGAGCGTCTGAAAAGCGCTGGCCTGCCGGTGCCCGACCAGGGCCCGGAGTTCATGACCCGCGAGCTGATCAAGGTCGGCAACCGTGATCTGAACGGCACCGATTTCACCTGGATTGTCGGTGAGTGGCTGACTAATCAGAAGACCCCGCCTGAGCTCATGGCTGTCGAGCGTCGCGAGTGGGGCAACTTCTACGGCTACCTGGTCAACGTCAAACAAGACGGCAAGGTCATCGCTGAAGGTGAGGCCGCATGGCCTGAGTTGCAGGCGCGTGTCGATCGCGTCAACGAGCTCGCCGCACAGCTCAAGACCCTGGAAAAGGTCGACATCGGCGCGATCAACGCCGGTCTCGAGCGTGTGCGTCTGCACGGTCGCAAACTGGAACTGGCCGGCCGCCTCGACGCCTCCGCACAAGCGGACCTGGAGTCCGAGCGCGCCGAGCTGAATGCCCGTTATCAGGACATCGAAGCGCGACTGAATGATCTGCACGCTCAGTTCAACCGCGACAGCCTGACTGCTCGCGATGCCAACGGTAAAGAAGTCGAAATCGGCATCGGTAAGGTGGTTCACGCCTACCAGCCGAACGCCATGGGCACCTTCACCAAGATCGGCTTCTACTTCAGCAAGGTCTGGGAATTCCTCAGTGATGACCCGCGTGAAGCCAACACCGAAGGCGGGATTTTCCCGGCGATTTTCGGCACCGTGATGATGACGTTGATCATGGCGATGATCGTGACGCCGTTCGGCGTATTGGCGGCGGTTTACCTGCGTGAATACGCACGTCAGGGGCCGATGACCCGGTTGATCCGCATTGCGGTGAACAACCTGGCGGGTGTTCCTGCGATCGTTTACGGCGTGTTTGGTCTGGGCTTTTTCGTCTACGTGCTCGGCGGTTCGGTCGACCGGTTGTTCTTCCCTGAAGCATTGCCGGCGCCGACCTTCGGTACGCCGGGCCTGCTCTGGGCTTCGCTGACCCTGGCGCTGCTGGCCGTGCCGGTGGTGATTGTGGCCACCGAAGAAGGCCTGGCGCGGATTCCTCGCACCGTGCGCGAAGGCTCGCTGGCTCTTGGCGCGACCAAGGCCGAGACTTTGTGGAAGATCGTGCTGCCGATGGCCAGCCCGGCGATGATGACCGGGATGATCCTCGCCGTGGCCCGTGCCGCCGGTGAGGTGGCGCCGCTGATGCTGGTGGGTGTGGTGAAACTGGCGCCGTCGCTGCCGCTGGATGGCAACTACCCGTACTTGCACCTGGACCAGAAGATCATGCACTTGGGCTTCCACATTTATGACGTGGGCTTCCAGAGCCCGAACGTCGAAGCCGCGCGGCCGCTGGTATACGCCACTGCATTGCTGCTGGTGTTGGTGATTGCGACGTTGAACCTGTCTGCCGTTTATATCCGTAACCATCTGCGCGAAAAATACAAAGCACTGGATAGCTAATCACCGCCGACCCTGTAGGAGCTGACTTGCCAGCGAAGCTTTTGGCGTCAATGAGTACGCCTTCGTTGGCAAGCCAGCTCCTACAGGGGACCGGCATCAGACAGAGATTTTGAGTAAGCCGCTGGCCCGAATACCAAGCCAGCGGTTCAACGAACCGAATTTGTTAGCACAGGGAGCCTCCCATGCAGCACGAAGCACACACTCACGGCATCAACATGTCGGCCTTGGGTCGCGACAAGCAGAGCCTGAGCCTCGAACAGGAAACCGTGGCCATCGAAGTACCGGGCCTGAGCCTGTTCTACGGTGACAAACAAGCGCTGTTCGACGTCAGCATGAACATCCCGAAACAGCGCGTGACCGCCTTCATCGGCCCGTCCGGCTGCGGCAAGTCCACGTTGCTGCGCACCTTTAACCGTATGAACGACCTGGTGGATGGCTGCCGCGTCGACGGCGCGATCAACCTCTACGGCAACAACATCTACCGCAAGGGCGAGGACGTGGCCGAGCTGCGTCGCCGGGTCGGCATGGTGTTCCAGAAGCCCAACCCGTTCCCGAAAACCATCTACGAAAACGTGGTTTACGGTCTGCGCATCCAGGGCATCAACAAGAAACGCATCCTCGACGAAGCCGTCGAGTGGGCGTTGAAAGGCGCGGCGCTGTGGGATGAGGTCAAAGACCGTCTTCACGAGTCGGCGCTCGGCCTGTCCGGTGGTCAGCAGCAACGTCTGGTGATTGCCCGCACCATCGCCGTGGAGCCGGAAGTATTGCTGCTCGATGAACCGTGCTCGGCACTCGACCCGATTTCCACGCTGAAAGTCGAAGAGCTGATCTACGAACTGAAATCCAAGTTCACCATTGTGATCGTGACCCACAACATGCAACAGGCCGCGCGGGTTTCCGACTACACGGCGTTCATGTACATGGGCAAACTGGTGGAATTCGGCGACACCGATACCCTGTTCACCAATCCGGCGAAGAAGCAGACCGAAGACTACATCACCGGTCGTTACGGCTAGGAAGCTGTGGTTGCTCACTGAACTGACGCTGCGGTCCACCGCACCTTACCGGACGCTCCAAGGACGCCAACATGATTAGTAAAGAAGGCCTTACCCATCACATCTCCCAGCAGTTCAACGCTGAGCTCGAGGAAGTGCGCAGCCACCTCCTGGCCATGGGCGGGCTGGTCGAGAAGCAGGTCAACGACGCGGTCACTGCGCTGATCGAGGCTGACTCCGGTCTGGCCCAGCAAGTGCGTGAGATCGACGACCAGATCAATCAGATGGAACGCAACATCGACGAAGAATGCCTGCGCATTCTGGCCCGTCGTCAGCCGGCGGCGTCGGACTTGCGTTTGATCATCAGCATCTCCAAATCGGTGATCGATCTGGAGCGCATCGGCGACGAAGCCACCAAGATCGCCCGTCGTGCCATCCAGTTGTGCGAAGAAGGCGAAGCGCCGCGCGGTTACGTCGAGGTTCGCCACATTGGCGACCAGGTGCGCAACATGGTTCGCGATGCCCTGGATGCGTTTGCCCGCTTCGACGCCGACCTGGCGTTGTCGGTGGCGCAGTACGACAAGATCATCGACCGCGAATACAAGACCGCACTGCGTGAGCTGGCCACCTACATGATGGAAGACCCGCGCTCTATCTCGCGGGTCTTGAGCATTATCTGGGTGCTGCGTTCCCTGGAGCGGATTGGCGACCACGCACGTAACATCTCGGAACTGGTGATTTACCTGGTGCGCGGCACCGACGTGCGTCACCTGGGCCTCAAGCGCATGAAAGAAGAAGTTGAAGGCACAAGTGCCGAAACCGCTAATGTTCCGGGCAAAGCTGACGATAAGTAAGACTGCCCAAGAAAAACGCCCGGTCCTTTGGCCGGGCGTTTTTGTTTGCGTGGCTTTCGTATTGAAAAGCCGACTAGAAAAGCAGCACCCGCGAACGAAAAGTCCCGGCGTGACTGAAGAGTTTTGGCAAAGTGCCATCAGCCAGCGTTATGCTTGCCGGGATTTTTAAAGGGGTGTTGGATGAGCAAGATCAGTGTGTTGGTAGTGGACGATGCGGCGTTCATTCGTGACCTGGTGAAGAAGTGCCTGCGCAACTATTTCCCGGGGATCCGGACCGAAGATGCAGTCAACGGTAAAAAGGCCCAGGCCATGCTGGCCAAAGAAGCGTTCGACCTGGTCCTGTGCGACTGGGAAATGCCGGAAATGTCCGGTCTTGAGCTGCTGACCTGGTGCCGCGAGCAGGACAATCTCAAGACCATGCCGTTCGTGATGGTCACCAGCCGTGGCGACAAAGAGAACGTCGTCCAGGCGATTCAGGCCGGTGTTTCCGGCTACGTCAGCAAGCCGTTCACCAATGAGCAACTGCTGACCAAGGTCAAACAGGCGCTGAACAAGGTCGGCAAGCTCGACACCTTGATGAACAGCGCGCCGACCAAAATGAACTCGGCGTTCGGCAATGACTCCCTCAGCGCGCTCACTGGCGGCAAGGCAGCCGTGGTCGCGCCATCGGCGGCACCGGTCAACCCATTCGCCAAACCTGTCGCCGCCGCGCCAGCCCCGGCTGCCGCACCGTCTCGCGGTTTGCTCAACAGTCCGCCGGTCAAGGCACCTGCCGCCTCCGCAGCATCAGCTGGCGGTCGTGGCCAAGGCCAACTGCGCCTGCCGAGCGGCACCCAGCAATGCGTGATCAAGGCCTTGAGCATCAAGGAAGCGCTGCTGGTGGTGAAGCGCACCGACACCCTGCCGCAAGTCCTCGACAGCGCCGTGCTCGACCTGGAGCAGGGCGACAACGCTGAAATTGCCCGTCTTAACGGCTACCTGCATGCCATCGTCGCCTACGAGCCAAAACCTGACAGCGAATGGCTGCAACTGACTTTCCGCTTTGTCGACCAGGATGCGCAGAAGCTCGACTACATCTCCCGCCTGATCGCCCGTGGCACGGCGCAGAAGCATTTCGTACCTGGCGCATAAGCCTGGCGTCGCCTTCTCGTACGCCTTCGCGGGCAAGCCTCGCTCCTACAGATGTACGTCGTCCCGTAGGAGCGAGGCTTGCCCGCGAAGGGGCCCTCAAACTCACCGCACATCCCTTGAACCGCCCATCTTGAAACATCTGCCGACTACGCTGGTCCATTTCAGCTGCTAGGCTCCTTTCCAGGCCTTACTCGACAGAATCTTGCCCATGCTCGCGCGCCTGATGTTTTTCTGTGGTCTGCTCATGGCCTCCACCTCGGTTGTGGGCATGACGATCTACAGGTCCACCGATGCCAGTGGCGTGGTCTCTTACAGCGACCGCCCCACCAAAGGCGCGAAGGTGTTCGTTTTTCGGGACCGAATGGTCGAGCGTCTTGAGCGGCAGGTGTACCTCGATATCAAGAAGCAGAGGGGCATGGACAGTGTGTTCGTGCGCAACGATCTGTACGCGCCGGTTGAGATCGAGCTGAGTTTTGCCGGGCTGAATAACGTCAGTGGCGCGCCGAGCCGGCCGATCCGTCGGGTTTTGCCGGCGCGCAGTAACATTCGTCTGGCGCTGCTCAAGGCGACGAAGGCCGGAAGGCCGTTGACGTATACCCCAAGGTTCGAATATTCCCTGGGCGACCCCGCAGGGGCCGCCATGGCCTATCGATATCCGTTGCCCTGGCGTGGTGGGCCGTTTCGGCTGAGTCAGGGCGCCAATGGCCAATACAGCCACTACGGGCCGAAGAACCGTTATGCGATGGACATCGCGATGCCTGTAGGTACGCCGATTATCGCGGCGCGCGGCGGAATGGTAGTGAAAACCGAGAATCGCCAGACCGGGCGCGGCAACGATCCGTCGGGCAATTTCGTGCGGGTGTTGCACGATGACGGGACCATGGGTGTGTACCTGCACCTCAAGAAAGGCTCAGTCAGCGTACGGGAAGGTCAGCGAGTGGTGGTGGGCAGTGCGCTGGCGCTGTCGGGCAACACCGGTAACAGCAGCGGCCCGCACCTGCACTTCGTGGTGCAGCGCAATACCGGGTTGGGGCTGGTGTCGATTCCGTACCAGTTCAATCAACCGGTCGGCGCGTTGCCCAACTTTGCGTTGGGCAAACAATAATGGGTTGTCTGGTCTGACGCCTTCGCGGGCAAGCCTCGCCCCTGTAGGAGCGAGGCTTGCCCGCGAAGGGATCGACGCTGATCTGGATCAGCGCATCAATCGAGCATCAACACCTTGGCCAAAACAATCTTCGGCCCTTTCATCTTCTTGATGATGATCCGCAAGCCTTCGACCTCCAGCACTTCTTCCTCTTCCGGCACCCGTTTCAGGGTTTCGTAGACCAGCCCGGCGAGGGTTTCGGCTTCGATGTGGTCCAGGTCGATGCCCAGAAGGCGTTCCACCTTGAACAGCGGCGTATCGCCGCGCACCAGCAGTTTGCCCGGCTGATACGCGAGGATCCCGCGTTCAGCCTTGCGGTGTTCATCCTGAATGTCGCCCACCAGCACTTCCAGCACGTCTTCCATGGTCAGGTAGCCGATGATGTTGCCGTCGGCTTCCTCAACCACAGCGAAATGCGAACCGCCCTTGCGAAACTGTTCCAGCAACTGCGACAGCGGCATGTGGCGAGACACGCGCTCCAGCGGACGGGTCAGTTCGGCGAGGTTGAACGACTCGGGAATGTGATCCAGGGCCGCCAGTTCCAGTAGCAAATCCTTGATGTGTAACAGACCGACGAACTCCTGGCGCTCGCTGTCGTACACCGGGTAGCGGCTGAACTTGTGGCGACGGAACAGCGCCAGGATTTCCTTGAGCGGCGCGTTGAACTCCAGCGTCACCAGGTCTTCCCGGGAGTTGGCCCAGTCGACCACTTCCAGCTCGCCCATTTCCACTGCCGAGGCCAGAACGCGCATGCCTTGGTCGCTCGGGTCCTGGCCACGGCTGGAGTGCAGGATCAGTTTCAGTTCTTCACGGCTGTAATGGTGCTCGTGATGCGGGCCGGGTTCACCCTGGCCAGCGATTCGCAGAATCTGGTTGGCGCTGGCGTTGAGCAGGTAGATGGCCGGGTACATGGCCCAGTAGAACAGGTACAGCGGCACGGCCGTCCAAAGCGACAGCAGCTCGGGTTTGCGGATCGCCCAGGATTTGGGGGCCAGTTCGCCGACCACGATGTGCAGGTACGAAATGATGAAGAACGCCGTGAAGAACGACACGCCTTTGACCACTTCGGCGGAATCTACGCCAACGGCGCTGAGTATCGGCTCGAGGAGGTGAGCAAACGCCGGTTCACCGACCCAGCCAAGGCCCAAGGAGGCGAGGGTGATACCCAATTGGCACGCCGACAAGTAAGCATCGAGCTGACTGTGCACGGTACGCAGAATATGCCCGCGCCAGCCATGCTGCTCTGCAATGGCTTCGACCCGGGTCGAGCGCAATTTGACCATGGCAAATTCCGCCGCAACGAAAAAGCCGTTGAGCAAAACCAGGATCAGAGCAAAAAGAATCATGCCGAAGTCGGCGAATATTGTTGCGAGGGTCAAGCCAGGGGAAGGGTCCATGATGGAGTTTTGCGGGTTCCGTAATTCGAAAGGAAAGAAAAAAGTGCGCCTGAAGGGCAGGCACAAGTCAGCCAATGTAGCGACTGACCGAGTGATTGCCTAGTGGCGAATGCTGACTGGTATCAGTCAGCGGCACTGATGACGCGGGATTTGCTCACCTGGGCTGGCGAAAAATGGCAGGTAAACGTGCTGCCGTGCCCCGGCACACTGCTGATTTCCATACGTGCCCGGTGGCGCAGCAACACATGTTTGACGATGGCCAGCCCCAGCCCGGTGCCGCCGGTGTTGGAGTTGCGGCTGGAATCGACGCGGTAGAAGCGTTCAGTCAGGCGCGGCAAGTGTTTGCTGTCGATGCCGATCCCTGAATCCTGCACGCTCAGGTGTGCGCCTTGATCGTCGCCCCACCAGCGAATGCGGATATTGCCCTCGGCCGGAGTGTATTTCACGGCGTTGAACACCAGGTTGGAGAACGCGCTACGCAATTCGGCTTCGCTGCCCTTGAGCAGAATAGTCGGATCGGCGTCCAGGGTGATGTGCTGGTTTTTTTGGCCGGACAGCTGCTGAGCGTCGCCCTTGATCGATTGCAGCAGGCTGTCGATGGACACCGGTTGATTGTCCGACGGGTAATCGGTGGCTTCCAGTTTGGCCAGCAGCAGCAAATCGTTAAGCAAGGTCTGCATGCGCCCGCCTTGCTGCTGCATCTGCTGCAGGGCACGGGTCCAGCGCGGGTTCACTTCCTCGACGTTGTCGAGCAGGGTTTCCAGGTAGCCGCAGATCACCGTCAGCGGCGTGCGCAGTTCGTGGGACACGTTGGCGATGAAGTCTTTGCGCATCTGTTCCAGCTGATGGATACGCGTCACGTCGCGCACCAGCATCAAGTGCTCGTTGTTGCCGTAGCGGGTGATGTACAGCTGAATGCGCAGGCGATCGTTGATCGGCGAGGGGATTTCCAGCGGCTCGGCGTAGCTGTCCTGCTCGAAGTATTCCTTGAAGCGCGGATGACGCACCAGGTTGGTCACGGGCTGGCCGCTGTCTTGAGGGGTCTTGAGGCCCAGCAGGGTTTCGGCGGCGCGGTTCCACCATTCCAGGTTGCCGTCGCTGTCGAGCATGATCACCGCGTCTTTGAGCGCGGCGGTGGATTCCTGGACCCGGTCGATCACTGCTTGCAGGCGCCCGCGTACCCGTTGGTCACGGCGTTGCAGGTGGTAGATGCTGTCGAACACCTCGCCCCACAGGCCGTAGCCGTCGGGCGGTGCTTCATCGGGCTTTTGCAGGCGCAGCCATTCGTGCAAACGCAGCAGTTGCTTGAGGGTCCATGCCAGATAAAGGCCCAGGCCCACGGCGAGGCTCCAGCCGTAGTAGCCGGAAATCAGGCCGATCACCAGGCAGGCGGTGACCAGCAACAGCATGTGGCGAATCAGGGTGCCATGCCAGTTTTGGTTCACGGAAAAATGCGTCCTTGTCAGCGAGTCTGGCGGTCGGCTCAGGCCTTGGTGGAAAACCGGTAGCCGGTGCCGCGCACGGTTTGTACCAGATTTTCATAGGCATCGCCGAGGGCTTTGCGCAGGCGACGGATATGGACGTCGACGGTACGCTCTTCGACATAGACATTGCCGCCCCAGACCTGGTCCAGCAACTGCCCGCGGGTGTAGGCACGTTCCTGGTGGGTCATGAAAAATTGCAGCAAACGGTATTCGGTCGGGCCCATCTCGGCGGGTTTGCCGTCGATGGTCACGCGGTGGCTGATCGGGTCCAGCAGCAGGCCGCCGACCTCGATCGGCGCTTCGCCATCGGTCGGGCCGGCACGGCGCAGCACGGCTTTCAGGCGTGCAACCAGCTCGCGTGGGGAAAACGGTTTGGTGATGTAATCGTCAGCGCCGACTTCCAGGCCCTGGATCTTGTTGTCCTCTTCGCCCTTGGCGGTGAGCATGATGATCGGGATATCCCCGGTCAGTTCATCGCGCTTGAGGCGTCGGGCCAGTTCGATGCCGGAGGTGCCGGGCAGCATCCAGTCAAGCAAAATCAGGTCCGGTTTACGGTCGACGATAATGGCATGGGCCTGCTGCGAGTTCTCTGCCTCCAGACAGTCATAGCCGGCCATTTCCAACGCAACGGCGATCATTTCGCGAATGGGCGCTTCGTCGTCGACGATCAGAATGCTCCTGCCAACCATGCGTTAATCCTCTTGTCATTTAACTGTCTTGCGCCGCATTAGATAACGGAATTATTGCAGTCGTGTGACAGTATTTTAGCCGTCCTGCGATTGTCGCGATCCTGAACTAAGCTCTAAGTCCGAATCCTGACAACCACAAGAGGAAGGTTTCCATGAATCACATTGCTCAATCCTGGAAGGCCCTGCTGGTTACGGCTGCGCTAACGCTGTCGCCCTTGGCCTTTGCCGCCGAACCGGCCACGATGAAAGACGGCATGATGGTCGACCACAAGGGTATGACCTTGTATACCTTTGACAAGGACAAGGATGGCAAGTCGATGTGCACGGGTGAGTGTGCGACGAACTGGCCGCCGCTGATGGCGCCGATGGATGCCAAGCCCATGGGTGAGTGGATGCCGATCAAGCGTGACGACGGCACGATGCAATGGGCTTATAAAGGCAAGCCAATGTATGGCTACAAAATGGACAAAAAGCCCGGGGATATAGAGGGTGAGGGTAAAGGCGGCTTCTGGCACATGTATCGGCACTGATTGAGTCCCGGAAGATCACAGTCTCGGCAGCCCCGTTATCGGTGTAGCTGCCGAAGGCTGCAATCTTTCTGAACATCAGCGCAGCGCGTAATCCAGCACAATCCCGACAAAAATCGCCAAACCCGCCCAATGATTGTGCAAAAACGCCTGGAAACAGCGCATCCGGTCCTTGCTGCGGGTGTACCAGAACTCCCACGCAAAACAGCCCGCCGCCGCCAGCAACCCGAGGTGGAACCAGCCACCGAGCTGGAATTTCGAACCCGCCAGCAGCAAACACCCCAACGCCAGTCCCTGCAGGGTCAGAATGATCACCCTGTCCGCGTCGCCGAACAGAATTGCCGTGGATTTCACCCCGATCTTCAGGTCATCGTCGCGGTCGGTCATGGCGTAATAGGTGTCGTAGCCCACGGTCCACAACAGGTTGGCAATCCACAACAACCAGGCTGTTGCCGGGAGTTCACCGGTTTCGGCGGTGAACGCCATCGGCATGCCCCAGGAGAACGCCGCGCCCAGTACCACTTGCGGGTAATAGGTGTAGCGCTTCATGAATGGATAAGTGAAGGCCAGGGCCAAGCCGCCCAGCGACAGCCACACTGTCTTCGCGTTGGTACACAGCACCAGCAGGAAACTCACGCCCATCAGCACCGCGAAGAACACCAGGGCTTCTTTCGAACTGATCTTGCCGCTCACCAGTGGACGCTGTTCGGTGCGTTTCACGTGGCCATCGACCTTACGGTCTGCCCAGTCGTTGATCACACAACCGCCGGCACGGGTCAGTACCACGCCGAGCACGAAAATCACGATATTGGCCAATGAAGGCGAACCTTCACCGGCAATCCAGAGTGCCCACAGCGTCGGCCACAGCAGCAAATAAATGCCGATAGGCTTATCCATGCGGGTCAACTGAATGAAATCCCAGGCCCGAGGATTCACGCGGTTCAGGGACTTGAGCAGGCTCTGGTACATCAGCAATTCTCCGGATGGGCGCGGGTGGCGTTCCACAAGGTCGGCAGGAAAACCTCGGCCACCAGCACGCTCAAGGCGCCGCGGTCGAAACGCGAGCGCCGCCCCCACAGTTCAGGCGCCTGAGCGTCCACTGGCAACCATGCTTGAGGATAGTGACAAACCTCAATGGCCCGGCGCCGAAATGCCTGATCACAAAACAGCAATTCGCCCAGAGAGCGGCTACCCAATTCATCCATATGCAATCCGTCGCCCTGCAACGCACTACGCGCCGCCACGCTGCGGGCAAACACCCAGGCTTCACCGTGGCCGCGCAGATACACCTCGCGCACCCAGCCTTCACTGCCTTCGGCCAGTTCCAGCGCAGCACATTCGTCGGCGCGTAGCGATTGCCAGCCTTCGAACAGCGGCGTGACGCTGAAACTGTCATTCGACAGGCGGATCAAGCGCCGGGTCAGCGACCCTTCATCGAACAGCCAATCGAGCGTAGACGTGTCGGGGAGGGGCATCAGTTGGCTTCGAGGGAGCCAGACCGGTGTCGCGAAGAGGGATTTTGAGTGCGGCACAGTGAGTCATTATTGGCAGCAAATGAGGCGGCGAGCTTACCATGTCAGGCTCCGATTTTGATTGGTCGGCCTGCCGTTGCACCGAACAGGCTTGCATCTGCCGGGCACGATCAGTACAAAACGCCCTGAGCCGGACGGCAGCGCTTAACCCATCGACCGTTCGCGCCGGCAAAAGCCTGAACCCTGAGGAAGTACCTGAATGAAAAAGTGGCAATGTGTGGTCTGCGGCCTGATCTATAACGAGGCCGAGGGCTGGCCGGACGACGGTATTGCGGCGGGCACGCCATGGCAGGACGTGCCGGAAGACTGGCTGTGCCCGGACTGCGGCGTGGGCAAGATGGATTTCGAAATGATCGAAATCAACTAAGAATCCAAGGAGTAAGGGAATGAACGCACCTGTCGTGATCGTCGGCACTGGGCTGGCTGGCTACAACCTGGCCCGGGAGTTTCGCAAACTCGATGGCGAAACCCCGCTGCTGCTGATTACCGCCGATGATGGGCGCTCCTACTCCAAGCCGATGCTCTCCACCGGCTTCGGCAAGAACAAAGACGCCGACGGCCTGAGCATGGCCGAACCGGGCGCCATGGCCGAGCAATTGAAGGCCGAAGTGCGCACCCACACGCGCATCAGCGGTATCGATCCAGGCCATAAGCGCCTGTGGATTGGTGAGGAAGCAGTGATCTACCGCGACCTGATCCTGGCGTGGGGCGCGGAAACTGTGCGGGTGCCGATCGAAGGCGACGCGGCGGACGCTGTTTTCCCGATCAATGATCTTGAAGACTACGCACGCTTTCGCGCGGCCGTGGCCGGCAAGCATCGGGTATTGCTGCTGGGCGCCGGTTTGATTGGCTGCGAATTCGCCAACGACCTGATTCTCGGCGGCTACGAGGTGCAACTGGTTGCACCGTGCGAACAGGTCATGCCGACCTTGCTGCACCCAGCGGCGGCCGCTGCGGTCCAGGCCGGCCTGGAAAGCCTGGGCGCGCGCTTCCATCTCGGGCCGGTGCTCAATCGCTTGCAACATGTGGCTGATGGCCTGGAAGCGCATCTGTCCGATGGCCAGGTCATCCCTTGCGATGTAGTTGTTTCGGCCATCGGTCTGCGTCCGCGCATCGACCTGGCGGCCGCTGCCGGGCTGCAGGCCAACCGTGGCGTGGTGGTCGATCGTCACCTGAAAACCTCTCACGCCAACATCTACGCCCTGGGTGACTGCGCCGAGGTCGATGGGCTGAATCTGTTGTACGTCATGCCCCTCATGAGCTGTGCGAGAGCGCTGGCCCAGACCCTCGCAGGAAACCCTGTGGCGGTGAGTTATGGCCCGATGCCGATCACCGTGAAAACGCCGGTTTGCCCGTTGGTGGTTTCGCCGCCACCACGGGGCGCGGAGGGCGTCTGGACGGTAGAAGGGCAGGGTGCGGACATCAAAGTGCTATGCCGCGACGATGCCGGCAAATTGCTGGGCTATGCCCTGACAGGCGCGGCGGTGATGGAAAAACTCGCTCTGAACAAAGAGCTTCCAGCCTTGCTGGCGTAAATAGCGGTCGTTCTGTCGGAATCACCCCGCTTTTGCCCCCACAAAGGTCGCGGGGAGACTGGCGCCGCTCTAAAGCGCGTGCCATCCTCACTCCCGTCTGCCGCAGAGTAGAGCTCCTGCGGCGCTTTGGGCGTTGTTCCAACGAGAACAACACGGACATAACAACAAAAAACCGTCAAAGGGGCTTCACTAATGCGTAAACCAGAACTCGCTGCTGCCATTGCAGAAAAAGCAGACCTCACCAAAGAACAGGCCAACCGCGTTCTCAACGCTGTTCTCGAAGAAATCACCGGCGCCCTGCACCGCAAAGACAGCGTCACGCTGGTGGGCTTCGGCACCTTCCTGCAACGCCATCGCGGTGCACGTACCGGCAAAAACCCGCAGACCGGTGAGCCCGTCAAAATCAAGGCCAGCAACACTGTTGCGTTCAAGCCGGGCAAGTCGTTGAAAGACAGCGTTAATCCGTAACACACACCGACTGCCCGCCTAGCGGGTGAGCGGGATAAAAAATGGGCACGCCAATGAAGTTGGGTGCCCATTTTTTATGCGTGACGAAAGCAACCCCAATCACTCAACCCTGTGGCAGCTGGCGAAGCCTGCGTTGGGCTGCTACAGGGCTACATAGTCGGCAACGTCGGCGCGAAAGGGCTGATGGAGCTTGGTTGTTCATCCATAGGTAGCCAGGACCATGTGGGCGAACGCTTTCTTGCTTGGCTGAAGATCAGCCTGCTGTTCCAAGTACGAACGCCATGCAGATTCCAGCATCGGCCCATGGAGATCGCCGTCGGTATATTGGTTGAGCCGCACCGACTCAACATTGAATTGAAAAAAATCTGAGACTCCATGCCGCATAAGGCAAAGATTTGCGATGGTCCTTGGCGCATCCGCTCAAGAAGAGCGCTAGCACCATTGCACCGCTAATTAGAAATGAGCTCTTCAACTGAAAGTCCTTCTGGTCGTGGTTTCTGCTGATAGTTCATGGGTTACCAGGAGCCATAGGGAATACCGAATTGGTCGATGTAGGCTTTGGATTCTTCTGAAAGGGGTCGATGTTTTCCGTTGGACGTGCCCCCGTAGGGGCCTTCGGGATTGATCGTGCCTTGGACGCGAGTGACTTCGGTCGATTTTAGGCAGGGCCCGCCTAACCACACCTTGGCGATTCCTCCTGGCGCCAGGCCGACAGTCAACAGCTTTCGGTAATCGATTTTCCATTTCCCTACCGCACCGCAAAAAGCTTCTTCACTATGGAGCATGGTGTATCGCGCCGATTCTGGGATCTCTATATACGCTTCATAAGTCTGCGGCTCGGCCATGGATTGCCAGCGTACATAGACCAAGCGCGGTAGAGCAGCATCAGTTACGCGTCGGCCACTGCCTCCGGGATATTCGGGCCATCCTTTTGCATCGCCCCTAAAAAGAGTTGGTATGCTTTTACTTAGCGCGCGGGGATAACCCATGGTCGGTATTCCGCTGCCCGCGCCGCGGAACACACGCTCATTGATATCCACGACATCTGCCGTTTCAATCCAGACCTCCATGTAGTCGGGGGCAAAAAAATCGAGGCTCCAAGCGTCATAAGGTAATGATCTGTGCTCACCCAAGGCACATCCTCCCAACAGCAACGCGAGTAACAGTGTAAAGCCGGTCTTGAGCATGAATGAGCGCTTACACATTGGGATGCACCTTACGAACATAGTGTTCGGCGGGTCGATCGATGAACACGATGTTCAGATCACTGTTGTTCCAGCCTTTGGCAGCATTCCAGTTGGCAGACAGATGGATGTAGCGTTGAGAGAGCAACTCCTCCTCGAACACGTTCAAGCCCGCGCGACGGGTCTCGCCCAGCGCAAAAGCCATCAGTTTTTCGGCAATCGGTTTCAGCTCCAGCGGTAATGCGTACTTTTGATCCTAAATCGTTGCGAACCGTGGGAAGTTCAAGCGTGAACTGGGCAGCGTTGGCCGGGGCGAACATGCGCTTATCCTTTTGCTTTTCATCTGCTCGTCCTTAAGCTGAAAGTGAAAGCGAGGCGCAAAACCCTATCGGGCTTGAACCTGCGTCAATGGCCGAACACGCTAACAAGGCATTAAAAGGATTGATGTAGGAAGGGGGCTGAAGCGAGGTCCGAAATTTCCGTATTTCATAATGTTGCGTTAGCGATGCGTAGTGGAACGCCTCGTTAGATGAGCCGGGAGCGGTCGATGTGCCTGGATAAGCTCGCGCCTTCCCAGACTACAAACAAGCATCACATTTCCTTCTCATCCCTCGGATGCGTCTTAATATTCCCACGTAAAGTTTCCCGCAAACTCTATCTCCTTTGAGAAGTGGCAGGAGTCAGGTGTGGACTTGCCCCTACAAAACCGGACACCAACTCCCCATTAAATTGATGCCGCCGCCAAGCGCCTGAACTCCCTCGGTGAGCGATAGTTCAAAGCGCTGTGCGGATGCTGCTCGTTGTAATGCTCGAAGGCAATGGCCAGGTTGCGCAGCGCCGTTTCTCGATCCGGCTTGGGCATGTGCGCCACGTAGTCCCGCTTGATCGTCTTCACAAAGCTTTCGGCCATGCCGTTGCTCTGCGGGCTGCGTACCGGGGTGGTCACCGGCTGCAAGCCGATCTGCCGAGCAACAGGCGCGTCTGTTCGGCGGTGTACGCCGAACCGTTATCGCTGAGCCACTGCACCGGTGTTGTAGGCAGTTGATCACCGAAGCGCTTCTCCACGCTTTCCAGCATCAAGTCGCGGATGTCATCGCCGCTGTACCCGGTCGGGCTGGCGACCCAGCCGATGGCCTCGCGATCGCAGCAATCCAGGGCGAAGGTCACGCTCAGTTTGGCGCCGTCCTCGCAGCGGAACTCAAAGCCGTCCGAGCACCATCGCGTATCGCTGGTTTTCACCGCAATGCGGCCTTCGTGCCGACGCGGTACACCGGGCTGTTTGATTCGGCGCTCCAGCAGCAAATTGTGATCACGCATGACCCGGTAAACCCGCTTCACGTTGATCGGGGGCTGCAACTGGCGTTCACGGGCACGGCGCAGCAATCCCCAGACCCGACGGTAGCCGTAGCTGGGCAGCTCGCTGACCTGTTGCTGGATTTCAACTACCAGCTCAGCATCGTTCACAGGCCGGCTTCGCCGTACTTTGGGCGATGCCGATTGCTTGATTCGAACCGTTAATTGCGAGCGCGCCACACCGAGACATTCGCTGACCAGCTTCACTGGTCGTCCCCCGGCAACAAGGGTGAGTGCGCAATCCATTTTCGCGACCGGGCGATCTCCACGGCCTCTTTGAGGATTTCTGCTTCCATCGTTTTCTTGCCCAGCATCCGTTGCAGTTCACGGATCTGCTTGAGCGCATCGCTCAGCTCGGAGGCCGGCACCACGGCTTCGCCCGCGCTGACCGCCGACAGGCTGCCGTCCTGATAAAGCTTGCGCCACAGAAACAGCTGATTGGCATTGATGCCGTTGCGCCGAGCGACGACCGACACACTTTGTCCTGGTTCAAGGCTCTCGCGAACCATGGCCAGTTTTTGCTCTGGGCTCCAGCGGCGCCGCCGCTCCTGGCCCAAAAGCTCCCCACTCTTATCGTTGCTGTTAGTCATAAACATAACCGTTTGCCTATCCCTTATCGTAAGGGGGAAACGGTGTCCTGTCTTTCATGGGGCTCGTTCAAGGTGGATCGGCTTTGCTTTGAAGGTCGCTACCCGGTCGGTATCTGGACCCAAAAAAACCAACCCCGTAGCGCAAAAAAATCGAGCCCCTCCATTGACCCATTGCTTTGCAACAGGAGCGTCACCTATGAGTCGTTACATGCCCCTCACCGACGTGGACCACCCCATTCCTACAATACTGATAGACACTCATGCGCCACTAGATGCGTTGCATGCAACTGCCGATTACCGAATCAGAATCGTGACCCAGCTATTGGAAACCCTCACGTCAAAAGAGCGAACGTGTAACGACCCGACGCTGATAAATGATCTTATGGGAGGGATGGTCATTCTGTTACGCGACGGCTGCGATGTGCTGGACGTTATGGGGCGACGCTTACGAGCGCAGCGGTCGTTGTGAGTCTCTGAAGGATGGCAAGCCGCCTTACAGGATTTCAGGATGGACAATGTGCCGTCGGGTTTGACGCGGCTGGCGAGTAACCCTCAAGAAGTGCGGTGCCGGATCTCAAGAAAGGGGACGCGAAGTCCCCTTTTTCTACTCGTTGTTTCGCTACTTAGCCCGATGCTCCGCTGGATTCGGCGAGTCAATATGATCCAGCGCTCTCTCCACCAACAACTGAACCCCATCAGCCATTCTGCTGAGCGCCAAGGCTACTGATCTTCGAGTGCCGTCGATGTCATCAGCCAGGTCAGCAGCGATGGCGCTGATGGACTTCAGGTCTTCGGAGGCGTTAGCCAAGAGGGCTTCGGTGTCGATGTCGGGGGAGACGGTGAAGAGTTTGCCTTTACGCTTGGGTTTGTCGTTGGGTGGTGGGGCGAAATGGTGGTCGAGGGCGCGTTCGGCGGCTTCGTGGAGTTTTTTGGAATCGAAGGATTCGTAGGGGGATGTAGATGCGTTTTCAGGAGGATTCGGTGTTGGCTTGAACATAGATGTAATCCCGTACTTAAGGAGTCGACACCGTTTCGCTTGCGCTTCGAAAGTGGTGGCGGCTGTGCATAGGTGTGCAAGACCGGCGGGATTATCCGGCAGACCCGAAGGTCTCCCATACACAGCAGCCATAACGGTTCGCGAGCATAGGAAAATGCTCGATGAATTGCCATAACCATTGTGTATCCCGCCGGACTTGCACGTCCGTGTCATCGATTTTGCGGTGACGAACAGAGGTTAGCGGTGAAGCGGAGGGCTGCCTAGTTCATGAACAGCGCCGCGTGTTGAAGGAAATGTCCGATGGAGTCGAGGGTAGAAAGACCAATAGCTCTCGATTTTTAAACAGCAGCGTTTCGTCAGTGACTTGGTAGTCATCGGCGTCAAAAAGTACAGCATCGTCTTCCAACACTGCGCAATGGTGGCGTTCTTGCTTGAAGCCGCTACACTGCGCCGGCCGTTCATTTTTCTCTTGAGGCTGTGCGCATGAAATTTCGTTTTCTTCTGTGGATGCTGGGTTGGTTGATGGGTAAGGCCAGTCGGACTAATCCTGCGTTTCAGCAGCAGTTGGGTGACAAGGCATTGGTGTTTCAGCTACAGACCCTGGACGGGAAAGTGGCGCGGCATTTCTTTGTGAAGGACCAGCGCATTACCAGCAAGTCGGGCGTGTATGCCGAGCCAGCGTTTGCGATTGCGTTTAAAGACGCGGCGTATGGCTTTGCCACGATGCAGGCAAAGAACAAGCAATTGGCGTTTATGACGGGGATTCAGGACAAGTCGATTCAGATCAAGGGCAACCCGGCGCTGGTGATCTGGTTTCAGGGGTTGACCAAGTATTTGAAGCCGAAGAAGGCCAAGCCGAAGGCGTAGGTCTTTCAGGTAGCTCGCCGGGATTTTTCGAGAGCAAGCTGAACGGATCAAGTGTCATGCGCTACGTTTCTGCGCACGCCTCTCCTGCAGATAGCGTCCTTGCAGCGCCAGGATCTCAGACTTGCTTAGAACCCCTTTTCTCTTGAGATTGACGAGCAACTGTTCAATACCATCCAACTCGACGACGTCACCAGCCAGACGGGTAATGCTCACGGCCATACGACTCATGCCGTCCCGTCCAGCTGTAACCTTGTGATCTTTAGCAAGCTTGCGGATTTGACTGGCAACACTGACAGCCGCTATTCGAGTCATTGGAAAGCCCTCTATTTGCAATCGAATCATAGCGGGGTGCAGGTTTGAAGTGGTCAGTCAGACCGAGTTGGATTCTTCGCGGGCAAGCCTCGCTCCTACAGGGATTTAGGTGATCTCCGTAGGAGCGAGGCTTGCCCGCGAAGCTTTTCAGGGCTGGCTGAATTGCGAAGCCAGTTCGCGCAGCAGCACTTCAGCCTCAAGCACTTTGCTGACCACATCGTTGGCCTTGTCGCGGGTCAGGCCGACACGCTCCAGCAACGCATCCGGAATGTCTTCATCCGGGCCGGACCCAATCCCACGGCTGCGCAGCAGGCGCACGGCCAGGCAGACGAGGTTCGGGTATTCGGCGTAGTCGCCGTCGTAGCTTGGGTCGTGCTGGAAGCGCAAGGCGGTGGCCAGTTCGTCGGGCATGTCCCAGAAGCGCATCAGCCAAGCGCCGATCTGTTCGCGGCTGATGCCCAGCAGGTGTTGTTCCACGTAGCTGTGGCACAGGTGCGGGTTGACTTCCAGGTGGCGGCAGATCAGCGAGAAGTGCGGCGGGAACACGTGGGCCAGTAGCAAGTAGCCGAAGTTGTGCAGCAGGCCGGCGAGGTAGGTCAGGCCGGCTTCCGGGCGCTGGGCGCGGGGCATGGCGCGGGTCAGGCCTTCGATGACGGCGGCGGTGTAGATCGATTGCTGCCAGTACGGCGTGGTGTGTTGCGGGTGGTCTTTGGGCAGGCTCAGGGTTTTGCCCAGGGCCAGGCCCAGCGCCAGGTTGATCACCAGGTCGAAACCCAGTACCCGGACGATGGCGTCTTCCACTGAACGAATTTTGCCCGGCGAGGCGTAGTACGGCGACGCTGCCCAGCTGACGACTTGTGCGGCCAAGGCCGGGTCGGTTTCGACGACGCCGGTGATATCGTCGATGGTGGCGTTGGGGTCGACGCGCAGTTTGATGATTTTCTGCGCGGTCTCGGCCAGCGGCGGAATCTCGATGGTCTCTTCCAGACGTTGCTGGATGCGCCGCGCGGTGAACGCTTGCACGGCCTGGGTGATTTCCTCGCGGTCATCATCGGGGCGGTCGAGGTTCGGGCGAATACTGTTCACGGCTTCGGCGAAATTGGCGACGCTGGCCTTGGTGAGCATGGTTTTGAAATCGTCGCTGGAGATTTCCAGCAGCACGCCCGGCTCGCCCGAGTTGATCAGCAACGTCGGTTCGCGCAGCAGGCTTTCTTCATACAGACACGGCGAGTTGGAGAGTGCCGGCAGGCCGGGCAGCAGGCTCAGGTTGTGTTTGCCGAGCATTTTTACCAGGCGTTCGGTGGATACAGCAGTCAACCGGCGGCCGGTGAGTTCGGCAAGGCGATTGAGGTCGAGCAATTGGCTCTGGGGGAACAGCACCATGAGCGCGCCGACGGCATCGTCCAGCAAAACCGCCTGAACTTTACGCGCGGCGTTCAGGCCATGATGGTCGAGGACTTCTTCGTAGGCGATGCCCAGCTTGCCAAGCAGCAGCCGAATAACAGACGGAGCGTGCGGGGGGGCGGGGGCGAGGGCAGCTTCTGTCATGGTCTGTATCCGTTTGCAAACAATTGCAGGAGTATAACCAGCTTGTTTAAAGCCAGGGCCCAGAAACTGCGACAGTGCTCACACTTGGCCGTATTGCTGCCCATGGCGTAGCCAGCGGTCGAGCAGCGGGCTGACGTGATCCGGCCAACGCTCGAGCAATGCCTGGGCGGCGTCGCGTACGGCGGGCAGCAAATCGGCATCGCGCATCAGGTCCGCGACCTTGAATTGCAGCAGACCGGTCTGGCGCGTGCCGAGCATTTCGCCGGGGCCGCGTAGTTCGAGGTCTTTTTCGGCGATGACAAAACCGTCGTTGGTTTCACGCATGATACCCAGCCGCTGACGACCGATCTGCGACAGCGGCGGATGGTAAAGCAGCACGCAGTGGCTGACGGCGCTGCCCCGACCGACACGGCCACGCAGTTGGTGCAGTTGCGCGAGCCCGAGGCGTTCGGGGTTTTCGATGATCATCAGGCTGGCGTTGGGCACGTCGACGCCGACTTCGATCACCGTGGTGGCGACCAGCAGTTGCAGGTTGCCGGCCTTGAACTCGGCCATCACCGCGGCTTTCTCGGCGGGCTTCATGCGGCCGTGGATCAAGCCGACTTTCAACTCGCCGAGGGCGGCGGTGAGGTCTTCAAAAGTGGTTTCGGCGGCCTGGCAGGTCAGCTCTTCAGACTCTTCGATCAGCGTGCATACCCAATAGGCTTGTCGCCCTTCGGCGCAGGCACCGCGCACCCGTTCGATCACTTCGACGCGCCGGGTATCGGTGACCAATACCGTGTTTACGGGCGTACGGCCGGGCGGCAGTTCGTCGAGGATCGAGGTGTCGAGGTCGGCGTAGGCGCTCATGGCCAGCGTCCGTGGGATTGGCGTGGCGGTCATGATCAGCTGGTGCGGACACATCCGCCCGCCGACGCCTTTCTGTCGCAATGCCAGGCGCTGCTGCACGCCGAAGCGGTGTTGTTCGTCAATGATCGCCAGCGCCAGGTTCTTGAATTGCACTTCGTCCTGGAACAGCGCGTGGGTGCCGACCACCATCGGCGTACCATTGGCGATTTGCTCCAGCGCGGCTATGCGGTTCTTGCCCTTGAGCTTGCCGGCGAGCCATGCGACTTCAATGCCCAGCGGTTCGAGCCAGCGCTTGAAGGTGATGAAGTGCTGTTCGGCGAGGATTTCAGTGGGCGCCATTAGCGCGACCTGATAACCCGCTTCCAGCGCCTGAAGTGCGGCGAGGGCGGCGACCACGGTTTTGCCGGCACCCACATCGCCCTGAATCAGCCGCAACATCGGTTCGTGCTGACTGAGGTCGTAAGCGATTTCGTTGCCGACCCGTTGTTGGGCGCCGGTCGGTGTGAAGCCGAGGTTGGCCAAATACTGAGCGGGCAGCTTCGTGGCTTTTGGCATGGCCGGCGCGCGCAGAGCACGCATGCTTTCGCGCAGGCGCTGCTGGGACAGTTGATGGGTCAGCAGTTCTTCGAAGGCCAGCCGATGCTGGGCCCAGTGATGACCGAGGGCGAGTTCGTCGACATCGGCATCGGCGGGCGGGTGATGCAGGTAGCGGATCGCATCGGCCAGCGGCGCCAGTTGATAGTCCCGGGCCAGTTCGGTCGGCAGCCAGTCGGGCAGGCTGCTAGGGCCGAGCAGGGTCAGGGTTTGCATGCACAGTTGGCGCAGGCGTTGTTGGGTCAGGCCTTCGGTGAGCGGGTAGACCGGGGTCAGGGTTTCATCCACCGGCGGCGGCTCGTCGCCGGTGATGGCGCGGTATTCCGGGTGGTAGATCTCCAGCCCCGACGCACCGGGCCGCGCTTCGCCGTAGCAGCGGATGCGCGTGCCGCGTTTGAGGCCTTCTTTCTGGGCGTTGCTGAAATGATAGAAGCGCAGGCTGAGCCCGCCGGTACCGTCCTGCAGACGGACAACCAAACTGCGGCGCCGGCCCATGACCACGTCGGCACCGCTGACGGTGCCTTCGATCACTGCATCCTGACCCGGTCGCAAATGGCCGATCGGGACCACGCGAGTGCGGTCCTGATAGCGCAACGGCAGATGGAACAGCACGTCCTGAAGATTCTCCAGGCCGACCTTGGCCAGTTTCTCGGCCATGGCTTCGCCGACACCCTTGAGTGCCGTCACCGACACTTGCGACAACTCGGTCATGGCAGCGACTTAACCGGCAACCACCGGTGCTGGCGGCTTGGCCACCGAGCACAGGCGAATGGAATCGGCAAGGATTTCAATCGCCTTCGGCCGCGGGAAGCTCGCGCGCCAGGCGATGGCCACGGTGCGGAACGGCACGGGCGCGCTCAGTGGGCGCACTTCGATCACGCCGGGAGCGTAGTGATGACTGTCCACCGCCGACAGCGGCAGGATCGAAATACCGAGGCCGGACGCGACCATGTGGCGGATGGTTTCCAGTGAGCTGGATTCCACCGTGGTGTGCTTGGCACCGTCGTTGCCCTTGGTCAGCGTCGGGCAGGCTTCCAGCACCTGATCGCGGAAGCAATGGCCTTCGCCGAGCAGCAACAGGCTCTTGTCGTTGAGCAGGGCGGCGTCGATGGATTCTTTTTGCGTCCACGGGTGCTGGGCCGGCATCAAGACGTAGAACGGCTCGTCGTAGAGCTGCAAGGTCAGCACGTCGGCTTCGTTGAACGGCAGGGCGATGATGATCGCGTCGAGCTCGCCGTTGCGCAGTTTGTCGCGCAGCACGTGGGTAAAGTTTTCTTCGATGTACAACGGCATCTGCGGAGCGACCCGGTGCAGTTGTGGAATCAGGTGCGGGAACAGGTACGGGCCGACGGTGTAGATCGCGCCGACTTTCAGCGGGGCGGTCAGCTGGTTCTTGCCAGCCTGGGCCAGTTCGCGGATGCCTTGGGCCTGTTCCAGGACTTTCTGTGCCTGGGCGACAATGCCTTCGCCGACCGGGGTCAGGCGCACGGCACTCTTGCTGCGCTCGAAAATCAGCACACCGAGTTCGTCTTCAAGCTTTTTCACGCCCACCGACAGGGTCGGCTGGCTGACGTGGCAACGCTCGGCCGCGTGGCCGAAGTGCTGCTCTTGGGCGAGGGTAACGATGTAGCGTAATTCTGTCAGAGTCATAGCAAGCGTCCATGAAGTTGCGGGCCAAGCATACCGGCTGCAATCGATAGACGCACGTTATCAGACGGAGTGTGTGTAGGAGTGAGCTTGCTCGCGAAAAGCCTGAGACCGCCGCGGGGTGTCAGGCTTCAAGCTATCGTTCGCCTCCTTCGCGAGCAAGCTCGCTCCTACAGTGGTTCGGCGGTGTCTTAGCGGCGGCGTTCCAGCGAGTAAACAAACGGTGCAGTAATTTCGATGGTGCCGTTGTTCAGCATGTCGGCCGGTGGCTTGGGCAGTGGTTGGGCGCGGCGGATCATTTCCAGGGTGGCCCGGTCCAGATCGGCGTTGCCGGAGCGGCCCACCAGTTCGAACGACAACACATTGCCTTCAGCATCCACCACGAAACGCAGACGGTTCAAGCCTTCCTTGCCTCGCGCCTGGGCACTGGCCGGGTACTTTTTGTACTTGGCCAGGTGCGCGAGCAGGGTGCCTTGCCAGCTGGCCTTGGCGGCTTGCTGTGCGGGGGATGGACCGGGTGCCGGCTGAGCGGATTTCTCCGTCGGTGCCTGGGTCGGTTGCGCGTCGCTCGGTTTTTCCTCGGAAGGCTTTTCCTTTGGCGGTTCCGGTTTTTTCTCCACAGGCTTGGGCGGTTGAGGCTTGGGCTTGGGTTTGACCGGCTTGGGCACGGCAATCTCGGCCTTCGGCGCTTCTGCCAGCTTCGGGATCGGCAGTTCTTCCACCGGGGCCGGTGGCTGCGGCGGCGTGATCACCTTCGGCGGTGCGGGTGGTGGCGGGGCCGGAACCGGCGCCAGTTCGACCATCATCGCCTGCGGCGGCAGTTCGATCGGCGGGCGCGACGTCCAGTTCAGCGCCAGCGCAATGGCCAGTGCATGGACGCCCAGCACCACGGCCAGGCTCCCGCTGTAACGCGTCAGCTTTTGGCGCGTGTTGATCATTTCTTGGCTGCCGTCTCGAGTCCGACCAGGCCGACCTTCAGGTAACCGGCGGCACGTAGGGCGTCCATCACGCTCATCAGGTCGCCGTAGTCCACGCCTTTGTCAGCCTGGAAGAAGATCGTCGTGTCTTTCTTGCCCTTCGTCTTGGCGTCGAGTGTGGCGCCAAGGGTCTCGGCCTTCACTTCGTCTTCGCCGAGGAACAGGCGCTGGTCAGCTTTCACGCTGAGGAACACCGGTTTCTCTGGTCGCGGCGCCGGTTTGGCGGTGGAAGCAGGCAGGTCGACCTTGATGTCCACGGTGGCCAGCGGAGCCGCCACCATGAAGATGATCAACAGCACCAGCATCACGTCGATGAATGGCGTGACGTTGATTTCGTGGTTCTCGGCCAGATCGTCGTCTGCGCCTTCTTTCAAATGCAGGCCCATGGCCGATTACCCCACTTTCACCATGTGCGGTTGCGAGCTGCGCTCGGTCGGCAGGTGGTCGAGGTCACGGCTGACCAGCAGCAGGACTTCTGCCGAGGCGTCGGACACTTGCGCCTTGTAACCGGCGATGGAGCGGGCGAAGACGTTGTAGATGACCACCGCAGGAATCGCTGCAACCAGGCCCAGCGCGGTCGCCAGCAGGGCTTCGGCGATGCCGGGCGCTACGACAGCGAGATTGGTGGTCTGGGTTTTGGCGATGCCGATGAAGCTGTTCATGATGCCCCACACGGTGCCGAACAGGCCGACGAACGGCGCGGTGGAACCGATGGTGGCCAGCACGCCGGTGCCGCTGCTCATGTTGCGACCGCAGGCGGCGACGAGGCGCTCGAGGCGGAAGCTCACGCGTTCCTTGATGCCTTCTTTTTCGCGGCTGTTGGCCGACAGGCGCATTTCTTCCAGTGCGTCGTGGACCAGCAAGTTGGCGAGGGTGCCTTCTTTGGCCGCTGTTGCGCTGGCTTCTTTAAGGGTGGCGGCTTTTTTCAGGTGAGCGATTTCAGTGCGCAGACGACGCTTGGCGCCCATCAGCTCGAAGCCCTTGGCGATCCAGATAGTCCAGGTGATGATCGAAGCAATGGCCAGACCGATCATCACAATCTTCACGATGATGTCGGCATTCTGGTACATGCCCCACGGCGACAGGTCATGGGCCATGCCCAGTGTGTTGTCGGCTTCGAGGACTTCCGGCACATCGGCGGCGTCTACGGCCTGGACCGGATCGGTCGCGGCAGGTGTCACGGCAGGCGCGACGGGTGTTTGAGCGGCAGCAGGCTGCGTGACCGGTGCTTGTGCATCGGCGAAGGCGGCGGTCGGCGCCAGCATCAGGCTGAGCAGCAGGGCGGCCACTGCGCTCCAGGCGCGAGGTCGTTTGGTTGGCGAAGCGGGGAATTGATTGGGTGTCATGCTGGCCGGACCTGAAAGGAAAAGACGGTAAATGTTCTTCCAGGCCTCGTGAGGCCGAGAACAAAAGTGGCGGGCATTATTGCAAGTAATTCTTGTTAACAAAAGTAATAGAGTATCTTTTTTTCCTTCATTGCTAGCCGCGTGACCTTTGCCGGCGCTAGTCTGTAGCTTTCCAATAGGAGTTTTCTGATGTCCGCGCCTACTGTTTTGATCGCCGGCTGTGGTGATGTCGGTAGTCGTCTGGCCACGCAATTGCTGGTTTCGGGGTGGGAGGTTCACGGCTTGCGGCGCGACGTCTCACGTCTGCCCGAGGGTGTGATTGGCGTTGCCGGCGACCTGTTCAATAAAGACTGTCCGGCGACCTGGCCAATCGGTGCGGTGGATTACCTGGTGTATTGCGCGGCCGCGACCGATCACGATGAAGCCGGTTACCGCGCCGCCTATGTTCAGGGCTTGCGGCATGTGCTGGAGTGGCTGGACGACTACGGGCAGGTGCCCGAACGCCTGCTGTTCGTTTCCAGCAGTAGTGTTTATGGCCAGCAGGAGGGCGAGTGGGTCGACGAGACCTCGCCGGCCGTGGCGGCTGGCTATTCTGGGCGTGTGATGCTCGAAGCCGAGCAGGTTGCCCTTAATAGCGGCATCCCGGCCAGCATCGTGCGCTTGACCGGCATTTACGGACCGGGGCGCGAATGGCTGCTGACTCAGGTTCGTCGCGGATATCGCGTGGTGATCGATCCACCGTTGTATGCCAACCGCATTCACGTCGACGATGCGGCGGGGTTATTGGCATTCCTGCTCGAGGCGGATCAGCGTGGTGTGACGCTGGATGATGTCTATATAGGCGTCGACGATGCGCCCGCGCCGTTGGCAGAGGTGGTGGGCTGGTTGCGTGAGTATCTGGGCGTGACCGAATGGGCCGAGGATGCGAGCGTGCGTCGTGCTGGCAGCAAACGCTGCAGCAATGCCCGGGCGAAGGCGTTGGGCTGGGAACCGAAATATCCGAGTTTCCGCGAAGGCTACGCAGCGATTCTCGAAGGCCGTTGCTGAAATCCAGTTACATAAAAAAACTGATCTGACCCCAAAATTAGGATTGGTGTCCAACTTTTTGGGTGCAGATCAAACTGTGTGCAGGCTTGCCCGCGACGAGCATGGGGTATCTACACATCTCTAAAGTCATCGGCTGGCCACCCAGCCGATGGCTTCTTTCGCAAAACCCGCCAGTTCCTGTGGGGTGTAGTGCAGGGGTGTAATCATCGCAATCGTTTTGGCACCCCTCATGGGCCAGGGCCAGCAAGTGTTTGACCAGATCTACAGGTCTGACCCGGTCATTGCTCAAGAATCTCCAAAGTGCTTGAGTCTGCGCAAAGGCCAAAGCCGGTAGTCCATTACTGTGTCCCATGACTAACTCGTCGTATCGTTTTGTCAGTCGGGCATCTAGTCCGGTCATTTGATATCCATGCCGTCCTTTTATAGACCAGGATTGGGATTTGTGTAGATACCTATGCCGCGATGGGGCCTGTCAGAACACAGCTAGCCGATCAGACCAACTCCTTCATCCGATGCCAAAGCATCCCCAACGCCAACAACGGCGAACGCAAATGTTTGCCACCGGGGAAGGTGATATGTGGCACTTTGGCAAACAGATCGAACCCTCCACTCTGCTGACCACTGATGGCCTCCGCCAACAACCTGCCCGCCAAGTGTGTAGCGTTCAACCCATGACCGGAATAAGCCTGGGCGTAATACACATTCGGCTGCTCTTTGAGCCGGCCGATCTGCGGCAGGCGATTGGCGCCGATGCCGATCATCCCGCCCCATTGAAAGTCGATTTTCACTCCGGCCAGTTGCGGGAATACCTGCAGCATCTTCGGTCGCATGTAGGCGGCGATGTCTTTCGGGTCGCGTCCTGAATAATGGCAGGCGCCGCCGAACAGCAAGCGTCGGTCCGCCGAGAGTCGGTAGTAATCCAGCGCCACCCGTTGATCACAGACCGCCATGTTTTGCGGCAGCACTGTGTGAGCCTGCTCTTCACTCAAGGGTTCGGTGGCGATGATGTAACTGCCGGCGGGCAGTACTTTACCGCCGAGTTCCGGGTTGAGATCGTTAAGGTAGGCGTTACAACCCAGCACCAACGTCTTGGCACGGACCGAGCCCTGGGCTGTGTGGACTTTGACCTCGGGGCCGTAATCGATGCGGGTCACCGCCGATCGTTCGAACAGCTTCGCGCCCAATTGCCGAGCGGCAGCCGCTTCGCCGAGTGCCAGGTTTAAAGGGTGCAGATGCCCGGAGCCCATGTCGATCAAGCCGCCGACGTAGCGATCGGAACCCACCACGCTGTGCATTTCATTGGCTTGCAGCAGGCGGGTTTCGTAACGGTAACCGAGGTTGTGCAGCTCGATGGCGTCTTCGGCGAAGCCTTCCAGGTCCTGGGCTTTGTTGGCGAGGTCGCAGTAACCCCAGGTCAGGTCGCAAGGGATCTGAAAACGCTCGATCCGCTGTCGGACGATTTCCACCGCTTCCAGCCCCATCAATTTCATCTGGCGCACACCATCGACGCCGATCACGTTGGTGAACTGATCGAGGCCATGGCCGACGCCGCGAATCAATTGCCCGCCATTGCGTCCGCTGGCGCCCCAACCGATCTTGTGCGCTTCCAGCAGCACCACGCTGAAGCCACGTTCGGCCAATTCAATCGCGGTGTTCAGCCCGGAGAACCCACCGCCCACCACGCATACGTCCGCAACCAGCTCACCTGTGAGCACCGCAAGATCGGGTTGCGGCAGGCTGCTGGCGGCGTAATAAGAGGCCGCGTGTTGATGGCTCGGGGCTGGTTGCTGAACGGGGGCGTTCATGTGCGTCATCCTGAGTTCGTGTGTTTGAAAAAGTTGACGGAGCATAAGCCGCCGCTTCGGACACGGGCAACACCGGTCGGTTGGCGCTGTCTGGATCGGGGCTTTTGCGTCAGAATCCCGGTCTATTTCGCATTCGGTCGCCGCTTCGATGAGTTGCAACAGCCAGAAAATTCGCACCCTGCGCCAGCAGATTCCCTCTTTCGAGTGCGTGCCCGGCTGCCATGACTGTTGTGGGCCGGTGACCACCTCGCCCGAAGAAATGTCCCGTCTGCCGCGCAAGACCCGGGCCGAGCAGGATGCGGCGATGGATGAACTCAATTGCGTCCATCTGGGCCCCAACGGCTGCACGGTGTATGACGAACGACCGCTGATCTGTCGGCTGTTCGGTACTACCAAGACGTTGCCATGCCCCAACGGGCGACGGCCGGCGGAGCTGATCCATCCGCGGGTCGAGAAGCAGATTCATGAGTACATGGCCAGCACCCGGCAGGTCCTCGTTTGATCGTTCCCACGCTCTGCGTGGGAATGCAGCCCGGGACGCTCTGCGTCCCAAGAGCCGAACGCGGAGCGTCCGTTGAGGCATTCCCACGCGGAGAGTGGGAATGATCTGTCTAGGCTCAATCCGGAATCGGCAGGTTCAGGCTCTCTTTCACTTCTTCCATCACGATATAGCTCTTGGATTCGCGCACATGCGGCAGCTTGAGCAGGATATCGCCCAGCAGTTTGCGGTACGAGGCCATCTCGGAAATCCGCGCCTTCACCAGATAATCGAAATCCCCTGACACCAAATGGCATTCCAGCACGTGGGGCAATTTCAGCACCGCGCGTCGGAACTCTTCGAAAGTATCGCCGGATTTGTAGTCGAGGCTGATCTCGACGAACACCAGCAGGCTACCCTTCAGATGCTGCGGATTCAGGCGGGCGTTGTAGCCCATGATGATCCCTTCGCGCTCCAGTCGCCGTACCCGCTCGGTGCAGGGCGTGGTGGAGAGCCCGACCTTTTCCCCCAGCTCGGTGAAGGAAATGCGCCCGTCCGCTTGCAGGATCCGCAGGATGTTGCGGTCGATCTTGTCCAGCTCACGTTTGGTCTGAGTGTTGGTCCGCATAGGGGATGCGCCTCCGTGAAAAGGGTTTTTGCCGAGAATTGTCGCCAAATATAAGCACTTATATAGTGAAAAGCACTGGCTAATCTTTTTTAAACTGCCCACATCTTCGGTCTGCACAATAAACGTCAGCGGTAAGCCGCGATGAGGGATATGAAAATGCGCGTTCTGGTCTTGGGTAGCGGCGTCATCGGTACCGCCAGTGCCTATTATCTGGCACGGGCCGGCTTTGAAGTGACGGTGGTCGATCGTCAACCAGCAGCGGCCATGGAAACCAGTTTCGCCAACGCCGGGCAGGTTTCGCCGGGTTATGCCTCGCCGTGGGCCGCGCCGGGCGTGCCACTCAAAGCCATCAAGTGGCTATTGCAGCGTCACGCGCCGTTGGCGATCAAGGCCACCGCCGACATCGACCAATACCTGTGGATGGCGCAGATGCTGCGCAACTGCACCGCCAGCCGTTACGCGGTGAACAAGGAGCGCATGGTGCGCCTGTCCGAGTACAGCCGCGACTGCCTCGACGAATTGCGCGCCGAAACCGGCATTGCCTACGAAGGCCGCAGCCTGGGGACTACCCAGCTGTTCCGCACCCAGGCGCAGCTTGATGGCGCCGCCAAAGACATCGCGGTGCTGAAAGAGTCCGGCGTACCGTTCGAACTGCTCGACCGCGCGGGCATTGCCCGGGTCGAACCGGCCCTGGCCAGTGTCACCGATATCCTCGCCGGTGCCTTGCGCCTGCCGAATGACCAGACCGGCGATTGCCAGATATTCACCACCCGCCTGGCCGAGATGGCCACGAAACTGGGTGTGGAATTCCGTTTCGGCCAGGACATTCAGCGCCTCGACTTCGCCGGTGATCGCATCAACGGCGTGTGGATCGACGGCAAGCTGGAAACCGCCGACCGCTACGTGCTGGCCCTCGGCAGCTACTCGCCGCAATTGCTCAAGCCGTTGGGGATCAAGGCGCCAGTGTATCCGCTCAAAGGCTATTCACTGACCGTGCCGATCATCAACCCGGCGATGGCCCCGACTTCGACTATTCTCGACGAGACTTACAAGGTCGCGATCACCCGTTTCGACAACCGCATCCGCGTCGGCGGCATGGCGGAAATTGCCGGTTTTGACCTGTCGTTGAACCCACGTCGGCGCGAAACCCTGGAGATGATCGTCAACGACCTTTATCCTCAGGGCGGCGATCTGGCCCAGGCAAGTTTCTGGACCGGCCTGCGTCCGACCACTCCGGACGGCACGCCGATTGTCGGGGCTACGCCGTTCAAAAACCTGTTCTTGAACACGGGCCACGGCACGCTCGGCTGGACCATGGCCTGTGGCTCCGGTCGTTTGCTGGCTGACCTGATGGCGAAAAGAACCCCGCAGATCAGCGCCGAAGGCCTCGGTATTTCCCGTTACGGCAACAAACTCAAGGAGTCCGCAAAACATGTCAATCCAGCGCCAGCTCACCAATGAGCGCATGAGCCAGATCGTTGTCCATAACAGCACGGTGTATCTGGCAGGGCAGGTCGGCGATGACATGAGCGCCGGGATTGAACAGCAGACCCGTGAAACCCTCGCCAACATCGAGCGCTTGCTGGATCTGGCCGGGACCGACAAGAGCCGTCTGCTGTCGGTGACGATTTACCTGAAAGACATCGACGCGCACTTTGAAGGCATGAATTCGGTGTGGGACCAGTGGCTGCCAAAAGGCGTCGCCCCGGCCCGCGCGACGGTCGAATCGAAGCTGTGCGAACCGCAAATCCTGGTCGAGCTGTCGGTTGTCGCCGCGCTGCCATAACGCTCAGCCAGAAAAATCCCTCTCCCGGTGCTGTTGGCGGTTCACGCTGTCAGCCAGCGCCGGTTTTTTATTCCAATGACCGACTAGAAGTCTGCCGCCATGCGTCCAGCCCGTGCCCTGATCGACCTTCAAGCCCTGCGTCACAACTACCGGATCGCCCGTGAAGTCACGGGGGCCAAGGCCCTCGCGGTGATCAAGGCCGATGCCTATGGCCATGGCGCGGTGCGCTGCGCCCAGGCACTGGAAGCCGAGGCGGACGGGTTTGCCGTGGCGTGCATCGAAGAAGCGTTGGAGCTGCGCGCCGCCGGGATTCGTGCGCCGGTGTTGTTACTCGAAGGTTTTTTCGAAGCCGATGAGCTGTCGCTGATCGTCGAGCATGACTTCTGGTGCGTGGTGCATTCGCTATGGCAGCTCGAAGCCATCGAAAAAGCCACGTTGAGCAAACCGATCACGGTCTGGCTCAAGCTCGACTCGGGCATGCATCGGGTTGGCTTGCACCCGGCGGATTACCAGGCGGCCTATCAACGGCTGCTGGCCAGCGGCAAAGTGGCGAAGATCGTGCTGATGAGTCACTTCGCTCGCGCCGATGAACTGCATTGCCAGACCAGCGCCGAGCAGGTCGCGGTGTTCGAAGCGGCGCGTCAGGGTTTGTCGGCTGAAATCAGCCTGTGTAATTCGCCGGCGGTGCTCGGTTGGCCGCAGATTCCGAGCGATTGGGTACGCCCGGGCATCATGCTCTACGGTGCGACACCGTTCGAAGAGGTCAATGCCGTGGCGTCTCGCCTGCAACCGGTGATGACCCTGGAATCGAAAGTGATTAGCGTGCGTGAACTGCCGGCCGGCGAGCCAATTGGTTACGGCGCGAAATTCGTCACCACCAAGCCGATGCGCGTGGGCGTGGTGGCCATGGGTTATGCCGACGGTTATCCGCGCCAGGCGCCGAGCGGCACGCCGGTGTTGGTGGCCGGGCAGCGTAGTCAGTTACTGGGCCGGGTATCGATGGACATGCTCTGCGTCGACCTGACCGACGTGCCGCAAGCCGGTCTCGGTTCGCCCGTCGAGTTGTGGGGTAAAAATATCCTCGCCAGTGACATCGCGGCCGCCGCGGGCACGATTCCTTACCAGATCTTCTGCAACCTGCGTCGAGTGCCGCTGCTCTATTCCGGGGCCTGACGAAAAACGTTCCCGACCGAAAGTCGCTTCGCCAAACCGGATTCAGGCCCAAGTGTTGTAAATACTGAACGCTGTCGCCATGATAACGCTCAATATTCCTGCAACCTGAATCCCTGGAGGCTCCAGCATTGGACGTCGGTGAACGACTGCAATCGATCCGTAAGCTCAAAGGTCTTTCCCAGCGTGAGCTCGCCAAACGCGCGGGTGTTACCAACAGCACCATTTCGATGATCGAGAAGAACAGCGTCAGCCCCTCGATCAGTTCGCTGAGGAAAGTGCTGGGTGGGATTCCCATGTCCATGGTCGAGTTCTTTTCCGAAGAAATCCTGCAGGAAAAACCGACTCAGATCGTCTACAAAGCCCACGAGCTGATCGATATTTCCGATGGGGCAGTGACCATGAAACTGGTCGGTCGGGCTCACCCGAGCCGGGCTATCGCGTTCCTCAACGAAATCTACCCGCCAGGCGCCGACACCGGTGACGAGATGCTCACCCATGAGGGTGAGGAAACCGGAATTCTGGTGGAAGGTCGGCTGGAACTGGTGGTCGGGCTCGAAACATTTGTGCTCGAAGCCGGCGACAGCTACTACTTTGAAAGTACCAAGCCGCACCGCTTCCGTAATCCGTTCGATGCCCCGGCGCGACTAATCAGCGCAGCCACACCAGCGAATTTCTAAAAGAAAAGGCGTCCTGCCCGGATAGTGGAGACGCCCTTGCTGTATTCCCACTCCACGATAAAACCCCTTCGACTTTGGGGTTGTTTCAGTGTGGCGGGCTTACCGCTATACTTGCGCCCGCCTGCGAACCGTGGCCGTAGGCGTGACTAGCCACCATTGAGGGTGTACGCGTGAACCTAATTATGAAAATGCTGGCCGTACCAGCAACCGTATTGGCCCTCTGGGCTGTCAACGCACAAGCTGCGACCAACGATGAAATCGCCAAGCGCCTTGAACCTGTTGGTCAAGTCTGTGTTCAGGGCAAAGAGTGCAAGGGGATGGAAGTTGCTGCTTCTGCGGGTGGTGGTGATGCCAAAACTCCTGACTCAGTGATTGCAAAACATTGCAACGCATGCCACGGCACCGGCCTGTTAGGCGCACCGAAAGTCGGCGATGCTGCAGCCTGGGGCGAGCGCGCCAAGAAAGAAGGCGGCCTTGACGGTTTGCTGGCGAAAGCCATCTCCGGCATCAACGCGATGCCACCAAAAGGCACCTGCGCCGATTGCTCCGATGCCGATCTCAAGGGCGCCATCCAGAAGATGTCTGGCCTGAAGTAAGCCCGGTCTTCAACGAAAAGCCGCTTTCGAGCGGCTTTTTTGTATCTGCGATTTTTCCCTGAAGCTATTCTTTGCTGCAAAGACCCAACCCCAATTCATGGAACGGCGGGAGGATCAGATGGTGCAGTTGTGTTCTATCGAACAGGCGGTCGATGACGTCCTGGCGCGATTGCCGGCGCACATTCACATGGGATTGCCGCTGGGGCTGGGCAAGCCCAATCACTTCGTCAACGCGCTGTATCGACGGATCGCGCAACTGCCCGAACGGCAACTGACGATCTACACCGCCCTGTGCCTCGGACGCCCGCCATTGGGCGACGGCTTGCAAAAGCGCTTCCTTGAACCCTTCATCGAACGGGTGTTCGGCGATTACCCGGAACTGGATTTTCTCGCCGACCTGCATCGCGACAGCCTGCCGAGCAACATTCACGTCCTTCAATTCTTCCTGCAACCCGGCAGCCTGCTTAACAGCGCACCGGCCCAGCAGGATTACGTCAGCAGCAATTACAGCCATGCCGCACGGGACATCAATGCCGCTGGTTTGAACCTGGTGGCGCAACTGGTGGCCAGCCATGCCGAGCAGCCCGATCGCTTGAGCCTGAGTTGCAACCCGGACATCACCCTCGACCTGTTGCCGATGATTGCCAAACGCCGGGCGGCGGGGGAAACGATCCTGATGGTGGGGCAGGTACACAACGATTTGCCGTACATGCCGGGGGACGCGGAAATCGGCATCGACACCTTCGACCTGCTGATCGACGCGAAGGACAGCACCACGCTGTTTTCCACGCCGAACATGCCGGTGGGCTTTCAGGATCATTTCATTGGGCTGCACGCCAGCACGCTGGTGCGCGACGGCGGCACCTTGCAAATCGGCATCGGCGCCATGGGCGATGCCCTGACGGCGGCGTTGCTGGCGCGGCAGGCTGACAGTGACGGTTACAAGGCGTTGCTGACGGATTTGAATCTCAGCCAGTGGGCGCAATTGATTGAGCGCGAAGGAGGCATCGAACCGTTCGCCAGGGGCCTTTACGGTTGCAGCGAAATGTTCGTCAACGGCTTGCTGGTGTTGGCCGACGCCGGGATCGTGCGGCGCAAGGTCTACCCGGACGTGCCGACCCAGCAGCAGGCGAATGCCGGCACGCTGAATGAGGCCGCACAAACCGACGGGATCTGCGTGCATGGCGGGTTTTTCCTCGGGCCGCGCAGTTTCTATGAGCGCCTGCGGGAGATGCCTCAAGGCAAACGGCTCGAATTCAACATGACCCGCATCAGTTACATCAACGAGCTCTACGGTCAGGAAGAACTCAAACGCTTGCAACGTCTCGATGCGCGCTTCATCAACACGGTCTTCATCATGACCCTGCTCGGCGCCGGCGTGGCCGATCAACTCGAAGACGGGCGGGTGCTGAGCGGTGTCGGCGGGCAATACAACTTCGTCGTCCAGGGTCATGCGCTCGAAGGCGCGCGCTCGATCCTGCTGCTGCGCAGTTGGCGCGAGTCGGGCGGTGAAGTCAGTTCGAATATCGTCTGGCAATACGGCCACTGCACGATTCCACGGCATCTGCGGGACATCGTCGTCACCGAGTACGGCATCGCCGATTTGCGGGGCAAGACCGACGCAGCGGTGATCGAGGCGTTGCTGAACATCAGCGACTCACGTTTCCAGTCGGGACTGATTGAGCAGGCGCAGAGCATTGGCAAATTGCCGAAGCATTTTCGCCTCGATCCGCGTTTCGCCGACAACAGCCCACAGCGTTTGCAGGCTATTCAGGGTCGGCATTCGAATCTGTTTCCGGAATATCCGCTGGGCTGCGATTTCACTGCTGAGGAACGGGACTTATTGCGGGCGCTGAATTGGTTGAAGAGCAAGTTCAAGCTCACAGAGATTCTGGAATTGGGCAAGGCGGCGCTGGATGCGCCAGCGGCTTCGGAATTTCCGGTGCATCTGGAAAGGATGCAGCTGACGAAACCGGAAGGGCTGAAAGAGGATTTGTTTCAGCGGTTGTTGCTCACCGGCCTGAAGGCCACCGCGCAGTAACAGCCACCACAAAAACCTGTGGGAGCGGGCTTGCCCGCGATATAGGAACCAGCTCGAAGTGCCTGTTTAAAGGTGTTTAGAGTTACTTCCTGAAAGCTACAGCACCTTGCGGCATTGCCTACGACTACGCCAGAATCCGCCGGCTTGTGCGCTATGGACACCCTCGGTAACTTGATTTCCGTCACTGATTCCCAGTGATCGGGTTTAGTAGCCCGTGGTATGAGAAGGTCGCACGAGCGTCCGTCAGACAGGTATTTCCATGCCTGTATTTGATGGTGGCTGTGCGTAGGGCGCCCTCGGGTGCGCCGGCTTTCTTCTTTTCCCCGGTCTACTAACCTGCGTACAGCCGCCACCCCTCGTATTAGTAGCGAGGCGTGGCTGCCCATCAGGAAAAGAATACTATGTGCAAAATTACGCCCAATCCGCCAGACACCGATCCGGCATCCCCCTACGAATCACTCGATTCAAGAAAACTCCACGAAGCCGCCGACCGCGCCCTCGATCACTACCTCAACCCCTCCATCCTCAAATCCCCGGTCGCCCGCAAACCGAGCACCATGTTCATGGTCGCGCCGGATATCAGAGATGAAGACCTGCTGGCGCACACTTGCGAATCACTCGCCTCGGCCAGCGTCATGACCAGCGACTTCGCGGGTTATCTGGAAGGGCCACATCGGCACACGGCGATGGCGATTCAACAGGTCATCATGTTGGCGGAACTGGCAGTGAACCGGATGCTGGATAACGTCAAGGTGTCCAAGTAACCACCGGGAAACCGTGTAATCGTTCATCGCGAGCAGGCTCGCTCCCACTTGGATCTCCAGAGAACACAAATTTTGTGTACGACACTGATCAAATGTGGAGCGGGCTTGCCCAGGAAAATATCAAGCGAACCGAGACCTACACATAAACTCCTTCTAAATTTGCACGTTTGCGGAGTAAGACTGGGCTGTCAGCCCCTTCTGATTTTTCCCGCTCTACGGCTATACACCCCAACGGCTGTGTACCTTGTCGGCAAGGACCCATTGTCGAGAGAAAGAGCATGGACACGTCTTCAAGGAAAACTGTTACAGACGCCGCACTTAAACAAGCCCTGTTACTGGCTGATCTAACCGAAACAAAAGATCCCGATCACGCAGTCCACCTGCTGCTAAATGAAATCCTCAAAGGACTCTCTGAAAAAGGTTGGCCTCAAGCGCAACTACAAACCGGGCCGAGGATTGTCTCTGCTGAAGAAAATTACGGTTTACTCGGTTATGACCCGACAGAGGTTACGCTGGGGAGTGAACACACCCGTTGGGTCGATGAGCACTCGTTATTGCGGACACAAACCACCAGCCAGATCCCGGCAGCGCTTCAGCGAGCGGCTCAGGTGCGACAGCCGGGACAAACGATATTGCTGGCAGCACCAGGTATTACTTTCCGTCGTGATAGTCGGGATCGTTGGCATTGCGCTGAACCGCATCAAATGGATATTTGGGTTCTGGGTGATCCGGAACTGGCGACGCACGAACATCTGTTGCGTTTGGTCGGCGATATCCTTAAGTCCGCCGTTCCTGACAAGCGTTGGGTCTACAGCGATAGTCCGCATCACTACACAGAGGGCGGAATCGAAGTGAATGTCTTGAATGATGGGGCTCCGGTTGAGGTGCTGGAGTGTGGTCGTATTGCGAGGTCTTTGCTGGAGCGCTTGAACATAGACCCGCAGCATCATGGAGGGTTGGCGCTCGGGATGGGGCTGGATCGCCTGACGATGTTGCGAAAAGGCATTCCGGATATTCGCTTGCTGCGCGATCAGAACGTGCGAGTGCAGGCGCAGATGTATGATCTGAATCCATGGACGGCGGTATCTCGTTTGCCGTCGATTGCTCGTGACATTTCGTTGGCGGTAACGCCGGGCCTGAGCGAGGAAGTGTTGACTGAAAGAATGTTGCAGGCGGCCGGCGACTGCTCTGACTGGATCGAGGAGATGCAAGTCCAGGGACGGTGGGAGTTCTCGGATTTACCCGCGCAGGCAATTGAACGGCTCGGGCTGCTGCCGGGCCAGGAAAATGTGCTTTTACGCGTGGTGCTGCGCGATTGTTCGCGATCAATCACCACCACTGAGGCGAACGCCTTGTATGCGGACATTCAAGCGGCGATGCATGAAGGAGCGCCTGGGGCGGGTTACAGAATGGACCTGCCAAAGGCTTGAACCGAAGTGTCTGAGTAATCACTGAATCGCCGCGTTATCGTTCATCGTCGGAACGCCGCCCGGAGCAAGCTCCTCCCACAGTTGACCGAGTTGTCCAAGCGGACGCGGTTTAATGTGGGAGTGAGCAGGCTCGCTCCCACGGAAAATGCGGTGTGGCTCTAGTCGATGAAGGTTACAACGCCATCCTTCAGCGACTGCACCCGCGCCAACGATTCAACGCGATAACCCTGGGCATCCAGTTCCGCACGACCGCCCTGAAACGACTTCTCGATCACAATACCCAAACCGGCCACGGTCGCGCCGGCCTGTTTGATGATCGAAATCAGCGCTTGCGACGCCTTACCGTTGGCCAAAAAGTCGTCGATGATCAGCACGCGGTCGCTGCTGGTCAGGTGGCGCGGGGAGATCGCCACGGTGCTTTCGGTCTGCTTGGTGAACGAGTAAACGGTCGCCGACAGCAGGTTTTCAGTCAGGGTCAGGGACTGATGCTTGCGGGCGAAAATCACCGGCACGCCGAGGTTCAGGCCGGTCATGATCGCCGGTGCGATGCCCGAGGCTTCGATGGTGACAATCTTGGTGATGCCCGAGTCCTTGAACAGCGTGGCGAATTCGTCGCCGATCAACTTCATCAGGGCCGGGTCGATCTGATGGTTCAAAAAGGCGTCGACTTTCAGGACCTGGTCGGAAAGCACGATGCCTTCTTCGCGAATTTTCTTGTGTAGTGCTTCCATGAAGCTGTCCTCTACTGACGCCTTGTGCGCCAAAAGTGTTCGGTTAAAAAGTGCTCGATTCTAGCGCTTTAACATCGCGCGTATATCTGCCAATGCACTGTTGCCGCGAACCGCTTTGACTTCGGTCGGGGTGTCATCGTTGCCTTCCCAGGCCAGATCGTCCGGCGGCAGTTCATCGAGGAAACGGCTGGGCGCGCAGTCGATGATCTCGCCGTATTGCTTACGCTTGGCGGCGAAGGTGAACGCCAGCGTCTGACGCGCTCGGGTAATTCCGACGTAGGCCAGGCGGCGTTCCTCTTCGATGGTGTCGGCTTCGATGCTGGAGCGGTGCGGGAGAATTTCCTCTTCCATGCCCATGATAAATACGTAGGGGAATTCCAGACCCTTGGAGGCGTGCAAGGTCATCATCTGCACGCCTTCGGCGCCGTCTTCCTCTTCCTGCTGACGCTCCAGCATGTCGCGCAGAACGAGTTTGCCGATGGCGTCCTCGACGGTCATTTCGCCTTCTTCGTCTTTCTCCAGCGTGTTCTTCAGCGCCTCGATCAGGAACCAGACGTTACCCATGCGGTAATCGGCGGCCTTGTCGCTGGAGCTATTGGTGCGCAGCCAGTTTTCGTAATCGATGTCCATGACCATGCTGCGCAGGGCGGAGATCGGGTCTTCGCCGGCGCACTGCTCGCGGACTTTGTCCATGAAACGCTTGAAGCGCGACAGGCGATCGGTGAAGCGCGTGTCCAGATGCTCGCCCAAGCCGATTTCGTCGGTGGCGGCGTACATCGAGATTTTTCGCTCAGTGGCGTAGTTGCCCAGCTTTTCCAGCGTGGTCGAACCGATCTCCCGGCGTGGGACGTTGATCACCCGCAGGAAGGCGTTGTCGTCGTCCGGGTTCACGATCAGCCGGAAGTAGGCCATCAGGTCTTTCACTTCCTGACGTCCGAAAAAGCTGTTGCCGCCAGAGAGTCGGTAAGGCACCTGGTGATGCTGCAGTTTCAGCTCGATCAGCTTGGCCTGGTAGTTGCCGCGATACAGAATCGCGAAGTCGCTGTAGGGGCGGTCGGTGCGCAAGTGCAGGCTGAGGATTTCCACGGCCACGCGCTCGGCTTCGGCGTCTTCGTTGCGGCAACGAATCACACGGATTTCATCGCCGTGGCCCATCTCACTCCACAGCTGCTTTTCGAATTCGTGCGGGTTGTTGGAGATCAGCACGTTAGCGCAGCGCAGGATGCGGCTGGTGGAACGGTAGTTTTGCTCGAGCATCACCACTTTCAGGGACGGGTAATCGTCCTTGAGCAGCATCAGGTTTTCCGGACGGGCACCGCGCCAGGCATAGATTGACTGGTCGTCGTCGCCCACCACGGTGAACTGGTTACGCTTGCCGATCAGCAATTTCACCAGCAAATACTGGCTGGCGTTGGTGTCCTGGTATTCGTCCACCAACAGATAGCGGACCTTGTTCTGCCATTTTTCCAGGATGTCGTCGTGTTCCTGGAACAGTTTTACCGGCAGCAGGATCAGGTCGTCGAAGTCCACCGCGTTGAACGCCTTGAGCGTGCGCTGATAGTGGGTGTAGACGATGGCGGCGGTCTGTTCCTTGGGGTTGCGCGCGTTTTCCAGGGCTTCGGGCGGCAGGATCAGGTCGTTTTTCCAGGCGCCGATCATGTTCTTGATCTCGTCGACGCCGTCGTCGCCCGAGTATTCCTTCTGCATGATGTCGGTCATCAGGGCTTTGACGTCGGTCTCGTCGAAGATCGAGAAGCCCGGTTTGTAGCCCAGCCGCACATGTTCCTTGCGGATGATGTTCAGGCCCAGGTTGTGGAAGGTGCAGACCGTCAGGCCGCGGCCTTCACCACCCTTGAGCAGGGTGCCGACCCGTTCCTTCATCTCCCGCGCGGCCTTGTTGGTAAAGGTCATGGCGACAATGTATTGGGCGCGGATGCCGCAGCTCTGGATCAGGTGCGCAATTTTGCGGGTGATCACGCTGGTCTTGCCGGAGCCTGCGCCGGCGAGCACCAAAAGAGGGCCGCCGACGTAGCTCACGGCTTCTTGCTGCCGGGGATTGAGTCGGGACATACGAAATCAGGGAGTCGTTAGCGAAATGGGCCGGCATTTTAACAGGCTCAGAGAATTGTGCTGCTCTCTCCGACTTGTGACGCAACACGCTATCTCTATTTGCCGGTTTTGATACTTTCGCGCAGGATGCGGAGTGAATTTGCGGCTACTGTTCGTAATTCAAGACACAAAAGCCGTATTTGATAACCGATGTCATTTGGTCATTGGTTACCCGCGCGGCATAATGCCCGCCGCCTACATCTTTGCAGAGTCTAGGAGCTAGCTTGTCTACGCCTGTCGAACCCTTGCGTTTGCTGCTACTGGCCGAAGAGCCAGCGTGGGCAGCGTTGTTGCGCGAGTGTCTGGCTCCGATGGGGAGTGCGGCTGTGCTGCTCAGCGCGCCAAGCTGGGAGTCGGTCAGCAATTTGTTCGATGACAACCGCAGCGCGGTGTTGTTGACGATTCCTGCTCTCCAGCCGGCACCCGGCCGTTGCAACCTGCCGACGGTGCTGTTGCTCGAACACGAGCCGCTGGCGCCGCCCGACGGTGTGAGCGACTGGCTGGTGCGCAATCTGCTGGATCCCGGCATGTTGCGCCGCTGCCTGCGCCATGTGCGTGAGCGCGGCGTACTGGAAAACACCTTGCAACGCCTGGCCGAGCAGGACCCGTTGACCGGTATCGCCAACCGTCAGGGCTTCCAGACCTTGCTGGCGGCGCGTCTGGCTGAAAACGAAGGCCGCGGTCTGGCCCTCGGTCACCTCGATCTCGACAACTTTCGACACGCCAACGACGCCCTTGGCCATCAGGCTGGCGATCGGTTGATCCTGCAAGTGGTCTCGCGGCTGAAAAGCCAACTGGAGGCCAGCGATCAACTGGCGCGGCTGGGCAGCGATGAATTCGCCCTGCTGATCGATACTCGCCGCGCCCCTCAGCGCGCCGAATGGATGGCCGAACGCATTACCGAAGCCCTGTCCGAACCCTATTGGATCGACGGCGAAAGCCTGTTGATCGGTTCCAGTCTCGGCATTGCCCACGCTCGGGCCCAGGCCGGTGCCGACCCGTTGATGTGGCACGCGCACATCGCCATGCAGCAGGCCAAGAGCACTCAGGGCTGCACCTTCCACATCTTCAACGAACGGATCAATCGCAATGCCCGCAGCATCGCCGACCTCGAAAGCGAGCTGCGCCGGGCCTTGCGCCGCGATGAGCTGGAGCTGCATTACCAGCCACGGCTGAACCTTGAAGATGGCCAGATCGTCGGCCTCGAAGCCTTGGTGCGCTGGCGTCATGGCGAACGCGGCTTGTTGCCCCCCAGCGAATTCGTGCCGCTGGCCGAGCAAAGCGGCTTGATCGTGCCGCTGGGTTACTGGGTGATTTCCCGGGCCCTGCGAGACATGCAAGCGTTGCGCGAACGAGGTCTGCCAGCGCTGCACATGGCGATCAACCTGTCGTTCCGGCAGTTTCAGGACAGTCAATTGCTGACGACCCTCAGCCGGCTGATTGCCGAGCGCGGCGTCGAGGCGCAATGGCTGGAATTCGAACTGACCGAAACCGCGGTGATGCGTCGCAGCGATCTGGTCAAGCAGACCATGGACGCCCTCGGGCGTTTGGGCGTGCGCTTCTCGCTGGATGATTTCGGCACCGGGTTTTCTTCGTTCGTGCACCTCAACAGCCTGCCGATTGCCTTGCTGAAGGTCGACAAGAGTTTTGTTGGCGGTATGGAGGAACGAGAAGAAAATCGCAAACTGGTGCACGCGATGATCAACCTGGCGCACAACCTCAACCTGGAAGTGGTCGCCGAAGGTGTAGAAACACTGGAGCAGCTGGATTTGTTGCGCGGGTTTGGTTGCGATCAGGTGCAGGGGTATCTGATCAGCAAGCCGTTGCCGTTGGCGGAGTTGGTTGAGTACCTGACGTTCGGCAGCAGTCAGCAGCCCGCACTGGAAGTCGTGAGCTAACCATAGACCCTGTAGGAGCGAGGCTTGCCCGCGAAGGCTGCGTGTCAGTCGACATTGTTGTTAACTGACATGCCGCCTTCGCGGGCAAGCCTCGCTCCTACAGGACTAAGCGATCTCGAAATTTTGCTCTGATGCTGGCTCCCGCCTGATCATCCGCTTCATCTTCCACTCAAACGCCAGCGTCAGGCTCACCGCCGCACACGCCAGCCCCAGCGCCAGACCCCACCAGACTCCCGTTGGCCCCCAGTTCAAATGGAAGGCCATCCACCAGGCGGCCGGTGCGCCGATCAGCCAGTAGCAACCCAAACCCACCAGGAACGTAGTTTTGGCATCCTTGAGTCCGCGGATGCAGCCCATGGCGATGGTTTGCGTGCCGTCGAACAGCTCGAACCATGCCGCTACCGCCAACAGGCTCACGGCCAGGTTGATGACTTCGCGGAACGCCGGGTCGTTGTGGTCCAGGAACAAGCCGATCAACTGATGCGGCAGCAGCCAGAAGACCATCGCGAAGCCGAGCATTGCCGCCGCCCCGAAGGCGATCCCGACCCGTCCGGCCAACCGCGCATCGAGCAATTGCCTGGCGCCGTAATGTTGGCCGATGCGCATGGTGATCGCGTAGGAAAGCCCCGCCGGAATCATGAACGCCACCGAGACGATTTGCAGGGCGATCTGATGCGCCGCCAGTTGCGTACTGCCCATGGTGCCCATGCACAGCGCGGCGAAGGCAAACAGGCCGACTTCCACCGCATAGGTGCCGCCAATCGGCAGGCCCAGGCGCCACAATTCCTTCAAGTACTGACGGTTGGGCCGCGACAGACCCTGACGCAACGGATAGGCGTCGTAGGCCGGATGCCGACGAATATGCAGCGCGAGCGCCAGCGCCATGAGGTTGGCAACGATCGCCGTGACCAGACCGATGCCCACCAGACCCATTTTTGGCAGACCGAACATGCCGGTGATCAACGCATAGTTGAGCAGGAAGTTAGCCACAGTGCCGGCGAGGCTGATAACCATCACCGGTGTCGCCCGGCCGATGGCGCTGGTAAAGCCGCGCAGTGCCATGAAGCTCAGGTAGCCGGGCAGGGCGAACGGCAGGATCAACAGAAACTGGCCAGCCGCCTGAACGTTGGTTTCGGTCTGGCCGAACAACAGCAACACTGGTTTCAGGTTCCACAGCAGCAAACCCGCCACCAGCGCCATCAACCATGCCAGCCACAACCCGGCCTGGGTCAGCCGCGCCGCGCCAATGATGTCGCCCGCGCCCTGACGGATCGCCACCAGGGTGCCGACGGCGGCGATCACGCCAATGCAGAAAATCGACACGAACGAATACGTCGCCGCCCCCAGACCGCCGCCGGCCAGTGCTTCGGGGCTCAGGCGCGCCATCATCAACGTGTCGGTGAGGACCATCAACATGTGCGCCAACTGCGAGGCAATCAACGGCCCCGCCAGCCGCAGGATGGCCCAGAGTTCAATACGCGCTGGATGCTGCATGATCATCACGCTCGAGTGTCGGAGAGAACAGGAAGCGTTGATTCTCGGCGCTCTGCGGGGTTTGCACAAAGGGATAAAAAGGATGGGTGGCATGATTAAAACTCATGCCAGAGAGTTTCTGATAAGTTGAAACAATCACGCTGTAGGAGCTTTCCTGATGTCCCGTCGTCTTCCTCCCTTGTATGCCCTTCGAGCATTCGAAGCGGCGGCGCGGCATAGTTCGTTTACTCGCGCCGCCGAAGAACTGTCGATCACGCAAAGTGCGGTCAGCCGACACATTCGTACGCTCGAAGAGCATTTCGCCTGTCGGTTGTTTCATCGCAGCGGGCGCAACCTGCAACTGACCGAATCGGCGCGGCTGATCCTGCCCGGTATTCGCGAAGGCTTCACTGCCCTTGAGCGGGCCTGCAATACCTTGCGCGCCGAGGACGACATCCTGCGCATGAAAGCCCCGTCGACCCTGACCATGCGCTGGCTGTTGGCGCGGCTCAGCCGTTTTCGGCACCTGCGACCGGGAAACGAGGTGCAATTGACCAGCGCCTGGATGGATGTCGATACGGTGGACTTCAACCACGAACCCTTCGACTGTGCCGTCATTCTCAGCAACGGACGTTTTCCACCGGACTGGGAGGCGACTTGCCTGTTCCCCGAAGAGCTGATTCCGGTGGGCGCGCCGAATCTTCTGAAGGATCAGCCGTGGGACGTTGCGCGCCTGGCCAGTACCGAACTGTTGCACCCGACGCCGGACCGCCGTGATTGGCGCAACTGGCTGGAGCGCATGGGCCTGACTGATCAAGTTTCGCTCAAGGGCGGGCAAGTGTTCGACACACTGGAGCTGGGCATGATCGCTGCCGCCCGAGGTTATGGCGTGTCCATGGGTGACTTGTTGATGGTGGCGGAGGATGTTGCGCAGGGACGTCTGAGTTTGCCGTGGCCGACGGCCGTCGCCAGTGGTGAGCATTATTACCTGGTCTGGCCGAAAACCCGCCCCGGCGGTGAGCGTTTGCACCGCCTCAGCGATTTCCTGCAAGGCGAAGTCCGGGCGATGGAATTACCGGATGTCGAACGTCTGGGCTGAATCGATGGAACCGCCGAAAATCTGCTGATGGGGACCTTCGTGCAGGTTGCTTGTTTTCCCCTTGTCCAAATCTTGGGATCAATTCCTAATGAGGTGTCTTTCTTGGCATTTACTACCGATGTCTCGATTTTTATGCTTGCTGAAACGTTTCTTCAAGTCTATAAAATTGGCACAACTCCAAGAAAGGCTGCTGCCATGACCCCGCTCAAACTCTTCGTTGCCCTCAGCGCGCTGTCCGCTGCCTCCCAAGCTATGGCTTGGGACTACGTCCTGCTCGACACCGACAAAGCCGCCCAGAACTGGCAGATCACCAGCCAGCAGTTGGGTGTGAAAACCGACAAACCCTTCTCCGTGACCCTGCGCACCTTGCATGGCGGGCGGCAGGAGGGCGTCAGCATCGTCGACATCGATAACGGCACGATGAAACTCTCGGTAGTGCCCACTCGCGGCATGAACGTCCTACAGGCGTCTGTAGGCAATGTGCGCATGGGCTGGGATTCGCCGGTCAAGGAAGTGGTCAATCCTTCCTTCATCGAACTCAACGGCCGTGGTGGCCTGGGCTGGCTGGAAGGTTTCAACGAACTCGTCACCCGCTGCGGCTACGAATGGGTCGGCCATCCCGGCATCGACAACGGCGAACTGCTGACCCTGCACGGTCGGGCCGCCAACATTCCTGCGAACAAAGTCACCCTGCACATCGATGAAAAACCACCGTATGCCATCACTCTGCGCGGCGAACTGAAAGAGCAGGCGTTCAAGAAAGTCGACTTCTCTGTCGCGACCGAACTGGTCACCGAGCCCGGCAGCGTAGCGTTCGCCCTCAACGACACCCTGACCAACAACGGCGACTATCCGAAGGAATACCAGGCGCTGTATCACAGCAACTTCAGCACCCCGTTCCTGGAGCAAGGCGCCCGCTTCGCCGCGCCGGTGAAGCAGGTATCGCCATTCAACGACAAGGCCAAGGGCGATCTGCCTGACTGGCAAACCTACCGCGCACCGACCAAGGACTACGACGAAACGGTCTACAACGTGGTGCCGTATGCCGATGCCAAGGGCGATACGTTGACCGTGCTGCATAACAAGGCCGGCAGTTTGGGTGTCTCGGTCGGCTTCAACACTCAAAGCCTGCCCGTGTTCTCCCTGTGGAAAAACACCGATACCCAAGGGCAGGGCTATGTCACGGGGCTGGAGCCGGGCACGAGTTTTTCCTACAACCGCCGGTATCAGCGGCCACTGAACCTGGTGCCGATGATCGGGCCGAAGGAACAGAAACAGTTCCGGATCAGCTACAGCTTGTTGGCGGATAAGGCCGCTGTGGATAAAGCGTTGAAGCAGGTGAGCGAGATTCAGGGTGGGCGGGAGACTGAAGTACGGCAGACGCCGTTGGTTGATCTCACCAAGGGGTGACACCGGCTAGAGCGTTGTCGGCCGATATTGCAGCGCTTCGGCCAAGTGTTCACGGGTGATGCCATCGATTTGCTCAAGGTCCGCCAAGGTGCGAGCAACTTTGAGCAGTCGATGGGCCGCTCGCAGTGACAAGGTCAGCCGTTCACACGCCGTTTCCAGCCAGGTTTCGTCGACTGTGGATAACTTGCAGTGTCTGCGCAGACCCGGCAAATCGAGGAATGCATTGGCACAGCCCTGGCGTTTTTGTTGCCGTTCTCGTGCATCGGCGACCAACTCGGCGGCGGTGGCAGTGTCGTCGCCGGGTTTCAACGCAGGATTCAATGCCGTGGCTTCGCGAGCGACGGTCAGGTGCAGATCGATGCGGTCCAGCAGTGGCCCCGACAGTTTGTTGCGATAACGCTGCACCATGTCCGGTGTACAGGAGCAACGGCCACTCGGTTCGCCAAGATATCCACAGGGGCAGGGATTCATCGCAGCGACCAGTTGAAAGCGCGCCGGGAAGCGTACGCGGTCCTTGGCGCGGGAGATCACGATATGGCCGGATTCCAGTGGTTCTCTCAGTACCTCCAAGACCTTGCGATCAAATTCCGGGAGTTCATCGAGGAACAACACGCCATGGTGGGCGAGGGTGATTTCACCGGGTTGTGGTTTTGAGCCGCCGCCCACCAGTGCCGGGCCTGAAGCGGAGTGGTGGGGTTGGCGAAACGGTCGCTGCGGCCAATGACTCAATGGCACACAATTGGCGACGGATTGAATCGCCGCGACTTCCAGCGCTTCACTCTCGGCCAATGGCGGCAACAGCCCGGGCAGACGACTCGCCAACAGGGTTTTCCCTGTCCCCGGGGGGCCGCTGAACAGCAAGTTATGAGCCCCTGCCGCGGCAATCAGCAACGCGCGCTTGGCCGCGAGTTGCCCCTGCACTTCATTCAAATCGGGATAGGGTTTGCTGGCGTAGAGCAAACCATTGGAAGCGTAGGGCGCGATGGGCGTGTGGCCATTGAAATGCGCGACCGCCTCCAGCAAATGGTCCACCGCAATCACTTTCAGCCCCGAAGCCAGGCAGGCCTCTTCGGCATTCGCACGCGGCACCACCAGCGTGCGCCCGGCCTTGCGCGCCGCCAGCGCCGCCGGCAATACACCGCGAACCGCTCGCACTGCACCCGACAGTGCCAACTCTCCCAGGCACTCGACGTCATCAAGCGTCAATGTCGGCACTTGCACACTGGCCGAGAGAATCCCCAGCGCAATCGCCAGATCGAACCGTCCGCCGTCCTTCGGTAAATCGGCCGGGGCAAGATTCAACGTGATACGCCGCGCCGGAAATTGCAGCCCCGAATTGATGATCGCGCTGCGTACCCGGTCTTTGCTTTCCTTCACAGCGGCTTCGGGTAAACCGACCATCGTCAGCGATGGCAAGCCATTGGCCAGATGAACTTCTACGGTGACGGCGGGCGCTTCCACGCCGACCTGGGCGCGGCTGTGGACGATGGAGAGGGACATGGTCGTTCCTTGAGCTGACGGGGACCGCTTCCTGCGGTTTTTGAAGGGTAGTCGTGGGCAGATGATTTAGCGTGGCGGCGGAGTAACCAAACTTTCGCAGGATGTTGCTGGGGTGGCGAGCTGATTCCAGTCAGTTAATGCATCTGCGGAACATCTTGCAACCGAATCCACGGCTGGTTATTCCAGTGCAGCAAACTCAACGACATTTCAGGCCAATTCCGCAGGCTCAGAATCGGGCGCTCTGTTGAGGTGGGTTGCTGGGCGTCTCTGAGCGCTGGCACCACGGGACGCATTGAATCATCGTTCCCACGCAGAGCGTGGGAACGATCAGGTTACTCGGCGTCAGCTGGTGGATTGAGCTTCGCTTCCAGCTCCGCCACCTTCGCCTCAAGACTCTCCAGCCGTGCTCGAGTCCGCGCGAGCACAACCATCTGGCTGTCGAATTCTTCCCGACTCACCAGGTCCAGCTTGCTGAAGCCGCTCTGCAGCAGGGCTTTGAACTGGCTTTCGATTTCGCTTTTCGGCAGTGGAGTGTCGCCGCTGAAGAGGCGGGAGGCGGTGCCGCTCAGGGCGTCGAGGAAGTCTTTGGGCGCGAGCATGGGAAATGTCCTGTCAACAATGGCGGGCAGTGTATCACGCAGTGTCTATAGTCAATCTCGGCGGCTGCGATGCACGCTTTTCGCGCATAGGGATGGACGGTATCGCACTGTTGTTGTGCGTAACCGTTGCGTCTATCGGGCGAAAGGGCTTGAGGTAGCAGCCAAGGGCTTGAAATCAATGGGTTTTGGATAGATGGCAAGCTTTCTGCTTAGTCGCTGGTGACCCATGCACTGATGCAGTCGCTGTGACGAATGCAGTGCGCCAAGCGGAACGGGGGAAGTTTCGTGCGGAGTGGTTCGCTGGCGTCGGACGGGCAGGTAAGGCCGACGATGCGTTACAAAGCCAGGCACTGCGCTTAGACTTGAGTCGGGTTTGTTTTCCTGGGGCAAGTCCACCAATTCGGGAGAGAGTTTTCATGAAGCTAGTCACTGCCATCATCAAGCCGTTCAAGTTGGACGATGTGCGCGAGTCGCTGTCCGACATCGGCGTGCAGGGCATTACCGTTACTGAAGTCAAAGGCTTCGGTCGACAGAAGGGTCACACCGAGCTGTACCGCGGCGCGGAGTACGTGGTCGATTTCCTGCCCAAGGTGAAGATTGATGTCGCCATCGACGACAAGCAACTGGACGAGGTTATCGAGGCGATAACCAAGGCCGCCAACACCGGCAAGATCGGTGACGGCAAGATCTTCGTGGTCAATCTGGAACAGGCGATTCGCATCCGTACCGGCGAAACCGATACCGACGCAATCTAAGCCGCCACAAACCCAACGCCCCAGGAGAAAACAATATGACTCTGCGTAAATTCGCAGGGCTAGGAGCCCTGTTGTCCCTCGTAATGCCCGGCCTGGCCATGGCGGCAGACGAAGTGGCGGCCCCAGTCCTCAATTCCGGCGATACCGCCTGGATGATGACCTCGACAGCCCTTGTGCTGTTCATGACCATTCCCGGCCTCGCGCTGTTCTACGGCGGCATGGTTCGCTCCAAAAACATTCTTTCCGTGATGATGCAGTGCTTCGCCATTACCGGTCTGATCAGCATTCTGTGGGTCATTTATGGCTACAGCATCGCGTTCGACACCACCGGCATGGAGCAGGGCGTCGTCAACTTCAACTCGTTCTTTGGCGGCATGGGCAAGGCGTTCCTCGCCGGTGTCACGCCTTCGAGCCTGACCGGTCCTGCGGCACTATTCCCTGAGGCGGTGTTCATCACCTTCCAGATGACGTTCGCCATCATCACCCCGGCGTTGATCGTCGGTGCCTTCGCCGAGCGGATGAAGTTCTCCGCCATGCTGATCTTCATGGGCATCTGGTTCACCCTGGTTTACGCACCGATTGCGCACATGGTCTGGTCCGGCAACGGCGGCCTGATGTGGGACTGGGGCGTGCTCGACTTCGCGGGCGGCACCGTGGTGCATATCAACGCCGGTGTAGCCGGTCTGATTGCCTGCCTGGTACTGGGCAAGCGTAAAGGCTTCCCAACCACCCCGATGGCTCCGCACAACCTCGGTTACACCCTGATGGGTGCCGCGATGCTGTGGATCGGCTGGTTCGGCTTCAACGCCGGTTCCGCTGCTGCGGCCAACGGCACTGCCGGCATGGCGATGCTGGTCACCCAGATCGCCACCGCTGCTGCGGCGCTGGGCTGGATGTTTGCCGAGTGGATCACCCACGGCAAGCCAAGCGCACTGGGTATCGCTTCGGGTGTTGTGGCCGGTCTGGTTGCAATCACTCCGGCAGCCGGCACCGTGGGCCCGATGGGCGCTCTGGTGATCGGTCTGGCGGCGGGCGTGGTGTGCTTCTTCTGCGCCACCACCCTGAAACGCAAACTCGGTTATGACGATTCCCTGGATGCCTTCGGCGTGCACGGTATCGGCGGTATCCTCGGCGCGATCCTGACCGGCGTGTTCGCGGCACCGGCCCTCGGTGGATTCGGCACCGTCACCGACATCGGTGCTCAAGTCTGGATTCAGTGCAAAGGCGTTGGCTTCACGGTGATCTACACCGCGATCGTTACCTTCATCATCCTCAAGGTGCTGGATGCCGTCATGGGTCTGCGTGTCACCGAGGAAGAAGAAGCGGTCGGCATCGATCTGGCACTCCACAACGAACGCGGCTACAACTTGTAAGCACGCGCATAAAAAAATGCCCGGCTTGCCGGGCATTTTTTTGTCTGGAGTTTGTCAGTGGAGGAAGGGCTGAAAGGTTTTTTCAGACACGTTCAGGCGCGTTTACGACGGGCGTTTTTCTACGGCCAATGGCTTACACGATTGAAGGAATATTTGGGCCTTTGTTTTTTCCCGGAGCGCGCTAGAATGCGCCCCGAACGTGCGGAGAACTGTATGTGGCAACAGACTCTGATTACCCTGCGGGCACGGCCCCGGGGCTTTCATCTGGTAACGGACGAGTTACTCGCCGGCTTGCCTGAACTCAAGGCGTGTCGGGTCGGTCTGTTGCATTTGTGGCTACAGCATACCTCGGCGTCGTTGACCATCAACGAGAACGCCGATCCGGCGGTACGTCGCGACTTCGAACGATTTTTCAATCGTCTGATCCCACAAGGAACAGACGGCTATGAGCATAACGACGAAGGCCTGGACGACCTCCCGGCGCACTTCAAGGCCAGCGTACTTGGCTGTCAGCTCAGTTTGCCGATCTCGGCAGGCCGACTGGCGTTGGGGACCTGGCAGGGTGTTTATCTGGGCGAGCACCGTGATCATGGCGGTGCCCGTAAAGTCCTCGCCACCGTGCACGGTGAAGGGGCATAAAACCGCTGGTTACCAGCGGTGGTTGATTTTTTTCCGGCAGCCGTCGACAGAGGGCAAAGCTGGGCTATAACTAATCTGCTTTTCGCAAGTCATGAGGTAGAACATGAGCGACGATGATCTGGAAAACGACGACCTCGAAGTAGGCGACGAAGACGAGGCCGAAGAAGGCCTGGAAACAGCAGCGGAAGACGTTGCTGACGACGATGGCGGTGATGTGCCCGTTCCGACTGCCAAAGGCAAGGCCAAGGCTGCGGTATCGGTCGATGAGCTGCCGAGCGTCGAAGCCAAGAACAAGGAACGCGACGCCCTGGCCAAGGCCATGGAAGAGTTTCTGGCACGGGGCGGCAAGGTGCAGGAAGTGGAGGCCAATGTGGTCGCCGATCCTCCCAAGAAGCCTGATAACAAGTACGGCAGCCGGCCTATCTAAGCGCCTGCTTCTTGCTTGCTGAAAAAGCCCGCCGTCGCTGCGGGCTTTTTCATGGGTGGACCAATGTCCAAAGGCCCGACACATACCCTGTAGGAGTTGGCTTGCCAGCGAATAGGCCCTGCACTGATCTTGAGATCGCCTTCGCTGGCAAGCCAGCTCCTACGGGGTCAGATCAAGCCATTGTTCCACCGCGCCAACAACCCCGGCAATTCGTTCAGGCTCCGAATTTCGGCATCCGGCGCTTTCTCGGCTTCCCACACCTTGCCCGCCGGGTTAAACCAGATCGCACGCAGCCCTGCCTGCTGGGCACCGGCAATGTCGTCGCCGGGATGGTCGCCGATATGCACGGCGGTCTCGGCGGTCGCGCCGCCCCGCTGCAGCGCTTCATGAAACAGTCGCGCATCCGGCTTGGCGATGCCGATGTCTTCGGCGCACAGGGCAAACTTGAAGTAGTCCGCCAGCCCCAACCGACGCACATCGGCATTACCGTTGGTGACCACGCCAAGCGCATAGTGGTTGGCCAGAATTTCCAGGGTCGGTTGCACCTCAGGGAAAATGTCCAACTGATGCCGTGCATGCAGAAACACTTCGAAACTCTGATCGGCCAGGTCTGAAGCTTCAGCTTGCGCATAACCGGACTCTTCCAGTGCGTGGAACAGCACGCGCCGACGTAAAGCACTGATGCGGTGCTTGAGGCTCGGTTCGTTGCTCAGCACCCGCTCGCGAATTGACCACAGATGCTCCACCGGCACCGCGCCCAGGTTCGGGGCGTGCTCGGTCAACCATTCACGCAATACGATTTCGGCGCTGGCGATTACTGGGGCGGTGTCCCACAGGGTGTCGTCGAGGTCGAAGGTGATCAATTGGAGGGTCATGAATCATCGCCTTTAATGCGTTTGGCCCGTGGGTGGGCGCTGTCGTAGACCGTCGCCAGGTGCTGGAAGTCCAGGTGGGTATAGATCTGGGTAGTCTTGATGTCCGAGTGGCCGAGCAGTTCCTGCACCGCCCGCAAGTCCTGAGAGGACTCCAGCAAATGGCTGGCGAAGGAGTGTCGCAACATATGCGGGTGCAGGTTCTGCCCCAGTTCGCGCTCGCCGGCGGCCTTGACCCGCACCTGAATCGCCCGTGGGCCGAGGCGCCGGCCTTGCTGGCTGACAAACACTGCGTCGTCCGCCGGGTTGGTCAGCGACCGCAATGGCAGCCACAACTCCAGTGCTTCGCGAGCCTTTTTGCCCACTGGCAACAGCCGGGTCTTGCTGCCCTTGCCGAGCACCTGAACCATGCCGTCGGCCAGGTCCAGTTGATCAAGGTTGAGCCCGGTCAATTCAGAAAGACGCAGGCCGGAGGAATAGAACAGCTCCAGAATCGCCTGATCCCGACGCGCCAGAAAGTCATCTTCCACCGCGCCTTCAAGCAGTTGCAGTGCGCGGTCAGTGTCGAGGGTCTTCGGCAGGCGACGTTCGCCCTTGGGTGGTGCCAGGCCATTGGCCGGGTCGTGGTCGCAAAAACCTTCGCGGTTCAGATAGTGATAGAGCCCGCGCACCGCCGAGAGCAGCCGCGCCAGACTGCGGGAAGATTGGCCTTGAGCATGCAGGCGAGCGATCAGGCTGCGCAGGCGCTGGATGTCCAGGGCAGCCCAACTGCTGATGTTCTGTTTGAGGCACCAGCCCAGCACTTTGTCGAGGTCGCGGCGGTAGGCGTACAGCGTATGCGGCGACACCTGCCGCTCACTGCGCAAGTGTTCGCAGTAAGCGTCCAGTTGCCGTTCCATGTTCAGCGTACCGAGCGCAGGGAGCTGTTGACCCGTGGCAGCACGCGGCCCATGACTTCGGCAATGTAACTCAGGAACAGCGTGCCCACCGAGCTCTTGTAGTGCTGCGGATCGCGGCTGGCGATGGCCAGAACACCGTGGATGCCCTGATAGCTGATGGCGACGACGGCTGTGGAGCCGATCTGTTTGCGCTGTTCTTCGCCGAACAGGAAGTCCAGTTCATGTTCGCGCAGGCTGCCACAGACGCTTTTGTCTTCGGAGAGCAAGCCGCCGATGGCCGTTTGTGCTTCGGCATGCGTCACCCAGCGGCCCACCGGCATCGGGTTGTCGCCCAGCAAAATCAGGCTGACGAAGGGCACCTGGAAGTCTTGGCGCAGGCTGTCTTCGACGCTGATTACCACATCTTCCAGGCTAGTAGCGTCCATCAGCGTGAGAATCAGGCGGCGGGTCTTGTCGAACAGTCGGTCGTTGTCGCGAGCTACGTCCATCAAGTGCGAAAGGCGGTGGCGCAACTCGATGTTGCGGTCGCGCAGGATGGTCATCTGACGTTCGACCAGCGAAATGGTGTCGCCGCGCTGGTGCGGTATGCGCAGGGCCGGGAGCAGTTCTTCGTGCTCGATGAAGAAATCCGGATGAGCCTCCAGGTACGCGGCAATCGCCGCCGCCTCAAGGCTTTCGGAAGGGGATTCGTCGGGCTGCAGGGCGGGAACCTGGGGCTTGTCGGTCATGGATATCGCTCACTCAAAGACGCACTTGTCCTTCGTATACGCGCACTGCCGGGCCGGTCATCATGACCGGTTGGCCAGGGCCTGCCCATTCAATGGACAGACGCCCGCCGGGCAGGTCGATCAATAGCGGCGAATCCATCCACCCCTGGCTGATCGCGGCCACTGCGGCAGCACAGGCGCCGGTTCCGCATGCCTGGGTTTCCCCGGCCCCGCGTTCCCAGACGCGCAACTGCGCACGGTTCCGGTCGATGACCTGGAGAAAACCGACATTGACCCGTGCCGGGAAGCGCGGGTGATGTTCGATTTTCGGCCCCAGTTCATGCACCGGTGCGTTGTTGATGTCGCTGACCCGCAACACGGCATGGGGGTTGCCCATGGACACCGCGGCCAGTTCGACCGTGGTGCCGTCGACGTCGACCTGATAGCTCAGGGCCTGGCTCGGAGCTTCGAACGGAATCTCGGCCGGTACCAGGCGCGGAGCACCCATGTTGACGCTGATCTGGCCATCGTTGCGGATGTCCAGTTCGATGATGCCGCTTTTGGTCTCGACGCGAATCAGCCGCTTGGCGGTAAGGCGCTTGTCGAGCACGAAACGGGCGAAGCAGCGCGCACCGTTGCCGCACTGTTCCACTTCGGAGCCGTCGGCGTTGAAGATCCGATAGCGGAAGTCCACATCCGGGTTGCTCGGCGCCTCGACGATCAGCAACTGGTCGAAACCGACGCCGGTGTGCCGATCGCCCCATTGCTTGGCGTGTTTTGGCAGGATGTGCGCGTGCTGGCTGACCAGGTCGAGAACCATAAAGTCATTGCCCAGGCCGTGCATCTTGGTAAAACGCAGCAGCATGGTTTTACTCCGGCAGCAGGCTTTCGCCAGCAAACAACTCGGCTACCGTCTCACGGCGACGCACTTCAAATGCCTGATCACCGTCCACCAACACTTCAGCGGCACGGCCGCGGGTGTTGTAGTTGGAGCTCATGACAAACCCATAGGCACCGGCCGAATGCACGGCCAGCAGGTCGCCTTCTTCCAGGGCCAGCTCACGATCCTTTGCCAGGAAGTCGCCGGTTTCGCAAATCGGGCCAACGATGTCGTAGGCGCGAGCGGCGCTGTTGCGCGGGCGCACGGCGGTGACGTCCATCCAGGCTTGATACAGCGCCGGGCGGATCAGGTCGTTCATGGCCGCGTCGACGATGGCGAAGTCTTTGTGCTCGGTGTGCTTGAGGTACTCGACCTGGGTCAGTAGCACGCCAGCGTTGGCGACGATGAAACGGCCCGGCTCGAACACCAGCGCCAGGTCACGACCGTCAAGGCGCTCGCGCACGGCTTTGATGTAGTCGGCAGCCAAGGGCGGCTCTTCATCGCGATAACGCACGCCCAAACCACCACCGAGATCGATGTGGCGCAGGTAAATGCCACAATCGCCGAGGCGGTCGACCAGGCCCAGCAGGCGGTCGAGAGCATCGATGAACGGCGGCAGGGTGGTCAGTTGCGAACCGATGTGGCAATCGACGCCGACCACTTCCAGGTTAGGCAGTTGCGCGGCACGGACGTACACATCTTCGGCGTCGGCGATGGCGATGCCGAACTTGTTTTCCTTCAGGCCGGTGGAGATGTACGGGTGAGTGCCAGCATCGACGTCCGGGTTGACGCGTAACGAAATCGGCGCGCGAACGCCCAGCTCGGCGGCCACCACTTGCAGGCGTTCGAGCTCATCGGTGGACTCGACGTTGAAGCAGTGCACGCCGACTTCCAGCGCCCGACGCATGTCGTCACGGGTCTTGCCGACACCGGAGAACACGATCTTGTCAGCACTGCCGCCAGCGGCCAGTACGCGCTCCAGCTCGCCACGGGATACGATGTCAAAACCGGCGCCCAAACGCGCCAGGACATTCAGTACGCCCAGGTTGGAGTTGGCCTTGACTGCAAAGCACACCAGGTGCGGCATGCCGGCCAGCGCATCGGCGTAAGCCAGGTATTGGGCTTCGATGTGTGCGCGCGAGTAAACGTAGGTCGGTGTACCAAAGCGATCAGCGATAGCAGACAGGGCAACACCTTCCGCGAACAGTTCACCGTCACGGTAGTTAAAAGCGTCCATGATGTTCCCTTATTGGTAGACGTCGTGCTTGTGTGCCTTGGAAGCAGGCTGCTGTTGCGACGATTTGGCCTGCTCGACAGGGTCCTGGTTCTCATCAGGCAGGTACAGCGGGCCTTTTTGACCACAGGCCGACAATAAGCTGGCAAAAGCGACGAGCGAAGCGAGCGCAGCAAGGGAAGAGATCAGGCGCTTCATGGCGAAATCCTTGAAAATGCGTTAATTGCGCCGGAGTATACCGGCCACCCGGCAGCTTGCCTATGCGACGCACCTCCCGTCCGGCGGGGCTTGGCCGGATGTGCGTTGGTTTAATGCAATCCGTGTGGGAGCGTGCTTGCCCGCGAAGGCGTTGGCTCAATCAACAAGATATTGAATGTGCTGACCCCTTCGCGGGCAAGCCTGCTCCCACAGATCGGTGTTGAGTCGTTATTCTTTGCAATCACCGGGGCTCGCCCGTATCTTGCGGCGCTTGAGCGTGAGTAGACACTTTTTGAGGTTCCCGCAATGAGTTTGACCGAAGCCCGTTTCCACGACCTGGTCGATGCAACCCAGGAAAAGCTGGAAGACATCTTTGACGACAGCGATCTGGATATCGATCTGGAAAGCTCGGCCGGTGTGCTGACTGTTAAGTTTGAAAACGGCACTCAGTTGATCTTCAGCCGCCAGGAACCGTTGCGTCAGTTGTGGCTGGCAGCCGTCTCCGGTGGTTTCCACTTCGACTACGACGCAGAAAGCGAGCGCTGGATGTGTGACAAGAGCGAAGAGCAGCTGGGCGAGATGCTCGAACGCATCGTCAAGCAGCAAGCCGACGTCGAACTCGATTTCGAAGGTCTGTGAAATCGTGACCCCGCCTGCGCCCGTCCGTCCGCCCAAGCCGCTCTACAGCAATGTCAGCCCGGCGGTCCCGTCGCCGTGCAGCGGTGTGTGTCGGCTGGATGAGCAGAAGGTATGCCTTGGGTGTTTTCGGCATGTCGAAGATATTCGCGAATGGCGCTCGGCGGATGATGAGCGGCGGCGGGTGATCTGCACTCAAGCGGCCCAGCGCAAGACCGCCACCTGAAGCTTCACGCGATCTGTAGCAGCTGGCGAAGCCTGCGTTCGGCTGCGAAGCAGTCGTAAACACTGAACACTCGGCATTCCTGATACACCTTGTCGTCTGAACTCACGGCTGCTGCGCAGCCGAACGCAGGCTTCGCCAGCTGCTACAAGGGCCGTGGTCGCCCCTGGCTTGTATATTTATTGAGCTGTGATAGTGTCCAGAGATGCCTCAACCCATCGAGGCTCGTGAAAACCCCGCCTTTTTCTGGCGGGGTTTTGCTTTTTTCGTGCAGAAGAAAGGAGTCTGCCCTGATCATGACCGCACCTTCCATCACCCTTACCCGTCTGGACGTACAACGTCTGGAGCGCCTGATCGACAGCCTGGATGACACGCTGCCGGGCGTTATCGCGCTGCAAACCGAACTGGATCGCGCCGATACTCTGGTCGGTCACGATGAAGTGCCCGCCGATGTCGTGACCATGAATTCCCGTGTGCATTGCCGTGAAGAGAGCAGCGGCAAGGACTATCACCTGACTTTGGTTTACCCCAAGGATGCCAACGCCGACGAAGGCCGGATTTCCATTCTGGCGCCGGTGGGCAGTGCTTTGCTGGGCTTGAAAGTCGGTCAGCACATCGACTGGCCGGCACCGGGCGGCAAGACCCTCAAACTGACTCTGCTGGAAGTCGAATCGCAGCCTGCCAATGGCGGCGCCTTCCCGGAATGACACCCCTTCAGACCTGCTCGAGCGCCTCATTCAAGGCGCGCTCCAGGTCGGCCTTGTAGCGCAGATACAAATGGCTTGAACCATGACCATCACCGAGCAGGCCTGACAGGTCCAGGTCGGTGATGTAGCAGCGATAGCGTTTTGTCTCGCGGCGTTGCTCGACGATTTCCCGGGCGACTACGCTGAACAGTTGATCGCCATGTTCCAGCTCGGAAAATTCCCGCTGATTGCAGTACAACGTGACCTGCACCTGCCCCGGTGCGGCTTTGCCGACGATGGCCTGCACGTCATAGAACGGTTTGTTGACCGGGGTTTGCGGCGCCGGCCGGGCTTCGACCCGACGCGCCCGTGCGGTACCTGAAGGCAATATCTGGTAATACAACGTATCCAGACTCAGCGGTTGGGCTGCGTCCATCGGCAGCAAGGCATCGCGCCGGTACTGGATCGATTGCAGGAAGCGTTGCAGCGGCACCAACAGGCTGTGTTCATCGTGATAGGGCAGGCGCTGCTGCCACAGGGCATTGAATTCATCCAGTACATACAGATCGGCCTGGTGTTCGTTGATCCGGTAGAACACCTGAACGCAATCGGGTTGCCCCATGGGCAGGATCAGCGCCAGGTCATGGTCTTCCAGTGCCATCGGGTCCAGATGAAACGGGCTGTAGCTCGCCAGTTCTTCGCCGAGGTAGTCGAACAGCGCCGGCAGAGTGGCAAGGGCGACGTGATTGACCTGGCCGGGCACCAGCTCCAGCACGTGGTAGTGCTGCTGGACCTGAATCAGGTAACGATGATTGAGTTTGCTCAGCAGCAGGTTCTGCGCGGTGTCGAGGATTTCTTCAACCCGTCGGGCAATGAATTGCGCACGGTTGTGGCAGAAGCAACGCACCCGCAGCTTGGGCTGTTGTGGCCCGTCCGGCAGGTCATTGAGGTAATCGCGCAGGCAGTCGAGCAGGGCGTGGGGGCCGTCAAAACGGCTGACCAACACCTCGTTCCAGCTATTGAGCGTGACCTGATCCAGGGTCAGTACCAGGTTTTCCCGCACGCCGGCATAGCTCAAGGAGTCGGTGCGTTCGGTGGTCATCAGGATGTTCAGGTCGCGATGGTGCCTGAGCGGATCGACGCCGACGTTCACCAGAATCAATATTTCGCTCGGCACACTGGCGCGCAGCAAAGGCTCTTCGGCGACGGTGGTCAGGGGCAGGGCGATGCTCTGTTGCAGGCTGCCGAGCAAGTTGAACAGTTCGAACTCGCTCAAGTCGCTGGTGCCGGGGTGCAGGGCCAGACGGGTGCTGCTGTCGATCACGCCATTGCGGTGGCACCAGGTGAGCAGTTCCAGCAACTGACGGCTGCGTTTGATCGGCGAGAAATGCTCCCACTCGTGGACGGTCAAACTGCCGTTGTACAAACCCCATTGGGTTTGCCCCGGTTCTTTCTTGTTTGGCGCCTGCACCAGCGTCAGGGTGTCTTCGGCGAGATCGGGGGCGATGCCCGGGTTGATGAATTCGACCTTGTCGGCCTTGCGCTCGAAGGCTGCGTACAACCGCCGGCCCAGCACATTGAGGTCGCGCTTGTTGATCAGGCTGACAGTCTGCTCGTTGCGGGCAAACTGCGTCAGAAAGCGGTAGCTGTAATTCAGCTCGCCGACCAGGGCTCGGCGTTCGGCGCTGACCTGGCGGACTTTCCATTGGCTGCGACTGTCGAGCAGCGCGAGCTGACGCGGATCCCAATGCCATTCGTGGGTCAGGCGTTCGAGCAATGAACGCTGCCAGCTCTGGGTGCGACCGCTGCTGCCGGTGAGCTTGCGATTGATCTTCAAGTACAGCGCGCGGCGTACCAGCTCCAGGCGTTCCGGTTCACCCCGAGCCGTGAGGTATTCCTCGATTCGTCGGTAAACCACGACGTATGGGTCCAGTTCGTCGAGGTCCAGTCGATTGGCAAACACCGCCTGCTTGAAGCGCAGGCTCAGGCAATGGACCTTGGGGTGTTCGCTGGCGTAGACCTCGGTCAGCAGCAGTTTGAGCACTGATTTGTACGGTGACTCGATGCCTTTGAACAATTGCCAGAGCCCGGCACCGATGAATTCGCCGGGCGGGATATACGCCAGATGCCCCAGGTCCAGGGTTTCGTCGGAACGGATAAAACGCTTGGATAACAGCGTGTGGGTATAACGGTCGTACGCTGCTTCTTCATAAACCGGCACCAGCCACCAGATGGGGGTACGGCCAGCCAGCCAGATTGCGGTGCGGTAGAACTCATCCAGCAGCAGATAGTGCTGGGTGGTGCCGCAGTCTTCCGAACTCAGCTGGGTATCGCGCTCGCCGAGCACGAAGCGAGCCGGGTCGATCAGGAAGAAATGCGCCTCGGCGCCCTGGCTGGCGGCCCATAGCTCAAGCAACTGGCATTTCTTGCGCAGCTCTGTGAGCTCGATTTCGCTCAAGTCCGGTCCGTGACAGACCCAGACGTCCATGTCGCTCTGGTCGGCTTGGGCCAGGGTACCGAGGCTGCCCATCAGGAACAGGCCGTGAATCGGTCGCGGCGGATTGCTGCCGTGGCGCGGCTTGTAGGAAAACGAGCGGGTCAGGCGCTGGGCTTCGGCGAGGGCGTTAGCGTCAGGTTCGAAATTCGACAGCCCGGCCGGGGTGCTACCCGAAACGTAACCCGGTAATAGCGGATGATTGACATGGAAAAACAGCGGCAGCAGGGTCAGCACCGTTTGCTGACGGGTCGACAACCCTTCCATGGCACGGGCCATGCGACCCTCGTTGAGCTTCAGAAAACGGGCGCGCAGCTGGCTGAGAACCTTGCGGTCGATTCCCTCGTCCAGATCGGGGCGGATTTCATGGGTGCGGGTCATGTCAGCTCAATCCGGCTCGCGGGGCTCGGACGTGGGAGGGCTTAGGGTGAGGGGCAGTTTAGCGCCTCGGCCCCGGCACTTTCAGGCTGATTCTGTATTTCCGGTGTCAGGGTTCTGCCGCCGGGTGACGGGAGGTACCAAACAAAAAACCGAGTATGCCCGCGGAAATCCCATGGTGGGGTTTTCCGCGAGCGATGCAGTGGAATTCAGGCTGTTTCTTGCACGGACAGAATGGTTAGAACGGTTTGCACATTTTGTGCAGCGTCACGCCCCAGGCTGGTCAGATAACCGCCATCGGGCTGGGTGATCAATTCTTTGTCGAACAGTCTTTGGGCGGCGGCAATGGCTTTCGGGGCAGCGGTCTGATGAATTTTCAAACCTTCCTGGGAACTGTCCAGGTTGAAGAGGGCGAGGATTTCCAGTTCGGCAACCAACTCAGGGGTAAGCGACATAAGGACTCCAGACTTTCTAGGAATTAGACGATAGCGCTCCTAAGGTGATCCCACTCGCGCGGCATGTCCAGTGCTCGTAACAGGGTTTTTTCGCCTCGGGGTGGTTTCCAGTTTAGTCAGCGTCTGGGGCAAGGCGGTACTGATTGGTGACAATCTATGTGGAGGCGGGCTTCTGTGGCGAGGGGGCTTACCTGTGGCGAGGGAGCTTGCTCCCGTTGGGTCGCGAAGCGGCCCCAAAAGCTTTGCGACTGCTACGCAGCCGAACGGGAGCAAGCTCCCTCGCCACAAAAGCCCCGTGACAGGGTTGGGTTATTTCTTTTCCGGCGGCAATTCTGGCAGAGCGCGCAGCGCCGCTTCGTACCATTCGGTGTTGAACGCGCGGTCTTCTTCGAGGATCGCGTCGATTTCCACCGCCAACACGTGGGCCATCAGGTTGAGGATTTCTTCACGCTCGTAACCCACCAGGGTCAGCTTGTTGAAGGTCGCCTTGGCCGCTGGCGGGTTGTCGCTTTCGATCTGGTTTTCGATGGCTTCGATCAGGGTGTTTTCGGCGAACTCTTCTTCGTCGCTATCGATATCGTTTTGCTCGCTCATGGCAGGCTCCTCAAGGAAAGGCGGCCAGTTTACCCGCATTCAGCGCTGTGATGCTGCTGGCAAGAAGTGCCTGGGCGTTCTATAACTGGCGCTGCCAACCCCCTGCACGGCCTGGAGGCTATGTAATGCTCAAGCTTTATGGATTTTGCGTCAGCAACTACTACAACATGGCCAAGCTGGCGTTGCTGGAGAAGGGGCTGCCGTTTGAAGAAGTGCCGTTTTACCCAGGCACTACCCCCGAAACGTTAGCTATCAGCCCGCGTGGAAAGGTTCCGGTGCTGGGCGTCGAACAAGGTTTCATCAACGAAACCAGCGTGATTCTCGAGTACCTCGAGCAGAGCCAGAAAGGCACGCCGCTGCTGCCGAGCGATCCTTTCGAGCGAGCGCAGGTCCTGGCTTTGGCCAAGGAGATCGAGCTGTACATCGAACTGCCCGGACGCGCCTGTTATCCCGCGGCGTTTTTCGGCATGGCAGTGCCGGACGCTATCCAGGAAAAGACCAAGGCCGAGTTGCTGCTGGGGTTTGCCTCGCTGGGCAGGCACGGCAAGTTCACCCCTTATGTGGCGGGTGACAGTCTGAGCGTGGCGGATCTGTATTTTCTGTACAGCGTGCCGTTGGCGCGTGCCGTGGCGCAGAAGCTGTTCGATATCGATCTGCTGGCCGAGATGCCGGCAGCCAGGGCGCTGTTGGAGCGGCTGGAGCAGAACCCGCATGTGCAGCGGATCGCAAAGGACAAGGACGCGGCAATGCCAGCGTTTCTGGAGATGATCGCGTCCAAAAAGTAGACGTGTAACGATCTTGAGAATGCCTTCGCGGGCAAGTCGGATCGCCGCACCGCTCGCTCCTACAAGGACAAACACAGTCCCCTGTAGGAGCGAGGCTTGCCCGCGAAGCTTTTAACGGCTGGCGAGTAACGCCTGACCGCGAGCCACAGCCTTCTTGACCTGCGCCGGCGCAGTCCCGCCGATGTGGTCACGGGCATTCACCGAGCCTTCCAGGGTCAGCACGGCAAATACGTCCTGCTCGATCTGATCGCTGAACTTGCGCAGTTCTTCCAGGCTCATTTCTGCCAGATCCTTGCCGGAGTCCACGCCATACTTCACCGCGTGACCAACGATCTCATGGCAATCACGGAACGGCAGACCACGGCGGACCAAATAGTCAGCCAGGTCGGTGGCGGTGGAGAAACCGCGCAATGCCGCTTCGCGCATCATGGCGTGCTTGGGTTTGATCGCCGGGATCATGTCGGCAAAGGCCCGCAGCGAGTCGCGCAGGGTGTCGGCGGCGTCGAACAGCGGTTCCTTGTCTTCCTGATTGTCCTTGTTGTAGGCCAGCGGCTGGCCTTTCATCAGGGTCAGCAGGCCCATCAATGCGCCAAATACCCGGCCAGTCTTGCCGCGAACCAGCTCTGGCACGTCCGGGTTTTTCTTTTGCGGCATGATCGAGCTGCCGGTGCAGAAACGGTCCGGCAGATCGATGAACTGGAACTGCGCGCTGGTCCACAACACCAACTCTTCGGAGAACCGCGACAAGTGCATCATCGCGATGCTCGCGGCCGAGCAGAACTCGATGGCGAAGTCGCGATCGGACACGTTGTCCAGGGAGTTACCGCCGACCGCGTCGAAGCCCAGCAGTTGAGCGGTGTATTCGCGATCGATCGGGTAAGTGGTGCCGGCCAGTGCGGCGCTGCCCAGCGGCATGCGGTTGGTGCGCTTGCGGCAGTCGACCAGACGCTCGTAGTCGCGGCTGAGCATTTCGAACCAGGCCAGCATGTGATGGCCGAAGGTCACGGGCTGCGCGGTTTGCAGGTGAGTGAAGCCCGGCATGATGCTGGCGGCTTCGCGCTCGGCCTGTTCCAGCAAGCCTTGTTGCAGGCGCGTGATCTCGCTGAGGATCAGGTCGATCTCGTCACGCAGCCACAGGCGGATGTCGGTGGCGACCTGGTCGTTACGGCTGCGGCCGGTGTGCAGCTTTTTACCGGTCACGCCGATGCGGTCGGTCAGACGCGCCTCGATGTTCATGTGCACGTCTTCAAGGTCGATGCGCCAGTCGAACTGGCCGGCCTCGATTTCACCCTGGATGGTTTTCAGGCCGTCGATGATGCTGTCGCGCTCGGCATCGGTCAGCACGCCGACCTTGGCCAGCATGCTGGCGTGGGCGATCGAGCCCATGATGTCGTGGCGATACAGGCGCTGGTCGAAGGTGACGGAGGCGGTGAAGCGGGCGACGAAGGCGTCGACGGGTTCACTGAAGCGGCCGCCCCAGGACTGATTGGTCTTGTCAGTGCTCATGAATTCGCTCGTATCGGCTTGAAGAAAGATGGCGTGAAACGCTGACGCGGATAATAACAGGGTTGCCAATCCTGTCGCTGACACTGGTCGACAGGTTTTTTAGTATCGTGCGACCCCTGCACGAAGCAGGCGATACGGAAATTGCGCAACGATATTTTTCAATTGAGCAATATCGTCCCGGCAACCGTCTACAGTTGGACAGAGGATCAGCGCACTTCTCGATGCTGCAGCTGACTATAGAGAGAAGAGGGGTGTTCATATTGTGTATCAGCAAACCCTATGGCGATGCCTCGCCAGTGCGGGCCTGGGCCGTCGGTCACCCGGCAGATGAAAATTTAGCCGCCGGTCTCGCGGCACTTTTTGGCCCTCGCGCTAGTCTTAGCGTGGATCGCGGTGACGGACGTCACTTCACCTGTCTACGCTATCCTTGTGCGAGACTCACGCAGGAATCCAGCGCAATATGAATGTCCTGATCGTTGATGACGAACCCCTGGCCCGCGAGCGCCTGAGCCGAATGGTCGGCGAACTCGAGGGATACAATGTCCTGGAGCCCAGCGCCACGAACGGCGAAGAGGCGTTGGCACTGATCGACAGTCACAAACCGGATATCGTGCTGCTCGATATTCGCATGCCGGGCCTCGATGGCCTGCAAGTGGCTGCACGGTTGTGCGAACGCGAAACCCCGCCCGCCGTGGTGTTTTGCACCGGGCCCGATGAATTTGCCGTGGAAGCCCTACAGGCCAGCGCCGTGGGCTATCTGGTGAAGCCAGTGCGCACAGAACAGTTACATGAAGCATTAAAGAAAGCCGAGCGACCCAATCGCGTCCAGCTCGCGGCCTTGACTCGCCCCGCGGCCGAAACCGGTAGCGGTCCGCGCAGCCACATCAGCGCCCGCACCCGAAAAGGCATCGAGCTGATTCCGCTGGGTCAGGTGGTCTACTTTATCGCCGACCACAAGTACGTCACCTTGCGTCATGAAGGCGGTGAAGTGCTGCTCGATGAGCCACTCAAGGCCCTCGAAGACGAATTCGGCGACCGTTTCGTGCGGATTCACCGCAACGCACTGGTTGCCCGCGAACGCATCGAGCGGCTGCAACGCACGCCCCTGGGGCATTTCCAGCTGTTCCTCAAAGGTCTGAACGGCGATGCCCTGATCGTCAGCCGGCGCCATGTGGCCGGCGTACGCAAAATGATGCAACAGCTTTAATCGGGCGGATTTCTACCCTGTTACCGGACATTGAGGGCCAGGGAGGCCATGCAGTTTCTGATACAAGTCAAAGTGGATTTGGCTGAGCTGTTATTATCTGCCGTATCTATTCAGTACGGATTGATCCATGTCCTCTCCCGAAATCCGCATCGCCACCCGCAAAAGTGCTCTCGCCCTGTGGCAGGCCGAGTACGTCAAGGCTCGTCTGGAAGAGGCCCATCCGGGCCTGCTCGTGACGCTGGTGCCCATGGTCAGTCGCGGCGACAAGCTGCTCGATTCGCCGCTGTCGAAAATCGGCGGCAAGGGCCTGTTCGTCAAGGAACTGGAAACCGCGCTGCTGGAAAACGCAGCCGACATCGCCGTGCATTCCATGAAAGACGTGCCGATGGACTTCCCCGAAGGCCTCGGCCTGTTCTGCATCTGCGAGCGCGAAGACCCGCGCGATGCCTTTGTCTCCAATACCTACGCCAGCCTGGATGAGTTGCCGCCAGGCAGCATCGTCGGCACCTCCAGCCTGCGTCGTCAGGCTCAGCTGCTGACCCGCCGCCCGGACCTGGAAATCCGCTTCCTGCGGGGTAACGTCAACACTCGCCTGGCCAAGCTCGATGCCGGCGAATACGACGCCATCATCCTCGCTGCGGCGGGTTTGATTCGTCTGGGCTTCGAAGATCGCATCACTTCGGCCATCAGCGTCGAAGACAGTCTGCCGGCCGGTGGCCAAGGCGCGGTCGGTATCGAGTGCCGCAGCGCCGACACTGAAATTCATGCGTTGCTCGCACCGTTGCATCATCCGGATACAGCCACTCGCGTTACCGCCGAGCGTGCCCTCAACAAACATTTGAATGGCGGTTGCCAGGTACCAATCGCTTGCTACGCCGTGCTTGAAGGCGAGCAGATCTGGTTGCGTGGTTTGGTGGGTGATCCGGGCGGCGGCCTGCTGCTCAGCGCCGAAGCCCGTGCGTCACGGGGCGATGCCGAAGCTTTGGGTGTGCAAGTGGCCGAAGACCTGCTGAGCCAGGGCGCCGACGCCATTCTGAAAGCAGTCTATGGCGAGGCAGGGCACGAGTGACTGGCTGGCGCCTGTTGCTGACGCGCCCTGCGGATGAATCGGTGGCGCTTGCCCGTGTGCTGGCCAACGCGGGGGTTTTCAGCAGCAGCTTGCCGCTTTTGGATATCGAGCCGATTCCAGCCTCTGACACAATGCGCGAAGTGATTCAGAACCTGGATAGCTATAGCGCGGTGATCGTGGTCAGCAAACCGGCCGCCAGAATCGCTGTCGATCTGCTCAACCAGTACTGGCCGCAACCACCGGGTCTGAAGTGGTTCAGCGTGGGTGCGGCGACGGCGCAGATCCTCGAGGATAATGGGCTGGATGTGAGCTTCCCGGTCGACGGCGATGATAGCGAAGCCTTACTTGACCTTGTGCCGTTGCGCGAGGCTGTCGCCCGACCCGATCCACGGGTGCTGATCATGCGCGGGGAGGGTGGGCGCGAGTTGCTGGCTGAGCGTTTGCGCGAGCTTGGTGCTAGTGTCGAGTATCTGGAGTTGTACCGGCGCGGTCTGCCGCAATACCCGCCGGCAACGCTGCCTGGCCGGATCGAAGCGGAACGCTTGAACGGGCTGGTGGTCAGCAGTGGACAGGGTTTTGAGCACCTGCACCAATTGGCTGGCGATGCCTGGCCGAGCATGGTGCGGTTGCCGTTGTTTGTTCCAAGCCCCAGGGTCGCCGAGTTGGCACGTGCCGCCGGGGCCCAAACAGTTGTGGATTGTCGCGGCGCCAGTGCCGCGGCCTTGCTGGCGGCGTTACGGGAGCATCCCGTGCCCGTTTTCTAATGCAAAGGATGGATACGTGAGCGAAACAGCCTTGCCTAAAGATGACGTCCGGTCCGTGCTCGATGCACCGGTAGAAACTGCGCCACCTGCTGTTGAGCAGCGCCGAGGCAATGGGTTGGCAATCGTCGCGCTGCTGTTGGGCGCTGCCGGTGTTGCAGTGGGCGGTTGGGGAGTCTGGCAGGTGCGTCACCTGCAAGCCAATAACCAGCAGCAGTTGAGTCAGGTACAGGCGTTGAATGATCAGGCGCAGAGCCTGAAGCTCAACGAGCAACGCCTGACGGCTCGCCTGGAGCAAATGCCGGCGGCCGAGGAACTCGATGCGCGCAGTCGCCTGGTCATTCAACTTCAGGGCGATCAGCAACGCCTGAATCAACGCCTGGAAACCGTCCTCGGCGCGAGCCGCAAAGACTGGCGCCTGGCCGAAGCCGAGCACTTGCTGCGTCTGGCCAGCCTGCGTCTGTCGGCGTTGCAGGACATCAGCAGCGCTCAGGCCCTGGTGCAAGGGGCCGATGAGATTCTCCGTGAACAGAACGACCCGGGGGCGTTTGCCGCCCGCGAGCAAGTGGCCAAAACCCTGGTAGCCCTGCGCAGTACCGAACAGCCGGATCGCACCGGGTTGTTCCTGCGACTCGGCGCCTTGCGTGATCAAGTGATCAATCTCACCGAGCTGGCGCCTGAGTACAAGGACCGAGGCGAGTCCCTGCTGGGCCTGACCGCCGATGGCGACGGTGCTAGTCGCTGGGCGCAATGGTGGGATCAGATCTCGCGTTATATCCGCATCGATTTCAACGCCGACAAGAATGTCCGGCCGTTGCTGGCAGGGCAGAGCCTGAGCCAGGTGCGTCTGGCCCTGAGCCTGGCGCTGGAGCAGGCGCAATGGGCAGCGCTCAATGGACAAGCCGCGGTTTACACCCAGGCGCTGGCCGAAGCGCGGGACGTGCTCAAGGGCAACTTCAACCCGGACAACCCTCAGAGCAAAATCATGCTGGAGCAGGTGGCCGAGTTGAGCAAGCAGCCAGTTACGGTGGTCACACCGGATCTGACCGGCACGTTGAGTTCGGTTCAGGCCTACCTTGAGCGGCGCAACGTCAACGCCGAGGACTCGGTGAAACCGCTGGCCAAACCTGCCGCAAGCACTCTGCAGGAGGCAACGCCATGAAGCGCCTCTATGTGATCGTGTTCGTGGTCATCGCCGCTGCCGCCGCACTGGGGCTGGCGATTGCCGAGCATTCCGGCTACGTGCTGATCGCCTACAAAACTTTCCGTTACGAATCGAGCCTGTGGGCAACCCTGGCTCTGGTGGTCGTGCTGTGGCTGGTGTTCTGGGGCATCAAGGCGTTGGTCGAGCTGGTGACGACTTCCGGTGGAGTGGTCAATCCATGGTCGCGGCGCAATCGCAGTCGACGGGTGCAAGTGGCGATCGAGCATGGCCAGCTGGATTTGGCCGAGGGCCGCTGGGCCAGTGCGCAGCGTCATCTGTATCGCGCGGCGGAAGCCGAGCGCCAGCCGTTGCTCTATTACCTCGGTGCCGCCCGTGCCGCGAACGAACAAGGTCACTACGAGGAAAGCGACAACCTGCTGGAGCGCGCTCTGGAGCGACAGCCTCAGGCCGAGCTGGCGATTGCCTTGAATCATGCCCAATTGCAGACCGACCGCGGCGATACAGAAGGCGCGCTGGTGACCCTGCAAGCCATGCACGAGCGTCATCCTCATAATGTCCAGACCCTGCGCCAATTGCAGCGCTTGCTTCAGCAGCGGGGCGACTGGTCGGCTGTGATTCGCTTGTTGCCAGAGTTACGCAAGGACAAGGTGCTGCCACCGACCGAGCTGGCTGAACTGGAGCGTCGCGCCTGGGGTGAGAATCTTTCGTTGGCGGCGCACCGGGAAGAGGACGGAACGGTCGGGTTGCAATCGCTCAATCGCGCCTGGCAACAACTCACCGCCGCTCAACGCCAGGAACCGCAACTGGTGTTGGCCTATGCCGAGCAGTTGCGGCAATTGGGGGCGCAGGTCGAGGCCGAAGAGATCCTGCGTGCAGCCCTCAAGCGCCAATACGACAGCCATCTGGCGCGCTTGTACGGGCTGGTTCGCGGCAGCGATCCGGCCAGGCAACTGCACATCGCCGAGGGTTGGCTCAAGGATCATCCCGCCGACCCGAGCCTGTTGCTGACGTTGGGCCGTTTGTGTCTGCAAAGCAGTCTGTGGGGCAAGGCCAGGGATTATCTGGAAAGCAGTCTGCGGGTGCAGCGCAACCCTGAAGCCTGCGCCGAACTGGCGCGGTTGCTGGCGCAACTGGGTGACACCGAACGCAGTAATCAGCTGTTCCAGGAGGGCTTGGGTCTATTGGATGAGCGCTTGCTGGCGGCACCATTGCCAGTACCGGCTCACGCCTGATTTCCTGAGTCGGACCTATGTAGCAGCTGGCGCAGCCTGCGTTCGGCTGCGCAGCAGTCGTCATACGTTTAACGCGATCCATCTGACCAATCCGTGGTTCCTGTTTTACGACTGCTGCGCAGCCGAACGCAGCCTTCGGCAGCTGCTACAAGGGGCGGGAATCGCTCCGAATCCACCACCGTTTCAGCGTTGTAACCCTTCGCCGACAAAATCCTACAAAGGACTACATCAAGTCCTCTCGACCCTGTCGGGAATTCCCTACACTTCTGCTGAAGTGTCCGTGGTGGCCTGCCTTGAAAGGCTGCTGCGCTTTCCTCTACCGTAACCGCCTGTCTCCACTGCTACGGAAAAGCCATGTCTTTGGCCTGCTCACGCTCCTTGTTTTTCATGGTTTTCATTGCAGGTGCCCTGGCCTTGGGCGTTTCCTATTACCTGGAATATGCGGTCGGCCTCAAGCCTTGCGGGTTGTGCCTGTTGCAGCGGGTTTGTCTGGCGCTGCTCACGGGTGTCTGCCTGGCGGCTTCAGTGCAGGGACCTGGCCGGTTTGGATCCTTCCTGTATTGGTTGCTGGGTCTGCTTTGCAGTCTGGCGGGTACCGTCACGGCATGGCGGCAAGTGGTGTTGCAGAGCGATCCGGTGCATCAGCTATCGGCATGCTCGCCCAATTTGGCCGATCTGTTCGCCAGTACGCCCTGGTTGTGTGTCGTGCAGCGCATGTTCAAAGGAACCGCCGACTGCGCGGAAATTTCCTGGACGCTGTTCGACCTGAGCATCCCGGAATGGAGTCTGCTGTTCTTCGTTGCGATGATGATTCTGGGCGGGCATCAGTTGTTGCGCCTTGTCTGGATCGCGTGTCAGCGACCGCTCAGCGGCGAGTCGTCGCACCGGGTACTGGCAGGTGATTAAACACTTGTATGAACTTTATCTCCTGCGTACCTTGAAGCCATAGGCGCGCGGGCATAATCTGGCCCGCACGTGTCATTGGATTTATGTTGCTCGAATGACGCTCTGCCTGGTCGATTCTTGATCTTCAAGTGTGCGACAGGTGTAGAGCAGCATGACCCACAAGGGAAGAGAGAATCACCATGCTCGAAAGTTGTCAGAATGCTCAGGAACGTTGGGGTGGAGTGCATCTGCTGATCGATCGCTGGTTGCAGGAGCGTCACGAACTGGTTCGGGCCTATGACGCTCTTGGCGCCAAGCCCGAAGCTTTGGGCGAGAACCGAAAACCGTTGCAGGAGTTCTGCGGTGTGCTGGTCGACTACGTGTCTGCCGGGCATTTCGAGATCTACGAACAGCTGACCGGCGAAGCCAAGGCGTTCGGTGATACTCGCGGTCTGGAGTTGGCCGAGACGATTTACCCGCGCATCGACGTCATCACCGAGAAGCTGCTGGCGTTCAACGACCTGTGTGATGCCGGTAAGTGTGTGGCGGAGAAATTCAAGGAGCTGGGTGGCTTGTTGCACGAACGCTTCGAACTGGAAGATTGCCTGATCGAAGTGCTGCACACCGCTCACAAGGAAGAGGATTCGGTTCAGGCCTGAGCCCTTCTCGCAAGACTCCTCCCAAGAAACCAGAAACGGTGCGCAATGCGCGCCGTTTTTCGTTTCCGGTTTTCAGCTTGTAGCACCACGCAATTCAACTTCGAATACCAGCGGCGTGAACGGCGCGATCAAGTCGCCGGCACCGTCGGCACCATAGGCTTGGGCCGATGGAATCACCAGGCGCCATTTCGCGCCGACCGGCATGTTTTGCAACGCACTGCGCCATCCGCTGATTACGCTATCAAGACTGAACCACTGCGGCTGGCTGTTCTGGTCGAACACTGAGCCGTCAGGCAGGCGTCCGATATACAGCACCTGGACCTTGCCGCTCGGACCCGCCTTGGCGCCGGTGCCTGAAGTGAGCTCCGTCAGCAATATTCCATCTGCCAGTTCGCGAACACCGGGTTTGGCTTTTTCCTCAGCGAGAAAACGTCGCTCGCTTTCCAAAGCCAATTCGCTTTGCGGTACAGGTGATTGCATGGCAATCCGGGCCTCATGCTCGGCCAGAATCTGTTCGATCCGCTCATCTTTCAGTGCCAGCGGCTTGCCTTGATAGGCTTGCTGCAAACCTTCGAGCAGGGCCTGAAGTTGCAGGTCCGGAACCTCCTGGCGCAAGCGTTCGCCAAGGCTTGCGCCCAAGCTGTAAGCGAGGTCGTGAGCGTCATTTGCGGCAGTTTTTTCGGCGGCCTGGGCTGTAGAAAAAAACACGCACAGCGATAAAAAAAAGTAGCGCGACATGGGCACTCTCCGACCTGAGATGCGCAGGATTATGCCAGTGGGAATGCGCTCGAAGGTGAACTGGTTTTACCTGAGTGCAGAACTTTTTTGCTCTGTTGCAACGGAGTGCTTTCGATACTGTCAACATGCCCTAGCGGCGCTTGCAGCAGAGGTCTAGTATGAGCCGCATTCACGCCAGCCAGGAGGTAAACCATGTCGGCCACCAAGAAGCCAGTAAATACTCCGTTGCACTTACTCCAACAACTCTCGGGCAGCTTGCTCGAGCATTTGGAAAACGCTTGTTCCCAAGCTCTGGCTGATGCTGAAAAACTGCTCGCCAAGTTGGAAAAGCAGCGCGGAAAAGCGCAGGAAAAACTGCACAAATCCCGGACCAAATTGCAGGACGCTGCGGCGGCCGGCAAAGCCAAGGCGCAAGCCAAGGCCAAAGAGGCGGTGAAAGAACTTGAGGACTTGCTCGATGCCCTCAAGGGTCGCCAGTCCGAAACGCGCAGCTACATCCTGCAACTCAAACGCGACGCTCAAGAAAGCCTGAAACTGGCCCAAGGTGTCGGTCGTGTCCAAGAGGCTGTCGGCAAGGCGTTGTCCCTGCGTTCGGCCAAGCCAGCTGCGGCACCTGCGAAGAAAGCCGCGGCCAAACCAGCTGCTGCAAAAGCACCGGCCAAGCCTGCTGCCAAAGCTTCGGTGAAAGCCGTCGCCAAGCCAGCCGCAAAACCGGCGGCGAAAAAAACAGTCGCTGCCAGTGCTGCGAAACCAGCGGCTAAAACGACGGCTGCCAAACCTGCCGCCAAGCCAGCTGCTGCTAAAACAACTGCTGCCAAAACAGCTGCGAAACCCGCCGTTGCAAAAACTGCACCGGCAAAACCAGCGGCTAAACCGGCTGCCAAGCCAGCCGCTAGAACTGCCGCCGCGAAACCGGCTGCCAAGCCAGCCGCCAAACCTGTCGCGGCTAAAACCGCCGCAGCCAAGCCTGCTGCGAAACCCGCTGCAAAAGCTGCGGCCAAACCCGCCGCGAAACCGGCTGCCAAAACTGCTGCTGCGAAATCGGCCGCTGCTGCCAAGCCAGCCACTGCCGTCAAACCAACCGCTGCAAAACCAGCAGCCAAGCCAGCTGCAAAACCGGCCGTGAAAAAGCCCGTCGCCGCTGCCAAACCGGCTGCTGCGCCAGCGATCAAGCCAGCAACTCCGGCCCCGGCCTCCTCGGCTTCGCCCGCACCTGCAGCAACCACCTCGACCACCACGTCTGCGCCAACGCCAGCCGCACCGTCGAGCACCACCCCAACCAGCGCTTCCTAAGTGCCGGTTACCGCGACGCGCAGCTGATGCAGCGCGTCGCGGTTCAGGTTGGCGGCACCTGCCGCCATACCTTCGAGCCAGGCCGTTCGTTCGGTCTCCTCACACTGCGGCCAACTCTGTGCCAATCGTTCCAGCCGTGACAAGAGATGTCGTTCGGCTTCCATCTCCAGTGATTTTACTTGTTCGCGCAAATCATTCAGCCCGGCATCCTCGCTAGCGCCGGCTTTCCATTGCAGGCGCAAGGCGCGCAACGGTTGCACGACATCCGTGTCCCAAGGCCCGGCTACATCACGAAGCAGCTGCAAGCGTTGTTTGTTGCAGGTGACTCCACGTTCTTCCAGCCACAACCCGCACAACAGCAGGCACACATTCACGCCTGCCGATTGCAATTTCAGGCAGGCATCTTCAACGCCGGGACGGGCGTAAGTGTCAAGGGAAAAGCTCCACAGGTCAGAGGACATAGTGCTACTCGCGCCAGTTGCGAGCGAAGCTGGTAGACTCCGCCGCCATTATGATTCGACTTCAGAACCTGACTTTACAGCGTGGCCCGCAACGTCTGCTAGAAGACGCCGAGCTGACCCTGCACGCCGGCCACAAAGCCGGCCTCATCGGTGCCAACGGCGCCGGCAAATCGAGCCTGTTCGCCTTGATTCGTGGCGAACTGCACCCGGACTCGGGTGACTGCTTCCTGCCGGCCGACTGGCGCATCGCCCACATGCGTCAGGAAATCGAGACGCTCGAACGCCTGGCGGTCGACTACGTGCTCGATGGTGACCTGCGTCTGCGCGAGGTGCAACGCGACCTCGCCGCAGCCGAAGCGGCTCATGACGGTGCCGCTCAGGCCCGCTTGCACTCGGAACTCGACAGCGCCGACGGCTACACCGCCGACGCTCGGGCTCGAAAGCTGCTGGCCGGCCTTGGGTTCACCAACGAGCAGATGGATCGGCAAGTAGGAGATTTCTCCGGTGGCTGGCGGATGCGTCTGAACCTGGCGCAGGCTTTGATGTGCCCTTCGGACCTGTTGCTGCTCGACGAACCGACCAACCACTTGGATCTCGACGCCATCATCTGGCTCGAAGAGTGGCTTAAAAGCTATCCCGGCACCTTGCTGCTGATTTCCCACGACCGGGACTTCCTCGATGCCGTGGTCGATCACGTAGCCCACGTCGATCAACGCAAGATCACCCTGTATCGCGGTGGTTATAGCGCCTTCGAGCGCGCCCGTGCCGAACGTCTGGCCCAGCAACAACAGGCCTACGAGAAGCAGCAGGCGCAACGTGCGCACATGGAAAGCTACATCGCCCGCTTCAAGGCCCAGGCCACCAAGGCCCGTCAGGCCCAGAGCCGGATCAAGGCGCTGGAGCGGATGGAAGAGTTGTCCGCCGCGCACGTCGATTCGCCGTTCGATTTCGTCTTCCGCGAGTCGACGAAAATTTCCAGTCCGCTGATCGACCTGTCGGATGCTCGTCTGGGTTACGGCGACAAAGCCGTGCTGGAGAAGGTCAAGCTGCAACTGACTCCTGGCGCGCGGATCGGTTTGCTCGGCCCGAACGGCGCGGGTAAATCGACCCTGATCAAAAACCTCGCCGGTGAACTCGAACCGTTGGCTGGTCGCCTGACGCGCGGTGAAAACACCGTCGTTGGCTACTTCGCCCAGCATCAGCTGGATTCCCTCGACTCCAAGGCCAGCCCGTTGCTGCACTTGCAGCGCCTGGCGCCGACCGAGCGTGAGCAGGCCCTGCGCGACTTTCTCGGTGGTTTCGACTTCCGCGGCGCGCGTATCGATGAGCCGGTGCTGAATTTCTCCGGCGGTGAGAAGGCGCGTCTGGCCTTGGCATTGATCGCTTGGGATCGACCGAACTTGTTGCTGCTCGATGAACCGACCAACCACCTGGATCTGGAAATGCGTCTGGCGCTGACCATGGCCCTGCAGGAATTCAGTGGTGCGGTACTGGTGGTCTCACACGATCGCCACCTGCTCAAAAGCACCACCGACAATTTCTATCTGGTGGCAGACGGCAAGGTCGAGGAGTTCGACGGCGACCTGGAAGACTACGCCCGTTGGCTGGTCGAATACCGTCAACGCAATGCCCCGGTCAGCAACACTCCGGTCAATCCGGACAAGACCGACAAGAAGGCCCAGCGCCAGGCCGCTGCTGCATTGCGTCAGCAGTTGGCACCGCACAAGCGCGAGGCCGACAAGCTTGAAGCCGAGTTGGGCAAGCTGCACGAGAAGCTGGCGAAGATCGATACCAGTCTTGGCGACAGCGACATGTATGAACCGATGCGCAAGAACGACTTGCGTGATCTGCTGGCTGAGCAGGCCAAGCTGAAGGTGCGTGAAGCCGAACTGGAAGAAGCCTGGATGGAAGCGCTGGAACTGCTGGAAAGCATGCAGGCGGAGCTGGAGGCGCTGTCCTGATGGATGCCTTCAAGTTGCCGTTGCCGGCGATGTGGGTCGAACCGCTCTGGTTGGTCGTGCAAATCCTGCTGATTCTGCTGGCCGGTTATATTGCCCAGCGCGTCGTCGCTAAATGCCTGACTCGATTGGGCGAGCGCTACCCGTTTCCGCCGCAGTTTTTCATGCCGCTGCGCGGCGGTTTGCGCTGGCTGATCATGGGCAGTGCGCTGATCTTTGTGCTGGAGCGCCTTGGCGTGTCGGCCACAGTGCTCTGGACGGCGTTGTCCGGTTTCGTGGCGGTAGCCGCTGTGGCGTTCTTCGCCATGTGGAGCGTGCTGTCCAACCTGCTTTGCGCGATTCTGATCTTTACCGTCGGCCCATTTCGTATCGGTGATGTGGTCGAGTTGGTGGATACCACCGACAAGCCCGGCGTCAAAGGCCGGGTGGTGGCGATCAATCTGCTCTACACCACGCTGATCGAAGCCGAAGAACTCGGTACCGGCAGCGCCATGGTGCAAGTGCCCAATAGCCTGTTCTTCCAGCGCTCGGTTCGACGCTGGCGCGGTACGGATGTGTTTCCTTCGAACGGGTTCGAGAAGTAAGCCTTCTGTTGCCTGCCATATCGCCATCGCGAGCAGGCTCGCTCCCACAGTTTTTTTGGGTCGGTTTACAGGTTTGTGATCAGACCAAAACCCTGTAGGAGCGAGCTTGCTCGCGATGGCGGTCCGTCAGACGATGGGCCCTTCAAGCCATAAACACTGGTCGGCAGTCGCCATGTCCTGCAAAAATCGGTAGTCATCAGCCCAAAGGCGCATTAGCTTAGACGTCTGTCACGAGTCAGGGTCGAGGTGTGTGATGTTGCTTCAAACATGGCTGGCATTTTTTGCCGCCTGCTGGGTGATCAGTCTTTCTCCCGGTGCCGGCGCCATTGCGTCGATGTCCAGCGGTTTGCGCTACGGTTTCTGGCGCGGTTACTGGAACGCCCTGGGTCTGCAACTGGGCTTGGCGTTGCAGATTGCGATTGTCGCTGCCGGTGTCGGTGCGATCCTTGCGGCCTCTGCCACGGCTTTCTATGCGATCAAATGGTTCGGCGTGGCCTACCTGGTCTATCTCGCGGTCAAGCAATGGCGCGCGCTGCCCAATGAAATGAGCGACGACGCAGCCGTACGGCAGATCGGCAAGCCGATGGCGCTGGTCTTCCGCGGTTTTCTGGTGAATGTCAGCAACCCCAAGGCCTTGGTGTTCATGCTCGCGGTGCTGCCGCAGTTCATTGATCCGCATGCACCGCTGGTGGCCCAGTACCTGATCCTCGGCGTGACCATGATCTGTGTCGACCTGATCGTCATGGCCGGCTACACCGGGCTGGCGGCGAAGGTGCTGCGTTTGCTGCGTACGCCCAAACAGCAAAAACGCATGAACCGTACCTTTGCCGGGTTGTTCATTGGCGCGGCGGCGTTCATGGCGACCCTGCGTAAAGCGGCGGTGTAAAACCTTCAGGCACAAAAAAGGCGACCTCTTCAGGTCGCCTGATCGTTCCCATGCTCTGCGTGGGAATGCCTCAACGGACGCTCCGCGTTCGGCTCTTTGGGACGCAGAGCGTCCCTGGCTGCTGCATTCCCACGCGGAGCGTGGGAACGATCAGAGCCTACTCAGTGCAGAATCACCGGCGCCGTATCCCGCGGCGGGTCATTGCGCAATGGGGCTTGTCTCGGCTGCTCATAGCCACCGTCACCGAGCTGTTGGCTCAATTGCGCAGCCACATCCTCACCCAGAGCCTTTGACACATCACGTACCACCCGTGGGCGGTTCAGCGAAATCCTGATATCCCGACCATTCACCAGTTTGGTGTCCTGACCTTCACCCATCGCCGTGAAGGCCGAGGTGATCTCATAGGTCTTGGTGTTGATCAGACTGAAATCCGCCACCAGCGTCAGCCCCAGCACCGCCGAATAGCTGTCGGTGTTGGCCAGCTCGGTCGTGTCGCGGGTGAAATCGATGTCCGACACGGTGCCGAACAGCACATAGTCGGCACCCTTGAAACTGCCGGCCCTGATCCGCTTGATCACGTCATACACGTCACCTTTGGACGATGCCGTGTAAGGCGTGCCCTGCACCAGCTGGAACATGCCGGTGCGCAAAATCTCGCCCTTGATGTCGCCGGTGAATTTACGCAGTTCGCCTTGCTCGATGTAGCTGCTGGTTGCTTCGATTTCGTTGTAACTCGAAGAACCGCTGGCGCTGTAGTGATTCGCCTGGAAATTGCTCTGTGCCGAAACGATGTGGATGTATTGCTCCACTCGCTCTCGATACGCCAGATCCGTCACCGCGACTTTCGGGGCCGCTTGCACGCTGAACGCACAAGCCAGGGCCATCATGCCAATCCATGCGCGCATCGCTTAACGCTCCGTGGTTTTGCGGATCTCTTTTTCGTCCATCCATTCGGCCAGACCGCTTTCAACGTCGATCAATTGCAGGCTGAATTTGTAGAAGACATCCTTGTAATCGCTGCTGCGCTTGACGATCGAGCTGATCGAGCCTTCGATGCGATACCGGGCAGCGATCATGTTGCCAGTCTTGGCCACGGTGCTTTTCTTGTACAGGCCGCTCTGGTTTTGCAGCTTGAGCTGGTCGACCTGGCTCTGCATCGCAGTGTTGTCGCTGGCGAAGCGGGCAACGCCGGTTTTCATCAGCTGGGTCTTGATGCTGGTGGTGATTTCGCGGGTGTCGATGTACTCGCTGGTCTTGTTCTTCACGTCGTAGACCTGAACCACCGGACGGCCTTGCAGGATGCCGGACTGGGCCAGGGAGCGGGTCATGGATTCTGCGATCATCTGCAGGTCAGTAGAACCGAACTCGTTGGTCACGGTTTCCACGGCTTTGGTGTCGCCGTAGCTGATGTTTTTGCTGCCCAGCGTTGGCGAAGTATTGGCGCAACCGCTGGCCAGGAGGGCGATGACGGCGATGAACGAAAAGCGTGCAAACATGGGAATGCTCTCTAGAACTGAACGAATAGGGTATCGGGCTTAAGGCGTTTTGATTTCGAGGCGGAAATCCACGGCTTTGGCGGTTGGCGCAATGGCCTGAATGAAACGGGTCTGCTCGCCGTACATCATCTGGCTTTTCCAGGTTTCCTCTTCGGCAACCGGGAAGCCTTCAGGGCCGAGCCAGGCAAAACGGTAGTAGAAGGTTTTGTTGTTGTAGCTGGTGTTGCTCAGCTGCGCATTGACCGTCATAAAACCGTTTTCCCGGGCCACGCGCATGGCGCCGACCACGATGTTCTTGAGCTTGCCCATGGCCACGACCTTGCTGGCAGCGCTGCCTGGCTCCGGCGGTGGCGGGGTGGCGCAGCCGGCCAGCAAGGCCAGGGCGACGACAGGGATGAATTTGAAGCGCATGCAAAGACTCCGTTCTTAAGGTTGTTTGAGGCTGGCCACGGTGGTCGGGTTGGCGCTCGGGATCACGTGCGCAGCCAGGCCGCTGGCGAATACTTGATTGCCCACGGCGCGCAGGGTGATGACTTGAAAGCGCTTATCGACGGTGACCTTGACCACTGAGCCACCCACGGCGCTCGGCAACGTGACGTGGTGCTCGCCTTTCTTCAAACGCAGACGCACCACCTGAGTGTTATCCGGCAGCGTGCGCCACGTACGGGTATCGGCACCTTCGAGTACGGCTGAAGTGATGCCCACCGCAAGGCCCGCCAGCGGGTTGGTTTCGTTGATCTGCTTCTGTGCCACGCCACGGGTGATTGCCCGCACGGTAGTGCGCAGGATGATGCCCGGCATGTCATCACGCAGCGCGCGACGGGACATGGCAGTGGTGCTGTTGAGTTGGGTCAGGTTCAGCTGCTGACCGTCTACGCCGATCTGGGCGAAGGCGGCAGTGGAGGTATCCGGTTTGATGACCGGGAACGACAGCGGCGTGATCACCACGTTGTTGCTGATTGGCAATGGCAGCGGAATGCGGATCGAGTCGCGGGACGGCGCCAGACCGCTTTGCACGACGATCAGGATGTCGCTGTCCTCGTCCTTGACGGGTTTGTCGAGATTCACCAGTGCCTGTTCCAGCAGCGGCGTGTTCGGGAGCAGTTCGATGGCCTTGCGATAACCTGGCGCCGCCAGATCTTTTTCACCCAGGGCTTCATAGACGAAGCCGGCCAGGTAATGGCTGAACGCACTCTGGTAGCTGTTTTTCAGGCTGACCACTTCCGGCGCGTCAAGGCTGGCCACCGGATAACCCTGAAGATCCTTGTACTGGGTTTTGACGCCTTCTTTCTCGGCTTGCTCTTCGCTCTTGAGGTATTCCTTGTCGCGCAGGTCGGCAATTACCGCTTCACGCTCGTGAGTCTTCTTGATTGCGGTGCGCGCGCCGTCGAAGTCGTTCACTGCCAGCAGGTTGAGGGCCATCTGGGTGGTCAGCATGACTTTTTCGTAGTCATAGCCTTCGTAACGACGGACCTTGTCGTTGACCAGGAAGCTGCCGAATTGAGCCAGGTACTTGGCGGTGTCGAGCTTGACCGCGTCTTCCCACTTGCCCACCACCTGATCGGCACTGGTCCAGGCGTTCTGGCTGCCGGACAAATCGCCCTTGGCGCGCAACAGTTCGCCTTTCTCGAAGTAATAGAGCAGGTCTTTGTCTTTGCTGGTGTTGTTCTTTTCCAGCAGGGTCAATGCGGCGTCGATGTTGCCGGAAGCCAGTTGCTGATTGGTTTGTGCAAGTTCCGAGTCGTAGTTACGAAAGGCCGAGCAGCCGGAAAGCAACGTGACGGCGCTGAGCGCGATCAAGATTGGGGCACGGAATGCCATAGGGGTACGTCTTCCCTGAATATAAGCAGCCACGTGCTGGTCGGGCTGTTGGGACCTATCGACAGGGAGACTGGCGTCCTGCCAATTCCTCATAAGAAGAGGAGCTTAAATGCCGAATTGCAATAACGATGGCGCGGCATTATAGACAGGGATGATGGCTATGTAATGGCTTTTTAATTGCACATTTTCAGGGTGGTGCCATTACTTGTTGCAAACCTGAAGCAACCGACTGTGGGTCGTCATCACAAAAATCCAAACACAACAAAGCTTGAGTGAAACTCATTGAGAGTGAACAATGTGTTACTTCGTATTTCCATTTGAGATTTATTCATGACTGCCTCCTCTCGTTTTCTGGCGTGGCTCGTGCTGCCGATGATCGCGTTCTGCAGCTTCAATGCGCTGGCCGAAACTTCGGAAGGTGCACCCAAGGCCTTGCATTTGCTCGATTACATTGGCGCCGATTACCCGGCGACGGTCGAGGCGGGCAAGGTCATCGATGAGTCCGAGTACCGCGAACAGCAGGAATTCCTCAAGGTGCTGCAAGGTTTGATCGTCGATTTGCCGGCCAAACCTGAACGCGAAGAGCTGGAGCAAGGCGTCAGTAGTCTTGGCGCTGCAATCGCCGCTCGCAAAGATGGCGCAGACGTCGCCCGTCAGGCGCGGCAGCTGGGGGCAAAACTGGCGGTGACCTATGAAGTCAGCCAGGCTCCGGTCATCACCCCGGACCCGACCCGCGGCGCGCCGCTGTATGCCCAGCAATGTTCGGTGTGCCATGGCGATGCGGGAGCCGGTGATGGCCCGGCAGGTGTCGGCATGACGCCACCACCGGCCAATCTGCGCGATGCCGTGCGACTGGACCGTCTGAGCCTCTATGCGATCTACAACACGCTTGGCATGGGCGTCGAAGGCACCGACATGCCGGCCTTCGCCGATCAGCTGGATGATCGCCAACGTTGGGACCTGGCGACCTATATCGCCAGCTTCAGTGCCGATCCGGCCGCGGCAAAATCCGAGAAAACCTACAACATCGCCGACCTGGCACGTCAGACGCCAGCCGAAGTGCAGGCCGCCGAAGGTCCGCAAGCAGCCGCGACTTTCCGTGCGCAACGGGCGCAACCGCCGCAGGTCAAGCGTGGCCCGGGGCAGTTGCTGGATTACACGGCGGCCACCTTGGACAAAAGCATCGCAGCCTACCGCGCCGGCGATCACGATCAGGCCTACGACCTGTCGGTAGCGGCGTACCTGGAAGGCTTCGAGCTGGTCGAAAGCTCCCTGGACAATGTCGACGCCAACGTGCGCAAAGACACCGAGAAGTCCCTGATGGCTTACCGTCAGTCGTTGCAGGACGGTTTGCCGGTGACCCAGGCCGAGCAGCGTCTGGAGGCGGCCAAAGCCAAATTGAAAGAGTCCGCTGGTCTGCTCGGCAGTGATGGCTTGAGCTGGTCGCTGAGCTACATTTCCGGTCTGTTGATTCTGTTGCGAGAAGGTCTGGAAGCGATTCTGGTGCTCGCGGCGATCCTCGCATTCCTGCGTAATACCGGTCAGCAATCGGCGGTGCGCAGCGTCAACATCGGTTGGGGGCTTGCGCTGCTGGCCGGGTTGGCGACCTGGGCGGTGGCGGCATATGTGATTGACGTCAGCGGTGCCCAGCGTGAACTGCTGGAAGGTGCGACGGCGTTGTTTGCCAGTGTCATGGTGCTCTGGCTTGGCGTGTGGATGCACGACCGTCGCCACGCAGCGGCCTGGCAGGATTACATCAAGAGCAGCCTGGTGAGTGGCGGCGGGCGTTTCGGGTTTGCGATCCTGGCGTTCTTCTCGGTGTATCGCGAGCTGTTCGAAGTGATCCTGTTTTACGAAACCCTGTGGTTGCAGGCCGGGCCGGCAGGACACAACGCCGTCATGGCGGGCGGGGCGACGGCGCTGGTATTGCTGATCGGTCTGGCCTGGGTGATTCTGCGTGGTTCGGCGAAATTGCCGCTGGCGTTGTTCTTCGGCATCAATGCCGGGCTGCTGTGCGCGTTGTCGGTGGTGTTTGCCGGCCATGGCGTGAAAGCGTTGCAGGAAGCCGGGATCTTTGGCACGCGGCCGGTGCCGTTCTTTGACTTCGACTGGCTGGGGATTCACGCTGATGCTTATTCGCTGAGTGCTCAGGCCGTGGCGATCATTGCGATCATCGTGCTGTACAGCCGTAGCCGGATGGCCGAGAAGCGTAGGGTGTCGGCTTCTTAAAAGCATTCGCTGCGCTCATATTCGCGGGCAAGCCTCGCTCCTACAGGTCCGTGTCGTGTGCATATTCCGCGAACGATATAAATCCGTAGGAGCGAGGCTTGCCCGCGAAGCTTTTTGGAGAGGAAAACACAATGCGCGTATGGATCGATGCCGACGCTTGCCCTCGGGCAGCCAAGGATCTGGTGGTGAAGTTCGCCCTCAAGCGCCAGTTCGAAGTGGTGCTGGTGGCCGGTCAGCCACAGATCAAACCGGGCCTCGCGCTGGTGAAGCTGATCGTGGTGCCCAGCGGTCCGGATGCCGCCGATGATTATCTGGTGGAATACGCGGTGCCGGGTGAATTGGTGATTTGCAGCGATGTGCCGCTGGCGGACCGGCTGGTGAAGAAAGGCGTTGCGGCGCTGGACCCACGGGGCAAGGAGTTCGATGCGCAGAACATGGGCGATCGACTGGCGGTGCGTAACCTGTTCACCGATCTGCGCGAGCAGGGTCAGATGAGTGGCGGACCAGCGCCGTTCGGCGATCGCGAGAAGCAGGCGTTCGCCAATGCGCTGGATCGGATACTTACCCGGTTGTCGGGCAGGTCTTAAGCCAGGTATTAATGATCGTTCCCACGCTCCGCGTGGGAATGCCTCAATGGACGCTCTGCGTCCGCTTTGGAACGCAGAGCGTCCCGGCTGCATTCCCACGCGGAGCATGGGAACGATCAGGTCTCAGGCATCGTTTTCGTGGGTCAGTTCCAGTACGCGGTCGACCAGTTTGTTGATGCCGGAAGCGGCCTCGCTGATCGATTGCGCCAGCATGTACGCCGGAGTGCTCACCAGCTTGCGCGCCTTGTCTTCGACGATGTCGGTGACTGCGCACTCGGCATGGGTGGCGCCCATCTTGTTCATCGCGGCGGCAGTATCGGCATCGTTGCCGATGGTACAGGTCACACCCGGGCCGTAGATCTTGGCCGCCAGGGCCGGCGAGATGCAGATCAGCCCCACCGGTTTGCCAGCCTCGGCGAACGCTTCGGTCAACGCCAGGACGTCAGGCTGAACGCTGCATCCGGCGCCTTCGACGGCAAAGTTCGACAGGTTCTTGGCCGATCCGAATCCGCCGGGAACAATCAGCGCATCGAAGTCTTCGACGCTGGCTTCACGGATATCCTTGATGTTGCCCCGGGCGATCCGTGCCGATTCCACCAGCACGTTGCGCGCCTCGGGCATTTCTTCGCCGGTCAGGTGGTTGATCACATGCAATTGCGCGATATTGGGTGCGAAACACTGCACCTGGGCGCCGCGCTGGTCCAGCCGCAGCAGGGTGATCACGCTTTCGTGGATCTCGGCGCCGTCGTACACGCCGCAGCCGGAAAGGATCACTGCAATTTTTTTGCTCATGGGCTTTTCTCCAGATTCATGGCGTTAAATGTCCACTAATTTGTCACTCGTTGCCATAGGGTTAATACGCGGCTACACCTAATCTCTGCTGAACGATTCTGATCAGGGCGCGTCATGGACTTCATTCTGTATGCGGTGCCGTTTTTCTTTGTGCTGATTGCGGTCGAGTTGCTGGCCGACCGTTGGCGCGGAGTGAACAATTACCGCGTGGCAGACGCGATCAACAGCGTCAGCACTGGTGTGCTGTCGACTACCACGGGCCTGTTGACCAAAGGCGTCGGCCTGGTGACTTATGCCTTCGCCCTGAAGCACCTGGCCTTGATCGAGCTGTCAGCCGACAGTGTCTGGGTCTGGGTGTTTGCTTTCATCTTCTACGACTTCTGCTACTACTGGCTGCACCGCATGGGCCACGAACGCAACATCCTCTGGGCCGCCCACTCGGTGCATCATCAGAGCGAGGATTACAACCTCTCCACGGCCTTGCGCCAGACCAGCACCGGCTTTCTGCTGAGCTGGATTTTCTACCTGCCCCTGGCCGTGCTCGGCGTGCCGCTGGTGGTATTCGTCAGCGTTGCGGCGCTGAATCTGCTGTACCAATTCTGGGTGCATACCCGGCACATTCCCAAGCTCGGCTGGTTCGAATGGTTCTTCGTCACGCCGTCCAATCATCGGGCTCACCATGCACAGAATGCTCTCTACATGGATCGCAACTACGGCGGGGTGTTCATTATTTGGGACCGTCTGTTTGGCTCGTTTCAGGAGGAGGACGACAACGAACCGGTGATTTTCGGCGTGACCACACCACTGGCAAGCTGGAATCCGTTGTGGGCGAACGTGCAGTTCTATGTGCAGCTGTGGGATGACGCCCGGCGTGCCGAAAACGGCTGGGACAAGCTACGAATCTGGTTCATGCGCACCGGTTGGCGCCCGGCGGATGTGGCGGCCAGATACCCGATGAGCAAACCGGACCTGAGCCAGTTCCGCAAATTCGAGGTACCGCTGGACGGGCGCCAGCAGTGGTATGTGGCGCTGCAATTTTGCATCTATATCGCCTTGGGCAGTTACTTGATGAACCTGGAACAGAGCCTGCCGACGTCGGCCCTGGTGTTGGGCTGGGGGGCTGTGGGATGGGGGCTGTTTGTGTTGGGCGTGGCCCTGGAAAATCGCCCGCAGGCGTTGAAGCTGGAGCTGTTGCGGCTGGCGTCGAACCTCCCACTGGTGTGGCTGGCCCCGATGGTCGGGCTATGGCCGGGCAGCGCGGTGGGCTGGGTGGGGCTGCTCAGTTACAGCCTGCTCAGCGGAGTCGGTCTCTACTGTTGTAGAAACCGCTTCACTCGATGGGCGTCGTAGGTTCGCTGGACTTGGCCTGTTCGGCTTTCAACGCTTGCTCGTCGGCGTAGATCTTCTTCGCCAGACGGGCATTCTTGAAACGCCGCCGCAGCCACAGCCCAAAGCCCAGTACCAGCAGGGCGCCCAGCACCCACAGCTCGTACTTCTTGATACTGCCAAGCATGCCTTCGAGTACCGCGCCGAAGTGATAAGAGGCTGCGGCCAGCGCGGTGGCCCAGATTGCCGCGCCAATCCCGTTGAGCAGCAGATAGCGTCCCGGCGGATAGCCCGACAGACCGATCGCCACCGGCATTACGGTGCGCAACCCGTAGACAAAGCGGAAGCTCAGCACCCAGATGTCCGGGTGCTTGCGGATATGTTCCAGCGCCCGATCACCCATCAATTGCCAGCGCGGTTTGCGTGCCAGCAATTTGCGCCCGTGCTTGCGCCCCAGGAAGTACCACAGCTGATCGCCGGCATAACTGCCGAAGAACGCCACGACCACCACCAGATTGATGTCCATGTACCCGCGGAACGCAAGGAAGCCCGCGAGCACGAGAATGGTTTCGCCTTCGAAAAACGTGCCGAGAAACAGGGCAAAGTAGCCGAAGTCATGCAGGAATTGTTGGAGCATTGTCTGGGTGCTGGCGAAATGAACGCGCAGCCTAACCCCTCGGACACATTCAGGAAAGTGTCAAAATGTGTCTCGACGTGAACATTTCCTACAAGGACAATGGAATGCGGCTACGTGTCACGGGGTGCACATAACTGTAATACGTTCGTCATAATGGCCGCTTATAACTGTCACGCTCGCCCGCCAGCGCGGGCTCAGGAGTCTGCCGTGAGCTTTACCCCCGCCAACCGTTTGTTTCCTGCAACCCGCCTGCGTCGCAACCGTCGTGATGATTTTTCGCGTCGACTGGTCCGTGAAAACGTGTTGACCGTCGACGACCTGATTCTGCCGGTGTTCGTGCTGGACGGTGAAAACCGTCGCGAAGCGGTGGCCTCGATGCCGGGCGTCGAACGCCTGACCATCGATTTGTTGCTGGAAGAAGCGGCCAAGTGGGTCGAGCTGGGGATTCCGGCGCTGGCATTGTTCCCAGTGACGCCACCGGAGCTCAAATCCCTGGACGCCGCCGAAGCCTGGAACCCCAACGGCATCGCCCAGCGCGCCACCCGAGCATTGCGTGACCGGTTTCCGGAACTGGGTGTGATCACCGACGTCGCGCTGGACCCGTTCACCACCCACGGTCAGGACGGCATTCTCGACGAAGAAGGCTACGTGCAGAACGACATCACCGTCGATGCACTGGTGAAACAGGCCCTGTCCCACGCCGAAGCCGGCGCTCAGGTGGTGGCCCCGTCGGACATGATGGACGGTCGCATCCAGGCGATCCGCGAAGCGCTGGAGCTGGCCGATCACATCAATGTGCGGATCATGGCTTACTCTGCCAAATACGCCAGCGCCTATTACGGCCCGTTCCGCGATGCGGTGGGCTCGGCGCTGAACCTGGGCAAGGCCAACAAGGCCTCCTATCAGATGGACCCGGCCAACAGCAATGAAGCCCTGCACGAAGTGGCGGCGGACTTGTCAGAAGGCGCGGACATGGTCATGGTCAAGCCAGGCATGCCGTATCTGGATATCCTTTACCGGGTCAAAGAAGAATTCAAAGTGCCGACCTTTGTCTATCAGGTCAGCGGCGAATACGCCATGCACATGGCGGCGATCCAGAATGGCTGGTTGAGCGAAGGGGTTATCCTCGAATCCCTGACCGCTTTTAAACGTGCAGGCGCTGATGGCATCCTGACTTATTTTGCCGTCCGTGCCGCTCAATTGTTACGAGAGCAAAAATAGCCCTCCCAGGAACATTCGATGAATACCGAAGGACTCACTGAAGTTGCCGTAAAAGACGCTCAACCTGTGGTGGAGCAAATCGCCGAAACCCCGCCGGAGCTGGAGCCTGCTCCATCCGCGGTGGTGGTCGAGCCCGTTGTGGCGGCGCCAGTGATTGCCATTCCCGGCCTGGATGACAGCAGCCTGTACATCCATCGTGAGCTCTCGCAACTGCAGTTCAACATCCGCGTGCTGGAACAGGCGCTGGATGAGTCCTACCCATTGCTGGAGCGGCTGAAGTTTCTGCTGATTTTCTCCAGCAACCTGGACGAGTTCTTCGAGATTCGTGTGGCCGGCCTGAAGAAGCAGATCACCTTCGCCCGTGAACAGGCCGGCGCCGATGGCTTGCAACCGCATCAGGCCCTGGCCCGCATCAGTGAGCTGGTGCACGGCCACGTCGATCGTCAATACGCGATCCTCAACGACATTCTGTTGCCGGAACTGGAAAAACATCAGGTCCGCTTCATCCGTCGTCGCTACTGGACCACCAAGCTCAAGACCTGGGTTCGTCGTTATTTCCGCGACGAAATTGCGCCGATCATCACCCCGATCGGCCTCGACCCGACGCACCCGTTTCCGTTGCTGGTGAACAAGAGCCTGAACTTCATCGTCGAACTCGAAGGCATCGATGCCTTCGGTCGCGACTCCGGTCTGGCGATCATCCCGGCACCGCGTCTGTTGCCGCGGATCATCAAAGTGCCGGAAGAAGTCGGTGGCCCTGGCGACAACTACGTGTTCTTGTCGTCGATGATCCACGCTCACGCCGATGACCTGTTCCAGGGCATGAAGGTCAAGGGCTGCTACCAGTTCCGCCTGACCCGAAACGCCGACCTGGCGGTCGACACCGAAGATGTAGAAGACCTGGCCCGCGCCTTGCGTGGCGAGTTGTTCTCCCGTCGCTACGGTGATGCGGTGCGGCTGGAAGTGGCCGATACCTGTCCGAAACACCTGTCCGATTACCTGCTCAAACAGTTCAACCTGCACGAAACCGAGCTGTATCAAGTCAACGGCCCGGTCAACCTGACCCGGCTGTTCAGCATCACCGGTCTGGACAGTCATCCGGAGCTGCAATACACGCCGTTCACCCCGCAGATCCCGAAACTGCTGCAAAACAGCGAGAACATTTTCAGCGTGATCAGCAAGCAGGACATCCTGCTGTTGCACCCGTTCGAGTCGTTCACCCCGGTGGTCGACTTGCTGCGCCAGGCCGCCAAGGACCCGCACGTGTTGGCGGTTCGTCAAACCTTGTATCGCAGCGGCGCCAACTCGGAGATCGTCGATGCGCTGGTGGACGCCGCGCGTAACGGCAAGGAAGTGACGGCGGTGATCGAATTGCGCGCGCGGTTCGACGAGGAATCCAACCTGCAACTGGCCAGCCGTCTGCAAGCAGCCGGTGCGGTGGTGATTTACGGCGTGGTCGGCTTCAAGACCCACGCCAAGATGATGCTGATTTTGCGCCGCGAGGCTGGCGAGATTGTCCGCTACGCCCACTTGGGTACCGGCAACTACCACGCAGCCAATGCCCGTCTGTACACCGACTACAGCCTGCTGACCTCCGACGACGCCTTGTGCGAAGACGTCGGCAAACTGTTCAGCCAGTTGATCGGTATGGGTAAAACCCTGCGCATGAAGAAACTGCTGCATGCGCCGTTCACGTTGAAGAAGGGCATGCTCGACATGATTGCCCGGGAGACGCAATTCGCTCTCGACGGCAAGCCGGCGCACATCATCGCCAAGTTCAACTCGCTGACCGATCCGAAGGTCATTCGCGCGTTGTACAAGGCCAGCCAGTCCGGGGTGCGTATTGATCTGGTGGTGCGCGGCATGTGCTGCCTGCGCCCGGGCATCGCCGGGGTCTCGCACAACATCCACGTGCGCTCGATCATCGGTCGCTTCCTGGAGCACACCCGGGTCTTCTACTTCCTCAATGGCGGCGAAGAGCAGATGTTCCTGTCCAGTGCCGACTGGATGGAACGCAACCTCGACAAGCGCGTCGAGACCTGCTTCCCGGTCGAGGGCAAGAAGCTGATTTTGCGGGTCAAGAAAGAGCTGGAGCTTTATCTGACCGATAACACCCACAGCTGGAGTTTGCAGTCGGACGGTCGCTACATCCGCAACACGCCGACCGGCAACCAGAACCCGCGCAGTGCCCAGGCAACCTTGCTTGAGCGTTTGGGCAGCCCGATTCTGGCTGTTCGTTAACGTAGATTCGGTTGATACAAAAAAGGGCGATCCATATGGATCGCCCTTTTTTGTTCCCGCCCGAGCGGTGAATCACTTGTGGCGAGGGAGCTTGCTCCCTCGCCACAGGGTTTAGCGGGCGTTGAGCACGATGTCCACACGGGTCAACCATTCCGCTTCGATGGCGAAGTCGGCCTGGGTCAGCTGGTTGTCGTCCAGCCAGTGCTCCGGAAACAACACGTCCAGGCTGTCACCGTTGGCGTGCAACACGACTTGTGGCATTTCCTGGGTGCCGCGGATGTGATGGAACAGAATCGCAAAACGCAGCAGCACGCACAGGCGAATCAGTCTGATGCCGTCGTCGCCGAATTCGGCGAATTTGTCTTTGGGAATATTGCGTCGGTGGCCCCGCACCAGCAGCGCGAGCATCTGCTGGTCTTCGCGGGAGAATCCGGCCAGGTCCGAGTGCTCGATCAGGTAGGCGCCGTGCTTGTGGTACTGATAGTGGGCGATGTCCAGGCCCACTTCATGGACCTTCGCCGCCCAGCTCAGAAGTTCGCGCCAGACACCATCATCCAGCCCCCAATCCTCGGCGACCTGATCGAAAGCATGCAGCGCCTTGCGTTCGACTCGCACGGCTTGTTCCAGGTCGACGTGGTAACGCTCCATCAGCGAGCTGAGTGTGCGCTCACGGACGTCTTCGTGATGATGACGGCCCAGCAGGTCATAAAGCACGCCTTCGCGCAGGGCGCCTTCGCAGTGGTCCATGCGTTGCAGTTCGAGGGAGTCGAAGATCGCTTCGAGAATCGCCAGCCCGGCGGGGAAGATCGCCCGACGGTCGGGCTTGATGCCTTCGAAATCGATTTTCTCGACATCGCCGAGTTTGAACAGCTTGCGCTTGAGCCAGGCCAGGCCTTCGGCATTCACTTCGCCGGTGCCATGCCCGCCGGCCTTCAGTGCCAGGCCAATGGCGCGAATGGTGCCCGAGGAGCCGATGGCTTCATCCCAGGTCAGGCGGTGCAGGGCGTGTTCGATGCTCATGATCTCCAGCCGCGCCGCGGTGTACGCCTGGGCGTAACGGGCCGGGGTGATCTTGCCATCCTTGAAATAACGCTGGGTGAAGCTGACGCAGCCCATTTGCAGGCTTTCGCGCAGCAACGGTTCGAAGCGCTGGCCGATGATGAATTCGGTACTGCCGCCACCAATGTCGGTCACCAAGCGTTTGCCCGGGGTATCGGCAAGGGTATGAGAGACGCCGAGATAGATCAGGCGCGCTTCTTCACGGCCGGAGATGACTTCCACCGGATGACCAAGGATTTCTTCGGCGCGGCGGATGAATTCGGCGCGGTTACGGGCTTCGCGCAGGGCGTTGGTGCCCACGATCCGCACGGCACCGGGCGGCATACCGCTGATCAGTTGGGCGAAACGCTTCAGGCAATCGAGCCCGCGCTGCATGGATTCTTCGCTGAGTTGACGTTCTTCGTCGATGCCGGCGGCCAGCTGAACCTTCTCCCCGAGACGTTCGAGAATACGGATTTCGTCATTCTGGGCCTTGGCCACGACCATGTGAAAGCTGTTGGAGCCCAGGTCGATTGCGGCGATCAGGGACAGATTCTTGGCTTGGGATAGCGGCATGGTCAGGGGGTCTCGGTCGATAACCCCGACATCCTGCCACGATCAAACGCTGCCGCCAACGCGTAGGAGCTGTCGAAGGCTGCGATCTTTTACCGCGGGGACATTCGTGGCGTTGCAGATGGCCTCTTCGCGGGCAAGCCCGCTCCTAAAAGGAATCTGTGTTGTCCACAATCTCGCGGACGGCGCAAAACCCTGTAGGAGCGAGGCTTGCCCGCGAAGACGTCCGAACAAGCACTGAAGATCTATCAGCCCGCCGCCTCAACCGTCCCAATGAAATTCGCCAGCTCCGCTGTCTGCGGATTGGCAAATAACACCTTCGGATCCCCCACTTCATGCACCTTGCCATGGTGCATGAACACCAATTTGTCCCCCACCTCGCGGGCAAAGCGCATTTCATGGGTGACCATGATCAGCGTCATGCCCTCCTTGGCCAGTTGCCGGACCACGCTCAGTACTTCGTTGACCAGTTCCGGATCCAGCGCCGAGGTGATCTCGTCACACAGCAGCACTTTCGGTGACATGGCCAACGCACGTGCAATCGCCACCCGCTGTTGTTGGCCACCAGAGAGTCGATCCGGGAACGCATCGAACTTTTCCCCCAGCCCAACCCGTTCCAGCATCTGCCGCGCCAGTTCGGCGGCTTTGGCTTTCGGCACTTTCTGCACCACTTGCGGCGCGAGCATGACGTTTTCGCCCACGGTCAGGTGCGGGAACAGATTGAACTGTTGAAACACCATCCCGACTTTTTGCCGCAGGCTGCGCAGGTCGGCGCGGGCGGCGTCGAGGTATTCGCCATCGACTTCGATCACGCCGTCGTTGATCGATTCCAGGCCGTTGAGGGTGCGCAATAAGGTGGATTTGCCCGAGCCACTGCGGCCGATGATCGCCACCACCTGGCCTTCGTCGACACTCAGATCGATGCCTTTGAGCACATGGTGATCGCCGTAATATTTATGCAGGGCGGAAATTCTAAGCAGAGGCATGCAGTCTCCTTTCCAGATAGCGCGCACTGAGGGACAAGGGGTAGCAGAGCAGGAAGTAACCGAGCGCCACCAGGCCGTAGACCATGAAGGGCTCGAAGGTCGCGTTGGCGAGCATGCCGCCGGTCTTGGTCAGTTCGGTGAAGCCGATGATCGAGGTGACGGCGGTGCCTTTGACCACTTGCACCGAGAAACCCACGGTCGGCGCCACGGCGATGCGCAGGGCTTGCGGCAGGATCACGTAACGCAATTGCTCCAGCGGATTGAGCGCCAGACTCGACGAGGCTTCCCACTGGCCGTTGGGGATCGAGTCGACGCAACCGCGCCAGATCTCCGCGAGATAGGCGCTGGTGAACAGCGTCAAGGCAATCGCCGCGGCCATCCACGGCGAAATTTCCACACCGGCCAACGCCACACCGAAGAACACCAGAAACAGCTGCATCAATAGCGGCGTGCCTTGGAACAGTTCGATGTAGGTGCGGGCGAAGTGGCTGGGCAGGGATTTTTTTGAAATCCGCATCACCATGATCAGCAAACCGATCAGCCCGCCGCCGATAAACGCCACCAGCGACAATGCCAGGGTCCATTGCAGGCCCGTGAGCAGGTTGCGCAGGATGTCCCAGAAGGTGAAATCGCTCATTGGCTGCTGCTCCTTGCTATGTAGCGCCGGCCGATCCAGTTCAGCAATTGGCGGATCAGCAGCGCCATGCACAGGTAGATCAGTGTGGTCAGGGCATAGGTTTCAAAGGCGCGGAAGTTGCGCGATTGAATGAAGTTGGCGGCGAAGCTCAACTCTTCGGTGGCGATCTGCGAACAGACCGCAGAGCCGAGCATCACGATGATGATCTGGCTGCTCAGGGCCGGCCAGACCTTGCCCAGCGCCGGCAGCAGAACCACATGGCGGAAGGCTTCGAAGCGCGTCATCGCCAGGGCGGCTGCGGCTTCCAGCTGCCCGCGGGGGATCGCTTGAATGCCGGCGCGAATGATCTCGGTCGAATAGGCACCCAGGTTGATCACCATCGCCAGCACCGCCGCCTGCCATTCGGAAATCTGCAGCCCCAGCGACGGCAAACCGAAGAAGATGAAGAACAACTGCACCAGGAATGGCGTGTTGCGGATCAACTCGACGTAAACCCCGAAAATGCCGGCGAACGGGCGGATGTTCCACGCCCGCACCAGCGCTCCGACGATACCCAGACCGACCCCCAGTACCGCGCCAATGGCCGTCAACTCAAGGGTGAACAGCGCACCGCGCAGCAGCAGGTCGGTGTTTTCCACGACCGGCAAGAAATCAAACTGATAAGCCATAAATCGTCTCCCGCGCGAACGATCAGAGATCGGCCGGCAGCGGCTCTTTCAGCCAGGTTTGCGAATTTTTTTCCAGCGCACCATCAGCCTTGGCCGTGGTGAGGATGTCGTTGACCTTGCCCAGCAGCGCCGGCTCGTTCTTATTCACGCCAACGTAAACCGGCGAATCCTTGAGTTTCACTTTCAGCGCCGGCACACGTTTCGGGTTTTTCTCGCTGATCGCCACCATCACCACGTTGCCGCTGGCAATCAGGTCGACCTGGCCTGCGAGGTAGGCGGCGATGGTCGAATTGTTGTCTTCGAAGCGTTTGATGGTCGCGCCTTCGGGGGCGACTTTGGTCAGTTCGATGTCTTCGATGGCGCCACGGGTGACGCTGATGGTTTTGCCCTTGAGATCGTCCAGGCCCTTGATGGCGGCGTCTGGTGGGCCGAACACGGCGAGGTAGAAGGGTGCGTAAGCACGGGAGAAGTCGATGACTTTTTCGCGCTCAGGGTTCTTGCCGAGGCTGGAAATCACCAGGTCGACTTTGCCGGTGGTCAGGAACGGGATGCGGTTGGTGCTGTTGACCGGGGTCAGTTCGAGTTTGACCTTGAGTTGGTCGGCCAGCAGTTTGGCGGTGTCGATGTCCAGGCCCCGAGGTTTCATGTCCGGGCCGACCGAGCCGAACGGTGGGAAGTCCTGGGGCACGGCGACTTTGAGGGTGCCGCGCTTGACCACATCCTCCAGACCGTCGGCGTGGGCGGGTGCCTGGCTCAGCATCAGGCTGGCAAACAGGGCGGCGAGGAGGGCGCTGTAACGCATGGTCATGGCAAATCTCCGGATCGGCGGGAAGTGATTTCTGCGGATCGACAGAGCACGGGCCATGCCAAGATTAGGTTTTGGGGGGTGCAGGCCACGGTTTTGCTGGTGTCGTTCGGTCTTACTGGTCTGAACAGTTGAGTGGCATTTCGCACCCTGATGGCGCACCCGTGAAAATTCCCGAACCCCCATGGGGCACGACTTGCCGGGCGTCGCGAATAGCTTTACAACTAGCCGCTCATTGGCCTGGCTCGACTGAAAAAAACCATGAACTCGATTTCCCGCGCCGTACCCGAAGTGGCGCTGCAAGCCATCCGCAAGCTGATCACCGAGCAAGGTTTCGGGGCGGGAGATGCCTTGCCCTCGCAACGGGACCTGGCGGTGCAATTGGGGGTCAGTCGGGCGTCGTTGCGTGAGGCGTTGTCGTCGCTGAGTGCACTGGGCGTGATCAGTATCCAGCCGGGCAAGGGCGTGTTCGTGCAGTCACCGGTCGATCTGCCTCGGGGCGATGCGGCGCCGGGCTGGCCGTTCGCGGCCCAGGCATCGCCGCTGGACATCTTCCAGTTGCGCTATGCGCTGGAAGGTTTTGCCGCCGGGCTGGCGGCCGTGACCCTGAGCACCGATGAGCTCGATGCGCTGGAGGACAATGTCGCCGCCATGCGCAACGAACTGCGTGCCGCCGACTTCGATGCGGCGGCGCGACTGGATTTCGAATTTCACCGGCGCATCCTCCTGGCCAGCGGCAATCAGGCGATGCTGAGCATCCTTTCAGCCAGTGCCGATATCTTCCTGGAGAGCCAGAAGCTACCGTTCATCCGGGCCGAACGGGCCATGGAAACCTGGCAGGAACACCGTAAAATCCTCCGCGCGCTGGCTCGTCGGGCCTCCGGTGCCGCACAAAAGGCGATGCAGGAGCATGTGCGCAATGCCGCCCTGCGTACCGGAATCGCGTTCGTCGCTCCCGCCACCTCATGACTTGAGCTATACCCAAATTCATGGGCCACCATAGCGAGACTCAATCATCTGCGGCTTCCTGAACACGGGAAGGGCGGCTATGATGGGCCACGTTTTTTTATTGCTTACAACCCGGAGACATCCATGAGCAGCGATCTTATCAAGCACGTCACCGACGCTAACTTCGAAGAAGAAGTACTGAAGGCTGCTGGCCCTGTGCTTGTTGACTACTGGGCTGAATGGTGCGGCCCTTGCAAAATGATCGCCCCGGTTCTGGACGAGATCGCTGGCACCTACGCTGGCAAGCTGACCGTTGCCAAGCTGAACATCGACGAAAACCAGGAAACCCCGGCCAAGCACGGCGTACGTGGTATCCCGACGCTGATGCTGTTCAAGAACGGCAACGTCGAAGCCACCAAGGTTGGCGCGCTGTCGAAGTCGCAACTGGCTGCTTTCCTCGACGCCAACATCTAAGCGTTGTTATAAAGCGTCATGAAAAGGCCCCGCATAATGCGGGGCCTTTTCGTTATTGAGGGCTAGACGCTCCGAAACTCAGGTGGTACATTCGGCCCCGCACTGGTTTCTCCACTGCCCCCTGCTAGCCGTCGCCGACGCACTCCTTTTCGAATAAGTACGCGATCCTGTCGCCTTCTCTGCGGCGCGGCCTCATTAAGCCAAAAGCTTAATTTCCCCCCTCCATAAATGATTACGTCATTCCTATATGAATCTGACTGAACTCAAGCAAAAGCCGATTACCGAACTGCTCGAATTGGCCGAACAGATGGGCATAGAAAATATGGCCCGTTCGCGCAAGCAGGACGTGATTTTCTCCCTGCTCAAAAAGCACGCTAAAAGCGGCGAGGAAATCTCCGGTGATGGCGTGCTGGAGATTCTCCAGGACGGCTTCGGCTTCCTGCGCTCCGCTGACGCTTCCTATCTCGCCGGCCCGGACGATATCTACGTCTCGCCGAGCCAGATCCGCCGCTTCAACTTGCGCACCGGTGACACCATCGTTGGCAAGATCCGCCCTCCAAAGGAAGGCGAGCGGTATTTCGCGCTGCTCAAGGTCGACACGATCAACTACGATCGTCCCGAGAACGCGAAAAACAAGATTCTCTTCGAGAACCTGACCCCGCTGTTCCCGACCGTGCGCATGAAGATGGAAGCCGGCAACGGTTCCACCGAAGACTTGACCGGTCGTGTCATCGACCTGTGCGCCCCGATCGGCAAAGGCCAGCGCGGTCTGATCGTTGCACCGCCGAAAGCCGGTAAAACGATCATGCTGCAGAACATCGCGGCAAACATCGCTCGTAACAATCCTGAAGTTCATCTGATCGTATTGCTGATCGACGAGCGTCCGGAAGAAGTGACCGAAATGCAGCGCACCGTGCGCGGCGAAGTGGTTGCCTCGACGTTCGACGAGCCGCCAACCCGCCACGTGCAGGTTGCCGAAATGGTGATCGAGAAGGCCAAACGCCTGGTCGAACACAAAAAGGACGTGGTGATCCTGCTCGACTCCATCACCCGTCTGGCGCGTGCCTACAACACCGTGATCCCGAGTTCTGGCAAGGTGCTGACCGGTGGTGTCGATGCCCACGCCCTGGAGAAACCGAAACGTTTCTTCGGCGCTGCACGGAACATCGAAGAAGGTGGCTCGCTGACCATCATCGCTACCGCGCTGGTTGAAACCGGCTCGAAGATGGACGAAGTGATCTACGAGGAATTCAAAGGCACCGGCAACATGGAGCTGCCTCTGGACCGCAAAATCGCTGAAAAACGCGTGTTCCCCGCCATCAACATCAACCGCTCCGGTACTCGCCGCGAAGAGTTGCTGACGGCCGACGACGAACTGCAGCGTATGTGGATTCTGCGCAAACTGCTGCACCCGATGGACGAAGTCTCTGCCATCGAGTTCCTGGTCGACAAGCTGAAACAGACCAAGACCAACGATGAGTTCTTCCTGTCGATGAAGCGCAAGTAAATCGCAGGAAGTCAGCAGAAGCCGGGGAAACCCGGCTTTTTGCTATCTGATTTTTGATGAACCGGCAGTTCGTGGTTCTGAATAGAGGGGTTCGGCGCTAAACTGCCTGCCCCGAACGCCACGGCCAACACGAGGCTCACGCATGCAGTATCGCGACTTGCGCGACTTTATCAGCGGCCTGGAAAAGCGCGGCGAACTCAAGCGCATCCAGGTTCCAGTGTCCCCAGTGCTCGAAATGACCGAGGTCTGCGATCGCACGTTGCGCGCCAAGGGCCCGGCGCTGCTTTTCGAAAACCCTACCGGTTATGACATTCCAGTACTCGGCAATCTGTTCGGCACCCCCGAGCGCGTGGCGCTGGGCATGGGCGCGGAAGCGGTCAGCGAGTTACGCGAAATCGGCAAGCTGTTGGCGTTCCTCAAGGAGCCCGAGCCGCCGAAGGGTCTGAAGGACGCCTGGTCCAAGCTGCCGATCTTCCGCAAGATCATTGCCATGGCGCCGAAAGTCGTCAAAGACGCGGTGTGCCAGGAAGTGGTCATCGAAGGCGACGATGTCGATCTGGCGATGTTGCCGGTACAGACCTGCTGGCCGGGCGACGTCGGCCCGCTGATCACCTGGGGCCTGACCGTCACCAAAGGCCCGAACAAGGATCGCCAGAACCTCGGCATCTACCGTCAGCAAGTAATCGGCCGCAACAAGGTGATCATGCGCTGGCTGAGCCACCGTGGCGGCGCGCTGGATTACCGTGAGTGGTGCGAGAAACACCCCGGCCAGCCGTTCCCGGTGTCTGTGGCACTGGGCGCTGACCCGGCAACTATTCTGGGCGCCGTGACCCCGGTGCCGGACAGCCTCTCCGAATACGCTTTCGCCGGTCTATTGCGCGGCAATCGCACTGAACTGGTGAAGTGCCGCGGCAACGACCTTCAAGTGCCGGCCACCGCCGAGATCATCCTCGAAGGCGTGATCCATCCGGGTGAAATGGCCGACGAAGGTCCGTATGGCGACCACACCGGCTACTACAACGAAGTCGACAGCTTCCCGGTGTTCACCGTCGAGCGCATCACCCACCGAATCAAACCGATCTACCACAGCACCTACACGGGTCGTCCGCCGGATGAACCGGCGATTCTCGGTGTGGCGCTGAACGAAGTGTTCGTACCGATCCTGCAAAAGCAGTTTCCGGAGATCACCGACTTCTACCTGCCGCCCGAAGGCTGTTCGTACCGCATGGCCATCGTGACCATGAAGAAGTCGTATCCTGGGCATGCCAAGCGGGTAATGCTCGGTGTCTGGTCGTTTTTGCGACAGTTCATGTACACCAAGTTCGTTATCGTCACTGACGACGATATCAACGCACGGGACTGGAACGACGTGATCTGGGCCATCACCACGCGCATGGACCCCAAGCGTGACACGGTGATGATCGACAACACGCCGATCGACTACCTCGACTTCGCCTCGCCGGTCTCCGGCCTGGGTTCGAAGATGGGGCTCGATGCCACGCATAAATGGCCGGGCGAAACCACTCGCGAGTGGGGCCGGGTCATCGTCAAGGATGAAGCCGTTACCCAACGGATCGATGCCATCTGGAATCAGTTAGGAATAGATTGATGCGTGTAACTTTGCAGCCCTCCGGAGCAGTGCTAGAGATTCTGCCCGGCGAGCGGATTCTCGATGGCGCACGGCGCCTTGGCTATGAATGCCCGCAAAGCTGTCGCAACGGCAATTGCCATGTGTGCGGCGCGTTGCTGGTGGAAGGGCGGGTCGAACAAGCCGGCGATGTGCGCGACCATGGCGAGTTCTACACTTGCATAGCAGAGCCGCTGGAAGACTGCATCGTGCTGTGGGATGGCGTGCTCGCGCTGGGAGAATTGCCGGTGCGCAGCGTGTCGTGTCAGGTCATTGAGTGCAGGGACGTCGGCGGCGATACCTGGCGTGTGCGTCTGCGTGCTCCGGCGGGCAAGCCGCCGCGCTATCACGCTGGTCAGTACCTGATGATCGAGCGGGAGAACGGCGAGAAATCCGCCTTCTCCCTGGCCTCGGCACCGCATTCCGGCCGCGATCTGGAAATTCATGTACTGGCGCGCGAAAGCAGTGCCCTGAGCCTGATCGAACAGCTTCAGCGCAACCCGATGGTGCGCATCGAGATGCCATTCGGCGATACCCATCTGGCGGAACTGCCGGACGGTCCATTGGTACTGATTGCTGCCGGTACTGGCATGGGTCAGATCCATAGCCTGATCGAACATTGCCGGGCCACGGGTTTCAAGCATCCGGTGCATCTGTATTGGGGTGTGCGTCGTCCTGAAGACTTTTATGACATTGAGCATTGGGATGAATGGTCGAAGCTGCCCAATCTGTACCTGCATAAAGTCGTCAGCGATCAATGTGGCTGGGGCGGGCGCTGCGGCATGTTGCATGAGGCGGTGTGTGAAGATTTCCCTGATCTGAAAGCCCTGCATGTCTACGCCAGCGGCTCTCCGGCCATGGTCTATGGCACGCTGGATGCGCTGGTCGAAGCGGGGATGGATGCCCATCAGATGCGTGCGGATGTATTCGCTTACGCGCCGCGATCTTGATCCTCGATTTTAAATCGTTATAACTCCCCATATAGCCGATCGGTATTTATAGATTTATATAAATGCCGGTAGGTTATATCTCATTCAGGCAATAAGTTTTGAGCGCCGTCATGGCATTTAAATTGCCTTAAAACATATGTGCCTTATTGTTACAGCGGTGCGTTCTATTAAGTAATTCTTTACCCGCGGGGAGCTGAACGCTATTCGCCATGAGCGCCATTGACTCTGCTTTTTTGAATCTGGCTTACCCTCCGCGGCTCGATCTGGGGCCGCAGCTTACGCACGAACAATTACTCGGCTCAATGCAGGCGACCATGGCACGCCACAAGGGTGGGCCGGTCTGGTTGTTCGCTTATGGTTCGCTGATCTGGCGTCCAGAATGCGCGGCGGTTGAGCGAGTGCGCGGTCGCGTGCATGGCTACCATCGCGGTTTATACCTGTGGTCCCACGAACATCGCGGTACGCCGGAAGTGCCCGGGCTGGTGTTTGGCCTGGATCGCGGCGGCTCATGCAGCGGGTTCGCCTATCGTTTGCCCGAAGAACAACTCGACGCTTCGCTTTATGCACTCTGGCAGCGTGAAATGCCATTCCCGTCCTATCGCCCACACTGGCTCAACTGCCGTCTTGAAGACGGAAGTCAGGTTCAGGCATTGGGATTTGTATTGGAACGGCACCTGCCCAGCTATGCCGGCAACTTGCCGGATCATGTGCTGAGCCAGGTGTTCGAAAGCGCCTGCGGGCGTTACGGCACCACTCGCGAGTATGTCGAGCAGACTGCGCACGCCCTGCGTAGCCACGCCATGCCAGACCGGAATCTGGAGGCGCGGCTCAAGCGCTGCAAATCAAAGGCCGATCAAGCGATCGCTTCGCGGCTCTGACTGGCGACTTGCTTGTGCCACAGCGTTGGCGCAAGGAAGGCCATCGCCAGCAGGCATGCACCGATCAGCAAGACGAAACCGCCGTCCCAGCCGAAGTGGTCCACTGTGTAGCCCATTGCTGCACTGGCCGCGACCGAACCACCCAGATAACCGAACAGACCCGTGAAACCTGCTGCAGTGCCGGCGGCTTTCTTCGGCGCCAGTTCCAGTGCTTGCAGGCCGATCAGCATTACCGGGCCGTAGATCAGGAAGCCGATGGAGACCAGCGCGATCATGTCGACAGTCGGGTTACCGGCCGGGTTGAGCCAGTAAACCAGCGTTGCCACGGTCACCAGCGCCATGAACACCATGCCCGTCAGGCCGCGATTGCCACGGAAGATCTTGTCCGACATCCAGCCACACAGCAGCGTGCCCGGGATCCCCGCCCACTCGTAGAAGAAATAGGCCCACGAAGTTTTATCCACAGTGAAGCCTTTGGCTTCCTTGAGGTAGGTCGGTGCCCAGTCCAGCACGCCATAACGCAGCAGATAGACGAAGACGTTGGCCATGGCGATGTACCAGAGCATCTTGTTGCGCAGCACGTACTTGACGAAGATTTCCTTGGCGCTGAATTCCTCTTCGTGGCTGGCGTCGTAGCCTTCCGGGTAGTCGTTCTTGTACTTCTCGATCGGCGGCAAGCCCACCGATTGCGGGGTGTCGCGCATGGTCATGAAGGCAAATACCGCCACCGCCAGAGCCACCGCCGCCGGTACGTAGAACGCGGCGTGCCAGTCGTTGAACAGCCCCATGCCGAGCAGGAACAGCGGGCCAATCAGACCGCCGCCGACGTTGTGCGCCACGTTCCACACGGACACCACGCCGCCGCGTTCTTTCTGTGACCACCAGTGCACCATGGTCCGGCCACTCGGCGGCCAACCCATGCCCTGGGCCCAGCCATTGATGAACAGCAGGATGAACATCATGGTCACGCTGGACGTTGCCCACGGCGCGAAACCGAAAATGAACATCACACCGGCCGACACCAACAGGCCAAACGGCAGGAAGTAGCGCGGGTTGGAGCGGTCGGACACCAGGCCCATGAGGAACTTCGACAGACCATAGGAAATCGCGATCGCCGACATCGCCAGACCCAGTTGACCACGGGTGTAACCCTCGTCAATCAGGTATGGCATGGCCAGGGAGAAGTTCTTGCGCAGCAGGTAGTAACCCGCATACCCGATGAAAATCCCGGCGAAGATCTGCCAGCGAAGGCGTCGATAGGTACTGTCTATTTTTTCTTCAGGCAATGGAGCCTGATGTGCGGCAGGACGAAAGAAAGCAAACATTCAAGAGCTCCAGATTTCTTGTTTTGACTGCGGATGCGAATGTTACAGTTTCGTTACCGAAAATAGCACCGGTTCGCATCGGCCAAAAAGCGGAAATGTTGGAGATTGCATGTTCTTTTATGAACATGTCGCTCAGATATAAATACAGGGCGTTGTGGGGATGGCGGGAACTGGGTCGCAGGGCTGCGACCCGGTATAGGTAAAACAGCTCAGGTAAACAATCAGCGAACCTGAACCACCACTTTCCCGACCGCCTTGCGCTGGCCAAGATCATTGATGGCCTGCGCCGCATCGCTCAGCGGATACACCTGCGACACCAGCGGCTTCAACTTGCCCTCGGAAAACCAGCCAAACAGTTGCTGGAAGTTCGCCGCGTTGTCCTGTGGCTGGCGTTGGGCGAAGGAGCCCCAGAACACGCCGATTACTGCCGCACCTTTGAGCAGTGCCAGGTTCACTGGCAGCTCAGGGATTCGTCCGCTGGCGAAACCGACCACCAAAAGCCGGCCGTTCCAGGCGATGGCGCGGATCGCCTGGTCGAACAGGTCGCCGCCCACCGGGTCGTAGATCACGTCAGCGCCTTGGCCGTCGGTCAGGCGTTTGATCTCGTCCTTGAGGCTGGTTTCGCTGTAGTTGATCAAATCATCGGCGCCGGCGGCCTTGGCCACCGCGAGTTTTTCCGCGCTGCTGGCGGCGGCTATAACGCGAGCGCCCATGGCTTTACCGATTTCCACCGCGGCGAGGCCCACACCGCCGGAAGCGCCGAGCACCAGCAAGGTTTCGCCGGGTTGCAAGTTGCCCCGTTGCTTGAGGGCGTGCATCGAAGTGCCGTAGGTCATGCTGAATGCGGCAGCGGTGTTGAAGTCCATCGATGACGGGATCGGCAGCACGTTGTAGCCCGGCACCGCAACTTGCTCGGCAAAGCTGCCCCAGCCAGTCAGGGCCATGACCCGGTCACCGACCTTGAGGTGGCTGACCTTCTCGCCCACCGCGCTGACCACCCCGGCCGCTTCGCCACCCGGAGAAAACGGGAAGGGCGGTTTGAACTGGTATTTGCCCTCGATGATCAGCGTGTCCGGGAAATTCACCCCGGCGGCGTGCACGTCCAGCAGGATTTCGTTCTTCTTTGCGACAGGACTGGCGACGTCTTCCAGCACCAGCGATTCGGCAGGGCCGAAGGCTTTGCACAGCACGGCTTTCATCAGGGCTATTCCTTTGGGAGTGATGGCCGATAAGTGTAGGTGTGTGAGTCATTGGGTCAACGAGCATGCCCGACCCTGATAGTCAGCCATAAGCTTGTGCTTGAGCGGCGGGTCGTTATGCCAGGCCGCAAAACCGGATAAGGAGCGAATTGTGAAAGCGTGGATCATGTTGTTGCTGGCCCTGTCTCTGCCTGTGGCAGCGATGGCCGAAGAAGCCAAAGAAGGTGAAGCCCCGAAGGTCAACTACATCACCCTGAGCCCGCCATTCGTGGGCAACTATGGGCTGGACGGTACGCCCAAGCTCAAGGTCTACAAGGCCGATGTGGCGTTGCGGGTGACCGGTGAGGAGGCCACCAAAGCAGTGAAGGCCAATGAGCCATTGATCCGTAATCAGCTGGTGGCGTTGTTTGCGCAACAGACCACTGAAGCCATGAACAACGTCGAAGCCAAAGAAAAGCTGCGTCAGGAAGCCTTGAAGCAGACGCAGCAAGTGATGAACGACGAGACCGGCAAACCGGTGGTTGAGGATTTGTTGTTCAACAACCTGATCATTCAATAAGTCTTTTACTGTCTGGGCGGGCCTCCTCGCGAGCAAGCTCGCTCCCACATTGAATCTGCATTCACTGGAGATCCCCTGTGGGAGCGGGCCTGCCCGCGAAGGGCGCGACTCGGTCCTTCAGGACGCCAAGCTCTTGCGAAACCGCATCAGCGCAATGGTAAAAAACAGCAGACCGATGGCGCTCAATGCCAGCAAGTCCGGCCAGACCACACGGATGCCAGCGTCGCGAAACAGTATCGCGGCGCTGAGGCTGACGAAGTGCGTCGATGGCGAGCCCTGCATCACCCATTGCAGCCATTGCGGCATGCTGTCGAGCGGCGTACTGCCGCCAGAGAGCAGCAACATCGGGATAATCACCGGAATCGCCAGCAGGCCGAACTGCGGTGTCGAGCGGGCGAGGGTCGCAAGGAAGATCCCCAGCGCCGTGCTGGCGAACAGATAAACCGCTGTCACCAGCAAAAACAGGGCCATGGAGCCGGCAAGCGGCACGCCGAGGGCGCGTTTGACTATCACTTCCAGCGAGACCCAGGTGCACAGCACCACCACCAGCATATTGCTCCAGATTTTCGCCAGCATGATCTCCAACGCCGTCAGCGGCAGCACCAGTAAATGGTCGAGGGTGCCGTGTTCGCGCTCACGCAGCAGCGCTGTGCCCGTCAGGATGATGGCGAGGATGGTGATGTTGTTGACGATCTGAATCACCGCCAGGAACCAGCCACCCTCCAGATTGGTATTGAACAGCGCTCGTGTCGTCAGCAGCACAGGGGTCTTGCTCGCCGCCTCGCTCTGGCCACTGTAGGTCAGCAGCTCGCGCTGGAAAATCCGTCCGATATACCCCGCGCCCATGAACGCCTGGCTCATGGCGGTGGCGTCAACGTTGACCTGCACCGCCGGCTGGTGACCGCCCAACAGATCTGCCTGAAAATTGGCCGGTACATTGATCACGAAGGTGTATCGCCCGCTGTCCAGCACTTCGTCCATTTGTTCATAGGGCAGCGACACTGGGGGCTGGAATTCCGGTGGTTGCAGGGCTTGGGCCAGTTGTCGTGACAGGTGACTGTGATCTTCATCGACCATGGCCACACTGGCGTTGTGCACGCCGATCACGGAGCCAGCAGCCGGCATGTAGATCGCCACTGTAAAGGCGTAGAACAGGAACAGCAGCAACACGCTGTCATGTCGCAGGCTCGTGAGTTCCTTGAGGCCAAGACGCAGGATGTGCGCGAGCTTGTGCATCAGACCTCCTGCTTTTTCAGCATGGCCAGGCTAAGCCCGGTGAACGCGAGAAAGAACCCGAACAGTACCAGGCATTGCGGCCACAATTGCCGGATATCCAGCGCCTTGGTAAAGGTGCCGACGGCGATATCGAGGAAGTAGCCCGCCGGAAACAGCATCCCCATGACTGCCGCCGCGCCGTCCAGGGAGGAGCGCGGCACGATCAAGCCGGAAAACTGAATGGTCGGCAGGCTGGTGATGATCATGGTGCCGAGGATGGCGGCAATCTGGGTTCGGGTGAATGCCGAAATCAATAGGCCCATGCTGGTGGTCGCCAGCACGTAGAGCAGCCCGCCGAAGGCCAGGGTCAGTGCGCTGCCCTTGAAGGGCACGCCGAACAGCCAGCGATTCATGGCCGTCAGGACGGCGAGGTTGATCAGGCTGACGGCCAGATACGGCGCCTGTTTACCTAACAGGAACTCCAGGCGGGTCAGCGGTGTAGCGTAGAAGTTGGTGATCGAGCCCAGCTCCTTCTCCCGTACTATGCCCAGTGCAGTCAGCATGGCCGGGATGAACGCCAGGATCAGCGCCATCACCCCGGGACCGATGGCATTGACGCTGACGACATCCTGGTTGTAGCGAAAACGGGTTTCCAGTTTGGCTGCCGCTTGTCGGTTCAGCGCGGTACTGGACTGCTCGGCCAATTGCTCCAGGTTGGCCAGGTGTACCGCTTCCACATAGTTGCGGCTGGTTTCGGCGCGAAACGGCATGCCACCATCGAGCCAGGCCGCCACCGCGGGTTGGCGACCGGCGAACAGGTCTCGGCCGAACCCTGGCGGGATCTCCAGCGCCAGTTTGATTTCCGAGCGCTGCAGTCGTCGATGCAATTGCGCCGCATCACTTATAGGGGGTTGCTCATCGAAGTAACGGGAGCCGCGGAAGGCCTCCAGATAAGCCCGGCTTTGCGGGGTCTGATCCTGGTCGTAAGCCGCGAAGGCGAGTTTCTCCACATCCAGGGAAATGCCGTAGCCGAAGATCACCATCATCAAAATCGCCCCGAGCAGGGCGAAGGCCATGCGTACTTTATCGCGCAGCAGTTCCTTGCTTTCACGACTCGCCAGTGCCCGCAGCCGTCCAAAACTGAAGCGACGGTCTTTCATCGGTGTGGTCAGTGCGAGCGTCGCGTCGATGGGCGATGGCGGCGTCTCCGTTGTGACCGGGCCTTGGGCCTGTTCCAGGCAGGTGACAAACGCTGCCTCCAGTGTCTGGCCCTTGAACTGCTGTTGCAGGGCTGCCGGGGTGTCGCAGGCCAGTACCTTGCCGGCGTGCATCAACGAGATGCGGTCGCAGCGCTGGGCTTCGTTCATGAAATGGGTGGACAGGAAAATCGTCACGCCCTGTTCGCGGGACAGTTCGATCAGCAGTCGCCAGAAATCGTCCCGGGCCGCCGGGTCGACACCGGAGGTCGGTTCGTCGAGGATCAGCACTTCCGGGCGATGCAGCACCGCCACCGCCAGGGATAACCGTTGGCGCAGGCCAAGCGGCAATGCACCGGATGGCTGATGAGCGACGCTGCCCAGGTTGAAGCGCTGGATCAGCTCGTCGATGCGCTGAGCGCTGTCGGCCTTGGGCAAGTCGAACAGCCGCGCGTGCAAGTCCAGGTTCTGCCGCACGCTGAGTTCACCATACAGAGAGAAACTCTGGGACATGAAACCAACGCGTTTGCGGGTGGCCAGATCCTTGGCGTTCACCGGATTACCCAGCAACGTGGCGTGACCTTCGCTGGCCGGAATCAGCCCGGTGAGCACTTTCATGGTGGTGGTTTTGCCACAGCCGTTGGAACCCAGAAACCCGAAGATCTCACCGCGACCGATGGCGAAGCTGACCTTGTCCACAGCCGTGAAATCGCCGAAGCGCAGGGTCAGGTCATGGGCTTCGATGGCGATGTCGGTTGTGGCATTGGCTCGAGGAGGGATTGCCAGTGGCTGGTTGTCATGGCCGGTGTCGCCCTGAAAATGGGTGAAGGCCTCATCAAGTTTGCCACCAGGAGTAACCGCTTCCAGTTCGCGGCTCAAACCGGCGGCGATCAGCTTCCCGCCATCGAGCATCAGGCAGTGTTCGAACTGCTCGGCCTCTTCCATATACGCGGTGGCGACCAGCAGCGTCAGTTGCGGGCGTTGGCGTCGAACGTCATCAATCAACTCCCAGAAGCGCCGACGGGACAAGGGATCGACGCCAGTGGTCGGCTCATCGAGGATCAACAGGTCCGGTTCATGGATCAGCGCACAACAGAGGCCGAGCTTCTGTTTCATTCCGCCCGACAGCTTGCCAGCCGGGCGCTCGGCAAACCGCAGTAGATCGGTGGCCAGCAGCAGGCCGTGCATGCGCTGATCGCTTTCGGCCGGGGGCAGCCCGAACAGTGTGGCGAAGAAGTGAATGTTCTCGCGGATCGACAGTTCAGGGTACAGGTTGCCGCCCAGACCTTGAGGCATGAACGCGATGCGCGAGTAGAGGCTGTTGCGGTGGCGCCGGTCCTGGATCGAGCCACCAAGCACTTCCAGTTGGCCGTCTTGTAATGTCTTCACACCGGCGATCAATGCCAGCAGGCTGGATTTACCGGCACCATCCGGACCAATCAATCCGCACCGAGTGCCGGCGGGCAGGCTAAACGTGATGTCGGTCAGCGCATGCAGTTCGCCATAGCGGTGCTGAAGGCGGGTGGCATGCAGTGCCAGGCCGGTCATTGAAGATTGGCCGGCCAGTCAATGGGAGCGGTGCGCACGTAGCCATTGCCGGGCATTCCCGGTTTGGCCTGGGGCATGGCGCTGGGGTGGGTCAGGTGTAGCTTGACCCGAAACACCAGTTTCTGACGTTCGTCGCGGGTCTCGACTTCTTTGGGCGTGAACTGCGATTTGGCTGCCACGAAGCTGATTTTCGCCGGCAATGGCTGGTCGGGCAGGGCGTCCAACAGGATCCGCGCTTCATCGCCGACCGCCAGGCGTCCGGCGACGGATGCCGCAAGATAGAGGTTCATGTATTGGTCGTTCGGGTCAATCAGTAGCAACACTCGCCCACCAGCGCCGAGCACTTCACCGGGTTCGGCCGTGCGAAGCTGAATCACCCCATCGATGGGAGCCCGCAAGCTGCTGTCGTCGATTTCGCTGGTTAACTGAGCGACTTGGGCTTGTGCCGCGCCAATGGCTGCGCCGACGGCGGACACTTGAGCGCGGGCCGCAGTGACGGCCGCATTGCTGGTGTCGAAGCGTGACTGTTGTTGGTCGATGATCTGGCCGCTGGCGAAACCGCGCTTGAACAACTCCTGGGAGCGTTTGAGCTCTTGATGGGCAAGCAGTTGCTCGCTCTGGCGCAGTTGCACATTGGCCTGGGCGGCGGAGAGGTTTTCCCGGGTGCGTATTACTTCAGCTTCAGCCTGCCTGCGCTGGGCTTCAAGGGTCCGGGTGTCCATGCGTGCCAGCAGTTGACCTTTGGTTACCTTGTCGCCTTCGTCCACAAGTACTTCAGCCAGCCGGCCGGGTGTCTTGCTGGCGATCTGCACTTCTGTGGCTTCAAGTCGACCATTGCCGACATACAACCCTTCAGGCAGTCGGCTCAGCGTCGACTTCCAATAACCAAACCCCCCAGCCGCCAGTAGCAAAGCCCCCAGTAAAAAAGCGAAGAAAAGTGAAGAGCGGCTGTGCATCGACATGTCAGCATCCTGCGTCTGTAGCGCCGTAGTCTGACAGGACAAGCGCCTGAGCGCGTTGATGTCAGTCAACTGAGGGCCAGGCTGTCCGCTCGGCAGTGGTAAACCACGGCGACCGGTAGTTTTGCTTTATTTAGCCAGATCAAACACCGCTGCCCATTGTTCAGCCGTCACCGGCATCACGGACAGTCTCGAGCCTTTCTGCACCAGCGGCATCTCGGCCAGCGCCGTTTGCTGCTTCAGATAGTCCAGCTTCAGCACCTTGGGAAACGTCTTGACGTGAACGACATCGATTGCGCTCCAGGCATTTTTCTCTGCAGTGGCCTTCGGATCGAAGTAGTGGCTGTCTGGCTCCAGCGCCGTCGGGTCCGGGTACGCGGCTTCGACAATCTTGCCGATCCCGGCAATCCCCGGCTCCGGGCAGCTGGAGTGATAGAAGAAAAACTCGTCACCCACCGCCATGGCCCGCAGGAAGTTACGCGCCTGGTAGTTGCGAACCCCGTCCCAGCGCGCTCGGCCAAGCTTCTCCAGGTCTTTGATCGAGAGTTCGTCGGGCTCGGATTTCATCAGCCAATAGGCCATGGTTTTTGCTCCTTGCGAGGTGTGCGGGCAGTGGTGGGTCAATTTTATGACAAACCGACAGTCGGTTGACGCCAGCGTTTGCGTGTCGGTTCACGTTGTCGCAAAATGCCGGCCTTCCAAGCTTGACGCTGCTGCACGGCCTACACCTAAACGGAAACCGCTGCTGTCATCGTGTTGATGTGCCTTGAGGGGGGCAATCGATGAAACGCAAACCGGATTTACTATGGATATTGGTTATTTTGTTCGGTTTGGGCGTCGTGACCACCGGCTATGCCCAAAGCCTGTGGAACAACAAACCCGATGCTCCCGTCGAGATCGCACAGCAACAGCCGGCGGCCTTCAAGCGCTGAACCCGTCTTTCGACGCCGCTGAAATCAGTGGCGTCTAGTCCGCGAAATACCACGCCTTGTCCGTGACCGTTCCCTGCAGCGGTACATCCCAGCTCGCCTGAGCCAATCGTTGAACCTTCTGACATTCGTGGGCCAGACCCAGTAGCGTCGGCTTGCGCCAGTCTTTGCGGCGCGCCAGGTACGCCAGGCTTCGGTCGTAGAAACCACCGCCCATTCCCAGGCGTCCGCCGACATCGTCAAACCCCACCAGCGGCAATAACACCAGGTCCAGCGCCCAGACCTTGCGTTGTCGGGCGATGTTGTACCGTGGTTCGGGGATGCGAAAACGGTTGGGTTTGAGCTTTTCGCCGGGACGAATCCGCTGGAACACCATTTTGGTTTGCGGCCAGGCACTGAGCACCGGCAGATACGTGGCCTTGCCCCGACGTTGCGCGGCACGCATTAGCAGGCGCGGATCGATTTCACCGTCCATGGGCAGGTACAGAGAGATGTGTTTTGCGCGGCGGAACAGCGGGTGCTGGGCCAATTGTTTATACAGCCCGCGAGCGGCCTCGCGCTGCTGACTGGGGGTCAGTGCGCGGCGGGCCTTGCGCAGCATGCGTCGAAGTTGCGGTCGGGGCAGCAGCGCAGGTTCGGTCATGGATTCAGGCTTCGGATGTGCGAGTACTGAAAGCGTACCCGTAAAAAAGCCGATGCCGGTATGAAAACCGGCATCGGACTGGAATCAGGCTCCCCGGATGAACCGCTGTCGACTTAGCCCTTGAACCCGAAAGTTCAAGGTGGAAGATGCAGTAGGCTTTAAGGCTTTCCGTCTAGCGGACATGCACACCAGCCCAACGTGCAACCTCCAGGGTAGTGCGAATCGGCTCAGGGACGTCGTCAACTGGCAAGCACCCCAGGGAGTGATGCGAGTATACCTCAAGCGGTTACGCGAATCAGCCCTTGGTGACATCCGGATCAGTGGCGAGCACCAGATCGACGCGGTCCAGCAGGTCGCGAACCTGTTCTCGGGTCGAGCCGCTGGCCTGCACATCCGCACGATCTTCCTTGTGCAGAAGATCGTGAGTGATGTTCAGCGCGGCCATCACGGCGATGCGGTCGGCGCCGATGACTTTGCCGCTGCTGCGGATTTCGCGCATCTTGCCGTCCAGATAACGAGCGGCACTGATCAGGTTGCTGCGCTCTTCCTGGGGGCAGATGATCGAATATTCTTTGTCGAGGATCTGCACGGTAACGCTATTGCTTGAACTCATGAGTCTTGCTCCAGAGCCTTGAGGCGCGAAATCATCGATTCGACCTTACGCCGGGCGATTTCATTTTTTTCAATGAGGTGCGCGCGTTCCTCGCGCCAGGTCTTTTCCTGAGCTAATAGGAGTCCGTTCTGACTCTTTAGTTGCTCGACTCGAGTAATTAGCAGTTCGAGTCTGGCCATCAGCGCTTGCAGGTCGGTGTCTTCCATTGGGTCCACTGGGTTTGTGTCTGATGGTAGGTAACAGGCGGACAGCCTTTAATAGTCTTGGCGAGTCTGTCGATGTAGGATACAAGGCCTTCATTCTAGACATAGCGCCGTCTGGCGCCTAGCTGCCCATGCCCATTCAGAATTCTCCGTACCAAGCCTTTGCCACCCTGCTGACTTCCAGCGGTCATAACGTCTCGCCTGCTGAATTGCATGGCCTATTGCTGGGTCGCAGTTGCGCCGGTGCCGGATTCGATGCCGACGGCTGGCTGATCGATGCTGCCGAGCTGCTCGAAAACGAGCCGAAGGATAATGTCCGCAACGCTCTGATCGGCTTACAGGAGATGGTCAAAGGCGAACTCACTGGTGACGACGTGACCGTCGTTCTGCTGCTGCCGACAGATGATGAGCCGCTAGCTGACCGTGCTGCTGCACTGGGCCAATGGTGCCAGGGCTTCCTCAGTGGTTTCGGCCTCAACTGCCGTGACAGCAGCATGTTAAGCACCGAGGCCACTGAAGTGCTGCAGGATTTGGCGGCCATTTCTCAGGTGCAAGACGCCCTGGAGGAGTCCGAAGACGGCGAAAGCGACTACATGGAAGTCATGGAGTACCTGCGCGTCGCACCGCTGCTGCTGTTCTCCGAAACCAAAAAAGCGGATGCGCCGGCTGCGGCCAAGCCGTCACTGCATTAATTGTTTGCCAGGGAAAGCCATCTGCCCATGATCCATATCCCGAAATCGGAATACAGCCGTCGCCGCAAGGCCTTGATGGCGCAGATGGAACCCAACAGCATCGCCATCCTGCCCGCCGCCGCGGTGGCCATCCGCAACCGCGATGTCGAGCACGTCTACCGCCAGGACAGCGATTTCCAGTATCTCAGCGGTTTTCCCGAGCCTCAGGCCGTCATCGTCTTGATGCCTGGCCGTGAGCATGGCGAATACGTGCTGTTTTGCCGGGAGCGTAATGCCGAGCGAGAGTTGTGGGACGGCCTGCGTGCCGGCCAGGAAGGCGCGATCCGCGACTTCGGCGCCGACGACGCATTCCCCATCACCGACATTGACGACATCCTGCCGGGCCTGATCGAAGGTCGCGACCGGGTGTATTCGGCCATGGGCAGCAATCCGGAATTCGATCGGCACCTGATGGACTGGATCAACGTGATCCGCTCTAAAGCGCACCTCGGCGCCCAGCCGCCGAACGAATTCGTTGCCCTGGATCATCTGCTTCACGACATGCGCCTGTATAAATCGGCGGCAGAAGTGAAGGTGATGCGCGAAGCCGCACGGATTTCCGCCCAGGCACATATTCGTGCGATGCAGGCCAGCCGTGCCGGTTTGCATGAGTTCAGTCTCGAAGCCGAGCTCGATTACGAGTTCCGCAAGGGCGGAGCGAAGATGCCGGCCTATGGGTCGATCGTCGCGGCGGGGCGCAACAGCTGCATCCTGCATTACCAACAGAATGACGCGGTGCTCAAGGACGGCGATCTGGTGCTGATCGACGCCGGTTGCGAGATCGACTGCTACGCCAGTGACATCACCCGCACCTGGCCGGTCAACGGCAAGTATTCACCGGAGCAGAAGGCGATTTACGAGTTGGTCCTGGCTTCCCAGGAAGCGGCGTTTGCCGAAATCGCCCCGAACAAACACTGGAATCAGGCGCATGAAGCCACGGTCCGTGTCATTACCGCCGGGCTGGTGAAGCTGGGCCTGTTGCAGGGCGACGTCGACGAGTTGATCGCCAGCGAAGCCTATAAAGCGTTTTACATGCACCGTGCCGGCCACTGGCTGGGCATGGATGTGCATGATGTCGGCGAGTACAAGGTGGGCGGTGAATGGCGCGTGCTGGAAGTCGGCATGGCGCTGACGGTCGAGCCGGGCATTTATATTGCTGCGGACAACCAGAGCGTGGCGAAAAAATGGCGCGGCATTGGCGTGCGCATTGAGGACGACGTGGTGGTCACCAAAACCGGTTGTGAAATCCTGACTAACGGCGTACCGAAAACGGTCGCCGAGATCGAAGCCTTGATGGCCGCTGCACGGACACAAGCAGCATGAGTCGAGTCAATCTGGCAATCATCGGTGGTGGCCTGGTCGGCGCCAGTCTGGCGTTGGCATTGCAGGCCGGGGCCAAGGCCCGTGGCTGGAAGATTGTGCTGATCGAACCGTTTGCCCCCGGCCACACCTACCAGCCGAGCTATGACGCCCGTTCTTCGGCGCTGTCGTTCGGCGCCCGGCAGATTTATCAACGGTTGGGCGTGTGGCAGGAAATCTCCCGCCGCGCCGAGCCGATCAAGCAGATTCATGTTTCCGACCGTGGACGTTTCTCCACAGCGCGGCTGTCGGCGATGGAAGAAGGCGTTCCGGCGCTGGGTTATGTGGTGGAAAACGCCTGGCTCGGACAATGCCTCTGGCAAGGTCTGGACAAGGACGTGATCAGTTGGCGTTGCCCGGCGGAAGTTACCCGCATGGAGCCGCTGACCGACGGCTATAGCCTGACGCTCGACGATGAAACCCTGCTGGAATGCGACCTTGCGGTGTTGGCCGATGGCGGGCGTTCGGGTCTGCGTGAACAACTGGGGATCGGCATCAAAAAACGCCCGTACAACCAGAGCGCGCTGATCGCCAACATCACCCCGAGCGAGGCCCACAACGGCATGGCCTTCGAGCGCTTCACCGACGACGGCCCAATGGCTTTGCTGCCATTGCCGGAAAACCGCTGCGCTCTGGTCTGGACTCGTCTGGGCATGGATGCGCAACGGCTGGCAGTCCTTGATGAGCGCAGCTTTCTCGGCGAGTTGCAGGGCATTTTCGGTTATCGCCTGGGCACGCTGAAGCAGGTTGGCGCACGGCATCTATATCCGCTGTCGCTGATCGAGGCCGAGGAACAGGTTCGCCCGCACCTGGCGATTCTCGGCAACGCCGCCCATAGCCTGCATCCGATTGCCGGACAGGGTTTCAACTTGTCCCTGCGCGATGCCCAGGCCTTGGCCGATACTTTGTTGGGCAGCGAGACCGCACTGGGCGATTTCGTCACCTTGCAGGCTTATCGAGAGCGTCAGCGAATGGATCAGAACCTGACCGTGGGCTTTTCTGATCAGGTCACCCGGTTATTTGGCAGCACTCAGCCGCTGGTTTCCCTGGGGCGCAACATTGGGTTGCTCGGCCTCGATTTGCTGCCGCCGGCCAAGCGCTGGTTCGCCCGGCAGGCCATGGGTTTGGGTACGCGTCCCGATGTTTGAGCCTGCGCACTGGCAAGTCGATATTCATGACAGCGCGAGCACTTTGCTGACACGCGTTGAAGAAACCCTTTACCTGCGGCTCAAACCGCAAGCGAGACAGGCTTAAAGCATGGAAATGCGCGCAGATCTGCTGATTGTCGGAGCCGGAATGGTCGGCAGTGCCCTGGCGCTGGCGTTACAAAACAGTGGGCTTGAAGTCCTGCTGTTGGACGGTAGCCCCCTGAGCGTCAAACCCTTCGATGGGCAGGCTCCGTTCGAACCACGGGTGAGCGCCTTGTCGGCGGCCAGCCAGCGAATACTCGAACGTCTGGGCGTCTGGGATGGCATCGCCAATCGACGCAGTAGTCCATACACCGACATGCACGTCTGGGACGGCAGCGGCACCGGGCAGATCCATTTCTCGGCGACCAGTGTGCATGCCGAAGTGCTCGGGCATATCGTCGAGAATCGCGTGGTTCAGGACGCCTTGCTCGATCGACTGCACGACTGCGATCTCGGGATGCTCGCCAATGCGCGTCTGGAGCAGATGCGCCGCTCCGGTGACGACTGGCTCCTGACCCTGGCCGATGGCCGCACCTTGCGGGCGCCTTTGGTGATCGCGGCGGATGGCGCCAACTCGGCTGTGCGGCGTCTGACCGGGGTTGCGACCCGCGAATGGGATTACATGCACCATGCGATCGTCACCAGCGTGCGCAGCGCAAAACCTCATCGAATGACCGCGTGGCAACGATTCACCGACAACGGCCCGCTGGCGTTTCTGCCGTTGGAGCGGGACGGTCAACAGGATTGGTGCTCGATCGTCTGGTCGACCACGCCGAGCGAAGCCGAACACCTGATGGCGCTGGACGACGAAGGCTTCTGCAAGGAGTTGGAGCAGGCCTTCGAAGGCTGTCTCGGCACGGTGCTCAGCGCTGACCCGCGCCTGTGCGTGCCGCTGCGTCAGCGTCATGCCAAGCGTTACGTGGCTGAAGGCCTGGCGCTGATCGGCGACGCGGCCCACACCATCCATCCGTTGGCGGGGCAGGGCGTGAACCTCGGTTTCCTCGATGCCGCGGTACTGGCCGAAGTGCTGCTGCAAGCGGCTGCGCGGGGTGAGCGGTTGGCGGACGTGAAAGTGCTCAGTCGTTATGAACGTCGGCGCATGCCCCACAACCTGGCGTTGATGGCAGCGATGGAAGGATTCGAGCGTTTGTTCCAGGCCGATCCGTTGCCGGTGCGCTGGTTGCGTAATACCGGGTTGAAGATGGTCGATCAGATGCCTGAGGCCAAGGCGTTGTTCGTGCGTGAGGCGCTTGGGTTGATCGGGGATCTGCCGGCGCTGGCCAAGGCTTGAGATCTTCGTTGGGGCTGATGGCCTCTTCGCGGGCAAGCCTCGCTCCTACAGGTATTGAGTCAATCGCGACATTGGCGAACGACACAAAAACCTGTAGGAGCGAGGCTTGCCCGCGAAGGCGTCGGTACATCCACCACCAATCCCAGCTGTGCAACATCTGGTAACGCCTCAATCCACTGTTCGATTGAGAAACGAAATGTGAGTCCTTATCATTTGGCATCAATTCCCCATTCGAGAGACCGCTTCCATGTTGGCACCCAAGCGTCTACTGACCGCACTGGCCCTGACCCTGATTGGCAGCACCGCCGCCCAGGCTGCCGACGAGGTGGTGGTTTACTCCTCGCGTATCGATGAGCTGATCAAGCCGGTCTTCGATGCCTACACCCAGAAAACCGGCGTGCAGGTGAAGTTCATCACCGACAAGGAAGCGCCGCTGATGCAGCGGATCAAGGCCGAGGGCGAAAACGCCACCGCCGACCTGCTGCTGACCGTCGATGCCGGCAACCTCTGGCAGGCCGAGCAGATGGGCATCCTCCAGCCATTCACCTCCAAGGTGATCGACGCCAACATCCCGCTGCAGTATCGCGCTTCTTCCCATGCCTGGACCGGCCTGAGCCTGCGGGCGCGGACCATCGCCTACTCCACCGACCGGGTGAAACCCGGTGAGCTGACCACCTACGAAGCCCTGGCCGACAAACAGTGGGAAGGCCGTCTGTGCTTGCGCACGGCGAAGAAGGTCTACAACCAGTCCCTGACCGCCACCATGATCGAAGTCCATGGTGCCGAGAAAACCGAGAAGATCCTCAAGGGTTGGGTCAATAACCTGTCCACAGACGTGTTCTCCGACGACATCGCCGTACTGGAGGCGATCAACGCCGGTCAGTGCGATGTCGGTATCGTCAACACTTACTACTATGGCCGTTTGCACAAACAGAAGCCGGACCTGCCGGTGAAGCTGTTCTGGCCGAATCAGGGCGATCGTGGCGTGCACGTCAACCTGTCGGGCATCGGCCTAACCAAGCACGCGCCGCACCCGCAAGCTGCCAAGGCGCTTGTGGAGTGGATGACCACGCCTGAAGCGCAGAAGATTTTCGCTGACGTGAACCAGGAATTCCCGGCCAACCCGGCAGTGGCTCCTTCGGAAGAAGTAGCGGCCTGGGGCAAGTTCGTTGCCGATACCCTGCCGGTGGAAGTGGCTGGCAAGCGTCAGGCAGAAGCGATCCGGATGATGGATCGGGCTGGCTGGAACTGAGTCTGTCGATATACTGCGCCACAGAATGAAGTCAGCGGTGTCCCTGCCGGCCTGATCATTCCCACGCTCTGCGTGGGAATGCATCCACCGACGCTCCGCGTCGAGGCGTGACGCAGAGCGTCACAAGATGTGTGCCCACGCAGAGCGTGGGCACAATCATTTAAACGAGAGCTTTCCTTGGCCCACCCCGCCCAACGCCGCTGGTATCCCCTGGTCTTCGCCATTGCTGCGCTGGTCCTGCTGCCCCTGAGCGTCTTGCTTCTCTCGTGGCAAACCATCGATCAGCAAATCTGGTCCCACCTGTGGGATACCCAGATGCCACGGTTGTTGGGCAATACCCTCACGCTGGTACTCGGCGTCGGTTTCGGCGTAACGCTGCTGGGCGTCAGCCTGGCCTGGCTCACCAGCCTCTGCGAATTCCCCGGGCGGCGTTGGCTGGATTGGGCGCTGATGTTGCCGTTTGCGATTCCTGCTTACGTGCTGGCCTTCGTCTTCGTCGGCCTGCTGGATTTCGCCGGCCCCGTGCAAACCCTACTGCGCGAATGGTTCGGCAGCGGTTTGAGGCTACCGCGAGTGCGCTCCACGGGCGGTGTGATTCTGGTGCTGGTACTGGTTTTCTATCCGTACGTTTACTTATTGGCGCGTACCGCATTCCTGGCTCAGGGCAAAGGCTTGATGGAAGCAGCGCGAGTCCTTGGACAATCCCCGTGGCAGGCGTTCTGGCACGTGGCGTTGCCCATGGCACGTCCGGCCATCGGCGCGGGAGTGGCGTTGGCGCTGATGGAAACCCTGGCGGATTTCGGTGCGGTGTCGGTGTTCAACTTCGATACGTTCACCACCGCTATCTACAAAACCTGGTACGGCTTCTTCAGCCTTTCCACCGCCGCGCAACTGGCCAGCCTGTTGCTGTTGGTGGTGATGGTGGTGCTGTATGGCGAGCGCCGTGCCCGCGGGGCCAACCGGGCGAGCAACGAGCGGCCACGGGTCAAGGCGTTGTATCACCTGCGCGGGGTCAAGGCGCTGGCGGCCATGAGCTGGTGCGGTCTGGTATTCGCCTGCGCCTTCGTCATTCCCGTGCTGCAACTGGTGGTGTGGTTCTGGCAACGCGGACGCTTCGATCTGGATGAGCGCTATACCGGATTGATCATCCATACCCTGTACTTGGGCGGCATGGCGGCGTTGATCACCGTCAGTGTCGCGCTGGTGCTGGCCTTTGCCCGTCGATTGGCGCCGACCCGTGCGATTCGTTCCGGCATCAGCCTGGCCAACCTTGGTTATGCCTTGCCGGGCTCGGTGCTGGCGGTATCGATCATGCTGGCGTTCAGTTACCTGGATCGCGAACTGGTAATCCCGCTGTCGGGCTGGCTTGGCGGCGCGGGCAAACCGTTGCTGCTGGGCAGTTTGTCGGCGTTGTTGCTGGCCTATCTGGTGCGTTTTATTGCAGTGGCCTATGGACCGCTTGAAAGCAGTCTGGCGCGAATACGGCCATCTTTGCCTGAAGCAGCACGTAGCCTTGGCGTCAGCGGGCCACGACTATTTTTCAAAGTGTATCTGCCGCTGCTGCTGCCGGGCACGTTGAGCGCTGCATTGCTGGTGTTCGTCGATGTGCTCAAGGAAATGCCCGCGACCCTGCTGATGCGCCCATTCGGCTGGGACACGCTGGCAGTGCGGATCTTTGAAATGACCAGCGAGGGCGAGTGGGCGAGGGCCTCGTTGCCGGCACTGACACTGGTGTTGGTCGGGCTGTTACCGGTCATCGGATTGATCCGACGTTCGGCGCATCGAAACGCGTAGGTGTCAGTCCTACACCTTGCGGCTACAATGCGCGGCATTCGGTGCGGTCCGTCCTCGGATCGGGTTGCTGAAATCGGCTGAAAGCCTTTATTTACAGGCATTTCATCCCGTACAGCGCCTGCCCGCACCTTCGCCACGCCCGGAAGGAGAAACCCATGGGACAGCGTACGCCTCTGTATGACCTTCATCTCGCTCTCGGCGCGAAGATGGTCGATTTTGGCGGTTGGGATATGCCTCTGCATTACGGCTCGCAAGTCGAGGAACACCATCAGGTGCGCCGCGATTGCGGGGTTTTCGATGTATCCCACATGACCGTGATCGATGTTGACGGCCCCCAGGCCAAGGCCTGGCTTCAGTATTTACTGGCCAATGACGTCGAACGCCTGCACAGCCCTGGCCGTGCCTTGTACAGCGCCATGCTCAACGAGCACGGCGGTATCGTCGACGACATGATCGTCTACCGTCTCGAGGACGGTTATCGCCTGGTGGTCAACGCCTCCACCCGCAATCAGGACCTGGCTTGGATGCAAGCTCATCTCGGCGACTTCGAGGTGCAACTCAACGAGCGCTCCGAGCTGGCGATGCTGGCCATTCAAGGGCCTCACGCCCGGCACAAGATTGCCGAACTGGTGACTCAGTCCCGTGGCACGCTCATTCAACAACTCAAATATTTTGAAGGTCAGACCGACGGTGACTGGTTCATCGCGCGCACCGGTTACACCGGTGAGGATGGTCTGGAAATCGTGCTGCCGGCCGATCAGGCACCGGGCTTCTTCAACGATCTGGTGGGAGCGGGCATCTCCCCGATCGGCCTCGGCGCGCGCGATACCTTGCGGGTCGAAGCTGGCATGAACCTCTACGGACAGGACATTCATCAAGACGTTTCGCCATTGGCCTCCAACATGGACTGGAGCATTGCCTGGGAACCGGCCACTCGCCATTTCATCGGCCGCACTGCCCTGGAAGCGGAAAAGGCCAGCGGCGTGCAGCACAAACTGGTGGGTCTGGTCCTTGAGGAACGTGGCGTTTTGCGGGCGCATCAGGTGGTTCGCATCGCCGATGTTGGCGAAGGGGAGATCACCAGTGGTAGTTTCTCTCCTACGCTTAGCAAGTCGATAGCACTGGCGCGCGTGCCGGTGGCCACCGCCGACCGCGCTGAAGTGGAAATCCGTGGCAAGTGGTACCCCGTTCGAGTGGTCAAACCGACCTTCGTACGCCACGGCAAAACCTTGATCTAACTTTTTCTGGCGGGCAATGACCGCTGACATTTTTCTTGAGGACACAGAACATGAGCGAAATCCCTGTCGACCTGCGTTTTGCCGAAAGTCACGAATGGGCCCGTCTAGACCATGATGGCGGCGTGAAAGTGGGTATTTCAGACCATGCTCAGGAAGCTTTGGGTGATGTGGTGTTCGTCGAGCTGCCGGAAATCGGCAAAGTGTTCGCTGCCGGTGAAGCTGCGGGTGTAGTCGAATCGGTCAAGGCCGCGTCCGATATCTACTCGCCAGTTTCCGGCACAGTCATTGCCGTTAACGAAGAATTGGCCAACAACCCTGAACTGGTCAACAGCGCGCCTTATGACAGCTGGTTCTTCAAACTCGAGCCAAGCGATACCTCTGAGCTGAACAACCTGCTCGACCCGGTGGCTTACAAGGCTGCTATTGGCGAGTAATGCTCGCCCCGTGTAGGAGCTGCCGAAGGCTGCGATCTTTTGATCTTGTTTTTTAAAAATCAAGGTCAAAAGATCGCAGCCTTCGGCAGCTCCTACACCGTTCTTGTATGACTCTCAATGGCTCCTCGACAGCGACTGCTATGCTGGTTTGACCGCATTGCATCGACGCCGAGCGCCAGTCAAGAGAGAGCCCGTCATGTCCCAGTTGCCGTCCTTGAGCCAGTTACGCGACCCCAATACCTTCCTGCGCCGCCATCTGGGCCCCGATGCCGCCGAGCAGCAGGCGATGCTCGACAGCCTCGGCCTAGGCAGCCGGATCGAGCTGATCGAGCAGACGGTGCCGCCGGGAATCCGCCTCAACCGGCCACTGGACTTGCCGCCGGCCCTCGACGAGGAAGCCGCGCTGGCCAAACTGCGCAGCTACGCCGAGCAGAATCAGGTCTGGACCAGCCTGATCGGCATGGGATACCACGGCACCCTCACGCCGGCCGTCATCCTGCGCAACGTGCTGGAAAATCCCGGTTGGTACACCGCCTATACGCCCTATCAACCAGAGATCGCCCAAGGCCGGCTCGAAGCGTTGCTGAATTTCCAGCAACTGACCATCGACCTGACCGGCCTGGAACTGGCCAACGCCTCGCTGCTCGATGAAGCCACGGCGGCAGCCGAGGCCATGGCACTGGCCAAGCGCGTGGCTAAATCCAGGAGCAACCTTTTTTTCGTCGATGAGAATTGCCACCCGCAGACCATTTCCGTGGTGCGGACCCGGGCCGAAGGGTTCGGTTTCGAGCTGATCGTCGACGCTGTGGATAACTTGAAACAGCATCTGGTGTTCGGTGCGCTGCTGCAATATCCCGACACCCATGGTGAAGTGCGTGATCTGCGCCCATTGATCGATCATCTGCATGCCCAGCAAGCTCTGGCCTGTGTGGCGACTGATCTGCTAAGTCTGCTGTTGCTGACCCCGCCGGGTGAGCTGGGCGCCGACGTGGTGTTCGGTTCGTCCCAGCGATTCGGCGTGCCCATGGGTTACGGCGGCCCGCACGCGGCGTTTTTTGCCAGTCGCGACGAATACAAACGGGCGATTCCCGGGCGGATCATCGGCGTGTCGAAAGATGCCCGCGGCAACGTCGCCCTGCGCATGGCCCTGCAAACCCGCGAGCAACATATCCGCCGGGAGAAAGCCAATTCCAACATCTGCACCGCTCAGGTGCTGCTGGCCAACATCGCCAGTTTCTACGCGGTCTACCACGGTCCGGAAGGGCTCAAACGGATTGCCCAACGCATCCATCGGCTGACCTGCATCCTCGCTGCCGGCCTGGAGCGTCACGGCATTGCCCGTCTCAACCAACATTTCTTCGACACATTGACCCTGGAGGTCGGTGGCACTCAGACCGCGATCATTGAAAGTGCCCATGCGGCGCAGATCAACTTGCGCATTCTCGGTCGTGGACAGCTCGGCCTGAGCCTCGACGAAACCTGTGACGAAACCACCGTGGCGAAGCTGTTCGATGTGTTTCTCGGTGCCGATCATGGACTCAACGTCGACGAGTTGGACGCTGAAGCGCTGGCATCCGGCATTCCTGCCGGGTTGCAGCGCAGTACGCCGTATCTGCGTCATCCGGTGTTCAACGCTCATCACAGCGAAACCGAAATGCTGCGTTATCTCAAGCAGCTGGAAAACAAAGACCTGGCGCTCAATCAATCGATGATTCCGCTGGGCTCCTGCACCATGAAGCTCAATGCCACCAGCGAGATGATCCCCATCACCTGGCCGCAGTTCGCCAACCTGCATCCGTTTGTGCCGAAAGAGCAGGTGGTGGGTTATTCCTTGATGATCGAGGAACTGGAGCGCTGGCTCTGCGCGATCACCGGTTTCGATGCGATCTGTATGCAACCCAACTCGGGCGCTCAGGGTGAGTACGCCGGGTTGCTGGCGATCCGTAAATATCACGAGAGCCGCCATCAGGGCGCGCGGGATATCTGCCTGATCCCGTCTTCGGCCCACGGCACCAACCCGGCCTCGGCGCAAATGGCCGGGATGCGGGTAGTGATCGTCGAGTGCGATGAGGGGGGTAATGTCGATCTGAATGATCTGAAGGAAAAGGCCACGGAGGCGGGGGATAAACTCGCCTGCCTGATGGCGACTTATCCTTCTACCCACGGGGTCTACGAGGAAGGCATCAGCGAGATCTGCGAAGTTATCCACAGCCATGGTGGTCAGGTGTACATGGATGGCGCCAACCTTAATGCGCAGGTTGGATTGGCAAGGCCGGCAGACATCGGTGCCGACGTGTCGCACATGAACCTGCACAAAACCTTCTGCATTCCCCACGGCGGTGGCGGACCGGGGATGGGCCCGATCGGCGTTCGGGCGCACCTGGCGCCATTCGTCGCCAATCACCCAGTGGTGCCAATCGATGGCCCGCTACCGGAAAACGGCGCAGTGAGCGCGGCCCCTTGGGGCAGTGCAAGCATTCTGCCCATCAGCTGGATGTATATCGCCATGATGGGGCCTCAACTGGCAGACGCGAGCGAGGTAGCGATTCTCGCCGCGAATTACCTGGCGCGGCATTTGTCCGGGGCGTTCCCGGTGCTCTACACCGGGCGCAACGAGCGCGTGGCCCACGAATGCATCCTCGATTTGCGGCCGCTCAAGGCGCTGACCGGAATCAGTGAAGAGGACGTTGCCAAGCGCCTGATGGACTACGGCTTCCATGCGCCGACCATGTCGTTCCCGGTGCCGGGGACGTTGATGGTCGAACCGACCGAGAGTGAATCGAAGGCGGAGCTGGACCGTTTTATCGGCGCGATGCTGAGTATTCGCGCGGAAATCACCGAGGTGCAGAACGGTAATTGGCCCGCCGAGGACAACCCGCTGAAGCGTTCGCCGCATACCTTGGCCGACATCACCGGGGTTTGGGAGCGGCCGTACAGCATCGAGCAGGCGGTGACGCCGGATGCTCACACCAAGGCCCATAAGTACTGGCCGGTGGTGAACCGTGTGGACAATGTCTATGGTGACCGTAACCTGTTTTGCGCGTGTGTGCCGGTGGATGAATACCGCTGACAGGGGGAGGCTGATCGTTCCCACGCTCTGCGTGGGAATGCATCCCGGGATGCTCCGCGTCTCAACAGCAGACGCAGAGCGTCCATGGCGGCGCTACCACGCGGAGCGTGGGAGCGATCATCGACAGGGTTTTGCGTCGGGCAAAAAAATGCCGCTCATGTAGAGCGGCATTTTTTGTTCAGCAACGAACCTTATTTCGAGGCGATGGCGTTCTTCGCCAGGATTGCATTCGCCAGTTCCATGTCCGTGGCTTGCAGGCCAGGGTTATCGGCGCGGACTTTCTGCATCGCGGCTTCCAGGTACGGGCCGCGAATTGTGCCTTCACTGGCGACAAAGCTGCTGGCGTCGTCTTGGGCGGCGACGACCAGCTTGTGATCCCTGGAGGTCAGGTAGGACGTACCGGTGGTGGCACCGGAAGTAAGGACGTTACGCCAAAAGCTGTCATCAGCCATCGCCGAACCGACTGGAAGGGACAACACGGCGAGGGTAGCGACAGCAAGTTTGAGACGCATAAAAGGTGACTCCACTGGATTAACTGCGGGCTTTGATTGCCAATAACCCAATCCGGTTCCGTGACGTTAGTCGGCCCGGAGTGTGTAGCGGTTGAAATGACCTACTTCTGCTCGCTCTGCGGCGTCACGCGCAACACCTCTTCGATCGTGGTCAAACCCGCCGCCACTTTCTGCGCCCCCGACAAGCGCAAACTGCGCATGCCTTCCTTGAATGCCTGACGCCGGACTGCCAACAAATCGGTGTCTGGGTTGATCAGCGCTTTAATGCCGTCAGTCAGTTGCATGATTTCGTAAACTCCGGCACGACCGCGATAGCCGGTTTCGCGGCATTCCAGGCAACCGATGGCACGTTGTGCGTTGCCTGGCAGTGGCGCTTGCCAGGGCCGGGTCAGGGTTTGCCAGTCGTCCTCGCCCAAGGTCAGCGGCGCTTTGCAGTGAGGACACAAGGTTCGGACCAGACGCTGAGCCATGACTCCGAGTACCGTGGCCTTGATCAGGTAATGCGGCACGCCAAGTTCCAGCAGGCGGCTGATGGCGCTCGGGGCGTCGTTGGTGTGCAACGTCGACAGCACCAAGTGGCCGGTGAGTGCGGCCTGAATCGCCATCTCGGCGGTTTCGAGATCGCGGATCTCGCCGATCATGATGATGTCCGGGTCTTGCCGCATCAGTGCGCGCACGCCGGCGGCAAAGGTCAGGTCGATGTTGTGCTGGACCTGCATCTGATTGAACGCCGGCTCGACCATTTCGATCGGGTCTTCGATGGTGCAGAGGTTGACCTCGGGCGTCGCCAGTTTCTTCAGGGTGGTGTACAGCGTGGTGGTCTTGCCTGAACCGGTAGGCCCGGTCACCAGAATGATGCCATTGGGTTGGCGGGTCATGTCCTGCCAGCGCCGCAGGTCATCGGCGGAAAAACCCAACTGATCGAAGTCCTTGAGCAGCACTTCCGGGTCGAAGATCCGCATGACCATTTTTTCGCCGAACGCAGTGGGTAATGTCGACAGGCGCAACTCGACTTCACCGCCGTCCGGGGTTTTGGTTTTGACCCGGCCATCTTGGGGTTTACGCTTTTCCGCGACGTTCATCCGCCCCAGGCTTTTCAGGCGGCTGACGATAGCCATGGTCACCTGCGGCGGGAATTGATAGACGTTGTGCAGCACGCCGTCGATGCGAAAACGCACCGTGCCTTGCTCGCGCCGGGGTTCGATGTGGATATCGCTGGCCCGTTGCTGGAACGCGTACTGGAACAGCCAATCGACGATGTTGACGATGTGCGCGTCGTTGGCGTCCGGTTCCTGGTCGCTGGCGCCGAGGTTGAGCAACTGTTCGAAGTTGCCCAGGGTGCTTATTTGCTGATCAGCGTTGGTGGCGCCGGTGACCGATTTGGCCAGGCGGAAAAACTCCACGCTGAAGCGCTGGATATCCATCGGGTTGGCCACTACGCGCTTGATTGGCAGCTTCAACACGTGGGTCAGGTCGGCTTCCCAGCTGCTGACGAAGGGTTGGGCGCTGGCCACAGTGACGGCATCGCGGTCGACGGACACTGCCAGAATTTTGTGGCGTTGGGCGAAGGCATAGGACATCAACGGCGTAATGGCCGCGACGTTGATTTTCAGCGGGTCGATGCGCAAGTAAGGCTGACCGGCCTGCTGAGACAGCCACAGTGTCAGGCTTTCCAGATCGAGGGGTTTGCCGGGACGGCTGAGGTCGTCCAGGTGTTGGCTGGCGATGAATTCCAGCGGGTGCTGCTGACCATTTATGGCGTGACGGCGGCGGGCGTTGAGTGCGTGTTCGGCCGAATCCTGGCTGATAAAGCCTTGGGCGACCAGTTCACGCAGCAAATCATTGAGGTCCAGCCAGCGGTCCTGAGTGGCAAGTTGAACGGACATGCGGGCTCCTTATGAACAACCGTTCGCAAAGGATAGTCGCGACCCCGTAGACCGTTGGGCCACTACCCGACCAAGTCGTGTCGGGTTTTTTCAGCCCGCTGCCTGAGCCGGTTCTTCCCACGCGGAATCAGCGGTTTGCAGATTCACTGAGCAGACGCTGATCAGGTTACGTAATTTTTCCGCAATCACCTGGGCACGGTGCCAGCTCAGGCCGTCCATGACGATGTCGACCGACAGCAGATCGTCCATGCGTTGCACGTTGACTTGCTGCGGCGTCAGAAATTGCAAGGCGAACAAGTTGAGCGCCCGACACAGCAGATCCGGCTCGGCCTCGGCCAGTAATTGATAGTGAGCGCGACAGTGGGCGTTGCTGACGTTCCAGACATCAGCGCGGGAGGGCGGGGTGTTCACGGCTTCTAAATGCGGCATGGTCGGTCTCCAAAATCACTGGAGGAATTTTTACATTCGGTGCCGGGCATTTCTTATCTATGATTGGGCTTATCGATCATTTATCGAATCGATCAATTCGATTTAGTGCCAACTATAGGTTTTTCTATGCACAGCGAGCTGGATGGCTACGACCGCAAGATTCTCGCGTTGCTGCAAGAGGACGCTTCGCTCTCCAGCGCACAGATCGCCGAACAGGTGGGGCTCTCACAGTCGCCGTGCTGGCGGCGGATTCAGCGGATGAAGGAGGAGGGGATCATTCGCGGTCAGGTGACGTTGCTTGACCGCAAGAAAATCGGCCTTAACACGCAGATCTTCGCCGAGATCAAACTCAACGCTCATGGGCGTTCGAACTTCACTGAGTTCACCGAGGCGATTCGCGGCTTTCCCGAAGTGCTGGAATGTTATGTGCTGATGGGGTCGGTGGATTTCTTGCTGCGGATCGTCACGGCGGATATCGAGGCTTATGAGCGCTTCTTCTTCGAGAAGCTGTCGATGGTGCCGGGGATTCAGGAGGTCAACTCGATCGTGGCTTTGTCGGAGATCAAATCCACGACGAGTTTGCCGGTGTTGCGGGGGTAGAGATTTTAAGTGTTTTTACGGGCCTCTTCGCGGGCAAGCCTCGCTCCTACAGGATTTGGGTCGAACCCAATTGGTCGGTCGACCAAATCCTGTGGGAGCGAGGTTTGCCCGCGATGGCGGTCTTACATACGCAGGAGCATCTTCCAGGCGCGATTCTGATACACCGCGATCGCCTGCTGCTTACGCGCATCCAGGACTTCATCGGTGATCGGCTCGTTCGCTAGCAGAGCAAGCTGTTTCAGCTCACCATAAAGGCGATCCATTTCCGGGATCTCCAGTACGCCGCGGGCATGATGCAACCAGGCCTGGATGCGCTCGATACGCGGCAACTGTTCGGCCAAGTCTTCCGGTTGTTGTTGGTAACGCTGCAATTGCAGCGAGTTGGCTTCTTCGCCCAGCATGCGCGGCAGCCAGCTGCCCAGTTGTGCCGCACCCTGGCGATTGCCACGGGTATTGCGATCGGCGGCCCAGGTGCGGGCCAGCAACCAGCGCGAAGTATTCAGCGAGAACAGGCCCCAGCGCGGATCTTCCAGCTCTTCGAGGAACTGCTCCGGCGCGGCTTTACGCACGTCTTCATCGTCCAGGCCGGCTTGTACCAGCGGGCGCCAGTCTTCCAGCAGGGCATCCAGCGCGACCCGCAGATCGTGGGTCGACTGACGCGGTGCAGCCTGACCGAGGCTGCTGATCAGCGCGCGCATTTCAGCGAGGTTCTCGACCCAGTCCTGCAACAGGCGCCAGTGGCCATTGAATCGATACTGCTCGGCCAGACGCTGGCTGCTGCTCAGCAAATGCCAGCTCAGGGCGGCGAACGCATCGTCCAGCGGCATTTCGGCGGTGATCTGTGGCGCCGGCAAGCTTAGCGAGTAGCTGTTGGCGTCGAACAGGCGATAACCGCGTTCGGCCTTGCTGATGTCGCACGGCATCAGCGGGAGGGTTGCAGCCAGTTCGGCGGCCAGTTCCAGCAGAGCGGCCGGTTCGCCTTCGCGCAGTTCCAGTTCCAGCTCGCAGATTTCTTCTTTCTGCTTGCCGACCACTACGTGGCCCAGGTCCAGCGCGGCTTCGATGACCACTTTGGTCTTGCCACGGCCCCAAGCGATTTCCGCGCGTTCGCGAACGAAGTCGGTGGTGAAGATGGCTTTCAGGGTCTTCTTGTCCAGCTCGGCCAGCTCTTCGGGCCAGCATTCACCGTCGAGTTTCTTCACGTCTAGTTTGGCTTTGGGCAGGGACCAGTCGTACTCGTGACGCTCGGACAGACCGGCGACGCTCTGGCCACGGGTCTTGAGGGTCTGAATCACTTCTTCGCCATCGCGGCGCAGGCGCAGGGCAATCTTGGCGCGGGCCAGGTCGCGCTCAGGCGTGTCGAAGTACTGGTTCATCAACTCACGGCGTTCCCAGCCACTTTTGTTGCGTTTTTTCAGTAACGGGTGCTCGCGCAGGGCGGCGAGGGTTTCGCGGCTGACGCGGAGTTTGATTTCGGTTTCTTTCTGCATGGCCGGAAAATCCAGGATCGGGAGCGCAGCCGGGGAATGTGTGGCTGCCAAGGTCGTGCAGTGTACAGGACTGATCCGTCCTACGCGCCGTAGCGGTTTATTCCTGTCGCCGGATGGTTCTATGATGGACTTCAATTCGGGAGTTGGGAGTCAGCGATGTCTTTGCCGTCCATGAAAGATCAGTTTGCTGCGCTGATCGCTGCGCCATCTGTCAGCTGTACCCAACCCAGCCTGGATCAAACCAATCGGCCGGTCATCGACTTGTTGGCGACATGGCTCGGGGACTTGGGTTTTGCCTGCGATATCCAGCAGGTCAGCCCCGGCAAATTCAATCTGCTGGCCAGTTTTGGTTCCGGCCCCGGCGGCCTGGTGCTGGCCGGTCACAGCGATACGGTGCCGTACGACGAGGCGTTGTGGCAGACCGACCCGCTGAAACTGACGGAAGTGGACGGACGCTGGGTCGGCTTGGGCAGTTGCGACATGAAGGGCTTTTTCGCCCTGGCCATCGAAGCCGTCAAACCCTTGCTCGACCAACCGTTCAAGCAACCCTTGCTGATCCTCGCCACCTGCGATGAAGAAAGCTCGATGTCTGGCGCTCGCGCCTTGGCCGAAGCCGGGCGGCCATTAGGTCGCGCGGCGGTGATCGGCGAGCCGACCGGGCTGAAGCCGGTGCGGATGCACAAAGGCATCATGATGGAGCGCATCGACATCCTCGGCCAGAGCGGCCATTCCTCGGACCCGCGCCTGGGCCATAGCGCCCTCGAAGCCATGCACGACGCCATCGGCGAATTGCGCGGCTTGCGCCTGGCGTGGCAGCGCGAATTCCGTAACTTGCAGTTCAGCGTGCCGCAGCCGACGATGAATTTCGGCTGCATTCACGGGGGCGACAATCCCAACCGAATCTGCGGCCAGTGCTCGCTGGAGTTCGACTTGCGTCCGTTGCCGGGTATGGACCCCAAAGCCTTGCGCGCGGCGATTTTGCAGAAGCTTAATCCGATTGCCGAACGGCATCAGGTGAAGATCGATTACGCGCCGTTGTTCCCCGAAGTACCGCCGTTCGAGCAGGCCGAGGACTCGGAATTGGTGAGGATCGCTGAAAAGCTCACCGGCCATCGCGCCGAAGCAGTGGCATTCGGCACAGAAGCGCCTTATCTTCAGCGACTTGGCTGTGAAACACTGGTATTGGGACCGGGTGATATCGCCTGCGCCCACCAACCGGGGGAATACCTCGAAATGTCACGTTTGCAGCCTACCGTGCATCTATTACGTCAACTGATTGAACATTACTGCCTGACGCCGGCCAAAACGACGATGCCAGTGTAGGAGCGTGTATAAATTGCCGATGTCCCAACCCGTATTCATGAGGAGAGCGCGCGTGTCGCCAAGCCTGTTCCGACGATAACCATCAGCCCGCTGTGCGTTTACTGCGTTACCCTTTTCTCGGCTGCTATTTATTTACAGGCCCAGGTTCATGCCCGAATACGTCAATTGGCTTCGTCACGCTTCGCCATACATCAACGCCCACCGCGATTGCACATTCGTCGTCATGCTGCCCGGCGATGGCGTGGAGCATCCGAATTTCGGCAATATCGTCCACGACCTGGTGCTGCTGCACAGCCTGGGCGTGCGTCTGGTGCTGGTTCACGGTTCGCGCCCGCAAATTGAAACCCGCCTCGCCGCTCGCGGCCTGATCCCGCATTACCACCATGGCATGCGCATCACCGACGCGGCGACGCTTGAGTGCGTGATCGATGCGGTCGGCCAACTGCGCATCGCCATCGAAGCGCGGCTGTCCATGGACATGGCTTCATCGCCGATGCAGGGTTCGCGCCTGCGGGTGGCCAGCGGCAATCTGGTCACTGCACGGCCGATCGGTGTGCTTGAAGGTGTCGACTATCACCATACCGGCGAAGTGCGTCGGGTCGACCGCAAGGGCATCAATCGCTTGCTGGACGAACGCTCTATCGTGTTGTTGTCGCCGTTGGGCTATTCGCCGACCGGTGAGATCTTCAACCTCGCGTGCGAAGACGTCGCTACCCGTGCAGCCATCGACCTTGGGGCAGACAAGCTGCTGCTGTTTGGCGCGGACCCTGGTTTGATTGACGAAAATGGCCGATTGGTCCGCGAATTGCGCCCGCAACAAGTGCCAGCGCATCTGCAACGCCTGGGCAACAACTACCAGGCTGAGTTGCTGGACGCAGCGGCTGAAGCTTGCCGTGGCGGGGTGGCGCGCAGTCACATCGTCAGCTACGCCGAAGATGGCGCGCTGCTGACCGAACTGTTCACCCGTGACGGTGGCGGTACGCTGGTGGCCCAGGAGCAATTCGAAGTTGTGCGCGAGGCAGCCATCGAGGATGTCGGCGGTTTGCTGGACTTGATCAGCCCGCTGGAAGAGCAGGGGATTCTGGTACGGCGCTCCCGTGAGGTGCTGGAGCGTGAGATCGAGCAGTTCAGCGTGGTCGAGCGTGAAGGGATGATCATCGCTTGCGCGGCGCTGTATCAGATTGCCGATTCGGATGCTGGGGAGTTGGCGTGTCTGGCGGTGAACCCGGAGTACCGTCATGGCGGTCGCGGCGATGAACTGCTGGAACGCATCGAAACCCGCGCCCGGGCGCAGGGGCTGAAAACCTTGTTCGTGTTGACGACCCGGACCGCCCACTGGTTCCGTGAGCGGGGTTTCGTGCCGAGCAGCGTCGAACGCCTGCCGTCGGCGCGGGCGTCGCTCTACAACTATCAGCGTAATTCGAAGATTTTCGAAAAAGCGCTCTGACCTCCGGGGCTACCCCGAACCTTGTAGGAGCGAGGCTTGCCCGCGAAGGCGGCCTGACATTCAACACTTGTGTCGGCAGATATGGCCTCTTCGCGGGCAAGCCTCGCTCCTACAGGGGGCGGGGTGTTACTCAGTGACGTATTTCGCGCTGACATACGGCGAATAATCCGGCAGCACCGTCTCGACCTTCCCTTGCTCCTTCAAGAACTTCGCCGTTTCGCCAATCGCCTTGGCTGTGCCGCCATCGAGCAGCGCGGTGGACTGTTGTGCCTTGGCATCCGGGAATGTGGAACCGGCCAGCAGCTCCGGCACATCGGCGGCGTTAGCACCGGTCAGTTTTGCGATTTTCTGCACCGGTACCGAATCGGCGGTCCAGCTGTCTTTATGGGCTGCATAGCCGGCGAATGAATCCAGGGTGACCTTGGCAAATCGGGCCACGACTTCAGGATGCTTCTCGGCGTAATCCTTGCGAGCGACCCACACCTCGAAGGTCGGCGCGCCCCATTGGCCGACCTGCGCCGCGTCGGTCAGCGTCTTGCCGGTCTTGCGGATCTCCCCCAGCGCCGGCGACCAGACAAACGCGCCATCGATGTCGCCACGCTTCCAGGCGGCGGCGATTTCCGCCGGTTGCAGGTTCACCACTTTGACTTTCGAGGCGTCCAGGCCCCAATGCTTCAACGCGCCGAGCAGGCTGTAGTGGGAGGTTGAAACGAAGGGCGTGGCGATGGTTTTGCCGATCAGATCTTCCGGTTTATCGATGCCACTGCCATTGCGCACCACAAGTGCTTCGGCAGCGTTGATCTGAGCCGAAACAATGAACGCGACAATTGGCAGATTGCGCGAAGCGGCTGCCGCCAGCGGGCTTGAACCGAGGTTGCCAATCTGCACATCGCCGGACGCAATGGCAGTGACCACTTCCGGGCCACTGTTGAAGCGACGCCAATCGATTTTCCGGCCAATGGATTTCTCGTAAACACCATCGGCCTGAGGAACTTTGCTGGGGTCGATACCGGTTTGATAACCGATTGTGAGAGTCGCCGCCTGAGCGGAAAAAGAAAATATCAGCGATATACAAACTGTAACAAATTGACTAGATAGTGCGCGTTTGGCCATCATGGCGTCGCCTTTTCGATAGTGATTGACGTATGGGGGATACGCCAAAGCTAATCGATCTAAAAAAAGTCTAGGAAATACCATTTAGGAATTAGCTTATGAGCCGATAGATATGTCCAGGTTCGGATTATTAGCTGCGAGTTATATTCCTAAATGGCATTAAAAAGAATGAAATAATTCTTTTTGGGTTTATGAGTAAATCATTACCCTGCAGGGACCCAATCACTGCGGTTAGACCTTGGTCGTAGACACACATGGTTACGATTGACTTGTCAGGCACGGTCTGGCGCTAATCGCGCATCTGTGGATCCGGGGCGTTAGACCCTGGACCAAAGAACATAAAAATTAGAACGAGAGGAGCGAAACAATGAAGAAGTCCACCTTGGCCCTGGCTGTGGCCGTAGGGGTTTTGGCGCAGCAGGCAGGCGCCGCCGGTTTCATCGAAGACAGCAAAGCGTCTGTCAGTTCCCGTACCCTGTACTTCAATAACGATAACCGCGAAGGCGGTTCCGACCAGCGCGAAACAGCCACCGGCCTGAAGTTCGACTATAAGTCCGGCTTCACCCAAGGCGTCGTAGGTTTTGGTATCGACGCCCAGGCTCTGGTCGGTATCCACCTCGATGGCGGCAAAGGTCACCACCCGGATACCAACACCTTTGTTCCAAGCGACACCGACGGTTCGGCCGTACACAACTGGAGTCGTCTGTCTGGCAACGTAAAGGCGCTTTTCTCGAAAACCGAGGCTCACTTGGGTGGTGCCCTGGCGCCTAACCTGCCAATTCTGGTGGCCAGCGATGGTCGTCTGCTGCCGCAAACCTTTGAAGGTGGCACCATCACCTCCAAGGAAATCGACAACGTAACCTTCAACGCCGGTCAGCTGGAGCACGCCGTTGGCCGTGCAGGGACTAACAGCACTGGCCTGGCAGTGAACGGCGGTACTCAGGACAGCAACCAGTTCCGTTATGGTGGTGCGGACTGGAAAGTCACCAAAGACCTGACCCTGCAGTACTACTACGCCAACCTGCAAGACTATTACACGCAGCACTTCCTGGGTGCGGTACATGTTTTCCCGATCAGCGAAGGCCAGTCGTTCAAAACTGACCTGCGTTACTTCGACAGCAGCTCGGATGGCCGCAACGGCGATGCTGGCTATCGGTTCAACAACAACGGCGGCTATGCCAAGACTCCGGGCGAGGTCGATAACAAGACCTGGAGCGCCATGTTCACTTACACCCTGGGCGGCAGTGCCTTCCTGTTGGGTCACCAGCAAGTCGGTGATGACGGTGGTTTTGTCTACCTGAACCAGGGCAGCCTGCTCAATGACAGCGGTCGTAATGAAGGTGCCGGCGGCTCGAGCTTCTATCTGTTCACCGACAGCATGATCAACGCATTTGTCCGTGCCGGTGAAAACACCACTTTCGGCCAATACTCGTACGACTTCACTGCCTTGGGCGTTCCGGGCTTGAAGGCTGCAGTTGCCTACCTCCACGGTGACGACATCAAATCCGCCACCGGCGGAAGCGATTCGTCCGAATGGGAACGCGACATGCGCCTGGACTACGTTGTCCAGCAAGGCCCTCTGAAAGGCTTCGGCACCACCCTGCGTCACGGCACCTACCGTGGCAGCAGTACCGGTATCGCTGACCAGGATCAGACTCGCCTGATCTTCAACTACACTTACAACTTCATGTAAGACGTAGAAAAAAAGCCCCGCCCGGCATCACGCCGGGCGGGGCTTTTGCGTTTTCAAGGCGGGTTCACCCCCGTAAACCCTCCTTGAAATTCCCCTTTTTGCAACAACTCAAGGCCTTCTCGAACCTTGTTGTCGATGTTCGTCCCGATGACCGTTCAGGTCCAGTGAACAGATTTTTAATATTCGTTTTAGATATAAATAAATCAATATTTATTCTTTTTAATTTATATCGAACGCAGGCACAGTCGAGCTCAACAAGCACTAACAAGGAGCAGCACCATGAGCCTCAGACTGGGCGATATCGCCCCCGATTTCGAACAGGATTCCAGCGCCGGCACTATTCGTTTCCATGAATGGCTGAGCGATAGCTGGGGCGTGTTGTTTTCCCATCCGGCGGACTTCACGCCGGTGTGCACCACCGAGTTGGGCTTCACTGCCAGGCTCAAGGATGAATTCGCCCAGCGCGGCGTCAAAGCCATTGCTCTGTCGGTCGACCCGGTGGACTCGCATCACAAGTGGATCGAGGACATCAACGAAACCCAGAACGCCATCGTCAACTTCCCGATCCTCGCCGATGCGGACCGTAAAGTGTCCGACCTGTATGACCTTATCCATCCGAATGCCAATGACACTCTGACTGTGCGCTCGTTGTTCGTGATCGATCCGAACAAGAAGATTCGGCTGACGATTACTTACCCGGCGAGTACCGGCCGTAACTTCAATGAAATTTTGCGGGTGATCGATTCGCTGCAGCTCACCGACAACTACAAGGTGGCCACCCCGGCCAACTGGCACGACGGTGATGAAGTGGTGATCGTGCCGTCGCTCAAAGACGAAGACGAAATCAAACGACGTTTTCCCAAGGGTTATCGCGCAGTGAAGCCGTACCTGCGCCTGACGCCGCAGCCGAATCGCTGAGTTGAATTGGCGATCGCTCCCACGCTCTGCGTGGGAGCGCCGCCCGTGACGCTCTGCGTCACAGTGGGCGCGGAGCGTCCATGGATGCATTCCCACGCAGAGCGTGGGAACGATCAGTCCACCAAAGCAGGGGATTTCGGGCCGTTTCGACGGCCTGTTTTTTTGTCTGAAAAAAGCCAATTCTTATATTCGTTTAAAGTATAACCAAATGAATAAATATGATTTATGGATATATAAATCAGCTGTTAAGGTCACTCCACCAACGCGAGATCGCAAGCCGCGAATCGCCAACACCGTTCAAGGAATTGTCTGAATGCTGGTCGTCTCACTCGGTGGTAGTCCCAGCCTACGCTCCCGTTCCGGGGTTTTGCTGGAGCGCTCCCAACGCTGGTTGCAAGAGCAAGGGGTGGAAGTGGTGAGTTACCGGGTACGGGATTTCCCGGCCGAAGATTTGCTGCATGCCCGCTTCGACAGCCCGAAGGTGATCGACCTGCTGCAACAGATTGAAAACGCCGATGGCTTGCTGATCGCCACGCCGGTTTACAAAGCGTCGTTCTCCGGCGCGTTGAAAACCCTGCTCGATCTGCTGCCCGAGCGGGCGCTGAGCCACAAGGTGGTTCTGCCGATGGCTACCGGCGGCAGCATCGCCCACATGCTGGCGGTGGATTACGCGCTCAAACCGGTGCTGTCGGCGTTGAAAGCGCAGGAAATGCTGCAAGGGATTTTCGCCGTAGACAGCCAGATCGCTTATGGCGAAGGCAGCGCCCAGGCACAGTTGGCGCCGGAGCTTGCGCAACGATTATTTGAAGCGCTGGAGCAATTTTTCAGCGCCATGGCCCGGCGGCCCAAGCCGCTCGATCCGAACCTGTTGAATGAACGTTTGTTGAGTGCTCGCTGGAGCATTTAAGCCAGCACTCAAGCCACACCTGAATTTGATGTACTCCACCTTACTCAGCCGCTAACGGCCAAGCAGGTGCAGCCAAAACCCAACTGCAAAAAGGAGAGCGCCATGCGCACTGTCATTTTGCGTCGTGGGCTGGTCGCTCTGTTTGCTGCGGCTGTGTCCTTCGGCGCCATTACTCAAGCTCAGGCCGAGACGTTAAGAATCGGTTATCAGAAATACGGCACCCTGGTGCTGCTCAAAGCCAAAGGCACCCTGGAAAAACGCCTCGCCGCCCAAGGCGTGGACGTGAAATGGACTGAGTTTCCCGGCGGCCCGCAACTGCTCGAAGGCCTGAACGTCGGTTCCATTGACTTCGGCGTCACCGGCGAGACGCCACCAGTGTTCGCCCAAGCGGCCGGCGCCGATCTGCTCTACGTCGCCTACGAACCACCAGCGCCCCACAGCGAAGCGATCCTGGTGCCGAAGGGCTCGCCAATCAAATCGGTGCAGGACCTCAAGGGCAAGAAAGTCGTGCTCAACAAAGGCTCCAACGTGCACTACCTGTTGGTGCGTGCGCTTGAAGATGCCGGCCTCAAATACACCGACATCCAGACCGTGTTCCTGCCGCCCGCCGATGCCCGCGCCGCGTTCGAGCGTGGCAGTGTCGATGCCTGGGTGATCTGGGATCCGTACCAGGCCGCCGCCGAACAGCAATTGCAAGCGCGCACCCTGCGCGATGGCCAGGGCATCGTCGACAACCACCAGTTCTATCTGGCGACCAAGCCTTACGCGCAGAAAAATCCTGAAGTGATCAAGGCGCTGGTGGAAGAAGTACGCGCGGTTGGCGAATGGTCCAAGGCCAATCCCGAGGACGTGACCCAGCAAGTTTCGCCACTGCTCGGTCTGCCAGCGGACATCACCCTGACCTCGGTGAAACGCCAGGGCTACGGCGCGCTGTTCCTTACGCCGGAAGTAGTCGCGGCCCAGCAAAAAATCGCCGACAGCTTCTACCAGCTCAAGCTGATTCCCAAGCCCTTGAGCATCAAAGACGTGATCTGGACACCCTCCGCCGCTGTGGCCAAAGCGCCGTAATTCGACTTCCCAAGGAGACCACTCCATGAACCTCAATATCTTCTGGTTCCTGCCTACCCACGGCGACGGCCATTACCTTGGCACCGCCGAAGGCGCTCGCGCCGTCGACCACGGTTATCTGCAACAGGTTGCGCAAGCGGCGGATCGTCTGGGCTTCGGCGGGGTGCTGATTCCCACCGGTCGCTCCTGCGAAGACTCGTGGCTGGTGGCCGCATCGCTGATCCCGGTGACCCAGCGCTTGAAATTCCTTGTCGCCCTGCGCCCCGGGATCATTTCCCCGACGGTGGCGGCGCGTCAGGCCGCGACACTGGATCGTCTTTCCGGTGGTCGTGCGCTATTCAATCTGGTCACCGGTGGCGATCCGGAAGAACTTGCCGGCGACGGTTTGTTCCTCAGTCACGAAGAGCGTTATCAGGCCTCGGTGGAATTCACCCGCATCTGGCGCCGGGTGCTGGAAGGCGAAACCGTCGACTACGACGGTCAGCACATCAGCGTGAAGGGCGCCAAATTGCTTTATCCGCCAATCCAGCAACCGCGTCCGCCGCTGTATTTCGGCGGCTCGTCCGAAGCCGCGCAAGACCTCGCGGCAGAACAGGTCGAAATGGTTCTGACCTGGGGCGAGCCACCGGCCGCGGTGGCAGAAAAGATCGAGCAGGTACGCGCCAAAGCCGCGAAGCTCGGACGCACCGTGCGCTTCGGTATTCGCTTGCATGTGATCGTTCGTGAAACCAATGCCGAGGCGTGGCAAGCGGCGGATCGACTGATCTCACATCTGGACGATGAAACCATCGCCCGTGCCCAGGCGTCTCTGGCGCGTTTCGATTCGGTCGGCCAGCAACGCATGGCTGCGTTGCACGGCGGTAGTCGTGACAATCTGGAAGTCAGCCCCAATCTTTGGGCCGGCGTCGGTCTGGTGCGCGGCGGGGCGGGTACGGCGCTGGTAGGCGACGGTCCGACCGTCGCGGCTCGGGTGAAGGAATACGCGGACCTGGGCATCGACACGTTCATTTTCTCCGGTTATCCACACCTGGAAGAGTCCTACCGGGTGGCCGAGTTGCTGTTCCCGCATCTGGATATCGAGCGCCCGGAGCTGCCGAAAAGCGCTGGTTACGTCAGCCCGTTCGGCGAAATGGTGGCCAACGACATTCTTCCCAAAGCCGCGTCCCAGAGCTGAGGCGCCGCCATGAAGAAAATCATCCACAACCTTGCGCCCTGGGCGTTGCCGGTTTTGCTGCTGGCGGTATGGCAGTTATCGGTGTCGGCAGGCTGGTTGTCGACGCGGATTCTGCCGGCACCGATCGCGGTAATCGAAGCCGGTGTGAGCCTGGTCAGCAGCGGTGAAATCTGGACTCACCTGGCCATCAGCGGCTGGCGCGCGGCGCTCGGTTTCGCCATTGGTGGCGGCATTGGTCTGGCCTTGGGCTTCATAACGGGGTTGTCGACATGGGGCGAGCGCCTGCTCGACAGTTCGGTGCAGATGATCCGCAACGTGCCGCACCTGGCGCTGATTCCGCTGGTGATCCTGTGGTTCGGCATCGACGAGTCGGCGAAGATTTTTCTGGTGGCGTTGGGCACGTTGTTCCCGATCTACCTCAACACTTATCACGGCATCCGCAACGTCGATCCGGCGCTGGTGGAAATGTCCCGCAGTTATGGCTTGTCCGGTTTCAGCCTGTTTCGCCAGGTGATCCTGCCGGGTGCGCTGCCATCGATTCTGGTCGGCGTGCGTTTCGCGTTGGGCTTTATGTGGCTGACATTGATCGTGGCGGAAACCATCTCCGCCAGCTCCGGCATCGGCTACCTGGCGATGAATGCCCGAGAGTTTTTGCAGACCGACGTGGTGGTGCTGGCGATTCTTTTGTATGCGGTGCTCGGCAAGCTGGCCGACCTCGCGGCGCGCTGGCTTGAGCGCGTGTGGCTGCGCTGGCATCCGGCTTATCAGGTTGCCAAGGGAGGTGCTGCATGACGGCTCAACAACCTCCACGCTTGCTGCACGGCATTCCGCTGGTGGTGCGCAAACTGCAAAAAACCTTCGGTTCGCGGCGAGTGCTGCGTGAAATCGATCTGCACATTCCGGCCGGGCAGTTTGTGGCGGTGGTCGGACGTAGCGGTTGCGGTAAAAGTACCTTGCTGCGCTTGCTCGCCGGTCTCGACAAGCCCACGGCTGGCGAGCTGCTTGCAGGCGCAGCGCCACTGAGCGAGGCACAGGAAGACACCCGACTGATGTTTCAGGAAGCCCGTCTGCTGCCGTGGAAAAAGATCATCGAGAACGTCGGTCTCGGACTCAAGGGCAACTGGCGGCCGCAAGCACTGGAAGCGCTGGAAGCGGTCGGTCTGGCGGATCGCGCCAACGAATGGCCGGCAGCGTTGTCCGGCGGGCAGAAGCAACGTGTGGCCCTGGCTCGTGCGCTGATCCATCGACCGCGCTTGCTGTTGCTCGACGAACCTCTGGGCGCATTGGATGCCCTGACCCGAATTGAAATGCAGCAACTGATCGAACGGCTCTGGCAACAGCATGGCTTCACCGTGTTGCTGGTGACCCACGACGTCAGCGAAGCGGTGGCGATTGCCGACCGGGTGGTCCTGATTGAAGACGGCGAAGTCGGCCTCGACTTGACGGTGGAACTGCCGCGCCCTCGGGTCCGTGGCTCCCATCGGCTGGCGGCGCTGGAGACCGAAGTGCTCAACCGTGTGCTATCGCTACCTGGCCAACCGCCGGAACCGGAACCTGTTTCACCACTGCCTACGCAATTGCGCTGGGCTCAATAACTTAAAGATTCATCCAACGACAGGAATCAACATCATGACTATCAAAGCCATCAACGTTCGTAACCAGTTCAAAGGCTCGATCAAGGAAATCGTGCTCGGCGATGTGCTGTCGGAAATCGACGTGCAGACTGCTTCCGGCATCGTCACTTCGGTGATTACCACCCGTTCGGTGAAAGAGCTGGAGCTGGTGGTTGGTAGTGAAGTGATCGCGTTTGTGAAATCCACCGAGGTGTCGATCGCCAAGTTGTAAGCGTGTGCGCAAACAACAACCCCGGAGGGTGTGAGCCCTTCGGGGTTTTTTATGCGCGTGATTCAGTGAGCTGATCGTTCCCACGCTCTGCGTGGGAATGCCTCTACGGACGATCTGCGTTCGGCTTTTGAATAGGACGCAGAGCGTCCCGTGCTGCATTCCCACGCAGAGCGTGGGAATGATCATTAGGCGGGTATAGCGCGCTTGGGCAGATAGGGCGGCAAATACAACCCGAGATAAGCATCAAACACCCGCATCCCTTCCTCAGCCATGCGCGGCGTGATCTGCCCATGCTGCTGCACCGAGCGTGCATACACCCGATCGCCCAGTTCCATGGCCAGCGCAAACACATCGACATCACCCGGCAGTCTCGGCAGCTCGAAGTGATGATCGAACAGCTTGTGCATCAGGTCGCCGAGTTCAATGTCGTGCTGGCGGTCGGCCTGGGTGACTTCGGTCAGGCCATGCTGGGCGAGGATCAGTTGGCGGGCGGCGGCGTCTTCGTCGTAAATGGCGAGCATGCGTTGTTCCACCAATCGCGACAGATCGCGCCAGCCGTTGAGGGCGTTATGGTCGATGGGAGCTTGCAGGCAGGCGCGGAACGCGGCGTGGACGTCGGCGGTCAGGGCTTCGAGCAGGGCCGGGACGCTGGCGAAAAAGTGGTAGACGGAGGAGGGCGGGATCTCGGCGCGTTCGGCGACGCTGTAGATCGACAGGCTGGCCACACCCTCGGCGGCCAGCAGCGTGCGGGCGGCATCGAGTATCGAGTCGATCCGGGCCTGGCTGCGGGCGCGAGGTTTGCGAATGGTGGCGGTGCGCGTCATTGAAGTCTCCTGCTGGGCAGCGGGCATTGTACGCAGAGCGCAGAGATGATCCATACCCTGTGGCGAGGGAGCTTGCTCCCGTTGGAGGCCGAAGGACTCCCTGTAATAGCGATACGGTTCTGTCAGACACACCTCATCGACTGTTTTGGGGCCGCTTCGCGACCCAGCGGGAGCAAGCTCCCTCGCCACAGGTTTGATGTTGGCCATAAAAAAACGCCGCAGGCTTCATAGCCGGCGGCGTTCTTTTTTACTGCAACCGCTTACACGGTATGCAGGTACCAGTTGTACTCGAGGTCGGAGATGGAGTGTTCGAACTCCTCCAGCTCGCTCTCTTTACAGGCGACAAAGATATCGATGTATTTCGGATCGATGTATTTGGCCATGACTTCGCTGTCGTCCAGCTCGCGCAATGCATCACGCAGGTTGTTCGGCAGGCTTTGCTCGTTCTGCTCGTAGGAGTTGCCTTCCACGGGCGCGCCCGGCTCGATCTTGTTGGTCAGGCCGTGATGCACGCCGGCCAAAACCGAAGCCATCAACAGATACGGGTTGGCGTCGGCGCCAGCGACACGATGCTCAATGCGCACGGCATCGGAAGAACCAGTCGGTACGCGGATGGCCACGGTGCGGTTGTCCAGACCCCAGCATGGCGAGTTCGGCACGTAGAACTGCGCACCGAAACGACGGTAGGAGTTGACGTTCGGGCAGAGGAAAGCCATCTGCGCCGGCAGGGTCTCGAGCACACCGCCGATCGCGTGACGCAGTGCGGCGTTCTGCTCGGGATCCTCGCTGGCAAAAATGTTTTTGCCATCTTTATCAAGAATCGAGATGTGGACGTGCAGACCGTTACCTGCCTGGCCCGGATAAGGCTTGGCCATGAAGGTGGTGTCCATTTCATGGTCGTAGGCGATGTTTTTGATCAGACGCTTGAGCAGGACCGCATAGTCGCAGGCCTTGATCGGGTCGGCCACGTGGTGCAGGTTCACTTCGAACTGCGCCGGGGCACTTTCCTTGACGATCGCGTCGGCAGGGATGCCTTGCTCTTTTGCACCTTCCAGAATGTCCTGGAGGCAGTCGACGTATTCGTCGAGGTCGTCGATCAGGTAGACCTGTGTCGAATGCGGGCGTTTGCCGGAGATCGGCGAGCGTGGCGGTTGCGGGCGACCGTTCACGTTCTCCTGGTCGATCAGGTAGAACTCCAGTTCGAACGCGGCGCAGATGGTCAGGCCCATCTCGTCGAACTTGGCTACGACTTGTCGCAGGACTTCGCGCGGGTCGGCGAAGAAAGGATCACCTTCGAGTTCGTGCATGGTCATTAACAGCTGCGCGGTCGGGCGCTTCTGCCAGGGCTCATTGCACAGGGTGTCGGGGATTGGATAGCAGATTCGGTCAGCATCGCCGATGTCCAGGCCCAGGCCGGTGCTTTCCACCGTCGAGCCATTGATATCCAGAGCAAATAGAGAGGCCGGCAGGTTGATGCCTTTCTCGTAAACCTTGTGGAGGCTGGTGCGTTCAATGCGCTTGCCGCGCACCACACCATTCATATCCGCAATCAGAAGGTCAACGTACAGAACCTCAGGATGTTCCTTAAGGAACGCGTTCGCTTCATTAAGCTGAACGGCACGCGGGGGTACCGACATGATGCAACACCTTTGTTGTTAAAAATATCAATCATTGATCTCTTCGGATTCCAGTCAACCCGAACGGCATGCCGAAGTCAAGCAAGGCCTTTTTTGCCCTAAAAAAGCACTAGCGGGGCTTTTTTGAGGCACTTTGGGGCATTTTTTGGCCTTCAGTCTTCTTGGCGCCCGCGAGCTTGAGCGGGCCGTGTTGTATTTTTTACGGGGGTGTTGTGTAAAAAAATGAACAAGGCTAAGCTCGATTTAAACCCATAACAGCAATAATACCGGGGTGCTTCATGTCTCGCCTGCCGTTAATCGGCGTCACCGCCTGCTCAAAGCAGATCGGTCTGCATGCTTATCACATCAGTGGCGACAAATACGTACGCGCCGTGGCATCAGCTGCCAAGGGCCTGCCGTTGATTCTTCCATCCCTGGCGGATCAGCTGGCGCCGTCCGAAATTCTGGACGCTCTGGACGGCATTCTCTTTACAGGCTCTCCTTCTAATATAGAACCGTTTCACTATAACGGCCCGGCCAGTGCGCCGGATACCGCTCATGATTCTGCACGCGATGCCACCACGCTCCCGCTGATCCGCGCCGCTGTCGAGGCCGGTGTTCCCGTGCTCGGCATTTGCCGCGGCTTCCAGGAAATGAATGTGGCGTTCGGCGGCAGTCTGCATCAGAAGGTTCACGAGGCCGGTCCATTCATGGATCACCGTGAAGACGACAGCCTGCCGCTGGAAGGGCAGTACGCGCCAAGTCACCCGGTGCACGTTCAACCGGGCGGTGTACTGGCCGGGCTGGGCCTGACGAGCGAGCTTCAAGTCAACTCGATTCATGGTCAGGGTATTGAGCGTCTGGCGCCGGGCCTTCGCGTGGAAGCCGTGGCGCCCGACGGGTTGATCGAAGCCATTTCTGTTATCGAAGGCAAGGCTTTTGCTTTAGGTGTGCAATGGCATCCCGAATGGCAGGTAAGCTTGAATCCTGACTACCTTGCGATTTTCCAGGCATTTGGCGATGCCTGCCGCAAGCGCGCATTACAACGCGACGCCGATGCGTCAAACAACGCCTGACTTATAAGAGTCAGGAAACTCAGCCTAAGAGGCATTTATGAGTAACAACCTCGACCAGCTCACCGATTGGTTGAAAGACCACAAGATCACAGAAGTCGAATGCATGATTGGCGACTTGACCGGCATCACCCGGGGCAAGATTTCGCCGACCAACAAGTTCATTGCCGAAAAAGGCATGCGTCTGCCTGAAAGCGTTCTGTTGCAGACCGTTACCGGCGACTATGTCGAAGACGACATCTATTACGAACTGCTCGACCCGGCCGACATCGACATGATCTGCCGCCCCGACCAGAACGCGGTGTTTCTGGTGCCTTGGGCCATCGAGCCCACCGCCCAGGTGATCCACGATACCTACGACAAGCAGGGTAACCCGATCGAGTTGTCGCCGCGCAACGTGCTCAAGAAGGTGCTGAAACTCTACGCCGACCACGGCTGGCAGCCGATCGTGGCGCCGGAAATGGAGTTCTACCTCACCAAACGCAGTGATGACCCGGACTACCCGCTGCAACCGCCGATCGGCCGTTCCGGTCGTCCGGAAACCGGTCGCCAGTCCTTCTCGATTGAAGCGGCGAACGAATTCGATCCATTGTTCGAAGACGTCTACGACTGGTGCGAACTGCAAGAGCTGGACCTCGACACGCTGATCCACGAGGACGGCACCGCGCAGATGGAAATCAACTTCCGTCATGGCGATGCCCTGTCCCTGGCCGACCAGATTCTGGTGTTCAAACGCACCATGCGCGAAGCCGCGCTCAAGCACAACGTGGCGGCGACCTTCATGGCCAAGCCCATGACCGGCGAGCCGGGCAGCGCCATGCACTTGCACCAGAGCATCATCAGTATCGAGACCGGCAAAAACGTTTTCTCCAATGAAGACGGGACCATGAGCCAGTTGTTTCTCAACCACATCGGCGGCTTGCAGAAATTTATTCCTGAGCTGCTGCCGTTGTTCGCACCCAACGTCAACTCGTTCCGCCGCTTCCTGCCGGATACCTCGGCACCGGTGAACGTGGAGTGGGGTGAAGAGAACCGTACCGTGGGTCTGCGGGTTCCGGATGCCGGGCCGCAGAACCGTCGGGTGGAAAACCGTCTGCCGGGTGCCGATGCCAACCCTTACCTGGCCATCGCCGCCAGCCTGTTGTGCGGCTTTATCGGCATGGTCGAAGGGCATAACCCGAGTCCTCCGGTCGTGGGTCGTGGCTATGAGCGGCGCAACCTGCGCCTGCCGTTGACCATCGAAGACGCTCTGGATCGCATGGAAAACAGCAAGACCATCGAAAAGTACCTGGGCAAGAAATTCATCACGGGCTACGTCGCGGTCAAGCGGGCCGAGCATGAAAACTTCAAGCGCGTGATCAGTTCGTGGGAGCGGGAATTCCTGCTCTTCGCCGTCTGATGCGCCGGGCGCGGCTGTAAATCGCCGCGCCTTTCATTGGAATCCAAGGAGAATTCGCATGACCAGCAACAACCCGCAAACCCGTGAATGGCAAGCCCTGAGCAGCGATCACCACCTGGCCCCGTTCAGCGACTTCAAGCAGCTGAAAGAGAAAGGCCCGCGGATCATCACCCATGCCAAGGGCGTTTACCTCTGGGACAGCGAAGGCAACAAGATCCTCGATGGCATGGCCGGCCTGTGGTGCGTCGCGATCGGTTACGGTCGTGATGAATTGGCCGATGCCGCCAGCAAGCAGATGCGCGAACTGCCTTATTACAACCTGTTCTTCCAGACGGCTCACCCGCCGGTGCTGGAGCTGGCCAAGGTGATTGCCGACGTTGCGCCTGAAGGCATGAATCACGTGTTCTTCACCGGCTCCGGTTCCGAAGGCAACGACACCATGCTGCGGATGGTTCGCCACTACTGGGCGATCAAGGGGCAGCCGAAGAAGAAAGTCATCATCAGTCGCAAGAACGGCTATCACGGTTCCACCGTGGCCGGCGCGAGCCTGGGCGGCATGACGTACATGCACGAACAGGGCGACTTGCCGATCCCGGGCATCGTCCACATCGCCCAGCCGTACTGGTTCGGCGAAGGCGGCGACATGACCCCGAACGAGTTCGGTATCTGGGCGGCCAATCAGCTGGAAGAGAAGATTCTGGAGGTCGGCGTCGACAACGTCGGTGCCTTTATTGCCGAGCCGATCCAGGGCGCCGGCGGCGTGATCATTCCGCCAGACAGCTACTGGCCGCGCATCAAGGAAATCCTCGCCAAATACGACATTCTGTTCGTGGCCGACGAAGTGATCTGCGGTTTCGGCCGCACCGGTGAATGGTTCGGTAGCGATTTCTATGACCTCAAACCCCACATGATGACCATCGCCAAAGGCCTGACGTCCGGCTACATCCCTATGGGTGGCCTGATCGTGCATGACGACGTGGTCGAGGTACTCAACGAAGGCGGTGATTTCAACCACGGTTTCACGTATTCCGGGCACCCGGTGGCCGCTGCGGTGGCGCTGGAAAACATCCGCATCCTGCGCGACGAGAAAATTGTCGAGCGCGTACGCACAGAAACGGCACCCTATTTGCAAAAGCGTCTACGGGAACTGAGCGATCACCCGTTGGTGGGGGAAGTGCGTGGGGTCGGTCTGTTGGGGGCCATCGAACTGGTTCAGGACAAAGCCACCCGCAAACGTCACGAAGGCAAGGGCGCCGGCATGATCTGCCGCACGTTCTGCTTCGAAAACGGCCTGATCATGCGCGCCGTCGGCGACACCATGATTATTGCTCCGCCACTGGTGATTACACCGGCTGAAATCGATGAGCTGGTAACAAAAGCACGTAAGTGCCTGGACCTGACCCTGAGTGCGTTACAGGGCTAAGTGCTAGGCTCTGAGCGAGGTGTGAAGTGTGCACTTCGCTCAGTGCAAACAAAGGATGGGTCTTTCCTTGAAAGCCTGCCTTGGATCTTGCCAGACTAACGGTTGTTCGGATGCCCTGTAACAGGCCACTGAGCACGTGGTTAAAAAGAAAAACTGGAGCATTACCCATGAAGGCATTAGGTATGAAGATAGCTGGCAAGACCCTCCTCGCCATGTCCCTGATGGGCGTGATGGCGGGCGCCGTTCAGGCTGACGACAAAGTGCTGCACGTGTACAACTGGTCCGATTACATCGCGCCGGATACCGTCAAGAAGTTCGAAGCCGAGTCGGGCATCAAAGTCGTCTACGACGTGTTCGACAGTAACGAAACCCTCGAAGCCAAGCTGTTGGCAGGCAAGTCCGGCTACGACATCGTCGTACCGTCGAACAACTTCCTGGCCAAGCAGATCAAGGCCGGTGTTTACCAGAAGCTGGACAAGTCCAAGCTGCCTAACTGGAAAAACCTGAACACGGACCTGCTCAAAGCGGTATCGGTGAGCGACCCGGGCAACGAACACGCGTTCCCTTACATGTGGGGTTCGATCGGTATCGGCTTCAACGCCGAGAAGGTCAAGGCTGCACTGGGTGCCGATGCGCCAACCAACTCCTGGGACTTGCTGTTCAAACCTGAAAACGCTGCCAAGTTGAAGGCGTGCGGTATCAGCTTCCTCGATTCGCCAACCGAGATGATTCCGGTAGCGTTGCATTACCTGGGCTATCCAACCGACAGCCAGGACAAGAAACAACTGGCCGAAGCCGAAGCGCTGTTCCTGAAGATTCGTCCTTCGGTGGGCTACTTCCACTCGTCCAAGTACATCTCCGACCTGGCCAACGGCAACATCTGCGTCGCCGTGGGTTACTCCGGTGACATTTACCAGGCCAAGGCTCGCGCTGCTGAAGCCGGTGACAAGGTGAAAGTCAGTTACAACATTCCGAAAGAAGGTGCCGGTAGCTTCTACGACATGGTCGCCATCCCTAAAGATGCCGAAAACGTCGAAGGCGCCTACAAGTTCATGACCTTCCTGCAGAAGCCGGAAATCATGGCCGAAATCACCAACGCCGTGCAATTCCCGAACGGCAACGCGGCGGCCACCCCTCTGGTCGATAAAGAAATCACCAGCGATCCAGGCATCTACCCGCCAGCGGAAGTGTTGGCCAAGCTGTACGCGATTGCCGACTTACCGGCCGCCACCCAGCGGATCCTGACGCGCAGCTGGACCAAGATCAAATCCGGTAAATAAGCCGGTTTGAGGTAACTACCTGTTGCCGTCGCCTGCGCGGCGGCGGCAACAGGGAAAATTAAATGTCAGAAAGTTTTGCTGGAACGGTTTTTCGAGGGTAAGTTGCGCGCCGGTTTTGTTGCCAGGCAGCCATGGCTGTCATGTAACGCGGGGCAACTTGGGCCCAACTCATTTTAGAGGACCTCCACTTGCCTATTTTTTCTTTGTTGCGTAATGCCCTGTTGGTCAGTGTCGGGCTGACAGTTACCGTCGGCGTTCAAGCTGCCGGCACAGTGCATATTTATAACTGGTCGGACTACATCGGTGAGACCACCCTGGCCGACTTTCAGAAAGAAACCGGTATCAAACCGGTGTATGACGTATTCGATTCCAACGAAACCCTGGAAGGCAAGTTGCTGGCCGGGCGTACCGGTTATGACGTGGTCGTGCCGTCCAACCACTTCCTCGGCAAGCAGATCAAGGCCGGGGCTTTCCAGAAGCTCGATAAATCGAAGCTGACCAACTATTCCAACCTCGACCCGGTGCTGCTCAAGCGTCTGGAGAAGAATGATCCGGGTAATCAATACGCCGTGCCGTATCTGTGGGGCACCAATGGCATCGGTTACAACGTCGGGAAGATCAAGGCGGTTCTCGGCGTCGACAAGATCGATTCGTGGGCCATGCTGTTCGAACCGGAAAATATCAAGAAGCTGTCCAGCTGCGGCGTTTCATTCCTCGACTCGGGTGATGAGATGATCCCGGCGATGCTTAATTACCTGGGCCTGGATCCCAACAGCCAGAACCCTGAAGACTACAAGAAGGCCGAGGCCCAACTCCTCAAGATTCGGCCTTACGTGACCTACTTCAACTCGTCCAAATACATCTCCGACCTGGCCAATGGCGAGATCTGCGTGGCCGCCGGTTTCTCCGGCGATGTGTTCCAGGCCAAGGCGCGGGCCGCCGAAGCCAACAAGGGCATCGACATTGCCTACGTGATTCCCAACGAGGGCGGCAACCTCTGGTTCGACGTGCTGGCCATTCCCCGGGACGCCACCAATGTCAAAGAGGCTCATGCCTACATCAACTATTTGCTCAAGCCTGAGGTAATCGCCAAGGTCAGTGATTCCGTCGGCTACGCCAACCCCAACCCGAAGGCGGGCGAGTTGATGGATCAGGCTGTACGCACGGATGAGGCGGTCTATCCCTCGCAGGCTGTCGTCGACAAGCTGTATGTCAACTCAGAGTTGCCACCCAAGATTCAACGACTCATGACGCGCAGCTGGACCAAGGTCAAGTCGGGCAAATAGCGTCAAACTATCCAGGTTCGCCACGTTGAGCGAACTGCAAATTCTGTTGGGAGTTTCGTAAATGGCAGTTGCCTCCGGCGCCTATAAGAAAGCCCTCGAGGGCGACCAGACACCTAAACAGGTGCTGGTCAAAATCGACCGGGTCACGAAAAAGTTCGACGAGACGATTGCCGTGGACGACGTGTCCCTGGAAATCAAGAAAGGCGAAATCTTCGCCCTGCTCGGCGGCTCGGGTTCGGGCAAATCCACCTTGCTGCGGATGCTGGCAGGTTTCGAACGGCCCACGGAGGGGCGCATTTTCCTCGATGGCGTAGACATCACGGACATGCCGCCGTACGAGCGGCCGATCAACATGATGTTCCAGTCCTACGCCTTGTTCCCGCACATGACCGTGGCGCAGAACATCGCCTTCGGCCTCAAGCAGGACAAGATTCCGTCGGCTGAAGTCGACGCTCGCGTGGCCGAGATGCTCAAGCTGGTGCAGATGAGCCAGTACGCCAAGCGCAAACCCCATCAGTTGTCCGGTGGCCAGCGTCAGCGTGTGGCGCTGGCGCGTTCGTTGGCCAAGCGGCCGAAGCTGTTGCTGCTCGACGAACCGATGGGCGCGCTGGACAAGAAGCTGCGCTCGCAAATGCAGCTGGAACTGGTCGAGATCATCGAGCGGGTCGGCGTGACCTGCGTGATGGTGACCCACGACCAGGAAGAGGCCATGACCATGGCCGAGCGCATCGCGATCATGCACCTGGGCTGGATCGCCCAGATCGGCAGCCCGATCGACATCTACGAAACCCCGACCAGCCGTCTGGTCTGCGAATTCATCGGCAACGTCAACATCTTCGAAGGCGAAGTGGTGGACGACGCCGAGGGCCACGCGCTGATCACCTGCAAGGACCTGGACCGCAACATCTACGTGGGCCATGGCATCAGCACGTCGGTGCAGGACAAATCCGTGACCTACGCGATCCGTCCGGAAAAACTGCTGGTAACGGCCGACATGCCGACCTGCGAACACAACTGGTCCAGCGGCAAGGTCCATGACATCGCCTATCTCGGCGGCCACTCGGTGTTCTACGTCGAATTGCCAAGCGGCAAGCTGGTGCAGTCCTTCGTCGCCAACGCCGAGCGCCGCGGCCAGCGCCCAACCTGGGGTGACCAGGTTTACGTGTACTGGGAAGACGACAGCGGCGTGGTACTTCGCTCATGAACATGCGCAAACTCAAACGCCGGCTCGATCGAATAATTCCCGGTGGCCGTCAGCTGGTCATCGGGGTTCCGTTCATCTGGCTGTTCCTGTTCTTCATGCTGCCGTTCTTCATCGTCTTGAAGATCAGCTTCGCCGAAGCCGACGTGGCCATTCCGCCATACACAGAGATCTACAGCTTCATCGACCAGAAGCTCCAGGTGCTGCTTAACCTGAGCAACTACGCGATGCTCGGCGACGACGAGTTGTACATTGCCGCTTACCTCGGCTCGTTGAAGATGGCGCTGATCAGCACCGTCCTCTGTCTATTGATCGGCTACCCGATGGCCTACGCCATTGCCAGCGCCCGCAAAGAGCTGCAAACGGTGCTGGTGCTGCTGATCATGATGCCGACCTGGACCGCGATTCTGATCCGCGTGTATGCGTGGATGGGCATTCTCAGCAACAACGGTCTGCTCAATGGTTTTCTGATGAGCATGGGCTGGATCGACGAGCCGCTGCAGATCCTCAACACCAACCTCGCGGTCTATATCGGGGTCGTTTACTCCTATCTGCCGTTCATGATCCTGCCGCTCTACGCCAACCTGGTCAAACACGACACCAGCCTGCTGGAAGCCGCATCCGACCTGGGTTCGAGCACCTTCAACAGTTTCTGGAAGATCACCGTGCCGCTGTCGAAAAACGGCATCATCGCAGGCTGCATGCTGGTGTTCATCCCGGTGGTGGGCGAGTTCGTGATCCCGGAACTGCTCGGCGGTCCGGAAACCCTGATGATCGGTAAAGTGCTCTGGCAAGAATTCTTCAACAACCGTGACTGGCCGGTGGCATCAGCGCTTGCAGTGGTGATGCTGGCGATCCTGATTGTGCCGATCATCCTGTTCAACCGTAGTCAGGCCAAAGAAATGGAGGGCAAGGAATGAAGCGCTTCCGTTTCTCAAGTTTCATGCTGGTAGCGGGTTTGCTGTTCATCTACGCGCCGATGCTGATCCTGGTGATCTACTCGTTCAACGCCTCGAAATTGGTGACGGTGTGGGGCGGCTGGTCGATCAAGTGGTACGTGGGCTTGATGGACAACACGCAACTGATGGGCTCGGTGGTGCGCTCGCTGGAAATCGCCTGCTACACGGCGATTGCCGCGGTGGCACTGGGGACGCTGGCGGCCTTCGTGCTGACCCGCATCACCCACTTCAAGGGCCGCACGCTGTTCGGTGGTCTGGTCACCGCGCCGCTGGTGATGCCGGAAGTGATCACCGGTCTGTCGCTGTTGCTGCTGTTCGTGGCCATGGCGCAGATGATCGGTTGGCCACAGGAGCGCGGCATCGTCACCATCTGGATCGCCCACACTACGTTCTGTGCGGCGTATGTGGCGGTGGTGGTGTCGGCGCGCTTGCGTGAGCTGGACCTGTCGATTGAAGAAGCGGCCATGGACCTCGGTGCGCGGCCGTGGAAGGTGTTCTTCCTGATCACCATTCCAATGATCGCGCCGTCGCTGGCGGCGGGTGGGATGATGTCGTTCGCCTTGTCTCTGGATGACCTGGTGCTGGCGAGCTTCGTGTCCGGTCCGGGTTCCACGACCCTGCCGATGGAAGTGTTCTCGGCGGTGCGCCTGGGCGTGAAGCCTGAGATCAACGCCGTGGCCAGCCTGATTCTGCTGGCGGTGTCGCTGGTGACATTCCTGGTCTGGTACTTCAGCCGTCGTGCCGAAGAGATTCGCAAGCGTGCGATCCAGCAGGCCATCGAAGAAGGCGCCGCCGACTCCTGGAAACAACCGGACGTGCGCCGGGCGCAGGCGCCGGAAGCGGCTTAAAACCGCTGACTTTATGCTTCAGAATTTTGCGGCGATGGTAAGGCCAGATGTGTATTGGTCTTAAGGGCCTCTTCGAGGGCAAGCCTCGCTCCTACGGTTTTGTGTCGTTCACACAATGACGATCTACCCAAAACCGTAGGAGCGAGGCTTGCCCGCGAAGGCGTCAGCCCGGCTAACAAAAATCTACTGCGCAGCCCGCGCTGGCAACAGCTTCAACGTACTGCGGGTATTGGCCGTCACTTCTTCATCATTGAAATGCGCCTGGTAGTAAACTCCTTCGATATACGCCTCGGCCTGATCGGCATAGTGGTTGTCGAAGGGCACACCGCTCTGGCCGACCGGGTTGATGGTCAGGCTGTGGGCCGGGTCGGCGAAGTCGATCAGCCGTCGCGTCGATGGGCCGTAAGTCACAGGCCACGGTGCCGGACCGATCTTGGCCGAGAGGTTGTTCGGCACTTCATGGGTGCCGGGCGCCGCGAATGGCCCGACGTTGAAGATCCGCTCCAGCAGTTTCTGCGTCCCCAGCGGATGCCCATGAGTCAGAGTGTGCGCCTTGCCCCACTGCCATTGTGTGTAATCAGCGCCCAAGGTGGTCTTGAGATGAGCCATGCTCGCTTGCCAGGCAACCTTGACCGTATCGGCGCGGGTTTCCTTGCCGGGGGTGTTGCGGTTGTCCCACCACGGTGAGTCGGCGGAGGCCGCCAGACGCGGCAGTGCGGCATCAATCACCCGGGTCGGGAGCAGCGTTTCGAAGAAATCATTACCCAGTTCATCGCGCATTGCCGCGTCGGTGAGGTTGAACAAGAACTGGTTGAACAGAGTGGCGCTGATGGAGTCCAGCGGGTAATCACCGCTCCACTGCGCCAGTTGTTCCACCCATTTCAGCTCGGCGGGATCGCTCACCACTTCACGCAGTACTGGTAGCAACGGCGCCAGCAAACGCGGACCGTAGTCGGTGGTGGTGCCCAGTTGCAGCTTCTGGTTGGCCTCGTTGTCCCACTTCACGTTCTTGTCGCTGAGTTGACGATTGAGCTGCTGACCGCGATCGGCGAGATTGTAGTAACCGGGAATCTCCAGGCCAGTCGGTGATACTGGCTGGAAGTTGGCCGAGACGATATAGCCTCGCGCCGGGTTCTCTTCCTGTGGGTTGGCGCTGAACGGATAAAACCCTTCCATGTCCGCTTCAGAGGTACTGCCATCGAGGATGAAGCCGGGCTTCACTCCGGCCGGACGTTTAGGCAACAGCGCCGAGGCCCACCAACCGATGTCGCCCTTGGCATTGGCGTAGACGATGTTCAGCCCCGGAGCCTGAACCTTGGCCGACGCGGCGCGGGCCTTGGCCAGCGTGTCGGCGCGGTTGAGCTGGTAGAAACCGTCGAGGATCGGATTCGGCGTCTCGAGGAAGGCCCACCACATCGCGACCGGTGTCTTGCCGGCGGCAGTGCCAAGCGCATCGTTGATGATCGGACCGTGGGGCGATTGGCGCAGGGTCAGCGTGACCGGTGACTGGCCTTTGACCGCGATCTGTTGTTCGGTGTTGACCATGTCGACCCATTGGCCGCGATACCAGACCTGATTCGGGTTGTCCGGGTTGACCTTCTCGGCGATCAGGTCCAGATCGTCGTTCTGGAACATCGTCAGGCTCCAGCCGAAGTCCAGGTTGTGGCCAAGAAACGCAAACGGCACCAGCGCCTGATGGTAGCCATAGAGCTCGAAGCCCGGCGCCGACAGGTGCGCTTCGTACCACACCGACGGCACCGAGAAGCGAATGTGCGGATCACCGGCCAGCAGCGGCTTGCCGCTTTTGCTGCGGTTGCCGGAAATCACCCAGGCATTGCTGCCTTCGAATTGCGGCAGACCGTTGTCGGCCAAGGCTTGCTCACTCAAACGGGCGAGGGCGTTCAGACCCTTCCAGTCATTGGCGGTGAGAGCCGGCGCAGGGTTGGTCCGCCCTTTGGCCAGCACGCCCTTGGGCTGCCAGTCCAGATCGAAGATGTTCAGGTACTCGGCGCCCAGTTGGTCGCGCACATAGGTCAGCAAGGGTTCGGTGCGAAATGCCGCGGCAAAGCTGTAGGCCATGTAGCCGGCGATGCTGATGCTGTCTTCGGCGGTGAAAGGGCGCTTGGGAATTCCCAGCACATCGAACTCTACCGGCGCAGCGTGGCTGTCCTGATATTGATTGATGCCGTCCAGATAGGCTTGCAGGGCCTTCCACGCCGGCGACTGACGATCCAGCGCGGCCACGTAACTTTCAGCCCGTTCGCGGATGCGCAAGCTGCGAAACAGTTTGTCGGTGTCGATCAGTTTCGGGCCGAGGACCTCGGCCAGCTCACCACGGGCCAGGCGCCGCATGGCTTCCATTTGGAACAGTCGGTCCTGGGCGTGCACGTAGCCGAGGGCGCGGTAGAGGTCGGTTTCGTTTTCGGCACGGATATGCGGCACGCCGCGCACGTCGTAGCGCACGGTCACCGAACCTTGCAGGTGTTGCAATTGCACCTGGCCCTGGCGCGTCGGTTGCTTGCTGTACACGTACCAGCCGCCCCCGGCGACGAGCACGACGATCAGCAAGGCAAGTACGGTCAGGGCGCGTTTCATGGTGACTCCTTGTTCTTTCGGGATTGCCGCCCATGTGGGCTGCAAACGTGTAGCACAGACCTCCTGTGCCGGGCATCACGGTCCTGGAAAAGTCAGGAATGCCTTACTTCACTTCACTTCGTTCGGCCACGGGCAGTAGCAACCCACCGCCAGTGTGTGCGTTGCATTCACCGTCCGGCCTTCGTTCAGCGCTTGCAGGATGGGCTCGATAAAACTGTTGCTCGAGTTGCAGGTCAGGCCTTCGCTGTACGGACCGAAATACGCCAGCCTGCCACTGCGGTCCCAGATCGCCACCGCTGGGCTGGCAGGGATCTGTTCAGAGCCTGGCAGGACAGTGATGGTTTTGAGGCGACTCAACGTGCTGGGCAATTGACCATGGCTGCCGGGCTTTTGGACCGCATAGAACTCGACGCCTTGTGGTGCATACTGCTCAACCAGTTCGGTCAGGTGTTGTTGGTTGCCGACATTGCACGGGCAAGCCGGGTCCCAGAAGTGCACCAGGCGAATGGCGCCGGGGCCGGCGAGTTCGTCCGGCAGGCGCAAGGGGTCGCCGGAGAACACCGCAGTGTGCGAACTGAAGGTGCGCAGATAGCGCCCCTGAAACCAGTCATAGGCGGCCCACAGCACGCCGGCACACACAAGGGCGAGCAGGCTGGCAAGCAGTGTGGTGCGGTAGGCCGGGCGCATGGGGTTTCAATCCTCGAAGGTCGGCTAGCTTGCCATGCTTGCCGCGACAGATGAATATCGCAGGCCCATAAAGTCCGTTTCGCGCTCTGGAATAGCCCATGCCTGCCACTTTCGACCCCGATCATTTGCGTGCCAGCCTGCGGCCATTGGCCGAGTGGCAGCCGCTGTCGACGGAAGCCATGGCCTATCAGCATTTTTATGGACTGGATTTTGCGCAGCGAACCTTGCGCAGCGGCTTGGGGCGTTTCGAGGTCGATGGCTATGAAGTGGTCAGCCAGCTCTGGTGGCCCGAGCGGGCGAAGGCGACGCTGTTTCTGTTTCACGGCTTCTACGATCACACCGGGCTCTATCGGCATGTGATCGAGTGGGCGCTGGGCCAGGGTTTTGCGGTGATCGCCTGTGATCTGCCGGGGCATGGCCTGTCCAGTGGCGAGCGGGCGAGCATCAAGGACTTCGCCGAGTATCAGAGCACGCTGCAAGGGCTATTGGCCGAGGCGCAATCGCTGGGCCTTCCGCAGCCTTGGCACTTGTGCGGGCAAAGCACCGGCGGGGCGATTGTGATCGATCATGTGCTCAATCAGGGCGCGAGCAGTCCCGCCCAAGGGCAGGTGATTCTGCTGTCGCCCCTGGTGCGGCCGCGAGCCTGGGGCTGGTCGAAGCTCAGTTATTACCTGCTCAAGCCGTTCGTCAAAGGCATCGCCCGGCGTTTCAGCGAGAACTCCAACGACCCTGACTTCCTGGCGTTCCTGCAAGCCGATCCGTTGCAGCCGCTGCGTCTGCCAACGGCCTGGGTCGGTGCGCTGGGGCGGTGGATCAAGCGCATCGAAGCGGCACCGAAGAGTCCGCGGCGGCCGCTGATCGTGCAGGGGCAGGCGGACATGACCGTGGATTGGCAACACAACCTTGAGGTGTTGCGGGGCAAGTTCGATCGGCCTCAGGTGCTGATGCTGCCTGAAGCGCGGCATCATCTGGCGAATGAGGCTCCGGGGTTGCGGCAGGAGTATTTCGGGTTTTTGACCAGGCGGATGAGTCGGGATCGGCGGTGACATTTTCGATTGCCTTCGCGGGCAAGTCGGATCGCGAAGGCAATTTCACAGGCGCCAAAAACTACTGGGCAAGGCTCGACGTACTCTGTCCCACCGCCAACCCCGCCCGAATCGCCGCCAATGCCGCTTGATAGTAAGCCTTGCCTTCAGTGGACTCGGCAAAGGTCGCGAACTCTTCCAGCTCTTCATCCGTCAGGTCGCGATAGACATACAGCAGTGTGTTGTTCAGGTCAGCGCCGATTTGCTCCATCAGGCGCTGGCGCTGACCATTCAACATGCCTTGAGCCTGACCGCCGCCGAGCAGGCCGGGGATCATCGAGCTCAGGCTGTCGGCCGCCACGCCCGCGATCGCCAGGCTGACTTCAGCGCCGGCCTCGCGGGCGGGCAGGGCCTGGGCCAAGTGACCGATGATGAGTTGACGGTTATCGCTGGCCTGCATTTTCGGCAAGCCCTTGGCGTTTTTCGCCAATTGATCGCGACGGGTCGCCAGCAGTTCGGCGGCGATGATTTTCTTGCCCAAGGGCGATTGAAAGAAGGTCAGTGCAGGTTTCGGATCGGCGAGTTTCTTGCGCAGTTGCGCTTCGGCGCGCTGGTCCATGGCCTTGGGGGCGAAACGTTGATTGCTGTTGTTGACCAGGGCCTGAAACACCGCCGGCGGCAGGCTGTTCTGGTAACGCTGCTGAGCGGCCGAGAGAGCATCGTTGAAATGCGCGCGTTGTTCTGGCCAACCGGCGACCTTGTACAACTGGTCGTGGCCGTCCGCCCAGGCGGGCAAAACGCAGAACATCAACAGTGAGAAAAGCAAGCGACGCATAGGGACTCCTGTCAGCAGGCGACTATTCTCCGTGGGGTATTCGTACTTGTCGAGAATTCGTATCAGGTTGAGTGCCTTATCCGACCAATCCTCCGCTGCGTGGCTCTGTCGGATTCGCGGGCACAGGAATACTATGCGCGCCATGCAAATATCCTCTGATCATCCGCTGCTGTTACGTATCGTCGACGACCTGGCTGAGCGCGGCTGGTCGCAGCAGAATATTTTCCTGCCTCTGGATCTGACCCGGGCGCTGGCGGCCGAGTGCCGAAAACGTGCTGCGGAGGGCGAACTCGCTCCAGCCGCTGTGGGGCGCGGGCCGTTTTCGGAGATCCGCGAGGGCATTCGCGGCGACCATATTCAGTGGCTCGAACCCGGTCAGGCCGAGGCGTGCGACCGCTATCTAGGGTTGATGGACAGTCTGCGTGAGGCGATGAATCGCGATTTGTTTCTGGGCCTGGAAGATTACGAAAGCCATTTCGCCCTGTACCCGCCCGGCGCTTTCTACCTCAAGCATGTCGACCGTTTTCGCGACGACGACCGGCGCATGGTCTCGGCGGTGATCTATCTCAATGACGGCTGGCTGCCCGAGCATGGCGGCCAGCTGCGCATGTACCTGAACGAAGGCGTCGAACACGATGTGGTGCCCACCGGCGGATGCCTGGTGGTGTTCCTGTCGGGCGAAGTCCCCCACGAAGTCCTGCCCGCGACCCGAGATCGCCTGTCGTTGACGGGCTGGTTTCGCCGTCGTGGCAACGAGCCGTTCTGATCATGCAAAAGATTCTGGTAAGCCGTTGTTTGCTCGGTCACCGCGTCCGTTACGACGGAGGCGCCAGTGGGCCATTCAATCTGTTGGAGCAGTGGATTGCCGAAGGCCGGGTGGTGCCGTTGTGCCCGGAAGTCGCCGGTGGTTTGCCGACGCCAAGAGCCGCGGCGGAGATTCCGGGCGGGCAGGGCGGTGAAGTGCTTGATGGCCTTGCATCGGTCATCACCACTAAGGGCGAGGACGTCAGTGCCGAGTTTCTTTCGGGGGCTTATCAGGCGCTGGAACTGGTGCAACAGCACGGCATCCGCATTGCTGTGCTCAAGGCCAACAGTCCGTCTTGCGGGAATCTGTTGACCTATGACGGGACGTTCAGAGGCGTGAAGGTCAGTGGCGAAGGGGTCACCGCTGCGTTGCTCAAGCGCAATGGTGTCCAGGTGTTCAGCGAACTGGAGCTGTCACAAGCAGCGGTAGCCCTGCAAATCCTGTAGGAGCTGGCAGCGAAGAGGCCATCACATTCAACGATGATGCTGGCATTCAGACCGCCTTCGCTGGCAAGCCAGCTCCTACAGGGGGCTCAGGGTTTCGGGGTCGCCTCCAACCACTTCTGCGACAACGCTTCCAGCCGACCATCCGCCTTGATCCGCTGCAGCGCGTTTTCCAGGCTGGCATGAAATGCCGGGTTACCCTTCTGAAACGGAATCGCCAGGCTCACGGTCTGGCTGGCTTTCGGCTTTTCCTCTGTGAGCGACTGCACCAGCAGTATTGAGCGCGGTTCTTCTTTCTGCGCGATCAATTGCGCATTGGTTTGAATGTAAGGTTGGCTGAAGTCGAAACGCTCCGTGAGCGCCGGGCTCGCTGTAATGTGGTTGATGGCGATGTCGTATTTGCCACTTTCGACGCCGGTCAGCAAATCATTGGAATCGGTGACGACAAAGTCGGCGCGCACATCCAGCTCAGCGGCCAGCAACTGCCCCAGCTCGACCTCGAACCCGGTCAGTTTGTCGTCCTCCTTGAAATTGAAGGGCGGTGTATTAGCCTCAAGGGCAATGCGCAATTCGCCGCGATCGTTTACATCGTCAATCAGTTCGGCATGAGCCAAAGGGCTCAAAAGGGGTAGCAGGCAAATCAGGCCAGGCAAAAATCGCATGGTCACTCCTTTGAATTCATTTATCGCGACGCTCTGTTCAGGCTCGCTTTGCTATGGTTGTCGTGTGCCTTCGACAACGAATGGCTGTGAAGTTGTCACGGTCGAGCGAATTTTACGGAAAAACTGGAGAAGAGAATGAAAACCTTTATGTCACGTGCAGCATTGGCTGGCCTGCTGATGGGCGTTTCACTGCTGGCCAGTGCTGCCACGCCGGCTCCGAAAGGTGCTGGAGTGTCTATCGTGTCTCCTAAAGACGGAGCGACGGTTCCGCAGACTGTCGTCGTCAAGTTCGCTGTCGAAAACATCGCGCTGGCGCCTGCGGGCGATGTCACCAAAAACACTGGCCATCACCATTTGCTGATTGATGTCGACAAACTCCCCGCCGCCGGAGCTCCGATTCCGAACGATGCCAACCACCTGCACTTCGGCAAGGCGCAGACCCAGGCTGAAGTAAAACTGACGCCGGGCAAGCACACGTTGCAGTTGGAATTGGGCGATAGCGGCCACATGCCGTTCGATCCGCCGATCGTTTCTGAGAAGATCACCGTTAACGTCAAATAACGCGTGCATGAAAAAGGGAGCTCCAAGGAGCTCCCTTTTTTGTCACTCAAGTCGCGATCAGAACAACACGCGGCTACGGATAGTGCCGTTGATGTGCTGCAGCTTCTCTTGCGCCAGGTCCGAGTATTCGGCGTCTACGTCGATCACCACGTAGCCGACTTTCTCGTTGGTCTGCAGGAACTGACCGGAAATGTTGATGCCGTTTTCGGCGAAGACCTTGTTGATCTCGCTCATCACACCCGGAATGTTCTCGTGGATGTGCAGCAGACGGTGCTTGCCAGGGTGAGCCGGCAGAGCCACTTCCGGGAAGTTCACGGACGATACCGACGTACCGTTGTCGCTGTACTTGACCAGTTTTTCCGCCACTTCCAGACCGATGTTGGCCTGCGCTTCAGCGGTGGAACCACCGATGTGCGGGGTCAGGATCACGTTGTCCAGGCCACGCAGCGGGCTTTCGAACTCTTCTTCGTTGGAGCGCGGCTCCACCGGGAAAACGTCGATGGCCGCGCCGATCAGGTGCTTGTCCTTGATCGCGTCCGCCAAGGCGTCCAGCTCGACCACAGTGCCGCGAGCTGCGTTGATCAGAATGCCGCCCTTCTTGATGGCGCGGATTTCCTTCTCGCCGATCATCCACTGGGTGGCAGCGGTTTCCGGAACGTGCAGGGTGACGATATCGGACATGCCCAGCAGCTCGTGCAGGTTACCGACCTGGGTAGCGTTGCCCAATGGCAGCTTGGTCACGGTGTCGTAGAAATACACCTGCATGCCCAGGCCTTCAGCCAGCACCGACAATTGAGTACCGATCGAGCCGTAACCGACGATACCCAGCTTTTTGCCACGAATTTCGAAGGAGTTGGCTGCGCTCTTGATCCAGCCGCCACGGTGGCAGGAAGCGTTCTTCTCAGGAATGCCGCGCAGCAACAGGATCGCCTCGGCCAGCACCAGCTCGGCGACGGAGCGGGTGTTGGAGTACGGCGCGTTGAACACCGCGATGCCGCGTTCACGAGCTGCGCCGAGGTCGACCTGGTTGGTGCCGATGCAGAAACAGCCGACAGCCACCAGTTTCTTCGCGTGATCGAAGATCTCTTCGGTCAGTTGAGTACGGGAGCGAATGCCGATGAAGTGAGCATCAGCGATCTTTTCCTTCAGCTGGGCTTCCGGCAGAGAACCTGTGAGGTACTCGATGCTGGTGTAGCCCGCCGCCTTGAGGACGTCGACAGCCGATTGGTGGACGCCTTCGAGAAGAAGGAACTTGATCTTGCTCTTATCGAGAGAAGTCTTGCTCATCTGCGTAAACCTGTATCCCGGAGAAAATTGGCAGGAGATAGCCAGCAGACGCTGACCCGAGCGGCATGACAGCCGTCGCCGCAGAGCAGCCGTTGGGCACTATCCTGCGGGGTCGGTATGCTAGCATATGCGCCCTGCTAAACACTCGTTCCTGCGACGTGAAGCGTCTTCAGGATGACCATGAATTGTTCGAGAGTTCTGTCGATGACCAATCCTGCCCTGATTGATGAGCTGAAGACCTTGGTTGAGCCTGGCAAGGTGCTGACCGATGCCGACTCCCTGAATGCTTACGGCAAGGATTGGACCAAGCATTTCGCCCCGGCCCCGACAGCCATTGTGTTCCCCAAGACCATCGAGCAAGTCCAGGCCATTGTCCGTTGGGCCAACGAACACAAGGTTGCGCTGGTACCATCCGGCGGTCGTACCGGGCTTTCCGCTGCCGCCGTGGCAGCCAATGGCGAAGTGGTCGTGTCCTTCGACTACATGAATCAGATCCTCGACGTGAACCTGACTGACCGCACGGCCGTTTGTCAGCCGGGCGTGGTCACCGAACAATTGCAGAACAAGGCCGAAGAGCACGGTCTGTACTACCCGGTGGACTTCGCCTCGGCAGGTTCCAGTCAGATTGGTGGCAATATCGGCACCAATGCAGGCGGAATCAAGGTCATTCGCTATGGCATGACCCGCAACTGGGTGGCCGGCATGAAAGTCGTCACCGGTAAGGGCGATCTGCTGGAATTGAACAAAGACTTGATCAAGAACGCCACTGGCTACGACCTGCGCCAGCTGTTTATCGGCGCCGAAGGCACGCTCGGTTTCGTGGTTGAAGCGACCATGCGCCTGGATCGTGCGCCGAAAAATCTCACCGCGATGGTGCTCGGCACCGCCGATTTCGATTCGATCATGCCGGTGTTGCACGCGTTCCAGAGCAAGCTTGACCTGACCGCATTCGAGTTCTTCTCTGATAAAGCCCTGGCCAAGGTCATGGCGCGCGGCGATGTGCCGGCCCCGTTCGAATCCGATTGCCCGTTCTACGCGCTGCTGGAATTCGAAGCGACAACTGAAGAAGTGGCCAACCACGCCCTGGAAACTTTCGAACACTGCGTCGAGCAGGGCTGGGTGCTGGATGGCGTGATGAGCCAGAGCGAAAGCCAGTTGCAGAACCTCTGGAAGCTGCGCGAGTACATCTCCGAAACCATCTCCCACTGGACGCCATACAAAAACGACATTTCAGTCACTGTGTCGAAAGTCCCGGCGTTCCTGAAGGAAATCGATGCGATCGTCGCCGAACACTACCCGGATTTCGAAATCGTCTGGTTCGGCCACATCGGCGATGGCAACTTGCACTTGAACATTCTCAAGCCGGATAACCTGAGCAAGGACGAGTTCTTCGCCAAGTGCGCGACCGTCAACAAGTGGGTGTTCGAAACCGTCGAGAAGTACAACGGTTCGATTTCCGCCGAGCATGGCGTGGGCATGACCAAGCGTGATTACTTGACCTACAGTCGCTCACCGGTTGAGATCGAGTACATGAAAGCCGTCAAAGCGGTGTTCGACCCGAACGGCATCATGAACCCGGGCAAGATTTTCGCTGTTTGATTCTTCGAACCTAAAGAGCACGAAGCAGGAGTCGGTAATGAGCTATCAGCACCAGTATGTCGACGGGACGCGTATTCACTTTCCGCTGGGGAAAGTGGTGTGCATCGGCCGCAACTACGCCGAACATGCCAAGGAACTGGACAATCCGGTGCCTACCGAACCACTGCTGTTCATCAAGCCGGGCAGTTGCGTGGTGCCGCTGGAAGGTGGTTTCAGCATTCCGACCGAACGTGGCTCGGTGCATTACGAAGCGGAAATCGCCGTGTTGATCGGCAAGCCGTTGTCGACCAAACCGAGCCGTGAAGAAGTGCTGGACGCCATCTCCGGCATCGCCCCGGCCCTGGACCTGACCCTGCGCGACAAACAAGCCGAGCTGAAAGCCAAGGGGCTGCCGTGGGAAATCGCCAAATCCTTCGATGGCGCGGCGGTGATTGCGCCGTTCGTGGCTGGCAGCACCTTCGTCGACCTGACCGACATCGGTATCCGCCTGACCATCAATGGCGAAGTCCGCCAGGATGGCAACAGCAAGGACATGCTCAATCCGATCGTGCCGATGATCCAGTACATGGCCGGCTGCTTCTCGCTGCAGGCCGGTGACGTGATCCTCACCGGCACGCCGGTGGGCGTTGGTCCGCTGAATGTCGGTGACGAACTGGTGCTCGAACTGCCGGGCGCCAGCCGCTTCACCAGCAGCGTCCTCTGACCCAACGCAAAACCCCTGGAGGAGCTGGCTTGCCAGCGAAGAGGCTGTCACATTTAACGATGATGTTGGCTTCAGGCCGCCTTCGCTGGCAAGCCAGCTCCTACAGGGGATTGTGCTCTGAGCTTTTCAGCCATTTCCCGTTTTTTTCACATTTTGTCTGGATAATTCCGGGGCTTCTGGCGTCTGAGCCAGTCTCAATGTGCTATTACCCATAGCCTGAATTTCTGGAACGCATCCGCGCATGACCACCCAACCGCTGCCCAAGCTGAAAACTGCCCGCCGCTCGCGCTTTGTCATGCGTTGGTATTCCTGGTTTTTACTGGTGGTGGCCGCCGTGTATGGCCTCGTGTTTGCGATGCACTGGGACGATCGCGGCGTGCTCTGGGTAATGGAGCGTTTCGAAAGCCCGGCCGAACGTCTGGAGAGTGTCTGGCTGCCGGATTACCGGGCGGTGATCGACGCCAAGCTGCTGCCGGGCATGGAGGAGGATGAAGCGTCGGACCTGTCTTATGACCCGCAGACCAAAACCCTGTTTGCGGTGATGGGCAAGAATCCGTTCCTGGTTGAGCTGACGTTGCAGGGCGATGTGTTGCGCAAGATGCCGCTGGTGGGTTGGGGCAACCCGGAAGGGGTGACGGTCATGGGCAACGGTTTGCTGGCGATTACCGATGAGCGCAAACACGTGCTTTCCATCGTCAAGGTCGATGCCGATACTCGCGAACTGAATATTGCCAGTTTCCCGAAATACGATCTTGGTCCGTCGAAAAACCAGAATAAAGCCTTTGAGGCGATCGTCTGGGATACGCGCAACCAGCAACTGCTGCTGGGTGAAGAGCGTCCACCGGCGCTGTTCAGCTGGAAAAGCGACGGCAGCCAGACCCTCAAGGGCGACAAGCAAAAGCAGTCCAGCGACGAACTGGATATCCGCAATCTGTCGGCCCTGGCCATTGATCCACGCACCGGTCATACGCTGGTGTTGTCCGCCGATTCTCACCTGTTGCTGGAGCTGGACGAGAAGGGCGAGCAGGTCAGCTTCATGACCTTGCTCGGCGGTTTCAATGGTCTGAAAAAAACCATTCCCCGTGCCGAAGGCGTGACTATGGATGAAGCGGGAACGCTGTACATGGTCAGCGAGCCGAACCTGTTCTACCGCTTCGAAAAGCAAAAATAATCGCCATATGCCATTAAGCTTGAATTCACACTGCCGTGGTATTTCATCCGCCCGTCTTGTTTCCGAGCTTGCCTGAATGCGCCGATTTGCCCGTCCAAAATCCCTGATGCTGATCCTGTCGGTAATCGTGCTGATCGGGCTGATTGCCATCGGTCAGCACCTGCGCCTGTTCGAGCGCGCCTGGTTCAATGTGCAGGCGTTATGGCAGCCGATGAATACCCAGTCCATCGGCCTGGATCAGTATCAGGTAGCGATCGAGGCGCGAGTCATAGACGGTCTGGACGATGATGTTTCGGCGCTGACCTACGATCCTGTGCGCAAAAGCCTGTTCACCGTCACCAACAAAAATGCCGAACTGATCGAGTTGACCCTGGAAGGCAAAATCCTGCGGCGTGTAGCGCTGGTCGGGTTTGGCGACCCGGAGGCGGTGGAGTTCATCAGTGCTGACACTTACGTGATCACCGACGAGCGCCAGCAACGGCTGATCAAGGTTCATCTGGAGACGGACACGACGTTCCTCGATGTCGCGGACGCTGAGCAGATGACCCTCGGTGTGCACGTGAGGGGCAATAAGGGGTTTGAAGGGTTGGCCTATGACTCAGTGGGCAAACGCTTGTTTGTCGCCAAGGAGCGCGACCCGATGCTGATTTACGAAGTGCAGGGGTTTCCGCATTACAACCCGGAAAAATCCTACGCGGTGCATGTGGTGAACAACCCCAAGCGCGATGCCGGGATGTTCGTGCGAGACCTGTCGAGCCTGCAGTACGACGAGCGCAGCGGCCATTTGCTGGCGCTGTCCGATGAGTCGAGATTGATCCTGGAGCTGGATATCGACGGACGGCCGCTGACCACCCTGTCACTGCGCAAGGGGCGTCAGGGATTGCAGAAGACTGTGCCGCAGGCGGAAGGTATCGCCATGGACGATGACGGCACCCTGTACCTCGTCAGCGAGCCGAACCTTTTCTACGTTTTCAAAAAACCGGCACAGCCCTGAAGCCAACGCGTTCCCGTGTAGGAGCTGGCTTGCCAGCGAAAGCGGTATAACAGTCAACATAGATGTTGAATGTTATGGCCTCTTCGCTGGCAAGCCAGCTCCTACACGGGTTTGCGTTTGGCTTACAGGCTGCGCAGGGTTTTCACGCCTTCGCTCGTGCCCAGCAACAGCAAGTCAGCCGGGCGGGCTGCGAACAAGCCGTTGGTGACCACGCCGACGATCGCATTGATCTGAGTTTCCAGCTCCACCGGGTTGGTGATCTGCATGTTGAATACATCGAGGATGATGTTGCCGTTGTCGGTCAGCACGCCTTCACGGTAAACCGGGTCGCCGCCGAGTTTCACCAGTTCGCGGGCCACATGGCTGCGGGCCATCGGGATCACTTCCACCGGCAGCGGGAACGCACCGAGGACCGGCACCAGTTTGCTGGCGTCGGCAATGCAGATGAAGGTCTTGGCCACCGCCGCGACAATCTTCTCGCGGGTCAGGGCTGCGCCACCACCCTTGATCAGGTGCAGGTGCTCGTCGCTTTCATCGGCGCCGTCGACGTAGAACTCCAGGTCGCTGACGGTGTTGAGTTCATACACCGGAATGCCATGGCCCTTGAGGCGGGCGGCGGTGGCTTCGGAGCTGGCGACCGCGCCATCGAATGCGCCTTTGTGCTTGGCGAGGGCATCGATGAAGCAGTTGGCGGTGGAGCCGGTGCCGACCCCGACGATGCTCTTGTCGTCGAGTTTCGGGAGGATGAAGTCGACGGCGGCCTGGGCTACGGCCTGTTTGAGTTGATCCTGTGTCATGCGGGCTCCGAAGTGCCGAAAGGGGAACGAAAGGCCGGCATTATAGGCCTCGCGATGGGGAAGGTCATTGCCCGATTGGCGGGTCAAATGCGCACATCCTGCGGCTGCCCGACAGCTGATAACTGTAGGAGCGAGGCTTGCCCGCGAACGGAGCGACACGTAACAACTGACGCACCGCGTAATCGTTCTTCGCGAGCAAGCTTCGCTCCTACAGGTCATGATCTCTTTTCGATGAGCCTAAAACCTCTTGATTCGTGTGGTCGCCCGCCCAAAAGCCGGGTTAGACTCCTTGGCCCTGCCCAACCCGCTCAGTGATGCTTTCCGATGCTCGAACAGTACGTCAAAAAGATCCTCACCTCGCGCGTTTATGACGTTGCCGTAGAAACCCCATTGCAGACTGCCCGCCAGCTCTCCGAGCGGCTGGGCAACGATATCTGGCTCAAGCGTGAAGACTTGCAGCCCGTGTTCTCGTTCAAGATTCGCGGCGCCTACAACAAGTTGACGCAGCTGAGCGATGAAGAGCGCGCTCGCGGCGTGGTCACCGCGTCGGCGGGCAATCATGCACAAGGCCTGGCCCTGGCGGCCAAGGTACTGGGCGTGAAAGCGACCATCGTGATGCCCAAGACCACCCCGGAGATCAAGGTCGAAGGCGTGCGCTCGCGCGGCGGCAAAGTGGTGCTGCACGGGGATTCGTTCCCGGAAGCCCTGGCCTACTCGCTGAAACTGGTCGACGAAAAAGGCTACGTCTACATCCACCCTTATGACGATCCCCACACCATTGCCGGGCAGGGCACGGTGGCCATGGAGATCCTGCGCCAGCACCCGGGGCGCCTGGATGCGATCTTCGTTCCGGTGGGCGGCGGCGGGCTGATCGCCGGGATCGCGGCGTACGTGAAATACCTGCGCCCGGACATCAAAATCATCGGCGTCGAACCGGATGACTCCAACTGCCTGCAAGCCGCCATGGCGGCCGGCGAGCGCGTGGTGCTGCCGACCGTGGGACTCTTCGCCGACGGCGTCGCGGTGGCGCAGATCGGCCAGCACACCTTCGATATCTGCAAAGATTACGTAGACGAAGTCATCACTGTCAGCACCGATGAGATCTGTGCGGCAATCAAGGATATCTACGACGATACCCGCTCGATCACTGAACCTGCCGGTGCCTTGGGCGTGGCCGGGATCAAGAAGTATGTCGAGCAGCGGGGCGTCACGGGCCATACCTTCGTGGCCATTGATTCCGGTGCCAACGTCAACTTCGACCGCCTGCGCCATGTGGCCGAGCGCGCTGAACTGGGCGAGGGCCGCGAAGCCATCATCGCCGTGACCATCCCCGAGAAACCGGGCAGCTTCAAGGCGTTCTGCGAAGCCATCGGCAAGCGTCAGATCACCGAGTTCAACTATCGCTACAACACCGGCAGTGAAGCGCACATTTTTGTCGGCGTGCAGACACATCCGGAAAACGACCCGCGCAGTGCGCTGCTCGCCAGTCTCACCGAGCAGGGTTTCCCGGTGCTCGACCTGACCGACAACGAACTGGCCAAGTTGCACATCCGTCATATGGTTGGCGGGCGTGCCGCCCAGGTTGTCGATGAAGTGGTGCTGCGCTTCGAGTTCCCGGAGCGTCCGGGTGCGTTGTTCAACTTCCTCAACAAGCTCGGCGGGCGCTGGAACATTTCGATGTTCCACTACCGCAACCACGGCGCGGCGGATGGCCGTGTGGTCGCGGGCCTGCAAGTGCCGCACGACGAGCGTCACCTGGTACCGGCCGCGCTGGAAGAAATCGGCTATCCGTACTGGGACGAAAGCGACAACCCGGCCTATAAGCTGTTTCTCGGCTGAGCGGCTACGCTGATCGGCAGGCAATAAGGAAATCGAACAATGGAAACGTTAACCACCCTTAAAATCGCTCATATGGTGGCGACGGTAGTGCTGTTGATCAGCGCACTGGGGCTGGCGATCTGGGTCTGGCGCGCACGCCGTAACGGTGATGCGACGGCTCATGCCCGCACCTTGCAACGACCGCTGGTGTTCATCTGGCTATTGATGGGCCTGGCACTGCTGAGCATGCCGTTCACCGGTTGGTGGATGGTGCATCTGGTGGGCTGGCCGTTGGGGCAGACCTGGCTGCTGGCGTCCAGTGTGCTCTACACCGTGGCGGCGTTGGGCTGGTTCTGGCTGGTGGTGCGGCTCAATCGGCTGCGCAAGGCGCCCGCAGGGGGGAGTGGGAAGTTTACGTTTGCATTGGCGTTGTTCAGTTTTGTCTGCTTTACCGCCATTGCGGGGTTGATGGGGGCCAAGCCGGTTTAAGGCTTCAGACCGAGTCGACCCAATCGCGGGCAAGCCTCGCTCCTACATTGGATTTGTGATCGACGCAAATCCAATGTAGGAGCGAGGCTTGCCCGCGAAGGCGATTTCAATCGCGCAACGAAATTACCGGCCAACCCCGCTTCTCAGCCTCGGACCGCAGATTCACGTCCGGATCAACAGCGATCGGATTCGCCACCTGTTCCAGCAACGGCAAGTCATTCATCGAATCGCTGTAGAAATAGCTATCTTCCAGATTGTGGCCAGTCTCTTCCAGCCAACGAATCAACCGGGTCACCTTGCCTTCACGGAAGCACGGAACATCGGTGCTGCGCCCGCTGTAACGGCCGTCGATCATTTCGCATTCGGTGGCGATCAGGGTTTCAACGCCTAAACGTGCTGCAATGGGCCCGGTCACAAAGCGATTGGTGGCAGTGATGATCACCAGTTTGTCGCCGGCCTCACGGTGTTTGGTCAGCAGTTCGATGGCCTTGGGCAGCACGATCGGTTCGATGCAGTCGCGCATATAGTCCAGGTGCCATTGATCCAGCGTGGCCATCTCTGTACGGCCGAGGACTTCCAGGCAGAAGTTCAGATACGCGTCGTTATCCAGCTTGCCGGCCAGGTAATCCTGATAGAACTCGTCGTTGCGCGCCTTGTAGGCGACGGCGTCGAGGAAACCGCGCTCGCACAGGTAATCGCCCCAAGCGTGGTCACTGTCACCGCCCAGAAGCGTGTTGTCCAAGTCGAATAAAGCCAGCCGCATTGCAGTTACTCGCTGAAAAGTCTGTAGAAAGGTCTCCAGAATACGGACTTTTCACAAGAGTGCACATAAGGTAGGTCGGCTCGTTGCTGCTTTCACAACCTTTGTGGAACAATGCGGCGATATGCGTTTGCGAGGTTGTTGCCGTGATCGACCCCGATGGTTTCCGCCCCAATGTCGGGATCATTCTGACGAATGATGCCGGCCAGGTGCTATGGGCTCGCCGTATCAATCAAGATGCCTGGCAGTTTCCACAGGGAGGGATCAACCCCCAGGAGACGCCGGAAGACGCCTTGTACCGCGAGTTGAACGAAGAAGTGGGCCTGGAGCGCGAAGATGTTGAAATTCTCGCCTGCACCCGGGGCTGGTTGCGTTATCGTTTGCCGCAACGTCTGGTCAGGACGCACAGCCAACCATTGTGCATTGGCCAGAAACAGAAATGGTTTCTCCTGCGCCTGATCTCCAACGAGCAGCGGGTGCGGATGGATTTGACCGGTAAACCGGAATTCGATGGCTGGCGCTGGGTCAGTTATTGGTATCCGTTGGGCCAGGTGGTGACATTCAAGCGCGAGGTGTATCGACGCGCTCTCAAAGAGCTTGCCCCGCGCCTTTTAGCGCGCGACTGACGACGGAGTTCGACCCCGAGCCATGCTCAATACGCTGCGCAAGATCGTCCAGGAAGTTAACTCCGCCAAGGATCTCAAGGCGGCGTTGGGGATTATTGTGTTGCGCGTCAAAGAGGCCATGGGCAGCCAGGTCTGCTCGGTCTACCTGCTTGATCCAGAGACCAACCGCTTCGTGCTGATGGCCACCGAGGGCTTGAACAAGCGCTCGATCGGCAAGGTCAGCATGGCACCCAACGAAGGTCTGGTCGGTCTGGTCGGCACGCGTGAAGAACCCCTGAACCTCGAAAACGCCGCGGATCACCCGCGCTATCGTTACTTCGCCGAGACTGGTGAGGAACGCTACGCCTCGTTCCTCGGGGCGCCGATCATTCACCACCGTCGCGTCGTCGGCGTATTGGTCATTCAGCAAAAAGAACGCCGTCAGTTCGATGAAGGTGAAGAAGCCTTCCTCGTGACCATGAGCGCGCAACTCGCCGGCGTTATCGCCCACGCCGAGGCCACCGGTTCGATCCGTGGCCTGGGCCGTCAGGGCAAAGGCATCCAGGAAGCAAAGTTCGTCGGTGTACCGGGTTCGCCGGGCGCGGCGGTCGGAACCGCGGTCGTCATGCTGCCTCCGGCCGATCTGGACGTGGTGCCGGACAAGGCCATCGCCGACATCGACGCGGAACTCGGATTGTTCAAGACCGCCATCGAAGGCGTGCGCGCCGACATGCGCGCCTTGTCCGCCAAGCTGGCAACCCAGCTGCGGCCTGAAGAACGGGCGCTGTTCGACGTTTACCTGATGATGCTCGACGATGCCTCGCTCGGCAGCGAAATCACCACGGTGATCAAGACCGGTCAGTGGGCCCAGGGCGCACTGCGTCAGGTGGTCACCGACCACGTCAACCGTTTCGAATTGATGGACGACGCCTACCTGCGTGAGCGCGCCTCGGACGTCAAAGACCTCGGTCGGCGCTTGCTGGCTTATCTGCAGGAAGAGCGGCAGCAGACGCTGGTCTACCCCGACAACACCATTCTGGTCAGCGAAGAACTGACGCCGGCGATGCTCGGCGAGGTGCCGGAAGGCAAGCTGGTCGGCCTGGTGTCAGTACTCGGTTCCGGCAACTCCCACGTGGCGATCCTGGCGCGTGCCATGGGTATCCCGACGGTGATGGGCCTGGTCGACTTGCCGTATTCCAAGGTCGACGGCATCCAGATGATCGTCGACGGCTACCACGGGGAGGTCTATACCAACCCGAGTGACGTGCTGCGCAAGCAGTTCGCCGAGGTGGTCGAGGAAGAGAAGCAACTGGCCCTCGGGCTGGATGCTTTGCGGGACCTGCCGTGCATAACGGTCGACGGTCACCGCATGCCGCTGTGGGTCAACACCGGCCTGCTGGCGGACGTGGCGCGGGCGCAGAAGCGCGGCGCCGAGGGCGTGGGTCTGTACCGCACCGAAGTGCCGTTCATGATCAACCAGCGCTTCCCCAGCGAAAAGGAGCAGTTGGCGATCTATCGCGAACAACTCGCCGCGTTCCACCCGCAACCGGTGACCATGCGTACCCTGGACATTGGTGGCGACAAGGCGCTGTCGTACTTCCCGATCAAGGAAGACAACCCGTTCCTCGGCTGGCGCGGCATTCGCGTGACCCTTGACCACCCGGAAATCTTCCTGGTGCAGACCCGCGCCATGCTCAAGGCCAGCGAAGGCCTGAATAACTTGCGCATTCTGCTGCCGATGATTTCCGGCACACATGAACTGGAAGAAGCCTTGCACCTGATCCATCGGGCCTGGGGCGAAGTCCGCGACGAAGGCACCGACGTGCCGATGCCGCCGGTTGGCGTAATGATCGAGATTCCGGCGGCGGTATATCAGACCAAGGAATTGGCGCGACAAGTAGACTTTCTGTCGGTCGGCTCCAACGACCTGACCCAGTACCTGCTGGCGGTGGACCGCAACAACCCGCGGGTGGCCGATCTCTACGACTACCTGCACCCGGCAGTGTTACAAGCCTTGCAGAGCGTTGTGCGCGACGCCCATGCCGAAGGCAAGCCCGTGAGTATCTGCGGCGAAATGGCGGGTGACCCGGCGGCGGCTGTGTTGTTGATGGCGATGGGTTTCGACAGCCTGTCGATGAACGCCACCAACTTGCCGAAAGTGAAGTGGATGCTGCGTCAGATCAACCTGAGCAAGGCCAAGGAGTTGCTGGCGGAGCTGATGACCATCGACAACCCGCAAGTTATCCACAGCTCGTTGCAACTGGCGCTGAAGAACCTTGGGTTGGCGCGGATGATTAATCCGGCTTCGGTCAAAACCCTCTAAAACGCTGACTACCTATATCGCGGGCAAGCCTCGCTCCTACAGGGGAATGCGATCAACCTGTAGGAGCGAGGCTTGCCCGCGAAGGCGTCCGCAAACACACCACATCTTCAAATCCTGATCTCTACCTCCCCCAAATGCCCCCCATACGGCCCGAAACTCCTTTCGACCATATGCCGCACCCCATCTGCCTGAACAATCAACGCCGTGCTCGCCCGTGTCCCGTAAGTCGGGCTCTTGATAAACACGCTCGACAACAACGTCTCGGTGGCCTGCCCCACGCCGGTTTCCGGCAGTTCGGCAAGTGGCGCGGTTTGCGGATCGCTGAGCAAGGCCAATAGCGCCTGCGGCTGCGGATCGCCCAACACCTCGCTCAATGCTGCCTTGGCCTTGAGCACTTTTGGCCACGGTGTATCCAGTCCCGCGTTCGATAACCCATAAATGCCCGGTTTGAGCATGACCGCCTCCGTATCCCGGGCATTGAAGTGCCATAACTCGTGGGTATTGCCGAGCAACAGATTAAACCCGGCATATTCAGGTGAACGTCCGACAACGTCCTTCAAATAGTCGTCAATCGACATGTCCCCGCTGAGAAACTGCGCCACCAGTTCGCCTCGCGATTTGCGCGCCGGTGGTTGAAGGGGATCACGGATATTGGTCAGCGCGGCGAAGCGCCCGTGGGCGCCGACACCGAGCCACGTACCGCCAGCCTCAAGGTCGCGACCTGCGTGCACGTGCGGGGCTTGCGGCCATTGCGTCAGGGGCAGGCTGGGCCGGGCATAGAATTCGTCGCGGTTGGCCGCCACGATCAGCGGCTGGGCATGACCCGGCCGCCAAGCAAAAACAATCAGGCACATAAGGTGGTCCTTGTGTGTTTTTTGCTCACTCTACGCAGACATCGCTCATCGATCCATCGCCATCCACAGTAGAGCCCGGGGCCATGCTTCCGTTACCATGCCGCTCCTGATTCGGGATGCTTGGGGATGTGGCCATGGAATTTCTGCTCTATCTGGCGCTGGGCGCCTGTGCGGGCGTGCTGGCCGGGCTGTTCGGGGTAGGCGGTGGGATCATTATTGTCCCGGTGCTGGTGTTCAGTTTCACCTTGCAGGGATTTGATGCGTCGATCCTGACACATCTGGCAGTCGGCACCTCGCTGGCGACGATCATCTTTACGTCGATCAATGCGATTCGCGAGCACCATCGCCGCGGCGCCGTGCGTTGGCCGATTTTTGCCTGGATGACCCTCGGCATTCTGATCGGTGCCGGTTTCGGCGCGCTGACTGCCGAAGCGATTTCCGGGCCGAATTTGCAGAAGATCATTGGGGTATTTGCGCTGATCATCGCCGTTCAACTCGCTTTGGACTTCAAACCCAAGGCCAGCCGAACGGTGCCGGGCAAAGTCGGTCTGACCGTGGCTGGCAGCGTCATTGGCTGGGCCTCGGCGATTTTCGGGATCGGCGGCGGCTCGTTGACCGTGCCGTTCCTGACTTGGCGCAGCGTACCGATGCAGCAGGCGGTGGCCACTTCGTCGGCCTGTGGTCTGCCAATCGCCTTGGCCAGTGCATTAAGTTTCATGATTTTGGGGTGGCACGATCCACTGCTGCCGGCCCATAGTCTCGGTTTTGTTTATTTGCCGGCGCTGCTGGGGATCGCCCTGACCAGCATGGTTTTCGCCCGCCTCGGTGCGCGACTGGCCCACACGCTGTCGCCGCGCTTGCTGAAAAGACTGTTTGCCGCTTTGCTGTTTTGCGTCGGCTTGAGCTTCTTGCTCTGACGCAGAGCGCAATCCTGGCTTAATCCTGGCGTGACAGGGTCGCCCGGGAATTTTGAAGGTTTCAACTCTAACGAGGAGTCGCAATGCTGCCTTACCCGCAGATCGACCCGGTGGCCCTGGCCATCGGTCCGCTGAAAATCCACTGGTACGGCCTGATGTACCTGATCGGCATCGGCGGCGCATGGTGGCTGGCGTCTCGTCGGCTGAACCGCTTCGATCCGACTTGGAGCAAAGAGAAACTCTCCGACATGGTGTTCTGGATGTCGATGGGTGTCATTGTGGGCGGTCGTTTGGGTTATGTGCTGTTTTACGACCTCAGTGCCTACATCGCCAACCCACTGCTGATTTTCGAAGTGTGGAAGGGCGGCATGTCGTTCCACGGTGGGTTTATCGGTGTGATGCTGGCGGCGCTGTGGTTCGGTAAAAAGAACGGCAAGTCGTTCTTCGAGCTGATGGACTTCGTTGCGCCGATGGTGCCGATCGGCCTGGGTGCCGGGCGCATCGGTAACTTCATCAACGCCGAGTTGTGGGGCAAGGCGACCGACGTGCCGTGGGCGATGGTCTTCCCGACCGATCCGGCGCAACTGGCGCGTCACCCGTCGCAGCTGTATCAGTTTGCGCTGGAAGGCGTGGCGCTGTTCGCGATCCTCTGGCTGTTCTCGCGCAAGCCGCGGCCGACCATGGCGGTGTCCGGGATGTTCGCGCTGTTCTATGGCATCTTCCGTTTCATCGTCGAATTCGTTCGTGTACCGGACGCGCAACTGGGCTATCTGGCCTGGAACTGGCTGACCATGGGCCAGGTGCTGTGCGTACCGATGATCGTCGGCGGGCTGTTCCTGATCTGGTTGGCATATCGACGCGCCCCGGCGGCCCCGGCTGCGGCTGTATAAGAAGCAGGCGCTAAAAATTCGAACCCCGGGGCGACAGTCCCGGGTTCAAGGACACAGGTAATTCATGAAGCAATATCTCGAACTGGTCGCCCACGTCATCAAGAACGGCACCAAACAGGCCAACCGCACCGGCGTGAACACCATCAGCTTTCCGGGCGCGATGCTGCGCTTCGATCTGCAGGAAGGCTTCCCGGCGATCACCACTCGCAAAATGGCCTTCAAATCCGCCATCGGCGAGATGTGCGGTTTTCTGCGCGGGGTGAACAACGCCGCCGAATTCCGTGCGCTGGGCTGCAAGGTCTGGGACCAGAACGCCAACGAAAACGCTCAGTGGCTGGCCAACCCGTTCCGTCAGGGCGAAGACGACCTCGGCGAGATCTATGGCGTGCAATGGCGCAAATGGCCGGCGTACAAGCAGATCCCGATCAGCAATCAGGCGGCCATCGAGCAGACGTTGAGCCAGGGTTATCGTCAGATTGCCGAAGGCTCCGAGGCCGGTCAGGCCTACGTGGTGCTGTACAAGGCGATCGACCAGATCCGCCAGTGCGTGGACACCATCATCAAGGACCCGGGCAGCCGTCGCATTCTGTTCCACGGCTGGAACGTTGCGCAGCTCGACGAAATGGCTCTGCCGCCGTGCCACTTGCTGTATCAGTTCCATCCGAACGTCGAGACCAAAGAGATTTCTTTGACCCTCTACATTCGCTCCAATGACCTGGGCCTGGGCACGCCGTTCAACCTCACCGAAGGCGCCGCGCTGCTGAGCCTGATCGGTCGCCTGACCGGTTACACGCCACGCTGGTTCACCTATTTCATCGGCGACGCCCACGTCTACGAAAACCACCTGGATATGCTCAACGAACAGCTCAAGCGCGAGCCGTTCCCGATGCCGAAACTGGTGATTTCCGACCGCGTGCCGGAGTTTGCCAAGACCGGTGTTTATCAACCGGAATGGCTGGAGCAGATCGAGCCGAGTGATTTCTCGCTGGAAGGTTATGAGCATCACGCACCGATGACCGCGCCGATGGCGGTCTGATTCAGGCACCGCTCCTGATCGTTCCCACGCAGAGCGTGGGAACGATCACGGGCCGCTAATGGCCGTGACTTCTCCCGACATGGGAATGCTCAACCTCCGTCGCCACAACCCCGCCACTCACTTCCAGCCGCTGCAAAATCCCGCACTGATCGATATCCGGCCCTTCGCTGCAGCGTTGGCGCAGGTCGAGCAGTTGTGTCTGCAACGCCAGCAAACCATCGATCCGAGCCTTCACATGGTGGATGTGTTCGTCGATCAACGCGTTGACGTTTTCGCATTGATCCTGCGGGCTGTCGCGCAGGGCCAGCAGGCTGCGGATTTCCTCGAGGGTCATGTCCAGCGTGCGGCAATTGCGGATGAACGTCAGGCGCTCGGCGTGGGCCTGGGTGTAGACGCGGTAATTGCCATCGCTGCGGGCCGGCTCCGGCAGGAGGTTTTCGCGCTCGTAGTAGCGAATGGTTTCCACGGCGCAGTCGGTGAGTTTCGCCAGTTCTCCGATTTTCATCGGGACAATCTCCAGAAGGGGGCTTGACCCTATAGTGGCTACAGGGTCTTTACTTGGCAACAGGCACCTTCATGGACGCGACCAATGAGCGATTCTCTGCACACCCACAAGGCTGGGCACAGCCACAAGCTACAGCCTGTACAGAAGCATGATCATGGCAGCCACGGGGATTCCTGCTGTTCCTCGAAAGCGGCGGCACCTTCGCGGATTCTGCTGAGCGAGACAACAACCGCTGGCGCGCGGCTAAGCAGTTTCCGCATCGAGGCGATGGACTGCCCGACCGAGCAGACGCTGATCCAGAACAAACTGGGGAAGCTTTCGGGTGTGCAGCAACTGGAGTTCAACCTGATCAACCGGGTGTTGGGCGTGACCCATGACCTGCCGAACACCACGCCGATCATCGAGGCCATCAAATCCCTCGGCATGCACGCCGAGCCGATGGAGCCGGGCGCTGAAGCGCCAGTGTCGAGCCCTGAACCTGCGAAAAAGCCTTGGTGGCCGCTGGCGCTGTCCGGCATTGGGGCGCTGGCCGCCGAGCTTATCCACTTCACCAATGCGGCGCCGAACTGGGTGGTGGCGGTTATCGCGCTGATTTCGATCCTCAGCGGTGGCCTCAGCACCTACAAGAAGGGCTGGATTGCCCTGAAAAACCTCAACCTGAACATCAATGCGCTGATGAGCATCGCGGTGACCGGTGCGATCCTGATCGGTCAATGGCCGGAAGCGGCGATGGTGATGTTCCTGTTCACCGTGGCCGAGTTGATCGAGGCCAGGTCTCTGGACCGGGCACGCAACGCCATCGGCGGGCTGATGCAGATGGCCCCCGAGCAGGCCACGGTGCAGCAGGCCGACGGCAGCTGGGTCGCACAACCGGTTAAAAGCATCGAACTGGGTGTACGGGTGCGGGTGCGTCCCGGTGAGCGGATCGGTCTGGATGGCGAAGTGCTGTCCGGCAGCTCGACCATCGATCAGGCGCCGATTACCGGCGAAAGCCTGCCGGTGGAGAAGACTGTCGGAGACAAGGTGTTCGCCGGCACCATTAACCAGTCCGGTTCTCTGGAATACACGGTAACCGCTGCGGCGAACAATTCGACCTTGGCGCGGATTATCCATGCCGTGGAACAGGCCCAGGGCGCGCGCGCACCGACCCAGCGTTTCGTCGACAGTTTCTCGAAAATCTACACCCCGGCGGTGTTCATCCTGGCCCTGGCCGTGGCGGTGATCCCGCCGCTGTTCATGGACGCGTTGTGGTTCGACTGGATCTACCGGGCGCTGGTGTTGCTGGTGGTCGCCTGCCCGTGTGCGTTGGTGATTTCCACCCCGGTGACCATCGTCAGCGGCCTCGCGGCGGCGGCGCGCAAAGGGATTCTGGTCAAGGGCGGCGTCTATCTGGAGCACGGCCACAAACTCGATTACCTGGCCCTCGACAAGACCGGCACCCTCACTCACGGCAAACCGGTGCAGACCGACTATTTGTCCCTCGACCCAACCGCTGATGAAACAGCCCCGGCGATTGCGGCAGCACTGGCCGGTCGCTCGGATCACCCGGTGTCGCTGGCCATCGCCAATGCGGCTGTGGATGCAGTTGTCGACAGCCAACGCGCGCCGCTGATTGTGGATAACTTCGAAGCCCTGGCCGGTCGTGGTGTGCGCGGCGAGATCAACGGTGAGCTCTATCACTTGGGCAACCATCGCCTGGTGGAAGATTTGGGCCTGTGTTCGCCAGCGCTGGAAGAGAAACTGTTTGCTCTGGAGAAACAGGGCAAATCAGTGGTGCTGTTGCTCGACAAGTCCGGTCCACTGGCATTGTTTGCCGTAGCAGACACAGTGAAAGCGTCCAGTCGCGAAGCGATCCAGCAGCTGCATGAGTTGGGCATCAAAACCCTGATGCTGACCGGCGACAACGTCCACACCGCTCAAGTCATCGCCGCCCACGTTGGCATCGATCAGGCGCAGGGCGATCTGTTGCCGACCGAGAAGCAGCAGGCCATTGAAACGCTTTATGCCCAGGGCCATCGGGTCGGAATGGTCGGCGACGGCATCAACGACGCCCCGGCACTGGCGCGGGCCGAGATTGGTTTCGCCATGGCGGCCGCCGGTACCGACACTGCCATTGAAACCGCCGATGTCGCCCTGATGGATGATGATCTACGCAAGATCCCAGCCTTCATCCGCCTGTCGCGGCAGACCTCGAATATCCTCAAACAGAACATCGCCCTGGCATTGGTCATCAAAGCGATCTTTCTTGGGGTAACTTTCGCCGGGATCGCCACCATGTGGATGGCGGTGTTCGCCGACATGGGCGTGAGCCTGTTGGTGGTGTTCAACGGTTTGCGCCTGTTGCGCAAATAGACGATGAGGGACGGGGGGCTGAGGCGCAGGAAATGGCCTCGGTTTAAGGGCTGCGGTGAATGTGAGGACCTCTTCGCGGGCAAGCCACGCTCCCACAGGTTCCGCAGCTTAACTGACTGGCATTAAGGCTTGCCCGCGAAGGCGTACTTAACTATCAATCACCTTTTCAGCCAACACCTCAACCTGCTCCTGCCGCTCCCCCTGATTCAACCTCGAATGAGGATTGAGTGACGACCACTGCGGATGCGCCCGCGCCTTGTTCAGCGCATCCGGCAGTTTCCCTTCGCGCCAGGTTTTGTCCTGCGGCGTGGCGACCTGAATGCTGTCCATCGCCGCATGCCCACGGGAATTCAGAGCCTGCAGCAATTGTCGCTGGCGCAATGCCAACAACCGCAGCACGCCGTCGTCGACAGTCAGTTCTCGCTGCCCTTTGATCTTGCCCAGCAGGCGGCTGCCGTAACTGCGGGCGGTTTGCAGGGCGCCGCCGGCAATCGCTCCGGCCAGTGCCGCGGCGCCGAGGGTCAGGCCGCCCACCAGCAAATCAACCCCGGCCCCGGCCGCCGCGCCAGCCGCGATACCGCCGCCGACCCGTACACCGAGCTGCTTCAGGGTTTCCGGGTTGAACAGGTCATCGCCCCAGCGGCCATCGAGCAACGGCAAGTCACTGGCCGCCGCATCTTGTGGGCGGAAGGCGTAGAGCTTGAGCAGCGCCTCAACGCAGCGTTGTTCGCGCTGACGCACGGCTTTGCGCAGTTCGCTGATTGCTTGCTGTTCCTGCGCCGCCTCGCTGACCACACTGCGGCGGCAGGCGGCACAATCGATCAATAAATCGGCAATCAGCCGCGCTGCACTTTGCTGACGGGCCAGGCGTTGGGCCTGCTGGTCGGCGATCAAGCGCTCCAGTTGTTCGCGGGAGTTTTCCAGTAGCAGCGCGAGGCTTTCATAGAGTCGGCGTTCGCCATCTTCCGGTGGCGCGATGCTGTCGAAACGCACCAATGCATGCAAGCCCAATCGCGCCAGGGCTTCGCGCCAATCAGGTTCGCGATGCTGGGCGCTGCTGACAAAATTCAACACCGGCAGCAGCGGTTTGCCGCAACTGGCCAACACTTCCAGTTCGTCGCGGTACTTGGCCAGCACCGGCTCCCGGGCGTCGATCACATAGAGGCCGGCGTCTGAGGCGAGCAGTTGGCGCAACACCTTGGCTTCCTGTTCAAAACGCTGCCGGGCTTCGCTGCTCTCAAGAAAACGCGTCAGTCGTGCCGGGCCGTCGAGACGTTCGCCAGGACGCTCCAGGCGCTCAAGGTAGTCGAGCAGGGCGATGGCGTCTTCCAGGCCCGGAGTGTCGAAGAGATCGAGCAACGGTTCGCCATCTACCGATAATCGCGCGCCTTCGACATGGCGAGTGGTGCTGGGCCGATGGGACACTTCGCCGAAGCCGACGTCTCGCGTCAGCGTTCGCAGCAACGAAGTTTTTCCGACATTGGTGTGACCGACCACGGCGAGCTTTAATGGCTTATTCCACACATCAGTCATGACCCGTCTCCAGCCAGTTCAACGGCGCGCAATCGGCGAAGGGCAGGTCAAGTTGTCGTAGCGCAACATGCCAGTCGCCCAGGCGTTCGGCATCCAGCGCTTCGCCGGGCGGCGCTTGCAGCAACCAGACGCGGGTGGCGCTGGCGCTGCGGGCCAGTTCGGCAATCAGCGCCAGGCTGCCACGGTCCGGCGAACGCCGTGGATCGCAGGCAATGGCCAGACGGGCCGGGGGGAAACGACTCAATTGTTCGAGCAGTTTGTGCCGCGATTCACGGCTGTCGAGGACGCCGGCGTTGTTGACGTTTTTCGGTAACTGCGGCGGCCAGGGGCGTTGCCCGTCCAGTTCGATGGCGACCAACAGCGCGCCATCGCTTGGCAGATAGCTGGCAGTGTTTTCAACCCGATGACGCTGCGCAGGCGCGGCATCGTTGATGCCCAGGCGTTCGCTGGTGGGCATCAGCCGTTCGCGCAACTGGGCGTAGCCGGGCAGGTTCAGATCCAGACGCAGGGTTGCTTGACCGGTTTTCCAGCGCCACAGGCAGAACAATGCGAGCAACAATCGCGGTAAAACGCCGTACACCAGCAGCACCCCAACCAGCCACCCCGCCCAGGCCTGGCGGGCGCTTTCGATGTGCAGCGCGGCATCGCCGCTGGCCCGGATCATTTCCACACCGGGCACGCTGAAACCGAGCAAGGCTGGCAGGGCGCCGAGGGCTTGGGTCATGACGACGAAGGTGTCGCCGCCGAGAATGGTGGTTTCCCAGACGAAGCCGTAACGCCGGGTCGCCATCAGCGTCAGCACCATCACCAAGGCGCTGAGCATCGCCAGCAACCACAACCCGTTGACCAGCACGCCCAGCGCCCAACGATTGAGCTTCTGCCGTTGCAGCAACAGCAGCAGGGCTGGCGCCAGTTGCGCAGCGTTGGCATCGCGGGCGAGTTTTTCACTGAGCCACAGCCACAAGCGTCCAAGAGCGGCACCGTGTTCCCCGGCGAACATCAGGCCCATGGCCCAGCTCAGCAATAGAATCAGGTTCAATCCGAGCAGGCTGCCCAAGGCCCAGAACACATTGACCGGGGTCTGGCCATCGCCCAATGCGGCAAACGCCAGGCCGGCGCCACTGATCACCGCCAGTACGGCGAGTACGATCATCGCCAGTCGCGCACCTTGCAGCCAATGTTTGAGGGCGTGGATCTGTCCGTCGCGCTCAGCCAGCCACAGGGCGCGGCGTTGAATACGCGTCGACAGGTCGCCGCCGGCGCTACGGGCGATTCGATTGGCTTCCAGATCGTCCAGGGGGCCTGCGTGTTCTTCGCGCAGGCGCACGGTTTCGCTCAGCCAGAGGTTTTGCAGTGGAGTCAGTTCAGTCACGCGGCATCCCGTCGCTTAATTGAGCGGTGAGCATAACCGCTGTGACGCTTATCGGGGTAAGGGAGGCTCTGGTATCCTCGCCGACATGACTAAATCACTCCCCCTCAGCCTGATCGCAGCCCTCGGTGAAAACCGTGTGATCGGCGTCGACAACAGCATGCCCTGGCACTTGCCGGGGGACTTCAAATACTTCAAGGCCACCACCCTCGGCAAGCCGATCATCATGGGTCGCAAGACCTGGGATTCCCTCGGTCGTCCGCTGCCGGGGCGGTTGAACATTGTGGTTAGCCGTCAGGCCGATTTACAGCTGGAAGGCGCGGAGGTTTATCCGTCGCTGGAGGCTGCGGTAGTTCGCGCTGAGGAATGGGCGAACGAGCAAGGCGTCGATGAGGTGATGCTGATTGGCGGGGCGCAGTTGTATGCGCAAGGGTTGGCACAGGCTGATCGGCTGTACCTGACCCGTGTGGCGCTGAGCCCGGAAGGGGATGCGTGGTTTCCGGAGTTTGATTTGAACCAGTGGAAGCTGGTGTCGAATGTTCCGAATCCGGCCGAGGGTGACAAGCCGGCATATAGCTTTGAGGTGTGGGAGAAGGCCTGAAAGCTTCGCGGGCAAGCCTCGCTCCTACAGGATTGTGGTGAACCCTATTCGGTGATCGACACAAATCCCGTAGGAGCGAGGCTTGCCCGCGAAGAGACCCGCTCAGACGATGAAAGTTAAGCCTGAGCCAACGCCCCATGCTCATCCGCATCCAGCAATTCTTTATCCGTCTGCTGCATCACCTGGCTGGTAATCGCTCCCGCCGTAATCGAGCCACTGACGTTCAGCGCCGTACGCCCCATATCGATCAGCGGCTCAACCGAAATCAGCAATGCCACCAGTGACACCGGCAAGCCCATGGCTGGCAGCACGATCAACGCGGCGAACGTCGCGCCACCACCGACCCCGGCCACACCGGCCGAACTCAGCGTCACAATCGCCACCAGCGTCGCGATCCATAGTGGGTCCAGCGGGTTGATGCCCACGGTCGGCGCGACCATCACCGCCAACATTGCCGGGTACAGACCGGCACAGCCGTTCTGGCCAATGGTCGCGCCAAACGAGGCGGCGAAACTGGCGATGGATTGTGGAATACCCAAACGGCTGGTCTGAGCTTCGATGCTCAGCGGAATGGTGGCGGCGCTGGAGCGGCTGGTGAAGGCAAACGTCAGCACCGGCCAGATTTTGCGGAAGAACCGCAGCGGGTTGATCCCGGCCGCAGACACCAGCAGGCCATGGACTACAAACATCAACCCCAGGCCGATGTAGGACACCACCACGAAACTACCGAGCTTGATGATGTCTTGCAGGTTGGAGCCGGCAACCACTTTGGTCATCAGCGCCAATACGCCGTACGGGGTCAATTTCATCACCAGACGCACCAGGCGCATCACCCAGGCTTGCAGGGTGTCGATGGCGTTGATCACTTTCTGACCTTTCTCGACATCATCCTTGAGCAGTTGCAGTGCGGCGACCCCAAGAAATGCAGCAAAAATAACCACGCTGATGATCGATGTCGGCTTGGCGCGGGCCAAATCGGCGAACGGGTTCTGCGGGATGAACGACAGCAGTAGCTGCGGCACATTCAGGTCGGCAACCTTGCCCGCGTAATCACTCTGAATGGTTTGCAGGCGAGCCATTTCCTGGGTGCCGGCGACCAAGCCTTCGGCGGTGAGGTCGAACAGGTTAGTCAGGCCGATACCAATCAGCGCCGCGATAGCGGTGGTGAACAGCAACGTGCCGATGGTCAGGAAGCTGATTTTGCCCAGCGACGAAGCGTTGTGCAGGCGCGCCACGGCGCTGAGGATCGAGGCGAACACCAGCGGGATCACGATCATTTGCAGCAACTGCACGTAACCGTTGCCCACCAAATCGAACCAACTGATCGAGGCTTTCAGTACCGGGTTGCCCGCACCATAAATCGTATGCAGAGCGACACCAAATGCCACACCCAGCACCAGCGCCAGCAGAACCTTTTTGGCCAGGCTCCAGGTGGTGTGACGGGTTTGCGCCAGGCCAAAGAGCAAGGCGAGGAACACCAGCAGATTGAGGATCAGCGGCAGATTCATTGGAACTCCCATAGGACATGTGCCAACTACCTTCCGGGGCAGCGGCGAACCGGTAAGCCTAACAGCTTGAAAACTAATGAATTAATATCGAAAACGTATGGTTACTGTCGTTTTTGGAATAAGCGAGTGTCGTTGTCAGGGATGCAGCTGGCGCAATAGGAACGCGAGCGGTCGCTGACAGACGAGGACTGTCACACTTATTTGTTAGCGTCGATCTCTTTGGATCAGGGAGAAACGCCGATGAAACTTGCACCGAAATTTCTGGCTGTCGCACTGAGTTTTGGACTGGGCCTTGCCGGCCAGGTCTTCGCCACGGATTTGAAGCACTGGCCGGCCGATCAGGCCAAAGCGCTGGACGCGATGATCGCGGCCAATGCCAACAAAGGTAACTTCGCGGTGTTCGACATGGACAACACCAGTTACCGTTACGACCTCGAAGAGTCCTTGTTGCCGTTCATGGAAAACAAGGGCCTGATCACCCGCGAGAGCCTTGATCCCTCCCTGAAACTGATTCCGTTCAAGGACACGGCCGACCATAAGGAAAGCCTGTTCAGCTACTACTATCGCCTCTGCGAAATCGACGACATGGTTTGCTATCCATGGGTCGCCCAAGTGTTTTCCGGCTTCACACTTCAGGAGCTCAAGGGCAACGTCGATGAGCTGATGGCGTCCGGCAAACCGGTGCCGAGCACGTATTACGAAGGCGACGTGGTCAAGACCATCGACGTCAATCCGCCGAAAATCTTCACCGGTCAGAAAGAGCTCTACAACAAGCTGATGGAGAACGGCATCGAGGTCTATGTGATGACCGCCGCCTCCGAAGAACTGGTGCGCATGGTCGCCTCCGATCCGAAGTACGGCTACAACGTCAAACCACAGAACGTGATCGGCGTGAGCCTGTTGCTCAAGGACCGCAAGACCGGCGAGTTGACCACGGCACGCAAGCAGGTCACCGCTGGCAAGTATGATGAGAAGGCCAACCTGGGCCTCGAACTGACCCCGTACCTGTGGACCCCGGCCACCTGGATGGCAGGTAAACAGTCGGCGATCCTGACGTACATCGATGAATGGAAAAAACCGGTCCTCGTGGGCGGCGATACCCCGACTAGCGATGGCTACATGCTGTTCCACAGCGTCGACGTGTCCAAGGGCGGCATCCATTTGTGGGTCAACCGCAAAGACAAATACATGACTCAGATTAACGGCATGATGGCCAAAAACGCAGCAGCCCAGGCGAAAGAAGGGTTGGCGGTGACGGCGGACAAGAACTGGGTGATCGTTAAACCGGAAGAGATTCAGTAAGACCGAGTTGTGGCATTCGCGGGCAAGCCTCGCTCCTACAGGATTAATGCAGTCTGTAGGAGCGAGGCTTGCCCGCGAAGAGGCCATAACATTCAACATCGATGTTAAGTGTCAGAATGCTTTGCGAGTCCGAATGGTTCGCAAAAAAAAATGCCCCGCACTTGGCGGGGCATTTTGTTTCTGCGACTGACGCTTACAACCCGTCAAGCATCGCCTTGTTACGTACCGCACCTTTGTCGGCGCTGGTGGCTAACAGGGCATAGGCTTTCAGCGCAGTGGTCACTTTACGTGGACGCACTTCCACCGGCTTCCAGCCTTTCTTGTCCTGCTCGACACGGCGCGCGGCCATTTCTTCATCGCTGATCAACAGGTTGATCGAGCGGTTCGGAATGTCGATCAGCACCTTGTCACCATCCTGCACCAGACCGATCGCGCCGCCGGCAGCGGCTTCCGGCGAAGCGTGGCCGATGGACAGGCCCGAAGTGCCGCCGGAGAAGCGGCCATCGGTCAGCAGGGCGCAGGCTTTGCCCAGGCCTTTGGATTTCAGGTAAGACGTCGGGTACAGCATTTCCTGCATGCCCGGGCCACCTTTCGGGCCTTCGTAACGAATGATCACGATGTCGCCGGCCTTCACTTCGTCGGCGAGGATGCCGCGTACGGCGCTGTCCTGGCTTTCGAAGATCTTCGCGTTGCCTTCGAAGACGTGGATCGACTCGTCGACGCCGGCGGTTTTCACCACGCAGCCGTCCAGAGCGATGTTGCCGTACAGAACGGCCAGGCCGCCTTCTTTCGAGTAAGCGTGTTCGACACTGCGGATGCAGCCGTTTTCACGGTCGTCATCCAGGGTTTCCCAACGGGTCGACTGGCTGAACGCGGTTTGCGTCGGGATACCCGCGGGACCGGCCTTGAAGAAGTGATGCACCGCTTCGTCGTTAGTCTGGGTGATGTCCCACTTGGCGATACCTTCGGCCATGGTCTTGCTGTGCACGGTCGGCAGATCGGTGTGCAGCAGGCCACCACGGGCCAGAGAGCCAAGGATGCTGAAGATCCCGCCGGCACGGTGCACGTCTTCCATGTGGTATTTCTGGATGTTCGGCGCGACCTTGCACAATTGCGGTACATGGCGGGAGAGACGGTCGATGTCGCGCAGGTCGAAATCGATCTCGGCTTCCTGGGCCGCGGCCAGCAAGTGCAGGATGGTGTTGGTGGAACCGCCCATGGCGATGTCCAGGGTCATGGCGTTTTCAAACGCCTTGAAGTTGGCGATGTTGCGCGGTAACACCGACTCATCGTTCTCGCCGTAGTAACGCTTGCACAGCTCGACGATGGTGCGGCCGGCTTGCAGGAACAGCTGTTCGCGGTCGCTGTGGGTGGCCAGGGTCGAACCGTTGCCCGGCAATGCCAGTCCCAGGGCTTCAACCAGGCAGTTCATCGAGTTGGCGGTGAACATGCCGGAACAGGAGCCGCAAGTAGGGCAGGCACTACGCTCGTACTCGGCGACTTTCTCGTCGGACGCGCTGGAGTCGGCGGCGATCACCATGGCATCGACCAGGTCGAGACCGTGGCTGGCCAGTTTGGTCTTGCCGGCTTCCATCGGACCGCCGGACACGAAGATCACTGGGATGTTCAGGCGCAGAGACGCCATCAACATGCCAGGGGTGATCTTGTCGCAGTTGGAGATGCACACGATGGCGTCGGCGCAGTGGGCGTTGACCATGTATTCGACGGAGTCGGCGATGATCTCGCGGCTCGGCAGCGAATAGAGCATGCCGTCGTGGCCCATGGCGATGCCGTCATCTACGGCGATGGTGTTGAATTCTTTGGCGACGCCGCCGGCCCGTTCGATTTCGCGAGCGACCAGTTGCCCCAGATCCTTGAGGTGCACATGGCCCGGTACGAACTGGGTAAAGGAGTTGGCAATGGCGATGATCGGCTTCTTGAAGTCGTCATCTTTCATCCCCGTGGCGCGCCACAGTGCGCGGGCACCGGCCATGTTGCGGCCGTGGGTGGATGTTTTCGAGCGGTAATCAGGCATGAAGCACTCCGGGCGGCTAATCAGGTATCAAAAGGGAAGTGAGCTTCTATTGACGTCTGGAACACTCAGAAATGGCCGTGTGTCCGGAAGTTGCCGATAACTTTGCGGGATCGCCGCGCGCTTCAGCTTGAGCTCATAAACCCGCCGGGGGATGACTGGCGATGAATCTCGCGATTCTACACCGCTGGCGGCTGGAGGGAATGCCGGAAAATGTTGATCCAGCACTGATGGAGCGTGTGGGGTGACGATCGGCGGGTTACTACCCGATATCGAGTGCCTGTTTATTCCGTTGGATGATCAATGCATTCAGTCCAAGGCCTGCGAAGCTCGATGTCAGAAAGCACAGGGCTAATGTCGTGGTCAGGTCTTCGGGCGATAGATTGATCACCGCGCTGATCACGCCGCCGCACATGAAGATCAGCACGGCGCCGACCGACGTCGATGTTCCGGCGTATTGCGGGTGGATATTCATGGCTGCGCAGTTGACGACTGGCCTGACGATGGTGGTTCCGATCGTACAAATCAGCATGGATATCAGCACCGTGGCGGCAGAGAGACCGAAGTGGTGAGTCAGCCATAGCATCACCACACCTGAAGCAGCGATCAGCACCAGGCCAATAATGATCTGGGTATTGGCTTGCAGGTGTCGATGCAAAACGCTGGCTACACCGCCGCCGCCCACATAGGCAACGCCGTACAGCAACAACGTCCAAGCGAATTCGTACGGTGAAAGGGGCAGGTTCTCCATGAAAATATTGGGTGAAGTGACGATGAACGAGAAATGACAGGCGAAGGCCAAGGCTGAAATCAGCCAATAGCTCATGAAGCGAGCATCCGAACACACATACCCGTAAACACGGAAAAATCCCCCAATCGATGCCGTGCGGCTAGACGAGGATTCCTTGAGTAGCAAACAAGCGCTTAACCCGCCAAAAACGGCTAGCGTGACAAACACATAAAAGCTGCCTTGCCAGCCAAACTGCAATTGCAGCCAAGTCCCCAGCAGGGGGGAAATTGAAATGAAGACGCCGCTTCCGGTCACCATCCAGATCCTGAGCCGCTGCCTTTCATGGCCGATGAATAAATCCTGCACCAGCGCCTGTGACAGCGAGAAGGACCCGCAACCGATCGCCTGGACCACACGAAAAAACAGAAACCAGCTGTATTCGCTGGAAACTGCGCATCCAACCGCGCCAATGGCCGCGATGGCGATACCTCCCAGCAACAGTTTTTTGCGACCCCACCTATCCGAAAGCGGCCCCACCAGCATCACGGAAAACGCCAGGCTGATGGCAAACACACTGACGGAGAGGGCAACGTCGGGCGGCGAGGTCTGGAAATAGACCGACATGTCGGGAAAGGAAGGAAGAACCACGTCCAATGGGAAAACACCCAGCAGTGTCATGGTCATCAGCAACAGGACGATTAACGGCTTTTCTTGGGTGTTTTTGGCGTGGGTCATCAATCAACGCGCTCGTTCCGTGAGGGGTGGACGAGGATTGATTTGACGAAGAGGCAAGTCAATGCAGGCGAGCGTAGGCCCTTTCTGTATCTGTTGTAGGAGCAGCCGGCCGACGCTCGATTGCTCCTACAGGAGGGGGGTTAGCTGTTTGGCAGCAGACGGCAGGTGATGCTCTTGATATACCGAGTCTCGGCAATCGCCGGGTGTACCGGGTGATCCGGCCCCTGGCCGCCGCGCTCCAGCATCTGGATGTTGCGGTCCAGGTGACGGGCGCTGGTCAGCAAAATGTTCTGCAGATCGTCTTCCGGCAGGTGCATCGAGCACGAAGCGCTGACCAGGATGCCGTCCTTGCTGAGCAGGCGCATGGCTTGCTCGTTCAGGCGACGGTAGGCGCCTTCACCATTTTTCATGTCTTTCTTGCGTTTGATGAAGGCAGGAGGGTCGGCCACGATGACGTCGAAACGCTCTTCGCTGGCTTTCAGTTCCTTCAGGGCTTCGAACACGTCGCCTTCGATGCAGGTCATTTTTTCGGCGACGCCGTTCAGTGCGGCGTTGCGCTCGACGCCGTCGAGGGCGAAGGCCGAAGCATCGACGCAGAACACTTCACTGGCGCCGAAGGCAGCCGCTTGAACGCCCCAGCCGCCGATGTAGCTGTACAAGTCCAGTACGCGTTTGCCCTTGGCATAAGGTGCCAGGCGCGCGCGGTTCATACGGTGGTCGTAGAACCAGCCGGTTTTCTGCCCCTGGATGACGGGCGCTTCGAATTTCACGCCGTTCTCTTCCAGCGCAACCCACTCGGGCACGAGGCCGAATACGGTTTCGACGTAGCGGTTGAGGCCTTCGGCATCACGGGCGGCGGAGTCGTTCTTGAACAGAATGCCGCTTGGCTTGAGCACTTGGGTCAGCGCCGCGATCACGTCATCTTTGTGAGCTTCCATGGTCGCCGAGGCGATCTGGACTACCAGGATATCGCCGAAACGGTCGACCACCAGGCCTGGCAGCAGATCGGAATCGCCATAGACCAGACGATAGAACGGCTTGTCGAACAGGCGATCGCGCAGGGACAGGGCAACGTTCAGGCGATGCACTAGCAGCGACTTGTCCAGCGGCAACTTGATGTCGCGCGACAGCAGGCGAGCGCAGATCAGGTTGTTCGGGCTCATGGCAACGATGCCCAGCGGCTTGCCGCCGGCGGCTTCGAGGATTGCCTGATCGCCGGCCTTGAAGCCGTGCAAAGGGGTGGCGGCTACATCGATTTCGTTGCTGTAGACCCACAGATGGCCGTTTCGCAGGCGACGGTCGGCGTTGGCTTTGAGGCGCAGGCTAGGCAGGGACATGACGTCGCTCCGGAAAAAAGAGCGGGAGTATAGCGTGTTGAGGGAGTAGCGGGTTTGGTGGTCGATGAAACGCGGATGAGGCCTGTAGGAGCGAACTTGCCCGCGAAAGCGGTATGTCGGGCGACATCAATGTTGACTGTGCCCACGCTTTCGCGGGCAAGCCCGCTCCTACAGGGTTAGAATCCCCGCCTGACCCGGAGTGCGTACTTATGTCCCAAGAGTTGACGACCGAACAGATTCAACAGTCCCTGCAAGGCATCAGCGTGCCGCCCCAGCCGCAGATCATGGTGGATCTGCAGATGGAGCAGTACATGCCTGACCCGGACCTGGAAGTGATCGCGAAGCTGATCTCCCAGGACCCAGGCCTTTCCGGTGCCTTGCTGAAAATCGTCAACTCGCCGTACTACGGCTTGAGTAACAAAATCACCGCGATCCAGCGGGCGGTGAACCTGTTGGGCAGCCGTTCGATCATCAACCTGATCAATGCGCAGTCGATCAAGGGCGAGCTGAACGACGACGCCATCGTCACCCTCAACCGTTTCTGGGACACGGCGCAGGACGTGGCGATGACGTGCCTGACCCTGGCCAAGCGCGTCGGTGTCCAGGCCGGTGATGAAGCCTATGCGCTGGGGTTGTTCCACGATTGCGGCATCCCGTTGATGCTCAAGAAATTCCCCGATTACATGAAAGTGCTGGAACAGGCCTATGGCAACGCCAGCGCCGAATGCCGTGTGGTGGATACCGAGAACAGGCAATACAACACCAACCACGCCGTGGTCGGGTATTACACCGCCAAATCCTGGCGCCTGCCGGAACATGTCACCCAGGCCATTGCCAACCATCACAACGCCCTGGCCATTTTCAGCGATGAGTCGTCGCGCAACACGCCGCTGAAAAACCTGCTGGCGATCCTGAAGATGGCCGAGCACATTTGCGCCTCCTTCCGGGTGCTGGGCAACCAGTCCGAAGACCATGAATGGAACAGTGTCGGGCCCTTGGTGCTCGATTACATGGGGCTATCGGAATACGATTTCGAAACCCAGAAACAAGAGATTCGCGACCTCTCCACGCGTTGAGTGTCGAACCTTCGCCTGATTCGAGAACCCCATGCCTGAACTGCCGGAAGTCGAAACCACCCGCCGCGGAATTGCACCGCACCTGGAAGGCCAGCGTGTCAGCCGGGTGATCGTGCGTGAGCGCCGTCTGCGCTGGCCGATCCCCGAAGACCTGGATGTGCGGCTGTCCGGCCAGCGTATCGTACTGGTGGAACGGCGTGCCAAGTACCTGTTGATCAATGCCGAAGTCGGCACGCTGATCAGTCACTTGGGGATGTCGGGGAATCTGCGGCTGGTGGAAGTCGGCATGCCGGCGGCCAAGCATGAGCATGTGGACATCGAACTGGAATCAGGCCTGGCGCTGCGTTACACCGACCCGCGACGGTTTGGGGCGATGCTCTGGAGTCTCGATCCGCTGAACCATGAACTGCTGATTCGCCTGGGGCCGGAGCCGTTGACCGATCTGTTTGACGGCGAGCGCCTGTTCCAGCAATCCCGCGGACGCTCCATGGCGGTCAAGCCGTTCATCATGGACAACGCGGTGGTGGTCGGCGTCGGCAATATCTACGCGACCGAAGCACTGTTTGCGGCCGGCATTGACCCTCGGCGCGAAGCCAAGAGCATTTCCCGGACGCGCTATTTGAAGCTGGCGATCGAGATCAAGCGGATCTTGGCCGCCGCTATCGAACGGGGCGGCACTACGCTGCGCGACTTTATCGGTGGCGACGGTCAGCCGGGTTACTTCCAGCAGGAACTGTTCGTGTACGGCCGTGGAGGTGAACACTGCAAGGTCTGTGGCACAGGCCTGCGGGAGGTCAAACTGGGGCAGCGCGCCAGTGTTTTTTGTCCGCGCTGTCAGAGCTGATATCGGCTACGGTCTATAGTCAGTGTTCTCACTGCCTAGCCGAAGGACCGTGCCATGAATCTGTTTCGAACCCTTGTCGTTGCGCTGCTGCTGAGCGTCGGTGCGCCCACGCTGGCGGCCGAGAACGGCAGCGGCGATCCTCGTTACACCATTCAGAACCCACCGGCTTACGCCATGCTTGGCGATTTACTGATTGCCCGACCATTACTGGTCGCGGCGACGGTGATCGGCGCCGGGGCGTTTGTGCTGTCGTTGCCGTTTACCGCGCTGGGTGGCGGCATTGGCGATGCGGGGCAGGCGTTGGTGGTCGATCCGGCGAAAGCCGCATTTGTGCGGTGCCTGGGGTGTATCGGGGAGGGGTTTGAGCAGCGGGAGTGAACTCTAAGAGCTTCGCGGGCAAGCCTCGCTCCTACAGGTTCGAGTCGTACCCGGCATTCGTGAACGATGGAACTCTGTAGGAGCGAGGCTTGCCCGCGAAGACGCCCTGACAGGCGCCAAATGAATCAAGCCTTGCCGGTAATCTTCCGGTATTTCTCCATCAACTGTTCTTCAGTCTCCGGATGAGCCTCGTCCAGCGGGATGCAATCTACCGGGCAGACCTGCTGGCACTGCGGTTCGTCGTAGTGGCCGACACATTGTGTGCACAGGTTCGGGTCGATCACGTAGATCTCTTCGCCCTGGGAGATGGCGGCGTTCGGGCACTCGGGTTCGCAGACGTCGCAGTTGATGCAATCGTCGGTGATGATCAGGGACATGCTAACTCCAGCCAGGGCGGCAGGCCCGGGCGCAATAAACCAATGCGCACAATTGTGCCGCATTGTTGCTGTAGGAGCCAGCTTGCTGGCGAAGGCGGTGTATCAGGTGCACTGCGTGGTTCGTTCGCTGGCAAGTCGAACCGCCGCACCGCACCTCCTGCAACGGGGGTTATTTCTTGAAGCGCAGGGTGAGGGCGTCGGCCACCACCGGGTGGACGAACTTGGTGATATCGCCACCCAAGGCTGCGATTTCACGAACCAGCGTCGAGGAAATGAACGAATAACGCTCGGATGGGGTAAGAAACAGGCTTTCCACATCCGGCGCCAGTTGGCGGTTCATGTTGGCCAGCTGGAATTCGTATTCGAAGTCCGATACCGCGCGTAAACCACGCAGGAATACGTTGGCATTCTTCTCTTTGGCAAAATGCGCGAGCAACGTCGAGAAGCCGACGACTTCAACGTTCGGCAAATGTTTGGTGACCTCGCGGGCCAGCTCCACACGTTGTTCCAGGGGAAACAGCGGGTTTTTTTTGGGGCTGGCGGCGACGGCGATGATCACGTGATCGAACAGGCGCGAGGCGCGTTCGACCAGATCGCCATGGCCCTTGGTAATAGGGTCGAAGGTACCTGGGTACAACACTCGGTTCATCGCGTCGTCCTGGCGGGAATCCGTTGGGGAGTCGGATGGTATCGCAGCCTTCCCGGTCGGCCAAGTCGCCTTTTGGGTAAGAAAGCACTATAGACGATGGGAATATTCCGCGTTTTCATGGGTTTTTCAAGCGTTCGGCCAGCAAAGTCGCCAATTGCGCCGTCAACCCGTAGACCGACAATTGGGGATTTGCGCCAATGCTGGTGGGGAAAAGCGAGCCGTCGTGAATCGACAAATTGCCCAACTGGTGATGTCGGCCGAGGCTGTCGGTCACAGCTTTTTTCGGGTCTTCACCCATGGCGCAACCGCCCATCACATGGGCACTGCCCAGTCGCGTGCGATACAACTCAAGGCTCAAATCGTCGATCAATGCGCGAGCTTCGGCGAGGGTTTTCACGTAACGAGCGTCGGCGTGCATCGGCATCACGGCGTTGGCGCCACCGGCGAACTGGATCTCGGCCATGCTGTGGAAAGCCCGGCGCAACCCGTCCCAGGCGTAAGGTGAAACCTGATAATCGAGCACCGGTGTGCCGTCACCGCGCAATTCGACGCTGCCGCCGGGGCTGTCCGGGTGAAAACCGTCCCGCAGCAACGCCAGCATGGCGTGGGTGTGCGGCAGGTTTTCCATATGCCGGGCGCTTTCCGTGCCGAAACCGCCGAGCAGAGTGCTGGCCAGCGCCGGGTGCAGCGGCGGGACTTCCAGCTTGTAGGACATCTTGCCGGTAGTGCCATCCTGCCACTGGAAATGGTCGGAATAGATCGACTGCGGCGCGCCGTAGAACGGGTTGATCACCTCATCGAACAGCCCGGCGGACATGTTTACCAGGTGCAGGAAGGTCCGTTTGCCCAGCCGCTCGTGCGGATCCGGCGCTTCGGAGCGCAATAGCAGCGCCGGGCTATTGATCCCGCCGCCGGCCAACACGTAATGCCGCGCCTTGACCGTAATCGTGCGTCCGGTGGGCGCAACGCAACGTTCATCCATCGCCACACATTGCAAGTCAGTGACCCTGCCATCTTTGATCGACAGCTTTTCGGCGCGGGCCAGATAGAGCAGCTCGCCACCTTTTTCCAGGGTCGCCGGAATGGTCGTGACCAGCATCGATTGCTTGGCGTTGGTCGGACAACCCATACCGCAGTAGCCGATATTCCAGCAGCCGCGCACGTTGCGCGGGATCACATGCCAGGCGTAACCGAGCTTTTCACAGCCTTTGCGGATGAAGTCGTTATTCGCGTTGGGCGGCACCAGCCATGGGGCGACACCCAGGCGCTGCTCCATTTGCTCGAACCAGGGCGCCATCTCGGCCGACGTGTGGCCTTTGACGTCATGCTCCTTGGCCCAGTGCTCCAATGTCGGATCCGGGGTGCGGAAGCTCGAGGTCCAGTTGATCAGCGTGGTGCCTCCCACTGCCCGGCCCTGGAGGATGGTGATCGCGCCGTCCTTGCTCATGCGGCCGATGCCTTCCTGATAGAGGCTGGTGTAGGCCTGGTCTTCGAGCATCTTGAAGTCGCTGCTGGTCTTGAGCGGACCTTCTTCGATCAGCAACACCTTGTAGCCGGCGGCGCTGAGGATTTCGGCGGTCGTCCCGCCGCCGGCACCGCTGCCGATGATCGCTACATCCGCGTCTAAGGTCAGGTCCTGGGTCAGTCGGGCGCCGTTGTAGGTTTTCCAGCCACGGGCGAGGCCTTCGCGGAATGGATCGGGTACGGGCATGTTTGGGGTCTCTTATTATTTTGGATTCGGTGGTGAGGTAGCTGACGTCTTCGCGGGCAAGCCTCGCTCCTACAGAGTCTGAGGTAGACCACCCTTTTGTGAACGACTCAAACCTTGTAGGAGCGAGCGGGCGGCGATCCGACTTGCCCGCGAAGGCGTCACCACGATTTCAAACGGTTGGCGGCCCGGGATACCCGCAATGCGCCCACGACTCCGCCCGGCTGTACCACGCCATCATCACCATTTGCAGCAACGAGCTATGGCCCATGCGCAACAGGCTCAACGAGCTGTTTTCCCAGCGGTCGAGAAAGCGCTGGATCTCTTCGCTGCTGGCGTTTTCCCAACTGCCCCAGATCCCGGTCAATGGGCCGCGAGTCACGGCCATCCCCAACACATCGAACAATTGCCGGGTCAGTTTGAGCATTTCCGGCGATAGGTGATTCAGACCGTTATCCAGGCAGTGCAGGGTCTGGTCGACGGCGGCCGGCATTTTGTCGACGGCCACGGCGCCATCGAGCATCACCGGAATCACTGCCCGCAGAAACTCCAGGTCACTGCTGCGCAGAATCGCGAAACCGCTGGCCGGGTTGCTCGACGAGCAGCCGCTGAGGCTCGCGCCTAATCCGGCGGTGGCCAGAAAGGCGCTGGCGCCGAGGCTGAATTTAAGCAGGCCGCGCCGTGACAGCGCGGGTGTGTCGGACAGGCTTGGGCTCATTATTGTTATTACCCGGCGGTGATGATCGTTAGCGGATAAACAGCTTCTGGATCAGTTTCTGAATGGATTTTCCGTAGGGCGGATAGATCAGCTTCGCCGCATTGAAACGCTGTTTGATCAGCACGCCTTTGGCCTTGCTGAAGGTCAGGAAGCCCTCGTGGCCGTGGTAGTGGCCCATGCCCGAGGCACCGATGCCGCCGAACGGCATGTCGTCCTGAGCCACGTGCAGCAAGGTGTCATTGAGGCAAACGCCGCCGGAATGGGTTTCGTCGAGGACGCGTTTTTGCTCGCGCTTGTCATAGCCGAAGTAATACAGCGCCAGCGGACGAGGCCGTTGGTTGATGTAGGCAAACGCTTCATCAAGATCCTTGTACGGCACGATCGGCAGTAACGGGCCGAAGATTTCGTCCTGCATCACCGTCATCTCATCGCTGACGTTGAGTAGCACGCTATGACTCATGCGTCGGCCCTGGCCCTGATCGAACAGTGGAATCAGCAGCGCGCCCTTGCTGGTGGCGTCGCTGAGGTAGCCGTTGAGGCGCGCCAGTTGTCGATCATTGATGATGGCGGTGTAGTCCGGGTTGTCGGCCAGCGTCGGATAAAAACCGCGAACCGCCTGACGATAGGCTTCGACGAAAGATCCGACGCGGTCTTCCGGCACCAGCACATAGTCCGGGGCGACACAGGTTTGCCCGGCGTTGAGGGTCTTGCCGAAAGCGATGCGTTCGGCGGCATCCTTGAGTGGCACATCGCGGGAAACGATGGCCGGAGACTTGCCGCCCAGTTCGAGGGTCACCGGGGTCAGATTCTCGGCCGCCGCGCGCATCACATGTTTGCCGATACTGGTGCCGCCAGTGAACAGCAAGTGATCGAAACGCAGTTGGGAGAACGCCACGCCGATATCGGCCTCACCCAGTACCACGCAGACCAGGTCCTGGGGAAAGATTCGACCCAGCAGTTCCTTGAGCAACAAACCGGTGGCCGGGGTCGATTCGCTGAGTTTGAGCATCACCCGGTTGCCCGCCGACAACGCGCCCACCAGCGGCCCGATGGCCAGATAAAGCGGGTAGTTCCACGGCACGATCACTCCGACCACGCCCAACGGCTGATAAACGACTTTGGCCGACGCCGGCTGAAAGGCGATGCCGACTTTGCGTCGCGAGGTTTTCATCCAGGTTTTGAGATGCCGGCTGGCGTAGTGAATGCCGTGTAGGCTGGGCATCAATTCGGCGAGCAGGGTTTCATCGGCGCTGCGGTGGCTGAAATCCTGGCTGATGGCATCGATCAGGGCCTGGCGCTCATTGCTCAGCAGATCCCGCAACGCTTTTAGCCATTGCTGGCGCTGAGCCGCGGGGGGCATCGGATGGGCCGCATATGCCGCGCGTTGAGCGTCGAACAGGGTTTGGAGCTCGTCCAGGGGCTGCTGCAGGTTTTTCAGGTAGGCGATGTCAGCAGGCATGGTCGGCTCCGGATTTATTGGAATGAGGCACTTTTAGAGTCTATGCTCTATAAAGTCAAATGCCATCCTGGTGCAGCTTGTTTATCCATCCGCGGATAGGTCGTAAGATGCCCATCACCGCACTCTGAATTAAAGCTCAAGCCATGGCCCCTCGGATCAAAACCAGCGAGCGCATCGTGCAGAACAGCCTGGAGCTGTTCAATCAGCAGGGCGAGCGCAGCATCAGCACCAACCACATTGCTGCCCACATGGAGATTTCCCCGGGCAACCTGTACTACCACTTCCCCAACAAGCAGGCGATCATCGCCGTATTGTTCAGTGAGTACGAAAGCCTGGTGGACAGCTTCCTGCGCCCGCCCCAGGGGCGGGCCGCGACAGTCGAAGACAAGCGCTTCTACCTCAAGGAATTGCTCTCTGCCATGTGGCGCTACCGCTTCCTGCATCGCGACCTTGAGCATTTGCTCGACAGCGATCCCGAGCTGGCCGCCCGTTACCGGCGTTTTTCCCAGCGCTGCCTGATCCAGGGCACGCACATCTACGCGGGCTTCGTCGAGGCGGGCATTCTGTGCATGGATAAGGTTCAGATCGAATCCCTGACCCTCAATGCCTGGATCATCCTCACCTCGTGGGTGCGTTTTCTGTGCACCACGCGGGAAAATTCCAACCATCTGAGCGAACAGGCCATCAAACGTGGCGTTTATCAGGTGCTGGTGCTGGAGGCCGGGTTCGTCACCGATCAATCTCGCAATGCAGTGAATGCACTGTTCGAAGAGTTTTATGTGCCGCTGGCCCAGGCGCTGGAAGAAGCGGGATAAAGAAGTGGGATAAAGAGTGCGGTAGGATTGAAGCCGACAACATCACAGGAGCCCGTTATGCCCATTGCGCAACTGATCAGCCCGCAAGCGTTGGACCTGAAAAAGGAAACGCCTGGGCTGGTGATTCTGGATTGTCGGTTTGCCCTCGAAGACCCTGATTACGGTCAGCGCAGCTACGCCGAAGGGCATATTGCCGGATCGAGCTTTGCCGATCTTGAGCGTGATTTGAGCGGGGCAGTGGTCAAGGGGGTTACCGGGCGTCATCCATTGCCCGACCCCGCCGACTTGATCGAACGCTTGCAAACCTGGGGCATCAACGCCGACAGCGAAGTGGTTTTGTACGATGATGGTCCCGGCGCCTACGCGGCGCGGGCCTGGTGGTTGCTGGCGTGGCTGGGCAAGCGCGATGGCGTGTTCATTCTCGATGGCGGGCTGAAAGCCTGGCATGCCGCCGGGTTGCCCCTGAGTCTTGATTCGCCGTCGGTTACCCGTGGCACCTTCACCGGGACGCCGGATGCTTCGTTGGTGCTCAGCGCCGAACAACTCCAGCAACGTCTCGGCCAGCCCGCGCTGACCTTGCTCGACGCCCGCGGCTTGCCGCGCTTCAAGGGCGAAGTGGAGCCGATCGATCCGGTTGCCGGGCACATCCCCGGCGCACAATGTGCCGCGTTCACCGATAACCTGGGCAGCGACGGGCGGTTCCTGTCGGCCGAACAGCTCAAGCAGCGGTTTACCGCGAAGCTCGGTGATCGTTCACCGGCGGACTTGGTCGCGTATTGCGGTTCCGGTGTGACCGCTTGCCACAACTTGTTCTCCCTGTGCCTGGCGGGTTATCCGTTGGGAGCGTTGTATGCCGGGTCGTGGAGCGAGTGGATCAACGATCCTGCGCGAGGCGTCGCCAAGGGCGAGTAATCCCCAATCCATTGTGGGAGCCAGCCTCTTGTGGCGAGGGGGCTTGTCGGAACGCCGCATCGCCCCGTTCGGCTGCGAAGCAGTCGCAAATCGGACGACGAGGTTTAACTGAAGCACCGCATCCGCTGGCTTCGGGAGCGCTTCGCACTCCAACGGGGGCAAGTCCCCTCGCCACAAAGGCTCGCTCCCACAGGGGTAATAAGGTGCTCTTGGGATTTCACAGCTGCCGCGCGCTGCGATACGCCCCCGGCCCAACCCCGTAAACCTGCTTGAATTGCCGACTCAGATGGCTCTGGTCGGCAAAGCCCAGCCGCGTCGCGACTTCCAGCGGCAGGCAGCCGCGCTGTAACAGTGCCCGTGCCCGGGCAATACGTTGCTGCATCAACCAGGTGTGTGGCGGCATGCCGGTGGCTCTGCGGAATACCCGGGCGAAGTGAAAGGGCGACAGGTTCACCGTCGACGCCAGTTCTTCCAGCGAAGGCGGCGCCGCCAATCGTGATTGCAGCAGTTCCTTTGCCAGGGTCACCGCCCGATGTTCCTTGCCGGGTCTGCTGGCGATCGGAACGGCTGCGTGACGTTGCAACAGCGACAGCATCATTTCCCGCCAGACGGTTTGTTGCTGCAGGGCCGTGGACGGGCTCTCCAGCAAACAATGCAATTGGCAGAACCCCTTCACCAGATCCGGATCGCGATACAACGTGGCGCCAAACGCCGGCAAGGTATCGGTCGGCAGTTCGAGTTCCTCCAGCAGTGAAAGAATCTGCCCACTGTCGGGATAAAACGCCCGGTACAACCAACCGTCCTCCGTACCTTTGTGGCCGGTGTGCAGTTCATCCGGATTGATCAGCACCAGCGTGCCGCTGCCCGCCAGATGCTCGGCGCCTCGATAGCGATAACGCTGGGCGCCGGCCATGATCATGCCGATTACATAGCCGTCATGCACATGGGGGGCGAAGCGGTGTTCGATGTAGCGTGCGGACAACAACTCGACGCCAGCCAACGGCGCCGTTTGCCAGAAGTGAATCGACTCACCCTGATCGGAACCCATGTTTACTTGCGCCCTGTGGTGGCCAGCCATTGGGGAATGCGCCGTTCCAGGTAGTAACCCGGTTGCCGGAACGAGCCGTCGACGAAGCCGACATGCCCGCCCTTGGCCTGCAACTCGAATTGCGTGCAGGCAGACAACTCGTCGGCTTGCGGCAGGCTATGAGGAAAGACAAACGGGTCATCGGCCGCCTGGATGATCAGGGTCGGTGTGCGAATCTCTCCGAGGAAATAACGACTCGACGCGCGGCGATAATAATCCGCGGCATCGGCGAAACCATTCAGCGGTGCGGTCACCCGGCCATCGAAATCCCAGAAGGTGCGCATATTCTCCAGTGAGCCCAGCGCCTCCAATGCCGCCAGGCCATCCTGATGCCCTTCATGCTGGAACCTGCGCTGCTTGTTCTTGATGTAGGCGACCATCTCTCGCATGAAATGCGCTTGATAGAGTTTGGAAAAACCCTGGCCGATACGATCGGCGCAGTGATCGAGGCGAAACGGCACCGACACTGCCACGGCGCCGAGTACGCCGCTGTTGCTGCCGGTTTCGCCCAGATGCTTGAGTAAAACGTTGCCACCCATGGAATAACCGACCGCATACAGCGGCGCGAGAGGGCGTTGGCTCCGCAGATGTTTAATAGTCTCTGCCAGGTCTTCACTAGCCCCGGAATGGTAACTGCGTGGCAACAGATTGGGCTCGCCGGAGCAGCCTCGCCAGTTCAGCGCGACGCTGGCCCAACCCTGGGCACCCAGCGCCTTTTGCACCCCGGCCACATAAGGCGAGTTCGATGAGCCGGTCAGGCCGTGCAGCACCAACACCAGTGGCGCATTCGTGCTGTGGGGGCCGTGCCAGTCCAGGTCAAGGAAGTCGCCGTCTTCGAGCCACAAACGTTCGCGTTCGCGGTTGATATGCGTGGTTTTGCGCCAAAGCGGTCCCCACAGGGTTTGTAAGTGCGGATTACCCAGACCGTAGGCGGGCGTGAAGGCGGGGGTGAAACGTTCTGGCAGATGGGACACGATTGCTCTCGATGCAGCGGTGCTTACCCGCAGCGTTAGCTGACTGAGTTTCGCACCGTTCTTTCAGGCCGGACTAACCGGCGATCCCTGCCATACGTTGCCACAACGCGTAATACACCCGTCCGGATTTTTGCTCCCGATGCAGGCGCCAATTTTCTGGCAAACCCAACATCGACGGTGCCGTTTCGCTTTCAGTGTAGACCCACGCATCGTCACTCAGCCAATGACGCTCTTCGAGCAAAGTGCAAACGACCGGCAACAGGTTCTGATTGAATGGAGGGTCGAGAAACACCAGATCGAACGCAGTGGCCGGCTGGGTTTCCAGATAGCGCAAGGCGTCGGCAGTCTGTACCTGGCCGGTGGTGCAGCGCAGGGTGCCCAGATGTTCTTTCAGGCTGGACACCGCGATGTTGCTGGCGTCCAGCGCCTGGCCCATGGCCGCGCCGCGGGACAAGGCTTCCAGAAATAGCGCGCCGCTGCCGGCAAACGGATCGAACACCTTGGCTCCGGCGACATAAGGCGCGAGCCAGTTGAACAGGGTTTCACGTACCCGGTCCGGGGTCGGTCGCAGGCCCGGGGCGTCCGGGAAGCTCAGCTTTCGGCTGCGCCATTCGCCGCCGATGATGCGCAATTGATTCACACCGTTATGCACGTTGTGGACAGGTTTTTTCGGGCGAGTGGCCATTAATGCTCCGGAACCCCGAGCGGTTGCTCGGCAGGTTTGTCAGTAGGGGCCGGCAACGGCTTTTGTGGCACGGTCGGGCCAGCGCTGACGATGACCAGTTTGTCCGTGCTCAGGTGTTTGTTCAATGCGGCTTTGACTTGCTCGACGGTCAGGCTCTGGGACTGCTGCATGAAGTCTTCCAGGTAGCTCAGTGGCAAGTTGTAAAAACCCATGGCGCCAAGCTGCCCGACGATATCGGCGTTGCTGGCGGTGGACAGCGGGAAGCTGCCGGCCAGTTCACGTTTGGCATCGTCGAGTTCTTTCTCGGTGGGGCCGGTTTTAAGGTAGTCGGCGAGCACGTCCTGCACCAGTTTCAGCGTGCCTTCGCTCATCTCGGCGCGGGTCTGCAGGTTGATCATGAACGGGCCGCGAACCTGCATCGGGCTGAAACCCGAATACACGCCATAGGCCAGGCCGCGCTTCTCGCGCACTTCGCTCATCAACCGGGTGCCGAAGCCACCGCCGCCAAGGATCTGATTGCCCAAGGACAGCGCAGCGTAGTCCGGATCGTCACGGTCGATGCCCAGTTGCGCGATCATCAGGTTGGTCTGCTTGGACGGAAATTCGATGTGGCCGATGCTGGACTTGGGGTCGGTCGGTTGTTCGATTTTTGCCAAGGCCGGCCCTTTAGGCAGGTCGGCGGACACTTGTGCGGCAACCGCCTCGGCCTCGGCGCGGGACAGATCGCCCACCAGCGCAATCACCACGTTGCCGGCGGCGTAGGCTTTCTGATGGAAGGCCCGCAACTGCGCCAGGGTGATCGGAGGGATGCTTTTCGCCGTGCCGTCGCTGGAATGCGCGTACGGGTGATCGCCATACAAGCGGTTCATCAGCTCCAGGCTGGCGAGTTTGCCGGGGTTCTGTTTCTGGTATTCGAAACCGGCCAGCATCTGGTTCTTGATGCGCGCAAACGAATCGGCGGGGAAGGTCGGTTTGCCGACGACTTCAGCGAACAGCTTCAAGGCAGGCTCGCGTTTGTCCGCGGCACTGAGACTGCGCAGCGAGGCAATCGCCATGTCTTTATAGGCGCCGTTACCGAAGTCGGCCCCCAGGCCTTCGAAGCCCTGGGCGATAGCGCTGACATCTTTGCCGGCCACACCTTCGTTGAGCATGGCGTTGGTCAACAGTGCCAGGCCGGAAGCATCGCCGTCCTGACTGCTGCCAGCGGCGAAAATCAGGCGCATATCGAACATCGGCAGTTCACGGGCTTCGACGAACAATACCTTGGCGCCTTCGGCGGTGTTCCAGGTCTGCACGTTCAGCGAGCGACGGCTTGGGGCTTTGCCGTCGAGTTCTGCCAACGATTGCAGTTTCTGGCTGGACTTGGCTTTGTCGAGGGCTTCGCTGGCGCTGGTTTCGTCAGGCTTGGACAAATAGAAGGCGGCGGAGCCGAGCACTGCAATGACGATCAGGCCGATCAGGGCCAGGCGCGGTTTTTTACGCTCACTCATGAGTCGTCTCCTCGGGCAGTACATGGGCGACGCTGAGACGTGCGCGGGTGAAATACAGCTTGGCGGCCTTCTGGATGTCTTGCGGGGTCACGCTTTCCAGTTCGGCGAGTTCGGTGTCCATCAGTTTCCAGGACAGCCCGACGGTTTCCAGTTGGCCGATGGCGGTGGCCTGGCTGGTGATCGAGTCACGCTCGTAGACCAGGCCGGCAATGACCTGCGCTCGCACGCGCTCCAGTTCTTCAGTGGATGGCGCGGTGGTTTTCAGCTGTTCGAGCAGTTTCCACAGGCCGGCTTCCGCCTGGGCCATGGTTTTCTTCTTCTGGGTGTTCGGCGTGGCCGACAAAGTGAACAGGCTGTCGCCACGGGTATAGGCGTCGTAGCTCGACGAACCGCCGGACACCAGCTCTTCGCCGCGTTCCAGTTGCGTCGGGATCCGGCCGCTGTAACCGCCGTCGAGCAGTGCGGAGATCAGGCGCAGGGCATTCACCGATCGCTTGTCTTCGGCGGTGGCGATGCTCGGCACGTTGAAGGCCAGCATCAGGCTCGGCAATTGAGTCTGCACATGCAGGGTGATTTTCCGTTCGCCGGGCTCGGCCAGTTCCAGCGGGATTTTCGCGGATGGCACGTCGCGCTTGGCGATCGGGCCGAAGTAACGCTGGGCCAGGGTTTTGACTTCGTCCGGGGTCACGTCACCGACCACTACCAGGGTAGCGTTGTTCGGCACATACCAGGATTGATACCAGTGGCGCAGTTCTTCGATCTTCATGCGGTCGAGGTCCGCCATCCAGCCGATGGTCGGCGTGTGATAACCGCTGGCAGGGTAGGCCATGGCCATGAAGCGTTCGTAGGCCTTGGACATCGGCTTGTCGTCGGTGCGCAGGCGACGTTCTTCTTTGATGACTTCGATCTCGCGGGTGAACTCGTCGGCTGGCAGGCGCAGATTGGCCATGCGGTCGGCTTCCAGCTCGAAGGCCACGCCCAGACGATCACGGGCCAGCACTTGGTAATACGCGGTGAAGTCATCGCTGGTGAAGGCGTTCTCTTCGGCACCGAGGTCGCGCAAGATCAGCGACGCTTCGCCGGGGCCGACTTTCTCGCTGCCCTTGAACATCATGTGTTCCAGCGCGTGGGACAGCCCGGTCTGGCCCGGGGTCTCATAGCTTGAGCCAACCTTGTACCAGACCTGGGAAACGACGACCGGTGCACGATGGTCTTCGCGCACGACAACCTTCAGGCCGTTGTCGAGGGTGAATTCGTGGGTGGGTTGTGGATCGGCAGCCAGGGCTGAAAGGGGCAGACAAACTGTGCTGAACAGCAGGCCTGCAGCGCGGCGGGCTAGAGCATTCATTCGTTTTTAAACCTGTTGGGCTGCCCGCTTGGTCTTAGCGTCGGCGGGCGAGAGGGTGCTAGGATACTGATCCGTTTTACTGGCGGCCACGCCTATCAGGCCTTTGTGTTTGATCAGGCTGTATAGGTTTGCGACGGAAGGCATGTGTTTAGCAGCTAAACTCTGCTTTTTCGCCGATTTTGCCGGTCTAGTCCTTCGTGAAATCGTATCTTTGAGGTGCCGTTCGTACCTCGACAAAATGTTGCGCGCGAACAAGCTGGATGAATCGCAGTCTGTTCTGCATCGAATTATTTATTGCCGAGGCGCCCTTTGGCGCGTCGCTACTGTGAGATAGCCGTCCTCCATGTTTGGTTCCAACGACGACAAGAAGACCCCAGCTGCGGCTGGCGAGAAGAAAAGCCTGTTCGGATGGCTGCGCAAAAAGCCGCAGGAACCCGTTATCGAACAGCCACAGCCACTTCCTGAGCCAACACCTGCGCCGGTCATGGAACAAGTGCCTGCGCCGATTGCCCTGCCGATCGCCGAGCCGGTGCTGCAACCCGCGGCCGAGCCTGCGCCTGAGCCTGAAACCGTAGTCGTGGCCCCGTTGCCACTGACGCCAGCCGCCGAGCCATGGCTGACGTTGCCGGTGGCGGAAGAGCCGGTGGCGTTGGTCGAAGATGAGCAAGCGGTTCACATCACGCCACCGATTCCGGCCCAGGCCGCATTTGCTCCTGAGCCGGTTCAGACACCAGTGGTTGAGCCGGTCGTTGAGCCCGTGTTCGTGGCCGAGCCTGCACCGGTTGTTCCAGAACCAGAAGTGCCGGTATTTGTTGTTCCCTCTCCGGTTGCTCCGGTTGCTCCGATTGTTCAAGCGCCAGAGCCTGCACCTGCACCTGCACCTGCACCTGCACCGGTCATCGCTCCTGTCTCCGCCACGCCCGTTGCTCCTGTGGAAACTCCCGTCGAGCCTGTGCGTACCGAAGAGTCCAAAGCCGGTTTCTTCGCCCGCCTCAAACAAGGCCTGTCCAAGACCAGCGCCAGCATTGGCGAGGGCATGGCCAGCCTGTTCCTTGGCAAGAAAATCATCGATGACGAATTGCTCGAAGACATCGAAACCCGTCTGCTGACCGCCGATGTCGGCGTCGAAGCGACGTCGGTGATCATTCAGCGTCTGACTCAGAAAGTCGCCCGCAAAGAGCTGGCCGATGCCAACGCGCTGTACAAATCTCTGCAAGCCGAACTGGCAGCGATGCTCAAACCGGTTGAGCAGCCGCTGAAAATCACCTCGCAGAACAAGCCATTCGTGATTCTGGTGGTGGGCGTCAACGGCGCCGGCAAGACCACCACCATCGGCAAACTGGCGAAGAAACTGCAACTCGACGGCAAGAAAGTCATGCTTGCCGCCGGTGACACCTTTCGCGCCGCCGCGGTCGAGCAATTGCAGGTCTGGGGTGAGCGCAACAAGATTCCGGTCATCGCCCAGCACACTGGCGCCGACTCGGCTTCGGTCATCTTCGATGCCGTGCAGGCCGCCAAGGCCCGGGGTATTGATGTGCTGATCGCCGACACCGCCGGTCGTTTGCATACCAAAGACAACCTGATGGAAGAACTGAAAAAAGTTCGCCGGGTGATCGGCAAGCTCGACGCCGATGCGCCGCACGAGGTGTTGTTGGTGCTCGACGCCGGTACCGGCCAGAACGCCATCAATCAGGCCAAGCAATTCAACCAGACCGTCGAACTGACCGGCCTGGCACTGACCAAACTCGACGGCACCGCCAAGGGCGGGGTGATTTTCGCCCTGGCCAAGCAGTTTGGCTTGCCGATTCGTTACATCGGCGTCGGCGAAGGCATCGACGATTTGCGTACTTTTGAAGCAGAACCCTTTGTCCAGGCATTGTTTGCCGAGCGGGAGCGTTCATGATTCGTTTCGAGCAGGTCGGTAAACGCTACCCGAATGGTCACGTCGGCTTGCATGAGCTGAGCTTTCGAGTCCGTCGGGGCGAATTCTTGTTTGTCACCGGCCATTCCGGCGCTGGCAAAAGCACCTTGTTGCGGCTGTTGTTGGCGATGGAGCGTCCGACCACCGGCAAATTGCTGTTGGCAGGGCAAGACCTGAGTACCATCAGCAATGCGCAGATTCCGTTTCTGCGTCGGCAAATCGGTGTGGTGTTTCAGAATCACCAGTTGCTGTTCGATCGCACGGTGTTCAACAACGTCGCGTTGCCGCTGCAGATCCTTGGCCTGTCCAAAGCCGAAGTCGCCAAGCGCGTGGACTCGGCCCTGGAGCGCGTGGCGCTCTCGGACAAAACCGATCTCTACCCCGGTGACCTGTCCACCGGCCAGCAACAGCGCGTCGGCATCGCTCGCGCCATCGTTCACCGTCCGGCCTTGCTGCTGGCGGACGAACCCACCGGTAACCTCGACCCGCGTCTGGCGGCAGAAATCATGGGCGTGTTCGAAGACATCAACCGTCTGGGTACCAGTGTGCTGATCGCCAGTCACGACCTGGCACTGATTGCCCGCATGCGTCACCGCATGCTCACCCTGCAGCGTGGCCGATTGATCGGCGACGGGGAGGCTGGCGTATGAGTGCAACACGTAGCCCCAAGGTTTCCGAGCGCGTGGCCCCGAAACCCGCCGATCCGCAGCCGCAGAAGAAAAAGCGCGACGATGACGATGGCCCGGACTTCTCCACGCTGTTCCGCGCCTGGGTCGAAAGCCATCGTGCCAGTCTGCTGGACAGCTTGCGTCGCTTGGGCAAACACCCGATCGGTAGCTTTTTCACCTGCATGGTGATGGCTGTTGCACTCAGTTTGCCGATGGGCCTGTCACTTCTGCTAAGTAACGTCGAGCGTCTCGGCGGTTCCTGGCAGCGTGCGGCGCAGATTTCCCTGTATCTGCAACTCGATGCCAGCCCTGAACAGGGCGACTCGTTACGTGAGCAGATCAAAGGCATGCCGGGCGTGGCCGACGCCGAATACGTGGGTCGTGATCAGGCGCTGGAAGAATTCCAGCAGCAGTCCGGACTGGGCGAAGCGCTTAAGGAGCTCCCGGAAAACCCGCTGCCGGGCGTGGTCCTGGTGACTCCAAACGAGGTCGACAAGCCCGCGCTTGAAGCATTGAGACAAAAACTTTCCGAATTGCCGAAGGTACAACAGGCCCAACTTGATCTAGTCTGGGTCGAGCGTCTGGCAGCCATCCTCAAGCTGGGCGACCGTTTTGTCTTCGGTCTGACCGTGCTTTTGGTTTCTGCATTACTTTTGGTGATAGGCAATACCATTCGTCTTCATATTGAAAACCGCCGCACAGAGATAGAAGTGATTAAACTCGTCGGCGGCACTGACAGCTATGTGCGCAGGCCCTTTCTGTATATGGGCGCGTTGTATGGCTTCGGTGCGGGGATACTTTCCTGGGGCGTATTGGCGTTCGGCCTGAACTGGCTGAATGACGCGGTGGTTGGATTGGCCGGTTTGTACGGCAGTGATTTTGCGCTGGCTGGAGTGCCAGCTGCCGACGGTCTATCGCTCTTGCTTGGCGCGGTGCTGTTGGGGTATATCGGTGCATGGATTGCAGTCGCACGCCACCTGCGGGAGCTTGCGCCAAAGTAATATCATTTTGCTCGTATTGACCTTTCAGCGTTTATGGGAACTTGTTTTTTGGTTTCCGGTCAATTTTCGCAGTGCTGAACTGCACGAGTTAGGTAAGTCGGAGGTTTTTTCGTATGACCAATTCTTTGCAACCTGCATATGCTCTGGTCCCGGGTGCGAACCTGGAGGCCTATGTGCACACGGTGAACAGCATTCCATTGCTGACGCCGGAGCAGGAGCGTGAACTGGCCGAGAGTCTCTATTATGAGCAGGATTTGGGGGCGGCTCGGCAGATGGTGCTCGCCCACCTGCGTTTTGTCGTGCACATAGCCCGCAGTTACTCCGGCTACGGCCTGGCCCAGGCTGACCTGATTCAGGAAGGCAACGTCGGCCTGATGAAAGCGGTCAAGCGTTTCAACCCGGAAATGGGTGTACGCCTGGTGTCCTTTGCGGTGCACTGGATCAAGGCGGAAATCCACGAGTTCATCCTGCGCAACTGGCGGATCGTGAAAGTCGCGACCACCAAGGCTCAGCGCAAGTTGTTCTTCAACCTGCGCAGCCAGAAGAAACGCCTGGCCTGGCTGAACAACGAGGAAGTCCATCGCGTGGCGGAAAGCCTCGGCGTAGAGCCGCGGGAAGTTCGCGAGATGGAAAGTCGCCTGACCGGCCATGACATGGCTTTCGACCCGGCCGCGGAAGCGGACGACGACAGTGCATTCCAGTCTCCGGCCAACTACCTGGAAGACCACCGGTACGATCCGGCCCGTCAACTGGAAGATGCTGACTGGAGCGACAACTCGAACCACAACCTGCACGAAGCGCTTGAAGTGCTGGACGACCGCAGCCGCGACATCCTCTACCAGCGCTGGCTGGCAGAAGAAAAAGCCACGCTGCACGACCTGGCGCAGAAGTACAACGTGTCGGCCGAGCGTATTCGCCAGCTTGAGAAGAGCGCGATGAACAAGCTCAAGCTGTCGATCGCCGCATAACCTGCGCGCCGGCAATAAGAAACGCCTCGATCATTATGGATCGGGGCGTTTTTGTTGGTGCCCAATATTTTCGCCACACCACAAAACCTCTGTAGGAGCGAGGCTTGCCCGCGAAGGCGGTATGTCATTCAGCAATGATGTCGACTGACACACCGCCTTCGCGGGCAAGCCTCGCTCCTACAGGATTTGCGTCAAGTTATTGAGACCATGGCGCCCGGCGCGAATCGTTGAGCCCTACAAGATAACTGTCACCACCCAGTTGACTCATCTGCTGCCGAATCCACCCGGCCCGTCTTGCAACGTAAGAGGTTGGATGGCTGGCGCTCCACACCCGCGGGTTCGGCAGTACCGCCGCCAGCAAACTCGCCTGCTGTCGAGATATCGAGCGAGCACCCACACCAAAGTGATGCCGAGCCGCCGCTTCGGCGCCAAACACGCCTTCATCCCACTCGACACTGTTGAGGTACACCTCAAGAATCCGCTGCTTGGGCCAGAGCACCTCGATCAGCCCGGTAAACCAGGCTTCCAGACCTTTGCGCAGCCAGCTGCGACCAGACCACAGAAACAGATTCTTCGATACTTGCTGGCTCAAAGTGCTGGCGCCACGAATCGAACCACCGCGTTCGTTATGCGCAAACGCCGCCTGAATCGCGCCGATATCAAAGCCCCAATGTTCGGGAAACTTCTGGTCTTCACCGGCAATCACCGCGACTTTCAGGTCGTCAGAGATTTCATCCCAGGGTTTCCAGGTGCGTTGCACGTCGATGGGTTCGCCATCGAACCAGGATTCGATCTTGCGCTCGGCCATCAGCGCCGTTCCCGGTGGCGGCACCACCCGAAACAGTAATACCAGCAATACGCTGCCGCCCGCGAACCAGAGCAGGGCCTTCGTGAAACGACGGAAAAATAACTGCAGCATAGAGATGGCTTGGCCGAACCCGTTGAGCCGGCCATTATACAGACCCTGTTGATCGAGTCTGACTGGAGTTCTTCATGTTGCGTGGCTTCCTGATGCTGGCTGCCTTTTTCGGCTTCACCGGTGTTGCTTTGGGCGCGTTCGCCGCTCATGGCCTGAAAAGCCGGCTGAGCGCCGAGTATCTGGCGATTTTCCATACAGGCGTTACCTATCAACTGGTGCACACCTTGGCGTTGCTGGGTGTGGCGCTGCTGGCCGCGCAGATTCCCGGTCGACTGATTACTTGGGCCGGAGCATCATTTGCTATCGGCATTCTGTTGTTTTCCGGCAGCCTGTACCTGCTGACGATAACGGGCATCAGCAAGCTCGGGATCGTTACGCCCTTCGGTGGCTTGGCGTTCCTGGTCGGCTGGGTTTGCCTGGGGCTTGCCGCCTGGCGGTTGAGCTGACCACGCGGTCCATTTCGTGACGAATGGCTTGGGTCGGCCTGACTGATCGGGCTAGAATGCCAGCCCCTAAAAATGATGGCGGCATTCGGTATGCGCATTCAATTGAACGGCGAATCCCTTGAACTGCCCGACGGTGAAACCGTTGCGGCCCTGCTGACTCGCCTGGAACTGACCGGGCGCCGGGTGGCGGTCGAGCTCAATCTGGATATCGTCCCGCGCAGCCAGCATGCAGAAACCACGTTGAACGACGGCGATTCCGTCGAAGTGGTACACGCCATCGGCGGCGGCTAGCCCTCCGGCCTGAGCGGCCACAGAATTATTGTGCAAGAACCTCACCCCTACAGAGGATTTCCCATGAGCATCGTTCGTAGCGACAAGCCTTTCGTCCTGGCCGGTCGTACCTACCAGTCGCGTTTGCTGGTAGGCACCGGCAAGTACCGTGACATGGAAGAAACCCGCCTGGCCATCGAAGCCTCGGGTGCCGAGATCGTTACCTTCGCCGTGCGCCGTACCAATCTCGGTCAGAACCCGGGCGAACCGAACCTGCTCGAAGTCCTGTCGCCAGATCGCTACACCTTCCTGCCTAACACCGCCGGCTGCTTCGACGCTACCGAGGCCGTGCGCACCTGCCGCCTGGCCCGTGAGCTGCTCGGCGGCCACAACCTGGTGAAGCTGGAAGTGCTGGCGGACCAGAAAACCCTGTTCCCCAACGTGATCGAAACCCTCAAGGCCGCCGAAGTGCTGGTCAAGGAAGGCTTCGACGTGATGGTGTACACCAGCGATGACCCGATCATTGCCCGTCAACTGGCGGAAATCGGCTGCATCGCGGTCATGCCGCTGGCCGGTCTGATTGGTACGGGCTTGGGCATCTGCAACCCGTACAACCTGCAGATCATCCTCGAAGAAGCCAAGATTCCCGTGCTGGTAGATGCCGGTGTCGGCACCGCTTCCGACGCCACCATCGCCATGGAATTGGGTTGCGAAGCGGTGCTGATGAACTCGGCCATCGCCCATGCCCAGCAACCGATCATGATGGCTGAAGCCATGAAACACGCCATCGTCGCGGGCCGTCTGGCCTACCTCGCCGGCCGCATGCCGAAAAAACTCTATGCCAGCGCCTCCTCGCCGCTGGATGGTCTGATCAAGTAAGAGCCATTGATGACTGAATCAAACGACACGCCAATCCAGACGGAAGAAGGCGAAGAGCGCCAACACCGCCGCATCAAGAGTTTCGTGATGCGCGCCGGGCGCATGACTGAAGGCCAGCAAAAAGGTCTGGAGCAGGGCGCGCCGCTGTTCGTACTGCCTTTGGCCGATGCGCCGGTGGATTTCGATCAGGTGTTCGGGCGCGCAGCAAAGCGCTCGCTGGAAATCGGTTTCGGCATGGGCCATTCGCTGCTGGAAATGGCCGCAGCCTCGCCGGAGCAGGATTTCATTGGCGTTGAGGTTCACCGTCCGGGTGTCGGCGCGCTGCTCAATGGTGTGCTGACTCAGGGCCTGACCAACCTGCGCGTCTACGATTGCGATGCGATCGAAGTGCTCAACCGTTGCATCGCCGACAACAGTCTCGATCGCCTGATGCTGTTTTTCCCGGATCCGTGGCACAAGAGCCGTCACCACAAGCGTCGTATCGTGCAGGCATCGTTCGCTGAACTGGTGCGCAGCAAGTTGAAGGTCGGCGGTGTGTTGCACATGGCCACCGACTGGGAACCGTACGCCGAGTACATGCTGGAAGTGATGAGCGTCGCGCCGGGCTATCGCAACCTCGCCGAAGACGGCAAATGCGTCCCGCGCCCGACCGAACGCCCGATCACCAAGTTCGAACGCCGCGGCGAACGCCTTGGGCATGGCGTGTGGGATTTGAAGTTCGAAAAACAGGCTTAAGCGTGTACTGATCGTTCCCACGCTCCGCGTGGGAATTCCTCAATGGACGCTCCGCGTTCGGCTCTGAATGGGACGCGGAGCGTCCCTGGATGCATTCCCACGCAGAGCGTGGGAACGATCATCAGCCCTCAGCGGCGGTCGGCTACGACGCCAATCAACACCAGCACCACCAACAGCACCGGCGCCAGGCTGTAGTTGTTGAACTGGCTCAGGCCTTTGATGATCCATGGCGTGGCATAGATCAGTGCCACGCCGCTGCCAACCAAGCACAGCAGGGCCATCAGCGGGACGCGCAAGGCGCCTGCGATGCTGCCCAGGCGTTGGTCGACCCAGCCTTTGATGTCGGCGCCAAACAGCACCAGCAAACAGCCCACCAGCGCCAGAGAGATTTCCGACAGGTTGCTACGGCTCCAGCGGGACACGGTGGCGAGCAGGTCGAGTACCAGATCCATTCGATTTCCTTATGTCAGAAAATTCTGCAGCAAGTCATTGAGAAAGAGTTGTCCGCGTAGCGTGGCCGCCAGACGTGACGGTTCGACCTGCAACAAGCCACTTTGTTCGGCCTCGCGACGGCCTTCGGCGAGGCTTTCCAGAGACAGCCCGGTGCGCTCCGGATACAGCCGCGCTTCGACGCCCTCGGTCAGGCGCAAGGCGTTCATCAGGAACTCGAACGGCAGCTCTTCGTTGGTCAGGGCTTTCTCGCCGGCCTGAAAGCTCTTGGCCGGGTTGAGGTAGTCCTTCGGCAGGCGGGTCTTCCAGGTGCGCACGATGCGCCCGTCCGGGTGACTGAGCTTGCCGTGGGCGCCGGCGCCGATGCCGATGAAGTCGCCGAAACTCCAGTAATTGAGGTTATGCCGTGCCGGACGACCGGGCTGGGCATAGGCCGAGACTTCGTATTGCGCGTAACCGTGTTCGGCCAACAGCGCCTGGCCGGCCTCTTGAATGTCCCACAGGGTGTCGTCTTCCGGCAGCGTCGGCGGCTGGTTCCAGAACACCGTGTTCGGTTCCAGCGTCAGCTGATACCAAGACAGGTGCGTCGGCTTCAGGGCAATGGCCTGGCGCAGGTCGTTCAGGGCGTCGTCCAGGGACTGATCGGGCAAGCCGTGCATCAGGTCCAGGTTGAAGTTGTCGAAGCCGGCCTGACGGGCCATGCCGGCGGCACGCACGGCTTCGTCGCCGTTGTGAATCCGCCCCAGGGCCTTGAGTTTCTCTTCCTGAAAGCTCTGGATGCCGATCGACAGGCGATTGATGCCCAGCGCCCGGTAGGCACGGAATTTCTCCTGCTCGAATGTCCCGGGGTTGGCTTCCAGGGTGATTTCGATGTCGCTGGCAAACGGAATGCGTTGCTCGACGCCCTTGAGCAAACGGCCCAGAGCCTCGGCACTGAACAGGCTTGGCGTGCCGCCACCGAAGAAAATCGAGCTCAGCTCACGGCCATAAACCGCATGCAAGTCTTGGTCGAGGTCGGCCAGCAAGGCGTCGACATATTCTTCTTCCGGCAGCACGGGGCTGGCGGTGTGGGAGTTGAAGTCGCAATAAGGGCATTTGCGTACACACCACGGGATGTGGATGTACAACGCCAGTGGCGGCAACACGGGCAGGGCCGCTCGAGGCGATTGTGCGGCGCCGCCGAAGATCAGCGGCGACGCGGACGAGTCATGGATCATTTCAGGCCCAGACGCTGGCGCAGCAGATCCATTGCACGGGCGCGGTGGCTGATGAGGTTCTTGTCGCTCGGGCTCAACTCGGCGCTGGAGCACTCGCGCTCCGGCACCCAGAACAGCGGATCGTAGCCAAAACCGTGCTCACCGCTGGCCTGGGTCAGGATGCGCCCATGCCATAGGCCTTCGCAGAGAATCGGCAACGGATCGTCAGCATGACGCACCAGCGCCAGCACACAGACAAACTGCGCACCGCGCTCGGCTTCGGGCACGTCTTTCAACACGTCGAGCAGTTTGGCGTTGTTCGCGGCATCGCCTTTACCGTCAGCGTAGCGGGCGGAATAGATACCCGGCGCACCGCCAAGGAAATCCACTGCCAGCCCCGAATCGTCGGCCAAGGCCGGCAGACCGGAAATGCGCGAGGCATTGCGGGCCTTGAGAATGGCGTTCTCGACGAACGACAGGCCGGTTTCTTCAGGCTCGACGCTGCTGAACTCGCCGATCGAGCGCAAATGCACCGATTCGCCGAGCATGGCCTGGAGTTCCTTGAGTTTGCCGGCGTTATGGCTGGCCAGTACGAGTTGGGTGAAATTCATCATTGGCCGGGGAAAAGCTCTTGTTGAAAACTGATGGTGTTGGTTTTGTCGCCGGTCTGCACCTTGATGTCGAAGGTGCGGATTTCCTGCTGATCCACCGGGAACTGGGCGATGTAGTACACCGCGCCTGTTTCAGTGATCTGTTTGAACTTCAGCGGGATGCTTTGGCTGGTCAGGTCTTTGACCGTGCCGCTGACCTGAGCTGTCTGTGGTTTACCTTCCTTTAGTATCGAGACGTTGATCACGCCCTGATTCTTGCTGCGGGTCAGTTCGGCCGCTTTGGCGATCTCCGGCGTCAGGAAGGTGGAGTTGAAGGTGTTGTAGTGCACCGTCACATCGCCAAAGGTTTCCTTGCGCTCGCCCTTGATGACATCGGCGGCCATGGCGGTGACGCTCAGGCAGGCAGTAAGTAAAAACAGTGCTAGACGACCCATGATCGTTCTCCTCGAAGTGTCGTGATTCAGACCGCAACCTTGTGGTCCGGCAGACCGGGGCTGCTGACGCGATAGATGCCGATCTCACCTAACAGATTAGGCCATAGCTTACTGGCCCACCCGTGTCGATGCTGTTGATCCACGGCAAGCCGATCAATGACCTTGGCTTCTCGTTCGCGACACAGTGCCTCAAAGTCTTCAAAGGTGCAGAAGTGAATGTTTGGCGTGTTGTACCAGGTGTATGGCAGAAAATCGGAGACCGGCATCCGGCCCTTGCTCGCCAGGTACCAGCGGCAGCGCCAGTGACCGAAGTTGGGGAAGGTGATGATGCACTGGCGACCGACCCGCAGCATTTCGTCGAGGATCTTGTCCGGGTAATGCACCGCTTGCAGGGCCTGGGTCATGACCACGACGTCGAAGCTGTTGCTGGCGAAGTTGCCCAGGCCCTTGTCCAGATCCTGCTCGATGACGTTGATGCCCTTGGCCACGCATTCGGCAATGTTGTCCGGGTCGTTTTCCAGGCCATAGCCGGTAACCTGTTTGTGGTCGCGCAGCCAGGTCAGCAACTCGCCGTCACCGCAACCGAGGTCGAGCACGCGGCTGCCGGCGGGGATCCATTCCTGGATGATTTCCAGATCGGCTCTCATGTCTTCCTCAAAGCGCTATACGGTTCATGTAATTGCTGAAGGCCTGCAAGTAACGCGGGATCGGAATCAGGAAGGCATCGTGGCCTTGCGGAGCGTCGATCTCCAGGTAGCAGACGTCTTTCCTGGCCGCCATCAGCGCGTCCACCAGTTCCCGCGAGCGGGCAGGGGAGAAGCGCCAGTCGGTGGTGAAAGAGATCACGCAGAACCTGGCCTGGGCATTGGCGAAGGTTTTCGCCAGGTCATCGTCGAAGTTCGCCGCCGGGTCGAAGTAGTCCAGAGCCTTGGTCATCAGCAGGTAGGTGTTGGCGTCGAAACGCCCGGAAAACTCCTCGCCCTGATAACGCAGGTAGCTTTCGACCTGGAACTCGACGCTGTGGAAGTCGTAGTTAAGCTTTTCGCTCTTCAGGCCGCGACCGAATTTCTCGCCCATGGAGTCGTCGGACAGGTAGGTAATGTGCCCGACCATCCGCGCCAGCATCAGCCCGCGCTTGGGGATCACACCCGCTTCCTGGAACGAGCCGCCGTGGAACTCCGGGTCGGTGAGGATCGCCTGGCGTGCGACTTCGTTGAATGCGATGTTCTGCGCCGACAGTTTCGGCGCCGAGGCGATGGCCAGGCAGTGCCGCACGCGGTCCGGGTAGGTGATTGTCCACTGCAAGGCCTGCATGCCGCCGAGGCTGCCGCCGATCACCGCTGCCCATTGGCGGATGCCGAGCAGGTCGGCGAGGCGTGCCTGGCTATGCACCCAGTCCTCTACGGTCAGTACCGGGAAATCGGCGCCAAATGGCTTGCCGGTTTCCGGATTGACGCTGCTGGGACCGGTGGAGCCGTTGCAACCGCCGAGGTTGTTCAGGCTGACCACGAAGAACTTGTTGGTGTCGATCGGTTTGCCGGGCCCAATGCAGCTGTCCCACCAACCGGGTTTGCGGTCGTCGGGGCTGTGGAAGCCGGCAGCGTGATGGTGACCGGACAAGGCGTGACAGATCAGCACGCCGTTGCTCGCCTTGGCGTTCAGCGTGCCATAGGTTTCGTAGATCAGGTCATAGGCGGGCAGCGAACGGCCGCAGGCCAAGGCCAGGGGGTCACTGAAGTGCGCCACTTGCGGCGTCACCAGACCAACAGAATCGTGGGGGAAGGCAGCTGGCATCGACCCTGCTCTCATTGAAATGAGGCGTAAGTCTAAAGACCGCTGTGGCTAGCGGCAAGCAAAGGCCGGGCCTGTTTTTTTCTGTCGGACCGAGGTGCGGCATTCGCGGGCAAGCCTCGCTCCTACAGGGTTGAGGTCGTTCCCAAATTATATGAACAACACAAACCCGTAGGAGCGAGGCTTGCCCGCGAAGAACGATGACGCGGTCAGCCTGCCGGGCGCACAAGATCGGGCAAATCCGGCAGCTTCTTCGGCGAACAAATCCGCACCCGCTTTTGCCGGTTCAGCTCTCCGCTGATCAAACTCACCTGACTCTTGGAAACCCCGAACGCCTTGGCCAGAAACGCCATCAGGTACGCATTGGCCTTGCCTTCAACCGGTGGCGCCGTCAGGCGAATTTTTAATCGATCGCCATGCAGCCCGCAGAAATCATCGCTGCGGGCCGCCGGTTGCAGGTGACATTCCAGAATCAGGTCATCACCGTCCCAGCGAAAGTAGCTCATCAGATGAGCCCGAGCAGCCCCTGTGGCATGAGGGCATAGTACGCAAGGCGTGGGATCAGCCAGCTTTGCACCAGCTGGATCGCGATAAACGCGAAGATTGGCGAGATGTCGAGGCCGCCCAGGTTTGGAATGATCCGGCGGAACGGGGCGAGTACCGGTTCAGTAATCTGCGCGACCAGTTCTGCGCCCGGATTGTGGCTGCCCGGGGCGACCCAGGACAGAATCACACTGATGATCATTGCGTAGAACAGCACACTCAAAAACAGCGAGAAGATTGCGATCAATGCCCAAGGCACCAAAAGCAGCAAATCGACCTCGAAGCCTTTGAGCAGCAGGATGACGGCTATTAGCACCATCTGCACGATCAGCGCCAGTACCAGTGACGACATGTCCAGCCCGAACATGCTCGGGATGACCCGGCGCAAGGGCTTGAGCAGCGGTTGAGTGGCTTTCACGATGAATTGGCAGAGCGGGTTGTAAAAATTCGCCCGGACCAATTGCAGGATGAAGCGCAACAGCACGATCAGCAGGTACAGGCTGCCCAAGGTCTTGATTATGAAAATGGCAGCGTCATTGAGTCCGAGCATCGTTGAATTCCTTTGTAAGAGCTGATTAGCGACCCAGTTGCTCGGCCATTTCGGCCGAGCGGTGCGCAGCGGCGCCGAGTGCTTTTTCTACCAGGGCTTCGAAGCCGCCGGCCTGGAATGACTTGATCGCCGCTTCGGTGGTGCCCGCAGGCGACGTCACGCGACGACGCAGTTCAGCCGCGTCGACATCACTGGCGACCGCCATGTGTGCCGCGCCCAACGCGGTTTGCACGGTCAGTTGTGCGGCGATGTCCGCTGGCAGACCGAGCTTCACGCCAGCGGCGGTCATGGCTTCGATCAGCAGGAAGAAATACGCCGGGCCCGAGCCGGAAACGGCGGTCACCGCGTCCAGTTGCTGTTCTTCGTCCAGCCACAGGGCGATGCCAACCGCCGACAGCAGCTCTTCCGCTTGCTGGCGCTGTGCGGCGCTCACTTCGCGGGTGGCGAACAAACCGCTCACGCCCTGACGCAGCAGCGCCGGGGTGTTGGGCATGCAGCGCACAATAGGCTGGGCGCCAAGCCAGTTGTTCATGCTGGCGCAGGTGATGCCGGCCGCAATCGAGACCACCAGTTGATTCGGCTTGAGGCTTGGGCGAATGGCTTCACAAACGGTTTTCATCGCCTGGGGTTTGACCGCCAGCACGATCACGTCCACGCCCTCAATGGCTTGGGCGTTGTCGGCAAACATTTCGATGCCGTGTGTGGCGCTCATGCGGGCACGGGTTTCTTCACCCGGATCGCTGGCGCGGATCTGCGCGGCGTCCAGACCTTTGGCGCGCAGGCCGCCGATCAGGCTGGCGGCCATGTTGCCGGCACCGATAAAGGCAATACGAGTCTTGCTCATGTCAGGTCCTTATAAAGAGTGGTGTCAGCCATTGTTTCAAGGCTGGTGGTAGTCGCGGGCGCCAAACAAGGCCGTACCGATACGGACCCAAGTGGCGCCCATAGCAATGGCCGACTCGAGGTCGTGGCTCATGCCCATGGAAAGTGTGTCGAGTGGCAGATTCAGGCTGGCTTGCAGGCTCTGTACGGCAGCAAAGGCTGCATCCTGGGCGGCGCGATCTTCAGTCGGCTCGGGAATCGCCATCAGCCCGCGCAATTTCAAGCGCGGCAGAGCGCTGATGGCATTGGCCAGGGCGGGCAGGTCGGCCGGGGTGCAGCCGGACTTGCTGGCTTCACCACTGACGTTGACCTGGATGCAGATGTTCAATGGCGGCAAATCGGCAGGGCGTTGTTCGGACAGGCGTTGTGCGATTTTCAAGCGATCCACGGAATGCACCCAGTCGAAATGCTCGGCGATAGCGCGAGTCTTGTTCGATTGAATGGGGCCGATGAAGTGCCAGATCAAGGGCAGGTCGGCCAATTCGAGCTGTTTGCTCAAGGCTTCCTGCAGGTAGTTCTCGCCAAAATCGCGCAGGCCGGCGGCATACGCTTCACGCAAGGCCTCGGCGGGCTTGGTCTTGCTCACGGCCAGCAACTGGACGCTGCCTTGGTCGCGGTGGACGGCTTCGGTCGCAGCCTGGATACGCGAACTAACCTGAAGGATGTTGTCTGCTATCGTGGACATTCAAGAGGCGCCAGCGGGTCTGAGGTTCGCGGCATTCTACTGGAATTGAGGAGCGCTATGGATATCACTGAGCTGCTGGCTTTCAGCGCCAAACAGGGCGCGTCCGACCTGCACCTGTCCGCCGGCCTGCCACCGATGATTCGTGTCGACGGCGATGTGCGCCGGATCAATCTGCCGGCCTTGGACCACAAGGAGGTGCATGATCTGATCTACGACATCATGAACGACCTCCAGCGGGTGGACTTCGAGAAGCATCTTGAAACCGACTTTTCCTTCGAAGTGCCCGGTGTGGCGCGCTTTCGGGTCAATGCCTTCAACCAGAATCGTGGTGCTGGCGCGGTATTCCGGACCATCCCGTCCAAGGTTCTGAGCATGGACGACCTGGGCATGGGGGAAGTGTTTCGCAAGATTACTGAAGCGCCCCGGGGTCTGGTGTTGGTGACCGGCCCAACCGGCTCCGGTAAATCCACCACGCTGGCGGCGATGATCGATTACCTGAACAACCATCGCCATCATCACATCCTCACCATCGAAGACCCGATCGAGTTCGTCCACGAATCACGCAAATGCCTGATCAATCAGCGCGAAGTCCATCGGGATACCCGCAGCTTCGCCACGGCCCTGCGTTCGGCCCTGCGCGAAGATCCGGACGTGATTCTGGTAGGGGAAATGCGTGATCTGGAGACTATCCGGCTGGCTTTGACCGCCGCCGAGACGGGGCATCTGGTGTTCGGCACGTTGCACACCACATCGGCGGCGAAAACCATCGACCGAGTCGTGGACGTGTTTCCGGGCGACGAGAAATCGATGGTGCGTTCGATGCTCTCTGAATCATTGCTGGCGGTGGTGTCCCAGACACTGATCAAGAAAATCGGCGGCGGGCGGATTGCCGCCCACGAAATCATGATCGGCACTTCGGCGATCCGTAACCTGATCCGCGAAGACAAGGTGGCGCAGATGTACTCGTCGATTCAGACTGGAGGGTCGCTGGGGATGCAGACGCTGGATATGTGCTTGAAGGAGTTGGTGACCAAGGGCGTGATCAGCCGCGAGCATGCGCGGGAGAAGGCGCGGTCGCCGGATAATTTCTGACAGGAAGTTGATCGTTCCCACGCAGAGCGTGGGAACGATCAGTGTCGGATCAACGCTGAACAACCCGCAACGCATTCTGTTCTTTCGGCAGAACCCGCTTGGCAACTACGTAGTGGCTTTCCCAGTACGGTTTCTTCAGGGTGTCGATGCTCACCGACTTGCCACGGCGTGGAGCGTGGATGAAGCGGTCGTTGCCCAAGTAGATGGCAACATGATTGACCCGGCGGCTCTTGAGTTTGAAGAAAATCAGGTCGCCTGGCTTCAGATCGTTGCGATCGACTTTCTCGCCATGACCGCTGGCCATCGCATTGGAGGTACGAGGCAGGTCAAACGTGGCGTCATTGAACGCGTATTTTACCAGGCCGCTGCAATCGAACCCTTTACTTGGGCTGCTGCCACCCCAACGATAAGGCGTACCGAGCACGTTTACCGCACGGCTCAATACGTTGCTGCTTTCCTTGGTGGCCATCGGCGGGACCAGCTTGCGGTTGGCATCGCTCAATTGAGGAGGGCGTTTTACAGTCTGTTTGTTTTTGCTTGCAGGAGCAGAAACATGAGATTTCGGGGTGAAACCATTAACGTTAGGAAGACGTTGCTCACGATTGGTGGCGTGGGCGGCCAGAGGCAATAATAGGCAAATGGTTAGCCAGGTCTTGAAAAATGAACGCATCAGCAAGGCTCGTAGATAGTGAACGCGCAACTTTATAACAGCTTTTTTTCCCCTCCCGTGGCCGTTGGTCGATTCACTTTGCTGGCAACGGAACCAAATAAGCAGAAAATTGACGTGATTGTCGGACAGAAGTCAGTGAGCATAAGGGTTTGAAGGGGATGCAGCTCATATTTGCCGTATGTCGGTCATTGGTAAAAAAGTCACAAGAAATTCAAGAATATTTCTCTATCGCGTGAATCGAGGTCATCCATGAATACCTATCGACATCCCGTTTCACAGCAAGACACCCATAGCAAAGTGATCGGTTATCTACTGTGGATTTTCGGTTTTACCGGGGCTCATCGTTTCTATTACGGCAAACCGGTGACCGGGACGATCTGGTTTTTCACTTTCGGTTTGCTGGGCATTGGCTGGCTGATTGACCTGTTTCTGATCCCGGCCATGGATCGTGAAGCGGACCTGCGCTTTACCGCCGGACCCATCGAATACAACGTGGCGTGGATTCTCCTGACGTTTCTGGGAATCTTTGGTGTGCACCGGATGTATCAGGGGAAGTGGATCAGCGGCTTGCTGTACCTGGTGACGGGCGGGTTGTTCTTTCTGGGGGTGTTGTATGACTTCTGGACGTTGAATGACCAAGTGTCGATTCGCAACGCGCAGAACAGCTGATTAATGATGATCGTTCCCACGCAGAGCGTGGGAACGATCAGATTGCGCTTACGCCTGGTGACTAATCCGCCCATCCACCAAGGTGTAACGCACCACGCCCGGCAAGCTATGGCCAATGAACGGGCAGTTTTCGCCCTTGGACAGCCAGGTCTCACCGGCCACGGTCGAGGCCGCAGGGTCGAACAGCACGATATCTGCAGGCCCACCCACCGCCAGCTTGCCCGCCGGCAGACGCAATGCCTCGGCAGGACCGGCGCCCAAGCGTGCGAGCAGCGTTGGCAGATCCAGCAAACCGTCTTCCACCAAGGTCATCGCCAGCGGCAGCAGCAATTCAACACTGCTGATGCCCGGCTCGGTCGCGCCGAACGGCGCCAGTTTGGCATCACGTTCATGGGGCTGGTGATGGCTGGAGATGGCGGACACCACCCCTGACTTCACCGCTGCCCGCAAGCCGTCGCGGTCGGCGCGGGTGCGCAGCGGCGGCTGGACGTGATAGAGGCTGCTGAAATCGATCAGTGCTTCGTCGGTGAGGATCAGCTGATACAACGCCACGTCCGCCGTGACCTTCAAGCCACGAGCCTGGGCCTGGGCGATCAACGCCACACCTCGGGCACTGGTGAGCTGGCTGAAGTGCGCACGCACGCCGCTTTGCTCGACCAGCAGCAGATCCCGGGCCAGGGCCACGGTTTCGGCAGTTTCCGGAATGCCCGGCAGACCCAGGAAACTGGCGGTTGGGCCTTCGTGAGCCAAGCCGCCTTCGGCCAGATCATGGTCTTGCGAGTTGAAAATCACGGTCAGGTCGAACGTCGCCGCGTATTCCAGCGCTCGGCACAGGGTGCGAGTGTTGCGAAAGCTCTCCAGACCGTTGCCGAAGGCCACGCAACCGGCATCGCGCAAGGCGACCAGTTCGGCCAGTTGTTCGCCATCCAGGCCTTTGCTCAGGGCGCCGATCGGGAAGACTTTGGTATTGCCAGCTTCGCGGGCGCGGTCGAGGATCAGTTCGGCCACGGCCGAGGTGTCCAGCACCGGTTTGGTTTTCGGTGGGCAGCACAGGCTGGTCACGCCCCCGGCAGCAGCTGCGCGGGTTTCGCTGGCGATCGAGCCTTTACGGCTGTAGCCCGGCTCGCGCAGGGCGACGTTCAGGTCAACCAGGCCGGGGGCCGCCACCAGGCCTTTGGCGTCGATGGTGTCGACGGCGACAAAACCGGCCGGAGCGGCGCCAAGGGCGACGATCTTGCAGGCTTCAACATGAATATCGGTAACTTGATCCAGACCACTGACTGGATCGATAACGCGTGCGCCGAGAATGCTGAGCTTCACTGGGCGTTCTCCTGCTCGAATTGGCGCTGGGCAGTCTGCCCGCTCATGGCCATGGACAGCACGGCCATACGAATCGCGATGCCGTAGGTCACCTGGTTGAGGATTACCGAGTGCGGGCCGTCGGCCACCGCCGACTCAATTTCCACCCCGCGGTTGATCGGGCCCGGGTGCATGACGATGCAATCCGGTTTGGCTCCGGCCAGACGCGCGGTGGTCAGGCCGAACAGGCGATAGAACTCGCCTTCGCTTGGCAGCAGGCCGCCGGTCATGCGTTCACGCTGCAAGCGCAGCATGATCACCACATCGACGTCTTTCAGGCCTTCGGTCATGTCGGTGTAAACCTTCACACCGTACTGCTCGATGCCGATCGGCAGCAGAGTTTTCGGCGCGATCACACGGATGTCCGGGCAGCCGAGGGTTTTCAGCGCCAGCATGTTCGAGCGCGCGACCCGCGAGTGCAGGATGTCGCCGACGATAGCCACCGAGAGATTCTCGAAGCCGCCCTTGTGCCGACGGATGGTGAGCATGTCGAGCATGCCTTGGGTCGGGTGGGCGTGACGGCCGTCGCCGCCGTTGATGATCGCCACTTGCGGGCAGACATGTTCGGCGATGAAGTGCGCCGCGCCGGAATCACCATGACGCACGACGAACATGTCGGCGGCCATGGCTTCCAGGTTGCGCAGGGTGTCGAGCAGGGTTTCGCCCTTGCTCGCCGACGACGTGGACACGTTCAGGGTGATCACGTCGGCCGACAGCCGCTGGGCCGCCAGTTCGAAGGTGGTGCGGGTGCGGGTGGAGTTTTCGAAGAACACGTTGCACACGGTCTTGCCGCGCAGCAACGGGACTTTTTTCACCGCCCGGGCGCCCACTTCGAGGAATGAGTCGGCGGTGTCGAGGATTTCCGTCAGCAGCTCGCGGCGCAAACCGTCGAGCGAGAGGAAGTGGCGCAGCTGGCCCTGATCATTGAGCTGCAGCGGGCGCTTGGTTTCTAGAGGCGTCATCGCGAGGGGGACTCTCAATAGGGCGAATTAAAGGGCGAGGTCTTGAAGTTCGAGCTTGAGTTCCGGGCCGGACAGCTTCACCCGTTCATGGGCCGCCAATGCCAGGGTCGCGCCGACCACGTTCGGGCGGATCGGCAGCTCACCGGCGTCCAGGTCCAGCAGGCACACCAGCGTCACGCTGGCCGGGCGACCGTAGTCGAAGAGTTCGTTCATCGCGGCGCGGATGGTCCGACCGCTCATCAGCACGTCATCGATCAGCACCAGGTGCTGGCCTTCGATCTCGAACGGCAGCGCCGATGGGCGTACTTGTGGATGCAGGCCGTTCTGGCTGAAATCGTCGCGGTAGAACGAAACGTCCAGGGTGCCCAGGGGCGAATCGCTGCCCAATTCATCGAGCAACGCCTGCGCGACCCAGACGCCACCGGTCCGAATGCCGATATAGCGCGGTTCGCTGATGCCCCGTTTGGCCAGATAGGTGTCTAGACGGATCGCCATCTGGCTGATCAGTTCGGCGGGATTGGGCAGGCTCATGGTTTGCTCCTTCTTTGTCCCGAGCCGAATGCTGCTTGAGTGGTGGCTCGGGTTGTAGCTAAGGGAGACGCCGCAGCGGCTCTTCAGAATTAGGTGCGGTCAGGATTCGAACAGTGCGGTGTTTTCGTCGAGCCAGCCTTGCAGCAGAAGCGCGGCGGCGATGGCATCGACCGGGTTGTCGCGGTAACTGCCCTTCTGGCCGCCACGGACCAGGCGTTCGCCTTTGGCCTCGAAGGTGGTCAGGCGCTCGTCGTGCGTATAAAAGGGCAGGTTGTAGCGGCCGTTCAGGCGCCGGGCGAACTTCTCGGCCCGCAGGCACATGTCGCTCGGCGTGCCGTCCATGTTCAGCGGCAGACCAACCACCACAGCGTCGGGTTTCCACTCTTTAATCAGGGCTTCGACCTGATTCCAGTCGGGAATGCCGTTTTGCGCCTTCAAGGTGCACAGCTCGCGGGCCTGGCCGGTAATCACCTGGCCGACCGCAACGCCGATCTGTTTGGTGCCGTAGTCGAAACCCAAAATCAGCCGCAGGGCCATCAGGCGTGCCCCGCCTGGCTGGTGAGCAAACTGAGATTGATACCCAGATGTTTGGCCGCCGCTTCAAGGCGCAATTCGCTGCTGGTGTTGAACAGGATGTCGGCGTGGAACGGGCAAGTCAGCCAGGCGTTGTCAGCCAGTTCGGCTTCCAATTGCCCGGCTTCCCAACCGGCGTAGCCGAGGGTGATCAGGCTTTTCGCGGGGCCGACGCCGTCGGCGATGGCGAACAGCACGTCCTGCGAGGTCGACAGCGATAACTCGCCGTCCAGATCAACGGTCGCCTGATAGGTTTTCCCCGTCGGGTGCAGGACAAAGCCGCGATCGGTTTGCACCGGGCCGCCAATAAAGATTGGCACGTGCTGGCAGAGTACCGGCGGCTCGATATCGGGGCGCAATTGCTCGAGGATATCGGCCAGGTTCAGGTCCTGCGGACGGTTGACCACCAGCCCCATGGCACCATTGGCCGTGTGCTCGACGATGTAGGTCAAGGTGTGCGCAAAGTTCGGGTCGGCCATGTGAGGCATGGCGATCAGGAAGTGATGCTTGAGGTAGCTGGGGCTGACGTTCTTCATGAGCGCTAGTGTGGCGTTGGAGGGGCGAACTGACAAGCCGGGGATGCACAGGAAATGCCCGCATGAATGTCTTTTTGATGGAGTTTTGCTTGAGGGCCTCTTCGCGGGCAAGCCTCGCTCCTACAGGTTTGGCATGCACTTTGAAAATGGCGCATGACCTGTAGGAGCGAGGCTTGCCCGCGAAGGCGCCGGCTCAATCACCACAAATCAATCGGTCAATTACTGGACAACCGGTCTCCACGCGCAAACTTCCAGGTGCGGATGATTTCCAGCCGATCGATGTCCGACAAATCCCCGGTAAACGGTGCAAACGGCGCCGCGAGTCTTACGATGCGCTGCGCCGCCTGGTCCAGCAGCGGCTGGCCGGATGATTCCAGCACCAGCACTTCATACAGCGAGCCGTCGCGGTTGATCGAGACCATCAGTCGCAAATTGCCGTAAATCTGTTTGCGCCGTGCTTCGTCGGGGTAGTTGAGATTGCCGATGCGTTCGACCTTCTTGCGCCATTCATCTTTGTACCAGGCACCCTTGTCGCGCATGGTCGAAGCGGCGCTCAAACGGTGGATGCGCGGGCGCTTGGCGTACAGCTGTTGTTCATTGGCCAGTTCCGCTTCCAGGCTGGCGATGTCGCTGGACAACTGCGCGCTGTCGAACGTCGGTGCCGCCACTTGGGGTTTGGTCAGGGGCTTGGGTTCTTCAGTCTTGGTGGCGGCTTTTTTCGGCTTCGGCGCGACGGTGGTCACAGACGCCTTGGGCGCGGCTTCCTGCACTTGAGGCTTGGCCGCCGGCGGTGGAGTAACTGGCTGCACCTTGTTGTCCTGGAATGGCGCGACCTCGGTGGTCTTGGGAATCGCCTTCTTCTCCAGGGTGCCGCTGCCTTCCTGATTTTCCTGGGCGAGAAAGTCAGCTTTCGCAGGCTTCTTTTCGCTTTTGAAAGTGGCGAGGGTGATTTCCAGGGTTTTGCTGATTTGCTGGGGTTCGACCATGGTGAACCCGACGCCCAACAGCAAGGCCAAGTGAATCAGCGCCGCGAGAAACAGGGTAAAGCCGAGGCGATCGGCCGGGCGCACGCCACGATGGGCGAGTTCAGCGGGCAGATCGGACGGGAGAGTCATAACAAGGAAACCAACATCGCGTTTTCACAGGCCGGGCATGATAACGCAATGTTGGTTTGGCTTATCAACGAGCCTTGAGCTTCTGATCGATGGCATCCATCAGCAGGCCACCGATGTCGGTGCCGAATGCATTATCGATCTCGCGAATGCAGGTCGGGCTGGTGACGTTGATTTCGGTCAGATGCTCACCGATCACATCGAGGCCGACGAATAGCAGGCCCTTTTCACGTAGGGTCGGGCCGACTTGCGCGGCGATCCAGCGATCCTTCTCGGTCAGCGGTCGGGCTTCGCCACGGCCACCGGCGGCGAGGTTGCCACGGGTTTCACCGAGCGCGGGAATTCGTGCCAGGCAGTAATCCACCGGCTCGCCGTCGATCATCAGGATGCGTTTGTCGCCATCAACGATCGCCGGCAGGTAACCCTGGATCATGATCTGCTGCCGACCATGCAAGGTCAGGGTTTCGAGGATCACCGACAGGTTCGGATGACCAGCGGTGTGACGGAAGATCGACGAGCCGCCCATGCCATCCAGCGGCTTGAGGATCACGTCACCGTGATGGTCGGCGAATTCACGCAGCACGTCCGGGCGACGGCTGACGATGGTCGGCGGCGTGCACTGCGGGAACAGCGTGGCGAACAGTTTCTCGTTGCAGTCACGCAGGCTTTGCGGCTTGTTGACCACCAACACGCCGGCGCGCTCGGCCTGCTCCAGCAGGTAAGTGGAGTAGACGAACTCCATGTCGAACGGCGGATCCTTGCGCATCAGGATCACGTCCAGATCGCTCAGCAGCGCATCGCTTTCGGCGCCCAGTTCAAACCATTTTTCCGGGTTGGCGAACACCTTCAGCGGACGCATCCGTCCGCGGGCCTCGCCTTCGGCCTGATACAAATCGCGCTGTTCCATATAGAACAGTTCCCAGCCACGCTTTTGCGCGGCCAGCAGCATGGCCAGCGAGCTATCCTTTTTATAGGAGATGCTGGCGATAGGATCCATGACAATCCCGACGCGAACGCTCATGGGGTTTTCCTCGAAATTGGGGTGGAAAGTGTTGTGAAAAAGTGGCGTCAGAGTGGCGCTGAGTGTGTTCCCGGTCAAGGAAAAACCACCGCCAGGGTCGCCCGATAGATTGGATGGGGAGACTGTGCTAAAAAGGCTGCCATGCCGTGTTGGCCCTTGAGTATCAAGGGTTTCGAGCCAGCGATGAGCGGCAAACGGACAAATTGATTCACAAAGGCGACGGTAGAGCCACTATGGAACAGCATTCCAGCGCCTTGAAGGTCATGGTGATCGATGATTCGAAAACGATTCGTCGCACCGCCGAAACGCTGTTGAAAAACGTGGGCTGTGAAGTCATCACCGCAGTCGATGGTTTCGATGCCCTGGCCAAGATTGCCGACAATCACCCCGGCATCATCTTTGTCGACATCATGATGCCGCGTCTGGATGGCTATCAGACCTGCGCTTTAATCAAGAACAACAGTGCGTTCAAGTCCACGCCAGTGATTATGCTGTCGTCCAGGGACGGGTTGTTCGACAAGGCCAAGGGGCGGATCGTCGGCTCCGACCAGTTTTTGACCAAGCCTTTCAGCAAGGAAGAACTGCTGAACGCGATTCAGGCCCATGTACCGGGCTTCGCCGCCGTTTCGCCGCAGTAGGACACGCACAGTGACGCTCGGCCATGGGGCCTGGTGTCGACAAGAATGGGGAAGACCATGGCACGTATTCTGATCGTCGATGACTCGCCGACCGAAATGTACAAATTGACCGGCATGCTCGAAAAGCACGGTCATGAGGTATTGAAAGCCGAAAACGGCGCCGATGGCGTGGCCCTGGCCCGTCAGGAAAAACCCGACGCGGTACTGATGGACATCGTCATGCCCGGCCTCAATGGTTTCCAGGCGACCCGTCAGCTGACCAAAGACCCGGAAACCGGGCACATTCCGGTGATCATCATCACCACCAAGGATCAAGAAACCGACAAAGTCTGGGGCACGCGCCAGGGCGCCAAGGACTACCTGACCAAACCGGTCGATGAAGAGACCCTGATCAAGACCCTGAACAGCGTGCTGGCCGGTTGATCGTCCGGCCATGACCGAGTCGCTGACGGCTTTCGAACTGCTGCTGCAGATTGACCAGCGCTGTCGTCTGCTGGCGGCGGACCTGCCGTCCCAGCCGCCCCGACAGGACAGCTGGAGCGGCATCGGTTTTCGCTTGGGCGAGCATTGGTACGTCGCCCCCATGGGCGAAGTCAGCGAAGTCCTGCACGAGCCACGCGTTACACAGTTGCCCGGGGTCAAGCCCTGGGTCAAAGGCGTGGCTAACCTGCGCGGGCGCCTGCTGCCGATCATGGATTTATATGGCTTTTTTAATGGTTATGAGCCCGGCCATGAACTGCCAGCCTTGCGCAAGCAACGGCGGATATTGGTGGTGGAGCACAAGGACGTGTTTGCAGGGTTGATGGTCGATGAGGTCTTCGGCTTGCAGCACTTTGCCCAGGACAGTCTGGAGCCGGTGTCGGCCGATGACGTGCAAGGGCCGATGTCGGCGTTCGTCAAAGGCCGGTTTCAGCGTGAGCAGAAGTGGCAGGTGTTCAGCCCGTTTGCGTTGGCGCAGTCGCAAGGATTCATGAACGTAGCGCTGTAATGGACGCGACGCGGCCCTTGTAGGAGCGAGGCTTGCCCGCGAAGAACGAAAACGCGGTGTTCCTGCAAGACCGCAGCGCCTGCTTCGCGGGCAAGCCTCGCTCCTACAAGGGCATAGAGTGAATTGGGCAGGACAGGCGAGGACCGATGATTAAAGCAAAAACAGGCAAGCCAGAAGGGTCGCGCAGTCGGTCGCAGATCATCGCGCTGTTCATCGCGCTGATCGTCTTCATCATGCTGCTGTTCGCCAACTTCGCGTACCTCAACACCCAGGCCAATTACGACAAACAGTACATCGGCCACGCCGGTGAGCTGCGCGTGCTGTCCCAACGCATCGCCAAGAACGCCACCGAAGCCGCCGCCGGCAAGGCCGCGGCGTTCAAGTTGCTCAGCGATGCGCGCAACGACTTCGCCCAGCGTTGGGGCTACCTGAAGAAAGGCGATCCTTCCACCGGCCTGCCGCCGGCACCGTCCACCGTGCGCCCGGAAATGCGCGCCGTGCAGCTGGATTGGGAGCGCTTGCTGAAAAACACCGACGCCATCCTCTCCAGCGAACAGACCGTGCTGTCCTTGCATCAAGTGGCCGCGACCCTGGCCGAAACCGTGCCGCAGTTGCAGATTGAGTATGAAAAGGTCGTCGAAACCCTGCTGCAACGTGGCGCCCCGGCGGCTCAGGTGGCGATGGCCCAGCGTCAGTCGCTGCTGGCCGAGCGGATTCTTGGTGCGGTGAATACCGTGCTGTCCGGCGATGAAAATTCGCAGCAGGCGGCCGACGCTTTCGGTCGCGACGCGGCGCGTTTCGGCCTGGTGCTCAACGGCATGCTTCAAGGCAATGCGGCACTGAAAATCAGCCAGGTCGAAGACCGCGATGCGCGCGCCCGGTTGACCGAGATTTCCGAACTGTTCGAATTCGTATCGGGTTCCGTGGACGAAATCCTCGAAACCTCGCCGCAGCTGTTCAAGGTCCGCGAATCGGCCACCAACATCTTTACCTTGTCGCAAACCCTGCTCGATGAAGCCTCGCACCTTGCCAGCCGTTTCGAAAACCTCGCCGGCGGGCGCAACACCGATACCATCGGCGGCTATGTGCTGGGCCTGCTCGCGTTGATGTCGATCATCCTCATCGGCCTGGTGATGGTGCGTGAAACCAACCGTCAGCTGCGTGAAACCGCCGAGAAGAACGAGCGTAACCAGAACGCGATCATGCGCCTGCTGGACGAAATCGAAGACCTCGCCGACGGCGACCTGACCGTGACCGCCTCGGTGACCGAAGACTTCACCGGCACCATCGCTGACTCGATCAACTATTCCGTCGACCAACTGCGCGATCTGGTGGCGACCATCAACCTCACCGCCGGCCAGGTCGCCGCCGCCGTGCAGGAAACCCAGGCCACCGCCATGCACCTGGCCCAGGCCTCGGAGCATCAGGCCCAGCAAATATCCGAAGCCTCCACGGCGATCAACGACATGGCCCAGTCCATCGATCAGGTCTCGGCCAACGCTGCCGAATCCTCCGCAGTGGCCGAACGTTCGGTGGAAATCGCCAACAAGGGCAACGAAGTGGTGCACAACACCATTCACGGCATGGACAATATTCGCGAGCAGATTCAGGACACCGCCAAGCGCATCAAACGGCTGGGTGAGTCTTCTCAGGAAATCGGCGACATTGTCAGCCTGATCGATGACATTGCCGATCAGACCAACATCCTCGCCCTCAACGCGGCGATTCAAGCGTCCATGGCCGGTGACGCCGGGCGCGGTTTTGCGGTGGTGGCCGACGAAGTGCAGCGCCTGGCCGAGCGTTCGTCCGCGGCGACCCGGCAGATCGAAACGCTGGTGCGGGCGATTCAGACCGACACCAATGAAGCGGTGATTTCCATGGAACAGACCACCACCGAAGTGGTGCGCGGCGCGCGTCTGGCGCAGGATGCCGGGGTGGCCCTGGAAGAAATCGAAGGTGTATCGAAAACCCTCGCGGCATTGATCCAGAGTATTTCCAATGCCGCACAGCAACAGACTTCGTCGGCCGGCCAGATTTCTCTGACGATGAACGTGATCCAGCAAATCACTACGCAGACCTCGTCCGGTTCCACCGCCACCGCCGAGAGCATTGGCAACCTGGCGAAAATGGCCAGCCAGCTGCGGCGTTCGGTGTCCGGTTTCACTTTGCCGGCCAGATCTGCGGACAACGCTGCGGACAACGCTTGAACCGCCCCAAGGCGGATGCATCTTGATTGGAGTGGTTATGGGTGATCGGCACGACTATGTGGCCCTCGAATGGGTCAAAGGCGAGATTGCCGAAACGCTGAAACAGGCTCATCAGGCGATCGAAACCCTGATCGACGACCCGCAGGCGACGCACACGCTGAGTGAGTGTCTGGCCTGTGTCCATCAGGTTCACGGTAGTTTGCAGATGGTCGAGTTCTACGGCGCGGCCCTGCTCGCCGAAGAAATCGAGAAGCTGACCAGCGCCTTGCAGCAAAACCGCATCAGCCATCGCGACGAGGCGATCCATCTGTTGCTGCACGCCTTGGGGCAATTGCCGACTTACCTCGACCGGGTGCAAAGCGCCCGTCGTGATTTGCCGCTAGTCGTGTTGCCGTTGATCAATGACCTGCGCAGCGCCCGCGGCGAAAGCCTGTTGTCGGAAACCAGTTTGTTCAGCCCGCAACTGCCGGACCTGCCGCCCCTGAGCGAAGAAGCCCTGGCGCTGCTGGAACCGTCCGACTTGCCGAATGTACTGCGCAAGTTGCGGCAGATGTTGCAGATGGCGCTGGTCGGCTTGCTGCGCGAGCAGGATAGCGAAACCCACTTCGGTTATCTGGCCAGGGTGTTTGCGCGCCTCGAAGCGTTGTGCGGCAATGCGCCCCTGAGCCCGTTATGGCAAGTCGCTTCGGCGCTGGTCGAAGGTATGCGCAATGGCTCGATAGCCAACAGCCCGGCGTTGCGCAGCCTGTTCAAGGACGCCGACAAAGAGCTCAAGCGTTTGCTCGAACAGGGCATGCCCGGCATCAATCAACCGGCGCCGTCCGAGCTGCTCAAAAGTTTGTTGTTCTATATTGCCAAGGCCGAACACCTCACCGGGCAGATGCTGACCATGAAAGATCGCTACTCACTTGACGACGCGCTACCCGACGGCGCGATGGTCGATGAAGAACGGGCAAGGCTGGCCGGCCCTGATCGCGATGCCATGCGCTCGGTATTGGCGGCGCTGTGCGAAGAGCTGGTGCGGGTCAAGGAGCGCCTGGACCTGTTCGTGCGCAGCGACCGTCAGCACACCTCGGACCTCGAAAGCCTGCTGGCGCCCCTGCGGCAAATCGCCGACACCTTGGCGGTGCTCGGTTTCGGCCAGCCGCGCAAGGTCATCATCGATCAACTGGCGGTGGTGCTGAGCCTCGCCCAGGGCCAGCGCGAACCCAACGACGCGACCCTTATGGATGTCGCCGGAGCCTTGCTCTATGTCGAAGCGACCTTGGCCGGCATGGTCGGCACCGTGGAGCCGGAAAGCCAGGAAGACAGCCGTCTGCCGACCACCGACCTGACGCAGATCCACCAGATCGTGATCAAGGAAGCGCGCATCTGTCTGCAACAGGCCAAGGACATGATCGTCGACTACATCGACGCCGACTGGGACCGCCAGCATTTGCAATCCTTGCCGGCATTGCTGACCCAAGTGCGCGGCGCGCTGGCGATGATTCCGTTAGCCCGCGCGGCGAGCCTGGTCGAGACCTGCAACGGCTTCATCCGCGAGCATCTGCTGGTGGACCCGGGCCAGCCCGGCTGGCAGCAACTGGACAGCCTGGCCGACGTCATCACCAGCATCGAGTATTACCTGGAGCGCCTCGGCGACGACCCCGAAGCACCGGGGGAACACCTGCTTGATGTCGCGGAAAAAGGCCTGGCCTCACTCGGCTTCTTCCCCCGCGAACAGCAGGTGCCGATGCTCAAGGATGTGCTCAACCCCAGTGAAGCCCTGGTCATGCAGGACATGCAGGAACTGGACGACCCCGAAATCGTTCAGTCCCTGGCCGATGTGCTGGCCAGTCCTGTGTCGTCGGTCAACCCACCAGCGCTGATCACGCCGGGTAGCCTGTTGCCGCCACCCGCCGGTGAAGAACCGGTGGATGATGAGCTGCGGGAAGTCTTCCTCGAAGAGACTGACGAGGTGCTGGAAATCCTTGAGGAGTATCTGCCGCGCTGGTCGGCCAATCCCGACAACACATCAGCCTTGGTTGAATTACGCCGCGCCTTCCATACTCTCAAAGGCAGCGGCCGGATGGTCCGTGCGCTGGTGCTGGGCGAACTGGCGTGGGCGGTGGAAAACCTGCTCAACCGTGTGCTTGAACACAGCGTCGCACCTTCGCCTGCGGTGCAACAACTGGTGGGCGATGCGCTGAAGCTGCTGCCGGAACTGGTGGCCGAGTTCGCCGCCAATGCCCAGCGCCAATGCAACGATGTCGATCAATTGGCCGCCCGCGCCCATGCCCTGGCCAAGGGTGATAAGCCGGTGTCCGATGAGGACGTGCAGGATGTCGCGGCGCTCGATCCACTGTTGCTGGAGATCTTCCGCAACGAAGCCGAAACCCACTTGAGCAGCCTCAATCGCTTCCTCGATCAGGCCGCCGAGCATGTGCCGCTTCAGGCCAGCGACGAGTTGCAGCGAGCCTTGCACACACTCAAGGGCAGCGCCTCGATGGCTGGCGTGCTGCCGATTGCCGAGCTGGCGGCATCGCTGGATCAACTGGCCCGAGAGTACAAGGCGCACCGAATTGCCCTCGACCTGGACGAAGTCGAATTGCTGCTGGAAGCCGAAGGGCTGTTCCGTCTTGGGCTGCGACAACTCAAGAGCGATCCGCTGGCCGAAATTCCCGACGCCCGCTCGTTGATCGAGCGAACCCACACAGTGCTGACCGAGCGTCTGCAAAGCCTCTTGAGCGCGCCCAGCACGGGACTGCGCATCAAGCGCGACCCGCAACTGATCAACAACTTTCTCGCCCAGGGCATGGACATCCTGCTGGACGCCGAAAGCCTGTTGCAGCGCTGGCAACAGCATCCCGGCGAGCGGCAGGAACTCAGTGCGCTGCTGGACGAACTGACCATCCTCGGCGAAGGCGCGCACCTGGCCGATCTGCATCCGGTGGATGAGCTCTGCGAAGCATTGCTCGACCTGTATGGCGCGGTGGAAGAAAGCAGCCTGGCGGTCAGCGACAGGTTTTTCCACGAGGCGCAAAGTGCCCATGAAGCGCTGATCAACATGCTCGACGAACTGGCCGCCGGCCAGGAAGTCACTGCGCAACCGGAGCGCGTTCGGGCCTTGCGCGGCTTGCTCGATGAGAGTCTCGATCCATCCTCCATGGGCCTGATTCGTAGTGACGGCAGTCGCACCCTGAGCATCCGCGAATTGGGCAGCGCCACCGCCGAACTGGAGCAGAGCGCGACCCAGGTTGAGCTGGACGACGAAATCGTTTCGATCTTCCTTGAAGAAGCGGTGGATATCCTCGAAAGCGCCGACCAGGCCTTGCAGCGCTGGCTGAGTGACCCGGACAACGCCGCGCCGCTGTCGTCCTTGCAGCGCGATTTGCACACCCTCAAGGGCGGTGCGCGGATGGCCGAGGTCGAGCCGGTCGGCGATCTTGCCCATGAACTGGAAAGCCTTTACGAAGGCCTGGTGGACCGCCGTTACAGCCACAGCGAAGCGCTGGCGCAGTTGCTGCAACACAGCCATGACCGACTGGCCATGTTCCTTGATCAGTTGCAGCACAATCGTCCATTGGGTGACCCGCGCGAATTGATCGAAGCCATTCGTGAGTTTCGTCAGGGCAATGCTGGCAGCGTCGAGGCGATCGAACCAGCGGCCAGCAATGACTCGGCGGGTCATGATCCCGAGCTTCTAGAGATCTTCCTCGAGGAAGGTTTCGACATCATCGAAAATTCCGGCGCGGCGCTGTTGCGCTGGCAGGCCGAGCCGTCGAATCGCCAGGAAGTGGAAACCCTGCTGCGCGATCTGCACACCCTCAAGGGTGGCGCGCGGATGGTGGAGATTGTGCCGATTGGCGATCTGGCCCATGAACTGGAATTCCTCTACGAAGGCTTGTCGGCGGGCGTGCTGCAACCCACCGCCGAGCTGTTCTCGTTGTTGCAACGCAGCCATGACCGACTGGCGCAAATGCTCGACGCCACCCGCGCCGGTCAGCCATTGCCGCCGGCCGATCGGTTGATCGACGCGATCAAGAATTTCAGCCATCCGGCAGTGCCCGAAACATCGGCACCCGTAACGCTGCCCGTAGCGCCCAAAGCCGAGCCAACCGCGCTGCAACCGGAAGGCACCGATACGGTCAAGGTCTCGGCGGAGTTGCTCGACGACCTGGTCAATCTGGCCGGGGAAACCTCGATCTTCCGCGGGCGCATCGAACAACAGGTCAACGACGCACGGGTGGCCCTGAGCGAGATGGAAACCACCATCGAGCGCATGCGCGACCAGTTGCGTCGCCTCGATACCGAAACCCAGGGGCGGATTCTCAGCCGTCAGCAGGTCGAAGCCGAACGCCTGGGGTACGAAGAGTTCGACCCGCTGGAGATGGACCGTCACTCGCAGCTGCAACAGTTGTCTCGGGCGCTGTTCGAGTCTGCCTCCGACCTGCTCGACCTCAAGGAAACCGTCGAGCAGCGTAATCACGACGCGGAAAACCTGCTGCAACAGCAGGGCCGCATCAACACCGAATTGCAGGAAGGCCTGATGCGTACGCGCATGGTGCCGTTCGAGCGAATGCTGCCGCGTTTGAAGCGCATCGTTCGGCAGGTCGCCAGCGAGCTGGGCAAGGACGTGGACTTCGTCGTCGGTAACGCCGAAGGCGAGATGGACCGCAACGTCCTCGAACGCATGGCCGCGCCGCTGGAGCACATGCTGCGCAACGCCGTCGACCATGGGCTGGAATCGGCCGAGGTGCGTATTGCGGCCGGCAAACCGGCTCAGGGCAAGATCACTCTGGATTTGTCCCGAGAGGGCGGCGACATCATTTTCGACATCCGCGACGATGGTGCCGGCGTGCCTTTGGATGCCGTGCGGCGCAAGGCGATCAAGCGCGGATTACTCCACCCGGACAGCGATATCAGCGACCGCGACGTGCTGCAATTCATCCTGCAACCGGGGTTCTCCACCGCCGAAAAAATCACCCAGATCTCCGGGCGTGGCGTCGGCATGGACGTGGTTCACGAAGAGGTCCGGCAGCTCGGCGGCGGCATGATCATCGACTCTGTGCCTGGGCAGGGCGTGCACTTCCGGATTCGCCTGCCGTTCACCGTGTCGGTCAACCGCGCGCTGATGGTGCAGTGCGCAGAGGATCAATACGCGATCCCGCTGAACACTATCGACGGCATCGTGCGTGTATTGCCCAACGAACTCGAAGGGCATTACCGGCTCGATCCGCCGACCTACGAATATGCCGGGCAACGTTACGAGTTGTGCTATCTCGGCGAGCTGCTGAAAACCAGCTCCCGCCCGAAACTGCTGGGCCAGAGCCTGCCGTTGCCGGTGTTGCTGGTGCAATGCAACGAGCGGCACGTCGCGGTGCAGGTGGATGCCATGGCCGGCACCCGGGAAATCGTGGTCAAAAGCCTTGGCCCGCAGTTCGCCGCGGTGCAGGGTTTGTCCGGCGCGACGATTCTCGGTGATGGCCGGGTGGTGCTGATTCTCGACTTGCTGGCGCCGATCCGCGCCATGCAAGCGCAGGTGCCGTCACGGCCTGTGACGCAGGACGTAGAGCCCGAATCGCAACGACCGTTGCTGGTGCTGGTGGTCGACGATTCGGTCACCGTGCGCAAGGTCACCAGCCGTTTGCTGGAACGCCACGGCATGAACGTGCTGACCGCCAAGGACGGTGTCGACGCCATGTTGCTGCTCGAAGAACACATGCCCGACCTGATGCTGCTGGACATCGAAATGCCGCGCATGGACGGCTTCGAAGTGGCGACCCAGGTACGCGCCGACGAACGCTTGCAGCATCTGCCGATCATCATGATCACCTCCCGTACCGGCCAGAAACACCGCGACCGCGCCATGGCCATTGGCGTCAACGACTACCTCGGCAAGCCGTATCAGGAATCGGTGCTGCTCGACAGCATCGCCCGGTGGAGCAAAACCCATGCATGAACACCGCTCCAGCAATCTCACTGGGCTTTTATTGCCCTTGGCTGATCGCAACCTGATCCTGCCCAACGTTGCTGTCGCTGAACTGATCGATTACCAACCCGGCGCCTTCGACCTCGACACACCGCCGTGGTATCTGGGGTTGGTGAAGTGGCGGGATCGGCAGATTCCGTTGCTCAGTTTCGAGTCGGCGTGTGGCAACAAAGTGGTGATCGGTGAGCGAGCACGGATCGTCATCCTCAACGCCCTCGGCGGGCGGCCTGAGCTGAAGTTCATTGCACTGCTGGTGCAGGGGATTCCGCGGTCTTACAAGCTGGATAGCCAGTTGAGCTATGTCGATGTGCCGTTGTGTTCGCTGGAGCAGGCGGCGGTGCAGGTGGGGGAGCAAGTGGCGAAGGTGCCTGACTTGCTCGCGCTGGAGGAGTTGCTTGTAAGTGCTGGTCTGGTCTGACCGGACCCCCTCGCCACAGGGGTTTGTGCGTTAAACCCCGGCCTGAGCCTTCATCTGCAACGACTCATGATGATCCAGCACCCGCTCCACCAACAACTGCACGCCATCTGCCAAACGGCTGAGCGCCAAGGCGACAGAGCGGCGTGAGCCCTCCACATCGTCCGCCAGATCGGCCGCAATGGCGCTGATGGACAGCAGGTCTTCGGAGGCATTGGCCAGAAGGGCTTCGGTGTCGATATCGGGGGAGACGGTGAAGAGCTGGGACTTGCGGCGTTTGGCCGGTTTTTCGTGGGGTGACGGGAAGTAATGGGAGAAGGCGCGGTCGGCGGCTTCCTTGAATTTCTCGGCTTCGAGGGATGCTTGGGAATCGACGCCGGTTTCCGGGGGATTGGGAGTAGCTTTGAACATAGTGAAGCTCCATTTAATGAGTTTCAGCTGCTCCATCGGGTTCCAATCGAAGGGGTGGCAGCTGTACGCGGGCTGGAACCCGGGCAAACGGACAAAACCCGACAGACACTAAGGTCTCCCGCGCACAGCCGCCATAACGGAATGCACACATTAAAGGTGCGCAAGCATACGTTATGAAAGGCGCTTTTGCCTCGTTAACACCACGGGGTTCCAATCCCGGTCGCTGAGCTTGCAGCGACCTCCAAACGATAGAGATCAACGCAAAACCGCACCAGTCAGCGGGTTCCGGCATTGCTGTAGGCAGCGACGCCAGATTGCGTAGCCTCACACCGTTCCTGCGGACAAACTTTTAAACACAAAACCCCAAGCGGTCGGACCTCGCCACAAAGGTTTCTGGCTTGAAGATTCCCAAAAAGGGACCTATCGTTCCTTTTTTGGGACTTATCGGTCGTTGCCGTGAAAAACCTGTCATTGAGCGAAGCCTTGTTCACCACCACCCAGCAAAAAGTGCTGGGCCTGCTGTTTGGTAAACCCGACCGTAGTTTTTATGCCAACGAAATCGCCCGCTGGGCTCAAGTGGGTAAAGGCAGCCTCATGCGCGAGCTGGATCGGTTGCAGCGGGCAGGCGTGCTGACCATGACCCGTCAGGGCAACCAGACCCACTATCAAGCCAATCCCGACTGCCCGATCTATGCGGAACTGCTGGGCATCGCCCGCAAAACCTTTGGTATTGCCGAACCTCTGCGTCAGGCGCTCCAACCCTTTGCCGAACAGATTACTTGGGCATTTGTGTACGGCTCTATCGCCAAGGATCAGGCAAACGCATCCAGTGACATTGATCTCATGCTGATCGGCGAGGGCCTGCACTACAGTGAAGTGATGGAGCGGCTTATACCGATGGAAGAGCAGTTGGGCCGCGTCCTCAACCCGACGCTCTACACCCCCGACGACTGGGCCGCAAAACTGGCGGCTGAAAATAGTTTTGTCGTGCGGGTAGCGCAGCAGGACAAGATCAACCTGATGGGGGGAAACCCTTTGGAGTCCAAGGATGGGCAGCAACGAGAACCTGGAAAACCTGTTACGTAGCGGTGGGCTGAAAGCTGAGCCGCCGGATCGCAAGGAGTGCGAAGGGCTGATGCGTTCGGCTGTGGATCGATTGAAAGACGCGCAAACGTCTTCGCTTTCCTTCGCGAGTCGTTTCGACCTGGCTTACAACGCTGCCCATGCCCTTGCACTGACGGCTCTTCGCTTGTGCGGCTACCGTTCAGACAAGCGATATCTGGTGTTTCAGTGCCTGGTTCAAACCGCTGATATTGGCAAAGTACAGGTTCGGCTATTCGCCCTGTGTCATGAGCGACGAAACCTGGCGGAGTACGAAGGCTATATGGATGAAGATCCGGCGTTGTTGACGCAGCTATTGGAAAGCACCGCGCAGCTGCAGATTCGTGTGCAGCAGTTGACCGGACTGTAATGCTCCGCCATTGAAAACTGCGGGGATTATTTCTGGCCTCTTCGCGGGCAAGTCGGATCGCCGCACCGCTCGCTCCTACGGATTGGTGTGATATGCGGTTTCTGTGAACGACATATACCTGGAGCGAGACTTGCCCGCGATGCAGGCGACATGGCCGAAAATCAAAATCAAAAGATCGCAGCCTTCGGCAACTCCTACGGGGGTGTCGTGTTCTGAAACATTGCGCTTTTAACCTTGAGGCCTGAGCCTTGCGCGCTGCGGTAACGAATTTGAGGTGAGCAACACATGTATCACGGGGAAAGATTGAATGCCTGGACGCATCTGGTCGGGGCGGTGGCGGCGTTTGTCGGGGGCGTGTGGCTGCTGGTGATCGCCAGTATGGACGGCAGTCCGTGGAAGATCGTCAGCGTGGCAATTTACGCGTTCACCTTGCTGGTGCTCTACAGCGCGTCGACCGTTTATCACAGCGTGCGCGGGCGCAAGAAAGCGATCATGCAGAAGGTCGATCATTTTTCGATCTACCTGCTGATTGCCGGCAGTTACACACCGTTCTGCCTGGTGACCTTGCGCGGGCCATGGGGCTGGACACTGTTCGGAATTGTCTGGGGGCTGGCGCTGATCGGTATCCTGCAAGAAATCAAACCCCGCTCGGAAGCGCGGATTCTGTCGATCGTTATTTACGCGGTGATGGGCTGGATCGTGCTGGTGGCGGTCAAGCCGTTACTGGCGGCACTGGGGCCAGTCGGCTTTACCTGGCTGGCGTCGGGCGGGGTGCTGTACACCGTGGGGATTGTCTTTTTTGCGCTGGACAGCCGTTTGCGCCATGCCCACGGGGTCTGGCATCTGTTTGTGATTGCCGGGAGCTTGCTGCACTTTGTGGCGATTTTGTTTTATGTCCTTTGAGGCTTCTAAGGGATCAAGCGATCCAATTGCGCCTGAGCCCGTCGGCTGAACACCTGCAACAAATCGCTCAAGGTGTGTGGCGGCGGTTCATCGGCGCGGGTCACTGCGTACAGGGTGATCGGTAGCGCCGGGGCCAGAGGACGAATCGCTGTGGCGGCAGGGGACGCGCCGAGCGCGGTGAACGGGTCGATCACTGCTAGCCCGGCACCGGATTCAACCATCGCCCGCGCCAGCGAATAGGTCTGCACCGCGATGCGTACCTTTGGCGGCGGATCGACCGCCTCAAGGTAGCTGTCGAGTCTGGCGGCCAGCGGGTCGGCGCTGGACAGACCGATCAGCGGCGCGCCGGCCAGTTCAATCAACGGCAGCGGTTTACCGTGAGTGTCGTCAGGCCAAAAGCCCTTCGGCGCCAGCGCCACCAGCATCCCACAGGCCAAGGCCTGCGCCTTCAGGCCCGGATGATCGGGCAGTTGCAGCGTCAGGGCGACATCCACTTCGCGCATCAACAGGTTCTGCATCAGCTCGCGGCTGTGGGCGCTGGACAGTTCGCAGGCGATTTCCGGGTAGCGTTGCGTCCATTCGTTGATCGCCGGAGGCAGCAGCGACAAGGCCAGCGCCGGGATCGCGCCAATCCGTACACTGTGGCCGGGCTCGCGGCGCAGGCTCTGGGCCAGACGTCGCACGCCTTGCAGGCTTTCGGTGACCTTGTCGACTTCGCGCTCAAGTTCCAGGGCTTCGGGCGTCGGCTGCAATTTACCGCGCACCCGCAGGAATAACGCAAAGCCCAGTTGCTGTTCGGCGTGTTGCAGCACTTTGCTCACCGCCGGCTGCGACACGTGCAGCAACTGGGCGGCGCCACTGACCGAACCGGTCTGGCGAATGGCCTGAAAAATCTCGATGTGTCGCAGTCGCATGGCAAGTCCATAACCTTTGTTTATGGGTCAGCCATCTTTATGCATTGTTCAACGGCTGTCACCTGGTCCTAACCTGAAGCACGTTCCAACAACGCTTAAGGACAGACATGGCTCAGCGGGTTTGCATCATCGGTGGCGGCGTCATCGGACTGACAACGGCTTACGCACTGGTTCGCGACGGCGTCGACGTGACGCTGATCGAGGCCCGGGATTCGTTTGCCAGCGAAACCAGTTTCGCCAACGGCGGCCAGTTGTCCTACCGCTATGTCGCGCCACTGGCCGATGCCGGCGTACCGTTGCAGGCGCTGGGCTGGATGTTGCGCGGTGATTCGCCCTTGAAGCTGCGTCCGCGTCTGGACCCAGCCCAGTGGCGCTGGATGGCGTCCTTTCTGGCGGCTTGCCGTCGTTCGGTGAATCAGCGCAACGGCGCACATCTGCTGCGCCTGGCGTTGCTGAGCCAGGCCACGCTGCAAGGCTGGCGCGACGAAGACCGCCTCGACGGTTTCGACTGGCGGCGCAACGGCAAACTGGTGACGTTTCGTGAAACGGCGAGTTTCGAGCATGCGCGCCAAGGGCTGGCCGATCCGCGACAGCAACAGGTGTTGTCCCGGGCCGAGTGCGCTCAGCTGGAGCCGGCACTCGCCGAGGCGCCGTTCGTGGGCGCGATCTACACGCCCGATGAAGAAGTCGCCGATTGCCATGCGTTCTGCCAGCAACTGGTGGCCCGGCTCAAGGCGTCGGGGCGTTGCGAGTTTTTGCTGGGCCGCACGGTTACCGGCATTCGTCACGGAGACGGCGCGGTACAGGCCATCGAAATGGGCGCGCAGGTATTGCCGGTTGAGCAATTGGTGATCGCTGCCGGTCATCGCAGTCCGGCGCTGGCGTTGCCGGGCATGAGCCTGCCGCTGTATCCACTCAAGGGCTATAGCCTGACCCTGCCGATCCGCGCCGAACATCGCGCGCCAGAGCTGAGCATCACCGATTACAACCGCAAGATCGTTTACGCCCGGATCGGGGCACAACTGCGCATAGCGGCGATGGTCGACATTGTCGGTTTCGACCCGGCACTCGATCCCAAGCGTCTGGCGCTGATCAAGCGCCAGGCGCAGGAAACACTGCCCATTGCCGGCGATTACGACGCCGCCATCGAATGGGCCGGCATGCGCCCGGCGACTCCCAGCGGCGTGCCGTTGATTGGTGCCACGACGTACCGCAACCTCTGGCTCAACCTCGGCCATGGCGCCTTGGGCTTTACTTTGGCCTGCGGTAGCGCTCGGCTGCTGAGTGAGTTGATTGCCCGGCGCGCACCCTCGATCGAAATGCAGGGCCTCGCACCCCGCGTCGCCTGACTTGCAAAGGAAGAAGAACCGATGAGCATCAAGCGTTTCAACAGCAACAGTCGACTCTCTGGCGCCGTGACCTATGGCGAGCTGGTGTTTCTATCGGGCCAGGTGCCGGGTGACAGCCACGACGCTGCTGGCCAAACCGCAGAGGTGCTGGCGAAAATCGATGGGTTGCTGGCCGAGGCTGGCAGCGACAAGGATCACTTGCTCAGCGCGACCATTTACCTGAGCGACATAGGCCGCGATTTCGCCGCCATGAACGAGGTCTGGTCACTATGGTTGTCGCCTGACAAGGCGCCGACCCGCACCACATTGCAGGCGCAACTGGCCCGTCCAGAGGTTCTGGTGGAAATCACCGTGATCGCCGCCCGCCGCTAATCACCCTACCCACAACGGAGAATAACAATGCAAAAAATCACGTTGATCGGCTGCACCCTCGGCCTGCTGCTTGGCAGTCAGGTCCAGGCCAATGAAGCGCCACTGACCGGCACGCTGAACAAGGTCGCCAATGCCAAGAGCATCACGCTGGGTTATCGCGACGCGTCAGTGCCGTTCTCTTACGTGGGTGATCACACGGGGCAGCCGATGGGTTATTCGGTGGATCTGGCGAGCAAGATTGTCGAGCGCATCAAGCAAAAACTCGAGCTGCCGGATCTGCAGGTGAAGTACAACCTGGTGACCTCGCAAACACGCATTCCGCTGGTGCAGAACGGCACGGTTGACCTTGAATGCGGCTCCACCGGCGTGACCGCCGAGCGCATGCAGCAAGTGGCGTTTTCTTACGGGTTTATCTACGTGAAGGGGCAATTGCTCACGGCGAAGGACAGCGGCATCAAGCGCTTCGCCGACCTGCGCGGCAAGAACGTTGTGACCACCGCCGGCACCACCAATGAGCGGTTTCTGAAGAGCTACAACGTCGATCACAAGATCGATATGTTCGTGATCAGCGCCAAGGACCACGGCGAAGCATTCCAGATGCTGCAGTCAGGGCGGGCAGCGGCGTTCTATATGGACGATGCGCTGCTTTACGGTGAGCGGGCCAAGGCTCGTGATCCGCATAAGTGGGTCGTGGTGGGCGAGGAGCAATCGCGGGAAATCTATAGCTGCATGGTGCGCAAGGGCGATCCGCAATTTCTCGAGTTGGTGAATTCGACGCTTGCCGATTTGTACAGCTCAGGGGAAATCAACGGCATCTACAACCGCTGGTTCCAGCAGCCGATTCCGCCTAAAGGTTTGAACCTTGAGTTTCCGATGACCAGTGAGTTGAAAGCGATTATCGCCAAACCGGTGAGTGATCCGGTGCAGTAGGATCGTTCCCACGCAGAGCGTGGGAACGATCATGGGGTTAGAAGTCGCCCCACAACTGTTGGGCTACCGCCAACGCCACCACCGGCGCGGTTTCGGTGCGCAACACGCGAGGGCCGAGGCGGGCGGCATGAAAACCGCCGGCCTTGGCCTGCTCGACTTCAGCGTCGGACAACCCGCCTTCCGGGCCGATCAGAAACGCCAGCGTCGCCGGTTTCGCATGGCTCACCAGCGGCTCGGCCACCGGGTGCAGCACCAGCTTCAATTCGGCCTCGGTCTGCTTCAGCCAATCGGCCAACAGCAGCGGCGGATGAATCACCGGCACCGATGAGCGCCCGCATTGCTCGCAGGCGCTGATCGCCACCTGACGCCAGTGCATCAGGCGCTTGTCGGCGCGCTCGTCCTTGAGGCGGACTTCGCAGCGGTCAGTGAAGATCGGGGTGATTTCGCTGACGCCCAATTCGGTGGCTTTCTGAATTGCCCAGTCCATCCGCTCACCACGGGACAAGCCCTGGCCGAGATGGACCGCCAGCGACGACTCGACCTGCCCGGCGAAGCTTTCATCGATGCGCACCGAGACGCGCTTCTTGCCGACTTCCGCCAACGTGCCGCGAAACTCATGGCCCGAGCCGTCGAACAATTGCACCGCATCACCCTCGGCCATGCGCAGCACGCGGCTGATGTAATGGGCCTGGGCTTCGGGAAGCTCGTGTTCGCCGATGCTCAAGGGGGCGTCGATAAAGAAGCGGGACAGTCTCATCAATGGTCTCTGTAATTCGTCTGAACTGATCGTTCCCACGCTCTGCGTGGGAATGCCTCACCGGACGCTCCGCGTCCGCTTTTGGGACGCGGAGCGTCCCCGGCTGCATTCCCACGCAGAGCGTGGGAACGAGAGAAACTAGCCCGGATCACGGTAGCCCGGATGAAAGTCCTTCGGCACCGCCACGCTGATGCTGTCACGGGTGGCGATGTCGATGCCTTCGCTGGCCACTTCGGCCAGAAAGTCGATCTGCTCCGGGGTAATCACGTACGGCGGCAGGAAATACACCACGCTGCCCAACGGCCGCAATAAAGCACCACGCTCCAGCGCATGCTGGAACACTCTCAAACCGCGACGTTCCTGCCACGGGTAAGCGGTTTTGCTGGCTTTGTCCTTGACCATCTCGATGGCCAGGACCATACCGGTCTGGCGCACTTCGGCAACGTTCGGGTGATCGGCCAGGTGCGCGGTGGAGGAAGCCATGCGCTGGGCCAAGGCCTTGTTGTTCTCGATGACGTTGTCTTCTTCGAAGATATCCAGGGTCGCCAATGCGGCCGCACAGGCCAGCGGATTGCCGGTGTAGCTGTGGGAATGCAGGAAGGCGCGCAGGGTCGGGTAGTCGTCGTAGAAGGCGCTGTAGACCTCATCGGTGGTCAGGCAGGCCGCCAATGGCAGGTAACCGCCGGTCAGGGCCTTGGACAGACAGAGGAAGTCCGGGCGGATGCCGGCCTGTTCGCAGGCGAACATCGTTCCGGTGCGGCCGAAGCCGACGGCGATTTCATCGTGGATCAAGTGCACGCCATAACGATCACAGGCTTCGCGCAGCAGCTTGAGGTACACCGGGTGATACATGCGCATCCCGCCGGCGCCCTGAATCAGCGGCTCCAGAATCACGGCGGCCACGGTGTCGTGGTTGTCGGCCAGCGTCTGCTCCATGGCGGCGAACATATTGCGCGAGTGTTCTTCCCAGCTCATGCCCTCGGGGCGCATGTAGCAATCGGGGCTCGGCACCTTGATGGTGTCCATCAGCAGGGCTTTGTAGGTTTCGGTGAACAGCGGCACGTCGCCCACCGCCATCGCCGCCATGGTTTCGCCGTGGTAACCGTTGGTGAGGGTGACGAAGCGCTTCTTGTTCGGCTGGCCGCGGTTGAGCCAGTAATGAAAGCTCATTTTCAGCGCGACTTCGATGCACGACGAACCGTTATCGGCGTAGAAGCACCGGGTCAGGCCTTCAGGCGTCATCTTCACCAGACGCTCCGACAGTTCGATCACCGGCTGATGGCTGAAACCGGCGAGGATCACGTGTTCCAGCTGATCGACCTGATCCTTGATGCGCTGGTTGATCCGCGGGTTGGCGTGACCGAACACGTTGACCCACCAGGAGCTGACCGCGTCGAGATAGCGTTTGCCTTCGAAGTCTTCCAGCCAGACGCCTTCGCCGCGCTTGATCGGGATCAGCGGCAGCTGTTCGTGGTCTTTCATCTGGGTGCAGGGATGCCACAACACCGCGAGATCGCGTTGCATCCACTGATTATTCAGGCCCATGTTCAGTCTCCTCGAGGCGGCTCGCTTGGTGCGCGGGCAAACAATCGCGCAAGCCTATGCAATGCGCGTCATCGGGACAACCCATTGTGTCGATTGAGCTACTTTGTATAGGTGGATAGACGTCGCTGGCGGCCTTTTGATGGCTGACGTATTCTTCGCGGTTCTTTGAGTCGTCTGACTCGTAAAACCGCTATTTCCTCGTGTATTTCCGGAGTTCGCTGAATGTCTGCTGGTTGGCTGCGCGCCTGTGCGCTGGTGATGTTGGGGCTGTTCAGCGTTTCGGCGCTGGCCAAGGATAAAACGGTGATCGTGGTCGGCGGCGGGCTTTCGGGCCTCACCGCGGCGTACGAACTGCAGAACAAAGGCTGGCAGGTCACCCTGCTGGAAGCCAAACCGACTTTGGGCGGTCGCTCCGGCATGGCCACCAGTGAGTGGGTCGGCAACGACAAGACCCAGCCGGTGCTGAACAAGTACATCTCGACGTTCAAGCTGACCACCACGCCAGCCCCTGAATTCGTACGCACCCCAGGCTATCTGATCGATGGTGAATACTTCACCGCCGCCGATCTGGCGACTAAACAGCCGGCCACCGCCGAAGCGCTGAAACGCTACGAAAAGACCCTGGATGATCTGGCGCGCTCGATCGAGGACCCGCAAAACCCGGCCGCCAACAGCACGCTGTTTGCCCTGGACCAGATCAACGTGTCCAACTGGCTCGATCGTCTGAATCTGCCGACCACTGCGCGTCAGTTGGTGAATCAGCAGATTCGTACCCGCTATGACGAACCTTCGCGCCTGTCGCTGCTGTACTTCGCGCAACAGAGCCGCGTCTACCGTGGCGTTGCCGACCGTGACCTGCGCGCCTCGCGTCTGCCTGGCGGCAGCCCGGTGCTGGCCCAGGCTTTCGTCAAACAACTGAAAACCATCAAGACCAGCTCCCCGGTTTCGGCCATTACTCAGGACAAGGACGGGGTGACCGTCAAAGTCGGCAGCGTTGGCTATCACGCGGACTACGTCGTGCTGGCCGTGCCGTTGCGCGCACTGAACAAGATTCAGATGACCCCGGCGCTGGATGCTCAGCACCTGGGCGCGATCAAAGGCACCAACTACGGTTGGCGCGACCAGATCATGCTGAAGTTCAAGACGCCGGTGTGGGAAAGCAAGGCGCGCATGTCAGGCGAGATCTACAGCAACGCCGGTCTGGGCATGTTGTGGATCGAGCCGGCCCTGAAGGGTGGCGCCAACGTGGTGATCAACCTGTCCGGCGACAACGCGCGCGTGATGCAGGCCTTCGGCGACAAGCAGATGGTCGATCAGGTACTGATTCGTCTGCACGCCTTTTATCCACAGGCACGCGGTTCGTTCACCGGTTATGAAATCCGTCGCTACAGCACCGACCCATCGATGGGTGGCGCTTACCTGGCCTTCGGCCCGGGCCAGATCAGTAAATACTGGCGCCTGTGGGAGCGTCCGCTGCAACGTGTAGCCTTTGCCGGCGAGCACACTGATACCTTGTACCCAGGCACTCTGGAAGGCGCGTTGCGCACCGGTCAGCGTGCGGCCAGTCAGGTAGAAGACCTGGCGGCGGGCAAATCGTTTGAGCCGGCGAAAGTTGTTCCGGCGGCGACCGCAGCAGCGGCAGGTGCAGTGGCGGCGAAGAAAGGCAACTTCTTCAGCAATCTGTTCGGTGGTTCTGACGACAAACCGGCACCGACCAAGGCGCCAGAACCAGTGGCACCGGTTGCTCCCGTGCCGGCCCCAGTAGCTGCGCCGGCCCCAGCACCAGTACCGGTTGAGCCACCGAAGCCAGCGGTGCCGGTGAAAGCCGAACCGGTCAAGAAAGCTCCCGTGAAAAAGCCGGCGGCTAAAACCGAGACCAAAAAAGCGCCGGTCAAGGCGACGGCGAAAAAGACTGAACCCGTGAAGAAACCGGTGGCCAGTACCGCTGCGAAGATCCCGGCAACGACTGAAACCAAGACGCAGTAGGAGCGGGCTTACCCGCGAAGACGGCGGTACAGTCAACATTGATGTTGCCTGACACACCGGTTTCGCGGGCGCGCCTACAGGGCGCGGCTTATATCTGAGGCAGATCGACGATATGGACTTCGTCGTTCTGATAGTCGCTGATATACGCACGGTGTCGATCAAGCACCATGTCATACGGTTCGCAAGCACCAGGGATGGGAACCCTGCGAATAATCTTGTGCGTGGCGGTATTCACTTCCACGATCTCCTTGTTGGTTTGATCGACGGCATAAGCGCTTTTTTCGCCGAATACAATCTTCCCTTCGCAAGCCACAAAGTCGAAATGCCGGGTGGTCAATGACCGAGTGTCCAGCACGGTAAGTTTTCGAGCGTCCTGACCCACGACATACACTTCTCTGCCGTCGGGGCTGACGGTAACCGCTGACGGATATAGTGCGGTTTTGATGATGTCGATGACTTCGAACGTCTTGCTGTCGATGACCGTGAGCGCGTCCTGATAAGGGGCGCCAGGGGGGTTGGTGCTGGAAATATAAAGACGCGAATCGTCCTGGCTGATATCCACACTGATGGACGGTGAGGGTAATCCTCGCACTCTGCTCACCGCGTAAGTGCGGGCGTCAATAATTGCCAACCACTCTTTATCCTGTCGAACCGTGACGTAAACCTGTTTCCCGTCGCGGCTCACGACGACTCCCCAAGGGTGTCTCCCCACCGTGACGTTACCCATTTCGTATGTTTCGGTATCAATCACTGAAACCGAGCCCGAACCGTAGTTGGTTACGTAAGCTCTTTTTCCGCCAGGGCTAAGGGTGATGTTTTGGGGGTAACGCTCGACGGCAATGGTGCGGATTACCTTTTTGCTCCGGGTATCGATGACTGAGACATTGCCTGAAATGTAATTGCAAACAAGCACACGAGCCCCATCACTGCTGATGGCTATCCCTCGCGGTCCTTCTCCTACGGGTATCGAATTGGATTGATTGCTCATTATCACGGGGGGGAACTCGAATTGTGACTCATCGTAAAACTCCTTTTCGGCCGCTCGAGCAAATATTCGAGTCCAGATTCATCAATGACCCGAAATGGCACTACTGCCAGATATGACAGTTCTGACGAGTGGTAAGGCGCTGGCAGTGAAAATGGGAACGATGGCTGAAGGTTTTTCACCCGGTTAACACTCTCTTAACATCTCGAATCCAAGGTCTTGATCGTATTTCTCGATATTTCAGAGCGAAATTTTCCGCTTTAAATCGATAGATAACTCGATAGTCTTGGTCGCAGTTCTTACAGGATTTGGGCAATGCAGCTACGTAACTCTTCTTCCCGCTACGGTTGGGTCAGCATCTTCATGCACTGGGGTGTGGCGCTCGCCGTCTTCGGCCTGTTCGCATTGGGGCTGTGGATGGTCGGTCTCGACTACTACAGCACCTGGCGCAAAGATGCGCCGGATTTGCACAAGAGCATTGGTCTGGTGTTGTTCGCGGTCATGTTGCTGCGGGTGTTGTGGCGCTTTCTCAGCCCACCGCCGCCGCCCCTGCAAAGTTATAGCCGCATGACGCGCCTTGGCGCTGTGTTCGGCCATGCCTTCCTCTATCTCGGGCTGTTCGCTGTGATGATTGCCGGTTACCTGATTTCCACCGCAGACGGTGTCGGGATCCCGGTGTTTGGCCTGTTTGAAGTTCCTGCACTGGTTTCCGGACTACCGGACCAGGCAGACACCGCTGGTGTGATCCATTTGTACCTGGCTTGGGTGCTGGTAATTTTTTCCGGCCTCCATGCGTTGGCAGCATTGAAACACCACTTTATCGATCGTGATGCGACCCTGACGCGAATGCTGGGACGCAAAGCCTGATATTCAACCTCGACTCCCAAGGAATAGAAAGCATGTTGAAAAAGACTCTCGCCGCTCTGGCAATCGGTTCTGCTCTGCTGTCCGCTAACGTGATGGCGGCCGACTACGTGGTCGACAAGGAAGGCCAACACGCCTTCGTTGACTTCAAGATCAGCCACCTGGGTTACAGCTACATCACCGGTACCTTCAAGGATATCGACGGCAAGTTCAACTTCGACGCTGCCAAGCCTGAAGATAGCAAGATCGAGTTCAATGTGCGCACCGCCAGCGTGTTCACCAACCACGCCGAACGCGATAAGCACATCGCCAGCGGTGACTTCCTGAACGTGGGCAAATTCGCCGACGCCAAGTTCGTCTCCACCAGCGTCAAATCCACCGGCAAAAACGCCGCGGGTAAAGACACTGCCGACGTCACCGGTAACTTGACCCTGCTGGGTGTGACCAAGCCAATCGTGGTCAAGGCCACCTTCCTGGGTGAAGGCAAGGATCCATGGGGCGGCTACCGTGCCGGCTTCGAAGGCACCACCAGCATCAAACGTTCCGACTTCGGCAAACAGAAAGATCTGGGTCCAGCGTCCGACGTGGTCGAGTTGTACGTTACATTTGAAGGTGTGAAAGCGAAGTGAATTTCGCTGTTTGAATAAAAAGCGCCCCTGCTCTAACGATCAGGGGCGTTTTTTGTTTCTGACGGGTTCGGGCCGATCGACACATGACCCTGTAGGAGCCAGGCTTGCCGGCGAAGGGGCGACTCGGTTTTTGCGGTGTGGCGGATGACGTCTCCGCGGGCAAGTCGGATCGCCGCACCGCTCGCTCCTACAGGGTTATGTTGAAGCATAAAAAAATGCCCCGAATCTCGCGATCCGGGGCATTTTTCATGGCTTTGAAAAACTCAGCGATTGCGTGTCAGCAACGCTGGTTTTTCGCCGCGCGGACGGCCTGGCAGTTGATCCAGTTGCTCAGGTGTCGGGAAGCGATCGCTTTTCGACTCCTTGTGAATGATCTTCGGTGCCGGGCCCCGCGGGTTCTGCACGGCCGGTTCCGAACGAGATTGTTCGTCACGGGCCGGGCGGCGGTTGCGGGACTCTTCACGACGGGCCTGGCCATCACGTGGAGCACCGCTGCGTGGGCCGCTACGCTTGGCCGGTGGCGTACCGGTGGTTGCGCCGCTGCTGTTGCGCGGACCGCTCTGGCGACCTTGTGGCTGGCCGGTGCGCGGAGCACTTGCGCCTGCGCCTTGTGCCGGAGCGCCCGGACGGCGACCACGGCCCTGAGCAGGTTTGGCTTGAGGCACGTAGTCGACGCGGTTGCCGAAGTTATCGACATCGTCGTCCAGGAACTCGTCCGGAGCACGGTCAGCGGCGGCGCGAGGTGCCGGGCGCTGTTGTTCACGGGCCGGGGTGCCTTCGCGAGGCTTGTGTTCACGTGCAGGACGCTCGCCACGGCCAGCAGCAGGTTTTTCCTTGCCGCCCTTGTCCTTGCCTTTGTCTTTACGACCGCCACCACCACCGCTGCCGTTCGGACCATCGCCGCGCGGGCCACGTGGGTTGCGCGGGTTACGCACATCCGGACGCTCGCGGACTTCAGGTTTCTCGGCTTCCACGGCGCTGGAATCGAAGCCCATCAGGTTGCCGTCGGCAATCTTCTGCTTGGTCATGCGCTCGATGCTTTTCAGCAGTTTTTCTTCATCCGGGGCCACCAGCGAAATCGCCTCGCCCGAACGACCGGCGCGGCCGGTACGACCGATACGGTGCACGTAATCTTCGTCGACGTTCGGCAATTCGAAGTTGACCACGTGAGGCAATTGGTCGATGTCCAGGCCGCGAGCGGCGATGTCGGTGGCGACCAGAATGCGTACTTCCCCGGCCTTGAAATCGGCCAAGGCTTTGGTGCGGGCGTTCTGGCTCTTGTTGCCGTGGATCGCGACGGCGGTGAGGCCGTGTTTGTCCAGGTACTCGGCCAGACGGTTGGCGCCGTGTTTGGTGCGGGTGAACACCAGCACCTGTTCCCAGGCACCGGCGGTGATCAGGTGCGCGAGCAACGAGCGCTTGTGGCTGGCAGCCAGGCGGAATACGCGCTGTTCGATCCGCTCGACCGTGGTGTTCGGCGGCGTGACTTCGATGCGTTCCGGGTTGTGCAGCAGCTTGCCGGCGAGGTCGGTGATGTCCTTGGAGAACGTCGCCGAGAACAGCAGGTTTTGCCGTTTGGCTGGCAGGCGGGCCAGAACCTTCTTCACGTCATGGACAAAGCCCATGTCGAGCATGCGGTCGGCTTCGTCCAGCACGAGGATTTCCACGTGGGACAGGTCGACGCTGCCTTGGCCGGCGAGGTCGAGCAGGCGACCTGGGCAGGCTACCAGCACGTCGACACCGCGGGACATGGCCTGAACCTGTGGGTTCATGCCGACGCCGCCGAAGATGCAGGCGCTGACGAACTTCAGGTCACGGGCATAGACCTTGAAGCTCTCGTGCACCTGGGCCGCGAGTTCGCGAGTAGGGGTCAGGACCAGTACGCGCGGTTGGCGCGGGCCGTGACGCTGGGATTTGTCCGGGTGACCGTTGGGGAACAACCGCTCCAGAATCGGAAGGGCAAAGCCGCCGGTTTTACCAGTACCTGTCTGTGCCGCAACCATCAGGTCGCGACCTTGCAACACGGCGGGAATGGCCCGCTGTTGCACCGGAGTAGGCTCGGTATAGCCCGCTGCCTCGATGGCGCGGACTAAAGCCTCGGAGAGACCGAGGGAAGCAAAGGACATGAGTAATCCTGTTTTAGTTAGGGCTTGGCCCAATGGGAGTCTTGCCTGGCGCGAATCGCGTTTAAGAGGACGCAATCCCGTCCGGTCCTGCTGGGCCTCGAAGGCTCGTCTGGAGCGCTCGCGCGGGCTGAAAAGCTGCGCTGTAGCGGGGTCGAGATGCCTTGAACGAGTCCGAGCGTCCGGGCGTGAGCCTGGCGGGAAGGCCGGAGTATAACAGAGCAATCACTGCGCGCCGCTTTCCTGCTGCTCAACGGTTTTTCCGCCGGTTGCGGTGGCGCTGGCGGCCCGTGCTTCGGTAATCGGGCCGGCGCCATAGCGGGCGCTCAGTTCTGCATAGGCCGGCTCGCGCTTGAAGCGTTTGAGCTCGGCACCGAAACGCTGCACCAACAAATCCATCCCGGCATTGCGGCGCACCGCCAGAAACTGGCTCTGCTGGCTGATGATGATCGGGTTCTCGGTGATCTTGTCGCGGATGTTCAGTTGATCGAGCAAGTACTGGCCGACCCGGCGATCAGTGATCAGCAGGTCAATGCGGCCGCGCACCAGTTTGCCGAAGTTGGCTTCATGGGTGGGCGCCGACTCTTGGGTGAACAGCGTCGATTCGCTGAAGTCCTTGCTGTACAGATAGCCCGGCGAGGTGCCAATGGTCAGGCCTTTCAGATCGTCCAGCGTGCGAAACGGATACGGTCGCTCGTTGGCGTAGAACATCACGAATTCGACTTGCGAGAGCGGTTCGCTGGGGTAGAGCAGGGTCGCGTCGCGTTCATCGCTGTGGAAAATATCCAGCACGCCATCCGCCTGGCCTTGCTCAAGCATCGACAGGCAGCGTTTCCATGGCAGAAACTGCCATTCCACGTCGATTCCCAGACGTTTGAAGACGATGGCCGTGGCTTCGTAGTCGAGTCCCAGAGACTTACCGTTTTCCTCATACACATAAGGTGCCCAGGGTTCGGTGACAATACGCAACTTCTCGCCCCGAGCGGTGAAGCTCAGGCAAGTGAATAGAAGCACGGTCAGTAACTGGACGATCAAGGGCATGGCTTGAGATTACGACGAGAAATCATAAAGAGCCAGAAACCGGATCCAGAAGCTCTGATTCAGGATATGGCTGCACAATAAAGGGGCGCCGGAAAGCAAAAGATCGCAGCCTTCGACATTTCCTACAGGGGGATACGTACCTTTGTAGGAGATGCCGAAGGCTGCGATCTTTTGATCTTGCTTTAACGACTTTTAACGCGGCAACTTCAGGTTATTCCACACCGCCAGACTCGGCTCAGCCTGGTTCAGCGTGTAGAAATGCAGCCCTGGAGCGCCACCTTGCAGCAGGCGTTCGCACATCTCGGTGATGACTTGCTCACCAAAGCCTTGGATGCTCTGGGTGTCGTCGCCGTAGGCTTCCAGTTGCTTGCGGATCCAGCGCGGGATTTCCGCACCGCAAGCGTCAGAGAATCGCGCCAGCTTGCTGTAGTTGGTGATCGGCATGATCCCCGGCACGATCGGGATGTTCACACCTTTCGCCCGTATACGCTCGACAAAGTAGAAATAGCTGTCGGCGTTGAAGAAATACTGGGTGATCGCACTGCTGGCACCGGCGTTGGCCTTGCGCACGAAGTTGTTGAGATCGTCTTCGAAATTGCGTGCTTGCGGATGCATTTCCGGGTAAGCGGCGACTTCGATGTGGAAATGATCGCCGGTTTCTTCACGAATGAATTCAACCAGGTCATTGGCATGACGCATCTCGCCGCTGGCCATGCCCATGCCTGAGGGCAGGTCACCGCGAAGCGCAACGATACGCTTGATGCCGGCTGCCTTGTACTGGCTCAGCAGGCCACGAATATCGTCCTTGCTGTCGCCCACACAAGATAAATGCGGTGCGGCAGGGACTTTGACTTCGCTTTCAAGCTGCAACACGGTGTTGAGGGTGCGATCACGGGTCGAACCGCCAGCGCCGTAGGTGCAGGAGAAGAAGTCGGGATTGTAGGTCGCCAGCTGACGGGCAGTGGCGATCAGTTTTTCATGCCCAGCATCGGTCTTCGTAGGGAAGAACTCGAAGCTGTAGCGACGGTCTTGGGACATGGTCATATCCTTGGAAGCGTATAAGCCTTGCAGGACGCTACGTTCTCTGTAGGAGCGAAGCTTGCTCGCGAAACTGGCGCCGCGGTGTTTCAGCAGCACCGTGGTCGAGCGTTCGCGAGCAAGCTTCGCTCCTAGAGAGCGCGCGTGGTTCCTGCATAAGTCCGCTCCGATGGGGAGCGGACAGCAGGACCGATCAGTAGCGGTAAGCGTGCGGCTTGAACGGGCCTTCGACGGTCACGCCGATGTAGTCAGCCTGTTGCTTGGTCAGTTGAGTGACCACGCCACCGAAACCGCGAACCATTTCCAGGGCCACTTCTTCGTCGAGTTTCTTCGGCAGTACTTCAACGGTCAGGCGCTCGGCTTTCTGGGCTGGCGACAGGTCGGCATACTTCTGGCCGAACAGGAAGATTTGAGCCAGCACCTGGTTGGCGAACGAGCCGTCCATGATGCGGCTTGGGTGGCCAGTGGCGTTACCCAGGTTAACCAGACGGCCTTCGGCCAGCAGGATCAGGTAGTCGTCGTTCTGAGCGTCGAAGCTGCCTGCACCTGTGCGGTGAACCTTGTGAACCTGTGGCTTCACTTCTTCCCATGCCCAGTTCTTGCGCATGAAAGCGGTGTCGATTTCGTTGTCGAAGTGACCGATGTTGCAGACCACAGCGCGCTTCTTCAGGGCTTTGAGCATGTTTGCGTCGCAAACATTAACGTTGCCGGTGGTGGTCACGATCAGGTCGATCTTGCCCAGCAGCGCTTTGTCGATGCTCGCTTCGGTACCGTTGTTGATACCGTCGATGAACGGCGAAACCAGTTCGAAACCGTCCATGCAGGCTTGCATGGCGCAGATCGGGTCGACTTCGGAGACTTTAACGATCATGCCTTCCTGACGCAGGGACTGGGCCGAGCCCTTGCCCACGTCACCGTAACCGATGACCAGCGCTTGCTTGCCGGACAGCAGGTGGTCGGTGCCGCGCTTGATCGCGTCGTTCAGGCTGTGACGGCAGCCGTACTTGTTGTCGTTCTTGCTCTTGGTCACCGAGTCGTTGACGTTGATGGCCGGGATTTTCAGCTCGCCCTTGGCCAGCATGTCCAGCAGACGGTGAACGCCGGTGGTGGTTTCTTCGGTGACGCCGTGGACGCGGTCCAGGATCGCCGGGTATTTCTTGTGCAGCAGCTCGGTCAGGTCGCCGCCGTCATCGAGGATCATGTTGGCATCCCAAGGCGCGCCATCCTTGAGGATGGTTTGCTCCAGGCACCACTCGTACTCTTCTTCAGTCTCGCCTTTCCAGGCGAAAACCGGGATACCGGCAGCAGCGATAGCGGCAGCGGCCTGGTCCTGAGTCGAGAAAATGTTGCAGGACGACCAACGCACTTCGGCACCCAGGGCTACCAGGGTTTCGATCAGCACGGCAGTCTGAATGGTCATGTGGATGCAGCCGAGAATCTTCGCGCCTTTGAGCGGTTGCTCGGCGGAGTATTTGCGGCGCAGACCCATCAGGGCTGGCATTTCGGATTCGGCGATGATGGTTTCACGACGGCCCCAGGCAGCCAGGGACATGTCGGCGACTTTGTAATCGTTAAAATCTACAGGCGTGATAACAGCGCTCATGAAGAGCCTCCATTCGTAATGTATGCGAATGGGCGCCGTTGTGCGTTTAGTGTCTGGCCGTGGCCAGGCAACGCCCCATCCGAGCCTGACAGGTCGAACCTGCTGCAGCGCCCCTCGGACAGGTGGCGGGAAAACGGTAGCAACCGAAGATGACCGTTTTGAAACGGTGGCGATTATAGCCGTGTAGACGATACTTCCAAAGTGTTTCTGTTGGTCAACGTCCGAACGGTAATCGAGACCATAGTCGATGCTTAATAGAGGCTTGGGGCGGGCTCTGCCATGATGCCCGGCATCAATCGGCAAGACGGTCAGGAGTGAACATGAATTTCCACACCCGCAAATGGGTAAAACCCGAAGACCTCAACCCCAACGGCACACTGTTCGGCGGCAGCCTGTTGCGCTGGATCGACGAAGAAGCGGCGATCTACGCCATTGTCCAGCTGGGTAATCAGCGCGTGGTCACCAAGTACATTTCCGAAATCAACTTTGTCAGTGCCTCGCGCCAGGGCGACATCATCGAGCTGGGCATCACCGCCACCGAGTTCGGTCGCACCTCGATCACGCTGACTTGCGAAGTGCGCAACAAAATCACCCGCAAGAGCATCCTGACGGTGGAGAAGATGGTCTTCGTGAACCTCGGTGAAGACGGCCTGCCCGCGCCGCATGGCCGGACCGAGATCAGGTACGTCAAAGACCAGTTCAAGGATGATGCCATCGGCGGGTGATTGCCGCCCTATGGCGAGTGAACAGCTCCGAACCCCGCGTGTCGTAATTAAACGACACGCCACCGGTTCAGGAGCTTTATGGACACGCCCAAAGACGGCAAGACCCCGGACCTCTCGGCGCAAGAGCAGCGCGAGGTCGACAAGAACCAGCCACCGCGCGCGGCGGTGCTGCACGAAATCATTCGCACCCAAGGCGATAAGGAACTCGAGCGTAGCGTCGCGGCGCTGTGGTGGTCAGCCCTGGCTGCGGGTTTGACCATGGGTTTGTCACTGATGGGCATGGGGCTGCTCAACGCGCGTCTGCCGGACGGCGAAGGCTTCAAGGTGATCGCCAGTTTCGGCTACTGCGCAGGTTTTCTCGCAGTGATTCTCGCCCGTCAGCAACTCTTCACCGAAAACACCCTGACTGCCGTGCTGCCGATCATGAGCAAGCCTACGCTGGGTAATTTCGGTCGGTTGTTTCGGCTGTGGTCGGTAGTGCTGGTGGGCAACCTCTGCGGCACTTTACTGGTGGCGTATGTGATGCTGCACTTGCCGATTTTCGACACAAAGACCGATCTGGCCTTCCTCGACATCGGGCGCAAGGTCATGGAGAACGATGCCAGCAAAATGTTCGCCAAAGGCATCATCTCCGGCTGGATGATCGCCACCATGGTCTGGATGATCCCATCCATGGAAAGCGCCAAGATGTGGATCATCATCCTCATCACCTATTTCATGGCCCTGGGAGATTTCACTCACATCGTGGTCGGATCGGTCGAGGTTTCGTACCTGGTGTTTGCCGGCGAGTTGCCGTGGAGGGATTTCTGGCTGGTATTCGCAGGCCCCACGCTGGTGGGAAACATCATTGGTGGCAGTTTTATTTTCGCGTTGATCAGTCATGCGCAGATTCGCAGTGAAAGCGGCGTACCGAAAGACGATGGCAGCAAGGCTGGGCCGGAATCACCCAAGCGCTAAACAGTAAAGTCGGGCAAGGCATTGGTAGTTGCTTACCCGATTCATTCTGCAATGTGTGTTTATCGGTCAGGAATCAGCCATGCCCGCGCTTGATCGACCGTGGTCGATTTGAAGGGGCGCGACGAATTCGGGAAGTTGCGCGAGACGTATGAGTCGGCGATCCGATTGAGTACAGCGTTGAAGTCCGCGGGGTTCTTCGACTCTCGCAAATCGGAGATTGCCCTTGTCAGCACTTTGACGTTCGAATCAGGCTGGTCGAGACGGTATAAGGAGGGGTAGATCACTTCGCGAATGAAGTTTTCGCTCTTGGTTTTGATGTCGCGGACACCCATTTCCTCGATCGCTTTAGTCAGCACAACGGATTTTGGCCCCGCAGTCTCCGCGTCAATGCGTTTAACCACTTGAAGCAGCTCCATGTAATTCGGAACGTTTCCATGGTTGAGCTTTTTCGCCAGCCATTCAATCTTGCCCGGCGTATTGTCGAGTTGATCAAAACGGTTGATGGCATCTTTCAGTGGAGCAGTAAGGTCCAACTTGTCGGGGCTTGTGGCTTTCGCCTCGATCAGGGCCTGGCTTAAATTCGCCATTGTCTGTTGAGCTTGCTGGCGGAAGTTGATGACTTCTGCACAAGCCGGATCGTTTTGCAGCTCATTCGCTGCAGCGTCGAACATTCGATCATCGAGGGCCAGTAGTGCGCCGCCGATTGAGTTGAATGTATACGTCTCGCTGCTTTCATGACGTTTGAGGTATTCACTCACCTCAATGTCCAGTTTCTGTTGCAGGTTGTTTTTGTGTTCTAACGGCATGCTGAAGTTGACGGTGCCGTTCAACGTGCCCGTAAAATCACCTTTTTCAGTCTTCAATGGAACGATGATTGTCTGCTTTTCAAAGGCTTTGATGCCGCTCGCTTCCTGTGCATCCCGAGCTGCATAGCTCACGCCGACAAATTTGTCGGCCAGTGCTGAGGTCAGCGTTCCACGATCTTTTTTATTGCCGCCATTCCCGCTCTCGAACTTGAGGATCAACTGATCGCTTTCGGAAATTGGGCTCATTGGGAATTGAGGCTCGTAAAGGTCCACGACTGGTGTGTTGAGCATGATTCCGCCGTCCTGGAAGGAAGTTCGCTCCTCGTCAGTCTGAAAGGGCAATCCTTGTTCCGAGGGCTTTTGGAAAACGACGGGCAACGAACCTGAAATATGGGCGGCGCGAGCCACGTCCATCTCCGGGGTCAGGCTGGCGTTGAACACTACCATTTGGGGACGTTCGTCGAACATGGCCGTTCCGGTAATATGCAGTTGCTTTATTTCAGGCATGTCTTTGCTCAGCGTCGCCAGATCACCAAATGTCACATAACCGTTGGTGTTTATTTTTTCTACACAGTCCTTGGTCGCCTGCGAAAGCTGTCGTTGTGGGTCGTGAAGGGCCTGGGTGAAGCGTGATTGAATCGACTCGACCATTTTCTCGTGAAGCAGTTCTTCCAGCGGCACGGCTTTGGACTGGAGGCGAGGCATCAGATCGAACAGCAGTCGTCCGATGGTGCCAGTCTTTCCCGGGATTTTCGCGATGCCTTTGCCGATGACGGAACTGACGTGCTGAATCGGTCCCACAACCTTGTTGTGACTGTCGAGCAGGGAAACGAGGTTGGTCTCGTCCGACATCTTGTCGAAGTCTGCATGGCCCATGCCGCTGGCCAGAAAAGCTGCCGAAATTGCGCCGGCTGATGAGCCGAAGATACTTCGGATCTTGTCCAGCGTCTGATGCTGCTCCAGTGCTTTCACCATCCCTGAGAACGCCACGCCCTTGGCCCCCCCGCCGCTGAGGACCAAGCGGTCGATGTCGGGACGCTTGAGGTCTATTTCAACTACGCCATCGTCATAGCGGCGGATTGTCATCTCTCGCTCGGTTAATGATTGCACCAGGGTTTCGGACGGACCTTGACCGATGTGCTTGGAGCCCGTCGTGAAATCGCCCCAATCATGGTCAGCAGGGCCTGACGATGGGCCTCGAATGGCATTTTCCGAGTTGCTCGATTGGCGCACTGAAGATGTTTGGGGCGCGGATATGCTGAGCATGAGTGTCTCTTCCTTTGAGAGCTAATGTGGAAGCTGCACTTTAGGAGAGTCGAGGGGGACTCGAGAACACTGGGTAATGGCTTGGGACAAATGCCCGAAACTGCTGTGAAAGGCGACGGGGCATGACTGAAAGGCTCTGGAATAAACCTTTCAGGTGAACATCATAGGGTTGGTGTAAAGGTTTGAGGAAACGTCATACAGCTTGCGTCCAATTTGTCTGGGCATTCAATTCCGCTTTTCTCTTCGGCTGTTTGCTATGACACAGCAGTGTCAGCCGGCCACATCAATCGCAGCGGCACTGCGACGTTGCAGGTAGATGAAAAACAGCGCCGTCAGTACCGTCAACCCGCTGATCAGTGCGCCGGTCCATGGCAAATCCGCCAGGTCCTCGCCACTGGCCACAACCAGCCCACCAATCCATGCCCCCGCTGCGTTGCCGAGATTGAATGCGCTTTGATTCAACGTCGACCCAAGGTTCGGCGCTTCATGGGCCTGATCGATGATCAGCAATTGCAGGATCGGGCACAGCGCGAACGCGAAGATTCCCCACAACACCAGTGTGATCGCTGCCGGGATCACTGAGTGACTGGTCTGACTGAAAGCGGCCAGCACGACGACCACGGCCAGGGCCATACCCACCAGAGAAGGCAGCAAACGACTGTCCGCCAATCGGCCGCCAAGCATGCTGCCCGCCGTCAGACCGACCCCGAACAACAGCAACATGATCGTCACGCCATGCGGGCTGACACCGGTGATGTCTTGCAGAATCGGTGCGATATAGGTGAACACGCTGAACAGACTGGTGGACGCCAGCACGCTCATGCCCAGCGCCATCAGCACGTTGACCTTGCCCAGCACTTTGAACTCGCTGGCCAGGTTGGCCTTGTCCATGGGGATTTCCTTGGGCAGCCAGACCCACTGCGCGATGGCCGCAATCACGCCGATCACCGACACGGCCCAAAATGTCGAACGCCAGCCGGCGTATTGCCCGAGCGCGGTGCCCAATGGAACGCCCAGCACGTTGGCCAGCGTCAGACCGGTGAACATCATGGCAATGGCTTGGGCTCGTTTGTTCGGTGCCACCAAACCGGCAGCGACCACCGAGCCGATGCCGAAGAACGCACCATGGCACAGCGCGGTGATCACCCGCGCGGCCATCAAAGTGGCGTAGTTCGGCGCCAGGGCGCAGAGGATATTGCCGAGAATGAACATCAGCGTCATGCCCAACAGCGTGGCTTTGCGCGGCATATTGGCGGTACCGACCGCGAGGATCGGAGCACCAAATACCACCCCCAGGGCATAACCGGTGATGAGCAAGCCCGCATGAGGAATGCTCACGGCGAGGTCGCGGGCGACATCGGGCAGCAAGCCCATGATGACGAATTCAGTGGTGCCGATGCCGAAGGCGGCAACGGCCAGTGCAAGCAAGGCGAGTGGCATGCGCAAGGTCTCTGTCGGTAGTCTTGACGCTTTGATCAGGCATACGCAGGCCGACGACCGTTCTCGGTGAGAGCGGGCAGAGGCAGGAATTATTGGAATTAGTCTGTGCGCAACTGAGTGCGGCGTGGTCGCTTGCAGTATAAACAGCTGCGGAAATATGGTGAATCAATTCTCTGCCCCGCTTTGGGTAGGAGCACGGCTTGCCGGCGATGGCGATCTCCAGAACGATATCGCCGGCAAGCCGTGCTCCTACAAGGAAGAGGCGGGCAACAAAAAGGAGTGTGCCGTGCTTGCGACGGTTCTGGTGTTGGTGGCGGCGCTGTTGCACGCGGCGTGGAATACCCTGATCAAATTCAGCGCGGAGCGGCTGTTGGTAGTGGCCTGCATGGACAGCGTGGCCCTGCTGTTTGTCGCCCTGATGCTGCCCTTCGTGGCGCTGCCGCCACTGGAAATGTGGCCGTGGATTCTTGCTTCAGCGGCATTTGAGTTGCTCTATCGCTACCTGCTGATCCAGGCCTATCGGGTCGGCGATCTGGGTCTGGTCTATCCCTTGATGCGCGGCCTGTCGCCGCTGGTGGTACTGGCACTGACGCTGATCTTCGCCGGGGAAGTGCTGACGGCTCAGCAGATCTTCGGGATTTTGCTGATCCCGTTCGGCATGTTGTGCCTGCTTTGGCAGGGCGGTGGCGGGGTGCGTCTGCCGTGGTCAATGCTGCCGGTGGTGGCGCTGATCGGACTGTGCATCGGTTGCTACACCTTCATCGATGGCCAAGCCTTGCGGCGCTGGTCCCATCTGCTGGATTACCTGATGTGGGTCACCTTGTTCAGCGCCTGGCCGTTCCCATTGTTGGCGATGGTGCGCAAGCGCCCGGCGTTCATGCTGTTCTGGCGCGAGCAGTGGCGGTTGGGGTTGGCGGTCGGGTTTTGCGTGCTGTTCAGCTACGCTCTGGTGCTGTGGGCCATGCAGATCGGCTCGATTGCCGAAGCGGCGGCGCTGCGCGAAATCAGTGTGATTCTGGTGGTGCTGTTCGGTATGCGCTACCTGAAAGAACCTTTCGGCAGGCCCCGGCTCTTGGCCTGTGGGTTGGTGCTGATCGGCATGTTGGTGATGAAGTTTTAGTCACCCCTGATGGAATTCGATTCTCTATAACTTGAAAAAGGGACTGCGTTATGACGGTTGCTCTGTGGTGCATTTTGATTGCGATCTGCTTGCCTTACTTGTGCACAGGCGTCGCCAAGTTCAGCGGCGGCAAGTTCGGGCTGAAACAGAATCACGACCCGCGGGCGTTTCTGGATTCGCTCGAAGGGGTGGCCAGGCGTGCGCATTCGGCGCAGTTGAATAGCTTCGAAGTGACACCGGCGTTTGCTGCAGCGGTAATCGTCGCGCACCTGGCCGGTAATGCCGATCTGGTGACGATCAATGTGCTGGCGGTGTTATTTATCACCAGTCGGCTGCTGTACATCATTTGCTATCTGGCGGACTGGGCGATTCTGCGGTCGCTGGTGTGGGCCATTGGCATGGGGTTGATCGTCAGTTTCTTTGTTGTGTCTGTTTAAGAAAGCAAGATCAAAAGATCGCAGCCTTCGGCAGCTCCTACAGGGATCGATGTTCATCCGCGATATCGCGACGAACGCGGTCAATGCAGGAGCTGGCGAAGCCTGCGATCTTTTGCTTTTAAAGTTTGTCAGCCACCTGCGGCACTTGCGGCAACGCCGCCCCTTTAGGCCACAGCATCCAGATCTGACCCTGCTGTTTCATGTCGCCGGCCAATTGCCCGGCCGCATCGCCCGTGCCCCAGAACAGGTCCGCGCGGACCTCGCCGGCAATTGCGCCACCAGTATCTTGAGCCGCCACCGGGCGTACCAATGCGCTGCCGTCCGGGCGCGTGGTCGATAACCACAACAGGCTGCCGAGCGGAATCACCTTGCGGTCCACCGCCGCGCTATAACCTGCGGTCAGCGGTACATTCAGCGAACCGCGCGGCCCTTCATTGCTGTCGGGGTTGCGGGTGAAGAACACGTAGCTGGGATTGCTACCGAGCAGTTCGGGAATGCGCGTCGGATTGGCCTTGGCCCAGGTGCTGATAGCGCCCATGGTCACGTCTTCTTTCTTCAGTTCACCCTGGTCCACCAGCCAGCGGCCGATAGGGCGATAGGGATGGCCGTTCTGATCGGCGTAACCGATACGCAATTGGCGACCGTCATCAAGCCGGATACGACCTGAGCCCTGGATTTGCAGGAACTGCAGGTTCATCGGGTCGGTCAGCCAGGCAATTACCGGCGCTTTCACGCCTTTGGTTTCAATGGTTGCCGCATCGTCATATGGCTTGAGCACGCGACCTTCGAGTCGTCCGCGCAGGCGCTTGCCTTTGAGTTCCGGGTAGATACTGTCCAGCGAGACGATGATCATGTCCTCTGGCACACCGTAGACCGGGATGTTGGCGTCTTCGGTTTGAGTCAGGCTGCCGGGGTACACCGGTTCGTAGTAGCCAGTGATCAGACCGTTGGGGTTGTCATTGGCGGCACGCAGGCCATAGACGTCCAGGTTCTGTTTGAGGAAACCGCGGATGTCATTGGCGTTTGGCTGCACATTGGCGGAAGCCGCACAGGTGCCGCCCCAGACCGGGTCGGCCTTGAGTCGGGTGCAGGCGCTGCGCCACGAGCCGAAGCCGGCGACGAGGTCGTTGTCGGACACCGCCGGAAGCGCTTCCCAGGTGGCGCTGGAGTAGGTCGCCAGGGCGTGGGTTTTTGGTTTGCTGCTGTCGCCGCCGGTGCAACCTGTCAGCACGGCCACCATCGGTAGGGTCCAGGCCAGATTGTGACGCCATGCCTTGAAACGGCTGTTCATGGAGTAATTCCTTTGTCGGTTGCCTGAGTGCTCCATGCGCTCAAACAACCCGTATTGATAATAGGGCTATTGGTCTTTGCCGGTGACGCGAGGATACTGGCCGCCGTTTCCAGTGACCTGAAGCCACCATGACTCTTAAAAGACTTTTTGTTTTATTGCTGGCCTGCCTGACCTTGTCCGCCTGCGGCGGTGTCGATCCGAATTCGCCGCTGGGTCAGCGCAAGGCGATCTTCAAGCAGATGCTCAAGACCGGCGAAGACCTGGGCGGCATGTTGCGTGGGCGTATTCCATTCGATGGTCCGAAATTCGCTGATGGTGCCGTGAAGCTCGACACTTTGTCCCATGAACCGTGGAAACACTTCCCGCAGGTACGCGAAGAGGATCACACCAGCGCCAAGGATGATGTCTGGCAGAAGCAGGCACGTTTCCAGGAGATGGCCCGCACCCTTGAGGGTGCCACCGGTGAACTGGTGATCGCCAGCCAGGTTCAACCCTACAAGATCGGCAATCTGGGGCCGGCGGTGCAGAAAGTCGAAGATGCCTGTAGTGCGTGCCATAAGGAGTTTCGGGATCATTGACCGTGGCTTGCCAGCGAATGGTTCTTGAGACCGCCAGAAGCTTCGCTGGCAAGCCAGCTCCTACTTGTCCAGCTCATCCAGTGCTTCCTGCAATTCCTTGCGCGATTGCGCCAGTTTTTCTTTGCGCTTGTTGATTTTCTCGGCGTCGCCTTTTTTCATCGCCTTGTCGAGATCGGCCTGACGTACGCTGACTTCGTGCTTGGCATCGAGCACCTTGTTTTCCCGTTCCTTCTTCAAGGAGGCGTCGGTGCAATGGGCGGTGACTTCGCTCAGGGCGGTTTCCAGACCCGCCTGTTGATCGGCGTTGCCGCGGGACTTGGCCAGTTCGATCTGGTTGATGATGCCTTGTTTTTTGGCGGCGCAGCCGGTCAGGCCAGGTGCGTCTTCGGCGGCCATCAATGGAGCGGCCATCACGCTGCACAGGGTCAACAAGGCGAGCGGTGAAAGAAGTTTCATAAAAGCTCCAGGTGAAAAATTCGATGTAGCGATGGGCTGTTTGAGCGCATCGGCCCCTTTGGGTTCCCGGTTCTCAGGCAGGGCTGGCAGCTAGAAACCCTCAATTCCGGCAACACGTAATGTCTCACTCAAGGCCAGGACCTGCGGGTCGCGGAAAAATGCGCTCAATTGCGCTGCGCGTCCCGGGCCAATGCCGGCTTCGGCCTGCCATTGTTCGGTGTTTCGTTGCGCCAGCGCCTGCCATGAATCGGCGAGACGTGCCTGGCCGGTCGGTGGCAAGCCCAGGGCTTTCAGCCAGCGAGCGAACGGGCGTTGCCGGGCGCTGTTGAAGCTGTTCAAAAGACGAGCACTGCTGCGCTCGCCGAAGCCGTCAATGGTAGCAAGCTCTTGCTCATCGAGGGTCAACCAATCGAGCAGGTTACCAAGGCGTTCAGCCTTGAGCAGTTTCTCCCAAGTGCCCGGCCCGACGTGAGGCAAGGCCAGCCCTTGTTTGCCGCTGAGCCAGCTCAGGCGTGCGAGGAATTGGCTTTCGCATCCTGGTGTCGGTTGCCAGCAGCTTAACGGATGAAAGTCTGCTGCCAGTGGTACGTTCAAATCAGGACGTTCGGTGCTGCGCAATACGACACCATCGAGTCTGGGGATGGTCAGTCCCGCCAGGCTGATGGCGACCTGATCGCCCGGGCGAATATCCAGCGCTTCCCAGCGTTGCAGGGAGCTGACACTCACGCGCTTGATTTGCCGGTCATCGAGTATCACCGGTGCCAGATCCAGCACGGGTGTGATCCGGCCGGTCCGCCCGATCTTGAAGTGGACCTTGCGAACTTCGGCCAGCGCTTGGGCAAAAGGGTATTTCCAGGCGACGCTCCAGTAAGGCGCTTTCGCCTGCCAGCGCTCGGCCGGTGGGCGTTGGCTCTGACGCAAGACGACCCCATCGCTGGCAAAGGGCAGGGGCGAGCGATACCAGTGGTCGCGCCAGCGTTCGGCATCGGCAAATTCCTCGATCGGCTGACTGTAGGGCGCCGTGCTCGGGAATCCCAACTCATCCAGAGTAGCCACGCGGGCCGGCAGGCTTTTCGGGCCTTGCGGCCAGTCCCAGACAAACAGCCCGATACCGGCGGCTTGCTCAGGGCTCAGCGCTTTACGCGCCATCAACCCGGCCACCGTGGCGCGGGCATTGAGGCTGCCGGCCTGGGCTTGTATGTGCTCAGTCAGGCGCCAATAGAGTTCGCCTTGCAACAACAGATCCAATGGCTGCGAAAGCTTTTGAGGGATGGCGGCGATCTGGCGCGCCGAGGCAGTCCAGTCCTGGCCGTTTACCCCGTCCCCTCGACTGATCGCCCGGTGCAGCCAGCCGTTGCGGTAGATCAACGTTACCGCCACGCCGTCGACTTTGGGCTGAATCCAGATATCTCCCCGATCTTTTAGCCAGGTTTCGACGGCGCGCCCGTCGCGCAGTTTTTCCAGGCCGGTATGGGCGATGGGGTGGGCAAGCGTGCCGCCGGCCGTACGCAATGGTTCGGCAGAGGACCCTGAATCAAAACACTCGCGCCATTCGGTCATTCGCGCGCGGGACTGATCGTAGAGTTCATCGGCGATCAGCGATTGGCCTTCACGGTGGTAGCTGTCGTCCCAACGATCGATTTGCAGTTGCAGTGTGGTGATTTCTTCCTGTGCGCGGGCGGGCGGCCAGTCGGGGCATTCGGCGGCATTGGTAGTCAGACAGGCGAAGGTCAGCAGGAAGGAAAAAAACAGGCGCAGGTCGGGCAGCATCGAGAGCGTCCTTGCTCAGTGGGATGCTTGAAGGCTAGGACGGATTTCTACAATGACGAGGCTGACTGTTTTTCAGTGTGTGTCGCTCCTGCAAAAGACACGGGCAATAAAAAGCCCCGCACGGCGAACCGGGCGGGGCTTTGGGTGCCGCAGGAACAGTCTTACAGGCCAGCCGCGACGCGCAGATCATCGGCGCGGTCGGTTTTTTCCCAAGTGAAGGTGGTGAACGTATCGTCGCCCACAGTCTTGGTTGCCGGAGTGCGACCGAAGTGGCCGTACGCAGCGGTTTCCTGGTACATCGGGTGCAGCAGGTCGAGCATGGTGGTGATCGCGTATGGACGCAGGTCAAACACTTCGCGAACCAGTTTGACGATCTTGTCGTCGCTGATTTTGCCGGTGCCGAAGGTGTTCAACGAAATCGACGTAGGCTGGGCAACACCGATCGCGTAGGAAACCTGAATCTCGCAGCGCTCGGCCAGGCCGGCAGCGACAATGTTCTTGGCCACGTAACGACCGGCGTAGGCCGCCGAACGGTCAACCTTCGATGGATCCTTGCCGGAGAACGCGCCGCCGCCGTGACGGGCCATGCCGCCGTAGCTGTCGACGATGATCTTGCGACCGGTCAGGCCGCAGTCGCCAACCGGGCCACCGATGATGAATTGGCCGGTCGGGTTGATGTGGAACTGGGTGTCCTTGGACAGCAACTCGGCAGGCAGTACGTGCTTGACGATCAGCTCCATCACGCCTTCGCGCAGGTCTTTATAGGACACTTCAGGGTTGTGCTGGGTCGACAGTACAACGGCGTCGATACCGACAACCTTGCCGCCTTCGTAACGGCAAGTCACTTGCGACTTGGCGTCCGGGCGCAGCCAAGGCAGAAGGCCGGATTTACGGGCTTCCGCCTGACGTTGAACCAACTGGTGCGAGAAGGTGATAGGTGCTGGCATCAGCACGTCGGTTTCGTTGCTGGCGTAGCCGAACATCAGGCCTTGGTCGCCGGCGCCCTGGTCTTCAGGCTTGGCACGATCAACGCCTTGGTTGATGTCAGGGGACTGCTTGCCGATGATGTTCATCACGCCGCAAGTTGCACCGTCGAAGCCGACATTGGAGCTGTTGTAGCCGATGTCGAGAATCACGTTACGGACGATGTCTTCCAGATCGACCCAGGCCGACGTGGTGACTTCACCTGCGATGATTGCCACGCCGGTTTTCACCAGCGTTTCGCACGCCACGCGGGCGAGCTTGTCTTCAGCAATGATGGCGTCCAGCACCGCATCGGAAATCTGGTCGGCGATTTTGTCCGGATGCCCTTCGGACACTGACTCGGAGGTGAAGAGGGAGTATTCGCTCATCTCGATTTTTTCCTGAATTTACCGATGGTGAGTGTCGCCAGCCGGTCGCTGAAAATGGCGGACCTGAATCTGGAAACCATTACGTAAGCCTACATAGAGACTTTCCCCGGGAACGAGTCCCGCAGCGGTGGCCCAGCGGGCCAGATCGTCCTGTTCAAACCCCAACCAGAGATCACCGCAGGCCTCCCTGGCCCAACTCTGATTGTGGCTACATAAGTCTGTCACGAGCAGGCTGCCGCCTGGTTGCAGCAAGTCGGCCATGTGCTTGAGCGCTTCGGCCGGTGCGGCGAAATGGTGCAGTACCATGTTCAGTACAACGCAATCAGCCTTGAGGTTTACACCGTTCAATGCATCGGCCAATTGCAGGCTGACGTTAGCCAGCGTTTCACGTTCACAGACCTGGCGGGCCAGATCGAGCATCGCCGGGCTGTTGTCCAGCGCCGTGACTTGAGCAAAACGACGCGCCAGTTCCGGCAGAAAGCCGCCATCGCCGGGACCCACTTCGATGGCTGTGGCGCCAGGGCCGAAACTCAGCTTGTCGAGCAGTGCCACCACGCTTTCGCGATATTGCGGCAGGCCGGCGATCAAGTCTTGCTGGGCGCGAAACTTCTCCGCAACCCGTGAGAAAAAGTCCTGGCTGGCCGCCGCCCGTTGTCCATGGACCTGACCGATCCGCGACTGAACGTCAGTCGGCAGGGTCAGGTTGTCCACTTCTTCCAGCAGCGCGGCGTGCAGCTTGCCGCCTAACAGATCGGTGTGGGGCAGGGCGCGACGATAGAAAATCGCATTGCCTTCACGGCGGGTCGCCACCAGATCGGCTTGGGCCAAAACCTTGAGGTGATGACTCATGCCGGACTGACCAATGCTGAAGATCTGCGCCAGTTCCAGTACGCCGAACGAATCGTTGGCCAGCGCGCGCAATACATTCAGCCGCAGAGGATCGCCGCCGGCCTTGCACAAGGCCGCCAGCTCATCGCAATCGTCATGTCGAATGGAAGGTGCGCGTAAATTCATAAGGCCAGCAGTCTAGTGACGCTCAGAAATCACCGCAAGAGCAATATCAAAAAGTTTTGATATTGCTCGATAGATGGCACTTCTCAGCGTTAGGTTCAGTCAGCAAACGAACGGCGGAAAGGTTTCACCCGTCGAATACGTCGTTATCGATTGGAAAAAAGTCTTCGGATGACTATCTGTCATTGCCCCGAGGGCGGTCGGTGAGGGAAAATGCTCGCCTTTTTTCCGTTTCGTTTTATTCACTCTCGATTCAATATCCGCAGGAGAACAGCGATGCCCAGCCGTCGTGAGCGTGCCAACGCCATTCGTGCCCTCAGCATGGATGCCGTGCAAAAAGCCAACAGCGGCCATCCCGGTGCCCCTATGGGTATGGCGGATATCGCCGAAGTACTTTGGCGTGACTACCTGAAGCACAACCCGAGCAATCCATCGTTCGCCGACCGTGACCGCTTCGTGCTGTCCAACGGTCACGGTTCGATGCTGATCTACTCGCTGCTGCACCTGACCGGCTACGACCTGTCGATCGATGACCTGAAAAACTTCCGCCAGCTGCACAGCCGCACCCCGGGTCACCCGGAATTCGGTTACACCCCAGGCGTCGAAACCACCACCGGTCCACTGGGCCAAGGCCTGGCCAATGCCGTGGGTTTCGCCCTGGCAGAAAAAGTCCTGGCGGCGCAGTTCAACCGTCCCGGCCATAACGTCGTCGATCACCACACCTACGTGTTCCTGGGTGATGGCTGCATGATGGAAGGCATTTCCCACGAAGTCAGCTCCCTGGCCGGTACACTGGGCCTGGGCAAACTGATCGCCTTCTACGATGACAACGGCATCTCCATCGACGGCGAAGTCGAAGGCTGGTTCACCGACGACACGCCAAAGCGTTTCGAGTCCTACAACTGGCAAGTGATCCGTAACGTTGACGGTCACGACCCGGAAGAAATCAAGATCGCCATCGAAACAGCGCGCAAAAGCGAGCAGCCGACGCTGATCTGCTGCAAGACCACCATCGGCTTCGGTTCGCCGAACAAGCAAGGCAAGGAAGACTGCCACGGCGCCCCGCTGGGTGACGCGGAAATCGCCCTGACCCGTGAAGCACTGAAGTGGAACCACGGCCCGTTCGAAATCCCGGCCAACATTTATGCCGAGTGGGATGCCAAGGAAGCCGGTCGCGCTGCCGAAGCCGAGTGGGATCAGCGTTTCGCTGCTTACTCCGCTGCTTTCCCGGAGCTGGCCAACGAACTGGTTCGTCGTCTGAGCGGTGATCTGCCGACTGACTTCGCTGAAAAAGCCTCGGCGTATATCGCTGAAGTCGCGGCCAAGGGCGAAACCATCGCCAGCCGTAAAGCCAGCCAGAACGCCCTGAATGCATTCGGCCCGCTGCTGCCGGAACTGCTCGGCGGTTCGGCTGACTTGGCCGGTTCCAACCTGACCCTGTGGAAAGGTTGCAAAGGCGTCACCGCCGAAGACGCCAGCGGCAATTACATGTACTACGGCGTTCGCGAGTTCGGCATGAGTGCGATCATGAACGGCGTCGCCCTGCACGGCGGCCTGGTGCCTTACGGCGCGACTTTCCTGATGTTCATGGAATACGCCCGCAACGCGGTGCGCATGTCGGCATTGATGAAGAAACGCATCATCTATGTGTTCACCCACGACTCCATCGGTCTGGGCGAAGACGGCCCGACTCACCAGCCGATCGAGCAACTGGCCAGCCTGCGCTGCACGCCGAACCTCGATACCTGGCGTCCAGCCGATGCCGTTGAATCGGCAGTGGCCTGGAAATGCGCTCTGGAGCGTGACGACGGTCCATCGGCACTGATCTTCTCCCGTCAGAACCTGCAGCACCAAACCCGTGATGCCGTGCAGATCGAGTGCATCAATCGCGGCGGCTACGTGCTGAAAGATTGCGCAGGCGAGCCTGAGCTGATCCTGATCGCCACCGGTTCGGAAGTCGGCCTGGCCGTTCAAGCCTTCGACAAACTGACCGAGCAAGGCCGCAAGGTGCGCGTTGTTTCGATGCCGTGCACCAGCGTCTTCGAAGCCCAGGACGCTGGCTACAAGCAAGCGGTTCTGCCATTGCAGGTCAGCGCGCGTATCGCCATCGAGGCCGCCCACGCGGACTACTGGTACAAGTACGTGGGCCTGGAAGGTCGCGTGATCGGCATGACCACCTACGGCGAGTCGGCGCCTGCGCCTGCCTTGTTCGAAGAGTTCGGCTTCACCCTGGAAAACATCCTGGGTCAGGCTGAAGAGCTGCTGGAAGACTAAGCACGACGCGGTGGTTTCACGACCACCGCGGTCCCCTGTAGGAGCTGGCTTGCCAGCGAAGGCATCTGTTCAGTCGACGGCAATGTTGAACCTGATGGCCTCTTCGCTGGCAAGCCAGCTCCTACAAGGGTTGTGTCGTACTTGCGCCTAATCGAGAACCCCCATGCCTCAACCGCGTCCTTACAAAGTTGCACTCAACGGCTACGGCCGGATTGGTCGTTGCGTCTTGCGTGCGTTGTTTGAGCGAGGCTCGACGGCCGGGTTTGAAATTGTCGCGATCAACGATCTGGCCGACATGGCCAGCATCGAATACCTGACACGCTTTGACTCCACTCACGGGCGCTTTCCCGGCGAAGTGAGGGTCGAGGGCGATTGTCTGCATATTAATGGCGACTGCGTGAAGGTCCTGCGCAGTGCCACCCCCGAAGGCATCGATTGGGCATCACTGGGCGTCGATCTGGTGCTGGAGTGCTCCGGCGCTTACCACACCCGTCAGGATGGCCAGCGTTTCCTCGACGCTGGTGCGCCACGGGTGCTGTTTTCCCAGCCGATGGCCAGCGAGGCGGATGTCGACGCCACCATCGTCTACGGAGTGAACCAGAATTGCCTGACCGGCGACGAGCTGCTGGTATCCAACGCCTCCTGCACCACCAACTGCGGCGTGCCGCTGTTGCGCCTGCTGGATCAGGCCATTGGTCTGGAATATGTGTCGATCACCACCATCCACTCGGCGATGAACGATCAGCCGGTGATCGACGCGTATCACCATGAAGACCTGCGCCGCACCCGTTCGGCGTTCCAGTCGGTGATTCCGGTGTCCACTGGTCTGGCGCGAGGCATTGAACGCCTGCTGCCGGAACTTGCCGGGCGAATTCAGGCCAAAGCCGTGCGGGTGCCAACGGTTAACGTGTCCTGCCTCGACATTACGATGCAGACCGTAAGCGATACCGACGCCACCGAGGTCAACCGGATTCTGCGCGAGGCCGCCACCCATGGCCCGCTCAAAGGCCTTCTGGCCTACACCGAGTTGCCTCACGCCAGTTGTGATTTCAATCATGACCCACATTCGGCCATCGTCGATGCCAGCCAGACCCGAGTTTCCGGCCCACGGCTGGTAAACATCCTGGCCTGGTTCGACAACGAATGGGGTTTTGCCAATCGAATGCTGGACGTTGCAGAACACTATTTGCAAACAGCTGCACCACAACCAAAACCTGCTCTCTAAAACAGCTATCCAGGAATTGCGACCCATGACCGTGTTGAAGATGACCGACCTCGATCTGCAAGGTAAGCGCGTACTGATCCGCGAAGACCTCAACGTCCCAGTCAAGGACGGTGTTGTCACTAGCGATGCGCGAATCCTGGCTTCGCTGCCGACCATCAAGCTGGCTCTGGAAAAAGGCGCGGCCGTGATGGTCTGCTCGCACCTTGGCCGTCCGACCGAAGGCGAGTTCTCGGCCGAGAACAGCCTCAAGCCAGTCGCCGACTACTTGAGCAAGGCGCTGGGCCGCGAAGTGCCGCTGGTGTCCGATTACCTGGGCGGCGTCGACGTGAAAGCCGGCGACATCGTTCTGTTCGAAAACGTGCGCTTCAACAAGGGCGAGAAAAAGAACGCTGACGAACTGGCCAAGCAATACGCCGCCCTGTGCGACGTGTTTGTGATGGACGCCTTCGGCACCGCTCACCGCGCCGAGGGTTCGACCCATGGCGTGGCCAAGTTCGCCAAAGTCGCCGCTGCTGGCCCGTTGCTTGCTGCCGAATTGGACGCACTGGGCAAAGCACTGGGCGCCCCGGCTCAGCCAATGGCCGCTATCGTTGCCGGCTCCAAAGTGTCGACCAAACTCGACGTACTGAACAGCTTGAGCCAGATCTGCAACCAACTGATCGTCGGTGGCGGCATCGCCAACACCTTCCTGGCTGCTGCCGGTCACCCGGTCGGCAAATCCTTGTACGAACCGGACCTGCTGGACACCGCCCGTGAAATCGCCGCCAAGGTCAGCGTGCCATTGCCGGTGGACGTGGTGGTTGCCAAGGAATTCGCTGAAAGCGCCACCGCGACCGTCAAGCTGATTGCCGACGTGGCCGCAGACGACATGATCCTGGACATCGGCCCACAGACCGCGGCGAATTTCGCCGAGCTGCTGAAGTCGTCCAAGACCATTCTGTGGAACGGCCCGGTGGGCGTGTTTGAATTCGACCAGTTCGGTAACGGCACCAAAGTGCTGGCCCAGGCCATCGCTGAAAGCTCGGCGTTCTCCATCGCTGGCGGTGGCGATACCCTGGCGGCCATCGATAAATATGGCGTTGCCGAGCAGATCTCCTACATTTCTACCGGCGGCGGCGCGTTCCTCGAGTTCGTCGAAGGCAAAGTGCTGCCGGCCGTTGAAGTCCTGGAAAGCCGGGCCAAGGCCTGAGGCCGTCCATTTGGCCGGGCAAAGGAGTGTTTACATGGTCAAGACCTTAGCGCTGTTGATCGTCGCGGGTTCGCTGGCGGCTTGCGGGAGTAACCCGAAAGCCACGCCGGAACCCGAGCCGCGTGCGCCAGGAAAAGGCTGCTACCAGGCCGATTGGCAGGCGGAAACCAACCCGGTGATCAACAAGCGTTCCGGGCCGGATGGCCTGGACAAGTACGAGACACAAACCCCGGCCAAGGAACATGGTTGCCCTTGAGGGGTCTGACTCTTTACTCAAGGCAGGCGGCGTGCGCTGTCAGTCGAGGAACACGGATGAAACGCTTTATCGCCGTTGCGGCACTGGCATTGCTGGCAGGTTGCACCAATCTGAACCTGTTCAACGCTGCCGAGCCAGCGGACAGCTGGACCACCTGGACCACCTGGACCTGCGACAGTCAGGCCAAAGTGCTCTGGCGCTACACTGACATCAACCGCAAGGAAGTCGACGTTCGCCTGGGCGGTGCCGATCAGGTTTACCGCTTGAAGCTTGAACCGGGCGCCGAAGGTTCGCTGTACAGCAACGACATGCTGGCGTTTCACGTAAAAGGTGAGGAAGGCCTGGTGTACTGGGTCGCCACCAATGATTTGATCGGCCGCGGTTGTAAAACCGAGTAATTGAAGGCTTGCGCCAAACCTGTAGGAGCGAAGCTTGCTCGCGAAGAGGTCATCACATTCAACTAATGTGTTGTCAGTTAAACCGCTTTCGCGAGCAAGCTTCGCTCCTACAGGAAATCGACAGCTCGTAGAGATTGATGCAACACCGAATTCGCAGCCCGGGCCAACCCCCGATCTGCAATAACTTGAATAGCCGCCGCCGCTACGGCAGGCTGGCACGATTAACGACCCTCAACCGGGAGAGACACACACAATGGCACTTATCAGCATGCGCCAGATGCTGGACCACGCAGCCGAGTTCGGCTACGGCGTTCCAGCCTTCAACGTCAACAACCTTGAGCAGATGCGCGCCATCATGGAAGCCGCTGACAAGACTGACTCCCCGGTGATCGTCCAGGCTTCGGCCGGTGCTCGCAAATACGCCGGTGCACCGTTCCTGCGTCACCTGATCCTGGCGGCAATCGAAGAATTCCCGCACATCCCGGTGTGCATGCACCAGGACCACGGCACCAGCCCTGACGTCTGCCAGCGCTCGATCCAACTGGGCTTCAGCTCGGTAATGATGGACGGTTCCCTCGGCGAAGATGGTAAGACCCCGACTGACTACGACTACAACGTCCGCGTTACCCAACAAACCGTAGCCATGGCTCACGCCTGCGGCGTTTCGGTAGAAGGCGAGCTGGGTTGCCTGGGTTCGCTGGAAACCGGCATGGCCGGTGAAGAAGACGGCATCGGCGCCGAAGGCGTTCTGGATCACAGCCAAATGCTGACCGACCCGGAAGAAGCCGCTGACTTCGTCAAACGCACCCAAGTCGATGCCCTGGCCATCGCCATCGGCACCAGCCACGGAGCCTACAAGTTCACCAAGCCGCCTACCGGCGATGTGCTGGCCATCGACCGCATCAAAGAAATCCACAAACGCATTCCGAACACCCACTTGGTAATGCACGGTTCGTCTTCGGTTCCGCAAGAGTGGCTGGCGATCATCAACCAGTACGGCGGCGACATCAAAGAAACCTACGGCGTACCGGTTGAAGAAATCGTCGAAGGCATCAAGCACGGCGTGCGTAAGGTCAACATCGACACTGACCTGCGCCTGGCCTCCACCGGTGCGATGCGTCGCCTGATGGCTACCAACCCGAGCGAGTTCGATCCGCGTAAGTTCTTCGGTGCGACTGTGACGGCGATGCGTGATGTGTGTATTGCTCGCTATGAAGCGTTTGGTACTGCCGGTAATGCTTCGAAGATCAAGCCGATCTCGTTGGAAGCGATGTATCAGCGTTATCTGAAGGGTGAGTTGAACGCTAAGGTGAATTGAGCCTTTAGTGTTTGAGTGGCAATAAAAAACCCGCAGCGATGCGGGTTTTTTATGGGCGATGATTTTTTCTGTGAGCAGTGAATGGCTACGAGTTTTGCAGATGCCTGGATCGTTCTTTGCCCTGTAGCAGCTGCCGAGCCTGCGTGGCTGCGTTCGGCTGCGCAGCAGTCGCAAAATCAGACTCCGCGTTTTTTCAGCTAAAACGTATGCGCCGGACTGCGACCGCTTCGCGGCCGAACGCAGCCTCGGCAGCTGCTACAGAGGATCGAGTCGCCTTAGGTATCGTGATCGATATCCAGCTTGCTGAACGTCACTTCTCCGCCTTCACTGGTGTACCCGGTATTGTCCTGCACATAGACACCGGCCTTGAAGTACAGCGGTTTATCACGCCACATCGCGCTGATGTCGGTGTCCCACTGGTAACCCGCCGCGCTGATGCCCAATGCGCCGCCAGGGCTGAGGTGGATGAGGTAGGAAAATTCCCGATCGAGTTTCACGCCAGTGGCGATGGTGATGACCCGGGCGGTGTCGTCGTCGGGGTGCATGCGGACTTTGGCGACGATGTTTCCGGTTTCGCTGGAGTCCTTGTATTGATACTCGAGCTTCACCATGGGCTTCTGGCTTTTGTAGGCATGGATCTGACCAATGACGATCTTGCCCGTGCTGGGTACCTTGCTGACCGTAAGGGTCGCACGCAGAAAGTTATCTGCGTCGGGGTAGTACCAGTTTTTCAGCGTGCCATTGCTGTAGGTTTCGCGCAGTTCGGTGCGAGGGTAGATTGCGTTTTCAGTGCGGGTGCCGGTTACCGGGGTCCAGAAAAACAAGGTGCCGGTGTCGGAGTGGAAGTATTGATCCTTGAAGCCGTCTACCAGTTTGGTTGTTTCGACGGTATACGGCGGACTGCCGACAGGAACACTGAGGTTCCAGGTTGCGAGATCGATCATATTCAGCTTCCACGTTTTTTTTTTGCTGCACGCACGTGCCAGAAGCTCTAGCCCGCGCCTTCGGGGGGGACTTTATAAGCGTAGAAGACATCTTTGTTAATGCCCGTCTGGCAGATGGTTGACGCCAACATCCTGTCGAAATGCCATCTTTCCCGGTTTCCGTGGCCTGTAGGACTGACCGTTAGTCGGCTTCTGAAACTTTGCCTGGGTGATGGCACACTGGCAGCTTCTGCTTTCGTGGATCCGGGTCTAGAGTGAAGTCGCAATATGTGACCGGTTTTAACAAACGGCCGGCCTGACATCCCGAACAAGAGATGCAGCATGGAATGCGCACGACCTACGCCAGCTGAAGGCAACTCAATCCTTTTAGTTGTTGATGATTACCCCGAAAATCTGATCAGCATGCGCGCGTTGTTACAGCGCCAGGACTGGCAGGTCATTACCGCGGCTTCCGGTTTCGAAGCGCTCGGCTTGTTACTCGAGCACGATGTCGACCTGGTGCTGCTGGATGTGCAGATGCCCGGTATGGACGGTTTCGAAGTGGCGCGCTTGATGCGTGGCAGCCAGCGAACCCGCCTCACGCCAATCATTTTCCTTACCGCCAACGAACAATCCCAGGACGCCGTGATCAAGGGCTACGCCAGTGGCGCGGTGGATTACCTGTTCAAACCGTTCGACCCGCAAATCCTCAAACCCAAAGTCCAGGCCCTGCTCGAACACCAGCGTAATCGCCGCGCTCTGCAGCAGTTGAGTCATGACCTGGAAATCGCCCGTGCCTTCAATGCCTCGGTGCTGGATAACGCCGCCGAAGGCATTCTGGTGGTGGGCGAGAACGGGTTGATTCGCTTTGCCAACCCGGCGATGTCTCGCCTGCTCAATGCCACGGTGCACGAGCTGCAAGGCAAAGAGTTTCTCGATTTCCTGCAAAAACCGCACATCCCGATCTGGGCCGACTCCGAATTGTTTGCCGGCTACAAGCGCGGTGAAACCCTGCGCCTGCACGATGCGTTGCTGCGTACGGCGCCGGGCCAGCAAGTGCCGGTGGCGTTGTCCTGCGCGCCGTTACCCGCCGAACAACATGCCATGGTGGTGACGGTGCTTGATATGTCGGTGGTGCGCCATCTGCATCAGCAGCTTGAGTTCCAGGCGGTGACCGATCCGCTGACCGGGCTGCTCAATCGTCGGGGTTTCTACCAGACCGTTGAAAACTTGCTTCTGCGTGGCGAGCGCTCCGACAGTACGTGGGTGCTGTTGTACCTGGACCTCGACGGCTTCAAGCGGGTCAATGATTCCCTCGGCCACGATGCCGGCGACCGGGTACTGCGATGGGTGTCCGAGCAGCTGAAGGCGTGTCTGCGGCCCTTCGATATTCTGGCGCGGATGGGCGGCGATGAGTTTACCGCGCTGCTGGATCTTGAACTCCCCGAGCAGGCGGCGAAGATTGCCGAAAAGCTCATCGAGCGAGTGTCGATCTGTCAGCAAATCGAAGGCATGGACATTGCCTTGGGCGCCAGCATCGGCATTGCCACTTACCCCGATTGCGGGGCTAATCTCGACGGGTTGATGCGGGCGTCCGACATCGCCATGTACGAAGCCAAACGCGCCGGGCGTCAGCAATATCGTTTCTACGATCATGAAATGAACGGCCGGGCGCGCTCGCGGCTGATGCTCGAAGAAAGCGTGCGCACGGCCATCGAGAACCGTGATTTCAACCTGGTGTATCAGCCTCAGGTGGCCATTGCCGACGGGCAGATTCGCGGGTTCGAGGCGTTGCTGCGCTGGCAGCATCCGAGTGTCGGCGATGTGCCGCCGGGGCTGTTTTTGCCGTTGCTGGAAGAGGCGCGATTGATCAGTCGCCTGGGCAGCTGGATTTATCATCGCGGGGCCAAACAACGAAAAGCCTGGGAAACCTTGTTTGCCGAAGATCTGGTGCTGGGTGTCAGTTTGAGCAGCACGCAGTTCGGTTTGCCCAACCTGGTCACCGAGCTGCGTCAGGTGCTGGAGCGCCATGGTTTGAAGCCGCGGCAGCTGGAAGTCGAGGTCACGGAAGAGGCCTTGATGCTTAACGCCGATGAAACCCGCAAGCAGCTGCGTTTGCTGCGCAATTTGGGAGTGCGGGTGGCACTGGATGATTTTGGCTCCGGGGCTTGTTCGCTGGCGCACTTGCGAGACCTGGAACTGGACACGCTCAAACTCGACCGGCATTTGATCGCTCGGTTGCCAGGGTCCGAAAGGGATGCGGCGCTGGCGCGCAGTGTCATCGATTTGTGCAAGCAGTTCGGTCTGCTGGTCATCGCCGAAGGGGTGGAGACGGTGGCGCAATATGAATGGCTGCAAGCCAACGGTTGCCAGTATGTGCAGGGGTTTCTGGTCGCGCGGCCGTTGATGGCCGAAGACACCCGTCACTTTGTTGAACCGTTCGACTGGAGCGCGCTGACGAGTTGAATTCGTTACACTGGCGACCTTTTCGTGACTCGTGTTGCCGCCCCAATGACCGCGTTGAAATACCTCCAGGCCTATCCCGCTACATTGCAGGACCAGGTGCGCCAGCTGATCGCCGAAGGTCGGCTGGGCGATTACCTGAACCAGCGGTATCCGGAAAAGCACGGGGTGCAGAGCGACAAGGCGCTATACACCTATGCCCTGGACCTCAAGCAGGAATACCTGCGTAACGCCCCGGCCATCGACAAGGTGTTGTTCGATAACCGTCTGGACCTGACTCACCGCGCGCTCGGCCTGCACACCACGATCTCGCGGGTGCAGGGCGGCAAGCTCAAGGCCAAGAAAGAAATTCGTGTCGCCTCGCTGTTCAAGGAAGCGCCTTCCGAGTTTCTGAAAATGATCGTGGTGCATGAGTTGGCGCACTTCAAGGAGTCGGATCACAACAAGGCGTTCTACAAGCTGTGCGAACACATGTTGCCGGGGTATCACCAGGTGGAGTTCGATCTGCGGGTGTACCTGACTTGGCGGGATATGCACTGAAGGATCAAGTGATCGGGGATATTCAGATGGATGTAAGCAAGACCAAGAGCAGCTTCTACCGCCGACTATACGTGGCGTACCTGATCGACAGCGGGCTGGCCAGCAGCGTCCCGGCGCTGACCGAAGTCACCGGCATGCCCCGGCGCACGGCCCAGGACACCATTTCGGCATTGGCGGATCTGGATATCGTTTGTGAATTCGAACAGGAAGAAGGTGCGCGCAACCATGCGGGGTGCTATCGGATTCGCGAGTGGGGGGCGATTGATCGGGAGTGGATCGAGCGTAATCTGCGGCAGATCAAAGCGGTGCTGGAATATCCCTGAATTCCTGCAGTGACAGGGCTGACGCCTTCGCGGGCAAGCCTCGCTCCTACAGGATTTGTGTCCAGCCGCAATCGCGTGAACCAACACAACCCCCGTAGGAGCTAGGCTTGCCCGCGATGAGGCCTTCAAGAACGACGCATCCCGATATGCGGAATGTCATCCTCCAGATATTCCTCACCCACCACCACAAACCCGTACCGCCCGTAATACCCCTGCAAATGCGCCTGGGCCGAGAGGTAGATCGGCACTTCAGGCCAGCGTTTGGCGGCCTGTTTCAACGCCTGGCTCATCATTTCATGCCCAAGCCCGGTGCCGCGTGCAGCGGGAGCAATGATCACTCGGCCTATCACCACGTCGCCGCCCTGTAACTCCGGGTCGAGCAATCGCAGGTAAGCCACCAGCCTATCCCCGTCCCAGCCCATCAAATGGCAGGTGTCACCTTCCAGGTCCTGGCCATCGATGTCCTGATAAAGGCATTTCTGCTCGACGACGAACACCTCGGCGCGCAACTGCAAAATGGCATACAGCTGCTCTTTACCCAGATCGCTGTGATGTTTGCAGACCCAATCGATTGTCATCTTCAGACTCCTTGAACAACGTTGCTCCGATACTAAGCGTCCTGACGCGGGATGTCTTGATGGCAGAGAAATCTGTGACAAAGGCCAAAATGCCATCATTCATTTCTCGCGAGATTGTCTTCTTTGTGTAATCTGCGTGAAGTCTGTGCAGCGGTCAAAACGAACTAATGTCAGGACCTGGTTTTCGCCGGAAAAGGGCCCTGGAGTTTTACTGAAAAACACACCGGCAGTTCGCCCTCCTGAGGATTTTTCTGGCATGCCGCGATTGCATCGAGCGTTTGCTTTGATTGGATTGCTGTTGCTGACACAGAGCGTGGCGGCGCAAAAGTTGCGTCTGGTCGCCGATGCCTGGCCCCCCTTTACTGACGCCACCCTGGTCAAGGGGGGGTTAGCCACCGACATCGTCAGTACCGCGCTGGCCCGGGCCGGTTATGCCAGCGATTTTGAGCAGGTGCCATGGGCGCGGGCCTTGTTTGGAATAGGCGAGGGGCGTTATGACGTGTTGGTTAACGCCTGGTACACCGACGAGCGCACGAAACTGGGGCAGTTTTCCGGTGAGTACCTGCTCAATCGTGTGCGCTTTCTCAAGCGCAAGGACACGCCGATCGAATTCAGCAACCTGCAACAACTGCACACTTACCCGATAGCGGTGGTTCGCGGTTATGCCTATTCGCAAGCATTCGATGACGATATGTCGTTGCAGAAAGTCCCGGTGCATAACTTTGCCATGGCCGTGCGGATGGTTGCGGCCGACCGGGTCAAACTGACTCTGGAAGACGAGTTCGTCGCCCGCTATTACCTCGCTCGGGAGTCATCCAAGGTACGCAACGCCGTGGAGTTTTTGCCCAAGCCGTTGAGCGAGAATAGCCTGCATATTCTGGTGAGCCTGAAGAACCCGCAGCATGAACAGATCGTCGCCGGCTTCGACCGTGAAATTGCGGCGATGAAGGCCGATGGGAGTTATGAGAAATTGCTCAAGCAGCATGGGATGTGATCTGAAAGGCTTGCGGTGTCTGAACTGACGCCTTCGCGGGCAAGCCTCGCTCCTACAGATTTAGTGTCGGGCACAAATCCCGTGGCCGACATTGAATCTGTAGGAGCGAGGCTTGCCCGCGAAGAGGCCGGCCCAGTCGCTACAAATCTCAGGCTTCGCTAGTGTCTTTAATGAGATGCGCCGCCAGCGTCCGCAACGGCCCCAGTTGCCGACAGATCAACGCCAGTTGCGTCTGCACCAACCGCTGGCCTTCATCGATCTCATCCGGCATCTGCTCAAGCCCATTGGCCAGGGCCTCTTCCTCATCACTCTGAATAGCAATCGGCTGTTTGCTCGCCAGGCCTTGAGCGATTTCGTCAAGGCTGGCAGCCAGGTTCACGCCGGCGCTGTCGATCAAATGCTCGCGCACGTCCGACGGTAGTTGGGTTTCGCGGTGTGCCCCCAGCCCCGACAAATAGCTGAGCAAAGTGTGTGACAGCACCAGGAAACGGAAACCAACATCGGCTTCCTTACGAAAATGCCCCGGCTCCATCAGCATGTTGGCCAGCGTTGTCGACAACGCGGCATCGGCGTTGTGCGCGTTGCGTCGGGCCAGGCGATAAGCCAGGTCGTCACTTTTACCGGCGGCGTATTGCTGCATGATCTGGCGCAGGTAAATGCTGTTGCAGGTCAGGGTGTTGGCCAGCACTTTGTTCAGGCGTCGACCCTGCCAGTCCGGCAAAAACAGGAATACCGCCAGACCGGCGATCAGACTACCGAGCAAGGTATCGAACAGTCGTGGCAGAAGCAGCCCATAACCGTCGCCCACCTGGTTGAAGCAGAACAGCACCAGAAGCGTGATCGCGGCAGTCGCCAGAGTGTAGCGAGTGGTGCGGTTGGTAAAGAACACCACCCCGGCAAGGATGGCGAAGCTCGACTGCACCAGCGGGTTTGGAAACAGATCGAACAACGCCCAGGCCACGGTCAGGCCGATGGCGGTGCCGATGATCCGCTGCCCGAGTTTGCGGCGAGTGGCGCCGTAGTTCGGCTGGCAGACAAACAGCGTGGTGAGGATGATCCAGTAACCTTGCGACGGGTGGATCAAATGCACCATGCCGTAGCCGATGCTCAACGCAAGGGGCAGGCGCAGGGCATGGCGGAACAGTAACGAGGTCGGCGTCAGCTGCGTGCGCAAGCGTATCCAGACGTCTTTGAGGCTACGCGGTGAACGGTCCAGCAGGCTGCTGTCGGAGGCGTCTGCCAGCGTATCGGGGTTGCTGGCGTCGCTGAGCAATCGGTCGAGAGTGCCGAGGTTGGCAGCCAGCGCTCGCAACGAACGCAACAGACCGCGCCAGGCCGGATTGCTCTGGATGCGCAGGTGTTCGAGGGATGCATGCAGGTCGCTCAGGGCCCCGGCGAAGCTTGCGTCATAGGTAAACGGCTGGCGCATCTGGATCGATTCGGCCAGCGCGCGGCAGGCCTTGCCTTGCTGGCGCAGCAGGCGCTGACAGCGGAACAGCACGTCGCTGTGGAAGAACGCTTCGGCCAGCGCGTTATAGGGGTAGTGTGAGGAACTGGCGCGCTCGTGGATGTCCTGGGCGAGGAAGTACAGCTTCAGATAACGGCTGACTTTTACGCCCGGCCGACCGTCGCCGACCCGATGCAGAATGATTTCCTTGGCGGCGTTCAAGGCCGCCACCACCCGACCGTTCTGCTGTGCCAGTTCCAGCCGCTGTGCTTCCACGTCCATCTGCCGGATCGGTTCGAACAGCGACGATTTGAGTTTCAGGTAATATCCCAGTTCGCGGAACAACCGCGCCAGGCTTTGCTGTACCGGTTGGTTGGAAAACATTGCCTGCCACAGCACCGAGAGCAAGCCATACCACGCCGCACCGGCCACCAGCAGCACCGGCTCGTGCCAGAAATCAGTGACCGCGCCGCCGCGCTGGTCCACGCCGATCATTGTGTAGACCGACAGAATCAGCGTCGCCGAAGCAATCGCGCCGTAACGTTCGCCCAGCGCGCCGAGCATGGTCAGGCAAAAGCTGGCCAGTGCAAAGGCGATGATAAAGAGGATGGGATAGGGGAAGAGCAGCTCGACGGACAGGGCGGCGACCATAAAACACACTAGCGTCACTGCGAGTGCGTTGAGGCGCCCCTGCCAACTGTCGTCGGTTTCAGCCAGGGCGCTGGCGATGATCCCCAGGAACAACGGGATCAGCAGCCCCATCTCGTCCAGGTACCAACACAGCGCCATGGTGCCGGTCAGGGCGATGAATACCCGCACGCTGTAACTGAATTTATCCAGCGCCCAGAGGCGGCGCAGAGATTGCCGAAATGTGGTCGATGACATGAAGTGCGAAGGCCTTCCGAGGCAATGACGCTAAATTGAGCCACTAATGACGCCGACGCAATGGCGCCGATCACATCTGACAGCAAAATCTGTTCCTTCCTCGTTCTGTGTTGCCTGTCAGGACGCCTTCGCGGGCAAGCCTCGCTCCTGGTCCACAGTATTATTCGCGAACACCGGGAACCTGTAGGAGCGAGGCTTGCCCGCGAAGAACGATAACGCGGTCGATCAGACGTACTGCGCGGCGGCGTAACCGGAAGCCCAGGCCCACTGGAAATTGAAACCACCGAGATGCCCGGTGACGTCGAGCACCTCGCCGATGAAATACAGGCCAGGGCTTTTCAGCGATTCCATGGTCTTGGACGACACCTCGCGCGTATCTACACCGCCGAGGGTCACTTCCGCAGTGCGGTAGCCTTCAGTGCCGGCCGGCACGACTTTCCAGCTCGCCAGTTTTTCGGCGATGTCCGCCAGTTCGGCGTGGGTGTACTGCTTCATCGGTTTGGAGACGAACCAGTTGTCCGCCAACAGATTGGCCATCTTCTTGGTGAAGATTTCACCGAGCAAGGTTTTCAACTCGCTATTCGGGCGTTCGGCCTGCTGCTGTTGCAGCCAGTTCGGCACGTCGTGATCCGGCATCAGGTTGATTTCCACCGTGTCGCCGGATTCCCAGAACGACGAAATCTGCAAGATCGCCGGTCCGCTGAGGCCGCGGTGGGTAAACAGGATGTTCTCGCGGAAACTCTGGTCGTTGCAGCTCACCAGGCAGTCCACCGACGTACCGGACAGCTCGGTGCAAAGCTCCTTGAGCTGATCGGTGATGGTGAGCGGCACGAGACCGGCGCGGGTCGGCAGCAGGTCGTGGCCGAATTGCTTGGCTACCTGATAGCCGAAACCGGTGGCGCCGAGGGTCGGAATCGACAGGCCGCCGGTGGCGATTACCAGCGATTCGCAGGTGATTTGCCCCAGCGTCGTGTCCAGCAGGTAACCGCTTTCGAGTTTTTCGATCGTCTGGATCGAGGTGTCCAGGTGCAGGCTGACGCCGACTTGATCGCACTCGTTGAGCAGCATTTCGAGGATGTCGCTGGATTTGTTATCGCAGAACAACTGGCCGAGTTTCTTCTCGTGGTACGGCACGCCGTGCTTGGCGACCATGCCAATGAAATCCCACTGGGTGTATCGCGCCAGCGCGGATTTGCAGAAGTGGGCGTTCTGCGACAGGAAGTTGCTCGGCTCGGTGTACATGTTGGTGAAATTGCAGCGGCCGCCGCCCGACATGAGGATTTTCTTGCCGGCCTTGTTCGCGTGATCAAGCAACATCACTTTGCGCCCGCGCCCGGCGGCGGTCAGCGCACACATCAACCCTGCGGCGCCAGCGCCAATGATCACGACTTCGGTAGAGCGCAAAACAGTGTCCTCACACAAATCTCAGGGCTAACCCAGACCCTGTAGGAGCGAGGCTTGCCCGCGAAGAACGATTACACGGTGAATCAGGTAGACCGAGTTATCGTTCTTCGCGGGCAAGCCTCGCTCCTACGGGGCGGTGGTGTTCTTACAGGATGCGCACGCGCAACGAGCGGCCTTTGATCTTGCCGTCGTTCAAGCGCTGCAAGGCTTGCTTGGCGATCCCGCGTTCCACGGCCACGTAAGCCTGGAAGTCGAAAATCGCAATCTTGCCGACCTGAGCGCCCGGAATGCCGGCATCGCCGGTCAGTGCGCCGAGAATGTCGCCCGGGCGAACCTTGTCTTTACGACCGGCGCCAATGCACAGCGTGCTCATCACCGGCAATAGCGGACCACCGCCCTGGGACGTGAGGCTGTCCAGCTGATCCCAGCTCAACGGCGACTTCTGCAACTGCTCGATGGCCTGGGCGCGGTGCGCTTCGGACGGTGCAACCAGACTGATCGCGATGCCTTTCTCACCGGCGCGACCGGTACGGCCAACACGGTGAATGTGAATTTCCGAATCACGGGCCAGTTCGACGTTGATCACCATGTCCAGCGCATCGATGTCCAGGCCGCGAGCGGCGACATCGGTGGCGACCAATACCGAAGTACTGCGGTTGGCGAACATGGCCAATACCTGGTCGCGGTCACGCTGTTCCAGATCGCCGTGCAGGCCGACCGCAGAAATGCCTTTAGCGGTCAGATGATCGACGGTTTCCTGAACCTGCTGCTTGGTGAAGCAGAACGCTACGCAAGACGCTGGACGGAAGTGGCCGAGCACCTTGGTCACAGCGCTCATGCGCTCTTCCGGGGAGATCTCGTAGAAGCGTTGTTCGATCTGCGTATCGTCGTGGAAAGCCTCGGCTTTCACCTGCTGCGGGTTGCGCATGAACTTCGACGCCAGCTGCTTGATACCCACCGGGTAAGTGGCGGAAAACAGCAGGGTCTGGCGACGCTCCGGAGCCTGCATGATGATTTCTTCGATGGAATCGTAGAAACCCATGTCGAGCATGCGGTCGGCTTCGTCGAGGATCAGGGTGTTCAGGCCATGAAGCACCAGCGAACCCTTGCGCAGGTGCTGCTGGATACGCCCCGGGGTGCCGACGATGATATGCGCGCCGTGCTCCAGCGAGCCGATCTGCGGGCCGAAGGACACGCCGCCACACAGGGTCAGCACCTTGATGTTGTCTTCGGCACGGGCCAGACGACGGATTTCCTTGGCGACCTGGTCAGCCAACTCGCGAGTCGGGCAAATGACCAGGGCCTGGCAACCGAAGTAGCGCGGATTGATCGGGTTCAACAGGCCGATACCGAAGGCGGCGGTCTTGCCGCTGCCGGTCTTGGCCTGGGCGATCAGGTCCATCCCCTTGAGGATCACCGGCAAGCTTTGCGCCTGGATCGGCGTCATCTGGGCATAACCGAGGGAGTCGAGGTTAGCCAGCATGGCGGCGGACAGCGGCAAAGTATTAAAAGCGGTGGCGATGGTGGTCACGGGACTGGCCTGCAAAACAAAATGTCGCGCAGTGTATCAGTCTCGGGCTCTCCACCTGCAAATTCTGGACGAATAGCGTGTAGCAGCTGCCGAGGCACGAGGCTGCGTTGCGTGTCCGCAGGACCGCCCCCGGGGGCCGCTGAGCAGCCCAACGCAGCCTCGTGCCTCGGCAGCTGCTACAAGTCAGTGCTCTATGTCGTGCTCGCGGCTGACCATCCGTCGGCCATCCTTGGGTGAAAGTTGCGAGAAGATCGTTGCAGCCAGCATCGCCATGATTCCGACTGTCACAAACGTCAGCTGGAACGCGCCCAGGACCGTGTCTACGCCGTCATTGCCGATCTCCGCCGTGAAGCCGCCGAGCAGGGCGCCGGCGCAGGCCACACCGAGGCTCAAGGACAATTGCGCGACCACCGACAGCAAACTGTTGCCGCTGCTAGCGCTGGCGTCGTCGAGATCGATCAGGGTGACGGTGTTCATCGCGGTGAACTGCAAGGAGTTGATCGCCCCCAGAACCGCCAACTGAGCCAGCAGCAGCCAATACGGCGTCTGCTCGCTGACCAGGCCCATGCTTGCCAGCATGATCCCCAGAGCCAATGTGTTGCCGGTCAGCACGGTGCGGTAGCCGAAACGTTCGATCAACGGCCGCGCCACCGACTTCGCAACCATCGCCGCCGCCGCCAGGGGCAGCATGCTCATCCCGGCCTGTGACGGCGAGTAACCCAGCGCCACTTGCAACAGCAATGGCACCAGAAATGGCAATGCGCCGCTGCCGAGGCGAGCGAACAGGTTGCCGAGGATGCCCACGGCGAAGGTTCGGGTCTTGAACAGCGATGGCGCAAACAGCGGATTGTCGATGTGCCCGGCCCTCAGCCAATACGCCGCCAGACACGCCATGCCGCCAAACAGCAGCAACATCACCCGCAAGTGTGGCATGTGCAGTTCGCCGAGGCCTTCCATGGCGATGGTGATCAATACCATCGCCGCGCCGAACAGCAAAAAGCCCAGGCTATCGAAGCGGGTGCGCTCACTGCCGCGCAGGTCGGGAATGAATTTCCATACCGCGTAGCAACCGAGGACACCCACCGGCAGGTTGATCAGGAAGATCCAGTGCCAGGTCAGGTATTGCACCATCCAGCCGCCCATGGTCGGGCCGATCAGCGGGCCGAGCAGGCCGGGAATGGTAATGAACCCCATGATCCGCACCAGCTCCGAACGCGGATACGCGCGCAGCACCACCAATCGTCCGACCGGCAGCATTAAGGCACCGCCCAGTCCCTGGATCACCCGGGCGCCGATGAGCATGCTCAAGGTGTTGGACAAGGCGCAGAGCAATGAGCCGAAGCTGAACAGGAGGATCGCGCCGAAGAAGATTTTCCGGGTGCCGAAGCGGTCGGCGATCCAGCCAGAGGCGGGGATCAACAAGGCGACGGTGAGCATGTAGGCGATGATCACGCCCTGCATGCGCAGCGGGTCTTCGGCCAAGTCCCGGGCCATGGCGGGCAGGGCGGTGTTGAGGATCGTCCCGTCGAGGGACTGCATGAAGAAGGCAATGGCCACAACCCACGGTACCCAGCGGGCGGTGACAGCGTCGAGAGGTGGGCGGTTGGGCATGGGACCTCTTGTTGGCGGAGATGATCGTTCCCACGCTCCGCGTGGAAATGCATCCTGTGACGCTCTGCGTCACGCCTGCAATGGGACGCGGAGCGTCCCGGGCGGCGTTCCCACGCAGAGCGTGGGAACGATCTGTGTCAGAGCGTCAACGTCAGTCGACTGACGAGCGCGCCCGGCAATAACGCCGAAGCAGTCGCCCGCTGACTATAGGTGCTGGCCGATAACATCAGCTCGCGTTCCTCGGTCAACGCTTCCAGCTGTGAACCAAGCAGGCTGTAGACGCTGTCATCGAAACGCATGGTGCTGACCGGTGCCTGAATCTCGCCGTTCTCGACCCAGAAGGTCGCAAACCGGGTCATGCCGGTCAGGCGCGCCGCCGGTTGGTCGGAGTAGTTCAGGTACCACAGGTTGCTGATGTAGAGCCCGGTGCCGAGGCGCTTGAGGATGTCTGCCTGCTCCAGGTTGCCGCCTTTCATGACCAGCGCCGTCGGGTATTCATGGCTGCTGGCGCCATTGGCAGTGAGGTCGTATTCGGCGGCGCTACGGGAATTGATCAGTCGGGCATTGGCCATGCCTTTGGCGATCAACCCCAGATCATCGCGAGGATAACCTTCGTCGGAAAACGCCGGGCTCAAGGAGCCGCTGACCTGCTCACTCAACCATACGTTGGGGCTGAAGCAGGCTTCGCTGGCGTAGAACTTCTGCAACGGGCTCTGTTTACTGGCAATCGCCTGCGCCGAAAACCCGCCCCAGCTGAGCATGCCCATGATTTCTTCCAGCGCTGCCGGCGCCAGGTAGGCGCGGTACTCGCCGGGCGCCAACGTGCGCAACGGCCGCCCGAGGAATGCCAATTGCTCGCGGGCCTGCTGGAAGCGCCTGGCAAACCCTTCGCTGTTCCAGTCGTGCCCGGCGTAGCTGGCTTTCACTGCCTGACCGTTTTCATGGAACAGGCTGAAGTCGAAGTTGAAACTGTTGGCCTGATGCCAGCCGAACGCGCCCGCTGAACTGGCAAAACCACGGCTGATGGGACCTGCGGCATAGAAACCGACCAGGTCCAGCCCCTCGGCAGCCTGGGTGATTTCAGCAACCACTTGCTCGGTGTCCGGCAGCGGATGCTCCTGCACGTTGTTGTTTTGCCAGTCGTTCTGGTTAAGCAGCAGATACGGATCCTGAGGCAACAGTGGCAGGGTTTCGCGCAACTGTTGCAGACCTTCGGCCAGACGCTGAAGGTCGATTTCGGCGTCGCCCGACAGGGTGATATTCAGATCCGCATGACGACCATCGTTAATCAGTTTGAACCTGACACTCGCCTGCTGCACCTGCCCGGCTTGACGAACCTTGGCGTGGTTGAAGCGCACGAAGGCTGACGACTCGGCGGCGTAGCTGAGGGTGAATTGCTCCGGCGTGCGCAGTGCATCGCGCAGCCAATTGACCAGGTCCTTGAATGACTCGGCCTGGCTATTTGAAGTGCTCGTGGAAGTACTCATCAGGCGTCTCCTCCAAACACATCAACATTGCTGAACACACAGGCCGGCGACGCATGGCCGACGCGGATCACCTGGTTCGGTTCGCCCTTGCCGCAGTTCGGCGTGCCTAGCACTTTGACGGTGTTGGCATCGCCGACAGCGCTGAGGCTTTTCCAGAATTGTGCGGAAATCGCCCGGTAATTCGGGTTCTTCACCACGCCCTTGAGTTCGCCGTTTTCGATCAACTGGCCCCATTCGCAACCGAACTGGAACTTGTTGCGCGCATCGTCGATGGACCACGAACGGTTGGTGCTCATCAAAATGCCGTGCTCGATATTGCCGATCATCTGCTCCAGCGGTTGATCGCCTGGCTCGATATTGAGATTGGCCATACGGTCGATCGGCGGACGGTTCCAGCCGCAGGCGCGGCTGTTGGCAACGCCATCCATGCCGGCGCGAAATTGCGAGAGTGCGCCGCCCAATGGCCGCAGCAGTAAACCTTCCTTGATCAGAAATTGCTTGCTGGCGGCGCTGCCGTCGTCGTCATGCCCATAGCTGGCGAGCTGTTCGGGGATGTCCGGATCGAACGTCACGTTGAGCAGTTCGGAGCCGTATTGCAGGCTGCCGAAGTCTTCTGCCTTGACGAAACTGGTGCCGGCGTAATTGCGCTCATCGCCCAGGATGCGGTCCAGCTCCAGCGGGTGGCCGATGGACTCGTGGATCTGCAGCATCATTTGGTCGGGCATCAGCAACAGATCGCGCGGGCCTTGCGGAGTGTTCGGCGCCAGCAACAATTGCAATGCCTGATCGGCGATTTTCGGGCCGGCACCGACCAAGCCGCAACGGCGGATCACATCAAAGCCACCCTGCTGGCCGAAATTCTCGCGGCCCAGAGTGCGAGTCTGGCTGTCGCTGCCGTCGTAGGCAGTGACGTCCATGCTCGGGTAAACGAAACGCTGGGTCTGACGCAATTCGGCGCCGGCGCTGTTGAGGTAGATTTGCTCGACGTTGGTGATGCCGATGCTCGCCTGCCAGTTCACCAGCCGCTCGTCCTTGGGCACGGCGGCGGATTCGGCGCCGAGCAATTGGTAGCAATCGCTCAGGGACGGAAAGGGCTGGTCGAAGTCGGGCGAGAAATAGTCGGCGCGGTCGCTGGAGACGGCTTGCTCGCGCAGGTCGAGGAGGGCGTGAGGCTTGAGTCGACGGGCTTGTTGCTCGGCTTTCTCCAGCGCGGCTTGCAGGCCGGATTGGGACAGGTCGTTGGTGGCGGCATAGGCTTCGACGCCGTTGACCCGAACGGTCAGCATCGCACCTTCGTCGCGGCTCAGGCTCGGCGGTTCGGCGACGTTCTTGCGCACCGACAGGTACTGGCCGGACTCGCGCACATAACGCAGCGAAAAGAATTCAGCGCCCGTGCGCAACGCAGCGAAGCGCTGCTTGAGCTGGGGGTGGAAATCGAACATTCGGGAACCTCCTTGGTATGGAGTTGCGATGTATCGGTATTGCGAGGGGGTGAAGTGTTTGCGTGGCGCTAGATTAGGCTTGGGCGGGGGGTAGATCAAGGGCGGAGCAGAGTCGGAGGGATTACCTGGGTGGGTCAGGATATTGTGTGTTGGTTGGTCGGGCCCCTTCGCGGGCAAGGCTCGCTCCTACAGAGGGGATGCGATTCCCTGTAGGGGCGGGCTTGCCCGCGATAGGTGCGCCTCGGTGTAACGGTCTTACTGCGTCGTCAGGCTCACATCCCGCAACGGCTTGCCACGCACCGGTGCATCACCGGCCACGTAATAGGCAGCCTTGCTACGTGGCAATGGCTTGCGACCGCGGATCTTGTCGGCGATTTTCTCGGCCATCATGATCGTTGGCGCGTTCAGGTTGCCGGTGGTGATGATCGGCATGATCGAGGCATCGACCACGCGCAGGGCTTGCATGCCATGCACACGACCTTCGCCATCGACCACGGCCATTTCGTCGGTGCCCATCTTGCACGAGCAGGACGGGTGGAACGCGGTTTCGGCGTGCTCGCGGATGAACTTGTCCAGCTGTTCATCGGTTTGCACGTCGATGCCCGGGCTGATTTCCCGACCACGGAAGGCGTCCAGCGCTGGCTGTTGCATGATTTCACGGGTCAGGCGGATGCCGTCGCGGAATTCCTGCCAGTCCTGCTCGGTGGCCATGTAGTTGAAGAGGATGCTCGGGTATTGGCGCGGGTCCTTGGACTTGGCCTGGATGCGACCGCGGCTCGGGGAACGCATCGAGCCCATGTGCGCCTGGAAGCCGTGTTCTTTCACACCGTTGCTGCCGTTGTAGTTAATCGCTACCGGCAGGAAGTGGTACTGAATGTTCGGCCATTCGAAGTCCGGACGGGTGCGAATGAAACCACCGGCCTCGAACTGGTTGCTGGCGCCGATACCGGTGCCGTTGAACAGCCACTCGGCACCGATGGCCGGTTGGTTGTGCAGCAGCAGCGAAGGGTACAGCGAGACCGGTTGGGTGCAGGCGTATTGCAGGTACAGCTCGAGGTGATCCTGCAGGTTTTCGCCGACGCCCGGCAGGTCGTGGACCACCGGAATGTCGAGTTTCTTCAGCAATTCCGCCGGGCCAACGCCGGAGCGTTGCAGGATCTGCGGCGAGGCGATCGCGCCGGAGCACAGCAGCACTTCCTTGCGGGCGCGGGCTTCAACACGCTCTTCAGCGGCGCCGATCAGGTAACGCACGCCGATCGCACGCTTGCCTTCGAACAGGATCTTGTCGGTCAGGGCGTGGGTGACGATGGTCAGGGTCGAGCGCTTCTTGGCGACGTCCAGGTAACCGCGCGCGGTGCTGGCGCGACGGCCGTTCGGCGTCACGGTGCGGTCCATTGGGCCGAAGCCTTCTTGCTGATAGCCGTTCAGGTCTTCGGTGCGCGGGTAACCGGCTTGCACGCCTGCTTCAACCATCGCGTGGAACAGCGGGTTGTTGCCGGCTTTCGGCGTGGTCACGCTGACCGGACCGTCGCCACCGTGGTAGTCGTTCGGGCCGATGTCACGGGTTTCCGCCTTGCGGAAATACGGCAGGCAGTCGAGGTAGGTCCAGTCTTCCAGGCCGGGAAGTTTGGCCCAGCCGTCGTAGTCCATCGCGTTGCCGCGGATATAGCACATGCCGTTGATCAGCGACGAGCCACCGAGGCCCTTGCCGCGACCGCATTCCATCCGGCGGCCGTCCATGTGTGGCTCTGGATCGGTTTCATACGCCCAGTTGTAGCGACGACCTTGCAGCGGGAACGCCAGGGCGGCCGGCATTTGTGTGCGGAAGTCGAGACGGTAATCCGGGCCGCCCGCTTCGAGCAGCAGAACGGTGACGCCTTCGTCTTCAGTCAGACGGGTCGCCAGGGTGTTACCGGCCGAGCCGGCACCGATGATGATGTAGTCGAATTCTTGGGACATTGAATGCACCCTCTTTGAAGTTGGTCAGGTCTGGCCTGGAGAGTGCTGCGCACTCATTCGCGGGCAAGCCTCGCTCCTACAGGATCGAGGTTTACCGCAGGTTTTGTGTACGACGCAAAACCTGTAGGAGCGAGGCTTGCCCGCGAAGACGGCTTCGCGAGCAATACAAAACCCGGGTCTTAGAACACCGAGGCGTAATCGCCCAACTCGACCTGTACCGATTTGATGCGGGTGAAGTTGTTCAGCGAGCTGATGCCGTTCTCACGGCCAACACCCGACTGCTTGTAGCCGCCGACCGGCATCTTGGCGTCGGACTCGCCCCAGGCGTTGATCCAGCAGATACCGGCTTCCAGTTGATGGATCACACGGTGAGCGCGGTTCAGGTCCTTGGTGACAACGCCAGCCGCCAAACCGAACTCGGTGTCGTTGGCGCGACGGATCACTTCTTCTTCGGTTTCGTAAGCCAGGATGCTCATCACCGGGCCGAAGATTTCTTCGCGAACGATGGTCATCTCGTCGGTGCAATCGGTGAACACGGTCGGTGCCACGAACGCGCCTTTGGCGAATTCGCCGTCGGTCAGACGATCGCCGCCGCACAGCAGGCGAGCGCCTTCTTCCTTACCTTTGGCGATGTAACCCAGCACGCTTTCCATGTGGGCGAAGCTGACCAGAGGACCGAAGTTGGTGTTTTCGTCTTGCGGGTTGCCGACGCGAATGCGTGCAACGCGCTCAACGATCTTGGCTTCGAAAGCTGCTTTCAGGTGGCTCGGGACGAACACGCGAGTGCCGTTGGTGCAGACCTGACCGGAGCTGTAGAAGTTGGCCATCATCGCGGTGTCGGCGGCGCGATCCAGGTCGGCGTCGTCGAAAATGATCAGCGGGGATTTGCCGCCCAGTTCCATGGTCACGTCTTTCAGGGACGAGGCGGAAGCGCTGGCCATGACCTTCTTGCCGGTGTCGGTGCCGCCGGTGAAGGAGATTTTTTCGATGCGTGGGTGTTCGGTCAGCCAGGTGCCGACTTCACGGCCACTGCCGGTCAGAACGTTGAACACGCCAGCCGGAACGCCAGCTTCGGTGTAGATCTCGGCCAGTTTCAGGGTGGTCAAAGAAGTGACTTCGCTTGGCTTGAAGATCATCGCGTTACCGGCCGCCAGGGCAGGTGCGGATTTCCACAAAGCGATCTGGATCGGATAGTTCCAGGCGCCGATACCGGCCACGACGCCCAGCGGCTCGCGACGGGTGTAAATGAAAGACGTGGTGCGCAGCGGAATCTGCTCGCCTTCGATGGCTGGCACCAGACCTGCGTAGTACTCCAGCACGTCAGCGCCGGTGACGATGTCGACGTAACGGGTTTCGGAGTACGCCTTGCCGGTGTCCAGGGTTTCCAGGGCGGCCAGTTCATCGTTGCGCTCGCGCAGGATGTCAACGGCGCGACGCAGGATGCGCGAACGCTCCATGGCGGTCATCGCGGCCCAGATTTTCTGACCCTTTTCGGCGCTGACCACAGCGCGCTCAACGTCTTCCTTGGTCGCACGCTGTACGGTTGCGAGGACTTCACCGTTAGCCGGGTTGATGGCTTCGAAGGTGGCGTCGCTGCTGGCGTCACTGTAGCCGCCATCGATGTAGAGTTTTTGCAGTTCGAAACGGGCCATAAAGTCCTCGCAAGTGCATAAGTGGTTGGCGTTGACCACCGGGCGTGCCGTATAGCATTGGCATCGCGGTCGGTAGCGGTTCAGGGGCTGAGCGGTTTTATGTGTGCTCTAACTCACCTGTTTGGCCAGTTGAAAATCCATGTATTCGTAAGCGATCTGGTGCGCCTGCCCGGTGTCGAAAGCATCTCCCGACAGCGCGCCGCGCAACCACAAACCGTCAATGAGGGCTGCCAGGCCGCGGGCGGCGGTGCGCGCATCATCGAGCGGCAACACACGGCGGAACTGGCAGCACAGGTTGGAATACAGACGGTGATCGTTGATCCGCTGCAACCTGTGCAATGACGGGTGGTGCATGCTGGCGGCCCAGAAGGCCAGCCAGGTTTTCATTGCCGGGACATTGACTTGGCTGGCGTCGAAGTTGCCTTCGATAATCACCTGGAGGTGAGCCCGTGGGCTGGTGTCCTCCAGCGCCTGACGGCGCGCGGTGACGTTCTCGCTGAGGACACTCATCAGATACTGCGCCGTGGCGGCGATCAGGCCGTTCTTGTCCTGAAAGTAGTGACTGATGATGCCATTCGAGACACCGGCCAAACGGGCGATCAGCGCAATGCTGGCGTCCCCCATGCCGACTTGATCGACAGCCTGCAACGTGGCTTCGATCAATTGCTGACGGCGGATGGGTTGCATACCGACCTTGGGCATCTTGCACATCTCCTTAGGCCTTCCGGTGGACGAAAAACGGCTACCGGATCGAGGGCCAGTCTATTTTGTTTTGATTGAACGTTCAATCAACAAAGAATAAGATCTGCGACAATTCGTCGCGACCTACAGATTTTTCCTACGTGTAAACGGCGATAAACCGACATCCCAATCTGCTCGAAACCTATACGCACTGGCGTTCCAAGGGTTTCGGGCTTTTTTCGGGGTGTCTTTATATCACCCGCCGGTCGGCTGCCAACTAACCGATTGGTCGGGTACCGCGTTGCCTTGTGTTCTTCTCTCGCACTGCCGGAGCATCTGTGCCATGAGTTCTGCCTCTCTAATAAAGACCCCACCCGAGAAGGTGACGGTCAACGGTTGGGTGTTCTACACCTCTACCGCGCTGATTCTGCTGTTGACCGCCATTCTGATCATCGCCCCGCAAGAGGCCGGCAGAATGCTCGGCATTGCCCAGGCCTGGTTGTCCCGCAGCTTCGGCTGGTACTACATGGTGGTGATCGCCGCTTATCTGGTTTTTGTGGTTGGCCTGGCGTTTTCGTCCTACGGCAAACTCAAACTGGGCAGCAAGGACGACACCCCGGATTTCAGCTACGGCGCTTGGGCGGGGATGCTGTTCTCGTCGGGTATCGGCATCTCGTTGTTGTACTTCGGTGCTTCCGAGCCGCTGGACCACTATTTCAATCCGCCGGAAGGCGTGGCCGGCAGCAACCTTGCGGCCCGTCAGGCGGTGCAACTGACATTCCTGCATTGGGGCCTGCATGGTTGGGCGATCTACGCACTGGTCGGCTTGGCCGTGGCGTACTTTGCTTACCGTCATAACCAGCCGCTGGCGTTGCGGTCGGCGTTGTATCCGCTGGTCGGCGAGCGTTGGGTCAAAGGCGCGGCCGGTCATGCGGTGGACGGCTTCGGCATGTTCGTGACCCTGCTGGGGCTGGTGACGAACCTGGGGATCGGTTCGCTGCAAGTGTCGTCGGGGCTGGAAAACCTGTTCGGCATGGAACACAGCAATACCAACCTGCTGATCGTGATCATCGTGATGAGCACCGTGGCGACTATCGCCGCCGTGTCTGGCGTGGAAAACGGCATTCGTCGTCTGTCCAACCTGAACATCGTGCTGTTCAGCGGTCTGCTGATTTTCGTGCTGTTGTTTGGTCCGACCCTGCACCTGCTCAACGGCTTTGTGCAGAACATCGGCGACTACCTGAACGGTGCGGTGCTGAAGACTTTTGATCTCTATGTGTATGAAGGCGACAGTGAGAAGTCCGACCGCTGGTTGGGCCTGTGGACTCTGTTCTACTGGGCCTGGTGGATTTCCTGGGCACCATTCGTAGGCATGTTCATCGCGCGTATTTCCCGTGGTCGCACGGTGCGTGAACTGGTGGCCGGCGTGCTCCTGATTCCGCTGGGCTTCACCCTGGCATGGCTGTCGATCTTCGGTAACTCGGCCCTGGACCTGGTGATGAACCATGGGGCGGTGGAACTGGGGAAGACGGCGCTGGAACAGCCGTCAATGGCGATCTACCAGTTGCTTGAGCATTACCCGGCGTCGAAGATCGTGATCGGCGTGTCGATCTTTGTCGGTTTCGTGCTGTTCCTGACCCCGGCGGACTCCGGCGCGGTGATGATGGCCAACCTTTCGTGCAAGGGCGGCAACGTTGACGAAGATGCACCGCACTGGCTGCGGATTTTCTGGTCGGCAGTGATCACTCTGGTGACCATCGGTCTGCTGTTCGCCGGTAACTTCGAAGCCATGCAAACCATGGTGGTACTGGCCGGTCTGCCGTTCTCTGTGGTGCTGGTGTTCTTCATGTTTGGCTTGCACAAGGCCATGCGCCAGGACGTGCAAATCGAACAGGAGCAAGCGGAGCTGGCGGCGCGTGGTCGTCGTGGTTTCAGCGAGCGCCTGACCCAGCTGGATCTGCAACCGAGCCAGTCGATCGTTCAGCGTTTCATGGACAAGCAAGTCAGCCCGGCGCTGGAAGATGCGGCTGTGCAATTGCGTGCTCAGGGTCTGGATGTGCAGACGTTGCTGGGCAAGTCGAAACGCTGCATGGGCGTACGGATCGAGATGGAAGAGGGCAACCCTTTTGTCTACGAAGTGAGCCTGGACGGTTATCTGGCGGCGGCGAGTGACACGGTGTCTGCTGAAAGCGCTGATGAGCCGCGCGCACGTTACTACCGCGCCGAGGTGTACCTGCACAACGGCAGCCAGGATTACGACTTGATGGGCTTCACTCAGGATCAGATCACCCGTGACGTGCTCGATCAGTTTGAAAGCCATCGGCAGCTGCTTGGCCGGGTTTATAGCTAAGTTGTGAGTGGCGCGGTGTTCCAGTGACACCGCGTCGTATTCTTCGCGGGCAAGCCTCGCTCCTACAGGTTTGTGGTTGAATCATAAATAGGTGATCAACCGAAAACCTGTAGGAGCGAGGCTTGCCCGCGAAGGGGCCATCAGCCGCACAGCTGCATACCCCGATATCCCGCAAACAAAAACGCCGCGATCATCTCGCGGCGTTTTTGTGTCTGCTGCTTCTTACCCCAGGTTCTTGCCGAGCAGCGCGTGATACAGCTCGCTGTCGCCAAGAATCCCCACCACATGATTGTTGTCGTGCAGCACCAGCTTGTTACCGGTTTGATAACGAATCTGCAGCGCATCGCGCATGCCGATGTTGGAGTCCACCAGCGTTGGCCGACGCCCCAAACCTTCAACCGCTTGCCCCGGTATCCAGTTCTGCAGGTCCAGGCTCGAGCCGTTCTGGCGTGCGCCTTTGATGGTGTTGCCTTCGGCCAGGTCCAGCCACGAATCGCCCCCCGGATCCAGGCACACCGAACCGTTGATGCGTTTGCACTTGTCCAAGGTGCGCATCAGGCTTCGACCGCACAATACGTTCAGCGGGTTGGTGTGAGCGACGAAGGTGCGCACGTAATCGTCCGCAGGGTTGAGGACGATTTCTTCCGGCTTGCTGTACTGGATGATCCGGCCGTCTTTCATGATCGCGATACGGCTGCCGAGCTTCAGGGCTTCATCGAGGTCGTGGCTCACGAAGACGATGGTTTTGCTGAGCTTGCGTTGCAGTTCCAGCAGTTCGTCTTGCAGGCCTTGGCGGATCAGCGGGTCGAGGGCCGAGAACGGTTCGTCCATCAGCAGAATGTCAGCGTCCATCGCCAGTGCGCGGGCCAGGCCCACACGCTGTTGCATACCGCCGGAAAGCTCATCGGGTTTCTTGTTGCGCCATTGGGTCAGGCCCACCAGTTCGAGTTTTTCATCGACCAGTTTTTTCCGTTCCTTCTCCGGCCGGCCCTGCATCTCCAGACCGAAGCTGATGTTCTCGCGCACCGTCAGCCAAGGCATCAGGGCGAACTTCTGGAACACCATCGCAATGCGCTTGGTGCGCATCATTTTCAGTTCCGCCGGGGTGCAGGAAGCGATGTCGATCTGCTTGCCTTCGTGCTCGACGAACAACTTGCCACGGCTGACAGTGTTGAGGCCGTTGATGCAGCGCAACAGGCTGGACTTGCCGGAGCCGGAAAGGCCCATCAGTACGCAGATCTCGCCTTTCTCGATGTCCAGGCTGGCTTTTTCGACACCGACGATTTGCCCGGTTTTTTTCAGGATCTCGTTGCGGGTCATACCCTCGTCGAGGAGTTTAAGGGCCGCGCGCGGATCTTTTGAGAAGATCACGTCCACGTCTTCGAAGCGAATAATGCTCATGCGTCACCCCCTACTTTGGCGTCGGGTTGTTTGCAGATACGGTCGAGCATGATCGCCAGCAGTACGATCGCCAGGCCTGCTTCGAAGCCCAGTGCGATATCAGCAGTGTTCAGTGCGTTGACCACGGGTTTGCCCAGGCCGTCGGCGCCCACCAGTGCCGCAATCACCACCATCGACAACGACAGCATGATGCACTGGGTGATACCGGCCGCGATGCTTGGCATGGCGTGGGGCAGTTCAATCCGTGAAAGCAGTTGACGGCGCGAACAGCCGAAGGCTTTGCCGGCGTCCATCAATTCCTGCGGAACATCGCGAATACCCAGGTAGGTCAGGCGGATAGGCGCGGCAATCGCGAACACCACCGTCGAGATCAGACCCGGGACCACACCCAGACCGAAAAGGGTCAGGGTAGGAATGAGGTACACGAAGGTCGGCACGGTCTGCATCAGATCGAGCACCGGCCGCATCACTGTGTAGAACATCGGTTTGTGCGCGGCGACGATGCCCAACGGCACGCCGATCAGCACGCACACCAGGGTGGCGAACAACACCTGGGCGAGGGTTTCCATGGTTTCCTGCCAGTACCCCAGATTGAGGATCAGCAGAAAGGAGGCGATGACGAAAACGGTCAGGCCCCATTTGCGTTGGATGAAGTGTGCCAGTAGCGCGATGAGGCCGATCAATGCCAGCGGGTTGAACCAGGTCAGCGCAAAAGTCACGCCGTGGATCATCGTTTCCAGTGACACGGCGATTGCGTCGAAGGTGCTGGCGCCGTTTTGCGTCAACCATTCAACGAAGCCCGCGATGTACTGGCCTAAAGGTATTTTCTGATCAATCAGCATGGTAGTGAACGTCCGCATGCAAGGAAATAAACAGCCCGGACGAGCGAACTCGCCCGGCGTAAGCGATTTTACTGTGCGAGCTTGGCTTTCACGGCCTCCAGGCCAGGTTTACCGTCAATGGTGGTTACGCCAGCAAGCCAGGTATCGAGCACCTGTGGATTCTTTTTCAGCCAGGCCTTGGCGGCCGCGTCAGGCTTCATTTTGTCGTCCAGGACGTTGCCCATCAGCGTGCTTTCCATGTCGAGGGTAAAGACCAGGTTTTTCAGCAACTGACCCACGTTGCTGCACTCCTGTGCGTAACCCTTGCGGGTGTTGGTGTAGATGGTCGCCTGGCCGAAGTTCGGGCCGAAGTATTCGTCGCCGCCGGTCAGGTACTTCATCTTGAATCGAGTGTTCATCGGGTGCGGCTCCCAGCCCAGGAACACCACGGCGGTGTTGCGGCGCTGGGCGCGATCGACTTGCGAGAGCATGCCTGCCTCGCTGGACTCGACCACCTTGAAGCCGGCGTCTTTCAGGCCGAAGGCGTTCTTGTCGATCATGCTCTGGATCAGGCGGTTGCCGTCGTTACCCGGTTCGATGCCATAGATCTTGCCGTCGAGTTCTTTCTTGAACTTGGCGATGTCGGCAAAATCTTTCAGACCTTTGTTATACAACTCTTCGGGGACGGCGAGTGTGTATTTTGCGTTTTCCAGATTAGCGCGCAGGGTGTCCACGGTGCCGGCATCGCGGTAGGCCTTGATGTCGTTTTCCATGGTCGGCATCCAGTTGCCGAGGAACACGTCCATGTTCTTGCCGTCGGCCAGCGACTTGTAGGTCACCGGCACGGAAATCATCGTGGTTTTGGTCTTGTAGCCCAGGGCATCGAGAACGACGCTGGTGGTGGCGGTGGTGACGGTAATGTCCGTCCAGCCGACATCGGAGAAGTTTACGGTGCTGCATTGGGCCGGTTCTGCGGCTTGAGCCAGAAACGGCAGACTCAGCATGGCGGCCAACAACAACGACGGGGAACCTTTCATAAGGGGCGACTCCTTAGTGTTTTTTTTGGCAGTGTTCCGACTGGACCACCGCACTTATCTGTTGCGGTTGGATGGCGTTTTGGAGACAGCTCTACCACGGCGCCGTGCAATCGAGTCGATACGATCATGTACCAGTGAAAATCTGACGCCTACAGGGTGCGTCGTATCCAGTACAGGGATGGTCGCATCCAGTGTCGGTGACGTCGTTTACAGCTTTTTTCGGCCCGTTTTGTCCCTCTGATCCGCAAAAAAACGCCGAAAACACGGCGTGTGAGACACGCGGCGCTGGTGGGCATGAGTGCGTCGGTGTGAGACGTCGAACGACATGGCAAAAGCCTGATGATGCGGCCATCTCGGCGGATTGCAGCTTGAGCGTAGCAGCTCCGTCACTGGGCGCTTTTGCGCCTGGAGCAGGCACATCCAGGAGTTCAGCAGTAATGGCTATCAGCGTTTTCGACCTGTTCAAAATCGGTATCGGCCCTTCCAGTTCGCACACCGTGGGGCCTATGCGCGCCGCGGCGCTGTTCGTGCAAGGTTTGCGTGAGCAAGGTCTTTTGGAGCAGGTGCGGCGCGTCGAAGTTCAGCTTTATGGGTCGCTCTCGGCTACCGGCATCGGTCACGGCAGCGACAACGCGGTGATCATGGGGTTGATGGGCGAGTGGCCGGACGCGATCGATCCGTCGCAAATCGGCATCCGCATCGAAGCCCTGCGTGAAACCGACACGCTGTTGCTCGACGGACGCTTGTCGGTCCCGTTCATCTGGGCCCGGGACATGCGCCTGATCGACGAAAACCTGCCGTTCCACCCCAACGCCATGACCCTGATTGTCGAAGGCGATCACGGCGAACTGCATCGCGACACCTACTATTCCATCGGCGGCGGTTTTGTCGTCGATGAGGCACAGGCTTCCAGCGGTGTGGTGGACCTGGATCGCACCGTGTTGCCATACGATTTCTCCAGCGCCGTCGAGCTGCTCAGTCTCTGCAAGCAGCACAACCTGCGCGTTGCAGAGCTGATGATGGCCAACGAGAAAGTCTGGCGCAGCGAAGAGGAAATCCGCGCCGGCCTGATGAAACTTTGGCGAGCGATGCAAGATTGCGTGGAGCAAGGCCTCAAGCACGAAGGCATCCTGCCTGGTGGCCTGAATGTGCGTCGTCGCGCAGCCAAACTGCACCGTAGCCTACAGGAGTTGAACAAGCCCAACGTGATCGGCTCGACGCTGAGCGCCATGGAGTGGGTCAACCTGTTCGCCTTGGCGGTCAACGAAGAAAACGCCGCCGGCGGGCGTATGGTTACGGCGCCGACCAACGGCGCGGCGGGGATCATTCCGGCGGTGTTGCACTACTTTATGAAGTTCAGCGAGGCAGTGACCGACGCCAACGTGGTCGATTACTTCCTCAGTGCCGCGGCAGTAGGGATTCTGTGCAAGAAAAACGCCTCGATTTCCGGTGCCGAAGTCGGTTGCCAGGGCGAAGTCGGTTCGGCCTGCGCCATGGCGGCGGCCGGGTTGGCGGAGATTCTTGGTGCCACGCCGGAGCAACTGTGCAACGCGGCGGAAATCGGCCTGGAACACAACCTCGGCCTGACCTGCGATCCCGTTGGCGGGCTGGTACAAGTGCCGTGCATCGAGCGCAACGCGATTGCGGCGGTGAAAGCGATCAACGCGGCGCAGATGGCCCTGCGGGGCGACGGTCAGCACTTTATCTCGCTGGATCGGGTGATCCGCACCATGCGTGATACCGGGGCCGACATGCACGACAAATATAAAGAGACATCGCGCGGTGGGTTGGCGGTTAGCGCGGTCGAGTGTTGAGACCGCATAACCCTATGGTGAAATGAATCTCTGTGGCGAGGGAGCTTGCTCCCGCTCAGCTGCGCAGCAGCCGCAAACTCAGTGAATGGGGTCTATCTGAAAGTTTGCGGTTGTAGGTTTTAGGGCCGCTTCGCGCCCCAGCGGGAGCAAGCTCCCTCGCCACAGAAAGCTCATCTGACAAAGAAAACCAGTCAAAACTGCGCACCAAATGAACACCCGCACCAAAACGCGCCACGTTTTAGCGCGTCGCAAACAGGTAAGCCTCTTTCCCCCGGCAGGGGATCCAATTCGAGCCTGACCGTTCGTCACCCGTGCTTGCGGTGACACTCTCCCCTGGAGCGTCGAAGCCCTGTTCCCACAAGTGCTACCGATTTGCTCACAGGCAACGGGGTAGCGGGTTTGCTGCCTCTAATGGCACTTATGACCTCTTATCTCTGCGCGCCATATCTAGACGCATCGCGACGTCGTTTTCAGGAGTTATTGAACACGTATTCAAATTTAGGCATGGCAATTGCTCTGTCATTACAAAGCCCGTCTCCCACGCGAGAACGATGGCAATAAAAAGAGCCTCCGCCTGAGGCCATCACCCGCTTTGTGTGAGGAGATACCGCGATGACGACGTTCAACTCCGGGGCCCAACCCCAGAACCGTGCGCCTCAATCCATCGGCTTTTTGCTGCTGGACAATTTCACGCTTATTTCTCTGGCCTCTGCAGTAGAACCTCTGCGCATGGCCAACCAATTGTCCGGCCGCGAGCTGTATCGCTGGACCACACTCACCGTCGATGGCGGTCAGGTCTGGGCCAGTGACGGTCTGCAGATCACCCCCGACGCCTCCATGCACAAAGCGCCGCCCCTGGATACCGTCATTGTCTGCGGCGGTATCGGCATCCAGCGCACCGTAACCCGCGAGCACGTGTCGTGGCTGCAAAGCCAGGCGCGTCAGTCTCGTCGTCTCGGCGCGGTCTGCACCGGCAGCTGGGCGCTGGCCTGTGCTGGCCTGCTGGATGGTTTCGACTGCAGCGTGCACTGGGAATGCCTGGCGGCGATGCAGGAAGCTTTCCCGCGGGTGGCCATGAGCACCCGGTTGTTCACCCTGGACCGTAACCGCTTCACCAGTTCCGGCGGCACCGCGCCGCTGGACATGATGTTGCACCTGATCAGCCGCGATCATGGTCGTGAACTGTCCGCTGCGATCTCGGAAATGTTTGTCTACGAGCGCATCCGCAACGAGCAGGATCACCAGCGCGTGCCGCTCAAGCACATGCTCGGCACCAACCAGCCGAAGTTGCAGGAAATCGTGGCGCTGATGGAAGCCAACCTCGAAGAGCCGATCGATCTCGACGAACTGGCGGTGTATGTCGCTGTTTCGCGTCGTCAGCTGGAGCGGCTGTTCCAGAAGTACCTGCACTGCTCGCCGTCGCGTTACTACCTGAAGCTGCGCCTGATCCGCGCCCGGCAGTTGCTCAAGCAAACGCCGATGTCGATCATCGAAGTGGCGTCGGTGTGCGGTTTCGTGTCCACGCCGCACTTCTCCAAGTGCTACCGCGAATACTTTGGCATTCCGCCGCGTGACGAGCGCGTGGGTTCCAACACCACGCAACAAGTGGCGATGATGCCGCTGCCGCAAGCACTGGTGCTGTCGCCGCTGTCCGGGCCGCTGTCGGCGTTGAGCCAGGCGCGCAATGAGTCGACGTTTGCCAGCGTAAGGCTCTAATGCTCTGATCGTTCCCACGCAGAGCGTGGGAACGATCATGGCGAGGCGGTACTCAGGCGCTACGGCTTTGCTGGTACTGCGCCAACGCAGGCAGCAATTGCTTGTCGATCGCCTGGCGCACGGCCGGCAGGATAGTCGCGCTGCTGGTGTACATCTGCTTGACCATGGTTCGCAGCGTCATCGCCCGCTCATCGTTCAATCCTCGCACCGCACACTCGCAAGCCTGCTCGGCTGTAGAGCCATTCGGCACTTGAAAACCCAACGATTTTAGCTGGCCCAACAGGTCTTCCTGGTCAATCAAATCGGCGTGCATCATGACGCAATCCTTCTTCAGGGAACGGTGTCGTGGTTCGATTCTGGTGGGGGCATGGAGTGGCGGCAAGGGCGATTTGTCGCAATGGCCGCATTGGCTATGAACATGTCGTTTTCGGCTAACTTGCTGCCTACGGGAGTAGGCACACTGGACTCAGCTGGCTTCACGAAGGTTTGGTCACCCTCGCACGGCAGCTCCTCAACAGTACCCACCTCTGCCCCGATCCTGTCACGGCTTGATCGGGGTTTTTTTTGGCTTGTGGATTTGTAGGAGCTGGCTTGCCAGCGAAGCGGTGTGACAGACATATTGGCTTTCGCTGGCAAGCCAGCTCCTACAAGGTTGGTGTGACGCGGTCTACCGTTGCAACACCAAAATCCGCGACAACAACTCATCCCGATCCACATAACACCCCTGGAAATGCCGGGCGCCGGTAGCGGGGTCGAAAGCGTTGCGGGCATGGAGGGTGCGGCGGTTGTCGAAGCACCACAGCTCGCCGGGATTGAGCCTTTGCATCAGCCTGAACCGCGCCTCGCGGGTCATCGCAATGAAGCGTCGGTAAGCGCGATACAGCTGGGGCATCTGCTCCACCGAAGCATCGAACGGTCCACGCAAAAAGTTCGCCATGCGGACTTCCGACACTTGCCCAAAAGCATCCAGGGCGATGATCGGCGCCAGACAGCGGTAGTCGCTGTGACGGTCCTTGTTGCGAAACTCAACGGGTATTTCACACAAGGCCTGAAACGCCTCAGGATCTTCCCGACGCAAGGCTTCGGCGATGGCAAAACCGTCGACGAAAATGCTCTCGCCGCCGTCGGCGTCATTGACCAGGCAATGCAGAAATTGCAGCCCCGGTTGAAGCTCCCGAGTGGGCAGATCGCTGTGCAGCGGCAGGTTGAAGGCGGTGTAGGCATTGCTGTCGGCGTCGGCCTTGGATTGCACGTTGAACAGCACGCCGAAATTGCTCTCGCGGATAAAAGAAATCCGCCGGGCAATCAGCTTCAGCGATCCCGGCTCCGTGGGCACGCCGCGAACTTGGGTAAGGCCGATGTCACGCACGGCCAGGAGCCATTGCAGCAAGGCATCGTTGTCGTCCATCAACGCCTGATAGTCGAACACCGGCAACTTCAGCTGGCTGTCCCAGCGCTTACATTTCGGTTTGGCGGACCGGCGTTCGGCGCGGGATTCATCGTCATAGGCGTGGGCCCGCAGCCAGCCCGGGTCGAAGCGGCTGAGGTGGCCGTCCTGCCAATCGACACAGAGGCAACCATCGGTATCGATTCGGGCGCTGTCGGGGATCAGATTTTCCGCGACATCGACGATTTCCAGCACTTGCTCGCGGGTCACCGTGTAGACGCACAGCGGGCACGGGCAGTTGTCCCGTAGCCATTGATGATGAAAAGGGCTGACCCGACCGTCCGCCCACTGCACTTGAATGTGGTCCGCCAGGATGTGCATGGCGGTCAACGCGCTGATCAGCGGGTAGGAGCGGAAATCGGCGAAAGCGGCGGCGGTGTTCATGGCGAGCTCCTTGTTATTTTTCGGGGGGTAACGCGATTACTCGGCCTATCCAGGCGGGTGCGGGGAGGTCGGCTTGCTCGGCGACAATGACTTGCAGCTTGCTCAAGGTGTCTTCGCTGAACGGTGCGGATCGCGGTCCGGCGAGGTCGACGTGCAGCAGCATTTGTTCATTGCCGGCCAGCTCCTTGTCACTGCCCACCAGATGCAGGCTGTGGTAGAGGTGCAGGCGCTTGCGGTCATGGCCGATGATCTGGGTGTGCACTTCGACATCGGCGTCGAGCTTCACTTCGTGCAGGTAGTTGAGGTGCAGTTCGAGGGTGAACAGCGAGTTGCCACTGGCTTCGCGGTTGTTGCTGTCCATGCCCAGTCGATCCATCAGCGCGTCGGTGGCGTAGCTGAAAATCAGCAGATAGAAGGCATCGCGCAGGTGGCCGTTGTAGTCGACCCAGTCGGGGATGATTTTGGTTTGGTAGGTGGTGAGGGTGGGCATCTTGCTCTCCAGAGATGATCGTTCCCACGCTCTGCGTGGTAACGCCTCCTGTGACGCTCTGCGTCACGCCTTTTGGGACGCGGAGCGTCCCGGGCTGCATTCCCACGCAGAGCGTGGGAACGATCAGTGTTACGGGTTACTCGCTAAACGCCATGCCATGTTTGGCTTTGGTGGTCTTCACCGCCTCCAGCACCGCTAGCAAGCAATCATCACGATAGCGCTCCAGCGCCGAGATGCTGTGCTTGCCCAACTGATCGCTGGTGCCATCCACCACATCACCGATCAATTTGTCGGTCAGCTCCGGTGCCGGCAGATAGGTCCAGGGCAACTGCAACGCCGGCCCGAACTGCGCCATGAAGTGCCGCATGCCTGCGTCGCCGCCCGCCAGGGTGTAAGTCAGGAAGGTGCCCATGAACGACCAGCGCAGACCCGCGCCAAAACGAATCGCATCGTCGATTTCGCCGGTGGTCGCTACACCGTCGTTGACCAGATGCAGCGCCTCACGCCACAACGCTTCGAGCAAACGGTCGGCAATAAAGCCCGGCACTTCCTTGCGCACATGCAACGGGCGCATGCCTAGGGATTCATAGACTTTCATCGCCGCCTGCACCGCTTCTGGCGCGGTGTTCTTGCCGCCGACCACTTCCACTAATGGCAGCAGGTAAACCGGGTTGAACGGGTGCCCGACCACGCAGCGTTCCGGGTGGGTCGAGCTCTCGTAGAACTCGCTCGGCAGCAGCCCCGACGTACTGGAACCGATCAAGGCATTGGGCTTGGCCGCGGCGCTGATTTTACTGTGCAGTTCCAGTTTCAGTTCCAGTCGTTCTGGAGCGCTTTCCTGGATGAAATCCGCATCGCGAACGCATTCTTCGACGGTGGCGACAAAGCGCAGCCGATCCTGCGACGCGCCGGGTGCCAGGCCTTGTTTCTCCAGCGCGCCCCAGGCATTGGCGACGCGTTTGCGCAGCGCCGCTTCGGCACCGGGCGCCGGGTCCCAAGCCACCACATCGAGGCCGTGGGCGAGGGCGCGGGATACCCAGCCGCTGCCAATGACACCGCTGCCCAGCGCAGCGAAGGTTTTGATATCAGTGATAAAGCTCATGGCGGCTTCCTAAAAAGTTCGGTGATCCTGTAGGAGCGAAGCTTGCTCGCGAAGACGGCTTTCCTGTCGCAAGAAATCCACCGGATGTACCGGCCTCTTCGCGGGCAAGCCTCGCTCCTACAGGTATTGTGTGTGGGGGTTAACCGCGCTTGGTCAGGCCCATTTTTTCCCGGCCTTCAGCTGGGGTCAGAACGCGCGCGCCGAGGCGGCTGAGGATTTCCGAGGCGCGTTCGACCAGTTGGCCGTTGGTCGCCAAAACCCCCTTGTCCAGCCACAGATTGTCTTCCAGACCGACCCGCACGTTGCCGCCGAGCAACACCGCCTGCGCCGCCATTGGCATCTGCATGCGACCGATACCGAACCCGGCCCAGACCGCGTCGGCCGGCAGGTTGTCGACCATGGCTTTCATGGTGGTGGTGTCGGCCGGCGCGCCCCACGGAATGCCCAGGCACAGCTGAAACAACGGGTTATCGAGCAGGCCTTCCTTGATCATCTGCTTGGCGAACCACAGGTGACCGGTGTCGAAGATTTCCAGCTCAGGCTTAACGCCCAGTTCTTGAATGCGTTTGGCGCCAGCACGCAGTTGCGCCGGGGTGGACACGTAAATGGTGTCGCCGTCACCGAAGTTCAGGGTGCCGCAATCCAGCGTGCAGATTTCCGGCAGCAGTTCTTCGACGTGGGCCAGACGGGTCAGCGGGCCGACCAAGTCGGTGTTCGGGCCGAACTCCATCGGGTTCTCGCCCGCGCCGATTTCCAGGTCACCGCCCATGCCGGCAGTGAGGTTGACGATGATGTCGACGTCGGCCTCGCGGATGCGCTCCATCACTTCGCGATACAGCGCCATGTCACGGCTGAATTTGCCGGTTTCGGGGTCGCGAACATGGCAGTGGACCACGGTGGCGCCAGCCTTGGCGGCTTCCACGGCGGCCGCGGCGATTTGTTTCGGGGTGACCGGCACGTGTGGGCTTCTGGCGGTCGTGTCGCCAGCACCGGTGAGTGCGCAGGTGATGATGACGTCGTGGTTCATGAGGCGGTTCCTTGCAAGGCGTGATTTTTGGGTGTGGCTCAGGGCGTGACGATTCCGTTCGCAGCCCGCATCGGGCTGCGAATCGGTGGTTCATTTCGGTTCTATTTGCTGGTCAGTTTCAGGTTCTCAGCCGCCGGTTTGCCGTCGAAAGTGGTCACGCCTTCGAGCCAGCGTTGCTTGTCTTGCGGGTGATCCTTGAGCCATTGTTTCGCCGATTCGAAGGCATCTTTGTGATCCAGCAATGGCTGCATCATTCGGCTCTCGTCTTCGGCGGTGTAGGTCAGGTTGCTCAGCAAGCGGCCGATGTTCGGGCATTGCTGCGAGTAGTTCGGCGCGGTAACGGTCCAGACCGTGGCCATGCCTTCGTTCGGGCCGAGGGCGTCTTCGCTGCCGGTGAGGTAAGTCATCTGCACATTGACGTTCATCGGGTGCGGCGCCCAGCCGAAGAACACCACAGCTTCCTTGCGCCGCACGGCGCGATCCACCGCTGCAAGCATGCCGGCTTCGCTGGACTCGACCAGCTGGAACTTGCCCAGGCCAAACTGGTTCTTGGCGATCATCGCCTTGATCTGAGTGTTGGCGCCCGAGCCAGGCTCGATGCCGTAAATCTTGCCGCCCAGTTCTTTTTCGAATTTGGCGATGTCAGCGAAGGTTTTCAGACCTTTGTCGGCGAGGTAAGTCGGTACGGCGAGGGTGGCGCGGGCGTCTTTCAGGCTTGGCGCCTCAAGCACCTTGACCTGATTGGCCGCGACGAACGGCGTGATGGTCTGGGTCATCAGCGGATTCCAGTAACCGAGGAACAAGTCCAGGCGCTGGTCGCGAATCCCGGCGAAGATGATTTGCTGGGAGGCGCTGGTCTGTTTGGTGTTGTAGCCGAGGCCGTCGAGCAATACTTGGGTCATGGCGCTGGTGGCGATCACGTCGGTCCAGTTCACTACGCCCATGCGCACGTTCTGGCACGACGCGGGTTCGGCCGCCATGATGCTGGCGCTCAAAAAAGCGGTACCGCTGAGTGCAAGAACACAGCTGCTGATCAGTCGTTTCATGTCGGGTTCCTCGGCAGGTCGTTATTGTGGGTTCCGGTGTCTGATGCGCCGGTGATCTCAAGTTACGCAGCAAAGGCCCTGTAAAAACGCACTGCGGCGACCAGCTCTTGCACTGCAGCGACCTGCACGCTTGAATGCCGGTTGCAAGTGGCGTATCAACGTCCACACGCTTCCCGCCCTCTCGCTACCTGCCATCGAGTGCGCTCCATGTCCCAGGATTTCTACTTCTTGTTGATGCCGGGTTTTTCGGCGATCGGTTTTATCTCGGCAATCGAGCCGCTGCGGGTCGCCAATCGCTTTCGCGGCGAGTTGTATCGCTGGCATGTGTTAAGCGCTGATGGCGGGGCGGTGTTGGCCAGCAACGGCATGTCGGTCAACGCCGATGCCGCGCTGGAACCCCTGAAGAAAGGCGCGACCTTGCTGGTAGTCGCCGGTTTCGAGCCGCTGAAATTCACCACGCCAGCTCTGGAACACTGGTTGCGCCGCCTGGACAACGAAAGCGTGACCCTCGGCGCCATCGACACCGGCAGCTTCATCCTCGCTGAAGCCGGCCTGCTCGACGGCCACCGCCTGACCCTGCACTGGGAAGCTATCGACGCCTTCAAGGAGTCCTACCCGCAGCTGAGCGTCACTCAGGAGCTGTTCGAGATCGACCGTCGGCGCATCACTTCAGCCGGCGGCACTGCTTCCATCGATTTGATGCTGGATTTGATTGCACAGGCCCACGGCCCGGAACTGGCGATTCAGGTCAGCGAACAATTCGTACTCGGCCGGATTCGCCCACGCCAAGACCACCAGCGTATGGAAGTCGCCACGCGGTATGGCATCAGCAACAAGAAACTGGTGCAGGTGATTGGGGAGATGGAGCAGCACAGCGAACCGCCGTTGAGTACGCTGGCGCTGGCAGAATCGATCAAAGTGACCCGGCGTCAGCTGGAACGCCTGTTTCGCCTGCACCTGAACGACACGCCGAGCAATTTCTACCTGCGGTTAAGGCTGGAGAAGGCGCGGCAGTTGCTGCGTCAGACGAATATGAGTGTGTTGGAGGTAAGTATCGCGTGCGGGTTTGAATCGCCGTCGTATTTCACCCGCAGTTATCGGGCACGATTTGAGCGGTGCCCGCGTGAAGACCGTCGGCAAAGCCAGAAGGCCTGAAACCGACCCCCCCCTGTAGGAGCGAGGCTTGCCCGCGAAGAGGCCGGCACATTCGAAATCAATGTTGTCTGACGCGACGCCTTCGCGGGCAAGCCTCGCTCCTACAGGAGATGTCATTCACTTCTTCATCAGGGCTGAGCAGGCCGCTTTGTAAGCCTCATGCTGATACTTGTTCAGCGTATCCGGCAGCTCGACATTGAATTTCTTGCACTGCGCCGTGATCGTCTGCGGCGACAGCAGCGTCACCTCACAATTTTCCAGCAGCTGGAAAATCCCCTCGATCTTGAATGTGGTCGGCCCACCGGCGAACTCGCCTTTCTTGCTGCGTTTCTTGATCGCGATCCGGTCGATGGAGTTCTCACGAACAAACGATGCCACCTGAGCGGCGAAGAGTTTGACGTTGGCGGCTTCGTCGTCCTCGTCCAAGGCTATTTTCTTGGTGTTTAGGGCAATGTGGTTCAGGCTCGAACCGTCGAGGGAGGCCACTGCAATGATTGCTTCGCTGCCTTTGATTTCGATGCCGCAGATTTTCATTTCAATCCCTTTTCCTGATGCTGGCGCGTAGCTTACAACTCTAGTTGGCTGGCAGTGATGCCTGCGTAAGGTTCAGGTGTTCGCGCCAGGCGCGAATGGGCGTCGCGCCATCGACGATGCGGCTTACTACTTCGTGGGGAATCAAATTATTCTCCATTTTTATATTTTTACTCCTGCCCAATCGACTCCAAAAACTCCGACCGCTCGTCACTCATACGCGCCACGCAATCATTTTGCGCAATGGTGAACGCTTTGCTACCACTGGTCGCCGGAAATGCGTCCACTGCGCAATCGGCGTCCCGGGTTTTCAGCCATTGCTGTTGCGCGGTTTTGATTTTGGCGGTGATGTCGGTCAGTTGCGCCTTGTTGTTGCCGTAAAGCGTTTGCATGCGCTCGGTCAGGCTTTGGTAGTTGTCGCTCAGCAGCTGTTCGGCGGCGGTTCTGCTGTAGGCCGAGCATTCCAGGGTCTGAATTTCGTTTTCGACAGCGTCGCAGGGGTTGTCGTCGGCTTCTTCAGCTGCTTGTACGCCAGTCGCTATCAGTGCCAAAGCCAGGAAGATCGATTTCATTGCGCCGCTGCCCCTTAATCCAGTAATGCAGTCAGTAAAACATCAGTGATGCGGCGAATTCTGGCCCAAGCGGGCGGCGTTGGATAGGTAGGTAATGAGGCCTGTTGACGACCCTTTGTCGCGGATTGACGCTTTCGGCAAACCCTCTGTCGTTTTTGCACCCGGCTACCGAGGCACCGAGGCATATGCTGGCCCCAAAGCGCCGGCACACGATTCGGCGCATGAATCGCTAATAGGGGACAGCCTGATGAGCCCAGCCGAATTGCACGCCGACAGCATCGTTATCGACGGGCTGATTATTGCCAAGTGGAACCGCGAGCTGTTTGAAGACATGCGCAAGGGCGGTCTGACCGCGGCCAACTGCACCGTGTCGGTGTGGGAGGGCTTCCAGGCCACTGTCAACAACATCGCCGCCAGCCAGAAGCTGATCCGCGAGAACAGCGACCTGGTGATTCCGGTGCGCACCACCGCCGACATCCGTAAAGCCAAAGAGCAGGGCAAGACCGGCATCCTCTTCGGCTTCCAGAATGCTCACGCGTTTGAAGACCAGATCGGCTACGTCGAGGTCTTCAAGCAGCTGGGCGTCGGTATCGTGCAGATGTGCTACAACACCCAGAATCTGGTCGGTACCGGTTGCTACGAGCGCGATGGCGGCCTGTCGGGTTTCGGTCGTGAAATCGTTGCCGAAATGAACCGTGTCGGGGTCATGTGCGACCTGTCCCACGTCGGCTCGAAGACTTCCGAAGAAGTCATCCTCGAATCGAAGAAACCGGTCTGCTACTCCCACTGCCTGCCGTCGGGTCTGAAAGTGCACCCGCGCAACAAATCCGACGAAGAGCTGAAGTTCATCGCCGATCACGGCGGTTTCGTCGGTGTGACCATGTTCGCGCCGTTCCTGGCCAAGGGCATCGATTCGACCATCGACGACTACGCCGAAGCGATCGAATACACCATGAACATCGTCGGCGAAGACGCCATCGGCATCGGCACCGACTTCACCCAGGGCCATGGCCAGGACTTCTTCGAATACCTGACCCATGACAAGGGCTACGCCCGTCGTCTGACCAGTTTCGGCAAGATCATCAACCCGCTGGGCATCCGCACCGTGGGCGAGTTCCCGAACCTGACCGAGACCCTGATCAAGCGCGGCCATTCCGAACGGGTGGTGCGCAAGATCATGGGCGAGAACTGGGTGAACGTCTTGAAAGATGTTTGGGGCGAGTAAGCCACAGCCAGCACCTCTGAATCCTTTCCCCCGGTCGTCCGCGCCGGGGGGCAACACAACGAATTTTCTGGAGTTAAGTTTCCATGGCCAAAATCGCCCCGCAATTGCCAATCGAAGTCGACAGCGAAACCGGTATCTGGACCTCTGACGCCCTGCCGATGCTGTATGTGCCGCGTCATTTCTTCGTCAACAATCACATCGGTATCGAGGAAGTGCTGGGCGCTGACGCTTATGCCGAAATCCTTTACAAGGCCGGCTACAAGTCCGCCTGGCACTGGTGTGAAAAAGAAGCTGAATGCCACGGCCTGGAAGGCGTTGCAGTGTTCGAACACTACATGAAGCGTCTGTCGCAACGCGGCTGGGGCCTGTTCAAGATTCAGGACATCGACCTCGACAAAGGCACCGCCAGCGTCAAGCTCGAACACTCCGCATTTGTCTATGTGTACGGCAAGGTCGGGCGCAAGGTCGACTACATGTTCACTGGCTGGTTCGCCGGCGCCATGGACCAGATTCTTCAGGCCCGTGGCAGCTCGATCCGCACTGTTGCAGAACAGGTTTACGGTGGCTCCGAAGAAGGCCACGACGACGGCTTGTTCACCGTCAAGCCGTTGTAAGTCGAGGAACCCGCCATGGCTTTCGAAGCAATGTTTCAACCGATTCAAATCGGCAAATTGACCATCCGCAACCGTGTGCTCAGCACCGCGCATGCCGAGGTCTACGCTACTGACGGCGGCATGACCACCGATCGGTACGTCAAGTATTACGAAGAGAAAGCCAAGGGCGGGATCGGCCTGGCGATTTGCGGCGGTTCCTCCAGCGTGGCCATCGACAGCCCGCAAGGCTGGTGGAAGTCGGTCAACCTGGCCGACGACCGGATCATTCCGCACTTCCAGAATCTGGCCGACGCCATGCACAAGCATGGCGCCAAGATCATGATCCAGATTACCCACATGGGCCGACGTTCCCGCTGGGATGGCGAGCACTGGCCAACCCTGCTGTCGCCGTCGGGCATCCGTGAACCGGTGCACCGCGCGACCTGCAAAACCATCGAGCCGGAAGAGATCTGGCGGGTAATCGGCAACTACGCCAGCGCAGCCGCGCGGGCCAAGGCCGGTGGCCTGGACGGCGTCGAATTGTCCGCCGTGCACCAGCACATGATCGACCAGTTCTGGAGCCCGCGGGTCAACAAGCGTACCGATGAATGGGGCGGCAGCTTCGAGAACCGCATGCGTTTCGGCCTGGAAGTGATCAAGGCTGTGCGCAAGGAAGTCGGTCCGGACTTTTGCGTCGGCATTCGCCTGTGCGGTGACGAATTCCACCCGGACGGCTTGTCCCACGAGGACATGAAGCAGATCGCCAAGTACTACGACGACACCGGCATGATCGACTTCATCGGCGTCGTGGGCTCGGGTTGCGACACCCACAACACCCTGGCCAACGTTATTCCGAACATGAGTTATCCACCGGAGCCATTCCTGCATTTGGCCGCCGGTATCAAAGAAGTGGTGAAGGCCCCGGTTTTGCACGCGCAGAACATCAAGGACCCGAACCAGGCGACCCGTATTCTGGAAGGTGGTTACGTCGACATGGTCGGCATGACCCGCGCCCACATCGCCGACCCGCATTTGATCGCCAAGATCAAAATGGGTCAGGTCGACCAGATCAAACAATGCGTCGGCGCCAACTACTGCATCGACCGTCAGTACCAGGGCCTGGACGTCTTGTGCATCCAGAACGCCGCGACCTCCCGTGAATACATGGGCGTGCCGCACATCATCGAAAAATCGACCGGTGTGAAGCGCAAAGTCGTGGTGGTCGGTGCCGGTCCTGCCGGGATGGAAGCGGCTCGCGTGTCGGCCGAACGTGGCCACGACGTGACCCTGTTCGAGAAGAAGGAATTCATCGGCGGGCAGATCACTACCGCGTCGAAAGCTCCACAACGGGACCAGATCGCTGGCATCACTCGCTGGTTCCAGCTGGAACTGGCGCGCTTGAAAGTCGATCTGCGCCTGGGCGTGGCGGCGGATGCGGCGACCATTCTCGACCTGCGTCCGGACGTGGTGGTGCTCGCTGTCGGCGGCCATCCGTTCCTGGAGCAGAACGAACACTGGGGCGCCGCTGAAGGTCTGGTGGTCAGCAGCTGGGACATCCTCGACGGTAAGGTTGCGCCGGGCAAGAACGTGCTGGTCTACGACACCATTTGCGAGTTCACCGGGATGTCGGCGGCCGACTTCCTTGCCGACAAGGGCAGCCAGGTCGAGATCGTCACCGACGACATCAAACCGGGCGTGGCCATCGGCGGTACATCGTTCCCGACGTACTACCGCAGCATGTACCCGAAAGAAGTGATCATGACCGGCGACATGATGCTGGAGAAGGTCTACCGCGAAGGCGACAAGCTGGTGGCGGTGCTGGAAAACGAATACACCGGCGCCAAAGAGGAGCGGGTGGTGGACCAGGTCGTCGTCGAAAACGGTGTGCGTCCGGACGAAGAAATCTACTACGCGCTGAAGGAAGGCTCGCGCAACAAAGGCCAGATGGACATCGAAGCTTTGTTCGCGATCAAGCCACAACCTTCGTTGAGCCAGGCGGGCGACGGCTACTTGCTGTTCCGCATTGGCGACTGCGTGGCCCAGCGCAACACCCACGCGGCGATTTATGACGCGTTGCGGTTGTGCAAGGATTTCTAAGAGCTTGTGGATAACCCCGTAGGAGCGAGGCTTGCCCGCGAAGGCGATGGATCAGCCGACATCAATGTTGAATGTCAGTACGCCTTCGCGGGCAAGCCTCGCTCCTACAGGGGTCTAGCAAGGCATCCAGGTAGTTAAGCCCGAGGTCTTTGGGAGCTCCACATGTTGAACACCCTTCTTCCAATCCTGTTGTTCGCTGCCTTGGGCCTGGCTGTCCTGGGCGCGTTGCGGCGGGTGGCTATGTGGCGTCAGGGCCGGGCTTCGAAAGTCGACCTGATCGGCGGCCTGTTCGCTATGCCCAAACGCTACATGGTCGATTTGCACCACGTTGTCGCGCGGGACAAATACATTGCCAACACCCACGTCGCCACGGCCGGTGGTGCGGTGGCGTCCATTGTGCTGGCGATTCTGGTGCATGGCTTCGGCCTGCATAACCGCATCCTCGGTTATGCACTGCTGCTGATGTCGGCGGTGATGTTTGTCGGCGCGATCTTTATGTTCCTGCGCCGTCGCAACCCACCGGCCCGTTTGTCCAAAGGCCCGTGGATGCGCTTGCCGAAAAGCCTGATGGCGTTCTCGGCATCGTTCTTCCTGCTGACCCTGCCGGTCGCCGGCATCCTTCCGGAAAACTTCGGTGGTTGGGTGGTGGCTGCGATCCTCGGCGTCGGCGTGCTCTGGGGCGTGTCGGAACTGTTCTTCGGCATGACTTGGGGCGGGCCGATGAAGCACGCCTTCGCTGGTGCATTGCACCTGGCCTGGCACCGTCGCGCCGAACGTTTTGGTGGCGGTCGTTCCACCGGGTTGAAACCGCTGGACCTGAACGATCCGAACGCGCCGCTGGGCGTGGAAAAACCCAAGGATTTCACCTGGAACCAACTGCTCGGCTTCGACGCCTGCGTGCAGTGCGGTAAATGCGAAGCTGCGTGCCCGGCGTTCGCCGCCGGCCAGCCGCTGAACCCGAAAAAACTGATTCAGGACATGGTCGTTGGTTTGGCCGGTGGCACTGATGCCAAGTTCGCTGGTAGCCCTTATCCGGGCAAAGCCATTGGCGAACACGGTGGAAATCCGCATCAACCGATCGTCAACGGTCTGGTGGACGCTGAAACCCTGTGGTCCTGCACCACTTGCCGTGCCTGCGTCGAGGAATGCCCGATGATGATCGAGCACGTCGACGCCATCGTCGACATGCGTCGCCATCTGACTCTGGAAAAAGGCGCGACCCCGAACAAGGGTGCCGAAGTTCTGGAAAACCTGATCGCCACCGACAACCCTGGCGGCTTCGCGCCGGGCGGGCGGATGAACTGGGCGGCGGATTTGAACCTGAACCTGCTCAGCGAGAAGAAATCCACCGACGTGCTGTTCTGGGTCGGTGACGGTGCGTTCGACATGCGCAACCAGCGCACCCTGCGTGCCTTCGTCAAAGTACTGAAAGCGGCCAAGGTCGACTTCGCGGTGCTGGGGCTTGAAGAGCGTGACAGCGGTGACGTGGCACGACGTCTGGGCGACGAAGCGACCTTCCAGCTGTTGGCCAAACGCAACATCCAGACCCTGGCGAAATACAGCTTCAATCGCATCGTCACCTGCGACCCGCACAGTTTCCATGTGCTGAAAAACGAGTACGGCGCCTTCGACGGCAACTACCTCGTGCAGCACCACAGCACTTACATGGCGGAGATCATAGGCGAAGGTGCCCTGAACCTCGGCCAGCACAAAGGCAGCAGCGTGACCTATCACGACCCGTGCTACCTCGGCCGCTACAACGGCGAATACGAGGCGCCGCGTGAAGTACTGCGCGCACTCGGGATTGAAGTGAAAGAGATGCAACGCTCCGGTTTCCGTTCACGCTGCTGCGGTGGCGGTGGTGGTGCACCGATCACCGACATTCCGGGCAAGCAACGGATCCCCGACATGCGCATGGAGGACATCCGCGAAACCGGCGCCGAACTGGTGGCCGTGGGTTGTCCACAGTGCACTGCGATGCTCGAAGGCGTGGTCGAACCGCGTCCGATGATCAAGGACATCGCCGAACTGGTAGCCGATGCGTTGCTCGAAGACGCAACGCCGGGAAAGCCTTCGGCACCGGCCAAACGTGAACCTGCGGAGGTGCATTAATGAGTGACATTATCCGCCGCGACCCACGCGCCGAATGGATCGCCCGCAACCGCTTGCACCCGCTGCACGCGGCCATGCAACCGGCGCAACACAGCTGGATGGGGCCTAACGGTCTCATCCGCAAGAATCCTCACGGGATCGGTTTTATCGGCCCCAACGGCATCAAGCGAATCGACCGCAGCGGCGCTCAGCAGGGCGGGGCGACCAAACGCTCAGCCGCGGTTGAAGTGCAATTGCCGCTGCATCAAGTGCCTGCACCCGCGTTCTACATCAGCGTGGTGCCGGACATGGTCGGCGGTCGCTTGAGCAGCCACGACCGCGACTTGCTCGGCCTGGCTCATCAGTTGGCCGGCAAGGACGGCGCGGTATTGGCCGTGATCTTCGGTGAGCACAAGGAAAACACCTTCGCCACGGCTGGCGTGGATCGCTTGCTAGTGCTTGAGGGCGACGAATTCAGCGGTTATGCACCGGAACAACGTGTCCAGGGCCTGCGGGCTGTGGATAACCAGTTCAGCCCACGTCACTGGTTGCTGCCGGACAGCCGCAGCGGTGGCGGCGAACTCGGCCGACGCTTTGCCGCCGCATTGGGCGAACGCCCGGCAACGCGGGTCTGGCAGGTCAAAGATCAGGAGTGCATCGGCCGTGCCGGCGCTGGTTTGCAGGATCTTGCGCGGCCAGTGGCACGCTTGATTCTGGCCGCCGCCGAATGCGCCGAGCCGGTCAGCGAAACCCGTCACGAAGCGTTACCGGTGGAGTTATCCACAACCGTCGCACGCAGCCTGTCGCGGATCGAAGATCTGGGCGCGGTGGCGGTAGACCCGGCAGCGATTCCGATGGCCGAAGCCGAGTTCATCTTCTCCGGCGGCAACGGGGTCAAGGACTGGGGACTTTTCCACAGGACGGCCGAGGCGTTGGGCGCGACCGAAGGTGCGTCGCGAGTGGCGGTGGACGATGGTTTCATGGCCCGCGACCGTCAGGTCGGTGCGTCCGGCACTTGGGTCACGGCACGGGTTTACGTGGCGGTGGGCATTTCCGGGGCGATCCAGCACCTTCAAGGCATCGGTGCCTGCGACAAGGTGGTGGCGATCAACCTCGATCCTGGCTGCGACATGATCAAACGGGCCGACTTGTCGGTGATCGGCGAGAGCGCCGAGATTCTTCAAGCCTTGATCGATGCGGTAGAGGCTTACCGCAATGAAGCCAAGCGCGATGCGGCTTAAGGAAAGGAAAGGGTTATGAGCACGAAAATCATCAGCCTGGTGTCCATCGGCGCCCACCCGACCTCCGGCCGGCCACGTCGCGCCGAGCAGGATGCGCGGGGGGTTGAACTGGGTTTGCAACTGGCTGGGGATAACCTGCAAGTGCTGCATGCCGGTGATGTCGCGGAACCGGCACTGCGCGCTTATCTGGGCATGGGCCTGGAACAGCTGCATGTGCTGGAGCAACCGGAAGGCGCCGATGCGTTGCCAGCGTTGACCGCGTATTTGCGTGACGCCGGGGCGCAGGTGGTGCTGACCGGCAGTCAGGCGGAAACCGGTGAAGGCTCGGGCATGTTGCCGTTCCTGCTGGCGGAAAGCCTTGGCTGGCCGCTGGTGGTGGGGTTGGCGCAGGTCGAATCCATCGACGGTGGTTCGGCGCTGGTGCTGCAGGCCTTGCCTCGTGGGCAGCGTCGTCGCTTGAAAGTGCGCCTGCCGTTTCTGGCGACTGTGGATAACGCAGCGCCCAAGCCGCGGCAGAGCGCCTACGGTCCGGCTCGCCGCGGGGTATTGCAGGCGGATGAAGTCGAGGTGATCGACGATGAACTGCTGGCGGTGGCCACGTTGCAACCGGCCAAGCCACGGCCCAAACGCTTGAAAGTGATCAAGGCCAAGAGCGGTGCAGATCGCATGAAGGCCGCGACGGCCAAGGCCAGTGGCGGAGGTGGGCAGGTGCTCAAGGGCGTCAGTGCGCAAGAGGGCGCCGAGGCGATCTTGAAGCTGCTGATCGAAGAGGGCGTCGTTCGCTAGTTCCGACTGTGACGCAACGATCGTTCCCATGCTCTGCGTGGCAATGCCTCACTGGACGCTCTGCGTCCGCTCTTGAATGTGACGCGGAGCGTCACGGCTGCATTCCTTTGCTGCGCGTGGGAACGATCTCGTTAATGTCCTGTGGGGTTAGGTAATGGCCGTTGAATTTCGTTCGGCTCTGCGCTCTGATGCGCGTGAGATTGCTCGTTTGTTTCGGATTTCTTCGGAGGGCGCTGCAGATTACATCTGGAGCCAACTCTCGGAGCCTGGGCAGGATTTACTGGACGTGGGCGCCAGTCGATATGCTCGGGAAGAAGTCGATTTTTCCTATCAGAACTGCCTCATCGCAGAGTCCGAGGGACGCGTTGTTGGAATGATGCACAGCTACGTGATGCGCCACGATCCTCAAGCCGCTCCCGTTACCGACCCTGTCCTGGCGCCCTATGCAGACCTGGAAATACCCGACACCCTCTATATTTCGAGCCTGGCTCTGCATGAAGAGTGGCGAAACCAGGGCCTCGGCGCTCAATTCCTTGCGCATGCCCGGCAGCGGTCGAGTGATCTCGAACTCAGCGGTTTGAGTTTGATCGACTATGCGGCCAATACCGGGGCGCGTCGTTTTTATGAGCGGCATGGTTTCCGCATCGTCGGCCAATGCCAGGTCACCCCACATCCGATGATCCGGGTGACGGGCGAAGCCTATCTGATGCAATGGCCGTAGGCTGGCGAATGGCTGAGGCGACCCCGGCAGAACTGCTAGTGTCGGTTCTCGCAGGTGTTTGTTAGGGTACTGAACAGCCGATGCCCGCTTGTCGTGAGCGGGGTCAATCAGGTCTGTGCGAGGACGCTACCGATGCCTGCTTCCCGTCAAACTCAAGGTTCTACCCATCCTCCAGTTGCGGATATCGCCTTCTCGCGAACTCTGTTGCTGGCTACCGATCTGCAGCAAAGCATCCTCGCCGAACTGGATCGCAGCGGCCCGAATCGTCTCGCTTATACCGCCTATGGTTCGCAAATCAGCCAGCGTACGGCGGGCACCCACTTGGGGCTCAACGGGCAACTCAGAGAGCGCGCCACCGGTTGGTATCACTTGGGCAATGGTCATCGTGTGTATAACCCGGTGTTGATGCGGTTTCACAGCCCGGATCGGTTGAGCCCGTTTGGTAAGGGCGGGGTGAATACTTATGCCTATGCCATGGGAGACCCCATTAACTACACGGATCCTACGGGCGAATTCGTCGTCCCGCTATTCCAGGCTACTCAGCGAGTTCTGACCGTTGCGCTGCACAGTATTGTTCCCACAGCCATGATCTTTGGGCCGAAAGTGGCCGGGGCTGCATTGACGGCTACCCGTGTCAGCCTGTTGGGTTCTGCGGGTAGTGCCGTAGGGGCGGTTATGCAGCTGGCGGGCAACCCGATCGGAATCTACGTCTCCACCGCAGGAACGGCAGCCTTGGTGGGCGGTGCGATTACCCGCGGCGCTATTGCGCTCCAAAGTGCTGCCAAGGGCATCGGGTTGTGGAAAACGCTGAAAGGTAACGTCAGGAATATTCTGGGATTGCCTGAAATAAAGAAACCCATTCAAACGATCGATTCGGAAGTAAAGACCGTGAGTTCAACCGTGGTCTCAATAGCGGATTCAAGCTTATCCAGTACACGCAGTTCACCAGTGGATAAGTCCAGGGATATCAGGATGCCTGAAGGGCGTTGAGGGTGAATTACCCACAACCGCTGTTAGCGCCTCTGTGGATAAGATGTTCGCTGTCCGCTACAGGCTATATAAAACTTGGCTTCCAGTGGATTGATCAAATAATGTTCAACTGGGCCTTTTCCCTCGCGAATGTTTCCTCAAACGCCGAATTTTCGGGCTTTCAGCGGTTTTCCACAGCGTCTGTAAAGTTGCCCCCAAAGTCTGTTGGCGCTTCTGTGGATAAGGTGTTTGCCATCCTCTACACGCCATATACAACGTGCCCTGCAGGGTTTTGATCAAAAAACAATCAATACTTGCATGAAACCCTGCTTCTGGATAAGTCACGGTTTTTCTTCGGTTTTTTTAAAGAAAATTAGCCCTGCAGCCACAGTTGTCCCCATTAACTGTGGGTGGAGATGTGGATAACTTGTTCGCTAAACCCTGCAAGCCACGGCCCATATAGGCCACAACGCGATAGATCAAATTTCATACAGGTCTAAGGCACTTCCTTGACTTCGATCTATCGCCTGTCTTCACTCTCAGGGCACAAGGACAGCCGTCACTTATCCACATCTGGTTCAGGGAGAACGCGGATGGATAGCCAGCTACATCGCTCACACCCAAGCCCCTGCGTGACCTGTGTACCGACACCCGCCACCTCGCTGCGTAAACGGATTCACCGTCGCGCCGCCAACCAGCGCGCTCGCTTATAGCGCCTGAACCCTTTTCCCATGCCATACGCAGCTGCCATCGTGGTCCGACCGTGCCCGATGACCAGGCGTTCGCTCATCTATCGATTGCAGGCAACCACAGAGTTGCCCATCTGCCTGAGAGGAAATGACCCATGACACGGATCGCCACGCCCATCAGTGACATCAAGGAACATTACGACGTGATCGTCATCGGCTCTGGCTACGGCGGCGGGATCGCGGCGTCGCGTCTGTCCCGGGCCGGCAAGCGCGTATGCCTGCTGGAGCGAGGCCGGGAAATCCAGCCCGGCGAGTACCCCAATACGATGCTGGCGGCCACTGAAGAGCTGCAAGTCCATGACCCGGACGGGCACATCGGTTCGCGTACCGGGTTGTTCGACTTGCACGTCAACGCCCAGCAGAACGTGGTGGTCGGCTGTGGCCTGGGCGGCACCTCGCTGATCAACGCCAACGTCGCGCTGGAACCGGAACCCGGCGTGTTCGATGATCCGCGCTGGCCGCTGGCGGTGCGTGAACATCGCGACACGCTGCTCAAGGAGGGTTACGCCCGGGCTCGGGAGATGCTCAAACCCAATCCGTACCCGAACACCGCACCCAACCTGCCCAAACTGGACGCCAATAAAAAGTCCGCGGACTACCTCAAGCAAGACACGCATTTCTACAAACCGCCGATCAACGTGACCTTCGACAAGCTGCCGAACAATCTCAACCACGTCGGCGTCGAGCAATTACCGTGCAACCACTGCGGCGACTGCGTGTCGGGCTGTAACAACAAGGCCAAGAACACCACGCTGATGAATTACCTGCCGGATGCCTGGAACCACGGCGCGGAGATTTTCTGCCAGGCCGAGGTTCGGCATCTGGAGCGCGACGCCGACGGCGACGGCTGGATCGTGCATTTCCAATACCTGGACAGCGGCCGCGAGAAGTTCTCGGCACCGACGCTGTTCGTCAAGGCTGACGTCGTTGTGGTATCGGCGGGGACCCTGGGTTCCACCGAAATCCTCCTGCGTTCTCGTGACAAAGGTCTGGCAACGTCCGATCAGCTCGGCGAGAACATGAGCGGCAACGGCGACATCCTCGGTTTCGGCCACAACTGCGACCAGCCGATCAACGGCATCGGTTTCGGCGCGCACCCGGCCAGTGAAATGAAACCGGTCGGCCCGTGCATCACTTCGATCATCGACATGCGCACCGAAGGCGACTGGCGCAGCCGCATGGTCATCGAAGAGGGCTCGATCCCCGGCGCGCTCGGCCGGCCCATGGTGCCGAGCATGGCCGCGTTCGCCGGGTTGATCGGCAAGCCCACCGATGACAGTTTCAGCGGCAAGCTCAAGTATGCGGCGCGCGAAACCGAAAGCTTCCTGCGCGGCCCGTATCACGGTGCCCTGCATAACATGCAGACCTACCTGATCATGAGCCACGATGACGGCAAGGGGCGCATGGTGCTCGACAGTAAGGATCAGCTGCGCATCGACTGGCCGGGTGTTGGCGAGCAGGAAAACGTCAAGCTCGGCAACGAGCGGCTGCACCAGAGCACCAAGGCCTTGGGCGGGATCTGGGTCGAGAATCCGATCTGGACCGAATTGCTCAAACACAGCATCGTGTCCGTTCACCCGTTGGGCGGTTGCGTGATGGGCGAGGACGCGGAGCAGGGCGTGGTCAACCACAAGGGGCAGGTATTCAGCAGCACCAGTGGCACCCATGTCTATGCCGGGTTGTACGTGACCGACGGCGCAGTGATTCCGACCTCCCTGGCGGTCAATCCGCTGCTGACCATCTCCGCCGTGAGCGAGCGCAACATGGGCCTGCTGGCCGCCGATCGCGGTTGGCACATCGACTACACGCTGCCCTCGGCACCACGCAAACAGGTGACGCCGCCGACCCTCGGTGTGCAGTTCACCGAAACCATGAAGGGCTATTTCTCCAAAGGCTTCACCCAGCCCCAGGGCACCGATCTCAAACTCTATGAGGCGGCGGCTAAACGCGGCGAGTCGGATAACTCGCCGATCGAGTTCACCCTGACCATCACCGCTAATGATCTCAACCGCATGATCAAGGAGCCGGAACACGCCGCGACGCTGGTCGGCACGCTGAATGCGCCGGGCCTGTCACCAGAACCGCTGACCGCTAGCAATGGCGTGTTCAACCTGTTCGAGGAATATCAGGAACAAGTCGGCGTGCGGCACATGAATTACGACATGAAACTGACCGCCGAGGACGGCTGCGATTATTACTTCAGCGCGTTCAAGACCGTACCGGAAGACAACGGTGTGCTGAACGTCTGGCACGACACCAGCACCCTCTATGTGACGCTGTATCGTGGATCTGACAAGACCGGCGAGGTGATTGGTTCGGGTGTGATGCACATCCAGCCGGCCGATTTCGCCAAGCAAATGACCACCATGAAGGTGCTCAACGCGCGCAACGAGCGCGAGCGTATCGATGGGCTGGCGCGGTTCGGCAAGTTCTTCGCCGGGATATTGTGGGAAAGCTACGGCGGAGTGTTCGCCGGCGACATCTATTTCAACCCCGATGCGCCGCCGCGGCAGAAACGGCCGTTGGATGCGCCAACCCCGAGTGTGCAGTTCTTCCAGACCGAAGACAGCGTTCAGCTACGCCTGACCCGCTATCAGGGCGGCAGCAAAGGGCCGGTGATGTTGGTGCATGGTTTGGGAGTGGGCTCGAATATTTTCTCCACCGATACCATCCAGACCAACCTGCTGGAGTACCTGTGCAAGCACGAGTACGACGTCTGGCTGCTGGATTTGCGGGTGAGCATTCTGTTGCCTGCGAGCAAGAAGGAATGGAACGGCGACCAGATTGCGCAGTACGACTTCAAGGCCGCCATCGCGCAGATCCAGCAGGCAACCAAGGCAGCGGACGTGCAATGCGTGGTGCATTGCTACGGCGCGACGACTTTCTTCATGTCGCTGTTGGCCGGGTTGCAGGGCGTGCGTTCGGTGGTGTGTTCGCAGATTGCTGCGGACACGGTGGTCGCTACAGCCACAGGGCTCAAGGCCGGTCTGCACCTGCCGGGGATGCTCGACGCCATCGGCATCAAATCCCTCACCGCCTACGCCGACAACAAGGAGAGCTGGTTCAACAAACTCTACGACAAGGCCCTCAACGGCTACGCCCGCATCGAGGCTCAGGGCTACTGCACCAACCCGGTATGCCATCGCATCACCTTCATGTATGCGTCGCTGTACCGCCACGACACCCTCAATGAAACCCTGCATGACAACCTGCACGAGCTGTTCGGCGAATCGAACATGCAGACCTTCGAACACTTGGCGTTGATTCTGCGCAAAGGCCATCTGGTGGACTTCAAGGGCCAGGACGTCTACATGCCGCACTTCGACCGACTGACCATGCCGATCTGCTTCATCAGCGGCGAAGACAACCAATGCTACCTGCCCGAAAGCACGCTCAAGACCTATGAACGCGTGTGCAAAGCCCATGGCCCGGAGCGCTACAGCCGGCATGTTGTGCCGGGTTACGGGCATATCGACTGCATGTTCGGCAAGAACGCGGTGCTCGATGTGTACCCGATCATCCTGCAACACCTGGAGAAAACGGCCCTCGGCTAGTCGTTAGACCGAGTTGGATTCTTCGCGGGCAAGCCTCGCTCCTACAGGATTTATACCGTTATGTAGGAGCGAGGCTTGCCCGCGAAGGCGATCTTTCAGGCGCTACACCTCGTGGGTCATGCACAAGGAAATGGATGCCATGGACAGTTACATCCGCTGGTTTCAACGCTTCATCTGGCTAGGCATTGTGATGAACATGGTCTTCGCGATTCCGGCGCTGTTCGCGCCAGCATTGCTGACTTCGATGCTCGGGATGCCGCCGCAACTCTCCGATCCGTGGCTGGAAAACGCCGGCATGCTGCTGGTGGGGATCAGCCTGTTCTACATGCCGTCTGGCTTCAACGCACCCAAATACGTGGTGCATTCGTGGCTATGCGTGCTATCCCGATTGGTCGCCGTGGCGTTCTGGATCTACCTGATCAACACCAGCAACCAGGCTCAGGTATTCGTGCCGATGCTGCTGGGCGATCTGAGCATGTTTCTGATCCTCGGGATTCTGCTGTACCTGGGCAGCGCGCCGGCCAATCGACCCGTGGCGTTGCTTCGCGACGGCTGGCATGAATGGCGCGCAGCCTGGGCGCGACGCTGGCAGCGGCACAGCTTCAAGGTCGCCACGCTGGTCGTGGTACTGGCGCTGGGGTTTATCGGCTACGAAACCTGGTACCAGATGCTGCGGGTGGTGCCGGCAGAGCAATACGCCTCCGATGAGGACCACTACAAGTACGGCGCCATCGGCCTGGGCATCGAGGCGCGGATTCCCTATTACCTGTTCGCCGTGTTGCCGCAAATGTGCCCGGATAAACTGCCCAAACCCGGCGGCTACGAAGTCTTCGGTTTCCTCTACGAGAACGGCAAGGACCTGCCGATCGGCATGGCCAAGCGGCAGATCGGCTACCCGACCGTGGAGCCCAACTGCGCCCTTTGTCACACCGGTTCCTACCGGGCCAATACCAGCGAGGTCGCCATCCCGGTGGCCACCGCGCCGGCCAATACCCTGCAACTGCAGGCCTTCCAGTGGTTCGCCTACAATTGCGCCAGTGACCCGAACTTCACCCCAGACGCGGTGATGACGGCGATCAACAGCAAGTTCCAGCTCGGCTTTTTCGAGCGCTTGTACAACCGCTACGTGATCATTCCGATGGCCACCAGCGCACTGGTCAAGCAGAAACAGGCCTACGCCTGGCAACGACTGCGCGCACCGCAAGGGCCGGGGCGCACCGACACCTTCAACCCGACGAAAATGGTGGTGTTCGGCTTCCCGGATGACTCGACCATAGGCACCGTCGACTTGCCGCAAGTGTGGAATCAGAAGCCTCGGGAGTCGCTGTACCTGCACTGGGACGGCAACAACAACGACATCCATGAGCGCAACTACGCGGCGGCCATGGCCGTGGGTGCGACGCCGGAGTCGGTATTGCCGGCCAGTTTCAACCGAGTGACCAACTGGTTGCTGGGCCACAAAGCACCGGCATGGCCGTTCGCGCTGGATCAGGCCAAGGTCGCACGGGGCAAACCGGTCTGGGAAAACAACTGCGCCGGTTGCCACGATTTCGGCCGCACCGACACCGGTCAGGTCACCACCAGCATTGATGAACTGGGCACCGATCCCCATCGGCTGAACTCGTTCACCACAGGTTTGGTGACGGCTTTCCATGGCTTCAAGAAATCACCGTTCGACTTTGGCGCCTATCGCAAGACCCAGAGCTATAGCAACACGCCCACCGACGGCGTCTGGTTGCGCGCGCCGTACTTGCACAACGGTTCGGTGCCGACCCTTTGGGACTTGCTGCAACCACCGGAAAAGCGGCCACTGGTGTTCTTCACCGGCTCCGATGTGTACGACCAGGACAAGGTCGGCTTCGTCACCAGTGGCCAGCAGATGAAGGCCTCGGCAGACTTCAAATACGACACCCGTCTGGAGGGCAACCACAACGGCGGCCACCTGTACGGCACGCAGCTGTCGGAACTCGATAAGCGGGCGCTCATCGAGTTCATGAAAACCCTGTGATTCCACTACGGATGGAGGAAGGCGACATGTCATTGGTCAGTCATTGGGAACACGAGTACGACAAGGTCAAAGTGCGGTTGCATGGTTTGCTCACGCGGGTGGAAATGGCCTGGATGAAGCTCGTCAGTGAGCTCGAACCCCAGGAGTTCGAAGCCATCATTGCGCTGCTCAAACGCGGCCACGATCAGGCGCAGTACGTGCTCAAGCATGGCGAGTTGCCGGACGATCAGCCGGGCGTGCCGTGGGAGTTGGCCCATGGCTTGTCGATCCTGCGCATCGGCAATGCCAGCCCGTTGCCGCAAACGGTGGATGAGTTACAAACCCGAGTGCTGAAGGACGGCAGTCTGCTCGGTTGCCGCAAATGGGAACTGCTCGACCTGTTATGGAGTGAAGCCCTGCTGAAATGGATCGAAAACCTGCGGCATCACGCGCCATTCGCCACTGACCCGGCGTTGGTGAAAATGGATCGCAACGTGACCTTGGCGATCGCCGGCGACTGGGGCACCGGACCGTTCGACAGCCATGCCCCGGCGGTGGCGGTGGCGAATCAGATGCAACTGGCCCGGGCCAATTTCACCATTCACCTGGGGGATGTGTATTACGCCGGCACCCATTCCCAGGAAGACGTGGACATGGCCGGCTGGCCAATGGGCACGCAAGGCTCTTTCACTCTCAATTCCAACCACGAGATGTACAGCGGCGCCCACGGCTATTTCAAGGAACTGGCCAAGCGTTTTCCGGCGCAGCAGGGCACCAGTTACTTCGCGCTGTACAACGACGATTGGCTGGTGATCGGCCTCGACACGGCGTATGCCTCGGACGCCATGAACCTGTACATGGATGGCACCCTGAACCAACCGCAGATCGACTGGATGAAAAGCCTGCCCCAACGCAAGAAGATCATGGTGCTCAGTCATCACCAGGGCTTCGACATTTCCGGGCACAACAAGACCACGCTGTATCAACCCGTCTGCGATGCCTTGGGCCGCGAGCCGGATTACTGGTATTGGGGGCATTTGCACAACGGCATCTGCTACGCCGCTCAAGGCGGGTTGCACGCGCGTTGCGCCGGGCACGGGGCGATTCCCTATGGCAATGCCAGCGAACTGAACGGACATTCGCGGGTGCTGTGGTCGGAAACGCAAAATGCACGGGATGCGGCGTACCCGGATCGGGTGTTGAATGGTTATGTGAAGGTGCGGCTGGTGGGGGAGAACATCGTCGAGGAGTTTATTGCGGAGGATGGATCGGTGCGGTGGTCTTCAGCCCAATGATCGTTCCCACGCGGAGCGTGGGAACGATCTATCAAAGCCTGTTCGCGATTCTTTTAGCCTTGAACCGGAACCCCTTTGAGGTACGGCGCAGGCTCGGCCCCCAGGTTGTTCAGCAACCGCTCGCTGTACCAGTCCACGAAGTTCACCACACCGAACTCATAGGTCTTGGAGTAAGGCCCTGGCTGGTACGCGGTGGAGTTGATCCCGCGCTGGTTCTCTTCGGCCAGGCGACGGTCCTGGTCATTGGTCGCATCCCAGACCTGGCGCATGCGCTCCACGTCGTAGTCCACGCCTTCGACTGCGTCCTTGTGGACGATCCACTTGGTGGTGACCATGGTTTCCTGAGCGCTGATCGGCCACACGGTGAACACGATGATGTGGTCGCCCATGCAGTGGTTCCACGAGTGCGGCAGGTGCAGGATGCGCATCGAGCCCAGGTCCGGGTTCTTGATGCGGCCCATGAGTTTGGCGCAGCCCTGTTTGCCGTCCATGGTCATCGACACGGTACCCTTGAGCAGCGGCATGCGCACGATACGGTTACGCAGGCCGAAACTGGCGTGGGCGTAAGGGATCTTCTCGGCTTCCCAGGCAGCGGCCGAAGCAGCGACGTGGTCCTTGAAGGCCTGGTCGGCGCGCGGGTCGGTGACGTCGTCCCATTCCAGCAGGGTTTTCAGCAGTTCCGGGTGCGACGCGTTGCAGTGGTAGCACTCGCGGTTGTTTTCCAGCACCAGTTTCCAGTTGGCTTTCTCCATCAAGGTGGTGGTAATCGCCACCTTGGTGTTCTCCATGTCGTACGGTTCCATGTAATGGCTGAGCGTCGACAGGAAGTCATCAATGGCTGGCGGGTTTTCCGACAGGCTGATAAAGATGTAACCGCCAGCGGTTTTCACGTTCACCGGCTTGAGGCCGTACTGCTTCATGTCGAAGTCGGCGCCCATTTCGGTGCCGGCGAACAGCAGGCGGCCGTCCAGCTCATACGTCCACTGGTGGTAGTGGCAGACCAGTTTGGCGACTTTGCCTTTTTCACTGGTGCACAACCGCGAACCGCGGTGACGGCAGACGTTGTGGAACGCATGGACCACGCCGTCGGCGCCGCGAATCACGATGATCGGGTTCTTGCCGACTTGCAGGGTCAGGTAGTTGCCCTTGGTCGGGATTTCGCAGGTCATGCCGGCGATCAACCACTCTTTCTGGAAGATTTCCTGCATATCGATATCAAACAGCCGCTCGTCAGAGTAAAACGGCTGCGGCAGCGAGAACGTGCGCTCGCGCTCTTGCAGCATCTGGGCGGTGGCCTTGCGTGCGGGTTCCAGCGGATCGCCCAGGCTCAGGGTAGTGGTGACGTCCATCATTTAATCCTCAAGGCCATTCTGTGTGGCCGGCGAATAGTGGCTACGGTTGTGCGACGCAAGACAAAAAACAGCAGTTATCTGTTGAGGCGAGTGTGGGGCCGGCGCTGCCCGGAACCTTATCCATGGGCGACATGGCCCAATCTGTTCCCGACGCGCAACCCCCGGTAATTGGGGGCTGGTCGCGATAAGTATGTGAATGTCGCAGATAGGTAAATGGAAGGTTCGCGCTATACGCAGAATCGCCAACATGAAGGCCGGTAGTCGGCCGTGGAGAACAGCATGTCCAACAGCTTCCTGAACCCGGTAACCACCCAGACCTGGGCCAATGGTCGACACATTGTCCGTTGCGTCAAAGTCATCCAGGAAACCTGGGATGTGCGCACCTTCTGCTTTATGGCCGACCAGCCGATTCTGTTCTTTTTCAAGCCCGGGCAATTCGTCACCCTGGAGCTGGAAATCGACGGCGTGCCGATCATGCGCTCCTACACCATTTCCAGCTCGCCGTCGGTGCCGTACAGCTTTTCGGTGACCATCAAGCGTGTGCCGGGTGGCAAGGTGTCCAACTGGCTGCACGACACTCTACATGAAGGCCAGGAATTGGCGGTACACGGGCCGGTCGGGCTATTCAACGCCATGGATTTCACCGCGCCGAAAGTGCTGTACCTCAGCGGTGGCGTCGGCATCACGCCCGTTATGTCGATGGCTCGCTGGTTCTACGACACCAACGGCAACGTCGACATGGTGTTTATCCACAGCGCCCGTTCGCCCAAAGACATCATTTACCACCGCGAACTGGAGCACATGGCCTCGCGGATCGACAACTTCAGCTTGCACCTGATCTGTGAGAAGCACGGTCTGGGCGAGCCTTGGGCCGGTTATCGCGGTTACCTGAATCACAAGATGCTCGAATTGATGGCGCCGGACTTCCTTGAGCGTGAAGTCTTCTGCTGCGGCCCGACCCCGTACATGAATGCGGTCAAGCGCATGCTCGAGACGGCGGGTTTCGACATGACGCGCTATCACGAGGAATCCTTCGGCGCGACGCCGCCGGAAGCTCGTGCCGACGCGGTGGAGCAAGCCGAAATCGCAGCAGATGCACCGGAAGTCGATGCGGCGGATCTGCATCAAGTGGAATTCACCGCCTCCGGCAAAAGCATTCGCGTGGCACCGGGCGAAACTGTCCACGCAGCGGCGGCCAAGCTTGGCCTGCTGATTCCGAAAGCCTGCGGGATGGGGATTTGCGGGACGTGCAAGGTGATGAAGCTGGGCGGCGAGGTCGAAATGGACCACAACGGCGGGATTACAGAAGAAGACGAAGCCGAGGGTTATATCCTGTCGTGCTGCAGCGTGCCGAAGGGGGATGTGCGGATCGAATTCTGAGTACAGTTTGCGGGCATGGGCCGATCTCCCCACAGGGGGAGATCGAATGGGGGTTAATAGTTGCTTTTTAAATTAGTTCAAATGTGACGAGTAAGCCAAAGCCCATGAATATAAAGCCGAAAATCTTCTGATATTTATGTAGTGTAAGTAGTGTGCGTTTTAGGTTGGGAGGGAAATTCTTGATATCTTTTGCACTTAACTTTCCTTGATAAATGTAGATTGCGGGACTTTTGAGAATGCCGAAAACTTCTCCCATCATATATATTCGCCCCCAAAAACCTCCGTGCCATAGCATCAGCAGGGATGAGGCGATGGAGCTGTTTTGAAGACTGTTTAATATAATTTCTATTTTTGTTTTTGCGATGTATAGCGAAACTGCATTAACTATTATGAGTCCCGCGAAGCTAATGGTGACAGTAATCATCAATATATCTTTTGCAATGCTAAGGCTCATTTGATTCTCTCGTAGATCCACTCTGCGGCGTGCTCGCCACTTTTTTCACCAATATATTCACCCGCGAAAGACCCTGCTCCCGCAACAAGGGCACCGCATAGCAAAGTACCGATTCCAGCGGTCGATACACCAACTGCTACGCAAATTGTGGTGGCAGTGCCTGCACCCAAGACAGAGCCAGCAAATGCTCCGCCGGCAACCCCACCGAAGAAGCTTCCGGTTTCGGTGTACTTCACCTTTTCACATGCCTCGGAACTTCCATTCCTGCAAACATCCTGAACCTTCATGGCAGATGCGCCACCTCCCACAGCAGTGCCGATCCAGCCTCCATATTTGACGTATTGCGATGCTTTGGTGATGCCTTTGAAGTGGGTGGCATAGCCGGGAATCTGGCCAATCGCCCCGGCTTTTCTCCAGCGGTGCACCAGATGACGCATATCGATGCCCAGAGCCGTTTTCAGGTTTGGGTGATCGGGGAAACCGATGGTCTTCTTCGTCAGTACATTGAGTTGCACATCAAGATCGGCCAGCAACTTTTTACGTTCGCTGAGGAATGATTGCGTGCTCATTCCCCCATTGAAAGTGCGGGTGTGCAGGGCCTCAATGTCACGCAGAATGGATTTAACGCCGTCCAGATGATTGGCTGCCATGGCAGTGCTGACACCAATCACTTTAGAGCCACGTTCAAGTGTTTTCTTGATGACCTCATAGTGCAGCGCCATAAAATCCGCTTCCTCCACCGTCAACGGCTCCAGTGCCGCGCTGACGATCTGAGCGGTTTGCATCAGCAGCGATTCTTCATACGTACATTGCTGATTTTCCGGGTCGCTCAGGACAATCATCGATCCGGCTTTCACCAGATCCAGGTTCGGATTCAAAGTTCTGAATTTAGCGATGACGCTCGGGTTGGGAGACGGGAACAGTTGGGCCTCAAGTTTCTCGGCTGAAATGCTTTTGGGCACGATGTAAAACCCCGGCTCCTCTGGTGCTGGAACCTCCACCGGCCAGCGTTCCTGAGGGAAAAAACCGGGAGCGCGGGACGCTGGACGAGGGGTGTGAGTGGTGTTTTTGGCTCTCGTGTTCAGGGCTTTGAGATTTTGCGCATGCACGGCCCGCAACAGGCGCTCCGGGTCGGGTTGTGGCGCCGCTTGCGTGAGCATCGACAGCGGCGTCCGTTTGACCGCTTCGGGGATCGCGCCGTGCTTCTTCAACATCAAGAGTCGAGACTGGTTCAAGAGGTTGTGCTGTTCCTGAGCCAGCGCGCGTATCCCTTGTTCCGGAGTCTTGCGGCCTGAGGCGACTTCATCGGCGATGCGCTTGGCGTAATCGGCTGCCTGCTGGTTGAAGCGCACGCGGGCCGTGCCGAAAGCCAGGTGACGGGCGCTGATCAAGTGGGCTTGCCCGATCAGTTTAGCGGCGGCGCTTTGGACGTCCCACAGGTCGTGGCGCTCGAGCGTCACCCCTCTTCGCCCCACGAGGCGTACCCGGTGGTGCCGGCCGTGTGGTGAACCCAGCTGACGCCACGGTATAGCAACGCCAGAAACTCTTGAGGCTCGGCGTCGTTTTGCAGAATCGCATGGGGTACATCCTGCGTCAGGTTGGCGACAACGGCCCCGTCGAGGGAGACGGTGAAGTACTTTTCCTGCAGCCCCATGGCGGATGTGCGATAGAAACTGATCGTGCAGTCGAGCTCTTCTCTGTTTGCCAGAGCCTGGGTCAGCAGCGGCGAGGATTTGTCGAGATTTTTGGTGACGATGACCGGAAAATGGGTGGGCTTGCCGAGGTTGCCATCATTGGTCAGGTAGTGGCTGTAAGCTAGCATCATGATTTCATCGGTGTGCGCCGCCTGATACCTGTTGCCAACCGACTCCGGGGTCGAACAGCCCGCTGAAATCAGGCCTTGAATCTTGCCGGTGATCGTCATGTAGCCGGGATTCGCCATCGCTGCCATTCCTTGCTTGAAATAGGATTCGGCAGTCTAGGACGAGGGCTTTCCGGGTTATGTAGTCCCTGGAGTAGTCCGTTTCTGAAAAACGGCGATTGAAACAATTTGAGAACATCTGCGCCGATCCCGCCCGTAGGACAGGATCGACGTCTTCGCGGGGACAGTGTCAGTCGATAAACAGATCCGGCATCAGCGTCTCGGTTGAATCAGGCGTGAACCGATAGTGCTCAAATTCCGTTACCCCGTGTTCTTTCAGTACCTCTTCATCGATCAGCAGCCGACCGGTCATGCTGCGACCGCTGCTGTCCAGAATGACGTAAGCAGCATCCGCCATGATCGCGGGTGTGCGGGCATGCTTGAACGATTCGCGTGAGCCGAGCTGAAACTCGATGGCGGCGGTGGCGATCATGGTCTGCGGCCAGAGGGAATTGACGCTGATACCGTAGGGGGCGAATTCCTCGCTCATGCCCAGGGTCAGCATGCTCATCCCGTACTTGGTCACTGTGTAAGGGCTGTACTGGGCGAACCACTTGGTGGCCAGGTTCAGCGGCGGGGACAGGTTGAGGATGTGTCCGCCGGACTTCTTCAGATAGGGCAGGGCCGCCTGGCTGCACAGCAGCACGGCGCGGGTGTTGATCTGATGCATCAGGTCAAAGCGCTTGAGTTCGATGTGTTGCACCCCGGTCAGCTTGATCGCCCCGGCATTGTTGATCAGCGCATCGATGCCGCCGAAATGCTCGCTGGCATCGGCCATGGCCTGCTGCACGACGGTTTCATCGCGAACATCCACCTGCAAGGCCAGCGCCTTGCCGCCGGCGGCTTCGACTTCCGCCGCCACGCTGAAAATCGTGCCAGGCAGTTTGGGGTGAGGGGCAGCGCTTTTGGCGGCAATCACGATGTTGGCCCCATCCTTTGCTGCCCGCAGCGCAATCTCACGCCCGATGCCACGGCTGGCGCCGGTGATGAACAGGGTTTTGCCTTGTAATGACATGCGTGCGCTCCTGAGGGGTGTGATCCGAGCGGATCGAAAGGGCTCGCCAGTCAATGTAGACCAACTCTCCAGCCGACACTGATCGTTCCCACGCAGAGCGTGGGAACGATCGCCTGGTGGGTGTCAGGCCGCCATCACTTCCCGAATATCCGCCGCCAGTTCCAGCACGCGTTCTTCTTCGGTGTCCCACGAGCACATGAACCGCGCGCCGCCGTTGCCGATGAAGGTGTAGAAGCGCCATCCCTTGGCGGTCAGTGCGGCAATGGCCGGTTCCGACAGTTGCAGGAACACGCCATTGGCCTGTACCGGGAACATCAGTTCCACGCCCGGAATGTCGCTTACCAGTTCGGCCAGCAGCTGCGCGCAGTGGTTGGCGTGGCGGGCGTATTTGAGCCAGGCGTCGTTTTCCAGAATCCCGACCCACGGCGCCGAGAGAAAGCGCATCTTCGACGCCAGTTGACCGGCCTGCTTGCAGCGGTAATCGAAGTCTTCGGCGAGTTTGTGGTTGAAGAACAGAATCGCTTCACCCACCGCCATGCCGTTTTTCGTGCCGCCGAAGCACAACACGTCAACGCCGGCCTTCCAGGTCAGGTCCGCTGGCGAGCAGCCAAGAAATGCGCAAGCATTGGAGAAGCGTGCGCCGTCCATGTGCAGGTTCAGGCCCAGTTCTTTGCAGGTGACGCTGATGGCGCGGATTTCATCCGGTGTGTAGACGCTGCCGACTTCGGTGGCCTGGGTCAGGGTCACGACGCGCGGTTTCGGGTAGTGGATGTCCTGGCGCTTGAGGGCGATTTCGCGGATCGATTCTGGGGTCAGCTTGCCGTTTTCGGTGCGGGCGATGAGCAGCTTGGAACCGTTGGAGAAGAATTCCGGTGCGCCGCATTCGTCGGTTTCGACGTGGGCGGTTTCCGAGCAGATCACGCTGTGGTAACTCTGGCACAGTGACGACAGGGCCAACGAGTTGGCCGCGGTGCCGTTGAAGGCGAAGAACACCTCGCAGTCGGTTTCGAACAGTTTGCGGAATTGATCCGAGGCGCGTGCGGTCCACTCATCGTCGCCGTAAGCGCGCTGGTGGCCGTGGTTGGCCTGTTCCATGGCTGCCCAGGCTTCAGGGCAGATACCGGAATAATTGTCGCTGGCGAATTGTTGGCTCTTGTCGGTCATGGCCTGCTTCCGTGATCGAGGCGCTTGTGGCGCTTCGGTGGTCAATGATGGTGCGCACTTTACCGAAGATCGTCCGGGGAGCACACGGGATGTTGCTGTCAGAAAAATACACGGTTGACGGGCAATTATGCACATGACTCAACGGGATGGGGCGCTGGATCTGCTCAAGTGGCTGGCGCTGCTGAGCATGGTGCTCGATCACCTGCGATATGTCGGTTACTCCATCGATTTTCTGTATGTGCCGGGTAGATTGGCATTCCCGTGGTTCTGTTTGGCGATGGCGGCGAACCTGTCGCGAGCCCGTGCAGTAACGACCGACGGCCAGTGGCGCTACCTCGGTTGGTTGTTGCTGTTTAGCGCGCTGAGCGAAATTCCCTATCGGATGTACATTCCTGATCACAACACCTTGAACGTGTTGCCCACGTTGGTTCTGGGTCTGTTGGTCGCCCGTGGCTGGCAGCACAGGATGCTTCAGTCGCGACTACTGGCGGCCGGTGCCTTGTTGCTGGCAGCGCTGTTCCCGGAGCGACTGATGTTCGGTTTCTTCGGCGTGTTGTTGCCGCTGGCGATATTGCTGGTGATCCACCGGCCCTGGTATTTCAGCCTTCTGCCGGGGCTGGTCTGTCTGGCGGCTAATCAATGGCAGGTGCTGTATTACGCCGTTCGATTAGGTAATCAGGTGGCGATGGCGGCTATTGCCACTTGTCTGATTGCGCCATGGCTGGGGGTGGTCTTGTTGCGACACGCCCGTGGCGTAAAACCACCGCCTATGCGCCGCTGGGCATATGCCCTCTATCCTGCGCATTTCCTTGTATTACTTGCCCTGCGCGAAGCTCTCGCATAACCCTGTGGGAGCGGGCTTGCCCGCGAAGACGGCGGCACAGTCAACATTGATATCGCATGACCCACCGCTTTCGCGGGCAAGCCCGCTCCTACAGGGGCGCATGTTGATTTGAGGTTTGTGTTTGGCCTGCCATTTCCCGCCATGTCGTAAACGCACCTTTGCGTGGCGTCCATAGGCATTTGACCTGTCTGCGCCGGTCATACCATCGCATTCAAAGGGCACTGCCGAAATACCAGTGCCTTACCGAGACGAATGGCGCATAGATGCCGCTGGGAGAGACGCGATGTTCAGCAAGCAAGACCAGATCCAGGGTTACGACGATGCACTGCTGGCGGCGATGAATGCCGAGGAGCAACGTCAGGAAGATCACATCGAGCTGATCGCGTCGGAGAACTACACCAGCAAGCGCGTGATGGAAGCGCAAGGCAGCGGCCTGACCAACAAATATGCCGAAGGTTATCCGGGCAAGCGCTACTACGGTGGCTGCGAGCACGTCGACAAGGTTGAAGCCCTGGCCATCGAGCGCGCCAAGCAACTGTTCGGCGCCGATTACGCCAACGTCCAGCCGCACTCCGGTTCCTCGGCCAACAGCGCCGTGTACCTGGCCCTGCTGCAAGCCGGCGACACCATTCTGGGCATGAGCCTGGCCCATGGCGGCCACTTGACCCACGGCGCCAAAGTGTCGTCCTCGGGCAAGCTGTACAACGCCGTGCAGTATGGCATCGACACCAAGACCGGGCTGATCGATTACGACGAAGTCGAGCGCCTGGCCGTCGAATGCAAGCCAAAAATGATCGTTGCCGGCTTCTCGGCCTACTCCAAGACCCTCGACTTCCCACGCTTCCGCCAGATCGCCGACAAGGTCGGTGCGCTGTTGTTCGTCGACATGGCCCACGTTGCCGGTCTGGTCGCTGCTGGTCTGTACCCGAATCCGCTGCCTTACGCCGACGTGGTCACCACCACCACCCACAAGACCCTGCGCGGTCCGCGTGGCGGCCTGATCCTGGCCAAGGCCAACGAAGAAATCGAGAAAAAGCTCAACGCCGCAGTTTTCCCAGGTGCCCAGGGCGGCCCGCTGATGCACGTGATCGCCGGTAAGGCGGTGTGCTTCAAGGAAGCGTTGGAGCCTGGCTTCAAGGCTTATCAGCAACAAGTGATCGACAACGCCCAGGCGATGGCCGGCGTATTTATCAAACGCGGCTACGATGTAGTGTCCGGCGGTACCGATAACCACCTGTTCCTGGTCAGCCTGATCCGTCAGGGCCTCACCGGCAAAGAGGCGGATGCAGCACTCGGTCGCGCCCACATCACCGTGAACAAGAACGCTGTCCCGAACGATCCACAGTCGCCATTCGTGACCTCGGGCCTGCGCATCGGCACCCCGGCGGTGACGACTCGCGGCTTCAAGGTCACCCAGTGCGTCACGCTGGCCGGCTGGATCTGCGACATCCTCGACAACCTCGGCGATGCCGATGTCGAGGCCAATGTCGCGCAGCAAGTGGCAGCCCTGTGCGCGGACTTCCCGGTTTATCGCTGAGCGCGGTTTTGGAGTAAATGACTATGCAACGCTATTCGGGCTTCGGCCTCTTCAAACACTCCCTCAGCCATCACGAAAACTGGCAGAAGATGTGGCGCACGCCGACCCCGAAAAAGGTCTATGACGTGGTCATCGTCGGCGGTGGCGGGCATGGTCTGGCGACCGCTTACTACCTGGCCAAGGAACACGGCATCACCAACGTGGCCGTGGTCGAGAAAGGCTGGCTGGGCGGCGGTAACACCGCGCGCAACACCACCATCGTTCGCTCCAACTACCTGTGGGACGAGTCGGCGCACCTGTACGAACACGCGATGAAACTGTGGGAAGGCCTGTCCCAGGACCTGAACTACAACGTGATGTTCTCCCAGCGTGGCGTTTACAACTTGTGCCACACCCTGCAGGACATTCGTGATTCCGAGCGTCGGGTCAGCGCCAACCGCCTCAACGGCGTGGACGGTGAACTGCTCGATGCCAAACAGGTAGCAGACGAGATTCCGTACCTCGACTGCTCCAAGAACACTCGCTACCCGGTGATGGGCGCAACCGTCCAGCGTCGCGGCGGCGTGGCCCGTCACGATGCCGTGGCGTGGGGCTTTGCCCGTGCTGCCGACGCATTGGGTGTGGACCTGATTCAACAGACCGAAGTGATCGGCTTCCGCAAGGAAAACGGCGTGTGCATCGGTGTGGAAACCAACAAGGGCTTCATCGGCGCCAAGCGCGTTGGTGTGGTCACTGCCGGTAACTCCGGGCACATGGCCAAACTCGCCGGTTTCCGTCTGCCGATCGAATCGCACCCGCTGCAAGCGCTGGTGTCCGAGCCGATCAAGCCGATTATCGACAGCGTGATCATGTCCAACGCCGTACACGGTTACATCAGCCAGTCCGACAAGGGCGACCTGGTGATCGGCGCCGGTATCGACGGCTACAACGGCTACGGCCAGCGCGGTTCGTACCCGGTGATCGAGCACACCATTCAGGCCATCGTCGAGATGTTCCCGGTGCTGTCGCGCGTACGCATGAACCGTCAGTGGGGCGGCATCGTCGATACCACGCCGGATGCATGCCCGATCATTTCGAAAACCCCGGTCCCGAACATGTTCTTCAACTGCGGTTGGGGCACCGGTGGCTTCAAGGCAACACCTGGCTCGGGCAATGTGTTTGCCGCGAGTCTGGCCAAGGGTGAAATGCACCCATTGGCCGCACCTTTCTCCATCGACCGTTTCCACAACGGTGCGTTGATCGACGAACACGGCGCTGCTGCGGTTGCCCACTAACAGGAGAAATCCCCATGTTGCATATCTTCTGTCCTCACTGCGGCGAGTTGCGCTCCGAAGAGGAATTCCATGCATCCGGCCAGGCGCACATCCCGCGCCCACTGGATCCGAACAGCTGCACCGACGAGGAGTGGGGCGACTATATGTTCTTCCGCGATAACCCTCGCGGTCTGCACCACGAGCTGTGGGATCACGTTGCCGGTTGCCGTCAGTACTTCAACGTCACCCGTGACACCGTGACCTACGAGATTCTCGAAACCTACAAGATCGGCACCAAGCCGCAGTTCACCGACAAGACCGACAGCCCGAAAGCGGCCGCCACGGCTCTGGGAGAGAAGGTATGAGCCAGATCAATCGCCTGTCCAACGGCGGACGCATCGACCGCAACAAAGTGCTGAGCTTCACCTTCAACGGCCAGGTCTACAAAGGCTTTGAAGGTGACTCCCTTGCAGCTGCATTGCTGGCCAACGGTGTCGACATCATCGGCCGCAGCTTCAAGTATTCCCGCCCGCGCGGCATCTTCGCCGCCGGTGCCGAAGAGCCGAACGCGGTGCTGCAGATCGGTGCGACCGAAGCCACGCAAATTCCCAACGTGCGCGCCACGCAACAAGCGCTGTATCAAGGTCTGGTCGCTACCAGCACCAACGGCTGGCCAAGCGTGAACAACGACATGATGGGGATTCTCGGCAAGGTCGGCGGCAAGCTGATGCCGCCGGGCTTCTACTACAAAACCTTCATGTACCCGCAATCGTTCTGGATGACCTACGAGAAGTACATTCGTAAGGCTGCCGGTCTTGGCCGCTCGCCGACCGAGAACGATCCGGACACCTACGACTACATGAACCAGCACTGCGACGTGCTGATCGTCGGCGCTGGCCCTGCGGGTCTGGCGGCTGCACTGGCGGCTGCCCGTAGCGGTGCGCGTGTGATCCTGGCCGATGAGCAGGAAGAGTTCGGCGGCAGCCTGCTCGATTCCCGCGAAAGCCTCGACGGCAAACCCGCTACCGAATGGGTTGCCAGCGTCATCGCCGAGCTGAAAAACACCCCGGACGTGCTGCTGTTGCCGCGCGCCACGGTCAACGGTTACCACGACCATAACTTCCTGACCATTCACGAGCGCCTCACCGATCACCTCGGCGACCGCGCCCCGATTGGCCAGGTGCGTCAGCGCATCCACCGGGTTCGCGCCAAGCGTGTCGTGCTGGCGACCGGTACTCATGAGCGTCCACTGGTTTATGGCAACAACGACGTGCCGGGCAACATGCTCGCCGGCGCTGTGTCGACTTACGTGCGCCGTTACGGCGTGGCACCGGGTAAGAAACTGGTGCTGTCGACCAACAACGACCACGCCTACCGCGTTGCTCTGGATTGGCTCGACGCCAGCCTGCAAGTCGTGGCCATCGCCGACGCTCGCAGCAACCCTCGTGGTGCGCTGGTGGAAGAAGCCCGCGCCAAAGGCATTCGCATCCTGACCGGCAGCGCCGTGATCGAGGTCCGTGGCAGCAAGCACGTGACCGCCGCTCGCGTTGCCGCGATTGATGTAAAAGCACACACCGTGACCAGCCCAGGCGAGTGGCTCGATTGCGACCTGGTCGCCAGTTCCGGCGGTTACAGTCCGGTGGTTCACTTGGCCTCGCACTTGGGCGGCAAGCCGACCTGGCGTGAGGACATCCTCGGTTTCGTACCGGGCGAGGCACCGCAGAAACGCGTGTGCGTCGGTGGTATCAACGGCGTCTACGGCCTCGGCGATTCGTTGGCCGACGGTTTCGAAGGTGGTGCTCGTGCCGCTAGCGAAGCCGGTTTCAGCAAGGTCGAAGGCGTATTGCCCAAAGCCCTGAGCCGTCTGGAAGAACCGACGTTGGCGCTGTTTCAGGTGCCGCACGAAAAAGCCACCGCACGGGCGCCGAAGCAATTCGTCGACCTGCAAAACGACGTCACCGCTGCCGCTATCGAACTGGCGACCCGCGAAGGCTTCGAGTCGGTCGAGCACGTCAAACGTTACACCGCACTGGGCTTCGGCACCGATCAGGGCAAGCTCGGCAACGTCAACGGTCTGGCCATCGCCGCCCGTTCGCTGAACGTGACCATCCCGCAGATGGGCACCACCATGTTCCGTCCGAACTACACGCCGGTAACCTTCGGCGCCGTGGCCGGCCGTCACTGTGGGCATATCTTCGAGCCGGTTCGTTTCACCGCGCTGCATCATTGGCACGTGAAGAACGGCGCCGAGTTCGAAGACGTCGGTCAGTGGAAACGTCCATGGTACTTCCCGAAAAACGGTGAAGACCTGCATACCGCCGTGAAGCGCGAATGCAAAGCCGTGCGCGACAGCGTCGGCCTGCTGGATGCTTCGACCCTGGGCAAGATCGACATCCAGGGCCCGGATTCGCGTGAGTTCCTCAACCGTATCTACACCAACGCCTGGACCAAGCTCGATGTGGGCAAGGCGCGTTACGGCCTGATGTGTAAAGAAGACGGCATGGTGTTCGACGACGGCGTGACCGCATGCCTGGCCGACAACCATTTCGTGATGACCACCACCACCGGCGGCGCTGCGCGCGTGCTGCAATGGCTGGAAATCTACCATCAGACCGAATGGCCAGACCTGAAGGTGTACTTCACCTCCGTGACTGACCATTGGGCGACCATGACCCTGTCGGGGCCGAACAGCCGCAAACTGCTCAGCGAAGTCACCGACGTCGATCTGGCCAATGAAGCTTTCCCGTTCATGACCTGGAAAGAAGCTCTAGTTGGCGGCGTACCGGCGCGGATATTCCGGATTTCGTTTACCGGCGAGCTGTCGTACGAAGTCAACGTGCAGGCCGACTACGCCATGGGCGTACTCGAGAAAATCGTCGAGGCCGGGAAGAAGTACAACCTGACTCCGTACGGCACCGAAACCATGCACGTACTACGGGCAGAGAAGGGCTTCATCATTGTCGGTCAGGACACTGACAGCTCGATGACCCCGGACGACCTGAACATGGGCTGGTGTGTCGGTCGCACCAAACCGTTCTCGTGGATCGGCTGGCGTGGCATGAACCGCGAAGACTGTGTGCGTGATCAGCGCAAACAGCTGGTCGGTCTGAAGCCGATCGATCCGACCAAATGGCTGCCGGAAGGTGCGCAACTGGTGTTCAACACCAAGCAAACCATCCCGATGACCATGGTCGGCCACGTGACCTCCAGCTACCTGCACAACTCCCTCGGCTATTCGTTTGCCATGGGTGTGGTCAAGGGCGGTTTGAAGCGCATCGGTGAGCGTGTGTTCGCACCGCTGGCCGACGGCAGCGTGATCGAGGCGGAAATCGTTTCTTCGGTGTTCTTCGATCCTAAAGGCGATCGCCAGAACGTGTGATTGCCGGGTGCGGTTTCCCTCTGTAGGAGCTGGCTTGCCAGCGAAGGCGTCAAGTCCGGACACCGAGTCGTCTGGATCGCCAGCAAGCCGGCTCCTACAGGGTCAGCAACCACACCATCAACAGAATTCAGGAACAGGTGCTTTATGACCGCAGCCAATGTTTACCAACAACGCCCAACCACCGGGGCCAAGGCCGAGTCGTCGCTGCATCATGCCGACCTCGCCAGCCTGGTGGGCAAGGGTCGCAAGAACGCCGGCGTTATCGTGCGTGAGAAAAAACTCCTCGGTCACCTGACCATCCGTGGTGATGGCCACGATCCTGCGTTCGCCGCTGGCGTGCACAAGGCTCTCGGCCTGGAACTGCCAGCTGCGCTGACCGTGGTGATCAAAGGCGAAACCAGCCTGCAATGGATGGGGCCGGATGAATGGCTGCTGATCGTGCCGACCGGTGAAGAATTCGCCGCCGAGCAAAAACTCCGCAAAGCGTTGGGCGACCTGCACATCCAGATCGTCAACGTCAGCGGCGGCCAGCAGATCCTTGAACTGAGCGGCCCGAACGTGCGTCAGGTGCTGATGAAATCCACCAGCTATGACGTGCACCCCAACAACTTCCCGGTGGGCAAGGCTGTCGGTACGGTGTTCGCCAAGTCGCAGCTGATGATCCGCCACACTGCCGAAGACACTTGGGAACTGCTGATCCGCCGCAGCTTCTCGGATTACTGGTGGTTGTGGTTGCAGGATGCCTCTGCTGAGTTCGGGCTTAGCGTCCAGGCGTAATGATCGTTCCCACGCTCCGCGTGGGAATGCATCCCGGGACGCTCCGCGTCCCAAAGCGGACGCAGAGCGTCCATGGCGGCGTTCCCATGCAGAGCGTGGGAACGATCAGATAGGAGTCACCGCACTATGAGCCGCGCACCAGACACATGGATTCTGACCGCCGACTGCCCCAGCGTCCTCGGCACTGTGGATGCGGTGACCCGCTTTCTGTTCGAGCAGGGCTGCTACGTCACCGAGCACCACTCCTTCGATGACCGGCTCTCGGGCCGTTTCTTCATTCGCGTGGAATTCCGTCAACCCGACGGCTTCGACGAACAAGCCTTTCGCGCAGGTTTGGCAGAGCGCGGTGAAGCCTTCGGGATGATCTTCGAGCTGACCCCGCCGCACCACCGGCCAAAAGTGGTGATCATGGTCTCCAAGGCCGATCACTGCCTCAACGACTTGCTCTATCGCCAGCGCATCGGCCAGTTGTCGATGGACGTGGTCGCCGTGGTCTCCAACCACCCGGACCTCAAGCCGTTGGCCGACTGGCATCAGATTCCGTACTACCACTTTCCGCTGGACCCGAACGACAAGCCGGCGCAGGAGCGTCAGGTCTGGCAGGTGATCGAAGAGGCCGGCGCCGAATTGGTAGTTCTTGCCCGCTACATGCAAGTGCTGTCGCCGGAGCTGTGCCGCAAACTCGATGGCAAGGCAATCAATATCCACCACTCCCTGCTGCCGGGTTTCAAAGGCGCCAAGCCGTATCACCAGGCCTACAACAAGGGCGTGAAACTGGTCGGCGCCACGGCGCACTACATCAACAACGACCTGGACGAAGGCCCGATCATCGCCCAGGGAGTCGAGGCGGTTGATCACAGTCATTATCCCGAAGACCTGATTGCCAAGGGCCGGGATATCGAAGGACTGACCTTGGCGCGGGCCGTGGGTTATCACATTGAGCGACGTGTGTTTTTGAACGCCAACCGCACGGTTGTTCTTTAGATCGCTTTCGCGGGCAAGTCGGATCGCCGCACCGCTCGCTCCTACAGGATTGAGGTGGCCCGCCAAAAATGGGAGCGACTTCAATCCTGTAGGAGCGAGCGGTGCGGCGATCCGACTTGCCCGCGAAGGGGCCCTGACAGACAACGCAAAAACACACAGGCAACAACCCGAGCAATCAACGCGCCGCCGATCCATGGCGACGCGACCGCTACATAAAAACAACAGCGAGGTGAAAGCATGTCTGGTAATCGTGGTGTCGTGTATCTCGGCGCAGGCAAGGTCGAAGTACAGAAAATCGACTATCCCAAAATGCAGGACCCGCGCGGCAGGAAGATCGAACACGCTGTCATCCTGCGCGTAGTTTCCACCAACATCTGTGGTTCCGACCAGCACATGGTGCGCGGTCGTACCACCGCCCAGACCGGTCTGGTGCTGGGTCACGAGATCACCGGTGAAGTGATCGAGAAGGGCAGCGGCGTCGAGAACCTGCAGATCGGCGATCTGGTATCGGTACCCTTCAACGTTGCATGTGGCCGTTGCCGTTCGTGCAAAGAACAGCACACCGGCGTCTGCCTGAGCGTCAACCCGGCGCGTCCGGGCGGTGCTTACGGTTATGTCGACATGGGCGACTGGACCGGTGGCCAGGCTGAATACGCGATGGTGCCGTACGCCGACTTCAACCTGCTGAAACTCCCGGATCGCGACAAGGCCATGGAGAAAATCCGCGACCTGACCTGCCTCTCCGACATCCTGCCGACCGGTTACCACGGCGCCGTGACCGCCGGCGTTGGCCCAGGCAGCACTGTATACATCGCGGGCGCTGGCCCGGTCGGTCTGGCGGCTGCCGCTTCGGCGCGCTTGCTGGGCGCTGCAGTGGTGATCATCGGTGACGTCAACCCGATCCGCCTGGCTCACGCCAAGGCTCAGGGTTTCGAAATCGCCGACCTGTCGACAGACACCCCACTGCACGAACAAATCGCCGCGCTGCTGGGTGAACCAGAAGTGGATTGCGCCGTCGATGCCGTAGGTTTCGAAGCCCGCGGCCACGGTCATGCCGGCGTGAAACACGAAGCCCCGGCGACCGTGCTTAACTCCCTGATGGGCGTGGTTCGCGTTGCCGGCAAGATCGGTATCCCTGGCCTGTACGTGACTGAAGATCCGGGTGCGGTGGATGCGGCCGCGAAAATGGGCAGCCTGAGCATTCGCTTCGGTCTGGGCTGGGCCAAATCCCACAGCTTCCACACCGGCCAGACGCCAGTGATGAAGTACAACCGCCAGCTGATGCAGGCGATCATGTGGGATCGCATCAAGATTGCCGACATCGTTGGGGTTGAGGTGATCAGCCTGGATGATGCACCACGGGGTTATGGCGAGTTCGATGCGGGCGTGCCGAAGAAGTTTGTGATTGATCCGCATAAGTTGTTTAGTGCGGCGTAATAGCTACAGATAAAAAGGGCGACTTCAGGTCGCCCTTTTTAATTTATGCGTGCATTGCTTGTGCGAATGGCTGTATTTGTTCTGTGCGGGCTGTTTTTGAGTTGGTTCAAAGCATTTAATTTTTTCTCGGCATTTACTAGTTGTTTGTCTAATGAATGTATTGTTGTGCGGAGAAATTTTTGCTCATCGGGTTCGATTGATGTTTTATATCGTGTGAGCAATGTGTTTATTGTCTTGCGTCTTTCGGATAGGAAGACAGGTAAGAGTTCGTCTGGTACTTCTATTTTTTTGTTGCTCATCGATTCTGGTAGGTGAGTATTTTCTGGCGGAGGCAGGCCAGTTTGGTTTTTCGTCGGTGTTGAACTGTTGGTTGTCGTACTATCAGCGCTGATTTTTTTATAAGTCCCTGCTAACGGATTTTTGGATAGATCAGTGGTCGTGATAGATGTCCTCTTGGGTGTTCTGAAATTCAGCTTGTTTCCGGTTCCTTTTAATAAGCTCATCAATAGATTGGAATGTCCTGTGGGATCAACCGCATTTACCGGATCCCCTACGCAATACGCATACGCATTCAACCCTCCCTTCCCAAACGGACTCCAACTGTCCGGACTGTTAAACCGCATCAACACCGGGTTAAAAGCCCGATACCCATTCCCTAACAAATAATGTCCGGTCACCGGATCCGGTCTTTCGCCATTGAAGCCGAGCAGGCTGAGCAGGCTGAGCAAGCTGTTCTGCGCTGGACAATGACCGTACGGCGAATAGGCGAGGGGATGTAGTCGAGTCGCATCGAGCACGTTCAGCACCGAACGCTGTTGATCAGTGGCAAGCAATTGCGTTTCCACAGTGCCGCTCTGGCGCTGTTGTTGCGCCAGCAGTTGATCTTCGTGCCGCATGATCGAACGCTGCACCGTGCCTTGAATCTCGGTGGCGAGGCGATCTTTCAGGTAGAAGCGCTGGGTGGTGGTTTTCGCTATTGGGATGCAATCGACCAATCGATTGAGTGCATCATATTGGTAACGACAAAGTGAAGTTTCATAGTCGGTTTGCACGATATAGAACTCCGAAAGACTATTTATACGGTTTCTTGCTTTTATCGCTATCGCAGCAGTTTTTAGTCCTGATTAAACTGGCTGAAAAAATTTATTTCCTCTGCCACTGTCGATTCGCCTCGTCTTACTCTGTTCATTCCGTCGAGCACTCTCATGATATCGTTTGGGTCTGCATTGTTTGGAGCATGTTCAAATACGAGTGTCATATCGCTCAATAACTCGTCATTTGTTGTAAGTGCGTAGTTCGGGGGGCGGAATAGCGAGCCAGTTTGCCTCGGGTTTGAGGGTGGTGTATTTTGGCTCGATGATCGTGACGTCGAATTGAGGTCCGATATGGGAGATCGGGTTCTTCGAGTTACTTGCATTGTGGATATCCCAACGTCAGGATGAGGGGCTCTTGTTAATTGTGCTACATCGTTTTGAACTGTCGAGATTACGGCACGCCTGAATGGATTGAGTCTGTTCGTTAAGTTTTGCGCAGCGCGCGATAGCCACCTGATACCCTCTAAAAATGACCAGTGCCCGTTTGGATCGCGCCGATTAACTGGATCCCCCACGCAATACAGATACGCATTCACCCCCCCCCCTCCCCAAACGGACTCCAACTGTCCGGGCTGTTAAACCGCATCAACACCGGGTTAAACGCCCGATAACCATTACCCAGCAAATAACACCCCGTCACCGGATCCGGCCGTTCGCCATTGAAACCGAGCAGGCTGAGCAAGCCGTTCTCCGGCAGTCGATGGCCGTAGGGGGTATAGGCGAAGGGATGGAGGCGAGCCGTATCGAGTGCGATCAACACCGAACGCTGTTGATCAGTGGCAAGCAATTGGGTTTCCACGGCGCCACTCTGGCGCTGTTGTTGCGCCAGCAACTGATCCTCGTGTTGCATGATCGAAAGCTGCATAGCACCCCGAATCTCGGTGGCGAGGCGATCTTTCAGGTAGAAGCGCTGGGTGTTCAGTTGTGTCGGCGGCACGCAATCGACCAAGCGATCCAGTGGGTCGTAGAGGTAGCGGCAGAGCACGGACAGACGGTTCGTCGGCATGGGCTGGGCTCTTTCTGAAAGGAGTGTCGATCCAGGCTTTCACTCTCGCGCAATCAGCTAAAGTTGCCTACTAGCAGAACTGATAGGGCGAAACACGAAGCCCGGCGATCGTATTCAACTCCCTGATGGGCGTGGTTCGCGTGGCCGGCAAAATCGGTATCCCTGGCCTGTACGTGACCGAGGATCCAGATGCTGTGGATGCGGTTGCGAAAATGGGCAGCCTGAGCATTCGCTTCGGTCTGGGCTGGGCCAAATCCCACCGCTTCCACACCGGCCAGACGCCAGTGATGAAGTACAACCGACAACTGATGCAGGTGATCATGTGGGACCGCATCAAGATTGCCGACATCGTTGGGGTTGAGGTGATCAGCCTGGATGACGCGCCACGGGGTTATGGCGAGTTCGATGCGGGTGTGCCGAAAAAGTTTGTGATTGATCCATAAGTTGTTCAGTGCGGCGTAAGGGCTACTTTAAATATTGAGTCAAACTTGGCGGTTAAGTACCGGATTTTGAATCTCGACGGATTTGGTAATTTAGAGGTGCAGGGGTGTATCGTGGCAATGTGGCTTCATCATGTAATGCGTAGAGTTTATTTAATATTCCCCTGACTTCACGAATGTCATGTTCTATTGCACTCAAGGCGGAGATCTGTTCGGGGTCGTGTCTTAGTATCTCGAGATAGTCCATATCACCATTGGACCGTCTTATCGCTTGTTCAAATCTGAAACCTATATCTGGCTCTCTGAGTTCCGTGTCTGGATAGAGTTTTTGATAAGAAGGAGGTGGCTCTTCTTGGTAAGAAATGTCATAGGGTGCGGTGCTTTTTCTGGATGTCTCCGAGGATATCGACGAGCGGGATAAACTTGAGATAGACGTGCGACCTGAATCGGATGTTATGGGCAAAGGTGAGGGACGTGCTAGCGGGTTCAAGAATCGTCCGGTTTCTGTAGTGTGGTTGCTGGCTCGAGCTACGCGCGGTGTCCGCCCAAGCAAATTAAGAAATCCCTTGAACGGATTTCCAATATGCCCTGTCGGATCGACTCGGTTCATCGGATCCCCCACACAATACGCATACGCATTCAATCCACCCTCCCCAAACGGACTCCAACTGTCCGGGCTATTAAACCGCATCAATACCGGATTAAACGCCCGATAGCCATTCCCCAACAAATAACACCCCGTCACCGGATCCGGCCGTTCGCCATTGAAGCCAAGCAGGCTGAGCAAGCCGTTCTCCGGCAGACGATGGCCGTAGGGGGTATAGGCGATGGGATGGAGGCGAGCCGTATCGAGTGCGATCAACACCGAACGCTGTTGATCAGTGGCAAGCAAACGCGTTTCCACGCTACCGCTCTGGCGCTGTTGCTGCGCTAGCAGTTGATCGTCGTGCTGCAGGATCGAACGCTGCACCACGCCCTGGATTTCGGTGGCCAGGCGATCTTTCAGGTAGAAACGTTGAACACTGGCCTGCGCAGAAGGCGTGCAATCAACCAGTCGATCCAGCGGATCGTAGTGATAGCGGCAGAGTAACGTTTCGCCTTTTGGCAGCATGGCCGGGTTTCCTGAATAAGGTCTTCGATTCAGGGTTTTACAGTGACGCAATTGCTGGGGGCTGCCTACTGGCAGAACTGATAGGGTCAGAAAGCGCAGAGAAAAATGAACAGCTCCGCGAGGAACATGCCGACGCATGCTAGGTCAAACCGGCAGCTTTTCCGTCCGTCAATCGGGCGGTTTTCATGGCACATGAGGATGTCGGGATGAAGATTTCACGCGGTTTTGCATTGGCTTCGCTGTTGGCCCTGTTCGCCAGCCCGGTCTTCGCACAGTTCAGCCTCAGCGATGCGGTCAATGCGGTTTCGGCGATGCAGGGCGACGAGGGCAACGAGGGCAACGAGGGCGATGGTGCCGTGGCGGCGGCACCCAAGGCTGCCGGTTTGCTCAATACGCTAGGCTCGCAGCTCGACATCACCCCGGAACAGGCCGTGGGCGGTGCCGGTGCGATGTTGGGGCTGGCCAGGAACCAACTCAGCGGTGAAGACTTTTCCGAGCTGAGTAAAAACGTGCCGGGCCTCAGTCAGATTGCCGGTAACAGTGCCATCGGCGGCCTGAACGGCTTGGGTGGGCTGCTAGGCGCGGGATCGGACAAGAATGCTTTGCTCGATGGTTTGCTGGGTAACGTCAGGGACACCAACGACCTCAACAACGCCTTCAGCGCCCTGGGCATGGACACTGGCATGATCGGCCTGTTTGCTCCGGTGATTCTGCAATACCTCGGTCAGCAAGGCGTTGCCGGTTCGCTGCTGCAAAACCTCGGCGGGATCTGGGGCACCGGCACCGGTAGTTGATCAGTGGCTTTCGGCGCGCAACGCGTCGATACGCCGGTCTTTTTCGATCCAGAGCTGATTGACCCAGTTCTGGACCTTTTCCCGAAACAGCGCATCGTTTTCATAATCGCCTTGCCACAACGCCGGGTCGAGTACGCGGGTCTTGATGTCGATGATCACCCTCGGCACGTGGCCGCTGATCAAATCCCAGAACCCCGGAATTTTCTGCTGCGGGTAAACAACCGTCACATCGAGAATCGCATCCAGTTGTTCGCCCATCGCCGCCAGCACGAAGGCCACGCCACCGGCCTTGGGCTTGAGCAGGTGGGTGAACGGTGATTGCTGCTGGGTACTTTTCGCCGTGGTGAAGCGAGTGCCTTCCAGGTAATTGACCACCGTCACCGGTTGACGCTTGTACAACTCGCAGGCTTGTTTGGTGATGTCCAGGTCCTTGCCGGTCAGCTCCGGATTTTTCGCCAGAAACGCCTTGGTGTAGCGCTTCATGAACGGGTAATCCAGCGCCCACCAGGCCAGCCCCAGGAACGGCACCCAGATCAGTTCTTTCTTGAGGAAGAATTTGAAGAACGGCGTGCGCCGGTTCAACGTCTGGATCAGCGCCGGGATGTCGACCCAGGATTGATGGTTGCTGATTATCAGGTATGAGGTGTCGCGGTGCAGATCGTCACCGCCGCGAATGTCCCATTGCGTGGGAATGCACAGACGGAAGATCAGCTTGTCGATCTCGGCCCAGGTTTCGGCAATCCACATCACCGCCGACGAGGCGTTATCGCGAAAGTGACCGGGAAGGAGCAGTTTGAGCAGTGCGAACACCATCAGCGGCCCGAACAGGACCAAGGTGTTGAGCAACAGCAGCAGGGTAACGAAACAGCCGGTGAGCAGGCGGCGCATAAGCAACTCTTGAACGCGTGTGGGCGCGCCATGATAAGCAGCTTCGGGAGGCAGGCCAAATTGATGGTGACGAATGTTTCACGTTTGGACCATTAATCTCCTCATACCGATCGTTCCCACGCTCTGCGTGGGAATGCAGCCCGGGACGCTCCGCGTCCCCAAAGCGTGACGCAGAGCGTCACATGAGGCATTACCACGCGGAGCGTGGGAACGATCATCCAGACAACGGTCTAAAATCCCGCTGCCCACTTTCAAAGGAAGCCCCTTACGTGAAATCTCTCCTGGCACTGCTTTCCCTCGTGGCCCTGCCAGTCCTGGCCGCCGAACCGACCCTGTACGGGCGTTACGAATACATCGCACTGCCGGAAATCGGCGGCGAAGTCCTCAAAGCCAAAATGGACACCGGCGCCCTGACCGCATCGCTGTCGGCCAAAGACATCGAAACCTTCACCCGAGACGGCGACGAGTGGGTACGTTTCCGCCTCGCCACCAAAGGCGCCAGCAACAAGGTTTACGAACACAAGGTTGCCCGGATCAGCAAGATCAAGACCCGCTCCGAAGAAGACGAGGATGACAAGGAAACGATCGAACCGACCAAGCGTCCGGTGGTCGATCTGGAGTTGTGTCTGGGTAACGTCAAGCGCACCGTCGAGGTCAACCTCACCGACCGTAGCAGTTTCAACTATCCGTTGCTGATTGGTGCCAAGGCGTTGCGAGAGTTTGGGGCGGCGGTGAATCCGGCTCGGCGGTTTACGGCGGATAAGCCGGATTGTTGAATGGTGGAGGGCTAATCAATCACGGATTCGGCCAGGTTCGAGTTCAAGCTTACGGGCTACCGCATTAAGCGTAGCTTGTGGGTAATTAGGGTCGGACGGGTTCATTTGTTGAATCGCATCGTAATAGCTTGGTGGGGACGAATTTTGTGCGGCATGGAAATTAGGTGGTTGATCTACAGCTGCTTGCATAGCAACGTTTTCCTGATGATAGGTATCCCGCCGCCCGCCCTGTCGGGCCATTAACCTGTTTGCGCGATGTTGGCTTTTTAGGGAAAGCGAAGCTGTAGTCGTGGGCGATGAAGCTGTGAGCTCTGCCGAAGCATTGCTCATTGGGGCGGTTGGCGGAGTGTGTTGTGTCAAACTGTTCACCGAGGAGGTGGCAGGCAGATCAAGGGCGGACGATCTTCCAGCATTGCTTGACGTTCCATCCATCAGAGAACGACGCATTTTCGAGAGAGGGCGGCGGAACTTCAGGACGGCCTTTAATGCAGTGTAGAAACTGTGCCCCGTCTGATCCATACGATTAACCGGATCCCCCGCGCAATATGCATAAGCATTCAACCCACCCTCCCCAAACGGACTCCAACTGTCCGGACTGTTAAACCGCATCAATACTGAATTGAACTGCCGATACCCATTACCCAAATGATAATGCCCGGTCACCGGATCCGACCGTTCGCCGTTGAACCCCAGCAAACTGAGCAAACCATTTAATGGGCGATGGCCGTAGGGCGTGTAGGCGAAGGCGTGAGGCGAAGTCGCATCAAGCGCGTGTAATACCGAACGCTGCTGATCAGTCGTTAGTAAAGTGGTATCAACCTTAGGCCCCTCGCAATGCCGCTGCGCCAACAACTGGTCTTCGTGCTGCACGATGCTGCGTTGCACCGTGTCTTGAATTTCAGTGGTCAGGCGACTTTTGCAGTAAAAGCGCTGGATAACAGCCTGTTCGACAGGGGCACTACCGGCCTGGCGATCGAGTGGGTCGTAGTGGTAGCGACACAATAGTGTTGTGTGAGGGGAGGCAGGCATTTGATAGCGCTCCGTGCAGAATCCAAAAGCTGTTCCTTTAGCATCGTTGCTTTTTCAGCCATTGCCTACTATCAGAACTGCTAGGTACTACAGACCCCTCCGCAATTTAACTCCGTCGGATTGACGCCGATTCCCCCTTGAGTCACCGTTCGCCCATTCCACTGCCGCCCTCGGACGCCATGCCCCATATCCTGATTGTCGAAGACGAAGCGGCGATTGCCGACACCCTGATTTTCGCCTTGCAGGGCGAGGGCTTCACCACCACCTGGTTGAGCCTTGGCGCGGCGGCGCTCGAACATCAGCGCACCACGCCGGCCGACCTGATCATTCTCGACATCGGCTTGCCAGACATCAGCGGCTTCGAGACCTGTAAGCAGTTGCGGCGTTTCAGCGAGGTGCCGGTGATTTTCCTCAGCGCCCGTAATGCAGAGATCGACCGCGTGGTCGGCCTGGAGATTGGCGCCGACGACTACGTGGTCAAACCGTTCAGCCCTCGAGAAGTGGCGGCGCGGGTCCGGGCGATTCTCAAGCGCATGGCGCCACGAGCGGTGGGGGAGGCGGCGTCAGCGTTGTTTCGCATCGATAACGAACGGGTGCAGATCAGCTATCGCAGTCAGCCGCTGAGCCTGACTCGCCATGAGTTTCGTTTGCTGCAATGCCTGCTGGAACAACCCGAGCGAGTCTTCAGCCGCGAGCAATTGCTCGATGCATTGGGCGTGGCCGCCGATGCCGGTTACGAGCGCAGCATCGACAGCCACATTAAAAGCGTGCGCGCCAAATTGCGCCTGGTGAAAGCCGATGCCGAGCCGATCCAGACCCACCGCGGCCTCGGTTACAGCTACAGCCCGGGGCACAGCTGATGCCCCTGGGGATCCGGATTTTTCTGGTCTACGTGCTGTTCATCGGCCTGACCGGTTACTTCGTGCTTAACACCGTGATGGAAGAAATCCGCCCCGGCGTGCGTCAGTCCACCGAAGAAACCCTGGTGGACACCGCCAACCTGATGGCCGAGATCCTGCGCGACGACTTCAAGGCCGGCACCCTCAGCCAGAATCGCTGGCCCGAGCTGCTCAAGGCTTACGGCGAACGGCAACCGAAGGCGAATATCTGGGGAATGCCGAAGAATCAGGTCAACCATCGGATTTACGTCACCGATGCCAAGGGCATTGTGGTGCTGGATTCCAGCGGCATTGCGGTGGGCCAGGACTACTCGCGCTGGAATGACGTCTACCTGACTTTGCGTGGCGAATACGGCGCTCGTTCGACGCGCAGCAACCCGGACGACTCGAACACGTCGGTGATGCACGTTGGCGCGCCGATTCGTGACAACGGCCAGATCATCGGTGTGGTGACGGTGGCCAAGCCCAACAGCTCGCTGCAGCCCTACGTTGATCGCACTGAGCGGCGATTGCTGATTTATGGCGCCGGGCTGATCGGTCTCGGTTTGTTGTTCGGCGCGTTGTTGTCCTGGTGGCTGAGTGCGGCGCTGCGGCGATTGACGGCTTATGCCCAGGCAGTCAGCGAAGGCCGGCGGGTCGAGGTGCCGCATTATCGGGGCGGCGAGTTGGAGCAACTGGCTACGGCGGTGGAGCAGATGCGTACCCAGCTCGAGGGCAAAGCCTACGTCGAGCGGTATGTGCATACACTGACCCATGAATTGAAAAGCCCGTTGGCGGCGATTCGTGGGGCGGCGGAGTTACTGCAAGGCGAGATGCCGTTGGCTCAGCAGCAGCGTTTCGTCAGCAACATCGACAGCGAAAGTGCGCGCATGCAGCAGTTGATTGAACGACTGTTGAACCTGGCGCAGGTCGAACAGCGTCAAGGGCTGGAAGAGCGGGTGGCGGTGCCGTTGGCGGGTTTGGTAGAGGAGCTGTTGAGCGCGCAGGCTGCGCGAATCGAAGGCAAGCAGTTGCGTGTGGAACAGCGGATTGCAGCGGATCTGAACTTGCTCGGCGAGCCGTTTCTGTTGCGCCAGGCGCTGGGTAATCTGCTGGAGAATGCGTTGGATTTCACCCCGGCTCAGGGCTTGCTGCGATTCAGTGCCGAACGAGTCGGCGAGCAGATTGAGTTCAGGCTGTTCAACCAGGCCGAGGCGATTCCCGACTATGCACTGCCGCGTTTGAGCGAGCGCTTCTACTCACTGCCGCGTCCGGACAGTGGGCGTAAAAGTACGGGGTTGGGGCTTAACTTCGTTGAGGAGGTGGTCAAGTTGCATGGCGGTGCGATGAGTATCGGTAATGTCGACGGCGGTGTTGAAGTCAAATTGAGCTTGCCTTAGGACCGAGTCGCGGCATTCGCGAGCAAGCTCGCTCGCACACTGGATCTGCGTCGTTGCACAAAAAAAATGATAAACACAAAACTCATGTAGGAGCGAGCTTGCTCGCGAAGAGCGGCCCAGTCTCCACAAAGTCTCCACATTCCCCCCATAAAATCCCCACACACCCATCCCAGACTTTCCCCATCCAAACAGGGAGAGTCCCATGAACCGTAGCCTGACCCTAAAACTCGGGGCGATTGCCCTTTTGATTCTGTTGCTGCTGATCCCGTTGCTGATGATCAATGGCGTAATCCAGGAGCGGCAACAACTGCGTGACGGTGTGCTCGAAGACATCGCCCGCAGTTCCAGCTACAGCCAGCAACTGAGCGGCCCGCTGATGGTGGTGCCCTATCGCAAAACGGTCCGCATCTGGAAAACCAACGAAAAAACCAACCAGCGTTACCAGGACGTCGGCGAGGAGCGTGGGCGTTTGTATTTCCTGCCGGAGCGCTTCGAGCTGGACGGCCAGGTCCAGACCGAACTGCGTGCCCGGGGTATCTACGAAGCCCGGCTGTTCCACGCCGATAACCGCATCAGCGGGCATTTCTCGGTCCCGGCGCAACTGGGCATCAAAGAGGACTTCGCCGATTACCGCTTTGACCAACCGTTCCTGGCCGTCGGCATCAGCGACATTCGCGGCATCGAGAATGCGCTGAAACTCGAACTCAATGGCCAGAGCCTGGATTTTGTACCGGGTAGCCAAGTGGGCTGGTTGGGCGAGGGTGTGCACGTGACGCTGCCAGCGCTGGATACCAGACAGGCCACGGAACTGGCGTTCGGTTTCGACTTGCGCCTGCAAGGCACCGGCCAGTTGCAGATTCTCCCGGTGGGCAAGACCAGCAAGGTTTCACTGGCCGCCAACTGGCCTCACCCCAGCTTCATCGGCAATTACCTGCCCGCCCAGCGTGAAATCACCGATCAGGGCTTCACCGCCAATTGGCAGACCTCATTTTTCTCCACCAACCTGCAAGAAGCATTGAACAGTTGCGTGTCTGGCGGTCATTGCGACGCGTTCAGCGGTCGCAGCTTCGGCGTGAGCTTCATCGACCCGGTGGACCAATACCTGAAAAGCGATCGGGCGATCAAATACGCATTACTGTTCATCGTCCTGACCTTCGCCGGTTTTTTCCTCTTCGAAGTACTGAAAAGCCTCGCGGTACACCCGGTGCAATATGCGCTGGTGGGTGTGGCGCTGGCGTTCTTCTACCTGTTGCTGCTGTCGCTGTCCGAGCACATCGGCTTTGCCTTGGCGTATCTGCTGTCGGCGAGTGGCTGTGTGGCGTTGATCGGTTTCTATGTCTGCCATGTGCTGCGCAGCGTGCGCCACGGTTTGAGTTTTTCGGCAGGATTGGCGGCATTGTATGGCCTGCTCTACGGCTTGCTGAGTGCCGAGGATTACGCGCTGTTGATGGGCTCGCTGCTGCTGTTCGGTTTGCTGGGCGTGTTCATGGTGCTGACCCGCAAGCTGGACTGGTACGGGATCGGGCAGAAAACCGCGAAGCCGCTGGAATTTGATATTGGAGCCGTGGAATGAGCCGGTCGTTGGGGTTACGGGAGGATCAGCGGGTGGGGGAGGTGTTGGCGACGCGGATTGCCGGGTTGTTTCCGTTGGATTGCGGTGGTTCCTTCGCGGGCAAGTCGGATCGCCGCACCGCTCGCTCCTACGGATCACTTCAAGCTGTAGGAGCGAGGCTTGCCCGCGAAGACGGCAGATCAGTCACTGCGAATTTCAGACCTTGGGCATCGTCGCAATCATCGAAGGCCGCTGACTCACTTCGAAATACCACTCTGCCAGCTTCGGATTCTCTTTGCGCCACTCCAGATCCGGATGGCGCAGATCCAGGTAACCCAAGGCACAGGCCACACTGATCGCCGCGACATCAAAATGGCTGGTCAGCTCGGCAATCGCGTCGGCCTCCAACAGCGCCAGGGCGCGACGAATCTTGTCGCGCTGACCATCGAGCCATTCGTCCCAGTGCTTTTCCGGAGTGCGCAGGGCCACTTCATAGCGAACCATCACCGCGGCATCCATGATCCCGTCTGCCAGAGAGGCCAGGGTCAGGCGCCGCCAGCGGGCGGAACCTTCACGAGGAATCAGCGGATTACCGACGTGCTGATGATCGAGATAGTCGAGGATCACCCGGCTGTCATACAACACATTGCCGTCGGCCAGGCGCAGGGCTGGAATTTTGCCTAGCGGGTTGTCTTCGTTGAGTGCCAGATCCGGGCTGACCGGCGTGAGCTGGCTGGTTTGCAGCGCTACACGGTTGGTTTGACCGGTTTCGTGCAGCAGCACCATGACTTTGCGAACGAAGGGCGACGCGGGGTTGTGGAACAAGGTCATGCTGGGGACGGACATGGCAGCATCTCGATCATGGGCAGTGTCGGCAGCATAGCGCGTTGGGTCGATAGCTCAAGATAGCTTTAACCCTTGTAGGAGCGAGGCTTGCCCGCGAAAGCGGAGTGTCAGTCGATATCAGTGTTGAATGACACTCCGCCTTCGCGGGCAAGCCTCGCTCCTACAGTTTTTAGTGGCGTTGCAGAAATCCGCGCAAGGCGAGGACCGCGGGGATCCCCAAGCCAAGCCAGCTCAATGCGTCCCAAACGCCATCGCCCAACAATGCAGCGAACAGCCCTGCAGCGCTGAGCAGGGCGATAACGGTTGGCGTGGCAAAGACCTTCCAGAAATTCGACTGTCTCGGCCTCATGCCGGGCTCTCCGCGTTTTCGAGCACAGGTTTCGCGACCTTGCGCCGCACCACCCACAGATAAACCCCGCTGCCGAGCACGATGATGGTCAGCATATCGAGGGTCGCCCAGAGGATTTTCATCGGCATGCCGCCATAGTCACCGAAGTGCAGCGGCTGCGACATGCCCATGGCGTCCATGTACCACGGCCGCTCGGCCACCGTCGTGACTTGCAAAGTGCTGGCGTCGATCAATACCGGTGTCAGCAAGTGCGAGGTCAGGTGGGTGCTGCCTTTCATGAACACGGCGTAATGGTGTTCGCTGGAAAACCGGGTGCCGGGGAAGGCGATGAAATCGGGCTGCATGTCCGGCGCAACGTCTTTGGCGATGTCGAGCAGGCGGGTCGCAGGCGCCAATTGAGTCAGCGGCGGCGCATCGCGATAAGGCGCGATCATCGCGCTCAGGCTGTCGTTGCGCCACGCGGCGATCAGCAAGTCGGCGCAGGCACTGATCACGCCGGTCACGCCGACCACCAGTGCCCACGTCAGCGTCACCACGCCGATCAGGTTATGCAGGTCGAGCCAGCGCAGGCGAGTGGATTTGTCGTGGCGCACGGTGGCGAACTTCAAACGCCGCATGAACGGCAGGTACAGCACCGTTCCGGAGACGATCGCCAGCACAAACAGCATCCCCATGAACGCCAGCAGCAACTTGCCCGGCAGGCCGGCGAACATGTCCACGTGCAGGCGCAGCATGACCATCATCAGCCCGCCATTGGCCGAGGGCATTTTCAATGCTTCGCCGGTACGAGCGTCGAGCATGAAGGTGTGGGACGAGTTCGGCTCGGTGCCGGCGGTGGGCGCCATGATGGCGATCACGCCGTTAGGGTCTTCTTCGTCGTAGCCGAAATACTGCATGACTTCGCCGGGACGATGCTCCTCAGCCGCGTGCACCAACTGCTGCAAATTCAGCTGCGGGGTATCGGCCGGCATCGATTTCAATTCTGCGGCATCGCCCAGCAGGTGGTCGATCTCGTGGTGGAAGATCAACGGCAGGCCGGTGAGGGCCAGCATCAGCAGGAAGACTGTGCAGATCAGGCTGGTCCAGGTGTGAACGAATGACCAGCGGCGGATGGTTTTGCTTTTCATGATTCATCCAGATGCAAAAGGGCCACGGCTGTGCCGTGACCCTTGTTGTGTCGCGATGGGGTCAATCGGTTACCACTTGTAATTCACGCTGGCGACCACGTTGCGTTCGTCGCCGTAGTAGCAGTAGAAACCGTCGCAGGTGGACAGGTAGTCCTTGTTGAACAAGTTTTTGGCGTCTATCGCCACCGACACACCCTTGAGCGAGCTGTTCAAACGGCCAAGATCGTAATGCGCCGAGGCGTCATACACGGTGTAGGAGCCGACGTGGCCCCAGTCGGTGTTGGTGGTATTGCCGTAGGTGTCGCCGACATAGCGCACGCCGGCGCCCACGCCGAAACCTTCGAGCAGGCCGTTGTGCCAGGTGTAGTCGGCCCACGCGGTGGCCTGGTTGCGCGGCACCTGGGCCATGCGCTTGCCTTTTTCTGCGCTGGCGCCTTTGGTGATTTCGCTGTCGTTGTAGGTGTACGAGCCGATCAGCTTGAGGTTGTCGGTGATGTCGCCGCTGGCCTCCAGTTCCAGGCCGCGCACCCGGACTTCACCGACCTGGCGGGTGATGCCGCCTTCGGTGACCGACAGGTTTTCCTGAGTCAGGTCGAACACGGCAACGGTCAGCAGTGTTTTGGTACCGGGTGGCTGGTACTTGATCCCGGCTTCGTACTGTTTGCCTTCGGTAGGCTTGAACGAATCGGTGCTGTTGACCACGGTGCCGGTCGCGGGCTGGAAAGATTCCGCATACGACAGGTAGGGCGTCACGCCATTGTCGAAGACGTAGCTGAGCGCTGCGTTGCCGCTGAATTGCTTGTCGCGCTGGGTGTTGGTTGCATCGTTCTGATTATGAAACACCGTACCGGTGTGGACCCAGTCTTCACGCCCGCCGAGGGTCAGACGCCAGTTGCCCAGGGCAATCTGATCCTGAGCGTAGAGGCCCGTTTGTTGGGTCTTTTGGTTGTAGTCGTACATCGTGAAGTAGGTGACGTTGGAAAAGTCTTGTCCGTAAACCGGTCGGTTGATGTTGCTGGACGGCACGCCCGCCGAACCCCACAACCAGCGGGAATTGCTGTTGGAGCGCTGGTGATCCAGGCCCAGCAGCAAGGTGTGGCTCAGGGCCCCGGTCTGGAAGTCAGCCTGGAAGTTGTTGTCCACCGCGAACTGGCTGGTGTCCTCATCGACCTTGCCGGCGGTGCGCTGAATGGTGCCATCATCGCTGACCGCTTCATCCGGGCCGGCCGGCCAGATCTGCCCGCCGGCGGTGATGCCTTGTGATTCCAGGTCATTTTTGGTGTAGCGCAGGTTCTGGCGGAACTGCCAGGTGTCGTTGAAGCGGTGTTCGAAGGCATAACCCAGCGCGTAATAGGTACGATCGTAGAATTCCCAGTCCGGATCGCCAAGGTTCTTGTGATGGGAAATCTTGCCGGCGGGCGTACTCAGTTTTGTGCCTTGCAGCGGCAGAAACTGCCCGGTGATGCCGGTGTCGTCGCGGGTGTACTGCGACAGCAAGGTCAGTCGGGTGTCATCGTTGATGTTCCACGTCAGGCTGGGTGCCAGGTTGTAGCGTTTGTCGGGAATGTGATCGACCGGCGCATTGCTGTCGCGAACCACACCGCTGACGCGATAGAGAAACTGGCCTTCGTCGTCGATCTTGCCGGTGCTGTCGAAGTTGATCTGTTTGTGTTCGTTGCTGCCGGCCTGCAGTTCCACTTCGTGGCTGCTTTGTGCCTCGGGTCGACGGCTGACCATGTCCAGCAGACCGCCGGGCGGCGTCTGGCCATAGACCGAGGACGCCGGGCCACGCAGGACGGCGATGCGTTCAAGGTTCCACGGTTCGATTTTCGGCGTGGCGTAGTTTCCTTTTGGCAGCGGCAAACCATCGAGGAACTGAGTCGGTATAAAACCGCGCACCAGCAGCCAATCATTGCGCGAGTCCGAGCCATAACCGCTGCTCTGTACACCGGCGGTATAGCGCAGGGCATCGTTGAGGCTGAGCACGGAGCGATCATCCATCTGCTCGCGGGTGACCACAGAAACTGAGCGAGGCAGTTCGGCAATCGCGGTGTCGGTCTTGGTGCCAGCGGCAGTGCGGGTGGCCAGGTAACCTTCGGTAGGGCCCCAGGCGTTTTCAACATTTCCCGCGCCGATGATCGCGGTTTCCGGCAACGCCATCACACCTTCGGGCACGGCCACCAGGCTGTAGGTGCCGGCGCTGCTCTGTTCCAGTTGCAGACCGGTGCCACGCAAGGCTTCACGCAGGGCGCCGGTGGCGTCGAACTGGCCCTTCACCGGAGCCGAAGTCTTGCCCGCCGCCAGCGACGGATTCAGCGACAGCGCCAGACCGGCCTGGCTGGCGATCTGGTTCAGCGTGCTGGCCAATGGCGCGGCCGGCAGGTTGTAGGGGCGAACGCTGGACGCCTGTTCGGCGGCAATCAGTGGGCTGCTGGCCAGAGGGGTACAAAGGGCAATGGCGACCGCCAGTAAACGGGGGCGCAACACAGTGTCGAGCGAACGGGACATACAGCGGCTCCTGAATGGAAATATTTCTCAATTGCCTAGGTGCCGGACGAGAATTCAAAAGTGATAGGGCGAGATGAAAATAATTTCGATTCAGCCATCTGGGCCGATCGTTCCCATGCTCTGCGTGGGAATGCCTCTATGGACGCTCTGCGTCTGCTCTTGAATGTGACGCGGAGCGTCACGGGCTGCATTCCCACGCAGGAGCGTGGGAACGATCATTTAGCGGGCTTGAATTCAGGGCTTGGCATCAGCCTTCGCGACCGTTACCCACCACGACGTGTGCTGTTCGATCTTCACCGGCAGGGTCGGCAAAAGTGCGCTCAACGCCTTGTCGGTATCGTTCAAGGGGAAGCTGCCAGTGATGCGCAGGTCGGCGACTTCGGGTGTGACGCCAAGATGCCCGCGACGGTAACGGCTGAGCTCCCGGACCAGATCCTCCAGCCGCGCGTTGTCCACCACCAGCATGCCGCGAGTCCAGGCATCGGCGCCTGGATTGAGCGCGATGATGGAGCCCAAGCCATTGCTGCGCATCAGCACTTGCTGGCCTTCGCGCAGGATCTGCTCCTCGCGACTCGATTCGGGATGGGCGGCTACCGCTGATTTCAACACGCTCAGGCGCGTGCCTTCTTCTTCACGCTTGACCAGGAACCGCGTTCCCAGTGCGCGCATGCTGCCTTCGCGGGTCTCGACGATAAACGGCCGGGCATCGCCATGGCCGGTTTCGACGAGGATTTCCCCTTCCTGAAGGACGATCAGCCGCTGCTTCTCGTCGAAGCGCACATCCACCGCACTGTGGGTGTTGAGGTTGATCAGCGTGCCATCGGTCAGGCGCAGGGTGCGCTGCTCTCCGGTGGCGGTGCGCTGATCGGCCAGCCAATAGTCGATGGGCAGATAGCGATCACCGGCGAACAGCGCCAGGCCGATCACCGCGACGATGCTGGCCAGACCGCTGCCGAGCTTGCGCACCCGTCGCCGGATGCTTTCGCGCGATTGCAGCAACGCTGTGCGGGCCGGGCCATTGGCGACGCTGAAACGCTGGTCGAGCATGCCCAACTGACGCCAGGCCCGAGCGTGTTCTTCGTGTGCGGCGTGCCATTTGGCGAACGCTTCGCGCTCGACCGCGTTGCCGGAATCCAGCGACAGTTGCCAGGCAATCGCGGCATCCAGCACTTGCGCTGACACGGGCTTGGAGCTGACGGGGCTCATACCGGCTCACCGTACAACGCGATGTAGCACTGACGAATACCCTGCGCCAGGTATTGGCGAACCCGCGGCACCGACACGCCCAGACGCTGAGCGATTTCGGCGTGGCCGAGACCATCGAGACGGTTATAGAGAAACGCCGCCCGGGCCTTGCTCGAGAGCTTGCCCAACAGGCGGTCTATGGCTTTGAGGTCTTCGAGGATCAGTTGCTGTTTTTCCACCGACGGTTGTTCGCCTTCGGGGATCAACATCAATTCGGTGAGGTAGGCCTGTTCCAGCGCGGCGCGGCGGAAATAGTCGAACAGCAGGCCCTTGGCGATCGCCACCAGAAACGCCCGGGGTTCGCGAGGCGCCTTCAGTTCGTCGCGGCCCAGCAAGCGCACGAAGGTATCCTGGCTCAGGTCTTCGGCCCGTTGCGGGCAGGCCACGTTGCGCCGCAGCCAGGCCAATAGCCAACCGCGATGGTCGCGATATAACGCACCAACGAGCTCACTTTGGGGGCTTTGGACTGACGACACGCAGCAATTACCGAATGGGAAGTGTTAAGTAACGAGAATTGTTCGCGATTGTGGCAGAGGCGGGGGAGGTAAGCAATTGGCGCTGGTCGGGTGGTTTTGGCGGGGGGGTATTCAGTTTGACCGTGTCATCGTTCTTCGCGGGCAAGCCTCGCTCCTAAGGGTTTTGTGTCGTTCACGAAATTGGCGCACGACACAAAACCTGTAGGAGCGAGGCTTGCCCGCGAAGACGCCAGAACAGGCACCATACAACTTAAAAAGACGGAGCCTGCCGCCGCCGCTTCCACTGACTCAGCCGCTGCTGCAAATTCAACGGGCTATGAATCTGCTGCTGTCGTGCCCGGCTGAACAAAATCAGCACCAGCTCCGCCGTCGCCAAGGCATCGGCACTGGCGTTATGCCGCTCGAAAACCTCCAGCTTGAACCAGTCGATCCACTCGTCCAGCCCGGCCTCGCGAAAATGCGCCTGTGGGCAGAGCAGCGGGGCGATGTCTGCCACGTCCAGAAACGGATGCTGCAACTTGTAGCCCAGATGTTCTTTCAGCGCGCGCCCCAGCATGTGCTGGTCGAACGGTGCATGAAAGGCCAACACCGGACTGTCGCCGACGAACTCCATGAATTCGAGCAGGGCCTGCGCGGGGTCGCTGCCGGCGGCAATGGCGCTCGGGCCAAGACCATGAATCAACACGCTGGGGCCGAGTTTGAGTTCGCTGCATTGCAACGTGCGTTCAAATTGCTGACTGAAATCGATCGCCCCATCCTCGATCACCACCGCGCCGATGGACAATAGCTGATCTTTGTTCAGGTTCAGCCCGGTGGTTTCCAGATCGAGTACCACCCAGCGTTGCTCGCGCAGGCTGCAGTCGCCCAGCTCGGCCACGGCAGGCAAGCGCTCCAGGCGTTGTTGCAGTTCGCCCGGCAAAACGGGACTTGTCGGGCGCAGCCATGAAAACAGGCTCATAACTGATACCGCAGGGTCAGGCTGCTTTGCAGGCGTTGTGCCTGGCGCAGGGATTCGCGCAGGATGCGTCGGTCCAGATGATTGAGGCTGTCGGGATCGACGCGGTTGGAGTAGGGCAAATTCTCTCGGGTCTGTAGCTGATGTTGCTGCATGCGGGTTTGCTGGATGAAGTGATACGCCTCTTCATAGGCAGCGCCGTCCAGGCGTTCGATGACCTCTTTGGCCACCAATTGGCGAAAGCGCTCCAGGGTATTGTTGGTGTCGATACCGTGGGCCAGGGCCAGCACCCGAGCGCCATCGACGAAAGGGGTCAGGCCTTGGAGTTTCAGGTCGAGGGTGGCTTTCTCGCCATTCTTGCGAGCTAGCACGAATTCGCGGAAACGTCCCACGGGCGGTCGGTTGCGCAGGGCGTTCTCGGCCATCATCCGCTGGAACAAGCGGTTGTCGCCGACCTGATCGAGGATGCCCTGGCGCAGCTGCTCACAGCCTCGCTCGTCGCCCCAGACCACGCGCAGGTCGAAATAGATGCTCGACCCCAGCAGATTTTCCGGTGTCGCCTCGCGGATAAACGCCGCAAACCGTCGCGCCCATTCGGCCCGGGACAAACACAGCTCGGGGTTACCGGCCATGATGTTGCCCTTGCACAGGGTGAAGCCGCACAGCGCCAGGTTCTGATTGATCTGCTGGGCGATGGGCAGCAACTTGCCGCGAATCTCGGCGGCGTGGGCCGCATCGCGGGCTTCGAACAGAATGCCGTTGTCCTGATCGGTGTGCAGCGTTTGCTCGCGGCGGCCTTCGCTGCCGAAACACAACCAACTGAACGGCACGCCGGGGTCGCCTTTCTCGGCGAGCACCAGTTCGATCACCCGGCACACGGTGTGGTCGTTGAGCAGGGTGATGATGTGGGTGATCTGGGTCGAGGATGCGCCGTGGGCCAGCATCCGCTCCACCAATTGACCGATCTCGCCGCGGATCGCCACCAGGTTTTCCAGCTTCTGGGCACTTCGAATAGTCCGCGCCAAGTGCACCAGATCGACCCGTTGCAGGGAAAACAGGTCGCGTTCCGAGACCACGCCGCACAGGCGCTGGTCCTTGACCAGACAGACGTGGGCGATGTGTCGCTCGGTCATGGCGATCGCGGCATCGAAGGCGCTGTGGTCCGGCGTCAGGTAAAACGGCGCCCGAGTCATGTGCCATTCGATGGCTTCATTGAAATCGCTGGTGCCGTTGGCTACCACATGTCGCAAGTCGCGCAGGGTGAAAATACCCAGCGGCGCCTTTTGCTCATCGACCACCACAATGCTGCCGACTTGCTGATCGTGCATCAGCGTCACGGCTTCGCGCAGAGGGGTGATCGGGCTGCAGGTCACCGGGTGACGCATGGCCAGTTCGCCCAGCCGGGTATTGAGCGAGTACTGGGTGCCGAGGGTTTCCACGGCTTTTTGCTGGACTTGCTGGTTGACCTGATCCAGCAAACTGCTGACACCGCGTAGGGCAAAGTCGCGAAACGGGCTGGAAAGTGCGAACAGTTTGATGAACGCAAGCTTATTCAGCTGTAGGCAAAAGGTATCTTCGGCCGCCAGATGTTCGGTGCGAGTTGCCCGTTCCCCCAGTAGCGCAGCGAGGGGGAAACACTCGCCGGTGGTGATTTCGAAGGTGGTTTCGGTCCCGCCCTTGGCCGTGTGCGGACGTTCGCCCACGACCCGGCCCTGTTTGACGATGTAGAAATGCTCAACCGGGCCATCGGCGGGTTTGATAATGCTTTCGCCAGGGGCATAAAAACGCAGCTGACATTGCTCCACCAGATAGGCCAGGTGGGCGTTTTCCATCTGATTGAACGGCGGGAAGCGCTGTAGGAATTGCAAAGTGCCCTGGATGTTCTGCAACACCGCGGTTTTCCCTGCCTGGGTGAAGGCGTCCGCTTTACTCATAACCATTACCGCAGTCTTTTTCGTTGTTGTGTCGGATCGTTGTGTCAGATCGTTCCAGGCATGGTCGGCCCCTGAGGGCAGGGTGCCCATTGGACGTAAGTCTAGGTAGGCAGTGCCGCCGCCGGAATATGGGAAATGTCTGACACAACGGTGGGAAAAACCTCCTACATTGTCTATTGGAAAAGTTTCCGACGACGTGCACATTGAAGTCTGCTGAACGATGTCTGACCACTGTGCCAGGGATCGAATCGAAAACGTTGAGAAAGCCATGTCCGACCACGATATTTTGAGTGATGCCGAGCGCGAAGCGCTCAGTGCCGTCATGTTGGAACCAGACTTGCCGCCGCAGCGGGTACTGATCGTCGATGACGATAAGGACTCCAGGGAATTGCTGTCGGAAATTCTGGGGCTGGACGGCATTCACTGCATGACGGCAGCCAGTGGCGAAGCGGCGCTCAAATTGCTGGAGGCGAAGCCATCGATCGGGCTGGTGATTACCGACCTGCGGATGAGACATGTCGATGGTCTGGAGCTGATCCGTCAGGTGCGGGAATCGGCGCGTGCGGCGTTGCCGATCATCATCGTCTCCGGCGACGCCGACGTGAAGGATGCGATCGAAGCCATGCACCTGCACGTAGTGGACTTTCTGCTCAAGCCCATCGATAGCGGCAAACTGCTTGAATTGGTCAAGCATGAGCTGGGGATGGATGTGTAGCGCGGAGCTCCAGTCTGCAGCTTTTTGTGGCGAGGGACTTGCTCCCGCTGGGTTGCGAAGCAGCCCCAAAACCAACGATCCCAATGTATCTGACACACCGCATACGACTGCTGCGCAGTCGAGCGGGAGCAAGCTCCCTCGGCACAGGGACCGCGGCATAAAAAAAGCCCCGATCTTTCGATCAGGGCTTTTTCATATCCGGCGTCAGCGTTTACTCAAAGGCCATTGGCAGCCTTGAACTCGCGACGACGACGGTGCAGAACCGGCTCGGTATAGCCGTTCGGCTGTTTGGTGCCTTCGACCACCAGTTCGACCGCCGCCTGGAAGGCGATGTTGCTGTCGAAATTCGGTGCCAGCGGGCGGTACAGCGGGTCGTTGGCGTTCTGACGGTCAACCACCGGCGCCATGCGCTTGAGGCTTTCCATGACCTGATCTTCAGTGACGATGCCGTGGCGCAGCCAGTTGGCGATGTGCTGGCTGGAAATACGCAGCGTCGCACGGTCTTCCATCAGGCCAATGTCATTGATGTCCGGCACTTTCGAGCAGCCCACGCCCTGGTCGATCCAGCGCACTACATAACCGAGAATGCCCTGGGCATTGTTGTCCAGTTCGTTCTTGATCTGCTCCGCGGTCCAGTCTGGATTGACGGCCAACGGGATGGTCAGGATGTCGTCCACCGAAGCGCGAGCACGTTTGGTCAGTTCGGCCTGACGGGCGAACACGTCGACCTTGTGGTAATGCAACGCATGCAGCGCGGCCGCGGTCGGCGATGGAACCCAGGCGGTGTTGGCACCGGCCATCGGGTGAGCGATTTTCTGTTCGAGCATCGCTGCCATCAAGTCTGGCATGGCCCACATGCCTTTACCGATCTGGGCGCGACCTTGCAGGCCAGTGCTCAGCCCGATGTCGACGTTCCAGTTCTCGTACGCGCCGATCCACTTCTCGGCCTTCATGTCCGCTTTGCGCACCATCGGGCCGGCTTCCATGGAGGTGTGGATTTCATCGCCCGTGCGGTCGAGGAAACCGGTGTTGATGAACACCACGCGCTCGCTGGCGGCCTTGATGCAGGCCTTGAGGTTGACCGTGGTACGGCGCTCCTCGTCCATGATCCCGACTTTGAGGGTGTTGCGCGGCAAGTCGAGGACGTCTTCGATGCGGCCGAACAGCTCGTTGGTGAACGCGGCTTCTTCCGGGCCGTGCATCTTCGGCTTCACGATATAGACCGAGCCGGTACGGCTGTTCTTGCGCGAGCTGTTGCCGTTGAGGCTGTGAATCGCCGCGAGGCAAGTCACCAGGCCATCGAGAATACCTTCCGGCACTTCGTTGCCGTCTTTATCGAGGATCGCGTCGATGGTCATCAGGTGACCAACGTTGCGCACGAACAACAGCGAGCGACCGTGCAGGCTCAGTTCGCTGCCATCGAGGGCAGTGTAGGTGCGATCGGCGTTCATGGTGCGGGTAAAGGTCTGACCGCCCTTGGAGACTTCTTCCGACAGATCGCCCTTCATCAGGCCGAGCCAGTTGCGGTAGATCACCACTTTGTCATCGGCATCGACGGCGGCAACCGAGTCTTCGCAGTCCATGATGGTGGTCAGCGCTGCTTCCATCAGGATGTCTTTGACACCCGCAGCGTCGGTCTGGCCGACCGGGGTGCTGGCGTCGATCTGGATTTCGAAGTGCAGGCCATTATTCTTTAGCAGGATCGCGGTCGGTGCGGCTGCATCGCCGTGGAAGCCGATCAGTTGGGCATCGTCGCGCAGGCCAGTGTTGCTGCCGCCTTTGAGGGCGACCACCAGTTTGCCGTCAACGATCTTGTAGCCGGTGGAGTCGACGTGGGAGCCGGCAGCCAATGGCGCGGCTTCGTCGAGGAAGGCGCGGGCGAAGGCGATGACCTTGTCGCCGCGAACCTTGTTGTAGCCTTTGCCTTTTTCCGCGCCGTCCGCTTCGCTGATGGCGTCGGTGCCATAGAGCGCGTCATACAGCGAACCCCAGCGAGCGTTCGAGGCGTTGAGCGCGAAGCGCGCGTTCATCACCGGCACCACCAGCTGTGGACCGGCCATGCGGGCGATTTCGTCATCGACGTTTTGTGTCGTTGCCTGGAAATCAGCCGCTTCTGGCAGCAGATAACCGATGTCTTGCAGGAAGGCTTTGTAGGCCACCGCATCGTGCGCAACACCTGCACGAGCCTGGTGCCAGGCATCGATACGTGCCTGGAAATCATCGCGTTTGGCGAGTAGGGCTTTGTTCTTCGGTGCCAGGTCATGGATGACCTTGTCGGCACCGGCCCAGAACGTGTCGGCGGTGAGGCCGGTACCGGGAATGGCTTCGTTGTTCACGAAGTCGAACAGGACTTTGGCGACCTGCAGGCCACCGACTTGAACGTGTTCAGTCATTGCTTGCCTCACTCTGCTCAGCTATTTCGCTTTTCAGCTCTTCAATTTTGACAATGAAGCCTCTGGCCATTTAAACCACAAACCCCTCTACCAGTACATGCCATTGCTGGCGTCTGGGTTCGATCCGATCAACGGCTTTGCGGCCTTGCTGACAGGGCTTTCAGGGTTGCGACGGCGCCTGTGGCAGACATCGATCCAACGTTATGTAGTGCGCGCTGCGGCATACTACATGATGAGTTGCGGTTGTGAAAATTAGACTAATTACGTCGTTCTGCGACCACATGACGCATTGCGGTCATGTCGGGGAGCTGGATGTTCTCAAAAAACCATTGGATTGTTCCAGTTAAATATAAAAACTTGTACACGATTTGTGGTTTGGCAGGGTTGTTGGTGGTTCCCCATCCGACTTGCCCGAGAAGACGTCAGCCGACTCAGCGCAAGACCAACCCTTGCCTATACTTGTTTTTCTATAACAAAAGTCATGACAAGAGGGCTGCGCCATGGACCATCTCGTACTCACTGTATTCGCTCCGGACAAGCCCGGGCAGGTCGAGCGCATTGCCCAATGCATTGCCGAGCACGGCGGCAACTGGCTGGAGAGCCGCATGTCGCGCATGGCCGGACAGTTCGCCGGGATTCTTCGGGTGGGCGTACCGGCTGAGGCCTACGATGAACTGGTAGATGCACTACAGGGATTGTCGACCTTGGGGATTCGTGTGCTGATCGCCGAGAGCAGCATCGAACAATCCTGCACTTGGAAGCCGATTGCCATGGAACTGGTGGGCAATGACCGTCCCGGAATTGTGCGCGACATTACGCGTCTGTTGAGTGAGCAGGGGGTGAGTCTGGAGCGGCTGGTGACCGAAGTTCGACCGGCGCCCATGAGCAGCGAGCCGCTGTTCCATGCCGAGGCGATTCTTGCAGTGCCACTGACATTGTCTCTTGAGGTGCTGCAATCGCGCCTGGAAACCCTGGCGGACGATCTGATGGTCGAATTGGTGCTGCGCAGCGAACCTTGAAAAGGTTATCCAAGTTATACGTGCACCTGCCTGTGGATAACCTGTAGAGACTCCTCCCCAGGCCACGTCGACCGGTGCTCTTCAGAATCTGATCAAAAAACCAGCAGTTTCAGTGACTTGCGCACAAACGCCGGGGATCATACTGTGGATAACCTTGGGAAGGATGGATGCAGGCCACGGAAGACGTGGCCTGTAGAGATTTGTACGTTTTCTGATCAGCGGCGGCGGCGCAGACTTATCCACGCGTCGACGCTATAAACCGCCAGACCCGCCCAGATAAAGATGAACGCCACCAGTGTGCTGGACGACAGGTGCTCGCCAAACAGCAGAACGGCTTGCAATAACACCAGCGTCGGCGCCAGGTACTGGAGAAATCCGAGCGTGGTGTAAGGCAAGTGCCGGGCGGCGGCGTTGAAACACACCAGCGGCACCAATGTCACCGGACCGGCAGCCACCAGCCACCAAGCTTCGGAAGTGGTCCAGAATTCGGCTTGTGCGCTGGTCGCGGTCGGATTGAACAGCAACCAGGCGACAGCAATCGGCACCAGCATCCAGGTTTCCACCACCAGCCCCGGTAGCGCCTTGACCGGTGCCTGCTTGCGGATCAGTCCGTAGAAGCCGAAGGTCAACGCCAGTACCAGCGACACCCACGGCAGACTGCCGACTTGCCACACTTGCTGCGCAACACCGACCGCTGCCAGGCCCACTGCGATCCATTGCATACGCCGCAGCCGTTCGCCGAGGATCAGCATTCCCAACAACACGTTTACCAGCGGGTTGATGTAATAACCGAGGCTGGCTTCGAGCATGCGCCCGTTGTTCACTGACCAGACATAGGTCAGCCAGTTGGCCGCGATCAGCGTGCCGCTCAGTGCCAGGATAGCCAGGCGCCGGGGGTTTTCACGCAGCTCGCGCCACCAGCCAGGATGTTTCCAGACCAGCAGTAGCAAGGCGCCGAACAGCGCGGACCATAGCACTCGGTGGATGATGATCTCCACGGCGGGGACATTGGCGATGGCTTTGAAGTAGAGCGGGAACAGTCCCCAGATGATGTAGGCACTCAGGCCCAGGATGTACCCGCGACGCGGGTTGGCGGCTTGCATGAGAATCCTTGCTTAGGCAGCTAACAAAGAGGGGATTGTATAGATGTGTTGTGATTTTTGTAGGAGCGAGGCTTGCCCGCGAAGAACGATGACGCGGTTCGTCAGATAAACCGCGTCATCGTTCTTCGCGGGCAAGCCTCGCTCCTACAGGGTCGGGGTGGTTAGAAGAGTTTTAGTGGTTCTTCATTGAGCGCAGCCAATTGTTCACGCAGCGCCAGCACTTGATCGCCCCAATAGCGCTCGGTGCCGAACCACGGAAAACTGCGAGGGAAGGCCGGGTCGTCCCAGCGCCGGGCGAGCCAGGCGCTGTAGTGCATCAAGCGCAAGGCGCGCAGCGGTTCGATCAGCGCCAGTTCCCGCGGGTCGAAGTCATGGAATTCACTGTAGCCATCCATCAATTCCGACAACTGACCGAGACATTCCTGACGATCGCCCGCCAGCATCATCCAGATATCCTGCACGGCCGGACCCATGCGGCAGTCATCGAGGTCGACAATGTGGAACATCTCATCGCGGCACATCATGTTGCCGGGATGGCAATCGCCGTGCATGCGGATGTTCTGGTGCGGGGTGGCCTGGTAGACCTCTTCGACGCGCTTGAGCAGGTCGCGGGCCACGGACTCGTAGGCTGGCAGCAGGCTTTTGGGAACGAAATTACCTTCAAGCAATGTGGTCAGGGAGTCATGACCGAAGTTCTTCACTCCCAGCGCTTCTCGGTGTTCGAACGGTTTTGTAGCACCGACCGCATGCAGACGACCCAGCAGTTGGCCCAGGCGATACAACTGATCGAGATTACCCGGCTCCGGTGCCCGCCCGCCACGACGGGGAAACAGGGTGAAACGGAAGCCGTTGTGTTCGTGCAGGCTTTCATCGTTGTGGATCATCGGCGCGACCACCGGTATGTCGCACTCGGCGAGTTCGAAGGTGAATTGGTGTTCTTCGAGAATCGCTTCATTGGTCCAGCGTTGCGGACGATAAAACTTGGCGATCAGCGGCTCGGAGTCTTCGATGCCGACCTGATAGACACGGTTCTCGTAGCTGTTGAGCGCCAGAATGCGCGCGTCGCTGAGAAAGCCGATGCTTTCGACGGCATCGAGCACGAGGTCTGGGGTGAGGGTTTCAAACGGGTGGGCCATGCTGACTCCTGCGCGCGGCAGGCTGCCGCGTCGGACCAAACATGGTAGCGCAGACGGGGCTTCTTTAGGGGATCGTTCCCACGCTCTGCGTGGGAAGTGCCTCACCGGACGCTCCGCGTCCGACTTTGGGACGCAGAGCGTCCCGGGCTGCATTCCCACGCAGAGCGTGGGAACGATCATGCGGGGGGCGTTTATCAGGCGCCGACGATGCCGCCATCCTCGCGGGAAATCGCCATCACCGAAGACCGCGGCTTGCCGTTAGGCAGATGCTCAGGGAACGTCGACCCACCGTTTTCCCCCGGATGCTGAATCCCGACAAACAAGGTTTTCTGATCCGGCGAGAAGCTGATCCCCGTCACCTCGCAGCCCACCGGCCCGACCATGAAACGACGGATCTCACCGGTCACCGGGTCGGCACAGAGCATCTGGTTATTGCCCATGCCCGCAAAGTCACCTGCGTTGCTCGAATCGCCATCCGTGAGGATCCACAGGCGCCCGGCCACATCGAAGCCCAGACCGTCCGGGCTGTTGAACATGTTCTGCGGGGTGATGTTCGACGAACCCGCCTTCGGCGTACCGGCATGGATGCCCGGATTTCCGGCGACCACAAACAGGTCCCAGGCAAAGCTGTTCGAAGCGTGATCGTCGCGGTCGGTACGCCAGCGCAGGATCTGCCCGTAGACGTTTTTCTCGCGAGGGTTCGGGCCATTTACCGGTTGGCCTTCTTCGCCGCGTTTGGCGTTGTTGGTCAGGGTGCAATAAACCTGGCCATCCTTGGGGCTGACGACGATCCATTCCGGACGGTCCATGCGCGTGGCGCTCGCAACGCTGGCGGCGAGGCGGGCATGAATCAGCACTTCGGCCTGATCGGCAAAACCGCTGCTGGCGTCGATGCCATTCTTGCCGTGGGTCAGTTCGATCCACTGGCCCTGGCCTTTCGGGTGATCGGCGTTGCCGTCGCCTGCGTCGAAACGTGCCACGTACAAGGTGCCGTGATCCAGCAGGTCGCGGTTGGCTTTGGGGTTTTTGTGGTTGATCTTGTCGCGGCTGACGAATTTATAGATGAACTCGCCACGTTCGTCGTCGCCCATGTACACCACAGCGCGACCGTCGTTGGTTTCGGCCAGGGCGGCGTTTTCATGTTTGAAGCGGCCCAGCGCGGTGCGCTTGACCGGCGTCGACTGCGGATCGAACGGGTCGATTTCCACCACCCAGCCATGACGATTGAGTTCGTTGGGGTTTTTCGCCAGGTCGAAGCGCGGATCGTGTTGATGCCAGTTGATGTCTTTACTGGCCACCACCGCGCCGTAGCGTTTCTGCGCGGCGTCGAACTTCTGCTCGGCATTGCTGCTGCCGAAGCAGTCGGTGAAGTTCTCTTCGCAGGTCAGATAAGTGCCCCACGGTGTCTTGCCATTGGCGCAATTCTGGAAGGTGCCAAGGACGTTCTTGCCGTGTTTGTCGGCGCTGGTTTTCATCAGCTCGTGACCGGCCGCCGGCCCGCTCAAACTGATCGGTGCGTTACCGTGAATGCGGCGGTTGTAGCGCGAGCCCTGGACGAACTGCCACTGGCCGTTCTTGCGCTGCACTTCGATCACCGACACGCCTTCGCAGGCCAGGGCCTTGCGTACGTCTTCCGCCGATTGCGGCATGCCGCCGTGGGGGTAGAGGTAGCGGTAGTTGGTGTATTCGTTGTTGATCGCCATCAGTGCCCGGTCTTTTTCACCGGGGAATTCGAACAGGCTCATGCCGTCGTTGTTATCGCCGAACTGGACTTCCTGCGCTTGGGCCGTGCCGTTGCCACTCGGGTCGAACGCCGGACCATTTTTTTGCAGAGGCTGGCCCCAGCTGATCAGTACCGAGGATTTATAGCCTGGTGGCAAGGTGATCGCGTCAGTCGTCGCGGCGGCGATGCTGTCGAAGCCCAACAGTTTGCTGGAGCCAGCGCTGACACTGGCCGCCAGCACGCTGCGACTCAGCAGGTTGCCACCGAGAAACATCGCCGCACCGCAGAGGGCGCCAGCGCTGATGAAGCCACGACGGCTGAGGCCGACCATCTTCTCGAGGTCGGTCGGTTGGTTGTCTTCTAATAAGCTCACATCAGGCTCCCTGCGGGTTTTTGCAGTCACCATAAAGAGCGTTAGTGACACTTTTGTTTCAGAGCGGTGTCCCGAGCAAAATGTTGGATGGGGCAAACTGCACCAGCACCGCTTTCCCGGTGGCAAGCCCGAGGGATTGCAAGTGCAGCGGTTCGGCCAGGGCGCAGAGTGTCTGGCCATTGGGCAAACCGATGCGCACTTCGCTGGGGCCGTCGTCGGCGTCGAGGATTTCTTCAATCGTGCCCTTCAGGCAGTTGTTGTCGGGCGCTGCAGCTTGATCGATGCCCAGCAACTCCAGCCAACCGGCCTTGATCAGTGCCACCACTTCGGTACCAATTTCCAGTTCCAGGCGCAGAGTACTGTCGTGGGTGATCTGCGCATCGATACGCAAGCCTTCGGCCAGTTCAAGACGGATCCGGTCATTGCGCCCCTGTGCTTCGATTGCCACGACCTTACCGTGCAGTTGGTTGCGCGCGCTGGTTCTGAGCATCAGTCGACCGAGCAAGTCCAGGTCACTGGCCTCTTCGGCAGCTTCCAGCACCTGAGTCTGCAAGGCTTGAAGCTTTTGATACAGGCGCAACACGCGCTCGCCTTCGCTGGACAGCTTGGCGCCACCGCCGCCCTTGCCGCCGACGCTACGCTCCACCAGCGGTTTCTGCGCGAGGTTGTTCAGTTCGTCGATGGCATCCCACGCCGCTTTGTAACTCAGGCCCGCGCTTTTTGCGGCGCGGGTGATCGAGCCTTGTTCGGCGATGTGTTGCAGCAACGCGATGCGCTGCGGACGACGGACAATGTGCTGGGACAACAACGTAGGTAAGGACATGGCGAGACGCTTTGGGCTGTGACGATGGGGAGGACGTTGGCGGCTTGGCGCGTGGGAGTCAAGTCAGCCTCCATCGCCAGGTTTTGGGGTGCGGGCCAGGCAGTAGACGTCGACCCGCGCGGCGCCCGCATCCATCAACAAGCGAGCCAGGGCCTGAGCGGTGGCGCCGGTGGTCAGCACATCATCCACCAAGGCGAAGTGGCGACCTTTGATCGACGCCGCGGGCGCCAGGGCAAAGGCGTGGCGCAGATTCTTTTTACGGGCGTCGGCATTCAGCGCTTGTTGTGCACTGGTGTCCTGGATTCTCAGCAACAGCGTTTCATCACAAGGAATGTCGAGGCTGGCGCTGAGCCAGCGGGCGAGCATCGCCGCTTGGTTGAAACCCCGCTGACGCAGACGTTTGGAGGCCAGTGGCACCGGTATCAGCGCATCCGGCCGATCCAGATCTTCATCGAAGCGATGTTGCAGGAATTGAGCAAGAAGTTCGGCGAGCAGGCGGCCAAACGGCCACTTCGCGCTGTGTTTGAAACGGGTGATCAAACTGTCCACCGGAAAACTGTAAGTCCAAGGCGCAGCGACCCGTTCGAAGGCTGGCGGATGTTTGAGACATTGGCCGCATGTCAGGCCCCTGGCGGGCAAGGGCAGGGCACAGGTTTGACAATGCTCGCCCAGCCAGGGCAACTCGGTTTCGCAGGCCATGCAGATTGGCGTGGCGTCGTCCGCGGGTTCTGCACAGAGTAAACAGATCTGTTTGTTTTTTAACCAGATGTAAACCGGTCCTTCGTATCGTGGTTGACAGTGCATGAGTCTTCCTTAAATATGCCGAACATCCGTGTCGCGTCTGTGGGTATTCCATTCCCCCAGCCGCTTGCCAAGCATAAACAAGGAAACGCCCATGAGCGCCAGCACCACTGCAACCCTGCGTCATGACTGGTCTTTGGCCGAAGTCAAAGCACTCTTCGTTCAGCCATTCAACGACCTGTTGTTCCAGGCGCAGACGGTGCACCGCGTGCACTTCGACGCCAACCGCGTCCAGGTCTCAACGCTGCTGTCGATCAAAACCGGTGCGTGCCCGGAAGATTGCAAATATTGTCCGCAGTCCGGTCACTACAACACTGGCCTGGAAAAAGAAAAACTGATGGAAGTGCAGAAGGTCCTCGAAGAGGCCGCTCGCGCCAAGGCCATCGGTTCGACCCGTTTCTGCATGGGCGCGGCGTGGAAACACCCGTCGGCCAAAGACATGCCTTACGTGCTGAAAATGGTCGAAGGCGTGAAAGCACTGGGTCTGGAAACCTGCATGACCCTCGGTCGCCTGGATCAGGATCAGACCGAAGCACTGGCCAAGGCCGGCCTCGACTACTACAACCACAACCTCGACACTTCGCCTGAGTTCTACGGCAGCATCATCACCACCCGTACGTACAGCGAGCGTCTGCAAACCCTGGCCTACGTGCGTGATTCGGGGATGAAAATCTGCTCCGGCGGCATTCTTGGCATGGGCGAGTCCCTCGACGACCGCGCCAATCTGCTGATCCAGCTGGCCAACCTGCCGGAGCATCCGGAATCGGTGCCGATCAACATGCTGGTGAAAGTCGCCGGTACGCCGCTGGAAAATGCCGATGATGTCGATCCGTTCGATTTCATTCGCATGCTCGCAGTCGCACGCATCCTGATGCCGAAGTCCCACGTGCGCCTGTCCGCCGGCCGCGAAGCGATGAACGAGCAGATGCAAGCCCTGGCATTCTTTGCTGGCGCCAATTCGATTTTCTACGGCGAAAAACTGCTGACTACTGCCAACCCGCAGGCGGACAAGGACATGCAACTGTTCTCGCGTCTGGGCATCCTGCCGGAAGCCCGCGAAGAGCACGCCGACGAAGTGCATCAGGCCGCGATCGAACAGGCGCTGGTGGAGCAGAAGAGCAGCGAGCAGTTTTATAACGCTGCTGTCTGATCGACGCCAAACCTGTAGGAGAGAGGCTTGCCCGCGAATGAAGCGCCTCGGTCATTCAGATTGACCGAGGTGCCTGGTTCGCGGACAAGCCTCGCTCCTACAGAAGCTATACCTTTTGCCTACTCGCGAGGTCTGCATGTCTTTCGATCTCAGCGCGCGCCTTGCTGCCCGTCGTGCCGAAAACCTTTATCGCCAGCGCCCGCTGCTCGAAAGCCCCCAAGGCCCGGAAGTGGTGGTCGATGGTCAGCCGTTGCTGGCGTTCTGTAACAACGATTACCTCGGTCTGGCCAATCACCCGCAAGTGATCGAAGCCTGGCGCGCCGGCGCGTCGCGTTGGGGCGTGGGCGGTGGCGCTTCGCATTTGGTGATCGGCCACAGCAGCCCGCATCACGCACTGGAAGAAGCCCTCGCCGAGTTCACCGGCCGCCCGCGAGCGTTGCTGTTCACCACCGGTTACATGGCCAACCTCGGCTCGGTCACCGCACTGCTCGGGCAGGGCGATACGGTGCTGGAAGACCGACTCAATCATGCGTCGTTGCTGGATGCAGGGCTGTTGTCCGGTGCGCGTTTCAATCGCTATCTGCATAACGACGCGGCCAGTCTGGCCAAGCGCCTAGAGAAGGCCACCGGCAATACGCTGGTGGTCACCGACGGCGTGTTCAGCATGGACGGTGACATCGCTGACCTGCCGGCGCTGGCGCGGGAAGCCAAGGCCAAAGGCGCCTGGCTGATGGTCGATGACGCTCACGGTTTTGGTCCGCTGGGTGCCAACGGCGGCGGGATCGTCGAGCATTTCGGCCTGAGTCAGGAAGACGTACCGGTGTTGGTCGGTACCCTCGGCAAGGCTTTCGGTACGGCCGGTGCTTTTGTGGCTGGCAGTGAAGAGTTGATCGAAAGCCTGATCCAGTTCGCTCGTCCTTACATCTACACCACCAGCCAACCGCCAGCACTGGCCTGCGCGACGCTGAAAAGTCTGGAGCTGTTACGCAGCGAACACTGGCGACGTGAGCATCTGCAGACGCTGATTCGCCAGTTCCGCCAAGGTGCCGAACAGATTGGCCTGGAGTTGATGGACAGCTTCACGCCGATCCAGCCGATCATGATCGGCGATGCCGGGCGTGCGGTTCGGCTGTCGCAAATGCTGCGCGAACGCGGGCTGATGGTGACCGCGATTCGTCCACCGACCGTACCCGCCGGCAGCGCGCGCTTGCGCGTAACCCTGACCGCAGCCCACAGCGAGGCGCAGGTGCAGCTATTGTTAAATGGACTGGCCGATTGTTTTCAACAACTGGGACCGGAGCCAAGCCATGCGTGATCGTCTGATTCTGCTGCCGGGTTGGGGTCTCGGGATTTCGCCGCTGGAACCTTTGGCAGCCGCCTTGCAGGGTTTGGATGAGCACCTGCGTGTCGAGATCGAGCCGTTGCCGGAACTGGAATCGAGCGACCTTGAAGAATGGCTCGATGAGTTGGACTCGACGTTGCCACAGGATGCCTGGCTCGGTGGCTGGTCATTGGGTGGCATGCTTGCGTCCGAATTAGCGGCGCGACGGGGTGATCGCTGCTGCGGCCTGGTGACCCTGGCGAGTAACCCTTCTTTCGTCGCTCATGAGCAGTGGTCGAGCGCGATGCCCGGCGAAACCTTCGATGCGTTTCTGGCCGGTTGCAAGGCTGACTCGCGCATGACGTTGAAACGTTTTTCGCTGCTGTGCGCCCAAGGTGCCGAAGACCCGCGCGGGATATCGCGACTGTTGCTCGCTGGCGCACCGCATACGTCTTCGCCGGTGCTGATGAGCGGCCTGGAGTTGCTTGCCCAGCTGGATACCCGGCAAGCGTTGCAAGCGTTTCGTGGCCCCCAATTGCACTTGTTCGCCGGCCTCGACGGGCTGGTCCCGGCCGAAGCCGCGGGGGATTTGTTGGCACTGCTGCCGGATGTCGAAATCGGCCTGATTGAACAGGCCAGTCACGCGTTTCTTCTGGAAGACCCTCACGGTGTGGCGGGGGCGATTCAGGCCTTTTTGCATGAGTTCGGTGATGACTGATTTATCCCTTCCCAACCTGCCTGGCGGCTTGCCCGACAAACGCCAGGTGGCGGCATCCTTTTCCCGTGCGGCGGCGAGCTACGACAGCGTGGCCGAATTGCAGCGCGACGTGGGCAGTGAGTTATTGAGTCGATTGCCAGAGGATTTTGTCCCCGCTCGTTGGCTGGATATGGGCTGCGGCACCGGGTATTTCAGCCGTGCCCTGGGTGAGCGTTTTCCTGACGCTAACGGGCTGGCCCTTGATATTGCAGAAGGCATGCTCAATCACGCCCGTCCCTTGGGTGGCGCCACACATTTCATCGCGGGTGACGCCGAGCGCTTGCCGTTGCAGGATTCGGCCTGCGACCTGGTCTTCTCCAGTCTGGCGGTGCAATGGTGCGCGGATTTCGCCTCGGTGCTCAATGAAGTGCATCGCGTGTTGAAACCGGGCGGTATTTTCGCGTTTGCTAGTCTGTGTGTAGGCACGCTGTACGAATTGCGCGACAGTTGGCGTCAGATCGACGGCATGGTGCACGTCAACCGCTTCCGTGAGTTCGGTGTTTACCAACAACTTTGCGCGGGTAGCGGTTTGAAGGTCGTCAGCCTCGAAACGAATCCGCATGTATTGCATTACCCCGATGTCCGCAGCCTGACCCATGAGCTCAAGGCACTGGGGGCGCACAATCTGAACCCCGGTCGGCCAGGCGGTTTGACCGGCAGGGCGCGGATCCTCGGCCTGATCGAGGCTTACGAGCAGTATCGTCAGGCACAGGGACTGCCGGCGACTTATCAAGTGGTTTACGCCGTGTTGGAGAAACCCTTATGAGTGCAGCCTATTTCATCACCGGTACTGACACCGATGTCGGCAAGACCACCGTCGCCGCAGGTTTGCTGCATGCCGCGCGATTAGCGGGTTTGAGCACTGCGGCAGGCAAGCCGGTGGCCTCCGGTTGCGACCTGACGCCCAAGGGATTGCGCAACGCCGATGCGCTGGCCCTGTTGGCCGAGTGCTCGATACCCTTGACCTACGATCAGGTCAATCCGGTCGCGTTCGAGCCGGCGATCGCACCGCATCTGGCAGCGCGGGAGGCTGGCGTGGCGTTGACCGTGCAATCCTTGTTGACACCGATGCGGCAGATTCTCGATATGCAGGCGGACTTCACCTTGATCGAAGGCGCTGGAGGCTGGCGAGTGCCATTGGCGGATCAGGACAATCTGTCGGACCTGGCCATGGCGCTGGGTCTGCCGGTGATCCTGGTGGTCGGCGTGCGGCTGGGTTGCATCAATCATGCACTGCTGACAGCCGAGGCGATCGCACGGGATGGTTTGCAGTTGGCAGGGTGGGTGGCCAACATCATTGATCCGAAGACTTCGCGTCTGGAAGAGAACCTCGCGACGCTGGCCGAGCGCATTCCTGCGCCGTGCCTGGGGCGAGTGCCAAAACTCAAGACGGTGACAGCCGACGCGGTGGCCGAACATCTGCAGCTGGATCTGCTGGACTGAGATGATTGGCCTGGGTTTTAACTATGGCAAGGCATTGTGCTATTAGTGTTTTTGTCGGGCCTTTTGTCGACGTGTCTGGTTCAATGGCCGCTGTTGATCCTTGTAGGACGAGTTCCCCATGGAAATCTCAGGAAACACCGCTTTCTATGCCGGTCTGAGCACTATTCAGACAGGGCAGAACCGTGTCGATCAGGCTTCGGGTCAGATCGCCAACAACACCATCGAGCGTTCGGTCACCAGTCAATCCTCCGAGGTTCAGGTCGATCGCCTGCGTTCGGTAGACCGCAGCCAGCAATCGGATCTGGCCAGCAATATGGTCGAGATGGCTCAGGGCAAGTTCCAGGTGGAACTGGGCGCCAAAGTCGCCAAGGCATCCGATGAAATGCTCGGTACACTGATTGATACGTTCGCCTGATCCCTCGCTGAATTCGTTACTCCAACGCCGCGCCTGTTCGCGGCGTTTTTCTGCGTAAGTCCTTCTGCCTCAACTAATCTCTTCTACATGGCGTGTTGCTCAGTCAACAGCGTTGCGCAACTGCGTGGCCGAGGTTTTCATGGTGCGATGACGAACGGCAAAAGATCGGCGCTTGACAAGATTTGGGCGTAAACGTATGTTTCAAACAACTGTTTGACCGCCACAACAAATCAACGCGGTCGTTCATTCCCGGTTACATCAGCAGAGGTTTATCGCTATGCCTGACTACAAGGCCCCCTTGCGTGATATTCGCTTCGTTCGTGACGAACTGCTCGGCTACGAAGCGCACTATCAGAGCCTTCCGGCTTGTGCAGACGCAACTCCAGACATGGTTGACGCCATTCTCGAAGAAGGCGCCAAGTTTTGTGAGCAGGTGCTGGCTCCGCTGAACCGCGTGGGTGACACCGAAGGCTGCACCTGGAGCGAGTCCGGCGTTAAAACCCCGACCGGTTTCAAAGAAGCCTACAAACAATTCGTCGAAGGTGGCTGGCCAAGCCTGGCGCACGACGTAGAGCACGGCGGCCAAGGCCTGCCAGAGTCTCTGGGTCTGGCCGTCAGCGAAATGGTTGGCGAAGCCAACTGGTCGTGGGGCATGTACCCAGGCCTGTCCCATGGCGCGATGAACACCATTTCCGAACACGGTACGCTAGAGCAACAAGAGGCTTACCTGACCAAACTGGTCTCCGGCGAATGGACCGGCACCATGTGCCTGACCGAACCGCACTGCGGCACCGATCTGGGCATGCTGCGCACCAAGGCCGAGCCTCAGGCCGACGGTTCCTACAAAGTTTCCGGCACCAAGATCTTCATCTCGGCCGGCGAACACGACATGGCCGACAACATCGTCCACATCGTTCTGGCACGTCTGCCGGATGCACCGGCCGGCACCAAAGGCATTTCCCTGTTCATCGTTCCGAAGTTCATGCCGAACGCAGACGGTTCGATCGGCGCTCGCAACGCTGTGACCTGCGGTTCCCTGGAACACAAGATGGGCATCCACGGTAACGCCACCTGCGTGATGAACTTCGACGCGGCCACCGGTTACCTGATCGGGCCGGCGAACAAAGGCCTGAACTGCATGTTCACCTTCATGAACACCGCCCGTCTGGGTACGGCTCTGCAAGGTCTGGCACACGCCGAGATCGGCTTCCAGGGCGGCCTGAAATACGCCCGTGATCGTCTGCAAATGCGCTCCCTGACTGGCCCGAAAGCACCGGACAAAGCCGCTGACCCGATCATCGTTCACCCTGACGTACGTCGCATGCTGTTGACCATGAAGGCCTTCGCCGAAGGCAACCGTGCGATGGTTTACTTCACTGCCAAGCAAGTCGACATCGTCAAATACGGCGTCGATGAAGAAGAGAAGAAGAAAGCCGACGCGTTGCTGGCCTTCATGACGCCGATTGCCAAAGCCTTCATGACTGAAGTCGGTTTCGAATCCGCTAACCACGGCGTACAAATCTACGGCGGCCACGGTTTCATCGCCGAGTGGGGCATGGAGCAGAACGTGCGCGACAGCCGCATTTCGATGCTGTACGAAGGCACCACCGGTATCCAGGCACTCGACCTGCTGGGCCGTAAAGTGCTGATGACTCAAGGCGAAGCGCTCAAAGGCTTCACCAAGATCGTCCACAAGTTCTGCCAGACCAACGAAGGCAACGACGTAGTCAAAGAGTTTGTCGAGCCATTGGCTGCGTTGAACAAAGAGTGGGGCGAGCTGACCATGAAGGTCGGTATGGCAGCCATGAAAGACCGCGAAGAAGTCGGCGCGGCGTCGGTGGACTACCTGATGTACTCCGGTTATGCCTGCCTCGCCTACTTCTGGGCTGACATGGCGCGTCTGGCTGCCGAGAAACTGGCTGCCGGTACCACCGAAGAAGCGTTCTACACCGCCAAGCTGCAGACTGCGCGCTTCTACTTCCAGCGCATCCTGCCGCGTACCCGCACTTACGTTGTCACCATGCTGTCGGGCGCCAACAACCTGATGGACATGAAAGAAGAAGACTTCGCACTGGGTTACTAAGCCCTACGCAGTCCTTCATAAAGCCGCTGCTTCCTCGGGAGCAGCGGTTTTTTTGTGTCTAATAAAAACCGCGTTATCTGTAAATAATCCTGACTAAAACGCTAAGAAGAACGCCATTGCTGCCGTTAAAGAGGATGGCGATGTGACACACGTCACATTGTATGTGCTTAATTGCTCCAAGGTGAAGGCACAATGCCATCCCTGTTTGCCGGGTCGGAGCTTTACCCTTGCTGCGTTCTTCCGCTGTACGTTTCAGTCATTTTTTGCCATCGCTGCTGTTGTTGCTTGCGGGGCTTGCGGCTGCCTACGTCAAGGATCTCAACGTTTTCTTCACTTCGCTGTTCAACGTACTGCCTACTCTGGTGCTATTGCTCGGCGGGGCGTATTGCGCGGTTTACCGACGTCAGCGTGAACTGTTTCTGATGGTCACGGTGTACATCGCCTACTTCATGCTGGACACCCAGACCGACTATTACCGCGACAACGGTACGGTTCGTGAAGACGCCGCAGTGGTTTTCCATCTGTGCTGTCTGCTGTTGCCGTTGCTGTTTGGCTTGTTCGCCGCCTGGCAAGAGCGTACTCACCTGTTCCAGGACATGGTGGCGCGCTTCGCCGTGTTGCTGGCGTTCGGCAGCGTGGCGCTGGGGTTGGAACAAAGTTACCCACAGGCGCTGTTGATGTGGCTGTCGGAGATTCGCTGGCCAGCCCTGCATGGCGCCTGGATGAGCTTGATTCAGTTGTCCTACCCGGTATTCATCGCCTCGTTCCTGTTACTGGCCTGGCAATACTGGCGCAACCCAAGACCCTTGCACGCTGCGCAACTGGTGGGGGTGCTGGGATTGTTCTGGATGTTGCCGAAAACCTTCATCCTGCCGTTCACCCTGAACATCATGTGCAGCCAGGTGATGTTGATGATTGCCGCCGCGGTTGCCCATGAGGCCTATCAGATGGCTTTTCGCGATGAGCTCACCGGTCTGCCGGGCCGTCGCGCCCTGAATGAACGCATGCAACGGCTGGGGCGCAATTACGTACTGGCTATGGGCGACGTCGATCACTTCAAGAAATTCAACGACACCCATGGCCATGATGTCGGCGATCAAGTGCTGCGACTGGTCGCCAGCAAGCTGTCAAAAATCAGCGGTGGCGGTAGGGCCTATCGCTACGGCGGTGAAGAATTTGCTCTGGTGTTCGCAGGCAAAACCCTCGAAGAGTGTATGCCGCACCTGGAAGTCATCCGCGAATCCATCGCCACCTACAACATCCAGCTGCGCAATCAGAACGACCGCCCCCAAGATGACCAGCAGGGACGCCAGCGCCGCACGGGTTCAGGCGCTTCGAGTGTATCGGTCACGGTCAGCATCGGCGTCGCCGAGCGATTGGAACAGCGCACGCCTGAAGAGGTGCTCAAATCCGCTGACCAGGCGCTCTACAGCGCCAAAGGCGCGGGGCGAAACTGTGTGATGGCTTTCGGTCAGAACCGCCGTGGAGCGGTGCGCATGGGCGCCGCTGCGGGTTGAGTGATGATGGCGCATTCAGCGTCTGGACTGTGATTGTGAGGCGTGGTTGGCGGCAGTAGGTTTGAGCAATCTGCTGCCGGAGAAATGACCATGCCCGAGTACAAAGCTCCCCTGCGCGACATGCGCTTTCTGATCGACCACGTCTTCGATTTTCACAGCAACTACGCCGCGCTGGGGGCCACCGATGCCAGCCCGGACATGATCAATGCGATCCTTGATGAAGGCGCGAAATTCTGTGAGAACGTTCTCGCACCGCTGAACCGTAGCGGCGACGAAGAAGGCTGCCATTTCGACAACGGCGTGGTCACAACGCCGACAGGGTTCAAGCAGGCTTTCGCACAATACGTTGAAGGCGGCTGGCATGGCCTGGCGGCGGATCCGGCTTATGGTGGCCAGGGGTTGCCAAGCTCTCTGGGGCTGGTCATCAGTGAGATGGTCGGCTCCAGCAACACCTCCTGGGGCATGTACCCCGGCCTGACTCACGGTGCGATGTCAGCCATCCATGCTCATGGCACTGAAGAACAGAAACAGACCTATCTGAGCAAGCTCACCGCTGGCCAATGGACTGGAACCATGTGCCTGACCGAAGCCCATTGCGGCACCGATCTGGGCATTATCAAGACTCGCGCCGTGCCTGAGGCTGACGGTAGCTATACGATTTCCGGCAGCAAGATCTTTATCTCCGCCGGCGAGCACGACATGAGTGACAACATCATTCACCTGGTGCTGGCCAAACTGCCGGACGCTCCTGCCGGTACCAAGGGTATTTCGCTGTTTATCGTTCCTAAATTCCTACCCAATGCCGAGGGCGAGGCGGGCGAGCGCAATGGTGTTTCCTGCGGTTCGATCGAACACAAAATGGGCATCAAGGCCTCGGCCACCTGTGTGCTGAATTTCGACGATGCCCAAGGTTTCTTGATCGGTGAGCCGAACAAGGGCCTGAACTGCATGTTCACCATGATGAACCACGCGCGGCTCGGCACCGGTATGCAAGGTTTGTGTCTGGGTGAGGCGAGCTTCCAGGGTGCGATCAAATACGCCAACGACCGCCTGCAAATGCGTTCGCTGACCGGCCCGAAAGCGCCGGAAAAAGTCGCCGACCCGATCATCGTTCATCCCGATGTGCGCAGGATGTTGCTGACCATGAAGGCCTTCAACGAAGGCAACCGGGCGCTGACTTATTTCACCGCGCAGTTGCTCGATGCCGCTCATCTGAGCCCGGATGAAACGGCGCGTCAGGATGCTGAAGACCTGTTGGCGTTCCTGACGCCAATCTGCAAAGCCTTCATGACCGACACTGGGCTGGAGGTGACTAACCTCGGTATGCAGGTGTTTGGCGGTCACGGTTTCATTCGTGAGTGGGGCATGGAACAGCTGGTTCGCGACTGCCGGATCGCGCCAATCTATGAAGGAACCAACGGCATTCAGGCGCTCGACTTACTTGGGCGCAAAGTCCTTGGCAGTCAGGGAAAACTGCTGCGCGGCTTCACCAAAATCGTCCACAAGTTCTGTGCGGCAAACGCTGAACATCCGCAACTCGCCAGCTATGTGGCGCAGCTCAATGGTCTGAATCAGCAGTGGGGCGAGTTGACCACCAAGGTCGGCATGGCCGCGATGAAAAATCCGGATGAAGTCGGCGCCGCCTCGGTGGATTACCTGATGTATAGCGGCTACATCATCCTCGGCTACCTGTGGTTGCGCATGGTGTTGGTGGCTCAGACGCAGTTGGAGGCGGGCAGCGGCGATGCCAATTACTGCCGGGGAAAACTGGCGACCAGCGAGTTTTACTTCAAGCGTTTGCTGCCGCGTACCGCCGCACATCGGGCGGCCATCGAGGCTGGCAGCGATTGTCTGATGAAGCTGCCGGCGGAGTTGTTTGCGCTCTGACGGTTAGGCTTGAAAAGCTTCGCGGGCAAGCCACGCTCCTACGGTTCTATGTCGTTCACGTGAAATGCGTGCGACACGACCTGTAGGCGCGAGGCTTGCCCGCGAATGCGTTCTTCAGCTGATAATGCCTGTGACTAAAAATAACAAAACAGTCATGAGTTGACCCTATGTGTCGTAAAAGTTGTTGAGGTACACTCGGACACAACGAAATCACTATTCCTACGAACCACCTGTTTAGATCTTGCGAGGTTTGCCATGGCTGACTACAAAGCGCCCCTGCGCGATATGCGCTTCGTCCTCAATGAAGTTTTCGAGGTCGCCAAACTCTGGGCCGAACTGCCTGCGCTGGCCGAGACCGTCGATGCGGAAACGGTTGAAGCCATTCTCGAAGAAGCCGGCAAGGTCACCAGCAAAAGCATTGCGCCGCTGAGCCGTGCAGCTGACGAAGAAGGTTGCCACTGGGCCGACGGTGCCGTCACCACCCCGGCCGGTTTCCCACAGGCTTATCAGACCTACGCTGAAGGCGGTTGGGTCGGTGTCGGTGGCGATCCGACCTACGGCGGCATGGGCATGCCCAAGGCGGTTTCGGCGCAGGTTGAAGAAATGGTCAACTCCGCGAGCCTGTCGTTCGGTCTGTACCCGATGCTGACCGCCGGCGCCTGTCTGTCGATCAACGCCCACGCCAGCGAAGAGCTGAAAGCCGCGTATCTGCCGAACATGTACGCCGGTGTATGGGCCGGTTCCATGTGCCTGACCGAGCCGCACGCCGGTACTGACCTGGGGATTATCCGTACCAAGGCCGAGCCTCAGGCCGATGGTTCCTACAAAGTCAGCGGCACCAAAATCTTCATCACCGGCGGTGAACACGACCTGACCGAGAACATCATCCACCTGGTACTGGCCAAACTGCCGGACGCACCGGCGGGGCCGAAAGGCATTTCGCTGTTCCTGGTGCCGAAGTTCATGGTCAATGCCGATGGAAGCTTGGGTGCGCGCAACCCGGCGAATTGCGGTTCGATCGAACACAAGATGGGCATCCAGGCGTCCGCGACCTGCGTGATGAACTTCGACGAAGCCGTGGGTTACCTGGTCGGCGAGCCGAACAAAGGCCTGGCGGCGATGTTCACCATGATGAACTACGAGCGTCTGGGCGTTGGCATCCAAGGCCTGGCCACTGGCGAGCGCTCGTACCAGAACGCTATCGAATACGCTCGCGACCGCCTGCAAAGCCGCTCGCCGACTGGCGCGCAGAACAAGGACAAGGTGGCTGACCCGATCATCGTCCACCCGGACGTGCGTCGCATGCTGCTGACCATGAAAGCCTCGAACGAAGGCGGCCGTGCCTTCTCCACTTACGTGGCGATGCAACTGGACACTGCCAAGTTCAGCGAAGACGCCACCACCCGCAAGCGCGCAGAAGACCTGGTTGCATTGCTGACGCCGGTGGCCAAGGCTTTCCTGACCGACCTGGGTCTGGAAACCACGGTTCACGGCCAGCAGGTTTTTGGCGGTCACGGCTACATCCGTGAGTGGGGCCAGGAGCAACTGGTTCGTGACGTACGGATCACTCAGATCTACGAAGGCACCAACGGTATTCAGGCGCTGGACCTTGTAGGACGCAAGATCGTCGGCAGCGGCGGGGCGTTCTACAACCTGTTCGCTGATGAGATTCGTCATTTCATCGCGACGGCCAGTGCTGATCTGGCGGAATTCACCAAGCCGCTGAATGATGCAGTGGACACCCTCGACGAACTGACCGCGTGGTTGCTGGACCGGGCAAAGAACGACCCGAACGAAATTGGCGCGGCGTCGGTCGAGTACCTGCAAGCCTTCGGTTACATGGCCTACGCCTACATGTGGGCACTGATGGCCAAGGCAGCCTTCGGTAAAGAAGCGCAGGACGATTTCTACGCGAGCAAACTCGGTACGGCGCGGTTCTATTTCGCACGTCTACTGCCGCGTATTCACTCGTTGAGCGCGTCGGTAAAGGCGGGTGGCGAATCGCTGTTCCTGCTGGACGCAGAACAATTCTGACCCATTAACGTTATGTAAGCATTCTCTTACATAACGTGCTGCTGTTTTCCCATAGGCGAAGATTGGATCCACAGCTAATCTACTTCACATGGACGTCGCGCAGGAAGCGCAAAGCAACAACACGGACACGTAGGATTCTGCCAGGAAGGCGGAGTGAAATGGATGTCAGGGAAACAGTCTGCAAAGCCCCGCTTCGGCGGGGTTTTCTTTTGTCTGCGAAAAAGTACTCAGCTCATTGAGGCTGAAGGCATGTAGCAGGTTTAGCGTGTAGGGTATGAGCTGAATTCGCACTGAACCCTGACGAACGGTACATGTCGATTAGCTATATGGCTCACACGAGCCAACTTCAATCAGGAGCTACCCCATGGACTTTATTCGAATCATCATCGCCATTCTATTGCCGCCACTGGGTGTGTTTCTGCAAGTCGGTTTCGCTGGGGCGTTCTGGCTGAATATTCTGCTGACGTTGTGCGGTTACATTCCGGGGATCGTGCACGCGGTGTATATCATCGCCAAGCGTTGAGATTCCCGGCGTCCGGTAAATAGCCTTCGCGGGCAAGCCTCGCTCCTACAGGGATAACACCATACCCGTAGGAGCGAGGCTTGCCCGCGAACGGCGCGACGCGGTTTCAGCCTGCGAGCGCCATCACCCGCCGATAAAACAACCACTCCTGCTCCAGCGCATGGGCCTGATTGCCGGCCTTGCGAAAGCCATGGCGTTCATCCGCGTAGTAATGCGCTTCGACCAGAATACCGTTGTCCTGCAATGCCTTGACCATGTCGCGGGTCTGTAGCGGCACCACCACGGCGTCCAGTTCACCCTGAAAGAAAATCACCGGAACGCTGATGTTGTTCGCGTGCAGCAATGGCGTGCGTGCGGCATAGCGTTCAGCGTCCTGCACCGGGTCGCCGATCAACCAGTCCAGATAATCGCCTTCGAGCTTGTGGGTGGCGCGGCCTAGCGCAACAGGATCGCTGACGCCATAGAGGCTGGCGCCCGCACGAAAGACCTTGTGAAGGGCCAGTGCGCACAACGTGGTGTAGCCACCGGCGCTGCCTCCACGGATAAACGCCTTGTTGCCGTCGATCAGTCCACGTTCGGCGAGGTAGGCGACCACCGCACAAGCATCTTCCACATCCACATCGCCCCAGCTCAAATGCAGCGCCTGGCGATAAGCGCGGCCATAGCCGCTGCTGCCTCGGTAGTTGAGGTCGGCCACGGCGAAGCCGCGTTGTGCCCAATACTGGATCCGCGGGTCGAGCATCGGGTAACAGGCCGAAGTCGGGCCGCCGTGAATGAACACCACCAACGGCGGTTTCGTGTCGCCGGTCATCGCTGGGTAGAAGAAACCGTGGGCCTCACCCGAACCGCTCGGATAGCGCAGGGTTTGTGGGCGGCTGATCTGCTCGGTGGGCAATGGCGCTATTCCGCCGGCCAGAACCTTGACCTGTCGGGTTTCGCGGTCAATGGCAATCACCGCCGACGAACTGACCGGCGAAGCGGCGATGCAGTAGATGAACTGCTCATCCTGTGCGAGGTGGCGGAAGCGGCTGTAGTCGCCCGTGAAATCGTCACGGGAACCATCGCCATGACAAAGCCCCAGTCGACCAAAACCGCCCTCGGTCCAACTCGCCAGATAAGTGTCTTCGCCCAACGGCAACCAGGTGCAACCACCCAGTTGCCAAGGCGCCGGTCCATGGTCGGCAGCGGCACTCGGGAGCGGATTCAGACCGTTGGCCGATTCCATCCATGGCTGCCAGAAACCGTCACGATCCGTCAGACAAAATAAACGACCGCTGTCATCGAATCGAGGTTGTTGCAGTGACTCCTGAGCACTATCGCCGGCCACACAGCGCGGTTGCGAAAAGGTGTGATCGCTCTGGCGTTCGGCAACCATCAGGCGAGTCGCGGTCCAGGGTTGATACGGACGATTCCACTCGATCCAGGCCAGACGTCGACCGTCAGTACTCACGGTCGGAGCCGCGTAGAAGTCGGCACCTTCGGCCAGCAGATGGCGTTGGCCGTCAGCCAGATCGATAGCCACCAGGCGATGTCGATCGCGGTTCTCTTCCACCGCCAGCACTTGCCCGTTGGCGAAGTGCAAATCGCCGTAGCGGCATTCACTTGAAGTCAGCACCTCAGGCGTCTCACCCGTCAGCGATTGCCGGTACAGTTGCTGGTCTGCCTCGTTGACGAAAACAAGCCCGTCATCTGTCAGACAAAACGCACCGCCGCCATATTCGTACACCCGGCTGCGCACGCTAAAGGTGGGCGGCGTCAGGCAACGAGCCTGGCTGTCACGCCACTGCCAGATTCGACAGGCGGCGTCCTCGGGGCGGTACTCGTTCCAGAACAGGCCATGTTGCCCGACCTGCAGCTCGGCGAAGTCGATGCCGGCCGCCACAGCCCTGGCGGCGCTTAAAGGTTCAGCTTTTGGCGATAAGGCGTGAGTTTCGTTCATTGCGAAAGGCCAGTTGTTCAATGGTCTGGGTCGCGTGTTCGGCTTCTTCGCGGGCCTTGAAAATCACGCCGTGATATTCCGACTTGCTGCACACCGGGTCGGCATTGCTCGCGTCACCCGTGAGCATGAACGCCTGACAGCGGCAGCCGCCGAAGTCTTTTTCTTTCTCGTCACAGGAACGGCACGGCTCAGGCATCCAGTCATAACCGCGAAAGCGGTTGAAGCCGAACGAGTCGTACCAGATGTGCTGCATGCTGTGGTCGCGCACGTTGGGAAATTGCACCGGCATCTGTCGGGCGCCATGACAGGGCAGGGCGGTTCCGTCCGGCGTGACTGTCAGAAAAATACTGCCCCAGCCATTCATACAGGCTTTCGGGCGTTCTTCGTAATAGTCCGGCGTGACGAAAATAAGCTTGCACGGATGCCCTTCAGCTTCCAATGTGGCGCGGTATTCATTGGTGATGCGTTCGGCGCGAACCAATTGCTCTTTGGTCGGCAGCAGCCCAACCCGATTGAGCTGCGCCCAGCCGTAAAACTGGCACGTCGCGAGTTCAACGAAGTCCGCCTCAAGGGCGATGCACAGCTCGATGATCCGGTCGATCTTGTCGATATTGTGCCGATGGGTGACGAAGTTCAGCACCATCGGGTAGCCGTGAGCCTTCACCGCGCGAGCCATTTCGAGTTTTTGCGCGAAGGCCTTTTTTGAGCCGGCCAGCAGGTTGTTCACTTGCTCGTCGCTGGCCTGGAAACTGATCTGGATGTGGTCCAGACCGGCCTTCTTGAAATCGCTGATTTTTTGCTCGGTGAGACCGATACCGGAGGTGATCAGGTTGGTGTAGAAACCCAGCTTGCGCGCTTCAAAGATCAGCTCGGCGAGGTCCTGGCGCACCAACGGCTCACCGCCGGAAAACCCCAGCTGCGCCGCGCCCATCTCCCGGGCTTCGCGGAATACCTTGATCCACTGTTCGGTGGACAACTCTTTGCCTTGCTCGGCGAAATCCAGCGGATTGGAGCAGTACGGACATTGCAACGGGCAGCGATAGGTGAGCTCGGCCAGCAACCACAGTGGCAGGCCGATTTCAGGCTTGGGCGGTAACTTGTCTGACACGGAATCAGGCAAGTTCGATCCAGTGCTGAGCACGGGCAACCTCCATGAATTGCTCGATGTCGTCACCGAGCTCAGGCACGTCGGGAAACTGCGCGCCCAGTTCGGCGATGATCGTCGCGACATCGCGCTGACCATCAATCAAACCGCCAATCAGCGCGGCGCTGTCGTTGAGTTTGATCATGCCTTCCGGGTAGAGCAGCACATGGCCTTTTTGCGCCGGTTCGTACTGGAAACGGTAGCCGGTGCGCCATGTCGGGGTTTTGCTGCGATCGAAACTCATAAGGTAATTCCTTTATGCCAGACCCGCTGTTCGGTCACGCTGTGGTACGGCGGGCGGTTCAGTTCGTAGGCCATGCTCATGGCATCGAGCATGCTCCAAAGAATGTCCAGTTTGAACTGGAGAATTTCCAGCATGCGCTCCTGGCCTTCCCGCGTAGTGTAATGCTGCAAAGTGATCGCCAGACCGTGCTCCACATCCCGGCGCGCCTGGCCCAGACGCGTGCGGAAATATTCGTAACCGGCCGGGTCGATCCACGGGTAATGCTGCGGCCAGCTGTCAAGGCGCGATTGGTGGATTTGCGGCGCGAACAGCTCGGTCAGCGAACTGCTGGCGGCTTCCTGCCAACGGGCCCGGCGAGCAAAGTTGACGTAGGCGTCGACGGCGAAACGCACGCCGGGCAGCACCAATTCCTGAGAGCGCAGTTGATCCGGGTCGAGGCCGACCGCTTGCCCGAGACGCAGCCAGGCTTCGATGCCGCCCTCTTCGCCGGGGGCGCCGTCGTGGTCCAGCAGGCGCTGAATCCACTCGCGACGAATCTCGCGGTCCGGGCAGTTGGCCAGGATAGCGGCGTCCTTGAGCGGGATGTTCACCTGATAGTAAAAGCGGTTGGCGACCCAGCCCTGGATCTGCTCGCGCGTCGCCCGGCCTTCATACATCGCCACGTGATACGGGTGATAGATATGGTAGTAGGCGCCCTTGGCGCGCAGGGCCGCTTCGAATTCGGCGGGGGACATTGCGGTGTCAGTCATTGCGATTCTCCGGGGTACAACCGGTGGATTTGCGGCGTCTAATCTGGTGTCTTCGCGGGCAAGCCACGCTCCCACAGGAACACGCGATCACTGTGGGAGCGTGGCTTGCCCGCGATGGGGTCATCCGCTACAACACAATACTCATGCCGTCATACGCCACTTCAACCTCGCGCCGAACCAGCTCCGCACGCTCCGGCGAATCTTCATCGAGAATCGGGTTGGTGTTGTTGATGTGGATAAGCACTTTGCGTTGCTTGGGCAGTTGTTCCAGCACTTCCAGCATACCGCCGGGGCCGTACTGCGCCAGGTGGCCCATTTCCCGGCCGGTACGCGTGCCGACGCCACGACGCTGCATTTCGTCGTCGTCCCACATCGTGCCATCCACCAACAGGCAATCGCTGCTGGCCATGATCTTCATCAGCGATACGTCGACCTTGCCCAGGCCCGGTGCGTAGAACAGTTTGCCGCCGGTGTTCAGGTCTTCGACGATCAGACCGATGTTGTCGCCCGGGTGCGGGTCGAAGCGATGCGGCGAGTACGGTGGGGCGGCACTACGCAAGGGCAGCGGGGTGAAGCGCAGGTTCGGGCAGGCCGGGACGGTGAAGCTCTGGTCGAGTTCGATACGGTTCCAGCTCAGCCCGCCATTCCAGTGAGTCAGCATGGTGAACAGCGGGAAACCGGTGCTCAGGTCTTCGTGGACCATGTCGGTGCACCAGACCTGATGTGGGCAACCTTCGCGCAGGCTGAGCAGGCCGGTGGTGTGGTCGATCTGGCTGTCCATCAGGATGATTGCGCTGATGCCGGTGTCACGCAGCGCGCGACCTGGCTGCATTGGTGCGAAGTTCTGGAGCTGGGCGCGGATGTCCGGCGAAGCATTGCACAGCACCCAGTTCACGCCGTCATCGGAAATCGCGATGGACGACTGGGTACGCGCCTCGGCCCGCAGGCTGCCGTCACGAAAACCTGCGCAGTTTGCGCAGTTGCAGTTCCACTGGGGGAAACCGCCGCCGGCGGCGGAACCTAGAATCTGGACAAACATGGCCGCTCCATCATTGAAAGCTGAAAATAAAAACGCCCCGGCGAGCCGAGGCGTAGCACTGCATTCTCTACCAGACGGCAGAGCTTAGCGGCTTGCGAAGTACATGGTGACTTCGAAGCCGATACGCAGGTCGGTGTAAGCAGGTTTGGACCAGGACATAGAAGCGCTCCTTCAGGTGGATGGGACAGTTGAGACCTATACATATAGTCCACCTCCAGCTGGAGATGTTCAGATAGTTAGGCGGCTATGTTACTCAAAATTACAGAGCGATTGGCCACGAATCTTTGAGAAAGCTAATTGCAGCCCCGGTAATGATCATTTTGCCACTTGCCAAAGCGTAACAGGGCACGGTCCGTTGGCCAGACCGCGCCATCCACCATCGGCCCGATTCAGTCGTTGTGCCGCCGCCAGCAAGGCTTCACGGTCGATCATCAGAATCGCCTGAGGCAGATGTTTCAGGTGATCCGACGAGTGGCCGGCCAATTTGGCCTGCCAGAGCAGTTCGGCGGCTTGGGCGTTGGGCAAAGCAGTGCTGTCGAATTGATCGGCCAGGGCTTGGCGTTGAGCGATGAAGGTCTCTTCATTAATGCTTTCGATCATCCCTTCCAATTCGCTGAGGAACTGTTTGATGTGCTCCAGCAAATCCAGAGGCGCGACGCTCGGCGATTGCACGCCGAACAGCAGCCCGGTCTGACCGTTTATCTGGCGTAGTCCGCTGAATACGGCGTAACCGAGCTGCAGCTCCACCCGCAGGCACTGGTAGAACGGCGCCTGGCATACGTGTGCGAGCAAACGCCAGGCGGCCTCATCGGCGATGTCATGGGTTGCTGTCGGACAAAAGAGTAACAGCGCATGTTCGCTGGAGCCGGTATCGACGGAGTTCCAGAGATGCAGCGACCGAATCGACGGAGACGGCGTCAGTTGACTATCCGCAGTGCCGAGAATACGACTCAAGGAAAGCCCCATTGCTGCTTGTGTCTGGGCAGACAGGCCTGTCGCGAGGCCATCCCAGCGCGCGCTCGACCAGAGTTGCTGCAACTCATCTGAGGCTTCGGTGTGCTCAAGGCATAGATCAGGCAATGCCTTGAGAAGCTGTCGAATCGGCATCAACGCAATGGACGCCGGCTCTTCCTGTGAGAAATCGGCATCAGGTTTTGTAAGTTCTTTCAGCGCATGTTCGAGGACTGTCGGCATCGGGTCCTGCAGCCCCGTCATTTTCAACAGCCATTCATTGCCTGATGCGCTGAAGGAAAAGTCGACACCGGCCTGACGTGCATCTTCGCGCAACAGCCGCAGGTTGTTTTCCAGATTCGACTGAAGGCGGCTGTGAGGTGCGAACTCCAGGCGCCAGCGCAGATAAACCGCACCTTCATCCGTGTTATCCGGCAATGCCTGACTGAACTGCATTGGCGATCGTTCGCGGCGACTGCGCGAGCGATCCTGGGCAAAAGTCCGCAGGCCGCGGTGGGCGCTGGTCTGGCCGCGAATCAATCCGGCATTCGAGGCTGGAGTCTCGGCGCGCAAAAACGGGTTGGGGGTCGGCAGCTGCCATTGGCCGGTGAAGTTATCCACAGCGCCGATTTGTTTGAGGATTGCCTTGAGGGCGACAACGCCCTGTTCGGACAGCCAGGCTTCAAGCTGTTCACTGTCTCGTTGGGCCAGTTGCAAGGCGCTGCTGACTTGCTGTTGGCGTTGCAGCAGGGCTGCATGTTCTTCGCGCAGCTCGGCCCAATCCTGATGGGAGGCAAAGAAGCCCAGCCAATCCAGGAGTCGTTCGTGGATCGCATTGTCCGGTTGCGTGGCGTGGGCGGGCCGTATGAATTCGATGTGCAGCAAGGCTTGGCCAGCGTAGTGATAGAGCGGCGCGGCTTTCAGGTTGTCTGCTAACCCGGAGTCTCGCAGCTGCGCCAACAGGCCGCCGGGTTTTGCGGCGTTCAACCAATGGCACAGGAACGCCAGTGCTTCGGGCGATGAGTCGGGCAGCGCTTCGAAGGTGAACAGCAGATCCAGTCGACGTTCTCCAGCCTGTTGATAACTATTGTCTGAAGAATCCATCAACTGGGCGGGCTTTGTCTGAGGGACTTTCTCGCCAGCGGTAATGGCAGCGGAAAACGCCTGGGCCATCACCTTCAATTCATCGAGACTCTGTGGGCCAGCCAGACTTAATGTCATCTGCCCGGTCTGGTAAAACCGCTGATAGAAGCCCTTCAACGCTTGCTGAAATTCGGGCTGCGGCACCGGCAGGCTGTAACGGTTTCCCGCATGAAACGCCCGTAATGGATGAGCCGCCGAAAGCCCCTCGAATAACGCAAATTGCTGTTGAGCCGTCGCATCCCGCGACCAAGCGACAAATTCGGCATGGAGCACTTCCCGTTCCCGCCGCTGGTCGTCCGGATTCATACGCGGATGAGCGAGCATGTCTGACAGACGCTCCAGCCCACCGCTAAACGCCTGAGGCGGCAGTTCGAAAAAGAAATCCGTCGTACGTTCGCTGGTCCGCGCATTCACCTGCCCGCCATGACCTTGCACGTAGGCCATCAACCCCTGCTCTGCGGGAAAGCGCTCTGTCCCCAGGAACAGCAAATGCTCAAGAAAGTGCGCCAGCCCCGGCCAGGCCAGTGGCACGTCGTGACTGCCAGCAGCGACCCGCAACGCGGCGGCGCAGCGCTTCAAATCGGGAGCATGACGCAGCGTCACCCGCAAGCCGTTGGCCAGGGTTTCAGTATGAAGGCGAGGGTGATTCAGCGCAGGCATGAGCACTTCCAGAACAGGAGAAGTGCTAATGCTAGCGGATTAGGGCTTGTTCAGCTCGCCGTATAGCTCGGGACGGCGATCGAGGAAGTAGCGATTGGCGGCGCGGGAATCGATCATCAGCTGACGATCCAGTTCACCGACAATCAGCGCTTCATCAAGTCCGGCCTGGGCGATGCGGCTGCCATCCGGCGCGGCGATGCTGCTTTGGCCGCAATACTGGATGTCGCCTTCGTGCCCGCAGTAGTTGGCGTAGGCCACATAACACTGGTTTTCGAAGGCCCGGGCACGGACAGTGACGTCGGCGATGAAATCGTAGGGAGTCATGTTCGCCGTCGGCACCAGAATCAGCTCGGCGCCGGCCAACGCCAGCCGCCGGGCATTTTCCGGGAACTCCAGGTCGTAGCAGATCAAAAAGCCAAGCTTCCAGCCGTTGAGTTCAACCAGCGGAAATTCATCCGGCCCGGGGCTGAACATCGAGTGATCAAGGTCGCCGAACAAGTGAGTCTTGCGGTAGTTGCACAACCGCTCGCCATTGGCGTCGATCAACTGCACGGCGTTGTAGATCTGCCCGTCTTCGGTGCGCTCCGGGTAGCCATACAAAATGGCGATCCCCGTCGCTTTGGCAATGCGCGCGATGTGCTGCGCCGATTCACCGTTGTGCACCTCCGCCAGTACGTTGACCGCATCGATGCCGATGTTATAGCCGGTGAGGAACATCTCCGGCAGCACCAGCAAGTCTGCGCCCTTGGCCTCCAGCGCCAGTTGATGCAGTCGTTGCAGATTACCTGCGACATCCAGGGGCAGCGGTGGACATTGGTAAAGGGCTACGCGCATTTCGGATTCCTCTTACTCGGGCAGGGCGATCGGACCGATCTCGTTGAACACATCCCCTGGACCCGGGTTTTCGGCGTGAGTTTCACCGCCGAAGTGTTTCATGATCCCCCACACCGCGTTGAGAGACGTCTGCACCGCGCCTTCGACCCAGGCCGGCGTCCACGAAACGTCGTCGCCGGCGATGAAAATCCCGCGCTGCTCGGGCGGCATGTCGTCCTGCATGAAGTGCGCGTACATGCGCTGGTTGTAGCGGTAGTGGCCGGGCAGGGCGCCTTTGAAGGCCCCGAGGAAATGCGGGTCGGCTTCCCACGACACAGTGATCGGATCGCCGATGATCCGCGCGGCGATGTCGACTTTCGGGTAGATCTTCTTCAACGCGTCCAGCGCTAGCTTCACGCGTTTTTCCACCGGGTGCGGGAGCATTTTCAGCGCGTCGCTCATCCACGAGTACGACAGGCAAATCACCCCTGGCTTGTCGTCGCCATTGTCGAACAGATAGGTGCCGCGGGTCAGGCGATCGGTGAGGGTCATGCTCATCAGGTCGCGACCGGTTTCCGGGTCCTTGTCCTTCCAGAATGGGCGATCGACCATCACGAACGTCTTCGACGATTGCATGTAGCGGGTGCGGTCCAGGGCCATCCACATCTTTTGCGAGAACAGGCTTTCGTCGCATTCGATCTGGGTGGTCAGCAGCCAGCTCTGGCAGGTGGTCAGTACTGCCGCGTATTCACGTGTGTCGCCGTAGTTATCGGTAACGGTAAAACGCCCGTTCGGTGCATGGGCAATTTTTTTCACGCCGGAACGCGGCGCACCGCTGTGCAGCGAGCTGAGGCTGGTGCCTTCAGGCCAATGCACGCAACGCTCCGGCACATGGCGCCAGATGCCCAGCGGCACCTGCTCCACGCCGCCGACTACCAAGTGCTGGTGATCATCGCAGTTGGTCATCACCACGCGGAAGATTTCCAGCATCGAGTTGGGGAAGTCCGAGTCCCAGCCGCCAGTACCGAAGCCGACCTGACCGAACACTTCGCGGTGATGGAACGAGAGCTTGGCGAAGGCTTCGGAGGTGGCGACGAAATCATAGAACGTGCGGTCGTCCCACAGCGGCACCAAGGTGTTCCACAGTTCCTTGAGGCGCGGCACGTCGCGGTCACGGATCGCTTGCTGGATATCGGAGAACTGCGAGCCGGCTTCCAGAGCATCCGCCCAGGCGTCAGCAACTTCCTGGAACAGTGCAGGAAGATCCGCCAATTTCTGTGCGTAATGAGTTTTGCCTTCCAGATCGATCACGGTGCTGCCCGACGCAGGTGTCAGCGGGTTCGGGAAGGGTTTGGTCTGGAGGCCGAGCTTGTCGACATAGTGATAAAAAGCGGTCGACGACACCGGGAAACGCATACCGCCGAGTTCGGCGATGATGCCTTCAGCGCCATTGAACGCCTGGGAGCGCAGACGGCCGCCCATCTTCGAGGCTTCGTAGACGACGGGTTTGAGTCCCAGCTTCATCAATTCGTAGGCGGCCACCAGGCCTGCAATGCCAGCACCGACAATCGCCACTTCGGCGCCGTGATTGTGCGCCGGAATGCTGCCCAGCCCGGCCGGGTGTTCGATCCAGTCGTCGAAGGCGAAAGGAAAGTCCGGGCCGAAAACGGTGACCGGTTTTTTACCGTCTGCAGGATGGCGATTGTTCTTGTTCATGGCTGACCTTGCTGGCGACCTGACGCAGAGTGCGCGTCTGAGTATAGGAAAAGATGGCAGCCATTCTAGAGAGCGTAGAACACGTTAATAAGACGCAATGTGTCGTCGTTTTGCTAATTGTTTGATCAATACGACGAGGCATCGCTACACATTGTGTGGGAGCGAGGCTTGCCCGCGAAGAGGCCCGACCAGACACCCAAAACCTAATGGCGGAAACTCAAACAGGCTGCCCCCGATCAATCTTGCTGCTCAAGATGATCGAAGTCGTCGTCTTCTCCACGCCATCCACACTGCCAATCTGATCCAGCAACTGATCAAGTTGCTCCGGCGAATCAGTGCGCAACCACGCCACATAATCAAATTCACCACTCACCGCGCACAACTGCTGAACCTGCGCCATGGCGCTAAGCCGACGCAGCACTTCCTTGCCGGAGCGCGGTTGCACGGTGATCCCGACATAGGCCTGCAAGCCTCCATCCACCACTCGCTGACCCAGGCGCACACCATAACCGGTGATCACTTTGGCCTTTTCCAGCCGCGCCAGGCGTGAAGTGACGGTGGTGCGGGCGATACCCAGTTGGCGGGCGAGCATGGCTACACTTTCACGGGCATTGATCTGCAGCGCCGCGATCAATTGGCGGTCGATTTCGTCGAGAACAGGCGGGCGAGTGTCAGGCAAAGGGGCATCTCCAGCGGTACAGAGCAATGGGCAGGCATATTACAGGGAGTCCATGCCCTCAACGGGTTAATTGGATGGACACAAATTGTCACTCGTAGTCGAATGCGCACCAAGGGCTGTGAAGCGAGGGGATCGAAATGAAGAGCATGCCTGCGGCTCTGCAAGACTATGCACTGCAGATTGCGAATCACGAAATGGGGCATTACGTCGTAGCCCGAGCCCTGGGTTTTGAAACGGGTGATGTAACCCTGAAAGTTACCATGGGCCTGACCCACCATGGAGGGGCCTCCATTACCTTGACGCGGTCAATTTCGTCGATCGACGCCATGAAGGAACATTTGGAGGCTCGGATAATGGTCCTCTTCGCCGGCGCCATGGCGCAGACATTACCTGCAAAGCATTCGCCCGAGAAACGTGTCGATAAGTCGAAAGCGGCAGCCATCCTGAAAGGAGAGTTTGGAGCGGAACAGGACTACGCGAAAATAAGAGAGCTTCGGTATTTGCTTCGAAATATCTCCTACCCCGATACGGACCCAGCGTCGTCTGACAGCATCATTGCTGAGCTGACAGAGATTAATGATCGCTTGTGGTTGCGGACTCAAAAAATCGTAGAGGAATTGGCCGATACGATTACCGGATTGGCAGGGGTTCTGGTAGACCGCATGGTCCTCGTAGATCTGTGGGGGAGGGCTGGGGATTCGTATGAGGTTGTGTTGACGGGTGAAGTGCTTGAAGGGCTGGTGCCCGTGCAGGCGATACCAGCGTTGAGTGTTTGGGAGTAAGTATCCAGGTGGCCGCTGGGCGCAGTGAAGGTCGGGCATTTCAAGGGATGAGCTGCCGCTATTGTTCGGATTCCGTCGTCGTTCCTCAGCAAAAGAAACCTACGCGCCAGGCACGAAAAAGCCGCGAAGTGCGCGGCTTTGAGCGGCTGATATTCATATTCACAAGAAGCCTTAGTGTGAGCACCGGAGCTTTTGGTTTTCTATTGAATTACTCAGCTATTTGCCAGAACGGGTCTTGGTGCCAGTCTTGTGGAAACCCCATTGCTCGCTGATTCACATTGGGAAACTCCTGCATCAAGTCCCGCAAGCGACGGTCCCAGCTGGTGTGCGGGCTCACTTGGCGCATCAGGTGATTGAGAATGCACAAAACCGAAAAAATCCGTGGATGCTGTGCCTGCTGAAGTAATGCAAGCGGCCACGAGAAGCCAGTTTTCTTAGGCAGTTCTGGCCGTATACCCAGCTCTCGATTCCACAGCCTCGCATGATGGGCGCAAATATTGCGGATGGTGGTCAATGTATGCAGCCATGACTGCAACAGTGGTGCTGGCAGTTCGAGGCATTTGGCGATGACTTTCTTGTCGGCGTCTCGCGCCAGCCCTTTGTAAAGATGTGACAGATCACCCAGGGTCAGTTCTTCCAGCATGGCCCATCCCGGCATCAGTGACGGCTGGTCGTACGTTACTGGATAGTGCCGCGCGTAGCTTTCCTTGGCTCGTTGGTGTTTTAGATGATCCTTTCGCCCTTCATCTGTTTGCAAACGATCTATCCGTTGACACTCTTTTTCGTAATCGCTTCTAGCAGCGTTTTGCTTGGTACGTATGGTTTCCAGCAATCGAGCATGGTCATAGGAGCGCTGAAACAACCGCGCCTCCATGTACCAGTGTCCACCATGATTCGGTCCCATGTGATTGCTGATCAGAGAGCGAACTGCAACCTCGACGCGTTCGATGGCATCCATGGCAAGTAGACGCAGGCGGCGGTCGAAATCATAAAGCGTGGTCAGGTCACGAAATCCAGCGTCTTTGCGGAAGGGGTGGTCTTCGTCCTCCGCTTGCTGGAAAGTTCGCATGTAGGGGGTTAGGCGGAAGAAACTCACTGCCTGTAAAAAGTGGCGAGCCCGTGTGTCATCCTGAATATGCAACCCACGCTGCTTGAGCAATTCGATCTGTGCGGTGATATCGATGACGGGCTTATGGAAAACTCTCATGCCCTAAAAGCTCCGGGCAAAAAAAACCCGCGCAATTTGTGCTTAGCTGCTGACGCAACCATAGGCATGGCGGGTGTGTTGCGGGCAAGCCTAGGTACAACCGCATTGGTTTGCAAGTTTTTTGCTGAAGGCTCGATAGGCGGATGTACCAGGTTTTGCATGAGTGATCTCGATGCTCTTGTTGACGGGGAACTGATCTTTTTCAGGTGAAAGCCACGCATTGCGTGGCTTTCTGGTTGGTCCGACTAAACCTCGGATTCGTCTTTGGTCTGAGCCGGTCGCGGCGTAAGCGCCTTTACCACATCATCAATCACCGCTTTGCTCATCACCGTCAGATAGTGCGCGGCCCAAGCATGACGGTCGGTATCTTTTGCGTAGGCTGCGTCCTCTGCAAATGATTTGGCGAGGAACAGCAGATCGGAGGCCTGAGTCAATGCGTCGACGATGGGCACGCCAGCGCTGACGTGGAACAGTGGCTGATCCGAGCAATAGGTGAAGGGCGTGAAGCCGATGGTTTTTAGTTCTGAAGTTGCGGATGGATTTGTTTTGGTCATGGTTTTACTCCTGGGTTCGAGGAGCTGCCCTTTTCGTTACCACACGAAAAGGTGGCAGCTGTACGCAGGGTGGTAAACCGGGAACCAAGGAAACCGGCACGCCCGAGGGCGTCCCACGCACAGCCGCCATATCAAGATCACAGGCATAAAAACTGCCTGTATCAGTAATGAGTGCACTATTGCGCTGGTTTCACCGGGTTACCACACCCGATCGCTGCATTGGCAGCGACGTCCGGAGAGTATCCCGTCGAAGAAAAGCCCAACAAGGCGGAAAAGTGCCTAAACGCACCCATTACGCAATTCTCGGAGTTTGCCTACAAGGTCTGCGGGCGTCATCCGATATTGCGACACCCTCAGCAAAACAAACCTATGCGTCAGGTACGAAAAAGCCGCGCAATCGCGCGGCTTTCGTGTTTGGTGGGCCCAGTAGGACTCGAACCTACGACCAAGGGATTATGAGTCCCCTGCTCTAACCAACTGAGCTATAGGCCCTCAGTAGGCCGCGGATTATAGCGATGGTTTCTCGGCTGTGCTATCCGAAAAATCCAATATGACTGTACGAAGAAACGTCGCGGCGAATTCGTCCGGTGGCAATGGCGGGCTGACGATGTACCCCTGGATCTGTTCACAGCCCTCCGCAGCCAGGAATTGCTGCTGCGCCAGGGTTTCGACGCCCTCGGCGATGACGGTGAATTGCATGCTGCGGCCCAGTGCAATGATCGCACGAACAATCGCCGCGTCGTGTGGGTCGTCCGGCAGGCCGCGGACGAACGATTGGTCGATCTTGATGATGTCCAGCGGCAGGCGTTTGAGGTAGCTCAGGGACGAATAGCCGGTGCCGAAATCGTCGATCGCCAGTTGCACACCCAGGCGTTTGAGTTGATGCAGCACCGCCAGCGCTTCTTCGGCTTGGCTCATGATGAAGTTTTCGGTGATCTCCAGTTGCAGGAGATCGGGTTTGAGCTGGTTGTCCTTGAGCAATTGCTCGATCCGGCCGAGCAGGTTCGGTTGGCGCAGTTGCGCACCCGCAAGGTTGACTGAGAGTGGGCCCAGGCACTCATAGACCTGATTCCACTCGTACATCTGTCGGCAGGCGGTCTCAAGTACCCAATCGCCGATTTGCAGGATCATGCCGTTTTCTTCGGCCAGGGGAATGAAGTGCTCGGGAGGTACATCGCCGAAGGTGGGATGATGCCAGCGAATCAGCGCTTCGGCGCCGACCACTCGATGATCGTCCAGACTGATTTTGGGCTGGTAGTACAAAAACAGCTCATTGCGCTCGATGGCACGCCGCAGTTCATGTTCCAGCGCCACGCGCTCGCTGGCTTGGGCGGTGAGGTCGCGGGTGTAGCTTTCAACCCGGTTGCGGCCCTTGGCCTTGGAGCGATACATGGCGGCGTCGGCGTTCTTGATCAGCGAGGCGACGTCGCAGCCGTCTTTGGGGTACAGGCTGGTGCCAATGCTGGCGCTGATGAAAAACTCGTGCTCGCCGGCCTGGAAAGGGGCGGAGAAGCAATTGAGCAGCTTGGTGGCAATGTTGTCGGCATCGCTGGACTGTTGCAGGCCGGGGAGCAGGATGATGAATTCGTCGCCACCCAAACGCGCCACGGTATCGATATCGCGCAGTTGCTCCTTGAGGCGCACGGCGATGCCTTTGAGCAGCAGGTCGCCGACCGGGTGACCGAGGCTGTCGTTGATGTGTTTGAAACGGTCCAGGTCGAGGAACAGCACCGCGCCCTGGCCCCCGTTTTCCTGCTGGCTGTTCAGTGCGGTCAGCAGCCGACTCTCAAACAGCGTGCGGTTTGGCAGGCCAGTCAGCGGGTCGTGATGCGCCTGGTAGTCGAGTTTGGCCTGAGCGTGTTTGAGGCTGGAAATGTCTGCGAACACCGCAACAAAGTGGGTGATGGAGTTGTCCCGGTTGCGCACCGCGCTGATGGTCAGCCAGCTCGGGTAGAGCTCGCCATTCTTGCGCCGGTTGGAAATCTCGCCTTGCCAATGACCGTCGGCGGTCAACTGATGCCACATCGCCGCATAAAATGCGCTGTCGTGCAGGCCCGAGGCGAGCAGGCGAGGGGTGTGGCCCAGAGCTTCGCTCTCGCTGTAGCCAGTGATTTCGGTGAATGCACGATTGACCGCACTGATGTGCTGTTGGGTGTCGGTGATCAATACACCCTCGGCGGTGCTCTCGAACACCGTGGCGGCCTGTTGCAGTTTCTCCTGCATCAGGTGCCGCTCGGTAATGTCCCGGGCGATGGTCAGCATGCAGTCCTCATCGCCGATGGGCAGCGGTCGGCTTGAAACCTCACAAAGCCGGATCTGCCCGTCTTTGCGGCGGATGTGACAACCGAAGTCACGGACGAAACCATCCCGGTGCAATAGCTCGAGCATCTGCTTGCGTTCGTTGAGGTTGACCCAGATCCCCAGGTCCAGGGCCGACCGATCCACGGACATTGCGCTGTTGAAGCCGGTAATACGGCTGAAACCTTCGTTGACTTCCAATAATAAACCGTCGCTCTGCCGGGACAGCAGCAAACCGTCGGGGGAAGCATGAAAGGCCTTGGCGAATTTCTCTTCGGAGGTTTGCAGTTGTTGCTGGGTTTCTTTGAGCTGACTGATGTCCCGCACGACGACCACCAGGGCCGGGGTCGTATCGAGATCGAAAGGCTCGGCGGAAATCAGGCCGGTAAACACCTGGCCATTGCTGCGGCGAAAGGGCATCTCCAAATTGCGGATGCTGCCGGCCTGCAAGCGCTGCAACAAACCCGGCCCCACGCCGGGTACGCCCCAGATATTCAGATCGGTGGCGGTCTGGCCTATGACGTCTTCGGCCTTGAGGCCGATCTGTTCCTCGAACGCTTCGTTGACCTCCAGCAGACAGCCGTCGGATAGCCGCGCGATCACCAGAATATCTGGGCATTGCTGGAACACCGAAGCAAACTTCTGTTCCGACAGGCGCAGCGCCTCTTCGGTACGCTTGGCTTCGCTGATGTCGATCATCAGCCCGCGCAGTACCGGTTCATGGGCGTGCTCGATCAGGCTGACGATATCGCGAACCCAAAGGCAGCGGCCGTCAGCGGTGATGACTCGGTAATCGACGCTGTGATCGCGCCCGGCCGCCACTTCACGGTCGCAGAAGGTTTGGGCCCGGGTCAGGTCCGCGGGGTGGATGATGTTGCGCCAGAAACCCGGAATCAGCCAATGGGGCAGGGGATAACCAAGGAGATCCTGAGCATGGGGTGACACGTAGCTGTAGGTGTAATCGCTGATCCGCGCTTCCCAGGCGATGGCTGAAAGACTCTCCACCAGCCCGCGGTAATGGTATTCGCTGCTGCGCAGCTCCTGTTCAAGAGCGACCCGGCGGGCAATTTCCGAACTGAGTCGGCGATTGATCCGAATAACCACCGCCAGCACGATCATCAGAAACAGTAATCCCGGCAGGCCGTACATCAGCACGTCGAGCCAGAAGGTTCGATGGTCCAGAACGTTACCGACCCAGTGCTCCTGGATGGCACTGATTTCACTCGGGGTCATGTCTGCCAGGACTTTGTCCAGGATGCTGACCAGCAGCTTGTTGTTCGGGGGCACAGCCATCGCCAATTGGTAGCGATAGGGTGTTTCACCGCTGACGTAGAGCCCGTCGAGCTTGAGCTGGCGCAGGCTCCAGACACTGGAGGCGAGATCGCCCACTACGGCGTCCACCTCGTCGGTGGCCAGCGCCTGCAGCGCCGAGCTGACATTGGGCATCGCCACCAGATTCAGATCGGGATGGTGGGTGCGCAATAGTTCATGGGGGGCGTAGTTTTCCACCACGGCAATCTTCAGCCCGTACAGGTCGTCGATTTTGCGCGGTTGGGGGCCTCCGACGTGAGCCAGAATGACTATAGGAAAATCGAGATAGGGGCGGGTGAACGACAGATAAGTCTGACGCTCGGGGGTCGACATGATGCCCGGCAGGATATCCAGCTTGCCTTGTTTCGCCTGCTGCAAGACTTCAGTCCAGCTCACTGGCTCGATGGGCGTGAGTTTGATCGCCAGGCGTTGACGGATGACGTTGATGTAATCCGCTGCCAGGCCCTGATAACGCCCATGTTCGTCGCGAAATTCAAACGGCGGCCAGGACGCGTCCACGCCCAGGCGCAATTCCGGGTGAGCCGTCAGCCAGCTACGCTCTTCGTCGGTAAGAGTCAGCGCGCCAGCCGTTGCGGTCCAGGTCATCAGCGACAGCAAAAAAAGCACGGTCGGCCATCTGGGCATAACGGTCTCGTTACGGCTTGGGGGAATGTTTCGAGTGTAGACGGGCTATTCGGAGGGGGGGGCGTGCGGGGCATTTAATCTGCATAAAGCAAAACCCCCGGCCTGGGCCGGGGGTTCTGTGATCACTCGTCGAGGAAGGAGCGCAAATGCTCGCTTCTCGTCGGGTGGCGCAGCTTGCGCAGCGCCTTGGCTTCGATCTGACGAATCCGTTCACGGGTCACGTCGAACTGCTTACCAACCTCCTCGAGGGTGTGGTCGGTATTCATGTCGATACCGAAGCGCATGCGCAGAACCTTGGCTTCACGGGCAGTGAGGCCGGACAGGACTTCGCGAGTCGCTTCTTTAAGGCTCTCAACAGTGGCGACATCGATTGGCGACTGCATGGTCGAGTCTTCGATGAAGTCACCCAGATGGGAGTCTTCGTCATCACCGATCGGGGTTTCCATGGAGATCGGCTCTTTAGCGATCTTCAATACCTTGCGGATCTTGTCCTCAGGCATTTCCATGCGTTCGCCCAGCTCTTCCGGGGTCGGTTCGCGACCCATTTCCTGCAACATCTGCCGGGAAATACGGTTGAGCTTGTTGATCGTCTCGATCATGTGCACCGGAATACGGATGGTGCGGGCCTGGTCGGCGATCGAGCGAGTGATCGCCTGACGGATCCACCAGGTGGCATAAGTCGAGAATTTGTAGCCGCGGCGGTATTCGAACTTGTCTACCGCTTTCATCAGACCGATGTTGCCTTCCTGGATCAGGTCGAGGAACTGCAGGCCACGGTTGGTGTACTTCTTGGCGATGGAGATCACCAGACGCAAGTTCGCTTCGACCATCTCTTTCTTCGCGCGGCGGGCCTTGGCCTCACCGATCGACATGCGACGGTTGATGTCCTTGATCTCGGCGATCGTCAAACCGGTTTCGGTTTCCAGCGCAGTCAGCTTCTGCTGGCAACGAATGATGTCCGGTTGCAGGCGACCAATGGCTTCAGCGTATTTGCTTTTGCCTTTGGCCAGTGCATCGCTCCAGCTTTCGTCGACTTCGTTGCCCGGGAACTGGCGCAGGAAGTCGGCACGCGGCATGCGGGCATCACGAACGCACAATTGCATGATCGCGCGCTCTTGCTGACGCAGACGATCCAGGGCACTGCGAACACGCTCGACCAGGCCTTCGAATTGCTTCGGCACCAGTTTGATCGGCATGAACAGCTCAGCCAGGGCGATCAGCTCGGCGATTGCCAGCTTATTGCCACGACCGTGCTTTTTCAGGGCCTTGCGGGTGATTTCCATCTGATCGGCGACAGCGCCAAAACGCTGTGCGGCGATGACCGGATCCGGACCGCTTTCGGCTTCTTCTTCGTCATCACTTGCTTCGGCGTCATCGTCGTCGGTGTCGTCGGCAGCTGGAGCGGCTTTCGGGTCGACAGGCGGTGGCACTTCGGCTGCAGGCGGCGCAATGCCGTCGTCCGGGTCGATATAACCGCTCAGGACGTCGGACAAGCGGCCACCTTCGGTGGTGACGCGAGTGTATTCGGAGAGAATATGGTCAACCGTGCCAGGGAAGTGCGCAATTGCGCCCATCACTTCGCGGATGCCCTCTTCAATACGTTTGGCGATTTCGATTTCGCCTTCACGTGTGAGGAGCTCTACCGTACCCATTTCACGCATGTACATGCGCACTGGGTCGGTGGTGCGACCAATGTCGGTCTCGACCGCTGCCAACGCTGCTGCTGCCTCTTCGGCCGCGGCTTCGTCGGTATCGGCGTCGGCCAGCATAAGGGAATCCTTATCTGGCGCAACCTCGAATACGTTGATCCCCATGTCATTGATCATGCGGATGATGTCTTCCACCTGTTCCGGATCTGAAATATCCTCCGGCAGGTGGTCGTTGACCTCCGCGTAAGTCAGGTAGCCCTGCTCACGACCAAGTGTGATCAACTCTTTGATACGAGACTGCTGTTGCGCTTTTCCGGACATAACACCCTATCCACTGAAGGTCTTGGCGGGCAAAAAACAAGCCGAGGATTATACCTGAGCTATGACCTCACGCGCCAGTTGAGGTCGGGTTTGATGCGGAAACATTGCGACTTAAAAGGTCGCGCAGTTGATTTTTCTCTTCGGTGCTCAATTCACTTTGACGTGCTTTTCGAAGAAGTTGTTCCAGGTTTCGCTCGCGTTGGCGGGCTGACAAGCTAGTAATGGTGTCGAAAAACTGTTGTTCAAGGTTATCTCCATCAATCAGCCATTCCTTTTCTGCTAGCGCTTTGAGCAGTCGGCCTTGTTCGGTGCCGTGCCAGCGCGCAATCAGTTGAAATGAGTTTAGCTTGGGATTCTTCTGTACGGCTTCGAGCAGGGCGACCAACAGTTGCGTGTTGGTATGGTCCTCGGCAGCGAAGTGCCCGGCGTCCTCGACTTTCTCGGCCAGTTGCGGATGATGCAGTAGCGTGCGCAAGGCTGCCAGAGTGGGCGGCTCTACAGCGGCCGGTACCCGTGGCGCGCGCGGTTGATCGCGATCGCCGCCACGTTTGCCGTTCTTGTCCCACGGTTTCTTGTCCCATTTCTTGCCGCCTGCGCCAGGCTTTTTCGGCGTCCATTCCTGCTGCGGCACGTACATCTCTTGTGCCTGCGGCTGATGGTAGTCGCTGTAATCGGGCATGGCGTCGTAATCGATGCCCGGATCGTAAGCCGGTGGCGCTTCCTGAGGTGCGCTTTGCACGAGTTGGCTCACGGCTTCACCGCTAAGCCCGGTAATTTCGCTCAGGCGCTGGCGCATCAAGATGCGCAGGTTGGCCCCCGGGACTTTGTCGATCAACGGTGCGGCGAGGGTGGCCATGTGGGCCTTGCCTTCGAGGGAGCGCGGGTCCGATTCCTCGGTCAACTGTTGAAAAAAGTAATCGGCCAATGGCTGGGCGTGCTGATTGATTCGCGCGCGGAAGGCGTCAGTGCCTTCGGAGCGGACCAAGGTGTCCGGGTCCTCGCCTTCGGGCAGGAACAGAAAGCGCGCCCGGCGCCCGTCCTGCAAGCTCGGCAGGGTGGCTTCCAGCGCTCGCCAGGCGGCATTTCGGCCTGCCTGGTCGCCGTCGAAGCAGAACAGCACGTTGGGCACTACGCGAAACAGGCGCTTCAAGTGCTCTTCGCTGGTGGCGGTGCCCAGGGTTGCGACGGCATTGCGCAGGCCTTGCTGGGCGAGGGCGATAACGTCCATATAGCCTTCGACGACGATGATTTCGTCGAGGTTGCGGTTGTTCTTGCGTGCTTCATAAAGGCCATAGAGTTCCTGGCCTTTATGGAAAACCGGGGTTTCCGGTGAGTTCAGGTATTTCGGCTTGTCGTCACCCAGTACCCGGCCACCGAAGGCGATGATGCGCCCGCGACTGTCGCGGATCGGGAACATCACGCGATCGCGAAAGCGGTCATAGCGCTTGCCGGTTTCGGCGTTCTCGATCAGCAGGCCCGCATCGATCATGGCTTTTTGCTGCAAGGTGTCGCTGCTCAGGTGCTTGAACAGGTTGTCCCAGCCGGGCGGGGCAAACCCGAGACCGAAGTCCCGGGCGATTTCTCCCGTTAGTCCACGACCCTTCAAGTAGTCCACGGCGGCTTTACGCGACGGATGGCTTTTCAGGGCCTGACGATAAAAGTCGGCGGCGGCGGTGAGCAGCGGATACAGCGGCGAATCGGTGGGTTGCCGTGGTTTGTGCGGTCGGCCACTTTCTTCGCGGGGAATTTCCATGCCGGCGGCTTTGGCCAGTTCTTCGACAGCCTGGACGAAATCCAGGTTGTCATGGTCCATCATGAAGCCGAGGGCGTTACCGCCAGCGCCGCAGCCGAAGCAGTAATAGAACTGTTTGTCGGGGCTGACGCTGAAGGAGGGGGTTTTCTCTTTGTGAAACGGACAGCAGGCCGTGTAGTTCTTGCCGGCTTTTTTCATTTGCAGGCGCGAGCTGACCACGTCGACGATGTCGGTGCGGTTCAGAAGGTCGTCAATGAAGCTCTGGGGAATTAGCCCGGCCATGGCGTTCTCGTCATCTGCGCTGAAATGGACCCAAAACGAAGGGCGGCCGAATGCGGGTCGTTGTTTGAGGCGCGCAGGGTGTGCGGCTCGACCGGTGTCGTCTGCGTATCGCTGTCGGGAAGTGTATCTGCCGAAAATCCACTGACATGAGTACCAATCAGTATTCGACTATTTGAAAGTGTTTCGCTGAATCCGACAACAGCCAGTCATTGGCCTCGGATAGCTCATAAGCGGGCGCGCAAGAAGGCGCCTTGGGCTGATCGTCGTGAGAGGAATCAGTGGGTGTGCTCGTCAGTAGCCTTGGAAGGCTCGTCAGAAAAGACGTGCACCGCTGGCAAAAGAGCCAGGTCTGACGTTGTGAAGCAGATTTGTCTCGGTCGCGTCTGCGGCTTTGACGGTGAAGCATCAAGCGATGTCCGCAAATGCCATTAGCCCGGCTGAGGGCCGGGCTTGGCAGAAGCTTGCTACGGTCGTCTGTGTATTAGTACAGACGAACGGCGCGGCGCTGTTCGCGCTGAACTTTCTTGGCGTGACGCTTAACAGCGGCTGCTGCTTTGCGCTTACGCTCAGAAGTTGGCTTCTCGTAAAATTCGCGGCTACGAACTTCAGCCAGTACACCGGCTTTTTCGCAGGAGCGCTTGAAACGACGCAGAGCTACGTCGAAGGGTTCGTTCTCTTTTACTTTGACGGCTGGCATCCAGAGCTACCTTCATTCATTACCGGGGTCAACATCCTCGCGGCAAAAGAGCACTTGAAGACGTCGGTTTTTAAGGGTTGCGGATGTTAACCCCTCATCGCTCGGAATGCAAAGCCTCTGATCGAAAACCGCTGGTCGGGGCATCACGCGACGACTATTATGCGCGCCTTCGAATTCAGCCTCTACAAGGCGCAAACCCATGCTAGTACTGGGATTAGAAACCTCTTGCGACGAAACCGGTGTCGCACTTTACGACAGTGAACGCGGGTTGTTGGCCGACGCGCTATTCAGTCAGATCGATCTGCATCGTGCCTATGGCGGCGTGGTGCCGGAGCTGGCTTCGCGCGATCACGTCAAGCGCATGCTGCCCTTGATTCGTCAGGTCTTGGCCGAGGCCGATTGTGTGCCGACCGAGATCGACGCCATCGCTTATACCGCGGGTCCTGGCCTGGTCGGAGCCTTGCTGGTGGGGGCTTCCTGCGCCCAGGCGCTGGCCTTTGCCTGGGGTATTCCGGCCTTGGGCGTGCACCACATGGAAGGTCACTTGCTGGCGCCGATGCTGGAGTCGCAACCTCCGGAGTTCCCGTTCGTCGCTTTGTTGGTGTCAGGTGGTCATACGCAGCTGGTTCAGGTCGACGGGATCGGTCAATACACGCTCTTGGGCGAGACCCTCGACGATGCTGCCGGCGAAGCTTTCGATAAAACCGCGAAAATGATGGGGCTCAATTATCCGGGCGGCCCGGAGATCGCTCGTCTGGCGGAGCAGGGCGTTGCAGGACGTTTCACGTTTCCGCGTCCGATGTGTGATCGCCCAGGCTTGGCTTTCAGCTTCAGCGGCCTGAAAACCTTTGCTCTGAACACCTGGCAGCAGAGCGTCAATGCCGGGGACGACAGCGAGCAAGCTCGTTGCGACATCTCGCTGGCGTTCCAACAGGCCGTGGTGGAGACTTTGACCATCAAGTGCAAGCGTGCCCTTAAACAGGCGGGGCTCAAGCGTCTGGTGATCGCAGGGGGCGTCAGCGCCAATAAAGCGCTGCGGGCATCTCTGGAGAAAATGCTCGGCGACATGAAGGGCGATGTGTTTTATGCCCGTCCGGAGTTCTGCACCGATAATGGCGCGATGATTGCGTTTGCCGGCTGCCAGCGCTTGCAGGCCGGTCAGCATGAAAGCCTGGCGATCAGCGTGCAGGCGCGCTGGCCGATGGAGCAGTTGTCGGCGCTGTGATGAGCGGTGCTCACGTGCGGTATTTAAAAATGCCGTTCGCGCCCGGCAAACAGGTCGCGTAGATTGCCGCGATGACGCCAGACGATCAGGCCCGTGAGCGCGGTCATGGGCAGCAATGCCGCCGGTTCTTGCCAGGCAAGCAGCGGCAGGGTCAGTGGTGTGGCAATCAGGGCTGCGAGTGAGCTGGTGCGGGTCAGGTAGAACGTCAGCAGCCAGGCGCAGAGCGCCAGCAGCGCGGCGGGCGGGTAGAGCCCCAGCAGCATGCCGGCCGCAGTGGCGACGCCCTTGCCACCGCGAAAGCGGAAGTACAGCGGAAACAGGTGACCGATAACGGCACAGACGCCGATCCAGGCCTGTTCTTGCAGTGAAAGGCCTATCGCACCCGCGATCAACACGGGCAGCAGGCCTTTGTTCAGGTCGCCGAGCAAGGTCAGGATGGCGAGTTTCTTGCCGGCCAGACGCAACATGTTGGTGGCGCCGGCATTGCCCGAGCCACTCATTCGCGGATCGGGGTTACCGGTCAGGCGGCTGAGCAAAATGGCGAAGGACAGAGAGCCGAGCAGGTAGGCGAGGATCGCCAGTAACCAAAACATGCTAACTATTCCGGGCGAGGACGCCCTGATTCTAACGGCGCATTGCGCCCTTGTCGTGCAGTGGAGAGAAGTGCTTGGACAGAGTGTTTATCGAGGGCCTGGAAGTCGACACCGTGATCGGTGCCTACGACTGGGAACGAGGCATCCGACAGTGTCTGCGACTTGATCTGAGCTTCGCCTGGGACAATCGGCCGGCTGCCGCTGGTGATGACTTGATCCTGGCGCTCGACTACGCGAGCGTTTCGTCGCGCATTCAGGCGTTCGCCGAGCAGGCGCAGTTCCAGCTGGTCGAGACCTTTGCCGAGCGTCTGGCTGAAGTGCTGATGAGCGAATTCAAGATCACCTGGATGCGCCTCAAACTGACCAAGCCAGGTGCCATCCCGGCTGCCACGGGTGGTGTGGGCGTGGAGATCGAGCGCGGATGTCGCTGACTCAGGTGTACCTCGGGCTCGGTAGCAATATCGAGCGCGAATCCCATTTGCAGGCAGGCCTGGACGCCCTGGCGGGTTTCCTGGTGGATATGCACTGCTCGGCGGTATTCGAAAGCCAGCCGGTGGGGATAAAGAGCGGCCCGTTTTTCAACTTTGTGGTTTCGGCCTTCACCGATCTGCCGTTGATGGAGCTGGATCGACGGTTGAAATTCATCGAAGCGGATAACGGTCGTTACGCGCCAGACCGCAAGGGCTTGCCGCTGGATATCGACGTGCTGCTGTTCGGCGACATGGTGGGCAACTTCGATGGTTTGATCTTGCCGCGTGCAGAGATTCTGAAAAATGCTTTCGTGCTATGGCCATTGTCGCTGATTGCGCCGGACAGAGTGCATCCGGGCGTAGGCAAGAGCTTTGCAGCCCTGTGGCGCGAGGCGCAGATCGATCAGGTGTTGGCGCCGGTGGCTTTTGAGTGGCGCGGTGAGCAGCTGACCCCTTTGAATTTGCTCTGACCCTGCTGGCGTCTTCGCGGGCAAGCCTCGCTCCTACAGGCCTGGCGCCGTTCACATAATCGGCACCAACCTGTAGGAGCGAGGCTTGCCCGCGAAGCTTTTCAGATTGACGCCGCCGCTTTGTAAGCCTTCAACGCCTTGAGCCGCTCGCCCTTGATCGCCTCGCCCAACTCCGGTCCCTTGAACCCTTTCTCCAGCAATGGCTGAACAGCAACACTTCGCGCCGCAGTTGCTGCTCCACGTAAATAATCCGCCTGTGGATAACTTCTCTGCTCCAGGCCTTTGCGTCCCCGAGCGTCCATTTCACACGCCGCGATAAACTCCTCAAAGCGCTGAGGTCGACGATAGACGTCGAAACTCTGCAGCAACTCCAGCAAGGTCGATGGTTTCAGCTCCAGAGCACGATGGCCATGGGTGTGATATTCGCCCACTAGCAGCGCCAGTTCCTGACAGTCCTTCGGTGCCTTGAAGCGCTCATTGACCGCTTTGATCAGCTTCAGGCCTTTGTGCTCGTGGGCGATGTGGCGGGGCCATTCTTCCTCGGGCGTCAAACCTTTGCCCAGGTCATGCAGCAGGCAGGCCCAGCGTACGGTTAGTGGTTGTTTGTGCAGGGCCGCTTGCTCCAGCACGCTCAGGGTATGCACACCAGTGTCGATTTCCGGGTGATGGGCTTCGGGTTGCGGTACGCCGAACAGTGCGTCGACTTCTGGCATCAGCACCTTGAGAGCACCGCACTCGCGCAGCACCGCGATGAACACCTGGGGTTGGTCTTCCATTAGCGCGCGGGCGATTTCTTTCCAGCTGCGTTCGGGAGTCAATGCCTCCAGTTCACCTGACTCGCTGAGTTGACGCATCAGCTCCAATGTCTCGGGGGCGACGGTGAAACCCAGTTCCGCGTAACGCGCGGCGAAGCGGGCAACACGCAAAACCCGGAGAGGATCTTCGGCGAACGCGGGGGAAACGTGACGAAGCAGGCGCGCCTCGAGATCCCGTTGACCGTGGTAAGGGTCGGTCAGGTTCTGTTGATCGTCTTCGGCCATGGCGTTGATCGTCAGGTCGCGACGAATCAGATCTTCTTCGAGCGTGACGTCGGGGCTGGCGTGAAAGATGAAGCCGCCGTAGCCGCGTCCGTTTTTGCGTTCAGTGCGGGCGAGAGCGTATTCCTCACCGCTTTTTGGGTGAAGAAACACCGGGAAGTCCGCGCCCACCGGACGAAAGCCCTTGGCGAGCATTTCTTCGGTGGTGGCGCCCACAACGACCCAGTCGATATCGGTAACAGGTTTGCCCAACAGGCGATCGCGGACCGCTCCACCGACTTTATAAATCTGCATAAAAAACCTCCGTTAGCCCGACAGAATAACCTTTGCGTCGAACTTCCGGAGGCAGAAAACAGGATCAGAGGTGAATGACTGCCAAGTCCAGCCGACCGTAATCCCCCTCGCCATGTTCGCTTCGGGGCGGAACATGATGGGTTTTCATTACCTGATCTCCTTGCAGGGTTTCCAGGTGAATGTCGAAGCCCCAGAGGCGGTGCAGGTGCTTGAGCACTTCGTCGGTGGAGTCGCCCAGCGGTTTGCGGTCGTGTTGCTGGTGACGCAAGGTCAGGGAGCGGTCGCCACGTCGGTCAATGCTGTAGATCTGTATGTTGGGTTCGCGATTGCCCAGGTTGTATTGCGCCGCCAGGGTTTCACGAATGGTTCGATAGCCGTCTTCATCGTGTATCGCCGGAACCAGCAGATCGTCCTTCTGATCGTCATCGAGGATGCTGAACAGCTTGAGGTCGCGGATCACCTTGGGTGACAGGTACTGCAGGATGAAACTCTCGTCCTTGAAGCTGCTCATGGCGAATTTGATGCTGGACAGCCAGTCGGTGCCGGCGATTTCCGGAAACCAGCGATAGTCCTCTTCGGTGGGCTGTTCGCATATCCGCCGGATATCGCGATACATGGCAAAACCCAGGGTGTAGGGGTTGATGCCGCTGTAGTAAGGGCTGTCGAAGCCAGGTTGAAAGACCACGCTGGTATGGGAAGTCAGGAATTCCATCATGAAGCCATCGGTGACCAGGCCTTCGTCATACAAGTCGTTCATCAAGGTGTAGTGCCAGAACGTGGCCCAGCCTTCGTTCATCACCTGGGTCTGGCGTTGTGGATAAAAATACTGGGCGATCTTACGCACAATCCGCACGATTTCGCGCTGCCAGGGTTCCAGCAGCGGGGCGTGTTTTTCGATGAAGTACAGGATGTTTTCCTGAGGTTCGGCGGGGAAGCGCGCGTTGTCCTTGTCGCTGTACTTGTCCGCGCCTTTTGGAATGGTCCGCCACAAATCGTTGATCTGCTTCTGCAGATGCTCTTCCCGATCCTTCTGCCGACGGCGTTCTTCTTCGGCGGAAATCGGATAAGGGCGTTTGTAACGGTCGACCCCGTAATTCATCAGCGCATGGCAGGAATCGAGCAAGTCCTCTACCGCGTCGATCCCGTGGCGTTCTTCGCACTGCATGATGTACTGCTTGGCGAACACCAGATAATCGATGATCGAGCTGGCGTCGGTCCAGGTGCGGAACAGGTAGTTGCCTTTGAAGAAGCTGTTATGGCCATAGCAGGCGTGAGCCACCACCAGCGCCTGCATGCAGATGGTGTTTTCTTCCATCAGATAGGCGATGCAGGGGTCCGAGTTGATCACGATTTCGTAAGCCAGCCCCATCTGGCCACGGCTGTAGGATTTTTCGGTGCTGAGGAAGTGTTTCCCATAGGACCAATGGTGATAACCCAACGGCATGCCGACAGAAGCGTAGGCGTCCATCATCTGTTCGGCGGTAATCACTTCGATCTGGTTGGGATAAGTATCCAGCGCGTAGCGGGCCGCGAGACGACTGATTTCGCGATCGTAGGCCTGGATCAGCTCGAATGTCCATTCGGAGCCGGTGGAAATGGGTTGGCGCTTCTGCTCTTTGGCGGTCATGTTACTAACCTGCGCTGGAAGAGTTCACGAAAGACCGGATAGATATCACCGGCCGAGACCAGTTGCTGCTGGGCAAAAGTGTCAGAGAAGGCTTCGGCGATGCGTTCGTACTCGAACCACAGGGCCTGGTGTTCGCGCGGGGTAATCTCAACATAAGTGTAGTACTGCACGAACGGCATGATCTGATTGATCAGAATGTCGCGGCAGATCGGCGAATCGTCGTTCCAGTTGTCGCCGTCGGACGCCTGGGCGGCATAGATGTTCCATTCATTGCTCGGATAACGCTCGGCCATGATCTCCTGCATCAGTTTCAGGGCGCTGGAGACGATGGTGCCGCCGGTTTCCCGGGAATAGAAAAATTCCTCCTCATCCACTTCACGGGCGCTGGTGTGGTGGCGGATGAACACGACGTCGATTTTGTCGTAGTTCCGCTTGAGAAACAGGTACAGCAGGATGAAGAAGCGTTTGGCGATGTCCTTGGTCGCCTGAGTCATGGAGCCGGACACGTCCATCAGGCAGAACATCACTGCTTTGGAGCTGGGGTTCGGCTGCTTGATCAGGAGGTTGTACTTGAGGTCAAAGGTGTCGAGAAATGGCACTCGGTGAATGCGCGCGCTGAGTTTCTCGATTTCTGCTTCGAGCTCCTGGATATCGCCGAAGTTGTCCGGTTCCTCCCGTTTAAGCCGCAGCAGTTCCTCTTTGACTTCGCGCAATTTCGCCCGGCTGCTGCCAGACAAGGCAATGCGCCGGGCATGTGCCGAACGCAGCGTGCGGATAATGTTGATCCGTGACGGGTTGCCCTCATTGCTGATGCCTGCGCGTACGGTCTTGAAGGTGTCGGTGCCGGTCAGGTGGCGTTTGACCAGGTTTGGCAATTCAAGATCCTCGAACATGAATTCAAGGAATTCCTCCTGGGTAATCTGGAAGACGAACTCGTCCATCCCTTCACCCGTGTTACCGGCCTTGCCGGGACCTCTGCCGCCGCCACCTCCGGGCGGACGGGCAATGTGCTCGCCGCTGGTGAATTCCTTGTTGCCCGGGTGCACGATGGTTTGCTTGCCGCCACGACCGTGGTGAAGCACTGGCTCGTCGATGTCACGGCCGGGAATGCTGATCTGCTCGCCGTGTTCCATATCCGTAATGGAGCGCCGGCCGACCGCCTCTTCGACGGCCTTTTTGATGTGATCACGGTAGCGCCGCAGAAACCGCTGGCGGTTTACCGTGCTCTTGTTCTTGCCATTGAGACGTCGGTCGATCACATAGCTCATGACTGCTCCTTAGAAGCTGTCCTGAAAGGGGCGAGCGTTAACGCAGCATATCAAGCCGGAGCCTGGGGGTATTCACGCTCCCTCCAAGCGCTTTGATGCTGCCTGAATCTCGCTACCGCATTTCGGACACCTCCAGAGGCCTGTGTAACAGAAAAAGCGTAAACAGGCCTCGGGCTAACGACAACCGGTCTGACCGGCAGCGGGTTACTGTGATTTTCTGACCCGCAAGTACCACTCGGACAGCAGTCGTACCTGTTTGTCGGTGTAGCCCCGCTCGACCATCCGTGTGACGAAGTCGTTGTGCTTCTGCTGGTCCTCTTTGCTGGCCTTGGCGTTGAAGCTGATGACCGGCAGTAGATCCTCGGTGTTGGAGAACATTTTCTTCTCGATAACCACCCGCAGTTTTTCGTAGCTGAGCCAGGTTGGGTTCTTGCCGTTGTTGTTGGCTCGGGCGCGCAGTACGAAATTGACGATTTCGTTGCGGAAATCCTTCGGATTGCTGATGCCCGCCGGTTTTTCGATCTTCTCCAGTTCTTCGTTCAGGGCTACGCGGTTAAGGATCTCACCGGTTTCCGGATCGCGGTATTCCTGATCCTGAATCCAGAAGTCGGCGTACAGCACATAGCGATCGAAGATGTTCTGGCCGTACTCGCTGTAAGACTCGAGATAGGCAGTCTGGATCTCCTTGCCGATGAATTCGATATAACGCGGCGCCAGATACTCTTTCAGGAAGCGCAGATAGCGTTCGCGGGTCTCTGCCTGGAATTGTTCCTGTTCGATCTGCTGTTCCAGCACGTAGAGCAGATGCACCGGGTTGGCGGCGATTTCGTGCGGATCGAAGTTGAAGACCTTCGACAGTATCTTGAAGGCGAAGCGGGTCGACAGACCGTTCATGCCTTCGTCGACTCCCGCTGCGTCGCGGTATTCCTGGATCGACTTGGCCTTCGGATCGGTGTCCTTGAGGTTTTCGCCGTCATACACCCGCATCTTGGAGTAGATGTTGGAGTTTTCCGGCTCTTTGAGGCGCGAGAGCACGGTGAACTGAGCGAGCATTTTCAGAGTGTCGGGCGCGCAATGGGCCTTGGCCAGCGAGCTGTTGAACAGGAGCTTGTCGTAGATCTTCACTTCGTCGCTGACGCGCAGGCAGTACGGTACTTTGACGATATAGATCCGGTCGATGAAGGCTTCGTTGTTCTTGTTGTTACGGAAGGTGTGCCATTCCGATTCGTTGGAGTGGGCCAACAGGATCCCGGTAAACGGAATCGCCCCCAGACCTTCGGTACTGTTGTAGTTGCCTTCCTGGGTAGCGGTCAGCAATGGGTGCAGCACCTTGATCGGTGCCTTGAACATTTCGACGAACTCCATCAGGCCCTGGTTGGCCCGGCACAGTGCTCCCGAATAGCTGTAGGCATCGGCGTCGTTCTGCGGGAATTCTTCCAGTTTGCGAATATCGACCTTGCCCACCAGTGCCGAGATGTCCTGGTTGTTTTCATCGCCCGGCTCGGTTTTCGCGACCGCAATCTGGTTGAGGATCGACGGATAGAGTTTCACCACACGGAACTGGCTGATGTCGCCGCCGAATTCGGCCAGGCGCTTGGTGGCCCATGGCGACATGATGGTATTGAGATAGCGCCGCGGAATGCCGAAATCTTCCTCGAGGATCGCGCCATCTTCGGTGGCGTTGAACAGACCCAGAGGCGACTCGAAAACCGGCGAGCCCTTGATTGCGTAGAAGGGCACTTTCTCGATCAGTTGTTTGAGCTTCTCGGCCAGGGACGATTTACCGCCACCGACAGGGCCAAGCAGGTAGAGGATCTGTTTCTTTTCTTCCAGGCCCTGAGCGGCATGGCGGAAATACGACACGATCTGGTCAATGCATTCTTCCATCCCGTGGAAGTCTTCAAAGGCCGGATAGCGGCGGATCACCTTGTTGGAAAAGATTCGCGACAGCCTCGAGTTGGTCGAGGTGTCGAGCAGCTCCGGTTCGCCGATGGCCAGCAGAAGACGCTCAGCTGCGGAAACGTAGGCGCTGCGGTCCTTTTTGCACAGCTCCAGGTACTCTTGCAGAGAGAGTTCTTCCTGGCGCGTGGACTCGAAGCGTTGTTGGAAGTGGCTAAAGATACTCATGACGTCACCTCGCTCGATACGTGGAGCCGACGCCGGATCAGTCAGTCGATGCTGGCAAGCAACTGAATATGCAGTTGCTGTTTACCCCCCAGAACACCTTCAGGGTATCAACCCCGAAAGCTACTCCCGATGACCCGCGCGCCGGTGTACCGGCTCTCCCCTGTTTTGGATGGCCTGCGCTTAAGGATAGTTCGGAATCTTGAAGGTAAAGGCGCAATAAGTAATTAGTTGTGGCAGACCGTTCGTCAGTCAGCGCGCGAGCCCACGGGGACCGGGCCTTGCGCGCCTTGAAAAAAATTATTCGGAAGTGCCTTGCGCCGTTTCCGAAGGATAGGTCGTACGCCACAGCTCAAAACCGCCGTCCATGCTGTAGACGTCGGAGAAGCCCTGGCTGATCAGATAAGCAGCCGCGCCTTGGCTGGAATTGCCGTGATAGCAGACCACTACCGTCGGCGCATCCAGGTCCGCGCCCTGAATGAAAGCGTGCAGAGAATGATTGTCCAGATGCTTCGAACCGGCGATGTGCAGCGCAGCAAAAGTTGCCGGATCGCGGACATCGACCACCACCGCGCCTTGTTCGCGCAGGGCTTGGGCCTGTTCTGGGGGGATACGTTTGAATTCGCTCATGGCGGGCTCCTGTGGCTCGGCTGAAAGCGCAGTCTAGCGCGGGGCGCTGGCTGACGTTTGTTCGGGAATGGAGGCGGCGACAGCCGGCCGAGTGTGGCCATGGGCATCGCATTTACATTGCAGGCGCTCAAAGGTGTCGACGTTCATCAGGGTCATGGCGCCACCCCAGACGCAACCGGTATCGAGCGCAAACAGACCTGGCTCGTTGCACTGGCCTTCGAGCGCCGCCCAATGGCCGAAGATGATCTTCAGGCCTCTGGTCTTGCGCTCCTTGTGGGTGAACCACGGCGCATAACCCGGCGGTGCGGTGTCGATGCCTTCCTTGCCCTTGAGGTCGAGTTTGCCGTCGCTAGTGCAGAAGCGCATGCGGGTGAAATAGTTGGTGATGACTCGCAGCCGGGCCGCGCCCTTGAGGTCGTTGTTCCATTTCACCGGCTCGTTGCCGTACATACCGTCGAGGTAAGGCGCGAAGCGGTTATCGTCGTGCAGGGCTTCTTCGACTTCGGCGGCGCACTTCAAGGCTTTGCGTAGCGACCATTGTGGCGGGATGCCGGCATGGACCAGGGCGATATCGCGCTGTTCGTCGTAGTGCATGAGCTTTTGCTGCCGAACCCACTCCAGCAGCTCCGCGCAATCGGGTGCTTCAAGGATCTCGCGCAGAGTGTCGGCTTTCTTCAGGCGTTCGATGTTCTGCCCGACGGCCAGCAAGTGCAGGTCATGGTTACCAAGTACGCAGATCAGCGACTCGCGGATGCTATAGAGGAAACGCAAGGTTTCCAGCGACTGTGGGCCACGATTGATCAGATCACCCACCAGCCACAAACGATCTTTTGCAGGGTTGAAAGCGACTTGTTTTAGCAGGCACTGCAGAGGTTCAAGGCAACCTTGCAAATCGCCGACGGCATACGTCGCCATCAGTGCAGCGCTCCGGGTACCGCCAGACGGAACGGTGCGATGATGGCATCGAAGTGTTTACCGTCATCGGCGAGCATCTGGTAGGTACCCTGCATAGTGCCGACCTTGGACGTCATCACTGTGCCACTGCTGTAAGTGTGGCTCTTGCCCACGTCGATCAACGGCTGTTGGCCGACGACGCCCGCACCGCGAACCTCCTCGACATGCCCGTCACCGTCGGTGATCACCCAATGCCGTGAAAGCAGTTTGGCGGGTAGCAGGCCATTGTTTTGCACGGTGATGGTGTAGGCGAAGGCAAAGCGGTTGTGCTCGGGTTGCGATTGTTCTGCCAGATAGCGGGTGACGACGCTGACGTCGACCTGATAACGAGGATCGGACATGCAAAAGGCCTTAGAAACGAAGCGGGACGCGGGGCGTAGCTGATAGAACTCAGTCTAGGCCAAGTATCGGGTAGTAAACCAGAGTGGCGTCCTACCCGATAGCGCTCATCGCCTGTCAGTCGGTGGCAGGCTTTTGTAGGACTTGTTCGCTGAGCTTGTCGGCCAGGCGCACGAAGGCAGCCAGATCGAGCTGCTCGGGGCGCAGGCTGCCATCGACGCCGGCGGCTTCGATTTCAGCGTTGCTCAGCAACAATTTGAGAGTGTTGCGCAATGTTTTGCGGCGCTGGTTGAAGGCTTCGCGCACGACGCGCTCCAGCAGTTTGTGATCTTTGGCTGGATGTGGGAGTACTGCGTGAGGCACCAGACGCACGATGGCCGAATCGACTTTCGGCGGCGGATTGAACGCCCCCGGGCCAACGTTGAACAGGTGTTCGACCCGGCAGTGATACTGAACCATGATCGACAGGCGACCCCAATCACCGCCACCAGGCCCCGCCGCCAGGCGCTCGACCACTTCCTTTTGCAGCATGAAGTGCATGTCGCGAATCAGGTGGGCGTTGTGCAGCAGATGAAAAATCAGTGGTGTAGAGATGTTGTACGGCAGGTTGCCGACCACTCGCAGGCTGTTCGGCGCGGCGTTCAGGCTGTTGAAGTCGAACTTCAGCGCGTCGCCCTGATGCAGGTGGAAATTGCTCTTGCCGGCGAACTGTTGGTTGAGGATCGGGATCAGGTCCTTGTCCAGCTCCACCACGTCCAGCTGGGCGCCACTGTTGAGCAGGCCTGCGGTCAATGCACCCTGGCCCGGGCCGATTTCCAGCAGGCGGTCTTCGGGTTTGGCATGAATGGAACGCAGGATGCGGTCGATAACGCCGGCATCGTGCAGGAAATTCTGGCCGAAGCGCTTGCGCGCCTTGTGTTGGTAATGCTCGGTCATAAACGGGTCTCGGCCATCTGGTAGGCGGTTTCCAGGGCGACTTGCAGGCTGCCGGTATCGATTTTGCCGCTGCCAGCCAGATCCAGGGCGGTGCCGTGGTCGACTGACGTGCGGATGATCGGCAAGCCGAGGGTCACGTTGACTGCTGCGCCGAAGCCTTTGTATTTCAGCACGGGCAGGCCCTGGTCGTGGTACATCGCCAGCACCGCGTCGCAGTGCTCCAGATATTTGGGGGTAAACAGAGTGTCGGCGGGCAGGGGACCGCGAAGGTCCATGCCCTCGCCGCGCAGGCGCTCTAATGTAGGTTCGATGATGTCGATTTCTTCATGGCCCAGATGACCGCCTTCACCGGCGTGCGGGTTAAGCCCGCAAACCAGGATGCGAGGCTGGGCGATGCCGAATTTTTCTTGCAGGTCTGCGTGCAGAATCCGTGTGACCCGCTCCAGACGCTCCGGTGTGATTGCATCGGCAATCTCGCGAAGGGGCAGGTGAGTTGTGACCAGTGCCACGCGCAAGCCGCGAGTGGCGAGCATCATCACCACTTGCGCGGTATGGGTCAGGTCCGCAAGAAATTCCGTGTGCCCGGAAAAGGCGATGCCGGATTCATTGATCACGCCCTTGTGCACAGGGGCGGTGATCATGCCGGCGAAATGCCCATCCAGGCAGCCTTGACCAGCACGCGTCAGGGTCTCCAGGACGAAAGCCGCATTGGCTTTGTCCAGTTGCCCGGCGATGACCTTGGCGTTAAGTGGTGTATCCCACACATACAGGCTGTTGGCAGGTGCGGGAGCGTCCGGCCAGCTGTCCGGCGTTACCGGCAGCAGATCGACAACCACGCCCAGCTGCGCGGCCCGCTCGATGAGCAGGTCGCGGCTGGTGATGGCAATCAGAGGGTATGGCTGGGCTTGCGAGGCGAGCAGCAGGCACAGGTCGGGACCTATGCCGGCCGGTTCGCCGGGGGTCAACGCGAAACGCTTGGGTTTCACGGTGTTGCCTGGTCTGCACCAGGGAGCTTGATTTCTACATACGCTTCGTCACGGATCTGACGCAGCCAGGTTTGCAGCTCTTCGTCGTATTTGCGGTTACGCAGTACGGTCATCGCTTGCTGTTCACGGGCCTGGGTGGTGCTGTCAGTGGCGCGGCGGCCAAGGACTTCCAGAACGTGCCAGCCATATTGGGTCTGGAACGGCTTGGACAGCTGACCTTGTGGGGTCTTGGCCATCACTTCGCGGAATTCAGGCACCAGTGCATTCGGGTCGATCCAGTTCAGGTCACCACCATTGAGGGCGGAACCTGGGTCTTCCGAGAAGCTTTTCGCCAGTTCGCCGAAATCTTCGCCCGCTTCGATACGGGAGTAGAGCGATTGAGCCAGGGCTTTGGTTTTTTCTTCGTCGCGGATCGGGCTTGGTTTGACCAGGATGTGACGCACATGCACTTCGTCACGCACCTGGGCTTCGCCGCCACGTTTGTCGAGGATCTTCAGGATGATGAAGCCGCCCGGTGTACGCATTGGCTGGGTCACGTCACCCACCGCCATGGTACTCAGCAGGCGATCGAACGGAGGTGGCAGTTGAGCGGCTTTACGCCAGCCCATGTCGCCGCCTTCCAGCGCGGTTTCGCTGGCGGATTTGGCGATTGCCAACTGACCGAAGTCAGCGCCTTGCTTGAGTTGCTGGTAAACCGCGTCGGCTTGTTTGGCGGCATTCTGAATCGCGTCGGAGTTGGCGCTTTCCGGCGTAGGAATCAGGATGTTGGCCAGACGGAATTCTTCGGACAGCTGCATCTTGCCCAGGTCGGATGCCAGGAAGTTCTTCACTTCCTGCTCGGACACCTGAATGCGTTCCGCTACACGGCGCTGACGCACACGGCTGATGACCATTTCGCGGCGGATCTGGTCGCGAGCGTCGTCATAAGACAGGCCGTCGCGAGCCAGGGCGGCGCGGAATTGTTCGATCGACATGTTATTGCGCTGGGCAATGGTGCCGACTGCCTGGTTCAATTCTTCATCGGTGATGCGGATGCCGGAGCGTTCGCCGATCTGCAGTTGCAGGTTTTCGACGATCAGACGCTCGAGCACCTGCTGATCCAGTACGCCTGCAGGCGGTACGGCAGCGCCGCGTTTGGCGATGGTTTGCTGAACTTCATGGACACGCTGGTCCAGTTGGCTTTGCATGACCACGTCGTTGTCGACGATGGCCACCACTTTATCGATGGACTGTACCGCGGCGTTGGCCGCGGTACCCAGGAACAGCGCGCCCAGCATCAGCGGGCGCAGACAATCAGAAAGCTTGGTCTTCACGTTCACGATAACCTTGGATGCCTTTGTCGAGGAAGCTCTCTACCTTGGCGCCAGTGAGGCCGCCGAGTCCCTTCAGAACAATTTGGAGGAAGACGCCGTGGTCGCCTTTTTCGTTTTCCGGGGCGGCTTGACTGAACTCTTCATAGTCGACCCAGTAACGGTTGATAAGGCGCAGTTTCCAGCAGCAGTTGTCGTACTCGAAACCACCGAAGGCTTCCAGGGTACGGTTGCGGTTGTAGTCATACTGCCAGCGGCTGATGGCGTTCCACTGCGGCACGATCGGCCAGATCACCGAGAAGTCGTGCTGCTTGATCTTGTAGTAGTCCTTCACGTAGCCAGGAGTGCCCGGGGTACCATAGTCACCGCCACCCACCGACCATTTGCCGGTGTTCTGGTCATAACGAACCTGGTCATTGCGATAGCGATAACCGGCGTTGATGACCTTGTTCGGGTTGTCTTCAGGCTGGTAGTGGAACATCGCGCTGCCCGAGCGAGGGCTGCCGCTATCCGGATCCCAGTTGTAGTCGGCGGTGGTGCGCCAATCGCGGTTCCAACGGTATTCGTATTCCAGCGCATAAGGCGAAACATTGGCTTGTGCGTCGTCGCGGGTTTTCGCATCGATACCTGGCAACTGGACTTCGCGGTCCTTGAAATACAGGGCCTGACCGACGCTGATGCGTTGGCGTTCGAAACCGTTGTCTTCAATCCAGCGGTTGGTCACGCCCAGCGACAGCTTGTTCTCGTCACCGACACGGTCGGAGCCGGAGAAGCGGTTGTCGCGGAACAGCGAGGCGTAGTTGAAGGTGTATTCGCCTGTATCGAATACCGGAATGTCTTCCTGATCAGTCTCTGGGACATAGAGGTAGAACAAGCGCGGCTCGAGGGTTTGGCGATAGTTTTTGCCGAACCATTGAGTGTTGCGATCGAAATACAGGCCGCTGTCGATGCTCGCGATCGGCACCCCACGGTTCTGGTTACGACTGTAAGTACCGTTGAGTCGGTCCGCCTCTGCACTTTGCGCAGCAATCTGGCTCTTGCCGGTGCCATCCAGATCCAGATCGTATTGTGTGTACTGGTACTTCAGGGATGGTTTCAAGAAACCATAAGTCCAGTCCAGCGGCAGGCTGACACCCGGCTTGAGGTTCAAGCGGTTGCCGTTGGCTCGTGCCAGGCCTTGTACGTTGTTATCAAGACGCGGTGCGACCGTGCCGTCTTCGTTTACGTAGTTCCCATCGAGCAGGTCACGCTCAAACCGCACCAGCTCTGTCTCGTAATCGAAATTCAACCCTTCCGGATGATATGGCAGCTGACCATTGAAGGTGATCTGCGGTAAACGATCATACGGCGTGATGTTCGAAACGGTCGCCAGTTGATAAGCCTGGGCGTTCAAACGAGCGGTATAGCTGTCGCCACGATAGCTGACAGAGCCCTGCTGGTTCACGTAGTCGGAACTTTTCACGCCAATCTGGTCGGTCTGCAGATCCTGGAAGTAATACGGATCGCTGATCTTGGTGTAGTCAACTTGCGTAAAGACGCGCGAGTCGAGGCCACCCTTGTGCTGCCAGTTGTACATGTAGCGGGTTTTTTCGTATTCACTCTGCAGCTTGCGATCGTCGTTCTCGTCGTTGAGGTACGCGGCGCCGAACTGACCTTCGCTGGATTTGGTCAGGTAGCGGAATTCGCCTTCCATCAACAGGCCACGCTTGCTCATGTAGCGCGGATACAACGTGGCATCGTAGTTCGGTGCCAGGTTGAAGTAATACGGGGTGACCAGCAGGAAGCCGGTATCGCTGCCGGTGCCGATGGTCGGCGGCAGGAAGCCGGACTGGCGACGGTCGTCGATCGGGAAATAGATGTACGGCGTATACAGAACCGGAATGTCCTTGACCCGCAGTGTCACGTTGGTCGCGGTACCGAAACCGGTGGCCGGGTTCAAGGTGATGTTGTTGCCCTTGAGCTGCCAGGCGTTGCTGTCCGGTTCGCACGTGGTGTACGTACCATCCTTGAGGCGGATGATCGCGTTCTCGGCACGCTTGGCGTACAGCGCGTTACCGCGGATACGCGATTTGTGCATCACGTATTCGGCGTTGTCGACCTTGGCTTCACCAGTGTCGAGCTGCACGTCGGCGTGGTCGCCCACGATCAGTGCGCCGTTGTCGCGAACACGGACGTTGCCGCTCAGTTCGCCACGGCTCTCGGCCTGATACAGGTTCGCTTCGTCGGCTTCGACCTGCATGCTGCCCTGACGCATGACCACGTCACCGGCCAGGGTTGCGACCTGCTCATCCTGCTTATAGCGAGAGGCTTTGGCCCCGAGAAAGGTCGGAGCGTCACTTTTATTCGTCTTGTCATTCATGCCAGGACGAATCGGTTCGATATAGGAACCAGAGCAGTAAGGACCGGTTTCTGCCAATTGCGCTGCGGTGAGCTTCTCGCGTGGAACCCAGTCGAGGTGGCTGTAGTCTTCACTACGCGACTTCAGGCCGCGGCCCTTGGACTCGGTAACCAGCACAGGTTTGGCACCGGTGTCTGCGCTGGAACCGGTGTCTGCCGGGGCTTCACCGGTGGCGGAAACGGCGCTGCCGTCATGGACAGGACGGGGTGGCAATGCCGCAGCCGGCGCCTTTGGCGCACAGTCCCAGGCACCCGAAGCAGAGACTGAGCAGTCATACTGTTCCGCGGCGACCACGAACGACGTGGCCAGGGGTTGCAGGGCCAGCAGACTGCCGGTGACCAACAACGGAAATTTTTTACGAAACGCGGGGGATTTCAATGCCATCTTATTAGTCCGGGCTTCCTGCGTGCCATCTGCCCGCGGTGTGGGCCGCACGCCTCTCGATGGTCTGAAAAAGATGTCGGATAATAAAGCATGACCCGCTTGACGGCTAGCGCCGTCGGAGACCCTTGCAATGCCTGATCAAGATGTACGCTTGCAACACCTGAAAGTTTGGCTCGATGAACAGTTGGCTATCCTCTTTGCTGAACAAGGCTGGGGCTCCGTGCCCCCGGCCACGTTGACCGCGGCCAGTAGCGACGCGAGTTTTCGACGTTATTTTCGCTGGGAAGGCGCAGGCCGAAGCTTCGTCGTAATGGACGCGCCACCACCCCAGGAAAACTGCAAACCCTTCGTGGATATTGCGTTTCTGCTGGCGAAATCCGGAATAAACGTGCCGAAAATTTATGCCGAAGACCTCGAGCGTGGTTTTCTTTTGCTCAATGACCTGGGTAACAAGACTTACCTGGACGTGATCGACAGCGAAAACGCTGACGATTTGTTCAAGGATGCCCTGCAAGCGTTGTTGGCTTTCCAACAGTTGCCGATGGTGGCACCACTGCCGAGTTATGACGTGGCACTGCTGCGTCGCGAGCTGGAACTGTTCCCCGAATGGTACGTGAAGCGCGAACTGGGCATCGAATTCGACTCGGCGCAGCAAACGCTGTGGCAGCAGGTCAGCGATCTGCTGATCGACAGCGCTTTGGCCCAGCCCAAAGTCCTGGTGCATCGCGACTACATGCCGCGCAACCTGATGCTCAGCGAGCCGAATCCCGGTGTGCTGGATTTCCAGGACGCGGTCTACGGCCCTGTGACCTACGACGTGACCTGCCTGTTCAAGGACGCATTCCTCAGTTGGCCTGAAGAGCGCGTGCGTGGCTGGCTGGAGGATTACTGGCAGCAAGCCGGCGCGCTCGACATTCCGGTTCAACCAGACTTTGAAGATTTCCTGCGTGCCAGCGACCTGATGGGCGTGCAGCGACACCTGAAAGTCATCGGCATTTTCACCCGCATCTGCCATCGCGATGGCAAGCCACGCTACCTCGGCGATGTGCCACGCTTCTTTGCTTATATAGACGCGGTCATCGCCCGTCGCCCTGAATTGGCGGAGCTGGGTGAATTGCTGGCCAGTCTGCGTGCTGGAGCGAATGAATGAAGGCAATGATTCTGGCGGCGGGTAAAGGCGAGCGCATGCGTCCGTTGACCCTGACCACGCCAAAACCGCTGGTTCGCGCCGGCGGAGTGCCCCTGATCGAATATCACCTGCGCGCCTTGGCGGCTGCAGGGTTCACCGAGATTGTGATCAACCATGCCTGGCTCGGTCAGCAGATCGAAGATTTTCTGGGCGATGGTTCGCGGTATGGCGTGAGCATTCAGTATTCGGCGGAAGGTGAGCCGCTGGAAACCGGTGGTGGAATTTTCCGCGCGTTGCCGTTGCTGGGGGACGAGGCTTTTGTGGTGGTCAACGGAGACATCTGGACCGACTACGACTTCAGCGTGTTGCATCAGCCCATCGTCGGGCTCGCTCATCTAGTATTGGCGGACAACCCGGCGCATCACCCGAGTGGAGATTTCACGTTGGTCGATGGCCATGTGCAGGACGGCCGGCCGGATACATCAACCCTGACCTACAGCGGCATCGCTGTGCTGCACCCACAGCTGTTCGACGGTTGCTCGGCCGGTGCCTTCAAGCTTGCGCCGCTGCTGCGCAAAGCCATGGTCGATGGACTAGTGACCGGCGAACGCCTGAATGGGCAGTGGGTGGATGTCGGTACTCATGAGCGCCTGGCTGAAGTAGAAACTTTGATAGAAGCGAGACGCTGACATGTTGTGGCCAGGGACTCTGATTGGAGCCGGAGCGGGCTTTGCCATAGCCAGCATTCCGGGGGCCATGCTCGGCGCTTTGTTAGGACAGGCGCTGGACCGGCGCTTGCACCTGCAAAGCTGGGCGCATTTATGGGAAAAGTTCGGTGGTCGTTCGGTGCTGCGCAACGATGAACTGCTGTTCGTATTGCTGGGCCGATTGGCCAAGAGCGATGGACGGGTTGTGGATGGCCACATCCAGCAGGCGCGGCAGGAAATGCGCTCGCTGGAGATGACTGAATCGGCGCAACGTCGGGCGATTGCGGCGTTCAATCGCGGTAAGTCAGGAAATGACCGGTTGCGCGGTTATCTGCGACGCCTGAGTGCTCAACCCCATGCGGCGGAAGGTGTGTTGCGTGCCTGTTGGCGGATGGTCTGGGCCGACGGCCGCGCCGGTCGCAGTGAGCGCGAGCTGATTACCCAATGGGGCAAATGGTTAGGGTGGACGCGGCAACAGGTACAGGCTCTGGCGAGCGACTACGAACCGCAGAAGCGCCCGCTGGTCAACAGCGCCGTAACTTATCAAGACGCCTTGCGACTATTGGGAGTGTCGGCGACCAGTGAGCCGGCGCAAATCAAACGCGCCTATCGACGCTTGCTCAGTCGCCACCACCCGGACAAGATTGCCGGCAGCGGTGCGACGGCGTTGCAGGTTCGCGAGGCCACGGACAAGACCCGTGAATTGCACAATGCCTATTCGTTGATTCGTGAGCGACGGGATTTTCGTTAGCAGGGCTGAGTTGTATCGCCAGTGATTCCGTCTTCGCGGGCGAGCCTCGCTCCTACAGGTTTCGTGTCATGCCCAAATATGCGGCGTTCATAAAACCTGTAGGAGCGAGGCTTGCCCGCGAATGGTCCAACCCGGTCTATCAGTCCGCCGCTGGTTGAGGATTCAACCAACCCCGCACCCGACGGACCAACTGCTCTTGCTCCGCCTTGGCATTCCCCGGCAGCGCCTTGAGCGAAACCTGACTGAACCCCGAAGTTTTCAAGCGTTTGCTGGCCTGTAAGCGTTCCAGCGCCGCGTTGCGATCCAGCGGCTTATCCATATAAAAAATGTCGACAGTAGGCAGCTTGATTGTCGGCGTCAGTTCGGCCAGTTCGGGCTTCGCCGTAACGGGCGTCTGGGCGGCGACCATCACGAGCTTCTCGACTTGCGATGGCTGCTTCTCACTCAGATAACGCGCGGCCCAGTAAGCGCCGGTACCATGACCCAGCACGACGATGTTGCGAGCGCTTTGCAGTTCGGCGTAGGCGATGGCGGCGTCGATGCGGGCGAAGATTCGTTCCGCATCGGCTTTGGCCTGTTCTTCGGTGGTTTCGGCGATCGCCTTGTCCGTCACTTCCGCTTCGCCGCCGGCCGCCTGTTCGATGGGCGTCGCGGTGGTTGAGTCTTTGCTACCGGCATCAGGCGCTTTGGGCACTGGCGCCACTTCGACGATCCGTGGCGCAATGGCTTCGCTTTGCAGGTCCGGCAAGGTGATACTCAGGCTGCTCCATTCGGCGTCTGGCAATTTGTGGCGCAATGGGCTGATCGCTTGCGGCCAGTCAGCGGTTTCGCCGGCGCCCGGGATGATGATCACCGCGCCTTTGGGTTCGGCGGTATTGGCCGGTTTCCACAAGGCGAGAAAGCTGTCGGTGCCGGCTTGCAGTTGTTGCTGTTCCTGTGCAGGGATTTTTCGCACAAGTGCTGCCGCTTCTTCCTGACTACGCTCAAGCAGCGGCTGACGTTCGACCGGTTTTTCTTCTGCGGGTTTTTCCGCACTGGCAGGTGCCGGGTCGGCCGCCTCGACGGAAAACGCGCAAGGCAGGATCAACGACAGGCACAATGCTGGCAGTGCCAGGCGGTAGACAGGGGGCATCGGATATTCCAGGCCAGAAGTTATTCCGGCAGCCTAATGGGTTGGTCAGTATTTGTCAGTGTGTGAGACTTCGATGATGCATTTTCGCTGCCTGTGGGTTATCGGCTGGTTGTGGTTTCCCTTGATGGGCTGGGCGGCGCCCGCGCCACCGGCGCATATCGTGCACTTGTCGCCAGCGCAGCAGCAATGGCTGGCGCAGCATGGCGAGTTGCGGGTCGGGGTGGTGCTGCAAACGCCCTATGCGCAATACGATCGCCGCTTGCAGCGCTTGTCCGGGGTTAACGTCGAGCTGATGAAGTGGCTGGCCAAGGCGCTCAAGATCGAGCTGAGCTGGCGTAATTATCCTGATCTTGCGCAACTGGAAGCTGCCGCGCGTGAAGGCGATATCGATATCGCGCCGGGGCTGACGCAAACACCTGCGGCTTTGCGGCTCTGGCAGTTTTCCGACCCGTATATGCGGGTGCCGCAATTGGTGGTCAGCGACCAGAAGCGCACCGGTGCCGTGGAGCTGGAAAAACTCGATAGCCAGACTCGCGTTGCGGTGCGCATGCCCAGCGCCACTGCCGATTATTTGCGCAGCAACTATCCCCATCTGAACCTGCAAGGCGTGCCTCTGGAACGCCAGGCGCTGCAACTGTTGTTGAGTCAGCAGGCCGGTTACGCCGTGGTCGATGAAGCGCAGTTCGGGCGTCTGTCTGCCGAGCCCGAGTTCTCCGGATTGGTCGTGGTGGGCGACATCGGTTTCCCGCAACTGCTGCGAGTGGCCACGCGTCGAGACTGGCCGGAATTGGCTGGCATCGTCGAAAGCGCGCTGCGAGCGATCCCGGCCAAGGACCTGGAGCAACTGCACAATCAATGGCTGCAACCCAAGTATCCGCGGCTGTCCGAGTCGCCGGGTTTCTGGCAAAACCTAAGCCTGCTCTTGGTGCTGTTGCTGCTGAGCAGCATGGCCATTTTGTTCTGGCAGCGTCGTCAGCAACACAGTCTGGAGCAACGATTGCTGGCGGCGCGCGAAGACATTGCCCTGCGTGAGGCCAGCGAAGAGGCCTTGCGCCTCACGCAATTTTCCATCGATCAGAGCACCGTCGGCATCCTCTGGGTCAACTGGGACAGCCATGTGCGCTACGCCAACCGCGCGGCCGAAACCATGCTCGGCTACCCGGCGGGCGGAATCATTGATCGGCCCTTGATCGACTTCGAACCCGGTTTGCACATGGACCGTTGGCTGAGCCTGTGGAAACGCGCTCGGGCCAGTGAAGAAAGGCCGCAAAGTTTCGAAACCAATTGCGTGCGAGCGGATGGCAGTATTCTGCCAGCGGATGTTTCATTGAGCTTCTTGCGTTTTCGCGATGGCGAATACCTGGTGGTTTACCTCAATGATGTCACCGAACGTCGTCGCGCCCTGGCTGCGTTGCAGGAAAGCGAAGCGCGGCTGCAAGGGATCGCCGCCAACGTCCCCGGACTGGTTTTTCGTCTGGAGCGTGCGCCGGTGACCGGGCAGATCGACTTTGCCTACATCAGTGAAGGCAGCGAGAGTCTGGTGGGTTACTCGCCCGCGACTCTGGCCCATCGGGACAAAGGCTTGCGCAGTCTGGTGCATCCGGATGACAGGGCCAGTTATCACCAGACTCAGGATCATGCACTGGATACCGACAGTGACTGGTCGTGGCAGGGGAGGATTCTGACCCGTCAGGGCGAACAACGCTGGGCTGAGATCAAGGCCATCACCCGCCGACTTGAAGACGGCACCTATGTCTGGGACGGGATTGTCTGGGACATCACCGAGAGCAAACGCATCGAACTGGAGCTGGCCAGCTCCCGCGAGCAATTGCGTGAGTTGTCCGCGCACCTGGAGAGCGTGCGGGAAGAGGAAAAGGCCCGGATTGCCCGGGAAGTTCACGACGAGTTGGGTCAGATGTTGACTGTGCTGAAGCTGGAAACATCCATGTGCGAACTGGCCTACGCCCAGCTCGACCCAGGTCTGCATGAGCGCTTGAATAGCATGAAGCGTTTGATCGCTCAGCTGTTTCAACTGGTGCGCGATGTGGCCACGGCGCTACGGCCGCCGATTCTCGATGCCGGGATCGCCTCGGCCATCGAATGGCAGGCGCGGCGGTTCGAGGCGCGCACGCAGATTCCATGCCTGGTGCAGGTGCCGGATAACTTGCCGGTGCTCAGCGATGCCAAGGCCATCGGGCTGTTCCGGATCCTTCAGGAAGCGCTGACCAATGTCATGCGCCACGCCCAGGCGCATACTGTTGAACTGACGCTGGCCCTTGAGGGCGATGAACTTTGTCTGACTGTCAGCGATGATGGCGTAGGATTTATCGCCGCCCCTGGCAGGCCGACATCCTTTGGTGTGGTCGGCATGCGTGAGCGGGTGCTGATCATGGGTGGGCAGTTGTCACTTGAGAGTGAGCCGGGGGAGGGGACGACCCTGAGTGTGCGAGTGCCGTTGGATGAGGCCTGATGGTTTTAAGTTGTTTGGACTTGCCCGCGATAGATCTTGGCTCTGACATAACAAGAATGGAGAAGAACGTGATCCGTGTACTGGTAGCCGAAGACCACACCATCGTTCGCGAAGGCATCAAGCAATTGATCGGCCTGGCCAAGGACTTGCTGGTGGTAGGGGAGGCGAGCAATGGCGAGCAGTTACTCGACACCTTGCGCCATGTTCCGTGCGAAGTGGTGTTGCTGGATATCTCCATGCCCGGGGTCAACGGTCTGGAAGCGATTCCGCGGATTCGCGCGCTGAACAACCCGCCGGCGATTCTGGTGTTGTCGATGCACGACGAAGCGCAAATGGCCGCACGGGCGTTAAAGGTCGGCGCCGCAGGCTATGCGACCAAGGATAGCGATCCGGCATTGCTGCTGACGGCAATCCGCAAAGTCGCGGCGGGCGGGCGATACATCGACCCGGACTTGGCCGACCGCATGGTTTTCGAAGTCGGCCTGACTGATTCACGGCCGCTGCACTCGTTGCTGTCGGAGCGTGAGTTCTCGGTGTTCGAACGCCTGGCTCAGGGCGCCAACGTCAACGACATCGCCCAGCAACTGGCCCTGAGCAGCAAAACCATCAGTACCCACAAGGCGCGGCTGATGCAAAAACTCAACATCACCTCCCTGGCCGAACTGGTGAAGTACGCCATGGAGCACAAACTCCTCTGAATCTTTACGCGATCCCTGTAGGAGCGAGGCTTGCCCGCGAAGCTTTTAGCGCCAGTGAGATCGCCTTCTCGGGCAAGCCTCGCTCCTACAGAGGGCCATGTCGGCATGTCCATTTGCGACATGCTCACAAAGCCACTTTTGCCTGTTCTTGCGGCTTGCAGCTCACCGCCTGTCGCTATCCTGATTCGACATATCCATCCCCGCCATCCTTGTAGGGCAATCCCTACCCGCAACCTTCCATCCGGCTGAGGCGATTCTCTCCTGCGCCCCGATTTGCGCGGCTCCCAGCGTCCACTAGGCTTAGTCCACAGCAGTCATCAATAACAAAGGTGTGGGTATGAGCCAGGTTGATTCAAGCGCAGGGGCCAGCGATGTTCTGGTCAGCTTTCGTGGAGTGCAAAAGAGCTACGACGGCGAGAACCTGATCGTCAAAGACCTCAACCTGGATATTCGCAAAGGCGAATTCCTCACCTTGCTCGGGCCGTCCGGCTCCGGCAAGACCACCAGTCTTATGATGCTCGCCGGTTTCGAAACGCCGACCGCCGGGGAGATTCAACTGGCTGGGCGCTCCATCAACAATGTGCCGCCGCATAAGCGCGATATCGGCATGGTGTTCCAGAACTATGCGTTGTTTCCGCACATGACCGTGGCCGAGAACCTGGCGTTCCCGCTGACCGTGCGTGGTTTGAACAAGAGCGATGTCGGTGACCGGGTCAAACGTGTTTTGAGCATGGTTCAGCTCGACGCCTTCGCCCAGCGCTATCCGGCGCAACTGTCCGGCGGTCAGCAGCAGCGTGTGGCCCTGGCCCGTGCGTTGGTGTTCGAACCGCAGCTGGTGCTGATGGACGAACCCCTCGGCGCACTGGATAAACAACTGCGTGAACACATGCAGATGGAAATCAAACACCTGCACCAGCGCCTCGGCGTGACTGTGGTCTACGTGACCCACGACCAGGGCGAAGCCCTGACCATGTCCGATCGTGTGGCGGTGTTCCACCAGGGTGAGATTCAGCAGATCGCCCCGCCGCGCTCCCTCTATGAAGAACCGAAAAACACCTTCGTCGCCAACTTCATCGGCGAGAACAATCGTCTCAACGGTCGCTTGCACAGTCACACCGGCGATCGCTGCGTGGTTGAGCTCGGTCGCGGTGAAAAGGTTGAAGCCCTGGCGGTTAACGTCGGCAAGACCGGCGAACCCGTCACGCTGTCGATTCGCCCGGAGCGCGTGAGCCTCAATGGTTCGAGCGAGTCCTGCGTCAACCGCTTCTCAGGGAGGGTGGCGGAATTCATCTATCTGGGCGACCACGTCCGGGTTCGCCTGGAAGTCTGCGGCAAGACCGACTTCTTTGTGAAACAACCGATTGCCGAGCTCGATCCCGCGCTCGCCGTCGGCGATGTGGTACCGCTTGGCTGGCAGGTCGAACACGTTCGCGCGCTCGACCCACTTCTAGAGGCGCATTGATCGCCCCCTGCTTCACCAACACTAACCCTGCAGTTGGAGAACAATAAATGTTGAGATCCCTGAAATTCACCGCCCTGGTCGTGGGCATGATGGGTGCGGCGCACGCGATGGCGGCGGGCCCGGACCTGACCGTGGTGTCCTTTGGCGGGGCGAACAAGGCGGCGCAGGTCAAAGCCTTCTACGCACCGTGGGAAGCGGCAGGCAACGGCAAAATCATCGCTGGCGAATACAACGGCGAGATGGCCAAGGTCAAAGCCATGGTCGACACCAAGAGCGTGTCCTGGGATCTGGTGGAAGTTGAATCGCCAGAGCTGTCCCGTGGTTGCGACGAAGACATGTTCGAGCAGCTCGATCCTGCGCTGTTCGGCAAGACCGAAGACTACGTCAAAGGCGCTATCCAGCCGTGCGGCGTGGGCTTCTTCGTGTGGTCGACCGTGCTGGCCTACAACGCCGACAAACTGAAAACCGCTCCGACCAGCTGGGTGGATTTCTGGGACACCAAGAAATTCCCGGGCAAACGCGGCCTGCGTAAAGGCGCCAAGTACACCCTGGAATTCGCCTTGATGGCCGATGGTGTTGCACCCAAAGACGTCTACAAAGTGCTGGCCGGCAAAGACGGTCAGGATCGCGCGTTCAAGAAACTCGATGAGCTCAAACCAAGCATCCAATGGTGGGAAGCCGGCGCACAACCGCCGCAATACCTCGCCTCCGGCGACGTGGTCATGAGCTCGGCCTACAACGGGCGGATCGCGGCGGTACAGAAAGAAAGCAACCTGAAAGTGGTGTGGAACGGCGGTATCTACGATTTCGACGCGTGGGCGATTCCGAAAGGTCTGGATAAGACCCGTGCCGAAGCGGCGAAAAAATTCATCGCGTTCTCGGTGGCTCCGCAGCAGCAGAAGACCTACTCGGAAAACATCGCTTACGGCCCGGCCAACACCCAAGCCGTGCCTTTGCTGTCCAAGGATGTCCTGAAAGACATGCCGACCACCCCGGAAAACATCGCCAACCAGGTGCAGATCGACGTCAGCTTCTGGGCTGATAACGGCGAGCAACTGGAACAGCGCTTCAACTCCTGGGCTGCGAAGTAAGCAAGTCACACGGGACGACGGTTCACCGGATGATCGTTCCCATGCTCTGCGTGGGAATGCCGCCCGGGACGCTCCGCGTCCCTGTGATGCAGAGCGTCACTGGATGCGTTCCCACGCAGAGCGTGGGAACGATCAGCACCAAAAGTTCGAGGTGGCGTTTGCCACCTTTGCAATGACCAAAGATTTCCGGAGTACGCCATGGCTATCGCCGTTCCCGTGAACGCGGGCACCGACCCCACCCTGAAGCAGCGGCTCAAGCATGCCGAGCGGGTCAACCGCTGGAAAGCACAAGCCTTGATCGCGCCATTGGTGCTGTTTCTGTTGCTGGTGTTTCTGGTGCCGATCGTAGCGCTGCTCTACAAAAGCGTCGGTAACCCGGAAGTGGTCGGCGCTATGCCGCGCACCGTGGCGGCCATCGCCAGTTGGGATGGTCGCGGCCTCCCGGCAGAGCCTGTGTACAAGGCCGCCAGCGAAGACCTGGCAGAAGCCCGCAAGAATCAGACCTTGGGCGACTTGTCCAAACGCTTGAACATGGAGTTGGCCGGCTACCGCAGCCTGCTGACCAAAACCGCACGCGCCTTGCCGTTCGCCACTGAGCCGACTTCTTATAAGGAAGCACTGGAAGCGCTGGACGAGCGTTGGGGCGATCCGGCCTATTGGCAGGTCGTGCGCCGCAATACCAGTAACGTGACACCTTATTACCTGCTGGCCGCCGTCGATCACCGTATCGACGACCTCGGCGAAGTGGCCCCGGCCACCCCCGATCAGGCGATCTACCTCGACATCTTTGCCCGGACCTTCTGGATGGGCTTGATCATCACCGTGATCTGTCTGGTGCTGGCCTATCCATTGGCCTACCTGCTGGCGAACCTGCCATCGCGGCAAAGCAACCTGCTGATGATTCTGGTGCTGTTGCCGTTCTGGACCTCGATTCTGGTGCGGGTCGCCGCGTGGATCGTGTTGCTGCAATCGGGTGGCCTGATCAACAGCGGCCTGATGGCCATGGGCGTCATTGATAAGCCGCTGGAGCTGGTGTTCAACCGCACCGGGGTCTACATCTCGATGGTGCACATCCTGCTGCCGTTCATGATTCTGCCGATCTACAGCGTGATGAAAGGCATCTCGCCGACCTACATGCGGGCAGCGATTTCCCTTGGCTGCCACCCGTTCGCCAGTTTCTGGCGGGTGTACTTTCCGCAAACCTATGCCGGTGTCGGCGCCGGTTGCCTGTTGGTGTTCATCCTCGCCATCGGCTACTACATCACCCCGGCGTTGCTGGGCAGTCCAAACGATCAGATGGTCAGTTATTTCGTCGCCTTCTACACCAACACCAGCATCAACTGGGGTATGGCGACCGCACTCGGTGGGCTGTTGCTGCTGGCGACCGTGGTGCTTTATCTGATTTACAGCTGGCTGGTGGGCGCCAGTCGCCTGCGCCTGAGCTAAGGGGAGAATGAAATGCTGAGTCCTTATATGTCGCCCATCGAACGGGTGTGGTTCTACAGCTTGCGGATTCTCTGCGGCTTGATTCTGTTGTTCCTGATTCTGCCGGTGCTGGTGATCATTCCGCTGTCGTTCAATTCGGGCAGTTTTCTGGTGTACCCGCTGCAGGGTTTCTCGCTGCACTGGTATCAGGACTTCTTCGCCTCGGCCGAATGGATGCGTTCGTTGAAGAACAGCATGATCGTGGCCCCGGCGGCCACCGTGTTGGCGATGATCTTCGGCACGCTGGCGGCAATCGGCCTGACTCGGGGTGATTTTCCGGGTAAACCGCTGGTGATGGCGCTGGTGATTTCGCCGATGGTGGTGCCGGTAGTGATCATTGGTGTGGCCAGTTACCTGACCTTCGCGCCATTGGGATTTGGCAACAGCTATATCTCGCTGATCGTCGTGCACGCCGTATTGGGTGTGCCGTTTGTGATCATCACGGTGTCGGCGACCTTACAGGGGTTTAACCAAAACCTGGTGCGGGCCGCTGCAAGCCTGGGGGCTTCGCCGCTGACTGCGTTTCGTCGGGTGACATTGCCATTGATTGCGCCGGGTGTGATTTCCGGTGCGCTGTTTGCCTTTGCCACCTCATTTGATGAAGTAGTAGTGACGCTGTTCCTTGCCGGTCCGGAACAAGCGACCTTGCCTCGGCAGATGTTCAGCGGCATCCGCGAAAACCTCAGCCCGACGATTGCCGCTGCCGCGACGCTGCTGATCGCGTTCTCGGTGATCCTGTTGCTGACCCTGGAATGGCTGCGCGGGCGCAGCGAAAAACTGCGCACCGCGCAGGTCTGAAGCCATACCTCGATCAACCTGTTTGATCGTTCCCACGCAGAGCGTGGGAACGTCAGGGAGTCTCCGGTCATTTATGATCTGAATAGCAGGCAACCCCCAATCCCCAGCTACTATTGTGCCCAGCTCCCCTATCTATAAGAGGTTGCGCACATGAGTCTTTCCTCTTTCAAAATCGCTCACAAACTGATCACCGGAGCAGGGGCCATCGAGCAACTGGCGGCTGAACTCACGCGTCTGGATATCGACAATCCGCTGATCGTCACCGACGCCGCATTGCTCAAGTCCGGCACGGTGGAGCTGGCGCTGGCGCAACTGGGCGAGCGCAGCTATGAGATTTTCGACCGGGTGTTGCCGGATCCGGAAATCGCCATCGTCGAAGATTGCATGCGGGTTTACCGCGAAGGCGGGCATGACGGGCTGATCGGCCTCGGTGGTGGCAGTGCCATCGACATCGCCAAGAGCGTTGCCGCCTATGCCGGTTACCACGGCGCGCTGGAGGATTTGTTCGGCATCGATCAGGTACCGCGCAAAGGCCCGCCGCTGATTGCGATCCCGACCACTGCCGGCACCGGTTCGGAAGTGACCAGCGTGGCCATCCTCTCCGACAAGGTCGCGCAGTTGAAGAAAGGCATAGTCAGCGATTACCTGTTGCCGGACGTGGCACTGGTCAGCCCCCAAATGACCCTGACCTGCCCGCGCAGTGTCACCGCCGCCAGTGGCGTCGATGCGCTGGTGCATGCCATCGAGTCCTACCTGTCGCTCAATGCTTCGCCAATCACCGATGCCCTGGCCATTGGCGCGATCAAACTGATTACCAAGGCGCTGCCCAAGGCCTACGCCAATCCATCCCATCTGCAAGCCCGCGAAGACATGGCCACCGCGAGCCTGATGGCCGGAATGGCGTTCGGCAATGCCGGGGTCGGCGCGGTGCATGCGTTGGCGTATCCGCTGGGTGGGCGTTTCAACATTGCCCATGGCGTCAGCAACGCCTTGCTGCTGCCGTATGTCATGACCTGGAACAAGATGGCTTGCGTGGAGCGCATGCAGGATATTGCCGAGGCCATGGGGGTGAAGACCGCTCATCTGAGCGCCAACGAAGCGGCGGACAAAGCCGTGGAGGCGATGACCGAGCTGTGCGCAGCGGTGGAAATCCCATTGGGCCTGCGCAGTTTCGGAGTGCCCGAGGACGCGATCCCGACCATGGCCGTGGAAGCCGCTGGCATCGAACGCCTGATGCGCAACAATCCGCGCAAGCTGAGCGCCGTCGATATCGAGAAGATCTACCGAGCGGCCTATTAGTACCCAATCATCGCAGCACGGTGCGCGCGTCAAAGCATGAGGTATACAATGCGCGCCATCGTGATTCTGCTCAGAAAAGGTGCGTCATGCAGCCCTTCGTCATTGCTCCGTCGATTCTCTCCGCCGATTTCGCCCGCCTGGGCGAGGAAGTGGACAACGTCCTGGCCGCCGGCGCCGACTTCGTGCACTTCGATGTCATGGACAACCACTACGTACCCAACCTGACTATCGGCCCGATGGTGTGCTCTGCGCTACGCAAATACGGCGTAACTGCGCCGATTGACGCGCACCTGATGGTCAGCCCGGTGGACCGCATCGTCGGTGACTTCATCGAGGCCGGTGCGACCTACATTACCTTCCACCCGGAAGCCACGCAGCACGTCGACCGCTCCCTGCAATTGATCCGCGAAGGCGGCTGCAAGGCGGGCCTGGTGTTCAACCCGGCGACCCCGCTGGACGTGCTCAAGTACGTGATGGATAAGGTCGACATGATCCTCCTGATGAGCGTCAACCCAGGTTTTGGCGGGCAGAAGTTCATTCCCGGCACCCTGGACAAGCTGCGTGAAGCGCGCGCGCTGATCGATGCTTCCGGACGTGACATTCGCCTGGAAATCGACGGTGGCGTGAACGTGAACAACATTCGCGAAATCGCTGCTGCGGGCGCCGATACCTTCGTGGCCGGCTCGGCGATCTTTAATGCGCCGAACTACCAGGAAGTGATTGAAAAAATGCGCTCCGAACTGGCGCTGGCTCGCCCATGAGCGGTTTTGAGCAGCTGTTCCCCGGGCGTCTGCCGCGGCTGGTGATGTTCGATCTGGATGGCACGCTGGTCGATTCGGTCCCTGATCTCGCGGCGGCTGTGGATAACATGCTGCTCAAACTCGGGCGTCAACCTGCCGGTATCGAACCGGTGCGAGAGTGGGTTGGCAACGGCGTGCACATGCTGGTGCGCCGGGCTTTGGCCAACCACATCGACGGCGAGGGTGTCGATGAGGTCGAGGCCGAGCATGCCCTGGAATTGTTCAACGGCTTTTATGAGGATGGTCACGAGCTGACGGTGGTTTACCCCGGCGTGCGTGACACCCTCAAGTGGCTGAGTAAACAAGGCGTCGAAATGGCGCTAATCACCAACAAGCCGGAGCGCTTCGTCGCGCCGCTGCTGGATCAGATGAAGATCGGCCGCTACTTCAAATGGATCATCGGTGGCGACACTTTGCCGAAGAAAAAACCTGACCCGGCCGCGCTGTTTTTCGTGATGAAAATGGCCAACATTCCGGCGTCGCAGTCGTTGTTCGTTGGCGATTCGCGCAGCGATGTGCTGGCGGCGAAAGCGGCGGGGGTCAAATGCGTGGCCCTCAGTTACGGTTATAACCACGGTCGACCGATTGCCGAAGAATCGCCGGCGCTGGTGATCGATGATCTGCGCAAACTAATTCCCGGTTGCCTGGATCCGGCCGCTGAGATAACGTTGCCCGACGCTGTTCAATCCCCTCCTGGAAACGCCATCGTGGTGGTCACTCGCAAACTCTGGATGAAAGTCATCAAGGCCCTGGCCCGCTGGCGTTGGCGCGCCTGACTTGTTCCTGGCCGGCGTACCGGCGCGTTTGCACACCTGACCGTTAGACCCTCAAGCCACGAGGCACCTCATGATCCGCGAAGAATTCCTGCGTTTGGCCGCTGCCGGCTACAACCGCATCCCCCTGGCCTGCGAAACCCTGGCCGACTTCGACACGCCGCTGTCGATCTACCTGAAGCTGGCCGACGAGCCGAACTCTTATCTGCTGGAGTCGGTGCAGGGCGGCGAGAAATGGGGCCGTTATTCGATCATCGGCCTGCCGTGCCGCACCGTGCTGCGGGTTCACGATCATCACGTCAGCGTGACCCACGACGGCGTCGAGATCGAAAACCACGATGTTGAAGACCCGCTGGCCTTCGTCGAAGCCTTCAAGGCGCGCTACAACGTGCCGACCATCGCCGGTCTGCCGCGCTTCAATGGTGGTCTGGTGGGCTACTTCGGTTATGACTGCGTGCGTTATGTGGAGAAGCGTCTGGGCAAATGCCCGAACCCGGATCCACTGGGCGTACCAGACATTCTGCTGATGGTGTCCGACGCGGTAGTGGTGTTCGATAACCTCGCCGGCAAAATGCACGCGATCGTCCTGGCTGATCCGTCGCAGGAAGACGCTTTCGAGCAAGGTCAGGCGCGCCTGCAAGCACTGCTGGAACAACTGCGTCAGCCAATCACTCCGCGCCGTGGCCTGGACTTCAGCAAGCAGCAATCGGCTGATCCGGTGTTCCGTTCGAGCTTCACCCAGAACGATTACGAAAAAGCCGTCGACACCATCAAGGAATACATCTTGGCCGGTGACTGCATGCAGGTTGTGCCGTCCCAGCGTATGTCGATCGACTTCAAGGCTGCGCCTATCGACCTGTACCGGGCGCTGCGCTGCTTCAACCCGACGCCTTACATGTATTTCTTCAACTTCGGCGACTTCCACGTTGTCGGCAGTTCGCCGGAAGTGCTGGTGCGGGTCGAAGACAACCTGATCACCGTGCGCCCGATTGCCGGCACCCGTCCGCGAGGCGCCAATGAAGAAGCTGACGTGGCGCTGGAAAAAGACCTGCTGTCGGACGACAAGGAAATCGCTGAGCACTTGATGCTGATCGATCTGGGTCGCAACGACACCGGTCGCGTTTCGGAGATCGGTTCGGTGAAACTCACCGAGAAGATGGTTATCGAGCGTTATTCCAACGTGATGCACATCGTGTCCAACGTCACCGGTCAATTGAAGGCTGGGCTGACGGCCATGGATGCGCTGCGGGCGATCCTGCCGGCAGGCACCTTGTCTGGCGCGCCGAAGATTCGTGCGATGGAAATCATCGACGAGCTGGAACCGGTCAAGCGTGGTGTCTACGGCGGTGCGGTCGGTTACTTTGCCTGGAACGGCAACATGGACACCGCGATTGCGATTCGCACCGCGGTGATCAAGAACGGCGAACTGCACGTACAGGCCGGTGGCGGCATCGTTGCCGACTCGGTGCCGGCGCTGGAATGGGAAGAAACCCTGAACAAGCGCCGCGCCATGTTCCGCGCCGTGGCCCTTGCCGAGCAGACGCCAGACACCTGAGTTCACGCAATACCTGTGGGGGCGGGCTTTTGTGGCGAGGGAGCTTGCTCCCGCTGGCCTGCGAAGCAGGCCTTCTGACGACTGCTGCGCAGCCGAGCGCGAGCAAGCTCGCTCGCCACAGAAAGCATTCACCATAAAAAAACGCGGCGCCTGTAAGGGCGGCGCGTTTTTTGTGCCTGCATTCCCGTGTAGGAGCTGCCGAAGGCTGCGATCTTTTGATCTTGTACCTGCGCCAGCTCCTACACAAACCGCCTGCGCAGGGTCAGAAATCCAACGTCACCCCAACATTGATGCCCTGCTGGGTAAAGTCATCATCCTTGCGGAATGTGTAACCACCACGCAACGCCAAGTCGGCGGTCAATTTATGGCTGACCCCTAGACTCACGCGGTTCAAGTGACTCTGCGGCGTATAACCTTCCAGCGTGAAGTCGTTCGCTGGCAGGCTGTTGAGGGCGATATTTACCTTCTGAACGTCATCTTCGTACTCACGTTCGTGGGCATATTCCCCAAACACCTGGGTCTGAGGGGTGAAGTTGTATTTGCCTTGCAAGCCGACACCCAGGCGTTTCGAGTCTCGGGTCTGATCATCAAAAGTCAGCGCCGTGGAGCGGTTGCTGTTTTCCGAGTAGCCGTCGACTTCCACTTTGGCGTAATCGGCGCTGATGAACGGTGACAGGTGCCATTCGCTGCCCGGTTGAGCAATGTCATAGCCAAGGCGAGTGCTGAAGGCCCAGAGATAGCCATCGGTATCACCCTTTTCCGCGCCTTCACTGACACCCAGGTCGAATTTGCGTTCGAGATTGTCGTAATCCAGTTTGCCACCGGTCAACGCGGCATCGGCCCACCAGCGATTCTGCTGGAACTGGGCGAAAGCGGTCGCCAGATAGCTATTGAGTTTGTAGTCCGAATCGTTACTACCGGCGTCCAGGTTCTGGCGATAGAAGCCTGCTGCCACACCGACGCGCCAGGCTTCATTGAGACGATAGCTACCGCCGATATTCAGGTTGTAGCCGCTGCCATCGGCACTGACGGCGCTGCTTTGGTTGTCGATATCCAGATGCTGACCACCGCCGGCGATAATCGCGCGCCATTGGCCGACGGCTTGCCAGTTCTCCCAGTCGGATTGCCACTGGCTACGCAGTTCATCCTGATGAGCGCGTAAGGTGGCGTGGGCCATTTCCGGCAGCAACGTCAGTTCCCAAGGTGCCGCCAGCAAGGAATAGGCGTAATCGGCTATCAGTTTTTGCCCGGCTTCAGTGGGGTGAACCGAGTCGTTGTAGATCAGTTTGCTCGGGTCCGGGGTTGCACTGTTGATGCCATACACGGCGTTTTCCGTGCAACCGTTGCCGCTGAAGCAGGTAGCCGTCAGGTTCTGACCGATGGCGAGGTCGAAGCGCGCCGGGTCGGCGAAGGTTTCCTGCAACAGCAGTGGAATGTTCAGCGGGATGATTTCGGCATTGATCCCGGCGAGTCGGGTCACCAACTGCTGGTTGAAGTCCGTACTCAGTTGCGAAATCGTTGTCTGCAACGGACTGCCGTTAACGGCTGGCGCCAGGCCCAGGTCCGGCAGCAGCCAGACCACAATATATTTGGCGCCCGCGGTTTGCAGTGTCTGCACACTGTCGGCCAGGCGATCAGCCGCGGCGTTGGCCTGGGTGGTATTGAGTACGAGGCCCTGAAGGAAGTCGTTGCCGCCCCCGGAAATGTAATACAGCGCATTCGGATCGGCGCGGAAGTTGTTCGTTGGCAGATACCCCGCGCGGCTGCGTTCGCCCGTGGCGGATTCGGTGGTGATGGAGTCCAGAATCTGGTCGGTACGGTAACCACCGACGGCCCAGTTGTTGCCATCCACCAGTCCTTCATTCGCGCGCACGGCCGAAGTCGAGGCGGCGGTCTGGTCAGGCGAAAACCCGAGGCGACCACCCAACAATTGCGTGGAGTTCAATGAGCGTAATTCACCACTGCCATCCAGATAGACCGGCCCGGTCCGGTTGGTAAAACGCTGTGTCGCGCCGGCAGGGCCACCCGTGTCGGTAAACTGCCCGGCATCGTTGAGGCTGTCGCCGAAGACGACGAAATTCGAATAAGGGTTGGGCGCGGCAATCGCCTGAGAACAGGCAGCAGCGAGCAGGCATCCGGCGAGCGGTACAAACAACGTCTGTTTGATCATGAGCAAGTCCGTTTATTTATTGTTGTTGTAAGCGAAACGACAGTACCAAAAACTTCCGGCCCTTTGCCATCTATCGCGAACCCTGCGCTTGTTTCGCGAGCTGTCGCCCCGGCCATATTGCACGCTCCGCCCAGCTAAGTTACTGTGCCGAGACGTATGAATGAGACCTTCCCCGTGTTGATCGTCAGCAAACTCCTGGATCAAGTCATCAAGGCACACGCCCGTTGGCGTTGGCGCGCCTGAATCTTTTCTGCCGGCCTGGCCGGACCTGTACCGTTTTGCCTTCTTTACCTGTATGAAATGCCGCTTTGCTGGCGCCACTCCAGCACCTGTCAAAGCGCAGCGCACTGCGGGTAAATCATTGAAGGCCGTATTAAAAGTCAGTGAATTCAAGAGGTTCTTAATGCCATGTTGCTGATGATCGATAACTACGACTCTTTTACTTACAACGTTGTGCAATACCTCGGCGAGCTGGGCTCCGAGGTCAAAGTCGTGCGCAACGATGAACTCACTATTGCCGAAATCGAAGCTCTCAAGCCTGAGCGCATTGTCGTGTCTCCCGGTCCTTGCACCCCGACCGAAGCCGGTATTTCCATTGAGGCGATCAAGCACTTCGCAGGCAAATTGCCGATTCTCGGCGTTTGCCTGGGTCACCAGTCCATCGGCCAGGCCTTTGGTGGTGATGTGGTCCGTGCCCGTCAAGTCATGCACGGTAAGACTAGTCCGGTATTTCACGAGGACAAGGGCGTATTCGAAGGCCTGAATCGCCCGCTGACGGTCACCCGCTACCATTCACTGATCGTCAAGCGCGAAACACTGCCCGATTGCCTCGAACTGACTGCCTGGACCCAGCTCGAAGACGGCTCGGTCGACGAGATCATGGGCCTGCGCCACAAGACGCTGAACATCGAGGGTGTGCAATTTCACCCTGAGTCTATCCTCACCGAACAGGGTCACGAGCTGTTCGCCAACTTCCTCAAACAAACCGGCGGCACGCGCTAAGGACTTTCCATGGATATCAAGACAGCCCTGAGCCGTATCGTCGGCCACCTCGACCTCAGTACCGATGAGATGCGCGATGTCATGCGCGAAATCATGACCGGGCAATGCACGGATGCGCAGATCGGCGCGTTCATGATGGCCATGCGCATGAAGAGCGAAAGCATCGATGAGATCGTCGGTGCCGTGACGGCAATGCGCGAGTTGGCGGACAAGGTCGAACTCAACACCCTCGACGGCGTGGTCGATGTGGTCGGTACCGGCGGTGATGGTGCGAATATCTTCAACGTTTCGACCGCCTCCTCGTTCGTGGTCGCGGCGGCCGGTTGCACCGTGGCCAAGCACGGTAACCGTGCAGTGTCGGGAAAAAGCGGCAGCGCCGACTTGCTGGAAGCCGCGGGTATCTACCTGAACCTGACGCCGGTTCAAGTAGCGCGCTGCATCGACAACGTCGGCATTGGTTTCATGTTTGCCCAGACCCACCACAGCGCCATGAAGCACGCCGCTGGCCCGCGCCGCGAGCTGGGCTTGCGCACCTTGTTCAACATGCTCGGTCCGCTTACGAATCCGGCCGGTGTGAAACATCAAGTGGTGGGTGTGTTCAGTCAGGCGTTGTGCCGGCCATTGGCGGAAGTTTTGCAACGCCTGGGCAGCAAACACGTGCTGGTGGTGCATTCGAAGGATGGCCTTGACGAGTTCAGTCTGGCGGCGCCGACCTTTGTGGCTGAGCTGAAGAATGATCAGATCACCGAGTATTGGGTCGAACCTGAAGACTTGGGGATGAAGAGTCAAAGCCTACACGGTCTGGCGGTGGAAAGCCCGGCGGCCTCCCTGGAGCTGATTCGCGATGCCTTGGGCAAGCGCAAGACTGAGAACGGCCAGAAAGCCGCCGAGATGATCGTGCTTAATGCCGGTGCCGCGCTGTACGCCGCCGACCATGCCAGCAGTTTGAAAGAAGGCGTTGCCCTGGCGCACGATGCGCTGCACACAGGCCTCGCTCGGGAAAAACTTGAGGAGTTGGGTGCATTTACCGCGGTATTCAAAGTGGAGAATGAGGGATGAGTGTACCGACGGTTCTGGAAAATATTCTGGCCCGCAAAGTTCAGGAAGTTGCCGAGCGTCGCGCTCGTGTGAGTCTGGCGGAGCTGGAAAATCTGGCCAAGGCGGCCGATGCCCCCCGTGGTTTTGCCAAGGCATTGATCGATCAGGCCAAGACAAAACAGCCGGCGGTCATTGCTGAAATCAAGAAGGCTTCGCCAAGCAAAGGCGTGATTCGCGAGAACTTCGTTCCTGCGGACATTGCCAGGAGTTACGAAAAGGGCGGGGCGACTTGCCTGTCGGTGCTCACCGATATCGACTACTTCCAGGGAGCGGACGCTTATCTGCAACAGGCCCGGGCGGCGTGCCAATTGCCGGTGATCCGCAAGGACTTCATGATCGATCCGTACCAGATCGTCGAATCCCGTGCCCTGGGCGCTGACTGCGTGCTGTTGATCGTCTCCGCACTGGACGATGTGAAAATGGCCGAGTTGGCGGCCGTGGCGAAAAGCGTCGGTCTCGATGTGCTGGTGGAAGTCCACGACGGCGACGAGTTGGAGCGGGCCTTGAAAACCCTCGACACGCCGCTGGTGGGCGTGAACAACCGCAATCTGCACACCTTCGAGGTCAATCTGGAAACCACCCTCGACCTGTTACCGCGTATTCCGCGTGATCGTCTGGTGATCACCGAGAGTGGCATCCTAAACCGGGCCGATGTCGAGCTGATGGAAATCAGCGATGTATATGCGTTCCTGGTTGGCGAAGCGTTCATGCGCGCCGAAAGCCCGGGTACCGAACTGCAGCGCCTGTTCTTTCCCGAGCGCGGTATTCCAGTGAGCGGTTCTACGCTCGACTGATTACACGCAGACCGAGTCGACCCCATCGCGAGCAGGCTCGCTCCCACAAGAGATCTACTGACATCAGAGATCCGATGTGGGAGCGAGCCTGCTCGCGATGGCGGCATAAGTAGCACCACAGACTTCATGTCCAATGGAATACCTTATGACCTCACCAACCCCTCTGACCATCGAAGCCGGCCTGCTCGCCGAACAGGATCTGTTGGCCCATGTGTGCGCCGGTGATTCGGAATTCGGTCTGCTGTTCTGGCAACCCACGGACCGCGCGTTGGTCATGCCCCGTCGCTTGAATCGTCTGCCGCAGTTCGAGGCGGCGTGCGAAATATCCGCTGCCGCCGGCTGGCCAGTACTGCTGCGCGAAACCGGCGGCGAGCCAGTGCCGCAATCGGCCTCGACGATCAACATCGCACTGGTTTATGCCCCACCGCGCAGCGAAGGCGATCTGAACCGCATCGAAACCGGCTACCGGCGCCTGTGCGATCCGATCTGTCAGTTACTGGATGAGCTGGGCGGCACTTCATCCTTGGGCGAAATCGAGGGTGCGTTCTGCGATGGTCGTTTCAACGTCAACCTCGATGGTCGAAAGATGGTCGGCACCGCTCAGCGTTGGCGCCAGAGTAAGGGCGGTCAGCGTCCGGTCGGCCTGGTACACGGGGCGATGTTGATCGATAACGAGCGAGAGTCGATGGTCGCGGCGGTCAATCGCTTCAATGAAGCCTGTGGCCTGGAGCAGCGGGTTCGCGCCGAAAGCCACATCGCTCTGCATGAAAAGTTTGCGGCGCCGGATGCCCTGACTCGTCTCGATCAACTGTATCGACAGATGCTGGCGCAGATGCTCGGGGCTTGAGTTTTCGAACTTAACGCGTACCGAAGACCACCATGGTCTTGCCTTTGACGTCGACCAGGTTGCGCTCTTCCAGATCCTTGAGCACGCGGCCGACCATCTCACGGGAACAACCGACAATCCGGCCGATTTCCTGACGGGTTACCTTGATCTGCATGCCGTCGGGGTGGGTCATTGCATCCGGCTGTTTGCACAGCTCCAGCAGACAGCGCGCAACGCGACCGGTCACATCGAAAAACGCCAGGTCGCCGACTTTGCGCGTGGTATTGCGCAGGCGTTGTGCGATTTGTCCGCTGAGTACGTAAAGAATCTCTGGATCCTGCTGGGACAGCTCGCGGAATTTCGCGTAGCTGATTTCCGCGACTTCGCATTCGACTTTGGCGCGCACCCAAGCGCTGCGTTCCTGCTCCAGGCCGGCCTGCTCAAACAGACCCAGCTCGCCGAAGAAATCGCCGGAGTTGAGGTAGGCAATGATCATTTCGCGGCCGTCGTCATCCTCAATCAGGATGGTCACCGAACCTTTGATGATGAAGAACAGCGTGTCCGAGCGGTCACCGGCACAAATGATGTTGCTCTTGGCGGCATAGCGACGGCGCTGACAGTGCATCAACAGCTTGTCGAGATTCTTGATTTTGGGAGTGGGGGCAATAGCAACCATGGTTGTATCCCGAAAAGACTGCACGGTGTGTTTGTTTTTTGTAGGAGCTGGCGAAGCCTGCGATCTTTTATTCGCTACAAAGCTGGCTATGCGCCATCGAATTGACGTCAGCTTAACAGACGCATTCTTAGAAGATTCGAGAATTTACCTACAGGCGCAGATGCTTATGTCCTAGGAAAGCGAAGCGCTGCCAATCAAGGGCTCGTGCTAAGCTGGCGACCCTTTTTTATACAGTGGAGTCTTGGCGATGAAGGCACGCATCCAATGGGCTGGCGAAGCCATGTTCCTCGGTGAATCCGGCAGCGGTCATGTCGTAGTCATGGACGGTCCGCCCGATGCCGGCGGTCGTAACCTGGGTGTCCGGCCGATGGAAATGCTCCTGCTGGGTGTTGGCGGTTGCAGCAATTTCGATGTGGTTAGCATCCTCAAGAAATCCCGTCAGGCCGTCGAAAGCTGCGAAGCCTTCCTCGAAGCCGAGCGTGCGACCGAAGATCCGAAGGTTTTCACCAAGATCCATATGCACTTCGTGGTCAAAGGCCGAGGTCTGAAAGAAGCCCAGGTCAAGCGCGCCATCGAGCTGTCGGCCGAGAAGTATTGCTCGGCCTCTATCATGCTCGGCGCGGCCGGCGTGGTGATTACCCACGACTACGAAATCATCGAACTCGGTTGAATCGACATTCGCGCGCAACATGCCGAGCTAAGATTTCTGAGTACAAAAAAGGCGACTACCTTGCGGTAGTCGCCTTTTTTATTTGTTGGAATACAGAACCCTTGCAGGAGCGAGCGGTGCGGCGATCCGACTTACCCGCGAAGACCCTATTTAACAACCTGATCCTCAGATCCGATAAGTACTCTTGGTCATCACCTTGGCCAACAAACTCATCCCGAACTTCACCGGCGCCGGAAAACGAAATCCACCCGCATCCAGCGCACTTTCAGCATGATGCTCTTCATCGATGCGCATCTGCTCAAGAATCGCCCGGGATTTTTCGTCCTCGGCAGGCAATTGCTCAAGGTGTTCGTTCAGGTGTTTGCAGACCTGATGCTCGGTGGCAGCAACGAAACCCAGGCTGACTTTGTCGCTGATCAGCCCGGCGACCGCGCCAATCCCGAATGACATGCCGTAGAACAGCGGATTGAGGATGCTGGTATGGCTGCCCAACTGATGAATGCGTTGTTCGCACCAGACCAGATGGTCGATTTCTTCTTCGGCGGCGTGCTCCATGGCGGCGCGCACTTTCGGCAGCTTGGCGGTCAGGGCCTGACCTTGATACAGCGCCTGGGCGCAGACTTCGCCGGTATGGTTGATGCGCATCAAACCGGCGACGTGTCGGGTGTCCTCGTCGCTCATTTGCGCATCCGGCTGCACGATGGCAGGCGACGGACGGTAGGGCTGACCACTGAAGGGCAACAAAGTACGCATCGCGGCATCGGCTTGCAGCAGAAGACGGTCAATCGGCGAGTAGTGACGTTGGGTAGTCATGCTGACCTCCGGGAAGAATCTCGGCGGCCAGTTTAACCCAATCGGCCGGGGGAGGGTTTGCGCCGAGTCATTTCCGGTGGGAGCGACACCAATCTTGTAGGAGCGAGGCTTGCCCGCGAAGCTTTTGGCGCACTTGAGGACGCCTTCGCGGGCAAGCCTCGCTCCTACAGGGGTAGGATGGTGGATCAGCCCGGCGGCCAGTGCATCTGGCGCTGACCCAATACATGCATATGTATGTGATAGACGGTCTGCCCACCTAGTGGATTGCAATTCATGACCACGCGGAAGCCCTCTTCGCAACCCAGTTCCAAGGCCAGACGCTGGGCAGTGAACAGAATATGCCCAGCCAATGCCTTGTCGTCCTCGGTCAGGTCGTTAAGCGTGCGCACCGCTTTTTTCGGGATCACCAGAAAATGCACCGGTGCCTGTGGCGCGATGTCGTGGAAGGCCAGTACCTGGTCGTCCTCGTAAATGATCTTCGCCGGGATTTCCCGGTTGATGATCTTGGTGAACAGAGTATCCACAGCTGTTTTCTCCGTTGTTTGGGCTGGCCTGAGTGTAACCATGGGTTATGTCAGAGCCCAGTCTTTTGCCTTGAGGATTGATCAGCGCGGGCAATAGGCTTTGTTGACCATGCCCGCGATTGTCCGGGTCAACCAGCGTGAGCCGAGCCGCGGCAGGAACGCGAACCAGCGATTCAGGCGACCGGGGATAATAATGGCGCGATTTTTCTCCAGGGCGCGCACGGTATAGAGCGCGACCTCTTCTGGGCTCATCAGCAGTTTGCTCTCGACCAGTTTGTCGGTGTCCAGTTGCGCAGTGCGAAAAAACGCCGTGCGTGTCGGGCCGGGGCAGAGCACCGACACCTTGACCGCGCATTTCTTCAGCTCGACGCGTAAACCTTCGGAAAAATGCAGTACGTAAGCCTTGCTGGCGTAGTAGGTGCTCATCCATGGCCCGGGATGGAATGCCGCGACCGAGGCGACGTTCAGAATCTGCCCGCCGCCCTGCAAGGCCATGCTGTTGCCGATGGCATGACACAAACGAGTGAGGGCCAGGATGTTCACTTCGATCAGGTCCTGTTCGGTCATCCAGTCCTGGGCCAGGAACGGTCCGCAAGTGCCGATGCCGGCACAGTTGACCAGCAAATCGATCTGCCGGTCGCCTTCCTCCAGCTCCAGCAAAAAACCGGACAGCCTCAGCGGCTCGCCCAGGTCACAGGCGCGAAACAGCACTTCCACACCAAAACGTTGAGTCAGTTCAATCGCAATACTTTCCAGCTGATCACGCTGTCGGGCCAACAGAATCAGGCTGCGGCCGCGCCGGGCCAGCGCTTCGGCCATCGCCAGGCCGATGCCGCTGGAAGCGCCAGTGATCAGAGCGTAACGGGTCATGCAGTTCTCCATCGCAACAGCTCCGCGCCGGCGACGCGGGTGTCACGGGCGGGGAGCGCTGTTCATTCTTTCGCAGAGTCTACAGTGGGCTCGGCAGCTTCGGCTGCATCATCGGATGAATTTGGCGCTTGTTCGGCCTCTTCGGCCGGCTCCACTTCAACTTCGTCGGTGATCACCGCGCTGCTTTGATAGGTGCTCTCGGTGGCGCTTTCGTACTCATCCTGGATCGCGGTGAGGCCTCCAGTCAGCCCGCCGACAAACATGAGTGCGATAAATACCAGCCATAGCGAAGCCAGCACCCTGACCGCGTTGCTGTTGGGCGGCGGTGGTGCGCCATACCGGTTGGCAGTGTTGTTACCCGGCATGATCATTATCACGAACGGAAAAACACTTCCTACGATCGGCACAAGGTTCAGCAGCCAGAGCCAGCCGGACCAGCCGATATCGTGCAGGCGCTGCACACTGAACTGGATGCTGATGAAGGCAAGCACCACGACCAGGATAAAGGCCAGCAGACCAGCGAGAATCAAACCAGCAGTCGAGTCCGTGCTGATGAGTGCGAAACCGAAAATTGCCAGCACGGCGCCAACGCCAAGCGTCACCAGCGTAAGCGCCATCGTCCAGGCCAAAAAGCGCAAGCGACCGATGCGACCAACGAAACTGAATGCCTTGAGTGCAGAAAACTCCGGCAATGCTTCGCCGACAGAGGCTCGGGGCGGTGCATAGGGAGAATCGGGGTCTGCGATGACAGGTTGATTGTTGGCAGGAGCGTGTTCGTGAACGTCGGACAGGTTCAGTTCAATGGAGGGTTCGGTTTCGATTCGCGCATCGATGCCGGTTTTCGTCAGCGCCTGAAGGTAAGTCTGCGCATCGGCGTGTGACAGATCGCGTTTGAGCGCAACCTTGCGTCCACTGAACAGGCGTTCGATGGCCGCGACATCGCTTTTGAACAGCTCGGCGAGATTGAGCTTCGCGGTGATGGCGTCAATACCTGGCAACAGAGCCCCTTCGAAGACGATCTTGAAACGGTTTTCGCTCATGGCCGAGGCATCCTTGTCGCGAGAGTTTGTAATAGACGTTATTGCAAGTTTGGAGTGTAGGGGTGGCCGGGTTGGGCTGGCCAAGTTTTCCTGTCAGCGCGGCCAGCGCTTGGGCAACGCCGCCGCCAGTTCCAGCGCCTTGCGGTATTCGGCATCGAGACGTGCGACCAATTGATCGACACTCGGCAGGTCCTCGATCTCTCCGACGCCCTGGCCTGCGGACCATACGGTTTTCCAGGCTTTGGCTTCATCGCTCAACGGTTTGAGCTTGGAACCGAAGTTCACCTCGCCCTTGCCTTGCAGGGCTGCCATGTCGAAACCGGCGGCCTCCAGGCTCCGGCGCATGAAGCTTGCCGGTACTCCCGACACCGCTGGAGTATGGACGATGTCTGCGGCTCTGGAAGTCAGGAGCATCTCCTTATACGCGTCAGGCGCATGACTTTCAGTGGTACCGATAAATCGCGTACCGAAGTAGGCCAAATCCGCGCCGAGCAATTGAGCGGCAAGAATCTCATGGCCATGGTTCAGGCAGCCGGCCAGCAGCAGAGTCTTGTCGAAAAACTGGCGAATCTCCGCGATCAGCGAAAACGGACTCCAGGTCCCGGCGTGACCACCGGCGCCCGCAGCCACGGCGATCAAACCGTCCACGCCGGCTTCAGCCGCTTTTTCCGCATGACGACGCGTCGTCACGTCATGAAATACCAGGCCTCCGTAACCATGCACCGCGTCGACCAGTTCCCTCACGGCACCGAGGCTGGTGATTACGATCGGCACTTTGTGCTCGATGCAGATCGCCAGATCCGCCTGCAATCGCGGATTGCTGTTGTGGACAATCAGATTCACCGCGTAAGGCGCGGGGTTTTCCAGTATCGCCAGCCCTGCTTCGATCTCTTCCAGCCAGGCCTTGAAACCGCTGCTCTCACGCTGGTTCAGCGCAGGAAAGCTGCCCACCACGCCATTACGGCAGCAAGCGAGCACTAGTTCAGGGTTGGAAATCAGGAACATCGGCGCCACCACCACGGGCAGATGCAAGCGTTGTTCGAGCAAAGCGGGCAGCGACATTGGAAGTACCCCGGGTGAATTGCACTTGTTGGATTAAAACGGCCGAACGACGACCAGAATTACGATAGCCAGCAATAGCAGAACCGGCACCTCATTGAACCAGCGATAAAAGACATGGCTGCGGGTGTTTTCGCCACGGGCAAAACGTTTTACCTGTGCGCCACACATGTGGTGATAGCCGATCAGGATTACCACAAGGGTCAATTTGGCATGCATCCATGCACCTTGGGTGAAGTAGGCGCTTGGGTTGAGGCTGATCAGCCAGATGCCGAACACCAGGGTGGCGATCATCGCCGGGCCCATGATGCCCCGGTATAGCTTGCGCTCCATGATACTGAAGCGTTCCTTGCTGACGGTGTCTTCGCTTTGGGCGTGATAGACGAACAGGCGCGGCAGATAAAACAGGCCGGCAAACCAGCAGACCATGCTGACGATATGAAGCGCTTTGAGCCACAGATAAAGCATTTTCAGGTATTCCCCAATTCACGGTAGCCGGATAGTAGAGGTTTGAGCGTCCGCACGTCACCTTGGCGGTTGTCGCAGGGCCGCGCGCGCCCTATTATCGACGGCTTTCCAGTGGGTTCGTTGAGGGCAGGTTTATGGTCAAGGTCGGTATCGTCGGCGGCACGGGTTACACCGGTGTCGAACTGCTGCGTCTGTTGGCGCAGCATCCGCAAGCTGAAGTGGTAGTGATCACTTCCCGATCCGAGGCCGGCCTGGCCGTGGCCGATATGTACCCGAACCTGCGAGGCCATTACGACGGCCTGGCGTTCAGTGTTCCGGACATCAAGACCCTCGGGGCCTGCGACGTGGTGTTCTTCGCCACGCCGCACGGCGTCGCCCATGCCCTGGCGGGGGAGTTGCTGGCTGCCGGGACCAAGGTCATCGACCTGTCGGCAGACTTCCGTCTGCAAGACGCCGATGAGTGGGCCAAATGGTACGGTCAGCCGCACGGCGCGCCGGAGCTGTTGGAGGAGGCGGTCTACGGCTTGCCGGAAGTCAATCGCGAGCAAATCAAACAAGCGCGCCTGATTGCTGTGCCCGGTTGCTACCCGACTGCTACGCAATTGGGTTTTCTGCCATTGCTTGAAGCCGGTCTGGCAGATACCACTCGTTTGATCGCAGACTGCAAATCCGGCGTCAGTGGCGCCGGTCGTGGCGCTTCTGTAGGTTCGTTGTACGCCGAGACGTCGGAAAGCATGAAGGCTTACGCCGTCAAAGGACACCGTCACTTGCCGGAAATCCGCCAGGGCCTGCGTCGTGCAGCGGGCAAGGACGTGGGGCTGACCTTCGTTCCGCACCTGACACCGATGATTCGCGGTATTCACTCGACGCTCTATGCGACTGTCGTGGATCGCTCGGTGGATCTGCAAGCGTTGTTCGAAAAGCGCTATGCCAACGAACCGTTCGTCGATGTAATGCCTGCCGGCAGCCATCCGGAAACCCGCAGCGTGCGCGGTGCCAACGTTTGCCGTATTGCCGTCCATCGTCCGCAGGATGGTGATCTGGTGGTGGTATTGTCGGTGATCGACAACCTGGTCAAAGGTGCGTCGGGTCAGGCGGTGCAGAACCTGAATATCCTGTTCGGTCTGGATGAGCGTCTGGGCCTGTCCCATGCCGGCATGCTGCCGTAAGGCTTTATCCCGCTCAGCAAAAAGGCCCGTCGAACGGGCCTTTTTGCATTGTGGTTTGGCAATTGGGTTGATTGATATACCGTAACAATAGTTGACCGATTTTCTGGGAGAAGCGGATAATGCGCGTCATCACGCATTATGGCGGCGTAACGCCGGGAGATAGTCAGCATGAGCGTCGAATCCTTCACCCCCACGGCTTTGCAATTCACCCACGGTGCCGCGCACAAGGTGAAGAGCCTGGTCGATGAAGAGGGGAATGATCGCTTGAAGCTGCGCGTATTCGTTACGGGCGGCGGTTGTTCGGGGTTTCAGTACGGCTTCACCTTCGATGAAGAAGTGGCCGATGACGACACCATCGTCGAGCGCGAAGGCGTCAGCCTGGTGGTCGATCCGATGAGCTTCCAGTACCTGGCAGGTGCCGAAGTGGATTACCAGGAAGGTCTGGAAGGTTCGCGTTTCGTGATCAAGAACCCGAACGCTACCACCACGTGTGGCTGCGGCTCCTCGTTTTCGATCTGATCGCACCTCACCGCATTACCAAACGCCGCAGGGTCTCAGGACTCTGCGGCGTTTTGCTGTCTGGGGTTTAGGCTCAGGCGGGGTAGATGGCGCCGAGTACGCGTAGGCCGCGGGCACCGGTGACACTCGGGCGGTTGGCCGCGATACCTTCTAGGCAGCAATGGGCCAGCCAGGCGAAAGCCATGGCTTCGACCCAGTCCGGGTCTACACCATACGCAGCGGTGCTGCTGACTTTCGCGTTCGGCAACAGGCTGGCCAAGCGCTTCATCAACGTGGCGTTGTGCGCGCCGCCACCACAGACAAGCAGCTCCTCAGTATCCGATTGGGCGCTTTGCAATGACTCGACAATGGTCAGCGCCGTCAGCTCAAGCAGCGTAGCCTGTACGTCTTCGGCAGCGAAGGTCGGTAGCTGCGACAGATGCTGCATCAGCCATGGGAGATTGAATACTTCGCGGCCGGTGCTTTTCGGGCCTTGAGTCACAAAGAACGGATCACTGAGCAGCTCGTTCAACAGAACAGGTTCAACTTTGCCGCTGGCAGCCCAATGGCCGTTACGATCAAAGTTGTCGCCGCGTTGCTGGTGAATCCATGCATCCAGCAGGACATTCCCTGGACCGCAGTCAAACCCGGCAACAGGCTTGCCGGGTTCGATCAGGCTGAGGTTACTGAACCCGCCGACATTCAATACCGCGCGGTTGCCAGGCCGTTCTTCAAACAGGGCTTCATGAAAGGCTGGAACCAGTGGCGCGCCTTGTCCGCCAGCGGCTACATCGCGGCTGCGGAAATCGCTGACTACGGTGATGCCGGTCAGCTCGGTGAGCAAGGCAGGGTTGCCGATTTGCACTGTGAACCCGCGCGCCGGCTCGTGGCGAATGGTTTGGCCGTGGCTGCCAATCGCGCGAATGTCGTCAGGCTTAAGGTTTTGTTGGTCGAGGAGGGTGTGAATGCCCTGTGCGGCCAGGTTCACCCAGTTCTGCTGGGCAATGGCGGAGCGGGCAATCTCATCCGGGCCGCTGGCGCACAAGCCAAGCAGCTCGGCGCGCAGGGAATCAGGCATAGGGATGTAATGGGTGGCGATCAGCTTGATCGCCGGGGTTTGCTCGATCAACGCAATGTCCAGGCCATCAAGGCTGGTCCCGGACATCACACCTATATAGAGCGCCATGGCTTAGCGTTTACTCGAAGCCAACTGGGTGGTTTTCTCTTGATCCATGCGCGCCATCAGCGGTTGGCTTTGCGCGAGGAAGCGTGAGCGTTCAGCTTTGGAGATCGGATCGGCCATCGCTACTTTCTGGCCCAGCGGGTCGACGTGCACGCCATTGACCTGGAACTCGTAGTGCAAGTGCGGGCCGGTGGAGAGACCGGTGGTGCCGATGTAACCGATCACCTGACCTTGCTTGACGCTGCCGCCAGTCTTGACGCCTTTGGCGAAGCCCTGCATATGACCATACAGCGTGCGGTAGGTATTACCGTGCTGGATAATCACGGTGTTGCCGTAACCGCCGCGACGACCCGCCAACAATACTTTGCCGTCACCGGCAGCCTTGATCGGCGTACCGCGTGGGGCGGCGTAATCGACACCCTTGTGGGCACGGATCTTGTTCAGGATCGGGTGCTTGCGGCCCATGGAGAATTTCGAACTGATGCGGGCGAAGTCTACCGGGGTCCGGATAAACGCCTTGCGCATGCTGTTGCCGTCAGCCGTGTAGTAGCTGCTGTTGCCTTGTTTGTTGGTGTAGCGCACCGCGGTATAAGTCTTGCCGCGGTTGGTGAAGCGTGCGGAGAGGATCGGGCCGTTGCCGACCGCTTTGCCATTGACGACCTTCTGTTCATAGATCACATCGAACTCGTCACCTTGGCGAATATCCTGGGCGAAGTCGACGTCATAGCCAAACACACTGGCCATATCCATGGTCAGGCTGTGGGACAAACCGGCTCGGGCGGCGGATTGCGACAGCGAACTGTTGATCACGCCATGAACGTAGGCGGAGCGGACAGTGGGCTTGGCGGTAATGCGGTTGAAAACAAAACCCTTGTCGTTCTTGGTCAGGCTGATGCTTTCCGTGTCGCTGACTTTGCTGTGCAAATTGGTCAGTTGGCCATCCGGGCTCAGTTCGAACTCAAGCTTCTGGCCATGTTTGAGTTGGCTGAATTGCTTGGCCTGCTTGTCGCTGGCCAGTACTTCATGCACCGAAGTGGCCGGAAGGCCGACTTTCTCGAACAAGGTCGAGAGAGTGTCGCCTTTGGCAACGATCACTTCCTTATGGCCTGGCGCTTTCTTTTCTTCGACGGCTGGCGCAGGGGCGGGCTGGGCGGTGTCCTGGGCTGCTTGCTGAGTGTCTTCGGCGCTGTTTTCGATCTGCGCGAAGGGGGAGGCAGCCGGCTCATTTGTGGCTTGGACGACGTCGGCGGCGTCTTGGTCTTGTGTCAGTTGTTCTGCAGGGCTTTCCAGTTCAAGACTCAGGGTCGTCTTTTTGGCTTCAACATCACTGGAAGGGAATACCAGAAGCGCCAGGCTGAGAAGGGCGGCGATGCCACTTGCTGCGAGCAGGTGGGTCTTCGGGTAAAGCGGCGGCGCTTTAGACGGTTCTGTGGTCATAAGTAGTTTTGACTTTGAAAAGATGAATTGGAAAAGATGAATGACATGATGAAGACGAAATAACTGTATAAAATATAACCAAATCATCTCTGAAGCAAGTCTGCGAGCGCTCTGTCCGTGGATTGGCGTCCGTGCGCCGGGCAAAACTTGTATTTGGTGCGCGATCTTGTATGGTTGTTCCCCTTTGAATCTGAGCCTTGCGGGTCTGTTATGAAGTCGGTTGAAGAGCAGCTAGCGCTGATCAAACGTGGTGCAGAAGAACTGTTGGTCGAGTCCGAGCTGATCGAGAAACTCAAGCGTGGCCAACCGCTGCGTATTAAGGCAGGCTTCGATCCGACCGCGCCGGATTTGCACCTGGGTCACACCGTGCTTATTAATAAGCTGCGTCAATTCCAGGATCTGGGGCACCAGGTGATCTTCCTTATAGGGGACTTCACCGGGATGATCGGTGATCCGAGTGGCAAGAGCGCGACACGTCCTCCGCTCACCCGTGAGCAGGTTCTCGAGAATGCCGAGACCTACAAGACTCAGGTCTTCAAGATTCTTGATCCGGCCAGGACCGAAGTGGCGTTCAACTCCACCTGGATGGATCAGATGGGGCCAGCTGACTTCATTCGCCTGACTTCGCAATACACCGTGGCTCGCATGCTTGAGCGTGACGACTTCGACAAGCGCTACACGACCAATCAGCCAATCGCTATTCACGAGTTCCTCTATCCGCTGGTTCAGGGTTATGACTCGGTCGCGTTGCGCGCGGATGTCGAGCTGGGCGGTACCGATCAGAAGTTCAACTTGTTGATGGGGCGCGAACTGCAGCGTGGTTATGGTCAGGAGGCTCAATGTATTCTGACTATGCCATTGCTCGAAGGCCTGGATGGCGTGAAGAAGATGTCCAAGTCGCTGGGCAACTACGTCGGTATCCAGGAAGCGCCGGGTGTCATGTACGGCAAGCTGGTTTCTATTCCGGATGTGCTGATGTGGCGTTACTTCGAACTGCTCAGCTTCCGCTCCATGGAAGAGATCAATACATTCCGGGCAGAGGTTGAGGCGGGTGCGAATCCGCGTGACATCAAGATCAAGCTGGCGGAAGAGATCGTTGCGCGCTTCCATGGAGAAGAGGCTGCGGCCAATGCTCACCGTGCGGCGGGCAACCGTATGAAAGACGGTGAGCTGCCAGATGATCTGCCAGAGATCGAATTGACTGCTGCCGAAGATATGCCGATTGCTGCTGTCCTTAATAAAGCGGGCCTGGTGAAGAACTCCGCTATGGCGCGCGATCTTCTCGCTTCTGGTGGTGTGCGTATAGATGGTGAGGTTGTCGATCGCACCTTTATATACGTAGTGGGCGCGACCCATGTTTGCCAGGCCGGGAAGAAGGCATTTGCGCGTATTACGCTCAAATCCGAATAAAGCTGAAAACAGGGGTTGACGGCAGATTCTGGACGTCTATAATTCGCCCCACTTCCGGCGCAGTCGAAACGGAAAACTCCTTGGTAAACAAAGAGTTACGCAGTTTTCGGCAGCGGTTACGCTTCAGTTCATCGAAGCCAGAAGGAGTTGAAGGAGCGGTGATGTTTGGCTCTTTTGACGGTTCGGTCTTCTCGGTCGAAAGCGGAGAAAAAGAGGTGTTGACAGCAGCGAGTAACGCTGTAGAATTCGCCTCCCGCTAACGAGAGATCGGAAGCGCAAGTGGTTGAAGTTGTTAAGGAAAACCTTGAAAACTTCTGAAAATAACCGCTTGACAGCAACAGAGGCTGCTGTAGAATGCGCGCCTCGGTTGAGACGAAAGATCTTAACCAACCGCTCTTTAACAACTGAATCAAGCAATTCGTGTGGGTGC
>NZ_FYEB01000006.1:0-301595 GCF_900187445.1 Pseudomonas sp. Irchel s3b2
AAAAAGGAAGGAAAGTATTAATATCGCGCATAAGAACGCCGGTTTGTTAGATGTGTTTGCTCGCACGAACATCATCAATCAAATCGGCGTTCTTGTTTCTGTGTTTCCCGGGATTCCGTGAAGAACCTTTTTTATGGACAGCATCTAAATGCAACGAAGGTCGTCGATCAACTCGTTACATGTCGATCAACTTTAGGCTTAATCCCTTTGGCTATCTAAAAAATGCCGAACACGTAAAGCTTCGCGGGCAAGCCTCGCTCCTACAGGGATCGCCGCAAACCATAAACTAAAGTTTCAAGCTGTTTCGAGCAGCCTCTATGTCATCCTGACTTGCCTTATAAACCTCTGCCTGCCCCGCATAGGAAAGAACATAGGCCTTATCGGCATCCACTGCAGCGACCAATGTTTGAGACAGCACATGTCGACCGTTCTGCGTAATCGTGCAGGTAGTTTCCAGCGCCGATAGCCGGCTCAAGGTCGTCGGGTGAATTTTGCTGCAGACGCTCTGATACCCACCCTGAAAAAAGTCCTTCTGCACCGATTTGCGCATTTCCAGCAACACACCTTCCAGATTCACCTGGTGACCGCTTTCCACTTGAGTCATGGTCAATTCCATGACCATCACCGGTGTACCATCCTGGGCGTTTTTTACTGCGCGTTGCCGGGAAACCTGTGGTTTGGCCTCGTCTTGCGGGACAGCTTCGACGGTCCATCCATTTGGCCAGGTGATGACCGGAGCCTCTGCATGAGCACTGGTAACACCTGAAAGCAAACACATCAGGACGAACATCAATTGACAGGATCGGATCATTGCGTTGAACACTCACAGATTGAGGGGCAAAGTCTGAGCCTCACCCGGCTGTCAGGCAAGCCTGCGGTTTTGGTTTGGCGATGCCAGAGCCGTTGCGTATCATTGTGAGCATTCTTAGCTTGTTTTCCGGAGGGCCCATGAGCCTGCACGAACTCAACACCTTTCCCGGTGTGACCGCCCAACCCGACACCGCCACCCAGAAATTCGTCTTCAACCACACCATGTTGCGGGTCAAGAACATCACTCAGTCGCTGGACTTCTACACCCGCGTCCTGGGTTTTTCGTTGGTGGAAAAACGTGATTTCCCGGAAGCCGAGTTCAGCCTGTATTTCCTGGCGCTGGTCGATAAAAACCAGATCCCTGCCGATGCCGCTGCTCGCACCGAGTGGATGAAATCGATCCCCGGCATTCTCGAACTGACCCACAACCACGGCACCGAGAACGACGCGGATTTCGCTTATCATAATGGCAACACAGACCCACGCGGCTTCGGCCATATCTGCATTTCGGTGCCGGACATTCGTGCCGCATGCGAGCGCTTCGAATCGCTGGGCTGCGATTTCCAGAAACGCCTGAACGACGGTCGCATGAAGAGCCTGGCCTTCATCAAGGACCCGGATGGTTACTGGGTCGAAATCATTCAGCCCGCACCGATGTAAGCCCCACCGCAGAACTGATCGTTCCCACGCTCTGCGTGGGAACGATCAGACACAAAAAACCCCATGATCGCTCATGGGTTTTTGTGTTTTCAGCATCGGCGTTTATGCCGGCGCCGAGGTGCGGATCAAGTGATCGAATGCGCTCAGGGAAGCCTTGGCGCCCTCGCCCACCGCAATCACGATTTGCTTGTACGGCACGGTGGTCACGTCACCGGCCGCGAACACGCCGGGCATCGACGTTTCACCGCGAGCATCGACAATGATCTCGCCGCGCGGCGACAGCTCGATGGTGCCTTTGAGCCAATCGGTGTTAGGCAACAGACCGATCTGCACGAAAATCCCTTCCAGCTCGACCGTGCGCAACTCGTCCGACTGGCGATCCTTGTAGCGCAGCCCATTGACCTTTTGGCCGTCGCCAGTCACTTCAGTGGTTTGCGCACTGGTGATCACGGTGACGTTCGGCAGGCTGTGCAACTTGCGCTGCAACACCGCATCGGCGCGCAGTTGTACGTCGAACTCCAGCAGGGTTACATGGGACACGATACCGGCCAGGTCGATGGCCGCTTCAACGCCGGAGTTACCGCCACCAATCACCGCCACACGTTTGCCTTTGAACAGCGGACCGTCACAGTGCGGGCAGTACGCCACGCCTTTGTTGCGATATTGCTGCTCACCCGGAACGTTCATTTCACGCCACCGGGCACCGGTCGCCAAAATCACGGTCCTGGCTTTCAAGAACGCGCCGCTGGCGAAATGGATTTCGTGCAGTTCGCCATTTTTGCCCGGCACCAGCTTGTCGGCGCGTTGCAGGTTCATGATGTCCACGTCGTACTGCTTGACGTGTTCTTCCAGCGCCACGGCCAGTTTCGGCCCTTCGGTTTCCTGCACTGAGATGAAGTTCTCGATGGCCATGGTATCGAGCACCTGACCACCAAAACGTTCCGCCGCCACACCGGTGCGAATGCCTTTACGAGCAGCGTAGATCGCCGCCGAAGCACCGGCCGGGCCACCGCCGACGACCAGCACATCGAAGGCTTCTTTGGCGCTGATTTTCTCGGCCTGACGCTCGATGCCACTGGTATCGATCTTGGCGAGGATCTCTTCCAGGCCCATGCGGCCCTGGCCGAAGCTCACACCGTTCAGGTAAATGCTTGGGACGGCCATGATCTGGCGCTCGTCGACTTCAGCCTGAAACAGCGCGCCGTCGATGGCGACGTGACGGATGCACGGGTTCAGCACAGCCATCAGGTTCAGCGCCTGGACCACGTCCGGGCAGTTCTGGCAGGACAGCGAGAAGTAAGTCTCGAAGTTGAACTCGCCTTTGAGCGAGCGGATTTGTTCGATCACTTCGATACTGGCTTTCGAGGGGTGGCCGCCAACTTGCAGCAGGGCCAGCACCAACGAAGTGAATTCGTGGCCCATCGGGATACCGGCAAAACGAAGGCTGATATCGGCCCCTGGGCGATTGATCGAGAACGATGGTTTGCGTGCATCATCACCGTTGTCGAGCAACGTAATCTGGGTGGAAAGACTGGCAACGTCTTTGAGTAATGCGAGCATTTCCTGGGATTTCGCACCGTCGTCGAGGGAGGCAACGATCTCGATCGGCTGGGTGACCCGTTCCAGGTACGATTTCAACTGGGCTTTAAGATTGGCGTCCAACATACGGGCGATTTCCATGTATTTGATAAAAAGAAGTCGAAAAAAAACGCCCGAGCGAATCTCGCCCGGGCGTTTTTTAAGGGCGGTGCAGCTTACTTAGAAGGTGCGGAGTTCCGCCCTGATGAAGCGCGTCACAGACTTAGATCTTGCCGACCAGGTCCAGGGACGGAGCCAGAGTAGCCTCGCCTTCTTTCCACTTGGCTGGGCAAACCTGGCCTGGGTGAGCAGCAACGTACTGAGCCGCCTTGATTTTGCGCAGCAGCTCGGAAGCGTCACGACCTACACCGCCATCGTTGAGTTCAACGATTTTGATCTGGCCTTCAGGGTTGATCACGAAGGTGCCACGGTCAGCCAGACCAGCTTCCTCGATCAGCACGTCGAAGTTGCGGGAGATGACATGAGTCGGGTCGCCGATCATCGTGTACTGGATTTTGCCGATGGCTGGCGAAGTGTTGTGCCAGGCAGCATGGGCAAAGTGGGTATCGGTGGAAACGCTGTAGATCTCAACGCCCAGTTTCTCGAACTCAGCGTAGTTGTCAGCCAGGTCTTCCAGTTCGGTCGGGCAAACGAAGGTGAAGTCGGCTGGGTAGAAGAACACGACAGACCACTTGCCTTTCAGGTCAGCGTCCGACACTTTTACGAAGTCGCCATTTTTAAAGGCGTCAGCTTTGAACGGTTTAACTTGGCTGTTAATGATAGGCATCGATGACTCTCCGTCAGGGGTTAAGAAGTTGATGGAGTGAATCCTACCCACCCGATCGCCGGTTGGCTCATTGGCAAACCTGATGCTGCTGATTGGTTTTCGCTATTAGCCGACAGTATTAATAGAAGAAAACGTGATCTACGGCGTCAACGGCTTTTCAGCGATTCGAGTCATCCCGATAAACGGGCTGGCTTCAACATAGCGCATGGCGGACTTCATATCCTTCCAGCCCACGTAACTCATCAACGACTTCAAATCCCAACCGCTCTGATGGGCCCAAGTGGCAAAGCCACGACGCAAGGAGTGACTGGTGTAGTGCTCGGCCGAAATGCCCGCACGCTCCAGAGCCTGGCGCAACAACGGGATCACGCTATTGGCGTGCAAGCCCTCCTCGCTCAAATGGCCCCAGCGGTCGATACCCCGGAACACTGGCCCGCGGACCAATGCGGCGTCAGTGATCCATTGGATATAGGCCTGCACCGGACACAAGCGCTGCAAGGCCGGCGTTTGGTACGTCTGGCCGAGGTTTTCTCGGTCGCTCTTGCTGCGAGGCAGGTAGAGGGTGATGCCTGAGCCGGCGTGGGCCTGCACATGTTCAATCTGCACGCGGCACAACTCATCACTACGGAAACCGCGCCAGAAGCCCAGCAGGATCAACGCCATGTCGCGCCTGGCCCGCAGCAATCCCGGTTGATCGCCCTGCGCCTTGGCGGTTTGCGCTTCTTGCTCCAGCCAGGCAACGACTTGCTCCAGATGCTGAAGCTGCAACGGCTCGGCCTGTTTTTCCTGGGCCGGGTGCAGCGCACGAATGCCCTTGAACACTTTGCGCACCACGGGCGCCTTGGTGGGATCGGCGAAACCCTGACTGTTGTGCCACTGCGCCAACGCGGACAAGCGCAACTTCAAGGTGTTGATCGAGAGCACGCCCGCATGAGCCACGAGATAGCGCGCCACGCTATCGCCGGTCGCCGGCAGGAACCCGCCCCAACTGACTTCGAAATGCTCGATGGCCGCGCGATAGCTGCGACGGGTGTTGTCGCGCGTGGCGGCTTGCAGGTAACGATCCAGCTCGGTCATGGGCTCACTTCTCAAAAACGTACCGCTCTGGCGGGTGAAACCCGGATTACAGCTCATCACACGGGGTAATACCAGTATATCCCGCATGATTAAACATAGAATTTTAACTTTGTTCGCATCATGGTACAGTGCGCAAATTGGTGGTACGTACCACAGTATCAAATCGTAGGAGAACACATGGCACGTGGCGGCGTAAACAAGGCACTGGTGCAGGCGGCACGCTTGGCAATCCTCGCCCGGGGCGAACATCCGAGCATCGACGCGGTGCGGATAGAAATGGGCAATACCGGTTCAAAAACTACAATCCATCGCTATATGAAGGAGCTCGATGACGGCGCCGAACCCGAGCAAGCACCTTCCGAACCTATCGATGATGAGCTGACAAGCTTGGTATCACGCCTGGCGCAACGCCTGAAAGAACAGGCGCAAGAGCCCATCGACCAGGCACGCGCACAGTTCGAGCAACAACGAAAAGACTTGGAAACGCAGCTGCATGAGGCCCGCGAGGCCAATACCGAATTGCAGCAGCAATACGAAATTCAAAGCCTGGCGCTGACCCAGGAATCAGCAGAACTGCACGACACCCGCTCCACGCTGCAAACCGAGCAAACACGCAATGCTGGACTGAACCAGGCGCTGGCAGATTTCGAATTACGCTTGCAGGACAAGGACGAGCAGATCCGCTCACTGGAAGAAAAGCACCTGCACGCCCGCGAAGCGCTGGAACACTACCGCAACGCCGTCAAAGACCAACGCGAGCAGGAACAGCGCCGCCACGAAGGTCAGGTGCAACAGATTCAAATGGAGTTGCGTCAGGCGCAGCAAAGCGCACTGGTTCGCCAGGATGAAATCACCCAACTGCATCGCGACAACGAGCGCTTACTGACGGAAAACCGTGGAACGCTGCGGGAGTTGAGCACGCTGCAAGAGCAACTCAAGCACACCAACAGCCGACAGGATCAGCTGCTGGAACAGATCAACCGTATCGACAGCGAACGCACCCTCCTCCAGGAACGCTTGCGCATTGCCTTATTGGAAAGCCAATCACTCAAGCAGGCCAACGAAGAGCAGTTGCACATCAACAAAGCGCTGGAAGTTGAACTGATCAAGCTGCAGGCCAGCCTGGATGAAAGCGTGCGTCTGGCCGCCGTCGTTGCGACAGAGCCAGACGCATCAGCGCCGCGAAAAGACGATTAACCCGCAACCGGCGTACGCATGGTGACGAACTCTTCGGCGGCCGTCGGATGTACGCCGATGGTTTCGTCGAAATCGCGCTTGGTCGCGCCCGCCTTCAGGGCAATCGCCAATCCTTGCACGATCTCGCCGGCCTCCGGGCCGACCATGTGGCACCCCAAGACTTTGTCGGTCTTGGCGTCCACCACCAGCTTCATCAACGTGCGCTCCTGGCATTCGGTCAGAGTCAGCTTCATCGGCCGGAAACGGCTTTCGAAGATCACCACATCGTGTCCGGCCTCTCGCGCCTCTTCTTCGGTCAGGCCGACAGTGCCAATATTCGGCAAGCTGAACACCGCGGTCGGGATCATCTTGTAATCCACCGGGCGATATTGCTCGGGCTTGAACAAACGTCGCGCCACGGCCATGCCTTCGGCCAGCGCGACCGGCGTGAGCTGCACCCGACCGATTACATCGCCAAGCGCCAGGATCGATGGCTCTGCGGTTTGATACTGCTCATCAACCTCGACAAAACCTTTCTTGTCGAGGTTGACGCCGGTGTTTTCCAACCCCAGGTTATCGAGCATCGGACGCCGGCCGGTGGCGTAGAACACGCAGTCCGCCTCCAGTACGCGACCATCCTTGAGCGTGGCTTTCAGGCTGCCATCGGCTTGTTTATCGATGCGCTCGATGTCGGCATTGAACTGCAGGTTCATGCCGCGCTTGGTCAGCTCTTCCTGCAAATGCTTGCGCACCGCACCGTCGAAGCCGCGCAGGAACAGATCACCGCGATACAGCAGCGTGGTCTCGGCACCCAATCCGTGGAAAATCCCGGCAAACTCCACCGCGATGTAACCACCACCGACCACCAGAACGCGCTTCGGCAACTCTTTAAGGAAGAACGCCTGATTGGAACTGATCGCGTGCTCGTGCCCCGGAATCTCCGGAATCTGTGGCCAGCCACCGGTAGCGATCAGAATGTTTTTGGCGGTGTAGCGTTTGCCATCGAACTCGATGGTATGCGGATCGACGATTTTCGCGTGGCCTTCATGCAAGGTCACGCCGCTGTTGACCAGCAGATTGCGATAGATGCCGTTCAGGCGATTGATCTCGCGATCCTTGTTGGCAATCAGCGTCGCCCAGTCGAACTCTGCCTCACCCGGGGTCCAGCCAAAACCTTGCGACTGCTCGAAGTCTTCAGCGAAGTGCGCGCCGTAGACCAGCAATTTTTTCGGCACGCAGCCGACATTCACACACGTACCGCCCAAGTAGCGGCTCTCGGCCACGGCGACTTTCGCACCAAAACCAGCCGCAAATCGCGCAGCGCGCACACCGCCGGAACCGGCGCCAATTACATACAGGTCAAAATCGTAGGCCATTTCAATCTCCTTGGCAGGTGACCAGCATACCTGCGGACGGTCTTTGGGCAAGCGCTGCAGACTATTTGGGGCCAGAAAATGAAAAAGCCACCCGAAGGTGGCTTTTCAGTACAAGCAGCTCAGGCGCTATCAGTAAGCCTTGCCAGTCTTGTAGAAGTTCTCGAAGCAGAAGTTGGTCGCGTCGATGTAGCCTTCGGCGCCACCGCAGTCGAAACGCTTGCCTTTGAACTTGTAGGCCATGACGCAGCCGTTTTGGGCCTGCTTCATCAGGGCGTCGGTGATCTGGATTTCGCCGCCCTTGCCTGGCTCGGTCTGTTCGATCAGGTCGAAGATGTCCGGAGTCAGGATGTAACGGCCGATGATTGCCAGGTTCGACGGCGCATCTTCAGGCTTTGGCTTCTCGACCATGCTGTGAACGCGATAGATGTCGTCGCGAATCATCTCGCCGGCAATCACGCCGTACTTGTTGGTTTCTTGCGGGTCGACTTCCTGGATGGCCACGATCGAGCAGCGGAACTGCTTGTACAGCTTGACCATCTGGGTCAGTACGCCGTCACCTTCGAGGTTGACGCACAAGTCATCCGCCAGTACCACGGCGAACGGTTCGTCACCGATCAACGGGCGGCCCGTCAGAATTGCGTGGCCCAAGCCTTTCATTTCGGTCTGGCGAGTGTAGGAGAACGAGCACTCGTCGAGCAGTTTACGGATACCGACCAGGTATTTTTCCTTGTCGGTGCCCTTGATCTGGTTTTCCAGCTCGTAGCTGATGTCGAAGTGGTCTTCCAGGGCGCGCTTGCCACGACCGGTAACGATCGAGATTTCGGTCAACCCGGCGTCCAGTGCTTCTTCGACGCCGTACTGGATCAGTGGCTTGTTTACCACCGGCAGCATTTCTTTGGGCATGGCTTTAGTCGCTGGCAGGAAGCGAGTACCGTAACCGGCTGCTGGGAACAAGCATTTCTTGATCATATAAGTCCTTGAAAGGGCTGTGTGTACGAGTTTCGGCGCAGTCTAATCAGGCGGCGCGCACCTTACAATGCCCCGCACTGGCTAACCGATGCCATCATAGAGAAATAAACCGGCGAATAGTTCAATCGCCTTCCGGTTCGACGGATCGACGGATCGAGCGGTCCCACTCTACGCCCATGAGCGCCGTTTGCGTGCATTTGACGTATCATGGCCGCCTTGATCCCGCCAACGAGGCAGTTATATGTCGGCAGCACAAAACGCAAACGGTTATTCGGTCAGCCAGGACGAGGACGGTCAGTGGTGGATAGTCAATTACCACGGCGAACAGGTCGCCGGCCCATTGCCCAGCAAGGCGATGGCGGTGGAAGTGGCTGCGGTGTTCCAGGACGACCGCTCTGCCCCGGCCGCACCCCGTGAAGCAGCGCCAGCTCGGAGCCCCCGCCGCAAGAAATGACCAGGACCGGCCCCGGCAAATGCCGTTCGAGCATTGAACGGGGACTCGGTGATGGGTTTATCTGTACCGAAATGGCCATTCGCTATACCCTCGCGCCAGCCCTTCCCCTCCCGATGACTGATTTCATGAAAACGATACTGGCGCTGTTTGCAGTTCTGGCCTTGGCGGGCTGTGCCTCGGCTGAAAAAACCTACCTGGACAATGGTGAACAGGGGCTGACCATCGATTGCTCCGGCGAGGCCAATTCCTGGGCCACCTGCTACGAAAAAGCCGATGCCTCTTGCGCCGGAACCGGCTATCGGATTGTCGGTACCGATGGCACACCGTCGCCCCAGGAAAGCGACAAGACCCTGGGCGTCGACGTCGGCAACTACAAAAATCGCAGCGTGGTGGTGGTCTGCAAGTAGCTACATATGAATTTCGGCGAATTTGATCCCGAGCCCGCGCACAGTCTCGATCAAATCATCGAGGCGACTGAAGGACTCGACTTCATCGTTGTCATCCACCAGGAAAAAACTGCGCCCGGCGCTTTTCTTGAAAAACACGATCCACTCCCCCGGATTCGCCGGGTTCTGAATCACGTGGGTGGCAGAGATATGACCCTCTGCATGGCGCTCCCGCACCTGCTCTCGCTTCATGCTCGACTCCAGAAATGACAATGCCGTCAAAGCGCGACTTTGACGGCATCAATGCTGACTGGGGGTAGTTTATCAGCCGGATATGCACGCGGTGGCGGCGTTGCGTACATCCCATGGGCGCAAGGGCACATTGGAGATGCGTTCATGCAGCTTGATGCTGCTGCCGCCGGAGCGGTCTTCGATGTCAAACACCGCTGCCGGCCCCGATGAGAGCTTCTGCGGCACGATAACCCGCACGCCTTCTTTGTGCGGCTCGACTTGCAAGGCTCCACGGCTAGCGGCCAATTTCTCGACCAGACACTGCGCGTATTCATGGGGCTTCTTGCCTGAAATCACGCTCATGGTGGGCAGTGATTCATTGATGTCCGAGACATTTGCACATCCACTCACTGTCAATGCCAACGGCACGACCAGAACCCCCCACTTCATACAAAACCTCCGATAAAGACCCTCCGACAGCACAAATACTGTTTTTCTCCGAGACTCACTGCTTTTATCGCTCATAGAATTCCGAATAACTGTTTTTAATTGTCAAAGCGGACCCCGACAGCCGGATAATAACCTGTTCGGGCTGATAAACTGCGCCAATCGCCCATGCTATCGTTTTGATTTTGTAGAAAAAGCCCTTCTGGAGGCGCCTCATGAAATTTATCCACCAGCGCGAGCACCTCAACGAAGACGACATCGTCGTCATCCAGTGCTCGCAAATGTGCAACATCCGCTTGATGAACGACGCCAACTTCCGCAGCTTCAAGAATGGCGGCCGTCATACTTACCACGGCGGCGCATTCGACACCTTCCCGGCCCGGATCACTGCGCCAAGCACTGGCTTCTGGAACATCACCATCGACACGGTCAATCGCCGGCCGATCAGCGTGACTCGCAAACCGACCCTGACGCACTCGATCAAAATCATCCGCCGCTCTAGCTCGAAACTGAGCTGAGCCCACACCAAAACAGGCAGGTATGACCGTGGCTCAGACGACCAAGTACGTCATCAAATACAAACTCAACGGCGAGCGCCGCTTCGAATTCGCCCAGCTTGAAAACGGCACCGAAGAAGAAGCCAGGGCTGCACTGGACGTTATTCATGGCCAGACTGAAGATGTCATCAGCGAGATCAGCGTGAGCAAAGCGCTGTAAAGCGATCTGGAGCGATCTGGAGCGACAACATGGACGTCTGCTCCCCTTTCGAATTCGACCGCAAGCGCCGGAGTGTCCACTCCCCAAACACACATTAAACTGGCCGCCTCGACCTTTTGGTCAAGGAGTCAGAACCCTTGTTTACCGACCCGATTCGCAACGATTCCCTCGACTGGGGCCGGCTTGAGCAGCGACTCGATCAGGATGGCTGCGCAGTTATCAGCTCGCTGTTAAGCCCTGAGACCTGCGATGAAATAAGCGCCCTGTACGAGCGGCCCGAACCCTTTCGCTCGAAAGTGGTGATGGCTCGCCACGGTTTTGGCCGTGGCGAGTACAAATACTTCCGATACCCGCTGCCGGATCCGGTGGCCTCGTTGCGTAGCGCGCTTTACCCTCGACTGGTTCCCATTGCCAATCGCTGGTACGAATCCATGGGCCTGCCGACCCGTTTCCCCGAATCGCACGAAGCGTTTTTGCAACGCTGTCATGCCGCCGGTCAGGAACGCCCGACACCTTTGTTGCTGCAATACGGCCCGCAGGATTACAACTGTTTGCACCAGGATCTGTACGGCGAACACGTCTTTCCGCTGCAAGTGGCGATTCTTCTGTCAGAACCGGGTGAGGATTTTACCGGCGGTGAGTTTGTGCTGACCGAACAACGTCCACGGATGCAGTCGCGCCCGCAAGTCATCGGTCTGAAGAAAGGCGACGCGCTGATTTTTGCCGTGAATCAACGCCCGGTAAAAGGCGTTCGTGGCTATTACCGAGTGACCCTGCGTCACGGCGTGAGTCGCCTGCACAGTGGAAAACGGCATACCCTTGGAATCATCTTTCACGATGCGCTATGACCCCATGAGCCCGATCACCCTCGATCTGTTTGCCGACGCTGAACCCGAGCAGCAACCCAGGCGCGAGCAAATCGGCGAACAATCCTGCGTTCTTAGAGGCTTCGCCCTGCCTTGGCTCGAGCGGTTGCTGCCGACGCTGGATGCGGTTCTGGCAGCAGCCCCTTTTCGGCAGATGGTCACACCCGGCGGCTTTACCATGTCGGTGGCCCTGAGCAGTTGCGGCACCTGGGGCTGGACGACTGACCGTAGCGGCTACAAGTACACCCGCAACGATCCGCAGACCGGCCTGCCCTGGCCTGAAATGCCCGAGGTGTTTTTCGAACTCGCACAAGCGGCGGCGCGAGAGGCAGGGTTTATCGATTTCGTGCCTGATTCCTGCCTGATCAACCGCTATATTCCCGGTGCCAGAATGTCGTTGCATCAGGACAAAAACGAAGGTTCCCACACCGCCCCCATCGTGTCGGTGTCCTTGGGGTTGCCGGCGACATTTCTGTTCGGCGGCTTCGAACGCAGCGCCAAAAGCCAGCGGGTGCCGTTATTGCATGGCGATATCGTGGTCTGGGGCGGCGTGGATCGTTTGCGTTATCACGGCATATTGCCGATCAAGGAGGGTTATCACTCTCAGTTGGGCGAACAACGGATCAACTTCACCTTTCGTACTGCTGGATGAAGCCGTCGAATTCGACCGCAAGACCCGGAGTGTGGCGCCCCTGCCGGCTAGTTAATCTGCATGAAACGGGTCAACGGACATGAAGCCATGACAACTCATTCGAAAAACATCGCCACCGAAAACGATCCTCGCTGGGCCGCTGTGGTCGCGCGCGATCCCCGCGCCGACGGGCAGTTTGTATATGCGGTGAAAACCACCGGCATCTACTGCCGTCCCAGCAGTCTGGCGCGCTTGCCGAAGCCGCAGAATGTCGAGTTTTTTGACACGGCCGAGCAAGCTCAGGCGGCAGGGTATCGTCCCAGCAAACGGGCCGCTAAAGATCAAAGCGACGTCGCCGCACAGCATGCCACGACCGTAGCCGCCGCATGCCGTCACATCGAATCCGCCGAGACCTTGCCGGCGCTGAATGAACTGGCGGACGCAGCCGGCCTGAGCAGCTTCCACTTCCATCGCGTATTCAAAGCCGTCACCGGCCTGACGCCCAAGGGCTACGCGACGGCCCACCGCTCGCGCAAGGTTCGCGAACGCCTGGCGGACGGCAGAACGGTCACCGACGCGGTGTATGACGCCGGCTTCAACTCCAACAGCCGTTTCTACGAGGCGGCGGATCAACTGCTGGGCATGAAGCCCGGCGACTACCGCGCGGCCGGGCAGAATAACGACATTCGTTTTGCCGTCGGCCAGTGTTCCCTCGGGGCGATTCTGGTGGCGCAAAGTGAGCGCGGCGTCTGCGCGATTCTGCTGGGGGACGACCCGCATCAATTGGTCTGTGATCTGCAGGACAAGTTTCGGCGCGCCAACCTGATTGGCGCCGATCATGAGTTCGAACAGTTGATCGCCAAAGTGGTGGGTTTTATCGAAGCCCCGGCCCTCGGCCTGGACTTGCCGCTGGATGTACGCGGCACGGCGTTTCAGGAGCGGGTGTGGCAAGCCTTGCGGGAGATTCCCGCCGGCAGCACCGCCAGTTATGCCGATATCGCTCAGCGCATCGGCGCACCGAAAGCCATGCGCGCCGTGGCCCAGGCCTGTGGCGCGAACAGCCTCGCGGTGGCGATCCCTTGCCATCGTGTGGTGCGCAGCGACGGCAATCTGTCGGGCTATCGCTGGGGCGTGGAACGCAAGCGTCAGTTGCTGGAACGCGAGACCCGCTAATCAGCGATTCACATCCACCACCCGACCGCGCAACTGGCCCGCGAGCAAGCGCGGTGCGGCATCGATGGCTTCACTCAAGCCGATTTCGTGACTGATCAGCGGCAGCAAGGCGAAATCCAGATCCTTGGCCAGGCGATTCCAGGCCAGTATCCGCTTGGCTTTGGGTTGGGTCACGCTGTTGATGCCGGCCAAGGTCACACCACGCAAAATGAACGGTGCAACGGAGGCCGGGAAGTCCATGCCTTGGGCCAGACCGCAGGCAGCGACGGTGCCGTTGGCTCGGGTGCTGGCGCAAGCGTTGGCTAGCGTGTGACTGCCGACCGAATCGATCACCGCCGCCCAGCGCTCTTTGGCCAGCGGTTTGCCCGGCTCGGACAATATGGCGCGATCGATGATTTCACAGGCACCCAATTGCTTGAGGTACTCGTGTTCAGAGGTGCGGCCGGTGGAGGCCACCACGCGATAGCCGAGCTTGCTCAGCAACGCGATGGCGAAACTGCCTACGCCACCGTTGGCGCCTGTCACCAGCACTTCGCCTTGCTCGGGATTCACACCGTTGTGTTCCAGCGCCAGGATGCTCAGCATCGCCGTGTAGCCGGCCGTCCCGATAGCCATCGCTTGCGCGGCGGTGAATGCTTCGGGCAACGGGATCAGCCAGTCGCCATTCAGGCGAGCTTTCTGCGCCAGTCCGCCCCAGTGTCCTTCGCCCGCACCCCAACCATTGAGCAGGACTTGATCGCCAACCTTGTAGTCCGGATGACTGCTGACTTCGACAGTGCCGGCCAGATCGATCCCCGGCACCATCGGGAATTTGCGCACCACCGGGCTGGCGCCGGTAATCGCCAGGCCATCCTTGAAGTTCAGCGTGCTGTACGCCACACGCACGGTCACATCGCCTTCAGGCAATTGATCGTCATTGATCTCTTGCAGGGTGGCCCGGTAACCGCTGTCGTCCTTGTCGATCAAAATGCCTTTGAACATCACTGCCTCCCGATGGAATCGCTCAGTTGTCGTGCTGTTGAAATAACACATGAAAACACATCGCCGTAGCCGACTTTAAGCCAATCCTCAAACTCGGCTGGCCTTGTGTCAGTCATTACTGATACAAATTCGCTTCTACCGACGTCGGAGAACACCGCACATGAGTCAATGGCCAGACACCCGCATTCTTGACCTGCTCGGGATCGAACTGCCGATCATCCAGGCCCCGCTGGCTGGCGCGACGACGTCGGCCATGGTGATTGCGGTGAGCAACACTGGCGGCCTGGGCTCGATGCCCGCCGCAATGCTGAGCATCGAGCAGTTGCGCGAGGAGCTGAAGACGATTCGCCAACACACCCAACGCCCGTTCAACGTCAATTTCTTCTGCCATCAGCCTCCTGCGCCCGATGAGCAACGCGCCCGAGACTGGAAGAATCTGCTGGAACCGTACTACCGGGAATTGGGGGTCGATTTCGACGCACCGACGCCGGTGTCCAATCGTGCACCGTTCGATAATGCAGCCTGCGAAGTGCTCGAAGAGTTTCGTCCTGAAGTGGTGAGTTTTCACTTCGGCCTGCCGGAAAAGTCGCTGCTGGATCGGGTAAAAGCCACCGGGGCGAAAGTGCTTTCCTCGGCAACGACAGTCGAAGAAGCCGTCTGGCTGGAGCAGCATGGCTGCGATGCGATTATCGCCATGGGTTACGAGGCTGGCGGCCACCGGGGGATGTTCCTCAGTGATGACTTGAGCAGCCAGGTGGGGACCTTTGCCCTGGTGCCACAAATCGTCGACGCAGTGAACGTGCCGGTGATTGCGGCGGGCGGGATTGGCGATGCGCGGGGCGTTGCGGCGGCATTTCTGCTGGGCGCCTCGGCGGTTCAGGTGGGAACGGCTTATTTGTTCACGCCGGAGGCCAAGGTCAGCGCTTCTCATCGCAAGGCATTGCGCACGGCCAAGGAAAGTGAAACGGCGGTCACCAACATTTTCACCGGGCGCCCGGCACGCGGGATTCTCAATCGGGTGATGCGTGAACTGGGGCCGATGTGCGCCAAAGCGCCAGCCTTCCCCCTGGCCGGCGGTGCGTTGATGCCATTGCGGGCCAAAGGGGAAGCGGATTTCAGCAGCCTTTGGGCCGGGCAGGCGTTCACGTTGGGCGTTGAAATGACTTCGGCAGAGCTGACCCGGCGTTTGGCCGAGGAAGGACTAGCGAAGTTGGTCCGTCAGTAGGAAAGGTCCCTGTAGCAGCCTGCGGAAGCTGCTACAGGAGCGCGCATGATTCAATGTGTGCATCTCATTCATTCCGTTTACAGGCGATTCGCTATATATTCCACTATATAGCGTTTCATCTCGCCTGCCACGGAGCCGTTTCATGATCATTCGTGCCTCACGTATTGCCCCCGCGTGCCTGTTCACCGTGTTCGCTTTCGGGTCCGCCCAGGCGGATGAAGTCCAGGTCGCTGTTGCCGCCAACTTCACCGCGCCGATCCTGGCCATCGCGGCCGATTTCGAGAAAGACACCGGGCACAAATTGGTCACATCCTTTGGTGCAACCGGCCAGTTCTACACCCAAATCAAGAACGGCGCGCCGTTCGAAGTATTCCTCTCGGCAGACGACACCACTCCGAAAAAGCTCGAAACTGAAGGCGACACGGTCAAAGGCTCGCGCTTCACCTACGCCATCGGCACCCTGGCGCTGTGGTCGGCCAAGGACGGTTACGTCGACGCCACGGGCAAAGTGCTGAGCGACAATCAATATCAGCATCTGTCCATCGCCAACCCGAAAGCTGCCCCATATGGCCTGGCCGCCACCCAAGTGCTGGCCAAGCAGAGCCTGACCGACAAGGTCAAAGGCAAGATCGTCGAAGGCCAGAACATCACCCAGGCCTACCAATTCGTCTCCACCGGCAATGCCGAACTCGGTTTTGTGGCCTTGTCGCAGATCTACAAAGACGGCAAAGTCACCAGCGGTTCGGCCTGGATCGTTCCGGCCGACATGCACGACCCGATCAAACAAGACGCGGTGATCCTCAACAAGGGCAAGGACAACCCGGCCGCCAAGGCGCTGGTTGACTACCTCAAAGGTCCGAAAGCCGCCGCTGTTATCAAATCCTACGGTTACCAACTCTAAATGACGCTATCGAGTGCCGATTATTCCGCCATCTGGCTGACCCTCAAACTGGCGTCCCTGACGACCGTGATCCTGTTGGTCATCGGCACTCCGATTGCGTTGTGGCTGTCGCGTACCCAGTCCTGGTTGCGCGGCCCGATCGGGGCGATCGTCGCCCTGCCCCTGGTGCTGCCGCCCACGGTTATTGGTTTTTACTTGTTGCTGGCGCTCGGCCCGAACGGCTGGATCGGTCAGTTCACCCAATCGTTGGGACTTGGCACCTTGACCTTCAGTTTTGCGGGGCTGGTGATTGGCTCGGTGCTGTACTCGATGCCGTTTGTGGTACAACCGCTGCAAAATGCTTTTTCCGCCATCGGCACTCGCCCATTGGAAGTGGCTGCCACCTTGCGCGCCAATCCCTGGGACACGTTCTTCAGCGTGATTGTGCCGCTGGCCCGCCCCGGTTTCATCACGGCGGCTATTCTCGGTTTCGCCCACACCGTCGGCGAGTTCGGGGTGGTGCTGATGATTGGCGGCAACATTCCCGACAAGACCCGCGTGGTCTCGGTGCAGATCTACGATCACGTCGAAGCCATGGAATACGCCCAGGCTCATTGGCTGGCCGGGGTGATGCTGGTGTTCTCCTTTGTGGTATTGCTGGCGCTCTACTCCAGCCGTAAAACCAAAGCGGCCTGGAGCTGATCGATGATTCATACGCGCTTGAAACTGAACTATTCGGGATTCGCCCTGGATATCGATCTGCAACTGCCCGGCCGTGGAGTGACCGCGCTCTACGGCCATTCCGGCTCGGGCAAAACCACATGCCTGCGTTGCATCGCCGGTCTGGAACAGGCCGAGCAGGGTTTTATTCAGGTCAACGATGAAATCTGGCAAGACAGCGACAAACGGATTTTTGTCCCACCGCATAAACGCGCCTTGGGTTACGTCTTCCAGGAAGCCAGCCTGTTCCCGCATTTGTCGGTGCGGGCCAATCTTGAGTTCGGCCTCAGACGTATTCCCCGCCAACAGCGCCGAGTCGACATGGCGCATGCCACTGAGTTACTGGGGATTGGCCATTTGCTGGGCCGTGATCCGCAAAATCTTTCGGGCGGCGAACGCCAGCGGATCGGCATTGCTCGCGCCCTGCTCACCAGCCCGAAACTGTTGCTGATGGACGAACCGCTGGCGGCGCTCGATAGCCAGCGTAAAAACGAAATCCTGCCTTACCTGCAGCGGCTGCACGATGAGCTGGACATCCCCGTGCTGTACGTCAGCCATTCTCAGGATGAAGTCGCGCGGCTCGCCGACCACCTCGTCCTGCTCAGCAACGGCAAGGCTTTGGCCAGCGGCGCCATCGGCGAAACCCTGGCTCGGCTCGATCTTCCGCTGGCGCTGGGCGATGACGCCGGTGTGGTTATCGAAGGGCACGTCAGCGCCTATGACGCTGACTACCAGTTGTTGACCTTGCAACTGCCTAACACCGACCTGAGCATTCGGGTCGCGCATTCGCCGATGGCTGAAGGCCAGGCACTGCGCTGCAAGGTCCAGGCGCGGGATGTGAGCCTGAGCCTGCAAGGCGTTGAGCAAAGCAGCATTCTCAATCGCCTGCCGGTCACGGTGATCAATGAAATCGGTGCTGATAACGCCGCACACGTATTGATCCGCCTGAACGCGGCCGGCACACCGCTGTTGGCGCGGATCACCCGCTATTCCCGGGATCAATTAGGCGTGCATCCCGGACAGCAACTCTGGGCGCAAATCAAAGCGGTGGCGGTGCTGGCCTAAAATCTGTCGGCACTCTCTAGGCACCCCGGCAACAGCGCGCGGTCAATGGCTTAACGTCCCATGATTCGTCGTCCTGGATTGCCCGCCATGCCAGATACCGCGTCGCCCGATGTTCTGCCGCCTGACCTGCATTACGTCGATGACAGCCAGCCCGGCATTACCCGCAAGCTCCTGCGCGGCAAGTTTTGCTACTTCGACCCGGCGGGTCAGCACATTACTGATCCGGATGAAATCAAACGCATCAATGCACTCGCGGTGCCGCCCGCCTACACCGACGTGTGGATTTGCCCCGATCCGCGTGGCCATCTGCAAGCCACCGGCCGCGACGCTCGCGGCCGCAAGCAATACCGTTATCACCCGCGCTGGCGAGAAGTGCGCGATGCCGACAAATATTCGCGCTTGCGGGACTTCGGCCAGGCCCTGCCGAAACTGCGCAAACAGCTTGAAACTCTGTTGGCCGCGCCCGGCTTCAGCCGCGACAAGGTCATGGCCACGGTGATTACCTTGCTCGATGCGACGCTGATCCGGGTCGGCAACACGCAATACGCCCGGGACAATCGCTCCTATGGCCTGACGACCCTGCGCAGCCGTCACGTCGAGGTCAACGGCAGCGCGATTCTGTTTCAGTTTCGCGGCAAGAGCGGCATCGAGCACCAGATCACCGTAAAAGACCGACGCCTGGCGCGGATCATCAAGCGGTGCCTGGAAATCCCCGGGCAAAATCTCTTTCAGTATCTGGACGAAAACGGCGAGCGGCACACCGTCACTTCCTCCGACGTCAACGCCTACTTGCAGACGTTGACCGGCGCCGATTTCACCGCCAAGGATTATCGCACCTGGGCCGGCAGCGCACTGGCGTTGGCGGTATTGCGCGAGCTGCAGTGGGAATCGGAAGCCGATGCAAAGCGGCATGTGGTGGAAATGGTCAAGAACGTCGCCCGGCAGTTGGGCAACACGCCGGCGGTTTGCCGCAAGTGCTACATCCACCCGGCGGTCGTCGATGGATTTATGCAGGGGGCATTGGCCCAATTGCCTCGAACGAGGGGACGCAAGAGGCTCAGGGCCGAAGAAGTCGCGCTGGCTGTGCTTCTGGAGAAGCTTATCGAGACGACCGAGACCCCGTGAGACCTCTTGGAGGTGAACTTAACCGACGAACTGACTAGCCGTTTTTTGCATGATCGCAAGGGGCTTCTATGCTTGATCTGAACACGAATAGCTTCGGTGCCGCCATGGAAGACATTTTCGTCGTGAAACGCTGCAACAAGATCATCGTTCATGGCCGCCGGGCCGGAGAAGCCGATCATTCACCACCCGACGCCGCTGTCTGGTATCGCATCGCCGATACCCGTACTCGCGGCTTCATCGGTGACGGCTTCGATCTTGAAGAGGACGCCGTGCGCGAATGTCGGCGGCTTAACGCGGTCAGCTCGCCGAAGTCCTGGCACGCCTGAAGCCGACCTGTTTTATTTCCGGGTCTATACTTAAAGGAGCTGAAGGATCAGCGACCCATCGGCAGAAAGCTCGCTCCTTCGCGGGCTTTTTGTTGCCCTTTACCCGATTTCTTTGAACGGAGGTGTATGTCATGTCCGAGAAAGAGTCCATCACCACCCTGCTCACCCTGCTTGACTCCCGTCAGGCGCGCCTTGCCGCCGCGTGCAAGGAAATCGCCGATTGGGTTGATAATCAAGGAGGGCATCCGACAGCCCTCAGGATTCGCGATCGTCTGAACGACATCGAGAAAGACACGCCACAGATTCGCAGTGCTCTGTCTTCACTCAAACCTGTCGAGCCGCCGCTGCCTCGGTTCAGATGAGCCGACCAAGGTACTCAAACCAGGGACAGAGCCCGAGTCAGGACGCCTGATCGGTGACATCATCGTCACCAGGCTTATGCCTGTCTGCGTTACACACCAACCCGGCCAAGTTTGCCGGGCTTTTTTTGTTTGTGCCCTTTTCCATTTCACACCGCCTTCACAACTCCCCCTCTACAGTGCATCTACTCCTTTTCAAGAATGCCCATTGGCCCGCCCGCATGCGGGCCTTTTTTTGCCTGTTATATAGCGAACGAACGCCTTCGCCCGCCTGTCGAACGATTACATATCAAGAAGGAGATACCCCATGGTCACTCACTTCAAAATCGGCGGGCACCTGGCCTGCGGACACAAAGGCAGCAACCTGACTTCAAGCAGCATACTGACTCGCGTGAAATGCAGAAGCTGCCGCAACACCGATGCGTTCAAAGAAGCACGCAAAGCCGAACGCAACGCTGCACGTCGGGCCGCACGCAAGGCCAAAGCCACCCACACCGCCAATGACTGGCGCGCAGCCTGGACCCAGCGGCTGATCGAAATGCCCGGTTTACAAAGACTGCCGCGTGGTTTTACCGGCCAGCCATTCGTGTAGCTGACTCCCTGATCCCAACATGGGGCGCTATAGGAGAGGAAATACCGATGAACAGACCTCTTCTGCTTCTGATCGTCTGCCTGTGCCCCACGTGGGTGATGGCGCAAGGGTGCGACGTCAAAACCCGATCCCAAAGCCCTTCAGTTCCCGTGATCGAAACACACTCCTGCTACGAGTACGATGGCATGCCCGTGGACTCTATTGATTGGTCCTGCAGCAACGAGAGCAAGGAAATGCTGACCAGCACCAAGAAAAAAGTCCAACAGTGCGGCGATCGCTATCGGGCCACCTGCCTGGGCACATTGACTGCAGAGGCGCTGGCCAACCCTCTGTCCATCAGCAAGGACAAGAACAGCAAACCGCTGAACATCCCCGACGATGCCCAGGTCATCACGTATTACTACACCGTCGAGAACCTGCCGCAGGCCAAGATCGATTGCGAAACCGGTGGGGGGAAATGGACTGAGAAGTAGTGAATGGTTGTGCAACGAGATCTATCTATCCACGTATTTGGTCAAAAATAGCGGATCAGAAACAAACAAGGGTTTGCATTAGCTTTCGCTTGCAAACCCTTGATTTTAAATGGTGCTGAAGCCGGGGTCGAACAAACAACCTAAAGACCTCTATATTACTGGTTTTCTCTAATATCAGATTCGTCACATATACCTAAACGTATACCTAAAACGGGAAGTACCCTGGTCTTCTTCGTCTCCAGCCGGTCGCCTATCGTGCAGATGCCCTCCCCCGTTTTGCCGTCGCCGGGTGGCGCTTGTGATCATCATTGCTCTCCCCGCTTCCTGTGACTGGCTACGCGCAGGCCAGCGACGGCGAGGCCTTGTGTCACCTGGCACTGGCTGGGCCGGGCTTGGCGCGTCAAGCAGCCTTCCAAGTGCGTGAGGACATTGCCACCGACCGCGAGCCCGCAAGGACGGCGTATCGGTCAGCTTTTTCTATCGCTATCGGTGGGGCGACCAGAACAAAGAGTACGCCTGCGGGTCCTGGCCGCGCAAATCCCTGACCGACATCCGCAAGGCCCGCAACCAGGCCCGAGCGCTCATTGATGAGCAAATCAATCCCAACGAGCAAAAGAAAACCGCCAAGGCACAGGCTCATGCCGCGACGAACGCAGAAGCCGAGCAGGAAAAGTCGACGAAGGTGCAAATACTGACCGTCCAGGATCTGGCCAAGGCCTGGCTGCTGGATGGCGTCGCGCGTAAAGATGGAAATGCCGAGTTGCAACGGCGCTTTAACAAGGACCTTTTGCCAGCACTTGGTAGGACAGCGGTGAACAATGTTTCCGAACACGATGTTCGGGCGCTGATCCGGGCCGTGGTCAACCGAGGTGCTCACCGGCAAGCCATCAGCTTCTTCGCCGACCTCACCCAGATGTTCAGCTAGGCTAGAAAACGCCAACCTTGGCGGGCCTTATTGATCGAGGGTGATCCAACTGAGCTGGTCGACATCTCCCCGTTGATCCCTGCCGACTACGAAGCGGAAAGAAGCCGCATCCTTTCCCCGGCTGAGCTGTTGGAATTGCACAACCGCTTCCAGCAAATGACCGCCGATTACAACGCCCTACCCGCTGGTCAAAAGTACGAGGGTATTCGTCCATTAAAGAAGGAGACTCAACTCGCGCTCTGGATCAGCCTGGGCACCTTGTGCCGGATTGGCGAGTTGCTGCAGGCCGAATGGAAAAATGTCGACCTGGACCAGCAGACTTGGTTTATTTCCAGCGAGAACGTCAAAGGCACCCACGGCAGGAAACAGGACCACCATGTCTTCCTCTCGCCCTTCGCCCTGCATTTCTTTCAGGAACTCAAGACCCTGACGGGAGATTCCCTGTGGTGCTTTCCCAACAAGCAGGATGATGGGCATGTGGACGTGAAAGTGGCGAGCAAACAGGTGGGCGATCGCCAGGCCCGGTTCAAAAACCGCAAGGCCCTCTCCAGACGGCGTCACGACGATACGCTGGTGCTTGCCGACGGCCAAAACGGCGACTGGACACCGCATGACCTGCGCCGCACGGGCGCGACCATGATGCAGGCTTTGGGGGTCAGCCTGGACGTCATCGACCGCTGCCAAAACCATGTGCTGGCAGGCTCGCGGGTGAGGCGCCATTACCTGCATCACGACTATGCCGAAGAGAAGAAGCGCGCCTGGAACCTGTTGGGCGATCGACTCAGTGCCGTATTGTCCTCGACCTACGAGCATCCTCCGGCCGAGTCGATGATGTCTTTTCCAGCGTATACCGCGACTGGATCCCTACCGCCTTCATAAGTCGGCGTCTTTAGTGCTGCGTGTGGGCGCCGATGCGATTTTGACCCAAACCGTCGGAAATCTTTGACCCATTCGAATACTCAGCAATCGATGTCCTTGCGTGGGATTTCAGAAGCTGCACATGGGTCAGCTAAAATCAGCAACCCAGGTCAAAATCGCATCAGCGCCAACACTAATAGGATAAAAAGGTGCTTTGTCCTGATGAGACTCCATCCTGACCAAGGATGCCGTCTTGAGCCTCATTTGGCCAAAGGACAAAGCGAGTATGAAGCTGCTGGCCGGAGGACTCCACATTCCGGCTCTGCCTGTAGTGAGTGGCGTTAACTACTGTGCAGTGTGTTTGAGGTACCAGTGTTGTGTCGCATCCAAAGAAGCCGCAAAAACTCCAAGGATTTCATTGATATCCTTCTCCGTTGAGATCAACGGAGGACAGAATGCCAATGCATCTCCCATGACTCGGTTGATCATTCCACGCTCCTGGGCCTGAGAGGACAGATACCGCCCGAGTCTGCCAACAGCCTCAAAAGGCTCTTTTGTGTGCCGGTCGGCTACCAACTCAACGGCAGCAATCAACCCCACACCACGAACCTCTCCAACCATAGGATGATCAGCAAACTGCTGAAGCCCCTTGCGAAGGATAATCCCCATTTCAGCAGCATGCTGAACCAGGCCCTCCTCTTCGATAATTTTAAGATTCTCCAGGGCGACTGCAGTAGCTACCGGGTGCCCGCTACCAGTGAAGCCATGCCCTAACGTGCCGATCGACTGGCTCTGGTCGGCAATGTCTTGGTAAACAGCGTCGTTAATCAATATGGCTGCAATGGGCTGATAGGAGGACGACAGCTGTTTGGATACCACCATGACGTCTGGTTTGATATCAAAGGTCTCGCAACCGAACATATTGCCGGTTCGACCGAAACCACAGATGACCTCGTCCGCGACAATCAAGACGTCATGCTTGCGGCACACCTTCTGGATCTTTTCCCAGTAGGTCTTCGGCGGAATGATCACCCCCCCCGCTCCCATCAGCGGTTCGCCATAAAACGCTGCGACCGTCTCAGGGCCTTCCTTGATGATCAGATCATCCAGTTCTCGGGCGAGGCGATCGGCGAACTGTTCTTCTGTTTCACCTGCTCGACCATATCGGTAAAAGTGCGGGCAGCTGACATGCAGGAAGCCCGGCAGGGGAACGTCAAAACCGCGCTGATTTGCCGGCAGCCCAGTGAGGCTCGCACTTACGGTAGTGATACCGTGATATGCGTTCTGCCGACTGATGAACTTTTTCTTGGTGGGCTTCCCCAGAGCATTGTTCCGGTACCATAAAAGCTTAACTACTGTGTCGTTTGCCTCAGAGCCGGAGTTGGTGAAAAACACTTTGCTCATCGGCACCGGAGCCATCTTCACCAATTTTTCGGCGAGCTCGATGCTGGGGCGGTGTGCCTTGCTGGAAAACACATGATAGAACGGCAGTGTACGTAGCTGCTTTTCGGCAGCCTCAATCAGCCGCTGGTTGCTGAAACCAAGCGCTACACTCCATAGCCCTGACATCGCCTCGATGTATCGCTTATTTTGATTATCATAAACATGAACTCCTTCTCCACGTTCTATAATGAGGGGGCCATCCGCCTCATGAAGTCGAGCATCCGTATAAGGATGGAGGTGATTTTTAACATCTTTTTGTGCAAGCAAATCCGTCATGATTTTGCCTCGAAGTGAGAGAGGATTCGTTAAACCAAGGGCCGTGTAGAAACCCAAATTAAATACCCAGGCAACCGCACCAGGCTCCACAACTACAACAACTACTTGTCGCCAATAGCCACGGAGCAAAAAGCGGCATAAACACCGTAATCGGTGTCCGGACTTACTTGACCAATTCAGGCTCGCCTACAGGTTATGCGCTAAACCTGTGGGCGAGCCCGCTCGCGAAGAGGACTTTAGGGCTGTTGCCAAAAAATCCGGATCAGAAGTAATAACCGATGTTCATGTACAACTGGTTTTCCCACTGGTTACTACCACCAGCCCCCAGGCTCTGGGTGAGGCTGCCGCCACCGATGACCGGATCATTCTTGCCGTACAACCATTCCGTGGCGATCCACAGCTTGCTGAGGGAGAACGATGTGCCGAATATCATCCGTTGCGAGGTCTTGAAATCGTCAGCAGATTTATCGAAGGCGCTGTAGTTGGCGTACAGCTTCACACCGCTGATCTGATCGAACAGATACTTGCCGCTGACGTCATAGCTCACATCCGCCACGTACAAGTTGCCGCGACTGGCGACGTTGAAGGTGGCGTCGTAACTGCCGAAAGTCACCAGTTCATCGGTGCCGGGGTTGCGCGGGGACATCTGCTGTCGCGCGGCTTGCAGTTGCACGCCCCATGGGCCGTTCTTGCCGATGTAGTGCACCGCCATGGCATTGCGCCGGCCATCGTTGTTGGTGTCGCGGTTCTCCAGGGACGAGGTCAGGCCAGAGATCCCGACTTCGGACTTCCACGGCCCCAGGTCCAGCGCCTTGGCCACCCGCAGGACCACGGTGTTGCGTTCCTGGTTGTTGCTGCCGTCGGTGACATAGCTGTCCGCTTCGGAGACCACGGTGGAGTAGGTTTCACCGTTGCTAGTGCCTTTACCCTGCCAGGCGGGGCGCAGGTAGTAACCGGCCTGAATATTCCAGTCGCCGCTTTGCTGGATGTACTTGGCGCCGACTTCTTCCACGTCTTCCAGTCCTATGACGCTGCCCAGGGTTTGGTAGAACGTGCTGCCGAAGTACGGCTGCAAACCGAACGGCAGCTGGTTCAGGCCGACTTGAACCTGCTGGTCGGGGTTGAACTTGTAGCCGATCCACGCCAATTCGGCGAACTGGACGTCACCGACATTCTCTGTGTACTCGTAAGGGTAGGCTCGACCGTAGAAACGGTATTGGGCCTCGCCGATCCAGGTATCGGAGTTGTACTTGGCGCTGAGGATCGCGGTGTCGAAGTTGAATTTCTGGATGTCGCGATCCGGGTCATAGTCCCAACGCGCCCGGACGGCACCGCCGAGATCGAGGTTGTCGGTGACCTGGATCGCCATCGCAGGGGTGGAAAGGGCCCCCAACAGCGCCAGCGGGGTCAATGAGCGCAAGGCCCGGGTGGTGTTCAAGTTCATGGTCGCTCCGTCTCTTGTTTATTTTATTGTTGGCAACACTCATCCCGGCCACGGCAAAAGCGCGGTCTGGATGAAAGGGGTAGGGCCCACCAGAACGAAGGCTGCAAACAGCGTCCAAGTGAGGGCCGGGAGGTTCAGCCGCCGGCGGCCAGCCGGGTCTGGGTGTAGCTATGCCGAGCCTGCACACCGCACCTCTTCACCAAGGCTGGGAGGTGCCTGACAAGCCGCGGTCATTCACACTCCCGCGTCAGCTGCGTTGCAGTTCTTCAACCACAGCGGCACAAGCACGGAAGGTATTCAACGTCCACTCTGCATTGATAAAGTCCGGCCAACTGGAAAGTTTTACGATTGCCACTTCAGAAGCCGGATCCCAATAGATACTCTGCCCAAATACTCCGCGCGCCGAGTAGGTACCCTGTTCACTGTCCAGCACCCAGCACTGATTGCTATAGGCGCTGTTAGGAAAGTGTTTGACATAGAAGCCATAGAGGACTTCAAAAGCCGGTGTGGAACCACGGCCGCATGCGCGCACAAACTCCTCTGGAACAATCTGTTGGCCGTTGAAACGTCCCCCCTGCAGATACATCTGGGCAAAGCGCCCCAGATCACGCAGCGTGGCGCTCATCCCGCCATCGGCCAATGCAGTTCCAACGCAATCGAGGGTGATATTCGCGTCTTGTTCTGCCCCCAGTCTTGACCAGATCTCCCGGCTCAGTAAAACGGGGAGCCGCTCGCCGCAGGCCCGCTCACAGACCCAGGCCAACACGTCGGTATCCACTGAGCGATACTCAAAGAACTGGCCATGTTCACGGTCTTTACTCAGCGACTTCAACAAACCATAAATGCTGTCAGGCGACTTTAGCTCTCCCCGTTCACGCCAACCGGAGGCGATATCCAACTGGATGAATTCAGCATCCGGATCGGTGTAGTCCTCCCTGAATCTCACTCCCGTGCGCATATCCAGCAGATCCTGTACCCGGGCGTCGCCATAACCGCTTGCCGAAAGTTCGGGCACATAGTCGCTTACAAGCGCTTGGGGATCGATTCTGCCCTGGCCGATCAACCTGCCGACCAGGCTACCGACGACGGTCTTGGATACCGATTGCAACAGATGCAACGTGTGCGGCTGCATACCGTTGAAATATTGCTCCGAAACCACCTTGCCTTGATGAAGCACCAAAAAACCATCGGTGTAGCTATCGGTCAAGAAGCTCGCCAGATCGGTTTGCCCGCCGTCGACCCGCTGGAAACGTACGTCGTCCAGTGAGCGTTCGTTGCGCTCGAGTTCGGTGACCGTCCCGGGACTGCGATGAATAGCGGCCACCGGAAACAGCTGGCTCATGTGCTGAAACGACCAGCGGTTATAGGGCGGACTGTCCCAATTATGCAGGCCAACTTGCTTTTGCCGGGGCGGCGGATAGCCCTGCATTAGCCTTAAGTCCTGATAACCAATGCCGGGGGCGGTCATGTCTTTTTTATTGTACATAGGGGTTCAGCTCTCATCGTTCAGAGGGTGGTGGCAAGAAAAGCGGTGGCCGTGATCCTGGGTCTCGACTGGCACCTCTCGGCGACAACGCTCACTGGCCCGCGGGCAACGAGGCGCGAAGTGGCACCCGGCAGGCCGGTTCAAGGGGCTGGGGATCTCGCCACTCAAGACTTGCAACTGGTCACGGCGTTCCGGGTCGATGGAGGGCACTGAATTGAGCAGCGCACGAGTGTAGGGATGACGCGGTCGGCCAAACACCTGCTCCACAGGCCCGGCCTCGACGATGCGCCCCAAGTACATAACCAGCACCTGCTGCGCCAGATACTCGACCGTCGCAAGGTCGTGGCTGATAAACAGGTAGCTCAGGCCATTGCTGGTCTGCAGCGTCTTGAGCAATTGCAGCACTTGGGCCTGGACCGACACGTCGAGCGCCGCCGTAGGCTCATCGAGGATCAGCAGTTTCGACTCCAGCGCCAGGGCCCGGGCGATAGCGATGCGCTGCAACTGGCCACCGGAGAATTCATGGGGATAGCGCTCCATGTGCTCCTCGCCCATCCCCACATTTCCCAACAGCGTGAGAATGCGCGCGTGCAAGGCGCTACCGCGCAAACCAAAGGCAACCTTCAGCGGCTCGGCAACAATTGCCTTAATCGTCATTTTCGGGTTCAGCGAGGCGTAGGGATTCTGGAACACCATACTCAAGCTCCTGCCCCGCTCCCTGGCATCAGTGGGCAGCGGCCGACCTTCGACCAGAATTTGCCCACTATCGGCTGGCAGCAGACCGAGCAAGGTCGCGGCAACCGTACTTTTGCCACAACCGGATTCCCCCACCAGCGCAACGGTCTCACCGACCTTCACCTCCAGGCTGATGTGGTCAATGGCGGTCACCAGGCCGTCGCGGCTGGCGTAGGTCTTGTGCAGCTGATTGACACTCAGCAGTGCGGGCTGTTTGTTGTTATTCATAGCCGTTTACCTTTCAAAGAAGCCTCACACCTTGACTAACGTGTTGTGGCAAGCTGCCCAGTGTCCCTCGCCGATTTCCACCCTCGGCGCAGCCTGATGGCAGCGTCCGGTGGCGCGTTCACAACGTGGGTTGAAGGCACAGCCAGCCGGGGGAGCCGCCATGTTCGGCACCTGCCCCGGGATGAAGCCCAGGGTCTGGGGTCCCTGCCCCAACTTGGGCACGGTGCCCATCAACTTCAGGGTGTAGGGGTGTGCAGGTCGCTTGAACACCTGGCCCACCGGACCGCTCTCCACCACTTCGCCGGCATACATCACCGCCACCCGGTCACAGAGCGAAGCCACTACCCCAAGGTTGTGGGTGATAAACAGAATCGCCAGGTCCTGCTCCCGTGCCAGCTTGCGCAGCAGGGCGATGATCTGCGCCTGCACTGTGACGTCCAGCGCCGTGGTCGGCTCGTCGGCGATCAGCAGTTTTGGCCGGCAGGCCAGCGCCATCGCAATCACCACTCGCTGCAACTGACCACCAGACATCTGGTGCGGATACTTGGCTAACGCCAGAGGGGGGTCGGGCATGCTCACCGCTTCCAGCGAGCTCAGCGCCTCGGCGCGGATTTGTGCCTTACTCAGTTGCCGATGGCAGCCAATGACATCGAACATCTGCCGCCCGACAGTGAAGAACGGGTTGAGCGCCTTCATCGGATTCTGGAAGATCATCGCCGCGCCACCGCCACGCAAAACCGCCAGCTGCGACGCCGACGCGCCGTTGACCTGCTGTCCGGCGACCCTGACACTGCCTCCCAGCCGGGCGGCCTCAGGCATCAATCCAAGGCAGGACATGGCCGTCATAGACTTGCCCGAGCCCGACTCCCCCACCAACCCGAGGATCTCGCCGCGCCTTACCTTAAGGTCGATGCCGCGTACGGCCTTTACGGTCTTGAACAAACCAGGGAAAGACACCGTCAGCCCTTCCACTTCCAGCACCAGGTCTTGAGCTGCGTCGTTATTCGAAGCGGCGAGACGCTCGATAGCAGAATATTGCAAGGATTCGTCGATCATCAGCGCGTCCCCTTCTTTGGATCGAGCACATCGCGCAGCCCGTCACCCACCAGGTTGACGGCCAGCACCAGGACAAAAATCGCCACTCCGGGAAACAGCACCGTCCAGGGATTCTCGAGCAACTGCGAGCGCGACGCCGCGGCCATCAGCCCCCATTCGATCATGGGCGGCTTGGCCCCCAGCCCGATAAAGCTCAGCGAGGCAGCGGCGAGAATGGTGTAACCAAAGTCCATGGAGCCCTGCACGATCACAGGCGTGGTGGCATTGGGCAGTACATGGCGAAGCAAGATACGGCAGTGACTGACGCCCATGGAACGGGCAGCATGGATATAGGTTTCTGACCGAACCCGCACTACCGCACCGCGCATGATCCTCGCGTACCAGGGAAACCAGGAGACAGCGAGCGCTAACATGGCGTTGGCCAATCCCGATCCCAGCGCAGCGGTGATTGCGATCGGCAACAACAGCGGCGGAAAGGCCAGAAACACATCTGAGAAACGCATCAGCAGCGTATCAACTCGACCACCGAAGTAACCGGAAACAAGCCCAATCGGAATCCCGATCAGCATCGCAATCAGAGTCACGCTCACTCCGATGATCAGCGAGGTGCGTGCGCCATAAAGCACCCGTGAAAGAATGTCGCGACCAAACTCGTCGGTGCCCATCCAGTGTGCCCAGTTGGGTGCCAGCAATTTCTGGGAAAAGACAATCTTGTTCGGTTCATAAGGTGCAAGCCAGGGGGCGAAGACTGCCGCCAGGATGATCAGCAGCAATAACAGCACGCCGAATACAAACAACTTGTTATCGCTGGCAAACGCCAGGGCCTTTATACGCCACGATGGGGCTCGCGAGGGCATGGACAGGGATACGTCTTGGATACTCATTGGACTCGCAACCTCGGATCAACAAGGTGATACAAGAGATCAACGATCAGGTTGATCGACAGATACGTCGTGGCCAGCACCAGGGTGGCTCCCATCACAGCGGGGAAATCATTCTGGGCAATCGAAAACACCACGAAGCCGCCCAGGCCAGGCCAATCGAAAACGAACTCAACGACTACCGCACCACCGAGCAGGTAACCGAAGGTCAGGCCCACCACTGTCAGAAGCGGAATCATTGTCGCCTTCAGGGCATAGGCGTAATGGATACGCCACTTGGGTACACCGTAAGAAACGGCCGTGCGGATGTACTCCTCGGATAGCACCTCCACCATCATGTTGCGGGTGATCCGGGTAACAGTGGCCAAGGTCACAATGACCAGGGTGAGCACGGGTAGCGTCAGGTGTTTGATGGCGCTCCACAGTGCTACGAAATTACCGGCCAGCAGAGTGTCGATCAGGTAAAAGCCTGTCACACGCTCAAAAGGGCTATCGAGAAGAATGGAAGCATCGATACGTCCTTGCAGGGGCAGCCAGTCGAGCTTGCCGTAGAACAGCAACTGCAAGCCCATGGCCAGGATGAAAACTGGAAACGCCGTCCCGGCGATGGACCCCGCTCGTGCCATATTGTCGACCACTGAGTTCTGCCGCGCCGCTGAGATGACACCGATCGGTACCCCTAGCACCACCACCCAGAACATCGCCAGGAATGTCAGTTCAAAAGTCGCGCCAACCCGCCTGACCACCTCCTCCACCACCGGCCGCCCGGTGCGCAGACTAGTGCCAAAATCACCTCGGAGAAGATCGCCGATGTAATTGAAGTATTGGATCGGCAGAGGCTTATCCAACCCCAGATTTTCCCGTGCGACGGCAATCTGCTCCACCGTGGGGTGATTCCCCAGCATCATTTCTACCGGGGAACCCGGAAGAGCTCGGCTCAGAACGAAGGTGATGGTCAACACTCCCAAAAGAATGAAGAACATCACTATCAATCGCTGAGCTATATACTTCGCCATTTGGAATACCCCTTGTGGCTAAAAAACTTGACCCTGACTTCTTACGCCCTACATAAAAACCCCAAAAGCGGATTAACCCTTGAGGGAATAACCAGACAAATTAACTAACTGCCTGGTTATCGATTTACATGGCAAATCAGGTATTACACGTACCACTTGATCAAGGACGACTCAGCATTCAGCGATTCAAGTTGTAGTAGAGAATCGCCTCATAAGCAGGATTCAGGCTCTTTTCCATACCCTTAATGTCTTTGCGGGAGACACGTATCTGCTGCACGTCGGCGTACCAGATCGCAGGAGCGTCCTTGGCCAGTAGCTGCTGGGCCTGCACGTACTTTTCAGTGGATTGGGCCCGATCACTGCCTTCTAGCGCCGCCGCCTCTTCGATCAACTGATCAAAGCTTGGGTTGCTGTAGTGAGACAGATTGAATAGCGTGGTTTTCTCTGTATGGAACTCACTGAAAAGCCAATCGCTGGGTGTCGGATACGTCGGCCACCAAGCCATAGATTGCATGTTGGGAGCGGTATCCAGCTTCTTTGCCTTATCCCAGATCACACCCCACTCGCCGGGGCGTAACTCCACCTCAACGCCAACCTGAGACGCCGTCGCCTGGAATAGTTCAGCAGCGTTTGCATAGATGCCACTGATGTATTGCATCGAGACCTTCCAGTCCTGCTTAGGTACACCGGAGGCTTCCAACAATTGTCGGGCTTTATCCAGATCGTAAGAGGCCATAGGCACGCTGGCATGCCCCCAGATACTGGTGGGCAAAGGCCCCTTGGGAACACTGCCGTAGCCATGCAAAATATCTTTGGTGACACTTTCATAGTCCCAGAGGTACTGCAGCGCCTGACGAAATGCCAGGTTGTTCGTAGGGTACTTCTGGGTATTGATCAAAAATTGGAAGTTCTTCCACGAAGGCGCGGTGCTCACCTTGATGGAGGGGTCCTCTCCCAACACCTTGAGCTGATCAAGAGGGATATCCCAGGCAACACCGGCCTCGCCATTTTTGATCATCTGGGTACGGGTGGAGGCTTCGGACACGACCTTCACGATGACCCGATCAAATTGCCCTTCTTTCCAACCTCCCCAGTAGCCATCGAATCGCTCAAGCACCACTTGCTGGCCCTGTTCGACCTGCCCAAGCTTATAGGGACCGGTACCGATGGCGTTGGGAGCCATCATCCAGTCATGCCCTTTCTCCACCGCCGCCGGGGCAATGATGTAAGCGGCATACTGACCTGCCGCGATCAGATTGGCCGGAGTGGGACTCTTAAACTTGAGCACTACCGTATCGTCAGCGAGGGCCTCGACGGTATCCAGACCGTTCCATACAAATGCAGCGCCCTGTTTCAGCTGCTTGACGTAATCAATGGACTTTTTGACCGCTGCGGCATTAAAGGCCGAACCGTCATGAAATTTAACGCCGTGCCGCAGCTTGAAGGTCCAGGTCTTGCCGTTGTCGCTGCTTTCCCAGGACGTGGCGAGCCCGGGGGAAAACTCCTCAGCACTGCCTGGCGCGTTATATACCACTAGTGTCTCGTAGATATTGCCAAGTACCCGAACTTCCTCCGAAAAAGCCGAGGCAGGATCCCAATCCTTGAAAGAGGCTCGATCAGCGACAACCAAGGTATTGTTTGCCGCATACACCAAACCACTGGTCAATGGCGCAGTAATGGACAGCGCCATCAACCCCGCCATCAATGTTCTTTTTAACTTCATCGGTGTTCCTCTTATTTTTATGGTCGGCGCAGCGGATCACTTGTAGAAACAGGCACTCATTCAACTGAAATGAATGATGTGATTCACCGTTAACGAAACTGACTTCTGAGTGGTGTATGGCATTATCGATCTGCCGCACGGCCAGCTCAATTTCGCGAGCACGAAGAAAAAAACGCTAGGTGACGCCCAGAAGCGTCACCTAGCGTCTATTTCTAAAAAAGACTAAAACAGCGGAGGGACAAGGTTGAACTCACCTTCTGGTGGATGTACCAGCAGCCGCGCCCTCACCTCATTGGGAATCTCAGGGGCATCAATCGGAAAACAGCTGCAACTGGTGAGAGCGTTACGCAGGTCGATCGACTCGCCTAGGTGCTCAAATACAATATGGGCACCAAAAGGACGGCGGAAATTGTCACCCGAAACGCCGAGTACCAAGCCGTTGAGAAAACGAAAACGACTGCGGTAGGAGGGATAAATCGCTGACCAGATATAGCCCCGGGACGAGAGGTACTCGCGCTCGACGATGTAAATCAGATCCGATGAGGCAAAGCAGAACCCACGATATTTATTGATGCCGAAACTCTTCAGCTGGTCATCGCCCAACCTCATCCGCTCGTAGGTTTTACTCAGGATCTTTTCGCCGGAGCGGGTCAAGCGGGTAATCGACTTGATCACCTCCCCCGGCGCGGAAGGCGACATCAAATAGACAAAGTAGTAACCCTGGTACTTCGACAACTCCTGCGCGGAGCTCGGGAAAAAATCGGCTGGTACCGCACTGTCTGGCTCTCGCGCCGTGCGTTGCCTGTTGAGCAGAGCGCGGAAGGATTCATGCTCGGAGAATATTTCATCCTCATCCACCCCAAAAAAAGTGCAGATCTTGCGCAGGGTAAAGGATGAGGGAGTCGCTTGCGCCCCCAAGTATTTGTTGAACTGCTGGCGGTTGATATCAAGGGAGCGGCACACCTTCGCCACCGACTTATAATATCCGCAGAGAAGGCGCAAGTTTTGACTGAAGTCTTGCATCGACTGGGATGAACTGGAACTGACCATAAAGAGTATTCCTAACGCCAGAATTGACAACATGCTGAACTAATCGTCGCTTGGGGTCACGGCTTCAAAAGCTCAGTGCAAGACAGTGACTGAAAGTGGCGCAGAAGCTCGGCATTGCCAACCCGTGATAGACGCGAGCATTGAGCCCGACCATAGCGACTATGGTGAGGAAATATTCAACAAATACACAAGCTTATCCAGCGATTCCTGACGCCTCGGTAGAATTACCATCGGCTGCATATTTGTAATTCGCGCCTATAACTACCCAAGAGCCGACTGCTCACTTGAACATCGCGTGAGCTCTTGGTCACGATATCCTCCCTGTAACCTGATGAATCGATGTGGTCGAGGCGGCACGAACGCGAAACAAGCACGCTACCTCAATACTGCTATATCAGTTCGCTATGCGCCACTCCCGGCCATCCGCAGAGCAATGCCCTTCCAGGCGCCACAGTCGTTGACTAACGAACAGGTATACGCTGTCACCGGCTACATCCTGCACATGAACAAACTGATTGAAGCCAATACGACCGTCAATGCATCGACATTGGCAGCCGTAAAAATGCCGAATCGAGACGGTTTTTTTATCGATGATAGACCCGACAGCAAAGCGGTTGCCTGCATGACTAACTGCTTGAAGGTCCCTAGATAGAATCCTACCTGACCGGGCTGAATCTGCTAATCGATGGCGGTTCGATTCGCTCAAGTCAGTCGGCCCGACGCTGTGCATCGCTCTTCGAGCAAACGCACGAACATGGTCAGGCTTTGCGACACCGTCCCCCGGCGCCACACCAGCCAGGTTCGCAAATAGCGAAAGGACTCCGACAACGGCCACACACTCACCGTGGTGCAGCCCGGCATGCTTTCGAGCATGCTGCGCGGCATCAGCGCCAGGCCAGCACCGGAGCTGACACAGGCCAGCATGCCGTGATAGGACTCCATTTCGAAAATCTTGCCGGGCACCGCAGCATCCTTGGCGAACCAACTTTCAAAGTGATGGCGGTAAGAGCAATTGGAGCGAAAGGCGTAGATGTTTTCGCCGTTCACATCCTGCGCACGGTGGATCGGCAAATGGTTGAGCGGCGCGATCAGCACCATCTCTTCCTCGAATGCCGGCACGCCCTCCAGTGCCGGGTGCAGCACCGGCCCGTCGACAAACGCAGCGGCCAATCGACCCGACAGCACTCCGTCGATCATGGTCCCGGAAGGACCGGTGGACAGGGCCAGTTCGACCTTGGCGTGCTTCTGGTTATAGGCGGCCAACAATTCAGGAATACGCACCGCCGCCGTGCTCTCCAGCGACCCCAGGGGAAACGATCCTTGCGGCTCTTCCCCGGCAACAGTCGCGCGCGCCTCCTGGACCAGATCGAGAATGCGTCGGGCATAGTCGAGAAAACTCCAACCGGCCGGCGACAGCCGCAGGCGGCTTTTCTCGCGGATAAACAGGTCAACGCCCAGATCCAGCTCCAGCTGTTTGATCCGCGTCGTCAGGTTCGACGGCACACGATGGATGTGCTGAGCGGCGACGCTGATGCTGCCGTGCTCGGCGACCGCTTTGAAAATCTCCAGCTGAACCAGATCCAAGTCATTCTCCATACGTGAACGATACGATCAGCATTATTCAGTTTTAAGAAACCAAAAGCCACCGTAGTCTGAACGCATTCCCACCCCGCAGGACGATGCCATGACCAACATTTCCAGCCTCACTCATGCCATTTCGATCAATCCCGTCAACGGCGAGCAGATCGGTAACTACCCTTTTGAATCCGAAGCGGCGCTGCAAACCGCACTGTCACGTGCCACGGCCGGGTTCCGTGTCTGGCGCGGCACACCGGTTGCGCAACGCGCGCAACGGCTGATCGCCCTGGCCAACGTCTTGCGCAACAACGCAGAAACGATGGCGAACATGATCACCCTGGAAATGGGTAAGCCGATCACTCAAGCACGTGGCGAAATCGAAAAGTGTGCGCAGCTCTGCGACTGGTACGCGGAACACGGCCCGGCCATGCTCAACGCTGAACCGACATTGGTTGAGGGCGGAAAAGCACGCATTGAATACCGCCCACTTGGCCCGATTCTCGCGGTGATGCCGTGGAACTTCCCGATCTGGCAGGTCCTGCGCGGCGCCGTTCCGGTATTGCTCGCCGGCAACACCTACGTGCTCAAACACGCGCCGAACGTGATGGGCAGCGCTTACCTGTTGCTGGACGCCTTCCAGCAAGCCGAATTTCCTGAAGGGGCTTTCGAAGTCATCAACGTCACGCCGGAAGGTGTTTCCACGGCGATCAAAGACTCACGCATTGCAGCCGTCACCCTCACCGGCAGCGTGCGAGCCGGCATGGCCATCGGCGCGCAGGCCGGTGCGGCGTTGAAAAAATGCGTCTTGGAACTGGGCGGCTCCGACCCTTTTATCGTGCTCAACGATGCCGACCTCGACGATGCGGTGAAAGCCGCCGTGATTGGCCGTTATCAGAACACCGGGCAAGTCTGCGCGGCGGCCAAGCGCCTGATTGTCGAGCAGGGCGTTGTCGAGGAATTCACGCGCAAATTCGTTGAAGCCACGCAAAAACTGGTGGTCGGTGATCCACTGGCCGCCGCCACGTACATCGGCCCGATGGCTCGCTTTGATCTGCGTGATGAACTGGATCAGCAGGTGCGCGACACTCTGGAGGAAGGTGCTACGTTGTTACTGGGTGGCAAGAAGGCCGAGGGTAGCGGTAACTTCTACGAGCCAACGGTTTTCGCTGATGTCACCGACCAGATGACCTCGTTCAAGCAGGAACTGTTTGGCCCGGTCGCTTCGATCATCACCGCACGCGATGCCACCCACGCCATGGCACTGGCAAATGACAGTGAGTTCGGCCTCGCCGCAACGATTTATACAGGCGACGTGGAACGTGCCCAACAGATGGCCGGTGAACTGGAAACCGGTGGTGTATTTATCAATGGTTACTGCGCCTCCGATCCGCGTGTCACCTTCGGCGGTGTGAAGAAGAGCGGTTTTGGTCGCGAGCTTTCGCACTTCGGGGTACGCGAATTCTGCAACGCGCAGACGGTGTGGCTGGATCGGCATTAAGTGCATGGACGAAGACCGAGTGCGTTGGAAACCACGTTTTCTAAAGAGCTCATTGCAGCTTACAAAAATAATACCCCGACTAAAAATCGCGAAATATTTCGTGAAGTTGGTGGATACGGCCAGGTAAGCGAAAGTGACTTGTTCCGATCCTCAGACCACTGCGTGGTTCTGACATCCGAAGAAGAGATAGAAAGGGACTCTACCCAATTCTTCGAATTACCGTTGCCTGCCTCGTTCCTCCGCTCAGCTCTCGCTACGCGTGAGCTGAGCGTGACGTTGGCCTATTCACCAGCTGTGCGAACGGCTCGACACGACGCGTGGTTGACCAACATTGCTCTGAGTAGGTTTGCCGAGGCCGAAGGGTATTCGTTAAGAAGCCGACCGGCTAAATGGGTTACGAAAGGGGCAGAGAAGCTGGTGCCGCTGATCTCTTTGAAGATTCTGTGACCTTGGAACTGATTGTTGAATGTGAGCACACCGAGGCCACGCATATCGGGCTTCCACTGCTCACGGTCTTGTCGCATTGGACAGGCCAAATTACCACCAGGAGCCACGAGCTCTGGCTTAAGAGCTCCTCTGACTGTTGGAGCATGCCGGGTACGCCTCGATATCGAACCGATGTATACCTAAACGCATACCTAATTCGTGGGGCTGTACAGGAACATACGGGGATATTCAGACACAAAAAAACCGGCTATAAGGCCGGTTTCTCTAGGTTTCAGGTGTTTACGGGAACATCTGAAATCATACTATTGGTGCCCGAAGCCGGAATCGAACCGGCACGCCCTTACGAGCGGGGGATTTTAAGTCCCATGCGTCTACCAGTTTCGCCATTCGGGCGGTAGCGCGGTAAAGCAGTCTGAAGACTGGCCAATAACGATCTGGCAGTTCTGACGCTTGTGCAACAGAGGGGGAAATATATACATCCCGCCCCGGTGAAGCAAGTTCGCAAAGATCCTTTTCAAGACTAAATCTTGCAGGACTGCGAAAATAAAAAAGCTCCGTAGATCATGGATCTACGGAGCTCGTTTAAAGTGGAGGCCGAGGTCGGAATCGAACCGGCGTAGGTGGATTTGCAATCCACTGCATAACCATTTTGCTACTCGGCCTCAAACATCTGATGTCAGTAGCACAACATCAAACGTGTAAACTCGCATCTGGAAACAAGATTCTAATCTAGCTTCCAACCCTTTGAAATCTAAGGGGTTTTCGTGTTCCCTAAGCAGGAATGGACGCAATTCTGGACTGGTTCGAAAGGCATGTCAAGAACTGGAGGAAAATAATTCCAGATCGTTTCGAGTCGAACGCTGGAACCTCCAAAAGATCGCCCCTTCAATGACTCGCCGCCACCGTCCGCTGCAACCGCTGCCGATACTCGCTCGGTGTCTCGTGCATTTCATGGCGAAAGTGCCGATTGAAATTCGATAAGTTGGCGTAACCCACTTCAAAGCAGATATCGGCAACGCTGAAACTGCTTTGCGCCAGTAAACGGCAGGCGCGCTGGACGCGCAGTTTGCGCGTCAGGTCGACGAAGGTATGGCCAGTGGCGCGTTTGAAGAATTTGGAGAAAGCCGGTTCGTTCATATCCAGACGCTGGGCGATGACGGACATGCGCAGCTCATCAGCCAGATCGTTCAGAATGTAGTCGAACACAATGCTCATGCGCTGGGCCGTCAATGCGTCGAGCATCGGCGCATATTGCAGGCTGGCGAGCGTCTGTCGCTCGCTGTCAGGGGCAGAGGCCAGCAACTGCAGCAACGACAGGAACAGGCACAACCGCTGTAATCCGTGACACTGACCGATGTCTTCCAGCAGTCGAGCCGCCTTTTTGCGGGTAACGCCGTGAAATTCAATGCCCTGGGCCGCCTGGCGAAACAGGCTTTGCAATTCACTGAGCTCAGGGAACTTGTCGCGCAGTTGCATCAGCATCTGACCATCGAATTGCAACACGACGTCGCGGCCGGCAATCACCTCCCCTTTGCCCAGATCGCTGATCCAGTCATGAGGCAAGCCAGGGCCGATCAGGGCGACATGCCCGGCCTCGAACAGGCCGATGTAGTCACCTGCCAATAGCCGGCCACTGCCTTCGCGAATCAGGTGGATCTCGAATTCCGGATGATGGTTCCAGCGAGCAAGGTCGAAGGGATAGTCATGCTCATACCAACGAAAGCTGTGCTGGGGCTCGTTCAGAATGACTTCAAGCGCTGGCGGCTTGTCTGCAGTTACGTGATGGTTCATCACCCTGGCGATTCCATTTTTGTTGGTTTTATCAAGGCTACCGCGAAGCCCCGGACGAGTCGAAGCTGATTCGAAACTCCAAGGCGCTGTTATCAGATTCGCCCTAAACAGACAGTACGCCTAGCGCGCTATATGGCGGCCACTGATACTTTTTTTCCATGGCCCTGCGTGGTTAAAAAAGTATCAGTGCCGCGTATGCCATTCATTTGTTCACCGCTTGGGTTGCTGTAATCCTGTGGTCATCCCGTTGCGGCGATGACTCGCACCGTGGACTGTAACAACAATAAGAGCCTCTGCCGCCCAAGGCGCAGAGCGGAGAACACGATGAAGATCATTCCAAGCGCGTTTTTTCTGTCCGCCGGCCTGTCCTCTGCCCTGCTCTGCCAGGCTGCCGAAACGGTGACGATCGCCACCGTCAACAACAGCGACATGATCCGCATGCAACGGCTGTCCAAAACGTTCGAACAGCTGCATCCCGATGTGAAGCTCAACTGGGTGGTACTCGAAGAGAACGTTTTGCGTCAGCGCCTTACCACCGACATTGCCACTCAGGGTGGTCAATTCGATGTGCTGACCATCGGCACCTACGAAACACCACTGTGGGGCGCCAAGCATTGGCTGGAGCCGATGAAAGACCTGCCCGCCAGCTATGACCTCGAGGATATTTTCCCCTCGGTTCGTCAGGGCCTATCGGTCAATGACACGCTCTATGCCCTGCCGTTTTATGGCGAAAGCACCATCACCTATTACCGCACCGACCTGTTCAAGGACGCTGGCCTGACCATGCCCGAGCACCCGAGCTGGACGCAGCTCGGCGAGTTCGCCGGCAAGCTGCACCAGCCGGATAAAGAGCAGTATGGAATGTGCTTGCGCGGCAAGGCCGGTTGGGGTGAAAACATGGCCCTGCTGACCACGATGTCCAACGCTTTTGGCGCGCGCTGGTTCAACGAGCAGTGGCAGCCGCAACTCACCGGGCCGGAATGGAGCGCTGCGGCCAACTTCTACGTCAACACCCTCAAGCAGTACGGCCCGCCGGGTGTTTCGAGCAATGGCTTCAACGAGACCCTGGCCCTGTTCAACAGCGGCAAATGCGCGATCTGGGTCGATGCCAGCGTCGCCGGTTCCTTCATCACCGACAAAACCCAAAGCAAAGTGGCTGACAACGTCGGCTTCGTCGCGGCGCCCACGCAAGTCACCGATAAGGGCTCGTCCTGGCTCTATGCCTGGTCGCTGGCCATCCCGGCGACGTCCAAACACAAAGAAGCCGCCAAAGCCTTTGTGACCTGGGCGACCTCCAAGGAGTACATCCAACTGGTCGCCGAGAAGGATGGCATTACCAACGTACCGCCGGGCACCCGCATGTCCACCTACAGCGACGCCTACTTGCAGGCCGCGCCTTTCGCCAGTGTCACGCTGAAAATGATGCAGCACGCCGACCCTGCGCACCCTTCAGCCCAACCCGTGCCCTACGTCGGTATCCAGTACGTGACCATTCCTGAGTTCCAGGCCATCGGCACGTCGGTTGGCAAGCTGCTGTCTGCGGCGCTCACCGGGCAGATGCCGGTCGAGCAGGCCCTGGCCTCTGCCCAGCAAACCACCGAACGCGAGATGAAACGCGCGGGTTATCCCAAGTAGCAACGACTTGATGCAGAACCTGTAGGAGCGAGGCTTGCCCGCGAAGAACGATGACGCGTAATACCTGAAAAACCGCGGTGCATCCTTCGCGGGCAAGCCTCGCTCCTACAGGGGGGCTTCGCAGACTGACGACCGCTTTTAATGCCCTCAATGGGGGGCGTCTCTTTAGCTCTAACGATTGGATGGAAAAAATGAAACGTCTGGAAGGAAAAAGCGCTCTTATCACCGGTTCTGCCAGAGGCATCGGGAGAACGTTCGCGCAGGCCTATATCCGCGAAGGCGCTACGGTCGCAATCGCAGACATCAACCTGGAACGTGCGCAAGCCACCGCAGCCGAACTGGGACCGAATGCCTATGCGGTCGAGATGGACGTGACCGATCAGCAATCAATCGACGGTGCCATCGCGGCGGTGATCGCCACCGCAGGCAAGCTCGATATCCTGATCAACAACGCGGCACTGTTTGATCTCGCGCCTATTAGCGAGATTTCTCGCGACAGCTACGAACGGCTGTTCTCGATCAACGTGTCCGGCACCCTGTTTACGCTGCAGGCCGCGGCCAAACAGATGGTCCGTCAGGGCCACGGCGGCAAAATCATCAATATGGCCAGTCAGGCCGGTCGACGCGGTGAAGCGCTTGTTGCGGTGTATTGCGCGACCAAAGCGGCGGTGATCAGCCTCACGCAATCGGCCGGGCTCAATCTCATCCCGCATAAAATCAACGTGAATGCCATCGCGCCGGGTGTGGTGGATGGCGAACATTGGGATGGCGTCGATGCGCTGTTCGCCCGCTATGAGAACCGGCCGCTCGGAGAAAAGAAACGGCTGGCGGGTCAGGAGGTTCCGTACGGACGCATGGGCACGGCAGAGGATCTTGTCGGCATGGCGATCTTCCTGGCATCGGCCGAAAGCGATTACATCGTGGCCCAGACTTATAACGTCGATGGCGGTAACTGGATGAGCTGACGGGCATTGGGCCCGTCTTGAAGACCGTAACGAACAGGCCATTTCTACTGCACTGAAGATATGGCCTTTTTTTGTTTCTTCCAGACAATCAGTACGGATGCGCAACGTCCACCCCGAAGTCCTCAGTGCCCGCGAATGTAATGCTCCAGTTGCCGAATCAAATCGGCCTGCTCGACGATGGCTTCCTTGACCAGATCACCGATCGACAACAGCCCGATCAGTTCGCCGCTCTCCAGCACGGGCAAATGGCGCAAATGGCTGTCGGTCATGACCGCCATGCAACGCTCGATACTCTGCTGACTGTCGGCGGTCACCACCGGCGCGCTCATGATCTCGCGCACTGGCGTACCGACCGAAGATCGTCCCTGCAGAACCACTTTGCGCGCATAGTCACGCTCGCTGACGACGCCGACCACCTGCCCGTCTTCGATGACGGGCAACGCGCCGACGTTCTTCTCGGCCATCATTTTCAGGGCGTCGAGGACCATCTGATCCGGTGCGATGCTGTGCACCTGCTGGTTTTGCACGACTTTGAGTTTCAGCAACTGTGCGGCTGTCTTCATCAACGTTCTCCGATACGGTTCAGGGCGGCAGTCAAGCCGCCGCGACTTCCACGATGCCGGCATTCAGGCGCACCGGCCAGACCCGCAAGCGCTGCTCCGGATACTCCAGGCAACTGCCATCTTCGAGACGGAAATGCTGCTTGTAGATCGGCGAAGCTACCACCAGATCCCCCTTGAGGCTGCCGATCAGTCCGCGGCCGATAACGTTCGCGCCGGATTGCGGATCATGGTTGTCGATCGCGTAGAGGGTGCGACCTTCGGCCTGCGGCAGGTAGAACAGCGCCACCTGCGCGCCGTCGAGCCAGACGACGACGCCGGAGTTGCTGACCAGATCCTGCTGGCTGCACACCGCTTGCCAGGCCTGAGCATTGGCCGCGGTTGCAAGGGCATCGACACGCTGGGTAGTGGGCTGGCTCATCAGGCATTCTCCTCGGTGACAGGGATAAGGTTGAGTTCGGCGGCCATGATCGGCCGGCGTTGACCGCGTTCCTGAACAAAATGGATGTCCGGGTCCGGGCGTTGATCGTTGACGAAGGTGCGGAAGCGCTTGAGTTTTTCCGGGTCTTTGAGGGCATTGGCCCATTCGCATTCGTAGCGGTTGACCACCAGTTGCATCTGCGATTCGAGTTCCGCGCCGAGCCCCAGGCTGTCGTTGATAACCACGTCCTTGAGGTAATCCAGGCCGCCCTCCAGGCTTTCGCGCCAGACTGAGGTGCGCTGCAATTTGTCGGCGGTGCGGATGTAGAACATCAGGAAACGGTCGATGTAACGGATCAGGGTTTCATCGTCCAGGTCGGTGGCGAACAGCTCGGCGTGACGCGGACGCATGCCGCCGTTACCGGCCACATAGAGGTTCCAGCCGTTCTCGGTGGCGATCACGCCCACGTCTTTGCTTTGCGCCTCGGCACATTCACGGGTGCAGCCAGAGACCGCGAACTTGAGCTTGTGCGGCGAGCGCAGGCCTTTGTAGCGGTCCTCGAGGGTCAGGGCCATTTTCACGCTGTCCTGCACGCCATAACGGCACCAGGTGCTGCCGACGCACGACTTCACCGTGCGGGTCGATTTGCCGTAGGCGTGCCCGGTTTCGAAACCGGCCTCAATCAGCTCGGACCAGATGTCCGGCAACTGATGCAGCTGCGCGCCGAACAAGTCGATGCGCTGACCGCCGGTGATTTTGGTGTAGAGGTCGTATTTCTTCGCCACCACGCCGATTGCGATCAGCTTGTCGGCGGTGATCTCGCCCCCGGCGATGCGCGGCACCACCGAATAGGTGCCGTTTTTCTGCATGTTGGCCATGAAGGTGTCGTTGGTGTCCTGCAACGGTACCAGCGAGACGTCCATGATCGGCTGGTTCCAGCACGAGGCGAGAATCGAACCCACCGCCGGTTTGCACACGTCGCAACCGGTGTGGCCGCGGCCGTGCTTGGCCAGCAGTTCTTCGAAGGTGATCACCCCCTCTACCCGCACCAGCGCATAAAGTTCCTGACGGGTGTAGGCGAAGTGTTCGCACAGGCTTTTGTCGACACTGACGCCGCGAGCAATCAATTCATGCTCGAACACTTGCTTGAGCAGCCCTGCGCATCCACCGCAACCGGTGCAAGCCTTGGTCTGCGACTTGAGCAGGCCGAGGTCGGTGCAGCCACCGTCGATGGCCGAGCAGATCGAGCCCTTGGTGACGTTATGGCACGAGCACACGGTCGCTGACTCGGGCAACGCGCCCGGGCCCAGGGTTGGTGCGCCGGAGGACGATGGCAGAATCAGGCTGGCCGGTTCCGACGGCAAGGCAATGCCGTTCTGCATGTATTGCAGCAGGGTGTCGTAATAGCTGTTGTCGCCGACCAGCACCGCGCCGAGCACGCGCTTGCTGTCAGCATCCACCACCAGGCGACGGTAGCTCGCGGTTGCCTCATCGATGAACTGATAACTGCGCGCACCCGGCGTCTGGGCGTGAGCATCGCCGATGGAGCCAACATCGACGCCGAGCAGTTTGAGCTTGGTCGACATGTCGGCGCCCTGGAACGGCTCCGCGACTTGATCGCATAGCAGCGATGCGACACCACGGGCCATCTGGTAACCGGGGGCGACCAGACCGAAGAGGCTGCCATTCCAGGCGGCGCACTCGCCGATGGCATAGATGTTCGGGTCGCTGGTCAGGCATTGATCGTCGATCACCACGCCGCCACGTGGACCGATGTCCAGCGCACATTGGCGGGCCAGCGCGTCTTGCGCGCGGATCCCGGCGGAGAACACGATCAGGTCGGCTTCGAGGAATTCGTCATTGGCAAAATTCATCCGGTAGCGGTACTGCTCGCCAGCACTGATCGACTGCGTGCCACGGGACAGGTGCACACCCACGCCGAGCCGCTCGATTTGTGCCTTCAGTGCCAAGCCACCCTGCTCGTCCAGCTGCACCGGCATCAGGCGCGGGGCAAACTCCACCACATGCGCTTCCAGGCCCAGGCTTTTCAGGGCATTGGCGGCTTCCAGACCGAGCAGGCCACCGCCGACCACTACGCCACGTCGGGCATTGGCCGCTGCGGCGCGAATCGCGTCGAGGTCTTCGAGGGTGCGATAGACCAGGCGCGAGTCACCTTCCGCACCTTCAATAGGCGGCACGAAGGGATAAGAACCGGTAGCCAGAACCAGTTTGTCGTAAGCGACGCAACCTTGCGCGGTAATCACCTGGCGTCGCGCTCGGTCGATTTCCAGCACTGGCACGCCCAGATGCAGGATGACGCCCGGCGTCTGGTACAGAGAGGCTTCGCCCAGGGCCAGCGACTCGGCATCGCGACCACCGAAATACTCGGACAGATGCACACGGTCGTAGGCGCGCATCGGCTCTTCGCTGAAGACATGCAGGCGGTAATGGTCGAGGGCGCCGCGCTCGATGAGCTGCTCGACACAATGATGTCCGACCATGCCATTGCCGATCACGATCAGCGTTTGCAGTTTGTTCAATGCGGCAACATTGGAATTCATAGTAAGCACCCAGCCAAAGCCAATCACGGTTAAAAAAAGCAAAAAAAAACGCCTGAAACCTCTCGGTTTCAGGCGTCTTTGCCTGTTCTTCGCGGTGTTCGACCTGGCGTCTTCGCCTGATCCACCGATGTTGCCCACGACCTGCTCGGCCGGTCGATCTTCGTTGATCGAGTGGGCTGCCCATCTGTTTTCGATGGGCCTGAGGGGATCAATGCAGCCTTTGTGCCAGTCGGTGGATCGATACTTCATTCGCGCTACAAAACTTGCGACTGAACAATCGGGAAACAGGCTGGCGACCCAGAACAGACGTGTTTTGACAGGACTTCAGACGTGGTTGCGCGGATCATTGGCAACAGAGGATGTGGGTACTGACAGAGGGAAAAACTCAGGGCACCGCTCGCGGCAGGTGCACGCTTTTATGGCATCGCGCTTTATAAAAGTGCATGTAGCGGTTTTTTCGAGGCTTTCACCGCTTGTAGGACGTGCGCGTCAGATCATTCAACATTGATTAAAGGAGCCTGTTTAATCGTCCTCAAGGTTACTTCCTGCAAGCTACAAGATCTTGCGCCGTTGCCTACGCTTACGCCAGAATCCGCCGGCTTGTGCGCCTTGGGGTTGCTCGGTAACTTGATTCGTGTCACTGCCCATCAGTGATCGGGTTTAGCAGCCTGGGGTTACAAGCAAGGTGCACAAGCTCTTGTCAGTCAGGCATTACCATGCCTGCACTTGATGGTGGTTGTGCGCAGGGCGCCTTCGGGCGCGCCGGCTTTGCTAGCTTCCCCGGTCTGCTAACCTGCGTACAGCTGCCTCCCTCTCGTTTAGCAGCAGAAGGGTTGGCACCCAATCAGAGAAGCCAGCTTATGTTCAAGGTTACGCCAAACCCACCGGACACCGATCCGATATCCCCCTACGAACCCGGTTCAAAAAAACTCAACGAGGCCGCCGAACGCGCCCTCGATTATCACCTCAACTCGATTGCCGACATCAAAGCCACCGCGCGTAAACCGAGCAAGCTATTTGCCGTGGACCCAGAAGCGACTAGCGAAACCCTGGCGGTTTTTTTGGTCGAGACGCTGGCTTCGGTCGATGTGATGGTCCATCAGTTGGTCGATCATCTGGAGGGTGAGTCGCGTCACGCCCTGCTGGGTATTTCGAACAGCATCATGGTGGCGGAGATCACGGCGAACCGGGTGCTGGATCAAATCGAGCCGCCTGTAGGAGCGAGGCTCGCCCGCGAAGAACGATAACGCGGTGTGCCAGACCTGACGCCTTCGCGGGCAAGCCTTAATGCCAGTCAGTTAAGCGTGATACTGAACCTGTGGCGAGGGTGCTTGCTCCCGTTGGATTGCGAAGCAGTCCCTTATTGGGGCCGCTGCGCGGCCCAGCGGGAGCAAGCTCCCTCGCCACAGGTTTCTCGGTGCTTGCTCTGGCTGTGTCCCTGCATGTGGCATTTGTACTTTCATGTATCCCGAGGCCGCGACCTTTTGGCGCATGCCGACTGGCCATCGATTGAGCGCCACAGGGCAACAGTTTGTTAACATCCGTGCGCTTTTTTTCGTCTGATTGATCAGCCACTGTAGATTCCCGTCGCTACACAGGATGCTTTTTTCCATGAGTACGTTGTATACCCGTCGCACGGTCCTGCAAGGCATGAGCCTGCTGAGCCTTGGCCTGCTCGCCGGCTGCGATGACAGCAGCAAGCTGTCGTTCAAGTACGGCAAGGACCTCAGCGACAAGATCATGGGACGTACCTTCAAGCTCAAGGACGCCCAGGGCGAGTATCGGATGCTCGGTAGCTACCGTGGCCTGATGCCGATGATCTTCTTCGGTTTCACCCAGTGCCCGGCGGTCTGCCCGACGACGCTGGCCCGTGCGGCGCAGGCGAAAAAACTGATGGGCCGCGATGGTGAGCGCCTGCAAGTGATCTTTATCACCCTGGACCCCGAGCGCGATACGCCGCATATGCTCGACGCTTACGTGAAGACGTTCGATCCGAGTTTCGAGGCGCTGTACGGCACGCTGGAAGAAACCGCCGCCACCGCCAAGGAGTTCGGCGTGTTTTATGAAAAGGCCCCGAGCGGTTCGACCTATACCCTCTCCCACACCGCGACCAGCTTCGTTTTCGACTCCCGAGGCAATTTGCGCCTGGGGCTGTCCGCGTCCCTTACCGCTCAAGAGTGCGCAGAAGACCTGCTCACCGTCATGGAGGTCTGCTGATGACTTCGTTCTGCGCACCACGTATTAAACAGCTGGCCTTGGCCCTTTCCCTGATCGGCACGGCCTGGCAGGTGTCCGCCCAACCCCAGGTAAACGACGCCTGGGTTCGCGCGACAGTGGCCGGCCAGCATTCGACCGGCGCCTTCATGACCCTGCAGGCCGACAGCGACAGCAAACTGCTCAGTGTGCAGTCGCCGGTAGCGAACACCGTGCAAGTTCACCAATCCAGCATGAAAGACGATGTGATGAGCATGAGCCAGGTCGAATCCGTCGCGCTGCCGGCCGGCAAACCGGTGAGTTTTGATCCCCATGGCTACCACATCATGTTGATGGACCTGACGGCCCAGGTTAAGGAAGGCGATAAAGTGCCCCTGATCCTGACCGTGGAAAACGCCAAGGGCGAGAAAGAGACGATCAAGGTTGACGCCGAGGCGCGGGCGCTCGGCATGCAGGATCACAGCAAGATGCATTGAGAGCTTTGCTGAGGATTTGTCAGCAACACTTCGTAAATTACGAATTGTCGGTGAAGAATAATCGATTTTTCTTCACCGCAGTCTCCCCGCTAGCATGAACTCGTCGGCTCCAGAACAAGTCCAGACAGGGAGAGCGACATGCAACCCATGAACATCGGTGAGCTTTGGATGTGGGTCGCCTTCATCTTCTTCATCATCGCCATGCTGGCCATGGATCTGTTTGTCTTCGGCGGGCGCAAAGCGCATCGGGTATCGGTGCGCGAGGCGTCGTGCTGGGTGATTGCCTGGTGCGCGCTGGCGCTGGCCTTCGCGGGATTGCTCTGGTGGTACTTGAATGGCGAGTTCGGGCGCGAGATCGCCCAGCGCAAAACGCTGGAATTTCTCACGGGTTATTTGATCGAGCAGTCGCTGTCGATCGACAACATGTTCGTCTTCGTGATGATTTTCGGCTACTTCGCCGTGCCGCCGGAGTTGCAGCGCCGGATGTTGCTGTACGGTGTGCTCGGGGCAATCGTGATGCGTGGGGCGATGATTCTCGCCGGCGTATGGCTGGTGTCGCAGTTCGCATGGCTGTTGTATGCGTTCGGTGTGTTCCTGATCATCACCGGGTTCAAGATGCTGGCATTCGCCCATCAGCGGCCTGACCTCGATAAAAACCCCTTATTGCGCTGGATACGCGGCCATCTGCGCGTCACCAATGGGTTTCATGGCGAGCGTTTTTTTGTGGTGCAAAACGGTCGGTACTGGGCGACGCCGATGTTTCTGGTGCTGGTGCTGATCGAGGCCAGTGACCTGATGTTTGCGGTCGACAGCATCCCGGCGATCTTCGCCGTCACCACCGATCCGTACATTGTGTTCACATCGAACATCTTCGCGATCATGGGCCTGCGGGCGCTGTACTTCCTGCTGGCCGACATGGCTGATCGCTTCCACCTGCTCAAATACGGTTTGGCGATCGTGCTGGTGTTCATCGGCGCCAAGATGACACTGATGCCGTGGTTTCACATGCCGGTTGAATGGTCGCTGACCGTTGTCGGCGGGATCATTCTGAGTTCGGTGCTGTTGAGCCTGATCATGAGTCGGAAAAAATCGTCTGAGAAAGATCGAATGCGATCCCTGTAGGGGCTGCGATGCGGCGTTCCGACTTGCCAGCGAAAACGGCCTCACGTCAGGCAGTGCCCATGAAATCGCCGTCGTCGGCAAGCCGGGCTCCTACGGGTTCGACGACATTCATGACATCCTGCCCATCTGCTGCGGGTGGTACAGGGTAGTCATCGACTGGTAACCTGCGCCCTGCTCTTTCAATGACGACGGTGACGCATTTGATCAGCAGTACCCCACCACTTGCCCGCGATATCGATGGCAAAGCCATTTCTGCCAAGGTCCTCGACGAGGTCCGGGAAGAGGTTCTGGCCCTGGCCGGCCAGCAGATCTATCCCGCCCTGGCGGTCGTGTTGGTCGGTGACGACCCGGCCAGCCACGTGTATGTGCGCAATAAACTGCTGCGCGCCAAGGAAGTCGGCATCCGCTCCCTTGAACACCGCCTGCCGGAAACCGCCAGCCAGGCCCAGGTTCTGGAACTGATTGCGCAACTCAATGCCGACGCCTCGGTGAACGGCATCCTGGTGCAACTGCCCTTGCCGAACGCTATCGATGAACAGGCGGTGATCCATGCCATCGATCCAATCAAGGACGTGGATGGTTTTCATCGGGAAAACGTCGGCGGGCTGGTGCAAGGCATGGAGGTATTGACCCCCTGCACGCCCAGCGGATGCATGCGCCTGCTGCACGAGACCTGCGGTGATGACTTGAGCGGCTTGCACGCGGTGGTCATCGGCCGTTCGAACATTGTCGGCAAACCGATGGCGACCTTGCTGTTGCGGGCCGACTGCTCGGTCAGCGTGGTGCACTCGCGCAGCGTCGATGCCCCGGCGTTGTGCCGGTTGGCGGATATCGTGGTCGCTGCAGTGGGTCGACCGGGGTTGATCGACGCCAGTTGGCTCAAGCCCGGCGCGGTGGTGATCGATGTCGGCATCAACCGCATCGCCGACGAGTCCGGCGACCGTCTGGTAGGCGATGTCGACTACGCCAGCGCTCGCACCGTCGCCCGTGCGATCACACCGGTTCCCGGTGGCGTTGGGCCGATGACTATTGCCTATCTGCTGAAAAACACCCTGATCGCCACCCAGTTGCAACGCGCCGCGCAGGCCCGCGGGCAGCAGCCTGTGGACGACCTGGCGTTGAATTGAGCACAACGCACACGGCCCACTTCAAGGTGGGCCGTGTCGGTAATGCCAAACCTGTGGGAGCGCTTCTGTGGCGAGGGGGCTTGCCCCCGTTGAGGTGCGAAGCGCCCCCGGCATTTCAAAGTTAAACCGCATCTACAGGGTTTACGACTGCTTCGCAGCCGAACGGGGCGATGCGGCGTTCCGACAAGCCCCCTCGCCACAGAAGCCCGCTCCTACATGGATTGTGACGGGCATTTGGACCGTGTCGATCAGGTCCGTTACTTCCCGGCGTGCAGTACTTGCGCCTGCGGCATCGCCGAAGAATGGTGGTTGAGAATCTTCCACTGCCCCCCAACCTGCTCATAGACGAAGGTGTAGCGCGCCTGCACCTGGCGGGTTTTGCCATCGGCCTCGGTCAGGAAAAAGGTGTAGACGCCGCTGTCCATGGCCACGTTAGCGCCCAATGGACGGATCTCACGGAAGTTGATCTGGCCCACCGGCTTGAGCGCCATGAAGTGATCGAAGTAGTCCTTGATCTGAGCCGGCGTGGTGCGCACCTGATTGGAAACCGTCGGCTGCAACACAGCGTTCGGCGCATACAGGTCGACCACGCTCTGAACATTGCCGCTCTTCAATGCGCTGTTCCAATGGTCGAACAGTGCGGCGATTTCGCGGTCCTTCACGTTAGCAGGCTGCTGCGCCACGCTGCTGTAAACGTAAGGCACAGCCTCTAAGGCTTGGGCCAACGGTGCGGTCAGGGCGAACAACAGGGCGATGGCCGAGGTCTTGAATTTCATTGCGCTATTCCAATGGTGGTCGATGGCCCTACTGTGCCGCTCGGAACGCCACCCGCCATCGGCCAACCGGAGTCATTTGCCTATGCCATTCGGCAGATGGCGCCCTGCCCTGTTAACAAGGTCTAATAACGCCCCTGCCCGAACGGGCGTGCCTGCGCCGGAACCAGTCCCATGCAAAACCCTGATCATGACCCCGGTAGCGCCCTGGCCATTCGCACCCAATATCGGCAGTCGCAAAGTCGCGCCGCGCGGCTGCGGTTGCTGGTGGATACCGGCCAGGAATTGACGCAACTGCCCCCGGAGGCGATGCGCCAACGCGTGCTGCAACGAGCTTGTGCCTTCCTGGCGATGGACCATGCGCTATTGCTGGAATGGAACGTGGATGCGCAAGTCAGAACCACCGCCAGTCACGGTAGCCGTGATCGTTTACACAGCCTCGAGCGCCTCGCCGATACCGCGATGCGCACTGCGCAATGGCAGGAGCAGCCGCATGCGGTCCTGCCCAACGTACTACGGGTGCCTTTGCGCGGCGGCGATGGCGCGGCCTTCGGTGCGTTGGTGCTGGCCAATAGTGTCAGCATCAGTGCGCCGGACACTGAGGACATCGAATCCCTGCAATTGCTCGCCACCCTGCTGGCCGCGCACTTGGAAAACCAGCGGTTGCTGGATGCCTTGGTTGCGCGTGAACGCACCATGTCCGATCTGGTGCATCGGCTGTTCAAGGCACAGGAAGACGAACGCAAACGCATGGCCTACGACCTGCACGACGGCCTGGCCCAAACCCTCGCCGGGTTGCATCAGCGCCTGCAAGGTTTTGCCGGTCGCTGCCCGCCACTGCCGGACGAACTCGGCGCGGACTTACAAACGATTCTTGCGTTAGCCCAGCATTGTGTCGGTGAAGGCCGACAACTGATCAGCGGCCTGCGCCCGACCGTGCTCGATGATTTTGGCTTGCTGAAGGCGGTCGACAAAGAAGCGGATCGCCTGCGCGACGCCGGAATCAAAGTGAACTGGAGCACGCGTTGCGAAGCACGCTTGCCCAGCCAGGTGGAGATCGCCCTGTTCCGGATTGCCCAGGAAGGCATCAACAACATTCTCAAGCACGCGCAGGCCAGCCACGTCGTCCTGACGCTGGAATTGCACGAAGGGCAAGCCTCGCTACGAGTGGACGATAACGGCAAAGGCTTTGCCATGGAACAACGGCTCGACACCTGCGGCACCCGGCATTTGGGGCTCGCCGCGATGCAAGAACGCGCGAGCCTGCTGGGCGGTGATTTCTCCTGCGTCAGCCATGCGCATGGCGGAACGCAACTGCGCGCCACCGTCCCTTCCGACCTCAATGGAACAGCTCAATGACTGAAGTTTTACGTCTGGTTCTGGCGGACGATCATGAGGTCACTCGTACCGGTTTCGTCGCGCTGCTGGCGGGCCATCCGCAGTTCGAAGTGGTTGGCCAGGCCCGCGATGGCCAGGAAGCGGTGGACGTGTGCGAGCGCCTGCTGCCCGACATCGTCATCCTCGACATTCGCATGCCCGTGCTCAACGGGCTGGGTGCGGCGCGAATTCTGCAGCAGCGCCTGCCGGCCCTGAAAGTGGTGATCTTCACCATGGACGACAGCCCGGATCACCTGGAAGCGGCGATGAACGCCGGCGCCGTGGGTTACCTGCTCAAAGACGCCAGCCGCGATGAAGTGATCAATGCCCTGCAACGCGTCGCCGCGGGCGAGGAAGCCCTCAATAGCGCGGTCAGCGCGCGTCTGCTGCGGCGCATGACCGAGCGCAACGCCAGTGGTGCCGCGCCTGCCGAAACCCTGACCGCCCGGGAACGCCAGGTCCTCGGGCTGGTGGCCGGCGGTTGCAGCAATCGTGAAATCGGCGAAGAACTCGGCATCACTACGGGCACAGCCAAGGCCCATGTGGAACGGGTTATCGGCAAACTCGGCGCCGCCGACCGAACCCAGGCCGCTGTCCGTGGCATCGCCCTGGGCCTGGTGAGCCAGTCATGAATGTTTCAAACGCTCGCCGTTGGGCCGATCTGCCGTTACGTGGCAAAGCCCTTGTGGTGATTTCCCTGCCGCTGGTGATTCTGTTGCTCTCGCTGGTGCTGATCTACACCACCGAACGCCAGACAGCTCGCGCGGAAGAGGACGTGCGCCGTGTGCTGCTGGTGCAAGGCGATATTCAGGCGGTACACACGCTACTCGCCGAGGCCGCCGCCAGCGTGCGCGGTTATCTGCTGACCCGCCGCGAGGATTTCCTGCCGGGTTATCGACAAGCCAAACCCTTGATCGAGTCGGCCCTGCGCCGGCTCGACAGTAATGTTCGCGACGTGCGGGTGCGCAAACATCTGGAAGCCATCACCCCACTGATTGACACCAAGGTCCAGGGCCTGGTTGAACTGCTCGATGATCGCAGCGCCACGCCCGAATCGATCACCACGATCCTGATCAACAACAAGCACATCCTCGACGAATTGCGCGAACGCATCAGCGCCATGCGCACTCTTGAAGACACGCTGCTGGCCGAGCGCACCGCAGCGGCCGCCTCGACTCGACAGCGTTTGTTGTTCTCCACCTTGCTGGCCGCGGCCTGCGGGCTGTTTGGCGCCATTGTGGCGGTGCTGTTTCTGTCCAAGGGCATCGTCGCCCGGGTCAAACAGGTCCAGGGCAACGCACAACGCCTGGCACTCGGTCAGCCGTTGTTGCCGCAACCGCCAGAGAATGATGAGATTGGTCAGTTGGGCACACGCCTGGTCGAGGCTGGGTTGCTGCTGGCAGAACGTGAACGGGCCTTGCGCGACAACGAAGAACGCTTGCGGCTGATCATTGACGGGGTGAAGGACTACGGTATTTTTGCCCTCGACACACAGGGCTTCGTCACCAGTTGGAATGCGGGCGCCGAACGGATCAAGGGTTACACCGAGCAAGAAATCGTCGGCCAGCATTTCTCGGTGTTTTATCTGTCGCAAGAGTGCCCGCAGCATCCAGAGATGGCGCTACGCGAGGCCACTCGCGATGGTCATTACATGGAAGAGGCCTGGCGTTGTCGCAAGGATGGCAGCCGCTTCTGGGCCAGCGTGGTGATTACTGCGCAATATGACAGCAGTGGCGCCCTGCGCGGGTTCTCCAAGATCACCCGCGACATCACCGACCGCCGTGCCGCCGAGATCGCGCTGAGCACCGCACGCGAAGAAGCCGAACGCGCCAGCCGCGCCAAAAGTGAATTCCTGTCGCGCATGAGCCACGAACTGCGTACCCCGCTCAACTCCATTCTCGGCTTCGCGCAACTGCTGGACATGGACTCGCCCAAGGGGCAGCGGGCGCAGATCGGTCACATCCTGCGGGCCGGACAACACCTGCTGACCCTGATCAACGAAGTGCTGGACATCGCCAAGATCGAAGCCGGGCGCCTGCCATTGAATGTCGAAGCGGTGCCCCTGGCGGTGGTGCTGCAAGAAGCCCTGACGCTGGTGTCCCCCATGGCTTGCGACGCGGGCGTTCGGCTGGTTGAACTGCCGATGCTGGCCGCCGACAGCGGGATCGTCGCCGATCGGCAACGTTTGGTTCAGGTGCTGCTGAATCTATTGTCCAACGCGATCAAATACAACCGACCCCAGGGTCAGGTGCACATCGAGGTCAATGTTCATCAACAACGAATTGCCGTGTCGGTCTGCGATACTGGCAAGGGCATTGCAGCCGATCGACTGGATCAACTGTTCAAGCCGTTCGAGCGCTTGGAGACCGATCCGAACGTGGAAGGCACCGGCCTGGGTCTGGCCTTGAGCAAGAGTCTGCTGGAAATGATGAATGGCAGCCTGACCGTCCGAAGCCAGCCCGGCGCAGGCTCCAGTTTCACCCTGGAGCTGCCCTTCGAGCGCTTGAAGCCAGCTGCCGAGCCACCTGTTGCACGAATCAGCCACCCAACCGTCGCTGCCGCCCTCACCGTTCCCGATTACCAGGGCAAAGTGCTGTGCATCGAAGACAATCTCTCCAGCCTGGCCCTGATCGAAACCCTGCTGCAACGGCGACCGCACATCCAATTGCTCTCAAGCATGCAGGGGCAGATGGGTTTGGACCTGGCCCGTCAACATGCACCGCAGCTGATTTTGCTGGATGTGGCGCTGCCGGACGTAGATGGCTTCAATGTTCTGCAACGCTTGCGCCAATCTTCTATCACCCGTGCCATTCCAGTGCTGATGATCACCGCCGATGCCAGCGACCTCACTCACCTGGCCTTGCTGGAAGCGGGAGCGACCGCCGTGCTGACCAAGCCGATTCACATTCCTTCCTTCCTCGCCCATCTTGACCAGCATCTACCGGAGCCCGCGTGAACACCGACCTGCGTATTCTGATCATCGACGACCAACGGCCCAACCTCGACTTGATGGAGCAATTGCTTGTCCGCGAAGGGCTGACCAACGTACTGAGCAGCACTCAGCCGCTGCGAACCCTGGACCTGTTCAACAGCTTCGAGCCTGACCTGGTGATTCTCGACCTGCACATGCCGGAGTTCGACGGCTTTGCCGTACTGGAACAACTCAACCGGCGCATCCCGGCCGGCGAATACCTGCCGATCCTCGTGCTCACCGCCGACGCCACCCGCGATACCCGGCTGCGCGCGCTGGCCCTGGGCGCCAAAGACTTCATCAGCAAGCCACTGGATGCCCTGGAAACCATGCTGCGGGTCTGGAACCTGCTCGAAACCCGCGCACTTTATAAAGCTTTGCGCACCTTGGTCCCGGCAGATCAGATCGAGTTGCTGCGTCAGTTAAAGCCGCACCCAGTTAGCTGACTGAAGGGGCGGAATCACTGACGCTTTGCTACTGAATGTCAGGTCACGGGGCTGGCTCGGTATTTTGGCGACCGGTTGCAGAAAGCCCAGCAAGGCCTGCTGGGTGTCATTCCAGGCCGTCGGGTGTTCCATATCAAGGAAGTGCCCGGCGTTTTTGATGGTCTGAAACTGAGCCTGACGGGAATGCGCTGCAAAAAGACGGGCGTCTTCCGCCGAGGTGTACTCATCCCGTTCGCCGTTGATAAACAGCACTGGAACTTCGATGGCATCGGCACAGGAAACGTAGCAGTGAGTGTCCTGGGTCAGCACCTCATTGACGTGAAAATGCATCTGCCGGTATTCGTGTTCGTCCAGGCTGCTGACATGGCGTTCATTGAAACGCTTGAACAGCGATGGCAAGTGCTTGCCGATGGTGCTGTTGATCAAGCGCCCGACATTTCGCCGGTCGCACGCGTGGAGAAAATGCCGGCCGCTCTCGAGATAATCGCGCATCGGCGTGTTGATTCGCGCGGCGAATGAACTGATTACCGCCTTTTCGATTCGCTGCGGCCGCTGCGCCAGTGCCAATAAGGTCGCCGCCCCGCCCCAGGAAAAGGACAACACATGCTGCGCGCGAAAGTGCTCGATCAACTCCAGCAGTATCGCGGCCTCGTCTTCCTTGCGGATCGGTTGGTCATGCTGGTTGTGTTGTTTCGATTGACCGGCGTAGGGCTGATCGTAGAGAACCACATTGAAGCGTGGCCGCAGGTAACGCACCGTTTGAGCAAAGGATGCGGTCGTTGCCAGTGAGCCGTTGACCAGAATAATGGTCTTGTCAGCGGTGGCGTTGAGATAATGCTCGGTATAAACCTTGTACTTCTTACCAATCTCGACGATCGCAGTTTTCAGCATCATGTCATTCTCTTCCTTGACAAATTGGACCAGGCACACAGCGTGGTTGACTCTCCGGCTTCCTTCGGACTCGCCTGACAGCACGAACCAGCGACAACGGTACAAGGGCGCTAAGATGAATACCATGACTAGTAAGTCACAACCAGACCAACGGTTCACAGTTAAGCAGGGATTTTTCCATCTGCAAGCCCGCAAGCTTGAAAGTGGCGACCCTGACGCTTCGCCGACGCGCCCTGTGGTTGTTTCATTGCCCGCCCCACCCCCTCATGCCAAACGAGGAGTTGAAAAATGTCGCTGACGCTTTACTACCATCCGCTGGCGTCGTTCTGCCACAAAGTACTCATCGCGCTCTACGAAAACGGGACCGAATTCGAGAGAAGGATCATCGATCTCGCGGACGCTGCCGACAGCGCAGAACTTCAGGCATTGTGGCCAATCGGAAAGTTCCCGATTCTTCGCGACCATGCTCAGCAATCTGATCTGCCTGAATCCAGCATCATCATCGAGTACCTGGATCGACGGTATCCAGGCACGCACAGGCTGGTTCCAGACGATTGGGAGATCGCGCTGGAAGTCCGGTTATGGGATCGGTTTTTCGACCATTATGTACAAGTGCCGATGCAACGGATTGTCAGCGATCGGCTACACGCGACCAACGGTGATCTGACCAGAGAGCGGTCTACGCTAGAGACGGCGTACGGCATGCTCGAGCGCCGCATGGCATCCAGAATCTGGGTGGCCAGCCCGGACTTCAGCATGGCCGATTGCGCCGCTGCCCCGGCACTTTTCTATGCCAGAACCGTCCTGCCGTTCCCCGACGATTACGGCCACTTGAACGCCTATTTCGACAGATTGGTACAGAGGCCGTCATTTCAGCGGGTAATCGACGAAGCCAAACCGTGGTTTTCGTTCTATCCGTTTGCGCAGGCCATCGAGCAACGGTTTCGCCAGGCGCCGGACAACGCATGACTGCATGCAGGTTCCCGGTGTAGGAGCTGGCTTGCCAGCGAAGACGGCCTCACGGCATACCGCATCGATGAAATCGCCTTCGCCGGCAAGCCGGGCTCCTACCGGGGCGGTGTCGTTCACGCGTCGCGCTGACACTTTCATTTCTCGATCGCTGCGACGATATCCTCTTGTATGATGCCCCGCTTCAACAGTGGGCCGCGAACAGTCGTCGAGGAATTTTCATGCATATGCTTTACCGGACCTCCCCCAAGGGAGTGGCCGCCCCGCGGTTCGCGCTCAATCCCCTGAACCTGAGCCTGGGCCTGCTGCTGTCCAGCGCCGTGCCTTCGGCCTGGTCCGCCGCGACCGAACTACCGGCGGTGACTGTCACCGGTGAAGACACCTCCGGTTATCAAGCCGAAAGCGCTTCAGTCGGTGGTTTCGAAGCGGCGCCATTGCTTGATACGCCGGCCTCGATTTCGGTAGTCAATGAAGCCTTGATCAAGGATCAGCAGGCCCGCCTGCTCAGCGAAGTGCTGCGCAACGACGCTTCGGTGGGTGAAAGCTACGCGCCGGTCGGCTACTACGAAAACTTCGTCGTGCGCGGTTTCTCCCTCAACTCCGCCAGCAGCTACAAAATCAACGGCCGCACCATCACCGGCGAGCAGAATGTCGGGCTGGAGAACAAACAGCAGGTGGAGTTGCTCAAGGGCCTTTCCGGTCTGCAAAGCGGTGTCAGCGAGCCCGGCGGGCTGGTCAATTACGTGACCAAGCGGCCTGCCGATGTGCGCTCGGTCACCGTCTCCACCGACGATCGCGGCAGCGGTTACCTGGCCACCGATGTCGGTGGCTGGTTCGGCAGCGAACAGCAGTTCGGCCTGCGCGCCAACCTGGCCCACGAAGACATCCATTCCTACGTCGAACACACCAATGGCCAGCGCGATTTCGCTTCGCTGGCCTTCGACTGGAACATCAGCCCCGATGCGCTGCTGCAACTGGATGCCGAGTACCAGACCAAAGAACAGCGCTCAGCACCGGGTTATCAATTGCTCGGCGGTTCCAGCCTGCCGCACCACGCCTCGCCGAAGAAACTGCTGGCACACCAGAGCGGTTCGAAGCCGGTCACCACCGATGCGCTGAACCTCAACGGTAATTTCGAATACCGCTTCAGCGACCAGTGGAAAGGCAGCTTCAGCGCCTCGCGTAGCCGGGTGGTGATCGATGACTACAGCTCGTTCGCCTGGGGCTGCTACGGCGCCGCCAGTTGCGCCGACGCGGCAGTGCCAAATTACTTCAGCCCCGAGGGCGACTACGACATATACGATTTCCGCAGCCCCGACGACACCCGTCGCAACGACGAGGTACAGGCTGCCCTCAGCGGCCGCTTCGAAACCGGCGGCCTGGGTCACGAACTGAGCGTCGGGACCAGCGCGTTCCGCCGCGTGGTGGATAAACGTGATGCCATCAACCAAATGATCGGCAGTGCCAACATCAACAGCGAGCCGGCTGATTTTGCCCGCTACGAAGGCCCCCTCAACGATTCCTACCGACGCCTGGACAGCCGTCAGTACGGGCTGTTCGTCAATGACCGGATCAGCTTCAACGAGCAATGGCAAACCGTGCTCGGCGGGCGCGAAGTGCGTCTGGATGAAGAGACCTTCGACAGCCAGGGCGACACCACCCGACACACCCAGCGCTACGTGTTCCTGCCCCAGGCCGCTCTGATCTACAAGCCGGTGCAGAACCTGTCGCTGTACACCCGCTACAGCAAGGGCCTGTCCCTGGGTGGCGAAGCAGCGTGGTTCACCACCAATGCCTTTGAAATCCTCGCGCCCACCGTGTCGCGGCAAATCGAGGTGGGCATCAAATACGACTGGCAGCGCATCAGCCTGGCTGCGGCGCTGTTCCAGATTCGTCAGGATTATCAGTACTCGCGACCGAATGACGACGGCACGTTCACGTTCACCCAACAGGGCGAACAGAAGAACACCGGGCTGGAGCTCTCGGCCAATGGTTGGGCCAGCCAGCGCCTGCAGATTAGCGCCAGTATCGCGGCAATCCGCGCGCGGGTCACCGACAGCGGCACGCCGGCTTATGAAGGCCACCAGGCGATCAACGTTCCGACCCTGCGCGCCAGCCTCTACGGCGACTATGCCCTACCCTGGTTCGACGGCCTGGCGCTACTCGGCGGGATGCAATACAGCGGTAGCAAGTACGCCAACCGCCAGGGCGAAGTGCAGACTGGCGCCTATGCCATCTTCAACATCGGCAGCCGCTACAGCACACGGATCGACGGTTACGACACGGTGTTCCGCCTGACCGTGGACAACCTGTTCGACAAACGCTACTGGCGTGACGCCGGTGAATACATGGGCGATGGCTACCTGTTCCAGGGCGCGCCACTGACTGCGCGACTGAGCGCCTCGATCAACTTCTGATCGTGCGCTCCGACCGTTTCAGTTGAGGAGCCCAGACCCTAGCGTCGGGCCAACTCATGCCGGATGCATTGCTCGTAATACGTTTGCTTGATACCAGCAGGCTTGAGGCGCGAGGGACTGTTATAGGTTTGTTCGGTAATCCCCATGGCCGTCATGCGCATCCACGGCCGGGGGAATTTTCGCGATTGCAGTTTCTTGCGTGCCCCGTAAAGCGTGAATCCGGAAAGCTTCGACGCTTGCGCGTCTGCGGCGATGTCCGAGCCCCAACTGCAGACGAAACGACTGTTCTTGCTCAGATCCTTGGCCTGAGCCTCAAACGAGACCACCGCCAGGACCAACGTTGCAGCCATCCATACCAAAGTCCGCATATCGCCAATGCCTAACCTTTTGAAAAGAAAGCGAGTTTGACAATGAAGCGGAGATCGGGGGGCCAGCAGTTTGCCTCATTTTCATGAGGTTTTTTTGGGCTCTCCATGAGCCTAATAGGTCCACTGTGAAATGTGCGAAAACTTTTTGAGTTTTAAGTGAGCGTTGCAGTCTCTAGTTGAGAGCGTCGTGGTTATCGACAGGCCATTGGCGGCAAACGCGCGGTCAGGCGGTGGAGGCAATCGATGTCAGACCTTGAGCATGTCATTCAGCCCTTTGATGCCAGGCTGGTGATGATCGGTTCTGGCTGTATCGGAAAAGGCGTACTCCCGCTGCTGTTGCGCCATCTTGAGCTTGAACCGCAGCGACTGTTGATCCTCAGTCCCGATGAAGATGGACGCTTACTCGCGCAGGAATTCGGCGTCACCCACAAAGCCGAGCAACTGGATCAGAACAATTACGAGGCGGTGCTGGACCCTCTTTTGAGCGCCGGCGACTTCCTGCTCAACCTCTCGGTAGGGGTATCCAGCCTGTCCCTTATTCAGTTCGCCCAGCGTAAAAGCGTGCTGTATCTGGACACCTGCATCGAACCATGGGAAGGCGGTTATACCGCCCCCGACAAATCCCTGTCCGAACGATCCAACTATGCATTGAGGGAAGCGGCGCTTCAGCTTCGGGGTGAAAGTGCGCAAGGTCTGCCCACCGCCATGTTGACCCACGGTGCCAATCCGGGGCTGGTGTCCCACTTGGTCAAGCAGGCACTAGTCAATCTCGCCCAGGATTTGGGTGACACAACGCCCCTGCCCGCGACTCGCGAAGGATGGGCGCAACTGGCCAGCCGACTGAACATCCGCTGCATCCACATTGCCGAGCGCGATTCGCAGTATTCATCGCAACACAAAATCGCCGATGAGTTCGTCAACACCTGGTCAGTGGACGGTTTCATCAGTGAAGGCAGCCAACCGGCGGAGCTGGGTTGGGGCAGCCATGAGAAAGCGCTTCCCGAGGATGGCTATTACCACGCCTTCGGATGCCAGGCCGGGATCTATTTGCAACGCCCCGGTGCCTCCATGCGGGTTCGTACCTGGACACCCTCGACGGGGCCAACCCATGGGCTGCTTGTGACCCACAACGAAGCGCTGTCGATTGCCGACTACCTGACCCTTGGCCAGGGTCGGCAGCCGATTTATCGGCCGACCGTCCACTACGCTTATCGGCCCTGTGACGATGCCCTGCTATCGATGTATGAACTCGCCGAGCGCAACTGGAAGCCCCAGAGCGGCCAGCGCTTGCTTGATGACGAAATTCTTGGCGGCAATGACGAACTCGGCGTGCTGCTGATGGGGCATGCCAGAAACAGTTATTGGTATGGCTCACGCTTATCGATCCAGCAAGCCCGGGCGCTGTGCCCCCATAACAGCGCCACCAGCCTGCAAGTGACGGCGGGAGTGCTGGCCGGTGTGATCTGGGCTATTCGCAATCCTCAACGCGGCATCGTCGAACCGGATGAGTTGCCCTTCAGGGAGATTCTGCAGATCTGCATGCCCTACCTGGGCAATGTAGAAGGCATTTATTCCGACTGGACGCCGCTTACCGGACGTCACTCACTGATGCCTGAGCAGACCGATGAATCCGATCCATGGCAATTCGTGAACGTCAGGATTACTTGAAGGCCTGACGTGGTTTATTCCACGCCAGGCAACGGCTCAAATACCGGAACCGTTCTGAAATGAGTCGCCCGAACCGGACTCTCTCTGCCAGGCCCGGTGCAGAAGATCGATGACTTCTTCGTCGGATGTCTGCGAAAAATCCGTGTACCAATGGCCGATCGAAATCAGCCAATCGGGGATCAGCGGGCAAATCAGCTCATCCACTTCGTCGCGCAGCGCTTCTGCCGTCTCTAGAGGTGCCACCGGCACGGCAACGACGATGCGAGACGGCGCTTGCAGGCGCACAGCCTGTATCGCGGCCATCATCGTGGCACCTGTCGCCAGGCCATCATCGATCAGGATCACCACCTGATCCTTGAGCGCCACAGGTGCGCGCGATGCACGGTATACCCGCTCGCGACGCAACAACTCCTGCGTTTCCCTTGCAACCACGCCATCGAGCGTGCGTTGATCGATACCATTCGCCCGCAACGCATCGTCATTGACGATTTGTATGCCGCCACTGGCAATCGCGCCCATGGCGAACTCCTGATGGGATGGCACCCCCAGTTTGCGCACCAGCATCAGGTCCAGGCGAACCTCCAGGGCCGTGGCCACTTCATAGGCAACCGGAACGCCGCCACGGGGTAAGGCGAGGACGATGACATCGGCTTTTTTTGCGTATTTAAGCAATGGCTCCACCAGGCTTCGGCCGGCATCAACCCGGTCATGCAAGATGGTTTGCAATGAAGGACTAGTCATTTGAAAACCTCCCTGGGGCGGGAGCCCCAAAAACGGGCGTTCGTTTGACGGCGGCCATCATTCCAATAGGGACGTCCGCCCTTAGACCGCCAGAATGCTGCAAGGCACCTGATACAGAATATGTTCGGTTGTGCTGCCAAGCAGCCGCTCCAGGCCACGGTATTGAGCTCTGCCCATCACGATCACATCCATTTGATGCTCGTGGGCGAACTCACTCAGCACCGCGACAGGGTGCCCCATGATGAAATGCCGACACTCAGAGGGCACACCGAACCGAGCGGCCAGTTTTAGAAAGGACTTTTCCAGGTCAGCGCGCAACTCCCTGGTCAGCTCTGCGAGCGTCAGACCGCCGCCCAGATCCGCCAGAAAAGCCGCCGAAATGTCACACGCGTACAGCAGATGCAACTCGGCATTGCACTGCAGCGCCAGGCTGGAAGCCTGCAGGATGATCCGGTCATTGAGTTCATTGTTCGAAGGCTCGGTGTCTGACACATCAACCGCGGCCACCACCTTCTGCGGCAAGGCATGGCACTCACCTCCCACCAGATAAACCGGGACCGGACAATGGCGCAACAAACGCCAATCCAGCGGCGTGAAGAACGCGCGCTTGAGCACGGGTTCATGCTGCACTTGCTTGATCAACAGATCGGGCTGCATTTGCGTGACATGGTCAAGGATGTCCTGACGCATGTTATCGGCCCATGCAACTTCGGTTGTCACCTCGATCCCCCGGCCCTGCATCTTTACCGCTTGTTCGTCGAGCCAATCGCGGTGTTCCTGCAGGTAGGTCGCCCGGGCCATTTTGCGGTCGCCTTCTTCGAGCAACGACAGAATATTCAACGAGGGAATCAAGCCGGCAATGTGCAAGCTCGCCCCGCTGGCCTTGGCCAGGGCGGCGCCATGGTTTATCGCAGGAGAATGGCGCAGCAGCGGGTTGATGATCAGTAATAACCGTTGATACTGGCTCATGATTGACTCCAGACAGGTTGATCCTTGATGTCGGCTCGAGAATCCAGCATCAGGCCCAGACTCCTCCCCTAAAGTCTTTTGGGCCTTGATTTATATCAATTCCTTGAATGAGGTATTGAAGGGGCCACTTGAAAAGAATAGTTCACAACGGTGCTGTGCAACTCGTACCGGACTCATCCGCGATAGCCGCTCGCCTGAAAATCGGCGATCTGCTGGCCGCACCTCGCCCACCGGTCGAGGGCTGCACACCGACGAAGATGTCGCCACTCTGTACGGCGGCGTTAAGGAGTACGTGAACCCAGTCGGTTAAACGCATTCCCTGTGGGAGCGGGCTTGCCCTAATGCCAGTCAGTTAAGCGAAATTCCTGTAGGAGCGGGCTTGCCCGCGAAGGCGGCGGTACAGTCAATACCGCTTTCGCGAGCAAGCTCGCTCCTCCAGGGTTCCGTGTCTTAACTGACTGGCATTAGGGCTTGCCCGCGATGAGCATGGGTATCTACACATCTTCCCGATTTTGATGGTGTACATATTCGTTTCTGCGGTAACGGCTGCTGGCGGTTTCGCTTTTACAGCGAGTCACTTTCGAAAAGCCTGCGCGGCCCGGCGGAAAGTAACCAAAGCGCTTCTGCCCCTGTCGTTCGGTGCCTCGCCCAGGCTCGGCATGCCCTCGCTCCGGTCCTGCTCCGCGGGCCCGCCGCGATCGGCCATCCATGGCCGTGCGCGGCTAACCCGGCATCCATGCCGGGTTGCCCACTACGCAGAACCTCCACTCGGCCTCTCGAGGGGGCGGTGCATCAAGATCAACAGCTGCAGGCGAGCTAACGCTCGGCCTGTTGAGTGGTGAGAAGCGCAGTCGTATGCCGATCTATTGTGGGAGCAAGCCTGCTCGCGAAGCTGTTGATCTTGTCGTTGCCGTTGCCGTTGCCGTTGCTTTGGCTTTTGATCTGCTTGCCCCTTTCCCAGAGGCCGAACGCAGGTATTGCGTAGGGGGCACCGCGGCAAGGATGCCGCGGTAGCCGCCCACGGCCATGGATGGCCGATCGCGGCGGGCCCCCGGAGCAATGCCGGAGTGAGGGTATGCCGAGCCTGGGCGAGGCACCGAATGGCGGGGCAAGAGCCCTTGGTTACTTGGGGCTTTTCCAAGTGACCCGCCGTCAGGGCGGAACCCTAAGCGGCCGTTACCGCAGAAACGGATATGTACTCCGAAAACACCAAGGCCCGGCAGTGAATCTCTGTAGCCCAAAGATGTGTAGATACCCATGCCGCGATGAGGGAGTGTCAGTAGACATTAATGTTGCCTGATACTCCACCTTCGCGGGTTCCGTGGTTGGCTGACTGGTATTGGGTAATCACCAGGTTTTGTTTGTGACTCGGAAAATCGTCACCCAGTCCCAAGAACAAACAACTCCAACATGGCCCAAACAGCATGCACCCGCAAAGACTGCCCCTGCACAACGAGTTGCACGCGCGCCCTTCTCTGTATTTCGACGAGCCCGCCCACGTCTTTCATCTGGCGTTTCTGGCCAATGACGGGCAATGCGACACCCTGCTGAGTCGCTGCTGCCCCGACCCCGTCGACCCGGATGCGGCCCAGGGCATCACCGAGCTGGAGGGCCATGCCTTGAAGTGGGAAAGGCACGCGGAGTTCCTGACGCTGACGCTGGTGGTGCCCTCCTCCAGTCACGAGCCATGCTGGAGCCCGCCCCCCAAAGCCTTGATGGAGCGGGTCGAGCCCTTCATGCAGCATGTGATCAACGCGGTGCAGATTGTGGTCCGCACCGATGCGTCCTTTTCCGGCGACCTGTCAGTTTATGGATTCAAAGACCCTTGCGGCTCTTGCATCGGCGGTGGCGATGCGACGGTCTGGAGCGATTTTCGCTTGAGCGCCGACGGCACCAACCGTTTCCTGTTTGTTAACAAGCGTCTGAATGCGTATCGCCAGGGACGAATGATCCGCCGCCTGCTGGAAATCGAAACCTACCGAATGATGGCTTCACTTTCACTGACCACCGCAAAAGCTTTGAGCACTCAGCTCAATGTCTTCGACAAGACCCTGGTAAACCTCTCGGAACGTAACGCCGGCCCCGATACCGGCAATGCCAAAGCGTTGCTGACCGACATCGCCAACCTGTCTGCGCAAGTGGTGAGCAGCAGCGCAAAAACCCGACACCGTTTCAGCGCCACCCAAGCGTATGCACAGCTGGTTTTCGAACGATTGGGCGAACTGCGCGAAAGCCATGTAGGTGATTGCCAGCGACTGGGTATCTTCATCGAAAGACGCTTCAAACCCACCGTCAGATACTGCACGGTCACCGAACAACGCCTGGAGCAACTGGCCGAAAGCGTGGCCAACCTCGGCGACTTGTTGCAGGCCCGTGTCCAGGTGGAAATGGAAGAGCAGAACTCGGAAATTCTGAAGAGCCTGAACGCCCGCGCCGATACTCAAATCAAAATTCAGCGCGCGGTCGAAGGCTTGTCGATTATCGCCATCACCTATTACTTGTTGAGCCTGTTCAAGCTGTTCTACTCGGGATTGCATGTCATGGGCGCGGACATTTCCGCGAGAGACGCCCTGCTGGCCATGACCCCGATCGCGCTCTGCGTCCTGCTGTTTATTTTGATCAGGATCAGGAAAGCCAAAGAACATTGACCTACCGTAAGCATGACCGCCGCCCCGCTCCACCGGCTACATGGCAGAACGGGGCCGCGCGTCAAGGCAGTGCGATCAGAACGTCACACTGGCACTGAGGCGTGCTGTGCGCGGCTCGCCGACATTGACCGCCAGTTGGCTGCCGGTGGAGGACGGGTAGTACTGTTTGTCGAACAGGTTGTCGACATTGAATTGCAGCGAAGTCTTGTACCCGAACAGCGGCGACTCCCAACGCACGAAGGCATCGGCCACGGTGTAGCTGCTCAGCCAGAAATCGTTGGCGTTGTTGGCGGCGCGCTCGCCGATGTAACGCGCACCGGCACCGGTGTGCCAGGCCCCGAACTCCGTGGGGACGTTCAGGTGATGCGTGAGGTACAGGCTCGCGGTGTGCTTCGGTGCATTGGCGAGGCGATGACCTTCGTCATCCGGGTCGTCGAGGATTTCCGTGTGGGTATAAGCGTAGGTGCCGATCAGGTCCCAGCGCTCGGCCACACGCCCGGTGATGTCCAATTCCAGGCCCTGTGAGCCGACCTTGCCCGCCGCTTCCGAGAGGCTGACGCCACCGACCGTCTGGCTGGTCACGACGTTTTTCTTGACGATGTCGAACAGCGCGAGGTTGATGTTCAGCCCCGGCAGCGGGTCGTACTTGGCGCCGACCTCATAGCTGCGACCCTCCTCCGGATCGAACGTGTGGCCGGCATCGTCGACATCGGTATTAGGCTTGAACGAACGGCTGTAGTTGCCGTACAGCGACAAGGTCTCGGTGGCTTTGTAGACCAGGCCCAAAAACGGCACGAAGGCATCGCCGTTATCGTCACGGTTGACCTTGTAGCTGCTGCCGCGCCCCTGATCGCCGTACTGATCGTAATGCTGCTGGCGACCGCCGAGGACCAGAATCCAGCGTTCGTCGAGGTGCCAGTTATCCTTGAAATACACGGAGCTGGAGGTCAGTTGATTGCTCAGATCGCTGTCTTTAGCGCTGACAAGGCTCGGCTCGGCCAGACGACCATAAACCGGCGACGTGATGTCGAAGCCTGACCGCGCGGCATTACGGTAGGTTTTGCCACGGAATTGATCAGACACTTCAGTGTCCGCACCGACCAGCAAATCGTGGCGCTGGCCGAACAGTTCCTGCTGGCCGATGAAGTCCCAGCTGGCGTAGCGAGTTTCATCGTCGTAATGAGCGCCGTTGGCGGCACGTCGCAGATTGTTGCCAGTCAACGAACTCGGCTGGGCAATCGAGAGGCTGTAGCGGTCGTTGTTCCAGCCGTAGGTGACGCGGGTTTTCCAATCGTCACTCAGCTGATACTCGAAACGCGCGTTGACCGTTTCACGGATGCCGACACTTTTGGCCCACTTTTCGTCCAGGCGCTTGTCGTAATCGATGTCCGCCGGATGACCGTTGGTGAACACGGTGCCGCGGTCGAAGGGATTGGAGTATTCGTTGTATTCGTAGCTCAGCGTCAAGCTGGCGCGGTCGCCGGTCCAGGTCAGCGATGGCGCGACCAGGGTGCTCTCACTCACGCCGTAGTTGCGCCAGTAATCCTCATGGCCGCGTTCAGCAATCAGGCGGTAGGCCAGGCCCGTATCTCCCAGCGGCCCGGTGGTGTCCACCGCCAGGGTGCCGCCGCCTTCGCTATAGGCCGAGCCGCTCAGGGTGGTGCTCTGGGTGTACTCAGGCTTCTTGCTGATCACGTTGATCAATCCGCCGGGCTCCAACGCGCCATACAACATCGAAGCAGGCCCTTTGAGCACTTCGATACGCTCCGTCGTGGCGCTGAAGTTGCGCCCCAGATTGGAGCGCACGCCATCGCGCAGGATCGAGCCGTCATCGTTGGTGCCGAAACCGCGCTTGACCAGCGAGTCTCGCGAGCCGCCCAAGGTATTGCCCTGACTGACACCGCTGACAAACTTCATGGCGTCGTCCAGCGAGCGCACCTGATAGTCGGCCAGGGTTTGCTGGGTGACAACATTGACCGACTGCGCCTCTTCCTTGATCGGCACATTACTTTTACTCGCCGTGCTGGCTTGGGAGGTGGTGTAGCTTGTGTCTTGGCTGACGCGGCTCGCCTGGATATCCGTGGTCGGCAGTTCGATGGGTTCCTGTGCCCATAATGGACCGGCAAACATGACGCAGGACAAGGTTGGCAACGCATTTTTCATGAAGACTTTGCGGCGGGCAAAGGGATGGGGATGGCTCAAAACGTCGCACTCAATGAGTTAATAACAATGATTCTCATTGTATGATGCGAGATATTTCCAGTAAATACCCTATTAACTAACGAGTTATTAATCCGCCCACTGGCTGCACTCTGTGCATGATTGCCCGCAAGTGCGCCACCAGTTCTCCAACCAGACCGCCTTCGCGGGCAAGCCACGCTCTCACAGGTTCCGCAGCTTAACTGACTGGCATTGGGGCAAGCCCACTCCCACAAGGGGTTACTCACGGCTGTATTACCCGGAAACAATCTCGTATCTCCTCTCGGTAGAATAGGGTCAAAATGCATCTTTTTGGCCACAACCCGAGACGAGATCCCATGCGAACCTACCTGCGTCTGGCCGCCCTGAGCGCCCTTTTCATCTCTTCCCTGGCCCAGGCCGCCGACCTGATTCCCATCGAAGTTCACCGCGACGCCAATTGCGGCTGCTGCAAAAAATGGGTCAGTCATCTGGAAGCCAACGGTTTCAAGGTCGAAGACCATGTCGAAGCCGACATGAGCCAATTCAAGCAACAACACGGCGTGCCACCGCGCCTCGCGTCGTGTCACACCGGCCTTATCAATGGAAAATTCGTCGAAGGCCATGTGCCAGCCGATCAAGTACTGGCCTTGAGCAAGCGTAACGATCTGTTGGGGGTTGCCGCCCCCGGCATGCCCATGGGCTCGCCCGGCATGGAAATGGACGGCATGAGCGATGCCTACCAAGTGATCGGCCTGAAGAAGGACGGCACTGATGTAGTGGTAGCGGACTACCCCGCCCATTGATGTTCGGCGCCTACATCGGGCTGTTTCTCGCCGCATTCGGTGCCGCGACGCTGCTGCCACTGCAATCCGAAGCGGTGCTGGTGGGGTTGTTGCTCAGCGGCCAGTATTGGCTCTGGTCGCTGCTGGCGGTCGCAACGCTGGGCAATGTGTTGGGCTCGCTGCTGAACTGGTGGCTGGGGCGCGGCATCGAGCGGTTTCGCGACCGGCGCTGGTTTCCGGTCAGCCCTCGCCATCTCGAGCAAGCCCAAAAGCACTATCAGCGTTACGGCCATTGGTCGTTGCTACTGAGCTGGGTGCCCATCATTGGCGACCCACTGACGCTGGTGGCTGGCGTCATGCGCGAACCGCTGGGACGTTTCCTGGTGATCGTGACGCTCGCCAAGGGCGCCCGCTACGGTGTGCTGGCCCTGGCTACGCTGGGCTGGATGGGTTGAACGATCATGCAGGGGCATGGCTGCGACAAAGAATGCGCGCTGCTGAAATCGCTTGACTGACCGGTATTACGGTCGTGACCTATGTTTAATGTCACCCTAATCATGCCGATCCAGCATCGGCAGATTTCCTGTGGAGCTCACCCATGTCGCGCATTTTATCCTGTTGGTTACCGGGTCTGCTGCTGACGGCGGCACTACCGGTTCTCGCCCAAGCCCAAGACCAGCCCCAGGCCGAAACGCCGGAGTACGGCCCGCAACTTCAGGGCTTCGAGTATCCCTACACGGTCAAGCACTTCGCTTTTGAGTCCCAGGGCAAATCCCTGCAGATGGGTTACATGGACATTGCCGCCCAAGGCAAGGTCAATGGACGCAGCGTGGTGCTGATGCATGGCAAGAATTTCTGCGCAGCCACCTGGGACAGTTCGATCAAGGCGCTGAGCGAGGCCGGTTACCGGGTCATCGCGCCGGACCAGATCGGCTTTTGCACCTCCAGCAAACCGGACCACTATCAATACAGTTTCCAGCAACTGGCCACCAACACCCAGCAATTGCTCAAAGCCCTCGGCATCCAGAAGGCCACTCTGCTCGGTCACTCTACCGGCGGCATGCTCGCCACCCGCTACGCGCTGCAATACTCCGATCAAGTCGAACAACTGGCGCTGGTCAATCCCATCGGCCTGGAAGACTGGAAAGCCCTCGGCGTGCCCTACCGCACGGTTGATCAATGGTTTGAGCGAGAGCTGAAAGTGACCGCGCAAGGTATTCACGACTACCAACGCACCACCTATTACGATGGTCGCTGGAAACCCGAGTTTGACCGCTGGGTGAACATGTATGCAGGCCTGGCCAAAGGGTCAGGTAAAACAGTGGTGGCTTGGAACTCGGCGCTGATTTACGACATGATCTTCAGCCAACCGGTGTACTACGAGTTCAAAGACCTGAAAGTGCCGACCCTGCTGCTGATCGGCACCTCCGACACCACGGCGATCAACAAGGACATCGCACCGCCCGAGGTCAAGGCGAAAATAGGTCATTACGACGTACTCGGCAAACAAGTGGCGAAACTGATTCCACAGTCGACGCTGATTGAATTTCCGGGGCTTGGCCACGCGCCGCAAATGGAGGAACCGGCGAAATTCCATCAGGCATTGCTCGACTGGCTGAACAAAACCAATCCCGTTCGTTGATGAGGTAAGGCTGAATGACGGTGCAGATTGCGGTGATCGATGACTGGCAGGACGTGGCTCGCGACGTGGTGGACTGGTCGGTGCTGGACAGCATTGGCCAGGTGAGTTTTATCCATGACTACCCTGCCGACAACGAAACCCTGGCCGAACGGCTCGGCGCATTCGAGGTGATCTGCGTGATGCGTGAGCGCACCCGGTTCGACGAAGACCTGCTGCGCCGCTTGCCCGCACTCAAACTACTGGTCACCGGTGGCATGCGCAATGCTGCCCTGGATTTGAAAGCCGCCGCCGCGCTGGGTATCCAGGTGTGCGGCACCGACAGCTACAAGCATGCCGCGCCGGAACTGACCTGGGCGCTGATCATGGCCGCGACCCGCAACCTGGTGGCCGAAGCCAATGCCTTGCGCGCAGGTTTTTGGCAACAAGGGCTGGGCGGCGACCTGCAGGGCAAGACCTTGGCAATTCTCGGTCTGGGCAGCATCGGTCAACGGGTCGCCCGGTTCGGTCAGGTGTTCGGCATGCGGGTGATTGCCTGGAGCGAAAACCTGACCGCCGAACGGGCTGCCGACGCCGACGTCACCTATGTCAGCAAGCAAGAACTGTTCGAGCAGGCCGATGTGTTGTCGATCCATCTGGTGCTCAGCGAGCGCAGCCGAGGGCTGGTGGACGCTCAGGCACTGGACTGGATGAAACCCACCGCATGGCTGGTCAATACCGCTCGGGGGCCGATTGTCGATGAGTCAGCGTTGATCAAGGCACTTCAGAAACAACGCCTGGCGGGTGCTGCACTGGATGTGTTCGAGCACGAGCCGTTGCCCCGCCATCATCCCTTCAGAACGCTGGACAACGTACTGGCCACGCCTCATGTCGGGTATGTCAGTCGGCAGAACTACCAGCTGTTTTTTTCGCAGATGATTGAGGACATTCAGGCCTGGGCGGCTGGGGAGCCGGTTCGGATTCTGAGCTAAGACCGCGTTATCGTTCTTCGCGGGCAAGCCTCGCTCCTACAGATTCGCGTGATTCGCGTGATTCGCACGATTCGCATGATACCTGTAGGAGCGAGGCTTGCCCGCGAAGAGGCCCTCAAACCCACCCTATCTCCCTAAACCCAACGCACTACAACGGTGCAAATACATTTCCAGCGTGCCCACATCCGTGACTTCCCGGTCCCGATTTGACCCACACCCGAAAACGAACCTGCCCTTCGTCGGTGCAATCTTTCCCGCAAAGCCTCATGTTTGTAGGCTCCACCCAACCGATTGTCGAACAATTTACCCGCTTGACCGCCCCCGCTCTAAGTTCTGACCTAGACTGATTTTCGCGGAGTAAAACCGGCCGGTCATTCGGTGAAAATAATCGAAACTTTTGGTGCTGGCCTCGGGTCAGGTTAAAGGGAGGGCCAGCGACTGGTGCATTCCTTGCAACAGCCACTTCACCCATTCAGCTTCAGCGCATGGGCAGCGCTTGCTCACCGATGCGTAGCGCGTTTGCGCCCGGCCACGGAATTGGCCACGAACACCGTTTGTGCCAGGCCAGGAATCAGATCAATAAAACGGGGAGATTCATATGATCAGTACGGCGTTAGATATTCAGGGAGAGCGTGCTCATCAGCAGGTCGGCGAAACGAGCGCCGTGGAGGCCTTTACAGCCAAATCGGCCGGCGTCCCGATCACCAAGACGCTGGCACCCGTAGTCAGGCATAACCCCAACAAGAAAAAAGTCCTGTTCGTCACCTCGGAGATTGCCGACCTGGTAAAGACCGGTGGCCTGGGCGACGTTTCCGCCGCGCTGCCGCGGGCCATGGCACATTTGCACGATGTCCGTGTGCTGATCCCCGGTTATCCGCAAGTGATGAACAGCGAAAACCCGATTCATATCATCGGTGAACTGGGTGGGCACGCAGCATTGCCGCCCTGCAAGATCGGGCGCATGGACATGCCCGACGGCCTGGTCATTTACGTGCTGATCTGCCCTGAACTGTACGAGCGCGAAGGTTCGCCTTACGGCGCCAACAACGGTCGCGACTGGCCGGACAACCATATTCGTTTCGCCCGTCTGGGCCTCGCGGCAGCCGATATCGCCGCCAACCTCGCGCAAATTCACTGGTGCCCGGACCTGGTGCACGCACACGACTGGCCCGCCGGCCTGGCCCCTGCTTATATGCACTGGCGTGGCCAACGCACCCCGACCCTGTTCACCATCCACAACCTGGCATACCAGGGCGTCACCAGCCTCGGCTCGTGCCCGGAGCTCGGTATCCCCATGCATGCCTTGCAACAGGAAGGCATGGAGTTTTACGGCAAGATGTCGTTCCTCAAGGCCGGCATGGCCTACTCGAGCCACATCACCACCGTCAGCGCCACCTATGCCCAGGAAATCACCACGCCAGCCTTCGGCTGCGGCCTCGACGGTTTTCTCGCCGCCAAGACCCAGCAAGGTCTGCTCAGCGGAATTCCCAATGGCATCGATGAGAGCTGGGACGCAGCGACCGATCCGCACCTTTTCCACCCATTCGGCATCGGCGATTGGGACGGTAAAGCTGTCAATGCCATGCACGTTCGCAGGCTGTTCAACCTCGAAGACTCTGAAGGTCCGCTGTTCGCCGTGGTTTCGCGGCTGGTCTACCAGAAAGGCCTGGACCTGACCGAAGCAGTGGCCGAATACATTGTCGACAACGGCGGGCAAATCGCGATCATCGGCCGTGGCGAACCGGAAGAAGAACAAGCCATGCGTGAACTGGCGTTACGCTTCCCCGGACAAGTCGGCGTACACATCGGCTTCAATGAAACCGACGCCCGACGGATGTTCGCCGGCAGCGATTTCCTGCTGATGCCTTCGCGTTACGAACCCTGCGGCCTGAGCCAGATGTATGCCCAACGTTTCGGTTCATTGCCAGTGGCCCGCAATACCGGTGGCTTGGCCGACACCATTGAAAACGGTGTGACCGGTTTCCTCTTCGACGAATCCACGGTGGAGAGTTATCGCGAAGCCCTGAGCCGCGCGTTCAAGGTGTTCGCCTTCCCGGGTCTGCTCAACGCGATGCGTTGCCGAGCCATGGCGGCGCCCTTCAACTGGTGCAAGGCCGTCGAACCCTACGCCGAACTCTACGAACAACTGGTGGCTAAAGCACTGGGAAAATCGGGCAAACAGTAAGAGGCTTTCAACGATGCCGTTACGGACCCTTGAGACCTGGCCCCACGGCGCAATCATGCTGGACGCAGAACACACGCGTTTTGCCTTGTGGGCGCCAGATGCGTTTTTCGTCAGTCTCGAACTGGTAGATGGACAATCCCTGCCGCTGCTGCCTCAGGCCGATGGCTGGTTTGTGATCAAGACCCGCTGCCCCGCGGGTACCCGCTACCGCTACAACATCGATGGCGAACTTACGGTGCCGGACCCGGCCTCCCGCGCCCAAGCGGGCGATATCGACAGCCACTGCGTGGTGGTCGATCCCCTCGCCTATCGGTGGCAACACAGCGCCTGGCAGGGGCGGCCCTGGAATGAGGCGGTGATCTACGAACTGCACGTGGGACTACTCGGCGGTTTCAGCGAGGTCGAACAGCATCTGGCGCACCTGGTCGAACTGGGTATTACCGCCATCGAACTGATGCCACTGGCGCAGTTCCCCGGCGAACGTAACTGGGGCTATGACGGGGTTTTGCTTTATGCGCCCCAGGCTTCCTACGGCTCGCCCGAACAACTCAAACACCTGATCGACACCGCCCACGGCCATGGTTTGGCGGTGATTCTCGACGTGGTCTACAACCACTTCGGCCCCGACGGCAATTACCTGCACCGCTACGCCAAAGGCTTTTTCCGCGAAGACAAACATACCCCGTGGGGCGCGGCGATCGACTTCCGGCGGCGCGAGGTGCGCGACTTCTTTATCGACAACGCGCTGATGTGGTTACTGGAGTACCGCTTCGACGGTCTGCGCCTGGACGCAGTGCATGCCATCGAAGACCCGGACTTTCTTCAAGAGCTGGCGCAACGGGTGCGTCGGCAAACCGATCCGGCGCGGCACGTGTGGCTCATGGCAGAAAACGAGCACAACCAGGCCAGCCTGCTGGAGCAAGGTTTCGACGCGCAGTGGAACGATGACGGCCATAACGCCCTGCACGTTCTGCTCACGGGTGAAACCGATGCCTATTACGCCGACTATGCCGACCACCCCACCGAACAGCTCGCCCGTTGCCTGAGCCAGGGCTTCGTGTTTCAAGGCCATATCACTCGCCACGGTACGGTGCGCGGTCAGCCGAGCGGTCACTTGCCGCCCACGGCGTTCGTGCTTTTTCTGCAGAACCACGACCAGATTGGCAATCGCGCCTTTGGCGAGCGTCTGCATCAGTTGGCCCATCCTGATGCCCTTTACGCCGCCACCGCATTGTTGCTGTTGTCGCCGATGATCCCGCTGATGTTCATGGGCGATGAGTTCGCCGCCGAGCAACCGTTCCTGTTTTTCACCAGCCACCATGGTGAGCTGGCGGAGTTGGTGCGCGAAGGACGGCGCAATGAGTTCGCAGCGTTCAGCGCCTTTGCCGACCCGCACAAACGCGAGCAGATTCCTGACCCGAACGCGACGCAGACCTTCGAAGCTTCACGGCCAAAACTGACCGCCAGCCGCCAATCGCCGATTTACCACCTGTATCGCCAACTGCTGCAGATCCGCCATCGACACATCATCCCGCACCTGCCCGGCGCCCAGGCGCTGGGCGCGCAGGTACTGGCCGAGGGCGCGGTGACGGCGCGCTGGCGGCTGGGCGATGGCAGTCAGTTGCGCATTGACCTGAACCTCAGCGACGCGCCCGTGGTCCACACCCCACAGGCCGACGCGACATTGCTGTTCGAACACCCGCCACAATCGGCCGGTCTGTTGAATCAGGGCATGCTTGCCCCGTATTGCGCGCTAGTCAGCCTCACGGCCGCAGCCCCTTTGCTACCCCCGGACGGAGAGCGCCCATGAGCAATACGCAACTGGAAATACTGGCCAGCCGAGCAGGCTTGGCCGTCGATTGGATCGACGCCAATGGCCGTCCACAGAAAGTGACCCCGGCGGTGTTGCGCTCGGTACTCAGCGGACTTGGCCATCCCGCCAGTACCGCCCAGGAGATCGATGCCAGCCTGCTGCAATTGCAGGAGGTGCAACAAACCCGGCACCTGCCGCCGCTGCTGACCTGCGACGTGGGCGTCGGCCTTGATCTGGCCCACTACTTCGAACCGCACACTCCGTGTGAAATCCATCTCGAAGACGGCTCACGGATTAACTTGAAGCTCGATGACAACGCTGTGTTGCCCGGCTTGGTGCCGGTGGGTTATCAGCACGTCAGCATCGACGATCAATCCTTCACCCTGGCGGTGGCACCCCAGCGCTGCTACAGCGTCGGCGACGCGGTTGACAGTAAAAACCCGCGCGCCTGGGGCCTGAGCGTGCAGTTGTACTCGCTGCGTCGCCCCGGCGATGGCGGTTTCGGCGATACCCAGGCCCTCGAAGATCTGGCCCGGGTGGCCGGCGAACGGGGCGCCGAAGCGTTGGCGATCAGCCCGCTGCATGCGATGTTCAGCGGCGACACCCAGCGTTACAGCCCTTACTCGCCGTCCAGCCGCTTGTTCCTCAATAGCCTGTACGCGGCGCCCGGTGCGATTCTCGGTGAGCGTGCCCTGCGCACCGCGATCGACGCCACCGGCCTTGCCGCTGAGCTCAAGCACCTGGAAAAACTGCCGCTGATCGACTGGCCCACCGCCGCCGAAGCCAAGCACCGCTTGCTCGAAGCCTTGTATGAAGGATTCACTCACGGCGAACACCCTTTGCACCCGGACTTCAGCAGTTTTCGCCATGCCGGTGGCGAAGCGCTGGAAAATCATTGCCGCTTCGAGGCGATCCAGGAAGCCCGAGCGCGGTGCGGTGAAAGCCTCGACTGGCGCGAGTGGCCCGAGCAGTGGCGTGACCCACGCAGCACCGCCCTGGCGCATTTTGCCGAAGAAAACTCGACCCGCATCGGCTACTACGCTTTCTGCCAATGGCTGATTGCGCGCAGCCTGGAACGCGCCCAGGCCGCCGCGCGCGGTGCCGGCATGGGCATCGGCCTGATCGCCGACCTGGCCGTTGGCGCTGACGGCGGCGGCAGCCAGGCTTGGAGTCGTCAGGACGAATTGCTCGCCTCACTGACCGTGGGTGCGCCACCGGACATCCTCAACCGTTCCGGCCAGGGCTGGGGCATTTCCGCGTTCTCCCCCGAAGGTCTGGTGCGCAACGGCTTTCGCGCGTTCATCGAAATGCTGCGGGCCAACTTCGCCCATGCCGGTGGCCTGCGCATCGATCACGTCATGGGGCTGCAACGACTGTGGGTGATCCCCAACGACGCGCCGCCCAGCGACGGTGCCTACCTCTATTACCCGGTGGACGACCTGCTGCGCTTGCTGACCCTCGAATCCCATCGACATCAGGCCATTGTCCTCGGCGAAGACCTCGGCACCGTGCCCGAGGGTCTGCGCGAGAAACTCATCGCGCGCTCGATTCTCGGCATGCGCGTGCTGCTGTTCGAACAGGACAATACTCACTTCAAGCCGATTCTCGACTGGCCGGACAACGCCCTGGCAACCACCAGCACCCATGACCTGCCGACGCTCAATGGTTGGTGGCATGGCCGCGATATCGACTGGAGCGCGCGCTTGAATCTGGTCGACGCCCCGGGTGAAATCGAATGGCGCCAACATCGTGAGCGCGAGCGCGAAGGTTTGCGCCGGGTGCTGAGCCAGGACCCGCAGAATTTCCGCGAAGAGTCCCACGAAACCGATCAGGTGCTCGATGCCGCGATCCGGTTCCTCGGCCATACCCGCGCGCCGCTGGTATTGCTGCCACTGGAAGATGCCTTGGGCATCGAACAGCAGGCCAACCTGCCCGGCACCACCGACAGCCATCCCAACTGGTCCCGCAGGCTACCCGGCGACAGCGAAGCCCTGCTCGATGATCCGGACGCCTCCCGGCGCCTGGAACTGCTCGCCTGTGCGCGACTTCAGGCGGCCGAGCGTGACCAATGAATCAACCGCTCACCCAACCGCTGCGGGCAACCCTGCGGCTGCAGTTCCATAAAGGTTTCACTCTGGATCAGGCGGTGCCGCTGGTGCCGTACTTTGCCAGCCTGGGCATCAGCCACGTCTATGCCTCGCCGCTGCTCGCCGCCCGCGCGGGGTCCATGCATGGCTACGACGTGGTAGACCCGACTACCGTCAACCCTGAACTGGGCGGCGAAGCTGCCTTGCGCCGTTTGGTCAGTGCGTTGCGCGAACAGAACATGGGGCTGATCCTCGACATCGTCTCCAACCACATGGCCGTCGGTGGTGGCGATAACCCGTGGTGGCTCGATTTGCTGGAATGGGGGCGACTGAGCCCTTACGGCGAGTTCTTCGACATTCAATGGCACTCGCCCGACCCGTTGATGGAGGGCCAATTGCTGCTGCCTTTTTTAGGCAGCGATTACGGCATCGCCTTGCAGGACGGCACCCTGCCCTTGCGTTTCGATGCCCGGCGCGGCGCCTTTTATGTCGAGCACTACGAACATCACTTCCCGATTTGCCCGTCGGACTACGGCGAGTTGCTCAAGGCAGATGATCAATTGAATGCCGAGCAGGTCGAGCAGCTCAAATCCCTGGCAGACCGCTTCAGCACCTTGAGTTACCAAACCGACGCGTACAGCCTGGCGATTCCGCTAAAAACCGAGCTGCATGAACTGGCCAGCGATCCGGCCATTCTTCACGCCATCCAGCACACGCTCGGCACCTACGACTCGCTCACCCCCGAAGGTTTCCAGCGCCTGCATAACCTGCTGGAGCGCCAGAGTTATCGCCTGGCCAGCTGGCGCACCGCGGCGGACGACATCAACTGGCGGCGCTTTTTCGATATCAATGAACTGGGTGGCCTGCGCGTTGAACGCCCGGCGGTGTTCGAGGCGACCCACGCAAAAATCTTCGAGCTGGTGGCCGAAGGTCTTGTCGACGGGTTGCGCATCGACCACATCGACGGCCTCGCCGACCCGCGCGGTTACTGCCGCAAACTGCGGCGCAGAGTCGATAGCCTGGTCCCGGACCGGCACCTGCCGATCTACGTCGAGAAGATCCTCGGCGAAGGCGAAACCCTGCACCGCGACTGGGCGATTGATGGCAGCACCGGTTACGAATTCATGAACCAGTTGTCGTTGCTGCAACACGACCCCGAAGGCACCCAGACCTTGGGTGAACTCTGGAGCCGGCACAGCGAACGGCCCGCGGATTTCCGTCAGGAAGCACAACTGGCGCGTCAGCAGATTCTCAACGGCTCCCTCGCCGGGGATTTCGAAAGTGTCGCCCACGCCCTGTTGCAAGTGGCCCGGGACGACTTGATGACGCGGGACCTGACCCTCGGCGCGATCCGTCGGGCCTTGCAGGAGCTGATCGTGCACTTCCCGGTGTACCGCACTTATATCGGGCCGTTGGGCCGCTGCGATCAGGACGAAGTTTTTTTTCAGCAAGCCATGGACAGTGCCCGGCAAACCCTTGGTGAGGCCGATTGGCCGGTGCTCGACAGCCTGGCTGGCTGGCTCGGTGGCCAACCCTGGCGCAAGCGCCCGGTGGGCCGCCCACGCAAACTGCTCAAGCATGCCTGCGTGCGATTCCAACAACTGACCTCACCGACGGCGGCGAAGGCCGTGGAAGACACCGCGCTTTATCGCTCGGCGGTGCTGCTGTCGCGCAATGATGTCGGCTACAACACCGAGCAGTTCAGCGCCCCGGTGGCTGACTTCCATGCAGCCTGCGCCAATCGCCTCGCCGAATTCCCCGACAACCTACTGGCCACCGCGACCCACGACCACAAACGCGGGGAAGACAGCCGTGCGCGGCTAGCGATATTGAGCGAACGCAGCGCCTGGTATGCCGAACAGGTCGAACACTGGCAAACCCTGGCCGACGAATTGCGCATTGAACCCGGCGCGCCTTCGACGGGCGATGAGCTGATTCTTTATCAAGCGATCCTCGGCAGTTGGCCGTTGGAACTGCGCGGCGATGATCAGGTGGCCCTTGAGGCCTACGCCAAACGCCTCCGACAGTGGCAACGCAAAGCCCTGCGCGAAGCCAAGTTGCAAAGCAGCTGGAGTGCGCCAAACGAGGGCTATGAACAGGCGACCGATGGATTTCTCCAACGCCTGCTGCTCAGCCCCGAAGGCCAGCCATTGCGCAAGGCCATTGGTGCGGCGGCGCAGAGCATCGCCGCCCCGGGCGCGTTGAATGGCTTGGCGCAAACTTTGCTGCGAATGACCGTGCCGGGGGTACCGGACCTCTATCAGGGCAACGAGTTCTGGGACTTCACGCTGGTCGATCCGGACAACCGCCGGCCGGTGGATTACGTCAGCCGTCAGCAGGCCATGCTCGTACGGTTGGACCTGCCCGATCTGTTGGCGAACTGGCGTGACGGGCGCATCAAGCAAACCCTGATCGCCCAGACGTTACACCAGCGTGCCGAGCATGCCGGGCTGTTTCAAAAAGGGACGTATCAAGCCCTTGAAATCCTCGGCAGCCAGGCTAGCCGGGTACTGGCGTTTGCTCGTGAATGGCAGGGAAAACGGGCTATCGTGCTAGTACCGATACGCTGTGCCGAACTGCTGGAAAACAGTGCCGAACCACAGGTTGAAGCGCCGATCTGGGGCGATACACGGGTCAAATTACCGTTTACCGCCCCTGAAGAAAATATGAAGGGACTTTTCGCCAGCGTCGCAGTCACAAAACACAGGGAACTGATGGTCAGCGCCGCACTGGGGGATTTCCCGGTCAATCTCTTTATCCAAACTACCCAAGCTTGAGTTCAGTTCAGGAGCATTGCGATGAGTACCGACGATAAACGTATCCGCGAATTTGCCTATCAGATCTGGGAGTCCGAAGGAAAACCCGTGGGCCAGGAAGCACGCCATTGGGAGATGGCCTGCAAACTGGCCGAAGCCGAAGCACTGGCGCCCGGCAAGTCACCGAAAGCCAGCGGCAGTAAAACCGTCGGCACCAAGCCTGCTGCCAGCAAGCCCGACGGCAAGCTGGTCAATGCCAAAGGCATCGAAACCAAAACCAAAGGCATCGAAACCAAAGCCAAAGCCAAGCCTAAGGCCAAACCCGCCGCCGCTTCGGCAGTGACCCCGCCTGGCGAAAAAGCCACCGAGAAAAAACCTCGCGCTGCGCGTAAACCGCCAACGACCTGACGACGTACCTCACTTGATTTGTGGCGAGCGCTGTAGGAGCGGGCTTGCCCGCGAAAGCGGTATTTCAGGGTTATCAACGTTGACTGTACCGCCGTCTTCGCGGGCAAGCCCGCTCCTACAGGGATTTCGCCTCCCCCTTTGCAGGAGCATCTATGAGCAGTCCAAAGAAAACCGCGCCCGAACCTCATGCCGAGGCCTCGCGAATCCGTGAAGGCTTGCCCTTCCCGCTCGGCGCGACCTGGGATGGCCTGGGGGTCAATTTCGCGCTGTTTTCGGCTAACGCAACCAAGGTCGAACTGTGCATCTTCGACGATGCCGGCGAGGTGGAACTCGAGCGTATCGAGTTGCCGGAATACACCGACGAGATCTACCACGGCTACTTGCCCGATGCCCATCCGGGGTTGATCTACGGCTATCGCGTGTACGGTCCGTATGACCCGGCCAACGGTCATCGTTTCAACCCCAACAAACTGCTGATCGACCCCTACGCCAAACAATTGGTCGGCCAATTGAAATGGTCCGAAGCGTTGTTTGGTTTCACCATCGGTCACCCTGATGCCGACCTCAGTTTCGATGAGCGGGACAGTGCGCCCTTCGTGCCAAAATGCAAAGTGATCGACCCGGCCCACACCTGGGGCCACGACCATCGGGTCAGCGTGCCGTGGGACAAGACCATCATTTATGAGACCCACGTACGCGGCTTCAGCATGCGTCACCCCTCTGTCCCCGAGAACTTGCGCGGCACCTTCGCCGGGCTGATGGTCGATGACGTACTGGAACACATCCGCAAGCTCGGCGTGTCGAGCGTGGAATTGCTGCCGATCCATGCCTTCGTCAATGACCAGCATCTATTGCACAAAGGCATGACCAATTACTGGGGTTACAACAGCATCGCGTTCTTTGCCCCGGACCCACGCTACCTGGCGAGCGGCAAGATCGCCGAGTTCAAGGAGATGGTCGCGCACCTGCATGAAGCCAATCTGGAGGTGATCCTCGACGTGGTTTACAACCACACCGCCGAGGGCAATGAACAGGGCCCGACGCTGTCGATGCGCGGCATCGACAACGCCTCCTACTACCGTTTGATGCCTGAAGACAAACGCTATTACATCAACGACTCGGGAACCGGCAACACCCTGGACCTGAGTCATCCATGTGTATTGCAAATGGTCACCGACTCACTGCGTTACTGGGCCACGGAAATGCACGTGGACGGTTTCCGTTTTGATCTGGCGACCATTCTCGGCCGCTATCACGACGGTTTCGACGAGCGTCACAGCTTCCTCGTGGCCTGTCGCCAAGACCCTGTGCTGCGCCAAGTGAAGATGATTGCCGAATCCTGGGACTGCGGCCCCGGCGGTTATCAGGTCGGCAACTTTCCGCCGGGGTGGGTCGAGTGGAACGACAAGTTCCGCGACACCGTGCGTGCGTTCTGGAAAGGCGATGATGGTCAAATCGCCGACTTCGCCAACCGCATGACCGCGTCCGGTGAGATGTTCAATCAGCGTGGCCGGCGTCCGTATGCCTCGTTGAACTTCATCACCGCCCATGACGGTTTCACGCTCAACGATCTGGTGTCGTACAACGACAAGCACAATGAAGCCAACGACGAGAACAATCAGGACGGCAGCAACAACAACCTGTCGTGGAACCACGGTGTCGAAGGCCCCACTGACGATCCCGAGATCAATGCGCTGCGCCAGCGACAAATGCGTAATTTTTTCGCCACGTTGCTGCTGTCCCAGGGCACGCCGATGCTGGTGGCCGGCGATGAGTTCGCCCGCACCCAGGAAGGCAACAACAATGCCTATTGCCAGGACAGTGAGATCGGTTGGGTCAATTGGGACCTGAGTGAAGACGGCAAGGCCCTGCTCAAGTTCGTCAAACGCCTGATCAAATTACGCCTGGCCTATCCGATCCTGCGGCGCGGGCGTTTCCTGGTGGGCAATTACAACGAAGACATCGGCGTCAAGGACGTGACCTGGCTGGCCCCGGATGGCAGCGAAATGTCCACCGAACAATGGGAGGAAGGCCACGGTCGTTGCCTGGGCATCCTGCTCGATGGCCGTGCCCAGGAAACCGGCATTCGCCGCAAGGGCGCCGACGCAACGCTGCTGCTGGTGGTCAATGCCCACCATGACATCGTCAATTTCCTGCTGCCGGAAGTGCCTGACGGCGGTTTCTGGACCTGCATGATCGATACCAATCAACCCTCGATTCGTGGCCAGGAACGCTTCGAGTTCGGTCACGAATATTCGGTCACCGGCCGTTCACTGCTGCTGTTCGAATTGCAGCGTGAAGAAGAAGAGTAAAAATCCCCTGTAGGAGCGAGGCTTGCTCGCGAAGGCGTAGTGTCAGTCGACATCATCGTTGCTTGATATACCGCCTTCGCGGGCAAGCCTCGCTCCTACACGTTCAACAGGCAATTTTCTGTGTTTATTTGCGACATCCGACACAATCCGGATTAAAAAGCCATATCAGACCAAAGGCTGAGGCGACGAATAGCGTTCCATGAGCAATACTCTCCCCGCAGCAATCCAGGGTTCGGAGCGTTGCAATGGTTATTTTTCCGCCTTCACGGGTCTGCAAGGCTTGCTCCCCTGCAAGCAATGCGCATGACTGAGGGCAAGACAGAACAAGGACGTAGCGCCTATGAAATCAGTCTCCATCAGCGAAAACAGCTCGCTCGCACAGATCTGGAACAGCGCCCCGCAACTGGACAACATCCCTGTCATCAACACCGAAACGTTGGTCCCGGCCGGCACTCGCGCGGTAGTCATCGCGCCGCATCCCGGCGATGAAGTGGTGACTTGCGGTGGCCTGCTGCAGTTGCTGTGCTCCCTCGGCCATCCTTTGCAATTGATCTCGATCACCGACGGTAGCGCCAGTCATCCGGGGTCACGACAATGGTCGGAGAAACGCTTGAGCGTGTTCCGCCCCCAGGAAAGCGTCGAAGCCTTACGCCGGCTGGGGGTGCCGATGCACAGCCTGAAGTGGATTCGTGGCGGCTTCACCGACAGCGGCCTGGCTGAGCGGGAGTCTGAATTGACCCAGTTCATCGTCCGCTATCTGCGCCCCGGTGATGTGGTATTCACCACATGGCGCGAAGACGGTAACGTCGACCACGACGCCGTCGGCCGTGCCAGCGCCAGAGCAGCGGCTCTGGTCGGGGCAACGCTCAACGAAGTACCCGTCTGGGCCTGGCACTGGCCGACGCGCGATCACGGGTTGATTCCCTGGCATCGCGCACGCAAGGTACGCCTTGACACCTGGACCGTCGCGCGCAAAAGCCACGCCACCTACGCCTACGCCAGCCAACTCGACGGCGAGCCGGCAATCGGCATCGCCCCAATGCTGCCCCCGGTGATACTGGAGCGCATGCGGTTACCGTATGAAATTGTGTTTGTCTGATGCCCCGGTTCTCAATCAGACAACAATCCAGACTCGCTCCCACATGGATTGGCTTCGCTCAATTGGAACTGCTTGCCCGTGCATCAGTCGCATAGAAACATCAGCCTGATTCAGAGGAGTGAACGTGACCAGTGATGCCGAACGACAGGCCGTCGAATCAATGCTATCGAACACTCCGGCGGCGATTCATCGACTGAGAGTGCTGACGGTCAACACCCACAAAGGCTTCACCGCCCTCAACCGGCGTTTCATCCTGCCAGAACTGCGTGAAGCGGTACGCAGCACGTCGGCCGACCTGGTGTTTCTACAGGAAGTGGTCGGTGAGCACGACCGGCATTCTTCCCGTTACAACGACTGGCCACAAACCTCGCAATACGAGTTCCTGGCCGACAGCATGTGGAGCGATTTCGCTTACGGTCGCAACGCGGTCTACCCCGACGGCCACCACGGCAATGCCTTGCTGTCGAAGTACCCGATCCGCGAGTTTCGCAACCTCGATGTCTCGATCACCGGCCCCGAGCGGCGCGGGTTGCTGCACTGTGTGCTGGATGTACCGGGGCATGCCGAAATTCATGCCATTTGCGTGCACCTGAGCCTGTTGGAAAGCCATCGACAACTCCAACTCCAGTTGCTCTGCCTGTTGCTCGAGTCGCTGCCCGATGACGCCCCGGTGATTATTGCCGGCGACTTCAACGACTGGCAGTTGCAAGGCAACGCTGCCCTCGCCAGGCGCCACTACCTGCATGAAGCCTTTGAACGCCATCATGGCCGACCGGCGAAAACTTACCCGGCGCGTTTTCCCTTGTTGCGCCTGGACCGGATCTACCTGCGTAATGCCAACAGTCATGAACCGCGCATACTCAGCCATAAACCCTGGACGCACCTGTCGGACCATTTGCCGCTGGCGGTGGAGGTGCGCCTGTAACACCGTCAAATGCCAGTCATCAAGGACAGGCAACTCTGACAGAAAAAATGACAGTAATAGCGCGCCGACCTCGTTCGTCAATCCTGCACCGGATCCTCCGTCAAACAACCGATAGCACCCTACCAAGGGCGTCTGGCCCGCGTCTTTCGGAATGATTTTTTTCACAAACAACAACTTAGATACGCGCCAATAATCAGTCACTTACAGTTCATAAAATAGCCATACCGCTTATCGGCCACTTTCTTGACGCAACGCCAGCCGTCTTCTTAGCTAGTGCTTACTACCCCCGGAAATCCATCAGGGGCAAGCCTCCAGACTCCTGTAAAAACAGGCGGGTATGACCTTGCCTCAATCCATTCGGTCGCCCCTCATTCGGGGTAGGAGAGACGCCACAGCGAGATACGCATGCGATTGCAAGGTAGACCCCCATGAGAACTTCATTCACCTCACAAGAGATCAAAGTCACGTTTTGCACTGTCACAGGTTCATTCCTGCTGTGCTCATCCATGGAGGTGCAGGCCTCGCCTGCCGAGGACGAAACAAACCTCTGGTACAACCAGGCATTGCCGACCCTGACCTTGCCGGCCGACTCCGCCACATATCCCGGCCGCTTACGCGCTAATCAAGACTTACAAAGCTCACGCCTGACGGTGGAAGACGCCGCGCCTTCGGCCTGGGACCACGTCTATGGAAAGGCGTCACGGCAGGCCCAAACCGATTATCTGGCCCAGGGTTCTGCTATCTCCGGCGCCACTGAATTCAAAGGCCCGGCGCTGCTGACCGTGCAAAGCAACAGCGGCCATACCCAACGGGTCGGACTGATCGGCGGCACCACCCAATTCCAGGGCAATGACAACGGTCTGCTGACCAGCCGCGCCCTCGCCGATCCCGGCCATGACACGCTCAATCTTCAAGGCCAAAGTCTCGGCGCCTACTGGAGCCTGACCGGCCCACAAGGCTGGCACGTAGACTTGACGGCCAGCGGTGGCCGGGTCAACGGATACAGCCGCAATGACCAGGGCGCGCGACAAGCCACCGAAGGCAGCGCGGTGACATTGTCGGTGGAAGGTGGTTTCCCGATTGGTCTGGGTAATAACTGGGTGATCGAACCCCAGGCGCAGTTGATCAATCAGCGTATTACGCTGGATACGCCATATGCCGGCTCCGGTAACGCTTCATCCAGCGACCTGACGTCCTGGAGCGGTCGGGTCGGTGCACGCTTGAAAGGCAGTTACGATATTAACGGCCTACCGGTCGAACCCTATGTGCGGACCAACGTGTGGCACACGGTGTACACCGGCAATACCGTGAGCCTGGATCAGGTCGACAAAATCAGCAGCAGCCGCAACTCGTCGACGGTAGATGTAGGTCTGGGGCTAGTGGCCAGAGTGACGCCTTTGGTCAGCCTGTATGTCAGCGCCGATTACAGCAGCGATGTGGATGACAATGATTTGAACGGGTTGATTGGCAGCCTTGGGGTGCGGATGCGGTGGTAAAGCCTGACCGATGATCGTTCCCACGCAGAGCGTGGGAACGATCAGAACCCTAACCCTCCGGACGCAGAATCAACACCCCCAGCGGCGGCAGGTTCAACTCCACAGAAAGGGCCTGGCCATGGCTCGGCTCTTCGTCGGTGAACACCCCGCCGCCGTTACCGTAGTTGGACCCGGCATAAGTGTCGGCATCGCTGTTGATCAACTCGACCCATCGCCCGGCAAACGGCACACCAACGCGGTAGGACTGACGCGGCACCGGGGTGAAGTTGGCCACCACCAACACCGGCCGCCCGTCTTTGCTCCAGCGCAGCCAGGCATAAACGCTGTTGATCGCATCGTCGCCGATCAACCACTGGAAGCCTTGCGGGGCATCATCTTGATCGTGCAGCGCCGGTTCTTCGCGATACAACCGATTCAGGTCACCGACCAGTTTTCGCACACCCTGGTGTTCCGGGTATTGCAGCAAATACCAGTCCAGTTGCTGATCGTGATTCCACTCACGCCACTGGCCGAATTCGCACCCCATGAACAACAGTTTCTTGCCGGGATGCGTCCACATGAAACTCAGATAAGCCCGCAGGTTGGCAAACTTCTGCCAGCGATCGCCGGGCATCTTGTCGATCAGTGAATGCTTGCCGTGGACCACTTCGTCGTGGGAAATCGGCAGGATGAAGCGCTCGGACCAGGCATACACCAAGCCAAAACTCAGCTCGTTGTGATGATGGGCGCGGTATACCGGATCCTGCTGAATGTAATGCAGTGAATCGTGCATCCAGCCCATGTTCCACTTATAGGCAAAACCCAGCCCACCCTGTTGCGTGCTCTGGCTGACACCCGGCCACGCCGTGGATTCTTCGGCAATCACCAACGCACCCGGTGTTTCCAGGGCCACCACATCGTTGAGATGGCGGACGAAATCAATGGCCTCCAGATTCTCCCGACCGCCGTGACGGTTGGGCACCCATTCGCCGGCCTTGCGCGAGTAATCGCGATACAGCATCGACGCCACTGCGTCCACACGCAGGCCATCGACGTGGAAATGCCTGAGCCAGTGCAGCGCCGACGCCAGCATATAGCCGTGCACCTCGGTGCGGCCCAGGTTGTAGATCAGCGTGTCCCAGTCTTGGTGAAAACCTTCCTGCGGGTTGCCGTACTCATACAACGCGGTGCCGTCGAACTGCGCCAGGCCATGGGTATCAGTGGGGAAATGCGCCGGCACCCAATCGAGGATCACGCCGATCTCGGCCTGGTGACAGGCATTGACGAAAGCGGCGAATTCATCCGGCGTACCGTAACGGGCGCTCGGGGCGAATTGCGACAGCAGTTGATACCCCCACGAGCCACCGAACGGATGCTCCATGATCGGCATCAGTTCGATGTGGGTAAAACCCAGCTCCTTCACATAAGGAATCAGCCGCTCGGCCAACTCGGGCCAGGTGTACTGACGGGCGACCTCACCGAGGTCATCCAGCTCGCATTGCCAGGAACCGGCGTGTAATTCGTAGATCGACAACGGTGCGCTGGTTCGCTGACGCTCGCCCCGCGACTGCATCCAGGCGTCGTCGTGCCAGTCGATTTGCAGCGGCGAGGCGATTTTTGATGCGGTGTCCGGCGGCAGTGCGGTGGCGAGGGCCATCGGGTCGGCCTTGAGCGGCAAAATGCCGTGAGCGCCAAGGATTTCGTATTTGTAGAGCTCCCCCGCTTGCAGGCGCGGAATGAACAACTCCCAGACCCCGGAAGGATGGCGCAGGCGCATCGGATGCCGACGACCGTCCCAGACGTTGAAGTCGCCGACCACCGAGACCCTTTTGGCGTTCGGTGCCCACACAGCGAAGCGCACGCCGTCGACGCCATCGACCGTCTTCAGTTGCGCGCCGAGGCAACTGCTCAAGTCCCGGTGATTGCCCTCGGCGAACAGATACAAATCCATCTCGCCGAGTAACGGGCCAAAGCTGTAAGGGTCCTCGGCGAGTTGCTCGCCGCCGGCCCAACGGGTTCGCAACAGATAGGGCCGGGCTCGCTCGAAGTGCCCGACGAACAGCCCCGGGGTCTGCGTGGTCTCAAGGCTGCCGAGTTCTTCCCCGGATTCCTTGTCCACCACCTGCACGCTCAAGGCGTCCGGCAGATAGGCTCGAATGAATTGCCCACCAGCGCCATCGCCGTGCGGGCCGAGAATTGCAAAGGGGTCTCGGTGCTCGGCGCGTACCAATGCATCGATATCCCGCGCTCTGGGCAGCAGCGCCTCATTAACTTGCCCCTGTTCCTTGTTCGAGAAACTCATGACTACTCTCCACCAAGATCGGAAAAGGGTTTAAGCCCACTCAATAATCCATATAAACCGTGCAACGGCACAGGCAACCAGGTGGGGCGATTTTCCGCCTCATAGGCCACTTCATAAGCCGCCTTCTCCAGACCGAACAACGCCAGCGCAGCGTCCTCGCCTTCAGAATCTTGCCATGCATGAGCAAGACTAGCTGCCGCCAGCCGATAAGCGTCGACAAATGATTGTCGCGCCTCTTTCAGATAACGATCGGCGACTCGTTGACGCGCCGCCTGGGCGTCGGCGGTGTTGTCGACATTATGCACGTTGATTACCATCGCCGCGGCGTAATCGAAGGAACGCAACACGCCGCTGACATCTTTATAGGGGCTGTGTTTGCCCCGGCGCTCATGCAGCGGCCGCGCCGGTTCACCCTCAAAGTCGATCAGGTAGGCATCGCCCTTGATCACCAACACCTGCCCCAGATGCAAGTCACCATGGACGCGGATACGCAAGCCACCAGCAGCCTTTTTACCCAGGTCCTGGACATGACTGAAGATCGCCTTTTTGTTGTCCAGCAATCGACTGACCAATGCCTGATCCGCGGCGTTCAGTTCGGCTTGATGCTGCTTGAGCAAGTTCAGGGCGTGTTCCAGTTGGGCCGCCACGTCCTTGGCCGAGGCCAGGGCCTCTTTCTGAGTGGTGATCTGTGGAGCAAAGTCCGGGTTGGCGCTCGGGGCCGCCAACACCTGATGCATTTCTCCCAGGCGCTGACCGAGCATGCCGGCGAAATCCTTCAGCTCGCCGAGGGCGTTGTAGTGCTGCTCCTGTTCCGACACAGCATCGGCGAGTTCGTCGCGAAGCGCCCGTTCAAGGTTGTTCTGGGTCCACTCCCACGCATCGCCCTGATTACTCAAGTAGCCTTGGGCGATCATCAACAGCGTGTCCTCGCCCGCCGCATCGCGACGAATCACCGCCCCCAGCAGCGGCGAAATATTCTGGAAACCGGCATGGGTCAGGTACGCACTCATTTCCAGCTCCGGGTGCACCCCTGACGCGACCTTGCGGATCAGTTTCAGCACCAGGCTGCTGCCGATCACCACCGAACTGTTGGATTGCTCGGCGGACAGATAACGCACTTCCGACTCGGCAGTCAGGCCTAGTTTGGCCAGTTCGTCGGTAGGCTCGAAGCGGATCTCGCCGCCGTCCGACGGCAACACCATGCCGGCCTGCATGCTCTGCAACACCGCATGAACAAAGCTGTCGAGGCTGAAGGCGTCGGTGATCAAGCCGACCTGACGCCCGCGCCGGACCCTGGCCAGCGCCAATTGCTGCGGCAACGCCGCGCCGACCTGCTCCTCGGAGATAAAACCGAATGGCAACTGATAGCGGCTGGTCTGACCGCCCCTGATAACATCGATTTCACCTAACAACACCGGATGCTGCGGGTCGCCGAAGCGCACGCCGTAAGCGAGGCTGACGCTGTCGATGGCGCCATCCTTGCCGGCAAACCAGCGGCGGTTCTGCAGCCAGCTCGGCAGAATGCTCTGCTCCAGCGTGCCGCGAGACGGCGCTTCGAGCAGCTCTTCCATGCGTTTTTTCAGGACCAGGGTGGTGAAGTCCGGCAGGCTTTGCGCCGGCTCCACGTGCCAGCTCGGCATCTGGTTTTCCGCCGCCAGCCCGAACCAATAGAAGCCGTAAGGCGCCAGCGTCAGCAGGAACGTCAACTGGCCGATGGGCGGAAACGCATTGCCGCCGAGCATCTCCACCGGAACCATGCCGACATAAGCCGACAGATCCAGCTCCACTGCTTGCGCGCTACGGGACACGTTGGCCACGCACAGAATGATCTCGTGCTTGCCATCCGCGCCGGTGAATTCACGGGTATAAGCCAGAACCCGTCGATTGCTCGGCGAGAGCATCTTCAATGTCCCGCGGCCAAAGGCCTTGGACTGCTTGCGCACCGCGAGCATGCGTCGGTTCCAGTTCAACAACGAATGGGGGTCACCGGCCTGGGTTTCGACGTTGACAGACAGGTAGCCGTATTGCGGGTCCATGATCGGCGGCAACACCAGGCTGGCCGGGTCGGCGCGAGAGAATCCGCCATTACGGTCGATCGACCACTGCATCGGCGTGCGCACACCGTCGCGGTCGCCGAGGTAGATGTTGTCGCCCATGCCGATTTCATCGCCGTAATACAGGGTCGGCGTGCCGGGCATCGACAGCAGCAGGCTGTTAAGCAGTTCCACGCGGCGGCGATCACGTTCCATCAATGGCGCCAGACGCCGGCGAATCCCCAGATTGATCCGCGCCCGTCGATCGGCCGCGTAGTAATTCCACAGGTAATCGCGCTCCCGGTCGGTGACCATTTCCAGGGTCAGCTCATCGTGGTTGCGCAGGAAAATCGCCCACTGGCAGTTGGCGGGAATTTCCGGGGTCTGGCGTAAAATATCGGTGATCGGGAAGCGATCTTCCTGGGCCAGTGCCATGTACATGCGCGGCATCAACGGGAAGTGAAAGGCCATGTGGCATTCGTCGCCGTTCTGTCCGCTGGCGTCGGTGTTGCCAAAGTACAATTGAGTGTCTTCCGGCCACTGGTTGGCCTCGGCCAGCAGCATGCGATCGGGATAATTGGCGTCAATCTCGGCACGGATCTGCTTGAGGACGTCGTGGGTCTCGGGCAGGTTTTCGTTGTTGGTGCCATCGCGCTCGATCAGGTACGGGATCGCGTCCAGCCGCAGACCATCGATGCCCATGTCGAGCCAATAGCGCATCACCGACAGCACGGCTTTCATCACTTGCGGGTTATCGAAGTTCAGGTCCGGTTGGTGCGAATAGAAACGGTGCCAGAAGTACTGACCGGCCACCGGGTCCCAGGTCCAGTTGGACTTTTCGGTATCGAGAAAGATGATGCGGGTGCCGTCGTATTTCTGATCGTTATCGGACCAGACATAGAAGTCTCGGGCCGCCGAACCGGGCTTGGCCTTGCGCGCGCGCTGGAACCATGGGTGCTGGTCCGAGGTGTGATTGATGACCAGCTCGGTGATTACCCGCAGGCCACGTTTGTGGGCCTCGGAAATGAAGCGTTTGGCATCGGCCAGAGTGCCGTAGTCGGCATGCACGCCACGGTATTCGGCGATGTCGTAACCGTCGTCGCGCCGTGGCGAAGGGTAGAACGGCAATAGCCAGATGGTATTGACACCCAAGTCGGCAATGTAATCGAGCTTGGCGATAAGGCCGGGAAAGTCGCCGATCCCGTCGTTGTTGGAGTCGAAAAAAGACTTAACGTGAACCTGGTAGATCACCGCATCCTTGTACCAGAGCGGGTCCTTGATGAAGGTGGCTGACCTGGGTTTCTTCGCCATTTGAAACTCCTGTTAATACTAGAGAACGCCTTGGCCGAGATCGTTCCCACGCTCTGCGTGGGAATGCATCCAGTGACGCTCTGCGTCACAGCGGCGGACGCAGAGCGTCCAGGGCGGCATTCCCACGCAGAGCGTGGGAACGATCATGACGGTGCGGTAATCCTCCAAATCCCGAACGGCAGATGCCACGGCTCAATCCGCATGAACTGATACTTGCCGTGCCAGGTCCAGCGGTGGCCGTTCATCAGGTCTTCGCCCTGGGTACTGGCCTCGTCGGGCAAACCCATTTCCCACAGCGGCAATTCGAAGTTCGCCTCCTGGGCGTGATGCGGATCGAGGCTGACCGCCACCAGAATGAAATTGCTGCCGTCAACGCTGCGTTTGCCGAAGTACAGAATGTTGTCGTTCCAGGCGTTGTAGACCTTCAGGCCCAGGTGCGTGTGCAGCGCGGGGTTCTGCCGACGGATGCGGTTGAGCTGGGCGATCTCGGCAATGATGTTGCCCGGCGCGTTGAAGTCCCTGGGGCGGATTTCGTACTTCTCGGAATTGAGGTATTCCTCCCGGCCCGGCACCGGTGCCGCTTCACACAGTTCAAAACCCGAATACATGCCCCACAACCCGGAGCCCATGGTCGCCAGCGCGGCACGAATCAAAAAACCGGCGCGCCCGGATTCATGCAGGAACGTCGGGTTAATGTCCGGCGTGTTGACGAAGAAATTCGGCCGGTAGCATTCACGCCACGGTGACTCGTTGAGTTCGGTGAAATAGGTTGCCAGCTCGGCCTTGGTGTTGCGCCAGGTGAAATAGGTATAGCTCTGGGAGTAACCGACCTTGCCCAAACGCGCCATCATCGCCGGCGTGGTAAAGGCTTCGGCCAGGAAGATCACCTCGGGATACAGTGCCCGCACATCGGCGATCATCCACTGCCAGAATGGCAACGGTTTGGTGTGAGGATTATCGACGCGAAACAGCTTCACGCCCTCCTCGACCCAACCCACGACGACATCGCGCAACTCGATCCACAGGCTGGGAATCGCGTCCACGGCATAGAAGTCGACGTTGACGATGTCCTGGTATTTCTTCGGCGGGTTCTCGGCGTATTTGATCGTGCCGTCCGGCCGCCAGCTAAACCAGCCGGGGTGCTGTTTGAGCCACGGGTGGTCCTGGGAACACTGAATCGCAAAGTCGAGGGCGATTTCCAGACCATGCTCGGCGGCGGCCGCGACGAGCCGGCGAAAGTCCTCACGCGAGCCCAATTCCGAGTGAATCGCCTCATGCCCGCCCTCTTCGCTGCCGATGGCGTAAGGGCTGCCCGGATCATCGGGGCCGGCGATCAACGAGTTGTTCGGGCCTTTGCGGTAGCTGCGGCCAATCGGGTGGATCGGCGTGAAATACAGCACGTCGAAGCCCATGTCCTGGATCATTGGCAGCCGCGAATGCACGTCGTTGAAGGTGCCGTGGCGAGCCGGGTCATCGGTGATCGAGCGCGGAAACAGTTCATACCAACTGGCGAACTGCGCCAGCGCTCGCTCTACGTCCACCGGGTATTCAGGGCTCAGGCTCAGGAAGGGACGATGGTCGGCCTGGGCCATCAAGTCCGCGCTACGCTGGTGCAGAAACAAAGCGACCTGCTCGGTTTCGAGCAGACCGGACAATTCATAATGCAACGCCGCCAGTTGTTCACTGAGGTGGCCTTCGGAACGTTCGGCGGCCTGCTGGACGTGAGTGCGCCCTTCCTGCAATTCCAGGCTGACCGATATGCCGACGGCATGTTTTTTCTCCAGCTCATAACAAAAACTGGCGTACTGATCGATCCAGGCTTCGAGGCAGAACACATAACGCCCCTGCTTCTTGACACGAAACCGGCCCTGCCAGCCGTTATTACCCAGCTCGGCCATGACCTCGCTCTGCCAGGTATCGTCGCCATCAGCACGCCAGCGAATGCGCACGGCCAGTTTGTCGTGACCGTCGGCAAACACTTTGCTGGTCACCACCACGTCCTGATCGATGATGGCTTTAACGGCGAATTGCCCGCCATCGAGGGTCGGCATGGTGTTTTCGATCACGATCCGCGGTAGCAGTAATGCCTGAGACAGCGGGATATGCGGGTTGTAGCTCAGTTCTGTAGGTTTTTCAGCGGTCATCGAGCATCTCTCCTTAACGCCCCAAGGACGCTCTTGTGCCTGGTCGTCGTTCAGACGAAGCGCTCTGCCCCGACATGAACTCACTTAGGTTCCGAACAGCAGGCGCCGGTAAAAGTTCAGAGGGATTTGTCGGAATCAAATCCTTTGCGCAGCGGTCAACCAACTTAAGCACGACTCACGCCATGCGCCACTGGAGACGCCATCAATGAGCATCCCGATTCCGGTCGAGACACCCGATCCGAACATCGACAACCCGCCAACCCCGCCGACCGAGCCGCAACCGGTGCCTGAGCAGGAGCCGCCGGGTACCCCCGCACCGCCAAGGGAAGAACCGCCGACGACTAAACCACCGGTGATTGTCACACCGTAAGCCAGTAGAACGACGATCAACTCCGCCGACAGAGGCGAAGATCACTCCTGAAAACAGATCTCCGATGAAAAAACAACAAAAAACTACCTTTCGTCGCCTTATCTATGGCGGCGAAATGTAAATATCAGAACGCAACTTACATTAATTTAGGAAGCGTACTACAAACGTCCTCAGACATTTCTAGACCTGCAAAAACACCCCCCAACTCTTACCATAAAATAAAACACTGTAACTATCAGAAAAATCTAAACATTCAAAAGAGAATCCAACTGTTTACACATTAAACTGAATAACAAGAAACACACTCGAAAACCTGCAAGATTATTTACCTTTCCCCGCAGGAAACTTCCCACAACGAAAAACACTGGAACTTGCAACTCATCCCGCCAAAGGCTAAAAATCAAGTGTCACTTAACGACAAGTGACTTAATTCCAAGAAGGAGTTTGAAAATGCAAAATGGAAATTTGACCGAAACAATCTTCTGCTTCAAAACCGAATTTGGCGGAGGGGCGCACCCCGACATCGCTGGAGGTTCTGGTAGCGCTGGTGGTTGCGGAGGAAGTGGTGGTTGCGGCGGCGGTGGCGGTTGTAAGGGTGGAAGCGGAGGCTCAGGCGGCTCTGGAGGTAATGCCGTTACACCTCACACCGAAGATCAGCGACCTAAACAATAAATTTAAGCATTAAAGGAGACGAAGTCTTTCTGGCTGTATCCGGGAAGACTTCGACAAGGATCGCCATGAAACTCAGCATACAAAACTACAATCTACTTAACTTCAATAACGATAATATCGTCATTTCCCAACAAGGTGTATCACGAATAAATTCACCCTCTCTTTTAGAGGTAATCAGAAAGTTAAACAATCGAAAAAGCATAACCGACAACGAACTCACCTGCTTATTCAACGAACACCACCTGGATCAAGGGGACGCCTATCTATCTCTTGAAAAAATACTCGGCCTTCAAAAAGATAAAGAAAATACATACTTTGAAAAAGCTATAGTTGCACATGACTGGGACGACCACGCACTGCTTGAATCGCTTCTTAAAAGCGAACTACCCAACTCAACGATCGTATGCAAAACATCGGAACTACCACAAAGAATAATTGACAGCAAACCGAATTTCCTCATATTTCTTTGCAGAAACTATGATTACAACGAACTAAGAGAGTTTTACTTTCGATTTATATCCAACTCACCCGAAAGCTCAATCAGCATCTGCTACTCCAATGGAGAGCAGTACATCATTGGTCAACCCTACTTTCCAGCCCTAGGAAACCCTTGTCATTTCTGCACGATCGACAGGCTAATAAATCATGAGACATACAAACCAAGTAAAAACACCTGGTCGAGCCTTTTAAATTTCTGCCGATCAAAAAACATACCGACACCCTCCGAACAACACACTTTATACCAAAAAACATTAATCATTGGAGCCGTCATACAAAAAATAAAACTGATGATTGGCACAAGTGGAACTCACCGCTTCCAAGACAATATCCTCCAGGAAACCACTCTTTCGCTTAGTGATGGACGCGTATCAGAATCATCAATTTCACACTGGTGCATGTGTGACTGCTTGAGGACTAGCATATGAACAATATCCCCCATGACTATTATCTAAGATTCCTCGACCCAGCGGTCTATGATCAAGTGCTAGACTTCCACACCAAAGGAAACTACATCATTCACGAAGCCTTTAAAGACTCCACAGCATTACACTTCATAGAAAATAAACATCTATCGACACTAACAGGAAACGAACTCAAGCTTTATCCAGACATGAATATGTGCTTACCCACAAAAATCAAAAAAGACTCTAGCAGTCCAAATCGAAATGAATCATGCGAAAAATTTGGAAAAACAAATTTAACCTTTGACGTTATCGAGAAATTAGTAAGCCCATTAATTTCAGCAAATACAAATAGCTATAAACGCGGATACCCAAGCGGCGGCGCGCTTTATCCAATAGAAGTTTTTGTTTGTTCGCTAATGGAAGACGAACCAACTTGGCCGTGCCCGGAAAAAATTTTACACCTATTGCCTCAATCTGCAAAATTCGAAATCATCCAAGGCTCAGCGTGCACAAGCGTATTACGCTCCGCAATTTTAGCTGCTCCGGGAAATATTGGCGCTCCAAGCTTGGCCATCATATATGCCGCCTACTTGCCAAAAACAATGTTCAAATATCGATATCGTGGATATCGTTTAGCACTTATGGAGGCGGGATCCATATACATGCTAATCGAATTACAAGCTAAACAACTTCAACTGCGAAGTCGCCTTTGGTCGGCCTATACAGACACAATGCTGTGTAAGGCAATAGGGTTGAATCCGGCGTTATTTTTACCTCTCTGCGTACATTTTGTAGGTAAGGCAGAATGAACACCTATAATCGAATCAATATATCGTCTCTACCAACAGCAATTACATATCAACCATCCTGCATCAGATCTATTCCAATGTCAGTAGAATGCAATGACGTATGGGGTAACGGCGGATCAGGTATTGGTGCTGGCTCAGAAGCGATACGCTCCGCATTAGGCGAATACTTTGAGCGACGTCATTTCTATATGGAAATTATTCCTGACCTGACGGGTACCCTCGACACGTCTTTAACAGCAGCCGAGAGAACAAGCTTCGTTACAGCATTTCATCAAACATGTGAAAAAAAAGCCTCGACACAAGCGATCAGCGAGCATCGATACAACTTGTCTGAAGTTTACCGGGCCAGTGACTTTTCCAGCTGCCATGTTCCGACTGCCTGCATATCTCTTAGTGCACACAACATTGCAAATGACAGCGCAATATACCCCCTGCGAGACACTTGCGGGTGCAGCTTTCACTGGGATCCTATGGCTGCCATCTTTGGTTCACTGAAGGAACAACTTGAAAGACAATTTTTAGCAAGATTCTGGCTCACAAAGAAATGCCACGAAATAATGACTCCAAACATGGCACTGGATAAATTAAAAAACACCAACTCATTAAACTTGTACAAGCACCTCATTCTTGCGGGCGATGTAGCTGTCATCGACATTTCGGATTCATCCTTCCCGGGTGTTTGCATACTCACAGTCTACGGAAATAGAAATAATATCAGACACGTTAAATACTGCGCTGGGATGGCATATGCCGCGAACGCCGAAGAAGCGTTGGATAAATCGATTCGCGAACTATGGCAAACCTATCGATTTATAGATCTTTTTTGCGCAACCAAAAGCGAACTCAACGAGATTGACGATCCTTACTTAAGACATTTCTTGAACTGCAACGATTACAAAACCTATCAAGAGATAACTGCAATACAACATCCATATACCCCAACACCTAACCACAAAGAAAAATTTAACGTGCCTGGATTATTAAAAGCCCTAGACAGGCAGAACGTAACCGGCTTCATCTACATGAAACCGATAGCAATCGAGAACTCCAATTACTTTGCCAGCAAATATTTATCACCTGATTTATTTTTACACATGAACAATTCGAAAAACATCAACACCCGCAACAACTACTCGAAAAATTTCTTTCATGAAATCCATGAGAACCGAAAAAACATTATGACCCCCTTTCCTTGAAGAGAAAAAACAACATGCCAAACACGACTATTCAACGCGCAACCAGGCTCAGCCTGATCTTCATAAAAGAACAATTAAAAGAGCCCACTGCTTTTTTCTGGACAATCCTGTCGCCCGCTGCGCTATTTTATCTACTCGCCTATTCAAAAGGACACACACCACCTTATACGTCGAACTATATTGAAACCACAGCCTGGTTCTATGCTTATATTTCTTCCAGCGTCGCTTTTTTTGGCTTTTCTTTTTACATTATTGGCCGCAGGGAAAGCGGATTCACAAGATCTTTTATTTACAAACTTGAGGCTCGATTTATATTTCTACTGGGTCAGTTTTTCGCTTACTCGTTCATATCAATATTATATTGCCTGGCATTTTATTGCCTGACGCGACCTACCTTTGGACTACTGTCCATGAGTGAGGCATTACATATCGCTGTTCGATTCTATTTCTGCTTTCTACTGTTCAGCATACCCGGCCTTTTATTAACGCTCCCACCCATAACGTTTCAAAACGCAAATACTTTTTTTTCGATTGCTTCATTCTCAATGCTGATTTTAGGTATTTACGGAGCCAGTACCTCATCGCCTTCTTCAAGCCTGATTCAGGCTTTTAATCCCTTAGCCATGGCCAACGATATCATTTCTCATGAAATCATGGATAACCAACAACTGATATTAGCTATCGTCGCTTTGTTTTTGGGCGCGTTTCTATTAACGCTCCATAACTTCAGGGTAAATCCAGTGTGGAGTAGATATTAATGAGCCTATTAAACATCAACAACCTCTCCTTCAGCTATATAGAAAAGCCCATACTCATCAGTGCATCAATGTCGGTCGAATCAGGTTCGATCGTAGGATTACTTGGCCCCAACGGGAGTGGAAAAACCACGTTTTTCGATATCATATGCGGATTAACCAACAACAAAAACACCGAAATAACCAGTACATTCAAAAGTCAACTGTACTTATCCCAATCCCTTAGCACTCCACACACGCTCCGCATGTTTGATATTTTTAAGATGACCACGCTTTTCTGTTCTTCAGAGCATATTAGTCAGCAGCGTGTCCTGGAGAAACTTCGAGTATGGAGTCCAGAAATCATTGACCGATACACGGCCATATGGAACAAGAAATCGGCTATCTGCAGTTATGGTGAAAAACGCTGGTTTTTCACATTAACCTTGCTGGCCCTCAGTGCAGATCTGGTCATTCTGGACGAGCCCAGTGCAGGGGTTGATCCGGAGTTCCGCCATTACATCTGGAAGTGCTTGAGAGGTGCGGCCCAGGATGGGGCGGCCATTCTGGTTTCCTCTCACAACATTGAGGAGGTAGCCGCTAATTGTGATCGTTTCTACATGATCAGCGAACATACGTTTAAGCCATTCCGGTCTGGTGATGAGTTCAAAAGGCACTACCACGCAAGCAGCCTTGACGAAGCGTTCATCTGTGCCGCAGCAGCAACCACTGGTAACTAATTCGGCAGGCATTCCACCAAGGGGATCACCGCTATGGGTTACGCTCATTCTTTTCCAGCAGCTTCACAACCTTCGGCATCACCCCCAGTATCACCAACGCCAACAACGTACTAAGCACCGCAGTCGCCTCGCGGCCCAATCCAGCCGAAACGCCAATGGCTGCCGTCATCCACAAACCGGCGGCGGTGGTCAGGCCTTTGACATGGCCCTCATCGCCATCGGTGTTCTTCAGGATAGTCCCGGCACCGAGAAAGCCGATGCCGGCGATCACGCCTTGTACCACCCGGCTCATGGCATCGGCCTGGGATCCTGACATTTGCGGCACCAGCACAAACAACGCCGCGCCCAGCGCCACCAGCATATGGGTGCGAACCCCGGCGGCCTTGCCCTTCTGTTCACGTTCGAAACCGAGAATGCCGCCCAGCAAGGCGGCCATCAGCAATCGCACGGTAATGCGCGTGAGTTGTGAAGCGTCGCCGATATCGGCGAACTCTGCTTGCAACGTGACCCAAACCTCATGCCACCAGGCGTCCATGGTGCAGTCCTTGTGATGAAGTAATGACTCGATAAAGGGTGGACCGCACCCACCATTAATCGGTTGCACAGAACGATGACCGGCAGATGGGTCCTAACACTTCAGAATCCGCAGAAAAAAGGACACCCCCATGACCGTGCGCATCGAAAACCAGACCTGCTTCTTCATCACCAGGAACGGCGAAGAAATTCGTCTTTGTGCCGATGTCACCATCATCACTGACCCGGAAAAATCCATGTCGGCGGTCGACCTCGACGGCCAGCGCATCTACATCACCGAAGCAGAAGCCGATGCACTGACCGTAGCAGGCGCAGTGGATGGTCGCCGACATCTGAAAGCCACGGACAGTGATTCGGTGATTTGACTGACCTGCATCAACAACCGCCGCAAACACCTGGCATAGACGTTTGCGGCCCGCCATTGCGGGTGCATCAAGTTGTCGCAGGAAAATGCCAAAAGCTCATCTGATCCGCTTTTTATTGCTTTAGCTGAGTCTGTTATGCAAACAGATCGCTGGTCATAGTGCTCAGGCCTGATGGAGGCTGATGAGCGAAAGACCATGAGCGAAAGAATCCCCGTCCGAACCGTTGAACCTGTCTCACTTATAAATGAGCCTTTGCGTCCAAAGATAAAGGCCAAGTCCAGCGACAACCTGATCCACACCCGCAGCTTCACGGGCTTGTTCCGCACCCTGCGCATGAGTGGCGCGGGGGTTCTGTTTCTGCTGTTTTTCGGCACGGTGTGGCTGAACTGGGGTGGCCGTCAGGCGGTGCTCTGGGACCTTTCCGAAAGCAAATTCCACATCTTCGGCGCAACCTTCTGGCCACAGGATTTCATCCTGCTCTCGGCGCTGCTGATCATCGCCGCGTTCGGCCTGTTTGCGATCACCGTGTTTGCCGGTCGGGTCTGGTGCGGTTACACCTGCCCGCAGAGCTCCTGGACCTGGATCTTCATGTGGTGCGAGAAGCTCACCGAAGGCGAACGCAACCAGCGAATCAAGCTGCAAGCTGCGCCCTGGGGCCTGAACAAACTGATCCGCCGCTCGGCCAAACACACCCTGTGGCTGGCGATCAGCCTGCTCACCGGCCTGACCTTTGTCGGCTACTTCACACCGATCCGGCCCTTGGCCGAAGAGCTGCTGACCTTGCAAATCAGCGGTGCCAGCCTGTTCTGGGTACTGTTTTTCACCGGTGCCACTTACATCAATGCCGGCTGGCTGCGCGAAGCGGTGTGCATGCACATGTGCCCGTATGCACGGTTCCAGAGCGTGATGTTCGACAAGGACACCCTGACCATTTCCTACGACGTGGCTCGCGGCGAAAACCGTGGCCCGCGCAAACGAGACGTCAAACCCGTCGAAGTCGATTTGGGTGATTGCATCGACTGCCAGTTGTGCGTGCAGGTATGCCCGACCGGCATCGACATCCGCGACGGCTTGCAGATGGAATGCATCGGTTGCGCCGCGTGCATCGACGCCTGTGATTCAATCATGGACAAAATGGGCTACGCCCGCGGGCTGATTAGCTACACCTCGGAGCATGAGTTGCAGGGTGGCAAGACCCATCTGCTGCGCCCGCGCTTGATCGGCTACACCGCCGTACTGCTGCTGATGATCGGCGCCCTCGCCCTGGCGCTGGTGGAGAGGCCAATGGTGTCGCTGGATGTGAGCAAGGACCGTGGCCTGTTCCGCGAGAACAGTGCAGGCCAGATCGAAAACATCTACAGCCTGAAGGTCATCAACAAGACCCAGCAACGTCAGGATTATCGATTGATGCTGGTCGATGGCGATGGCTTCCAATTGCAAGGCAAGACTGAACTGAGCCTGGCCCCCGGCGAGATCGTCGACGTACCGGTGTCGGTGGCCATGACCATGGATGGCCCGAGCAGCAGCTCGCAGACCATCGGTTTCAAAATTGTCGACAGTGATGAGCCGGACATCTACAGCGTGGCCAAGAGCCGGTTTGTTGCGCCGATGAACCGCTGAGCCTTTAAGATGCAGCTCTTTGTCAGATGCGGTCCTCTGTGGCGAGGGAGCTTGCTCCCGCTCGGCTGCGTAGCAGTCGTAGATTTTTGGGGGCGCTTCGCACCCCAGCGGGAGCAAGCTCCCTCGCCACAAAAGGGCACCACATGAATAACTTCAAACCGGGCACTCGATGAAACGCTACGAAAAATTCGCCGACGACATCGCTGAACTGATCCGCTCCGGCGTCCTCGGCCCCGGCCAGCGAGTGCCGTCAGTACGCTATGCCAGCCAGACTTACGGCGTCAGCCCGTCCACGGTGTTCCAGGCCTATTACCTGCTCGAACGCCGTGGCCTGATCCGCGCTCGGCCGCGTTCCGGCTACTTCGTCAATGCGCATGCGCCGAGCCCGTTCTCGGAGCCGGTGATCAGCAGCCAGGTCAACGAGTCCACCGAAGTCGACGTCAGCGAACTGGTGTTCTCGGTGCTGGACTCGATCAAGGATCCGACCACCGTGCCCTTCGGCTCGGCCTTCCCCAGCCCCACGCTGTTCCCGCTGCAACGGTTGTCCCGCTCGCTGGCCAGTGCCGCTCGGGATATGGACCCGCGCATGGTGGTCACCGACATGTCGCCGGGCAACCCACAACTGCGTCGGCAAATCGCCCTGCGCTATATGGTCGGCGGACTGATGTTGCCCATGGAAGAGTTGCTGATCACCAACGGCGCGCTCGAAGCCCTGAACCTGTGCCTGCAAGCCGTCACCGAACCCGGTGATCTGGTGGCCATCGAAGCCCCGGCGTTCTACGCCAGCCTGCAAGTGCTGGAACGGCTGAAGCTCAAAGCGGTGGAAATTCCCGTTCATCCGCGAGACGGCATCGACCTCGGCGTGCTCGCCCAAACCCTGGAACGGCACCCGATCAAGGCTTGCTGGTGCATGACCAGCTTCCAGAACCCCATGGGCGCAACCATGCCCGAAGCGAAGAAACAGGAACTGGTGGAGCTGTTGCGCAGCCATCAAGTGCCTCTGATCGAAGACGACGTCTACGCCGAGCTCTATTACGGCCAACAGGCACCAAAACCGGCCAAGGCTTTCGATACTGAGGGTCTGGTGATGCATTGCGGCTCGTTCGCTAAGAGCCTGGCGCCCGGCTACCGCATCGGCTGGGTCGCCGCTGGGCGCTTTGCGCAAAAAATCGAACGCCTGAAACTCATGACCTCACTGTGCGCCTCGATGCCCGCCCAGGCCGCCATCGCCGATTACCTGCAACACGGCGGCTACGACCGACACCTGCGCAAACTGCGTTACGCCCTGGAAGAACAGCAAAGCGCCATGCTCGCCGCCATCGCCCGCTACTTCCCGGCGCAGACCCGCGTCAGTCAGCCGGCTGGTGGCTACTTTTTGTGGCTGGAACTGCCACCGCAGATGGATTCGCTGAAGTTGTTTCAGATGGCATTGGCGCAGGGGATCAGCATCGCGCCGGGACCGATTTTTTCACCGACCCAGCGGTTCAGGAATTGTATTCGATTGAATTACGGCAGCCCTTGGACTGAAGATTCGGAGAAGGCGATGGAGACGTTGGGGCGGATTGTGCGGTCGTTTTGATAGTTCGATGCTGCCAGTACCGGCCTCTTCGCGGGCAAGCCTCGCTCCTACGGGTTTTGCATAAGTCGTGAGAACAAATTGGACCCGTAGGAGCGAGCGGTGCGGCAATCCGACTTGCCCGCGAAGAGGCCGGTACAGACACCGCAAGTTTTGAGGATTAGCGCCCACCACCCAGATCAACAAACGTCCCCGTCGCATAAGAAGCCTTATCCGACAACAACCACACAATCGCCTCCGCCACTTCATCCGGCCGCCCACCCCGAGCCATCGGGATCGCCGACTCCAGCTTGCTGACCCGATCCGGATCACCGCTCAATGCATGGAAATCGGTGTAGATGTAACCAGGCCGCACGGCGTTTACGCGAATTCCCTCACCCGCCACTTCCTTGGACAGACCGATGGTGAAGCTGTCCAGCGCACCTTTGGACGCTGCGTAATCCACGTATTCGTTAGGTGAGCCCAATCGCGAGGCGACCGACGACACGTTGACGATGCTGCCACCCTGCCCACCGTGCTTGGGCGACATACGCAGAATCGCGTGTTTGGCGCAGAGGATCGGTGCCAGAACGTTGGTTTTGAGGATTTTCAGAATTCGGAATTCAGACATTTCGTCGATCCGCGACTTTTGCCCGACGGTGCCGGCGTTGTTCACCAGCGCCGTGACCCGACCGAGCTCGGTGTCTACGCGATGGAACAGGCCGATCACTTCGTCTTCGATGCTGACATCGGCGCGCACGGCAATGGCTTGGGCACCGAGCGCACGAACTTGTTCCAGCACACTGTGCGCCGCCTGTTCGTCGGACTGATAGTTGATACAGATCCGATAGCCCTGCTCTGCGGCCAACAGGGCCGTAGCGGCGCCAATTCCGCGGCTGCCGCCGGTGATGACGATGACTTTGTCCATGCTGGCATTTCCCCCGTTACAAGCGTAAGCAGTCGGGGCCAAGAATAACCGCCATTGCGCGGTTTTGCATGGGCTGTGTGGTGACCGTTCGGACGCCTTCGCGGGCAAGCCTCGCTCCTACAGGCCTGTGGTTATCTGTAGGAGCGAGGCTTGCCCGCGAAGAACGATAATGCGGTCCATCAGCCGGCAGCCAATCGCTCCCCGCGGTGAATATCGGCCATGAAGCGATCAGCCGGCAGCGGGTGCCCCAGCAGGTAACCCTGCAACGAGTCGCAACCCAGTTGGGTCAGGAAGTCTTGCTGGACACCGGTTTCCACCCCTTCGGCCACAATCCGCAAACCCAACGCCTGGCCGAGTGCGACGATAGCCGACACGATGGCCGCGTCGTCGCTGTCGTGTTCCAGATCACGGACAAAACCCCGATCAATCTTCAGCTCATTGGCCGGCAGGCGCTTGAGGTACATCAAGCTCGAATAGCCGGTGCCAAAGTCATCGATGGACAGGTCGACGCCCATTCCCGAGAGTTCCTGCAGCACCGTCATGCTCGCATCGGCGTCGCTCATGGCGGTGGTTTCAGTGATTTCCAGGGTCAGGCTGTTGGCCGGCAGATGATGAGTGGTCAAGGCCTTGGCGACACTCTGGACCAACCCGGCGTGGCAGAACTGCAAGGCCGAGAGGTTCACCGCGATGCGCCAATCGGTGTAACCGAGCACGTACCACTCGCGCATCTGACGGCAGGCTTCGTTGAGCACCCACTCGCCAATTGGAATGATCAGCCCGGTCTTCTCCGCAAGATCGATGAAGCTGTCCGGCTGCAGCATGCCTTGAGTCGGGTGCATCCAGCGCAGCAACGCCTCGGCGCCCACCGCTCGGCCATTGCCGGCGTCGAACTTGGGTTGGTAATAGAGACTGAACTGCTGCTGATCGACGGCATTGCGCAGGTCTTGCAGCAATTGCAGCTGTTTGCGCGCGTTGCTGTTCATCGAGGCGTCGAAGAAGCGGTGGCCGTTTTTCCCGGCGCCCTTGGCGTGATACATCGCGGCGTCGGCATTCATCAGCAACTCCTCGGCGGTCTGACCATTGCCCGGATAGAGCGCGATGCCGACGCTGGCGGAAATCTGCAAGTCATGTTCGGCGACCCGGAACGAGCGCCCGATCAGGCCGACTTGACGCGCCGCCAGGTTCAGCGCGTCATTCGGCTCGCTGAGTTGCACCAGCAGCACAAATTCATCGCCGCCGATCCGCGCCAGGGTGTCCTGACTGCGCAAGTCCTCGCGCAACCGTAGGCCGACTTCACGCAACAACTGGTCGCCCATGTGATGTCCGAAGGCATCGTTAACCGGTTTGAAGCCGTCCAGATCAATAAACATCAAGGCGAAACAGCCGCCCTGCTCCTGCACCCCCGACATCGCCTGATCGATACGATCGGCCAGCAATACTCGGTTCGGCAGACCGGTCAGCGTATCGTGCAGTGCCAGTTGGGTGAGCTCGCGATTGGCCTCGGTCAGCGATTGGGCGAGCTGCGCGGTGCGAGCCTCCAGGCGGGCATCGAGAATCGACGTCAGCAAGGCAATGCTCAACACCGCCAAGGTGGTGATCAGAACCAGATTGTCCAGGCCCTTGCCGTTCAGGCCATCGACCGCCGCACCACAGAAACTGCCGTCCGCGAAGCGTGCCGCGGCCATGCCGGTGTAGTGCATGCCGACGATGGCGACGCCCATGATCACCGCCGCACCGCCGCGGATCAGGCGAACATACGGCGCGTGCTGGCGCAGGCGGAACGCAATCCATAACGCCGCGCCCGACGCGCCGACGGCAATCAGCAGCGACGCACTAAACAGGGTCGGCTCGTAATCGATGCCCGGTTGCATGCGCATGGCGGCCATGCCGGTGTAATGCATCGCACTGATGCCCGCGCCCATGACCAGCGCGCCGAACGCCAATTGCCAGGCCGGCAGTTGTGGCTGGCTGACCAGCCACAGGGCAAAGCCGCACGACAGGAGCGCAATCAAGAGGGACAGCGCCGTGAGAGTAACGTCGTAGCCCAGATCGATCGGCAATGTGAAGGCGAGCATGCCGATGAAATGCATCGACCACACGCCAATGCCCATCGCAAAAGCACCGCCCACCGTCCATAAATGCACGGCTCGGCCCTTGGCCGTGGCGATGCGTCCGGTGAGATCGAGCGCGGTATAAGAGGCCAGTATCGCCACACACAGCGATATGAAAACCAGGGTAAAGGAATAACTACCGATGAGCATGGGACTTCTCGCGACCGCCCCCGCCGTGCTGCGTCAGTTCTTGGGGAGCAAAGTCGGCGATTGTACTGATTCCGTAGACTAACGCACTCACAAAGTCATCAGAAGGCCATCAAGGCTGCTCAACTGATCGTTCCCACGCTCTGCGTGGGAATGCAGCCAGGGACGCTCCGCGTCCCATGCAGAAGCGGACGCGGAGCGTCCGGTGAGGCATTCCCACGCAGAGCGTGGGAACGATCATGCGCTATTCCTTTTCGCTCACCTGAAGCTGCCCATCCCACCCGCCGCCCAGTGCGGCAATCAATTGCACGCTGGCGATCAAGCGGCTCTGCAACAAGCTCAGCACGTTGCGCTCGTTGCTCAATGCCGTGGCCTGAACCACCACCACATCCAGATAAGCAATCACTCCCGCCTTGTATTGATTGCGGGTCAAACGCAAGGATTCGCGCGCTGCATCCAGGGCTTCCTGGCGCACCTTGGCCTCGTCTTCCAGCACCTTGAGCTGCACCAGATAGTTTTCCACTTCACGGAAGCCATCGAGCACGGTCTGGCGGTACTTGGCGACGGTTTCGTCATAGGCCGCTTCGCTGCGATCGACTTCCGCCGAGCGCTGTCCACCATCGAACAGGGTCATGGCCAGTTGCGGGCCGACCGACCAGAAGCGGTTCGGTACGCTGATCCAGTTGTTAGAGGTGCTGCTGCTATAACCGCCGTTCAGGCTCAGGGTCAGGTCCGGGTAGTAGGCGGCTTTGGCCACGCCGATATTGGCGTTGGCGGCCATCACCGAGCGCTCGGCGGAAGCGATGTCCGGACGGCGCTCCAACAACTGCGAAGGCAGGCTCAGCGGCACCTGTGGCAATGCCGGGATGTCTGGGGTTTCGGCCAGGCTGAATTCGGCCGGCGGCAGGCCAATCAGCACGGCGATGGCGTTCTCGAACTGCGCGCGCTGCCAGATCAGGTCGACCATCTCCGCCTGGGTGCTTTTGAGCTGCGTGGTGGCCTGGGCCACCGCGTCCTTGCCCGAGACACCGGCGCGGTACTGGTTTTCGGTCATGGTCAGCGAGCGTTGATAGGCCTCGACCGTCGCTTCCAGCAGACGCTTCTGCTCGTCGATCACCCGCAATTGCAGGTAGTTCTGCACCAGTTCCGATTGCTGGCTCAGGCGCATCGCCGCCAGATCGGCAAAACTCGCCTCGGCGTTGGCCGTATCGGCTTCCAGCCCTCGGCGCAATTTGCCCCAGACGTCTGCTTCCCAGCTGACCCCGGCCTGCGCGGTGTAAGTATCGCGTATACCGCTGGAGGTACTGCTCAAGCTCGAGCTGCTGCTCCCGGTGCCCTGGCTGGAGCGGTTTTTCCCGACGGTCAGGTCTACCGTCGGGAAAAACGCACCCCGGGCGCTGCGCACCAACGCTTGGGCCTGGCGGTACTGGGCTTCGGACTGGGCAACGGTCTGGTTGGCGCTGTTGAGCTTTTCGATCAGGCCATTGAGCTGCTGATCGCCATACAACTCCCACCAGGCACCGCGCGCCAGAGAGTCACTGGGGTTGGCCTGACGCCAGCCAGCCGCTTCCTTGTACTGTGCCGGCGCGGCGGCTTGCGGGCGCTGGTAATCCGGGCCGATGGCGCAGGCACTGAGCATCGCCACGCACAGCGACAGGCTCAGCAGACGCGAGCCTCGGGCCGTGATCAGCGGTGCAACCAGGTTGAACAGCGAACGGTCAGTCATAGCGGAGTTTCCAGAGCAGCATCGGTACGCACCCCGCGCCAGCGGTTGAAGCGATGGCGCAGATTGTCGAGATAGAGGTAAACCACTGGGGTGGTGTAAAGGGTCAGCACCTGACTGAAGACCAGCCCGCCGATGATGGTCAAGCCCAGCGGCTGACGCATTTCCGCCCCTTCAGCCCGGCTCAGCAACAACGGCAAGGCACCGAGGATGGCCGCCAGGGTGGTCATCAGAATCGGCCGCAGCCGTTGCAGACAGGCGCTGCGGATCGACTCCAGTGGCTCCAGGCCTTGGTGCCGTTCCAGTTGCAGCGCCAGGTCGATCATCAGAATGGCGTTTTTCTTCACCACACCAATCAGCAGGAACAACCCAAGCAAGGAGATCAGGCTGAACTCGCCGCCCAGCACATAGATCGAGAGCAACGCCCCGACCCCGGCCGACGGCAAGGTCGAGAGAATGGTCAGCGGATGAATGTAGCTTTCATACAGCACGCCCAGCACCAGATACACCGCCACCAGCGCGCCGAGAATCATCCACGGCTGGCTCTTCTGGGTAGCGGCAAACGCATCGGCGGTGCCGGCCATTTTCGCGATGACATCTTCCGGCAGACCGACCTTGGCAATCGCCCGCTCGATAGCCGCCGAGCCCTGCTCCACCGTCACGCCTTCGGCCATGTCGAACGCGATGCTTTCCGAAGCGAATTGGCCTTCGTGGCTGACCCGGTCGTCTTCCAGGCTGTTTTCATAGTGAGCGATGGTCGACAGCGGAATCCGCGCGCCGTCAGCCGTGATCACTTTGACCTGATTCAGGGTGATCGGGTCTTGCGCGTATTTCGGGTTGACCTCCATCACCACCTGATACTGGTTGAGGCTGTCGTAGATCGTTGAAATCTGCCGCTGGCTGTAGGCGTTGTTCAGCACCGCGGTGACCATGTCCATGTCCACGCCCAAGCGCTTCGCCTGATCACGATCGACGATCAGAGTCACTTGCTGGGCGCCCCGGCCTTCGCGCGCATCGATCGCCGTCAACTCCGGCAGCGCCTTGAGGGCGGTGACGACTTTCGGATACCACTCACGCAACGCGCCGAGATCGCCGCTTTGCAGGATGTAGGAATACTGCGAGGAGGTCTGCTCGCGGCCGCCACCGAATTGCAGGTCCTGATCGGCCATCAGCATCAGCTGCGCACCGGGCACTTTGGGCATTTCCTTGCGCAGGCGTTCGATGACTTTCTGCGCGGACAGGTTGCGCTCCTTGATCGGCTTCAGTCGCACCAGCATGAAGGCGTTGTTGATGCCGTTGTTGCCGCCGATGAACCCGGCGACGCTCTCCACTGCCTCGTCCTTGAGCACAGCGCGGCGAAAGATTTCCATCTTCGGCTGCATCACGCTGAACGACAGGCCGTCGTCACCGCGCACAAAACCGATCAACTGGCCGGTGTCCTGCTGGGGTAAAAATGCTTTAGGAACAACGATATACAGCGCGATATTCACGCCAATCGTCACGATCAGACTGAGCAAGGTCAGCCGACGGTGACGCAGCACCCAGTCGAGGCTGATGGCATATTTGCCGACCATCCACTCGTTGGTCTGTTGGCTCCAGCGTTGCAAGCGGTTTTCCTGCCCCGGCGTGTGCGGCTTGAGCCAGCGGGCGCAGAGCATCGGCGTCAGTGTCAGCGACACCAGCAACGACACCACAATGGCCGCCGCCAGGGTGATGGAAAACTCGCGGAACAGGCTTTCGATGATCCCGCCCATGAACAGGATCGACAGGAACACCGCCACCAGCGAGACGTTCATCGACAGCAGCGTGAAACCGACTTCCTGGGCCCCAAGGTACGCGGCCTTCATCGGCGGCACGCCCTTGTCGATGTGCCGGGAAATGTTCTCCAGCACCACGATGGCATCGTCCACCACCAGCCCGGTGGCCAGGATCAGCGCCATCAGCGACAGGTTGTTCAGGGAGAAGCCGTAGAGGTACATCACCGCAAACGTGCCCACCAGCGACACCGGCACCGCCAGGGTCGGAATCAGCGAGGCACGGAAATTACCGAGGAACAGAAACACCACCAGAATCACCAGCACCACGGCAATCAGCAGGGTCATTTCCGCTTCGTGCAAAGTAGCCTTGATCACTGGCGAACGATCCATCGCCAGGTTCAGTTTGACGCTGGCCGGCAGCACAGCCTGCAACGCCGGCAACTGCGCCTTGATCTCATTGACCGTCTCGATGATGTTGGCACCGGCCTGGCGGTTGATCACCAGCAACACCGCTGCATCGTCGTTGAAAAACCCGCTGTTGTAGCGGTCTTCGACGCCATCACTGACCTTGGCCACATCCTTCAGGCGCAGGGCCGCGCCGTCCGCGTAGTGAATGATCAGCGACTCGTAATCCTTGGCTTTTTCCAGTTGATCGTTGGCCTGCACCTGCCACAGCCGCTGGCCATCTTCGACCGAGCCCTTGGGCCGGCGCACGTTGGCGTTGGCGATGGTGTTGCGCACATCGTCCAGCGCCACGCCGTACTGGTTGAGCGCCTGGGGTTCGAGTTCGATGCGCACCGCCGGCAACGAGCTGCCACCGATCTGCACCTCACCGACGCCCTGCACTTGCGACAGGCTCTGCGACAAAATGGTCGAGGCCAAGTCATAGAGCTGGCCTTTTTCCAGCACATCCGAGGTCAGCGACAACACCATGATCGGTGCTTGAGAAGGATTGACCTTTTTGTAGGTGGGCATGCTGCGCATGCCGCTCGGCAGCAAGTTGCGCGAGGCGTTGATCGCCGCCTGCACTTCCCGCGCCGCGCCGTTGATGTCGCGGTCCAGGTCGAACTGCAGAATCACCCGCGTCGAACCCTGGCTGGAACGGCTGCTCATGGTATTGACCCCGGCGATGGTGCCGAAGGAGCGTTCGAGCGGCGTGGCCACGGTCGAGGCCATGACCTCCGGGCTCGCACCGGGCAGGCTCGCCTGGACCACGATCACCGGGAAATCCATCTGCGGCAGCGGCGATACCGGCAACAGGCCGAAGCTCACGCTGCCCAGCAATATGATGGCCAGGCTCAACAACATCGTCGCGACCGGGCGCTTGATGAAAGGTCCGGACAGGTTCATGGCTGTTCTACCGGTTCCACAGACTCGGACTTACGGCCCCAGCGCCGCCCGAGGCGGTCGAAGTACAAGTAGATGACGGGCGTGGTAAACAGCGTCAGCACCTGACTCACCAGCAAGCCCCCGACCATCACCAGACCCAAAGGCTGGCGCAGTTCCGCGCCGGAACCAGTGGCGAGCATCAACGGCACCGCGCCGAACAACGCCGCCAGGGTGGTCATCAGAATCGGCCGGAAACGCAGCAGCGCTGCCTGATAGATTGCGGTTTGCGGGTCCATGCCTTGGTTACGCTCCGCCTCGAGGGCGAAGTCGATCATCATGATTGCGTTCTTTTTTACGATACCGATCAGCAGGATGATGCCGATGATCGCGATCATCCCCAGGTCATTGCCGCTCAACAGCAATGCCAACAAGGCACCGACCGCCGCCGAGGGCAAGGTCGAGAGAATGGTGATCGGGTGAATGTAGCTCTCGTAGAGCACGCCGAGCACGATGTACATGGTAACCACCGCCGCCAGAATCAGCAGCAAGGTGCTCGACAGCGACGCCTGGAACGCTTCGGCCGCACCCTGGAACTGGGTCTGCACGCCAATCGGCATGCCGATGTCTTTCTGCACCTGATCGATGACCTGCACCGCCTGCCCCAACGCCACGCCGGGCGCCAGGTTGAACGACATCATCACCGCCGGAAACTGGCCAATGTGGGTGATCGCCAGTTGCGCCTGACGCTCCTCGACATGCGCCAGGCTGGACAGGCGCACCTGACCGCCATCGGTGGTCTTGACGTGAATCTGGTTCAGCGCATCCGGGCCGATCTTCTCGCCGGACTGCGACTGCAGCACCACGCGGTATTGGCTGGCCTGGGTGTAAATGGTGGAAATCTGCCGCTGACCGAAGGCGTCGTACAGCGCGTCGGTGATGTTCGACACCGATACGCCGACCCGCGACGCCGCATCACGGTCGATCACCAGATACACCTGCAAGCCCTTGTCCTGCAAATCGCTGGCGACGTCGGTCAACTCTGGCCGTTGCGCCAGGGCTTCTACCAGACGCCCGCTCCACAGGCTAAGCAGTTCGGCATCCGGCGACGACATGCTGAATTGGTACTGCGTGCGACTGACCCGGTCTTCGATGGTCAGGTCCTGCACCGGCTGCATGAACAGGCGAATGCCGATCAGCTTGTCGAGCTCTGGTTGCAAGCGCGCGATCACTTCGGTGGCGCTCAGGTCGCGATTGCTATGGGATTTGAGGTTGATCAGCAACCGGCCGCTGTTCAGCGTCGAGTTGTCGCCGTCGACCCCGATGTAGGACGACAGGCTCTCGACCGCCGGATCGGCGAGGATCACCTTGGCCAGTTCCTGCTGCCGCTCGCTCATCGCCGCGAAGGAAATCGACTGTGGCGCCTCGGAAATCCCCTGGATCACCCCGGTGTCCTGCACCGGGAAGAAGCCCTTGGGTACGACCATGTACAGGAACACGGTCAACGCCAGCGTGCCGATGGCGACCATCAGGGTCAGCGGTTGGTGCTTGAGAACCCACTTTAACTTGCGCCCGTAAGCCGCGATCATCCAATCAATTGCGGCGCCACTGGAGCGGTAGAAACGGCCCTGTTCTGCTTTCTTGGGCTCACGCTTGAGCAGCCGCGCGCACATCATTGGCGTCAGGGTCAGGGACACCACCAGCGATATCAGGATCGCTACCGCCAGGGTGATCGCAAACTCGCGGAACAAGCGCCCCACTACGTCGGCCATGAACAACAGCGGAATCAACACCGCGATCAGCGACAGCGTCAGGGAAATCAGGGTGAAGCCAATCTGCTTGGCGCCCTTGAGCGCCGCTTGCAACGGGCTGTCGCCCTCTTCGATATATCGGGAAATGTTCTCCAGCATGACGATCGCATCGTCCACCACGAAACCGGTGGCGATGGTCAGCGCCATCAGGGTCAGGTTGTTGACCGAAAAGCCTGCGAGGTACATCACGCCGAAGGTGCCGATCAATGACAGCGGCACGGCCACCGACGGAATGATCGTGGCGCTCGCCCGCCGCAGGAACAGGAACGTGACCATCACCACCAGCGCAATGGCGATCAGCAGTTCGTGTTGCACGTCGGTGACCGAGGCGCGAATGGTCTGGGTACGGTCGGTCAATACGGTGACTTCGAGGCCGGCCGGCAGGTTGTCGGTGATGCTCGGCAGCAAGGCCTTGATCCGGTCGACCACTTCGATGACGTTGGCGCCGGGCTGACGCTGAATGTTCAGCAGCACCGCCTGATTTTCATTGGCCCACGCTGCCAAGCGTTCGTTTTCGGCACCGTCGACGATCTCTGCCACGTCCTTGAGCCGCAACGGCGCGCCGTTGCTGTAGGCGAGGATCAGATTGGCGTAGTCCTTGGGTGAAGTCAGCTGGTCGTTGGCGTCGAGCATCGACACCCGGGTCGGGCCGTCGAAGTTGCCCTTGGGCTGGTTGACGTTGGAGGTGCCGATCAGGGTGCGCACGTCCGACAGGTTCAAGCCGTTGGCCGCCAGGGCTTCGGGATTGACCTTGATGCGCACCGCCTGACGTTGGCCGCCTGCGATGCTGACCATGCCGACACCGCTGATCTGAGCGATTTTCTGCGCCATGCGGGTGTCGACCAAATCATTGAGTTTGGGCAACAGCATGGTCTTGGAGGTGATGGCCAGGGTCAGCACCGGGGTATCCGCCGGGTTGACCTTGTTGTACACCGGTGGTGCTGGCAGATCCTTGGGCAGCAAATTGGTCGCGGCGTTGATCGCGGCCTGCACCTGCTGCTCGGCGACGTCCATGTTGATGTCGAGGCTGAACCGCAGGGTCAGCACCGAGGCGCCGCCAGAACTGGTCGAGGCCATCTGGGTCAGGCCGGGCATCTGCCCGAACTGACGCTCCAGCGGCGCGGTTACGGCGCTGGTCATGACATCCGGGCTGGCGCCGGGATAGAGCGTCATGACGCGAATGGTCGGGTAGTCGACCTGGGGCAATGCCGACACTGGCAGCAGCCGATAGGCGATCACACCGGCCAGAATAATCGCCAGCATGCTCAGTGTCGTGGCGACCGGGCGAAGGATGAACAGCCGCGAGATGTTCATGCGCCGCCCTTTTTCGCCTTGTCGGTGGCCGCAGGTTCAGTCGCGTCGGCTGCCGATTTGCCTTGCAAGTGTTCGGTCGGGGTCGTAGGTACGTCCTTGCTGTCGTTGACGACCTCCACTTCGCTGCCTTCTTTCAGGCGGTCGGTGCCTTCCAGCACCACCCGATCGCCAGCGGCCAGGCCTTCGGTGATCACCGTGTTGTCACCGTCACTGGCGCCGACTTTCAACTGGCGGATGGTGACCTTCTTGTCGCCGTCCATGGCATAGACGAACGTTCCGTTGGTGCCGAACTGGATGGCAGCAGAGGGCGCAAGCACCACGCCTTTGAGGGTGTCGGCCAGCAAGTGGACGTTGACGAACTGGTTGGGGAACAGCGCTTGATCGCGGTTCTCGTAGCGGGCCTTGAATTTCAGGGTGCCGGTGGTGACGTCAATCTGGTTGTCCAGGCTCTGCAACACGCCAGTGGCCTGCAATTTGGTATCGCCACGGTCCCAGGCTTCGGCGGGCAGTTTGGCACCGGTGCGATAGCGGGCCAGCACGGTGTCCAGGCTGTTTTCCGGCAAGGTGAATGCCACGTTGATCGGTTGAGTCTGGGTGATGATTACCAGCGCCGTGGTGTCGTTGGCCGCCACAAGGTTGCCGACGTCCAGCTGACGCAGGCCCACACGCCCGGTAATCGGCGCACGGATTTTGGTGAATTCCAGATTGAGCTTGGCGTCATTGACCGCCGCCTGATTGGTCTTGACCGTGCCCAGGTACTGGCCGACCAGTGCTTCGGCGGTGTCCAGGGTTTGCTTGGCGATACTGTCTTCGCGGTACAGGCCGCGATAACGCTCGACATCGACCTGAGCGTTTTTCAGTTGTGCCTGACTCTGCAGCAAAGTGCCTTCGGCCTGGAGCAAGGCATTCTGGTAAGGACGTGGGTCGATTTCCGCCAGCAGGTCGCCCGCCTTGACCATTTGCCCTTCTTCGAACGAAATTTTGATCAACTCACCGCCAACGCGACTGCGCACATTGATGGTGTTCAGCGCGGTCACGGTGCCCAGCGCCTTGTAGTAGAGCGGGAAATCGCCTTTGACCGCCGGCGCCACGCGCACCGGGACCGGCCCGCTCGCCCCGCCGAACCCCGGACGCATCCCCCCCGACCGACCGGTGTGCCCGGCAACGGCTTTCTGCCCTGCGCCCTCCTTCGGACTGCTGCCTGCGGGCCAGAATTTCCAGCACAGGCCGGCGATGACCAACAGGACAAGCAGGCCAAACAGCCAGCGACGAGGATTGCGGGAAGCGGAGGATTGCATTGAGTGATCAACCATTGGGCGCGTGGGCTTCTTTACATGAGGCTGAACGATAAGCACTGATGGGCATTAAGCAAAGCGCCTTTACCGGCAATTTACCTTTGGCTTACGTAACAGGAGGTTTATCTAAGACACTGAAGCACAAATGAAAACGGCCTGGACAGGGCCAGGCCGTTAACAATTGTAATACTTCGCTTATTTCAGAACGGCGAGTGCTGCGTCGTAGTTCGGCTCTTCAGCGATTTCCTTGACCAGTTCGCTGTGCAGGACCTTGTCGTTTTCATCCAGCACCACGACGGCACGGGCAGTCAGGCCTTTGAGTGGACCATCGGCGATCGCCACGCCGTAGTTCTCGATGAACTCGGCACCGCGCAGGGTCGACAGGTTTTGCACATTTTCCAGGCCTTCGGCACCGCAGAAGCGGGCCTGGGCGAACGGCAGGTCAGCGGAAATGCACAGCACAACGGTGTTGGCGATGTCATTGGCCTGGGCGTTGAACTTGCGCACGGACATGGCGCAGGTCGGAGTGTCGACGCTTGGGAAGATGTTCAGCACTTTGCGCTTGCCGGCGAAATCCTTCAGGGAAACGTCCGACAAATTGCCGGCAACCAGGGAAAAGGCTGGCGCCTGGGAACCGGCTTGTGGCAACTGGCCGTTGACTTGAACCGGATTGCCTTTAAGAGTGACTTGAGCCATGAACGGAGTCCTTCTGAACGTTGATGTAGAGAATTTTGACGAGGCCGAAGTTAACCACGAAATGGTCTGAGGACCTATGCCCAAATACAAAGCAAATTGTGTTGCCGAACCTAACAAACAACACAACCCCCTGTAGGAGCGAGGCTTGCCCGCGAAGAACGATAACGCGGTCAGTCTATTGCACCGAGGTGCTCCATTCGCGGGCAAGTCGGATCGCCGCACCGCTCGCTCCTACAGGACAGGTAGGTGTCAGCTCAGCAATCGAAGCATATTGCGGTGCCGCGCTTGGAAAATCCGCCGCATGTAGGCATTGACCAGCAGCCACTCCAACGGTGCGCCGCCCATGGCCGCATAGGTCACACGGTCGGTGTACAGCGTACCCCCCTCACCCACTGCCACCTGATGTTCATGACGAAAGGCAGAACGGGCATGAATCATGGCATCCCATCGGCCAGGGGATTTGCAGACTATCATCACGCTAAAACCCTACCTATCCCTCTACGGGGTATCAGAAGGTTTGTAGCGATTTCTTTGGCCGCGTTGTCGATTAAGCCCATGGCCATTCGACTAGACAGTGAATCACTCAAAACCAACGGAGATAAGACCATGCGATTCATGATCCTTGTGAAAGCCAGCCCGGATTCGGAGGCCGGTGTGATGCCCAGCGAAGAACTGATGACCGCGATGGGCAATTTCAACGAGGAACTGGCAAAGGCCGGTATTCTCATCGAGTGCGATGGCCTGCAGCCCAGCAGCAAAGGCGCCCGGGTGCGCTTTTCAGGTGACCAGCGCACAGTAATCGACGGCCCGTTCGCCGAAACCAAAGAGCTGATCGCCGGCTATTGGCTGTGGCAGGTGAAGTCGAAAGAGGAAGCGATCGAGTGGGTCAAGCGCTGCCCCAACCCGATGCCGGGCACTGAAGCCGAGATCGAGATTCGCCAGGTATACGAGGCCGAAGACTTCGGTGCCGAGTTCACACCAGAGCTGCGGGAGCAGGAAGAACGCGTGCGTGCGCAGGCGAAGAAACACTGAAGCACACCTGAAGGACCGCTTTCGCGAGCAAGCTCGCTCCCACACTTGATCTCTGGCGTACACAAAATCCGTGATCGAAACAGAATCAATGTGGGAGCTAGCCTGCTCGCGAAGAAGCCCTCAGCCCCGCCGCATTACTTGGACTTGAGCTTCAGATACGACTGATGCAGGTCCGACGCCCAGCCATCGATCACGTTTTTCACGTCATTGGGCTTCATCACCTGATCTACGTTTTCCAGCGGTTTGCCGGTGCCCTTGCGCACGACCTGGGCGAGGACTTTGTTGTTGCCGCCATCGAGAAATACCGCTTCGGTGGCCAGATCGGTTTCCTGGTCGCGAATACCGGTGGCAGTGCTGACTGCGGCTGCCACCAGGGCGATCGGGATGACTTCGTAAGGCTTGAGGCCTTCGGTCTTGCTGCTGACGGCGGTGATCGCCGCACGCACCACCATAACGCCAGGGCCGGGGCCGGAGGCCAGTGGCAGCGATTTACCCACTTCGCGTTTGAGTGCCTGATCGTAGTAGCTGGTAATTCCATTCAGCGTGGCCTGAGGAATTTTCACCGTCGGTTGCGGCTTGGGGTAAAGCTGAGTCGGCTCGATGTAGACACTGGTGTATTTGTTGATATCGAGCTTGGGGTCCATCCAGCGCATCACCACGGCACCCGATGGCGATTTGGCTTCCTTGAGCTGACTGTAGTCCTTGAGAAAGCCGGAATACTGGTCTGGCTCGACGACTTTGCTGGAGCAACCCACCACCCCGATAGAGGCGATGCACAGTGTGCTCATCATTAACGCAAGCTTCATGCTTGTAACTCCTGTCAGAGGGCCGGGCAACAATATCGCATACGGGAATTACAGGTATAGCCAATGCCCGGCACATTGTTATCAAAAAACACAATATTCATCTGTTGCTGCAACCATTGAAGTGATCGCGGCAATATTCAAAGGCCCCTTCGCGGGCAAGCCACGCTCCCACAGGATTTTCGTCGCTCAAAATTCTTAACTCGCCAGCATTGGGGCAAGTCCCCTCGCCACAGGTTTCAGCGCCGTCGAAACAACGGCCGCGGCTCAATTACCGACCGCCCATACAACACGCTCATCCCGGCCAACCCCTTGAGTGCATCTTCAGCGGATTTATCTTTCAGCCGCGCTCGCGGGGAATCAGGCCCTGCAGCTGCTGCGCCAGGAAATTCGCATCGAAGGCAAAGACGTCCGGGTCTTTCAAGCCATTGGTCTTGCGCCATTGCCAATCGCTGGACGGTGGCAGGCACACCAGCGAAATGCTGCCATAACGCGCCGCGGTCAACCCCATCACTGCCAGGGAAATCTGCCCACCTGCACCCATCACATCCGGCACGAACTCCACCGGTTTCCCGGCGATGACGATGCTCAGTTTCTCGGTCTTGAACGTCGACGTCTCCGCCGGAACGCTCGGCCCGGACGCGACATACGCCTCGCGGCTCACTTCCAACAGGTTCGGCGCCAGAACCGGTGCCAACCACTGCTGGATCTGATCGAACAACTCACCAATGCGCGTCGCCCACACGGCCGATTGCGTTTCAAACAGTTGCTTCTTGTGCGCTTCGCTATCTGCATAGTGGCGAAGCATCTCGCCCAATTGCTGTACGTCGTCCATTGCGGTGTTCCTTTGGTTGGAGCGGTGCTGCGGACTTTGAGCATGGCAGATGCTGACAGCTCGCGTACGGAAAAGGTGCGAACGGCTATAAAGGCTCGGTAGATAAAAAAGCAGCATGACACTTCACTGAAAGATGAGCGGTACAGTTGATTTTCGCTGGTATCCGCCGTTGGACAAACGGAAACTCCCTTCAGGCCTGCCCCATTGAAACAGGCCAAAACCTGAGGAAATCCAATGCGCACCATCGGCCTTATCGGCGGCATGAGCTGGGAGTCCAGCGCCGAGTATTACCGTCTTATCAACCAGCAGGTACGCGACCGCCTCGGGCCGTTGCGTTCGGCGAAATTGCTGATGTACAGCGTCGACTTCGGCCCTGTCGAACAAGCCCAGCATGCCGGCCGTTGGGACGACGCGGCGGCGATTCTGGTGGATGCGGCCCGGCGTCTGCAGGCGGGTGGCGCCGAGTGCGTGGTGCTGTGTACCAACACCATGCACAAGGTGGCCGGGCAGATTCAGGCAGCGATCGATATTCCGTTCCTGCACATTGCCGATCCGGCTGGCCAAGCGGCACTGGACGCCGGTGCGCTGCGGGTGGGTTTGCTGGGCACTGCGTTCACCATGGAGCAAGACTTTCTCAAGGCGCGCCTGACGGCCAAGGGTCTGACGGTGCTGGTACCGGAGGCCGAGGAGCGCCAGGCCGTGCACCGGATCATCTATGACGAGTTGTGCGTCGGGGTGATCAGCGAGGCTTCACGCCAGGTCTATCAACGTGTGATCGAATCGCTGACCGAGCGCGGCGCCCAGGCGATCATCCTCGGCTGTACCGAAATCGGCCTGCTGATCAAGCCCGAGCACAGCGTCCTGCCCTTGCTCGACACCACCGAACTGCACGCGCAGGCGGCGGTGGCGTTCGCGTTGGGCGACTGAGTCAATCTGCCTTGAGCGTGCGACGCAGGCGCGCCATGCTCAGGGTATCGACCAGCCGGCCGTCACGCACGGCGTAATCGCGGAACAGGCCTTCGGTCTCGAAGCCGAATTTCTGGTACAGGCCGATGGCCGCTTCATTGTCGGCGTACACCGAGAGCTCGACCCGTTGCAGATTCATCCAGTTGTCGGCGATGTCCAGCGCTGCTGCCAGCAGTTTCGAACCGACACCCTTGCCCTGCCAAGCCACGGCGACAGCCATGCCGAAGCTGCCGGCGTGGCTGCGGCGGATCCGCGAGAACTGTTCCAGGCCAATGTTGCCGATGACCGATCCCTGGTATAGCGCCACCAGTTTCACCGCCCGCTCGTTGTCCGCCATCAGGCGTTGGCGCCAGACCTCGGTGGACTGAAACGGCATTTGCAGCACTTGCCGGGCCACAGCCGGGTCGTTGTAGAGCGCGGTGATGCCCTCGATGTGGGATTCGTTGAAGCGTTCGAGGGTAATGACGGAGTCGGAGGGCATGAATGTTTCGTCCTTGATGCGTGCATGGCCGCCTACTCTATAACGGTGCAAACCTTTGTGGCGAGGGGGCTTGCCCCCTCGCCACAGGGAAACGATGTAATCCAGGACCTACTCGAACCACTCCCGTCGCTCACTGAACGTGTTGTGGATCAACTCGGCGATGTTCTGCACCTCAGCCTCTTTCCGGGAGTCGGCATTGACCGCCATCCACACCTGGCGTTGCATCGGTTGTTTGAAGAGCCCAGGCAATGCCACCAACCCTCGGTCGAACTGGCTGATGTAGTGCGGCAGCAGACCGATGCAGGCGCTGCAACGGATCATCTCCAGCATCAGTTCATAGGAATGCAGCTGCACCACCCCTGCCAGACGCTGCTCCACCAGATTGTTCCATGGCCCAAAAGTGGCGACATGGCGGTCGTGCTGCCATTGCACCAGCATGAAATCGGCCAGGTCACCCAGGCTGTCCGGCCGCGCCGCGACTCGTGAATAGCGTTTGGCGATGTGCGGCAGATAGTCCAGCCGTGCCAGACGCTGGGGCTCGCTGATGGTAAAACTGGGGCCTGGCAACGGCGAATCGGTGCCTGCCAGCCACACCACCACATCGGCGCTGATCGCTCGCAGGGACAGTTCGCTGTCCAGCGAGATGATGTCCAGGCGTACGCTGGCGTTGCGCCGCAGCAGCGAGACCAGGTCGCGGCCGAGGATGTCGTGCAGGATTGATTCGGCCACGGCCAGGCGAATCAACGGCTGTTCAATAACCGGTAATTTGCGCTCATGCGCCAACGCGACCAACTGCGCCTGCAACTGCTGGCCGTCACGACTCAAGGTCAGCGCGCTGCCCTGGAATTTGAACAGCGAACGTTTCAATTGTTCTTCCAGTTGCGCCAAGTGCTTGCGCAGCAGGGTCGCCCGCACATTGAGGCTGCGCGCGGCCTGCATGAAACAGCCACAACGGGCGCTGACCAGAAAATATTGCGCCACCTCGGCATCGATCCCGGCGGCCAGTGCCAGCCAAGATTCGGATGCCCCCTGTGGGGATCGGTATTCGACAACACCCTGACGTCCTGAGGGTTCTATGAATGACATCGATGACTCCCTGTCGATCTTTGTTGGTTTTGAGCGTGCGTTGCGATTGGGGTAGATAGGGTTGGTCGATGGCGAAGGCCCCCTGCGCCACACCGCCAAACTAAAGTTTCTCCTCCAGAACCTTATTCAACACCGCCCCATCAATACTCAACGTCGCCGTATTGAGCATCCCTTCCAGATAGGCCTTGGCGATCTGTTCCTGACGCTGGGCACGCAAGGCCTGGGTCAGGCGTTCGCGCAGTTCTTCCAAGGTCGCGGTGCGGGCCGGTTGCTGCTCGGTGAGTTTGATCACATGGAAACCCGCCGCGCTCTGCACCGGCTCCGACACCGCACCGATCTTAAGTCGCGACACCGCGCCACGGACTTCCGGCACCAGTTGCTGCAATGGTTGCAGCCCGGTGTCGCCGCCCCGTTCGGCGCTGGCTCGGTCCTGCGAATACTGACTCGCCAACGCCGCAAATTCCGTCGGTGCAGCCTGGGCTTTTTTGCTCAGTTCGAGCGCTTGTTTGCGCACGCTTTCGAGCGTCTTCTGATCGGCCACGCCGAGGAAAATCTGACTGACCCGGTACATCGGCGGCGTCACCCAACCAGCCTTTCCGGACTCATACGCCTGCTGCAATTCAACGGCACTGGGGTAGTCGGTCGGCACCTGACTGACCGACTGCAAGTAGTCGCGAAAGACGATCTGCTCGGTAGCGGCGCGGGTTTGTCGCTCGACCTCCGGGCGCTGACGCCAGCCTTGAGCGTCGGCCTGTTCGAGCACGGCTTTTTCGGCCAGGCGCGAGCGAATCCAGCTTTCCAGCGCCCCGCGATTGGCCCGCAGTTGTTCGCGAGCTTCCGTTGGCAAGGTGGCAAGCAGCGCTTTGAGTTCTTCGGGGGCGACCTGCTGATTGCCCAGGCGCGCGACCGCAGGCTCACTCGTTGCCAATCCCGCCGATGGCGCCGGCTGCTGAGCGGCGATCGGGTCGTTACGCGGACGCAGTCCCAACGCAACAGCAATCACCAGCACGGCCAACGCACCTGCGCCGGCCACTACCGTGCGTTTTTTCACAGGGCTGGCACCTCTTGCGCAGGGGCCTCGACGGTTTCAGCCTGGGCCTCCAATTGCGCAGCGTTCTGGCTGTATTCACGCAGGTAAACGATGAACTCCTGAAGCAAGCGATCCCACAGTTCAAGGTTGCCGCGCAGGTGATCGTCACTCACGCCGGCGGCGACCACCACGTCCATCTCCATCACCAGAAACTCGCCCTGCACCGACAACCGGGCAAAGCGTCGCGATGCATTCCACAGTTCTGCCAGCCCGGCCGGCAACTCGCCCTGCACCCGCAAGGCGCAGCTGAAGGTGAAGTCGACGTAGCTGCCCTGCTCGGCCGCCGGGTTGCCGAAACGCACCGCGTAGCCGATGCCCTGGCTTGCGCTGAGCAACTGCACGATGCCGTTCTGTTCGGTTTGGTTGACCCGGTAACCGGCGGCTTGCAGCACGTCGGTAAGGGATTGTGGCGATACGTGGCTGATCAATTGAGTCATGTGAAGTTCTTCCCTGTCATTCAATGAGCGATCGCGGCCTGGGGCGCGTCGAATTGCGTCTTGTAGAGTTCGTCGCCAAAACCCTGGGCCAGTTCTTCGAACTTGACCCTGGCTGCGCCTGCGAACGGTTGGCGGATCTTCATCACTTCGGCGACGTCGATCTTTTCGTAGGCCGCGAGGATCTCCTTGGCCACGCCGTACATCTGTTGATTCTTGACTGAACATTGCTGCATTTGTGTGTCACGTTCAGCCAATTGCGTCTCGAGCCGGGCGCGTTCGGCTTCTTTGCCCCGTGCCATCACCAACAGTTCTTCGTAAGCCTTCTTGAACTTGCCGACCTGCTCGCTGCTAGCCGCCGCTTGCGCCTGGGCCTGGCTTTGCAGGCTGTCGTGCTGGCCGGCCAGTTGTTCGGCCACGCCTTTGACCTTGGCCAATTCCGCCGTCAGTTGCTTGATTTGCGCCTGTGCAGCCTTGGCTTGACTCTCAGCCGCCACTTGCGCGGCGCTGGCCTGAGCTTGCTGGCTTTGCAGGGTTTGCAGCTGCTGGGTAGTGCTGCGCAGCTGGGTGCGCAGGCGCTCTTCCATGCCTTCGGCGCTCGCCCCCTGTGCGATCAATAACCCCAGCCCCAGCAGCAAAAATCGAGTGTTCATAACCCTCTCCCTGCGCCTTAGAAGCGCGTGTTGATTTCAAGCTGCAAGACGTCGATGTCGAACGGCGCGCCGTACACCGCTTCGGAACTCAACCAGCGACCGGTGGCGGAGACGTTCTTGGCCAGGCCGTAATTGCCGCCAAGGAAGTAGCCCTTAGCATTGGTGCCCCCAAGGTGGAACGACGAGTCGTTGAAACCGTCCGGCAAGGCGTCCGGCTGGATGTATTTGTAGCCGGCGAAGAAATTCCAGTCGCCCTGCTTCTTCAAGTCCAGTGAGTTGCCGAGAGTGAACTGGACCATCCAGGCATTGGCACCGCTTTCCACCTCGCCATCGCTGTCGAGGTTGTTGACGATTTGCCCGGCCGAGCGCTTGCGCATCTCGCCTTCGTCGTAGCCGAGGTTGTGCACATAATTGGCCTGGCTGCGCAGCTTGAAGTCTTCCGGCAGGTCGGTGTCCCACACCAGGTTGAGGTCCAGCAGGTTGAACTCCGAGGCCAGGCCGACGAATTGCGGTTGCGGCGTGGTGGACGGGTTGAGCGGGTTCGGCGTGATGTCGCGCAGCAGGAACACGCTGTTGCCCTTTTGCATGAACGCCGAGCGGCTGCCGTCGGTGTCGCAACCCGGTGCGCCGGCCCAGGGCTCGCAAGGACTGGAGCGCTGGCCTTCGATGTCGTCGAAACGGTAATAGGCCAACGCGCCTTTCAAGCGGTTGTTGCTGTTGATCGCCCAGTTGGCGCCGATCTGCGCGCCGTACAGCCACTTGTTGTCGCTCTCTTCCTTGTCGAAACCGTTGCTGCTGCTGGTGTCGTTGGTGTACTCCACCGGGAACGCACCGACGGTGCCGAACAAGCCCCAATCGCGGTTGAGCTTGTGGTCGAAAATCGCCGCCACGCCGTCGAAATTCAGGTCGGTGGAATAGAGCATGTCGGTGGAGAAGAATGGATTGGCGATCCGCCCGCCAGTCAACGTCAACTGATCGGACGGTTTCCAGGTCAGGTAACCCTGATCGAGCCAGATGTCTTTTTTGCCGAAACCGCCGCCGAGGGTCTGGGTGGTGGACACCGGGTTGTTGTCCGAACCGGTGCCTATGCGGATGCCGGCGGTCCATTCGGGCGAGATCACCGCTTTCATGCCCAGCCGCGCCCGCAGGCGGAACAGGTTTTCTCGGTCTTCGCGGGTGTTGAGCAACGGCGGCAGATTGGTGCTGCTGTTGGGATTCACGTCGTACGGGCCGTTGTTGTTGAGCTTGGCGAAGTCGACGATTTCGTTACTGTTGGTGCCCGAGTAGTAGCGCGACTCGTCTCGCAGGCGAATGTCGCCGTCGAAGCTGATGCGCGAGACCCACTCAGGGAAAGTGTTGGGCTGGGCCCAGTTTTCCTGTTTGGCGGTGGCCATGACTTCGGCCTTGACCTGGTCGCGGATCTGATCGCGCACCGCGGCCGGTACATACTGCACCCGCACATCGCCGGGCGCAGCCGCCGGGCCGGCAGAGACAGCAGCGACCGCAGTGCTGGCCTGACGCGCTTGCACCGCTTCTTTTTCCGCCTGAGCGATCAGCCCATCGGCCTGTTCCTGCTTCAATACACCCTGTTGCACCAGCAAGCGGATCAGATTGATCGTGGCGTTTTCCGAGGGCGCAGGGGCTGCCGCTGCGTGCCCGACCAGGGTCGCAATGACCATGCCGACCGCCAGGGACAATCGATTCACGTTGGAAATCATCTGCACACAACTCCTTTTGGCAAAACCTGAAAATGTTCGGTTAACCCGGACGCCGCCCTTGCAGGGACAGGCGCACAGGCAAGGTCATGGAGGCCGGTGGCCGTTCGGTTAAATGCGGCGCGCCGCGCAACGCCGCGAGCACCTGGGCGTCGACTTCCGGGTTGCCGCTGGACTTCACCAACTCAACCCGGGTGATCTCGCCCACGCTGCTCAGCCAGACCTCGGTCTGCAGCGAAAAAGCCAGGTTGCGCAGGTCCGGGTTTTCCCGCAGCAAGCGCTGAAAGGTGAACGCCAAAAACTGGCTGTACGTGCCATTGCCCAGACGCCCGCCTCCGGCACCGGCCATGCCGCCGCCCTTGCCGGCGCCGACGTTGAAGGCGTCGTTGCCGGACTGGGCGTCGCCGTCCATTTGCATCGGGTTGGCCAGGTCATCGGCGGGCGATGGCGGCGCTTCCTCCTCGGGCTTGACCTCCTCCGGTTCCGGGGTCGGTTCGGGCTCGACCATTTTTTCTTCCACGGGGGTTTCCGGCTCCGGCGGTTTTTCCGGCGGCGGAGGTGGCGGTGGTGGCAACGGAATAATCGTCGGCACCTTCGGCGCTTCGCGGCGGATGCCACTCATGTCGTTGGCCCACTGCCAGATAAACCACACGGCCACAGCGCCCAGCAGCAGACCGGTGCCCCACTTCACAAAGCGCAGGGGCGACGGTTTTACCGGCATTGGTTTAAAGGGTTGTTGTGCGGTCATGGTCAGCCCTGGGTCGGTTTGCCGGTGACGAGACCGACCTGGGACAGTTCAAGCCGGCGCAACAGGTCCAGTACCTCGATGACTTTCTGGTACTGCACCGTGGCGTCGCCGCGCACGATCACCGGGAAGTCAGGGTTCTGCGCCTTCTCGATGCGCAAGCGGTCTTCGAGCTCCGCCAGGGTCACCGGGTAGGCATCGAGAAACACCTGGCCGCCATCGTTGACCGAGATCGCCTTGGTCTTGGCTTCGGACAGCGACACCGAGGCACTGGCCTTGGGCAGGTTGATCTGGATGCCGGAAACCTGGGCGGTGGCGGTGAGGATGAACATCACCAGCACCACCATCAGCACGTCCACCAAGGGCGTGATGTTGATGCTGTCTACCGCGGCATCATCGTCATCGTCGTGGGAGGTATTGACGCTAGCCATGTCAGTGCTCCTCAGGCCGGTACGGAGGCGTGGGTGTGATTGCCGCGGCGATGGGCCGATTCACTGGACTGGCTTTCGCCGTGCATCTCCGCCAGGCGCGTGATGAACTCATCGACGAATACCCGCATGTCGGCGCTGACTTCCTTGTTGCGGGTGATCAGCCGGTTGTAGCCAAACAGCGCCGGGATCGCGACGAACAGGCCCATGGCGGTGGCCAGCAACGCGGCGGCCATGCCCGGGGCAATGGCGTTGATGTTGACGTCACCGGCCATGGCCGTGCCGAGGAACACCACCATGATCCCCAACACCGTGCCGAGCAGGCCGATGTACGGGCCGCCGGCAATGGCGTTGGACAAGGTCGAGAGTTTTGAACTGAGTGCCTGATTCTCGCGGGTGCGCACGCCGTCCATGGAGCAGCGAATCGCTTCGATGGTCGCGGCCGAGACCGATGAGGTGTCGGCGCCCTGCTCGCGGCGGGTACGGATTTCCTTCACCGCCACTTGATACAAACGCCACAGGGATGAGTGCTGCAAACGCTGGGCGAGGTCTTGATCGTCGGCGAACATCTCCAAGCGCGTACCGACCTTGGCGAACTGCTCACGGAATGCTTCGTTGGCGGCGCTGAGGCGGCTGACCATGCGGTTCTTGCGGATCATGATGACCCACGACTGGAACATCATCAGCACTAGCACCGCGATGATCACCCAGGCATCCACCGGCACGGCGTTGAGCAGAAAACCCAGGCTGCCGAAGCCGTAACCCGATTGTTCTTCATCGACGCCGTAAGCCACCAGTTTCGACTCGGCTCCCTGGGAATTGGCGTCTGCCAGCAACTGCGCGGCAGGCCGGGCGACCTTGGACAAACGCAACTCATCGATGGCGCCGGTGAAGGGCTGATACGTGCCTGCGGTTTCGCTCGGCAGATCGGCACCGATGGCCATGACTGAATTGAACGCCGGCATCGCGACTGCAAGGCTCGCGGTTTCACGGCCGTTGACATACAGCGAGACCTTGCTGCCCTCGGCCGTCAGCGCCAGGTGCTGCCATTGACCGGGGTTCAACGGTTGAGTGGACACGGCGCGCTGGCCGTCGATTTCCACGAACGGCATGCCCTGGTTCAGACCCAGCAAGAGGTTATTGGCCCCTTCCCGTCTTGCCAAAACCACTTGTTCGCCATTGGCCTGATCCAGACGCAACCAGGCACTGAAGGTGAACGCGCTGCCGGCGTTGTGTTGCAGCGATGGACTGCCTGGCAACAGCAACGGCTGGCCACTGAATTGCAACGCCCGCCCCATCACGCCGTCGATGCTCGCGCCGGTAGCGCTTTGCGCGGTGTTGCCGTAGGCAGTGGTGTCCTTGGGCGGTGTGCCGTTGGCGCCGTCGAAGTGATAGAGCGCAGTGAAGTTCGTGTCGAAGGTCAGTTGACCGTTGCCGGTGGCCGGGGCTTTCTGGTTGCCGTAATACATCCAGAAGTCTTGCCGCTGGCCGCCCGTAATAACAGGCACATCGACCCAGATCAGCGCCATGCCCATCAGCGGATCGAAGCTTTCGATCTGGTGGTTGAACACGGTCTTGTCATCGGCGGCGACAAAGCGCAGGTCCGAACCGTCCTCCTTGACCCCATCGAAGGTGAAGTTGCCGGTGTGCAGGCGCACCAGCAGCGCCGTGCGCCCCAGCGTCTCGTTGATCGCCGCGCCCTGGGGCGTGGTGTCCACCGAAATCTGTTTGCGGTAATGCCAGTCGTCCTGCCACCAGGCCTGGGCGGTGGCCGGGAGCACGAAGCCCAGGCAGATCAGGAAAGCGATGAATATGCGCTGCATGAAAAATTACTCCGTAGGTTCAGAACGTCGCTTGCAGGTTGAAGTGCAGGCGCGATTCCTGTTTCGAGGTGTTCGGCCCTTCGAGCAGCGGGTAGCCCCAATCCACGCTGCCGGACAGCCATTTGCTCAAGCTCGCGCGGGTGCCCAGGCCGACACTGGCCAGGGCGTAATCGGCGTCCTGATCGGGGAGCTCGTCACGCAGGTACAGCTGGGCGCCTTCGGCAAAGGCGTAGAAGCGCCACTCCTGAACGTAAGTGCCCAGGTACTTGGCGAGGGACGGCGTGCGCAGCTCCTGGGACAACAGGTAACCGTCATCACCGGTGCGCTCGGCGGCCAGATAACCGCGCACCGAAGTCGCGCCACCGGCAGAGAATTGTTCGTTGGAAACCAACGGCCCGGATGCCAGCTGGAACGCGGCTTTGGTTGCGGTCTGCCAGTCATTGCCGAAGGTGAAGGTGTAGTTGGTGTCGCCCTTGAGCACGGCGAAACTGGGGCTTGCGCGGTAGCGTTTGTAGTCGAAGTCTTCGTCGGAACTGCCATAACCGAACAGGCTGCGAGTGCCGGCCACCAGACTCAGGCCAAGGCCCAATTGGGAGTTTTCGGTGTAGCGAAAGCCGTTGTAGGCGAAGGTGAACGGTGCGTACTGCAGCGGCACGTTGTCGCTCTCGCCGGCCAGGGTCAGGCGCTCGTCGAAGTCCTTGAAGTCGATCCCGGCCGAGAACGAGTTGGACCAGTTGCCGCTGGACGGCAGCGTGTAGATCGCCGAGATCCCGTAGGAATGGCCCTTGCCCAACACGTTGCTGCCACCAATGGTCGCGACGTTGCTATCGGATTGATAACCGGACAGTTGCAGGCTCCAACGCTCGTTCAACGGCGCGGTGTAGGAACCGGACCAGACCTTGGCGTTGTCGGTGTCTTGGGGGGCGGTGAAATAGGTCAGCGAGATGCTGTGACCCAGTTGCCAGAGGTTGTTGTAACCCAGGCTGGTGACCGCGCGAAGTTTCTCGGTGTCGGCGCTGTAATCGTTGTTCAGCCCGACGCTGGCCTGCCACGGGTTCTGGTCCTCGACCTGCAAGTCCACATCCATGGTGCCGGGGCGCTGACCTTCACGCACCAGCGGCATCACCTGTCGGCCCGGGGTTTTGTTGAGTTGTGCCAGCTCGCCCTGGACCTTGCTGAAGTCCGGTACTTCGCCTTCCTTCAGAGCCGGCACGTCTTCGCGGATGTCCACGGGCGAATAGTGTTTGGCGCCGACCACCCGCACCCGGCCGACTTTGGTTTCGCTGACCTGCAAATAGACAATACCGTCCTCGACTTTCTGCTCCGGCAACTCGACGAACACCGACTGATAACCACGGGCCTGATAAGCCTTCTGCAAGGCTTCGCGGGCGCCTTCGATATCGTTCAGAGTCTTTTGCGGGCCGAGGAACGGGTACACCGCTTCTTCGATCGCCCGGGCATCGAGCACGGTGTTACCGCGCACGAAGTATTCGTTCACATCGACCAACTTTGTCGGCGCCGCGGTTGCCGCGTCTTCGGCGAATACCGGCTGCGCGCCGGCCGCCACCAGCAGCCAGCCCCACAGCGCCAGCCGTGACTTGAAAAGATGCTCCACACCACCCCCTGAATTCGAAATGACCGTCGCTGTTTGCCCAGCGTTCGGCCCACTCAATTGCTTGTTGTCGACGTCGCGGCGTGTTTGCCCAGCCAGGTGTGCAGCAGCGCGAAGTTCAAGGAGAACTCGGGCATTTGCAGTAAGGCACCGCAGAACACTTCGCCAATGATTTTCTGGATCAGCTGCACCGCCCGCGGGTTGTTCAGCAGCGTGGCGATGTCGCGGCTCAATACGTTGAAGCCCCAGACCTTCTGGTTCAGGTCCAGGCCGACGAACCAGCGGAACAGCAGGTTGTAATTGAGCTGTTCATAGAGTTGCTGCTCGCTGGGCACCGAATAGAGCAACTGCAGCAGCAGAATGTGCATGACCGTTTGCGGGGCGATGAGCATGCCGGGCTCGGCATTGAGGCCGTGCAGGATGTCGCGGTGAGCTTCGAGCAGTTCATCGATTTGCGGGCGCAGCAGCACCAGTGAATGGCCCGGCGGGATGTAGCTGGTCACTTCTTTCAAGGCGCCCTGCCAGTCGTCCTGGGAGACGATCCAAACCCACGGCGCGCCGTAGCGATAGACCGAAACCGGCTTCTTGCGCGCGGCTTCGACGATCTTCGACAGGCGTTGATCGAGTTCTTGCATGCCCACTTTCGAGTAGCGTTCCATAGTCCCCATTGCCTCACTCCCGGCTTCCCGCCCTCGGCTGGAAAAGTGGCCTTGCGGCCCCCTCAAGCGCGTTACATAGGCATGACCGGAATGGCGATGAGCTACCGAACTTTTGTCATAAAAGCTTCATTACAGGAGGTGGGAATTGCGCGGAATGTTCTGTGTACACCAATAAAGTGTGGGAGCGGGCTTGCTCGCGAAAGCGGAGTGTCAGCCAAGTATTTATCTGCTGACAGGACGCCTTCGCGAGCAAGCCCGCTCCCACAGGTTCTTCGCTAGCCTTGCGGATCGAAGTTATCCAGCACCCGGTTGACGGCCAACTCACCGAGCATGACCACCGATTGAATCCCCAACATCATGTTGCGATGTGGCATGTCCATCAATCCGGCGAACTCACTGAGCATCATGCTCGCTGATGCCAGGGTTTCGCAGGCGTTGACCAGCAGGGTTTCGTTATCGACCTTCTCACCCACATGGTAAATGGTGCTGGGTTTGCGCTTGGTGTCTTTGGGGATGGGTGGCTTGAGGTAGTGGTCGAGGGCGCGGTCTGCGGCTTCGTGGAGTTTTTTGGAATCGAGGGATTCGTAGGGGGAAACGTCGTCGGTTTCCGGAGGATTTGGCGTTGCTTTGAACATAGATGGAACTCCATATGTGATTAAAGGAGCCATCACCCTCGCTACCAAACGAAGGGTGGCGGCCATACGAAGGTTGGTAGACCGGCCCACATGGCAAAACCGGCGCGCCCGAGGGCACCCTACGCATGGCCACCATAAAAACAAATGCCGAAAAAGCACCTGCATAAGGTAACGCTATGCGTCATGTGGACGGCGGGCTACCAAACCCGTTCGCTGTTTTTCAGCGACAGGCAAACGATAGAGCCCGGACCCAAGGCGCACAAGCCGGCGGATTCTGGCGTAGTCGTAGGCAGCGGCGCAAGGATGTGTAGCCTGAGTGAGTATCTGGAAGTGTCGTTTAAACAGTGCTTGTTTAGCGGTCTGACACCGAGCCTTGTGGTGGATGAGCCGGCCTCTTCGCGAGCAAGCCCGCTCCCACATTTGATCTCAGGCGTACACAGATAGTGTGTTCACCGAAATCCCCTGTGGGAGCGGGCTTGCTCGCGAAAGCGGTCTGTCAGTCACTTACCTGTTGAATGTGCCACCGTCTTCGCGAGCAAACCCGCTCCCACAGTTGGACTGTGTACATCCACCAGATTTGTAAAAAAAAGGCGACCCGAAGGTCGCCCAAAATTACAACGAGAGTTCTATAGGGTAAGGCTGCCCCGCTCCTCCTCAGTCAACCGCTGTCGCGCCGATTCATCCAGAGCCCCGGCACCCAACACTTGCACCGGACTGTTCGGGTTGTACCCAGCCTCCGGCGCCCGGCTCGCGCCATCGCGAGTCGGCGCCAATTGTTCGGAACCGAAACTCAATACCTGCACGGTAAACACCGACGCCTGATTCTGCCGCGACGCGGCCTGCTGCTGACGCGCCACGTCCTCCGCAGCCTGGGTGGCCGATGACGCCGCGGAACTGGCCGAGGTGATCGCCCCGGTATTCACCGAAGCGGTCATCGGCACACCGGTCGACTTGCCCTGGGTCTGAATGTTCGCCGCGTTCACCACGGTCAATGCCGCGATGTTGACGTTGCCCGACACCCGAATCCCCGCCTCACCGGCATCGATGGTGCCCAGTGGGGCGATCAGGTCGATGTCTCCCGGTGCCACTTCGGGAATCGGATTTAGCGTGGCGATACCGGCTCCGGTACTCGGCACCGATGGCGACAGGGTCACGTTGCCCCAGGTGTCATACACGCGCTTGGGTGGCGTGTAGACCACGGTAGTCTTCGAACCGCGACCGGCGTTGATGTCGCCTTGCGCCGACCAGCCGAAGATCGAGCCGCCGAAGGTGGTCATGATCCGGCTCTGGCCGAGCAGAATGCTGTCCCTGGAATACAACTGAATATCCCCGGAACCCTGGGTGATCACCCCTGCCGTGGACGGTGGTGCCGCGCCCTCGATGCCGTAGACCTGCCGTCCGCCCGGTGTCAGCACCTGGATGTCGCCACCGAAATCGGTGTGGATACCGGCGCCACCGTACAGCGTCACGTCGCCGTCGTAGTTGATGGTGTTGCCGGCTACATCCTTTTCCGGGAACAACGCCGCGATCGCCTCGCGACCACGCAGGTAACTGCCTTCGCGAACGCCGCCCACTTCGTTGTATTCACGGCCACCGGCCTTCAACTCAGCGAAGTAGATCTTGCGGGCAAACACCCGTTGTTGCTCGGCGGGCAATGCTGCGAACCAGGCAGCGACCTGATCGTCATTACCGATGAGACCGAAGCGCTCGGTCAGCCACTGGGCCAGTTCGGCACTGTAGTTCTTGAGCGCGCCCTGCCCCAGATACCGGCTCAGCAAGCCTTGGTAGTTCGGCCCCTGGGCACCGGCACCGACCACCAGCGCAATCGATGCACCCCCATCATTGACCGTGGAGCGCGCATCGACATTGCCGATGCTGTTGAAACCACCTTCCTGATAAACATTGCCCACGCCCGAGCCGGCACCATACAAGTTGCGGCCGGCGGACACCTCCAGCAAACCGGGGCCGGCGACGTTGAACGTACTCAGGCGAATGTCACGCCCGGCGGAGACGAGGGAAATATCATCGGCCCGGCTGTGGACGATCAGGTTGCCGGTGGATCTCCCATCCGCATTACCACTAATCTCCGCAGGCACGCCGGTCGTGGTAGTCAAAGGGACGCCGGAATTGACGATATCCCGACCGGCCATCACCCGCAGCGGGCCACTGCCCTCATAGCGCACTTCGTTGCCCGAATCCGGGTAGCGCAGGATCTCCCCCGTGCGCAAACCGACGATGTCGCCGTTGATGGCGTAGAAACGCACCGGTTGACGCTCCGGCCAGTCCATGTTGGTGAAGATGTTGGCGCCAAAGGTGAACAGCGGGAAGCTGTTGAAATCGCGTTTGTAAACATCTGCACTGAAGTTGCTATAGCTGTTACCCCCGAACGAATTTATCCCTACGAATACCGGATTGAACGGCGTGGGAATCCGCGCCGGATCCGCGCCGGATTGCGTCACCGCATAACCGCCGGCATAGATCGAATCGCCGGCAATCAGTTGCAGTTCGGCATTAGCCGAGGGTGCGGTCATCAGCGAGTAAGTCGATGAGTCTTGGCTACGACCAGTTGCCGAAGCGCCGTAATACAGACTGCCATTGGCCGCCACCGCCCGCAGAATCGACGGATAGAACATGCGTCCGCCCGTGCGGGGGGTGTTCTGGCTCGGGTTGGCCTCAGTCTTCAAGAACGGCGTCAGGTTGCCGCCGGCACTGAACAGATCGATCGCGGTGTTCGGCGTCCACAACGAGAAGCCGCTGTAACCGCCCCCGTTTTGGTGAGTACCCGATGCATCGGTGTATCCCGTAGAGTTCTTCATCTCCAGACGCCCAGGGTCACCCACGCCATCGAGCACCAGGTCGCCGCGGCTGTTGAGTTGCACGCCGGTATCACCGGCCACCACGGTCATACCACCTTGTGCAGAGGCCAGGGTCGAGGTATAGGCGTCATAGGCCCGGGATTCTTTCGGGTCCTGGAACGGGCTGTAGCTACCGTAGCGCAGGTCCAGCGCACCCACGGCGCCGGCCTGCAATTGCAGCGCACCGCGCAGGTTGACCAGAGTGCCCTTGAGATCGGCGGTTGAACCGTTGGCGGCGGCCAGGGCCGGCGCCGACGGGTTAAGCCGACCACCGATATGCACCTGCATGTCGCCACCGCCGGTCAAGACCAGGCTGCCATCACTGGCCACCCGACCTGTGCCGCCCACGGCCAGGGTGATGCCCTGGCTACGCTGGATAATCGAATGATTTGTCGAACCGGTATAGGCCAATAGACCCGCGTCACCGGCGGCATTGACATCAAGATTACCGCCGCCCAGCGTACCGATACCGGTAAAGCCCACCAGCGCCGGGTCACCGCTGGGTTGTGCGACAAAGGTGCCGTAGTTGATCCACCAGGCCGTCGGAATATCCGAACCGTTGCCCATGCCCTGGCGCCACAACCAGTTACCCACTGCCGCGGACCCAAACTGGGGGCGGGTACCCGCTTCGTCATTCTTGCGCCCGAGCGTATCGCCCTGCAATTGTCCGCCGGCGCTCAACCTCAGGTTACCGCCCTGCTCCGGATACCAGGCCTTGTAGTTCGCACCCAGGGTCAGGAATTCATAAGCACTGGCATCGGCACCCAATACGCCATTGGCGCCGTGACCACGGGCTTGTTGATAAGGATCACTGCCACCGCTAGCGAGCGAAGCCGACTGAGTGCCTGCCGTGTACACGCCGAACAGCGATTGCATGCTGAAATCGCCGGCGCTGAGCAGGTCGAGGTCGCCGGTACCAGTGCGCAGTACGCTGAACAGTTGGGTTTGCGGGGTCACTTTGGTGGTTGGTCCCGGCGCTGGTTCTTCAGGTACAACGACCGCGACACAGGAGTCAGGAAAAACCTCGCACCAGAACAGTTCCTCCGGCAAGATCGGGGTGCCCTCGGGGTACTGCAGATAGTTGTCCGGCGCCCAGACCAGCACCGTCTTGGGTGGAGCCGGCAGACAAGAACCGGGGAAGACTTCACACCAGAAAAGCTCCTCCGGCAGGATCGGGGTGCCCTCGGGGTATCCCAGATAGTTGTCCGCCCCCCAGACCAGTCCGGTGCCTGGCGTGACACCGCCAATCAGTTCACGCTTGGCCATGTAATGCCCGTCCGCGAGACGCAGATTCCCTTCGCGGCCATCCACCCGCGTAAGGCGAGTATCCGCCGCCTGAGTATCGGCCCCGGCCACCATTCGCATCGACCAGGACAACGAACCGTCCGGCAGCATGGTCGCCACCGCCCAGTTGCTGCCCTGTTGGCCGTTTTCCTTGGCGCGCAGTTCGATCAGGCTCGTGCCGTCGGCCAGTTTGACGTCGGTCTCCGCCGGGATCAGACCACCGACGGGCAGGACGTTCACCCCCGACTGCACCAGACCGGTATCCGGCAAAGCCACGCCTTTGGGCCAGACGCCGGGCTCCACCGCCACCGCCACGTTGAAGCGGCTGCCAGCGTCCAGACGTGTTTTAGGCGGCAAGGTCACTGCCTCCTTCAGAATCGTCCCGGCGGCGTACAGCACGTTGCCATTGCTATCGCGCACGGCAGCGCCGAGCAAAGTGCCGGCCGCCAGATTGAGCTCCGTACCCAGTTCCAGTGCGTTGGGCAATAAAGTGCCCGCACTAATGGTCATGGCCTGGAACGGCAGGTCATAGTTGAGCACGCTGCCGGCCGGGTACTGGGTACCGTCGGCCAGTTCTACTCCACTGCGAGGCACCACCAGATCAGCGCCGAACGGCTGCTTGCCGGGGATCAACAGCCAGCCGTTGCCGTCAGAGCGATCGGCGGCAACCGCCGGGGCGGGCGGCATGAAACCGTCGGTGACACTGCCGAAAACATCCAGGTTGCCACCGGCGCGAATCACCAGGCTACCCGGTTCGCCGGAACCGTAGACGCCGGTTTGCTGGCTGTGGGGATTAAGGCTGGCGTAGCGATAACCGGACAGGTCGATATCACCGGAAATCACCATGTTGCCATCAGGCGTAGCGCTGACAATTTGCACGCCGGGTCGCAGATGGAACGCGTCGGCGTAAGTGGCGTTGTTCAGCCCGGCGAGTTTGCCGTTGAGCAATGTCGAGTTGTTCCGCGTCGCGTTGATGAACTTCGTGCTGTCGTCGTGCTTTTTTTTGAGATAGCCCTGATTGATCTCCTGAAACGGCTTGCCATCGGCCCCCACGCCAGTACCGGGCGGCGCATCGCTGTAGCGTTGCACTGCGTTGAGCACAATCGAACGCGCCCCCTGAATGGTCAATGGACCTCGGGCGTCGACGTCGATGTCACCCGCGATCGCCCCACCCAGGCGTCGAGCGTTGAGTTCGAGGGTGCCGCGCATCCGACCGTCATTTTGACCCGGCCCGGTACCGGACGCGGCATCCGTGCCGTGACGCAGGTCGATCCGCGCGCCGCTGGCCAATACCAGTGGGCCATCCTGAGCCGACAGCTCGACCGATGCACGGTTCGGCGAGTCGATGATCTTGCCGTAACTGTCGACCCGAAGTTGCGTGCCGTGGGCATCCAGCACAGCGCTGCTGGCCAGGGTCAGCCCGGTCTTGCCCGCCAGACGAATGCTGCCCACCTGACGACCACTGGCATCGACGGTGCCAGCTACCGTCAGGCTGCCATTGTCCACCGACACGTTGATTTCGTTGGCCTTCAATTCATCGCCAATCACCAAGTCACCGCGCTTGAGCTGGAAGCTGCGCGAGCCGAACACCTGGTCGCGGTTCAGGCGCTGGTTGAGCGCGGCGAAATCACCGACGCTTTGCGCACGAATGTCCACCCCTCCCGCCGCGTATGGCACCAATGTGCCGCCAGCGTTGTAGTCACCGCTGGCGCTGCCGAGGATTTGCCCTTGCAAGTCCACCAGACCTGCCGCCGCATTCACCGCGTAGGCACTCAACTGCCCGGCGTTGTTGTTGCGTGCACTCAAGTCGATGATCGACCCGGCAGCCTGGCGAATATTGCCGACCTCGCTCTTGAGGATCAGGTCGCCGCCCCAGCTGTACTTGACGACATCGTTGAACATCAGCTTGCGACCGGCCAGATCCAGCTGAGCGGCATCACCCAGGGTCAGGCCGCCGCTGCTGGCCAGGGTCAGCTTGCCGCTCGGCAATTGGAAGGTGCTGTCGACGTACAGATTCTGGCCTTCAAGGGCCAGTTCCGCCCCCAGCGCCGACGCATCGACGGCCCCAGCGCCAAGTCCGGCAATCCCCGACACGGTGATCGCCCCGCCGGCCTTGATTCGGTTGATCGAACCGGCTTCACCGGTCCACAGCGGCGTGTTGACCTGCAGGTTGCCGCCGCTGTAGGTAAAGCCGCTGCCGACGACGTATTTGCCTTGTGCCTGATACACACTCAAGCCGCCAGTATGGTTGGCGGTGATGCGCTGGGTCGCGGTGAGATTGACCTGATTGAAACCCAGGGCCAGACGTTGGCGGTCGTTGTTGTTGGCCTGGCTGCTCGGGCCGTAACCGAACTCCAGGGTATCGACCAGAATGTCCAGCAGGCCGCTGCCGGTGCCCGCGCCATTGGCAATTGGTGCTGCCGGCGAGGTGGTGGTGCCGTTCCACACCAGGGTGCCGGTGTGAATCGTCGCCCGGTCACTCGCCGCGCCATAGCCGTAGATGGCCGGGGTACCGAGCACCAGGCGCTGCAAGCGCGACTGGCCGTTCTGGTCGAAAGTGTTGAGCTCTACGCTATCGTAGAAGTTCACCGAATCCCGGGCGTTGAGCACCAGACTTTCCAGGGCTGGCGCGCCTTTGCTGGCATCACCACGCAACAGCCGGTCGAGCACTTGCTGGTTGAGCGTCAGACCTTGGGGCAAGGCATTGCGCAGCTGCGCGGCGGCCAGCGCCTGGGCCGAACCGATATTGACCCCGCCCACCGCCAGAATCAGGTTACGGGTGCCGAAGCGTACCGAGTCATCCAGGCTGAAGGTATTGTCGGTGGCCACGGTGATCGAGCCCTCCGAGTACAACTCCGTGGTGCCGGTGCAGGCCAGAGAAGTGCACAGGCCGATCCTGACCGGACTCGGACCGTCAAAGTCAAGGGGGCCGGTAGAGGTCGGAGGCAACACATCCAGCCAGCCGTTGGAAACCGCCAGAAGAGCATATTGGCCTGGATCATAAATAAAGCCGCTACGTGAGTCGTAAGGTGCTTTGCCTTGCCCCAGCGTATTGATACTCGCGCCTTGTTCGATAACGATGCCATCGACGTTTTTTGTTCCCGTCGTCAGGAATACTTCCCCGGCCCTGAGCGTCGCGCCCTGACGCAGGTAAATATTTTGCAACCTGGCGTTGAAGCTCACCAGATTGCCGCCTTGACCATATTGCACGCCCGGCAATGCACCAATGGCCAGTCGCGGCGCCTTGAGGGCATTCAGTTCACTGGCGTAGATCGACGACCCATCGAACCCCTGTGTAGCTGCCTGCCCTACCGCCAACACTTCAAGATTACTGTTGTTGATAACTCCAACGGCGCCGCCTAGCCCGTCCTTGCCTGGTGTGAAATCGGCTTGCCCCTTGAAACTGAAGGTTTGCGATGGATCAGCACTCGCACCTTCGACGAAACCAAGCAGCAAGGTCTTGCCGTCAGCCTCGATCATCGGCCGTGGCACCCCCTTGAGCGCGGCATCAGCCTTGGCGAACGCAGCGTAACCGGTTTCGTTGTACTGCGAGTAACGACGCAGCACATCCCCCGAGGTGACGATCAACTGGCTGGACAACGGATCGGCAATCCCGGTATTGGCAATCGACAAACGCCCCGAGGTGGCCCACGAACCGTTGCGCATGGCCAGGCTCTTGCTCAGGGCGCCGGCACTGGCCAGGCCATTGAGCTCGACACGGAATGCGCCGGGCAGCAACGCATAGCTGGCAGGCATCAAGGTGTAGGTGCCGGCCGGCAACCCCGGCACTCCGGCATCGAGGGTAATGCGCTGGCCGATCACCGGATCCTCCACCCCGCTTTCGCCCGCCAGAGGTGCGTAAGCCGAGGCATTACCCGGCACGATGGCGTACACCGGGTTGGTCGACAGCCCCGGCAAGGTAAAGCGCCCATCCACACCGTTTTGCACCAGCGGGTTGTAACGGGCGTCCGTGGAACCGCCGCGCCCGGAGATAAACCCGGCCCCGGTCAACTCGCCACCACCGGACAGGTCCAGTACCGCGTCCGGTTGCACCTCGATACGCGGGCTTTTCAGTGAAATACCCATCGTCAGGATGCTGTAGTTTGCACTGCCACCCACGCCGGTCAACTCGACGGTTTTGCCGTTGTACTGATAGGTCAAGCCATCGATCGTGCCGCCGTAAGGCATCAGCAAGTCCTCGCCACTGACCGAGGTCAGGCTGCCGGGCAGGAACGACAGGTTTTGCAGTACGTCTTGGTCAATGCCAAAGGTCAGCAGGCCGAACGGCGCTCGAACGACCCCGCCTTGCTGGATGATGCCGCCATCGAAGGTCAACTGACCGAACGCCGAATAGGGTACGGTCGGCACCGTGTCGGTGGTGCGCCCAATGGTCAGGGTCGACTCGGTGGTGGTCTGGACTCTCGCGTTGGCCCCGGTGACCGGGTAAAGCTGTGCCGCCAAGAGGTCAAGATCGGCGTTGCTTCGCAGCAGTGTCACGCCACCGGCGTTGAGCGCCGTCGCACCGAGAAAGCGCAGATCCCCTTCACTGCGTAAGGTGGCTTGCGCGAACCCCCGGCGATCTACCAGAACGTCGGGCCCCTGATTTTGCTCCAGCGAACCGTGGGCGCCGAAGGTGACCTCATCGCGCACCTCCATCAGATCGGCGCTTAACTGCAATTGCGCCTGGCTGTCCTGGGTGGACAAGCCACCTTTCACCGTCGGACGGGTGGCGACATCCGTCCCTCTGGCCGTTGCACCGGCCAGACGCAAGTAAGGCGCGTGCAACGACACACGGCTGTTACTGGCGGCGTTTTCCGCCAGCGCCAGTGAGCCGGCGTACAGGCTCAGGCTTTGTTTGAGGCTCAGGTTCACATCACCGTCAAACGACAGGATGCCGTTGCTCAACAGCGACAGGTTGTCGAAACCGCCCGTGATAATACGCTGCACATCCAGTTGTCCCTGCCCATAGGCCAGCGGCGCCGATGGATCGGCCGCAGCGCTTGGCCCTTGCGACAGGATCAACTCCCGTGGGGCAAGCACCGAGTTATCAATCGTGCCATCGAGGTACAACCCGCTTTCCAGCGCCACCGACAAGCTGCCGCCCGCCGCACCCGCGCCACCCGAGGCCGCGCTGAACTGGCCATGGATAATCAGACCATTGTTGGAACTCAAGGCAATCTTGCCGCCAGCACCGGCAATCGACCGCGCGCCCTCGTCACGGATATCCAGTTGCGCCTGGGCACCATTGGCCAGCAGTCGCGAGCCCTGCTCCAGCACTACGAACAGATCCGGCGCCTTGGCTGTGCCTTGGTCGGTGTTGATTTCGCTGCCGATGACAATGCTGCCGCCCGCCCCCACGCGGCCATAACGCCGCCCCTGGAAATCGATCGCCGTCACCGCCCGTGCCGATACATCAATCAACCCGCTACTGCCGACACGGATCGAGCGTTGATGCGCCGCTTCGTCCAGCCCTGCATCAATGATGACCGGGTTGATCTGGCTAAGGTTCACCAATCCGCCCCAGGCATTGAGCTGACCGTTGACGGTCAACTGGCCGATACTGGCGAGGTTCAACGCCTGCCCCGGATCGACGCTCAGCACCGCGCCGTCCTCGATCGTCAGGCTGACGTTCGATCGGTCGGCCAATGGCGACAGCAAAGTACCGGCGTTCAGGCTCAGGTTCGCGCCGCCGCGCTGGGTCAGCACGCCTTTGATCGGATCTTCCTGGTATTGCTCGGGCGTCCAGACCTCCAGCAATTGCCCGGTCGACAGGCTGCCATTGCCCTGCACGTCCGGGCGCAGCCGATACACCGGGCGGGTGACATCAACCTGCGTACCTGCCAACACGGTCAGGCCCTGGTTGCCGGCGATGCGGTACTGGCCAAAACCCTTGGTGAAAAAATCAGCCGCCAACACCAGCATGCTGTCATCCACCGTGGCCAGCGGTCGACCGATTTGCACCTTGCCGGCCTGAACATCCAGGGTGCCGGCACCGTCGACGCCGTAACCCAACAGCTCGGCGCCAATCAACAACTGGCCGCTGGAACCGGCGCTGTTGGCGTTCGCCGCCAGGGTGATATCGCCACCGCGACCGCCGAGCAATTTGTTGTTGCTGAGCAAGGTCGCGCCAGACGACACGTCAATCAGACTACCCTGCTGCAACAGCAAGTCATCGCTGCTGCGAAGCGACACCGTGCCACCGGCGCGATACGCCACGCCGTCGCTGTCCACTTCACTCAACGATTGATTGCGCCACAGGCCACTGGCATCCAGATGGATCCCCTTGGTTATCACCACTGCTGCACGGCTGCCCGTCGGCGCACTCAACAGCGTGTCTTCGATCTTGCTCAGATTCAGCTGATTGAGCACGTTGCCCACCCGAATGCTACCGCTGCGGGCGGTCAGGTCGGCATTCACGTCAATGCGTGGGCCATACAGGGTGATGTCGCCACCGGGGGTCACTTGCAGGGCGCCATCGACCACGATCCGGTCCTTGGCCGCCACTTTGATCGCACCCAATTCGAAGTCGTTGAGCAGGCGGCTGTTCAGCGACAGACTGCCTTCACGGTCGGCGGTTACGGCATCGTTCAGGTCGATGGACTCGCTATCCGGACCTTGTTCGTCGCTCAGTGTGACTTTGTCCAGCACCGCGCCCAATTGATAGTTCAAGGTGCCGGCACTTTGCAGGTAACGTGGCACGTAGCTGCCGATGGCCAATATCGCGTTACGGGCGGCGCTGTTCTGGGATTGCTGGTAACCATCGAGCCCGGCCGCGGGCGCCTGGGTTTGTCGGTCGCCCTGGAAGGTCTTGCCCACCAACTCGCCTTCGAGCACCGAGTTATTCGTTGCGACCACCAGTTGCCCGGCATCACGCCCCACGCTGTAGCCATTTTCGTATCGCTGACGCGGAGCAATCAGCGGGTTGTAGAAATAGTCGGTCTGACCCCAGCGTTCACTGTGGTCTTCATAGCCTTTATAGACGCCGGTGTAGAGCAGATCACCGGGCGCCCTGGACACTTCATACAACCGGCCATTGGCGCCCTTGAGCCAGCTCTGCTGGACATATCCGCCTTGCACATCGAGGGTGCCGCCGGACAGATTGATCTGCGAACCTTGTTGGGTTACCAGATCATTGCCGGCAAAGGTCAGGCTGCCACCCTGGGCCATCCATTCGCCGATGCTGTGATTGCGGGTGCCAAGGTAGCCACCGACTTCCAGCAAGCCGCCGGCGGTGTACCAACGGTCCGTGGCATAGCCGTTGACCCCGGCGGCCACATGCACCAGCTCACGCACGTCGACCCAGACGTCAGTGCTATTAAGCGCACCGCCCTCGCGGTTGCCCGAGGCATCACGCTGTTCGTTGCCCTGGATGTTGACCTTGATGCTGTTGGATTTCATCGCCACTTTCACGCCGACGGCGCCGGACACGTCGATGATCGCCCCATCGCGCACCAGGCTGCGCTTGCCGGCGCTGACCGCAACCTGGCCGCCGGTGGCCAGGGTGATCGAACCGCTCTGGAAATCCACTGTGCCGCCGCTGACGACTTCTACTCGCGACTGGTCGGTGCGATCACTGACTTTGCTGAGGTTGTCGAAACGCCCTGTGGCGTTGTTCGGCAATACACCGTTGAGGTTGTTGATTGCCGCCTGACGCTGGCTGTCCAGCGCCAAAGCGCCTTGCTCCAGCAAGATGGTGCTGACGCTGCCCTGACCCAACGTCACGCTGCCGGTGGCATCGCTGGCGGCGTTGAGTAAATGGATGGTGCCGCGGGTATCCACCGAGGTGCTGGCGACCAGCACACCGTTTTGCTGGACCTGATGCCCCGTGAGCGTGATGTCGCCGGTCGCCGCCTGAATGATCCCGCTGTTGACCACCGTACCGGCCTGGCTACCGGCTTTGAAGGTGCTGGCCACTTCGTTGCCGCGCGTGGTCGATTGCTGGTTACCTTCGGTGCCGGCGCCACGGCGGATGTAAAAACTGTCGCCCGCCGCCAGGGTGGTCTGACCCTCAGGAGTGACAAGGGTGCCGTCGTTGCGCACTTCGCTGCCGAGCAACAAGGCATAGCCACCGGACTGTGTGGATGAACCGGCCGGCAGGGTTTGCAGCACGGCACCGCGCTGCACTTCGACCTTGCCGAACGCATCGCTGAAGGTCGGCTGGGTGCCGTCCTGGTCGACGTACAAGCCGTTTTTGCTGAACTGGTCATCGCTGATGGTGGCGGCCGCCGCCACCAGGTTGCGCACGTTGACCTGGCTGCTGCCGCTGAACACGATGCCGTTGCGGTTGACCACCATCACCGTGCCTGGCGCGTTGATCTGACCGGCAATCACACTGGCACGGGCGTTCGGATCGTTGACCCGGTTGAGGACCGCCCAGCTCGCCTGCTGGCCGAACTCGACCGTTGTATCGCGCCCGACGTTGAAGGTTTCCCAATTGAGGATCGCCTTGTCGGCGGTCTGCTCGATGTGCACCGTGGTCTTGCCACCGGAGTGGCTTGGTAGCGGCTTATTGGCATTGGTCCAGCCACGGGTCAGCGGATTCTCATCGATCTTCAGGCCGCCATCGCCCATTCCGTTGGGCACGCTCTGCGGCTGCCCCAAGGCAAACTGGCGTCCGGCGGCTTGCGCCGCCTGTTGCGCAGCAATCGCCGCCACGGTGTTGTTGAGGTTATTCAGCGAACGCTGCAGCTGCTGATTGACCCGCTGCTGCTGGGCCAATGGCGGCGGCGAACCCGGCACCGCACTACCCGGGCGCGCAGCCCCACTGTTCAGGGCCGCGCCCTTGGCGGCGAACCAACTGGAACTGAACGCCGTGGCCGCCTCGGCACTGCCGGCGATCATCAGCAACGCAATGGCCTGGGCCAGCGGTTTCAAGCGCAACAGCGGATGCTCCATCGAGCGCACAGTGACATTCAGATCAGGCGTGGTTTTACCGCGAGGCATCACTACTCTTCCTTTTGCAATTCCAGGAACGGGCTGCGGCAACGGCTGGCGTTGCTGATATGGGATAAGGCAGTTGTCGCGGGCCGGGACCGAACGCTTGTCACGCAAAGTTCATATAGCTGGGGTAAGGCCTAGCCCTACAAACTTAGAAGCACCCTGTGACGAGAGGGTTTGCACTGATGCCAGTCACTCAAGAGCGAACACCATCCCTCGCCACAAGTTGTTGCTCACCGCGCCTTTCCTTGGCGAACTGCACGCACAAAAAAATCGGCAGCGCCCTACAGGCCGCTGCCGATCGTTATTACCTTCGCCGGTACTCGCGCGAAGTGATTTCAAACGCTTGCCTTACGGACGACCTTTACCGTTGCAGACGCTGACGTTAGCGATGGCGGTGCCTTCGCCGTAGGCGTCATCCAGGAAGACTTTCTTGATTTCGCCGGCCAGGTTGGTCGGCGTCGCGGCGGTGCCTGGCACTACAGCGAAGGCGTGTGCGCTGATGGTGGAGTTTTTGGTGCCGGTGTAGAGGCTGGTCAGGAAATTGCGAACAGCCGTTGCGTCGGCGGCCGTGGTGTAGCACTGGCCGACCAGGAAGTTGGTGTAACCCACGATTGGGTACTGATTGGCACCGGTCGGTACAGCGGTGCCGCCGGTGCCGAAGGTCGGAACCCATTTCAGCGGATTTGCCCGATCAGCCGGTGTCGCTGGCACAGGGGCAGTACCCAGAGCGGAAGTGGTGTTGGGCAGGGTTGGCAGCGGTGCAGTGCCCGCAGCCACGGTGTTTTTGCTGACACGAGCCACTACGGTGTTGCTGATAGGCGCAGGGATGAAGTCAGGGCTGACGTAACCGATGGCGCCATTGACCGCGTTGACAGCCGTCAGAACGTCACCGCTACCCGCCACTGCTTGCCAGGTGCCAGGTTCGGTGCCGATGTTGGCGGTGGTGAAGGTGCTGCTGACGGAGAACTTGGTTGGGCAGGAATCGTTGAGGAAGCGTGCGAACAGCTCAGTGGTGCCGCTGCTGCCGGAACGATAGATGATCTTGATCGGCGTGGCGTCAGTAGTACCGAGCAATTGACCCCAGGTAGTCTTGGTGCCGGAGAACGCATCGCACAACTGCGCAGCGGTCAGCTGCAGATTGGTGGTGCCCGATTTTTTGTACGGGATGGTGACTGACGTACCGACCGACGGGATCTGGATCAGTTTGCCGTAGGTTGCACCAAAGGCTGTGTTGTAGTTGGTGAGTTCGGTAGAACTGAGCACCGAATCGCTACCGGCGAAATCCACCGGAGTACCGGCAGGTTGACCGATCGAAGCTGGAGCGTTGGTCAGGAACGCAGTCTTGCCAGCACCGCTACCGACACCGGTGTAGCTGAAGTCAGTCGGCAGCAAGCGTGGCAGTGGCGAAGCACCGTTGTAGAGTCTTTCCGGCAGCGTTGCACCGCCACCCACAACAGCAGCCATGGACTGGGCCGAGGCCAGTGCGGCAACAGCCAACGAGGCTGCGATCATAGTGCGCTTAAACATGAAGAAGCTCCTTTCGTCGTGTTCGTACGTTGAGTGATTTTCTCGTGCATGACGCCATGGCGCTCGCTCCAGTGCCTTGATCCGGACGGCTTGTTGGCTGAGGCCATGGGGTAGAAATTCGCAGCTTCCAGTGACAGATAAAGGAAAAAACCTCGGGAGGTACGGGGCGATTTTTTAGCGAATTCTCGGGTGTTTGGAGGCGCCACGACGGGCGTCTGGCGCGCGTGTTTGCAAGGATTGGCCGAAGATCGGCCGGACGGCTTGATTTGTGGTTGCACATGACAGAACCGAGAACCCGAGGTTAGTGGGGTTGGGGCTCGGGTGAGGCGTGGATCAGTGGAAAATAATTCAAGTAATTGGTGTCAGGGAGTCAGTCTTCGCGAGCAAGCCCGCTCCCACATTTGATCTTCGGTGAGACACAGACCCAGTGCGGGAGCGGGCTTGCTTTTGTGCCTTTATTGCACCAACTGATTGATCTCGATAATCGGCAACAGCACCGCCATGACGATCACCAGCACCACGCCGCCCATGACCACGATCATCAACGGTTCAAGCAACGCGGTCATGCCCATGGCCCGGCGCTCGATGTCGCGGGACAGGGTTTGCGCGGCGCGTTCGAGCATCGGCGGCAAAGAGCCGGTTTTCTCGCCACTGGCGATCAAGTGGATCAGCACCGGCGGAAAGACTTTCTCGACCCGCAGCGCCGCGGCCAGGTTAACACCCTCGCGGACCTTGGCCGTGGCGTCGCTGACGCTCAGGCTCAGGCGGTCGTTGGACAAGGTCTGGCGTGCGGCCTCCAGCGCCCGCAACAACGGCACTCCAGCGCCGCCGAGAATTGCCAGGGTCGAGGCAAAACGCGCGGTGTTCAGCCCCAGCACGAATCGCCCGAACAAAGGTAAACGCAGGATCCGGCTGTGCCAGCTCAAACGCGCCGCCGGGTTGCGCAAGTACAGGCGCCAGCCCCAGAAACCGCCCGCCATCAGACTGAAACACAACCAGCCCCAACCGCGAATGAAATCACTGGCATTGAGCATTGCCAGGGTCAGCCCCGGCAGGTCCTGACGCGCTTGGGAAAACGCGCTGACCACCTGCGGCACCACATAGCTGAGCAGGAAAATCACGATGGCAATCGACACCAGTCCCACCACACCGGGGTAAATAAACGCAGTGAGAATCTTGCCCCGCAGGTTGTTGCGCTCTTCGATGTAATCGGCCAGCTGCTCCATGACCTGGGCCAGGTCACCGGACTCCTCACCCGCCGCGACCAGCGCCCGATAGATCTCCGGAAAATCCCGTGGTCGCGCCGCCAGCGCTTCGGCCAGGCGCATGCCGCCACGAACATCGGAGCGCACCGCGCTCAAGGTCTGGGCGATGTGCTTGCGTTCGGCTTGCTCCACCGTCGCGCTCAATGCAGCTTCCAATGGCAGGCTTGCCCCCAGCAGACTCGCCAGTTGCCGAGTGGCCCAGGCCAGGTCGTTGTCCGAGAGTTTGGCGCTGAACAATCCGCTGCCACCGCCCGCCGGCGTGTTGCTCTCGATCTGCACCAACAACGCCGTCAGGCCACGGCTGCGCAATACGCCGAACGCCGCGCTCTGGCTGTCGGCTTCCAGATGGCCGGCCTCGATCTTGCCGTTGGCGTCGGCAGCTTCAAAACGGTAGCGGTTCATCAGGCGTCCCGTGTCACGCGAAGGATTTCTTCCGGCGCCGTGGCACCGCTGCGAACCCAGCGCTCGCCGTCTTCACGCATGCTGAACATCCCGGCTTCGCGGGCCGCGGCTCTCAAGGCCTGCTCGCCGGCGCCCTGATGGATCAGCGTGCGAATGTCATCGTCGATGCAGAACAGTTCGTGAATGCCAGTGCGACCGCTGTAGCCGGTGTGGTTGCACGCGGCACAGCCGAGCGGTCGCCAGGTGCCGGGGGCGGCCGGGTCTTCCTGTTTGCAGTGCTGACACAGCCGTCGCACCAGGCGTTGCGCGAGCACCCCGAGCATCGATGACGCCAGCAGAAACGGTTCGACGCCCATGTCGATCAAGCGGTTAACCGCCGATACCGCGTCGTTGGTGTGCAGCGTCGCCAGCACCAAGTGCCCGGTGAGCGAAGCCTGCACGGCGATTTGTGCGGTTTCGAGGTCGCGGATCTCGCCGATCATGATGATGTCCGGGTCTTGCCGCAGGATCGCCCGCAGTGCCAGGGCGAAGGTCATGTCGATTTTGGCGTTGACCTGAATCTGGCTGATGCCCGGCAAGTCGTACTCCACCGGGTCCTCAACGGTGAGGATGTTGCTGGTGCTGGCGTCCAGCCGAGCCAACGCGGCGTAGAGGCTGGTGGTTTTGCCACTGCCGGTGGGGCCGGTGACCAGCACGATGCCGTGGGGTTGGCGGATCAGGTTGTCGAGTTTGGCCAGCACTTGCGGGTCCATGCCCAAGGTTTCCAGTTGCAGGCGCCCGGCCTGTTTGTCGAGCAAACGCATTACCACCCGTTCGCCGTGGCCGGTGGGCACCGTAGACACGCGAATGTCGATCGGCCGCCCGGCCACGCGCAAGGCGATGCGGCCATCCTGGGGCAGGCGTTTTTCAGCGATGTCGAGTTGCGCCATGATCTTGATCCGCGACACCAAAGCGCCGTGCAATGCCTTGCGCGGCGACACCACATCCCGCAGCGTGCCGTCGACCCGATAGCGCACCACCGAATGGCTTTCATAGGGCTCGATGTGAATGTCGCTGGCCTCGTCCCGCGCCGCTTGCGTGAGCAAGGCGTTGATCATGCGGATTACCGGCGCGCCGTCCTGGGTGTCCAGCAGGTCGGTGATTTCCGGAATGTCCTGCATCAGGCGATCGAGATCGACTTCGTTTTCCGCCGCGCCGACCACCGCTGCTGCGCTGCCGGTGTCGGCATAGGCACTGGCGAGCAAGCCGTCGAGTTCCTCATCGCGTACCCGCTCCAGCCGCGCCGGGCCGAACTGGCGCCGCACTTCGCTGATCGACCAGCCCGGCGTCGACGGGCACACCGTCAACACCGCGCCCTCCTCGCCAGTGCGCAGCAGGATGCGTTGGGCCTTGGCCCAGGCGTAGGGCAAAGCGCTCATGGTAACCCCCTGATCTGCAACACACCGAAGATCCCCTGTGGGAGCGGGCTTGCTCGCGAAGGCGTTAGCACATTCGGCATTATGGTGACTGACATACCGCTTTCGCGAGCAAGCCCGCTCCCACAGGGGGATGGTGTGTTGGTCACTGGCGCATACTCCCTTCAATTGGCACTGCGCGAATGGTCGCTCGTGGCTGCGCATTCGATACCGGCACACCCTGAGCCGCAGTCGGCAGTTGCGGTGCCTGCATGTCCGGCATCGCCCAGCTGTGTTCCGGTTGCATCCCACCTTGGGCGCGGCGCATGAAGTCGTAGCGGTTAAGGGTAATCGCGCGCCCGGCACCGCTGTCGCGAATGATGTACGGGCGCAGGAACACCATCAGGTTGGTCTTGGTGATCGCCCGGCGCTCATTGCGAAACAGCGCACCGATCCCGGGAATGGTCGACAGCCACGGCACCGCATCGTTGCTTTGGCTGTAGCCGTCCTGCAACAAGCCACCGAGCACCATGATCTGCCCGTCATCGAGCAGGATGCTGGTGTCGATCGCACGTTTATTGGTGACGATCCCGGCGGCGGTCGCACTGTTGGACGCGCGCTCATCGACGCTGCTGACTTCCTGGTAGATGTCGAGTTTGACCGTGCCGCCTTCGGAAATCTGTGGCCGCACATTGAGCTTCAAGCCGACCTCTTCACGGGTCACGGTCTGGAACGGGTTGTTGCTGGTGCCGCCACCGCCGGTGACGTAACTGCCGCTGACAAAAGGAATGGTCTGGCCGACAAAAATACTCGCCGCTTCGTTGTCGAGGGTCAGCAGGTTAGGTGTCGACAGCACGTTGGTGCCGCCCTTGCTCTTCAAGGCACGGGCGAGGACTTTCAGGTCGAGGATCTTGCCGATGCCGGGGATGTCCACCGTTCCATTGACGTAGCCGAGGTTGAGGCCCTGAGGTAATACGTCGATGCTGGTATTGGCGTTGGTATTGATTCCCGAGCCGCCGAGGTTGGCGCCGCCGATCACGCCGTTGCCGCCCAGATTGCCGGTCTGCCATTGCACGCCGAATTCAGTCGCATCGTCCTCGCCGACTTCGACGATCAGGCTTTCGATGACCACTTGCGCGCGGCGCTGATCGAGCATGTCGATCACTTCGCGCAGGTTGCGGTACACCGGCTCCGGCGCGGAAATCAGCAAGGTGTTGGTGGTGCCATCGGCCTGAATAGTCACGCCGCCCGCACTGAAGGCGACGTTCTGTTCGCTCTGCTGACCGCTGCCTGTCTGGCCGCTTGAGCCGCTGGTGCCCTGCCCGTAACTGGTGCCGCCCGTAGTGCTGCCGCCCGATGTAGAGGTTTGCGTGCCGCTGCTGCTCTGGCTGCCGCTCTGCCCGTTCTGGCCACCGCCGGTGTTGCTGCCCATCGCGCTGAGTACCGAACGCGCGCCGTCGCTGCTGCCACTGTCGCTTTCCCCGGTCAGCAAACCGCGCAGGGCCTGGGCCAGTTTGCCGGCCTGGGCGTTGCGCAAGTACACCACGTGCAGGTTGCTCGGGTTGCTCTGGGCGTTGTCGAGTTTGTAGATCAGGTTGCGTGCCAGCTCGGTGCGCTCCGGGCTGCCGGCACGGATGATGATCGAGTTGGAACGCGGGTCGCCGATCACCGAAATCTTCTGCGTCGGGTCGTTGCCCGGCGCCTCCAGCAAGTCCGAGACCATGCCGGCAATGTCCGCGGCAATACCGTTCTGCACTTGCACCACGTCAGTGTCGATGGCGCTTGGGCTGTCGATGCCCTGAATGATCTGCGCCACCCGCGACAGGTTCTCGGCGTAATCGGTGACGACGATGGTGTTGTTGCCGGGGTAGGCGTTGATCGGGTTGTTCGGCGACACGATCGGGCGCAGCACCGGGATCAGGTTCACCGCGTTTTCGTATTGCAGGCGAAAAGTGCGGGTCAGCATGCCGTTGCCGGCCGGTTTGTCGGCACTGTAAATCGGCCCGCCGAGCAACTTGGCGTCGGCCTCCGGCACCACTTGGGAAACCCCGCCGACATCGACCACGCTGAAACCCTGCATGCGCAGCGTCGCCAGCAGCATGTCGTAGGCTTGATGCGCCGGCACCTGCCCTTCGGAGACCAGCGTCAGGTTGCCTTTGACCCGTGGATCGACCAGAAACTGGCGACCGGTGGACCGCGACAATGCCCGCACCACCGCCGGGATATCGACGTCGACAAAGTTCAGCGTCACCGGTTGGTTGCCCAACGGATTGCTCGCTGGCGCGCTACCAGCGGGCACTGTATTGCTTCGACCAGGGCTGCTGATTTTATGTTGCGCTCCCGGCGACTGCTTCAACTGCGCCTGGTTTTTTTGACGATCCGCCAACGCATCGCCGGTACGGTTGGTATCGGCCAACGGGCGTCCCAACTCGCTGTCCACCAGCAACGGCGGCTGTTGCGTCATGGTGGTGTTGCTGCACGCGCTCAGGGCTAGCAATAAAAACGGCGCGGCCATGCGGCACTGACGCGCATACAGAGAACCTGACCACTTCATGAAGCTTCCTTAGCGCCGAGCGCCTGATCCATGCGAATGGTTCCGGACAGAGTGCCTGCCGTGTCATTGGGTTGAGGTTCGCCGGCGCGCTGCAAGCGAACCTCGACTACCTCAAGGGAAAATTGCCGGGGATTGACCAGCAGCCAGCCGACCACGGCGTCTGCCGGGGCCTCGTCGAACGTCAAGCGCCAGGCTTGGGGGGTTGCGGTGTCCGGCGACTGTAATTGGTAATGCCCGGCCAGGCCGCTGGCTTCGAGACTCTGGCGCAGGGATTGTTCGAGGCTCTGCGCGGTGGGCGGCCGCGCCACCTCACGCAGCAAGACTTCCAGTGCTTCCGCTTGGGAGCGCAGCTTCGGCGTTTCGGCCTGCCAGTAATCGATCTTTTTCAGCGGCGGTTGAATCAGCAACAGCCAGGTCAACAAGCCAGCCAGCACCAACGCCGTGCCCGCGACCATGCGTTTCTCGCGCAGGGCCAGGCCTTGCCAGAACTCCTGAGCGCGGGCGTTGAAGTGCTGCCAGCGCGCACGGTAAATCTCTAGGGAAGAGTTACTCATCGTTGGCTCCGCTGGCGCTGTCCGTGTCGCTGGCCGCAGGCTCGGAGGCCGGGCGTAAGGTCCAGCCATCATCGGTGGCGTCGACGGCAATGCCGGCCTGGGTCAGCGCGGTTTGCCACTGCTTGTCGCTGCCGGTTTTGCGCGCATCGCTCAGCAAGCTCAGCTGCAACTCGCCGTTTTCAAACACCAGCCGTTGCACGCTGCCGGCGATGAAGGGCATGCCGCTGCCGGTCTGCAGCACCAGGCTGGCGAAACGCTGGGTCGGGTCGGTCGCGGCGCCGCTCTGGCGGGCGGCCAATTGCTGACGGGTCTGTTGCAGCGGATTGAGGATCACCGGCAACTCAGGGAAGGCCTGCTTCACCCGCTGGTTCATGTGCGTCTTGAGTCGCTGGCCCTGCGTCGCTTCACGGGCAGCGTACAGATTCAGCCCCAAGGTCCAGACCGCCACGGCTATCGTGCAAAAGGCCGCCGCCCGCCCCCAGCCTGGTTGGCCGGCACTGCGTTGTTGAATTCCGCCGTGCAAGCCCCATCCGGGCAAGGCACCGGTCCAGCGTCGTTCGGCGGGTAAGTGTCTGATCGTCGCCTCCGGCAGCGCTTCGCCGATCCATTGCACGCTGGCGCCGTTCTCCAGCAACAGATCACTCAACGCCTCCTCCACCGCCGGGTGTACGACCGCGTGCTGAAGGCTGTGACGCACCAACAGATGCCCGTCCCGAACACAGGCCACCGGGCCATCCGCGACAGGCAAGCAATACGCACCCGAGTACACACCGCGCAGGGTCAATCGCGCCATCCGAAGTAGCTGGCCGAACTGGCTCAGCCATTCCCGGGACAACCATGCGATGTGCACGCGCCCCTGCTCGTCTCGTGGGCTATGGGCGATGTGCATCTGCTCGCTGGCCCCGAGGATCAGCGCCTGCGCCGCGCACTGCACCGCTGCTGTGGTTTTGCTGGTCGGTAAAATCGGCAGGTCGATGCTCGCCAACAAGCTGTCCTGAGGGTGCAGAAAAAATGCAATCGCCGGGGGTTTCCCGCTCTGGCCCAATTGCAGCAAGGTACTTTGGCCTTCGCGGGTCACCTGCCCCTGACGGTCCAGCCAGGCGAATTCCAGCGGGCTGTCGAGGGTCAGATCAGCCAGTGGCGGCAAGGCAATGCGCAACTGATTCATACGCCCACCCGTGACCAGATCACCTCGGGCAAGCGGTCTTCACTACGGTGCAGCAAGGCATCGAGGCTGACCCGGCGCTGATCGCTACGCGCCTTGCCACGCAAGCGAAACCAGTCGCTGGTGATCCCGACTTTGATGGTCGCCAGCTCAAGGTTTGGCATGCGCAGACGGTTGACGAAATCCCCGCGATTGATGAACCACTGGCCGCCGTCACGCTCGACGAGCAACGCCTGGGCGCGCTCGATCGACAGCCCCGGCACGTAGGCGGCCAGCACCGGTGCGCTGGCGGTGTTGCCGTTGAGCCAGGTATTGGCCGGAAGAATGGTCAGATAAGGCGTGATCTTCGCCAGCAGCGCGTCATTCACGCCCTCGACACTGCGCAAATCGTCGAGGCTGCGCAGCATCGGGCGCGTGGGCAATTGAGGTTTGCGCACGGCATTCGGCGAGGTATCGCGGCCGCTGTCAAAGCCGCTCTTCGGCGGTGCTTTGTCCGCCAACTCAGGGTTCAACAGGCGTGGGTAAGAGGCGATCACCCGCTGACTGATGCGTTGGCTCAGGGCCCCATTGACCCCGATCAACTGGCACAGACGCTGGAAGTTCACCAGTTGTTCCTCGTCGATTCGTTCATTGGCGACCAGGTTGCGCAGGTTGAACTTGCCCTGTTCGTCTTCCAGCCGACCTTCGAAAGGCAAATCATGACCGTCATAACGCGCCATCACCAAGGGCTGCGCCCATGGCTGATCGAGACGCGTCAACGGGTCACGCCGGCGCGCATCCCACAGCAGCTGTCGGCTGATCTCGATGCCGCCGTGCAGCACCCAGGCGCCCTGCACTCGCAACTGCTCGGCCTCAAGACTTCGGGTAAACACCGTTTGCCGGGTGAGCATGCCGCCGGCAATCACCGCCACCACCGCGGCGATCAGCAAGGCACTGATGATCGCCATGCCGCGTTGCTTCGCCACTGCCAGCGAATAGGCTTTCATGACCGCGCTTACAACTGCCAGGAGCCGATATCGGCACTCACGCCCTCGCCGTCCGGCTGGCCGTCGGCACCGAGGGAGAAGATATCGACTTCGCCGTTGGTGCCCGGATTCAAATAGTTGTAGGGACGGCCCCACGGGTCATTCGGCAGGCGCTCCAGATACGAGCGCCAGTTGCTGTTTTTGGCGTCCGCCGGGCGTTCGACCAGCACTTTCAAGCCCTGGGTCATGTTCGGATAGGTGCCGTGGTCCAGGCGATACAGCTTCAAGGCTTGCATCAAGCCGCCAATGTCCTGTTTGGCGGCCGTGGCCCGCGCCTGATCCGGCCGGTCCAGCACCTTGGGCACCACCATCGCCGCCAGAATCCCGAGAATCACTACCACCACCATGATCTCGATCAAGGTGAAACCTTGCTGCCCCCGAGGCAGGCGGGACTGCTGATTCAGCAACTTGAAGCGCGCGATATCCATCTCGACATTCCCTGGCTTGATTCGATTCGACGCGCAGTGTTGCAAGAAGATATGTCAGTGATGTTGAAATTCCTCGGGAGCTTTGGTCGTCAAGCCGTCAAGCCCGGACGTTACCGTCAAGTGCTGTCAAGACTGCCCGAGCGCCTGATGCGACGCCCTTCCCGAGAAGCCGGTTTTACCTTGATTGAAGTGCTGGTGGCGCTGGCGATCATCGCCGTCGCAATGTCTGCCGCAGTGCGAGTGGCCGGGTTGATGACCCAGAGCAATGGCCTGCTGCGCGACAAGTCCATCGCACTGCTGGCGGCCCAGAGTCGCTTGGCCGAGCTACGCCTTGAGGGCCGTTTGCCGTTGGGGGCGAAAGCGATCGAATGCGATCAGGGGCGGTTGCTGTTGCGCTGCGAACAGACGATTGGCAATGCGCAGAACGGTCGCTTGGTGCGGGTCGATCTGCAAGTGTTCGACCGTAGCCGCGAAGCACCGCCATTGGCTCGACTCGACACCTTGCTCAGTCGGCCGATGACGCAAAAATGAGGGCGCCAAGGTTGATGCCAGTCAGTGACGGTGCGGAACCTGTGGGAGCGGGCTTGCTCGCGAAGACGGCGGCACAGTCAACATTGATGTCGCCGGACACACCGCTTTCGCGAGCAAGCCCGCTCCCACATGGGATTGCGCCAGGCATCAGGGCTAGGGTTGAGTCAATACGGGCAGCGAAGGTGAATCCGGCAGTTTGTCGAGCACCAACCGGGTTTGTTCCGTACCGCGCTCGATCACCACAGCATCGCCTTCGATAGCCACGACTTTCACCCCGTGGCTCACGCGCTCACCCACCAGAAAGCTGCGTGGCGGGCCATCGTTGAGGCTGAGGATGGCCACGGCGCCACGGCTGCCGGCCAGCACGCCGCCGACCTTGATATCGACCGGCGCAGGTTGGTTGGAAAACCATTGCAGGGCCGGGTTACTGGAGCGCTCGGCAATCAATTGCGGCGCCGCCTCCGGGGTTCGGGATTCAGCGGAAGTGAGTAGCAGCGATGACCAAGTTATGACACCGGCCAGAGTCGCCAGCAAGGCAACAGCCTGCACGCACTGTGCCGGGGAAAACCGATCGGTGAACGACATGGGCTGAATCTCCTTTTAGTCCCTGCCCTGAGCCTACCGCTTAATTCTCACGTTTTTATTTCACACACCCATCATCTTTGCCGTGCAGGATAAAAACCGACGCAAAGGAGCGCGCAGTTGATGAATGGGTTCAAACAACAGGGCTTTACCCTGATCGAGTTGATGGTGGTGTTGGTGATCATCGGCATCGCCAGCGCGGCGATCAGCCTGAGCATCAAACCGGACCCGTTGCATTTGCTGCGCAAGGACGCCGAGCGTGTCGCGCAACTGCTCCAGGTGGCGCAAGCCGAAGCCCGGGCCGACGGCCGGCCGATCACCTGGCTGGCCGACGCCAAGGGCTTTCGCTTCAGTCGCCGCAATGACCAGGACAAAGGCTTCGATCACTTCAACAACGACCCACAACTGCGCCCCCGCCCCTGGCAGACGCCGGGGCTGGAGGTGCGCGTGGAGCCCAGGCAAAAAGTCGTGCTGAATGCAGAGTGGATCAACGCGCCCTTGCAGTTGAAGCTGTCGGACGGGCTCAACAGCATCAGCGTGCAACGCAACGCCGCCGGTCAGGTGAGCGTCCAATGAAGGCCCAACAAGGTTTTACCCTGATCGAAGTGATGGTGGCGATCATGCTGATGGCTGTGGTCAGCCTGATTGCCTGGCGCGGTCTGGACAGCGTTACCCGCGCCGACGCACATTTGCAGGCCAGCACCGAACAGACCGAAGCCCTGCTGCGGGCGCTGAACCAGTTGGAGCGCGACGTCGCGATGCGCGCCAGCATCGAGCTGTCCGAGCCGGCCAAACCCGGGGTTGAAAACGAACCGCCCAGCGCCCCGCCTGCGCTGACCGTGCGCAGCACCAATGGCAAAGGCTTTCGTCTGGACGTGATCCGCGTCGCGCCCAACCAGAATGGCGAGTTGCAGCGCGTGCGCTGGTGGCTCAAGGGCGGCACGCTCTATCGGGCTCAGGCGCCGTCGCGCAGTCACTATCCGCTGCCGGCCCCCACCGGTGGAGTGGCCGTGCTCAATGACGTCAGCGAAGCCGCGTTGCGGGTGTGGGAGGTGGACAAGGGCTGGAGGAAACTGAGCGGTAACCGGCGGGAGAATCCGCTGGGGATCGAGATCCGCCTGACGCGGCAAACGCCTCAGGGGGTTGAGCAATATCGGCAGGTGTTGGGGCCGTTGGAGTGAGTCAGGGAAACCGCGTTATCGTTCTTCGCGAGCAAGCCCGCTCCCACATTGACCGTATGAACACTGGAAATCAAATGTGGGAGCGGGCTTGCTCGCGAAGGCGCCAGCCGCAACACCCAAAACCTCAAGCCCACCACTCTAGCTGAGCACCACCACCCCACCCGGCAACTCCGTGCATTTGGCCCCATACGCATCGCGAATCAACAACGCCACGCCCGCCAGTTGATCCAGGCTGAAGCGTGCCTGAACCTTGCGCTTGCCCAACTCGCTGTTGAGCAGCAGCAACATCCCGGGGCGGTAACGGTTGATCTCGTCGATCACCGTCGACAGCGTGGCGTCGTTGAACACCAATACCTGCTGGCGCCAGGCAATCACCGCCGAGGTGTCGACCGCTTGCGGCGTGCCGACTCGCTGGGCGTCATAGGTCAGTTGCTGGCCTGACTCCAGGCGAAGGCTGCGCCCCTGTACATCAACCAGCAACGCGCCGTCCAGACAGGTAACGCATACGCTCTGATCGGTGTTGCGCAGGTTGAACCGGGCCTGGCTCGCACTCAACCAGCCTGCCCCGGCCTGAACCTTCAGCGGCGCCTGAGCACGGGTCAGGACTTCGACTTCGCCACTGACCAGTTCGAAACTGGCACTGTCACGGCGATTGATCCGCGTCTGGGTATTGAGCTCCAGGCTCACGCCGTCTGCCAGATCGACTCGCCGCTGCTCGCCGACTTGCGTGATGTAGTCAGCACCGAGCCCGGAAAAACCGCCCGGCACAGTGCCACGAATCAGCAAAAACGCCGCGGACGCCGCGATGGCGCCGCCAAGAAACGCCCGACGCCCCAGCGTCCGCGGCGCCTGCAAACCTTCGGCGGCGGGCTGCAACTGCTGCCACAACAGCTTGCTTTGCTCGAAGGCACGGGCGTGTTCGGGGCTTTGCGCGCACCACTGGCGCAAGGCACGCGCATCGGCGGCGGTCGCCCGGCCCGAGGTCAAAAGGATCAACCAGTCCTGGGCTTCGCTTTGCAGCCGGTCCTGGGGTGTCGCCTCAGGGAATGACATACGGAAGATGTTCAAGCGCGGGGGTACTCACGGATTAATCTGGACTCTTCTATCAAGACGGTTTTCCCGCGCCGGGACCGAACCGCTGAATGACTTTTCTTTCCAGGCGCGCGGCGCAATGGCCCAAGGCGGCTTTGATTTCCTTCTCGACCATCCGTGTCGAAATGCCAAAACGCCGGGAGATTTCCAGGTGGGGCGCCTCTTCCAGACGCGCGGCGATAAAAATCTTGCGCCGACGCGCCGGCAGTTCGTACAGCGCTTTGAGCAGCGACTGAATTTCCTTCTGACCGCCCACCACCCGTGCCGGGTCAAGCGCTTCGTCGGACACCTGCAACAGCTCTTCCACCTCACTGCCGGTCAGCAACCGGGCGTCCGACTGGCGCCGGTCGGCAGCAATGTTCAGGGCCATGCGATAGAGGTAGGCATTGGGTTGCGCGATGTTCGGCGGAGCTTCCATGCGGTCGACCCGCAGGTAGGTTTCGTGCAGGACGTCGTTGGCCAGATCCTCCGAACCGAGGCGCCTGCGCAAGCGCACCTTGAAATCGTCATAGGACGTCAGGAACAGCCTGACCATCGAACTTTGCCCGGTGTCTTTCATCCCCCGGAAACTCCTTCCCATTGTGTGCATTCCATGCGCTTTCCTGACGATTCCGGTAACAAAAGCAGCGTGACCGGCTGACCAAGAGAGCTGGGCGCCGGGCGTTCTATTCTGAGGTTGCGTAAACTTTCCACCAGCGCCGAGTCGCGCTGAACATCACCTGTGGAACTGACCAGCCGGCTGTACTGCACCACACCGTCACGGCCGATCCACAGTTGCAACAACGCGCGAAAACTGCCCGGCCGGGTCACCGGCGAGCGGCACAAGCGACGTTCGAGCGCCGTTTGAATCGCCGTCGCATAACTGCCGCCCGCAAGCGGCGCATTGTTTGCGACTGTGCCTGACACCGAGGGCACCTCGGCGACCTGCGCCACCTGCAAGGTGAACGCATCCGCTCGGACATACCGCGCCATCAGCCCGCTTCCACTGAGCATCAGCCTCAACGCATCGGTAGCATTCAGGCGTCCTTTCACGGCGACCGAACGACGACCGCGGGTCAACTGGCGATCCACCAGAACAGCCATGCCGGTTGAGCGACTGAACCGTTCAAGCGCGCTGGCCAGTGCCTGGGCCGGGATGTCCAGTTCCAGCGGAGTGCGCGGATCGACCGGACCGGCGGACACTGCCGATGACATCAACCAAAACAGCAACGCCAGGCAAGCCTGGCGAACGTGAGTCATTAAAACCTGGCGCCCGTCCCTGGCTCTGCCTCGCTGCACGGCTGACGTACCCCTGAAAACCGTCATCCTGAGGGCTGTATATGAATCTGATGTGACGGCCGGTGCAAAAAAACCATCACGAGCCATTAAGGCGCTTTGCTCTAGACTCACGCTTCAGAGCGGCCCCTTTGTGGCCGGCCAGGAGGCCTTCAATGAAACATCTGTCGAACCTTGCAGCGGGCGTGCTGCTGATGACCGGGCTGTCGCTGGCTCACGCCGAACAACCGCTGGGTTGCGTCGAAGTGACGGTCGCTGGCTACAAGACGCCGGACTACAACTGCCTCAGCCAGCAGATGGGCAACAACCCCGAGGGGGCTGTCGCTGCGCAGAAAAATCAGCAGGCGATGAACGTGCCGATCAACAAACGGCCACCCCATCAGTTGGGCCTGGCCACACCGGCGGCCACCAGCACACGCATGGGCAATACCTTTGGCACGTCGGTGAAACCGCAGCGGCCGGCGCCCGCGACTGCAACGTCGCCGCTGCTCAATGGCAGGTGATCAGTCACTGCCTGTAGGAGCGAGGCTTGCCCGCGAAGAATGCACCGCGGTTTTTCAGGTATTACGCGTCATCGTTCTTCGCGGGCAAGTCGGATCGCCGCACCGCTCGCTCCTACAGGTTCTGCGACTCAATCACTGGGCGTTTGCCGAAAGCTCACCGCCAGGCGATTCCAGCTGTTGATGGTGCTGACGGCCATCGTCAAATCGACCAGCTCGCCTTCGCTGAATTGCTCCCGGGCCAGTGCGTAAACGTCGTCCGGGACGTGGCTTTCCGAGAGCAGGGTCACCGCTTCGGTCCAGGCCAGGGCGGCTCGTTCCCGAGGGTTGAAGAAGTTGCTGTCGCGCCAGACCACGATCGCATACAGCCGGCGATCGGTTTCGCCGAAACGCCGTGCGTCCACCGAGTGCATGTCGGTGCAGAACGCGCAGCCATTGAGCTGCGAGGCGCGGATTTTGATCAGGTGCAACAAGGCCGGTTCGATGCTCAAATTGCTGGTCAAGGCCTCCATCGCGATCATGGCTTTCATCGCTTTGGGGGATGCGCTGTAGTAATCCAGACGGGGATTCATGGAAGGCCTCGTGGAGCTGATCAGAGACTCCACAGTAGGCGTCGATGCGCGAGTGTTACAGACCCAATTCAGCGAAAAAGCCATGGACCGCCCGGCAGCAGGCCAATCGCAGGTTTTTCGCCCACGCAACTTCTGCGCAGCCGTTCATGCGGGTAATCTGGCGCGACGCACAGTTGCCTCAACCGCCCCAGGAGCCCCGCCGGTATGGAACTTCATGTTGTCATCAACGGCCGCAAGGACTTGGCAGGCCAGTTGTACCGGCAACTGCGCGACGCCATTGAATCCGGTCGCCTGGCAGCCGGGACGCAGCTGCCGCCCAGCCGCTTGCTGGCTGAACAACTGGGGATTTCGCGCAAGACCATTTCCGACACTTATTCGCAACTGACCTACGAGAACTTCCTCACCGGGGTAATCGGCAAAGGCACCTACGTCAATGCCCGAGCAGCGAAAACCGTTCGCAAGCAGAGCCATTCGGAGCTGGCGAGCTTTGAGGTCATCGAACGCTGGCGCAACCTGCCGACGTTCTTGCGCCACCCGACGCTGGAAGGCTCGTTGCGTTACGAGTTCATCGGTGGCGCCACCAGCAAAGGCCAGTTTCCGCAAGACGATTGGCGCCGCTGCACCTCCCATGCCTTGCGGCAGATTGCCGGTTCCAAAGGCTTCTACAGTCAGCCCGAAGGCCTGCCGGCGCTGCGCAATGCCATCGCACGGCACATCGCATTTTCCCGCGGGGTCAATTGTCAGGATGAAGACGTGGTGGTGTGCAATGGCGCGCAACAGGCGCTGGATCTGATTTCCCGGGTGTTGACCCAACCGGGCAGCATCGTCGCCATGGAAGACCCCGGCTACCCGCCAGCGCGCCTATTGTTCGCAAGCCATGGCGCGACGGTGGTCGGTGTGCCAGTCGACGCGCAAGGCATTCAGGTCGAGCACATTCCCGACGGCACCCGGCTGATTTACGTCACCCCGTCCCACCAGTTCCCCTTGGGCATGCCCATGAGCCAGGCCCGTCGCGAAGCCTTGCTCAAGCGCGCCCATGAACTGGGGGCGATCATCATCGAAGATGATTACGACAGCGAATTCCGCTACGAAGGCCGGCCCACCGACTCGCTGCAAAGCCAGGATGAGCGCGGCATCGTCGCCTACGTCGGTACTTTCTCGAAGACCTTGTTGCCGGAGCTGAGGCTAGGGTACGCGATTTTGCCGCCAGCGATTCTCGAAGCGGTGATCCGCGCCAAGCAGCTCACCGACTTGCACACCTCCACCCTGCCTCAATGGGCGTTGGCCAAATTCATTGCCGAGGGCTGTCTGCTCAAGCACATCCGGCGCTGCCATACGATTTACGCCGGGCGCCGTGAAAGGATTCTGGCGCGCATGGCGGGCGACCTTTCGCCGTGGTTTGACGCGGTGCCGACCACGGCCGGGTTCCACATGGCGGTGCTGTGCAAGGTGCCGGTCGATATTCCATTGGTGATCGAATTGGCAAAAAAAGTCGAAGTGGGGCTCTATTCCCTGGACAGCTTTTTTTACCAGCAAGCGCCGCGGGCCGGGCTTTTCCTGGGGTTCGGCGCGATCGAAACCCTGGACATCGACATCGCCCTGGACCGTTTAAGGGACATTTTGCAGCAACTCGGCTGACGGATTGGTCTGCGGCTTTATCCGGCGATTGGCTATTGGCGGTCCCGGAGGTCAGGCCTATCCTGCATAGGCGTTATCCCTCAATGAGCAGGATTCGTCCGGCCTGATTCAGGAGTGTGAGCAATGTCCAACGAAGTGATCACCACGGTAAAGGTGCAAGCCGCCGCCGGCCGCTCGGACGAACTGGGTAAGCAACTGCAAAAGATTGTCGACACCCTGCGCGAACTTCCAGGCTGTGACTCCTATATGGTCGATCGCTGCCCCGAGGACGATACCCGCTGGACAGTCAGCGCCCGCTGGCAATCGGAAGCGGCCATGCAATCGCATTTCAACTGCCCCGAAGTGCAAGGCTTTATCGGCCTGATCGACAGCCGACTGGCCAATGCCGTCGACTTCAACAGCTTTCCAATCGTTTAAAAGCAAGATCAAAAGATCGCCCCCGTAGCAACTGCCGAGGCTGCGTTCGCTGTAGCAGCTGCTACGGGTAATGTGATATCGGTGATTGGCCCCCTCACCTTCTCGAAAATTGGCCGTTTGATTGCCCGATAGCGCGGCTTACTGTGGTCCCTGACGACTCACCACCTCAGGTAATCAACCATGAATGCGCTTCGTTTTTTCGCTGCCCCTCTTGCCGCCCTGACGCTGAGTGTTTCAGCCTCGGCATTCGCCCACGACACCGCACCCCCTTCAGAAAAAGTCACCGTCCTGCAGGACCAGATGCTGAAAAACGCACCCGGCAAAAAAGCCTTGATGATCGAAGTCGATTACGAGCCTGGCCAATCGTCCATCGCGCATAAACACCAAGGCACGGCCATGGCCTATGTGCTTTCGGGGGAGATCATTTCGCAAGTCAAAGGTGAAAAAGCGATCACCTACAAGGCCGGCGAGTTCTGGTACGAACCGGCCGGGTCGGAACATCTGGTCTCGAAAAATGCCAGCGCCACCCAACCCTCCAAGCTCTTGGTGTTCATGGTGTTGGCTCCGGATGAGGAAGTGTTGATTCCTTTGGAAAATTGATCGCGGTACATAAAAAGGCCTCGGTGCGGCTGATGGCCTCTTCGCGGGCAAGCCTCGCTCCTACAGGATTTGTGTCGTACGAAATTTTCGCGACCAACATAAACCCTGTAGGAGCGAGGCTTGCCCGCGATGAGGCCCGACCAGACACCACAAAACCTTCAGACAAAAAAAAGCCCCATCTCTTTCGAGACAGGGCTTTTTTCATTCAACGCCTATCAGGCAGCCGGTTCCAGCTCGGTGCTGACAGCGGCAGGCGTAGCGGCAGGCACTACCGCTTGCCCACTCAACGCCAGGTCCAGCAGTTCACGGTTGGCCACCGCGTACATGGCGTAGTCAGTGCCGCTGGCGGCACGGATTTCCACCAGCATCGCGCGCCAGCGTTCGATCATGCCTTCGTGCTCTTCCATCCACAGCGCCAAGCGTGTTTCCACGTCCTGGGTGCCATCGCCCTGTTGCAGGACGGAGATGGTGATCGCACGTTGTTGCCAGTCGACATCGTCGCGGAACGCTTCACGGGCCAGGGCCTGCCAGTTGTTTTCAACCGGCAGAGCGCTGATCTGTTGCAGGTACCAGGTGATGTCCAGCGCGCTACCCACGGCGAAGTAGGCTTTGGCCACGTCCGCTGCGTCCTGACCGGTCACATCCGAGGCCTCGATGATCGGCAGCAAGGTGTACAGGTGAGTGGTGCCTGCAACCATGCGCGCCAGCAACTCCGGCACACCGGCTGCGACATACGCCTGATAACGGGCCTGCCAGGTTTCGCGGATTTCGCCACTGAGCAGATCGTCGAGCTTGAGACCCAGCTCTTTCAGATGCGGACCGAAGTGCGCGACGTCACGGGCAGCGTTCTGCTCGTTGCGACGGGCACGCAGGAACCAGCGCGTAGCGCGGCGACCCAGACGCATCAGCTCGTCCATCAGCTCCAGTTGCACATCAGCGGAGACCTGGTAGTCCAGGGCTTCGATCTGACGGAACCAGTGCGGGAGATGGAAGATGTCGCGAACGATCACATAAGCACCGGCCACGTTCGCCGGGCTCATGCCGGTCGACTCTTTGAGTCGTTGAACGAAGGTGATGCCCATGTGGTTGACCAGATCGTTGGCGATCTGGGTGCTGACGATTTCACGCTTCAGACGGTGACGGCGCATGGCAGCGGAGAACTTGCTCACCAGCGTCGGCGGGAAAGCGGTTTCCATGTCGCGGGTCAGGTAATCGTCGTCCGGCACCAAGGAGTTGAGCAGCGCTTCCTTGAGGTCGATCTTGCTGTAGGAGATCAGCACCGACAGCTCGGCACGGGTCAGGCCATGGCCCGCCGCGACGCGCTCGTTGATCGCCTCTTCAGCTGGCAGGAACTCGATGGCGCGATCCAGCTTGCCGCGGCCTTCCAGATCGTTCATCAGACGCTTGTATTCAGCAATCCGCGGCAAGGCACGGCGTGCCGCCAGGGACAGTGCCTGAGTCTGCTTGTAGTTGTTGCCAAGCACCAGGTTGCCGACTTCGTCGGTCATGCTCGCCAGCAACTGGTTACGTTGCTTGTCGGTCATGTCACCGGCGTGTACCACTTCGTTCAGCAGAATCTTGATGTTCACTTCGTGGTCGGAGCAGTCCACACCACCGGCATTATCGATGAAGTCGGTGTTGGAACCGCCGCCATTCAGACCAAACTCGACACGACCCAACTGAGTCATACCGAGGTTACCGCCCTCACCCACGACTTTGCAGCGCAGTTCGTTGCCGTTCACGCGCAGTGCATCGTTGGCCTTGTCGCCGACATCGGCGTGGCTTTCGGAGCTGGCTTTCACGTACGTACCGATACCGCCGTTCCACAACAGATCCACCGGTGCCTTGAGCAAGGCATTGAGCAGTTCGGTCGGGGTCAGTTTGTCCGCCTGAATGTCGAAGCGCTCTTGCATCTGCGGGGAAATCGCAATGCTCTTCGCGCTGCGCGAGAAGATCCCGCCGCCTTCGGACATGATGCTGGTGTCGTAATCCGACCAGGCCGAACGCGGCAGATCGAACAGACGCTGACGCTCGGCGAAGCTGTTGGCAGGCTCCGGATTCGGGTCGATGAAGATGTGCAGGTGGTTGAACGCTGCGACCAGTTGCAGCTTGTCGGACATCAGCAAGCCGTTACCGAACACGTCACCGGCCATGTCGCCGACGCCTACCACAGTGATGCTGTCTTCCTGAACATTGATGCCGCGTTCGCGGAAGTGGCGCTGTACGCCGACCCACGCGCCCTTGGCGGTGATGCCCATTTTCTTGTGGTCGTAACCTGCCGAGCCGCCGGAAGCGAACGCATCACCCAGCCAGAAGCCGTAATCGATGGCGATGCCGTTGGCGATGTCGGAGAAGGTCGCAGTGCCCTTGTCCGCCGCCACCACCAGGTACGGGTCATCGTCGTCATGACGCACGACGTTGGCCGGCGGTACCAGCGCGCCGTCTTTCAGGTTGTCGGTGATGTCCAACAGGCCCGAGATGAAGATGCGGTAGCAGGCGATGCCCTCGGCCGCGATCTCGTCACGACTGCCGCCCAGTGGCAGGCGACGCGGCAGGAAACCGCCCTTCGCACCGACCGGCACGATCACCGAGTTCTTCACTTGCTGGGCTTTTACCAGGCCCAGGACTTCAGTACGGAAGTCTTCTTCACGGTCGGACCAGCGCAGACCACCGCGAGCAACGTTGCCAAAGCGCAGGTGCACGCCTTCAACGCGAGGCGAGTAAACGAAGATTTCGAACTTCGGTACCGGCTTCGGCAGCTCTGGAATCTGGTGCGGGTTGAACTTGAAGCTGAAGTAGGACTTGTTCTGACCGTGGGCGTCGGTCTGGTAGAAGTTGGTCCGCAGGGTCGCTTTGATCAGGTCCAGGTAACGACGCAGGATGCGGTCTTCGTTGAGCACCTGAACATCGTCCAGTGCTGCCAGAATCGCGTGTTCCAGGCGTTGTTGCTTGTCTTCCAGATCATCACTGGCGAGTTTGCGCGCCAGGTAGAAGCGGGTCTTGAACAACCGGGTCAACTCGCGAGCGATGTCGGTGTGGTTGTTCAGGGTGCTGGCGATGTAACCCAGGTCGAAGCCCAGGCGGATCTGCTTCATGTAGCGGGCGTAAGCACGCAGCAGCGCCACGTCGCGCCATGGCAAACCGGCGGTCAGCACCAGGCGGTTAAAGGCATCGTTCTCGGCATCGCCACGCACGATGTGGACAAATGCGTCCTGCAAGGTGTCGTTGAGTTGCTGGATGTCGAGTTCCAGGCCTTCGGCGGCGGTAAACGCGAAGTCGTGAATCCAGAATTCGCGGCCATTGTTGTGACGCAGGCGATACGGGAACTCACCCAGCACACGCAGACCAAGGTTTTCCAGGATCGGCAACACGTCGGACAACGCCAGCGGCGTATCGGCGTGGTACAGCTTGCAGTGCAGCATTCGCTGACCGGAAACCTGAGCCAATGGCTGATAGAAGCTCATGACCAGCGGATTTTTTTCGTTCAGGCTCAGCAGGTGCTGCATGTCGACCACAGCCGAGTGGGCTGCGAAACGCTCGCGGTAACCGGCCGGGAAACCTTTCGGGAAGTCGGCCAGCACGTTGGTGCCGTGGGCTTCGCCGAAGCTTTCGACCACCAGGCTCGCGTAGTCGTCCTGCCAGCTGCGGCATGCCTGCACCACTTCTTTTTCCAGCAGAATCGGGTCGATGTCCAGACGGTTCTTCGGATCGACGCGCAGAATCAGTTGCACACGGGCCAGCACGGACTCGGAGAAGAAGGTCCAGAACTCGCAGTCCGAGGCTTTCAGACGATCCATCAGCACTTGCTGGATCTTCTGGCGCACTTCGGTGGAGTAGATGTCGCGCGGCACGTAGGCCAGGCAGTAGCAGAAACGGCCATACGGGTCTTTGCGCAGGAACACGCGAATCTTGTTGCGTTCCTGGATCTGTACGATCGACATCACAGTGGTGAACAGCTCGTCCACCGGGGTCTGGAACAGGTCGTCGCGCGGCAACACTTCAAGCACCTGGGCCAGTTCCTTGCCCAAGTGAGCCTTGGCCTGGAAGCCCGAACGCTGTTCGATGATCTCGACCTTGCGACGGATGTAAGGAATGACCCGCACGCTTTCGCCATACACCGAGGAGGTGTACAGGCCCATGAAACGGCATTCCTTGATAACCTTGCCATCGGCATCGATCTGACGAATCGACACGTAATCCGGGTATGCCGGACGGTGAACACGGCTTGGGTGTGCAGCCTTGGCGAACGACAGCGGCGTCGGTTCGCGCAGGTAGTTCACGGCGTAGTCTTCGATACGCAGATCATCGACCGTCAGGCCGGCGCGCAACAGTTTGGTCAGGCCGAGGAACGAGTTCTGGTCATAGTCGATGTGACCGCCGTTCTGATCCTCGCCCACCACGAATTCTTCGTAGCCCAGGAAGGTGAAGTGGTTGCCCACCAGCCATTCCAGGAAGCTCTTGATTTCGGACTTTTCGTCGGCGTTGATGATGAACTGGCTGTTGTCGATGCCTTCGATCAGTTCCTGGACCTTGGCTTTCATCGGTTCGAAATCGGCGACCGCGACGCGGACTTCACCGAGAACCTGCTCCAGCTCTTTGGTCAGCACATTCAGTTCGGCCGTGTTGGCGCAACGGTCGATTTCCAGGTACATCAGCGATTCTTGCAGAATGCCTTCGCCCTGGGTGCCCTTCGGCAGGATTTCCAACAGCTCGCCCTTGCTGCCGCGACGCACGCTCAGCACAGTGGTTTGCAGGGTATGAATGCTGTAGCCGCGACGGTTCAGCTCGGTGCGCACCGAGTCCACCAGAAACGGCAGATCGTGGTGCAGCACTTCGACCGCGGTGTGGGTCGACTGCCAGCCGTGGCGTTCGTAGTCAGGGTTATAGACGCGCACTTGCGGATGCGCGTGATCGAAGCGCTCAAGCAGGCGCCACGCAGAAAGGGTGCAGCCGGCGAGATCGGACAACCGACGCTGGGTCAGCTCGTCGAGGGAAATAATGCCGAAGAATTGTTCAGCGAACAGCGCCACTTGTGGCAGTGCCTGTTCACTGATGTGCTGCGCCAGTGCCGCTTGCAGTTGGTGCTGGAAGTCGGCTTTGCTGGCTGCGGTGAAGAACGCCATCTGTGGTACTCCGCTTGGGCTTGTTATTGATGGAAGCGTCGCGTGCAAACCCCTTTCGGGGCAATCCGTCACCCTGTTCCTGATTCTCGGGCAGAGGAAACAGGATGACAGGTGGGTGAAGCTGGACGAGACACTCAGGTCACATTCACCTTCCAAGAATGGGCATCTGCAAAAACGACTGCCAAGGCAACAGGCAATGCCTTTACGGGTGCTCATCCGTTGCGCAGCTTAACGAGTGCGGCAAGGGCCATGCTTGCAGCGCTGCGACATATTCGGTCATCGGCACGCAACTCGCGGCATGTGCCTCGAACAACACTAGCAGTCGTGCAGGAAAATGGGCGTTTTATGCCCGGTTTTACGGCACCTGCGTGCCAAAAATGACCAATGACACAGTGAATGTTCACGACACATCTTCTGACACTCAGCCGAGCAGAAATTCCCGAGGGCTGGCAGAATTGTCTTTTGTTACGTTCACCACGCTCGCCGAGCCAGGATTTTCCCATGCAAATGACAACTGACCTCTTGATCGTCAACCCGTGCGACGAAGAAGAAGACAACTTGGCCATGCTCTGCTGCACCAGCGCCGAGGGCGAAATGTTCCTGATGAGCCGCTTTCCGGACGAGGATGAACTGGAGATCATCTTCCACGACAAGCCTTCGGCCCTCAACGGTGTGAAAGTCACCCTCAGCCCCGACCGCCTGCTGATCGAAATCGCCGCCGCGGACGTCGATGTGCTCGATGGCGAAGATTCGCTGGAAATTCTGCATAGCACCGATGCGCAGGACCTGGTTGAGGTGGAAGAAACCTTGCAGAACATTCTTAAGGGGACTGGTACTTACATCAGCGAACTCTGAAGGTGGCTGAACGGACGCCTTCGCGGGCAAGCCTCGCTCCTACAGGTACCGAGGCACTGCAATAATGTGTCCGACTCAATACCTGTAGGAGCGAGGCTTGCCCGCGAAGGCGTCCAAAAGAACACCGCAATACCCACCCCCTACAAAATTCCAACAGTTTCGCCCATCAATTCCCGTACTTTGCACAAAATGCCGTTAGTCGCCGCCCCCCGCGATGGATTAAAGTAACGCCCCCAGCCATGGCGTTATTCGAACGTCTTCGGTCACCCTTTCCAGGAACAGTCAATCGATGGAACATCGTGAAGCGCTGCTTGCGCTGCGAACCTTTCTTTCAACGCAGATTCTCGGCCAGGAAAAACTCATCGAGCGCTTGCTCATCGCCTTGCTCGCCGACGGCCACATGCTGGTCGAGGGAGCTCCGGGGCTGGCCAAGACCAAGGCCATCAAAGAACTCGCCGAAGGCATCGAAGCCCAGTTCCATCGCATCCAGTTCACCCCCGACCTGCTGCCGGCCGACATCACCGGCACGGAAATTTATCGCCCGGAAACCGGAAGTTTCGTGTTCCAACAAGGCCCGATCTTCCACAACCTGGTACTGGCGGACGAAATCAACCGTGCTCCGGCCAAGGTCCAGTCGGCTCTGCTCGAAGCCATGGGCGAACGTCAGGTCAGCGTCGGGCGCAGCACGTACGATCTGTCGCCGCTGTTTCTGGTCATGGCCACACAAAACCCTATCGAGCAGGAAGGTACCTACCCGCTGCCCGAAGCCCAGCTCGACCGTTTCCTGATGCACGTGAAAATCGGCTTCCCTGACGCCGCCGTCGAGCGCCGGATTCTGCAACAGGCTCGCGGCGAAGCGCTGCACGGCGAAACCAAGCCTGAGCGCCGGGTCAGCCAGCAGGCAATCTTCGCCGCGCGCAAGGAAATCCTCGGGTTGTACATGGCCGACGCCGTGGAGGAATACCTGGTGCAACTGGTCATGGCCACGCGCATCCCGGCCAAGTTCGACCCGGAAATGGCTGAATGGATCGCCTACGGCGCCAGCCCGCGCGGCTCCATCGCCCTCGACCGTTGCGCCCGGGCCCATGCCTGGCTCGCCGGTCGCGACTTCGTCAGCCCGGAAGACATTCAGGCGGTGCTGTTCGATGTGTTGCGCCACCGCATCATTCTTTCCTTTGAAGCAGAAGCTGCTGGCATCGACCAGGACCGGGTGGTCCAGCGGATTCTCGACGTCGTAGCCGTCGCTTGACCCCGATGAACGCCCTCCTGCCGCCCGAGCCGGGCATCCGTGTCAGCCTCGCCGAGCTGATCGAGATGCGCCATCGCGTGCGTGAAGTGCAGCTGTTTTCCACGCCGAGCCAGCGCAGCCCGCTGATCGGCCTGCACCACTCCAAACTGCGCGGGCGTGGGGTGGACTTCGATCAGGTGCGGGTCTATCAGGCTGGTGATGATGTGCGAAGCATCGACTGGCGCGTCACCGCCCGGACCCAGGAGCCTCATACCAAGCTATTCCATGAAGAACGCGAGCGGCCGATTTTCATCATGGTCGAACAGAGCCGCCGGCTGTTTTTCGGTTCGGGGCTGATGTTCAAATCGGTACTTGCCGCCCAGGCAGCGAGCCTGATTGGCTGGGCCGCGTTGGGTCATAACGACCGGGTCGGCGGGCTGGTGTTCGGCGACGACGAGCACTACGAAATCAAGCCGCGACGCAGCAAACAGAGCCTGCTGCAATTGCTTAACCGACTGGTGCGGGTCAATCAGTCGCTGCACACCGAACGTGAGCCGGACCGCGACGCCTTCGGCATTGCCCTGCGCCGTGCCCGGGAAGTGTTGCGCCCCGGCAGCCTGGTGATCGTGATCTGCGACGAACGCGCCTTGTCCGACAGCGCCGAACAGCAGCTGAGTCTGTTGTCGCGTCATTGCGACCTGTTGCTGCTGCCCGTATCCGATCCACTGGATCACGCCCTGCCCGCCGCCGGCTTGCTTCGTTTTGCCGAACGCGGGGCGCAACTGGAACTCGACACGTTGAATTTCGATTTGCGCCAAGCCTATCGCGCACAAGCTGAAGCACGTATCGCCCGCTGGGAACTGCTGGCGCAAAAGCTGCGGGTGTTGCTGATGCCGTTGAGCACCCAAAGCGAAATGGTCGAGCAACTGCGCGAATACTTGAATCCGCAACGTCCGGGGAAAAGTCGATGAGCAGCGTCGATCAACTGCAACCGCTGATTTCCCCGCCACCGATCGGCTTCTGGCCGCCGGCGCCGGGCTGGTGGCTGCTACTGTTGTTGCTGCCACTGATCGGTTTCGGCCTGTGGCAGTTGCGCCGTTTCATTCCAAACAAGCGCCCTGTCGTCCGCGCCGAACAACCGCTGGACCCGGTGCGTCTCGCCGCCCTGGCCGAACTCGCCCGAATGCCCAAACCCTATGACGGAGCCCCGGCCGGTGCCTGGCTGCAGCAACTCAACGGGTTGCTCAAACGGCTGTGCCGCAACCATTACCCCTACAGCCAGAGCCATACCCTTAACGGGCGCAAATGGCTGGCGTTCCTCGATAATCGCTGCCCGGCCGCCGGCCTCACGCGCTGGATGGTGCTGGTGGAAGGCGCCTACAAACCTGAATGCAAACTCGACGACAAGGCCATCGCTGGGCTGACTCAAGCCGTCGACACCTGGATTCGCAAACATGTTTGAGTTCGCCTGGCCGTGGATCTTCGCCCTGCTGCCACTGCCCTGGGTGATGCGGGTACTGCTGCCGGTGGCCGACAGCGGCGAACCGGCGCTCAAAGTCAGCTTTCTCAGCGACCTCGAAGGCCTGGCCCGCCGTCGCGCCCGGGCGAATCTGCCTGCGTGGCGTCAGCAAGCACCGTTCATTTTGCTGTGGCTGTTATTGCTGATCGCCGCGGCGCGCCCGCAATGGCTCGGCGAACCCCTGCCGGTTGCCGCCAGTGGCCGCGATCTGCTGGTGGCGGTGGACGTGTCCGGCTCCATGGACTTCCCCGACATGCAGTGGCAGAACGAAGACGTCAGCCGACTGGCGCTGGTGCAGCATTTGCTCGGTGATTTTCTTGAAAGTCGCGACGGTGACCGGGTCGGGTTGATCCTGTTCGGCAGCCAGGCCTATCTGCAAGCGCCGCTAACCTTCGACCGGCACACCGTTCGCGTGTGGCTCGACGAAGCGCGGATTGGCATTGCCGGCAAGAACACCGCGATTGGCGATGCCATCGGCCTGGCCCTCAAACGCCTGCGTCAACGCCCGGCACAAAGTCGTGTGCTGATTCTGGTCACCGATGGCGCCAACAATGGCGGCGAAATCGATCCGCTGACCGCCGCACGCCTGGCGGCCACAGAAGGCGTGAAAATCTACCCTATCGGTATCGGCGCCGATCCGGAGCAAAGTGGCACCCTGGGATTTCTGGGCGTCAACCCGAGCCTGGACCTCGACGAACCGGCCTTGAAGGCCATCGCCCAAGCCACTGGCGGCCAGTACTTCCGCGCCCACGACGGCAAGGAATTACAGGCGATCAAGCTCACCCTCGACAAACTGGAACCGGTGACCCAGCAACCCACGCAGGCCCGCCCGGCCCAAGCGTTGTATCACTGGCCTTTGGCGATGGCATTGCTGTTGAGCCTGCTGCTGGTTGTCCGCGTGCGTTGGCCAGATAACCCGTTGCAACGGCTGTTTACCAAGGGGCTATTTACCAAAGAGCGGCTTGTGCAAACGCAACGGCCCGACTGGCGTCAGCGACTCAAACGCCTGCGTCTGCGGAGGCGCCGATGATTGCGCTCTGGCCGCACTGGCTCCGCCCTTGGTGGCTGCTGTTGTTGCCGTTGCTGGGGTGGTTGCTCTGGCAACTCTGGCACCGACAGAAGCGCGCCGGCCGCTGGCAAATGATTCTGCCGCCGGCCTTCCATGCCGCGCTGCTCAGTGGTGGCAGCGGTCGCGAGAGCAAACTGCCGTGGGTCGCTCTGGGCCTGGCTTGGGTGCTGGCCGTGCTGGCCCTGCTGGGGCCGAGCTGGCAGCGCGTCGAGCAAACTGGTCAGAAACCCGCTGACCCGCTGGTGATATTGCTTGAACTGACCCCGGAAATGCTCGCCACCGACGTGGCGCCGAACAGACTGGAACAGGCCCGGCGCAAACTGTTCGACCTGTTGCAAAACCGCAGCGACGCGCAGACCGCAATCGTCGTCTACGCCGGCAGCGCTCACACTCTGGTACCGCTTTCGGATGACCTGTCGACCAGCCGCAACCTGCTGGATGCGCTCAAGCCGTCGCTGATGCCCCAAGCCGGTCATCGTGCCGATCTGGCGGTGGCCAAGGCCCTGACGCTGCTGGATCAGGGCGCCCTCGGCCAGGGGCGGATCCTGCTGATCGGTTCGTCGCTGACGGAACAGGAACGCCAAGGCATTCGTCAGTCGCTGGACGACAGGTCCACGCCATTTCTGATGCTCGGTATCGGCACCGCCGAAGGTGCGCCGGTCGCGCAGGACGACGGCAGTTTCCTCAAGGATGATCTGGGCGCGATTCTGGTGCCGAATCTGGACGGTCCCAGCCTGAAAGCCTTTGCCAATGGCCTGGGCGGACGTTATCGCCAGGCGCGTCTGGACGATGCCGATCTGCGCGGCCTTGGCCTGCTCGACGGCCCACGGGATCTGCGCAACGACGGTCAGACATTGCGCCTCGACACTTGGGCCGATCAGGGCTACTGGCTGCTGTTGCCGCTGTTATTACTGGCCGCCTGTGCCGGGCGCCGGGGTTGGCTGTTCTGCCTGCCGCTGCTGTTCCTGCTGCCGCAACCGAGCTACGCCTTCGACTTCGAAGACTTGTGGCTGCGTCCCGATCAGCAGGGCCTGCATTTGCTCAAACAAAAGCGTCCGGCCGAAGCCGTGCAACATTTCGAAGATCCGCAATGGCAAGGCGTGGCGCTCTATGAAGCCGGCGACTACAGTGGCGCCGCCCAGCGGTTTGCCCAAGGCAGCGATGCCCACGCCCACTACAATCGGGGTAACGCCCTGGCCAAAAGCGGTGAGCTGGAAGCAGCGCTGGATGCTTACGAACAAGCATTGGAACGTCAACCGGATCTGCGCCCTGCCCTGACCAATAAGGCATTGGTGGAAAGTCTGCTCAAACAGAAAGCCTCAGCGCCGCCCGTCGAGCCGGACAAAACCGCCGATGGAGAAACCGAAACCATCACCCAGGAAACGCCGCCGGGCAGTGCCACCCAACCAAGCGATGGCCAGCCGAAAACCGACGCCGAGCAAACCACGCCGGACGCCGAACAGCCGCCCACGACGCCACCGCAACCGGGCGCCAATGAGGTCCCCGGCAGCGAGTTGGGGGATGAGCAAAGCACCACGCCACCGCGGCGCCCGGCCAGCGACATGCTCGAAGGCGAACAGCGCCAGGCGCTGGAACAATGGCTGCGCAAGATCCCGGATGACCCCGGTGAATTACTCCGACGCAAATTTTGGTACGAACAGCAACAACATCAGGATCAGGGAAAAACTCGATGACCCGCTTCACCGCCTTCTTGCTCGCACTGTTGCCCGCCCTGTTGCTCTGTGCCGTTCAGGCCCAAGCCGCAGGGCTGGTCGCCAGCGTCGATCGCAGCCGCCTGAATTCCGGCGAGACAGTCGAATTGACCCTGGAAACCAGCGACGTGACCCAGTTCGGCAAACCCGACCTGACCCCGCTGGAGCCGCTGTTCGAGGTGCGCGGCACCCGTCAGGTCAACCAATTGAACACCCTCAACGGCGACACTCAAGCAACCACCCGCTGGATCATCACCCTGCTGCCCCGGCAAAACGGCAGCGTGGTGATTCCATCGCTGCAACTGGGCGACGTCCAGAGCCAGCCGATTACCGTGCAGGTGATCGAGAGCGAAACCCAGGACAGCAGCAACGCACTGGCGCCGGTGTTCATCGAGGCCAGCCTCGACCAGAACAGCGTCTATGTGCAGGCTCAGGCGATCCTGACCTTGCGCATTTACCATTCGGTGTCGCTGTATGACGACAGCAGCCTGACCCCATTGCAGATTCCCGATGCGCGCATCGAACAGCTAGGCGACTCGCGCACCTACGAAAAAGTCATCAACGGATTGCGCCATGGCGTGATCGAAATGCGCTACGCGATCTACCCGCAGCACAGCGGTGAATTGACCATTCCAGCGCAGATGTTCAGCGCCACACTGGTCGATACCTTGCCGTCCCAGGACGCAACACCTCAAGGGCCGAGGCCGGGCAAGCTGATGCGCGTCAAATCCGCCGAAATCCCATTGACGGTCAAGGCCAAACCCGGCACGTATCCGGCCGATGTTCCCTGGCTGCCGGCCCGCAGCCTGAGCCTGAGCGAAAGCTGGAGCCCGGAACCGGATCTTGCGCAGGTCGGCGACTCGCTGACCCGCAGCCTGATCTTGAACGCCGAAGGCCTCGCCAGTTCGCAACTGCCTCCGTTGCCCGCCACCGAGATCAACGGCCTGCGGCGCTACCCGGATCAACCGGTGCTGGGCAACCAGAGCAGCGAACGCGGCTTGATCGGCAGTCGCGAGGACCGTGAAGCCCTGGTGCCGACCCGCACCGGCGCCATCGACTTGCCGAGCGTTGAAGTAGTCTGGTGGAACACCTTCGAGGATCACCTGGAACACAGCAGCCTGCCGGCCCGCACACTGCAAGTGGCGAGCAATCCGAGCCTGATCGTCGATACCCCGGCAGGCAGCCCGCAGGTGATGTCCGGCGCCAACAACAAAGCCCTCTGGTGGTGGAAACTCAGCACCGTGATTCTGGCCTGCACCACCCTGCTGGGCTTCGGCCTCTGGTGGCGCGCCCGCTGGCAACCGGCAATCCTGCGAGCGGCGCAGACCGGCCCGAGCCCACGCACCTTGCTCGACGACCTCAAGCGCGCCTGCCAGGCCAACGACTCCCACGCCACCCGCCAGGCCCTCGACGCCTGGGCCCGCCAGCAACCAGAAACCCTGGCCGACATGGCGGCGCGCTTCGTGCCCTTGTCCGATGCCCTCGACGGTCTGAACGGCGCGCTCTACAGCGAAACCGGCCAATACTGGCAAGGCGAAGATCTCTGGCGCGCGATTCGTGCGATTCCGACGGCCGAAGGGGTTCAGGATATGGTTGGCGATAGCGGGTTGCCGCCGCTTTATCCCAAATAGAATCAAAAGATTGCAGCCTCCTGCCGAGGCACACCAATCACCTGTAGGAGCGAGGCTTGCCCGCGAAGAACGATGACGCGGTCTAACAGATGCATCGAGTCATCGTTCTTCGCGGGCAAGCCTCGCTCCTACAGGGATCGTGTTCCTCTGCAAAGCTTCGACATCCCCAAACCCGTGTTCCTTTGCACATTTGCCAGTAAACTCCCCCCTCTTTAGCCGCCACCATTTTCCTCGCGGCCATCACCTTATTTCCTACGGAGTACGCCTTGCGTCTGTTTCACACCTCCGACTGGCACCTTGGGCAGAACCTGCACGGCCAGGAGCGCGATTTCGAACACGCCTGTTTTCTTGACTGGCTGCTGCGTCAGCTGAAGCTGGATCAGCCCGATGTGCTGCTGATCGCCGGCGATATCTTTGACACGGTCAACCCGCCGGTCAAAGCCCAGGAACGCCTCTACGATTTCATCGTCAGCGCCCACGAGCAGCAGCCGTTGCTGACCATCGTGATGATCGCCGGCAACCATGACTCCGGCTCGCGGATCGAACTGCCCGCGCCGTTGATGCGGCGTTTACGTACTCACGCCCTCGGTCGCGTGCTGTGGCTCGACGACGGCCAACTGGATGCCGAACGCCTATTGCTGCCGTTGCCTGATGCCAGCGGCGAAATTGCCGCCTGGTGCCTGGCGCTGCCGTTCCTGCGCCCCGCCGAAGTGACTGGCGCGCATTTGGGCGATAACTATTTGCGTGGCATCGGCCAGGTTCATGAATGGCTGATTGAAGCCGCGAATATCAAGCGCAAGCCGGGCCAGGCGCTGATCGCCATCAGCCATGCGCACATGGCCGGCGGTTCGGTTTCGGAAGATTCCGAGCGCAGTTTGATCATCGGCAACGCCGAAGCCCTGCCCGCCAGTCTGTTCGGGCCGAGCATCAGCTATGTCGCCCTCGGGCATTTGCACAAGCCGCAGAAGGTCAATGGTGAAGAGCGCATTCGCTACTGCGGCTCGCCGATTCCGTTGTCGTTCTCCGAGATCAATTACCAGCATCAGATCCTCGACATTCAGCTCGATGGCGAAACATTGGTCAGCGTCGAACCGCGCCTGATTCCGCGTTCCGTCCACTTGCAACGCCTCGGCTCCGCGCCGTTGGCGGAGATTCTGTTGCAACTGGCCGACCTGCCCAACATCGACCTGCTCGCCGATATCCAGCGTCAGCCGTGGCTGGAAGTGCGGGTTCGTCTCGACGAACCGCAACCGGATCTGCGCCATCAAGTGGAGACGGCGCTGCAAGGCAAAGCCGTGCGGTTGGTGCGGATTGCCGCCGAATATGCCGGCAACGGCAGCCGCGAGGGCGTCGATGATGGCGCCACCTTGATCGAACTGGATCAGTTGACGCCGCAGGAACTGTTCAGCCGCGCATGGCAGGACAACTACGGCAGTGAGGTCGACGCGCAAACGCTCAAGGACTTCGCCGAGCTGTTGCAAGACGTGCAGATGGAGAGCGAACAGCCATGAAGATCCTCGCGATCCGTCTAAAAAACCTCGCCTCCCTGGCTGGGCCGTTTGAAATCGACTTCACCGCGGAGCCCTTGGCCAGTGCCGGCCTGTTCGCGATTACCGGGCCGACCGGCGCCGGCAAAAGCACGCTGCTCGATGCCCTGTGCCTGGCGCTGTTTGGCGCCGTGCCGCGCCTGAACAACACCGGCCGCGATGCCAAGGTCCCGGACGCCGATGGCGAAATCGGCACCGGCGACCCGCGCACCCTGCTGCGCCGTGGCACCGGCGAAGGTTATGCGGAAGTGGATTTCGTCGGCATCGACGGTCGCCGCTATCGCGCTCGCTGGGAGGCCAATCGCGCTCGGGAAAAGGCCGGTGGCAAGCTGCAAGCCAGTCGCCAGAGCCTGCGCGACATCGATCAGGATCAACTGCTGGCCAGCCAGAAAGGCGAATACAAAGCTCAACTCGAAGCCGCGTTGGGCCTGAACTTCGAACAGTTCACCCGCGCCGTAATGCTCGCTCAGAGCGAGTTCAGCGCTTTCCTCAAGGCTGACGACAACGACCGCAGCGAACTGCTGGAAAAGCTCACCGATACCGCGCTCTACACCCGTCTCGGTCGCCGCGCTTTCGACAAGACCAAAGAAGCTCGCGAAGCCCACAAGCTGTTGCAGGACCAGGCCACCGGAGTCACACCGCTGTCGCCGCAAGACCGGGCCGAGCTGGATGAGCGCTTCAACGACGCGCAACAGCAACTCAAGACCCAACAGGCGCAGCTCAAACAGTTGGAGTTGCAACACACCTGGCTCAAGGACCTGCGCCAGTTGCAGGACGCGCAACAGAGCGCCACTGAGCAACTGCAAGCCGCCCAGCAACACTGGAACAGCCTGGCCAGCGAGCGCTTGAAGCTGACCCGTCTAGAACAACTGGCTCCGCAACGTCATCAGTTCGCACGCAAAACCGAACTTACCGCCCAGCTCACCCCGCTGGCGGCGCAGATCCAACAGCACACGCAACTCCAAAGTGAACTGACCGAGCGACAGACTCAACTCGAACAGAGCCTGAGCACCGCCCAAACGGCGCTGACCCAAGCGCAAAGCCAACACGCCTCCAGCGCGCCACTGCTGCGTCAAGCCTTCGAAGAGCAAAGCACCCTCGCCCGCCTGGTCAAGGACGCCAGCCTCAGTGCCGACCTCAAGCAGCAGGCGGAACTGGCCTGCACTCAGGGTCAGGGCAAGATCCAGGGTTTGCTCGACCAACAGAAACAGGTCGCCGAACGGTTGCAGCGGATTGCCGGTGAGCTTGAGCAAAGCACCCATCTGGCGCCGTTGAGCGATGCCTGGAACGCCTACCGCGATCGCCTGCAACAACTGATGCTGATCGGCAATCGCCTGAACAAGGGCCAGGCCGAACTGGCCGCCCTGGAGCAAAGCGCCGCCCGCGCCGCCGAGGAATTGGCCACCCAGCGCCAGAGCCTTGAGGTGCTGTACAAAGAAGCCGGCGCCGAGCCCGAAGCGGTGGCCGAGCAGATTCAGATCCTCGGCAGCCTGCTGCAAGACAACCGCAAGCAACTGCGGGCCTTTGAAGAACTGACACGACTGTGGGCCAGCCAGCAGGAACTGAACAAACGCGGTGCCGAGCTTCAGCAGCGGCAACTTGCCGCTCAGCAAGACCGCGATCGTCTGACCCAGGATGGCGTGAAGACCAAGGCCGAACTGACCGTCGCCGAACAGACCCTGACCGTCACCCGCGAACTGCTGGAGCGTCAGCGTCTGGCGCGCAGTGCCAGTGTCGAAGAACTGCGTGCGCAGTTGCAGGACGATCAGCCGTGCCCAGTTTGTGGCAGCCCGGACCATCCTTATCATCAGCCCGAAGCCTTGCTGCAAAGCCTCGGCCGGCATGATGAAAGCGAACAGGCCAACGCTCAGAAAGCCGTCGACCTGCTCAAGGAAAAACTCACCGATCTGCGCGCCGAAGTCGGCGGTTTGATTGCTCAGCAAAAGGAATTGCTGCAACAGCAAGAACAGCTCGCGGCTCAGCAACAAGGCCTGACGCCGAGCCTGGAAGCGCACCCACTGTCCGCGCAACTGTTGGCCCAGGACGCAAGCAAACGCGATACCTGGCTAACCCAACAAAGCAGCCAGTTGAACCAGAGCATCACTCAGGATGAACAACGGCAAACCGCCCTGCTCACCCTGCAGCAGGACGCCGCACGCCTTGCGCAACAACTGCGCAGCGCCGAAACGGCGAACCAACAGGCAACACAGCACCTGATCAACCAGCAACGCGAGTTGAGCGGCGACCGCCAACGTCTGGACGAAGAACTGACCGCGTTCAGCACCCTGCTGCCAGCCGAGACGCTGGAAGCGCTGCGCAACGAACCCGCCGCGACCTTCATGCAGCTCGACCGGCAAATCGCCCAGCGTCTGCAACAACTCGACCAGCAGCGCGATGAACTCGGCGAACAGCAACAACGCCAGCAGACGCTGGAGAAAGAACAGGACCGCCAGCAGACCCGCATTCAGCAACAGGACGCTGCGCAGCAGCAGTTCACGGCGTTGACCGGGCAGCAACAGGCTTGCCAGGAAAAACTGACGCGACTGCTCGGCGAACATGCCAGCGCCGAACAGTGGCAGCAGCAACTGGATCAGGCCGTCGAGCAGGCGCGCACTGCCGAAGCGACGGCCAATCAGGAATTGCAAACCGTGCGCACGCGCTTGGTGCAACTGGCCGCTGAACTCAAGGCGCAGCAGGAACGTTCGCAGGCTCTGGAAACTGAAGATCGCGAGCTGAGTGGCAAAATTGCCGACTGGCGCGCGCAACATCCAGAGCTGGACGACGGCGGGCTGGAAGATCTGTTGAGCGTCGACGACCAACACGTCAGCGAACTACGCCAACGATTGCAGCAGAGCGAAAAAGCCATCGAGCAAGCCAATGTGCTGTTGCAGGAGCGCGATCAACGCTTGCTCGATCATCAGGCGCAGCACAACGGCAATCTCGATGCCGAACAACTGGCCACGACGCTGGCAGAGCTGCAAAACCTGTTCGCCGCCAGCGAACATCGTTGCGCCGAATTGCGCGCGGAACAGGCCGAGGATCAACGTCGACAGAACGCCAATCAGGCGCTGGCGCAGCAGATCGCCGACGCCTATACCGAATACCAGCGCTGGGCACGCTTGAATGCGCTGATCGGTTCGGCCACCGGCGACACCTTCCGCAAGATCGCCCAGGCCTACAACCTCGACCTGCTGGTGCACCACGCCAACGTCCAGTTGCGACAACTGGTGCGGCGCTATCGTTTGAAACGCGGCGGCAGCATGCTCGGCTTATTGGTGATGGACACCGAGATGGGCGATGAACTGCGCTCGGTGCACTCGCTGTCCGGCGGCGAGACATTCCTGGTGTCGCTGGCGTTGGCGCTCGGTTTGGCGTCGATGGCGTCGAGCACGCTGAAAATCGAATCGCTGTTCATCGACGAAGGCTTCGGCAGCCTCGATCCGGAATCCCTGCAACTGGCCATGGATGCACTCGACGGTCTGCAAGCGCAAGGACGCAAAGTTGCGGTGATTTCCCACGTGCAGGAAATGCATGAACGGATTCCGGTGCAGATACAAGTCCACCGCCAAGGCAACGGCCTGAGTACCCTGGAGGTGAAATGAATACGCTGTATTCATTCCGCCGCTGCCCCTACGCCATGCGCGCACGCATGGCGCTGCGTTATTCAGGGGTTGAGGTGAATATCGTCGAGGTGAGCCTCAAGGCCAAACCGGCCGAAATGCTCGCACTGTCGAGCAAAGGCACGGTCCCGGTGCTGAGTGTGGATGGACGGGTGATCGATGAGAGCCTGGAAATCATGTGCTGGGCATTGGCGCAGAATGATCCGCAGGACTGGTTGCTCAAGGATGATCCGCAAGGACAGCAACGCAGCGCCGCACTGATCGAAGAGAACGATCAGGTGTTCAAGGTGCACCTGAATCGCTACAAGTACGCCGAGCGTTATCCCGAGCAGCCGATGGAGTTTTACCGGTCAGAGGGCGAGGTGTTCTTGCGCAAGCTGGATGAATTGCTGGAGGGACGCGACTACTTGCTGGCCGGGCATCCGAGCCTGGCGGACATCGCCCTGATGCCGTTCGTACGGCAATTCGCCCACGTGGATCGCGATTGGTTCGGGCAGACGCCTTATGTGCGGTTGCAGGCGTGGTTGCAGCGCTTCATCGAGTCAGACCTGTTCACATCAATAATGAAGAAATAACCGCGCCCCCTGTAGGAGCGAGGCTTGCCCGCGAAGAATCCACTGCGGTGTTCAAGTAAACCGCGTCATCGTTCTTCGCGGGCAAGCCTCGCTCCTACAGGGGGGATTGGGGATTCATGCCAATACCGAGCACATCCCCAACGCCGAGCAATCCACCTGGAACGGCCCGAAGAATTCGCCATTGGATTTGATCGGCGGATTACCCACCAGCAGCTCCAGGGCCTTGGCCGTCTGAATGTTGTGGGCGATGTTGTGGTTGCATTCGATGGCCCGCGCCACCGACCCCGCCGAACCCTGCCCGATCCCCAACAAGGAAGTGCCATTGGTCATGAATGCCAGGAAGGCGATGACCCAGAGTTTGCTTCCGTTCATGCGCCGACCACTCCCGCCACGTCGACGTGATCGACCACTGAGTTCTGAGCGCGGTGTTCGAATTGAATGGCGGGATAAGCGACCTGGATCGGTGCTTGAATGCTGTGTTGCGATTGAGCCGATAGGCTGACGACCAACACCATGGCCACGTAAAGACCGATAGCCAGGTAGGCGCCGTGTTTGGCAGAAGTAATGATTGCGCTGGCCATGGTGTTCTCCGTGGGCATGTTTCAGTGCCCACAGAATCGATCAAAAAACAGAAGATAACTAGCGACCTTTATGCATAGTAGCTATCAGTTTTATTGATCATTAACCCAGCGTGTTTCAGTCCTCGACAAAGCTCATCAAGCGCTCGCGGGCCGCCTCCGGCTCGCTGGGAATGGGCTCGGCGGCCGACAGAATCGGGGTGGAATAGAGAAACAGGAGAACCACTGCCAGACGCATCGCCATTGCTGTCGATCCTTATTGAGGAAGGAGTCAAAAAATCAGCGTCAAATCTAAACTCATGGCCATGTGATATCAAGCAATACATTGATAGCAATATGATGCTGTCGTAAACGCGTTATGCAGGAGCGACATCACTTCAGCGCTTTTCGATGCTTACAGCTCGATCGGCAAGTGACTTCGCTCCTGCATAAAAGGTGCAGGGCTTACATTTCAGTGTTGAGCTTTGTGATCCAGAGCGGCGTAGAAGTTGGCGCTCTGTTGCAGGTATTTCTGGGTGTAGCTCTGGGCGTGGGATTTTTTCTCGCTGATTTCAACGTTGGCATTGGCGGGCAATGCAACAGTGGCAGAGATAGCGGAAGCAGCGATGACAGAGAAGAGATTGAAGTTCATGGCGGTATTCCTCGTGTTCAGTTGGCTTGCTTTGCCCGGTTGGACCGTGAAGCAAACTTAACTCCCGAGGGTCGGCGCCTTGAAATGCTTTGTAGCATTAGCCGATATCAGTCTCATTAATAGAAGGTTGCAGGCCCCATCATCTGGGGCCTGCGGTCTATTGACGCACCAGAAACTTGAGGTCGCTGGGGGCATCCATCGGCAGTTTCTGCACGGTTTTACCCAACAGACCGGTCTTGGCATCGCGCTCGACGACCACAATCTGATGGCTTTTCTGATTGGCAATCAGCACGAACTTGCCACTTGGGTCGAGGCTGAACTCGCGCGGGTGATCACCGTCCACCGAGCGGCGCTGAAGCTCTTTCAAGTGCCCGGTCGCCGGGTCGATGGCGAACACCAGCAACTGATTGGTGGTGCCACGGTTGCTGACGTAAAGGAATTTGCCATCGGCCGAGGCGTGAAGCGCAGCCGCGGCCTTGCCCGAGGTAGGCAGACCCGCCGCCAGATCGACCAATTGCGTTTGCTCAAGCTTGCCGTCCCGGTAATCGAACACCGCGACTTGCGCGCTCATTTCCAGGGTCAGCCAGGCATGTTTACCATCGGCGCTGAACAACAAGTGTCGCGGCCCGCTGCCGGGTGGTAACTGGACGGACGCCGGTTTGGCGGCGGTCAACGGCCGCTCCGGATTGGCCTTGGGATCGAAGCGATAGACAAAAATCTTGTCCGCCCCCAAGTCGTTGGAAAACACGTATTGGCCATCCGGCGATGAAATCACCGAATGCACATGCGCCGACTTCTGCCGCTCGGGATTGACCCGGCTGGACGGATGACTGCTCATCTGCACGACCGGTTTGAGCGCGCCATCGCTGCCCATTGGTAACACCGCCAGAGTGCCGCCCGGGTCTTCAGCCACCGAGTAGTTGCTGACAAACACGTGACTGGCATCACCGCTGACGCTCGAGTGCGTCGGTTCGTTGCCCAGGGTTTGCACCTGACTGATCAGGCTCAACTCATGGGTCTTGGGGTCGATCGCATAACTGCTCACACGACCTACCGGATCGGCCTGACCGGGGCCGTTTTCGTTGACCGCGAACAGGCGCTGTTGATCTTTGGACACCGCCAGCCAGGACGGGTTGGCGCTCTTCACCACTTGCAGGGGGTTGGCGTCGATCTGCCCGGTGCGGCTATCGAAGTTCAGACGATAAATCCCCTCGCTCTGGCCGGCGGTGTACGAGCCCACCAGCAACTGGTAACTGTCGGCCGGGGCCGCTTGCACGCCCATTGCGCCGACGCTTCCGGCCATCAACAGCGGCCAGAAGTTACGCATCCTCATTCGTTTCGTCCTCGTCGTCACCACCGCCGAAGGCTTCCATCGGCACCAACCGGTGCTCGCCGGAATCACCGATTATGATCCAGCTCTTCAAGTCAGGATCGAAAGTCGCCGCCGCGATTTGCGCCACGCTGAACTCCCAGCGCTTGAGCGCCCGACCGTCCATGCATTCGATGTGCAGGTTATCGTCTTCATCGAGGGAGAAATCGAAAGCGTGCAGCCCGTCGATCTCCAGCATGTCGCAGTGTTCGAGGGCTTCGATCAAAGTGTTGGTTACGGCAGTCATGGCAGTCAATCTTTGAATGGGAAAAACGCAATGATAGCTCATCACACCGCAATGATCGTTCCCACGCGCAGCAAAGGAATGCCTCAACGGACGCTCTGCGTTCGGCTGTTGATGCGACGCGGAGCGTCACGGGCTGCATTCCCACGCGGAGCGTGGGAACGATCAGTTTCAGCGGACCGAGCCAATCAGTTGTGGGCTGCTAGAGAGCCTCGCGCGATGGCTTGCCATCGACCAGGCGCTGGATGCGCAACGGATTGCCATTCTTCAGCGCTTCCGGCAGCAGGCTGTCGGGGTAGTTCTGGAAGCACACCGGGCGCAGGAAACGGTCGATGGCCAGGGTGCCCACCGATGTGCCGCGCGCATCGGAAGTCGCGGGATATGGCCCGCCATGGACCATCGCGTCGCAGACTTCCACGCCGGTTGGATAGCCGTTGAGCAGGATCCGTCCGACCTTCTGCTCCAGCAATGCCGTCAGCTCTCCAAAGTGCTCGAAGTCCGCCGGTTCACCGATAATGGTTGCTGTCAGTTGTCCGTGCAGACCATTCAACGCGGCACTGAGTTGCGCCTGATCCGCTACTTCGACAAATACCGTGGTCGGACCGAATACTTCTTCTTGCAGCACTTCATCGCCATCGATCAACAGGTTGACATCGGCCTTGAACAGTTGCGGCTGTGCCTGATTGCCTTGCTGTGGACTGCCCGCCAGATGCTCGATCTGCGAATGTGCGAGGAGTTTTTGCAGGCCTTTGCCATAGCTGTTCAAGGTGCCGGAGTTAAGCATGGTCTGTGCCGGCTGATCACCGATCAATCCGGCCACTTGCTGCATGAATCCACTGAACTGCGGCGAACGAATGCCGATCACCAACCCCGGATTGGTACAGAACTGCCCACAACCCTGGACCACCGAAGCCGTGAGGTCACGGGCGATGCTTTCAGCACGAACTTGCAGCGCTTGAGGCAGCACGATCACCGGGTTGATGCTCGACATCTCGGCAAACACCGGAATCGGCTGCGCACGTGCCGCGGCCATGTCGCACAGCGCACGACCACCCTTCAGTGAGCCGGTAAAACCGACCGCCTGAATCGCCAGGTGCTTGACCAGCGCTTCACCCACCCCGCCACCATAGATCATGTTGAACACACCGGCGGGCATGGCGGTTTTCTCCGCGGCGCGGATCACGGCGTCGGCCACCCACTCGGCGGTTGCCATGTGGCCACTGTGGGCCTTGAACACCACCGGGCAACCGGCGGCCAATGCCGAAGCGGTGTCGCCGCCTGCCGTGGAAAACGCCAATGGAAAGTTACTCGCGCCAAACACCGCGACCGGCCCGAGGCCGATGCGGTACTGACGCAGGTCCGGACGCGGCAATGGCTTGCGCTCAGGCAATGCCCGATCAATCCGCGCCCCATAGAAATCACCGCGCCGCAGCACCTTGGCGAACAAACGCATCTGGCCGCTGGTGCGCCCACGCTCACCTTGAATACGGCCGGCCGGCAACGCGGTTTCGCGGCAGACCACGGCAACAAAGTCATCGCCCAGGGCATCCAGTTCATCGGCAATCGCATCTAGGAATTGCGCGCGTCGTTCAGCGCTCAGGCTGCGATAGGCCGGGTAAGCAACGGCGGCAGCCTTCGCGGCGGCGTCGACTTCTTCAGGGGTGGCCTGATAGAAATCGTGGGGCAAAGCCTCGCCCGTGCTGGCATCGACGCTCTGGAGTTTGACGGTGCCAGCAGCGCTGCGCTGACCGCCAATGTAATTGTGACCAAGAATCCGGGTCATGGGTGTCTCCTTAAAGTGTGCCGACGGTGCCGGGTTCAAACGCCGCTTCAACCGGTGCAATGCCGTTGATCAAGGGCGCGCCGAACTCGGCCTGGCTGATCTCGAACACATCACCCGGTTGGGTGCGGATGCCGTCAGCGAAAGACAGGGTCGCGGTGCCGAAGAAGTGAATATGCACGTCTCCGGGGCTCAGGAACTGGCTGTACTTGAAATGGTGGTACTCGAGGTTTTCCAGGCTGTGGCACATGTTCGCTTCGCCACTGAGGAATTCGTTCTGCCACAGCACTTCACCATCGCGCAGGATGCGGCTGGTGCCTGCCAGATGCTGGGGCAATTCGCCGACCCGAAGCTCCGGGCCATAACTGCAACTGCGCAATTTCGAATGGGCCAGATAAAGGTAATTCTTGCGCTCCATCACATGATCGGAGAACTCGTTGCCCACCGCGAAACCGAGGCGATACGGTTTGCCGTCGTGGCCGATTACATAGAGACCGCTGAGTTCGGGTTCCTCCCCGGCATCTTCGGCGAACGGCGGCAGCGGGAACGGTTGGCCCGGTCGCACAACGATGCTGCCGTCGCCCTTGTAGAACCACTCCGGTTGCACGCCGGCTTGGCCGCTCGCGGGTTTACCGCCCTCCACGCCCCACTTGAAGATGCGCATGGTGTCGGTCATGGCGGTTTCGTCGCCGACCTGCTGATGCATTTTGTCCCGGGCCGAAGCGCTGCCCAGATGGGTCAAGCCGGTGCCGCTGACCAGCATGTGCGCGGGGTCCGGGTGATCCAGCGGTGGGAGGATTTGCAGATTGGCCAGCAGCGCTGAATAGTCGTGGCTGATGCCCAACCCCAGGGTTTGAACCTGTTGCTCAAGATTGACGCCCGCCTCGATCGCCGCCAGCGCCAGATCCCGCACCGAGCGCGCATCCTGCACTTCGCGCACCAGGCCGTCCTCGACCACGCCGACGCGGCGTTCGCCGTTACTCAATTCGAACTGAACTAAACGCATGATTTTCTCCTGTTAACGCAAAACTTCAAAACAACGCAGGACCAATGTGGGACCGGGCTTGCTCGCGAAGAGGCCATCACATTCAACATCACTGGTGACTGACACGACGCCTTCGCGAGCACGCCCGCTCCCACATTTGAATTGTGTTGACCTCAGATACGGGTAGCCCCACGCGCACTGGCCGCAAACTCATCGGCCGGCAGCACATGCTTACGCTCCAGCAGCCGATAAACCACACCCGTCAGCACCAGGCCGAACACCATCACGCAAGACAAGAAGTACAACCCCGACGCCAGATTGCCGGTGTATTCCTTCAGCGCACCGATCACGAACGGACCGATGTAGCCACCGAGGTTGCCCACCGAGTTGATCAACGCGATCCCCGCCGCGGCACTGGCGCCGGCGAAGAAGCGACCCGGCAAGGTCCAGAACACCGCAGTGCAGGAAAACAGCGCGAACGCCACCAGGCACAGCGCCGCCAATTGCAGCACCGGCACCGTCAGCCAGGCGCTGAGGAACAGACCGATGGCGCCCAACACATACAGCACCGCCAAATGACCGTAGCGATCATTCAAGCGATCGGAACTGCGCGGAATAATCAGCAAACCGATGATCCCGAAGATGTACGGCACCGATGACACGAAACCGGTCACCAGATCAGTACCACCGAACTGCTTGATCAACGTCGGCAACCACAAACCAAGACCGTAGATGCTCAGGGTCACCGGTAGATAGAACAGCGCCAGCAGCAACACGCGTTTGTCCTTCAGTGCATGCAGCGGATTGCCGTGGCGAGTCTGGCCGTATTGTTCCAGGTCCTTTTTCAGCTCGCCGGTTAGCCAGTCTTTCTCAGACTGGTCCATCCACTTCACTTGTTGCGGACCATCCGGCAAGTAACGCAGTACCGACCAGGTCAGCAGGATCGCGGGTGTACCGATGACGATGAACAGCCACTGCCAGCCGTGCAGCCCAAGAATCCCGTCCATGCCGAGCAAACCGCCGGACACCGGGCCGGTGATCATCATCGCGATGGGTTGGGAAAGGATGAACAACCCGAGGATCTTGCCGCGATGGCGGATCGGGAACCATTGGGTGATGTAGTACAGAACGCCCGGGAAGAACCCGGCTTCGGCCGCACCGAGCAGAAAGCGCATTACATAGAAGCTGTTCGGTCCCTGGACGAACGCCATGCCGATGGTGATGGCGCCCCAGGTGACCATGATCCGCGCGAACCAGCGCCGGGCGCCGAAGCGGTCGAGCATCAGGTTGCTGGGGATTTCCAGCAGGAAATAGCCAATGAAGAACAGCCCGGCACCCAGGCCGTAAGCCGCGTCGCCCAGACCGATGTCAGCGCCCATGTGCAGCTTGGCGAAACCTACCGCGGAGCGATCCACATAGGCGATCAGGTACAGCAGGATCAGGAAGGGAATCAGTTTCAGCGTGATGCGGCGAATAAGCCGCAGTTCCTGGCTCATGAGTTCGGTCTCCGATTGTTGTTGTTATAGAACCTCGGGGGACGCCTCTCGCAGAAAACCGCCAGGGCCATCCCTCCGTTGAAAACGACTATATAGTAATACTATTTAACCAACAACACTTCCAAACAGCCGAAATTGCGCTTATGTTACGCCGTAGTCCGAACAATATAGTCATACAATAAGAGAATCGATCATGTCTGATAAGAAACCCACCCTGCGCTCCGCCCAATGGTTTGGCACCGCCGACAAGAACGGCTTCATGTACCGCAGCTGGATGAAGAATCAGGGCATCGCCGACCATCAGTTCCACGGCAAGCCGATCATCGGCATCTGCAATACCTGGTCGGAACTGACCCCGTGCAACGCGCATTTCCGGCAGATTGCCGAGCACGTCAAGCGTGGGGTGATCGAAGCCGGCGGCTTTCCGGTGGAATTCCCGGTGTTCTCCAACGGCGAATCGAACCTGCGCCCCACCGCCATGCTCACCCGCAACCTGGCGAGCATGGACGTCGAGGAAGCGATTCGCGGTAACCCGATCGATGGCGTGGTGCTGCTCACCGGTTGCGACAAAACCACCCCGGCGCTGCTGATGGGCGCCGCCAGTTGCGACGTGCCGGCGATTGTCGTCACCGGCGGGCCGATGCTTAACGGTAAACACAAGGGCCAGGACATCGGCTCGGGCACAGTGGTCTGGCAGCTCAGCGAACAGGTCAAGGCGGGCACCATCACCATCGATGATTTCCTCGCGGCCGAGGGCGGCATGTCACGCTCGGCCGGTACCTGCAACACCATGGGCACGGCCTCGACCATGGCCTGCATGGCCGAAGCGCTCGGCACTTCCCTGCCCCACAACGCGGCGATTCCGGCGGTCGATGCGCGCCGTTATGTGTTGGCGCACATGTCCGGCATGCGCGCGGTAGAGATGGTGCGCGAAGATTTGAAACTGTCGAAAATCCTCACCAAGGAAGCCTTCGAAAACGCCATCCGTGTGAACGCTGCTATCGGCGGTTCGACCAACGCGGTGATCCACTTGAAAGCCATCGCCGGGCGCATCGGTGTCGAGCTGGACCTGGATGACTGGACCCGCATCGGTCGCGGCATGCCGACTATCGTCGACCTGCAACCCTCCGGGCGCTTTCTGATGGAAGAGTTCTACTACGCCGGCGGTTTGCCCGCGGTGCTGCGTCGCCTCGGCGAAGCCAACCTGATTCCGAACCCGAATGCCCTCACCGTCAATGGCAAAACCATCGGCGAGAACACCAAGGACGCACCAATCTACGGCCAGGACGAAGTGATCCGCACCCTCGACAACCCGATCCGCGCCGACGGCGGCATCTGCGTGTTGCGCGGCAATCTGGCGCCACTCGGTGCGGTGCTCAAACCCTCAGCCGCGAGTGCCGGGCTGATGCAACACCGTGGCCGTGCGGTGGTGTTCGAAAACTTCGACATGTACAAGGCGCGGATCAACGATCCGGAACTGGACGTGGATGCCGACTCGATTCTGGTGATGAAAAACTGCGGACCGAAGGGTTATCCGGGCATGGCCGAAGTCGGCAACATGGGGTTGCCGGCCAAGCTGCTGGCCCAGGGCGTAACCGACATGGTGCGGATTTCCGACGCCCGCATGAGCGGCACTGCGTATGGCACTGTTGTTCTGCATGTGGCACCGGAAGCCGCAGCCGGCGGGCCTTTGGCGGCGGTGAAGGAAGGCGACTGGATCGAGCTCGATTGCGCCAACGGGCGGTTGCACCTGGACATTCCGGATGCGGAGCTGGCGGCGCGCATGGCGGATCTGCAACCGCCACAGCAGTTGATCGTGGGCGGTTATCGCCAGCTGTACATCGACCATGTGCTGCAGGCGGATCAGGGTTGCGACTTTGACTTCCTGGTTGGGTGCCGAGGGGCCGAGGTGCCGCGTCACTCTCACTGACATCATCACCTCCCTGTAGGAGCTGGCTTGCCAGCGAAAGCGGATAGTCAGTCGACATCAATGTTGGCTGTGCCGCCATCTTCGCTGGCAAGCCAGCTCCTACAGTGTCTTATCCCTGCCTCAAGATTGCGCCGTGCCTGCTATCATGCGCGGCACCCCATCGTTCAGGATCGCGCCGTTCCCCATGGATTACCGCAAACCCTCCGACCGCAAAAGCATGCATTCGCGCATCGTCCAGGAACTGGGCATGCAGATCGTCTCGGGACGGTTCAAACCGGACGACAAACTCCCCGCCGAAGCCCTGTTGTGCGAGGAGTACGCAGTCAGCCGGCCGGTGCTGCGCGAAGCCACTCGCGTATTGGTCGCCAAGGGCCTGGTGTATTCCCGTCCGCGGGTCGGCACGGTGGTCAAGCAGCGCAAGGAATGGCACATGCTCGACCCGGATGTGCTGCACTGGCTGATGCAAAGTAGTCCACAAAATGAATTCTTTGATCTGTTGACCAGCGTGCGCAGCATCATCGAACCAGCCGCCGCCGCGTTGGCTGCACAGTTCGCCACTGATGACGACATTGCTTCCATCGGTGAAGCCTACCAACGCATGGAAGCGGCGCCGACCCCGGAAGCCTTGCTGCAACCGGATCTGGATTTTCACAGCCGGATCGCCGACGCAACCCACAACGACTTGCTGGCGAACCTGTGCAACATGCTGTCGGTGGCGATTGCCGAAGCGTTGAAGCACTCCAACCAACGACCGAATCTGCATGAACTGGCGCTGCCACGGCACAAGGCGATCCTGACTGCTATCGAGAATCGTGATGCGTTGGGCGCGCGGCATGCGACGCTGGTGCAGTTGGATGATGCGCGTAGTGCGCTGAATGCGGTGCTGGGTACCGATTTGTCATAAAACGCAGTACCTGATCGTTCCCATGCTCCGCGTGGGAATGATCAGGCTGCGATATTTTGATCTTCGAATAAAAAAAGCCGCAACCAAGGTTGCGGCTTTTCTGTTCCTGCCCGGGATCAGTGAGCGAACAGCGAGTTGCCCTTCTGCCCCGCCAGTTTCTCCGGTTTGATCAGGAACCGCGCCAGCGCTGGCAGTAGCCACAACGCGCCGAACATGTTCCACAGCAGCATGAAGGTCAGCATCAGGCCCATGTCAGCCTGGAACTTGATCGCCGAGAAGATCCAGGTGCACACGCCGATCGCCAGGCACAGGCCGGTGAACAGCACGGCTTTACCGGTGGACTTCAGCGTCTGGTAATACGCCTCTTGCAGCGGAAGACCGGCACGCAGGAAGCTTTCCAGTCGGCTGTAGATGTAGATCCCGTAGTCCACGCCAATCCCCACCCCGAGCGCGACCACCGGCAAAGTCGCCACTTTCACGCCGATGCCCATGAACGCCATCAACGCGTTGCCGAGGACCGAGGTCAGTACCAGCGGCAGCACGATGCACAAGGTCGCCGCCCAGGAACGGAAGGTGATCATGCACATGGTCGCGACACAGATGTACACCAGAACCAGAATCGTCAGTTCGGAGCGCTTGATCACCTCGTTGGTGGCCGCTTCGATCCCGGCATTACCGGCGGCGAGGATAAACTCCAGGCCTTCCTTGTTGTTCTCCTTGGCGAAGTCCTGCACCGCATGCACCGCGCGGTCCAGGGTTTCGGCTTTGTGGTCGTTGAGGAACACCAGCACCGGCGCCAGGGAGCAATTATTGTTGTACAGGCCATCGGCACGGGCGATGGAGTTGTTCAGCACATCAGGGTTGCGTGACAGGGTTTCCCATTTCAGGTTGCCTTCGTTCATGCCCTTGATCATCTGCTTGGACACGGTCACCAGTGAGATCGCCGACTGCACGCCCTCGGTGTTCTGCATTTTCCACATCAGCTCGTCGATTGGCGCCATGGCTTCATAGCGCGAGCAACCTTCGGACTTGGTCTTGACCATCACCACCAACACATCGGAACTGGTGGAGTAGTTATTGATGATAAAGCTGTTGTCCTTGTTGTAACGCGAGTCCGGACGCAGCTCCGGCGCGCCCTGGTCGAGGTCGCCGATTTTCAGGTTCTGGCTGTACCAGAGACCACCACCGAAAGCGATCAGCGCCAGGGCAATGGAAATCGGTGCGACTTTGGGGCTGGCGAAATTCGACAGCAGACGCCAGAACGGATGCTCGCGGTGCGCGTCTTTCTTGCTGCGTTCGACGGCACGTTTGCTGATGCCGACGTAGGAAATCGCCACCGGCAGCAGAATCAGGTTAGTGAACACGATCACTGCCACGCCGATGGACGCGCCAATGGCCAGTTCGCGAATCACGCCAATATCGATGATCAACAGCGTGATAAAGCCCACCGCATCCGCGAGGATCGCGATCATTCCCGGCAGAAACAGCTGACGGAATGTACGGCGTGCCGCAGTCAGCGCGTTCTCCGCCTCGCTGGACTGCAAGGCGATACCGTTGATTTTCTGTACGCCGTGGGAAATCCCGATGGCGAAGATCAGAAACGGCACCAGCATCGAGTACGGGTCAAGCCCGAAGCCGAAGAAGTGCATCAGGCCCAACTGCCAGACCACTGCCACCAGCGTGGTGCTTAATACCGCCACGGTGCTGCGCATGCAGTTGGTAAACCAGTACAGCAGGATCAGGGTAATGACGAAGGCGACGCCGAAGAACATCACCACCATGACCAGCCCATCGATCAGGTCGCCGACTTTCTTGGCGAACCCGACAATGTGGATCTTCACGTTGGGGTTCTGCGCTTCGAACTTATTGCGGATCTTGTCTTCGAGCTCGTGAGAGAACTTGCGGTAGTCCAGCGCCAGCAACTTGCCCTGATCCTGCGGGTCCGGGTAGGACTCCAGCAGCGGGATGTCGACGATGCTCGACTTGAAATCGTTGGCCACCAGGCGCCCGACTTGCCCGGACTTGAGCACGTTGTTGCGCAGCAGGTCGAGACTTTGCTGGGAGCCGTTATAGCTCTGGGGAATCACTTCACCGCCGGCGAAGCCCTCCTCCGTCACCTCGGTCCAGCGCACGCTCGGGCTCCACAGCGACTTGAGGCCGGAACGGTCGACGCCGGAAATGTAGAACACCTCGTCGTTGATTTGACGCAGGGTCTCCATGTACTCCTTGGAAAAGATGTCGCCGTCGGTGGCTTCCACGGAAATCCGCACCGTGTTGCCCAGGTTCGCCAGATCGTTGCGGTGCTCCATCATTTTTTCAATGAACGGATGCTCAAGCGGGATCATTTTTTCGAAACTGGTGGACGGCCGGATCAGCGTCGCCTGCCAGAACAGGAAAACACTGACCAGCAGGCAGATGGCGATCACTGCTGGGCGGTTGTTGAAAATCAGGCGTTCGAGAAACGTCGCCTTATCCTGATGAGGAGTGCTTAAGGATGTCATAGACCCGCCTTCTTATTATTTGCCCGGCTCATTTGGACGACCCGTTTTTTCCATTCTCTGCGCCAGTTGGCGTAGTGACGCGAACGCCGCCCTGTCCTGCCAGAATCAGATTACCGTTGCCTGCCGCCGTGACCGCCGAGACAGAGATGCGGTCCGGGCGGTTGAACACGCTGAAGGTCTCGCCATCGTCGGTGCTGCGAATGATGCTGCCGCCATTGCCGACGATCACGATGGAACCGTCATCGAGCAGCGTGGCGCCGGACAAGCCGAACTCCAGCGCGCCGCGTGCAGCCTTGAGCTCGACCTGCTCCCAGGTGCTGCCGAAATCGGTGGAACGGTAGAGATTGCCGCGCAACCCATAGGCCAGCAGAGTGGCCGGTTGCGCAGTGCCGATCACACCGAACAGCGAGCCTTCGTAGGGGCCCTCAAGCTTTTCCCAGGTCTGCCCATCATCGGCGGAGCGGAACATGCTGCCCTGCTCGCCGACGATGAAAATGCCGGAATCCTTGACCGCGGCAATGGCGTTGAGGTGGTACTGGTCTTCGTTGTCCAGGCGATCACTGGCGTCTTCCCAGTTTTTACCGCCGTCGGTGGTTTCCAGCAAGGCACCGTAAGCGCCTACGGCAAAGCCGCTGTCAACGTCCTTGAACCAGACGTCGAGCAACGGCGATTCGCGTTTCAGGTCTTCGAATTGTTTGGTCCAGGTGATACCGCCGTCTTCGCTGGCGAGGATCTGCGCGTCATGGCCGACAGCCCAACCGTGTTTGTCATCGACAAAAAACACCGCCGTCAGCAATTGCCGGGTCGGCACCTTGGCCTGGGTCCAGGTCGCGCCCTGGTCATCGGAATATAGAATGTGCCCGCGATCGCCGACCGCCACCAGGCGTTTGCCAGCGTGTACGACATCGAGCATCAGGCCTTTGCTGGCCTTGGCGGATTCAACGGAATAGACCACGTCGGAGGCCGACGCGGCAGCGGCCAGCGCAGGCGCCGACAGCACCGTACAGCCCAACAGCGAGAGCGCTGTAGCCAGCAACGCGAACCTGCGTAACGCCGGCGGGCGGCAAATACTCACACCCATGACAGGCTCACTCATAGACCTTACCCCCACATTATTATTGTTAGGTCGTTCAACCCTTCAGGGCGCCGTAAGGGGTGCTCATCGGGATTGCCCTATTCCAGAGCATAGTCCTGAAACCCGCAATCCAGAGCCCCTTCGGAAGCTGGCTTATCCTATCGGGGTTTGGAAAGGTCTGACAATCGACGCCACGTTATGTTTTGTTAACTGGAGGGGATATGGGTTGTGGATGAATGAGGAGGTATTCGGAGGGGTGATTTGGGTTTGGGTTTGGGTACATATCCGTTACCGCAGAAACGGATATGCAATCCAAAAACACCAAGGCCGGCAGTGAAACCCATGCCGCGATAGCGGTATATCAGGCCACATCAATATTGACTGCACCTTCGTCTTCGCGGGCAAGTCGGATCGCCGCACCTCCGTTCCTACAGATTCCGCGCTTGACTGACTGGTTTTAGCAGAGGTCCTCAACCCATCAGTGGATCCATTAAATCATTATTAAGTAGAATTAATTTGACATCCACCTCATGAATCACCACTAATGGATCCACTAAATAACAAAAAACAACCTTGGAGAATCTCCATGTACCCCAAGAACACCTGGTACGTCGCCTGTACGCCCGATGAAATCGCCGACAAACCGCTGGGCCGTCAGATCTGTGGTGAGAAGATGGTTTTTTATCGCGGGCACGAAGGCAAAGTGGCGGCTGTCGAGGACTTCTGCCCCCATCGCGGCGCTCCGCTGTCCTTGGGCTACGTGGAAAACGGCAACCTGGTGTGCGGGTATCACGGCCTGGTGATGGGCTGCGACGGCAAGACCGTGGAAATGCCCGGGCAGCGGGTTCGCGGCTTTCCGTGCAACAAAACATTCGCCGTGGTCGAGCGCTACGGATTTATCTGGGTCTGGCCTGGCGATCAGGCGTTGGCCGACCCGGCGCTGATCCACCACCTGGAATGGGCAGTCAGCGACGAGTGGGCCTATGGCGGCGGTCTGTTCCATATCCAGTGCGATTACCGCCTGATGATCGACAACCTGATGGACCTGACTCACGAAACCTACGTTCATGCGTCCAGCATCGGCCAAAAGGAAATCGATGAAGCACCGCCAGTGACCACGGTCGACGGCGATGAGGTGGTCACCGCCCGCCACATGGAAAACATCATGGCCCCGCCCTTCTGGCGCATGGCTCTGCGCGGCAACAATCTGGCCGACGATGTGCCGGTGGATCGCTGGCAGATCTGCCGCTTCACCCCGCCTAGTCATGTGCTGATCGAAGTCGGCGTGGCCCATGCCGGCAAAGGCGGTTATCACGCCCCCCAGCAGTTCAAGGCATCGAGCATCGTCGTCGACTTCATCACGCCGCAAACCGAAACCTCGATCTGGTACTTCTGGGGCATGGCGCGCAATTTCAATCCGCAGGATCAAGCTCTGACCGCGAGCATTCGCGAAGGTCAGGGCAAGATTTTCAGCGAGGACCTGGAGATGCTCGAACGCCAGCAACAGAACCTGCTCAGTCACCCCCGCCGCAACTTGCTCAAGCTCAATATTGACGCCGGCGGCGTGCAGTCACGCCGGGTTCTGGAACGCCTGATCGCGAAGGAACAAGCGCCGCAGGAGTCAATGGCATGATCGAAGTGCTGGTGGTATCCCGCAACAACGAAGCCCAGGACATCTGCAGCTACGAGCTGGTCAGTGTCGATGACCGACCGCTGCCGGCCTTCAGCGCCGGTGCGCATATCGATGTGCACCTGCCTGGCGGTTTGGTCCGACAATACTCCCTGTGCAACCACCCTGAAGAACGCCATCGCTACCTGATCGGCGTGCTCAAGGATCCGACCTCTCGCGGTGGTTCGCTGACCATGCACGAGCAGATCCACCCCGGCACGCGGCTGTCTATCAGTGAGCCGCGCAACCTGTTTGCGCTGGCTCATGAAACCAGGCGCAGCTTGCTGTTTGCTGGCGGCATCGGGATCACGCCGATCTTGTGCATGGCCGAACGCCTGGCCCACAGCGGCGCGGATTTCGAGCTGCATTACTGTGCCCGATCACGGGACCGTGCGGCCTTTGTCGAACGCCTGCAACACTCGCCTTTTGCCGACCGGGTGTTCCTGCATTTCGATCAGGAACCCGACACTGCGCTGGACGCGGCCAAGGTCCTGGCCACGCCTCAGAATGACGTTCATTTATATGTGTGTGGCCCCGGCGGTTTTATGCAGCATGTACTGGACACGGCCAAGGCCAAAGGCTGGCAGGAACAATGCCTGCACCGCGAGTACTTCGCCGCCAACCCCATCGACACTGACGCCGATGGCAGTTTCTCGATCAAGGTCGCCAGCAGCGGTCAGGTCTTCGAGGTGCCGACCGACAAGAGCGTGGTGCAGGTGCTGCAAAACCAGGGCATCGAGATCGCCATTTCCTGCGAACAGGGTATTTGTGGCACTTGCCTGACTCGGGTTCTGGAGGGCGTGCCGGAACACCGTGACCTGTTCCTCACCGAGGATGAACAGGCCTGCAACGACCAGTTCACTCCTTGCTGCTCGCGCTCGAAAACGCCGCTGTTGGTGCTGGACATCTGAAGAAAACCGCGCCTATTCCGGGCGGAGAATGACCTTCATCCGCTCGTCGGCCGCCGCCGAGCCGAAGATCTCGGCATAACGCAATGTGGCATTGGCGTGCTCGCGCATGATGGCTTCGGCACGCGCCCCCTGACGATTGACCAGGGCATCGAACACCGAATGGTGCTGCATGTGAGCGTAGTTGAAGCGTCGGTATTCCCGGACCATGTCGTTGCGGTCCACGGCCAGGGCGGTCACCGACGCGAACGGCAAGTGGTCGTTGCGCGCCAGGGCGTCGGCGATCGCCGGATTGTGGCTGCCTTCGACGATCACCTCGTGAAAACGCATGTTGAGATCGTGATAGACCTCCAGGTCCTCGATCGTCACAAATCCCTTGTCGAACAGCTGATCACCTTGCATCAGGCACTGTTCAAGGGTCGCCCGGGCCTCGTCCGATAACCCGCGCTCGGCGGTCTGACGCGCCGCAAGGCCTTCGAGTACGCCCCGCACTTCTACCGCACCGGCAATGTCATCGGGGCTGACCGAACGCACCTGAAACCCGCGCCCGCCAAAACGCACCAGCAAGCCTTCCTGCTCCAGCGTGCGAAAGGCCATGCGCACCGGCATTCGCGAAACCCCGAACAATTGCGCCGTCGGAATTTCCATCAAGCGCTCGCCAGCCGCCAGCTCGCCCGAGGCGATCATCTTGCGCAACGCGACCAGCACCGTTTGACCGGGCTTACTCATCCAGGCAACTTCCAGAAAACGTGGGTCACCATAGTAACGCAAGGTTCGAAGGAGACGTTGGGGCGGAGTGTCAGGTCGCTTAAAAATAAAATCAAAAAATCGCAGCCTTCGGCAGCTCCACAGATACTGTGAACGACACCGAACCCGTAGGAGCCGGCTTGCCGGCGAAGGCGTTTTCATGGGCGCTGCATGGCATGAGGCTTTCTTCGCTGGCAAGCCCCTACAAGTCGGGCCAGGCCCGATAATCGGGGGTGAACACGGTCCATTCAGGAGCTGCCGAAGGCTGCGATTGTTTGATCTTAGGCTCTCAGGATAGAAGGCTCTTCGCCGCGATACAGCGCCTCGACCTTGTCGGCACGCCACTGGAGCACGGCGCGTTGGTTGATCGAGCCCTTGTCGGTGATTTCACCACGGTCGATGGAGGCGGGTTCGTCGAGTAGCGCAATCCATTCCAGGCGGCTGGCATTACCGGTCGCATCGCGGTTGAGCCGTTGCAGCCAATCGCCGAACCAGTCTCGCACCGGCACGCTGGCCAAGACCTCGGCATCGCTGGCGTCCGCACTCAATCCGGCCAGACGTCGGCATTCGTACAGCCGGGGGAAGACCAGCGCACCCAGGCACTCGCGGTCCGGCGCCGCCACCACCAAGTCCTGAACATAGGGTGAGCCTTCGAGCACTGCGCGATTGCGTAATGGGCCGACGCTGACAAACACGCCGGAACTCAGTTTGAAGTCCTCGGCGATGCGCCCGTCGAACATCAACCCCAATTGCGGATTACCGGCATCGGCCAGTTTCAACGCGTCGCCGGAACAATAGAAACCCTGCTCATCAAACACCTCGGCGGACTGCTGCGGCGCGCGCCAGTAGCCCGGCATGATGTGCGGCCCGCGAAAGCGCCCTTCCAGCTTGCCGTCCACCGGCACCAGCCGCACTTCACAACCGGGTGCCGGCAGGCCGATGTAGCCGGCCATGGACAATGGCCCGGTGGTGAACGTGCAGGACGGTGCCGCCTCGGTCATGCCGAGCCCGGCCATCATGCGAATGCGTTCGCCACAATGCTGTTCGGCGACCCGGTCCAGGCGATCCCAAACGCGTTGGGACAAACCGGCGGCGGCGAAAAAGAACAGCTTGATGCGCGAGAAGAAACGTTCGCGCAACTCTTCGTTCTGCTCCAGCGTATTGACCAGTTCTTCCCAGCCCTTGGGCACGGTGAGGTACGCGGTGGGCGATATTTCCGTGAGGTTGCGCAGTGTTTCAGCAAACCCCTGGACGGTCGGCTTGCCATCGTCCAGGTAAAAGGTGCCGCCGTTGTACAGCACGATCCCGACGTTGTGACTGCCGCCGAAGGTGTGATTCCACGGCAGCCAGTCCACCAGCACCGGAGGTTCTTCGCCAAACACCGGGAAGGTCTGCAACAGCATCTGCTGGTTGGCGCAGAGCATGCGCTGGGTGGTGATCACTGCCTTGGGCAGCTTGGTGGAGCCTGAGGTAAACAGGAATTTGGCGATGCTGTCCGGCCCGGTAGCCGTGAAAGCACAATCGGCCTCGGCACCGCCGGGCTTTTCCAGCAGGCTGGCAAAGCTTGCCTGATTGCGGCCAGGAATTTGACCGCACACGGTGATCAGCGGCGTTTCGGCCGGCAGCACCGCATCGATCGCCCGCTGATAGGCCGCGGCGTCGCTGACAAACACCAGGCCCGGTTGCAGCAGATTGCAGACATGCCGCAGCTTGGCGAAATCCTGGGACAACAACGAATAGGCCGGTGAAATCGGACTATAGGGAATGCCGGCATACATGGCGCCGAGGGCGATCTGCAAATGCTCGATGTCATTGCCCGAGAGGATCGCCAGTGGTCGCTCGGCCGACAGCCCGTAACCCAGCAGGCTTTGGGCAATGGCACGCACGCTGGTCAGCATTTCGGCGTAACTTACCCGCCGCCAGTCGCCGCCGTTCTGGCGAGCGGCGATAAAAGTCTGTTGCGGGCGCACATGGGCCCAATGCACCAGGCGATCCAGCAACCGTACAGGCAACTCGGCCAAGGGTTCCAGAGAGCGCATATGCAGGATGCCCTGCTCTTCGCTGACCTCGACCGCAGGTTGACCGATGGACACCTGGCGATAACGCGGCGCGTTGGTTTCGGTCTGGGGTGGCGATCTGAATTCGGAACTCACGTGCTTGTCCTCCATCAAGGCATGCCACCGGTCCGCCGGGAAGCGATCAACCGGGGCATGGCAGCGTGTGGCTGCAGCCTTGTTATTGTTATGTCTGGCCTGCACGCGGGCGGAAGCGTTCGTCCGCCCGACATGCGGCGGATGCTCAGATCGGGTAGTGCCGCGGGCCGTTCTGCAAGGTCACCCAGCGTAATTGGGTGAACTGCTCGATGGACGCCTTGCCGCCAAAACTGCCATAACCGCTGGACTTGACCCCGCCGAAGGGCATCTGCGCCTCGTCGTGCACGGTCGGGCCGTTGATATGGCAGATGCCCGACTCGACCCGCTGGGCCAGGGCCAGAGCGCGGCCGGTATCGCGGCTGAAGATTGCCGCCGACAGACCGAACTCGGAATCGTTGGCCAAGCGCAGCAGTGCTTCATCGCCCTCGCCGCGCAACACCACCGCAACCGGGCCAAAGGACTCTTCACGGTACAGGCGCATGGCATCGGTGACACCATCGAGCAAGGTCGGCTGCAGAATGCTGCCCTCCAACCGGCCACCCGCGACCAGGGTGGCGCCCTTGTCGAGGGCATCGTCGATCAACAGCTTGATGCGTTCACCGGCGCTGCTGTCCACCAACGAACCGAGCACCGAACCTTCGGCATTGGGGTTGCCGGCGGGCAAGGTGGCGATCTTCGCCGCCAGTTTGGCGACAAAGACATCGGCCACTTGGGCATCGACGATCAGGCGCTCGGTGGACATGCAGATCTGTCCCTGATTAAAGAAGGCGCCGAAGGCCGCAGCCTCCACCGCTGCATCCAGGTCGGCATCCTCCAGCACCAGGAACGGCGCCTTGCCTCCCAGCTCCAGCAACGCCGGTTTGAGATGACGCGCCGACAATTCACCGACGATACGCCCGACATGGGTCGAGCCGGTGAAGTTGACCCGACGCACCGCCGGGTTGGCAATCAGCCGCTCGACAATCGCTGCGGCATCCTGGGGCGCGTTGCTGATGACGTTGACCACGCCATCACCGAGGCCTGCGTCCTGCAACACCTGGCCGATCAGCCGGTGCACCGCCGGGCTCAGTTCCGACGCCTTGAGCACCACGGTGTTGCCGCAGGCCAACGGCATGGCGATGGCGCGGGTGGCGAGGATCACCGGGGCGTTCCAGGGCGCGATGCCCAGCACCACGCCGCACGGTTGACGCAAGGCCATGGCGAAGCTGCCGGGCACATCGGAGGGAATGACTTCGCCGGTAATCTGAGTGGTCATGCACGCGGCTTCGCGCAGCATGTTGGACGCCAGATGCACATTGAAACCGTACCAGTTGGCCATGGCACCGGTCTCGCCGGCCGCCGCGATGAATTCCGCGCTGCGGGCCTGCAACTGCTCGGCCGCACGTAACAACCGGGTGCGTCGTTCATTCGGGGTCAGGGCCGCCCAGGCGGGAAATGCCGCTTTGGCCGCGGCCACGGCGGCGTCGGCATCTTCCAGGGTGGCGGCGGCAACCCGCGACACGACTTCGCCGGTCACCGGATTACGCCGTTCGAAGGTTCGACCGTCTCGGGCGGGGCACGACTGGCCGCCGATCAGCAGGGGCACGTCCAGCATGGTGATTCCTCTTTATTGTCTTTATCGGGAATACGTTCGAGGGGCTCACAGTAGCGCCTGGGCGCCGGGGCGAATAGCTGGCAGACGCTCGATCGCCCGGCCAGCTCGCCTTGAATCAACGCCGGATGTCAGCGTTTGTAAGTCTGCAAACCGGGCTTGATGCTCTTGTCGTCGAGGAACTGCTTCATGCCCTGCTCGCGGCCACCTTCGGTGTCCAGCAGGCGCGACTGATCGAGCTTGGCGTAGAGGTAATCTTCGTTCTGCTCCCAAGTCAGTTCGCGGCAACGCTTGAAGCCGTGCTTGGCTGCCCGCAGCACCACCGGGTTTTTCTCCAACAAGTTACGCGCAAGCTCGACTGTCACTTCACGCAGTTGCGCCAGGGGTACGCTCTCGTTAACCAGGCCCATCTCGGCGGCTTTCTGCCCGCCAAAGGTCTTGCCGGTCATGATGTAGTACAGCGACTGGCGATGGCCCACGGTGTCGGCCATCGCTTTGCTCACCAGATTGCCCGGTGGAATGCCCCAGTTGATTTCCGACAGGCCGAAGGTTGCTTCATCAGCGCAAATCGCCAGATCGCAGGCTACCAATGGGCTGAAACCGCCACCGAAGCACCAGCCGTTGACCATGGCGATGGTCGGCTTCGCGTACATGCGCAGCAGTTTCCATTGCCATTGCGAGGCTTCACGGCGGATTTTTTCCTGAAGGATTTCCGGGCCGGCGTCCACTTCGCGGAAGTACTCTTTGAGGTCCATGCCCGCGGTCCAGGAATCACCGGCACCGGTGAGCACCAGCACGCCGGCGGCTGGATCCTGCTCCAGGGTTTCCAGAACGTCGATCATCTCGCGGTTCAGGGTCGGGCTCATGGCGTTGCGTTTTTCCGGACGGTTGAGGATGACCCAGGCGATGCCTTCGTCGATTTCCACGTTGACCGTTGTCCAGCGACCTTCGTAATTGCTCATGGCGATGCTCTCTTGTTCTTGGCTTGAAGATGAGCAAAAACTAAACCGCAAATATAGTTATGTCAATTAACTATTAATAAAATTAACCGAATGTTTTTTTGTTCCTGAAATCAGCTCAGAGCTCAGCAATCTGAAAGTGACCATGGCTATCCCCGGCCAATCTCGGCAAACTAGATAGCCTTCTTAACCGCTAGCCTGAGGATTCACCCTGCAATGGCCAAGTCTTCCAAGATTGCCGCCGCCCCCGAGGCCCCTGCCGACAGCGCCGAAACCCAGGCGCCGCTGGACTCCGCTCTGGATGACCTGATCGGTTACGCCTTGCGCCGGGCGCAGCTCAAATTGTTCCAGAATCTGATTGGCCGGCTCTCGGCTCACGATCTGCGGCCGGCGCAGTTCTCGGCCCTTGCGATCATCGACCAAAACCCCGGGCTGATGCAGACCGACCTGGCCAAGGCCTTGGCCATCGAGCCACCGCAGGTAGTACCGCTGCTGAACAAACTGGAAGAACGGGCGCTGGCGGTGCGGGTGCGTTGCAAGCCAGACAAGCGCTCCTATGGGATTTTTCTCAGCAAGACCGGCGAGACGCTGCTCAAGGAATTGAAGCAGATCGCTGCCGAGAGCGACCTTGACTCCACGTCCGCCCTCGACAGCCACGAACGCGACGAATTGCTCCGACTGCTGAAGAAGGTCTATCAGGCCTGAAACGACTTACCAGATCGGCAAGGTGTAGAGCACCAGAAAGCGGGTCTGGTTTTCATCGCGAAACGCCGCGCCGGCGGGGAAGTCATTGCGATAGATCGACTTGCGCGCCATCAGCCCGACGTTTTTCAGCGGGCCACTCTGGATCACATACCCCAGCTCCATCTGGAATTCCCGCTCCTTGCGGTCGTCGGCATTCAGTGCCGTCAGCTCAATATGGTCACCGCGCACATAACGCAGCCGGCTCTTCAGGCCGGGCACCCCGGCGGCGGCGAAGTCATAGTCGTAGATCGCCTGCCAGGTCCGCTCCTTGGCATTGAGAAAGTCCGAACTCATGGTCAGCTCACTCATGCCCATCAACTCGGTGCCCGACACATAAGGCGTCGCCGTATCACCACTGGCGTGCATATAGCCCAGGCTCAGGCGATGGCCACCAAAGCGGTAGCCGAACAGCGCCGACAGGTTGCGGTTGTCCACCTTGCCGGCCTTGGCACTGCCATCCTCGTCGCTGAAAAAACTGCGCAGATCAGTGGTCAGCGTGCCCTCGCCCACCTGCTGATTGTGCAGCAAGGCCAGGGTGTTCTGCTGGTAAAGGTCCGCCACTTCGGCGTGATAGGCGCGCAGGCTGAGGTCCTTGGTCACCTGATAATCGCCACCGACATAGGCCATGTGCGATGAGGTGGCCGCGCCATTGAAACGCCGGTTCGGCGAGGCGATGCTCATCGGCTGGTAGTCAGTGGAATCACGCTTGTTGATGCGATCGATGTAGCCAGTGTTGAGGGTCAGTCCGTCGATGTCCTTTGAACTGAGGGTGGTGCCACGAAAGGTCTGCGGCAGCAGCCGCGACGGACTGGCGAAAGCGAACGGCAGGAAGATCGACACATCGCCGGTCTTCACCGTGGTCTGGGCAAAACGCAGCTTGGCAGTCATGGCCAGGCGCGAATACTCGTCCGCCGCGCGCTTATCGCTGCTGGACACCGGCAGCAACTCGGTGCCGCTACGGTCCGGCGACGAATCCAGCTTCACCCCCATCAGCCCGCGGGCATCCAGGCCGAAGCCGACAGCCCCCGGGGTAAAGCCCGACTCCACATTCATGATGAAACCCTGAGCCCATTCCCTGGCTGCGGTTTTCGCCCCGTCATCCTTGTAGTCGCGATCCAGGTAGTAATTGCGCAAGGTCAAGGTGCCATGGCTGTCGTCGATGAAGCCTTCGGCCAGCGCCGGGGTGGCAATCACACTCAAGCCCAACAGGACCAGGCAAGGTGCGCGAACAGGTAAGGCTGAAGTCGCCGCAAGGGCGTTCCAAGGGAGCTTTGGCATGTTCGATGTCCACTTATTGTTGTTTTTTTTGAACGGGATCGCCAGGGTTGTTCCAGGGATCTCAGGCCAGAGAATGGAAACAGCCGAGGGGTGGCGTCAATCCACAATGACCGATAACCGAACATTAATATTATTATCTAATTTTTAGATCCATCTTACTCAATGCGTCATGACCTTGATTTTAATGAGATTAACGCCATTTTTTGACAAAAAACCTTGGCCGTTCATTTTTTAGTTATCTTTGTTAATCTTAATTCCAGCCTGTCATCGCTTGAGGCGAGCAGGCTCGCGCTCACCCGTCAGCACACCAACAAAAACAATAATGAGGTTCGCCATGGATACCCCATCACGTCGTACGACGCTGACCATTGCCCTGTGTTTTATCGTTGCACTGATTGAAGGCTTCGACCTGCAGGCCGCCGGCACTGCCGCCGCGGGCCTGCGCCAAACTTTTACCCTGGACCCGAAAATGATGGGCTGGGTGTTCAGCGCCGGCATCATCGGCTTGCTGCCGGGCGCCTTCTTCGGTGGCTGGATTGCCGATCGCATCGGTCGCAAGAAAATCCTCATCGGCGCCGTGCTGCTGTTCGGCGTGTTTTCGCTCAGCACTGCCTATGTCAGCACTTTCTCCGGCCTGCTGCTGGCGCGCTTCATGACCGGCCTGGGCCTTGGCGCCGCCCTGCCCAACCTGATCGCCCTGTGTGCCGAAGCCGTCGGTGAGCAACGTCGCGGCACCGCCATCAGCATCATGTATGCCGGCGTGCCATTGGGTGGAGCACTGGCGGCGGTGGTCGCCATGCTATTCGCCGACCATTGGCAGACGACCTTCATCATCGGCGGTCTCGCGCCGTTGCTGGTGGTACCGCTGATGATCCTGTTGCTGCCCGAATCCAGCGCCTTTCGTCAGCAACAAGGGACCGTCAACGTGGTGCGCGCTTCAACCGGCCAGGCACTGTTCGGCGAAGGCCGGGCCCGCGTCACCCTGGCGCTGTGGCTGAGCTACTTCTTCACCCTGACCGTGATGTACATGTTGCTCAACTGGCTGCCATCGCTGCTGCTGGAACAGGGTTTCAGCAAACCCCAGGCTGGCTTGGTGCAGATGCTGTTCAATATCGGCGGCGCCCTTGGCTCCCTGCTCGGCGGACTGCTGCTGGATCGCTGCAACGGCATCAAGGTGGTGCTGTTTGTCTATACCGGGTTGCTGGTGGCGCTGGCCGGAGTCGGCCTGTCGGTGGGCATTGTCCCTATGGGCATCGCCGGGTTTGCCGCGGGGTTGTTTGTGATGGCTGCGCAACTGGTGCTTTACGCCCTGGCACCGCCGTCGTACCCGACTTCAGTGCGTGCCACCGGCGTCGGCGCGGCAGTGGCCATCGGTCGCCTGGGGTCAGTCGCCGGGCCCTTGGCCGCGGGGCAGATTCTGGCAGCCGGAGCCGGCACCACCGGGGTATTGCTGGCGACCTCCCCCGGGTTGGTGATTGCAGCACTGACCATCATCAGCGTGATTGCCCGTTCGGCAGCGCGGACGGAACCCGAGCTCAACATGACGAACCCGGTCGCGGACAAATCCTGACAGGTCCAATCAGTCAACATGCGGAACCTGTGGGATTGCGCACTCAGCGTTTATCGGGACAGCTCCTTGACTAGTGGCACCAGCGAACTCATTTCAGGCTTTTTTGCGAAGACCTTCTGCGGCAGCAGCAACCAGGCCAATGCCGGCAGGAGGATCAAGGCACCGAGCATGTTCACCAGGAACATGAAGGCCAGCAGGATGCCCATGTCGGCCTGGAATTTGATCGGCGAGAAGGCCCAGGTCGATACCGCGACCGCCAGTGTCATGCCGGTCAGCAATACCACTTTGCCGGTGAACAACAGCGCCTGGTAATAGGCTTGGGCCAGAGTGTCGCCGGCACGCATTCGAGCCAGGATCACGCTCAACACATAGAGCGCGTAGTCGATGCCGATACCCACCCCGAGCGCGATTACCGGCAGTGTCGCCACTTTTACGCCCATGCCCAAACCCACCATCAGCGCCTCGCAAAGAATCGAGGTGAGCATCAGCGGCAGCATCGCGCAAAGGGTTGCTCGCCAGCTACGGAAGGTCAGCAGGCACAGCAGGCTGACCGCGCCGTAGACCCAGAACAGCATCTCGTGCATGGATTTTTTCACCACGATGTTGGTCGCGGCTTCGATTCCGGCGCTGCCGGCCGCCAGCATGAACTTGACCTCTGGGACCTGGTGCCCGGCGATAAATTTCTCGCTGGCCTCCACCACCCGACTCAGGGTATCGGCCTTGTGATCGGCCAGGTAAACGTACAGCGACAGCATCGAACAGCCCTGATTGAACAGCTCCCGCGGTGCCCGGGTCTGCACGGCGCCCAGCGCGCCGTCATTGGGGATCAGCTCATACCACTTGAAGTTGCCTTCGTTGTAACCGGCCGTGGCGATCTTGCTCATCGCCGCCATTGAAGTGGTCGACTCCACACCAGGCAATTGCTCCAGTTGCCAGGCCAACGCATCCACCGCAGACAGGCTGGCGTAGCGCGTGCACTGATCTTCCGGGGTCTTGATCATGACCACGAAAATGTCCGAACTGGCCGCATAGTTTTGGGTCATGAACAGCGCGTCGCGGTTGTAGCGCGAGTCGGCCCGCAACTCCGGGGCGCCGGGATCGAGATCGCCTATTTTCAGGTTCAGGCTCACGGCAAAACCGAACGCCGCCAGCAACAGGCCGCCCAGCATGGCGCCAATGGCCCAACGCCGTTGGGTGAACAAATCGAGCACACGCCACAACGGATGCTTGATCTGCGCCTGCAGCTCGGCGGTTTCCGAACTCAGGCTGCGTTGCGCCGCTGCCGGGCTGACACCGATGTAGCTGAGCAGAATCGGCAGCAGAATCAGGTTGGTGAAAATCAGCACCGCCACGCCGAGGCTGGCGGTGATCGCCAGGTCCTGAATCACCCGGATGTTGATCAGCAGCAACACGGCGAAGCCCACGGCATCGCAAAGCAAGGCGGTCATGCCGGCGGCGAACAGTCGGCGGAAGGTATAACGCGCGGCCACCACTCGGTGGGTGCCGCGACCGACGTCCTGCATGATGCCGTTCATCTTCTGCGCGCCATGGCTCATGCCGATGGCGAACACCAGAAACGGCACCAGTGCCGAGTACGGGTCCAGCTCGTACCCAAGCAAAGCGAGCAATCCCATCTGCCAGAGCACTGCCACCAACGAACAGGTCACCACGACCAGGGTGCTGCGCGCGCAACGGGTATAGCCATAGAGCACCACCACGGTCACCAGTACCGCCACAACGAAGAACAGCAGTACCTGGGTCAGCCCCTCGATCAGATCACCGACGATCTTGGTAAAACCGGTGATATGGATTCGCAGGTCATCGGTCTGGTATTTGCCCCGCAGGGTTTCCAGTTGCCGGGAAAAATCACCGTAGTCCAGGGCTTTGCCAGTCTGCGGACTGACTTCGAGCAACGGCACGAAGATCACGCTGGATTTGAAGTTGCCGGCGACCAATTGGCCGACTTCACCGGAACGGGCGACGTTGGTTCGCACCTGTTCGATACTGGTCGCCGAGCCATCGTAATCGTCGGGGATTACGGTGCCGCCATCGAGCCCTTCCTCGGTCACGGCGGTCCAGCGCGTGGTCGGTGTCCATAACGATTTCATGTAGGGGCGGTCGACTCCCGGCAGCAGATAGAGCTCGTCGTTGAGCCTGGCCAGGGTGTCGAGGTAATCCTTGGTGAAGATGCTGCCCTGTTTGACCTCCACAGCGATCCGCAACGAGTTGCCCAGACCGCTCAACTCGCTGCGATTCTCCAGGAAGTTGGCGACATAGGGGTGTCCCGTAGGGATGGTCTTCTCATAGCTGGCGTTGATACCGATGCGCGTGGCTTGCCAACCGAGCACCAGCGTCACCAGCAGACACAGCAGGATCACCAGCGGTCGATGGTTGAAGATCATTCGCTCGGCGAAATTTCCCGACGCCTGGTCGAAGTCTTCCAGGCGGCCGATCACGGTTTGGGTTTTGTCGTCTTTCAAAGTCTGACTCCTGTTGCACGGGCCATGGCCCGATAGCGCTACACCGTGAAGTTTCAAGGTTTGGCGGAGGCCCGCGGATCCTGGTCAGTGGCCACGCCACTCAAACCGACGCTGGCCAGACCGCCGTCGGCCGCCTGTTGCACGGCAGCGACCGTCGCGCCGCTGCGGCTCTGACGTTTGTCGAAGCTGCGACCCTGGTCATGGCTGAACAAGAGTTCACCGCTCTGGCTGGCCAACAGCAGGCTGCCGTCGCGCAGCTCAATGGCTGTCGCCAGTGTTGATTCGATGCCGGTGTCGAGGCGTCGCCAACTGCTGCCACGGTCCTCGGACCACCAGGCGTTGCCGCGCAATCCATAGGCAATCAATGCTCCCGCGCGGGTGCCGAGCAGACCGAAAAAGCTGCCTTCATAAGGTGATTTCAGAGGCTGGAACGAATGCCCGGCATCGGTCGAACGCAACAGCAAACCGCGCTCTCCCACCAGCAACAGCTCGTTACCCGAAGCGCGGATCCCATACAGGTTCAGGCCCTGCGGATTGTCCACATGTTGCATCCACGGCTGCCAGCTTCGCCCGCCGTCGTCGGTGCGATAGATCTGGTTGTAGGCGCCAACGATGTAGCCATGCAGGCGGTCACTGAAGTACAGGTCGAGAAACGGTTTATCCGGCCCGTCGTCGAGCATCTGCCGAGCCTGCGCAAGGTTGCTGGCGCCGCCCGGCTGATCGGCATCGCGCTCCGCGGCCTGCACCGCCAGCGCGGCGGCACGCTCACCGTCGAGTTGCTTGTGCCAGGTTTCACCACCGTCCTCGGTGTTCAACACCACGCCCAGATGACCAACCGCCCAGCCCTGCTCCGCATCGACAAATTGCACCGCGGTCAGGCTGACGCTGACCGGCACACGGGCCTGGCGCCAGGTCATTCCAGAGTCATCCGAGAGCAGCACGATGCCACGCTCGCCGACCGCCACCAGGCGTTCGCCAGCCCGGGCCAACCCAAGCAATACCGCGCGCGCGGCCTTGGCGGTAGGCAGTGCCGACTGCTGCAGCACAGCAAACGTCGCAGCCTGCGCAACCATGGACGTGCTCGCCAACAGACACAACGCCAGCGCGCAGGCACTCCATCGCAGACCAAAACTCGCAAAGATTTTTTCAACGTTCATGTCTTTATCCCGCCTGAAAAATCGCCAGCGACCGCGACGAGCTTTTCGCTCGTCACGGTGCTCCATGGTTCAACGCATGTTTTCGTTGGCCATGGCATCCGGTGTGTAATAGGAAGCTGAAGGTTTTGCGATCGTCTGGTACTGGACCGCCAGATCGTTGCTCGACGCGTTAAGGAAGTAGGCGCCGGTATCGAGGTTGTAGCTGCCCCACATGACTTGCGCAGTGAGCGCCGGCAGGTCTGGCGCCAGCAGCGTCAGCGAATACATCTGCCGTCCCAGTTTGCCTTGGGCGTCATACCCGTCGACCATCAGGATCTGCCAGGAGTCCTCGTCGACGTAGTAGGTCCGATGCGGCACCACATGGCGCTTGCCGGATTTGAGCGTGGCCTCGACCACCCAGACCCGATGCTTCTCCCAACGCACCAGATCAGGATTGAGAAAGTTCGGTTTGACCAGGTCGTCGCTCTTGGCCAGGCCGGCACGGTTATTGTTGTAGGGGACGATCAGTTCTTTCTTGCCCGCAAGCTTGAGATCGTAGCGGTCGGTAGGCCCGAACAGCATGAACGCTTCGTCAAACAGACCGACACCAGAGGTGACGAAGTCCGGGGTGTCGTAGGCGATGTTCGGCGCTCGGCGTACCCGGCGCTGGCCGACCAGATACTGCCAGGCCGCACGGTTGGCCGGGTCCATGTCCCAATGGGTCATCAGGCCTTCGCCGGCCTTGGATGACGGCAGTTCGGTCAGCAGCTTGCCAACCTGGTACTTGCCGGCAAAATTTTCCAGGCTGCCACTTTCGGAGTAGTAGGGAAACTGATAGCTGAACAGGGCTCGGGTCGCCTGGACCTTCTTGCCACCGGCGGTCATCAACCAGGTATCGAACGGTGCGCTGATGGTCTCGCCGCCCTGCCAGGACAACCGGTAGTTCCACAGTACTTGCGCGCCGTTGCCCGGGATCGGAAACGGGATGCCGCCATAGGCGCTGGCGACTTTTTCGGTTTCCACATCCAGCGTGGCACGGGTGGCATTCTTGCCGGTGTTGTCATACACCCATTGCGGGGCCGCTGCCGAGCGATGGGTCGGGTATATGTCCAGGCGATAGTCCGGGTATTTCTTCAACAGAATCTTGGTGCCTTCGGCCAGCACACTGGCGTACTGCTCCATGTTCGAGGCCTTGATCGAATACAGCGGTTTCTCACCGGCGAATGGATCGGCACGTTTGTCACCCGGTTTGTAGCCCGGAGCGACCTTGGTGTAACCGCTGTCCCAGGCCGGGATGCTGCCATCGGCATTGCCGGCGCGCTCGCCGCCAAGGGGCGTCAGTTCAGACTTCAAACGGGCAGCCTGCTCAGGCGACACCGCTGCTTGCGCCAGGCTGATACCGGCAAGGGCCAGAGAGAGGACGCAGGTGTTGAGAAATGCTTTGTTCTGCATGGCGAATCCACCTTATTAGAATGAGGTTTTCACGTAGAGCGAGATAAAGTCGCGGTCGGCCAGCGATTGCCCGTAACTGAAATTACCGTCCTCGCGCAGCCCGGCTTTCGGTGCACCGAAGAAGTTCACGTAGTTGAGGCCAACATCCCAGCGCTGCAGGTAGGTCGCCTTGAGCCCGACACTCCAGTCGCCGGCACGGGTATTGCCGAAACCCGACTTGTTGACGGCCGAAGAACGCCCATCGAGCACCACACCCATGCCGATCGGCACGGTCAGGTCGATCCCGTCGACAATCTGGAAGTACGCCGGCTCCACCAATACCCGCAACGCCGTGGCATCGCGGGTGGTGTTGGAATCCAGCGCCGCGGCGTTCTCGGTGACGCTCAGGGTACGGTTCCACGCCAGTTCGGCCAGCGCCGAACCGCCATCCCAAAAAGCACTAGGCGACAGCAGGTAAATCGCCGACAGGTTGGCGTGAGCGGTTTTGCCCCGGGCAAACAGTGAGTCATCGCCGCCATCGGCCTCCATGCCCGGGGTCACCACTTGCAGGTTGCTCACCAGCGGCGCATTCCAGCGCACGGAGGTTTCACCGGCGAAGTTGAATGGGCCATAGGCGGTGGAGAAGCTCACGCCGGTGGTCTTGATATCTTCGGCGTAGACCTGACGATAAGAGCTCAGGATCGGCAGCCCGGTAGCCGCCGCAGCTGCACCGTCGAGGTAGGCGTACAGGCCTATCGGGGCTTTGTCGTGATACTGCGCGGCGTAGAAACCCAGCTCCAGTTCGGTCCCGGTCGGTTTGAAGCGAATCTGTATACCGCCCTGCCCCGAATTTCGCGGTTTAAGATCACCACCATTCACCGTGTCGTTGCCAAACACTTCGCGCAGCGAACCGCTGCCGTAACCGATGGCATCGGCATCGCTCAGGTAACTACCGGCACCGGGCAGATTGGAGCGTTCCCACTCGAACTGGTAGTAAGCGCCCACCGACAACTGCGGGTTGATCTGCAACTGCCCGGAGATCTGATTGACCGGGCGCAGGATTTCCTTGAACTGGGTTCCCGGCACGCTGAGCAACTTGACCACATCGGTCGGGCCCTGGGCGTTGGCGATGCCGTTGCCACCGTAGAACAGGCTTTCACCGTAGATCAGGCTGTGCCGGCCCAGACGCACCACGCCCTGGGAGTCTTCGCCGAGGTCACCGCGCAGGAACACGAAGGCGTCGAGAATTTCCGCGTCGCGACCGTGGAGCTTGCGGGTCTCGCTGAGGAAGTGCGGTTGCTCGCTGTCGTCGGTGTCCTGGTTATAGATATCGTCGTACCAGGCTGCACCGCTCACACGCAGCCCATAGTTTTGCCGGCTGAGGTCCATTTCGGAGAACAAGTCCAGACGGTTGGAGACCAGACCGCGGCTGAAGTTTTTATCGCCCTGACTCTGGATCGAGGGGTACAGGCCGTTGGCGGTCGGTGCATTGACTAATCGGCTGTCCTGACCTTGCAGACGCCAGGCCTGGCTGTACTTGATGGTGTTGTCCCAACGCAGTTTCCAGTCGGAATCCCCCAGGTCCATTTGCATGGCCTCGACCCTTTCGACCATCACGCCTGCGCTGCATAACGCCAGAAACAGGGCGCAATGCTTGAAACGAAAGCAACGTTTAACGTTGTCCATGGACGCTCCTCATTATTTTTATTTTTGGCATGGCTTTGCACGCATGGCGCCAGCCAACACGCTCAGTTAGCGGCTTACGCCGCTGTCTACTGGTTGCGTTTCAGATGTAGGTGGAGGCCAATCCGCCATCGACTGCCAGGTTGACGCCGTTGATCCAGCGTGACTCGTCGGCACACAGGAAAGCGATCACCGCCGCCACCTCATCGGCATAACCGGGGCGCTTCATGCGATGGGCATCGGCCTGGGTTCGTGCTTCACCGAGCATGCTCACGAAGTCGCCGAGGATGGGCGTGAAGACCGGGCCCGGCGCCACGCTGTTCATGCGCACTGAATGTTCGAGAAACCAGGGCTGGGCCTGCAGGTAATTCCAGACGATCAAGGCTTCCTTGAAATACTGGTAACAGGTCTCATCCGGTACCGGGTGCTCGGCCAGCCAGGCTTGTGCGGCGGCGAAACCTTCGATGCGTGCCAGCGCCTTGTGCTGTTCCAGGCGTAACGGCCACTCGGCGCCGAGGATCGAGGCGATATTGACGATGCTGCCGCCAGCGGTGATTCGCGGCAGCAATGCCTGGCTCAGGTGACGCAGCCCCAGGTAGTTGACCTGCGCCAGCAGTTGCGGGTTTGCAGTGCCCGGCACTCCAGCGATATTGCACAGACTGTCGATCCGTGCCGGTAACTGCGGCAACAGCCGGTCGATGTTCTCGGCACTGCTCAGATCGCCCTGAACAAAACCGTCCAGGGTCATGTGCGGAGCCTTCAGATCGACGCCGATCACGTGGGCGCCGTGGGCGCGCAGCAGGCTTGCAGTAGCGGCGCCGATACCCGAGGAGACCCCGGTCACCAGCACCGTCTTGTTGTCGAGTTTCATGTTGAGTCCTCTTATTATTTTTGTGTACTCGCCCGACCTCGTCGGCCTGATCCTGTCCGTCAGAACGGATAGCGTGGCGCCTTATCCTTGACCGTCACCCATTGCCATTGGGTGTATTCGTCCCAATCCGCCGGGCCGCCAACGCTGCCGCCATTTCCCGAACTGCCGCGGCCACCGAACGGGTTGATGCACTCGTCGGCCACCGTCTGATCGTTGATGTGCAACAGACCGCAATTGAGTTGCTCGCCAATCGCCATCGCGTGCCCGACCGAAGGCGTAATGATCCCTGCGGACAAGCCATATTCGGTGCGATTGGCCAAGTCGATGGCCTCATCGTCGCTAGAAAAGCTCACCACCGTGGCGACCGGGCCGAAGATCTCCTCGTCGAATGCGCGCATGCCCGGGCGCACGCCGGAAAGCACCGTGGGTTGGTAGAAGAGCTGCGCAAACTCACCGCCGGCTTCCAGGGTTGCCCCGGCAGTCACACTCTCCGTGACGATTTCATGCACGCGTTGCAACTGTCGCATGTTGATCAAAGGCCCCAGCATCGCCTCGCCACGAGCGGCATTGCCGACCGTGATTGCCCGGGCTTTCTCTGCCAGTCGGCGAACCAGCTCTTGCGCGATCGATTCATGGGCCAGGATGCGTCCGGTGCCCATGCAGATTTGCCCCTGATGCAGCCAGGCCCCCCAGGCGGCATTGCTCGCCGCCAAGTCAAGATCGGCATCTTCGAGCACGATCAACGAGTTCTTGCCGCCCAATTCCAGAGCGACTTTTTTCAGATGACGCCCAGCCACCTCCGCAACCTTGCGCCCGGCCGCGGTAGAACCGGTGAACGCGATCATCCGTACCTGCGGGTCGCGGCACAGGGCCTCGCCGGCCACCGCTGCGCCCGGCAAAACCTGCAGCAGTCCCTTGGGCAAACCGGCCGCCTCGAACAACCGGGCAATGATGAAACCACCACTGACCGGGGTCTGCGGATCGGGCTTGAGCACCACCGCATTGCCGGCCGCCAACGCCGGTGCCACCGAACGCAGGGAAAGCACCAGGGGAAAGTTGAAGGGTGAGATCACCCCGACCACGCCATGGGGCAACCGACGTGCATAGGACAAACGCCCCGCTTCGCTTGGGAGAACCAGTCCATGGGGTTGCGACAGCAGACCGGCAGCCTGATGCAACAAGACGATCGCCTCGCGAACCTCATGTTCTCCCTTGAACAAGCTGCCGCCACTTTCCCGGGCGATGTACAGCGCCAGTTCGGCAAAGTGATGCTGAGCCAGGGCTGCCGCTTTGCGAAAGATCTCCGCGCGTTCCCGTGGCCCCAATGCCGCCCAGGCCGGTTGAACACGGGCAGCGGTCAGGCTGGCAAACGCGATGTCCGCCGCATCGGCTAATCCTGTGACGGTCAGTACCTCGCCGGTGGCCGGCTCGATGACTCTGTTGACGCCGCCCAATGGACGTATCCAGTCGCCATTGAAGATGCGTTCGCACCACAGCGCGTCCCGCAGAAAAACAGATGGTTCACTTACCGACATTTCGGTCTCCCGGCTCTTGTGTTTGTAATTGCCTGACGCTGCCTTGCTAACGATGCAGCGTCGTGAAAGCACTAGAGCAAGGGCTGTGCCGACTTCCTCCGTCGCCTCGCGCTTTAGGTGGCGAAGGCTCTGGCCTGAAGGTTTTAGAGGAGCACTGGTGAAAAGGGCAAGGCGTTTGGCGCTCGGTCGACACCCGGCCACTTGTCCAAATGATAAAGTTATGTTTAATAACTGTTTTGCTAATTGATCATTTCGATCAGTCGACTTCGCTCAGGGGCATATAACAATGAATAATCCCCATTCGCTGCTTCCTCATCTCGCGTTGCAGGAGGAACATTTCTCGCCCCGAGGAGACAGTACTCAACTGACCGAGGGCAACTCGCCGACCCTGGCCGAGTTAGCCGAATGCCTATTCTTTTCCCCCGTTGACGGACGTATCTGGCTCAACGACCAGCGCATGCTGCTATTGCACAGTTCATCCTTCGGCGCGCTGCGGCGGGAGATTATCGAGCGCCAGGGACTGGAACAGACTCGCGGCCTGTTTACCCGCACCGGTTATTTGTCCGGTGCACGCGATGCGCGATTGATCCGCGAGCGCTGGCCAGACGCCGATGCCGCGGCGGTTTTCTCGGCTGGCACGCGCCTGCACACACTCGAAGGCATGACCAAGGTCGAACCCCTGCACTTCAAATTCGACGCCGACTCCGGCTTCTACGAAGGTGAATTCCTCTGGCACCATTCCTGTGAGGCCGACGAACATATCGCCGCCCACGGGATCGGCCAGGATCCGGTGTGCTGGACCGAACTGGGCTATGCCATCGGTTATGTCAGCGGGCTGTTCGGCCGCCTGGTGATCTTCCGTGAAACCGAATGCCGGGGCATGGGCCATGAAACCTGCCGGGTGATCGGTAAGACCGCCGAGCAATGGGGCGATGTCGAACAGGACCTGAGTTACCTCACCGCCTCGCCCTCCAGCATCGCCCCCAGACAGCATCCGGCCCCGGCGCCCGCTTCCCGGGACGACGACAGCGAAGTGCCCGGCGGGCAAAAACCCATTGGCGCCAGCGCCGCCTTCAACGCCGCTACCCTCGCCTTGCAGCGCGTTGCGCCGACGCCTGCCACAGTGCTGTTCAGCGGCGAGTCCGGGGTCGGCAAGGAATTGTTCGCCCGTCAGTTGCATCAGTTCAGCCCACGCCATCAAGCACCTTTCGTGGCCCTCAACTGCGCCGCGATCCCGGACAATCTGATCGAGGCGGAACTGTTCGGCGTCGAACGCGGCGCCTATACCGGCGCGACCCATTCGCGCCCCGGACGCTTCGAACGCGCCCATGGCGGCACCCTGTTTCTCGATGAGATCGCCAGCCTCAGCCTGCCCGGACAGGGCAAGCTGCTACGTGCATTGCAAGAGCGTGAGATCGAGCGCATCGGTGCAAGCCAGGCGATCAAGGTCGATGTCCGGGTGGTGGCGGCAACCAATGTCGACTTGCGCAAAGCCGTGGCGGCCGGAGACTTTCGCGAGGACCTGTTCTACCGCCTGAACGTCTATCCCATCACGCTGCCGCCACTGCGCGAACGTCGTGACGACATCCCGTTGCTGGTCAATGCGTTCCTGCGGCGCTTCTGTCAGGCCTACGCCCGCAAGCCCGCCGGGCTGACCATGCGCGCACTCAAGGTGTTGTTGCGCTATGACTTTCCCGGCAACGTGCGGGAATTGCAGAACCTGGTGGAGCGCGGCCTGATCGCCAGCGAAGACGGTCAAGCCATCGATCTGGTCCACCTGTTTCGCAACGAACCCATGCCGCAGGAGGCGTACTCTCTGGACGGCAATGGCAGCCTCGCGGCCACTGACCCCAACCCCGCCAACACGCTGCCTCGTCCGGCCTTGCTGGAAACTCTGACTCGCCTGGAACACGGTTTCTCCATTGAAGGTCTGGAGTCGCGTTTGATCGACGAAGCGCTGCAAAAGAGTGAAGGCAATCTGGCCGCCGCCGCGCGGTTGCTGGGATTGAGTCGCGCGCAGTTTGCCTACCGACTGAAGAAGTACCGACAGGCATCGGTTTGATTCGGGCTCACGAATAATCTTGCAAATATAGTTATCCACATTAACTATTAGAAAGGTTAATTTGTTTGACTCATTCAGCGCATCCCCTCGGAGTCCACATGCCCAATAACAACAACATCGACGGCATCATTGAACAACTCAGCCAACTGCCTCCCCTCAGCTCGCTGACTGTCGATCAGCAGCGCCAACAGGCCGAACAGCTCTTCGGCACCGGCTCCTGTGCCGAGGGCGTGGTCTTTGAGTCCGCCAATCTGGCCAGCGTCTGCGGACTTTGGGCCGTTCCCACAGATGCTCGACCTGATTTCGTGTTGCTGTATCTGCATGGCGGTGGCTACACATTTGGCAGTGCCCAGGCCTATCGCCCGCTCGTCAGCCAATTGGCAGCGCGCAGCCGGATTCGTACGCTCTGCATCGATTACCGCCTGGCCCCGGAATACCCTTTCCCGGCCGCCATAGAAGATGCGCTGGACGTCTACCGTGCACTCCTCGAAAACGGTGTGAACGCCGAGCACCTGGTGCTGGCCGGAGACAGTGCCGGCGGCGGTCTGTGCATGGCTCTGATGCTGGCTGCCAAGGCTGCTGGTTTGCCGCTGCCCGCGGCTGCGGTAGTGATGTCGCCTTGGGTGGACATGGCTCAGACCGGAGAGTCCTGGAATTTGCAGAAGACTCGAGATCCATTGCTCGGCCCGCTTGCTGGCAAGACCCTTATGGCCGACACCTATCTGCAGGGCGCCGAGCCACTGAATCCGCTGGCCTCCCCCCTCTACGGTGACCTTCAGAGTCTACCGCCGGTGCTGATCCAGGTGGGCAGTCGGGAATGCCTGCTGGACGATTCAACCCGGCTCGCCAGCCGCCTGGCCAGCGCCGAAGTGGCGGTACACCTGGACGTCTGGCCGGGGATGATTCATGTCTTCCAGACCATGAGCGATCAACTCGAAGAAGCCCGCCGCGCACTGGACCAGATCAGCGCCTTCCTCCTGCGGCACCTGGAGGAAGATGTGTCCTGATCTCAAGTCTGCGTAGAATGCCGTGTCGATACCGGATTCAATAACAAACAACGGTCGGCATACTCTTCATCCCTGTGATCAATACCACTGGTGACTTGTGGCGCCCTTCTACGTTCAATGCCTGAACTATCAACCATGAGCGAGCGCTCACGGATATCAATTGCCAATACAAAAGCGCTTTGCAGGTTTTGTCTGGCGCTATCGTTGTTTATTGCCGGTAACGCGAGTGGCGCACCCTTGCCGCTCGAGTTGTATATCCCGCAAGCTCCGCCACTGACGTTTGTCGATGGCGCCGAGGGCCACGGAATGGTCGGGGATGCAGTCCTGATGGCCATTGCCAACGCCGGCTATGTCGCTCATGTCCATGGACTTCCCTGGGCCAGATCGCAGAAATACGTCAGCGATAAGCAGGATCTCCTGATAACCCCCTTGTCACGCACGCCAGAACGTGAAGACCACTTCACCTGGATTGCGCCGATCATGCCCATGGAGCGTGCTTTCTTCAGCCTTGACCGGCAAGTGAGCAGCTTCGCACAAGCGAAAAAAACCTATCGGAAGATCGGCGTTGGCCTGGGCAGCGCACAGGAGGAAATCTTGCGTGCGCAAGGTTTCAGCGATGAGCAGATCTACCCGCTGACCATTGGCGACAACCCCGCGCAAATGCTCTTGAAAGGTCGCATCGATGCCTGGTTCAACGGTGTTCCCGAGAGTCAATACATCTGGCCGAAGGTGTCTGAACAAACACTGCTCATGAGCCCCGTCATGAGCAGTGCGGACCTCTATCTGGCTTGCTCCAGGCTTTGCTCCGCTCAACTGGTGCAAGACTTGCGCGAGGCGGTTGAAACGCTTCGCGAAGACGGCACCCTGGCACGTATACAGCAGCGCTATTTGTCGCAATAGCGGTACGTGCCTAGCCCGCTCCTGACGGGCACGAACCAGAACAGGGCACTGCGGCTCAGCCATTCCCGCGACGGGTGCGTTGATCGCCCGCTCTGCCTTCGCTGCCTTATAGCCATCAAATGGAATCCCCTTTCACCGCATGGGCGACAGGCCGATCCTTGGTCGAGCGCGAAGGCTGGCAAACAACTTGCTTGGCTCTGGTCAAGCCTGAGCCATCAACGGCGATGGCTTCGCAAACATCTCGGACAACGGCGTCCGCTTCCCTGCACATTGCGGCAGGAGAGCGTGCGCCGTTTTTGCTTTCATCCCGGCTTCAGAAGGAAATCCACATGCCTGCTCAAGGAATGCACCCCCCGGGTCATGCCATCGTTAATCTGCGCAGCGATGGCGGTAAATCGCACCCGGTCGGCACCTCATTCGCCAAGGCCTTGTTCGAACCTGGCATGGCCCTGCTCGAACGCGGCAGGATCGGTTTCTGGCTACCACTGGGACTGGCCCTCGGCGCCTGCGGTCTCGCACTGGCCGAACAGCCCGCAAGCGCACTGACCCTGATACCTGGCGTTCTCTATCTGGGGTGCGCCTGGCACCTGCGCGAGCGTCATCAACGCCATCTACAGAGATTCTGGGACACTGAACTTGCACAACTATTGCGCAGCTCCCGGGATGCCGACCCAGCGACATTACTGGTGGCCGCCAGCATGCAACTGCGCAGCAACGAACGCTTGCGCAGCGAAGTACAGTTCGCCAGCCATGCTCTGGAGCAGATGGCACAACAGGCCCGCGACCAAGGTGAGGAACAGAGCCAACGAATCGCCATGATCGCCGCCGCCAGCGAGCAGATCGATCAGACCTTGCACAGCATCGATGCCTTGGCCAAGGGCGCGCTGGCAGCCTTCGCCAACGCCCATACCATGAGCGAAGCCGGTTGCCTGGAGGCACGCTCAGTGGGTGACAGCATGCGCGCCATTCAGCACAGCCTGGGCAATACCGCACACGCTGTGGAAGCGTTGCTGCAGCGCACTAGCGCCGTGGAAAGCACCGTCAACAGCATTCAGGCACTGGCCAAACAGACCCAGTTGCTGGCACTCAATGCCTCCATCGAGGCGGCCCGCGCCGGCGAGCATGGTCGCGGTTTCGCCGTGGTCGCCGATGAGGTCCGCAGCCTGGCCCAAGCCACCGACCGGGCGACCCACGAAATCACCACCGCCGCGACGGCGATCGCCATGGCCGTGCGCCAGGTGGATGGCGAGGTCAAGGAACACCGCGACCTGCTGGCCGCCGGTAGCCAACAGAGCGAGCAACTCGCTGCCAACCTCGACGACCTGGCTCAACACAGCCAAATCAATCTGCAACACCTCGGCGCCATGCAACAAGCGCTCAGCGAGCATCAACAAGCCAATCATGCCCTCAGCGAACAGTTGCAACAGGTCAATGGGGCGGTACAGGAACAGAGCGCGCAGACCCATGTGCTGCACGATCTGACCCGTTATCTCAACCAGCTCACCGTCGGAAACCGACCATGAATCCAGCACTCGCCACAGCACTCGAAGGTGGGCAATCCCGGCGAATCCATCTGCCACAGGGTGACACGGGACTAAGACAGGCTCTCTTGCTGGGTCTCGACCTGCTGCAAGGTCTGCAGCAGCATCGCGGTCTCGGCGGGCAGATTACCCGCGAGGCGCAACAGCGTTGCCAGGCACTGGGTCACGCGCTCGATCAATGCTGGAGGGAGTGGCCGTATACCGCACAGTGCCAGGCCTGGAACGCATTACGCCGCGACCCTGCGGATTTCGATGGCCATTGCCGGTTGCTACAAGACCTGCTCGGCGCCATCCAGCACCTTGAACTGCAACGCTGTGCGCTCAACCTGGCGCCCCCGAGCATCGCCGGGCGCTGCTGGGAGCTTGAAGAGTTGGGACGACTGCGCGGTCTGTCGGTACGCGCCGCCGCCCATCGAAGTTGCCCATTGGAAATGCTGATTCAATTGCAGTACCTGCACGAACGCCTGCTCAAGCATGCCCCCCGCTCGCTGCACACTGCTCTCGAACGGCTGCAGCGCTGCCTGATCGGTACAACCACAGTGTCTATCACTCCGGCGGAGTGCTACGCCCTCCTCACTCCATTGCTCGACGAACGCCTGGACGCTATCCGTCGGGATCTGAACTGAGGCTTGTCTCCATTCGACTTCGCAACAGTGCCGAGGAGAGCCGTTTTAGTTCACCCCACACCGAAGCTGCCCAACAAACGATCAATATTTCGCTCCTTTTGGCTCCGTGCCCCCTTCGATTTCTTCTTGGAAGACATCAAAAAACCACTTCAAGTCTTTGTTCCGATTGGTTTTTAGAGCATAAAAAAGATCGAACATGAACTTGGCAAGCACTTTGCTACTGCTGTCTTACAGACTCATGCAGCACGCCAATGGCGGCGTGCTGCACTTTCCGGACAACGGCGTCCGCCAGGTCCCTCTATCGAGGGGGCCTGGCGCACGCCGTTTTTGTTTGCCCTCAAAAAAGGATGTGGTTATGACTGATGAGCGTGACTCGCAACATCCGGTGCACTCCGGCCGGCGGACCTTCCTCAAGCAATCCCTGGTGGCGGCCGGCACTGTCGCCGGGATCACCGCCCTCGACATGGCCGTGCCGAGTTTGCTGCGCAGCGCGGTCTGGGCCGCCGGCAGCGATGCGCCGGAGAAAGCGGCGCTGAAGGTCGGCTTCATTCCGCTCACCGACTGCGCGTCAGTCGTGGTCGCGGCAACCCAGGGTTTCGGCGAAAAATACGGCCTCACTATCACCCCGAGCAAAGAGGCATCCTGGGCCGGTGTTCGCGACAAACTACTCAACGGCGAACTGGATGCTGCCCATGTGCTCTACGGCCTGATCTATGGCGTGCAACTGGGCATCGGCGGGCCGCAGAAAGATATGGCCATGCTCATGGGGCTGAACCAGAACGGCCAGGCGATCACCCTCTCCAAACAATTGCAGCAAGCGGGCGTGACCAATGGCGAACAACTGGCAGCCAAGGTCAAGCAAGGTGGCACCCCATTGACCTTCGCCCAGACATTCCCCACCGGCACCCATGCCATGTGGCTCTATTACTGGCTCGCCAGCCTCGGCATAAACCCGATGAGCGACGTGAAAACCATTGTGGTGCCACCGCCACAGATGGTCGCCAACATGCGTGTGGGCAACATGGACGGCTTCTGTGTCGGCGAGCCCTGGGGAGCCCGGGCGATCGCCGACAACATCGGCTTCACCGCCCTGACCACCCAAAAACTCTGGCCGGACCACCCGGAAAAAATCCTGGGCACCACCCGTGCCTTCGTCGAGCAATACCCCAATACCGCCCGTGCGCTGACCATGGCGGTGCTCGACGCCAGCCGATTCATCGAGGCCAGCGTCGAGAACAAGAAAAGCACTGCCCAACTGATCGCCGGCAAGGCCTATGTGAATGCGCCCGTCGAAGTGATCGAGCAACGTTTCCTCGGCCACTATGAGGACGGGCTGGGCAATCAATGGACGGATGCGCATGCGATGTCCTTCTGCAAGGACGGCAGCGTCAACTATCCCTACCTCTCGGACGGCATGTGGTTCCTCACCCAGTTCCGCCGCTGGGGCCTGCTCAAGGAAGACGTGGATTACGCCGGCGTGGCCAAGTCCATCAACCAGACCAAACTTTACGGCGAAGCCGCCAGCCAGCTTGGCTTGCCCGTACCGGGCAGTCCGCTGCGCAGTAGCACCTTGATCGACGGCAAGGTCTGGGACGGCTCCAATCCGGCCGCCTATGCCAACTCCTTCACCATCAAAGCCTGACCCGGAGTCTCCCGCCATGAACGCACCCCTCAAGTTGCCAGCGTCGCCCAACGCTATGGCGAATACCCCGCCAGAGCGTCGCTTCCCCCTCCTGAGCGGGTTGCGTCAACGCGCCAGGGATGGCATTGCCCCGTTATTGGGTATCGCCCTGTTCATCGGCGTCTGGGCGCTGATAGCGGCGCGTAGCGAGGGGCTTCCCGGCCCGCTGGCGACCTGGCATTCGGCCCTGGAGCTGTTCAGCGACCCGTTCTACGACAAGGGTCCGAACGACATGGGCATCGGCTGGAACGTCCTGAACTCCCTTGGGCGGGTCGGCATTGGCTTCGGCCTCGCCGCTCTGCTCGGTATTCCGCTGGGCTTCGCAATTGGCCGCTTCGCCTTTCTTGGCGGCATGTTCGCGCCGATCATCAGCCTGCTACGTCCAGTCTCGCCGCTGGCCTGGTTGCCGATCGGCCTGCTGGTGTTCAAAGCTGCCGGCCCGGCATCGATCTGGGTAATCTTCATCAGCTCGATCTGGCCGATTATCCTCAACACCGCCGCGGGGGTCGCCAGCGTGCCGCAGGACTACTTGAACGTCGCGCGGGTGCTCAAACTCAGTGAGTGGAAGGTGTTCACCCATATCCTGTTTCCTTCAGTACTGCCGCACCTGATGACCGGCATTCGACTGTCCATCGGCGTGGCCTGGCTGGTGATCGTCGCCGCGGAAATGCTCACTGGCGGTGTCGGTCTGGGCTTCTGGGTGTGGGACGAATGGAACAACCTCAACGTCGAGCACATTCTCATCGCCATCATCATCGTCGGTCTGGTCGGTCTGCTGCTTGAGCAGGGTCTACTGTGGATCGCCAAACGTTTTGACTACAGCAACTGAACCGACACGCGCGCCGGTGTTTGGGTTGCCCGCACCTGACGCTTACCCGATGCAGGAGAACCGAGATGACAAAGTTCGTCGAGCTGACCCAGGTCAGCAAACACTTCGACACCAAGAAAGGCCGCTTCCAGGCCCTCAGCAACGTCAACCTGAGTATTGCCCGCGGCGAGTTCGTCTCATTGATCGGCCATTCCGGCTGTGGCAAATCCACAGTGCTGAACCTGATCGCCGGTCTGCTCGAAGCCAATGGCGGCGGCTTGATATGCAACGGTCGCGAGATCGACGGTCCCGGCCCTGAACGCGCAGTGGTATTTCAAAACCACAGCCTCTTACCCTGGCTGACTTGTTTCGGCAATGTACACCTGGCCGTGGAGAAGGTATTCGGCAAACGCGAAAACAAAGCCGCGCTGAAGGCGCGTACCGAGGCGGCGCTGACAATGGTCGGTCTTGAGCATGCCATGCACAAGCACCCCAACGAGATTTCCGGGGGCATGAAACAGCGTGTCGGTATCGCCCGCGCGCTGGCCATGGAGCCGAAAATACTGCTGATGGACGAACCCTTCGGCGCACTCGACGCCCTCACCCGCGCGCACCTTCAGGACGAGCTGCTACGCATCGTCGCAGCCACTCAAAGCACCGTGGTGATGGTCACCCATGATGTCGACGAGGCCGTGCTGCTCTCCGATCGCATCGTGATGATGACCAATGGGCCGGCGGCCACCGTGGGCGAGATCCTCAGTGTTGACTTGGCAAAACCGCGCAACCGCCTGGAGCTGGCCAACGACCCCGAGTACCACCGCTATCGCACAACGGTCCTCGAGTTTCTCTACCATCGCCAGCAAATGCCGGCGGCTTGAAAACGGAGTCCGAGGAAGCCCCCAGCAGGAGATGCAAGTAGAGCCCGGACAACTCGTCCCTTCACCGTAGATTCGCTACTATGTTCGTCCCGCTCTCCTTATCTGCGGATTTCTTCATTCTGGAGCCCGAATGCCTAGTCAAAAGGACATCGCCGCCGAAAGCGGCGCACCGATGATTCCTGAACAGCGCCGTGAATTGATGCTGCGCCAGTTGCGCAAGCATCAGGTGCTGAGCGTTCATCAATTGATGGAAATGTTCGACTGTTCGCACATGACCATCCGCCGCGACATCGCGCTGCTTGAACAAGAAGGCCGTGCTTATTCGGTCACCGGTGGCGTGCGAATCGCCAGCCAGCTCCACAGCGAGCCCAGCCATCAGATCAAGGCGGTGGTCGAGCTGCCGCAGAAGCAGGCGATGGCCAAGCTGGCCGCACGGCTACTGCATGCCGATATGACGATTTATCTGGACGCGGGAACGAGCACGCTGGAGATCGTGCCGCACATCAAGGCGCTGTCGGGCATGACCGTGGTGACCAACGACTTCGGGATTGTCCAGGCGTTGATCGATGCGCCCCATGTCACGGTGATTCACACTGGCGGGCAGCTGGATCATTCCAATCAATCGTGCGTGGGCGGTCTGGCGGTGGCCACCTTGCGCCAGGTCGTCACCGATATCGCGTTCATCTCCACCAGCTCCTGGGATTTGCGTCGCGGCCTTACCACGCCTTCGGCGCTGAAGGTAGAGGTCAAGCAAGTCGCGATGCAAACGGCCTCGCAAGTGGTGCTGGTGGCCAGCAGTTCGAAGTACGGCACGTTCAGCATGTACCGGATCGCCGGGCTCGAGCAGTTCGACATCATCCTCAGCGACGACGCGCTGACCCCTGCCGCGGCCGATAGCATCCGCAAGCAGGGTGTCGAACTGTTGTTGCCTTCCGATAGCAACGCGTAGGGCGTTAGCGCGCCTTCCAGTCCCGCAGCCATTGCAAGCCGGCCGAGGTGTTACCACGCGGCCGGTATTCGCACCCTACCCAACCGTCATAACCCAACTGATCGATCAACTCGAACAGATACGGGTAATTGACCTCTCCCAGGTCCGGCTCATGTCGATCCGGCACACCGGCAATCTGGATGTGGCCGATGCCATCGAAGTCCCGACGCAGTTTAGTGGCCAGGTCGCCTTCGACGATCTGGCAGTGGTAGCAGTCGAACTGAACCTTCAGATTAGTGGCGCCCACTTCCTTGCAGATGGCTTGGGCCTGATCCTGGCGGTTGAGGAAAAAGCCCGGCATGTCCCGCGTATTGATCGGCTCCAGCAGCACCGTGATCCCGGCCTTGGCCGCCTGCGCGGTGGCGTAAGCCAGGTTTTCCAGGTACACGCCGTGATGCCGTGGGCGATCGCTTTCCGACGGCAGCAGGCCGGCCATCACATGGATGCGCGTGTTGCCCAGCACCGCGGCGTATTCCAGCGCGCGATCGAAACCGCTACGAAATTCACTCTCCCGACCCGGCAACGACACTGTGCCGCGCTCGCCCGCCGCCCAATCGCCGGGCGGTGCGTTGAACAGTGCCTGCACCAGGCCGTTGTCGCTCAAGCGCTGTTTGAGTTCCTGAGCGCTGTAGTCGTAGGGAAACAGGTATTCCACGGCGTCGAAGCCATCGGCGGCAGCGGCGGCGAAGCGGTCCAGAAACTCATGTTCCGGATAGAGCATGCTGAGGTTTGCAGCAAAACGAGGCATGGTAGCTCCTTGGATAGAAGGTTAGACAAACGGCCAGATCAACAAGGTAATACCGAAACCCAACGTACCGAGCAAGGTGGTCAACACCGTCCAGGTGCGCAAGCCGTCGGCCACGTTCAACCCGGACAATTTGGTGAAGATCCAGTAACCGGCATCATTGATGTGGGACATGGCCAACCCGCCACCGCCCATGGCCAGACACAACAGTGCCATGTGGTTTGCCGTGAGATCGAGGGTAGCGATCAGCGGGCTGATAATGCCGGCGGTGGTCACCAGTGCCACCGTGGTCGACCCCTGAACCGCACGCAACAGCATGGTCAGCAGAAAGCCCAGGGCGAGTACCGGCAGACCGGTGGTACGCAGCATATCGGAGACCACAGCGCCGATTCCGGTATCCACCAACACCTTGCCGAACACACCGCCGGCACCGGCAATCAGAATCACCATGGCCACGCCGGGCAAGGCCGAGCCGATCACGTCAGACACCTGAGTACGACTCCAGCCCCGACGCGAACCCAGTAACCAGGCGCACAGCAAGGTATCGATCAGCAACGCCACCAGGGGCGCACCGAGCACAGTCATGATGCCGCGCAGGGTCGAATCGGCAGGCAGCAACGAGGTGGACAGCGTTCCCAGCAGAATCAGAATGATCGGCAACACAATAAGGCCGACGATCAGACCAAAACCCGGTGGTGGCGCCGGCGGCAACTTCGAGACGATGCTGCTGGTGGCTTCCTCCAGGCCCATGTGAGACGCAGCCACAGCCGCTCGCTCAGGGCTTTTATCGTTGCCATTGGACCAGGCGGCCAGGTCCTCGTTGGTGACATGCGGGCCATAGACTTCGGCACGAATATCGTCGGTCATCGGGTACACCCGACGGGTCATGCGCCCGGCCACGCGGTAGCCGACATAGCAAAGGAACGCCGTCAGCGGCAGGCCGAACATCAGCACGCGACCGAGGTCGGCACCCAACTGGCTGGCAGCAGCCACCGCACCCGGGTGTGGCGGCAGGAAGGCGTGTACGGTCAGCAACGCAGCGCACATCGGCAGCGCGAATACCAACAGCGGCTTACGCGCACTGCGAGCAACACCATAGGCCAGCGGCATCAGGATGATCACGCCGACCTCGAAGAACACCGGCACCCCGACCATGAACCCGGCAATCGTCAGCGCCAGTGGCGTGCGGCGGTTGCCGAACCGGGTAATCAGCGTCTTGGCGAGCGCCTCGGCACCGCCGGAGAGTTCGATGATCCGCCCGATCATCGCGCCCAGGGCAATGATGATCGCGATATGGCCCAGCGTTTTGCCCATGCCGCCTTCGATGGTGGCAACCAGATCGGCCGGTTTCACCCCGGCCACCAGCGCCACCAGAATGCTCACCAGCATCAAGGCCACGAAGGGCTGGAACTTGTACTTGAGCACCAGAAACAACAACAGAGCGATCCCTAGCCCCGCGGTAACCATCAGGATTAACGGGCTCATTTCAGAAGCCCTCCACGCTGGGTGAACGAAAGGGCTCTTCTAAAAATGCTGCGGTGAAGATGTGTCATGCCTGGATGTCCTCTTGTTATTGTATTTTTCAGGCAAGCCGGGGTCGTTGGGAGTCGCTGTGCGTCTCCCTGACAAGGCCTGCGTTGTCGATCTGTCGTGTTAAAAAATCAGAGCACTACCAGTGCGCGCCGAAGGTCTCTCGCAGCTCGTCCAGCGCTGCCTGATCGAGCGGTTCAGGCTTGGGATGGCTCATCAGCCACAGCCGCGCAGTTTCCTCGAGTTCTTCCAGGGCGTAGCTGGCCTTGGAGACGGAACTCTCCCAGACCACCGGGCCCAGCCGTTCGAGCATCACGCCGCGAACGCTGTTGGCCAGTTGCGCGACCTGTTCGGCCACCTTCGGTGAGCCGGGACGCTGGTAGCCAATCAACGGGATATGCCCGACTTTCATCACCTGATACGGCGTCAGTGGCGGCAGAATGTCGTCCGGTTGCCAGACACCCGCCAGCGTCAACGCCACCAGATGGGTGGAATGGGTATGCACCACGCCACCGACGCTCGGGTTGCGGTCATAGACTTGGCGATGCAAGGCCAGGGTCTTCGAAGGCTTGTCACCGGAGACCCATTCGCCGGCCAGATTGACCTTGGCGATGGTCGCCGGATCGAGGCGGCCGAGGCAGACGTCAGTCGGCGTGATCAGCCAACCGTCATCCAGACGCGCGCTGATATTGCCGGCGCTGCCAACGGTGTAACCGCGCTCATAAAGGCTGCGACCGACCTGGCAGATTTCTTCGCGCAAGGCGTTTTCGTCACTCATTGAGCACCCCCGGCCAGTTGCTTCAAGGCTTTGCTGAAGAAATCCCGAGCACCGAAGTTGCCCGATTTGAGCGCCAGGGCCAGAGGCTCATCCGTGCCGCTAACCGTCGCCGGCACGCCCGGATCGATCTGCGCGCCAATCTGCAACAGTTGCACACCCAGCGCCTGAACCACGGCGCCCGAGGTTTCACCGCCGGCAATCACGAAGCGTCGTACACCGCTCTGACGCAAACCTTGGGCAATTTCGCCAAAAGCGTTTTCCACCAGACTGCCAGCCTGCTCGACGCCCAGTTGCTGTTGCACAGCCTTGACCTCATCCGGTGAGCTGGTGGCGTAGATCAATACGGTTTGTTCATTGTTCTTGGCGAAGGCCAGGGCCTGGGCAACCACCGGCTCTCCGGCCGCCAGGGCCAACGGATCAATCCGCAGCGCCGGCCGACCGGCTTCGAGCCAGGCCGCGACTTGGCCATTGGTGGCGATCGAAGCGCTGCCGGCCAACACCACTTCACCGCCTGATACTGCCGGGAGTTTCGAGGCGTCGAGGTCACGCAATCTGCCGGCGCGACGGAAGTTTTCCGGCAAGCCCAGGGCCAGCCCCGAACCGCCGGTCAGCAATGGCAAATCGGCGCAGGCGGTGCCGAGGGTGTACAGATCCCGGTCCGACAAGGCATCGGCAATCGCCATACCGACACCTTGAGCCCGTAGTTCTGCGATGCGCTCACGCACCTGTTCGGCCCCTTGGGCAATGGTGTCATAGCGCAACAGACCGACGTTCAGGCCCGTCTGCGATTGCAGCACCCGAACCAGGTTGGCGTCGGTCATCGGCGTCAGCGGATGATGCTGCATGCCCGACTCGCTTAGCAGTTGATCCTGCACAAACAAGTGGCCGCGAAAAATCGTCCGGCCATTCTCCGGAAACGCCGGGCACGCCAGGGTGAAGTCGCTGTCCAGCGCCGCCAGCAGCGCTTCGCTGACCTGGCCGATATTGCCGGCCGCAGTGGAATCGAACGTCGAGCAATACTTGAAGAAAATCTGCTCGCAGCCTTGCTCACGTAACCAGGCCAGCGCGGCGAGGGACTGTTCGACCGCTTCGGCGACCGGAATGGTGCGCGACTTCAGGGCGATGACGATCGCATCGGCATCGAGCCCGGCCGCCACTTCGCTGCTGGGAATGCCGACGCTCTGCACGGTGCGCATTCCGCCGCGCACCAGCATGTTGGCAAGGTCCGTGGCACCGGTGAAATCGTCGGCGATGCAACCCAGCAATGGGCGTGCAGTGGTTGTGTTCATTGGGCGTTCCTCAAACCGGCTCAGTCTTGGCAGTCGGCAACTCGATGCCGGGGAAAATCTTGATCACCGCCGAGTCGTCCTCACGACCGAAACCGGCACTGGAAGCCTGCATGAACATCTGGTGAGCGGTGGCCGACAGCGGCAGCGGGAATTTGCTGGCCCGTGCGGTATCCAGCACCAGGCCCAGGTCCTTGACGAAAATATCCACAGCGGACAATGGCGTGTAATCGGCCTTGAGAATGTGCGGCACGCGGTTTTCGAACATCCAGGAATTGCCGGCGCTGTGGGTGATCACTTCGTAAAGTGCATCGGCATCGACCCCTTCACGCAGGCCCAGCGCCATGGCTTCGGCAGACGCAGCGATGTGTACCCCGGCGAGCAACTGGTTGATGATCTTGACCTTGGAGCCCAGGCCATGGCTGTCACCCAGGCGATAGACCTTGCCAGCCATGCCCGCCAGGACGGCTTCGGCCTTGGCATAAGCATCGGCCGGGCCAGATGTCATCATGGTCATTTCACCGGCAGCCGCCTTGGCCGCGCCACCGGAAATCGGAGCATCCAGATACAGCAAACCTTGCGCAGTCAGGCGCTGGCCCAAATCAACGGCGTAAGTCGGGGCCACGGTGGCGCAGCCGATCACCAGGCTGCCAGGGCGCAACGCAGCCACGGCACCGCCCTCGCCAAACAATACGGTTTCGGTCTGCTCGGCATTCACCACCACGGTAATGATCACGTCGCACTCGGCGGCCATATGGGCTGGCGAAGAGCACGCCACGCCACCCTCTGCGGCAAACTGTTCAGTCACCGCCGCACGCACATCGCAGGCATGCACATTGAAACCGCTGCGCAACAGTGAGCGGGCAATGCCCAGGCCCATCGCGCCCAGACCGACAACACCGACATTCTTGTTATTCATGGGGTACTCCTGAGATGGCTGTTTATTAGAAAAGCGGCGGCCTATTCCACGCCGGCAAGGCGCAGGCGGCGGGCCGCGTTGTAGATATGGGCACGGGCGGCATGCCCGGCGGCGAGCGGATCGCGCAGCCGAATGGCCGCCACAATCACTTGGTGTTCTTCATGCACCTGGCGGGAGAAATCCGCCCTGCCCGCTTCATTGGTACGGGTGATGCGGGTGGCGGCCTCCAGGTACTGACTGACGAATTCCAGGGTCTTGAGAAAGTAGGGATTGCCCGTGGCTTGAGCGATGGCGCGGTGAAAAGCCACATCGGCGCGAACACCGTCCTGCCCTTCATCAACCTCTTCATCGATGCGTGCCAGCGCCTCGTCAATCTGCACCAGATCGGCTTCGCTGCGATTGAGCGCCGCCTCGCAGGCGATTTCAGCCTCGATGGCTCGGCGCAGCGCCAACAGGTGAAAGACACTGCCGGGCAGATTGGCTTCGGCGTAATCGATACGCAGCGGGCGGATGTTGGCATTGGGGGTGACGAAGATGCCGCGCCCTTGTTGAGGCTGCAGCACGCCTTCGTTCTTAAGACGGGAAATGGCTTCGCGGACCACGGTGCGACTGACACCGAAGGCTTCCGAGAGCATGGCTTCACTGGGCAGTTTGCTGCCGGTGGCGAACACACCGTTCTCAATCTTGTCCAGCAGCTGCTGAGCGACGCTGTCACTCAGCACGTGAGTCGGGACCTTGTCGAACATCGTAGCCATCCTGTTTTTGTCTTGTTATCAGGTTGTCATACAGGTTGAGCAGATAATCCCCCAATGAACGGATTATGTGAAGTCTTTTTTAAAATAACATTTTTTAACATTGGAGGTGAATGAGGGGTCAACCACCGCTTAGGGGATCCAGTCGACAGGAGCCTTGTCATCACGGAAGGAGTCGATTTGGATTTTTATTTTTGAAGGATGGGAGAATGGGTAGCGGCTTGGCACTACTCATGCGGCTGAATACCAGTGTTTGCGGGGGGGGGGGGGCGCGGGGAAAGGCTGCGACCTTTTGATCTTTAGCGACTCGTCTGACGCCAAAATCAAAAGATCGCAGGCAGCTCTTACGGCACTAACAGCCGATCAGATCCGAGAACTGTTGCCGATGATGCAGATATCAAAACCAGGTTTCCATCTGTATGCCGTACTGCCATACGCCGCCGGCGTTGAAGTCCGACTTGCCGAAGTTGTCTGTGGAACTGTATCCGTCCAGGTCCGAAGACCAGTCCATGAGGCTTGCGAACACTCGCAATTCGGGGCGTGTGAGCAGATCTCCTACATCGGGTTTGAATGTTGGGGCAATCGTGAACTTCCAGAAATTACCGTCGACCGCATTGCGTTGCAGGTAGCCCTTGGGGTCGAGGTCCATGGTTTGCCAGCTCATTTCGTAGGCCATCTCGAAATTGCTGTTGATTTCATTGGCCAACCGCACGTTCAGCGTCATCCAGCGGTAATCGTCACCCTTGACGTATCTGTCCTTGCTTTGTTCGGCCAACAAGCTGGGGCCGATGCGCCAGCCCGGTGCAATGGGTGTCTCGCCGTAAAGCGCCAGACGCAGCGCGCGGGCATCGTCGATCAGTTCGCCATCCGAACCGATGTTCTTGACCTCTGCCCCCAGACCTTGCCCGTAGAGCAATGCCGTTTTGAAGAAGCCTTCCCTGCCGAAAAAGTCTTTCTGGTGATTGGCCAGCATGCTGTGCAAGCCGGAATCCGCCGGCGTCAGGCCCGCCTCATTGCTGCGAGTGCCAAAGTCGTTTTTCTTCGAGCCAATGCCATTGAACATCCACTGCCATTGACCATTATCGAAGAACTGGTTGGAGGTCAGGATGTAGCTTTCCACATCGGCATTGACGCCGCCCTCACTGAAATCCCCGTAGTTACGCCCGATCAAGGAGTAATTCGAGCGCCAGTTTTTGTTCATCTGTATATCGTAGATACCTCCCCCGGTGCCGGCCAGAAAGATGACGTCCGAGTCCAGCCAGTGGATATCGAAATTGTCCCTGTCGAATCGCTTGCCTGCCCACAGGGTGGAATTTTCGAACACTGAATTGCCCTTGAAGGCGGCGAGATGATCGAGCTCGGTAAATACCTGGCGTACGTTCAGGTTGCTCTCGTCGGCCGTCCAGTCATTGGAGCTTTCCACGCCATCGGCGATGGACACCGTGAATTTGGAACGGGTACCGTTCTGCGCCAGGATTTCTTTCGACAGGTCTATGCGCATGTAGGTGTCGTCTTCGTTACCCAGTCGCCCGACTGCCCCGCCGACTGAACCGGCAGGGGTTGTGTAAGGGCCGCCACGGCCACCACCCAGCCCATCGTTGATCAGCAATCCGGAGCGGGCGTAGCCCTTGAAGCTGAAGCCGTCAGTCAAGTGTGCGCTACTGTCCTGCTTTTCCATGCTTTGCTGACGGGCTTCGAGTTTTGCCAGTCGGGTGTCCAAAGCAGGTGCCGACATGGCTGCTGCAGTAGACGCAGCGGGCTGCAAGGCGGGAGTGGAAAGTTTGATTTGCTGCAATTCCCTGGCGAGGGCCTGGGTTTGCTGTTCAGCTGCCGCTGCGCGTTTTTCCGCTGCGCTGGCACGGGCTTCAAACGCAGCCATGCGCTCTTCCAGAGTCGCGGCCTGAGAGGTGGCCGCCGAGGTGCTGAGCACGCCTGCGATTAGCCATCTTGATGCTTTCTGCATGTGAATCCCCTGTTTTGTTTTTATTTTTCTGCTTCCGCAACCGGACTTTCTTCGTGAATTGTGAATTGTCAAAATTGACGAAAAAAAGGATGCCTCATCGCAAATACGCTGCTACATTTGGCGATGTTAACGTTAACTTTTCTAAAAACAAAAATAAAGAGGGCTTTATGAAACAGCTAAAATCTCTTCTTCCAGCAGCACTGCTCACCCTTTGTGCCGGGCTTCCATCCCTCTCGAACGCAGCCGATTTGACGATCTCCTGCGGCGCGGTGGGTGCGGAGTTACAACTCTGTAAAGAGGCTGTCGAGGCGTGGTCGAAACAGACCGGCAACCACGTCGAGGTGGTCTCAACACCTAACTCGGCAACCGAGAGGTTGTCGTTCTACCAACAGATCCTCAGTGCGCAGTCCAGCGACATCGACATCATTCAAATCGACATGGTGTGGCCGGGGATGCTGGCCAAACACCTGCTGGATCTGCGCGAGGTGCTTCCTGCCAACCCGACCCAAGGCTATTTCCAGGCACAGGTGGATAACGCCACGGTGAACGGACGGCTGGTGACGATGCCGTGGTTCACCGACTCGGGCCTGCTGTATTACCGCAAGGACTTGCTCGAGAAGTACAACCAGCAGGTTCCCCAGACGTGGGAGGAAATGACCGCTACCGCCAGGAATATTCAACAGGCCGAGCGCGCTGCCGGGAATCCCAATGCATGGGGTTACATCTTTCAAGGGCGCGCCTACGAGGGCCTGACGTGTAATGCGCTGGAGTGGATCAGCAGCCAACCGCAAGGCGGGCTGGTCAATCCACAAGGCGACATCGTGGTCAATAGTCAGGCCTCAAGAACGGCGTTGACCCTGGCGAAAAGCTGGGTAGGAGACATCTCCCCGCGTGGCGTACTCAATTACACCGAGGAAGAAGGCCGGGGCGTCTTCCAGTCGGGAAATGCGCTGTTCATGCGTAACTGGCCGTATGTCTGGGCCTTGGTGCAAAGCCAGGACAGCGCGGTAAAAGACAAGGTCGGGGTCGCTCCCCTGCCCCGCGGCGGCGAGACCGGCAGCCATGCCTCCACCCTCGGTGGCTGGGGCCTGGCGGTATCGCGTTACAGCGCCCATCCAAAACTTGCCGCAGAGCTGGTGAGCTACCTGACCAGTGCCCAAGAGCAAAAACGCCGTGCCCTGATAGGCGCCTATAACCCGGTGATCGAGTCACTGTATCAAGACCCCGAATTGCTCGCGGCCATGCCTTATTACGCTCAGCTGCACAGCATTCTCAACGATGGGGTCATGCGCCCCGCCTCAATAACCGCCGATCGCTATCCACGGGTCTCCAATGCGTTCTTCGATCGAGTGCATGGCGTGCTGGCGGGCGAGTTGCCTGTCGATCAGGCGCTGGCCGAACTGGAAAGCGAACTCACGCGCATCAAACGCCGGAACTGGTAAGCCACAAGGAAGGAAATCACCATGTCTGTCTCTACTACTGCCCCCTATGATGAGCCCCTGCTCATCAGGGAAACGCCCGTACAACGACGCCGGGTACGCGCCGCCTGGCTGTTTCTGACACCGATGCTGTTGTGTCTGGCCCTGGTGGCAGCCTGGCCGCTACTGCGCACATTCTGGTTCAGCCTGACCGACGCCAGTCTGTCGGACACCGGTGGCGGAACCTTCATAGGTTTGAGCAATTATCTGTTCCACAACGGCTCCAGCTGGTCGGGAATCCTGGTCGATCCGCAATGGTGGAACGCGGTGCGCAACACCTTGCATTTCACCGTGGTGTCGGTGGGACTGGAAGTCGTACTGGGACTGTTGGTGGCGTTGCTGCTCAACATCAAGTTCACCGGCCGTTCTCTGGTGCGGGCGATGATTCTGATTCCCTGGGCGATTCCGACCATTGTCTCGGCAAAGATCTGGTCATGGATGCTTAACGACCAGTTCGGCATCATCAATCACATGATGCTGAGCCTCGGCCTGATTGACGCGCCCCTGGCCTGGACGGCCGATGCGGACCTGTCGATGTGGGCGGTGATCCTCGTCGATGTCTGGAAGACCGTCCCGTTTGTCACGCTGCTGATGCTGGCGGCCTTGCAGATGTTGCCGAGCGATTGCTACGAAGCCGCGAGGGTCGATGGCATTCATCCGCTGAAAGTGTTCTGGCGTGTCACCCTTCCCCTATTGATGCCTGCATTGTTGGTGGCGGCGATCTTCCGCATCCTCGACTCGCTGCGGGTATTCGACGTGATCTATGTGCTGACTTCGAACTCGTCGAGCACCATGAGCATGTCGGTCTATGCCCGCCAGCACCTGGTGGAGTTCCAGGACGTCGGTTACGGCAGCGCGGCCTCGACGCTGTTGTTTCTGGTGGTTGCGGTCATCGCCATGCTTTATCTCTACCTCGGACGCCGTCAACTGGAGGTCCGGTCATGAGCCCGCGCCTATTGAAAAAAACGCTGTTGCGCCTCGGGTTCTGGTGCCTGATCGGGATATTGCTGCTGTATGCGGTCTTCCCTTTCTACTACGCCATCGTGACTTCGCTGAAACCGTCCAGCGCCTTGTTCGAGGTGAGCTACTGGATCGAAAACCCCGACTTCTCCAATTACGCGGCGGTACTCAACCAATCCTCATTCCTGCTAGCTATCGGCAACTCGCTGGTGGTTGCGCTTAGCGTGGTGACGCTGGCGTTGTTCCTCAGCGTGACCGCCGCCTATGCCTTGGGCCGGGTGAAGTTCCGTGGGCGTGGCACGGTGTTGATGATGGTCCTTGGCGTGTCGATGTTTCCCCAGGTCGCGGTGCTGTCGGGGTTGTTCGAAGTGATCCGCGCGCTGGGCCTGTACAACACGTCCTGGGCGTTGATCCTGAGCTACACGATTTTCACCCTGCCCTTCACCGTCTGGGTGCTGACCACGTTCATGGGACAACTGCCCCATGAACTGGAAGAAGCGGCAATCATGGATGGCGCTTCACCCTGGGTCACGCTGACCCGGGTGCTGTTGCCGCTGCTCTGGCCCGCGCTGGTTACCACCGGTTTGTTGGCTTTCATCGCCGCGTGGAACGAGTTCCTGTTTGCCCTGACCTTCACCCTCACCGACACGCAACGCACGGTGCCGGTCGCCATCGCCTTGATTTCCGGCGGCAGCCCCCATGAGCTGCCTTGGGGATTGTTGATGGCTGCATCGGTGCTGGTCACCGTCCCATTGGTGATTCTGGTGCTGATCTTCCAGCGCCGAATCGTTTCCGGTCTCACTGCCGGCGCGTTAAAGGGTTGATGCCCAACAAAGACAAGGAACAGCATCGTGATCAAATTGAAACTGGACAACGTGAACAAACAATTGGGCGGCGCACGGATTCTTCGCGACGTCAGCCTGGAAATCGCGGCGGGTGAATTCGTCGTGTTCGTCGGCCCTTCGGGCTGCGGCAAGTCGACCCTGCTGCGACTGATCGCCGGACTGGATTCGATCTGCGGCGGAGACCTGCTGATCGACGGGCGTCGCGTCAACGACCTGGAGCCGCGCGAGCGTGGCGTCGGCATGGTGTTTCAGTCTTATGCGCTGTACCCGCACATGAGCGTCTACGACAACATCAGCTTTGGTCTCAAACTGGCCAAGACTGAAAAGACCAGCCTGCGCGAGCGCGTGCTGAAAACGGCGCAAATCCTGCAATTGGACAAACTGCTGCAACGCAAGCCAAAGGAACTGTCCGGCGGACAGCGTCAGCGTGTGGCCATGGGCAGAGCCATGGCGCGGGAACCGGACATTTTGTTGTTCGATGAACCGCTTTCCAACCTCGATGCATCCTTGCGGGTGCAGATGCGCAACGAAATCGCCCGGCTGCATGATCGACTCGGCTCGACCATGATTTATGTCACCCACGATCAGGTTGAAGCGATGACCCTGGCCGACAAAATTGTCGTGCTCAATGGCGGTCGCGTCGAACAGGTCGGCTCACCGCGCGAACTCTATGAGCGCCCGGCCAGCAGTTTTGTCGCCGGTTTTCTCGGTTCGCCGAGAATGAATTTTCTGCCAGTGCGCCTGCAGACGCCCGGCGAAACCAGCCTGGTCAATACCCTCGTATGGGGTATCACGTCCCTGCCCTTCGACAGCTCGAACCTGGCGGCAGGCACGCAGTTGAGCCTGGGGATTCGCCCGGAGCACGTGTCGCTCAAGGCGGCGGAAGGAACCGCCGGCGTCGTTGTGACCGCGGTCGAATACCTGGGCAGCGAAACCTACGTGCACCTCGATACACGTCTGGACGAGCCACTGATCTGTCGTTGCGAAGTCAGCGCCGGTTGGCAGGCGGGCGATCGGGTTGAGCTGCTGCTGGACGTCGACAACCTGCACCTGTTCGACGCCGACGGCGCGGCCTTGAGGCGCCACCCACACGCCATTGAAACCCTGGCGGATGGCGTCCCTCTGCGCTCGGCACGAGCAGGCGCCCTATGACTGTGTCTTTAAATTCCATGAGTGTTCCAATGTCCGCTACCCTTGAGATTGCGCAGCATGCGCTGAGTGATGGCCTGTCTCGCGTCATCCACGATTATCGACCCGATTATCATCTTGCCCCTCCGGTGGGCTGGATGAACGACCCCAACGGGGTGGTGTACTTTCGTGGCGAATACCATGTGTTCTATCAGTACCATCCCTTCGACGCGAAGTGGGGGCCGATGTATTGGGGACATGCCAAGAGTGCCGATCTGGTCCATTGGCAGCATCTGCCCATCGCCCTGGCGCCTGGCGATGACTTCGACCGTGACGGTTGTTTTTCCGGTAGCGCGGTGGTGTGTGGCGATACCCTGGCACTGATCTACACCGGGCACACCTGGCTGGGGGAAGTGGGTGACGAACGCTCGATCCGCCAAGTCCAGTGCCTGGCCACCAGCACCGACGGCATCCGGTTCGTCAAGCATGGCGCCGTCATCGAGAACGCACCGCAAGACACGATCATGCACTTTCGTGACCCCAAGGTATGGCAGGAGGATGACTATTGGTACCTGATTGCCGGCGCACGTCTGGGTGATAAACCGCTACTGCCGCTATACCGTTCCATGGATCTGCACGCCTGGGAGTTCCTGGATTATGTGTCCAGCGGCAGCGAGGGCGATGGCTATATGTGGGAGTGCCCGGATCTGTTCCGACTGAACGGGCGCGATGTGCTGCTGTACTCCCCCCAGGGCATGCAACCCGAGGGTTACGAACGGCTCAACAAGTACCAGACCGGTTATCGAGTGGGCCGACTCGACAGCGAATGGCACTTCACCGGCGGGCCTTTTATCGAGCTGGATAACGGCCACGATTTCTATGCCGCGCAAACGCTACTGGCCGCCGATGGTCGGCGCCTTGTGTGGGCGTGGCTCGACATGTGGGAAAGCCCGATGCCGAGCCAGGCCCATCACTGGTGCGGCATGCTCGGGTTGCCGCGCGAACTTGAACTGTGCGCCGATCGCCTTTGCGTGTATCCGGCACGGGAGCTCACCGCACTGCGCAAGGCGCCATTGCCGGGCACGTCCTGGTGGGATGGGTCGGGAGCCCGATGGGTGCGGGAAGTGAATGGCGACAGGCTCGAAATCCATGTGCATCTGGATTTGCTCGGCTGCACCGACGGCCATCTCGGAATCGCCTTGCGTTGCAGCGATGATGGTCAAGAAGAAACTCTGCTCTACTACGATGCATCGCTGCAGCGTCTGGTGCTTGACCGCAACCGCTCGGGTGCACAAGTCACCGGTCAGCGCAGCGTGGCGATAGACCCGACACAAGAGCGACTGGAATTGCGCGTGTTTCTCGATCGCTCGTCCATCGAGGTGTTCGACGAGAACGGGCGCTTCAGCTTCAGCAGCCGCCTCTATCCGCAACCCGACAGTCTGGGGGTGAAGCTGCTGGCAAGCGGAAGTGGCGGGCGTGTGTCGATTCCCAAGGCATGGCCTCTCGGCTCTGGATGGCTATGAGCAGCGTCATTCGAGTCGCGAGAAACCCGGGCCCTGTGTCATGATCCTGCGTCAACCTGACCGGCCTCGCCTCGCATGACTTCAGTGAAAGACGTTGCACAGCTGGCCGGCGTGTCCCTGATGACGGTTTCTCGAGCGCTCAATAACCCGGAAAAACTGAGCCCCGAAACCCTTCAGCGGGTGCGTCGCGCCATTGATGAACTGCAATTCGTACCGAGCCTGTCGGCGCGCAAGATGCGCGGCGACAACCTCCAGTCGCGAACCATCGGAGTGTTCGCGCTGGACACCGCGACCACACCGTTCGCGGTCGAACTGTTGCTGTCCATCGAACAGACCGCACAGCAAGCCGGCTGGAATGTCTTTATCCTCAACCTGTTAAGCAACCCGCCCACCGACCAGAACATCGACCTGATGTTGTCGCACCGTCCCGATGGGTTGATCTTCAGCGCCATGGGGTTTCGCCAGGTGAGCATTCCCGAGCGCTTGAAGAGCAAACCTTTGGTACTCGCCAATTGCCTGGCCGATGACAGTCACCTGGTCAGTTATGTGCCGGACGACGAATCGGGGCAGTATCGCGCCGTACATCACGCGTTGAGCCAAGGCTATCGACGCCCTCTGTGCATCAATCTGCCCAAACAGAGTCTGGCCTGGGGCCTGCGACAAAAAGGCCTGCAGCGTGCCTGTCAGGCATTCGGCCTGGCGCCTGACGCACTCCTGCAATACGATCTTTCCGATCATGATGCCTATGGTGAAACCGCAGCCATCCTCGACCGGCACATCATTGCGGGTCGTCCCCAGTTCGATGTTCTGATCTGTGGCAACGACCGCATTGCCTTTTGTGCCTATCAGTTATTGTTGGGCCGTGGCCTGAAAATTCCCGACGATGTCGCCGTGCTCGGCTATGACAACATGATCGGCATCGCCGAACTGTTCATCCCGCCGCTGACCACTGTGCAACTGCCGTACTACGAGATCGGTCGCAATGCGGCCCTGCACCTGATCGAGGCCCTCGAGGTATCGGGCGCCCAGCCCGTTGATTGTCCATTGGTGGTCAGGGCGTCGTTATGAGGGATCGATGACAATGTGCGCCCTTCTCTCAGATCCAGCGCGGATCGATCTCCCCGGTCCAGGCCAGCAGCGCCGCCAACAGAAAGAAACTGCCGCAGGCCGACTCGACCTTCTGCTCCATCGTCGCCGAAGTGCGATAGCAATGGCCGATAAAGCGCCCATCCTCGAAGTCGGCACTACGCACGATCGCCGCCAGTAGCTGGCCCGCCTGTTGTCGCAACAGCTCAGCCTCGACGGCATCCATCGCCAGCCCTTGCAGGGCCAATGCGGCCATCGCCGCGGCACACGGGTCGCTCAGTCCCATGGGCTGATCCAGGCGATTGACCGGGACGGACACGCCTCGACTGCGCAGCCAGTACTGGATTGCCCTTTCGGCGTCGCTGCTGAACGGCGCACCGTATAAGCGAGCGCCCGTCCCCAGGCCGAGCATGGCCCAGGCCTGACCCCGTGACCAATTACCCGGGACATCGCCGGCCTGCCATTGCCCTTGGTCAAAACGTGCGTGGCTGCTCCAGGTACCGTCCGCGCCAGCGCAGGCACGGAAGGAGGTTTGCAACTGTTGGCGGCCCAGTCCCAGCAGTCGTGGTTCGGCATTCAGGGCAAACAGTTGCAGGGTCGCGGCCAGCGGATCGATGCTCAAACAGCTGTCACCCTGTTCACCGCCGCCCATTTCGCGACCGAGGGGGATGCAGCCCAGCACCGGATCGAACGCCCGGACCAGGCGTTGCATCGCCTGCTCCGTCAGTTCCTCGGCCTGGGGATCGGCCAGCAGGCGTGCGCCCAACCCGGCGCCGTACCAGAAAATCAGGCTGCGATGATGGGTATCGCTGTCGAGCTTGTCCCGCAGCCGCTCGGCTATGCGCAACGCCTGTTGCAGATCCGCCCGGCGCCCGCTGCAATGGGCTTTCAACCACCACAGGCCGGCCCAGAATCCGCCCAGCCAGGAGCCGCCCGCAGATACTTTCCACAGCGTATTGTTTCCCGTGCAATACAGGGGAAAGCCCTGGCCACACGCGGCGTCGATCTGCTCCAGTCGCGTGAAGATGGCGTTGATGGCGCGCCGAACTTCAGCGGTCTCAAGGGGCCGATGCGGGATCTCGAAGACGCTCATTTGACCACCCTCAAGGACGACTCGACCGCCACGCCGGCAGTGCTTTTGTGGCGTAGCCTGACCCGCGACAACAACAGGCTCAGCAGGCAGCCCACCAGCAACACCCCGATCAGCGCCAGCCAGGCATGGGCAAACCCCCGAGGCCCGTTCTGCACCAGCCCGAACAACGGCGGGCCCAGAGCAAAACCACCAAAGAACCCCACCGACAGCAAACCCGCAGCCGGCGCCGGGCTGCCGAAGCCGGAGTCGCGCAGCACCATGCTCATGGCAATGGCATTGGTAGCGACCGCGGTCAGCCCCATGCCCAGAGCGCCGGCCCACAACGGCCAATGACTACCCGGCGTGGCCAGGGAGGTCAGCCACAAAGCCAGGCTCGACAGCAGCAATAACACCAGCAGCAGCCAGGACTCATCGGCCATGCGCGCGCCCAAAGGCGTAAGAAAAATCCGCGCAAAAATGCCCATCACGCCGAAGCCGGCGATCAGACCGCCGATCAACGTCGCAGGCATCCCCTGTCCCGCGGCGAACACCCCGAGAAACGTCACGAACGACGAGAGCACGATGCCGACGCACAGCTGCACGCTCATCAGCAGCGCCAGTCGCCCGTTGGGCCGGGCAACGGCAAGGCTCAGTGGTTTACTCTTGTGCTCCCGAGGGGCCACTCGCGGCCCCAGAAACGCCAGCACCAAGGCCGGTAGCAGCAAACTTGCCAAGGCCATGCGCCAGCCGAAAGTCACTGCCAGGGTCGGCAGCAACAAGCCTGCAAACAACGCCGAGACCTGTACGCCGGATTGTTTCAAGCCGACCACCGCTGCCTTGTGCCGGGGCTCGACGCGCTCGGCGATCAGCAAATTGGTCACCGGATTGGCAAGTGCCTGGGCAATCCCGCACGCTGCCAGGGCCAACACCACGCCAACGAATCCCGGCAGACTGGCCAGCAATCCATAGGCGCCCACCGTGCTCCAGAACAACATCGCCATGGCCCGCCGGGTGCCCAACCAGTTGACCAGTGGCCCGGCCCACAACGACAACAGCGCGGCAAAACCGAAGGCGCTGGTGATCAGCCAGCCCAGCCAATGGGTCGGCACGCCAAGGTCGGCGACAATTAATGGGCCGAGGGTGCCGACGGCGTAAAAGATCAGCATCGGCAAGGCCATGGCTGCGGTCAGCACCACCCGCAACCACCAGCCCTGCGGAGCGTTGTGTTCAATCATTGACCTGTTCCCTGTACCTGCGATGGCCAGTCGAAATCCAGTCCGTCGTCGCCGCAACTGTCCAGCAGTTGTCGCCCCACCGAGCTGATCAGAGCATCGTCGGTACCATCGAGAATGTGTGTGGTCCGTGCGGTGCGGTAAATCCCCGACAGGGGTGACAGTTCGCTCAAGCCCTCGGCGCCCATGATCTGGATCGCCGAATCCACTGCCTCGCTCAATGCCTGGGACGCGGCGACCTTGGCGATGTTGACCTCGATGCTGTTGGCCACCCCGGCATCGTGTTTACCGGCGGCGTCCTGCAGCAGCGCGCGGGCGCTGGCGATGGCCTGATAGACCTGGAATACCCGTTGGCGCACCAGCTGTTTATCCGCCAGCCGCGCCTGTTGGCCACGGGCCGAATGGATACGCGCGCACATCAGATCGAAACAGCGCTGGGCCAGGCCCAGCCAGTGCACCGAGCGCAATATCCGCCCCAGCCCCAGGCGCTCCTGCATCAGCGCCAACCCTTGCCCCGGTTGTCCCAACACATGGCTGGGCGGAACCCGCACCTGATCGAAAGACAGCTCGCCCTGACCGGAAAATCGTCCGAGGATCGACAACGGCCGCTCGACCCGAAAGCCCGGGGCATCACAGGGCACCAGCAACATGGACAGGGCGTTTTCCAGCCGACCGGAGCTGGTGCGGGCAATCACTGTGACCAGGGCCGCGCGCTCGGCGCGGCAGATGAACCACTTGCGCCCGTTCAACAACCACTGGCCGTCGACAAGCTCGGCGTGGCTGCTCAAGGTCGCCGGGATCGAGCCGATGCTGTCGGGCTCGGACATACCGTAACTGGAGACCAGCGTCCCCGCCGCCAAAGGTTCGAGAAAGCGCTGGCGAATGTCCTCGCTGGCATGCCGGGTGAGCATGTGCAGATCCAGGGTGGCATCGTCACCGAAAATGGCCGGGGCGTACTCGGAACGCCCCTCCTGCTCAGCCACCGCCAGGTAATCGCGCAGGCTGGCGATCCGCCCGCCGAGGGCCTGCGGGTAAAAGCTGCCCCAGAGCCCGGCGGCCCGCGCCTTGGCGCTGAGTTCAGCAATGCGCCGGGCGGCCCGCCGGGGCTCCCCCGCCAGCTCACTTTCCAGTGGAATGATGCGTTCATCGACAAAACGCCGCACCGCTCGGGCCAGTTCCGCGCTGTCCCGGGTGTCGGTCAATGGGTGTGCACTCAACATGCGATGCCCGCCCCGCACTCGAGAAACGCCACTTCGGCGGCCAGTGATTTCTTGTCGATCTTGCCTGCCGGGGTCAGCGGCAGCTGGCGGTAGAAACGCAGGTACTCCGGCAGTTTGTTGACCTCCAGGCCCTGCTCGCGCAGGTAGTCGGTCAGCTCGCTGAGGGAGAAGCGCGGCGCGCCGTCGCGCAGCGTCACGCAGATGCACACCCGCTGGCCGAGGTCCGGATCCGGCACCGCCACGCACGCGACGCTGACCACATCCGGGTGCCCAGTGGCCAGGGTTTCGATCTGCACCGGGCTGATATTGGCGCCGCCACGGATGATGATGTCCTTCTTGCGCCCGGCCAGAATCAGGTAGCCATCGGCGTCGATATAGCCCAGGTCGCCAGTGTTGACCCAGCCTTCGGCATCGCGATATTGCGCGTCCAGTTCCGGGGCGTTGACATATTGCATCGGGCTCAGCGGGCCGCGAGCCTTGATTTCGCCGACGCTGCCCTGGGGCAATTCAATGCCTTGCTCGTCGGCAATCTTGATCGCGCACACCGCCGGGTTCGGCCGGCCGACGCTGTAAAACACGACGTCCTGGGCATCGTCCAGCGTGTTGTGACAGTTCACCCCGTCCGCCGAACCATAGAGGCTGATAAAACCGCAACCGAACGCCTCGACACAGCGGCGCACGGTCACTTCATCGATCAGCGAACCACCGCAGATCAGCCCCAGCAGGCTGGATTTGTCGACCTGTTCCAGACGGGAGTCGGCGGCGATGCGCTGGAGCATCGTCGGCACCCCGAGAATGTGGGTCGGACGCAGCTGCTCGATGGCCTCGATCGCCGCCCCGACGTCGAACTGCGGCAGCACGGCAATCGAACCGCCGAGCCAGGACAGGCTGCCAAAGGTCGCGGTGGAACCGAAGGACGAGCCCAGCGGTACCAGATACAGCCCGCGGAAGGTCTCGCCTTCGGGGTGGACGCGCTGCAGGAAACGCCCGCGCCCGCCCACCAGGGCGTTGTGGGAATAGGCCACCAGCTTGGGTTCGGATTCGGTGCCGGAAGACACCAGCAAGCGCACCGGCGAGTTGGGGCAAACCTTGGGCAATTGCGCTTGGGTCAACGGCTCGGCCTGGAGCATGTCCTGCAGTCTCAGCCAGCCGTTCCGGACCTCACCTTCAACGATCAGCACCCGCAACGACAACAGACTCGGTCGAAGGGACTCGATGACCTGGCACAGATCGATGCCGGCGTACTCCGCTGGAACGATCACCGCCCGCGCATCGCAACGGCGCACCAGGGCCTGGATATCCAGGCTGCCGCGTCCCGGTGGAAACGGCGCGACCACCGCCCCCAGGGCCGCGGCGGCGAGGTCGATGGCGCAACTGCGCCAACTGTTGGTCAGTTGATACGCGACCACATCGCCGGCGACGATGCCAGCGGCGCGCAGGCTCGCAGCCATGCGCAGCGCGGCATCATGCAACTCGCCATAGCTGAGTGTACCTTCGGGTGAGAGCACCGCCGGTTTCTGCGGAGCACGTTGCGCGTGTTCGCGAAACAGTTGGTAGACCGATCGGTTGGGGTAAGTGCCGTCGCGTTCCCAGACACTGCGAACGTCAGCGGGGACCAGATCAATAATGCCTGCGTTATTCATCGAAAACTCCAGTGAGCGTTGACCGAGGTATAGGTATTCACGCTTAAACACGTCTTCAATCGCCTGTCTTGAGCCAGCTGTGACAGGTCTTCTACGGCCACGACGGCCGGAATAGCGGCGTCGCACAGCACCTGTTGCCAGGTAGCGGCGGACTGCGACGCCAAGGCCCCGCGAATCAGCCCATCACGCCCCTCGAGGTCGCTGTGCAGATCGCAGGCGAGGATATTTTCCAGTTGCTGAAACTGGACCGGGGTCTGGCAGTCGATGGCCAACAGACCGGCGAGCGTTGGGTACACGCCCTTGAGCACACTGCTGTCGGCGGTATCCGCCCCTTGCAGTGACTGCACGCACAACAGGTTGGCGGCGCCGAGCAGCGAACTGTCGACGCGTACGCCCTGCCCGCTGAGGGCACGATGCAGCAAGGCGGCGCTGACCCCTTGAGCCGCGACCACACCGCCCAGCACATCCAACACGGTGAACAGCGAACCGCCCGGCGTCGCCGAGGCCAGGCCAATCTGTTCCCCAACACCGGACCAGGCCTGGACCACGAAGTCGGTGCCCGGCAAGGATTCGCCCGGACGGTCATGGCCCCAGCCACCGGCGTAGGCGTACACCAGCGCCGGATTGACCCGCATCAGGTCGGCGCGGTCCAGCGCCAGTTCGGCGGCCTTGCCCGGCGCCCAGTTGTGCAGGAACACGTCAGCGTCCCTGACTCGCTCGTACAGCTCTTCGCGGCCGGCGGCGGATTTGATGTCCAGCTCACGGACCTGTTTGTGTCGATTGAGGGCGTCAAAGCGCACCGACACCCCATCGACGCAAGGCGGCATGCCGCGCAACGGATCGCCACCGGGCAGTTCGATGCGAATCACCTCGGCCCCCAGCAGCGCCAACAAATGTCCGGCCAGCGGACCCTGGATTCGTCGGCACGACTCGATCACCGTCAGGCCGCTCAAGGGCAGTGCTTGCCCATTCAAGTCAGGCAACGCTTTGCCGCCCGCGCTGACAGCGTCGAAGGCCCACGGCCCCTGCTCCAATTGAGCGGGCAGATTGCTGTCGGCACAGCGCTCGGCGAGGCTGCGCACCGGGCACAGCGCAACGCCGCTCAACTCGCACAGGGCGCTGATCCGGGCGATGGACAAGCGCGCCAGGGTTTGACGGAACACCGCCGGCATCGGCGCAACAGCTTTTGCATAGCGCAGCAGGAAGGCCTTCCATCCCTGACCGGCCTGTTCGCCGTCGATGCCCACCGCCGCCCAAAAGCGCCGCCAGGGTTCGGCATCCAGGGTTTCCAGTTCGAAATGCACGCCATCGGCCGACACAAAGGGCGGACGATTCTTCGCGCAAGTCGCCCCCGGCAACAGCCGCTCGGCCTCGGCACCTGCGGTCGCTCCCGCCAGATACTGAGCAATGCCCAACACCCCGGCGGCGCCCATGGAGGTGGTCACTGCGCTGAAATCGCCACCGCGCAACTGCCCCAGCGCTGCGGCAAACACACCTTGCAGGGCCAGGCTCGCGCTGAGGGTCGAGACATAATCCACGCCAAGGCCTTGGGCCTTGCCGCTGGCCCGACCATGCACCGACATCAGCCCGCAGGCCGCCTGTACGGTGTGCTCGGTGACACCGGCGCAGCTGCCGTCGGGCCAACCTTGAATCAGCCCGTTGAGCGGTTTCAGATCGGGATGGTGCAGGGTAAAGCTCAACCCCCGCTGTACCGGATCGTCGGTAGTGGTCTGCGGGTTCAGGCCCAGCGTCGTCGCCTGGTAGCGCAGTGACGCTGCCAGCGGCGCGAACCCGGCAGGTGAAGAGGCAAAGGAGCCGCTGAGACTACATCCATGTAAAAGACGAGACATAAAACCTACGCCAGAGTGGTTGCATAACGCTGCGCGGACGGCCTCGGGTGAGGTACGCCGCGCAGGCCCGGAGTCAATGGGTCGGCAGTCAGTCGGCCATCAACCACCAGCAACCGCCGGCAGGATGGTGATGGCATCGCCCGCTTTGACGGGAGTGGCCAGATTGTCGGCAAAACGGATGTCGTCATCGTTGACGTAGATATTCACGAAACGATGCACCTGGTCACCGCCAATCAGCCGTTCTTTAACGCCCGGGTACGCCCGTTCCATCTGCTCGATCACTTCAAGAACCGTACTTCCCTGAACTTCGACGCGCTTCTGATCTTGAGTAAAAGAGCGCAACAAAGTTGGCACCATGACGGAAATCGACATGCAGAACTCCCTGAGCCTTAATAAGGCTTTTGTATTTAATTAATTGATGAATGTTTAATGTCGCGCCGGCATCAAGTTTCAACGAACGACATGAATACTTTCTTCGGTAACTTTGCGATTGACGATTCGAAAACTGCGCACCGCCACATCAATATCCGGCAAGGTTGAAACAATCACGTAGTGCACCGACGCATCACCGGCGTATTGCACATCTTCAGCACTGGGGTAGGCCGCGCTGGCGGTATGGGAGTGATAGATCACCCGACATTCCTCGTCCTGCTCATCCAGTTCACGCCAGACCGCCAGTTGCTGTTTCGGCGCAAAGCTGAAAAAGGTCGGCGAGCGCGCCGCATTGTCCATGGCGATCAGCCGTTCGGCGGTCCTGGCGCCAGCGGGTGCGGCGATGATGCCGCAGGTTTCCAGCGGATGGTCCCGCCGTGCCTGCTCCAGCATCGCCTCCAGCAGGCCGGCACGAATTCTCAACATGCTCGCCCCTCGCTTGCGCTCAATAACTCGGCAACGTCGGCTCAACGTCCCGCACCCAGGCGAGTACGCCGCCGTCGAGGTTACGCACATTGCTGAAGCCCAATTGCTGCAATTCGAGCAACACCGCTTTGGAGCGCAACCCGGATTTGCAATGCAGAACCAGGTTGGCGTGCTTGCCGAATCGGGTCTCGATCAGCGCGGCGGTGTTTGGCCCCTTGGGTATGTGCTGAGCACCCTGAATGCGCACGATGTCCCACTCGGTGCGCTCGCGCACATCGATCAGCAGCACATCTTGATGTCCTTCGCGCAGGGCTTGCAGCTCCCGGGCACTGATGGACGGAATGTCCGAAGGCTGCACGCCGTGGGGCGCGGTCAGACCGCAGAACACTTGATAATCGCTCAGGGCGGTGATCGGCTGGCGGCCGGGAGCGCGGCGCAGCGGCATTTGTCGGTAGGACATTTCCAGAGCGTCGTAGACCATCAGGCGCCCCAGCAGGCTTTCGCCGATGCCGGTGATGAGTTTGACCGCCTCGGTGGCCATGATCGCTCCGATGGAGGCGCAGAGAATGCCCAATACCCCGCCCTCGGAGCAGGAGGGTGCCAGCTCCGGGGGTGGCGGCTCCGGGTACAGGTCGCGGTAATTGAGGCCGACGCCGCCGGGGGCGTTTTCCCAGAACACCGAGGCCTGTCCCTCGAAGCGGAAGATCGAACCCCAGACGTAGGGCTTGTTGGCCAGCACGCAGGCGTCGTTGACCAGATAGCGAGTAGCGAAGTTGTCGGTGCCATCGAGAATCAGGTCGTACTGGCTGAACAACTGCACCGCGGTTTCCGGTTCCAGACGCTGGTCATAGAGGTTGACCTGCACATGGGGGTTCAGATCCTTAATCGCCGCGGCGGCGCTTTCAACTTTCAATTGACCGACGGTGGCCACCCGATGAATGACCTGGCGTTGCAGATTGGACTCGTCCACCCGGTCGAAATCGATGATACCCAGCGTGCCGATGCCAGCTGCCGCCAGATACAACAAGGCCGGTGAACCCAGACCGCCCGCACCGATAACCAGCACTTTACTGCTCTTCAAGCGACGCTGGCCTTCAAGGCCGACATCGGGAATTAACAAGTGTCGGCTGTAACGGGTTATTTCTTCATTACTTAGGATTGCAACGGGTTCTACAAGAGCAGGAAGTTTCATGGCGTATACCTGTTACTGAATGCAACCGATTCTCAGGCAGCCACTTCAATTAATCAATTCGACGGGTCTGGATTTTCATATTCAGAACACACGTTTTTGTATGAATTTAAACAATCGTCGATGACGTGTGACAAATAGATGAAAGCCCTCTTTCGAGGGCTTTCATGGGCCGCTGATACCGTCAGGCGAGGAAGGTCGACATGTCCTTGCACACGGCACTGAAGGCCTCGACGAAATGCCGCGCCTCAGCATCGCTGAGCACCAGCGGTGGCTGGATGCGCATCACCCGGTTGTTGTTGGCGGTGACGAAAGTCAACACCCCATGCTCCCTCGACAGTTTGCTGACGAAGCGCAGCACGAACATCTCTTCGAAGTTTTTCTCCACCTCGCTGATGGCTTCCTCGATATGCCGCTTGGCCTTGCCTGACAGCATGCGATAAGTGCCCGCCGCATTCCCCGGAATACGGCTGGCGAACTCACGCACGAATGCCTCGACCCCACCGTGAAAGCTGTATTCGAACTCGATGGCGATCATCAGCCCGATGCCCCGCACCTCGCGGATGAACGGGTAAGCGCTGACCGCCTCGCGCAGCGCTTCCTTGAGTTGCCCGCCGACCCGCGCGGCATTGCCGGCCAGATCTTCATCGGCGATCACGTCCAGGGTCGCCAGGGCCGAGGCCGAGGCGAAATTGCCGCCGCCGAAGGTCGAGGTATGCAGGGCGAAGGTATCGATGCTGCCGTAAGCGCGGTCCCACAGCGCCGCGCTGGACAGGGTCGCGCCGATGGGCACGGCGCCGCCGGAGAGAGACTTGGACAGCACCAGAATATCCGGCACCACCGCCTCCCACTCGCAGGCGAAGAGCTTGCCGGTACGCCCGAGACCGGTCTGGATCTCGTCGAGAATCAACAGGCAGTCATGGACGCTGCACAGCTCGCGGACCTGTTTCAGGTAGCCGGCGGGAGGCAGTATCACCCCGCCCTCGCCCTGGATTGGCTCGAGGATAAAAGCACCGATATCACCCTGGCTCAAGGCCGCCTCCAGCGCTGCCAGATCGCCGAAGGGAATCGAATCACAGCGCGACAACAGCGGCTTGAACGGGTCGCGGTGTTTGTCGCGGCCAGTCACCGACAGCGCGCCCAAAGTCTTGCCGTGATAGCCGTTGTCGCAATACAGCACCCGAGGGCGCTGCATGGCGGCCATGGCCAGTTTCAACGCGGCCTCGATCGCCTCGGTACCTGAGTTGCTGAAGAACACCCGCTCCAGGTTGCCCGGCGCCAACTCGCTGAGACGCTGCGCCAGCAGGCTGGTTTGCAGCGGCACCGAGACGTACTGGACGAAAGTCGGGTGCTGCTGTTGCAAGTACGCCTGCAGCGCCTGGTTGATCCGCGGGTGGTTGTGCCCGGTATTCAGGCAGCCATAACCGGCGACGAAATCCAGGTAGCGGCCACCGTCCAGGTCGGTCAGCCAGCAGCCGCTGCCGTGGGTGAACACCCGCTCGATATGGTTGAACTGATAGAACTCGCGCAACACCGGATTGATGTGCTCGCCAAAACAACGCAGGGCTTCGGCGCGCAATGCTACCGGCTGGTCGACGGGCGGGGTTGCCATGGCCCGTCGATGGAAACGGCGCAAGGCCTGGAAGTCTTCTTCGCGCAGACGCTCGCCATAGGACGCCATGGGTGACGGTGAGAAACCATGCAACTCGGCGATCCGGCCGATTTCCAGCACTCGTTCCTCAGGCAGTTCACGGCCGATGGAAAACGCCTCGGCACGCCCCTCCAAGGCCAGCACCAGGGTTTCCGCCAGGCAGCCATTGAGGAATTTCTTCGGTGCCAGGCCCAGGGTCTCGGTGCCGAAACGCAGGGCTTCACTGGCCGAAACCAGGCCGCCATCAATGATCAGGATGTCTTTGCGATCATGCTGAAACGGCAATACATCCCGGGGCAAGGCTGCGTCCACCACCACCGAACCCGGTGCCAGCCGGTAGGGATCGATCACTCCACCACTGGACGTCGCGGCGACGTAAAAGCGCACCTCGTCGTAGCAGCTGTCGATGTCGGCGGTCATGCGCACCTGGCCGTGCATTTCCGTCGGCAGATACGCCAGGCTTTCGCGGCCTTGTTCGACGCTGCCGCGATGCACCAGGCGCAGACGGCAACCATCCCGGGCCAGCAGCTTGGCAATGACCAGGGCAATCGAACCCGGGTAACCGACCACGGCCACTTCACTGTCCGCTGGCGACACCTCCAGGCGGGCCATGGCTTCCAGCACATTCTTGTAGGCGGCGTAGGCCGTGAGCGAGTTGCCAGTGGTCACCGGCACGCCGCTGCGGTCCAGGGTCTGCAAACCGCGGTTACCGACGATCGCGGTAAAACCGCCCAGGCCGACCAGTTGCGCGCCCTGCTCTTTCAGGCTTTGCACGCCTTCGAGTACACGGCCGGCAATAGTTCGCGGCTGGCTGAGCATCTGCTCAGCGGTCAGCGGAAGGTAATGCAGGATGCCTTCACAGGTCGCGCCGGTGGCGCTGACGATGCGCCCGAAATCGGCGAACGGCACCAGGTTACGCGGCTGCCAGAGTTGGGCCTGATAACCACGGTCCTGCTCGACGAGGGTGCGGTCCAACAGGTCGATGATCTTTACCTGACGTTGCAGGGCGATGGAGGTTGGGTGGGCGATAAAACCGAATTTCATAGAGGTCTGTCCTGGGTTCTGGCTCATTGACGGTTCCAGGCGGTTTCGGAGACCAGGCTCAAGCCATCGCCTTCCGAGTTATGGGCCAGCAACACGTCGAAAATATTCAATTGTCCGGGGCGCGTCAGGGCGCTGCGCAGGTGCGCTTCATCGAAGCTCACCAGACGTTCGCGGTGCAGGCTGATCGGCCCGACTCGCTCCAGCGGTGCCGCCAACGGCGCCGCACTGGTCACCGCGACCTGTTGTGCGCCATTGTGAGCGTAGCGTTTGTCGAGGTAGGTCTGAATCAGCGATAACAGACCATTGGTGAGGTAGAACAGGGTGACGTTACGCTTTGCCGCCCCGGGATCCTCGGCCAGTCCCTGGGCCAGCCGCGCCTCGATATCCGGCACCAGCGCCCGGGCGCCGTCGCCGATAAAGGCCAGAACATTGCCAGTCCCGGTCACGGCGATATAGGGCAAAGCCATCAGCGCATCGCCCATCAAGGCGCGCCCGTACCACCCGGAAAAACCCGGATCGGTGCGCGGCACGTTACGCACCGCCGAAATGCCGCAGCGGCCTACGTCATACACGCCGATATAGCGATAGTCCTGCTGCTCGATCAGTTCGCGCACCAGGTTGCCCAAGCGGCGAAAGAAATAGTTGGAGGTCATCGGCAGGGTTTCGATGTGGTCCGCCGCCACGCTCTCGCTGGTGGCGGACAATGCGTTGAGCTTGGCCCGGCGCAAGGCGAGAATCTGCGGCTCGACCTGCAAGCCCCGTTCGATGTGATCGAGAAACACATCCAGCGGCACATCCAGGGCCAGGTCGGTAAAGGGCGAAAGATGTCGCGGCTCATGGTTGACCTGCACCACCCGCAACTGACGCTTGAGCTTGCCTTCGGAAAACGGCGTGGCAGCCTGGTCGACCTTGCCCTTGAGGAAGAACACGCAGTGGCTCTGCGGCCCGTTCAACTCGTGGTCGGTGTGCACGAACTGATAGACCCGGCGGCTGAAGCCATATAACGACAATGGCCCCAGGTAGTGCGGCACCGGCCGCCCCTCATGGTAAGGGCCGACACTGCCGGGCTGGGTGATGCTGTCGGCCAGACCGATGGCGCCGCGTTCGGCCAGGGCATGGACTCGCTGCCGCTGTCGCTCACTGAGCTTGCCGCACTGCCAGAGCAGGTGCAGCGGCTGATGGTTGATCAGATCCAGTGCCTGATCCAGCGCCTCGATCTGGGTGCTGTTCAGCAGCGTTGACGGGGTCGTCGGTGGCTCAGGCAAACGCACATCCAACGGCACCAGAGGCCGGGATTCGAGTACCCCCTGGGTGGCCAGGATGAACACCGGTTCGGGCCGTTCGGCGAGCATCGCGAAAGCCTGCTCCAGGCAGGCGCCAATCTCTTCGACCTTGCGGATGAACACCTGGCGCAACCCTTTGGCCTCGATCACCCGACGTCCGTCGTTGTCACCGTCATGCGTCCCCTGGAAGGCATACCAGACACTTTCCGGACTGTCGGCGCAAATGATCAGCCCCGGCGCGCCGAGGCGTTTGAGGTTGGCCAGGGTGCCGCGGAATTCATCGATCATGCCCGAGGTCACGGTGATCACATAAGCCCGCTCAAACAACTGCCAGCCAGCCATGGCGCTCACCGCCAGGCTGTGTTCGTTGCAACCACTGAGACAGCGCACGCCTGTGCCGGCGACGTTTTGCTGCATGGACTGGATCAACCCGGCCACCATCGAACCGGTATAGGAATGAAAGTCCCAGCGCTCCCGCCAGCGACTGCGCATAAAGCGCGTCACTTCGGTGGCCAGGCTCACCGACAACAGCGGACCGCTGATGGAGCGCGCCAGCAGGCGGTTGAAATGGGCATGCTCCAGGTGATCGAGGATGATCCGCAACAAATCCGCGCGCCGCGCCGCGCGATCCTCCCCCACCACTCGCAGATGGCGATTGCCACCGATGCGGTTCATCCACCCTGGCAAGGCCGACAGGCTGCAATACAGCAATGCCGAATGGGGCGACAGGCGCGCGTTCGGCGCGGTGGCGATCAGCTCATCAAAAGGGTCTTCGACACCGGCCTGAGCTTGTTCACCCAGGTCGAGAATGAACAGCTCGCTCGACAATCGCGGGTCGAGGTGGCGCAACCGTGATTGCGCCGCCTCGACCAAATCGAAGGTCATCAACCACAGATCGGGCAGCGCAGCGGTATTCGCCGGGCTACCCTGCAGATAGTTCCGGGCCTGGACCATCAGGGTTTCCAGCACTGCCTCGCTCCGGGGGCGTGGCCCCAGGGCACGGTGCATTTCTTCGCAGCCTCCGATCGTCAGTGGCCAGTCAGCGGCAGTGACAGGTGGCTGCAAGCCGGCCTGCAACTGCTCAATGACAAAGGTCACATCCTCGATCAGAGGCTCGGACTGGGTAACCAGACAGATACCTAAGGTTGCCTTCATGGACTCATCCTTACTCAAGTCAGACTTACGATTGAATGGCTCGCTGTTGGGACCCATGGCCCTCAACTCGAGCCGGACCGGGCGCCAACCGCCATGTTGGCGCCTCTTTGTAAAAACCGGCCGTGGCCACTGCGATCGAACGCCGGGCAGCCAGGGCCAGCGCACAGACCACGAACATCGCCAGGGACAGACCGGCCAGCATGCCCACATGGCCGCTGTGGTCGAGGAGCACCCCGGCGGCAATCGGCACCAGCATGCGTGTCAGCACGAACAGGCTGGCTTGCAGTCCGTAGTCGGCGGCTTGCCGATCTTCGCGGGAGAAAAACATCATCAGGGCGAAGACCAGTGTCGACACCGCGCCCATGGCCGTGGCCAACAAGAAAGCCGCAGCCACCAGCCAGGTCATCCCGGCCCGCAACCCCACCGCCGCTGTCAGCGCCAGCAGGGCAAACAAGGCCCAGAACATAAATAGCGGAATCGCCCGCCCCGCCCCCAGACGCTGAATCAGGCGACCACCCAGCAGGCTGGCCAAGGCCCCCACCACGCCGCCGCCAACGCCAGCAATCAAGGCCACTTGTTGGGCGGCCATGCCCTGGTCCAGCAGCAGGGGTTTGAGGTACAGCCAGGCGGCGCCGACAAAGGGAAAGCTGCTCAGCAGTACCCAAGTCCACAGACGCGCACCGGGTTGGCGGAAATAGCCCGACCAGTCGGCCAGCGAGGGTTTGTCCGGTGCTGCATGCTCGGCAAAGCCTTCGCGCAGCCAGGCCAGGGGCAGCAATGCCAGCAGCAGACCTGCGGCCATCAGCAGAAACGGCGCCTGCCAACCCCAGCGGTTATGCACCAGCAACATCACTCCGGCGCCGACAATGGCGCCGAGAAACAGCGCCGCCGAGCGAATGCCGCCGGCACGAATCCGCTCTGACGGCGGCAGCAACTTGATCGCCAGCGCATTGACCGGGATATCCGCCCAGGTCGTCAGCACCCCGGCGGCGAACGCCAGGCCGAACAGGTACACGCGATTGACCGTGATCGCCTGCTGGCTGACCACTACCAGCAACAGCGCCAGCAACAGGCACAGCCCCAGGGCCCATGTTCGGTAATGCCCGCGTTCGCCGCGATAACGCTGCACGGGCAAGGCCAGGAGGAATTTGAACACTGCCGGCAAGCCGGCCAACTGGAACAGACCGATGTCGGTGCCGGACCAGCCGTGTTCGCGCATCACCAGTGGCAACCCGAGCAGCAGATAAATGCTCGGCACCGCCAACACGAAACTCAGCCAGCCAAAAAGCAGTTGCAGACGCCAGGCGCCGGCATCGCGCTGGCGATTCATGAAGCACTCCGACGCGCCACCAGCACCGACACCGGCGTCATGGCGAAAGCCACTTCGGGGTAACTGTCGATATTGACGAAACCAGCCTGCTGCAAGGCTTCGCTCATGCCGCCGACGTGGGTTACTTGACGCCCGAGCATCTGCATTGACAGGTAATAAGGCATGACCCGCCGAGCGAGCTCCGGGTCTGCGGGGATTTCCGCATGGGCGCTGACCAGCACTCCGCCCGGGCGTAGCGCGGCATGAATCTTGGCCAGGGCCGCGGCCATGTCCGGGACGAAATGCAGCACCGAGGAACACCAGATCAAGTCGTAGCCTTCACCGATCGGATCGCTCGCCAGATCACCACCGCGTACATCCAGGCGCTGCTCCAGACCGGCCCGACGAATGTTATCCGCGGCCACGTTCACGGTCTGGGCGAAGTCGAACACCTCGCCGGTGAGCATCGGGTTGTCCCGGGCCAGAGCAATGGCCACCAGCCCCGGGCCACCGCCCAGATCGAGCATCCGCCGCACGGCAGGGAACTCCGGCACCTGAGCCATCAGGCGCAACGCCACCTCCACGGTGACTGCCCGTTGCTCCTGGGCAATCTGCAAGCGCGCCGCCATGGTCCAGTTGTCGATGGTGGTCGCCAAATTCGGCGCTTGGCCGCTGAGCTGACCGGTGCGCACCTGTTCGCCAAGCTGGCTGCCGAAATGCCGCAAGCCGCGCAGGCGAAAGGCCCAGGCGTCACCGCAATAATCCGCGGCGTCGGCTCGCAGGTAATCGCTGGCCACTGCGGTGTTGCGGTAATGGGGCGGCTGGTGATCGTCGCGCTCCAGCAGTTCCATGCTCCAAAGCGCCTCCAGCCAGTAGCCGGTATTGGCTGGGTCGAGCTGTAATTGCCGGGCAATCGCCAAGGCAGAGGTCGGCACTTGCAGCAGGTTGAACAGCTTCCACTCAAGGGCAATGCGCAGGGCATCGGCGCGTACCGCCGCGAGGGTCAGGTCCCAATAAGGTTGCAGGGGATGGGGGGATGCCAGGTTGATATCGTTCATCGTTCGCCGCTCATTATTTTCATCGTTCACAGTTCGTAGCTGACCCGCAGGCCAATCTCCCGCGGCGGGCTATAGACCCGGGCGGTGCCATTCAGGTAGCCGACGGCGTCGTAGCGCTTGTCGGCGGCGTTTTTCACGTAAGCGCAAATGCCGTAGTGGCTGAAGTCGTAACCGGCGTTCAGGTCGATCAGGCCGTATCCGCCACGGCTGTACTGGTTGGCCGAATCCAGGTAGGTCTTGCCGACGGCACTGATACCGCCCTGGGTGTACCAACCCGCAGGAGCGTCATAGCGCAGGCTGAAGTGGCCGGTGAAGTCCGGCGCGTAGGGATTGCGATTGCCCTGGTAGTCGTTGCTGCCTTCCCTGAAATGCTCGAAACGGGTGCGGTTCAGACCCACGGCGCTGACCACCCGCCAGTTGTCGGCGAGCAGGTATTCGGCTTCCAGCTCGAGCCCGGTAGAGCGCGCCGAGGCGGCGTTGGTGATGTACACCACCCCAGGCTGAATGATCTGCTGCACCTGCATGTCTCGAACGTCCATCCAGTACAGCGCCGCCGAGTAACGCAGGCGTTTGTCATCGAGCCAGCCCTTGGCCCCGACCTCGTAGGTTTTGACTTTTTCCGGGTCGTAGCCGGGGTAATTGGCGGCGCTGGAAAAGGCGTTGAAACCGCCGGCGCGGAAACCTTCGGCGTAACTGCCATACAGATAAGCGTCGGGCTGCCATTCGTATTGCAGCGCCGCCTTGGGGGTGAAGCGTTGCCATTTGTCGCTCTGGCGGCTACCGACCGCCGGGTCGATATGCACCTTGTCCTGCTCGGCCCGGGCACCGAGCGTCAGCGTCCAACGATCGGCCAGCGGCATTACCCATTGGCCGAACAGCGCCGTGGTATTGCCACCCAGTTTCACGTCAGTGCGGGTCAGGCGCAGGGGCAGTTTCTGTTCATAGGACAGGTCGTGATCGTCGCGATCGGCATAGGCGCCGAGCAGCCACTGGTTGTCGCGCCACTGACCTTCCAGGCGGAACTCCTGAGACAAGGTGTTCATATGAAAGTCGCGGACAAGGTGGAACAGGTCCGCCGGCATGAAATCCGTGTCCTGCCGGACCCGGTCGTAGAAGTCATTGCGCGCGGTGATCGAGCGCAGCTTCAAGCCGGAATCGAATTCATGCAGCACATCCAGGGACAGGCTGCGGCCGCTGGAGTGATTCCAGCTTGAAGTACCGGAACGCACCTCGCGCCGTGAGGAATTCACCGCGCCCCACTGTGAACCACCGTCGCGATAATCCTGGCGGCTGTAGCGCAGATTGACGTCAGTGGCCAAACCCGGGGTCCAGCGCAGAACCGTCCGCGCGCTGTGCCGTTCGCGGTCATCGGCCTGGCCGCCCCGCCAGGCGTTGTCGATAAAGCCGTCCTGCTCCAGCCATTGCCCGGACACTCCGACATAGAGAGTGTCCGGCACCAGGGCGGTACTGGCATCGGCGCTCAGGGTGCGTTGGTCGCGGCTGCCTACACCGGCTTCAAAACGCGCATAAGGCTCGGCGCCGGGTTGGCGGGTATGGATGCTCAGGACTCCGGCTTCGGCGTTGCGACCGTAAAGGGTCGACTGTGGCCCACGCAGGATCTCAATGCGTTCCACCCCCAGCAGGTTATGGTCAAAGCCCTGCCCCATCAGGGTCGGCACGCCGTCCACCAGCATCAGCATCGAAGATGAAAGCGCCGTTGGGCTGGAAGTCAGGCCGCGCACCACCGGCAGGTTGGTGCCAGATTGGCCGAAGGGCTGAAAGGTAAACCCGGGGGTGATCCGGGCCAGGCGCTCCAGATCATCGATGGCGCCCTTGCGCAGGTCTTCGCCGTTGAGCACCGACAGGCTGGCCGGGACCTTCTCCTGTTCCTGCTCGAACTTGTTGGCTGTGACGATCACCGACGGCAGTTCCGTCTGCGCGATCACAGTCGTCACACCACCCACCCAGCAGCCAACAAACAGCGTATAACCGCTGACTTCCAACACATGCTTGCTCATTGGCTTTCCCCATCAATGAATCAGCGCACTGCCCATCTGGAGATGGCAGTTGACTTGGAAACATGCTATTCATTAATGCGAATGCTTATCATGTAAATTAATATGGATTCTGGATCAATCCATATTCGAGCCGTAGCCCAATCAAGGAGGACAGTAAAAGTGGCGGTCTTACAGAGGATTTCCCAGTCGTATCGAGTCGCGTCAACGAACTCGCTGCAGGTCAGCAACGACGCTTGCGGCTGGATGCGCCAGCAATTGCCGGAAGAGTTGGGCGAGTGCTATTCCGAGCGTTTGTGCCTGGATGACGACCTGATGGTGGTGCGCTCGCGCTACCGCCCCACACGCAACCTGATCGAGGAAACCGTCAGCCCGCACAATCGTCATATGCTGGTGATCACCTTCGGCATGCAGGGCGACTCCGGGTACAAGGGCGCCGACGGCTCGGCGGTGTCGTTTCGCGCCGGTTACACCACCATCACCTCGTTCCAGCTGAGTCTTGGCGAGCGCTGTTATGAAGCCGGGGCAACGGTGTCCCAGCTGCGGTTGCTGATAGGCGAAAGCATGCTCAACAAATACATTGGCGAGCAGCGCACTCGCCAATTGCTGGGCAACGGCAATGTCCGCCAACTGGCGTTCCAGAAGACGTCCGCGGCCAGCGCCAGCCATGCCACCGCCCTGACTCGCTACCTCAACCAAGGAGTGACCGGCACCCTGGACATGCACATTCACACCCTGAGCCTGCTCTCCGAACAGCTGAAACTGCTGAGCCCCGCGGCCAGCGCCGAAAGCCTGCAGTTCAGCGCGGTCGACATCGAGAAACTCGACCGTGCCAGGGACATCATGATCGAGCAGATGGACCAGCAGTTGACCATTCCCTACCTGTGCGCTGCGGTCGGGCTCAATGAGTTCAAACTCAAGGAAGGCCTGCATTACCGCTTCAACTCCACCCCGCACCGCATGCTTCACGAGATTCGCATGCGCAAGGCATACACCCTGCTCGAGAGCGGTTGTCAGGTGGCCCAGGCGGCGTATCAGGTAGGTTACAAGTTCCCCAACAATTTCAGCGCGGCCTTTACCCGGTTTTTCGGCAAGCCACCCAAAACGGTATTTGGCAAGCGTCGCTGAGCAATCAGCGACGCGCTCCAGCAGACCTGACGTTCGTCGCTGCGCAATGCTCTCTTCCAGCACCCTTTATCAAACCGCGCTTCAACTCATATCAAAAATTGCTTTTAAAACAATCGGTTGAAGCGCGTTGATCGATTATTGGACAAAAGGCTAGATTTTTGACTAGTGGCATTTGACAGGCTGCCGGGAGTGGTCGATACCTAACAAGGTTGACGTATAACAAAGATGAAAGTCCGTTAGTGGATATACGCCACCCCCAGCTTGGTCACGATCGAAAAGTGCTTGTTTTTCAAAGGGCCGAAAGTTCGGCCCCCTGCGGTAGCTTTGGTCAACGCAAGACCATCACCCTATAGCGTTAAGTGATCTTTACACTTTTCACCAAGAACTCTTATTGCAGCACAACACAAACGAATTGCGCGCGCCCGATTGCTGACTCGACTTAGCGGCGCATGACATGTTTCATTATTGATACACCCGTTACAACAACTTAACACCTTCGCGATTCTTCTTTACACAAAGAGCCGGAATCGTAACGGTGTCCCTGATGCGTGAACAGGCGTGCTTAAACCAATGCTACGGAGCTTGCCAGTATGTTAACAAGTACCCAAAGCTCTAACTGGTATCTTTTGCAGTGTAAGCCACGTCAGGACGAACGGGCAAAAATCAACTTATTGCGACAAAACTACGTCATTTTTTGCCCGCAAATCATTAGCCAGCGCCTGATTCATGGCAAACCCCAAAACGCCCTTGAACCCCTCTTCCCGGGGTATCTTTTCATTCAGCTAAGCCGTGACGACAGGTGGGCACCTTTGCGCTCAACCCGGGGTGTCAGCCGAGTCGTCGATTTCAATCATGGCCCGGCAGTGGTCCCTGACGACGTCATCGAGCACCTGCGTAATCGATGCTTTAAACCACCAGAAATGCAGGAATTCCAACAGTTCAAGCCCGGAGAAGCACTGCAAATAACCCGAGGGCCGCTGTCAACACTCGAAGGTATTTTCCTGACCATGTTAGGGGACGAACGAGTCATGATTCTGCTTCACTTCCTGAATAGAGAACAACAAGTTCGTGTCCCGCTGACACACATTGAACGATTGCAGCCTCAAGTTTAAATCTGCTGACATACTATCTACAGCAACGCAGTCGACAACTATTTAATTAATAAATTTTTACACGCATAGCCCGCCATTACGCTTATTTAATTCGCCGCTCTTGAATCAAGTTAATAAACCTGACTTAGAAGCCTGCCTCATGAAGCCATTATGGATTTCACCTGGCTGTTCGCTGTTCATATTCAACCCTGTTTTTTCCGGTCTATAGTCATTGAATTCATCCTCAGGAGCAATGACATGACCCTCAAGACCCGCGGCCCTTTCGCACTGCTCATGATTTATTTATATCCCGGAACAGCCTGGAGTCTCGACCCCCAGTCCATTGATATATATGGATTCGACTTTACACCCACGCTGTTTTTTTCAGAAAGTTACGATGACAATTTCCGCGAACTGGAGCGGGGGCGTCAATCTTCCATGGTGACTAAAATTGCGCCCTCTTTCGAGCTGAAGGCTGAAGATCGCAACAGTGCCACCCGACTTATCTGGCAGCCTACCCGGTACATTTATCATGACGAATCGGATGCCTCGAATACGGCACAACGCGTGCGACTCAACAGCATCATGGAGTTCACCGATCGCCATCGCCTGAAACTTGACGCGGATGCACGTAAATATGAACGCACGACGTCGACCGCCGTCGATGGCATCAATGACAAGATTCGCAGTAACCGCGTCAATGGCCTCTATACCTATGGCGCCAGAAGCGCTGCCAATCAGATCGATCTCGGTGCCAGTTATGCGCAACTTCGCTACGACAATTCGGGAGGCATCAACGACGACAAAGAGCGCAATACCACTGGTCTGACCACCACTTGGTATCACCGCATCGGCAGCAATACGCGTGGGCTGCTGGAATACGACCATACCGACTTTGATTACCTGTCCAACAGCCGCCTCAACAGCACCTCCGATGCGGTCCTCGCCGGTGCCGAATGGGACTTCACCGCACGCACCTCCGGCAAAGTCCGCGTTGGTTACGAGCGCAAGAACTTCGATGACAGCAGCGTCGATGACCTCAGTAATCCGACCTGGCAGGTGGACCTGCGATGGAAACCACGAACCTACTCGACCTTTTCGTTTGTTGCCCGCCAGGCCATGGCCGAAGGCGACGATGGGGCTGATGCCGTCAAGACCACTTCGGCCCTGGTCGGCTGGCGTCATGGCTGGACCGAACGCATCACCACGGTGGCCGAAGCCGGGCTGTCCCGCTACGAATACGAAGGACAGGAGCGCACTGATGACCTTCGTGACTACAACCTCGCCGTGGAATACGCAATGCGCCGCTGGCTGGATATCGAGCTGGGCTATCGCTACCGCAACGATGACTCCGATGCCGACAATCAGAGTTTTGAACGCAACATTTTCTTGCTTAGCTTCAACGTAAGTCTCTAAGAGGTTTTCCCATGAACTCGCGAATGCTTGGCTTGTTGTTCGTGCCGTGGCTGTTGCCGGTGACTTTTGCAGCAGACCCCGGGGCCCAGTACAAACTGGCTGCCGGCGATGTGTTGCGCATCACGGTATTCGGTGAACGGGATCTGAGCTTCGAGAAAATCCGTCTCAACGATGCCGGGATGTTTTCCTATCCCTTTCTGGGGGAAATTGCCGCCAAGGGGCTCACGCCCAAACAGGTGGAAAAAGTCATCGTCGACGGGCTCAAGCAGGGTTATCTGGTCGACCCCAAAGTCAGCCTCAACCTGATCGTCTATCGCTCGTTCTACATCAATGGAGAGGTCAAAAAACCCGGCAGCTACCCGTTCGAGCCTGGGCTGACACTGGAGAAAGCCATCGCCCTGGGCGGTGGCCTGACCGAGCGCGCCTCGATCAAACGGGTAACCATCGTGCGCGGCGATGGCTCCCCAACACTGACCGACAAGGTCACGCGCAGCACCGCCATCGCCCCCGGTGACACGATCTCCATTGCACAAGGCTTTTTCTGATCATGGACAACAGCCCTAGCCTATATGTCGAGCGTCCGCTCCAGCCGCATGTGCCGCAGTATCAGCAGTACAGCGAGGAAAAGGACACCATTGACCTGCTCAAATACTGGAGGGTGATCTGGCGCGCCCATTGGAAAATCGGGTGGTTGATCGTGCTTGGCTGTGCGCTGGCGCTGGCCACGCTGTCGTTCATTCCCTCGCAGTACATCGGCAGCACCACGCTGCTGATCAAAGAAAAAACGCCCCCGCTGCTGACATTTCAGCAAGTCACGGATTCAAGCTCCGGTACCGTCGACTATTTGCAGACGCAACTGGCACTCATGCAATCGCGGGACCTGGCTGAACGCGCAGTCAAAAAGCTGAGCCTGACCACTCATCCGGTCACTGATCCACGTCAGCAACCGAAGTCCTGGTTTGCGCCACGGCGATGGTTGGCCGCGCTTGAACTGGACCAATGGCTGCCAGTACTGGGCCGTTTTATACCCGTGCAGGTGATGCCCTCCGAAGCCGATATCTTCAATCAAGTCACGCAGGATCTGATGCGGCGTACCCATGTCAAATTCGTCGGCAAGAGCCAGCTGATCAAGATAGAAGTGGAATTGCCCGACCCTGGTTTGGCTGCCGCTACCGCCAACGCCATTGCCCAAGGTTTCATCGATAGCCAGTTCGACAACAATCTAAGGTCCTCACAGAGCAATACCAGCTGGATGAATTCACGCCTGATCGAGTTGCGCAATAACCTGCGCACCGCCGAAAACAAACTTCAGGCCTATCGGGAAGCACAAGGCCTGGTTGACGTCGGCGGCGTCGGCGGTGTCGCCACCATCAGCGCCAATGAACTGGAAATGACCGGCAACCGCATGATCGATGCCCGTCGTAACCTGGCAGAAGCCGAGAGCCGGTTCCGCCAGGTACAGACCTTGAGCAATGGCAACCTGGGCAGACTGTCCAGTGTGCCGGCCGTCTTGAGCAATCCTCTGGTGCAAAAATTCCAGGCGCAACAGGCCAAGGCTCAAGCCAAGGTCGAAGAACTGTCCGGGCGCTATGGTCCAAAACACCCGACTCTGGCCGCCGCGCGCGCCGAGTTGCGTACGGCCACCGACAGCTTGCGCCTGCAAGTTCAACAGGTGGTGGCCAGTATCGAACAGGATTACCAGCTAGCCCGAACCAGTGAAAACTCACTGCGTCAATCATTCAACAGCAACAAGGCACAGATACAGGACATTTCGCGCAAGGAGTTCCAGCTGCGTGAGTTCCAGCGTGAAGTCGACAGCAGCCGCGCGCTGTATGAGACCTTCATCACCCGTTTGAAAGAAACCACGGCCACGGCCGACATGGACGCTACCAAGGCACGCATCATCGACCCTGCGATTGTTCCTCTGGAACCGAGCAAGCCTCGTAAAACATTGATTGTGGCAATTGTTGCCGTCGTGGCGGCACTGATCGGTGTTGCGTTGGCATTGCTCTCCGAAACCCTGAACAAAACCTTCAAGACCGACGAAGCGATCGAAAGCACACTTGATGTTCCCCTGCTCAGCGTGGTGCCGCTGGTCACCAAGAGAAGCCGCCGGCAACTGGCGCGACTGTTCGACGACAACGACCATCCGCGTTTTTGCGAGACCATTCGCAACCTGCGCACGTGGCTGATGTTGCACGGCGGCGACATGCCGTCACAGGTAGTACTCGTTGCCTCGACCATGGCCGAAGAGGGTAAAAGCACCATCGCCAACAACCTGGCTTACTCGCTCACAATGCTCGAGCGTGTGTTGTTGATCGACGCCGACATGCGCAAACCCAGCCTTTCGCTCAACTTCGATTTCCCGGAAGATGCCCCGGGGTTGGCCAATGTCCTCGCGGGCACAGCGCGGCTCGAGGACTGTATCCGGACGGTCGGCAATCTCGACATGTTGCCAGCCGGCAAGTTATCGCCGCCACCGCTGGATCTGCTCAGTTCGCCGCGCCTGGCCCCCCTGCTCAAGGTGCTGAAGTCGCGCTACCAACGCATCATCATCGACTCCCCGCCGGCACAGATGGTCAGCGATGCCCTGTTGCTGGCCAAGCATTCGGACGCGGTGATCTACGTGATCAAGGCCGAAAGCACACCCGTCAGCCAGGTGCAGAAGTGCCTTGCGATTTTGCAGCAGAGCCGTGCGCCGGTGTTTGGTGTGGTGCTCAATCAGGTTGATTTGCGCAAGGCGCGCAAGCAGGGCTACAGCCATTCCGATACGTTCCAGAACTACGACTACATGTCCAGGTAGAACCTTGCGCCTGTCTGTGCAGTAGCCTCCTTTCACTATCCTCCAAAGCTGCCTCATCCAGTCGAGCTATACCAGCGTGCGGGAACGAGGGCGCGCAATAATCCGGCGCCGATGTCCAACCCATGCCCGGAGGTTGAGCCGATGACTTCGCTCTATACCGCTCAAATGAAGCACCGTCGTGGTCTGACCTTCTGGGGCCAATGGCTGTGCGCACTCAGTCTGGTCAATCTGCTGCTGGTAATGCTCGTGTACGAGCGAGTCGGCAGCCTGACCAGTGAATACCGTGTCCTGATGATTCTCACTGTCCTCGGTTCGGTTCCGATCTACAGCGTCATGCAGGTTTATCATAAGCGTCATGAATGGTTGTCAGGGCTGGGGCGCCTGCTGGCGGCCTGGATGATTTTGCTGGCCGTTCTGATCAGCATTGCCTTCGTCACCCAGACCAGCGTGATTTTCTCGCGCCAGGTGATCATCGTCTGGGCCGTATTGGGTTATCTGATCCAGGCGATGAGCTTTTTGCCCTTGCATTACGTGGCCCGACTGCATTCGCACAAACTCTGCAACGAGCGCCGCGCGGTGATCATCGGGACGTGTCCGACAGCACAAAAGCTGGCGAGAAAATTGACCCGACCTAACCGCGTACCGCTACTGGGCTTTATCGCAACCCCCGACCATACCGGCCCGGCACCGAGCATTCTGCCGCTGCTGGGACACATCGACGAGGTTCGCGAAATCATCACCCGTCTGCACATACGCCGCGTCTACATCGTTCTGCCAATGGCACAAGCCGCCATTATTGAAGCGCTGTACATCGATCTTCTGGACATGAACGTCGACGTGGTCTGGATCCCTGATTTCGGCAGCATGGTATTGCTCAATCAGTCGATCTCGGAGATAGAGCGCATGCCGGCCATCTACCTCAATGAAAGCCTGATCAGTTCGCACCCCGGTAGCCTGCTCTGCAAAGAGCTGTTCGAACGTAGCCTGGCCGCCGTGGCCATTATTGTGCTCAGCCCTTTGCTGTTGATCGTGGCGGCAGCCATCAAGCTTTCCTCGCCCGGCCCGGTGTTGTTCAAACAAAATCGCTACGGCTGTAACGCTGAAGTGATCAAGGTCTGGAAATTCCGCTCGATGCGTTTGCACGACGACAGCGAAGTCCGCCAGGCCACTCGCGAAGATGAGCGCATTACTCCGCTTGGGCGTTTTTTGCGGCGTAGTTCCATCGATGAGCTCCCGCAACTGTTCAACGTGCTCTTCGGCGAAATGGCCCTGGTCGGCCCGCGACCCCATGCGGTCACGCACAACATTTACTACACCGGCAAGGTTCGCGCCTATATGGCCCGTCATCGCCTCAAGCCCGGAATCACCGGGTTGGCCCAGATCACCGGGCATCGAGGTGAAACCCAGACGCTGGAAAAAATGCAGCAGCGCGTCGCCCAGGACCTCAATTACATCAACCAATGGTCGCTGTGGCTCGACATCAAGATTCTGGTCAAGACCCCTTTCACGTTGTTCTCTAAAGACACCTATTAGGGTCAATTGACCCTGGGAGTCAGGCAATGATCGACCTGGAGTTAATCGGGCACTACGCACCGAATTTACTGGACGCCAACAAGGCCTTTTCTTTCATCAATTTTGCGTCCGTCGGCAGTCTGTTCGACCGACATCCCACTTCCATCACCTATTTTTGCGACGGCATGCTGATGTCGACGTTCATGTCGCGCATCACCGGGCGCACAATCTCTCGGGTCAGCTTTGACTTCACGTCCATCGCCGACTCTGTGTTCAGTTGCGCCGAGAAACAAGGCAAGCGCCTCTATTTTGTCGGTGCCCGGCAAGCCGAACTGGACCTGTTCATCGATAAGATCAAGGCTCGCTACCCGGCGCTGATTATTGCCGGTCATCACAATGGCTATTTCGATGCAGCACAGGCTGCGTGCATTCAAGCAGACATCTGCCGCAGCGAAGCGAACATCCTGATCGTAGGCCTGGGCGCCGGGCTGCAGGAGCAGTTCGAGCAGGATGCCCTGCGTGCCGGCTTCACCGGTGTGGCATTCACCTGTGGCGGTTTCATTCGCCAAGAGGCCACGGCCACTCATCATTATTACCCTGAGCTGGTCAACCGCCTGCACCTGCGCGCGTTCTATCGGATGTACCGCGAACCGCACACCATCAAACGCTACCTGATCGATTACCCGACTAATTTTGTTCAACTTTTGCTGATGATCATCCGGCGAAAAGTGACCATCAATGTCACTTATCCTGAGCGCCTCGATCAATGCACATTGATCACTGAGCAATAGCCATGCATATCCTGTTCATCCTCAAGGATTTCAAGCCCGATGGTGGCCTTGAGCGTGTCCAGCAACGTCTGGCCGGACAGTTTCTCAAGGATGGTCAACGGGTCACCTATTTCGTCATGAACGGCGACACGCCGGACGATGAAGGGGCTGCCACGCTCAATGGCGGCGGCAATGGAATGGTCGGTCTGTTCAGGTCCATCGTATTGCTGCGCCGGATTATTCGGCGTGAGCGGGTGACGCACCTGATCGCCGCCAAGGAACAAGCCAACCTCTGCACCTGGTTTGCTACCTTGGGTAATCCCTGCAAGGTCATCTATACCCGTCACGCGGCACTCGATTGCAGCGAACAGTGCATCCGCCCCGCTACCCTGCGCCTGCTTTATGCGTTGTACCTCTGTGGCAACGGCCGGGTAGTGACGGTATCCAAAAGCCTGCGCCAGTCCCTTTCGGAACTGGTGCCCTGGGGTCGCGAGCGCATCCGTTATTGCCCCAATGCGGTGGTCACCGAACAACTGCTCAGTGCCGCACAGACGCCCATGCTCACCGGTTTGCCGGCCGAGTTCTGGTTAGCGGTGGGTCGGCTGGTAGAACCGAAAGGTTTCCACGTGTTGCTCGACGCCTATGCCATGGCGTTGCGCAGCGCTGCGCTGCCAGAGCTGGTGATCACCGGTGATGGCCCGCAACTCGCCGCGCTGAACGCACAGGCCAGCCGTCTGGGCATTGAGGACCGTGTGCATTTCACCGGCTTTCTGGACAATCCCTACCCATTGATCAGACATGCACGGCTGCTGATCCTGAGTTCGTTTCATGAGGGTTTGCCGACGGTGCTGGTCGAGGCTTTAGCGCTTGGCACCCCCGTATTGGCCTGCGATTGCGAATCCGGCCCCAGGGAACTGCTTGATAACGGCCGCCTCGGCGCTCTGGTCAAGGTCAACGATGTAGCGGCACTGGCCGAAGGGATGTTACGCAGCGTGACCGCGCAAGACCTTGCTGCGCCAAGCGGCCAGATTGCCACGGACGCCGTGCGTCAATACACCAGTCAATCCGCCGCGCAGGCGTACTACCAGGTATGGAATCAATGAAAAGGCTGCTGATTATTCTGCAGGACCTGGGCGGGGGTGGCGCCGAAAAAATGATGGTGCGCCTCGCCAGTGCGCTGACTGACGCCGGCAATGACGTGACCTTGTTGATGCTTAGCGGCGCAGGTGTGAACTCGGCGCACATCGACCCTCGGGTCAAACAGGTGGAATTGCACAGTGCGCGCAGCTCCAGGGCAGTGCCGGCGCTGGCACGCTTTCTTCGCCACAATCACTTTGACGCACAACTGGCCGCCCTCACCCATGTCAACGTGGTGGCCATCGCCGCGGCCGCGCTGTCAGGCACTCTGACGCGCCTGCATGTCAGTGAGCGCAATGCGTTTTCCCATGACAGACACGTCAACCCCAAGTTGACGGTGCGCACCGCGTATCTGTTGGCACCGCTGCTGTACCGGCTCATTCCCAATCCGGTGATCTGCGTCTCGCGCGGCGTCGCCCAGGATCTGGTCGATACCACCATCACCCGTGCGCAGGATGTCACCATCGCCGACAACCCGGTGCTCGACAACGATTTTCGCGACAAGGCGCCGGCACGCCCGAGCCATCGCTGGCTGCTGGAAAAGTCCACCCCGGTGATTGTCGCCGTGGGTCGCCTGGCCCAGCAGAAAGGCTTTGATGTATTGCTCGATGCCTTCGCCCGACTACCCGATACCAATACCCGGTTGATCATTTTCGGCGAAGGCCCACTCAGAACCAGGTTGCTCCAGCTGGCCGGCACCTTCGGAGTCGCCGACCGATTCGATCTGCCGGGCTATACCCGCGATCCAATGGCGCAAGTGGCAGCGGCCGATTGTTTTGTGCTGTCGTCGCGCTTCGAGGGCAGTCCCAACGCGCTGGTCGAAGCCTTGTCCACGGGCACCCCGGTGGTATCGACTCATTGCCCCTATGGCCCGCAGGAAATTCTCGACAATGGCGCAATCGCCCCGCTGGTGCCTGTCGACGACCCCGGCGCACTGGCCCGAGCGATCACCAGTCAACTGGCTTTACCGCGCAATGCAAACCGCCAGGCGCGCATCGATGCCGCGGGCCGTTTCATCAGTGCCCGCGCAGCAAAAACCTATCTCGATGCCTTGGCAGGACGGTCGTCATGAATAAACTGGAAGTCAGGTACACCACGTTGCGTGACGCCTTCACATTATTCGGCTTGCTGTTCTATATCCAGGTCATCGGATTTTTTTTCGGGTTGGCTGATGCGTCAAATCTGGGCGCAGCCGAAAAAGACCTCGAAGGCAACATGGTCAACCAGATCTGCGGCCTGATCACCCTGCTGGTTCCACTGTTCTTCTTTATCCGCAACAAGGTTTTCCTCAGCAAGAGCTTTTACCGGAACAATGCCTTCCTGCTGCTGTTCATGCTCGGCGTAGCCGTTTCGATCAGTTGGTCCCACGACCCGATGTTGAGTTTCAAACGTTTTGTGGCGATGCTCGGCGTGCTGTTCTTTGCCGGCTTCATCGCCTACAACTACAGCCTCGAGAAAATCGCCTTCATGCTCGGCTGCATCATCGGTGCCGCAGCGTTGTTCGGGTTGATACTGGGACTTCTCAGGCCTGACATCGCCTTCATTGACGGCGGTATTCGTGATGGTGCTTTTGTGGGGATTTTTCCGGATAAAAATGCCGGCGCCCGGATCAACGCGATCGCGATTCTGTTACTGCTGCCGATGATCCGTCAGCGCAATCCCTGGGCCATCCTCTACTCGATACTCTCGCTGATCGCGATTGCGCTGGCCCAATCTGCCACGGCCTTGGCGCTGATTGTTGCCGGCACAGTCAGTTATTGGTACTTCCTCACTCTGATCCGCATGCACATCAATCGCTCACTGACAGCATTCCTTGGTACGACATTTATCTATTTGCTGATCTGCCTTTTTCTCTATGGCAATTACACGCTGCTGCTGGGGCTGATCGGGCGTGACGACTCACTCACCGATCGCACGCTGATCTGGGGCCTGCTCGCTCCGCTGATCGATGCCGAATTTCTCAAGGGTTACGGCTTCGGCGCCTTCTGGTCCAGCCCGGGCGCCGAGACATTCATCAACCGCTGGGGTTACATCGGCAATGCCCATAGCGGCTACATGGAAACCTTGCTTAACGGCGGTGTCATTCAGCTGACAGCGCTTATCCTCATGCTGATCGAAGCGCTGATCAAACACTACCGGGCCGTGGTGGCGGATCAGTCGGCACGGTTTCACGCCAGCGCAATGGTCATCATCGGATCGTTCATGCTCACCAACTATGTGGCGTACGTCGTTCCCAACTACCGCTCCGCAGAGTTTCTGGTGTTCTGCATTCTGGCCCTCTCATTCCGGCATCACCAGGTGACATACCCCCAGTTGTCACCGGCAACCCTGCGTCAACGTCCGCCTGGCAAGGCATTACCACGCGACTCGGCCAAGGCGTAACAAGAGGAGAAATAATCGTGCCAGACCAAGCCCCCCCTTCACCCCATTCAGTGTGCGTCATAATCGCGATGTACAACGGCGCCGACAGCATTGAGCAAACACTGGCGTCCGTGGCCGGGCAAACGCGACTGCCCGATCACGTCATCGTCATCGACGATGGTTCCACCGACGATGGCCCCCAACGGGTCAAGAACTTCGTGGCGCCGTTTCGCCTGACGCTGTTGCACCAAGCCAACGAAGGCCAGGCCAGCGCCCGCAACCACGGACTGCAGCACTCTGAAGAGACTTTTGTGGCGTTTCTCGATGCCGATGACAGATTCTATCCGCGAAAGCTGGAGCAACAAGTGGCACTGTTTGACGAACTGAGTCGTCAGGGTCGGCCGGTGGGACTGGTAGATTGCTACGTGCATAACGATTACAGCGACGGCAGGCGAATACTGGAAAACCGGCAAAAAAACGGTAGGCATTTCGACGATCTCATCCGCGCCAACGTCGTCAATGGCGTGTCCTCCGTGATGGTCAGACGCGACGTGATCATGCAACTCGGCGGCTTCAATGCCAGCCTGCGTTACTCCGAAGACCGCTTCATGTGGACCCGGATCGCCGAACACTGGGAGATCCACACGGTGCCAGAGGCGCTGCAGCAGCGCATGGTCAACAGCGCCAACATGACCGCGCAACCGATAAGGTACTACCCGTACAAGATCAGGTTCATCGAAGCGTACCTCGCCCAGTTTGGCGCGCAGCTCAGCAAGCAGCAACGGATCGATTTCGTGCTGGGCAGCCACAGCGACTTTCTCGAACTGTTTTCCCGCAGAGGCGAGCATGCCCAGGTGATCGGGGTGTACCGGCGAATGCTGGAGTATTCCTGGCAAACGCTGATCTTCAGGAACGGCAAACCGACATTGCGCTTCCTCTACGCGTGCGTCCGATCATTGCGCAAGGCAGCTGCGTCAACCACCGCTCATTGAGCCGGTATCCGCCATGGCCAATCACCGCCTGGTTAAATTGATCTGGATTTTCACCGAGAAATTCGGACTGATCCTCCTGTCGATGATTACCTTTGTCGTATATGCCAGGTTGATGTCGCCGGCAGAGCTGGGTGTGGGCACGGTGATCATTGTGATCGTCGAGATGTTCGCCATCCTCTACTCGTCAATGCTCGAAGATCCGCTGGTACGGTTGGAGCGTCTGGAAGAAAAACATATTTGCACGGCCTTCTGGTTCGCGGTGCTGATCAGCCTGGCCTCCATCGTCGTCATATCGTTCGCGGCCATGCTGTATACGAAATCCTTGGTGCTGCAATGGATGACGGCGGTCGCCTCGGTGAAAATTCTCTTCACCATGATGGCGCGGGTCTATGTCGTGGAAATGCGCCGCGCCGGCAACTTCAAAATGCTGGCCTCGCGCACGCTATTGGGCAAAGTGGCCGGCGGCGTGGGGGGAATCGCCATTGCGTTCTGGGGATTTGGCGCCTGGGCCGTGATCGCTCAAGCGCTGATCATGGAGTTCGTTTCCATCGTCGTATTGATGCTCGGAAACCGCCGGCGGATTGCCTTCTACATTGACGGGCCCTTCCTGCGCGAATTATTAACGGCCGGAGCACCGGTTGCCATCAACGTGATGAGTTGGCAAACCCTGCAGCGTGGCGTCAATGTGGTACTCGGCATCACCGCCGGCACCCATGCCGTCGGCATGTTCAATATGGCCATGCGCATCATCGATCTGCCTCGCTCGGCGATCTATAACGGCCTCTTGAGTTATGCGCTGCCGGTGTTCGCCCGGCGCGGAAGCGATACTGCGCGGTTGATCGAGGTGATCAGCGACTCGACGGCCATCAGCGGGTTCCTGCTCACGCCACTTTTCGTCGGTATCGCGTTAACAGCCGAGGACATTATCCTGTTGATATTCGGCGCCAAATGGGCAGACGCCATTCCCTTGCTGCAAGTACTTGCCTGCACGGCGGCCATCGGCAACACCGCCATGTATGCCATGACAGCCCTGGTGGCGGTCAATCGAACCCACCTGACCGTCAAGGCTGAAGTGGCAACCACCCTGCTGGCGCTGGCGCTGGTTTACAGCCTGGGTCACCTCTACGCAGGCATGGCTGCAGCCCTGGCCTTGCTGGCGCGGATAGTGATCATCACGCCCCTGCAGGTCCGCGGGCTGAACACGGCAATAGGTTATGGCTGGCGAGCATTCGTCGAATCCAATTATCGCAGCATGATCGCCTCGCTCATCATGGCCGCCGCCGTGGTGCTTGTTTCTCCGTACCTGGATTTTCGGGGCTATTGGCATCTGGCCGCCAACATCGGAGTCGGCACGCTCACTTATGCGCTGGCTTATAGCGCGTTGCATCCACGATGGCCGCAAGAATTCAAATCGGTGTTCACTGCTCGTTGAATGCTCTGATCGAGGCGTCGAGGCTTGGTGTCGGTGTACATGTCCGTTTCTGCGGTTGTGCTGGCTCGCGGTTGTTGCCCTTTGTAGGAGCGAGGCTTGCCCGCGAAGGCGGCCTGATAGCTGATTGAGGTCTTTGATCGTGTACATATCCGTTTCTGCGGTAACGGCCGCTGGCGGTTATTGCCCTTGTAGGAGCGAGGCTTGCCCGCGAAGGCGGCCTGATAGCTGATTGAGGTCTTTGATCGTGTACATATCCGTTTCTGCGGTAACGGCCGCTGGCGGTTATTGCCCTTGTAGGAGCGAGGTTTGCCCGCGAAGGCGGCCTGATAGCTGATTGAGGTCTTTGATCGTGTACATATCCGTTTCTGCGGTAACGGCCGCTGGCGGTTATTGCCCTTGTAGGAGCGAGGCTTGCCCGCGAAGGCGGCCTGATAGCCGATTGAGGTCTTTGATCGTGTACATATCCGTTTCTGCGGTAACGGCCGCTGGCGGTTATTGCCCTTGTAGGAGCGAGGCTTGCCCGCGAAGGCGGCCTGATAGCCGATTGAGGTCTTTGATCGTGTACATATCCGTTTCTGCGGTCACGGCCGCTGGCGGTTTCGCTTTTACAGCGAGTCACTTGGAAAAGCCCCAAGTAACCAAGGGCTCTTGCCCCGCCATTCGGTGCCTCGCCTAGGCTCGGCATCCCCTCACTCCGGCATTGCTCCGGGGGCCCGCCGCCATCGGCCATCCATGGCCGGCGGCGGCTACCGCGGCATCCTTGCCGCGGTGCCCCTTGCGCAATACCTGCGTTCGGCCTCTGGGAAAGGGGCAAGCAGATCAGGATCAAAAGCCAAAGCAACGGCAACGGCAACGGCAACGGCAACGGCAACGGCAACGGCAAGATCTACAGCTTCGCGAGCAAGCCCGCTCCCACAATTGGACCGGGTACATCCGGGAAAAATTGGTCGGCTGACAGGCCGCCACCGCAGCGATACGGCGACCCGACAAGCCACACACAAAAAATCAGCGCACATCCAATATCAGCGCACATCCACTGTGCTTTTCACCACTCAACAGGCCGAGCGTTAGCTCGCCTGCAGCTCTTGATCTTGAGGCACCGCCCCCTCGAGAGGCCGAGTGGAGGTTCTGCGCAGTGGGCAACCCGGCATGAATGCCGGGTTAGCCGCGCACGGCCATGGATGGCCGATCGCGGCGGGCCCACGGAGCAGGACCGGAGCGAGGGCATGCCGAGCCTAAGCGAGGCACCGAACGACAGGGGCAGAAGCGCTTTGGTTACTTTCCGCCGGGCCGCGCAGGCTTTTCGAAAGTGACTCGCTGTAAAAGCGAAACCGCCAGCCGCCGTTACCGCAAAAACGGATATGTACACCCTCTCCCGCATCCCGCATGACCCGCACGGACCGCACTCCCCATCTTGTCCAGTCTTCTTGTGACCGGAGCGCCCTATCATGGGAAAAACCACAATGATTACCGGTGGGACCGGATACATCGGCTCCCATACCACCTTGGCCCTGATCAATGCCGGCCAGCAGGTACTGGTGCTCGATAATCTATGTAACAGCTGCCGCGAACCGCTCAAACGGCTGGAGCGTTTGACCCATACACGGGTCGACTTCATTGAAGGCGATATTCGCAATACAAAGCTGCTCGACGATATTTTCAGCCGCTACGACATCGATGCCGTGGTGCATTTTGCCGGCCTCAAATCTGTCGAGGAAAGCGGTCGAAAGCCGCTGGACTATTACGCCAACAATGTTGTCGGCACGCTCAATCTCTGCCATGCGATGGCCCGACATGAAGTCTTCAAACTGGTGTTTAGTTCATCGGCCACTGTGTATGGCACCCCCCGGCAGATACCGATCATTGAAGACCTGGGCACCGGTAAACCGATAAGTCCATACGGTCGCACCAAGCTCATGACCGAAGAATTGCTCACCGATCTGTGCCTGTCGGATCCGCGCTGGAACATCGCCCTGTTGCGTTACTTCAACCCGATCGGTGCACACGAGAGCGGACTGATCGGGGAAAATCCCAATGGCCGGCCCAACAACCTGCTGCCTTGCCTGACCCAGGTCGCGATGGGACGAGTGCCCGAACTTACGGTGTTCGGTAGCGACTATCCCACCGTCGACGGAACGTGCGTGCGCGATTACGTGCATGTGGTCGACCTTGCCGAAGGCCATCTCAAAGCACTGCAAATATTGCAGAGCAGAAACGGCATCCATGCCTGGAACCTGGGTACCGGTATTGGCTACAGCGTTCTGCAAATCATCCGCGCCTTCGAGGACGTCACCGGCATCAAAATTCCCTTCCAATTCGCGCCGCGCCGCGCCGGCGATATCGCTGAATGCTGGGCCAACCCTACCAAGGCCGGGCGTGATCTGGGCTGGTATGCACAGCGCGATCTGGTGCAGATGATCATCGATACTTGGCGCTGGCAGCTGTGTAATCCGCATGGATACCACTCTCGGTCCGATTTACCGGCATCGATTGCGTTAAAGCAACGGGTATGAGCAAAAGGCCCATGTCCAGATATGCCCTGCTGATCGTCCTGGCAGCGGTTGCATGCACCGCGTCTGGCGCGTCCCCCACGCCGCTCGCCAACGGTCTGGTGCTATGGCTTGACGCTGCCGACGCCTCGAAAATGACCCTCGATGGCCACAGCCGTCTCTTGCGTTGGCACGACAAGTCCGGCAAGTCCAACGACGCTTCCGTAGACGATGCAGCAAACACCGCGTTGCCGCTGCGTGTGGAAAACGCCATGAATGGCCATGCAGTGGTGCGTTTCAGTGGTGCTTCGGCATTCCTCGGCAAGGCGATTCGGGCTGAAAAAGGCCCCGTTACCGTATTGGTCGTGTCACGCAGACTGAGCGAACAAAGCAGCGCAGAGACCTGGCAGCGGCTGTTCAGCTCACGCCCGCAAATCGCCGACAACGACAACGTGGCACCGAATTTCGCGATCAGTGTGCAACAGACCACGGCCTACGATCCGACCCTGTTTTTTCTGGAACTCAACGACGTGCCCATCGGCCCCTATGCGGTGGGGCGTAACGTGGTGGGCAGCACCGAAGACCTGCGCGGCGACATCGCCGAAGTACTGGTGTACGACCGCCGCCTGGCCTCGCTCGAAGAACGGCAGCGCGTATTTCAGTACCTGGCGAACAAGTGGTCTGTCGCCATGCCCAAGGCTGCCAATTCCTGGACCCGTGTCGGCCCCCTGGGCACAACACCGAAACAGATCAACGCCCAACTGCCGCTGTCCGATCAAGGCAATGTCGGCCAATGGCGGCTGGACCCACGATTTTGCGACGACTTCGACGGCGCGACCCTTGATGCCAGTCGCTGGCACGTCAACAATGCCACGGGCACTGAATCGCTCGGGCGTAAGCCGGCGCTGTTCAAGCCGGACAATGCCTACTTGAGCGATGGCCATCTGAACATCGTTTTCCGCAAGGAAACCTTGCCGCAAAAATACGTACGACTCGGCTATGAAGGCTATAGCTCTGCAATGGTCCGTACGATCGAGCGCAGTTTTTACGGCTACTACGAAGCTCGGGCCAAACCGATGGACTCGGCAGGTTCCAGCGCCTTCTGGCTCGCATGGACGGGGCTGGCCGACAATGCCACGGAGATCGACATATTCGAAATCGGTGGCAAAACCAAAAACGCCTTCTTCGACCGTATGTACAACATGAACGCCCACGTTTGGGCCACGCCGCACAGCACCGAGCATTTGAGCGATGGCAGCAACTGGATCAGCCCTTGGCGGCTGGCCAGCGACTTCCATGTCTACGGTTTCGACTGGCAGCCCGACACGTTGCGCTGGTACGTAGACGGCGTCCTGGTACGCGAGGCAAAGAACACCCACTGGTTTTTCCCGATGGAGATCGTCTTTGACAGCGAGGCCATGTGGAAATGGTTCGGCGTTGTCGACGACGCCGACCTGCCCTCCACCTTCAGCGTGGACTACCTCAAGGTGTGGCGTCGCGGTAAATAGCTGCCCAGCCGCTTTTCACAGGAACCAGCGGTGCGGCACGCGGAATCTGTAGGAGCGGGCTTGCCCGCGAAGACGGCAATACAGTCAGCATTGATGTCGCCTGATATACCGCTTTCGCGGGCAAGCCCGCTCCTACAGAGTTTCGCTACCACCAGCCCCCCATAAAGAGGTCGCAGCAATGAACAGTACGATGACTTCCGATCAAGCAATAGCCTGTCTGAATCTGGCGCTTGAACGTAACAAACAACTGTTCAGCGAAGCCTATCATTTGAGCCATGCCGCCCTTGATCTTCTCGATCAGCCCGACATCGATGTCGATATGTTCACGCAATATCAGAAAAAAAGACGGCAGGCCGATCGCAAGTATCTGGAAGCCATCGAGCACTTGCGCTTAATCATGGCTGAGTACCCTTTCGCGTTTTGCCCAGCAGAGAACCCAACACATCAGCCGCAGGTGTCGGCTGAGGCAATGACGACAAATTTGCCCTCAGCGAGTCGCCGATTCACCGAGGATGAACACCATCATCACCAATAGCCACAGCAGATACAGGCAACCGGCCGCACCCGACCCTGATGACGATAGAGGCCCAGGTAAAATATCAACAGCAGCAAAAACTGCCCGGCAGCGGCAAGCATGATCAGGCTGCTGTTGCGCGGCCAGAACAGCGCGGCGATGGAGAGCTAACAGGCCGAGCGTTAGCTCGCCTGCAGCTGTTGATCTTGATGCACCGCCCTCTCGAGAGGCCGAGTGGAGGTTCTGCGTAGTGGGCAACCCGGCATGGATGCCGGGTTAGCCGCGCACGGAGCAGGACCGGAGCGAGGGCATGGCGAGCCTGGGCGAGCCACCGAACGAAATGGGCAAAAGCCCTTGGTTACTTGGGGCTTTTCCAAGTGACTCGCTGTAAAAGCGAAACCGCCAGCAGCCATTACCGCAGAAACGGATATGTACACCACCATCAAACTCGATCTTCGGTGGATGAGTGAATCTGGAGCAGCAGCGTCGCCTGCGGTTTAAGGTCCCTGCGCAGATCAGCCGACCTTGTCGTTGTCCTGTTCTGGCGTTTCAATGCCGGGCTCTACTTCGCTGGTTTGTGGCCGGGTTCTGGTAGTCGATGGCGTCTGCTCATCAGGGGCTTCACGTGGATAGCCAGGCATCCCTCGGGCGTCACTCGGCCCTTGGCGATGGTCTTCAGCGTTCCTTTCCTTATCCCAGTCGGTGGTGGCATTCGGGTCTTCGTTCCGGCCAGCGGTACCGAGCACGCAGCCGTCGTCATTGGGGTTGCTCAAATCTTCGGTTGGCTCATCCTTGGCGACAGGTGGATGGGGTTTCATATCCGTCTCCAATACAAGGGTAATGGGCCTTCTTTGGAGGCCCTGGTGATGCCGGAGTGCAGGGCAATTGACGAATGGTCTCGCGCAAGAACATCGGGCCCATCGTCAATCGCGCTCTTGCAAGTGCTTCAGACTCGTGCGGGTGACACGATGATTTTCACGTTCTGCTCCTTGTTATTGACCAACTCCTCAAAGCCCTGCCCGACGATCTGTTCCAGCTGAATGCGCCCGGTTACCAGCGGCGTGATATCCAGCCGGCCGTCGGCTATAAAGGCGATCACATCGGCGAACTCACCGTTGTAGGCGAGTGCACCCAGTACCTGTTTTTCGGTGGCGACCAGTTCGAAGAAGTTGAACTCACTGGGTTCCTCGAAAATGCCCACCAGCACACAGGTGCCGGCCTTGCGGATCAGGTCGATCGCGAACTTGGCCGTGTGTTTGTTGCCGATGCATTCGAAGCTGACATCCGCCCCAAGTCCGCCGGTCAGCCGCTGCACCTCGGCCAGAGCGTCACATTCATTGGGGTCGAGCACATGGCTCGCCCCTACCTCCAGAGCCTTGGCCTTGCGCGCTCCTGACATTTCCAAGGCGATGACCTGCGCCGCACCAGCAGCCTTGGCACACATGATGGTGCACAGACCGATGGTTCCCGCGCCAACCACCACCACATTTTTCCCCAGCAAACTCCCGGCCTTTTTCACCGCGTGCATGCCCACTGCCAGCGGTTCGATCAGCGCCCCGGCTTCAGCGGGAAAGTTGGCCGGCAACTTGTAAAGCAGATTGGCCGGCACGTTGACCAACTCGGCGAACGCACCATTGTTCATCAGCCCGGTGAAGGCCAGGTTTTCGCAAATGTTGTACAACCCATGGGTGCAGTAATAACAAGTACCACAGTGCTGACAGGCATCCGCTGCCACCGGCTCGCCAACACTGAACCCCTGAACACCGGCGCCGATTTCGACGATTTCGCCACAGAACTCATGACCAAGAATGCACTGCCCTTTGATTCCGGTCAGCGGGTGCGGCGCATCCACCGGGATGAACACTGGCCCGGCCACGTATTCATGCAGGTCGGAGCCGCAAATACCGCACCATTGCACGCGAATCTGGACCCAGCCCGCGGGTGGCGACACGGGCAACGGAACGTCTTCGACACGGATATCGTGACGGCCATGCCAGACAGCGGCCCGCATGCTGCGGGCCGGGTTAATTAGAAGGCTCATGCTGGAATCTCCTTGAAGTCGTTGGCCTTGGTGACCCGCAAATGGTCGCCAAGGGAGCATTAGTGTTGTTGCACAAAGTCCAGAATCAGCCGATTGACCTGCTCGGCCGCTTCCATCTGCACCATGTGCGCCTGGCCCGGCAGGATTTCGACCTGAGCAGGCAGGCCAGCGCTGTGGGCCGCAGGAATGATCGCGTCGTCACTGCCCCAGATCAGCAACACCGGCTGCCGGCCTTCTTGCACCACGCCGCGCAGATCGAACTGTTGCCGTCCTTCTTTGAACAACCCCGAAACCAGCTGGCGCAGGGTCGCGTCCACCCCTTCAAGGCGCTTGTACTTGAGCATGTCTTCGAGCATCTGCCGATTGACCAGTTCGGGGTCAGAGAACAGCTGCACCAGCTGTGGTTTGAGGGCATTGCGGCTCGCCGCCTCGACAAAACCCTGCAGGTAATCGCCGTTGATTTCCGCGCCCAGACCGGCGCTGCCGATCAAGCTCAGGGAGCGCACCCGATGAGGTGCCAGACGCGCGGTGTTCAGCGACACCGCCCCGCCCATGGAATGCCCTGCCAGATGCGCCACGGGAACCTCCAGATGATCGAGCAGCGCCAATAGCACTCCGCTCAGCTCATCCAGATTTCCGTGCTGCAGCTGTTTGGTCGACTCGCCATGGCCCGGCAGATCCAGAGCAATCACTCGGCGCTCGGCGGCCAACGCTTCATGATTGAACATCCAATTGTTCAGGTCACCGCCAAACCCGTGCACCAGCACCAGCGGCACTCCGCCTTCGCCACGCTCGAAGTAACGGATCAGCCGCCCGTCCAGTTCGACCTTCTGCGGCTTCGGCCCGCTGTCTTCCTCGACTCCGTCACCTGGCACAAATGCGGCCTGGAACTGCTCGACCACCGCATCGATTTCAGCCTCACTGGCTTCGCCGTCGACCACGATGCCGAGCAACGCACCGACCGCAAGGGTTTCATCCTGGCGCGCGATCTGCCGACGCAGCACACCGGAAAACGGCGCCTCGACGCTGCTGGAAATTTTGTCGGTTTCTACATCGAGCACCTCATCGCCCTTGGCGATCGCCTGGCCCTCCTCCTTGAGCCAGACATCGACCCGGCCTTCGGTCATGGACAAGCCCCATTTGGGCATGGTCAGGGTATGGATCTGGCTCATGAACGCTTGCTCCACTCGATCAACTTGAGCACGGCGTTTTCAATTTTCGCCGCGTCGGGGATATAGAGGTCTTCCAGGGCGTCGGAGAATGGCACCGGCGTGTGCGGCGCAGTCACCATCTCGATGGGCGCCTTGAGCGAGGCGAAGGCTTTTTGCGCCACCAGGGCCGAGATGTCGGTGGCCATGGAACAGCGCGGGTTGGCTTCGTCGATCACCACCAGGCGTCCGGTCTTTTCCACGCTTTCGAGAATACTGTCCTCGTCCAACGGACTGGTGGTGCGCAGGTCGATGACCTCGCAGTCAATGCCTCGCCCTGCCAGGCTGCGGGCGGCGTCCATCGCCGTGTTGACCGTGCGTCCATAGGAGACCAGGGTCACGTCCTTACCATCGCGCAGGAAGTTGGCTTCACCGAAAGGGATGGTATAGAGCTCTTCCGGTACCTCGCCCTGCATGCTGTAGAGCAGTTTGTGTTCGCAGAAAATCACCGGGTCGTTGTCGCGGATAGCCTGGATCAACAGGCCCTTGGCGTCATAAGGTGACGACGGGCAGACGACTTTCAGCCCGGGGATGTGGGTCCACAGCGATGTGAGCATTTGCGAGTGTTGGGCGGCTGCCCGCAGGCCCGCGCCGACCATGGTACGAATCACCAACGGCGTGGAGGCCTTGCCACCGAACATGTAGCGAAACTTGGCCGCCTGATTGAGGATCTGGTCCAGACAGCAACCGGCAAAGTCCACAAACATCAATTCACACACCGGGCGTACACCGCAGGTCGCTGCGCCGACCGCGGCACCGACATAGCCCAACTCCGACAGCGGCGTGTCCAGTACGCGCCCGGGGAATTGGTGATAGAGGCCCTTGGTCACGCCCAGCACCCCGCCCCAGGCGTCGTTTTCACCGGGAGCACCGGCGCCGCCGGCGACGTCTTCGCCCATGATGAACACGCTGGGATCGCGGCGCATTTCCTGGGCCAGGGCTTCGTTGATTGCCTGCTGATAACTGATTTTTCTCGCCATGATGAAGGTCTCGATTCTTGTTATAGGGGGCGTTCAGGGATAGGAAACGTAGACGTCGGTGAGCAGATCGGCCGCGCTCGGCTTGGGGTCGGACTTGGCCTTGCGCACGGCATCTTCGATCAGCAGGTCAACTTCGCTATCGATCTGGTTCAACTGGCTGACATCGATCAAGCCGGTCCGGGTGGTGCGTTCGCGAAACTGCATCAGGCAGTCGTTGTGCTCGCGGAAATACTTGACCTCGTCCGGTGCCCGGTAGGTCTGGGCATCACCCTCGAAGTGACCGTAGTAGCGAGTCAACTTGACTTCGATCAGCGACGGACCTTCACCGGCGCGGGCCCGCTCCACTGCGGCACCGGCGGCTTCGTGAACGGCAAAAAAATCGAAGCCGTCGACGGTGACCCCAGGCATACCGAAGCCGGCCGCGCGGTCGGCAATGTGATCGCACGCCACAGACCAGTTGGAGGCCGTGGCCTCGGCATAACCATTATTCTCGGCAATGAACAGGCACGGCAGGTTCCACACCGAAGCCATGTTCATCGCTTCGAACACCGCACCTTCATTGGAGCCGCCGTCGCCGAAGAACACCACTGCGACGCTGTCCGTACCTTTAAGCCTGGCGGCCAGTGCCGCGCCCACAACCAACGGTGCGCCGGCTCCGACGATGCCGTTGGCGCCGAGCATGCCCTTCTCGAAATCGGCGATGTGCATGGAGCCGCCCTTGCCCTGACAGACCCCGGTTTTCTTGCCGTAGATCTCGGCCATCATCCCGTACACATCAACGCCCTTGGCGATGCAATGACCGTGGCCACGGTGGTTGGAGGCGATGCAATCATCATCCCTCAAGTGAGCCATGACACCGGCGGCCGAGGCCTCTTCACCGGCATAAAGATGGACGAAACCGGGAATCTCGCCGGTGGCGAACTCCACGTGCAAGCGCTCTTCAAAGACGCGGATGGTGCGCATCGCCCGATAGGCATGCAGCAATTGATCAGCGGTCAGCTGTGTCGACATTTTTATTCTCCAGGGTGTCTTGAGACTCAAGGTTCAGAGGGTGTTGCGGATGTTCACGGCCGATGGCCAGCAGCCGCTCTTGCGCTGCATAGGCCAGCGCCGCATTGACATCGATGCTCAGCGGACCGCCGGCATCGAGGGTCACGGTGGGTAAGTCATGGGCGTTGAATTCGATTTCACGCTCGCCATCCAGAGCCAGGGTGCCGCTGGCCAGGCACAGGCGATGGGCAACGCCGGGTTCAAGGCTAGCGGCGGCGAGCACGCCGCAGCCTTGCAACAGGCCGGGCGCCAGTGGCACCAGCAAGGCTTCGGATGATTGCGGATCAAGGCGCATCCAGGCGCCATTGGGGGCTTGGCGCGAGACCGGAAACCACAAGCCACAGAGCGCCGAAATGCCAATGGATTGAGGCTCGGCAAAGGTTACAAATACCTCCGCCAGATCGATCCCACGGCTAATTGCACGGGCGCCGATAAAGGGCAGTGAGGACACCGCCACGTCCACCAATGCCACTTCGCACAGGTCGCGGCTCGGAATCCGCACCAGCAGGCGTTTGTTGCGGCGCAAAGCGATTTCGGGTGGAATCCGTCCGCTGGCGAATAGCCCGCCGGCCAACCCGGCGCTAGTGGCTTCACGCAGTTCCGGGAAGGCATTGTTGGTCCCCGTCGACAGGGTCAGCAGTGGAATGTCGCCGACTTCTGCCGCCACCGCTTTGTGGGTGCCGTCACCGCCGAGTACGGCGATCAGCGACACACCGCGTTCAGCCATCCAGCGCGCGGCTTGGCGAGTGTCCGCCACGCTCTGGCGCAAGGTAAGGTCAAGGAACTCCAGGGTTGGCCAATGGCTGTCACGCGCCTGACGGCCATGACTGTTCTTCAACACCGCAGCGGCGATGCCGGTCATGTCGGTGGGCATCAACACCCGCTCGACACCGGTGGCACCAAAAGCTGCCAGCAGCCGCTGGATCACCGAGACTTTGTCGGTGCTGGAAAACAGCCCGGCATTCGCCGTCAGGCGCCGTACGTCCCGGCCGGACGCCGGGTTGGCAATGATGCCGACGGTCAATGGCAAGGGACTCACGCCAGCACCACAGGTAGAACAGAGAAAAGGCCTCGGCAGGAGAACATAGGGCACCTCTTTTTATTATCGGGTTGCCAGTCGCACTGGTTGCAGGGGCTAGAGCAAGGCCAGTGCCAGATTCGCAAAAAAGCGCCAGGAGGCCTGTTCCAGAGCGGTCTTTACCTGAGTCCATGAGGGTTGGGATCACGCTCGATTGAGACGTCCCATGTCAGCAAACACGGGTTTGTGGTGAGACCTTGAGACGTTGCGTCTCACCTTCGCCGTGCGTGAACCGATGCTTGTCGACCGTCCATGAACGGCGCTTAATAGCCGCACAAATAAAAGAAGATCGAACCGGAGACCTTAAATGCTTTCCGCACACTCGAAGGCGCACGTGGATTGCGTCAGCCGTGTTTTGAAGAACGCAGCGCACCTGCCGCAACTGCCTGTGTCGGACTTGATATTGGACTCCTGGCGCCGTTCCATGGAGCAACACCACCTGGACCCCGGCTCACTGCAAGGGCCACGGATCCTTTCGCAGAACGTGCTGCAGGAGTGTCAAGAACGCTCCGAACTGTTCCTGCGCATCGCCAGCGAAGAAGTCGCCCGCCTCCACGGTCGCGTGCGCGATGCTGACTACTGCGTGTTGCTTACCGATGCCCAGGGCCAGACCATCGACTACCGCGTGGAAACCTCGATCCGTAATGACTGCCGCAAAGCCGGCCTGTACCTGGGCACCTGCTGGTCAGAAGGCGAGGAAGGCACCTGTGGCGTGGCCGCGGTGCTGACCGCACGGACACCGGTCACGGTGCATAAGCGAGATCACTTCCGCGCCGCTTTTATCGGACTCACCTGCTCTGCTGCTCCAGTCTTCGACCCTCGGGGCGAACTGCTCGGGGTGCTTGATGTGTCCGCCGTGCGCTCTCCGGACGACCGCCGTTCGCAACACCTGATCCGACAGATGGTGGTGCAGAGCGCTCGGGAAATAGAACAAGCGTTTTTCATGAGCAGTGCCCAGGGCTACTGGGTGCTGCGGGCCCACAACAGCCCGGGCTACGTCGACAGCCAACCCGATTACCTGCTCGCCTGGGACGATGACGGACGACTGCAGGCGCTGAACCCCGCGGCGCGGCAGTGGCTGTTGCAAAGCTTTGGTCAGCTGCCGGAACACATCGGCCAAGTGTTCGATCAGCAGTTATTACATCGGGCCAGGGACGAATCGCTTTGCCTGCTTCACTGCCAGGGTGTCCGCCATGCCTTGCATGGACGACTCAACGCGCCACGGCTGGTAAAACGCAACCCTGCGCGCCGGGTACTGTCATCCGCCGAACTCGACCCGCGACTGGAAGAAAGCCTGCGCCTTGCGGTGCGAGTCAAAGACCGCAATTTACCGGTGCTGATCCAGGGCGAAACCGGTTCTGGCAAGGAAGTCTTCGCCCGCCAGTTGCATCAGGCCAGTCTGCGTCGTGAGCGGCCTTTTATCGCGGTGAACTGCGCAGCGATTCCCGAAAATCTGATCGAAAGCGAGCTGTTCGGTTATGTGCCCGGCGCCTTCACCGGCGCTTCGAGCAAAGGCATGCAAGGTCTGCTGGAACAGGCCGATGGCGGCACCCTGTTTCTCGATGAAATCGGCGATATGCCCCAGCCTCTGCAAACCCGTCTGTTGCGGGTTTTAGCCGAGGGCGAAGTGGCGCCCCTGGGAGCGTCACGCAGCAAAGCGATAGATATTCAGGTCATCTGTGCGAGCCACCGCGATCTGGAAGCACTGGTGACCTCTGGCGAGTTTCGCGAGGACCTGTACTTTCGCCTCAGAGGTGCGCGATTCCAGTTGCCGCCGTTGCGCGAGCGCAGCGATCGACTGGCCTTGATCAACCGGATACTCGAAGAAGAATCGTCGGCCTGTGGGATAGTGGTGCAACTGGGAAGCGCCGCACTGGAATGCCTGCTCGGCTATCGCTGGCCGGGAAATGTGCGCGAACTGCGGCACGTGCTGCGTTACGCCTGCGCGGTGTGCGAGACCCATTTGATTCTGTTGAATGACTTGCCTGAGCAACTGCTCGGCCATCGACTCAGTGATCCGGCTTCAGCCGACACCGTGGAACGCTGCGCCAGTCCGGAACGCCAGGCACTCATCGATGCCCTTGTGCGTCATCGCTGGAAACCCACCGCCGCGGCCAAGGCTTTGGGCATCTCCCGGGCAACGCTGTATCGACGGGTGCATCAACATGCCATCGACATGCCGGGCAGAGGCTAACCACAGCTTCATCCGGCGGCCCCGCTCGCCATCGGGCAGCATACGGGTGCCGGTCAAGCGTTTCGCCGCTACAATGCGCGCCTCGACCGTGACAAGCCCGATAAAAAAACATGTCCCTACCCAAACATCATCTGGAACTGCTCAGCCCCGCCCGCGACGTGGCCATCGCCCGCGAAGCCATCTTGCATGGCGCCGACGCCGTGTACATCGGGGGCCCGAGCTTCGGCGCCCGCCACAACGCCTGTAACGAGGTGAGCGATATCGCCCAATTGGTCGAATTCGCCCGTCGCTACCACGCCCGGGTGTTCACCACCATCAACACGATCCTGCATGACAACGAGCTGGAGCCGGCCCGCAAGCTGATCCACCAACTGTACGATGCCGGCGTCGACGCGCTGATCGTCCAGGACCTCGGTGTGATGGAGCTGGACATTCCGCCGATCGAGCTGCACGCCAGCACCCAGACTGACATCCGCACCCTGGCGCGGGCGAAGTTTCTCGATCAGGCCGGATTCTCCCAATTGGTACTGGCCCGCGAGCTGAACCTCCAGGAGATCCGCGCCATCGCCGACGAAACCGATGCGGCGATCGAGTTCTTCATCCACGGCGCGCTGTGCGTGGCGTTCTCCGGCCAGTGCAACATCTCCCATGCGCAGACCGGTCGCAGCGCCAACCGTGGCGATTGTTCCCAGGCTTGCCGCCTGCCGTATACCCTCAAGGACGAAAAAGGCGGTGTGATCGCTTACGAAAAACACTTGCTGTCGATGAAGGACAACAACCAGAGCGCCAACATCCGCGATCTGGTTGAAGCCGGCGTGCGCTCGTTCAAGATCGAGGGTCGCTACAAAGACATGGGCTATGTGAAGAACATCACCGCCTGGTATCGCCAGCGCCTGGACGACGTTCTCGAAGACCGCCCGGACCTGGCCCGCGCATCCAGCGGCCGCACCGCGCACTTCTTCCTGCCCGACCCGGAAAAGACCTTCCACCGCGGCAGCACCGACTACTTCGTCAGCGACCGCAAGATCGATATCGGCGCCTTCGACACACCAACCTTCACCGGCCTGCCGGTGGGTGTGGTGGAGAAAGTCGGCAAGCGCGATCTGCTGGTGGTCACCCACGAACCGCTGTCCAACGGCGATGGCCTCAATGTGCTGGTCAAGCGTGAAGTAGTGGGCTGGCGCACCAACATCGCCGAGCCGAAGGGCGAGTTCGAAGAGGACGGGGAAAAGCGCTACCGCTATCGTGTGGAGCCCAATGAGATGCCGAAGGGGTTGCACCAGCTGCGACCGAATCACCCATTGAACCGCAACCTCGACCACAACTGGCAGCAGGCCCTGATCAAAACCTCCGCCGAGCGCCGGGTGGGTCTTGCCTGGGTCGCTCGCCTGCGTGAGGATCGTCTGGAACTGACCGCTACCAGCGAGGAAGGTGTCAGCGTCAGTGTCACCCTGGACGGTCCATTCGGCCTGGCCAACAAACCGGAACAGGCCCTGGAGCAACTGCACGACCTGCTCGGCCAACTGGGCACCACTCAGTACCACGCCACGGCTATCGAGCTGGATGCGCCGCAGGCGTATTTCATCCCCAACTCACAGCTCAAGGCCTTGCGCCGCGAAGTCATCGAAGCGCTGACCGCGGCGCGCATCAAAGCCCACCCACGGGGTGGTCGCAAGGCCGAGACCGAGCCGCCACCGGTGTACCCGGAGTCGCACCTGTCGTTTTTGGCCAACGTCTACAACGAGAAAGCCCGCGACTTCTATCACCGTCACGGCGTCAAGCTGATCGACGCGGCCTATGAGGCTCACGAGGAGACCGGCGAGGTGCCGGTGATGATCACCAAGCATTGCCTGCGTTTCTCCTTCAACCTCTGCCCCAAGCAGGCCAAGGGCGTCACCGGCGTGCGCACCAAGGTCGCGCCAATGCAACTGGTGCATGGCGATGAGGTGCTGACGCTGAAGTTCGACTGCAAGCCTTGCGAGATGCATGTGATCGGCAAGATGAAGGGACACATCCTTGACCTGCCGCAACCGGGCAGCGTGCAGCAAGTCGTCGGCCACATCAGCCCTGAAGACCTGCTCAAGACCATCCCTCGCGCGCCCCACTGAGTGACTGGCGAGCGCGCCGCTACGGCGCCGCGCTCGCTGCGCTCGCAAGACGGCTGAATGTTAAAGGTGTGACCAAGAGGGATTTGCAGGCATAAAAAAACGCCAGACCGGATCGGCGTTGGCGTTGGCGTTTCTGTAAAGACAATCATCCGGGACTCCCGCACTACCTGCCTGCGGAGCCATACTTGGATGAGTATAAGGAAAATGGCAGGGGCGGCTGGATTCGAACCAACGCATGGCAGGATCAAAACCTGCTGCCTTACCGCTTGGCGACGCCCCTGTATCTGTTGCTGCGAGTGCCCGGCACTCTCTTTCTGATTTGTCCTTGCAGACCAGCCCTGTAAGAGCCTCTGCAAGAACGGGCGGCAATTTATCAACTTTCGCTTCGCCTGGGAAGGCCAACACAAAAATATATTTGTTTTAAAACAGATGCTTACTCTTGATCCTGGAGGGTGCCATGGCGGCTGTTACCGATACACTGAAGCTGTTTCTCGCCGGCGATGTCATGACCGCCCGCGGCATCGACTCAGTATTGCCGCATCCTGGCGATCCGCGGCTTTACGAAGACTATGTCAAGAATGCCGGGGTTTACGTCCGGCTGGCAGAAAGACTCAATGGCCCGATTCCCCTCCCCGTCGATTTCACCTATGTCTGGGGCGCTGCGCTGGATGAGCTTGAACTTCGCCAGCCACACGCACGCATCATCAACCTGGAAACGGCGGTGTCCCGCCGCGGACGACCGGAGCCAAAGGGCATCAATTACCGCATGAGCCCGGAGGACTTCCCGGCCATCAGCGCCGCCGGCATCGACTGCTGCGTGCTGGCCAACAACCATGTGCTGGACTGGGGGGCAGCCGGCCTGGCCGATACGCTGGATACCTTGTCGAGCAACGGCATGTGCAGCGCCGGCGCCGGGCGTAACCGGCAATCAGCCGAAGCGCCAGCCGTGCTGCCGCAGCCAGACGGGCGGCGTTTGCTGGTGTTCGGCCTCGGCACACCCGACAGCGGTATTCCGTCGGACTGGGCCGCCACGGACAGGCGCGCAGGTGTCGCGCGGCTGGAAGATCTGTCGATGCAAAGCCTGCGCCCTGTGGCCAAACGGATTCTCGAGAGCAAAAAACCGGGGGATCTGGTGGTCGCCTCCATTCATTGGGGCGGCAACTGGGGGTTCGACATCCCGCGAGAGCAGGTCCGATTCGCCCATGCCTTGATCGACGAGGCCGGAGTTGACGTGGTGCACGGGCATTCCTCGCACCACATCAAAGGGATCGAGGTGTACCGCGAACACCTGATTCTTTATGGCTGCGGTGATCTGCTGAACGATTACGAAGGCATCGAGGGCCACACAGCCTTTCGCGGCGACCTGGGGCTTCTGTACTTTGCCTCGTTGGCCCCGGGGGGGAACCTGCAGTCGCTGGACCTGATACCCACCCGCCTCTGTCGCTTTCGCCTCTATCGCGCCGAAGGGGATGACCGTCAATGGCTGCACGACACCCTTTCTCGCGAGTGCGCATGCTTGGGCAGCAGCATCCAGCCGGGTGCGAAAAATGCCTTCGAGTTGCGTTGGTAGAAGCGTCTGAACACTTTAAAACCCAGGCAACCTTCCCTGCTTTTCGTAGGAGCCAGGCTTGCCGGCGAAAGCGCTCTTAAGGACGCCTTCGCCGGCAAGCCTGGCTCCTACAAAAAGCGCTTTGCTCACTTCCCGGTTTTTTTCGTTTCTGCGTCGTTTTTGCATTTTTGTGCGACAAATTCCACTTCCGGGACTCCCGTACCACTCCCTCGTGGTGTTAGTTTGAAAAAGTTTCTGACTCATCGACCAGATATTTCTCACAAACTGCCTGCAAAGGAATGCCCCAATAATGGATTTATCACTCAAGCACCTGGCCGCAACAACCCTGATACTGGCCAGCCTTTCGTCGTTCACCACGTCAGCGTACGCCAACATCACCCCGCAACAGAGCGCGACCATCCTCAAGACCTTCAGTGACGCGTCGGTAACCGATTTCAGGCAGTTCCTGGAACGCCTGGCCAAGAGCGACCTTGCCAAAACCAACGACCTCGGCCCGACAATCAGTGCCTTCCAGGGCAACAAGACGCTTTCCCCTGAACAGCAGAACGAGATTCATCGCCTGCTTGGCCTCTATGCACGGGTGAAATACGGCAGTGCTGCCACCGAGACCCTGCGCGAATTGGTGGCAATCCCGACTTTCCGCGTGGACGGCGTTGCTCAGCACGACAATCCCGAATTCATTAAGATCGCCGACAAGCTCAAAGGCCTTGCCCAAGCGTTCAACCTGAACTTTCGTAACATCGACAATCGCGTCTATGAAATCTCCCTCGCAGGCAACGGCGACGAAGTCGTAGGCATTCACGCGCATGCTGATGTGGTGCCCGTGACACCGGAAAACTGGGTCCTGAAAGACGGCACCCGACTCGATCCATTCAAGGTCACCCTGGTCGGCGATCGCATGTATGGCCGCGGCACCGAGGATGACAAGAACGGCATCGTGGTGGCGCTCTACGCCATGAAGATCATCAAGGAAGAGAAGTTGCCGCTGGCGAGGAATTTCAAGCTGCTGGTGGACACCACCGAAGAAACCACGGGCGACGCCATCCCCTATTACTTCGAACACAACCCGACACCCAACTACAACCTGGCGCTGGATGGCGGCTACCCGGTGGTGATTGCCGAGAAAGGCTATGGCACCGTCATGGCGAACTTTTCCCGGCGTAAGGCAGAGGGCAAAGGCGCCGAAATCACCTCAATGACCGGCGGCCTGGCAACCAACCAGATTCCATCGACTTCCGTCGCCACCCTGGTGAGCGACAAGCCCGCCGAATTGGCCACCAGCCTGCAGAAAGCCGGTACTGATTATGCCAAGCGCAATGGCGGCAACTTCGAGGTGAGCGCCAAGGTCGTCGGCAAGGACGTCCAGCTGACCGTCACCGGCGTTTCCGCCCACTCCTCCGAGCCCGAGTCAGGCGTCAACCCGGTGGCAAGAATGCTGGACTTCATCAACAGCCTCGACGGGAAGGTCGCGCTCAAGCACAACCACATTACCGACGCCGCCCGCTACGCCGCCGACAACTGGGGGCTGGACTACCTGGGAAGCAAATTGGGGGTGGGTTTTTCCGATGCCTTCATGGGACCGCTGACCGCATCCCTGACCTATGTCGGGATGGATGAAAAAGCCTTCAAGCTCGCGGTCAACCTGCGCGTGCCGAAGGGCAAATCCCCGGAAGTGCTCAAGAGCGAAATCGCCGACAAGCTTGACGCCTGGAGCAACAAGACTCATATCGCGCCAGCCTTCGACTACTCGATTGCCGAGCCGATGCACCGCAACCCAGAGGGTGAATGGGTCAAGGCCCTGCTGGCCGTGGCCAGCGAAAACCTTGGCATGGAACACAAGTTCGGCACCTCCGCTGGCGCCACCTCGGTCCATGAGTTGCCCAATGGCGTGCAGTTCGGCCTGGCCAGGCCCGAGCTCAAGTACACCGGCCACAACGACAACGAGTTCAAGACCGTCGACCAGTTCCTGCTGGACTTGCAGATCGTGACCGAAATGTTCGGGCGCATCGGGCAGTTGCCGAAACTCTGATCCTCCCTTCCGGACCCGCTATGCTGGCGGGTCCGTTTCTATGCGAATGGGGTGGGTGGCCTTTAAACGTCAACTCCCTTGTCACCAGGATCTATTGATGCCACTGAGCTTTCATAAAATGCACGCCAATGGCGATGATTTCGTCATTGTGGACTCGCGAAACTCGGCCAATCCAATCACCAGTGCCATGGCTCGGCAACTGGGTGATCGGCACCGAGGAATCGGCTTCAATCAACTCGCGGTGATGCTCGATTGCGATGATGCCGCTGCGCGCTTGATGTTTTGGAATGCCGATGGTTCAACGCTGGATACATGTGGCAGCGCAACGCGGGTGCCGCGGACAGGCTGATGCGCGAATCGAATACCAGGTCGATAGTGCTGCGAACCAACCGGGGGCTACTCACGTGTGAACGAACCTCGACCGGCGCGATATCTGTCAGCATGGGGAAGCCACTTTTCGGCTGGTCGCAAATTCCCCTGGCTCTGGATCTGGATACCGCTGTTTTGCCACTGCCGGGTGGTCCAGCCGCGACCAGCATGGGCAATCCGCACTGCACTTATTTTGTCGATGACCTGACAGCCGTTGATATAGCGACCATCGGACCGACCATTGAAACCAACCCTCTATTCCCCCTCAAGACGAACGTGCATTTTGTCCAGATCATTAACCGCAAGCACATTCGATTGCGCATTTGGGAGCGCGGCGGTGGTATACCCCTCGGTTCCGGATCCTGCTCTTGTGGCGCCGCTGTTAACGGAATTCGTCGTGGTTTGTTAGACCATCGCGTTGAGGTTGAATGTGATGGCGGAACCGTAACGGTTCAATGGGATGGCGTGGGACCTGTCTTTCTCATCGGGCCGGTAGAGACAACGTTTTCGGGAACGGTTCAAGACAGCCTCTCCTTCAGGCAATGAATCGGCGGCCATCGCATAACTGACCTATTCTGAATCGACCGATAAAAGATCACCCTTTTGCGGTACCTGAATTCGTTACAGCAATGGAGGCTGAATGATGAAGGAGCATTCGATTGAGTTTCGCGCCGCAGAGGTGCGTACGCCGCACGCTTCGCCCCTCCCCATGACCCGTTCCACCCCATCTCCCACGCTCAATAGCCGCATCGAGCTTTACACCCAGGAGCCGATGGTCAACTGGCTAGGTCCGTTTCAGCTGATGCGCACGGGCTTACAAACGGCTGTCGCCACCACAATGGGTGCTTTCGCCGACCCGCGCGAAATGCTGGCCGTGCTCAATCCTCGGGGCTCGAACCCGCCCATCCAGGTGGCTGGCGACGGTGACGTGTGGATCGATTATCTGGCTGATACCGGCGATGGCTGGGACTCCACCTATTCGATGGCCCTGTGCGTCAGCCATGATGCCGAGTTGCCCGAGCACCAACTCAAGTTGCCCCGCGGCCACGTGCTGTTGCTCGGCGGCGATCAGGTCTATCCCACACCGGCCCAATCCGGCTACCGCACCCGCTTCCTGGATCCTTTCCGCGCCGCCTTTCCCGCACCGGTGCCCAAGGTGCGCCCTGATGACCAGGAACAGCCCGTGCGGCAGCCGGGTGCACCGTGGATATTGGCGACGCCCGGCAACCACGATTGGTATGACGGCCTGCGCGGTTTCTCCCAACTGTTTTGCGAGCAGAAACCCATCGGAGGCTGGGAAACCCGCCAGCGCACCAGTTACTACGTGCTACAGCTGCCCAATGGCTGGTGGATCTGGGGTCTGGATTTGCAGTTGGAGTCCATGATCGACCGGCAGCAGAAGCAATATTTCGAAGAGATGCGCACCAAACTGCAGCCAGGCGACCGCGTGATCCTCTGCACGCCCGAACCAAGTTGGGTGGACGAAGCCGAACGGCTGGCACGCGAGGAGAGCAAGGCCTTGCCCTCGATCGAAACCCAGACGCCGCGCTTCCGCAGCCTGCGCGAGATCGAGGAACTCTTGGGTGATCACCTGGCGGTGGTCTTGGCCGGCGACTCGCACCATTACGCGCGCTACCAGCCGCAAGCTGGCACCCAGGCGCCGCAGCGCATCACCTGCGGAGGCGGTGGCGCCTTCTTGAATGCCACCCATCAGCTTCCCGATCCGCCCAAGCCGTTCAACGTTGGCGGAACCCGGCAGCACTATGAACTGGCGGCGGTCTACCCGGACAAAAAGACCTCCGAGCAGCTGCGTAATCGGGCATGGCGGCTACCTACCCGCAATCTCTCGTTCTGCGGCATGCTGGCCCTCTTGTACCTGCTGTTCGACTGGATGGTACAAAGCGCCAGCACGGTGCCCCACCTGGCACGAGACAACCGCAGCCTGATGGACGTGTTGTCTGACCTCCAAGCGTCTGTTTCCAACATTAGCGAAGTTTGGCGACACCTGCTCCTGGTCATGTCACACAGTCCCTCGTCGGTGATGTTCGCTGTGCTCATTGTGCTGGGTTGCGCAGTGTTCTCGGCCGCCGGGGTCAAGCGCACCCGAAAGCTCGCCTATGCCATTGGCGCTGTTCACGGGGTACTTCATCTGGGACTGGCGATCGGACTGCTGTGGCTGATGGGCCGTGTCAACATCCACTACTTGCAGCTCGAGGTAGAAAACCTGCACCAAGTCTTGTTGTTCCTGGCGGAGACGCTGGTGCTTGGCGGCAGTCTGGGAGGCCTGTTGTTCGGTGCCTGGATGGTGATGGGCAACACCTTTTGGGGGCTACACAGCGAGGCGGTTTTTTCCTCGCAGTGCATCGCCGACCACAAATGCTTCCTGCGTATGCACTTCAAAGGCGACCAACTCACCCTTTACCCGCTCAAGTTAGAGAAGGTCTGCCGGCGCTGGTCCGTGGCATCAGGAGTCGCCAAACTGGCGCAGGTGCAACGCACCTGGAGGCTTCGGGCAACCCCTGAAAGCACTGGCCCGCGCTTCGTGCCAGCCTCGGGTGCGCTCAAGCTACAACTGATCGAGCCGCCCATCGAGATTCTGCGGAAGTAAACCGCTTTTCGTAGGAGCCAGGCTTGCCGGCGAAGGCGCACTCAAGGACGCCTTCGCCGGCAAGGCTCCTCCAGGTCCTCCGAAGGTCCTTTAAAGGGCTAAGTGATTGTGTCGCGGCGCGGCCGCACTTGCCGTCCGCTTAAAATCATGTAGGCCGCGTGGTGATGCGTTTTTTCGGATCTATCTCAGGCCTGCACAATTCACAAACGAAATATGCGCGCCATTCCTTCGCGACCTCCTCATCCCGCCTCCTCCTCCCAAGTAGTCTGAAACTCCCACCCCGCTCAGGAGTATCGGGCAATGTGCAATCCCTGGCGCTTCGCCATAGTTGCGACCAAAGGTCCACGGTCAGGCCTCGATGACCGAATTTTGGGAGCAAATCATGGCTATCACTATCACCGGAACACTGATCATCGACGAGACGTCAGGTAAGCAGAACGCGACGGCCGGCGGCAGCGACATTACAGGCAACGACGTTAAGGATGGTCTGGGCTTCCTCACCACTGGCGTAACTGCATTCGACACTCTTTTGAATGCCGTGGTGGTGCAGGATCTCACGGGGGTCAACGTCACTGTAGCCGTGAGCAACGGCACCTCCGCCGACCTTGATGGCAGCTCCATGCTCAGTGGTTTCGGGGCCGATGTCACCGATCTGGCCTTCACCAACTCCACGGGGGGGCCGCTGCTCGGGGAAGAGGCTCTGTCTGCGCCTGGCGTCCCCCTTTTGACCGTCGATGGCCGAAAAATCTACCTCTACAGCTATACGGGCGCCGACCTGGGCATTGATGAGAACAACGTCGTGTTTGGCCGCAAGGCCAATGCCGACGGCACGGAAAACCCCACCGGCGACGTCGTCTTCGCCGCATACCTGCAACCCACGGACGCTTCCGGTGCCGTCCAGACTTCCGATCTGAATGCCGTGGGCTCCAAGGTCTGGCTGGTGCAGTACGAGGAAATCCAGCACCCGATAACCACCAACCCCGACGATGCCTTGAGCCTGTACAACCTCCATGTCTCGGTCAGCAATCGCAGCGACTTCTCGCTGGAAGGCGCGCCTTCAGGCCAGCACCTGTTCTTGATGTACGGCGATGGCACCCCTAGCGCGACCGACGCGGTGATCATTGTCACCGGCAAGAACCCGGTCAACCAGTCCGAGCCCGATGCTCCGGCCATCACCGACGGCGACACCGTCAACACCGGCCAAGGCGGCGGCCCTACCACCCTGGGCACCAACAGCCAGCAAATCGTGGAAGGCACCGGCTTGTACTTCACCTTCGCGATGGGGGCCAACACCGACTTCACGGTTCCCAACCTGAGCCAAGGCGAAGCGGGCGAGGAGGCCAACATCGACTTTGCCTCACTTTACGGCAGCAATGGGGCCAGTTTTTCCGTTGTCCAATCGTCCTCGGGCGATAAATCCACGCTGGAGATCAGCGCCTTCACAACGGCTTATAAGCCAGGTGTTGAATTCATCGACAACCTGCACGAAAACACGGCGGTTGAAGTCAACAAGGTCGTCATTACCACTCAGCCCAGTGGGCATGGCAAGAATGCGGTACCGGGTGAAACCCTGGTGTTTGACAAGATCAGTATTGGAATGACCCCCACCACGCTGAGCGGCATCACGATCACGTTCTCCGCCAACACCGTGGTGATCAAAGGCCTGGAAGCCAACGACGTGATCGCCTACAACACCGACGGCCCACACACCCGGGCGCTGATCGACAACATCGGTTCGATCGACACCAACTTCGACGCTCCGTTCGACATTGGTGGCTTCAGCCTGGTCAATTCCAATGTCACACCGAATCCATTCTCGGCGCTGACGTTCCAGGATGACGGCCCCAGCGTGACCGTCAGCGCCACCACCGAAAGCGCAATCTTGCTGACCACCCAGGACGCAGAGACCGATGGCGACCCCACGGCCCAGGACAGCGCCGCCACCACGGTGGACTTCAGCGGCGTCTTCGGCAATCTGCCGAGCTATGGTACTGACGGCCCTGCCCTGGTCAACCCCACGACCATGAGCTACGCCCTGAGCCTGTACGGCGCGAATGGCAGTGACTCCTTGCTGGACAGCAACGGCGTGCAGATCAATCTGTACAACGTCAGCGGCCTGATCGTGGGTTCGACCGCCCTCAGCGCAGGCGCCATCACCACGGGCAATACCATCTTCTCGATCGGGGTGGTGGCCAGCGGAGCCAATGCCGGCATCGTCACGCTGACCCAGTACGCCGAGATTGACCACGCTCTGGAGAACCCGACCACCGCCCCCTTTGACGACCAGTTCGCGGTATTAGCCAACAACCTGATCAAGCTCACCGGCACCGCGCTCAGCACTGACGGCGATGGCGACACCGCCACCGACAGCGAGGATGTGGACCTGGGCGGCAACGTTCGCTTTGCCGACGATGGCCCCAGCGTGACCGTCAGCGCCACCACCGAAAGCGCAATCTTGCTGACCACCCAGGACGCAGAGACCGATGGCGCCCCCACGGCCCAGGACAGCGCCGCCACCACGGTGGACTTCAGCGGCGTCTTCGGCAATCTGCCGGCTTATGGCGCCGACGGCGCCGGCACCACCGTCAAGAGCTTCGCCCTGAGCCTGTACGGCGCGAATGGCAGTGACTCCTTGCTGGACAGCAACGGCGTGCAGATCAACCTGTACAACGTCAGCGGCCTGATCGTGGGTTCGACCGCCCTCAGCGCAGGCGCCATCACCACGGGCAATACCATCTTCTCGATCGGGGTGGTGCCCAGCGGAGCCAATGCCGGCATCGTCACGCTGACCCAGTTCGCCGAGATCGACCACGCCTTGGAGACCCCGACCACCGCACCCTTTGACGACCAGTTCGCGGTATTGGCCAACAACCTGATCAAGCTCACCGGCACCGCGCTCAGCACTGACGGCGATGGCGACACCGCCACCGACAGCGAGGACGTGGACCTGGGCGGCAACGTTCGCTTTGCCGACGATGGCCCCAGCGTGACCGTCAGCGCCACCACCGAAAGCGCAATCTTGCTGACCACCCAGGACGCAGAGACCGATGGCGCCCCCACGGCCCAGGACAGTGCCGCCACCACGGTGGACTTCAGCGGCGTCTTCGGCAATCTGCCAGTTTATGGCGCCGACGGCGCCGGCACCACCGTCAAGAGCTACGCCCTGAGCCTGTACGGCGCGGATGGCAGTGACTCCTTGCTGGACAGCAACGGCGTACAGATCAACCTGTACAACGTCAGCGGCCTGATCGTGGGTTCGACCGCCCTCAGCGCAGGCGCCATCACCACGGGCAATACCATCTTCTCGATCGGGGTGGTGCCCAGCGGAGCCAATGCCGGCATCGTCACGCTGACCCAGTTCGCCGAGATT
>NZ_FYEB01000006.1:301694-319809 GCF_900187445.1 Pseudomonas sp. Irchel s3b2
GCCTGATCGTGGGTTCGACCGCCCTCAGCGCAGGCGCCATCACCACGGGCAATACCATCTTCTCGATCGGGGTGGTGCCCAGCGGAGCCAATGCCGGCATCGTCACGCTGACCCAGTTCGCCGAGATTGACCACGCCTTGGAGACCCCGACCACCGCACCCTTTGACGACCAGTTCGCGGTATTGGCCAACAACCTGGTCAAGCTCACCGGCACCGCGCTCAGCACTGACGGCGATGGCGACACCGCCACCGACAGCGAGGACGTGGACCTGGGCGGCAACGTTCGCTTTGCCGACGATGGCCCATCAGTATCTGCCAATGCAACGGTACTGCTGGACGACGACGCGAAAACAGGCGGCAACCCGGGCGGCACGGGCGACGATGACGACTCGGCTAACGTCAGCGGCACTCTGGGCCACGTCTTTGGCGCGGATGGCGCCGGTACGGTGGCCTATCTAACCAGCGGAGCGCCCACAGACTTCACCTATGTGGCCGATGCCACCAGTCTGTTGGTCAAGCAGGGCACGACCACGGTGCTGACGCTGACCATGGATGCGGCAACGGGCGACTATACGGTGGCGCTAAACAACCCGATCCTCCATGCAGAGGGCCTGACCGAGAACAACCAGGCGTTCACCATCAACTACCGGGTGACCGATGGTGATGGCGATACGGCCGATGGCACACTGACGATCAACGTCGATGACGACACCCCGGTCGTGACGGCCAAGTCGAGTCTGGTCTACGCGAACAGCAGAAACGGGTCGCTTGTGACAGATGTCGGTGGAACGGGCGTCTTCGCTTACTCGATTGGCGCGGACAAGCATGTAGCACCTTACAGTGCGTTGAACTCCGACTTCCTGTCCGTGTCTCTCACGGGCGTCACGGTGGGGGCGAACGCCATCACCAACAAATTGGTGACTTGGGTCTCGGAGACGGATAGCCAGGCGGTGTTCAGCGTGGGCTTCACCTACGTGTCCAATCCGACGCAGGGATCGACCAGCAACGCTACCGGCACACTGGTCTTTGACAAGGTGGCTGACACCTATACCTTGAAACTGGATCAGGAGATTGAGAGCTTCAGCATCCTGAACACCTCGACGCCTGGTAACCCCCTTCAGGGCTATGCGTTCAACTCAGACAATACCGTTGGATCGAATCCGCCGGTCTCGGTGATGACGCTTGCCAGCAACTTCTTTGTGCAGTTCGAAGGATTCGGCGTGAATAACGGGACGGCCCAAACCTTCGCTTACGACACCGACACAGGCTTGTTCTCGAATGATCGACGGTATGTCACGGTTTCATCGAATTCGATTGGCGCGGCCAGCGACACGCTCCAATCGGACGAGGTGATTGATCTGGACTTTTTCGTCGACAATCCTAAAGGGCACACCGATTCTGCCGTGGAAAGGGCCACAAGCAAGGCGATCTTTCTCGAGTTCACACAGGCTGGCATTGGCGCCGGCAAAGACATGCTGGTGGTATTGAAGCTGGTTGATGACATTTCCGGGGCAGAAATCAATCGGACCTTCATTGTTGGAAACTCAGCCGGTAATGACGATGTTATCAATACCAGTGTGCCCTCATACGGATTCGTGGCTCAGGCACAAAACGGCATCGTGGTCTTCGAGAGCAATGACTACAACTTCAGCGGAGAACACTACTCGATCCAGGGCGCGCAAGTGGTGACATCGACTCAAAACGTAAGCGGAACCGGTTACCAGCTCAATGGGGTCATCGACAATCCCGCGACCGGGACGGTTGAGGGTGCAACGCTCATTACTAGCCTGACAAATTTCGGTGGCGCCACGACTGAGGGGAATAACGAACCCATCAAGATCGTCAACATCGGTTTCGTGGCCTCGGCGACACCGGACGCCCACCTGACCTTCGATGTAGCGCTGACGGATGCCGACGGTGACGCGACGACCACGCAAACCCTGGACGTGATAATTGTTGGCGATAACCGAGTGACCGCCTCAGCGGGTGCGGACTCATTCGTGATCGCCGACACCGACGTCGACGGGCTGTTCTCCATGGCCTTGACTGTCATCGATGGCGGCTTTGCCACCGGCAGTGACACGTTCAACTTCACGCTGGCGGGCTCGGACGGGAACTACACCGAAGTGCTGGCACCAGTCACCAACCTGGCGGCGTTCACAGCCGCTGCGGATATCGCGCTGGACGGTACGAAGACCTACTACTTCGGCGTCGTTGGAGGCGACGGCTATCTGGCATTCGACGGCGACGGAAGTGGTATCACCGCCATCATCCAGTTGGTGGGGGTGACCGACATCATAAGCACTGACATCGTCTAAACGCCACTTAGGGAAAACGGCCTGACTCCCACAAGGAGCCAGGCCGTTTTCATTGGAATATAGGCGACACCGCCCCTTCGCGTCCTCATCCCGTTTCCCCTCCCAAGTAGTCTGAAACTCCCACCCCGCTTGGGAGTATCGGCCGATGCGCAACCCCCTGCGCATGCTCATAGTTGCGAACTATGGTCAACGGTCAGACCTCGATGGCCGCATGCTTAGGAGAAAATCATGGCTATTGAAATCACCGGCGAGGACGTTGTGCTGGACGAAACGCCCGACTTGCAGAACGCCACCGCCACGCCAACCCCTGCGGGAGATGCTGACGACAACGACATTCTGGTGGCGTCCCTGCCCTCGCCCTTCTCTACCCGTTTGACCGCACTTGGCGCAGGTACCGCCACGAATGCGGCCTTGAGTGGCTATACCGGAGCCGTGGACGACACGGGCAGCGATGCCTTTACCGTCACCGACGGAGCAACCATTACCGATATCAGCTTCGTCGACAGCGCTGGCGCCCCCCTCAATGGCGTGGATAGCGGGCTCGACACCCTCGATGGCACCAGCATCCTTCTCTATACGGACACGAACAACAATATCCTTCTAGGCCGAGCCGGGAGCGCAACCGGCGCAATCGTATTCGCTGCCTATATTGAAGAAACCGGATCGCCGGTCGTCACCGGCGGCAAGATCTGGACCGTGGAGTACCAACCGCTCAAGCATCCAGATGCTACGAACCCCGATGATGCGCTCAATCTGCTGGATAAGGTATTCGTCGGAACCAGTCAGGACCTGGAATTCAGTCTGGCTGGTGCGCCCTCCGGGCAGAACCTCTTCCTGATGTTCACGACGGTGGATCCGACAGTTGTCGACGTCAATGGTGTTTTGCGGATCACGGATCCCACCATCATCGCCACCGGCAAGGACCCCGCAAACCAGTCAACTGGCGTCAATATAAACACTGGCGACACGGTCAACACCAGCCAGGCAGGTGGCCCGACCACCTTCGGCACCAACAGCCAGATGATTACGGAACAGGAGGGCATTCGTTATTCGTTCGTCACCGGTGCCAGGCAGGATGTGACCATTCCCGAGCTGGATCAGACCGAAGCAGATGTTGAAGCCAACATCGATTTTACCGACGTCGTCAATGCGAACAAGGCCAGTTTCGACGTCGTGCAGTTGCAAAGCGGCAAGAGTGCCGTCGTAAAAATCAGCGCATTCAGCACCACTGCTGAACCTGGCGTGAATTTCATTGACGGCTATACGAACGATACGCCAGTTGCGATCACCAATGTGCTCATCACCAACATCAGCACCGGGGAGGTGATCGAGAATTCAGACGGACCGGAGGATGATCCCGCTATTGACATCAGCTTTGATGCTGACGGGGTTGCAACCATCACCGGCGTTAAAGCCGGTTACCGGATTGAATACACCACAACGGAGGTTCACAACCGCGTGCTCGTCGAGAACGGAGCGGCCCTCGATGCCAAGGGCAATACCCACGCCGATTTTGATATCGGTGCTTTCAAGCTGCTCCAAACTGCTGTTACGACCGCCGAAATCGGCTCCAAGATCATCTTCGAAGATGACGGCCCGACACTCGCCTTTGGCAACCTGATCGGGACCGGTAGCGTCCTGCCGCAAACCGGGTTCTGGAGTCATTCTGCCGGCGCTGACGGGCTGAATACGGCCGGTCTGGATATCTCGGTGAATAGTCAGTTCACCCTCGTCAGGCCAGACAACACGACCACCACCGGCACCGCCACCCTCACCGAGCTGGCGCTCTCACCGGACGGCAATGGCGCGTATCAATTCGAAGGGACGTTGACCGGCGATTTCGACAACAACGCCGCTACAGCGGATACCACCATCGACTACACGCTGACCGCCTTTGACGATGGCAGCTATGCACTGGATCTGGTGCAAGGCTTTAGTTCGACGGTCGTGCTCAGCAGTGCCGACGGCGCGCTCCGTGCCGGCGGCCCGGACCCCGTGCGCACACTGTTAATTCCGAAAACGGATGACCCGACTATTCCTTCGGCATCCGAAGAGGTTGTCTTTTTTGGTGTTAACGCAGACACCACCGCAGGCGATGTATTGTCCGCCATCGGCCTGGGAGCGCCCGACCTCACCGAAACGCAGGTAGAAGGTGGCGGGTTTGCCTTCATTGGCGCTGCGAACATGAACGTCAGCACCTCCGGCATTGGCATTGGCAACAACAACCTGGATGGAAACGGGACGGCAGGCATCAATAGTGGTGACGAGAGTTTCGTCATCAACCCCGAGACCTTGTTGACGGGCATGAAAATTTTCATCGACAACTCGGTGCAGGGGTACAACCCGGCAACTGAAGAACTGTACTACACGATCTTCTACGCTGACGGCACGACTTCGGGCTCGCCGACCAAGGTGCTTGCCGCGGATCTGACTCCGGAGGCTGGAGGACAAACGTCCTTCCTCATCGAGCGAACGGACGCCAAGCTCATTGACGCTGTTCAGCTCACGATGGGCCTGGGCACGATCAAGATCCCGGTGATCCAGTTCATTCAGGAGACCGAGAGCCTGGCCAGCGATATCCAGCTGACCTTCAACGCGACGGTGACGGACAGGGATGGGGACTCGGCATCAAGTACGTTTGACGCCAACCTGTTCGCCAACGACTTGACCGGCGCCTTCGACTACACGCTGGTGGGTACGGACGATGAGCTTGATGCCTTCAACGTCGACTTGTCATTCGATGAAAACCTGTACCAGATTACCGGCTTCGATACGGACGCAAACCTGCGAGACACTCTGGTGCTCAACGGCGACCAGACTGCTGATGTCCAGATCGACACCAGCGGCGCAGACAGCATCGTGACGGTTACCGAAACGGGCGGACAAGTCACGACCATCACCTTGGTCGGGGTTGATCTTCTGACTAGCAACGACATCGTTATCGGCAGCGTCTGAGGCGTCGCGCGCGTGAAAAATGCGAGGGTGGCGCAAGCCACTCTCGCATTGTTTTTTGCAGTTCCAATAGGCGATCCGCACGCTCGCATCACCCTGGGCACCCTGCAGCAGACCACCAACGAGGACGACTAGGCCGAAACTCCCATCCCGCTTGGGAGTTTCGGCCGATGCGCAATTTCCGGCGCTTGGTCATAGTTGTAGAGGTCAATGGTCACACCTCAATGACCGCAATTGCTCAGGAGAAAAATCATGGCTATTGCAATCACCGGCGAGGACGTAGTGCTGGACGAAACGGCGGGGTTACAGAACGCCACCGCCACTCCAACCCCTGCAGGAGACGCTGACGACAACGACATTCTGGTGGCATCCCTGCCCTCTTCCTTTTCTACCCGTTTGACCGCACTGGGAGCAGGTACCACAACGGGTGCGGCCTTGAGTGGCTATACCGGTGCCGCGGGCGACACAGGCAGCAATGCATTCACTTTCACCGGCGGAGGAAGCATTACCGATATCCGCTTCGTCGACAGCGCTGGCGCACCGCTCAATGGCGTGGACAGCGGACTGGACACCCTCGATGGCACCAGCATCCTTCTCTATACCGATACGGACAACAACATCCTTCTAGGCCGAGCCGGGGGCGCAGATGGCGCGATCGTGTTCGCTGCCTACATTGAAGAGACCGGATCGCCGGTCACCGGCGGCAAGATCTGGACCGTGGAGTACCAACCGCTCAAGCATCCAGATATAACGAACCCCGATGATTCGCTCAATCTGCTGGATAAGGTGTTCATCGGAGCCACTCAGGACCTGGGTTTCAGTCTGGCCGGTGCGCCCTCCGGCCAAAACCTGTTCCTGATGTTCACGAAATTGAACCCCACAACTGAAACAGTCGATGGTGTCGTGCGGATCACGGACCCCACCATCATCGCCACCGGCAAGGACCCCGCAGACCAGTCAAGCGGCGCCAATATAAACACTGGCGACACGATCAATACCAGCCAAGGGGGTGGCCCGACCACCATCGGCACCAACAACCAGATGATTGTGGAACAGGAAGGCATCCGCTTTTCGTTCGTCACGGGCGCCAGGCAGGATGTGACCGTTCCCAACCTTAGCCAGAACGAAGCCGATGTTGAGTCCAACATCGACTTTACCGACGTCTACAATGCAACGTCGGCCAGTTTCGACGTCGTGCAGTTGCAAGGCGGCAAGAGTGCTGTCGTAAAAGTCAGCGCATTCAGCACCGCTGCTGAACCTGGTGTGAATTTCGTCAACGGCTATACGGGCGATACGCCGGTTGCCATCACCAATATCAGCGTCATCAACATCAGCACCGGGCTGGTGATCGAGAATTCAGACGGATCGGTGAATGATCCGGCCATTGGCATCAGCTTCGCTAATGGGGTTGCAACCATCACCGGCGTTTTGGCCGGCTACCAGATTGAATACACCACAACGGATGTTCACAACCGCGTACTCATCGAGAACGGCGCGGCCCTCGACGCCAGGGGCAACGACCACGCCGATTTTGATATCGGCGGCTTCACGCTGCGCGAAGCCTCTACTACGATCGCCGAAATCGGCTCCAAACTCCTCTTCGAGGATGACGGCCCGAGCATCACCGCCACTGGCGAGGAGCCAACGCTGACGGTAGACGAAACGGTGCTGACGACCGACGCCACGCAGAACTTTGCCGCCAACTTCACCTCGGCGTTTGGCGCTGATGGGCCGGGTACGCTGACCTATGCGCTGGGCGTGGTGGCGGGTGCCTCCGGGCTGACCGACACCGCCACCGGTGAAGCGGTCAACCTGTCGCTCAACGGTGGCGTGGTGGAAGGCCGCACGGCCACGACCAATCTGCTGGTGTTCACGGTCAGCGTCGCCGCCAATGGTGACGTCACCCTCGATCAACAACGGGCGGTGGTGCATCCCGATACCACCAACCCGGATGATTCGACGAGTCTGACCTCGGACGATCTGGTCACGCTGACGGCAACCACCACCGACGGGGACGGCGATAGCGTCCAGGCAACCCTCAACATCGGCTCGAACCTGGTGTTCAAGGACGACGGACCGAGCATCACCGCCACCGGCACGGAGCCTGTGCTGACAGTGGACGAAACGGTGCTGGCGACCGACGCCACCCAGAACTTTGCCGCCAACTTCACCTCGGCGTTTGGCGCCGATGGTGCCGGCACATTGACCTATGCGCTGGGCGTGGTGGCCGGAGCTTCCGGGCTGACCGATACGGCCACCGGTGAGGCGGTCAACCTGTCGCTCAACGGCACCGTGGTCGAAGGCCGCACGGCCACGACCGGCCTACTGGTGTTCACGGTTAGCGTGGCCGCCAATGGTGACGTCACCCTCGATCAACAGCGGGCGGTGGTGCATCCCGACGCTACCAATCCAGACGATTCGACGACGCTGTCGGCGGACAATCTGGTGACGCTGATAGCGACCGCAACCGACAAGGACGGCGATAGCGTCCAGGCAACCCTCAACATCGGCTCGAACCTGGTGTTCAAGGACGACGGACCCAGCATCACCACCACCGGTGAGGAACCAACGCTGACGGTAGACGAAACGGTGCTGACGACCGACGCCACGCAGAACTTTGCCGCCAACTTCACCTCGGCGTTTGGCGCTGATGGGCCGGGTACGCTGACCTATGCGCTGGGCGTGGTAGCGGGTGCCTCCGGGCTGACCGACACGGCCACCGGTGAGGCAGTGAACCTGTCGCTCAACGGTGGCGTGGTCGAAGGCCGCACGGCCACGACCAATCTGCTGGTGTTCACGGTCAGCGTCGCCGCCAATGGTGACGTCACCCTCGATCAACAGCGGGCGGTGGTGCATCCCGATACCACCAATCCGGATGATTCGACGAGTCTGACCTCGGACGATCTGGTCACGCTGACGGCAACCACCACCGATGGCGATGGCGATAGCGTCCAGGCAACGCTCAACATCGGCTCGAACCTGGTGTTCAAGGACGACGGACCCAGCATCAGCACCACGGGCGAGGAACCAACGCTGACGGTCGATGAAACGGTGCTGGCGACCGACGCCACGCAGAACTTTGCCGCCAACTTCAGCTCCGCGTTTGGCGCTGATGGGCCGGGTACGCTGACCTATGCGCTGGGTGTGGTGGCAGGAGCCTCCGGGTTGACCGATACGGCCACCGGCGAGGCGGTCAACCTGTCACTCAACGGTGGCGTGGTGGAAGGCCGCACGGCCACGACCAACCTGCTGGTGTTCACGGTCAGCGTCGCCGCCAATGGTGACGTCACCCTCGATCAACAGCGGGCGGTAGTGCATCCCGATACCACCAACCCGGATGATTCGACGAGTCTGACCTCGGACGATCTGGTTACGCTGACGGCAACCACCACCGATGGCGACGGCGATAGCGTCCAGGCAACCCTCAACATCGGCTCGAACCTGGTGTTCAAGGACGACGGACCCAGCATCAGCACCACCGGCGAGGAACCAACGCTGACGGTCGATGAAACGGTGCTGGCGACCGACGCCACTCAGAACTTTGCCGCCAACTTCAACTCGGCGTTCGGCGCCGATGGGCCAGGCACGCAGACCTACGCGCTGGGCGTGGTGGCGGGAGCCTCCGGGCTGACCGACACGGCCACCGGCGAGGCGGTCAACCTGTCGCTCAACGGTGGCGTGGTGGAAGGACGCACGGCCACGACCGGCCTGTTGGTGTTCACGGTCAGCGTCGCCGCCAATGGTGACGTCACCCTCGATCAACAACGGGCGGTGGTGCATCCCGATACCACCAATCCAGATGATTCGACGAGTCTGACCTCGGACGATCTGGTGACACTGACGGCGACCACCACCGACGGGGACGGCGATAGCGTCCAGGCAACCCTCAACATCGGCTCGAACCTGGTGTTCAAGGACGACGGACCAAGCATCAGCACCACCGGCACGGAGCCTGTGCTGACGGTAGACGAAACGGTGCTGGCGACCGACGCCACCCAGAACTTTGCCGCCAACTTCAGCTCCGCATTTGGCGCTGATGGGCCGGGCACGCAGACCTATGCGTTGGGCGTGGTAGCGGGCGCCTCCGGGCTGACCGACACGGCCACCGGAGAGGCGGTCAACCTGTCGCTCAACGGTGGCGTGGTGGAAGGCCGCACGGCCACGACCGGCCTGCTGGTGTTCACGGTCAGCGTCGCCGCCAATGGTGACGTCACCCTCGATCAACAGCGCGCAGTGGTGCATCCCGATGCCACCAATCCAGATGATTCGACGACGCTGTCGGCGGATAATCTGGTGACACTGACGGCGACCACCACCGACGGCGACGGCGACAGCGTCCAGGCAACGCTCAACATTGGGCAAAACCTGGTGTTCAAGGACGACGGGCCAAGCATCAGCACCACCGGCACGGAGCCTGTGCTGACGGTAGACGAAACGGTGCTGACGACCGACGCCACCCAGAACTTTGCCGCCAACTTCAGCTCCGCATTTGGCGCTGATGGCGCGGGTACGCTGACCTACGCGCTGGGCGTGGTGGCGGGAGCCTCCGGGCTGACCGACACGGCCACGGGCGAGGCGGTCAACCTGTCGCTCAACGGTGGCGTGGTGGAAGGCCGCACGGCCACGACCAACCTGCTGGTGTTCACGGCCAGCGTCGCCGCCAATGGTGACGTCACGCTCGATCAGCTGCGGGCAGTGGTGCATCCTGACGCCACCAATCCAGATGATTCGACGACGCTGTCGGCGGACAACCTGGTGACGCTGATAGGGACCGCAACCGACAAGGACGGCGACAGCGCCCAGGCGACCCTCAACATCGGACAGAACCTGATATTCAAGGATGACGGCCCATCACTTGCATTCGGCAACCTGATCGGCACCGGTAGCGTCCTGCCGCAATACGGGTTCTGGGACAATTCGGCCGGAGCGGACGGGCTGGGTGCGGCCGGTCTGGATATCTCGGTGAATAGCCAGTTCACCCTCGTCAGGCCAGACAACACGACCACGACCGGGACCGCCACGCTCACCGAGCAGTCGCCCTCACCGGACGGCAATGGCGCGTATCAATTCGCAGGGACGTTGACCGGCGATTTCGACAACAACGCCGCAACGGCGGATACCAGCGTCGACTACACGCTGACCGCCTTTGCCAATGGCACCTATGCACTGGATCTGGTGCAAGGCTTCCGTTCGGAGATCGTGCTCAGCACTGCCGACGGCGCGCTCGGTGCCGGCGGTCCGGATCCAGTGCGCACCTTGTTAATTCCAGAGCAGGATCCGCCGACTATTCCTTCGCCATCTGAGGAGGTTGTGTTCTTTTCCGCGAAGGCCCTTGCGTCCACTTCGGACATCCTGACCGGTATCGGGCTCGGAGAACCCGACCCCACCGAAGCCACGCTACAGACCAACCCGCTGCCCTCGTACATCGACCCGTCGGCCATGAACGTCAGCACGGCCGGCATCGGTGTCGCCAATAACCTGTTCCAGGGCGACAACCTGGCGGCAATCGGCGTTGACGATGAAAGTTTCGTCATCAATCCGGAGAGCCTGCTGACGGGCATGAGGGTCTTCATCGACAACTCCGTGGGGGGTTACAACACGGCGACCGAGGACCTGTACTACAGGGCCTACTACGAGGATGGCACGTTCTCGAACCTCATCGAAGTGAACACCCTGACTCCGGAGGCAGGCGGACAGGTATCCTTCCTCGTTGAGAGCGATGGCACGAATCTGATCGATGCTGTTCAGCTCACGATGGCCCGAGGCGAGATCAAGATCCCGACGATCCAGTTCATTCAGGAGAGCGAAAGCCTGGCCAGCGATGTCCAGCTGACGTTCAACGCGACGCTGACCGACAAGGATGGGGACTCGGCGACGAGTACGTTCGACGCCAACCTGTTCGCCAACGACTCGGCGGACGCCCTCTTCGACTTCTCGCTGGTGGGTACGGGCGGTGAGCGTGATGCCTTCAACATCGATTTGTCAGTCGATGAGAATCTGTATCAGGTCACCGGCTTCGACGCGAACGCAAACCTGCGAGACGCCCTGGTGCTCAACGGCGACCAGAGCGCGGTTGTCCAATCGATCGACATCAGCGGTGCAGACAGCATCGTGACGGTTGCCGAGACGGGCGGACAAGTCACGACCATCACCTTGGTCGGGGTCGATCTTCTGAGTAGTGACATTGTTGTTGGCGGCGTCTGAGAAACGCGCGCAAAAGGATGCGAGGGTGGCGAAAGCCACCCTCGCATTTTTTTGCAGTTCCAATAGGAGATCCGCACGATCGCATCAACTTGGGCACCCTGCGGCAGGCCACCGACAAGGACGGCGACACGGTGACGAGCCAGGCACGCTAAAAGCTGTCAGACCGTCTTGTTTTTTGACGTGAACTCAAATCCAGTTCCACCCATGTGGACTCGGGTGGCTTTTCGTTGTTGGTGAGCCCGTGCTTCAGCGCATACATCAGCAAATCGATTCGGTTGATGAGATTTAGCTTCTGATAGATGTTGCTGAGGTGGTTGTGCACGGTGTGCTCGCTGATGCCCAGGCGCCCGGCGATGCTCATGTATTTGGCGGACGGATCCCCCACAATGGCGCGAATAAGTTCCCTCTCGCGCAGCGTCAGCCGCGCCTGTTTCGCCTGCTCCAGATTGCATTTCAAGTGTATATGCCCGGTCGCGGAATAGCCGGAAAGCCCACCGGCCCAGGCTCTATCCTTTCCAGTGTCGCGGTGGTGGACCGTGATGATGGCCTGGATGATCGATTCCGTCGGGTCTTCCGCCAGCACGATGCCGCGTGCGCCCGCCTCTATTGCTTGGGCAACGGGGATGGCCTCGTACAGGCCCTTGAGGACCAGCACTTTCATTTCGGCGCTGCGGGTGAGCCCCGCAACCACCTCCAGTGGGTTCAGCGCATCTGGAAAGAAACTGAAAAAAATCACATTGGGACGCAACTGATCGGCAAGATCCAGCGCGTTGGTATAGGTGGTGGCCTGGCCGCTCACTTCCATCTGAGGCTTCCTGGCATTGATCAAATCTTGAAGGCCCATGAGAACGAGGGGACGACAATCGATCAGCATCACGCGTATTGGTTTTCTGTGGGTCGTCATATTTTCCTGACTCCCTTGAAGATTAACTCTGACCTCCCTCCCTTGGCCTTCATGAATCAGCAGCTCAATCACCTGACCACCGTGATCGAAGGACAGATGCGAGCGCCGACAGGCCTTACGGTGCCCACCCGGTTATTCATCCTTGGGGGACACTTCCACTGGCTTCACCGGCAGGCGTTGCGGACGTTTCCAAGACCCGGGCAAAGCCATCGAGGCAACATAAATAGGAATAATCATCAATAGCTTGAGCATGATTGATGTGCTCCCTCGAACCACTGAACTGAGTCTAGGCCAGCCCAGCACACTGCCAGCACGCCCATCCGCCAGTCGTCGACTCAAGCCTCATGCGAGTAGCCCGGCCGATGTTCCCAAGGCCCTCCCTGCCTTATAAAATCAAGGTCTTAGGCTCGTCGGAGGTGACCTGCAGCCAAGGTCCGATCACGACCAAAATCGTCAATTAACCGACGAATGGCGTACACCAAAGCGAAACCGTAATACTGACGTCAATTTATCGGCGTAATTTGCCTCTTCCGAGCCATTGGAATGCTCCCAGTCTGGGTCTCGCCGCTGGTTTTTCCTTCGGGTGCGCCGAGTAACAGCATGACTGCGGTGCTCAAGTTTTTTGCGATAAAGCCACAGCAACCACCGCCTGAACTGCCAGGGGTTGTGGCTCAAATTGGCGTCCAGTGGGGACGGGGACACACAGTCGGTATTGCGACAGGATCAGGGGGATGTGAAGTTTTGGCTGGAGCTGCCGGAGCTCAACCAGCCATTAACGTTTTCGACACCCTCGGCAGGCGGCTTTCCCGCCCAGCGATTGAGCGTGAGGACATTGGTGACGAATTCGTATTGCGTTTTGAGCAGATCACGACGAGCGCGGAATTCGTTGCGTACGCTGGTCAGTACATCGACGGCATTGACCATGCCGTAATCGAGCGCTTTCTCTGCCGCCACTCTCGACAGCTGTGCCGAGGCCAGGGCATTTCGGCTCGCACTGATCTTTTCGCCGCTCGAATTGGCAGTCAGGTAAGCGCTAGTGATCTCCTTGACCACCCGGCGCCGGATCGCTTCCAGTTCCTGCTCGGCGGTAATCTGATCCTGGTAGAGCCCACGGACCCGCGCCGAGGTCGAACCGCCGCTGTACAGCGGCACCTGCACGCCAATACCGGCGACATAACTGTCGGTGCGCGGCGCCAGGGCATTGTTGTAGCCCTCGTTGGTCTGCTGCGCGCTCAGCGTAAGGCTCAGGGTCGGATAGTGCCCGCCCTTGCCGCTGCGCAACGCTGCGCCCGCTGCTTCGACACTGCTCTCGTTGGCCTTGAGCGCCGGGTTTAGCGCTATACCGTCGCGGACCCAGGTTTCCAGGCTCTGCGCTGAAACCCGCAGTTGCACATCATCGCGAATTCGGTTGAGCTTCTCCTTGACCGGCCGGCCGACGATCTCTGCCAGTGCCTCGCGACTGATACTGGCCTGGTTCTGGGCATCCAGTTCCTGCGCCGCCAGCAAATCTACCCGGGCCTTGAGGTCGAGTTGATCGGTAACCATTGCCAGCTGCTTTTCGTACAGCGCATTGACTCGGTCCAGACTCTTTTGCGTGGTTCGACGCTCCGCCCTCACCAACTCCAGTTCATCTTCGGCCGCCAACGCGGTGAAGTAACGCTGCGCCAAGTCCACTGTGGCCTCGGCCTGGGCATCCAGCGCTTGCGATTCGGACTGCTTGGCCAGGCTTTTGAATTTTTGGTAGTTCTCCCATGCGGTCTTGTTGTAGAGGTACTGACGCAGCACCAGGCTGTAGTTTTCGCTATCGTAACTTTGCTCCACCAGGTCGCTCTCCTGATGAATCCGATTCGTCCCGGCGTTCAGCGATACCTGCGGGAACAGCGCACCCATCGCTTCACGCTGATGTTCCTTGCCCGCCTGGGCTTGCGCATAGGAGGCCAATACCCGCGGATCTTCCAGTCGTGATTCACGATACAACTGCATGAGGTCGGTGGAAAACGTCGAGGCGCTGACCCCGGTCGGCGTTGCCGCAGTGGTTTGCGCCAGGGCGGCACCCGCTGCAAGCATGAACGCACCGCCCAGCAGAACTGTCGATGCGCTCATGGTTATTCCTCGATCATCGATTGAGCCATGGCATCGCGAGCCGGCTGCATCAAGTACTGCAACAACGTGCGTTGCCCGGTGATGATCAATACGTCCGCCGGCATCCCCGGCAACAACTTGCGCTCACCCAAAGTGCGCACGCCCTCCTCGGTTACCCGGACCCGCGCCAGGTAATAGGCAGTCCCGGCCTTTTCGTTGACCAGCCGGTCAGCCGATACGCTGCTGACCTCGCCTTCGATCACGGGAGTGGTCGAGCTATTGAACGCGCCGAAACGGATATCGGCACGCTTGCCGATGGCGACACGATCAATATCCACCGGCGCCACCTGGGCCTCTATGACCAGCTCGGAAACCGATGGAACAATATCCAGCAGCGGCGTCGCCGGACTCACGACCCCCCCAATGGTGTGCACCGTCATGCCAATCACCATGCCCGCGTCGGGTGCGCGGATGACGATGCGACTGAGCCGGTCTTCCAGGGACGAGGTTTTCTCTTGCAGGTCGTACATCCTGGTCTGAACCTCGGCCAGCTCCTTGACCACCTCGGTACTGAAATCCTTGTCAATTTGCAGAATCTGCAGCTGTGTTTCGTTGATCTGCAGACGAGTCTTGTTAATAGCGGAACGGTGATCAGCCACCTCCGACCTGAGCATCCCCAGCTTGCGTTCCTGATCGAGCAGACGTTGTTTGTCAACGAACCCTTGCTTGAGCAGGTCGGTCAATTCAACGATTTCACCGCTGTAGGATTTCTCCAGATGAACCTTGGCAGCAATCATCGATTCCAGTCCCTTTATCTGTTGATTCAACTGACCAATGCGCTCGCGCAATACCGAGATCTGACCCAGCCGCGAGCCCTGCCGGGCGTTGAATACCCGAGTCTCGCCCTGGCGTGCTTCCACTCCTCGCAGACTCTCGGAATCGGCTATCTCCCCAAAACTGATCGCCGACTGTGTGTCGCGCTCGGCTCTGAGTCTTGCCTCCATGGCTCTGGTCGCGACCAGCTGGCCTCGGGTTATCTCGTATTCGAAGCGCAACTGGGCATCATCAAGAATGATCAGCGGATCACCACCCTTGACGATGTCACCGTCATGGACCAGTACCGCTTTGACGATGCCCCCTTCAGGATGCTGGACCGTTTTGCGGTAAGTCTGCACGGTGACCACCCCCGGCGCGTAAGCGGCACCGTCGAGGGGCGCGAGCGCCGCCCAGGTGCCGAAGAGGCCGAAGGTCACCCCTACAATACCAATGCCCAGGCGGCGTGCTTTACGATCAGATGTCGGCAGGCCGGCGAAGCTTTCAATTTGACGACTGGGCATCGTAGGGTTCATCGGTATTGCCCTTGCTGGTATCGACCGAAGCCATGCTGACGCCTACTGGCATGGCGTGCTTTTGCGCGTGCTTTTGTTGCTGCGCATTGAGTTCGGCGAGCACCTGCTCGCGTGGCCCGTAGAGACTGATAACCCCTGCGTTCATCACCATGAGCCGGTCAAGTTGCGACACGATGTTGGTTCGGTGGGTAATGACAAACAGGGTCGCGCCGGTCTGCTTGAGCTGCTGGATCGCTGCCACCAGAGCGCGATCACCGACTTCGTCAAGATTGGAATTGGGCTCGTCGAGAATAATCAGCCGCGGGTTGCCATACAGGGCACGGGCCAGTCCGATGCGCTGGCGCTGGCCTCCCGACAGCATGAGGCCCTCGCTGCCAATGACGGTGTCGTAGCCATCGGGCAACTGCAAAATCATTTCGTGAACGCCAGCGGTCCTGGCAGCCTGAATGACTTTCACCGAGTCGACCTCGGCGAAGCGGGCAATGTTCTCGCTGATGCTGCCTTCGAATAGTTCAATGTCCTGGGGCAAGTAACCTATATGCGGCCCGAGTTCATGTTTGTCCCACGCGCTGATGTCCGCGCCATCGAGCCGGACCACGCCATGCAGCGGCGCCCATACCCCTATCAGTGCCCTGGCCAGGGTGGACTTGCCCGCGGCACTTGGACCGATGATGCCGACAACACAGCCGGCAGGGACGCTGAAACTTATGTTGTTGATAATTGGGGTTTTCGAGCCAGGTGCCGCGACGACCAGATTCTCCACCTGCACGTGTCCCTGAGGCGCAGGCAATGACATACGCTCGGGCTGAGCCTGTTGTTTGTCGAGGATGTCGTTGAGACGGCGGTATTGCGAGCGGGCCGCAATAAAGCCCCTCCAACTGCCGATGATCAGATCGATGGGGGCCAATGCGCGCCCTAGCAGCACGGCCCCGGCAAACACCACGCCTGCCCCCACTTGATGGTCCACGGCCAGGTATGCCCCCAGGCCAAGGATCAGTGATTGCACCAAGATCCGGAAGGTCTTGGAAAGCGTGCTGATTATGGCACCTCTGTCGCTTGCCTCAGCCTGCAGCAACAGGACGTTTCTTTGACGAAGTCCCCAACGGTCCATCAGGGTTTCAAGCATGCCCATGGACTCGATGACTTCAGCATTGCGCAGATTTTTGGTGGTGTAGAGCGTCGCGCCGATATGTTCCTTGTTAGCCTGGGCCAGTGCCGGCCCCGTCAGCCTCTCATTGATAAATGCGAGCAATAACAACAATAGAGCACTGCCCGTCGCTACCCAGCCAAACCAGGGATGAAACATGAACATCACGGCGATATAGATCGGCAACCAAGGCGCGTCGAAAAAGGCGAACAAACCGTTGCCGGAGAGAAACTGTCTCAAGCCCGTCAAGTCGTTGAGCGACTGGGCCGAAGCATCCATGCCACCACTGTCCAGAGCCCGTTTGAAACTGGCTTTATAGACCTGGCGACTGAGCAACACATCCAGTCGGGTACTGACCCGAACCATGATCCGCGAACGAATCCATTCCAGGGAGCCGAGCGTGATGATCAGCCCAGTCATGATCAACGTCAGCATTGCCAGGGTTGTCAGACTTCCGCTGGCCATCACTCGCCCATACACCTGAAGCATGTAGAAAGTAGGAACGAGCATGAGCGCGTTGATGAAAAAGCTGAAAAAGCCAACAGAAATAAAGCTGTCTCTACAGGCTTTCAACGCATTTTTCAGACTGTTTTCAGGTGTGCTTCGCATTGAAACCCCTGCTCGGGAAAACCATCTTCTGGAGCTTAGATCATGCCGAACGACTGTGTGTAGCCATTGGCCGGATCGCCTCAACCCGCTGCAACGGCCCGGCGGTGAGGAGCGCAAGCGATCGGCGACGACGCCAGGATGCTCTATGACGTGCTGTCGCCCTTATCGCGGGGCTGATGAGAGGTTTGTGGTGCAGGTTACTGGCCAAATAGCACTTCGTCGTGCGCCCTCCTTCACTTATGGCAAATCCGATGGTCGGCACCGACAGCATGGGTATCTACACATCTTCCCGAGTTTGATGGTGTACATATCCGGTTCTGCGGTAACGGCCACTTAGGGTTCCGCCCTTACGGCGGGTCACTTGGAAAAGCCCCAAGTAACCAAGGGCTCTTGCCCCTTTCGTTCGGTGCCTCGCTTAGGCTCGGCATGCCCTCGCTCCGGTCCTGCTCCGTGGGCCCGCCGCGATCGGCCATCCATGGCCGTGCGCGGCTAACCCGGCATCCATGCCGGGTTGCCCACTGCGCAGAACCTCCACTCGGCCTCTCGAGGG
>NZ_FYEB01000013.1 GCF_900187445.1 Pseudomonas sp. Irchel s3b2
ACCTTGGTCTGGTCTCAATACTGGATACGATCAACCGGCTTAGCTGCATAACCTGAACCGCCGTATACGGAACCGTATGTACGGTGGTGTGAGAGGACGGCGGATGTAAATCCGCCTCCTACTCGATCCTGCTACCCTTGAGATTGCATAAGCGCACCATGGAGCGTTTGCCGCAGGATTGTCCCTTTCTCTGGAGACGCTTTATGGCAGGTGCCCAAGGCGCATTGGCGAAACCCCGCGCCGATACGACTAACCGCTGGCTGGACGTTTTGGCCGGCTTGTCGATTGCCGGTTTGTTATTGCCCGAGGCGGTCGCCTATTCCAGCATTGCTGCGTTACCGCCGCAGGCCGGAGTCATTGCGTTGTTTACCGGTCTGCTGTGCTACGGCCTGTTAGGCACCAGTCGTTTTGCCATCGTTTCCGCGACCTCGTCCTCCGCCGCCGTTCTGGCCGCCGCCACCGCCACGCTGGCCAACGGTGATTCCGCCCTGCGTATGTCCCTGGCGATCGGTCTGGTGCTGGTGACCGGTGGGTTCTTTTTGCTGGCTGGGCTGCTCAGGCTCGGCAGCGTGACCTCGTTCATTGCCAAACCGGTGTTGCGCGGCTTTGCCTTGGGTTTGGCGGTGACAATCATCCTCAAACAGGCGGCGAGTGCCGTCGGTGTGCACTTGAACAGCGGCAACCTGATCCGTCTCATGCCACAGTTGTTGGAACAGTTGCCACAGTGGAATCGGGTCGGCGCATTGATGGTGGCCGTGTCATTGGTGGTGCTGTGGCTGTGCGCGCGGGTCCGGCGTTTGCCCGGAGGTTTGCTGGTGGTGGGGCTCGGCATTGCCGCCGGGCAATGGCTGAACCTGCCGGCCTACGGGGTGAAACTGATCGGTGTGATCGACCTGAGCCTTGAAGTGCCTCGGCTGCCAGTGTTGTCGTTTACCGACTGGCTGCGTCTGGGGGAATTGGCGTTTGCCATGGTGATGATCCTGTATGCCGAGTCTTACGGATCGATCACCGCGTTTGCGCTCAAACACGGTGATCGCGTTTCCTCGAACCGCGATCTGCTGGCCCTCGGTACGGCCAATCTGCTGTCCGGGCTATTCCATGGCATGCCGGCGGGTGCCGGTTACTCCGCGACGTCGGCCAATGAGGCGGCGGGGGCCAGCTCGCGTCTGGCCGGCGCGGTGGCGGCGGGTGTGGTTTTGCTCATCGTATTGACGGTGCTGCCCTACATCGCCCTGACCCCCGAGCCGGTACTGGCCGCCATCGTCATTCATGCCCTGGCGCGCGGTTTGAGCTTGCAGCCATTGGGGCGCTATTTCATCTGGCGCCGCGACCGCTTGCTGGTGATCTGCGCGGTGGCGGCGGTGCTGGTGTTGGGAGTGCTGGACGGCTTGCTGGTGGCGGTGGTGATCAGCGTGGTGCTGATGCTAAAACAAATGTCTTCGGCGGATATTCAAGTGCTGGGGCAAATGGGCAGCGGTCACGATTACGTCGATCTGCAGCGTCATCCTCAAGCCGTGGAAACCCCCGGCATATTGATCGTCAGGCCCAGCGAGGCACTGTTTTTCGCTAACGTGGAGCGCATTCTGGGTGGTGCGCTGCACCTGGCCCGGCACTCCGAGCCGCCGGTGCATACGATTATTCTCAGTCTCGAAGAGTCACCCGATCTGGACGGCACCAGCATCGAAGCGCTGGAAGCGTTCTTTTCGCAGGTGCGGGCGCTGAACATGTCGTTGATCCTGGCACGGCTCAAGGACCAGGCTCAGGCGGTACTCTCGATATTGCCCGCACAGGAGCGCGAACAGGTCATTCTCAGCGACCTGAGTGTCGACGTTGCCGTACAACAAGCGCTCACATTGTCGCAGGCATAAAAAAACGCCGCTCATCTCACGATGGGCGGCGTTTTTTATTGCTGTGTAACGTTAGGCTTGAACGACCGGGATATTGGCGTTCGCAGCAGCTTCACGGAACTCGGCGATCTGGTCGAAGGACAGGTAGCGGTAAACATCGGCCGCCATGCTGTCGATCTTGCCAGCGTATTCCATGTACTCCTCGACGGTCGGCAGGCGACCCAGGATGGATGCCACGGACGCCAGCTCGGCCGAAGCCAGGTAGACGTTCGCGCCGTCACCCAGACGGTTCGGGAAGTTACGGGTCGACGTCGACACCACGGTGCTGTTCGGCTCTACACGTGCCTGGTTACCCATGCACAGCGAGCAGCCTGGCATTTCCATGCGTGCGCCGGCCTTGCCGTAGATGCCGTAGTAGCCTTCTTCGGTCAGCTGGTGAGCGTCCATTTTGGTCGGCGGCGACAGCCACAGACGGGTTGGCAGCTGACCCTTGACCTGATCCAGCAGTTTACCGGCAGCGCGGAAGTGACCGATGTTGGTCATGCACGAACCGATGAACACTTCGTCGATCTTCTCGCCAGCAACGCTGGACAGCAGACGGGCGTCGTCCGGATCGTTCGGCGCGCAGAGCACAGGCTCTTTGATGTCGGCCAGGTCGATTTCGATGACTTCGGCGTATTCGGCGTCAGCATCGGCAACCATCAGCTCAGGGTTCGCGATCCAGGCTTCCATCGCTTGGGCACGACGTTCCAGGGTACGCACATCGCCGTAGCCTTCACCGATCATCCAGCGCAGCAGGGTGATGTTCGATTGCAGGTACTCGGTGATCGACTCTTTCGACAGCTTGATGGTGCAACCGGCAGCCGAACGTTCGGCCGAGGCGTCGGACAGTTCGAAAGCCTGTTCGATGCTCAGGTTGTCCAGGCCTTCGATTTCCAGGATGCGGCCGGAGAAGGCGTTTTTCTTGCCTTTCTTCTCAACGGTCAACAGGCCAGCCTGAATCGCGAAGTAAGGAATGGCGTGAACCAGGTCACGCAGGGTGACGCCCGGTTGCATCTTGCCTTTGAAGCGCACCAGGATCGATTCCGGCATGTCCAACGGCATGACGCCGGTGGCAGCAGCAAACGCAACCAGACCGGAACCGGCCGGGAACGAAATGCCCATCGGGAAACGGGTGTGGGAGTCACCACCGGTGCCGACGGTGTCCGGCAGCAGCATGCGGTTCAGCCAGCTGTGGATGATGCCGTCGCCCGGACGCAGGGAAACGCCGCCGCGGGTCATGATGAAGTCAGGCAGGGTGTGGTGGGTGGTCACGTCGATCGGCTTTGGATAAGCCGCGGTGTGGCAGAACGACTGCATCACCAGATCGGCCGAGAAGCCCAGGCACGCCAGGTCTTTCAGTTCGTCACGGGTCATTGGACCGGTGGTGTCCTGAGAACCCACGGTGGTCATCTTCGGTTCGCAGTAGGTGCCAGGACGCACACCGGCTACGCCGCAAGCCTTGCCGACCATCTTCTGCGCCAGGGTGAAACCCTTGGTGCTTTCGATCGGGGCATCCGGTTTCTTGAACAGGTCGAACGGTGGCAGACCCAGTTCGGCGCGAGCCTTCTCGGTCAGGCCACGGCCGATGATCAGCGGAATACGGCCGCCGGCGCGAACTTCGTCCAACAGAACCGGGGTCTTCATTTCGAAGGTGGTCAGGACTTCGTCGGTACCGTGCTTGCAGACTTTGCCAGCATGCGGGTACAGGTCGATCACGTCGCCCATGTTCATGTTGGTAACGTCGAACTCGATCGGCAGTGCGCCGGCATCTTCCATGGTGTTGTAGAAGATCGGAGCGATCTTGCTGCCGAAGCAGAAGCCGCCGGCACGCTTGTTCGGCACATAAGGAACGTCGTCGCCGAAGAACCACAGCACCGAGTTGGTGGCCGATTTACGCGACGAACCGGTACCGACCACGTCACCGACGTAGGCGATCGGGAAGCCTTGACCGCGCATTTCTTCGATCTGCTTCATCGGGCCGATGGCGCCTTGCTGATCCGGCACGATGCCGTCGCGAGCCATTTTCAGCATGGCCAGGGCGTGCAGCGGGATGTCTGGACGGGACCAGGCGTCAGGAGCAGGGGACAGGTCGTCGGTGTTGGTTTCGCCAGTCACCTTGAACACGCGCAGGCTGATCTTGTCGGCCAGCACAGGGCGGTTCTTGAACCACTCGCCGTCAGCCCAGGATTGCAGCACGCCTTGAGCGTGAACGTTGCCGTTCTTGGCTTTTTCCGCGACGTCGTGGAAGGCGTCGAACATCAGCAGGGTGTGCTTGAGTTGAGCGGCTGCAACCGGTGCCAGTTCGGCATCGTCCAGCAGGTCAACCATGGTCACGATGTTGTAGCCGCCCTGCATGGTGCCGAGCAGTTCTACAGCGCGCTTCTTGTCCAGCAGAGGGGAGGTGACTTCGCCCTTGGCCAGTGCGGAGAGGAACCCGGCCTTGACATAGGCAGCTTCGTCCACGCCAGGCGGAACGCGATTGGTGATCAGGTCAACGAGGAAAGCTTCTTCGCCAGCCGGGGGATTCTTCAGCAGCTCGACCAGGCCTGCAGTTTGTTCGGCGTTAAGCGGCTGGGGAACGATACCCAGTGCTGCGCGCTCTTCGATATGTTTGCGGTAGGCTTCAAGCACAGTTATTACCCTCATCAGTGGTCCCAAATGGGTGTCCGGGACGCTCATCCCGAAATTACCGTACTCATGCGCTGCGTGGCGTTTTGGGCCGCTTAGCCAGAATTACCGGCAATTCCTTACAGAAGCTGCTTTCAAAGTTTTACGCCTGCAGAACGGGGAGCTGATGAGGGTTGGCGTCAGGTTTTTCACCGCTGAAAAACCCTTCGCCAACACCGCTCTGAAGGAACGACTGTGCTCGTGACGCTTTGAAAACAGCTTCTAACGGACATTGGCGCCTTAAAAGGCTGGCTGATTCTACGGCAAAAAAAATTTAAAGGTAAGTTAGCCTCAGAATTTTGAAGGGTGATGAATGTTAGACAAAGGGCTAACATGCCGACCTGTTCTGCTTTCCCGTGTTTTGCCTACTATGCCCAATCAGACCATCAAAACCCCCTGCGTCGGCCTTTGCTCCACTGTTTACGGTGACCTGGTGTGCCGTGGCTGCAAGCGTTTCCACCATGAAGTGATTCACTGGAACGGTTACAACGAGGAAGAAAAACGCGCGGTGTGGTTGCGTCTTGAGCAACTGTTGTCACAGGTTATGGCCAGCAAGGTAGAGATTTTCGATCCCGCGTTGCTGCGTCTGCAGCTGGAACAGCGCAAGATCCGCTTTGTGCCGCATCAGTCGGAATATTGCTGGGCTTATCAGCTGATCGCCCGGGGTGCGCGAGTCATCAATAATCTGGAAGCCTACGGGATGGTGCTGCTGCCGGAGTTTCGCGACTGGAACCTGCCGGAACTGCGCGATGCCATTGATCGGGAATTTTTTCTGCTGTCTGAGGCGCATTACCAACGCTACATTGCGCCGGGGTTTCTCAAGGACGCGTTCGGCGGTTAAATCTTAAAAGCTTCGCGGGCAAGCCTCGCTCCTACGGTTTTGTTTCGCATGTGCAATCGACACATGACCCGTAGGAGCGAGGCTTGCCCGCGAAGGCGATCTACCTGACACCACACATCTCAATGCTGGGTCACGATCTCTTCCAGATGATCCATGATCGTATCCGGCTTGAGCACCAGCACATCGCTTTCCAGCGCATCCAGCACCACTTCCGCCGTATTACCGATCAGCGCCCCCGACAACCCGGTCCGCGCCACGGTGCCAATCACTGTCACGGAGGCCCCCAGCTTATGGGCCATGTACGGAATCAACACATCCGCCGGACCTTCCGCGATATGCAGGTGGTCGTCGTCAATGTCGAACTCGGCTTGAAAAGCTTTGCATTGCTCGCGATAGCGGGCCTCAATGGTTTCGCTGAGCTGAAACGTCGGGTCGGCCGCCGAGAGCATCGGCGACGGATGGGCGCTGATAACATGTAAATGGGCTTTGGCCAGGCTGGAGATGTCGTAGCCATGATCGATGATGCTGGCGTGCAAGGTGCGGTGTTCGCCGTCGATATTGCCGACATCGACGGCCGCCAGGATCACGCCGCCGGTCCAGGGTTTGGCGCTTTTTACCAGCAGCACCGGAGTCGGGCAGGAGCGCAGCAGTTTCCAGTCCGCCGGGGTCAGCAGGGCCTTTTTCAATGCACTGTCGGGAAAGTGCTGCTTGATCACCAGCCCGCAGCCTTCGGCTTGCTGCACATCGACGATGGTTTCGTGCAGGCTTTCGTTCCAGGCCTGTTCGGTGGTGACGCTGTAGCCGTCCTCCAACAGCGCTGCCTTGAGCACACTCAGCATGCCAGCGTGGTCGTGCTTTTTATCGCAGACCAGCAGGTGCAGATGGGCCTGGGTCACGCCAGCGATCAGTTTGGCCCGTTTAAGCGCCAGGCTTTCCGAGTGCTCGGGTTCGATGACCACCAGAATGCTGCGAATGGCTTGCATGATCGGAATCTCCCTGGAAGGTAAAAAACACTGCGTTGGACAACTATAGTTGCTGGCCGGTATTCGGCGACTTGATGCATATCAACGGTCGCGGCTGGTGGTCTGTCGGCAGGCCGGTATAATCGGCGCCCTTCGTTCTGTACCTTTTATCCGTGAGCCCCATGATCCTTCCCGAAATCCACGAATTCCTCGGCTGCCGCACGCCCGATGGCTGGGTCCAGGCCGCGCTGGCCGATCAGGAAACCCTGCTGATCGACCACAAAAACTGCGAATTCAAGGCGGCCAGCACGGCGTTGAGCCTGATTGCCAAATACCACTCCCACGTCGATCTGATCAATCTGATGTCGCGGCTGGCCCGGGAAGAGCTGGTACACCACGAACAGGTCATGCGCCTGATGAAAAAGCGCAAGATCGAGCTGCGTCAGCTGTCCGCCGGGCGTTACGCCTCGGGGCTGCGCAAAGTGGTGCGCAGCCATGAACCGGTGAAACTGGTGGACACCTTGGTGGTCGGTGCCTTCATCGAAGCCCGCAGCTGCGAACGTTTTGAGGCATTGGTGCCGCATCTGGATGAAGAGCTGGGCAAGTTCTACTTCGGCCTGCTGAAAAGCGAGGCACGGCATTTCCAGGGCTACCTGAAACTGGCTTATCAGTATGGAGACGCCAAGGACATCGCCCAGGTGATCGACAAGGTTCGTAATGCGGAGCAGGAACTGATCGAGTCGCCGGATGTGGAATTTCGTTTTCACAGTGGTGTGCCGGTAGCGGCGTAACCTCCGTATGCGGACTCGGGTGGGGCGTCGTCTCGCATGACCTGGGTGTGTCTGGATTAGCTGTGTCGTTCTTGCGGACGCCTTCGCGGGCAAGCCTCGCTCCTACAGATCGCCATCTGTAGGAGCGAGGCTTGCCCGCGAAGAGGCCATCTGCAATACCTCAGCATCAAAAGGTGTACGCCGCCTGCTTAGCCCCCTAACGGCTCAAGCCCAGGCGCTCATGCCATTGGGCGATGGATTCTTCGGGCCAGATATCGCATTGTCGATCACCGGGCTGCATCTGGACCTTCACCCATGATGCTTTCGAACCGAGCATAACGTGCGTGTGCTCGGGCGGCACTGGCAACGCCGTGTCAATAGCCGAGGCAAATGGGTGAACAAGGTCCGGCCATTCAGGACTGAACAGCCATAATCCCGAGCCGCAAACGGAACAGAAATGCCGCTCGGCGGTGCTGCGGCGGGCGCGTTTATCACCTTCGTCCTTAAGCCGCGCATGGTAAATCGAGATGTGTTTGCGCCCGCGCACCTTGAGGCTGGCGGCATCGCCAGCGATGTTGATCGCATAACCGCCACCGCCCTGGGTCTTGCGACAGATCGAGCAGTAGCAACGCTGATAAGGATAGGGATTGGCGCTGGTCAGGCTGAACGACACCGCGCCGCAATGGCAGGAACCTTCGAGCTGCATGGGAATCTCCGACGGGTCTTGGGATGACTCAAGACAGCGTAGGAGCCAGGCTTGCCGCAATGCCAGTCAGTTAAGCGAAATTCCTGTAGGCGCGAGCTTGCTCGCGAAAGCGGTAGGTCAGGCGACATCAATGTTGACTGTACTGCCGTCTTCGCGAGCAAGCTCGCTCCTGCAGGGTCTCGCGGCTTAACTGACAGGCATTGAGGCTTGCTCGCGATGAACGATAACGCGGTCTACCGGCTGGGCACCCGCCACAAGTACCACGCCGCCACCGTCCGATATGGCCGCCATGCCAGCCCGATTTCAATCATCTGCTTGCGAGTCGGCTGTACCTCCAATCCCTTCAGCCGCCGATAACCCTCACGCACCCCAAAGTCATCGGCCGGCAAAATGTCTGGCCGCTCCAGGCTATAGATCAGCAGCATTTCCACTGTCCAGCGCCCGACTCCGCGCAAAGTAATCAAGCGCTCGATCAACGCTTCATCGTCCATGGCCAACGCCGTGGCGTAGTCCGGCACCACACCTTCCAGAGCCGCCTGAGCGATACCCTGGATAGTCGCGATCTTGCTGGCGGAAAACCCGCAACTGCGCATTTGATCGAAGTCTGTCGCCAGAATCTGCTCGGGCCTGGGGAAGGTGTTCGAAGGAAATAACGCCAGCAGCCGGCCGACAATCGCATCGCCGGCCTTTGCATGCAGTTGCTGATAGGCAATCGCCCGCACCAGTGACTCATAAGGATCGCGAGCCGCGTGGGGCTGATGCAGGCAGGGGCCGATGGCGCTGATGTGACGTTGCCAATCGGCGTCGAGGGCCGAGAGAAATTCGCTGGCCAGTTGATAGGTGTCGGGCATGGAACATCCTGAAGCGAGGGTGACTGCGGGGAAGATTAGTCGTCCCCCCGCAGCGCCGCACTCCATTGCTTGCGGTCAAACTTTGCCGGTGGGGGCTAACAGGGCGTTCACTTGGCCATAAGTGAAGGTCTTGATGTCGCTGCTATCGAGCTTTCCGGTTTCCAGAAAGCTTTTCGCCAGCGACGCCATGGCGCCGTAGAGGAATTCGGCGATGCTCGAGCCGGCGCTCAAACGGCGCACGCCGAGGGTTTTCAGTTCCTCAGGCGAAGGCAGGCCCGAGAAACCTAGTACGTTCACCGGCAGCATCGTGCCACGGCACAGCGCTTCAATCTCATACGCCGCCGTGACGCCCGCCGCGAACAGCCCGTCGGCCCCGGCTGCCTGATACAACGCGGCCCGTTCAAGTGTCTCTGCCACGCGATCTTCGGCTGGCACCAGGCCTCTGAGGTACACGTCGGTACGAGCGTTGATGAACAACTTCACATCACGGCGATTGGCGACCTGGCGAGCGATTTCGATCTTGCGGGCCAGCAGTTCGGGCGGCGAAGCGCCGTCCTCGATATTAATCCCCACGGCACCGGCGGCGATGACTGCGTCGATCACTTGCGCGACCCGCCCCAAGTCATCGGAGTAACCCGCCTCAATGTCCACGGTCAAGGGCACCGTGATGACTCGGGCGATGGATTCGACGGTGGAAACGAGACGTTCAAGCGGCAAGGTGTTGCCATCCGGGTAACCATGAACCCAAGCCACCGCCGCGCTGCTGGTGGCGACGGCCTTGCTGCCCAGTTGCTCCACCAGTCGCGCCCCGGTGGCATCGGCGACGTTGGTCAGAATCAGCAGGCCACCCTGGTGCAGTTGGTGGAATTGGTTGTCGAGTGTGTCCATCGAATGTCCCTCCTTATGACTTTTTTGAATAAACGGCGGACTGATCAGAATGCGAGTTGTTGAGTGATTTGCATCGCGGCGCTTTCCAGTCTGAGCAGAAACGCCTTGCGCGGTTGCCCTCCACCATAGCCGGTCAACGAGCCGTCTGCACCGATCACCCGGTGACAGGGCAGGATAATCGCCAAGCGGTTTTGTCCGTTGGCCAGACCCACGGCGCGACTGGCGCCGGGCTTGCCCAATTGTGTGGCGATGGCGCCATAAGTGCAGGTCTGGCCGTAGGGAATTTTCATCAGCTCGGCCCACACCTGCCGGGCGAAAACGCTGCCGGGCAGGTGCAGTGGCACGTTGAATTCGGTGCGTTTGCCGGCGAAGTATTGCGCCAGTTCTTCTTCGATCTGCTGCAAATGCCCGTTGTGCCCGTTGTGCCCGGGGGCTACGGCGTAGCCATAACGGTTTTGCAGCTCTTCGATTTCCTTGGTCAGTGCCGGTCTATCGAGAAACTCCAGCAGTACCAGCCCACGCTGTTCGGCCATGGCGATCATCGGCCCCAGTGGCGTGGTCAGCCGAGTGAACAGCAGTGGCTCGCTGTGGGCGGCGCGGCCGGGTGTGATATGGAACGACTTTTGAAACGCATCGCGAAAACCGCTCAGGGATTCGTAGCCGGAGTCGAACGCGGCATTGTCGATGGATTCGCCTTGTTTGATGCCACCGAGGGCGATGCCCAGGCGCCGACTGCGCAGCCAGGCGTGAAAGGTCATGCCGAAATGCTGCTTGAACCAGCGGCGCAGTTTCAGCGGCTCGATGCCCTCGGCAAGCAACTGGGCATCGGTCCAGCGCAGGTCGGGATCGGTGTCGACGGATTTGAGCAGCCGTTGCACCCAGTCCGGCGCGATGGCTGCGGCGTCCAGCGGCTTGCAACGCAGGCAGGCGCGATAGCCTGCCGACATCGCCTCATCGGCATGGGCGAAAAACTCGACGTTTTCCGGTTTCGGTTTGCGCGCCGTGCAGCCGGGGCGGCAGAAAATGCCAGTGGTTTTGACCGCGGTAAAGAACACCCCCTCGTAGGCGGTGTCGCGTTCGAGCATGGCGCGAACCATCTCGGCATGGGGCGGAAGCACAGCGTTTTGTAGGTTCATGGGCTGAGCATAGGCCGCGTCGCCCGGCGTCTCCACCGGAAAATCGACAGTGAATTTTTGTCGCCCTGAGCTACAGTCATCGGGTCACCGGTACTGCTGAAAACGATATTTTCAGGAATCCATCCCAATGCAAGCGTTCACGATTAAACACATCGATCACATCGTCCTGCGCGTCAAGGATCTCGAACGAAGCATCACTTTTTATCGCGAGGTATTAGGCGCCGAACTGGTCAAGCGCCGCGACGATTTGGGCCTGGTGCATTTGCGTGCGGGCACCTCGATGATCGACCTCGTCGACATCCAGGGCGAACTCGGCCGCAAGGGCGGTGCTGCCGCTGGCCGCGAACGGCGCAACGTCGATCACTTCTGTCTGCGCATCGAACCGTTCGACGAGGACGCGCTGGTCAGGCATTTGCAGTCCTTCGGCCTGACACCCGAGAAAGCCGCCGTGCGTTTCGGCGCCGAAGGTAAAGGGCTGTCGATCTATTGCTACGATCCGGACGGCAACCAGATCGAACTGAAAGGACCGTCTCAAGGGTAAAGGTCACGCCCGTTTCGCCATCAACAACACCGAAGCCGCTGCCGACAACAATACCGCGCAGCAACGGTTGAACATCCGCTTGCCCCGTGGCTTTTGAATACACCGCGAAGATTGATTTCTGTTTCAGGCGATTATTTCGTTGGACAATAGTCGGGCAGGTGATCATCACCCTCAACGCCTGGCACCTGATTGACGAAGGCCTGTGCGCTCGCGACGATCGAGGCATTTTCCGGGTAGGTCGTCTTGTAGTCGCTCAATTGTTTCTCGGCACTGCTAAATGCATTTCGCGCTTCGACTGTCAGCAGGAAGTCCGTTATTGAAGGATTGTTTTCCCCCTGCGAGTAGTTTTGAAAACCTGCTTCCAGAGCCTTCTTCTGATCCAGGTCGGAAGGCGAATACTGATCGAAGACGTTGGGGTAATTGATTTTCTTGAGCGCATCCCGGGCATGCCCAAAGCCGGGGTCCGCCTGCACATACACCACCCTGGAAACCCGAGTCAGAGTCATCAACCCGGTACACATGGCACAAGGTTCAAGCGTGGTATACACGGTGTATCCCTTGGCATATTTGCCAACGGACGGGCAATTCAAAAAATTCTGGATCAGGCGGACTTCTCCGTGCTGGCTGGCATTGTCAGTTTTGTTAGCCGCATTTCTAGCCCAGAAAACCGGTTTCGAATCGTTATCCACCAGTATGGAGCCGATGTTGTGGCCTCGGCTGGCAGGTGTTACGGGCGCTTTTTGCCAGTCGCGGTAAACCACTGCCAACGCGGCCAAAGAGAGAATCTGATCGCGCTCGACCTGTTGCGCGGTGGGTGTGGCCTCCTCGGCGCCTGCCTCTAGGATCAGGCTTAATAAGGCTGCGGAAACCAGGGTTTTCATGCTGTTCATCCTGACCTACCTCGTTAGTTGCTCCCGGAGTGCAAGAAATAAGCTAGAAGCAATTACATGGGTGTCAAGGTGCCAGCTATCACAAGAGAGAAAGCAACAAGCCAGCTCGGCCATCGCGGCATAGCTTTTCGCGAGCTTATCGAAACCAAGTAATTTCGCGAGAACTGGAGAGATGCTCATGAATGGCCCATAAGGCAAAGAAGCCGAAACCGATGCTGAATGCGTCCGTCAGCGATACCAATCCGGTGCACGTAGTCGACGTCTTCGTCAATGAACTCGATTTGGTCAAGCTGGGTTTTGAAGGCGTCATTCCAGCCGATACCTTTTTATAGAAAGTAGACAGAGAGCTCGTAAATTTCAGGCCCGTTTCGCCATCAACAGCACCGAAGCCGCCGCCGATAACAATCCCGCGCAGCAACGGTTGAACATCCGCTTGCCCCGTGGTTCGGCGAACCAGCGGCGCATGTGCAGGCCCATGTAGGCGTAGGCGCTGATGGCGATCCATTCCAGCATCAGGAATAACACGCCGAGCACAACGAATTGCGCGGCAATCGGTCGAGTCGGGTCGACGAACTGCGGCAGGAATGCGGTGAACAGCAAAATAGCCTTGGGATTGCCCGCCGCCACCAGAAACTCCTGCCGCGCCAGAGCGACAATTCCAACTGGCGTGCCGGTCACAACCTGCTCGGCCTCGGGATTGGCGCGCCACAATTGCCAAGCCAGGTACAACAAGTAAGCGGCGCCGATGATCTTGATCGCATAAAACAGCCATTCCGAGGTTTGCAGCACCACTGACAAGCCGGCTGCGGCCAGGGCGATCATCCCGGCAAACGCCAGCAAACGACCGACGCCGGCCACACAGGCGCTGCGATAGCCATAACGGGTGGCGTTGCTGACCGACAGCAGATTGTTCGGGCCGGGGGCCATGTTCAGAGCAAAGCAGGCCGGGAGAAACAGGGCGAGGGTGGCGAGGTCCATGACGACGGCTCCAGTAACGAGAACCGTATTTTTATCATGAGTGACGAGTGGGCCGGCCCATACAGCGATGAGCGCAAATCGCCGTACACTTGTGCCGGCTTGGTTAAGGCTGCTTTTCAACAGGCGAAGTGACTAACTCTGCGGATCGATATTGTCCAACGCTGATGAATTCGATAAGCGCCTTCAAGGCCGGTGGCACGTGACGCCGGCTGGAGTAGTAAAGAAAGAATCGGTCAGGTGGTGCTTTCCATTCCTCGAGTATTTCTGTGAGATGCCCGTTCCGTATATCGTCGCGAGCCAGTTCCTCGTAGACATAGGCGATACCGGCGCCATCTTTGGCCGCCTGGATCATCAGCGCGTCGTCTTCCAGAATGAGCGGGCCATTGACAGCCAAGCGTATCGGTTGCCCGTCTGCCTGATACTCCCAAGCGTAAAATTTACCACTGGGGAAACGCCTGGCAATGCACGTATGGTCAAGTAAGTCGCGGGGTGCGTGCGCCATTCCCCTCGCGCTCAGATAGGCATCCGCCGCAACGGTTACGAACGATTGAGGTGCGCCGACAGGGACTGCGATCATGTCTCCGGCCAGGCTTTCACCAAAACGAACGCCAGCGTCAAACCCGCCGCTCACAATATCGGTTAAACCATCATCGGCGACCAGCTCCAACTGAATACGTGGATACCTGGCCACGAAGGTAGCGAGCAATTGCGCAAACACAATGCGAGCCGCCGGACGCGCCACGTTCAGGCGAAGTTTGCCTGCGGGTACTTCCTGCATCGAGGTCAGTTGTGCCAGTGCATCGGCAACCTGATGCAGGGCCGGAACCAGTGTCGCCAATAGCTGCTGGCCGGCCTCGGTCGGGGTCACGCTACGCGTGGTTCGGTGTAGCAGCCTGATGCCCAGGCGCGCCTCCAGCGTGCGCATCGCGTGACTCAACGCAGAAGCCGATACGCCACGCTCGTCGGCGGCCTTACGAAAGCTGCGATGGCGGGCCACGGCGGCGAAAGCATCTAGTTCGGAGAGGTCGGGATTATTACTCATGAATACAGTTCAGTAGTACAAATACGATTACCCATCTTATCGACACTAACCACCTCCCGGATACTTCTCACATCATTTGTCGAGAGGTCACCATGCAAAAGAATCGTCTTGGAACGTCGGATTTCCTGATTTCTCCTATTGGACTCGGGACATGGGCAATCGCCGGTGCCGGTTGGGAGTACAGCTGGGGAGCGCAGGATGACAAGGACAGTCTGGCCGCACTTGAATATGCCGTCGAGCGCGGTGTGAACTGGATTGATACCGCTGCGGTTTATGGCTTGGGCCATGCGGAGCAATTAGTGGGGCAATTGTTGCGTCGGGTGTCGGCCTCGCGGCGTCCTTTGGTGTTTACCAAAGGCAGTTTGGTCTGGGATCCTGTAACGAAGGAAATTACCCACTCGCTGGCCCCTCAATCCCTGCTCGCCGAGATCGACGCAAGCTTGCGCCGGCTTCACGTCGAGACTATCGATCTCTATCAGATTCACTGGCCTGCTTTTCCTGCCGATGCAAACAGCGAGGGTATTGAAATGGCACTTTCGACGTTGGCAGCTGCGCGCGATCAAGGAAAGATTCGTGCTATTGGTGTTTCGAATTTTGATGTCGCTCAGCTCACACGGGCGCAAGCGGTGACAGAAATCGTTTCGCTCCAGCCGCCATACTCCGCCTTGATGCGAGACATCGAGAACGACGTCCTGCCGTTCTGTGAGCAGGCCGGGATGGGTGTGCTCGCCTATTCCACCCTTCAATCAGGGCTGCTTTCCGGTGGCATGACCCGCGAGCGCATCTTGCGACTGCCTGAAGACGATTGGCGCAAAACCCGAAGTGCTGATTTCCAGGAGCCCCGGCTCAGTGCAAATCTGGCATTGGTTGACGTCATGGCACGTATTGGAGAAAGGCACGGTGTGAGCGCTGCTGCGGTGGCCATTGCTTGGGTGCTTCGCAAGCCGGTGGTGACCGGCGCCATTGTCGGTGCCCGCCGTCCCACACAGGTGGATGGGGTGATCGCCGCTGCGGAGTTGCGCCTTAGCGTTGCGGAAATCGACGAAATTCGACCTTATCTGCCATTGGGCATGGGAACAAATGTCCCTGGCGCCGCTGCTCAGACCGAGGCGGCGATCTTTTGATCTTGAATGTCGACAGTCCTGGTGAAATCAAGATCAAAGATCGCCCGAACATGGCCCCAGCCTACCCGGGACGCGGTGCTTCAACGGGCGGTGTGCCGTCGTGAAACATCGTCTTCAGTTGAGCACGCAACTCCGGTGAGTCGGTGTGCTTGTGAACACTGACCGCATGCTGTGCGGCGGCCTCGAGCAGTTCGTTTTCAGAGTCTGCGGACAGCGCGACCGAGCATTTGGAATCGCTTGGAAACTCGCGGCAGTCGATATATTTACGCGCCATGATCTTCTCCTCCCTACGATGAAGGCAGGCCGGGGCCTGCGTGAATGATCACTCGAGGTGCCATCCCATACATCAAACACGATGGCACGACTCTTAGAGTATAGGCCCCGCTATGAGGTGCATCGTGACATCCAACACCACTGCATCGCGGCACCGGACAGGGCAGTTTTCTTCAATACGGCGTTCAGGCGGTTCCTTACCTTGAGGCCTGGTTCAACTGAATTGAAGAAGGTATGCGATGAGTCTGATTCTTTCCATGGCCGCGTTTGCGCTGGTCGCCTCTATAACCCCGGGACCGGTGAATATCGTGGCGTTGAGTTCCGGCGCGCAATTCGGATTCCGTGCCAGTCAGCGGCACGTGGCCGGAGCGACCCTGGGGTTTGTATTGCTGCTGGTGCTGATGGGGCTGGGGTTGCATGAACTGCTGAAACTGTGGCCGTTCATGACTCGAGTGGTGCAATTGGCCGGGGTGGCTTTTCTGCTGTTCATGGCTTTCAAATTGGCCACTGATAACGGTCATCTCGATGCCAAGGAGTCAGGCCGGGCGCCGTCGATGCTGTACGGCGCAGTGATGCAATGGCTCAACCCGAAAGCCTGGCTAGCCTGTGTGGCGGGGATGGGTGCGTTTGTCGCCGACGGCGAGGCGTGGCTGGTTTGGCAGTTTGCGGCGGTGTATCTGGTGATTTGCTATTTGTCGGTGGGTTGCTGGGTGTATGCCGGGACGTTTTTGCGCGGCTATCTGAGCAATCCGGCGGGGATGAGGTTGTTTAACCGGATCATGGCGTTGTTGCTGGCGGTGAGTGCGGTGTATTTGTTGTTGCCTTGAGTCAATCCGCTGTCTGCCTCAGCCGCGGTACTGCCCCGGTGTCGCCGCCAGATGCTGTTTGAATGCGCGCTGAAAATGCGCTTGATCGGCAAACCCGGCTTCCAGCGCCACATCGGCGATTAACTTGCCGCTGCGCAATCGATCCCGGGCGAACTGGATGCGCCGGTTGACTAGAAACGCATGAGGCGTCATGCCGTAATGCTGCTTGAACGCGCGGATCAGGTAGGACGGTGACAGTTGCGCCGCCTCGCAAATGTCTTCGAGTTTGAGCATAAGCGTGCAGTTGTCGCGGATATAGTCGGCGGCCCGTTCCAGCTTGAAATTGGGCTCGCGCAGCGGTTGATCGACGGGGTTGAGCCGCTGTTGCACCTCGGTGAAAAACTCCACCGCCGCGCTGTGCTTGTGCAGCACGTCTTGCTGCTGATCGACCAACACCTCGTACAAATTCTTCAGGCCGGCAAACAGCTCAATGTCACGATTGTGAGTGATGGAAAACCGGCGAAACGCCGAGTCCTGGCTGACGCCGAGCTGATGCTGCAAATCGGTCAGCCACGGCGTTTCGATGTATAGCATCAAGTACGACCAGGGCTGGTCGTCGATCGGATTGCAGGCATGCACATCGCCGGGGTTCATCAGCACCACCGTGCCGGCGCTGACCTGATACTGCGATTGCTCGTGGATATAAGTGCTGCGCCCGGCGGTAATCGCACCGATGGAAAAGTGTGCATGGGAATGCCGGCTGTAGCAGACCTCGCGACCATCGGCGATGGAACGGGCTTCGATGAAGGGCAGGGCGTCGTCGCGCCAGAAGCGCGGGGCCTTGTCTGCATCTTTGGCAACGGTGTGCTTCATTTCGGGGTCCTCGGCAGGCCAGTGCCCGAGTGTATTAGCTCTGGCCGGCAAAGGCTCGCTCCAGTTCGGCGATGTCGAGTTTTTTCATCTGCAACATCGCTTGCATGGCGCGCTGGGATTTTGTTGTGTCGGGGTCTTGCATCATGTGCATCAGCGCCACGGGCACGATCTGCCACGACACGCCGAATTTGTCTTTGAGCCAGCCGCATTGCTGCGCCTCAGCGGGGCCGCCCGCAGACAGGCGCCCCCAAAAGTGGTCGACTTCTTCCTGAGTATGGCAATTGACCTGGAATGAAATCGCCTCATTGAACTTGAAAACCGGGCCACCGTTAAGGCCAGTGAAGCTCTGCCCATCGAGCTCGAAACTGACGGTCATCACCGAACCTTCCGGCCGGCCATGGATTTCCTGACCTGCCTTGCCGTAATGGGTAATGCCGGCGATTTTTGAATGATCGAAGATCGCGCAATAAAACTTTGCGGCTTCCTCGGCCTGATCGTCGAACCAAAGGCAGGGCGTGAGTTTTTGAACGCGATGCATGGCGGTGCTCCTCTGCAGGTTTATCACTCTGGATTATCAGCGTAGTCAGCCTGTGATGGTCCGGTTGTGCCATAGATCGACAAGTCGCGAGAATTCCCCTCAACCCGGCAGCTGCTACGTAGAGCGGGTCGGCGGCGACCGGTGGTCGATGAACATGGCTTGTGGGTCAAATTGCGCTTAGCTGTAGGGATAACCCAAGGCACGTGTAAATCCGCCTACAGAAAAATAATGGCGTCGCGGCAAAGGCGCCCCTTCAGAACACCGTGAGTCTGAGGAAACCCGCATGCTGACCCTGAACATTAATGGCAAGGACCAGGAACTGGATGTCCCCGCGGACATGCCGTTGCTCTGGGTGCTGCGCGATGTCGCGCACCTGACGGGCACCAAATTCGGTTGCGGCATGGCCCAGTGCGGCGCCTGCACCGTACACGTCGACGGCGCGCCGCTGCGCTCCTGCATCACGCCCGCCACGGCGGTGGCTCATGGGCAGAAAATTCTCACCATCGAGGGCTTGTCCGCCGATGGCTCGCACCCGGTCCAGCAAGCCTGGGCCGAACTCGATGTGGTTCAGTGCGGTTATTGCCAATCGGGGCAGATCATGTCGGCGGCCGCGTTGCTGGCGAAGATCCCCAAGCCCACCGACAGCGACATCGACCAGGCGCTGTCCGGCAACATTTGCCGCTGTGGCACCTACCCAAGAATCCGCGCCGCGGTCAAACGCGCCGCCGAGATCGGTTGATACACGTCGAAGGGAGCTGACCCATGAACAGAACCAACCCTGTCTCGCGTCGCGGTTTTCTCAAGGGCAGCGCAGTGTTGGGCGGTGGTCTGGTGGTGGCGTTTGTCATCCCGGGTGCCAATCGCTTTGCCCTCGGCGCCGAGAATCAAGGAAACGCCTTCGCGCCCAATGCCTTTTTACGCATTGGCAATGACAACAGCATCACCGTGCTACTCGGTCATTCGGAAATGGGCCAGGGCATCTGGACCGGCCTGACCATGTTGATCGCCGAAGAGCTGGACGCCGACTGGTCGAAAATCCGCGTCGAACATGCGCCGGCGTCGGCGGCCGATTATGGCCTGCCGGCGTTTGGCGGGATGCAGATCACCGGCGGTTCGACGTCGACCTGGATGGAGTTCGATCGCTATCGCCAGGCCGGAGCGGCGGCGCGCTTGATGCTGATCGAGGCGGCGGCCAAGCGATTCGACGTGGCACCTTCGCAGATCCGCACCGAGTCGGGCGTGGTCATTGCCGGCGACAAGCGCGCCACTTACGGCGAACTGGCGGATGACGCCGGCAAATTGCCGGTGCCGGATCCGGCCTCGATCAAGTTCAAGGAGGCCAAGGACTGGAAGGTCATCGGCAAACCCACCAAGCGCCTCGACACTCCGGAGAAAATCACCGGGCAGGCGAAGTTCGGCATGGATGTGCAATTCGATGGGCTGATGACGGCGATGGTGGCTCGGTCACCGGTGTTTGGTGGCAGCGTCAAATCCTTCGAGGGCGCCGAAGCGCTGGCGGTACCGGGCGTGCACAAAGTGGTGCAGGTACCCACGGGTGTCGCGGTGATTGCCGATCATTATTGGGCGGCGAAGCTGGGGCGTGATGCGCTGAAGGTCGAATGGGATCTGGGGCCGAACGCCGGGCTCGACAGTCAACAGTTGCTGGAAAGTTTTCGTAAACTCGCTGGCACCCCCGGCACTTCCGCCAGTCAGGCCGGGGATGCGACGGCGACGCTGGGCAAAGCGGCGAAGACGATTGAGGCTGAATACAGCGTGCCGTACCTGGCTCATGCGCCGATGGAACCGCTCAATTGCACGGTGAAAATCTCCAAGGACAAATGCGAAATCTGGACCGGCACGCAGTTTCAGACGCTGGATCAGATGATCGCGGGGAAGATCACCGGGCTCAAACCCGAACAGGTCGAGATCCACACCCAATTCCTCGGCGGCGGCTTCGGGCGGCGGGCCAACCCGACCTCGGATTTTGTCAGCGAAGCCGTGTACGTCGCCAAGGCAGCGGGCGGGCCGGTGAAAACCGTCTGGGCCCGAGAGGATGACATTCGCGGCGGTTACTACCGTTCGGCGTTCCTGCATCAGGCGCGCATCGGGCTGGGTGCCGACGGCATGCCGATGGCCTGGAAGCATGTTCTGGTCGGGCAGTCGATTCTGACGGGCACTTCGTTCGCGGCGACCATGGTCAAGGATGGCGTCGACAAAACCTCCGTCGAAGGCGTGGCCGACAGTCCTTATCTTGAGGGCCTGGCCAATCATCAGGTTGATCTGCATTCACCGCAAACCGGCATCAGCGTGCTGTGGTTGCGCTCGGTGGGGCACACCCACACTGCATTCGTCATGGAATCGTTGATCGATGAACTGGCAGATGCGGCAGGCAAGGACCCGGTGGAGTACCGACGCGCCTTGCTAAAGGCGCATCCACGGCATCTGGGCGTACTGAATTTGGCGGTAGAGAAAGCCAACTGGAAAGCACCATTGCCCGAGGGTCATGCATTGGGCGTAGCGGTGCATGAGTCCTTCGGCAGTTACGTCGCCCAAGTGGCCGAGGTGTCGCAGGACAATCTGGCGATTCGCGTGCACCGGGTGGTGTGTGCGGTGGATTGCGGCATTGCGGTCAACCCGCAGGGCATCGCCGCGCAGATGGAATCGGGCATCACCTTCGGTCTTGGATTTACCTTGCACAGCAAACTGACGTTCAAGAACGGTCAGGTTGAGCAGTCCAATTATCACGACTATCAGGTCCTGCGCCTGAACGAGATGCCAGTGGTCGAGGTGCATATTGTCCCCAGCAGCGACAAACCCGGCGGCATCGGCGAGGTCGGTGTACCACCCGTGGCGCCGGCCGTGGCGAACGCGGTGTTTGCCCTGACCGGGCAGCGTCTGCGGGAACTGCCGCTGCAACTGTCGGGGGTGTGAGATGAGACGACATCTGTTTCTGGGCGCGGTGATGTTGATCGGCCTGGGTGGCTATGCCTCGGACCTGTTCGCTGATGATAAAGAGGCAGTGAAAGCGTTCGACACGGTGCAGAAAGTGTTCCAGAGCCCGCGTTGTCAGAACTGTCATATCCCTGGCGATTCACCGTTGCAGTTCGATGCGGGCATTCCTCACGCGATGAATGTGGTGCGTGGCCTGGATGGCAAAGGGGCGGCGGGTTTACCGTGTGCCAGTTGTCATGCCGAAAGGAATCCGCCAGCCAGTTATGGCCCCAACGCGCCACCCGGAGCACCGCATTGGAGCCTGCCGCCGGCCGCGCACAAAATGGCCTGGATCGGTCTGCCGGCCGATAAATTGTGCGCGATGATCAAGGACCGTTCCAGCAATGGCGATCGTGATTTTGCGGCGCTGATCAAGCACGTCAGCGACGACAAGCTGGTGCTTTGGGGCTGGAATCCGGGTGAGGGAAGGGCGCCGGTGCCGGTGCCCCACGATATCTTCGTCACCCAGTTCAAACGCTGGGCAGATGCTGGAGGGCCGTGTCCGGTGGCGGGTAGCTGACCAGCGGCGCGTTTATAGGGAGTCATACCGGGTGTGAGCGACTCTAACGTTCATACCCATCAAGGAGTGAGTGATGTTAACCCCAGGCAAACCGCTAAAACCCGGCGCTGGCGCAGATATTGCGCCGAGCGTCCTCGACAGCGCAGTGCAGGATCGCGACGTATTGCGCGACTTGGCGCGAAAGGCCGAGCAGGAGTTGATGGGCGTGCAGATGGCGAGCATGGATGAACTGACGCTGCTCCCCAATCGTCATGGCTTCGAGGCTTTGGCCCGGTTGGGGCTGGAGGCCTGTCAACAGTTGGGCAAACCCGCGACGCTGCTGTTTTTCGACCTTGATGATTTCAAACACATCAACCAGCTGTACGGCCGCGCCGAAGGTGACAATGCCCTGAAAACCTTTGCCGATGTACTGCGCATCGCCTTTCGTGAAAGCGATGTGATCGGCCGGCTAGGCAGCGATGAATTCGCCGCTTTGTTGACCGGCGCCAGCGCGGTGGAGGTTGGTGCGGTCAGAGCGCGGCTTGAAGAAATACTCGATGAGCGCAATGCCACGGTGCATCGTGGCTATGACATTCGCTTCAGTGTCGGGCAGATCGAGTTTGATCCGACGGTTTATGACTCGATTGTAGAGCTGCTGGGTGAGGCTGAGAAGGTGATGGGCCGATAGTGCATTGTTGTGTTGACGGGCCTCTTCGCGAGCAGGCTTGCTCCCACACAGATGTCTGCGAACACATAATTTGTGAACCTGTGGGAGCGAGCCTGCTCGCGATAGCGGCCTGACAGCCAACACCTATTTGGCAAACAGCTGCCCAATATCCTTGAACGCCTTGAATTCCAGGGCGTTGCCGCAGGGGTCGAAGAGAAACATTGTCGCTTGTTCGCCCACCAATCCCTGAAAACGGATACCCGGCTCGATCACGAAGCGCATGCCCAAGGCTTTCAAGCGCTCGGCCAGGGCCTCCCATTCCTCCATCCCCAATACCACACCGAAATGCGGCACCGGTACGTCGTGACCATCCACGGCGTTGGTATGGGCGGCTTCCTGAGAAGCGTTTTTCGGTGCCAGATGAATCACCAGTTGATGGCCGAAAAAGTTGAAGTCGACCCAATGGTCGCTGGAGCGACCTTCTTCCAGGCCGAACACTTCGCCATAAAAGCGCCGGGCAGCGGCCAAGTCGTAAACCGGGATGGCCAAATGAAAAGGGGACAGTTGCATCGGATATGCCTCGACGGGTTGGGAGTTGAGACTGAGTTTAGTCCTGTGCTTTTTGATTGAAAGACGATAGTTTTTGCAGCGAGCTCAAATTATTTCGATCAATTGGAGAGCCGCATGCTGCGGGAACTGAAAACTTTCATTGCCGTGACGCGTCATGGCACGTTCGCTGCGGCAGGCATGCACATCGGCCTGACCCAGTCGGCAGTTAGCGCGCAGATCCGTAATCTCGAACAGGCATTGGGCATACGCCTGTTCGATCGCACCGGACGTCAGGCAATTCTCAATGCGGCGGGGCAGCGGGCGTTGCCGATGGCTCGGGAAATTCTTGAGACCTTTAGCCGCATGGCCGTCAGTGATGGCGTCGGCGAGTTTCGTGGGGAATTGAAGATCGGCGCGGTGGCCACCGTCCAGACCGGGTTGTTGCCGCGAGCGCTGTTGCGACTCAGGCAACAAGCGCCGTTGCTGGAGGCGAAACTTGTGCCGGGGGTATCTCTGAACCTGTTGAGTCAGGTGGACACCGGCGAAGTGGACCTGGCGATTCTGATCAAGCCGCCCTTTGAATTGCCCAAGGAATTGTCGGCGCAAGTCATCCGCCGGGAACCGTTTGTGCTGATCGTGCCGGCAGATCTTGAGGGTGACGACCCGCTGCTGTTACTCGCCAACCACCCCCACGTACGCTACGACCGCACTTCTTTTGGTGGGCGCTTGGTGACTCGCTTTTTACGCGAGCAGCAGATTGATGTGCAGGTGGCTCTGGAGCTGGATGAGCTGGAAGCTATCGTCAAAATGGTTGAGTGCGGGCTGGGTGTTTCTTTGTTGCCCGAGGCCGGACTGTGGCTTGAACATGGCGCTGGGGTGAGGGTGATCGAGTTGGGAGAGCTGACGTTCTACCGGGAGATCGTGCTGTTGCAGCGTTATAGCCAGCGGACACAGCCGATCCAGCAGTTGTTTGCGCGGTGTTTGACACAGATCGACGACTGAGCAGCTGCATCGATTTTGAAATGGCAGGCATAAAAAAACCCGCCAATCGGCGGGTTTTTTAATGGCTAACCGAAGATCACTCTTCGATGTTGCCCATGGCGGTGGTGTTGAAGCCGCCGTCTACGTACATGATTTCGCCGCTGATGCCGGACGCCAGGTCCGAGCACAGGAAGGCGCCGGCGTTGCCGACTTCGTCGATGGTGACGTTACGACGCAGCGGGGTTTGCGCTTCGTTGGCGGCCAGCATTTTACGGAAGTTCTTGATGCCGGAAGCGGCGAGGGTGCGGATCGGGCCGGCCGATACGCAGTTGACGCGGGTGCCGTCCGGGCCCAGGGAGCCGGCCAGGTAACGCACGCCAGCTTCCAAAGAAGCCTTGGCCATGCCCATCACGTTGTAGTTCGGCATGGTGCGCTCGGCACCCAGGTACGACAGGGTCAGCAGGCTGCCATTGCGGCCTTTCATCATTTCGCGACCAGCCTTGGCCAGGGCCACGAAGCTGTAGGCGCTGATGTCGTGAGCGATGCGGAAACCTTCACGGGTGGTGGCTTCGGTGAAGTCGCCGTCCAGTTGGTCGCCCGGGGCGAAGCCGACGGAGTGCACGATGCAGTCCAGGCCGTCCCACTTCTGGCTCAGTGCTTCGAAGACCTTGGCGATTTCTTCATCGCTGGCCACGTCGCACGGGAAGCACAGCTCAGGGCTCGAACCCCAGCCTTGTGCGAATTCTTCGACACGACCCTTGAGTTTGTCGTTCTGATAAGTGAAGGCAAGCTCAGCGCCCTCGCGATGCATGGCGGCAGCAATGCCGGATGCGATGGACAGCTTGCTGGCGACACCGACGATCAGTACGCGCTTACCGGCGAGAAAACCCATGTGTTGCTCCTCTTTTCAGGTTATTGCGCAGTGGCTGGTGCCAGAAAAGCGGCTTCCAGCAACTGCTGTGTATACGGATGTTGGGGGGCGGCAAAAATGCTTTGCGCGTCTCCCTGTTCGACCACTTGGCCATGCTTGACCACCATCAGCTGGTGGCTCAGCGCTTTGACGACAGCCAGGTCATGGCTGATAAACAAATACGTCAGGTTGTACTTGGTTTGCAGTGAACGTAGCAGCTCCACCACTTGGCGTTGCACGGTGCGGTCGAGGGCCGAAGTCGGCTCGTCCAGCAGAATCAACGCCGGTTTTAGCACTAATGCCCGGGCAATGGCGATTCTTTGCCGTTGCCCACCGGAAAATTCGTGGGGGTAGCGGTGCCGGGTTTCCGGGTCCAGACCTACCTCCTTGAGTGCCGCAATGATCGCTTGTTCCTGTTCAGCCTCAGTGCCCATCTTGTGGATCCGCAGGCCTTCGCCGACGATCTGGCTCACGCACATCCGTGGGCTCAGGCTGCCGAAGGGGTCCTGGAACACCACCTGCATTTCCCGCCGCAGCGGCCGAATTTCTTGCTGCGTCAGGCAGTCTAGCTGCTTGTCTTCAAAACGGATGGTGCCTTTGCTACCGATCAGCCGCAAAATTGCCAGACCGAGCGTCGACTTGCCGGAACCGCTTTCTCCCACAATTCCCAGGGTCTGGCCCTGGGGCAGGCTGAAATTAATCCCGTCTACCGCTTTGATATGGTCCACGGTCTTTTTCAGAAAGCCTTTCTTGATCGGGAACCAGACTTTCAGGTCCTCGACCTGCAGCAGCGGCGGGCCAATCACATTGCTTGCCGGTTTGCCGCTGGGCTCCGCTGCCAGCAGTTCCCGCGTGTACGGATGCTGCGGCGCGCGGAACAATTCTGCGCACGATGCCTGTTCGACGATGCAACCCCGCTGCATGACACATACGCGATGCGCAATTCTTCGCACAAGGTTCAAATCATGACTGATCAGTAACAACGCCATGCCCAGACGGGCCTGCAATTCCTTGAGCAGTTCGAGAATTTTCAGTTGAACGGTCACGTCCAGCGCCGTGGTCGGTTCGTCGGCGATCAACAATTCCGGCTCATTGGCCAGGGCCATCGCGATCATTACCCGCTGACGCTGGCCGCCGGACAATTCGTGGGGCAGAGCCTTGAGGCGCTTGTGCGGTTCGGGGATGCCGACCATTTCCAGCAGTTCCAGCGTGCGTTTGGTTGCGATTTTGCCGGTCAGGCCTTTGTGGATGCCCAAGATTTCGTTGATCTGTTTCTCGATCGAATGCAGCGGATTGAGCGAGGTCATCGGCTCTTGAAAGATCATCGCGATCCGGTTGCCGCGGATGTGGCGGATGGTTTTCTCTTTCAGGTCCAGCAGGTTCTGGTCGGAATAGGTAATGGTTCCGGATGGATGCCGGGCCAGCGGGTAGGGCAGCAGTCGCAGGATCGAGTGGGCGGTCACCGATTTGCCGGAGCCGCTTTCGCCCACCAGCGCCAGGGTTTCGCCACGCTTGATGTCGAAGTTCACACCCTCGACCACCCGCTGAATGCGCTCGCCGACGACAAATTCGACGGCCAGGTCGCGCACTTCGATCAGATTGTCCTGATTCATTTCACTTCCTCGGGTCGAAGGCATCGCGAGCGGACTCGCCGATGAACACCAGCAGGCTCAACATCAGCGCCAGCACCGCAAATGCACTCATACCCAGCCACGGCGCTTGCAGGTTGGATTTACCTTGGGCCACCAGCTCACCCAGGGACGGCGCGCCCGGCGGCAGGCCGAAGCCGAGGAAATCCAGAGCGGTCAGGGTGCCGATGGCGCCGGTCAGGATGAACGGCATGAAGGTCATGGTCGAGACCATGGCGTTGGGCAGAATGTGGCGGAACATGATCGCACCATTGCGCATGCCCAGCGCCCGCGCCGCGCGCACGTATTCCAGATTCCGGCCGCGCAGGAACTCGGCACGCACCACATCCACCAGGCTCATCCACGAGAACAGCAGCATTATCCCCAGCAGCCACCAGAAGTTCGGCTGCACGAAGCTGGCGAGGATGATCAGCAAGTACAGCACTGGCAGCCCGGACCAGATCTCCAGAAAACGCTGCCCGGCCAGATCGACCCAGCCGCCATAAAAACCCTGCAAGGCCCCGGCGATCACGCCGATGATCGAACTGAGAATGGTCAGCGTCAAAGCAAACAGCACCGAAATCCGGAAGCCGTAAATCACCCGGGCCAGCACATCGCGGCCCTGGTCGTCGGTACCCAGCAGGTTATCGGCCGAAGGCGGCGCGGGGGCCGGGACTTTCAGGTCGTAGTTGATGCTCTGGTAGCTGTAGGGAATCGGCGCCCACACCACCCAGGCGTCCTTGGCCTTGAGCAGTTCGCGGATGTAGGGGCTCTTGTAGTTGGCTTCCAGCGGGAACTCGCCGCCGAACGCGGTTTCCGGGTAGCGCTTGAGCGCCGGGAAGTACCAGGCGTTGTCGTAGTGCACCACCAGCGGTTTGTCGTTGGCGATCAGCTCGGCACCGAGGCTTGCGCCGAACAGAATCAGAAATAGCCACAGCGACCACCAGCCACGCTTGTTGGCCTTGAACAGTTCGAAACGTCGGCGATTGAGAGGGGATAAGTTCATCTCAATGCTCCCGGCTTTCGAAGTCGATGCGCGGATCGACAAAGGTGTAGGTGAGGTCGCCGATCAGCTTCACCACCAACCCCAGCAGGGTAAAGATGAACAGCGTGCCGAAAACCACTGGGTAATCGCGGTTGATCGCCGCCTCGAAACTCATCAAGCCGAGGCCGTCGAGGGAGAAAATCACTTCCACCAGCAGCGAGCCGGTGAAGAAGATCCCGATGAATGCCGAAGGGAAACCGGCGATCACCAGCAGCATGGCGTTGCGAAATACATGGCCGTAGAGCACGCGGTGGCGGGTCAGGCCTTTAGCCTTGGCGGTGACCACGTATTGCTTGTTGATTTCATCGAGGAAGCTGTTTTTGGTCAGCAGCGTCATGGTCGCGAAGTTGCCGATCACCAATGCGGTCACCGGCAGTGCCAGGTGCCAGAAATAATCGAGGATCTTGCCGCTGGTGCTCAGCTCGTCGAAGTTGTTCGAAGTCAGGCCCCGTAGCGGGAACCAGTCGAAATAGCTGCCGCCGGCGAACACCACAATCAGCAGGATGGCGAACAGGAACGCGGGGATCGCGTAGCCGACGATGATTGCCGAACTGGTCCAGACGTCGAAGTGGCTGCCGTGGCGCGTCGCCTTGGCGATCCCCAGCGGGATCGACACCAGGTACATGATCAACGTGCTCCACAACCCGAGGGAGATCGACACCGGCAGCTTTTCCTTGATCAGATCGATGACCTTGGCGTCGCGGAAAAAGCTGTCGCCGAAATCCAGGGTGGCGTAGTTCTTGATCATGATCCACAAACGTTCCGGCGCCGATTTGTCGAAGCCGTACATGTGCTCGATTTCCTTGACCAACGCCGGGTCCAGGCCCTGGGCGCCGCGATAGGCGGAACCTGCCACCGATACTTCGGCGCCGCCGCCGGCAATGCGGCTGGTGGCGCCTTCGAAACCTTCGAGCTTGGCGATCATCTGTTCCACCGGCCCACCGGGGGCGGCCTGGATGATCACGAAGTTGATCAGCAAAATGCCGAGCAGGGTCGGGATGATCAGTAGCAGTCGCCGAAAAATATACGCCAGCATCTGATTACTCCGTGCCCGCAGGGTCGGCTTGCAGTTTGATTTCGACTTCTATCGGCAGTGCCGCGTTGGGCTTGACCCACCAGGTATTGATGCCGATGTCGTATTTGGGCGAAACCTTCGGGTGGCCGATGTGGTTCCAGTACGCCACGCGCCAGGTCTTGATGTGCCAATTGGGGATCACGTAATAGCCCCATTGCAGCACCCGGTCCAGCGCCCGGGCGTGGGCCACCAGGCTTTGGCGCGAATCGGCATTGATCAGTTGTTCGACCAGTTGGTCTACCACCGGGTCTTTCAAGCCCATGGAGTTGCGGCTGCCGGGTTTGTCGGCGGCGGCGGTCATCCAGTACTCGCGCTGTTCGTTACCCGGCGAGTTCGACTGCGGGAAGCTGCCGACGATCATGTCAAAATCCCGCGAGCGCACGCGGTTGACGTATTGCGAGACGTCGACCCGACGGATCACCAGATCAATGCCCAAATCACTGAGGTTGCGCTTGAACGGCAGCAGTATCCGCTCGAACTCGGTCTGGGCCAGCAGAAATTCGATGGTCACCGGTTTGCCGTTGGCGTCGACCATTTTGTCGTCGACGATCCGCCAGCCGGCCTCTTGCAGCAATTGCCAGGCCTGGCGCTGCTGGACGCGGATCATGCCGCTGGCGTCGGTCACCGGGTTCTGGAACGCCTCGCCGAACACTTGCTCGGGAATCTTGCCGCGGAACGGGTCTAGGATCGCCAGTTGATCGGCGTCCGGCAGGCCGGTGGCGGCCATTTCCGAGTTTTCAAAGTAACTGCGGGTGCGCGCGTAGGCGCCGTTGAACAATTGCTTGTTGGTCCATTCGAAGTCCAGCAACAGGCTCAGTGCGTGGCGCACGCGCACATCCTGAAACACCGGGCGGCGCAGGTTGAACACGAAGCCTTGCATGCCAGTGGGGTTGCCGTTCGGGATTTCTTCCTTGATCAGCCGACCTTCGGCCACCGCCGGAATGTTGTAGGCCTTGGCCCAGTTTTTCGCGGCCGATTCCAGCCAATAGTCGAACTGACCGGCCTTGAGCGCTTCCAGCGCGACGGTGTTGTCGCGGTAGTAGTCAGTGGTCAGCACGTCAAAGTTGTAGAAGCCGCGATTGACCGGCAGGTCCTTGCCCCAGTAATCCTTGACCCGTTCATAGCGCACCGAACGCCCGGCCTTCACTTCGCTGACTTTGTACGGGCCGCTGCCCAGTGGCAATTCCAGGTTGCCCTTGTTGAAGTCGCGGGTCGCCCACCAATGTTTGGGCAGTACTGGCAACTGTCCGAGGATCAGCGGCAGTTCGCGGTTGTTGGTGTGCTTGAACTTGAACAGCACTTTGAGCGGGTCTTCGGCGACCACTTCTTCCACGTCGCTGTAATAGCCGCGGAAGAGCGGGGCGCCGTCCTTGATAAGAGTCTGGAAGCTGAATACCACGTCTTCGGCACGTATCGGGTGGCCGTCGTGGAAACGTGCTTCGGGACGCAGGTAGAAGCGCACCCAGCTGTTGTCCGGGGCTTTTTCGATTTTGCCGGCGATCAGGCCGTATTCGGTAAACGGCTCATCCAGGCCGTGTTTGGCCAGGGTGTCGTAGATCATGCTGATGTCGTCGGCTGGCACGCCTTTGTTGATGAACGGGTTGAGGCTGTCGAAGCCACCGAACCCGGCCTGGCGAAAGATTCCGCCCTTGGGCGCATCGGGGTTCACGTAATCGAAATGTTTGAAATCGGCCGGGTATTTAGGCGGCTCGTTGTACAGGGTCAGGGCATGTTGCGGGGCGGCGCAGGCCAGCCCGGCGAACAACAGACCGCTGGCCTGCAAGAGCAGGGCACGTACGGGTTTCATCGATCTTTCTCCGAAGATTTCAACCACCATGCGCTCAGGCCCAGGGTATAGGGCGGCGTAGTGACGAAGGCGAACCGGTTGCGGTAGGCCAGGCGGTGATAATTGAGGTACCAGTTGGGAATGATGTAGTGCTGCCACAGCAGCACCCGGTCGAGTGCCTTGCCCGCGGCGACTTGTGCATCGCGGGTCTGGGCGGCGAGCAGTCGTTCGAGCAAATGGTCGACCACCGGATTGGCGATGCCGGCGTAGTTTTTGCTGCCCTTGACCCCAACCTGGCTGGAATGGAAGTACTGCCATTGTTCCAGGCCCGGGCTGAGGGTCTGGTTGAGGGTCATCAGGATCATGTCGAAATCGAACTGATCGAGGCGTTGTTTGTATTGGGCGCGATCGACCGTGCGCAGCCGTGCGTCGATGCCGATGCTGGCGAGGTTCTCGACGTAAGGCTGAAGGATGCGTTCCAGGTTCGGGTTGACCAGCAGAATCTCGAAGCGCAACGGTTGGCCGATGCTGTTTTGTAGCCGCTGACCGTTGAGCTTCCAGCCGGCCTCGGCGAGCAGGCTCAACGCCTGGCGCATGGTTTCCCGGGGAATGCCGCGGCCTTCGGTCTGCGGCAGGCTGAACGGTTCGGTGAGCAGCTTGGCGGGCAACTGATCGCGATAGGGCTTGAGCAACAGCCACTCATGACCGACCGGTAGTCCGGTGGCGGAAAACTCGCTGTTGGGGTAATAACTCATCGCTCGTTTGTAGGCGCCGCTGAACAGCGTGCGATTGGTCCATTCGAAGTCGAACATCAAACCCAATGCTTCGCGGACCTTGGCCTCGGCGAAAGCTGGCCGCCGGGTGTTCATGAACAGGCCCTGGCTCTGGGTCGGGATCTGGTGCGCGATTTGCGCCTTGATCACATCGCCACGGCGCACGGCCGGGAAGTTGTAACCATTGGCCCAGTTCTTCGCTTGGTGCTCGATGTAGATGTCGAACTCACCGGCCTTGAACGCTTCGAAAGCCACGTCACTGTCACGATAGAACTCGACTTCCATGCGATCGACGTTGTACTTGCCGAGATTGACCGGCAGGTCCTTGCCCCAGTAATCCTTGACCCGTTCGAAGACGATTTGCCGCCCGGGCGTTACCGAGGTGATTCGATACGGTCCGCTGCCCAATGGCGGCTCGAAGGTGGTGGCCTTGAAGTCGCGACCTTCCCAGTAATGCTGAGGCAGCACCGGCAACTCGCCCAGGCGCAGGATCAGCAGCGGATTGCCGGCGCGCTTGAAGACGAAACGGATACGCCGTGGATTGAGGATATCCACCCGCGACACTTCCTGAAGGTTGGTGCGGTATTGCGGATGACCTTCCTTTAGCAACAAACGGTAAGAGAATGCCACGTCATAAGCGGTGATCGGCGTGCCATCGTGGAAACTCGCTTCGGGGCGCAGGTTGAATACCACCCAGCTGCGGTCCTCGCTGTATTCCACCGATTGGGCAATCAGGCCATAACTGGAGGTTGGCTCATCGCCGGATGGCGCGTATTGGCCGGTGCCGACCATCAACGGTTCATTGAGTTCGTTGATACCGTATTGCAGGAAGTTGCCGGTGGAAACCGGGCTTGAACCCTTGAAGGTATAGGGATTGAGCGTATCGAAGGTGCCAAACGCCATCACCCGCAACGTACCGCCCTTGGGCGCTTGCGGGTTGACCCAGTCGAAGTGGGTAAATCTGGCCGGGTACTTGAGCGTGCCGAACTGCGCATAACCATGGCTTTCGCTGATCGTCGCGCTTGCGGGGGAGCTCGAGGCCAGGCTGATCAGGAGCAGGAGGAGGGGACGCTTCAAGTCAGAGATCCGATCCAGGCGGCTTGGGCTTTGTGGGCCGTACAGTAACAGCTTGTATCGACAGGAAAAAGACGGGGGCTTAATGCGTGGTTATTTGCGCAGGTGAAGGTCCGGCGGATCGCAGAACCTGTGGCGAGGGAGCTTGCTCCCGCTCGGCTGCGAAGCCGTCGTAAACCGGAATACGCGGTGTGTCAGAAATCACCGGGTTTCAGGTTTTGGGGCTGCTTCGCAACCCAACGGGAGCAAGCTCCCTCGCCACAAAAGCCCCTCGACAGGGCGTGCCGCTTAATTCGGCGAAGCAACCGTCAGCATCTGCCCCGGCTTCAGCGCCTGGCCAACCCGAGGGTTCCAGCGCTTGAGGTGCTGCATTTCAACGTTGAAGCGTTTGGCGACCATGTACAGCGAGTCGCCTTGTTTGACCTTGTACTGGGTCTGCGTCTTGTTGGTTACCTTGCCGCTCGATTTGCTGTTCGCCGCGACCACGGTGTTGACGCGCCCGGATTTGCGCTTGGTGGTGTCCTGCATCACCAGGGTCTGGCCGACTTTGAGATCCTTGCCGGTCAGTTTGTTCCAGCGTTGCAGATCCTTGACGTCGACCTTGTTGGCCTTGGCGATGGTGCCCAGATTGTCGCCGCGCTTGACCCGATAGGCGCGCTTGAGGCTGGCGATTTCGCTGTCGTCTACCCCTTCAAACACCGGCTTGAGCGATCGCTGACTGATCAACTCTTCAGGGCGCATGGTCGACAGACTGGTGGTCAGCAGTTGCGCCTTGGACGTCGGCACCAGCAGATGCTGGGGGCCGTCGATGGTGGTGCGCTGCTTGAAGGCCGGGTTGAGCTGGAACAGTTCGTCTTCGTCGATGTTGGCCACCGCGGCAACCTTGGACAGGTCCATGCGCTGGTTGATTTCGACGACCTGGAAGTACGGTTCGTTGGCGATCGGGTTGAGGTTCACGCCGTAAGCTTCGGGCGCGAGGACCACTTGCGACAATGCCAGCAGTTTCGGCACATAGGCCTGGGTTTCCGCTGGCAACGGCAGGTTCCAGTAGTCGGTCGGCAGGCCGAGTCGTTCGTTGCGCTCGATGGCCCGGCTGACCGTACCTTCGCCGGCATTGTAGGCCGCCAGAGCCAGCAGCCAGTCGCCGTTGAACATGTCGTGCAGGCGGGTCAGGTAATCCATGGCCGCGGTGGTCGAGGCGGTGATATCGCGACGGCCATCATAGAAGCGGGTTTGACGCAGGTTGAAGTAACGCCCGGTGGAAGGAATGAATTGCCAAAGACCCACCGCGTTGGCCCGGGAATAGGCCATCGGGTTGTAGGCGCTTTCAATTACCGGCAACAGCGCCAGTTCCAGCGGCATGTTGCGTTCTTCAAGGCGTTCGACAATGTAGTGAATGTAGAGGCTGCCGCGTTCGCCGGCGTTTTCGAGGAAGGACGGGTTACTGGCGAACCACAGGCGCTGTTGCTCGATGCGCGGGTTGACGCCCAGGTTGTCTTGCAACTGGAAGCCCTGGCGCATGCGCTCCCAGACGTCCTGTGGAATTTGCGGTGTTGGTTTTTCGCTGAGCCAGATGGGTTTCTGCTTGGCTCGAGCGGCAATATTCGGAGTGTGTGTCGCTTCGGTCTGCGGCACATGGCTGGAACAGCCCGCCAACGTGGCGGACACAGCCACCGCGATGGCTTGAGCCAAGCGGGTCAATGCGTCTGAATTGATGGCTTTACGAATAGGTGACGACATTGGCTGGAAGTAAGTTCCGGGCAAAAATGTCGGGCGATTCTAGAAAGCGCACCCCCTGCGGTCAACCATTCAGAATTTTTGTATCAGTAAGCAGCCTCCCTAGAACGTATCTTTCCACGCTCGAAGAGCAGCAAAAACCGCACTCGGAGCCCGGTTATCGGTTCCATTCCGTTCGTCCACTTTTTCTTTAACGGATGTTTCGTCGGTGCGCAAAAACGGATTGGTGAGCTTTTCCAGCGCCAGCGTCGAAGGCAGGGTCATGATTCCAGCGTCGCGTTGCCGGGTGACTATGTCCAGGCGTTCAAGGGTGTTGGGGTTGGCCGGTTCGACTACAGCGGCGAACTTCAGATTGCTCAGGGTGTACTCGTGGGTGCAGTAGACCAGCGTGTCTTCGGGCAGTGCCGCGAGGCGGCTCAGCGAGCGATGCATTTGCTCGGGCGTGCCTTCGAATAACCGTCCGCAACCGGCGGCGAACAGGGTATCGCCGCAAAACAAATGGCCGTGGTGATAAAAGGCGATGTGCCCGAGGGTATGGCCCGGCACTGCGAGAACGTCGAAGTCCCAGCCCAGCACGCTGATACGGTCATTGTCCTTGAGGGCCACGTCCCGCGCCGGGATGCTTTCGCTGGCCGGGCCGTAGACTGTCGCGTCTGTCGCTTTTTTCAGCCGCTCGACGCCGCCGACATGGTCATGATGGTGATGAGTGATCAGAATATCGCTTAACACCCAACCCGGGTGCGCCGCAAGCCACGCTTGTACTGGTGCGGCATCGCCCGGATCGACCACGGCGCAGCGCTGGGTACTGTGGTCTTGTAACAACCAGATGTAGTTGTCGGTGAAGGCGGGCAGGGCACTGATCTGTATCATCGTCGGATTCGCCAAGCGGAAAACATTGGCGCATCTTAGAACTTCCTGGCGCGTTGGAGAATGCAATGACCGATAAAGCGTTCGCTCAGGCCGATCCTGAGTGGCTGACATTGATCAGCGCGGCCCGTGAATGGCTGTCCGGGCCCATCGGGCAATTTCTGCTGGACGAAGAACGCCGCATGCTCGAAGACGAGTTGGCGCGCTTCTTCGGCGGCTACCTGGTGCATTACGGCCCTTCGGCGCAAACGCCGCCGTCGGCGCCGCAGGTTCAGCGCAATGTGCGGCTCGGTGCGCCGTTGCCGGGGGTCGAGATCGTTTGTGAAGAGCAGGCCTGGCCTTTGAGCGAGCACGCCGCCGATGTGGTGGTGTTGCAGCACGGGCTGGATTTCTGCCTGTCGCCCCACGGTTTGCTGCGCGAAGCGGCGAGCAGCGTGCGGCCTGGCGGGCATTTGCTGATTGTCGGGATCAACCCCTGGAGCAGCTGGGGCCTGCGTCATGTTTTTGCTCACGATGGGCTGCGCAAGGCCCGCTGCATTTCGCCGTCGCGAGTCGCTGACTGGCTGAACCTGCTGGGCTTCGCGCTGGAGAAACGCCGCTTCGGATGCTATCGTCCGCCGCTTGCGTCGCCCGCCTGGCAGTCCCGTCTGGCCGGTTGGGAGCGCAAGGCCGGTGACTGGCAATTGTCGGGTGGTGGCTTCTATTTATTGGTCGCGCGCAAGATCGTGGTGGGCCTGCGACCGGTGCGTCAGGAGCGACGCGAACCGATGGGCAAGCTGATTCCGTTGCCGATGGCCAAGGTCAACCGTCGTCACCTCGAACCGTAATACACATTTTATTTTCCCGGTCGGGTTCGCCCCGGCCTCGGGCATCGTCGGTCACCGATCGGCGAGCCGCCGCATTTTCTGGATAGATTGGCATGAGCGATAGCGTAGAACTCTTCACCGATGGCGCCTGTAAGGGCAACCCTGGCCCCGGCGGCTGGGGCGCATTGCTGGTGTGCAAAGGCGTTGAAAAAGAACTGTGGGGCGGCGAAGCCAACACCACCAACAACCGCATGGAATTGATGGGCGCCATCCGTGGCCTGGAAGAACTCAAGCGCTCCTGCGATGTACTGCTGGTGACCGACTCCCAATACGTGATGAAAGGCATCAACGAGTGGATGGCCAACTGGAAGAAGCGCGGCTGGAAAACCGCGGCGAAGGAACCGGTGAAAAACGCCGACTTGTGGAAACTGCTCGACGAGCAGGTCAATCGCCACAACGTCACCTGGAAATGGGTGCGTGGGCACATCGGCCATCACGGCAACGAACGGGCCGACCAACTGGCCAATCGTGGCGTGGATGAAGTGCGTGGGTACAAACAAGCCTAGACCCCTTCACTGATCGTTCCCATGCTCTGCGTGTGAATACAGCCCGGGACGCTCTGCGTCCCATTGGAACGCGGAGCGTCCCCTGAGGCATTCCCACGCAGAGCGTGGGAATGATCAGTGGGAGCGAGCCTGCTCGCGATGGGTGCCACACGGTGTATCTGAAAGACCCCCGCGAGCGTGTTAACATCGCCGCTTTTGCACGATTGACCCGTTGAGAGCTGAGCACTGATGGCCACCAGATCCGTTGTACTCGATACCGAAACCACCGGCATGCCGGTGACCGACGGCCACCGGATTATCGAAATCGGTTGTGTCGAGTTGATCGGTCGGCGCCTGACCGGCCGGCATTTCCACGTTTATCTGCAACCGGATCGCGAGAGTGACGAAGGCGCCATCGGCGTCCACGGCATCACTAACGAATTCCTGGTGGGCAAGCCGCGTTTCACGGAAGTGGCCGATGAATTTTTCGAGTTCATCAAGGGCGCGCAGCTGATCATCCATAACGCGGCGTTCGACGTTGGCTTCATCAACAACGAATTCGCCTTGATGGGCCAGCACGATCGTGCGGACATCACGCAACATTGCTCGATCCTCGACACCCTGATGATGGCTCGGGAACGTCACCCGGGGCAGCGCAACAGCCTCGACGCCTTGTGCAAACGCTATGACGTCGACAACTCAGGCCGTGAACTTCACGGCGCCTTGCTTGACTCCGAGATTCTCGCCGACGTTTACCTGACCATGACCGGTGGGCAGACCAGCCTGTCGCTGGCCGGGAATGCGTCCGATGGCAATGGTTCCGGTGAGGGCGCGGACAACTCCGCCACGGAGATCCGTCGTCTGCCGGCCGATCGTCAGCCGGCCCGGATCATTCGTGCCAGTGAGGAAGATCTGGCGCAGCACATCGCGCGCCTTGAAGCCATCGCCAAATCCGCCGGCGCTCCGTCGCTGTGGCAGCAATTGGCTGAGGCCAAGGCTCAGGCCTGAAAAGAACACAACAGATGCCAATGAACGACGCGAACCTGTAGGAGCCGGCTTGCCGGCGAAGGCGTTTTCATCGGCGCTGCATGCTGTGAGGCCGCCTTCGCTGGCAAGCCAGCTCCTACACCGTGAACGGAGTGCTCAATTCGGGCCAGTTATAATGACCCGGCGCCCCACTTCAGGGCATCCCCCTCGCTACATGCGCTCCAACCCTCTACCCTGAGGTTATTGGCAGGCTACGGTCTGCCGCCTCAGGACACCGAGCCCCCATGTATAAAGATTTGAAATTCCCGGTCCTGATCGTCCACCGCGACATCAAGGCCGACACCGTTGCCGGTGATCGTGTGCGTGGTATTGCGCGGGAACTGGAGCAGGAAGGCTTCAGCATCGTCTCGGCGGTTGATTACAACGAAGGACGTCTGGTCGCCTCGACCCATCATGGCCTCGCCTGCATGTTGATTGCCGCCGAAGACGCCAGCACCCATGCTCATCTTCTGCATAACATGGCTGAGCTGATCCGCCTGGCACGGGTTCGGGCGCCGGACCTGCCGATCTTTGCCCTGGGCGAGCAGGTCACCCTGGAAAATGCCCCGGCCGATGCCATGTCCGAGCTCAATCAGCTGCGCGGCATTCTCTATTTGTTCGAAGACACCGTGCCCTTCCTCGCGCGTCAGGTCGCTCGCGCGGCGCGCAAATATCTGGACGGTCTGTTGCCGCCGTTCTTCAAGGCGCTGGTGCAGCACACCGCCGACTCCAATTACTCCTGGCACACGCCGGGCCATGGCGGTGGCGTGGCCTATCACAAAAGCCCGGTGGGGCAGGCGTTTCACCAGTTTTTCGGGGAAAACACCCTGCGTTCGGATTTGTCGGTGTCGGTGCCGGAACTCGGTTCGCTGCTCGATCACACCGGTCCGCTGGCGGAGGCGGAAGCGAGAGCCGCGCGCAATTTCGGGGCCGATCACACCTTTTTCGTAATCAATGGCACCTCGACCGCCAATAAAATCGTCTGGCATTCCATGGTGGCTCGCGATGATCTGGTGCTGGTGGATCGCAACTGCCACAAGTCGGTGCTGCACTCGATCATCATGACCGGCGCGATCCCGCTGTACCTGTGCCCGGAGCGCAATGAGCTGGGGATTATCGGCCCGATTCCGTTGAGCGAATTCAGTCGCGAATCGATCCAGGCCAAGATCGACGCCAGTCCGCTGACCCAAGGCCGTGAGCCCAAGGTCAAGTTGGCGGTGGTGACCAACTCGACTTACGACGGTCTCTGTTACAACGCCGAGCTGATCAAGCAGAGCCTGGGCAACAGCGTCGAGGTGCTGCATTTCGACGAGGCGTGGTACGCCTACGCGGCGTTTCACGAGTTCTTCGCCGGCCGTTATGGCATGGGCACTTCCCGCACTGAAGACAGCCCACTGGTGTTCACCACCCATTCCACGCACAAATTGCTGGCGGCGTTCAGCCAGGCGTCGATGATTCACGTTCAGGACGGTGGCGCCCGGCAACTGGATCGCGACCGTTTCAACGAAGCGTTCATGATGCATATTTCGACCTCGCCGCAGTACAGCATCATCGCCTCGCTGGACGTAGCCTCGGCGATGATGGAAGGGCCGGCCGGTCGCTCGCTGTTGCAGGAAATGTTCGACGAGGCCCTGAGCTTTCGCCGGGCCCTGGCCAATCTGCGCCAACATATCGCCGCCGATGACTGGTGGTTTTCCATCTGGCAGCCGCCCTTGGTGGAACGCATCGAACAGGTGGTCACCGAAGACTGGCTGCTGCAACCCGACGCCGATTGGCACGGCTTTGGCGGCGTGACCGACGACTATGTGCTGCTCGATCCGATCAAGGTCACGCTGGTGATGCCGGGTTTGACGGCGGGCGGAGCCCTGAGCGCGCGGGGGATTCCGGCGGCGGTGGTCAGCAAATTCCTCTGGGAACGTGGGCTGGTCGTGGAAAAGACCGGTCTGTATTCGTTCCTGGTGCTGTTCTCCATGGGCATCACCAAGGGCAAATGGAGCACGCTGCTGACCGAGTTGCTGGAGTTCAAGCGCAGTTACGACGCCAATGTCAGCCTGGCCACCTGCCTGCCGTGTGTGGCGCAACCCAATATTGCCCGTTATCAAGGCATGGGCCTGCGCGATCTGTGTGATCAATTGCACGCCTGCTATCGCAGCAACGCCACGGCCAAACACCTCAAACGCATGTACACAGTGCTGCCGGAAGTCGCCATGAAGCCGGCGGACGCCTATGATCAATTGGTACGCGGGGAAGTTGAAGCTGTTTCGATCGATGCTCTGGACGGGCGGATCGCGGCGGTGATGCTGGTACCCTATCCGCCGGGGATTCCATTGATCATGCCCGGCGAGCGTTTCACCGAGTCGACCCGTTCGATTGTCGATTACCTTAAGTTTGCCCGTACGTTCGACAGTAGTTTCCCCGGATTTGTCGTAGATGTGCATGGCTTGCAACACGAAGACGAGGGCAATGGACGGCACTACACCGTCGATTGCATCAAGGAATGAGGACCTTTCCTAGTATGCAACCTGTCATGAATCCCAAATATCCAGGCCTCTCGGTGCGTGTCGCCGATGAGGGGTTTGCGGCTTATATCTGGGGCAGTGATTTCAGTTTTGAAGTCGCCGCCTATGGTGCCGCGCAAATCGGTAAGCCGGTGGCGCAGTGGCCGGTGACGCCGATCACACCGTATCGCAAGTGCTACGGCATCGACCCCGAGGAATTCAGCAGTTTTCGCGATGCCGCTGACAGCGCGATTTTCATGGCCTATCTGGATGATGAGCCGGTGGGTCACCTGGTGGTCAGCACCAACTGGAATGGCTTCGCCCATATCGATGAGTTGGCGGTGCATGCTCCGGCGCGTCGCCATGGCGTGGCCAAGGCGCTGCTGGACGTGGCGCAGTTCTGGAGTCGCAAGAAAAAACTGCCGGGCATCATGCTGGAAACCCAGAACAACAACCTGAGCGCCTGTCGACTTTATGAGCGTTGCGGTTACACGGTCGGCGGGATCGATCATCTGCGCTATCGCGGGATCGACCCGAACACCGCCGAGGTGGCACTGTTCTGGTACCGGTTGTTCGATAATCCGCTGGAAAACCCGCTCAGCTCGCCAGCATCGCCACGGCTTGTTCCGTGATGATGTCCAGCAACGCCTGAACCGCCGAAGAGGGCTCGACGCTCTTGAGGCTCAAGGCATAGACGCTGATCGGGACGGCAGGCGCCAGGGGGCAGGCATCGAGCCCGGCCGATTTGGCGCCGAGGGCGGTAAACGGGTCGACGATCGCCAGGCCTTCACCGGCCTCGACCATGCTGCGCATCATTTGATGAGTCTGGACCCGGGTCTGGATGACGGGAGCCGGGCGCAGCGCATGCAGCTTGTGGTCCAGCGCCGGGCTTAACGGATCGTGACCTTCCAGGCCAACCATCGACTGACCGGCCAGATCCTGCAGCGAGATGTACTTCTGTTTCGGTTGCAGCCAGCCATGGGGCGCCAGTAGCTGGAGCTTGCCTTGAGCGATGACCTGGCAATGGATATCGGCGTGGTCCGGGTCATGCAGGCTCAGGCCAAGATCGCTTTCACGCAGCAGCAGGCTTTTGACAATCTCGCGGGTCGGCTGACTCAGGAGGGTGCAAGGTGCGTCGGGGAGGCGTCGGCGCAGGGCCGCGATGCTATGTGGCAACAGGTGTTGTGCCAAAGGCGGGGTGCAGATGATTCGCAGGGGCGGGGCCAAGTATTGCTTGAGGCTGCTGGCCAGTCGCTGGACCGGCTCGAGGGCTTCGTAGACGTGGGCGATCTCGACCTGCAACTCTCGCGCCTCGCGCGTGGCTTGCAAACGACCACGCACGCTGGCAAACAGCATGAAACCCAACTGATCCTCGGCGTCACGCAGGGTGCGTTCGACCTCGGCCACCGGCAGCTGCAGCCATTCGGCCGCGGTGCCCAGATGGCCGGTCTGCAGGAGCGCCTGGATTACTTCGATATGACGTAAACGCATGCGTGAAGTCCATGTTCAGCAGGTGAGGGAGTCAGTCACTGAATCCTAACTCAAGTGCGCGCATATGACTTCTGCTCATAACAGCGGGTTATGAGGCGACGCTTGTTTCAGGTTCGCGAATGAGAGTGACGCCTGACTGCACAAGCAGAAATTCGTTGTCGGCGAGCTTGTTGACCCGGTCGCCAATGGCCAGCTTATAGGTAGTGACAGGCCCCGAGCCGTCTACCGATGGGATAGATTCCTGGAACTCATGCACCGAATAAACGCGGCCTTCCGCGTCTCTTGCATGGAACTGACTGACGAGTACTGCTGCCATCTGCTTAGAACCTCTGGAGATAAATCACTCAATTTGCGGTTCTGTAGACCGTGGTTGGGCGAGGTAAGTTTTCCTACAGGAAAAAAATAGTCAGGGACAGCGATTTTCCGTCGTCCACTGGTTGAATCGTCATTTGATCATCTATAACTAAGGGCTCTTTCCATCGGACAGTCGAGAATTCTCCATGAGCAACGTCTACGAGATCGCCGTTCTGGTCGGCAGCCTGAGAAAAGCATCAATCAATCGCAAGGTCGCGCTGGCGCTGGCCGAACTGGCGCCTGCCAATCTGAAGCTGACTATCATCGAAATCGGTGATTTGCCGCTCTACAACGAAGACATCGATGGCGATTCACCGCCGGCAGCCTACAGCACTTTCCGACAACAAGTGAGCTCATCCGACGCGGTGCTGTTCGTGACTCCGGAATACAACCGTTCGGTGCCGGCGCCATTGAAGAATGCGATCGATGTGGGTTCGCGCCCCTATGGCAAGAGCGCCTGGAACGGCAAGCCGGGTGCGGTGATCAGCGCTTCACCGGGCGCTGTCGGCGGATTTGGGGCCAACCACAACGTGCGCCAGTCCATGGTGTTTCTCAATGTACCGTGCATGCAGCAGCCGGAAGCCTATCTGGGCGGCGCCGGTTCAGCGTTCGACGAGGCGGGCAAGCTGTCGGAGTCGGTCAGGCCGTTCTTGCAGAAATTCATCGATGCGTATGCGCTGTGGGTTGAGCAGCATAAAAAGCAATGACCCGTTTACGTGGCGCTGATTAATTCTTGTGGCCAGCCACAATCCCTGTGGGAGCGGGTTTGCCCGCGAAGAATGCACCGCGGTTTTCAGGTACTGCGCGTCATCGTTCTTCGCGGGCAAGCCTCGCTCCTACAATTAAGCGTCGTTCACAAATTTTGTAATCAACACAAACCCCGTAGGAGCGAGGCTTGCCCGCGAAGAGGCCTACCCAGACGCTACAAAACTCACCCATTACCCGGCACATTCGGCCAAAGATCGGACACCAGAAACAGCCGCTCGGCTTCTTCCCAATCCCCTTTGGCACTCTCTGTCAGCCGCACCATCAATTGCGCCGGTGCCAGCGGGTCCAGATCGCTCAGCCACGCATTCAGCTGTTCAGCGTTCCAGGTTTGCTCTTCGGGGTAGTGCGCCGGCGCCAGCCAGGCATGGCGGGGCAGGGGTTGCCAGCGACCGAACGGGCGCTGCACGACAAAGTCCGCCCAGTCCTTCTGATGCAGCCAGCTACCGCGCAGATGCTGAGGATGCGCGCCGCTGGGTGATTCGGACTGCCCCGGCCACGGATAAAGCAGATAACCGCCCAGCCACAGATGCGCACTGAACTGCTGGATATCCAGCGATGCCAGCACGGCACGGCTTTCCGCCCGCGCGGAAATTGGCAATTGATGCCGGCTCAGGTGCTCCAGTTTACGGTCCAGGCGATCATGACAACCCGGTCCGAGCCACTGCGCAGTGTCATGGCCGTCACCGTTCTGTGGCCCAAGATAGAGCTTGATCGCCAGTTCAAGGTGATGCACGCCATCGCGATCACGCAGCAGCATGTCCAGCTCACCCAAGGTATGGCCTTCACGGCGGATCGGCATGTTGGCGGCAATCAGTTCGATGCCCGGCGCGTTCCGCACGGCGTATTGCCATAGCCGCTCGTAGTAAAGACCCAGGCGCCGGGTCCTGGCCTGGGCCAGCCAGTGCAGCAGGTCGTAACTGTCGCGATCCAGTTGCCTGAGCCAGTGTTCCAGGCGCTCCGGTGCTTGCACCCAGTCGCTGCCGGCCAGCGGATGACGCTGCGGCCACGGGGTGACGCTGAGCATCGGCGGCGCGAGGATGACCCAGGCCAGGTCGCGCACTTCAGGGTGGCGCAACTGGTGGGGTAACTGGAGCAAATCTGGAAATAGGATCATCTTGCGAGCATAGCCCGAAACGCGAGCGCACCGTCGTGGCTGAAAGGGTTTTGTCTACGCCGCGCTTTCGCCCATAATCGTGTTTTTCGCCGTCGCAGGCCCTCCGCGTCCCAATAGGAGCCCCATGGAGCAATTTCGTAATATCGGCATCATCGGTCGCCTGGGCAGTTCTCAGGTGCTGGATACCGTCCGCCGACTGAAACGGTTTCTGCTCGATCGTCACCTGCATGTGATCCTCGAAGACACCATCGCCGAAGTCCTGCCGGGCCATGGGCTGCAAACTTCGTCGCGCAAGATGCTCGGTGAAGTCTGTGACATGGTGATTGTGGTCGGTGGTGACGGCAGCCTGCTGGGCGCCGCCCGTGCCTTGGCCAAGCACAATATTCCGGTGCTTGGTATCAACCGTGGCAGCCTGGGGTTCCTGACCGATATTCGCCCCGATGAGCTGGAAGTCAAAGTCGCCGAAGTGCTCGACGGCCACTATCTGGTGGAAAACCGCTTCCTGCTGCAAGCCGAAGTCCGGCGCCACGCCGAGGCTATCGGCCAGGGCGATGCGCTGAACGATGTGGTGCTGCACCCCGGCAAATCGACGCGGATGATCGAGTTCGAGTTGTACATCGACGGCCAGTTCGTCTGCAGCCAGAAGGCCGACGGCCTGATCGTTGCCACGCCGACCGGTTCGACCGCCTACGCCTTGTCGGCGGGCGGCCCGATCATGCATCCCAAGCTCGACGCTATTGTGATTGTGCCGATGTACCCCCATACCTTGTCAGGTAGACCGATCGTGGTCGATGGCAATAGTGAGCTGAAAATCGTCGTGTCCAAAGATATGCAGATTTACCCGCAAGTCTCCTGTGACGGGCAGAATCACTTCACCTGCGCGCCCGGTGACACCATCACCATCAGCAAGAAAGCGCAGAAGCTGCGGCTGATTCATCCGCTCGACCACAACTACTATGAAGTCTGCCGGACCAAGCTCGGCTGGGGCAGCAAGTTGGGTGGTGGAGGCGACTGATGCTCGATCCCGCGCGTAGCTACGACCTGATTGGTGACGTGCACGGTTGCGCTCTGACCCTTGAGCACTTGCTCGACCGGCTCGGTTACCACAAACAGGCAGGCGTCTGGCGGCATCCGTCGCGCATGGCGGTGTTCCTCGGCGACATCATCGACCGTGGCCCGCGGATTCGCGAGGCGCTGCACATCGTCCACGACATGGTCGAGGCCGGCCAGGCGCTGTGCATCATGGGCAACCATGAATTCAACGCCCTTGGCTGGAGCACGCCAGCGCTGCCGGGCAGCGGCCAGCAGTTCGTGCGTGAACACACGCCGCGCCATGGCCGCCTGTTGCACGAAACCCTGACCCAGTTCGAAGATCATCCTGCGGAATGGCATGACTTCCTGCAATGGTTCTATGAACTGCCATTGTTCGTCGATGCCGGACGCTTTCGCGTCGTGCATGCCTGCTGGGATGCCAGCCTGATCGAGCCGTTGCGCGGGTTGTTCCCCGACGGCTGCATCGATGAGCACTTCCTCCAGGCCTCTGCGGTGCCGGGCAGTTTTGCCAGCACCGTGTTCGATCGCCTGTTGCGCGGCACCGACATGCGTTTGCCCCATGGGTTGACCATGACCAGCGGCGACGGCTTGACGCGCTCGTTTTTCCGCACCAAGTTCTGGGAAGATGACCCGCAAACCTACGGAGATATCGTGTTCCAGCCCGATGCCTTGCCTGAGCCGGTAGCCCGCACGCCGCTATCCTCCACCGAAAAAGACACTTTGCTGCGTTATGGCGTCGATGAGCCGCTGTTATTCGTCGGCCACTACTGGCGCAGCGGCAAACCGGCGCCGATCCGTCCGAACCTGGCGTGCCTGGATTACAGCGCGGTGCTCTACGGCAAACTGGTCGCTTATCGTCTGGATCAGGAAACCCGTCTCGACCCGCATAAATTTGTCTGGGTCGATGTCGAACGGCCGGAGGTGCTGCAATGACGGCGGTAGCGGTATTGCGCCTGCCTTTGGCGGTGGATTTGAGCGGGTTCGTCAAACTGCTGCAGCGCATGCAAGTGCCCCACCGGGTCAGCGAAGAGTCGGGTGAACAGGTGCTGTGGGTGCCGGCCAACATCAGCGAAGACGTGCGCTCGTTGTACGAACGCTTTCCGGCGGGCGACCCCGATCAGCAGCTGGATATCCCGATCGCGCAAACACGGCAGCGTCCGGGCCTGGTCGAGCAGTTGCGCCACAGCAAGGCCACGGCGTTGGTGCTATTGCTGAGCCTGATCGTCGCCATGGTGACCCTGCTTGGCGAAAACCTCGAGACGATGCGTTGGCTGACTTTCCTCGATTTCCGCGTGGTCGGTGACTACATCCATTTCACGCCACTGGCCGACAGCCTCGCGGCGGGGCAGTGGTGGCGTCTGGTGACGCCGATGCTGGTCCACTTCGGCATCCTGCACCTGGCCATGAATGGCATGTGGTACTGGGAGCTGGGGCGGCGCATCGAGTCGCGTCAGGGCAGCATCAACCTGATCGGCCTGACGTTGCTGTTCAGCCTGGTGTCCAACTATACCCAGTTCCTTTTCAGCGGCCCGAGCCTGTTTGGCGGGTTGTCCGGCGTGCTTTACGGCCTGCTCGGGCATTGCTGGATTTTCCAGCTTCTGTCGCCCAACCCGGCGTATCGCCTGCCCCGCGGGGTGTTGGCGATGATGCTGGTGTGGTTGCTGGTGTGCCTGTCGGGGCTGGTCTCGATGATCGGCTTCGGCCAAATTGCCAACGCGGCCCACGTCAGCGGGTTACTCATCGGATGCTTCACCGGTCTGTTGGGCGGTTTGTACAACCGCCGTAAACTGGCCGTCTAAAACAGTTATGAATAAAGAGCGCGGAGCCCTAGATGTCCTCTTTTAACGAAATGATCAAAAACATCACCCCGGATATCTACCAGAGCCTGAAACTGGCGGTGGAAATCGGCAAATGGTCCGACGGTGGCAAACTCACCGCCGAGCAGCGCGAACTGTCCCTGCAAGCGATGATCGCCTGGGAAATCCAGAACCTGCCCGAGGAAGAGCGCACCGGCTACATGGGCCCGCAGGAATGCGAGTCGAAGTCGATTGAAGTGCCAAACATTCTGTTCAAATCGGATGCCATCCATTGATCGAGATTGGCCGCGGTGCAATCAGCAAAATGTCGGCGCGCCTTGACGGGCCGAACGTTCAGTACGCTTTTCGTCTGGGCGACGCCGAGGTACCGGTCAATCCGTTGATCGGCACCACAGTGCGCCTGGAATACCTGGGGGCGATCCACTGCACCCATTGCGGACGCAAGACCAAAACCAGTTTCAGCCAGGGTTACTGCTACCCGTGCATGACCAAACTGGCGCAGTGCGACATTTGCATCATGAGCCCGGAGCGTTGCCACTACGACGCTGGCACCTGCCGTGATCCGGAGTGGGGCGAAAAATTCTGCATGACCGATCATGTGGTGTATCTGGCCAATTCGTCGGGGATCAAGGTCGGCATTACCCGTGCCACACAGTTACCCACCCGTTGGCTCGATCAGGGCGCCAGCCAGGCCTTGCCGATCATGCGCGTCGCGACCCGTCAACAGTCGGGCTTCGTCGAAGACCTGTTCCGCAGCCAGGTAGCCGACAAGACCAACTGGCGTGCTTTACTCAAGGGTGATGCGGTGTCGGTGGACTTGGCGCAGGTTCGCGATCAGCTGTTCGACAGCTGCGCCGAAGGCCTGCAAACATTGCAGGAACGATTTGGCCTGCAAGCAATCCAGACCATTACCGATGTCGAACCGCTCGAGATCCGCTATCCGGTCGAGCAATACCCGGCCAAGATTGTCAGCTTCAACCTGGACAAGAACCCGATTGCCGAAGGCACGCTGCTGGGGATCAAGGGCCAATACCTGATTTTCGACACCGGCGTGATCAATATTCGTAAATACACGGCCTACCAGCTCGCCGTGCATCAGTAAGGATTCCAGCATGCGCACCGAACAACCGAAGATGATCTACCTGAAGGACTATCAGGCGCCTGAGTACCTGATCGACGAGACGCACCTGACCTTCGAGTTGTTCGAGGACCACAGCCTGGTCCATGCGCAACTGGTGATGCGCCGCAATCCTGAACGTGGCCCGGGCCTGCCGCCGCTGGTACTGGACGGTCAGCAACTCGAACTGCTGTCGGTGACGTTGGCCGATCGCGAACTGAGCGCCGCCGACTACCACTTGACCGAGAACCACTTGACCGTGCAACCGACCGACACAAGCTTCACGGTCGACACCAGCGTCCGGATCCACCCGGAAACCAACACCGCCCTGGAAGGCCTGTACAAATCCGGCACCATGTTCTGCACCCAGTGCGAGGCCGAAGGTTTCCGCAAGATCACCTATTACCTCGACCGCCCGGACGTGATGAGCACCTTCACCACCACGGTGGTTGCCGAGCAGCACAGCTATCCGGTGCTGCTGTCCAACGGCAACCCGATTGCCTCAGGTCCGGGCGAAGACGGCCGGCACTGGGCGACCTGGGAAGACCCGTTCAAGAAGCCGGCCTACCTGTTCGCGCTGGTGGCCGGTGACCTGTGGTGCGTCGAAGACACCTTCACCACCATGACCGAGCGCTCCGTGGCGCTGCGCATTTATGTCGAACCGGAAAACATCGACAAGTGCCAGCACGCCATGAACAGCCTGAAGAAGTCGATGCGCTGGGACGAAGAGGTTTACGGTCGCGAGTACGACCTGGACATCTTCATGATCGTCGCGGTCAACGACTTCAACATGGGCGCCATGGAAAACAAGGGCCTCAACATCTTCAACTCCAGCGCCGTGCTGGCCCGCGCCGAAACCGCTACCGACGCCGCGCATCAACGGGTGGAAGCGATCGTTGCCCACGAATACTTCCACAACTGGTCGGGCAACCGCGTGACCTGCCGCGACTGGTTCCAGTTGTCGCTCAAGGAAGGCTTCACCGTGTTCCGCGATTCCGGCTTCTCCGCCGACATGAACTCGGCCACGGTCAAGCGCATCCAGGACGTGGCCTATCTGCGCACCCACCAGTTCGCAGAAGATGCTGGCCCGATGGCCCACGCCGTGCGCCCGGACAGCTTCATCGAGATTTCCAACTTCTACACCCTGACCGTGTACGAAAAGGGTTCGGAAGTGGTCGGCATGATCCACACGTTGCTCGGCGCTGACGGCTTCCGCAAAGGCAGCGACCTGTACTTCGAACGCCATGACGGCCAGGCCGTGACCTGCGACGACTTCATCAAGGCCATGGAGGACGCCAACGGCGTTGACCTGACCCAATTCAAACGCTGGTACAGCCAGGCCGGCACACCACGTTTGGCGGTGAGCGAGTCCTACGACGCCGCAGCGAAAACCTACAGCCTGACCTTCCGTCAGAGCTGTCCGGAAACCCCGGACAAGGTGGAAAAGCTGCCGTTCGTGATTCCGGTGGAACTGGGCCTGCTGGACAGCAAGGGTGGCGAAATTGCCCTGCGTCTTTCCGGTGAAGCCAGTGCTCAAGGCACCTCGCGGGTTATTTCGGTGACTGAAGCCGAGCAGACCTTCACCTTCGTCGACATCGCCGAAAAGCCGCTGCCTTCGTTGCTGCGCGGGTTCTCGGCACCGGTGAAACTGAGCTTCCCGTACGACCGCGATCAGCTGATGTTCCTGATGCAACACGACAGTGATGGTTTCAACCGCTGGGATGCCGGTCAGCAATTGTCGGTGCAAGTGCTGCAAGAGTTGATCGAACAGCAACAGAAGGGTGAAGCGCTGGTGCTGGATCAGCGTTTGGTTTCAGCGCTGCGTACCGTGCTGTCCGACGACACACTGGATCAGGCCATGGTCGCCGAAATGCTCTCGTTACCGGGCGAGGCGTATCTGACTGAGATCAGTGAAGTGGCTGACGTAGACGCCATTCACACGGCCCGCGAGTTTGCCCGTAAGCAATTGGCTGAAGGTTTGTTCGAGGCATTGTGGCTGCGTTATCAGGCCAATCGCGATCTCTCGAAGAAAACGCCATATGTGGCCGAGGCCGAGCATTTCGCCCGCCGTGCGCTGCAAAACATTGCGCTGTCGTATCTGATGCTCAGCGGCAAACCGGAAGTGTTGGCGGCAACTCTTGAGCAGTTCGACACCAGCGACAACATGACCGAGCGTCTGACGGCGTTGGCGGTGGTGGTGAATTCGCCATTCGAAGAGCAGAAAGCCACGGCGTTGGCGACCTTCGCCGAACATTTCAAGGACAATCCGCTGGTCATGGATCAGTGGTTCAGCGTTCAGGCCGGCAGCACATTGCCGGGCGGTCTGGAGCGGGTCAAAGCCTTGATGCAACATCCGGCGTTCACGATCAAGAACCCGAACAAGGTGCGAGCACTGATCGGCGCGTTTGCCGGGCAGAACCTGATCAACTTCCATGCGGCGGATGGTTCCGGGTATCGGTTCCTGGCGGATCTGGTGATCGAGTTGAACGGGTTTAACCCGCAGATCGCCTCTCGCCAACTGGCGCCGCTGACTCGCTGGCGCAAATACGACGACGCTCGTCAGGCGTTGATGAAAGGCGAACTGGAGCGGATTCGTGCTTCGGGGCAGCTGTCCAGCGATGTGTTTGAAGTGGTCAGCAAAAGCCTGGCCTGAGTTTGGCCTTGCTCCTTCAGGGTTCACTCGGACCCCGTAGGAGCGAGGCTTGCCCGCGATATAGGCGGCACAGTCAACATTGATGTCGTCAGATATACCGCTTTCGCGAGCAAGCTCGCTCCAGGTGATCTGACCCCACAGGAAACCGCTTACCGGTCAAGCAACTTCATGACTTCTTCCGGATAACGCAAGCCTGCCGTGGCATTGACCGGGAATATCGCTTCCAGGGCCTGCAACTCTTCGCGACTCAGCTTCACGTCCAGCGCGGCCACATTTTCTTCCAGGTATTTACGCTGTTTGGTGCCTGGAATCGGAATCAAATAATCCCCTTGGGCCAAGACCCACGCCAATGCCAGTTGACCCGCCGTCACACCCTTATCGGCGGCCAAGGCTTGCACCTGCTGCACCAGCAACAAGTTTTTTGCGAAGTTTTGCCCTTGAAAACGTGGACTGAAGCGACGGTAGTCGTCGGCTGCGAAATCATCCGGATTTTTCAGTGCTCCGGTCAGAAAGCCCCGGCCCAATGGACTGTAAGGTACAAAGGCAACGCCCAGGCGCCGGCACGCGGCCAGGCAACCGTTCTCCTCCTGATCGCGGCTCCATAGCGAATATTCACTTTGCAGTGCGCTGATCGGATGAACCTTGTTCGCTCGCTCCAACGTGGCGACCGACGCTTCACTCAATCCCAGATAACGCACCTTGCCTGCCTTCACCAGTTCTGCCATGGCTCCAACGGTTTCCTCGATGGCCACCTGCGGATCGATGCGGTGCTGGTAATACAAATCCAGGGTTTCCACGCCAAGGCGCTTGAGGGTGCCGTCGATAGCGTCGCGAATGTATTCCGGTCGACCGTTGACGCCCCGTGCACCGGGGTTGGATGGGTCGCGGACAATGCCGAACTTGCTGGCCAGAAACACCTGGTCACGCTTGCCGACAATGGCCTTGCCGATCAGCTCTTCGTTGGTGTGTGGGCCGTACATGTCTGCTGTGTCGAGCAGATTGATCCCCAGTTCCAGCGCGCGGTGCAAAGTAGCCGTGGCTTCTCGGGTGTCCACGCCTGTGGTGTAGAAATCGGTCATGCCCATGCAGCCAAGACCAATCGCGCTCACCTGCGGACCGTTTTTGCCCAGTTGACGTGTTTGCATGAAATCAGCTCCCTGTGAATTGAAATCCTATTGTTGACCTCGACAGAAACAAGATAAACCGGCTAAAACTGCTATCACTATTCGTAATTTCTAAATAATCAGCCGGTAAGCCAAAGCAATGGACCGTTTCAACGCCATGCGCGTGTTCACCCGAATCGTCGAACTGGGCGGCTTCGCCAAAGCGGCGGACAGCCTGCAATTGCCCCGGGCTTCGGTGACCATTCTGATCAAGCAACTTGAGGCACATCTGGGCGTGCAACTGCTGCAACGCACCACCCGGCAGATCAGCCTGACGCTCGATGGCGCTGCCTATTACCCGCGTTGCGTGCGGCTGCTGGCGGATCTTGAGGAAACCGAAGCCGTATTTTCCGCTGCTCGCCACAACCCCAAAGGTTCGCTGCGAGTGGATATGCCGGCGGGAGTGGGGCGCTTGATCGTGATTCCGGCCTTACCGCAATTCACTGCCAGGTATCCATTGATCGAACTGGAAATCGGTTTGAATGACCGGCCTGTGGATCTGATCCGCGAAGGTGTCGATTGCGTGTTGCGGGGTGGCTCGACCCTGGACGACTCACTGGTGGCACGGCCGCTGGGAGTGATGGACCAAGTCACCTGTGCGAGCCCGGAATACTTGCAGCGTCGCGGGACTCCGCTGTGTCTGGAGGATCTGAAGGGCCACCAGATGGTGGAATACTTTTTCAGTGACACCGGCAAACGCTACGGACTGGAATTTGTACTCGATGACCAGCTGCGGCTGATCGACCTGCCCAAGCACGTCTCGGTCAATAGCGCCGATGGCTATCTGGCGGCGTGTGAGGCGGGATATGGCTTGGTCCAGACCCCGTATTATCACGTTGCCCGCCAACTGAAGGAGGGGCGTTTGATCGAGGTCCTGAGGGACGTGCCGCCACCGGGTATGCCGCTGACGGCGCTCTATCCTCCTCATCGCCAGTTGTCCCGGCGGGTGCGGGTGTTCGTCGACTGGATGGTGGAACTCTGTGCGCAGTCGGCTAATGGTTTTTACAAAAAAGACTCACGCGGCTGAGCGGTTACCCATAGGGGTGTTGGCGTTTTGCTGTAAGTCGTCATGCAACTGTTGCATGTGCGCGCAGTGCAGGTTGAGGGATCTAGACTGGACGCCCCGATGAAACAGTGCGAACCAGCCATTGTCACTTGGCATGGGCATCAGGCCTGTGAAGGTGAAGCCCAGAGCCGAAAAACTGCGCAAGTTCCGGGCGAAGTGCCGGGACAATTCGAGTCTGGCTGAAATCAGCCAGTGCCTGGGCAGTTGCCAGAGTTGCTCAAGCAAGTGTTTGTTCAAGCGCTGAATGACAATATCGAACCGATGCTGATGTTGCTTGATCTGTAAGGGGATCGCGGGCTGTGACGCCTTGTCCTGGTGGGTTCCAAACACCGAGCACAGGTGTTGCATAAACGCCCGGCAGCTTGCGGGCCAAGGGATATCGGGGAGCGGGCGCGCGTATCCGTCGATCATGTGATAGCCCATCACGATGGTTTCCGGAAGTGGTTCAGCGAATGGCGAAGGAACGTAGTCGGGAAGCAGTCCAGTGCTGTAAAAGCCGACTCTTTCTGCCATCCGTTGAGTATAAGGATGGTGGGTCACTTGCTTGATCGAGACGCTCTTGAGCCCCAGAGCGTCTGACAGCATCAGTAATTCCTGGCCCAGACGGGTGGCGATGTTCTGTCCCTGCGCGGCGGGATGTACCACGCTGAGGGCCAGTTCCGCGGTATTCGACGGGATATCGCGGCACAACGCGGCGTGCCCGACAACGCGCGCGTCGTCCACTGCGAGCATTGATTGCCAGCGACCCTCGGTGTTGTGCTGACTGATCATGTTCGGCAGATAGACATCCGGCTGAACGTAATGACCGCCGTAGACCTCTCGAAACAACCGGCTCACGGCATGTGCGTCGGAAGGGCGGTAGGGTCGAAAAATCAACCGGTTCATCACACGAGCTCCAGCGGCGGAGCGTCATACACTCGCAAATCCAGCACCCGCAGTTGTTTGCCCGAACGAGGGTGAAGCTTCAGGTCTGTGGTTGTGCAGGCCAGCACCCGCAACTCCAGCAGACCCTCACGGCTCAGGTCGTCGATGGCGGGGTAATGGGCAAGTAGCGCTTCACGCAATGCGCGGCGCGCCGGCTCGACGCTTTGTAACTGAGGTTCGGGCACCCACTTCACGCTCAACAGATCCTTGTGTCCGACCTGCTCGATCAGCAATTGCCATTGCTCGCTGTGTGCTGCGCGTTGAACGATCTCGTGTATTTCTTCGGTGAACAGCGACAGCACACCTACTCGTATTCGTTGACTGTGGGCGCTGCGCCCCTTGAGGGCGAATTTACGCATCGGGGTTGCAGCCGGTTCACGCCAACAAGCACGGTCGCCTACCGGGTAACGCAGCAGCGGCATGAGCCGGCGTGTCAGGTTGGTCAGTACCAACAGCCCGGTGCGATCGCATTCTTCAATCACTTCACCGGTGTATTCATCGACGATTTCCAGCAAGGTTTGCGGCTCGAATACACGATGCTCGCCCAATGCACAGTCACGATCGCTGGCGCCTATGAGTCCGGCGTCTACGCTGGCATAGCCAATGGAGGCGATACGGGCGCAGGGGAACACTTCGCCGAGGATTGCCAACTGCGGGGCAAACAGGCTTTCGCCGCCATACAGCAGCGTCTCGACCCCGCACAACACACGCCCATGCTGCGCCAGGTAGGCGGAGAATTGCAGTAACTGTGCTGGCACTCCGGCCAGAACGTTGATCCGATGTCGTGCGATGGCATCCGCCAGTACGTCCAGCTCGACGTCTCCGGTAAACGGAAACTCACAGATGGATCGCCCGACATGGGCCAAAGAATCGTGGATAAACAGAAAGCTGGCATAGAGATCCCCTGAAAAGAACAGATTGGCGACACGGTCGCCATTGTTCAGTTGAGAAGAGAGGCTGTTTCCGAATGTACTGACCAGTGTTTGCCATTCCTCGTAGGAGTAAACCGCAAGTTTTCCCTGACTGGTCGAACCTCCGGTTTTAAACACCAGCGCATCATCGACGTTTCCGGTCAGGACCGGCCAATGACTCAAATCGTTGCTGCCGGTCCAATAGTCGGATACATCGGTTAACGGTAGGTCTTTTAAAGTAATACCCTTCGAGGGCAAATGTTCCAGGTGTTTGCTGTAAAATTTTGAGTGTTGTCTTATATAAGGTACTAAATGTTCAAGCGAATAAGTTTGGTTCACTGGATACTCTTTCTTATCAGGCGTTTTTGCCAGGAAGCAGCAACATTGAAGTGTCTGCTTTTATTTTCTTTGATCGATAATTAATGGTGTTTTGCCGCTGTGTTTGTTTCGGGTGAAGGCTTGTTCGGCGCACAGGGTCACCTCCACAATTAAAAGTGCAGCACTCACCGCACTTGCCACTGCTTCATGGGTCAGCAGTTTTTCGCGTACCCAGACGACATCCGCATCCGCTCGAATTTGCATTCGTTCGACTCCGCTGGCGGTGTGATCCAGAACAATTTGAATGGGGGCACCCACGCTGTGCTCCAACGCCGAAGGGGAAATGAATTCCGTGCCAATGCGCACCAGTTTGCCGTGCCGTTTCAGCAGTTCGAATCGTGGCGTTTCCAGTCCGCAAGGACAGGCCCCGGGTATCCAGCGGCCGGTATCACCGGTGTCATATCGGTGTACGCGCTGACCTTGTCGGGCGCGGGAGGTAAATAGCAGACGGCCGATCTCATTGGCCTGCACTGGCACATCCTGTTCGAGCCGAACGATTTCCAGATGCTGGATTTCGCACATCAAGTGAAACACGCCGTCTGCCGTAGCCCGGCAGGCATGACCCAGTGGGCCTGCATCCACGGAGCCATAGAGGGCGGAGTGAATCGTCGACACCCCACAGCTTTCCATCAGGCGCCGACTGGCCTCTCCCGGATGCTCGCCGCCAAGGAATACTTTGCCGATACCGGCATAGGCGCGAAGTCGGGTCTGCTCATTGAGAAACAGGCGATGCAGCGTACTCGGCATGCCGATCAGCACGGTGACACGCTGCTCCACAATCAGTCGGGCGATTTCGCTGAAGTCGTCGTCCTGGGGAGCTCCCATGGGCAAATGCGCAACGCCCATCTGTTCAAGGATGTTCGAAAAACTGAAAAAACCACCGTACAAGTTGCCGCCATAGAACAGGTTCATCACCCGGTCCTGTGACGGATCGAGCCTGGCAGCGAACATGCCATCAGCCGCGGCGCGCATCTGTCGTTGGAAGTCGCGATAGCTGAAACCGGCCAGGGCCGGGATCCCACTGCTACCGCCGGAGCGGAAATACAACTGTGCTTCGGGACCGATCGGCTGGGTCGTGAAGGTGTCTTTGTCCATGATCGGGTCATGGGCTGTGTCGGGGGCGGACGGAACCGGGTCGAGCGTTGCACGGCCTGTCGATACATCCGGGGGCAGACTCACCGAGAGGCGGCGACTCAGACGCGACAGTGCGTAGACGCCATCGTGAGGCTCGCCGGCGTAGCCATCATGAATCAATCGACAAGGGGCAACGCGGGTGACGCCGGCATTGACCAGTGTTCGAACAAGCTCGGGTGTCTCTGCCGGAGGGCAAATCAGTGCGCAGCTTTGCAGGACGGTGCGCCAGGGCAATAGTGTCTCGGTGATCAGGTGCCGCGGCACCGGCTTTAGCAGAGTCGTCCGAAACAGCGGCGACGGCGCGAGCGTCTGATTGTGCTCCCAGATGACACGCCATCCGGGGCCGGTCCACACCTGGCCGGTCTGGTTCTTGAAACTCAGATCCAGCCGCGCCATGGCAGTGCGGGTAGTGATTTCCGACGCTTCCTGATCTGTCGGCACTAACGCCGGCCATTGTGGGGCGCGACGGTTGAGGGCTTCGGCCAGTCGATTACCCAGTTCCTGCATAACAGCCGGATCGTCGCTGTCCACCAACACCCATTGAGGGCTGGAGCAGGCCTGTTGATCCAGTCGACAGACTTCATCTGCCAACGCATCGAGCGCCGCAGGATTCGCCGTTTCAGGTGACAGATAGGCGAAGCTGATCTTGTGTCCCCAATCGATCCAGCGACAGCCGGCCGGGATCTGCTGACGGATTGCTTTGAGTGCTGTTTCGCCGCCCCAGGCGGATACCCCATCGGCCTTGGCGCAGAGTTGCGCAATGCGAGAAGTGTTCACCGGCAGCACCGCTACGAATTCGGCTAGTCTGCCGCTGATGTCGCAGCGCACAAGGGCGGCGAGCAACTGCGCGGTCAAACCCTGATCGCTGGAGCTGGGGCGAAGCCAGTTGATGTTGCCGGCCAACAGGCTTTCGAGTACCGCGCAGAACGCCAGCATCGGTGCGTTGCCCGGAGTGATATGCACCACCAGCCCCAACGGATGCCAGCTTTCGAAGCACGGCTGCCGGTAGTCGATACGCCGCAGCGAACGCGGTTGCAGGCCCAGTTCCCGATCAAGCTTGGTGCTCAGGTTGCTCTGCTGGCAAAAATCGATCAGTCCCTGATATTGATCGTCGTCGAGGGGCAGATCCAGACTACGAGCTTGCAACTGCGTGGCAAAGCGAGCGGCGGACTCGATGACGGTGTCGCTATCGATCGGCGCAGCCAGCAGGCGGGGCAATTGTTTTTGAAGGAGGTCGAGTGCGCTTTCAGGGGGGATGTCGTCACGCAATTGGCCATTAATCAGGTACATATCAAGCGCCTCCGATCAATTCTGAAGCGGCCATGGCACAGCTGCGACTGGCGCTGGTGCCGGCACGTCCATGCAGCTCGAACCAATCGGTCGCCAGGCCGCATCCGCAACTGGCGCCGGGGTGCAATGTCGCTAGATCGCCCATGACCACGGCATGGGCGGGGCTGGATGAAATGTAGGGAGAGACGAATTCCAGCAAGCCGCGCTGGCCGTAGGGCTGGACAGTGAAATCGGATGGGTTGCGCACGAAAACCTTCGAATAAATCGGTACATGAAAATGATGGTGGGCACACTGGATATAGGGCACGGCATGCTCTACGGCGCCATATCCGTCCCGACAGCGGGACAGGTCGATGCCCAATTGCCGGTTGATTCGGGCATACAACTGATGGAGGGGGATCTCCTGTGCAGCCTGGGTTTTCCAGCCGCCTCCCAGAAACACCAATGACTGGGCAGGCAACTGCAAATCGGCCACGCAGGTGTCTTCCATGTGCTGCAGTGCGTGCGAAAGGAACGCCGGAAAACCCAGGATGCGAACGGGCAGTCCTTCCTCGGCAAACTCCTGCAAGGCTCGAATCACCCCAAAAAGATCGAACTCGTGACCTTTGCCGGTGAGGCGCAAGCCGTAAGCGACACGGTTGGCGGGGGCGTAGCTGCAAAGAAACTGATCGGTGTAGGCAGTGCCCAGGGTGATGGCAGCCTCGGGTTCATAGCTCAGGAGCAGGTAATTGCAGGGGCTGTTTGGAGTATCCCAGCCGTAGTGCCGGAAAATATGGCTCACCATGCCTTGTGCCGCGGCCATGCTGCGCTGGTCGTAGCGCATGCGACTTTTCTGGCCGCTGGTGCCTGATGAAGTCAACTCCAGCGCGCCTTCACCTGTGGGACCGAACACCAAATGACGTTTGAAGTAATTGGCGAAAATCGGCGGCAGCCTGGACCAGTCATCCAGTGTCTCTAGGGCATGGACATCAAGATTATTGGCGTTCAGCCAGCGTTCGTAGCCAAGCGTATGGTGACAATGAAACAGGCTGACTTCACTCATGGCCCGATCGAACAGTCCTTCCGGCACGGAATCCAGGCAATAGGGTTGCGTCAACGCGCAAAGCGCATCGGTATGGGGTAGATGGATCATCACAAGACCTATGGTGTGGTGTCAGACAGCAAGCGCGATGGGGGAACGTCGCAAAAACAGTCGCAAGGGCAGCAAGCACAAGAGCCCCGCGAGACTGGCCATCAGGGCAAAGGCTTCAAGGCTGCCACCGGCACCCAACGCAGCGATAATCGAGCCGCCGCCACCCATGACGGCGATGGAAATCATGCCAACCATGGCCGACACCAGGCCTTTGCTGTCGTCGCTGGAAAACAGTGCAAGCCGGTACAGTGCGGCATTGCTCATGCCAAGGCCGATGGCATAAACCGACAAGCAACTGACCAGCAGAACCGTTGAAGCACCGATGAAAGAGATGGTGATCAATGCAACGAGCCCGCCGCAAAATGGCCAGAGCGCGTATCGAATCAGTTGGGTCAGTTCAGTGTTGGCAATCAGTCGGTTGAGTATCAGGTTACCGAGAATGACTGCCGCAAATACCGGGATTTGCCACAGACCATAGTGCAGAGTAGAAAGCCCCTGGCTCTGGACCAGCAAGAGTGGCGCGAGCCCGATCCAGGCAATCAACGGCAGACTCATCAGGCCCAAGGCGATGGTGGCGCTCAAGAATGGCGGGTTGCCGAGCAAAGCCGCGTAGCGGCGTACCGTGCCACCCCATTCAAAGGGCACCGCGGCCAGTCGTTGCCCGTCCTGGCGCAAGGTGCCCACGGTTTCCGGCATGAACCAATAAAGCCCCAGCCAGACCATCGCGCCGCCGATACCCAACAATAAAAACAGCTCCCGCCAGGAGAGCCATTCCAGTGCCAGGCTGCCGAGTAATGGACCGAGCAGCGGGGAGAGCAGCGCAACGTTGCCCAGCAACGCCATGATTTTTACCGCGTCGGCTTCGCAGAAGACTTCTTGCAGGGCTGGATAACTGACGCCGATGACAAATCCCAATCCCATGCCCTGAATCAGGCGCAAGCCGTTGAACGCGAGGATGCTTTGTACGTAGAACGCTGTGGCACAGGCTAGAGCGAACCCCGCACAACCGATGAGTAACAGTCTGCGGCGACCGAAGTGATCAGACAGCGGACCGATAAGCCATTGCAGAAGAATGCCGCCAATCAAGTAAAGATTGAAGGCAAAAGGAACGTGGCTCGGACTGGCATCCAGTTGACGAGTTACAGTCAACATGGCGGGCATGATCATGTCGCTGCCCATATAAGTCAGCAGTTCGAAAAGAGTGATTGCAAGGCAAAAACCAAACAAATGATGGGGACTGATATTGATTAAAGGCTTGAGCACGGCATCCCTGTGTTACTTGAGGTTTGGGGGCGGTTTTATTTGTGTTGGGTCGAGAATAGACATCGATGGCGAACAGCTCAAATGCATGATTGAGACTTAAAGCTTCAATGGTTTTCGCTATGTTTCGAGGTGTGGGAGGAAGTCGGAAAGCGATAATTACGGTGGATTAAACTGACAGACTGATGAGAATAGTTATGTACGAAAAATGCCCGCTAGAGAGCGGGCATTTGTTCAATGGGGCAGAGAATGATTATTTTCTTACGAGTGAACGGCTGAATAGTCGTTGTTTATGCAGTCATTTTAAATTATCGATGTTGATGATAGCCGGGTCCGCCACGGTCATAATGGTGGCCGCCATGCCAGCCGCCGTGGGGGAAAACGATGCAGCCACTCAGGGTCAGGAGAGCGAGCAGGGGAATCAGCAGTGTGATTCGACGGAACATTTCAAAATCCTCATGGTTATCGCCGCAATGAAGTCAAAACTCCTCATCGGCTGTAACATGAGACCCCGTTTGCAGCCCCTCATTCCCGCAGCCTGGTAGGGGCTTGGCATGCAACCGGATACAAACCGGATACATTTTTTTGGTTCAGGAACCCGCAATGACCCAGTCGCAACGTTTGAAATATTCGATTCTGATTTCCCTGGTGGTACTGGGGATCATGTTCGGCCTTTCCTGGCTGCAAAATGCCGGGATCATCACAGAGCAGTTGTTCCAGTACATCGCCATTGGCGTAGCGGTGCTCGTGGTGGTGATCAATGGCGTAATGCGTCGCAAGGTCAAGCCTTGAGCGACGTTCTCTGGCCGGATTGCTTGCTATAAAAGACAGCGGCGGCCTGTGGATGCAGGCTGTAGCTTTTGTCTGGATTGAGGGTGATCACGCCCTCACTGCACAAGCGTTTCAACACTTCACGGACACTGAGAAAGGACAGGGGAATGTCCAGCTCCAGCAAGTGACTGTGCATGCCACGTACCCCAAGGCTGCGGTCGCTTTCGGCGGCGGTCAGCAAAGCGTCGATGACTTTCAGGCGAATCAGACTGGTGCGCAGGCCAAAGCTCTTGAGCAGAAACCTGATTCGTTCGTTGCCGTGGCGTTCGGCTTGTTGATTGAAAACGCCAGAGCCCAGAGTAGTGCCCTTCGGCATATGGCCATCCGTTGGCAGTTGCGTGTTGTACATGCAAAAAACTCCTTTTCAGAGCCTGATCAGGAAAATGTGATGGGTGCTCTCAATCAATAAGACGAACGAGCCAGGTAAATAATGAAGACTGGCATGTAGAAAATTTGTCGTCGTGACGTCAGCGGCCTGTGAGCTGGGCGTGGAGATGCCCTCAAAGGCCTAAATTTTTGCTGTTTGCTTCGTTTTAAGGGGAGGCGCATTGCGTGTCATACGTCTTTTCGATCAGGAGCGAGCGTGATTATTTCCAGGCAGTTAACCAGGTTGAGCCTTGCGGGTGTGTTTCTGGGGCTGAGTCTTGCAGCAAATGCGCGCAGCCAGCCAGAGCAGGCGACGGCCGACATTCGTCGAACCAGTTTCGGCGTGCCGCATATTCGTGCCGACAACGAGCGCGGGCTCGGCTATGGGATTGGCTATGCCTATGCTCAGGACAATCTGTGTTTGCTGGCCAATGAGATCGTCACCGTCAACGGCGAGCGCTCCCGGTATTTCGGCCCGGACCAGTTTACCGTTGAAGAGCGTGGGAACCTGGCCAGCGATGTGTTTTTCAACTGGCTGAACACCCCCCAGGCTGTCGCCGCGTTCTGGCAGGCGCAAACACCTGAAGTCCGCGAGCTCATCGAAGGTTATGTGGCGGGTTACAACCGTTCGCTGACAGAGCGTCGAGCGCAGGGTTTGCCGCAGCAATGCCAGGGAGAATGGGTGCGCGCGATTACCGCGCAGGACCTGATCAAGTTGACCCGACGTCTGTTGGTCGAAGGCGGCGTGGGGCAGTTTGCCGAAGCATTGGCCGGCGCCACCCCGCCGAAAACCGTCGCCCATGTGGCGGGCGAGCCAGCGTCTTTCCAGCTGGCGGCCTCGCGCATGCAACGCTTTGCTCTGGATCGCGGCAGCAACGCCGTGGCGGTTGGCAGCGAGCGTTCGTTCAATGGTCGCGGGATGTTGCTGGCCAATCCGCACTTTCCTTGGGTGGGCGGGATGCGCTTTTATCAGATGCACCTGACCATTCCCGGCAAACTGGATGTCATGGGCGCCGCGTTACCCGGCCTGCCGATGATCAATATTGGTTTCAACCAGCACCTGGCATGGACCCACACCGTGGATTCGTCCAAGCACTTCACGCTGTATCGCCTGCAACTCGATCCCAAGGATCCGACCCGTTACCTGCTGGATGGCAAGTCCTTGCCGATGAAAAAACAGACGCTGGCGGTAAACGTGAAGCAACCCGATGGCCAGACCCGGCAGATTTCCCATGTGGCCTACAGTTCGGAGTTCGGCCCGATTGTGCAATGGCCCGGAAAACTGGACTGGAACAACCAGTTCGCCTACAGCCTGCGCGATGCCAATCTGGATAACGACCGCGTTTTGCAGCAGTGGTATGCGATGAACCGCGCTGCCAGCCTCAAGGATTTGCAGGCATCGGTGCACAAGATTCAGGGGATCCCGTGGGTCAATACCCTGGCGGTGGACGATCAGGGGCAGACGCTTTACATGAACCTGTCGGTGGTGCCGAACGTCAGTGCCGACAAACTGGCCAAGTGCAGCGATCCGCGGGCCGGATTACAGATGATCCTACTCGACGGTTCCAACAGCGCCTGTGCCTGGGACATCGACCCGCATGCTGCGCAAAAAGGTATCTATGCGGCAGACAAATTGCCGCAACTGCTGCGCAAAGACTTTGTGCAGCATTCCAATGATTCGGCCTGGATGGCCAACCCGGCACAACCGCTCACCGGTTTCTCGCCGTTGATCAGTCAGGACAATCAGCCATTGGAGCTGCGTTCGCGTTTCGCACTGGAGCGTCTGGGCACCTTGAACAAGGCCGGTATTGTCACTGCGGCGGATCTGCAGCAGATGGTGATGGATGATCAGGTGTATCAAGCGGCTCAAGTGATGCCGGACCTGCTGCAATTCTGTGCTGCAGATCTCGGCCCTGATGCGCCGACACTTGCGCCGCTGTGCGCCAGTCTCAAGGCGTGGGATCGCCGGGTGAATCTGGACAGCGGGCTGGGGGTTGTACATTTTCAGAATGTCATGGTGCCGTTACAGAAAATTCCTGACATCTGGCGGGTAGCGTTCGATCCGAAGGATGCGCAACACACACCGCGTGGCCTGGCAATTGAACGGCCAGACGTCGCCAAAGCAATTCGCACGGCGATGCTGGCTTCGGTCGAACAGGTAAAAACCCTTGGCCTGAAAGCCGATAGCCGCTGGGGCGATATCCAGGTGGTCAGCAGTGGCGGGCAGCAAACGCCAATTCACGGCGGGCCGGGCACGCTGGGTGTGTATAACGCGATCCAAAGCGTGCCGAGCACCGACGGCAAACGCGAAGTCGTCAGTGGCACCAGTTATTTGCAGGTGGTGACGTTCGATGACAAGGGGCCTCAGGCTCAGGGCTTACTGGCATTCTCATTGTCCAGTGATCCGGCGTCAAAGTACTCTCGGGATCAGACACTGGCTTTTTCGAAGAAACAGTTGAGTGTGTTGCCGTTTACCGAGCAGCAGATCACGGCCGATCCGCAGTACCAGGCTCAGACGATTCGAGAGCAGGATGAAAAAGCAGGGAAGATCGCCGCGCAGTAATCGCGATAACGTTTGAATGAAAAATGAAGGCCGCACCCCGCAAGGGTGGCGGCCTTCAGCTTTTTGGGGCTTGTTGCGGGATCGAATTGAGGACCGGATTGCCGTCCTTGTTGCGGGTCAGGTAGACCGGTAGCACCTTGGGCAACGAAGCCACCAGGTTATTGAGCTCTTTGATGTTGTAGATACCGCCGAGGCGAATCGAGCCGGTACTGTGGTCCGCGATCATGACTGGTTTGTTCAAATAACGATTGATCAAGGGCATGGCTTCGGTCAGCGCCAGATCATCGAGCACCAGTTTGCCGCTGCGCCAGGCCAGCGAATGGTCATTGGCAGAGGTCTGGCTGATTTGCGGCGTGAAGTCGCCGTGCCGGTAACGCGCCTGCATGGCAGGTTCGAGAAGTGAACCCTCGCCGGGCAGGGCACCGTTGCTGGTCACCAGTACGGAACCCTCGATCAGGTTCACGCGTACCTGGTCTTCATACATCCAGACGTTGAATTGGGTACCCGTGACGCGAATCCTGCCGTCGGCCGCCTTGACGATGAATGGGTGCTGCATGTCGTGACTGACGCTGAAGAAGGCTTCGCCTTTTTTCAGGGTGACACGACGCTGATCCTTGTAATTGCTGAACGTCAGTTCACTGCCCAGGTTCAGCTCCACCTGGCTGCCATCGCTCAGCGTGACCTGACGAACATTATCGGTCGCCTCGAAATGCTGGTAGGCATTGGGCAGCCAACCCAGGTTCCATCCGGTATAGGCCGCCAGCGGCAGCGCGAGGGCGCAGACGGTGGCGGCAATGCCGAAGGTGCGCCAAGGCGTTGCCGGTTTGACGCGAGCAGCCTGTGCGGCGGATTCGGGACGAGGCAAATCCCCGGCCACATCCCAGATCTCCAGCATGGCTTCGTACTCGAGGGCATGCAGCGGATGAGCATTACGCCATTGCTCGAACGCCAGGCGTTCTTCGGCCGTGCAGTCGATGGCGTGCATACGCATGCACCAGTGCGCAGCGGCATCGGTGATGGCGTCGTATTGGGCTTGCGAGAGAGAGTGGTCGGTCATTGACTCATCCTGATTTCCTGCATTCTAACCTTGAGGGGAAGTCTGCGAGAACAACCGTCATGGCAATTGCCCATCAAAGTACAATTTATTTTTTATCCAGACGCCCTGAAGAACTGGGCGTCGCTGGGCAGTATCCATAAATGAAGTGAAAAAAAGATCAACCGGCGCTGAATCTGCTTCCGCCTCCTGTTACCGCTTCAAGCGGTGAACTCAGGGTGTATCAACATGCAGTTGGCGCCCCAAATGACTGATCAACCAGGAAACACTGTCAGCGTTCCCCAACTGCACAGCCAATCTGATCTTCGAATCATTCATAAAGCGACTGCGGGCATTGGACAGTGTCGTTTGACCGGTCAATTTCAAGACATGAACGAGCGCATTGTGAGTGTTTTCATAAGTCGTTTGGCCAAAATCCTCCCAAAGCCCAGTATCGTCATTCAAGACCGCGAAGAGTTCGTTTGACGGGGATCGGCTCGACAGTGCTGTGCTCTGAACTGAGGACAGCGCGGTCTTTAACTCTCTGGCGCGGGGAGTGGATGTTTCGATCAGGTCGGCAAAAGGCCTGACGGAGTCGAGGTATGCAATATCTTCTGTATTGCAAACGATGTGCGAAAGCTCATGGATCAGCGTAATCGCGCGTGCATGAGCGCTGATCGGGAAGGACGCGTCAGACAAGTAATTGCGGTAATGATCAAGGCGGGGAAGAAAAAACTTCTCGGCCAGATAGATTTTGCGTTTGTCGTCCGACGGAATAACGAAGCCGTAGGTACCGTCCCTGTTTTCGAATAGTGTTCCGACGGCGAAGCGCCTGGATTTTGGTTGCCTGAGTGTGGGATCCAGCAAGGAACCAAAGATGTCACCCACTGTTTTTTCAAGCAACGATACATGCTCCGGTAGTACCTCGGGCACATCAATAAAATCCTGGATAAGTTGATGGACAGGAGACTCCACGCCGTCGGCAGCCTTGAGTAATTGCAGGTTGCGCATACTGTTCCAGGCATAGGTCGTTGCCTGGTCCAGACCTTCATCAATCAACCGGGCCTTTACAGGGTACAGCCGACGGATTTCGGGCATGCCGTCGGCTTCAACGTTCATGCCGTACCTGACGGTAATCAACGTTTCCAATCGCCTGAGCATTCCATAACGAGGACGTTGTGTGTCTGATTCCGCAATCCATTGCCTGGCCGTGTTCTGACGCAGATACGGGCCTTGGGTCTTGTCGCCGACAATGCGCCAGCGATCCCCGCGTTTTTTGACGGGATAGACGTTGCCTTCAACCGCCGCGAAGTGTTTTTTTGTCGTCGGATGAGTGTAGAGGCCCAATGCCGGACTCAATGTCATTGAGTTCAGGTCGACATCCATACTCTCGTGACGCCGCAAGCGAATGCGCTCGGGAGCGGTCGTGTCTACGTCTTGCCACTTAAGCGGTAAGTCAGTTGCTTGCGGCGCTGGCTCGCTGATGGCCGAAGTCGAGGTCGGTTCATCCTCCGCCGATTGACGCAGCATGGCGAGTTGCGCAATGCCACTGATGAACGACTTTATCGCCGGTTTCCATCGTTGCGCCTGGAGGTCTTCGGCGGATTGTTTGATGTCTTTGTAACTGCGCCATACGGTGATCGGGTACGCCAGTTTGCCCATGAAAAACGTATAGGCCTGGTTCACATCCTCACTCAGGACATGTTTGATGACCGCCCATTCGCTCTGAGCGTTGGTATCAGACTGACAACCCAACAATCGGCCGAGTAACGCGGCGTTGTCGTTGAACAACTGTGTGAGCAGGTTGCCCGTGACAGGCTTGAGCCCCAGGCTCACGTTGTCAGGTTGGTCACTTGCAGGGCTCAATCCGCTTTCACACAGCGCGCGATCAGCCTGCGACAGACTGCCGAGGACCCAGTTGCGTAAAGCACCTTGAGTCTTCAATTCAGTCAGCAACAGCTGTTCATTTGCGTATTCCTTTACCCAATGTTCGGGGCTGTAGGGGGCGATCAGAACCCGAGGGCCGGTGATGTTCTGTTTTGATCCGATCAGATAGGTGCCCGGCACCTGAATCGCTTCGCCGCTTTTGATGCCCAGGAGTTGCAACGGACGGATAATCGCATCCGCCCCCTGGACAGCGGCGCGGGCGATGGCGTCGGGCATATCCATAACCTGTCGAATCAGATCAAACCCGCTTTGGCTCAGGCGCCCTTGCAGTTTTTCTGCGTGGGCATAGTGCATGAGTTGCCATGGCAACTGGGCGGCGAACGATTTTCTACGTGTTGCGGCGTTGCTGTGGGTGTCGGCAAGTGCGGCCTTCAATACTGTTTGCTGATGCTGGCCGAGGTTCAAATTCCGGATCAGGCGTTTGATGTAGCTTTCATCCATCCCTTCGGGAATTGCAGTGGCATCAAGTGAAACCAGCTTGAAACGGGCCTGCTCCAGGTCATGAAAGTGAATCAACGCGAAATCAGTCAGAGTTTGCGTCGATGTCATGGACGCCGAAGGCTGGCTGATCTGCACCTGAATGTTGTCCGGGTCCATATCGAAGGTGTCTGCCTTGAGTTGCTTCTCAAGCTCATGATGGGCCGTACGCTGCAGCGAGCGAATGCCGGTCAGATAGTCTTTGTCGTCGTTGACGTTATGCACGTATTGCTGGAGCAGTTCTGCGTGCAGTACCTGATCTTCGATCGAAGCCTCGCCCAGCCATGCTGGAAGCTTTTGCCGAGTGATCAGGGATTGGGCGATGTCCATTGCTCGGTGCAACCCTGTCGTGGGGTGGCGCAAGGACACGAGGTTCAGAAGACTGGACCGTGTCGCTTCGGGAAGCGTGTCGTGAAGTGCTTTTTCGACGAGGTCAGCGTCCAGTCGTACCTGTTTTTTTTGAACGTGGTCGAGAAAGTTTTCGTGAATCAGTTCCAGCGGCGCCAAGGTAAATGTATGGCTGGACATTCGTTCGACACGGCCCAGGTTTTCCAGCAGTGAAAAACGTTCGTCATGGTTTTGCAGGCGTTTCTGGAGCCTGCTCAATAAGGCTGTCAATGAGGGGAGCGCTTCAAATCCCAGGGTTGGCGTCCATAGGATGGCCTTGCCTGAATGAGTCGGGTCCAGACCGCCACGTTCCGTCAGCACAAAGCAGCTGGCCAGTTTCAATAAGTCCGTAGCGTCGCCAGCCTTTAGTGCCAGCGCGAATACATCGGGCACAAAACCGTTCAGTCCGGTGCGCTGGAGCCTTACGGGAGCGTCGAGGACTGTTTTGATGATCGCCTGTTCTACAGCGCCCAGTGTGTCGGCGAGTGTCCGTAATTGAAGCTCGCTGCGCAATGCCGTTGACAGGGTGCGAGTGAAGCCTGATTGCAGCTGTGCCAGAGACTCTCCGACGACATTTTGTGCTCCAACGACCGTGTGGGTCGCGGCGGGGATGGCAGGGTGACTGGCAAGTTGCCGTTCAAGCGTCTGTTCAGCGGCGCTGAGCAGAGTCAGTTGTTCGCTGGCCGATTCCGTATGCGCGGTGGCAGCCAGGGCGTTGCGTTGTTGCTGCGACTGTTTACTCCAGCGCAGGTCCACCTGCGTGCTCCATCGTCCACTGGCATCGGCGACCAACAGCTGATGATCGATCAACCCTCGTATATCCAGCGCCTTGTCAATCAAGGCATGCGGGTCGAGCATGCCTTCACTTGCCTGGTAGCGGCGCAGCGCATAAGTCAGGTTTGTCAGTTGCTTGGCGAGGATGTCCTTCATGAGTTGCTTGAACACCGCGCCGACAATCGGCTCACCAACAATGGTGCGCTCGTTCTCATTCAATGAGAGGAACGTGTCACGTTCTTCGAGGGACATGAAATCGAGAAGATTGTCTTCACGGCCTTCGCTTTTCATCATGTTCAACACGATGTGCCTGACTGCAGCCATGTCAGAGGTGCCTTCGATACCTCTGGATGGGGTATACAAATAACTCAGGGTATCGGCGCTGGTGATCATCAAGGAGCAGGCCAGTTCCGCATAGTGCTTATGAGGTGCGCTGACACGAACTTTTTCGATGCGCAGTTTTTTGTCCGAAGCCAATGAGTCGTTGATGCCGGCCTCGCCGACGGTTATCAATTCAAGGTAGTTGCCCGATGACAAATCACCTTGCTGGCGTTTGAGCAAAAGTACAGTGTGATAACTGTCGCAAAGGCATCTGGAAAAAAAGTCCGAGCGTGATTGCTCGTTACTCATGGGGGTGTTCCAGAAGGTCTCGAGCAAGTTGCGAAGGCTAAGCGAAAGGTTTTTTGCGCTCTCTGTTATCGCGCTTTCCCAGTATTGGTTGTCCGCGTCGCTACTGATGCCATGACCAGGATGGGAGAAAATCCTGTAGTCACCCTGTGGCCACTGATTCGTCAGGTAGTAGTGCAGCAAGGCATCGCTCAATGACAGCGAAGATTCTTTGTGGATGCGCTCAATGTTATCGGCGCCGGAGCGGGTAAAGCTTTCCAGGCGAGTCAGCCGCTGATCCAGCTGGGGGAAGCGCCCGGCCAGTGCTGTTTTAAGTGTTTCATCCAGCATCGACTGGAGTATCGGGGTCTTCACCAGCTCATCGATCATCGCCTTGAGATTGTGTGCCTGATTGAGTTGGATGAGCCGCTCCTGATCCTGGAATACTGCCCCTTCGATTTCTTTCGTGGAAATGCCCGAGACCGTGGTTGCCAACACGGTGTTGCGCTGCTCGATGGAGAGGTAGCGCAACAACTCTCGCTGCCCGGTGGCCTGTCCAAGCCATTGCTTGAGCCCATTCTTGAGGCTGACCATGTCGGCGAATTTGATCAGGCCCTTCCATGGCGTGTAGAGCATCACCGATGAAGTGTTGGGCAGGCTCATGGCAAAGGCCCCGGCCAACGGTATATCGGTTGCACCGCTCAGGCGCAGAAGCAGGTGATCGACCTGCATGGGCCTGGTTTGCGCCATGCGAGCCGCGTGGGTGGGAAGATACACACCGCTCAACCAATTCAGGTCATCACGGGTGAAGTTCAGCGCTTTTTCGCGAGCACCGGGTTCCTTGGCAAGGGACCCACGATGCGCCTCGTCGAAAAAATAAGGCTGTGTGGAAGTTGTCATGGAGTTTCCTCTGATGGGCTGCGATGGGAGATCGCAGCTCGTTGGGCCGAGGAAAAACAGTAGGGCCAATGGACGGCCTGAGTGCGGTACATATTGCTTGATCCTGATCCCGCGTCGAGGGCTTGACAGGAGCCTGGTGAAACAGCGCTTAATCGATGAATGTTTTCCTGTTGCCCTGCAACTTTGTTTGACCTGTTGCCCGTACTTTATAAAAAAAAGGAGCTTCAGATGTCTGCGCCACACGATCATGTGTCTACTGCAGTTTCGCAAAACCTGTCCTTCGAAGCGCTGACGGCGTTGCTCGAGCAGATCTTCCTGCGCCACGGCACCTCAGCCGCTGTCGCCAAAACCCTGGCCCTCAACTGCGCCGGCGCCGAGCGCGACGGTGCCCACAGTCACGGTGTTTTTCGCATTCCCGGTTATGTGTCGACGCTGCAGAGCGGCTGGGTCAATGGTCAGGCCATACCGGTAGTCGAGGACGTGGCCTCGGGGTTTGTCCGGGTTGATGCGGGCAACGGTTTCGCGCAACAAGCCCTGGCGGCGGCACGGCCATTGTTGGTCGAAAAAGCCCGCAGCGCAGGCATTGCGGTGCTGGCCATTCGTAACTCCCACCATTTCGCCGCCTTATGGCCGGACGTCGAGCCATTTGCCGACGAAGGTCTGGTGGCTCTTAGTGTGGTCAACAGCATGACTTGCGTGGTGCCGCACGGTGCCGATCGTCCGCTGTTCGGGACCAATCCAATTGCCTTCGCCGCCCCTCGGGCCAACGGTGATCCGATCGTCTTCGATCTTGCGACCAGCGCCATCGCCCATGGCGATGTACAGATCGCAGCCCGTAAAGGCGAGCGTTTGCCGGCGGGCATGGGCGTGGACAGCCTCGGCCAGCCGACCCAAGACCCGAAAGCGATCCTTGAGGGCGGCGCCTTGCTGCCGTTTGGCGGGCACAAGGGCTCGGCGCTGTCGATGATGGTGGAACTGCTGGCGGCGGCGTTGACCGGGGGCAATTTTTCTTTCGAGTTCGACTGGTCGAACCATCCGGGGGCGAAAACACCCTGGACCGGTCAACTGCTGATCGTGATCGATCCGAGCAAATCGGCGGGGCAGAATTTTGCCGAGCGCAGTCAGGAACTGGTCCGGCAGATGCATGGTGTGGGGCTCAAGCGGTTGCCGGGTGATCGGCGTCATCAGCACCGCGCCAAAGCCAAGGTCGACGGCATTGCACTCGACCCTCAAACATTGGCAGATCTGCGGGAACTGGCCGGGCTTTTGTAGGAGCCAGGCTTGCCGGCGAAGGCGGACTTGAGATCGCCTTCGCCGGCAAGCCTGGCTCCTACGAAAAGCGGTTCATTCGCTTAACTGACTGGCATTACGGCAAGCCTACAGGTCCAGTGTTTCCCAATTAACGTCGGCCCAACAACAGCCCCACCACCAAACCGAATCCCGCGGATATAGCTACGGTTTGCCAAGGATGACCACCGATGTAGATTTCGGTGGCGTCGACCGCGGGCCTGGTCCGATCACGCATACCGGAGACTGAACTGCGGGCCTGCTGGAGTTTCTGGGCGATTTGCCCACGAAGGGTGTCCGCTTCGTCACCGACCAGTGAAGCGCTGCTCTTCAGCAGTTTTTCCGACTCTTCGATCAGGGCCTGAAGTTCGCTGAAGACCTGATCCTTGATTTGATCCTCGGCGACTTGATCGATGATTTTACGGGCCATTGAAGTACTCCTTGCAGGTGAATGGGCAGTGAACAATGGAGTCTGGCGCCATGGCAAAAGTTGCAGCCATTTTGCCTGGCGACTTCACCCTGAGGAAAATCCAGGGCAGGACATTTCTTCCTACAGTGTAAGATGTCGCCTATTTACGCAGCAGGAAATTCCCATGAGCTTCAATCTGGCCGACAAACCCCTTGCCGAGCGCGCGGCGCTTGAAGATGAAAAATCCCGTTTGTTCGAACTCTGGCAAAACAACCTGGGCAAAGCCAAGGGCGAAGCCGCACGGTTGTTCGGTGAGCGTGCCAAGCGCAAAGGCAAATGGGCCGAGTGGGTGCGCTCCGAACTCGACGGCATGTCGCCCCCGGAATTTGCGAACATGGTGCGCAGTGAGGTCAATCGGCTGATGGCCGCTAAATAAGCTTCCAGACACTATTTCCTACGAGTGGGAAAAGATCGCGACAATGGCTTCACGCACTTTCAATACCACCGGATCGAGCTGCGTACTGGTGCGCCAGCCCAGCTCGATCGGATAGCGTGGCAGCGACAAAGGGCAGGGCAGCAGCGCCAGTCCGCTGAGCGCGGCGATACTTCGAGCCGCATGAGCTGGGATAGTTGCCACCGCCTGACTGCCCTTGAGCAGATACGGCAACGCGGCAAAGTGCGTGGTCGACGCGCATACCCGCCGACTCAGCCCCAACGCCGCGAGGCCTTCATCGGTGATCCCGATGAAACCGCCCGATGACACCAGAATGTGCTCACGGGCGACGAACGCCTCAAGGCTGAGAGTCTGCTGCCCTTCGGTCAGACTGAGGGGATCCACCAAACACAAATAATCTCCTTCACCCAGTACCTGACGACTGAGCAAACGCTCGGCAAATCCGCCTGCCGTGATCGCCAGATCGATGCTGCGCTCCATCAAGGCCCGGGCGACGATCTGGCTATGGGTTTGGCGAAAGATCAGTCGCAGTTTCGGCGCGCGATCAGCGATCTCTTCGATCAATCGTCGCCCATAGGCGATTTCGAAATCATCCGACAAGCCGACCGTGACCGAGCGTCCTTCGTAGTGGTGGGCGGCCGGATCGACCATCGCCAAACTCTGTCGGCATTTATTCAGCGCATCGCTGACCACCGGTTTCAGCTGGTTGGCCTTGAGCGTCGGCGCAAGACCTCGGCCAGTGCGCACGAATAATTGATCGCCATACACCTCACGCAATCGGCGCAACGCCGCGCTGACCGCCGATTGCGTCACGCCCAGACGCAGCGCGGCACGGCTGGCGCTGGATTCCTCGTGCAGGGCTTCGAAGACTTTGAGCAGATTGAGGTCGACGGTGGCGATATTCATTTGGTTCATATCATTCAGCAGTGAGTCGGGCTTTATTCATGATCCTGTGACGCCGGAGAATGAGCAACACTTCATTACTGACGGAGTCACTGCAATGCCCAAGTCCATCGTTGCTGCTCTGCAAATCGGCGCCTTGCCCGGCGGCAAGGCCGATACCCTCGATCAGATCCTCTCTTGGGAAACCGCCATTATCGAATCCGGCGCCGCACTGGTGGTCATGCCGGAGGCGTTGCTCGGCGGCTACCCCAAAGGCGAGGGCTTCGGTACGCAATTGGGCTATCGACTGCCGGAAGGTCGTGAAGCGTTCGCGCGGTATTTCAACAATGCCATCGACGTGCCCGGTGCCGAGACTGACGCCTTGGCCGGATTGTCTTCACGCACGGGCGCCAATCTGGTGATCGGCGTGATCGAGCGTGCGGGCAGCACCTTATATTGCACCGCACTGTATTTCGATCCACAGGCCGGGCTGGTCGGCAAGCACCGCAAACTGATGCCCACCGGCACCGAACGGCTGATATGGGGCAAGGGCGATGGCTCGACCTTGCCGGTGATCGACAGCCAGGTCGGGCGGATCGGCGCGGTGGTGTGCTGGGAAAACATGATGCCGCTGCTGCGCACCGCGATGTACGCCAAAGGCGTGGACGTCTGGTGCGCGCCGACCGTGGACGAGCGGGAAATGTGGCAGGTCAGCATGCGTCACATCGCCCATGAGGGGCGCTGTTTTGTGGTCAGCGCCTGTCAGGTCCAGGCCTCGCCCCAAGCCTTGGGCGTGGAAATCGCCAACTGGCCGGCGGAGCGACCGTTGATTGCCGGCGGCAGCGTGATTGTCGGGCCCATGGGCGACATTCTCGCGGGGCCGCTGCGTGACGAGGCGGGTTTGCTGACCGCCGAAATCGACACCGATGACCTGATCCGCGCCCGTTACGACTACGATGTGGTCGGGCACTACGCGCGCCCGGACGTGTTTGAGTTGACGGTGGATGAGCGAGCCAAACCGGGTGTGCAGTTCAACGCATAAACCGTTGGGGGCGTGATTGTCGTCTAGTCTCTAGGCGTTCACACCCCTGTCAACGGATGGACTGTCCATGAGTTTGTTACTCGGCCCGATTCTGCAGTTTCGTGGCATCAACGGTAATGTCTATAACGTGTCTGCTCTGGTGGTTTTACCCTTGGGCGCATCATCGCCCAGCGTAAAAGTACCCGGCGGTGTCACTGCCGACAAACCGTTGGCCACCGCTGATATCCCGTTGCTCAATCCTCAGTACCGCGTCTGGCGCATCGATTTAAAAGCGCTGCAAGACCAGGCTGTCGCGACTACTTACACGATCAAGATAGAGGACGCGCAGGCCAACTTCGTCGTTCCGGCCGAGGGCCAGTCTCCGCGCATGGCCTATGTGTCGTGCAACGGTTTCTCGGACCCCAAAGACATGGAGAAGGTGGACCGGAACAACGAGCGTTGGGAGCACATGTGGGGGGCTCATCAAAGCAAGCCCTATCATCTGTTGTTGATGGGGGGCGATCAGGTTTACAGCGATGATATGCGCAGCAGTGTGTCGTCGATGAAAACGTGGTTCGCCAAACCCTTCGCCGACCGTCGAAAGGCGGTCTACAGCAAGGTGATCGAAGCCGATCTGGACAAGTTCTTCGCCAGACTCTATCTGGAGCGCTGGAAACAGCCAGAGGTCGCGAAGCTGCTCAGCGCCGTTCCGACGGTGATGATGTGGGATGACCATGACATCATCGATGGCTGGGGTTCCTACGATGAGATATTGCATTCAAGCCCGGTGTTCCAGGGGCTGTTTGCCACGGCCAAACGCTATTTCAGGATTTTCCAGCAGCAACTGATCCAGACTCATCCGCACCTCAAACCGTCCGCTGATACTCATCCCTGTGCGATTCCCGATACCGCTGACGGCTTTCACCTGGGATTTACCGGCCTGGGTGAATTGGCATTGCTGGTTCCCGATTTGCGCAGCGAACGTGCGCCGGATTTGACGACCCCGCCGGCTCGGCAAACCCGGATCATTTCGCCCGTCAGTTGGGATGCGATTTATGCCTGGCTGGGCAAGGTCAAGGGGCATAAGCACTTGCTGCTGATGTCGAGTATTCCCGTGGGGTACCTGGATTTGCAGGCAGCCGAAAAGGCACTGGACCTGATCTCGGGGCAGCAGGAACTCGAGGACGATTTGCGCGACCATTGGCGAAGCCTGCCCCATCGAGACGAACGCAAGCGGTTGATCATGCGATTGCTGGATTTCGCCCATGCCGAATCCTGCAAGGTCACGCTGGTATCCGGTGATGTTCATGTGGCAGGGGCTTGCGTGATCGAATCGACGTTGTCCCGGCATCGCAACGATGGTTCAGGATTGATCTACCAATTGATTTCGACCGGGGTCGTGCATCCTTCACCGCCGGTGTTGGCGGTGCAGTTTCTGGAGTCCATTGGCAAGCACCAGGAACAGATCGACTACGCCATCACCGGAACCATGTTGCCCATCGGTGCACGGGGGCGTTACCTGATCGCCGCTCGGAACTGGCTGGCGATAGAGCCGGATGAAGACAGCACCGGCAGAAGTCGGCTATGGGCCAACTGGCACGTAGAAGGTCTCAAACATTGCGTGACCCAGGTGATCGATCCCGTTAAACCACGGGCCGAGCCGTGAGCATTACCACGTGCCGGTGGTCGGCGCCGACAGGCTGAGCTTGCCGCGATCAACGAAACGCATCGTGCCGAACACGCCGCTGGCCAATTTGCCCCGAAGCACGTACGGCAGATTGTTCAGTGTCTGGATCTGACCCAGCCCGAGGGTCTGACGCAGCACCGAGAAGGCCGAAACGCTCACCGGCACCACGATGACCGCTTCGGAGAAACGCGGAATCGAGCCCGCCTGGTCGCTGACACCGGAGGCGAGGGATTGACCGTTCACCTCCAGATCCAGGGCCACGCCGTTGTAGTCGATCGCCGTTTCATTGGGGTTTTGCACGCGCAGCTTTACCGCAAAACGCACTTCCAGTTCCTGGCTTGGCAGCGGCTCGATACCGACCACGTTGATGTTCAGCGGGTCGCGATCAGGGAACAGGGCGCAGGCGCTCAAGGAGAGCAACAGGAGGGACAGGACAAACAATCTGCGCATGGACAGGCTCTCGTAAAGAAAAAGGCCGAGCCGCTCGTGGCTCTGCCCTCGAACAGGAAGATATCCAGCACGATAGCGCACAACGCGCTGACGGTGATCGGCGATTAGAAGATGGTCGTGCACACTCTGCTCTTCAGGCGAACGCTGCGAGCAAATCCTCTTCAAAGACTTTTTGCGCATCTCCCGGCACCTGCGCGCGATGGCGGGCCAGATGGAACGCCACCTCGAAACTCATATCGCCCTGACTCACGGCGCGCAGCAATCCTTTGTCTTCCCAGCCGCGGGCGAAGTGATCGGGCAAGTAGCCAACATGCTTGCCGGAAAGAATGAAGGCGAGGGTGCCTTCGACCTGCTCGGAACGCGCTGAACACCTCTTCCCCTGAAACGGCTCGTCGCTACGCAGGAAGCGGTAAGGGTGATCGACCCGGTCGCAGGCCTGAAGCGCTTGATCGTCAGGCGCTTCATCGGTGAACAGCGGATGCCCCGGGGCGCAATACAGGTGCTGGGTTTCAGTGAACAGTTCGCGGTAGTCAAAAGCGCTCTGCGCCTGTGAGAAATAGCCGATCGCCAGATCCAGCCGTTGTTGCAGCAACAGCCGCTCCATTTCGCCGGGCATGGCGCTGATCAACTCGATACGCACTGATTCGTCCCGTTCGCGAAAGCGCCGGATCGCCTCGGCAACCCGTTGCAGCACTGACTGATCAAGCGCTTCGGACAAGCCCAGGCGCACTTCGCCGATCAAGCGTCCGGCCACGCCATTGGATTGATGACGGAACGCTTCGATGGACTCGAACAAGGCTCGAATGGCAAGGAGCAGTTGCTCGCCTTTGGGGGTGATTTTGAACCCGCCCTTGCCGCGACTGCACAGGCGATAGCCGAGTCGGGTTTCGAGCCTGGCCATTTGCTGGCTGATGCTCGACTGGCTCAGCCCCAATTCACCCTGAGCCGCACTGAAGCCACCGCATTCCACCACGCTGACAAACAGGCGCAGCAGGTGCAGATCGAGGTCATGAAGTTGACCGAGCATCAAACATTACTCCGCAATAAAGTCAGGATAACTAACTTGGTATTTTTCCAATGTAACCGACGACGCATCCTGCGACCACTTCCCTCGGTCAGGTGTTCGTCATGGCTCCGTTCTTCATGCTGTGTTTACCCGCACTGTTCCTCGCCATGGCCATACCGGCCCAGGCTGAGGAAAAAGTCCTCAATCTTTACAGTTGGGCCGATTACGTGGCGCCCGACACCTTGCAGCGGTTCGAAAAGGAAACCGGTATCCACGTGCGCCCCGAATCCGTCGCCGCGCTGACCAATACGTTGTTCTTCGCCACGGCCAATCGGGCGGCGACGCCGTTGGTGGATGAGGCGGTGCGCAACGATCCCGACATCTACCCGCAAAGCGAAGTGCGTGGGCGGCTGTACGCCGACCACAGCATGAGCCTCAAGGACATGCGTCAGCGCACCCGTCTGTGGACCACTTTCCGTAGCCGCCAATAAGCCAACAATAAGGAACACACCATGGACGTCCCTGCACAGAACGATCAGGCCATGACCCGCGACAGTCTTTACGGGACTGCCACCGAAAGCACCTACGCCGGTATCACAAGTTTCATGCGCCGTCGCTACAGCCGCGACTTGCGTGGCGTCGACGTGGTGGTCAGTGGCGTGCCGTTCGACACCGCCACCAGCAACCGCCCCGGCGCACGTTTCGGACCGCGGGGCATTCGGACGGCATCCACCGGGATCGCCTGGGAACGCCACTGGCCGTGGACGTTCGACCCGTTCGATCACTTGGCGGTGATCGACTACGGCGATTGCGCCTTCGATTACGGCACGCCGCAGTCGGTGCCGGACAGCATCGAAGCCCACGCCGAACACATCCTGAGCGGCGGTTGCGCGATGCTGACGTTTGGCGGCGATCACTTCGTCAGTTATCCGCTGCTCAAGGCCCATGCCCGTCAGCATGGCCCGTTGTCGTTGATTCACTTCGACGCCCATAGCGACACCTGGCCGGATGAGGAGGGCAAGCGCGTCGACCACGGCACGATGTTCTGGCATGCGGCCAAAGAAGGGTTGGTGGATCCGTCGCGCTCGGTACAGATCGGGTTGCGCACCACCAATGACGATCATCAGGGCTTTCAAGTGCTGGATGCGCGGCAGGTGCATCGGCAAGGGTGTGAGGCTATTGTCGAGGCGATTCGTGCGCGGGTCGGTGATCACCCAGTGTATCTGACCTTCGACATCGACTGCCTCGACCCGGCCTTCGCCCCGGGCACTGGAACGCCGGTGTGTGGTGGCTTGAGCACGGTGCAGGCGCTGGAGATTCTCGGCGGTTTGCGCGGGATCAACCTGGTGGGGATGGACGTGGTGGAAGTGGCACCGGCCTACGACAGCGCGGACATTACCTCACTGGCAGCGGTGACATTGGCCATGGAAATGCTGTGTTTGTATGCGGCCAGGCATAAGGTCGATCGGTAGTCCTGATGTGTGGTGTCTGGTATGACGCCTTCGCGGGCAAGCCTCGCTCCTACAGGTTTTGTGTCGTGCCCAAATCACGCGGCAATCGCTGTACTTGTAGGAGCGAGGCTTGCCCGCGAAGCTTTTCAGATTGGCGAATGACTCCTGCCAATATCTGACAGCAGCCTCTGCTAAGCTCCGACAACTTTTCAGGAAAGAGCCTGCCGACCGTGTCGCGAACCAGCCGTCTATTGACTTTGTTACAAGTGCTGCGGGGCAAAAGTCGTCCGGTGACTGCCGCGACATTGGCCAGCGAACTGGAGATATCCGAACGCACGCTGTACCGCGATATCGCGGAACTCACCGCGCTCGGCGCGCCGATCTTTGGCGAGGCGGGGATTGGCTATGTATTGCGCAGCGGTCTGTTTCTGCCACCCTTGATGCTCAATGCCGATGAAACCGAAGCCATCGTGCTCGGCTTGCGCTACGTGGATCAGCGTGGCGATGAGGTCTTGGGCAAAGCCGCGGCCGATGCCCTGGCAAAAATCGCCGCGGTACTCGACCCCGCGGCTCAAGAGGCCTTGCGCAACCCGACAGTGCTGCCGGGCCCGCCGGGTTACGGCTATCCGCAAAATGCCGTGCCTTTGAACGTGTTTCGCCAAGCCATCCGCGATCAGGCCAAGCTGCACATCGATTACGCCGATGCCAATCAGGTGCCCAGTCAGCGGCTGATCTGGCCGCTGGCTCTGGGTTTCCTCAATGAGGTGCGGATCATCGTTGCCTGGTGTGAATTGCGCAGCGCTTATCGCACGTTTCGCACCGACCGGATATCCGCCGCCAGTGCGCAGGGCGAACGCTATCCAGGGCGGCGCAGCGACCTGTTGCGCACCTGGCGCAAGCAGATGCAACTCGACGAAGCAGGGCGTTTCACTCCTGACAAGAACTGACACAGGCTTGTTTTAGCATGGCTCCAGAATCAACTCACAAGGAGCCGTAAACATGTCCAATCCAGCCTCTTCACTGGCCCCCGCCATCGCCGCCTACATTGCCGCTGCCAATGCCCGCGATACGTCGAGGGTTGCCAGTTTTTTCGCTGAGGATGCCAACGTGTTCGATGAGGGGCAGCATCAAGTCGGCACGCAAGCCATCGCCCAATGGATGCAAGACACCGCCCAACGTTATCAGCCACGGGTCGAGGTGCTTGACGTTCAGTTGCGCACCGGCAAAGTGCTGGTGCACAACTTGATCTCCGGCACGTTTCCCGGCAGCCCGCTGGAACTGCGCTACATGTTCCGCCTCAATGAGCAGGGCAAGATAGCGCGGCTGGATATCTCGCTGTAACCGCGGGCCTGCCGAAGCTGGCTTGTAGCAGCTGTCGAGCTTGCGAGGCTGCGGCTGCGCAGCAGTCGTCAAACCAGAACATGCGGAGCATCAGACACACCGCGTCTATCGGATTCACGACTGCTGCGCAGCCGAACGCAGCCTCGCAAGCTCGACAGCTGCTACGGATCAGGCTTCACCAACTGCCACCGAGACGTATACTGCCGCGCATGAATGTCGACTCTCCCTTAAGCGCCTGGCAACACGCCATCGAACAGAAGGGCTTCGTCCAGGACGAAGCCCAGGAACACGCCGTGTGGGCGCTGCAAAAATGCCACGAAGCCTTGCATGAAGACCACACGCCGGTCACCGGCGTATACCTCTGGGGTCCGGTCGGGCGGGGCAAGACCTGGTTGATGGATCAGTTCTACCAAAATCTGCGGGTCCCGGCCCGGCGTCAGCATTTTCATCACTTCATGGGCTGGGTGCATCAGCGCTCCTTTCAATTGACCGGTACCGCCGACCCGTTGAAGGCGCTAGCCCGCGAACTGAGCCAGGAAGTGCGCGTGCTGTGTTTCGATGAGTTGTTCGTCAACGACATCGGTGACGCCATCATTCTCGGGCGTTTGTTTCAGGTGATGTTCGAGCAGGGCGTGGTGGTGGTCTGCACCTCCAATCAGCCGCCGGATCAACTGTACGCGGATGGCTTCAACCGTGACCGCTTCGTGCCGGCCATTACCGCAATCAAGCAACACATGCAGGTGATTGCGGTGGATGGCGGGGAAGATCATCGCCTGCACCCTGGCGCCGGTCTGCAGCGCTATTGGGTAAACGTACCGGGTCAGCCCGGTGCTCTGGGCGAAGTGTTCAAGGCCTTGACCGTCGGCCAGTCGCTGTCCGGCGATCCGGTCAAGATCGGCTACCGTTCGGTCAATGTCATGCAGGCCAGTCAAACCGTGCTCTGGTGTCGTTATGCCGAACTCTGCGAGCAGCCGTTTGCCGCCATGGACTTCATGGCCCTGTGCGACACCTTCAACGCTATTCTATTGAGCGACGTGCCCAACCTCAGTGCGCAAAAACGCGAAGGGCGCATCGCCCGCGGCACTGAAGACGGTGTGGAGCGGGTGGCGGCGGGGGATCGCGAGCTGCCGCAGTTGTCGGTGCATGACGACGGCGTGCGCCGGTTCATCGCTCTAGTGGACGAATGCTATGACCGCAAGGTGCCCCTGTACCTCGAAGCACAGGTGCCGATGGAGGCGTTGTACACCGAGGGCTATCTGGAGTTTCCATTTCGCCGCACCCTTAGTCGTCTTCAGGAAATGCAACTAAAACGTTTCGCCGAGGCTTGAAGTTGGGGGGGACGCAACGGAATCGGTTGTCGACACCCTGACGCTCGCGATAAGGTCGCTGGACCTTTCAGTGCGCAAGAGGCGACCTGGGGCAACGTGTGTGATTGAGGGTGGAAATGGAATCCGCAGAAATTCTTGTGCTTCAGGCCAGCTACACCAACCCGGTGCATGCCGAGGCGATTTGTCTTGTATTGAACCACTACGCCGAAGACCCGATGGGCGGCGGTCACTCGTTACCCGCCGATAGGTTGCAACAACTGCCGGGCGAACTGGCCAAACGTCCCCATGCCTTCAGCGTACTGGCGTTTGTCGGCGGTGAGCCGGCAGGGCTGGTCAACTGCTTTGAAGGTTTTTCGACCTTCGCCTGCCGGCCGCTGGTCAACGTGCATGATGTGGCGGTGGTGTCAAAGTTTCGCGGGTTGGGGCTGAGCCAGAAGATGCTGCACAAAGTCGAGGACATCGCGCGCCAGCGTGGTTGCTGCAAAATCACCCTGGAAGTACTGGAAGGTAATGCCGTGGCTCAGGCGTCCTATGGAAAATTCGGATTTTCGCCAGGCATGTTCGATCCGGCGCACGGCCGGATGCTGTTCTGGATCAAGACGCTGTAGGAGCGAGCTTGCTCGCGATCGCGGTGCGTCAACCAACATCAATGTTGACTGTGCTGACGCCTTCGCGGGCAAGCCCGCTCCCACAGGTTTCGCGCCAAAATCACTGCTGAACGATCGCCGGATTGACAGGCGCGCCCTTGGGTTTCATCAGGCTGAAGTCGATCAAGGGCCTCTGCTTACGGGCATAAGGGTCGCCGATCATCAACGGTCGAGGCTTGAAGCTGTCGCTGACCAGGCTTTTGCTGCGGTCCAGTTCATCGAAGCTCAGGCCTGCCAGATCCGCCCAGGTGTGAATCAGCTGCGAACTGCTGTACGGCCGGCCCAGGTCGCCGGCAAAACTCCAGTCATGGGTTTCGCGCCATTTCGGCGAAGCCCAAGCCATGAACGGAATGGTGTACATCGGCGCCGTCGGTTTGCTCTCGTTGCGGCCCAGGGTTTTATGGCCAGCGGAGTCGAAAACGTCTTCGCCATGGTCGGAGAGGTACAGCAGGAAGCCGTTCGGATCAGTCTTGGCGTAGTCCTTGATCAGGCTCGACACCACGAAGTCGTTGTACAGCACCGCGTTGTCATAGCTGTTGTACGTCGGCACCTGATCATCACGCACGCCGTCCGGAACACCTTTGCGATCGGTGAACTTGTTGAACGTCGGCGGGTAGCGGTACTGGTAGCTCATGTGCGTGCCGAGCAGATGCACAACGATCAGCTTGCGTGGCGCCGCATCAGCCAGTGCCTTGTTAAACGGTTCGATCACATCGCCATCGTACTGGGCGGCGTTCTGGTTGCGGTTGTTGTTCAGGTACACCTGCTCGTCGGCCTGCTGGGAGAACGTCGTGAGCATGGTGTTGCGCTTGGTCATGGTCTGCTGGTTGGTGATCCAGAAGGTCTTGTACCCCGCCTGTTTCATCATGCTGACCAGCGACGGCGTCGACAGGTAGAGGTCCGGGTTTTCTTCGTCGGCGAACGTCAGTACCTGCTGCAATGCTTCGATGGTGTAAGGGCGCGGCGTAATGACGTTATCGAAAACTGCCAGTTGGTCTTTGAGCTTGTCCAGTTCCGGGGTAGTTTCCCGAGGATAGCCGTACAGGCTCATGCGCTGACGATTGGTGGACTCGCCGATCACCAGCACCAGGGTCGCCGGCTGATTGGCCATCGAATCGGTGAGGTTCTTGAGGGGTGGGATCTTGCTGGCGCTGTCGAGCATGTCTTGCATGCCAGCCAACGTGTTGAGGTAACGGTGATAGGCCACCGCCATCTGCCACGGCACAGCGGGCTCGATACGGGTTTCGAATTTCTCGAAGCCACTCGCCAGACTGCCGGTGCGCAGGGTGTGCTTGATCAGCGGGTAACCGACCACGGCCAGCAGAATCGCCGTTGCCGCGACCAGCGCCTGGCCACGTGGCAGGTACACCGGACGCAAGCGGGTCCAAAGGAAAAACCCGAATGCGGTATGGGCGAGGAATGCCAGCACCATCCACCAGGCAAAATACTGGGTCATGTACTCGCCGGCTTCAGACACGTTCGATTCGAACATGATGAAGATGACGCTCTGGGAAAATTCCTGCTGATAGATAAAGAAATAACCGAGGCTGGCCATCGAGCAGGCCCACAGCACCACGCCGATCAGCGCGGCCAGGATGCGTGTTTTTTTAGGGAACAGCAGCATCGGTGCAAGCCAGATGGCGCTCATCACAAAGGCCTGGCGGAACCCGGCAAAACCGGAGGTGCCCGTCAGTTGAATCAGCAGTTGGGTGATGCCGGAAAAGTACCAGAAAAACAGAAATAACCAGAGAAACCCTGCCCAATCAAAACCTTTCGCAGACGTTTTGCTGCGTCTAAACAAAGCCATTCAACACTCCAGCCTGATAATCACTTCGACCGTCCCTGTCACAGACGAACGGGCACCGCGCGGATACCGAGCGGCCACAATGAGCCGGATTATCAATAAACAGGTGTGAAAACTTTGTGAGTTGCCGCAGCGGGCAGGGGGGCAGCGAGTCGGAAACAGCAGGCTGTTTCCGATTCAAACGAGGGGGTCAGGCGTGGGGAACACGTTGGGTGACAGGCAAGGGCTGAGCCTGATTACCTTGGGTCAGCAGGCGCAATTGCGCGACTTCCCGTTTCAACTGGTCGCGCTCGTCTTTCAACTGGCGCAGTTCATCGCGACGGATCGTGACGTAAAGGGTTTGTGCTGGCAGTGCTGTGTGTACGGTGCCCATTGCTCACCTCGCAAATGGCTGTCTCAACTGTAAGTTCGCTCCCTGGATCAGGTGCTTACCTACTATCGGCGCCAATTTTGGTTTCTTTTGCCCTCGAAGGGAACTTTTTTATTTTTCATGGTCGTTGTGTCTTCGGCACGATTCGCGACGTTATCAGTCTGGATCGGGCACAATGCCCGGAAACTTCATCCCGCCGCTCTGGACTAACCCTCATGAGCCGCGTTGGGCTATAACCTTTGACACACTTTATTTGTAGTAGGGAGCATCAGTACATGCAACTCGGGATTATTGGACTGGGCCGCATGGGCGGCAATATTGCGCGGCGCCTGATGCTCAACGGACATACCACCGTTGTTTACGACCGCAATATCGCCTTTGTCGACACCCTGGTTGAAGAAGGCGCCACCGGTGTTGCCGACTTGCCAGCCCTGGTCGCTGGCCTGAGCAAACCACGCGCGGTATGGGTCATGCTGCCCGCCGGCGCACCGACCGAAGACACCATCGACACCCTGAGCACCTTGCTTGACGCTGGCGATACCATCATCGACGGTGGCAACACCTTCTATAAAGACGACATCCGCCGGGCCAAAACCTTGTCGGAAAAAGGCCTGCACTACATCGACGTTGGCACCTCGGGTGGCGTCTGGGGCCTGGAGCGTGGTTACTGCATGATGATCGGCGGCGATGCCGAGACCGTTAAGCGTCTCGACCCGCTGTTCGAAACCCTGGCCCCGGGCATGGGCGACATCCCGCGCACCAAGGATCGCCAGTCCGATGACGATCGCGCCGAGCGCGGTTACATCCACGCAGGCCCGGCCGGTGCCGGACATTTCGTGAAGATGATTCACAACGGCATCGAGTACGGCATGATGCAGGCCTTCGCCGAAGGCTTCGACATCCTCAAGACCAAGGCCAGCACCAACCTGCCGGAAGATCAGCGCTTCGACCTGAACGTTGCCGACATCGCCGAAGTCTGGCGTCGTGGCAGCGTGGTGTCGTCCTGGCTGCTCGACCTGACCGCCGATGCGCTGGCCAGCGACCCGAAACTCGACGGTTACTCAGGCTCGGTGGCTGATAGCGGTGAAGGTCGCTGGACCATCGAAGCCGCCATGGAGCAATCGGTGCCGGTTCCGGTGCTGTCGAACTCGCTGTTCTCGCGCTACCGTTCGCGCGGGCAAGGCACCTTTGGCGACAAGATTCTCTCTGCCCAACGCTTCGGCTTCGGTGGCCATGTGGAGACCCCGAAAAAATGACCCATGTGATCCGCAGGAAATCCAAGGCGGAACCGGCACCGCCAACCACGCTGTTTCTGTTCGGTGCCCATGGTGATCTGGTCAAACGCCTGCTGATGCCGGCGCTGTACAACCTGAGTCGCGATGGTTTGCTGGGGAATGGACTGCGGATCATCGGCGTTGATCACAACGCCATCAGTGACGAAGCCTTCGCCAAAAAACTCGAAGATTTCATTCGGGCGGAAGTGGCGACCAAGGTCGGCAAGGGCGATCAAGCCCTTGATCCGGCGTTGTGGGCCAAACTGGCGAAACACATCAGCTACGTCCAGGGCGACTTCCTCGACGAACGCACTTACGAAGCACTGGCGGCGAAAATTGCCGCCAGCGGCACTGGCAATGCGATTTTCTATCTGGCCACAGCGCCGCGCTTTTTCAGCGAAGTGGTGCGGCGTCTCGGCGCTGCCGGATTGCTCCAGGAAACCCCTGAAGCGTTCAGAAGGGTAGTGATCGAAAAACCTTTCGGTTCCGATCTGCACACCGCCGAAGCCTTGAACGCGTGCTTGCTCAAAGTGATGACGGAAAAGCAGATCTACCGGATCGATCATTATCTGGGCAAGGAAACCGTGCAGAACATTCTGGTCAGCCGGTTCTCCAACAGCTTGTTCGAAGCCTTCTGGAACAACCATTACATCGACCACGTGCAAATCACCGCCGCCGAAACCGTCGGCGTGGAAACCCGTGGCAGTTTTTATGAGGTCACCGGCGCCCTGCGGGACATGGTGCCCAATCATCTGTTTCAATTATTGGCGATGGTGGCCATGGAGCCACCGGCCGCTTTTGGCGCCGATGCGGTACGCGGCGAAAAAGCTAAAGTCGTCGGCGCGATCCGCCCTTGGTCGACCGAGGAAGCGCGGGCCAACTCGGTGCGCGGCCAATACACCGCCGGTGAGATCGATGGCGAATCGCTGCCCGGTTATCGCCAGGAAGCCAACGTGGCGCCCGACAGCACGACCGAAACCTATGTCGCGCTCAAAGTCATGATCGACAATTGGCGCTGGGTCGGCGTGCCGTTCTACCTGCGCACCGGCAAGCGCATGAGCGCGCGCGACACCGAGATTGTCATTTGCTTCAAACCGGCGCCCTATGCGCAGTTCCGCGATACCGAGGTCGATGAGTTGCAGCCGACCTATCTGCGGATCCAGATTCAACCCAACGAAGGCATGTGGTTCGACCTGCTGGCCAAACGGCCCGGGCAGGCGTTGAACATGGCCAATATCGAGCTGGGTTTCGCCTATAAGGATTTCTTCGAGATGCAGCCGTCGACCGGCTATGAAACCTTGATCTACGACTGCCTGACCGGCGATCAAACGCTGTTCCAGCGCGCCGATAATATCGAGAACGGCTGGCGCGCCGTGCAGCCATTTCTCGACGCCTGGCAGCAGGATGCAACGATGCAGGACTATGCGGCCGGCGAAGACGGACCACAGGCCGCTGACGAACTGCTGACCCGCGATGGTCGCGTTTGGCACAATGTCGGTGAGTGACGTCACGCAACACTCCATCCGTTTTCTGCTCAGTGACATGGACGGCACTTTGCTGCTCCCTGATCACAGCCTCAGTCAGCGCACGATCGAAGCGGTCCGCGCCTTGCGCGAGGCCGGCGTGCTGTTCAGTCTGGCCACCGGGCGTCCGCCCAAAGCCATGTTGCAGCAGATCGAGGCCTTGGGCATCGATTTGCCGACGGCGGCCTTCAATGGCGGCACGATCGTCAACCCGGACGGCAGTTTGCTGGTTGCGCATTATTTGCCGGCCACGGCAGCGCTGACTGCTCTGACGCTGTTTGCCGATCAGCCGGACATTGAAGTCTGGGTATTCAGTGGCGGCGACTGGCTGTTGAAGGATCCGTACGGCCCGCTGGTCCCGCGAGAGCAGCATGGCCTGGGTTATCCGCCGGTGGTGGTCGAGAGTTTTGAGCCTTACCTGGAGGGTATCGACAAAATCGTCGCCGCCAGTAACAACGCCGAACTGTTGATCGAGCTGGAAGCGCAGTTGCTGCCCACGGTCGAAGGGCAGGCGCAGGTCTCGCGCTCACAACCGATCTATCTGGACGTGACCGCGATGAAAGCCAACAAGGGCGAGGCATTGGCGACACTGGCCGAGTTTCTCGGTGTACCGCTAGAGCAGACCGCCGCACTGGGGGACGGCGGCAATGATCCGGCGATGTTTCACCGGGCCGGGTTGTCGATCGCCATGGGGCAGGCGGAGGAGGCGGTGAAGCGTCAGGCCGACGTGGTGACCGGGGCCAACACCGAAGACGGCGCGGCCCAGGCGATCGAGCGGTACATCCTGAGTTCAGTCTGAACCGCGTTATCGTTCTTCACTGTAGGAGCGGGCTTGCCCGCGAAAGCGGTGTGTCAGGCGACATCAATGTTGACTGTACCGCCGTCTTTGCGGGCAAGCCCGTTCCTACAGCGAAGGCGTCAGACCTATCACCTCAAAGCCAAAAGCTCACCGCATACCAGCCCAACACGCCCATCACCACGGTGTAAGGCAGCGCCATCCATACCATCCGCCCGTACGACAGGCGAATCAGCGGTGCAATCGCCGAGGTTAGCAGGAACAGGAACGCCGCCTGACCATTGGGCGTTGCCACGCTCGGCAGGTTGGTGCCGGTATTGATCGCAATCGCCAGGGTTTCAAAGTGTTCGCGGCTCATGTGGCCGGCGAGGAACGCCTGCTTCACTTCGGTGATGTAAATGGTCGCCACGAACACGTTGTCGCTAATGGCCGACAGCAAGCCATTGGCAATAAACAACATGCCCGGCTGTTGATCCGCTGGCAGCGCCAGCACCCACTGGATCAGCGGCGCGAACAGTTGCTGATCGTGAATCACTGCCACCACCGCGAAAAACACCACCAGCAATGACGTGAACGGCATGGCGTCCTTGAAGGCGTTGCCCAGACGGTGTTCGTCAGTTATGCCGGTGAACGCGGTGATCAGCACGATCACCATCAAACCGATCAGGCCGACTTCGGCGATGTGAAACCCCAGCGCGGCAATCAGAATCAGCGCCGCCACCCCTTGCACCAGCAACGCGGCGCGCTGACGTGCAGTGCGCTCGGCATTATCTTCGGCGGCGTAATTGGCCAGCACCGTATGCACGTTGTCCGGCAGCAGCATGCCATAGCCGAACCAGCGCAGTTTCTCCAACAGTACGCAGGTCACCAGACCGGCTGCCAGTACCGGCAACGACACTGGGGCGGTCTTCAGAAAAAACTCGGCGAAGTGCCAACCCATCTCATGGCCGATCAGCAGGTTCTGCGGTTCGCCAACCAGTGTGCACACACCACCCAGCGCCGTACCGACCGCACCATGCATCAGCAGGCTGCGCAGGAAGGCGCGGAACTGTTCGAGGTCGGCATGATGGAGGGAGGGCAAGTGCCGGTCATCACTGATTTCGCTGTCCTTACGCGGATCGCTGCCTGAGGCGACACGGTGATACACCGAATAGAACCCCACGGCTGCACTGATAATCACCGCAGTGACGGTCAACGCATCGAGAAACGCCGACAGAAACGCTGACAGGAAACAGAACATCAATGCCAGCAGGGCTTTGGAGCGAACCCCCAGCAGCAGGCGCGAGAACAGAAACAGCAGCAGGTCTTTCATGAAATAGATGCCCGCTACCATGAACATCAGCAGCAGAATCACCGGGAAGTTGTGCACCAGCTCATCATAGAGTGCCTGGGGCGTGGTCATTTTCAGCAGCAGTGCTTCGATCAGCAGCAAGCCGCCGGGCATCAGCGGGTAACACTTGAGCGCCATGGCCAGGGTGAAAATGAACTCCAGCACCAATAGCCAGCCGGCCGCCACCGGCCCGACCGTCCACAACACCAGGGCATTGAGAATCAGAAAGCCGACAATGCTCGCCTTGTACCAGCGGGGTGAGTGCCCGAGAAAGTTATGCGCGAAGGCCTGGGCCATAGAACCGGACATCGGCTACTCCTTGTATTAAGAAGCGCGCAACTTGCCGTAAGAAGCAGAGAAGATCAAGTGCAGGAAAATGACGCTGGCCTAACACTGATAACGCGCGACGACCGCGCGGCAGATTCCCTCCAGTGAATAGCCGCCTATGACAATGCAGCCGTCGGCCTGTATGGCCAATGAAGTCGCGGCGTGTGGACCACGACTCAGGCGTGTACGACACCAGCCGATGCCCTTGGCAAAACTGCGATCCAACTGCCCACTGGGTAAATATCTGGCAAAAATGAGATCGGCTTCTATCCCGCCGACCGTCGATCCAACTGTCAGCACACGTCCGTCCGGCTGAGTCTCGGCGGCGGTCCAGCGGCAACTGCTGCGGCCGACGCCTAATAGCTTTGGCTGGCCACCGTTGCAATGAATATCTGGTCGGCCATTACTGTGAACTTTCAGAGACAGGCAGTGCATCGGGTCGCGACTGCTGCCAAAGCAATGCAAGTCACCATTTTCATGCTGAACGATCTGGCAGATTTGAGCGCTGTATTCCCGTGCCTTGAAGGTCATGAAACCATCCATGGCGAAGCTGTCGTCCAGTCGGCCATCCGGGTGATAACGTGCCAACAGACCTTCCTCGGGAAAGTTGATTGATCCACTCACCAGGATCCGACCATCGTGCTGCACCTTCAGGCTGTTGAGCCAGGTGTTCATCAACAAGTGCCGGACCATGACGAAACCGCGACCGTTGAAGCTGTCGTCCAGCGAGCCGTCGGCGTTGAGTCGTATCAGCATGCCGACGTGATCGGTCGGTTCGAAGTAATGATTGGCCAGCAGCAGGATTCGACCGTCGTCCTGCACACAGACATCACAGGCTTCGGCGCTAGTCACGCCGGGCGGTAACCAGGCGTCGCGAGCGCCCCGGGAAAGATCGCCCGGCAGGCGCACCACGCAGCGTCCATTGTCGCCAAAACCCTGGACCGGGCAGCCTTGCTGATCAAACATCGCCAGGGCGGGCAGCGTCCGGTGAGCATTTTCATAATGCAGGCCGGCCACCAGAATGTGCCCGTTGGTCAACACCCGTACCTTGCCAGCCATGGCCTCGAAGCCGTGTGCGAACTGCCCACTGATGCTGCCTTGTTTGCCGAATGCCAGATCCGCCGAACCATCTGCAAGCAAGCGGGCCAGGCCAAAACGCTGGCCGCCCGGCGTACCGACCTTTGCCGCCACCAACAACCGACCGACGTGGTCAATCGCAACGTCATTGGTCATGCTGGAGAGACTACCGGCGAAATACACTTGAGTCTTGCCGGTGCCTGCGAAACTCATATCGAGTCGTTCGGCGCCATTCACGGTTGCAGGTACGGCAAAAGCAGTCTGGGGTGACATGCATCCATCTCCTTGCCAGGCGTCCTTATCCGGGTGCCCGGAAGGTGACTGCCTGAGCATAACATTCAATCCCTGAATGACCCGGCGCACAACTGTCTTCATGAGCCGGAGGTGGGCGTTTTGTGCCAGAACAATGTCTTTTCGTACCACTGCCAAGCCTGCCAAGTAATCTGGCGGGTTAGAAGTTGAAACAGGTGAGTGGTGTCGCGCAGCTGACGGTAGAAAATCGTCAACTAAGAGGAAGAGGGGGCGCGGATTACCGGGAGGTAATCCGCGAAAACGCTTAGTGCGGCATGGACCACGATTGCAGCTTATAACCTTCCTGGCTCAACTCGGCACGGGCTTCTTCCAGCACATGTTCGAGTTGCTCTGGATCGGAATAGGCGCTGCTAGGAATTTGTTTGCGGCTGATGCGAGTGCTAGTGCGATCGATGATCGTCAGGCTGAGCTCGCCGTTACCGTCTTGTGGTGCCCAGGCCACGCATTGAAAGGGTTGGAATGCGCGGTCGGCAATCAAAAGTGCTTCGTTGATACGGAGCGGGGCGTTCATGGGATCTTCTCTCTGTATGCCCAATCAAGTGATGTGCCGTCGGTTGGGCTTACCGTGCGGCTGGTTACTTGTACTGATGTCCGCAACCGGGGTTTGGGTCACACACAATCAAAAGAAATTTCAACTTTCTTCCATTGATTCGATATTCGGGTCGTTTCTGAAAGCTTATTGAAAGGTTCAACTCGTTAGGTAGCTAACCAAGTGGCTTCTTATAACTAATAAGCAAACTGCTCTATAAGCAATCGATACAAGCCCGCGTCAAAATCTTGCTAGTGTTACAACCAAGGCCGCCAAATGACTGTTTTTAATAATATTTCCTAAAATTTGGCGTCAAGGAACAGTCATGATTGAAGCGCCTGTCTTACGACGTCTGTTAGTAGTGGACCCTTGCGATGACTGCCACCGTTTGTTGCCGGGTTTACGCGCCGTGGGTTGGGATGTTGACAGCTGTACCCTGGAAAACGCCACCGAACGAACCTGCGATGTCGGCCTGTTGCGTTTACAACCCTTTCATCTGGAACGCCCGGAAGCCGTCAAGGAACTGATCACCCATAGCGGTACTGAGTGGATTGCAGTGCTGAATCAAGAAGTTTTGCGATTGCAAAATGTCGGGGACTTCGTCTGCGAATGGTTTTTTGACTTCCATACCCTGCCGTTCGATGTCTCACGGGTTCAGGTGACCCTGGGTCGCGCGTTCGGCATGGCGCGCCTGCGCGGCCAGGGCACGGTTCATATCGATCAGCCTGAACATGAACTGCTCGGCGACAGCAAACCCATTCGCGAACTGCGCAAACTGCTGAGCAAACTGGCACCCACCGAATCTCCCGTGCTGATCCGCGGCGAAAGCGGGACCGGCAAGGAATTGGTCGCCCGCACCCTGCACCGACAATCCCAGCGTCATAGCAAACCGTTCGTGGCGATCAACTGCGGTGCGATTCCCGAACACTTGATCCAGTCCGAACTGTTTGGCCACGAAAAGGGGGCCTTCACCGGCGCTCATCAGCGCAAGGTCGGACGGATCGAAGCGGCCAACGGTGGAACGCTGTTTCTCGATGAAATCGGTGATCTACCCCTGGAACTGCAAGCCAATCTGCTGCGCTTCCTGCAGGAAAAACACATTGAGCGTGTAGGGGGGCATCAACCTATTCCGGTGGATGTGCGGGTATTGGCCGCGACTAACGTCGACCTTGAAGCGGCCATCGAGAAGAAATGCTTTCGTGAAGATTTGTACTACCGTTTGAACGTACTGCAGGTCATCACTGTGCCGTTGCGCGAACGCCATGGCGATCTTTCGATGCTGGCCAACCATTTTTCCCACTTCTACAGCCATGAAACCGGCCGTCGCCCCCGCAGCTTCAGCGAGGACGCGCTGATCGCCATGGGCAAGCATGACTGGCCGGGCAATGTCCGCGAGTTAGCCAACCGGGTACGGCGCGGGCTGGTTCTGGCCGAAGGACGGCAGATCGAGGCGCGAGACCTGGGGCTGATCAGTCAACACGCCTTCGCCACGCCGATGGGCACTCTTGAAGACTACAAGACCCGCGCCGAACGTCAGGCGTTGTGCGATGTGTTGAACCGCCACAGCGACAACCTGAGCGTCGCCGCTCGAGTATTGGGTGTGTCGCGGCCGACTTTTTACCGATTGCTGCATAAGCACCAGATCCGCTAGGGCGCGGTGAAACGAAGGGGCCCGCTGCGATGTTCATCGCAGCGGGCCTTTTCCATTTTAACCAGGCACTACAGACTCCTTGTAAACGGGCTTGCCACAATGCCAGTCAGTTAAGCGAAATTCCTGTGGGAGCGGGGCTTGCCCGCGATGGGCATGGGGATCTACACATCTTTCCGATTTTGATGGGGTACATATCCGTTTCTGCGGTTACGGCCGCTGGCGGTTTCGCTTTTACAGCGAGTCACTTTCGAAAAGCGCGAAAGTAACCAAAGCGCTTCTGCCCCTGTCGTTCGGTGCCTCGCCCAGGCTTGGCATGCCCTCGCTCCGGTCCTGCTCCGTGGGCCCGCCGCGATCGGCCATCCCTGGCCGTGCGCGGCTAACCCGGCATCCATGCCGGGTTGCCCACTGCGCAGAACCTCCACTCGGCCTCTCGAGGGCGCGGTGCATCAAGATCAACAGCTGCAGGCGAGCTAACGCTCGGCCTGTTGAGTGGTGAAAAGCACAGTAGATGGGCGCTGATTTTGGATGTGCGCTGATTTTTTGTGGGAGCTGGCTTGTCGGGTCGCCGCATCGCTGCGATGGCGGCCTGTCAGCCGACCAACTTTCCCGGATTACCCATTCCAATTGTGGGAGCTCGCTTGCTCGCGAAGCTGTTGATCTTGCCGTTGCCGTTGCCGTTGCCGTTGCCGTTGCCGTTGCTTTGGCTTTTGATCCTGATCTGCTTGCCCCTTTCCCAGAGGCCGAACGCAGGTATTGCGTAGGGGGCACCGCGGCAAGGATGCCGCGGTAGCCGCCCCCGGCCATGGATGGCCGATGGCGGCGGGCCCCCGGAGCAATGCCGGAGTGAGGGCATGCCGAGCCTGGGCGAGGCACCGAATGGCGGGGCAAGAGCCCTTGGTTACTTGGGGCTTTTCCAAGTGACTCGCTGTAAAAGCGAAACCGCCAGCGGCCGTGACCGCAGCAATGGATATGTACACGATAAAAGACCCCAATCGGCTACCAGGCCGCCTTCGCGGGCAAGCCTCGCTCCTACAAAGGGCAATAACCGCCAGCCAGCACAACCGCAGAAACGGATATGTATTCCAAAACACCAGGCCCCGGCAGTGAATCTCGTAGATACCCATGCAGCGATGACGGCAGCCCATCCACCATTGATGTGTCAGACAGGTCGCTATCGCCGCTCCCACAGGTATTTACGCTGAACTCAGTAAATGTGTACTTAAAAGTAGTACGGGAATTTCAGGCTGAAGGAAAAGTCTGGCGAGTCGTCGGTCAGGCCGATGGCCAGGTTGGGCACGATCGTCAGGTTATCGGTCGCTGCCAGGGTCATGCCGATGTTGAAGTTGGCCGAGTTGTAATCGCTGTTGGAAATCGATTGCCAGTCGCCACCGTCCGGCTTGATCTTGCTCTTGCGGGCGAACTGATCGGTGAACGAGAACGACATACTCATCTTCTCGTTCAAGGCGAATGCAATGCCGGCGCCGATCTGCCAGGAATCGCCCAGTTTCACGTCCCCGGGCACCTTGGAATTGACCTGAGGACTGATGTCGCTGAAAGAGTCTTCCATGTTGTAGGTGTAGGCCAGGCTGCCGAACAGCACCGCCGGGTCGAAGCTCTTGACCAGCGAGATACCCGGGGTGATCGACCAGACACCATTGCCGGTAGGCAAGTCCTCGGGTACCGAGAGGTTATCGTTGTTCGGGTCATTGACCAGCTTGATGCCATAAGGATCTTTACCGGTCGGCGCCTTGACGCGCAGTGTAAAGACCGCGTCGGGCAGATTGGCCGCCTCATCCAGAAACTTATAAGCAACGCCAAAGTTCACATCGCCGATGGTCGGGTCGCGGGTAACGGTTGCGTCCGATGTCACCGGGCCTGCGCCACCGGCGCCACCGGAGGAATACGTTGATTCGCGGTAAACCACCGGGACGTTAATGTCGAACTGCCAACGTTGTGCCACGTTGTAGCGAGCGGTCAGGTCAAGGGTCCAGTTATCCGCCTTGATACGGTCGAGGTTGATGTTACCGAGGAAAATCGCATCCAGTGCCAGGAAACCGTTGAGTACCAATGCACGGGTATCGTAGTGCGTGTAGGTCAGGCCGGTTTCGACGCTGAACTTGCCACCGCCGAAAAAGCCGCTGGCTTCGTCATACAGGTTGGAAACGCTTTGCGCAGGCGCCGAATCATCCTTGAGCGATTGGCCGTATGAACTGCCAGTGGTTCCCGGCGCACCGGCGGCCACCGACTGACCACTCCCGGGCGTTTCTGCGGGGGATTTGGTTAGGCGCTTGGGAGCAGGTGTCGCAGGTGTTTCTTCAACTTGGCGAACGCGTTGCTCGAGTACCATCAGCGCGTTCTGTTGTGCTTCGTAACGCTGTTTCAACTCCATGAGTTCTTGTTTTAGTGCTTCGACCTGGGGGTCCGGTGCTGCGTACAGCAGTGTGGCCGGCGCCAGGCTACTCAAGCAAACGATAGCTCTGAACGTCAACGATCGGTGCATGGGTTAGCCGTCCCTTCTGACTCCATCGGGTGAAACTGAGCGTAGATCAAAATCCGAGAGTGCGAAGACCTCTGAGTTGGTCCAGGTTGCCGTTCAGCGAGCCGGCTGTCGATTCGTTGTCACGTAGCACGACATTGAAGGATGTGAGGTTGTTGACCTGGTTGCCACCGCCGAGCAACGTCGTGTTCTGCATCAACCCGCCCTGGGCCAAGCGTTGTACGGTACTGCCCTGGTTGTTGCTGGCCACGATGTTGAATTGCACGCCTGCACCGGTCGAGGAAACGCTCAACGAGCCCGCGCCATTGGCGCTGGCCAACGTCGAGCCTGCGGCCAACGCCTGGCCCTGCTGTTGCGTTGCTGGCGCTTGGCTAGCCTTTGTGACATTGATATGAACGTCGTTGTAGGCAGTGTTGTGGTCGCCAGCAGCACGCACGACTTGAGTGACGCCCTCGGTGCTGTTGAGGCCACTGCCGCCAACGACGATGCCGGTGCCTTGCGAAGACACTGAGCCATTACCTTTTTCGTCAATCATCGACACATAGAACTGTGGCGTGATGGTCGATTGTTGAATTTGCATCGAGGACGTTGCCCCGATCACTTCACCATTGGCATTTTGCCAAGTGCTGGTCATGACAATGCCGAAACTGATGATCCGTCCCGGCATGACATACCGGCCTCGCAGGGTCGCCAATTCATGATCCTTCAATTCAATGGGTTTGAATGTCTGTGCCTGGGTCGGCAGGCTGGCGGCCAGGCAAGCCCCGATCAGCCAGATTGGAGTCTTCATTGGATGCTCCCGGAGCGTCGTGCTCCTTGTCATTAGAAGAAGTCGCTTTGGATGAATCCGAAATCCATCAACTCTGCGTCTCGCACCGGAGTGAAGGTGTTGATGCGGTTCTTGGCGGTCAGTGGCATGGGTGGGTCGAGCAACGCATTGGTTTTGTCGTAACCCTGACCGATCACGGCAAAGATGATGCCGTTCCAGCCTTTTACAAAGTCGTCGACTTTGTAGCGTTTATGACCGAGTACCGGATCTCCGATATAGACCCAGCCCTCATGGACTTTTTGCATGACCACAAAATGTTTGTAGCCACGGATATCCAGGAGTACCACCACAGGAATTCTGATTTCGCTCAACGTTTGCGGCGCTACCCGGTAGCCACGGGCCCGCATGCCGATACTTTCCACGTAACGCTTCATGTCGAGCATGGAGAAGCCCTGGACGCGGACAAGATCTTGATCGGAGTGCGCCAGCATGCCTTCGATGATCTGTTCTTCATTCACGTCCAGCCAATAGGCCTGGCGCAAGATGGTCGCCAGCGCAGCTGCGCCGCAACTGAAGTCGGTTTTCTGTTGCACCAGGTCGGCAAATTTACGCTCGCGCATGCTCTGGATCGGCTTATACACCACCGCGCCGCCCGGCATGACGGAAAGCGGCAATTGTGCAGCCATCACACCGCCCACGCAAAGGATCACACTGGCCACGCAAAGCAAAAATGCCAAGACGATAATGCGCATGGAAAGACGCCTTCTGGTGGTGTTGAAACAGGCCCCCGTAAGGGGGCCTCCAGAGACAGCCATTAGAACGAGTTGTTGGAAATGGCCAGCGAGTTGCTTTGTTGGTTACCCACACCGGCAGCTACGTTGACGCCCAGGTTGCCACTGCCACCATTCACCGAGCCGTTCAGGGACGCAGTGTTGGTCACAGGGTTTGCCCAGCCAGTTGGAGTCAGCACTTGATAGGAATAGGTGTTGCTCAAATCGAAAGAGCTGCTCTCACTGAACGTTTTCGATTTGTCGTACGAAGATTCGGACTCTTTACTGCCCGATTTTTCGAACGAGGAGTCGGACGATTTCGCCCACGATTTATCGAACGATCTTTCGAACGAGGAATCGCTCGATCTGTCGAACGATGAATCGCTCGATCTTTCGCGCGATGCGTCGAAATCTGCATCGAGCGATGCGTCAAGCGATGCATCGACAGACCTGGTGCGGGTGCGATCGCCAAAGCCATTATTCCAAGTAACAGTTCTGGTAGCATTCGCAGACGCGTCCACATCAACGTTCAAAGACGCACTGCGAGTAGAGCTGCTATCCGAACTCCTGGAGCCGCTCGCATCAGAGCTCCTGGAACCACTCACATCAGAGCTCCTGAAACCACTCGCATCAGAACTCCTGGAACCACTCACGTCAAAGCTCGAAGAAGCGCTTTTATCAACGCTCAAATCGGAAGACTTATCGCGAGAGGAACTACCGGTGGCCGTTCTGGTAAATGTGAACGTATCCAGGCGGTACGTCCGATCGGCGTTGTTATTCACGACCAGGCCAGGCCCTTGTTGATCGGCAGAGGCGGTGGCTGTTGCGTTACCGAGCGGGGCATTGGTGTTGGCAATGGCCATGGTGTTTTTCTGTTGGTTAAGGTCGCCACCAGCAATGTTGATACCCATGTTACCGCTGCCGCCATTACCCGATCCGCCCATCACGGCAGAGGCTGTGCTGCCGAAGTTGTTGACCCTGTTATTGTCGCTGTATTGCGTGACGTCGGCGGTGGCTTCGGCAGTGCCGAACACGAAGCTGTTGTCCTGACTGGAGTTTGAGGCAGCATTTGCAATGGCGGACGCGTTGTCTTGTTGGTTGCCGCTACCTGCAGCCACGTTGACGCCGACGTTGCCGCTGGCGCCTGTGGCAGAGCTGTTCATTTCAGCTTCGTTGATCGTCCCTTCGTTACGGATGCGGTTGTCGGTACTGCTCTGGTTATCCCAGGCATTGGCCGTCGCATAGACAGGGATCTTTGTTGGAGGAGGGGTGTGATGACCGTTGTTATGATGGCCATGGTGGTGGTCATTGTCACGCCGATCGTTAGCTTGTACAGCAACAGCCATGACCGCAGCAATTGCGAAAACCAGAGGCTTTAGTGCCATCGAAGGTTTCATGGTGATTCTCCGTACTTATTTTAGGTTAAGTGTTGTTCCTACCTGTTTGGGTCAATCCGTAACCCGTACGCTCAGGGTGTTGGCCGTTCGGTTTCCCACCCCGGAGCTCTGATTCAACTGGATCACCCCACGGCTACCGGTGAAGGCCTGATCGCTGGTAGCGACCTGGCGATTGCCTGGTGCAGAGTCAGTTGGATCGGAGTTGGTGATCAGCGCCACGTTCTGCTGCATGAGGACGCTGTCGTCGATACTTTGCGGCTGTTTACTGATGCTTATCCGCAGGGCATTGGCTTGCTGATTGCTGGCGCCCGCGCTCTGGTTGACGCCCAGTACGCCGTTGCCGTGGCTGAAGGAGTCGCCTTGAATGCTGGATCGAGCATCGATCCTGGGGTCGACCTGCGTACGCAGCCGTTGGCGAATCTGTGTGGTGGCGCTGGCGCTGTTGCCAATGGCGATGGCTCGGGCGTTGGCCTGTTGCTGCTGATCGCCCGCCGCCTGGTTGACCGAGAGGTTGCCCTGGTGCTGCATGCCCGAACCGTCGATTTCGGCGTTATTGATGGCGGGAGGTTGAGCAAAGGTCGATGCACTGCAAAACATGGCGATCATCAGCAGCGTACGATTCATCTTAACGGTCTCCCGTTATGACTTTCAGAGCACCCAGGCCTTGCTGGATGTTTGAATTGACCATGTTGGCAATACCGTTGCCCGAATTTCCCGAACGTCCAGCGGGGAGGTTGGAAAGCTGGGTCTGGTTGGTGATATTGCCGCCCAGGTTGTTGGTATTTTGAGTGACCAGACCGGAGATGCCTGCACCAGTCGCGACGCCGGCAAAGTCGCCGTCGCTCAACTCGTTCGTTTGCCTGAGGACTTGTTTGGACGGGTTGGCATTGGCGGTCGTGGGGCTAGGGTCGGGCATCACCGGCGCACGCGTTGCCATGCGCGGTTGGACATCACGTTTGATAATAATGATGCCGTTGTCAGCCAGTACGGGCAGGCTGACACTTGAGCCCAGTGCGCATCCGATCAGCAGGAGGCTATAGATGCTTTTTTCAAATGTCCCCACCGCGGCAATTCCTTCTTTGTTGTGGACTGGCCCTAGTCAGCCTTGTGAAGGAGGGAGCGAAAGCTGTGCCGGTTTTTGATTGTTGTTTTGATTCAGAGGGTTATCGATCAAGGCAAGTGGATCGATGGAGTGAGGTGTTTCAGGTTTGAGAAGACCGCCGGGGCGACAATGCGATAAAGGATCGCAAACACTCTGGATCCAAGGGCTTAGGTGGGATGTATCAGCGTTTTAACAGATGGTATGACAAGACGAAGGCCAGCGTTGAAACGGGCTGTTCGAGAGGGGACGCATGTTTCAGAAACGGACGAATTTTGCAAAAATTCCGCAACAACTGCTGGGTATTTGGCCAGGTCCCCGTCTGATCAACCCAATCACTGTAAGAGCGGGCTTGCCTGCTCCCACAGGGATTTGAGTGTTGGCCCAAATCAAGGAAGGTCAGCGCCCGAGCAGCAGAGTGACGGCTTGCAATGCCTGAAGCCGGCGTTCGGCCCAATCGCCCTGAAGCACTTGCACAGGCTGTCGATGCTGCTCCAGCCATGCCTGAGTCGCGCTGAAAAAAGCCCGGCGTTCATCCAGCTCTGGCTGACAACGCTGACCGTCATCCGTCCAGTCGACCTGTTCGGGCGACAGCAGCAAGTGCAAGTCATAGTGCCGAGCCAGCAGCGCCTGCTCGAGCCAGGCCGGGCAATCGCCAAACAGGGTCTGGCTCCAAAGCATGTTGCTCAGCAAGTGAGTGTCGAGAATCAGCAACGGCGGCCCCAGGGTGCGGGCGTCATCCTCCCACTGCAGCTGACCGCGAGCGATGTCGGGGATATCGGCCGGGCACGTGTCTCGTGCTTCCTGCTCAATAAACCAGCGCACGTATTCGCCCACCAGAACACCGCCGAATTGCTGTTGCAGTTCGGCGGCGAGCCAGCTCTTGCCGCTGGATTCAGGCCCTGTGAGTACCAAAACCTTCATGTGCGCAACGCCGGATCGGTGCGCCACGTCCGCCAGCCATGCACCGCCAGCAGTGCGAAAGCCCCATAAAGACCGGCGGTCAGGTACAGCTCTTTGTAGATGAACAGGCCGACGAAGATGACGTCCAGCGCGATCCACAACGGCCAGCATTGCAGACGTTTTTGCGCCATCCATAGCTGCGCCACCAGGCTGAAACCAGTCAACGCCGCATCGAGCCAAGGCTGGGCGGCATCGGTCCAGTGGGCCATCGCGGCGCCTAGCAGCAAACTGCCGACTGCGCCCACGGCCAGACCGAGCGCAATGGATTTTCCATCGAGCAAGCTGACATGCCGCTTGCCATGAGTCGCGGTCCCCTGAGTCCACTGCCACCAGCCGTAGATCTGCAAACCGGCGTAGATCACTTGCAGCAGCATGTCCGAATACAGCTTCACCTCGAAAAAGATCCAGCTATACAGCAGCACCATGACCAGACCGATCGGCCAGCACCAAGGGTTCTGTTTGACCGTCAACCAGACGGCAATCACGCCGAGGGCGGCAGCAAACAGTTCAAGCCCGGACATGGAGATTCCTTGGTGTCGTAAAAATGAGGGGGGGCGAATTGTACCCGGATTGTGGGGAATGGGCTTGTAGTGGGGAATGGGGCTTGCCAATGCCTGTAGGAGCGAGGCTTGCCCGCGAAGAATGCACCGCGGTTTTTCAGATACTGCGCGTCATCGTTCTTCGCGGGCAAGCCTCGCTCCTACAGGAGGACAATGCCGGGTGCAGAGAAAAGTTACACCCGAAATTGCTTCAGCAACCCGTTAAGCTGCTCGCTCAGTTCCTTGAGGTGAACGCTGGCCACGCTCGACTGTTCGGCCGCCAGTGCCGTGCTGTGGGACAACCCGGCGGCCTGGGTGACATTTTGATTGATGTCTTCCACCACATGGGCCTGCTGCAAGGTCGCACTGGCAATGGAAGCGTTCAACCCGTTGAGGTTGCGCAAGGCCTGGCCGATGGCATTCAGGCTGGCGCCGGCCAGCCCGGCCTGCTCGATGGTCAATTGCGATGCACGGCTGCTGTCGCCAATCACCTTGACCGCCGCTTCGGAATGGCTTTGCAGACGTTCGATCATCGACTGGATTTCCGCGGTGGACTTCTGAGTGCGCTGGGCCAGCAGGCGCACTTCATCGGCAACCACCGCAAACCCGCGACCTTGCTCACCGGCCCGGGCGGCTTCGATGGCGGCGTTGAGGGCCAGCAGGTTGGTTTGCTCGGCGATGGAGCGGATCACCTCCAGGACACTGCCGATTTGTGTGCTTTCGTCGGCCAGCGTACGAATCACTTCGACTGCTTGATCGATGGTCGAAGACAGCTTTTCGATCTGCTGCAAGCTGCCGTCGATGTTGACCTGGCCCTGCTGCGCCTGAGATTCGGCATTGCGCATTTCGCTCGCCGCATGCTCGGCGTTTTTGGCCACATCCTGCACGCCGTAGGTCACTTCGTTGATCGCAGTCGCCACCAGTTCCATTTGCTGCGATTGCTGCTGGCTGCGTTGCTGAGCTTGCACGGCATCATTGCCCAATTCGCTGGAAGACTGACCCAGGGCGCCGGCGGATACCTGCAACTGACTGATCACCAAGCGCAGTTTTGCGGTAAAGGCGTTGAAGTGCCGGGCCAGTTGCGTGACTTCGTCCTGGCCGTGGGTATCGAGGCTGCGGGTCAGGTCGCTTTCACCGCTGGCGATATTGGCCATGGCGTTCACGGTTTCCTGGAGCGGGCGCACGATGCTGCGGGCAATCATGATCACCAGCAGCGCCATGATCAGGGCAATCACCAGGCCCACTAAAGACGCCTTCCAGACCTGCGCATAAAACTCGGCCTGCATGTCATCGATGTACACGCCCGAACCGATCACCCAACCCCAGGGCTCGAACAGTTTGACGTAGGAGGTTTTTTCCACCGGCGCGCTGGCACCCGGTTTTGGCCAGCGATAGTCGACCATGCCGGCACCCTTGGCCTTGGCGATGGCGACCATCTCGTTGAACAGCGCGAAACCGTCGGGGTCGCGGATCGTCGAGAGATTCTGGCCTTCGAGTTTCGGATTGGTCGGGTGCATGATCATGACCGGCGTCAGATCGTTGATCCAGAAATAGTCATTCTGGTCGTAGCGCAAACCGCGCACGGCGGTCAGTGCCTGTTTTTGCGCGGCGTCGCGGGTGAGGGTGCCGGCAGTTTCCAGGCCGTGATAGTAGGTGAGTATCCCACTGGCGGTCTGCACCACGTGCTGGGTCTTTTGGGCCTTGGCCTGATAGAGGTCCTCGTGAATCTGCTTGAGCATCAACACGCCCAACGTCAATAGCATCACTACGGCCACGATCAAAATGAGCCACAAGCGTCGGCTGATCGACACACTGCGCAAGCTGTTCATACGCTGTTACTCCGTTTTCTTGTTCTTGTCATAAACGATCGCCAGCATCCAACCACACGTTGCCGATCGGGCCTGCGCGACTCAGGTCCTATTACGCGGCAGCGTAAATGAGGCGTGTCTGATAGGATTTCGGCCCCGCACGGAAAAACCTGAGCCCAAGGCTTTTTTTCACGCAATTTTTACGGTTTTGTGTGGATCTTGCGCGCGCGGGGATTCAGCTAAAGGTTGATCGCAGTTAACGCTTATAAATTATTAACGGAGCATGCCTGGGGCATTGCTTCTTGGGGGATTGATGGATCTTTGGACGGCCTTTCAGGCATTGATTTTAGGCGTTGTAGAAGGGCTGACGGAGTTCTTGCCCATTTCCAGTACCGGGCACCAGATCATTGTGGCGGACTTGCTCAATTTCGGCGGTGAGCGGGCCATGGCCTTCAACATCATCATTCAGCTCGGCGCGATCCTGGCGGTGGTCTGGCAGTTTCGCCGCAAGATCTTCGACGTGGTCATCGGCTTGCCGACACAACCCAGCGCTCGACGCTTCACCGCAAACCTGTTGATCGCTTTCCTGCCGGCGGTAGTGTTGGGAGTGATTTTCGCCGATCTGATTCACGAGTACCTGTTCAACCCGATTACTGTGGCTACCGCATTGGTCGTGGGCGGGGTCGTCATGTTGTGGGCTGAACGCCGTCAGCATGAAGTGCATGCTGAAAGTGTCGACGACATCACCTGGAAAGACGCCCTGAAAGTCGGCTTCGCCCAGTGCCTGGCGATGATTCCCGGAACCTCGCGTTCCGGTTCGACGATCATTGGCGGTTTGCTGTTCGGGTTGTCGCGCAAGACGGCCACCGAGTTCTCGTTCTTCCTCGCCATGCCGACTATGGTCGGCGCGGCGGTGTACTCCGGCTATAAATACCGCGATCTGTTTGTGCCGGCGGATTTTCCGGTGTTCGCCATTGGCTTCGTCACTGCGTTTATCTTTGCGATGATCGCCGTCCGGGCCTTGCTGATATTCATTGCCAGCCACAGCTACGCGACATTCGCCTGGTATCGCATCGCGTTTGGTCTGGTGATCCTGGCCACTTGGCAATTCGGCTGGGTCGACTGGACAGCGGTCAAACCATGAGTGACTCCGCCGCACGCAACAACCCCGGGCGCAAGTCCGGGGGAGCCATTCAAAACCTGCGGCTGAAACTGCTGGCGTTCGCTGTGCTGTGCGCAGTGCCATTGTTTGGCTCGATGTCGCTGTGGCTGCGCGGGGTGTCGGTGATTCCCCTGGCGGCCTACGGCATCGTCAGCGTGCTGGCGTTTTTCCTGTACTGGAGCGACAAGCACAAGGCCCGCACCGACAGCTGGCGCACACCGGAAAACGTCTTGCACGCGGTGGAGCTGGCGGGCGGTTGGCCGGGCGCCTTGCTGGCCCAGCAAGCGTTTCGGCACAAGACCCGCAAAGTCTCGTTTCAACTGGTGTTCTGGCTCATCGTGCTGATGCATCAGGTGTTCTGGATCGACCAGCTGTTTTTGGGCGCTAACCTGTTCGCGTTGTTTTAAAGCACTTTAAAGCAACAAGCCGACCTGTGTGCGCTTGGGTAACTTGCTCACCACCAATTGGTGGGAACGTTGCAGCAAGCCTTGCAGCTCTTCGGTGCCCAGCGGGTAGGGCGTTTCCATGATGACCCACTGGGCCCGGGCCAGATACGGCGCCGGGTGAATGCCCGGCCGGTCGCAATGGCCCAGGAACAGGTCCTTGTCGACCTTGAAAGCCAGGGACTGTCCCCGCAGGTTCTGCAAAGCGAACATCTTGTTCCCGGCAATCGAAAACACCCGCACACCACCCCACTTGTAATCCTCCCGCGCACCGGGCAGTGCCAGGCAGAATTGCGCGACGTCCTCTTCGCTCATTAATCCGGCTTTCATAACAGTCTGTCCCCACACGCATTGAATGATTCGATCAGATGGTCGATCCAGGCGCGCACTGCCGGCATCACCCCGCGTCGATGAGGGTAGACGGCTAGCAGCCAACCGCCCGGCAATGACCAGTCGGGCAAGAGTTGCACCAGCGAGCCGTTCTCCAACTCCTGCTCGCAATACATCATCGGCAACATGGTAAAGCCTTGGCCGCTAAGGGTGCAGGCTTTGCGCACGATGAAATCGTCGCAGCCCAATCGCGCTTCGAGGTTCAGGTCGTAGCTTTTACCCTGTTGATCAAGCAGGCGGATATGCACCATGCGGTCGGCCTCCAGGGCGCCGAGCACGGGCAGGTTTTTCAGGTCTTCAGGATGATTGATTTCACGGCCGAGCAGAAATGCAGGGCTGGCCACCAACAGCATCTGGGCCTGACGCAGGCGCCGGGTGACCAGCAATGGATCTTCATCACCCAGATCCCGCACTCTCAAGGCAACATCGACACCCTCGTTGATCAGATCAACCCGACGGTTGAGCAGCATGACGTCCAGCTGAACCTGAGGAAATTTCTCCAGGAACTTACTGATCACCCCAGGCAGCATTTGGTGAGCCAACCCCACTGGACAAGACACTCGCAAACGCCCCCGGGGCTCGCTGGACATGCTGGCCACCGCTTCGTCGGCCATCTCGGCTTCCAGCAGCATCGCCTGACAATGCCGCAAGTAGCGCTCGCCCACGGCGGTCAGGTTAAGTTGGCGGGTGGTGCGTTGCAGCAGGCGCGCGCCCAGGCGTTCTTCCAGCTCGGCGATGCGTCGCGACAACCGCGACTTGGGAATCCCCAGTAAACGCCCGGCCGCCGCGAAGCCACCGGCTTCGACCACTTTGGCGAAGTAGTAGAGGTCGTTGAGATCTTGCATTGATTTTAAGCTCGACTGTTCTATCAGTGGGACAAACTATCGCATTGTTGCCGACTAATAATCTATTGGTTTCGTCGGTAGGATTGTCTCCATCAGATCGCCCGGTGGCGATCCTCACATTGGAGATCCCACATGAAATTACTGCATATCGATTCGAGCATTCTGGGTGACAACTCGGCTTCCCGTCAGCTGAGCGGCGAAGTGGTCAAAACCTGGCAAGCCGCCGAGCCTGGTGTTGTAGTGACTTACCGCGACCTGGCCGCCGATTCCATCAGCCATTTCTCCGCCGCCACCCTGGTCGCCGCCGGCACCGCCGCGGAGCTGCGCAACGCCGCGCAACAGCACGAAGCCGATCTGAGCGCGCAGGCCCTGGCCGAATTCATCGCCGCCGATGCCGTCGTGATTGCCGCGCCGATGTACAACTTCACCATCCCGACTCAACTCAAAGCCTGGATCGACCGCATCGCCGTAGCCGGCCAGACTTTCCGCTACACCGAAGCCGGCCCTGAAGGCCTGTGCGGCGGCAAGAAAGTGGTGATCGTCTCGACTGCCGGTGGTTTGCATGCCGGTCAAGCGACGGGTGTTGCGCACGAAGATTATCTGAAAGTGCTGTTCGGCTTCCTCGGCATCACCGACATCGAGTTTGTCCGCGCCCATGGCCTGGCCTACGGTGATGAAGTGCGCACCAAAGCCATGAGCGACGCTCAGGCGCACATCAGCGAGCAATTGTTCGCCGCCGCGTAAGGCTTGCGTAAAGACGTCAAACAGCTCGGGTAATACCCCTGAAACTCTGTACTCTGGTCATCGTGATGGCCAGGTACGGAGTTTTTTGTTTCTGGCGGTTATCCGTTTCTGGCCCAGGTTATGCAGTCGAGGGCTGACATCTGCGGTCAGGTAACAGGGTGGGGCCTCCCATGGTGCGTCTTTGTGCAACGCTACTGATTTGTCTGCTGGGCAGTCTGAGTTTGGTGCATGCCGCGTCTGCGCCACATCCTCACTGGAGCGTCGGTCTCCATGAGATGACCTTCCTCGATCCGCTGGACTTGCAGCCGATGCGCGCCATCGCCTTTTATCCGTCCAGTGAAAAGGAACATTCCAGCACGCTCGAGGGCTACTCGATCGAAGCCGGTGAAGACACCAAAGTCGCGATCGGACGTTTCCCGATGCTGATGCTGTCCCACGGCAACACCGGTACCCCGTTGGCCCTGCACGACCTCGCCACCTCATTGGCACGCAAGGGCTTCGTGGTGGTGGCGGTGATCCATCCCGGCGACAACTCCAAAGACCACAGCCGCCTTGGCACCTTGAGCAACCTTTATGGTCGGCCGATCCAGATTTCCGAAGCCATTACCGCGACAGTGAGCGACCGGATGCTCGCGCCCTTCGTCAATGCCGAGCAGGTCGGGGTGATTGGCTATTCGGCGGGCGGTGAGACCGCGTTGATCCTGTCCGGCGCCACCCCGGATCTGAATCGTCTGCGCCGTTATTGCCAGGAACGTCCTGATGACCACGATGCCTGCAACACTCAAGGCGAACTGATCGTCGACCGTGATGACTTGCAGCCAGTGGCGGACCCGCGCGTGCATGCCTTGTTGCTGATGGCGCCGCTGAGCCTGAAGTTCGGCCGCCATACCCTGGCCGACGTGCATGTACCGGTGCTGCTATACAGCGGCGATGGCGACAAACTAGTGGCGTTCGACAAAAACGCCGCAGCGCTTGCGCGCAAACTGCCGACCGCACCGGACTTCAAATTGCTGGCCGGGGCGGGGCACTTCGTGTTCCTGGCGCCCTGCAACGAAGAACAGATCGCCGCCATGCCGGCACTGTGCACCGATGCCGACGGCGTAGACCGCAAGGACATTCACCGCAGCATGATTTCCGAAGCCGTACGGTTCTTCGCCCATGCCCTGGGCAAGCCCACCCGCGCCGGCATGCAAACCGCGGATCAATAAAAACGCCGCTGCCCGTAGGAGCCCGGCTTGCCGGCGAAGGCGGTTTCATGGGCGCTGCATGACGTGAAGCCGCTTTCGCTGGCAAGCCAGCTCCTACGAGGAGCTGCGCCGCATTCGGATGATCTTTTGATCTTGAAAACCAAAAAGCCCCGTCACCAGGACAGGGCTTTTCAATTGAAGCTTGCAGCAGCCTTACATCAACACACCCTGACTACGCAGGTAGTCGTCATAGGTGCCGCTGAAGTCGATCACGCCGTCGGCGCTCAACTCGATGATTCGTGTAGCCAGGGACGATACGAACTCACGGTCGTGGCTGACGAAGATCAGCGTGCCCGGGTAGTTCTCCAGCGCCAGGTTCAGCGCCTCGATGGATTCCATGTCCAAGTGGTTGGTCGGTTCGTCCATGATTAGCACGTTCGGCTTTTGCAGGATCAGCTTGCCGAACAGCATGCGACCTTGCTCACCACCGGAGATGACCTTGACCGACTTGAGGATCTCGTCGTTGGAGAACAGCATGCGGCCCAGAGTGCCGCGAACCAGTTGCTCGCCGCCCTGGGTCCACTGACCCATCCAGTCGAACAGGTTGCAGTCGTCTTCGAAGTCGTGAGCGTGGTCCTGGGCGTAGTAGCCCAGTTCGGCGGCGTCGGTCCATTTCACGGTACCGGCATCCGGAGTCAATTCGTTGACCAGGGTGCGCAGCAGGGTGGTTTTACCGATACCGTTCGGGCCGATGATCGCCACGCGCTCGCCGGCTTCAACCTGGAAGCTGAAATCCTTGAACAGGGTCTTGCCGTCGAAGCCTTTGGCCATGCGCTCGACGATGACCGCCTGACGGTGCAGCTTCTTGGTTTGTTCGAAACGGATGAACGGGCTCACACGGCTCGAAGGCTTGACTTCGGCCAGCTGGATCTTGTCGATCGCCTTGGCGCGGGAGGTCGCTTGCTTGGCTTTCGAGGCGTTGGCCGAGAAGCGGCTGACGAACGATTGCAGTTCCGAGATCTGTGCTTTCTTCTTGGCGTTGTCCGACAGCAGTTGCTCGCGGGACTGGGTCGCCACGGTCATGTACTCGTCGTAGTTGCCCGGGAACAGGCGCAGTTCGCCGTAGTCCAGGTCAGCCATGTGGGTGCACACGCTGTTCAGGAAGTGACGGTCGTGGGAGATGATGATCATCAGACTGGAGCGCTGGGTCAGAATGTTTTCCAGCCAGCGGATGGTGTTGATGTCCAGGTGGTTGGTCGGTTCGTCGAGCAACAATACTTCAGGATCGGAGAACAGCGCCTGCGCCAGCAACACACGCAGCTTCCAGCCCGGCGACACTTCGCTCATCGGGCCGAAGTGCTGCTCGATGCCGATGCCCAGGCCCAACAGCAATTCACCGGCGCGGGATTCGGCGGTGTAGCCGTCCATTTCGGCGAATTCGGTTTCCAGCTCGGCCACAGCCATGCCGTCTTCTTCGGTCATTTCCGGCAGCGAGTAGATGCGATCGCGCTCGGCCTTGACCTTCCACAGCTCTTCGTGGCCCATGATCACGGTGTCGATCACGGTAAATTCTTCGTAGGCGAACTGGTCCTGGCGCAATTTACCCAGACGCACGTTCGGCTCGAGCATGACCTGGCCGCCGGACGGCTCGAGGTCGCTACCGAGGATTTTCATGAAGGTCGACTTGCCGCAACCGTTGGCGCCGATCAGGCCGTAGCGGTTACCGGCGCCGAATTTGACCGAAACGTTTTCGAATAGCGGCTTGGCGCCGAACTGCATCGTGATGTTAGCTGTGGAGATCAATTACTTTACCTATCAATGGGTTGCGAGCTGCGCATTGGGCGCTTGGGCCATTCCTGGGACATTCTGGAGTTTCTCTCCATCTCTTCCCAGTCACCGCTAGTGTTCAACCAGCGCGCATAAGTCGAGTGCAGCATCTGGACGCTGTGTCCAAGCTGTTGGGCAATAAAGGCGGGATTCATGCCAGACATTGCGCATATTGTCGCATAAGTGTGACGGCAGTTGTACGGTGGGCGATAACGTGTCGCCCCTTCTTCAAGTTATTTTTGTTCAGTGTTGTGTGCGGGACACTTGGCATGGCTCTGGGTAAAGTCGGCAACGCTTGCCCGGCCAGGTGTGTCTCAGATGGATTGCTGAATGGCCAGCACTTGGTCAGGGTGGGCACCTATTCAGATTCCTCTCTCCGTGTCGCGCATGGCGGCAAAAGGTGGAGGAGGGGACTATTCTTCTTCGTCAGGGCTTGGGTATTCCGGGTGCGCTGGCGGTTCGCAGACACTGGTTCTCGCCCAAGACGCGCTCCTCGCCCGCCATTCTCCCGGGAAGCTGTGATTGGATTAGCGGGTTATTCTGGAAAGCAGGCAACATGAGAACGCAAACGGTCTCTCATCATGGATGGGATCAAAATGAAGCTGATTTTGGTGACGCTTGTTGTTGGTCTGTTGGCTTGGAAGCTTTCCCCTGAGTTACAGTCCTGGGCTGCGGCTCAACTATCGAATCCCAAAGAGAGCTCTACAGTTGTGACTGCGCCGAAGCCTGTTTCACCTCCATTCAAATGTGATGGGCGCAAATATTGTTCGCAGATGACCTCGTGCGCAGAGGCTAAAAACTTTCTGCAAAATTGCCCAGGAATGAAAATGGACGGCGATAACGACGCAATCCCCTGTGAGTCGCAGTGGTGCCGATGACTCTTTGCCGCTCAGCGACAGGCTTAATGGTTTAAATGGAAAAATTTTAAAGGAGAGAGTGCTATGGATAAGGCGTTTCGAAATCCGATTTTTCTGACTGGGCTGCCAATGGCTATCTGCGGTCTCGCTATCACTGCGCCTGGTCTATGGATTCCCGGCCTGGGTTTAATGGTGGTCGGCTGGGCAAAGGGGAATAAACGAGCTTGATCGAGCATCACGACATGGTTTTTGCGCAAAGCTGGACCGCGCAGATCACCTCTCCAGGCAGTGACTATAAAGTTGTCGCTATCTGCCCGCTGTAAACGACTCGCTGGTAGCGGTTGAAAGTCTGGCTTTGCCGCACGTTGAACGGCGTGCGACAAGCCGGTGACTGATCAGGTCGAGACTCAGAGCAAGTAGCCAGTGGCTTGTCCGAGGTGGTTGTCCTGCCCTCCGGTGATGAGGTGCAGTGGAATGTGCTGTTGTTCATCGATAGATGGGATTTCGAAACTTCCCACTATTTGAAGGTGTCGCTCACTCAGTCCGGTCGACTCTTCTTCTTTTGCCTTAGCCATTCTCGCGTGGTTCGCTGCGATTTCATTGAGAGTTGACACGTTACATCTCCGGTGACTGACCAAGCGTATCGCTGGAGTCCTTAATGTTAATTTAATTGCCGCCGCGTCAGAATTACGTCGTTCTGGGGCTGCTACGTCCGACCGGTGCAAAGCCTACGCCAGACATGTTGCGTATTCCGCACCAGATTTTCATATGCGACGAATGGTGGCGTGGCAGGTGGCTACTATCGGGAGAGCGGTTTGTGCACGTTAGATGACCGGCCGCCCCGCGCTCCTTATAGCGTCGAGGCATTTTCACAGTTGAAGGTTAACCATGGGTTACAAAGTATGGCTAAAATGCCATCTTTCAACCGACACCGACCGTCGGTATGGCTCAAGGACGCGCCATCGGGAAACAGTTTTGTTCACTTTTGACGTGTGACGATTTTCGTGAAACTTATCATTGCTGCTATCTATGTCATCTCCATCGCGTATGTTCACTTGCGCGGAAAAGTGCGCCACAAATTAGGCCGCCAATTAAGCGACCACTCGACGTTTCTGGCGCCGATCAATTGCTTCCTTTATCTGTTCTCGAAAGCGCCCAATAAGCCTTACCTCAATCCAGCGGACTTTCCCGACCTGAGCCCTTTGCAAACTCATTGGGAAGAGATTCGCGCTGAAGGCCAGAATCTGCTCAAGGCCGGGGAAATCAAGCGTTCGAATCAATACGATGACGTTGGTTTCAACTCGTTTTTTAAAAGTGGCTGGAAGCGTTTTTATCTCAAGTGGTACGGCGACAGTCACCCGTCGGCCGCAAAGCTTTGCCCGCGCACGACTGAACTGGTGCAAAGCATCGGCTCGATCAAGGCGGCGATGTTCGCCGAACTGCCGCCGGGTTCGAAGCTGGTCCGTCACCGCGATCCGTATGCCGGTTCGTACCGTTATCACTTGGGACTGGAAACGCCGAACGAGGTCGGTTGCTACATCAACGTCGACGGCGAGAACTACCATTGGCGCGATGGCGAGGCGGTGATGTTCGATGAGACCTTCATTCATTACGCCGAAAACACTACTGCGCAGAACCGCATCATCCTGTTCTGTGACATTGAGCGGCCGATGAAGTATCGCTGGGCGACGGCGTTCAATCGCTGGTTCAGCCGCACGGTGATGGCGGCGGCGGGCGCGCCGAACGATGCCGGCGACAAGGTCGGTGGTATCAACCGCTTGTTCGCCAAAATCTACACGATTCGCCTGCGCGGCAAAGCGCTCAAGAAGCGGAACCGCACCCTCTATTACCTGGAGAAGTGGGCGATTTTTGCCGGGTTGCTGGCGGTTTTTGTTTTGATCTGAGGTTTGCGTTGCGGCGTATGACGCCATCGCGAGCAGGCTCGCGATGGGGCCGATATTCACACCACCTGACTCATGGATGTACCAGTGAAGGGTCAGCCACTCGACCGTTTCGTGGTTTTTTTCTCCGCAGTAGATTTGGCTTTAGTGGCCGGTTTACTGGCCGCTTTACCGCCGCCCTTGCCTCCAAGACTGCGTTTAAGCAGTTCGGTCAGATCGATAACATCCGCCGTCTTGCGCTCCTCTTCACCGGTAACGGTTTCGACGGCTTCGATCTTGCCTTCATTCGCCTTCTTCTCGACCAGCGCCATGATCTTGTCTTCGAAGCTGTCGCGGTATTCCTCAGGCGTCCAGTCGGCACTCATGTCCTCCACCAGCCGTTTGGCCATCTCCAGCTCACCTTTGGCCAGATCCGGCTTGGTCACTTCACTGCCCAGTTCCAGTTGATCAAGGCTGCGCACTTCAGCGGGCCAGCGCAACATCACCAGCACCATGGCTGATTCCAGCGGCATGAGTGCCGCCAAGTGCTGGCGCGAATGCAACACCACGCGGGCCAGGGCAACCTTGTCGGTTTTGCTGAGGGTTTCGCGCAACAGCGCATAGACCTTGCCACCGCGTTTGTCCGGCGCCAAATAATAAGGCGTGTCGATGTTTTGCAGGGGGATCTGCTCACTGCCGACAAAGGCAAAAATGTCGATGGTCTGGGTCGACAGTGGATGAGCCGAGCGAATCTCCTCTTCACTGAGCACCACGTAACGTCCCTTTTCGTACTCGATCCCTTTGACGATGTGCTCTTGGGTGACTTCCTTTCCGGTGACCTTGTTAATGCGCTTGTAGCCGACCGGGTCCATGCTGCGGCTGTCGAGCCAGTTGAAATCGATACCGCGCGAAGACGTCGCTGAGACCAGCGCCACGGGGATGTGCACCAGACCGAAACTGATTGCGCCTTTCCAGATTGCCCGTGCCATCGTCGTACTCTCGTCAGTCGATTGATGTTCAGGTGACCTGTGGCCAAGGGCAAAAGTTTCAGTCGGCGGCGGCCCGGTCCTGCGGGCGGATCGGTGGCAGAGTCAACTCGTGTTACATCTTCTGAAAGAGGTTTTAGTTAACAAAACCGAAGTCCGGGCGTAGCGTGGCGCTATTCACGTTGCACGCTCATTTGGAGAGGTCCCATGAACCGATGTGTGCTCGGCATCATCGTACTGGCATTGAATGGTGTGCTGAGCCCTTTGACTCTGGCAGACGCCGCATCGCCGTCCTCGCCCTGGCTGCTGGCACAGAACCTGCCGGGCAGCACCCACAACAATCCCTATAACAGCCCGATTCGCCGGGCCAATCCCAACAGCATGCAAGGCACGCAACCCAACATCCCGGTAATCCGCGGGCCAGGCACGGTCCCTGTACCACGACCGCCAACACTCGATAACGGCGGTATCGGTAACCGCTATCCGCAAGATCGACCGGCTCCCACCAGCCAACCGAAATTCATTCCCAATCCACCGCCCCGGGACTCGAACCGCAACTACCGTTGAACGGCAGGACAGAGGCCTTGCCAGCCATTTTGACGACAAAAGGAATCGTGCATGTTGCGTAAAATCCTCCTGGCCACTTTCTATGCCAGCGCATTATTTACCGTCACGGCGCCCGTTTTCGCTGCGCCGACACAGGATTTGAAAAGCGAGCAGGGCACCCTTGAGCTCACGCCAATCGTTAAAGGTCTGGAGCATCCCTGGGCGCTGGCGTTTCTGCCCGATCGCGAAGGGATGCTGGTGACCGAACGGCCCGGCAATCTACGGGTGATCAGCGCCGACGGTAAATTCTCGGGCCCCCTCAGTGGCGTGCCTCAGGTCTGGGCCAAGGGCCAGGGCGGGTTGCTTGATGTGGTGTTGTCGCCCGACTTCAAGCAAGACCGCATGGTCTATCTGTCTTACGCCGAAGGGGGCGGTGAGGGTGGCAGGGCCGGCACGGCGGTCGGCCGCGGACGGTTGTCGGAAGACCTGACGGCCATCAAGGATTTCAGGGTGATCTTCCGTCAGGAGCCCAAGCTCTCGGTGGGCAATCACTTCGGCTCGCGACTGGTGTTCGACCGCGACGGTTATCTGTTCATTACCTTGGGCGAGAATAACGACCGGCCCACGGCGCAGGACCTCGACAAACTGCAAGGCAAGATCGTGCGGCTCTATCCGGACGGCAAGGTGCCGAAGGACAATCCCTTTGTCGGGCAAAAAGGCGTTCGCCCGGAAATCTGGTCCTACGGCCATCGCAACCCGCAAGGCGCGGCGCTCAATCCCTGGAGCGGCACTCTCTGGGAAAACGAGCACGGCCCCCGGGGTGGCGACGAGATCAATATCATCGAACGCGGCAAAAATTACGGCTGGCCGCTGGCAACTCACGGCATCAACTACTCCGGCCTGCCAGTCCCGGAAGCCAAGGGCGAAACCGCCGAAGGCACCGTGGGCCCGCACCATGTCTGGGAAAAATCCCCGGGCCTCAGCGGTATGGCCTTCTATGACGGCGATCGCTTCAAGGCCTGGCAGCACAACGTATTTATCGGCGCTCTGGTGAGTCAGGAACTGATCCGTTTGCAGTTCGAAGGCGACAAAGTCGTTCACGAAGAGCGGTTGTTGGGTGAGTTCAACAAACGGATTCGCGATGTACGGCAGGGGCCGGATGGGTATTTATATGTACTGACCGATGAAGATGACGGGGGGCTGTACAAGGTTGGCCTGAAGTAACGCACAAGTCCTGTGGCGAGAGGGAGCAAGCTCTCTCGCCACAGGTTTATTCACGCCGATAGAGAATCACAGCTGCCCGCAGCTTCCCCCGTCCGAAACTGCACATTTTGTCGAATTCCCCATGGCTGACCGGCAAGTGCTGGCAGTCCATCGGCTGACGATGCTGGCTGTGGTCCACATCCGGATCGTGCAGGTAGACGAACTCTTCATCGCAATCGGTGACGATCACCCAGTGCGGCGCCTTGGAGCGGGTCAGGCGATAGCTGCTGATCAGCACCAGCGGCTGCCCGCTATCGTGCAGTAATCGTGGCAGATCCAGCGGCCCGCCGATCACTCGTTCGACGTCAGTGGCTTGCAACTGCGCCGTGAACTCCTCGTGTACCAGGCGCATTACGTCTTTTTTATGCGCATCGCGTACACCGTCGAGAAACAGCGGCCCGGCCATGCTCAGTTGCAGCCGCACCCGAAAGCCACGCCGCCACGCCGCCAGTGCCAGACCTTGAGGGCTGCAGCCTCCATGGCCAGACGTCATGAACACCGTGGTCGCCTCGCGCCAGATTTGCAGTTCTTCGCCGCGCTCCAGCGCGCGATCCTCTTGCAGCGCGCCCATGGCCATCAGCAGGCAGGCCGGGCCGCAGGTGAACTCGGTGGTCTGCGGGTAGTAAGGCACCTTGATGTTGCGTGAATCGCGATGCTGGAGGATACGTTTTTCCAGCCGCAACGCGTCGGCATGGTCCTGATAATAGTCATGGATCAATGCGAAACGTCGGTAGCCGTTGCGTTCATACAGCGCAATCGCCGTCGGGTTGTCGATGCGCACTTCAAGTCGCAAGTAGGCGCAGTCATGCTCAAGGGCGCAGGCCTCGACACGTTCGAGCAATTGTTTGCCCAGTCCATTGCCGCGAGCATCATGGGCAATCGCAATCGAGTACAGGCGCGCCAGTGAAGTGCCCAGGTGAAACAGCACCACCGCATAGCCCACCAATTGCTCCCGCCATTGGGCCACCAGCAGTTGCCCGTGAGCCCGCGTGATCATCCATTGAAAGCTGCGACTGTTGAGCCGATCCGTGGTGAAGCATTGCTGTTCGAGTTTCAGCAGTGCCGGCAAATCTTCAATGACCGCCAGGCGAAAAACAGTATTCATATGACCGCCGTAAAAGTTGCGTAACGAAACGGGACTTTCGAAAAAGTTCGTGCTTAATAGGAAAGGTCTTGTTCTCCAACGGATCAATCACTATGTCAGCGGTACAAGGTCATTGGCGCGAAGTATCCGAGCAAACTTTGCCGACAGCAATAACTTCTGCAAACTATTTAAATAGCTCGATCAGAACTTCCAGCCAGTTGATGATCATCGTCGAACGCAAAGAAGACTGGGCCTCCTACTTTCCCAGTGAAGACATCGTCACCGCCCAGGAATACCTCGAACAGACCCGCGACAACGAGCAGGGCAAACGGGTTCAGGTGATCAACCTGTGCCGCAGCTACAAGTACCTCGGGCACGGTTATTACTGCTCGCTGCTGGCTGAAGCGCGGGGGCACAAGGTTATTCCGTCGGTACGGACCATCAGCGAACTGACTCGAAAATCCCTGTATGGCCTGGCCCTGGATGATTTGGATAAAACCCTGGAAAAGGCCCTCAATAATCACCTTTACAGCGATACCGAAGGTTTTACCCTGACACTGTACTTCGGCAAAACCGCTATCGAGCCATTGCAGGATCTGGCTCGACAGTTGTTCGAAGTTTTTCCTTGTCCGATATTGCTGGTTGAGTTTCGTCGAACTAACGGTTGGCACATCGAAGGTGTAAAGTTTGGCGCCTTGCATAAGTTGCGTGAAGATCAGGAAGATCAGTTCGCTAATGCGCTCGACAGTTTCAGTCGCAAGATCTGGCGCATACCGCGCTCCAGGCGATTGGCCCGTTATGACCTGGCCATTCTGCACGATCCGCAAGAAACATTGCCGCCTTCCAATCCCAAGGCTTTGGATAACTTCGTCAGGGTCGGCAAGACGTTAGGCATCGATGTCGAGCTGATCGAGCGCAAGGACTATGCCCGAATCGCCGAATACGACGGGCTCCTGATTCGCGAGACGACGAGCGTTGACAACCACACCTACCGTTTCGCGAAAAAAGCCGAGAGCGAAGGTCTGGTGGTGATGGACGACCCGGCGTCGATCCTGCGCTGCACCAACAAGGTGTATCTGACCGACCTGCTCAAGAGCCATCAACTGGGCATGCCCGCCACCGAAATCCTCTACAAGGAGCGACCGGAAGATTTTGAGCGGGTGGGCGAGCGTTTGGGGTTTCCACTGGTGCTGAAGATCCCCGACGGTTGCTTCTCCAGGGGCGTCATCAAGGTCGAAAGCCAGCAAGCCTTGCTCGAGGCGACTGCCGAACTGTTTGAGCACTCGGTGTTGCTGCTGGCCCAGGAGTTTTTCTACACCGAGTACGACTGGCGCATTGGTGTGCTCAATCGCAAACCGATCTTTGCCTGCCAGTATTTCATGTCCAAGGGCCACTGGCAGATCTACAATCACAAGGCCAAAGGCCAGGACATCAACGGCGAATGCCGTACCCTGGCGGTTCACGAAGCACCGCGAGCGGTGGTTGAACTGGCGGTGAAAACCGCAAACCTCATCGGCGACGGCCTCTACGGCGTCGATCTCAAGCAGTCCGGCGACAAAGTGGTGGTGATCGAAGTCAACGACAACCCGAACATGGACGCCGGCATCGAAGACGCCTACTTACAGGACGATTTGTATTCCTTGGTGTTGGAAGAGTTTGTCCGTCGGTTGGAGCTCAAGCGTCGCGGCCAGGCCTGGTGAGCGGCCGATGATCAAGAGCTTTGAGCTGAGCCACGGAGCCCTGCACGCGGTCGAACGGCTAGACGCCGACGTGATGCTATTCAGTAACCCCGATGCGGCCGAACGGGATCTGTTGCACAGCCATTTCAAACTCGATGAACATGCCCTGGCCTCGGCCCTGGACCCGGATGAGGTGTCGCGCATCGAGTTTCACCCCGACAACCTGTTCCTGATCTGGAAGCGTCCGGAAAACTACTCCGGTGGTGGCAGCCTGGCCTTCGAAGTGTCGTCCTGCGGCTTGCTGTTTTCCCCGGGGCGTCTGTTGGTGATTGCCACCGACGACTCGCCGCTCAGCGGCCTCGGCACGCGGCAGTCACTGAAGACGCCACTGGATGTGTTGCTCGACCTGTTGTTCAACAACATTCACCACTATCTGGGGCACCTCAAGGTGATCAAGATGGTTGCCCGGGAGTTGCAGCAGAAATTCAATGCCTCGATGCAGAACCAGCATCTGATCCAGATGTTCAACCTCAGCGAAAGCCTTATCTATTACATCAACGCCATTCACAGCAACGGCGCGGTCCTGACCCGGCTGCGTAATCATGCGGCAAAGGAACACTTCAGCGTTGAAGCCATTGGTTTGATCGACGACCTGATCATCGAAAACAACCAGTGCTACAAGCAGGCGGAAATCTACTCCACAGTGTTCTCCGGGTTGATCGACGCCCGGGGCAATCTGATGAACAACAGCATGAACAACCTGCTGCGCAAACTGACGTTGATCAACGTAGTGTTTCTGCCGTTGAACCTGATTGCGAGCATTGGTGGTATGTCCGAGTTCAGCATGATGACCGCCGGCACGCCGTGGTGGCTTTCCTATCCGTTGTTTCTGACGGCGATGATGCTCGGGGCGGCGGGGATGGTGATTGGCCTCAAGCGCCTGGCGAGGTGATTTCGGCGGATGTCAGATCGCCTTCGCGATAGCCATCTCAAAATCAGACCAAATCTGGATCATGCTTGTTGAGTGGCATCGATGGAGTTCTTGCGGCGTTGAAGACCCCGCACCACCAGATACAACAACGGCCCGACAGACACAAAAATCGCCGTCACCAACAGATAAGGAATCACCGACCATCCCGACTGCCCACGCTTGCGCGCATCCTGGTACATCCAGATACCGGCAAGCGTCGCCAACAGGTACAAATCGATCACCACCTGCGCGGTATCGGGCCGCGACATCAGGCTGATGCCGAAATCGAGCAACGACTGCTCGGCCTGCAGCATCACCGAAACGGTGTAGCCAGCGAAGGCGATCAGGGCGGTGAGGGGCAGGGCGACAAACTTCATGGTTTCCTTCCTTGGGACAATGAGCAGAATCGCCAGCCTACAGCGGCCCTTGAAAATTGGCCATTGACTTGCCATCAACGTCCGGCTAATTTCCAGCCATGACTTCCACCGTACTGCGCTGCCAGCCGAGCATTATTACCGCCATTCCTTATTTGGCGGGCTAGCTCACGACTGCAGCACCCAACCCGCCCTAGAGGCGGGTTTTTACTTTCTGTCTCTGGGCTCCGATCAAAGTCAGGAGACGACCATGAGCAGCACCCCTACCCAGCAGAGCTTGCTTGAGCACTACGTAAAAAAAATCCTCGCCGCGCCGGTGTACGAACTCGCCGTGCGTACGCCATTGCAAGCGGCACCGGCCTTGTCCGAGGCATTAGGTAATCAGATCCTGCTCAAGCGCGAGGACTTGCAACCGACGTTTTCCTTCAAGATCCGCGGCGCCTACAACAAACTGGTGAACCTGAGCGATGAACAGAAGGCCCGTGGTGTGATCACGGCCTCGGCGGGCAATCATGCCCAAGGCGTAGCGTTGGCGGCGCGCGAGTTGGGGATTGCCGCAACCATTGTCATGCCTTGCACGACACCGGAATTGAAGGTGCTGGGTGTCCGCAGCCGGGGAGCCGACGCGGTGCTGCACGGCGAGAGTTTTCCATTTGCCCTGGAGTACGCGCTGAGCCTGGCACGGCAAACCGGTCGCACCTTTGTCTCTCCCTTCGACGACCCGGATGTGATCGCGGGGCAGGGCACCGTCGGCATGGAAATCCTGCGCCAGCACCAAGGGCCGCTGGACGCGATCTTTGTTCCGGTAGGCGGTGGTGGCTTGATCGCCGGTATTGCCGCGTACGTCAAATACCTGCGCCCTGAAGTCCGCATCATCGGCGTCGAGTCGGAACATTCCGCTTGTTTACAGGCTGCATTACAGGCCGGTGAACGGGTTGTGCTGCCAACCGTCGGCACTTTCGCCGATGGCGTGGCCGTCGCCCAGATCGGCGCCCATGGTTTCGAGGTCTGCCGGTTTTGTGTCGATGAAGTGCTGACCGTCAGCAACGACGAACTCTGCGCCGCGATCAAGAACATCTACGACGATACCCGCTCGATCACCGAACCTTCCGGTGCGCTGGCCGTGGCCGGGATCAAGCAGTACGTGGCACGAACCGGCGCCCGGGGTCAGACCCTGGTGGCCATTGATTCCGGCGCGAATATCAATTTCGACAGTTTGCGGCATGTGGCCGAGCGCGCCGCGTTGAGCAGCGTGTCGGCGTGAGGGCTGGACCGATTATTCCTGAACCGCTTTCTCGACATGCTCCGACGCCGACCAGATCCGGTAGCGCACTTCGACATCTTTGGGTACGTAGAGCACGATTGGCAACTTGCTGTTGTAACGCAGCCTGAAGCCGTCACCCACCACAGGTACGAAGTCCTTTTTGCTCTTGCTGTCGGGGCACGCCATCCGCGTACTCATCGGGCCGATGACGTTTTCCAGCCGGTAATACGGGTAACCCCACCCCTCAAGATTCTTTTCCTCAAGCATGCCACCCAGGCGCTGACGGTTGCAGTCGACGGTCAGGGTTTTGCCGGCCAGAATTTCGACTTCATAACCATCTTCCTGTTGTTGCGGGGCGAGGTGAATGACCTGGCGGGTAAAACCGCTCTCGGGCTTTGGATATGGCGCGACGTTTTCGAGGGTTGCGGCGTGGGCGACGGACGACAGAGCGGCAACTATCAGCCCGACGGTCGTATTAAGCGGTAAAGCACCCATGATGCCTCCTTGCGTGTGTGTGGGGTCAGCAGATACTGAATGGATGGGCCGCATTCTCACTGCCGTCCTCACCCAATGCAAACCCGCCATCGGCGGTGTTTGCAAAATGCAGGTCTTGAAACAGTCCTTTCTTGCATTTTGCATGACTCGATGTGTTGCCATTCACCCTAAACCCCTGATTTGCCGACGAGGCGCAGAGCGAAATTCCGGGCATGTTTTATGCTGTAGCTGTCTTGAGCTGGCCACGATTCCTACTGAGTCAGCGCTGAAACAGGAAAGCGGTTGGATATTGGAACAATCAGGCCCCCCACGGAAGAGAAGCAACGGGCGATTTGAGTTCCGACCGACATTGATTTTTGATTGGCAATTTCACAAACCGAGAGGGTGGCCATGTTTCTTTCTGCCTTGGAACTACGCAATATCATTGAGAGCAGTTTTCTCCCGAAACGCTGTCAATGCACGCTGTCACCGGACCTGTCGATGACGGTCAAGGTGTACTCGGATCGCGAAACGGATCATCTCGATTTGTTCGTCACCGGCATAGACGCTCAGCGCCTCAATGGATGTAGAGAGATAAAAGATCTGATCGTCGAGTTGCGTTCGGACCTTGAACATCACGTTATCGAGCATCCATACAGCCCAAGGTCAAAGGCCCATTAACCGGCCGTTTCACCCAGTTCGACCGACACGCGCCGGGTCTGGATAAACCCCAGACCCAGTGCCAATTCCACCAGGATCGCCAGCAAAATACCCGGCCCGGCATGGCCGTTGAGCCATTCGCCGAAGCTCAGTGCTGCCAAACCAAAACTGTCAGTTCTGATAACTGCAAGCGTCAGAAAATTTTAGGTAGGTGATTTCCGCAGGCTTGCCCGAGACGCTATCGATGTATTTCATGTTGGCCGTGACCACTTGGCAATCCAGCGTCGACGGTTCGGTCATGGAAATGACCTTGCCCACATGCAGCGGCATGCCGTAGTGATAGGGCACGGCCTGGGAGGACGACGTCTCGTTGGCCTGGGCCAGACCGGCAAATGCAGTGCAAGCGAGGACAGTGGTGATCAGCAATGTTCGCATGTTCATGATGGAGCTCCAGTGCAGACGGAATGTCAGTTCGACTGAAGGGCGTCGAACCTGCCGCACTGGGCGTCAGACGGGGCTGAGGGCGTGCGGTCCAGTAAAGTTTTGGACCGCGGAGTTAAGCGATGGTTAACCGGATTGGAATGCCGCTTGTCGTGAGGGATGTGGATGAGCCCCCGGTTGATCGTGAGTTACAACTTTTCGGTGTTGTATCCGCTTTCGCGGGCAAGCCTCGCTCCTACGGGATTTGCGCAGATCCATCGATCACGACTAAAACACTGTAGGAGCGAGCGGTGCGACGATCCGACTTGCCCGCGAAGGGACCATTAAATTCAGCGCAACTCTAGCTGGTGCCGATACGGCAAATCTGGCCCGGTCTTGCTGCAGGTCAATGCCGCAGCGCTCACTGCAAACTTGAGCATCGCGTCAATGTGCTTGCGACTCAGCTGCTGCAAACCTTCAACCGAATCCAGCTGCTGCTCGGTCAACCAGGTAATCAGCGCCGCCTGAAACGTATCACCGGCCCCCACCGTGTCGGCAATCTTCACCGAGCAGGCCGGCACTGACCACGAACCATGGGCACGGCTGAACACCGTCGCGCCTTCGCCGCCGCGGGTCAGGAATACCAACTGACAGCGATGCTCCAGCCAGCCTTCGATGACGCGCTGAGGGTCCTGTTCGGGATATAACAGGCTCAAGTCTTCATCACTGACCTTGATCAGATCCGCCAGCTCCACCAGCATGGCCATCCGCGAACGCCACAACTCGATGTTCGGCTCGGGATTCAGGCGCACGTTCGGGTCGAGGCTGATCAGGCGTTTGCCGCTTTCCCGTTGCACCAATGCCAATAACGTATCGGCAATCGGTTGCACCACCAACGAGAACGAGCCGACGTGCAACCCGCGCACTTCAGGCCCTAGCTCTGGCAGATGCGCCAGGCTCAACTGCCGATCAGCGCAACCTTCGCCACGAAAGCTGTAGTGGGGCGAGCCATTGGCACCGACCGCGACCATCGCCAACGTGGTCGGTGCGGCAAAGTCCACGAGGTAGTCCGGGCGCACCCCTTCATCCTGCAGCACTTGCTGCAAACGTCGGCCGAGGTAATCGGTCGATAGCCCGCCAAACAGCGCGGCGTCCACGCCCAAGCGGCGCAAACCTACGGCCACGTTGAACGGCGAGCCACCGGCAATTGCCTTGATATTCACTTTGGACGCCAGACCGCTGGCATCGTCTTCGCTGAAGAAATCGAACAGCGCTTCGCCACACACCAGATACATAGTTATTCGCTCTCTTAAAGGGTTGCGACATGCTGTTGATAGCGTTCGTAGGCCTGCTGACAGGCCGCCACATTTTCTGCAATCGGTAAGGTTTCACTGGCCAGATCGAGCTTTACGCAGCGCTCGCACAAGTCCGCCAGGCTGTTTTCGTGACCGTTTGCCCAAGACTTGCACCACGCGGCCTGAATCGCTGCGCCGAGGGCCGCGGCCTCGCTGTGTTCGGTGCAAATCACTGGCGTATTCATGATGTCAGCGACGATCTGTAGCCACACCGGGCTCTTCGAGCCGCCGCCGATCAGGCAGATGCTGCGGCTTTGTAAGCCGTTCTGGCGCAGCAGGTCCAGCCCATAACGCAAACCGAAGGTGGTGCCTTCCACCACGGCGCGGCACAGATTGGCTCGGGTCAGGTTGGTCATGGTCAGCCCCAGCAGGCTGCCGCTGGCATGGGGCAGGGCGGGCACGCGTTCGCCATTGAGGAACGGCAGCATGCACACGCCTTCGGCACCAATTGGCGCTTGCGCGACCAAGGCGTTGAACGCTTCGATATCCAATTCGAATAACTCGCGAATCGCGCCGGTCGCGTTGGTCAGGTTCATCGTGCAGATCAACGGCAACCAGCCGCCGCTGGAGGAGCAGAACGTCGCGACCGAGGCATCCGTGCTGACGTTTGGCTGCTCGGCATAGGCGTAAACCGTCCCCGAGGAGCCGAGGCTCATGGTGATTGCGCCGGGCTTTATATTGCCGGTGCCGATGGCGCCCATCATGTTATCGCCGCCACCGCTGGAGACCAGGGCCTTGGGGTTGATGCCCAAATGTTCGGCGATGCTCGGCAAGATTGTCCCGACCGGCTGATGGGCGTCGATCAGCTCCGGGAGTGCGGCTTGCAGGCGTCCGGTGGGGTCGAGGTCGCGCAGCAGTTGCAAGTCCCACTGACGGGTGCGCACGTTGAAATAACCGGTGCCCGAGGCATCGCCATACTCGCTGCAACTGCGGCCGGTGAGCCAGAAGTTGAGGTAGTCATGGGGCAGCAGGATGCGGGCGATTCGGGCGAAGACCGCCGGGTGCTGTTCTTTGGTCCAGAGCAGTTTGGACACGGTGTAACCCGGCGCGATGACTACGCCGAGGCGTTCCAGTGAGCCTTTTTCGCCGCCCAGATGGGCGAGCAAGCGGTCGTTTTCCGGCGTGGACTCGGTGTCGCACCAGAGCTTGGCCGGGCGCAGGACCTGGCCGCGATCGTCGAGCAGTACCAGGCCATGTTGCTGGCCGGAAACGCCGATGCCGAGGATCGCCTGACCGTCTACATTTGCTGCGAGCAATGCGCGGTGGGTGGCCAGGGTCAAGGCTTCCAGCCATTGGGCGGTGTCTTGCTCGCGACGACCATTGGCGCCGCTGATGAGATTGTGGGTGGCAGCGCCCTGACCGAGAACCTGGCCGCTGTGCGCGTCGAGGACAATGGCTTTGGTGCCTTGGGTGCCGCAGTCGATGCCGAGGAAAAGTTGTTGGTTTGCCATGCAAGATCCTTGGTGTGTCAGGTCGATCTCGGTGAACCCATTCGCGGGCAAGCCTCGCTCCTACAGGATTTGTAGCGTTCATGACTAAACGCCTGACCTGTAGGAGCGAGGCTTGCCCGCGAAGACGGCAGCAGGTTCACCACCATTCTTACGCCAGAACCCGCTCCAACGTCTTCGTCACCCCAACCTCCCGCAAGCAGTTACAGCACCACTCGAACGCCGCCACGAACTCCGGTGAGCGCGGGATCTCTGTACCGAAAATTTCCTCAACCTCCAGCAACCGCTGAGTGATCAACACATCATCCGCCACCAGCGCCTGACAGAATGCCGCCCGCGGATCGGGAATCGAGTAGGTCTTGCCATGCTCATCCATGCCTTTGAGGTACAGCGCCCACGCCGCAACTACCAGCGCCGCACGCTTGGTCTCCTGGCCGTCGGCAATCAAGCGGTTGATGGTCGGCACGGTGAATTTCGGAAACTTCGAAGAGCCATCCGAACACACCCGCTCCAGCTGATCGGCAATCGCCTGGTTGGAGAAGCGCGCCACCAGAGTGTTTTTGTACTCGGTCAGGTCGATCCCCGGCACCGGCGCCAGTTGTGGCGTCACGTCCAGGTCCATGTAGGCGCGCATGTAACGCACGAACAGCGGGTCGTTCATGGTTTCGTGAACGAAGCGGTAACCCTTCAAAAAGCCCAGATAGGTCAGGGCCAGATGGCTGCCGTTGAGCAGTTTGATCTTCATCTCTTCGTAAGGCGTGACGTCGTCGGTGAACTGCACGCCGACCTTTTCCCAGGCCGGGCGACCGTTGACGAATTTGTCTTCCAGTACCCACTGCACAAAGGGTTCGCAGACCACCGGCCAAGCGTCATCAACCGCATGTTTGTCGGCCAGTTGCAGACGATGCTCGGTGCTGGTCATCGGCGTAATGCGGTCGACCATGGCGTTGGGGAAGCTGACATGGCGCTCGATCCAGTCGCGTAGATCGGCATCACGCAGGGCGGCGAAGGCGAGCAAGGCTTTACGGGTCACGGCGCCGTTGTGCGGCAGGTTATCGCAGGACATCAGTGTGAACGCGGGCGTACCGGCTGCGCGCCGTTTGGCCAGCGCCGCACAGAGGAACCCGAACACGGTTTTCGGCGCGTTCGGGTGAGCCAGGTCGTACTGGATTTGCGGCAGGTGGGCCATGAACTCGCCGTTGCTGTCGTCGATGCAATAGCCACCCTCGGTGATGGTCAGCGAGACGATACGAATCTGGGGGCTGGCAAGCTTGTCGATCAGCGCTTCGGCGCTGTCTTCGGCCAGCAGCATGTCGCGGATGGCACCGATAACCCGGATTTCGGCGTCGTCGGCGTCGCCGAGTTCGACCAGGGTAAACAGATAGTCCTGCTCTTTGAGATCGTCCCGGGCGCGGCGGTCTTCGGCGCGCAGGCCGACCCCGCAAATGGTCCAGTCGAGCGCTTCGCCGGTATTCATCAAGGCGTCGGTGTAGTACGCCTGATGCGCGCGGTGGAAACCGCCGACGCCAATGTGCGCGATGCCTTGGCGGGTATCGCTCAGGCTGTAGGCGGGCAGGGCTACCTCGGGGGCGAGGCGGTTGAGGTTGTGTTTATTCAGTTTCATCGCATGCTCTCGGATCAGGCTGCGGCGCGCAGTGGGCGGGTCAGCGCCACGCCGTGGGCATCGAATAAATGGCAGTGTTCGGCGTCCAGGTGCAGGCTCAGGGTTTCGCCATAACGGCTGGCCAGATCGCCGCGAACGCGCATGGTCAGCGCTTCGCCGGAAGACGTCAGGACGTGGCAGAAGGTGTCGCTGCCCAAGCGTTCGCTGACATCGGCAGTCACTTGCAGCGTGCAGTCGCCGAGTCGCGCTAGCTCCAGATGTTCTGGGCGAATTCCCAGGGTCACGGCGCCGCCGACGCTCAGGTTGGCAGCGCTCAGCGGCAGGGTGATGCGGGTGCCGGCGTCCAGCAGCACTTCGCAGCTTTGGCCGTTGACGCGGGTGACTTTGCCCTTGAGGAAGCCCATTTTCGGCGTGCCGAGGAAGCCGGCGACAAACAGGTTGGCCGGCTGGTGATACAGGTCCAGTGGCGAACCGACTTGCTCGATCTTGCCGCCATTGAGGACGACGACTTTGTCGGCCATGGTCATGGCTTCGACCTGATCGTGGGTCACGTAGATCATCGTGGCTTGCAGTTCTTTGTGCAGGCGCAACAGTTCCAGTCGCATCTGCACCCGTAGGGCGGCGTCGAGGTTGGACAATGGTTCGTCGAACAGGAAGATTTTCGGGTTACGCACGATGGCCCGACCAATCGCCACACGTTGACGCTGACCGCCAGACAGTTGCTTCGGCTTGCGTTCGAGCATCGGCCCGAGTTCAAGGATGCGCGCCGCTTCGCCGACTTTCTTCTCGACTTCGGCCTTCGCTACACCGGCCAGGTCCAAGGCAAACGACATGTTTTTGCGCACGCTCATGTGCGGGTACAGGGCGTAGGTCTGGAACACCATCGCGAGGTCGCGCTTGGCCGGGCTGACTTCGGTGATGTCGCGGCCATCCAGTTCGATGGTGCCGCCGCTGACCTCTTCAAGACCCGCGATCAACCGCAGCAGGGTGGATTTGCCGCAGCCCGACGGGCCGACGAATACCACGAATTCCTTGTCATTCACTTCCAGGTCGATGCCTTTGATGATGGAAAAACCTTCGAAGCCTTTTTGCAGATTTTTGATTTTCAGGTTGGCCATGATGATGGGCCTCCACATGTTGTTATTCATTTAAGCCGGACGGCTTTTTGTAGGAGCCAGGCTTGCCGGCGAAGGCGTCCGTCAAATCGCCTTCGCCGGCAAGCCGTGCTCCTACAGGGATTGGATCGGATTCATTTCACGGCGCCGAACGACAGGCCGCGGACCAATTGTTTCTGGCTGATCCAGCCGAAGATCAGGATCGGTGCACAGGCCAAGGTCGACACTGCCGACAACTTGGCCCAGAACAGACCTTCAGGACTCGAGTACGAGGCGATCAACGCGGTCAGTGGTGCAGCCTGCGACGAGGTCAGGTTCAGCGACCAGAACGCTTCGTTCCAGCACAGGATCAGCGATAGCAATACCGTGGAAGCCAGGCCGCCCTTGGCGATCGGCAGCAACACTCGGACCATTTCCTGCCACAGCGTTGCGCCGTCCAGGCGTGCGGCTTCGAGGATGTCTTTGGGGATGTCTTTGAAGTAGGTGTAAATCATCCAGACCACGATCGGCAGGTTGATCAGCGTGTAAATCACGATCAGCGCGATTCGCGTGTCCAGCAGGCCGAAACTCTTGGCCAGCAGGTAGATCGGCATCAGCACGCCCACCGGTGGCAGCATCTTGGTCGAGAGCATCCACAGCAGCGTGCCTTTGGTGCGCTGGGTTTCGTAGAACGCCATGGAGTAGGCCGCCGGCACCGCGATCAGCAGGCACAGGGCCGTGGCGCTGAAGGAAATCACCACCGAGTTCCAGGCGAAGCTGAAGTAGTCGCTGCGCTCGTTGATGTGCAGGTAGTTCTCCAGCGTCGGTGTGAAGATGAACTGCGGCGGCGTGGCGAACGCGTCGATTTCGGTTTTGAAACTGGTCATCACCATCCAGAAGATCGGGAAGAAGATCAGGATCGCGATGGCCCAGGCCAGAGTGCCGAGCAGCAGGCTTTGCAGACGGCGGGATTGTTGAAGAGTCATGGCGCAGGCCTCAGGCTTTATCTGTCAGGTTTTTGCCGATCATCCGTACCAGCACGATGGCCGCGATGTTGGCAATCAACACCGCGATCAAACCACCGGCGGACGCCATGCCGACGTCGAACTGCACCAGCGCCTGGTTGTAGATCAGGTAGGCGAGGTTGGTCGAGGCGTAGCCGGGGCCACCGTTGGTGGTGGTGAAGATTTCGGCGAACACCGACAGCAGGAAGATGGTTTCAATCATCACCACCACCGCGATTGGCCGGGCCAGGTGCGGCAGGGTCAGGTGCCAGAAAATCGCGATGGGACCGGCACCGTCCAGGCGTGCGGCTTCTTTCTGCTCCTGATCGAGGGACTGCATGGCGGTCATCAGGATCAGGATCGCGAAGGGCAGCCATTGCCACGAGACAATGATGATGATCGACAGCAGCGGGTAATGCGCCAGCCAGTCCACCGGCTGCGCGCCGAACAGCTTCCAGATGTAGGCGAGAATCCCCGAGACCGGGTGAAAGATCAGGTTTTTCCAGATCAGCGCACCGACGGTGGGCATGATGAAGAACGGCGAGATCAACATCACCCGCACGATGCCGCGACCGAGAAACTCACTGGCCTCCAGCAACGCGCTGATCAACACCCCGAACACCACGCTGATCAGCAGCACGCTACCCACCAGCAACAGGGTGTTGGTGGCGCCGGGCAGAAAGCCCGAGTCGCTCAGAAAGTAGCTGAAGTTCTCCAGCCCCACGAACTGGTTTTCGCCGGGGTAGAGCAGGTTGTAGCGGATCAGCGAAAAGTAAACGGTCATGCCCAGCGGCACGATCATCCACAGCAGCAGCAACGCCACCGAGGGGCTGACCAGAAACCAGCCGGGGTTGGTCAACCGGCTTTTACGCACCGGTTGGGGGATGTCCATGTGAGCTTTGACAGTTGAGATATTCATGGCGATAGAACCGATTAAGTGCGAAAGCAGGCATAGCGCAAAACCAGTAGGAGCGAGGCTTGCCCGCGAAGGCGATTTGTCTGACACACCGCTTTCGCGGGCAAGCCTCGCTCCTACATGGGCCGTGGTTATTTGGGATAACCGGCGCGTTTCATCTCACGTTCGGTGGTTGACTGGGCGGCGGTCAGGGCCTGGTCGACCGTGGTCTGGCCGATCAGCGCTGCCGAGAACAGCTTGCCGACCTGGGTGCCCACCGCCTGGAACTCAGGGATGGTCACCAACTGAATGCCGACGTAGGGCACGGGTTTGAGCGACGGCTGACTCGGGTCCGCGGCCTTCAGCGATTCCAGCGTTACTTTGGCGAACGGCGCGGCAGTCATGTAGGCCTCGGTGTAGGTCGAGGCGCGAGTGCCTGGCGGCACGTTGACAATGCCGTCTTTTTCCGCGACCAGCGCACCGTATTCCTTGGAGGTGGCCCAGGCGCTGAACGTTTTCGCCGCGTCCTTGGCCTTGGAACTGGTCGGAATGGCCAGCGCCCAGGAATACAACCAGGCCGAACCTTTGTCGGTGGTTTCATGCGGTGCGTAGGTGAAGCCGACGTGATCGCTGACCTTGCTTTGGGTCTTGTCGGTGACGAACGAACCGGCGACGCTGGCATCGACCCAGATCGCACATTTACCGCTGTTGAACAGCGCCAGGTTTTCGTTGAAACCGTTGCTCGATGCCCCCGGTGGTCCGGACTTCTTCAGGGTGTCGACATAGAAGTTCAGCGCGTTCTTCCACTCAGGGCCAGTGAATTCCGGTTTCCACTGCTCATCGAACCAGCGTGCGCCGTAAGCATTGGCGACGGTGGTGATCAGGGCCATGTTCTCGCCCCAGCCTGCCTTGCCGCGCAGGCAGAGGCCGTACTGTTCTTTGTCCTTATTGGTGAGTTTGCCGGCAAATTCGCTGATCTGAGTCCAGGTCGGACGCTCGGGCATGGTCAGCCCGGCGTCCTTGAACAGGTCGGTGCGGTAATAGGTGATGGAGCTTTCAGCATAGAACGGCAGGGCATAGAGCGTGCCCTTGACCGAAAGGCCTTCACGCACTGAAGGGAACACGTCGTCGAGGGCGTAACTGGCCGGCAAGTCCTTCATCGGTTCCAGCCAACCCTTGGCACCCCAGAGTGCGGCTTCGTACATGCCGATGGTCAACACATCGAACTGTCCGCCCTGGGTAGCGATGTCGGTGGTCAGGCGTTGGCGCAGGACGTTTTCTTCGAGCACCACCCAATTGAGTTTGATGTCCGGATGCTCGGCCTCGAAGGTTTTCGAGAGCTTTTGCATGCGGATCATGTCGCTGTTGTTGACGGTGGCGATGGTCAGGGTCTGGGCGCCGAGACTGACGCTACTGAGGGTCATGCAGGTGAGAGCAAGCAGAGCTTTTACCGAAGGTTGCATCGTGCACTCCTTTTCTGCACCCGGAGGGTTACAGAAGGACAGTTATTGTTTTTGTGTCTTCCTGCGGAGGAAGAATGTGCGCTGATTACAGCCTTCAATCGATGGGCTGACAAATCATCCATCGCACTGTGACCGATACTTTTTTGCACTGGGCTTTGGTGCGGGAGATGCAAGGACAGGCTTTGCAGAGGCGAGGGGGCATCGAATTTGTACAGGGTTCACCGGCCTCTTCGCGGGCAAGCCTCGCTCCTACAGGGGGATGTGGTAAGGCTTTGCAGAGGTGAGCGGTCATTGAATTTGTACAGGTTTCACCGTCCCCTTCGCGGGCAAGCCTCGCTCTTGTAGGAGCGAGGCTTGCCCGCGAAGGCGATCTAAAAATCACCACGTGACCAAGGGTTTCAGCCCAGGTTTTGCTCAGTCAAACGCTGCACGGCCAACCGCCGGTAGTGCGACGGCGTCATGCCCTTCAACTGCTGAAAACGCCGGTTGAAGTTGGAAATATTATTGAAGCCCGACTCGAAACACACATCGGTCACCGTTTTGTCGCCATCGGCCAGCAGCTCGCAGGATTTGCTGATGCGCAGGCGATTGACGAATTCGATAAAACAGCGCCCGGTGGCCTGTTTGAACACGCGACTGAAGTAGGTCGGCGTCAGCCCCAGGTGCTCGGCGACTTCTTCCAGCGGCAGTTCCCGGGCGTAATGGGCAAAGATGTAATCCACCGCCCGGTTGGTCCGGTCGATATTGTGTTCATCGGCCAATTGCGGCGTCGTGGCACCGGACAGCAACTGATAGTCATCGGACGCCGCCAGCAACTCCAGCAGAATGAAAAAATGCCCGAGCCGGGTCATGCCCTGAGTGTCGGCAATGCGCTGCATCAAGGCCACGGCCTGGCGGATCGTGCGCTTGCAGCGAAACTCGATGCCGTACTGCGCGCGCTCCAGCAAGGGTGCAAGTGTCTTGAGTTCGGAAAATACCTGATGACCGCTTTCAAACAGTTCGTCAGTGAAATTGACCAGCATGTCGCGCTTGGGCACCACTTCGTCTTCGGCGACCTGGCTGATCCAGTTGTGGGGCAGGTTGGGGCCGGTGAGGAACAGGCTTTCGGGGTAGAAGTTGCCGATGTAGTCGCCGATAAACACCTTGCCGGAGCTGGCGACGATCAGGTGCAGTTCGTATTCCTTGTGGAAATGCCAGCGCACCAGAGGGCAGGGGAAGCCGTGCTGACGATAAATGATGGACAACCCATTGCGGTCGTCCATCAATTCGTAGGAAGGATCGGTAACTCTGGCTGTTCGGCTCATGTCAGGACACTTTTATTATTATCGCGTTCTAATCATGCCTCTGCGTGGCAGGTAACGCCAGTTTCACCGATGCAAAGTCTGGCGCTATACAGTGCGTCGCTGCGCCTTGATTATGTTAGCGGTACGGCAGTTGTGCACGAGACGGGACTCTTCGAAGAAATCCGTATTGATAATGCTGCAGTCGAGCAGCCAGTTGCCGGATTCGGGATCGAACCATCGGTCCAGATGCTCCTTGATGTCCACAGGCCCCAAGGCGAGGTTGTAACTGGTAGCGGAGAGCGACCACGGCATACGACCGGATGGAGGGGCCTGCATCGTTCGGATAATGTGGTTCTCCAGTTCAACGACGCTGGTGTCCGCAATTCCGCTCCAGCGATGTTCGATTTCCGGGAGAAACCAGGTACGGTCCAGAGCCGGGTGGCGCTCAGCGGTCAACCACACCCGCTGGACGCGGCTTGCCTGTTTCAATTGACCCACACTCAGATGCCAGTTGCTGGAAGTAATGATTCTTGGCCCAAGATGCGTCAACAGAAAACGGTCGAACTCTCGATAATCGAAGACGACGTTGCCGGCCTTCAGTTGATGGAAATCCAGCAGTACAAACTCGTCGGGGCTTTCCTCGAGAAAACGAACCACATGCATGATCAGGTTTTCCAGTGAGCGGGATGACCGTACTCCCTGATGCTGGAACCAGAACGTGCCGACCCCTCTGGAATCCCGGTGATACTCGACCCTGGCATCAAGGGCGCGCGCGCCATTGCGTAGCTGATCGTAAAAAGAATTGTTCTGACACGCCGCCCAGTGCGCAATGCCTGGTCCTGCGTACGTGGCTTTTTTGTCGACACCACTATTATGGGCTCCCGGCAGAATCAATTCGCCAAGTGTTAAAGTATCGATGCTTGAAGTGGAGGCCATCCATTGGCTGAGTTCAAGATTTTCTAATGCGATATTGGTCATAAAATGCTTCCTTGCATGTATGAGTGGCACCCGCTTTGGTGGGCGCGAAGTTAAGTTGAAGGTGCCAGATATTTATAATGGTCAAGCGCTGAAATGACCAACACCGACTTGATACGAGAGGTATCTTGTCGGTGTATTTTAAAGTTCGTCCAGATGGAAAATTAGTTGGGTCTGAATGGGGGCTTTGTTTATGTTGTTGGAATGCGGTTTTTTGCTTCAATCCATTGCGCCATGTACTGGGTGCTTTTATGTTGGTGGTGGCGCAACATGCTGCCAGTAAAGTTATCCCTTCTAAGTCGCGACAAGTGTTGTTGGCAGTACAGCAACTTCTCGATCAGCGCCGGGCCGTGTATTGATGGCCGATAGCGAGCGGTCAACAGCGCCTGCCCATGGGATTGGGCATTCATCCAGAGGTCTTTGTCTTTATAAAGACGAACCGCGCAATCGGCAAACTCACGCGCAGTTCGGGTCACCGCCCCCGGCCACGGCTGTTCACGATGCATCGCTTCTGCGCCAATCGGGGTGGTGACATTCGGCGTACCGCACAGCATAGCGTCGACAATCTTGCCTTTGATACCGGCACCAAAGCGCAGGGGCGCCAGACAAATACGCGTAGCAGACATAACGGCTAATGCATCTTCTGCCCAGTTCATCACATGAAAACCCTGGGCCGCATTGTGCAGGGCCGTGGCTTTAGGTGGCGTGTAGGCGCCGTAGAGGTGCAACTGCGCGTCGGGAAGCTGTTGGCGGATCAGCGGCCAGATTGTGGTTTTCATCCAGAGCACGGCATCCCAGTTCGGCGCATGACGGAAGTTACCGATACTGAGGAAATGCGCACGGTCCTCAAAGGCTGGCGGTGGTGCACTCGGCGGGTCGACCATCAGCGGACACCAGTGCAGCAAGTTGCGTGGCAGCCGGAATTGTTCGACCAGCAACTCGATTTCCACTTCGGAAATCATCAGGTTCAAATCACAGCGATACAGCGCTGCGATCTCCCGTTTGGCCAGATCGGTGTCAGCCATCAGCTCGAACTCTTCGCGCAGCGCCGGGGCGAACAGCCCGGTGAAATCATCCACGTCGTCACTGGCCTTCAGGCGGTCCTTGAGGCGTTGATGTCGAGCATGCCGCAGGCTTTGCAGGTCGGAGGTCTCCAGCACGCGCAAGGCGTCAGGGCAGTTTTTTTCGACTCGCCAGCCGAACTGCTCTTCCATCATGAACTGGTCGAACAACACGATATCCGGTGCCAGTTCACTGACAAAGGTGTCGAAACTGCTGTTATTCAACTCGATTGGCACTTCGCGAATGCCCAGCGCGGTCAGGTCCGCACGGTGCTCACCGGTGCCGGCCGGGCTGCTGAAGGTAATCTCCCAGCCTTGCTGCAAGAACGTTTCGAGGATTTGCATGACATGCCCGCTCGCCGCGGAAGAGCGGGGCTCGGGCCAGACGTAACCAATGACCAGGACTTTGGTTGCGCGGGGCTGACTCATTGACGGGTATTCCTTGATGCGGGTAGAGAGTGGAGAGATCGGGGGGGACAAATCAGCCTAGACGAGTATACCTTTGACCTTGTCCCGCAATTGATCAATCGAGAACGGTTTGCCGATAAGATGCATGCCGTCCGGCACCTCGATGTTTTCGGCATAGCCGCTGGCGAACAGAATCGGCAATTCGGGACGCAGCATGCGCGCCTGCTTCGCCAGTTCCCGACCATCCATGACCGGCAACCCTATATCCGTCATCAGCAAATCGATGTCCTGGTCCTCATCGTTGAGGAACTCCAGCGCCTTTTCACAGCCATCCGCCGCAAGCACCCGGAATTCCAGTTCCTCCAGTACATCGACGATCAACGTGCGCACGATGGCATCGTCTTCGACGACTAGAATGGTGGAGGCGTTCGTGGGCATAGTGGGCTCTCAAGGTTTGGTTGGTGGTGACGTCGATCGAAATCGCCGGGCCCTTGGGTGAATCAGTGACGGACCACGACACGTTTGCGGCGCGCTATAAAAAACAATAGCCGCTCAAGAGCCGCACAGGATAACCGCTCCTTTGTTCCAGAGCAGTCAAATGCAGGGTTTTGCCGAAAAACATGTCGGAAAATTGGATCCACTCGGCAGTTATGGAGCAAACTCGGTTACTTTCAACAGTTCGACAAGGCCTCCCCATGACCTCTGCGCCCTCGGTTGATGAGCAACGATTCCGTAAACTCCTGAGCCGCAACGTCAGCCTGCCGCTGGGTGTCGGCGTCATCAGCGCAGTGTTCTTCGTTTCATTGATTACCTATTTGCTGTCGGTGATCCAGTGGGTCCAGCACACCGACCGGGTGATCAATAATGCCAATGAGTCGATAAAGCTGACCGTCGATCTGGAAACCGGCATGCGCGGTTTTCTGCTCAGTGATGACGAGCATTTTCTTGAGCCCTATGAGACGGCCAAGCCGAGAATCGCCGTCGCTCTCAACACCTTGCTCGACCTGACCGCCGACAACCCTGTCCAGACCGACCGCCTGCACCGGCTCCAGGCGTTGCAGACGGAATGGGCCCATTACGCGCAATCGATGATCGATTTGCGGCGCGCAAACGGTGACTACCGCAGCGTCATCAAGGCCGGGCGTGGCAAGCGGCTGACCGATGAGATTCGTAAGCAATTCGAAGACGTGATCGACATGGAGCAGCAGTTGCGTGCCACGCGCAACGAGGAAGTGCGCCAAACCACGATTTGGAGCATCGCCCTTTATCTGCTGTTCGTGGCCGGTATCAGCGGGTTGCTGGCCTACATTGGCCGTCGGGACTTGCTCAAATTGTCGCAAAGTTACAGCGCCAACCTCGCCGGGCAACAGGCCAGTGCCCGGCGCCTGGAACAGCAAGCCTGGTTGCGCAACGGCCAGACCGAACTGGCCGAGCAAGTCTTGGGGCAGTTATCGCTCAATCTGTTGGGGCGTAACATTCTGCAGTTCTGCGCCCAGTATTTAGGGACGGCTGTCGCGGCACTCTATGTCCGTGAGGATCATGGTGGTCTGAAACGCATCGCGTCTTACGGTTTCTCCCGGGAACAGGAAGCGCTTGAACAGCAGATTTACAGTGGCGAAGGGATTGTCGGCCAAGTGGCGCAACAGGCGCGCTTGATTCGTCTGGATGATGTGCCGAGTGATTACTTCAAGATCAGCTCAGGCCTGGGCGAAGGTTTACCGCACAGCGTGCTGGTGGTGCCGACCAGCGACGACGATCGGGTCAACGGTGTGATCGAGCTGGGGTTTCTGCGGGCGCTGACGGAGCGTGATATCGAACTGCTGGAATTGATTGCCGGCAACATCGGCACCTCGATCGAGGCCGCTCGATATCGTCAGCGCTTGCAGGAAGTGCTGGCCGAAGCCCAGCAACTCAACGAAGAGCTGCAGGTTCAGCAAGAAGAACTCAAGAGCACCAACGAAGAGCTGGAAGAGCGGTCGCGGATTCTCAAGGAGTCCCAGACTCACCTGGAAACCCAGCAGGTCGAGCTGGAGCAAACCAACGAACTACTCGCCGAGCAGGCGCAGATTCTGGCCGCGCAACGCGATGTCATGGACCTGAAGAACACCGAATTGAATCAGGCCCAGGTTGAGCTCGAAGCACGCGCCGAAGCGTTGCAGCGCTCAAGCCAATACAAGTCCGAATTCCTCGCCAACATGTCCCACGAGCTGCGCACGCCGCTGAACAGTTCGTTGATTCTGGCCAGGCTGTTGGCGGAAAACCCGCAGGAAAACCTCAGCGCCGAGCAGGTCAAGTTCGCCGAGTCGATCTACTCCGCCGGCAACGATTTGCTCAACCTGATCAACGACATTCTCGACATTTCCAAGGTCGAGGCCGGCAAACTTGAAGTGCGTCCGGAGAACACCCATGTTGCGCGTCTGGTGGAAGGCCTGCATAGCGTGTTCCTGCCGTTGGCTGCGGACAAGAAACTGGATTTTCAGATCCAATTGCAGGCCGATGCACCGCTGATGCTGTTCACCGACCGCCAGCGGCTGGAGCAAGTAATCAAGAACCTGCTGTCCAACGCAGTGAAGTTCACTGAAAAGGGCACGATCATCCTGAATGTCGCTGCTCAGCCGGGCGACTGCATCGCCTTTATTGTCCGCGATTCCGGCATCGGTATCGCCCCGGATCAGCAAGAAAGCATTTTCGAAGCCTTTCGTCAGGCCGATGGCACCACCAATCGTCGTTACGGCGGCACCGGCCTGGGTTTGTCGATTTCTCGTGATCTGGCCACGCTATTGGGCGGCTCCATCAGTGTGACCAGCACGCCGGGGCAGGGCAGTGTGTTCACCCTGGTGTTGCCGCAGCACTACGTTGAACCGGGCGATGCGCCTGTCGGGACGATGAAAGCCGCGCCGGTTGTCATGCCGAAAAACGCCGCGGTTGCTGCGCCTATGCCGCTGAGTGCCGACGCGGATATTCCGCGTTTCGACGATGATCGCAACAAGGCGCCATTCGTCACTCGCTGCATTCTGGTGGTGGAAGATGAGCCGAACTTTGCGCACATTCTCTACGACCTGGCTCATGAACTGGGTTATCAGTGCCTGGTGGCCCACGGCGCCGACGAAGGCTACGACCTGGCCAGGCAGTTCATCCCCGATGCGATTCTGTTGGATATGCGCCTGCCGGATCATTCCGGGCTGGCGGTATTGCAGCGTCTGAAAGAACATGCCGAAACCCGGCATATCCCGGTGCATGTGATTTCTGTCGAAGACCGTGTCGAGGCCGCCATGCACATGGGCGCCATCGGTTATGCGGTCAAACCCACCACGCGTGAGGAACTCAAGGCTGTGTTTGGCCGCCTCGAAGCCAAACTGACGCAGAAGGTCAAACGGGTATTGCTGGTCGAAGACGACGATGTGCAACGCGACAGCATCGCCCGACTGATCGGCGACGAGGACATCGAAATCACCGCCGTCGGCCTGGCGCAGGATGCGCTCGACTTGCTGCGCAGCACGATTTTCGACTGCATGATCATCGATCTGAAGCTGCCGGACATGCTCGGCAATGACTTGCTCAAGTGCATGTCCACCGAAGATATCTGCTCGTTCCCGCCGGTGATCGTCTATACCGGACGTAACCTGACCCGGGACGAAGAAGCCGAACTGCGCAAATATTCGCGCTCGATCATTATCAAGGGCGCGCGCTCGCCCGAGCGGTTGCTGGACGAAGTGACACTCTTTTTGCACAAAGTCGAATCCCGGTTATCCCAGGAACGCCAGACGATGCTCAGGACCGCCCGCAGTCGCGACAAGGTTTTTGAAGGACGTAAAGTGCTGCTGGTGGACGACGATGTACGTAACATCTTCGCCCTCACCAGTGCGCTGGAGCAAAAGGGCGCCATCGTGGTCATTGGCCGTAACGGCCGTGAAGCGATCGAGAAATTGAATGAAGTCGAGGACATTGACCTGGTGCTGATGGACGTGATGATGCCGCAGATGGATGGTTTTGAAGCCACCCTCGAAATCCGCAAGGACCCACGCTGGCGCAAGCTGCCGATCATTGCGGTGACGGCCAAGGCCATGAAGGACGATCAGGAGCGCTGCTTGCACGCCGGTGCCAATGACTACCTGGCCAAGCCCATCGACCTGGATCGCCTGTTCTCGCTGATTCGTGTGTGGTTACCGAAGATGGAGCGCCTCTAGTGGAGCGCGCCGAAATCGAATTGAGGTTGTTGATCGAGGCGATCTACCTCAAGTACAGCTACGATTTTCGCGATTATTCCGGCGCGTCGATCAAACGCCGGGTCAATCACGCCTTGAGTCAGTTCGAGTGCAAGACCATCTCGGCACTGCAGGAGAAGGTTCTGCACGATCCGACCGCGTTCATGCAACTGCTGCAATTGCTGACGATCCCGGTCAGCGAAATGTTCCGCGATCCTTCGCACTTCCTGGCCCTGCGCCGGGAAGTGGTGCCATTGCTCAAGACTTATCCGTCGATCAAGGTCTGGATCGCCGGTTGCAGCACCGGCGAAGAAGTCTATTCGATGGCGATTCTGCTGCGTGAAGAAGGCCTGCTGGATCGCTCCATCCTGTATGCCACAGACATCAACCCGCGCTCGCTGGATAAAGCCAGGCAGGGGATTTTCTCCCTGGAGAATGTTCGGGCCTACACTCACAACTACCAGCAGGCCGGCGGTCAGCGTTCATTCGCCGATTACTACACGGCGGCCTATGGCTACGCCATTTTCGACAAGAGCCTGTGCGATAACGTGACCTTCGCCGATCACAGCCTGGCCACCGACAGTGTGTTCTCGGAAACTCAGTTAATTTCGTGCCGTAACGTTTTGATTTATTTCAACAAAAAACTACAGGATCGCGCGTTCGGCCTGTTTCACGAATCCCTGTGTCATCGGGGTTTTCTGGCACTGGGCAATAAGGAAACCCTGGATTTCTCGGCTTATGGCAATCAATTTGAAGCATTGGTCAAACCAGAACGGATCTATCGAAAATTATGAACAGGGCAGTGCTGGATACTCATCGGCTGGATCTTCGCGGCATTGACCGTCTGTTTGTCGAGCCGGAACGAATCGCATGCTAAGTAATATCCAGGCCAAATTGCTGGTCGTCGACGACCTGCCGGAGAACCTTCTGGCGCTCGAAGCCTTGATCCGGCGTGAAGACCGTATCGTCTACAAAGCCCTGTCCGCCGACGAAGCCTTGTCGCTGTTGTTGCAGCATGAATTCGCCATGGCCATTCTCGATGTGCAGATGCCCGGCATGAACGGCTTCGAGCTGGCCGAGTTGATGCGCGGTACGGAAAAAACCAAACACATCCCGATTGTGTTCGTCAGTGCCGCTGGCCGCGAGCTTGATTACGCGTTCAAGGGTTACGAAAGCGGTGCGGTAGACTTCTTGCACAAGCCGCTGGATGTTCACGCGGTCAAGAGCAAGGTTAATGTCTTCGTCGACCTGTATCGCCAGAGCAAAGCGATGCAGCGTCAGGTCGAAGCCCTGGAGCAAAGTCGCCGGGAGCAGGGTGCGCTGCTCCAGCAGTTGCAGAACATCCAGAATGAGCTAGAGCAAGCGGTGCGCATGCGTGATGACTTCATGTCCGTCGTTGCTCACGAAGTCCGTACGCCGCTCAATGGCCTGATTCTCGAAACCCAGTTGCGCAAAATGCACTTGGCCCGGGGTGACGCCGCGGCATTCACCCTGGACAAAATGCACGCCATGGTCGACCGCGATGAGCGGCAGATCAAAAGCCTGATCCGCCTGATCGAAGACATGCTCGATGTGTCGCGGATTCGTACTGGCAAGCTGTCGATCCGCCCCAACCGGTTTGACCTGGTGCAGCTGATGAACAATCTTCTGCAAAACTTTGCCCCGCAGGTCGAGGCCGCAGAGTCATCGGTTACCTTGACGGCCAACCAGCCCGTGGTGGGCAATTGGGATGAGTTCCGTATTGAACAAGTGATGTCCAACCTGTTGACCAATGCGTTACGTTATGGCGCCAAGAGCCCGATCGACGTACGCGTGTACAATCAGGACGGGCAAGCGCGGGTTGAGGTTCAGGATCGCGGTATCGGGATCAGTGAAGAGAATCAGCAGCGCATTTTTCAGCAGTTCGAAAGGGTTAGCGCCAATGCCGTTGTCGCGGGGCTGGGTCTGGGATTGTTTATTTCGGAGCAGATTGTCGCCGCCCATGGTGGCTCCATCACCGTCGAGAGCCGGATTGGCGAAGGCGCCTTGTTTCGCGTTTGTCTGCCGCTGCAGGAAAACAGCCCGATAAACGCAACCTCTGAATGACCTCACGGTCGTATCAGCAGCTATTGACTGAACAAAGGCTTTCCATGAGTGAAGATGCGCAAGATGTGGTACTGATCGTCGAGGATGACCCTTCGATCCTGATGGTGCTGTCCGCTTATTTGTCGGGCGAGGGTTACCGGGTGCTGCAAGCCGAAAACGGCGAGCAGGCCTTTGAGATTCTGGCGAGCAAACCGCATCTGGACATGATGATCACCGACTTCCGCTTGCCGGGGGGGATTTCTGGCGTGCAGATCGCCGAACCCGCCGTGAAGCTGCGACCGGAACTCAAGGTCATCTTCATCAGCGGCTATCCGCAGGAAATTCGCGAGACCGACAGCCCGATCACCCGCAAAGCGCCGATCCTGGGCAAGCCGTTCGATCTGGATGTGTTGCAACAGATCATGCAGGACATGTTGTCCTGACCGCTCCGGCCCTCGCAGGCGCTTTTCAAGGTTAAAGCCCTTGTTGCAACGCCGGGTCATCCGGGTTGAGCTGCTCCAGCTGTGCCAACAGGATCTGCACGTTCTGCAACTGTCCGCTTTCTTTCCAATAGTTGATCAGCAGCACGCGCGCCTTGCGATCGGCCGGGTGACGCTGGACGATTTCCTGTAGCTGGTTCTGCGCCGCTTCCAGCTCCTGCTCACCATGCAGCGTGGTGGCCAGGTCGTAGCGGTAATCCTTGTTGTTCGGCTCAAGCTCCACGGCTTTGGACAGGCCGAGCAAAGCGAATTCGCTTTGACCGTGATGCAACAGCCACAATCCCAGGGCATGTTGCAAATAGGCCGAATCGGGTTGCGCCTTGAGTTGTTTGGCCAACAATTGTCGGGCAGCGTCGTTCTGCCCCAGTTTATCAAGCACTTCAATCTGCATTACCACCGCCGGCAGGTTGTCCGGCGCCAGGCGCAAGGTGTTTTCAAGCGCCTGCTGCGCCTCCTTGAATTCAGCATTGTGCAGATGCAGACGAGCCAGTTGATACTGGTTGTCAGCGCTTTGCGGCGCGTTTTTGAGTGCTTGCTGCCAGGCATCGATGGCCTGTTCCAGCGGTCCGAAATACAAGCCGAGGTCATCCGGCGAAAGCCCCAGCAAGGCATTGACTGCGGCAAACCGTACGTTCTGGTCACTGTCATCGAGCAACGGCCCCAGCAACAGGCTGCGCTGACCACTGGGTATAAATCCGCTGATGCTTTTGATCGCCGCAATGCGCACTTCGGGTGATTCATGCTGCAAATCCGCATCGGCCAGTTTCAGGGCGACGGAACTGGGGTAATTGGGCAACTCTGCATGCAGCCAGACGCGCCGCTTGGGCGAAATATCCGGGCGTCCCAGTTGTTGATAAAGCACCCGCGCGGCGCCCGGTTGACCGTTTCGGGCCGCCGCCAGCGCTTCGCTGTAACCGCGCTTGATCGCCTCTGGCACGACAGGAGTGGTGCTGCGCAGGAACGCCCACGCAAGGCCGATGGCAAACAGGATAGAGAGACTGATGATCAGGTAACGGCGTGACTTGGGCATGCAGAATCCGAGAGTGGCAACATTTGGCAAGCTATCAGCTTCGGTCAGGCCGGGTTGTGAGTCAAATCCAAGCTTGATTCAGCACGTAGTCGTCGGTGAATTTGCCTACAGGTCTTGTCGATATTGAAACCTGTCGAGGCACTGAAGCAATGACTACGCTTGCTGGATATGACTCGATGAGCGCTCCCATGCAACCACTGCTTCAATATTTCAAGGCGATACTCAACCCCGGACGAGAGGTGCTGCTGTTCGCCCTGAGGACCATTGTGGCCGGACTGCTGACGTTGTACCTGGCCTTCCTGTTCGACCTTGAGCAGCCCAAGTGGTCGATCATGGCGGTGATCATCGTCAGCCAGCCGTTGGCTGGCATGGCCCTGGCCCGAAGTTTCGGCCAGGTCATCGGCACCACGTTTGGAGCCGTCGTGGCGGTGTTGATCATGGCGATCTTTCCCCAGGCGCCCCTGCCTTTCATCCTCACCCTGGCCTTGTGGTTGGCATTCTGTACTGCTGGGGGCACCTTGTTGCGCTACACCAGTTCCCAGGCCTTTGTTCTGAGTGGGTACACGGCGGTAGTCGTGGCGCTGCTGGCGGTGCCCGATCAGGACGGTACGTTCCTGCTGGCTGTCACTCGTGTGACCGAGACGCTGTTGGCGGTGGCTTGCGTGTGCGTGGTCAGCCTTCTCACGGCGCGGCCGGAAGCTGTGGCACGGGATTACTTCGCCAGGATCGATCAGGTCATCAAGCTGCTCGCGACCCACGCTGCTGCCGTCATCCGAACCGAAGAAAGCGAGGCCGATTTCCATCGGCGGCAGATGCAACTGCTCGGTGCAATCAGCGCTCTGGAGGGGGTACGTCGGCATTTATATTACGATGCCCCACGGTTGCGCAGCGCCAATGGTCTGGTGCAATTGCTTGGCAATCAGCTGGTGCTGCTGACTTCGCGGTTGACGGCCCTGCGTCACCAGCGGCTACTGCTCACCGAACGCTGGGAAGGAGCGTTGCCGGAAGAGATACAGCGTTTGCGCGCCGAAGAACTGGCGTTTCTCGATGAATTGGCCCTGCAAGGGCGCTCATTGTCGAGCGAGGCACGGCACCATTTCGCGGCGCTGCAACAGCGTTTCGATGACCAGGCCTACAAGGCCGAACAACTCACCGAGACGATGCCTGCCACCCTGCGTTCATTGGCCTGGGCACTGCGCTGGGAACAGGCACGGATGCTAGAGCAACTGGCGCAGATTCTGGAACTAAGCGACGCGATCCAGGAAGGGCGTGAAGCCAGTTGCGTGTTCCGTGGCCAGGACAATCCGCTGCATCTGGACTTCACGTTGGCGGCAATGAATGCAATCCGGGCCTTTACCGCGTTGCTGGTGGCCGGTCTGATCTGGATCGAGACCGCTTGGGAGGGGGCCCGTGGCGGGATGATTGTGGTAGGGATTCTCTGTTCGCTGATGGCGACTTTTCCGCGGCCGTTGCTGGCCGCGCAAAGCTTTGCCAGGGGACTGGGCCTGGCCTTGGTAGTGTCGGCGCTCTATCTGTTCATGTTGGTACCGATGATCAGTGATTTCGAATTACTCGCCTTGTTACTTGCCCCATTGCTGTATGCGGTCGCGGTGGGGCTGGCCAGTCCGCCAACCACTGGCACAGGCATCGGTCTTGGGCTAACGACAATACTGTTGCTGGGCCCGCAAAACGTAGGTGTCGGCCAAAACACTGCCATTCAGTGGTTCGAGTTTGCCGGTGCGTACATCAGCGCCTCCGCGCTGGCGCTCAGTGTCTACGCCTTGATCTTCCCGTTCAGGCCCGTTTTGCGGATACGCCGGCTGTTCAATGAAAACTGCGAGCAGGTTTACGCTTTGCTGAAGACGCCGGCCACCGATGAACAACAATTTGCGTTTGAAAGCCGTATGGTCGATCGCCTGACCATGATGTTGGGATTATTGCCGGCTACCAACGACAAGCACTCTAGCGAGCTGTTCGAAGTCAGCTTAGGGTGCATGGCACTCGGTGTGGCCTTGAACCAGCTCAGGCAACAGGGGCAAAGCAACACGTTGCTGAGCACGGAGCAGCAAAACCGTTTGCTGGCTGCCGTCCGTGAGACAGGCCGATTGATCGCCGGGCGGCCCGGGATTGACCTTGAGCAGTTGCTCGGAAACTTGCATGTCTTGGGCGATGAAATGGACGATTTGCATTTAGACGTTCATGAACACCTGTGGTCGGTATTCAGGATGCGCGTGGCGTTGTTGATCGTGGTGTCGTTTCTGGAGCGACATCGCCAATACTTTCAACCCGCCCAAACGGAAGGAGAGCCAGCCCTTGCCCATTGATTTTGAATTGGGCGGCGTCTACTTGCCGCCGATTGCCCAGGCATTATTGCTGGCCCTGCCGATTTTCCTGCTACTGGACTGGATCTTGCGCCGCTTTGGCGTGCTGCGTTTTGTCTGGCATGAGGCCTTGTTCGAAGGCGCGCTGTACGCGTGCGTTTGCGCGACGCTGATTCTGGTGATGGGAGCTTGATGCCTTGAAGAAGATCCTTGCCCGACTCGTGACTGTGGCGATGGTGTTGCTGGCCTTTATCCTCGGCTGGTTCGCCTGGGAACATTACACCCGCGCGCCCTGGACTCGGGATGCGCGGGTTCGCGCCGATGTGGTGACGTTGTCCGCCGATGTCTCGGGGCGCATCGTCAGCCTGAGTGTTCAAGACAACCAGCATGTTGAGAAAGGCCAGTTGCTGCTGGAGATCGACCCTGCTCGTTATACGCTGGCAGTGGAGCATGCCAAGCGCGCGGTGGAAGTGGCAAAAGCCACGCTGGGCCAGTCTGAAGCGACGATTGTCGCCAGCGAAGCGCTGCTCAGGCAGCGTCAAAGCGAAGAGCATCGCCGTCGAACCCTCAAACAGCGTTTCGCGATCTCTGGCGAAGAATGGGAAAAATCCAGTACCGAAGTGGCTGTGGCGCAGGCGGAGCTGTTGCGCAATCAGGCCAATCTGGGTCTGGCACAGGCCAACGTGCAACTGGCGATCGCTGCATTGACCCAGGCCGAACTGGACTTGCAGCGCACGCGGGTCGCATCGCCTGTCAGTGGTTACGTGACCAACCTGCTGACGCGTCAGGGTGATTACGCCATTGCCGGAGGGGCGTTGTTGGCGCTGGTGGACAGCGACTCGTTTTATATCAGCGGCTACTTTGAAGAAACAAAGCTGCCACGAATCGAGGAGGGCGACCGGGTCAGGGTCGAGTTGATGAGCGGCGAGACTTTCGGCGGCACCGTGCAAAGCATCGCTTTTGCTATCGCCGACCGCGAGAATTCCCCCGGCAGTCGTCTGCTGGCCAACATCAACCCCAGTTACACCTGGGTCAAGCTGGCGCAACGGGTGCCGGTGCGGATTCAGATCGATGCTGACTATGCCGCCAAAAACCGCCTGCGTGCCGGGACCACGGCTACGGTGACCGTTGAGGAAAACCGAGATAACGAGACTGCCCACTAACCCTGTAGGAGCGAGGCTTGCCCGCGAAGAACGATGACGCGTAATACCTGAAAAACCGCAGTGCATTCTTCGCGGGCAAGCCTCGCTCCTACAGGGATATGTGTTGAATTAAAGACCAACAAAAAAAAAGCCCCACGACCGAATGAGGCGCGGGGCAAAAGAATTGGTTGATTGCGGCCAACCAAAGGAGCTCTTTAAAACGTTACTTGCTGGCGACTGTCTCTGGTTGCCAGCCGCCGCCGAGGGCTTTGTAGATGGCGACAATGCCGCGATACAAATCGACTTCGGCCTGGGCCTGGGTGTCTTCCGCTGCCAGGCGCTCACGCTGAGCATCGAGCAGTACGAGGAAGTCCACGGTGCCTTCGCGGTAGCGAATATCGGCGAGATCGGCAGCGGCGCGGCTTGATTCGCTTTGACGAATCAGCGAGATCAGGCGCTGCTGACGTTTGCCGTAATCGCTGAAGGCGTTTTCCGACTCTTCCAACGCCAACAGTACTTGCTGCTCGTAGGTCGCCAAGGCGCCTTCGGCTTCAGCATCGGCACCGCGCAAACGGGCGCGCACGCTGCCCAGGTCGAACGCCGCCCAGGTGATGCTTGGGCCCAGTGCCCAGGCGTTGGCCGCCGAGGAACCGATCTGCGAACCGCGTCCCGCAGTGAAGCCGAGGAAGCCGCTGAGGCTGACCCGTGGGAACAAGTCAGCCTTGGCCACGCCGATACGGGCGGTGGCGGCCGCCAGTTGGCGTTCGGCGCTGCGGATGTCCGGACGCCGTTGCAGCAGTTCGCCCGGATCACCGATCGGCAGGGCCTTGGCGATTGCCGGCAGGTCTTTTGGACTCAGGTCGACGCTCAGTTTGTCCGGACGCTCACCCAGCAGGGTGGCGATGCGGTTGCGCTGACGCACCTGTTCGGCCTGCAGCTGCGGCACGCTGGCTTCGACAGAGGCCAAGCGCGCATCGGCGCGAACCACGTCCAGCTGATCGCCGACACCGGCATCACGCAGGCTTTCGGTGATCTTGCGTGATTCCTGCTGGTTGTTCAGGTTGGCCAGGGCGATCTTTTCCCGTAGCTGTGCGCCACGCAGTTGACCGTAGGCGTCCACCAGTTCGGCAATCATGGTGACTTGCAGTTGGTAAAGATCGGCTTCGGCGGCCTGCTGCTCGGCATCGCTGGATTCCAGGTTGCGCTGGATGCGACCGAACAAGTCCAGCTCCCAGGCCATGTCCAGGCCCAGGTCATAGCGTTCACTGCTGACCCGGTCGGTGGTCTGGCCGGGAATCTGCCCTTTGGCCAGATCACTGCTGGCGCGGCTAGTGATGGTCGGCATGGCGTCATTGCTGACGTCATCACGAATCGCCCGGGCTGCTTTCCAGCGAGCGAAGGCCACGCGCAAATCGCGGTTGCCTTGCAAGGATTGCGTCACCAACTGGTTGAGGGTCGGATCGTCGAACTGCTGCCACCAGATGCCTTCGAAACGGGCGCGGTCGAAGTTCTTCTGACCGGCGCTGCCATCGGTGGCGGCCGTGATGTTGGCCGCCTCCGTCGCTGGGGTTTTGTAATCCGGGCCAACGGCGCAGGCACTCAGGGCCAGTACCAGAAGGCTCGGCAGGAAGGCTTTCAGGCTCATTGTTGCGCCTCCAGTTGCTTTTCCAGTTTCAGCGCCTTGGCCGCTTTGCGCGCTTCACCGCGCTCTACAAAGTTGCGAATCAGTACGTAGAACACCGGCGTCAGCAACAGACCGAAGAAGGTCACCCCGAGCATCCCGGAGAACACCGCCACACCCATGGCATGACGCATTTCGGCACCGGCACCGCTGGAGAAAACCAGAGGCACAACACCCATGATGAACGCGAAGGAGGTCATCAGGATCGGCCGCAGACGCAGGCGGCAAGCTTCCAGCACCGCTGCCAGCGGGCCGAGGCCTTCTTCCTGTTTATCCTTGGCAAACTCGACGATCAGAATCGCGTTCTTGCACGCCAGGCCCACCAGTACGATCAAGCCGATCTGGGTGAAGATGTTGTTGTCGCCGCCCGAAGCAATCACACCGGTAATGGCCGACAGCAGGGTCATCGGTACGATCAGGATCACCGCCAGTGGCAGGCTCCAGCTTTCGTATTGCGCCGCGAGCACCAGGAACGCCAGCAGTACGCAGAGCGGGAATACGAACAGCGCGGTGTTGCCGGACAGAATTTGCTGGTAGGTCAGGTCGGTCCACTCGTAGGTCATGCCGTTGGGCAATTCGTCCTTGAGCAGTTTCTCGATGGCTTTCTCGGCCTGGCCAGAGCTGTAGCCGGGGGCTGCTGCACCGTTGATTTCCGCGGTGATGAAACCGTTGTAGTGCATCACCCGGTCCGGGCCCGAGGTGTCGCTGACCTTGATGAAGGTCGCCAGCGGAATCATCTCGCCCCGGTTGTTACGCACTTTCAACTGACCGATCTGGTCCGATTCGAGACGGAACTGCTGCTCAGCCTGAACGTTGACCTGATAGGTGCGACCGAAGCGGTTGAAGTCGTTGGCATACAGCGAACCCAGATAGATCTGCAGGGTGTCGAAGATGTCGCTGACGGCCACGCCGTGGGTCTTGGCTTTTTCCCGGTCGATGGCGGCATCGACCTGCGGCACGTTCACGGTGTAACTGGTGAACAGACCGGCCAGTTCCGGCACGCTGTGGCTTTTGGTGATGATGTTCATGGTTTCTTTGTACAGCTCGTCATAACCCAGGTTGCCCCGGTCCTCGATCTGCAGGCGGAAACCGCCAATAGTCCCCAGGCCTTGTACCGGCGGTGGCGGGAAGATCGCCATGTAGGCTTCCTGAATCCCGGCGTACTGGCCGTTCAATGCACCGGCAATCGCACCGGCGGACATGCTCGGATCCTTACGCTGGTCGAACGGTTTCAGGGTGACGAAGACGATGCCGGCGTTCGGGCTGTTGGTGAAACCATTGATCGACAGACCCGGGAAGGCCACGGCGCTTTCCACGCCAGGCTGTTTCAGGGCCAGATCGGACATGCGCTTGATCACGTCTTCGGTACGGTCCAGGCTCGCGGCATCCGGCAGTTGCGCGAAGGCCACCAGGTATTGCTTGTCCTGGCCGGGTACGAAACCGGTCGGGGTATTGGAGAAACCGAAGAACGTCAACACCATCAGGCCGGCGTACACCAGCAGGGCGATACCGCTGCTGCGGATAACCCGGCCCACGGTGCCGACATAACCATGGCTGGCCTTGTCAAAGAAGCGGTTGAACGGACGGAACAACCAGCCGCCAAAGATCTTGTCCAGAACCTTGGAGAAACGGTCTTTCGGCGCGTCGTGGCTCTTGAGCAACACGGCGGCCAGCGCTGGCGACAAGGTCAGCGAGTTGAAGGCCGAGATCACCGTGGAGATCGCAATGGTGAGGGCGAACTGTTTATAGAACTGCCCGGTCAAGCCGGAGATGAACGCGGCCGGGATAAACACCGCACACAGCACCAGCGCCGTCGCAATGATCGGACCGGTCACTTCGCGCATCGCACGCTTGGTGGCTTCTACAGGGGTTAATCCGAGCCCGATGTTTCGCTCGACGTTCTCCACCACCACAATCGCATCGTCGACCACGATACCGATGGCCAGTACCAATCCGAACAGCGACAGGGCGTTCAACGAGAAGCCGAACAGGTGCATCACGGCAAACGTACCGATCAGCGAAACCGGCACCGCCACCAACGGGATGATCGAGGCGCGCCAGGTTTGCAGGAACAGGATCACCACCAGCACAACCAGGATCAGCGCTTCGAAGAGGGTGTGAACCACCGCCTCGATGGAACCGCGCACGAAGATCGTCGGGTCATAGACGATGCTGAAGTCCATGCCTTCCGGGAAGTTCTTCTTCAGCTCGGCCATTTTCTCCCGAACGTCGTTGGAGATCTGGATCGCGTTGGAGCCAGGGCGCTGGAAGATCGGGATCGCCACCGCCGGCTGGTTGTTCAGCAAGGAACGCAGGGCATATTGGCTGGAGCCGAGTTCGACGCGAGCGATGTCTTTCAGGCGAGTGATTTCACCATTTTCGCCGGAGCGAATGATGATGTTCTCGAACTCTTCCTCGGAAACCAGACGGCCTTGGGTGTTGACCGACAGCTGGAACGCAGTGGCATTCGGCGCAGGCGGAGCGCCCAGGGCACCGGCCGCCACTTGACGGTTTTGTTCACGAATCGCAGTGACCACATCGGTGGCGGTCAGGTTACGCGAAGCGGTCTTGTTCGGATCGAGCCACACCCGCAGCGAGTAATCGCCCATCCCGAACAGCTGCACATCACCGACACCACCCAGACGCGCCAGCTCATCCTTGATATTGAGCAAGGCGTAGTTGGACAGGTAGAGCATGTCGTAGCGTTTGTCCGGCGAGGTCAAGTGCACAACCATGGTCAGGTCGGGCGACGCCTTGTCGACGGTGATACCGATGCGCGTCACTTCCTCGGGAAGTTTGGGCTCGGTACGGGTCACGCGGTTCTGAACCTGTACCTGCGCGTTATCCAGGTCAGTGCCCAGGGCGAAGGTGATGGTCAGGGTGATCTTGCCGTCAGCGGTGGACTGCGAGGACATGTACAGCATGTTCTCGACGCCGGTGATGGCTTGCTCCAAAGGAGCGGCCACGGTTTCACCGATGACTTTAGGGTTGGCGCCCGGGAAGTTGGCACGCACCACCACGGTCGGCGGCACGACTTCCGGGTATTCGCTGATCGGCAACTGGAACAGCGAGATGGCACCGGCGATCAGGATCAGCAGCGACAGTACCGCTGCAAAGATCGGCCGTGAAATGAAGAATTGGGAAAAATTCATCGGAGTCGTTGTCCCTTAACCGCGTGGAGTCGCAGCAGCCACTTTCACAACCGTGCCCGGCGCGACCTTGGCAGGTGCGACTTGGGGCAGGTTGCTGGCTTCCAGCGCTTGTCGTTGTTGAGCCAGAGCTGCGAGGGTTTGTTCGCTGGCCATCGGGATCACTTCAGGGGTGACCGGTGAGCCAGGGCGAACCCGTTGCAAGCCCTTGACGATGATGGTGTCGTCCTTGTTCAGGCCGCTGCGCACGATGCGCAGCCCTTCGATCTTCGGACCCAACTCGACGGGGCGGTAAGTCGTTTTGTTGTCGGCATCCATCACCAGCACGAACTTTTTACCCAGGTCGGTGCCGACCGCTTCGTCATTGATCAACATGGCGGAGTAAGTGCCGCTGCCCACCAGTTTCAGGCGTGCATAAAGGCCCGGGGTGTAGGTGCCGTCGCTGTTGTCGAACACCGCACGACCGCGGATGGTGCCGGTCTGCGGGTTGACCTGATTGTCGACAAAGTTCATCTGGCCCTGGTGCGGGTTGCCGTCTTCATTGGACAGGCCGAGGTAAACCGGCGTGGTTGCGCCGCGTTGGCCCTGGCGGGCGAGCTGGGTGTATTTGAGGAACACACGTTCGTCGGCGTCGAAGTAGGCGTAGACCTTGTCGGTGGACACCACGCTGGTCAGTGCGGTGGTATCGGCGGTAACGAGGTTGCCGGCGGTGATTTCCGCGCGACTGACACGGCCACTGATAGGCGCAGTGACGCGGGTGAAGCTCAGGTTCAGTTTGGCCAGGTCCAGTTGGGCCTGGAGGGCGCCGACGGCGGCGCGAGCTTCTTGAGCCGCGCTGGTGCGCGAGTCGGCGAGTTCGGCGGAAATCGCATTGCTGATGCGCAGACGTTCGCCGCGTTGGGCTTCGTTTTCGCTGCGGGTGGCGGTGGCGCGAGCTTGGGCAACCAGGGCTTCGAGGCGGCGGACCTCAGCCTGGAATGGGCGCGGGTCAATCTGGAACAACAGATCGCCTTTCTTGACCAGCGCGCCTTCGGTGAAGGCCACGTCATCGATCTGGCCGGAAACCCGTGGACGAATTTCTACCGTTTCCGGCGCTTCAAGGCGCCCGGTGAATTCGTCCCACTCGTTGACCGGTTGTTCCAGCACCTTGGCCACGCTGACTTTGGCCGCGGGCATGGTGGCGGCTGCGTCCGGGGTCTTGCCGCAGGCACTCATCACCAGCACGGCCAACAGGGCCAAGGGGAAGCGCAAATGTTTGAGTGAATGTTCCATGGATGCATCCGCCAATGTATTGAGATGGACGGATGATGCTTGGCGGGTGTGTAGGGCACGAATCGAATGGGGCGAAGGTAACTATCATTCGGAATGATATAAGCCCAAAGGGAGCCCTCTAGCATGCACCTTCCATGAGTGGGCTATCAAATGAAATGATGACAATTCAGTGTTGCAGGGAGTGTAAGAGGTTGGCTTGAAACCGTGTCGCGGCTTTCGCGGGCAAGCCTCGCTCCTACAGGAATTACGGTGCTAATGAAATCCCCTGTAGGAGCGAGGCTTGCCCGCGAAGAGGCCGTCAGCCCAATACAAAAATCAAACCAGCCTCGCAGGTTCGGTCAATTCTGCCTGTGCTCTCTGAGTTCAGCTGCGGAATCTGAGCGTTGTTGAGGGGGCTTCACCGTAGCGTCTTTTATATTCCTGTGCGAATCGCCCTAAATGAGCAAAACCCCATTTGAAGGCGATATCTGTGACCGAATCTTCTTGTTGCTGACGGCTCAGTTCAAGGTGCACTTGTTCCAGCCGTAAGTTGCGCAAGTAGGCCATGGGCGTGGTATCGCAAAAGTCGCGGAAGCCGGCAAATAGCGTGCGAACGCTCACACCGGCATGTTCGGCCAATTGCTCGATACTCAGCGGTTGGTCGGCGTGAGCGCGCATGAACTCTTCGGTTCTTTTGACGAAGTGGGGTAAAGGCGCTTTGTTGCTGGCACAGTCCAGGCGTTCTCGAAGATTGTTGGGCTGACCATAAACCAGAGCATTGATCAGCATTGACTCGAATTGCTTGAGTACCAGCGAATGGTGCAGTGGATGATCATCCAGCTTGATTGCGTCCGCCAGAATGCCGATTAGCTGGAGAAAGTAGTGACCTCCAGGTGTGGTCAGGTCGAGTTCTGGATCGAACTCCAACGGTCTGTCCAAATTGTGTCCCAAATGCTGGACGCAATGGTATTCGACTTCACTGCGCTCAATCCTCAAGGCCAATTGTGGCGCGTTGGCGTCCCAACTCATCGACAACGGCAGATTGGGGGAGATCAGCGAGGCCCGTTCCGGCGTGGAGATGAAGTCATGTCCTGCGCACTGAATGCGTGCTCGTCCCTTAATGGGTACCTGGATCAGGAAAAAATCCTCGAGGCGACCTGGATCGATAAAGACGTTGACGCCGTATTCCAGTCGGTTCAAGGACAGTCGTCCACGGTTGATATGGTGCATCCGTGCGCTGACCCGCTCGGTGCTGTCGATGCAGCGCAGTTCGTGGTTTTTGAAGACGCCGCTGACGCCTTCGCGGATGCCCTCCAGATCATTGAGCAGGAACAATTGGTTTTCCGGGGTGAACAACGACGCACTGTCGAAAAGGCTGGCGCAGCGCTGTGCGATGAGATTCTGACTCATGGTCACCTCAGTTGCATGCACGATATCAAGGCATGTCGCACGTGGTGTTACCCGGGTTTTGCAGGATCTGGATGATCGCTGCGTTATCCGGATAACCCGTGTGCATGTCCGTTTCTTTTTGTGCCCTTATCGGGCTGTCTGCCTAAGCCAGCAATTGGTGTGCCAAGCGACGACAGTGGCACTCTGACGGAGCGTGGCGTAGTCGGTAATTCTTAGAATCCTCCCGCAAATCCTGGACGTCCAACTTTTCTGGAGGGGCGAGGCATACCTGTTCGGTGAATGTGCTGAAGGCGCCGACACATTTTCGCAGCCCCCGGACAACGACAGCATCAGATGGATAGTGCTGGCAAGGGCAGGGTCGCACCATGACTTCAACGCTTGTTGATTCGTTGAAGCCGCCAGACGGGAGGTGAACGCCATGAACATTACCCATACACCGCCAGCCCCGGGCAATCATCAATGGCGCAACTGGGATGACTTGGAAAACGCCGACGTTCAGCCTGGCAGTCATCTCATCACTTCAAGACGTCGTTACTACCACCATGGAATTTATCTGGGCGGGCATCGAGTCGTGCACTACGCAGGCTTTCATAAAGGTTTTCAGGTCGGTCCGATCGAAGTATTGGCGCTGGACTGTTTTGCTGGCGGGCAACAGGTGTGGGTCGACGATGCCTCTTTGTCTCAGTTCGACGGTGAGGAAGTGATCCGCCGGGCACTCTCGCGCCTGGGGGAAAATCATTACCGGTTGCTGACTAATAATTGCGAGCACTTCTGTAACTGGTGCCTGTACGGCAAAAGCAGTAGCGAACAGGTTCGAGGCTTCATGACCCATCCATTGGCACTGCTGCGGTTGGTGCTGCAAAGCCTGCCAGACAACTTCCTGCAGGCCTCGGACAAGCATTGCACTCAGCGGATAGTCGGTGCAGCAGAAGGTGCCCAATATCACCTCCAACGTTCCTGAACCCTTGGAGATTCGAGATGAAAGGCCAATATATCAGCGTGCCGGTTCCGTCCGGCGGTCAGTTCCAGGCTTACCTGGCGACCTCTATCGATGGTCGTGGTCCGGGTGTGGTGCTTTGTCAGGAAATTTTCGGCGTTAACCAGGCTATGCGTGAAGTTGCCGACCTGTTGGCCGAGGAAGGTTATACGGTGCTGGTTCCGGACCTGTACTGGCGCCAAGAGCCTGGTGTCGATTTAGGTTACACCGAAGTGGAGTTTGGTCGTGCCTATGCGCTCTATCAGGGTTTCGACGAGGCGCTGGGCATTGATGATATCCGTGCCAGTCTGAAGGCTTTGGAGTCATTGCCCCAATGTAAGCCGGGGGACCTGGGCGTTGTCGGCTATTGCCTGGGCGGCAAACTGGCTTACCTGGCGGCCTGTCGGTTGCCTGAGGTGGCCTGTGCTGTTGGCTACTACGGCGTAGGGATTGAAACCGCGCTCTCGGAAATTGAAGGACTTCAAGGGCGTCTGGTGCTTCATATGGCCGAACAGGATCAGTTCTGTCCAGCAGAGGCCCGCTCCGCGATCAGGGAGGCCCTCTACGATAAAAAGGGTGTTGAACTCTACGTTTATCCGGGCGTTGACCACGCGTTCGCTCGCCCCAACGGTCATCACTACCACAAGCCATCAGCGCTTCTGGCCCACGAGCGGACTGTTGCTGCATTACGCAGGGAGCTAGGGCCAGACTACAACCTCTCTGACCTGTGGGATGAGCATGTACGTCACGAGTTCGATACCCGGGACGTACCTGCCACCATGGCTACCATGGTCGCTGAGCCTTACGTCAACCACATTCCGACCATGACCGGCGGCGTGGGTGCCAAAGAGTTGAGCCGCTTCTACCTGCATCACTTCGTCCACGGCAACCCCAAGGATATGGCGTTGACGCCGCTGTCTCGCACCGTCGGTGCGTCACAGATCGTCGATGAATTCATCATGAGCTTTACCCATGACTCCGAGATCGACTGGATGCTTCCCGGGGTGGCACCCACCGGGCGCTACGTCGAGATCCCGATGCTTGGCGTAGTCAAGTTCCGCGGGCCGAAGCTCTATCACGAACACATCTACTGGGATCAGGCCAGCGTGCTGGTTCAGATCGGCCTGCTTGACCCGGCAGGGTTGCCGGTGGCCGGTGTGGTGACCGCCCAGAAACTGCTCGATGAATCACTGCCTTCCAATACGTTGATGCCTGGTTGGGCTTCCAGCGCCGACAAGTCGGTTTAAGGGGATAACCATGTCTCATCTACAGAACAAGGTTGCAGTGATCAGCGGTGGCGCGACCCTGATTGGTTCCGCCGTCGCTCGAGCGCTGATGGACGCAGGCGCTGTCGTTGCGCTGTTCGATATCGATCGTGAAGCGGGTCTCAAGGCCGCCGCCGAGCTCGGTGAGCGAGCCGCATTTTTTCATCTCGATGTAACGGATGACGAACTCATTACGCATGCAGTCGAAGACGTTCGGGCACGTTTTGGTGGGGTCGACCTGTTGATTAATCTGGCCTGCACTTACAGCGATCAGGGCTTTGCTTCCAGCCGCCAGGATTGGTTGCAGGCGCTGGATGTGAACCTGGTTTCGGCCGTAGCACTGACTCAAGCGGTGCATCAGGACCTTAAAGCCCGACATGGTGCGATTGTCAATTTCACTTCCATCTCGGCCAAGTGTGCCCAGACCGGGCGTTGGCTCTACCCAGTTTCGAAGGCCGCCATGGTGCAGCTGACTCGCTGCATGGCTATGGACCTGGCCGCCGACGGTATCCGCGTTAATTCGGTGTCGCCTGGCTGGACCTGGTCACGGGTGATCGACCAAGCCAGTGGCGGTAACCGCGAAAAGGCTGATGCAGTCGCCGCTTCCTATCACCTGTTGGGCCGCCTGGGAGAACCCGGCGAAGTGGCCAATGTGGTGGCGTTTCTATGTTCGCCAGCCGCCAGCTTTGTGACGGGCGCGGATTATGCCGTCGATGGGGGCTACTCGGTCATGGGACCGGAACAGAACCTGCCGGCGATACCAAGGCTTGCTGAGTGACACAGAACACTAACAAGAAACCCTGTTCGGCGACTGCCGAATGCTGCACCTGTAACCGTCGATAACCAGGAGAATAACAATGCGTCGAATCGCCATCGTCGGAGCCGGTCAAGCCGGCCTGCAACTCGCTCTAGGCCTGCTCGCCAAGGGCTACCATGTGACCCTGGCCACTAATCGTAATGGCGAGGACATTCGCAACGGTAAAGTGATGTCCAGTCAGTGCATGTTCAACGCCGCTCTGCAAAGTGAGCGTGATTTGGGCCTGAATTTTTGGGAAGACCAGTGCCCGGCCGTAGAAGGTATTGGTCTGGCAGTGCCTGACCCAGAGAAGCCGAATGAGCCACTGTTCAGCTGGAGTACCCGGCTGGATCGCTACGCCCAATCAGTCGATCAGCGCCTGAAAATGCCGGTCTGGATGGACGAGGTCGTGAAGCGTGGCGGCGAGGTCATTATCCAGGATGTCGGTGTGGCCGAGTTGGAGCTTTTGTCGACCACTCATGACCTGGTACTGCTGGCGGCGGGTAAGGGCGAAATCGTCAATCTGTTTGAAAAAGATGCCGAGCGGACTCAGTTTCAGCAACCGCAAAGGGCGCTGTCATTGACCTATGTGAAGGGCATGACACCGATGTCGCCGTTTTCCCGGGTCAGCTTCAACCTGATTCCCGGTGTAGGTGAGTACTTTGTGTTTCCTTGCCTGACGACCACCGGACCTTGCGAAATCATGGTCTTCGAAGGCATTCCGGGCGGGCCGATGGACTGCTGGCAGGGGATTACGTCTGCCGAGCAACATTTCGAGAAAAGCCTTGAGCTGGTCAATCGCTACGTCCCTTGGGAAGCCGAACGCTGCCGTTCCGTGGAAATGACCGATGACAAGGGCTTCTTGTCCGGCAGGTTCACGCCGATGGTGCGCAAACCGGTATTGACGCTGCCGTCTGGTCGCAAGGTCTTTGGCATGGCCGATGCTCTGGTCGTCAACGACCCGATTACCGGCCAGGGTTCGAACAATGCCGCCAAGTGCAGCAAGGTTTACCTGGATGCGATTGTCGCTCGTGGCGCGCAAGATTTTGGCCCTGACTGGATGCACGACACTTTCGAGCAGTACTGGAGCTATGCCCAGCATGTGGTCAAGTGGACCAACACCATGCTGACGCCACCGCCTCAGCACCTGCTCGAACTGCTCGGTGCCGCGAGCCAGTCGCAACCGCTGGCATCGGCTATCGCCAATGGTTTCGATGATCCACGCACCTTTGCACCTTGGTGGTTCGACGCCCAGTCTTGCCAGGCCTTTATTCAGAAAAAGACTCGTCAGGCCGCTTGAGCCGCCATCGAGCCAGGAGTTCATCATGAATGCACTTACCGCAGAATCCATCGAGCATGATCTGGTCAACGCACAGGATTGCGATCCGCGCGAACTGCGCAATCTCCTCGGGCAATTTGCCACGGGTGTTACCGTCATCACTACGCGCACAACCGATGGGCGCAATGTTGGCATGACCGCGAATTCGTTTTCGTCGGTCTCGCTCGATCCTCCACTGATACTTTGGAGCATTTCTCGCAACGCTCCGAGTCTGGTGGACTACCTCTCCTGTAGCCACTTTGCGATCAACGTTTTGGGGGCTGATCAGCACGATATTTCCGGACGTTTTGCACGACCTGCACCCGACAAGTTCTCCGGTGTGGCCTTCACGGCCGGGGAGGCCGGGGTACCGCTTATCGAGGGTGTAATCGCGACGCTGGTCTGCCGCAATGTCACTCAGTACGAGGGCGGTGACCATCTGATTTTCCTTGGGCAAATCGAGCACTACCGCCACGGTGCAGGGGAACCGCTGGTGTTTCACTGCGGGCAGTATCGAGTGGCCGCAGAGCATCCCGGGTTGAGTCGATAAGTCAGGAGTCTTGCCTTTAGCCTTGCTGCAAGTGGAGAGCGTTATGAAAACAAAAATAAAACTGCTATCGGTGTGCGTGCTGGGCCCTGGCCTCTTGGGAGTTGAACCGGCGCAGGCGTATGACTTGCCGGTGGTCAATCTGGGTTTGACCAGTTTCCTTGACGGTGCCCCGCCAGCCGGACCGGGTTGGTACTTTCAGGAATACTTCCAGAACTACAGCGCTAATCGTTTTCGAGATCAAAATGGCAAGGCACTGGGTTTGCCCAAACAAGAACTGGATTATCAGGTCGCAGTGACTCAAGTCAGCTATTTTTCCGATCTTCGCTTGGGTAATGCAACTCTGGGCATGAACGCTGTGCTGCCTTTTGTGACCAGCATGGATGTTGATGACGGACTGAATAATGCGGCGATAAAGGCTCAAAGTGGTCTGGGTGATCTTCTGTTAGGCCCGATGATCCAGTTTGATCCGATCATGGGGCCGGATGGGCCGCGTTTCGCGCACCGCATCGAGTTGCAGGTCAATGTTCCGACCGGTAAATACGACAATAAACATGACATCAACCCCGGCGCTAACGCTTGGTCGTTTGACCCCTATTGGGCGGCCACTTATTGGTTTACCCCAAAGTGGACGGCGTCGGTTCGGGCTCACTATCTTTATAACGGCAAGAATGATGATCCGGGCCCGGGGTTTGGTGGCGCCGATGATGTTCAAGCTGGCCAGGCCCTGCATGCAAACTTTGCTACCGAGTATGCGGTGACGCCGCAGCTGCGCCTGGGTATCAACGGCTATTGGCTAAAGCAAATCACCGATACCAAAGTCGATGGTCATGAGGTTTCCGGTCGTCGTGAAAAGGTATGGGCCATTGGTCCGGGGGCGATGTACAGCTTCTCCAAGGACGATCATGTTTTTTTGAACGCGTACTTCGAACAGGACGTCGAGAACCGTCCCGAGGGTAGTCGCGTGCAAATGCGCTACGTCCATCACTTTTAAGACCACCGCAGTCATCGTGCTCCGTAGCTTCCTATTACTTTGGTCTTCTGCCTGCCCTTATGGGCAGGCTTTTTTTTTCCTTTTTTGGGACCTTTTCAGTCATGTCCGCACCTCGTACTTCCTCTGACAATACAGTCCTGATATGTCGTACCGACCTACAGGGGCGCATCACCCACGGTAGCGAAGCTTTTATCAAACTTAGCGGGTATACGAGTCAGGAACTGTTGCAACAATCAAGCAGTCTTCTTAAACATCCAGATATGCCCGCACACATTTTCAGTAGCCTGTGGAGTGCGCTGCAACAACGAAAGCCCTGGATGGGGCTGTTGAAGAATCGGCGCAAGGATGGCTCAACCTATTGGTTGAATGTCTACATAAAACCGGTGTTCGGCGCCGATGGGATTGAGGCCTATGGGGCTGTCTATAGCTCACCGTCGCAAGCGCAAATCGAGCGTGCAGAAAAGCTCTATTCGCGGTTAAGTTCTGGTGGGGTAATTCTTCACTGGGGCTCTCGTCTCAATCGACTGGTGGGATCTGCATTGCCGAGCTTGCCTCTAGGATTAGTGTTGTCGGCAGGTCTTTGGCAGCTGGATTCTTTTTGGGCCCGGAGTGCTGTGATGATGGCTGGATTGACCGTTATAGCGGGTCTCCAGGACTGGCGACAGTCCCGTGCCATCAAGCAGATTTTAGTTGCCCATCCCAAAGCATTTGCCGACTCGTTAACCGCCAACATTTACAGTCATGCGCCAGGGGCTGCAGCGTTAATGGAAATGGCCCTGGTGGCGGAAGAAAGCCGCCTGCAAAGTGCGTTGTCGCGAATCGGGACGACCGGAGGCGTCGTTGAGCAGCGGGTAGTCGAGCTTGCTCAGTTGATCCAGGCCGAAACTCAGCGTCTTGAACGTCAGCGTGATGAAACCGACTTATCAGTAACCGCCCTCAGCGAATTGGCAGCCACTATCCAAGAGGTCGCCAGTAATGTTCAGGCAACAAATCTGGCCACCCAAGAAGCTGTCAGGCTCGCCAGCCATGGCGAGCAATTGTCCGGCAAGAGCCTTGATGCAATGCAGCAACTCAACACCTCCGTCGGGGATATTGCAGTGGCGGTTCAACAGTTGGCCAGTTCCACGGAGTCCATTGGCGCAATCACCAACATTATTAGTTCGATTGCTGGGCAAACTAATTTGCTGGCTTTGAATGCTGCCATTGAAGCTGCTCGCGCTGGCGAAGCGGGCAGGGGGTTCAGTGTTGTTGCCGACGAGGTTCGGCAACTGGCAACACGCACCCAGGAAGCAACCGAGCAAATTCAACCGCTCTTGCTGCAACTGCGTGATGCTACCGAACGTACCGTCCAACTGACCGATGAGGGTCGAGAATTTGCACAACACAGCACTCGTGAAGTGGTGTCGGTGCAAGGAAATCTGGCTGGAGTGAATTCCTCGTTGACTCAAATATCGGGCATGAGCATGCAGATTGCCTCTGCCATGGAGCAGCAATCACAAGTGGTGGAGAGCTTGTCACAGCAGGTTCTGCAAGTGGCTGAGCTATCGAAACAGAGCGTCGATAAGGCTTTGGATGGTCAAAGAATTGGTGAGGACTTGAAAACTCAGGCCGAGGTGCTACGAAATCTGGCGGAGCGTTTTGATCGTTGAGTTTTTAGGGAAGGGGAATTGAGCGGGACCAGACAATTGATAAAACAGCAGGGGAGTATCGGGTTGATTCCAGATACTCCCCTCGGTTCTTAATGTTTTGAATTGCTCTCGATGAATTTCTCGTAAAACATCTGGAATCTTTCTATTTGCTGCTCGTTGAACCAGGTCTTGACCGCTTCGACCATTGGAGGAGGGCCGCACAAATAAATGTCGAATGGATCAGCCTCAAACGCATTCCGATCAAAGTGATCAGGAATCCATCCAGTTTTTCCTTTCCACTGCTCTGATGGCTTCGACACGATAAGGTGGTAGTCGAAATCAGCGATGCGTTCGCGATAGCCCGCCAACCGTTGGGTTTCGCAGAGATCATTGTCCTGCGTGACACCATAGAACAGCTGGATCGGGTGTCCGCAGCCACCCTTTTCCGCGATGTTATCCAGCATCCCGAGGAAGGCCGACAGGCCGGTTCCTCCTGCCACCAGTACCAGAGGCTTGGTCACTTGGCGTAGATAAAAACTACCCAGAGGGGCCTCGAACTCGATGATTTGACCGGGTTGGCAATGTTCACGGATGAAGTTGCTCATCACTCCATCAGGCAGAAGCCGGATGAGAAATTGAAGCTGGTTAGTGGGATTGGGCCGGTTGGCGAAAGAGTAGGAGCGCCACTCACTGGTTCCAGGTACATGCAATCGTGCGTATTGCCCTGGGAGAAAATCCAGCTGCTGCGGGCTGGAGCTAGCGTCGATATGAAGTATCGCGGTAGTGGCTGAAACCTGCTCCACACGGGTAATCACCGCTTGCAATAATTGAGTTGCCCCAGCGTTGCACAAGCTCGAATCGAAGTCGAAATAGAACGAGGCATCCGATTGCACTCGGGTCTGGCAAGAGAGCATTTTGCGCTGTGCCAGATCGTGTTCGGACAAAGCCTCGTCATCGACATAATCTTGAGTGAATTGACCTGATTCGCAGCGGCCCTGGCAGGTGCCACAGACACCTTCGCGACAATCCAGCGGAATGTTCACGCCATTGCGCAGCGCGGCGTCGAGCAGCAGTTCGTTTGGTTTGACCTCGAAGAACGAGGTCTTGCCATCTGCGAAGCTGAAAGCGACTTTATGGTTCATGACAAGGTGCCCCGCAGCTCACAGGTGATAGAAATCAAGCACAGAATTGATCGTGTCATTGAGCAACACGATGTGCTTGCGAGTGATCTTCCAGCTGTCTGCGACCGCTTTAAGGTGGTAGGTCACATGGCCGTAAAACTGCTCGGACAATCCTTGACGAGTGTAAAGCGTGACCCAGGCTGCCTTGACTTCAAGCAAGCCATGATCGAGTTCCTTGATTCGCACGTTGCTGATTTGATGCAGGGTGCGCGGCATCGGGTTTGAGGCCGCCGACTTACCGGTGCGCAGGCGAAACACCCGGTCTTCAAGGCCAGACCGGTTCGAGTAGTAAATCAACGACATGCTGCGCTTGGGATCGGTGGTGTACACATGCTCCGACTCCCACTGCGGCAGATGGAACTCACTCTGCTCATCGAAGAGGGCGATGTAGGCGTCCCAATCCTGCTGATCACACAGCTCGGATTTACGGTAAAGGAACTGCTCGACGGAATGTTGTAGTGCGCTCATTTCACACCTCCTTCAACTTCAGGGCTTTTTGTTCCAGGCCTTGCAGAAGGAAGCGCTGCCAGGAACCGTGCTGATTAATGTAGAGCCCCTCATGGGTGAACTCGGTACCGGTCAATACCGGGTTGATGCCCAGAACCTCGCTGTTGGGTGTGGGGCCTTCAACCCATTTTTCACTGCCGCGGGATACTTCGTTCCAGCGCTCAAGGCGTGCCTGAAACCCGCGCTGGGCTTCACGAAATTCCACCAGGTCGTCGGGGGTTCCCATGCCTGAAACGTTGAAGAAGTCCTCGAACTGACGAATCCGGTTTTCCCGATCTGCGTCGGACTCACCTTTCACGCCGATGCATTGGCTGGTGATCTCTGTCTTGTTCCAGGCCACCGGGCGCACGATACGCAGCTGCGAGCTGATCTGATCCATGAAGAACAGGCTTGGGTAAATGTTGAGGTTGCGCAGACGGTGCATCATCCACTCAGCTTGCTGCTGGCCGTACTCTTCCACCAGACGCGGCATGACGGTGGCATAACCGGCGCGTACTGCCGGGTTGGGCATGTCGCTGAACAAGAGGCTGTGACCATTCTTGAACGAGAACCAGCCGTCGTCGGTTTCGGCGTCGCCGGCGCCCAGTTTGCTGTAGTCCAGTGTGTCGGAGCCGCCGCCATTAGCGGCATTGACTTGCTGGCGATGCTGTACCGTGGAGACATAGTTGTAGTGCACTGTGCTGACGTGATAACCGTCCAGACCATTTTCGTGCTGCAGTTTCCAGTTGCCGTCGTAGCTATAGGTCGACTTGCCGGGCAGTATCTCCAGCTCGCCAGTGGGAGACTGCGCGACCATCATGTCGAAGAACACTTTGGCATCACCGAGGTAGTCTTCCAGCGAGTCGCTGCCGTTGACGTCCAGACTGATGAAGACGAAGCCCTTGTAGCTCTCGATCCGGGCTTTCTTCAGGCCGCGGGTTGCCTTGTCGAAGCCTTCCGGGTACTCCCCTGGTGCCTTGACCTTGACCAGGCGGCCGTCACTTTTGTAACACCAGGCATGGAACGGGCAGGTGAAGGTTGACTGGTTACCTTTGCTGACGCGAGTCAGCGTCGCGCCCCGGTGCTGGCAAGCGTTGATCAGCGCGTGGAGCTGATTGTTTCCATCCCGGGTGATGATCATTGGCTGACGACCTGCGCGCATCGTCAGGAAGTCATTGGGATTCGCGATTTCGCTCTCGTGGCAGGCGTAGATCCAGTTCTTTTCGAAGATCAACTCCATCTCCAGGTCGAACAATTCCGGCTCTGTGAACATGTCACGGGCGATACGATAGATGCCTTCAGCCGGCCGGAAATCCAGGCAGCCCTGAATGTAGTCTTGCCACTGTGTAATGCTTCTAGTGCTGTTCATCAGGTACACCCTTTTTGTAGTTTTAGGCACAACCCGATTGAAAGCCTTTCTGTGCAGTGCAGCTATCCGGATTCGAAGCGATATCTGTCCGTTTCTTGGGGACGGGGATCGATTTGGGTGAGCGCTGCGCAGGCAAGCTTCTTTCCGCGTTTTTTTGATTGTTTTTGCACTATGTGGATAGCGGGCGTGTGGGGGCAAAAAGTATGGTTACAACTAATCTGTAACCCTTGTGGTGCTGTGATGAATCTGCAAACTCATGCTCGGGCTGATGCTGAATTTCAAGACATCCATGCGGTACGTCATGACCTGCAGAGTGCGCAGGCCTGGATGGAGAACATTTGCGGCCCCCACGAACTAAAGACCTCTTCTCCTCAACGTCTTCATTTTCAGCACGACGGAAACGTCCTGAAGTCGATGTCTACGGTGATTGGGTATATCGAATACGGTACCGATGTCACTATCGATATTGATGCGTCGGTACTCAGCAGTTACAGCATCAGTCTTCCCATCAGCGGGCAACAGGAACTGCGAAAGCCAAATGGTTGTTTGATGTCCGATAGCAGTAACGGACTTATTGTGTCGCCCTACGATCAGCAAGAACTCACCATTGCCGGTAACTGCCGAAAGATACAGGTGGCGATCAAGTGTGTAGCAATGCGTCAGGTATTGGAGGAGTTACTACAGCGGTCCGCCGAACAACCGATTGTCTTCGAAACACGGATAAGTACCAATCAGGGAGCTTCCGCCGCATGGTGGCGGTTAGTAAAATATCTGCTGATGGAGTTGGATCAGGGGCGAAACTTTTTTGGTCATGTTTCCATTGTTCGTGATATTGAACGGGCCTTGATAAAAGGTTTGATTTTGTCGCAGCCCAATAATTATTCAAATGAATTGGAGGGTGGTGCGCAAACACGCTGCCCTACGTATTTGTTGAAGGCCAAGCAGTTCATGCATGAAAATGCCAGCGAGGAACTGAATCTGGATGATATCAGTCGGGCGGCCGGCGTATCGCGCTTCAAACTGGCTGAGGACTTCAAGAAGTACTTCGGTATTTCCCCCGCTTTGTATTTGAAGCGATTCCGGCTGGAAGCGGTCAGGCAGGCGCTGCTGGAGGGTGGTTGTAATGAAAATATCACGGCGGTAGCGATGCGATGGGGATTCAATCATCTGGGACGTTTCTCATCCGACTACAAAAAAATGTTCTTGGAAGTTCCATCGAAGACGGTTGAGCAAAGTCGCAGTCATTGAGGTAGAAACTTGACGCTAAGCATTTATTGAAAGTGCGGGGTGAAAGATCCCTGGCTGTTTAGCAGGCGCTTGTATTCAAATAAAATAAGAGAGGATTGTCATGAAAACAGTTACCCAGTTGCTGTGTTTAAAGCCTGTGCATAATCAAAAAGTTCACACCGTTGCACCCGGTCAAATGGTGTTGGAAGCGATCAGGGTTATGGCCGAGCGAAACATCGGTGCTCTTCCTGTCGTAGAGAATGGGCGTGTTATCGGTATTGTCAGTGAGCGAGACTATGCACGGAAGATGGTACTGCAGGGCCGCGCCTCGGCGGGTACTGCCGTGAGGGACATCATGAGTTTTCCCGTCATAACGGTAGACACTCGGCAGAGCATTGAGGATTGCATGGGCATTATGACCGATAGTCATCTTCGTCATCTGCCAGTCGTGGAAAACGAAGAATTGCTTGGTTTGCTATCAATTGGTGATCTGGTGAAGGCTGCTATTGCAGAACAAGCCGACCTCATTCATCAATTGGAAAGCTACATCCGCGGGCATTGAAGACATCGGGCGCGCCGACCTGGCAATCGCCGCTCAACCCCTGCGCAAAGTTCATGCCCGCCGCAGGCTCTTCGACTACCGAATGTCTCGGTGTGGCGCGCACTTAAGGGAAAACCTGACAGCGAGGTCGAGGAAGGCATTCCTGCTCTACAAGCAGCACCGCCTCGGCTCGCGCGACATGAAATCTTCAATCCGAAGCGGCACGCTCTGGATCGCTGGCGACGTCATCCTGCTCACGCGCCTCGCTAAACTGCAGATCATCCAGCAGGGCCTTCCACAGCGACACGCACATCCCAATCATCACTAACAGGAACGGTGCGGCGACGATGATGGCCGCGGTCTGCAGCCCACCCAGTCCGCCCATCACCAGCAGCACCGAGGCCGCCGCTCCGGCCAACGTACCCCACAGCACCACCAGCCAGCGCGGCGGCTCCAGATTGCCGCGGGCGCACAGCATGCCCATGACGATGGAGCCCGCGTCGGCCCCCGAGATGAAGAACACGCCAACCAGCACCATGGCCGCAAACGAGGTCAGCGTCGCGGCGGGATACTGAGCCAGCAGCGCGAAGAGCGCCACTGCCGGCCCCTGGTCATTCACTACGGCGGCGATGCCACCGACGCCTGCCAACTCCGAGTACAGGGCCGCGCCGCCCATGATCGAGAACCACACCATCGTCACCCCACTGGGAATGAAGATAACGCAGACGACGAACTCGCGAATGGTGCGCCCGCGGGAAATTCGCGCGATGAAGGTGCCCACGAACGGCGCCCAGGAGATCCACCAGGCCCAGTAGAAGATGGTCCAACCGGCGAGCCACTTGCCGTCACTGAAGGCCGCGGTGCGAAATGACATCGGCACCAACTCACGGATGTATTCGCCCAGCGACGCGACCAGCATATTCACGATGAACACGCTGGGGCCCACTGCCGCCAGGAACAGCAATAGCAGCGCTGCAATCACCATGTTGACGTTGCTCAGGAACTGCACCCCCTTGCCCACGCCGGATACTGCGGAGAGGATGAAGAGCACCGTCATCACCGCGATGATCGTCAAAGCAATGCTAGTCGATTCGCCGGTATGCCACAGGTAGTTCAGGCCGCTGTTGATTTGCTGCGCGCCCAGGCCGAGCGAGGTGGCGGTGCCGAAAAGAGTGGCCAGAACCGCCAGCACGTCGATCGATTTACCCAATGGCCCGCGCACACCTGCCTCGCCGATCAGCGGCGTAAAGGCGCTGGATATCAGATTCGGCAGCCCCTTGCGGAACGAGAAGTAGGCAATAACCAGACCGACGATGGCGTAGATCGCCCAAGGGTGGAACGCCCAGTGGAAGTAGGCGTACTGCATGGCCAGCTTGGCGGCTTCCCTGGAGTGCGGCTGCGCCAGTCCGTGCGGTGGCGTCGCAAAGTGCGTAATCGGCTCGGCCACACCCCAGAACATCAGCCCGATGCCCATGCCGACGCTGAACATCATCGCGATCCACGATGAAGTGCTGAATTCGGGTTGCTCCCCGTCCTTGCCCAGCGTGATTCGGCCGAAACGGCCGAAGGCCAGGAACAGCGCGAAGCCCAAGAAAAACACGGTGGAGATGACAAAGCTCCAACCGAACTCGTCGATGATGGTGTCCAGCAGCGTCTGCAACGTCGTCGCCATGGCCTTGGGCAAGAGCGCCCCCCAGGCGACGAACGAGGCTGAAATCACGGCAGCCACCCAGAAAACGACTTTGTCGATGGGTGACTCAGGTGTTTTTTGCATACTCCCTCCTCCAGTAAGGTGTGGAGCCCGCTGCGACGGGCGATAGCTATTGCCCCTTATGGTCGCTCGCCAAGTGATCTGCGGCTTACGCATAGACGATTTCCACTGGTCCGATCACGACAGCTGTGTCAGTAGTACAAGCGTGTGGCCGAAGAAAACTCAGGCTGTGGCTCAGTGCGACGCTGGCCACGGAGGCATCTGGTTGCAGGCATTCCTGGACAACTTGGGCTTTGAAAGGCTTGGAGTAAGAGGTTCGTTGGCGTATGGCGAACCGTTTGTTGAGGCTATAAATGGTGTCCTTGCCGGTGGAGCGCATGAACATTTAGCGACTATCGCGCTAACCCTCTGATCGTCTGGCATGAAGCATTCAGCGGCTCACGATAATGCTTGCGAAAACAAAACATCCTGCGAAAGCGTAGCCCTCGCAGGATGTGGGGGGGATCATCTCATTAACCCCAGTTGGGGAGCTGAAGCAGGTTTAGTCGACCGCTTTGACCATGTCTTCGATGACTTTCTTGGCGTCGCCAAACACCATCATGGTCTTGTCCAGATAGAACAGTTCGTTGTCCAGACCGGCATAGCCGCTGGCCATCGAGCGCTTGTTGACGATGATGGTCTTGGCTTTATAGGCCTCGAGAATCGGCATGCCGGCAATCGGCGATTTCGGGTCGTTCTTCGCTGCCGGGTTGACCACGTCGTTGGCGCCCAGCACCAGCACCACGTCGGTCTGACCGAACTCGGAGTTGATGTCGTCCATCTCGAACACTTGTTCGTAAGGCACTTCGGCCTCGGCCAGCAGGACGTTCATGTGCCCCGGCATGCGCCCGGCAACCGGGTGAATGGCGAACTTCACGGTGACGCCAAGGTGAGTCAGCTTCTCCGCCAGCTCCATCAGCGAGTGTTGGGCGCGCGCCACCGCCAGGCCATAGCCGGGCACGATGATCACGCTATCGGCGTTGGTCAGCAGGAACGCAGCATCGTCGGACGAGCCGGACTTCACCGGGCGCGCTTCCTTGGAACCGGCAGGACCAGCCACATCGGCTGCGCCGCCGAAACCGCCGAGGATCACGTTGAAGAACGAACGGTTCATCGCCTTGCACATGATGTACGAGAGGATCGCACCGCTTGAACCCACCAGCGAACCGGCGATGATCAGCATCGAGTTGTTCAGCGAGAAACCGATACCCGCCGCGGCCCAGCCGGAGTAGCTGTTGAGCATAGACACCACGACGGGCATGTCGGCCCCGCCGATCGGGATGATGATCAGCACGCCCATCACGAAGGCCAGGGCCAGCATCAGGGCGAAAGCGCCGAAGTTGCCGGTCAGTGTGAACATGATGCCCAGGCCCAAGGTCGCCAGGCCCAACACCAGGTTCAATTTGTGTTGACCAGCGAACTGTACCGGTGCGCCCTGGAACAACCGGAACTTGTACTTGCCTGACAGCTTGCCGAACGCAATCACCGAACCGGAGAAGGTGATTGCACCGATGGCCGCGCCGAGGAACAACTCCAGACGGTTGCCCGCCGGAATCGAATCCCCCAGCTGTTTAACGATGCCCAAGGATTGCGGTTCGACCACCGCCGCGATGGCAATGAACACGGCGGCCATACCGATCATGCTGTGCATGAAAGCGACCAGTTCCGGCATCTTGGTCATTTCAACGCGCTTGGCCATGATCGAGCCGGCGGTGCCGCCGACCAACAGACCCACGATGACATAGCCGATGCCCGCTGTAGCCAGCTCGGTGCCGAGTTTGTAGACCAAGCCGACCGTAGTGAGGATCGCCAACGCCATGCCGAGCATGCCGTAGACATTGCCGCGCCGCGAAGTGGTGGGGTGCGACAGGCCTTTGAGGGCCTGGATGAAGCAGATCGATGCGATTAAATACAGGGAGGTAACCAGGTTCATGCTCATGCTTTTTGCACCTCGACAGGGACTGCTGCCTTGGTCATCGGAGCTTTCGTAGGTGCCGCTTTTTTCTTGAACATCTCAAGCATTCTGCGAGTCACGAGGAAACCACCGAATACGTTCACGGCCGCCAGCGCCAGCGCCACCGCCAGTGTGCCCATGGTCTTGCCCAGTGGGGTCACGGTCAACGCTGCCGCCAGCATGGCGCCGACGATCACGATCGCCGAAATGGCGTTGGTCACCGCCATCAACGGCGTGTGCAGTGCAGGTGTCACGTTCCACACCACGTGATAACCGACATAAATCGCCAGCACGAAGATGATCAGGTTGTAGATGCCGGGGGAGATAAGCTCTTCCATCGTCTGAATCCCTGCTTAGGCGTTTTTGCGGATGACTTGGCCGTCGCGGCACATCAGGCACGCGGCGACGATGTCGTCTTCGAGGTTCACTTCAAACTGGCCTT
>NZ_FYEB01000019.1 GCF_900187445.1 Pseudomonas sp. Irchel s3b2
ACCTTGGTCTGGTCTCAATACTGGATACGATCAACCGGCTTAGCTGCATAACCTGAACCGCCGTATACGGAACCGTATGTACGGTGGTGTGAGAGGACGGCGGATGTAAATCCGCCTCCTACTCGATCCTGATACCCCAGCCCTGTAGGAGCGAGGCTTGCCCGCGAAGGCGGTTTATCATCCGACATTATTGTCGACTGACACAACGCCTTCGCGGGCAAGCCTCGCTCCTACAAGGGTACGGTGTTACTTCAGATGTTGCTTCAGCTCTTCAGACGCTTGCAACATCGCCGAGCGCACCGCGGGCACCTGGCTTACTACGTTGAGCAAACCATAGTCGTGGATCATGCCGTTGTAGCGCACTGCCGTGATCGGTACACCCGCCTCGTCGAGTTTGCGGGCGTAGGCTTCACCCTCATCGCGCAGTACATCGGCGCTGGCCGTCTGCACCAGAGCGGGTGGCAAGCCCTTGAGTTGCGCGGCGGTCGCTCGCAGCGGCGAGGCGTAGATCTCATTCCGCTGTTTGGCATCAGTGGTGTAGTTGTCCCAGAACCACTTCATCATGTTTTTGGTGAGGAAGTGTCCCTCGGCGAACTGGTTGTAGGACGCCGTTTCGAAGCTGGCGTCAGTCACCGGCCACAACAACACCTGGAATCTGATCGCCGGCGTGCCTTTGTCTTTGGCCATCAGTGCAACCACGGCTGCCATGTTGCCACCGACGCTGTTGCCGGCCACGGCCAGACGTTTGCCGTCGACGTTGATCTCTTTACCGTGCTCGGCCACCCACTTCGTCGCGGCGTAGGCCTGGTTGATCGCCACCGGGTAATGCGCTTCCGGCGACGGGGTGTAATTGACGAACACCGCTGCCGCGCCCGAACCCGTTACCAGGTCCCGAACCAGTCGTTCGTGGGTCGGGAAGTCCCCCAGCACCCAACCACCGCCGTGGAAGAACATGAACACCGGCAGCTCGCCTTTGACCCCGGCCGGCCGAACGATGGTCAGGCTGAGCGGTTGGCCGTCGACCTGGATGGTCTTCTCGCTGACATCGGCTTTGGGCAGCGTCAGCTTCACCCCGGCCTGCGCGCCTACCAACACCGCGCGGGCATCGGCGGGAGTGAGCTGTTCCAGCGGTTTGCCGGTACCGGCATTCAGTACATCGAGGAACGCCTGGGTGTTGTGTTCAACACCATTGCCTGCGAATGCACTGCTGATGGACAGGGCGAGAAGGGTGCCGGTCAAGACCTTGCTGAAAGTGTTCATGTTCGTCTCCTGTTTCGGGCCTGGAAGTTAGCGGTTAGACGGTTACGTGCAGGCGCACATCGACGTTGCCACGGGTGGCGTTGGAGTACGGGCAGACCTGGTGGGCGGCTTCGACCAGGCTTTGTGCATCGGCTTGCTCAAGGCCCGGCAGGCTGATGTGCAGGTCGATGTCCAGACCGAAACCGCCGGGGATCTGACCGATGCCGACATGGGCGGTGATCGATGCGTCGTCCGGGATTTTGCGTTTGGTCTGGCTGGCGACGAATTTCAGCGCGCCGATAAAGCAAGCGGAGTAGCCGGCGGCGAACAGTTGTTCAGGGTTGGTTGCGGCGCCGCCAGCACCACCGAGTTCTTTAGGCGTGGCGAGTTTGACGTCGAGGATGTTGTCGCTGGAGATCGCACGACCGTCACGGCCGCCGGTGGAGGTTGCGATTGCGGTGTAGAGAGTTTGCATGGTGTGAGCCTCATTCGGGTTTTGATGTTTTGCGCTAAATGTTTGCGCACTAAGTAAGTGCGAAGTAAATGTAGCTCGCTAATATTTAGCGCGCAAGATAAATTTTCGAAAAAATGAGTTTCGGGTCATGGGTCCAACAGTTCGATTGGAAGGAAAAGCTTGAGATAGAGGCTTTCTTGCGGGATTTTTGCGAGGTGAAATTTTTTGCGACGGGGAGGACGCCTTCGCGGGCAAGCCTCGCTCCTACAGGTTTTCGGTCGATAATTTGTAAACGACACAAAACCTGTAGGAGCGAGGCTTGCCCGCGAAGAACGATAACGCGGTCTAAAGGCTGTCTTGCAGATGACTACGCAGCGCTTGAAGATCTGCTTGTAGCTTCTTCAACTGTTCCAGCGTTTGTCCGCTGGCGCCGAGGATGCACTGGGGAATGCCCCGCGCCTTGTCTCGCAGCGCCCGGCCTTGCTCGGTGAGTTCGACAATCACTACCCGTTCGTCTTCACGGCTACGGGTGCGGCTCAGCAGGCCTTCGGTTTCCAGACGTTTGAGCAGCGGGGTGAGGGAACCGGGATCGGTCAGCAGTCGGGTGCTGATTTCGCCGACCGTCAGCCCATCCTTTTCCCACAGCACCATCATCGCCAGGTATTGCGGATAGGTCAGGCCCAGCGCTTGTAGCAGCGGCTTATAGACCTTGGTCATCAGCAGCGAGGTGGAATGGAGGGCGAAGCAGACCTGGTTGTCCAGCAGCAGGTCGTCGCAGTTATCCGGGTTGTTGCGCTCGGTGTTCATTTCAAAGCCTTGATCAGTGATCGTCATAAATCTAGCGGGCTAATCTTTAATGCGCCAGATAATTCTGCACTAGTGGCGGTCCAGATTGGTTTGCAGCGCCAGATCCCATGGCGGGATGGGGCTGAAACGGGTTTTCAGGTATTCCAGCAACAAGCGGCTGCGAGAACTGGGTTGCTGCTCCAGGCGCAACGCATAAATACCGGTGCTTTCCGGTGTTGGCAGACCGTTTTCGCAAAACAGCGGCAGCAGTTCGCCGCGTAATAAATATTCGCTGGCCAGCCAGGTCGGCAGATGCGCGATGCCCAATCCAGCCAGTGCACCGCAGACCAGCGCCTCGGCATTGTTGGCGCTCATGCGAATTCGCGCTGGCCGATGCAAGTGCATCTGTCCATCTCGCTCGAAGCGCCAGGCGAACGGTGGAGCCAGACCCTCCCAGTCGAGGCCATCGTGTTCGGTCAACTGCGCCGGATCGGTCGGCACGCCACGGCGCTGCAAATAATCGGGGCTGGCGCAGGCGATGCGCACCATGCTCGCCAGCGGCGTGGCCACCAGCCGGGTATCGGCCATCTGCCCGGCACGCAATACCAGATCGACCTTGCCCAGGTTCGAGCCCTGCATGTCGACAAAGCTGTCGATCAGGTGCAATTGCACGTCGAGGCCGGGGTAAAGCGTCAGGAAGTCGGCAATCACCGGCGCCAGGTGTCGGCGCCCGAACGCTGCTGGCGCATCCACCCGAATCAAGCCTTCCGGCGCACTGCTCAGGGACACCGCTTCCGCCCGGGCCAGGCGCAGCTCAGCGACGATCCGCCGCGCGCGTTCGGCAAAAGCCAAACCGGCCGGGGTCGCTCGTACCGCGTGGGTGCTGCGGATGAACAGCTGGCTGCCAACGGCGTTTTCGAGGCTGTCGATGCGTCGCGCCACGGCCGAAGGCGTCAATGGATGGCGTCGGGATGCAGCGGAAAAACTGCCGCTTTCCAGTACATCCAGAAACAGGCCAAGTTGTTCGGTCAATTGATTGGGGTTCATCGTTCGTCAGCGCTTGTGCGAAGTTGGCACAGCCATTGTGCGTTGCTGTGCGTTTCCCCGCCAGAGCCGACTGCGTAGGATGAACAACCTCACAAAAGGAAATCGCCTGTGATTGAGTTTTTGATGTATCTGGTTTTTGGTGCGGCCCTGGGAACCCTTGGCGGACTGTTCGGCATCGGTGGCGGGCTGGTCGCAATCCCGCTGTTGGGCGTGTGGTTCGGTCTTGATCAGCAAATTGCCCAAGGCACGGCGCTGGTGATGGTGGTGCCGAACGTGATGCTGGCGCTGTGGCGCTATCATCAGCGCAATCGCATCGAAATGCGTCATGCGCTGCCATTGGCCTTGATGGGTTTTTGTTTTGCCTGGATCGGTTCGATCTGGGCGGTGGGTATTGATGCACAAACCATGCGCTTGGGCTTCGTCGCATTCCTGATCGCGCTGTCGGCCTACAACCTGATGCGAATGTTCACCGCCAACGCGCCGGCCTCTTCGCAGATGCGCTATTCCTGGCCGTGGCTGGGTGTGCTCGGCGCAGCTTCCGGGACGATGGGTGGGCTATTTGGAGTGGGCGGGGCGGTGGTTGCAACGCCGGTGTTGACCAGCCTGTTCGGGACCACTCAAGTGGTTGCCCAGGGGTTGGCGCTGGCGCTGGCGTTGCCGAGTACGGGCGTCACCCTGGCGACTTATGCGGTGCACGATCAGGTGCATTGGGCGATCGGTGTGCCGTTGGCGGTCGGTGGATTGATGAGCATCAGTTGGGGCGTGAGAATTGCCCACGCGCTGCCGGAGCGACTCCTGCGCGGGCTGTTCTGTGGTTTTCTGGTGGTCTGCGCAGTGATGCTCGCGTTTAAAGTTTGAAGCCTTCGACGATGTGTTCGGCCAGGCATTCGGTGATCGGCGAAGGGTTGTTGAGGTTGCGGATCAGCATGATGCTGCCTTCGGGCAACACTGGCAGGTCTTCATCCGCGCCGAGAATGCGCATGTCCGGTGTGATCAGGCTTTCCAGCTGCGCGGTGATCGCCAGACCCGCGCTGACCACGGCCATCAACGCCGACAGGCTGGAGCTGTTGTAGGCAATGCGGTAATCACGGCCCATGGCGTCCAGGGCATTGCACGCCCAGAGGCGACAGAAGCAATCACTGTTGAACATTGCCAGCGGCAGCGGCGTCTGCTCATGGGCGCTGAAGCATTGGGCTTCGGCCCACACAAAACGCTCCTTGCGCAGTAATTGGCCGATCTCGTTACCCGGCTCGCGGGTGACGATGGACAGGTCCAGGTCCTGGCGCTGCAACAGTTGCTTGGTCGATTCGCAGTGAACCTCGATCTGGATCAGCGGATAGAACTGCGCGAAACGCGACAGGATGCCCGGCAGAAAGCGCATGACGTAATCATCGGGCGTACCGATGCGCACAGTGCCGACCATGTGCGGCTCGCGCAGGGTATTGAAGACTTCGCTATGGAGTTTGAGGATGCGCCGCGCATAGCCCAGCAATACTTGGCCTTCGGCGGTCAGCTTGACCTGGCGCCCGTCGCGTTCGAACAGCTGGCGCTGCAACACGTCCTCTTCCAGGCGTTTCATCTGCATGCTCACCGCCGACTGGGTGCGGTTGACCATTTCACCGGCGCGGGTAAAACCGCCCTGATCGGCGATCGCGACGAAGGTGCGCAGTACATCGGTATCGATACTGGGGTAAGCGGACATTCATCAATCTCCGAGATGTATGCCATCAGAAACATTCGTTGGATTGATCTTAGCGCTGGCGCGAGACTTGGGCCATCCCTAAAGGAGGGCTACACGATGAAAGGTCACAACGAGCATGTAACGGAACAAAAATTCTCAATCCACGCGGTTTCCGATCTGCTGCACAAGTTTAGTCGCTGGTACGAACTTCACCGTGAACGTGAAATGCTGGCGGGCTTGAGCGACGAAGCACTGAAGGATATCGGCGTGAGCCGTGCGGATGTGGAGCATGAGACGGTAAGACCGTTCTGGGATGATCCGATGCATAAATGATGATGCCATCGCTACACAAACCGCTTGCGGGTGAGGTAGGTTGCGAGCAGACAAGGAGATGCTCATGCCCGCCACACTGTCTTTTTCCCTCAAACAGGCTCGGCGTCTGGCGCTGGCCGCCCAAGGGTTCAACGGGCGCCAGCCGCCGGCGGCGATCAAAGCGGTTCAGCTCAACCGGCTGATCGAGCGCCTGGGCATTCTGCAGATCGATTCGGTCAATGCGTTGGTGCGTTCGCACTACCTTCCCTTGTTTTCCCGTCTTGGCAATTATTCATCCGACTTGCTTGATCAGGCTGCCTGGAGTCAGGGCCGTCGACGCACGTTGTTCGAGTACTGGGGTCATGAAGCGTCTTTGTTGCCCTTGTCGATGTACCCTTTGATGCGCTGGCGCATGCAGCGTGCGACCCGCGGCGAAGACATCTATCAGCAACTGGCGCGCTTCGGTCGTGAGCAGCAAGAGACGATTCGCCGTGTTTTGGCGTCGGTGCAGGAACTCGGTGCACTGGGTGCTGGCAGCTTGTCGACCCGTCAGGAGCGGGCAGGGCCGTGGTGGGACTGGAGCGCGGAAAAGCATGCACTGGAATGGTTGTTCGCCGCCGGTGAAGTGACCGTGGCCGGTCGGCGCGGGTTCGAGCGGCTTTATGATTTGCCGGAGCGGGTGATTCCTTCGGCGATACTTCAACAACCTTTGCTCAGTGAGGCCGAGGCTCAGCGCGGTCTGTTGCTGCATGCTGCCAATGCGTTGGGCGTGGCGACGGAAAAGGACCTGCGGGACTATTTTCGCTTGAGCCCGGCAGACAGCCGGCCGCGTCTGGCGGAGCTGGCCGAAGAGGGTGATCTGCTGGTCTGTGAGGTTGAAGGCTGGCGGCAACCGGCCTATTGCCCGGCTGAGCCGAAAGTACCGCGCAAGGTCGAGGCCAGCGCGCTGCTTTCACCGTTCGATTCGCTGATCTGGGAACGCAGCCGTACCGAGCGATTGTTTGATTTCCGTTATCGGTTGGAGATTTATACGCCGCAGCACAAGCGCGTTTACGGCTATTACGTATTGCCGTTTTTGCACCATGAGCGGATTGCTGCGCGGGTCGACTTGCGGGCCGAGCGAGCGTTGGGCCGGTTGGCGGTGCATGCCGTGCATGAGGAAGAGCCGGGGTTGGATGAGGCGGGGATGCTGGCGTTGGCGGTCAATCTGCGGCAGATGGCGGATTGGTTGGGGCTGGCGCAGATTCAATTGAATTGCCCGCGGGCGAGTGCGGCGCGATTGCGGGTGGCATTGGCACAGTTTGGTGGTGATTGAGCTGACGCCTTCGCGGGCAAGTCGGATCGCCGCACCGCTCGCTCCTACAGGAATTCACGATCCCTTGTAGGAGCGAGGCTTGCCCGCTAAGGGGGCGGCGCGGTTTAGCGCCGAACCTGCTTCAGGGTTTCAGCAATCAAAAACGCCAATTCCAGCGACTGATCGGCATTCATCCGCGGGTCGCAGTGGGTGTGGTAACGATCCGACAGGCCATCCTCGGTAATCGGCCGCGCCCCGCCGATGCATTCGGTGACGTTCTGCCCGGTCATTTCGATGTGGATGCCGCCGGCATAACTGCCTTCCGCCTCGTGAACCTGGAAGAACTGTTTCACCTCGCCAAGGATCTGCGCAAAATCGCGGGTTTTGTAACCGCTGCTGGCCTTGATGGTGTTGCCATGCATCGGGTCGGAGCTCCACAGCACCTGCTTGCCTTCACGCTGCACTGCGCGGATCAGCTGCGGCAGGTGATCGCCGACCTTGTTCGCGCCCATCCGCGCAATCAGGTTCAGGCGACCCGGGTCGTTGTCCGGGTTGAGCACATCGATCAGGCGAATCAGGTCTTCAGGGTTCATGCTCGGGCCGACCTTCACGCCGATCGGGTTGTGCACCCCACGCAGGAATTCGACATGCGCGCCGTCGAGCTGACGGGTACGGTCGCCGATCCACAGCATGTGGGCCGAGCAGTCGTAGTAGTCGTTGGTCAGGCTGTCGCGACGCACGAAGGCTTCTTCGTAGTTCAGCAGCAGCGCTTCGTGGGCGGTGAAGAAACTGGTTTCGCGCAGTTGCGGCGAGCTGTCCATGCCGCAGGCGCGCATGAAGGCCAGGGTTTCATCGATGCGGTCGGCCAGGTGGCTGTACTTCTCGGCCAGCGCCGAGTTGGCGATGAAGTCCAGGTTCCACTTGTGCACCTGATGCAGGTCGGCAAAGCCGCCCTGGGCAAAGGCACGCAGCAGGTTCAGGGTTGCGGTGGACTGGTGGTAGGACTGCAGTAGACGATCCGGGTCCGGCACACGGCTTTTTTCGTCGAAACCGATGCCGTTGACGATATCGCCACGGTAGGCTGGCAGTGTCACGCCGTTGATGGTTTCATCGTTGGCTGAACGGGGTTTGGCGAACTGGCCGGCCATGCGTCCGACTTTGACCACAGGACAGCCAGCGGCGAAGGTCATGACGATCGCCATTTGCAGCAACACTTTAAACGTGTCGCGAATTTTCGCGGCGGAGAATTCGGCGAAGCTTTCGGCGCAGTCGCCGCCCTGCAACAGAAACGCCCGGCCCTGGGTGACTTCGGCAAACTGACGACGCAACTCCCTGGCTTCACCGGCAAACACCAGCGGCGGATAGCTCGCCAGGGTTTGCTCGACGTGCAGCAAATGCGCCGCGTCGGGGTATTGGGGTTGTTGCTGGATCGGCAGGGCGCGCCAGCTGTCAGGGCTCCAGGGTTGGCTCATTGCAGTCTCTAGTGTTTTACGCTCGGACGGTTATGTTATCAGCAATTAGTGCGTGACCTGCTCCCGTCGCTTCGCGGACAATCGCGCCTTTGCCGCCTTATTGCGCTGCTATTTACTGCATTGCGGGCCCGGTAACGATCAGGAGACGAAATGACTGAGGAGCGCGTCGAGCATTTGCTCGCCGAGGTACAGGATGAATTCGGCGTGATTCGCGTGCTGGAAGTGGCTGATTACCGTTTTCTGGAGTTCGGTGATGCCATCGAACAGAGCTGCGTGTTCACCGCTGACCCGAGCTGGCTCGAGTACGATTACACCCGCGCGATGCTGATTGGCGCGCTGTGCCACGAACAGCCGGAAAGCGCGCTGTTCCTCGGGCTCGGTGCCGGGACACTGACCCAGGCTTGCCTCAAGTTCTTGCCGCTGGAAGATGTCGAAGCCATCGAGCTGCGTCCGGATGTACCGCGCCTGGCCATCGAATACCTCGGGCTGGATGATGATCCGCGGCTGTACATTCGCGTCGGCGATGCCCTGGATCTACTCGAAACGGCTGAACCGGCCGATCTGATTTTCGTCGATCTCTATACCGACGTCGGGCCGGGTGTCGGGCATCTGGCCTGGGGTTTTCTGGAAAACTGTCAGAAGCGGTTGAATCCGGGTGGCTGGCTGGTAATCAACCAGTGGGCCACCGACGATGGTAGGCCGTTGGGAGCCGCGTTGTTGCGCGGTCTCTATCACCGGCATTACTGGGAGTTGCCGGTGAAGGAGGGCAACGTGATTCTGATCGTGCCATCGGAGCTGGATCAGGCACTGGATATGGATGGGCTGATCGCGCGCGCCGAAGGTCTGGCGCCGCGATTGGGTTATTCGTTGCAGTCGTTGATCAAGGCGATCCGGCCGGCGACATAGATGGTGGTTGGCCTTTAGGGCCTCTTCGCGGGCAAGCCTCGCTCCTACAGGTTTTATGTCGTCCGCCGGAAATGTGAATGACCCCAAACCTGTAGGAGCGAGGCTTGCCCGCGAAGGCATTCTCCCAGTCAATACATACCTCAAAGCCCTTTGAAAACGCCCGGCCGCTTCTCGACCATCGACCGCACACCCTCCTTGGCATCCTCGCTGTTCAGCAACTTCTTCACCAGCGCCGGCAATGCCTGAGCTGCCGCGGTTTCACCCTCATAACGCGCCTGCCGGGCAGACATCAATGTCGCCTGAACACCTAGCGGTGCCTGCCGGGCAATCCGCTCCGCCAACTCGATCGCCCGTGGCAACAAGTCCTCGCTGGCCATGACTTCCTGCACCAACCCCAAATGCAAAGCGTCATGAGCATCGAATTCATCGCCAGTAAGCAACCAGCGCATGGCATTGCCCCAGCCAGCGACCTGATGCAGGCGCAAGGTGGCACCGCCGAACGGGAAGATCCCGCGCTGCACTTCCTTCTGGGCAAAACGGGTATTGCTGGCGCACAGGTTGATGTCGGCAGCCAGCATCAACTCGATGCCAACGGTCAGGCAGTAGCCTTGAGCCGCGACAATCACCGGTTTGCTGACCCGAGGTCCTGCGAGCACGCCCCACGGGTCGCAGCCACCGGGCGGTGCCTGCCAGCCTTCGGCCAGGGCCGCGCCGGCGCTGACCAGATCGAGCCCGGCAGTGAAATGCTCACCATGACCGAACACCACCGCGACCCGCGCCTCGCTGTCAGCCTCGAACTCGCCATAGGCCAGGCTGAGTGCGTTGAGCAGGTCGAGGTCGAAGGCATTGCGTTTGGCCACCCGATCCAGGCCGATCATCAGGACATGACCGTGTCGTTCACGGGTTACGCGACTGGGGCTTGGCTGATTCATGGGACATTTCCTCGGGCGAAAAGAGGCGGGAAAAGTATATGAGAGACCGACGGTCTGCCTCACAAGAGTGAACCGTTTTAGCGCCATCGTCAGCAGGGCCGGGCCTTTGCAAAATAGACCGTCGCACGATTATCCGAAAAGCCCGTGACACAACGGTATGCGCCGGTTTTTTCCGATAAAAAAAGCTCCCTTTTCGGGCGAATTCCGGTATAGTGCGCGCCGGCCTTTAACCGGGCCGCGTTTAGGTAGCGCAATTCCCCGAAGCCAGCTTCGGCTGCACGTCCGCACAGCGGACTCTTCCTTGACGAATCTTTTTCATTCATTCGTTTTCGCAAATCCCCGCCGACAAAGCAGCCAGGGCGACTCTTGAGTCTTACACGGCATGCGCAGCTTTGGAGCATGGGTCTTTGCGGATGCACTTAGAGGCAGACCCATGACCCAGGAAACCGGCGGCTTCGCCGCTTTTAATCTTAATCCGAATATTCTTGCAGCCGTCATTGCGACCGGCTACGAAGAACCTTCGGCTATTCAGCAGCAATCGATCCCGATCATCATGGCCGGCCACGACATGATTGGCCAAGCGCAAACCGGTACGGGTAAAACCGCCGCGTTCGCCCTGCCGATCCTGCACCGCATCGATCCTGCCAAGCGCGAGCCGCAAGCCCTGATCCTGGCGCCAACCCGTGAGTTGGCGCTGCAAGTAGCAACCGCTTTCGAAACCTACGCCAAGCAAATGCCGGGCGTTACCGTTGTGGCCGTTTACGGCGGCGCGCCTATGGGCCCGCAACTGAAAGCAATCCGTAATGGCGCACAGATCGTTGTCGCCACGCCGGGCCGTCTGTGCGACCACCTGCGTCGTGACGAAAAAGTTCTGGCTACCGTGAACCACCTGGTTCTCGACGAAGCTGACGAAATGCTCAAATTGGGTTTCATGGACGACCTCGAAGTTATCTTCAAGGCCTTGCCTCCAACCCGTCAGACCGTATTGTTCTCGGCCACCCTGCCGCAGTCGATCCGTGCCATTGCCGAACGCCATCTGCGCGATCCGCAACACGTGAAGATCCAGACCAAGACTCAGACCGTTACCGCGATCGAACAGGCTCACCTGTTGGTTCACGCTGACCAGAAGACCTCGGCTGTATTGAGCCTGCTGGAAGTGGAAGATTTCGACGCCCTGATCATGTTCGTGCGCACCAAGCAAGCGACCCTGGACCTGGCCAGTGCCCTGGAAGCCAAAGGCTACAAAGCCGCTGCGCTGAACGGTGACATTGCTCAGAACCAGCGTGAGCGCGTGATCGATTCCCTCAAGGATGGCCGTCTGGACATCGTTGTGGCGACCGACGTTGCTGCTCGTGGCCTGGACGTTCCGCGCATCACTCACGTGTTCAACGTTGACATGCCGTACGATCCTGAGTCCTACGTTCACCGTATCGGCCGTACCGGCCGTGCCGGTCGCGAAGGTCGTGCACTGCTGCTGGTGACTCCTCGTGAGCGCCGCATGCTGCAAGTGATCGAGCGTGTAACCGGTCAGAAGGTTGCCGAAGTTCGTCTGCCGGATGCTCAGGCCGTTCTCGATGCCCGTATCAAGAAACTGACCAACAGCCTGTCGCCGCTGGTCGCTGATGCCGAATCGACTCACGGTGATCTGCTGGATCGCTTGACCGCCGACATCGGTTGCACCCCGCGTGCACTGGCCGCTGCTCTGCTGCGCAAGGCAACCAACGCTCAGGCGCTGACCCTGGCCGCAATCGAGAAAGAACGTCCACTGGTGCCGAACAACGCACCGCGTGGCGATCGTCCAGAGCGTTCCGGTGATCGTCCGGACCGTGGTGATCGCGAGCGTCGTGCTCCGGTTCCATTGGCCGAAGGTCGTGCTCGTTGCCGTACCGCGCTGGGTGCGCGTGATGGTATCGCTGCCAAGAACCTGCTGGGCGCCATCCTCAACGAAGGTGGTCTGGCGCGTGAAGCCATCGGTCGCATCCAGGTGCGTGACAGCTTCAGCCTCGTCGAGCTGCCGGAAGATGGTCTGGAGAAGCTGCTGACCAAACTGAAGGACACTCGCGTTGCCGGTAAGCAGTTGAAGCTGCGTCGCTATCGCGAAGATTGATCCGCTCTCGAGCTGATTGATCGCACATAAAAAATCCCCGACTGGTTCGGGGATTTTTTTTGCCTGATCGTTCCCACGCAGAGCGTGGGAACGATCAGGTGTCAGCCAAAGCGATAAATATCCATCCCCAGCGCACCCATGGTGAACCCCTGATGGGCAACGCTGAACTCACCCCCGGCCGCGCGGGCAAAGTACAGCGGCAGCAAATGCTCGTCACTCGGATGGTTACGCGCCGCATTCGGAGCTTGCTGACGATAGTCGTGCAGCGCGGCTTCGTCGTTCGCTTCGAGTTTCTCGATCATCCAGTCGCGGAACGCCTTGGCCCATGGTTCGACGCTTTCCGGGCCGGCGTGCCAGTCCAGTTCGCGCAGGTTGTGGGTGATGCTGCCGGAGCCGATCAACAGCACGCCCTGTTCGCGCAGGCTGGCCAAGGCATGGCCGACGCGAGTTTGCAGGGCAGGGCCGGCACGGGTGGGCAGCGAGACCTGCACCACCGGGATATCAGCTTGCGGATACATCAACGACAAGGGCACCCAAACACCGTGGTCGAACGGTCGCTGGGTGTCGATGCGCGCCGGAAGATCATCGGCCTTCAGCAGCTCGACCACCTCCGCCGCCAGTTGCGGATTGCCGGGGGCCGGGTATTGAACTTCGAACAAGGCCTGAGGAAATCCGCCGAAGTCGTGCCAGGTTTCAGGCTGAGGGTTGCCGCTGACCAACAGTTCGCTGCTTTCCCAGTGCGCGGAAACCATCACGATGGCCTTGGGTTTAGGCAATGCGGCGGCCAGACTCGCAAGGGCCGGTCCGCTGGCGCCGGGTTCCAGGGCTAGCATCGGGGAGCCATGAGAGATATACAGGCTGGGGAACATGAATGAGCTCCTGAGAGTAAGATGGCACCATCTTCAGTCAGATCATTGATCTAAATCTAATATAAGTTTTAGGGTCTATTGATCGAATTTTTCGGGGTTAATTATGCAGCCGGAGTTTTGGCACAAACGATGGGCGTCGAATCAGATCGGCTTTCATCTGCCGGAAGTGAATCCTTATCTGCAACGGTTTTGGCCAGCGTTGAACCTGGAGGAGGGCGCTCGCGTGCTGGTGCCGCTGTGTGGGAAAAGTCTGGATCTGTTGTGGCTGGCGCACCAAGGTCATGAGGTCTTGGGGATTGAGCTGTCGGAAAAGGCCGTGGAGGATTTCTTCAGTGAGCATCAATTTGACCCGGACGTCAGTGAGCAGGGGCCATTCAAGGTCTACCGTGCCGGTTCAATCGAGTTGTGGTGTGGTGATTTCTTCGAGTTGACGGCAGGCGATGTCGCCGATTGCAGCGCGCTGTATGACCGCGCGGCGTTGATTGCCCTGCCGCCGGCGATGCGTGAGCAATACGCGGCTCATCTGATTCGGATTTTGCCGAAGGATTCTTTAGGGCTTTTGATTACGCTGGATTACGACCAGGCGCAAATGGACGGGCCGCCGTTTGCTGTGCTTGATGACGAAGTGCAGCGGTTGTTCGGTGATGTGTGGGCGCTGAAGATTCTGGAGGATCAAGACGTTCTGGGTGAGAGCTGGAAGTTTCTTGAGGCCGGTGTCACGCGGCTTGAAGAGCGGGTTTATCGGGTTTCCAGCCATTAAGGTATGTTGAGTTTGCTGGCCTCTTCTCGGGCAAGCCCGCTCCCACAGGTTTTGTGTAATTCGCCGATTATGTGAACGACACAAATCCAGTAGGAGCGAGGCTTGCCCGCGAAGAGGCCCTGATGAACACCGCATTAATCAAGCAGACAAAAAAAAGGCCCGCATTCACTGCGGGCCTTATCTTTTAGTGCAGAGCCTGTCAGCCCCGACGACGCAATGCGTCGATACGCTCTTCCAGCGGCGGGTGGCTCATGAACATACGGGCGAACCCTTGTTTGAGGCCACCGTTGATGCCAAAGGCATTCAGCGTGTCCGGCATGTGCACCGGCAGCCCTTGTTCTGCACGCAGACGCTGCAGGGCACCGATCATTGCGCTGGTACCCGCCAGGCGTGCACCGGCATCATCGGCCCGGAATTCGCGCTTACGCGAGAACCACATGACGATGGCGCTGGCCAGAATACCCAGGACCAGTTCGGCGAAGATGGTCGCTACGTAGTAGGCGATGCCTTGGCCTTCTTCGTTCTTGAAGATCACCTTGTCGACAAAGTTACCGATGATCCGGGCGAAGAACATCACGAAAGTGTTCACCACCCCCTGGATCAATGCCAGGGTGACCATGTCGCCATTGGCTACGTGGCCGATTTCGTGGGCCAGAACGGCTTTCACTTCATCTGGCGAGAAACGCTCGAGCAAGCCCTGGCTGACCGCGACCAGTGCGTCGTTCTTGTTCCAGCCGGTGGCAAAGGCGTTGGCTTCATAGGCCGGGAAAATCCCGACTTCGGGCATCTTGATCCCGGCTTCGCGGGACAATTGCTCGACAGTTTGCAGCAGCCATTGCTCGTGCCGGGTACGCGGCTGGCTGATGATCTGGGTGCTGGTACTCATTTTCGCCATCCACTTGGAGATGAACAGCGAGAACAGGGAACCGGCGAAACCAAAGACCGCACAGAAAATCAGCAGCTGATTGAGGTTGAGATCAACCCCGTTGGCCGCCATGAACCCGTTGAAGCCGACAAGGCTCAGGGTGATGCTGGCAATCAGCACGACCGCCAGGTTAGTGGCCAAAAACAGCAAAATGCGCATCATGGTTGTAGAAATCTCCTCGTGCTAAAGATGTAGCGTACTGCGGGGTATATAAGGTGCTGCAGCGGGCTATTCAACCGGGTGACTATTTCAAACTGTGTCCTACAGCAACAGTCTAGCTGCTTGAAGGGCATTTCCGACGTCGACATAGGAAACGGTTATCAGCCAATTAGCGTCGCAGGCCCCCGCCGTTGTTAGGCGCGGGCATGAAACGTGTCGTCCGTCAGTGCTTGAAACAACGATGCAAGGTGGGTGCACAGATGTGTTGCTGAATTAATCACCGTGCGACTTTAATCAGCGTCGCACGGTGACAGGCCACTTACTGGCGGTAGGACTTGAGGAAGTTGCCGATCCGGCCAATCGCCTGATCCAGGTCGTCGAGCCGTGGCAGGGTGACCACGCGGAAGTGATCCGGCCATGGCCAGTTGAAGGCCGTGCCTTGTACCACCAGCAGCTTCTCCGAGAGCAGCAGGTCGAGCACGAATTTCTCATCGTTGTGGATCGGGCAGACTTTCGGATCGATCCGCGGGAACGCATACAGCGCGCCCATCGGCTTGACGCAGCTCACGCCCGGAATGTCGTTCAGCAATTCCCAGGTACGATTGCGCTGTTCCAGCAGACGCCCTTGCGGCAGCACCAGATCGTTGATGCTCTGATAGCCGCCCAGCGCGGTCTGGATGGCGTGCTGGCTCGGCACGTTGGCGCACAGGCGCATGTTGGCCAATATATCGATGCCTTCGATGTAGCTCTGGGCGTGATGTTTCGGACCGGAAATAGCGACCCAGCCGGAACGGAAGCCAGCCACACGATAGGACTTGGACAGACCGTTGAAGGTCAGGCACAGCAAATCCGGCGCCAGCGAGGCGGTGCAGATGTGTACGGCGTCGTCGTACAGGATCTTGTCGTAGATCTCGTCGGAGAACACCACCAGATTGTGCTGACGGGCCAGTTCCAGCATGCCCAGCAGGACTTCTTTCGAGTACACCGAGCCGGTCGGGTTGTTCGGGTTGATGATCACCAGAGCCTTGGTGTTCGGGGTGATCTTGGCCTTGATGTCGGCCAGATCCGGCCACCAGTTGGCCTGTTCATCGCACAAGTAATGCACCGCGTTGCCGCCCGCCAGGCTCACTGCGGCGGTCCACAGCGGATAGTCGGGAGCCGGTACCAGCACTTCGTCGCCGTTGTTGAGCAGGGCCTGCATCGACATCACGATCAGCTCGGAAACGCCGTTGCCCAGGTAGATGTCTTCGATGCCGACGCCTTCCACCTGTTTTTGCTGGTAGTACTGCATCACAGCCTTGCGAGCGCTGAACAACCCCTTGGAGTCGCTGTAACCCTGGGCTGTCGGCAGGTTGCGAATTACGTCCTGAAGGATTTCATCCGGCGCTTCGAAACCAAAGGGGGCCGGGTTGCCGATGTTCAGCTTGAGGATGCGATGGCCTTCCTCTTCCAGGCGTTTGGCGTGCTTGAGCACTGGGCCGCGAATGTCGTAGCAGACGTTGGCGAGCTTGTTCGATTTGCTGACCTGCATGGCGATGTGTTCCCGAAAATGAACGATCCAGGCGGCGTATGAACGACCGTGCTGGGAATCCTGCGTATTCACACAGGCCTGACGCCTTGAGCGACGGCACTCAGAATCCGTTTGAATGCGCGTGGTCTGGCTGCCAGACTGGCGTTTGACGAGGCGCAATCATACGTGCCGCCCGATCCGTGGAAAAGGTACAGATCGGGCTTTTTCAACTGCAGAGGTGTGATGATGGAAAAGTTGGAAAAAACCCTGGAAGAATGGCGTGAAATGCTCGACCCGGAGCAGTACAACGTTTGCCGCCTCAAGGGCACCGAACGGCCGTTCTCCGGTAAGTACAACGACAGCAAGGTTGACGGTGTTTACCACTGCATCTGCTGCAACGCACCGCTGTTCGACTCCAAAACCAAATTTGATTCCGGCTGCGGCTGGCCGAGCTTCTACGCGCCGATCGGCGACAGCGCCATGGTCGAGATCCGTGATGTCAGCCACGGCATGATCCGCACCGAAGTGGTCTGTGCCAAATGCGATGCACACCTTGGGCATGTGTTCCCGGACGGTCCGCCGCCCACTGGCCTGCGTTATTGCATCAACTCGGTGTGCCTGGACCTCGTCCCCCGCTCGTAATGCGAGCCCTGTAGGAGCGAAGCTTGCTCGCGAAGGCGCCGGGCCAGTCAACATCAGTGTTGAATGCCAAGACGCCTTCGCGAGCAAGCTTCGCTCCTACAGATAAGCGGCGTTCAGTATTTTAAATTGCACACAATTCAATTGCTCGCTATGTTTGGTCTTTGTTCTTCCATTCGGAGTTCGTGCCATGAGCGACAACCTGCTGAGCATCCCTTGCACCACCATCAAGGGCGAGCAAAAGACCCTGGCCGATTTCGCCGGCAAAGCGGTGCTGGTGGTCAATACCGCCAGCAAATGCGGCTTTACCCCTCAGTACAAAGGCCTCGAAGAGCTGTGGCAGACCTACAAGGATCAAGGCCTGGTAGTGCTCGGCTTTCCCTGCAATCAGTTCGGCAAGCAAGAGCCGGGCAACGAGGGCGCGATTTCTGAGTTCTGCGAGTTGAATTACGGGGTGAGTTTCCCGCTGTTCAAGAAGATCGAAGTGAATGGTGCCGACGCCCATCCACTGTTCGTTCAGCTGAAAAAGCGCGCACCGGGCGTGCTGGGTTCCCAAGGCATCAAGTGGAACTTCACCAAGTTCCTGATCGGCAAGGACGGGCAGCTGGTCAAGCGCTTCGCTCCGGCGACCAAACCGCAGGACCTGAGCCGCGAGATCGAAGCCCTGCTCAAATGAACACGTTGTCCGTTGATTCGCTGAAGCTCGACAGTCAGCTCTGCTTCAAGCTGTACGCCGCTTCTCGCGCGGTGATCCGTGCCTACAAGCCGATGCTCGATCAGTTGGGCCTGACCTACCCGCAATACCTGGCGATGCTGGTGCTGTGGGAATGGCAGGAGGCGGCGCCGGAGCAGCCGACGGTCAAGGCCTTGGGGGAGCGTCTGGCGCTGGATTCCGGGACCTTGACGCCGCTGCTCAAACGGCTTGAGCAACTGCAGCTGGTGCAGCGTCAGCGTTCGACCCGCGATGAGCGTGAGGTGCACCTGAGCCTGTCGCCCGCCGGCAAGGCTTTGCGCGATCAGGTCGGGCCGCTCAAGGCCCGGCTGTTGTGCGATAGCGGCGTTGATCTGGATCGCCTGAATGATCTGCGCGATGGCCTCGATCACCTGCTGGGGCAAATCAAAGCGCTGTCGTAGTGGGTATCCACAAGTCGAGCAGGGCGGCCAGTTCTTCCCGTCGAAAAGGCTTGGCCAGGTAGTCACTCATGCCCGCCGCACGGCAGCGTTCGCGTTCTTCGGACATGGCGTTGGCGGTCAGGGCGACGATGGGCAACTGTGGCCAACGCCCGCTGCGGCGGATCTGTCGACTGGCTTCATAGCCATCCATCACCGGCATGTTGCAATCCATCAGCACCAGATCGAATTCGCTTAGCTCAAGCTGATCCAGGGCTTCGCCGCCATGGGCCGCGACGCTCACCTCGCAACCGAGTTTTCCGAGCATTCCCTTGGCCACCAACTGATTGACCGGGTTGTCCTCCACTAGCAGGATGCGTCCGCGTCGCTGGGTTGAGATGGCTTCGATCCGGGCACCGTTGATCGTGGTGAGTTCCGGCTGCAAGATCCGCCGCAATGCCTGGTAAAGCGCATTGCGCGCCAAAGGTCGCGCTTGTTGCTGCAAGGGTGCCAGGGCATTGACTTGCTCGCTGGGCAGGAAACTGCCATAAGCGGTCACCAGCAGAATCGGCGCGGTGAAGGTAGGGCGCAGGCCAAACAGGCATTCGGGGCAGTCGGTAATCAATACATCCGGCTCCAGGCCGATCAACCGGTCATCGATGGACCGCTGCTGATAGTCGAGCCCCCAGCCGGGCAACAGGCTGCTCAACAGTTCCGCCAGACCGCTGCTGGCGGTGGTAATCGCGACGATGTTGCCCTGCAGTACTGCCGGGGAAATGGCCCGGGTATGGCAGGGCAGGGGCAGGTCGGCGCAGAACTGACTGCCGAAGCCCGCTTCCGAGCTGATCGTCAGACGCCCTTGCATGGTTTCGCAGAGGCTATAAGTCAGCGCCAGGCCCAATCCGGTCCCGCCGAATTGCCGGGTAATGCCAGCACCGGCCTGGGTGAACGGCTGGAAGATTTTGACCTGCGCATCCTGGGCGATGCCGATGCCAGTGTCGCAGACTTCGATTCGCACACCGTCTTCGAACGTTGAAAGACGCACATCGACCCGCCCGAAACGGGTGAACTTGAGGGCGTTGGATAACAGGTTGCTGACGATCTGCCGGACCCGGGTCGGATCACCGAGCACCAGTGCGGGAAATTGCGGGTCAATCAGGCACGTCAACTCGACACTCGGCGCGGCGTTCTGAGACAGCAGGTTGGCGGTGTCTTCGATCAGCGAACCAAGATCGAATGGAATGTGTTCGAGCTCGAGCTGACCGGCATCGAATTTCGACAGGTCGAGAATATCGTTGAGCAGCTCCACCAGTACTTTGCCCGAGTCATGGGCGATGGACAGTTGTTGCTGCTGCTCGGCGTTGAGCGGGCCGTCCAGCGAGAGCGCGATCATCCCCAGCAGACCGTTGAGAGGCGTGCGGATTTCATGGCTCATGTTGGCCAGGAATACCGAGCGCGCTTCGGCCATGTCCAGGGCAGTGCTGCGGGCGACTTCCAGCTCCTCGTTGGATTGGCTGAGCCGGGTGTTGATCGCCTTGAGTTCCGCGGTGCGGGCCGAGACGATGTTTTCCAGTTGCGAGAGGTAATCGGTCAGGCGATTTTCGGCGTTGCGCCGTTGCTGGATTTCGGTGGCGATGTTTTCGAACTGCTGATTGGCGACCTCGACCAAGACCCCGATTTCATCGTTTTCATGCCCCGTCGGACACTCCAGCCACGTCGGCTCCGCGCTGCGCGGATCACGACCACTGAGTTCGCGGATGACTCGCACCAGCGGTTTGGTCAGCATCACGTAAAACAGCGCCAGGAGAATACCCGTGAGAATCAGGCTGCGCGCGAAGCCGTTGAGCAGGGTCACTTCGGCCCGGCGCAGGAAACGACTGCCGAAGGTGTAGGTGTCGACTTCCAGGCGCAAGGTCCCGAGGGATTCGTCCGGCAAGTGGTCGAGATAAAGGCGATCTTCGAATTGCCGGTTGGCGCCGAACAGAAAGTCGCTGATCATCCGGTCAGTGTTCTCCAGGCCCGGACGTTTGACGTTGGCCAGCACGGTATGGTTGTTGTCGGTCAATTGCGCGCCGATGATCGCCGGAGAGCGCAGCAGACCCAGGGCCAGTTCCTGAGCGAGTTCGGCATCGATGTTGTAGGCGATGCGGGAGGCGGGGTTATGGCTGATTTCCAGCAACGACAGTATTTCACGGTTGATGGAAGCGTCTTCGCTGGCATAATCGATGCCTATTTGCACCAGACTGAGCAGCGTGCCCAGAATGAAACCGACCAGCACCGTAAGCTTGGCTTGTTTGTACGACAGCCGGTGGCTGAACTTGATATCCATGGGATGTTGAACCACTTCCGTTTCCCTTCGCTGCTCAAGCATAGTCGATCATCAATGGATTCCGATGTTCTCGCAAAACACCTGTAAGGGGTGTAGACGCTGTGTTTCGTCGCTGTATCGCCATCATTACCGTGAATGTGCTCGAGGAGAAGACGTGGATTCCCGATTGAATGCTTTTCTTGAACGCGCCGATGCCGTTCTGGCCCGTATCGAGCCGCTGCTTCCCGCGCCTCGGCAAGCCATCGACTGGACGCACTGCCTGGCCGCACGCTGGCAGCGCGAGGGACGCAGCGGTTTTCTGTTGCCGCTGCAAGTCAGCCTGGACACGCGTTTGTCCGACTTGATCGGCGTTGACCGGCAACTGGAGCAACTGGGTCGCAACACCCGACAATTTCTCGACGGCATGCCGGCCAACCACGCTTTGCTTTGGGGCTCGCGTGGCACCGGTAAATCGTCGTTGGTGCGCGCCTTGCTGTCGGAACATGCCAAGAGCGGCTTGCGGCTGATCGAGATCGAACGCGATCACCTGGCGGACTTGCCGCGCGTGGTCGAGCAGATCGCCAAGTTGCCTCAACGTTTTGTGCTGTTCTGCGATGACCTGTCGTTCGAGTCGGGCGAGGGCGATTACCGCGTGCTCAAGAGCGTGCTCGATGGTTCTCTCGAACAAGCGCCAGACAATGTTCTGCTGTACGCCACCTCCAACCGTCGCCATCTGGTGCCGGAAAAGGAAAGCGATAACGAAAACTGGAAAAGGGTCGATGGCGAACTCCATCCCAGTGAGGCGGTGGAAGACAAGATCGCGCTATCGGACCGTTTTGGTCTGTGGCTGTCGTTCTATCCGTTTACTCAGGAGCATTTCCTCAACGTCGTCGAACACTGGATTGGTCAATTGGCCGACAAGGCCGGCCTTGAGTGGCAGCGTGATGAAGCGCTGGACATCCTCGCCGTGCGCTGGGCCACGGGTCGGGGCAATCGCAACGGACGTTGCGCGTATCAATTTGCCCGTTATTGGGTTGGGCTGAAGCTGTTGGAGCACAAGGCATGATCGATTTACGAAAGAGCGGCCAGGGCCTGGAGGGCTACGGCATGCTGTGGGCGCAGCTGGAATCATTGCTGGCAGACGAGCGTGATTTTATCGCCAATGCCGCACAATTTTCGGCCTTTCTGTTCAACCAGCTCGATGACCTGAACTGGGCCGGTTTCTACCTGAATCGCAACGAGGAATTGGTGCTTGGCCCGTTTCAGGGGCAGATCGCCTGCGTACGTATTCCCTTCGGTCGCGGTGTGTGCGGGGCGGCGGCGGCCACCTTGCAAACCCAGCGGGTCGAGGACGTACATGCGTTCCCCGGGCACATCGCGTGCGACAGTGCCTCGAACAGCGAGCTGGTGGTGCCGCTGGTCAAGGACGGTCGACTGATCGGTGTGCTGGACCTCGACAGCCCGAAACTCGCGCGCTTTACCGCGCAAGATCAGGCCGGTATCGAGCAATTGACGGCGATTTTTCTGCGTCTGACCGACTGCTGATCAAGCTATCAAGCCGACCCTGTTCAGCAGGCTTGACGAGTCGAACGCATCAATTTGACGAGGGGCGAGAAAACGGTTGGCGTACTGCAAATAGACTTCGTCGTTGATGAACAGCCCGAACCAGCCCCCAAGCGTAATTAATGCTCCTTCATTGTGCTTTTGTCATGGCGTGCCATCTGTTGTTGCAATGATTGCTCCAGTTCGAGCATGGCGCGCTCCATGGACTTGCTGCAATCGTCCACTTCATCGTGGTGGAATCTGTTATTGCAGGCCTGTTCGAGCGCCTCGCAGCTGTCGATCAGTCGGGAGGCCTGGACGATTCGGGCCGCTCCCTTGATTTTGTGGGCAATGTCGAGGAGTGACTGCCTGTCCTTTGACTCGGATAACGCCAGCAGCGCTTTGCGGTCCAGGCGGTTGCTGTTCAGTAGTTCGGTCAACAATCGCTGGTTCAGTGTCGGGTTGCCACCGGTCAACAGGTGCAATCCTTCCAGACTGAAGGCTGGCCCGCGGGCCGGCGTGATGCCTTCGACCCATTGGCTCAAGGCCGTCAGGCTGAGGGGTTTGAACAGGCAATCGTTCATGCCGGCCAGTTTGCAGCGTTGTTTTTCCTCTGGTTGCGCATTGGCGGTGAAACCCAGAACGATACAAGAAGGACGCTGCAGGTGCTGTTCATGTTGGCGAATGGCACGGACCAGCTCATATCCATTCATGATCGGCATATTGCAATCAGCAATCACCAGATCGAATGGCTGATACTTCCATGTCTCGAAGCCCGCCTCGCCATCTGCTGCGACAGTGAATCGATGCCCCAGAAACTCCAGTTGCTGGCACATGAGCAAGCGATTGGCCGGATGATCATCGACCACCAGAACGTTCAAGGGGGCAGTACTCGGGTGGATTTGCTGCTCGGCAGGCTCCGGCCGCCATTCCGTCGGCAAGGTCGCCAGGTTCAGCGAAATCCGGACTTGTGTGCCGACTCCCGGCTGACTGTTCAATTGCAGATTGCCGCCCATCATTTCGCACAGATTGCGGCTGATCACCAGGCCCAGTCCCGCACCGCCTCGGGCTAACTGGCCGGAGTTATCGGCCTGAACGAAAGGCTCGAACAGCCGTTGTTGATCCTGCTCGCTGATCCCGGCGCCACTGTCTTCAACCAGCAATTGCAGGTTGACCCGGTCGGACTCGTCGGTCGGCTGCAACTCGACGCGGATCCTGACTTGGCCCTGTTGCGTGAACTTGATCGCATTGCTGACCAGGTTGGACAGCACCTGCTTGAAGCGCATCGGGTCCAACAGGACATCGATCGCCGGTTTGGCAGGGCTGAACTCCAGTTGCAATCCGAGATTTTTCTGCCGGGCCAGCCCGTCGAAAATTCGCACCACCGAGGCTACGGTTTCAGCCAGATTGACGCGCTCCGGGCTCAGGCTCAAACGCCCGGACTCGATGCGCGCAATATCGAGAATGTCCCCGATCAGTTCCAGCAGGTCTTTCGCCGAGTGGTACGCGACGTCGATGGCTGGTCGATCCGGATGATTGTGATCGATACGTTTGAGCGTCAGTTCGAGCATGCCGATGATTGCATTCATGGGCGTGCGGATCTCATGGCTCATGGTCGCCAGAAAGGTGCTTTTAGCTCGGTTGGCAGCATCGGCTTGCTCTTTTGCGGCCCGCAATTCATCGAACAGTTGCCGCCGCTCGCTGATGTCGATCCAGCCGCCAATGATGCCTTGCACGTCACCGCTGGAGTCTCGATAGGGAAGAATCCAGTGATAGATCGTCAGCTTGCGGTCGTCGATGTGCAGCGGACGATCGAGAATCAGCGGCGTTCCCTCTGTCATGACGCGCTGGTAGTCCGCCTGATATTCATGTGCCTCGAAGGCGTTGCCAAGGGGGCCCGGTATGATGCCTTTACCGATGATGTCTTCGCGTTTCGCGCAAAAGGTTTCCAGGTAACTGTCGTTGCAGCTTTGCAGCAATCCCTGGCGATCGCGTACGTAAATGGGATGAGGCGTGCCATTGACCAGCGATCGCATGAATTCCAGTTGATCGTTCAATGCACGCTCGGCAGTCTGCCGCTGTTTTATCTGGCGCCTCATATAGGCGTTCCAGGCAATGGATATCAGCAGCAACACACCGGCACTGATAACGATCTGATAGAACACGCGGTGATAGTTGCGCCAGGTACTTTGCGTGGCCGCTGAATAGCCACGCCAGCGGTTGTTGATGATGCCCAGCTCTTCCGGTGCAATGCTCAGCAGTGCCTTGTCGAGGATGCCATTCAGTTCTTTGGCATCGCGCCCTGTCGCCAGGGAAAACGCTGCCTGACGGGTGCCGATGGTGGTGCTGATCTGAAGTGTCTGTTCGAAGATCCGCGATGAGATGAAGTAATTGGCGATCACCAGTGAGTTCACCGCACCTTCGGCCCGGCCCTCGGCGAGCAACTCCACGGCACTGAACGTGTCCGGGGTTTCAACCAGATTGATCCGCGGAAACTCGCTGCGCAGGTAATCCACCAGAGGATTGCCCTGGGCGATGGCCAGGCGTTTGTCCTGCAGTTGCGTGAGGTTTGTCGGGCTGTCGGCCGCTTTACGCGTGAGCAGGACAAAGGAGTTTTCCAGGTAGGGGCGGCTGAAGTTCAACGTCGTTTCACGTTGAGCACTGGGGAGCAATGCGGCAATCAGGTCGGCCTGATGGTTAGCGATCTGCTCGATCATCTTGTCATCGCTTCGGCTGCGCTGGATCTCGAAACGTAAACCGGTGCGTAATCTGATCAACTCGAGCAGGTCAGCTGTGACACCCCGAAAGTTGCCGTCGCTGTCAAAAAACGTCAGCGGCGCAAATGCTTCATTGACCGCGACGCGTACGACCGGATGTTGTGCCAGCCACTGTTCTTCGCGGTGGCTGAGTTGAAGTTTGTGATCGGTGAGAAGAATGTCGCTGCCGGCACTCCAGCGTTTGGCAATGTTTTCTCGCTCGCTGGTGGGGATGGTCTTGAGCACCGCGTTGATGATCCCGAGCAGATCCGGGTTGCCCTTTTGCACGGCAAAACTGAAACCGTGGGCTTCGTGTTTACCGAAGTTGGCCATGCGGATGTTGTTCAGATACCCCTTGTTGATCATGTAGTGGGTTGAAATGGTGTCGCCGAGAAAAACGTCGGCCTGGTCGAAGGCGACCGCATTGATTGCATTCTGGTAGGACGGATAGGAGGTGATGATTGCCTTCGGATACAGCGCCCTGACCTCATCCAGAGGCAGATAGTGATACACCATGCTGAGCCGCATGCCGGCAAGTCCATCGGTCAGCGATCTGGTTTCCCCTTCTCGTGTCACCAGTACCGGTTGATCCACCGCATAAGGTGTGGAAAGGGCAATGTCGGCATTGTTGGCCTCGAACCCATTGGCGGTGCCGAGCATGTCGACCTGGCCTTTTTCCAGCGCCTCGATCGCGGCCCCTCGGGAGGCGAAGCGCTGAACCTTGACCGGCAACCCTATGGCCTTGCCAAGGATGCCTGCGTAATCAGCGGTGAAACCTTCATAGTCGTGGCCGCTGAGGGTCAGATCGAAGGGAGGGTAATCCGGGGCCGATGTACCCAGGATCAATTCACGTTTGTCTTTAACCCATTGTCGTTGTGAGGTATCCAGTGGGACTTCCATGTGCCCGACCGTCGAGCGACTGAACAGGGTGTAGTGCTCGCTGGCTGTCTGAGCTGCGGGTACCGAGGTGCTCAGGCACAAACCCGCGGCCATGAGTATTAGATAATCCTTAAAACGGCTGGGCATCCTGTTTCTCACACTAACGCATTACGTTTTGCCATGTCGATGAGTTCAACCAGGGATTTGGCCTTGAGTTTTTGCATGAGTCGTTTTTTATAAGTGCTGACTGTCTTGTTGCTGAGAAACATGCCCTTGGCAATTTCCTTGTTGGTACGACCCTGGGCGAAAAGTTGTAATACCATCAGTTCTCGATCATTAACGGATTTAAATAATTCCAGATCGGCCCAGCGCGCGTCGTCGCGACGAACAGGGTTCAAGGCTTGGCTGGGGAAGTAGTTGTAACCTGATAAGACCGCTTTGATCGCACTCATCAGTTCACTGAGGTCCTCCTGCTTGCATACATAGCCCGAGGCACCGGACTGCATGCAGCGAATACCGAAAAGTGTCGGGCACTGTGCAGTTAATACAAGTGTTTTGAGAGGGGTGCTCATGGCGTTGAAACGGGCAAGAACTTCCAGACCATCCAGTTTGGGAATACTGATGTCGAGAATGATCAGGTCAGGCATGCATTCGCGAACCATCTGCATTGCATCGACCCCATTGTCAGTTTCGCCGACGACTTTGTAACCTTCATGTTCCAGCAGCATTCGAACGGCAAGACGGATGACAGGGTGATCGTCGACAATAAAAACGGAGTTCATAATCAAATCCCATGCGTGCACAAATAAAGCGCGCACCTTAGCTCAGATAGTTGAGGGGCCGCATGAACTGAGGGGGCTATAGCAGCAATATAGGAAAAGTCCTACAACTGAAGAAGAATAGGACTACGTATCAACTAGGGTTTGCATGAGGAAAGGCGAAAGTTCGGTAGGAGTAATCAAGGGGTTGAAAGCGTTGAGTTAGAGGTTTGAATCTATACCTTGGTCATTGTTTTAGTGTGTTCGGGTTTTTGCGTTTTTATAGTGAGGCTAAGGTCAACAAGTTTCTGAAGTCTGATTGTTTCAATGGCTTGATCAAGTAACCGAGCAAGGGCAGTCCATGTTCGTAAGCCATTACTTTAAGTTTGTCCAGTTCGGCGGGTGTCAGGCTGCTCAGAAGTATTGCCTGTCTGATCATCCCCCGGCGACTGGCGTATTCGATCAAATCAAGGCCTGGAAGGTCGGGCAGGCATTGATCGCACAGAAGAATATCGAATGGTTGCGCAGCTTTGAGCATATGTTGCAAAGCGCTTTCGGCACTGTCAGTAGCGGTCAGTTGGGTGAAGCCATAACTCTCGAGCAGGTATTGAGTCGCTCGTAGCTGAAAGGGATGATCTTCCACCAGCAAGATGCGCCAATCATGTTTGAACATAGGAGTTTTCATGCGTCATCTGTCGAGCCGGGAATGTGATTATTTCGCGAGACGGTCGAACAATCGATCAGTCAGCTCTGCACAAGGTGTAGGGCGATTCTGTCGATGTTGAAATACAGATGAATGTCGAGGAATTCGATCAGCCGTTCAGCGTTCTCTGGCACGGCTGATCGATACATTTTTATCGGTGGCTTGAACGACCGGTCATTTCCAGCGCCATTTCACCGGCATAGCTGTCGGTCATACCGGCGATGAAATCAATCATGCGCAAGAAGGAGGTGTGTAAAGGGCCATGAGGATCGGGCGCATTGTTGCCCAACAGGTCGAGTATGCGGCGGTTTTTGAAGGAGGGCGTACGGCCGTTGTGCTGTTCCAGTGCCGCGCCGCAAAAGGCGTTGAGCAGGATTTCCAGGGTGGTGTAGGCGCCTATTTCGTGGAGTGTCTTGCGCTTGTCCTGGAAGATTTTTTTGCGCGCCATGTCCTTGGCATTCAAGACGCAGCGTTTGGCGGGGCCATGCATGTGTTCCACCAGGTCGCCAGGCAGCGTGCCGGCCAGCAGCGCGTCCTGTTGCTCGACGAACGCTCGGGCTGCTGCGTTGGTCAGGTGTTCGATGGCTTTACCCCGCAGGATCGCCAGTTTGCGCCGACGCGAATCCTGCGGACCGAGCTGGCGATAGGTTTCCGGGAGATCGTCGCCCACCAGGTCCAGCAGCAGAGACTCGACTTCGGTGTATTCCAGCAGCTCCATTTCCAGGCCATCTTCCAGATCGATCAGCGCGTAGCAGATGTCGTCGGCAGCCTCCATCAGGTACACCAACGGATGGCGCGCCCAGCGCTGTTCGTCCAGCTGGGGCAGGCCGAGTTTATGAGCGATCTGTTCCAGCAGCGGCAGCTCGCTCTGATAGCAACCGAACTTGTGCTTCTTGTAGCCCAGTGAGTCGGCGTGTCGAGCAGTCCACGGGTATTTCAGGTAAGTGCCCAGCGTGGCGTAGGTCAGCCGGGTTCCCCCTTCGAACTGGTGGTATTCAAGCTGGGTAAGCACTCGGAAACCTTGGGCATTGCCTTCGAAATTGAGGAAGTCATTGCGTTCGGTTTCGCTCATGGCATCCAGCCAGCCACGGCCTGCGGCCTGCTGAAACCAGTGGCGGATCGCGTCTTCACCGGAATGACCGAAGGGCGGATTACCGATGTCATGGGCCAGGCAAGCCGATTGCACCACCATTCCCAGGTCGCTCGGTTCGCACCAGTCGGGCAGGGCGCTGCGGATGGTTTCACCGACACGCATGCCCAGCGAACGGCCGACACAGCTGACTTCCAGCGAGTGGGTCAGGCGCGTGTGGATGTGGTCGTTGCTGGAGACCGGATGGACCTGGGTCTTACGCCCGAGACGGCGAAACGCGCCCGAAAAAATAATGCGGTCGTGGTCTTTATGGAAAGGGCTGCGGCCGAGTTCTTCCGGGCTGTGCACAGGCTTTCCGAGGCGTTCGCGGGTAAGCAGGGTTTGCCAATCCAAGGCTGGTTTCTCCGTCAGGTGACTGATCCCCTAGCTTCCCGGTTCGCGTCGGTACCTGCAAGGGGAACTACAGCCCTGCCGTATCGATATCGATGAGCAGCAGTCGCTCGCCGTAAGGTTTTGTTCCGGGTAAACCTGGACACCAGGCAGGCACGCAGGATCAACCTCTGGTTAAAGAGGTTAATCCCGCAGGTATAGCAAGAATGCAGCCAGACAGGACTGATTAATGTTTGCGCGAAGCGCTTTGCATGATCAGCTTGATCAGTGGCCCCAGCGTGACGCCCAGGCGAGCCAACCGAGTCAGGCTGCCAATACCGCCACCCTTGGCACCCTTGCCGGTCAGAAAGCCCAACCCGATCACGGCCGCGATACCCCAGAGCGGGGCATGTTTGATGCCAAAGCCATCTTGCAGGTTTTGCGTCATGCCACGCACCCGTTGCAGGGGTTGCAGCAGGTGTTGGGATTCGTGGCGAATTTCCTGGCGATGCATTTCCATACGCAGGCGGATTAGCGCCTTGCGCATTTCCGTGCGTGAGCTGTTGCGGGGAAGTTCAGGCATGCTCATGGCAACAGACGCTCCCGATCATTGGCCAGCTCTTCCAGGGTGCCGTTGAAGGGCGAGGACTCATCGAAAATCGCCGCTCTCAAGCGCATCGCACAGAACAACGCTGCGAGGGTGTAGAACACACAGAGCCCGATGATTGCTGCCAGGCGATAGGTGTCCCAAAACAGGATCAACACCAGCGTCGACAAGCCCACCAGCAACAACAAGGCAAAGACCAGCGTCAGGCCTGCAAACAGCAACAGGCTTACGGTGCGTGCTTTTTGTTCCTGCAATTCAATGCCGAACAGTTCGACATGGCTGTGCAGTAGTCCAAGAAACGCGGCACCGAGGCGCCGCGGTGATGAGCCGGTGCCCGTCGAGGACGAGCCGGATTCGCCGATCGCCATATCAGCGCCGAGTAGCCAGCAGGCCGATCAGGAAACCCACGCCAGCCGCGATTCCGACCGATTGCCATGGGTTGGCCTGGACGTAATCTTCCGTGGCGGTGACAGCGGCTTTGCCGCGCTCGCGCACAGAGTCTTCGGTCAATCTCAGGGTTTCCCGCGCGCGCAGCAGACTGTCATGGATCTGCTGGCGCAATTCATCGGCTTGATCACCAGCCAGGGATTTGGTGTGTTCCAGCAACCTTTCGGTGTCGGTGACCAGTGTCTGAAAATCTTCCATCAGAACTTCTTGAGCAGTCTTTGCTGTGGTGCGTGCCATTGGTGATCTCCGTGAGTGGCTTCTGAAGCGTTCGAGTATGAGCCTTGCGTGAAGGTTCAGTACAAATGACTGGTACAACTTTTGCTATGTCGTGGTGCGTCAGCCTGCGCCATTGCGCTGTTGCTGGGCATGATTTCAGGAAAACCTTAACTCAAACAATCAAAACTCGCGCGAAGACTGCGGTCTTGCGCGCCAAAGTGGTTCATCCAGTTAGCGCTGCAGTCTGGGTGAGCTGCAACTTGGTGCGTCAGCCATCTGCGCGAACTGCTTTGGTGCTTTTTTCAGCCTTCAGGTCTGCCAATCCATGGAAAATCTGCAAAGCGCTGTGGACAGTCTGGTCCATAGCTCCAATACATTGTTCATTCTCCTCGGTGCCGTCATGGTTTTGGCCATGCACGCCGGTTTCGCCTTTCTCGAGGTGGGTACGGTTCGACAAAAGAACCAAGTCAATGCCTTGTCGAAGATCCTCAGCGACTTCGCCATTTCGACCCTGGCCTACTTCTTTATAGGCTATTGGATTTCTTACGGGGTCACTTTCATGCAACCGGCGGCGGTGATTACTGCCGACCATGGCTATGGGCTGGTGAAGTTTTTCTTTCTGCTGACCTTTGCTGCGGCGATACCGGCAATCATTTCCGGAGGCATCGCCGAGCGCGCCCGGTTCGTCCCGCAGTTGTGTGCGACGGCGTTGATTGTGGCGTTCATCTATCCCTTCTTCGAAGGCATGATCTGGAATGGTAACTTCGGTTTGCAAGCCTGGTTGCTGGAACGCTTTGGCGCCAGCTTCCATGACTTCGCAGGCTCCGTGGTGGTTCACGCCATGGGCGGCTGGCTGGCACTTGCGGCGGTGTTGTTGCTCGGCCCAAGGCAAGGTCGTTATCGCGATGGGCGACTCGTGGCATTCGCACCGTCGAGCATTCCCTTTCTGGCGTTGGGTTCGTGGATTTTGATCGTTGGCTGGTTCGGCTTCAACGTGATGAGCGCCCAGACGCTGCAAGGGGTCAGTGGGCTGGTGGCGGTGAACTCGCTCATGGCCATGGTCGGCGGCACTGTGACGGCGCTGATCGTCGGGCGCAATGACCCGGGCTTTCTGCACAACGGCCCGCTGGCCGGATTGGTGGCGATCTGCGCCGGATCGGATCTGATGCACCCGGTGGGCGCGTTGCTGACCGGTGCCATTGCCGGGGCATTGTTTGTCTGGTGCTTTACCGCGGCTCAAGGCAAATGGCGTATCGACGATGTGCTGGGCGTCTGGCCTCTGCATGGACTGTGTGGTGTCTGGGGTGGGATCGCTTGCGGCATCTTCGGTCAAACCGCCTTGGGTGGTTTGGGGGGTGTGAGCCTGATCAGTCAGTTGATCGGTACTTCTCTGGGGGTGATTGTGGCGCTGGCAGGTGGTTTTGCGGTGTATGGCGCGATCAAGACGTTCCATGGTCTGCGCCTGAGCCAGGAAGAGGAATATCACGGCGCGGACCTGTCGGTGCACAAGATCGGTGCCGTGAGTCAGGATTGAATCACCGTTCCTCATCGTCGGCGCCGGGGTAAAAGCCGTGCAACAGGCGATAGCGGTCATGCCGTACTTGATCGACCCGGTCTCGCACCTGCTGGCCGGGTATTCCCAGCATGATCAGCGCATGGGAGGCGAGCATCAGGCTCGACTCCAGTAACTCGGGTACGACTTCGCTGGCGCCCGCCGACTTCAACTCGGCCAACTGACTGTCGTCCCGTGTGCGTACCAGGATCGGTACGCTAGGGTTGAATCGGCGTGCCTCCTTGAGTATCAACAGTGCGATGTCCGTCTGGTCCACGGCGACCACCAGCAGTCTGGCACGCTCCAGCCCTATCGCGACCAGCAGTTCACCGCGACGTGAGTCGCCGTAATGAACACAGCGTTCATTGACGGCTGCCTCCCGAACCCGCACCGGGTCGCTATCCAGCGCAATGTAAGGTTGATCTACATTACGCAGGACCCGCCCGATGGACTGGCCTACACGGCCGTAGCCACAAATCACTACGTGATTGTGCAAGCCTGCATTGAGCGCGCTGATTTCTTCGAGTTCGGCTTCTTCGTTGGGCTTGTGGTGCAGACGTGTGGCGATGTGGGGAGCGGCGCGCAGCAATAAAGGCGTCGCCACCATCGAGCAGAACGTGGCAGCCAGCAGCAGGCCACCGAAGTCGGCGGGCATCAGTTTGTTCTGCTGCATCTGTGTCATCAGGGCAAAGCAGAATTCGCCCCCTTGCGCCAATGCCAGGCCGCTGCGCCAGGCGGTTTCGACATCGCTGCCGCGCCATTTGACCAGCAGCGCGACCACGGTGCCTTTGATCAGTAGTAACCCCAGCGTCAAACCGAGAATCGGCAGGCCGTGGCTGGCAAACAACCGCAAGTCGATCAACATGCCGATGCTGACGAAGAACACGCCGAGCAGAATGTCGCGGAACGGACGGATGTCCGCCTCGATCTGATGTCGGTAGTGGCTTTCCCCCAGCAGCATGCCGGCGAGAAAGGCGCCCAGGGCAGGGGAGAGGCCGAGCAGGTGAGTCAGCCAGGCCGTTAGCAAAACGATCACCAGCGCCAACAGCACGAACAGCTCCGCGGACCGGGACGCGGCGACTTCATGGAACAGCCGTGGTAGAAACCAGCGACTGACCAGCAGCAGCCCGACGAACAGCACTATGGTCTTGCCCAGCGTCAATGGCAGCGCCCAGTACCAGGCTTGGTCGCTGCTGCCGGCAAACACTGGCACCAGGGTCAGTAGCAATACCGCGACCACGTCCTGGAACAAGAGCACGGCGATGGCATTCTGGCCGTGGCGACTGAAAAGCTCACCGAGGCTGCTCAGTTCCTTGCTGACAATGGCGGTGGACGACAGTGCCAAACCAGCACCGAGTAACAGTGCAGGTGTGGTCGGCATGCCGAACAGCATCAGCAACCCCCCCAGAACAATCCCGGAACCCAGCACTTGCAGGCTGCCCAGGCCAAATACCACTCGACGCAGTGCGAGCATTTTCGCCAGGGAAAACTCAAGCCCGAGGGAGAACAGCAAGAACACCACGCCCAACTCGGCAAGGTCGGGCAATTCTTCGCTTTCATTTACCCAGTTGAACGCGGTCGGCCCGATCATCAGCCCCACGCACAAATAGCCCAGCACCGGTGGCAAACGCAGGCGCTGGAACAGTGCAATCACCACCAGCGAGGAGGTGAAGATGATCAACAGATTGGCGAACACAAAAAACTCCCGTGAGGGTTCTGACTACTCAAGCGTAGAGGCAAAAAAAAAGCGAGCATCGCGCAAATGACAGTTGAGGCGAATGATGTGCGTCAGGAGTTTGCCGAAATCTCTTGAAATCAGCCATTGCTCGGACATGTGGGGCGTCGGCTCGACTGCTTCTGATAGCGGGCCTAGAATGAGCGCTTACTTCGTTTGGTCTTGTCGTCATGCCTCCTGAATGTCGCCTGTTCGGTACCCTTGGTTGCCATCTTTGTGAAGTCGCCGAAGCACTTCTGATGCCCTTTGTCGAGAATGGTTTGTTGGTGGAGTTGGTCGACATCGCGGAAAACGAAGACTGGGTCGAAGACTATGGTTTGCGTATACCGGTGCTGCGACGTCTTGATAACGGCGCTGAACTCGATTGGCCCTTCGATGCGGATCAGGTCGTAGCGTTCCTGAGCCGTGACGCCAGCTGAAGACGTCCCACCCGTCGCGGTCCTGGTTTCATCCATTGGCGAAACGTTGGTTATTCGGTTACTGTATGTGCATACAGTTATTCCGATTGCCTGCCATGCTTCTCCCTGTTTCGGGTTTGGCAGTCGATCCCGGACGTCAGAGGGATGAACCTTGGTCAATGTCGAGCAATTGAAGAGCAGTGTGAATCGGATGTCGGCGGACGTGGTGCGCGAGGCCGTCCTCGAATTGCGTCTGGATGGCCTGGTCACGGAGGGGAAAACGCCCTTCAATAAATTGCATTTCAATACCTGTTTCGCCGAAATCGAAGCCTTGTTCCAGCGTGCGGGCTATCACCGACAGCTGGATGTCGTGGGCTATCAGGGTTTGTTGTATGCGCTTTATGATCCGGGTCGCTGGGAAGCGGTCGATGTGCTGCGCTGGCTCAAGGAGTTCACCGAAGCGGCCGCTCGAACACAGTCGATACCGGCCTGAGGATTCTCTTCTAGGTTCGTTCCGGTCACTGTTGGATAATGCCGCTCTGTATTGAGGGTTAGAGTTTTTCGTATGTCCACTTCATCTTTTTCTGCTGCACACAACCAGGCCAGCACGCTCTATCTGCCGCCGGGGCCGTGGCAGACCGTTCTCGATTGCCTGTGCGAACACTTCAGTGCCATCGGTCGTGAACAATGGCTGGACAGAATTGCTCGCGGTCGTGTCCTCGATGGGCAAGGCCTGCCGATCGCCCTGGACCTGCCTTACAAGGAAGGTCTGCGGATTCATTATTTTCGTGAGGTGCCGGACGAAAAACCGATCCTGGTGGTGGAGTCGATCCTCTATGCCGACGAGCATCTGGTGGTGGCAGACAAACCGCACTTCCTGCCCGTGACTCCGGCTGGCGAATACGTGGAGCAGACGTTGCTGCGGCGTCTGATCCGTCGCCTGGATAACCCGCATCTGGTGCCGCTGCATCGGATCGACCGGCATACGGCGGGGTTGGTACTGTTTTCAGCCAACCCTCAGAGTCGGTCGGCGTATCAATCCTTGTTTCCTACACGCCAGATCGAAAAGCGCTATGAGGCAATCGCCCGGGCATTGCCAGAACACTCCTTCCCGCTGGTCCATAAAAGTCGACTTATCGATGGCGAGCCGTTTTTTCGCATGCAAGAAGGTCCGGGCGTCAGCAACACCGAGACGGCTGTCGAGGTCAGGGAAAAAAATGGTGAACTCTGGCGTTATGCGCTGTACCCGGTGACAGGCAAGAAACATCAGTTGCGAGTTCACATGACCGCTCTGGGGGCCAGCATCTGCAATGATCCGTTCTATCCGCAGGTGCTCAAGGACGTTGAAGATGACTATGCCAACCCCTTGAAGTTGTTGGCCCAAGGGCTGCGATTTGTCGATCCGGTCACGGGGCAGGAAAGAGAATTCGAAAGCACCATTACTTTGCAGTGGTGATCACAGGGCTAACGACTCTGCTTTTCTTCAGCCACGAAAAAGCCCGCTTTAAAAGCGGGCTTTTCTGTATCTGGTTGTCGCCGTAAAGATTACAGATCTTTAACGGTACGGACCTGATCTTTGTTGACGCGGGTTTGCTTGCCATCCAGTTGTTCGAATTCGTAAAAGCCCGATTCTTCATCGTACTTAGGCGCGTCGACGGCCTGGATTTCTCGACCGTCATTCAAGGTGATCACTGTAGGCGATGCGCAACCGGCGAGGGTCGCAAGGCCCAGTGCGAGCATGAAAGTGGCGAGGGTCCGTTGGGTCATGGGTGTGTCTCCGAATGGGAATTCTTTTGGTTGCTGAGCTTGAGACGTGTACAACGCACGCAAGTTCCTTCGTGTGTCAGTCTGACACAGTGTGATGCGTGCTTAACAGTTCCGGCGTGTTGAGATTGGCCAGGCGAGGGTCGTTGTCCGGGCATTGCAGGGCTGTGGCGCCCAGCTTGCGCAGAAGGCGACCCGGACTGCGCTCGCCTTCATTCCAGGCGGTCTCGAAAGCCGCTGAAAGGGCGACAGGAATGATGCACAGCAAGGGTTCCCAATGTTCGCCATGGCGCAGCATCAGCGGTTTGTCCGGATGCTGTCCGGCGGTTTCACGCATGTTCTGGAGCAGCGCGGCATCGATGCGTGGTACATCGCAGGGCAGCACCAGTAAGTGAGTGTGACGGGCGGCTTTCAAGCCTGCGCGAATACCGGCCAATGGTCCTGGAAAGTCGCCTTCGTCGTCATGGACCAACTGATCCGCATAAGGCGCATATTTTTCCAGGTTTCTGTTGCAGGAGATGATCAGGTCATCACTCAGTGGGCGCGTCTTGCGGTGCAGATGCGCGATCAGCGGCTCGCCGTGCCATGCCAGTAAACCCTTGTCCTGACCGCCCATGCGTTGGCCACGGCCGCCGGCCAGGAGCAGAATGGAGCAAGGCGGCAGAGGTGTATTCGAGGTCATCGCACTTCTCCATGGGGGCGGCGAAAAAATGAGGCGCTGTGATATAACACCGGGCTGTTTCTCCTACAACTGGATGAGCCTATGAAAGCCAAGGCTGATGTACCTTTCGCACCGCTCAACATCGCGGTGCTGACTGTCAGCGATACCCGTACCCTGGAAACCGATACCTCAGGCCAGGTCTTCGTCGACAGTTTGAGCGCTGCCGGTCATAACCTGGCGGCCCGTGTACTGCTTAAAGATGACCTCTACAAAATTCGCGCGCAAGTCGCCAGCTGGATTGCCGATGAGGTCGTGCAAGTGGTGTTGATCACCGGCGGTACCGGGTTCACCGGTCGCGACAGCACGCCCGAAGCCGTGAGTTGCCTGCTGGATAAGCAAGTCGATGGTTTTGGTGAATTGTTCCGGCAGATATCGGTAGCGGATATCGGCACCTCGACGGTTCAGTCCCGAGCCTTGGCCGGTCTGGCCAATGGCACGTTGGTGTGCTGTTTGCCGGGCTCGACCAATGCGGTGCGCACCGGCTGGGACGGCATTCTCGCCGAGCAACTGGATTCGCGTCACCGTCCGTGCAATTTCGTGGCCCATCTGAAACAGGCGGCACCCTGTGAATCCCGCGGGTAAGCCAGGCAAGACTGGCAGTCTGATGGCTGTCGAGGAAGCACTGGCGCGTTTATTGGAAATGGCCGACGCCTCGAAGATTCGTGAGCGCGAACGCTTGCCGTTGGCGCAGGTTCAGGGGCGTGTACTGGCTGCTGACCTGATATCGACACTGGATTTGCCGCCCTGGCCCAACAGTGCCATGGACGGTTATGCCTTATGCCTGTCCGACTGGACGGGAGAGCCGTTGGTGGTCAGTCAGAAGATTTTTGCAGGCCAGGCCCCGGAGCCCTTGAAGCCGGGTACCTGCGCGCGGATCTTCACCGGCGCACCTGTGCCCGCAGGTGCCGACTGTGTCGAGATGCAGGAGAACGCCGAGGTTCAGGCGGATGAGCGGGTACGTTTCACCGAGATCATGAAGCCGGGACAGAACATCCGTCCACAAGGTCAGGAAGCCACCGTCGGTGAGCTGATCTTGCCCGCCGGAACGCGTCTGGGGCCTATCGAGCAGGGGCTGGCAGCATCGCTGGGATGCGCTGAGCTGAACGTGGTTCGCAAGGTTCGTGTTGCGGTCTTGTCTACTGGTGATGAGTTGATTGAGCCGGGCCAGACCCTTGGGCCGGGACAGATTTACAACAGCAATCGGGTATTGCTCTGCAACTGGTTGCAGCGCTTGGGTTGTGAGGTGATCGATGCCGGCATTCTTCCCGATGATTTAGCGACCACTCGTGCTCGCCTGGGTGAGTTGAAGGATGTCGACCTGATTCTCTCGACGGGTGGCGTATCGGTGGGAGAGGCCGACTTTCTGGGCATAGCCTTGCGGGAAGAAGGCGAATTGACCTTATGGAAGCTTGCCATCAAACCAGGTAAGCCGCTGACGTTTGGGCATTTTCGCGGCGTGCCTGTGATTGGTTTACCCGGCAATCCGGCGTCGACACTGGTGACTTTTGCTCTGTTGGCCAGGCCCTACCTTTTGCGCCGCCAAGGCGTCAACGAGGTTGAGCCCCTGAAGTTTCAGGTGCCGGCAGGGTTTGTCTGGCCCAAGGCTGGTAACCGACGTGAGTACTTGCGCGGACGTCTGGAAAATGGCCGGGCAATCATCTACAGGAATCAGAGTTCTGGCGTACTGCGCAGTGCAGCCTGGGCTGACGGTCTGGTTGAAGTGCTGGAGGGCCGTACGCTGATCGAGGGTGATTGTGTGAGCTTCATCCCGCTGAGTGAAGTCTTGAGCTGAACAGGCGCTGGTTTTGCCACGCAAGCCCGGGTGATCGCCTTGGGCTTGCATGCATGACCATTCCTTAATGTGCCAGAAGTGTCACGACCTGGTCGAAGCGGCTGTTGGTGATCCAGGCCAGAAGTCCCAGGATCACGGCTGTTCCGCCAGCTGAATAGGCAAGCCTGTGTTTGATGGATTTGACGTCATCCCGGACTTCATCCATGTCTCTTCGGATGTACTTGAGGTGTGCTTCCAGTTCAATGATGCGAGGTTCCATATCGACTTCTCCGGCGGGCTTTGCGCTGTTTTTGAGTTCAGCCTGATGATTGGCGCGATTGTCTGCGTACGGCGCGAACGGCGCGACCGGGGTTGCCGGTAGTCTGAGGTCATGGCTTTGCATGGAGTAACTGGCTCCTTGCGTTAAAACCATTCAAGTGATCGATGCCGTTGTTGCTTGCGGTTTTTGAGGCCCTTAAGGGGGTTCCATTCATTGTTTTCACGTCCCTGTGTAAGTTAACGGGTGATAACTGATAACCGAGATTCAACGGTGTACCAATTGTTCGGGTGGGTCAATTGAGCCGATTCCTCATGTTTTGTAAGAAAAAATACCTCTCTGTAGGACTCACGTTCCTTCCCTTGGAAATATTTGAAATCCTGTCGACTTTTATCAGTGGCTGCGAGTCAACATCTCCTATGGAATTGCGGATATGGGAGTCGCAAAAATGAGTGAACGCAAGGCGCTGTTGATTCTGCATGGCAAGCAGGCACTCAATGAGGAGGTCCGTGCAGCCGTCGAAGGCAAGCGCCAGCAGGGCTGGGAACTGGCTGTTCGACTGACCTGGGAGGCCGGTGATGCACAGCGGTTGGTGGAGGAAGCGCTGACGTCAGGTTATATGCAGCTGATTGCCGGCGGCGGTGATGGGACCTTGCGTGATATTGCCGAAGCCATGGCGGCGCATTCGACGCAGGCCAGTCTGGTGCTTTTGCCCTTGGGCACCGCCAACGATTTTGCTCGCGCTGCCGGTGTGCCTCTGGAGCCCGCCCAGGCGTTGGATCTTCTGGAGGCTGCCCCTCGAGCCATCGATCTGGGAGAAGTCGGCGGGCAGCTTTTCCTGAATATGGCCACCGGCGGCTTTGGCAGTCAAGTCACGGCCAATACCTCCGAGGATCTGAAAAAAATTCTCGGAGGCGCCGCTTATCTCTTCACGGGTTTATCGCGCTTCAGTGAGTTGCACGCGGCCTATGGCGAGTTGCAGGGGCCGGATTTTCACTGGCGCGGCGAATTGTTGGCATTGGGCATTGGCAATGGCCGTCAGGCTGGCGGTGGTCATGTGTTGTGCCCACAGGCGTTGGCTGACGATGGCCTGCTGGATATCAGCATTTTGCCCGCGCCACAGGAAGTGGTCAGTACCTTGAAAGACCTGCTGACCGATGGCTTCGGAATCGACAACATGTTTGTGCGAGCTCGCTTGCCATGGGTCGAGATCAAAGTCTCGGAGGGGCTTTATATCAACCTTGATGGTGAACCTCTGGAGGGCGATAGTCTGCGTTTCTCGGCGCGTCCGGCGGCATTGCGTGTGCATTTGCCCGAGGGCTCGCCGCTGCTGAGCGTCTCGCACCCGGCTAATCGTCCAGACTGATGATTTGCTCGCGCACGGCGAACAGCACCAGGCCGGCCACATCGTAGATCTGCAAGCGTTTCATTATCTGCGAGCGGTGGGTTTCGACGGTCTTGATGCTCAGGCCCAGGCCATTGGCGATTTCCCGGGTGGATTTTCCGCGGACAATCAGTCGCAGGATTTCCAGCTGACGTGCCGTCAGGTTGTGCGAATCCTGGGTTTGCGCCTGATTTTTCTGGTGTCGGGTCAGCGCCTGGTTGATGACGGTATGAGCAATGGCCGGGCTCAGGTAGCGTTCGTTATTGCGCAAGGCATCCAGGGCATGCTCGAGTTCGCTGGCCGTGGTGTCCTTGAGCAGGTAGCCATGAGCCCCTGATTCCAGTGCCTGCATGATGAGCGTCGGGTCGGAGTGCATCGACAGGATGAGCACTTTGCACTGCGGGCGTACTCTTTTGAGTCGCTGCAAGGCTTCAAGGCCACCGGTTTGCTTCATGGAAATATCCAGCAGAATGATGTCCGGGGATAGCTGCTCGACCATCTCGACCAACTGCGAGCCATCATTGGCCTCCCCGATTACCGCATAACCGGGAATATCCAGCACCAGAGCGCGCACGCCAGCCCTGATAAGCGAGTGGTCGTCCACCAGAAGTAAGTTACAAGTCAATGCATAACCTTATTCGTACTGGCCCGTTCCAGCGCACGCGGCGCCCAGGGGAAGAGTGCTTCTATTTGAGTGCCTTTGCCCGGTTCGCTGGTCACGGTCAGTGTGCCACCCAACTGATCGATCCGTTCCGACATCCCGGCCATTCCGCATTGCCCCTCGCGTGCGGGATCTGCCGCGGGCGAGAAACCCAGACCGTCATCGCTGATCAACAGCGTCAGGCCCTGGGGCAGGCGTTGCAGGCGGACCAACAGATTACTGGCCTCGGCGTGACGCAGTATATTGGTAATCGCTTCTTGAGTGATTCGAAAAGCCGCCACTGCCATTTCCTCCGGAATGCCTGTCAAGCGTTGATGGCATTCCAGGCTCCAGTGCACGGAGGTATTGGCCAGGGTCCTGAGCAAATGCGCACGCAAACTGGCTTCCAGCCCGAGACTGGCCAGTTGCCGCGGATTCAGGATGGCCGAAACGTCACGAACCTTGGTCAGGGTTTCGTCCAGCGTATCGCAGAGTACCGAACACTGCCCTTGCAGTTCTTCGGGCAATCGTCGTTTGAGCCATTCACTTTGAAGTTTGGCGGCGGTCAGCAATTGACCGATGTCATCATGCAGCTCACGACTGAGCCGGTGGCGTTCGTTTTCCTGCACTTGCAGCAGACGGTCAGCCAGTTCTTGAGGTTGAAACTTTATCGATTTGCGCGAGAGGCGATGTCCCACCCAGACACAGGTCAGCGCCGCACTATTGAGTACCAGCAAACTCACCGGCAGAGGCATGGACAGGCTGTAGACCAGCAGGCTGCCGAGCGCCGAGCAGACGCACAGTAAAAGCGTGAACCGGCGCGCGTTTTTTCGGGAAGGTGGCCACAGGGTAATTGACTTGAGGCTGGCGTACATAGCGGATGGAGCCAATGGATGTTCGCTGCGGGCAGACCGGCCATAAGGGCTGACGGGTCTCTGGGTGGAAATCTGTTGTATGAAGGCGCCTTCAATGGCTGTGTGCAGTACTCGAAATTACAGCCTTCAATGTGCTCGTCTGGAATCACTCTGTCATTAATTGACGTCAATTAACGGTCGGCATACTACCACTTAAGATACCGTTGGTCGCGTTCGGTATATAGCGCCATACAGACAGGAAATATAGTTTTTGGACAATAGTTCCATAATGGAAAAACCCTTGATTTTTGTCGTGGAAAGAATCGATTGCCGGGCATTTTGTTTTTATTGACAGGCACTAGCTGAAGTCGAGTCAGGGGGAATTATTTGTTTCGAGCTATCGTTGACTGGTATGAAATATTCAATTGCGACGAGCGCATCAAATTACGGCGGGCGTCATGGCAATAAAAAGCGCATTACGGATAGAAGCTGGTGATTTTAAGCTGGTCGTTCCGAGAACGAAACGAACCTGAACGGTCTGGAGTCGCTGAGCGGCTGAAACTGACTTTGCCCCACTTGAAACGCAAACGCTTCAATTAGCGACGTCTGTTCACTGTCATCGAGACCGAGTTGGCCGGTAGTCTGATCGATGAGTTCGAGTTGCCAGGCCATTAATGTGAAGCAGTCCTTGAGTGCATCCAGGGCTTGATCGTGCAGGTCCATGCGTTTCTGCGCGCGGCTCAGCAATCCATGGATATGCAGCGAGAACTCCGAGACCGACGCCAATGCCAGGGCATCGGCCTTGCTGGACAGCTTGAGAAGGGTGCTGAGCATGCAATCGATGGCGTCTTTGTCATTGCTGATCAGTTGCAAATGACTCAGGCACTCCTCGGATTTGGCCAAGAGTGTTTCAGCCTCGACGAGAAACTCTGGAAATCGTAGAGCCCATTCTTTGGTGTCGTTCGGCATATTTATCTCCACAACGTCATGTCAGATAAGGGAATGTCGTGTGTGCCGATGGGAACCCTACGTGTCCCGGCGCCGCCACGCTTTTGTGAGATCGTGCTCTGGCAGGTTTGAGTGCCGACAAGGAACTCGAGAGGGTGGATGCCTGCGATCGCACACAAAAGCCTGACTCCGTTCATGCACTGAGAATGGCGTCACATTAATGGCTATTGGATATTGCGAATATCAGGTTGGGCCTGATTGTTACTAGGGGAATCCCTTACGCAGGGGAACCTAACGTGCAAACCGAGGTCGCGCGGCAGGGAATGAAGCAGATGAAAATCACGGAGCCAGTAAAGCATGATGCTAATGTGACATCAATGTTGGTCTTGGCATTTTGTCTGGGAGTCAAGATCCGGTAAAAACAGCCGATAACTCCCTTTAGTGAATTCATCAGAACAAGCCCAGGAGTCATTAAATGGCCAGCATTCTCGACACGGTAGACCAACGCACGCAACTGGTGGGTGAGAATCGCCTGGAAATTCTCATGTTTCGGCTGGCCGGACGGCAATTGTTCGCGATCAATGTCTTCAAGGTCCAGGAAGTGCTGCAGCTGCCGAAGCTGACCCTGATGCCGCAGCGCCATCCCTTTGTTTGCGGTGTGGTCAACCTGCGTGGCCAGACGTTGCCGGTGATCGACTTGTCTCAGGCCATCGGTATGCGCCCGCTGGTGCCAAGCCCCACCAGTACCATCATCGTCACCGAGTACAACCGCTCGGTGCAGGCGTTTTTGGTCGGCGGCGTGGACCGCATTGTCAACATGAACTGGGAGGCCATTTTGCCGCCGCCGACCAGTGCCGGTCGCCAGCATTATCTGACCGCCATCAGCAAGGTCGATGACCAGTTGGTGGAAATCATCGACGTTGAAAAAGTCCTGGCCGAAATCGTTCCGTACAACGCCAAGGTATCGCGCGACAAACTCGACGATCCGGTTCTGGAGCGCGCCCGTGGTCGTGAGGTGCTGCTGGTGGATGACTCGAACGTTGCCCTGTCGCAATTGCGCGACACCTTGGGTCAACTGGGCGTGAAGATGCACATCGCCAGCGATGGCTTGAAGGCGTTGAACATGCTCAAGGCCTGGGCCGATACGGGTGAAGTCATGACCGACAAGCTTCTGATGATCTTCACCGATGCGGAAATGCCGGAGATGGACGGCTATCGCCTGACCACCGAAATCCGCAACGACCCCCGTTTGCGCGGCCTTTATGTGGTCTTGCACACCTCGCTGTCGGGCAGCTTCAACGACTCGATGGTCAAGAAGGTCGGCTGCGACAACTTCCTCTCCAAGTTCCAGCCCGACAAACTCGTCGACGTGGTGCGCCAGCGCTTGATGCTGGACGCAGTGCCTGCCTGAAATGGGTATGTAGGAGCCAGGCTTGCCGGCGAAGGCGTCCTTAAGAGCGCCTTCGCCGGCAAGCCTGGCTCCTACGAAAAGCGGGCAAGCGCTCTCAACAGGTCTTTGATTCGGTAATCAAGCTCGTATAGGGTGGCGTTTTTATCCACCAGGGAGTTGGCCATGCTGCGTCTGAGCGCGCTTTATCGTTTTCCGTTGAAATCCGGCAAGGGCGAGACCCTCAATCAGGTCAGCCTGGACAAACTGGGACTGGATGGCGATCGACGCTGGATGCTGGTGGACGAAGCCAGTGGGCGCTTTCTGACCCAACGCGCGGTCGCGAAAATGAGTCAGCTGTCGGCGTTGTGGAATGCCGACGGCGGCTTGACCCTCAGTGCTCCGGACTATTCACCGATCGATATTGCGTTGCCTGATAGCGATGCCGATCTGCGCGGCGTGACCATCTGGCGCGACACCTTGCGTGTTCCCGATGCGGGCGATGCGGCGGGTGCCTGGGTCAGTGAGTTCATCGGCAAGCCGACGCGCCTGGTGCAAGTGCCGCTTGATCGCGCGCGAACCACCCAGGCCGGCTATGGCAAGGACGATGATCAGGTGGCTTTTGCCGACGGCTTTCCGTTGTTGCTGATTGGTCAGGCGTCGCTGGAAGACTTGTCGAGCAAGGTCGGGCGACCACTGGAAATGTTGCGCTTCCGGCCCAATCTGGTGATCGAGGGCAGTGAAGCGTATGCCGAAGATAGCTGGAAGCGCATTCGCATTGGCGATGTCGAGTTCCGTGTGGTCAAGTCCTGTTCACGCTGCATTCTGACCACCATCGACCCGCAGACCGGCGAACGCAGCGAAGATCGTGAACCGCTGGCCACATTGCAGAAATACCGCACAGAGGCCGACGGCGCGATGTTTGGACAGAATCTGGTCAACGACGGTAACGGCCGCCTGGAAGTCGGTATGTCGGTGACGATCCTCGAATAAAAGCCCTTCAAAATGAAAAAATGCCCGTGTCCTTGGACACGGGCATTTTTTTGTCGCAGTGAACACCCAGGGATTTAGCCGCGGTATTCGCACAGGTAAGCGGTGTCGACAGCCACTTTCAGCTGGAACTTGCTGTTGGCGGGCACATTGAACTGGCTGCCGGCGGCGAAGGTTTCCCAGTTGTCACTGTCAGGCAGTTTGACGGTCAGGGCGCCGGACACCACGTGCATGATTTCACGCTGGGCAGTGCCGAATTCGTATTCGCCCGGTGCCATGACGCCGATGGTCGCCGGACCTTCAGCGGTACCAAAGGCGATCGACTTGACGGTGCCGTCGAAGTACTCGTTGACTTTAAACATGGGCGGTTCCTCGAAAAGGGCTAAAAAGGGCCGGCCAGTATGCACAAGGTGTCGAGAGGCGTCACCTCCTGCACTCAAGGATTGGCGGGGAAAATCAGCGGTAACAAACGCGCAGTATTGCGCGCGTCTTCCAGTGCCCGATGCTGCTGACCGTTGAACTGCAGGCCCGCCAGTTGCAAGGCTCCATTGAGGTTCAGCGGGCGCTCGAGCCGACAAGCCTTGGCGAAGCGTTGCTTGAGGTTCATGTGCGGCACCCGGCTCAGGGCGCTGTCGAGTCGCAGACGCTGCCAGTCCTGAAGCAGTTGTTTGCGGTCGTAATCGCCCCAACTGGCCCAGCCTTCCAGCCCCGCGTGATGTTGGCCGAGCCAGCGTTCGAACAACGGCCAGACGTCGGTGAGCGGCTGTGCGACATCGATATTGGCCTGGGTGATGTGGGTCAGTTCCCGGCAAAAAGGCGTCAGCAAGGGCCGGCGCAACGGGCGCACGAAGCACTGGAAGTGATCCAGTTCCTGGCCCTTGCGGTCCACGAGGGTGGCACCGATTTCGATGATTTCCATTTCCGTTACTGGCCAGCCACCCTCATCGGTGGTGGCTTCCAGATCAATGACCAACCAGTGAGGCATCGCAGGGTTCCTGGTATCCGCGTCCTGATAGGGCTTGAGCGTAGCCAAACCCGGCGGATCCGCCTAGCGGCTTATTCGACCTCTAACAAAATCTGACGATTTTTGACCTGGTCGCCGACTCTGACCTGCAAGCGTTTGAGCACTCCATCGATACCCGATTTGAGCGGATGCTCCATTTTCATCGCTTCGAGCACCACCAGCAGCTGACCTTTGCTGACCGTGCTGCCCTCACTGACCAATACATCGACAATTGCCCCGTCCATCGGCGCCTTGAGCGTGCCGGAACTGACACTGACCTGTCCGCTGACCAGCGCCTGGGTCCGATCGACCAGCCGCAGGCTGCCGGGGCGCATGAATAACCAGAGTTGCCCGGCTTCGAGGCGGTAGGCATGGCGTTGGCGGATGCCGTCGATTTCCAGGGTGGCCCAGCGTCCGTCGCACCCGATGACCTTCAGTTCGAGGGCACGAGTGCCGACCTGAGCACGGTAGGGTTTGCCAGGCTCAGCGTTCAATTCCACCGGCCAAGCCTGATCCTCCAGGCCAATTCGATAGTGCAAAGGCACGCTGGCGTTGTTGCGCCAACCGGCCAGCGGGACGCGATGAGCCTGCGCTGAAGCTTGATAAAACAGCGCCGCGGCGATGGCCAGTTCTTCGGCGCTCGGCACATGGGGATGCAAGCAGGGATGATCGGCGAAGTATGTGGGGATAAACCCGGTGCTGAACTCGCCGCTGATGAACTGCGGATGTTCCAGCAGGCTGGCGAGCAAGCGCTGATTGCTTTGCACGCCCAGCAACACGCTGTCCTGCACCGCCCGCAGTAATTTGCGTCGGGCTTCTTCGCGGGTGGCGCCGTGGGCGATGAGCTTGCCCAGCATCGGGTCATAGAACGGGCTGACAGACTGGCCTTCGAGCAGGCCATGGTCGATCCGCACACCGCCCTGCAATGCAGGCTCCCAGGCTGCGATTCGTCCGGTTTGCGGCAGAAATCCCTGGGCTGGATCTTCGGCGTACAGGCGCACCTCCATGGCATGCCCGTTGAGCTGCACCTGCTCCTGTCGCAACGGCAATGGCAACCCTTCGGCGACGTGTAACTGCCAGGCCACCAGATCGAGGCCGGTGATCAGCTCTGTCACCGGATGTTCCACTTGCAGCCGGGTGTTCATCTCCAGGAAGTAGAACCGCCCGCGAGCATCCAGCAGGAATTCCACGGTGCCTGCGCCGACGTAATTCACCGCGCGACCCGCCTTGAGCGCCGCCTCGCCCATGGCCTGGCGCAACTCGGCGGTCATTATCGGGCAAGGCGCTTCTTCGATGATTTTCTGGTGGCGGCGCTGGATCGAACAGTCGCGCTCGCCGAGGTAGATCAGGTTGCCGTGCTGATCGCCGAACACCTGAAGCTCGACGTGACGCGGGTCGATCAACGCTTGCTCGAGGATCAGTTCGCCGCTGCCAAATCCGTGCAGCGCCTCGGAGCGCGCGGTGCGGATTTGCTCCAGCAATTCTGCAGCGCTGTGCACCAGGCGCATGCCACGACCACCACCGCCAGCGCTGGCCTTGATCATCAGCGGGTAGCCGATGCGCTCGGCTTCGCGGCTCAGGGTCGCGTCGTCCTGCTCGCTGCCCTGATAGCCCTTGATGCAGGGCACGCCCGCTTTGATCATGGCGAGTTTCGACAGACGTTTGCTGCCCATCAGTTCGATGGCTTCGGGGCTCGGGCCGATGAAGATGATGCCGGCCTGTTGGCAGGCGAGGGCGAATTCTGCGTTTTCCGAGAGAAAGCCGTAACCGGGGTGGATGGCATCAGCACCAGTGCGCCGGGCGGCGTCGATGATTGCCGGGATGTTCAGATAAGACTGCTGCACCGGGGCTGGGCCGATGTTCACGGCTTCGTCGGCCATCTGCACATGCAAGGCATCGGCGTCGGCATTGCTGAACACGGCGACGGTGCGGTAGCCCAGTGCTTGCGCGGTGCGCTGGATGCGGCAGGCGATTTCACCGCGGTTGGCGATCAGGATTTTGCTGAAGGCGGGCATAGGATGTTTCCATTTTATTGCGGTGAATGTGATGGCCTCTTCGCGGGCAAGCCTCGCTCCTACAGGGGTATCACGCAGTCCGTAGGAGCGAGGCTTGCCCGCTAAGCTCTTAAATGGCCCACCCCGGTTTACGCTTTTGCACAAAAGCCATCGTCCCCTCGACGCCTTCGGCCCCGGTCACCGCTTCGCTGAACCATTCGGCCGCCTGATCCAGCAGGCCATCGGAAAGTTGCCCCGCACTCGCCAGCAACAGTTTTTTGGTCGCCGCATTCGCCCCCGGCGCGCAACACAACACATGGGCCAGCACTTCATCGAGGCGCTCGGCCAAGGCTTGCGGATCATGCTCGACAAAATGCACCAGCCCCATCCGTCGTGCCTGGGTGCCATCGAACCGTGCGGCGGTCAGGGCCAGTCGACGGGCCTGGGTCAGACCAATGCGCTGCACCACGAACGGCGCGATCTGCGCCGGCAACAGGCCGAGGCTGGTCTCCGGCAGACCGAATTGCGCCTGATGATCGGCCATCGCGATGTCGCTGACGCAGGCCAGACCGAAACCGCCGCCAAGCACCGCGCCTTGCAGCACGGTGATGACCACTTGCGGCGCGTGCTGGGTTTCTTCCAGCAAGGCGCCGAATGCACGGTTCAATTCGCGGTAGGCGGTCGGGCCTTGAGCGCGGGCATTGGCCATGTCCTTGATGTCGGCACCGGCACAAAAATGCCCGCCGGCACCGCCGATCACCAGCGCGCGAACCTGCCGGTCATCCCGCACCGCCGCCAGCACCGCACGCAGCTCGGCGACCATCTGCAAGCTCATGGCATTACGGCTGTCGGGACGATTGAGGGTGATGTGCAGCACGCCGTTATGCCGTTCGAGCAACAGGGTCTGGCAAACGGGAAGGGTGTTCATTTGTTTTTCCCCGGCAGGATGCCCATGAGTTTGCAGATGATCCCCAGCATGATTTCGTCGGCACCGCCGCCGATCGACACCAGCCGCACATCGCGGTAAGCCCGCGCCACCGGGTTATCCCACATGAAGCCCATGCCGCCCCAATATTGCAGGCAACTGTCGCTGACTTCCCGGCCCAGTCTCCCGGCCTTGAGTTTGGCCATCGACGCCAGACGGGTGACGTCCTGGCCTTTGATGTATTGCTCGGTGGCCTGATAGACCAGCGCCCGCAGGCATTCGATTTCAGTTTGCAATTCGGCCAGGCGGAAATGGATGACCTGGTTGTCGATCAGCGCATTGCCGAAGGTTTTGCGCTCCTTGCAGTATTCGATGGTGCTGTCGACGCAGTACTCCAGGCCTTTGATCATGTTCGCCGCGCCGAACAATCGTTCTTCCTGGAACTGCAGCATCTGCATCATGAACCCCGCACCTTCATGGCCGATGCGATTGCGTTGCGGCACGCGCACGTTGTCGAAGAATATCTGGGCGGTTTCCGAGCTGCGCATGCCGAGCTTGTCCAGGTGCGAGCTGAGACTGATCCCGGGGCTGTTCATCGGCACCATGATCAGCGACTTGTTGATGTGCGGTTTGTCATCCGAGGTGTTGGCCAGCAGGCAAATGAAGTCGGCGCTCGGCGAGTTGGTGATCCACATCTTGCTGCCGTTGATCACGTAGTCGTCGCCGTCCTTGCGGGCGTTGGTTTTCAAACCTGCTACATCGGAGCCGGCACCGACTTCGGAGACGCCGATACAGCCGACCTGCTCGCCAGTGATCGCCGGCCGCAGGAATTCTTCGCGCAGTTCATCGGAGCCGAATCGCGCCAGGGCCGGGGTGCACATGTCGGTCTGCACGCCGATGGACATCGGAATACCGCCGCAATGGATGGTGCCGAATTCTTCGGCGGCCACAATCGAATAGCTGTAATCGAGCCCCATGCCGCCGAATTTTTCCGGTTTGGAAATCCCCAGCAGACCGAGGTCGCCCGCCTTGCGGAAGATCTCATGGATCGGAAAGCGCCCGGCCTTTTCCCATTCATCGACGTGAGGATTGATCTCGTGATCGACGAATTGGCGGACGGTGCGGCGCAGTGCTTCGTGTTCCTGGGTGAAGATCATTTTTTATTGTTCTCCTGTGATCGTTCCCACGCTCTGCGTGGGAATGCAGCCTTAGACGCTCCGCGTCATCAAAAACGGGCGACGCCGAAACTGTTGGATTGCAGCGAACGAACCTCGGCCTCATGACAGATATCCAGCAAATACCCGAGCAACGTGCGGGTATCCCGCGGATCGATCAGCCCGTCGTCCCACAGATTGGCGCTGCCATACAGCGCGGTGGACTGGCTGTCGAGTTTCTGCGCGGTGACCTGTTCCAGCATGTCGAGCATTTTCGGGTCGGGCACCACCCCGTCCTTGAGCTGTTTGGCTTCGGTGACGATCCGCAATACTTTGCCGGCCTGGGCGCCGCCCATCACGGCGGTGCGGCTGTTGGGCCAGGCGAAGATGAAGCGCGGGTCGAGGCCGCGGCCGCACATCGCGTAGTTGCCGGCGCCGTAAGAGCCGCCGACGACGATCGTCAATTTAGGCACCCGGGCATTGGCCACCGCTTGAATCATTTTGGCGCCGTGTTTGATCACGCCTTGCTGTTCCGACTCGGTGCCGACCATGAAACCGGTGGTGTTGTGGAAAAACAGCAGGGGCGTCTGGCTCTGGTCGCAGAGCTGAATGAACTGTGCAGCCTTACTCGCACCTTTGGGCGTAATCGGGCCGTTGTTGCCGATGAAGCCGCAGGCGCGACCCAGGATCTGCAAATGCCCGCAGATTGTTTGCTGGTCGAACTCGCCCTTGAATTCGAGGAAGTTCGAAGCGTCGGCAATCCGGGCGATGATTTCGCGCACGTCGTAGGGTTTTTTCGGGTCATCCGGGATCAGACCCAGCAGTTCGTCGATGGGGTAGAGCGGTTCTTCCCAGCGACGTTCGGGTAACCATGGCAACTGATCGTTCCACCGCAACAGACTCATGATTTCGCGTACCAGGCGCACGCCATCGGCATCGTTCTCGGCCAGGTATTCGGCGGTGCCGGCGGTTTGCGCGTGCATCTCGGCGCCACCCAATTCTTCATCGGTGGCGACTTCACCGGTGGCGGCCTTGAGCAGCGGCGGCCCGGCGAGAAACAGCTTGGCCTTGCCGCGCACCACCACCACGTAATCCGACAATCCCGGCTGATAAGCACCGCCCGCCGTCGCCGAGCCATGGACCACGGTGATTTGCGGCAGGCCCATGGCTGACATCCGTGCCTGATTGGCAAAGCTGCGCGCGCCTTCGACGAAAATCTCCGCCGCGTAATTGAGGTTGGCGCCGCCGCTTTCGGCGAGGGTGATTACCGGCAGTTTGTTTTCCATGGCGATCTGTTGCAGGCGCAGAGACTTTTTCAAACCACTGGGAGAAATGGTTCCGCCCTTGATCGCGCTGTTGTTCGCCACCACCAGCACCCGTGCGCCGGACACATAACCGATTCCGGCGATCAAACCGCCTCCAGCCGAACTTCCGTCCTTGTCGTCGTGCAGCTTGTAGCCGGCCAGGCTCGCCAGTTCGAGGAACGGCGCGCCGGGGTCGAGCAATAGATTAAGGCGTTCACGGGGCAGCAGTTGCCCGCGCTTGTCGAACCTGGGCTTGGCTTCGGCGGCTTTGCTCAGCAAGTTCTGTTCGAGCTGACGGACCTGCTCGATGCCGGCCAGCATGGCCGCCCGATTGCGAGCGAACGGTTCGCTGAACGGGTCTACCTGGGACTGGATGACCGGCATGGGTTATTCCTTGTCCTTGGGCTCGTCTGGTTTGGACACGTCGGGTTTAAGTACCTCGGGCAAATAGGCGCGGTGAAAGCCGTTGTACGAGTGACTGTTCTGCGCCTTGTGCATCGGCCAGGCCCGTCCGCCGAGGCTGGCGGCACCGTCGATGCGCAACGTGCTGCCGCTGACAAACGCGGCTGCCGGGCTGAGCAGGAAAACAATCGCCGCGCTGATTTCCGATTCGGTGCCAATGCGCTTGAGTGGCACGTGTTCGCACAGGGTCGGGATCACGGCCCGGAACGCACCTTCATAGGTGTCCATGCCGCTGGAGGCGACCCAGCCCGGCGCGACGGCGTTGACCCGCACCCCGGCGTAGCCCCATTCAAATGCAGCGGTCTTGGTGAAGTTGTCCATACCCGAGCGCGCCGCGCCCGAGTGGCCCATGCCGGGCATGCCGCCCCACATGTCAGCGAGCATGTTGACGATGGCGCCGCCGTGCTTGCTCATGGATTGATTGAACACCTCTCGGGCCATCAGAAAACCGCCTACCAGGTTAGTGCGCAATATAGTTTCGAAACCTTTTTGATTGATCGACGCCAGCGGAGAGGGATACTGCCCGCCGGCATTGTTGACCAGCCCATGAATCGGCCCGTGTTTGCGGATCAATTCGCTGACCAATTGCGTGACGGAGTCTTCATCGCGGATATCGCAGACCTGCCAACTGGCTTTACCGCCGTCTTCGGTGATTTCAGCGGCAACCTTTTTCAGTTTCTCGGCATTACGCCCCACCAGCAGCACCTGCGCGCCGAGAGCGGCGAGCTCGTGGGCGGTGCAACGACCGATACCGCTGCCGCCGCCGGTGACGATGATGTTTTGGCCAGCGAACAGGTCGGGTTTGTAAATCGAGTCATAAGCCATGGCGACGGTCCTCTAGTTGACCTGATCGGCGATACGCTGCGGCACCGGAATCTGGATCTCCAGCAGTTGTTGAGCGAATGCCTTGCCTTGCGGATCGATCCGCAGGCTGGCCACGCCACCGCCGCCGAGCGCGTTCTCCAGAAGAAAATTAAAGCTCTGAGTGCCGGGTAAATACCAGCGTTCGACACGCCCGTGGATCGGATCGAGGACATGGCTCATCCAGTCGACCATCACCTCAGGTGTCAGCGCTTCGGCGATCCACGGCAGGTAGTCGGGATGGCGGGCCATGACGCCAATGTTGCTGTGATTACCCTTGTCGCCGGAGCGCGCCACGGCGAGTTTGATCAGGGCCACGCTGGCATCGGCGCGTTCTGTGGGTTGCGGCGGGTCGAACGGTAGTGGCAAGTCAGCCGGGTCGAGTACATCGAGGGCGGGCAGGGCGCACGGATGGCGCTCACCGGCGAGGTCGATTTCCAGGGTGCAGGCAGTTTTGTCGATCAGGAATGAAAACAGCCGCATCAGCGGGTACACCGTCGGCCGCCCGCCGACGATCCCGGTCAATCCTGGCGCCATGCCGGTGGCGGCCTGGGCGATTTCCCGGGAAAACAGAATCAAGGCCTGTTTGCTTGGGTGGCGCACGGCGAGTTTGATCACTACTTCGCGGCTGTCTTGGCGCTGGCCGTGGGGGCCATATGTGGCTTCGCTTCCTAGCAGTTCGATGTTCACTTCGCTGTAGGGCGCCCAGCCGCGCTGGCTGAACATTTCCGAGGTCTTGTTGATGATCGCCTGGCTGACCCGTCGGGCCTTGGCCACGGCATCGATCCCGGCGATCAGACAACTGGCGGTGCAGCGGAAACCGTCCGGATACGTGGCGCTGACCTTGTATTGACCGGACGGCGGCAAGCCTTTTGCGCCATGCACCTGCACCGCGTTTTTGCCTTGTTGCACGAGTTTGACCTGACTGAAATCACACACCACGTCAGGCAGCAAATAGGCCTGCGGATCGCCTATTTCATAAAGCATCTGCTCGCCCACGCTCAGGGGCGTGACCAGGCCGCCGGAACCGTCGGGTTTGCTGACGATAAACTGGCTGTCGGCGCTGACTTCGATGATCGGAAAACCGATGTGTTCGTAATCGGGCACGTCATGCCAATCGGTGAAATTGCCGCCGGTGCATTGGGCACCACATTCAATGAGGTGCCCGGCCAATGCAGCCTGGGCGAGTTTGTCGTAGTCGTGCCACGACCAGCCGAACTCATGCACCAGCGCGGCGCTGACCACAGCGCTGTCGACCACGCGCCCGGTAATCACAATGTCGGCGCCCAGACGCAGGGCTTCGACGATGCCCGGCGCGCCGAGGTAGGCGTTGGTCGATACGCACATCGGCGGCAGTGGCGCGCCACTGAACATCTCGTGGAGGCCAAGGCTGCTCAGGTGCTTGAACTGTGGTTGCAAATCATCACCCGACAGCACAGCGATCTTCAACGTCACCCCGGCCTTGTTGCAGGCCGCCTGCAGGGCAGCGGCACACGCCTGCGGATTGACGCCGCCGGCATTGCTGATGACGCGGATTTTCTGTTCCGCGAGCTGGTTGAGGAGGGGGCTGAGGACTTCGATGAAGTCGCTGGCGTAGCCGGCCGACGGATCTTTCATCCGTGCCCCGGCCATGATCGACATCGTGATCTCGGCCAGATAATCGAACACCAGGTAATCCAGCCGCCCGCCGTTCACCAGTTGCTCGGCGGCGGTCGAGGTGTCGCCCCAGAATGCGCTGGCGCAACCGATGCGGATTGTTTTGAGCGCAGCCAATTCCATAACCACCTCCGACAGAAGTGCTTCGAGACTACCAAGCAAGCGCTTGGTTTGTAAACGACTGAAATATCTTCTGCCCAAGCGCTTGCTTGGTCGCCCCCGCCAGCTTAAATTGCCCGCGCAACCCCGCTGTTTTAGCGGCCAGCGGCGCAATTGATTGATCGACTGTAGGAGAGAACGGGTGGACGAGCAAAAAGCCCTGAGGGTGATGCGCGAATTGGTCGACAGCGGCCAATTGACCGACCCGGACAGCGCCCGCGGCAAACTGCTGCAAGTGGCCGCTCACCTGTTTCGTAATAAAGGTTATGAACGTACCACCGTGCGCGATCTGGCCGGTGCGGTCGGCATTCAATCAGGCAGTATTTTTCATCACTTCAAAAGCAAGGATGAGATCCTGCGGGCAGTGATGGAAGAGACCATTCGCTACAACACCGCGTTAATGCGTGCAGCCCTGGCCGAGGCCGGCAGTGTGCGCGAGCGGGTTCTGGCGCTGATTCGCTGCGAATTGCAGTCGATCATGGGGGGCAGTGGTGAGGCCATGGCGGTGCTGGTGTATGAGTGGCGTTCGCTGTCAGCGGAAGGCCAGGCGCAGGTTCTGGCGCTGCGTGATATTTATGAAGACATCTGGTTGCAAGTACTGGGCGAAGCCAAGGACGCCGGTTTTATTCGTGGTGACGTGTTCATCACCCGCCGTTTCCTGACGGGCGCGTTGTCCTGGACCACCACCTGGTTTCGTGCCGATGGCAGCATGAGCCTCGATCAATTGGCCGATGAGGCGTTGATTCTGGTGCTTGAAGAACGGCAGTGAGCCGTCTATCTCGGCAAGAAACTGGCTAAGTCGGCGAAACCGCCTAGCTTGTATGCATTGATGAATATTTTTTGGGGAGTGGGCTGTTTTGATGTCTTCGCCAATTCGAACGGCGTCGCGGCTTTTGCTGGCGGCGCTTGCAGTGTGCTGGGTGTTGCCGTCTCAGGCCGCACAGTTGGTGCGGGTCGGTGCCGCGCATTTTCCACCCTATACCGTGCGCCCGGAGTCCGGTGCCGACACCGGTCTGTTGCCGCAATTGGTGGAAGCACTGAATCGGTTACAAAGCGACTATCAATTTGTACTGGTGCCTACCTCGATTCCTCGACGTTTCAATGACTTCAAGGAAGGTCGGGTCGACATGGCGATTTTCGAGAACCCGGACTGGGGCTGGAAGAACATCCCGCATACCCTCGTCGACATGGGCCTGGAAGACGCAGAAATCTTTGTCGCGCAGAAGAAACCCGATCGCGATGAGAATTACTTCAAGGAACTGACGGGCAAGCGCCTGGCGCTGTACAGCGGCTATCACTACGAGTTTGCCAATTTCAATGCCGATCCCAAGTACCTGGCCGACTCCTACAAGGCCACGTTGACCTATTCCCATGACAGCAATTTGCTGATGGTGCTGCGCGCACGAGCGGACATTGCCTTGGTGACACGTTCCTACCTGAGCGATTACCTGCTGCGTAACCAGAAGGTCGGCGAGCAATTGTTGGTGTCCCAGCGCATCGATCAGGTCTATCACCATTACGCGCTGATCCGCCCGCAGGCGCCAATAACTGGCGACGCATTTGGCAAGTTGCTGCAGGGATTGAGAAATAACGGCCAGATGCTGAAGATTTTCGATCCATACAAGATTGCCGTAGTGCCAGTGGGCAACCCCTGAATCGCGCCATGGGTTGTGTCATTGGCGATCACGCTTAAATTTACTGCCCCGGCCCACGTCACATCGTTGAACTGTCGACGATTACCGTGAGCCTGACCCATGTCCAATCTGAATGACCTGACCACCCTGGCCTTGCCGTCAGGCAATTGTCTTGTAGCCGATGAAACTGCCAGCCGCCTGAGCCTCAGCCTGCAGGGGCAACCGTTGATCGAACTGCGCCTGACCCGCGAGCCGGAATTGAAGCTGCGGCTGGAGGAGCGCTTCGGCCGTCCTGACGGTCAGGCATTCTGGGCGGCCTGCTATTGGCTGTTTGCCCGTGATCCGGTTTGTCAGCGTCTGACCTGGCACCTCGATGATGTGCCTGCCGAAACCTTGCTCAGCGGGTTGTTGATCGCGACCGAAGTCACCGGCCAGTATCGTTGTGAGCGCACGCTGTTCTGGCAATTGCCCCAGCCTTGGCTGGGTGCGACGCGCACTGGCGCTTATCCGCAGCAAATGGTCATCAGTGACGGTAAGCGCCACCCATCACGTGCGCCGAAACCCCGTGGTGAAGTGTATCGACGCTACGATGCGCGACTCGGTGCATGGGTCTCCCTGCGCACGGTAGAAATCGAGCATGACCTGGCGCGTTTCAATCGCTGGCAGAACAGCCCGCGGGTGGCGAGTTTCTGGCAAGAGGAGGGCAGTCTCGAGAAGCATCGGGAATACCTGAGCAAGCTCGAAGCCGACCCGCACACCCTGACGCTGATCGGTTGCTTCGATGATCAGCCATTTGCCTATTTCGAAGCCTATTGGGCCAAGGAAGATCGCATTGCGCCGTTCTATGACGCCGACGATTACGACCGTGGCGTTCACATGCTGGTGGGCGAAGAACATCACCGCGGCCCGCACAAGGTGGCGAGCTGGCTATCGGCGCTGGTGCATTACCTGTTTCTCGATGATCCGCGCACTCAACGAGTAGTCGCCGAGCCTCGCGCCGACAACGCGAAGATGATCGGGCATATGCACAATCAGTGTTTCCACTGCGAAAAAGAGTTCGACTTCCCGCATAAGCGCGCGGCGCTGATGATGCTGGGGCGTGAGCGGTTTTTTGATCGGTGTTCGTTGGCTTGATGCGTAAGGCTCAAGGTCTGTTGCGGTCTTGAGTCAGTCTTCGCGGGCAAGCCACGCTCCTACAGGGAATCGCATTCCCCTTGTAGGAGCGTGGCTTGCCCGCGAAGCTTTTAACGGCGCGCAAAGGTATCCGCACGATTGCCCGACACCTTGCGGCAATGCACCAGCGCATCACGAATCATGAAGTTCACCAGGGTTGGCGAGACGCCGAGTTCCTTGGCGATATCTTTTTGCGGCACGCCGTGCAGGCGGTACATCTCGAAGGCATAACGGGTGCGGCTGGGCAGCTCCGTCAGCGCATCGGCAATGTTTTCCAGGGTCGAGAAATTCATGTGCGAGGTTTCCGGCGAAGCGCCCTGAATCACCACGTTCAGACCTTCCTCTTCCGGGCCCGAGTACTTCTGCTCCAGCGCTTGTTTACGGTAATGATCGATCGCCAGGTTGCGCACGATCTGGAACAGGTAACTGAGCTGCGCCTTGATTGACGAGGTGATCTGCGGCGCCGATTGCAGCCGGAAGAACGCATCCTGCACCACGTCTTCGGCGCGGGATCGGCAGCCGGTGATGCGGGCGGCAATCTTGACCAGAATCAGTCGGTTGTCGACGAAGGCCTGAAGTAACGGTGAATCGCACCTGCTTGTGGATACTTGTTCCGTCATTGGAAATCACCTAGCTGCAAATAGGGTCGTGGGACGACAGGGGATCGGAGTCGTCCTACACATCGAGCGACAAATTAGGCTGAATGATAATGATTGTCAATTGAGAAAGAGAATTAATGCGTCACAAAAGAGCAGAGTGAGAAATGCGACACACTGACTCACCTACCGACCTCAAGCCTGCTGGCGCTCTAGCCTGGCGACTAATTATTTCAAGACCTCATCCGTTCTCATTGGTGAATGGCTGCGGGCGCAAGCTCCGGCCAAACCAGCATTCCCAAGCCTTGCGCGGTCGGCGAAGACCGCGTCCTGCATGTCCATGAACGGGCGTGACGTACGAAAACCGATTCCACTTGCAAGCCGAATTCAGGCAGGAAACCTCATGACCGACGCGTTCGAACTCCCTAGCACACTGGTCCAAGCCCTTCAGCGCCGCGCGGCCCTGACGCCGGACCGGGTGGCCTTGCGTTTTCTCGCCGAAACCCAGGATGAGGCTGTGGTGCTCAGTTATCGCGAGCTGGATCAACGGGCGCGAACCATTGCCGGTGCGTTGCAGGCCGAGACGTCGTTTGGTGATCGCGCGGTGCTGCTGTTTCCCAGCGGCCCGGATTACGTCGCGGCGTTTTTTGGCTGTCTGTACGCAGGTGTAATTGCAGTGCCGGCCTATCCGCCTGAATCGACCCGTCGTCATCACCAGGAACGTCTGCTGTCGATCATTAGCGATGCCGAACCGCGCTTGCTGTTGACCAGCGCCGACCTGCGCGACGCGTTGCTGCAAATCAACGAGGCGCCGCCGCTGCTGTGTGTCGACACCCTCGACAGCGCCCTGGCCGAACGCTGGATCGCGCCGGCCTTGCACGGCGATCACATCGCCTTCCTGCAATACACCTCCGGCTCCACCGCCTTGCCTAAAGGCGTGCAAGTCAGCCACGGCAACCTGGTGGCCAACGAACTATTGATTTGTCATGGCTTTGGCATCGATCTGAACCCCGACGACGTGATCATCAGCTGGCTGCCGCTGTACCACGACATGGGCTTGATCGGCGGCCTGTTGCAGCCGATTTTCAGTGGTGTGCCGTGTGTGTTGATGTCGCCGGCGTACTTCCTCGGCCGACCATTGCGCTGGCTGGAAGCGATCAGCGAATACGGCGGCACCATCAGCGGCGGGCCAGATTTCGCCTATCGACTGTGCAGCGAGCGAGTCAGCGAATCGGCGCTGGAGCGCCTCGACCTGAGTGGCTGGCGCGTGGCGTATTCCGGTTCCGAACCGATTCGCCTCGACACCCTGGAACGCTTCGCCGAGAAATTCGCGGCCTGTGGCTTTACGTCGGACAGTTTCATGGCCTCTTACGGTCTGGCGGAAGCCACGCTGTTCGTTGCTGGCAGCCCTCGCGGTCAGGGGATTGGAAGCCTGCGGGTGGATGATCAAGCCCTGGCGCAGAACCGAGCCGAACCGGGCGATGGCAGTCCGATCATGAGTTGCGGCATCAGCCAACCGGAGCATGCAGTGCTGATTGTCGATGCCGTATCGCTCGAAGAACTCGCCGACAACGCGGTCGGTGAGGTCTGGGCCACCGGGCCGAGCATCGCCCATGGCTACTGGCGCAACCCCGAAGCCACGGCCAAGACGTTCGTCCAGCACGCCGGCCGCACCTGGCTGCGCACCGGCGATCTGGGGTTTCTGCGTGACAGGGAATTGTTCATCACCGGGCGCCTGAAAGACATGCTGATCGTGCGCGGTCACAACCTTTATCCGCAGGACATCGAGCAGACCATCGAGCGTGAAGTGGAGGTGGTGCGCAAAGGTCGCGTGGCTGCATTCGCGGTCAACATCGAGGGGCAGGAGGGCATTGGCATTGCCGCGGAAATCAGCCGTAGCGTGCAGAAGATCTTGCCGCCCGAGGCGTTGATCAAAGCCATCCGTCAAGCGGTGGCCGAGGCGTATCAGGAAGCGCCGAGTGTGGTGGTATTGCTCAATCCGGGAGCGCTGCCAAAGACGTCCAGCGGTAAGTTGCAACGCTCGGCATGCCGAAATCGCCTGGCCGATGGCAGCCTCGACAGCTATGCGTTATTCCCCTCGGAAGACATCGCAAGCACGTCTGAAACCAACACCGGCTCAGAGCTGCAAACCCTGATCGGCAATATCTGGTGCCAACAGCTCAGCGTCAAACACGTCAATGCCGATGACCATTTCTTCCTGCTTGGCGGCAATTCCATCGCCGCCACCCAAGTAGTCGCACGTCTGCGTGAAGAGTTGGGGCTGGAGCTGAATCTGCGTTTGCTGTTCGAAGCGCCAACCCTCGGCGCATTCGCTGCCGGGGTCGCCCGGCAACAACAGGATGGCGGCGTGGCCCAAGGCGCGATCGTGCCCTTGTCGCGCAGTGATGCCATGCCGCAATCCCTGGCGCAAAACCGTTTGTGGATCACCTGGCAACTCGATCCGCAAAGCAGCGCCTACAACATTCCTGGTGCCTTGCACCTGCGCGGCGAATTGGACGAAGACGCCTTGCGCGCCAGTTTCCAGCAACTGATCGAACGTCATGAATCCCTGCGCACACGGTTTTTCGAGCGTGACGGCGTAGCCCTGCAACAGGTCATTGCTGCCGGCGAATTCAACCTGCAAGTGATCGACATCAGCGACCTGCCAGCCGCCGAGCGTGAAGCCCGCGCGCAGCAAATCCGCGAGGACGAAGCCCGCACCCAGTTCGATCTGGAAAAAGGCCCGCTGCTGTGGGTGACCCTGGTGCGCCTCGGCGATGAGGACCATCAACTGCTGGTGACGATGCACCACATCATCGCCGACGGTTGGTCGATGAACGTGCTGATCGACGAATTCTCGCGGCTGTACGCGGCCGCCTCTCAAGGCCAGAGCGCCAGCCTTCCAGCGTTGCTGACTCAATACGCCGACTACGGCAGTTGGCAGCGTCAGTGGTTGGCGCAAGGGGAGGGCGAGCGTCAACTCGCTTACTGGAAAGAGCAGTTGGGCGTTGATCATCCGACCCTGAGCCTGGCCACCGATCATCCGCGTTCGGCGCAACACACCCACAGCGCCGCCCGTCACACGCTGCGTTTGGATGCGCGCCTGAGCGATGCCATTCGCCAGACCGCCCAGGCCCATGAATCGACGTCGTTCATGCTGTTGCTCGCAGCATTCCAGAGCCTGCTGCATCGCTACAGCGGCCAGCGTGACATCCGCATCGGCGTGCCGAATGCCAACCGTCCGCGCCTGGAAACCCAAGGGCTGATCGGCTTCTTCATCAACACCCAGGTGCTGCGCGCCGAGGTGGATTCGCGACTGCCGTTCCTTAAGTTGCTGGCGCAAACCCGTCAAGCCGCATTGGGCGCGCAAGCGCATCAGGATCTGCCATTCGAACAACTGCTCGAAGCCTTCCCGCAGGCCCGCGAACAAGGCCTGTTCCAAGTCATGTTCAACCACCAGCAACGTGATCTCAGTGCATTGCGCCGCTTGCCGGGACTGCTCGCCGAAGAGCTGCCGTGGCACAGTCGCGAAGCCAAGTTCGACCTGCAATTGCATAGCGAAGAGGATCGCAACGGTCGCCTGAGTCTGTCGTTCGACTACGCCAGTGAGTTGTTTGACGTAACGACTATCGAGCGACTGGCCGAGCACTTCGCCAACCTGTTGCGCGATGTCTGCGAGCGTCCGCAAAAATCCATCGGCGACCTGCAACTGCTGACCCCGAGCGAGCACGATCAGCAATCCGCCTGGAGCGCCGCACCGTGCACACCGGCCAGCCAGTGGCTGCCGGAGTTGCTCAACGAACAAGCGCGCCAGACCCCGGAGCGCACCGCGTTGCTGTGGGACGGCGGCAGCCTGGATTTTGCCGAACTGCACGCCCAGGCCAACCGTCTGGCGCATTACCTGCGTGACAAAGGTGTCGGCCCGGACGTGTGCGTGGCCATCGCCGCCGAGCGTTCGCCGCAATTGCTGATCGGCTTGTTGGCGATCATCAAGGCTGGCGGCGCTTATGTGCCGCTGGACCCGGATTACCCGGCCGAGCGCCTGGCCTACATGCTCAGCGACAGTGGCGTCGAGCTGCTGCTGACCCAAACCGAATTACTCGATCGCTTGCCGGCCACCGACGGCGTCAGTGTGATTGCCATGGACGCTCTGCATCTGGAGAACTGGCCAAGCCATACGCCGGGCCTGCACCTGCACGGCGACAACCTGGCCTACGTGATTTATACCTCCGGTTCCACCGGTCAACCGAAGGGCGTTGGCAATACTCATGCGGCGCTCGCTGAACGGCTGCAATGGATGCAAACCACCTACCGCCTGGACCACACCGATGTGCTGATGCAAAAAGCGCCGATCAGTTTCGACGTGTCGGTGTGGGAATGCTTCTGGCCACTGATCACCGGTTGTCGCCTGTTGATCACCGGCCCCGGCGAACATCGCGATCCGCAGCGCATCGCGCAACTGGTTCAGCAATACGGTGTGACTACTCTGCACTTCGTGCCGCCGTTGCTGGCGTTGTTCATCGACGAACCACTCAGCGCCGAATGCACCAGCCTGCGTCGAGTGTTCTCCGGCGGCGAAGCCTTGCCCGCCGAACTGCGTAACCGGGTGCTGGCGCGACTGCCGGCGGTGCAACTGCATAACCGCTATGGCCCGACCGAAACCGCGATCAACGTCACTCATTGGCATTGCACAACGGCTGATGGCGAGCGCTCGCCGATTGGCCGGCCATTGGGCAACGTGCTGTGCCGCGTGCTCGACAATGACCTCAACCCGGTACCAGCCAGTGTGCCGGGTGAACTGTGCATCAGCGGTATTGGTCTGGCCCGAGGCTATCTGGCCCGTCCAGGCCTGACCGCCGAACGCTTCGTGGTCGATCCGCTGGGCGAGCAGGGCGCACGTCTGTATCGCACCGGTGACCGTGCCCGCTGGACCGCCGACGGCGTGATCGAATACCTCGGTCGTCTCGATCAGCAAGTCAAACTGCGCGGTTTTCGTGTCGAGCCGGAAGAAATCGAGGCGCGTTTATTGGCTCAGCCCGGAGTTGCCCAAGCGGTGGTGCTGGTACGCGAAACGGCGGCCGGTGGGCAGTTGATCGGCTACTACACCTCTACCGATTTCACTGAAGAGGTTGACGCTCAAACCGCACGCCTGAAAGCCACACTGGCCGCCGAGCTGCCGGAATACATGGTCCCGGCACAACTCATGCGTCTGGATGAAATGCCCCTGAGCCCGAGCGGTAAACTCGACCGCCGCGCCTTGCCGGAACCACAGTGGCAAGTCCGTGAACACGTCGAACCGGTCACTGCCCTTGAGCGACAAATCGCCGGCATCTGGCGTGAAGTGCTGGGCCAGACACAGATCGGCCTGCGTGACGACTTCTTCGCCCTCGGCGGCCACTCGCTACTGGCCACGCAAATCATTTCCCGCACCCGCCAGGCCTGCGACGTCGAGTTGCCGTTGCGGGCGCTGTTCGAGGCCAGTGAACTGGGCGCTTTTGCCGAGCAGGTTCGCTTGATCCAGGCCAGCGGCAAAACCAACCAACAGCCGCCGATTGAGAAAGTCGACCGCAGCCAACCGGTGCCGCTGTCCTATTCCCAGCAACGCATGTGGTTCCTCTGGCAGATGGAGCCGGACAGCCCGGCCTACAACGTTGGCGGTATGGCGCGGTTGCGCGGCGTGCTAGATGTCGGGCGTTTGGAAGCGGCGCTGCAAGCGTTGATCATGCGTCACGAAACCCTGCGCACGACCTTCCCGAGCATCGACGGCGTGGCCCGGCAACAGGTTCATCCGGACATCCGCCTGCGCATGGATTGGAAGGATTTCACCACGCTGGATGCCGATGGCCGCGAATGGCAGGTACAGCAACTGGCCGATGACGAAGCCCATAAGCCTTTCGATCTGGAAACCGGACCGCTGCTGCGCGCCTGCCTGGTCAAGACCGCCGAGCAGGAGCATTACTTCGTCCTGACCCTGCATCACATCGTCACCGAAGGCTGGGCGATGGACATCTTTGCCCGGGAGCTGAGCGCGCTCTACGAAGCGTTCGTCGATGACCGCGATTCGCCGCTGCAACCGCTGCCGGTGCAGTACCTGGATTACAGCGTGTGGCAGCGTCAGTGGCTGGAATCCGGCGAACGTCAGCGCCAGCTCGATTACTGGACCGCGCAACTGGGCCGCGAACATCCGCTGCTGGAATTGCCGGCCGATCGTCCGCGTCCGCCGGTGCAAAGTCATCAGGGCGAACTGTTTCGATTCGACCTCAGCGATGACCTCGCGGCACGGGTTCGTGCCTTCAACGCCCACAATGGTCTGACCCTGTTCATGACCATGACCGCCGCGCTGGCGGTGCTGCTTTACCGCTATAGCGGCCAGACCGATCTGCGCATCGGTGCGCCGGTGGCCAACCGCATTCGCCCGGAAAGCGAAGGGCTGATTGGCGCGTTTCTCAACACGCAAGTGCTGCGTTGCCAGCTCGACGGGCAGATGTCGGTCGGCGAGTTGTTCGAACAGGTTCGCCATACCGTGATCGAAGGCCAGTCCCATCAGGACCTGCCGTTCGATCATCTGGTGGAAGCCTTGCAGCCACCGCGCAGCGCCGCTTACAACCCGCTGTTCCAGGTGATGTGCAACGTGCAGCGCTGGGAATTCCAGCAGAGCCGAACCCTGGCCGGAATGACCGTCGAGTACCTGGTCAACGATGCGCGAGCGACCAAATTCGACCTCAACCTGGAAGTCACCGACCTCGACCATCGCCTCGGTTGCTGCCTGACTTACAGCACTGATTTGTTCGACGAGCCGCGCATTGCTCGTATGGCCGGGCACTGGCGCAATTTGCTGGATGCGTTGCTCGCTGATCCGCAGCAACGCCTCAGCGAACTGCCGTTGCTGGAAGCCAGCGAACAGCAAAACCTGCTCGACAGCCTCGGCATCGAGCCGGGCGAACACCGCCTCGATCAATGCATCCATCACCTGTTCAGCGAGCAAGCCCTGATGCGCAAGGACGCGCCGGCCCTGACGTTCGCCGGGCACACCCTGAGCTACGCCGAGCTCGACAGTCGCGCCAATCGTCTGGCCTGGATGCTGCGCGAGCGCGGTGTCGGGCCGCAGGTTCGGGTCGGCCTTATGCTTGCGCGTTCGCTGGATATGGTCGTCGGTCTGCTAGCGATCCTCAAGGCTGGCGGTGCCTATGTGCCGCTGGATCCGGAATACCCGCTGGACCGCTTGCACTACATGATCGAAGACAGCGGCATCGGCTTGCTGCTAAGCGATGCGGCGATGTTCGCGGCGCTCGGTGAATTGCCGGCCAGCGTCGGCCGCTGGTGCCTGGAAGACGACGCCGCTGCACTGGTCAATTACCCGGCCAGCGAGCTGCCGTTTATCAGCCTGCCGCAACATCAGGCGTACCTGATTTACACCTCCGGCTCCACCGGCAAACCGAAAGGCGTGGTGGTGTCCCACGGTGAAATCGCCATGCACTGTCGTGCGGTGATCGAGCGCTTCGGCATGCGCCCGGATGACTGCGAATTGCACTTCTATTCGATCAACTTCGATGCCGCGACCGAACGTCTGCTGGTGCCGCTGTTGAGCGGCGCGCAGGTTGTGCTGCGTGCGCAAGGCCAGTGGGATGCGCAAGAAATCTGCGGGCTGATTCGCCGTCATAACATCAACATTCTTGGTTTCACCCCAAGCTACGGCAGCCAGTTGGCGCAATGGCTGGCGACTCAGGGCGAAACCCTGCCAGTGCGCATGTGCATCACCGGCGGCGAGGCGCTGACCGGCGAACACTTGCAACGGATTCGCGCGGCGTTCAAGCCGAGCCTGTTTTTCAACGCTTATGGCCCGACCGAAACCGTGGTCATGCCGCTTGCCAGCCTGGCACCCGAGCAATTGGAAGAAGGGCTGGGCAGCGTGCCGATCGGCAGCGTGATCGGCGCTAGGGTGGCATACATCCTCGACGCCGATCTGGCGTTGGTGCCGAAAGGCGCGACGGGCGAGTTGTACGTCGGCGGCGCCGGTCTGGCGCAGGGGTATCACCAGCGTCCAGGCATGACGGCGGAGCGGTTTGTTGCCGACCCGTTTGCGGCCGATGGTGGGCGTATTTACCGCACCGGCGACCTTGTCCGTCAGCGCGCTGATGGTCTGGTCGAGTACCTCGGCCGGATAGACCATCAAGTGAAGATCCGTGGTTTCCGCATCGAACTGGGCGAGATCGAAACCCGTATGCTGGAACACGAGTCCGTGCGTGAAGCGGTGGTATTGGCCCTCGACGCTCCGAGCGGCAAGCAATTGGTCGGCTACCTGGTCACCAACGTCGCCGAACAAGATGAAGCGCAACAAACTGCATTGCGCGAAACATTGAAGGCACACCTCAAATCTCAGTTGCCGGATTACATGGTGCCGACGCACTTGATCCTGCTGGCCAGCATGCCGCTGACCGCCAACGGCAAGCTCGACCGCCGCGCTCTGCCGGCCCCGGACCCGGAGTTGAATCGTCAGCAGTACGTGGCGCCGAGCAACGAACTTGAACTGACCCTGGCTGGCATCTGGTGCAAAGTGCTGAACGTCCAGCAGGTCGGCCTCAACGATAACTTCTTCGAACTGGGCGGCGATTCGATTCTGTCGATCCAGGTGGTCAGCCGTGCGCGGCAGCAGGGCATCCATTTCAGCCCACGGGACCTGTTCCAGCACCAGACCGTGCAGACGCTGGCCGCCGTCGCGACCCGCACCGAGCAGGTCACCGCAGAGCAAGGTTTGCTCACGGGCGAATCGCGTCTGACGCCGATTCAGCACTGGTTCTTCGACACTGAAATCCCGCAGCGTCAACACTGGAACCAGGCGTTGCTGCTGGAGCCGACCGTGACGCTGGAGCCTCATCGTCTTGAGCAAGCGCTGCTGGCGGTGATCGAACAGCACGACGCCTTGCGATTGCGTTTCACCGACGTCGCCGGCCATTGGCAAGCCGAGCACCAGGCGGTTTCCGACGCTGCAGTGCTGTGGCAAGTACACGTGCCGGCCATGGATAAATGCATGGCGCTATTCGCCGATGCCCAGCGCAGCCTCGACCTTGAGCGAGGGCCGCTGATGCGGGCGCTGCTGGTCGATGATTCTGCGGGGCAACAACGGCTGTTCATCGCCGTTCACCACTTGGTGGTGGATGGCGTGTCGTGGCGGGTGCTGCTGGACGATTTGCAAACGGTTTATCGTCAACTCGAGTCCCGACAGTCAGTAAAACTGCCGGCGAAAACCAGCGGTTTCAAGGACTGGGCCGCACGGTTGCAGGCTTACGCCGGCAGCGAATCCCTGCGGGAAGAATTGAGCTGGTGGCAGTCACAACTGGCCGGCCCCAGCGTTGAATTGCCGTGTGATCGTCCGCAGGGCGGTCAGCAAAATCGTCACGCGCAAACCGTCAGTGTGCGCCTCGACAGCGAGCGTACCCGCCAACTGCTGCAACAGGCGCCGACGGCCTATCGCACTCAGGTCAATGACCTGCTGCTGACCGCATTGGCCCGTGTGGTGTGCCGCTGGAGCGGTCACGAATCAGCGTTGATTCAACTCGAAGGCCATGGCCGCGAAACCCTGTTCGACGAGATCGACCTGACCCGCACCGTTGGCTGGTTCACCAGCGCCTATCCGCTGCGCCTCACACCCGCGAGTGAACAGGGGGTGTCGATCAAAGCGATCAAGGAACAACTGCGCGCGGTGTCGCACAAAGGTTTGGGTTATGGCGTGCTGCGCTACCTGGCCGACGGTGTGTGCCGTCAGACCATGGCCGCGCTGCCGGTGGCGCCGATCACCTTCAATTACCTGGGGCAGTTCGACCAGAGCTTCGGCAGCGATGCGTTGTTCCGTCCGCTCGATGAGCCGGTGGGCGCGGCCCATGACCCACTCGCGCCACTGGCGAACGAGTTGAGCATCGACAGTCAGGTCTACGGCGGTGAACTGGTGTTGCGCTGGACCTTCAGCGCCGAACGCCACGATCTGCAAACCATCACCGAACTGGCAGAGGCGTATCTGGGCGAATTGCAAAGCCTGATCCAGCATTGCCTGAGCGACAACGCGGGCGGGCTGACGCCGTCGGACTTCCCGCTGGCCAAATTGACTCAGACGCAACTCGACGCATTGCCGGTGCCAGCGGCGATGATTGAAGACGTCTACCCGCTGACCCCGATGCAGGAAGGCATGCTGCTGCACACCTTGCTCGAACCGGGCACCGGCCTCTACTACATGCAGGATCGCTACCGCATTAACAGCGAGCTCGACCCGCAACGTTTCGCCCAAGCCTGGCAAGCGGTGATTGCTCGTCACGAAGCCTTGCGCGCGTCGTTCTGCTGGAACGTCGGCGAAGACATGCTGCAAGTGATCCACAAACCGGGCAGCACGCCGATCGAGTATCTGGACTGGAGCGCGATTACCGAAACCGAGCAAGAGCCAAAGTTGCAGGCGCTGCTGAAAAGCGAGCGTGAGGCCGGGTTCGATTTGCTCAACCAGGCACCGTTCCACCTGCGCTTGATCCGCGTGGGCGCGGCGCGTTACTGGTTCATGATGAGCAACCACCACATCCTCATCGATGCCTGGTGCCGCTCGCTGCTGATGAACGATTTCTTCGAAATCTACACCGCCCTCGGCGAAGGCCGCGATGCGCAGTTGGCCGTGCCACCGCGTTATCGCGATTACATCGGTTGGCTGCAACGCCAGAGCCTCGCCGAAGCGCGGCAGTGGTGGCAGCAGAACCTGCAAGGTTTCGAGCGCACCACGCCGATTCCGAGCGACCGGCCGTTCCTGCGTGAACATGCGGGTGACAGCGGCGGCATGATCGTCGGCGACCGCTACACCCGGCTCGATGCCCGGGATGGCGCGCAACTGCGCAAACTGGCTCAGGCGCATCAGCTGACCATCAACACCTTCGCTCAAGCGGCGTGGGCGCTGGTGTTGCGCCGCCTGAGCGGCGATCGCGACGTGCTGTTTGGGGTCACGGTGGCCGGGCGTCCGGTGGACATGTCGCAGATGCAGCGCACGGTCGGGCTGTTCATCAACAGCATCGCCCTGCGGGTGAAAATGCCCGAAGACGATCAGCGTTGCAGCGTTCGTCAGTGGCTCAGCGGTTTGCTCGACAGCAACATGCAACTGCGCGAGTACGAATACCTGCCGCTGGTGAGCATTCAGGAAAACAGCGAGCTGCCTAAAGGCCAGCCGCTGTTCGACAGCCTGTTCGTGTTCGAAAACGCACCGGTGGAAGTCTCGGTGCTGGACCGTGCGCAAAGCCTCAACGCGACGTCGGATTCAGGCCGCACCCACACCAACTTCCCGTTGACGGCGGTGTGTTATCCGGGCGATGACCTTGGCTTGCACCTGTCCTACGACCAGCGTTACTTCGACGAATCCACGGTCGAGCGCATGCTCGGCGAATTCAAGCGCCTGCTGCTGGCACTGGTCGAAGGCTTCCATGGCGACATGGCCGATCTGCCACTGCTGGGCAATGAAGAGCAGGACTTCCTGATCCATGGCTGCAACCAGAGCGAACACGAGTATCCGCTGGAGCAGAGCTATGTCTCATTGTTCGAAGCGCAGGTTGCCGAGCATCCGCAGCGAGTTGCCGCCAGTTGTCTTGATCAGCAGCACAGTTATGTTGAGCTGAACCAGCGCAGCAACCGTCTTGGCCATGCGCTGATTGCGGCGGGAGTTGGCCTGGATCAACCGGTGGCGCTGCTCGCCGAACGTAACCTCGATCTGCTTGGCATGATCATTGGCAGCTTCAAGGCCGGTGCCGGTTACCTGCCGCTGGACCCGGGCCTGCCGAGTCAGCGTCTGAGCCGGATCATCGACTTGAGCCGCACGCCGTTACTGGTTTGCACTCAGGCATGTCGTGAACAAGCCGTCGCACTGCTGGAAGAATTCGGTTGTGCCAACCGACCTCGATTGCTGGTCTGGGAAGACGTGCAGGCTAGCGATGTTTCGATTGCCAATCCGGGGATTTACAGCGGCCCGGACAACCTCGCCTACGTGATTTACACCTCGGGTTCCACCGGATTGCCGAAGGGCGTGATGGTCGAGCAGCGCGGCATGCTCAATAACCAGTTGAGCAAGGTGCCGTACCTGAAACTGAGTGATGCCGATGTGATCGCCCAGACCGCTTCGCAAAGCTTCGATATTTCCGTCTGGCAGTTCCTCGCGGCGCCATTGTTCGGCGCCCGGGTGGACATTGTGCCGAACAGCATCGCCCACGATCCGCAAGGCTTGTTGGCTCACGTTCAGAGCCAGGGCATCACCGTGCTCGAAAGTGTGCCGTCGCTGATTCAGGGCATGCTCGCCCAGGATCGCATGAGCCTCGATGGCCTGCGCTGGATGTTGCCGACCGGTGAAGCGATGCCGCCGGAACTAGCGCATCAATGGTTGCTGCGTTACCCGGAGATTGGGTTGGTCAACGCCTATGGCCCGGCGGAATGCTCGGACGATGTGGCGTTCTTCCGTGTCGATCAGGCCTCGACGCGCGGCAGTTATCTGCCGATTGGTACGCCGACGGATAACAACCATTTGTACCTGCTTGATGGCGCACTGGAATTGGTGCCGTTAGGAGCGGTGGGGGAGTTGTGTGTGGCCGGCACCGGCGTGGGGCGCGGCTATGTGAGCGATCCGTTGCGCACAGCGCAGGTGTTTGTGCCGAACCCGTTCGGCGCACCGGGTGATCGCCTGTATCGCACCGGCGACCTGGCCCGACGTCGCAGTGATGGCGTGCTGGAATACGTCGGGCGTATCGACCATCAAGTGAAGATCCGCGGCTACCGCATCGAACTGGGTGAAATCGAGGCCCGTCTGCACGAGCAACCGGAAGTCCGCGACGCGGCGGTGGGTGTGCAGGATGGCGTCAACGGCAAGCATTTGGTCGGCTATCTGGTCGCAGCGGAGTCGGCGCTGAGTCCGAACGAACGACTGGAGCGCATCAAGCAACGTCTGCGCGCCGAATTGCCGGAATACATGGTGCCGCTGCACTGGTTGTGGCTCGACAAACTGCCGCTCAACGCCAACGGCAAACTCGATCGCAAGGCCTTGCCGGCGCTGGAAATCGGCCAGTTGCAGAGCCAGGACTATCAGGCACCGCGCAATGAGTTGGAGCAGACCCTGACGGATATTTGGGCCGAGGTGTTGAAGGTCGAGAAGGTCGGCGTGCGTGACAACTTCTTCGAACTCGGAGGGCATTCGCTGTTGGCCACACAGATCGCCTCGCGGGTGCAAAAAGCCCTGCAACGCAACGTGCCACTGCGGGCGATGTTCGAGTGCAGCACGGTGGCGGAGTTGGCCGGGTACATTGATGGGTTGGCGGCGAGCGACATGACCGAAGAGAAGGTGGATCGGTTGAATGACCTGATGGCGGAGTTGGAGGGGCTGTAGTTCTCTAGCGTCAGTGAGGGCCTCTTCGCGGGCAAGCCTCGCTCCTACAGGTCCGCGTCGATTGATCGACACAATACTGTAGGAGCGAGGCTTGCCCGCGAAGGCATCATCACAGACACCACAAAGCTCCGGGTTGACTGCCGATCCCATGCGGCTCAGTCTTCTCATGCTTTTTTAATGGATCCAACTTCACCAGGGAGACAGTCGATGCCCTTCGTAACGGTTGATGGACAAGCGCTTCACTACATAGATCAAGGCACAGGCCCGGCGGTTCTGCTGGCCGGCAGTTACCTGTGGGACCAGGCCATGTGGGCGCCACAGATTGCGGCGCTGGCGCAGCACTATCGGGTTATCGCCCTGGACCTGTGGGGCCATGGCGAATCCGGGCGGATGCCCGAGTGCACGACGTCGCTGGATGACATAGCGCGCCAGGCACTGGCCTTGCTCGATCATCTGGACATCGATCGCGTCACGCTGGTCGGTCTTTCGGTGGGTGGCATGTGGGGCGTGCGCTTGGCGCTGTCGGCACCACAGCGGCTCAACGGTCTGGTGCTGATGGACACCTACGTCGGCGTCGAACCGGAACCCACCCGCCAATACTATTTCTCGCTGTTCAAGCAGATCGAAGACAGCGGTGTGATCTCGCCGCAGCTGCTCGATATTGTGGTGCCGATTTTCTTCCGCCCGGGCATCGATCCGCAGTCGGCGCTGTATCAGGATTTCCGCGCCAGACTGGCGGCGCTGCCGGCCAACCGTCTGCGTGAAAGCATCGTGCCGATGGGGCGGATTACCTTTGGTCGTGATGATTTGCTGCCGCGTCTGGGTGAGCTGAACCCTGAAACCACGCTGTTGATGTGCGGCGATCAGGACAAACCGCGACCGCCGTCGGAAACCCAGGAAATGGCCGGGTTGATCGGTTGCCCGTATGTGCTGGTGGCGGAGGCGGGGCATATCTCCAATCTGGAGAATCCGCAGTTTGTTACAGATGCGCTGTTGAAGTTTTTGGCTGAGAGAACTTAGTCGATCAGGCGGACGCCTTCGCGGGCAAGCCTCGCTCCTACAGAATTTGTGTGCTTCGCGATTATTGCGAACGACTCAAATCCTGTAGGAGCGAGGCTTGCCCGCGAAGAGGCCGGGGAGGTCACTTAGGCCCCAGAATCTTCACCAATTTATCCGGCGTCGGCGCGCCCTGCTGTTGTTGCAGCTGACCCTTGTCGTCCATGTAGAAAATCGCCGGGGTGGCGGCCAGTTCCAGGTCTTCCATCAACTGCATGTTTGCTGCGAGTTTCGCCTGAATCGCCGGCGGCACCTCTTTCAGCGCCTTGAGCGAACTGTCCTTGCCGGACTTCTCGTGGTCTGCCAACGCCTTTTGCGGGTCCTTGGCGGCCAGCAGCGCGGCGGATTTGCCCGGGCTGTCTTCGCGAATGATGCCGACCATGATGTGCCGTAACTGCACTTTACCGGCCTTGACCCACGGCCGCGCCTGTTCCCAGAACATGTTGCAGTACGGGCAGTTCGGGTCACTGAACAGATAAACGATTCGCGGTGCATCCTTGTTGCCGTCACCGATCCAGTTGCTGGCTTCCATCTTGCCCCAGACTTCCTTGGCCATTGGCGCGTAGACCAGTTTCTGCAACGGCGCGCTGCTCAGGTCATTGCCTTCGGCGTCGTACAAATTGCCCAACAGTACATGTTTGCCGTCCGGGGTCAGGTACAACGCCATGCCACGGTTTTGGTACTGCGCCGCATAACCGCGCAGGCCATCGGGCGCGTCGAAGGTGCCGACGATTTTCGCGCCTTTGGCTTCGATCTTCTTGATCGCTTCAGGCAATTCTTCGGCCTGTACCGACGGCAAGTGCAGCAGGGCGGCACCCAGGGTCAACGTCAGCAGGTGGCGGAGGCGGAGCATGGCAGTTTCCTTGAAGGCGTGGCCGAGGTGGCCGGGTTTGGGGTGTCGAAGTTTTCCAGGGCGCGGGCCAGGCTGGCTTCAGAGAGTTCGCCCAGATGACTGCCCAGCAGGTACCCGTCGGGGCTATAGAACAGCGTAGTCGGCAATGCCATGGAACCCACGGCCTGACTCAATCGACCGCTGCCATCGAACAGGACGTTAGTCAGGCTCAGGCCCTGGGTTTCGAGGAAGGTGGCGACGCTCTGCATGCTTTCGGTCTGATTGACGAACAGAAAGGTCAGGTCCGGGCGCTGTTGCTGGGCGTTTTCCAGCACCGGCATTTCCCGGCGGCACGGCGGGCACCAAGTGGCCCAGAGGTTGATGACCAGCGGCCCACCTCTATAATCCGCCAGTTGCACGGTCTGGCCAGCGGCATTGCGCAGCGTGATTTCCGGCAGGCGTGTGCCTTGTTCGTAAATATTCAGGGAGAAGGTTGCCAGCAACCAGAATGCCAGACCACTGACCACGCCAAAACCCAACGGACGGCGCAAGCCCGGGCGACGCCAGCCTCGATACAGCGCGGCGAGCAACAGCACGACCACCCCGGGCCAGGCGAGGAAACCACCGTCGCGCAGGTCGATGATCTGCCACGGATCGTTGTGATACTGCGCCCAGTAGGCGATCACGAAACCGACCCGGGCTGCCAGCATGCCCATCAGGAACAGGCTGAACAGCACCGACTCCGGGTTCTCGCCGCCACGCTTGGCCACCCGCCAGCCGACAAAAGTCGCCAGCGCCAGGGCACTGATCAGCAGCAGGTGATTAAGCGCGATGGCAAAGGTGCCGAGGGTAAAAGTCAGCATTAACGAGCGTCTCGGATGGTGGTCCAGCGTTGCAGGAAGGTGCGGGCATCGACCTCTCCGGTGATGCGCTGGCTGCGACGCTCTGCGCCGTCGGGACCGATCCACAACAGGCTTGGCGGCCCCGGCACTTTATAACGGCCGAGCAGTTCGCGGCTGGCGGCATTGTCGGCGGTGACGTCCAGCCGTAGCAAGCGCACATCACTGAGCGCCTCCAGTACCTGCGGTTTGGCGAAGACCTGTTTTTCCATGACTTTGCACGACACACACCAGTCGGCGTAGTAATCCAGCAGCACCCATTGACCCTGAGCCTTGGCCGCGTCGAGTTCGCGTTGCAGCACGGCGGGCTCCTTGATCGTCGTAAATGCGTCGTGAGCATTCGGTGCCGCGTTGCCGCTGGCGCTATACACCTGCAGCGGCTGATACGGATCGTCACTGCCGCCCGCCGCACCGACCACCAGCAGGCTGCCCCACAGCCCCAACAACAGCGAACTGGCGCCGAACAGTTGGGCGATGCGACCGAAGCCTTCAGACTGTTTCCAGGCGCTGTAGGCCGCGATCAGCAACAAGGCTCCACACAATCCGAGCCACAAGGAGGGCGCGAGCACTGGCCGCAGCATCAGCAATGCCGTGGCGAGGAACAGAAAGCCGAATACGCCTTTAAGCAGGTTCATCCACGCGCCGGGTTTGGGCAGGAAACGATTGCCGACAGTCACCAGCAACAACAGCGGCACACCGATGCCAATGCCCATGGCGAACAGAATCAGCCCGCCATGCAGAGCATTGCCGCTCTGTGCAATGTAGAGCAGGGCACCGGCCAGCGGCGCAGTCATGCACGGCCCTACCAACAGACCGGACACAGCCCCGAGTACACCGGCACCGATCAGGCTGCCACCGCGCTGATTGCGCGAAACATGTTCCAGCCGATCCCGCACGGCCACCGGCAATTGCAACTCGAAGAAACCTAACATCGGCAAGGCCAGCAGCACGAACACCGCCGCAAAGCTGCCCAGCAACCAGGGGTTCTGCAACAGTGCCTGAAGGTTTGCACCCAGCAGCGCAGCCAGAATGCCCATCGCCGCATACACCAGTGCCATGCTCACGACGTAACTGGTCGCCAGGGCAAAACCGCGTTTCGGCGTGGCCCCACTGCCAACGATCAAACCCGCCAGAATCGGCAGCATCGGCAACGAGCAAGGCGTGAACGCCAGCAGTAGCCCCAGGCCAAAGAACACCAGCAAGCTCCAGCCTAACGCCCGTTGCTGCAGGCCGCTGGCCAGGGCTTGGTCGGGCGCTTCTTCATTAAACGCGGCAAGGACGTTACTGGCGCCAAGGTTGACCACTTGGGTCTGCGGCGGATAACACAAACCGGCATCGGCGCAGCCCTGGAAGCCTACTTTAATCTGACCAGTGGCGCCGGCCGGAATCTTCAACTCCAGGCCCTGGCGATAAACCTGCTGTTCACCGAAGAACTCGTCGCTGTGGGACTCGCCCTCGGGCAGAACCGGCACTTGCTCCGGGGCCAGACCGTCGAATTTCAGGCGTTTCTGATACAGGTAATAGTTGTCGGCAATTTGCCAATAGAGCTGGGTTTCCCCGGATTCAAGGCGTTCGGAGGTGAAGATGAACGCTTTTTCCACCGGGAGAAAATCGGGTTTGGTTTCGAACGGATTCGTTCCAGCCTGGGCCACACCCGAGATCAACAGAACAAAGAATAAAAACAATCGACGCATGGGTAAGCCTTATCCCTGTGCAAGTGAGGTGCACAGTGGAGGGCGGCGATTAACCGATGATTAACCACACTTGCCTTGTGACAATGGCACTTGCGGCATAATGTCCGCTTAATCGGCTACCGGCCTAATCACCTTTTTTCTACGGGGCTCACCATGCACGTACTGGTTTGTGAAGACGATGAGTTGATCGCCAGCGGCATCGTTGCCGGGTTGACCGCTCAAGGCCTGACCGTCGAGCACGTCGCCACCGCATCAAAGGCTCGGGCGATGCTCAAGGTCGCCGAATTCGACGTCATGGTGCTCGATCTCGGCCTGCCCGATGAAGACGGCCTGAAGCTATTGCAGCAGTTGCGTCATCATGGCCTGGAAATCCCGGTGCTGATCCTCACCGCGCGGGATTCGGTCACTGACCGGGTCGATGGCCTGCAAGCCGGCGCCGACGACTACTTGCTCAAACCGTTCGACCTGCGCGAACTTGCCGCGCGCCTGCACACCTTGTTGCGACGAGTGGCGGGGCGCAGCGTCAACCTGATTGAGCACGGTCGTTTGACCTACGACCCGAGCAGCCGCGAAACCCTGCTCGGCGGCCAATCGGTGGATTTGTCACGCCGTGAGCAATCGCTGTTGCAGGCCCTGCTGCACAATCGCGGCCGGGTACTGTCCACCGAGCAACTAAAGGACAGCGTCTACGGTTTCAACGACGAACTGGAAAGCAACGCCCTTAACGTCCATATCCATCACCTGCGGCGCAAACTCGGCAACGGCATCGTCGAGACTGTGCGTGGCCTGGGCTATCGCCTGGGGCCAGCCGATGGCGGAGAGCAATCGAAGTGATGAGCCTGCGTTTGCGCCTGAGCCTGACCCTCGGCGCAGCGTTTGCGCTGATCTGGGCCCTGGCCGCCGCCTGGATGCTCAGTGATCTGCGCAACCAGATGATGTTTTCCCTCGACCAGCGGCTGGTGGCGTCGGCGCGGATGGTGGCCGGGCTGCTGGAGCAACTGCCGACGTTGCCGAGCAAAGGCGAAGGCACTCATTTCAGTGCAGAGCAGCTGAGTATTCCTGGCGGCATGGCCTGTCAGGTCAGCTCGTTGCGCGGCGAAATCCTGGCCCGCAGCCACAGCAGCCCCGAACAAACCCTGGAAGCCGAGAAAATGGGCTTCCACGATCAGATCATCGACGGCGCACCGTGGCGCAGTTTCACCCTCGCGCGTGGTGATGTGCGGATTACCACCGCCGACCGGCAGATCGAGCGCGAAGCACTGAACATGTCCATCCTGCTGGCGGCTTCGGTGCCGGTCGGTGTGGCGCTGCTTGGTTGCCTGTGCCTGTTGTGGCTCGGCATCGGTCAGGGATTGGCACCGCTCAATCGTATGCGCGATGCGCTGATGCGGCGTAGCGCCGACTCTCTGGAGCCGTTGCAAATCCAGCCGCTGCCCAGCGAACTGCAACCGCTGCTGGAAACCCAGAATCAGCTGTTCCAGCGTATTGGCAAGACCATCGAGCGCGAACGGCGCCTGACCGGTGATGCCGCGCATGAATTGCGCAGCCCGCTGACCGCGATCAAAACCCACCTGCAAGTGGCGCGCATGACCGAAGGCAGTGCCCGGGATCAGTCCCTGGCGCGGGCTGAAGAGGGCGCTGACCGGTTGCATCGCACGCTTGAACAATTGCTGCTGCTGGCGCGCGTCGAGGGCAGTCTGTCGTTCGATGATGGCGTGCAATGCAGTGCCGAGCAGGTGGCGAAACTGGCGATTCAGGATGCGGCCAGCGGTGATCGTCAGCGGATCAAATTTCAGTTGCCGACCACATTTTCCGAAGCGCCGCTGCAAATGCCTGCGGTGCTGTCGATTGCCGCGTTGCGCAACTTGCTCGACAACGCCCTGCGCCATACCCCAGGCGATGGGGCAGTGGAGCTGAGCCTGGAAACCACTGGCAATCGCGTGCGCTTTTTGGTCCGCGACCACGGCCCGGGGATTGCCGAAGATGACCTGCAACACCTGACCCAACGCTTCTGGCGCAACGGCCAGAGCACCGGTTGCGGCCTCGGCCTGGCGATTGTCCAGGCCATCGTCCAGCGCTGCGGCTGCACCCTGCATTTCGACAGCCGACCGGATGGCTTGCGGGTTGAGTTGACGATGCCGTTGCAGCCGGTCTGACGCCTTCGCGGGCAAGCCTCGCTCCTACAGGACTGTGTCTGACTCACAATCCTGTAGGAGCGAGCGGGCGGCGATCCGACTTGCCCGCGAAAGCAATCTTCCATACACACCAAATGTAACGTCTCTCCATTAGCCACCCGGCCCCCACAGCGTTATCGTCCCTGGCAGCTTTGACTCAATGGATTGAGGTAACAGCGCCATGGATGCATCGATACATATCTGCAAGGCAACGCCCGCCGACGCCGGGATCATCAGCCGGATCGTCGAGCGCTCCATTCGCGTCGGCTGCGCGCTCGACCACCGCAACGATCCGCGAACCGTCGCCACCTGGACCCACAATAAAACCATCGAACACGTGCAACCCTGGCTGGCCGACCCGCGCTTGTACCTGAACATCGCCCTGTTGCAGGACAAACCGATCGGCGTCGCCATGGCGGCAATCAGCGGCAAGGTCGCGTTTTGTTACGTGCAACCGGAATGGTTTCGGCGAGGCGCCGGACAAGCGCTGGTGCACGATCTCGAGACATGGTTGATCGCGCAGGGTTTGCCTCAGGCGCGGCTCAACAGCACTCGAACCGGCGAGGCGTTTTACCATCGCCTGGGTTACCGGGCTTGTGCTGAAACCTTCACCGTGGCGGGACTCCACGCCATTCCCATGCACAAGGCGCTGTCGCCACCTTCATAGAAAGCTGATCGAGGGTCTAAATCCTCGAGGTCCTGATGCGTTTCCAGAACAGGAAAACCTGCTAGTGCGCCCCGTGACCGGAACGCGCACCTGCACGGTGTGCAGTTTTGGTCACTATCAACAGCGTATTGAGGGGTCGAAGATGTCAGTCGCTACCAGCCTTGTCGAAGATCAGCCGGCCCGGATTGTCCTGAAGCCTGCCGAAACGCTTTATCAGTTTAACGAATCGCCGCTGCTGGTTCGTCAGAGCCAGCAGGAATCGAATGCCCGTAGCTACCCGCGACGCATTCCCCTGGCACTCAAGCGTGCCAAGGGCATTTATATCGAGGATGTCGAAGGCCGCCGTTTCATCGATTGCCTGGCCGGTGCGGGGACTCTGGCCCTGGGGCACAACCATCCGGTGGTGATCGAAGCGATCCAGCAAGTGCTGACCGATGAATTGCCGCTGCACACCCTCGACCTAACTACGCCGGTCAAGGATCAGTTTGTCCAGGATCTGTTCGGTCTTTTACCGCCGGTATTGGCCGCTGAAGCGAAGATCCAGTTCTGTGGCCCCACCGGTACCGATGCGGTGGAAGCCGCGCTGAAACTGGTGCGCACCGCCACCGGGCGCAACACGGTGTTGTCGTTCCAGGGCGGTTACCACGGCATGAGCCAGGGCGCGCTGAGCCTGATGGGCAGTCTGGGGCCGAAAAAGCCGTTGGGTGCGTTGCTCAGCAGTGGTGTGCAATTCATGCCCTATCCCTACGATTACCGTTGTCCGTTCGGACTCGGCGGCGCGCAGGGAGTGCAGGTCAACCTGAATTACCTGGAAAACCTGCTGAATGATCCAGAGGCCGGCGTGCAATTGCCCGCTGCGGTGATCGTCGAAGCGGTGCAGGGCGAGGGCGGGGTGATTCCGGCCGATCTCGATTGGCTGCGTGGTTTGCGTCGTATCACCGAGAGGGCTGGCGTAGCGTTGATCGTCGATGAAATCCAGAGCGGTTTTGCCCGTACCGGCAAGATGTTCGCCTTCGAGCACGCCGGGATCATTCCGGACGTGGTGGTGCTGTCCAAAGCCATCGGCGGCAGCCTGCCGCTGGCGGTGGTGGTCTATCGCGACTGGCTCGACACCTGGCTGCCGGGCGCCCATGCCGGGACCTTCCGCGGTAATCAGATGGCCATGGCCGCTGGCTCTGCGGTGATGCGCTACCTGACTGAGCACAAGGTTTGCGAGCACGCTGCGGCCATGGGCGAACGCTTGAGCGAACACCTGCACATTCTGCAGCGGGACTTCCCGCAGTTGGGCGATATTCGCGGGCGCGGCTTGATGCTGGGCGTCGAACTGGTCGATCCGAGTGGCGCGGCGGACGCTCAGGACCATCCACCGGTATTCGGTCGTCTGGCGCCGCTGGTGCAGCGCGAATGCCTCAAGCGCGGGTTGATTCTCGAGCTGGGCGGGCGCCACGGCGGTGTCGTGCGTTTCCTGCCGCCGCTGGTGATCACTGCCGCAGAAATCGATCGAGTGGCCGAGATTTTCGGCAGGGCCATGGCCGCGGCCACTGCCAGCCTTTAAATTTTTTGGTGCCTTGAACGTTCCTTCTACATAGTGGCTGCGCACGGCGTGCAGCCCACCCTACAATGATGGAGAAACAGCATGACGTCAGTATTCGACCGCGAAGACATCCTCTTTCAGGTCGTGGTCAACCACGAAGAGCAATACTCGATCTGGCCCGACTACAAAGCCGTGCCACAAGGCTGGCGCACCGTGGGCAAGAGCGGCCTGAAAAAGGAATGCCTGGCCTACATCGAAGAGGTCTGGACCGACATGCGTCCACTGAGCTTGCGCCAGAAAATGGAAGAACAGGCGACCGTGGCTCACTGAGCTGTCAAGTGAGACGCGGAGCGTCTCTGGCTGCATTCCCACGCAGAGCGTGGGAACGAAAAGCCCGCTGAACCGGTGACGGTCAGCGGGCTTTTTTCATGACTTGAGATTGCCTTCGCGGGCAAGCCTCGCTCCTACAGGTTTTGTGTCGATCACAATATGTGTGAACACCCCAAACCCTGTAGGAGCGAGGCTTGCCCGCGAAGAACGATAACGCGGTTTAACTGACGTTACACCCCGCTCAACCCCTTGATCACCAAATCCACATTCCCCTCCAACTCGGCCACCGGATCTGCCGCATCGACACTCAACACCACCAACCGACTACCAGCCTCGGCAATCGCCGCTTTCATCGCGTCCGATGGCTGCCGATGATGCAACACCACTGCTACGTCATTATCTTTGAGCGTCGCGCCCAATTGCTTGAGCGCCTCCGGTGTCCACTCGGCATCCGCACGTGCATCAAGGCCGATCAGCTCCAGGTTGAGCCCTCCGATCAGGTAGCCGAAATGATCGCTCAGGCTCATCACACTCAAGTTGTCGGCATTGGCCAATCGTGACTCACTGTCGGCGCTGAGCTTGAGCAGGCGCTGTTTGAGTGCTGCCAGGTTGGCATCGATCTTCGGTTTGGCCGCTGGCGCCAGGCGCACCAGGTCTGAAGCCATGACATCCGCCATGCGGCCCATGTTGTTGCTGGCCAGCCAAGGCTGACTGTTCAAACCGTCGACCTTGCTGCCAGGCTGCACGGCAATGCCAGGCAGGGCACCGTCCACCGGGCGGGCAGCATCGACTTCAACGATACGAATATTGCTGCGCCGGGCATTCGGGTACAGCGGGTCATCCGGCCATAGCGAGCGCAGGCCGATGACCGCATCGGCATTGCTCGCCAACTTATTGAGCTCCGCAGCGCCACGGCCGGTGAAGTAAGCGGTCTGCCGGCTGCCGGGCAGATTGGCCGGCGCGGCGCGCTCCAGGCTGACATCGGTGCCTTTGAGCAGGGCTTCGCCCAAACCATAAGTGATCGGCAAGGAGGCCAGTACTCGTAACGGTTTGGCGCTGTCAGCGGCAAGCAGTGGGGTGTTGATCAAGCCGCAGAGGGGCAATGTGAAGGTCAATGCCAGGGTCAATTGACGCAGAGAAAAAGACATTTATCCGAGGTTCCCTTTCAGACTTGGGACGATGCCGCGAGCGATGGCGGCCAGGGCGAAGGCGATACCGGCCACCAAAATGATCGCGGCACCGGACGGGATAGGCAGGTCAAAGATAATCGGCGCGAGAATTCCACACAGTGTGCTCACCGTGGCGATCAGCACCGAACACCAGAAGAACCCCTTCAGTGACTGGCTGAGCAAACGCGCGGCTGCCGCTGGAATCACCAACAGGGCGCCGACCAGAATCGCGCCGATGACTTTCACCGCCGCCACCGTGATCAGGGTCACCAGAATCACGAACAGGTAATCCAGGGTCTTCACCGCCACACCGCGAACCGCCGCCAGTTGCGGATTGAAACTGGCGAGCATGATGCGGTTGTACAGCGGCAAGGCCAGCGCCATCACCAGCGAGCCGACGATGGCCAATACCAGCAGATCGTTGCCGTTGACCGTCAGCACCGAACCGAACAGCACGTTTTCCAGAATATGAACGTTGATCTTGCCCGCCAGAATCAACAACAGGCTGGCGCCCAAGGCCAATGACACGGAAAGGAACACGCCGATCAAAGTATCCGGCGCCAGCCCCGTACGGTTGCGTAAATAGTTGAGAAGGATGCCGAACAGCAGGCAGTAACCGAACAGGCTGCCGTAGGGGCCGGTGTAGGGTTCACCGAGCAGAATGCCGATGGCCACGCCGGTCAGCGCCGCGTGGCCCACGGCTTCGGAGAAAAACGCGAAGCGCTTGACCACCACCAATGTGCCCAAACCGCCCAATACCGGGCCGATCAGCAATCCGGCGAGCAGGGCGTTGACCACAAAACCATAGGCCAGTGCTTCCGGCAGGTAACCCGACGAGGCCCAACCCTGGACCATCAAACGAAAGGCTTCGTAACTCATCAGGCAGCGCTCCGGGGATGGGTCGAGAACAAGGTCAGCAGTCGCTCCGGGGTCAGTGCCTGTTTCGGCGTGGCATCGAACAGCACCCGCCGATTGAGCCCGGTGACCCGGTCCGCCAGACGCCCGACCGCTTCCAGATCATGCTCGATCCACAGCACGGTGATGCCGCTCTGGCGCCAGTCGCCCAGCAGCCGTTCGAACACTTGAATGCCGGCCTCATCGAGGGCCGACATCGGTTCATCGAGCACCAGCAGCTGCGGCGCCGGAATCAGCCCTTGGGCCAACAAGACGCGCTGGCGCTCACCGCCAGACAGCGCGCCCATGCGACGCTTGCGCTTGTCCTGCATGCCGACCCGTTCCAGGGCTTCGCCGATCGCCGCTGCGTAATGCTTGCTCAACCCGAGGAATGCCGGGCGTCGCTGACACATGGCGGCCATGAAATCGTCGACGGTCATCGGCAAGCCGCGATCAAACTCCAGCGCCTGGGGCACGTAGCCGATGGTCCCCGGTTCGCCGGGCCATTGCAGGCTCAGGCGCCCTTGATGCGGCATCTGCCCGAGCAGGGTCTTGATCAGCGAACTCTTGCCACCCCCGTTGGGGCCGACCAGCGCATGCACGCTGCCGGGCTGGACTTGAAAGGTCACCTTGTCGAGGATCGTCGTGCGCCCCAGCGTCAGGCTGACCTCGGCAAAATCCAGCGTCGGCCCGTAAGCGATCAGGGTTTCTTGAGCCGTCATGCGCCGGACTCCTGAATCGCCCGGACCACGGTGTTGAGGTTGCCGGTCATTTCTTTTTCGTACTTGTCGGCGGTGTATTCGCCATAGGAAATGTGCGACAGCGGATACAGCTTCACCCCGGACTCACGCTGGATGGTCTCGACGTAGGTGGACGGAAAATCCATCTCCGAGAAGATCACCTTCACGTCCAGTTCGCGCAGTTGATCGATGGTTTTTTTCAGCTGGCTGGGGCTCGGTTCGATGCCATGGGCCGGCTCGACCACGGCGGTCACTTCCAGGCCGAACTCGCGCAGTAAGTAGTCGTAGGCGGCATGCACCGTGGCTACGCGCAGCTCGGCGTTCGGTGCCAGGGTCAGTTTTGCCAGGGCGTCGGCGCGCATCTGCCGCAGGCGTTTGCCGTAGGCGCGGGCGTTCTGTGTGTAGGTTTTGGCGTTGGTCGGGTCCAGCTTGCCCAGTTCCCGGGCAATGTTGTTGACCTGGGCAATGGACGCGCTGATCGACAGAAACGTATGCGGATTGACGACCTTGCCGGCACCCCGGGCGGCGACGCCGGTGGCGGCCAGCAACGGCACGTTTTCGTTGGCTTCGATCACCTTGATGTTCGGGGTTTCGCTGGCGGCGATCATGCGGTCGGCGAAGTCGTCATGACCCACACCGTTGAGCACGATCACGTCCAGCCCGCCGATGCGTTTGATGTCTTCGGCTCGTGGCTCGTAGGCATGAGGATTGAAACCGGCCGGGATCAGCGGCACCACCTCGGCCTTGTCGCCAACAATGTTGGCCACGTAACTGTAATAAGGGTGCAGGGTGATGCCGATGCGCAGACGCTTGGCTTCATCGGCACTGGCCAATGGTGTCAGCAAACAGGCAAACAAGCCGAGCAGCAGCAGGTGCAAAAAGGGATGTTGAGATGAACTAGGCATGGGAAAGCGGTCTTCTCTCGGGTGAAGGCAAGGGTTCAATGCCGATGCTGGCGGGTAACCCCGGCATCGAATTGCGCAACGATCTGCTGCCAGCCGGCGCCGTTGAGCGCAGCGTCGGTGAGATCGTTCGGAGCGGGGAGGGCGTTGCCGCGGTTGAGCCAGATGTCCGGCGCGGTGTCGTCTTCAGCGATCAAACGCATCAAAAATGAGCCGGCGACGGTTGGGCTCTGGCTTTGGCCGAAGTACGCCTTGGTGTCCAGCAACTGCCAGGCATGGCCGCCGCGGCTGACGGAACTGGCGTCCTGGGCAAACGGCGCAAAGCCTTCATCGGCGAGGGTGACGGGTGTGGGCAGCGCTTGCTGTTCCTTGCGCAACAGATGGATTTCATCCAGCGTGACCCGCAGGTCTGCGTAAATACCTTGCTCGGATGCGCTCAGATCGCGCCGGGCATCCAGTTGATGGCTGCCCACGCTGCTTACCTCATGGGACTCGCCGCGCAAGGCGACCACCGAGCCGGCAACCGCGAGGATCATCAGGCATAACAGCAATACATAGAGGGTTTCATGGCCGGCACCGGCCGGGCGAACCACTTGGGTGGTTGGCGTGGTCATGCTCATGTTCAGGGCGCCTCGATGTCGGCTTGGTCGATTTCGACGACATGGCCGGGACCGGCATCGAACAGCACGTAGAACTCAGCGCCGGGCTTCTTGAACGTCAGGGTCGAATCGGCGCCGAGCTTGCCCGGCACCAGAATGGTTTCGTCGTAGCCGATCACGTCCAGGGTCACTCCCGGTGCACCGCTGCCGTCAGAGAAACCACCGGTGCAACGGATCTGTTCGTCGTCGATGGCCTTGCATTCGCACATCGGGTTATGGGCCAGGGCGCTGCTGCTGAAGGCAGCGCAGAACATCAATAGAACGGGGCGAAAAGCGTTGATCATGGTTTACCTCCTTGTTTGTTCAGCCATGCAAGGGTGGCCGGGGATGCCTGGCTCAGGGGGATGGACGCTTGATGCATGGCGCCGTCCCAGCCTTCCATGGTGATCCATAGCTCGGCGTCGGTTTTGGTCTTTTCAGGCACCGGCACACCGGCGCCCATGCGGTACGGTGTGCCGAAGAAAATCACCCCGGCGGCGCGCAAGCTGCGTGGTTTGCCAATGCGCAGGTAAGTCGCCTTGACCTGATCGCGACAGCTGTCGCAGAGCGCCGCGTTGAAGTACTTGATGGGGCCGGCCGGGCCGTCGGATACGGGGGCTTCGTTGCGAAATTCGGCCAGGCGCAGGCTCCAGGGACCGACCTGAACTTCACCGATCTCCCGTTGACCCAAGCCGGTGTCACCGCGAAACAGCGCCGCGTCGGCGAAGTACTTGGGCATGAACCCCAGTGGCACCAGCAACAGCAGCACGTTGATGTGGAAGCGCCATGTGTGCCAGAAACGGCTTAGCGGCGAGCGCGGTTTTTCTGCTGTGACCTGGTTCATTGACTGACCTCCGCGGCTTCGCGGCTCATGGCCGGGGCGGGCGAACTGACCACTGCCGTCCGTGGACGCTTGTTGCTGCGCTTGAGGGCATTGGCCGTGGCCAGGGCGGTACGTTTGGTCCAGATCAACAGGCCGCTGAGAACCATCATGCTCAGGATCAGGCCGAAGAAGAACCAGATCAGCTTGATCCAGATTCCGCCGAAATCGCCGGTGTGCAGCGGTCGCATGGATTCGGTCACCAGCTCCAGACCCGAACGGTCTGACAGCAGGCGCGTGGCGGCGATATCACCGGTGTAAGGGTTGACCTCGGCGCTCTGGAATATCAACGGATACCAACTGCGTCCGCTCACCGAAAGGTGGCTATAGGCATTGGCGGGCAGGCTGACAGAGCTGTCTTCCAGGCCGGGAATGCGTTCCTTGGCCTCGTGGATCGCACGCTCCAGACTAATCATCGGCGCCGGTGCGCCATCGACGGTGAGCGGCACGCTCTCGCGCGCGACGACGGGTGCGACCGGTGCAGTGGAAATCGAAATCTGGTTATCGTACAGAGCCGCCTTGATCAGGAACCAGACACTGGTGATCGAGATCACCGCGATGAACCAGATCGACCAGATACCGCTGAGTCGGTGAAAGTCGCCCCAGAAAATCCGTGCGCCATGACGAAAGCGCAGGGTCGGTCGCAAGAAGCCTTTCCAGAACCGTTTGTAGACCACCAGCCCGGTCACCAGCGAAGCCAGCATCGGCAGCCCGAGGAACGACACCAGGTACCAGCCCCAGCTGTAGCCATTGGTGAACGGCACCAGCCACCAGCCATGCAGTGCACGGGTAAAGGCCTTGAAGTTGAACTGCGGGGCAGTGCCCTGAATGACGCCACTGTAAGGATTGACGTAGACCGTCACCGAGCGTCCATCCGGGTAACTGACTTCCACGTCCAGGGCGAAATGCGACTCGTCAGGGCGGCTGATGCGCTCGACCAGCGTCTGGGGTTCGGCTTTTTTGATGGCGGCGATGATCTGGTCATAGCTGAGCAACGACGCGTCATCCGAAGGCGCGCTGGCGCGCATTTGCGGATTGGCCAGCCAGACAATTTCCTGACTCACTACCGCCAGGGTACCGGTTACACAGACGATCAGTACAAAGAACCAGATGGGCAGCGCCAGCCAGCTATGGACCAGAAACCAGAGTTTTGAGCGGGATTTCTTCGACATGATTAAAGGTCTTGTTTCGATGAGAGGACCGCTGCTGTGGGCTTCCAAGCGTTGCGGTCCATGAAAAGTCCGGCCGTGGCTTTTGCCTACGCGACCGACGGCATCTAAATAAGACGTATGAGCATCGAAAATCCCGAAAGGGGATATGAAAGAAAATGTTTCGTGTTTCTGCCCTGTGTGGGGGCAGTCAATATTGATGTTGTATGTGATGGCCTCATCGCGAGCAGGCTCGCGATGAGGCCCGATCAGACCGCGGAGTCTTCAACCCTGCTTAAACATCTCCTTCGCCCGCTGTTCGATCTGTTCCTGAGTCAGATCTTCTTTGTGCGTGGCCAGAAACCACAGATGCCCATAGGGATCCTTCAAGGTCCCCGAGCGGTCGCCGTAAAACTGATCCTTGACCTCGGACACCACCGTGGCACCGGCATCGATGGCCTGTTTATAGGACTTGTCTACATCGTTCACATACAAATGCAGGCCCACGGACGGCGACTGGTCCGGGTTGCTCAGTGGTCCCTCGTCACACGGTGTGCCGAGCATGATCGGACAGTCGCCGATACGCAGTTCGGCGTGACCGATGCCGCCATCGGGCATGGACAGGCGCATGACTTCGGTGGCGCCAAAGGCTTTCTTGTAGAAGTCGATGGCTTCGGCAGCTTTCTGAATGCCCAGATAAGGGGTGACGCTGTGATAACCCTCTGGAATAGGTTTTACGCTCATGACGGTTCTCCTTTTATTGTGGGGTTAAGGTGTTCCTTCGCCGATTTCCGGTCGATTAACTATAGGTCAGCCCCTTCCCCGCAATCGAGTGCCCGACGAGCAGCATGGCCACGGTTCGGGCAATCTCTTGATCCGATACCCACTATCGAAAGCGTTGATTTCTGCCCTGCAAGGGGCGTGGGTAGCCTGTGTCCATTGCCCCGAACCCAGATACCCGGACACTCGAAAATGAAATCTCTACTCGTGACCTTTTTTCTACTTGGCATCTCCGTTCTCGCCGGATGCGCCAGCCATGTTTCACCGGAGTTGCGGCCCTACACCGCTGAAGAAACCCGGGAACTGGCGCTGGAGGCCCTGAATCGTCGTGGCTTGTCCTTCGACGAGTACCACGCGAAGAAAGCCGAATTGCTCGGCCAGCCGGCAAAAACGTTCAGTTTCGACAAACAAGGCGAGATGAACGCCGAACGCGCAGTTCAGCTGCACGGCCGCCCAAGCTGATCGACGACTGTACTGCTCGAACTTTCACGCAACTGTCCGTGGGTTTCCCTCAAGGCGTGCGTTAGGGTCAACACCTGACTGACCCTGATGGACTGCCACCCATGACACTCTCGCTCGACCTTCTGCTGGGCTTTGCCTTGTTTGCCCTTGTCACCTCGATTACTCCGGGTCCGAACAACACCATGTTGCTGGCCTCAGGCGTTAATTTCGGTTTCAACCGCACCATTCCCCACATGCTGGGCGTTACCTGCGGCTTTTTCATACTGGTGGTTGCCGTCGGTTTTGGCCTGGGCGCGGTGTTTCAAACCTATCCACTGCTTTACACCGTATTGCGCTATGTCGGCGCGGCATATTTGCTGTACCTGGCGTGGAAGATCGCTCATTCCGGGCCGGTAGCCGAGGGTGAACAGGGCGAGGGCAAGCCGATCAGTTATTTGGGCGCGGCGGCGTTTCAATGGGTCAACCCCAAGGCCTGGATCATGGCCATCGGTGCCATCAGCACCTACACGCCGATGCAGGGCTATTTCACCAATGTGATTGTGATAGCCGCGGTGTTCGCCTTGATCAACCTGCCAAGCGTCGGGGTGTGGGCCGGTTGCGGCACGCTGTTGCGCAATGTGTTGCGCGATCGCCGCTGGTTGCGGCTGTTCAACTGGGGTATGGCGTTAATGTTGGTGGCTTCGCTGTATCCGTTATTGCTCGACAGTTTTAGCTGACGCATTGCTTCATCCGGTGGCCTGATGCCTGTTAAGCTCGACTTCAGGAGCGTTCCTACGCACTTTTAAATGAAGTTGTTCTTCTTTAATGGCCTCCGATCAGGTATTGCTGTCGTTCTGAAAATTCGGCGTCGCTCATGAGGCGGCGCTTTGAAACTTCCAGTGACGAGCTTCCTGATCCCGGAACACGCTCTGCGAGTCTTTTATGAATAAACGTCCGTTGTATTTCGACTACGCCGCCACCACGCCGGTGGATGAGCGGGTCATCAAGGTCATGGTCGAGTGTCTGGGTTTCACAGGTAACTTCGGCAATCCAGCGTCCAGTTCCCACGCCTTCGGTCAACAGGCCCGGCAATCGGTTGAGCAAGCACGGCGCCAGGTCGCCGAATTGGTGGGCGCCCAGGCGCAACAAATCGTCTGGACCTCCGGTGCCACCGAATCCAACAACCTTGCCCTCAAGGGCGTGGCCCAGGCCCGCGGTGTGTCCGGCGGGCACATCATCACCAGCCAGATCGAACACAAAGCGATTCTCGACACTGCAAAACAGTTGCAGGACGCAGGCGTTGCGGTGACGTATCTGGTGCCCGATGCCGAAGGCCTGATTACCCCACAAGCGGTCAGCGAAGCGATGCGTGAGGACACCTTTCTGGTGTCGTTGATGCTGGTCAATAACGAATTGGGCACCGTCAACGACATCCCGGCCATCGGCCAGGTGGTGCGTGATCGCGATGCGTTGTTTCACGTTGATGCGGCCCAGGGCGCGGGCAAAGTGGCGATCGATCTGGCTAGGTGGCCAGTGGATTTGATGTCGTTCTCGGCGCACAAGGTCTACGGCCCCAAAGGCATTGGCGCGCTGTATGTCGGTTCTCGCGCGCAGCAGCGTCTGCAGGCGCAGATCCACGGTGGTGGTCACGAGGGTGGGTTGCGTTCCGGCACGCTGGCGACGCACCAGATTGCCGCAATGGGGGCAGCCTTCGCGTTGGCGGCCACCTCGTTCGATGAAGAAAAAGCCACCATCACGCGTTTGCGTGAACGCTTGCTCGAACCGCTGCTGAGCATCCCCGGCGTTCGCCTCAATGGCAGCCCGACCCGGCGCATCCCCCATACCCTGAGCCTGACTTTCAACGAAGGCGAATTCAGTTCCGCGGCGTTGAGCACCTCGATCGCATTTTCCGCGACCTCGGCCTGCAATTCCGCCAGCAATGCGCCGTCCCATGTACTGCTGGCACTGGGGCATGACGCGCGCTCGGCCAGTCGCACCATTCGCTTGAGCCTGGGGCGTTTCACCACCGAGCAGGATATCGATCAAGCGGTACACCTGATTAAAGCAGCTTGCGCCAGTGCTCCGGCATTCTGGGCAACAGGTCCTTAAGCGCCGACGCCGATCGGCACCGAATAATAATGATGAGTGGTTAGCAGGAGACACGATGAGTACACAGCCTTTGACCAATGGATTGGTACCCCAGCGCCTGGCGCAAACCCGCGAGCTGATGAGCCGGGAGGGCATTCATGCTCTGCTGGTGCCGTCGGCCGACCCGCACCTGTCGGAGTACCTGCCGGGCTATTGGCAGGGGCGGCAGTGGCTGTCGGGTTTTCACGGCTCGGTGGGCACGCTGATCGTCACGCCGGATTTTGCCGGTGTCTGGGCCGACAGCCGCTATTGGGAACAAGCGAGCAAGGAACTCAAGGGCAGCGGCATCGAACTGGTCAAGCTGCAACCGGGTCAACCCGGCCCGCTCGATTGGCTGGCCGAGCAAACCCCTGAAGGCGGTGTCGTTGCAGTCGATGGTGCGGTGATGGCCGTGGCCTCCGCGCGTACTTTGAGCAGCAAACTCGAAGAGCGCGGCGCACGTCTGCGCACCGACATCGATCTGCTGAGTGAAGTCTGGAGTGACCGTCCGAGTCTGCCGAACGAGCCGATCTACCAACACTTGCCGCCTCAGGCGACGGTCAGCCGTGGCGAAAAACTCGCCAAACTGCGTGAGGTGCTGAAAGAGCGCGGTGCCGACTGGCACTTCATCGCCACCCTCGATGACATCGCCTGGCTGTTCAACCTGCGCGGCGGCGATGTGTCGTTCAACCCGGTGTTTGTGTCCTTCGCCCTGATCAGCCAGCAGCAGGCCACCTTGTTCGTGGCCCTGAGCAAAGTGAGCGCCGAGCTGCGCGCCATCCTCGAACAGGACGGCGTGACCCTGCGCGATTACAGCGAAGTAACCGCCGCCTTGCGCGCCGTGCCGAGCGGCGCGAGCCTGCAAGTCGATCCGGCACGGGTCACGGCCGGTCTGTTGGATAACCTGGACAGCGGCGTGAAACTGCTCGAAGGCCTGAACCCGACCACCCTGGCCAAGTCGCAGAAAAGCCTGGCCGATGCCGAGCATATTCGTCGGGCCATGGAGCAGGATGGCGCGGCGCTGTGCGAATTCTTCGCTTGGCTGGAAGCGGCATGGGGGTATGAGCGCGTCACCGAACTGACCATCGACGAACACCTCACCGCGGCGCGTACCCGGCGTCCAGATTATGTGTCGCTGAGTTTCAACACCATTGCCGCGTTTAACGCCAATGGCGCCATGCCGCATTACCACGCCACCGAAGAAGAACACGCGGTGATCGAGGGTGACGGCCTGTTGCTGATCGACTCCGGCGGCCAATATCTGGGCGGTACCACCGACATTACCCGAATGGTGCCGGTGGGTACGCCGACTGGCGAGCAGAAGCGCGATTGCACCCGAGTGCTTAAAGGCGTGATTGCACTCTCCCGTGCACAGTTCCCACGAGGCATTCTGTCGCCGTTACTGGATGCTATTGCCCGCGCACCGATCTGGGCCGAAAGCGTCGACTATGGTCACGGCACCGGTCACGGCGTCGGCTACTTCCTCAATGTTCACGAAGGCCCGCAAGTCATTGCCTATCAAGCCGCGGCGGCACCGCAAACCGCGATGCAGCCGGGCATGATCACGTCCATCGAACCGGGCACTTACCGTCCGGGACGCTGGGGTGTGCGAATCGAGAATCTGGTATTGAATCGTGAAGCAGGCAAGAGCGAATTCGGTGAGTTCCTGAAATTCGAAACCCTGACCCTGTGCCCGATCGACACCCGTTGCCTGGAACCGTCGCTGCTGACCGAAGACGAAAAGCAGTGGTTCAACGCTTATCACGCCGAGGTGCGTGAACGCTTGAGCCCGTTGCTCGACGGTGCGGCCCTCGAATGGTTGAACACCCGGACCGCGGCTATTTGAGCGGGTTTGAGTCCAGGCGCTGTTTCCAGCGCCTGGCTCATCTCTGGCTATTGCGCACGCAGGGTTTCGAGGACGAAGTCCAGTCGATCCTGGCCGAAGAACAGCTGATTTCCGATGAACATGCTCGGCGCTCCGAACACGCCGCGTTGTACCGCGTTTTCGGTGTTTTCCTTGAGGGCGGCTTTGACGTCCTCATCGGCCGTCAGCGCCAGCACCTCGTTCGGGTCGAAACCGTTTTGCGTCAGCACGACCGCGACGGTCGCCGGGTCATCGAGACTGCGTCCTTCAACCCAAAGGGCGTGAAACAGGCAATCGATAAACGCCTGAAAGCGTTTGGGATGACGCAGTTGCATACCCGTGACAGCGCGCATCAGCATCAGGGTGTTGATGGGGAAGTTTGGGTTGAACTTCAGCGGTACGCCATAGCGTTTGGCATAGCGGTCCAGGTCCTGAAACATGTAGCGACCCTTTGCCGGTACGGTGATAGGGGAAGCATTGCCGGTAGCTTTGAAGACGCCACCCAGCAACATCGGTCTGTAGATCAACTGGCTATCGGTCTGTTTGCAGATACTCGGCAGTTGGGTATAGGCCAGGTAAGTGGCGGGGCTGCCGAGGTCGAAAAAGAACTCCACAGTTTTGCTCATGATCGATGTGCTCTTCTTATTTTTGTTGGGGTGGGTTCACCAGCGTTCGTTCCAGGGGCGCAGATCCAGCTCGAAGGTCCAGGCGTCCCGTGGCTGGCTGTGCAGGTACCAATAGTTGTCGGCGATGTGCTCGGGATTGAGAATGCCGTCCTGATCCTTGGTCGCGTATTTTTCCGGAAAATTGTCGCGGATAAAGTCGGTATCGATGGCGCCATCAACCACGACGTGGGCGACGTGGATGTTCATCGGTCCCAGTTCGCGGGCCATGCTTTGCGCCAAGGCGCGAATCCCGTGCTTGGCACCGGCGAAGGCGGCGAAACCTGCGGCGCCGCGCAAGCCGGCAGTAGCGCCGGTGAACAAGATCGTGCCCCGTTGGCGGGTGACCATGCGCTTGGCCACTTCACGGGCGTTGAGAAACCCTGAGAAACAGGCCATTTCCCAAATCTTGAAATACTTGCGGGCGGTTTCTTCGAGGATGCTGCACGGCACATTGGCGCCGATATTGAAGACGAACGCTTCGATGGGGCCGATCTCGGTTTCGATCTGCTCGATGAGTGCTATCACATCTTCTTCATTACGCGCATCGCAGGCAAAACCATGAGCCTCGCCACCACTGGCTGTGATGGACTCTACCAATGGCTGAAGTTTGTCTGCGCTGCGACGTGTGACGCAGGCGACATAACCTTCACGGGCAAAACGTTTGGCGATGGCGCCGCCGGTGGCATCGCCTGCGCCGACGACCAATACGATTTTCTTGTTATGGATAGCGGTGGTCATGGATATCGCCCTTTGCTGAACGGTCATTGACTGACGAACGTTAGCAGCATCGGGGCGAAGCGCCTATCGGGCTACGCAAGCCCGATAGAAAGGGAGGGTTACTTGCAGATGACGATCATGCTGCGGCTGGTATAGCCGGCAGGGTTGAGGCCGAACGGATAGTCACCGGGTTCTTCCACTGCATCCCCTGACTTGGCGATGACCTTGTATCCCTTGGGCGCACACGAATTGGCGGCGCTGGTGTAGCACTTGTCCCACGAGGACGAGAGCCCCGAACAGTTGATATGCAGCCCTCTCTTGCCGTGTTTCGTCTGGGGTTTCGAGGTCGCCGCGCAGCCCGCAATTGCAAGTACGGCGATCAGTATCAAAATTCGTTTCATTGCTGTCCTTAATAGCGGCCCCGGATCTGTGCCTGGGTCTGCCTGCATTCGCTTTTGCTTGAAGCGTTCTGATATCCCTATCTGAAAAAATCCATGTCTGACACTGAGTTACGTAGCCTAAACATGGCCTAATTGAGCGGTAAATACCAGACCTTCGTCAATCTCGTTTCAATCCGCTGCGACCACAGGCTTGGCGGTACTCCCCATGGTCATGGTCGCGCCGACGGAAGCCAGAATGATGCACAGGATAGCCATCCACTGTGACAGGGAAAGGTATTCCTGGAGGAACAACAGGCCGGACAGCGCGCCGATCGCAGGTTCGATGCTCATCAACGTACCGAAGGTCCGGGCAGGTATGCGTGTGAGGGCGACCATCTCCAGGGTATAGGGCAGGGCGGTGGACAGAATGGCGACCCCGATGGCCACGGGAATCAACGAAGGGGTCAGTAACGCGGCGCCGGCGTGGACAATGCCGATGGGGGCCACGAACAGGGCGGCAATCATCACGCCCAATGCTGCGGTCTGCACTCCATTATCAGCGCCGGCCTTCTGGCCGAACAGAATGTACAGCGCCCAGCAGACGCCAGCACCCAGGGCATAACCTGCGCCGACCAGATCGATGCCCGCGCTCGTGGCGCCTGTCGGAATCAATAGCAGTAACCCCAAGGCTGCCAGAGCGATCCATAGAAAGTCGATCGCTCGACGTGAGGCGTAAATAGCGACTGCCAATGGGCCGGTGAACTCCAGGGCTACGGCGATACCCAGAGGGACAGTGCGCAAGGACATATAGAAGAGGAAGTTCATGCCGCCCAACGCCATTCCGTAAACGATAACGGTGCGCAGGGATTTCGCGGTGAGCTTCGCTCGCCATGGGCGCAATATCAGTAGCATGATCACACTGGCAAAGATCAGTCGCAGGGTGGTCGTTCCTTGAGCACCGATAACCGGGAACATGCTTTTGGCCAGGGAGGCTCCGGACTGGATCGATGCCATGGCTATCAAGAGCAGGCCAACCGAGAACAGAGTCGAGGCAAGACTGCGGGGGTGGTCATTCATTGCGTGGCATCGTCCGAAGTAGCAAGCGAGAGTGTTGTTTTATGTGTTGGGCAATATACTGCGCATTCGTTGCAGGTGCATCTATATATAAGCAGCGATTTTGAACATCCTGATAGAAAAATCAAATCAGGGGTTGACGGCAGATTCTGAAAGTCTATAATTCGCCCCACTTCCGGCGCAGTCGAAACGGAAAACTCCTTGGTAAACAAAGAGTTACGCAGTTTTCGGCAGCGGTTACGCTTCAGTTCATCGAAGCCAGAAGGAGTTGGAGGAGCGGTG
>NZ_FYEB01000001.1 GCF_900187445.1 Pseudomonas sp. Irchel s3b2
CATTGGAACCACCTGATCCCATCCCGAACTCAGCAGTGAAACGATGCATCGCCGATGGTAGTGTGGGGTTTCCCCATGTGAGAGTAGGTCATCGTCAAGATTAAATTCCGAAACCCCTATCTGCGTATGCAGGTAGGGGTTTTGTTTTGTCCGCAGGAAAAGAACACTTCGGCGTCAGCACAAAATTGCACAGTTATTTTCGAGTCAGGACACTAGAATAGGTCCAACTTATTTGGAGCCAGAGCCTTTATGCCAGATCCGGTTGACGCCCCTGGGCTGTCAGATTTACCGCTGGACGACTTGGTAGCGTGTCATGAGTGCGACTTGCTGATGCGCAAGCCTGAGCTTGCTCATGGTGAGAAAGCCGTCTGTGTACGCTGCGGTTATGAGCTGTATGCCCATCGACATAATGTCGTGCAGCGCAGTCTCGCCTTGGTCATTGCCGCACTGTTGTTGTACATCCCGGCGAACTTTTTACCCATCATGCAGCTCCATCTACTCGGACAGTCGTCGCACGATACTGTCTGGAGTGGCGTTGTCGGTCTGTTCGATACCGGTATGCGAGGCGTAGCGGCAGTGGTATTCCTTTGCAGCATGGGGATTCCGCTGCTCAAGCTGCTTTGCCAACTGGTCGTATTGCTGAGTATTCGCTTCGATATCGGACGCAGTTACGGCTTGCTGCTCTACCGCATTTATCACCATCTACGGGACTGGGGGATGCTCGAGGTTTACCTCATGGGCGTACTGGTTGCGATCGTTAAATTGGCCGATATGGCGGCGATCACCGTAGGTTTTGGTCTGGCGTGCTTCATCAGTTTGTTGTTGGTTCAGGTCTGGCTGGAAGTGGTGATGTCACCGCACCAGATCTGGCAGGCTCTATCAGGAGAAGATGCCCATGCGGGCGATTGATGCAGGCATTCTGATTTGTGCTGAATGTCATGAGTTGAACAAGCAGGAAGCCGATACCGACGAGCAGGTTTGCACCCGCTGCGGTGCGCTGGTTCATGCCCGCCGCCCGAACAGCCTGATGCGTACCTGGGCGTTATTGGTCACAGGCGCGATTCTCTACATTCCGGCTAACGTGCTGCCGATCATGACCGTCAATTCCTTGGGCCAAGGCGATCCGAGCACCATCATGTCCGGTGTGATCCAATTGGTTCAGCACGGCATGATTCCAATCGCCGCCGTGGTTTTTATCGCCAGCATCCTGGTTCCCACGTTCAAATTGGTGGGTATCGCATTGCTGCTGTTTTCGGTGCAGCGCCGCCAGCCGCTTTCGGCACGCCAGCGCATTCTGATGTACCGCTTTATCGAGTTCATCGGCCGCTGGTCGATGCTGGATATCTTTGTGATCGCCATCCTGGTGGCGGTTGTGAATTTCGGACGGCTTGCCAGTATCGAAGCTAATCCTGGCGCCATCGCCTTCGCCAGTGTGGTGATTTTGACGATGCTTGCCGCAGTAACTTTCGATCCCCGACTGATTTGGGATAACACGGAGTCGGACGACGACCATGACTGATTTGCCTAAAGCGAAAACCCGACCGGCCTCGAACTGGTCTGCTATCTGGGTGTTGCCCCTGATTGCCTTGATCATCGGCGGTTGGCTCGGCTGGCGTGCCTACAGCGAGACGGGCATCGAGATTCAGGTGCGCTTCGAAAGCGGTGAAGGCATTCAGGCCAACAAGACCGAAGTCGTCTACAAAGGCATGTCGGTCGGTAAGGTGAAAGCCCTCAAGCTCGATGACGAAGGCAGCTCCAAAGGAGTAATCGCGACCATCGAGATGAACAAGGACGTGCAGCAATACCTCAAGACCAGCACGCGTTTCTGGCTGGTCAAACCGAGCGTGAGCCTGGCCGGTATCACGGGCCTGGAGACGCTGGTCTCGGGTAACTATGTGGCCGTCAGCCCAGGCGAAGGCGAGCCGACCCGCAAGTTCAAGGCCCTTGCCCAAGAGCCTCCGCTGTCGGACGCCCAACCCGGCTTGCACTTGACCATCAAGGCTGATCGCCTTGGTTCGCTGAATCGTGGCAGCCCGGTATTTTACAAGCAGATTCAGGTCGGTCAGATCAAAAGCTACGTGCTGTCCGCAGACCAGAGTACGGTCGAACTTAAAGTCTTCATCGAGCCGACTTACGCCAACCTTGTGCGCAAACACACGCGTTTCTGGAATGCCAGCGGCATCAGTATCGACGCCAACCTTTCTGGTGTGAAAGTGCGTAGCGAGTCCCTCGCCAGCATCGTCGCCGGTGGTATTGCATTTGCCACTCCGGAGAGCCGCAAGGACAGCCCGCCCACCGATCCAAGCCTGCCGTTCCGTCTCTATGAGGATTTCGATGCGGCCGCAGCGGGTATTCGGGTCAAGGTCAAACTCAGCGATTTCGAAGGCCTGCAGGCCGGGCGTACGCCGGTAATGTACAAAGGCATCCAGGTCGGTAATCTGAAAACGCTCAAGATTGACCCGGACCTGTCCAGTGCTAGCGCCGAGTTGACGCTCGACCCACTGGCCGAGGATTACCTGGTCACTGGCACCCAGTTCTGGGTGGTAAAACCGTCGATTTCGCTCGCCGGTATCACGGGCCTGGAAGCGCTGGTAAAAGGTAATTACATCGCCGTGCGCCCTGGTGACAAGGGCGGTGCACCGCAGCGCGAGTTTGAAGCACGGCCCAAGGCTCCGCCGCTGGATTTGCGTTCGCCAGGCCTGCACTTGGTGCTGTTCACCGACAACCTTGGGTCTCTGGAAGTCGGCAGTCCGATTCTCTACAAACAGGTCAAGGTCGGTTCGGTTCAGAGCTATCAATTCTCCCGCACCAAGAAGCAGCTGGTGATCGGGGTGCATATCGAGAAGGAATACGAAGGGCTGGTTAATGCCTCGACGCGTTTCTGGAATGCCAGCGGCATTACGCTCACCGGTGGGTTAACCGGCGGCATCCAGGTCAAAAGTGAATCATTGCAGAGCCTGATGGCCGGAGGTATCGCCTTCGAAACCCCGGAAGCCAAGGCTCCGTTGCAAAAGCGTATTCCACGTTTCCGCCTGCATGCCAACCATGATGACGCAACGCAGAAAGGCACTGTGGTGACGATCAAGGTCGATCGCGCCGATGGCCTGCGCAGTGGCACGCCGGTTCGATTCAAAGGTCTGGACGTTGGCAAGATTGAGGACGTCGATCTCACTGATGACCTGCAATCAGTGCTGCTGACCGCGCGGATCACAGAAGTGCCGGAGCGTATCGCTCAGGTCGGCAGTCAGTTCTGGGTCGTCAAACCTGAGCTCGGTCTGCTTAAAACGTCGAACCTCGAAACTTTGGTCACCGGGCAATACATCGAAGTGCAACCGGCGCCGAAGAACCTCGGCCCGCAGAAGACTTTCGTGGCGTTGACCAATCCCCCTGAAACCGCCAAGGAAGAGGCTGGTTTAAGCCTGGTGTTGAGCGCTGCTCGTCGGGGGTCGCTGAAGACCGGCGTTCCCGTCACCTATCGCGAAATCACGGTAGGCAAGGTGACCGGCTATGAACTGGGTCAGACGGCTGATCGAGTGTTAGTGCACATCCTGATCGAGCCGAAGTATGCGCCGCTGGTGCGCAGCGGTACGCGGTTCTGGAACACCAGTGGTTTTGGTTTTGACTACGGCTTGTTCAAAGGCGCGACAATACGCACTGAATCGCTGGAGACGCTGGTTCAGGGCGGTATTGCCTTTGCCACGCCGGATGGCGACCGCATGGGTGTCCCGGCGCGGCCCGAGCAGACGTTCCCGTTGTTCGACCAGTTCGAAGATGAGTGGCTGACCTGGGCGCCGAAGATCGCAATCGGCAAGTAGTTTATCGGCGCCTGTGATGCTGCCTTCGCGGGCAAGCCTCGCTCCTACAATGAAAAGATAAAAAAAGGCCGCGATCCATTGGATCGCGGCCTTTTTGTTGGCTTGGATTAAGTCAAATCAGACCGCATCCAGCTCTGGCTCATCAGCTTGTACAACAACGGTTGCCTTCACTTCATCGTGGCGACGGATGTACTTCCAGTCCGCCTCGTCGATGTAGATACCGTTCGGGCCGCTGCCGCCTTCCAGGTCGATGGCGACACTGGCGCAAACTTGCGGCTTCACACTCGCCAGGATCGGCACGAAGCCCAGTTGCAGACTGGTCTCCAGCAGTGCTGCCTGGTTCTTCTCGTCGATGTCCGCCGCCTCGTCGAGGTAGTACGGCAGGCGCACGCGACCGGCCTGGTCGCGGTCCATCAAGTGCAGCAACAAGTACATGTTGGTCAGCGCCTTGATGGTCATGGTGGTGCCGTTGGACGCCGCGCCGTCGATATCGGTGTGGATCACCGGTTGGCCATTGACCTTGGTGATCTCGAACGCCAGCTCAAACAGATCCTTGAGACCGAGCTGGTTGTGGTTGGCGGCCACCAGGCGCGCCAGGTATTCCTTGGCTTCTTCGTTCTTGTTGTCCTGCTCGGCGCTTTGGCTCAGGTCGAAGACGGAGAGGGTTTCGCCTTCTTCGTACTGACCGGCGCTGTGGATGATCTGGTCAATGTGCTTGAGCGCTTCCTTGTTCGGTGCGAGCACGATGCGGAAGCTTTGCAGGTTGGAGACCTGACGTTTGTTGATCTCGCGGTTGAACAGCGCCAGTTGATGTTCGAGGCTGTCATAGTCGCTGCGAATGTTACGCAGGGTCCGGGCGATGTCGGTGACTGCCGCACGACGCGCCTTGCCGAGGGTCAGGGCTTCGTCGGTGCGGTGTGCGTAGGCATTGATCAGCAGTTGCAGGCGACGCTCCATATCGTCTTCGCTGTCGAATTTGGCCACGCCTTTCAGGCGAACCTGAGCGTAGAGCGCGTCGATTTGCCCGTCGCTGCGCAGCAAACCTTGCCAGCTGTCCTGATAGTCATTGAGCAATGGCAGCAGGTTGTCCATGGAGTCGTCGACCGGGTCCATGAACGGCGTGCCGAATGGCAGGTCCGCCGGCAACAGCTGACGGCGGCGCAGAGCGTCATCGAGGGTGCGTTGCTTGGCTTCCATGTCGCCGATCTGCCGCCCGACCAGTTGCAGCTTGGCCGACAGTTGCTGGACGCGTTCGGTGAAGGCGTCGCTGGAACGTTTCAATTCGTCCTGAGCGGCTTCCATCTGTGCCAACTGCTCAAGCTTGTCGCCTTCCTCGGCGCTCAGGGTTTGCGCGCGGCGGAAGTCTTCCAGGGCTTTCTGTGCATCCAGCACTTGCTGGTACAGCGCTTCGGTCTGGGTCTTGCTGGCCGCGCGGTCGGCAGCCACGGCAGCTTGAGTTTTGAGCTGCTTGAGTTCTTTTTCCAGGCGGTCTTTCTGATCGCGCAACGCCGCACGGTCAGCCAGGGCTTGCAGCGCTGGCGGCTCAATGTGCGAGATGTCGATCGACAGGCCCGGCACTTCGAAGCGCTCGCCTTTGAAACCATCGAGGATCAGTTCCATGGATTTGACCCACTGACCGTCCTCATCCAGCGTAATGCCGTGCTCGCCCAGCGGCAGGCTGAACAGCGCGCTGTTGAACAACCGCATCAGGCGCTCGACGTCCTGCTGCGAAAACTCTTCGCGCAAACGGGCGTAGCTATTGTTGTCGGCGTGATCGAGTTGCTGCTTGACGGACTTCAGGCGTTTTTCCAGATCCCGCAGACGCTCTTCCAGGTCTTCGGCGCTGAACTGTCGCGACTGGGCCAGCGCACCGGCCAGTTCGTCGTGCGCATCCTTGGCCGCGAGCAGTTGCTGCTCAAGGACTTTGACGTCATCGACCAGCGCGAAGCGATGCTTGAGCACCGACAACTCGCCGAGCCAGCGCTGGATGCCGGTGATTTCCCGCTCCAGACGCATCAGTTCTTGAGTACCGCCACGTTGATCGTTTTGCAGCGCGTCCTGCTCGTTGCGGTAGTGCTCGGCCTGAATCGTCAATTCTTCCTTGCGCGCACTGGCATAGTCCGACCAAGTGCCGAGCAAGGAATCGAGCAGCGGCGAGATCCGGTGCAGTTTGCCGCGCAGGATATTGCGCTGGGCCACGCCAGCGGCCAGTGCTTCAACCAGCGGGCCAGCGGTGACCAGCGAGTTGTAATCCTGCTCCATGCGACGTACATCGCGGAACGCTTCTTCACACGCAGCAATGTAATCGACACTGCCGGAACGCAGGCTGTGTTCGAACGCATCGAGGAACAACTGCTTGAGTTTCGCAGCCGTGATTTCGCGCATGTGCAGCAAGTTGATGAACAGCGCGCGGAAGGTCTTCAGGCTCTGCTCGCTGGTGGAGCGCAGCGGGATGAGCGTCAGGTCCAGTGGAATCGAGGTGTGACCGCCGACCAGCAAACGACGCAGTTCATCGGGCTTGAGTTCGTAGGCCTTCAGGCCTTCGCGTTCAAGGTTGGTGAACAGTTCTTTCTGACGCAGGCAGGTGTCATTTTTTTGGTAATGGGCGAGATCCAGTTTGCCGGCGTAGGCGAAGAATTGGTGACCGAAACCGCCACCGGGGCCGCGACCGACCACGCCGATCACGTGTGGACCGTGCGGCAGTGAAACTTCGACGAGGATGTAACTGGTGTCCGAGGCGAAGTAAAAACGCCGGGATTGCTCCAGACTGTACTTGCCGAAACTCATGTCCGACATGCGCGCCAGAATCGGGAACTGCAAGGCGTTGATCGAGGCGGATTTACCGAGGTTGTTCGCGCCGTAGACCGACAGCGGCTCTTCCAGCGGAAACAGCCCGAGGCTGTAACCGGCGGTGTTCAAAAGGGCAAAGCGGCGAATGCCGTAGCGTTCCTTGCTCATGCGTCGGTCTCCTGTTCTTCGGCTATGGCGCGGGCCAGGGCGTCTTCTTCGCTCTCTACCTCAAATTCTCTCAAGTCGAGCGGATCATCGGTTTGCAGCAATTTTTCGTCGCTATCGTCGTCGATCAACACCGGAGCCGGCAGAGGCAACACGCTGTGCAGGCTGGCCGCCAGATCGCGGTCCTGCTGAACCGAGAGGCAAACGTCGAGGAAGCGGTGCATCGGCGGCAGGAAACGGTAAACCCCGTTTTCTTCGCTGGCGAAACCGAGCTGAGTCATGCGGCGCATGATTTTTTCTTCGAGTTCTTCGACGGTCTGCACTTCAGCCTGAATGAACAGGTCGCGGTACTTTTCCAGCAACGAGGGCAATTCGTCGCGACCGAGGCTGCCACCGTCGAGTACGGCAATCGGGTCACGGCCCTGATCCGCCAGATGCTCGACGAGGATGAAGGTGAACAGGGCCAGACGTTGCGCAGTCTTGTTCACCGCCGCTGCGGCGAGGTCGGGTACGAAGTAGTAGAAACCCCGGGTGTCGCAGACCAGTTCAAAGCCCAGTGCCTTGAACAGCGTGCGGTACTGGTCCTGGAAGTTCGACAGTTGCGCGTACAGCTCCGGGTCGCGGCGGCTGACGTGGTAACCCTTGAACAGCTCGCGGAAGATCGGCGCCAGTTGAGACAGTTCGGATAGATCAAGATGCATGTGGAATGCTCGCAGAATCCTCGGCGCTGTCGCGGGCCGAGAGCAGGGCGAAGGAGCGCAGGCTGACCTGATGCTCGTGAGTGTGGTAATCGCGACGTTCCAGACGCTCGCGTTTGAAGCGTTTTTCCCGCGACAGGCGCGAGAACCAGTACAGCAATTCGTCAGTGGCGCCGTCCGGCTCCTGCTCCAGCAACCAGGTCATCAGGTCCGGCATCGGCAGGGCGTCTTCGCAACGTTCGAGCATTTCCCGAACCGTGCGTGGCGCACGCGGGGCTTCGCCTTTCTGGGTCTTGTGAGCCTTGGGGAAACGCGCAGGTTTCGGCTCGAAACGGGCCAGGGCGTACACGTAGGCTTCGACCTGACTGGCGCTGCCAAGGAAGGTACTTTGCGGTCGGGTGAACATCGGCATCGCGGCTTGCGGTACCGCATCGATACCTTTACGACGAATCGCCGCCAGGGCCAGCGCCGCGCCACGGGTCACGGCGTTATGCCGGCGCGCTTCTTCACGCAGCGGCAGCAGCAGCTCGCGGGCGTGACGCAGGGTCAACTGGGCGCTGGTCTGCATTTCGAGGATACGCGCGTGGGTGCGCAGCAGCATGTCGTCGTCGACCAGGTGGCCGAGGCGTTGCTGTTCGCTGAGCATCTTCAGCAGGACGGTTTCGACCTTGCGCACGCCTTGTTCGAAGGCACCGTCGGCGTTCACCAGATCAATCATCGGCTCGACGTATTCGTCCCAGGTCGCCAGCACTTCAGCGTAACGCTGGCGCAACGGAATCTGTCGGTCGCTGGTTTTCGCCCGTTCGGCGACGGCCACCAGTGCCTGTTCGTCGTTATCGAGTTTTTTCAGCACGTCACGCACGCGCATGTCGAGCAGGCGCAACTGGCGGGCCAGATCATTGCCGTCGCGGATATCGAACGCGTCCTGGATGTAACCGGCCAGACGCTCGAGGTGGCGCAGGTAAGCTTCGATTTCCAGGCACAGCCCCAGACGGTGCTCACGGCGCAGGTAAGCGAGGAAATCGTGGATCTGCGCATTGAGCTCGAAACGGTTCGGGCTTTTTGCCACGGGAACCAGAATGTCGAGGCGAATCCACACATCCAACAGGCTGGTGATGTCTTGCGGCGTACTGTCGAGTTGCTGGGCGGCCAGTTGCGTGCGCAATTCGTTGAGGCTCAATGTGCCTTGGTCGAAGTGCTCGCACAGAGGCTCCAGAAGTGCCCAGTGTTCAGCGAGGGCGCGCAAGACGCGCTTGGGTTCGATCATCGGAATGGCCGGCTGGTTGGCGATTAAAAGCCGCGATTGTACTGCATCGCAGCCGTGTCGATTAACTCTCGGGATAGGCTGTCGCCATTTTTCATGAGTGGAAAGACTATCGGTGAAGTCTATCGATCAACAGCGCGGGCGATCTTGAGCGAAGGGCGGTAGAATCACCGCACTTTAGTTATCCACAAGTGGCCGACCTTTGCTTATCGAGTCCCGTCGCCGCGCTTATTTGACTGCCATGCAGGTGGTCAACTGGCTGCCGCGCACCGAATTGCCCTTTGCTGCGCCATCGCGGCCCGAACTGCTGGAGATGCCCGAGCCGTTGGTCGTCGCCCCGCCTGCGCCTGTTCCACAGGCGCAGGCGCCCGTTGAACCTGCGGCCAAACCCGCAGAACGGGTGAAGATCGAGGTGCCGCGCCCGACGCCATCGGCGGGTCGGCCGGCGAGCAAAGCGGTACAAGAGGCCGAAGAGGCACCGGTCGTCGCCAAAACCCCGCAAGTACCGCCTCCGCGTTTCGCCCTGCAATTGCTGCGTGCCGGTCGTTGCCTGTTGCTGGTGGAGTTACCCACAGGCGAAAGCTTCCAGACCCGCGATCCGGCCTATCTATTGCTCAAGGACATGCTGCGCGCCGCCGGTCTGCCGGACAGCCCGCAGATCGTCGGCGAGCCGGTACGCTGGCCGCTGCTGGCTCGCGGCACCATGGATCAAGGGCCGGAAGCGGCTCGGGATTTCGTACAAGGCTTTCTGTCGGCCCGTCTGGAAGACGCTCCATGCGTCTGCCTGTGGTTGATTGGCCTGCCGGCGGTGCGTTTTGCCGGTGAGGCCAACGCCGAATCCTTCAATCGTGAACTTCAGGTCGAAGGCCTGGGTTCGGCCTGGGCCTTGCCGGGTCTGGAATTATTAATGGAAGAGCCACAGCGTAAGGCTGATGTCTGGCAAGCCATGCGTCGGCTGATGGCGCGCTGGAAAGAATCGAATGAGTGATGCTGTATCGTTCCGCCCGATGACCGAGGCGGACCTGGACACTGTACTGAAAATCGAATACGCGGCTTACAGCCACCCCTGGACTCGCGGAATTTTTCTCGATGGCCTGGGCAAGTACCAGATCTGGCTGATGTTCGAAGGGCAGCAGCAGGTCGGTCATGGCGTGGTGCAGATCATTCTCGACGAGGCGCATCTACTGAACATCACCGTCAAACCGGAAAATCAGGGCCGCGGCTTGGGTTTGACGCTGTTGGAGCATTTGATGTCGATTGCCTACAAGGCAGAGGCGCGGGAGTGTTTTCTGGAAGTGCGCGACAGCAACCGGGCGGCGTTTCGGTTGTATGAGCGGTATGGGTTCAATGAGATTGGGCGTCGGCGGGATTATTACCCGGCGGTGGGTGGGCGCGAAGATGCCGTGGTAATGGCCTGTACATTAGTGGATTGAGCCTTAAAAGCTTCGCGGGCAAGTCGGATCGCCGTGTCGAACACAGAATGTGTGAACGGCGTAGGAGCGAGGCTTGCCCGCGAAGGCATCCTCATTGACGACAACGATCAACGCTTGCCATCCATCGGATCGTGCCGCGCCAATTCCGCCTCATCCAGCCCATCGCCCCCGCCGATGTCGTCTTCATCGACAATGCTCAAATCCCAATCGGCCTGTTCGCCTTCGCCAGCCTCCTGAGCATCCCGGGCACCGTCTTCACGGATCAGGGTTTCCGGGCTCATATCATCGTCGGTGGATTCATGGTCATCGGTCGAGCCCCCGGTCATGCCGGCCTCGCGCACTCGTGCCCGGGGCATCAGATGCTCGCGTTCCTTCTCTTGCAACTCATCACCGATTTTCGCGCTGGGTTCTTCCACATCGAAATCCAGCTCACGCACCGAGCCCATGCGGTCTTCGTTGTCGTCGATGGGTTCGGGTTGTGCTTCATCGAACGGACGTCGTGAATCAGTCATGGCATTTCCTCGTACGGTAGGCCTTGCTACAGTTGACCCGCTGGGCTTGTGAGAATTCCACCGGCATGGAGCGCCGGGCATCATGGCTGTCTGCATCTTGCGCGTGACCCCGACAGGCGGTTGTCTGTCAAAGCAGCGCATCATTATCGAGGCTTCATTGCATGAACGACTTACAAGATCTGATTGATAACAATGAGCGCTGGGCCGACGCGATCACCCAGGAAGATCCTGATTTTTTCGCCAAGCTGGCCCGTCAACAAACCCCGGAATATCTGTGGATCGGTTGCTCCGATGCCCGCGTGCCGGCCAATGAAATCGTCGGCATGCTGCCGGGCGATCTGTTCGTACACCGCAACGTGGCCAACGTTGTACTGCACACCGACCTCAACTGCCTGTCGGTGATTCAGTACGCAGTCGACGTACTCAAAGTCAAACACATCCTGGTCACCGGCCACTACGGTTGCGGCGGTGTACGCGCCTCGATGCAGGACCGTCAGTTGGGCCTGATCGACGGTTGGCTGCGCTCGATTCGTGATCTCTATTATGAAAAGCGCGACGAACTGGCCAAGTTGTCCACCGAAGAAGAAAGGGTCGACCGCCTCTGCGAACTCAATGTGATCCAGCAGGTGGCCAACGTCGGCCATACCAGCATTGTGCAAAACGCCTGGCACCGTGGGCAGAGCCTGTCGATCCATGGTTGCATCTATGGCATCAAGGATGGACGCTGGAAAAGCCTGAACGCCACCATCAGCGGTTTCGAACAGTTGCCGCCACAGTACCGTTTGCGTCCGGTCGAGGCGTTGTAAAAGCCTTTCAGCCGTGACTTCGTCGACGCCAGTGTTGAAAGAACTGTTCTCCATTGGCATTCGGCGACTCGTCATAGCCGATGATCCAGCCACGGCAGCAAGAACAACCGCAGCGGCAGGCGAACTGTCGCAGCAGCTTGTCTTCTGTCGCGGCGAAATCCATCGTCAGTCGATCACCCTTTTTGATGTCTTTGAGCGCCCATAACCACAGCTCGCTCATGTCGAGAAAAACGTTGGGGTCGCAGGAGTGGTTCAGCAGACTGCAGAAAAGCGGATCGTAGACGTGGATTCCCGGCGCCAGCTGCCGGGTGTGTCGGTTGCGATAGGGCAACAGATGGCCAGAAACCCGGCATATTCGGCTGATACGGGGGAACTCGCGAAGAGCCGCTACAGCCATTTCCGATCCCTGAGCATCGTAGATGATTTCAAAGTCATCTTTAGAGGGGAATCCAAGGCGCAGGGGCAACTCTATAAATGGATAGATGCCATTGAATGGCGGTGGGGGTATTCCTTTTTCGGCGTGGGTTCTCATCACAATCCTTGTCGGCTAGGTGCTACGACCTCCTTCAGCTGACATCCGGTCAGCCCAGCAGCACGATTACGCCCCAAGCCTCTCGCAAATGAAACAATCGGTCTACTGTCAGATATGACAGGCGAAAAAGGCTCTTTCCCGCGTCAGCCAAGGCTCACGCGGGAAAGAACTTCATCGTGTTACAAGTGTGGAGCAGGGGCGGAGGTCACAAGAGGCGGGGTCTTCAGCTGTTGCAGCTGAGATTTGACCGTTGCTGTTGCGCACTTGGCCACGGCCAGTTCGAGCGTCAGGTTGCGGATCGAGGTGTAGAACAGTTCGCAGGTTTTTTCTTTCTGAGTCACTTGCCAGGTCTGAGTGCAGCTTTTCAGCTGAACGGTAGGGTCAGTGCCCGGTTTGCTGCCCATCCCGGCCTGCCAGCATGCGGCGCTCAAATCCTGCCCCATCACTTTCAGCCCCGCAGCGTCAGCCTTGGCCTGGGCATCGCTGCCGCTGTAGGCCTCGGGATCGGCGGCGTACCAGATGTAGCTCGGATGGTTGGAACCCAGTACTGGCACCTTCACGCCCTCGCTAGGGCTGATGGTTGCCAGGCCCAGCACGTCCACGGTCGGCCCGTATTGCTGCTTGATCCAGTTACGCACCGGTGCGCCGAAGGCAACCATTGGCAACGCAGCGCCGCTGGCGTTCTGGCTGACTTCCTTGACCATGGTGGTCTGGTAATCCTTGAAGTAGTCATAGACGCCTTCCAGGTCCTTGCCGGCGCTGGATGGCGCGGCAATCGGCGCGATGTCGATGATGGTCTGATAGCCCGGTGTCTGGTCGACGGGGATGCCGTTAGCGGTCAGCAGCGTGGCCCAGCGGTCGGTGGTCTTGGACTCCAGGTAGTCCTGGGCCTGGGTCAGCGAGTAATCCGGCGGGAAGTGCAGCAGTTCGACGCTTTTGCGGTTTTCCAGCGCCATGCCGAGCGGCAGGAACAGGTACCAGTTATAGGTCCATTTACCATCAGTACTTAGCTTGCTGGCGCCGTTGTAAGCCAGATCGCCGGCATCGAGCAATGCGGTCAGTGGTTTTTCATAGCCAGCAGGCACGCCACTGATTGCGGCGTAGAGCTGATCGTTATCGGTTTTGACTTGAACTTTTGCGGTTTTGTAGCCATCGCGTTGTACGCTTTGGGTCAGGTAGTGCTCGACTGTCTGTTCCAGTGTCCAGTTGCGAAAACAGATGACGTTGCAGTTGTTGGGATAGGCGAACAGTCGGGTGACGCGTTCGGTACTGCCCAGTTTCAGATCGACGTCGGCGTGGGCGGCGGCACTCAGGGTGAGTGCGGCGAGAGTAAGTCCTGCGAGTTTGAACATGCTCAGATCCTTTTCAGCGTGAGCCCTCGGAGGTGGGGCGGGGGACATACTGAAACTACTTGTGTCGAGCGGTCTAGTGCTCATATGAAAAGGTGTAACGGTTCTTCAATGTGAGCATTGTTCACTCCTGCACTACGATGGTCTGACGGGTTGTCCGCAAGTGTATTTACGTAGACCATGAGCGCCTTGGTTTTTTGCCTGCCAGAGTTCTTTGCCATGACTGCCAATACCGCTGCGCGCCCGGCGCCCTTCACCCGCTCGGACTACAAAACCCTGGGCCTTGCAGCCCTTGGGGGCGCGCTGGAAATCTACGACTTCATCATTTTCGTATTTTTCGCGCTGACCCTCAGCCAACTGTTCTTCCCCCCGGAAATGCCCGAGTGGCTGCGTCTGCTGCAAAGCTTCGGGATCTTCGTCACCGGCTACCTGGCGCGCCCGTTGGGCGGGATTCTGATGGCACATTTCGCTGACCGACTGGGACGCAAGAAGGTTTTCAGCCTGAGCATCCTGATGATGGCGTTGCCGTGCCTGTTGATCGGGATCATGCCGACCTACGCCCAGATCGGTTATTTCGCTCCACTGTTGCTGCTGGGCCTGAGGGTCCTGCAAGGCGCGGCGGTGGGCGGCGAAGTGCCAAGTGCTTGGGTGTTCGTCGCCGAGCACGCGCCGGTTGGGCATCGCGGTTATGCTTTGGGTTTCCTACAGGCGGGGTTGACGTTTGGCTACTTGATCGGAGCCCTGACGGCGACATTTCTGGCGAAGACGTTCACCCCGGCGGAGATCCTCGATTACGCCTGGCGCTACCCGTTTCTGCTGGGCGGTGTGTTTGGCGTCATCGGTGTATGGCTGCGTCGCTGGCTCAGTGAAACCCCGGTATTCATGGCGATGCAGGCCCAGCGCGAGGCTGCTGTCGAACTGCCGCTGCGCACGGTCCTGCGCGAGCACCGCCTGGCGATGCTGCCGGCGATGATCCTCACCTGTGTGCTGACCTCGGCCGTGGTGGTCTTCGTGGTCATTACCCCGACCATGATGCAAAAAACCTTCGGAATGACCGCCAGCCATACCTTCGCCCTGAGTGCCTTGGGCATCGTCTTTCTGAATATCGGCTGCGTACTCGCAGGGCTGCTTGTCGACCGCATCGGCGCCTGGCGCACGGTAATGCTGTATAGCCTGCTGCTGCCTTTGGGCATTGGCGTGCTCTACGCCTGCCTGATCATTGAGGGTCAGTGGATCGGGTTGGCCTATGCGGTGGCTGGCCTCGGTTGCGGGGTGGTCGGCGCGGTGCCATCGGTGATGGTCAGTTTGTTTCCCGCGCGGATTCGCGTCTCGGGAATTTCCTTTACCTACAACATTGCCTACGCGGCATGGGCGAGTATTACACCGTTGCTGCTGATCGGTCTGATGCCGTGGAGCCCATGGATTTGTGTGATCTTCAGCGCGGTGATGGGGGCGGTGGGCATTGGCAGCGCGGCGTATTTCGGCGCGCGGATGCCACGAGTGGGGCGCTGTTCGGTGGCTGGCGCGATATGAGGGTGTTCGTACCGCGACTATTTTTGTAGGGAAATTCTGAAGCACTCTTCAGAAAATATCCCTAATGCCGATGGTTAGGCTGTAAGCCGCTTCCTACTTCTGTCCATCGGTGCTTTTCCATGTTCAACAAACGCTTGAAGCAGGAGCTGTCGGCTCTTCGCGAAGAACTCTCCAGCCTTCAGCAAATCAAGGAGAGCCTGGATAGCGAGATGCTGGTCCTGACTCTTGATTCCAATGGCAGGATTCAGTCGGCCAACCAGAACTTCATGGGTGAAATGCTCTACAAGGGCAACGATCTGGTCGGCCGGCACATCGAAGACATCGTCCCCGTCCATGTGAAATCGGACGAATTCCACCGCCGCTTCAAGACTGCGATGACCCGTGGCGAGCACTTTGCCGGCACGGTTCGTTTATTGCGGGGCAATGGTGCCGAAGCCTGGCTGCGGTCGATCATGCAACCGGTACGGTCCCCGGATGGCCGGATCAAACATTTCTCGATTTACTCCAGCGACCTGACCCGCACCATCGAGGCGTCCCGCGAACATGAGAACCTGATCGGCGCACTGGTGCGTTCGACCGCAGTCATCGAATTCGACCTCAATGGCAACGTACTGACGGCCAACGAGCGGTTTCTCAATGGCATGGGTTATAGTCTGGCGCAGATCCAGGGCAAACATCACCGCACCTTCTGCGTGCCAGAGGAATATAACAGCGCCGAGTATCAGAACTTCTGGCGCCGCCTGAACGCCGGCGAGTTCGTGGCCGAGCGGTTCAAACGCATCGACAGCCATGGTCGTGTGATCTGGCTGGAGGCTTCCTACAACCCGGTGGCCGACGCCAACAACAAACTCTACAAAGTGGTGAAATTCGCCACGGTGATTACCGATCAGGTCAATCAGGAGCAGGCTGTCGCCGAAGCGGCCAACATCGCCTACAGCACCTCGCAGCAAACCGACAGCAGCGCCCAGCGCGGGACCACCGTGGTGACTCAAGCGGTGGACGTCATGCGCGACCTGGCCAAACACATGCAAACCGCTGGCGAAGGCATCGAGGCGCTGAACGAGCAATCATTGGTGATCGGCACCATCGTCAAAACCATCAGTGGTATCGCCGAGCAGACCAACCTGCTGGCGCTCAACGCGGCCATCGAAGCGGCTCGCGCCGGTGAACAGGGGCGGGGGTTTGCCGTGGTGGCTGACGAAGTCCGGCAACTGGCCTCGCGCACCAGCCAGGCGACTGATGAAATTGTCGGCGTCGTACGCCAGAACCAGGACATGGCGCGCAACGCGGTGGCACTCATGACCGAGGGTAAACTCCAGGCCGAGCAGGGGCTGGCGCTGGCGGCGGAGGCAGGGACGGTGATCGTCGAAATCCAGGACGGTGCGCAGAAAGTGGTAAACGCGGTCGGGCAGTTTGCCAATCAGTTGGCGACTTGATGCTCATCTATCCGGCGTGAGTTGCGCAAAAAAGGTCAGGCCTGCTTCTGCGGCTTGATCAGACTTTCAGCGGGTATCCCGAATAGATCATGAAGCTTCCAGATCATCGGAAGCGTCAACGCGCGCTTGCCGTTGAGCACTTCATAAACCCGATTTGTCCGGCCAATGGCAGGTGCCAGATCAGCGGCGGACAGACCGGACTGCTCCATGCGAAATTTGATCGCATCGATCGGCGTAGGCAGGTCGACCGGAAACTGCTTCGCTTCCTAGGCCTCGATGAGAGTAATCATGATGTCGAAGTAATCGCCTTCGGGGGTGCCCGGTTCAGGCTCATTGTTGAATAGTGCAGAGACGTTCCTGAGGGCTGCACGGTAATCCTCGTCGGTGTGAATCGAACGAATGTTCATGGGTTACTCCATTTCGACGGTATCAGCGTGGATTCCATCGTATTGCTTGTGGGTGCCTACAGATTTTATGTACACAGCACCGAAGCGATAGGCCACCGCGACGACTAACCGAAAGTCATTGCCCTTGATGTTGAATACGACGACTCTGCGGGCTAACAGGGCGTTCGACCTAAAAACGGTTTCCATACTCTATCCAAGAGGTAGCAATTTGAGGGTAAGAAAAGGCTGCGCGACATACCTGATGAGGATTCTTTGCCAATAAAAAAGGTTCTTCACGGAATCCCGGGAAACCTTTTCTCATTCCTGCGTACGACTAATCCCCCAACGCTTCCCCCTCACGCCGCGGATCGGCCCCGCCGGCCAACGCCGCTTTACCTTGCATATCCTTGACCCGAACAATCGCCTGAGTCCCGCTGGTCATGTCGATTTCGTTCACGTTGTGGCCTTTGTCCTTCAGTACCTGAATCAGCTCAGCGCTGAACTGCCCCTGTTCCAGTTCCGTCGGGCCGTTGCGGCTGCCGAAGTTGGGCAGGTTGATGGCCGCTTGCGGGTCGAGGTTCCAGTCGAGTAGGCCGATGGTGGATTTGGCGACGTATTCGATGATTTGCGAGCCGCCAGGGGAGCCAATGGTGGCGAGGAATTCGCCGCTCTGACGGTCGAAAATCAGCGTTGGCGCCATGGACGAGCGCGGGCGTTTACCCGGTTCGACGCGGTTAGCGACTTTTTGTCCGCTCTCTTCGGCGATGAACGAAAAGTCGGTCATCTGGTTGTTGAGCAGAAAGCCCTGGACCATCAGGTGTGAGCCAAACGCTGCCTCCACGGTGGTGGTCATGGACACGGCGCCGCCTTCGTCATCGACCGTCACCACTTGCGAGGTAGAGATGCGCAGCGGCGAGCGGTCCGGCGCATGGGCAACCTGAATCCCCGGCGGGGTGCCGGGTTTGGCCAGGCCCATGCTACGGTCGCCAATCAACGCGGCGCGGCTGGCCAGATAAGTCGGGTCGATCAGACCTTTTACCGGCACGGGTACGAAGTCGGTGTCGGCGACGTACAGTGCTCGATCGGCGTAAGCCAGGCGCTCGGCTTCGGCGATCAGGTGCACGGCTTCAGGCGCCGGTTCGATGCCCGCCGGTTTGCGGGTCTGGACCGGTTTGAGTGGCGCCAGGGCAAAACGCGGGTCACGGGATTCCAGCGCCTGCAAGGTGCCGAGGATTTGCGCCACGGCGATCCCACCCGACGACGGCGGCGGCATGCCGCAGACCTGCCAGCGCTTGTAGTCGGTGCACAGCGGGGTGCGTTCCTTGGCCTTATAGCCTTGGAGGTCGTTCAGCGACAGGCTGCCGGGGTTGGCATGGCCCTGAACCTTGGCGACGATCTCTTTTGCGATCGGGCCTGCGTACAGCGCGTCGGGACCTTCCTTGGCGATTCGTTTCAACACAGCGGCGAGTGCCGGGTTTTTCAGTTGTGTACCGACGGCTTTTGGGCTGCCATCAGCATTCAGAAAGTACGCGGCCATATCCGGTGAGCGCGGTATGAACGCGTCCGCTGCGATCAGCCGATGCAGTCGTGGCGAGAGGGCGAAGCCTTGTTCCGCGAGTTTGATGGCGGGCTCGAACAACTTCGCCCACGGCAGGCGACCGTGCTTCTGATGGGCCAGCTCCAAGGCCCGCAACACACCCGGCGTCCCCACTGAGCGCCCGCCGATCTGTGCTTGGGTGAACGGCATCGGTGTGCCGTCGGCTTGCAGGAACAGTTTCTCGGTGGCGCCGGCCGGAGCGGTTTCGCGACCGTCGTAAGTGCGCACAGCCTTGCCATCCCACAGCACAATCAATGCGCCACCGCCAATGCCCGACGATTGCGGTTCGACCAGCGTCAACACCGCTTGCATGGCAATGGCTGCATCAATCGCCGAGCCGCCCTGACGCAGCATCTCCCGTCCGGCTTCGGCTGCCAGCGGGTTGGCGGCTGCGGCCATGTGTTTCGAGGCATGCCGGGTCTGCAGGTCGGTGCGATAACCGGAGGCGACTTCCGGGGCGACCGGCAGAGTAGAAACTGACGACGAAGAGGGCAGGGTATTACATGCGGCGAGGGTTAAAGCGGTGGCAATCAGCGAAAAGGCTGACAGGCGATAGCGGCTCAAGTGAAAGGCTGAGAACACGCGGGGCACTCCGTCCATGGGATAAAAGGTCTGGGGACTTTATCGGCCTGAGGGGGAGAGACGCAAATCAGGTCTGCCGTCCTGAAGTGAATGTCACTTTTCTCGAGGCATAAAAAAACGGCTTACCTTTCGGTAAGCCGGCTTGAGCCTCACGGTTTGCGGTGCCGTGTATCGCCTGTTGATGAACTATGCCCTGGGCCAGCCGCCAGACATTTCCCTACCGGGTTTTCAGTGCATTGGCCAGGCGCAGCATGGCCGCTTCGATTTCATAAGCGGTCAAGGACGAATAGCCCAATAGCCAACCTTGTTTCTTCTGATCGCCGGCATACAACCGGCTCAGGCCGGAAAGCTGTACGCCCGCGCAGGCCGCTTGGCGGATGGTTTTTTCCTCAGACCAGCCATCGTGCAGCAGGCAAGGAATTTGCAGCCCGCCGGGAGGGTGCAAGGCGGTAACGATGCCGTCCAAGTGCTTGCCGATCGCGTCGAGCATGATGGAACGGCGCCCGGCATACAGCTTGCGCATGGCCCGGACATGAGCGTTGTAATGGCCGTCCTCCATAAAGCGCGCCAGGGTCAGTTGCAGGATTTGTGGCGTGTGGCCGTCCATCATGCTGCGCGCGTAGGTGAAGGCTTTGATCAACTCGTAGGGCAGTACCATGTAGCCCATTCGCAACCCGGGGTAGAGGGTCTTGCTGAAGGTGCCGATGTAGAGCGTACGCTGGTACTTGTCCAGGCCCTGTACGCAGGCGGTCGGCTGCCCGTCGTAGTGAAACTCGCTGTCGTAGTCATCTTCGATGACCCACTTGCCCTTCTCTGCGGCCCAGTTGATCAGCTCAAGACGACGTTCCAGCGGCAAGGTCGCGCCGGTGGGGTATTGATGAGACGGTGTGACATAGACGCAATTGGCGCCGCTGCGGTCGGCGTATAGCAGGTCAGTGCGTATGCCCAGTTCATCGACATCGATGGGCAGAACCTTGGTCTCGGCGGTTTCAAAGGCCTTTTTGGCGCCATAGTAGCCCGGGTTTTCCAGCAGGATCGGTTTGCCGGCATCCACCAACAACTGCGCACACAGAAAAAGAGCCTGGCGAGTGCTGCTCAATACCATGATCTGGTCGGGGGAGCATTTGGCCCCGCGTTCGAGGTTCAAGTAGGTGGCAATCGCCTTGCGCAGCGGCTCGACTCCTTGCGGGTCACCATGCAACAGCACGTTGGCGCGATGGTCCTTCATGACCTGGCGTTGCAGGCGCTCCCAGACATCGGTGGGGAAGGTGCGGGTTTCCGGCAGGCCGGTCGTAAATGCCTTGATCACCTGCTGATCGTTTACACCGCCACTGTCGAAGATCATCCGCCCGCGCTGGCTCAAGCCGGCCCCCGGTGGCGCGTGGCTGCTTTTGACCTCTTGCGCCTTGATGCGGCGGCGTGCCGCGCCGCGCAATTCGGTACCCAGCGTTTCGCAGACATAACTGCCAGCCCCCTCGCGCCGCACGATAAAACCGTCGCGGTGCAGTTGCACGTAGGCGTTTTCAACGGTGTCGCGGGCAACCCCGAGTGACTTGGCCAGGACCCGGGTCGCGGGCAGCTTCAAGCCTGGATCAAGGGCGCCATCGAGGATCAGCTCACGCAGTGCGCGCTGAATCCGCTGGTGCAGATCCAGCAGCTGAAACTCAGCATCGTTGAGGCGAATTTTTAGCGTTTCGAGCTCGAACGTTTTCGCCATGCGGTCTGCCTTACTTTAATAAATTGGCCTGCAATGGCAGGCCAGTCTATCCGTAGAATTCGCCCCTCGCCACTGCCTTTGTGCGCGGCGAGCAGACGCGCTGCGAACGATTTTGAACAGGGGGTACTCGGCCATGACCAGGTCACACAACTTCAGCGCAGGCCCGATGGCGTTGCTGATGGAAGTACTTACCCATAAATCACCTCTCACCCGAGGCTAACCACCTCGTTTTGCAAGGAGCGAATCCATCATGTCTTCGTCAGCCTATGCGTCGCGCCTGTGTCTACGCGACCTTCTGCATCCGATTGTCGCCGGGCTGATTTCAGTCATCGTCAATTATGGCGGCACGTTCATCCTGGTCTTTCAGGCCGCCAAGATCGCCGGACTCAGCCCCGAGCTGACGGCGTCCTGGGTGTGGTCGGTGTCGATTGGCGTGGGGATTACCGGGCTGTTTCTCAGTTGGGCGAGCCGTGAGCCAATCATTACCGCCTGGTCGACACCCGCTGCGGCCTTTCTGGTCGTTGCGCTGTCCACCACGCCCTACGCCGAGGCGGTGGGTGCGTACATCATTTCGGCTGCCGCCTTCGTACTGCTGGGTTTGTCCGGCTGCTTCGAAAAAGTCATCCGCCTGATTCCGCCGGGCGTGGCTGCGGGCCTGTTGGCCGGTATCCTGCTGCAATTCGGTATCGGCGCGTTTGGTGGCATGAGCCTTGACCCCGTGTTGGTCGGGTTGCTGATTGCCGTTTACGTTGTGCTCAAGCGCTTTACCGCACGTTACGCGGTGGTGGGCATTCTGGTGCTGGGGCTGGCGTTTCTTCTGACTCAAGGCCGTGTGGATTTTTCGGGGCTAGTGCTGCAATTCGCAGCACCGGTATTCACACGGCCTGAGTTCTCGGTCAATGCGTTGCTCAGTGTCGCGCTGCCGCTGTTCCTGATCACGCTCACCGGCCAGTACATGCCGGGCATGCTGGTGCTGCGCAACGATGGCTTCAGCACCAGCGCTAATCCTATCCTGACTGTCACAGGGCTGGGCTCCTTGCTAATGGCGCCCTTCGGTTCTCACGCCTTCAATATCGCGGCCATCACGGCGGCCATCTGCACCGGCAAAGAAGCCTCGGAAGATCCGTCCAAGCGTTGGATCGCCGGGGTTGCCGCGGGACTGTTCTACATCCACGTAGGGATTTTCGGAGTGACTCTCGCTGCAGTGTTCATGGCGTTACCGGCCACCTTCATTACGACGCTGGCCGGACTGGCCCTGCTCGGCACTATCGGCGCGAACCTGGCCAGCGCCATGGCTGACGTCAAAACCCGCGAAGCCTCGCTGATCACCTTTCTGGCGTCCGCCGCGAACATCACCTTGTTGGGGATCGGCGGGGCGTTCTGGGGGGTGCTGATCGGTCTGGCGGCCTACGCCTTACTCAATGGCCGCTTACCACGTCGCGAGACGGTGGTCATTCCGGCTGCCGACGCTGTTGTGACGACCAAAGGAGCCACCCATTGATGCTCGATCAACTGGAAGAAACCGTCACCCTGCACGAGCGTCATGGCCGTTACCCACAGGCCACCAGCATCGAGGACTTTCGCCAATGCCTGTCAGCGGGTCGGACGTGATCCGGCGAGTGTGCGTTTGATCCAGCTCTACAGGAAGCCATCCGATGTCCTCGCCATCGCAGCACGGCTCTTCTCGTAAACCGGCTTATTTTCCAACCAAGGACCCCTTCATATGTACGACTCAACGCTGACCCTTGAAGCATTCGACGCCGAGCTGTGTGAGGCGATTCATAACGAAGAACATCGTCAGGAAGACCACGTTGAACTAATCGCTTCCGAAAATTACGCCAGCCCTCTGGTGATGAAAATCCAGAGCACCGTGCTCACCAATAAATACGCCGAAGGCTATCCAGGCAAGCGCTACTACAGCGGCTGTGAGTATGTCGATGTGGCCGAGCGCCTGGCCATCGAGCGGGTCAAGGCCCTGTTCAATTGCGACTACGCCAATGTGCAGCCGCATGCAGGTGCACAGGCGAACGCCGCGGTATTCCTGGCATTGATCAATCCCGGCGATACGGTGATGGGCATGAACCTGGCCCACGGTGGCCACCTGACCCACGGTAACCCTTCAAACTTCTCGGGCCGTCATTACAAGATCGTTCCTTATGGCCTTGACCCTGAGACGGGTTTTCTCGACTACGACGAGATGGAACGCATCGCTCTGGAAACGCGACCGAAAATGCTGATCGGTGGCTTTTCTGCCTACTCGCGGTGCAAAGACTGGGCGCGTATGCGGACCATTGCCGACAAGGTCGGGGCCATTTTCTGGGTCGACATGGCCCACGTCGCGGGGCTGGTCGCCGCCGGCGAATACCCGGACCCATTGCCGCACGCCCACGTGGTCACCAGCACCACTCACAAAACCCTGCGCGGTCCACGGGGCGGCTTGATTTTGTCCAAGGGGCAAGACGAAGTGTTCTACAAAAAGCTCGATTCTGCGGTATTCCCGGGCGTCCAGGGCGGCCCGCTGATGCACCAGATCGCTGCCAAGGCCGTCGCCTTCAAGGAAGCACTGACGCCCGAGTTCAAAACCTATCAGACTCAAGTGGTGATCAACGCCCGGACCATGGCAGCCGTGTTGCAACGACGTGGTTACAAGATCGTCTCCGGCGGCACTGACAACCACATGATGCTAATCGACCTGTCCGACAGGCCTTACACCGGCAAGGAAGCCGATGCGGCCCTGAGCAAGGCCTACATTACCGCCAATAAGAACTCAGTACCCAATGATCCGCGCTCACCGTTCGTGACCTCCGGGCTGCGCATCGGTACCCCGGCGGTTACCACTCGAGGTTTCGGCGTGGTCGAATGCGAGCAAGTGGCGGGCTGGTTGTGCGACATACTGGACGCCCTGGAAAACGGCGATAGCGAGAAGGTCAGGCACCAGGTGCGCGAACAAGTGGTGGCGCTCTGCCGTCGTCATCCGGTCTATCGTTAGCGGGCAGTTCTTCTTGCGAGACATGGGCCTGATTCACGGCCTTTCCCGATGACAGAAACTTATGACCCCCCTCCAAGGGGGTGTTCATCGCTCTGCTGACACGGGCTAAGTCATGGATGTCTTGTAATCCCATTCACGAGCCAAGGCTTCAAAGGTGTCGTTTGCTGCTTTGACCACCATGGTTGGTTGCTGAGTCGTCTGCGTGCGCGGCTGGGCTGCACTCATAATGCTGCAGACATCGCTGCAGAGGTATTCGCTCAGGTCGTAGCATTGTCTGAGCCGCAGACAATATGCGAACCTCGGGCACTACCCGAAAAGACCGTGCAATACCGTCTGTCGAGCATTGGCAGAGTTGAGCGCGATATAGGCCATGGAAATGAACTTAATGATAATTCTTATCATTTGCCATGAGTATGGCTATTTTTTCAGGGTGTAAGGCTATCTATGAGCACCACAACTCCAACATGAGAAGTGTGGGTGCTGGCGAAGAGCCGAAATCGCCCAGGTGATCCCCAAGAAGCTTCAGGAGCCAGATTGACTTAGGGTGGTATTTGAAGAGGGGACGGCGTTTGATATCGCTACGCTTCATCCGTGTATGCCTCCAGTTGGGGGCATACACGATGGGAAAAATGCAGGTAGATCAGGATGGATATCCAGATACAAGAAAGCCCGCACGAGGCGGGCTTCTTGAGGTGATTTATAGACATCCTGGGATCTCTATAAATCGGTACTTGGTGGCTACACAGGGACTTGAACCCCGGACCCCAGCATTATGAATGCTATGCTCTAACCAACTGAGCTATGTAGCCAAGTGGCGCGCATTATTCACCTGGAACGAAGATGCGTCAAGCGTAAATTTAAAATATTTCTCCACACTTTCAACCGCTTATCCCTCTGACCCGAAAAATCAGGCCAAGGCAGGGCGTCAGCCGAGCTGAAATCTCCCGGTATTCGCACTCAAGGCCTTGCTGCCCTGGCTCAAGGTGTCCGCTGCGAGATTCACCGCTCGTGCGCCTTCAAGCAAGCGTACCGCCGCCTGATCGACTTGCTGGATGTTGCCGCTGACTTCATCGGCGGTGCTCGCTTGCTCTTCGACGGCGGTGGCGATCTGCGCCAGGGTATCGGTGACGCTCTGCACCGCGCTGGCGATTTGCCCCAGTCGCTCGCCGAGACCGGTGACAGCTTGCGCATCCGATTGGGCCTGGCCGCAGGCGGCTTCCATCAGGCTTACGGCTTCATTGACGGTGCTGCGCAGGCTGTCGACGGTGCCGGCGATTTGCGCGGTGGAGGACTGGGTGCGTTGCGACAGGCTGCGCACTTCATCGGCCACTACGGCAAAGCCACGACCTTGCTCGCCGGCCCGTGCGGCCTCGATGGCGGCGTTAAGGGCGAGCAGATTGGTCTGCTCGGCCACGCCGCGAATGGTATCGACCACCAATTGAATCTGCTGCCCTTGCTCGCTGACCCGGCCCAGTGCCGCTGCAGTGTCGTTCAAGCGCTGATTGAGCTGCTGAATACTCGCCGTCGTGCGTTGACTGTCGCGGCTGCTGTCGGCGGCGATGCGCTGGGTGTGCTGAGCGCTGCCTGAGGCCTGTTCGCAGCTCTGAGCGACACCTTGAGAGGTGGCCGCCAGTTGCGTGGCCGCAGCGGCGATCTGGCTGATTTGCAACTGCTGAGCCTCGACTTCGCCGAGAGCGCCGCTGGAGTGATCGTTGAGGGTGCGCACCGCGTTGCTCAATTGCAGGGTTTCATGATCGACCCCCAACAGACTGTTGCGCAGTTGCACCACGGCGACATTCAGGGCGGTGCTGATAGCAGCCAGTTCGTCGCGGCCCTGCACCGGTACTTGCAGGCTCAGGTTGCCGTCACGCAACGCTTCGGCCAGTAGCGTGATGCCGCTGGCGCTGCGACGGATCGAAGCCTGCAAACAGATGAACAGGTACAACGCAGCCAGTAGCAGGCAGCCAAAAACTGTCGCCACCAGGGTGAACTGGCGGATGGCCGAGCCGTGGTAATAATCCAGCCGTTGATCCAGCGAAACCAACGATTGCTGGCGCAACGAGGCGAGGTCGCCGAGGAGGGCATCGAGACTGCGTTCAAAGTCTTCCGGCTTGAGGTTGATGCTGCCGCCGAAAACACCCTCGTCCAGCACTTTCAAACCGGCGTCCAGGTGTTTGAGGCTGTCGTGGTATTGCCCGGCCCAGGTTTGCAAGGCGCTGGGCAGGCGCGCTTCCAGCAGGCCAGCGGTTTTAACAAGCTGCTCCCGGGCATCGCCGATGCGACTGCGCAAGTCTCGCAGTTGCAGGCGGCTTTGCAGGGTGAACTGCCCGGACACTACTGAGGCCTGACCGACGGAGGCGAGACGACCGACCCGCTCGATCAGGTCCGGTGCATGCTGGGTGGAAATCTGCGTCAGCAACCAGGTTTCCAGCCACGGGGCGAGGGTCAGGCGACTGTCCATGGCGATTTGTTCGCGCAAGGCTTGCAGAGCACTCAAGGCATTGGTGAAGCGATCGTAACCGTCCGGCCACCAACCGACGCTGCTCAGGCTTTTCGAGTCCAGGCCGGTGAGCGCGCTTTGCAGGGCTTGATAGCGGGTGAGGGTTTGACCCTCGGCGCCTTCGGTTTTAAGGGAATTGCCCAGGTCCGTGGTGGCTTGGGCGACAGCCGGCTGAACTGCGTCGAAGGCTGCCATCGCCGCGATGGTTGCGGGTGTCGGCTGGCGATTGGTTTCGGTGGCGCGCCAACGAGCGGCGCGGTCACGCTGGGCGGTGAGCAGATTGTCGAGCGCATCGAGGGCGAGCAATTGACGAACCCCGGCGCGTTCGCCGGAGATCAGGTTCAACTTGTCACGATAATCCTGACCGATCATCCACAGACTGCCCGCCAGTGGCAGGATAAACAGCAGAAACAGCAGCTGAAATTTGCGCGCGAAGCCGAAGCGCCCCAGTAGCCCGATCCCCGGTGATAAAAAAGCCTGCATGCCCCATGACTCCTCTGGACACCACGCACCATTGGCGTGCGTCGAGGTCATTGCGACCGCGACTCGTGCCCTTCTAAAAGGCCTCGAAAGTTCACCTTGGTCCGCTCTGTAGGCCGACTCTGTAGCGAAACTTCCCATTCTCGGTTCCCTTTGTAAGGGGCCGCGTTGAAGCGGATAAACAAGGCAAGATTCAGACCATGGCTTTGCGCTATCACTTTATTTTTTGAAGTCGTTAGCAGGCTAAGGGGATGGCGCACCTGCACCGAAAAATGGCACATTGACCGACCTGCCAGTGCGCACCCATCCGCAGTACGGAAACTCTCATGGCCATCAGCAACGCTCAGTCCGCCGCCACGTCGGCGTCCGCCACTTCACAAAGTAGTCCGTTGGTCATGCGCATCATCGGCGCGGTGGCGCTGGCGCATTTGATCAACGACCTGATTCAGGCGGTATTGCCGTCGATCTATCCGATGCTCAAGGCCAGCTATGGCCTGACCTTCACCCAGATCGGTCTGATCACCCTGACCTTTCAACTGACGGCCTCGCTGTTGCAGCCATGGGTCGGTTATCACACTGATCGTCATCCCAAGCCGTGGTTATTGCCGGCCGGTACTGTCTGCACATTGATCGGCATTCTAATGATGTCCGTGGTCAGTAACTTCCCGATGATTCTGCTGGCGGCGGGGTTGATCGGTGTCGGCTCATCGACCTTTCACCCGGAAGCTTCTCGTGTGGCGCGGTTGGCTTCGGGTGGGCGTTTCGGCTTGGCGCAGTCGACATTTCAGGTCGGCGGTAATGCGGGCTCGGCTTTCGGTCCGCTGCTGGCAGCGGCGATCATCATTCCCTACGGTCAGGGTCATGTGGCCTGGTTCGGATTGTTCGCGCTGTTTGCGTTGTTCGTGCTGTATCGGATCAGTCGCTGGTACGCCAACCACCTAAACCTGTTCAAGCTCAAACAAGGTCAGACAGCGACTCACGGCTTGTCGAAAGGCCGGGTGATCAGCGCATTGGTGGTACTCGGGTTGCTGGTGTTCTCCAAGTATTTCTACATGGCCAGCCTCACCAGTTACTTCACGTTCTACCTGATTGAAAAATTCGACTTGTCGGTGGCCAGTTCGCAGCTGCACCTGTTCCTGTTTCTCGGTGCGGTAGCGGCAGGGACTTTCTTCGGCGGGCCGATCGGCGACAAGATCGGGCGCAAGGCGGTGATCTGGTTCTCCATCCTTGGCGTCGCACCGTTCACCCTGATGCTGCCCCACGTCGACCTGTTCTGGACCAGCGTCCTGGCCGTGGTGATCGGTTTCATCCTCGCCTCGGCATTCTCGGCCATCGTGGTGTATGCGCAAGAACTGGTGCCGGGAAATGTCGGGATGATTGCCGGGATATTCTTCGGCCTGATGTTCGGCTTCGGCGGGATTGGCGCAGCGTTGCTCGGGCATCTGGCGGATATTCACGGCATCGAGTACGTGTACTTTCTGTGTTCGTTCTTGCCGCTGCTTGGCGTCTTGGCGATCTTTCTGCCACGGACCAAAAAGGCCTGATGCGGACCCGACTGGTATAGGCATTTATGGAGTTGAAACGGGCACCAACAGCCGTGATTGCCATTTGCGAAAATCACTACCCTGGTGGAAACTTCGCGCCTTTCTGGACTCGATAAGGACGCGAGCAGTGGAGTTCGACAGGAATCAATTTATCGCCAACCACGGCATTACCTTCAGCGTCCACCCGTTTCAGCATCACCGCCGGGATCTTTACGGCGGCTGGCTCTAAAGTGCCGGTCATTGGTCTCGCTGCCGGACCGGCGGCAGGCAATAACGGTAGTGGCACATTGATGCGGATGACGAAGAGGAGTTAGTAGGGCCTTATTGCGTGCGTTAACTTCTCGATCGCAGCTTGTGACCTTTTACAAAAATCAGCCGTTTCGATAGACATAGCTATACGCGTTAATCGCTGGTACACCGCCGAGATGTGCATAGAGAACCTTCGATCCATCCGGGAAAAACCCCTGGCGGACGAGATCGATGAGGCCTTGCATGGATTTTCCCTCATAGACCGGGTCTGTCATCATGCCTTCCATGCGAGCGCACAACCGAATGGCTGTATTGGTTTCTTCTGATGGAATGCCATAGGCCGGATAGGCATATTCTTCTTTAAGGACAACATCGTCAGCTGTGATTTCCTGGCCAAGTCCAATAAGCTTCGCCGTATGTTGAGCGATTGCCAGCACTTGTGCCCTGGTTTGTTCAGGTGTGGCGGAGGCGTCGATACCAATCACATTGCGCGCACGACCATCCTTGGCAAATCCCACCAACATGCCTGCATGTGTGGAGCCGGTCACAGTGCAGACGATGATGTAATCAAACCTGATCCCCATCCTGGCCTCTTGCTCGCGTACTTCTTCGGCGAAGCCAACATAGCCCAGACCTCCATATTTGTGCATGGAAGCGCCGGCGGGAATTGCATACGGTTTGCCTCCTTTCGCCTTGACGTCTTCTAGCGCCCGCTCCCAGCTCTCGCGGATACCGATATCGAAACCTTCATCGACGAATTCAATCTCCGCCCCCAGCACGCGGCTCATCAGGATATTCCCGACCCGGTCGTAGACCGCATCCGGGAATGGAACCCAGCTTTCTTGAACGAGACGGCACTTCATGCCGAGTTTGGCAGCGACAGCCGCGACCTGGCGCGTGTGGTTTGACTGGACGCCACCGATGGACACCAGCGTGTCCGCCTGCGAGGCAATGGCATCGGGAATGATGTATTCCAGCTTGCGGATCTTGTTGCCGCCAAACGCAAGTCCGGAGTTGCAATCCTCTCGTTTGGCATAGAGCTCGATATTGCCACCGAGACATGCCGACAGACGATTCAGTTTCTCGATCGGCGTTGGGCCAAACATGAGTGGATAGCGTTCAAATTTTTCCAACATGACGGTTCTCCAGATCAGGGATGAACCGTTTTTAGTCTAGCAGAGCGCCTGTGAGGGAGTTGCGCGTCAGGCACCGCGATCCCAAAAAGCAAAATCCCCGTATCAGCGAGTGATTACGGGGATTTTCAGTCTATCGAGTTCCGTGTAAATCCACGGTCATCGTTACACGTTAAAGCAGAAGTCATAGGGTGTAGGCCTCATGAAATATAGGTTTTAGTACGGTTTAACATGAGTCATACCCGGTTTAGCGCCCGGTTTGAAGCTGCGTATGATTTTACTTTTGCGGCGGTTGCGTTGCTCTCAGCACGCTGAAAATTTTAGCCAAACTGTTGCATCGACCGGTCGAATCCACACCCCAAAATAGACATTAATTGGTGTCGTTCAATCGCCGGATGTGGGGCTAAAGCATTTCGTCATGCAGAAGCAAACAAGGCCGCAAATGCGGCCTTGCCTTTTTAAGGGTATTACTCGTGTGAGTGCCCGTGATCGGCACTCTCGGAGGTTGCGCCTTTCTCTCCGCCGCCGCATGCCGTCATCAGGCCAAGGAGGCAGGTCAGGAGCATCGAACGAATCAGAGTGGTTGGGGTTTTCATGGGAAGGCTCTTCAAAAAATTTATTAAATCAATGGGTCTGTAGTCAGGCTGAACCCTGCGTTTTCGGCAGTAGGACAGCCATCGCTGTTTCGGACTATTGTTTGACGCTCAAGTAATCGCCAGTCGTTTTGAGTGAGATGGTCACGTCGTTATTGCTGCGATTGCGCCAGAACCAACCGTGGGTGCCGTCAAAAATGGCGGTGAATTCACCTTTGTCACCATTCACTTGCTTGCCCTTGGTGTAACTGTGGAAGTAACCTTTTTCACCGTTGTAGGGCTCGCCATGAGTGTCGTAGTTCACAGGCCCACCAGCCGTTGTCCATTCATAGCTGACAGTTTTGTTCTTCAACATTTCCAGCTTGATTTCCGTCCCTTCACCTGGCTTGAGCGTGACGGTCATTTGATTCGTCTTCAAAGCTGGGTCAGGTGTCATCACTGGCTGAGTAACAGGTTTCGCAGCAGGTTGGACTTGCGCAACTTGACGCTCTGGAGCTGCCGGTTGCGATGGAGTGGTATCCGCTAAAGCTTCCTGGGCTAGGGTGATTTTCAGTTCGCCCATTTGCGTCAGACCCAGTGCGCGGCCCACGCCCGTAGGATCAACGGCATATTCCGCAGGCATGACCACGGTCACCAGAAGGCCGACCGCAGTCAGCAGTGCAATGACAGTCGAACGCACCAATTGGCGAGTACTAGGCAATTCATTAACGGTTGGAAGTGGAGTATTGAACATGGTCAGAATTCCTTACGCGGAGACAAACAGGCCGGTGATTTGGTAACCCATCAGCAGGAAACCGGCACTCATCATTGCGACGTTAACGGTGTAGGCATGGCGCCAGAAACTGCCGGTGCGCCGCCAATACCCCATCAAAATAAGAATCGCGCTGAGGGCCAGTAATTGTCCGATCTCGACGCCGACGTTGAAGGCGAGCAGGTTGGGAATCAGGCCATCAGGTGAGATCTCGTATTCCTGGATCTTGGTGGCCAGACCGAAACCGTGAAGCAGGCCGAAAACCAGCGTGGCCACCTTGGTATCAGGTTGGAAACCGAACCAGCGCTGGAACGCGCCCAGGTTGTCGAGCGCCTTGTACACCACCGAGAAACCAATGATGGCGTCGATAATGTAGGAGCTGATGCTGACCTCGGTCAGCACGCCAAGCAGCAGCGTGACCGAGTGGCCTACAGCGAATAGTGTGACGTAGAGCCCCACGTCTTTCAGTCGGTAGAGGAAGAAGATCACCCCGAACAGAAACAGCAGGTGGTCGTAGCCCGTCATCATGTGCTTGGCGCCCATGTAGATGAAGGGCAGTAACATGACGCCGGAGCTTTCCTGGATGAAACCTTTATCCCCTTCGGCGACGGCATGAGCCATCGCCTCGGGCATTGCGAGGAAAAGTGACGCGACAAATAAAAACAACAGCAGTAGCAGGCGACGCGAAGGCGCAGTAAATGCGTCAACGCCGCTCATCGAGTGCGAATGCATAGATCAATCCTATGTTGCAGGGATCAAAGGCCGCAGGGCGGCCATGGTCAGGATGCGAACGAAGGACGAGGTGGACGCTCGATCAAGGAAATCGGTGGGCGCGGAACGGAATAGCGAGGGGCATCGACTCGCATGGATAGCTTCGGCTGTACAGCGAAAGTCAACGCAGAAGTGAGTTGTGGCGTCTCGTGCTGATGGTCAGGGGTCAACGGCGAGTGATAGTGATCCGAGCAGCTCGCACACGATATCTCGGCTTGCTCGTCATGAGAGTGGTGGGCGTCTTGAGCAATCTCCCAGGAGGGCTGCTCCGACATCACCAACAGCGTACGGGTATGCCCGGCCCAAGCCATGAACATGGCGAGAGCAAGCGCGAATACCACCGTCGTTGTCAGTGTTCTGCTGAACATAGTGATCGTGTTTCGACTCGTTTACTTAGGACTGTGGTGCGTTTGACCATATCCCCCTAGGGGGATAGGATGCCAGCGTAATTCATTGAGGCCCGAGGCTCAAGTCATGAGTGAGCACGAACACGAACACAGCCATCCCCATACCCACCAAAGCCACGAGGCGATCATCAAGCGCCTCAAGCGGGCGGACGGCCATCTGCGCAGCATCATCACCATGATCGAAGAGGGTCGTGAGTGCGTGGACATCGCCCAGCAGCTGCATGCTGTCGAGAAAGCGGTGTGCCAGGCCAAGCGCACACTGATCCAGGATCACATTGATCACTGCCTGGAGGACACCGTTTCGGCGCTGAACAATGGTGAGCGCGCACCGCTGGAAGCCTTCAAACAAATCACCAAGTACCTCTAGGCCTGACACGCAGCATTGCGCTGGAGGAGCGCGACAGGATTGCCGCCCAAATCAAAGTTGATCCAGACACCCGGCTAGGGCATCGCTGAGAAACGATGCTGATGGGTTACCTGTTCGGCCAGCGACGATGCTGGTCATCAATGACATATGGATGCTGATGATCGGTGCCACCGTGCTCATTCAGGTGAGTGTGACCTTCCGGCAGGTTCTCATGGGTATGCTTGATTGACTCCAGGTCATGCGCTGGACGCCAGATCACCATGCTGACCAACAATGCACCAGCTGCTACCACGGCGAGCCCGACAAACGATGCAGTCAGGCTGATGTCGGCACCCAGCCATCCCGCTAATGGATAGGTAATCAACCAGCAGGCGTGGGACAAGGCAAATTGGGCGGCAAACAGTGCCGGGCGGTCCTCGGCGTGCGCCGAGCGACGCAATAGTCGACCGCTCGGGGTCTGGGCCAGCGAATAACCCATGCCCAGTACCACCCACAGAGGTAGCAGGAAGTTGTAGGTGGTCAGGTTGATGCCAATGGCCAGGCCGGCAACCAGTATCCCCCCGCCAAACAGCATGGCCGTTCGGTCCTTGATGTCTTTCAACAGACGAGGCAATACCAGGGCTGCGATCATGGAGCCACCGCCGAACGCGGCCAGCGCCAGTGCTGTGGAGCTCTGAGGCAAAGCGAAGCGCGATTGGACCAGCACCACCGTATTGACGATAACCATGGCACTGGCCGCCGCTACCGTCAGGTTTAACGCCAACAGCCCGCGCAAGCGAGGCGTTGCCAGGAAGATGCGCATGCCGCGGGTAGTCCGCTCGTAAATACTGCGCCGTGGCGTCTGCTTCGCCTTCGGCAGCAGGACTGTCGAGACCAGAGCTGCCGAGGCGAGAAAACCGATGACGGTGCCGGCGAACAGACTATGGAAGCTGACCACGCTCAGCAACGCGGCGGCGAGCATCGGGCTGGCGACGCTCTCGAGATCGTAGGCCAGGCGCGATAGGGACAGGGCACGAGTGTAGTCGTCCTCATCCGGCAGTATGTCCGGAATGGTCGCTTGAAATGTTGGGGTGAATGCGGCTGAGGCTGATTGCAGGACAAAAATCAGTACGTAGACCTGCCAGACCTCCGTCACGAACGGCAGGGCAAGCGCGACCAGAGCACGTACCAAGTCCAGTGAGACCAGCATAGTCTTACGTGGCAGGCGTTCTGCAAAAGCCGCGGCGATCGGCGCAACGCCGATATAGGCCGTCATTTTGATCGCCAACGCTGTACCGAGGACTGCACCCGCTTGGGCTCCCGCAAGGTCGAAGGCCAGCAGTCCCAATGCGACGGTCGCAAGGCCTGTACCGACCAACGCAATCACTTGGGCGAGGAAGATATGACGGTAGGTTCGGTTGGCGAGGATTTTCAGCATGGGCATCTCACAAGGCAGGGCGCGTGATCACTTGGTTGTCGAATGTTGCTTGAAGAAAGAGAGCGGCGAGTTCTCCGTTTGCGGGTGACTCTATATCCCCCTAGGGGGGATATGAGAACATCCTAAACCAGAGGCAGTGGCAGCTCAAGAAATAGGCGCGCAGCCTTTCGTCGAATGGTCGGGAGATGAGTGAGGTAGCTGCCTGCTCGATAAAGGCAATTGGCCGTATTCTGAGAGACGTGAGGGATCTCACGCCTATAACAACATGAGCATGGAGCAAGCCCTGATGAAACTGTCTGCCATTCTGATCGCCGCTGTACTCTCGATTACTTCCGTCGCTGCCTTCGCCCATAGCGGTGGCACTGATGCAAAAGGTTGTCATCGCAACCACAAGACCAACGATTACCACTGCCACTAAATGGTAAAAGCCCAGCGTCAGGCTGGGCTTTGGTACGAGCGGGCCTCCTCACATCTGTGGAGGCCAATTATGCGATTCGCCCTGGCAATCCTTGCACCAGGCATAGAGCGCGTCGTACAGGATCAGGCCGCGCGCGAGCATTTCATGGTCATCGGTAAAACGCTGCGACAGGCCCAGTGAAATCGCGTACAACCCCGCCGATTGTGGTGTCAGATCCAGCCGGGAGGTATCAGCCCCTCGCACGATCCTGGCCAGATGTTGCAAGGCAGGCTCGCTGAGCTGGTACTTCTTCAGGAAGGCATCGAAGCTGCACAACTCGCCCTCGTGGGTAAGCTCGACACCGGGAATGTCGTAGGGCGCCGCGTCTCTCTCTGCTGCAATCCGCAGCACATCAGCGCTGGGCACGTATAGGAACTCGGCCTGAGGATCAATAAAGCGGGTGATCAGCCAGGGACAGGCGATACGGTCGATCTTGGGTCGTTCGCGGGTAATCCACCTCATGGAACACCTCCTGCCTAACTCAGTAGGCTGGTGGTCTGGCAGGCCCAGTGCCCGCCAGAGATTGTCAGTCAGTCCGCGTGCTCTAGCGCAGCAGATGCACTGCCAAGCCGATGAGCGCACAGGCCATCAGTACCTGAATCACGCCGCGCTTGAAGCGGAACAAGGCGACTGCCGCGGCGATTGCAATCAGCGCGGAAGGCCAGTCGAGACTGCCGCTGAAACCTGTTGGCCACAGCACGTGGTAGCCAAAGAAACACGCCAGGTTGAGGATCACCCCCACCACGGCGGCGGTAACCCCTGTCAGCGGCGCAGTGAACTTGAGTTCGTTGTGGGTCGACTCCACCAGCGGGCCGCCGGCGAGAATGAACAGGAACGAAGGCAGGAAGGTGAACCAGGTCACCAGGCTGGCCGCGATGGCACCGGCCAGAAACACTTGATCGGCGCCGAACACCTGCGAGACATAAGCCCCGACAAAGCCGACGAAAGCCACCACCATGATCAGTGGCCCGGGCGTGGTTTCCCCCAGGGCCAGGCCATCGATCATCTGGGTCGGAGTCAACCAGCCATAGTGGCCGACTGCGCCCTGATACACATAGGGCAGCACGGCATAGGCGCCGCCGAACGTCAGCAATGCGGCCTTGGTAAAGAACCAGCCCATCTGGGTCAGGGTGCCGTGCCAGCCATAGAGCGCAGTCAGCGCACCCATCGGCAACGCCCACAGCGCTGCGCCAATGAGCGCCAGCAGCGCCAGTTTCAGCCAGCTAAAGCGGGCATGCTCGGGAGATGGGGTGTCGTCATCGATCAAGGCCGGGCCGAATGACTTTTTGGCGGCGCTATGGCCCCCGGCCCTGAATTTCTCTGGAGCCAGCCTTCCTCCCATATAACCGATCAGTGCTGCACCCAGCACGATCAGCGGGAACGGGACATTGAAGGCGAAGATCGCGGTAAACGACGCCGCCGCCATGGCCCAGAGCCAATTGTTCTTCAGCGCCCGTGAGCCGATGCGGTGGGCCGCTTGTACGACGATCGCCGTCACAGCAGGCTTGATGCCATAGAAGAGTCCGGCCACCACCGGCACTTCGCCAAAGGCAATGTACATCCAGGACAAGGCGATCAGAATAAACAGTGAGGGCAACACAAACAGCGCTCCGGCGATCACTCCACCCCAGGTTCGATGCATCAGCCAGCCGATGTAGGTCGCCAACTGCTGGGCCTCGGGCCCGGGCAGCAACATGCAGTAGTTGAGGGCATGCAGGAAGCGCCGCTCGGAAATCCAGCGCCGGCGTTCTACCAACTCCTGGTGCATGATCGAAATCTGTCCCGCAGGCCCGCCGAAGCTGATGAAGCCGAGCTTCAGCCAGAACCAGAACGCCTCACGCAAACTGATCGCCTCAGGTCTTGGCAGATACTCTTCAACGACAGATGGGGAAACCTTACTCATTGGGTTGTTCCTCTTTCACAAACTCGGCGAGCAGGCCGTCGAAGATGGCACTTGCGGCGGCCAACAGATGGTCGTCATGAGTAATGGTTTCGCGCAATCCTGCCAGCACGCGCTCGATGCCGGCAGCCTCCACCGGTTGAATGCCCCCGACATCGAGGTAGTGCACCAAGGCCGCGATGCGGTTCAGGCCAGGCTCTTGAAGTTCAAAACTGGCTTGCAGGGTTTCGAAGGTCACCCGGTTGCCGACATGGCTGAAGGTCGCCTCATCGAAATCAAAACCCAAGGCATCGGCTGGACAGTCTATTGGGCTGTTGAGCCAGAGGATCTGGGCTTGGGGGTCAATGAAGCGGCTTATCAGCCAGGCACAGGCCAGCCGGTCGACCCAGGGACGCTTGCGTGTTGCCCAGACTCGACCCTGATAATCGCCAAGATTGAGTGCCATTATTGGTTGGTTGCGGCTGTGTGGCTCATCCGGAGACAGGGCTCTGCTGACCGCCGTCTCTAGCTCCTGCAAAGCCGAATCAATCTGCTGCTTCGGCTTACCTGGAAAGTAATCGATGCTGGCCAGCTGATCGTAGGCTTTGCGCAGCTTGCGAATCTGTTTGGTTATAGCCAGCGCATTTTCAGCGTTGAGCTGCCCACGGCACTCTTCGATCTCAGTGCGCAGCTTGTTGTAGTCCTCGCTACGGTCGAACAGCTCGACAAAGCGCTCACCGTGAGGATCGACGACAGGCAGGATATAAGCGGTGCCGTTGATAGCTAGGATGTCGCGTTCGACAGACGCCAGCGCTTCACGGCAGACACCGTTATCAGGCAACAGATAGGCCCCATCGCGCAAAACCGCCGCACCTGAAGCTTTTAGCGCGCGCCAGGCTCGCATGCGCTCGGTGGCATTAGCAGTGGGTAAACCGAGAATCAGTGTCAGCCAATTATTCATGTAGAGTAAGCTATTTATTTTGTAGTTATTATTACATTATATGTGTTTTTAGTGTTTGGAAAGCCATCCTTCAAAACTAGGGTTTTGGCGAGGCGAGCTGGAGAGCGCGCGACTAGCGCAAGCAGCGTCAGTAGATGCAGATGTGGACAGTGTCAGCGGTGACTGGCCAATAAACCGCATCCAGATTAATGACTTGTATCGGCTCATTTTTTGCTGGTGCGGCGGTGTGCTTCGAGCAGGTTCATTTTGCAAGAGAATGTGCATGCTAAGGTGGATGAGGGCGGTCAAGTGGTGGGCTGGCTACCTACGAATATTCGAGCGACCGTTCAGATTTCTCGGTCATTCCCTAATCGTTTCCAGACCAATAGAGCGGTGAGCCGATAGTAATACCGGGTGGCATCGGAGTGGCCTTTCAGGTGTTGAGTGAGAAACCAACGCACATGCTTGAGCTGCCAGGTCCAGGGGTTATCTCGCTGCCATCGTTGTTGAATGGCCGCTTGCATGATTCGGGCTTGCCGTAGGTGTCGTTGCTGCGTGACCTTCGAACCGGTCAGTACGCCGCTCAGGAACAGCGCCATATCGAAGGGTTTGCTCACGCTCGGCCTCCAATGTAGGCCGAAACCACATCGACTCGGTTATGCCCGAGCTCAAGGCTGATCTGTTGCCGCGCCTGTTGATCAATGGCGCGATCAATGCGATAGCCGTGGCCACCATTGATCGGTGCGGCGTGGCCCGTGAGCTGCTCGTAACGCTCGCAGGCATAGGCCGCTCGCAGTTCATGAAAACCCTTCAGCCCGTGTTCATGCAGCGTTTCGCGGGCGGGGCGCACGGTCTGTTGCAGGAATGCGGCGTAGCTTTCGTCGCGGGACAGCAAGTTGCGGCTGCCGGTCGGCGACGCATCACGGGCCAACTGCAGTGCCGCCTTCACCGCTTCATTGGCCACGACCCATCGCTGTGCTGAAGCCCCTGAGCGGCCGCCTTTGGTGCCGTCCTGAATGTTGATGCGGCCTAAGTGGTCGGCTTCGCGTTGCAGTCGTGGCAGGTCAGCCAGGATCGCTTCGCGCAGGCGCATACCGGTTGTTCGGGCCAACAGGACAATCGCGGCCACCCGCTCGTGTTGCTGTTCGCCAAGCGCTTCGAGTACTCGCCGCACCTGTTGGCGGTCTTGGCCATCCGGGGCGCGGGTGCGTACGCTCGAGCGCTGCTGGCCTAACGCCTGGCTCGGACTGGCGATCCTCACGTCCTGATCACCGCGCAGCGCAGCGAGGGTACGGTTGACGCTGCTCAGGCGGTTCTGCGCGGTAGCGATGCAGAGTTCACCTTGCTGGATTTGCTGGTGCAGGTAAGCGGCGTAGTCTTGCAGCGATCCGGCGATCGATCTGGCGCGCATCGTTGTAACCGGGGCCGTCCTCCGACCGACACCAACGCACGAACGCTTGCCAGCGATCGCTATGCGCTTTGACCGTGGCGAAGTGGCCGCCGGCAAACAGATCCTTGAGCGCTTGTGGGCCGGCGTAGCTCAGCTGACGACCGTAGCCAAAGTTACGACCATCACGCCGACCGACTAGAGCCATCATCATCACCGTTTTCGTTTGATTGCAGAAAGCGCAGTAGGGCTTTCCAGTGGGGGCTGATCCTGTCCACCTGCTGCCAGTGTGTCGGGCGGATCAGGAGGGCGTTCTCCTGGTGTTGCAGCAGTGCCCCTTCTTCGCGCAGTTGCTCGATCAGCAGGGCGAGGTTGGCAGGCTCAAATGGTGGTGTGGCGACAGCGGCGACAGTGGCGACAACCCGCGTCGTTTCTGGCCTGACGCGTGGCGACAGGGTGGCGACTGAGGCGGCGACACACCGCGATTCTGGCTGCGGTTGATGTTGCGTCTGGTAGCGGCGCACCGCGTCATTGAGGCGAAACATGGCGAACCTCGAAAGTTTTTCCGTCGCGGCTGCTCAGCCAGCGATGAGTGATCAGCACGACCAATAGAGAGGCGGTATGGTCAGCGCTCTTGCGGGCAAAACGAGGGCCGTTGCGATTGACGTCGCGAATGGTGAACTGAGTCCAGCCTTTCTGCAGCAGCCAGCGCAGCAGTCGATCCGCCTCTTCGCATCGGCCATCGACCGGCGCCTGTTCGGTCAGGCGCTGGATTTCGGCCAGGTAGTAATCCATCAGGGTGGAGGCGCGCTGGACGTGTGCTTCTTCCAAGACACTGGCCTCTTCAACCATGGCCAGCACGCCCGCGATACGCAGTACATTCGCCGCGGCCTTGCCTGCGACAGGCTGGACCCCGGCAAGCTCGCCGAATTCGCCAGACTGGCACTCGATGGTGTCGTGAATATCAATCCAGGCCCGACGGGCACGGGCAGTCAGTTCCAGCGTGGCGGGATTCAGTGAACCATCCTGGTGAAGCGACCAGGGCTGTTGCAGCAAGGCGGTGATCCGCTGTTGGTAGCGCTGGATTTTGGCATCTCGGGTCAGGTCGATCGCCTTGTAGAGTCGCTGGCCGGCCAGGCGCTCGGGCCAACTGATCAGGCAACGGCCGAGGATGCCTTGGCCATTGATCACCGGGTCTTTGAACAGTTGATTGGCCAGGTAGGGTTGCAGCATCAAATGCAGGCTGAGGCGGCGGTCATAGGCGCGTAGGCTTTCTCCGGTCGTGGAGCGCGCCCGGTCGATCGGGCTGCCATCCCACAGCATCGACAAGGTGGTGATTGCCTTGAGCAGGTTCTCTTTGCTCATGGTGCTGCTGCCCAAGAACTGGCCACCTTCATCATTGAACAAGCCCATGCAGGGCAAGCCCTGGCACAGGCTTTTGACCAGGGCCTCAATGGTCGGCTCGGCAATGATCAGTCTCGGCGGGACTGGCTCGGATAGCTCATCGTCTTTCGCCTCCGCGTGTTTCTTTGAGGTTTTGGGTTTGGCCATGATGCTGGTAGCGGCGCGATAGGTTTTGAGCTTTTCCGCATACAGGGCCCACTGCTGCCGTTCCCAGTCGCGCGCCGCCTTCAGTGCCAGATGGTCCACCGCGCTTTTGCGATCACCCGAGGACGCCACCGTCAGTAGGTAGAGGGACAGCGGATAGGTTCGGCCGTCGAGTTGGACATTGGCATGACCCTGGCTCACCAGGGCAGCAGTAGCCAGCACCGACTGTGCAGCCATGGCGCAGGGCACGCCGATCACCTCGGCCAGTCGTTCGACCGCAGGGCCCAACATATCCCCGAGTGCTTCGACCGGGTAGGGCAGTGGCGCCTGCTGGTATTCCAGCAAGGGTTGTGGTGGCTCGAACGCTTCGCACAGTTGCATCGCAATTCTCCTGAGATTGTCGACTTCGTCCTCACTCATCCCGCCACGGTTGTTGAGTGTTATCAGGGATCAAGGCCCCTGCGACCTGTGAGGGTTGTCCACTAGCGCGGGACTGACGGCTCCTTACGACCGAGAGCTTGGGCATCTCATGATCTGGCCTCCTGAGCACTTCCGAAGAAGTGGGCGGGTGGAGGCTGCGCTGGCTGACGAGACCAATGCCGCGAGATCCTGAGTTGGGTGAAGGCAGTGATGCGATGACCGGGTCATGCCTGACTGTCAGTCAGGTGCAGTCCATTCCATGGGCTGCGGCACCGTCATTGGCATCGCTGTTGCTGGTGACTTTTCGGTGTTTGTCACGCCGATTGTCACGAGGGGGAAAGCCGCAAAGGCCCGTGCGAGCAGGGCTGCAGCAGTGGCAGGAGCGCCCGTCTCTTTAGGGGGCAAAGAGACGGGCAACAGGTTGGCGCAAGAAATGGCCAAGCGGATAAGTTGCTGCAGAGCAGCCAGGAGGGGGCATGAGTTGCCGCAGTGGGCATTCTGGAAGAGTGGGCATCCATCACATCGTTGTGAGCGTGCGAGCCGCCGGACGCTAATCGCACTTGGGGGAGAACCACCACGATGTGGCGTAGCCTCAAAGGTTCTGGCTACCTGGGGTGCTGTCGAGGACAGCGCTTGTACGGTTCTGGTTTAGCGCTCGTTTTGCTCGCGGTCAACCGTATTTGGGGGGCGACTCTTGCGCCAATCGGTAGCGGTGGAAGACCTTAGAAGTCGGTGGCTTTCCATGGCCGGGTGGTCGTTCGTCGGTTTTTAATGTGAGCCCGCGCGGACGGGAATGCGGAGCCTTCCCGCCCGAGTAGGCTTGGCCGAAAAAGCCCCAAGAGCGAGGCTTGCAACGGCGACAGTCGCCACCTCTGTCGCCATGCTGCAGGCCAGGTATTACGCGGGTTGTCGCCACTGTCGCCACTGTCGCCAGGGGGAGAGTGGCGGCCCTTAGCGAATGGCAGTTCGGTTTAGTGGCATGACATTGCATTCACCTCGTCTCCACGCATCCAGCATGTCTGCCCACTGCTGCATCATGTTTGTGCGATCCGCCATGTACTCGGCTTGGTTGTATGTGCGCCGTACCGCATTGGGTTCAGCATGGGCGAGTTGCCGCTCGATCCAATCAGCGGGATAACCCATCTCGTTGAGGCGGGTGCTCCCGGTGGTTCTGGTGGCATGAGGGCTGTACTTGCCGCTCCAGCCCAAGGACTTGAGCATCTGTCGAAATGACGCTGCGACCATAGGCTTCGTACGCTCATCTCGATGGGGGAATAGGTGCTCATACCTGCCGGTAACGGTGTGCAGACCGCGCAGCATGTCCACTGCTTGGGTTGGGAGGGGGACATTGTGCTCCTTGCGTTTCTTCATGCGCTCAGCAGGAATCCGCCAGCGGGCAGCATCCAGGTCGAACTCATCCCAGCGTGCCTCGACTGCTTCATTCGGACGACAGAGCGTGAACCACATCAGGCGGAACGCGATGGCGGTTTCGTGACGTCCGCAATGACCTTCTACGTCACGCAAGAGTTGGCCGATTTCATCTACCGTAAGCGGGCGCTTGTGTTGGGTTTTGTTGGCCGGAAGGGCTCTGCGGACTGGATAGACCGGGTCGGTATCAGCTCGTAGCGTCGAAACCGCGAGTTCAAAGATGCCAGACATACTACGCTTGGCCGCTGCCGCAACCGTCAGGCCATTCTTCTTCGCTGAGGTGGTAAGTACATCAAGGATGTGTGCGGGGGTGATGCTTTTGATCGGCCACAGACCGATCTTGGGAAAAACCACGCGTTCGAGCATTTCCAGTCGTTTGACCTTGGTGATCTCTTCCCAGTCTTTCAGTGCAAGCCATTCCTTTGCAACTGTCTCAAAGGTGGTGGCGTTGTCCTGCTGCTGTTTGATGCGAGTGAGTTGCCGATGCCGGGCGGGGTTGATGCCTTGCTTCACTAGGTCTCTGGCTTTGACGCGCTCGTCGCGCGCTTCTGCCAGGGTAAAGCGTCGACCTTTTCGGCGGGCCAGGGCGTCTTCTTCAGCTTCGCCGCGAGGCGGAAGCACATAGTCGCCAACAGCAAAGGTACTTTCTTTGGTTGTATCCCCGGTTCGTATCGCGAAGCGATAGCGCCACGCTTTGGTACCGTTGGGTTTGACCTCGAGATACAAGCCTTTCCCATCGGTGAGCTTGTAAGGTTTGTCCTTGGGCTTTGCGGTGCGGCATTGGGTATCGGTGAGCATGGGCTGATCTCCGGGTTTCCACCATACCCGGTTTTAAAAACCGGCTTAGGGGCGTCGTACCCGGAATATTAGCCAGCCACCGCTCGGATCTCAATGGATGAGGGTGGTGGTGCTTAAACGCGAAACCCCCGTATCACCTAGTGATTACGGGGGTTTCGAGGTCCATCAAGCTCCGTGGAATTCCACGGAAGCTGTCACACGTTGAAACGGAAGTGCATCACGTCGCCGTCTTTAACGATGTAGTCCTTGCCTTCCAGACGCCACTTACCGGCTTCCTTGGTGCCGGCTTCGCCCTTGTACTGAATGAAGTCATCGTAGGCGATGACTTCGGCGCGGATGAAGCCTTTTTCGAAGTCGGTGTGGATCACGCCGGCGGCTTGTGGTGCGGTAGCACCTACGCGGACGGTCCAGGCGCGGACTTCTTCGACGCCGGCGGTGAAGTAGGTCTGCAGGTGCAGCATTTCGTAGCCAGCGCGGATTACGCGGTTCAGGCCAGGCTCTTCAAGGCCCAGGGCTTCGAGGAACATGTCTTTTTCTTCGCCGTCGTCCAGTTCGGCGATTTCGGCTTCGATCTTGTTGCAGACCGGAACCACCACGGCGCCTTCTTCTTCGGCGATGGCTTTGACGATGTCCAGCAGCGGGTTGTTCTCGAAACCGTCTTCAGCGACGTTGGCGATGTACATGACCGGCTTGGTGGTCAGCAGGTGGAAGCCACGAATCACTGCTTTGTCGTCGGCGCCCATGTTCTTCATCAGCGTGCGTGCAGGCTTGCCTTCGGTGAAGTGAGCGATCAGTTGCTCCAGCAGGCCTTTCTGGACCACTGCGTCCTTGTCACCGCCCTTGGCGTTGCGTGCGACTTTCTGCAGTTGCTTCTCGCAGCTGTCGAGGTCGGCGAAAATCAGTTCAAGGTCGATGATTTCGATGTCGCGCTTGGGGTCGACGCTATTGGAGACGTGAATCACGTTCTCGTCTTCGAAGCAGCGGACCACGTGGGCGATGGCATCGGTTTCGCGGATGTTAGCGAGGAACTTGTTGCCCAGGCCTTCACCTTTCGAGGCGCCGGCAACCAGGCCAGCGATGTCGACGAATTCCATGGTAGTCGGCAGGATGCGCTTGGGTTTGACGATGGCCGCCAGGGCTTCCAGGCGTGGATCCGGCATCGGCACGATACCGCTGTTCGGCTCGATGGTGCAGAAGGGGAAGTTCTCGGCCGCGATCCCGGATTTGGTCAGGGCGTTGAACAGGGTGGACTTGCCGACGTTAGGCAGGCCGACGATGCCGCAATTGAATCCCATGGTGTTTCCCCTCGGGTAAGAGTCAGGCCTTCTGGCTGTGCAGGTTTTTCATCGCGCGGTTCCATTCACCGGCGAGGATATCCGGCAGCACGCCGAGGGCAAAGTCGATGCTGGCATCGAGTTTTTCCTGTTCGGCGCGTGGCGCACGACCCAGGACGAAATTTGAAACCATACTGGCAACGCCCGGGTGGCCAATGCCAAGCCGCAAGCGGTGAAAGGTATTCTGATTGCCCAGTTGCGCGATGATGTCGCGCAACCCGTTGTGACCGCCGTGGCCGCCGCCCTGTTTGAGCTTGGCAACGCCCGGAGGCAGGTCGAGTTCATCATGCGCCACCAGGATTTCTTCAGGCTTGATGCGGAAGAAGCCGGCAAGTGCCGCGACGGCCTGGCCGCTGCGGTTCATGTAGGTGGTGGGAATCAGCAGACGAACATCCTGACCCTGATGCGAATAGCGCCCGGTCAGGCCGAAATATTTGCGATCGGCCACAAGGTTTACACCTTGCGCGTGCGCGATGCGCTCAACAAAAAGGGCCCCTGCGTTATGCCGGGTCTGTTCGTATTCAGCGCCTGGATTTCCCAGGCCAACGATCAGTTTGATGGCAGTCACGATAGGGGCCCTTCCTTGGAGTGGTGGATAACATCGCCGCAATCAGGGAGTGCGGCGAAAGTGGACGACAAGTGCTCATTTACCATTATGTAAACTCCGCGTTCTCGCCCGCTTTCTCGCTACGCTCTAGTCCGCGATGTTTCCGGTCACTCCGGCGAACAGAGTGAAATTACTCTGCTGCGCCTTCAGTAGCTTCTGGAGCAACACGTGGAGCGTGAACGTTGGCAACAGCCAGGTCGTTACCGTGAGCCAGAGCAACAAACTCAACGCCTTTAGGGGCGGTGATGTCGGACAGGTGAATGATCGCGCCGACTTCGGCGTTAGCCAGGTCAACTTCGATGAATTCAGGCAGGTCTTTTGGCAAGCAGGTCACTTCGATTTCAGCAACAACGTGCGAGATTTCGCCGCCTTTCTTCACTGGAGCAGCTTCGTTGATGAAGTGCACAGGAACGATAGCGGTCAGCTTTTGGCCGGCAACTACACGTACGAAGTCAGCGTGCATCACGTGGCCTTTGGCCGGGTGACGCTGCAGAGCTTTGATGATTACGTTTTGCTTGGTGCCGCCAACGTTCAGCTCGATGATGTGGCTGTAAGCCGCTTCGTTTTCGAGCAGTTTGGCAACTTCTTTAGCCAGCATGCTGATGGATTCAGGGGCTTTTTCGCCACCGTAAACTACAGCTGGAACCAGGCTTGCGAGACGACGCAGGCGGCGGCTCGCACCTTTCCCCAGGTCGGAACGCACTTCAGCATTCAGAGTAAAATCGTTCATGTTGTATCTCCAAAATAACCACATTCGCCCCAGCGTTTGCGACCAGCGCTAAAGGCGATATGGGCAAAAAAGCCCCGCCCCGACAGGAATGCCGGGGCGGGGCGCTTTTCGTCAACGAGATGTAATGAAAAGGGCAGGGCCCTTAACGGAACATCGCGCTGATCGATTCTTCATTGCTGATGCGGCGGACCGCCTCGGCAACTACCGGTGCGATATCCAGTTGGCGGATACGCGCACAGGCTTGTGCTGCAGCGGACAGCGGGATGGTGTTCGTCACCACCAACTCGTCCAGCACGGAATTTTCAATGTTTTCGATCGCCCGACCCGACAGCACAGGGTGCGTGCAGTAGGCGAAAACCTTGGCAGCGCCATGCTCTTTCAGGGCCTTGGCCGCGTGGCACAGAGTGCCGGCGGTATCGACCATGTCGTCGACCAGAATACAGGTACGCCCTTCGACATCACCGATGATATGCATCACTTCAGAGTGATTGGCTTTCTCACGGCGTTTGTCGATGATCCCGAGATCCACGCCCAAGGATTTGGCAACAGCCCGTGCACGCACGACGCCACCAATGTCCGGGGACACGATCATCAGGTTTTCGAAGCGCTGATCTTCAATGTCATCCACCAGTACCGGGGAGCCGTAGATGTTATCTACCGGAATATCGAAGAAACCCTGGATTTGGTCAGCATGCAGATCAACCGTGAGAACACGGTCGATGCCGACTACGGTAAGCATGTCAGCAACGACTTTCGCGCTGATAGCCACACGTGCGGAACGCGGACGGCGATCCTGACGGGCATAACCAAAGTAAGGAATAACAGCAGTGATACGAGTAGCCGAGGAGCGGCGGAAGGCATCAGCCATCACTACCAGTTCCATCAGGTTATCGTTGGTCGGAGCGCAAGTCGGCTGAATAATGAAGACGTCTTTACCGCGAACGTTTTCATTGATCTCGGCAGTAATTTCGCCGTCGGAAAACTTACCGACAGAGATGTCACCGAGAGGGATATGCAGCTGACGTACAACACGCCGAGCCAGATCGGGGTTAGCGTTCCCCGTAAAGACCATCATCTTGGACACGCGCAGTACCTGAAGGCTGAGGGTAACCTGGATGAGTATAGGAAAATGGCAGGGGCGGCTGGATTCGAACCAACGCATGGCAGGATCAAAACCTGCTGCCTTACCGCTTGGCGACGCCCCTGTATCTGTTGCAACGAGTACCCAGTACTCGATTCCTTTTAGAGCAGACCTTGCAGCTTGCGATGCAACATCGAAACGTTGCTTCCTTTTGCTACAAACCCTGTAAGGGTCTCTGTCAGAAGGGCCGAGACTTTATCAGCTTCAGCTTTGCTTGGGAAGCCCCCAAACACACAACTTCCAGTTCCGGTGAGTTTTGCTTCGGTAAATTTACCTAACAAATTCAATGCGTTACGTACATCTGGATAACGCCTTGCTACCACCGGTAAGCAGTCATTTCGACTGTTTCCCTTGGGAACGGGGCGCACTTTAATGGGAGGAGTGTTACGTGTCAACAGTGGATCTGAAAAAATTTCTGCTGTACTTACAGATACTTGCGGCACCAGCACGAGATACCACGGTTCTTCAGGCTCTACAGGGGTGAGTTTTTCCCCCACGCCCTCGGCGAAAGCTGCGTGGCCACGCACGAAAACCGGGACGTCGGCGCCAAGCGTAAGGCCCAGCGCGGCCAGTCGATCCTCATCCCAGCCCAGTTGCCAGAGATGATTGAGGCCCAGCAATGTGGTTGCCGCATTCGAACTGCCGCCACCGATGCCGCCGCCCATGGGCAGGATTTTTTCGATCCAGATGTCGACACCCAGCGAACAACCGGATTGTTCCTGAAGCTTTTTTGCCGCTTTGACGATCAGGTTGCTGTCGTGAGGGACATCGACGAATTCGGTGTGCAACCGAATCACGCCATCGTCGCGAACGGCGAAGGTGATTTCATCGCCATAATCGAGGAACTGAAAAACCGTCTGCAACTCGTGGTAACCGTCTTCACGGCGACCGAGGATGTGCAGCATCAGGTTGAGCTTGGCGGGCGAGGGCAATGTCAGGCGTGGGGCAGTCATGTTCACTGCCCCAGTTTGCGTGGTTGCCATTCCTTGATCACCAACGTGACATCAAGGTCGGTGCCGTGCAGTTTGATCCGCTCGGGCAGCCAGTAGCCGTTTTGCTCGGCATAACTGAGGTATTCGACTTGCCAGCCATCCTGTTCGAGATTGGCCAAGCGGCTGTCGACGTCCAGGGTCAGGCGACTTTTGCTGTCCGGGGCCGGGAGCCCGCGAACCCACCATGCCAGATGAGACACCGGCAATTTCCAGCCAAGCTGTTCTTCAACCAATGCTTCTGGGGTCTGCGCGTCATAGCGGCCCTGATTGGCCACTTCCAGCGAGACTTTGCCTGGACGACCGGTCAAGCGGGCCGCGCCACGACCCAGCGGGCCGGAGAGGCGGATGTCGTAGTAATCCTGGCGTTGCAGCCAGAACAACGTGCCGCTGCCCGAGTCTTTGGGCGCACGGATGCCGATCTTGCCGTTGATCTGCCAACCGTCGAGGCCGGTCAGTTGCTGTTTGTGCTCGCGCCATTGGGCCTTGTTGCCTTGACCCTGGACCGATTCGCGGGCGCCGAAGCCCGCGCAACCGGCGAGCAGGGCGATGAAGCTGAAAATAATGAGGTGGCGCAAAAACATAATCTTAAAGAGTCTCTGATCCGGTCAGGCGCTTGATGGTGCCGCGCAGGGTAGGGCTGTCGGGCTGTTCCTTGAGGAACTTGCTCCAGATTTGCTTGGCTTCGCGTTGTTTGCCGTTGGCCCACAGGACTTCGCCCAGGTGCGCGGCGACTTCCTGATCGGGGAAGCGCTCCAGTGCCTGGCGCAAATATCGCTCGGCTTCATCGAGGTTACCCAGGCGGAAATTGACCCATCCGAGGCTGTCGAGGACTGCCGGGTCTTCCGGGCTTATCTGGTGCGCCTGTTCGATCAAGGCCTTGGCTTCGGCGTAGCGTGTGGTGCGGTCGGACAGGGTGTAGCCGAGAGCGTTCAACGCCATCGCATTGTTCGGGTCGCGCTTGATGATCAGTCGCAGATCTTTTTCCATCTGCGCCAGGTCATTGCGTTTTTCTGCCAGCATGGCCCGGGTATACAGCAGATTCAGATCGTCGGGGTATTGCTGCAGGGCTTGCTGCAAGACTTTCCAGGCCTTGTCGCCCTGTTTGTTGGCAGACAAGGTTTCGGCTTCGATCAGATACAACTGGATCGCGTAATCGGGTTGCTCGCCGCGTTCGGCTGCCAGACGGCTTTGGGCTTCGGCGGTCTTGCCGTTGCTCATCAGAATATCGGCCTGACGCAATTGCGCCGGCAGGTAATCGTTGCCCGCCCCGACCTGGGCGTACTCGATCAATGCGCCCTGCGGGTCGTTACGCTCTTCAGCAATGCGCCCCAGGTTCAGGTGTGCCGAGTCGACATGGCTTTCCCGAGCGATCAAATCTTCCAGGTAACCTTTGGCCTCGTCCCATGCCTTGGCTTCCAGGCAGACCAGGGCCAGGGAATAACGCAGTTCGTCGTCTTCGGGGTATTGCTGCACCAGGCTCGAGAACTCGGTTTTGGCATCTTCCATGCGGTCCTGCTCAACCAGCATGCGCGCATAGGTCAGACGCAGGCGTTTGTCGTCCGGGTATTTCTTGATGCTTTTTTGCAGCAGCGGCAGGGCTTCATCGCCACGGTTGAGCCCTTGCAGCAGGCGCGCGCGCAGCAGGATCGGCGCTATTTCGCCCTCGTCCGGCGGGTTGTCTTCGAGCAGGGTCAGGGCACCCTTGGCATCGCCGTCCTGTTGCATCAGCAAGGCCTTGCCGAAAATCAGCTGGTTGTTGTGCGGATGGCGCTGCAACAAGCGGTCAAAACCTTTCATCAGACCGTTGCGCGTGTCCTGGTCGGTATCGGCCGCAGACAGGGCGAGGAAGTCGAAATGCGTGTCGCCTTTGCCTTGCAGGACTTTCTCCATGTAGACCATGGAGTCGTCGTAACGCCCGGCGCGGGCAAGTTGCACGGCAGCCGCCCGTTGTGCCTCGAGATCGTCCGGTGCGTTTTTGGCCCAGACCAGTGCGGTGTCGAGGGCAGCCTGATCGGCACCCAGATACTCGGCAATGCGAAATGCCCGCTCGGAGATGCCTGGATCCTGGGTATTGATGGCCTGGGTCACGTAGTTGTCCAGGGCAATGTCGTAACGATTGCGCTGGCCAGCGAGTTCGGCGCTCAACAGGCTGAAGACGGTTTCTTCACTGAACGAGCTGTAAACCTTGGGCTTTTCAGGAACCGGAGTGCTGTCTTCGACCGGCGGCGTACCGTCCGACGAAACGGGTGCCAAGGCCTGGCAGCCGCTGAGGAAGACAAAAGCGAGGAGCAACGCGGAAGATCTATTCATATAGGAAGAAGGACGACTAACCTGCGGTCGGATCATCATGACACAAGCCTTCGGCCAAACATAACCGCCCGGCCAATTTCCCCGCGCGGGCAATCCCCGCAGGCCCGGCGCCCTTGTAAACGAGAACGGATCGCAGCCTTTGGCAGTTCTTACAGGAGCGATAGATATCGAGTGGTTGTTCTGGCTCTGTCGAAGTAGGACAATTGTCGGCTTCACGTCACCATCAGCGACCTTGAATGGCCTTCCTTGCACTCGGTATTAACCACAAGACTGCTTCAGTAGACGTCCGCGAGCGCGTGGCCTTTACCCCTGAGCAGCTGGTTGAGGCCTTGCAGCAGCTCTGCCGACTCACCGACAGCCGCGAAGCTGCGATCCTCTCCACCTGCAATCGCAGTGAACTGTATATAGAACAGGATCACCTTTCGGCTGACATCGTGTTGCGCTGGCTGGCCGATTATCATCATTTGAGCCTCGAGGAGCTGCGCGCGAGCGCTTATGTGCATGAAGATGATGCGGCAGTTCGTCACATGATGCGCGTCGCCTCGGGGCTCGATTCGCTGGTGTTGGGGGAGCCGCAGATTCTCGGTCAGATGAAATCGGCCTACGCAGTGGCTCGCGAGGCTGGCACCATCGGTCCGCTGCTCGGCCGGTTGTTCCAGGCCACATTCAACGCGGCCAAACAGGTGCGAACCGACACCGCCATCGGCGAAAACCCCGTATCCGTGGCGTTTGCCGCGGTCAGCCTGGCGAAACAGATTTTCAGCGATTTGCAACGCAGTCAGGCTTTACTGATCGGCGCCGGCGAGACCATTACCCTGGTCGCCCGCCATCTGCATGAGCTGGGTGTGAAGCGAATCGTGGTCGCCAACCGCACCCTGGAGCGCGCGAGCATTCTGGCCGAACAGTTCGGCGCCCACGCAGTGCTGCTCTCGGACATCCCGGCAGAACTTGTGCGCAGCGACATCGTCATCAGTTCCACTGCCAGCCAGTTACCGATTCTCGGTAAAGGCGCGGTGGAAAGTGCCTTGAAATTGCGCAAGCACAAGCCGATTTTCATGGTGGATATCGCCGTTCCTCGGGATATCGAATCGGAAGTCGGCGAGTTGGACGACGTATACCTATATAGCGTCGACGATCTCCACGAAGTGGTCGCCGAAAACCTCAAGAGCCGTCAGGGCGCAGCCCAGGCCGCCGAAGAGATGGTATCGGTCGGTGCCGAAGATTTCATGGTTCGCCTGCGCGAACTGGCGGCGGTGGATGTGCTCAAGGCTTATCGTCAACAAAGCGAGCGCCTGCGCGACGAAGAATTGCAGAAAGCCCAGCGCATGCTCGCCAATGGCAGCAGCGCCGAAGACGTGCTGGTGCAACTGGCCCGCGGCCTGACCAACAAACTCTTGCATGCTCCGAGTGTGCAATTGAAAAAGCTCTCTGCCGAAGGCCGCCTCGATGCGCTGGCCATGGCCCAGGAACTCTTTGCCCTCGGTGAGGGCTCATCGGATAGCTTTTCGGATAAAAAACCGCAATGAAAGCGTCACTGCTCAATAAGCTGGACATCCTCCAGGACCGTTTCGAGGAATTGACCGCCCTGCTTGGCGACGGCGAGGTCATTTCCGATCAAAACAAGTTCCGCACCTATTCCAAGGAATACGCGGAAGTCGAGCCGATCGTTGGCACCTATAAACAGCTGCTTAAAGTGCAGGGCGACCTCGAAGGGGCTCAGGCGCTGCTCAAGGACAGCGACCCGGACATGCGCGAAATGGCCGTGGAAGAAGTCCGCGAAGCCAAAGAGCAACTGATCGAAATCGAAGCTCAACTGCAACGTATGCTGCTGCCCAAAGATCCCAACGACGGGCGCAACGTATTCCTCGAAATCCGTGCCGGCACTGGCGGTGACGAAGCAGCGATTTTCTCCGGCGATCTGTTCCGCATGTATTCGCGTTACGCCGAGCGACGTGGCTGGCGGGTAGAGATTCTCTCGGAGAACGAAGGCGAACACGGCGGCTATAAAGAAGTCATTGCCCGGGTCGAAGGCGAGAACGTTTACGGCAAGCTGAAGTTCGAATCCGGTGCGCACCGCGTACAGCGGGTTCCGGCCACTGAATCCCAGGGCCGCATCCACACCTCGGCCTGCACCGTGGCCGTGTTGCCCGAGCCGGACGAGCAGGAAGCGATCGAGATCAACCCGGCGGATCTGCGGGTCGACACCTATCGCTCCTCCGGTGCTGGTGGTCAACACGTCAACAAGACCGACTCGGCGATTCGTATCACGCACTTGCCATCCGGTATTGTCGTCGAGTGCCAGGAAGAACGTTCCCAGCACAAGAATCGCGCCCGGGCGATGTCCTGGCTGTCGGCCAAGCTTAACGATCAGCAGACCAGCGCCGCCGCGAACGCAATCGCTAGCGAGCGTAAGTTGCTGGTAGGTTCCGGTGACCGCTCCGAGCGTATTCGCACCTATAACTTTGCCCAGGGCCGGGTCACCGACCATCGGGTCAACCTGACGCTATATTCCCTCGACGAAATTCTCGCGGGCGGTGTGGATGCGGTGATCGAACCGCTGCTGGCCGAGTACCAGGCCGACCAATTGGCAGCGATAGGTGAGTAAATGACGATCATTGCCAGCTTGTTGCGCGCCGCCGATTTACCCGACTCGCCCACTGCGCGTCTGGATGCCGAATTGCTGCTGGCGGCTGCCTTGGGCAAGTCCCGCAGTTTTCTGCACACCTGGCCTGAACGTATCGTCCCGAGCGAAGCGGCACTGAAATTTGCCGAGTACCTGCAGCGTCGCCGTAGCGGTGAGCCGGTGGCCTACATTCTGGGGCAGCAAGGCTTCTGGAAACTCGATCTGGAAGTCGCGCCCCACACGCTTATTCCACGTCCCGACACCGAATTGCTGGTAGAGACCGCGCTGGAACTGTTGCCGGCCACACAGGCCTTGGTGCTCGATTTGGGCACTGGCAGTGGCGCCATCGCCCTGGCCCTGGCCAGTGAACGTCCGGCCTGGAAAGTCACCGCCGTGGATCGCGTGCTGGAAGCCGTGGCCCTGGCCGAGCGCAATCGCCAGCGCTTGAGCCTGAACAATGCCACGGTGCTGAGCAGCCATTGGTTCAGCGCCCTTGAAGGCCAGCGTTTCCAACTGATCATCAGCAATCCGCCCTATATCGCTTCGACCGATCCGCATCTGGCGGAGGGCGATGTGCGCTTCGAACCGGCCAGTGCCCTGGTGGCCGGCGTCGATGGGCTCGACGATTTGCGTCTGATCGTCGATCAGGCACCGGATCATCTTGAGGCGGGTGGCTGGTTGATGCTCGAACATGGTTACGATCAAGCCGAGGCCGTGCGCGATTTGCTGCTGACCCGCGGCTTTGAAGAGGTCCACAGCCGCACCGATCTGGGCGGTCACGAACGCATCAGTCTGGGGCGCTTGCCGTGCTGAATGATCAGGAATTACTGCGCTATAGCCGGCAGATTCTGCTGCAACACGTCGACATCGACGGTCAGTTACGGCTCAAGGAAAGCCGCGTGCTGATTGTCGGCCTCGGCGGTCTCGGTTCACCGGTTGCGCTGTACCTGGCGGCGGCCGGTATCGGTGAGTTGCATCTGGCGGACTTCGACACGGTTGACCTGACCAATCTGCAACGCCAGATCGTTCACGACACCGACAGCGTCGGCCTGAGCAAGGTCGATTCGGCGATCCGTCGCCTGACCGCGATCAATCCCCAAATTCAGCTGATTGCCCATCGCACTACCCTGGATGAAGATTCTTTGGCAGCGGCAGTTATGGCGGTGGATCTGGTGCTGGACTGTTCCGATAATTTTTCCACCCGCGAAGCGGTCAACGCCGCGTGTGTGGCTGCGCGCAAACCGCTGGTCAGCGGCGCGGCGATTCGGCTGGAAGGGCAATTGTCGGTCTTCGACCCTCGTCGTCCGGAAAGCCCGTGCTACCACTGTTTATACGGGCACGGCAGCGAAGCCGAGCTGACCTGCAGCGAGGCTGGTGTACTGGGTCCGTTGGTGGGCCTGGTCGGTAGCCTGCAAGCCCTCGAAGCACTGAAATTGCTGGTGGGGTTCGGTGAACCGCTGGTGGGGCGCCTGTTATTGATCGATGCCTTGGGCACGCGTTTCCGTGAATTGCGGGTCAAGCGTGATCCGGGCTGCAGCGTCTGCGGGTCAAGCCATGCGTGAAGCGCCGATTGCTGTATTCGATTCCGGCGTCGGTGGGCTCTCCGTGCTGGCCGAGATCCAACAGTTGCTGCCCAACGAATCTCTTTTGTACCTCGGCGATTGCGGGAATATTCCCTACGGTGAGAAATCACCGGCATTCATCAGTCAGCGTTGCAGTGTCATGGCGAAGTTCTTTCAGCAGCAGGGCGCCAAGGCGCTGGTGCTCGCTTGCAACACCGCGACCGTCGCGGGTGTTGCGGACTTGCGGCGCGATTTCCCCGAGTGGCCCATCGTCGGCATGGAGCCCGCGGTCAAACCGGCTGCGGCGGCGACGCGCAGCGGTGTAGTTGGCGTACTCGCCACCACCGGCACTTTACAGAGCGCCAAGTTCGCCGCTTTGCTCGACCGTTTCGCCGTCGATGTGCGAGTCATTACCCAGCCATGCCCCGGGCTGGTGGAGCTGATTGAGAATGGCGATTTGCACAGCGAGGCATTGCGTCAGTTGCTGCAAGGGTATGTCGACCCGCTGCTGGCTGCTGGCGCAGACACGATCATTCTTGGCTGTACGCATTATCCCTTTCTGAAACCGCTGCTTAGGCAGATGCTCCCGCCGAGCATCAGCCTGATCGATACCGGTGCCGCTGTGGCACGGCAGCTTCAACGATTGTTGGCCGAGCGTGAGTTGCTGGCTGAGGGACCTGCTCGCGCTACCCGGTTCTGGTCGAGTGCGGATCCGGAGCATTTCAGAAATATCTTGCCGGTTTTATGGCATTCGACGGGTGTTGTGCAAAGCTTCGACTTGTAGATAAAAAAGAGATCACACGAATAATTGAGCTGAACTTCTGATCAAGCGTCTGCTTCTATAGCTTTGTCTGTTGGGCAGCATAAAAACCATACGAAATTGTTCGGAAAAGGATGTTTCTAATGAAGCGACTATTCTGCTTGGCCGCGATTGCGACCGCATTGATGGGGCACAGTTTTACCGCGCAGGCAGCAGGGGTGGAGTTCGCGGTCGGCCAGACCAGCGATTCGACCATGACCTACCGATTGGGGATGCAATTCGATTGGGACAAAAGCTGGCTGCAGAGTGACATCGGTCGCTTGACCGGCTACTGGAGCGGCGCTTACACCTATTGGGAGGGCGATGAAACGTCGAGCAATCACAGTTTGTCGTTCTCGCCAGTGCTGGTGTACGAGTTTGCCGGTCAGACCATTAAACCCTACGTTGAAGCGGGTATCGGCATCGCGGTGTTTGCCAACACCGAAGTCGAAGACAACAAATTGGGCAGTGCCTTTCAGTTCGAAGACCGTTTCGGGTTTGGTCTGCGCTTTACCGGCGGACATGAAGTCGGGATTCGCGCCACGCACTATTCCAATGGCGGGATCAGCAGCCCGAACGATGGCGTAGAGAGTTATTCGCTGCATTACACGATGCCGTTGTAACGTCGAAAGCTTCGCGGGCAAGCCTCGCTCCTACACCTTTCCCTGTAGGAGCGAGGCTTGCCCGCGAAGGCGTCAGACCTGCTGAACTATCTCTAAAATCGACCCTTTCACCGATACGCCGTCGCAATCCCCTGGCGTTCGGTAATGCATTCCGGTGCGCCCATTTCGAACTCCCGGCAGATCAGCGGACGTTTTTCGTAAATGGTGCACATCATGCTGTTGCGATCCAGCGCGGCGCACCAGCCGTCATCCAGTCGCAGCATGACTTCCCCACCCCAATCGTCGGTATCGATAAAACGCTCGGGCACACCAGTGTCGGTGATCAGTATGACTTCAAGCTGACAGCAGCAGGCCGCGCAGGTTGAGCAGGTGACCGCAGGTTCGGCGATTTGCGTGTGGGGAATGGTTTTCATGGCACGCAGTGTAAGGCAGTGGGCCCGCGCTGTGTGAAAGGCCTGACGGACGCTCAGGCTTCACGGCAGATCCTCGATCGGCGGATTGTCTCGCTCCATGCGCTTGTCGATTTCCAGTTCCGTCTCGCTGGGCTTTTGCGGCAGAGGCCAAAGGACAGGCATGAGCAACTCCGGTAAGGAGAGTTCCAGGGGACGATGCTTGAGCATGTCAAAGAGGTATCGCGCAGCGTTGTCCGTCGACCAGTCAAGGTGCTCCGGAGCGTCGTTGCTCAAGGGAATATCGATAAGTCCTGGGCTGACGATGGTCATTTCGATGTTTTCCGGCGCTACTTCGATGCGCAAGGACTCGAATAGATGACGCAACCCGGGCTTTGAATCATTGTAGGATTCGGCTCGTGGCAGGGGCAGCCAGGTCACTAAGCTGGCCATGCCCACCAGATGCGGCGCAGTGCCCGCCCGCAGCAGGGGTCGGGCAGCTTCGATGCAATAGCTGCTGGCAAGCAGGTTGGTCCGCACGATGTGCTCGATGATTGACGCGTCGAATTGATTGGCATCGACGTATTCGCAGGTGCCTGCGTTGAGAATCATGGTGTCCAGAGACCCCCATTCCTTGGCAATCTGCTCGCCGATTTCGCGCACTCTTTGACCGTTGGTCAAATCCCCCGCGACCACCAGTACCTGTCCGGGATAACGCTGAGACAGGGCTTCCAATGGCGCCAACGAGCGGGAGCTGGCAGCCAGATGGGCACCGGTTTTGAGTATTTCTTCGGCCAGCGCGGCACCAATACCGTTGCTGGTACCGGTCAGCCAGTATCGCCTTGGAGGTTTAAGATTCATCGCAATTCCCTTTTTAACCAGATGATTTCCCGGCTCAATACCGTGTTCATAACGTAACGCTGCGGCATCAGGATCATTCCGGTAGCGGTAAACCTTGTCGTGACGGCAGGTTCTTGAACGCCGCCAAGGCCCGTTCGCGGGAACTGTTCAGATTGACGATAGGCGATGGATAATCCATCACACCGAACAATCCATTGAGTCTCACGGGATTGTGCAGGTCTTTTTTGTTCATTTCATTGATCTGCGGCAACCAATGCTTGATGAAAACCCCTTCGGCATCGAACTTTTCCGACTGACTCAGTGGGTTGAAAATCCGGAAGTAGGGCGCCGAATCGGTGCCAGTGGACGAACTCCACTGCCAGCCGCCGTTGTTCGCCGCCAGATCGCCGTCAATCAGATGTCGCATGAAGAAACGCTCGCCTTCACGCCAGTCGATCAGCAGATTTTTGCTCAGGAACATTGCCACGACCATGCGTAAACGGTTGTGCATCCAGCCGGTTTCCAACAATTGGCGCATGGCGGCATCTATGATCGGCAGGCCGGTACGGGCTTGTTGCCAGGCCTTGAGGTCTTCCGGGGCGTCACGCCAGGCCAGGGCTTCGGTTTCCGGGCGGAAGGCGCGGTGCCGGGAGACTCGTGGGTAGCCCACCAGAATGTGTTTGTAGAATTCGCGCCACAGCAACTCGTTGATCCAAGTAACGGCGCCGACCTTGCCGCTTTCAAACTCACCCTGATTACTGCGCAACGCGGCGTGCAGACACTGACGAGGGGAAATGACCCCGGCGGTAAGATAGGCCGAGAGCTGGCTGGTGCCGGTTTTTGCCGGGAAATCGCGCTCGCTGTGGTAATAGTCGATCTGTGCGTCGGTAAAGGTCTCGAGGCGGCGTCGGGCCTCGGCTTCACCGGCCGGCCAGAGAGCACGCAACCTGTCGCTGGGCGTGTCGAAACCCTCGACACGAGAGGGCGGTTCGTCGCTGGCGATACCCAGCGGCGCCTGGATGGCGGGAGCGGTAACCAATCTCGGCAATGATGCATGCAAGCGTTCGTAGCAGACCTTGCGGAACTGGCTGAAGACCTGGAAATAGGTGCCGGTTCTGGTCAGCACGGTGCCCGGTTTGAACAGCAGTTGATCGAGGTAGCTGTAAAAGTCGATGCCTTGGGCTTTCAGCACTTGGGCCACCGCCGCATCACGACGGGTTTCATGAATGCCGTATTCCTCGTTGACATGCACCGCGTCGATCTTCAGTTGCTGACACAAATCGAGCAGGACCATCGGTGCTTTATCCCAGCGAGACGCTTTGCGAATCAGCAGCGGGATGTTCAGGGCGTCCAGCGCATGGCGTAATTCGCGCAGGTTGCGCAGCCAGAAATCCACTTTGCACGGTGCGTCATCATGCGCCAGCCATTGCTGTGGACTCAGCAAATACACCGCCACACTCGGGCCGCGGGTTGCGGCGGCCGAGAGGGCGGTGTTGTCGTGTAGACGCAAGTCGCTGCGCAGCCAGATCAATTGCATGGTGGTATCCGCACGATCCATTGGAAATACGCCATTAAATGAGCCCTCGCTGAATGAGGCCCTGATGGGCCGACAACGGGTCTTCGGCCAGGGACAAGTCAGCAATGGCGGCGGTTCTTGCGGATAACTCGGCGTGGTGAATGCACACCGTCGGTCCGGCAATCATTTTTGGGCAGCTGACGCCATTCAAAAGTTTCATCAGCTGCGACAGATTCATGGCTTTGCTGGAATACAGCAGTACGCAGCGGGCTTGCAGGTGATCGACTGCCAGCGCAAGTTCGCCGGCAGGGAGCGGCCAGTCGAAGACTTCCACCGGGCAATCGACGCTGCTGATCAGCCAGGCGGTGAGCCATAGATAAGGCTCTAGCGGGAGGTCCGAGTGATTGATCAGCAACAGCGGCGCGGTGCGTAACTGACGATTGTTATGGTAAATCCTCGCGCCGAATTTGCTGCGCAACCAGGAGTAAACAAACACCCGCTCCATCTGCGCGCCGAACTGGCCTTGCCAGCGTTGTTCCAGTTCCGCCAGCAACGGCATCAACAATTTTTCACACAAGGTGCGTGGTGGATACAGCGCCATCGCCTGATTCACCGTGTCATCGAGGGTGCGTTCGGCTAGCTGAGTGACCGCTCGCAGCAATATCTGGCGCAGCACCAGCCAATCGTTGCCGATGGGGTCGGTAAGCTCCGAAGGCGTGTCGAGCAGTTGTTTGACCTGACTGACAGCCACGCCGCGATTGAGCCAGGTGAGAATCGTCAGGATCCGTTGAATGTGTTCGGCACAGAACAGCCGATGCCCCTTGGGTGTGCGCTGAGGCACGATCAGCCCATAGCGCCGTTCCCAGGCGCGCAAGGTGACGGCATTGACCCCGGTCTGTCGGGCCACTTCACGAATGGGCAGCCAACCAGCGTCCAGGGCCTTCTTGAAGTCGGTGCCGAGGTCTTCGCTGGCGCTGGTGTCCGGTGGGTTCTTCATTAAATCGCGTTTCGCAGGCTGAGGTTTTCCGGATGCGGTTGCAGATAAACCTGCTGCGCGATGTAGGGATCCGGGTGTTGGCGAAAGTAGTGTTTGAGCAGCGTCAATGGCACCACCAGCGGCACGATTCCCTGGCGATACTGGCCGATGACGTGTTGCACTTCCTGTTTGTCTTCAGGGCCGATGGCTTGCTTGAGATAGCCGCTGAGATGCTGCAGCACGTTGGTGTGGCTGCGGCGTGTGGCGCATTTTTTCAGGGCTGTCATCAGCTCGCTGAAATAGCGCGGTCCAAGCACTTCTGGATCACTCTGGCCCATGTTGCCTAGCAAGTTGCCCAGGGTTTTGTATTGCACCGGGTTGTGGGCCATCAACAGGTATTTATAGCGCGAGTGAAAGTCAGTGAGGCCGTGACGGGTCAGGCCAGTTTGCAACAATTGCTGCCAGGCGCTGTAGGCGAACACTCGGGTGAGGAAGTTTTCCCGCAGCACCGGATCATTTAGTCGGCCGTCTTCTTCCACCGGTAAATCAGGATGCAACGCACAGAAGGCTTGGGCGTAGATACCACGGCTACCGCCGTCCACTGGCGCGCTGTTGGCGTGGTAGACCTTGACCCGTTCCAGCCCGCACGAAGGGGATTTCTGCATGAAGATATAGCCGCAGATGTCACCCAACTCCATCGCCATTTTTTGGCCATACTCGGCCAGCGGCCGGGTGACGTTGATCTCTGGATTGATCGTACCGACAGCTTCCGGGTGCTCGGGGTTGCCGACCAGGCGGATCGGTTCGCGAGGAATACCCAAGCCAATGGCGACTTCCGGGCATACCGGGACGAAATCGAAATATTCAGAGAGGATGCAGCTGCACAGCCGCGATGCTTTGTGCCCGCCGTTGTAACGCACTTCGGCTCCCATCAGGCAGGCGCTGATGGCGATTTTGGGTTTCATGGTTGTAGGGGGCATCGGAGCGCCTCGAATCCAGACCTGTACAGATTATTAGATCTGTACAACATGACTTCATCATAGATTCAAAGGTGTACAAGTCAAATTTTTTGTATAGGTTTTTGCGGGGCTGCTGCCCATATCGACAGCAGCGATGGGCTGGACTTGATTCAATTCACTGCAGGTGTTCGTGCAGCCTGCGGGCTGCCTCCTGACCACTGAGCCAGGCACCTTCGACACGGCCAGACAGGCACCAATCGCCGCACACATACAGGCCTAGATCAGCATCGGCCAAGGCACCCCACTCATGGCTGCTGGCTGGCCGGGCGTACAGCCAGCGATGGGCGAGGCTGAAAGTCGGAGCAGGCATGGCGTCGTTCAGCAGTTCGGCAAAGGCACCGTGCAATTGCTCGATCACCGCTTCCTTGGGCAGATCGATATGTTGCCGGCTCCAGGCGCTGGTGGCGTGTAGTACCCAAGTGTCGAGGGTGGTATCGCGTCCCGGTTTGCTGCGGTTGCGTGCCAGCCAGTCGAGAGGGCTGTCCTGTACGAAGCAACCTTCGATGGAGGTTTCCAGTGGCGTGTCGAACGCCAGGGCGACGGCCCAGGTCGGCTCCATTTTTACCCCGGCGGCGGCTCCGGCGAGTTTCGGTGCGGCCGCCAGCAGCGCGGTCGCCTGAGGGGCTGGCGTGGCGATGACGACATGGCTGAACGGACCGTGAGTGAAACCCTCGGCGTCTTGCAGGTGCCAGTGTTCTTCACCGCGATAGACCTCGGTGATGCGGCAAGCGAAATGCACTTCCAGATCACCGAGCAGGCCGCGCGTGATCGCGCTCATGCGTGGCGTGCCGACCCAGCGTGTCTGTTCGTCCGGCGAAGGCCTGAGCTGGCCGCCGTGAAAGGTATAGAGCTGCGGTGTCCATACGGCGACCCAGCCGTTGGCTTGCCAGCGCTGGACTTCGGTGACGAAGCGGCGGTCGCGGGCAGTGAAATATTGCGCGCCCATGTCCAGAGCACCCGCATCGCTGCGCTTGCTCGACATGCGTCCGCCACTGCCGCGGCTTTTATCGAAAAGTTGAACGACATGCCCGGCCTCCGTTAGGGCCTGGGCGGCTGAGAGTCCGGCGATGCCGGTGCCGATGATTGCGATAGGTACAGTCATAGGGGCCTCGTTTACCTGTCTGTACAGACTACGCCGTGGTTCAAACCTGTACAATATTGTTTTTTGGTATAACTTTTAGCGTCCTCGTTCTGACAGCTTGGCCTATTGTTAAGCACAGAGCCTGCCCAATACCAAAGATCCCTGCTTATAAAAATAGACTAGTGATCAGGGTAAAACGCCACGCGAGGAAGATGTCATGCACATATTGCTGACCGGCGGTACTGGTTTGATAGGACGTCAACTCTGCCGACACTGGTTGAGTCAGGGACATCGCCTGACGGTCTGGAGTCGCACGCCTGCAAAAGTCGCCCAAGTCTGTGGCACTCAGGTACGTGGAATCGCGCGACTTGAGGACCTGGGTCAAGAGCCGGTGGATGCCATTATCAACCTCGCGGGTGCGCCGATTGCCGATCGGCTCTGGACTCATAAACGCAAAGCCTTGTTGTGGAGCAGCCGGATCACCCTGACCGAAACTCTACTTTCTTGGCTCGAAAGCCGCGAGCAGAAACCGCAGGTGCTGATCTCCGGCTCCGCGATCGGTTGGTATGGCGACGGTGGTGAGCGGGAATTGACTGAAGAATCTCCACCGGTCATCGATGATTTCGCCAGCCAGTTGTGCGTCGCCTGGGAGGAAACCGCGCAGCGCGCCGAAGCCTTGGGCATTCGCGTGATCCTCATTCGTACCGGGTTGGTGCTGTCCGCCGAGGGCGGCTTTTTGTCGCGGCTGCTGTTGCCGTTCAAACTGGGGCTGGGCGGGCCGCTCGGCAACGGTCGGCAGTGGATGTCGTGGATTCATATCAAGGATCAAATCGCCCTGATTGATTTTCTTCTGCATCGCAATGAGGCCAGCGGTCCATATAATGCCTGCGCGCCCACGCCGGTGCGCAATCGCGAGTTCGCCCAAACGTTGGGTAGTGTGTTGCATCGTCCGGCGTTCATGCCGATGCCGACTCTCGTGTTGAAGGTGGGCCTGGGCGAGTTGTCATTGCTACTGCTGGGTGGCCAGAAGGCCATGCCGGCTCGCTTGCTGGAAGCGGGCTTCACTTTCCAGTTCACCGATTTGCGCGCGGCGTTGGACGATGTGTCCAGCCGCCTTAAGAAATAGGACGTTGCATGACCGATCACGCGTTGCTTCTGGTCAACCTGGGTTCACCCGCTTCCACCTCGGTGGCGGATGTGCGCAGTTACCTCAATCAATTTCTGATGGACCCGTATGTGATCGACCTGCCATGGCCGGTGCGGCGTTTGCTGGTGTCATTGATTCTGATCAAGCGCCCGGAGCAGTCGGCCCACGCTTATGCGTCGATCTGGTGGGCAGACGGCTCGCCACTGGTGGTGCTCAGCCGTCGACTGCAACAGGCCATGACCCGGGAATGGACCCACGGACCTGTTGAGCTGGCGATGCGTTACGGCGAGCCGTCGATTGAATCGGCACTGGTGCGGCTGGCTGCCCAGGGACACAAGAAAGTGACGCTGGCGCCGCTCTATCCGCAGTTCGCCGACAGCACGGTGACCACGGTGATCGAAGAAGCCAGGCGGGTGGTGCGGGAGAAGAAACTCGACGTGCAGTTCTCGATTCTCCAGCCGTTCTACGATCAGCCGGAATACCTCGATGCGTTGGTTGCCAGTGCCAAACCTTATCTGGAGCAGGATTACGATCACCTGTTATTGAGCTTCCACGGTTTGCCGGAACGGCACTTGAAGAAGCTCAACCCAGGACACAGCTTCGAAGGTGGCGGCGATTGCTGCGCCGGGGCACCGCCGGAAGTGGTCGCGACCTGTTACCGCGGGCAGTGCCTGCGCACCGCCGCAGAGTTTGCCGGGCGCATGGGCCTGCCGGACGGCAAGTGGTCGGTGTCGTTCCAGTCGCGACTGGGGCGGGCCAAATGGATCGAACCCTACACCGAAGCGCGCCTCGATGAGTTGGCCAAAAGTGGCGTGAAGAAAATCCTGGTGATGTGCCCGGCGTTCGTCGCCGATTGCATCGAAACGCTGGAAGAGATCGGTGATCGCGGGAAGGAGCAATTCCGCGAAGCGGGAGGGGAGGAGTTGGTGCTGGTGCCGTGCCTTAACGAGAATCCGCAGTGGGCCAAGGCGTTGAACGTATTGTGTGAACGGGCGCCGATAGCCCTGTAGTCATGATCGTTCCCACGCTCTGCGTGGGAATGCCTCTGGGGACGCTCCGCGTCCAGTGACGCGGAGCGTTACGGGCTGTATTCCCACGCAGAGCGTGGGAACGATCAGTTCACTCAGAGCAGCGATTCATCCGCCTGCTTGTGCTTCCAGCTGTCATGGCCCGGCAGCAACAAGTTCAGCGCAATCGCCACCACCGCGCACAGCGCGATGCCTTTGAGGCCGAAATCGTCCGGGCCAGTTCCTGTACCGACCAGCACGCCGCCAATCCCGAACACCAGCGTCACCGAGACAATCACCAGATTGCGTGCTTCGCCCAGGTCGATCTTGTGGCGAATCATTGTGTTCATCCCCACTGCGGCGATCGAACCGAACAACAGGCAGAGAATCCCGCCCATCACCGGCACCGGGATGCTTTGCAGCAGGGCGCCGAATTTGCCGATGAACGCCAGGCTGATCGCAAAGATCGCCGCCCAGGTCATGATTTTCGGGTTGTAGTTTTTGGTCAGCATCACCGCGCCAGTCACTTCGGCGTAGGTGGTGTTGGGTGGGCCGCCAAACAGGCCGGCTGCGGTGGTGGCAATGCCATCGCCGAGCAGGGTGCGGTGCAGGCCGGGCTTCTTCAGGTAATCGCGACCGGTCACGCTACCGACCGCGATCACGCCGCCGATGTGCTCGATGGCCGGGGCGAGGGCTACCGGAACGATGAACAGAATCGCCTGCCAGTTGAATTCCGGCGCCGTGAACTGGGGAATCGCGAACCACGGTGCAGCAGCAATCTTCGCGGTGTCGACCACGCCGAAATAGAACGCCATGGCAAAACCGACCAGCACACCGGAGATGATCGGCACCAGGCGGAAAATGCCTTTACCGAACACCGCGACGATCAGAGTAGTCAGCAGCGCCGGCATCGAGATCAACATCGCCGTCTGGTAAGGAATCAGCTCGGTGCCGTCGCCGGCCTTGCCCATCGCCATGTTGGCGGCGATCGGCGCCATGGCCAGGCCGATGGAGATGATCACCGGGCCAATTACCACCGGTGGCAACAGGCGATCGATGAACCCGGTGCCTTTGATCTTCACGGCAAGGCCGAGGAAGGTGTAGACGAAACCGGCCGCCATCACACCGCCCATGGTCGCTGCCAGGCCAAACTGGCCCTTGGCGAGAATGATCGGCGTGATGAAGGCGAAGCTCGAAGCGAGGAACACCGGCACCTGACGCCCGGTAACGATCTGGAACAGAATCGTCCCAAGGCCTGCGGTGAATAGCGCGACGTTCGGGTCGAGGCCGGTAATCAACGGCATCAACACCAACGCCCCAAAGGCCACGAACAGCATCTGTGCACCCGACAGCACTGTGCGCCAGAGCGGATCGTTGAACTCTTCCTGCATGCTCAAGCGTCCTTCTGCTTGGTGCCGAAGATCTTGTCACCGGCATCGCCCAAGCCTGGGATGATGTAACCGTGTTCGTTCAGTTTTTGATCGATGGAAGCGGTGTAAATGATCACGTCCGGGTGAGCCTTCTCAACCATGGCAATGCCTTCTGGCGCTGCGACCAGCACCATGGCGCGGATATCCTTGCAGCCGGCCTTTTTCAGCAGGTCGATGGTGGCGACCATCGAACCACCGGTGGCGAGCATCGGGTCGATGATCATCGCCAGCCGTTCGTCGATTTCCGGCACCAGTTTCTCAAGGTAGGTGTGGGCTTCGAGGGTTTCCTCGTTGCGGGCCACGCCCACGGCGCTGACTTTGGCGCCCGGGATCAGGCTCAGCACACCTTCGAGCATGCCGATACCGGCACGCAGGATCGGCACCACGGTAATTTTCTTGCCGGCGATTTTCTCGACCGACACCGTGCCGCACCAGCCTTCGATGTCGTAGCTTTCCAGCGGCAAGTCTTTGGTGGCTTCATAAGTCAGTAGGGCACCGACTTCCTGAGCGAGCTCACGGAAATTCTTCGTGCTAATGTCGGCGCGGCGCATGAGGCCAAGTTTATGACGGATCAGCGGATGGCGGATCTCGAGGATGGGCATGGGAAAGGCTCCGGCGGCGGGCAAAAAAACCGGCCTAGATTAATCTATCCGTGGGTGTTGTCCTATAGACATATAGAACGTTAGTCCACAAACGCTTGATCTGGCCTCGCTTGATGCGTACCTTTGCCCGCTTTTCCGAATCCGACCCTCCCCTCAATCCCCCCCTTGGAGAGCGCCATGTCCGCTGATCTCGAGCATATCCGTCAAATCATGCGAGAGGCTGACTGCCTGTACACCGAAGCTGAAGTCGAGGCGGCCATTGCCCGCGTCGGTGCGCAAATCAACGATCAACTGGCGGACAGCAACCCAGTGGTGTTCTGTGTGATGAACGGCGGTCTGATTTTCTCCGGCAAACTGCTGACGCATCTGAACTTCCCGCTGGAAGCGTCCTACCTGCATGCCACCCGTTATCGCAACGAAACCAGCGGCGGCGAGCTGTTCTGGAAAGCCAAGCCGGAAGTCTCATTCATTGACCGCGACGTACTGATCATCGATGACATCCTCGATGAAGGTCACACCTTGGGCGCGATCATCGACTTCTGCAAACACGCCGGTGCCCGTGCCGTGCACACCGCCGTGCTGATCGACAAGGACCACGATCGCAAGGCTCGCCCGGACCTGAAAGCCGATTTCGTCGGCCTGCCGTGCATCGACCGTTACATCTTCGGTTACGGCATGGACTACAAAGGCTACTGGCGTAACGCCAACGGGATTTTTGCCGTTAAAGGCATGTAAGCAGGATGACGGTCTGGGGGCGATTTGCCGCCAGGCACGTTGAGGCTTGAATGCAAGGCCTCACATCGGGATGCGTGCGCAGTTTGCTTGAACTGCGTGCTCAGTTCTGTCCGGCAAGCCAGCGTTCGCTTTTGCGTCGAGCCTGTTCCAGGTTATTCACGTAGGCCAACTTGCGCTGTTCCCGATGGATGCCCGCCCGCCTGAGTTTCAGGCGTACCCGTGGAGCGGTTCCGACCAGAATCAGGCCGATGCCGTCGGTGAGGTAATCCCTGAGGATATTGTCGAAGGCAGCCAGAGCTGTCATGTCCAGCATGGGCACGGCGCTCATCTCGACGATCACCACTTTGACCTCGGGGCTGAATTTGCGCAGTACGCCCAGGGCTTTTTCCGCCGCGCCAAAAAACAGCGGCCCACGTATCGCATAGCAACGAACATGCTCCGGCATATCCTGCAAGGCTTGATGGAACTCGCGAGGCAGTTCGGCGGTGTCCGTGAGGTCGCTCATGCGTTTGATGAACAAGCCGGCGGCCAGCAACAGGCCGACGGCGACGGCCAGCACCATATCGAACAGCACCGTCAGGCTCAGGCAAGTCAGCAAGACCAGTACATCGCTGCGTGGTGCGATGCGCAGGGTATGCACGACGTGCCGGGCCTCGCTCATGTTCCATGCCACCATCACCAGCAATGCCGCCAGCGCCGCCATCGGCAAGTAGCTGAACAGGGGTGCGAGGGCGAGTATCGCCAGCAATACCACTGCGCTGTGGATAATCGCCGCCAATGGTGAAAACGCCCCGCTGCGCACATTGGTGGCGCTGCGGGCGATCGCCGCGGTGGCGGTAATGCCGCCGAACAGCGGTGCGACCAGATTGCCCAGGCCTTGACCCAGGAGTTCGGCATTGGGGTCGTGTTTGCTGCCCGTCATGCCATCGGCCACCACCGCGCACAATAACGATTCGATGGCGCCGAGCATGGCAATGGCGAAGGCTGGTGCCATTAATTGGCGGATCAAGTCGTAAGACAAGTGCAGCGGCTGGCCGTAGGGCCCCGGCAGATTCCACGGCCAGTCGAAGCTCGGCAGAAACGGCGGTATACCGGGGTGGCTGACGCCATCGACGATATAGCTGAAGCGTTCCCCCAGCGTCGCAATCGGTAACCCGCCGCGTTCCAGTGCCACCCCCAGCAATGCGCCGACGGCCAGCGCCACCAAATGCCCCGGAATCCTCGGCACAAAGCGCGGCCAGACGATCAGAACCGCCAGGCACATGACACCGATGATCCCGTCCCCCAAGCGAGCGCTGGGTAACGCCTGAAGCAGCGCACCTAATTGCTCGATGTAATGTTCGGCATGCCCGGCGGTACTCAGGCCCAGCAAATCCTTTAATTGAAGGGTGGCGATAACAATGCCGATCCCGGCGGTAAAGCCCAAGGTCACTGGATAAGGGATGTACTGAATCAGCCGTCCGGCCCGAATCAGCCCCAAGGCAATCAGGATTACCCCGGCAAGCATGGTGCAGAGCAGCAGGCCACCCAGGCCATATTGTTGGGTGATCGGCAGCAGTATCACCACGAATGCGGCTGTTGGCCCGCTGACATTGAAGCGCGAGCCTCCCGTGAGGGCGATCAGCGGGGCAGCGATCAGTACCGTATACAAACCCTGCTGGGGCGCTACCCCCACTGCAATTGCCAGGGCCATGGCCAGAGGGATGGCGATAATCCCGACCGTCACCCCGGCACTGATATCGCCGCGCAAACGTCTGAGGCTATAACCTGCGCGCCAGGTCTGACGCCAGGCGGCGAATAACGGGGGCATGGAGAATGACATGGGTACTCCACAACAGAGGGTGCACTGTCGAAATGGGGCTGAAAGCTCTTTCAGTATGCCCAGCCTTGTCTTCCAGAGTATTGACCTGGATCGGTTATTCGCCGGGTAGATCCTCATGCTAGAGTGCTCGGCCTCGCCCCCGGAGCCCGTCATGAGCCTTTTGATCCGCAGCTGCGCCGCCCTGTTGCTGACCGTCAGCCTGCCCTTGGCTGCCGCTCCGGCGCCGATGCACGCGCAGTTTTTACCCCCGGACGACCTGACCCTGCGCGATGCTGAACCCGAGCAGCAGCAACTGTTGCAGATCACCGAGTATTCGGTGGTGATCGGCAGCCAGCGCCAGTCCAACCAACAGCCGATCCCCGTCACATCGCCACTGCTGATCCGCCTCAAGGGCAAATCCTTGAACAAGGGCGCGACCATCAGCCAGGTGCTGGTCAACTTTGATGGCGAAAGCAAAAGCCTGAAAAAGCCGATCTACGACGAAAAGCGCAAGACTCTGACGCTCTTCTACCCAATGGCCCAGTACCGGGTGGTGATCGACTTGTTGCGCAATGACACGGTGTATTGCCAGTTCCTCAGCTACGCCAACGGCCATATCTGGGCCGATTTGCACACAGGCAGCGTTCGTCCGCGTTGAGCCTGGCGCCTGCACAGGGGTAAACTGCCCGCCCCGTGAAATGTCTGCGAGCTGGAGTCGGCAATGCGTAAAGATAAGAAGCAAGTGATTGGTGACGAGATCGGCGATGCGCAGATCAAACTGTTCCTTGATTTCGAGCCAGTCGACGCCACTTCACCGTCGCTGCACAAACTGATCAAGGCGTACCGTGGCCTGCGCATCGATGACTTCGAGCGTTTTCTGACGTTCTTTGTTGAAGCCGGCCTGGACCTGGATGGCAAGGATGAGCACGGCAATGACTTCGTCGCCCTGATCAAGGATCAGCGCAATGCCCCGGATTACATTGAGCTGATCGAAAAAGCGCGTGGCTGACCGCCTGCGCGGCATGTGAACGCCGCGCACCTTGTAGGAGCTGGCTTGCCAGCGAAGGCGGTGTCATTGGCACACCACGACGTCCCCTTCGCTGGCAAGCCAGCTCCTACGACGGCCATAAAAAAACGCCCCGCCCTCAATGAGGACGGGGCGTTTTTTATGCTACCAAATCAAGCGTAGCTTTCGGTCTCGTTACTGGCTTCAACCAATTCCAGCGCGACGTTGTTGTGCGCATTGATCTTGCGATACAGCGCAGCGTCGGTTTCCAGAACCTTTTCCCGAGCCGGGAAAATTTCCGCCAGTTTGGCAGCCCATTCGCCTTTGGCTTTGCTCGGGAAGCATTTCTCGATCAGTTCAAGCATGATCGAAACAGTCACCGAAGCGCCTGGCGAGGCGCCGAGCAGGGCGGCAAGGGAACCGTCCTTGGCCGCGACCAGTTCGGTGCCGAACTGCAGAACGCCGCCTTTCTTCGGGTCTTTCTTGATAATCTGCACCCGTTGGCCGGCCACTTCCAGGCGCCAGTCTTCGGCTTTTGCTTCAGGGTAGAAGCGACGCAGGGATTCCAGGCGCTGTTCCATCGACTGCATCACTTCGCTAACCAGGTACTTGGTCAGGTCCATGTTGTTTTTGGCCACGGCCAGCATCGGGCCGATGTTGCCGGCGCGGACCGACATTGGCAGGTCCATGAACGAACCGTGCTTGAGGAACTTGGTGGTGAAACCGGCATAAGGTCCGAACAGCAGGGACTTCTTACCGTCGACCACGCGAGTGTCCAGGTGCGGCACGGACATCGGTGGCGAACCTACCGCAGCCTGGCTATAGACCTTGGCCTGGTGGTGCTTGACCACTTCCGGGTTGTCGCAACGCAGCCATTGGCCGCTGATCGGGAAGCCGCCGAAGCCTTTGCTTTCTTCGATACCTGACGCCTGCAACAGCGGCAATGCCGCGCCGCCAGCGCCGAGGAAGACGAATTTGGCGTCGACTTCACGGGTATTGCCGCTGTTGACGTCCTTGATGCTGACGGTCCAGCCGCCGTTGTTACGCTTCAGGCCGGTCACACGCTTGCAGTACTTGACCTGGGCATCGGGTGCGCTGGTCAGGTGCTTGAGCAATTGGTTGGTCAGGGCGCCGAAGTTGACGTCGGTGCCATTGAGCACGCGGGTGGCGGCGAGGGTTTCGCCAGGATCCCGACCAGGCATCATCAACGGCATCCACTCGGCCATTTTGGCCTTGTCTTCGGTGTATTCCATGTCCGAGAAAGCGTGGTGTTTGCTCAGCGTCTTGAAACGTTCCTTGAGGAAGGAGACGCCGTCGTCGCCCTGCACGAAGCTCAGGTGCGGTACCGGGCTGATGAACGACTTGCACGAGCCGAACGTGCCTTTCTTGGTCAGGTAGGACCAGAACTGCTTCGACACCTCGAACTGGGTGTTGATGTGTACGGCTTTCTTGATGTCGACGGTGCCGTCGGCGGCCTGTGGCGTGTAGTTCAGCTCACACAGCCCGGCGTGACCGGTACCGGCGTTATTCCACGGATTGGAACTCTCCGCAGCACCGGAATCCATCAGCTCGACGACTTCCAGCTTGATCGCGGGGTCGAGCTCTTTGAGCAGTACAGCCAGGGTGGCACTCATGATGCCGGCCCCAACCAGTACTACGTCGACTGCTTCGTTATGCGCCATTTAACGCGTCTCCAAAATCTGCAGCACCAAATTGTCGGCATAGCTGCCAGGAGTGACGGGGCGTGTCAGTGATGCCCCAGGTACCCATGGCCAGGATCGCCATGTCCGAATCTTCGCAATTTTTCGCAACTTCGACGGATGCATGCGGCCTGGACTCAAGAGTCACATGAACTCATTTCGGCGCGCGGCTGGCAATTCGACTTATGGTCGAGACATCCGTTTGTGCAACCAAATCCGTAGCGGACAGGCTTCAGGCTCCGGTGTTCGAGGAATACTCGGTCCTGTGTCGTTGGGCTGTTTCAGACGCTAATGGTGCATGTTCAGACGCAAAACTATTCATTTGCTCGCCACACTCTTGTGAAGTTGTGAAAACCCGTTTTTTTCACGCTCTTTTGAAGACGTGAACCTCAAAAAAGGGCTGTCCCAGCCTGGCACCGTGCCCGGATGGATTGCCGCCATGGGGTACATGACAGGCAAAACGGGCAAACAGCTCAGTGACCGAGCGTAATGACAGCTCTGCAGATTCGCGAAAAGTGGTGTTTTGCTCAAGAAACAGCAAGCGCGCCAGCTTCACTCGATCTGTGTGGGCGGCTCTCTGTGGGCGGTGCGGGGGTGTCAATACCGAGGCATTAACGATGCTGCGAGGCCCGATCAGGAGACGTCCTTATAATCGGGGGGAGATTGTAACGAAGAAACGCAGGGAAATGGTCGTGTTTAATGACTTTTATTAGGCGTCTGGTCAGGTGGTCAATAGTTGTTGCGCACGAGCACGTGGCTGGCGTTGGCTGACACGGGCGCTGGCGGGCAGGGGATGGTGCAGCCAGTTGAGGCGGATTTCTTCGATTTCGACCCAGCCATCGCCCATCGGCTGGAGGCTGCACTGTTTGAATGCCTGGCAACGGCCATCGCGGTCGAGTAGGGCAAAACAGCGATGCAGTGGACGTGGCGCGAACATTGAGATGAGAAAACGCATGGCAAAGTACCTTGTGGGGTGACTGCTGTGAAGGTTGCCAGTGAACGATGACGTGCGTGTGTAAGGTCGGTGACAGATGTATGACAGGAACCGCGCTGCGCCGGGTTTGTCAGAGATTTCAGTAATCGTTGTGCGAAGCTAGTTCGCCGCAGTGGCGCACCGCTATACTGCGGGCCTGTTTGTGCCTGATTCTGGAGAGAAGAGCATGTTGCAACGCCTGTTGTTCGGTTTGATCACTGTGACCAGTTTGACCCTCGTCGGCTGCGCCCACAGCCCGCAACAACTGAATCCGGAACCCAAGCTGACAGCTCAGCTGGCGCCGGTCGGCCGTGGGCAGCCGGTGGTGGTGCGTGTGGTGGACGGTCGTCCGTCGCCAACGCTGGGGACTCGTGGTGGTCTGTATCCGGAGACCAGTGCGATCACCGTGCAGGGCGCGCAGATTCTGCCGAAGTTGCAGGCTCAGGCTGAGGCGGCCGTGCGCTTGCTGGGCTTTACCCCGACGGCCAATGCGCTGAATGCACCGCAATTGACGGTAACCCTGGCCGAACTGAAGTATCAGTCGCCCAAGGAAGGCCTGTATGTAACTGAGGCAACGATTGGCGCGACGTTCCGTTCCGATGTGCAGAATGCCAACCGTCGTTACAGCGGTCGTTACGGCGCATCGCTGGATCAACGTTTTGGCATGGCGCCGAATCAGGAAACCAATACCAAGTTGGTCAGTGATGTGTTGAGTGATGCGTTGACCCGCTTGTTCAAGGACCCGACGATTGGTCAGGTGCTTGCCGAGTAACGGTTTGCGGCTTGTTTAAAGAACCCGGTGGTCAGTGATGGCTCCGGGTTTTTTTGTGCCCGCAGATTCATTGTGGAAACGAACCTGCTCACAATTCACCTGTAGGAGCGAGGCTTGCCCGCGAAGGCGGGCTGACAGCCGACCAACCCCTCGCAGATGCACACGGTTCAATTGTGGGGGCGAGCCTGCTCGCGATGGCGGTGTGTCAGGCAACATCCACGTTGAATGTGAGAAAGCCTTCGCGGGCAAGCCACGCTCCTACAGTGCACGACGCTCAAGCCGCCTCCGAATAAAAATCCAGAACACTCACCCCCGTCAGCAAGTCCGCCTCCGGCAAATCCGCATGTTGATGCCCGCCCAGCGCGCAATACACCAGCCAATGCCGGTCCTGAACATTGAAGGCAAGGCTGCCGACTAAGGTTTGTTGTTCGTCGCTTTGGGCAATGAGGTAGAGGCGATCCTGGTTTTCGGCGTGGAGCATGACGTAGTCCGTGTCGGTTTCGAGGGGCGACAGACTGGCGGATTCAGATGACGGCGTCGTGACACAGGACAGCAATCGGCTAAATGGTTTCGTTATTTGTCGGAAAGCCGGGGCAGGCCGGAGCGCTTTCGGTAGAATCCGCGCCGCGGTCGTCGGTTGGCGTCTGCCACACTGGTTTTGCCTGAGGTTTGTGATGTCGCTGATTTCGCTCTTTACTGCTCATCCCGCCAAATTGATCAACTTGCTGGCCTTGCTGTTAGCCTTCCCGGGCAGCTGGTTATTGCATGCCACCCGTCGTCGCGAACAGCGCGCCATGGCGAGTATTCAGGCGCAACGCGAAAGTCGTCCCAGTGAAGAGCCAACGCTGGATTGGGCGACCCTGCGCATGAATCGGTTTTTCTACCGCTTCGGTTTCGCCTGCCTCGGGATGGCCTTGCTGGTGTCGTGGATCAGCACCCGCGTCTGAAGATCCGCCACAGGTACAGTGCCTGACTGTCTAAAGGCAAACAAAAACGGCGCCCCAAAGGCGCCGTTGTCGTATCCATCCAAAATCGCTTAAAGCGGCAACCCGGCCTTGACCCGGTACTGATTGCGCACCGGCGTCGCATATTGCAGCACCAGAAACGGACGATGCTCTTCAGGGCAAGCATCCAGGCGACGCTGCCATTCTTCCTGGGCCTTGGCCAGTTCATCAGCCGCAAACACCTCGGCCGCTTTCGGCACCGGCAATTGCGGGTCGGCGTCTTTCCACTGCGCATACGCCAGGTAATGCACCGGGAACAACCGGTAGCCGCCGAGGATCTGCTTGTCCATTTCGATCGCCAATTGCTTGGTGTCTTCGAACAGTTCGGTGATCGGCGCGGCGAAGTTCACGTGGACCCGGCCTTTGTAACCGGTGATGCCCTTGGCGATGCTGACGTCATCCTCGCCCGGCGCTTTGGTGTAGCTGCCGGTGGTGGCGCGGATGTACAACTCGCGGGCCTTGGCCTGGTCGCACGGGTCATATTCATAGCTGATCGACACCGGGGTGAGGTTCAGCGAGCGAATGACTTCGCCGAATGGCTCGTCCTTGCGACTCATGTGGAACATCTTGAGGATCGCCGACTCGGTGCGGTCGTCGCCGTCCTTGGCTCGGCCTTCCGCCTGGGCGATCCAGATCGAGGCGCAGTCGTTGCGGATCGAGTGGTTGATGTAGGCCGACAGTAACTGATACGCCGCCATTTTTTCCCGGCGGCCGGTGATCGAACGGTGCACGATGAAGCTTTTGTTCAGGCGCATCAAATCGCTGACAAAAGGCTTTTGCAGCAGGTTGTCCCCAATGGCGATGCGCGGGGTCGGCAGGCCGGCGTGGTACACGGCGTAGTTGACGAAGGCCGGGTCCATCACGATGTCGCGGTGGTTGGCGATGAACAGGTAGGCGCTGCCAGACTTGAACTGCTCCACGCCGGTGTAGGTCACTCCATCCGTGGCACGCTCGATGGTGTGGTCGACGTAAAACTCGACTTTGTCCTGCAATGTGGCCACCGATGTGATACCGGCGAACTCACGGCGCAGCCGATGCGCTATAAGAGGTTTGAGCATCCAGCCGAAGGCACCGGCATAGCGCGGGAAGCGGAAGTGGATGAGGATATCTAGAAACGCCTTGTCGCCGAGCAGCCGGTTCAGCACTGCTGGGACTTCGCTGTCGTCGTAAGGTCGGATGGCATCGAATTCGCCCATCATGCTCTCTTGTTAGAAACGGCTAGGGTAAGTAAAGGTTTTGATCGAAAACCAACGGGGCACGGTCTGAAAAGGTAGTCAGACGAAAATAGCCCTGCAAATAGACCGGCGATTATACGCACAAGTCACCTGGGAGACCGCGATGCTGGAAACTGCGCAGTATGAATGTCCATATTGTGGTGAAGTGGTTGAGACTTCTGTAGACCTGTCAGGAGGCGATCAGACCTATATCGAGGACTGTCAGGTGTGTTGTCGGCCGATTACGTTTGTGTTGCAGGTTCACGGCGAGGAATGGCATCTCGAAGTTTTCAGTGAAAACGAGTGAGAAGGTGTGTATGCAGCGAATCTATGAACCGGAAAACCTGATGGAAGGTGAATTGCTGCAGAGCATGCTGGCCAGCGAGGGCATCGAAGCGCATCTGGAAGGCCGGGATTTGATCGGCGGCACTGGTGAATTGCCAATGTTCGGCCTGCTGGGATTATCGGTCGATAACGATCAGGCGCAATACGCCCGAGAGTTGATCACCGCGTACAATGCCGCGCTGCCACTGTCCAGCGATGAACCGGACAGCTTTCCCGGCACGCTGGTCTGTTAGGCTGACGTTCGTTTGATCAAGAGTCGTATTGCCCCATGTGTGGACGTTATGCCCTGTTTCGCTGGAACCCCGCCTTCGCGGCCCTGCCCGGATTCCCCGCCGATCAGCAGGCCCAGTGGAATATCTCCCCCAACGATTCGGTATTGATGCTGCGTGCCGGCGCAGACGGGCAGCGTGAGTTGGCTCGTGCTCGCTGGGGCCTGACGCCGCCGTGGCTGACTGACCTGTCCCGCACCCCGGCCCATGCCCGCGCCGAAACCGTTGCTGAGCAGCCGATGTTTCGCGAAGCCTTGCGCCTGCGTCGTTGCCTGCTGCCGGCCAATGGTTTTTACGAATGGCGCGGCACCACCCGCAAACGTCCCTACTGGCTGACTCCGGGGGAGGGCTCGGCGCTGTTTTTCGCGGCGATCTGGGAGGCGTATCCGGTGCAGGAGCAGGTATGGTTGAGCACGGCGGTAATCACCCAACCGGCCTCGAGTCAGCGTCGACCATTGATTCTCGATGCGGCGGGGCAGGAAACCTGGCTCAACCCGGAAACCCCGTTGCATGCCCTGCAGGCGCTGCTGGCCAGCGAACCCGCGGCGTTGCGTGAACGGGTGCTGGCGAACCTGGTGAACGATCCGAAGCTCAATGGGCCGGAGTGTTTGACGCCGGGTTGATCTATCGGTCGTACTGACGCCATCGCGAGCAATCGAGCGTCGACCGGGTGCTCCCACAGGGCTTTGTCTGAAATGTACCTGTTACACGTCCGTTGTATCTGGCGCCGATACAAATCCCCACCTAGGATACGCGGCATGTTTCCAGGGAGCTTCTTGATGAATAAGACATTGGTTTTGTGTGCACTGAGCGCAGGTCTGCTGCTCGCCGGTTGTCAGTCGGTCAACACCACCAGCGGCGGCGCCGTGGGCGTTGAACGCAAGCAATACATGTTCAGCATGCTGTCGACCTCCGAGGTCAACCAGATGTATGCCCAGTCTTATCAAAAGACCATCGGGGAGGCGAGCACCAAAGGTGTGCTGGACAACACCAGTAACGATGCCAAGCGAGTTCAGGCGATTTCCAGTCGGCTGATTGCCCAGGCGCCGGTATTCCGTCCGGATTCGGCCCAATGGCAATGGGAAGTGAACCTGATCAAGAGCGACGAATTGAATGCCTCCTGCGGACCTGGCGGCAAGATCATTTTCTACTCCGGTCTGATTGACACCCTGCAACTCACCGACGACGAAATCGCCGCCATCATCGGCCATGAAATCGCTCACGCCTTGCGCGAGCATGGCCGTGAAGCGATGTCCAAGGCTTACGGTATCGAAATGGCCAAGCAGGGTGCTGGTGCGTTGTTCGGTCTGGGCGAGGGCGGCCTGGCTCTGGCGGACACCGTGGCGAAATACGGCATGACCTTGCCCAACAGTCGCGGCAATGAAAACGAGGCGGATCTGATCGGCCTCGAATTGGCCGCCCGTGCGGGGTACAACCCGAACGCGGCGATCACCCTGTGGAACAAAATGAGCAAAGCCTCGAATGGCGCGCCGCCAGAGTTCTTGAGCACTCACCCGGCGTCGGCCAGTCGGATTACTGCCCTGCAGGCGGCGATTCCGAAGGTGATGCCGTTGTATGAGAAAGCCAGGAAATCCTGACAGTCATTGGGTGAGGCTGCTGACGCCTTCGCGGGCAAGCCTCGCTCCTACAGGTTTTGTGTCGTACACACATTATGTATTCGACCGAAAACCTGTGGGAGCGTGGCTTGCCCGCGAAGAACGATAACGCGGTCTACTGACCTACCGCGTCAAACCCATCCACTGCTCTGCATCGCCTTGTACACCGCAACAATCGCCAGGACGAAGAACGCCGACGCCGCCAGTCGACGAATCAGGGTCAAGGGCAGTTTGTCCGCCGCAAAGTTACCCGCCAAAACTACCGGCACGTTGGCAATCAACATCCCGGCGGTGGTGCCGATGATTACCAGCCACAGATCCGGGTATTGCGCGGCGAGCATCACGGTTGCGACTTGGGTTTTGTCGCCCATTTCCGCAAGAAAGAACGCAATCAATGTAGTCAGGAACGGCCCGAATTTGCGGGCGGTGCTGGCTTCGTCTTCGTCCATCTTGTCCGGCACCAGGGTCCACAGCGCGGTGGCGGCGAAGCTCGCGGCGAGGATCCAGTGCAACGTCGCATTCGAGAAGAAACTGCCGAACCAGGCGCCTACCGCACCGGCTGCCGCATGGTTGGCCAGTGTCGCGGCAACGATGCCGGCGATGATCGGCCAGGGTTTGCGAAAGCGGGCAGCGAGAATGAGCGCGAGCAGTTGCGTCTTGTCGCCGATTTCGGCCAAGGCAACGATTGCGGTGGGAACGAGTAGAGAGTCCAGCATCATCAGGATTTTCCTAAGGGGCGGGTCGACACGGCTATGACACGTACAGCCTTCCCGCCCCGGGTAAGGTGTTCGTGTCATAGGTCTTGTCAAACCCTGCGATCCGTCTGGTGCGGACGCTTGGGTCGCATACGCCATGGTCTGAGGACCAAGTATGTTGACGTATGCCGGACGAGCATGGCGCTCGTGGGAGACTACTCCCCTAGGACGGAGCGGATTCTGCCTAGGCAAATCCGATTGGGCAAGCCCTTGAACCGCTTTTCGTAGGAGCCAGGCTTGCCGGAGAAGGCATTCTTAAGAGCGCCTTCGCGGGCCTCAATGCCTGTCAGTTAAGCCGCGAGACCCTGTAGGAGCGAGCTTGCTCGCGAAGACGTCGGGTCAGTCAACATTGATGTCGCCTGACCTACCGCTTTCGCGAGCAAGCTCGCTCCTACAGGAGTTTCGCTTAACTGACTAGCATTGAGGAAAGCCTGGCTCCTCCGGTCCGATTTGTTTTTCAAAAGTTCTTCAGCCGCGCTTGGCCCGGTAGATTCGAAAACCCTGCCCTTCAGCCTTGATCGCACATGCGCCCAAATGCTCTTCGATCAGCGGCTGATACTTCAGGAAACTATTCGCTACCAACCGAAGTTCACCGCCGTTTTTCAGATGTTTAGCCGCTTTTCGCAGCAAGTTCTCGGTGGCGAAGTAGTCGGTGTGTACGCCGACATGGAACGGTGGATTACTCAGAATCGCGCTCAAACCCATGGGCGCGGCATCGATGCCGTCACCGGTCATCACCTCTGCGTCCAGACCGTTGGCAGCCAGGGTCAGGCGACTGCTGGCGGCAGCAAATGCATCCACATCGAGCAGGGTGACCTGGTTGTGTGGGTAGCGCCGCTTGACCGCCGCACCCAACACACCCGCGCCGCAACCGAAGTCCAGCAAGTGGCCGCTGGGCAGTTTGTCCAGATGTTCCAGCAGCAGGGCGCTGCCGCGATCCAGTCGACCGTGGCTGAACACGCCCGGCAGGCTGATGACTTTCAACGGGCCTTCGGCCAGTGGCAATTCATAGGTCTGTGCCAGGCTTTCCAGCGACTTGGCTTCTGGGGCATTGGCCACAGCGACCTGCCAGAGCTGGCAATGCCGTGCGCTGTCGAGCTTGCGGGGTTTGCCGAAGGGGTTGAGCTGTTTGGCTGCACCTTCGATGCCGCTGCGTTTCTCTCCCACCAGGTACAACTCACGACCGGCCAAACGAGAGGCGAGGGCATTGAGGATGTATTCGGTCAGGTCCTTGGACTTGGGCAGAAACACCACCGCGCTGTCGAACTCGCGCTCGGGCGCATTCACGCCAAAATGGCTGCGCTCGGCGAAACGGGCGTCCAGCGCCGCTTGATCGCCAGCATGCCAGCACCAACCGTGGGCATCGGGTAAGCGGCCCAGCAAATCATCGGCGGGCAAACCGGCCAGCAACACCGACCCCTGGAATAACTCGGCCTGACGAAGCAGTACTTCACTGCGCGGATCCATACTCTGCTCCTTGAAAAAAAGTGCCGCAGTTTATCAACTGACGACCCGCAGCGCTTTACCGCTGAAATAAGCCTGAGCGTTTTCCGTCAACTGACCAACAATCCGTTGCCGCGCCTCGCGACTGCCCCAGGCATTGTGCGGAGTGACGATCAGTCGTGGAATGTCCTGAGCCAACAGCGGATTGCCGGCGCTCGGTGGTTCGACGCTCAGCACGTCGGTCGCCGCGCCGCCCAAGTGTCCGTTGCGCAGGGCGTCAGCCAATGCCTGTTCGTCAATCAAACCACCGCGCGCGGTGTTGACCACGAAAGCACCGGGTTTCATCGAGGCCAGTTCTCGGGCGCCGATAAAGTGGCGGGTGTGTTCGTTGAGCGGGCAGTGTAGGGTCAGGGCGTCGATTTGCGGCAGCAGTTCATTCAGCGGCAAGCGATCCGGCCGGGCAGGGCGTCCCGGAATCTGCCCCAGCAATACGCGCATGCCGAACGCCTCGGCCAACCGCGCCACGGCACTGCCCAGTTCACCGTGACCGAGCAGACCGAGGGTTTTGCCTTCGAGTTCGACGATTGGGTAATCGAGCAGGCAGAACTGTTTCGCTTGTTGCCAGCGACCTTCGGCGACCGCTTTTTGATAATCGGCCAGGCGCGTCGCCAGGTTCAGCAACAACATGATCGTGTGCTGAGCCACCGATGGCGTGCCGTAACCCTGGCAGTTGCAGACAGTGATTCCGTGGGCGCGGGCGGCGGCGAGGTCGACGTTATTGGTGCCGGTGGCGGTGATCAGGATCAGCTTCAACTCGGGACTGGCCGCCATGGCGGCCGCATCGATCAGGATTTTGTTGCTGATGGCGACAGTGACACCCTTGAGGCGTTCGATCACCTGATCAGGCGTGGTCTGGGCGAACAGTTGCAAGTCGCTGAAGCACTCGCGTAAAGGGCTGAGGTCGAGATCGCCGAGATCCAGGGACGGATGGTCGAGGAAAACGGCGCGGCGAGAGTTCGTCATCAACTGTACCTTTTGTGCATTGAACTGAAGGCGTAATCTGTCGAGCCTACCAGATGAAACAAACTGTTCCTCATTGTCTGGCCTGGCACAAACTTGTGGCGAGGGAGCTTGCTCCCGCTGGGCTGCGCAGCGGCCTCAATCCAGGCAACCGTGTATTGTCAGACATACCGTGTCATGCGGTTTACGACTGCTTCGCAGCCGAACGGGAGCAAGCTCCCTCGCCACAGAGGTGTAGTCGGCTTCCGAGTTTTTTATTGATCAGCCTTGCCCAAAAGGAACCCCCATGTATTGGACAGAATTCTTGACCGTTGCCCTCATTCACTTGCTGGCCGTCGCCAGCCCCGGCCCGGACTTTGCTGTGGTGGTGCGTGAGAGCGTGACCCACGGTCGTCGCGCCGGGACCTGGACAGCGTTGGGCGTCGGTTCGGCGATTTTCCTGCACGTCGGTTATTCGCTGTTGGGTATCGGACTGATCGTGTCTCAGTCGATCGTGCTGTTCAGCGCCTTGAAATGGGCCGCAGCCGCGTATCTGCTGTACATCGGCTATAGAGCCCTGCGCGCGCAACCAGCTAAACCGGTGGCTGACGACCTGCACCAGGAGGCCGGCGAACGCACCGCGCGGGGCGCCTTCACTTCTGGTTTCGTGACCAACGGCTTGAACCCGAAAGCCACGCTGTTTTTCCTGTCGTTGTTCACCGTTGTGATCAACCCGCACACACCACTGGCGGTACAGGCCGGTTACGGGATTTATCTGGCAGCGGCAACGGCTGTCTGGTTCTGCCTGGTGGCAATGCTGTTCAGCCAACAGCGCGTGCGCGCCGGTTTTTCCCGCATGGGCCACTGGTTCGACCGGACCATGGGCGCGGTGTTGATCGCCATCGGTGTAAAACTTGCGTTCACCGAGATGCACTGATCGCGCTGAACGCCTACGGGGGATTGAGTTCGCTCAATTTGTTCAAAGCGCTCAGGTATTCCCGAGGGTTTTCCCCGAGTAAACGGCGAAACATCGCGCTAAACGCCCGAGCACTGCCATAGCCCAGATTACACGCCACGCTCTGCACGCTTTCTCCGGCGAGCAGGCGCGGCAAGGCTTCCATCAGGCGCAGTTGCTGACGCCAGGCATTGAAATTCATCTTCAGTTGTTGCTGGAACAACCGCGCCAAGGTTCGAGAGCTGGCGCCGACTTGTTGTGCCCAGTCTTCCAGGGTATTGGAATGGTCCGGTGCGCGCAGCAGCGCCAGGCAGATGCCCAGCAGGCGTCGGTCCTCGGGCATCGGAATGTGTAGCGGAAGGTTTTCCAGGCTGGCGATCTCTTCCAGCATCAACTTCTGAATCAATGAATTTTCCGCGTGTTGCGGACCTTGCACCGCGCGCAGAATCAGCTCGCGCAGCAACGGCGTGACGGCCAGCACGCAGCACTGCTGCAGCGTTGGCGGCGACAGTTCGGGGGCAATGAACAGCGAACGCATGCGTACTTCGCCCGACATGAAAATCTCATGCGCCGCCAGTGGCGGAATCCACACGGCTCGGGTCGGCGGAATGACCCAGGCACCTTGTGCCGTGACCACTCGCATGGTGCCGCGAACGGCGTACAGCAACTGCGCTTCGCGGTGTTGATGCAATTGCTGGTGAGCACCGTCCACGTAATCTCGCGGATAGGCGCTGACCGGCCCGTGCAGGAAATGGCTGATTAACATGTCAGATCCAATGACTTTGTTGTCAGGAATACGCTTTTTCGCCAACTTAGCATAAGCCGCTCATTACAACGTAAAGCGTGCCTCGATGAACCAGTCCAGAAATGTCCTCCGCTACATCAACGCAGCCCATGTGATCGATCACATGTTCATGCTTATTTTTCCGGCCGCCATTCTCGGCATGACCCAGGCCTTCGCGCTGGACTATGCCGCGCTGATCGGCCTGTCCCTCGGCGGTTTCATTGCCTTTGGCGGCTGTTCGCTACCTGCCGGTTGGCTGGGGGATCACTGGAGCCGACGAAAAATGATGCTGGTGTTTTTCTTCGGCATTGGCGCCTCGGCGATTTTTACCGGCGTGAGCAGCAGCGCACCGATGTTGGTACTCGGCCTGACGCTGATCGGGGTTTTCGCCGCGATCTATCACCCGGTGGGCACAGCGATGCTGGTGGCTTACGCACAGAACCGGGGCCGGGAAATCGGTATCAACGGCATGTGGGGCAACCTCGGCGTGGCGTTTTCGGCGCTGATCACCGGGTTGCTGGTGACGCAGCTCGGCTGGCGCTCGGCGTTCATTTTGCCGGGCGTGGTGGCGATTGTGCTGGGCATCGGATTCGCGCTTCAGGTGCGTGAAGAACCCATCCCGAAGCGTCCGCACACACCGCTCAAAGGTGCGGCGGGCCAGCGGATTTCCATGCTCTTGGTGTTCACCGTATTAGCCTTGGCTACCGCCACCGGCGGTGTGGTGTTCAATGCCACGACCATGACCTACCCGAAACTGTTTCAGGAACGCCTGCACGATTTGTTCGCTTCGCCGCAAATCCTTGGCGTCGTGGTCAGTCTGGCATATGCCTTCGGCGCCGTGGCGCAGTTGAGCATCGGACGAGTCTTGCATCGTTTCAGTCTGAAATGGCCGTTCATAGTGTTGACGCTGTGCCAGGCGCCGTTGTTGTTCGGGTTGGCCTATGTCGAGGGCTGGGCTGTGATAGCGCTGGGCGCGGCGTTCATGTTCGTGGTGTTTGGCCAGGTCACGGTGAATGATGCGATGGTCGCTAACTTCGTCGCACCGCAATGGCAATCCCGAGTCTTCGCGCTGCGTTACTGTTTATCGTTCGGTGCCAGTGCCAGCGCGATTCCGCTGATTTCGTTTGTCGAACCGCGCCAAGGTTTTGTAGGCCTTTACCTGATATTGGCGGGTTTTGCAGCGCTGACCTTCGTAGCAGCAGTGTTTTTCCCCCGAACGCCATCCGAGGCTGTCGTAGGAAAAACGGCGTGACGGCTAACGAATCCCTGCAAATGCTGGCGCAAAGCTATCATTCGTACGGCTGTGCAAATCATCCCTTTGGCTGATTTGACTGGCGTTCAAGGGCTCTAGAGTGCTTAGCTTTAAAAGCCAAGACCGTGCAGTCAGAAAAGGGACTCTTATGTTGCAGACTCGCGTTATCCCCCCAGCCGAGGGCGCTTACCAGTATCCGCTGTTGATTAAACGGCTGCTGATGTCCGGCGCCCGTTATGAAAAAACCCGCGAGATTATCTACCGCGATCAATTGCGCTATAGCTATCCGACCCTGATCGAGCGGGTCGCGCGGCTGGCCAACGTGCTGACGGCCGCCGGCGTGAAAGCCGGGGATACCGTGGCAGTGATGGACTGGGACAGCCATCGCTACCTGGAATGCATGTTTGCCATCCCGATGATCGGTGCGGTGATCCACACCATCAACGTGCGCCTGTCGCCGGAGCAGATTCTCTACACCATGAACCACGCCGAGGACCGCTTCGTGCTGGTCAACAGCGAGTTTGTCGGGCTGTACAAGGCGATTGCCGGGCACCTGACCACCGTGGAGAAAACCCTGCTGCTGACCGACTTGCCGGAAAAGACCGCCGATTTGCCGAACCTGATTGGCGAGTACGAGCAATTGCTGGCCGCCGCGAGCCCGCAGTACGACTTCCAGGACTTCGACGAAAACTCGGTTGCCACCACGTTCTACACAACCGGCACCACCGGCAACCCCAAAGGCGTGTATTTCACCCACCGGCAATTGGTGCTGCACACCATGGGCGTGGCGACCATCATGGGCTCCATCGACAGCGTGCGCCTGCTGGGCACCAACGATGTGTACATGCCGATCACCCCGATGTTCCATGTGCACGCCTGGGGTTTGCCATATGTAGCGACCATGCTCGGGCTCAAACAGGTTTATCCCGGCCGTTACGACCCCGAGTATCTGGTGGAATTGTGGCGCAAGGAAAAGGTGAGTTTTTCCCACTGTGTGCCGACCATTCTGCAAATGCTCCTCAATGCCAAGGCCGCGCAAAATACCGATTTCGGTGGCTGGAAAATCGTTATCGGCGGCAGTGCGCTCAACCATGCGCTGTACGATGCCGCCAAGGCCAAGGGCATTCAATTGACTGCCGCTTACGGCATGTCGGAAACCGGGCCATTGGTCTCGTGCGCGCACCTCAACGATGAGCTGATGGCCGGTACCGAAGACGAACGCACCACCTACCGGATCAAGGCCGGTGTGCCGGGGCCGTTGGTCGAGGCGGCGATCGTCGATACCGATGGCAATTTCCTGCCTGCCGATGGCGAGACCCAGGGCGAATTGGTGCTGCGTGCGCCGTGGCTCACCGAGGGGTATTTCAACGAGCCGCAGAAAGGCGCCGAGCTCTGGGCCGGGGGCTGGCTGCACACTGGCGACGTGGCGACCCTGGACAGCATGGGCGTGATCGACATTCGCGACCGGATCAAGGACGTGATCAAGACCGGTGGCGAGTGGATCTCCTCCCTGGACCTGGAAGACCTGATCAGCCGTCACCCTGCGGTACGTGAAGTAGCAGTGGTGGGCATCGCCGATCCGCAGTGGGGCGAGCGGCCGTTTGCGCTGCTGGTGGTCAGGGAAGGGCATGAGATCGGGGCCAAGGAACTCAAGGAGCACCTCAAGCCGTTCGTTGAGCAGGGGCACCTGAGCAAGTGGGCCATCCCGAGCCAGATCGCCCTTGTTACTGAAATTCCCAAGACCAGCGTCGGCAAACTCGACAAGAAGCGCATCCGCGTCGACATCACTGAATGGCAGGCTAACAACAGTACCTTCCTCTCGACGCTTTAAGCGTCATCTGGCGTGCCCGAAAGGGCGCGCCAGACCCACCAAGCAAGCGCTTGGCTTGTGAAATCCGAATTTTCAGCCATCCTTGCCGTGCCGACATGTGTCGGACTGGCGAAAGGACTGTTCCAGAGTGGCCGGCAGCTGCAAATCACACTTTAGAGGGATCAAGCACTACTACCTGCTGGCTATAGTCCGCTCAAGGAATTTTAAGAACGGAGCGCGCACAAAACGGGGCGATGCAACTTTGGAGTGACGTCGGAACCGCTTGGCTTCCGGTCACCCACAACGTTTTTAAAAGTACTCAGCCATAACAATAATGCACATGGAGTAGCGTCGATGACATCAGTAAACCAGTTCTGGCGCCGGGCGAAACTGCCCCTGGCAGTCAGTCTCGCCTCTTCGCTCGCCGGGCCTGCATTCGGCGTCAGTTTCAACGTCGGTGAGATCGAAGGTCAATTCGACTCATCCCTGTCGATCGGAGCCAGTTGGTCTACTCAGAGCCCGAACAAAAACCTCATCGGCGTCAATAACGGGGGCCACGGCTTGTCCCAGACGTCCGATGACGGTCACAACAACTTCAAGAGCGGCGAAACTTTCTCGAAGATCTTCAAGGGCATCCATGACCTTGAATTGAAATACGGCGACACCGGCGTCTTCGTCCGGGGCAAATACTGGTATGACTTCGAACTCAAGGATGAAAGCCGCGAGTTCAAGGACATCAGCGACGAAAATCGCAAGGAAGGCGCCAAGTCTGCCGGCGGCCAGATCCTCGACGCCTTCGTCTACCACAACTACTCCATTGCCGATCAGCCGGGTTCCGTGCGTCTGGGCAAGCAGGTTGTTAGCTGGGGTGAAAGTACCTTCATCGGCGGCGGCATCAACTCGATCAACCCGATCGACGTGTCGGCGTTCCGTCGTCCCGGTGCCGAGGTCAAGGAAGGTCTGATCCCGGTCAACATGTTCTACGTGTCCCAGAGCCTGACCGACAATCTGTCGGCCGAAGCCTTCTATCAGCTGGAATGGGACCAGACCGTCGTCGATAATTGCGGCACCTTCTTCTCCCAGCCGGACATCATTGCCGACGGTTGCGACAACAACCTGCGCGTGCTGAACAAACGCTCGACCATCCCGGCTGTAGCATTGGGCCCATTGGCCAACGCGGGCGTCGACGTCAACGAAGAAGGCGTGCTGGTGCGTCGCGGTCCTGACCGCGATGCGCGGGACAGCGGCCAGTGGGGCGCGTCCTTGAAGTACATGTTCGAACCGCTCGATACCGAGTTCGGCGCGTACTTCATGAACTATCACAGCCGTGCGCCGATCTTCAGCGCCACCGGGGCTCCGCAATCGATCTTCAACGGCGTGGCAGCTTTGCCGCCGGCATTCCGCGCACTCGGGCCGCTAGTGGTCGCCGGTAATTCCGAGTACTTCGTCGAGTACCCGGAAGACATCCGCCTCTACGGCTTGAGCTTCTCTACCACCCTGCCTACCGGTACGGCGTGGAGCGGCGAGATCAGCTACCGTCCGAACGCGCCGGTGCAACTCAACTCCACCGACATCCTGTTTTCTGGCGTGCGCCCATTGGGTGGCGCTCTGGCTAATGCGTCGCTGCTCGAAGGCGTGCCGGGCCAGGATCTGCACGGCTATCGCCGCAAGGAAATCACCCAGTTCCAGACCACCCTGACGCACTTCTTCGATCAGGTCATGGGTGCCAGCCGTCTGACCCTGGTGGGTGAAGTGGGCGTGACCCATGTTGGCGGCCTGGAAAGCAGCTCCGATGTCCGTTACGGCCGTGACCCGGTCTACGGGCCGGGTGAACTGCCGTCTACCGGCGGCCTCAATACCTGCTCGGCGATCCTCAATACCAGCACCATCAACGGTGCCGGCCCAGGTGCTGCTACCAACAACCGCAGCCGCAACTGCGAGGACGATGGCTTTACCACGTCGATGTCATGGGGTTATCGCGGTCGCGCCATCTGGGAATACAACGACGTATTCGCCGGTGTGAACCTCAAGCCGAACGTGGCCTGGTCCCACGACGTGAGCGGTTACTCGCCAGGCCCTGGCGGCAACTTCGAGGAAGGTCGTAAAGCGGTGAGCCTGGGTGTCGATGCCGAATACCAGAACACCTACACCGCCAGCCTGGCGTACACCAACTTCTTCGATGGCAAGTACACCACCGTGGATGATCGCGACTTCGTTGCGCTCAGCTTCGGCGTGAACTTCTAAGCACTGTATTTTCAGGACGAACACATTTATGAAAATAACAAAGAGTCTGTTCCACGTTGGCGTTCTGGGTCTGTCGTTGCTGGCAACCGGTGTCATGGCGGCGGTCCCGGCGGCCGAAGCGGACAAGCTGGGCAAGAGCCTGACCCCGATGGGCGCCGAGATGGCGGGCAACGCCGACGGTTCGATCCCGGCCTGGAAACCTATGCCGAAAAACGCCGGTGCCGTAGACAGCAAAGGTTTCCTGGCTGACCCGTTCGCGAGTGAAAAACCGCTGTTCACCATCACCGCGCAAAACGTTGACCAGTACAAGGACAAGCTCGCGCCGGGTCAGTACGCGATGTTCAAGCGCTACCCGGAAACCTTCAAGATGCCGGTCTACCCGTCCCATCGCGGCGCCACCGTGCCGGATGACGTGTTCGCCTCGATCAAGAAGAACGCCACCAACACTAACCTGGTGTCCGGCGGCAACGGTCTGGAAAACTTCGAAACCGCGATCCCGTTCCCGATTCCGAAAAGCGGCGTTGAAGTCATCTGGAACCATATCACCCGTTATCGCGGCGGCAGTGTGACCCGTCTGATCACCCAGGCCACGCCGCAGCCGAACGGCTCGTTCAGCCTGGTGTACTTCGAGGACCAGTTCGTATTCCGTGACAAGATGAAGGATTACGACCCAAAAAATCCGGGTAACATCCTGTTCTATTTCAAGCAGAAAGTGACCGCGCCGGCTCGTCTGGCCGGTGGCGTGCTGCTGGTACACGAAACCCTGGACCAGGTTAAAGAGCCGCGTTCGGCATGGGTCTATAACGCCGGGCAACGCCGTGTACGTCGTGCGCCGCAGGTGTCCTATGACGGGCCAGGTACCGCGGCCGATGGCCTGCGTACCTCCGACAACCTGGACATGTACAACGGCGCGCCGGATCGCTACGACTGGAAGCTCGAAGGCAAGAAAGAGATGTACATCGCCTCCGACAGCTACAAGCTCGATGATCCTAAACTGAAGTACGCCGACATCATCAAGGCCGGCCATATCAACCAGGACCTGGCTCGCTATGAGCTGCGTCGGGTCTGGCATGTGGTCGCGACCCTGAAGGAAGGTCAGCGTCACATCTACGCCAAACGTGACTTCTACATCGACGAAGACACCTGGCAGGCAGCAGTGGTCGACCACTACGACGGTCGTGGGCAACTGTGGCGTGTCGCCGAGGCTCACTCCGAGAACTACTACGACAAGCAAGTGCCGTGGTACGCCCTCGAAACCTTGTACGACCTGCAATCGGGCCGCTACCTGGCACTGGGCATGAAGAACGAAGAGAAGTCTGCGTATAACTTCGGCTTCACTGCCTCCACCGCTGACTTCACTCCGGCAGCGTTGCGTCAGGAAGGCGTTCGCTAATACGTTGTAAACCGAGGCCGCATCCTTGAAAAAACGCCCCGACTGGTTCGGGGCGTTTTTTTGGACGTTCATAAAAATCGTTGTAGGCCGGTGTGGCTGTCCGGTTTACCGAGACTTCTGTTCGTAGTCTTTTTGTAGCCATTTGTAGCAACAACCTTCAATAGCTCTTCGTTTACCGCTAGGCTGCGGACATCTGTAACGCCGCCATCAGCCTTTCAAACAAGAGCCGGCCATGACTGATCTGTCCCCACTTCCGGGCCCTGCAAGCGTTGCCGTCGCGGTATTGAACGGGCGCTTTTTCCGGCCTCCGCTGCCCGATGGCCATGTGCTGCGGCCGCGTTTGTGCGAGCGCCTGAGCGCCGGCCTCGGTGGCAGGCTGTTGCTGGTCAGTGCGCCGGCGGGGTTCGGCAAGAGTTCATTGGCAGTGGAATTTTGTCAGGGGTTGCCGGATCACTGGCAAAGCCTGTGGCTGGGGTTAAGTCCGCGGGACAGCGATCCCGGGCGTTTTCTTGAGCGCCTGCTCGAAGGCCTTCAGGAGTATTTTCCGCAACTGGGCAGTCAGGCGCTGGGGCTGTTGAAAATGCGCCAACGTCATCAGCCGTTCGCTTTCGAAGAATGGCTGGACGGTTTGCTCGATGAGCTGGCTGTGCATCTGTCACCCGGTACGCCACTGTTGCTGGTACTTGATGACTATCATCTGGCCCAGGGCCCGGTGCTTGATCGTTGCCTGCAATTTTTTCTCAATCATTTACCCGACGGTCTGCTGGTCATGGTCACTAGCCGGCAACGTCCCGACTGGCATCTGGCGCGCCTGCGGCTATCGCGGCAACTGCTCGAGTTGCATGAGCAGGATCTTCGACTGACCCATGATGAAGCCCTGACCCTGCTTGATCGGCACAGCATTTCATTGCGTGGCGAGGCGCTGGAGAGTTTGATCCAGCGTAGCGAAGGCTGGGTGGCAGGGCTGCGCTTCTGGCTGCTGGCGGCCTCCGAGGCGGGCTGCGAGGGTGCGTTGCCCCAATCGCTATACGGTGGCGAAGGGCTGATTCGCGATTACCTGCTCGAAGAAGTCATCGATAGTCTGCCTGCCGAGGTGCAGTCATTCCTGTACGACACCGCGCCTCAAGAGCGCTTTTGCAGCGAATTGTGCGACGCCGTGCGCGAAGCCCATGACAGTGCCGAGATCCTGCGTTTCCTGCTGGCGCATCAGGTGTTTCTGGTGCCGCTGGACGAACACGGTCATTGGTATCGCTATCACCACCTGTTTTCCGACCTGCTGCGCAGCCGGCCCACCGCGCAGGCAATGGTGCCGACGGCCAGCCTGCATCTGCGTGCCTGCCGCTGGTTCAACGCCCAAGGGTTACTCGATGAGGCGGTAGAGCAGGCGTTGCGTGCAGGGCATCTGGACGTTGCAGCGAATTTGGTACAAAACCTTTCTGAAGAACAGCTGCTGGCCGAGCAGAACGTCGGCATGCTGCTGCGCTGGAAAATGGACTTGCCCGACAGCCTGCTGATCAGCACGCCACGGCTGATCGTGCTCTACAGCTGGGCGTTGGGGCTGGCCTGCCAGCTGGACGCCGCTGAGGAACTGGCCAGCCACTTGAGCCGCTTCCTGCCGGCCCCGTCGGCCACTGCGCAAAAATCCATGCTGGCGCAATGGCTGGCCCTGAGCGGCATCATTGCCCGGGGGCGAGGCAATCGCGAGCTGACGTTGCTCTATTGCACAGAAGCGCTGGAGAGCCTGCCGGCCAAACGCTATGGGCAGCGCCTGATGTGCCTCTCGACATTGTCGAACCTGGCCATTGCCGACAGCGACCTCTGGCGCGCACGGGGATTGAATCGTGAGTCTCTTGAGCTGGCACAACGGGTCGGTAATCCGCTGTTTGAGGCGCTGGCCCATTACGACCGCGCCCGTGTGCTGCAAGCGCGCGGGGAGATTCTTCGTTCACTGGACGAAGTCCGCCAGGGGTTGCAGCGCCTGCAAGGCTTATCCCCGCAACGGCTTTATGCAGTGCGCGCCCGCTTGACCTTATACGAGGGGTTCTTGCTGGCGCTGCGCTTGCAACCCCAGGCCGCACGGGGACGTTTGCTCGCGGGTTTGGGCGAAGCACGGGCCTGTCGCGACATCAGTGTGCTGATCGGCCACTGCGTGATTGCCCGTCTGGAGGGCAGCAGCGGCGAGTTCGCCAAAGCGTTTGCCGAACTCGCCGAGGCCGAGCGCCTGATGCATATCTGGGATGTCCCGCCGATTTACTACTTGGCGATGATCACCCTGGTCAAATGCGAACTCTGGCTGGCCCAGGGCCGCACCGACCTCGCCGAGGCCTGGCTCGCGCGACTGGGCCAGACCTACAACGGCGAGCATCCCGCGGCCCCCCCGGAGTTCCATCCGCAACTGCCGCTGCACATTGAACTGCAACAGGCGGTTCTGGACGTGATGAAAGGCCAGCCCATGCTCGCCGTAGGGCGCTTGAATGCACTGCATGAACACGGTCAGCACAGTGGCCGGCAGATGCTCAGCGTGATGGCACTGAATCAGAAAATCATGCTGTTGTTGGCGGGCGGGCGCGAATCCGAGGCCCGCAAGGCATTGATCCAGGCTTTGGAAGCGGCCGCCGGTGGCGTCCTGCAACCGTTTGAACAATTGCTGACCAAACATCCGGACTGGCTGCGCGGGCAACTTCAACTCTGTGCGCCGACGGGCGTTTCGCAGAGCCTCTCGGAAAAACTTCCGGCCCTGGTCTCTCGGCCGATGGTGGAGTCATCACCTGCTGCCGAACAACTCAGCACGCGTGAACTGGCCGTTCTGCGACTGATTGCCCAAGGGTGTTCGAACCAGGAAATCAGCGATCAGTTGTTTATTTCGCTGCACACGGTGAAAACCCATGCCAGCCATATCAACAGTAAGCTGGGGGTTGAGCGGCGCACGCAGGCAGTGGCGCGAGCGAAGGAATTGGGGGTGTTGGGGTAACGCATTTTTACAAGCACATGAGGTAAATGGCTCAGGGCGATTTTGTGCCAAAATTGGCCATTCCTGTTTCCCGAGCGTGCCCCGATGTCCCAGCAACCCACCCTCATCCGCGAAACCTTCCCCGTCGGCCCGTTGCAGTGCAACTGCACAATCATCGGCGACCCGATCACCAAAAAAGCCATCGTGGTCGACCCGGGCGGCAATCACGAACTGATCCTTGCGCGTCTCGATGCCTTGGGCCTGAAGGTGGTCAGCATCATCCACACCCATGCGCACCTCGATCACTTCCTGGCTTCCGGGCAGCTCAAGGAGAAAACCGGAGCGACGCTGCACCTGCATAAAGACGATCAATTCCTCTGGGACAATCTGGAGATGCAGTGCCAGATGTTCGGTGTACCTTATACCCCCGTGCCATCGCCGGATCGCTGGTTGGCCGACGATGAAGAGTTGGCTTGCGGGTGTGGCGTGGCGTTGCACACGCCGGGTCATACACCAGGTTCCATGAGCTTTTGGTTTTCAGAGGCTAAGCTGCTGATTGCCGGTGATACGCTGTTCAAGCGCGGGGTAGGGCGCACGGATTTGTGGGGAGGCGATCAGGCGACTCTCGTGCGTTCGATCAAGCAACGGTTGTATACCCTCGACGAAGAGGCAACGGTGGTGACCGGTCATGGTCCGGATACTCGTCTGGGCGATGAAATGCGCGGTAACCCCTTTGTACGAGCCTGAAGATGCAGTTGTGAAAGTCACGACGGAATTTTTGGCGTTGGCCATGATCCAACGCCCGCAAAGGTTTATTGCTTAAGTCCGCTGCACCACAGAATGCAAAAAAAAAGTAGGAGCTCTCCATGTTCACCTCGCGTCGTTTGATTATTGTCGCTACTGCGGTGGCTTTGTTGTCCGGTTGCGCATCGCAGAACCCTTATGACAGCCAGGGTCAGGCTGATGGCGGCTCCACGGGCATGAGCAAAACCGCCAAATACAGTGGCCTCGGCGCCTTGGCCGGTGCGCTGGCCGGTGCTGCCATCAGTCATGATAACCGTGGCAAGGGCGCGCTGATTGGCGCCGCCGTGGTGGGGGCTTCCGCCGCCGGCTATGGTTACTACGCCGACCAGCAGGAGAAAAAGCTGCGGGCCAGCATGGCCAACACCGGGGTTGAAGTGCAGCGTCAGGGCGATCAGATCAAGCTGATTATGCCGGGCAACATCACATTCGCCACCGATTCGGCGAACATCGCGTCGGGCTTCTACCAGCCGCTGAACAATCTGGCGGGCTCGCTCAAGGAGTTCAACCAGAACCAGATCGAGATCGTCGGCTACACCGACAGCACCGGCAGCCGTCAGCACAACATGGACCTGTCCCAGCGTCGTGCCCAGAGCGTGGCGACTTACCTGACTTCCCAGGGTGTCAGCGGCGCCAACCTGTCGGCGCGTGGTGCCGGGCCGGATAACCCGATTGCCAGCAATGGTGATGTGAATGGCCGGGCACAGAACCGTCGTGTCGAGGTCAACCTGAAGCCGATTCCGGGTCAGGAATATCAGCAGCAGGGTCAACCTGTTCAGCAGTATCAGTAACAGCCTGACTGAACCCCAGGCGTACAAAAGCTCGCCCGATCCTCAACAGATCGGGCTTTTTTTGTTGTCTGTTCAGGCCCTATCGCGAGCAGGCAAAGAAGACATCAGCAACAAAAAAGCCCTCGAACAATCACTTGTCCGAGGGCTTTTTGTGTCGCGGGAAACCTGATTACTTCTTCAGGCCGTAATGCTCATCGAGCATGCCTGGCGCGTTCGGCATTTTAGGGGCGTAGTCGCGAGGCGGTTCCTGATCGCGCGGTGGCGTCAGGCGTTCCCGTGGCGCCTGTGCCGCGTCGGCGTGCAGGGCCGCCAGCAAGCGTTGGCGAGTCTGCTCGTCCAGGGCCAGACGATTGGCGCCCTCGGCGAGATGATCCTGCACTTCCTGATAGCTCTGAGTCAGTTTCTTGACCAGTGTTGCAGTGCTGTTGAAGTGGGTGACCACTTCGTTCTGATAATTGTCAAAACGTTCCTGAATATCATCCAGCTGACGTTGCGTGCGGTTAGGCGCGGCATTCGGCACCAGGCGAGCAATCAGGAATCCAATGGCGACACCCACAACCAGGGCAAGAGTCGGCAACAACCAAACTAAGAGCGAGTGTTCCACGAGTCCTTCCTCTATAAACGGCTTTGCTTTACGTTAACGGCTCGAACCTGCGCTGTATACCGCGATTCACTCGCAATAGAATTGGCACAGACAATTGGCTAGACGAGTCGACCCGATTCGAGGTCACGGAGTTCCTTCCTTGCTTATGCGCGAAACCCCTGTAGTGATTGATGGCCCGGTCGGTCAATTAGAGAGCTTGTATCTGGACAGCGAGCAGCCCCGCGGCCTGGCGCTGATCTGCCACCCGAATCCGGTGCAGGGCGGCACCATGCTCAACAAAGTCGTCTCGACCTTGCAGCGCACCGCGCGCGACGCCGGTTTGATTACTTTGCGTTTCAACTACCGTGGCGTCGGTGCCAGTGCAGGCACGCACGACATGGGCAGTGGCGAAGTCGATGACGCCCAGGCAGCGGCCGAGTGGTTGCGAGCCAAACATCCTGAAATACCTTTGACTCTGTTCGGTTTCTCCTTCGGCGGTTTTGTTGCCGCCAGTCTCGGCGGACGTCTGGAAGCCAAGGGCGAGCAACTCAAGCATGTGTTCATGGTCGCGCCCGCCGTCATGCGTTTGGGCGACCAGGATCAACTGCCGCAGCATGGCGAGTTGACCCTGATCCAGCCGGAAACCGACGAAGTCATCGATCCGCAGCTGGTTTATGACTGGTCCGACGCGCTCGATCGCCCCCATGAGCTGCTGAAAGTGGCAGAATGCGGACACTTTTTTCATGGCAAGCTGACCGATCTCAAGGATCTGATCCTGCCGCGTCTTTCGAATTGATTGCAGTCTGACAAGCGATTACCCATGACGACTCGTACCCGTATCCTCACCGGCATCACCACCACTGGCACGCCGCACCTGGGCAACTACGCCGGCGCCATCCGCCCGGCGATCATCGCCAGCCGTGACAGCAATGCCGATTCGTTCTACTTCCTGGCCGACTACCACGCCCTGATCAAATGCGATGACCCGCTGCGCATCCAGCGCTCGCGTCTGGAAATCGCCGCGACCTGGCTGGCCGGTGGCCTGGATGTGGACCGTGTGACGTTCTATCGCCAGTCCGATATCCCGGAAATCCCTGAACTGACCTGGCTGCTGACCTGCGTGGCCGCGAAGGGCCTGCTCAACCGCGCCCATGCCTACAAGGCCTCGGTGGACAAGAACGTCGAAACCGGCGAAGACCCGGACGCCGGCATCACCATGGGCTTGTACAGCTACCCGGTGTTGATGGCCGCGGACATTCTGATGTTCAACGCCCACAAGGTGCCGGTCGGTCGTGACCAGATCCAGCACGTGGAAATGGCCCGGGACATCGGCCAGCGCTTCAACCACTTGTTCGGCCAGGGCAAAGAGTTCTTCACCATGCCTGAAGCGCTGATCGAGGAGAGCGTCGCCACCTTGCCAGGGCTCGACGGTCGCAAGATGTCGAAAAGCTACGACAACACCATTCCGTTGTTCAGCAGCGCCAAAGAGATGAAAGACGCGATTTCGCGGATCGTTACCGACTCCCGTGCTCCGGGCGAAGCCAAGGATCCGGACAATTCGCACCTGTTCACCTTGTTCCAGGCTTTCGCCACCCCGGCGCAGGCCGATGAGTTCCGCAGCGAGCTGTTGCAGGGGCTGGGTTGGGGTGAGGCGAAAAATCGTCTGTTCCAGCTTCTGGACAACGAATTGGGCGAATCCCGCGAGCGTTATCACCAGCTGATCGAACGCCCGGCAGATCTGGAAGACATGCTGCAGATCGGCGCCAAAAAGGCCCGCTCGGTGGCGACGCCGTTCCTCCACGAACTGCGCGAGGCGGTCGGCCTGCGTTCTTTCGTCGCTCAGACCCAAGTCGCGGCGACCACCAAGAAGAAAACTGCGAAAGCCGCGCGCTTCGTCAGCTTCCGTGAAGACGACGGCAGTTTCCGCTTCCGTCTGCTGGCGGCCGATGGTGAGCAACTGTTGCTGTCGCGCAACTTCGCCGACGGTAAAACCGCAGGCCAAGTGACCAAGCAACTGCAATCCGGTCAAGCCTTGGACGTGCGCAGTGAAGACCTGAGCTTCAGCGTGTGGCTGGAAGGCGAATGCATTGCCGACAGTCCGGCCTTCGCCGACAGCGCTGCTCGCGATGCTGCCATCGGTGCTTTGCGCGTTGCACTGACACCGGTTCAGGAATAATCAACGGCTCGGTCCGACCAAGGGCCGATTGCCATTCCCACGGGCCGTCGCTACAGTGACCGCCCGTTTTTGTTGCCTTGCTAACGAATTATGACGCCCCTAGAACGATATCAAGCTGATCTGAAACGCCCGGAATTCTTCCATGACGCAGCCCAGGAAACGGCGGTGCGTCATTTGCAGCGCCTGTACGACGATCTGGTTGCAGCCTCGCAGAACAAACCGAACCTGCTCGGCAAACTGTTTGGCAAGAAAGACCAGACGCCGGTCAAGGGTCTGTACTTCTGGGGCGGCGTTGGTCGCGGCAAGACTTACCTGGTCGACACCTTCTTCGAAGCGCTGCCGTTCAAGGAAAAGACTCGCACTCACTTCCACCGCTTCATGAAGCGCGTGCACGAAGAAATGAAGACCTTGGGCGGCGAGAAAAACCCGCTGACCATCATCGCCAAGCGCTTCTCCGACGAGTCGCGAGTGATTTGTTTCGATGAGTTCTTCGTCTCCGACATCACCGACGCGATGATTCTTGGCACGCTGATGGAAGAACTGTTCAAAAACGGCGTGACCCTGGTCGCGACGTCGAACATCGTGCCGGACGGCCTGTACAAGGACGGCCTGCAGCGTGCGCGTTTCCTGCCAGCCATTGCGCTGATCAAACAGAATACCGAGATCGTCAACGTCGACAGCGGCGTCGATTACCGTCTGCGTCACCTCGAGCAAGCGGAGCTGTTCCACTTTCCGCTGGATGACGCTGCCCAGGAAAGCCTGCGCAAGAGCTTCCGTGCCTTGACGCCGGAATGCACGGCAGCGATCGAGAACGACGTGCTGGTGATCGAGAACCGTGAAATCCGTGCCGTACGCACCTGCGATGATGTGGCCTGGTTCGACTTCCGCGATCTCTGCGACGGGCCGCGCAGCCAGAACGATTACATCGAACTGGGTAAAATCTTCCACGCCGTGTTGCTCAGCAATGTCGAGCAGATGAGCGTCACCACCGACGACATCGCCCGACGCTTTATCAACATGGTCGACGAGTTCTACGACCGTAACGTGAAGCTGATCATTTCTGCCGAAGTCGAGCTCAAAGACCTCTACACCGGCGGTCGCTTGAACTTCGAGTTCCAGCGCACGCTTAGCCGTTTGCTGGAAATGCAGTCCCACGAGTTCCTGTCCCGGGCGCATAAGCCGTAGAACGATTCAAAAAAAACAGAACGTTTCCGAAAACAAAAAAGGGCCTGCACTTGCAGGCCCTTTTTCGTACGTCAGTTTTGAAACCGGGTGTCCTCATTAAGGTAGTTCGCCAGCTTATCCTGGCACTGGCAGCCGGCGAGCAGCCAAAGCAGTATCCTGGCTTTGCGTGGGCAGAGGAATCCAGCCATCGATGCACCTTTACGAATCAGGTCCATTTCGCTGCCCATAAAGCCGTAGGAAGATTGTGCGGTGGAGCCAGAACCGGTTCGGGTCGCGATGATGACGGGAATTTTTTCTGTGATTTTTCCCACGACGTCAGCCCAACTCTTTGAGATGTGTCCTGCGCCGAAAGCCGAGATCACCAGCCCGTTGTAGCCCAGATCGAGGATGTTTTCCAATAACAGGGTGTCAGCAGAAAGCGACGCTTCCAGCAGAGCGATCTTTTGTGTGGTCTGTAGTGGCAAGGGTAAGACCCTTCGTTGGGCCGGCTGACGTAGATAGCGGACGGTTTTCTCTACCAGCAGGCCAGTAGGACCAAAGATGGGAGAGGAAAACGCCTGCAGCGCCAATGAGTCGGTTTTGCGGACGACATTCGCTTGATGAATCTGTCCGTTCAGCACCACTTGAACGCCTCGCTGACGGCTGTTTTCAGCTAGTGCTACCAGGCAAGCATCCAGCAGATTCGCCGGACCATCGGCCCCTGCCTGGGCTGCCGAGCGCATGGCGCCGGTCAGGACCAACGGTTCGTCGTGGTCCCACAAATAGTCAAAAAATGTGGCGGTTTCTTCGAGGGTGTCCGTGCCCAGGGTGATGACCACACCTACCGCACCTTGCCTGATTTGAAAATTCGCCCAAGAAAGGACACTTAGCAGGAACTCGAAATCCAGCGACGCACTTGGCAACAATCCGAGCGTGTCAACGGTGACCCATGCCAGATTCGTCAGCTCCGGTACCGAGGCCAGCAGGGTTTCGCCGCTGACGGTCGGAATCACTCCTTCGTTGGCGTTCCTGGCTTGCATGCTCACGGTGCCGCCGAGCGCTGCGATGGCCAGTTTGGGCAGGTCCATGTGATACCTCGCTTGCTTGTGATGAGAGGTGGCTGTATCCGGAGTTGAGTCCGTGATACAGCTCAATGGCGGTTTTCGTCAGTTGGCTATCAGGAGTCCGATAAACGGAATGATCAGCAATGTACTGATGGCCATGGACAGCACATTACCGATGAAGGCGTGCATGTCGGCCGGCAGCCGCTTGGCAATAGCGCATGCCAGCGGTGGTGCAATCAGTGCCCCCAGCAGAGCGCTCGGGACGATGACCTGCCAACTGCCGCCGTATGTCAGAACGGCCGCCGGCACGACGGACACCAGCGGAATGTAGGTGGGATACCAGCCACGCAACATCCATTGCCGACGCCAGATCACCACCCCTAACGCCGAGGTCAACGCTTGCGCGGCGATCAGTTGTGGCAGCAAGCCCGTGCCGTATACCGGGCTCGTCGGGTTCAAGGTGTAAGCCAGCAAGGCGCCCGCGATTAAACCGAGACTGGCCCATTCATTGCCAAAGAACGGCGCTTCCGAAAAGTCCGCCAACACCCGGCGCAGGCTCCAGACGATGCCGTAATCAGGCGCTTTGCTGATGGCGGGTGCGGGCGCAGACTCCAATGGCTTCTTGGGTGGGGCGGACTTCACCAGGCTCGGCAGATAACGGCAGAGCAGAAACGCGACGACGCTGGCGATTGCCATGCCCGAGACATTGCCGACCACAGCTGGCAAACCGAGGGGATTGCAGACATAGTTGACGAACAGCAAGCACATCGGGGTGACGAACACAGCGCCCATGATTGCGCCATTGATCGTGACCTTCCAGCCGCCGCCAAACATCAGCACCATTGCCGCCGGCAATGAAACAAAGGCTGCAAACGTGGGTTGCCAACTAGTGGCCGTGACCGTCCAGCCCCATAGCAGGTTGCTCAGCAAGAGGCCAAGCAACGAACTGGTGACGAGCCATGGCCATAATCCGCTGCCGTAACAAATGGTAAAGCCTTGCCAGGCTTTTCCCGTTCGATTCGCCCAATAGGCCAGATAGGCACCGGCCAGCAGCCCGATCGAAGCGAACTCATGTTTGTAGAACGCAACCTCGCTGATGTCTCCCAGGACCCAGCGCAACCAGGCACTCGGCTCCGGAAGGCTCGATACCATGTGACTGTAGTCTGGCCAATGGGCTGACCAGGCTGTCCGGTAGGTGAATGAAAGCCAGATGATCGATAGTGTCGTGCCGAGCATCAACCCGATGATCGTCATGTCCAGTGTCGATCTGGAGGCAAGCGGATCTTGCGGTTTTTCGTTTGTGGTTCCCATCAGTCAGCCCCCCTATCAGCGTGGCAGACAAGGGTGCTGGGTGTAGCCGAGCATCTGATCGTAGAGATCGGCTCGGCGATCGCGATGCAGATCGTTCAGGTTGTTCCAGATGGGCGCGCTACGCGAGCTGGTCAGATCGATATCGGCAAACAGGATTTCCTGCTTGTCCGCTGAAGCCACCTGGCCAATCGGCCAGCCGTTGGTGCCTGCGATCAGCGAGCAGCCCAGATAGCGTGCCCCTCGCTCTTCACCGATCCGGCTCGCGGCCGCAATAAACACATTGTTGACGTGTGCGGCTGTCATCGTCAGGTACGACGCCATGCACTTGCCGGCTTCATCGAACAGCGGTGGAGGCGTCCAGACCCAGTTGTTCAGGCTGCAAATGATGTCCGCACCTTGCTGACTCAGAATGCGCGGTACCTCCGGAAACCAGATATCCCAGCAAATCAGCAATCCGATCCGACCTATCGGTGTGTCGAAAACCGGGAAACCCAGATCACCGGGGGTGAACCACAACTTCTCCAGATTCCACAGATGCGCCTTGCGGTACTTGCCGATGAAGCCGTCCGGCCCGACAAGAACGCCGGTGTTGAACAGCTGCATGCCGTCGCGCTCCGTCAAACCGGCGACTAGATAAACGTTGTGTTGGCGGGCGAAGTCCATCCAGCTTTGCACGCTCGGCCCGCCGGGAACCGCCTCCGAATGCTCGAACGCATCCTGCCGGTTGCTGAAGAAATAACCTGTGCTTGAAAGCTCTGGCAGGACGATGAGATTCGCACCGTCATTTGCCGCTTCCAGTGCCAATTCCAGGCTACGACGCAGATTTGCTTCGCGATTTTCCATGCCGACTTGTGGATCGAATTGCACGACTGCTACACGAACAGGGCTTGTTGGCTCACTCATTCCCGATGACCTCTTTTTTATTGTTATTCACGCTGTTTAGTTGCGTATTTATAAGAGTCGAATCGGCGCGATGGCGTAAGTCAGCCATTTCCGTTTAGGTTGTAGTCCGTATCCCAAGCTGAAAGGGCGGGGCGCTTGGTTTTTGGGGGCCAAGACGGAGCCAATGCGCGCCGTGCATGGCTCCGGAGGGCGAAGTGATCAGGTTCCGACGTTGTAGTGCGGATAGTCGCTCATGGAAAAACCGCCATTGAAAGCCGCATCGGTTTTGTTGCAGATATGGATGACCGCATCGACGGCGCCTCGAAAGCAAGGCTCCGTCCAGCCGGCATCGACTGAAAATGATTCGCCGGAAAAATACAGACCTGAAACATGCGCGAAGTCCCGGTTGTACTTCATCAGGCCTACGGCGTCGTAGTAGGTGCCGGGCCGGTACAACTTTGCACAGCCCAGCGCATTTTTATCGGTCATCCAACGTTGGACCACGGCTTGATCAAGGCCAATGTAGGGAGAAATTTTCTCCTGAATGTTGGCGGAATTCATGAGGATCCGGTCCAGCTCTTTGGCACACGTATTCACCAGTTCCTTGTCGGTGAATGAGGCGAGTTTGGTAGCGTCGTCCTCCCATGTGTAACTTAAAAGGATGCAGTCATAACTGTAGCTATCGTTGTAGCGGTAGGTGTAGACGTCATGGATGAAACTGTCAGTGACAATGGCTTGCGGGATTTTGCTGTTTTTTGACAGGAAGGATTTTTTTAACGGAGCGAAGACTTTGCAACTGGTTTCCCAGTGCGCAGTTTTATAGGCATTGATCGTCTCGAAAGGCAGCATCTGTGGCGTGAAGTTTTCAAGCTTGATGCGGGTTTCAATCAGCCAGGAGGGGAGGGTCATGATGACCGAATCAAAGTCATCGAAACGCTCCTGGATTTGCTCGGGATGGCTGTGCTTCCAGTTGTAGTAGACCCGTGTTTTCTGATTGGTCAGTTTTTCAAGTCGGGTAACGGATGAGTCCGTGAGCAAACCGTTGTCTCTTTCCTGGCAGTGGTCGTAGAAGGACTTTCCGGTTTCGTCGGTTTTCATGAACAGCAGGCATTCGTCCAGCGCTGCAAGACCGATATAGCGAGGCCTGTCGAAACTCAGCCCCATCGAATCAAAAACGGCTTCGCTGTGCAGGTAGGGTGAATCCAGCGGATCGCCCATTGAGTCCACCCGACCCTGGATCAGTTGCAACTGGCTGCTGAACCCAAAAATGGCCGTACGCAGCGGGTAAAGAGAGCACACATCGTAAAAGGCTCCCCAGCTACCGTCGCCGATGCCAATGGCATAGAAGATCGCGGACTCTTGTGCTGACATTCCCATTCCGCCAAAGTCCCCCGGTGAGCGTTCATCCCAGGCTTGCATAGCGGGCATACTGACCAGATCGCGAAACGAAACACTCTCGTATTTTTCGACGATGGCGGCCCACATGGCTTCCCATTCCGGACTGGCGTAAACCTCGGCGACGTGCCGGGTCATGCGATCGGCAAAGGCCCTCCACTTGGCATAAACCTTTTGCAATTCCTCGCCGGGAGGCGGTGTCTGGCCGTCTTCATTTTTCCAGATAAGCATCTGTGGAGTCGGTCCGCCGCCCATGCTGCCTTCTCGCAGATAGATGCCGGTCGACGTGACCCATTGGCTTCCGGGATTGGCAAAATCTGAAAACGCCAAATCAAACGCCTTGGCGTAGTAGGCCATCAGCGACCGGCCCTCTGTCGGTGGCTCGTCCGCCCGGTTGAAGAAGGGCATGCGCATGGCGCCCATTTCAAACGGTGTATGGCTCATCGGCGAGTGCGGGCTTCCAGGAATGGTCAGGTGCCTGCCGCCTATGCGTCTGGATTGTTCTATGAGAGTGATCTGGGTGAAACCGCAACGATAAAGTTCTCTGGCGGCCGTCAGTCCGGTGACGCCGGCGCCAATAATACAAATTTTATGTTGCGGGTCAGTTGCCTTGGCAATGCCGTTTTCCTGTTCAACCAATGCTCGATAATCGAAGCACAAGTCGGGTGGATTTGGAAAGCGAGTCGCCCATTTGTTTTTAGCCGAGCGCTTGGTTCGAACGGCTTCCCTGATTACGAATGATGGATAGTTGTAGCTTGATCCGATGGTCACTGTTGATCTTCCCTGATGTTGTTTTCAGGGAACGATTCTCAAGTTTTTAAGGGGCGGTGTATGTGAGCAGAGTCGAGTGCTCTGGTGCTCTGTATACCGCTTTTTGCGTAGGAAAATGCATAGAGAAAAACCTGCGCACGCAAAACTAATGTGGGAGCGAGCCTGCTCGCGATAGCGGTGTGTCAGTCACATCAATGCGCCATCGTTATCGCGAGCGGGCTCGCTCCCACATGGGTTTGTGTGTCGCTTGAGATCTACGCAGCTTGCTGAAACTGCTGCCGATACTGGTTCGGCGACAACTCCGTGTGCTGGCGGAACAGTCGCGCGAAGAAGCTCGCATCGTCGTAGCCGACCTCATAACTGATGGTCTTGATGCTCTTGCGACTGCCGGACAACAAGCCCTTGGCGGTTTCGATGCGCAGTCGCTGCAGGTAATGCAGCGGTTTGTCGCCGGTGGCGGTCTGGAAGCGGCGCATGAAGTTGCGGATGCTCATGCCGTGTTCACGGGCCACGTCTTCGAAGCGGAACTTGTCGGCGAAGTGTTCTTCGAGCCAATGCTGGATCTGCAGGATGATCACATCCTGGTGCAGCTTCTGCCCACCGAAACCGATCCGTCCTGGCGCATAGCTGCGCTGCACTTCATAGAGAATGTCGCGGGCCACGGCCTGGGCCACGTTGGCGCCGCAAAAACGTTCGATCAAATAAATGTAGAGGTCGCAGGCTGAGGTGGTGCCGCCAGCGCAATACAGGTTGTCGGCGTCGGTCAGGTGTTTGTCCTGATTGAGGTGTACGCGCGGGAAGCGCTCGGCAAACGCATTGAAGAAACGCCAGTACGTCGTCGCTTCCTTGCCATTGAGCAACCCCGCCTCGGCCAGCCAGAACACTCCGGTGGCCTCGCCACACAACACGGCACCGCGTGCATGCTGCTGACGCAGCCACGGCAGCACCTGTGGATAACGTTTGCAGAGGGTGTCGAAATCGTCCCAGAAGGCGGGAAGGATGATGACGTCGGCATTTTCCAGGCCGCCGTCCACCGGCATGATCACGTCACTGAAGCTGTTAACCGGTTTACCGTCGGGGCTGACCAGCCGGGTTTCAAACGCCGGTGTCAGGCCGTGGCCCAGTTGTTTGCCATAGCGCAGGCTGGCCAGATGGAAGAAATCCTTGGCTTGCATGAGGGTGGAAGCGAAAACCCGGTCGATAGCCAGGATGCTGACGCGCCGCAAGGGCGTGGAGACTTGGTTAGACATAATTCAACTTTATTCTTATAGGGGAAAGTGGTCACCAGACGGCTGGATCGTCTTATTTTTTGTCGGATGTGTCCAGTGTCCTGTATCGGAAGCGAGGCTTAGTCTCTGAAGGTCAATTCCGTCTAACGATAACGACAGGTGCCGCATGATCCCCAGAACCTTGTTCAGCTCCGAGCACGAACTTTTCCGCGACAGCGTGCGAACGTTCCTCGAAAAAGAGGCCGTGCCGTTCCATGGGCAATGGGAAAAACAAGGCTACATTGACCGCCAACTCTGGAACAAGGCGGGGGAGGCGGGGATGCTCTGTTCGCATCTGCCGGAAGCATACGGCGGGCTGGGGGCGGATTTTCTCTACAGCGCGGTGGTGATCGAAGAAGTCGGTCGCCTGGGTCTGACCGGGATCGGTTTTTCTCTTCATTCGGACATTGTGGCGCCTTACATCCTGCATTACGGCAGTGAAGCGCTGAAACACAAATACCTGCCAAAACTGGTGTCTGGGGAGATGGTGACCGCGATTGCCATGACCGAGCCGGGTGCCGGTTCCGACCTGCAAGGCGTGAAAACCACCGCTGTGCTGGAGGGCGACGAATACGTGATCAACGGTTCGAAGACCTTCATCACCAATGGCTTTCTGGCTGACCTGGTGATCGTCGTGGCCAAGACCGATCCGAAGGCTGGGGCGAAGGGCACCAGTCTGTTTCTGGTGGAGGCCAATACGCCGGGCTTCGCCAAGGGCAAGCGTCTGGAAAAGGTCGGCATGAAGGCTCAGGACACCTCGGAATTGTTCTTCCAGGACGTTCGGGTGCCGAAGGAAAACCTGCTTGGCCAGGCTGGGATGGGCTTCGCTTATCTGATGCAGGAATTGCCGCAGGAGCGTCTGACGGTCGCAGTCGGCGGCTTGGCGTCAGCCGAAGCGGCGTTGCAATGGACGCTGGATTACACCCGTGAACGCAAGGCTTTCGGCAAGGCCATCGCCGACTTCCAGAACACCCGCTTCAAACTCGCTGAAATGGCGACCGAAATCCAGATCGGCCGGGTTTTCGTCGATCGCTGCCTGGAACTGCATCTGCAAGGCAAACTTGACGTGCCGACAGCGGCGATGGCCAAGTACTGGGGCACCGACCTGCAATGCAAGGTGCTCGATGAGTGCGTGCAATTGCATGGCGGTTACGGATTCATGTGGGAGTACCCGATCGCCCGGGCGTGGGCGGATGCACGGGTGCAGCGGATTTATGCCGGAACCAATGAGATCATGAAGGAGATTATTGCGCGGTCGCTGTAATGCAGCGTGATCGTTCCCACGCTCTGCGTGGGAATGCCGCCATGGACGCTCTGCGTCCGCTTTGGAAGTGACGCAGAGCGTCACGGGATGCATCCCCACGCAGAGCGTGGGAACGATCATTGTCTTGAGTTACGGTGCAGGATTTGGATGATCCTGGTGAATTGCCTCAATCCCTGCCAGCACTTCATCGGAAAGTTTCAGCTTGAAGCTGGCGATGTTGCTGTCCAGTTGCTCAAGCGTGGTGGCGCCAATGATGTTGCTGGTGACGAACGGTTGCTGCGTGACAAATGCCAGTGCCATCTGCGCCGGATCCAGGTCATGTTCACGGGCCAGTGCCACATAACGGCTGCACGCCGCTTCCGATTGCGGATTGAAATAGCGGCTGAAGCGGCTGTAGAGGCTCAGGCGCCCTTTAGGCGGACGTGCGCCCCCTTCGTATTTGCCCGACAGGAAACCGAACGCCAGTGGTGAATAGGCGAGCAGCCCGCACTGTTCGCGGATGGCGACTTCCGCCAAGCCGACTTCGAAGCTGCGATTGAGCAGGTTGTAGGGATTCTGGATCGACACCGCGCGCGGCCAGCCACGGGCTTCGGCGAGGGCGAGGAAACGCATAGTGCCCCACGGGGTTTCGTTGGACAGGCCAATGTGGCGGATCTTGCCGGCCTTGACCTGCTCGTCCAGTGCTTCGAGGGTGTCTTCCAGCGGCGTGAGGTTGACTTCGCTCGTGTGCTTGTAGCCCAGTTGTCCGAAGAAATTGGTGCTGCGTTCCGGCCAGTGCAATTGATAGAGGTCGATGTAGTCGGTCTGCAAGCGCTTGAGGCTCGCATCCACGGCCTGGACGATGTGCTCGCGGTTGTGCTTGAGGTTGTTGTCGCGGATGTAGTCGATGGTGTTGCCGGGGCCGGCGATCTTGCTCGCCAGGATCCAGTCGGCGCGATCGCCGCGACTTTTGAAGTAATTACCGATGTAACGCTCGGTGGTGGCGTAGGTTTCGGCCTTGGGCGGCACCGGGTACATTTCGGCGGTGTCGATGAAATTAATCCCGGCGTGCTTGGCTCGTTCGATCTGGGCGAAGGCTTCAGCCTCGCTGTTTTGCTCGCCCCAGGTCATGGTGCCGAGGCAGATTGCGCTCACGTTCAGATCGGTACGGCCTAGCTGGCGATAGTCCATCGGATGCTCCTTGAGCAAAACAATCATAAAAGCAGGTTGAAATATTTTTCGCAATCTGCATAATTGCGCACCTCTTTCTGCAGTGGAAGTGATGCGCCGCCGCCGAAGAATCTTGCCGTTGAACGGACGCGCCGACCCGAGCCCCCGAAAGCGTCTGTATCCGGCTGCCTTTGACTTGTCAAAGTACGCACTATTCAGTAAGATCCGCCGTCTAATTTACAGGGCGGCCCCTGAGGCTATAAAGAATGAAAACTTTTACTGCTAAACCGGAAACAGTACAGCGCGACTGGTTTGTCGTCGACGCTGCAGGTCAGACCCTGGGTCGTCTGGCCACCGAAATCGCGAGCCGTCTGCGTGGCAAGCATAAAGCTGAGTACACTCCTCACGTTGACACCGGCGATTACATCGTCGTTATCAATGCCGAGCAGATTCGTGTAACCGGTGCTAAAACCACCGACAAAATCTACTACTCCCACTCCGGTTTCCCGGGCGGCATCAAGTCGATCAACTTCGAAAAGCTGATCGCTAAAGCCCCTGAGCGCGTGATCGAGACCGCGGTCAAAGGCATGCTGCCTAAGAACCCGCTGGGTCGCGACATGTATCGTAAGCTGAAAGTCTATGCGGGCGCTGTACACCCTCATACTGCTCAGCAGCCCCAAGAACTGAAGTTTTAACGGAATAGTTCATTATGTCGGCGACTCAAAATTACGGCACTGGCCGTCGCAAGACCGCAACCGCACGCGTTTTCCTGCGTCCGGGTACTGGTAACATCTCCATCAACAACCGTTCGCTGGATAATTTCTTCGGCCGCGAAACTGCCCGCATGGTAGTTCGTCAGCCGCTGGAATTGACTGAGACTGTCGAGAAGTTCGACATCTACGTCACCGTGATCGGCGGTGGTGTAAGTGGTCAAGCTGGCGCAATCCGCCACGGTATCACTCGCGCTCTGATGGACTACGACGAAACTCTGCGCAGCGCTCTGCGTAAAGCCGGCTTCGTAACCCGCGATGCACGTGAAGTTGAACGTAAGAAAGTCGGTCTGCGTAAAGCGCGTAAGCGTCCGCAGTACTCGAAGCGTTAATTCGCTTTCACGTTCAAAAAGAACGCCCAGTTTCCTCGCGAAGCTGGGCGTTTTTTTATGGGCGCAATTTATCAGGGAATTACGCTGTGACAACTTGCCACATCCACAGAGCCCCTATACTGCAAGGCTTGGCAGTGGAGCCCTTCGGTAATTACCTTGTCAGAATTGGGGCTTTTCATTACCATTCGGCAAAATTTTTATAAGTTCAGATTTTTACTTAGTAGACGCCTGATTTAACAGGCCACAAAGCTGATGGGAGAGGACTGAATGAGCAATGACGGCGTGAATGCAGGCCGGCGTCGCTTCTTGGTAGCAGCCACATCCGTGGTGGGTGCTGCAGGAGCGGTGGGGGCTGCGGTCCCGTTCGTGGGGTCATGGTTTCCCAGTGCCAAGGCGAAAGCTGCAGGTGCACCGGTGAAAGTGAATGTCAGCAAAATCGAGCCAGGTCAGCAAATGATTGCTGAGTGGCGTGGTCAGCCGGTGTTCATTGTCCGCCGTACCGAGGAAATCCTGGGGAATCTGAAAAAGATCGAGGGTCAACTGTCTGACCCCACCTCCAAGAGCTCGACGCAACCGACCTATGTCGACCCGGAAACGCGTTCGATCAAGCCAGAAGTTCTGCTGCTGATCGGTATCTGCACCCACCTGGGTTGCTCACCGACATTCCGCCCTGAAGTGGCACCTGCCGACTTGGGCAAGGATTGGGTAGGTGGTTATTTCTGCCCTTGCCACGGCTCCCACTACGATTTGGCTGGCCGCGTCTACAAGTCGCAACCCGCGCCTTTGAACCTGCCAGTTCCCCCGCATTCCTATGAGACCGATGACATCATTATCATTGGCGTCGATACGGAGAAAGCGTGATGAGCAAGTTCATGGATTGGGTTGATGCGCGCTTCCCCGCAACCAAAATGTGGGAAGACCATCTCAGCAAGTACTACGCCCCGAAGAACTTCAACTTCTTCTATTTCTTTGGCTCCCTGGCATTGCTCGTTCTGGTCAACCAGATCGTTACCGGTGTCTGGCTGACCATGAGCTACACCCCGTCGGCGGAAGAAGCCTTTGCTTCCGTCGAATACATCATGCGCGACGTCGAGCACGGCTCGATCCTGCGAATGTTGCATGCAGTCGGTGCTTCGATGTTCTTCATCGTGGTTTACCTGCATATGTTCCGTGGCCTGCTCTACGGTTCGTACCAGAAGCCGCGTGAGCTGGTGTGGGTCTTCGGCATGCTGATCTATCTGGCGCTGATGGCTGAAGCCTTCATGGGTTATCTGCTGCCGTGGGGCCAGATGTCCTACTGGGGTGCCCAGGTGATCATCTCGCTGTTCGGTGCGATCCCGGTCATCGGTAACGATCTGACTCAGTGGATTCGTGGTGACTACCTGATTTCCGGTATTACCCTGAACCGCTTCTTTGCCTTGCATGTGGTTGCCCTGCCGATCGTGATCCTCGGTCTGGTGGTGGTGCACATTCTGGCGCTGCACGAAGTCGGTTCGAACAATCCGGATGGCGTCGACATCAAGAAGCACAAAGACGAAAACGGCGTACCGCTGGACGGCATTGCCTTCCACCCGTATTACACCGTGAAAGATATCGTCGGCGTGGTGGTGTTCCTGTTCATCTTCTGTTCGATCGTATTCTTCTTCCCGGAAATGGGCGGCTACTTCCTCGAGAAGCCGAACTTTGAAGTGGCGAACGCCTTCAAGACCCCTGAGCACATCGCTCCGGTCTGGTACTTCACACCGTTCTACGCGATTCTGCGGGCGGTTCCAGACAAGCTCCTGGGCGTTATCGCCATGGGCGCGGCCATTGCTGTGCTGTTCGTCCTGCCGTGGCTGGATCGCAGCCCGGTCAAGTCGATGCGCTACAAAGGCTGGCTGAGCAAGATCTGGCTCTGGGTGTTCTGCATCTCGTTCGTGATCCTGGGTGTTTTGGGTGTTCTGGCTCCAACGCCAGGCCGTACGTTGCTGTCGCAGGTATGTACCTTCCTGTACTTCGCCTACTTCATTCTGATGCCGTTCTACACCAGGCTCGAGAAGACCAAACCGGTTCCGGAAAGGGTGACTGGCTGATGAAAAAGCTATTTGCTGTACTGATTCTTGCGGCGATGCCTGTGTTTTCGTACGCGTCGACAGCCGGTGCTCCTGAGTTGGAAAAGGTCGACATCGACGTTTCCGACAAGGCTGCCATGCAGGATGGCGCGCGTACGTTCGCCAACTATTGCATGGGCTGTCACAGCGCCAAGTTCCAGCGCTACGAGCGTGTCGCCGATGACCTGGGCATTCCTCACGAGCTGATGCTCGAGAAGCTGGTCTTCACCGGCGCCAAGATCGGCGATCACATGAACATCGGCATGCAGCCGGCGGACGCCAAAACCTGGTTCGGTGCGGCACCGCCCGACCTGACGCTGGTGGCTCGTGTTCGTGGCACAGACTGGCTCTATGGCTATCTGCGTTCGTTCTACGAAGACCCGTCGCGTCCTTGGGGCGTGAACAACAAGGTGTTCCCGAACGTCGGCATGCCTAACGTTCTGGTCGGCCTGCAGGGTCGTCAGGTGGTAGGCTGTAAACAAGTTCAAGTCGTCGAAGACGGCAAGAAGCAATTCGATCCGCTGACCGGCACGGCTTTGACGCATGAAGCCTGCGATCAACTGACTGTATTGCCGAAAACCGGCACGCTGAACGAAGAGCAGTTCGACGAGAAGGTCAAGAACCTGGTGACCTTCCTGGCCTACTCGGCCAACCCGGTGAAGCTGCAGCATCAGCGCATCGGTACCTATGTGTTGCTGTACCTGGCGTTCTTCTTCGTATTCGCTTACTTGCTCAAGCGTGAATACTGGAAAGACGTCCATTGATAAAGTTGTAAGCCATTGCTGTTAATCGCGCGCGCCCAAGGGCGTCTCTGAAGGTGTAACGAGTCTGGTGATCCAGGCGTTACGGGAGGCGCCCTCTGGGCGCGCGTGTTTTTCCGTTTCCGATAATTTCAACAAGCGAGGAGGACCGCCATGGGCGTGACCAATCGGTTGGCCTGTTACTCCGACCCCGCCGACCACTATTCCCACCGAGTGCGCATCGTACTTGCAGAGAAGGGTGTCAGCGCCGAGATCATTTACGTAGAAGCTGGTCGCCAGCCGCCTAAACTGATTGAGGTGAACCCTTACGGAAGCCTGCCCACCCTGGTCGATCGTGACTTGGCGTTGTGGGAGTCGACCGTGGTGATGGAGTATCTGGATGAGCGTTACCCGCACCCGCCATTGCTGCCGGTTTACCCTGTGGCGCGTGCCAACAGTCGTTTGCTGATTCATCGTATTCAGCGTGACTGGTGTGGCCTGGTGGATCTGATCCTGGATTCGCGGACCAAGGAAGCAGCCCGTGTCGTGGCTCGTAAAGAGCTGCGCGAAAGCCTGACAGGCGTGTCGCCGTTGTTCGCCGACAAGCCGTTTTTCCTCAGTGAGGAACAAAGTCTGGTGGATTGCTGCCTATTGCCAATACTCTGGCGATTGCCGATTCTGGGTATTGAACTGCCGCGGCCTGCCAAGCCGTTGCTTGATTATATGGAGCGCTCGTTTGCGCGTGAGGCTTTCCAGGCGAGTCTGTCTGGTGTCGAACGCGATATGCGCTAAGGCTTAAGGAGCCGCTATGAACTCCAGTCGACCTTATCTGGTCCGCGCGCTCTACGAGTGGATTGTGGACAACGATTGCACCCCGCACATGCTGGTCAATTCCGAGTATCCGTCGGTGCAGGTGCCTCAAGGTTTTGCCAGTGACGGGCAGATTGTCCTGAACGTTTCCCCGGCAGCCGTGCGTCATCTGCACATGGACAACGAGGCAGTCAGCTTCGAAGGGCGCTTCGGTGGCGTGCCGCACACCCTGTACGTGCCTATCGCATCGATCCTTGGCATTTACGCTCGGGAGAACGGCCAGGGCATGGTGTTCGATATGGAATCGCCTTTGGAAGACGAGGAAGAGATCGAGCCGGATGATGATGTTCCGCCACCCGACAGCGAGCCGCCGCGTCCCAGCGGTCGACCCAGTTTGAAAGTGGTGAAGTAGTAAAAAGGCGATCCGAATGGATCGCCTTTTTTATGTGCGCCCGGTGGATCTATGTCGTATACGGAATCCGTGAGCGACGATGAGGCTTGCCCCACAACCCTGTAGGAGCAAGCTCGCTCCTACAGGGGGCCGTGTCTTAACTGACTGGCATTGAGGCTTGCCCGCGAAGACGGCAGGTCAGTCAGCGCAAAACCCAACTGAGCAACTGCAGCTTGCGGCTCCCGACACAGGTATACTGCCGCCTTTCGTGGCTCGCCTACCGGGCCCGACTCTTTGAGCATCACCCGGAGCTTTCATGACTTCCCCGACACAACCGCCGGTTGCCGACGCTTTGAGCGACGACCAGGCAGACCTGCCAGACAGCGTCGACTCCAGCGCAGACAGCGAAACCAAAGCGGCGATTCCAGCGTTCAAGTTTCCGTTCAAACCGGGTGAATTGGCCGCGGCGAAAAATGCCAGCCAGCCTTGGTACAAGAACGGCGCCAAGAATGGTCACACCAAGACCCCGGGTGCAGCGCCTCCTGGCACTCGTCGTTCGATGGGTAAGCGCTGATCGTTGATCTTCTGCCATAGACGGCGGTGCCTGATCTGTCGTCTTCGCGAGCAAGCCCGCTTGTGTCTTGCGCAAGAATTAGACTGAGGATGAGAGCGGGCTTGCTCGCGAAAGGGCCAGCACAAACACCACAGATCTTGGGCTCAGGCCGCCCTCAACGAAATAAACGCATAGTTCACTGGCACTTCAGTCGCCACCTGCGCCCCGGCTGCCAGCACTTGCCCGGCAATATCATCGCCTGACACATGAAAGACCCATTCACCGTCCGACTCTGTTCGCCACCTGATCAATGCGCCACTCACTGCGCTTTTGTCGTTGGGCGGATAGAGTCCCACTCGCTCACGTAAGCTGTTTTGCTCTTCTTGTTGTAGAGGCACAACTCGGTGCCTCGCTGGCCTTTCATGTGTTTTTGCGGGTACTGGCCTTGCAGCAGGAGTGCGGTATAACCGACTCGGTCATCGAACTGCGCGGCATTGCCGACGGGTTTGGCGTTTTCCAAGCCGCTGGTTTTGGTGCAACTGGCGAGCACGGTTTTGTCGTAGGCGGCCCAGGCGTCGGGGCTGGAGGCGTGGGCTTGGGTGGCGAGGGTGGTGAGACAAAGGACGGTCAGGGTGATGGCTTTCATGGTTTGGGCATCCTTGGCGTGTAGTGGCCGAGGTCGGAGTATGCCTGATGGATCGATGTTGGTTGTGCCGGCCTCTTCGCGAGCAAATCGGATCGCCGCACCGCCGCTCCCACAGTGGATCATCGTCGTTCACAGATTCGGTGTACGACAAAAATCGACTGTAGGAGCGAGGCTTGCCCGCGAAGACGGTGTCAGGTTGGAACCGGCTCCCGACGGACCACATACATTCCGGCACTTTCATACAAGCGCTGCGCCCGAAGGTTGTTTTCCAGCACCTTCAAATCCACAAACCCTTCCCGGCGATGCTGAAACACGTTGAAAGCATGTAGCAGCATCGCACGGCCAAGTCCGCGGCCTTGAGCGCGCGGATGCACCACCAGGCTTTTGATGTAAGCGCTGGTCCAGCACTGGGCAACGCCGACGATTCCTTCGGCGTCGAATGCGATGAAGCACAGGGACGGATCGTATTCGGGATCGGTTTCGAAACGCCGTTGCCAGACTTCCAGCGTCGGCACGCGACCGCTACCTTCCAGATAGCCCAGTTCCATCAAGTGATGAACGGCTTCGGCCAGTTCGGGACGGTACTCGGTCAACTCAATACCATTTGGCCAAGTGCACGGCGGCACATCCTCAGCGAGGTTGCGTCGCATCAGAAAACAAAAGTTCTCGGCCACACTCAGTGACCTTGTTCAGCGACGGCCCTGGCCGCCGCGATCAGGCATTTGGTCAGTTCCGGCGAGGAGAATTTAGTCAGCACCGCGTTGGCCCCGGCCAGTCGCGCCTTCTCGCTATTCATCGCGCTGTCCAGCGAGGTGTGCAGCAACACATAAAGGTGCGAGAAGTCCGGGGTTTCACGCAATGTGCGGGTGAGGGCATAGCCGTCCATTTCCGACATTTCGATGTCCGAGACGATCAGGTTGATCTGCTGGGAGGTGCCTTGCAGGTCCAGCAGGCAATCGATGGCTTCCTTGGCGCTGCGAGCAGTGTGGCATTGCAAGCCAAGGTTGCGCAGGGTGTGCACCGATTGTTGCAGGGCGACCTGGCTGTCATCGACCACCAGAATCCGCGCGTTGCCGAGTACTTCGGCGTCTTCCATGCTCAGTTCGGTCGGGGCCGTTTCGATCTGCGCCGGAGCGATGCCGTGGATGACCTTTTCGATGTCCAGCACTTGCACCAGCGTGCCGTCGACTGAGGTCACGCCAGTGATGTACGAACGCACGCCGCCGGAGCCGAAGGGTGGTGGACGGATGTCGGTGGTCAGGCAATGGACGATCTTGCTCACCGCCTGAACGTGCAGGCCCTGCTTGGAGCGGCTGACGTCGGTGACGATCAGGCAGCCACCGTTCGGGTCTTCCAGCGGCCGCTCGCCGATGGCGCGGCTCAGGTCGATCACCGACAACGACGCGCCGCGCAGGGTGGCGATGCCTTTTACGTGGGGGTGCGACTCCGGCAGCTTGGTCAGCGGCGGGCAGGGGATGATTTCGCTGACTTTCAGCAGGTTGATCGCCATCAGCTTGCCGCTGCGCAAGGTAAACAGCAGAAGCGAAAGTGAATCTGCGCGGGCTTTGTTGGAAGACATAAAAACCTTCTGTGGAAAAAGGTGATGGGCGATTGTGACGATCGCCAACAGCTATCGATGCCGGGTTATCGACTTGTTGGGGGCAGGCTTTAGTGCCAATAAATGTTGGGTAGATCAAAAGATCGCAGCCTCGCTTCGCTCGACAGCTCCTACAAGGGATTGGCGTAAACTTGTGGAGCTGCCGAAGGCTGCGATCTTGGCTTATTTCATGCCAAGCCGCTTGGCCATTCGCCCAAGGTTCGCCCGATCCAGACCCAGCTCCCGCGCCGCGCTGGCCCAGTTGTTCTGGTGCCGTTCCAGGCAAGCGCTGATCAGTTGGCGCTGATAATGCTCGGTGGCTTCACGCAAATCCCCTGAAACCAACACAGCCGCCGGCGCAGCATCCACCGGTTCTGGCGCGGGTTCAGCGCTGCCATTGGGCAAGTCCAGATCCGCCGCGCTCAAGCTGAGAATCTTCGGCCGTTGCTTGCAGTTACCCAACGCCTTCAACGCACTGCGACCAATCAAATGCTCCAGCTCCCGCACGTTCCCCGGCCAGTCATACGCCAATAGTGCCGCTTGCGCATCGCTGGTCAGGCGCAGGCTGTTGAGGCCCATGCGTGAGCGGTTTTGTTCCAGGAAGTAGCCGCTGAGCAGCAGCACATCCCGACCGCGATCGCGCAGTGCGGGCACCAGCAGCGGGTAAACGCTCAGGCGATGATAGAAGTCGGCACGGTAGCGACCGCTGCGCACTTCTTCGGCCAGGTCGCGGTTGGTCGCCGCGATCAATCGCACGTCGACCTGATGTTCCTTGTCCGAGCCCAGGCGCTGCAATTGCCCGCTCTGCAGCACCCTCAATAATTTGGCTTGCACCGTCAGTGACAGTTCGCCCACTTCATCGAGAAACAGCGTGCCGCCATTGGCCAGTTCGAACTTGCCGAGACGATCATTCGTTGCGCCGGTGAAAGCACCGCGCACATGGCCAAACAATTCGCTCTCCACCAGGGTGTCTGGCAGGGCAGCGCAATTGAGGCTGATGATCGGTTTGTCGGCCCGTGGGGACGCCGCGTGGATAGCCTGAGCCACCAACTCTTTGCCGACCCCGGTTTCCCCGGTGATCAGCACTGTCAGGTCGCTGCCACCCACCAGGTTGATCTCTTCCACCAGTCGTTTGTGCGCCTTGCTCTGGCCAATCATTTCGCGGCTCTGCTGGCCGCTGGCCTGACGGTAAACCTCGGCGCGCTGATGTTCGTCTTCGACGCGATTGGCCAGCCGTTCGATGCGCTCGGCGGCGTTGACCGTGGCGGCGGCGAGGCTGGCGAAGGCTTGCAAGGCGTCCAGTTCGATCGGTTCGAAACGTTCAGGGTCGAGCGCGTCGAGGGTCAGCAAACCCCACGGACGCTCGTCGATAAACAGCGGGCAGCCCATGCAGTCGTGGACTTCCAGGTGATCGTGAAGACCATCGACCAGGCCGTCATAAGGATCGGGCAGATCGCTGTCGGCGGCGAAGCGAGTCGGGCCGGGACTGCTGAGCAGCGCTTCGAAGCGCGGGTGTTCGCTGACCTTGAAACGTCGGCCGAGGGTGTCGGTGCTCAACCCGTCCACAGCCAGCGGCACCAGCCATTCGCCATCGAGTCGCAGCAGGGCCGCGGCGTCGCAAGGGAGCAGGGTGCGCATGGCTTCGAGCAGGCGTCGGTAGCGCTCGCCTTCGGGCAATTCGCGGGACAAGTCGGAGACCAGGGGCAGCAGGGTCGTGAGCAGTAATTTTGCAGTCATAATGACTCCGTGTAGTCGGTAAGACTATAAAGCGTCATGTGTCGATATGACTACCATGTTCTTAACATACTGATTTATAAGGCTTTAATTGTTGGCATGGAAACTGATACGTAAAGGTTATTCATATAAAGCCCAGGAGTTGCTCTTATGCTTAGCGTTCAAGACCGTGCCATCGTCAAGTCCACTGTGCCGTTGCTGGAAAGCGGCGGCGAAGCGTTGATCACTCACTTCTACCGCATGATGCTCTCCGAATATCCAGAAGTCCGCCCGCTGTTCAACCAGGCCCACCAGGCCAGCGGCGATCAGCCACGCGCCTTGGCCAACGGTGTATTGATGTATGCGCGGCACATCGACCGGCTCGATCAGTTGGGCGACCTCGTGGCCAAGATCATCAACAAGCACGTAGCCCTGCAAATTCTTCCGGAACATTACCCGATCGTGGGTAGCTGTCTGTTACGAGCGATCTCCGAAGTACTGGGCGAAGAGATTGCCACGCCTGAGGTGATGAGCGCGTGGGGCGCGGCCTACGGTCAATTGGCCGAGATCCTGATCGGTGCCGAAGCCAGCATCTATGACCAGAAAGAGCAGGCTCCGGGTGGCTGGCGTGGCGCGCGGGAATTCATCGTGGCGGCCAAGGTCGAGGAGAGCGCGGAAATCACCTCGTTCTACTTCGAACCGGCGGACAAGGGCCCGATTCTCGCGGCCGAACCTGGCCAGTACATCGGCATGAAACTGATCCTCGATGGTGAAGAAATTCGACGTAACTATTCGCTGTCGGCGCTGGCTAACAAGGGCCAGTACCGCATCAGCGTCAAGCGCGAAACCGGTGGCCGCGCTTCCAACCATTTGCACGATCAACTGCACGTCGGCGCGAGCATCCTGCTGTTCCCGCCAGCGGGCGACTTCACCCTGACCGCCAGCGACAAACCGCTGGTGCTGATCAGTGGCGGCGTTGGCATCACCCCGACGCTGGCGATGCTCGAAGCGGCGCTGGCGACCGAGCGGCCGGTGCACTTTATCCACTGCGCGCGCAACGGCAGCGTGCATGCTTTCCGTGACTGGATCGATGGCCTGGCCGAGCGTCATCCGCAGCTCAAGCGTTTTTATTGCTACGCCGAAGACGATGGCGTCAGCCCGGCGGCGGACAAGGTTGGCCTGTTGAGCCAGGAGCAACTTGGCGAGTGGATGCCGGAACAGCGCGATGTGGATGCGTACTTCCTGGGGCCTAAAGGCTTCATGGCGGTGATCAAGCGTCACCTCAAGGCTTTGGGTGTGCCGGAGAAGCAAAGCCGTTACGAGTTCTTCGGGCCGGCTGCCGCGCTGGAATAACTGTCTGGGCGGTTCCTGAGGGCCGGGTTGATGTTTCGCTTGTTTGCGAAGCACCGACCCGGCCTTTTTTGCATTTGGCTAGCAGCCGACCAGAGGCCGGGTATAAGGCTGTCTGCCCGATTGACGGATAATACGTAAAAGTCCAGTATGGAATTATAAGTACAAAAATGCTTCCCCGTTTCAGCTTCTTCTGTCTTGCCAAACCAACAACAACCCGCGAGAGAACGAATATGAAGAAATTCCCCCTCATCACCGGTCTGGCCCTGAGCCTGTTGGCGTGCAGTAGCTTGTTCGCCGCCGAGAAAAACCTGCGCATCGGCATCGAAGCGGCTTATCCGCCGTTCGCGTCCAAAACCCAGGAAGGCAAAATAGTCGGTTTCGACTACGACATCGGCAATGCCCTGTGCGCGCAGATGAAGGTCCAGTGTGAGTGGGTCGAAGGCGAGTTCGACGGTCTGATTCCTTCTTTGAAAGTGAAGAAAATCGACATGGCGCTGTCTTCCATGACCATCAACGAAGACCGTAAGAAATCGGTGGATTTCACTCACAAGTATTACTTCACTTCATCGCGTCTGGTGATGAAGGACGGCGCCGTAGTGGATGACCAGTACGCCAGTCTCAAGGGCAAGAATGTCGGCGTGCAGCGCGCAACCACCACTGACCGTTTTGCTGCCGAGGTTTTCGAACCGATGGGCGTCAATGTCAAGCGCTACGCCAACAACGAAGAAATCTACATGGATCTGGCAGCCGGTCGCCTCGATGCGATTTTTGCCGACACCATTCCATTGAATGACTTCCTGTCGATGCCGCGTGGCAAAGGCTACGCGTTTGTCGGGCCGGAGTTGAAGGATCCGAAATACGTGGGCGAGGGCGCCGGGATTGCCGTGCGCAAGGGCAACGCGCAGTTGGTGGCGGATCTGAACAAGGCTATCGACGAGATTCGCGCTAATGGCGAGTATCAGAAAATTTCGCAGAAGTATTTCAAGTCGGATATCTACGGCGACTGATTGATCGCTTTCGCGGGCAAGCCTCGCTCCTACAGGTTTCGCGTCGTTCACCCGATTTGTAAACAACGTTGGACTGTAGGAGCGAGGCTTGCCCGCGAAGGGGTCCTCTCAGACAGCACTAATCTCAGGGCCTAGCCCTTCAACTCCTTCAAATGCTTGTACACCGTCGCCCGCCCCATGTTCAGCACATTGGCCACATAGTTGGAGGCACTCTTGCCTTTGAAGGCGCCTTCAGCGTGCAGCGCCAGCACCAGTTCGCGTTTGTGGTCGCGGGTCAGCACGTTCAGGCTCAACTGACGCTCGCGCAGCCAGGCGTGCAGAAAAGTATTGATCCGTTCCTGCCAGTCATCGCGAAACAGTGAGTCCGGTTGTGGAATCAGCTTGGTCGGCGACAGGAACAAATCCAGCGCCGCTTTCGCGTTCTCGAACAGCGAGATATTCAGGTTGATGCACAGCACCGCCAGCGGACGACCCTCGCTGTCGCGCAGCACGCTGCTGAGACTGCGAATCTTCTGGCCATCCCAGTTGAGCTTTTCGTACGGCCCGATGTTACGTTCACTGACCTCTTCACTGAGCATGTCTTCCAGCGACGAGTCGTCGCCGATTTCCCGTTTGGACAGGTTGTTGGCGATGTAATCGACCTTCTGCGTGCGCAGGTCGTGCAGCACCACCTCGGCATGAGGGAAGAACAACGTGGCGATCGCATCGGCAATCGCGCGGAAGTTGTCCATGGACGTAGCGTCCAGTGCCGAGTCTTTTTCAGGTGCGTTCATACAGTGGAACTCCAGGCAGCGTCAGCGTCCCGTTAAAAAAGGGACGCTGGAAGTTTGCCGCAATCGTGTGGACACGTCACCTGAGCATCGGAATCAGAATCAGGATCAGCCCAGGCGGGCGGGGGAGAGCATCTCGGCGTCCAGGCCGAAACGGATGAGCTGCTCGGGCAAGGCTTCACCACGTACCAGTGCAGCGCTGGCCTGGCCCATGGCTGGCGACGTCTGGATGCCATAGCCGCCTTGCGCCGCGACCCAGAACAACCCCGGCACCTGCTGATCGAAGCCGGACAGCAAATCCCCGTCGCGCACGAAACTGCGCAGGCCGGCCCAGGTGCGGGTCGGGCGGCGGATGGTCAGGGTGGTGGCTTCTTCGATCTGGTAGATGCCCATGGCGATGTCCAGCTCTTCGGGCTGTACGTCGTGCGGTTCTACCGGGTCGGCGTTGGCCGGTGAACCGAGGAGCATGCCGGCGTCAGGCTTCATATAGAAGGATTCATCGAGGCTGACCAGCATTGGCCAGTCATGGATGTCCAGACCGTCGGGGCCGGCGAAGATAAAAGCTGCCCGGCGCTTGGGTTGCAAGCCCAGCGGTCGGGCGCCAGCCAGTTCGCCAATCTTGTCGGCCCAGGCACCGGCGGCGTTGATAATGATCGGGGCGCTGAAGGTCTGGGTGTTGGTTTGAACCTGCCATTGCCCTTCGGCATCACGGCTCAGGCTCAGTACCTCGCTATCGGTATGGACCTCGCCTTTATTGCGTCGGATACCGCGCAAATAGCCCTGATGCAGGGCGTCGGTATCGATGTCGCTGGCGGTCGGGTCGTAGATCGCGCCATGGACTTTTTCCCGACGCAGGATCGGCAGGCGCGCACAGGCTTCGCTGGCGCTGAGCAATTGCATTTCCGGCACCGTGGCTTTGGCGCTCAGGTATTGGTTGTTCAGTTCGGCCGGGTCGCCGGTGAAGTCGACGGTCATCTCGCCGCGCGGGGTCAGCAGCGGGTGTTCGCAGAAACCGGGCGGCGGTGCATCGAAGAAGTCGCGGCTAGCCTGAGTCAATGCCCGAACCTGCGGTGTACCGTAGGCGGCGGTGAACAGCGCCGCCGAGCGTCCGGTGGAGTGATAGGCCGGATGGGATTCGCGTTCGAGCACAATCACCCGCCCGTGCTGCGACAGCCAGAAACCGGTGGAAGCGCCGGCAATCCCGCCGCCGATGATGATGAAATCTGCCTGGCTCATGAACGTCTCCTGTGGCGCGCAAATGCCGAAACTGTGGAATTCCCCCTGTAGGAGCGGGCAAGCCTCGCTCCTACAGGGGGTTGTGGTGTCAGTGCTGTAGTTGGTAAAGGGCATTGGCCAGTGCGATGTCTTCCAGGCCCAGGCCGATAGAACGGAAGAACACCGAGCGGTCGTATTCAGGGCGCTGGACTTTTTCGCTGAGCAAGTCAGGCAGGTCGCCGACAATCGAACGCTTGTCCCAGCCATGCTGCTCACCGGCGATCAGCATTTCGCCGGCCGAGCCCGGAGTGGTCTGACGATAGTCACAGAACACCTGCATGTCATTGAGGCTCTGCGGCGGCACTTCATGGGCGCGTGGCGCATTGGTGCTGATTGAGGTGATCAGCGCTGGTCTGCTTAAACTTGACGGGTCGATCACCGGTCCGGCGGACGAGGTACAGAGCATGATCACATCGGCGTGCTGAATCGCAGCTTCGCAACTGTCGGCGAGGGTCAGCCGTGGATCAAGGCTTTTAAGCTGTGCCAGCGCTTCGAGGTTCTTGCCATTCAAGCTCGGCGAATAAAGGTTGATGCTTTGCCAGTCCCGCAGACCCTTGACGTAGTGCAGATGCGCCTGGGCCACCTTGCCGCTGCCGATGATCGCCAGGCGCTGGGCCTTCAACGGCGCGAGGGCATCGACTGCCACCGCCGTCGTCGCGGCGGTGCGTGCCGTGGTCAGTTCACCGGCATCGCAGAGCAGCAGCGGCTGGCCGGTCTGCATCGACATCAGCAACGTCCAGGCAGTCACCAGCGGGCCTTGCTCGCGCACAATGTAAGGCGACGTCTTGACGCCATATACCCCGTCTTCGGCCAGCACACCCAGGTAGTTGATGAAATCCCCGGCACCCTTCGGAAATTCCACCAACTGTTGCGCCGGCTGCACGGCTTGCCCGGCGGCCAGGTCGCGGAACAACTTGCGCAGGATCTGCGGCACATCAACTTGCGCCAGCAGTTCGCGGGCCTGGGGTTGGGTGATCACGTAAGGCGTGCTGGGCATGGTCGGCTCCGGGCGCTGAAAGTAAACTAATTTGTCCATTATGGACTTTTAGTTGTCTCTAGCAAGTCCTGTTGAAAAAAGCCGGACGAAAAAAAAGCGCAGTCCGTTTCCGGCTGCGCCTTTTTCTGAAAGGCCCGAGTTACGGGCGCTTGCGCTCAACCGCCCGCAGCAGATGCGTCGGTGGTGTTTCACAACTGATCTTGCGACCCAGCAGCGCCTCGATGGACGGTAGCTGGTAAGAGTCATCTTCACCGGCAAAGCTGATGGACACGCCATCCGCGCCGGCACGGCCGGTACGCCCGATGCGGTGCACGTAGTCGTCCGGGACTTCCGGCAGGGTGAAGTTGATCACATGGCTGATGCCATCGATGTGAATGCCGCGACCGGCAACATCGGTGGCCACCAGTACGCGGATCTTGCCTTCGCGGAAACCTTCCAGAGTCTTGATGCGCTTGTGCTGCGGCACATCGCCAGACAGTTGCGCCGCGTTGACGCCATCGCGTACCAGGCGTTCTTCGATGCGCCGCACTTCGTCCTTGCGGTTGGCGAAGACCATCACCCGCTCCCAACCGTTATCGTTGACCAGGTTGTAGAGCAGTTTGTATTTGTCGGCACCGGCCACCGCGTAGATGTGTTGCTCGACGTTTTCGCTGGCCACGTTCTGCGCTTCGATCTCGACGATCGACGGGTCGGTGGTCCATTGCTTGGCCAGGTTCATCACGTCGTCGGTGAAGGTCGCGGAGAACAACAGCGTCTGGCGCTCGTTCTTCGGCGGAGTCTGGCGAATGATCTGACGCACTTGTGGGATGAAACCCATGTCGAGCATCCGGTCGGCTTCGTCCAGCACCATGACTTCGACCATGTCCAGGTGCACATCGCCGCGCTGGTTGAAGTCGAGCAAGCGACCCGGAGTGGCCACGAGGATGTCGCAATGACGGGCTTCGAGGTGCTTGAGTTGCTTGTCGAAATCCATGCCGCCAACAAATGTCATGACGTTGAGGCCGGTGTACTTGGTCAGGTCGGCTGCATCCTTGGCGATCTGCACCACCAGTTCCCGGGTCGGGGCGATGATCAGTGCCCGCGGCTCACCCATGTAGCGCTCTTTGGGCGGCGGGGTTTGCAGCAGCTGAGTAATGATCGAAATCAGGAACGCGGCGGTTTTGCCGGTGCCGGTCTGGGCGCGACCGATGGCGTCTTTGCCCGCGAGGGTGAAGCCGAGCACCTGCGCCTGGATCGGCGTGCAATACGGAAAGCCCAGGTCCTGAATGGCGTGCATCAGTTCGGGGGCGAGTTTGAAATCGTGGAAGCGGGTCTTGCCTTCCTGGGGTTCGACCACGAAGTCTTCGAGTTTCCAGGGAATAACCGGCGCTTTTGGCTTTGGTTCGCGACGCGGTTTTGCCGGTTTCGGGGCTTCGCTGCGCGGCTGCTCAGAGGCGATGGCCGGGGCTGCGGGGGCGGTCGGTGTGGTCACCGGCTCGTGTTTCGGTGCCGCTACGGTTGCGGTCCGGCCAGGCTGATTACCGTCGGTGCGGTGGCTGGGAGTATGAGAAGGAGCGCTGGAGACTGGCGCGAGCTGCTCAGTCTCGCTTTTACCGAACATTTTCTTGAGTGCTTTGAGCACGGTCATCTCATCAATTGGTTAAGGAATATACGCCGGCCAGTGTAATGCAAGAATCGGGCGCGGCGTAGGGGGATGGATCAATGGGTAGCTTTTAACGCAAACGCTCGGCGAGCCAGACGCCGATGTCACGAATTTCTTCGGGTAACACTTCGTGGCCCATTGGGTATTCCTGCCATGTCACGGTGACACCACGCTGCTTTAAATACTCATAGGCGGTCCGGCCCATGGAATTTTGCACAACGTCATCATACTGACCATGCAAAGACAGCACGGGAATGCGCTGCTGGCTGGCGGAAAGCTCCAGTTCATCACTGAAGGTCGGCGCATAAGTCGAGAGGGCAAGTACGCCACCTAGCGGTCCCTGCCATTTCACAAAGGCCGTGTGCAACACCACGGCGCCACCTTGGGAAAACCCGGCGAGAAAAATGCGCGAGGCGTCTATTCCGCTGGCCTTCTGCTCTTCGATCAAATCAAAGACCCGTTGCGCGGACGCCTCCAGCTGCTCTCGGCTGATCGCGCGCGCCGGGCTCATGGCCAATATGTCGTACCAGCTCGGCATTTCGTAGCCACCGTTAATAGTGACGGCGCGAGTCGGTGCCTGGGGCAGGACGAAGCGAGTGGTCAACAGTATTTCCTGCAGCGCTTCAGCCACCGGCAGGAAATCGTAGCGGTCGGCGCCCAGCCCGTGCAGCCAAATAACGCAGGCGTCTGCGGGCTTGACGGGTTGCAGAATCAAGGGCTCGGTCATGGGTGCTCCATATGTGTGCGTGCGTTCTCATTTAAGTGCGAGCTCTGAGTGCGCGTCTGGTTGATCAGTTAAGAAGATGTCGCAAGGCTGAAAGTTTTGCTATTGACCTGTCGCTTAATCGCTTTAGCGAGCGGTCTGGTACGGGGTTTGCTATGGGGAAACCTGTGCAACCAATCTCATGCCTGGCGGTAACACTATCAGTGTACGGCTGGTCGTGGGATAGCAAAGAATCCGGTGATGGATGTTCGCCAGTGGCCGTTACGGGCTTCGCGAACGTGAAAGGGCTACAGCCCGTTCGGCCGATTGGTGAGAAGGGAGTTATCCATAATGTGGATTTTCTCCTACTAGACTCATGGCGACGGTCCTTACGTCGGTTGACCCTAAAAAAAGCCAACAAGGGTCAGCAACGCCTCAAAAGGGTGCGACAGGGCTCAAGCTCCGACACAACAAGAGCAAAACTGGAGGTTTGAATGAAGATGTTGAAATCCACCCTGGCCGTCGTGACTGCAGCCGCAGTGCTCGGTGTCAGTGGGTTCGCTCAGGCGGGTGCAACCCTGGATGCAGTGCAAAAGAAAGGTTTCGTACAGTGCGGTGTAAGTGACGGTCTGCCGGGCTTCTCGGTTCCGGACTCCACTGGCAAGATCGTCGGTATCGACGCTGATTTCTGCCGTGCTGTGGCCGCTGCCGTTTTCGGTGATGCGACCAAGGTCAAATTCAGCCAGTTGAACGCCAAAGAGCGCTTCACCGCGCTGCAGTCCGGTGAAATCGACATCCTGTCGCGCAACACCACCATGACCAGCTCCCGTGACGCAGGCATGGGTCTCAAGTTCCCGGGCTTCATCACTTACTACGACGGCATCGGCTTCCTGGTAAACAACAAGCTGGGCGTCAAGAGCGCCAAAGAGCTGGATGGCGCGACCATCTGCATCCAGGCCGGTACTACCACTGAACTGAACGTTTCCGATTACTTCCGCGGCAACGGTCTGAAATACACCCCGATCACCTTCGACACTTCCGATGAAAGCGCCAAGTCGCTGGAATCCGGTCGTTGCGACGTACTGACCTCCGACAAGTCCCAACTGTTCGCCCAGCGCAGCAAGCTGGCCTCGCCGAAGGACTACGTGGTTCTGCCGGAAACCATCTCCAAGGAGCCGCTGGGCCCGGTCGTGCGTAACGGCGACGACGAGTGGCTGGCTATCGTGCGCTGGACTGGCTACGCCATGCTCAACGCTGAAGAAGCAGGCATCACGTCGAAGAACGTCGAAGCCGAAGCCAAAGCCACCAAGAACCCGGACGTGGCTCGTATGCTGGGCACTGACGGTGAATACGGCAAAGACCTGAAAGTGAAGAAAGACTGGGTCGTGCAAATCGTCAAGCAAGTGGGTAACTACGGCGAAGTGTTCGAGAAGAACCTTGGCAAGAGCACTGCGCTGGAAATCGACCGCGGGCTGAACGCCTTGTGGAACGCTGGCGGCATTCAATACGCACCACCAGTGCGCTGATGGTTCTATCACCCGGTGGGCCAACCACCGGGTGATGTTCTGTTCCATTATTTCCGGGGCACTTCATGCAAAATTCAATCGGCGCACCAAAGCAGAGGCTCAGCCTCAGCGATCCACGAGTGCGTGCGTGGGTATTTCAGATCATCACGATTGTCGCGGTGGTCTCGCTGGGCTGGTTTCTGTTCGACAACACGCAAACCAACCTCCAGCACCGGGGCATCACTTCGGGTTTCGACTTTCTTGAGCGCAGCGCCGGTTTCGGTATTGCTCAGCATCTGATCGACTACACCGAATCGGACAGTTATGCCCGGGTGTTTGTCATCGGCCTGCTCAACACTCTGCTGGTCACCTTTATCGGTGTGATCCTGGCGACGATCCTCGGTTTCATCGTCGGTGTGGCACGGCTGTCGAAGAACTGGATCATTGCCAAGCTGGCGACAGTTTATGTGGAGGTCTTCCGTAACATTCCGCCGTTGCTGCAAATCCTGTTCTGGTACTTTGCCGTGTTCCTGACCATGCCAGGGCCGCGTAACAGCCATAACTTCGGCGATACCTTCTTCGTCAGCAGCCGTGGTCTCAACATGCCGGCAGCGTTGGCGGCGGACGGTTTCTGGCCGTTTGTGGCGAGCATCGTCGTGGCCATTGTCGCGATCGTGCTGATGTGCCGCTGGGCCAACAAGCGTTTCGAAGCGACCGGCGTACCGTTCCACAAATTCTGGGTCGGCCTGGCGATATTCCTGGTGATCCCGGCGCTGTGCGCATTGATCTTCGGCGCTCCGCTGCATTGGGAAATGCCACAGCTGCAAGGTTTCAACTTTGTAGGCGGCTGGGTGCTGATCCCGGAACTGCTGGCGCTGACCCTGGCCCTGACGGTGTACACCGCGGCGTTTATCGCCGAGATCGTGCGTTCAGGCATCAAGTCGGTCAGCCACGGCCAGACCGAAGCGGCCCACTCGTTGGGGTTGCGCAACGGTCCGACCCTGCGCAAGGTGATCATCCCGCAAGCCCTGCGCGTGATCATTCCACCGCTCACCAGCCAATACCTGAACCTGGCGAAAAACTCTTCGCTGGCGGCCGGTATCGGTTATCCGGAGATGGTGTCGTTGTTTGCCGGTACGGTGCTGAACCAGACCGGACAGGCGATCGAAGTCATTGCCATCACCATGAGCGTGTACCTGGCGATCAGTATCAGCATTTCCCTGCTGATGAACTGGTACAACAAGCGCATTGCGCTGATCGAGCGGTAAGGAAGAGCGCATGACGACTCATACTTTCAAACCCGACATGCCACCACCGAGCAGCAGCATCGGTATTGTGGCGTGGATGCGGGCGCACATGTTCTCCAGCTGGATCAACACCCTGCTGACGCTGTTCGCGTTCTATCTGATTTATCTGGTCGTTCCCCCGATCGTGAGCTGGGCGATTCTCGACGCCAATTGGGTCGGTACCACCCGCGCCGATTGCACCAAGGAGGGCGCCTGCTGGGTGTTCATTCAGCAGCGCTTTGGCCAGTTCATGTACGGTTACTACCCGACAGACCTGCGCTGGCGCGTAGACCTGACCGTGTGGCTGGCGGTGATTGGCGTGGCGCCGCTGTTCATCGCACGTGTTCCACACAAGGCAATCTACGGCCTGAGCTTTCTGGTGCTCTATCCGATCATTTCCTACACCTTGTTGCACGGTGGCTGGTTTGGTCTGACCGAAGTACCAACTAGCCAGTGGGGCGGCCTGATGCTGACCCTGGTGATCGCTACTGTCGGTATCGTCGGTGCACTGCCACTGGGTATCGTTCTGGCCCTGGGCCGACGTTCGAACATGCCGGCGATTCGAGTGGTCTGTGTGACCTTCATCGAATTCTGGCGCGGCGTGCCGTTGATCACGGTGCTGTTCATGTCTTCGGTGATGTTGCCGTTGTTCCTGCCCGAAGGCATGAACTTCGACAAACTGCTGCGGGCGCTGATCGGCGTGATCCTGTTCCAGTCGGCCTACATCGCCGAAGTGGTGCGTGGCGGTCTGCAAGCGATCCCCAAAGGTCAGTACGAAGCGGCTGCGGCGATGGGGCTCGGTTACTGGCGCAGCATGGGCCTGGTGATTCTGCCGCAGGCTCTGAAGCTGGTGATCCCAGGCATCGTCAACACTTTCATTGCGCTGTTCAAGGACACGAGCCTGGTGATCATCATCGGCCTGTTCGACTTGCTCAACAGCGTCAAGCAAGCCGCCGCCGACCCGAAATGGTTGGGCATGGCCACTGAAGGCTATGTGTTCGCGGCCCTGGTGTTCTGGATTTTCTGTTTTGGTATGTCCCGCTACTCCATGCATTTGGAACGTAAGCTGGACACTGGCCACAAGCGTTAGGAGCGTAGTTTATGAGTGAAGCGATCAAACAGCCTGTGAGCCCTGAAGGCATTATTCAGATGCAGGGCGTGAACAAGTGGTACGGCCAGTTCCACGTGTTGAAAGACATCAACCTGAACGTCAAGCAGGGCGAGCGTATCGTTTTGTGCGGTCCGTCGGGTTCCGGCAAATCCACCACCATCCGCTGCCTCAATCGTCTGGAAGAGCACCAGCAGGGCCGCATCGTGGTCGATGGCGTGGAACTGACCAACGACCTCAAGCAGATCGAAGCGATCCGCCGCGAAGTCGGCATGGTGTTCCAGCACTTCAACCTGTTCCCGCACCTGACCATCCTGCAAAACTGCACGCTGGCACCGATGTGGGTGCGCAAGATGCCCAAGCGCAAGGCCGAAGAAATCGCCATGCATTACCTGGAGCGCGTACGCATTCCGGAGCAGGCGCATAAATACCCGGGGCAACTGTCCGGCGGTCAGCAACAGCGTGTGGCGATTGCCCGTGCCCTGTGCATGAAACCGAAAATCATGCTGTTCGACGAACCGACTTCGGCACTCGACCCAGAGATGGTGAAAGAGGTTCTGGACACCATGATCGGCCTGGCCGAAGACGGCATGACCATGCTCTGCGTAACCCACGAAATGGGCTTCGCCCGTACCGTGGCCAACCGCGTGATCTTCATGGACAAGGGTGAAATCGTCGAACAGGCTGCGCCTAACGACTTCTTCGACAACCCGCAGAACGAGCGTACGAAGCTGTTCTTGAGCCAGATCCTGCATTGATCGACGCCAGGCAGTGAAATAAACCCGGACTATGTTCCGGGTTTATTTTTGGTGCGACCAGCATGGTGCGATCTTGTGGGTGAAAGACCCGCCGAGAGCTGACCATTGCCAACCCACATGCAGGATGGTGCGGCAGAGGCACAGCTTATGAAGGGCTTCCCCGTCCGATTTAGCTCTGCGTTTCCTTGCGTTCAAGCGCCAGGTGCACCGCTCGAAGTGCATTGAGACGACCGTATCCGTAGTAATGACTATGGCCGCACTGGTCGTATTGACCGAGCGGGCCATCATCGGCATGGCCGATCTTGTCGCAACAATCGGCCAGGATCTGTCGGACCGATTCGCGATCCAGTATCGGGTTGACCCCCAGCACCAGCGCTGCCACGCCTGCCGCCCCCGGGCAGGCGCTGGAGGTGCCGCTGAACGATTCAGTGTAGGCCGCGTTGTTTGGGGCGGCAAACTTGCCGCTCAAATCCGTGGTGCGAATGCCTCGAGTTTGTGGCGTTGAGGTGGCGGGTTGGAATTTTGGGTCCGGGTGAGATTGATCGCCGCTGGGAAAGCAGCACCAGAGCGCCTTTCCGTAGTCGCTGTAGGCACTGCGTCGGTTTTGGTCATTGCAGGCACCGACGGCAATGACCATGGGATGGCTGGAATACCCATCGTTATCCACGTTCTCGTTCCCGTTGCCGGCACCAAAAAAGATGACGCATCCTTTTCCATTGCGTCCCTTGGTCGCGGCGTACTCGATGGCCAGTCGTGTGCTGGCGGCAAGCGGAAACACCTGCGTGTGCCGAGGGTCGGTAGGGTCAGCCCAATGCCCTTCGGCCGGGCCCCAGCTGCAGGAAATGATGTCGGCACCCTGGTCGGCAGCCCAGAAAAATGCGTCCGCTTCAGCCCGCGCGCCCAAAGGCTTGGTGAGCTTTAACGGCATGAGGCTGGCCCGAGGAGCAACGCCGCTGGCGCCGACTTCACCATTGGCGCAAGCGACACCGGCGGCTGCCGTTCCGTGGCGCTCAAGGTCGTTTTTCGGACGTGGACCTTGTCTGGCATTGCGCCGGTCAAAGTTTTGCGCCCCGACGACTTTGCCGAATCCGGCGAATTCAGGGTGGTCGATATCAAAGGCATCATCGATGACTGCGATTACGACCCCTTCACCCTGGGCCAGGTCATGGGCCGCTTCGACGTTGGCACTGGCATCAATCTGGACGTGATAGGTCACGGTGGTTTTTTTCAGGTGCCATTGATTGTCGTGGATCGCCCGACGTTGTCCCTGGCGCAACATTTCCGGGTGGCAGTAGTCGATATCCTCACGTTTTAGCAGTTCAAGTGCGAATGAGCACACGTCAGTGCCGCAGCAATTCTTGTGTTGAACGAAGAAGGCGTTCGCCGCGTAGGGAACCTGCTGCTTGATGGTCAGACCCAGCTCATCGAGTATGACCAGGCACTGTGTCGGGGGGAGCAGGTCAACAAACTTCAAAAAAATATTCTCGGTGTAAAGAACGGGCTCTTGAGTATGAGGATCGACGAGCACACTTCCGGCGAAACGCACATCCGGCAATTCCCGCAGCAAAGCCTTGCATCGGGATACATCAGAATCTTGCGGCAGTTTGAAGATTTGCACGTCGGCGTCCTCAATGTGCAGTAACAGCTGCCCGTCGCCCAGTGCTTGATCGGCTTTTTCGCAGCACAGGGTCGCAGCGAGACTTTTCCCCGCCTGGCTGCGTACGGCGAGCAGGTCCTGACTTTTCTTCAAAAAAAAAGAGCGGCCACCCTTCTTGCCGAAATTGACTTCTTCCATGTGTTTTTCTCTTCCTTCTATTCAAGTACCGGGCGAAAACGCCCGCGAATCAACATCGTGAAGTCTGACGCTCGGAGGTTCCGAGGGATGTCAGCTGATTCTTGCGAGGGGTGTGGGAAATCACTCCGCGTGCGAAGGTTTTCTGCCGCTGACACAGAAGGCTCTAGGAAATAACCGAGAAAAGCGCCTTGAAACCGCGATCGCCCTGTTAGGGGCAGGTTGCCCTCTCGGATGAAGCTGACTAACATGTCAGAAAATTCATCCTATGATTGGATGAAAGGGCGAATCCTATGTCAGATATTTCTCCATTAATTAAACGATCCCTGGTCGATCAGGCCCTGGACCAGTTACGCCTGCGCATCAATCAAGGCATCTGGACGGTCGGCCAGCGCTTGCCCACCGAGCCGGAACTGGCGACTGAGCTGGGCATCAGCCGCAACACGGTGCGTGAAGCCATGCGCGTGTTGGCGTTTTCCGGGTTGATCGAGATTCGACAGGGCGACGGCAGTTATCTGCGGGCGGTGATTGATCCGCTGGACACCATGAAGGCGCTGTCCCGTTGTACTCAGGAACAGGCTCGGGAAACCCGGCACATTCTGGAAGTCGAAGCCATTGGTCTGGCCGCGTTACGCCGTACCGAGGAAGACCTGGTGGCATTGCGCGAAGCGCTCGGTGTCAGCGGCAGTCACTACCACGGCGATCTCGACACCTACATCGCCTGCGATCTGGTGTTTCACCGTCGACTGGTGGATGCGGCGCACAACCCGACCCTTAGCGAGTTGTATCGCTACTTCTCCAGCATCGTCGGCGCGCACTTGCGCCAGACCCTGAACATCTCCCCCCGACGCCAAGCGGTGTTCGACCTTCATGTCGAACTGCTCGATGCCGTCGAGCAACGCGACCCGGAACGGGCCAAAGCCCTGTCGAGGCAGTTGATCAATGAACCTTGAAACCGAGATCCCCATGTCCGCCCAGCAGGCCAGCAACAGCAACAGCAGCATCACGGAGCTCAAGCGCACGGCGGAGCTCGAAGAGCTGTTGATCGACGCCGAGGCCGACGACGAACAGGTTCAGCAAATTCACCCGGTCCTTCAGCGACCATGGTTGCTGTTGCTCGGTCTGATTCTGGTGGCGCTGAATTTACGTCCAGCGTTGTCGAGCATGGCGCCGATACTCAGCGAGATCTCGAAGACGCTGGGGTTATCGGCCGCCCAGGCCGGGTTGCTGACTACCTTGCCGGTACTTTGCCTTGGTCTGTTCGCGCCATTGGCGCCAGTGCTGGCACGCCGTTTTGGGGCCGAGCGAGTGGTGTTGGGGATTCTTCTAATGCTGGCTGGCGGGATCATTTTGCGCAGTTCGTTCGGCGAAGTTGGTCTGTTCGCTGGCAGCGTGCTGGCCGGCGCCAGCATCGGGGTGATCGGCGTGCTGCTGCCTGGCATTGTTAAACGCGATTTCCCGAAACAGGCCGGCACCATGACCGGCGTCTACACCATGGCTCTGTGCCTGGGCGCGGCCATGGCGGCTGGGGCAACCGTGCCGTTGAGCGAACATTTCGATAAGAGCTGGGCCTTGGGTCTCGGCTTCTGGGTGGTTCCAGCGTTGGTCGCGGCGATTTTCTGGTTGCCACAAGTCGGTCAGAAACACGGCGCGCATCATGTTGCCTATCGGGTCCGAGGGCTGCTGCGTGATCCGCTGGCCTGGCAAGTGACCTTGTACATGGGCCTGCAATCGTCTTTGGCCTACATCGTGTTTGGCTGGCTGCCGTCGATTCTGATCGGCCGCGGTCTGACGCCAACCCAGGCCGGTCTGGTGTTGTCGGGTTCGGTGATTGTCCAGTTGATCAGCTCGCTGGCAGCCCCTTGGCTGGCGACGCGCGGCAAGGATCAGCGGCTGGCAATCGTGATCGTCATGGCAATGACTCTCGGCGGTTTGTTCGGTTGCCTCTATGCATCGATCGATGGCTTGTGGGGCTGGGCGATCCTGCTGGGATTGGGGCAGGGCGCCACGTTCAGCTTGGCGCTGACCCTGATCGTGCTGCGCTCGCGGGACGCTCATGTCGCGGCCAATCTGTCGAGCATGGCCCAGGGCTTCGGTTACACCCTGGCGTCCATGGGGCCGTTCGCGGTCGGCGTGGTGCATGACTGGACCGGTGGCTGGAACGCTCTGGGCTGGATCTTCGGCGTCATCGGCCTGGGCGCGATCATCGCCGGCCTCGGTGCCGGGCGTTCGTTGTACGTCCAGGTTGAAAGCGAGAAAGTCTGACGTTTTGCGCACTGTCGGTATTCGGGCCACGAATGCCGATAGTGTTCTGTGCAGTTGTTGACTATCGTGCAGGCAATCTTTCGACGCCACTTTGCAACCCAGAGAGCCTGCCCATGAGTGATGCCCACAACGCCTTGATCACCCGGTTCTACCAAGCCTTCCAGCGCCTGGATGCCGAGGCCATGAGCGCCTGCTACACCGACGACGTGGTGTTCAGTGATCCGGCATTCGGCGAACTGCGCGGGCGCGACGCCGGCGACATGTGGCGCATGCTGACCACCCGAGCGAAGGATTTCTCCCTGACCTTCGACAATGTGCGCAGCGACGAGCGCACCGGTGGGGCTCATTGGGTCGCGACTTATTTGTTCAGTCAGACCGGCAACACCGTGGTCAATGATATTCAAGCGCGTTTCGTCTTTCGCGACGGCAAGATCTGCGAGCATCACGACAGCTTTGATCTGTGGCGCTGGTCGCGTCAGGCGCTGGGTTTCAAAGGGTTGTTGTTGGGCTGGACGCCGGTGGTGAGAAACGCCGTTCGTGCTCAGGCGCTGAAGGGGCTGAAGGCATTCCAGGCCAGTCGCTGATAAGATCGCGGCTTGTTTCCTACAAGCCTTGATCGTCACGTGAACACCTCGAGCGAATCTTCCGTCATTGCCGCCGAACCGCCGCTGCCCGTCAGCAAACCCTGGTTCGTCTACCTCGTTCGCGCGGCCAATGGTTCGCTCTACTGCGGGATCAGCGACGATCCCGTCCGCCGTTTTGCTACTCACCAAAGTGGCAAAGGCGCGCGCTTCTTCCTATCGAGCCCGGCCGTGGCACTGGTCTACACCGAAATCTGCCGCGACAAAAGCGAAGCACTGCGCCAGGAACGTCTGATCAAAAAACTCAAGAAAAGCGCCAAGGAATGTCTGGTGGCGAGCGCGGCTGCAGGCTTATCAATCTGACTGATACGCGCCCATCAGGCAGATGGGTAGGCCGCTTGCGGATTGCGCGCTAAGCTGCTGGCTCCTTATTCGAGCGGCGGAGCCGAGCATGTCCGAGTTAATTCTGCATCATTACCCGACGTCCCCTTTCGCCGAAAAGGCCCGCTTGCTGCTGGGCTTCAAGGGGCTGTCCTGGCGCTCGGTGAATATCTCGCCAGTGATGCCAAAACCCGATTTGACGGCCCTGACCGGCGGTTACCGCAAGACGCCGGTGTTGCAGATTGGTGCTGATGTCTATTGCGACACCGCGTTGATGGCTCGTCGTCTGGAGCAGGAAAAAGCCTTGCCGGCATTTTTCCCGGAAGGCCAGGAAATGATCACCTCAACCTTCGCGGCATGGGCAGATTCGGTGGTGTTCCAGCATGCGGTCAGCCTGGTATTCCAGCCGGCATCGGTGGCAGTGCGCTTCGGTAAATTGTCACCGGAAGCGATCAAGGGCTTCCTGGCCGATCGCGCCGGTTTGTTCAGTGGTGGCAGCGCCACACGGTTGGCGGCCGAGCAGGCTCGGCATCAGTGGCCAACGATCATGGCGCGTCTGGAGCAGCAGCTTCAGCGCGAACAGGGCGACTTCTTGTTTGGCGAGCCGTCGATTGCCGACTTTGCCTTGGCTCACTCGCTGTGGTTCCTCAAAGCAACGCACGTGACCTCACCGTTGGTGGATGCTTATCCGGCCGTGTCGGCGTGGTTTGGCCGGGTGATGGGCTTTGGTCATGGCGCATTCAGCGAGATGACTTCTGAGGAGGCGCTTGAGGTCGCGCGCAACGCCACGCCGGCCGCGTTGCCGGATGAGCAGTTCGAGGAGCCGAACGGGTTCGAGGTTGGCCAGCAGGTGGTGATTGCTGCCACCGATTATGGGGTTGATCCCGTGGCGGGTGAATTGCTGTTTGCGGGCAGCGAAGAGTTGATTCTGCGTCGTGAAGACGAGCGAGCTGGCGTCGTGCATGTGCACTTTCCGCGGTTTGGATTCCGCATCGAAGCGTGTTGATCTCTTGTAGGAGCGAGGCTTGCCCGCGAAGAACGAAAACACGGTGCAACAGATACACCGCGTTATCGTTCTTCGCGGGCAAGCCTCGCTCCTACGGGTTTTGTGTGGGCCGAATGAGTTATTCCAGCGCAGCAAGAACCTTGTCGGGGTCATACCCGCGAATCAGCGTCCCGTTCACATCGATCAGCGGAATCCCGCGTCCTCCCAGCGCCTCGTAGGCTTTACGCGCCAGGGCATCTTTCTCGATATCGAATTCCTTGTACGGAATGCCCTTCTGGTCGAGAAAGCGTCGGGTCAGCTTGCAGTAGCCGCACCATTCGGTGGCGTAGAGCACGACGTTGGCCTTGGCCTGGGTCTGCTCAGACACCACTTGCGAGGGGTGGAACACCCGCTCGATCTTGCCCCAGTTCTGGTAAACAACGACCACCAGCAGGATCAGCAGGCATTTCTTCAACACGCCGCCGAGCATCAGTTGCGTCGCTTGAGTTGGTCGGTCAATTGGGTCGGCAGGCCTTTGATAATCAGCGTACCGGCTTCTTCGTCGTATTCGATCTTCGAGCCCAACAAGTGCGCTTCGAAGCTGATGGACAAGCCCTCGGCACGGCCGGTGAAGCGGCGGAACTGGTTCAGTGTGCGCTTGTCCGCCGGGATCTCAGGCGACAGGCCGTAGTCTTTATTGCGGATGTGATCGTAAAAGGCTTTCGGGCGTTCTTCGTCGATCAGCCCGGACAATTCTTCCAGGCCCATGGGCTCGCCCATTTTTGCCTGGCTGCTGGCGTAATCCACCAGGGTCTTGGTCTTTTCGCGCGCGGACTCTTCCGGCAGGTCTTCGCTTTCGACGAAGTCACTGAAGGCCTTGAGCAGGGTGCGGGTTTCGCCGGGGCCGTCGACGCCTTCCTGGCAGCCGATGAAGTCGCGGAAGTACTCCGAAACCTTTTTGCCGTTCTTGCCTTTAATGAACGAAATGTACTGCTTGGACTGCTTGTTGTTCTGCCACTCGGAGACGTTGATCCGCGCTGCCAGGTGCAACTGGCCAAGGTCCAGGTGTCGCGAAGGGGTCACGTCCAGCTGATCGGTCACTGCCACGCCTTCGCTGTGGTGCAGCAGGGCGATGGCCAGGTAATCGGTCATGCCCTGCTGGTAATGCGCGAACAGCACGTGGCCTCCCACAGAGAGGTTCGACTCTTCCATCAGCTTTTGCAGATGCTCCACCGCCACCCGGCTGAAGGCCGTGAAATCTTTGCCACCGTCGAAGTATTCCTTCAGCCAGCCGCTGAACGGATGCGCCCCGGACTCGGCATGGAAGAACCCCCAGGCCTTGCCTTGTTTGGCGTTGTAGCTCTCGTTGAGGTCGGCAAGCATGTTCTCGATGGCGCTGGACTCAGCCAGTTCGGAATCGCGGGCATGAAGAACTGCGGGTGTGCCGTCGGGTTTTTTGTCGATCAGGTGGACGATGCAATGACGGATCGGCATGGGCTTCTCGGCTGATTGAGAGAGGAGGGCGTGCTCCCCCGAAAAAGCGCCCAGTGTACCGCAACCACTGGTTTTGGCGTGGTACCAAGGGCAATTCGAAGCTGTCCGACGGCCCTTATGCAGTTTTTTGCCGATTTAGAGCAATAAAGCTGACCAAATGGGTAGCTAGAGGCGGATATTTCCCCGTCTCTGTGCTAGTTTTGCCCGGTCTTACGCGAAGTCACTGCGTTAAGCGTGCATTCAGCATTTGTCAGGTCGAACCAAACCCTGATTTCGGTATCTATTACCCCGACTCGTCGTGGTTATGGCCGAGGGTGCCAGATCCAGAAGATCGGGCTCGATGGCTGACACTGCACTCTGCAATCCATATGAATTTGATAGGGAAGGAACATTACATGGCTCTTACTAAAGACCAACTGATCGCCGACATCGCTGAAGCTATCGACGCGCCAAAAACCACCGCGCGTAACGCTCTGGACCAACTGGGCCAAATCGTTGCCGATCAGCTGGAAAACGGCGGCGAAATCACCCTGCCAGGTATCGGCAAGCTGAAAGTGACTGAGCGTCCTGCCCGTACCGGCCGCAACCCTTCGACTGGCGCTGCCATCGAAATCGCTGCCAAGAAAGTGATCAAGCTGGTTGTAGCCAAAGGCCTGACCGACGCTGTCAACAAGTAAGATTTGTTAAAAAAACCGTGCTCCGGAGCAATCCGGGCACGGTTTTTTTGTGTCTGCGATTTGGCGGTGTTCCCGCACATACCGCTAAACCAATTGTGGAAGCGAGCCTGCTCGCGAAGGGGCCATAACATTCAGCATCAATGTTGAATGTAAGACCGCTTTCGCGAGCAGGCTCGTTCCCACATTTTGATTTGCGTCGGTCAGTTAATCAGCTTTTGCGAACCCAACGTTCGCGCCAGACCTGCTGTTCGTTTTTAGTCTGGAAGGTCCAGGCGACAAATCGGCTTTGCTTCTGCCCTTGGGACATTTCCACAACCTGGCTTTCCAATACGCCGGCCTTTTTCAGCGCCGTCTGGATCGCAGGCAGGTTCGAGGCTTTCGAGACCAGGGTGCTGAACCAAAGCACTTTGTGTTGGAAATGCGCACTCTCGGCGATCAATTGCGTCACAAACCGCGCTTCGCCACCTTCACACCACAGTTCGGCGGACTGGCCGCCGAAGTTCAGCACCGGCAGTTTGCGTTTCGGGTCGGCGCGGCCCAGTGCGCGCCATTTACGCTCACTGCCCCGGGTAGCCTCATCCATCGAGGCGTGGAACGGCGGGTTGCACATGGTCAGGTCAAAGCGTTCGCCGGGTTCGAGCAGGCCCAGCAGAATATGCTTGGGATTGCTTTGCTGGCGCAGCTGGATGGCTTTGTTCAGCCCGTTGGACTGCACAATGGCTTTGGCGGCGGCCACGGCCGTCGGATCGATTTCCGAGCCAAGGAAGTGCCAGCGGTAGTCGCTGTAGCCGATCAATGGATAGACGCAGTTGGCGCCCATGCCGATATCGAGCACCTTGACCGGCGCACCGCGAGGAATCTCGCCGTCGTTGACGCTGGCCAGCAGGTCGGCCAAAAAGTGCACGTAGTCGGCGCGGCCCGGAACGGGTGGGCACAGGTAATCGGCCGGGATGTCCCAATGGGCAATGCCGTAGAACGACTTGAGCAGCGCCCGGTTGAACACCCGCACCGCGTCCGGGCTGGCGAAGTCGATGCTTTCCTTGCCATACGGGTTGATGATCACGAACTTCGCCAGTTCCGGCGTGCTCTTGATCAGCGCCGGGAAGTCGTAACGACCCTGATGGCGATTGCGCGGGTGCAGGCTGGCCTTCTCGCGGGGCTCCACGGCTTTGGCCGGGGTAGCGGAATCAGGCTTCTTGCGCGCAGGTCTTGGTGTGCGGGGGGCGTTCATGGGCGTTGTCGATTCGGGTATGGCTAAAAGTGGCGAGTATTGTCCCACAGACAATGGCAGCGCGGGGGATCCTCGCTCCTACAGAAAGGGGGGGGCTGGTGTTTTGCGGGCATAAAAAAGGGAGGCCATCTGGCCTCCCTTTTTCATTGCGACTTGCCGTTACAAGCTGGCAATTCGCGCATGCTGCTCGGCCAGCTTGCCCAAAGCCTGTTCAGCTTCGGCCAGTTTGGCGCGTTCCTTCTCGATGACTTCGGCCGGGGCCTTATCAACGAAACCGGCGTTGGACAACTTGCCGCCCACCCGCTGGACTTCGCCCTGCAGACGCAGAATTTCCTTGTCCAGACGAGCCAGTTCGGCGTCCTTGTCGATCAGGCCGGCCATCGGCACCAGCACTTCCATCTCGCCGACCAGTGCGGTGGCGGACAGCGGTGCTTCTTCGCCGGCCTTCAACACAGTGATCGATTCCAGACGCGCCAGCTTCTTCAGCAGGGCTTCGTTCTCGGTGAGGCGGCGCTGATCTTCGGCGCTGACGTTTTTCAGGAACAGGTTCAGCGGCTTGCCCGGACCGATGTTCATTTCGCCACGGATGTTACGCGTGCCGAGCATCAGGCCCTTGAGCCATTCGATGTCGTCTTCGGCGGCCTGATCGATGCGCGCCTCATTGGCCACTGGCCAAGGTTGCAGCATGATCGTCTTGCCTTCGATACCGGCCAGCGGCGCGACGCGCTGCCAGATTTCTTCGGTGATGAACGGCATGAACGGGTGCGCCAGACGCAGCGCGACTTCCAGCACTCGAACCAACGTGCGACGGGTGCCGCGCTGACGTTCGACCGGTGCATTTTCGTCCCACAGCACAGGCTTGGACAGTTCCAGGTACCAGTCGCAATACTGGTTCCAGATGAACTCGTACAAGGCTTGTGCGGCCAGGTCGAAACGGAACTGATCGAGCTGACGGGTCACTTCGGCTTCGGTGCGTTGCAGTTGCGAAATGATCCAGCGATCTGCCAGGGACAGCTCGTAGGCTTCGCCGTTCTGACCGCAGTCTTCGCCCTTGTCCAGCACATAGCGCGCGGCGTTCCAGATCTTGTTGCAGAAGTTGCGATAGCCTTCGACGCGGCCCATGTCGAACTTGATGTCACGACCGGTCGATGCCAGCGAACAGAACGTGAAGCGCAGGGCATCGGTGCCGTAGCTGGCGATGCCGTCGGCGAATTCGTCGCGGGTCTGCTTCTCGATTTTCTTCGCCAGTTTCGGCTGCATCATGCCGGAGGTGCGTTTCTGCACCAGCTCTTCCAGCTCGATGCCGTCGATGATGTCCAGTGGGTCCAGGACGTTGCCCTTGGATTTGGACATCTTCTGGCCTTGGCCATCACGCACCAGACCGTGCACATAAACAGTCTTGAACGGAACCTGCGGCGTGCCGTCTTCGTTTTTCACCAAGTGCATGGTGAGCATGATCATCCGGGCAACCCAGAAGAAAATGATGTCGAAACCGGTCACCAGTACATCGGTGGAGTGGAATTTCTTCAGGAATTCGGTCTGCTCCGGCCAGCCGAGCGTAGAGAAAGTCCACAGGCCCGAACTGAACCAGGTATCCAGAACGTCGTTGTCCTGTTGCAGCGCAACGTCCGGGCCGAGGTTGTTCTTGGCCCGTACTTCGGCTTCGTCGCGACCGACATAGACCTTGCCCGACTCGTCGTACCAGGCCGGAATCCGGTGGCCCCACCACAGCTGACGGCTGATGCACCAATCCTGGATGTCACGCATCCACGAGAAGTACATGTTTTCGTATTGCTTTGGCACGAACTGAATGCGGCCGTCTTCAACCGCAGCGATGGCAGGCTCGGCCAATGGCTTGGTGGAAACGTACCACTGGTCGGTCAACCACGGCTCGATGATGGTGCCGGAGCGGTCGCCTTTCGGCACTTTCAGGGCATGATCGTCGACGCTGACCAGCAGGCCGGCGGCTTCGAATGCAGCCACGATCTGTTTGCGCGCTTCGAAGCGGTCGAGGCCGGCGTATTCGGCCGGGAGTTTGCCGTCGACTTCGGTGTTCAGCGTGCCGTCCAGGTTGAACACCTGGGCTGCGGGCAGAACATTGGCGTTCTTGTCGAAGATGTTCAGCAGTGGCAGGTTGTGGCGCTTGCCGACTTCGTAGTCGTTGAAATCGTGGGCCGGGGTGATTTTCACGCAACCGGTGCCGAATTCAGGATCGCAGTAATCGTCGGCAATGATCGGGATGCGGCGGCCAACCAGTGGCAGCTCGACAAATTTGCCGATCAGGGCTTTGTAGCGTTCATCGTTCGGGTTAACGGCCACGGCGGCGTCGCCGAGCATGGTTTCCGGGCGAGTGGTCGCGACGATCAGGTAATCGTTGCCTTCAGCGGTTTTGGCGCCATCGGCCAGCGGGTACTTCAGGTTCCACAGGAAACCTTTCTCGTCGTGGTTTTCCACTTCGAGGTCGGAAATCGCCGTGTGCAGTTTGGTGTCCCAGTTGACCAGACGCTTGCCGCGATAGATCAGGCCGTCTTCGTGCAGGCGCACGAACGCTTCTTTAACCGCTTCCGAGAGGCCGTCGTCCATGGTGAAGCGCTCACGGCTCCAGTCCACGGACGAGCCGAGGCGGCGGATCTGACGGCTGATGTTGCCGCCGGACTGATCCTTCCATTCCCAGACTTTCTCGAGGAATTTTTCGCGGCCCAGATCATGGCGATTCTGGCCTTGGGCTTCGAGTTGACGCTCCACCAGCATTTGCGTGGCGATACCGGCGTGGTCGGTACCCGGCTGCCACAGGGTGTTGCGACCCTGCATGCGGCGGAAACGGATCAGGGCGTCCATAATCGCGTTGTTGAAGCCGTGACCCATGTGCAGGCTGCCGGTGACGTTCGGCGGCGGGATCATGATGGTGTAGGACTCGCCCGCGCCTTGCGGGGCGAAGTAGTTCTCGGACTCCCAGGTGTTGTACCAGGAAGTTTCAATGGCGTGCGGCTGGTAGGTCTTATCCATGCGCGGCGGGACCCTATTGGCATTTATTCAGGAAAAGCCGGCAAGTATAGCGGGGCGTGGGGCGTAGGGCGAGCAGGTGCGGACAGGGCGCAGATCAAAGTGTGGAATGGACCTGTGGCGAGGGAGCTTGCTCCCGCTGGGGCGCGAAGCGGCCCCGACATCAGCAAGTCAGGTGTGTCAGGTACTCCGCGTGTGCAGGCTTTGCGGCTGCTTCGCAACCGAGCGGGAGCAAGCTCCCTCGCCACAGAAGCCCGCTCGACTCAGTGTTATTCGTACTGGCTCAACAACCGTTCCATCCGCGCATCCAGCCGGCGTTTGATTTCGGTTTCGATGTGCGGGGCGAAGTCGTCGATCACGTCTTGCATGATCAATAGCGCGGCGGCCCGCAGTTCGCTGTCCAGGTGCAGCAGGGCGTCGGGGCCTTTGCTGGCGGCAGGCGACGGTTGCGCGGCTGGGGCGGGTGGCGGTGTTGTTTCGACCGGCTGCGGCGCACTGCCGACCGTGTCGAACAGCATGGGGATCTGTTCCTGATCACCTTCAATGACCGTGTCGGTCAGCAAGGGCGGTTGCAGGTTGTCATCGCCGAGCAGTTGGCGGATCGACTCGAGGTCATCCAGCAGATGCGCGGAATTTTGCTGCGGTTTTGGAGTGTCCATCGGAATGCTCAGAGTCGCTGTAAACGGTGATCTTGCAGAGGATAGCCCTGTTCGCGGTAGAAACGGAAACTCTCCCGCGCAGCCGAACGAATCGTCGGATCTTCCACCACCACTTCCGCCACGCGGGCGAACTGTTTGGCAAATACCGGGACTTTCAGGTCGAGATTGACCAGCAGATCCTGATGCTGACCGCAGTCATCGCCAAGACCCAGGACAATCAAACCCTCCGGCTCGCTTTCAGCGGGACCGTGGGGCACGAAGCTTTCGCCCTTGAAAGCCCACAAACGCGCATCGAGGTCATCACGCTGGGCGGCATCGCCGCAGTGCAGGTAGATGCTGTGGCCCATGCGCCAGGCTTTTTCGGTGAGCTTGCAGGCGAAATCCAGCCGTGCCGAAGGATCGGCGCTGGGCAGGATATAGAAGTCGACTTTGGTCATTGCGGTTCCTGATATCTGAATGGCGTCATCCGCAGATGACGCCATTCAGGATCTTCAGTTTCAGGCCTTGGCGCGGTCCAGCAGGTATTGGGTCAGCAGGGGAACCGGACGGCCAGTGGCGCCCTTGTCCTTGCCGCCGCTGGTCCAGGCTGTGCCGGCGATGTCCAGGTGCGCCCAGTTCAGGTTCTTGGTGAAGCGCGACAGGAAGCAGGCGGCGGTGATGGTGCCGGCTTTCGGGCCGCCAATGTTGGCGATGTCGGCGAATGGGCTGTCCAGTTGCTCTTGATATTCATCGAACAGCGGCAGTTGCCAGGCGCGGTCGTCGGCGGATTTGCCGGCGCTCAGCAGTTGGCCGATCAACTCGTCGTTGTTGCCCAACAGCCCCGAGGTGTGAGAACCCAGTGCGACGACACAAGCACCGGTCAGGGTGGCGATGTCGATCACCGCTTGCGGCTTGAAGCGTTCGGAGTAGGTCAGGGCATCGCACAGCACCAGACGGCCTTCGGCGTCGGTGTTGAGGATTTCTACTGTCTGGCCGCTCATGGTGGTGACGATGTCGCCCGGACGCGAAGCGTTGCCGCTCGGCATGTTCTCGGCGCAGGCCAGGATGCACACCAGGTTGATCGGCAGTTTCAGCTCAAGCACGGCACGCAGGGTACCGAACACGCTGGCGGCGCCGCCCATGTCGTACTTCATCTCATCCATGCCGGCACCCGGCTTGAGGCTGATGCCGCCGGTGTCGAAGGTAATGCCTTTACCGACCAGTGCGTACGGCTTCTCGGATTTCTTGCCGCCGTTGTACTGCATGACGATCAGGCGCGGCGGCTGGGCGCTGCCCTGGCCGACGGCGTAGAACGAACCCATGCCCAGGTCCTTGATCTTCTTCTCATCGAGGACTTCGACTTTCAGGCTCTTGAATTCTTTGCCCAGATTCTTGGCTTGTTCGCCCAGGAACGTCGGGTGGCAGATGTTTGGCGGCAGGTTGCCCAAGTTACGAGTGAAGGCCATGCCATTGGCGATCGCGGTGGCGTGGGCCACGGCGCGTTCGACTTCAGCCTGTGCTGCCTTGATGGTCACCAGGGTGACTTTTTTCAGGGCGAGCGGGTCGGCTTTCTGGCTCTTGAACTGGTCGAAGGTGTACTCGCCGTCCACCAGGGTTTCGGCCAACAGGCGGGTCTTGCCGTAGCTGTCGCGGCCTTTGACCACGACTTCGTCCAGAGCCAGCACTGCATCGCTGCCGCCCAGGCCTTTAAGGGTATTGAGGATGCCAGCGATGATTTTACGGAACGGGCGATCGCCCAGCTCTTCATCCTTGCCCACGCCTACCAGCAGCACGCGCTCGGCCTTGAGGTTAGGCAGGCTGTGCAGCAACAGGCTCTGGCCGACTTTGCCGGCCAGGTCGCCGCGCTTGAGCACGGCACTGAGGGTGCCGCCGCTCAGTTCGTCGAGTTGTTTGGCAACGGCGCCGAGCTTGCCGCCCTCACCGACGGAGACTACCAGCGTGGCGGTCTTCAACGTTTCCGGGCTAACGCTTTTTACAACCAGTTCCATGTCCGGGTCCCTGAATTAATGGTCAAAGTGCGCAACGCGCAGAAGGCTTGCTTAATAAGTAGAAAGACGCAGGTAGCAGTGCCAGCGACAAAGGCGGCAGTTTGAACCTCGCCGGCTGCGCCTGACAACCCTCGGTTGTGCGAACTTCAGCGGTTCAGGCGCCTGCTTGAGCATGCGCAGTGACAGGCGCACCCAATCACAGGATAATGCGCCTCTTTTTCGGCGGCTCTGCCCTGCGGGCCGACTGATACGTTTGTTTGGCCGCTTAGCCTGACAACCCTGGAGTGTCTGGTTTGATTGTCTTCCGTTATCTATCCCGCGAAGTCCTGTTGACCTTGAGCGCCGTCAGCGCCGTGCTGCTGGTCATCATCATGAGCGGGCGCTTCATCAAATACCTCGCCCAGGCGGCCTCTGGCCTTCTGGATCCGGGCTCGCTGTTCCTGATCATGGGTTTCCGTCTGCCGGGTTTCCTGCAGTTGATCCTGCCTTTGGGGCTGTTTCTCGGGATTTTGCTGGCCTACGGTCGTCTATATCTCGACAGCGAAATGACCGTGCTGTCCGCCACCGGCATGAGCCAGCAGCGGCTGTTTCGCATCACCCTCTTTCCGGCCACGCTGGTTGCGCTGGTGGTGGCATGGCTGAGCCTGAGCCTGGCGCCACAGGGTGCCAACCAGTTCCAGCTGCTGCTGAACAAACAGGATGCACTGACTGAGTTCGATACCCTCGAACCAGGTCGCTTCCAGGCTTTGCGCGACGGTACCCGGGTGACCTACACCGAACAATTGTCGGATGACCGCATCAATCTGAACGGCGTGTTCATTTCGCAAAAGAATGTAAATTCCGACAAAAAGGATCGGGGGATTTCCGTACTGGTGGCCGAGAAGGGCCGTCAGGAAATTCGTCCCGACGGCAATCGGTATCTGATTCTCGACAATGGTTACCGTTATGACGGTAATCCGGGTCAGGCCGATTACCGCGCCATCAAATACGAGGAATACGGTGTATTGCTGCCCAAGCCGGATGTCAGCGACGAAGTCACCGACCGTGACGCGATGACCACCCGCTCCCTGCTGGGCAACGATGACATCCGCTCGCGTACCGAACTGCAATGGCGTCTGTCATTGCCGCTGCTGGTCTTCATCGTAACCCTGATGGCGGTGCCGCTGTCGCGGGTCAACCCGCGCCAGGGCCGTTTCCTCAAGCTGCTGCCGGCGATTCTTCTTTATATGGCTTACCTGACCATCCTGATTGCCGCTCGCGGCGCCCTCGAAAAGGGCAAGATCCCGCCGGCACTGGGTTTGTGGTGGGTGCATGCGATCTTCCTGGCCATCGGTCTGGGCTTGCTGTACTGGGAGCCATTGCGCTTGAAGATGGCGAGTCGCCGCAGTGCGCTGGAGGTGGCCCGTGGATAAGCTCGATCGCTACATCGGTAGCAGCGTGTTCATGGCGATCCTGGCGGTACTGGGGATCATTCTCGGTCTGGCCACGCTGTTTGCTTTCATCGATGAGATGAGCGAAGTCAGCGATACCTACACCTTGATGGACGTTTTGAGTTACGTCTTGCTGACCGCGCCGCGCCGTCTGTACGACATGTTGCCGATGGCGGCGCTGATTGGTTGCCTGATCGGCCTTGGCAGTCTGGCCAGTCATAGCGAACTGACCATCATGCGCGCTGCGGGCGTGTCGCTCGGGCGGATCGTCTGGGCTGTGATGAAGCCGATGCTGCTTTTGATGGTGGTGGGGCTGGTGATCGGCGAATACGTCGCGCCAGCCACGGAAGTTACTGCTCAGGCCAATCGTTCCCTGGCCCAGGGCAGTGGCGATGCGCAAAGCGCCAGGCACGGTCTGTGGCACCGGCAGGGTGACGAGTTCATTCACGTCAACTCTGTGCAACCCAATGGTCTGCTGTACGGCGTGACCCGTTATCGCTTCGACGATCAACGCCACATGCTGTCTTCGAGCTTCGCCAAGCGCGCGGAATTCGACACGGATCACTGGCAACTGAGCGACGTCACGACCACGTTGTTCCATGAAAAGAACACCGAAGTGGTGACAATTCCGGTGGAGCGTTGGGAAGTAGCCCTGAGCCCGCAACTGCTGAGCACTGTGGTGATGGCGCCTGAATCTCTCTCGATCACCGGTCTGTGGAGTTACATCCACTACCTGGCTGACCAGGGTCTGAGCAACGGTCGTTACTGGCTGGCGTTTTGGGTCAAGGTGTTGCAGCCACTGGTGACCGCCGCATTGGTGTTGATGGCGATTTCCTTCATCTTCGGCCCGCTGCGTTCGGTGACTCTCGGTCAGCGGGTCTTTACCGGTGTGCTGGTGGGCTTCACCTTCCGCATCGTCCAGGATTTGCTGGGGCCTTCGAGCCTGGTGTTCGGTTTCTCGCCGCTGTTTGCGGTGCTGGTGCCGGCCGGTGTCTGTGCCCTGGCCGGGGTCTGGTTGTTGCGCCGGGCCGGTTGATCGCGGGTTATTCCCGACATTGCTTGTCACTCAAAACGCCCCGGTCGCAAGACCGGGGCGTTTTTGTACGCGCCGTCTGACCTGCGAACGTGACGCTTGCGCCGTGGATCAGGTACAATTCCCGGCTATTTTTCGGCGGGCTATGCCTGCAGCCTTTTTGAGTGTTGATCCGTGAGTGATTTGAGTCATATCCGCAATTTCTCCATCATCGCCCACATTGACCATGGCAAGTCGACGCTGGCCGATCGCTTCATCCAGATGTGCGGCGGCCTTGCCGAGCGCGAAATGGAAGCCCAGGTGCTGGACTCCATGGACCTGGAGCGTGAGCGCGGGATCACCATCAAGGCCCACAGCGTCACCCTTTATTACACCGCTCGCGATGGCATCAAGTACCAGCTGAACTTCATTGACACCCCCGGCCACGTTGACTTCACCTACGAAGTCAGCCGGTCGCTGGCGGCCTGTGAAGGTGCGTTGCTGGTGGTCGATGCCGGTCAGGGCGTTGAAGCGCAGTCGGTTGCCAACTGCTACACGGCGATCGAGCAGGGCCTGGAAGTCATGCCAGTCCTGAACAAGATCGACCTGCCACAGGCCGATCCGGAGCGCGTCAAAGAAGAAATCGAAAAAATCATCGGCATCGATGCCACCGACGCGGTCGAGTGCTCTGCCAAGACCGGCCTGGGCGTCGACGAAGTGCTTGAGCGCCTCGTCACCACCATTCCTGCGCCGACCGGCAATATCGAAGATCCGCTGCAAGCGTTGATCATCGACTCCTGGTTCGACAACTACCTGGGCGTTGTTTCCCTGGTACGCGTGCGTCACGGTCGTGTGAAGAAGGGCGACAAGATCCTCGTCAAATCCACCGGCAAGATCCACCTGGTGGACAGCGTCGGTGTATTCAACCCGAAGCACACTCCTACCGTTGACCTGAAGGCCGGTGAAGTGGGCTTCATCATTGCCAGCATCAAGGACATTCACGGTGCACCGGTCGGTGACACCCTGACCTTGAGCTCCACGCCCGACGTTGACGTGCTGCCAGGCTTCAAACGCATTCAGCCGCAGGTGTACGCCGGTCTGTTCCCGGTCAGCTCCGACGACTTCGAAGATTTCCGTGAAGCCCTGCAGAAGCTCACGCTCAACGACTCGTCTCTGCAGTACACCCCGGAAAGTTCCGACGCGCTGGGCTTCGGCTTCCGTTGCGGGTTCCTCGGCATGCTGCACATGGAAATCATCCAGGAGCGCCTGGAGCGCGAGTACGACCTGGATCTGATCACCACGGCGCCGACGGTTATTTTCGAGCTGTTGCTGAAAACCGGTGAAACGATTTACGTCGATAACCCGTCGAAGCTCCCGGATCTGTCGTCGATCGAAGACATGCGTGAGCCAATCGTGCGGGCCAACATTCTTGTGCCGCAAGAGCACCTCGGTAACGTCATCACCCTGTGTATCGAAAAGCGTGGCGTGCAGCACGACATGCTGTTCCTCGGTACCCAGGTACAAGTGACCTACGATTTGCCGATGAACGAAGTGGTCCTCGACTTCTTCGACCGTCTGAAATCCACCAGTCGCGGCTATGCTTCGCTGGATTACCATTTCGACCGTTATCAATCAGCTAATCTGGTGAAACTGGATGTGCTGATTAACGGTGACAAGGTCGACGCCCTGGCGCTGATCGTGCACCGCGACAATGCGCACTACAAAGGTCGCCAGTTGACCGAGAAGATGAAAGAACTGATTCCGCGCCAGATGTTCGACGTCGCGATCCAGGCCGCCATCGGCGGGCAGATCATTGCGCGGACTTCCGTCAAGGCACTCAGAAAGAACGTATTGGCCAAATGCTACGGCGGTGACGTTAGCCGTAAGCGCAAGCTGTTGGAAAAGCAAAAGGCCGGTAAAAAACGCATGAAGCAGGTCGGTAACGTGGAGATTCCACAAGAAGCCTTCCTTGCAGTGCTCAGGTTGGATAGTTAGGTCCTATGTCACTAAATTTCCCGCTGTTGCTGGTCATCGCCGTGTTCGTCTGCGGCCTGTTGGCGTTGCTCGATCTGCTGTTCCTGGCGCCACGGCGCCGGGCTGCCATTAACTCTTATCAGGGTAGCGTCAGCCAGGCTGACATGGTGGTGGTCGAGAAACTGAACAAAGAGCCGCTGCTGGTCGAATACGGCAAGTCGTTCTTCCCGGTGTTGTTCATTGTGCTGGTGCTGCGTTCGTTCCTGGTGGAACCGTTCCAGATTCCTTCAGGCTCGATGAAACCGACCCTGGACGTCGGCGACTTCATTCTGGTGAACAAATTTTCTTACGGGATCCGCCTGCCGGTGATCGACAAGAAAGTCATCGAAGTCGGTGACCCGCAGCGCGGCGATGTGATGGTGTTCCGCTACCCGAGCGACCCGAACGTCAATTACATCAAGCGTGTGGTGGGCCTGCCGGGTGACCAGATTCGCTACACCGCTGACAAGCGTCTGTTCGTCAACGGTGAGTCGATCGCCGAACAATTGGTCGGTTCCGAGCCCGGCACGTTGGGCAGCGCCGAGCTCTACAAGGAAAAACTCGGCGTTGCCGAGCACCTTATCCGCAAGGAAATGAGCCGCTACCGCGCAACGCCGGATCGTTCGTGGACCGTGCCTGGCGGGCACTACTTCATGATGGGCGACAACCGCGACAACTCGAACGATAGTCGCTACTGGGATGATCCGAGTATTCCCAAGGATCTGCTGGGCATGGTTCCCGACAAGAATATCGTCGGCAAGGCCTTCGCGGTCTGGATGAGCTGGCCGGAACCCAAACTCAGTCACCTGCCGAATTTCTCGCGGGTTGGCCTGATCAAGTAATCACACACGGCGCTGTTGAACACAGCGCCGAATGCATTTCTGGAACCGGCATAATCGGCGACAGAAGCATGAAAACAACGATATTCAGGACGTTATTTTTGAACACAGCGTTAATTGTCCCAAGCCTGCGCCGCACCACGGCGATGGCGGTGGAATCCAGCCACGAACTCAGCGTGGGTAAACCGTGAGCGTCTCCTTAAACCGTCTAGAGCGTCAGCTCGGCTACACCTTCAAAGACCAGGAGCTGATGGTCCTGGCCCTGACTCACCGCAGCTTCGCCGGGCGCAACAACGAACGCCTGGAGTTCCTCGGTGATGCCATCCTCAACTTCGTCGCTGGCGAGGCGCTGTTCGATCGCTTCCCGCTGGCCCGCGAAGGCCAGTTGTCGCGTTTGCGCGCACGCTTGGTGAAAGGTGAGACCCTGGCCGTACTGGCCCGTGGTTTCGACTTGGGCGATTACCTGCGCCTGGGGTCCGGTGAATTGAAAAGCGGCGGTTTCCGTCGCGAGTCGATTCTGGCCGATGCCCTGGAAGCGCTGATCGGTGCGATCTACCTGGACGCCGGCATGGACGTGGCGCGTGAGCGCGTGCTGGCCTGGCTGGCCGGAGAGTTCGAAGGCCTGACGCTGGTCGACACCAACAAAGATCCGAAAACCCGCCTGCAGGAATTCCTGCAGTCCCGTGGTTGTGAGCTGCCACGTTACGAAGTGGTGGATATCCAGGGTGAGCCACATTGCCGGACGTTCTTCGTCGAATGTGAAATCATCTTACTGAATGAAAAAAGCCGAGGTCAGGGTGTGAGTCGTCGTATTGCCGAACAGGTAGCGGCCGCCGCAGCACTGATTGCCCTGGGTGTGGAGAATGGCAATGACTGATTCAACTGCAACTCGCTGTGGCTATGTTGCCATCGTCGGCCGTCCCAACGTGGGTAAGTCCACGCTGCTGAACCACATTCTGGGTCAGAAGCTGGCGATCACCTCGCGCAAACCGCAGACCACCCGTCACAACATGCTCGGCATCAAGACCGAAGGCGACGTGCAAGCGATCTACGTCGACACCCCAGGCATGCACAAGGGTGGCGAAAAGGCCCTGAACCGCTACATGAACAAGACTGCTTCGGCGGCGTTGAAAGACGTCGACGTGGTGATCTTCGTGGTCGACCGCACCAAGTGGACCGACGAAGACCAGATGGTCCTCGAGCGCGTTCAGTACGTGACCGGCCCGCTGATCGTGGCGCTGAACAAGACCGACCGTATCGAAGACAAGGCCGAGCTGATGCCGCATCTGACCTGGTTGCAGGAACAGCTGCCGAACGCGCAGATCATGCCGATCTCGGCCCAGCACGGGCATAACCTGGACACGCTGGAGCGAGTGATCGCCGAGCACCTGCCGGAAAACGATCACTTCTTCCCCGAAGATCAGATCACTGACCGCAGCAGCCGCTTCCTTGCTGCCGAACTGGTGCGCGAGAAAATCATGCGCCAGTTGGGCGCCGAGCTGCCGTACCAGATCACCGTGGAAATCGAAGAGTTCAAGCAGCAGGGCAAAACCCTGCACATCCATGCCTTGATCCTCGTCGAACGTGACGGCCAGAAGAAAATCATCATTGGCGACAAAGGCGAGCGCATCAAGCGCATCGGCAGCGAGGCGCGCAAGGACATGGAGCTGCTGTTCGACTCCAAGATCATGCTCAACCTGTGGGTCAAGGTTAAGGGCGGCTGGTCCGATGACGAACGCGCCTTGCGTTCGCTGGGTTACGGCGACCTGTAAACCCGGTCTGCGCTGCACCGTAGAACCTTGTGGGAGCGGGCTTGCCCGCGATGAGGATGTAACATTCAGCAGAGATGTTGAATGTAAGTCCGCCATCGCGGGCAAGCCCGCTCCCACATTGGTTTTGGTTGTTTGTAGAACTGCGCTCTTTCATTGAGAACTGCGATTTCCATGTCGACCACCGCGCCTATCGCCCAACCCGCCTACGTCCTCCACAGCCGCGCCTACCGCGAAAACAGCGCGCTGGTGGATTTCCTTACGCCGCAAGGTCGGCTGCGCGCGGTGTTGCGTAGCGCACGGGGCAAGGCCGGGACATTGGCGCGGCCGTTCGTGCCGCTGGAAGTCGAGTTTCGGGGGCGGGGTGAATTGAAGAACGTCGGTCGCATGGAAAGCGCTGGTGTTTCCACTTGGCTAAACGGCGAGGCGCTGTTCAGCGGCCTTTACCTCAACGAGTTGCTGATCCGTCTGCTGCCCGTCGAAGATCCTCATCCCGGGGTCTTCGAACACTACGCCGCGACCCTGCTCGCCCTGGCCGAAGGACGCCCGCTGGAGCCGTTGCTGCGCTCCTTCGAATGGCGCTTGCTCGACGATCTCGGTTACGGCTTTGCCCTGAACGCCGACATCCACGGCGACCCTATCGCGCCGGATGGCCTCTATCGCTTGCAAGTGGATGCAGGCCTGGAGCGGGTCTATCTGTTGCAACCGGGTCTATTCAATGGCACCGAACTGCTGGCCATGGCCGATGCCGACTGGTCCGCGCCTGGTGCGCTGTCCGCCGCCAAGCGCTTGATGCGTCAGGCGTTGGCCGTTCACTTGGGTGGTCGTCCTCTGGTCAGTCGCGAGTTGTTTCGCAAGCCGTAAGAACTGTTGATGCTTGCGTCAACAGACCCTGTCTCCCCGTGTATGCTGTGCACCGAACTTTCCCTTCTTCAGGAGCGCTTCCGTGACCACCAGCAATCGCATTCTTCTTGGCGTGAACATCGACCACGTTGCCACCCTGCGTCAGGCCCGCGGTACTCGCTACCCGGATCCGGTCAAGGCAGCGCTGGACGCGGAAGAGGCGGGCGCTGATGGCATCACCGTGCACCTGCGCGAAGACCGCCGGCACATTCAGGAGCGCGATGTGCTGCTGCTCAAGGACGTGCTGCAAACCCGCATGAACTTCGAAATGGGCGTCACCGAAGAAATGATGGTCTTTGCCGAGCGCATCCGCCCGGCGCACATTTGCCTGGTCCCGGAAACTCGTCAGGAGCTGACCACCGAAGGCGGTCTGGATGTGGCTGGGCAGGAGTCGCGGATCAAGGCGGCGGTAGAGCGTCTGGCGAAGATCGGCTGTGAAGTGTCGCTATTCATCGACGCTGACGAACGGCAGATCGAAGCATCCCGCCGTGTCGGTGCGCCGGCCATCGAATTGCACACCGGACGTTATGCGGATGCCGAGACGCCAACCGAAGTGGCTGAAGAGCTCAAGCGCGTGGCCGATGGCGTGGCATTCGGTCTGGCCCAGGGTCTGATCGTTAACGCCGGTCACGGTCTGCACTATCACAACGTCGAGGCTGTTGCGGCGATCAAGGGCATCAATGAACTGAACATCGGTCATGCGCTGGTGGCCCATGCGTTGTTCGTCGGGTTCAAGTCGGCGGTGTCGGAGATGAAGGCGTTGATTCTGGCTGCTGCACTAAAGGGTTGAGGTCGGCGGTGCTGCCTTCGCGGGCAAGCCTCGCTCCTACAGGTCCAAATCGATCCGCAATTGTGTGTTCGACGCAAGCCTGTAGGAGCGAGGCTTGCCCGCGAAGGCGTCATTGAAAACAGTAAAAATTCAAAGCGGCGGGGTTTCCTGGCTCGGCTTGGTCTTGTCGACCCCCGGCACATGCAGGTTGCCCTCGGCCACCTGATTGCCTTCCAGTTGCGGCTGCGTGACCCACGTCAGGATGTCATAGTAACGACGGATGTTCGCCACGAAATGCACCGGCTCGCCACCACGGGCGTAGCCATAGCGGGTCTTGCTGTACCACTGCTTCTGCGACAGGCGCGGCAGGATCTTCTTCACGTCCAGCCACTTGTCCGGGTTCAATCCTGCCTTGGCCGTCAGTTTGCGCGCATCATCCAGATGACCGCTGCCGACGTTGTAGGCTGCGAGCGCGAACCACGTACGATCCGGCTCCTGAATCGATTCGTCCAATTGCTCCTTCATATATGCAAGGTACTTCGCGCCGCCCATGATGCTCTGCTTGGGGTCGAGGCGATTGGACACGCCCATGGCTTGCGCCGTGTTCTGGGTCAGCATCATTAGTCCGCGTACGCCGGTCTTGGACGTGACGGCCGCTTGCCACAGTGATTCCTGATAACCAATCGCCGCCAACAAGCGCCAGTCGACTTTCTCTTTCTTGGCGTACGTTTTGAAGTGCTGTTCGTACTTGGGCAACCGCTGCTGCAGATGCTGGGCGAAGGTGTAGGCGCCCATGTAACCCAAAACGTCGACGTGCCCGTAATAGCGGTCTTTGAGGCGTTGCAGGGTGCCGTTTTTCTTCACTTTGTCGAGATAAGTGTTGATCTCGTTGAGCAGGCTGTTGTCTTCGCCGGCGACCACGGCCCAGCTCTGATTGCTGGCATCACCGAGATCGAAGGCGACCCGTATGTTGGTGAAATACACCTGGTTCATCGCGACTTCGTTGGAGTCGACCAGGGTCAGGTCGATCTGGTCTTCATCGACCATGCGCAACAAGTCGACCACTTCAACCTGGTCGGATTCTTCGTACTCGATGCCAGGGAATTTCTTTTTCAGCTCCGCCAATTGCTCGGCGTGGGTGCTGCCCTTGAGCACCATGATCTTCTTGCCGACCAGATCGCCGGCATCGGTCGGCCGTGACTGGCCGTTGCGGTAAATGATCTGTGGGGTGACTTCGAGGTAGGAGTGGGAAAATCGCACTTGCTGTTTGCGTTGATCGCTGCTGACCAGGCCGGCAGCCGCTAGTACCGGGCCATTGGGCTTGCCCACCTGATTGAACAGGTCGTCGAGGTTGTCGGCGGTTTCGATCTTGAGTTCGACCCCCAGATCGTCGGCGAAGCGCTTCACCAGCTCGTATTCGAAGCCGGTTTCACCGTTGCGATCCTGAAAGTAGGTGGCGGGACTGTTACGGGTAACCACCCGCAGCACGCCATCCTCCTTTACGCGCTCCAGCGTGTTGGGTTTATCAACACAGCCACTGAGCACCAGGAAGAGTCCGGTTGCGATCAGCCATTTGGCATACCGCGGACGCAAAGCCGTTGGGGAAAACATTTGCGCAGTATACGCAAAGGACCACAAGCGCCATATCTCGACAGCGAAGGGCTTGTCTGCTAGAGAGTCTGAATCCCGCTTGGAGCCCGCAGGAATGGGCCCGAACAGCATTTTGTGACAGAAAAAATAACCTGCGGCGCGCGCCTGTTTCGGGCCCGAATACCCGGCCCGACGTTCGGGTATAGCCGTGCGTACCGTTTCGGGTGATGTCGCGGGCGGTTTAGGCTAGAATGCACGGCCTCAAAGCACACCCCTTCCCGAGGCTGTCCCGAAGATGTTGATCCTGCGCGGCGCTCCTGCCCTTTCTGCCTTTCGCCACAGCAAACTCCTTGAGCAACTGAGCCAGAAGGTTCCGGCTGTCAGTGGCTTGTATGCTGAATTCGCTCACTTCGCCGAAGTTGCCGGCGTCCTGACCGGCGACGAACAGCAGGTGCTCGCGCGCCTTCTGAAGTACGGCCCAAGCGTTCCAGTACAAGAGCCAACCGGTCGTCTGTTTCTGGTGTTGCCACGTTTTGGCACCATCTCGCCGTGGTCCAGTAAAGCCAGCGACATCGCTCGCAACTGCGGCCTGACCAAGATCCAGCGCCTGGAGCGCGGTATCGCGTTCTACGTCGCCGGCCAGTTCAGCGACGCCGAAGCGCAGCTGATCTCGGACGCGCTGCATGACCGTATGACCCAAATCGTCCTCGGTAACCTCGAACAAGCCGCCGGCCTGTTCAGCCACGCCGAGCCAAAACCCCTGACCGCGATCGACGTGTTGGGTGGCGGCCGCGCCGCGCTGGAAAAAGCCAACACCGAGCTGGGCCTGGCCTTGGCCGAAGACGAGATCGACTATCTGGTCGCAGCCTTCGTCGGCTTGAAGCGCAACCCGCATGACATCGAATTGATGATGTTTGCCCAGGCGAATTCCGAGCACTGCCGTCACAAGATCTTCAACGCCAGTTGGGACATCGACGGTCAGAGCCAGGAAAAAAGCCTGTTCGGCATGATCAAGAACACCTACCAGATGCACAGCGAAGGTGTTCTGTCGGCTTATAAAGACAACGCCTCGGTGATCGTCGGCTCCGTTGCCGGCCGTTTCTTCCCGGACCCTGAAACCCGCCAGTACGGCGCGGTGCAGGAACCGGTGCACATCCTGATGAAAGTCGAAACTCACAACCACCCAACCGCGATTGCCCCGTTCCCGGGCGCGTCCACCGGTTCTGGCGGCGAGATTCGCGACGAAGGTGCAACCGGTCGCGGCGCCAAGCCAAAGGCTGGCCTGACCGGTTTCACCGTGTCCAACCTGCAGATCCCGGGCTTCGAGCAGCCGTGGGAAGTGCCGTACGGCAAGCCTGAGCGCATCGTTACCGCGCTGGACATCATGATCGAAGGCCCGTTGGGCGGTGCCGCGTTCAACAACGAATTCGGCCGTCCGGCCCTGACCGGTTACTTCCGTACCTTCGAACAGTCGATCACCACCCCGCGTGGCGACGAAGTTCGCGGTTACCACAAGCCGATCATGCTGGCTGGCGGCATGGGTAACATCCGTGCCGAACACGTGCAGAAAGGCGAGATCACCGTTGGTTCCAAGCTGATCGTGCTCGGCGGTCCGGCAATGCTCATCGGCCTGGGCGGCGGCGCTGCCTCTTCCATGGCCACCGGCACCAGCTCGGCGGATCTGGACTTCGCATCGGTACAGCGCGAAAACCCGGAAATGGAGCGTCGCTGCCAGGAAGTCATCGACCGTTGCTGGCAGTTGGGTGAACACAACCCGATCAGCTTCATCCACGACGTCGGCGCAGGCGGTCTGTCCAACGCCTTCCCGGAACTGGTCAACGATGGCAATCGTGGCGGTCGCTTCGAACTGCGCAACATTCCAAACGACGAGCCGGGCATGGCCCCGCATGAAATCTGGAGTAACGAATCCCAGGAACGCTACGTTCTGGCAGTCGGCCCGGCGGACTTCGAGCGCTTCCAGGCGATCTGCGAACGTGAGCGTTGCCCGTTTGCCGTGGTCGGCGAAGCCACTGCCGAACCGCAACTGACCGTGACTGACAGCCACTTCGGCAACAGCCCGGTGGACATGCCGCTCGAAGTGCTGCTGGGCAAAGCCCCGCGCATGCACCGTTCGGCCGTTCGCGAAAACGAGCTGGGCGACGATTTCGATCCGTCGACCCTCGAGATCGCGGACTGCGTCGAGCGCGTTCTGCATCACCCGGCCGTGGCCAGCAAAAGCTTCCTGATTACCATCGGCGACCGCACCATCACCGGCCTCGTGGCCCGTGACCAGATGGTCGGCCCGTGGCAGGTTCCGGTGGCTGACGTTGCCGTCACCGCCACCAGCTTCGACGTCTACACCGGTGAAGCCATGGCCATGGGCGAGCGCACTCCGCTGGCTCTGCTGGACGCTCCGGCGTCGGGCCGCATGGCCATCGGCGAAACCCTGACCAACATCGCGGCATCGCGCATCGCCAAGATATCCGACATCAAATTGTCGGCGAACTGGATGTCCGCCGCCGGTCACCCTGGTGAAGACGCGCGTCTGTACGACACCGTGAAAGCGGTCGGTATGGAATTGTGCCCGGACCTCGGCATCACCATTCCGGTGGGCAAGGACTCGATGTCCATGGCCACCCGCTGGAACGATGAGGGCGTCGACAAAACCGTGACTTCGCCAATGTCGCTGATCGTGACCGGTTTCGCGCCAGTGGCTGACATCCGTCAGACCATGACCCCGCAACTGCGCATGGACAAGGGCACCACCGACCTGATCCTGATCGATCTCGGTCGCGGTCAGAACCGCATGGGCGCTTCGATCCTCGCTCAGGTTCACGGCAAACTCGGCAAGCAGGCACCGGACGTCGATGACGCCGAAGACCTGAAAGCCTTCTTCGCCGTGATCCAGGGCCTCAACGCCGACGGTCACTTGCTGGCTTACCACGACCGTTCCGACGGTGGTCTGCTGACCAGCGTGGTGGAAATGGCCTTCGCCGGTCACTGCGGTCTGAGCCTGAACCTTGACGGTCTGGCAGAAACCTCCGCCGACATCGCCGCGATCCTGTTCAACGAAGAGCTGGGTGCCGTGATCCAGGTTCGCCAGGACGCCACTCCAGACATCCTCGCGCAGTTCAGCGCTGCCGGTTTGGGCGACTGCGTGTCGGTGATCGGTCAGCCGATGAACAACGGCGAGATCAGCATCACTTTCAACGGCGACACCGTGTTCGAAGGTCAGCGTCGTCTGCTGCAACGTCAGTGGGCCGAGACCAGCTATCAGATCCAGCGTCTGCGTGATAACGCCGACTGCGCCGAGCAAGAGTTCGACGTGCTGCTGGAAGAAGACAACCCGGGCCTGAGCGTCAAGCTCAGCTACGACGTCAATCAGGACGTCGCCGCGCCTTACATCAAGAAAGGCATTCGCCCACAGGTTGCCGTGCTGCGTGAGCAGGGCGTCAACGGTCAGGTGGAAATGGCGGCTGCGTTCGATCGCGCCGGTTTCAACGCGATCGACGTGCACATGAGCGACATTCTGGCCGGCCGTGTCGACCTGAACGAGTTCAAAGGTCTGGTAGCTTGCGGCGGTTTCTCCTACGGCGACGTACTGGGTGCCGGCGAAGGCTGGGCCAAGTCCGCGCTGTTCAACAGCCGCGCTCGCGATGCTTTCCAGGGCTTCTTCGAGCGTAACGACAGCTTCACCCTCGGCGTGTGCAACGGTTGCCAGATGATGTCCAACCTGCACGAGCTGATCCCGGGCAGCGAGTTCTGGCCGCACTTCGTGCGTAACCGTTCCGAGCAGTTCGAAGCCCGCGTGGCGATGGTGCAGATCCAGGAGTCGAACTCGATCTTCCTGCAGGGCATGGCCGGTTCGCGCATGCCGATCGCCATCGCCCACGGCGAAGGTCATGCTGAATTCGCCAGCGAAGAAGCGTTGCTGGAAGCCGATCTGTCGGGTTGCGTGGCGATGCGTTTCGTCGACAACCACGGCAAGGTCACCGAAAACTATCCGGCCAACCCGAACGGTTCGCCGCGCGGGATCACCGGTTTGACCAGCCGTGACGGTCGCGTGACCATCATGATGCCGCACCCGGAGCGTGTATTCCGCGCCGTGCAGAACTCGTGGCGTTCGGAAGACTGGAACGAAGACGCACCTTGGATGCGTATGTTCCGTAACGCTCGTGTGTGGGTTAACTAAGCGCCGTGTACAAGCTCAGTTTTTTTGTTCCGGCCAGTCATGTCGAGGTGGTCAAGAGTGCTGTGTTTGCTGCCGGTGGTGGGCGGATCGGGGCTTATGATCACTGTGCGTGGCAGGTGTTCGGGTTGGGTCAGTTTCGTCCACTGGATGGCAGTCAGCCGTTCATTGGCGAAGCGGGGCAGGTCGAGCAGGTTGAGGAATGGAAGGTTGAGCTTGTGGTCAGCGATGAGTTGATTCGGGCGGTGGTGGTGGCTCTGAAAGAGAGCCATCCCTATGAGACGCCAGCTTACGAGGTATGGCGGTTGGAAGATTTCTGATCTTCCTGGCCGCTGAAATGAGAAACCCGCTGAAAGTGATTTCAGCGGGTTTTTTATTGTGCGCCAGGCTTGCCGGCGATGGCGATCTTCAGGGCGCCAGCGCCAGCAAGCCGCGCTCCCGCAATGGGATCAGTCGATGTACTCAAACAACTTTACGATCTTTTGCACGCCGGAAACGCCTTGCACCAGATTGGTCGCCTGGGCCGCTTCCTGCTTGGTCAACAGACCCAGCAAATAGACGATACCGTTTTCGGTCACAACCTTGATGCGAGACCCCGGGATGGAGGCGTCGGTGAGCATCTGCGTCTTGATCTTGGTGGTCAGCCAGGTGTCATTCTGGCGCGCCAGCAGCGAGGAGGGCGCCAGTACTTGCAGCTCGTTGTGAACCTTCTTTACCCGTTGAACGGAGGCGGCAACCTGTTCGGCCTTGGCCTTGAGGTCGGCGCGAGGGGTTTGCCCGGCGAGCAGCACCACACCGTTGAAGCTGGTGACGACGATGTGCGAGTTGTTGTCCAGGTCTGGATCGGCCTTGGCGATGTTTACACCAGCCTTGGTTTCGATCAGGGAGTCGTCGATCTTGCTGCCGAAGGTGCGGGTGCCGCGGTCATCGTCAATCGGTGCTTCACGGCTGGCGTTAACCACCGAGGTGCAGCCGCTGATACCGAGGCACAGGGTCAAGGCCAGAAGGCCCAGGCGATTAGGGGTCATTCTTCACTCCCGAATATTTGGCTGTCGATCAAATCGCAAAGGCAATGGATCGCCAGCAGGTGGACTTCCTGAATGCGTGCAGTGACGTTGGCCGGTACGCGAATCTCGACGTCCTCAGGCAATAGCAGTGACGCCATGCCGCCGCCATCACGACCAGTCAATGCTACGACAATCATTTCGCGATCATGTGCGGCCTGGATCGCTTGAATTATGTTTGCCGAGTTGCCGCTGGTGGAAATCGCCAGCAATACATCACCTGGCTGGCCGAGTGCACGAATCTGTTTGGAGAAGATTTCGTTGTAGCTGTAATCGTTGGCGATCGAAGTGATCGTCGAGCTGTCGGTAGTCAGCGCGATGGCGGGCAGGCTCGGGCGCTCTCGTTCGAAGCGATTGAGCAGCTCGGACGAAAAGTGCTGGGCGTCACCGGCGGAACCGCCGTTGCCGCAGGACAGCATTTTGCCCTCGTTGAGCAGGGCGTTGACCATGACCTGGCTGGCTTGCTCGATGTGCGGTGCAAGTACGTCCATCGCCTGTTGCTTGGTGTCGATACTGGCCTGAAAAAGCTGGCGAATTCGCGATTGCATGTCCATCTGTGTGACCTTAATTAGCGCGGCTACTCGGCACATGAATGTGCAGCCCGCAAAGCAAAGAGCAAAAAGTGTTGGGTGAAGATGTCCGGTTCGGGGCGCAGCGATCAGCTGTCGAAGGCATTCTGCAGCCAGTTCAACTGATCGAGGTTGCTGTCGATGGCAACCACGTCGAAGCGGCAGGGGGAATTGGCCCAGCGCGACTCTCGCTGAAGAAAATATTGCGCGGCAAAAATCAGTTTCTGCCGTTTGCGCCCATCGATGCTATCGAGCGCGCCACCCCACTGGGTGTTTTTTCTGTAGCGGACTTCGACGAATACTACTGTATCGCCATCAAGCATGACCAGATCAAGCTCGCCGCGTTTACACAACCAGTTCTGCGCCAGTAGGCGCAGACCTTGTTGCTGAAGATGCTCGAGCGCATGACGCTCGGCATCTTTACCGCTTTGCTGGCGTGACCTGTCAGGCATCAGCGTGAGGTATCCGGCAGGCGTTGAACCTGACCGTTGATGAACTCTGCCCATGGCAACTGACGCTCGACCCGCTGATTCTGAGTCATGCCCAGGCTGCCCGATTGGCCTTGGATGCGGCTGTCCGGCAAGGCCTTGAGTTGCCCCAGGCGCGGTGCCAGACGATAGGCATCCACGCCCATCGCGTACAGGCGGCCCAGGCTGCCGCCGGCTTGTGGCCATTGTGCAGTGACCTGTTTGCGCAGCGGGTCGTTGGCATCCAGCAGCCATGGGGTTTCGCAGAAGCGAATACCGTTCATGTCGTTGTACTGGTTCTGGTCGCCGCTGGCGCTGAACACGTGGGAGGTGGCGTAAACCGGCACGTCACCCGCGTACTGGAAGTTCAGGGTTGGCTTGATCTGCTGGGCCTGTTGCGGCGTCGCGGCCAGGAAGATGAACTCGATGTCCTGGCGACGTGAAGGCTGTGCGGCAACCTGAGAGCCGACAGTGCTTTGCAGGCTCTTGGCGCGGCCTTCGCTCTGGCGCAACTGGAACATGTCGGCAATCTGCTGGGCCAATTGGACCGGTTGATCGACGCGTTCGGTCGCGACGATGCTGCCGCCGTTGGCTTGCCAATCCTGGCTGAACGCCTTGTATACGCGGTCGCCCCATTCGCCTTTCGGCACCATGATGGCGGCGCGGTGCAGGCCATCGGCGCGCGCACGACGGGACACTTCGCGGGCTTCGTCTTCGGCGGCCAGGCCGAACTGGAACAGTTGAGCCGGACCCTGTTCGCCTTCGCTGTAGTTCAGCGCCAGGGTGGTGATCGGCAGTTGCGGGCGCGCGCTGAGCTGTTTGACCAGCGGTTTTTCCAGCGGGCCGACCACCAGTTGCACGCCATCGGCCTGGGCCTTGCGATAGAACTCGTCGAGGGAGTTCAGACGCGAGCTGTCATAGAACTCGATGGCTGGCGGTTTCTGCCCGGCTTGTTGCGCCTGGTAGTGAGCGGCCATGAAACCTTCGCGCAGTGCTCTGCCAACCGATGCCAGCGGGCCGTCTTGCGGCAGCAGCAGGGCAATCTTGCTCAGGGGCTGGCTGGCCAGTTCCTTGAGTTTGGTCAGTGGCAACGGCAGTTGGATGGCAGCCGGGTGCTTTGGATTGTGTTCGCGCCAGTTGTCGATCGCGGCTTGCTGCTGTTCCAGGGTGCCGGCCGTTTTCACCGCCAGCGCCAGACGTATCCAGCCGCCGAGGTCATCGTCGGTGGTCGGCTGCAATTGATCGGTCGGCAGCGAAGCGATCAGGGTCCAGATCGCTTCATGGTTTTTGCTGGCTGCTTCACCTTCAAGCATCGGGGCAATGAAGATGCGCTCCCGTGCGGCGGCCAGGGTCTGGCCATCGGCCTCAAGGGCACGGGCATGAACGGTGCCGGTGCGAACCTGTTGTTCGACGGGCAGTTCACCCAAACGTTGCAGACTCGGATGGCTCAGAGCAGTCAGCGCCGCTTTCGGCTGATTGCGGACCATGGCCAGTTCAGCTGCCAGGGTACTGGCGAAGACTTGTTGGCCTGGCTTGAGTTGTTCCGTCGGTACTTGTTGCAGGATTTGCGCGGACTGGCCGGCATTGCCCTGACGATAAGCCAGGTCTGCTGCGCTCAAGCGCAATAGAGCGGCTTTTTCCGGATCCTTGCTTTTAGCGGCCTGTTCGAGCAATTGCTCGATACTGGCGTCCGGGGTCCGTGGAAGTTCGCCAAGGCTGGAAGAGGGCGAGCTGGCGCAAGCCGCCAGCAAGGCAGCGAGGCAAAGGGCAGAGAACAGCCGCAGGCAAGCGATCATGTAAGTGTTCCTGATACTCGATCAAATTAGCGGGGAATTGTACCCAAGCGCTGGCCGGGGCGCGATGTTACTGGCGTGAATCGATCAATTTAGCTCGTGTAAATGTTGCAGCACTGCACAAAAGGCTGGCAAACCCGGAGAGGGTGAGACGTATCGCAAGCGCCGCTACGCGCTACAATGTCGCCTTTTACCGATCATGAGGTGTGCGCTTTGACTGCTCCAGGTGCTTTGAATTCCGCTGCTGGCTCGCTTTATGTGGTGGCGACGCCCATCGGCAACCTGGACGACATCAGTGCGCGTGCGCTGAAGATCCTGCGCGAGGTCGCTTTGATCGCTGCCGAAGACACTCGCCATTCCCAGCGATTGATGCAGCATTTCGGCATTCCGACGCCGCTGGCTGCCTGCCATGAACACAACGAGCGGGAGGAGGGTAACCGCTTTATCACGCGTCTGCTGGCGGGCGACGATGTGGCGTTGATCTCCGACGCCGGGACGCCGCTGATTTCCGATCCGGGTTATCACCTGGTGCGTCAGGCTCGTGCCGCGGGAATCAATGTGGTGCCGGTTCCGGGTGCATGTGCATTGATTGCGGCGTTGTCGGCGGCGGGGCTGCCGTCCGACCGTTTCATCTTCGAAGGTTTTTTGCCGGCCAAGGCTGTCGGCCGACGTGCTCGTCTGGAACTGGTAAAAGAAGAGCCGCGCACACTGATTTTCTATGAAGCACCGCACCGCATCCTTGAATGCCTGCAAGACATGGAGCTGGTATTCGGCGCCGAGCGCCCGGCATTGCTGGCGCGGGAGCTGACCAAGACTTTCGAAACCCTCAAAGGCTTGCCGTTGGCCGAGTTGCGCGAGTTTGTCGAATCAGACAGCAATCAGCAGCGTGGCGAGTGTGTGGTGCTGGTGGCGGGCTGGACTGCCCCTGAGACTGAAGACGCTGTCAGCAGTGAGGCGATGCGTATTCTCAACCTGTTACTCGAAGAGATGCCGCTCAAGCGTGCGGCGGCATTGGCGGCGCAAATTACCGGTGAGCGCAAGAATGTGCTCTATCAGGTCGCGCTGGATAAACAGAAGGGCGAGTAAACCGACGTGCAGCGCCGGCCAGAGGCTTTTAGCGCTTGTTCTTCGGCCGCTCTGCCGTTAATCTTCGCGGCGGAGAGTCGATCGGACAGTCGCTGCCCTCTATGAAAATTAGGGGGGGGAGGAAAGTCCGGGCTCCATAGGGCGAAGTGCCAGGTAATGCCTGGGAGGCGTGAGCCTACGGAAAGTGCCACAGAAAATAACCGCCTAAGCGCTTCGGCGCCGGTAAGGGTGAAAAGGTGCGGTAAGAGCGCACCGCACGTCTGGCAACAGTTCGTGGCTAGGTAAACCCCACTTGGAGCAAGACCAAATAGGGTCCCAAGGCGTGGCCCGCGCTGGGACCGGGTAGGTTGCTAAAGATGTCCAGTGATGGCCATCGTAGACGAATGACTGTTCAAGACAGAACCCGGCTTACAGATCGACTCTCCACCTTTTTTCCTCTCTGCTGAATCTTTGGCAGGGATGTGCGTAATGACAATTTCCCTCCCTGCTGAATCAATAGCAGAAGCGCTTTTGTAATACCGAAAAAATCTTACTCTTAACAAACTACTTTAACTTCTGAACGCAGCCTTCTGTGCTGATTCAAGTTATTGAGCGAATTCATCCGTCAGATTCTCGTTTACCCTCCTTTTGCGCTCCTAAATCTCCGTTCTGTAAGGCTTTTCCTTTAATCCGCGCCTTGACGGTGTGGTGGGCGCATTCCTATAGTGTGCGCAAGTGGCGGAAAGTGGCATGAAGTGGGTTTTTTGAACGCAAAACGCTAATATTTGGAGAAACGCTGACGTGTTTCGCGGAGCTAACGCTATCAGTCTCGATGCAAAGGGCCGTCTCGCAATGCCGAGCCGGTACCGTGACGAGCTGGTTTCGCGTAGTTCCGGTCAGTTAATCGTCACCATCGATGCCGTTGATCCGTGTTTGTGTGTTTATCCCCTCGATGAGTGGGAAATTATCGAAACCAAACTGCGCGCACTGCCTTCGCTTCGCGAAGAGAACCGCCGCCTGCAACGTTTACTGATTGGTAATGCCGTCGACCTCGAGCTCGATGGCAGTGGTCGTTTTCTGGTTCCGCCGCGTCTTCGCGAATATGCCAAGTTGGATAAGCGCGCAATGTTGGTAGGCCAACTGAACAAGTTCCAATTGTGGGACGAGGATGCCTGGAATGCGGTTTCTGCCGCTGACCTGGCTGCTATTCAACAACCGGGCGCTATGCCTGATGAACTGCGTGATTTAATCCTGTGACTATTGATAGCGGCTTTAACCACATCACCGTACTGCTTGACGAAGCCGTCGAGGCTCTCGCCGTACGTCCTGATGGCTGCTATCTGGACGGTACGTTCGGACGTGGCGGACATAGTCGGTTGATCCTCAGCCAGCTTGGGCCTGATGGCCGGTTGCTCGGATTCGACAAGGATCCTCAAGCGATTGCCACCGGGCAAACGCTAGCGGCCGAAGACGGCCGCTTTGTCGTTGTACAGCGCAGCTTTGCCGAGCTCGGATCGGAAGTCGCCGAACGCGGTCTGGCCGGCAAGGTCAGCGGCGTCCTGCTCGACCTCGGCGTGTCTTCGCCGCAGCTCGACGACCCTGAGCGCGGTTTCAGTTTCCTCAACGACGGTCCGTTGGACATGCGCATGGACCCGTCTCGCGGGATCAGCGCCGCCGAGTTCGTCAACACTGCGCCGGTGGAAGAAATCGCCCGGGTGTTCAAGGAATATGGCGAAGAACGTTTCTCCGGTCGCATGGCGCGTGCCGTGGCCGAGCGTCGCGACATCAAGCCGTTCGAGCGCACTGGCGATCTGGCTGAAGTGCTGAAAGTCGCCAACCCTGCGTGGGAAAAAGGCAAGAACCCGGCCACCCGTGCATTCCAGGGTCTGCGTATTCACGTCAACAACGAACTGGGCGATCTGGAAGCCGGCCTCCAAGCCGCGCTGGAATGCCTGGAAGTAGGCGGCCGTCTGGTCGTCATCAGCTTCCACTCGCTGGAAGACCGCATCGTCAAATTGTTCATGCGCAAACTGGTGAAAGGCGAAGCCGACAACCTGCCGCGCAACCTGCCGGTCCGTCACGTCGCTTTCGAACCGATAATCAAAATTCATGGCAAAGCGCAGACGGCCTCCGACGCCGAACTCAAAGCCAACCCACGTTCCCGTAGCGCCGTCATGCGCGTGGCGGAGAAGCTGCGGTGAGCAAGCTTTTCGCCAAGCCACTTCCCGGCGGAAGCTTTTTCATGCTGCTGCTGTTTGTCGGTGTGCTCGTGTCGGCCATCGGCGTGTCCTATAGCGCGCACTGGAACCGTCAGCTGTTGAATTCGCTGTACAACGAATTGAGCGTGCGCGACAAGGCGCAGGCCGAATGGGGCCGGTTGATTCTCGAGCAGAGCACCTGGACCGCCCACAGCCGTATCGAAGTCCTGGCCACCGAGCAACTGAAGATGCGCATTCCCGGCGCCGCTGAAGTGCAGATGGTGGCGCCATGATGAAACTTGAAGGCGCGCTCTTTCCATGGCGGTTCCGACTGGTGGTCGGGTTGCTCGGCATCATGGTGGCGGCGATTGCCTGGCGCATCATCGATTTGCAAGTGGTCGACCGTGCCTTCCTTAAAGGTCAGGGCGATGCGCGCAGCGTTCGTCATATCCCAATTCCGGCTCACCGTGGTCTGATCACCGACCGTAACGGCGAGCCGTTGGCCGTGAGTACTCCGGTCACCACCCTGTGGGGCAACGCCAAGGAAATGCAAACGGCCAAAGAGAAGTGGCCGGCATTGGCGGCTGCCTTGGGGCAGGACCCGAAAGCCCTGGCCGAACGTCTCGAAGCCCAGGCCAACAAAGAATTCATTTATCTGGTGCGCGGGCTGACCCCCGAGCAGGGCCAGGCTGTGCTCGATCTGAAAGTGCCGGGTGTTTATGGCATCGAAGAGTTCCGGCGTTTTTACCCGGCCGGTGAAGTCACCGCCCATATGGTCGGCTTTACCGACATCGATGACCACGGACGCGAAGGCGTCGAGCTGGCCTACGACGAATGGCTGGCCGGTGTTCCCGGCAAGCGACAAGTGATCAAGGACCGGCGCGGCCGGTTGATCAAGGATGTCCAGGTCACCAAAAACGCCAAGGCCGGCAAGCCCTTGGCGTTGTCCATTGACCTGCGCCTGCAATACCTGGCCAACCGTGAACTGCGCAACGCGATCATCGAGAATGGCGCCAAGGCTGGCAGCCTGGTGATCATGGACGTGAAGACCGGCGAAATCCTCGCCATGGTCAACCAGCCAACCTACAACCCGAACAACCGTCGCAACCTGCAACCGGCGATGATGCGCAACCGCGCGATGATCGACGTGTTCGAGCCGGGTTCGACCATGAAAGCGATTTCCATGAGCGCCGCGATTGAAACCGGGCGCTGGAAGCCGACCGATACCGTCGAGGTTTATCCAGGCACTTTGCAGATTGGTAAGTACACCATCAAGGACGTATCCAAGAGCGAAGGCCCGGTACTCGACCTGACCGGTATCCTGATCAATTCCAGTAACGTCGGCATGAGTAAGGTCGCGTTCGATATCGGCGGCGAAACGATTTTCCGCCTGGCGCAGAAAGTCGGCCTCGGCCAGGACACCGGCTTGGGTTTCCCGGGTGAGCGCGTCGGCAACCTGCCGAACTACCGCGAATGGCGCAAGGCTGAAACTGCCACGCTGTCCTACGGCTACGGTATTTCCGTGACCGCGATCCAGTTGGTCCACGCCTTCTCGGCCCTGGCCAACAATGGCCGTCTCGCGCCGCTGACCCTGATCAAAACCGACAAGGCGCCGCAAACCACACAGGTATTGCCGGAAGCCGTCGCGAAAACCATGCAAACCATGCTGCAACAAGTGATCGAAGCCCCGCGCGGTGTATTCCGCGCGCAGGTGCCGGCGTATCACGTGGGCGGCAAGTCGGGTACAGCACGTAAAACGTCGGTCGGAACCAAAGGCTACGCCGAGAACTCCTACCGCTCGCTGTTCGCCGGTTTCGGCCCGATGAACGATCCGCGTTACGCAATCGTGGTGGTGATCGATGAACCGACCAAGGCCGGTTACTTCGGTGGTCTGGTCTCGGCGCCGGTGTTCAGCAAAGTGATGTCCGGGACCCTGCGCCTGATGAACATCACCCCGGACAATCTGCCAGCCACTCAACAAGCGAACGCCGCACCGGTCGTTCCGCTGAAAGCTAATGGAGGGCGCGGCTGATGTCGCTGAGCCTGAACAAGATTTTCGCCCACGCCGGCCGCGATCTGTTGATCCGCGAATTGGCGCTGGACAGCCGCAACGTACGAGCAGGCGATCTGTTTCTCGCGGTTCCTGGTGGCAAGTTCGACGGGCGGGCGCACATCGCCGACGCCTTGCAACGTGGCGCCGCTGCCGTGGCTTATGAAGTCGAAGGCGCGACCGTGCTGCCGATTACCGACGTACCGCTGATTCCGGTCAAAGGCCTGGCGGCGCAGCTGTCGGACATTGCCGGGCGTTTTTATGGAGAACCGAGCCGCCACCTCAATCTGATTGGCGTGACCGGCACCAACGGTAAAACCAGCGTGACCCAATTGGTCGCCCAAGCGCTCGACCTGCTCGGTCAACACTGCGGCATCGTCGGCACTCTGGGCTCCGGTTTCTACGGCGCACTGGAAAGCGGTCTGCACACCACGCCGAACCCGATTGCGGTGCAAGCGACCCTCGCCGACCTGAAAAAGGCCGGCGCCAAAGCTGTGGCCATGGAAGTTTCTTCCCACGGTCTGGATCAGGGCCGCGTGACTGCGTTGGCGTTCAATGTGGCGGTAATGACCAACTTGTCGCGCGATCATCTGGATTACCACGGCACCATGCAGGTCTATGGCGAAACCAAGGCCAAGTTGTTCGCCTGGAATGATCTGAAGTGCCGGGTGGTCAACCTCGACGACGATTTCGGCCGGCAACTGGCTGCCGATAAAGGCGAGTCGCGACTGATCACTTACAGCCTGGAAGATTCCAGCGCCTATCTGTATTGCCGCGAAGCGCAGTTCGACGACGAAGGCGTGCGCGCCACGCTGGTCACGCCGCAAGGCGAGCAGCATTTGCGCAGCACCTTGCTTGGTCGTTTCAACCTGAGCAATGTGTTGGCCGCGGTTGGCGCCTTGCTCGGACTGGACTACGCGCTGGACGAAATCCTCAAAGTACTGCCGAAACTCGAAGGCCCGGCCGGTCGCATGCAGCGTCTGGGCGGCGGTACTCAGCCATTGGTGGTGGTCGATTACGCCCACACACCGGATGCGCTGGAAAAAGTCTTGATGGCCCTGCGTCCTCACGCCAAAGGCCGGTTGCTGTGCCTGTTCGGTTGCGGCGGCGATCGTGATCGCGGCAAGCGTCCGCTGATGGCGGAAGTGGTCGAGCGTCTGGCCGATGGCGTACTGGTCACCGATGACAATCCGCGTACCGAAGACCCAACCGTGATTTTCGACGACATCCGCGCCGGTTTCAGCGCTGTGGATAAAGTGACCTTCGTCGCCGGCCGTGGCCAGGCGATTGCCCAATTGATCGCCAGCGCTTCGGCGGATGACGTGATTGTCCTGGCCGGTAAAGGTCATGAGGACTATCAGGAAATCAACGGCGAGCGCCATGCTTTCTCCGATCTGGTCGAGGCCGATCACGCCCTGACCGCGTGGGAGGTGGCCCATGCTTAAAGCCTTGAAACTGAGCGAACTGACCGGCGCATTGAATGGCCGACTGATTGCCAGCGACGCCAGCTTCGACGGCGTCAGCATCGACAGCCGCGCGATCAAGCCCGGCCAACTGTTTATTGCTCTGGCCGGCCCGCGCTTTGATGGCCATGACTACCTCAACGACGTTGCCGCCAAAGGCGCCGTGGGTGCTCTGGTCGAGCGCGAAGTGGCCGATAGTGTCTTGCCGCAACTGCTGGTCAAGGACTCCCGCCAGGCGCTCGGCCAATTGGGCGCGATGAACCGTGCGGCATTCACTCAGCCGGTCGTGGCCATCACCGGTTCCAGCGGCAAGACCACGGTCAAGGAAATGCTTGCGAGCATCCTGCGCACGCACGGTCCGGTGTTGGCGACTCGTGGCAACCTGAACAATGACCTGGGCGCTCCGCTGACCCTGCTCGAACTGGCACCGGAACATACCGCTGCCGTGATCGAACTCGGCGCTTCGCGGCTCGGCGAGATTGCCTACACCGTTGGCATGACCAAGCCCCACGTGGCTGTCATCAACAACGCCGGTACCGCCCACGTCGGCGAGTTCGGCGGACCGGAAAAAATCGTTGAAGCCAAGGGCGAGATTCTCGAAGGGCTGGATGCCGATGGCGTCGCCGTGCTGAATCTCGACGACAAGGCTTTTGAAATCTGGAAAACCCGAGCCGCCGGTCGCAAAGTGCTGACGTTTGCCTTGAGCAACAACAGCGCCGACTTCTACGCCAGCGATCTGGATCGCGATGCTCGCGGTTGCCCGGCGTTCAACCTGCACAGCCCTGAAGGTGTGGAACGGGTTCAGCTGAACCTGCTCGGCACCCATAACGTCGCCAATGCGATGGCCGCCGCCGCTGCAGCCCATGCCTTGGGCGTGTCGCTGTTCGGCATCGCCACCGGTCTCGGCGCGGTGCAACCGGTCAAGGGCCGCACCGTCGCGCAACTGGCAACTAACGGTATGCGCGTGATCGATGACACGTACAACGCAAACCCCACCTCCATGTGCGCCGCCGTTGATATACTCGCCGGCTTTTCCGGTCGCACCGTTTTGGTGCTCGGAGATATCGGCGAGTTGGGCGATTGGGCGGAGCAGGGGCACCGCGATGTGGGCGAGTACGCCCGCGGCAAGGTTTCCGCGCTTTACGCGGTCGGGCCGATGATGACCCACGCCGTAAACGCTTTCGGCGAGCAGGCTTTTCACTTCAGCACACAGGCTGAGCTGATCAAGGCCCTGGAAGCCGAGCAGGACACAAACACCACCATTTTGATCAAGGGCTCGCGCAGCGCCGCGATGGAAAACATCGTCGCCGCTTTGTGCGGGACCCGTCTGGAGAAACATTAATGCTGCTGCTGCTAGCGGAGTATCTGCAACAGTTCTACAAAGGCTTCGCGGTCTTTCAGTACCTGACCCTGCGCGGGATCCTCGGTGTGCTGACCGCGCTGGTCTTGTCGCTGTGCTATGGCCCGTGGATGATCCGCACTTTGCAGAACCGTCAGATCGGTCAATCCGTTCGTAACGACGGCCCACAATCGCACCTGTCCAAGTCCGGCACGCCAACCATGGGTGGCGCGCTGATTCTGTCGTCCATCGGCGTCAGTACCTTGTTGTGGGCTGACCTGAGCAACCGTTACGTTTGGGTCGTGTTGCTGGTGACCCTGCTGTTCGGCGCCGTGGGCTGGGTCGACGATTACCGCAAAGTCATCGAGAAAAATTCTCGCGGCTTGCCTAGCCGCTGGAAGTATTTCTGGCAGTCGGTGTTCGGCCTGGGCGCGGCGATCTTCCTTTATATGACTGCGGCGACGCCGGTAGAAACCACCCTGATCCTGCCGATGCTCAAGGACTACAGCATTCCACTGGGCGCGGGTTTCATCGTCCTGACCTATTTCGTGATTGTCGGCTCGAGCAACGCGGTCAACCTGACCGATGGCCTCGACGGCTTGGCGATCATGCCCACCGTGATGGTCGGCGGCGGCTTGGGGATCTTCTGCTACCTGTCGGGTAACGTGAAATTCGCCGAATACCTGCTGATTCCTTACGTACCGGGCGCGGGCGAGCTGATCGTGTTCTGCGGCGCGTTGATCGGTGCGGGCCTGGGTTTTCTCTGGTTCAACACCTATCCGGCCCAGGTGTTCATGGGCGACGTCGGCGCACTGGCGCTGGGCGCGGCCCTGGGCACCATCGCAGTGATCGTCCGTCAGGAAATCGTCCTGTTCATCATGGGCGGCGTGTTCGTGATGGAGACCCTGTCGGTCGTCATCCAGGTTGCGTCCTTCAAGCTGACCGGTCGCCGTGTGTTCCGCATGGCACCGATACACCACCATTTTGAACTCAAGGGCTGGCCCGAGCCGCGTGTGATCGTCCGATTCTGGATCATCACCGTGATTCTGGTACTGGTCGGCCTTGCCACCCTGAAGCTGAGGTAGAACGAGTGTCTCTGATCGCTTCTGACCACTTCCGCATCGTTGTCGGCCTCGGCAAGAGCGGCATGTCCCTGGTTCGCTTCCTGGCGAACCGGGGCGTGTCGTTTGCTGTCGCCGATACGCGGGAAAATCCACCGGAACTGGCCACGCTCAAGCGTGACTATCCGCACGTGGAAGTGCGTTGTGGCGAGCTGGACGTCGAATTCCTGTGCCGTGCCGACGAGCTCTATGTGAGCCCCGGCCTGGCGCTGGCGACCCCGGCCCTGCAGGCTGCCGCCGCCCGTGGCGTGAAACTGTCCGGCGACATCGAGCTGTTCGCGCGTAACGCGAAGGCGCCGATTGTCGCCATCAGCGGTTCCAACGCGAAAAGCACCGTCACCACCCTGGTCGGCGAGATGGCGGCTGCGGCCGGCAAACGTGTTGCTGTCGGTGGCAACCTCGGTACGCCAGCGCTGGATTTGCTCAGCGACGATGTCGAGTTGTACGTGATGGAGTTGTCGAGTTTCCAACTGGAAACCACCGATCAACTCAACGCCGAAGTGGCAACCGTGCTCAACATCAGCGAAGACCATATGGACCGCTACAGCGGTCTGCCGGCCTATCACCTGGCCAAGCACCGGATCTTCCGTGGTGCCAAACAGTTCGTGGTTAACCGTCAGGATGCCCTTAGCCGCCCGTTGATGGGCGAGGGCCAGCCATGCTGGACCTTCGGTTTGAGCAAGCCCGATTTCAAGGCCTTTGGTATCCGTGAAGAGCAGGGCGAGAAGTATCTGGCTTTCGAATTCCAGAACCTGATGCCGGTGCGCGAGTTGAAGATTCGTGGCGCGCATAACCAGTCCAACGCCCTGGCGGCCTTGGCGCTAGGCCACGCTGTCGGTCTGCCGTTCGACGCCATGCTTTCGGCCCTGCGCACCTTCGCCGGCCTCGAGCATCGCTGCCAGTGGGTTCGTGACCTGAACGGCGTGAGCTACTACAACGATTCCAAAGCTACCAACGTCGGTGCCGCACTGGCTGCCATCGAAGGTCTGGGTTCAGACATCGACGGCAAGCTCGTGCTGATCGCCGGTGGTGACGGCAAAGGTGCCGAGTTCAAGGATTTGCGTGATCCGGTCGCGGCCAACTGCCGCGCCGTCATTTTGATGGGCCGTGACTCCGACAAGATCGGTGAGGCCATCGGCGATGCCGTTCCACAGATTCGCGTCACTTCGCTGGACGAAGCCGTCGCGCAATGCCGCGCCATCGCTGAACCGGGCGATGCGGTGCTGCTGTCCCCAGCCTGCGCCAGTTTCGACATGTTCAAGAACTACGAAGATCGCGGTCACCAGTTTGTCCGCGCCGTGGAGGACTTGGCATGAACCTGAGCGATATCATCAAGCCTTATCCATCGCCACTGATCACCGGGCGCGGCATCGACCTCGACTTTCCGATGCTCGCCGGCTGTCTGGCGCTGCTGGGCTTGGGGTTGGTGATGATTGCATCGGCATCGACCGAAGTGGCGGCGGTGCAGTCGGGCAGTGCTCTGTATTACATGATTCGCCACCTTATCTATGTGGTGCTGGGCCTGGGTGCCTGCATCGTCACCATGATGATCCCGATTGCCACCTGGCAACGCTTGGGCTGGTTGATGCTGCTGGGGGCATTCGGCTTGCTGGTGATGGTGATCATCCCCGGGATCGGCCGTGAAGTGAACGGTTCGATGCGCTGGATCGGCTTCAGTTTCTTCAACGTTCAGCCTTCCGAGATTGCCAAGGTGTTCGTGGTGATCTACCTCGCCGGTTATCTGGTGCGTCGCCAGAAAGAAGTGCGTGAAAGCTGGATGGGCTTCTTCAAGCCGTTCATCGTTCTACTGCCGATGGCGGGGCTGTTGCTGATGGAACCGGATTTCGGTGCCACCGTCGTGATGATGGGGGCTGCTGCGGCGATGCTATTCCTCGGCGGGGTCGGGCTGTTCCGTTTCTCCTTGATGGTTGTCCTGGCTGTCGGGGCGGTGGTGTTGTTGATTCAAATGCAGCCGTATCGAATGGCGCGACTGACCAACTTTGCGGACCCGTGGGCCGACCAGTTCGGTGCTGGCTATCAGTTGTCTCAAGCCTTGATCGCTTTCGGTCGCGGCGAATGGCTGGGCGTTGGCCTGGGCAACAGCGTGCAGAAACAGTTCTACCTGCCGGAAGCCCACACTGACTTCGTGTTCTCGGTCCTGGCCGAAGAGCTGGGTGCCGTGGGTTCTTTGTGCACGGTAGCGCTGTTCGTCTTTGTCTGTATTCGTGGCATGTACATCGGTTATTGGGCAGAGAAGGCCAAACAGTTTTTCGCCGCCTATATCGCGTACGGCTTGTCGTTCCTGTGGATCGGTCAGTTCCTGATCAACATCGGGGTGAACGTCGGCTTGCTGCCGACCAAGGGTCTGACCCTGCCATTCCTCAGTTATGGCGGCAGTTCGTTGGTGATCTGCTGTGCCTGTCTTGGCTTGTTGCTGCGCATCGAGTGGGAGAGTCGAACCCACCTGGGCAGCGAAGAGATGGAATTCCATGAAAGCGACTTCGCCGAGGAGCCGAACCATGGGCGCTAACGTACTGATCATGGCCGGCGGCACCGGGGGCCACGTGTTCCCGGCATTGGCCTGTGCTCGGGAGTTCCAGGCCCGCGGTTATACCGTGCACTGGCTCGGCACGCCCCGCGGGATCGAAAACGATCTGGTGCCGGCGGCCGGTCTTCAATTGCATCGGATCCACGCCAGTGGTTTGCGTGGCAAGGGCAAATTGTCCCTGCTCAAGGCGCCGTTCATGTTGCTCAAGTCGATCTGGCAGGCGCGGGCGATCATTCGTCAGCTGCAGCCAGTCTGCGTGGTCGGCTTCGGCGGTTTTGTGACCGGTCCCGGCGGCGTTGCAGCCAAGTTGGCCGGCGTCCCAGTGATCGTTCATGAGCAGAACGCGGTGGCCGGTACCGCCAATCGGTTGCTGGTGCCGTTGGCCGCCCGGGTCTGTGAAGCGTTCCCTGACACCTTTACCCTGTCGAACAGCCGCCGGACCACCGGTAACCCGGTGCGCACCGAGCTGTTCCTCGAAACACCGCGACCTGCTCTGGCCGGTCGCAAGGCGCGTTTGCTGATTCTGGGCGGAAGCCTGGGCGCAGAGCCGTTGAACAAGTTGCTGCCTGAAGCCCTGTCGCAAGTCGCCCCCGACCTGCGCCCGGACGTGTTTCATCAGGCCGGCAAAAACCACGATGAAGTGACTGCAGAGCGCTATCGCGCGGCTGGCGTCGAGGCGCAAGTGCAGCCTTTCATCAAAGACATGGCCCAAGCCTATGGCTGGGCCGACCTGGTGGTGTGCCGCGCAGGCGCGCTGACCATCAGTGAACTGGCGGCTGCCGGTCTGCCCTCGATGCTGGTGCCTTTGCCCCACGCGATCGACGATCACCAGACCCGCAACGCCGATTATTTGGCCCGTGAAGGCGCTGCCTTCCTGATGCCGCAAAGAACGACTGGCGCAGCGGATCTTGCCGCTCGCCTGACAGAGGTCTTGATGCAACCGCAACGACTCAACGACATGGCCACCGCGGCACGCCGCCTGGCCAAACCCGATGCCACCCGTAACGTGGTCGATACCTGCCTGGAGGTGGTCCATGGTTGAGAATAAGAAAGCCATGCCTCATCCGGAAATGCGCCGAATCCGTCGCATCCACTTCGTCGGTATCGGCGGCGTGGGCATGTGCGGCATCGCCGAAGTGTTGCTGAACCTGGGCTATGAAGTGTCCGGTTCCGACCTCAAAGCCTCGCCGGTGACCGAGCGTCTCGAATCCTTCGGTGCCCACATCTATATCGGCCACCGTGCCGAGAACGCCGCGAACGCCGATGTGCTGGTTACCTCCAGTGCCGTGAACACTTCCAACCCGGAAGTCGCCACCGCGCTGGAACGCCGGATTCCGGTCGTGCCGCGTGCCGAGATGCTGGCTGAGCTGATGCGCTACCGTCACGGCATCGCCGTCGCCGGTACCCATGGCAAAACCACCACCACCAGCCTGATCGCTTCGGTGTTCGCCGCCGGTGGCCTGGACCCTACGTTCGTCATCGGTGGCCGTCTGAATGCCGCGGGCACCAATGCCCAGCTCGGCACCAGCCGTTACCTGATCGCCGAAGCCGACGAAAGCGATGCCAGCTTCCTGCACTTGCAGCCGCTGGTGGCCGTGGTCACCAACATCGACGCCGACCACATGGCGACCTACGACGGTGACTTCAACAAACTGAAGAAAACCTTCGTCGAGTTCCTGCACAACCTGCCGTTCTACGGTCTGGCGGTGGTATGCCTGGACGATCCGGTGGTGCGTGAAATCCTCCCGCAGGTGAAACGTCCGACGGTCACTTACGGTTTCGGCGAAGACGCCGACGTGCGCGCGATCAATGTGCGTCAACAGGGCATGCAAACCTTCTTTACCGTGCTGCGCCCAGATCGCGAGCCGCTGGATGTCTCGGTGAACATGCCGGGCAACCACAACGTGCTGAACGCGCTGGCGACCATTTGCATCGCCACCGACGAAGGCGTCAGCGATGAAGCCATCGTCCAGGGCCTGTCCGGGTTCCAGGGTGTCGGCCGGCGCTTCCAGGTCTACGGCGAACTACCGGTGGATGGCGGCAACGTGATGCTGGTGGACGACTACGGTCACCACCCGACCGAAGTCGCGGCCGTGATCAAAGCCGTGCGCGGTGGCTGGCCGGAGCGCCGTCTGGTGATGGTCTACCAGCCGCATCGTTACAGCCGCACCCGCGATCTGTACGACGATTTCGTCAATGTACTGGCCGACGCCAATGTGCTGCTGCTGATGGAAGTCTACCCGGCTGGCGAAGAGCCGATCCCGGGCGCCGACAGCCGCAAGCTGTGCAACAGCATTCGTCAGCGCGGTCAGCTCGACCCGATCTACATCGAGCGCGGCATCGACCTCGCGCCAATCGTCAAGCCGCTGCTGCGTGCCGGCGACATTCTGCTGTGCCAGGGCGCCGGTGATATCGGCGGTCTCGCACCGAAACTGTTGAATAGTCCGTTGTTCGCTGGCGCGGTTGCCGTGCCGAGCGTGGGGAAGTTGAAATGACTGCTGCTTACGCCAACCTCGTCTCCACTGTCGCGCCGAAAGACTTCGGCCGCGTCGCCGTACTGTTCGGTGGCAAGAGTGCCGAGCGCGAGGTCTCTCTGAAGTCGGGTAACGCGGTGCTCGATGCACTGCAAAGTGCCGGTGTCGACGCCTTCGGTCTCGACGTGGGCGATGACCTGCTGCAGCGCCTGCTGAACGAGAAAATCGATCGCGCCTTCATCATCCTCCACGGTCGTGGCGGTGAAGACGGCAGCATGCAGGGTCTGCTCGAATGCCTGGGCATTCCGTACACCGGCAGCGGCATTCTGGCCTCGGCACTGGCCATGGATAAATTGCGCACCAAGCAGGTCTGGCATAGCCTCGGCATTCCGACGCCTCGCCATGCCGTGTTGAGCTGCGAGGCCGATTGTATTTCGGCGGCCACGGAACTGGGCTTCCCTTTGATCGTCAAACCGGCCCATGAAGGTTCCAGTATCGGGATGGCCAAAGTGACCTCCGCGTCCGAATTGATCGACGCGTGGAAAGCGGCCAGTACCTACGATTCGCAAGTGTTGGTCGAGCAATGGATTCAAGGTCCGGAGTTCACCATCGCCACCCTGCGTGACCAGGTGTTGCCACCGATTGCCCTGGGCACGACGCACAGTTTCTACGACTACGACGCCAAGTACGTGGCTTCCGATACCCAGTACCGGATTCCGTGTGGCCTGGACAGCAATAAAGAAAAAGAACTCATGGACCTCACGGCCAAAGCCTGTGAAGCGCTGGGTATCGCCGGTTGGGGCAGGGCAGACGTGATGCAGGACGCCGATGGGCAGTTCTGGTTCCTGGAAGTCAATACCGCACCGGGCATGACCGATCACAGCCTGGTGCCGATGGCGGCGCGTGCCGCCGGCCTGGATTTCCAGCAACTGGTTCTGGCGATTCTGGCCGCCAGTGTTGAAGAAACTAGAGGTTAAGACGATGCAAGGCGCACAGCTTAGACATCAGCCCTCCGCACCCGGCCGCAAGCCGGTGCCGCGGGGTGCCAGCCGAATGGTGGCCAAAGAGCCGATGTCCGCGCGCCTGCCGAAAGCCAACTTTGGTTTTCTGAAAAGCCTGTTCTGGCCCGTGCTGCTGGTCGCGCTGGGGTTCGGCACTTATGAAGGCGCACAGCGTTTGTTGCCGTACGCCGACCGGCCGATCACCAAGATCGCGGTGCAGGGCGACTTGAGTTACATCAGCCAGCAAGCGGTGCAACAGCGGATCGCCCCCTACGTGGCGTCGAGCTTCTTCACCATTGACCTGGAGAGCATGCGTACCGAGCTTGAAACGATGCCATGGATTGCCCACGCCGAAGTGCGCAGGGTATGGCCGGATCAAGTAGTGATTCGCCTGGAAGAACAACTGCCGGTAGCCCGGTGGGGCGATGAGTCGCTGTTGAACAACCAGGGTCAGGCGTTCACCCCGCGCGAGCTGGCGAACTACGAACACTTGCCACAGCTGTTCGGCCCGCAGCGGGCCCAGCAGCAAGTGATGCAGCAATACCAGGTGCTGAGCCAGATGCTCAGGCCATTGGGCTTCTCGATTGCACGCCTGGAATTGCGTGAACGAGGCAGTTGGTTCCTGACCACCGGCGCCGGCAGCGCGGGCCCGGGGATCGAACTGCTGCTGGGACGCGGCAAGCTGGTGGAAAGGATGCGCCGCTTCATTGCCATCTATGACAAGACGCTCAAAGAGCAGATTACGAACATTGCGCGCATCGATCTGCGCTACGCCAACGGCCTCGCCGTTGGCTGGCGGGAACCTGTAGCGCCCACGACAGCCCAACCCGCTGTCGCGAAGAATTAAGAAGAGGCAGGACCCATGGCAAACGTGCAAAGCGGCAAAATGATCGTCGGTCTCGATATCGGCACCTCCAAGGTGGTGGCGCTGGTAGGCGAGGTCGCGGACGACGGCACGCTCGAAATCGTCGGGATCGGTACTCATCCGTCCCGCGGCCTGAAAAAAGGCGTAGTGGTGAACATCGAGTCCACCGTCCAGTCGATCCAGCGCGCTATCGAAGAAGCGCAGCTGATGGCCGGTTGCCGGATCCACTCGGCGTTCGTCGGCGTGGCCGGCAATCACATCCGCAGCCTGAATTCCCACGGCATCGTGGCGATTCGTGATCGCGAAGTCAGCACCGCCGACCTTGAGCGCGTTCTCGACGCTGCCCAGGCCGTGGCGATCCCGGCTGACCAGCGTGTGCTGCACACCCTGCCGCAGGATTACGTGATCGATAACCAGGAAGGCGTTCGCGAGCCGCTGGGCATGTCCGGCGTGCGTCTGGAAGCCAAGGTTCACGTGGTCACCTGCGCAGTCAACGCCGCACAGAACATTGAAAAATGCGTGCGCCGCTGCGGCCTGGAAATCGACGACATCATTCTCGAGCAGCTGGCTTCCGCGTATTCGGTCCTGACCGACGACGAGAAAGAGCTGGGCGTGTGCCTGGTCGACATCGGTGGCGGTACCACTGATATCGCGATCTTTACCGAAGGTGCGATCCGTCACACCGCGGTGATCCCAATTGCGGGCGATCAGGTGACCAACGACATCGCCATGGCGCTGCGCACCCCGACCCAGTACGCCGAAGAAATCAAGATTCGCTACGCCTGCGCCCTGGCCAAACTGGCCGGTGCCGGTGAAACCATCAAGGTGCCGAGCGTCGGCGACCGTCCGCCGCGCGAGCTGTCCCGTCAGGCTCTGGCCGAAGTGGTCGAGCCGCGTTACGACGAGCTGTTCACCCTGATCCAGGCCGAATTGCGTCGCAGCGGCTACGAAGACCTGATCCCGGCCGGCATCGTGCTGACCGGCGGTACTTCGAAGATGGAAGGCGCGACTGAGCTGGCCGAGGAAATCTTCCACATGCCGGTTCGCCTGGGCGTGCCCCATGGCGTCAAGGGCCTGGACGATGTGGTTCGCAACCCGATCTATTCCACCGGCGTTGGCCTGTTGATGTACGGCCTGCAGAAGCAGTCCGACGGGGTTTCGTTCTCCGGCATTGGCAGCCGCGACAGCTACAGCAATGACGAACCGAAGGCCGCCTTGCTCGATCGCATCAAGAGCTGGGTACAAGGCAACTTCTAACGAAGCAGTTTCAAGCGACAAGTTTCAAGCGACAAGCGGTAAAGGCAGCAAAACGCAGTAGGCGAAAAAAACTAGAGAACGTAAGGAGAGGGAAAATGTTCGAACTCGTAGACAACATCCCCGCAAGCCCGGTAATTAAAGTTATCGGTGTTGGCGGTGGCGGCGGCAACGCTGTCAATCACATGGTCAAGAGCAACATTGAAGGCGTTGAGTTCATCTGCGCCAACACTGATGCCCAGGCGCTGAAGAGCATCAGCGCGCGGACCATCCTGCAACTGGGTACCGGCGTGACCAAAGGTCTGGGTGCCGGCGCCAACCCTGAAGTAGGTCGTCAGGCCGCTCTCGAAGATCGTGAGCGCATTGCCGAAGTCCTGCAGGGCACCAACATGGTGTTCATCACCACCGGCATGGGCGGTGGTACCGGTACCGGTGCTGCGCCGATCATTGCCGAAGTGGCCAAGGAAATGGGGATCCTCACCGTTGCGGTGGTGACCCGTCCGTTCCCGTTCGAAGGCCGCAAGCGCATGCAGCTCGCCGACGAAGGTATTCGTCTGCTGTCTGAAAGCGTCGACTCGTTGATCACCATTCCCAACGAGAAGCTGCTGACCATCCTCGGTAAAGACGCCAGCCTGCTGTCGGCTTTCGCCAAGGCCGACGATGTACTGGCCGGTGCCGTTCGCGGTATCTCCGACATCATCAAGCGTCCGGGCATGATCAACGTCGACTTTGCCGACGTGCGTACCGTGATGAGCGAAATGGGCATGGCGATGATGGGCACTGGCTGCGCCAGCGGTCCGAACCGTGCACGTGAGGCCACCGAAGCGGCCATTCGCAACCCGTTGCTCGAAGACGTGAACCTGCAAGGCGCACGCGGCATCCTGGTGAACATCACCGCCGGTCCTGACCTGTCTCTGGGTGAGTATTCCGACGTGGGTAGCATCATCGAAGCCTTCGCTTCCGAGCACGCGATGGTCAAGGTCGGTACCGTTATCGATCCTGACATGCGCGACGAGCTGCACGTGACTGTTGTTGCCACGGGTTTAGGCGCTAAAATCGAGAAGCCTGTGAAGGTCATCGACAATACCGTTCACACCTCGATGGCTTCCCAGCCACAACAACAAGCCCCTGTTCGTCAAGAACAGCCTGCGGTGAACTACCGTGACCTGGACCGTCCGACCGTCATGCGCAACCAGGCTCAGGCCGGTGCTGCGACTGCCGCGAAGATGAACCCGCAAGATGACCTGGACTACCTGGACATCCCGGCTTTCCTGCGTCGTCAGGCCGATTGATGAAATGTATCAGGGGTATTAGGGTGATTGGTGTTCAGCAAAGGTCTGGTCTGCTATCATCGCCAGCCTTTGTTGATACCAGTTCGCAATTTGCGCTGAAGCGGCCCATGCCATGATAAAACAACGCACCCTGAAGAATATTATCCGTGCCACAGGTGTCGGCCTGCACTCCGGGGAGAAGGTCTACCTGACCCTCAAGCCGGCGCCCGTCGACACCGGCATTGTGTTTTGTCGTGCTGACCTCGACCCTGTGGTGCAGATTCCTGCCCGTGCGGAAAACGTTGGCGAAACCACTATGTCGACCACGCTTGTTAACGGTGACGTCAAAGTGGACACGGTGGAGCACCTGCTCTCGGCCATGGCTGGCCTGGGCATCGATAACGCCTACGTCGAGCTCTCCGCGTCCGAAGTCCCGATCATGGATGGTAGCGCTGGACCCTTCGTATTCCTGATTCAATCGGCTGGCCTGGAAGAACAGGACGCTGCCAAGAAGTTCATCCGGATCCTGCGGGAAGTGACAGTGGAAGACGGCGACAAGCGCGCCACTTTCGTCCCTTTCGAAGGTTTCAAAGTGAGCTTCGAGATCGATTTCGATCACCCGGTTTTCCGTGACCGCACACAAAGTGCAAGCGTGGATTTTTCCAGCACTTCGTTCGTAAAAGAAGTCAGCCGCGCCCGTACCTTTGGTTTCATGAGTGACATCGAGTACCTGCGCAAGCACAACCTCGCACTCGGCGGCAGCGTTGAAAACGCTATTGTGGTCGACGCGGATGGTGTACTGAACGAAGACGGCCTTCGCTATGAAGACGAATTCGTGAAGCACAAGATCCTCGATGCAATTGGTGACCTCTACCTGCTGGGCAATAGCCTGATTGGTGAGTTCAAGGGCTTCAAGTCCGGACATGCATTGAACAACCAGCTGCTGCGCAAGTTGATTGAGCAGACAGATGCCTGGGAAGTCGTGACTTTCGAAGACGCCAGCACTGCACCGATCTCTTACATGCGTCCTGTTGCGGCCGTGTAAGCAAAAAACCTCTCTAGTTTTTTAAAGGCTACCTTCGGGTGGCCTTTTTTTATGATCCAGTTTTTTATGATCGAAATGATCAATCCACGGCAACCACCCGATTCCGCCCGTTTTCCTTGGCCTGATACAACGCCTTGTCCGCCACAAACAGCAATTGCTCCAAGCCGATATCAGACGCCGTCGTCCAGGTACTGAGACCAATACTGACAGTAATCGGCGATTCATCGCCCCCCACCAACGGCAACTGCTCCACCGCCGTACGGATGTTATCGGCAATCTGTTGCGCGCCGATGCTGTCTGTTTCAGCCAGGATCACCGAAAACTCCTCGCCACCATAACGGGCGACCAGGTCCGTCGGTCGCCGAACATGGTCGCTGATCACCTTGGCCACCCTGCGCAAGGCATCGTCGCCGCTCTGATGGCCATGGCGATCATTGAATGCCTTGAAGTGATCGACATCAATCATCAGCACCGACAATGGCAGGCCGGAACGTTGGGCGCGAAACCATTCGTGGCGCAGGGCCTGATCCAGGCTGCGGCGATTGGCCAGGCCGGTCAAAGGGTCGGTAGCGGCCAGTTGTGCCAGTTCCTGCTCGGCACCATGACGCCGACGCAGTTCCCGGCAGAGCAACCAGGTCAGCCACAGCAGGCTCACGCACAAGGCAATGGTCGCAAAGCTGACCACCATCGCGGTACGTTTCCAGGCTGCAAAGACTTCATCACTGGACAGCGCAACGATGACAATCAATGGCAGATTCCCGACCTTGGAGAAGGTATACAAGCGCTTGTCCTTGTGACGGCTGGAAAAGCCGGTGAAGCTGCCGTTACCTTCCTTGACGATGCGCTGAAAGTTGGGGCGGTTACTGAAGTCCCTGCCGATCAGTTCTTCGGCCAGGCGTGGTTGCTGAGCCAGCAGAATCCCGTCCTTGCTGATCAGATTGACCGTACTGTCACGACCGATGCTCAAACTGTTGAACAACTGATCGAAGTAACTCAACCGCATGGCGGCTTCGGCCACGCCCAGGAACTCACCTTGGGAGCCGTTCACCCGGCGGCTGAAACTGATACGCCAATCCTGTTCGGGCGACCTGGCTCTGAAGGGGGGACTGATGAACATGCCCGGGTCCGGGTTGTTCACGTGAGACTGGAAGTATTCGCGGTCGGCATAGTTGCCCTGCCTGGGTTCCACCGAGGCCGAGTCGGCGATCACGTCGCCCTTGTTGTCGAGCAATAAAATGTTGCCCTTGTACGGCGCGGCGGTGGCGCGGTCGAAATAGGCCAGATGGCGAATGGCTGGAGAAACGCTCTTGAGGTCTTCTCGCTGGGAGGCTGCGATCAAACCCAGCAGGGACACATCATAGAGTTCGACATTGCGCAGCACGTCGGCATCGATCAATTGCACGATATTGTTGGCGGCGCGAGCGGTGGACAATTCGGCATTGGCGCGTTCACGGATCAGCAGGAAGGTCACGATGCTCAGTATCGCAATCACCAACAACACACTGCCGAGAACCAGAAGCCGTTCCGAGCGCATCGAGCGACTCGAATGGCGAGATTTTGTACTGCTCACACTCATGGTTCTGACTTCTGCAAATAAGGCGTTATGAAAGTTCTTTTACAAGAATCGGGCAGAGTCCCAGAAACCGGATGCGTCCAGAGCGCCTACATAAATGCCGGATAAAAAAAGGCCAGCAAAACATGATGGCCTTTTGCTAAGAGAAGCTTAGAAGACATTCGGCGGGTAGTCGATAATTACCCTGTCGGGTGGTCTGGCTTTTTTATGGCGAGGGGGCTTGTCGGAACGGCAGCGGTGCTGATTTGGGTCGATGGAATAATCGCTCAAGCCACAAGTATATGACCGGCGTAGTGAACAGCGTCAGCGCCTGGCTCACCAGCAAACCGCCGACCACCGCGATGCCCAACGGCTGGCGCAGTTCGGCGCCGGTGCCGTAGCCGAGCATCAGCGGCAGGGCGCCGAGCAGGGCGGCGAGGGTGGTCATGATAATCGGCCGGAACCGCGTCATACACGCCTCATAGATCGCCTCTTCCGGCGGCAGGCCACGGTTGCGCTGGGCGTCCAGTGCGAAGTCGATCATCAGAATGCCGTTTTTCTTGACGATGCCGATCAGCAGCACCAGCCCGATCAACGCCATGATCGAGAAGTCCTGGCCGCAGATCCACAGCATGATCACCGCCCCGAGTCCCGCCGAAGGCAGGGTCGAGATGATCGTCAGCGGATGCACGAAACTCTCGTAAAGCACGCCAAGAATGATGTACACCGCCAGCAACGCCGCCAGAATCAGCCACGGCTGGCTGGCCAGCGAGCTCTGGAACGCCTGGGCCGCGCCCTGGAAATTACCGCTGATGGCCGTCGGCATGCCGATGTCGGTCTTGGCCTGATTGAGCATGATCACCGCATCGCCCAACGCAACGCCGGGCGCCAGGTTGAATGACAAGTTGGCCGCCGGGAACATCCCGTCGTGAGCAATGGACAACGGGCCGATGGTCGGCGCATCGAATTTCGCCAGGGCCGACAGTGGCACCATTTCCCCGCTCAGCGGCGAGCGCAGGTAGAAATAGTTGAGGCTTTCGGCCTTCCCGCGCTGTTTGGTGTCCAGTTCCAGAATCACGTTGTACTGGTTGGTCTGGGTCTGGAATTCGTTGATTTGCCGCTGGCCGAAGGCGTCATACAGCGCTTCATCGACATCGCTGGCGGTCAAGCCGAAACGCGCCGCCGCGCTGCGGTCGATGCTGATGTGGGTAATGCTGCCGCCCAACTGCAGGTCGTTGGAAATGTCGCGAAACGCCGGGTTGCTGCGCAGTTTTTCCGTCAGGCGCTGGGTCCAGGTGCTCAGGAGTGCACCGTCGTTGCTCTTGAGCACGTATTGGTACTGGGCGCGGCTCGGGCCGGAGCTGAGGTTGATGTCTTGCCCGGCGCGCAGGTACAGCACGATGCCCGGGACTTTCATCAGCTGTGGGCGAATCCGGTCGATGAACTGGCTGGCGGACACATCGCGGTCGCCGCGTTTTTTCAGCGAAATCCAGAACCGCCCGTTGGCGATGGTCTGGTTGCTGCCCGAAACACCGACCGAGTGTGAGAACGTCTCGACGGCAGGATCGGCGGCGACGATTTCGGCCATCGCCAGGTGTTTTTTCACCATGTCGCCGTAGGAAATGTCCGCCGCCGCTTCGGTGGTGCCGAGGACGAAACCGGTGTCCTGCACCGGGAAGAAACCCTTCGGAATGAAAATGTACCCGGCGACCGCCAGGCCGAGGGACAGGCCGAACACACCGATCATCAATTTCTGATGGGCGAGGGCGCGGCGCAGGCCTTTCTCATACAGCGCCAGCAAGCGTTCGCCGAAACCCGGTTTGCCATGGGCGTGATGCACCGGCGCGCGCATGAATAGCGCGGCCAGAGTCGGCGCCAGCGTCAGGGACACCACCACGGAAATCATGATGGTCGAGGTGGCGGTCAGGGCGAATTCCTTGAACAACCGCCCGACCACGCCACCCATGAACAGCAGCGGAATGAACGCCGCCACCAGCGAGAAGCTGATCGAAACCACGGTAAAACCGATCTCGCCGGCACCCTTAATCGCCGCATCGCGCATGCCGTCGCCGGCCTCCAAGTGGCGATGAATGTTTTCCACCACCACAATCGCATCGTCCACCACAAACCCGACGGACACCACAATCGCCACCAGCGTCAGGTTATTCAGGCTGAAGCCCATGATGTACATCAGGGCAAAACTGGCGATCAGCGACACACCGAGCACCGACGCCACGATCAGGGTCGCCGACAACTGCCGCAGGAACAGCGCCATCACCGCCACCACCAGCAGGATCGCGATCAGCAGGGTGACTTCCACTTCATGCAGCGAGGCGCGGATGGTCTGGGTGCGGTCGATCAACACCTTGACCTGCACCGAGGCCGGCAGCATGGCCTCCAGCGTCGGCAGGGCCGCTTGAATGCGGTCGACGGTTTCGACGATGTTGGCCCCCGGTTGCCGGAAAATCACCAGGTTCACCCCCGGCTGACCATCAGCCCAAGCCTGGATGTAGGCGTCTTCCGAACCGTTGACGACTTTGGCCACATCCTTGAGATGAACCGGTGCGCCGTCCTTGTAGGAAACAATCAGCTGACCGTATTCCTGGGGGTGGAACAATTGGTCGTTGGTGGACAAGGTCGAAATGCTCGACTCGCCGTACAGCGCACCCTTGGCCAGGTTGAGGCTGGTCTGCTGGATCGCCAGGCGAATGTCCGCCAGGGTCAGGCCAATGGCGGCGAGTTTGTCCGCCGAGGCCTGCACGCGGATCGCCGGACGTTGCTGACCGGTAATGTTGATATTGCCTACGCCGTCGATCTGGCTAATCTGACGGGCGAGCAGGGTTTCCACCAGGTCACTGACTTCGGTGCCGGGCATTTGCGGCGAGTTGATGCTGAGGATCAGCACCGGGCTGTCGGCCGGGTTGACCTTCCTCCAGTTCGGCAGGTTCGGCATGTCTTTGGGCAGTTTGCCGGCGGCGGTGTTGATCGCGGCCTGGACTTCCTGCGCAGCGGTATCGATGCTTTTATTGAGGGTGAATTGCAGGGTCAGGATGGTCGAGCCCAAGGCGCTGCTCGAGGTCATCTGGGTCACGCCGGGGATGGCGCTGAATTGCACTTCAAGCGGCGTGGCCACCGACGAGGCCATGGTTTCGGGGTTGGCGCCAGGCAGTTGCGCGGCCACCTGGATGGTCGGGAATTCCGCTTCCGGCAGTGGCGCAATCGACAGTTGCGGGAAGGCGATGACACCGAGCAGCACCAAGGCAAAGGTCAGCAGGACCGTCGCCACCGGATGATCTATGCACCACGCGGAAACCGAGCCATGGCCCTTCATGGTTTTGGCTCCGATTGCACCACTTGTGGTGGGTCGGTCACTACCTGCACGGTCGAGCCTGGCTTGAGTCGCGACTGACCGTCGCTGACCAAAACATCGCCGGGTTTCACGCCTTTGATGATGTCCTGACCGCTGCCTTGATGAACCATCTGAACTTGAACGGCTTCGACCTTATCGCCGTTGACCCGGTAGACGAAATGTTGATCGAGGCCACGTTGTACGACGGTGGGCGGCACCACCAGCGCATTTTTATCCAGCGCTGTCTGAATCTTTACCGTGACCAGCAGGCCCGGCCAAAGCTTCTGTGTGGGGTTGGCGAATTCGGCCTTGGCGCGGATGGTCCCGGTGTTGGCGTTGATCTGGTTGTCGATCAGGGTCAGGCGGCCTTCGCCCAGCAGGTTGCCGGTTTCGCCGTCGGTGTCGGCACCAATGTAAGCCTTGACCTGCGTGTGCTGTGGATCGTTGATCAGGCCTTGCAGGGTCGGCAGCATTTGCTGCGGCAGGGAAAACTCCACGGCGATCGGGTCGATCTGGGTCACCGTGAACAAGCCTTGGGTGTCAGTCATACGCAGGAAGTTGCCTTCGTCCACTGTGCGAATTCCGACGCGACCTGTGACCGGGGAGCGAATCTGTGTGTAGGAAAGCTGCACCAGAGCGGCGTCGATTGATGCCTGATTGCCTTGGGCGGTGGCTTTGAGTTGGTTGACCAGCGCTTGTTGCTGGTCGTAGGTCTGCTTGGACACGCCGTCATCAACGCTCAGCAGTTTGTAGCGCTTGAGATTGACCTGTGCCACTTGCAGTTGCGCCTGGCTCTCGCCCAGTTGCGCTCGGGCCTGATCGAGGCTGGCGCGAATTGAACGGTCATCAAGGGTGGCCAGCAGGTCACCTTTGTTCACCTGTTGGCCTTCTTTGACCAGCAGTTTGGTGAGGATGCCGTCGATCTGCGGACGTACGACCACGCTGTGCAATGACAGCACCGAGCCGATACCGCTGATGTAGCGGGGCACGTCTTTTTCGGCAACGCTGACCACTCGCACGGGAATGGCGGTGGGGGCTGCCATTTTGGTTGTGACGGGTTTGGTGGCGTACCACACGCCCAGCGCTGCCAGGGTGATCAGAAGGGCGGCGAACAGGGCGGTTTTTTTCTGAATTCGCATGCGAGTGGGGCGCCGGGCAGAGTGGTCGGAGTTTTGTCAGGTTTATACCTTCCTTTATAAACCTGTTAGCCCGTCAGGAATGACTGCTAACTGACGGCGCTGTCAGTTTGGACCTCTCTGGATTGATGCTGATTCCCCTGTAGGTGCTGCCGGAAGTCTGCGATCTTTTGAGTTTATTTTTTGATGCCGGCCGAAGGAAGCGGTTTGTGGCCAGTCAGTTAAGCGCAATTCATGTAGGAGCGAGCTGCTCCGGGCGGCGTTCCGACGAACACGGCGGCACAGTCAACGTTGATGTCGCCTGGCATACCGCTTTCGCGAGCAAGCTCGCTCCTACAGGGTTCCGCGGGAGATTATAAAGTTAAGGGCGAATCTCGATCATCGTGCCGTCCGGCACCAGACCCCAGACTTCGCGCATGTCCATGTTGCGCATGGCGATACAGCCGTCGGTCCAGTCCAGGGTGTGGAACAGGTCTTCGGGGTTGTCTTCGGTATCCGGGGTGCCGTGGATCATGATCATGCCACCAGGCTCGACGCCTTCGCGCCGGGCGCGGGCGGAGTCGCTGATATTAGGGTAGGAGATGTGCATCGCCAGGTTGAAACGGTCGCTGATCTTGCGCCAGTCCACCCAATAAAAGCCTTCAGGGGTGCGTTTGTCGCCCTCCATCAACTTCGGCCCTTTGGGGCGTTTACCCAGGGAAATGCGATAGGTCTTGATCGGCTTGCCATCATTGATCAATTGCAATTGATGGGCTGATTTGAGAACCAGAACTTTTTCGATGACTCTGCCGTCCAGCGTTTCCGCGGAGGAAGCCTGGGTGACAGCGACGAACGATAAGCAAAAAACAGCAAGCAACCAGCGCATTGAAACGATATCCCTGAGAGGTGTCGCGATTATCTATTTTATAGGTGCTTTTATGTGCAGGCGCTTTAAATGATGGCGGGCTGGACCAGCGGCGGGATCGATTCGGACCGCACGGGGTAGACCTCGGACCGCCGGTCAGCGAAGAAGCATTCTAAGGTACGCCCCACCGTGCGGAAAGCCAGTTCGCCCCAAGGGATGTCGGCTTCTTCGAACAGTTGCACTTCCAGGCTCTCGGGACCCGCGGAAAAATCCAGGTCCACCAGTTCGGCGCGAAAGAATACATGCACCTGGCTGATGTGCGGCACGTCGATCAACGTATAGATACTCAGGTTACGCACCCGGGCGCAGGCTTCTTCGGCGGTCTCGCGAATGGCGGCCTGTTCGATGGTCTCGCCGTTTTCCATGAAACCGGCGGGCAGGGTCCAGTAACCGAGCCGTGGCTCGATGGCGCGACGGCACAGCAACACCTTCGAACCCCAGGTCGGCACGCAACCGGCGACGATATTGGGGTTCTGGTAATGGATGGTATGACAGCTGTCGCAGACAAAACGCAGGCGCGAATCGCCTTCGGGAATGCGCTGGGTTACCGGGTTGCCGCATTGGCTGCAAAATTTCATGCTTGGGTTCCTGAATGCTGCGCCTATCTTGGCGTGCAGCGGTGTCGGTCGGCAAGTTGTCGTTTCGCGACATGAGGCTGTTCGGGGCTTGGGCGGCCGATGCGATTGGTGCATGATGCAGGGTAAGGCACAGATCGAGAAGACTCATGCTGGACGAGCTACTGCACCGGGTAAGCAATCACACGCCGCGTACGCTGGAAACCGACCGACGTTTCCCCGAAGCCGCGGTATTGTTGCCCATCACGCGCAGTGACGAACCGGAATTGGTCCTGACCCTTCGCGCCAGCGGGCTTTCGACCCATGGCGGCGAAGTCGCCTTCCCCGGCGGTCGACGCGACCCCGAAGACCCCGATCTGATTTTTACCGCCCTGCGCGAGGCTGAAGAAGAAATCGGCCTGCCGCCGGGGCTGGTCGAAGTAATCGGCCCGCTGAGCCCACTGATCTCCCTGCACGGCATCAAGGTCACGCCCTATGTCGGCGTCATCCCGGATTTCGTCGAATACCAGGCCAACGATGCCGAGATCGCCGCGGTGTTCAGCGTGCCGCTGGAGTTCTTCCGCAAGGACCCGCGCGAGCATACCCACCGCATCGATTATCAGGGCCACAGTTGGTACGTGCCGAGCTACCGTTATGGCGAGTACAAGATCTGGGGGCTGACGGCGATCATGATCGTCGAGTTGATCAACCTGCTCTATGACGCGAAAATCAGCCTGCATCAACCACCCAAGAGTTTTATCAAAACCTGAAGCCATCGTTCGCATGGCATGAGTCTGTGGCTGTCTGAGCCTTTGAGGACAATAAGATGAAATACCGCCTGGGCGACGCCCGCGTCGACACCCATCCGCAGAGCTGGGTCGCCCCCAATGCCGTGCTGGTGGGCAAGGTCAAGCTGGAAGAGGGCGCCAACGTCTGGTTCAACGCCGTGTTGCGTGGCGATAACGAATTGATCCTGATCGGCAAGAACAGCAATGTGCAGGACGGCGCCGTGATGCACACCGATATGGGCTACCCGCTAACCATTGGCACCGGCGTGACCATTGGCCATAACGCCATGCTCCACGGCTGCACGGTGGGCGATTACAGCCTGATCGGCATCAATGCGGTGATTCTCAATGGCGCGAAAATCGGCAAGAACTGCATCATCGGCGCCAATTCGCTGATCGGTGAGGGCAAGGAAATTCCGGACGGTTCACTGGTCATGGGTTCGCCGGGCAAGGTCGTACGCGAGTTGACCGAGCCGCAAAAGAAAATGCTCGAAGCCAGCGCTGCCCACTATGTGCATAACTCGCAGCGTTATGCCCGCGATCTGGTCGAGCAGGAAGAATGAGCACCATCGAGCGACCGGTCCCATCGCCGTGCGTGAACATTTGTGCGTTGGATGAGGATGACATTTGCACCGGGTGTCAGCGCACGGTGGAAGAAATCACCCGCTGGAGCCGGATGGACAACGCAGAGCGGCGCAAGGTGTTGGGGTTGTGTCATGAGCGGGCGAAGTCGAGTGGGTTGATCTGGATGATTGGGGCAAAATCGGATAATTGAGGTGCGGCCTTCGCGGGCAAGCCTCGCTCCTACAAGTCCGGGTAATCCACGATGATGTGATCGACATCGACCTGTAGGAGCGAGGCTTGCCCGCGAAGGCGTCCTCACTGCCGCCATCACTCCCTTGGCCCAACCTCTCCCCTGAAGTACCCTGTGCACCAAATTGACAGGTATCCCCCCGCCCCATGCTCTTCCTGATCGCCTACATCAGCAGCGTCGTGCTGATCAATTACGCCTTTTCCAGCGCCCCGCACCTGGACATCATCTGGTCGGCCTGGGGTGGGTTGGTGTTCGTGCTGCGCGACATGGTGCAAACCCGTTTCGGTCACGGCGCGATCGCGGCGATGCTGGTGGCGTTGGTGCTGTCCTACGTCACTTCCGACCCATCCATCGCCCTGGCCAGCGCCATCGCATTCGCCGTGTCCGAGTGCATCGACTGGCTGGTGTTCAGCATTACTAAGCGTCCATTGCACGATCGCCTGTGGATAAGTTCGGCGCTGAGCATCCCGCTGGACACCTTCATCTTCTTCGGCATGATCGATGCGTTCACTCCGGCCGTGATCCTCACCGCCATGGGCTCGAAGTTCGCAGGTGTGACAGTCGTGTGGCTGATCATGGCCTGGCGCTTGCGTAATCAGCCCGTCGTCAGCTGAAGCCAAACCCTCAGGTTCATGTAAAATGCCGCGCTTTCTCCCCATGGGAAGCGTGCTTCCCTAGATGATCCGCTTCTTGAGGACCTGAGATGACCCGTATCGGAACTCCATTGTCGCCAACCGCGACCCGCGTATTAATGTGTGGCTGTGGTGAGTTGGGCAAGGAAGTGGTGATCGAGCTGCAACGCCTGGGCGTTGAAGTCATTGCCGTCGATCGCTACGCCAATGCGCCGGCCATGCAAGTCGCCCATCGCAGCCATGTGATCAACATGCTCGACGGCGCGGCCCTGCGTGCAGTGATCGAAGCCGAGAAGCCGGACTTCATCGTGCCGGAAATCGAAGCCATCGCCACCGCGACCCTGGTAGAGCTGGAGTCCGAAGGCTTCACCGTGATCCCGACCGCTCGCGCCGCACAGCTGACCATGAACCGCGAAGGTATCCGTCGCCTGGCCGCCGAAGAGCTGGGCCTGCCGACGTCGCCGTACTACTTCGCCGACACCTTCGAGGACTACAGCAAGGCTGTGGACGATCTGGGTTTCCCATGCGTGGTCAAACCGGTCATGAGTTCCTCGGGCAAAGGCCAGAGCCTGCTGCGCAGCGTCGATGACGTGCAGAAGGCCTGGGATTACGCTCAAGAAGGTGGCCGCGCCGGTAAAGGTCGCGTGATCATCGAAGGCTTCATCGACTTCGACTACGAAATCACCCTGCTGACCGTGCGTCACGTTGGCGGCACTACGTTCTGTGCGCCGGTTGGCCACCGTCAGGAGAAGGGCGACTATCAGGAGTCCTGGCAGCCACAAGCCATGAGCCCGGTTGCCCTGGCTGAATCCGAGCGCGTAGCCAAAGCCGTGACCGAAGCCCTGGGTGGCCGTGGTCTGTTTGGCGTCGAGTTGTTCATCAAGGGTGATCAGGTGTGGTTCAGCGAAGTTTCGCCGCGCCCGCATGACACCGGTCTGGTGACCCTGATTTCCCAGGACCTGTCGCAGTTCGCGCTGCACGCACGGGCGATTCTGGGCCTGCCGATTCCCTTGATTCGTCAGTTCGGGCCTTCGGCGTCGGCGGTGATTCTGGTGGAAGGGCAGTCGACTCAAACCGCATTCGCCAATTTGGGTGCGGCGCTGAGCGAGCCGGATACTGCATTGCGTCTGTTCGGCAAGCCTGAGGTCAATGGCCAGCGTCGGATGGGTGTGGCGTTGGCGCGTGATGAGTCGATCGATGCCGCACGGGCTAAAGCGACCCGTGCTTCCCAGGCTGTTGTTGTAGAGCTGTAAACTTCCTCTCTGATCGTTCCCACGCTCTGCGTGGGAATGCAGCCCGGGACGCTCTGTGCGCCCAATGCGGACGCGGAGCGTCCGTTGAGGCATTCCCACGCAGAGCGTGGGAACGATCTTATGAGACTCGATTCAAATCGTTATGCCGCGTCTCCTTCAGGCACAGCACCGCGATCAAGCTCAACACCGCCGCCCCCGACACATACCCGCCGACATAACTCAAACCGCCCATCGCCACCAGTTTCTGGGCAAAGAACGGCGCCGCCGAGGCTCCGACAATCCCGCCCAGGTTGTAGGCCGCTGATGCGCCGGTATAGCGCACGTGAGTCGGAAACAGCTCCGGCAGCAGCGCGCCCATCGGCGCAAACGTCACGCCCATCAGAAACAATTCGATGCACAGGAACAGCGCTACGCCCCAGGTCGAGCCTTGGGTCAGCAGCGGTTCCATCAGGAATCCGGACAGAATCGCCAGAACGCCACCGATGATCAGCACCGGTTTACGCCCGAAACGATCACTGGCCCAAGCCGACAGCGGTGTCGCGGCCGCCATGAACAGCACAGCGAAACACAGCAGCGCGAGGAAGGTTTCGCGGGTGTAGCCGAGCGTCGACACACCGTAGCTCAGCGAAAACACCGTCGAGATATAGAACAGCGCGTAACACACGACCATCGCCCCGGCACCCAGCAGCATCGGCGCCCAGTATTGGCTGAACAGCTCGACCAACGGGATCTTCACCCGCTCCTGGCGAGCCATGGCGTTGGCGAACACCGGGGTTTCGTGGAGCTTGAGGCGTACGTACAAGCCCACCATCACCAGCGCGGCACTGAGCAGGAACGGAATCCGCCAGCCCCACGAACGGAACTGCTCGTCGTTTAGGCTCATGGCCAGGGTCAGGAACAGGCCGTTGGCCGCCAGAAACCCGATCGATGGACCGAGTTGCGGGAACATGCCGTACCAGGCGCGCTTGCCTTTGGGCGCGTTCTCCGTGGCCAGCAATGCGGCCCCGCCCCATTCACCGCCCAGCCCCAGGCCCTGGCCGAAGCGCAGCACGCAAAGCAGGATCGGCGCCCAGGCGCCAATGCTGTCGTAACCCGGCAGCACGCCAATCAGCGTGGTACACACGCCCATCAGTAGCAGAGAGGCGACCAGTGTCGATTTACGCCCGATGCGGTCACCGAAGTGGCCGAACAGCGCCGAACCCAGTGGCCGCGCAAGAAAGGCGATACCGAAGGTGAGGAACGCCGACAGCATCTGGGCGGTGCCAGAGGTTTGCGGAAAAAACACCGGCCCGATCACCAGCGCCGCTGCCGTGGCATAGACGTAGAAGTCGTAGAACTCGATGGCCGTGCCGATGAAACTCGCGGTGGCCACGCGGGTGGCGGAGTTGGTCGGTTGGGCAGGCGTGGCTTCGGTATAAGTCGTACTGGTCGTCATGCGGTAATCCCTGACAGTCATGTGCCCCAGTGGAGCGAATTATTATGGTCGAACACCCAGGGATGTGGGTTTAACGCAGAGTGCGGGTAGCACGGGGTATGGCGGGGCTGGGTAAGCGGCTCGATTATGCCATGGTCGATAGCGCTTTTTGTAGGCGCCAGGTTTGCCGTAATGCCCAGTCAGTTAAGCGAGTGAGCCGCTTTTCGTAGGAGCCAGGCTTGCCGGCGAAAGCGTTTTCGAGGACGCCTTCGCCGGCAAGCCTGGCTCCTACAGAATCGTGTCGTCAGATAGTGGGGGATAGCGCAGTCGTATGCCAGATCAACACGCGCGTGACGCGATTGTCTTCCGTCTCCAGAATCTCCAGCCGATAACGCCCGATCTTCAGGCAAACCGCACTGTCCGGAATCGTTTCCAGCGCCTCGGTCACTAACCCGTTGAGGGTTTTCGGGCCATCGCTGGGCAGGTGCCAGCCAAGGCTTTTGTTCAATTCGCGAATCGACGCCGCACCCTCGATGACCAGGCGACCATCGGCCTGCGGGTGGATGTGCGGATTATCCAGGCTGTGCTGGCTTTCGAATTCACCGACGATTTCTTCGAGAATGTCTTCCAGGGTCACGATGCCCAGCACTTCTCCGTATTCGTCGACCACCATGCCCAAACGCCGCTGCTGCTTGTGGAAGTTCAGCAATTGCAGCTGCAGCGGGGTGCTTTCCGGTACGAAATACGGTTCGTGACTGGCTGCCAGCAGCGCTTCCAGGGTCAGGCTTGAATCCGGCAATAAATGACGGATCTGCCGGGTGTTGAGCACCGCTTCGACCTGGTTGATGTCGCTGTGGAATACCGGCAGGCGGGTGCGCCTGTTATGGCGCAATTGTTCGATGATTTCTTCGAGGGGATCGTCCAGATTGATTCCGTCGACGTCACTGCGCGGCACCAGAATATCGTTGACCGTGATGTTATCCAGCGCGTGGATACCTGACAGCGAATGCGGGCGGCCGGCTGCGTGTTCGTGATCGTCGTGCCGATCTGCCGGTGCCTCGTCCTCGCTTTGCTGCACCACGTTGATTTTGCGGGCGAATGGTCGCATCAACAGTTGGCTGATGGCATTGAGGAGCCAGGCAGCCGGGTAGACGATCTTCAAGGGTATGCCGAGCAGTGTATTGCCCAGGGCCAGGACGGCATCCGGATAGCGCACGGCAAGGGTGCGCGGCAGGTAGTCGGCGAACACCAGCAGCACCGCGCTGGCACCGAGGCCGGCAATCCATGGGCCGTTTTGCGCCCAAGTGAAAATCGCCAGCAAGGTGCTGATGACCACCACCAGCGCGCGACACAGGGTGTTGCAGAGGATCAGGCTGCTGAGTGGGAAACTCAGCTTGGCCACGGGTTTGTCGCTCGAGCGCGAGGCCGTGCGCTGAGCCAGCAATTGCTGTTGTGCAATTTCGATGGCGGTAAACAGCCCCGACCATAAAATCAGCAGGGCCAGCACCGCGAGCATCGGCCCTATGGGCAAGTCGTCCATTAATGCCGCCCGTCAGATATGCAGAATGTATTCGCGGACCAGCTTGCTGCCGAAGTACGCCAGCATCAGCAGGCAAAAACCGGCAAGGGTCCAGCGAATGGCTTTGTGTCCGCGCCAGCCGAGGCGGTTACGCCCCCAAAGCAGCACGCTGAACACGATCCAGGCCAGGCACGCCAGCAGGGTTTTATGCACCAAGTGCTGGGCGAACAGGTTCTCGACGAACAGCCAGCCGGAGATCAGCGACAGTGACAGCAGGCTCCAGCCGGCCCAGAGGAAACCAAACAGCAGACTTTCCATGGTTTGCAATGGCGGGAAATTCTTGATCAGCCCGGACGGATGCTTGTGTTTGAGCTGATGGTCCTGAACCAGCAGCAGCAAAGCCTGGAACACCGCGATGGTGAACATGCCGTAAGCGAGGATCGACAAGAGGATGTGGGCGAGGATGCCTGGCTCTTCGTCAATGATCTGCACTGTGCCGGCGGGGGCGAACTGTGCCAGCAGCACGGTGGCGGCGCCCAGCGGGAACAGCAATAGCAGCAGGTTTTCCACCGGAATCCGCGAGCAGGCCAGCAGGGTCAGGGCAATAACCGCCGCGGCAATCAGGCTGGCGGCGCTGAAAAAGTCCAGGGCCAGGCCGATCGGTGTCAGCAGATAGGTAAGCAGGCTGGCGCTGTGGGCCAGCAAGGCCAGCACGCCGAGCGTGACCAGCAGGCGCTTGTTCGCCTTGGCGCCGGTGGCCAGACGAGTGCCTTGATAGAGGGTCGCAGCGGCATATAAGCAGGCGGCGGCGAGGGTGGTAAGCAAACTGGGTGACAAGGGGAGCATAAATCCTGTTAGGCAAGCCCGAAAGGCGCTGAGTTTGGCATAGAACCCCCACAGCACGAAAGACCATGCAACCTGACGGCGAGGTGTCCGCCAGACGCAGTCTTCGCTATAATCCGCGACCTGCCCACGCCGCAGGCTCGCCGAGCACATGTTTATTCCGGTCTGGGCCGCCATTATCCCGGTCTACACAGGGCCTGAAAGGATCGCGCAATGTTTGAAAACTTAACCGACCGTCTCTCGCAGACGCTGCGCCATGTCACCGGCAAGGCCAAGCTGACCGAGGACAACATCAAAGACACCCTGCGCGAAGTTCGCATGGCGTTACTCGAAGCCGACGTCGCCCTGCCGGTGGTCAAGGACTTCGTCAATTCGGTCAAGGAGCGCGCTGTCGGCACCGAGGTGTCGCGCAGCCTGACGCCGGGCCAGGCCTTCGTGAAAATCGTCCAGGCCGAACTCGAAAGCCTGATGGGTGCGGCCAACGAAGACTTGAACCTCAGCGCCGTTCCTCCTGCTGTCGTATTGATGGCAGGTTTGCAGGGCGCGGGTAAAACCACCACCGCCGGCAAACTGGCGCGCTTCCTTAAAGAGCGCAAGAAGAAGTCGGTCATGGTCGTGTCCGCGGACGTTTACCGTCCGGCGGCGATCAAGCAGCTGGAAACCCTGGCCAACGACATCGGCGTGACGTTCTTTCCGTCCGACCTTAGCCAGAAACCGGTCGACATCGCACAAGCGGCTATTAAAGAAGCCAAACTGAAATTCATCGACGTGGTCATCGTCGATACCGCTGGTCGTCTGCACATCGACGAAGAGATGATGGGCGAGATCAAGGCGTTGCATGCCGCGATCAACCCGGTCGAAACCCTGTTCGTGGTCGACGCCATGACCGGCCAGGACGCCGCCAACACGGCCAAGGCCTTTGGCGATGCGCTGCCGCTGACCGGTGTGATCCTGACCAAGGTCGACGGCGATGCCCGTGGCGGTGCCGCGCTGTCGGTGCGAGCCATCACCGGCAAGCCGATCAAGTTCATCGGTATGGGCGAGAAGACCGAAGCGCTCGAACCGTTCCATCCTGAGCGTATCGCTTCGCGCATCCTCGGCATGGGCGACGTGCTCAGTCTGATCGAGCAAGCCGAACAGACCCTCGACAAAGACAAGGCCGATAAACTGGCCAAGAAGCTGAAGAAGGGCAAGGGCTTCGATCTCGAAGACTTCCGCGATCAGTTGCAACAGATGAAGAACATGGGCGGCCTCGGCGGCCTCATGGACAAACTGCCGAACATCGGCGGCGTGAATCTGGCGCAGATGGGCAACGCCCAGGGCGCGGCAGAGAAGCAGTTCAAGCAGATGGAAGCCATCATCAATTCCATGACCCCGGCCGAGCGCCGCGACCCTGAGCTGATCAGCGGTTCGCGTAAGCGCCGGATCGCCATGGGTTCCGGCACCCAGGTGCAGGACATCGGTCGCTTGATCAAGCAGCACAAGCAGATGCAGAAGATGATGAAGAAATTCTCCGCGAAAGGCGGAATGGCCAAAATGATGCGCGGCATGGGCGGTATGTTGCCCGGCGGCGGCATGCCCAAGATGTAAAAGATTCGCGCCGGCAGTGATGTCGGCGCTATCCACGGCAACGTGGATTTTCCAGCAAACCCGCCATTGGCGGGAGCTGACTTGCCGTTTTAACCGACGGCTCTATAGCAAATCTGGATGGCGGCCGATAGGCCGCCGGAAAAAGACATTTGCAAAAGTCCGGATATTCCTTAGAATATGCGGCCTTTCGGGCACCTATGCCCGCTGTGCCTTTAGATTTGCAGCACCGACTACAGGAACGATGTTCACATGCTAACAATCCGTCTTGCCCTTGGCGGCTCCAAAAAGCGCCCGTTTTACCACTTGACCGTAACCGACAGCCGCAACCCGCGCGACGGTTCGCACAAGGAACAGGTTGGTTTCTTCAACCCTGTTGCTCGTGGTCAAGAAGTTCGTCTGTCCGTGAACCAAGAGCGCGTAGCCTACTGGCTGAGCGTTGGTGCACAACCTTCTGAGCGCGTTGCTCAGTTGTTGAAGGAATCTGCCAAGGCTGCGGCCTGAGCAATATGAACGCGACGCCAGCTGTTGCCGATGATTTGATCGTTATTGGCAAAATTTATTCTGTTCATGGCGTTCGCGGCGAGGTGAAGGTGTATTCCTTTACTGATCCGACTGAAAACCTGTTGCAGTACAAAACCTGGACGCTCAAGCGTGAAGGCAATGTGAAACAGGTCGAGCTGGTCAGCGGACGTGGGAACGACAAGTTCCTGGTCGCAAAGCTCAAGGGTCTCGATGATCGTGAAGAAGCACGTCTTCTGGCCGGTTATGAGATCTGTGTGCCGCGCAACCTGTTCCCTGAATTGACCGATGGCGAGTACTACTGGTACCAGCTGGAAGGTCTGAAGGTTATTGATCAGCTCGGGCAATTGCTCGGGAAAATCGATCATCTTCTGGAAACCGGCGCCAATGATGTAATGGTGGTCAAGCCTTGCGCTGGCAGCCTGGATGATCGCGAACGCCTGTTGCCCTATACGGAGCAATGCGTGTTGGCTGTCGACCTGGTCGCAGGCGAGATGAAGGTGGAATGGGATGCGGGCTTCTAAACGTGGCTAACCTGCGCGTAGAAGTGATCAGTTTGTTTCCCGAGATGTTCTCCGCCATCAGCGAGTACGGCATCACCAGTCGGGCGGTGAAGCAGGGGCTGTTGCAGCTTACCTGTTGGAATCCGCGAGACTACACGACGGATCGACATCACACTGTGGATGATCGCCCATTTGGCGGTGGTCCGGGCATGGTGATGAAGATCAAGCCCCTGGAAGATGCGTTGGTTCAGGCCAAGGCAGCAGCCGGGGAGGCGGCGAAGGTAATTTACCTGTCCCCCCAAGGCCGTCAACTGACTCAGTCGGCGGTGCGCGAGTTGGCGAATCTGGATGCATTGATCCTGATTGCCGGCCGCTATGAAGGCATTGACGAGCGTTTTATTGATGCTCATGTCGATGAAGAGTGGTCGATTGGCGACTATGTACTGTCTGGCGGCGAGCTGCCGGCGATGGTCCTGATCGATGCGGTTACACGACTGCTGCCTGGAGCTTTAGGGCATGCGGACTCCGCCGAGGAAGATTCCTTTACGGATGGTTTGCTGGATTGCCCGCACTACACCCGACCGGAGGTGTATGCGGATCAGCGTGTTCCCGACGTATTGCTAAGTGGCAATCACGCGCATATCCGGCGTTGGCGTTTACAGCAGTCCCTTGGTAGGACCTTTGAACGACGCGCCGATCTTCTGGAAAGCCGCTCGCTTTCTGGAGAAGAGAAGAAGCTGCTCGAGGAATACATCCGCGAGCGGGACGATAGTTAACAACGTATCGATGGTAGATCCGATGATTTACCTTAGGAGCACAGCATGACTAACAAAATCATCCTTGCACTCGAAGCAGAGCAGATGACCAAAGAGATCCCTACCTTTGCCCCGGGCGACACCATTGTCGTTCAGGTGAAAGTGAAGGAAGGCGATCGTTCGCGTCTGCAAGCGTTCGAAGGCGTCGTTATCGCCAAGCGTAACCGCGGCGTAAACAGTGCTTTCACCGTTCGTAAAATCTCCAACGGTGTTGGTGTAGAGCGTACTTTCCAGACCTACAGCCCGCAAATCGACAGCATGGCCGTCAAGCGTCGCGGTGACGTACGTAAAGCCAAGCTGTACTACCTGCGTGACCTGTCCGGTAAAGCAGCTCGCATCAAGGAAAAACTGGCTTAAGTCCAGCTTCCGATGCCGAAACGCCGGCCTGTTCAGGCTGGCGATTCAAGAAAATGCCTCGTATCGAAAGATACGGGGCATTTTTCGTTATGGTGGGGAACCTGTAGGAGCGAGCGGTGCGGCGATCCCGCAGGGATTGTGCGACGTTGGGGTTTTTTCTGCGCAAAAAAACGCCCCGAACAAGTCGGGGCGTTTTCTTGAGGTGCTTTTGCTTTTAGCGCTTCAGCGAAGCTGGCAGGTGCGGCTGGATCGCCGTCAATACTGCCTTGAAGCACTTGGTGTTGCCGGCAACGATGTGGCCTTTCTCAAGGAAGTCGTGACCGCCGGTGAAGTCGCTCACCAAGCCGCCTGCTTCCTGGATCAGCAGGGCGCCTGCAGCCATGTCCCACTCGGACAGGCCTGATTCCCAGAAAGCGTCGAAGCGGCCAGCGGCAACGTAGGCCAGGTCCAGACTCGCTGCGCCAGCGCGGCGGATGCCGGCGGTCTGGCCAACCAGGGCGCGGAACATGCCCAGGTAGTTGTCGAGGTTGTCCATCTGGTCGTCACGGAACGGGAAGCCGGTACCCAGCAGGGCGCCGTCCAGGCTGGTGCGGCCGCTGACGCGCAGGCGGCGACCGTTCAGTTGGGCGCCACGGCCGCGGCTGGCGGTGAATTCTTCCTGGCGAACCGGGTCCAGAACAACGGCGTGTTCCAGGCGGCCACGGTATTTGCAGGCGATGCTGACGGCGAAGTGAGGAATGCCGCGCAGGAAGTTGGTGGTGCCATCCAGTGGGTCGATGATCCACAGGTATTCTTCGCCTTCGATGCCGTTACCGGCGTGCATGCCGGTTTCTTCACCCATGATCGAGTGATTCGGGTAAGCCTTGCGCAGTGCGTCGACGATTTTCTGTTCGGCGGCGCGATCCACCTCGGATACGTAATCCTTGGCGTCTTTTTCGTCGACCTTGATGGTATCCAGGCGCTCGATGGAGCGGAAAATCAATTCACTGGCGCTGCGGGCGGCGCGCAGCGCGATATTCAGCATGGGCTGCATGGATGTGTCACCTAAGGTTGTTAAAGAAAGCCGGGCATTCTATCAGAAAGTTTCTACAGGAGAAGGTCGGTGTTCGCTTTCATGGCTTAACGGTGTGTCCCGTCTCGGAAATGCACTCACATTTTGATGAGTGCTCAATGTTGGCAGGCAAGGCGCCGCGCCGACTCATAGCTCGCTATAGGGGGAAGCGGCAACGCAACACGCCACATTGAGCGCCGTCAAAAGTGAACAGTTATTTTTGAGGCGGGACACCATGGAGCGCTGTAAGATTCGGCTCCCTTTATTGTGTTCGAGAGCGCCTCCCTTGCTGCAAAACATTCGTGTCGTCCTGGTCAATACCAGTCACCCCGGGAATATCGGCGGTGCTGCGCGTGCCATGAAGAACATGGGCCTGTCGCGGCTGGTGCTGGTCGAACCGCGGTTGTTCCCGCATCACGAGGCTGATGCGCGTGCGTCCGGTGCCGGTGACATTCTTGAAAACGCTCAAGTCGTCGCCACCCTGGAAGATGCCTTGGTCGGCTGCAATCTGGTGCTCGGTACCAGTGCTCGCGATCGTCGCATTCCCTGGCCGTTGCTCGATCCCCGTGAATGCGGTGTGAAGGTGGTCGAGGAAGCGGAGCAGGGTGCCGAGATCGCATTGGTGTTCGGTCGTGAAGACTCCGGCCTGACCAACGAAGAGCTGCAGCGATGTCATTATCACGTGCACATCCCATCAGATCCTGAGTTCAGTTCGCTGAACCTTGGGGCGGCGGTGCAGGTGTTGAGCTATGAAGTGCGTATGTCCTGGTTGGCGGCTGTAGGTCAGCCGAGCAAGGTCGAGAAGGATGAAGTGGCGTCCACCAAGAGTGGTGAGCTGGCGACCATGGATGAGCTGGAGCGATTCTATGAGCACCTGGAGCAGACCCTGGTGACCATCGAATTCCTCGATCCGGAAAAACCACGGCACTTGATGGCGCGTCTGCGCCGGTTGTACGGACGCAGCTCGGTCAGCCGGGCGGAAATGAATATATTGCGTGGCATCCTCACGGAAACCCAGAAAGCGGCCCGTGGCGAGCTTCTAAAGCGGAAGGATTAATGATGTTCGAGCGTTTGCGTGAAGATATCCAAAGTGTTTTCCATCGTGACCCGGCTGCGCGTAATGCTTTTGAGGTTCTGACGTGCTACCCGGGCATGCACGCCATCTGGATCCATCGCCTGTCGTCAGCGTTGTGGGGCATGGGCTGGAAATGGCTGGCGCGGGTGGTGTCGAACTTCGGTCGCTGGTTGACCGGGATCGAGATTCATCCGGGTGCCAAGGTCGGTCGTCGCTTCTTTATCGACCATGGCATGGGCATCGTTATCGGTGAGACCGCCGAGATCGGCAATGACGTTACCCTTTATCAAGGCGTGACCCTTGGTGGCACCAGTTGGAACAAGGGCAAGCGTCACCCGACTCTGGGGGACGGTGTGGTGGTCGGGGCGGGCGCCAAGGTGCTCGGTCCGTTTACCGTCGGCGCCGGCGCCAAGGTCGGCTCCAATGCGGTCGTGACCAAAGCGGTTCCGCCGGGGGCTACGGTGGTCGGGATTCCGGGGCGGATCATCGTCAAATCCGATGAGGAGCAGGACGCCAAGCGCAAGGCCATGGCCGAGAAGATCGGTTTCGATGCCTATGGTGTCGGCGAAGACATGCCGGACCCGGTGGCTCGAGCCATTAACCAGTTGCTCGATCATCTGCAGGCAGTCGATGGTCGACTTGAAGGGATGTGCGGGGCGCTGAAGGACTTGGGTAGCAATTACTGTGCGAAAGATCTGCCTGAACTGCGCGAAGAAGACTTTGCCTGTGTGAAGGACAAGGATCAGAGCCAGGCCAGCTAGACCGTGTCAGCTTCTTCGCGGGCAGGCCTCGCTCCTGCATGGGTGCGCTAATTCTGTAGGAGCGAGGCTTGCCCGCGAAGAACGATAACGCGCAATTGCTGGCTGTACACGGCCAGCCTTTGTTATGATGCGCGCGCTCTTTTGCGGGTAAACCTGAGTAAAGCACTAGGTCTTATAGTTGACTTAAATACTCGGGAATTGCATACTCGCCCCATTCCGAATTCCGTGGTAATTGTCCATGCGACTGACTACAAAAGGCCGATACGCCGTGACCGCCATGCTTGACTTGGCGTTGCACGCGCAGCACGGGCCGGTGTCCCTGGCCGATATCTCCGAGCGCCAAGGTATCTCCCTGTCCTACCTCGAGCAGCTTTTTGCCAAATTGCGCCGCAGCAATCTGGTGTCCAGTGTTCGCGGTCCAGGCGGTGGTTACCAGCTGTCCCGCGACATGCAGGGCATCCAGGTCGCCCAGGTGATCGATGCGGTCAACGAATCGGTCGATGCAACCAAATGCCAGGGCCAGGGCGATTGCCATCAAGGCGACACCTGCTTGACCCACCACTTGTGGTGCGACCTGAGCCTGCAGATTCACGAATTTCTCAGCGGTATCAGCTTGGCTGACCTTGTAACTCGCCGTGAGGTGCAAGAAGTAGCCCAGCGTCAGGACCAGCGTCGTTGCAACAGCAAGGCGCCGCGCCTGGACAAGATTGAAGCGTCCGCCGTCGAATGACAGCCAAAGAGCTAGCGGCACGCCAGCCAGCCTGATTTAGGAGATAGTCCATGAAATTGCCGATTTACCTTGATTACTCTGCGACGACCCCGGTTGATCCACGTGTCGCGCAAAAGATGAGTGAATGCCTGCTGGTCGACGGAAACTTCGGTAACCCGGCGTCCCGTTCCCACGTGTTCGGCTGGAAAGCTGAAGAATCCGTCGAGAACGCTCGTCGTCAGGTCGCTGACCTGGTTAACGCCGACCCGCGTGAAATCGTCTGGACCTCCGGTGCCACCGAGTCCGACAACCTGGCAATCAAGGGTGCGGCGCATTTCTACTCCACCAAAGGCAAGCACCTGATCACCACCAAGATTGAGCACAAGGCTGTCCTCGACACCATGCGCCAACTGGAGCGTGAAGGTTTCGAAGTGACCTACCTCGATCCTCGCGAAGATGGTCTGGTCACTCCAGAGATGGTCGAAGCAGCCCTGCGCGACGACACCATCCTGGTGTCGATCATGCACGTGAACAACGAAATCGGCACCATCAACGACATCGCAGCCATCGGCGAACTGACCCGCTCCAAGGGGATCCTGTTCCACGTCGACGCCGCTCAGTCCACCGGCAAGGTCGAGATCGACCTGTCGAAGCTGAAAGTCGACATGATGTCGTTCTCTGCCCACAAAACCTACGGCCCTAAAGGCATCGGCGCGCTGTACGTCAGCCGCAAGCCGCGTGTGCGCATCGAAGCGACCATGCATGGCGGCGGTCACGAACGTGGCATGCGTTCCGGCACCCTGGCGACCCACCAGATCGTGGGCATGGGCGAAGCTTTCCGTGTAGCCAAGGAAGACATGGCTGCCGAGAACGTACGCATCAAAGCCCTGAGCGATCGTTTCTTCAAGCAGGTCGAAGGTCTGGAAGAGCTGTACGTCAATGGCAGCATGACCGCCCGTGTACCGCACAACCTGAACCTGAGCTTCAACTACGTTGAAGGCGAGTCGCTGATCATGGCGCTCAAGGATCTGGCGGTTTCGTCCGGTTCGGCCTGCACCTCGGCATCGCTTGAGCCTTCGTACGTACTGCGCGCCCTGGGCCGCAACGACGAACTGGCACACAGCTCGATTCGCTTCACCTTCGGCCGTTTCACCACCGAAGAAGAAATCGACTACGCCGCGCAGAAAGTCTGCGAGGCCGTTACCAAGCTGCGCACTCTCTCGCCGCTGTGGGACATGTACAAAGATGGCGTCGACATTTCGAAAATCGAGTGGGCGGCGCACTGATATTCAAGTCGCCGCAACCGGGCCCTGCGAATCGACGATTGGCAGGGCTTCAAGAGCGACTCTCTGATGAGTGAGGATTAAGAATCATGGCTTACAGCGAAAAGGTCATCGACCACTACGAGAACCCGCGCAACGTCGGCAAGATGGACGCGGAAGATCCTGATGTCGGCACCGGCATGGTCGGCGCTCCGGCGTGCGGCGACGTGATGCGCCTGCAGATCAAGGTCAACGAACAAGGCATCATCGAAGACGCCAAGTTCAAGACTTACGGTTGCGGTTCGGCTATCGCCTCCAGCTCCCTGGCGACCGAGTGGATGAAAGGCAAGACTCTGGATGAAGCAGAGACCATCAAGAACACTCAGCTGGCCGAAGAACTGGCTCTGCCGCCAGTAAAAATTCACTGCTCCGTACTTGCTGAAGACGCTATCAAAGCGGCTGTTCGCGACTACAAGCAGAAGAAAGGCTTGATCTGACTTTCAAGATTTGGCGACGAGTAAGGAGTCACCGATGGCTATCAGCATGACAGAAGCGGCTGCTCAACACGTGCGACGCTCCCTCAACGGGCGCGGCAAAGGTGAAGGGATTCGTCTGGGTGTTCGCACCACAGGCTGTTCCGGCCTTGCCTACGTGCTGGAGTTTGTCGACGAGGTGGTGGCAGAGGATCAAGTGTTCGAAAGTCACGGCGAGAAAGTGATCATCGACCCGAAAAGCCTGGCATACCTGGACGGAACCGAGCTCGATTTCGTCAAGGAAGGGTTGAACGAAGGCTTCAAGTTCAACAATCCCAACGTACGCGGTGAATGTGGCTGCGGCGAAAGCTTCAACATCTGAGGCTGCTTGTGGGTACTCCTTGTCATTTCGCTTTATTTGAACTGCAGCCGAGCTTCCGTCTGGATCTCGAGCAGTTGGCCACGCGCTACCGTGAGTTGGCGCGCGGTGTTCATCCAGACCGCTTTGCCGACGCTTCTGAGCGTGAGCAGCGGCTGGCGCTCGAGCAATCCGCGAGCCTCAACGAGGCCTACCAGACGCTCAAAAGCCCTCCCAAACGCGCGCGCTACTTGCTCGCCATGGGCGGTCGCGAGCTGCCGCTGGAGGTTACGGTGCATGATCCGGAGTTTCTTCTGCAGCAGATGGAGTTGCGTGAAGAGCTCGAAGACCTGCAAGACAGCGCCGACCTGGCCGGCATTGCCGTGTTCAATCGTCGTTTGAAGGTTGCGCAGGATGAACTGAACGAAAGCTTCGCAGCCTGTTGGGATGATGCAGCGCAACGTGAACAGGCCGAACGCCTGATGCGGCGCATGCAATTCCTCGACAAGCTCACCTACGAAGTGCGCCAGTTAGAAGAGCGCCTCGACGATTAACCCAGTGCCGCTCCGGTCGCACGCCTGATATACAGATAAGTCCTGATCACGATGGCCCTACTGCAGATCGCCGAACCCGGCCAAAGTCCTCAACCGCACCAGCGTCGTCTGGCTGTGGGGATCGACTTGGGCACTACCAATTCGCTGGTCGCTGCGTTGCGCAGTGGTCTTTCCGAGCCTCTGGCCGACGCGCAAGGGCAGGTCATCCTGCCGTCTGCCGTGCGCTATCACGCCGATCGCGTCGAAGTTGGCGAGTCGGCCAAACTGGCCGCCGCGTCCGATCCTTTGAACACTGTGCTGTCGGTCAAGCGCTTGATGGGTCGTGGTCTGTCCGACGTCAAGCAATTGGGCGATCAGCTGCCGTACCGTTTTGTCGATGGCGAGTCGCACATGCCGTTCATCGACACGGTGCAAGGCCCGAAAAGCCCGGTCGAAGTCTCCGCCGATATCCTCAAAGTGCTGCGTCAGCGCGCTGAAGCGACTTTGGGTGGCGAATTGGTTGGTGCGGTGATTACCGTTCCGGCCTATTTCGACGATGCTCAGCGTCAAGCCACCAAGGATGCGGCCAAGCTGGCCGGATTGAACGTGCTGCGTTTGCTCAATGAGCCAACCGCCGCCGCGGTCGCTTACGGTCTGGATCAGCACGCCGAAGGCCTGGTCGCGATTTATGACCTGGGCGGCGGCACCTTCGATATTTCGATTTTGCGCCTGACTGGCGGTGTGTTCGAAGTGCTGGCTACCGGCGGCGACAGCGCCCTGGGTGGCGATGACTTCGATCACGCGATCGCTGGCTGGATTATCGAGAGCGCCGGTCTGTCGGCCGACCTCGATCCGGGTACGCAACGTAATCTGCTGCAAACCGCGTGTGCGGCCAAAGAAGCCCTGACCCATTGCTCGTCCGTCGAAGTTGCTTATGGCGACTGGAAGGCCGAGTTGACCCGTGAAGCCTTCAATACGCTGATCGAGCCGATGGTTGCTCGCAGTCTGAAAGCCTGCCGCCGCGCTGTGCGTGATTCCGGTATCGAGTTGGAAGACGTACACGCTGTGGTCATGGTCGGTGGCTCGACGCGCGTGCCTCGCGTCCGCGAAGCTGTTGCGCACGCCTTCGGTCGCGAGCCGCTGACCGAAATCGATCCGGATCAAGTGGTGGCCATCGGTGCCGCGATCCAGGCCGATACCCTGGCTGGCAACAAGCGTGACGGCGGCGAACTGTTATTGCTCGACGTGATCCCGTTATCCCTGGGGCTGGAAACCATGGGCGGTCTGATGGAGAAGGTGATTCCGCGCAACACCACCATTCCCGTCGCCCGGGCCCAGGACTTCACTACTTATAAAGATGGCCAGTCGGCCATGGCGATCCACGTCTTGCAGGGCGAGCGTGAGTTGATCAGCGACTGCCGCTCCCTGGCGCGCTTCGAATTGCGCGGTATTCCAGCGATGGTGGCCGGTGCGGCGAAGATTCGCGTGACCTTCCAGGTCGACGCCGACGGTCTGCTCAGTGTCTCGGCCCGCGAATTGGGTTCGGGCGTCGAAGCCAGTATTCAGGTCAAACCGTCCTACGGCCTGACCGACGGCGAAATCGCCAAAATGCTCAAGGATTCGTTCCAGCACGCCAACGACGACAAAGTCGCCCGTGTATTGCGCGAGCAGCAGGTCGATGCCCAGCGCCTGATCGAGGCGGTGCAGGGCGCTCTGGAGGTTGACGGCGAACGCCTGCTTGACGCCGAAGAGCGCATGGTCATCGAATTGCAGATGCAGGAACTGACCGAATTGATGAAAGGCACCGATGGTTACGCCATCGAGCAGCAGACCAAGCGTCTGTCGCAAGTGACCGATGCCTTTGCTGCCCGCCGCCTGGATTCGACGGTGAAAGCCGCTCTGGCGGGGCGCAACCTGAATGAAATCGAGGATAACTGATGCCGCAGGTCATTTTTCTGCCACACGAGAAGTTTTGTCCGGAAGGCATGGTTGTAGAGGCTGAGCCCGGTATCTCTATTCTCGAACTGGCCCATGAACACCATATCGAGATGGAAAGCGCCTGTGGCGGCGTCTGCGCCTGCACAACCTGCCATTGCATCATTCGCGAAGGTTTTGATTCGCTGGAAGAGGCGGATGAGCTGGAAGAAGATTTTCTTGATCGGGCCTGGGGTCTGGAAGCGCAATCGCGTCTAGCCTGTCAGGCGATCGTCGGGACTGAAGACCTGACCGTCGAGATTCCGAAATACTCGCTCAACCATGCAGCCGAAGCGCCGCACTGATTCAAGGAACTGAAATGAGTCTGAAATGGGTTGATGTGCTTGAAATCGCGATCCAGTTGGCTGAAACCAAGCCAGATGTGGATCCGCGTTACGTGAACTTCGTCGATCTGCACAAATGGGTGCTGGCATTGCCGGAGTTCAGTGATGATCCGACCCGCGGTGGCGAGAAGGTGCTTGAAGCCATTCAGGCCGCCTGGATCGAAGAAGCAGACTGATCTCTGCACCGTACGCAGTTAGGCAATACCAAAGAACCCGCGTATAATTCGCGGGTTTAATTTTTCGCAAATTACCGTTTCTGGAGTTACACCATGGCTGTTCAACGTACTTTCTCCATCATCAAGCCTGACGCTGTTGCAAAAAACGTTATCGGCGAGATCACCACTCGTTTCGAAAAAGCGGGCCTGCGCATCGTAGCTTCGAAACTGAAGCAACTGTCCAAAGCCGAAGCTGAAGGCTTCTACGCTGAGCACAGCGCTCGTGGTTTCTTCAACGACCTGGTTGCTTTCATGATCTCCGGTCCGGTTGTCGTTCAGGTTCTGGAAGGCGAAAACGCTATCGCTCTGAACCGTGAGCTGATGGGCGCTACCAACCCTAAAGAAGCTGCTGCCGGCACCATCCGCGCTGACTTCGCTGATTCCATCGACGCCAACGCTGTACACGGTTCGGACTCCGAAGCCGCTGCTGCTCGCGAAATCTCGTACTTCTTCGCAGCTACTGAAGTAACCACTCGCTAAGCATTGGCTTAAGAGTGAAGGTGAATCCATGACTACATCGACTGTAAAAACCAACCTGCTGGGTCTGACTCAACAGGAAATGGAAAAATTCTTCGACTCAATCGGGGAGAAGCGTTTCCGTGCCGGTCAGGTAATGAAATGGATTCACCACCTTGGCGTTGATGATTTCGATGCCATGACGAACGTCAGCAAGGCTTTGCGCGACAAGCTCAAGGCCATTGCTGAAGTCCGCGGTCCTGAAGTGGTCAGCGAGGACATTTCCACCGATGGCACCCGTAAGTGGGTGGTGCGTGTGGCGTCCGGTAGCTGCGTCGAGACCGTGTACATCCCCCAGGGCAAACGCGGCACTTTGTGCGTTTCGTCCCAGGCAGGCTGTGCCCTGGATTGCAGTTTCTGCTCCACCGGCAAGCAAGGTTTCAATAGCAACCTCACCGCCGCCGAAGTGATCGGCCAGGTGTGGATTGCCAATAAATCGTTCGGCAGCATCCCGGCGACCGCCGACCGTGCCATCACCAACGTGGTGATGATGGGCATGGGTGAGCCGCTGTTGAACTTCGACAACGTCGTAGCCGCCATGCATCTGATGATGGATGACCTGGGCTATGGGATCTCCAAGCGCCGCGTAACCCTGTCCACTTCGGGCGTGGTGCCGATGATCGATGAGCTGTCCAAGCACATCGACGTGTCCCTGGCGTTGTCGCTGCACGCACCAAACGACGCATTGCGTAACCAATTGGTGCCGATCAACAAGAAATATCCGCTTAAGATGCTGCTCGAGTCGTGCCAGCGCTACATGTCGTCCCTGGGCGAAAAGCGCGTGCTGACCATCGAGTACACCTTGCTCAAGGACATCAACGACAAGGTTGAACATGCCGTTGAGATGATCGAGTTGCTCAAGAACATTCCGTGCAAGATCAACCTGATTCCGTTCAACCCGTTCCCGCATTCCGGTTACGAGCGCCCGAGCAACAACGCGATTCGCCGGTTCCAGGATCAGCTTCACCATGCAGGCTTCAACGTCACCGTACGCACCACCCGCGGTGAAGACATCGATGCCGCGTGTGGCCAATTGGTAGGGCAGGTGCTGGATCGCACCCGTCGCAGCGAACGTTATATCGCCGTGCGCGAGTTGAGCGCCGAAAACGATATCGCCACAAACGCCGCGAACAATAATTAAGAGAGGATCTCTATGTCCCTGCGCTTCGCGCTGCTTGTGCTGTTGGCCAGCCTCTGTGCTGGTTGTGTCCTGTCGGGCGATTTCAACCCGATGAAGACCAGCAAGGGCCGTGATGAAGCGCGTGCCGCCTACGTGCAGCTGGGCCTGGGGTATCTGCAGCAGGGCATGACCGAGCGCGCCAAAGTCCCGTTGAAGAAGGCTTTGGACCTGGATAGCTCGGATCCTGACGCCAACGCGGCTCTGGGGCTGGTGTTCCAGGCCGAGATGGAGCCGGAACTGGCCGATCAGCATTTTCGCAAGGCGCTGTCTTCTCGCCCCGCCGATGCACGAATCCTGAATAACTACGGCAGTTTTCTTTTCGAAGAGAAACGTTACAAAGAGGCGTACGAACGCTTCGAACAGGCCGCCGCCGATACCCTGTATCCTGAGCGTTCGCGGGTTTTCGAAAACCTGGGTATGACCGCTTCAAAGCTTGGCCAGCGTGATCTGGCCCGTCAGCAACTGGAAAAAGCCCTGCGTTTGAACCGCCAACAGCCACGAGCATTGCTGGAAATGGCTGAGTTGTCTTACGAAGACAGGCATTATGTGCCCGCGCGTGACTATTACGACCGTTTTAGCCTGCTCACCGAACAAAATGCACGTAGTCTATTGCTCGGCGTTCGGCTGGCAAAAGTGTTCGAAGATCGCGACAAGGCCGCCAGTTTTGGCCTGCAATTAAAACGACTCTATCCCGGTACGCCGGAATATCAGCAATACCTGTCGGAGCAATGATGAAAGCGGCGCATCCCGAAGTTGTAGCAGCGAATCGCGTTAACCCCGGTGAGACTTTGCGCCAGGCTCGCGAAAGCAATGGCTGGTCGCTGGCCGAAGTGGCCCTCAAGCTCAACCTCACCGTCAATTCCCTGAGCAATCTGGAAGCCGGCGCTTTCGACAAGCTGCCAGGGCACACCTTTGCCCGTGGCTATATTCGCACATATGCCAAATTGCTCGGCATGGACCAGGCCATTCTGGTCCAACAGTTCGACCAATCCACCGGCACCGACTCCCAGGGCAGCAACGTCCACAGCCTGGGGCGTATCGAAGAGCCGGTTCGGGTTTCTCACACCATTTTGCGAATTGTCAGCCTGCTGTTACTGCTCGCGGTGATTGGCGGTGGTTTTGTCTGGTGGCAGGATCAAACCTCATTGCGCACCAAGGACTTGATCGGCCTGGCTCCGGAACACGTTGAAGTCGAAGGCGCCGACGGCACCACCCAGATCCATCCACTGGACGAGCCGGAAGACCAGGCTGTTGCTCAAGGCCAGGCTGAAGGTGCAACGCCTCTTGCGCTGCCTCAGGCCGAGACTTCGACCGAGGAACCAGTCAGTGCCGAAACGAGCGCACCGGTTCCAGCACCAGCGGCTCCAGCAGTAACGCCCGCGGCTGCGGCCCACAGCACTGTTCCGGTTGTCGCGACACCGGCGACGCCTGCCCCGGCTGTTCCCGCTGTACCTGCACCCGTTATTACTGCTCCGATTGCTCCGACCGCTCCAGCTCCAGCTCCGGTGGCCGGCCAAGGCCAGGTTCAACTGCAATTCACCGCCGATTGCTGGACGCAAGTGACCGATGGCGCGGGCAAGGTGCTGTTAAGCGGTCTAAAGCGTAAAGGCGAAAATGTTACTGTCAGCGGCAAACCGCCATTTTCCGTGCGTCTGGGCTTCGCCCGTGGCGCGCAGGTCAGCTACAACGGACAGGTGGTTGATGTCGCTCCGTTCACCAGTGGCGAGACTGCTCGCCTGAAGTTGGGTCAATAAGTCATGCACGGCGAATCTCCAATCAAACGTCGCGAATCCCGCAAGATCTGGGTCGGTAACGTGCCCGTGGGCGGCGATGCACCTATCGCTGTGCAGAGCATGACCAACAGCGACACCAATGACGTGGCCGCCACCGTGGCCCAGATCAATCGTCTGGAAGCCGCTGGCGTCGATATCGTGCGGGTTTCCGTGCCGGACATGGATGCCGCCGAAGCCTTCGGCAAGATCAAGCAACTGGTCAAAGTGCCGTTGGTGGCCGACATCCACTTCGACTACAAAATCGCATTGCGCGTAGCCGAACTGGGCGTCGATTGCCTGCGGATCAACCCGGGCAACATCGGTCGCGAAGACCGCGTGCGTGCGGTGGTCGATGCTGCCCGTGATCGCGGGATTCCAATCCGCATCGGCGTCAACGCCGGCTCCCTGGAAAAAGACCTGCAAAAGAAATACGGCGAGCCGACCCCCGCTGCGCTGGTCGAGTCCGCCTTGCGTCACGTTGAACACCTCGAGCGCCTGAATTTCCAGGACTTCAAGGTCAGCGTGAAAGCCTCCGACGTGTTCATGGCTGTCGCCGCCTACCGCTTGCTGGCCAAGGAAATCGTCCAGCCGCTGCACTTGGGCATCACCGAAGCGGGTGGTTTGCGCTCAGGCACAGTGAAATCCGCCGTGGGCCTCGGTATGCTGCTCGCCGAAGGGATTGGCGATACTATTCGTATCTCGTTGGCGGCCGATCCGGTCGAGGAAGTGAAAGTCGGCTACGACATTCTCAAATCCCTGCACCTGCGTTCCCGTGGCATCAACTTCATCGCCTGCCCGAGCTGCTCGCGGCAGAATTTCGATGTGGTCAAAACCATGAACGAGCTGGAAGGGCGCCTTGAAGACCTGCTGGTGCCGCTGGATGTCGCGGTGATCGGTTGCGTGGTCAACGGGCCGGGCGAAGCCAAGGAAGCCCATATCGGCTTGACCGGCGGCACGCCAAACCTGATTTACATCGACGGCAAGCCGGCGCAGAAACTGACGAATGACAATCTGGTGGATGAGCTTGAACGCTTGATCCGTCAGAAAGCGGCCGAAAAGGTCGAGGCCGACGCAGCTGTAATCGCTCGCGGCTGACCCTGACTAAAGCGCCGAATGAATTTAAGGATTTAAAGTGAGCAAGTCTCTGCAAGCCATACGTGGCATGAACGACATCCTGCCCGAACAGACTCCCCTGTGGCGTCATTTCGAGGGCACTGTTTCGCGTCTGCTGGATAACTACGGTTACAAGCAGATTCGCATGCCGATCGTCGAGTTCACCGAGCTGTTCAAACGCTCCATCGGTGAAGTGACCGACATCGTCGAAAAAGAGATGTACACCTTCGACGACCGCAACGGCGATTCCCTGACCCTGCGCCCTGAGGGCACAGCGGCCTGCGTGCGTGCGGTGCTCGAGCACGGCATCACCGGCGGCGGCCAGGTGCAGAAACTCTGGTACATCGGCCCGATGTTCCGTCACGAACGTCCACAGAAAGGTCGTTATCGCCAGTTCCACCAGATCGGTTGCGAAGTCTTCAACCTCGACGGTCCGGACATCGACGCCGAGCTGATCGTGCTGACCTGGCGCCTGTGGGGCGAACTGGGTATCCGCGATGCGGTCAAGCTCGAACTCAACAGCCTGGGCACCAGCGAGTCCCGTGGTCGTTATCGTGAAGCACTGGTCGAATACCTGTCCGCTCGCCTGGATCAACTGGACGAAGACAGCCAGCGCCGTCTGAAGACCAACCCGCTGCGGGTTCTGGATACCAAGAACCCCGACACTCAAGCGGCGTTGGCCGACGCGCCAAAAATGGCCGACTACCTCGACGAAGAATCCCGCGTGCACTTCGAGGGCCTCAAGGCTCGTCTGGACGCCGCCGGCATTCCTTATGTGATCAACCCGAAGCTGGTTCGCGGGCTGGATTACTACAGCAAGACTGTTTTCGAATGGGTCACCGACAAGTTAGGCGCCCAGGGCACCGTATGTGCCGGTGGTCGTTACGACGGTCTGGTGGAGCAGATGGGCGGCAAGCCGACCACGGGCGTGGGTTTCGCCATGGGCATCGAGCGTCTGGTGCTGCTGCTTGAAACCCTGGAGCAGATTCCTGAAGAGATTTCCCGTCAGGTTGATGTCTACCTCTGCGCCTTCGGTGAGGCCGCCGAGCTGGCCGGTCTGGTCCTTAGCGAACGTGTTCGTGATCAATTGCCCAACCTGCGCCTGCAAGTCAATGCCGGCGCCGGCAGCTTCAAAAGCCAGTTCAAGAAAGCCGACAAGAGCGGTGCGCTGTACGCATTGATTCTCGGTGACGACGAAATGGCCCAGCAAGTGGTAGGTTTCAAACCCCTGCGTGGCCAGGGTGAACAACAAAGCATTGCCTGGGATGCGCTTGCTGCACACCTGGCCACCTGCGTCGTGCAGGGTTGAAGCTGTCAAACAGCCGATTTAGCGATTAAGGAGTATTGGGGTGTCGAGTACCGAAGACGAACATCTGGCGGAGTTGAAGGACTGGTGGACACGCAATGGCAAGCCCCTGGTCACTGGCGGCCTGTTGGCGCTGGTCATCGTGTTCGGCTGGCAGGCCTTTCAGAAGTATCAGAGCAATCAGTCGCAAGGCGCCTCGATTCTCTATCAGCAATTGCTCGAAACCACGCTGACGCCTGACGGCAAGCCTGATGCTGCCCGTGTTTCGGACCTGGCTGGCAAGCTCAACAGCGAGTTCGGCGGCACCGCTTACGCGCAATACGGCAGCCTGTTCGTGGCGAAAGTCGCAGTCGATAGCGCCAAGCTGGACGACGCAGCCAGCGAGCTGAAAGCCATTGTCGCCAAACCGGCCAATCCGGCACTCGGCGAAATCGCCCGTCAGCGCCTGGCGCAGGTGCTGGCCGCGCAGAACAAGGTCGATGAAGCCCTGAAACTGCTCGAAGGCGATGCCGACAAAGCCTTCCTGGCCACTCGCGAAGAACTCAAAGGCGACCTGCTGGTGCAGCTGGGCCGTACCGACGAAGCGAACGCGGCGTATCAAAAAGCCAAGGCGGCACTGTCGGATGAAGCGGCGGTCGGTGGCCTACAAATCAAGCTGGACGACCTGGCCAAAGGGGATGCGTGACGTGATCCGTTGGAAACATGCAGCATTGCTGGCTCTGGCCATATTGGCCGCGGGTTGCAGCAGCAATAGCAAAAAAGAATTGCCACCGGCCGAGTTGACCGACTTCAAAGAAGAAGTGGTTCTGCAAAAGCAGTGGAGTCGTTCGATCGGTGACGGTCAGGGCGAAACCTACAACATGCTGGTTCCGGCGATCGATGGCGATACCATCTATGCCGCCGACGTCACCGGTGTGGTGATGGCGATGGATCGCAGCAATGGCGACGTCAAATGGAAGAAAGATCTTGAACTGCCTGTCTCCGGCGCCGTTGGCGTGGGTTATGGTCTGGTCATGATCGGCACGATCAAGGGTGAAATCGTTGCCCTGGACGCCAGTAGCGGTGAAGAGAAATGGCGCGCTCGCGTGACCAGTGAAGTGCTTGCGCCGCCGGCCACCAACGGTGACGTTGTTGTGGTTCAGACTCAGGATGACCGTCTGATCGGTCTGGATGCCGCTACTGGCAACCAGCGCTGGTTGTATGACAGCACGCCAGCGGTTCTGACCCTGCGCGGCACCAGCGCACCGATCGTCACCAACCGCCTCGCGGTGGCTGGCCTGTCGACTGGTAAAGTAGTCGCTCTGGATGTTTCCAACGGTGTGCCGGTATGGGAACAACGCGTAGCGATTCCACAAGGTCGTTCGGAGCTCGAGCGTGTGGTCGATATCGACGGTGGCTTGCTGCTGTCCGGCGGTACGCTGTATGTCGCCAGCTATCAGGGTCGCGTCGCGGCACTGGACCTGGAAAGCGGTCGTCAGCTCTGGCAGCGTGATGCTTCCAGCTATGCCGGCGTTGCTCAGGGTTTTGGCAGCGTCTACGTGAGCCTGTCTGCAGGCACCGTTGAAGGCGTCGACGAACGTTCTACCACTGCTTTGTGGAGCAACGATTCGCTGGCCCGCCGTCAACTGTCGGCACCGGAAGTGTTCTCCAGTTATGTTGCAGTCGGTGACATGGAAGGTTACTTGCACCTGTTGAGTCAGGTGGACGGTCGTTTCGTCGGCCGCGAGCGCATCGACAGCGACGGCCTGCGTGCCCGTCCGCTGGTGGTGGGTGACACGATTTATCTGTATGGCAACAGTGGCAAACTGGAAGCCCTGACCATTAAGTAAAGACTATGCTTGGGGTTTAATCCCCAAGCGGCTTCACCTATATGTAGGAGCGAGCTTGCTCGCGAAGGTCGTCAACGATGACGCGTACAGCCTGAATAAATGCGGTGCTGTTACGTTCTTCGCGAGCAAGCTCGCTCCTACACGAGCACCAGCCGCTGCCTCGCAGCGGCTTTTGTATTTTCTGAAATAACGAAGTGGAGAGCCGCATGGTTCCCGTAATCGCCCTGGTGGGCCGACCGAACGTCGGCAAGTCCACCTTGTTCAACCGCCTGACCAGGACTCGCGACGCCATCGTCGGCGACTTGTCCGGTCTGACCCGTGATCGCCAGTACGGTGAGGCCAAGTGGCAAGGGCGTTCCTACATTCTGGTCGACACCGGCGGTATCTCCGGTGACGAGCACGGTATGGACGAAAAAATGGCTGAGCAGTCGCTGCTGGCCATTGAAGAAGCGGATGTCGTTCTGTTCCTGGTAGATGCCAAGGCCGGTTTCACCGCCGCCGACCAGATGATCGCCGAGCACTTGCGCAAGCGTAACAAGCGTTCTTATGTGGTCGCCAACAAGGTCGACAACATCGACCCTGAAATGGCCCGCGCTGAATTCGCTCCGTTGGGCATGGGCCACGCGATTCCGATCGCTGGTGCTCATGGTCGTGGCATCACCCAGATGCTGGAAATCGCCCTGAGCGATTTCCCGAAAGACGAAGAAGAAGCAGAAGAAGGCGAAGAAGAGATCGTTGCCGAAGGCGAGGAAGCCAAGCGCATTCCTGGCCCGAGTGAAAAAGACGGTATCAAGATCGCCATCATCGGTCGTCCGAACGTCGGCAAGTCGACGCTGGTCAACCGCATGCTTGGTGAAGACCGAGTCATCGTTTATGACCAGCCCGGCACTACCCGCGACAGTATCTACATCCCGTTTGAGCGTAACGACGAGAAGTACACGCTGATCGACACCGCTGGTGTGCGCAAGCGCGGCAAGATCCACGAAGAAGTCGAAAAGTTCTCCGTGGTCAAAACCCTGCAGGCGATCAAAGACGCCAACGTAGTGATCTTCGTGATGGATGCCCGCGAAGGCGTGGTGGACCACGATCTCAACCTGCTGGGCTTCGCCATTGAATCGGGTCGTGCGCTGGTCATCGCGATCAACAAGTGGGACGGCATGACGCCGAGCGAGCGCGACTTCGTGAAGGTTGAGCTGCAACGTCGACTGTTCTTCGTTGACTACGCCGACATCCACTTTATCTCGGCCTTGCACGGCACTGGCGTGGGCAACCTCTACGCGTCGGTACAGAACTCGTTCAAGTCCGCGGTCACCCGCTGGCCGACCAACCGCCTGACCCAGATTCTGGAAGATGCGGTCGGCGAGCACGCGCCACCGATGGTCAACAACCGCCGGATCAAGCTGCGTTATGCCCACTTGGGTGGCGCGAACCCGCCGATCATCGTGATTCACGGTAACCAGATCGAGAAGGTGCCGAAGTCTTACGTCCGTTACCTGGAAAACACTTACCGTCGTGTGCTCAAGCTGGTCGGTACGCCGATCCGCATCGAGTTCAAGGGCGGCGAGAACCCGTACGAAGGCAACAAGAACACGCTCACCGACCGTCAGGTCAACAAGAAGCGTCGTTTGATGTCGCACCACAAGAAAGCCGACAAGAAGCGTCGCGACAAGCGCTGATTCACGGCTGCCGCTGATCGTTCCCACGCTCCCGCGTGGGAATGCATCCCGTGACGCTCCGCGTCACATCGGCGGTGGACGCGGAGCGTCCATGGCGGCATTCCCACGCAGAGCGTGGGAACGATCAAAATAGAGAAGGGCGCCGGTTGGCGCCCTTTTTTTATGGGCGCCGTTTGGGCTATTCTCGAGCTCTCCCGTGCCGTCGTAGAGCCGGGTGTAGAGCCAGGGAATCACCGATGATCACCAGTAAGCTGCCGAATGTCGGCATCACTATCTTCACGCAGATGTCTCAGCTCGCGGCGCAAACCGGGGCGATCAATTTGTCCCAGGGGTTTCCCGATTTCGACGGCCCGCAGGCCCTGCGTGATGCGGTCGCTCGGCATATCGCCAGTGGCCACAACCAGTATTCGCCGATGACCGGCCTGCCGGTGTTGCGTCAGCAGATCGCGGCGAAGATTGCTCGCAGCTACGGCGCCCATGTCGATGCCGACAGTGAAGTGACGGTCACCCCCGGCGCGACTCAGGCGATCTTCTGCGCCATTCAGGCGGTGATCCACAGCGGCGATGAAGTGATCGTGTTCGATCCCGCCTACGACAGTTATGAACCTTCGGTGGAGCTGGCGGGTGGCCGTTGCGTGCATGTGCAACTGGGCCTCGGCGATTTCAGCATCGACTTCCAGAAACTTAATGAAGCCATTACACCGCACACGCGGATGATTATCCTTAATACCCCGCATAACCCAAGCGGTGCATTGATCAGTCGTGCCGAGCTGGATCAACTGGCAGCGTTGATCCGTGACCGCGACATTTATGTGATCAGCGACGAGGTCTACGAACACCTGGTGTTCGATGGCGTGCCTCACGTCAGCGTATTGGCTCACGAAGAGCTCTATCAACGCGCATTTGTGGTCAGTTCGTTCGGCAAGACTTATCACGTCACCGGTTGGAAAACCGGTGATGTCGTGGCGCCGCCGGCCCTTACCGCGGAGTTGCGCAAGGTTCACCAGTACGTCAGTTTTTGCGGCGTGACGCCATTGCAATATGCGTTGGCCGATTACATGGCCGAGCACCCGGAACACGTCGAAGAGTTGCCGGGTTTCTATCAGGCCAAGCGCGATCTGTTCTGCGATCTGCTGGCGCCGTCACGCTTCAGTTTCAGCCGCGTGGCGGGTACTTATTTCCAATTGGTCGATTACTCGCAGATTCGCCCGGACCTCAATGACGTCGAGATGGCGCTGTGGATGACCCGCGAACATGGCGTTGCGAGCATCCCGATCTCGGTGTTCTACCAGACTCCACCCGAAGGCCAGCGCCTGGTGCGTCTGTGCTTTGCCAAACGCGAGGAGACCCTGCGTGAAGCAGCGGCAAAACTATGCGTGATCTGAGTGCTCTGCCCAATCTGAATGTCGCGCTGATCCAGACCACCCTGGCCTGGCATGATCGTCAGGCCAATCTGGAGCATTTCGAGCCCTTGCTGGAACAGGCTCGCGGCGCGGACTTGATCATCCTGCCGGAGATGTTCACCACCGGTTTTTCCATGGAATCGGAAACCCTCGCCGAGCCGGAAAATGGCCCCACCAGTAAATGGTTGCGGGTTCAGGCGGCGAAACTGGATGCGGTCATCACCGGCAGCATCATCGTTCAGGTGGCTGACGGCAGTCATCGCAATCGTCTGTTGTGGGCGCGGCCGGACGGGGAGGTGTGGCACTACGACAAGCGTCACCTGTTCCGCATGGCGGGCGAGCACAACCATTTCACCCCGGGCGAGCGTCAGGTGCAGTTCGAGTTGAAGGGCTGGCGAGTGCGGCCGCTGATTTGCTACGACCTGCGATTCCCGGTCTGGAGTCGCGACCCTCAAGACACCGACTTGCTGCTGTACACCGCCAATTGGCCGGGCGCCCGGCGTCAGCACTGGAACCGTTTGCTGCCGGCACGGGGGATCGAAAACCTTTGCTATGTGGCAGCGGTGAACCGCATCGGTACCGATGGCAAAGGCTTTGCGTATACCGGCGACAGTCAGGTGCTGGATTTTCAGGGTGAGACGTTGCTCAGCGCAGGCGATGCCGATGGTGTCTTCAAGGTCGTTCTGGACGCGGCGGAGCTGGCGGCTTATCGCGCACGGTTTCCGGCGAATCTGGATGCGGATACCTTCGAATTCACGTAACCGATCGTTCCCAATGCTCTGCGTGGGAATGCCTCAAGGGACGCTCCGCGTCCAGTGACGCGGAGCGTCACGGGCTGCATTCCCACGCGGAGCGTGGGAACGATCAGGCCCCGAGGTTCACACCCCGGGGCCTTTTGCATTGCAGCGCAGACTTACGCCGCTTTCGCTTCCGGCTGGCTCAGGGAGCGGTTCAGCGCGCTGAACAGGGCCTTGAAGCTGGCGGTGGTGAAGTTCTCATCGATGCCCACACCATGCACCGCACGCTCACCATTGACCCGCAGTTCAATGTAGGCCGCGGCTTTGGCATTGGTGCCTGCGCCGATGGCGTGTTCGTTGTAGTCCATGATTTCCACCGGAATCGGCAGACCGGCCACCAGCGCTTCCAGGGCGCCGTTACCCTTGCCGCGCCAGTGCAGGTTGGTTTCGCCCTGGCCTTTGCTGGAAACTTCCACTTCCACGGCGCTGTGACCGTTTTCTTCCTGCAAGCGATGGCTGACCAGCGCGTACGGGGTATTGGCCTGCAAGTACTCGCTGTGCAGCAATGCGTGGATCTGTTGGGCTGTCATCTCCAGGCCCAAGCGATCTGTTTCACGCTGCACGACCTGGCTGAACTCGATCTGCATGCGGCGCGGCAAGTTGATGCCGTATTCCTGTTCCAGCAGGTAAGCGATACCGCCCTTGCCCGACTGGCTGTTGACACGAATCACCGCCTCGTAGCTGCGACCGATGTCGGCCGGGTCGATCGGCAAGTACGGCACTTCCCACAGGGCGTCCGGTTGCTGCTGGGCGAAGCCCTTGCGGATCGCATCCTGGTGGGAGCCGGAGAACGCGGTGTGAACCAGATCGCCGACGTACGGGTGACGTGGGTGCACCGGAATCTGGTTGCACTCTTCGACGACTTTGCGCACGCCATCGATGTCGGAGAAGTCCAGCTCAGGGTCGACGCCCTGGGTGTAGAGGTTCAACGCCACAGTCACCAGATCGACATTACCGGTACGCTCGCCGTTGCCGAACAGGCAGCCTTCGACACGGTCGGCGCCGGCCATCAGACCCAGTTCAGTGGCGGCCACGCCAGTGCCACGGTCATTGTGGGTGTGCAGGCTGATGATCACGCTGTCGCGACGGTTGATGTGACGGCCGAACCACTCGATCTGGTCGGCATAGATGTTCGGAGTGGCGCATTCGACGGTGGCAGGCAGGTTGAGGATCACCTTGTGCTCAGGCGTCGGGTTCCACACTTCGATCACTGCGTCGCAGACTTCCTTGGCGAATTCCAGCTCGGTGGCGCTGAAGGTTTCTGGCGAGTACTCGAAGGTCCACTCGGTTTCTGGCTGCTGGGCGGCGTATTTGACGAACAGCTTGGCGGCGTTCACGGCGATGGCCTTGACCCCGTCTTTGTCCTGGTTGAAGACAATGCGGCGGAAGGACGGGGAGGTCGCATTGTACAGGTGAACGATGGCCTTCTTGGCACCGCGCAGGGATTCGAAGGTGCGCGCGATCAAATCTTCACGGCCCTGGGTCAGCACCTGAATGGTGGTGTCGTCCGGGATGTGGCCGTCTTCGATCAGCGTACGCACGAAGTCGAAGTCGGTTTGCGAAGCGGCCGGGAACGAGGCTTCGATTTCTTTCACGCCGACTTGCACCAGGGTTTTCCAGAAACGCAGCTTCTTGACCGCGTCCATTGGCTCGATCAGCGACTGGTTGCCGTCACGAAGGTCCGAGCTGCACCAGATCGGCGCTGCGGTGATGGTCTTCGATGGCCAGGTGCGATCCGGGATGTCGATGGTCGGGAACGCGCGGTATTTCGAAGACGGGTCTTTGAGCATGCTCATCGGAAAAATCCTTATTGTGTGGGCCGAAAAAAGGCGGCCTGCCGGTGGATCAAATGTTCTGGGGATGAAGCGTAAGACGAGGCACCGCGATTCAGCCTGGCAGTCGTGCGCTGACGAGGCACAGGCTGCGGTGCTGGCGAAGCTGAATGAGGGTGTGAGAGGTTTTCATGCCTTCAACCCTAACCGCGGGGGTGAAGGATGGCAAGCAGTCGAAAAAAATTGAGAGGAATACTCGAAAAGTCGAGTTTATTGAGATTTTGTTGCGGTAAGTGGCAGAGATTGTATTGATGTTTGCGCGAGGTTTGAGCGATGCGCAATTGAAGGTTGGCGATTGCAGTTCGGTCGACGCAGCTATTCTTAAAGCCTCAACAGGCGACCAGGAAGCAGGAGTTGGCAATGAACGAGTCGGATTGGAAGCTCTATAGCGCATTGCGTCCAGTAGCCCATGAACGGATGTGTATCCGGATCATGGAGGAGGTCGAGCGCACGGTGCTGGATAAAAGCCTGGCGCCTTATGAACGTATTGAAGCCAGTGAAGAACTGCTGAAGGCCGGGCAAAAAGAGCTGTATTGGGCGTTTGGCGTTTTCGGTCATTCACGCAATGAAGCGCCTGCTCATTTGCTGGGCCTGTGTACTCATGAGCTGATCACATCTGAAGAATTGGCTGGTTTCTCGGAGGAAACTCAAGTCTGGATCAAAGAGCGTCTGGCGCACAGGGAGGTCCACGGGATTGAGGACCTTGAGGCGGAATAAGCGGTGCCTGTGATATCGCCTTCGCGGGCAAGCCTCGCTCCTACAGACTTGCGTCGTGTCACATGCTGCGTTCACCCGAAATCCGTAGGAGCGAGGCTTGCCCGCGAAGAGGCCATCAGCCTCATCGGCTATTTAAGGCTGAAACGCCCCAATAAAAATCGCCGGATCCACCCGCGCATCATTCAGGCTGATGTTCCAGTGCATATGCGGCCCGGTCGCGCGCCCCGTGGCGCCGACTTTCCCGACCACGCCACCACGCGCCAATTGCTGCCCAACTTTCACGTCGATCTTCGACATGTGGCAGAACATGCTGATAAAGCCCTGGCCGTGGTCGACGAATACCGTATTGCCGTTAAAGAAGTAATTACCGATCAGGATCACCTTGCCGGCGGCCGGGGTCTTGATTGGCGTGCCGGCAGGCACCGCGAAGTCGAGGCCTGCGTGGGGATTGCGTTCTTCGCCATTGAAAAAGCGGCGCACGCCAAACTTGCTCGACAGCGGCCCATTGACCGGTTTGTCCAGCAGCAGATTGCTTGGGGTGTTCGGGCTGAAGCTGCGGTAGGCCTGGATTTGCTCCGCCAGCTCACCCTCGATGCGCTTGAGATTCTCCGGGTTCGGATTGACCTGTTGGGTATTTTTCAGGGTGATGTGCTGTTCCGGGTATTGCTTGCCGCCGACGGTGAAGTTCAGGTTGCGACCACCGCTGCTAAGCGACTGGCTGCCCGGTTTGACAGTCAGCGGCACGCCGACAATGGCCAGCCAGTTGTTCTGTTCCTTGACCACCAATACCGGTTTGCCTTGATAGCTGGCTTTCGGCGCCTGGGCGGAGTTGCCCAGATCCACCACCGCCACGCCACCCGGTACCGGCTTGTTCAACAAGCGAGTGATGTAACTGTCGGCGTGGGCATTGAAAGTCAGGCACAGCAACAGCAGCGGAGCTAAAAAACGCGGCATGGATCAATCCAGTAAAGAAAGGGTGACGGGCGTCAGGTGATTGTCTTCGACCCGCACGTGCAGTTCGCCTTCGCCCAGTTTGGCTTTCAGGCGCTGGCCGGTGTGGGTCTGCGCGGCGCTGCGGATTGCGTTGCCGCGCTCGTCCAGCAGAATGCTGTAGCCACGCGCGAGGGTCGCCAACGGGCTGACCACATGCAGCGTCTGCATCTGACTTTGCAGTTGCAGGCGACGGGATTTAAGCCCTTCACGCATGGCTCGGGGCAGGCGCTCGGCGAGGCTGTCGAGGCGCTGGCGAAGCATCGCTAGTTGACGCCCGGGATGTTGCCCGGCGAGGCGGGTTTCCAGTCGGATCAAACGTTCGCGACGGGTATTGAGGCTGCGTTCGAACGCGCGGCGCATGCGCATGTCCAGATCATCCAGACGTTGTGCTTGCTGACGCAGACGTTCCCCTGGGTGGCGCAGACGACGGGCCATGCCTTCCAGGCGCAACCGGTCACGCATCAAACGGTCGCGGATACGCATCACCAGGCGCCGGTGCAGGCTTTCGACCCGACGCACCAGATCGCTGGAGTCCGGCGCGAGCAGTTCGGCCGCGGCGGACGGGGTCGGGGCGCGGACGTCAGCGACGAAGTCACTGATTGATACGTCGGTTTCATGGCCGACAGCGCTGACAATTGGCGTCACGCAGGCATCCACGGCGCGAGCCACGGCTTCTTCGTTGAAGCACCAGAGGTCTTCCAGCGAACCGCCGCCACGGGCCAGGATCAACGCGTCGAAACCACGGGCGTCCGCCAGTTTCAGCGCGCGGACAATCTGCGTGGTGGCTTCGCGGCCTTGCACGGCGGTGGGGATCAGCGTCAATTGGATCTGCGGCGCGCGGCGGCGGAACACACTGATGATGTCGCGGATCACTGCGCCCGTGGGCGAGCTGATGATGCCAATGCGTTGCGGGTGCGCCGGCAGCGGCACTTTGCGCTCGGCGCTGAACAGGCCTTCGGCGCTGAGTTTTTCCTTCAGCGCATCGAAGGCCAGACGCAGGGCGCCGTCACCGGCCGGCTCCACGGTGTCGAGAATCAGTTGGTAGTCACCACGGCCTTCGAACAGCGAAACCTTGCCGCGAACCTTGACCGCCAAGCCGTCCTTCAACGCTTGGCGAACCCGCGCGGCGTTCTGCCGGAACAGCGCGCAACGCACCTGGGCGCCGCTGTCCTTGAGGGTGAAATACACATGGCCGGACGCCGGGCGGGCGAGGTTGGAGATTTCGCCTTCGACCCAGATATTGCTGAACACGTCTTCGAGCAACACCCGCGCACGGCCGTTGAGCTGGCTGACAGTCAGGACTTCCCGGTCCAGGCCGAGTCTTGCAAAGGGATCTTTAATCATGGGGCGCAGTTTAAAGGCAATCTCCTGCGCAATGCACGATCCCCTGTAGGAGCTGCCGCAGGCTGCGATCTTTTGATCTTGAATTTCGGCGAGGCTGAAATTGCTGAAGATCAAAAGATCGCAGCCTTCGGCAGCTCCTACGCCGATTGGGTGAAGTGCTGAATGAATTGCTGAACCAGAGCAGTGGGACTCTGCCGACAGGCGAGGGCGACGGTGCTGTGGCAATCGGGATCGGCCAAGGGCAGAAAGTGGATATCCGGCGGCGCGATGTCTTGCATCGACTCCGGCAACAGCGCGATGCCGAACCCGGCCTGGATCAATTGCAGTTGCGTGGTTTTGCGTGACACCACCCGAGCCGCTTGGGGAAAGAACCCCTGGCGCATGCACAACTCGGCGGACAGATAACTCAGGCCGCCACGCTGTGGATGAGGGATGGAAATAAACGCTTCATTCTTCAACTGCGCCAGATCGATGCCTTGCGCGAACTTATCCACAGCCAGCCGATGATTCGGCGGTACCGCCAGTAACAGACGCTCGCTGTACAGCGGAACAATCTGCACCCCTTCACGCTGACGCAATACCGGCAGGCGCAACAGACCCACATCGAGGCGACCTTCGGCCAGTTCTTCCAGTTGCGTCTCGGAGGACAGCTTGACGATGTCCACGGACACACCGGCGTGCCGATTCAGATAGACGCTGATGCCTCGCAGCAGCCGACCGCTCATGGGCACGGTACTGGAATGGCTGAGGCGCAAAGTGCCGAGTTGACCGTTTCCCACCTGAGTGGCCATTTCGCTGGCCTTGGTCAGTTCGTTCAGCAGGTTTCTGGCCCGAGGCAAAAAGGCTTCGCCCGCCGCCGTCAGTCGGGGTTGGCGCGCGGTGCGCTCAAACAGCGGCGTTTGCAGCCGGGTTTCCATGTCCTTGATCTGTCGACTCAAGGCAGATTGAGCAATAAACAGTCGTTCGGCCGCAGCGCTGAAGCTGCCGCTCTCGGCGATTTCCACGAAGTAACGCAATTGACGGGTTGAAAGCACAAGGCATGCCTTTTCGAGATAGGTAGTCGATGTTGAAGATATTAGTCGCAACGCTCGGCGCTGGCTAAAGTCAGCACTGGAATAAAAGGAAGCCGTGTCGATGAATGTGCTGGAGCTGTTAAACCAATGGCCGTGGGGTACGGTGGATTGGCTGGTGATCGGGTTGGGCGTTGCCCTGGCCTACATCGTGTTCGGCATCGCCGGATTTGGCACCGCGCTGGTGGCGGGGCCGATTCTGATCCTGTTCATGCCGCTGTCGAAAATCGTGCCGCTGCTGGTGCTGCTGGATTTCGTCGCGGCATTCGGCAATCTGCTGCCCTCGCGACGGGATGTAGCGAGGCCCGAATTGCTGCGGCTGCTGCCATGCATGGCAGTGGGCTGCACGTTGGGAGTGATTTTTCTGTTGAACCTGAAATCCGATGTTTTGCTGCTGTTGATGGGGCTGTTTATCAGCGCCTATGCGATTTACAGCCTGTGGATTAAAACCCGTCCGGCGCAATTGTCCGCCGGGTGGGCGGTGCCGATGGGCACGGTGGGCGGGATGTTCGGGGCGCTGTTTGGCAGTGGCGGCTTTTTATATGCGATCTATTTGAACAGTCGGCTGCCCAAGGACGCGGCCCGGGCGACCCAGAGTGCGCTGATCAGTTGCAGCACCGTGGTGCGTTTGAGCCTGTTTGCCATCGCCGGTGTGTATGCCGAGCTACCCTTGTTGGTACTGGCGCTGTGTTTGCTGCCAGCGATGGCGCTGGGGTTGTGGATTGGCCGGCGGTTGACCATGAAATTGTCTCGCGAGGCATTCGTGCGGCTGGTGACCTGGCTGGTGCTGGCCAGCGGGATTGCCTTGATCGGGCGCTATTTGAGTACTTGACCGGATTTCGTCAGGGATTAAGCTGCCGGCCGCCCTGGCGCCTTCGCGGGCAAGCCTCGCTCCTACAAGGGATTGGTGTCGTTCCATAAATTTGCGAACGGCATTAACCCCTGTAGGAGCGAGGCTTGCCCGCGAAAGCGTCATCCGACACGCCGCAGAAATATCCATTTGACGCAGTAGGCTTGCACCATGAACTCGCAAAGCATCATCGTCCCGAAAATCTCCACCCTGCCGGTACACGAACCCCGGGCCCGGGCGGTCGTGCGTTGGCTGGTGCGCAAGAACATCATTAAAGAAGAACTGACCACCTGTGGCCGCACCGGCAATCGCATGGCCCACGCCATCGCCGACGGTGCCCGCGCCGTGGTCCTGCACCCTGACGCGCTGCCGTTCGGCGAGCCGATCAATGGCCTTGAGATCATCACCAAGCGCTGCATCTATACACCGGCCAAGGGATTTCTCGAAGAGGCCGGCTGCGCCGAGTGCCGCAAGGAAATCGGCGAAGCGCTGTTCGAAAGCCTGGAAGAGTGGATGCCGGGGCGCACCGATAACTTCACGTGTCCTGAATGCGGACATGAAGACGACATCAACGGGTTTCTGTTCTTGCAGGAATGCGGCTTCTCCAACCTGGGGTTCATCTTCAACAACTGGCTCGAAGCCGGGTTCAAGCAGAGCTTCATCGACGAATTTGCCGATTGGCTGGATCAACCCGTGAGTTGGGTCAAGGTCGAACTCTGAACGCCGACGCCTTTGTAGGAGCTGCCGAAGGCTGCGATCTTTTGATCTTGTTTTTGAAAATCAAAGTCAAAAGATCGCAGCCTTCGGCAGCTCCTACAGAGGCGTCGTTTTTCCGTATGTCAGTAATGCCAATAATAGACAGAGTTTTACATTGAACCCGAGGGGGTGTCTGACTATAATGGCGCGCTTCCATTTTCCCGCTCGGGAGCCCCCGCGATGCTGCGTATCAGCCAAGAAGCTCTGACCTTCGACGACATTCTTTTAGTGCCCGGTTATTCCGAGGTTCTTCCTAACGAAGTCAGTCTCAAGACCCGCCTTACCCGTGGCATCGAGCTGAATATTCCACTGGTTTCTGCTGCCATGGACACCGTTACTGAAGCCCGTTTGGCAATTGCCATGGCTCAGGAAGGTGGCATCGGTATCATCCACAAGAACATGACCATCGAGCAGCAAGCTGCCGAAGTGCGTAAGGTCAAGCGTTACGAAGCCGGCGTGGTCAAGGACCCGATCACCATCGAGGCTGACGCCACGGTTCGTGAACTGTTCGAATTGACTCGCCAGCACAACATCTCCGGCGTTCCGGTACTGCACGATGGCGACCTGGTCGGCATCGTCACTTCCCGTGACGTGCGCTTCGAAAACCGCATGGACGCCAGCGTCCGTGAAGTGATGACGCCTAAAGAGCGTCTGGTCACGGTCAAGGAAGGCGCCAACAAGAACGATGTGCGTGAATTGCTGCACAAGCACCGCATCGAACGCGTATTGATCGTCGACGACAAATTCGCCCTCAAAGGCATGATGACCGTCAACGACATCGAAAAAGCCAAGGCTTACCCACTGGCTAGCAAGGACGATCAAGGTCGTCTGCGCGTTGGCGCTGCAGTCGGTACCGGTAAAGACACCGGTGACCGCGTAGCTGCCTTGGTTCACGCTGGCGTTGACGTGGTGGTGGTCGACACTGCTCACGGTCACTCCAAAGGCGTGATCGACCGCGTTCGCTGGGTCAAACAGAACTTCCCTGAAGTGCAGGTCATCGGCGGCAACATCGCCACCGGCGCTGCCGCCAAGGCCCTGGCCGAAGCCGGCGCTGACGCAGTCAAGGTCGGTATCGGCCCAGGCTCGATCTGCACCACCCGTATCGTCGCCGGTGTCGGCGTTCCGCAAATCAGTGCCATCGCCAACGTCGCCGCAGCCCTCGAAGGCACAGGCGTTCCGTTGATCGCCGACGGCGGCATCCGTTTCTCCGGTGACCTGTCCAAGGCCATCGTTGCCGGTGCTTCCTGCGTGATGATGGGCTCGATGTTTGCCGGTACCGAAGAAGCGCCAGGCGAAATCGAACTGTTCCAGGGCCGTTCGTACAAGGCTTACCGCGGCATGGGTTCGCTGGGCGCCATGTCCCAGGCTCAAGGTTCTTCCGACCGTTACTTCCAGGACTCCTCGGCAGGCGCCGAGAAACTGGTTCCGGAAGGCATCGAAGGGCGTGTTCCGTACAAGGGCACCCTGAGCGCCATCATCCATCAACTGATGGGCGGCCTGCGTTCTTCCATGGGCTACACCGGTAGCGCCGATATCGAAGAAATGCGCACCAAGCCTGAGTTCGTGCGGATCACCGGCGCTGGCATGGCCGAGTCCCACGTTCACGACGTGCAAATCACCAAAGAAGCGCCAAACTACCGCGTAGGTTGAGGCTTCCAGCAATAAGTTAAGTAACCGGGGCTGTTTTCAGCCCCGAGTTGTTTCTGATTCTCTTCACCGAACTGCATAGACGAGACTGACCACATGGCCCTCGACATTCACGCCCACCGCATCCTGATCCTCGACTTCGGTTCCCAGTACACCCAGCTGATTGCCCGCCGCGTGCGTGAAATCGGCGTGTACTGCGAACTGCATCCGTTCGACATGGACGACGAAGCGATTCGCGAATTCGCTCCAAAAGGCGTCATTCTCGCCGGCGGCCCCGAGTCCGTGCACGTAGCCGACAGCCCGCGCTGCCCGCAAGCGGTGTTTGACCTGGGCGTACCGGTCTTCGGTATCTGCTACGGCATGCAGACCATGGCTGAACAGCTGGGTGGCAAGGTCGAAGGTTCCGAGTTGCGTGAGTTCGGTTATGCCCGCGTTGACGTGGTCGGCAAGAGCCGCCTGCTGGACGGCATCGAAGACCACATCGACGCCGATGGCCTGTTCGGCCTCGACGTGTGGATGAGCCACGGTGACAAGGTCACCAAGATGCCGGAAGACTTCCACATCCTGGCCAGCACTCCGAGCTGCCCGATTGCCGGCATGTTCAACGATGCTCGCGGCTACTACGGCGTGCAGTTCCACCCGGAAGTGACCCACACCAAGCAGGGCGGTCGCATCCTCTCGCGCTTCATCCTCGACATCTGCGGCTGCGAAGCGCTGTGGACACCTTCGAAGATTGCTGAAGACGCCATCGCCCAGGTCCGCGCCCAGGTTGGCACCGACAACGTGTTGCTCGGCTTGTCCGGCGGCGTTGACTCCTCGGTGGTTGCCGCGCTGCTGCACAAGGCCATCGGCGACCAGTTGACCTGCGTGTTCGTCGACAACGGCCTGCTGCGCCTGCACGAAGGCGAGCAAGTGATGGCCATGTTCGCCGAGAACATGGGCGTCAAGGTTATCCGTGCCAACGCCGAGGATCAGTTCCTCGACAATCTGGCTGGCGAAAGCGACCCAGAGAAGAAGCGCAAGATCATCGGCCGTACCTTCATCGACGTGTTCGATGCCCAGTCCAACAAACTGGATAACATCAAGTACCTCGCCCAAGGCACCATTTACCCGGACGTGATCGAGTCGGCTGGCGCCAAAAGCGGCAAGGCTCACGTGATCAAGTCGCACCACAACGTGGGCGGCCTGCCGGAAGAAATGAACCTCAAGCTGGTTGAACCGCTGCGCGAGCTGTTCAAGGACGAAGTCCGTCGTCTGGGCCTGGAACTGGGCCTGCCGTACGACATGGTCTACCGTCACCCGTTCCCTGGCCCGGGCCTGGGTGTGCGGATTCTTGGTGAAGTGAAGAAGGAATACGCCGACCTGCTGCGTCGCGCCGACCACATCTTCATCGAAGAGCTGCGCAAAGCCGACTGGTACCACAAAGTCAGCCAGGCATTCGTGGTGTTCCAGCCGGTGAAATCGGTGGGCGTTGTCGGCGATGGCCGTCGTTACGCTTGGGTCGTGGCCCTGCGTGCCGTGGAAACCATCGACTTCATGACCGCGCGTTGGGCACACCTGCCTTACGAACTGCTGGAAACCGTCAGCGGCCGCATCATCAATGAAATCGAAGGCATCTCCCGCGTCACTTACGACGTGTCGAGCAAGCCGCCAGCGACGATTGAGTGGGAGTGATCCCGCGCAAGCCTTGATGACTTGAGCGCTTGAGCAAAAGCCGTGTGAAATCCGATTTCACACGGCTTTTTTGTGCGCCGGTTACAGCGGTTTTGACCAACCTGCCAACGTCATGTTCATGTCATCCAGTGCCTTTAACAGCAACTTGAGGTTGGCAAAGCGTTTGCCGTTGACCGAAGGCCAGCGAGGGCGCTCGATGAAGTACAGACTGTCGTCGGTTTCAATCAGCGTGCGCACCACAGCGTTGTCGCGGCCACGATGCATCAGGTAAGTGCCGGTGGGTTCTTGCTTCAGCGTATACATACCGGGACGGGTCAATAACGTTTCTATTTCAGGAGTCGTCTTCGCGACCCAGGGCGATTCCATTTGCAGCCGCAGATCACCTTTGACCCATGCGGTTTCATTGCCCTCGCCAGTTGGCAGGGTTTTTCCCGGATCCACCGCGATACCCTTTGACTGACCCTCCATGACGTCTTCGACACGTATACCAATGCCTTCCTCCAGCTCACTGACACCGGCTACGCCTTGGAAGGTATTGGAATGGGAGTTGCCCATCAGCGCCACCCATTTGTGCGCGCCACGCACAGCCTGGTCGGTACGAATGATCGTTCTGGCAAAGTAGTTCATCATTTTTTGTCGCGCCGTTGCATCCGAGATGTATGTCTGGCCCGAGGTGATTTCCATGCCGTTGACCCTGTAACTCGCCATGCTGTCGATGGCTTGTACATGGATTCGTTGCTTCTTGGCCGCCTTGACCAGCTCAAGGAACGTATAGCGTTCAAGCGGATCGGTCATGTGCCCGGCATCGAGTGCCTTCAGATAGGTCTCCAGTTCTTTGGGCATGGCCCCGGTTTGGGTGAAAGAGTCGAGGGCTGCCTGATGGAAATCGGTCAGCAGATGTTCCATGTAGAGCGTCTTCACATTGTGTTCGGCCAACACGCTCATGTTTTCGATCAGGAACTCTTTACTGCCGATGTCGCCGTGGCTTTCGCCGATCACCAGCCCTCGGGCATTTTCGAAAATCTTTTTAATGACTTGCGCGGAACTGGCAGATGGTTCGAAGGCTGGAGTGGGCGGTTTAGGCGGTAGCGCCGGGTTCTTGAAGAACTCAGTGGCATCATGATAAAGACGCTTCCTGATGGCCTTGAAATCCCGGTAGGGGTCGAACGCTTTGACGCCGTCGTAAGCATCGCGCATCGAATAACCAGCCAAACCGGAAGCGCCTTCTTCCAGGTGCGGCCTTAGTCGGGGAGGGACGTCGTACTCTGAGGCGGGCAGGGGCACTACGGCGGTACTTGAGCCCGCAGGTGCCGAGGGTTTGCCACCGCCCTTGAGTCCGTACCGTGGCATCGTTTCCCATTCACCTTCGGCGTTCAGGCGCACAGGGATGGAACCTGCGAAGCTCGAAGGTCGTTGCGGATCGACGATAGCCCAATGCCCGACATCGTTGGCGTCTTCTTGGAAGCGAACGTAGTAGGCGGTGTCATTCAGCATAATGGCGGTTGATGGGTCGGAATCGAGTCGATAGATGCCCTGGTATTTTCCCGGCTCGCTGACGGGGGTTGTTCCTTCGAGCAGTTCGTTGGCTTGCCAGTTTTCCGGGACTCTGGGTCCTTGCGGAAGCTGCGCCAGGGTGGGTGTGAGTTCGTCGCCCAGTGCTGCGGCGAGCGCCTCGGTATCCGAGAGTTCGGACCAGCCCATTGGCCGCATGCCCCTGGCGATCAAGGCCCGTTTCAATTCATCAAGGTTATCCACTGTCATGGACTCGAAGGCTGGCGCCAAAGGGGTATCCAGATTGAGCCGGCCGCCGGGTGTCGAGCGGAGGACGCTGTCCGCCATTCGATAGTCAGCGTCGCGATAAACCACCAGAATGCTGCTTCTATAACGCTGAAAGGTGAACATCCCCGGTTCCGACAACAGCGATTTCAACGCTTGCAGGGATCGGTACGCCCACGGGGTTTGCATCTGCACACGCCAGTCGCCTTTGATCAATGCCTGGATGCCGTCGGGGTCGGTCTGACCTGGCACCGCCTCATCGACAGGGGAACCCGGATAGTCCGCATACTCCACCGCCAGCCCCGGGTCGACGCTGATGGGCTGTACATGACCCGGTGGCACATCATCGATACGCAGGCTCAGCGCGTCGGTTTGTTCACTGATTCCCCGATACCCCCTGAAGGTCGTCATGTTTTCCTGATTGACCAAGGCGACCCATTTCGCCGTGCCCTTGAAATATTGATTGGCGTGAATGACTTCGCTGGCAAAAAAACTTCTCGCCATCTGGTCGTCAGGATGTCGAGTCAGCGGGGTATCGCCGATGTTGTAGGTTATCGACATGTCGATGGCTTGCACCCGGATACGCTGGTCATTGGCGGCTTTTACCAACGCCTGCAGATTGAACCTGCCGTCGGGATCGTTGCCGGCCTTGATGTCGAGCTTCTTCAGGTAGTTTTCCAGCTCTTCGGGCATTTCGCCGGTTCGTGCAAAGGTGTCCAGATCGAGTTGATTGAGGTTTGCCAGCAGTTCCTGCAAGTACAGCGTCCTCACCCCGCGTTGGGCCAGGGCGGGCATGTTTTCGATCAGGAACTGTTTGCTGCCGATACTCCCGTAGCGCTCGCCGACGATCAGCCCCGGCTTGTTCGCGAATGCCATTTCCAGCAGCTCGCCGGGCGTTTCGATCGGCTGCGCCGTCGATACTGGTATCCGGGGAACCGGAGGATTAACTTCGTACCAGGTCCGGGCGTCGCGCACCAGGATTCTGCGAGGTTCCTGATGAGCCCATTCGAACTCGCGCACAGTGTCGGATCCGGGCGCACCGTGCAGGTCTGCTCCACCGAGCGCCAGTTCCCTCATGTCAGGTGCTTCGAGGCCGGCTACATGAACGCCCGGTACTCGCGCCCACGCGGCGACAGTGGGTTCACTGGCTGCGCCGGCAGAAGCAGGCGGTACGTCCATGCCGCCCTTCAGGCCCAGCCGGGGCACGATCTCCCATTGTCCTTCGCTTAAACGTACGGGAATCGGACCCGTGAAGGCATGAGGATTGGCCGGATCGATGATTGCCCAGTAACTGCGCCCGTTGGGATCGTTCACATAGCGTACGTAATAAGCGCTGTCGTTGAGCTTGATAGCCCTCAAAGGATTGGAATCGAGCCGGTACGTGCCTTGAAATTGACCCGGTTCACGTTCCAGTCTGTCCTCGTTGAGTGGCTCATTGAGTTTGTAGGCGTCCGGCACCTGCTCGTTTGGTGGGTTGGTGGCCGGTTTCGCGATTTCGAGTTCGGTCACCGGGCTGGTCCCTTCGGCCGATTGCGTCGATTCAATCAGGTCGGCCATTTCCGCCGCTTCGGCGGCATCGACCTCGGGGCCGATTTCTGTCAGCGAGCCGGGGCCCTTCAGGACGAGCAGGTTGAACAGCAAATCAATGCTACTGAGCACGGCGCCAAGAATACCGGCCTTGCGCTCTTCGGCCGTTTTTGCGTTGACCGCCTGATCGATGTTCAAGCCCATGTTGGCGATGCTGGCACCGACCACTGGCAGTGCGACCGGCCAGCCGACAACGGCCATCGGACCGAACACTTTCACACCGGCGCTGAGGTAACCGATCCAGAGTTTTTTGCGTAGATCGCCATTGGAGGTCAACGACAGCTTGGCTTCGTCGAACATCGCGTCTTTGCTCGAGTCGCGCATCCAACTGAATGCGTCGCCGTGAATGACCTGGTTTTTCTGGTTGATCAGGTGATGGTCGTACTTGCCCCAGGTGCTGACCAGCCGATTCATGATATCGGTGATGTTCTCGGCGACAGACTGCCGATCGGTCAGGGAGAAGTGCGTCATGAATGCCTGACGCGCAGCCTCCGCGTTCATCCGTTGCAACATCCACCAGTGCATGTCCGTGGCGGTTTCCAACACCTGGAACGCATCGGTTTCACCGGGCAGGTAGACGATTTGCCGACCTTTGGGGGCTACGATTCGCAGAATGTTGGTAGCGACATAGCCATCGACATCAAGGGTGCGGACCCGCATTTGTGTATCAGGGTGTTCCGATTGCAGCTGCTGCAGGCTGATCGGCCAGGTCATCGGTCCCATGACGGCGTCTACGACGAGATTGAAATCGTCGTCGCTCAACTGGTGTTTATCCCTTGCCTGCACCGCCTTGTTCAGGAAATCGCACTTGGCCAAGGTGCGGAAGTCGGTGCCCGAATTGTTCCAGAAGGCCGTCAGTCGATCGGTGTACAGCGAACTGAAATCAATGCTCCAGAAGTCCTTCAGCACCTCGTTGCCATGCAGGCGCACTTCGTTGGTTTCATCGAAAGTGCCAGCATCCGGGCCGACGCTATAGAAACCCGCGTACAGGTCGAGCAGGTCGGTGTTGTCCTGGTCGGTGGCACGAAAACGCTGGATTACCAGTTGTGTCAGGGTCAGGGAGGAGGTCGGCTTGTCATCGACATGCTCCCAACCGGTGAAGGTTTTCGAGCTGCTTTGGGCTGCCTGGAAGCGATGGAAGTACACATGATCCGGATCGAGGCCGGTGATGCCGTACTTCTTCAGTAAATCGCCGGCGACTTCGTGAGCCGTATCCTTCAAGCCGGGGCAGGTCTGGATGACGGTGGTGGCGATGGCCTTGAGTACGGCCTTGTCGGCGGCGTTGGGCAGCGGGCGTGTTTCTGTTGAGTTCATGCTCTCTATCCTTGAAAAACGAGGTGTCGAGGATGACTCGTTCGTTCAAGCAACACGCACTACATAGTTATGCCCACTTGCGATTCCGTATCGTGTAGAAGTGTCAGCGCCGCGCCACATCCGAAAAGTAGAATTTATCCAGAGTATGCCGCGATTCGGTGTACTCGAACTGCCTCCCATCCTGCAAAAACGTCTGGTTACTGACCACAATCACATGGCTCTGACCATCGAGGTCCAGATGTTGCTGGTCGTCCTTGCTACGGGGCACCGCTTCGATGGTGCGCTGGGCGTAGGCGATTTGCAGTTGCAGGGTCTGTTCGATGAAGGCGTAGATCGAGTGTTCGGCGATGTCGCGGGACAGGCCGGGAATCACGTCGCTGACGAAATGGTTGATGTCGAGGATCACGCGTTTACCGTCGATCCGCCGCACGCGCTTGATCCGGGTGATCAGGCTACCTTCTGCCGCCTTGATGTGTTCCAGCAGCGGACCTTCTAGGGGGATTTGTGTGAACTCGACCACCTCAGTGCTGACGTCGTTGCCCAGTCGCGGGTAGGTTTCCTGGAAGCTGACGATGCCGCCGAGCTGAAATTCGATCGGGTTGGTCGACAGCACGAAGGTGCCTTTGCCGTGGACTTTCTGGGCGAAACCGCGCTCCTGCAATTGCTCGATGGCCTTGCGCACGGTGCCGCGACTGGCCTGATAGCTGTCCATCAGTTCGGTTTCGGAAGGCAGTCGTGCGCCGCGTTCCAGACGTTCGGTCGTGATGCTGGCAAGCAGATCGCTATAGATCTGGTTGTATTTACTCATGGGGATGGCTCTATGCCGCGCTGTGCTCAAGGTTTTGAACCTTAAGGGCAGGGTAGGGGTTTGTCCATGTGGCTTTAGGTTTCTTTGACTTCGGAGGTAGGAAATGTCGCCGCCTGTCGGGTTCAGGGTAAACAAATCAAACTCGTCTGTACGAGTTGTTGCAATAACTCGTACAGACGAGTACTTTTCGCTTCGGCATGCTGCCAATAACAAAAAACTACAGCGGATGAACAAGCATGAGCCATGACTATCCGAACATCGTCACTGAGCTGCTGCACAGCCTCGGTGGCAGCGACAACCTCGAGCAGGCTGCGCATTGCGTCACACGGTTGCGCCTGGCCCTCAAGGACCCGAGCCTGGTCGACAGCGCCACGCTGAACCAGATCGATCTGGTCAAAGGTTCGTTCTATACCGGCGGCCTGTTCCAGGTGGTCATCGGCCCCGGCGAAGTGGAAAAGGTTTACGCTGAGCTGCGCCGGCAAACCGGTCTCGTCGCCTCGACCATCGCCGACGTCAAACAGAAAAGCGCCGACAAGATCCACCCGATGCAGCGATTGGTGCGGGTGTTTTCCGACGTGTTCATGCCAATCCTCCCGGCGCTGATCATTGCCGGCCTGTTGATGGGCATCAACAACCTGATCGGCGCCAAGGGCATGTTCATCGAGGGCAAGACCTTGCTGGACGCCTACCCGAAGCTTGACGGGCTCTGGAGCCTGATCAACTTGATGGCCAACACTTCCTTCGTGTTCCTTCCGGCATTGGTGGGCTGGTCGGCGGCCAAGCGCTTTGGCGGCAGCGAAATCCTCGGCATTGTGCTTGGCCTGATGCTGGTGCACCCGGACCTGCTCAACGCTTGGAACTACGGCAAAGCGGTGGCGGGGCTGGAGGGGCAGAGCCTGCCGTACTTCGACATCCTTGGTATGTTTCAGATCGAAAAGGTCGGTTATCAGGGGCAAATCCTGCCGATCCTGCTGGCGGCCTACGTGATGAGCGTCATCGAAAAGTGGCTGCGGGCGCGAGTGCCTAATGCCGTGCAATTGCTGGTAGTACCGATCACCACCATCGTCGTCACAGGTGTGCTGGCGCTGGCAGTGATTGGCCCGGTGACCCGCCATCTGGGGATTCTCATTACCGAAGGCGTGGTTACCCTGTTCGATCTGGCGCCCATGGTCGGCGGCGCGATTTTCGGCCTGCTCTACGCACCGCTGGTGATCACCGGCATGCACCACATGTTTCTTGCGGTCGACCTGCAACTGATCTCCACCCAGGGCGGTACCTTCATCTGGCCGATGATCGTCATGTCCAACCTCGCCCAAGGCAGCGCGGCACTGGCGGTGTTCTACATGACCCGCAGTGTGCGAGACAAAAGCATGGCCTCGACCTCAGCGATTTCTGCCTACTTCGGCATCACCGAACCGGCCATGTTCGGGGTCAACCTGCGCTACAAGTTTCCGTTCTATGCGGCCCTGATCGGCTCGGCGCTGGGCTGCATTTTCCTGTCGCTGAACAAGGTCCAGGCTTCGGCGATCGGCGTCGGTGGGTTGCCCGGTTTCATCTCGATCATTCCACAGTTCATTCCGATGTTCGTGGTCGGGATGGTGATTGCCATGGTCGTGCCGTTTGTTCTGACCTGCGGGTTGAGCATGAGGATTGTCCGACCGGGTTATCGGGTCGCCTGACAGATTGCATTCGCGGGCAAGCCTCGCTCCTACATTTGGACGCGAAACCCTGTAGGAGCGAGGCTTGCCCGCGAAGAGGCCCCCAAGGCCAGTACAAAACTTACTGAAGGAATCCCGCCATGCAAGACTGGCAACGTTCGGTGATCTACCAGATCTACCCGAAGAGTTTTCACAGCCACGCCGGCAACCCCACGGGGGATTTGCTCGGCGTCGTGGCCAAGCTCGACTACCTGCACTGGCTGGGTGTCGATTGCCTGTGGATCACGCCGTTCCTGCGTTCGCCCCAGCGCGACAACGGTTACGACATCAGCGACTACTACGCCATCGACCCGAGCTACGGGACCATGGCCGACTGCGAGTTGCTGATCGCCGAGGCCGGCAAGCGCGGGATCAAGTTGATGCTCGACATCGTGGTCAATCACACCTCGATCGAACACACCTGGTTTCAGCAGGCCCGCAGCAGCCTCGATAACCCTTACCGCGATTTCTACATCTGGCGCGACCAGCCGAACAACTGGGAATCCAAGTTCGGCGGTTCGGCCTGGGAGTACGAGGCCCAAACCGGTCAGTACTACCTGCACTTGTTCGACCACACGCAGGCCGACCTGAACTGGGACAACCCCCAGGTACGCGCCGAAGTCTTCAAGATGATGCGTTTCTGGCGCGACAAGGGTGTGGGCGGTTTCCGACTGGACGTGATCAACCTGATCTCCAAACCGGCGGACTTCCCCGAGGACAACAGCGACGGTCGGCGCTTCTACACCGACGGCCCGAACGTCCACGAATACCTGCAGCAGATGCACCGTGAGGTGTTCGAAGGCCATGACCTGATCAACGTCGGCGAGATGTCGTCCACCAGCCTGGAACACTGCATACGCTACTCGCGGCCGGAGTCGAAAGAACTGTCGATGACCTTCAACTTTCATCACTTGAAGGTGGATTACCCGAACCTGCAAAAGTGGGTTCGCGCCGATTTCGATTTCCTCGCACTCAAGCGCATCCTCTCCGATTGGCAAACCGGGATGCAGGCTGGCGGCGGCTGGAACGCGTTGTTCTGGTGTAATCACGACCAGCCGCGGGTGGTCTCGCGTTTTGGTCACGACGGTGAGCATCGGGTGGTGTCGGCGAAGATGCTCGGCACGGCGCTGCATTTCCTGCAGGGCACGCCGTTCGTGTACCAGGGGGAAGAACTGGGCATGACCAATCCGGGCTTCGATCACATTGATCAATACCGCGATGTCGAAACCCTGAACATCTTCCGGCTCAAGCGCGAGGCTGGTAGCAGCGATGCCGACAACATGGCGGCGATCATGCAGAAGTCCCGGGACAACAGTCGCACACCGATGCACTGGAACGCCGAGCCGAACGCCGGTTTCAGCGCTGCCGAACCCTGGATCGGCGTGCCGGCCAACGCGGCGCAGATCAACGTCGCTCATCAACTCGACGACCCGGATTCGGTGCTGCATCACTACCGTCAACTGATTGCCCTGCGCCGCAGTGAAACGCTGATGTCCGACGGCGTGTATCGGCAGTTATTGCCTGAGCACACGAAAATCTGGGCGTACGTGCGTGAAGGCCATGGCGAGCGTTTGCTGGTGCTGAACAACTTCTATGGCGCGCCGTGCGAAGTCGAACTGCCAGATGACGTGATCAGCGAAGCGATGACTCAACGTCTGGTGATCAGCAACTACCCGGTCTGTCCGCTGCGCAATCAGCAGGTGTTTTTACGGCCGTTTGAGTCGTTCGTGCTGCACCTGACTAACCACTAGCCCTTAACCAATAAAAACACCGTTTCAAAAAACACGCAGAACGCTGCGCGGGGGAGTTTTGCGCGCCGATTTTGCTGCATCACACAATAAAAATAATGAGGTGGTTCTTGAAAACAACAATAAATCGCAGCCTTGTAGCGGCGGGCGTGTGCCTGGCATTACCACTGTCGGCCCAGGCGCTGGAATTCGCCGGTTACTTGCGCAGCGGCGTCGGGACCTCGGTTAACAGCGGTAAACAGCAGTGTTTCCAGTTGCCGGGAGCGCAGTCCAAATACCGTTTGGGTAACGAATGCGAGCAGTACGCTGAACTTGAATTGCGTCAGGATCTGTACACCCTGGACGACGGTTCGGTGCTCAGTGTCGACGGCATGGCCTCGCTGTATAACCAGTACGACAAGGACCTGACCTTCAACGGCGAGAACGGCTCGGTGCGCCTGCCGCAGCTGTACGCGCAGTGGTCGAACATGCCCAGTCTCAACGGCGGTTCGCTGTGGGCCGGTCGGCGTTACTACAAGCGGAACGATATCCACATTTCCGACTTCTACTACTGGAACCAGAGCGCCACCGGTGGCGGTATCGAAGATGTGCTGATTGGTGATCTGAAGTACAGCTACGCCTTCTCGCGCAAGGACAACCTGTACCAGAAGAACTACATCAACCGTCACGACTTCAACGTCGCCGGCTTCAATACCAATCCTGGTGGTGAGCTGGAATTCGGCTTGAGCTACATCGACAAACCCGACAGCCGCGACGCTCACCGTGGTTGGGCGATTACCACCCAACATGTGCAGAAAGGCTTTCTGGGTGGCAAGAATAAACTGGCCTTTCAGTACGGCGAAGGCCCCGGCACCGGGTTGGGCTATACCGGTAACGTGAGGCTGGACGACAGCAGCAAAAGTTACCGGCTGGTGGAGTTCTTTGACTGGCAAGTGACGCCACGATTTGGTGGGCAGGTCGAGGCTGTTTATCAAAAGGACATTCGCCCGGATGGCGCCGACCAGAACTGGATTTCCCTAGGGATTCGTCCGGCGTATGCGATCACCGAGCAGTTCAAACTGGTGACCGAACTGGGCCACGATCAGGTCGAAGCCACGGGCGGGACGCGCAAGCTGAGCAAGTTCACCTTCGCCCCGACCTGGTCGCCCAAAGGCCCGGAATTCTGGGCGCGCCCCGAGGTGCGTCTGTATTACACCTATGCCAGCTGGAACGAGGCGGCCAAAAGGGCGGCCAATGAACTGGCGGCGGGTTCGGCGTTGTCCGACACCGGTACCTTCGGCACGGCGCGACACGGTGCGAACGTCGGATTGCAGGTCGAGTATTGGTGGAAATAAGCGATGCTGTCGGAGCCTCGCGCTCCATCAGCACTTCAAAGAACAAAACAGCAGGTGACGTCATGGCCACACCCCAACAATTGCAACTGCTGGCACCCCTGTCCGGCGTGCTGATGCCGCTGGACCAAGTGCCCGATCAAGTGTTTTCCAGTCGCGTGATCGGCGACGGTCTGTGCATCGATCCGACTTCGCAAGCCTTGTGCGCACCGCTGGCCGGGGTGATCAGCAATGTGCAGGTCAGTGGGCATGCCGTCAGCATCACCGACGACAATGGCGTGCAGGTGCTGATGCACATCGGCCTCGATACCGTGAACCTGGCTGGAAAGGGTTTCACCCGGTTGGTGGAGGAAGGTCAGCGGGTTGAGGTGGGGCAGGCGCTGATCGAGTTCGATGCCGATTACATCGCCTTGAACGCCCGCAGTTTGTTGACCTTGATGCTGGTGGTCAGCGGTGAGCCGTTCACCTGGCTGACACCCGAAACGAGTGTGGTGCAAAGCGGTCAGCCGCTGCTGAGTCTGAATCCATCCGAAGTGGCGGCCGATGAGGGGATTGCGCAGGAGGGCGAAGCGCTGTTCTCCAGACCGGTGACGTTGCCCAATGCCAACGGTTTGCACGCTCGCCCTGCGGCAGTGTTCGCCCAAGCGGCGAAAGACTTTTCGGCGAGTATTTGTCTGCATAAACAGCAGAGCAGTGCGAACGCCAAATCCCTGGTGGCGATCATGGCTTTGCAGACCGCCCATGGCGACATCCTGCAGGTCAGCGCGGTGGGTGCGGATGCCGAAGTGGCGATCAAGACGCTGGCCGAGTTACTGACTGCCGGTTGCGGGGAAACCGTGACGGTGGTGGCAGAGGCCGAGACAGTTGTGGTCGAGACCTCATCGCTGAAAGTGCTGCGCGGCGTCTGCGCCTCGGCGGGGTCGGCGTTTGGCCAAGTGGTGCAAATTGCACAGCAGACACTCGAGGTGAGTGAGTTCGGCGTGAGTCCTCAGGTTGAGCGCGAGCATCTGTCCCGGGCGTTGTCTGAGGCAGTTCTGGCCTTGCAGCAGTTGCGTGACAAGGCCACGGGTGACGCCCAGGCAGACATCTTCAAGGCGCATCAGGAATTGCTCGAAGACCCAAGCCTGTTGGATCAGGCCTTGGCGCTGATCGACGCCGGCAAAAGCGCCGGTTTCGCCTGGCGTGCGGCTACAGAGTCGACGGCAGCCTTGTTCAAAAGCCTGGGCAATGCCTTGCTGGCCGAACGGGCGGCGGATTTGGCCGACGTCGGTCAACGGGTACTCAAGCTGATTCTCGGCGTGGAGGATCATGCGATGGAGTTGCCGGACGGGGCGATTCTGATTGCCGAGCAACTGACGCCCTCCCAGACGGCTGGCCTGGACACGCGCAAGGTGCTGGGGTTCGCCACGGTCGGCGGTGGCGCCACCAGCCACGTGGCGATTCTGGCGCGGGCCTTTGGTTTGCCGGCGATCTGCGGGTTGCCGGTTCAGGTGCTTGCACTGATCAATGGCACCCGGGTTTTGCTCGATGCCGACAAAGGCGAACTACAGCTTGATCCTGATCTGGCCGCCATTGAGCAGTTGCAAGCCAATCGCCAGCAACAAAAGAAACGCCAGCAATACGAGCTGGAAAATGCAGGGTTTGCTGCCTGTACCCGCGATGGGCATCACTTTGAAATCACCGCCAATATTGCTTCCCTGGTCGAAGCCGAACAGGCCATGACGCTGGGCGGTGAGGGCGTCGGCCTGTTGCGTTCGGAGTTTCTTTATCTGGATCGCAACCACGCGCCAAGCCATGACGAGCAGGCATCCACCTACAGTGCTATCGCCCGCGCCGTGGGACCGGCGCGCAATCTGGTGGTGCGAACCCTGGATGTCGGCGGTGACAAACCGTTGGCCTACGTGCCGATGGAGCGCGAAACCAATCCGTTCCTGGGTATGCGCGGGATTCGTTTGTGCCTGGAGCGTCCGCAGCTGTTGCGCGATCAGTTCAAGGCGATTCTGAACAGCGCCGGACTGGCTCGCCTGCACATCATGCTGCCGATGGTCACGCAGCTGTCGGAGTTGCGGCTGGCCCGTCAACTGCTTGAAGAAGAGGCGCTGGCGTTGGGGCTCAAGGAATTGCCGAAACTGGGAATTATGATCGAAGTACCTGCGGCGGCGTTGATGGCTGATCTGTTTGCGCCCGAGGTGGATTTCTTCTCCATCGGCACCAACGACCTCACCCAATACACCCTGGCCATGGACCGCGATCACCCACGGCTGGCCAGTCAGGCCGATAGTTTTCATCCGGCGGTGCTGCGCTTGATCGCCAACACGGTGAAAGCCGCTCATACCCACGGTAAATGGGTCGGTGTGTGTGGTGCCATGGCTTCGGAAAAACTGGCGGTACCGCTGTTGCTGGGGCTTGGGGTGGATGAACTGTCGGTGAGCGTGCCATTGATTCCAGCGATCAAAGCGGCAGTTCGCGAAGTGGATCTGCTGGACTGCCAAGCCATCGCTCAGCAAGTGCTGGGGCTGGAAAGTGCCGAGCAGGTACGCGAGGCATTGCGGCTGCACCACGAGGCGACGGTCGATACTTCACTGGTTCTGGAGAACTGAGCATGTTCGAGAAAATGCAGCGGGCGTTCTGGAAAGCGTTGACGCCGGATCTGGTGGTGGATGAGCCAAAAGTGGAGGCTCAGCCTGTTTTCGGTTTGGCCGCGAATGTCGTGGCCGCGTTGGGTGGTGTGGATAACCTCAAGTCGCAGCAGCACGTGGCGTTGACCCGGGTGCGGGTTGAATTGCGAGATATGGCGCGGATGGATCGGCAGGCGTTAACGGCGGCGGGGGTACCAGGGGTGATGATGCTGGAGGATGGGGTTGTGCATCTGATTACCGGACTTCAGCCATAACCGGACCTTTGTGGCGAGGGGCTTGCCTTGCGGCAGGCCGTTACCGGCCCGCACACAAAAATCTGACACTCCCCTACACGGTGATCGTTCCCACGCTCCGCGTGGGAATGCCTCAAGGGACGCTCCGCGTTCCAGCCACACCGTCGCTGTCGAGCCAGTCACCGATGTGACGCAGAGCGTCACGGGCTGCATTCCCACGCAGAGCGTGGGAACGATCATTCATCAGGCGCGGGGGCTTTGCTGGGGATCGATCAGGAAAGAAGTCGAGAAATGTGGAAATGGATGTAGGGGGATCGCTAATTGACGCCAGCCATGATCTGCCTGTGACCATCCGCCGCGCTGCCCTTACTGTTTCTCAACCGCAGGTGTATCGTATTCGCCTTTTGCAGGCCCCGTGCCTGTGGCTGATACGTGAGGTAGTTGAGTTCATGTCCTTTACCCGTCGACAAATACTCGGTGGTCTGGCCGGTCTTGTGGTGGTTGGCGTGGGGGCCGGTGGCGCGTCGCGTTACTGGCTGGGCAAGATGGCCGACGCGGATGCCGGCCACGACTATGAGCTGATCGCCGCACCGCTGGACGTCGAACTGGTGACCGGGCACACAACCCAGGCTTGGGCGTTCGGCCCATCGGCACCGGGCACTGAATTGCGTGTGCGTCAGGGCGAATGGCTGCGGGTGCGCTTCATCAACCATCTGCCGGTGGCGACCACTATTCACTGGCACGGCATCCGCCTGCCGCTGGAAATGGACGGCGTGCCCTACGTCTCGCAATTGCCGGTGCTGCCGGGCGAGTACTTCGACTATAAATTCCGCGTACCCGACGCCGGCAGCTACTGGTATCACCCGCACGTGAACAGCAGCGAAGAGCTCGGTCGCGGATTGGTCGGCCCGCTGATCATCGAAGAGCGCGAGCCCACCGGTTTCAAATACGAAAAGACCTTGAGCCTCAAGAGTTGGCACGTCGATGAAGAGGGCGCCTTCGTAGCGTTCAGTATTCCTCGTGAAGCGGCCCGGGGCGGCACGGCGGGGGGGCTGTCGACCATCAACGGCGTCTCGCAAGCGGTGATCGACTTGCCCGCCGGGCAGGTCACTCGCGTACGCCTGCTCAACCTCGACAACACGCTGACGTACCGCCTCAACATTCCTGGCGTCGAAGCGCAGATCTACGCATTGGATGGCAATCCCATCGAGCCACGGCCACTGGGCAAGGAATACTGGCTGGGTCCTGGCATGCGCATTTGCCTGGCGATCAAGGCACCGCCGGCCGGCGAAGAGTTATCCCTGCGCAATGGCCCGGTACGTCTGGGCACCTTCCGCTCAGTGGCGAACACCGATGCGCCAACCGAGTGGCCACCGGCGCTGCCCGCCAACCCGGTGGCCGAGCCGGACCTGGCCAATGCCGAGAAACTCAACTTCAATTTTGAATGGGTGGGCTCGGTGTCGGTCAATGTCGAAAACGGCAAGCCGCCAAGCCTGTGGCAGATCAACGGCAAGGCCTGGGACATCACCGACAAGACCTGCGCCGATCGACCGATTGCCAAGCTCGAAAAGGGCAAAAGCTATATTTTCGAATTGAAGAACATGACTCAGTATCAACACCCGATCCATTTGCATGGCATGAGCTTCAAGGTCATTGCCTCGAACCGGCACAAGGTCATCCCGTACTTCACCGACACCTACCTGTTGGGCAAGAACGAGCGCGCGCAAGTGGCGCTGGTGGCGGATAACCCTGGGGTCTGGATGTTCCACTGCCATGTGATCGACCACATGGAAACCGGCCTGATGGCCGCCATCGAGGTGGCGTGATGCGTCAGATTCGTCCCGCAGCGATTATCGACCGCAGCCGTGATCGTGATTTCATGCGCGAAGCCTTGGCCCTGGCCGCTCAAGGCGCGGCGCTGGGTGAAGTGCCGGTGGGCGCGGTGCTGGTGCAGGACGGTGAAATCATCGGGCGCGGTTTCAATTGCCCGATCAGCGGCAACGACCCCAGCGCCCACGCCGAGATGGTCGCGATCCGCGCCGCGGCTCAGGCCGCCAGCAACTATCGCCTGCCGGGCAGCACGCTCTACGTCACCCTGGAGCCGTGCAGCATGTGCGCCGGGCTGATCGTGCACTCGCGGATTGCGCGGGTGGTGTATGGCGCGCTGGAACCCAAGGCCGGGATTGTGCAGAGCCAGGGGCAATTCTTTACCCAGGGCTTTTTGAATCATCGGGTGTTGTATGAGGGTGGGGTATTGGCGGAGGAGTGTGGCGCGGTGTTGAGCGAATTCTTCAAGGCCCGCCGAGCAAAACCAACAGACTAAACACCGATACCTGTGGGAGCGGGCTTGCCCGCGATGGCGTCGGCACATCAAACATTGATGTTAACTGAACCACCGCTATCGCGGGCAAGCCCGCTTCCACAGGTTTATCTGGTATCTGGAGATTGAGGCTACTTACGGGCGACGATGACGGCACGCATCGGCGCCGGCAGCCCTTCAACCGTTTTGCTGTGATCTTCCGGGTCAAGGAAGTCGCTCAACGACTGATACTTCATCCACTCCGTCCCGCGTTGTTCCTCGACCGTGGTCACGCTCACATCCACGCAGCGCACATCGCTGAAGCCGGCGCGGCGCAGCCACAGTTCCAGCGCTGGCACCGACGGCAGGAACCACACGTTACGCATCTGCGCGTAACGGTCTTCCGGCACCAGCACCTGTTGCTGATCGCCTTCGATCACCAGCGTCTCCAGCACCAGTTCACCGCCCTTGACCAGGCAATCCTTCAGCGCCAGCAAATGCTCGATCGGCGAACGGCGGTGATAGAACACACCCATGGAAAACACCGTGTCGAAACCTTCCAGATTGGGAGGAAGATCCTCAAAGGGAAACGGTAAGTGCCAGGCATTGGGTTCGGACAGGTAACGCTGTACCGCTTGGAACTGGCAGAAAAACAGCCAGTTTGGGTCGACACCGATCACGCTGTCAGCGCCGGCGCCGAGCATGCGCCACATGTAATAGCCGTTGCCGCAACCGACATCGAGGATGCGTTTACCCTTCAGGTCCAGATGCGGAGCTACCCGGGACCACTTCCAGTCCGAACGCCATTCAGTGTCGACATGCACGCCGAACAGGTCGAACGGGCCCTTGCGCCAAGGCGACAAACCCATCAGCGCGGTACGCATTTGCGCGCGGGTCTCAAAGTCGCAATCGGTGTCCAGTTTCAAGCCATTCAACAAATCGACTTCGCTTGGCTGAATCTTTGGCAACGCATCCAGGGCGCTCTGCCAGCGTTCCAGGTCGCCGTGACCTTTTTCCATTTTCTTGTCGAGTTGCGCTTGCAGGGTGTTGGCCCATTCGGCCAGCGGAGTACCGGCCAGGCGGCGGGCGAGGGGAGACAGATCAATCATGGCAAGGCAATCAACGAGGCAAAGTTAAGACACTGGAACCACGGCACGACTTTCGAGAACCCGGCGGCCAGCAGGCGCTCGCGGTGTTCTTCGAGGCTGTCGGGCTTCATGACGTTTTCGATGGCGCTGCGTTTCTGGGCGATTTCCAGTTCGCTGTAGCCGTTGGCGCGTTTGAAGGCCACGTGCAGGTCGGTGAGCAGCGCGTGTTCTTCGGGGTCGTTGAAGCGCAGCTTCTCCGAGAGAATCAGCGCGCCGCCGGGCAACAACGATTGGCGGATGCGTGAGAGCAGCGCGGTGCGCTGGTCTGGAGCGATGAATTGCAGGGTGAAGTTCAGCGCCACCACCGAGGCCGGCTGAAACTCGAGAGCGAGGATGTCGCCTTCGATCACTTCCACCGGCAGCAATTCCTGGAACATCGAATCCTGGCCGTTGAGGTACTCGCGGCAACGCTCGACCATGGCGGCGGAGTTATCCACAGCGATGACGCGGCAGCCATCGGTGCGCACGTGCCGGCGCAGGGCCTGGGTCACTGCGCCGAGGGACGAGCCCAAGTCGTAGAGCACGCTGTTGGGCTGGGCGAACTGCGCAGCGAGCACGCCAAGGTTTTCCACGATGGTCGGATAACCCGGCACCGAGCGCTTGATCATGTCCGGGAACACCCGCACCACATCCTCGTTAAAGGCGAAGTCAGGCACCTGGGTCAATGGCTGGGCGAAAAGGCGATCGGATTCTTTGCTCACGGCGGTTCCAGCGGCGTAGATGGAAAAGGTTGGCATTTTAGCCAAATTGACGGGGGGATGCGCGGGTTGTCTGATAAACCGCGATTACCCCATGATCGTTCCCACGCTCTGCGTGGGAACGCCTCCCGTGACGCTCTGCGTCACATCCAACGCGGGACGCGGAGCGTCCGTGGCTGCATTCCCACGCAGAGCGTGGGAACGATCTATAGAGGACGGCGAACGGATTGAGAAAAAGTCGACGCCGCAATCCCCCATTGCCCCAGCCAATAACTAAGGATGATCACGTAAGGCGCGGCATGAAATGGCATTACAAACCGGTTAATGCCAATCACGCTGTCAGAAAACACAAACGCCCCCGCGCCAGCCGCCGCCAGCAGCGCCGAGCGTTTGGGTACGTCGGTGCCGAGTCGGGCCAGGGCGCGCCAGAGCATGGCGCTGATGGCCAGACCGTAGACGATCACCGGGATCAGCAGTGGTCCCAAGCCATTGGCAATCAGAATCCCCAGCAGTACCGCGCCGACGCTCAGCGCGAGGATCAACGGCAACAGTGCCAGACGCCGGCAATCGCTCAAATAAGCTTTCAGATACGCCAAATGCGCGACCAAAAACGCGCCAAGGCCAAACACGAACAAATCTTGCGGCCATGCCAGCAACACGTCGCCGACCAGGGAGAAAATCAACCCCAGGCTAATCCAGCGTCGATAGTCACTGGGCGGTGCATCGTGCAACCAGCCAAGCAAGGCCAGCACCGGCATCGGTTTGACCAGCAGGCAGAGCAGCGTCGCATGCACGCTCAGGCCATAAACAAAGGTCACCGCGCCCATCAGCGCCAGAATCAGCCAGCCCACGTTCAGTTAACCGCGATGGCGCAGTCGAAGGTTTTCACCGCCGGTACTTCGGGTGCCCATGGCTGTGAATAGGTCAGGCGCAAACGGCCAGTGCCGGTGGCGAAGGCCTGGAAACGCCAGGTCGAAAGGCCGGCGCTGCCGACGACCCCGGCGTCTTCCGGGTTGCTATAGACCTCGGGGCTGAGCGCACGCAACACGCCACCGGCCGAATCCTGGATCGTCCAGCGGTAACCCGTGGTCGGGTTGCTTGGCAGGGTCAGGATCAGGTTTTGCCCATTGTGCAGTTTCGCCGGGCATTCGCTTTGTTTTTCCACGGTCACGTTCTGTTTCGGTTGCGTGGCGCAAGCGCTTAGCAGAGTGAGAGCGAGGGGGATCAACAGGCGGGTGGGGGACATAAGATCAGTGGCTCCGGCGTTCACGACGAACGGCGAGCATAACTGAAGATGAGACAAAGTGTGACAGTGCCGGGAGTGGTGGGGTGTCAGGGCTGACGCCTTCGCGGGCAAGCCTCGCTCCTACAGGGTTGTGTGTTGTTCGCATTTTTTGTGATCAACACGTAAACCTGTAGGAGCGAGGCTTGCCCGCGAAAGCAATCGCACAAACACTACATAACTATCAGAACAATATCTTCGCCACATCCGCAAAGCGCTTGGCAAAGTGCACGGTAATCCCTTCCTTCAGATATTCCGGCAGTTCCTCGAAGCTGCCGCGATTAGGCTCCGGCAGGATCAACTCGAAAATCTTTTGCCGCCGCGCAGCGATGACTTTCTCGCGCACACCGCCAATCGGCAGTACATGCCCGGTCAGCGTCAGTTCACCGGTCATGGCCACGCCTTTTTTCGGCGACTGGTTGCGGGCGAGCGAGAGCAGGGCGCTGGCCATGGTCACGCCGGCGCTTGGGCCGTCTTTCGGCGTGGCACCTTCCGGTACGTGGAGGTGGACGAAGGCTTCGTCGAAGAACGTCGGATCACCGCCAAATTGCTTCAGATGGGAGCTGACGTAGCTGTAGGCAATTTCCGCCGACTCTTTCATCACCTCTCCCAGTTGCCCAGTGAGTTTGAAGCCCCGGTTGAGGGTGTGAATGCGCGTGGCTTCGATCGGCAGGGTCGCGCCGCCCATGCTGGTCCACGCCAGCCCGGTGATCACGCCAATGCCGGACAATACTTGCTCGTTGCGGAACACCGGTCGGCCGAGTGAGGTTTCGAGGTCTTTCGGGCCGAGTTTGATCACCACTTTCGGTTCGTCGAGCAGCTTCATCACCGCTTTGCGCACCAATTTGCCAAGGTTCTTTTCCAGTTGGCGCACCCCCGCTTCACGGGCATAACCGTCGATCAACGCTCTGAGGGCGTTGTCGCTGATGCTCAGGCTGCCTTTGGACACGCCGGCCTTTTCCAGCTGTTTCGGCCACAGGTGACGCTTGGCGATCACGACTTTCTCTTCGGTGATGTAACCCGACAGGCGAATCACTTCCATCCGGTCCAGCAACGGGCCGGGAATCGAATCCAGGGTGTTGGCGGTGCAGACGAACAGCACTTTCGACAGGTCCAGGCGCAAATCCAGATAGTGATCAAGGAATTCGACGTTCTGTTCCGGATCGAGGGTTTCCAGCAGCGCCGAGGCGGGGTCGCCCTGGTAGCTCTGGCCCATCTTGTCGATCTCGTCGAGCATGATCACCGGGTTCATCACTTCGACGTCTTTCAACGCGTGGACGAGTTTGCCCGGTTGCGCGCCGATGTAGGTGCGGCGGTGGCCCTTGATCTCGGCTTCGTCGCGCATGCCGCCGACGCTGAAGCGATAGAACGGCCGGCCGAGGGATTCGGCGATGGACTTGCCGACGCTGGTCTTGCCCACGCCCGGCGGGCCCACCAGCAGGACGATGGAACCGCTGATCTCGCCTTTATAAGCGCCGACCGCGAGGAATTCGAGGATGCGGTCCTTGATGTCATCAAGGCCAGCGTGGTGTTTGTCCAGCACCTTGCGCGCGTGTTTGAGGTCGAGTTTGTCCTCGCCGTACACACCCCAGGGTACCGAAGTCGCCCAGTCGAGATAGTTGCGGGTCACCGCGTATTCCGGCGAGCCGGTCTCGAGGATCGACAGCTTGTTCATTTCCTCTTCAATACGTTTCTGCGCCTGGGGCGGCAACACTTTGCCCGTCAGACGTTGCTCGAACTGCTCGACGTCGGCGCTGCGGTCATCTTTGGTCAGGCCCAGCTCCTGCTGGATAACCTTGAGCTGCTCCTTGAGGAAGAACTCGCGTTGATGCTCGCCGATCTTGCGATTCACTTCGGCGGAGATTTCTTTCTGCAGACGCGCGACTTCGACTTCCTTGCGTAGCATCGGCAGGACTTTTTCCATGCGCTTGAGCATCGGCACGCAGTCGAGCACCTCTTGCAGCTCGCTGCCCGTGGCCGAGGTCAGGGCCGCGGCGAAGTCGGTCAGCGGTGACGGGTCGTTGGGGCTGAAGCGGTTGAGGTAGTTTTTCAGTTCTTCGCTGTACAGCGGGTTGAGCGGCAGCAGTTCCTTGATCGCGTTGATCAGCGCCATCCCGTAGGCCTTGACCTCGTCGGTCGGCTCGGTGGGCTGATGCGGGTATTCGACTTCCACCAGGTAGGGCGGGCGATGGTGTTTGAGCCAGGTTTTGATGCGTACGCGGGTCAGGCCCTGGGCGACGAATTGCAGTTTGCCGTTTTCGCGACTGGCGTGGTGGACTTTGACCAGGGTGCCGTATTCCGGCAGGGCTTTGGTGTCGAAGTGGCGCGGATCTTCTTGAGGGCTGTCCATGAAGAACAGGGCCAGGGAGTGGTGGTCGGCTTGGCTCACCAGCTCGAGGGTTTCGGCCCACGGCTCTTCGTTGACGATCACCGGCAGTACTTGAGCCGGAAAGAAGGGGCGGTTGTGGATCGGAATGATGTAGACCTTGTCCGGCAGGTTCTGACCAGGCAGGGCGAGGCCTTTGCCGGTGGAGTGGTGTTCGACGTTGTCTGTTTCGGCGAATTCTCTCGTGTCTTCGGGGAATTCTTGCTGGTCGGTCATGGGGCACCTGCGCAATAGAGTATGGGTCTTAGATGGGGCAGGCTTTTGGTGGTTTCAATGGCTCTGGATATTTCAGCGTGTGTGTTCAGGGTTTTGACAGGTGCCTGGACTTGGCGGCCTGACAGCCGACCAATCTTTCTCAGACATACGCCGACCCACTTGTAGGAGCGAGGCTTGCCCGCGAAGGCGGTGTATCAGGCAACATCCATGTTGAATGTGAAATCGCCTTCGCGGGCAAGCCTCGCTCCTACAGGGGGATGTGCAAGATTGCGTTACCCACAAAAAAGGCGACCCCCTCACGGGAGTCGCCTTTCGTTTTACTGCCGCTACCGCTTATTCCGACAGTTTGTACGCAATCACATAGTCACCTTGCTTGGTGCCCAGCGATCCATGACCACCCGCAACAACGAGCACGTATTGCTTGCCGTCTTTGCCGGTGTAGGTCATCGGTGTGGTTTGCGCGCCTGCTGGCAGGCGGCCTTCCCACAGTTGCTTACCGTTTTTCACATCGTAGGCGCGCAGGTACTGGTCGAGGGTGCCGCTCAGGAAGGCCACGCCACTGGCGGTGGTGAAGGCCCCGCCCAGGCTCGGTACGCCCATGCTCAGTGGGATCGGGACCGGCGCGCTGTCGCGCACGGTGCCGTTCTTGTGCATCCAGATGGTTTTGTTGGTGGTCAAATCGACTGCGGCCACATAGCCCCAGGCCGGTGCCTGGCACGGCAGGCCCATTGGCGACAGCAGCGCTTCGAGGATCACGCCGTAAGGCGCGCCTTTGTTGGGCTGCACGCCTTCGGTTTCGCTGACGCGAGGGCCTTGTTTGGCGATTTCCGCGGCCGGGATCAGCTTCGATTTGAATGCCATGTAGCTCGGGTTCACGAAAGCGATCTGACGCACCGGATCAATCGAGATGCCGCCCCAGTCGAACACACCGAAGTTACCGGGATAAACGATCGAGCCTTGCAGCGACGGCGGGGTGAACATGCCGTCGTAACGCAGGGATTTGAAGTCGATCCGGCACAGCATCTGATCGAACGGGGTCACGCCCCACATGTCGCGTTCCTTGAGGACCGGCGGCACAAAGTTCAGGTCGGACATCGGTTGGGTCGGCGAAGTGTGGTCGCCTTCCACTGCGCCTTGCGGCACCGGGATTTCCTTGATCGGCACGATCGGCTGACCATTGCTGCGGTCCAGCACGTAGATGCTGCCTTGCTTGGTGGACGCAAGCACCGCCGGTTTCACACCGTCCGCGGTTTTCAGGTCCATCAGGGTTGGCTGGCCGCCGACGTCCATGTCCCACAGGTCATGGTGGGTGAACTGGAAGTGCCAGCGCACTTTGCCGGTGGCGATGTCCAGAGCGGTCAGGCCGGCGGCGTGCAGTTCCGATTCAGGAGTACGTGCACCACCGAATTGATCCGGGGTCTGGTTGCCCATCGGCAGGTAGATCATGCCGAGTTTTTCGTCGACGCTGAAGATGGACCACATGTTCGGCGAGTTGCGGGTGTAGACCTTGCCTTCGGCAATCGGCGTGGTGTCGTCCGGGTTGCCGCTGTCCCAGTTCCACACCAGTTTGCCGGTGTGTACGTCGAACGCGCGGATCACACCGCTTGGCTCGTCGATCGAAACGTTGTCGGTAACGTGGCCGCCAATCACCACCAGGTCTTTGGTGACCGCCGGTGGCGAAGTGGAGTAGTAACCGCCGGCGGTGAATTCACCGATGTTGGTCGTCAGGTCAACCTGGCCACCGTTACCGAAGTCTTCGCACATTTTGCCGGTGTCGGCGTTCAGGGCGATCAGACGGGTGTCGGCGGTCGGCAGGAAGATCCGGCGCGGGCAGACGCTGGCCACTGGCGCGTTGGCAGTGCCGGTCGGGCTCTGCTCGGACGCGTAGGCGGCGTCATCGTGATAGGTCACGCCACGGCAGGTCATGTGCGCCCAACCCTTGAAGTTCGCCGCGTTCTGCGTGGAGAGCTTCGGATCGAAACGCCAGAGTTCCTTGCCGGTGTCCGGGTCCAGCGCGATCACCTGGCTGTGTGGCGTGCAGACATAAAGCATGCCGTTGGCTTTGAGCGGGGTGTTTTCGGCGGTGGTTTCGCCCGGGTCATTCGGGCCAGGCAGATCGCCGGTGCGGTAGGTCCAGGCGGGAACCAGTTTGCTGACGTTTTGCGGCGTGATTTGCGCCAGTGGCGAGTAACGATCGCCATGGGCGCTGCGGCCGTAGGAGTTCCAGTCGCCGTCGGGCATGGCCGGAGCGGTGTTGGTCATGCCAGGCACGGCGTCGCGATCCAGTTCACCTTTGATTTCACCGGGGTTGGTGAACAGGCTGGCCAGCGCGGCGATACCGGTGATGACCACGGCGGCGCTCAGCACACCGGTGCCGACCGGATTGAACTCGCCGGTACGCAATGGGCGACGAAACCATGGCAGCAGCATGACGATGCCGAGGGCAAAGAGCAGCGCCAGACGTGGCACCAATTGCCACCAGTCCAGGCCGACTTCCCACAGTGCCCAGACCGTACTGGCGAACAGCACCACCGCGTACACGCTCATCGCTGCATAACGGTCGGCCAGCAACAGCCCCCCGGTCAGCATCAGGCCGATACCGGCCAGCAAGTAATACAGCGAGCCGCCAAGCATGCTCAGCTTGATCCCCCCGGCCAGCAAGGCCAGGCCCATTAGCAGAAGCACGATACCGAGCAGGCTCGGTAGCAGACGGCTTCGACTGAAAGCACCATCAGCGCTCATAGTGTGATTCTCCGTGACGTTTTAAGTAGTCCCGCGCAAGTTCACTGTAGATGACGATCTTGTGCAGGCAGGGTTCATGTAAAAAGTGTTTGGACGCTGCATTCCCTTGTAGGAGCGAGGCTTGCCCGCGAAGACGGATTAACATTCAACAAAAGATGCTGATTAATAGATCGCCTTCGCGGGCAAGTCGGATCGCCGCACCGCTCGCTCCTACAAGGATTTGTGGTGATTCTTAGAACGACGACTGGATCTTGATCCCGCCAATCAGCGCGTCATCGACCTTGTCCACGCCACCGGGGTGGCGGATGTATTGCAGGTTCGGGCGCACGGTCAGCCAGTTCGTGACGTGCACGCCGTAATAGAGTTCGGCGCTGTATTCGGTGTCTTGCGGCGGCAGGAACGACGGATCGTCGTAGTCGAAGACGGCGCGGGCCTGATTGGTCGCTTCGGCGTTCTTGCGGTAGGCCGGGTTGACGTGGACACGGGCCAGGGCAAAACCGATGTCGTCCCTGGCGCGGGCATCGAACAAGCCTTTGTAGACGACGCCGGCCTGGACATAGTTGTCGATGGCGTTGGTCTTCTTGTCGTGCATCGTGCCGTTGGCGAACACGCTCAGGCCGCGAGAATGGTCGCTGGCGCGGCTGGTCAGCTGCTGCTGAATACCGAGCCACACGCCGTGCTTGCTCGATGCGCTGCGGTAAGCCTCGCCGCTGAGGGCTGCCGGCTGACCATCGCTGTCCTTGTAGACGTCGGTGGCCTTGGCGTTGCTGTAGTAGTAACCGGCCCGGTATTCACCCGGCAGGCCATTGAGCTTCGGGGTCCAGACCAGTTCCACCGGCAGGATCGCGCCATGAGTGCCGCTGCCGCTGAGCTTGAAGCCATTGTCGCGATCCAGATTGGACGGGTTTTGCTCATAAACCCCGACTTGCGCGTACACCTCCGGCGTCAGGTGATATTTGACCCGCATCGCCCACTGGCTGACCGGCCAGTTGTACCAGATGTCGCCCACCCAGTTGCCGACTTGGGAGCCGCAGAACGCCAGGTTCTGGAAGTCGCAGGGGAAGCTGTTGAAGTCTTCGCCCTCACCGAAGCGGCCGACTTTGATATCGAGTTTCTGATCGAAGAATTTCTGCTGATACCACATCTGCGTCAGGCGCCAGGTCTGGCCACGGCCCCAGACTTCCTGAGCCGAGGTGAAACCGCCGACCCGCGGATCGTTGATCCGGTCGTTGCTGATGTTGTTGCCGTTGCGCTCGGTGATCGTCAGCTGAAATTCAGCGTCGTCCCAGCCGAGAATCTTCTGCAGATTCAGGTGCGTGCCGAAAGCGAACTGATCGCTGTAGCGAGCGGTGCGGTCCTGGTCGTAGCCGCCGTGCAGGTTGCTGCCCATTTCACCGGTGTAATCGACTTTGAAGTCGTAGCCTTTTTCCGCGAGTTCGGTGCGAGTGCCGTTCCAGTCGCCGAGCATCCACGGCGAATCGCTATCGAAGGCCGGCGCAGCCTGGGTGCAGGTGGCAAGGCCCAGCACGGTGAAACCGCCGATCAGGCTCAGGGCTTTTCGGCTGGCCACAGGGGGCAAGACAGCGCTGTCTCGCGGAGTTTGAAAATCAGGCATAGAGAAGGAATTCTTAGTCTTTTTCTAAAGGGGTGACTGAACGCAAGCAGGAATGAAGCAGGGGGAGAAGCGTTTCAGCTGGACGGGCGTAAGGATAATGTTCTGTAACACATAGAGAAAGGGCTTTTACTGACATGGATCATTTCGGATTTGGTAACAGTGTGCTGCGATCTGTCACCACCGGATTTCATCAGGCGAAAAAAAGGGCGGATCCTGGACCCGCCCCAGTATGTTCATCGATCGGCTATCGGATTCGCCACTTCAGCGCATTGCGCTTCACCGAGGCCACGATTCGTCAGGGCCAGCGTACCCATTCGGATGCCGCTGGCGACCACAATGAAATCGTAACGCGCGATCATGGTCGACTGCCCTCGGCGACGCGGGTGGCTTTGCTTTCCCGGGTGTAGGTCAACACGAAATGCGCCACAAGGCCGAAGATCAAGCCCCAGAAAGCAGCGGCCAGACCGAGGAAGCTCATGCCCGACGCGGTCACCAGGAAGGTGATCAGGGCCGCTTCACGTTGTTTCTCGTCAGCCATGGCGCCGGTCAGCCCGGCGCTGATCGCCCCGAACAGGGCCAGGCCGGCAAGGGAGGCAATCAACTCTTTGGGCAGTGCGGAAAACACTGAAGCCAGGGTCGCGCCAAAAATCCCCATCAAAATGTAGAACACCCCGCAGGCGATTCCGGCGATGTAGCGTTTATCGCGGTCTTCGTGGGCTTCGCGACCGGTGCAGATTGCCGCCGTAATGGCTGCCAGGTTAAGGCCATGGGAACCGAACGGTGCCATCAGTATCGAGCCGATCGCAGTGACCGAAATGATCGAGCGCGCCGGAGTGTTGTAGCCTGAGGTACGCATCACCGCCATGCCCGGGACATACTGGCCGGTCAGGGTCACCAGGGCCAGCGGCAGGCCAATGTTGATGATCGCGTGCCAGCTCCACTCGGGGGCGATGAAAATCGGGTGAGCGACATCGATAGAGATCGAGCCACTGTTGAGTTCACCGAAGGAGGCCGCCACGGCGCAACCGACAATCAGCACCGAAAGAATGGCGTAGCGCGGCGAAAAGCGTTTGAAGATCAGGTAGGCCGCGATCATTGATAGCACCAGTGCCGGTTGCAGTTTGATCGAGGTGAACAGTTCGGCGCCGAAGCGAAACAGAATGCCCGCGAGCATGGCGGCGGCGATGGCCTTGGGCAGGCGACTCATCAGTTTGTCGAACGCACCAGACAAACCGACCACCGCGATAATCACCGAAGCCACCACATAGGCGCCGATGGCCTGGGGCAGGGAGACCGTGGGCAGCATCGACACCAGCAACGCTGCGCCCGGTGTCGACCATGCCGTAATCACCGGAACCCGCAGACGCCAGCTCAACAACAGGCCGGTCACGCCGCTGCCAATGGAAATGGCCCAGATCCAGGACGACACCTGATCATTGGGCAGGTGCGCTTCCCGAGCCGCCTGAAACACGATGATCAGCGGGCCGGCATAGGAAATGATCACGGCGATGGAGCCTGCAATGATCGCTGACAGAGATAGATCCTTTCTGAGTGTGTCCATGATGTCTCGACTTGGCGTGGCTGGCACGCGGTGATTCATGAGTGAGATTGAGTCGATTGATTCGATTCGAGATGAGTGTATTTGAATGAATTGAGTTGATTCAATAGTTCCAGAAGTTATGACGGGATGTTTTTTTGCTATCAGTGTTTGTTTGTCCGATTTTTTTAACATAACTATTTGATTATTAAGTAAATAGTGTTCAGGAAGAAAATTTGGCGTGAAAAGTGTTGCTCGATTCAATCACTGCATCAATCGACTCAATTCATCGATTGAGTCGATTTATTAGTTGCCTAACCTCCATGTGATATGCTCGGATATTCCTCATTTCTACGATGGGTAGCGATCATTCATGTGGGTTCCTCAGCTAAGCGAGTTCGGCCAGCCGATGTATTTGTCGATTGCCGACGCGTTGGCGCGCGATATCAGCAATGGCGTGTTGAACGAAGGTGATCGTCTGCCGACCCTGCGGGAGCTGGCCACCACGCTGAATGTCACGCCGGGTACCATCAGCCGGGCCTATAGCGAAGCCCAACGACGGCGTCTGGTGCAGGGGGAAGTGGGGCGTGGCACTTATGTGCTCAACCAGAAGCAACGGGAACTGCCGGCCAGCAACAGTGCCGCCCCGCTGAATCTGGGGCAGTCCGAATTATTGGATCTTTCGATCATCAAGCCTTACAGCGAAACCCTGGAGTACTGGTTGCGCGACGCATTGGTGGGCATGGCCAAGAGCACGGATTTTGCCCGTGCCCTCGATTACGCCCCCGATGGCGGTCATCCGGCCCATCGCGAGGCAGGGGCGCAGTGGCTGCGCCATTCATTGCCCGATGCGCAATGGCAGCAAGTGGTGATCACCGCAGGCGCGCAGCATGGTTTGATGGTCGCGATGAGTGCGCTGACCAACGCCGGTGATCTGGTGCTCTGCGAGGCGCTTTGTTACCCCGGCATCATTTCCCTGGCCCATGGTCTGGAACGACGTCTGCGTGGCGTGCCAATGGACGATGAAGGGATCATTCCCGAAGCGCTGCGCGAACTGTGTCAGCGTGAGAAACCGGCGATGCTGGTCTGCGTGGCGACCTGCCAGAACCCGACGGCCGCGATCATGTCGCAAAAGCGTCGGGCACAAATCGCAGCCCTGGCCGAAGAGTTCGACTTCATCATCCTGGACGATGACATCTATGGCTTCCTGGCCACCGACCCGTCGATCAAACCGCTGTCGGCGTTCGCTCCGGAGCGTTCGGTGTACCTGACCAGTCTGTCGAAGTCGATCATGCCGGCCTTGCGGATCGGCTATCTCTATAGCCCGCCGAAACTGTTGTCGCGCCTGACCTCGATGGTGCGCAGCAGCGTCTGGATGCCGTCGCCATTGACTGCTCAGCTGGCCAGCAACGTAATCACAGAGGGGTTGGATAAAAAGCTGATCCGTATTCAGCGCAACGAAGCCGCCGGGCGGCAGGCGATCGCTCAGGAAATATTCGCCAATTTCGAACTCAAGACCCAGCCGTACTCCTACCACGTCTGGTTGACGCTGCCCGAGCCTTGGACCAGCGACGAATTCACCATGTTGGCCCGTGCCAATGGTGTGTTAGTCCTCAGTGGCACCCAGTTCCAGGCCGAACGTACCGGGATTACCCGCTGCGTGCGATTGGTGTTGATGTCGCCCACCAGCCAGGACGAATTGAGATTTGCCCTGACCAAGCTGGCCAGCCTGATCGATTCGGACCCGCGACGTTATTACTGAGCCAACGGCGCTATCGCCTGACGTTTGTCCCTCAGATGATGGCCAACTCGCCTACAGTTAATTCAGCCTCTGACGAATGCCTTTGTCCGGGGCCCTTCCACTGCACGAAGGCCTCCGCTAAGGTGCGCGGCTTCCAATCCTTTCATCGCTCGAAGGCCCGGCATGACCGAACAGAACACCGACCCGCTGCACGGCGTGACGCTGGAACAAATCCTCAACGCCCTGGTTGAACACTACGAATGGTCGGGGCTGGCCGAGCGCATCGACATCCGCTGCTTCAAGAGCGACCCGAGCATCAAGTCGAGCCTGACGTTCCTGCGTAAAACCCCGTGGGCCCGGGAGAAGGTTGAACGCTTGTACGTGAAGCTGATGCGCACCAAGCGCCCGGTCTGAGCGTGGTCATACCCCCGGCGCCAGAATCTGCCGCGAGGCGTCGTTGTGTTGCCATGGCGGCGATCCTGGGCTGGATGGGTTTAAGCATTCAGCTGTACCTGATTCTCTATTCACGCTGGAGCATCGCCGCCAGTCTGCTGGCGGGGCTGGTGAGCTTTTTCAGTTTTTTCACCGTGCTGACCAATACGCTGGTGGCGGTGGTGCTGACCTGTGAACTGACATCCCGCGATTCGGCGGCGCGACGCTGGTTTCTACAGCCGTGGGTAAGCAGTGCAATTGCGGTGAGCATCGCCGTGGTCGGTTTGGCGTACAGCCTGTTGTTGCGCCATTTATGGCATCCCGAAGGCTGGCAGTGGCTGGCCGATGAGCTGATGCATGACGTCATGCCGCTGCTGTTTCTGGTTTATTGGTGGTTCTGTGTGCCCAAAGGTACGTTGCGGCTGCGGCACATTGCGCTGTGGGTGATCTATCCGTTGGTGTACTTCGGCTATGCGTTATGGCGCGGGCATCTGCTGGCGGTTTATCCCTATCCGTTCATTGATGTGGACAAGCTGGGTTATCCACAGGTGTTTGTGAATGCCGGGGGATTGTTGGCGGGGTTTGTGCTGATTGCGCTGCTGGTGGTTGGGCTGGATCGGTGGTGCACGGATCGCAAGTGAACTGTGGCGAGGGAGCAAGCTCCCTCGCCACAAAAAGCATGCAACCACCGTGTTGCGGTTACTCCTCGTCACTATCATCCAGTCGCCAGTAACCGACAGCCTTCACAAATTGCTCGCTCAGATCGTGCTCATCAAGCAATACCCGGCGAATCTGCCGCGACACTTTGCTCTCGGTCGCCACCCATGCATACAGGTTGCCCGAGGGAACCTTGATCTGCTGCACGGTGGTCAGCAGGTTGTTTCTGCCATCTTCGCGTAGCACCCAGATCACATCGACTTGCGCGGCGCTTTCCAGGCGTTGTTGTTCGGCGCCGTTTTCCACTTCCACGATCACCAGCGCACGCCGATTGGCGGCCAGGCCTTCGAGGCGGCGGGCGATGGCGGGCAGGGCGGTTTCGTCGCCGATCAGCAAATAGCTGTCGAAGATGTCCGGCACGATCATCGAGCCCCGAGGCCCGCCGATGTGCAGGAACTGGCCGGGTTTGGCCTGCTCGGCCCAGGTCGAGGCAGGGCCATCGCCATGCAGCACGAAGTCGATGTCCAGCTCTAGCGTGTCCAAATCATAACGACGAGGTGTGTAGTCGCGCATCGCGGGCATCGGCCCGTTGTCTTTGCCAGCTCCAAGAACCAGTGTTTCCAACGCCGCTTGCTCCGCAGCGTTTTGGGGGAACAGCAGTTTGACGTGATCGTCCGTTCCGAGGCTGACGAAGCCCGCAAGCTCAGGACCGCCCAGGGTAATCCTGCGCATACGCGGGGTCAGAGCGATCACCCGTAGCACTTCCAGACGACGGCGTTTGATCTCGTGGCTGACACGATGAATGGATTGGGATGGCACGATAAGGTCGGTCATTCGGCGTTCTCCGAAGTGGGTTGAACGACAGGGCCGTCGACAATAGCTTTGGCCGTGTTGTTGAGCAGGTCGCGTACCCGCAGGATTTCTTCCGGGCTCCAGCGGCCATGGTGCATTTGCAAGGCATGGCGCAGGTTGTGCACCGCTTCGTGAATTTCGGCGGGGCGGTCATGGCCGCGCAATGAGCGCTTGCTGACTTCGATACGCATGCGCACGCCGTCCAGGGCAATCGCTTGTTCACTTAAAGACAGACGTCCGGCGTCGGTGATTGTGTAGCGTTTTTTCCCGCCCTCGGCATCGCCCAGGATCATTTCGCTTTCTTCAAGGAAGGTCAGGGTCGGGTAGATCACGCCGGGGCTGGGGCTGTAGGCGCCGTCGAACATGCTTTCGATCTGGCGGATCAGGTCGTAGCCATGGCACGGCTGCTCGGCGATCAGTGCCAACAGCAGCAATTTCAGGTCACCGGGGGCAAATACTCGTGGCCCGCGTCCACCGCGTTCGCGGCCGGGTCCTGGGCGCTTCTCGAAGCCGTCGCGGCCGTCCCCGTGTTCGCGGTGGGGGGAATGATGGTCTCTCATTTTTGCTTGCTCTCGTCGTGTTTAGATACAACGTAAGATATATCTTTAGCCCTAGGCAAGCCTGTCAGACCGATGGTTGAAAAAAAAAACGTGGTGGGGAACCTCGAAATGCCGCCTGAAAAAGCCATTTCTATCGAAAAAATAACGATTTTGATTCAAGTAAAAACGTCAAAATTAGTGTTAACTCTCTAATAGTCCGGTTTGCTCCTATATAGACGAGTCGTGTGGTATCGGTCTTACAGAAGTTGGTTTGATTTGGATTGTTAGTTAGTCGTGAATTTGAGTTGTTTGTAGTCTGTCTCTTACAGTCAGTCAGCGCTTTTATTGTTATTTCAGGTTTTTTCTTTCCATGGTAATGGTGCTCTGGCTACATGTTTGTCGGAACTTGCCTGCTTACTTTCCAGATCGATTGCTTGATCATTCTTCGGCGTTGAAAGTTCTGAAGAACACATGGCTGCTCGTGACGGTTTTTGTTCTGATGGAACTTTCAGTGACTCGATCCTTTATAAATACAGGTACTGAACGATGTTCAAGAAATTCGCTATTGCTGCTCCATTGGCTGTTCTGGCTTTGGGTTCCTCCATGGCTTTCGGCGCGGGCGAAGCTCGTCACTCCATCAGCCTCATCGCCCACGTACCCACCAATGGTTTCTACGTGGTGCCTACCGATCCTGACCTGGTCAACAAAGACCAGGACATGAGCTATCAGCCGAGCACCGGCAAGATGGGTGAAGTCAACGGCTTCTTCGACGTGCGCAACAACAACGGCTCGGTTCACGCCAGCCTGGAAAGTTTGCCGAAGCTGATCGCCGGCGCCGAAGCCATCGATCTGGAAGTCTCATTCAACAACAAAGTGCTGACCCTGACACCGCAAATGGTTGTGGGTGAAGCTGAGTCTGATGTGAACTTCCGTGCACCGCTGAACATTAAGGCCGTGGGTACCACTTTCCAGCCGGGCGATTACACCGGTGCCGTAGCAATGATCTTTGATGCTGTCACCCCTTGATCAAACGATCAGGCACTAAGCGCTAACTTTTTCAAGTGGCGTTATCCGGCGGATACCCAGCAGGGCTCGTCCGCCGGACTTCAACTTGTCCGTAATCAGAGTACGAGTTCATGTTCCCGATGACACCCATCGCGGCCGCGCTTGCGCTGTTGTTTTGTGCCAGCGCAGTGGCGGCACCTGCTTCCGTCGGTACCACACCTCGAAGTCTGTTGGCGCAGGCCAAGGGTTTGCCGGCGGATTTCGAGGAGCATTTTTTTGATGTGCCTCTGGCTGTTCGGGTCGAACTCGATCAGCAGCCATTGGGAGAGGCCATGGTGGTGTTGTCTCGTGATGATCGCATCACCCTGCTCGAATTCACCGACACCAGCGAAAACCGTTACGGCGCCGCCGAGCGGGAGAAGTGGGCCAGTTATCTCAAACCTGGCGTGCCGCTGGGCGCGTGTACCGGTTCCTGCCCGGATCAGGTGCTGGGCGTGCACTACAACCTGGAAAACTCACTGGTCTCGATCCTCACCGAAAACGCGGAGCGCGACTTGGAAGCCAAGCGTTATTTTGAGCAACCTTTGGGTGGCAGCAGCGGCCTGATGGTGCGCAATCAGCTCAATCTCAATGGCGGCCAGGACCAGGACCTGGGCGGACGCTTTGGCCTTGAAGCCAGTGGCAGCCTGGGTAACTGGAGCCAGACGTTCAACATGCAACTGGCCCGTCTCGGCGGTCCGGATGACAAGCTTTACCATGCGATACACGAGCTCTACACCCAGCGCGAACTGCAAGGCAGTTTCGTCCGCCTGGGCTATTTCACCCCCAATTCCGAAGGGCTGACCCGCCAGCCGCGTACGTTCGGCACCAGCCCCGACACAGCAGTCGGCGTCATGTACGGCAGCTCCGACAGCCTGGCCATCAACAGTCCCATGCCCAGCGTCTATCCGATTTATGTCACGGCCAATCGCCAAGGCTCGGTGGAGATCTATCGCGACGGCCTGTTGATCAATACCCAATCGGTACCCGCCGGTTTGCAGACGCTCGACACCCGACCGCTGCCCGGCGGGATCTACGAAGTTGAAGTGCGCCTGATCGAAGACGGCCAGATCACTTCCACCACCCAGGAACTGGTCTACAAACCCAACAACTGGCGCAACCTCGACGAGCGCTGGCGCTACAACCTGTTCGCCGGTGAAGAAAGCAAACTGCTCAGTAACTGGGATCAACAGGCCAGCGGCAGTGCGACGGTGGGGGCCTCGGTCAATTACCTGATGCATCCGCGGGTGATTGTCGGGGCGTCGGCGCGGCAGATTCGCGAAAAAATGCAGTTAGGCACGTCCATCGACTGGACCCTGGCCAATCACATCAGCCTGTACGCCAACGTTTACCAGACGCAGGATCACGGCACCGGCCTGGATCTGCAGAGCCTTTATAACTATGGCGCCGGCAGCCTGGTGATCAGCCACAACCGCAGCTGGCTGGACACCACCAATCTGTACGACACCTTGCCGGACGGCACGCGCGTCCGTCAGCGCAATGTTTTTGTCGGCGAAACCAGCAACTCGTCCCTGGCGCTCAACCACCGGATCAGCAGCAAGACCTCCATCAACGCCCGTGTGTCCCACAGCGAAGGCAATGTCGAAGGCGTCGGTCTGGACCTGGGCTGGAACCAGCGCACCGTGCTGTTCGGCAGCGATGCCAACTGGCGCTTGTCGCTGTTCGATCGGCCGGGCAGTTACAGCAGCGGCGATGCGCGCAATCGCGGCGTTGATTTGAGCATCAACGTGGCGCTGGGCTCGCCGGGCCAGCAGATCACCGGCAGCATCGGCTCGCGCACCGACCGCGATGGCGGGCGCGACAACAACGCCTCCCTCGGTTGGCGCAAGGACCTCAAGGATCATGTGCTGCAGAACGTCTCGGTGACCGCACTGACCGACACCTATGGCGTGGGCGTGTCCAGCCTGGCGAACTTTCGCACTGATGCGATCAACGGCGACGGTTTCATCCAGCGCTCGTCCTACAACGGCAACTTCACCGGTGGCCTGAACATGGACAGCACCCTGATCGTCGGCGGCCAGCATATGGTGTTGACCAGCCGGCATGACATGCGTGGCGCGGGGATGATCGTCGACGTGGAATCGGACATCGATGACATCGCGTTACGCGCGGACGACTACAGCGGCGGCAGCGCAGCGTTGCGCCCAGGGCGCAATTTCATCCCGATCACCGCCTACCAGAACAGCTCGGTGAGTTTCGATTTCGAGGGCAACAGCGTGCCTGCCGCCACGATCGAGCCGGCGCGCACGCGCTATCACCTGAACAAGGGCGGGGTGGAGTATCGCAAGGTCCGGGTGATGAAGACCCTGACCGTGCTTGGCCGACTGGTCAATGCGCAGGGTCTGCCGCTCAAGGGCCACCACGTGATCAACCACGCCAGTCGTGGGGTGACCGAAGTCGATGGCTTCTTCTCGATGGAAATGAATGCCGGCTCGCCGACTCTGGAAGTGCGTCAGGGCAGCCAGCTGCTGTGCCAGTTCCGTCTCGATGCCAGTCGGCATCGCAATGAAAACAATGTGTTGATGATCGGCGATCTGCGGTGCACGCCGGACACCCTGGCCGACGTCACGTCGACCGAGCAAAAGGCGGGTTGAGATGATGAACAAATCAAAGGTTTGGCTAGGGCTGCTGGCCGTGTTGACAGTGCCCTCGGCAGAGGCGGTAAACCGCGAGATCAGGGCGTTATTCCAGCCGGATCCTTCGCAACCACACAACAATACATTTGTTAATAAAACGCCCAACAGCGGCTATTGTGCGACTTATCCGAACGAATGCGCCGAAAACCAGACGTTCAGCATTGAGATTCCGGTGCGTTACAACTCAACTGGGCCGATCGATTACGGCATTGCGATGAAAGTGCCCGCCGACTGGCGACAACTGACGATCACCAACCCGGCGACGCAAGAAACGGAGATTGTCGAGGTTCGCATTACCGGATTTGGCTCCAAGTACGTTCTGAGCGACTCAGCCGCCAACCTGACCGGCGAGACGGATCTCCTCACCGGTCATCAAAAGCTATGGAAGAGCAGCAGTTGGGTCAATGCCTCACCCCCCTGCCAGTACAGCGGGGTAGGGGCCTACACGGGGGAAACTTACCGGTTTTTCTGGAAGACTCCGGTGGAGAGCTACTGTCACAAGTTGACCGCTTTCCCGATCCCGTGGATGTACTTCGAGAACCTCGACTTCGCCTACGAACTGCGCACGCCCAACCCTTTGGGCATGTCCAGCGGACTCTACACTGGTTCGCTGACGTACGGTCTTGGCAGCGGCAGCACCAAGGAGTTCGACTTCGGCCCTTATATGAGGCCGGATGACGGCACCTTGACCCTGGATTTTGTACTGGATGTGCAGCACACCCTGAAAGTCGATCTGCCACCGGGCGGCAACAAGGTTGCGCTGGAGCCGGAAGGCGGCTGGCAGACGTGGATCAACGGTGGGCCCAAGCCCGGAAGGATCTTTCGCGATCAGACGTTCTTCATCTCGGCGTCGTCGCGCTTCAAAGTCATGATGCAGTGTCAGGACTCGCTCGGTGGCGAACGCTGCCGAATGTACGGTGGGGGCAATGTCACTGACGTGACGACCCGCATGACCTTGCCAGCCGGGATCACTTACAACGGCACGCCCGTGAATCGTCTCCCGTTACGGCATGAAGTCTGGACCGGAGCCCTCCAGCCCAGTCAGTACGTGGATCGTCAAGTCGGCGTGTTGCATTTCGAGATCCCCAGCGATGCGATCGATCGGCTGCTCCAGCCGGGAGTCGGCGCATCGCTCGACACCAACATCACCATCATCTGGGACTCGGAGGTTTGAGCGCCCGGGTTGCCCATTTCCACATTTCTGCAGGATAGAAGACGATGAATCGTGTGTTTGCAATATGGCTGCTCAGCCTGTCTTGCGGCCTGGCGCAGGCGGGGCCGCAAATCAATGTTGGCACTGTGTACGACTACCTGGACGGCAAAAGCAGTACCTACCTCAAACGGGTCTTCAACAGCGGCGACGCCACTGCTTTCGTCAAGGTCAACGTGCTGGAAATCCTCTACGACGCTGACGGCACAACCCGAGAGGTGCCGGTCGAAACCGCTGCCGACGGCGCTTCGCGCAATGGCGTGATGGCCAGCCCGGCGCGACTGATCGTGCCCGCGCAGGGCATGCAAGGCGCTCGTTTGTTGTTCATGGGCGAGCGTGACCGTGAACGCTACTTTCGCGTGCGGTTCGTGCCCGTGGTACCAGAAAAGGAAGACGAGTTTCTGGTCAACAGTGAAGAGCGTGAGGACTACAAGAAGACCTTGTCGGCCGGGGTCAATGTGATGACCGGCTTCGGCACGATCTTTTTCGTGCGGCCCGCCAACGCCAGATTCGACACCGCCATCAGCGAAACCGCGAGCCGCTATGAGCTGGTCAACAACGGCAACACCGTGATCGTGGTCGATGAATTCAAGAGCTGTTCATTGACCAAGGAAACCGACTGCGGCGCGACCACCAAACACCATGTGCTGGCGGGCAAGTCGTTCGGCTTCGATAAAGAGAAGGGGCGTGAATATCGTTTCAATCTGGTTGAGGGCGACCAGAAGAAAGCCTTCACGGTCGCGAGCCGATAGGCCCGCGCTCCATTGACTTAGCGGGTAGTGAACATGATCAAGCAATGCACCCTCATCGCGCTGGTGGCGAGCACCGTATTGACGGGGTCGCTGGCGTGGGCGGCCCGGGAACAGCACACCTTCGAGGTATCGCTGATTGTCCCGACCCGCGAGTTTTACATCCTGCCCACCGACCCGGGCTGGATACACCGGGCCCAGGAACTTCATTGGGATTACACCAACTCGTCCCTGAGCTCTGTGCGCAAATATTTTGATGTACGACACAGCACCAGTGCGATCCAGGCACGCCTGGAAACCACTCCCTACCTGTCGAACGGCAGACCGGGCGAGGAGATCTTGCTGCGAGTCAGCTTCAACGGGGTGGCGTTGAGCACTCAAATCACTCCCCGGGATGTGGTGTCGCAAGCCGATGCGGCGGTGGGTGTGCGCGCATTGCTGGAGATCGAAGCGCAGGAGCCCGCCGGTGGATACCGGGCGGGCGATTACTACGGCAACGTGCTGTTGCTGTTCAACGCCAAGGCGCCGGGCGCATGAACGCCTGTGTTAACGAGGTGCCCCTTGATGCATCACGTCGATGCTTCAGGGGGCTACTGTATTAACGAGATGCCTGGTTAAACGTTATGACTGGGTTTTTTGCAGGGCCTCACGCGTCAGCCGCCTGCTCAGTTCCTTTTCCTGATAGCCAATGTCATTCAGCAATTGACCATAGACCTCATCGGTCATGTCCTCATCACTGAACACAACGCTGTCGTCGACATCGAGTTGCCTGGCGAGATTTTGCAGGCGCTGTTTGAGCGTTTGGGTTCGCCCCCCCGACGACCCCTTTGCGCTGGTCCACACATGCCGGGCTTCGCGCAATTGATCCAGCAGGTCGGTCTTGTTCTCGTACAGCTGCGTATTGCGTCTGAATTCGGTCGGGTAGGTGTCACGCAGGTATTTGTCCCAGAACGGCTGCTCAATCATGTCGTTGATCAAGCCGTCGCCGGCTTCCATCGACATCAGCGTATCGAAGGCCGTATCGAGGGTTTTGGCGCTCACACCGGCTATCGGGCGAAACAGCATCGACTCCGATTGCCAAGGTAAACCGAGGCGTTGCGCGAGCCCGGTTTCATAGGCGAGATACACCTCCACCTCATCGGGATTGCCTTCGCGGCTGGCGAAATCGGCGCGTGCGATGTCATCCACCCGGGAGAGCCGAGCGGCCCCTTTTGCCAGGGTCACCAATTTGTTTTCAAGAACCGCGGCCGAGGTCGAAAAGGCGTAGGCTTCGGACACCAGCACCTTGATGCCCATGTGGTTGAACACCTGTGCACCGGCATCGGCGCAGGTGGTGGGTGCCGTCGCCATTTCATACAAGTCCTTGCGCAACTCCGTGTCGAGGTCAATGGCCTCGATCATCCGCCATACCCGACTGCTGAGCTGGTCGCGCCTTTCACCGCCAGCCCGGTAATCGGCGCCGAGTGTCTGTTTTTGAATCATGGCAAAAAAGCCTTCGGAGCCAGGCTCGCTCATCAGATCGTGCCAGGCTTCCTCTCTGAAGGTGCCCAGCCCGGAGACGTCATTACTCCACCATTCGGAGTCGTCCTTCATGGGCCATTGGCCGATCGCGTTCACGGCCTGCTGGGTATAGGGCTGGTCGGGAGCAAGGCCGACCGAGCGCCGATACTCCTGGTAAATAACCCGATTGGTGGCAGAGAGATCCCAGTGGTACAGGCGAGTCCGCGCCACGATCAACGCGTCGTTGGAGCCCGGCACCACGGCCGGTATTTCACTGATCGGGTTTTGCTGCAGGTCCAGAAAAAAACCACGGGGGCGGCGCTTGTTCAAATGCCCGCCTGCGATGAGGCCTTCGGGCCAGGTGGTTGCGCCCGTGTTGCTCAAGCACAGGGTTTTGAGCCTGGGCATGCGTTCAACGTTCGGCAGCAGACCCAATTGTGGGTTGTCATCAAGCCTGATGGTTTCCATGTAGGTCAGATTCTTCAGGCGCTCGACATCGGCTGCGGTCAACGTAATCCGATTGCCTATCAGCCGCAGGGTTCGAAGGAAATGCATCTGGCCGATGCCTTCGGGCAGTTGTTTCAACTCACAGGCCCTGGCACTCAGTTGCCGAAGGTGCGCAAAGTGTTTGAGCAGGCCGGAAGCTTTTGCGGAAAAACGTGTGCGGTCCAGGTTCAGGGTGTCGATCTGATCGAGGTACCGTTTGAGATCCGGCAGCTTTTTCCACCAGCGCTCAAGGTTGACAGGAAGCATATCCGCCGACAGATCCAGCGCATAGCCGCCCTCGGCGGTGATGCTGCGTTCGCCGAAGACCGTCGCCTTTCGCTGGAAACACTCGATGAGTCGCTGTGAAATGTGCAGCCCGCCCTCGTCGCGAAACGATTGGCTACCCGGCCCCCAGGCGTCGGGTTGCTGGAATCGCCATTGATTGAGTTGCACATTGAGATCATCCAGCTCCCGTTCCAGTCGTGCGAGTGTCTGATGCCCTTGTTCTTCCGGGCCGAGGGAGCGAACGAAGGTGTGGGTCTCGCGCTCGTTGAAGTGCGGGTACAAGTCCTTCACCCTTTCGGTGAGTGTGGTCGGGGATTTGGACAATGTCGGGCCACGCAACAGCACCATGTCTTCGAATACGGGGGTGTTACGGATCGGTGGCTCGGCCAACGCTGTACGACGTTCGGCGGGCGCCTCGGTCTTGGCCATCCCCCATTGCCTGAATAACCTGCCCTGGCCTGGCCGATAACCCAATTGCGTTTGTTTGTTCGTCGGCAAGGCCTGGAGAACCGCTTCGTAGAAGTCATTGGCTTCATGCAGTTTGTGGTTTGCGCCATCCCATATTTCATACTTGGCCATGTCATCCCTGACCAGCACACGGACCGTCGAAGCCTCTTGCGCACCGACATTGCAACGCAACGGTCCGGCGTCGGAGCCTTCACGCACTTCGATCCGTAGCTCACTGAAGGTGTCGGTATGAATTCTCAGCGCGTTCAAAATCAGGTTTTCGGTTTCCGGCACCCACTGGGCCCCGTCCTGAAACCCTGCATAAGCATGATTTGTCCGTGCTTCGAAAGCGGCTTCACGGGCGCGGCTTTTGATGCTCAACGGTAGACTTTGCTCTCGGGTCATGCGCTCGAGGTCGGCATTATCGGCACTGCCCAGAAGGGTTTCTGCCGCACGGGCGGGCAGCTCAGGAAATGCTTTGCGAAGCAGTCGAACCTGAGGGTCGGCGGAAGCCTGCGCGCCTTGATACAGGTGATTGAAGATACTTGCGTTCAGGCGTTTTGCTTCGTCAGCCAGTCGATTGCGCAGTGCTTGTACCTGTTGGTTTTTGGCGACTTTTCCACTGAGCATGGCCTCAAGCTCTTCGCTTTCGAGAAACTCGACCAGGCTCGGCGCAAACTGCTCGCTCATAATGTGCGAAAGACTGGTGGACAGCGTCTGCTCCCTCGCCGCGCCGGCGTTGCCGTACTGGCGGGAATGGCCTGTCAGGTCGGCATTTTCATAGACCTTCAGTGCTTTGGTTGAAGGCCAGCCGTCAAGATAGGTCGCCAAGGGCTCAAACCAGTAAGAGGATGGATCGAGAGGCTGACCTGTTCGAATCCGGTCAATGGTGTCACGGGTCTGCCGCTGGATTTTCAGGCGTTTGAGGCTGTCATCCAAAAGCGGTGGCGGGGCCGAGTGGTCGGCGTACATCTTGCGCAACGCACCGTCCTCGGTACCGCTGGCAATGCGCGCGTGTTCCAGCTCTGCGTCGCTGAAACCGTCGACACTGTGGCCCAGACGCCGCATCAGTGTCGGGGTTTCCCAAACTCGCGGGTTCTCGGCTTCGTGAGTCCAGGCGCCGAGACCGTTGTGTTTCAACTCGGGTAAATAGGCATTCGGGCGATGCGGGTGCGTGACACGGTAATCGCCTGTTTGCGCATCCTTTTGCACGGCGTAATTTTTTGCCTCCAACGGCAAAATGTTCTGACCTTCATGGAAATGCAGGCCCAGATCGTCAGGCCTGGAGTCGGCCGCCAGCTTCACATCGGGCTGCTCGTAAGGTTTGAGATCGGGGTGCCACAACCGAGGTTCGCCATTGGGCAATTCCACCGGTTTCATGCCTTCGATCAGCGGCGACAGTTTCAGGCGAGCGATCTCGCCGATTTTCATGCCAGCGGCAAACAGAGTCAGTTGAATGATGTCCGTAACCACGCCGATAACATGCTCGGCCGCTTCAATCCGCTGCCCTTCGGCCAGGTCGACAATGCCCTCGATGACGTCGCTGGATATCTGATATGCGGTGTAGACCATCATCAATTCCCCCACGCCGGGGATAAACGGCGTGGCCACCAACAGCGCAGCATTGAAGATGTCCGAGACTATTTTTTTGAAGTTGTCCCACCAGGCCCATCGGGCATTTCGATCGGTATCGGCGGTGGGCACGGCGATGTGTCGGGCGTCATTCAGAATCTTGTTCAGTTTTTTCCAGTAGAGATGCTTCCAGAGTTCGCCGCTGATCGGGGCGGCGCTGAACTGCAGGCTGGTGTTGGCTTTCGGGACTTCCCGCCAGCTCGGAAGCGGGTCCAGTGGTGTTTTTTTATGCCATTTCACCTCGAACAGACGCTGCTCCAATCCGCCGAAAAAATGCCCTCGTTGCGAGTGATCGACGAATCGGCTGAAGTACTGGCGATAAGTCATGCCGGTGGAGGAAATAACGGCGTTGTCGCGCAGTTGTCGGGTCAGTTCGTTCATCAACGCGACGGTCGACGGGTACTCCTTCAGGGGATGTTCCGGGTCTTGCGGCACGTAAGCGATCACCGGTACCACATCGCGGGTTTGTTCCAGGTCCTGGGTAATCAGCACGATCCCGGTCAGTGGAGTGTCGAGAATGGACAGTTCAGCGAACTGCATCACCTTGCCTTTGCGCGTGAGGTTGCGCCGGCCATCGAGCAATTTCAGGATCAGGTCGCGGGCATCGGAGTCGATATCCCCGGTCATTGCCGCTTGTTGAGCTGCCGCTTTGAAAGCGGCTTTCTCGCTGCCAACGATCTTGTATTGCAAGGCAAACTGCGCAACGCCATCACTGGGCTGCAACTGCTCTTCCAGGTATCGGGTGTAGCGCGCGCCGATGTCCAGCTCGCGACACAGGGTCTGGAACCGGGCGATGGAGATCTTGCGTTTGATTGGCAGGACATTGAAGTGCCCACGGTAATCGGGCTGGCTGATGAATTCCGAGTCCGGTTCGCAGGTTTCGTTACGGGCGAAGTTGTGCAGCGCGGCGTCCAGCAGCGAAACAGTTCGGGTGACGACACCGCCGGAAGTATCAATGACATACCAAGGGCGTTCTTTGGCGACATAAAGATACAAGTAAGTTGTTTTTACATCGACCTCAACGCCGAACTGCTTCTTCAGGGCTTCGGAGAGTAAGGGCTCGGCAAATTCATAAACGTTTTGCAACGCTTCGAGAAAACGGTCCGCTTTGTTACGGGTGAACCAGAGTTCAAGGTTGGCTTTTTGTAATAACGTGTGATCGAGGCTTGTGGCTGTCTCGATCCATGGCGCAGAGGCGTTTTTTGTAAGGCGCAGCTCGCCGATACTTCGCAATGAAGCGCTCTTGAACGTGGAGTGGATCCGGTTATTGATGAAATCGTAGTGACGACCTTTTTGGTCGGCGGTGGGTAGTGCAGACGTACGTCCTTGTAAGTCAGGCATGCTTTTAATAAACCTTGAGTTTTAATGGGAGTCATCAGCCTAACGCCCGAGGCTCAAAGTAAAAGTCTGAATTATGGTTGTTTGAACAGCGTCCAGGCCCCCTAAAGCATTGGGATTATCCATGCCTAAAATAATTAATTACCACCTGCGTGGCATAACCGTTGTGTTAACGCCGCGCGACTTCAGTCGGCAAGCAACCTGTTTTGCTGCCCGGTTGCAGATACGGCGTGAGAATCGGCGCCATGCCTTTGAGCACCTGCACCGGCAACGCCGAGGTGAACTTGAAGGCTTCGGCCGTGCGCCCGGGCACGAATGCGGTCAAGGTTCCAAAGTGTGAATCGCCGATAAAGAACACGAACGTCGCCGTCCGGTTAATGGATTTGGAGCTGAGTATCCGTCCGCCCGAACCAACGGCTTCAATGCGGTTGTCCCCGGTACCCGTTTTGCCGCCCATCGCCAACGGTTTTCCATCCGGCGTCACAAAGCTGCCGGACACCCGTTTGGCCGTGCCGGCATCCACCACCTGTGACAAGGCTTCGCGCATGGCCGTGGCGACTTCGGATGGCATGACCCGTTTGCCGACGTCCGGATCATTGATCAATTTGGTTTCATACGGTGTATTGGCCGCAAAGTGCAGGCTGTCGATACGCAGCGTCGGCATGCGCACACCGTCGTTGAGGATGGTGCCGATCAGTTCCGCCAATGCCGCCGGCCGGTCGCCGGAACTGCCGATGGCGGTGGCCAGTGAGGGCACCAGGTGATCGAACGGATAACCGACTTTCTGCCAGCGCTGGTGAATGTCGAGGAACGCTTCGATCTCCAGCATGGTGCGGATCCGGCTGTCGCGGGCCCCCTTGTGACGGCTTTTGAACAGCCAACTGTAGACTTCCTGGCGTTCGAACTGGCTGGCTTTGACGATCTGGCTGAACTTGGCATCGGGGTTATTCATCAGGTAGCCGATCAGCCACAGATCCAGCGGGTGAACCTTGGCGATGAAGCCCTGGTCCGGCAGGTCATAACTGCCAGGGCCATAACTCAGGTAGAGACGTTCGAGGCGTTCGTCGGTCAGTTTTTCATTGAGCTTGGCGCCTTTGAGGTGCGAGCGTACGAAGGCGTTGAAGCTTTCCTGGTCGGCCTGGGGGAATAGATAACGATGCACGGCGGCCATGCGAATCGGCGTCGGGCGCATGCCGTCGAGAAAGGTTTCGAGTCGCGCCTGGGTATCCTTGTTGCGGTACTTCTTCCAGAACTTCAGCAGGAACGAGGTACCTTCCCTGTCGGCGAATGAGGCCAGGTATTCCTGACGTCGAGGGTCGCGATCGTCCTTGAGCAATTCGGCACTGCTGTTAGGGCCCGAATAGGTGGTGTAGCGCACCAGGTCGCGCATCAGTCGAATGAACGGCAGGTTGATCGACTCACGCAGGGCATCGCGCAGGGTCGGCAGGCGGCCATTGTCCTCCTTGCGGAAGTTGACGAACGTGTGCAGCCCGCCACCCGTAAAAAAAGCTTCGCCGGGGCTGGCAGAGTATTTCCGATCCAGCGCGGCACTCAGCATGTTCGGCAGGTTGCGGTCGGTGTTCTGAATCAGGTAATCGATGGCCCAACGGCTCAGACGGTCCTGGTCCGGGACGTCGACTTTTTTCAGTTCGGGGATACTCATCTCTGCGTACTTGTCATGCAGCTCGGCGATGATTTGCAGGTAAGTGGTGAGCACGCGCATTTTGGCGGTGGAACCCAGTTCCAGCTTGCTGCCTTCATTGATGTCGAACGGTTGGTCGGTGCTGTCGGTCTGCACCCGTACCCGCGAGCCGTCCGGGGTCAGTTCAAACAAAGTGAAGCTGTAGCGCACCTGCGTGGTGCTGGTGGGCGTGAGCAGGCGTTCGCCAATCAGGCCGATTTGCGCTGCATAAGTTGGGTCGGCCAGATGTTTGAGGTACGCGGTGGCCTGGGTTTGCAGCTCGCCTTGCAGAGTGCTGGTGGCTGAAAGGTCGAGGCGGTCGAGGTCATACAGCGGACGGTTGAGCAAACCGGCCAGACGGCTGCGCGCCACACTGATGCCCTTGTTGGTTTCGATTGGTTGAATGGTGGGCTGGGTGGCCCAGTCGCGGTAAGTCACTTTACTGGCCAATGCCGCCGTCGCGAGTGGCGCATCGATTACGCCATTCTGGGCCAGCAGGCGAATATGGCTGTCGGTAAGACTGGCCAATTCATCACGGCCCTTGGTCAGGTAATGGGAAGGGCGACGCTGAGCGATCATCAGTGACAGCACTTCACGCAGGGCCAGGCCTTTTTCCGACAGGCTTTTCGGGTCGGTCTCGGTGCTGGTCAGCCGTTCGTTGGCCTCGTTGAAATCGGCGCCGTACCAGACACGCAAACCTTCGGCCATGCCATGCACTTCACCATGGCCTGGCACCGCCGACAGCGGAACACTGTTGAGGTAGTCGCGAACTACATTTTGCCGGGCCTGGAGGGTTTGCGGCCCTGTCTGATAGGCCCGCACGCTGGCGGAAATCATTTGCCGGATCTTTTCCGCGCCCGACACCGTCAAGCCATCGGGCGAGTGTCGATACTTCTCAAGCTGTGTCGCCAGCGTACTGCCGCCCGCCGACTGACCGGGCAAGTGCAACAGCTTGGCCACTTGGGACCACGCCGCCATGCCGAACCGCGGCCAGTCCACGGCGGGGTTGGCCAGGGGCTGACGAGGATCAAGCAAAAAGCGGTTTTCGATGAACAGCAAGCTGCTGACCACGACCGGAGGGATCGTCGCAAAGCTTGAATAGAGTTGTTGTGGATATTTGAACTGGTACAGCGGTGCCGCGCGGCAGTCGGTGATCGACAGCCCGGCCTGGATTTTCTCTGCATAGGGCACGAAAAAGCCCTTGTCGCTGTACTTCATCAGTGCCGGGGAAAAACGGGATTGTGCCTCCACCACGTAATCGCGCTTGAGCAGGCGCGGCAGGAACTCATCCATGGCGCTGTAACCCAGGCGCTGATCGAAGGGGCCCGCGCCAGGGTAGCGAATCGCATCGCTGGGGCCGGGCTGCAGCTCGTACTTCAGCGAGGCGGCATATTGGCTGATTTCCCGGGCTTGAAACTTGGAGGTGCGCATTTCCTTGGCCGCGGCCAGGCCCAAGACAATCAGGATAATCAGCAGCAGCAACCAGAATGCCCCCCAGCCGTGCCGGGAACGACGGGGTTTCTCAGGTAAAGGCGCTTCATCCACTCGTTCAGTCGGAACCACATTTTTACTCGAATCGGTTTGCCACAAAGCGCCCATAGTCACTGATCCATTCACGCAGTTTGATCGGACTTGCTTGAAGCTTAGACGGTGGTTGGCGTTGGTGAAAAAATTGTGAACAACCAAATATCGAGTACGCACCATTCCTTGTGACTTGTGACTTGTGACTTGTGACTTGTGACTTGTGACTTGTGACTTGTGACTTGTGGCGAAGGAGCTTGCTCCCGCCGGGCAGCGAAGCGGCCCCAATCCTTACCATCGCGATTTGTCTGATAAATACCATTCGCCGGTTTTGCGACTGCTGCGCAGCCGAGCGGGAGCAAGCTCCCTCGCCACAAGGTTCAAAGCCCGCATGCATCCACATGGGGGCGTCTGTAATGGCTGAGCTAGACGCGTCAAAGAGGTAAATGCTGCCGAGATTGGGGCATGACGACGCACCATTGCTGTGCAATACTCGGCGCCGTTTTAGTGGCGAATAATCCTACATAACCCAGGTAATGCCACTCCGTTAACCCGACTTTTCCCGAGAGTTCTCGCTGAATGTTGTGATTTATATAGTGAAAAACCCTGTCGAGAGCTTTTTATACTGCACGCCCGCTTATCTTGCAGGTTTTGTCCTGCAAGACGGGTCCGTCCACGAGGCAGACCCGGTTTCACCAGGCACCGGCTTATCGGTCGGCGCTTCGACACTTGGCGGTCATATCCAATAACAAGATGAGGTTCCCCCTATGCCAGTCGGCAATCACCTGCCTCACGGCGAGACCGCTCAGGGCGGCCCGCTTAAACGCGAACTCGGCGAACGGCATATTCGCTTGATGGCGCTCGGTGCCTGTATCGGCGTCGGCCTGTTCCTGGGTTCGGCCAAGGCCATCGAAATGGCCGGTCCGGCCATCATGCTGTCCTACATCATCGGCGGTCTGGCGATCCTGGTGATCATGCGTGCCCTCGGCGAGATGGCCGTGCACAACCCGGTCGCCGGCTCGTTCAGCCGTTATGCCCAGGATTACCTCGGCCCACTCGCGGGCTTTCTGACCGGGTGGAACTACTGGTTCCTGTGGCTGGTGACCTGCGTCGCGGAAATCACCGCGGTGGCGGTGTACATGGGCGTCTGGTTCCCCGATGTGCCGCGCTGGATCTGGGCGCTGGCGGCGTTGATCAGCATGGGCTCGATCAACTTGATCGCGGTGAAAGCCTTCGGTGAGTTCGAATTCTGGTTCGCCCTGATCAAGATCGTCACCATCATTGCGATGGTAGTCGGCGGCATTGGCGTGATCGCTTTCGGCTTCGGCAACGACGGCGTTGCCTTGGGGATTTCCAATCTCTGGGCCCATGGCGGTTTCATGCCCAACGGCGTGCAAGGCGTGTTGATGTCCTTGCAAATGGTGATGTTCGCCTACCTTGGCGTCGAGATGATCGGCCTGACCGCCGGTGAAGCCAAGAACCCGCAGAAGACCATTCCCAATGCGATCGGTTCAGTGTTCTGGCGGATTCTGCTGTTCTACGTCGGCGCCCTGTTCGTGATTCTGTCGATCTACCCGTGGAACGAAATCGGCACCCAGGGCAGCCCGTTCGTGATGACTTTTGAGCGTCTGGGCATCAAGACCGCCGCCGGCATCATCAACTTCGTAGTGATCACCGCTGCGCTGTCGTCCTGTAACGGCGGCATCTTCAGCACCGGGCGGATGCTCTACAGCCTGGCGCAGAACGGCCAGGCCCCGGCCGGTTTCGCCACGACCTCGAACAACGGCGTGCCGCGTCGTGCGCTGCTGCTGTCGATCGGCGCCTTGCTGCTGGGCGTGTTGCTTAACTATCTGGTGCCGGAGAAGGTCTTCGTCTGGGTCACCGCGATTGCCACCTTCGGCGCGATCTGGACCTGGGTGATGATCCTGCTGGCCCAGCTCAAGTTCCGCAAAGGCCTGAGCGCCAGCGAACGTGCCGGCCTCAAATACCGCATGTGGTTGTACCCGGTCAGTTCTTACCTGGCACTGGCCTTCCTGGTGCTGGTGGTCGGCCTGATGGCGTACTTCCCGGACACTCGTGTGGCGCTGTATGTCGGGCCTGCTTTCCTGGTGCTGCTGACGGTGTTGTTCTACGTGTTCAAGCTGCAACCGACCAATGTGTCGCAAGGTGCGGTGCGTTCGGCTTCGTAAGTCGTAACGCCAGAAATGCAAAAGCCCCGGTCGAGATGATCGGGGCTTTTTATTGGTTGGCGCGATCTTTTATGGTGAGGGGGCTTGCCCCAATACCTGTCAGTTAAGCGAAATTCCTGTAGGAGCGAGCTTGCTCGCGAAGACGGCAGGACAGTCAACATTGATGTCGCCTGACACACCGCTTTCGCGAGCAAGCTCGCTCCTACAGGGTTTCGCGGCTTAACTGACAGGCATTGGGGCAAGCCCCCTCGCCACAAAAGCTCCCCAGCAGTTTGCTTGTTTCAATATCAGACGACGGAGACTTGAGCCGGCCGATTCAACCGCTTATTGAAATCCAGCCAGGCCCCCAGCAACGCCATCAACCCGACCCCCAGCATTGCGCTGAATAGCTGCATCGCCAGTACGTTCCCGCCCAAGGCATTGAGCATGTCTGCCAACGGCGCCAGTAACACGCCAAAGCAGAACACTTCCAACGAATAACGCCCCATGCGACAGCTTTGTTGCGCCAGCCAGTGTTGCGTCCAGCCCGTGTCCGGCAACAACCTGGCGGTAACGTAGGCGAGGGCGAGGAAGTGCATCAGGCGTGCTGGCGAGAGGTTGGTCTTGCTGATGGGATACAGCCATTCGCCGAGCTTCTGGGGCATGAAGACGTCATGCACGGTCGGCCACTTCCACGACAGTGCGATCAGTCCGGTCAGCAGCAAATAGGTCAGCGCTGCAATGAAAACCGGCTGACGAATCAGCGTTCGGGGCAGCGTTCGGGACTGCGGTGCCCGAGGCCGTTGCCCGTGAATCGCCGCCGCGCCACCGAGAATAAACAGCAGCTGCCAGGCCAGCGGATTGAAAAACCACACGCCCCCGTCGGTGCCCGCCAGGTTCCACTGAAGCCATGGCGCCAGCAGATACAAGACCACCGACAACCCCACCACGTATTCAGACTTGCGTAGCAGCATCGGCAGCACCAGTGGCAGGCCCAGCAGCAAAAAAATATACAGCGGCAACGGGTCCATCAGGTTTGGCTTGAAGCGTAGCAACAACTCATCCATCAACGCCTGTTGCGGATTACTGAGGAAATACTGCAAGCCCATTTCCTGCACCAGATCACGGGTTTCCACGTGGCTGTTGGCGAAAAATACGATGCCCATCAACAGCGCGAGCAAAAAGATATGCACCACATAGAGCACCCAGGCGCGTCGCAGGATTTTCACCGTGGCGACCATGAAACCATCGCGCCGGGCGATCTTGCCGTAGGCCAGCACGGCCGCGTACCCGGCCAGGAACACGAAAATCTCCGCCGCATCGCTGAACCCGAAGTTGCGCACCGTGAACTGGGCGAGCGGGTTTTGCGGCACGTGATCCCAGAAGATGAAGATCAGCGCCAGGCCGCGAAAAAAGTCGATTCGGTGATCGCGTTCAAACGTCATGACGGCGGGCTCGTGAGCGGGGGCGGCGCGCAGGGTGGCGTGATTCGCGGGTAATTGCAAAAGGCTGGATATTACCGAATGTCTCAGCTGTCTATAGCGAACGAATCGGGATGATTGTCCGTCGGTCTGCCGGCCAGTTCGCGCACCAGAACGATCCCTGATGGGCGTCTATCGAACATCTACACTTCGTTTTTCAGGAGTGTGAAACGTGAAAGTTTCGCTGATTGTCCCGGTATTCAATGAAGAGCAGGCCATCAATCTGTTCTATCAGGCGGTGCGTCGCGAATTGAAACTTGACCCGTGTGAAGTCGAGATCGTGTTCATCAACGATGGCAGTACCGACCGAACAGCTGAGCAAGTCAAGGCGTTGGCGCAGGTCGATGAACAGGTCTTGCTGATCAATTTCTCGCGCAATTTCGGCAAGGAGCCGGCGTTGTTTGCCGGGCTGGAATACGCCACCGGCGATGCAGTGATCCCGATGGACGTGGACCTGCAGGATCCGATCAGCGTCATCCCGCAGTTGGTTGCCGAGTGGCAAAAGGGCACCGATGTGGTGCTCGCCAAACGCCGCAATCGCGACAGTGACAGTTATTTGAAACGCCGCAGCGCGTCGCTCTTTTATCACTTGCTGAACAGAATTTCCTACACCCGGATTGAAGAAAACGTCGGGGATTTTCGGCTCATGGACCGCAAGGTGGTCAATGTGATTCGCGCACTTCCCGAGCATCAGTTGTTCATGAAGGGCGTTCTGTCCTGGGCCGGATTTACCACGGCGGTGGTGGAATACGAGCGGGCCCGGCGAGTGGTGGGAAGCAGCAAGTTCAATGGCTGGAAACTGTGGAACCTGGCGCTGGAAGGCATTACCTCGTTCAGCACCGTACCGTTGCGGTTGTGGACTTACATCGGTGGCGGCATTTCGATCTTCGCGGTGCTGTACGCGGTGTACATGGTGCTGGACAAGATTTTCTTCGGTAACAGCGTCCCCGGTTACCCCTCGCTGATGACGGCCATTCTGTTTCTCGGCGGCGTCCAACTGATCGGTATCGGCATCCTCGGTGAGTACGTCGGTCGCATCTACATCGAAGCCAAGCACCGGCCCCGTTATGTAGTCAAAGACATCATCGGCGGCAAAGACCGGATCGGGCTTTAGCATGGGCAGACTGGGCGACTTGTTCAGCCGCGAACTCGGGCGTCGTCGGGTCTGGCAGTTTTTCCTGATCGCGACGCTGATTTATGTCATTCCGCTGATCCTCGCCGACTATCCCTACATTGATGACAACTGGCGCTCACTGTCGGCCGGTACTGCCTGGGCGGGGCAGGGGCGGTTGTTCACCGAGCTGTTCTACAACCTGCTGACCTTCAGCGATGGCGCGCCGAACATCTTTCCGTTGCCGCTGTTGATCGCCACACTGGCCATGGCCTTTGCGTTGACCAGCCTGACGTTCCATTACTACCCGCAACCGACGATGTCCTGTTGCCTGGTGCTGTTGCCGCTCTGGTACAACCCGTTTTTTTTGCAGAACCTGTCTTATCAATACGACGGGCCGACTATTGCCTTGAGCCTGGTGGCGGTGATTTTCGCGATCACCTTTCGTCATCCCTCGCGCATTCTGCAATGGCTGGTGCCGGCCTTCCTGATCGCGCTGGCGCTGGGGCTCTATCAGGTGAGCCTGAATGTGTTTCTGGGCCTGTGTTGCCTGGAACTGCTCAGGGGCGCGAATGACCAGTGGGCCTGGCGGCAATGGTACGAATTGATCGGCTGGAAAATCGCCCAGGCAGGGCTCGGCGGGTTGATCTACAGCGTCACGGCTTATCCGTACATGAACCAAAATCGCGCCTTGTTGCTGAACTGGGCGGCGGAGCCTTTGCTGCAACTTGAAATCAACATCGGCCGGGTGCTGGAAAAAGTCGCGTTGCTGTTTCACGGTGGATCCACTTGGGTGTTCGCCGTGCTGCTGCTGTGTGCCATCGCGGGCAGTGTACGGCTGGCCCGGAACGTAATCGGGCGGCATGACACGGGCCTGAGAAAAATCGTGATGGGGCTGGTCTGTCTGCTGACAGTGCCGGTCGTGACCTTGCTGGTGTCGGGGGCTGCGCTGTTTTTCCGCGACTTCAATGAGGGCGCCAGAACCTTGATGGGGTTTGCGGTCCTGTTGGTGCTGTTGTTCTATTTGAGCCATCTGGCATTGGCGTCCATTCATGAGCGACTGCCGATGCTGCTGGCGGTGCCTCTGTTGGCCATGCTTTCGCTGTCCTTCGCCTATGGCCGTGTGCTGACGATGCAGAACACGTTTGCATCCAGCGCGTTGTTTTCCCTGGGGCATGACATCTCGTCCCATCGGCAACTGCGCGAGGCCAAGCGCATTTACATGGCGGTGAGCGACTCCGATCACTGGCTGGTGGCGGCTGCGGGCTCGTTCAGGCAGATGCCGGTCTTGCGTTATCTGTTGAACATCGACTTTTTCATGCTGGCTGAAAACCTGCCCAAGGCGGGCATCACCAATGTGGTCGCGGAGAGGGAGCGGCGCAACGCGACCCTGGTCGGTTACCAGGGTTATCCACCGCTGGTGGAGAGCAGGTTTTACCGCATCTATCTGCTGGGCGATTACGGTTTTATCGTCATGAAAGACCCTTCTCCGATCACCTCGCTTCAGTGGTGAGCAATAAGATGATCAGCCTGTGAACGCCTCTTCGATTCTTCTCAAAAGTTTTCCATCCCGCGTGGCCGACAGGGCGGGTCTGGTGATGGTGATAGCCATCGCATTGTTCGCAAGGTTTCACTCCATCACCGTGCCGGTGATCTGGTACGACGAGGCCTACAGCCTGCTACTGGCTGAGGGTTCGCCTGCGTTTATCTGGACCACGACGGCGCGGGATGTGCATCCACCGCTTTACTATGTCTTGCTGCATTTCTGGATGGTTTTGTTCGGCAATGGTGTCTTGGCGGCGCGATCGGTAAGTGCACTGGCGGATGTTGGCACGCTGTTGCTGTGTATCAAATTGATGAGTCTGGTGACGACGCGAAGGGCGACATGGATAGCCGCATTGTTGTTGGCATTGCTACCGATATCGGTGCGCTACAGCCAGGAAGTGCGAATGTACACCTTGCTCGGCTTCTGGCTGATGGGCGCGACCGTGGCGCTGGTGTGCTGGCTCAAGGCACCGGAGCAAAAACGTTATCCGGTTTTTTACGTGCTGCTGATGGCGGCTGCTTTCTATACGCATTACTTCGCCGTGCTGTGCGTTTTGGTGCATTGGCTTTGTTGGTGGCGAGCACGAGAGGGCGGTCGGTCAACGGTAATACCGTTTCGTGCGTGGGTTGTGGCCAACAGCGCAATCGTTGTGTTGTACCTGCCGTGGATGCCTTTTTTCATCGATCAATTGCTGCGAATGGACGGGCTCGAGTGGATACCGCCGCTCACCTGGGGAGCCGCGCTGACCTTTGTTTGGCAACTGGTGATGATGGGGGAATCGGCCAGTTATTCATCCTTATGGCGTGTGTTGCCCTCGGTGTTGATTGTTGTTTGCGCCGCTGCGGCGTTGTTCAAGGCACACCATGAGCGACCTTTCAGCGTCTTGCTGGTGGGCTATTTTTTTGTGCCGGTGCTGACCGTGTTTCTGGTGTCGTTGATCGTGCCGGTTTTCAATGCCAGATACCTGGTGTTCGCGGCCGCTGCGTTGCCTCTTATCGTTGCGCTCGCACTGGACACATGGAGCCAACGCCACACCGTTGTTGCCGCGACCGCCATGGCTTTTGTTTTATTGGCAGAAGTACATGGGCTTTCGGCGGTTTACGCACAAACGGATGAGATGAACGGAACCAGCATTCGCAAAGACGCAAGGCTGGATGCAGTGGTCGCAAGCCTTGGCCGCGAAGTCCGTCGGGGTGATGAAATCATCGTGGATAATCTGTATTGGTACTTGCCATTCATGTACTACAACCCGACCGGTATCCAGCCGAAGTTATACGTAGTCAAAACACCGACAGGCACTCTTTGGGGAACCGCCGAATACGGCGGTTGGGCGCTCATTCCCCGTCCCTTGCACTTGATTCTCTTCAATGATTTTTCGGTCCTGAAACTGAATGGCCGGCGGATCTGGTGGGTAACGGGCTACGCGCGTCCTGAACATGACGCCTTGTTTCCCAAACACTGGAAACAGGTGCTGGTGCTGAAGGAAGGGGACAGCGAAGCTCGTCTATTCGTTCTTGACGCAGCATCACTCCCCCTTGAGGTTGACGTCAGAACGCATCCATCAGCACAACAATACAATCCCTCGCCTGGTAACCGTTGATCTGCGGCACCAGACGCCGAAAGTGCTCAGACTGGCAATGAGCATCCAGCGCCGCCTTATTCGGCCATTGTTCGACGAAGATAAAGTGCCCCGGGTCTTTTTGATCGATGAACAGGTCGTACGCAATGCAATCAGGTTCCAGTCGAGTCTTCTCGACCAGTTCGGCGTACCACGGGCGAACGGTTTCAATGTATTCGGGTTTGATGAAATCTTGAGCGATTACTTTAAGCAAGGTGTCCTTCCTTGGTGATAAGCCCACCTCCCGATGGGATTGGCGTTCAAACAATGGTTACGTGGCAGGCATTCTGCGCCTGGAGAAAAAACGAAAACAGCCCGGATTGAGAGTTGATTCCTGGCTCAACCGGTCAGACAGCCATTTTCGATTGCCGTACCGGCAACTCGACCCGAAAGGTGCTGCCTACTCCGACTTCGCTACGCACCGAAATATCGCCTCGATGTTTTTTCACGATGCCATAGGACAGGGACAACCCGAGCCCCGTCCCCTGGCCCACCGGTTTGGTGGTATAGAACGGGTCGAATATTTTCTGCAGGTTGTCCGGCTCGATGCCTATTCCCGTGTCCGCGACCTCGATCGATACCGTTTCACCTTCAAGCCCGGTGCGCAGCGTGATGATGCCCCGTTCCGGCCCCATCGCCTGAGACGCGTTGACGATCAGGTTCATGATCACCTGATTGATTTGCGACGGCAGGCATTCGATATCGGGCAGCTTCTGAAACTCCTTCACCACATCGGCCTTGTACTTGAGTTCATTGGCGACGATGTTCAGGGTCGACTCGATGCCTTGTTGCAGATTGGTCCACTGCCATTCCTGATTGGAGTCGACGCGGGAGAAGTCCTTCAGGTCTTTGACGATTTGCCCGACCCGGTTGATCCCGTCCTTGGATTCCTTGATCAGCAGCGGAATGTCCTCGCGCAGAAAATCCAGTTCGACCCGTTCACGTAATTGACCGAGTCGTTCGATGACCTCGCTTGAGCTAATGGCGCTTTCCGCCTCCCGATAGGCATCGAGCATGTTCTGCAGTTGCTTGAAGTAGCCATCGAGAGCGCCGAGGTTGGAGGAAATGAAGCCGATGGGGTTATTGATTTCATGGGCGACGCCGGCCGCCAGTTTCCCCAGCGAGGCGAGTTTTTCCGACTGCACCAGTTGGCTTTCCAGTTGTTTGCGCTCGTCGATTTCCCGCTGCAATGCTTCGCTGGCCTGTTTGAACTGGGCCGTACGCTGATCCACCAGATGCTCCAGATGGCTCATCTGAATAGACGCCCGCTCGGTCATTTCCCATTTGGTGAGCAGGGTGTTGGCCATCTGCTGGACTTCAATGTTGTCGAACGGTTTTTTCAGAATCAGCAGACGGTCGTGGGCGTGCAAACGTTCCAGCAGTTCATCCCAGGAGTAGTCGGAATAGGCGGTACACACCACCACTTGCAGCAGCGGGTCTTTCTGCCACAGGTGTTCGATAGTCTGCGCACCGTCCCAGCCTTCAGGCATACGCATGTCGACGAAGGCCAACGCGTAGGGACGGCTTTCCTGTAAGGCCTGGATGAGTTTGCCCAGACCCTCCTGACCGCCATACGCCGAGTCCAGCTCGAACAGCAGGTTGGGGGATTTCATTTCGCTGCCGAACAACGCGGCCTCCATTTCGTCCAGCTCTGCATGCTGCGCAGATGTTGGGGTGAGGATCTTGCGGAAGTCTTCATGGATGGACGGCGTGTCGTCGATCAGCAGAATGCGTCGGTTCGAAAGATCGCTCATGCTTCCTCCATGACGGGTTTCAACGGGATCTGCAAAGTGAACAGTGCACCTTTGCCCGGCCCATCACTGTGGGCGGTGAGATGGCCGTTCATCTCGATGGCGGCCAGGGCACAGCTGTGCAGGCCGAAGCCATGTCCTTCCTTGCGGGTGGTAAAACCGTGGGCAAAGATCCGCGTCATGTTCTCCGGCTCGATACCCTCGCCGTCATCCTTGACGCTGATTTGCAGGATCGTGTCCTCGACGACTTTCACCCCAAGGGTCATTTGCCGCGGACGGTTGCTGAGGTCGGTCATGGCGTATTTGGCGTTGCTGATCAGGTTGATCAGAATCAGTAGCAACCGGTGCTTGTCGCCCATGATTTGCGGTACGTCGCCATACTCCTTGACCACGGTGACGTGATGCCGGGTCAGCGCGCCCGCATTCATCCGCAGGGCGTCTTCCAGCAGCTCGCTGATGTGCAGCGGTTCCATCAGACTGTTGGCACCCGCGTAGGACTGCTGTGTGGCGACGATATCCTTGATGTGGTCGACGCTTTTGCTCAGCTGCGCGAGTTCGTCGGCCATGCCTTGTTGTTCAAGGGCAATGGCCTCCACCAGTTGGTTCAGATAACCGGGCAGCAGTTTTCCCTTCTCGTCCTGGGTCAGGAAGGCCCCCAGGTCGTCTTGATGCGCGTTGATCAGTTGCATCGCCTTGCCCAACCCCTGGGCCTTGCTGCCACGTAGCTTGCGGGTGACCAGGTCGGTCGAGATGTTCACACTGTTGAGCACGTTGCCGACGTTGTGCAGCACGTTGGTGGCGATTTCTGCCATGCCGGCCTGGCGCGCGGTATCAAGCAGTTCGCTCTGGGTAGCCTTGAGTTCACGGGTGCGCTCTTCGACCCGTTGTTCGAGGACGTCGTTGGCGGTTTGCAGTTCCTTGTTGACCCGTTTGGTCTCCGCGAAGCTGCGCATCAGGCGGATCGCCAGATACACCAGTACCATCACCAGCAGCGTCGAAAATACCAGCATGTAGAAGTGGTAGCGTCGGTTGGCTGCGTCGGTTTGCTGCTGATCCTTGTTCAGCAGACTGGTGATGTCGTCCAGGCGTGCGGCTACAGGAACGGCTTCGATGTTCTCCAGCAGCCGGTTGACCACAGGTTGTTCGCGCAGGATCAGCGCGATGTGATTGCTCAACACATCGATCGGGCTGTGAAACTGCTCCGGTAACCGCTCCTTGTTCACCCCCAGTTTGTTCAGCCCGACCAGGATGTCGGCTGCTTTGTCGTCGGAGGCGACCTGGGCGAACTCCAGGCTACTGAGCAGCAAGTCGTAGGTGTCGGTGGCAATGTTCTGTAGTTGCAGTTTGTCTTCGTCGAGCAATTGGGCAAGCGGTTCCTGGATGTCGTCTTCGGCGGTGGGCAAAAACGCTAGTGAATTGCGCAGCACGGCATTGTGGGATTTGAACTGCTCCACCAGCCGGGTCTTTTCCTGAATGGCGGCTCGGTAGGCCTCATGACTGGCACGCCAGATGGGCGAATCGTTGCGGCCGTGTTCGGACGCCATGCTCTCGAACCGCTCCCACAGGTGTGTCATCTCGCTCAGCGGCGCTACCAGCGGATCGTAGTTGTTACTGATGGCAATCCTGGCTTTGAGAATTTCGGTTTCCCATTGCGCGTTGAACTGTTTCATCCGGCCAATCAGGTCCCGGGACTCGGCGTATGTCGCGGTCTGGTCGGAACTTGATTTGAGGTACAGAAACAACAATGTCGAGGCCAGCACCAGGGCCACGCCACCGAGTAATGCCAGGTTGCGACGGTGGTACGTTTTCATAACGATTTGCCTCCCCACTCACCGGTCAGGGTTTTGAGGAATTTGATGATCAATGCCTTGTCCTTGTCAGAGGGCTTGCGACCGAGCTGAAACTTGAACATCACGTCCACTGCTTCTTCGAGGGTTTTGGCGGAGCCGTCGTGGAAGTACGGTGCGGTAACGGCGACGTTGCGCAGGCTCGGGACCTTGAATACGTTGCGATCCTCTTCAGCCTTGGTCACCAGATAGCGGCCCAGATCGGCTTCGGTAGGATTGCCCCGGACCTGGAAGTAATCGCCCATGACGCCGAACTTCTGGAACATGTTGCCGCCGATGTTCACCCCTTGATGACAGGCGATGCAGCCGTAGTCCTTGAAGCGTTGATAGCCGTATTTCTCCTCGATCGTCAGAATCTCTGTATTACCCAGCAGGTATTGATCGAAACGTGAATTGGCGCTGATCAGCGTGCGCTCATAGGTGGCCAGGGCTTTTTGCACATTGTTCATGGTCACGCCGTCCGGGTAGGCCTGGGTGAAAGCGCTTTTGTAAGCTGGGTCGGCGGTCAGGATCTGAACGACATGCTCCCAATGACTGCCCATTTCGCTGGGGCTTTGCACCACTTCGTGGGCTTGCGTTTCCAGGGTGTCGGCGCGGCCGTTCCAGAATTGCCGGAAGTTCAGACTTGCGTTGAACACGCTCGGGGTGTTGATCGTCAATGGCGCGCCGTTGAAGCCGATGGAAAACGCCAGGGCGTCGGCTCCCCCGCTTTCCAGACGATGGCAACTGGCGCAGGACAGGCTGTTGTTGACCGACAGGCGTGGCTCGTTGAACAACCGGCGACCGAGTTCGACTTGCAAGGGATTCTGCTGGGGCACTGCGGGCAAGGGTTTGAGCGGTTCGTCCAGCGGTTCGCCGCTGGCTATCAGGCAACATCCGAGTAGAGGCGCGAAAAACAGGTAGTAGAAGGGGCTCGACATCTTATGATTCCTTGGCGCAGGGGGCCTGAGTGTCGTTGCACATCGTTCATGGGGCGGCGGATGGAGCGGGTGGCATGGATGTCAGGTATTGCACGAAGGCGTCCGGCTCCACGGCTTTGCTGAAGTAGTAACCCTGGCCTTCCTCGCACTGGAGGGCCTTGAGAAAGTTCAGTTGTTCGAGGGTTTCCACCCCTTCGGCAATGACGGTCAGTTTGAGGCTCTTGCCCAGGCTGATGATGGCGCTGACCAGCGCCGCATCGTTGCTGTCCTGGCTCAGTCCACGAATGAATGACTGGTCGATTTTCAGCACATCGATGGGAAACCGTTGCAGGTAACTCAGGCTGGAATAACCGGTGCCGAAGTCATCGATAGCCAGCCGTACGCCCAATGCCTTGAGCCGACTCAGCGCGACCATCGTCGCATCGATGTTCTGCATCAATACGCCTTCGGTGATTTCCAGTTCCAGCAAGGCGGGCTCCATACCGGTTTGCTTGAGTATCTGTTCGATACCCTCGACAAAATCCCGCTGGCGAAAATCGATGGCCGACACGTTTACCGACATGCAGAGCTTCGGCAGGCCTTTCGCCTGCCAGGCGCGGGCTTGTCGGCAGGCCTGGGTCAGCACCCATTTGCTCAACGGTACGATCAAGCCGCTGTCTTCGGCTACACCGATGAAATCTGTCGGGTAAATCCAGCCTTGCCCCGGCTTTTGCCAGCGGATCAATGCCTCGGCGCCGACCACCTTGCCGCTGCACAGGTCGAGTTTGGGCTGGTAGTGCAGGACAAATTCGTTGCGTTCCAGCGCCAGGCGAATACCCGACTCGATACTCTGCTGTTCGCGGGCGCGCTGGTTCATTTCATCGATGAAAAAGCTGAAATCGTTCGGACCGCTTTCCTTGACATTGCGCATGGCGGTTTCGGCTTTCTTGATCAGCGCAATGGCATCGAAACCGTCCTCGGGATAGATGCTGATACCCAGGCTGGCCGTCACGCTCAGGTCGTGGCCGGCGATGTGTTGAGGTGCGCGTATGGCGTTCAAGAGCTTTTCGGCGATGCCCTTGGTCTGTTGGGGGTGATGGATGTCAGCCAGGATCACCACAAACTCATCGGAGCCGTAGCGAAACACCGAGTCGGACGCGCGCACGCAGGCCACCAGGTTTTGCCCGACACGTTTGAGCATCTCGTCACCGGTCGGGTGGCCCAGGGCATTGTTGATGCGCTTGAAGCGATCGAGCCCCAGAAACATCACGGCCAGTTGTTTGTCATGGCGTCTGGACAGCGCCAGTGACTGGTTCAGCCGGTCGCCCAACAAGGTGCTGTTGGGCAATTCGGTCAATACGTCGTATTGCAGCAAGTGCGATACCTTGAGCAGCTCATGGACCCGGGCCTCGATGGTTTGCTCCAGGGTCAGCACTTTCATGGCCGCGTCCTGCGCCATCTGCCACTTCCAGGTCAGGGCGCTGGCCATCTGACGGATTTCCAGGCTGTCGAAGGGTTTTTTCAGCACCAGTAACTGATCGCCGAACTCCAGCCGTTCGGCCATGGCTTCCCAGGTGTAATCGGAGAAGGCCGTGCACAGTGCGATTTGCAGGTGAGGATCAGCCTTCCAGAGCTGTTCGATGGTTTCCAGACCGTCCCAGCCTGGGGGCATGCGCATGTCGGTGAACGCCATGGCGTAAGGTCGACCTTGTGCCTGGGCACGCTTGACCAGTTCGAGCGCTTCCTCGCCCTGGTAGGCGGAGTCGAGCTGGAATATCAGCCGAGTAGACTGCTGGCTGCCGAACAGCGCTGCTTCAGTGCCGGCGATGGTGTGTTCGTCGTCGGTATCCGGGCCGAGAATCTTGCGAAAGTCCTGATGGATCGAAGGCGTGTCGTCGATGATCAGAATGCGCCGGTTAGCCTGGGCGAACGAAGTTTTCATTCCTTGTCCTCCGTGGCACGCCGCGGGTCGTCGGGCATCGCTCCGGTTCCGTGGTTGGCATGTACGATGCTCCCGGCCTTCAGTAACTCGGCGGCCTGTTGGCTGCTGACCGCTTGGCTGAAGTAGTGACCCTGGGCGTTCATCGGTGAGCCTGTGGCCATCAGCGAACTGCGTTGCTCCTGGGTTTCGACGCCCTCGGCGATAATGCCGATCCCTACTTCGCGGGCGAAGTTGATGATGGCCCGCAAGGTGGTTGCACTGGCCGGGTCGCGGGCGGCCGTATCGATGAAGGTCTGGGCGAGTTTCAGGTGATTGACCTGGTAAGTCTTGAGGTAATCGAACGAGGAATATTCGGTGCCGAAGTCGTCGATGGCGATCTTCACCCCCAATTCATGCAGGCGCGGCAGGATGTCGTTGTGCGTCCACTTGGTCTGGGCCAGGGTCGCTTCGGTGACGTCGAAACGCAGGTCCCACGGGCACAGTTCCCAGCGGGCGGTGGTGCGCAACACGTCATAGATCAGCTCGGGACCACTCTTGAGTTGGGCCAGGGACAATTTTATCGCCACCACCGGCGGCGCCATGCCTTCATCTCGCCACTGGCGCATTTGCCGACAGGCGCGCTCCAGCACCCAGTGACCGAGGGCGATAATGATGCCGGTTTTTTCCGCCGCGGGCAGAAAGGCCGGGGCTTCCAGCAAACCGCGCTGGGGGTGGTTCCAGCTGACCTGTGCTTCCATGCCGAGGATCTTGCCAGTGTTCAGGTCCACTTCCGGCCAGTAACGCAGTTCGAGTTCGTCGTGCTCGATGGCCTTTTTCAGATCGCTGGCGATGGTCATGCGCTCGACCACTTCCTGATTGATTTCCTCGGAATGGAAGTGGTACTGGTTGCGGCCCTTTTCCTTGGAGCGATACAGCGCCATGTCGGCCTGGGTCAACAGGCTATCGGCGCTGAGGCTGACCGGAAGGTAGCTGCTGATGCCGATGCTGACCGAGACCCGCACATCATTGCCGGCCAGGGAGTAGGGCAGCACCAGTGCATCGCGGACCTTGGCGGCCAGGGCCGCTGATTGGGTCGGATCGCCGACGTCCAGTTGCAATATCGCGAACTCGTCGCCACCCAGGCGGGCAACCACGTCATTTTCGCGCACGCAGGTTTTGATGCGTCGAGCGACCTCCTGCAACAGCAGGTCGCCCACCGGGTGGCCCAGGGTGTCGTTGATGCGTTTGAAGTGATCAAGGTCCAGGTAAAACATGGCGAACGGGGTAGCTCCGCGCCGGGCGGCTGCAAATGCCTGGTGCAGCCGCTCGATCAGCGTCGCGCGGTTGGCCAGCCCTGTCAGCCCGTCGGTGCGGGCCAGCAGGGCGATTTTTTCCTCGGCCAGTTTGCGTTCGGTGATGTCGATGATGATGCCTTCGACTTCCAGCAAGCGGCCTTCATCGTCGCGCACCGGGATGTAGCGGTTTTCGACCCAGCGCCAGTCACCGTCGCCGGTGCGCATCCGGAATTCGATGGAAGCACCTGCCGCATGGCGGTCCAGCACTCGGGCCATGGCGGTGTCGACTTTCGATTGATCGTCGGGATGGATCAGCTCCTGCGCCCAGTTGGACGAAGCCACCAGGGCCGCCGCGACATGGCCGTATTTGGTGATGTTGTGGGAGATGTACATCAACGGAAACGACGGTTCGCCCCGCAGCCGATACAGAATGGTCGGGCTGTTCTGCACGATGATGTTGGCGTCGGACAGCTCCCGGGTGCGCTCTTCGACCGCGTGCTCCAGCAGCGACATCTTCAGCGCCGCGTCTTCGGTCATTTGCCACTTCGCGGTCAACGCGCTGGCCATCTGGCGGATCTCGATGGCATCGAAGGGCTTTTTCAGGATAAGCAGGCGATCGCCAAGCTCCAGACGCTCGGCGATGTCTTCCCAGGAGTAGTCGGAATACGCGGTGCAGAGCGCCACTTGCAGCTTGGGATCGACTTGCCACAAGCGTTCGATGGTTTCCAGACCGTCCCAGCCCGGCGGCATGCGCATGTCGATGAAGGCCATCGCGTAGGGCGAGTCATTCGCCAGCGCGGTCTCGACCTTGTCCAGTGCTTCGCGGCCCTGAAACGCCGAATCGATGACGAAACTTTGCACCGCTACCGATGCCGGGGTACCGAACAGGGCGTTTTCGGCGCTGATCAGGCTGTCGTCTTCGATCGATGGCGGGCTGAGAATCTTGGCGAAATCCGCATGGATCGATGCGGTGTCATCGACGATGAGAATCCGACGATTAATGCGCGCAAGCAGCGTATTCACTGACATGCGCCTGTACCGACAGCAGGTTGGTGCAATGAGCTCATAGAGGGTATCCCTTCCCTGATCGCTGGATGGAGCGAGAATCGTTCTGGATCCGAGTGATCTGAGCATAGTCGCCCAGCCAGCACTTCGCCCGATTGACTGAAACGAATCATTACCGGGGGCGGGCTGAAAATCATCTAGCCTGTAGGTCAGGCTCGGGAACGCCAGGACGTTCGCCCCGCGCGCTACAAAGACACACGTTCTCTTGAGGTAATGCCATGGAAGAGCAACTCCCCACCACGACTGTGACCTATAAACCCAAGTTACTGCTGGTCGACGATGAGGAGTCGATTCTCAACAGCCTGCGCCGCCTGCTGCGCGGCCAACCCTACGAGGTGCTGCTGGCCACCAGCGGTGCCCAGGCCTTGGCGATCATGGCGCAGCAGCCGATCGATCTGGTGATGAGTGACGCGCGCATGCCCAATATGGATGGCTCGACGTTGTTGGCCCACATCCATCAGCGTTATCCCGACACCCTCCGGATCATGCTGACCGGTTATGCCGATCCGTCGGCCATTATCAAAGCTATCAATGAAGGGCAGATTCATCGTTACATCAGCAAACCCTGGCACGATGAGGAAATGCTGCTGACCTTACGGCAATCACTGGCTTATCAGCATTCCGAGCGTGAACGCTTGCGTCTGGTGCAGGAGACGTGGGATCAGAACGAGAAACTGAAGCTGCTCAATGCCACCCTGGAAAAACACGTCGCGGCCCGTACCAGCGAGCTGCAACAGACCGCCGACATGCTGGACCTGGCCTACGAAGAGCTTAAGCGCAGCTATGTCACCGGCACCGAAGTGTTTTCGTTGCTGGCCAACCTGCGCTTGCCGCCCGCCAAGCAGACCAACCGGCAGATCATCGAACTGATGCGGGTGTACTGCAAACTCTATGGCCTGGACGAAGGCACCAGTCGCGACCTGACCATGGCCGCGGCGCTCTACAACATCGGTAAATTGAGCTGGACCGACAGCATGATGAGCACGCCTTCGGACCTGCTGCACCACAATGATCGCGAGCGCTATCGGGGTTATCCGAAGCAGAGTGAATCGCTGCTGATGACCCTCGATCCGATGAAGGATGCCGCGCGGCTGATCCTGCATCATCAGGAGCGTTGGGATGGCAGCGGTTTTCCCGATCGGCTCAAGGGCGAAGCGATTCCGTTCGGTTCGCGGTTGCTGAAACTGGCGGTGGACTTCATTGAGTTGCAGCGCGGGCTGATCCTTGAACGGCAGATGAACAGCGATGAAGCCCTGGTGTATATCCGCCAATACGCCGGTCGCCTCTACGACCCGGAACTGGTGGTGGATTTCGTTCAGGTCTGCGCCGCTTACCTGAGCGATGTGACGCTGGCCGATCCGACGGTCAAGGTGCTGACCACCCGGGATCTGGTGGCGGGCATGATCCTTGCGCGCAATCTCAATGCCGACAACGGCATGCTGTTGCTCAATGCCGGCAAGGTGTTGAATGGACCGCTGGTGGAGAAGTTGATCGCTTTCGAGGCGATGGAAGGTGCCAAGTACAGCATTTTTGTGAAAGTGCCGGAGGAAGTGGAAGGCGCACTTGTGTAGGAGCGAGCTTGCTCGCGAAAGCGGCGGCACAGTCAACATTGATGTTGTCTGACACACCGCTTTCGCGGGCAAGCCCGCTCCTACAGGGCGCTCGGCAATGCTTTTTTCGGCGTGACGAAGAAGCGGCGCGCATGTGATCCTTGCTGCTTTTACCCAAGGCCAGTCTGATCCATGATGCTTTCATCCGCCGCTTCGCCCCGCCTCATCCGCATTGCTGCTGCCTTGCTGATCGGCCCCGACGGTCGCACCCTGCTGGTCCGCAAGCGCGGCACCCAGGCATTCATGCAGCCGGGGGGCAAGATCGAGGCCCATGAGCAACCGGTCCATGCCCTTGCCCGTGAGCTGGAAGAGGAACTGGGGCTGGTCATCGATCCGGCGCACGCCGCCTACCTGGGGCAATTCTCGGCACCAGCCGCCAATGAGCCGGGTTATGTCGTACAGGCCGAACTCTTTCAGCTGACCATCGATTCGCACGTTTGCCCGGCGTCGGAGATCGAAGAGGTGCGCTGGATCGATCCGGCCACTGACGGCGAAATCACATTGGCGCCATTGACACGGGACCTGATCTTGCCGTTTTATCGAGCCTCACTGATCGAAACTGCCTGATCGTCCAAGGATGGAGAATGCCCATGATCCCGCTTCAAGACTTGCTGATTTTCGCCGCCGCGGCGCTGCTGATGGTGCTCACGCCCGGGCCGAACATGATCTACCTGATCTCTCGTTCAATCTGCCAGGGCCGCAGGGCCGGAGTGACTTCGTTGCTCGGCGTAGTCGCGGGTTTTTTAGTGCACCTGTTCGCGGCCGCCGCGGGTTTGACCGCGGTGTTCGTGGCAGTGCCGGTGGCCTATGAAGTATTGAAGTGGGCCGGCGCGTTGTACCTGTTGTGGCTGGCCTGGCAGGCGGTCAAGCCCGGTGCGCGCTCGCCGTTCGAGGCGCAGCAGTTGCCGGCAGATTCGTCGCGCAAGTTGATCACCATGGGCTTTCTGACCAGCGCTCTGAACCCGAAGATCGCGGTGTTTTATCTGTCGGTGTTTCCGCAGTTCATTACCCCTGAGCATGGTTCGGTGTTCACCCAGAGCATCATCCTCGGCCTGACCCAGATCAGCGTGAGCTTCAGCGTCAACCTGATGATCGCGTTGTTTGCCGCAGGCATCGCGTCCTGGTTCGTCAACAACCCGAACTGGCTGGCGATGCAGCGTTATTTCATGGGCTTCGTGCTGTCCGGACTGGCGGTGCGCTTGATGCTTGAGCAGCGGCGGACGGCCTGAAGATGTGGATTCAACGGCTTGATGCCAGCCATGCCCTGGATTATCGGGCGCTGATGCTTGAGGCCTATGACTTGCATCCTCAGGCGTTCACTTCCAGCGTGCGCGAGCGCGCCGTGATGCCGCTGAGTTGGTGGGAATCGCGCCTGACCCACAAGCTGGACCGGATTCTCGGGGTGTTCGAGGAAGGGAGGCTGGTGGGCATCGTTGGCCTGGCCTTCGAATCTCGGGAAAAGGCCCGACACAAGGCGACGCTGTTTGGCATGTACGTTACAAGCAAGGTGCGACAGCGCGGGCTCGGTTATCAACTGGTTCAGGCCGCGTTGGCTGAAGCGCAGACCCATCAGGGGCTGCGGCTGATCCAGCTGACCGTCACCGCCGGCAACGAAGCCGCCTTCAAGCTGTATCAGCGCTGCGGCTTCGTGCAGTTCGGCCTGGAACCGTTGGCGGTAAGGGTCGGCGAAGACTACTTCGACAAGATCCATATGTGGCGCGAGATCACCCCTGAGCCTTGATCGTTCCCACGCTCTGCGTGGGAACGCAGCCCGGGACGCTCCGCGTCCCTTCCAGAGCCGAACGCGGAGCGTCCGTTGAGGCATTCCTTTGCTGCGCGTGGGAACGATCATCCAAACAGGTCCATCAGCGCACCGCACTAACCCCATCCAGCGTCGAAAACGACGTGTCCTTGGCCGTCAGCAAGAAGTCGCGCATATAAGGCGCATCCAGCATGTCGGCGCGAATCCCGGCGTAGAGCGTCGCAAACAAGCCTTTCTCCCCCAGTCGCTTGGCCTTCACATAACCCCGTGAGCTGTATTCATGCAGCGCCCAATGGGGCATGCCGCACACGCCGCGGCCGCTGGCCACCAGTTGCATCATCATCACCGTCAGTTCCGATGTGCGGACTTGGGCTGGTTCGATGTCGGCCGGCTCCAGGAAGCGGGTGAAGATGTCCAGCCGATCACGCTCCACGGGGTAGGTGATCAAGGTTTCCGTGAGCAAATCCTCGGGCACGATGTACGGCTTGCTCGCCAGGCGATGCTGGTTAGCCACCGCGAGCATGGCTTCGTAAGTGAACAACGGCACGTAAGTGATCCCGACCAGTTCCAGCGGATCGGAGGTCACCACCAGGTCCAGGTCGCCTCGGGCCAGCGCCGGCAGCGGGGCGAAGGAGAAACCCGAGGCCAGGTCCAGTTCGACTTCCGGCCAGGCATCGCGGAACTGGTCGATGGTCGGCATCAGCCACTGAAAGCAACTGTGGCACTCGATCGCCATGTGTAAACGCCCTGCGGTGCCGCCGGCCAGTCGCGCAATGTCACGCTCGGCGCCGCGCAGCAATGGCAGGGTGGCGTCGGCCAGTTGCAGCAGGCGCAAGCCGGCACTGGTGAAGCGCACCGGTTTGGTCTTGCGCACGAACAACGGCATGCCCATGCGCTCTTCCAGTTCTTTGAACTGGTGGGACAGCGCCGACTGGGTCAGGTGCAGGCGATCGGCCGCGTCCACCAGGCTGTCGGCTTCGCGCAAGGCGTGCAGGGTTTTCAGGTGACGGATTTCAAGCACCGGGGGGGCTCCATGAGGAAAACTTATGATCAACACGAAAAGGTTGAGTTTGTCTCATGTTGGGTAGGCTGTCGACAATAGCGCCATGTTTTACAGCATCTTTTATAGAGAGAACTTTCATCATGGCTCAGGCCCACACCCTTGGTTTCCCGCGTATCGGCGCTGACCGCGAACTGAAAAAAGCCCTCGAATCCTACTGGAAGGGCGACCTCGATCAGGACGCATTGAAAAGCGTCGGCCGCCAACTGCGCGCCACCCACTGGCAATTGCAGAAAGACGCCGACATCGACCTGCTGCCTGTGGGCGATTTCGCCTGGTACGACCAGGTACTGACTCATTCTCTGACCTTCGGCGTGATCCCCGAGCGTTTCGACAGTGCCAGGAATGCCAACGGCCTGCCGACGCTGGACACCCTGTTCGCCATGGCCCGTGGTGCTACCGCGGCCTGCTGCGGCGGCGAACATGGCAAGGCGCAATATGCTCAGGAACTGACCAAGTGGTTCGATACCAATTACCACTATCTGGTCCCGGAATTCACCGTTGATCAACAGTTCAAACTGAGCTGGGAACAGTTGTTCGATGAAGTCGAAGAAGCCAAGGCCCTGGGGCACAACGTCAAACCAGTGATCATCGGCCCACTGACTTACCTGTGGCTGGGCAAGGCGAAAGGCAACGACTTCGACAAACTCGACTTGCTCGAACGCCTGCTGCCGATCTACGGCGAAATCCTCGGTCGCCTCGCGGCCCAAGGCGTGGAGTGGGTGCAGATCGACGAACCGATCCTCACCCTCGATCTGCCACAGGCCTGGAAAAATGCCTTCGAGCGCGCTTATCACATCCTCCAATATTCGCCGCTGAAAAAACTCGTGGCGACTTACTTCAGTGGCCTGGAAGACAACCTTGGCCTGGCTGTCAGCCTGCCAGTGCAAGGCTTGCACATCGACGCCGTGCGCGCGCCGGATCAACTTGGCCAAGTGCTGGATCGTCTGCCGACCTACAAGATTCTCTCGGTGGGCCTGGTTAACGGTCGCAACGTTTGGCGCTGCGAACTGGAGCAAGCCCTGGCCCAACTGCAACCAGCCCAGGAGCGCTTTGGCGATAACTTGTGGGTCAGCAGTTCCTGCTCGCTGTTGCACAGCCCGGTGGACCTGGACCGTGAAGACAAACTCGACCCGGAACTGAAAAGCTGGCTGGCGTTTGCCGTGCAGAAGTGCGGTGAAATCGCCGTACTGCGTGATGCCCTCAACGATCCGCAAGCGCCGAAGGTGCAAGCCGCCCTGGCTGAAAGCCGTGCGATTCAGGCCAGCCGCGCCCAATCGCCGCGCATCCATAAAGCCGAAGTACAGACGCGTATCAACGCCATTGGCGCGGCGGACAGCCAACGTCATTCACCATTTACCAAACGCATCGAACAACAAAAGGCACGGCTGAAACTGCCGGCATTCCCGACCACCACCATCGGCTCGTTCCCACAGACCGGTTCGATTCGTCTGGCGCGCCAGGCCTTCAAGCAAGGCAAGCTGTCGGCCAACGATTACACCGATGCCATGCACAGCGAAATCCGCCACGCCGTGCAAATCCAGGAACGCCTGGGCCTGGACGTGCTGGTACACGGTGAGGCCGAGCGCAACGACATGGTCGAGTACTTCGCCGAGCAACTGGACGGCTACCTGTTCACCCGATTCGGCTGGGTCCAGAGCTACGGTTCGCGCTGCGTCAAACCGGCGATCATTTATGGCGACCTGAGCCGTCCGAAGCCAATGACGGTCGACTGGATCACTTATGCGCAGAGCCTGACCGATAAGGTCATGAAAGGCATGCTTACCGGTCCCGTGACCATGCTGATGTGGTCGTTCCCGCGCGAAGACGTCTCGCGCAAAATTCAGGCGCAGCAACTGGCCCTGGCCTTGCGCGATGAAGTGGTGGACCTGGAAAACGCCGGCATCAAAATCGTCCAGATCGACGAAGCCGCGTTCCGCGAAGGGCTGCCGCTACGCCGGGCGCAATGGCAGGAATATCTAGACTGGGCGGTGGAGGCTTTCCGCCTGAGCGCATCCGGCGTGCGGGACGAAACCCAGATCCATACCCACATGTGCTACAGCGAATTCAACGACGTGATCCAGTCCATCGCCGCCATGGACGCCGACGTGATCACCATCGAAACCTCGCGCTCGGACATGGAGTTGCTGGAGGCCTTCGAAGCGTTCGACTACCCGAACGACATCGGTCCGGGCGTCTATGACATCCACTCACCACGGGTGCCGGACACGGCCGAGATGGTGAAGTTGATGAGCAAAGCGGTGAAGCGGATTCCGGCTGAGCGGTTGTGGGTCAATCCGGATTGCGGGTTGAAAACCCGGGCCTGGCCGGAAACCGAGGCGGCGTTGGTGAACATGGTTGCTGCGGCGCGGCAGTTGCGTAGTCAGTTGGCTTAAGGACGCCATCGCGAGCAGGCTCGCTCCCACATTTTGATTGATGTCGGACACAAATCCTGTGGGAGCGAGCCTGCTCGTGATGAACGATAACTCGGTCATGGATATGACCGCTCGGCAATCTTCATCAAACTGTCACGTAACTGTGGCAGCGCGCTTGAACAAACTTCATCAGACTCGCGCTCTACTGGAGTTCTGCGTTTCGGTGTTTTTCATGCGTGCACGATTTTTATCCACAGCGGTCTTTCTGGCTGCTGTGTTGTTCAATTTCCCGTCTCTTGCGGCGTCTCGTTGCGATGTCAATGTTCCGACCGAACGGGTCGATCTGGAGCAGGTGAGCCTGGCCTACCAGAGCATTGGCCGTGCCTCGGACCCGGCGTTGTTGCTGGTGATGGGCCTGGGCGGGCAGTTGATTCACTGGCCGGACGAGGTGGTGGTCGCGTTGTGTCAGCAGGGGTTTCGGGTGATTCGCTATGACAATCGCGATGTGGGCCTGTCGACTTGGCGGCAGACACCTGTCGACGCCAACCTGACCTTTGAAGTGCTGCGCTACAAACTCGGTTTGCCGGTATCGGCGCCGTACACCCTGACCGACATGGCTGACGATGCCTTTGGACTGATGGATGCCTTGCACGTCGAGCAATTCCACGTACTGGGCGCCAGCATGGGCGGGATGATCGCTCAGCATATGGCGGCCATGGCACCGCAGCGTGTCGAGAGCCTGACGTTGCTGATGACCAGCTCGGGTGCCGAGGGCTTGCCGGCGCCGAGTGCGGCGCTGGTGCAGTTACTCGCGCGACGCGGTGCGCCGAATCGCGAAGTGGCGCTGGAGCAACAGGCCGATTTGCTGGCGGCGTTGGGCAGCCCGGCGGTGAGCGATGACCGGCAGGCGTTGTTGCAGCAGGCGGCGCAATCCTATGACCGGGCGTTCAACCCCGAGGGCGTGAAGCGTCAGATCATGGCGATCCTCGCCGAACGGAGCCGCGTGGCGCTGCTCAACCAATTGCGGGTGCCGACGCTGGTGGTTCACGGCACCGCCGATCCGTTGTTGCCGGTGATGCATGGCGTGCACTTGGCGGCGCATATCCGTGGTAGCCAATTGAAGCTGATTCCGGGGCTGGCCCATCGTTTCCAGGAGGCGTTCAAGGCGCCGTTGCTGGCGGCGGTGTTGCCGTATTTGCGGGATCATCGTGAAGACACCTCGCATTGGGCGCAGATTGATCCAGTGGCCGAACACAATCTTCTGTAACACCCAAATCCAATTGTGGGAGTGGGCTCTTGTGGCGAGGGAGCTTGCTCCCGCTGGGCTGTGAAGCAGCCCCGATCCTGCACAGGCTGCTGAGTCTCAGGTAATCCGCATTGACCTGTTTACGACTGCTGCGCAGCCGAGCGGGAGCAAGCTCCCTCGCCACAAAAACGGTGGAGGCTGGTTTACGTTGGAACGAAATTATCCAGCATCCGGTTCACCGCCAGTTCACCCAACATGACGGAGTTCTGGATACCGAGCACGGTGTTGCGCTGCGGGCCGTTCAGCAGCCCCGCGAAATCACTCAACATCACGCTCGCCGCCGCCAGCGATTCGCAGGCGTTGACCAGCAGGGTTTCGTTATCGGCGTCGGGGGCGACGGAGTAAAGGGTGCTGGGTTTGCGTGGGGTGTCTTTGGGAATGACCGGTTTGAGGTAGTAATCGAGAGCGCGGTCGGCGGCTTCGTTGAGCTTTTTGGAGCCTGGGGTTTCGTACGGGGAAACGTCGTCGGTTTCCGGTGGATTTGGAGTGATTTTGAACATTGAACTGGTACTCCTGTTAGTAGAGCTGCAACTCATCTCGCTACTAAACGGAATGGGGAGGCAGCTGTGCGCAAGTTAGTAGACCGGCCTCCAGTCAAAACCGGCGCGCCCGAGGGCACCATGCGCACAGCCACCATCAAGTGCAGGCGAATGCCTGACTGGATGACACTTATGCGACCGGAAAGAAATGCCGGGCTACTAAACCCGATCACTGGGAATCAGTGACACGAACCAAGTTACCGACGGGCCTCCAGGCGCACAAGCCGGCGGATTCTGACTTGGTTGTAGGCGACGGCGCAAGGCACTGTAGCTTTCAGGAAGTAACGCTAAACAGAACTAAACACGCACTCCAGAACACCCCAAAACCTGTGGGAGCGGGCTTGCCCGCGAATGGTTCGACGCGGTGTACTTGAAACATGGCCTTATCGTTCTTCGCGGGCAAGTCGGATCGCCGAACCGCTCGCTCCTACAGAGCGGAGGCGTCAGCCGTGAAGGCGAACCCAAACGCTGACCAACACCGTCGCCGCCATCAACCACGCCACCGCAGCCACCGCCAACGAAGCCTCCAGCCGCATCCGGTCGACCATCACGTACAAGGTCGCCAGGTAGACGAAGTACGGAATGATCGACCACATGCCAAACACGATAGTGGTTTTCAGATCATCCAGCGAGCGTCCTTTGCCGACGATGTAATGGGCGATCAGCGCAAAGGTTGGAAACAGCGGCACCAGGCCTGCGATGTAATAGTTTTTGGTCTTGGCCAGCATGGCGAGGATCACCACCACCGCCGCGCCCAGGGTTGCTTTGAAAATCAGGTCCATCAATGGCTCAACCCATATTTCTTCACTTTGTCGAACAGTGTGGTCTTGGCCATCCCCAATTCCAGACTGGCCTGGGTCAGATTGCCGCCGCTGCGCTGCAAGGCGTCGCTGAGCAGGTTGCGTTCGAAGGCTTCCACCGCTTCGGCGAAGGCCAGGCCCTGATTGCTGCCATTGGTACCGGATTTTTTGAAGGCCGGCAGGCCCAATGCAAAACGCTCGGCGACGTTGCGCAGTTCGCGCACGTTGCCTGGCCAGTCGTGGCTCATCAGGGTCGACAGGGTCTGGTTGTCCAGCTCAGGGGCGGTGCGATCGAAGCGCAGGGATGACTGCTGCAGAAAGTGTTCGAACAATTGCAGGATGTCTTCGCGGCGTTCGCGCAGCGGCGGCAGTTCCAGGGTCACCACGTTCAGGCGGTAATACAGGTCGCTGCGAAACTCGCCGGCCTTGCTCGATTGATCCAGATCGGACTTGGTCGCGGCGATCACCCGGCAATCCACCGCCACGCTCTGGTTCGAGCCGAGGCGTTCGAGGGTGCGTTCCTGCAACACCCGCAGCAGTTTGATCTGCAACGGCAGCGGCATGCTTTCCACTTCATCGAGGAACAGCGTGCCGCCGTCGGCGTGTTCGATCTTGCCGATCCGTCGCTTGCCGGCGCCGGTGAAGGCATTGGCTTCATGACCGAAGATTTCACTTTCGAACAGGTTCTCCGGCAGGCCACCGCAGTTCAGCGCGACGAACTGTTTGGTGTGCCGACGGCTGAAGTCATGCAGGCAGCGCGCGACCAATTCTTTACCGGTTCCGGTCTCGCCTTCGATCAGCACGTTGGCCGAGGTGTCGGCGACGTTGGCAATCAGTTCCCGCAGGTTCTGCATCGCCGGTGAGCGCCCGATGATCCGGCCTTCGAGGGAGTCACGCTCGAACAGTTGTCGACGTAAGGACGAGACTTCCCGCGCCAGGCTGCGTTGCTCCAGCGCGCGGCGGGCGACGTCTACCAAGCGTTCGGGGGAGAAGGGTTTCTCCATGAAGTCATAAGCGCCTTTCTGCATAGCGCCGACGGCCATCGAGATGTCGCCGTGGCCGGTAATCAGCACCACCGGCAGACTGCGATCGCGGGCCTTGAGCCGGGTCAGCAGTTCCAAGCCATCGATGCCCGGCAGGCGGATGTCGCTGATGACGATGCCGGCGAAGTTATCGCCGACCCGCTCCAGCGCTTCTTCGGCGCTGCCGACGCCCACGCAGGGAATGTCTTCCAGGGTCAGCGCCTGTTGGCAACCGAGCAGGACATGGGGATCGTCTTCGACGATCAGCACACTAAGGTCGTTGTTCATATTGGCTCGGCGGGAGTGGGGCTTACCAACGGTAAACTGAGGACGAAGGTGGTACCACCGCTGGCCGGGTGTTCGACACCCAGATGCCCGCCGGTGGCGGCGGCCAGGCTCGCTGAAAGCGTTAGGCCGAGGCCCAGGCCCTGTTCGCCGGGCTTTGTGGTGAAAAACGGTTCGAACAGATGCTTGCGCGCTTCGGCATCGATGCCGTGACCATTATCGCGCACCCGGAGGCGATACTTGCCGTCGAATTCCTCGCCTTCGAGCCACAACTCCGGCTGGGGCTGCGACTGCATGGCGTCGAGCGCGTTGCCGATCAGGTTGACCAGGATCTGCTCCAGGCGGGTCTGGTCGATCAGCACCTGCACGTCTTCGAGGTTGCGGTGTAAGTGCAGTTGCGCGCTTTCCATCCGGCCACCTAGCAATTGCAGGGCGGCGTCTACGGCTTTGCCAAAGCTGGCTTGGCCCTTGTCATCACCGCGCCGGGCGAAGGAGCGCAGGCTGGCGGTGATCCGGCCCATGCGGTCGATCAGTTCATTGATGGTCTTGAGGTTGGTGCTGGCCACATCCAGCTGACCGCGTTCCAGAAAGCGCACGGTATTGCCGGACAAGGTCCGCAAGGCTGCCAGCGGCTGGTTCAATTCGTGGGCGATGCTGGTGGACATCTGGCCGATGGCGGCCAGTTTGCCGGCCTGGATCAGCTCATCCTGAGCGCGGCGCAACGTCTCTTCCGCCTGTCGGCGTTCGCGGATCTGGCCCTTGAGCCGTTCGTTGCTGGCACGCAGGTCGGTGGTGCGTTCGGAAATCCGACGCTCCAGTTGATTGTTAGCTTCCTGCAAGGCTTCCCGCGCCGCGAGGCGAGTGGCGATCACCTTGCGCCGCTCGTTCCAGGCGATCAGCAGAAACGCCACCAGGGCAAACGCCACCGCCACCAGAATCCCCTGATTGATCGCTTCACGTCGCAGGTCTTGCAGGGGCGTGAGCAGGGTGAAATTCCATGGCGTATCGCTCAGCGGCCGGGTTTGCGAGAGGTAGCTGATGTTCTCTTCATCGGACACCAGTTCGCTGTTGGCGGGGAAGGTCAGTTTTTCCTCACCTTCGGCCAGTTTCTCCCGCGCCAGCGGTTGCAGTTCGTTCAGCGGAAACCAGTAGTACTGCAGACTACGGGCGAGTTTTTCCTTGGTTTCGTCGCTCAACGGCACCACTGACTTGAGCCGCCGCGCCGGATCGCTGGAGAGAATGATGATGCCGTTCTCGTCGCTGACGAAGGCTTCCAGGCGTGCTCGTTGCCAGCGTTCTTCCATGGCTTCGAGGCGAACCTTGACCACGGCGACGCCGATGATCTTTCCGTGCTCTTCCAGTCCATGGGCCAGGTAATAGCCGGGTTCGCCACTGGTGCTGCCGATGCCGTAGAAACGCCCCGGCTGACCGCGCACGGCGTTCTGGAAATAAGCGCGGAAGGACAGGTCTTCGCCAAGATAACTGTCGACATCACGCCAGTTGCTGGTGGCCAGTACGCGACCGGTGGTGTCCATCACATAGATGGCCCGACTGCGGCTGCGCCGGTTCAGGCCTTCAAGGTATTCATTGACCGTCTGCCGGAGTTCCGGCGACGGACCTCCCAACAGCTTTGAAACACTGGATTCGAGTTCCAGCAGGCTGGGCAGGTAGGTGTACTTGCTGATCTCGCTCTCGACGGCGCGGGCGTGCAGTTCCAGCTGACGCTGGCCGTTCTCGCTCAGGCTGCGAATTCCGTAGTGTTCACTGACCCAGAAGCCGATGTAACCCAATCCGATCATCAGGGCGATGATCAGCGGCGGCAGGAACAGATGGCGAATCAAACGGGGTTTCACGGCGAGTGATGGCGGCGCGGCGCGATAGAGAGTGGAGTCGCATTTCATCACAGATGCCTTGGGTCAACCACAACACAAATATCCATATACCCACAGGGTCCCTGTGGAGACTGCTGTGTGGTGAGGGAGCAAACCCAATCGGACCTGTAGGAGCCAGGCTTGCCGGCGAAGGCGTCCTTGAGTGCGCCTTCGCCGGCGAGCCTGGCTCCTACGAAAAGCGGTTCACTCCCACACAAGTCCGCTCCCACTTTAGTTGGGGAGCGGTGCCTTTCTTAGTGCTGCAAAATTTTCGCGAGGAAGTGCTGTGTACGTTCGGCACGGGCGTTGATGTCACCGAAGAACTCTTCTTTCTTGCAGTCTTCGATGATCTTGCCCTGATCCATGAAGATTACCCGGTCCGCTACCTTGCGGGCGAAGCCCATTTCGTGGGTCACGCACATCATGGTCATCCCTTCGTGGGCCAGTTGCACCATCACGTCGAGTACTTCGTTGACCATTTCCGGGTCCAGCGCCGAGGTCGGTTCGTCGAACAGCATGACGATCGGGTCCATCGCCAGCGCACGGGCAATCGCCACACGCTGTTGCTGACCGCCGGAGAGTTGGCCCGGGTGCTTTTTGGCGTGGGCGGAGAGGCCGACGCGCTCAAGCAGTTGCAGGGCTTTCTTGCTGGCTTCTTCCTTGCTGCGGCCCAACACCTTGATTTGCGCGATGGTCAGGTTATCGATGATGCTCAGGTGCGGGAACAGTTCGAAATGCTGGAACACCATGCCGACGCGCGAACGCAGTTTTGGCAGGTTGGTCTTCGGGTCGGCGATGGACGTGCCATCGACGATCACATCGCCTTTCTGAAACGGTTCCAGCGCGTTGACGCATTTGATCAGGGTGGATTTGCCGGAACCGGATGGCCCGCACACCACGATCACTTCGCCTTTTTTGACTTCGGTGCTGCAGTCAGTCAGTACCTGGAAGTCGCCATACCACTTGTTGACATTCTTGATAGAGATCATACGGCAAACCTTTTTTGCAGACGCTTGACCAGCTGCGAGGCGGCAAAGCTGATGATGAAGTATGTGAAACCGGCGAAGATCAGGAACTCATTGGAGCGGCCGATGATGTCGCCACTGGCGCGCGAGGCATTGAGGAAATCCACCAGACCCACCGCGTAAACCAGCGAGGTGTCCTGAAACAGGATGATGCTCTGTTGCAGCAGCAGCGGGGTCATCTTGCGGAACGCTTGCGGCAGGATGATCAAACGCATCATCTGGCTGTAAGTCATGCCCATGGCCTGGGCAGCCGCCATCTGGCCCTTGGGAATCGACTGCACGCCGGCCCGGACGATTTCGCAGAAGTACGCCGCTTCGAACATCATGAACGCCACGATGCACGAGGCGAACGCGCCGATCGGGGTGTCTTCCCCAGTGATCCAGCGCAGCACGAATGGCACCGCCAGGTAGAACCAGGTGATGACCAGCAGCAATGGAATCGAACGGAAGTAGTTAACGTAGGCGCCGGCGATGTTCGACAGCAGTTTGCTGTGGGACAGGCGCATCAGTGCCAGGATCGTGCCGAGGATGATCCCGCCGACCACGCCCAAGGCCATCAGTTTGAGGGTCATGACCATGCCGTTCCACAAACCCGGCAAGGACGGAATGATGCCCGTGAAGTCGAATTCCATCATTTACCCCCTACGGAAATCAGGCCCGGTACGGCGACTTTCTTCTCGACCGCGCGCATCAGCAGCATCAGACCCATGTTCAGCGTGAAGTAGATCAGCGTTGCCAGGGTGAAGGCTTCGAACAGGTTGGCGGAGAACTCGGCGGTCTGTTTGGTCTGCGCGAGCAGCTCCATCAGGCCAATCAGCGATGCCACTGACGAGTTCTTGAATACGTTCAGGAATTCCGAGGTAAGCGGCGGAATGATGATGCGATAAGCCTGGGGCAGCAGCACGTTCCAGTAGATCTGCGGCAGCTTGAAACCCATGGCGCGGGCAGCGGATTCCTGGCCGCGAGGCAGCGCCTGGATACCGGTGCGCACTTGTTCGCACACCCGAGCGGTGGTGAACAGACCCAGGCACACGACGACGCTGAGGAAGGCCGAGGTGGTCGGGTTGAGATCCTGCTTGTACCACTCTTGGATGTCCGCAGGCAGCAAATCGGGCACCAGGAAGTACCAGATGAACAGCTGAACCAGCAGCGGCACGTTACGGAAGAGTTCGACGTAGCAGGTCGCGATGCCCGATACGATGCGGTTAGGCACCGTGCGCATGACGCCCAGAATCGAGCCCAGCAGCAGCGCGATAATCCAGGCTGCGATGGCGATGGCGATGGTCCAGCCCAAACCGGAGAGGTACCAGTCGAAATAAATCTCGCTGCCCACGCCGGTGGACTTGAAAAACACGCCCCAGTCCCAGTTGTAATTCATTAGGGTCTCCCCTCGGATTCGTTCGATGTACAAATGCCCGCCTGGGGAAGCTCCGTTCCCGCCCGAACCTTGAAGTTCAGGCACACACGAGCGGCTCGACAGCCACCGGTTCGAGTGTTTCCAGAAATACCAGCAGGGAGTGACAAATCCCTGAAAGGGCGCAGGCCCTCTCAGGGGATAAGGTTAGTCAGAAATCAGGATTTCTTTTCGTCAGCCGCTTTGTCGGTCGGGTTGGCGATCAGGTTCTTGAGCTCGTCGCTCATCGGGAACATCAGGTTCAGGCCTTTTGGCGGGATTGGCTGCATGAACCATTTTTCGTAGATCTTGTTGATCTCGCCGGACTTGTAGGTCGCGATGATGGCGTCGTCGACAGCTTTCTTGAACGGCGCGTCGCCTTTGCGAACCATGCAACCGTAGATTTCATTGGACTGTGCAGTCCCGGTCACGGCCCAATCGGTTGGCTTCTTGGCCTTGGCCATTTCACCGGCCAGCAAGGCGTCGTCCATCATGAAAGCCACTGCGCGGCCGGTTTCCAGCATCTGGAAGGACTCGCCATGGTCTTTGGCGGAGATCACGTTCATGCCCATCTGCTTGTCGGCGTTCATCGACTTGAGGATGCGCTCGGACGTGGTTCCGGCGGTGGTCACGACGTTCTTGCCTTTAAGGTCGGCGAAGTCTTTGTACGGGGAATCTTTCTTGGACAGCAGCTTGGTGCCGATTTCGAAGATGCCGACGGAGAAGTCAACTTGCTGCTGACGTTCGACGTTGTTGGTGGTGGAGCCGCACTCGACGTCCACGGTGCCGTTCTGCACCAGCGGGATACGGGTTTGCGAGGTCACCAGGTTGTATTTGACCTGGAGGTTGGGCATGTCCAGGTCTTTCTTGATGGCTTCAACGATTTTCAGCTGGATATCGTGGGAGTAGCCAACCGGTTTGCCGGAAGCATCCGCGATGTAGGAAAACGGAATGGAAGCGTCACGATGCCCGAGGGTGATGGTGCCGGACTCTTTGATCTTCTTCAGTGTGCCGGTGAGTTCGGCAGCGAAAACTGGAGTGCTAATCAGAGCGGCAGCAATGGCTGCGCCCAGGATATGGGGAACGATGCGCATCAAATTTTCCTCGACATTGTTTTTTTTATGGAGCCAGTTCATCGGCCTTTTGGTGCTTCGAATGCCTGACGGCTCCTGAAGTGTTGGCACAACAGGCATTCGTCCAAGAGTGTAGAGCATGACTCGTGCCAGGCTAGGCGGTATAGATCAAATTGTTGATTTATAAGGATATTAAATATTTATGGAGTGTTTTTTTTGCACTGAACAATCCGGTTAACCGAATCGACTGGCAAGTCGCGTTCGGAAAACCGAATGAATCACACCTCAATCTGTAGGAGCGAGGTTTGCCCGCGAATGGATCACTGCGGTCTGCCTGGAGCACCGCGTTATCGTTCTTCGCGGGCAAGCCTCGCTCCTACAGTTTCGCGGGTTATGAAAAAGCCCCTGAATCGTGAGATTCAGGGGCTTCGTTTCAACCGGATTCCCGATCAGGCCGCTTCGATCTTGCTGCGGTTCTGTTCGACCTTGTTCAGGTAATCCTTGAGCTTTTGCTGTTCCGCCGGGGTGGTGAACAGCCCAAGCTTGCTGCGGCGCCACAGAATGTCGTGGGCGGTGGTCGCCCATTCTTCGCTGCACAGATAATCGACTTCGCGGGTGTAGAGGCCGCCGCCGATGTGTTCGCCCAGGTCACTGAGGTTTTGCACGCCTTCGAGCATGCGCCAGGTGCGGCTGCCGTAAGTGGTGGCCCAGCGTCGGGCTATTTCGGTGGGCACCCAGTCGAACTGGTCGCGGATCCGCGAGCTCAAGGCCTGCGGGGTGGTCATGTCTTCACCGCCGGGCAGGGTGGCACTGGCGGTCCAGCTTGGTTTGATGTGGGTGAAGTACGGGGCCAGTTGCGCCAGTGCCGACTCGGCCAGTTTGCGGTAAGTCGTCAGTTTGCCGCCGAACACCGATAGCAGCGGCGCTTCTTCGCCACTGCCCGACAACGCCAATGTGTAATCGCGGGTGACGGCCGACGGGTTGTCGGATTCGTCGTTGCACAGCGGACGAACGCCGGAGTAGCTGTGCAGGATGTCGTCGCGGTTGAGTTGCTTCTTGAAATGGGCGTTGACCACTTTGAGCAGGTAATCGGTTTCGCCTTCAGTGATCGCAACTGCAGCCGGGTCGCCGGTGTACTCGCGGTCGGTGGTGCCGATCAGGGTGAAGTGGTTCAGGTACGGAATGGTGAACACGATACGCTGATCTTCGTTTTGCAGAATGTGCGCATGTTCGCCTTCGTACAGTTTTGGCACGATCAGGTGGCTGCCCTGGATCAGACGGATGCCGTATGGCGACTCCATCTTCAGGTCGTCACGAATGAACTGGGCGACCCATGGGCCTGCAGCGTTGACCAGTGCCTTGGCGTGGATCGAAAACAGACTGCCATCGGCGCGTTCAAGGTGCAGATCCCACAGGCCCTTGGTGCGACGGGCACTGACGCAACGGGTTTGGGTATGGACGTGAGCGCCTTTCTCGCGGGCGGCCATGGCGTTGAGTACGACCAGGCGTGCGTCATCGACCCAGCAATCGGAATATTCGAAGCCTTTGGTGATTTCGCTTTTCAGCGGGCTGTCCGGGCCGAACTTCAGGCTTTTCGAGCCTTCGAGTTTTTCCCGTTTGCCGAGGTGATCATAAAGGAACAGGCCGGCGCGGATCATCCAGGCCGGACGCAGGTGCGGGCGGTGCGGCAGCACGAAACGCATTTGCTTGACGATGTGCGGCGCCTTGGCCAGCAGCACTTCGCGTTCGGCGAGGGCTTCGCGCACCAGGCGGAATTCGTAATGTTCGAGGTAGCGCAGGCCGCCGTGGATCAGCTTGCTGCTGGCAGACGAGGTGTGGCTGGCCAGGTCATCCTTTTCGCAAAGGAATACCGAAAGACCGCGACCGGCGGCATCCGCTGCGATTCCCACGCCATTGATCCCACCACCAATGACGGCGATATCGTAGACCTCGGCGAGAGGGGGCGTAGGCAAGGTAGAAGTGGGCATCGGCTGGCCTCGGGCTTTTTAATTTCTATATTTGAATTCGAACATTAATGTTCATTTGCGAAAATATTAGCCCATAAAGACGCCCGCAGCCAGTGAGCTTCGATTGAAAATACTGATCGAAGGGCCGTTAAAGGAAAATTTACGAACATCGATGTACAGGTCATTCCCACGCTCTGCGTGGGAATGCATCAATAGAAGCTCTGCGTCGGCGTTGAGGCGGGACGCGGCGTCCCAGGCGGCATTCCCACGCGGAGCGTGGGAACGATCTGTACGAAGGGGGTTAAACCACTTCCAACCGAATCTTGTGCTGGCTCAACAACTGCCCCAAGGCCGGCGAAGGCTGCTGATCGGTGACCAGGCAGTCGATCAGGCTGATCGGCCCCAGACGAATCATGGCATTGCGCCCAAATTTGCTGGAGTCGGCTGCCAGAATCACCTGCCGGGCATTGGCGATGATCGCTTGGGATACCCGCACTTCCTGATAGTCGAAGTCCAGCAGGCTACCGTCTTCATCGATGCCGCTGATGCCGACCAAGGCGAAGTCGACCTTGAACTGGTTAATGAAGTCGACACTCGCCTGACCGACCACGCCCCCGTCACGCCGCACGTTGCCACCCGTCAGCAGCACGTCGAAATCGTCCTTGGCGCTGAGCATCGAGGCCACATGCAGGTTGTTGGTGATGATCTTCAGGTGGTTGTGGTTGAGCAACGCCCGAGCGATGGATTCGGTGGTGGTGCCGATGTTGATGAACAGTGAGGCGTGATCGGGAATCTGAGCGGCAATGGCTTCGCCGATGCGCTGCTTTTCATCGCGCATCTGATCGGCGCGCATGGCGTAGGCGGTATTTTCGACACTGGAGTCGTAGGCTGCGCCGCCGTGGTAGCGACGCAGCAGATTCACTTCCGCCAGTTGATTGATATCGCGGCGGATGGTTTGCGGTGTAACGACGAACAGCTGAGCCATTTCCTCGATGCTGACATAGCCGCGCTCGCGGACCAGTTCGAGGATTTGCTGCTGACGGGGAGGCAGATTCATGGGGCTTCCTTTGGGCTGCCATGCAAAATTTGCCCATGATGCCGCAGGAATCCGCTCCCTACCAGTTACAACCAGATACGAGTCCGGTCCTCGGCTTATTCAGCACCCTCGTGCGGTTCCCAGTCGCGGGTGCGGCTGACGGCTTTTTTCCAGCCCGCGTAGAGTTTCTCCTTCGCGGTTTCGTCCAGCGTCGGTTCGAATTCGCGCTCGATCACTGCCTTGCCGCGCAACTCGTCCAGGCTGCCCCAGAAACCACAAGCCAGACCCGCCAGGTAAGCCGCGCCCAACGCTGTCGTTTCGCGCATTTGCGGACGCTCGACCTGAGTGCCGAGGATGTCGGCCTGGAACTGCATCAGGAAGTTGTTCGCGACTGCGCCGCCGTCCACCCGCAGGGACTTGAGGCGTTCGCCGGAATCCTGCTGCATGGCGTCCAGAACGTCGCGGGTCTGGTAGGCAATCGACTCCAGCGCAGCACGAATAATGTGATCCACGCGTACGCCGCGAGTCAGGCCGAACAGTGCGCCACGGGCATACGGGTCCCAGTACGGAGCGCCCAGGCCGGTGAAGGCCGGCACCAGATACACACCATTGCTGTCCTTGACCTTGTTGGCGAAGTATTCGGTGTCGTGGGCGTCGTTGATGATTTTCAACTCGTCACGCAGCCACTGCACGGTGGAGCCGCCGTTGAACACCGCGCCTTCCAGGGCGTAGGCCACTTCGCCGCGCGGGCCGCAAGCGATGGTGGTGAGCATGCCGTGTTTGGATTTCACTGCTTTGTCGCCGGTGTTCATCAACAGGAAGCAACCGGTGCCGTAGGTATTTTTCGCCTGGCCTGGCTCGACGCACATCTGGCCGAAGAGGGCCGCCTGCTGGTCGCCGGCGATACCGCCAATGGCGATGCCGCTTTTGGTATGGCCGTAGATTTCGGATGAGGATTTAACCTCCGGCAGCATCTCGCGCGGGATGTCGAGGACTTCCAGCATCTTCGCGTCCCACTCCAGCGTGTGGATGTTGAAGAGCATGGTGCGTGAGGCGTTGGTGTAGTCGGTGACGTGCACCTTGCCGCCGGTAAATTTCCAGATCAGCCAGCTATCGACGGTGCCGAACAGCAGTTCACCCTTGCGCGCGCGCTCGCGGCTGCCTTCGACGTTGTCGAGGATCCACTTGAGTTTGGTGCCGGAGAAGTATGGGTCGGTAACCAGGCCAGTGGTGTCGCTGATGTATTGCTCGTGGCCATCGCGCTTGAGCTGCTGGCAGATTTCGGTGCTGCGGCGGCACTGCCAGACGATCGCATTGTAGATCGGGCGGCCGGTGGTCTTGTCCCAGACCACAGTGGTTTCGCGCTGGTTGGTGATGCCGATGGCCGCGACCTGGTCGTGATGCAGGCCGGCTTGAGCCAGGGCCTCGACCATCACGGCGCTTTGGGTGGCGAAGATTTCCATCGGGTCATGTTCGACCCAGCCGGCTTGCGGGTAATGCTGTGCGAATTCGCGCTGGGCGGTGCAGACCACATTCGCGTCACGGTCGAAAATGATCGCGCGGGAGCTGGTCGTACCCTGATCGAGGGCAATGATGTAGTTCTTATTCTGAATGTCGGTCATGTCGATTGCCTTGGACGAAAATTAGGAAGTGAGGTCAGGCGCGAGACCACATGGGCAGGATCACGCGCCAACGGTTTCAAGACGTTCTTGGTTTGCCGTCAATGGCTGGTGTTGCCTCCTTTGTAGCAGGTATGGCGCTGGGCAGATGACGGGCAATCAGCCCGCGATAAGCTGCGGCACCGAGGCAGGCACCAACAATCGGTGCAAAAATCGGGATCAGGAAGTACGGGATATCGCGCCCGCCAGTGAAGGAAATTTCACCCCAGCCTGCGAAGAAAGTCATCAGTTTTGGACCGAAATCACGCGCCGGGTTCATCGCGAAACCGGTCAGCGGGCCCATCGAGCTGCCAATCACGGCAATCAGCAGGCCGATCAGCAGCGGCGCCAGCGGCCCTTTGGGCAGACCATTGTTGTCGTCGGTCAGCGACATGATCACGCCCATCAGGATAGCGGTGATGATCACTTCAACCAAAAAGGCCTGGGCTGTGGCCAGGGCAGGGTTCGGGAAAGTGGAGAACACCGAAGCCAGCTCAAGGCTGGCCTCGGTGCCACGAACCATTTGGTGAGTTTGTTCGAAATCGAAGAAAAGATTGCTGTACAGCGTGTAAACCAACAATGCCCCGCAGAAGGCGCCAGCCACCTGGGAGAGGATATAGAAAGGCAGTTTGCGCTTTTCGAAGTCAGCGAAAATGCTTAGCGCGATACTCACGGCAGGATTGAGGTGCGCGCCGGAAACGCCGGCGGTGAGGTAGATCGCCATGCTGACGCCAACCCCCCAGATGATGCTGATTTCCCACAGTCCGAAGCTGGCACCCGCCACCTTGAGCGCGGCAACGCAGCCGGTACCGAAAAAGATTAGCAGTGCAGTACCCAGAAACTCGGCCATACATTGGCTCGAGAGCGACGGTTGTTGTAAAGCAGTTGTCATTGAAAACCTCTTTTTTGTTGTTGTCTGGCGCTTGTTCATCTAAGTCAAAGCGCGATTTCCACCAAGGCAAGGATCCCCATCCTGTGCTCGGCTTACTGCTGGGGTGCTGCGGTGAGACATTCGTGCAGTATTCAGATTCGAAAAAATATAGACAAGAAACGCTGCTGTCAAAGGTCGAAAGTGAACTGTTGGTCACATTTAAACTATTAGTCTCGTGAATGACCGCGTCGTTCATCAGGCCGACCGACCGTGGACGAGTGGCAGAGGGGCTCGGCCAAGCCTTTGAAATGGCGCTGCAATCGAGCCTTTTATCGATCAATGGCCTAGAATCCTGCGCAGTATTTTTCTTCTGCCGCCAAGCTTGGAGCTGCTATGACCCCCGCATTGGATTTGTTGAAAAAAGTTCGTGCCGAACATCGCGTGCACAGTTACGAACATGATCCGAAGGCCGTGTCCTATGGTCTGGAGGCCGCGGAAAAACTGGGATTGGACCCGGCTCAGGTGTTCAAGACATTGCTGGCGGCCAGCGAAAAGGGAGAATTGTTGGTGGCGGTGGTACCGGTCGTCGGAAGTCTGGACTTGAAGGCGCTGGCGCATACCGCTGGGGTGAAAAAAGTCGAAATGGCTGATCCTGCCGCCGCGCAACGTTCGACGGGGTATCTGTTAGGCGGCATCAGTCCGCTCGGGCAGAAAAAGCGCCTGCGTACCTTTATTGACAGTTCAGCTCAGCCTTTTTCCAGCATCTTCGTCAGCGCCGGACGGCGCGGTCTGGAAGTTGAACTGGCGCCCGCCGTGTTGGCCGAACACACCCAGGCGAAGTTCGCCGATATCGGTCGCGCCTGAGTAGAAGGTCTCGGGCGTTCAGCCCGGCACTGTATGGTGGAAATTGATTGGTTCTGTCACTGGTGAAGGGCTCTTCGTGGCTTCATGCTCGTCGACCTAAAAAAGGGAGAAGTGCCATGCAGTTGGAGTTTCATCAGGTTGATGCGTTCAGTGATCGTCCATTCAGTGGTAACCCGGCGATGGTGTACCGGCTCGATGCCTGGCTCGACGATGAGTTGATGCAAAAAATCGCCGCCGAACACAACCTCGCCGAAACCGCATTTCTGGTACGTGAGGGTGCCGTCTGGCACATCCGCTGGTTTACCCCGACCACCGAAGTCCCGTTATGCGGCCATGCGACCCTGGCCAGCGCCTATGTTCTGTTTGAAATCTATAAGGAGCCGGTCGAACGGCTGGACTTCACCTGCAAGTCCGGCCCGCTGAGTGTCAGTCGTGAGGGCGAGCGCTTGTGGCTGGATTTCCCGGCCATCGTGCCAACAGAAGTGGGCGTGACCCTGGATGTCGAGCGCGCCTTGGGTGTGAAAACAGTCGACGTGTTGGGTTCGAAAGAATTGTTCGTGGTGCTGGAGTCCGAGCAAGCGGTGCTCGATTGTCAGCCGGACATGGTTGCGCTGGCAAAACTGCCGTGGCTGGGCGCCATTGTGACGGCCAAGGGCAACAAGCATGATTTTGTGTCGCGATACTTTGCCCCGGCAATCGGCATCAACGAAGACCCGGTGACTGGGTCGACCCATTGCAGCCTGATTCCGTATTGGTCGGAGCGCTTGAGCAAGTCGAGTTTGACGGCTTATCAGTGTTCGGCGCGGGGCGGGGAGTTGTTCTGCCAGCTGGAAGGGGATCGAGTGAGTATTGGCGGGAATGCGACGCTGGTCGCAAGTGGCAGATTATTGCTCGGATGATTTTTTTTGTAGGAACGAGCGGTGCGGCGATCCGACTTGCCCGCGAAGGCGTATTTTCAGTCGACATCATTGTTGACTGACACGACGCCTTCGCGGGCAAGCCTCGCTCCTACAGATTCTGGTGTCAGCTGGCGGTGCTGTACCGCCGGACACCGGATTCGATCACCGGAATCTGCGCCGCCGTGCTGCCGTTCGCCTGGAACAGCACCAGGTGTTCAGCCGCCACCCGAATGCCGACTTCAGCACCGACCAGATGATCGGCATGACTCGGGAAAATCGACTCCAGCTGTGCGCCCGTAGGCAGCTGCAATCGGTACAGGGTTGATGCCCCCTGGAAGCTCTTGCCGACAATCTGCGCCCTCAGTGGGCTGTCCGGCGCATAGACGATGTCGTCCGGGCGTAGCAACACGTCCACGGCACAACCGATTGGCCAGGTGTAGGCACGGTTGCCGCGCAATTCACCCAACTCGGTCTGCACCGACTCCGGGCTGCTCAACTGGCCGCGAATGAAGTAACCCTGACCAATGAAACTGGCCACGAACGGCGTCAGTGGTTCGTGATAGAGGTTGTAGGGCGTGTCCCACTGCTCCAGGCGACCTTCCTTGAAAACGCCCACGTGGTCGCTGACCGCGAAGGCTTCTTCCTGATCGTGGGTCACCAGGATCGCACTGGTGCCACGAGCCTTGAGAATGTCGCGTACCTCATGACTGAGCTTGCGTCGTAATTCGCCGTCGAGGTTGGAGAATGGTTCATCGAGCAACAGCAGTTGCGGTTCCGGCGCCAGGGCACGGGCCAAAGCCACACGTTGCTGCTGGCCACCGGACAGTTCGTGGGGGAAACGCTTGCCGAGGTTTTTCAGGTTGACCAGCTCGAGCAGTTCTTCGGTGATGCGATCCTTTTGCGGGTGCTTGCGGATCCCGAAGGCGATGTTCTCGGCCACGCTCAAATGCGGAAACAGTGCGTAATCCTGGAACACCATGCCGATCCGGCGTTTCTCCGGGGCGAGGGTGAAGCCGGCGCTGGAGATGGTCTCGCCCGCCAGCTGGATTTCACCTTCATGCACCGGTTCGAAACCGGCAATCGCCCGCAGGGTGGTGGTTTTGCCGCAGCCTGAAGACCCTAGCAGGCAACCGATATCGCCGGCATTCAAATGCAGGTTGAGATTCTGCACGACCCGCTGATTTTGATAACCGCACGCCAGGTTGCGCAGGTTCAGCAGTAAGGTCTGGCTCATGCGTGGTGGTACGAAGGCGGGACGAGGAATTCGAGCAAGGCCTTTTGTGCGTGAAGACGGTTTTCGGCTTGATCCCAGGCCACCGAGCGCGAATCATCGAGCAGATCCAGGCTGATTTCCTCGCCACGGTGGGCCGGCAGGCAATGCATGAACAGCACGTCTGGCGCGGCCAGGTCGAGCAGGGCACGGTTGACCTGGAAGGGTGCGAACAGCTTCAGGCGCTTGGCGGTTTCCTCTTCCTGGCCCATGGAGGTCCAGACGTCGGTGCTTACCAGGTGCGCGCCGCGCACAGCTTCCTGTGGATCGCGGACGATGGTCACCCGATCGCCGGCTTTAGCTACGAACTCTGGGTTTGGCTCGTAACCTTCCGGGCAGGCTATACGCAACTGGAAGTCGAACTGGATCGCCGCTTCTATATAGCTGTTGCACATGTTGTTGCCATCGCCGATCCAGGCCACGGTCTTGCCTTGAATCGAACCCCGGTGTTCGAGGAAGGTTTGCATATCGGCCAGCAACTGGCACGGGTGCAGGTCATCGGACAGGCCGTTGATCACCGGCACGCGGGAGTTGGCGGCGAATTCGGTCAGGGTGCTGTGGGCAAAGGTGCGGATCATCACCGCATCGAGCATGCTCGACATGACGATGGCGCAGTCGCCGATCGGCTCGCCGCGGCCCAATTGGGTATCGCGTGGCGACAGGAAGATTGCCTGGCCACCGAGCTGGATCATACCGGCCTCGAACGAGATACGGGTGCGGGTCGAGGACTTCTCGAAAATCATCCCCAGGACGCGGTTCTTCAAAGGCTCGAACAGTACGCCGCGGTTACGCAGGTCCTTGAGCTCAACGCCTCGACGGATCACGCTGACCAGCTCTTCGGGCGTGCAATCCATCAGGGAGAGAAAGTGCCTTGCGCTCATCATTGACTACCTTTTTGCAACAGACCGCAGATACTCAAAGCCTTGTTTAACTGAAAAACGGGCGAGACCTGCGGCGTAAGCCGCACGGGGCGACGAAATAGGGGAAGGCGCGATATTGACATTAAATGTCGCGTTTTTCCAATGGGCTACGGTGTTTAGAGGATTTCAGAGAGGCTACGGGTGACCGCAGTAGCGCTTTTGAAGCCTGTTTCCTGACAGCAGCTGATCATTTGTACACCGGGCTCGCCGGGCTTGGCAATCAAACAGGGCGCGGGCGTTATGCTGGCGGTCGGTTTTTGATCGGGAATGTGTGTTGTCCGAAACATTTGCTAATGCAAGGTGCTGGGTTATAACTAGGATTCGAGCGATGCAGGAGCCCCTGGAATGGAATCGAAAGAACAGCTGTTAATGGAACTGCTCGGCCTCACGGCACGTTCTCTGACCCACCTCACTGCTTCCATGACCTCGATGTCTTTCGAGTTGTTGCGCAGTGAAGACGAAGTCACCAAGGCGGCCGGCCGGCGCATGATCGACCGCATGGCCACCATCAGCGGCGGACTCGACGAGCATTGGCGCCTGATCGGCGAGCTCACCGGCGTGCATGTTGCCCATGAGCAGATCGAAACCATCGAGGAGATCCAGTTGCAGGCGCCGCCGGGTCTGCCGTCGAGCTGATTCCTTGCTGCCATCGGCTGGCCTGATGGTCGCCAATTCACAAGACGAACGTCGCTGGCAAAGGGGCGAGTCGCGCGCCATAGTTTTGTTCCCGCGGCCGATATTGCCCGCCCAGAACAAAACAGAGACTGGCCATGACCAAGACTCTCCATCACCGTGCGTGCCATCTGTGTGAAGCTATCTGCGGTTTGACCATCGAAACCACCGAGGTCGACGGCAGCGGCATTCAGATCACCTCGATCAAGGGTGATCCTCAGGACACCTTCAGCCGCGGGCATATCTGTCCCAAAGCGGTTGCCCTGCAAGACATTCAGAACGATCCGGATCGCCTGCGTCAGCCGATGCTGCGAGTGGGCAGCGAATGGCAGCCTATCGAGTGGGAAGATGCTTTCAGTCTTGTGGCCGAACGCCTGGCGGCGATTCAGGAACGTCACGGGCAGAACGCGGTGGCGGTTTATCAGGGCAACCCCAGTGTGCATAACTACGGGTTGATGACCCACAGCAATTACTTCCTAGGCCTGTTGAAAACCCGTAACCGGTTTTCTGCGACCTCGGTCGATCAGTTGCCCCACCACCTGACCAGTCATTTGATGTACGGCCATGGCTTGCTGTTGCCGATCCCGGACATCGATCACACCGATTTCATGCTGATCCTGGGTGGCAATCCACTGGCCTCCAACGGCAGCATCATGACCGTGCCGGATGTAGAGAAGCGCCTCAAGGCGATTCAGGCCCGGGGCGGCAAAGTGGTGGTGGTCGATCCGCGTCGCAGCGAAACGGCGGCGATTGCCGATCAGCATCTGTTCGTGCGCCCCGGTGGTGATGCGGCGCTGTTGTTCGGGCTGCTCAATACGTTGTTCGCTGAAGGCCTGACCCGCGACATTCATTTGCCGGTCGATGGCCTGGATGAGGTGCGTGAGGCAATCACAGGTTTCACCGCCGAGGCCATGAGCCCGCTTTGCGCGGTGCCCGCCGAGCAAATCCGCCAACTGGCGCGGGACTTCGCGGCAGCGCCGACGGCGGTCTGCTACGGCCGCATGGGTGTCTCGACCCAGGCCTTCGGCACCTTGTGTCATTGGCTGGTGCAACTGATCAATCTGGTGTCCGGCAACCTTGATCGTGTCGGTGGTGCGTTATGCACCGAGCCGGCGGTGGACCTGGTGGCGTCTACTTCGGGCGGCCATTTCAATCTATGGCAAAGCCGCGTGTCCGGGCGCCCTGAATACAGTGGCGAGTTGCCGGTGTCGGCGTTGGCCGAAGAGATGCTCACCGAAGGGGAAGGGCAGGTTCGCGCGCTGATCACCGTGGCGGGTAATCCGGTGCTGTCCACGCCTAATGGCCGACAACTGGAACAGGCGCTGGACGGGTTGGAGTTCATGGTCAGCATTGACCTGTACATCAATGAAACCACGCGTTATGCCGACCTGATTCTGCCGTCGACTTCGGCACTGGAAAACGATCATTACGACACCACGTTCAACATGTTCGCGGTGCGCAACGTCAGCCGCTTCAACCGGGCGATTCTCCCCAAGCCCGAAGGCGCGCTGCATGACTGGGAAATCTTCGTGGGGCTGGCCAAGGCCTTTGCGGCGAAGACCGGCAAGGAATTGAAGCCGACTATCGCGCCAGCGCAGATGATCGACCGAGGGCTGCGGATGGGTCTGTATGGCGATGCTTCGGAACATAAGTTGTCGCTGGCCACCTTGTTCGATCACCCTCACGGTATCGATCTTGGGGCGCTCAAGCCCAACCTGGCGCCACGCCTGAAAACGGCCAATCAGCGAGTCCAGGCTGCGCCTGTCGAGATCCTCGCCGACCTGGCGCGCTTCGCGGCCTTACAAGCCCCGGCCGCTGACGAGTTGTTGATGATCGGTCGTCGGCATGTGCGCAGCAACAATTCATGGATGCACAACTATCACCGTCTAGTGAAGGGCAAACCGCGCCATCAACTGCTGATGCACCCGGATGACCTGGCCAGCCGCGGGCTCAGCGATGGGCAACGGGTACGCGTCAGTTCGCGGGTCGGCGTGATCGAGGTTGAAGTGGTTGCCAGCCTGGATATGATGAAAGGTGTGGTCAGCCTTCCTCACGGTTGGGGTCATGCGCGACCGGGTGTGCAGATGACGATTGCCAGTGGCCAGCCGGGTTCCAGCGCCAATGACCTGACTGACGAATGTCAGCTCGATGAGTTGTCGGGCAATGCGGCGTTGAACGGCGTGCCGGTGACCGTGGCGGCGGCGTGAACATGACTGTCGGGGAGGCCGAGCATGGCGCTCGGGTTTCCGTTACAATGCGCCACCGTGCCGACCACTGAGTCGGAAAGTTCAGCCGAGGTGCTCCATGGATATCATCGAAACGATTAAAGAGCAGATTGCCAACAACACCATTCTGCTTTACATGAAAGGCTCGCCGAATGCCCCACAGTGTGGCTTTTCCGCGAAAGCCGCTCAGGCTGTAATGGCCTGTGGCGAAAAGTTTGCCTATGTGGACATCCTGCAGAACCCGGAAATCCGCGCCAACCTGCCAAAGTACGCCAACTGGCCAACTTTCCCGCAACTGTGGGTTGGTGGTGAGCTGGTCGGCGGTAGCGACATCATGACTGAGATGGCCGCTGACGGTTCGTTGCAGGCGACGATCAAAGCCGCTGTTGAAGCTGCTGCTGCCAACAAGACCGATGCCTGATTCGGTACCTGTTGTAGGAGCGAGGCTTGCCCGCGAAGAACGATAACGCGATTTATCAGTAACACCGCGTTATCGTTCTTCGCGGGCAAGTCGGATCGCCGCCCGCTCGCTCCTACAAGAGCGTATTTCGTCCCGAATAGGTGTAAACCATATTCAGGACGAGACAGTGGACATAAAAAAGCCCCGCCTCTTTAAAAGAGAGCGGGGCTTTTTATTGCATCGCGATTAGCGGCGTAGCATTTACTCTTCGCCCATCTGCGATTGCAGATAGTTCTCAAGACCGACTTTATCGATCAGGCCCAGTTGGGTTTCCAGCCAGTCGATATGTTCTTCTTCGGATTCAAGAATGTCTTCGAGCAGTTCACGGCTACCGAAGTCGCCGACGCTTTCGCAGTGAGCGATAGCGACTTTCAGGTCGGCATGGCCGTCGCGTTCGATCTTCAGGTCGCACTCAAGCATTTCCTTGGTGTGTTCGCCAATGTTCAGCTTGCCCAGGTCCTGGACGTTCGGCAGGCCTTCAAGGAACAGAATGCGCTTGATCAGCTTGTCCGCGTGCTTCATCTCGTCGATGGATTCGTGGTACTCGTGCTTGCCGAGCTTGTTCAGGCCCCAATCTTCATACATGCGTGCATGCAAAAAGTATTGATTGATCGCGACCAGTTCATTGGCAAGGATCTTGTTGAGATGCTGGATGACTGTGATGTCGCCTTTCATGATGGGGTCCTGCCCTGTATTAGCTGTCTATGAGGCAGAGTTTGAGCCGCGTAACTAAGGGTGTCAAACCTAAGTTATTGAAACTTAAATGAAAATTAATCGGAATAAGAATGTTTTTGTTCCGCGTCTGGCATCTAAGCGATTGATTTTCAGACATAAAAAAACCGGACATCAAGTCCGGTTCTTTGAAATACGGTAGTTATGCGGCGGTAAATTCTACGGGGTAGGGGATCGCCGCTTGGGCCGATTGCACTTTTCCCAAGGTATCACGAACCACTTCCTTGGCAAGGCAGGCGCATTTACCGCACTGGCTGGCTACGCCAGTAGCCTGACGGACTTCCTTATAGCTGCAGCAACCTTCATAGATTGCATCGCGGATTTGACCGTCGGTGACGCCGGTGCAGAGGCAGACATACATAAGTAAAAACCGTCGCTGGTTGTGACTCAATTGCGATGGATCTTAATGTTAACGAGAATGATTGTCAAAGTGGTTTCTGAAAGCTTTTCGTCATAAGGGGCTGTGACTGACGAACGGCCTCTTTTCATACCTTCCATAAGGAAAATATAGCAGCGGCCTTTTTACCGGCCAGCAAAAAACCGTAAGGACAGGCCAAAAACGCGGTGTATGATGGTCGGCCTTTTGCGAAGGGGGATCGTGTCACAGGGCTGTCGCCTGAGGGTGGCAGGCTGATACGAACCCTGTACTTCACGTTATTACACCAGGAGATATCCAATGAGCGTACTCGTAGGCAAACAAGCCCCTGACTTCACCGTACCGGCCGTACTCGGCAATGGCGAAATCGTAGACAGCTTCACGCTGTCCTCGGCCATCAAAGGCAAATACGGCCTGGTGTTCTTCTACCCACTGGACTTCACCTTCGTTTGCCCGTCCGAGCTGATCGCTCTGGACAACCGCATGTCTGACTTCAAGGCACGCAACGTGGAAGTGGTAGCCGTTTCGATCGACTCGCACTTCACCCACAACGCCTGGCGCAACACCCCGGTCAACAATGGTGGCATCGGCGAAGTTCGCTACACCATGGCGGCCGACCTGAAGCACGAAATCGCCAAGGCCTACGACGTTGAGTCCGAAGGCGGCGTGGCTTTCCGTGGCGCGTTCCTGATCGACGACAAAGGCGTTGTCCGCTCGCAGATCATCAACGACCTGCCGCTGGGCCGTAACATCGAAGAGCTGATTCGTCTGGTCGACGCTCTGCAATTCCACGAAGAGCACGGCGAAGTTTGCCCTGCCAACTGGAAAAAAGGCGACAAAGGCATGACCGCTTCCACCGAAGGTGTTGCGGCTTACCTGACCGAGAACGCTGCTGCGCTGTAAGGCGCGTTCGAGGTATAAAAAACCGGCCGTCGAGGCCAATGCCGATCAGTTAAGCTTCCTTGCTTGACCTTTAGCCGCAAGAAATCAAAATCCGATGCCTGAACAGGCATCGGATTTTTTTATGCGTCTGGCTTGGGCACTGGAACTGACTTGGCAGGCTCGTCCTTCCCCGATCCAGGCACCTAATGGCCGCCGTTTCCTTTTCTGCTTCAGGCTAGCCTTTCGACGGATTTTTAATTCAAACGATAAATATATATCGCCATTGCCGTAGTTTAATTTGATTCAATGAGGGTTCAACAACTCATTGAGCAAGGATAAAAAATGGCTATTAGGTATACCCCTTTTCAAGCAAGTGGCTCGCCGTTGCTGCCTCCTAATCAAATGATGTCGGCAGGACAGTACCTTATGTCCGAAAATGGACGATTTCGATTGGTGTCACAAGCTGACGGAAATTTGGTTCTCACGGATCATGGCACTGTAGTTTGGGTTGCAGACGCTAATCAGATCTATAGTAAAACTTCATATACAAAAAGAATGAATCAGCGACTGCAGTTTGTAATCAGCAATAGTGGCTTTCTATACGATCCTTCCAGAAGGCGTCTATGGATTGCTGAAAGCACTCATAGCACTGATAAATCACTCTGGTACAACACCTGTATGGTTATTCAAGATGACGGTAATCTGGTCATTTACGATAGGCGCACGGGAAATCTGTGCTGGGCTCGCTTTGGGTTCGTCCCTGGTCGTACTTCAAAACCAAAGGAAAGACTAGTCAGAGTACTTCCGGATGGTAAACAGATTTATGAATGGAAATTTTCATTAGGCCCACTCTAGCCATGGTTGATTACTTACATGCTTAAGAGCTTTTGAAGACTGGTGGTGGCTGTAAGCAATCAGGATCGTACGAGTTCATCTCGCATTTATAAGCTAATTCAGGGCCGTATCCTCCGGGAAATAGTTGGCCCCTTGCACAGCTAGAAAGTATTATCAATATGACTATTGCTGCTAGCGCTTTCATAAGCTCTCCGGTTTTTTAAGAGCATATGATTATAGATCAAGCGCCATCTATCATTTTGTTCTGATTTATTTGTGGGACGTTTCTTAAGTATCGTCGAAGCGTGTAGGATCGCGAAAGCGTCTCATGCTTGATAAAAAACGCGGCACGCTGTTCACCTGTGGTGAGGGAGCAAGCTCCCTCACCACAGGTTAGTAACAGATCAATCGTTGTAGTCTTCCCAGCCGCCCATTTGTTTCCAGCGATTGACGATGCCGCAGAACAGGTCAGCCGTCTTCTCGGTGTCGTAGCGGGCCGAGTGGGCCTCGCGACCGTCGAAGTCGATATCCGCTGCCTGGCAGGCCTTGGCCAATACGGTTTGACCGTAGGCCAGACCGGCGAGAGTTGCGGTGTCGAAGCTGGAGAAGGGGTGAAACGGGTTGCGTTTCATGTCCAGGCGCGCGACAGCGGCGTTGAGGAAGCCCAGGTCGAAGCTGCTGTTATGCCCGACCAGAATCGCCCGTTTGCAACCGTTGGCCTTCAGAGCCTTGCGCACACCGCGGAAGATATCGGTCAGGGCCGCTTCTTCACTCACGGCCATGCGCAGCGGGTGATCAAGCTTGATCCCGGTGAACTCCAGGGCTGCCGCTTCGATGTTCGCGCCTTCGAACGGTTCGACCCGGAAGAAATAGGTGTGCTCAGGGTACACAAAGCCTTTTTCATCCATGCCGATCACGGTGGCGGCGATTTCCAGCAGGGCATCGGTGGCCGAGTTGAAGCCACCGGTTTCTACGTCGACAACGACCGGCAGGTAACCACGGAACCTGGCTGCCATTGGATGGCGAGAACCGCCTCCGCCGCCATTACCGTCCTGTTCGTCGTCGAAATGGTCTTCACTCACGCGTGTTCCTCCAGCAGGCGCCAGCGCAGTTTTTCACCGGCGCGCAGCGGGATTACGGTCAGCTCGCCAAACGGCAGGCTGGTTGGGGCGGTCCACTCATCGCGGACCAGGGTAATGCGATCGGTGTTCGCCGGCAGGCCATAGAAACGCGGGCCATTGAGGCTGGCGAAAGCTTCGAGCTTGTCCAGCGCGTTGCGCTGTTCGAAGGCTTCGGCATACATCTCGATCGCGGCATAGGCGGTGTAGCAACCAGCACAACCGCAAGCCGCTTCTTTGGCGTGCTGGGCATGGGGCGCGGAGTCGGTGCCGAGGAAGAACTTGTCGCTGCCACTGGTGGCAGCGTCGAGCAAGGCTTCCTGATGGGTATTGCGCTTGAGGATCGGCAGGCAATAGAAGTGCGGCCGAATCCCGCCCACCAGCATGTGGTTGCGGTTGTACAGCAGGTGATGCGCGGTGATGGTTGCGCCGACGTTGGCCGAAGCCGCGTTGACGAACTGCACGGCGTCGGCGGTGGTGATGTGTTCGAACACCACTTTGAGGGTCGGGAAACGCTCGACCACCCGGCGCATGTGCTCATCGATGAAGATTTTTTCGCGATCGAAAACGTCGACATCGCCCCGGGTGACTTCACCGTGAACCAACAAGGGCATCCCGACGTCGGCCATGGCCTCCAGTGCAGGGAAAATCTTGTCGATGCTGGTGACGCCAGAATCCGAGTTGGTGGTCGCGCCGGCCGGGTACAGCTTGGCGGCGTAAACGAAACCGCTGGCCTTGGCCTCACGAATTTCTTCGGGCTGGGTGCGGTCGGTCAGGTACAGAACCATCAGCGGTTCGAAACGGCTACCGGCCGGACGCGCGGCGAGAATCCGCTGGCGATAGCCATTGGCTTCAGCCGCGTTGCGCACCGGCGGTACCAGGTTGGGCATGATGATGGCGCGACCAAAGGTGCGCGCGACATCCGCGACGGTATTGGTCAACACAGCACCATCGCGAAGATGAATATGCCAGTCGTCGGGACGCAGCAGGGTCAGGCGGTCGGACATGAGGGGATTCCAGGCGGGTCAAACTCAGGGGAATGCTACCGGAAAAGACTCTTGCAGGCACTCGCTATCAAGTTTTGCAGCAAGCTTCCGATATCCAACAGGTACGCCGTAAATATGTGTGTTGGTCTTTTTGTTGCAGAAGCCAGTGGAGCCTCCCGTGCGCCAGCGTTATTTAGCCTTGCTCAGTGTGTTTGCCAGCCTTCCCGCGATGGCGCTCACTTTCCAGACCCGTCTGGAGAGCATCGAGTGGACGGTCGAAGGTGACAAGTTCGAATGCCGCCTGACTCAACCCATCACCGATTTCGGTTCGGGGGAGTTCGTGCGTCGTGCCGGCGAGCAGGCGACATTTCGTCTGAAGGCCTACAACCCGATGATCGGTGGCGGTTCCGCCACCTTGCTGGCAGCCGCTGCGCCATGGCAGCCGGGACGTGGCGACATCAACCTGGGCTCGGTGCGAATCGGCAGCGGCAACGTGCTGTTCAACAGCTCGCAAGTTCAGGCCGGGCGGCTGATCAACGGTTTGATGGACGGTCGCAGCCCGGTCGTTCGACACTCATCGGGCGACGGTCGGGTATCTGAAGTCCGTCTGCTGCCGGTCAAATTCAGCAAGGCCTACAGTGACTATCAGGGTTGCGTGGCCAAGTTGCTGCCGCAGAATTTCGAGCAAGTGAAGCAATCCGAAGTCGGCTTTCCGGGGGAGGGCATCGATCTCGACACTCAAGCCAAGGCCCATTTGCAGGTGATGCTGGAGTTCATGAAAGCCGATCCGACGGTCAACCACATTGAGCTCGACGGCCATTCCGACAACAGCGGCAACCGCCTGACCAACCGTGAACTGTCACGACGCAGGGCGCTGGCCGTGATGGATTTCTTCAAGGCCAATGGTATCCAGGAATCGCAGATCACCCTGCGTTTCCATGGTGAGCGATATCCTTTGGCGCCGAACAACAACGCCGCCAATCGGGCGAAGAACCGTCGGGTTGCCGTACGGCTTGAACGGGTAGCGCCGACTGAGAAACCGGCGTCTCAAGCCACTGCTTCTGCGGGCAGCACGACGACGTCCTGAGCCTGCTGATATCGTCGCTCACTCGACATAATCTGTCGCTTCGTCGTCATAAGCTGTCGCGCCTCTGTAAATTATCCTGCATGAGCGGTAGACTTGACGGCTTTCCGTAGAACCCCGTGGAGTGATGGCATGGCGGACGTAAACAAGGTCGTTCTGGCGTATTCCGGCGGCCTGGACACTTCGGTGATCCTCAAGTGGCTGCAGGATACTTATAACTGTGAAGTAGTGACCTTCACCGCTGACCTGGGTCAGGGCGAAGAGGTCGAACCGGCCCGCGCCAAGGCACAGGCCATGGGCGTAAAAGAAATCTACATCGACGATCTGCGCGAAGAATTCGTGCGCGATTTCGTGTTCCCGATGTTCCGCGCCAACACCGTTTACGAAGGCGAGTACCTGCTGGGTACTTCCATCGCTCGTCCGTTGATCGCCAAGCGCTTGATCGAAATCGCCAACGAAACTGGCGCTGATGCCATTTCCCACGGCGCGACCGGCAAGGGCAACGACCAGGTTCGTTTCGAACTGGGCGCCTACGCCTTGAAACCAGGCGTGAAAGTGATCGCTCCGTGGCGCGAATGGGATCTGCTGTCCCGCGAGAAGCTGATGGATTATGCCGAGAAGCACGCGATTCCGATCGAGCGTCACGGCAAGAAAAAATCCCCGTACTCGATGGACGCCAACTTGCTGCACATCTCCTATGAAGGTGGCGTGCTGGAAGACACCTGGACCGAGCACGAAGAAGACATGTGGAAATGGACCGTCTCCCCGGAGAACGCTCCTGACAAACCGCAGTACCTGGAGCTGACCTACCGCAACGGCGACATCGTCGCACTGGACGGTGTCGAAATGACTCCGGCCACCGTGCTGGCGACCTTGAACCGTATCGGCGGCGAACACGGTATCGGCCGTCTCGACATCGTCGAGAACCGTTACGTGGGCATGAAGTCCCGCGGCTGCTACGAAACTCCAGGCGGCACCATCATGCTGCGCGCTCACCGTGCGATCGAATCGATCACCCTGGACCGCGAAGTGGCTCACCTCAAAGACGAGCTGATGCCTAAATACGCCAGCCTGATCTACACCGGTTACTGGTGGAGCCCAGAGCGTCTGATGCTGCAACAGATGATCGACGCTTCCCAGGCTCATGTGAACGGCGTAGTGCGCCTGAAGCTGTACAAGGGCAATGTGATCGTCACTGGCCGCAAGTCCGACGAGTCGTTGTTCGACGCCAACATCGCGACCTTCGAAGAAGATGGCGGCGCCTACAACCAGGCCGATGCGGCGGGCTTCATCAAGCTCAACGCCTTGCGCATGCGTATCGCGGCGAACAAGGGCCGGAAGCTTTTCTGAGACCTTTGAGTCGGTAATGGATGTGTGGCCTTGTTGATGACAAGGCCACACATCTGAAAGGGGGCTGCTGCATATTGAGTTTCGCTTTCTTCTTGTTTCTGCTAACCGTTCCTTCTGCTTCCTGTCCTTGAGCGTGCTTCAAGGGCTGTCTTCTGATGTGCGACAGTTCAATACCTAGCCCATAATCGTCACGCCCTGTGAACTCAAGTTGTAAGAAATACAGAATGTTGCGCTGTTCTGTTTCTTTATTTGTCTCCAATGTTTGAGTGTGTTGTCCTTCAGTAATTTATCCGAGTCGGCACACGTGAGAAATACGATCACTTGTGCAGGGTTATCCGGAGGGTGCTGAATACTCTCCATCAGGGCGCTGAGCGCCATTTTTTTGCGTACCCACCGTGCATCAACGATGTGCAGATCCTTTAGGGAAGCAGGCAGGTGCACATGGTGTGGGCCCGAGCTTTCAGGCGTTACCTTGGGTGGGCTGTTTCCCGAGTGATCAGCGTTGTCCATGACTTTTATGAAATGTTTTCCCTTCTCGAAATCGGAGGGCGCGTAAAGCGACCGATAGTTGAAGTTTAGTGTGATGAAGAAAAGGAAAAGTAAATAAAAGGGGAAGCTGATCAGGAACCAAACATAAAGCTCTCTTTCCTTATCATCGAGAAAGGGGAGAGATACAGCAGCCGAAGTTTCAGATAAGGCTGCAAAAATTGCGATGATTGTCATGGGGTTGGTGATTCTTTTTCTGAGTTTTATCATGTTGTCTGCTCATGAAGTATTGTACTTTCTCGATTGGTTTGTGGGAGGGGTAATAACTGGTTTGTTAGGTTTTTTCTATTGTGTTTAACTATTTTTTTTGCTCTGGTAGCGAAGATTATTATAGTAGCTGTGTTGTTGTAGGGTCGGGTGTGGCTGCTTGTTTATTTTAGATTTGTAAGAAGTGTATTGTTGATGAAGTGTTACGGTGTGTGAGCTTTTCTTGGTTGTTGAGTCAGGTTGCGGAGAATACTGGTAAAAGCCCGTTACTTTTAAGGGTAGCTCAATAGTCGATGTATGTTGGATTATCGGCGTTAAACCTTGGTTTTGTGTTTTTTTGTTGTAAGGCGATACAAAAAAATGTCGGAGCGCTGAACAATGTTGGACCAGTAACATCTCTGGCTCTTCGTGTGGCAATGATTTTTTGTAGGAATAATCCGTGTTGTTTGTAGGCTATGTCTCTCGCTGCGAGTGGCCGGGGGTGACGGCATGCCATGGGTGAAACGACTAGGCTATGGTGCGGGCTCTAAAAATTCGAACAGCGAAAATTGGACTTGCCCATGAATAAAGTGCTGATCGTGGATGATCACCCCGTCATTCGTCTTGCGGTACGTATGCTAATGGAACGTCATGGCTACGAAGTCATTGCAGAAACAGATAATGGTGTGGACGCATTACAACTTGCCCGTGACCTGATGCCGGATATTGTCATTCTGGATATTGGAATACCGAAACTGGATGGGTTGGAAGTTATCGCGCGCCTGACATCAACGGCAATGCCTCTAAAAGTACTGATATTGACTTCCCAGGCGCCAGGACACTTTTCCATGCGCTGCATGCAATCGGGTGCCGCCGGATATGTCTGCAAACAACAGGATCTCACCGAGTTGCTCAGTGCAATAAAAGCCGTGCTGTCAGGTTACAGCTATTTTCCAAATCAGGCTCTGCATACTGTGCGTTCCAGTCTTGGGAACGCCAGTGAAGCTGATATGGTGGATCGTTTGTCCGGGCGAGAGATGATGGTCCTGCAACAGTTGGCCCGAGGAAAGACAAACAAGGAGATCGCCGATGGAATGTTCCTCAGCAATAAAACCGTTAGTACTTACAAGACTCGCCTTCTATTAAAGCTCAATGCTCGCTCACTGGTCGACCTGATCGAATTGGCCCAACGTAATGGCCTGGTATGACGCTGCCAGCGTTTGACGAGGCGCGATGAACGGGCGTTTATCAGGGGTCGGCACTTAGTAAAAAGCCTCCGTTTCGGGAGGCTTTTAAGTGTCACAAGTCAAAATCGTAATCGGCCAATTGCTTCTGCAGTCGGCGCTCCTCCAGCATATTGTCGATGGTGCGACGTTTGCTCAGGTTGGTCTTCGCCACTTCCACTACCGGCTCAGCGTCATCGGCCTCAACGGGAGTGAAGTCGTCTTCTACGTCCAATTGCTCTTTGCCAGTGCTCATAAGGTTAACTCCAGGCTAAGGCTGCCTTTGGCGCTCCTTATATCGACAATTTCCCGGCGGGTAAAAAAGATTTTTTCAATCGATCAATCAAAAAAACTAATAGCGCTCAATCGTCCGAGGTCTTTTGCTTGTATTCGCACAAGTCCTCGATCCTGCAACTGCCACACCGCGGCTTGCGGGCCAGGCACACGTAGCGCCCATGGAGAATCAGCCAGTGGTGAGCGTCGAGCAGATATTCCTTCGGCACGAATTTCATCAGTTTCTGCTCCACCTCGACCACATTTTTGCCCGGAGCAATGCCGGTACGGTTGCTGACCCGGAAAATATGGGTGTCCACAGCCATGGTCAGCTGACGAAAGGCAGTATTGAGCACCACGTTGGCGGTCTTGCGACCGACGCCGGGCAATGCCTCCAGGGCCTCGCGGGTCTGCGGCACTTCACCGCCATGGCGCTCCACCAGCAAGCGACAGGTTTCGATCACGTTTTTCGCTTTGCTGTTGAACAGGCCAATGGTCTTGATGTACTCCGACAGCCCTTCGACGCCCAAGGCATGAATCGCCGCTGGCGTATTGGCCACCGGGAACAGTTTGGCGGTAGCCTTGTTGACGCCGACATCGGTCGACTGCGCCGAGAGAATCACGGCGATCAGCAATTCGAACGCCGAGGAATAGGCCAGTTCGGTCTTCGGTTCAGGGTTTTCTTCGTGAAACCTGCGGAAAATTTCAAGACGTTTTGCGGCATTCATGGGCGATGCGTTTCCTCGAAGGCGGTCAATGTGAGGCCGCTGGGCGGCGGGTCCAGGCCTGATGTGCGGCGATCAACAGTCCCAGCAGAATAAACCCGCCAGGGGCCAGCGTGGCCAGGTGCAGGCCACCGTCGGCGATCAGCGTCCAGCCTTGCCAGTCCGGTTGCGTGGCACCGGCCAGCCAGGACAGATGGCTACCGAGTGTCCCGTTGCCGATGAACTCGCGCAGTAGGCCCAAGCCCACCATCAAGGCGCCGAACAGGCCACACAGACGCAGTCGATCACGCTGTGGGCTCTGAAAAAAACCGTTGTGTTCCAGCACGACGCATTGCAAGGCGATCAACCCTGTGTAGAAACCCAGATGCTGGTGCCATTGAAGCGACCAGGCTTGCGTGGCGAGCTCCGCACAACTGGTCAGCGTGGCGGCCAGCAAGAGGCAGGCAAGCAAATGTGTTGCCGGAATCAGTCGCGAGCGCAAGACGGCCATGCTCACACCGTAAGCGCTGAGCACCAGGGCGAACATCAGCCACAGGCCCAAAGCCGTTATCAATGAATCAGTGACGCCGATCAACGGCGTAAGCATCAGCGAGTTCTGCAGGGTTGATGACTTATTCATGAGCGCTGCTCCCGATCAGCGGTTGCCGGTGTTCATCGAAGTAGCGCAGTGCGTCATGGGTGGTATTGATCACCGCTCTTGAGGTGATGGTCGCGCCAGCGATCTGATCGAACTGCCCTTGGTCCTTTTTCAAGGCCCAGCCATTGTCACTGGGGTCGGTCAGGGATTTACCGGTAAACACCTGAAGCCAGGCATTGGGCCAGTCGGTGAGCTTGCCGCCCAGCCCCGGGGTTTCCGATTGCTTGAGGGTTTTGACCCCCACTAGCTTGCCTTGGGGGTTGATGGCGATCAGCAACTCAATGGAGCCGGCGTAGCCCAATGTCTGGCTACGCAGCAACACAACGCTCGGTTGGCCAGCCTTGGACGCCAGGTAGCCCCCCAACAGTGTGCTGTTGGCCAGGCGAGTGCTTTCGAGACTGAGGGGGTATTCCAGTGGCTGATTGTCGTAGCTGTCGGGCGGTAGCAGATCCAGTAACTGGCGGCTGTCGATCAGGCGTTGTTCGGCGGCAATGCGCGCGGCGCTGGTGTGCTGCACGAGGTAAGTCGCGCCCATCCCCAGGCCCGCCAGCACTACCAGAATCACAACGCTCGTCGCTCGGTTCATGGGGCAACTTGCTCCTGCCTGGACGCGGCAAACCGTTCCAGCGCCGGTACACAGAGGTTCATCAGCAAAACCGCAAAGGCCAGCCCGTCCGGATACCCGCCCCACGTCCGAATCAGGTAAGTCAGTAACCCCACGCCTGCGCCGAACAGTAATCGGGCAGTGGGGCTTTTCGGGCCGGATATCGGTTCCGTCACGATGAAGAAGGCACCCAGCATGCTCGCGCCGGTGAGCAGATGAAACAGTGGCGAGCCATGAGAGTCGGAGCCGGTACCGTTCCAGCACAACAGGCTGATAATGAACAGGCTGGCGAGCATGCCGACCGGCGCATGCCAGCTGAATACCCGCCGCTGCAGCAGAAACGCACCGCCCGCCAGAAAAGCCAGGTTGACCCATTCCACGGCTCGACCGCCAAAACGGCCGAATGCCGGATTGCCGGCGAACAGTTCTTCCATGGTCAGGCTTTTGTTGATTCGCAGACTGTCCAGCGCCGTGGCCTGGGGCCACGCATCGGGGGGCTGACCGAAGCTGAAGCCGAACACCTGTTGCAACCCAGCAAACAAATCCATGCCATGGGACGACGGCCAATGGGTCATTTGCTGGGGAAACATCACCAGAACCAGCGCGAAACCGAGCATCGCCGGATTGAACGGATTCTTGCCAACGCCGCCATACAAGTGCTTGCCGAAAAACAGTCCGAACGCCGCAGCACTGACTGTTAGCCACCACGGGCAATAAGGCGGCAAGGCCAGTGCCAACAGCGTCGCACTGACCAGCGCACTGCCGTCGCTCACCGTCGGTTTTACCGGTTGCTTGCGCAGCTGCAATACCGCCGCTTCTACAGCCAGCGCAGTAGCCGCCGCCAGAATCAGGTTGATCAACACCCCCCAGCCGTTCAACCAGAACAACACCAGCATTCCCGGCACAGTGGCCAGCAATACTAGCTTCATGGCTTGCTGAAGGCGTTCGTCCACCGATTCAAGGGGTGACATAGGCATCCACCTGACGCTCGGCTTCGCTGAGCGCATGTTGCAACGCTTCGATCTGTTCGGCCGGCGCCTCGCTTGTTTGAGCTTTCTTGAGTTCGGCGCGGCGCATGGCCAGCTGGATCTTCGCCCGTTTCAGCTCGGCATCTTTTGCCGGGGCAGGTGGCGCAGAGACTGGCGCTACGCTGCTCTCCAGTCGCGCCAGTGCCTGTTCGGCGGCTGCGAACTGCTGTTGCAGCACGATCAGTTGCGATTGCTGTTCGAAGGTTGGCGGATGCCCGAAAGCCTTGAGCGATTTGTTCAGCTGCGCCCGACTCATCGCCAGATCGACCTTGGCCTTTTTCAGTGCCGCATCGGCATTGGCGGCCTTCTGCGCGCGGACGCGCTCGAGTGCGGCCTGAACCGGGTCGAGCGTCACTTCGCTGGGCAGCACGGAGCGTTGAGCACGAGCCTGGCGTTCGGCGAGCTTCTGTTCTTCTTCGCGATGCAGTCGGGTATTGCGCTGTTCGAAACGGCGTCGCGCGTGATTGCGCTTGGCGGCCCGGGCTTGTTGTTCCTCCAGGCTGAACGCCAGCCCGCCGACAATCGGCAGCACCGTGGCCAGCGGTAACGGATGCATCTCGATGCAATCCACCGGGCAGGGCGCCACGCAGAGGTCGCAACCGGTGCATTCGTCGACGATGACCGTGTGCATGAATTTCGCCGCGCCGACAATGGCGTCGACCGGGCAGGCCTGAATGCACTTGGTGCAGCCGATGCATTCGGCTTCGCGGATGTAAGCGATCTGCGCCGGTGCCGAACCGCGACTGACGTCCAGTTCCAGTACCGGCACTTTCAGCAGGTCGGCCAGGGCTGCGATGGTTTCGCTGCCGCCCGGTGGGCACTTGTTGATCGGCTCGCCGCTGGCGATGCCTTCGGCGTAGGGTTTGCATCCGGGGTGACCACACTTGCCGCATTGGGTCTGCGGCAAGAGGGCATCGATGCGTTGAATCAGACTCATGTTTTGATCAGCCCGCTGAATCCGAGAAAAACCACCGCGATCAATCCGGCGCCGATCAATTCGATCGGCAGGCCGCGAAAGGGCAGGGGGATATCGTTATCGAGTGTGCGCTGGCGCAAGTCGCTGAACAGACTCAGTACCAGCCAGAAACCCAGTCCGGCGCCAAGGCTCAGGGCTATGGCGTGGAAAATTCCCTTGTCGTCCTGAGCGTTGAGCAACGTCAGCCCAAGCACCCCGGCATTCCCCAGCAGCAGGGGCCAGAGGCCATCGAATGCCAGCTTTACAAACAATGCCGAAAGCAGCTTCAGCAGCGGACCAATCAGCAGAACGCTCAGCGGCAGGAACACGAATAGACGCAGCGACGTCAGCCCAAACGGCACCAGTAACCAGTGGTAGAACGCATAGCCGAGTGTGCCGACGATCAGCATCAGACATGTTGTCGCGATGCCCAGCGCGTGGACCTGTGGTCGCTCGCTGCCCAGCACCGGATCGACGCCCAGCAGCCAGTGCAACACGAGGTTGTTGATCAGGGCAGCGCTGATAAGCGTTAAAAGCAGTTCGGTCATGATCGTGCCGGTAAGGACAAGGCTTTCTTAAAGGCTCTCTAAAAAGAGAGTAGGCATTATCCGGCAAGGAAGGAGGGTGGGCCAGACATGAAAATCCCACAGTCGCGCCGGGCACGACTGTGGGATCGGTTTACCGCAGACCTTTACTTGATGCGCTGACCCGGCTTGGCACCGCTGTCAGGGCTCAGCAGGTAGATTTCTTCACCGCCAGGGCCGGCCGCCATCACCATGCCTTCGGAGATCCCGAATTTCATTTTGCGAGGCTTGAGGTTGGCGATCATCATGGTCAGGCGACCATCGAGCTTGGACGGGTCCGGGTAAGCGCTCTTGATACCGGAGAACACGTTGCGTTGCTCGTCACCGATGTCCAGGGTCAGGCGCAGCAGCTTGTCGGCACCTTCCACGGCTTCGGCCTTGACGATCAGCGCAACGCGCAGGTCTACGGCAGCGAAGGTATCGAACTCGATCTCTGGCGACAGAGGATCCTTGGCCAGTTCACCATTGCCGACGGGTGCCGCTTGGCCGGTGTCGGTTGCGCTGGCGGTCAGGTCTTCTTTCGAGGCGTCGGTCATGGCTTGCACTTTTACCGGGTCGATGCGGGTCATCAACGGTTTGAACTCGTTCAGCTGATGGTTGCTGAGCAAGGTGGTGTGGTCGTTCCAGATCAGCGGCGCGACGTTCAGGAACGCCTCGGCATCGGCGGCCAGCAGCGGCAGTACCGGTTTGAGGAAAATCACCAGCTGGCGGAACAGGTTGATGCCCAGGGCGCAAATGGCCTGCACTTCATCCTGCTTGCCTTCCTGTTTGTTCAGCGACCACGGCGCCTTGTCTGCGATCCAGGCATTGGCGCGGTCGGCCAGGCCCATGATTTCGCGCATGGCGCGGGCAAAGTCGCGAGCTTCATAAGCTTCGGCAATGCTTGGCGCTGCGGCCAGGAAGGCATCGGTCAGTTCCGGCGCGGCGTTACCGGCCACCAGCACGCCGGCGTTGCCTTTATGGATGAAACCGGCGCAACGGCTGGCGATGTTGACGACTTTTCCGACCAGGTCGGAATTGACCTTCTGCACGAAGTCTTCGAGGTTCAGGTCCAGGTCGTCGACGCCACGGCTCAGTTTGGCCGCGTAGTAGTAGCGCAGGTATTCCGGCGACAGGTGATCCAGGTAGGTGCGCGCCTTGACGAACGTGCCGCGGGACTTGGACATCTTCTGGCCGTTGACGGTCAGGTAGCCGTGCACGTTGATGCCGGTCGGTTTACGGAAGCCGGCGCCTTCGAGCATCGCTGGCCAGAACAGGGCGTGGAAGTTGACGATGTCCTTGCCGATGAAGTGGTACAGCTCGGCAGTGGAGTCCTTGCCCCAGAATGCGTCGAAGTCCAGTTCCGGACGGCGGGCGCAGAGGTTCTTGAAGCTGGCCATGTAGCCGATTGGCGCATCCAGCCACACGTAGAAATACTTGCCCGGCTCGTCGGGAATCTCGAAGCCGAAGTATGGCGCATCGCGGGAGATGTCCCACTGTTGCAGGCCGGCGTCCAGCCATTCGGCAATCTTGTTGGCCACGGCGTCTTGCAACGTGCCGCTGCGGGTCCAGGTTTGCAGCATTTCCTGGAAGTCCGGCAGTTTGAAGAAAAAGTGCTGGGAATCCTTGAGCACCGGGGTGGCGCCAGAGATTGCCGACTTAGGATCCTTCAGGTCGGTGGGAGCGTAGGTCGCGCCGCATTTTTCGCAGTTGTCGCCGTACTGGTCTTCGGTGCCGCACTTCGGGCAGGTGCCCTTGATGAAGCGATCGGCCAGGAACATTTTCTTTTCCGGGTCGAAGTACTGAGTGATCGAGCGCGTGGCGATGTGCCCGGCGTCGCGCAGCTTCAGGTAGATCTGGCTCGACAGCTCACGGTTTTCTTCGGCGTGAGTGGAGTGAAAATTGTCGAAGTCCACCAGGAACTCGGCAAAGTCGGCGCTGTGTTCAGCCTGGACGTTGGCGATCAGTTGTTCCGGGGTGATGCCTTCCTTTTCCGCGCGCAGCATGATGGCCGAACCGTGGGCGTCGTCGGCGCAGACATAAATGCATTGATTACCGCGATGCTTCTGGAAGCGCACCCACATATCGGTCTGGATGTACTCCAGCATATGGCCGAGGTGGATCGAACCATTGGCATAGGGCAGGGCGCTGGTGACGAGGATCTTGCGTGGCTCGGACATGGGGCTCGGCTACTTGATGAAACGGAGGTCGGCCACTATAAAGCGCTGGGAAATATATTTCACCCCGTGAGGTTGTTTCCTCCGATGATCGAATGGTTGGTGTCGCCAAAAGATCGCAGCCTTCGGCAGCTCCTACAAGTTCGGCGCAATCCCTGTAGGAGCTGCCGAAGGCTGCGATCTTTTCGGCATCCCGCCGAACGATCAGAACAGGTACGATACCCGTCATCTTTCCAAGTCCTGTTTTCGGAGTTGCCCATGAGCGCCGTCAATCGCGCAGCGGTGGAAGCCGTCCTTCGCCAATACACCGACCCTTATCTGAACCAGGACCCGGTCAGCGCCGGGTGCGTGCGCAGCATCGACATCCAGGGTGATCGCGTCAGCGTCCAGCTGGAGCTGGGTTACGCCGCCGGTCTGTTCAAGAGCGGCTGGGCGCAGTTGCTGCAACTGGCCATCGAAGGCCTGGACGGCGTCGTCACCGCGCGCGTCGAGATCACCAGCGTGATCGCCGCGCACAAGGCTCAGGCACAGATTCCGGGGCTGGCCAACGTCAAGAACGTCGTGGCCGTGGCGTCCGGCAAGGGGGGTGTGGGCAAGTCCACCACGGCTGCCAACCTGGCCCTGGCGCTGGCCCGTGAAGGCGCCAAAGTCGGGATTCTCGACGCGGACATCTATGGCCCGAGTCAGGGCATCATGTTCGGTATCCCTGAAGGCACCCGACCACAGGTCAAGGATCAGAAGTGGTTCATTCCGATTGAATCCCATGGCGTCGAAGTGATGTCCATGGCCTTCCTGACCGATGACAACACGCCGATGGTCTGGCGCGGGCCGATGGTGTCCGGCGCCTTGCTGCAACTGGTCACGCAAACGGCCTGGGGCGACCTGGATTACCTGGTCATCGACATGCCCCCAGGCACCGGCGATATCCAGTTGACCCTGGCGCAGAAAGTCCCGGTGGCCGGTGCGGTAATTGTGACCACCCCACAGGATCTGGCATTGCTGGACGCGCGCAAGGGCGTGGAGATGTTCCGCAAGGTCAATATCCCAGTGCTGGGCGTGGTGGAAAACATGGCCGTGCACATCTGTTCCAACTGCGGGCATGCCGAGCATCTGTTCGGTGAGGGTGGTGGTGTGAAGCTGGCCAACCAGTACGGTGTCGAACTGTTGGCTTCGTTGCCGCTGTCGATGCTGATTCGCGAACAGGCCGATGGTGGCAAGCCAACGGTGATCGCCGAGCCGGACAGTCAGATTGCAATGGTTTACCAGGAACTGGCCCGCCATGTCGGCGCGCGGATTGTGTTGCAGGAAGCGGCAACGCCAGCGATGCCGAACATTACCGTCAGCGACGACTAATTCGCTGAAAAGATCGCAGCCTCGCTTCGCTCGACAGCCCCTACATGGATAGGCTTACACCTGTAGGAGCTGTCGAGCGAAGCGAGGCTGCGATCTTTTGATCTTGCTTTAAATCCGCAACCCGCCATCCAATTCCAAAATCCGACCGGTGTAGTAGTCGTTCTCGAATATGTAGGCCGCCGATTGGGCGATCTCTTCGGGTTTGCCCATGCGCTTGAGCGGAATCCCCGACGTCATTTTCTCCAGCGCTTCGGGCTTCATGCTCAGGGTCATCTCGGTTTCGATAAAGCCCGGCGCAATGCCCGCCACGCGAATGCCGTAGCGTGCCAGTTCCTTGGCCCAGGTCACGGTCGCCGCAGCGACACCGGCCTTGGCGGCGGAGTAGTTGGTCTGGCCAACGTTGCCGGCGCGCGAAATCGACGAGATATTGATGATCGCGCCGCTGTTGTTCAGCTCGACCATTTTTGCCGCGACTTCACGGGTGCACAGGAACACGCCGGTCAGATTGACGTCGATCACCGCCTGCCATTGGGCCAGGCTCATCTTGGTCATTTCGCCGTCCTTGACCTTCAGCAGCAGGCCATCGCGCAGAATGCCGGCGTTGTTGATCAGGCCATGAATCGCGCCGAAGTCGTCGGCCACCTGGGTGACCATGTGGGTCACCTGCTCTTCATCGGCGACGTTGCACAGGTAGGCGCGGGCCTCGACACCCTTGGCTTGGCAAGCCGCGACGGCGGCGTCGAGTTTTTCCTGGTTCAGGTCCACCAGCGCCAGTTTCGCGCCTCTCTCGGCTAAATACTCGGCCATGGAGCGACCTAAACCCTGGCAACCGCCGGTGATAATGATTACTTTGTCAGTGAGTTGCATTCGCATAGCCCCATAGCAGATCGGAGTGGTTTTCCTTCTAGAGGGTCTCTCGATCTGAGCCTGATATGGCCTGGCTGCACATGAGAACCGCCCCTGTGGCGTGCTGGAACTTTAACCCAGACGCCTGTCCGTTTTTTCGACGGAATCAATGTAAGGAGTCATAATTTGAGCGTTGTAGTGGCTAAGCATGCACGAGAATTGCTTCTCAAGGAATACCGTGGAGTGCTCTCGACGCACTCCAAAGCGATGCCCGGTTTTCCGTTTGGCTCTGTGGTTCCGTACTGTCTGGATGAACAGGGCCGGCCGCTGATCCTTATCAGCCGCATCGCCCAGCACACTCACAACCTGCAGAAAGATCCGAAATGTTCGCTGCTGGTGGGTGAGCGTGAAGCCGAAGACGTACAAGCCGTTGGTCGCCTGACTTACCTCGCCGAGGCAGAAAAGCTCCAGGACACCGCTGCCATCGAAGCGGCCGCCGAGCGTTACTACCGCTATTTCCCCGATTCGCAGAACTATCACAAGGCCCATGATTTCGATTTCTGGGTGCTCAACGAGGTGCGTCATCGCTACATCGGCGGTTTTGGCGCGATCCACTGGATCGAGCAGTTGACCCTCGCCAATCCGTTCGCCGGCAAGGCTGAAGTGAGCATGGTCGAGCACATGAATGCCGATCACGCCAAAGCGATCGCCCACTACGTCGAGCTGGCGGGTCTGCCGAAAACTGCACCGGCGCAATTGGCCGGTATCGACACCGAAGGCATGCACTTGCGCATCGGTCAGGGGCTCTACTGGCTGCCGTTTCAAACGCCTTGTAATACGCCGACACAAGTCCGGGAAGCCTTGGTTTTCCTGGCTCACGCCGAGCATTGGCCGAAAAATGAGGTGACCGACGCTTGAATTCACGAAACGGCGACGTCATCTAAGGAAGACTGGCAAGGCATTCTTGCGTTGAGGAACCATTTGATGCGCCCTTTTTTGTTGCTCTTTGTACTGTTCCCGGTGTTGGAGCTGTTCGTATTCGTCAAGGTCAGTGGGGCGATCGGGTTTTTCCCGGCCCTGCTGCTGATCATTCTCGGCTCGATGCTCGGCGTGTTCGTGCTGCGTATCGCCGGTCTGGCTACTGCGCTGCGCGCCCGTGAAAGCCTGAACCGCGGCGAGCTGCCGGCTCAGACCATGCTCGAAGGCCTGATGCTGGCCTTGGCGGGCGGCCTGTTGATCCTGCCGGGCTTCGTCACCGACGTGCTGGGTCTGATCATGTTGCTGCCGATCTCTCGTCGACTGTTGGCCAACAAAATGCGTCTGCGCGCCGAGGAGCAAGCGATGCGTCAGCGTGCATTCGCCGATGACCTGCAGCCACGGGGCGGTCCTGCTCCGCAGCAGCCACTGGGTCGTGAGCCCAATGTGATCGAAGGCGAGTTCGAACACCGCGATTCCAAGTAACACTTCCATCGACACGGCACCCTCGGGTGCCGTGTTCGTTTTCAGGGCATCAACGTAAAAAATTTTCGCCCTGCGCCCTTGAAATAAGCTTGTACGCCCTTATGTAACGGTCACCGCAAGGTTTCTGGCAATTGCGCCAGACAGACTTCCGCGGTTCGCTTGACGAACCGCACCCGGCGCCGCCGGATTTGTTAAACCCGCCGGGACTACACCGGCCGATGAAAACCACAATTAGGAGAGATCGACAATGAAGCTTCGTCCTCTGCATGACCGCGTCGTCGTCCGTCGCAGCGAAGAAGAAAAGAAAACCGCTGGCGGTATCGTCCTGCCAGGTTCGGCTGCTGAAAAGCCAAACCAGGGTGAAGTCCTCGCCGTAGGCCCAGGCAAAGCACTGGACAGCGGTGAAGTGCGTGCGCTGGCTGTGAAAGTGGGTGACAAGGTTGTGTTTGGCCCTTACTCCGGCAGCAACACTGTGAAAGTTGACGGCGAAGACCTGCTGGTTATTGGCGAAAGCGAAATCCTCGCTGTCATCGAAGGCTGATTCCCCGTTCATTTTCCCGCTACTACAAAGTATTTAAGGAATATCGATCATGGCTGCTAAAGAAGTTAAATTCGGCGATTCCGCCCGCAAGAAAATGCTCGCCGGTGTCAACGTCCTGGCTGACGCAGTAAAAGCGACCCTGGGCCCTAAAGGCCGTAACGTGATCATCGAGAAGAGCTTCGGCGCTCCGACCATCACCAAGGACGGCGTTTCCGTTGCCAAAGAAATCGAGCTGAAAGATCGCTTCGAAAACATGGGCGCGCAGCTGGTCAAAGACGTTGCCTCCCGTGCCAACGATGACGCAGGCGACGGCACCACCACCGCTACCGTCCTGGCTCAATCGATCGTCAACGAAGGCCTGAAAGCCGTCGCTGCCGGCATGAACCCGATGGACCTGAAGCGCGGTATCGACAAAGCGACCATCGCCATTGTCAAAGAGCTGAAAGCCCTGTCCAAGCCTTGCGCTGACACCAAGGCGATCGCTCAGGTCGGCACCATCTCGGCCAACTCCGACAACTCCATCGGCGACATCATTGCCGAAGCCATGGAAAAAGTCGGTAAAGAAGGCGTGATCACCGTTGAAGAAGGCTCGGGCCTGGAAAACGAACTGTCGGTTGTTGAAGGCATGCAGTTCGACCGTGGCTACCTGTCCCCGTACTTCGTCAACAAGCCAGAGACCATGACTGCCGAGCTCGACGGTCCGCTGATCCTGCTGGTCGACAAAAAGATCTCCAACATCCGCGAAATGCTGCCAGTACTGGAAGCCGTTGCCAAAGCCGGCCGTCCACTGCTGATCGTGGCCGAAGACGTTGAAGGCGAAGCCCTGGCGACTCTGGTTGTGAACAACATGCGTGGCATCGTTAAAGTCGCAGCCGTCAAGGCTCCAGGCTTCGGCGACCGTCGCAAGGCCATGCTGCAGGACATCGCTGTTCTGACCGGCGGTACCGTGATCTCCGAAGAGATCGGTCTGAGCCTGGAAAGCACTACCCTGGAACACCTGGGTAATGCCAAGCGCGTGATCCTGTCCAAAGAAAACACCACCGTGATCGACGGTGCCGGCGTTGAGGCTGACATCCAGGCTCGCGTTCTGCAGATCCGTCAGCAAGTGGCTGATACTTCGTCCGACTACGACCGTGAAAAACTGCAAGAGCGTCTGGCCAAACTGTCCGGCGGCGTTGCAGTGATCAAGGTTGGCGCGGGTTCCGAAGTTGAAATGAAAGAGAAGAAAGCCCGCGTTGAAGACGCCCTGCACGCTACCCGTGCAGCCGTTGAAGAAGGCGTGGTACCTGGCGGCGGCGTGGCACTGGTTCGCGCTCTGCAGGCTATCTCCGAGCTGAAAGGCGACAACGATGACCAGAACGTTGGCATCCAGTTGCTGCGTCGCGCTGTTGAAGCGCCACTGCGCCAGATCGTTGCCAACTCCGGCGACGAGCCAAGCGTAGTCGTCGACAAGGTCAAGCAGGGTTCGGGTAACTACGGTTACAACGCTGCGACCGGCGAATACGGCGACATGATCGAAATGGGTATCCTGGACCCGGCTAAAGTGACTCGTTCGGCTCTGCAAGCGGCTTCGTCGATTGCCAGCTTGATGATCACCACCGAAGCCATGATCGCCGAGATCAAGGACGACGCTCCAGCTGGCGGCGGCATGCCAGACATGGGCGGTATGGGCGGCATGGGCGGCATGATGTAAGCCAGCCTTACCCCGTACGAAAAAACCCCGCCTGCGAAAGCAGACGGGGTTTTTTATTGCCTGTCAGAAAGTTGTGTTGTGCATGAGGGCCCCTTCGCGGGCAAGCCTCGCTCCTACGAGTTCAGCGTGATCCCTTGTAGGAGCGAGCGGTGCGGCGATCCGACTTGCCCGCGAAGGCGTCAGCTCAGACGCTGACAGGTTCCGCGCTGGCTACTCGCTCAGCCTTGGACGCCGGTCGATAAAGAATGTAGTAATACACCCCCAAACAAATCAGCCAGCAGAAAATCGCCGTCCACACGTTGTGCGAGAAGAAGTGCGCGCCCTGCATCATCCGGCTGATGGAAAACACCGAGCCCAACGCGAAGGCGAAGACAAACGCCTTGCGCGCCAGACGCGGGCGACGATCGCGCAGGACGAAAAACAGCGCAAACAACGTGAAGCCAGTCGCCGCATGCCCACCGGGCCAGCAGCGCCCCGGCTTATCGGTGTGCGGGCGCGGGCTGAGCAGTTCGCTGTAGGTTTCGTGCCCGCCGAATTGCTCCAGGCTCCATGGGCATTGCACCGCCGTCACCGCTTTGACCGGGGTGACGAACGATGTTGCCAGTGCCAGAGACAACACCAGGCAACCCAGTTCACGTTTGAACGGTTTGAGCCTTTCCATGAAAAAGGAGCCGATGAAGCCCAGGATGGCGGACATCGAAAAGGCGATGACCACTTGCTTGGCCCGGTCATGCAGGATGTCTTCCAGGAAGTAACTGTGCCGTCCGATGAACTCGCCAGCGATCGGGTCATAGAACTGCTTGGCAAGGTCCATGTCCAGGGACGTCAGTTCGAGCAACAGCAGGGTGATCGCCGCAATGGCGGGCACTCCCAGGCACAGCCAGGCATTCAGTGGCCTGGACGCGGAGCGGGCGGCGGTCGAAACCATGGCAATTCCTTGGTGAGTGAAATGTTCTGAAGGGCGCAACCGCGGGGAGTCTGAACACGCCTCTCTCGTCAGCCTGTGAATCGATGGTGAAAAAGTCGTTAAGGCCATCTCAGGTTTTTTTTGTCGGATTTACCCCCGCACGCCACCCTATCCCTGAGCCACACTTGGCCTTAAGCTGCGCGCCAAGACAGCCGTTACTGTGTACGGAGGAGGTGCCGATGCGAATTCTATTGGTTGAAGACAACCGCGATATCCTGGCCAATCTGGCCGATTATCTTGGGCTCAAGGGTTACACCGTGGATTGCGCGCAGGACGGTCTGTCGGGGCTGCACCTGGCGGCCACCGAGCACTACGACTTGATCGTGCTCGACATCATGCTGCCTGGCATCGACGGTTACACCCTGTGCAAACGCCTGCGCGAAGATGCCCGCCGCGACACGCCGGTAATCATGCTCACCGCGCGCGATCAACTGGACGACCGTTTGCAAGGCTTCAAGTCTGGTGCCGACGATTACCTGATCAAGCCCTTTGCCCTGTCCGAACTGGCCGCGCGGATCGAGGCGGTCATGCGCCGTGCCCAAGGGGGAGGTCGCCGTGCCTTGCAAGTCGGTGATCTGAGCTACGACCTCGATACTCTGGAAGTGACGCGCGAAGGTCGTCTGCTGAAACTCAACCCGGTGGGCCTGAAGTTGCTGGCCGTGTTAATGCAGAAAAGCCCGCACGTGCTGCGCCGTGAAATTCTCGAAGAGGCCCTGTGGGGCGATGACTGCCCGGACAGCGATAGCCTGCGCAGCCACATTCATCAACTGCGTCAGGTGATCGACAAACCATTCGACAAACCCTTGCTGCACACGGTGCACGGCGTCGGTTATCGCTTGGCCGAGGGCCGTGATGGAGTTTAAGCAAAGTCTTGCTCAGCGGATCATCATCGCCTTTGCGTTGATGAGCGCACTGGTGGCGGGAGCCTTCGCCATGGGCATTGTGGCGACCGTGCACCTGGTGGAAGAAAAACTGATTTCGGCGGGTCTGGGCGGCGATTTGCAACGCCTGTTGCTGATGGATAGCGTGTCGGACTGGAGCCACCGCCCTGAGCCGGACCAGCTGTTCTATTTCAGCGGCGGGCCGGGCGACTTCGATTTGCCCAAGGATTTGCGGCACCTGGACTCGGGCTTTCATGAAATCTTTCGCGAGCAGCTGTCGTATCACGCAATGGTCGAAATCGTCGACGGTCGGCGCTACGTGCTGTTGCAGGACCAGAGCGATTTCGAAGAGCGTGAACGGGTGCTGTTTGCCGTGGTGCTGGTAGGTTTCGTCCTGAGCCTGGCATTGGCGGTATTTCTTGGCTGGGTGCTGGCGCGTAAGGTCATGGCGCCGGTGGTGCGATTGGCCCGTCAGGTGCGTCATCGCGATCAGTTACTGGGCCTGGCGCCGCCGCTGGCGCCGGACTATGCCGCCGATGAAGTGGGCGAGCTGGCCGTGGCCTTCGATGCCACCCTCGGGCGTTTACGTCAGGCATTGACCCGTGAGCGATTGTTCACCAGTGATGTCAGCCACGAGCTGCGCACGCCGTTGATGGTGTTGGCCAGTTCCTGCGAGCTGTTGCTGGAAAACCCCGGCATCGATCAGCGCGGCCGTGCCCAGGTCGAGCGAATCGCCCGTGCGTGTGCCGAGATGCGCGAGCTGGTGCAAACTTTCCTTATGTTGGCGCGTGCTCAACACGAAGATGCCAGCATGGCTCCCCAGCAGACCCTGAGCCAAGTGGCCGACGGGCTACTCTCTCAATGGCGCGAGCCGATCGAAGCCAAGGGTCTGACGCTGAACTTTGAGCCGGGCAATCCGCCGGACACCCGCTATAACGCGACCCTTCTGCATGCGGTGATGGGCAACCTGTTGCGCAATGCGCTGCATTACACCGAGCGCGGCTACATCCGCCTCGCCCTGACGGATACAGGGTTCGTGGTCGAGGACAGTGGTGTAGGCATTCCCGAGGAAAAGCGCGAGGCGATGTTCGAGCCTTTCGTGCGCGGCAACGAAAAACGCGGCGAGGGCCTGGGGTTGGGGCTGTCGCTGGTGCAGCGGATTTGCGAGAACCAGGGCTGGAGTGTCAGCCTGACGAACATGGAACCCAATGGCTGCCGTTTTCAGGTGGAGTTCAATCAGGAATAGCGGTGCGCGGGCTTTTAATGAATTCGGCTCTGTAAAACCCTGAAATAATTCCGGGGTTTACATGACATTTTTTTCACAAACGCACGACCTGACGCTGACACGGTGCTACCTAGAGTAGTGGTCATCAGAAGCTCAGGAGACTGCAGTGATGGCTGGCCCGATCAAGCTCAAATTTTCCGAAAAGTATGACGATCAACACGCCCAGAAATATTTGCGCAAGCATCAAGAGGGTCTCAGTCGCCGACTGTCCCACTGGCGTGACGAGCAACTGGCGCGAAAAGCGCTGACGCTGGCCGGCGAGCCTGGGCTGGTCCTCGATTTGCCGTGCGGCGCGGGGCGTTTCTGGCCGCTGCTCGCGGAAAAACACAACCGTGTCATCATCGGGGCCGACAACTCGGAGTCCATGTTGAAGACAGCCATGCAGGCGCAACCCGCCGACGTGGTAAAACGGGTACAACCCTTGCAGACTTCTGCATTCGACATTGCCTTGCCCGATAACGCCGTCGACAGCATTTTCTGCATGCGCTTGTTCCATCACATCGGTGAAGCCGAGCATCGACTGGCCATCCTGCGCGAATTCCAGCGTGTCACCCGCGACAGCGTGATCCTTTCGTTGTGGGTGGACGGCAATTTCAAAGCCTGGAGACGCAAACGCCTTGAGCAGACGCGGGAGCAGGGAAGTTACCAAAATCGATTTGTGTTACCGGCTGCGACGGTCGAACAGGAGTTCGAGCAGGCGGGTTTCCGAATTCAGGAGCGACTTGATTTTTTACCACTCTATGCGATGTGGCGGGTGTACGTATTACGCAAGAGGTAACAGGATGGCAGTTGCTCCCCGGGACCGGTTCGACTACTTCTGGAACCTGCGCGGCAAATGGGTAGAAGAACCCAACGTCCGTCGTGGTGGAGAAAGTGGCGTGCAGCGCGTTATGGGCAGTGATGGACAGCTGCTCTACACCAAGCGTCAAACCGGGCATACCTATCGCAGCGGGTTGCACCCGTTCGGTCGGCCGACGATATTGCGCGAGCGTGATGCGCTCATCGGTTTGCGCCGGCTCGACGTTCGTGTTCCTGAAATCGTTTTTTGCGAGGCACAGCGCGATCCCGTGAATAATAAATGGCGCGCATTACTGGTTACCAAGTCCCTGGATGGCTTCGAGGAAATCAAACACTGGTACGCAGGGGGTGGTCGCGAGCGTTACGGTGAGGCGGTGCATGATCGTGTATTGAAGGATCTGGCAGACAATCTGGCCCGCATGCACAAGGGCCGTTGGCAGCACAGCTGTCTCTATATAAAGCACGTATTCGTGCGGGTCACCGGCGAAGGCGAGTCAGCCAAGGTCGAAATTGCCTTGATCGATCTGGAGAAATGTCGGAAGCGTTTGACCGACCGTCAAGCAGCGGTCCATGACCTGAAACAACTGCGTCGCCACTCGTCGTTCAGCGATACAGACTGGAAAAAACTCGTCTATTTTTATGAGACGGCGTTTGGCAGCGCTATCAAAGGCTTATAACAATGAAACTCGAAATTGCACGAGGTTTGTTTTTAGCCGGAGCCTTGGCAGTTGCTTCATTGGCGGTGGCGGCATGGGAGCAGCCCCGCACGCAAGTCCTCAGCTCCGTGCACGGTGACGCGCATTGTCCGTTGCCCCGGGTTGCCAAAGCACCCGTGGCCACTCAACCCGATCATGACTTGTTACTGTTCATGTTCGGACTTTCTCAAGGACTGAGGCCACAAAGTTGAACAGATTGAAGCCCAAAGAAAAGGCCTCGCATATGCGAGGCCTTTTCTTTTCACTTGGCTCACCATCGATCGTTCCCACGCTCTGCGTGGGAATGCCACTACGGACGCTCCGCGTTCGGCTTTTGATGGGACGCGGAGCGTCCCGGGCTGCATTCCCACGCAGAGCGTGGGAACGATCAAAGGCTACATAGAATCTCCCACAGGTTTATGGGTGTTTTTCAGCTTTGTCGGGCTTGGCCAGCAACGTATAGATGCACGGCAACACGAACAAGGTGAACAGCGTTCCGATCGACATCCCCGTCGCGATCACTGTGCCGATGTCGAATCGGCTGACGGCACCCGCGCCCGTAGCGATGATCAACGGCACCATGCCGAACACCATCGCCGCCGTGGTCATCAATACCGGACGCAGGCGAATGGCCGCCGCTTCCTCCACCGCTTCGCGAGGCGACAGCCCCTTCTCCTTGCGTAGCTGGTTGGCGAATTCGACGATCAGGATCCCGTGCTTGCTGATCAGCCCGATCAACGTCACCAATCCCACTTGGGTATAAATGTTCATGCTCGACCAGCCGAGGAACAATGGGATCAACGCGCCACAGATCGACAGTGGCACCGTCACCAGTATCACCAGTGGATCGCGGAAACTTTCGAACTGGGCCGCCAGCACCAGGAAGATGATCGCCAGCGCCAGGGCAAAGGTGACCCACAGCGCGCTACCTTCCTGGACGTATTGTCGTGACGCACCGGCATAGTCGACGGCATAACCCGCCGGCGCTTCTTCCCGAGCGATCTGGCGCACGGTGTCGATGGCCTCACCCATGCTGACCAGCGGGACCCCGGAAAGTATCGCCGAATTGAGTTGCTGGAACTGATTCAACTGGCGCGGTCGCGCCCGGTCGGTCACGGTGATCAGGGTCGACAGGGGCAGCAATTCGCCCTTGGTGTTCTTGACGTAATAATGGTTCAGCCAGTCGGGGTTATCCCGGAAGGGCCGTTCCACCTGCGCGATGACTTTATAACTGCGACCTTCGATGGTGAAACGGTTGATCTCCGCTTCACCCAGCAACGTTGCGAGGGTGCCGCCCAGGTCCTGCATCGACACACCCATCTGTGCAGCCTTGGCGCGATCGATATCCACCACGACTTCGGGTTTGTCGAAGGCCAGGTCGACGTCGACGAAAGCGAACTTGCCGGACTCCATCGCTCTTTTTTTCACCCGGTCCATCACGTCCAACAATGACTCATAGGTGTTGGCCGAGTTGATCACGAATTGAAACGGCAAGCCTTCACCGGTGCCCGGAAGGGATGGCAGGTTGAAACCGAAGATCTGCAACCCGGGAATGCTCTCCAGTTTGCTCTGTACCTCGGGCAGTATCTGCATTTGGGTCCGGTCGCGTTCGTTCCAGGGCTTGAGCAGGAAGCCGCCGATCCCCGATTGCACGCCATTGAAACCGTTGATTTGGAACGAGGAGTAGTACTCGGGGAACTCCTTGAAAATCGTGAGGAACTCGTCGGTATAGGTGTTCAGGTAATCGAGGTTGGCCGTCTGCGGGGCATTCGCCATCATGAAGATGACGCCCTGATCCTCGTCCGGCGCCAGTTCCGACTTGGTGAACTTAAGCAACACCGGAATCAGACACAGCACAATGACCGCGAACACCAGCACCACCGGCCGGGTATTGAGGGTGCCGTGAAGCACGCTCTGGTAGCGGCGCTTGAGGCCTTCGAAGATCACATCCAGGCGATGGGCCAGGCCAGTGGGGTTTTCATCGTGGCGCAGCAGCAGGGCGCACATCATTGGCGACAGCGTCAGCGCAACGATGCCGGAGATCACCACTGCCCCGGCCAGGGTCAGGGCGAATTCCTTGAACAGCGCCCCCGTCAGGCCGGTCAGGAAACCGATCGGCGCATAGACCGCCGCCAGGGTGATGGTCATCGACACCACGGGCATGGCGATTTCCCGGGCACCCTCGATAGCCGCATCGAGCGGCGTCTTGCCTTCTTCGATGTGCCGATGGATGTTTTCCACCACCACGATGGCATCGTCCACCACCAGCCCGATGGCCAATACCATCGCCAGCAAGGTCAGCAGGTTGATCGAGTAACCCATCATCTGCATGAAAAACATCACGCCGATCATCGACAGCGGAATAGTGACCACCGGGATCACCACCGAGCGCAGGGCGCCGAGGAACAGGAACACCACCACGATCACGATCAGCACCGCTTCGAACAGGGTTTTCACCACTTCGTCGATGGAGGCCTGGATGAACAGCGTGGCGTCGTAGGCGATTTCACCTTTCAGGTTCGGCGGCAGCTGGGCTTCCAGCTCCGGCATGATCTTGCGCACTTCCCGGATCACGTCCAGCGGGTTGGCGCCGGGCGTGGCCTTGATGCCGATGTACACCGAGGGCGTGCCGCCGAAAGAGCTGATGGTGTTGTAGTTCTCCGCGCCCATCTCGACCCGCGCCACGTCCCGCAGCAGTACGCGACTGTCGCCCTCTACCTTGAGCGGGATCGCACCAAAGGCTTCGGCAGATTTGAGCTCGGTATTGGCGTTGATGCTGGTGACCACATACTCGCCTTTCACTTCGCCGGCGGCAGAGAGAAAGTTGTATTGGCGCACGGCGTCGGTCACGTCGCTGGCACTCAGACCGAAACCGGCGAGTTTCACCGGGTCCAGCCACAAGCGCATGGCAAACACCTGGTTACCGAGAATCTCGGCTTCGGCCATGCCCGGCAAGGTCGCGAGTTTCGGCTGGATGACCCGTGACAGGTAATCGGTGATCTGTGGATTGCTCAGCTCGTCGCTGAAGAAACTGATGTACATCAGCGCCGAAGCGTCCGCGGCTTCCTTGCTCAGCACCGGGTCTTCGGCGTCCTGGGGCAGCTGGTTCTTGACCTCGTTGGCCTTGGCCAGCAGCTCGGTGAACAAGCGGTCGCTGTTGGCGCCGATGCGCGCGTAGATCGAGATCACCGAGAAGTTCTGGCGACTGACCGATGTCATGTAGTCGATGCCTTCGGCGCTGGCCAGACTCTGCTGCATCGGTTGGGTGATGTATCCCTGGATGGTTTCGGCGTTGGCTCCGGGGTAAGAGGTGGTCACCGTGATCAGGGCGTTTTCCATTTGCGGGTATTGGCGCAGCGGCAATTTGCTCCAGGCCTGGAAACCCAGCAGCACAATCAACAGGCTGACCACGGTGGCGAGCACCGGGCGGCGGATGAACGGGTCGGTAAAAGCCATGGGGGTTCCTTGATCAGTCAGCGCGCGGCTGACTGCTCTTCTCGGCTAGGGTCTTGTCGTCGCTGATGGCAATGTGCGCGCCGTGGTCCAGTTTGATCTGGCCCCCCGTGACCACTTTTTCGCCGTTCTGCACGCCTTTGGTGATCATGACCATTCCATCGCGGCGCTCGCCGGTTTCAACGAAACGCCGCTCGGCGATCAGAATCGGCTCGCCCTTGTCGTCTTTTTCGAGGCTGCCGTCTTCGGCCTTTTTCTGCCCGACGACGTACAGCGAATTACCATAAAGGGTGTAGGTGATCGCGCTTTCCGGCACAACGATGTGCGGCTGCGGATCGGGCAACATCACCTGCAGGCTGGCGAACATGCCCGGCAGCAGCTTGCCATCGGGGTTGGCCAGGGTCGCGCGCACCAGCACGTTGCGGGTGCTGCTCTCGACTTTCGGGTTGATCGCACTGATGACCCCGGGGAAATTCTGCGTCGGGTAGGCCGAGACGATCACCTGTACCGGCTGGCCGAGGGCGATTTTCGGCACCGATTGTTCGGGCACAAAGAAGTCGACGTAGAGGCTGCTGAGGTCTTGCAGGGTGGCGATCATCGTGCCGCTGGCCACGTAGTCGCCGACGTCTACCTGACGAATGCCGATGGTCCCGCTGAACGGGGCGAGGATGCGTTTTCTTTCCAGTGCCGCCTTGAGCTGATTGACCGTGGCCCGGCTCTTTTGCAACACCGCTGAGAGTCGGTCGAACTCACCTTTGGAAATAGCCTGACTGCCCACCAATTGGCTGCCGCGACCGTAATCCAGTTGCGCCAGTCCCAGGTCGGCTTGAGCAGTTGCCAGCAAGGCGGTTTCCACGGCGGTGTCGAGTTGCAGGATTGGCTGACCGGCCTTGACCTTCTGCCCAGACTCGAACTGCACTTCCTTGACGGTGCCGGCGATCTCCAGACTCAGGTCGACCCCTTGCAGGGCCGTGAGAGTGCCGACCGTTGGTAAACGGCTTTGCCACGGACGTTCGGTGGCGGTGGCCACGGCGACATTTATCGGCGGTTTCGGCGCGGAGAAGCCCTGCATCATCATGTAGATGGAGAAGGCTTTGTAACCGGCCAGGACCAGCACGATTAGCAGAACAACACCCAACATGATCAGCATGCGGCGGCGCAGCATATTTCCATTTCCTTGGAGAAAATCAGATGAGACAGGCGGGAACATTACTCCGAGTGTGAGGGGGATTCCAGCTGCTACAAAGGACCGTGTTTAGATCAAGTGAAGATGGTTGTCCCAGAGCCCCGCAGGCAATTCCAGAGGTTCTGCGACAAGGGTTGTCTGGCGGCAATCGTAGTACCGGCATCGTCCTTGACCGGAGGTCACGACAAAACCATCGGCCACGGCCCCGACGCCGGCGCAATCGGGAAGGGGCGCATCCAGGCGTACTTCAGCGCTGTCCAGGTCCCAGATAAAAAAGCGGTTACCTCGCGGCGCGGTCAGGGCGACCAGACGCAATTCACTGTGTACGGCAACGCTGGCGGTGTAATGCCCCATGGCCTGCAATTGATGCTCGGGCACCGGGAACGCCACGAACGGTTGGCCGGGACGCTTGATCGCCAGCAGCTCCGATGACTCGTGGGCAGCGCCCATGAACTGCTGACCGGCAACGATAGTGCCATCGCTGGCGACGCCCAAGTGCCGCACGCTGTTCATCTGCTGGGCCAGTGTTTCCTTGCTCAACAACGTGCCGTCGCGCTGCATCAACACCAGGCTCGGCTCCATCGCGTTGAGGTTCATCTCGACCCGGCTTTCGGCCTCGGTGCGAATGCCGCCGTTGGCGACAATCAGCGTCTCGCCATCGGGCATCCACGACACCTGATGCGGACCGACACCGTGGGTGGAAATTTCTCCACTGTGCATCAGGCGCTCACCTTCGAACTTATACACGCCGAGCAGGCCGCGACCCGGATCGGAGGTGTCGTTCTCTGTGGCGTACAACCAGTCGCCGCTCTGGTGAATCACTGCGTGACCGTAGAAGTGCCGGTTCGGCTGCGACACCACGGTTTGCAGCAGCGTGCCGTCGCGCAGGTCGATCAGGTAACTCTCGGTACCCGGACGCCGAGCGACGAACAGCGCTATAGGCAGCGTCGGATGGTTGATGATGTCGTGGCAACGCTGGCCGACCTGGGTGGCAAACACCCGGGTACCATCCAGCCGATAACCGACGGCGAAGTGCTTGCCATCACCGTCGTCCCGCGCCGAGAGCAGCAGCGGGCTTTTGTCCTTTTGCTTGAACAGCGTCCAGCCGCCCAGTGTCACCGCACCCAGCAGCAAACTCCCTAACGTCAGAGCCTGGCGTCGCAGCATGGCACTAGCCCTCATCAGTCACCGTCGTTGGCGTTAAAGCCCAGTTGAATGCCCAGCGCCTTGGCCAGCTCGCCTTCGTGCAAGCGATGGACGACGTTGAGGCTGTCGTAGATCGCGTTGAGCTGCTGGCGCCCGGCATCGTCGGTGAGCATGTCGGTCAGCGAGCGCTGGTTGCTGGCGAACAGTTTCAGGGACGCTGCGTAGGCTGCGTCGATCTTGTCGGCCAAGGGTTTCTGCTCGTTCGACAACAGACCACGCAGGCCTTTATTGTCGACACCTACCCAAACGGTTTGCGCCGCGCTCAGGCTTGCTTGCAGGCCTTGCAGCGACGATTGGCTGCGCCAGGCATCGGCCTGGAATGGCTGTGGCGTGCCCTTGCTCTGACGACCCATCGGTGTGCCGAGTTTTTTCTTCAAGGAGTCCAGTGCCGTCACTTGCACGCGCAGCAGATCGGCGATCGCTTCGTGGGAGTCGGCGTAGCGCTGGTTCGGAAATTTACTCAGCTGCGCGAGCATGCCGTCGTTGGTGTTCCAGCGCGACAGGATCTCTTCGGCCAGTTGCTTCTGGCGTTCGCCAATGGCGGCCAGCAGCGGGCAATATTTGGCTTTCTGCGCGCTGTCGGCCATGTCGATCTTGCTGTCGAACAGGATGTATTCATAGGCCGAGAGCCCCTGAACCACAACGCTGGACTTGGCCAGGGCAGCAGCATCGATCTGCGGTTGCGCGGTCACCAGTTGCTCGACCTGACGGCCCACGAGGTTTTTCTTGTCCGGCCAGAACTGCACCTGCCACGAACGGTTGCCCTCGGCCAACGGCCCGATCAGCAGCGGTTGCAACTCGGCCCAGGCTTTCTGCGCGTGCAGGAAGTCGGCGCGGGCGGTTTCGAGGTTTTCCTTGCCTTGGCAGAACGCCAGGGCGCTGACCGCCAATTGACGGTCGGCTTCGACCCAGCGGCTGTAGGTCGGCAGGATTACTTGCTTGGCGATGGCCGCCGACGTGACCGCTTGCGGATCCTGGGGCGAACAGGCGCCCAGGGCGAGGGCGGCCAGGCTGGTGAACAACAATTTGGGACGGAACATGTCGGGCTCCCGCTGAAGGAATACGTATTAAAGGGAATTCAAAAACGCCAGCAACGCCGCGCGCTGCTCGGCATTGAAAGACAAAACCTGTTGCTGCGCCGCCTGCGCCTCGCCGCCATGCCAGAGCACGGCTTCGAGCAAGTTACGGGCGCGGCCGTCATGCAAAAATTGGGTGTGGCCACTGACCGCTTGTGTCAGGCCGATGCCCCACAACGGCGGGGTGCGCCAGTCGCGGCCGCTGGCCTGGAATTCGCTGCGGTTGTCGGCCAGGCCGTCGCCCATGTCATGCAGCAGCAGGTCGCTGTAAGGGCGAATCACTTGATTGGCCAACTCAGGTTCAGCGGCGTTAGTGGCGGTGGTGTATTGAGGCGTGTGACAGGACTGGCATCCCGCCTGGAAAAACAAATTCTTGCCGGCCAGCACTTGCGGCGCGCCGACATCGCGACGGGCCGGCACCGCGAGGTTGCGGCTGTAGAACAACACCAGACGCAGAATGTTATCGCTGACTTCCGGCTCGCCATCCGGGCCATTGCCATCGGGCGCCTGCTTGCACGCGGTTTGCGCGTCGGTGCAGTCATCAACGGGTCTCAGGCTGGTCGTGAGGCCCATGTCACCAGAGAACGCGTGAACGTTTTGTTGATTGAGATTCGGTTGCCCGGCCTTCCAGCCAAATCGTCCGAGGACGGTTTTCTGCTGCGCATCGTCCCAGACCCGGTTCGGCCGTCCGGCGATGCCGTTTTTCTCCCGGGCCTGGGCCTCGGCGTTAGCCAGGATGGCTTCGTCGGGGATCGCTTCAAGCAAGCCCAGGCCAATCATCGGCGGTGCGATGCGCGCCGAGAAACGCGTGTCGGGGTGCATCGGGCCGTAGCCGAGTTGAGTGATCTGCAGGGTCGGCTTACGCAACTCGATTTCGCTGCCGTCCTTGAAACGCACCGGGACCGGCGTGTAGTCGACGCGCACCTTGCCTTCCGGGACGACGCCGGGCACCGACATGTCCTGGAACTGCCCGCCGTAGACCGGCTCCGGAACCACGCCCAGTTGTTCGATGGCCCTGGCATAGGCCGGTGCATCGGGGATCGACAGGCGCACCAGCATTGATACCGCATTCGGCGCATCGGGTGCGGGCGGGTGACCGCGCCCGTCCTTGATGTGGCAGTTCTGACAGGCGTTGGTATTGAACAACGGGCCAAGGCCATCACGGGCAGTGGTGGTCGACGGGGCAATCACCCAAGGGTTGCGAAAGAAACTGTTGCCGACGCTGAAATCGACGCGCCGTGACGGCGGCAGATTGGCGGACGGCAGGGAGAATGAGTTCTGATCAGTCTTGCGCACCGTCGCACTGCCAGCGGAGCGGGCTTCACCGGGTTCGGCCTGGGTAAAACGCGGGGCGTCATCGCAGGCACTCAGGCCCAGGGCCAGCAACAGTGCGGACAAGCGAAGAGGCAGCGAGGGCATCAGACATCCTGCAAGACGAGCAAAACAAGGGCGCAAAGTCTAACAGGGCAGGGGAGTTTGAATAAGAGGAATTATCGTTTGGTTGATTTGAGGCAGGTTTTTCGCTGGAAACCGAGGCGCGGCCATCGCGGGTAAACCACGCTCCCACAGATTGGCCACAGTCACCTGTAGGAGCGAAGCTTGCTCGCGAAAGCGGTGTGTCAGTCACCTACCACGTTGAAGGTGACGCCGCCTTCGCGGGCAAGCCTCGCTCCTACAGCCAGCGTTGATCAGAACTCGTGATCAGCGTTGTCCGGGTTCAGGTCGCTGATGCCCAGTTTGCCGGCGGCTGCTTCGATCGAACCGGTCTGCTTGACCAGCGAGGCGATGGCATCGCGCACGATCTGGTTGCCAGCAGTGTTACCCGCAGCGATCAGTTGGTCGTAGTGCTCACCCTTGTTGGCGTGATCGACGATGACCTGCATCTTGGCTTCGGTCGCAGCCAGGTCGGCTTTCAGCGCGGTGTCGGCCGCCGAGTCGGCTTTGGCCACCAGGGACGACAGGCTCGCACCGGTCATTTTGCTGCCGTCTACGCGGGTGTATTCGCCCAGGTACACGTTACGCACGCCTTTGGCATCGTAGAACTGCGAGTTGTGGGTGTTGTCGCTGAAGCAGTCGTGTTCGTCTTCCGGGGAGTTGGCTTCCAGGGAAACCTTCATGCGCTCGCCCGCCAGTTCGCCCAAGGACAGGCTGCCCATGCCGAACAGCATTTTGCGCAGGCCGGTTTCAGCCGGTTCCGCTTCCAGGGTGGCGCGGTAGTTGTCGGCCACGTTCGGCTTCCAGTTACCGACCATTTCTTGCAGATCGTTGACCAGCAATTGGGTCACGGATTTCAGGTAAGCGCGACGACGATCGTTGTGACCGCCGGTAGCGCCTTTGCCTTCCAGGAAGTCGGAAGCCGGACGGTTGCCGGCGCCAGGGCCGGTGCCGTTCAGGTCTTGGCCCCAGAGCAGGAATTCGATGGCGTGGTAGCCGGTGGCGACATTGGCCTCGGAACCGCCCAGCTCGTTCAGGCTGGCGAGTTTTTCCGGGGTGATGTCTTTCACGTCGACCTTGTCTTCACCGACCTGAACCTGGGTGTTGGCGATGATGTTGGCGGTGGCGCCCGGGTTACCCAGTGCGTGTTCGTAGGATTTGTCGACGTAGTCGATCAGGCCTTCGTCCAGTGGCCAGGCGTTCACCTGACCTTCCCAGTCGTCGATGATGGTGTTGCCGAAGCGGAACACTTCGCTCTGCAGGTAAGGTACGCGGGCCGCGACCCAGGCAGCCTTGGCGGCTTTCAGCGTATCGGCGTTCGGCTTGGCCAGGAACGCGTCGACGGCGGTTTGCAGGGTTTTTGCAGTGGATTCGGCGTCGCTGTAAACGGCGAAGACGATGTCGGCGTAGTGCGCAACCACAGCCTTGGCGGCGGCTTCATCGATTTTACCAGTAGCAGCAGGCGCAGCCGGGGCAGCGGTGCTGGCGGCCGGGGTCGGCGCTTGTGGAGCGGCAGCCTTGTCTTTACCTTCGCCGCAACCGGCGAGGGAAATAGCGATGGCCAGCAGACTGGCGGTGGCCAGAGGCATACGAATCATGGCGAACATCCTGCTTCGGTGATTGATGGACGCGCGTGGAGGGCGCGCAAAACTGCGACATAATGCAAATCTTTCGCATTATGTGTAAAGGGTTGTGCTTGTAAATATTTCTTATTCGCGCGGGAGTTGTGTCGTAGATCAAAAGATCGCAGCCTCGTTTCACTCGACAGCTCCTACACGAGTGATACGAGGCTGCGATCTTTTGATCTTCTACAAAATAACTGCGTTACTGCGCTGCGCCTGTTTGAGATAGGCGCTCAATTCCCGTGCCGGCAGCGGTTTGCTGTAATAGTAGCCCTGACCTTCATGGCAGCCTTCGGAGATGATGTAGGCCTCTTGCTCGGCGGTTTCCACGCCCTCGGCAATCACTTGCATGCCCAAGCTCTTGCCCAGCTGGATGATGGCCCGAACGATGGTCGCATCGTCATCGTCATCGAGCAGGTCCTGAACGAAGCTCTTGTCGATCTTGATCTTGTCCAGCGGCAGGCTTTTCAAATAGCTCAGTGATGAATAACCGGTGCCGAAGTCGTCGATGGCGATCAGCGCGCCGGAGCGACGCAGGCTCAACAAGTGCTGGGCTGCGGTGCTGATGTCTTCCATCAGGCCGGTTTCGGTGACTTCCAGCTCCAGGCTGCGCGGTGGCAGGCGATACATCTGCAGCAAGTTATTGACCACCCGCGGCAACTCGGCGTGGTGCAATTGCACGGTGGACAGGTTCACCGCCATGCGCAGGTCGAAACCCTGATCGTGCCATTCGCGCAATTGTTTGCAGGCCTGATCCAGCACCCACTCGCCGATGGCGATGATGGTGCCGTTCTGCTCGGCCAGTGGGATGAACAGGTCTGGCGGTACCAGCCCGTGTTCGGGATGCTGCCAGCGAATCAAGGCCTCGACGCCCACCACGCAATGATCGCGGTAGCTGATCTGCGGCTGATAAACGAGGTAGAACTGATCGCGGATCAAGGCATCGCGCAGGTCTTTCTCCAGCTCGCGACGCCGCCGCATCTCGGTATCGACGCTGGCGATATAGAACTGATAGCGGTTGCGCGAGCGCGTTTTGGCCAGGGTCATGGTCTGCTCGGCTTTTTGCAGCAACTTCTCGGTGCTGTCACCGTCCTCGGGGAACAGGGTGATGCCAATGGTGGCGCGCAGGCGAATTTCCTGATGATCGAGGGCGAACGCCGCTTCCAGATCATCGAGAATGCTTTGGGCCAGTTCGGCCGCTTCATAGGGTTGTTCGATATCAGCCTGGACCAGTGCAAACTGGTCGCCCCCCAAACGGGCGAGGGCGCCAAGGCGACCGCTGTGAGCCCGCAGGCGATCGGCCAGGGCCAGCAGCAATTGGTCGCCGGTCTGATAACTGAACTGTTCGTTGATGCCTTTGAAGTCATCGAGCCCGACACACAGCACCGCGACCCGACGCTGCAATTTACCGGCATCGATGAGAATTTTGTCCAGTTGTAGCTGCAATTGCTGGCGGTTCGGCAAACCGGTGAGGAAGTCGTACTGGGCCATGCGCAGCAGGCTGTTTTCCGCTTCGTGGCGCAGATGAGTGTTGCGCTCGATGGATTCGAGCAACTGATTGGCGGTGTTGATCCAGACGCCCAACTCATTTTTTTCATGACCCTTGAGCTGCGGAATCTTGTGGGCGCTGGGTCGGTCCGGGTTGATTTCAGTCAGGTGTTCGATAATCCGCGACAACGGTTTCGTCAGCAGCCAGTGATAGACCAGATACAGCACCAGGGCCATGGCCAGGGCGCGCAATACGCCAGAGATGAAGATGATCACCGAACTGACGATGAAACCCTGGCCATAGGTAGCGGTGTCGAGCGTGATGCTCAGGTCGCCGTAGTACTCGCTGTAAGGGCCGCGGCCTACCAGTTGGGTGGTGAACGTGCGCTCCTTACCGAGGATCAGGTCGGTCAGCCAGCGACTGTGGGAGTGCTGCAGCTCGCGAGATTTTTGCGCGAGCATGGCTTCGTGGGGGTGGCCGATGGAGGCCATGCGTACGGCGTCGTCCTGAAACAGGCCTTCGATCACCTGCATACCCATTTCCCGGTCCAGGCTGTAGACGGCCTGGGTCGAGGGGTCACGGAACATATCGAGGATGCGCTGAGCATCGTTGGCCACGGCCTGGCGTGTTTTATAGGCATCGAAAACGATCTGCGCGCAGCTCAAGACCACGCCGACGATCAATGCCGACAGGAGCACGACCCGGAGCAACTTCACCGACAAGCTGTTCTTGAGTTCCAGCTTCAAAGGGTTATTCCTTGTTCCGTGCGGTAGCATCAAGTTGCCGTGAGTATTGGCAATCCCGTGATGTCAGTCAAAGAGACAATCAAGCCTAGGGGTTTTGCCTGTAGCTTGGCGGATATGCTGTTGTTTGGAGTATTTGCCCTATTAACACTGTGTCGGTTGTTGGGGCCCTCAACTTGAGGGGATCGGGACAATTTTTCCTTGTAGTTGATGTTAGACGGCTGTGATGTGGGGGCAAGAGGGCGAACGCCACTCGCGTTGTGGGAAAACGCCCTAATTTTTAATGGACGCCTCCCAATTCAATTATGAAAGGGTATGGACCGCGTTATCGTTCTTCGCGGGCAAGCCTTTATGCCAGTCAGTTAAGCGAAATTCCTGTAGGAGCTCCCTCCTACAGGGATGTACCCATTTCCCCAGCCCATAAAAAAACCCGGCAAAAGCCGGGTTTCTTGACTGGCGCGAAGCTTAAGCAGTGAAGGTTTTGCCTTCGAACTGCTCAGCCACGAATTTCCAGTTGACCAGGTTCCAGAACGCTTCGACGTACTTCGGACGAAGGTTGCGGTAGTCGATGTAGTAAGCGTGTTCCCAGACGTCGCAGGTCAGCAGCGGGGTGTCGCCGCTGGTCAGCGGGTTGCCGGCGCCGATGGTGCTGGCCAGGGCCAGGGAACCGTCAGCTTTTTTCACCAGCCAGCCCCAACCGGAACCGAAGGTGCCGATGGAGGTTTTGCTGAACTCTTCCTTGAACTTGTCGAACGAACCGAACGCTGCGTTGATGGCATCAGCCAGCGCGCCGGTTGGTTGACCGCCAGCGTTTGGCGCCAGGCAGTTCCAATAGAAAGTGTGGTTCCAGACCTGAGCGGCGTTGTTGAAGATACCGCCCGAGGAAGTCTTGACGATTTCTTCCAGGGTCTTGCCTTCGAACTCGGTGCCTGGCACCAGGTTGTTCAGGTTCACGACGTAGGTGTTGTGGTGCTTGTCGTGGTGGTATTGCAGAGTTTCCTCTGAAATGTGCGGCTGCAGGGCATCGTGTGCGTAAGGCAGCGGCGGCAATTCGAAAGCCATGATGATTCTCCTAATCAGGTCAGTTGCGGTGAGCGCAAGGCCGATCACGGGCGGCCAGACATGCGCCGGGGAGTTTGTACTCTTTGCGGCGCAGGGATCGGATCATAGCACCGGGGGTGCGGCATAACCACGCAACAACTGTGTGGAATAGAGGTTCCAGAGCCTTTTGGAATAATCAGCCAGCCGCGATTAATTGAAAGGCCACAGCGAACATCATGACGGCGACCAACAGATCGAGGATTCGCCAGGTGCTTGGCCGTGCCAGCCATGGTGCGAGCCATGCCGCACCAAGGGCTAAAGTGAAAAACCACAACAATGACGCACTGGCCGCGCCCACGACATAAGCACCGGGTTCGGTTTGTTGTGCGCCGAGGGAGCCGATCAGCAACACGGTGTCCAGATAAACGTGCGGGTTGAGCAGCGTCACCGCCAATGCACTGAGCAGCACCGCCCGCAGTGAACGTACCGTCTGATTTTCACCCTGTTGCAGACTTTGTTTCGTGCAGGCCCGACGCAGCGCCAGGCTGCCATACCAGATCAAAAACGCCGCGCCACCCCAACGGGCGATGGCCAGCAGGGTCGGGTTTTGCGCCAGCACCGTCGCCAGGCCGAATACCCCGGCGGCCACCAGCAACGCATCGCAGGTGACGCAGAGCGCCGCCACCGGCAGGTGATGTTCACGCCGAAGGCTCTGCGCCAGCACAAACGCATTCTGGGTGCCGATCGCCATGATCAGCCCCGCGGCCACCAACAGGCCGTTCACATAGCTTTGCCACATACGTTTTACTCCGCGTTGGACGCCAGATCCCGCAGTACCTGCAGGGCGCGTTCGGCATCGGCCTGGCCGACGAACAAATGGTCGTGGTAATAGCCGGCGATTACGTTGCAACTGATGCCGGCCTGGCCCAATGCCGTGGCGAACGCGGCGGTCAGGCCGACGGCTTCGAGGGCCGAGTGCACGTTCAAGGTGATCCATGCGGCGACGTAGTCGAAGCTGAAACCGGCTTTCTCAGCGTGGGAACGTTGCAGAATCACCGTCAGACCTTCCCGCTCGCGAAAACTGCCAACAATCTCAAGGCCCTGGGGCAACTTGCCGTCGCGCAACGTACAGAACACGTATTCGCCGTCGTTGAGTTGCGGGCGCATGCTGCGCAGCAGGGTTGCCAATGACGTTTCGCCAGCCATGTCGGTGATCCTTGTTCAAGAGTTCTTGCTGGCCATTCTCCGGTTGAAGGCTGTATAAGAAAAACCAATAGTACTGATCGCCCATTAGGAAAACTGATGTTCGACTACAAATTACTTTCCGCGCTCGCCGCTGTAATCGAGCAGGCCGGATTCGAACGCGCCGCGCAGGTGTTGGGGTTGTCCCAATCGGCCATCTCCCAGCGCATCAAACTGCTGGAGGCGCGGGTCGGCCAACCGGTGTTGGTACGGGTCACTCCCCCGGCGCCGACGGAGATTGGCCGGCGATTGCTTAACCATGTGCAGCAAGTGCGATTGCTTGAACGTGATTTGCAAACTCTGGTGCCGGCGCTGGACGAAGAAGGCCTGCCGGAACGCCTGCGTATCGCGCTGAATGCCGACAGTCTTGCCACGTGGTGGGCCGAGGCGGTGGGGGACTTTTGCGCGGAACAACATCTGTTGCTCGACTTGGTGGTAGAAGATCAGACCGTCGGCCTCAAACGCATGCGCGCAGGCGAAGTGGCGGGGTGTGTCTGCGCCAGTGAACGGCCGGTGGCCGGCGCGCGCAGCGTTCTGTTGGGGGCGATGCGCTACCGTGCGATGGCGAGCCCGGCGTTCATTGCACGGCATTTTCCCGATGGTGTGCGCGCCGATCAGTTGGCCAAAACCCCGGCCCTGGTGTTTGGCCCGGACGATTTCCTACAGCATCGTTACCTCGCATCCCTCGGTGTGGACGGCGGTTTTGAACACCATTTATGCCCATCGTCCGAAGGGTTTCTTCGTCTCACGGAAGCAGGGCTTGGCTGGGGCCTGGTGCCTGAATTGCAGGTGCGCGAGCAACTTGAGCGCGGAATCCTGCAGGAGCTTTTGCCAGATAAGCCGATCGATGTGCCGCTGTACTGGCATCATTGGCGCAATGGCGGTCAGCTGTTGGGGTTACTCACCGATCAATTGGTGCGCTCGTCGAAGCAATGGCTGGTGCCGTTGGACTGACGGGCAGCGTCAAGACCTCACGCCCTACGCAATATGCAAAACGAAATATTCGGAGCAATTCATGAAGATTCTGGTCACCGGCGCAAGCGGCTTCATTGGCGGACGCTTTGCGCGTTTCGCCCTGGAGCAGGGCCTGGACGTGCGGGTCAACGGTCGCCGGGCCGAGAGCGTCGAGCATCTGGTGCGCCGTGGCGCCGAGTTCATTCAGGGCGACTTGAGTGATCCGCAACTGGCGCGCGACCTGTGTTCAGACGTTGAAGCCGTGGTGCATTGCGCCGGTGCGGTGGGTTTGTGGGGGCGGTATCAGGACTTTTATCAAGGCAACGTCGAAGTCACCGAGAATGTAGTCGAAGCCTGTCTGAAACAGCGGGTTCGGCGCCTGGTGCACTTGTCGTCACCGTCGATCTACTTCGATGGCCGCGATCATTTGGGGTTGACCGAAGATCAGGTGCCCAAGCGCTTCAAGCATCCCTATGCGGCGACCAAATACCTGGCCGAGCAAAAAGTCTTCGGTGCGCAGGAATTCGGCCTCGAAACCCTGGCCCTGCGTCCGCGTTTCGTGACGGGCGCCGGCGATATGAGTATTTTCCCGAGATTGCTGAAAATGCAGCGCAAAGGGCGGTTGGCGATTATCGGCAATGGCCTGAACAAGGTCGATTTCACCAGCGTGCAAAACCTCAATGAAGCGTTGCTCAGCAGCTTGCTGGCCAGCGGTTCGGCCTTGGGCAAGGCCTACAACATCAGCAACGGAGCGCCGGTTCCGTTGTGGGATGTGGTCAATTACGTGATGCGCCAAATGGATGTCCCACAGGTTACCCGTTACCGTTCCTACGGTTTGGCCTACAGCCTTGCCGCGCTCAACGAGGGCGTGTGCAAGCTGTGGCCTGGGCGTCCCGAGCCGACCCTGTCGCGGCTGGGCATGCAGGTCATGAACAAAAACTTCACCCTGGACATCAGTCGCGCACGGCATTATCTGGACTACGATCCGAAAGTCAGCCTCTGGACCGCCCTCGATGAATTCTGCGGCTGGTGGAAGGCTCAGGACATTCGCTGACACACAAGGGCGGCCCGTTACTGAACCGAGTTCGGGGTTCAGGGTCAACCAGTGCGGCAGCGGGGGGTTATACTTCGCCGCATCAAGCCATCACCGCGTTCCACAAAGGTTGACCCTAATGCCCATGCGTAACGATGCCAACGACGACTTCGACGATGTCCCGAGCCTGCGCGCCGACAGCCTCGATGACGATGATTTTCCGACTACCGCTCGCACTTCCGTGCATTCGCGCACCACACCGGTGGTCAAGGTCAAAGGCCCGAGCACTGGCCCTCTGTGGGCATTGGTCGGCGCGTTGTTCTTTGCCTTTGCGGGCCTTGCCTGGTGGAGTTTTCAGCAGATCTCCCTGATGGAGCAGCAACTGGTGGCGACCCAGGAAAGTTTCGCGCGCATCAGTGAGGAAGCGGCGGGGCGCTTGCAGGACATTTCCGGCAAGGTCGTGGCCAGCCAGTCCAACGTCAACACCGGCAGTGAAGCGTTGAAGCTGCAAATCAAACAGCTGGAAGGCAAACTCCAGGACCAGAGCAAACAGCTGGAAAGCAAGCTTCAGGACCAGAGCAAACAGCAGCAAGGCGTACTCGGCCAGACCTCCGAGCTGGACAAGCGCCTGGCGCAAATGACCGCGCAAGCCACCGAACAACAAACCGCCAATGCTCAGTTGCAGGCCCAGGTCAAAGCCTTGAGCGGCGAACTGGCCGCGTTGAAGAATGCGTCGGACGATACCAGCAACTTCGACGCCCAACTCAAGAGCCTGGGCGCTGACATCGTCGCGCTGAAGAAACAAGGCAACCCGAGCGCCGCTATCGAGCGCCTGGAGCAAGACATGATCGTGCTCAAAAGCCAACAGGACAACCGCCCGGCCGGCGCACAAGGTGGGACCAACACCGCCGAGTTCGACGCCTTCCGCGGCCAGGTCACCCGCAACATCAACACCCTGCAGGCGCAGATTCAGAATCTGCAGCAACAGCTGCGCACCCGGCCTCAATAGCCCGATGTAGGGATGGAGGTGTGGTTGATCGTTCCCACGCTCTGCGTGTGAATGCAGCCCGGGACGCTCTGCGTCCCATTGGAACGCGGAGCGTCCCTTGAGGCGTTCCCACGCAGAGCGTGGGAACGATCGGTCGGAGGGGTTAGCGAACCGTGTCCTCCCGCCCCCGCAACACCCTGTTCGGCATGGCAATCGCCGCCGCCAGCCCCAGCAGCGACACCGCCGCGCTGACCATCAGCAAATGCCGGAAGGTCAGCAGCAGCTCAGCGCGCAGGGCGTTTTGTGCATCCCCCGGTGCGGCGTTCAAACCATCGAGCAAGACATTCCCCGAACGGCCCTCGGCAATCAGCGACGACCCCGCCAGGTGCGCGAAACTCGAATCCTGTAACAACGCCAGCAGCAGCGCCGACATCAACGCCACGCCCACTGCACCGCCCAGAGAGCGGAACAGATTGGTGGTGCTGGTGGCAACGCCGATGTCCCGTTGTTCCACCGAGTTTTGCGTGCCCACCAACGAAGTCGGGAACTGCATGCCGCTGGCGATGCCGCTGAGCAACATGAACAGGCTGCTCAGCACAAACGCCTGAGGCTCACTGAACGCCATGCCGAGAATCGAGAACGGCATGAGCAGGGCGCCGGTCAGGATCATCGGTTTGTAACGACCGGTCACCGAGGTCTGGCGTCCGGCGAAATACGCGCCTATCGGTAAGCCCATGGCCAGCGGCAACAGATGCAACGCGGCGCTGTCGGCCCCGGCGCCGGTGACGCTCTGGAAGCGCAACGGCATCAGCACGATCAGGGAAATCGCCTGGAAACTGGTGAAAAAAATCGTGCACCAGCAAAGGATCGCACTGCGGTTGGCGAACAAATGCATCGGCAGCAACGGTTCCCGCGCCCGCCGTTCATGCGAGACGAACACGGCCAGCACCACCACTGCACAACCGAGCAAACCCGACACTTCGGTGCTGCGCCACGAATAGCCCTGGCCAACCTGAGTAATGCCTAGCAGTAACGCCGTCAGGCCAATGATCATCAGCAATGTGCCGAAGTAGTCGATGATCGGCTTGCGCTGCGGCACGGGCAAACCCACCAGCGTGCGGTGGGCCACCAGCCAGGCACCCAGGCCCAATGGCAGGTTGATCAGGAATACCCCGCGCCAGGACAGGTATTCGGTCATGTAGCCACCGAGAACCGGGCCGGCCACGCTGGCCACCGCGTACATGCTGCTGAAGTAACCCTGATAGCGACCGCGTTCGCGGGGTGGAACGATATCGCCGATGATTGCCTGGCTCACCGAAATCATCCCGCCGGCGCCAATGCCCTGGAGGATCCGCGCCAGCACCAATTGCTCCATGCTTTGCGCCATGCCGCAGAACAATGACGCGAGGGTGAACACGCCCATGCCGAACAGCATCAATTTGCGGCGCCCATACAGATCGCCGAGTTTGCCGTAGATCGGCACCGCTACGGTCATCGCCACCATGTACCCGGAAATCACCCAGGCCAGCAGGCTGACATCCTTGAATTGCGCGGAAATGGCCGGCATCGATACGGCGACGATGGTCTGGTCCAGCGCGCCCAGAAAGATCGCCAGCATCAGGGCAATAAGAACGCTGCGAATAGCCGGTTTGGGCGTTTCAGGCTGGTTGAGATTAGTCACGGGTAAAACCTGCGGGCAGTAATGGACCCGCAGCAGGCAAGGCGAGCGGGATGCTCGCCAGTGTAGATCGGTAGGAGGCTATTCGATAGCCTCGTATGGAAGCCCGACGTAATTTTCGGCAATGGTTTTTCGACCCGCCTCGGAGTCCAGGAAATAGGCCAGCTCCGATTCGCTGATGCGCTGGCTGAACGCGTCGTGCTCATCGAAGCGATGCAACATCGAGGTCATCCACCAGGAAAACCGCTCGGCTTTCCACACCCGCCTCAAGCAGACCTCGGAATACTTCTCCAGCAAATCCATACGGCCTTCGCGGTAAACCTTCAGCAGAATATTGAACAACGTACTGACGTCGCTGGCGGCCAGGTTCAAACCCTTGGCACCGGTGGGCGGGACGATGTGCGCGGCGTCGCCGACCAGGAACATCCGCCCGTACTGCATCGGCTCAACCACGAAACTGCGCAGCGGCGCGATGCTTTTTTCGATCGACGGGCCGGTCACCAGAGAGGCGGCGAGGGCAGTCGGCAGACGGGATTTGAGTTCATCCCAGAAGCGCTGATCGGACCAGTCTTCGACTTTGTCCTGTGCCGGAACCTGAAGGTAATAACGGGTGCGTGTCGGCGAACGCATGCTGCACAGCGCAAAACCCCGTTCATGCCGTGCATAAACCAACTCCTCATGCACTGGCGGCGTGTCGGCGAGAATCCCCAGCCAGCCGAACGGATAAACCCGCTCGAACACTTTCAGGCAGTCGGCAGGGATCGACTGCCGCGCCACGCCATGGAAACCGTCGCAACCGGCGATGTAGTCACAATCGAGTCGATACGTTTCACCGTCCTTGTCGAAGGTGACAAAGGGTTCAGCGGTTTTCATGCCGTGGGGGATGACGTTGCCGGCTTCATAAATCGTCTGCGCGCCTGCGTCCCGACGGGCGGCCATCAGGTCGCGGGTGACCTCAGTCTGGCCATAGATTGTTACGGTTTTGCCGCCAGTGAGCGCCTGCAGATCGATATGCACCCGGCGCCCGTCGAGGGCCAGTTCGAAGCCTGTATGGACCAGCCCTTCGGCGTCCATGCGCTGCCCCACCCCGGCCTGACGCAACAGCTCTACCATGCCTTGTTCGAGGACACCGGCGCGGATGCGTCCGAGCACGTAGTCCGGGGGCTGGCGTTCGAGGATCAGGGTGTCGATGCCGGCGTTATGCAGCAATTGGCCGAGTAGCAAACCAGAGGGGCCGGCACCGATGATCGCGACTTGGGTTTTTAGCGTTTTCATTGTTTTTATGACTCGCAAGCTCCACGCGACCAAGGCCGGTGAATGATTTTTATGGATCGAGTACTTGCATTTTTCACTTGCGAGTCTGTCAATTGAAGGGGAAAACTGAGCCGATACCTGTACATTCTGCCAATCGGTGCGATTATCGCCCGTTACCCTCGAGGCCTGGATTGAAGTGATGAACAAGCCTGACCTGCCATCGATTCCGGTGTTCAAACTCTACGGTGAAAGCCTGGACTGGCCGACCCCTGACTTGTTGCACTGTGAAACCATTTCCAAGCGCAGCCGCGAACATCAATGGGAAATCAAACCCCACCGCCACGCCGATTTGTGTCAGTTGCTCTTCGTCTTCAAAGGTCAGGCGGAGCTTGAGATCGAAGGTAAACGCTCACGATTGACTGAGCCGGCCATCCTGATTCTGCCGCCGTTATCGGTGCATGGTTATCGGTTTTCCGAGGACGTCGAAGGGTTCGTCGTCACGCTGGCCGCGCCGCTGATCACCCACCTGCAAGCGCAACTGGGCCATTCGGTGAACGCTCTGGCACAGACCGAAAGCTACCCGGCGGGCAAGGACAGCGAGTACCTCAACAGCCTGTTTTCAGCGCTGCAAAGCGAGTACACAGGTCATCAACCGGCGCGGGAAATGCTCATGCATTCGCTGGTCAGCGTGATCATGGTGTGGGTCAGCCGTCAGGTGATTCAGCGCCAAACCGCCACTCAGCGCCCACAGCGGGCCCGGGAATACCTCAACGGTTTTATTCAGCTGGTGGAGGAGACCTATCGCCAGCACGTCAAGGTCGAGGACCTGGCTCATCGGCTGGGAATTTCCGTGTCCCACCTCAACGGCACGTGCCGTGAACTGGCGGGGCAACCGGCGTTGCAGATCATGCATGAGCGTCAATTGCTGGAGGCCAAGCGCTTGCTGACCTACACCAGCATGACCATTTATGAAATGTCTGACGTGTTGGGGTTTTCCGATCCGACCAACTTCACACGCCTGTTCCGACGCCGAGTGGGGATTTCGCCCAAAGCTTTTCGCGACCGCTTGAAAGCCGATCAGGACCATGCCGATCAGGATAGCAAGGCCTGAACCCCTAATGCTTTAAATCGGACATGTAGGAAAGCGCGCTTTGAACCCCTTCATTACCGGAGGGCGTTGAGGGTCGCGTTGTGGGGCATACAGCGCTCGAAGTTGCAGCTCGCGAATTCACGGGGAACTTGTCGCAACTGCTCGACACGCCAGGCGGCCGTGCCATACAGCGCCAGCGTCGCCGCGCAAGTGATGAAAATGGCGAGGTATCTTCTTGTTTTGATGTTCATGGCGTTGACCTCTGAACGAATACCTTTCGGTACTGCTTTGAGCATAGGTCAGCGCGGACGAGTTGCCAGCAAGTCCGGTTTCGCGGTTAACGCGATATTCAGAACACTGATATCCCTGTAGGAGCTGGCTTGCCAGCGAAGGCATGGTCACATTTTGCATATGTGCTGACTGACCCATCGCTTTCGCTGGCAAGCCAGCTCCTACAGGGGGATGTGTTTACAGGCCTACATCCCACTCCGGTTCTTCAGGAAATCTGAGCACCAGAAAATCCAGCATGCTGCGCAACGCCGCCGGCATGTGTTTGCGTGAGGCATACACCGCGTAGACGTTCATCTGCCGGGGCTCGGCCTGGGGCAGCAGACGAATCAGTTCACCGCTGTGGATATGCACACCCGCCTGATAGCTGGGCAGCATCGCCACGCCGGCTCCGGCCATCGTCGCGCGTAACAGCGTGCTGGCTTCGTTGGCGCTGATGTTGCCCTGCACCGGCACCGAGACGGGCTCGCCGCCCTGTTCGAAGTGCCAGAGGCTTTTGCCGAAGTAGGAGTGGGTCAGGCAATTGTGCAGGCTCAGGTCCTCGACCCGTTGCGGCGTCGGGTGTTCGCGCAGGTAAGCGGGGGCGGCGCAGATCACTGAGCGGCAGACCGTCAGCCTTCGGGCGATCAGGTTCGGGTCCAGGTCGTTGCTGGTGCGGATGGCCAGGTCGATGCGTTCATCCACCAGATTCACCGTGCGGTCGAGCATTTGCATATCGATGCTGACGCCGGGGTAACGCTTGACGTAAGCCGCCATGGCATCCGCCAGTTGCGCCTGACCGAACGAGGTGCTGACGCTGATCCGCAGCAGGCCTCGCGGTGCGTCGTCCGGTTCACTGACGGCGGCCTGCATGTCGGTGGACAAATCGAGCATCTGCCGACAGCGAGGCAGAATCTCACTGCCGGCGGCGGTCAGGCTCAATTTGCGCGTGGTGCGGTGCATCAGGCGCGCGCCGACCCAATCTTCCAGCTCCGCCAGATAGCGTGAAACCACCGGCCGCGACAGGTCCAGGTGATCGGCGGCGGCCGATTGGCTACCGAGGTCGACCACCGTGACGAACACCCGCATTGCTTGTAGACGATCCATGATTTGCCCGCTTTCAGAAACAAACTATGTTCAAGCATCGCATTTTTTGTATCGAACCAGGCAACTAAGCTCTGTCCCATCGCCAAGCATGGCATTCGGACAACGGAGCAACAGATGATCGGCTTCACTTCAATCAAACGCATTCTTCTGGCAACCGCCACCCTCGGCTTCGCGGCCCACGCCGCGGCGGCGTCCACCCTGACGCTGGACGTCTACAACCCTGGCACCAATGCGATCTTCCCGGTGACCTCGGTGCTGGTCAGCGGCGAGAAAGAAGCGATTCTGGTCGACGCGCAATTCGGCAAAGCCCAGGCCGAACAAGTGGTGGAAAAAATCCACGCCAGCGGCAAGCAACTGACCACCATCTACATCAGCCACGGTGACCCGGATTATTACTTCGGTCTTGATACCGTGACCAAAGCGTTCCCGAAAGCCAAGGTGCTGGCCTCGCAACCGACGGTTGATCACATCAAAAAAACCGTCGACGGCAAACTGGCATTCTGGGGCCCGAAAATGGGCGCCGACGTGCCGAACAAAACCATCGTGCCGCAGGTGCTCAAGGGCGACAGCCTGATGCTGGAAGGGCAGAAATTGCAGGTGATCGGCCTGGACGGCAAGCAGCCGGATCGCAGCTTTGTGTGGATCCCGTCGATCAAGGCAGTGGTCGGTGGCGTGGTGGTCGCGGAAAACATTCACGTGTGGATGGCCGACACCCAGACACCGCAATCCCATGCCGATTGGCTGACGACATTGCAAGCGATCGAAGCGCTGAAACCGAACACCATCGTGCCGGGTCACTACCTCGGTGAGAGCGCTCGCTCTTTGGCGGCGGTGAAGTTCACTGCCGATTACATCAAGGCTTTCGACGAAGAAACCGCCAAGGCGAAAGACGCTGCCGAACTGATCGGCGCAATGAAAAAACACTACCCGACCCTGGGCGAAGAAAGTTCGCTCGAGCTGAGCGCCAAAGTCGCCAAGGGCGAGATGAAGTGGTGATCTGCTGAGATTTTGTGGCGAGGGGGGACGACGAAAGTCCTGTAGGAGCGAGGCTTGCCCGCGAAGAACGATGACGCGTAATACCTGAAAAAACCGCGGTGCATTCTTCGCGGGCAAGCCTCGCTCCTACAGGTTCTGCGTCTAAATTGCCCCCTCGCCACAAAAAGCCCCATGTCACACCTATACCGATTCACCCAAGCCAACTGGAGAAACGTCATGAGCAAAATTGCAATCATCGGTGCCACCGGTCGTGCCGGTAGCCAGCTGTTGGAAGAAGCCCTGCGTCGCGGTCACAGCGTCACCGCCATCGCCCGCGACACCTCGAAAATCGGCCAGCGTGCTGGTGTGGTCAGCAAGAATGTGGACGTGCTCGACGCTGCTGCATTGCAAGCCGCCGTGGCCGGGCATGATGCGGTGATCAGCGCTGCGCACTTCTCCACCATCCCCGCCAGCGCGGTCATCGAGCCGATGAAGAAGGCCGGGGTCAAACGTCTGCTGGTAGTGGGCGGTGCCGGTTCGCTGTTGCTGCCGAATGGCTCTCGTGTAATCGACAGCGAAGGCTTCCCGGAGGAGTACAAGGCCGAGGCCAGCGCCGGAGCCGCGTTCCTGAATACCTTGCGTCAGGAAAAGGAGCTGGACTGGACCTTCCTGTCGCCGTCGGCGGAGTTCGTCGAAGGTGAGCGCACGAGCACGTTTCGAATCGGCAAGGATGATTTGCTGGTGAGTGCAGAGGGCCGCAGCTGGATTACCTTTGCTGACTTCGCGATTGCGCTGCTTGATGAAGTGGAAACGCCGAAGCATTCCCGCCAGCGGTTTACTGTCGGGTATTGATCCCCGCCACACCGCACGCCAGCGTTGATCGTTCCCACGCTCTGCGTGGGAATGCCTCAACGGACGCTCCGCGTTCGGCTCTCGATGGGACGCGGAGCGTCCCGGGCGGCATTCCCACGCGAAGCGTGGGAACGATCTATGAGCATCTCTTAGCGGCTTTGCGCCTGCTCCACCAACCACCCCATCAATTCGCGCAACTTCGGCGAAGGTTCCGGTTTCTCGGGGAACACCAGGTAATACGCCAACCCGGTTTTCACCTTCAAGTCAAAGGGCATGACCAGCCGTCCGGCACTCAGGTCATCGCCGATCAACGACCAATCGCCAATCGCCACGCCCGTCCCCTGGGACGCCATCGACATCGCCAGGTCCAGGGTTTCGAAATGCTGACCTTTGCCGACATTGCTCAGCCGAATATCCGCAGCCTTCAGCCAGGCGTTCCAGTCTCGTTCATCGCGGGTGGGGTGCAGCAGCAAGTGCTGTTGCAGATCGGCCGGTGTCTGCAAAGCCATCGGCCCTTCAAGCATCGGTCGGGAACACACCGGCGTCAGTTGCTCATCGAACAGATGCCGGGAGGCCAGTGAATTGTCCGGCGGCGCGCCATACATCACCGCCGCATCGAACTGCTCGCGATGAAAGTCCACGCCGTGTTTCACCGTGGTGGTCAATTGCACTGGCACATCCGGGCGTTCCTTTTGCCACTGCAACAGGCGCGGCAACAGCCAGCGCATCACGCAGGTCGGTGCTTTCAGTTGCAGGGTTTCGCGCCTCTCGCCGATCTGCTCCACCGCCTCGTCGATCAGGCCGAAAATCTGCTGCACCCGTGGCAGCCATTCCCGTCCTTCGGCGGTCAGGCTCAAGCCCCGCGCCTGACGAATGAACAGCTCATACCCCAGATGATCTTCCAGCCCGGCGATCTGCCGACTCACCGCGCCTTGGGTGATGTGCAGTTGTTCGGCGGCCCGGGTGAAGTTGCAGCACTGCGCGGTGATCAGAAAAGTGTGCAGCGCCGGCAGGGGAGGCAATCGTTTCATTGGGATCCAAGGTATGACGTGAGGACATGGCTAGTATGACTTTTTATCCATTGTTGCGGCTACGTGTCGCCCGTTCCAATGAGGCCATCCCTGGACCTGCCAACCCATCATAAACACTGCGCAGGCCCGGCGTCTCAAACGAACAAAAAGGGCAAAGACATGGCGACGTGCGGCGAAGTATTGGTCAAGTTACTCGAAGGTTACGGGGTCGAGCAGGTGTTCGGCATTCCCGGGGTTCACACCGTGGAGCTGTATCGCGGGCTGGCCCGTTCGAGCATCAACCACGTCACTCCGCGTCACGAACAGGGCGCCGGTTTCATGGCTGACGGTTACGCTCGCACCAGGGGCAAACCGGGCGTGTGCTTCATCATCACCGGCCCTGGCATGACCAACATCACCACCGCCATGGGCCAGGCTTACGCCGACTCGATCCCGATGCTGGTGATTTCCAGCGTGCAATCGCGCAGCCAATTGGGCGGCGGTCGCGGCAAGCTGCATGAGTTGCCGAACCAAAGCGCGCTGGTCGGCGGTGTGGCGGCGTTCTCCCACACCTTGATGTCGGCGGCTGAATTGCCGGGCGTATTGGCTCGCGCCTTCGCGCTGTTCCAGGCTGGCCGTCCGCGTCCGGTACACATCGAAATTCCGTTGGACGTACTCGTCGAAGAGGCCGATGACTTGCTCGCCAGCGTGCCGGTGAACATCGACCGCGCCGGTGCTGCGCCAAGCGCGATCAGCCGCATGACCGACTTGCTGGCCGGTGCCAAGCGCCCATTGATTCTCGCCGGTGGCGGCGCCATCGATGCCGCGGCTGAATTGACTGAACTGGCGGAACTGCTTGATGCGCCGGTAGCGTTGACCATCAATGCCAAGGGCATGCTCGAATCCAGTCACCCGCTGCTGATCGGTTCGACCCAGAGCCTGGTCGCGACCCGTGCGCTGGTCGCCGAGGCCGATGTCGTATTGGCCATCGGCACCGAACTGGCCGAAACCGACTACGACGTCACCTTCGCCGGCGGCTTCGACATTCCCGGCGTGCTGCTGCGTGTGGACATCGACCCGGACCAGACCGTGCGTAATTACCCGCCGAAAGTCGCGTTGGTCGCCGACTCGCGCAACGCCGCTCAGGCCTTGCTGAGTGCGTTGTCCCACAAGTCGCTGGTCGAGCGCCGCAACGATTGGGGCCAGGTGCGTGCCGCGCGTTTGCGCGAGGAACTGGCCGCGACCTGGGACGCCCCGACGCTGGCCCAGACCCGCTTCCTGGAAACCATTTTGTATGAATTGCCAAACGCGGTGTTCGTTGGCGATTCGACCCAACCGGTGTACACCGGCAACCTCACGTTCAACCCGGAACGCCCGCGCCGCTGGTTCAACTCGTCCACCGGTTACGGCACCCTCGGTTACGCCTTGCCGGCGGCGATTGGTGCCTGGCTCGGTGGCAGCGTTGAAGGCGGTGCACGCCCTCCGGTGGTGTGCCTGATCGGCGACGGTGGTCTGCAGTTCACCCTGCCGGAACTGGCCAGTGCGGTAGAAGCTCGCACGCCAGTGATCGTGCTGCTGTGGAATAACCAGGGCTACGAAGAGATCAAGAAATACATGGTCAACCGCGACATCGAGCCGGTGGGCGTGGACATTTACACCCCGGACTTCATTGGTGTGGCCAAGGCTCTGGGCTGCGCGGCCGAGGCGGTTAGCGGTGTCGAAGAACTGCGCAGTGCATTGCGTCTAGCCACCGATCGCCAGGGTCCGACCCTGATTGAAGTCGATCAGACTCAGTGGATGAAGGCGGTGTCGAAATGAGTTCTTCTACGACGTTCCCGACCACGCTTGATGGCCTGTACATCGACGGCCAATGGTCTGCTGGCAACGAACATTTGCGCGTGATCAACCCAGCGACGGAAGCGATGCTGACAACTGTTAATGGCGGCGATGAACACGCTGTCGATCAGTCCGTCACGGCGGCGACCAACGCTTTCAAAGAATGGTCGAAAACCACCGGTGCCGAACGCGGGGCGATCCTGCGCAGAATCGCCGCTGGCGTACAGGCCGGTCGCGAACAGTTGATGAAGTTGCAGTCGAGTAACAACGGCAAACCGCTGTTTGAAGCGGCCATTGATGTCGACGATGTAATCGCCACGTTCGAATATTACGCCGATCTGGCCGAAGGCCTGGACGCGAAACAGGACAGCGCCGTGGCGTTGCCGAGCGACGATTTCAGCGCCCGGTTGCGCCGCGAGCCATGCGGTGTGGTGGGGCTGATCGTGCCGTGGAATTTCCCGATGGTCACCACCGCCTGGAAACTCGCTCCGGCCCTGGCCGCCGGTTGCTGCGTGGTGCTTAAACCGTCTGAAGTGACACCGCTGCCGGAGCTGGAACTGGCGACGATCATCGCCGAGGCTGGTCTGCCAAACGGTGTGTTCAATCTGGTCTGCGGTACTGGCTTGGCTGTCGGCGCACCGCTGTCGGCTGACCCACGCATCGCCAAGATTTCCTTCACCGGCAGCAACGCGGTGGGCGTGCAGGTGATGCAGCGGGCAGCGGAAACCGTGAAGGGTGTGAGCCTGGAACTGGGCGGTAAATCCTCGCTGCTGGTGCTCGCCGATGCCGACATCGAGCTGGCCGTGGAAGTGGCCTGTGGCGGCGGCTTCTTCAACGCCGGGCAGATGTGTTCCGCCACCAGCCGCGTGCTGGTAGCCGATGAGCTGGCGGATGAATTCGTAGCGCGATTGAAGGCGCGCGCCGAAGCCATTCACGTGGCCGACCCGTTCGACCCGAACGTGGAAATGGGCGCCCTGGTCAATCAGGCGCAATACCAACGCGTGCTGGGCCACATCGATCGTGGTTTGAGCGCTGGGGCGAAGCTGATCTGCGGCGGTAATCGCCCGGCAGACCTGCCACGCGGCTATTTTTTGCAGCCGACCATTTTCATCGACGTGCCCCTCGACAGTGCGCTGTGGTGCGAAGAGATTTTCGGCCCGGTGATCTGCGTACGTAGTTTCACCTCTGAAGCCGAGGCAATTGCCTTGGCCAACGACAGCCAATTTGGCTTGGTCGCCAGCGTGGTCACGCGCGACGCCGAAGCGGCCGATCGGGTCGCCAACGCTTTGCAGGCGGGGCTTGTGTGGATCAACGCGCCGCAAGTGATCTTCCCGCAGACCGCCTGGGGTGGCTACAAACAGAGCAGCATCGGCCGTGAACTGGGGCCGTGGGGCTTGCAGGCTTTCCAGGAAATAAAACACGTGATTCGGGCCGTCTGACAGCACGAAAAAGGTGAGCGCATGCCTCGCGATGAGGCATGCACCAGCGTCATGGCTTCAATGAGTTTTTATCGATAGTCAGGTGTTTTGCACGACCTCAGGATGAACCCGCTGGCATCGCCAAGGCCCATTGAAACCGGGGGCTTGAAGCGGATCTGGCCGCGCGGATGCAACGGTTGCGACCAACCTCATACTTAAAAAAACAAAGGGAGTCCTTCATGGGCGAGCACGATCTGAACAGACGTCAATTCATCAAAACCGTGGGCGTAGCGTCCGTGGCTGCGGCGGCCATGAGCATGCCGTTCATCAAGGCCAATGCCAGCGATACACGCTTCCAGGGCAAGACCTTGCGCTTGCTGACCTGGTCCGATGACACCGGCCTTGCGGCACTACGCAACATCGCCGCGACCTTCGAAGCCAAGTACGGCTGCAAAGTCATCGCCGACCGCACCGGCAGCACCTCGGAAATGGTCGCCAAGCTCAAGGCCGGCGGTGATCGTCCACAGTACGACATCATCACGCTGGCCGGCGTCGGCGCCGAAGGTCTGGCCGCCGCCAATCTGCTGGAAAAACCCGATCTCAACCGCATCCCTAACCTGATCGACGTGCCGGAGCAATACCGCACCGGCGCCAACGGTCACGGCATCGGTTACCTGCTGTGGTGCAACAGCCTGGTCTACAGCACCCGCACCATCAAAGAGGCACCGCAGAGCTACGCCGCACTGTGGGACGCGGAGCTGTCGCCGAATATCTTCCTGCCGCCACCGAACTGGACCGAGGCCATGGACCTGATCATCATCGCCGCCAAACTGGCCGGTGGTGACGAACACAACATCGAGCCAGGCTTCAAGAAACTCGCCGAGCTGAAAGATCGCGTCGTGACCCTGGGTGAAAACCCGAACCAGATCGCCGAGCTGTTCCGCACCGGTTCGCTGGACATGGGCGGCTTGTACGCGCCAGCGTTTTTCCCAAAACAGATTCGCGATCCGGCCTACGGCCTGGGCGCCACCTTCGGCATGAAGGAAGGCTTCTACACCGACCTGATGTTGTCGGTGATGCCGAAGAATCGCCCGGGCGATATCGATTTGGCCTACGCCTTCATCAACCACTCTCTGGACCCGCTGGTGCAGGGCAAGATGGCCGAAGACATCTACAACGGCCCGGTCAACGCCAAGGCAATCATCTCCGCCGAAGCGCGCAAGAGCCCCTACATCCTCACGCCGGAGCAGATTGCCGAGAAGGCGAGCATGCACGACAACGCCTTCCTGGCCACCGTGCATGACCAATGGATTCGTCGTTACACGGAAATCTTTTCTTCCTGATCGAGTGGCGAACACAGGTCTTCAAACCACTGAAGATCCCTTGTAGGAGCGGGCTTGCCCGCGAAAGCGTCGGCACATCCAGCATTTAAGTGACTGGCACTCAGCCTTCGCGGGCAAGCCCGCTCCTACAGGGACCCAGGTGGTTTCAAGTCTTGTGTTTGTCAGCTGCTTTCCATTGACGAGACCCTTGCTATGGAACACCAACCTCTGACCCATCCGCTAAGCGCCGTACCAACGCGCGCCAATCGGGGTGTCTCACCGACGGCGCGTGCGTGGTTTTTTCTCTCGCCGTCGATGCTGTTTCTCGGCGTGCTGATTGCCGCCAGCCTGCTAGTGCTGCGCATGAGCGTCGGTACCAAAGGCGCGGAGTGGACCGGGTTCAGCCTGGCCAGTTACGCGCAATTGCTGGAACCCTATTACCTCAAATCGTTGCTGCTGACGTTGCGCCTGGCGCTGATCAGCGCGGTGATTGCGGTGCTGCTGGCGATCCCGGTGGCTTACACCATGTCGCGGCTAACCTCACCGTTCGTGCGACGGATCTTCCTCGCGGCGGTGCTGCTGCCCTTGCTGGTCAACCTGCTGCTGCAAAGCTACGGCTGGCTGGTGATTCTCGGCCCCGGCGGCATGCTCAATCAGGCGCTGATGGGTCTGGGTTTGATCAAACGCCCGATCATGCTGCTGTACAACCAGAACGGCGTATTGATGGGGCTGGTGCAAACCGCCTTCCCGTTGGCCGTGCTGCCGATTGCCAGCGCCATGCGCGGCGTCGCTCGCACTTATGAAGAAGCCGCTGCCACCCTCGGCGCCAGTCGCTTGCAGGTGTTTCGCCAAGTGGTGTTGCCGATGAGTTTGCCGGGGATTATCACTGGCGCGACGTTGGTGTTCGCCTACAACGCCAGTAGTTTTGTGGTGCCGCTGCTGCTCGGTGGTCGGCGCGTGCCGATGCTGGCGGTGATGGTGCATGACCAGATCGCCCCGCTGATGAACTGGCCCGCCGCGTCCGCTGCCGGTGTGGTGCTGATCGTCACCACCCTGGCGATCATGACCTTGTCCGAATACATCACCGGCTGTCGTCGGCGCATGCTGGAGGCTTCCCAATGAGCACCCTGATCAAGAAGCGCCACTCGCTGCTGCCGGGCGATACCGGCAAGTTCGCCGGCATCCTGTCGGGCTTCATTTTGCTGCTGGCAGTGCTGCCGATTTTGACCATGATCGTCATGTCGTTCAGCGGCGCGTCGAACCTCGACTTTCCGCCCAGCAGCTACAGCTTGCAATGGTACGAGGCCGCCTGGAACACCTTCGTGTCGCCGGATTCCAGCGACGTGCTGAGCCTCGGCAAAGCCATGACCACCAGTTTGATGGTGGCCTGCCTGACCATGGTTTTCGCCACGATTATCGCGGTGCCGGCAGCCTATGCCTTGACCCGTTGCGAGTTCCGCGGCAAGGCCGTGGCGCTGCAATTGATGTCGCTGCCACTGGTGTTCCCGATGGTGGTGTTGGGCCTGGCCTTGTTGCTGGTGTTCGACAGCCTGCCGTTCCACATCACCACCTCGCGACTGGTGATTGCCCACGTGATTCTGGCGCTGCCGTTCGTGGTGAAAAACTGCACCGCGGCGATGCTCTCCATCGGCAGCGAAGTCGAAGAGGCCGCGCAAATGCTCGGCGCTTCACCGACTCGGGCGATTGTCGATGTGGTGGTGCCGTTGATGAAGTCGGGGATTCTGGCGGGCATGCTGCTGGCGTTCATCGTCTCGTTCAACGAATTCACCGTGACCTATTTCCTCTACACCATCGACGTCATGACCGTGCCGATCTGGATGTACAGTCGCACCGTGTCTTCGCTCGACCCTACCGTTTTCTCGTTTGCCGTGCTGATCGTGCTGATCGACTTCGTCCTGATTTGGGCGTTGGAGAAGCTGGTTGGCGAAGGTGGCGTTTCCTTTTGATTTGAGGTGCAACATGACTGGTCTGATTCTGGAAAACGTCGAGAAACACTACGGCTCGGCCTGCGCGGTAAAGGATGTGAACCTGCATTTGCCCGAGGGCAAACTGGTGTGTTTTCTCGGCCCTTCGGGCTGCGGTAAAACCACCTTGCTGCGGATGATTGCCGGGCTTGAAACCCTGACCGGTGGCGAGATTCGCCTGGACGGCGAAGACATCGGCCACACGCCGGCGCATCAACGTAATTTCGGTATGGTGTTTCAATCGCTGGCGCTGTTTCCGCACATGACGGTGGGGGAGAACATCGCCTATCCGCTGAAACTGCGCGGGGTCAGCAAGGCTGATCAAAAGGCGCGGGTGGTGGAGTTGCTGGAGCTGATTCAGCTGCAGGAAATGATCGATCGCCCGGTGGCGAAACTCTCCGGCGGTCAGCGTCAGCGCGTGGCGATTGCCCGGGCGATTGCCTCGCGGCCGAAAATCCTTCTGCTCGACGAACCGCTGTCGGCGCTGGACGCCAAGTTGCGTGAGTCGATGCAGGTGGAAATCCGTCAGCTGCAACAACGTTTGAACATCACCACCATCATGGTCACCCACGACCAGCGCGAAGCCATGACCATGGCTGACATCGTGGTGGTGCTGGGTGAACATCGGGTGCAGCAGGTGGGTACGCCGATTGAAATCTATCGGCATCCGGCCAATGAATTCGTCGCGGACTTTATCGGTTCGGGGAATATTTTCCCGGCCACGGCGCTGGGTAACGGCAAGGTCAGCTTGCCCGGTGGCGATGCGCTGCAAGTGCCGATCTGCAGCAGCATTGTGGTGGGGGAGAAGGTGAAAATGCTGATTCGCCCGGAGGACCTGCAACTGTCGCAACCCCAGGCCACCGCGGGGAATCGCTTGCTTGGGAAGGTGACCTTTGTGCGGGATATCGGTGCGACGATTGAAACCACCGTCGAGTGTTCCGGGGTGTCGTTTACCGCGTTGAGCACGCCGTGTCAGGGGGTTGGGTTGAGCATTGGCAATCCGGTGTCAGTGACATTGCCGGCTGAGGCTTGCCGAGTACTAAGCGCCTAAAAAACACCACCAATCCGTAGGAGCGAGGCTTGCCCGCGAAGGCGTCTTATCGGCCAACACTAATGTTGAATATGAAATCGCCTTCGCGGGCAAGCCTCGCTCCTACAGGGGGGGTGCAAATCTGATTACACGCTCAACCGCAACCGCGCCAAATCCCTTAACGGCGGCGCCCCGAACAACCGGCTGTACTCCCGGCTGAATTGCGAAGGGCTTTCATACCCGACCCGATAACCCGCCGCCGAAGCTTCCAGCCCTTCAGCCAGCATCAACCGCCGCGCCTCTTGCAGGCGCAACTGCTTCTGATACTGCAGTGGGCTCATTGCCGTCATCGCCTTGAACCGGTGGTGCAGTGTCGACACGCTCAGGTTCACTTCCCGCGCCAGATCATCGATGCGCAGCGGTTGCTCATAATTGCCGTTAAGCCATTTGATCGCCTGGCTGATGCGATGGCTCTGGCTGTTGGCGATTGCGATTTCATATAACCGATGCCCCTGCTGGCTGCGCAACAGGCGATATAGAATTTCCCGGCGAATCAGCGGCGCCAGCATGGCGATGTCTTTGGGGGTGTCGAGCAAACGCGCCAGCCGCAACACGGCGTCGAGCATTGCCGAGTCGATCCGCTCGACATACAGGCCGCGGCCCGTGGGCCGTGTGGGCACGCCGATGGGGCCGGCGTCGGCAATCAGCGCGGTGATTTCCGCGGGGTCGATGTCCAGCCGCACGGCGAGGATCGGTTCCTCTGGCGAGACGTTCACCACCCGCCCGCTCAAGGGCATCGAGACCGACACCACCAGGTAATTCAGCGGGTCGTAATTGAAGTATTCATCCGCCAGCCGCACTTCCTTGCGCCCCTGGGCCATGATGCACAAGGCCGGCTGCGCCAGCACTGGGGCGAAGTCATGGTTTTTACTGTGGCGCGACATGAACAGCGAACCGACGGCGGTGGCATAAGTGCCATCCTCCATCGTGTTACGGCGGATGAGGGCGGCCAGTTCCGCGCGCTGTTTTTCCATGTCGGCATCCAGCGGGGCTTGAAAATGATCGAGCGACGACATGCTGGGCATCCTCAGTGATGCGTTGGTAATGAGCTGAGCTTAAATTTGTGCAAGGGACAGCGGTAGACACATCCTGCCAAAAGCTTGCCTGATTCTGCACGAGGTAAATACGCGGGGCTGCCATGGCAGGTCAGCGCCGGGAAAACTTGCTTGAAAGTCGTGTTGCAGCGATGTGACAGTGGTTTACATGCTGTTACAGAGGTTTTTTGCAGCCGCGCAGGATTGTGCAACAAGCCGGCAGGAATCGACTAACGACGACCAAGGCGCGCCGCCTAATCTTGGATCCTGTCGCAGCCCGTCCCCGGCTGCCACTGGATGACCTGGGAGGGTTGAACATGTCTACGCAAATCCCCGTCAGTCATATGGCCTTCGTTCGCGCCCGCGCCGGGCGTTCGGCAGAACTCGGTGCGCGCCTGAGCGCCCTGATCGAGCCATCGCGCAACGCGCCGGGTTGCCTGAGTTTTGCCCTGCAGCACTCGCAATGCGATTCCGAACTGTGGCTGGTGTCCGGTTTCTGGGACAACCAACAGGCCATGACCGCTTATTTCGGCAGCCCGGCGATGCAGATTTTTGCCGAGCTGGTGCAGGAGCTGGTGGTCAATAGCCTGGATTTCCATACCTTCAAGGATGTCTCGGCGGCCCAGGCCCTTGGCCAGTCCAAGGCGGCGGTACACAAACTCGTCGGTTGAGGGTTTAATGGCGCCATTCTCCATTAGCCAGGATCCGCGACATGGCACGCAAAGCCTTTGAACACTTCGAAGCCGTTTCAGCAGTAGTACCGGGCGAGGGCGGTTACCACGCCGCGATTGCCGTCAAAGCCCTCGGTGGTTCCGGTGCCCCGCGTTTTCACAAAGTGCTGGAAAGCCAGACGTTCAAAACCGCTCATGAAGCCGACGAGGCCGCGGCCAAAGAGCTGACCCGCCTCAAAGACGTCAAAGAAGACACCGATCTGCTCTGGTAATTACTTGACCGCCCCGGGGCGGAACATCTTGAACAATGCCTCTGGCCCCAGCTGAAAGTAATCCGCCGGCCCGCCGCCGCGCAGAATCGGTTCTGCCGCGGCGGTGTCGTACACCCCATCCTTCAACAGCCATTTGGCGATGTGCACGGCGACCACTTCGCCGAGAATCAGCCAGCTCGGCACCATTTCCTTGTTTGCGCGCTGCAACTGAATGATCTGCGTGACCTTGCACTCGAAGGACACCGGGCTTTCGGCGACCCGTGGCACCTGAATGATTTTCGATGCAGCGGTGGTCAGCCCGGAGAGTTCGAACTCGTCGACTTCAGGCCCGACCATGGCGCAGCTCTGGTTCATCTGCTCGGCCAGCGGCCGGGTCGCCAGGTTCCAGGCGAATTCGCCGGTCTGCTCGATGTTGTTCAGACTGTCTTTACGCCCGACGCTGGAAAAACCAATGATCGGCGGAATGTAGTTGAAGGCGTTGAAAAAGCTATAGGGCGCCAGGTTCAGGCGACCGTTGGCATCCTGGGAGGAAATCCAGCCGATAGGGCGCGGGCCGACGATGGCGTTGAACGGATCATGCGGCAGACCATGGCCGTTGGCGGGTTCGTAGAAATGGATGGCGTCGGGCATGTAAACAATTCCTGGGCTGCGTTCGGGATGCGCCAATAGTGCAAGGACGACTACGTTATTTCCAGCGATACAAACCTCTGTAGGAGCGAGGCTTGCCCGCGAAGGCGTCGTGTCAGACACATCGATGCTGAATTTGAAATCGCCTTCGCGGGCAGGCCTCGCTCCTACAGGGTTCTGTGTCGACGCAATAAAAACAGGGGCTGACCCGTTAAGGTCTGCCCCTGTTTTTATTGCGTGGGCTGACTTAATCCGTCTCGATCCGCGAATGCTTGCGGGTATCTTTCATGGTCACGTACACCAGCAACGACACCGCGATGCACGCGGTGACATACCAGTAGTAACCGGTTTCCATGCCGATGCTCTTGAACCACAGCGCGATGTATTCAGCGGTGCCGCCGAAGATCGATACGGTCAGTGCATACGGCAGGCCAACACCCAGGGCGCGGATTTCGGTCGGGAACAGTTCAGCTTTGACCACCGCGTTGATCGAGGTGTAACCACTGACGATGATCAGCGCCGCCATGATCAGGAAAAACGCGCCCCACCAGGTAGTGATGGTGTGCAGGGTGGTCAGGATCGGCACGGTGAACAGCGTTCCCAGAATGCCGAAGGCAATCAGGATCGGTCGGCGCCCGATTTTATCCGACAGCCCGCCGATGATTGGTTGCAAACACATGAACAGGAACAGCGTGGCCGCGGAAATGGTGGTGGAGTCGGAAATGCTCATGCCGACGGTGTTCACCAGGTATTTCTGCATGTACGTGGTGTAGGTGTAGAACGCCAGCGTGCCGCCCATGGTCAGGCCGACCACGGTCATCAGTTCCTTCGGATGACGCATCAAGGTGCGCATCGCGCTTTCCTTGGACTTTTCTTTCTTGGTGAACGACTCGGTTTCTTCCATACCGCGACGCAGGTACAGCGCGACCACGGCACACAGCGCGCCGATGGCGAACGGGATGCGCCAGCCCCAGGCGTACAGCTCCTCGGTGGTCAGAAAGTTTTGCAGCACGATCAGCACGCCCAGCGCTATGAGTTGACCGGAGATCAGAGTCACGTACTGGAAGCTGGAGAAGAAGCCACGACGTTCCTTGGTAGCCATCTCGCTCAAGTAAGTGGCCGAGGTGCCGTACTCGCCACCGACCGACAGGCCTTGCAACAAACGGGCGAACACCAGCAGGATCGGCGCGCCGATACCTATGGTTTCATAGCTCGGGCTCAGGGCGATCAGCAGCGAGCCGAAGCACATCAGGTAGACCGAGGCCATCAGGGCCTTTTTGCGCCCGACTTTGTCGGCATACAGGCCCATCAGCCAGCCACCGATCGGGCGCATCAGGAAGCCCACGGCGAAGATCGCGGCGGTGTTCAGCAGTTGTGCGGTGGTGTCGCCTTTGGGGAAAAAGGTCTTGGCGAAATACAAAGAGAAGGCGGCATAGACATACCAGTCGTACCACTCGACCATGTTGCCGACAGAGCCGCTGAAGATCGATTTGATCCGGCTGGCGGTGGTTCTTTCTTTGGCCGGCAGGGCAGCCGACCCAAGAGGCAAGGCGTTGGAGTTATCCATTGAAGGATCCTTCGTTTAATTGTTTTTGTGGAGCGCGTTAAAACGCAGCCTGCTGGAGCTATAGCAGGAGCTGTGCCAAAGGGGAGGAGGACCGGTTTAGAGGGGGTAGCGGATTTTGTTGAGCGGAAATCCGCTTATTGCGCACAAGGTAACGAGCGGATTTCCGCGCAAAACCGACCCCTGTAGGAGCGAGCGATGCGGCGATCCGACTTGCCCGCGAAGAGGCCATCAGGACCGCTAAAAGCTTCGCGGGCAAGCCTCGCTCCTACAGGTCCGGGGTGTCCGTGGCGTTCGGGGTGTTTGGGGGGGGCGTGTCAGATGAACATCTCGCGCGTCAGTCCATGCCGTTGCATCTTTTCATTAAAGGTACGGCGCGGCAGTTGCAGCTCTTCAAGCACCGCTTTCACATCACCTTTATGCCGGGTCAATGCCGCGCGCAAGCAATGCGCTTCGAAAGCTTCCTGCTGTGCCGCCAGTGACTGGCCGGGATCGATTCCCACCGGCTCCGGTTCGCCCAGGCCCAGCACTTGCCGCTCGGCGACGTTCGCCAGTTCGCGCACATTGCCCGGCCAGTCGTGGCTCAACAGATGGCTCAGTTGCGGCCCGCTCAAGGGCGCAAAGGTGCGCCCCAAACGCTCGGCGGCACTCTGCGCGAAGAATTCGAACAGCAGTGGAATGTCTTCACGCCGATCGCGCAACGGCGGCAGACGCAACTCGGCGACGTTCAATCGATAGGCCAAGTCCTCGCGAAAACGTCCGGCCCGCGCTTCATCCAGCAAGTCGGGTTTGGTCGCGGCAATGATCCGCAAGTCTACGTGGATGCTCTGATTGGAGCCCAATCGCTCAAGCTTCTGTTCCTGCAATACCCTCAACAATTTCACCTGCTGGGCCAACGGCATGCTTTCGATTTCATCGAGAAACAGCGTGCCGCCGTCGGCGTATTCGAGCTTGCCGATGCGTTTACCCTGGGCGCCCGTGAACGCGCCGCTCTCATGGCCGAACAGTTCGGCCTCGAACAACTGCTCGGGAATCGCCGCGCAGTTCAGCGCCACGAAGGGTTTATCTGCGCGGGGACCGAAGTCGTGCAAGCAACGGGCAACCAATTCCTTGCCGCTGCCGGTTTCGCCACGGATCAACACGTTGACCGGTAGCGTCGCCAGATCCAGCACCTGCCGGCGCAGTGTTTGCAAGCCACGGGACACTCCCAGCAGCGTCGCATCGAGTTTGGCGCGATTGTCCGCCTGTTCATGCAGAGCGCGGTTTTCCAGCACCAGCCGGCGCTTGTCCAAGGCGCGGCGCAGGCTGCTCAGCAGGGTTTCCGGGCTGAAGGGTTTCTCAAGGAAATCGTAGGCGCCGTCGCGCATCGCTTCGACGGCCATCGGCACATCACCGTGACCGGTCAGCAGGATCACCGGCAAATCGGCATCGCGGCGCTGGACTTCGGCCAGCAGCTCCAGCCCCGTCATGCCGGGCATGCGCACGTCGCTGAGGATTACCCCGGGGAAATGCTTCGGCAGTTGCGCCAGGCACGCATCGGCGCGACTGAACAGCTGCACTTCGAAACCTGAGAGACTCAGCCACTGTTCGACGGCGCTGCGGATGCTGCTTTCGTCATCGACCACCATCACCGAATTGAGCATCAAGCAGGCACCTCCAGATCAATGGGCAACGTCAGGGTGAACACCGCGCCGTTTTCGCCATTGTCGGCACTCAGGCGTCCGCCCGCTTCGTGAGCGATAGCGAAGGAGACCGCCAGTCCGAGGCCCAGGCCATCACCCACCGGTTTGGTGGTGAAGAATGGATCGAACACCTTCCCCAGGTTCTCGTCGGCAATGCCGCCACCGTTATCGGCGACGCTCAGGCGCCACAATTGTTCATCGGCTTCGAGGCGGATTTCCAGACGCTTGCAGGGTTTGTCGTGCATTGCATCCAGGGCATTGCGCAGCAGGTTGATCAGCACCTGTTCCAGACGAATCGCATCGCCACGCACCCAGGCCGGGCGGGTCAGATGGAGCACGGTGCTGATGTGCTCGTCACGCAGGCGCGCATCCAGCAACTGCAAGGATTGATCGACCACCGCCGCCAGGTCCAGCCGTTCGCGCAAACCGCTGGGGCTTTTGCGCGCGAAGGTTTTCAGGTGGCCGGTGAGGGCGGCCATGCGCGTGAGCATGTCGTCCACCGGTTTCAGTGCCTTGTAGGCATCCTCGACACGGCCGTGATCGAGCAGCAGCCTCAGAGTAGCAAGCTGCATGCGCTGCGCGGTCAGCGGCTGATTGATTTCATGGGCCAGCGCGGCAGACATCTGGCCGAGGGCCGCGAGCTTGGCCGATTGCACCAGCCCGTCCTGAGCGGTGCGCAAATCCCGGGTGCGTTCTTCCACCAGTCGCTCGAGTTCTTCGCGACTGCGCTGGCGCAACCTGGCCAGACGCCAGCGCTGGTTGAGGAACAGCAGCAAAAACACCACTGCCAGCCACACCCCGGCGGCGGCGAGCCCGGCGTTGCGGCGGTCTTCGAATGTGACCTGCGGGCGACGCAGCAAGTGCAAGGTCCAGTCTTCAGCGGCCAGTGGCAGCGATTCCCAGAGGTAATCCGCCGGCCCGTCGGGGCCATTGACCCGCTTCAGATCACTGTTGTCATCGAAGCGCTGCACCGATTGATAGTCAAGAAGGGTCAGCGGCTGTTTGTCGTATTGGCGGGTGGTTTTGAGCTCGGCGCGGTCGCTGTCGCTCAGCGGTTTCAATTGGCGGTAACGCCAGCCTGGCTGGTTGGCGATGAAGATAATCCCGCGGGCATCGCTGACCAGCAATGTGTCACTGCCCTGACGCCATTCGCGCTCAAGTTCCGGAAACTCGAGTTTCACCACCATGGCACCCAGGAACTCGCCACTGTCGCTGGTCACCGCGCTGGACAGGAAGTAACCGGGAATACCGCTGGTGACGCCCACCGCATAAAAGCGCCCAGTGCCTTGGGTGCGGGTCTGACTGAAGTAGGGGCGAAAACCGTAGTTGTGGCCGACGTAACTGCTGGGCAAACGCCAGTTGCTGGCGGCCACGGCCAGGCCGGTGCGATCCAGTAATTCGAGGGTCGACGACTGCGCGGCGCCGTTGATTTTTTCCAGTTTGCGATTCAATGCAAGCTGCTCTTCGGGGCTCACTTCACCGTTTAGCGCGGCGCGCAGTTCCGGGTCCAGCGCCAATACGGCGGGCAGGGCTCGGTAGCGCTCGATCAGGGTGTGCAGCGAGTTGGCGTACAGCGCCAGTTGCTGATTGGCCCGCGCGGCATCTTCCACCAACGCTTGGCGTTCGGTGTGACGGATGGCTAGCGTAGCGGCGAGCACCGCACCGGCGATGATCAGCAAGGAGTACAACGACAGGCGCAGGGTACGGGAAGTCGGCAGCATGCTGTAGGAAACAGGTTGAAGGATGGGCTGGCACCATACCATGAGGCCGCGCATTCTTCGTCCCGGCATGATGTGTTCAGACGCCAGCGCTTTCTCCAAAAAGTCGAAGTGGCAGCCTGGATCGAAGGGTTAAATCGTTATCCAAAAAAAAGCCGGGTCGTCTGGGAAGACGGCCCGGCCTTTTTCGGTAGCGGGGAGGTGCTTACTGCACTTCCACCGCCAGGCTTTCACTGATCTTTTGCTGCCAGATTGCAGGACCGGTGATGTGTACCGACTCGCCCTTGCTATCGACCGCAACGGTCACAGGCATGTCTTTGACGTCGAACTCATAGATCGCTTCCATGCCCAGTTCGGCGAAAGCCACCACGCGGGACTTCTTGATGGCTTGCGCCACCAGGTAAGCCGCGCCGCCGACAGCCATCAGGTAAACGGCTTTGTGGTCCTTGATCGCTTCGATGGCGGTCGGGCCGCGCTCGGATTTGCCGATCATGCCCAACAGGCCGGTTTGCTCGAGGATCTGACGGGTGAACTTGTCCATCCGCGTAGCGGTGGTAGGACCGGCAGGGCCGACCACTTCGTCACCGACCGGATCGACCGGGCCGACGTAGTAGATGAAGCGACCTTTCAGATCCACCGGCAGGGTTTCACCCTTGTTCAGCATCTCGACCATGCGCTTGTGCGCCGCGTCGCGACCGGTGAGCATCTTGCCGTTGAGCAGGACGGTTTCGCCCGGCTTCCAGCTCTGCACGTCTTCCGGGGTCAGGGTGTCGAGGTTGACGCGACGGGCCGATGGGCCGGCTTCCCAGACGATTTCCGGGTAGGCGTCCAGCGGTGGCGCTTCCAGCGAGGCCGGGCCGGAACCGTCGAGCACGAAGTGTGCGTGACGGGTGGCGGCGCAGTTCGGGATCATGCACACCGGCAGGGACGCGGCGTGGGTCGGGTAATCCATGATCTTCACGTCGAGCACGGTGGTCAGGCCACCCAGACCCTGGGCACCGATGCCCAGTTGGTTGACCTTCTCGAACAACTCCAGACGCATCTCTTCGATACGGTTGGACGGGCCGCGCTTCTTCAGCTCATGGATGTCGATGGATTCCATCAACACTTCCTTGGCCATGACAGCGGCTTTCTCGGCTGTGCCGCCGATGCCGATGCCGAGCATGCCCGGAGGGCACCAGCCAGCGCCCATTTCCGGAACGGTCTTCAGTACCCAGTCGACGATCGAGTCGGACGGGTTGAGCATGGCCATTTTCGATTTGTTCTCGGAACCGCCGCCCTTGGCTGCCACGTCCACTTCCACGGTGTTACCCGGAACGATGGAGTAGTGGATAACGGCCGGGGTGTTGTCCTTGGTGTTTTTGCGAGCGCCCGCCGGGTCGGCGAGGATCGAGGCACGCAGGACGTTTTCCGGCAGGTTGTAAGCCCGGCGCACGCCTTCGTTGATCATGTCGTCCAGGCCCATGGTGGCGCCATCCCAACGAACGTCCATGCCCACGCGCACGAACACGGTAACGATACCGGTGTCCTGGCAGATCGGGCGGTGGCCGGTGGCGCACATGCGCGAGTTGATCAGGATCTGCGCCATGGAATCGCGAGCTGCCGGCGATTCTTCACGCAGGTAGGCCTCGTGCATCGCCTGGATGAAATCCACGGGGTGGTAGTAGGAAATGAATTGCAGGGCGTCGGCAACGCTCTGAATCAGGTCGTCTTGCTTGATCACGGTCATGAGTCGCGCTCCTCTAAAAGACGGGAACATTCAATAAGGTGCTTGCAGCTTGGGTGCATCGGTCGGCTGCAAGCACCTTTCAAGGCACGCCGGGTATGCTGGCGCGACGCTAAAAAGGCGCGGCAGTATACCGCGCCTCGATGGCCTGTACACGCGCCGGATTTTGTGGCGAGGAGGCTTGCCTGTGGCGAGGGGGCTTGCCCCCGCTGGAGTGCGAAGCGCTCCCCGACATTCTTTCAGGCACACACACACACACCGCATTGGCAGACTTTACGACTGCTGCGCAGCCGAACGGGGGCAAGCCCCCTCGCCACAGGTTATTGTTTGGACCGGGGACATGGTTCACACCTGTTCGTGTCATGGCTTTGACGCCAGTTTTCTGCCCCCAAAAATTGAATGGTCATTTATCGGAGTCGCCACTAAAGTGGCATCCGGCCTGTAGAGTAGGACACTCGATCAGCCTCCTTTCCCACGGTGAATCAACGATTGACCCATAACGCCATTCAGCGGCTTTTGCTCAAACGCTTCGCCCTCGCAGCTGGCACCTACGCCCTGGCTTTGCTGCTGCTGTGGGTGGCGTTTTTCACCGGTCATTACCAAGAGTCCCTCACCAGCATGGCAATGGGCAGCGCGTTGGTGGTGCTCAGCCAAGTGGTGGTGTTCGCGGTGTTCTCCAGCGGCTGCAACCTGCGTTTTTCCGACCCCAGCCTGACCGAAGTACAAATACTGCTGGGGCTGGGTTGGCAGACCTGGCTGATCGCCCATCTGGACGAGGCGCGCGGCGCGTTTCTGGTGTTTTATCTGCTGATTCTGTTGTTCGGGTTGTTTCATCTTTCGCGCATTGCGTTCGTGCGGTGCGCGTCGCTGGTGTTTTTCAGTTTCAGCGCCATCACCTTGTGGGAGGGTTACCACTTTCAGCGACCCAATCCGACGCTTGGGCTGTTGCAGGTGTGCGTGCTGTTTGTGGTGCTCGGGTGGCTGGTGCTTTACGCCCGTTACGTGCAGATGTCGCGCCAGCGTATGCGTCAGCGGCGGTTCGCCCTGCAGGCGCATCAAGACACCCTGCGCGGCATGATGCGCCAGCTCGAAGGCCTGGTGGCGACCGACGAACTCACCGGGCTGTTCAACCGCCGACATTTCCTGCGCCTGGCCTCCCGCGAGTTGCACGCCATGGAAGTCGGTGTGGTACATGGCCTGGCGCTGATCGACCTCGATCATTTCAAACGCATCAACGATGTTCATGGCCACGCCGCCGGCGATCAGGTGCTGCAAGCGTTTGCCGGGGTGGCCACCGCGTGCCTGCGCGATGGCGATATTCTGGCCCGCTATGGCGGTGAAGAGTTCGTGGTGCTGTTGCCCGATTGCGACGCCGAGCGCCTGACGGCGTGTTGCGAGCGATTGCGCATGGCCTTCATGGATGTCGAATTGGTTGGTCTGGATGTCAGCAACCTCAGCCTGTCGGCGGGCATGACCTTGCTGGAACCGGGCGACGATCTGGATGACGCCTTGCACCGCGCCGATCAGGCGCTGTATCGCGCCAAGCGTGATGGCCGTAACCGTTGCGCGGCAGCCTGGGAGAATGTCGATGCCTGAGTTACGGGTCGGCGAACGTCAATGGACGGTGGCGGCGTGCAGCAATCTGCTCGATGCCTTGAATCAGAACGGCGTGTCGGTGCCCTATAGCTGCCGCGCCGGCAGTTGCCATGCGTGCCTGGTCAAGTGTGTCGAGGGTTTGCCCAGCGACAGCCGTCCCGATGCCTTGAGCCATGAGCAGCGTCAAAAGGGTTGGCGGTTGGCCTGTCAATGCCAGGTGGTCGACGATCTGCAAATTGAAACCTTTGACCCGCTGCGTGATGGCCTTGCCGCTCAGGTGGTCGCCAGCGATTGGCTGAGCCCCAGCGTCTTGCGTTTGCGCCTGACCAGCGAACGAGCATTGCGCTATCAGGCGGGGCAGCACCTGGTGTTGTGGGCGGGTCAGGTGGCGCGGCCGTATTCCCTGGCCAGCCTCCCGCAAGAAGACCGCTTTCTGGAGTTCCACCTCGATTGCCGGCAACCGGGGGAATTCAGTGATGCGGCACGCCGCTTGAAAATCGGCGATCCGATCCGCCTCGGCGAGTTGCGCGGCGGGGCACTGCATTACGATCCGGACTGGCACATCCGACCACTGTGGTTATTGGCGGCCGGTACCGGTCTGGGGCCGTTGTTCGGTATTTTGCGCGAAGCATTGCGTCAGGATCACCAGGGCGCTATCCGTGTCATTCATCTGGCCCATGATGCGGATGAGCATTATCTGGCCAAACCCCTGCAAGCCATGGCCGACGGCCGTGAAAACCTGACGGTCGAGCTCTGGACCGCGGCCGAGTTGCCCGCGGCTTTGGCGCAACTGCGCCTTGTTTCGCGGCAAACCCTGGCCTTAGTCTGCGGAGCCCCCGACAGCGTCGACGCCTTTGCCCGGCGCCTGTACCTGGCCGGTTTGCCGCGCAATCAACTGCTGGCGGATGTCTTTCTACCCCGTGGTTGAGTGCTGATCGTTTAACGACGCGAGACTCACCATGCCCGATACCATCCGATTTGAACGCGAGCGCGGTCTGCTGACCCTGCGCATCAATCGCCCCGAGAAGAAAAACGCCCTGACTCGCGCCATGTACAGCCACCTGGCCGAGGCTTTGAAGCAAGCCGACACCGACCCCGAAATCAATGCGGTGCTGATCACCGGTGGCGCTGAGTGTTTCACTGCCGGCAACGATATTTTTGATTTCCTTCAGCAACCCCCGAGCAACCTCGACAGCCCGGTATTCCACTTCATGCTCAATTTGCTGGAGTGCCGTAAACCGGTGATCGCCGCCGTGGCCGGTGCGGCGGTGGGGATTGGTACGACGATGCTGCTGCATTGCGATCTGGTGTATGTCAGCACGGATGCGCGGTTGCGCATGCCGTTCGTCAATCTGGGGTTATGCCCGGAGTTCGGTTCCAGCCTGATCCTGCCGCGCTTGCTCGGGCATGCCAAAGCGGCGCAGTTGTTGTTGCTCGGCGAAGCGTTCAGTGGTGAACAGGCGGCAGCGTGGGGGATAGCGACTGAAGCCTTGGGCAGTGGCGAAGCCGCGTTGGCCAAGGCGCGGGAGATGGCGTTGCGATTCGAGTCTTTGCCGGCGGAGGCCGTGCGCATCAGTAAACAACTGATGAAAGCGCCGGATCGAGAACTGTTGCGCAAGGTAATAGAAGAAGAGGGTGCATTGTTCACCCAGCGGTTGCGTTCGCCGGAAGCGATGGCGGCGTTGACCGGGTTTATCAAGCGCCATTGAGTTTTCCGCTGATTGTACTGGCCTCATCGCGGCATAGGTATCTACACAAATCCCAATCCTGGTCTATAAAAGGACGGCATGGATATCAAATGACCGGGCTAGAGAGAAGCCGACTCAGTGGCTCACATGAGACGCTGGCAAGCCGATGGCTGGCACTGGCTGTTACGCGTGAAGGCGGGCTCCACGGCGAGTTACGAAGGTCAATCCCAACCTTTGAGCAAGATTGGTAGCGGGCTCACTTATAGGGAAACCCGCAAGTTGAATACAAGGGAAAGCCCGCCATTCAATGGGTTGGGGAAACCTCAGTCGTATTGACCCGCAAGGCTCAGCCGTTTCTCAAGGACAGGTCCGAACGCAAGACCTTGCACAAGTCCGGAGAGCCTTTGCCGGCCCGGCTGGTCGTTAGCCGCATCATGGGAGCCGACGGTAGTTTGTTGGCCGAATGAGGCCAACATGGCCAATACAACTTTTCCTATAGCCAACAAAAAGCCCACCAATCGGTGGGCTTCGTGTTTACCGCGCTATCAGAACAATTTCATCTTCGGCGCTTCTTCTTTCAACGGCTCGTTCTTCGCCGTCTGTTCATTCCAGCCACCGCCCAACGCTTTGTACAGATTGACCGCGCTGGTCAGCTGCGCCAGACGGTCGGTGATCAGCGCTTGTTGGGCACTGAACAGTTGGCGCTGGGCGTCGAGGAAGGTCAGGTTGCTGTCGACACCGATGCGGTAACGACGCTCGGCCAGACGGTAGTAATCCTGGTTGGCGCTGACGAAGTCACGCTGAGCCTGCAACTGCTCGGTGTAAGTCTGGCGTGCGGCCAGGCCGTCGGCGACTTCCTGGAAGGCCGTTTGAATGGACTTCTCGTAGTTCGCCACGCCGATGTCTTTCTGGATTTTCGAGTAATCCAGGCTGGCGCGCAGGCTGCCGGCGTTGAAGATCGGCAGATTGATTTGTGGCTGGAACAACCAGGTGCCCGAACCGCCCTTGAACAGACCGGACAGGTCCGGGCTCAGGGAGCCGGCATTGGCGGTCAGGCTGATGCTCGGGAAGAACGCAGCCCGTGCCGCGCCGATGTTGGCGTTGGCAGCCTTGAGGTTGTACTCGGCCTGAAGAATGTCCGGACGACGTTGCAGCAAGTCCGACGGCAGGCCGGCCGGCACTTCGCTCAGCACGTCGTCCGACAGTGGCTTGGCCGCTTGCAGATTGGCCGGGATACCGGTGCCGAGCAGCAGCACCAGGCTGTTTTCATCCTGGGCAACCTGACGGGTGTATTTGGCCAGTTGCGCACGGGCGTTTTCCACCGAGGTACGCGACTGGGCCAGATCCAGCGCCGAGGCTACACCCACTTCGTTGCTGCGCGAGGTGAGCTTGTAGCTCTCCTCGTAGGCACCGAGGGTTTCCTGGGTCAGTTTCAGCAGCTCCTTGTCAGCCTGCCAGGTCAGGTAGGCATTGGCCACACTGGCCACCAGGCTGATCTGCGTGCTGCGGCGCGCTTCTTCCGTGGCGAAGTACTTCTGCAGGGCTTCTTCGCTCAGGCTGCGCACCCGACCGAACAGGTCGAGTTCGTAGGCGCTGATGCCGACGGTGGCCGAGTAGGAGCTGGTGATGCCCGCTTCACCAGTCTGCGAGGCCCGTGCCGGGACGCGTTGACGGCTGCCGCTGCCGGTGGCCGAAACGGCCGGGAACAGATCGGCACGCTGGATGCGGTATTGAGCCGCATAAGCGTCGATGTTCAGCGCCGCGACGCGCAGGTCACGGTTATTCTCAAGCGCGGTCTGAATCAGTTGTTGCAGCGCCGGGTCGTGGAAAAACTGCTTCCAGCCTTGTTCGGCGGCGGCCTGGTTGGGCGCCTGGGCCGGCGAATACGCCGGGCCTTGCGGGTATTGGCCCGCCACCGGTGCTTCAGGTTGCTGATAATCGGGTATCAGCGAGCAGCCGCTCAGCACGAAGGCGGCGACTGCGATGGAGAGTAGCGACTTGCTCATTAGCCAGCCTCTTTAGAAGGTTCAATGGCGTCATCATCTTGGTCGGCGATTTTGCGCTGACCCATGGACGACACGGTGACAAAGAACAATGGGACCCAGAAGATCGCCAGCACAGTGGCCGTGATCATACCGCCAATCACACCGGTACCGATCGCATGCTGGCTACCCGAACCTGCGCCCGTGGAAATGGCCAGTGGGACCACGCCGAGCACGAACGCGAGCGAAGTCATGATGATCGGTCGCAGACGCATCCGACAGGCTTCGATCGCGGCATCGCGCAGGCTACGTCCTTGCTCATGCAGTTCCTTGGCGAACTCGACGATCAGAATGGCGTTTTTCGCCGCCAGACCGATAGTGGTCAACAGCCCCACCTGGAAGTACACGTCGTTGGACAGACCGCGCAGACTGGTCGCCATCAGCGCACCGATAATCCCCAGCGGTACCACCAGCATCACCGCGATCGGAATCGACCAGCTTTCATACAGCGCCGCCAGACACAGGAACACCATCAGCAGCGACAAGGCGTACAACGCTGGCGCTTGCGAGCCGGACAGACGTTCCTCATACGACAGGCCGGTCCAGGAAATACCGACGCCGGCCGGCAGTTTCTTGGCCAGGGCTTCGACTTCGGCCATGGCTTCACCCGTGGAATAACCGGGTGCCGGGGCACCGAGGATTTCCATCGCTTCCACGCCGTTGTAACGGGCCAGTTTCGGCGAACCGTAGATCCACTCACCCTTGGCGAACGCCGAGAACGGAACCATGGTGCCGGCGCTGTTGCGCACGTACCACTTCTTCAGGTCTTCGGGGCTCATGCGCGCACCGGGCAAGCCTTGGATGTAAACCTTCTTCACGCGACCGCGGTCGATGAAGTCGTTCACATAGCTGCTGCCCAAGGCAATCGACAGGGTGTTGTTGATGTCGGTGAGGGTCACGCCCAGGGCGCTGGCCTTCTCATCGTCGATTTCCAGCTGGTATTGCGGCTCGTCGTTCAGGCCGTTAGGACGCACTTGCGACAGAACCTTGCTTTGCGCCGCCATGCCGAGGAACTGGTTACGTGCCGCCATCAGCTTGTCGTGACCGATACCGGCGCGGTCCTGCAGGAACACGTCGAAACCGGTGGCGTTACCCAATTCCAGTACCGCCGGCGGGGCGAAGGCAAACACCATCGCATCGCGGAAGGTAAAGAAGTGCTGCTGGGCGCGGGCCGCCAGTTTGAACACGCTGTTGTCGGCGTTACGTTCGTCCCATGGTTTGAGCATGATGAACGCCATGCCCGAACTCTGGCCACGGCCGGCGAAGTTGAAGCCGGTCACGGTAAACACCGAGGCCACCGCGTCGCCTTCGCCACCCTCCGTGCTCGGACGCAGCAGGAATTCGCGCATTTCGTCCACGACCACTTGCGTGCGCTGGGAGCTGGAACCGGCCGGGGTCTGCACTTGGGCAAACAGTACGCCCTGGTCTTCTTCCGGCAGGAACGCCGTTGGAATACGGGTGAACAGCCAGATCATGCCGACCACGATGATCAGGTACGCCAGCAGGTACGGAGCCTTGTGCGCGAGCATGTTGCCCACACCGCGCTCGTAGCTTTTGACGCCACGATCGAAGCTGCGGTTGAACCAGCCGAAGAAGCCGCGTTTCGGTGTGCCGTGCTCACCCTTCGGAATCGCTTTGAGCATGGTGGCGCAGAGCGCCGGGGTGAAGATCAACGCTACCAGTACCGACAGGGCCATGGCCGAGACGATGGTGATCGAGAACTGCTTGTAGATCACACCGGTGGAGCCACTGAAGAACGCCATCGGCAACAGTACCGCCGACAGCACCAGGGCGATACCGACCAGCGCACCCTGGATCTGCCCCATGGATTTCTTGGTGGCCTCCTTGGGTGACAGGCCTTCTTCGCTCATGACCCGTTCGACGTTTTCCACCACGACGATGGCATCGTCCACCAGCAAACCGATGGCCAATACCATACCGAACATGGTCAGGGTGTTGATGCTGAAGCCGAACGCCGCGAGGATCCCGAACGTACCGAGCAATACCACGGGCACGGTCATCGTGGTGATGACGGTGGCACGGAAGTTTTGCAGGAACAGGAACATCACCAGGAACACCAGTACGATCGCTTCGACCAGGGTTTCAACCACACCCTTGATCGACTCGGTCACCACCGGAGTGGTGTCGTACGGGAACACTACTTCCATCCCTTCCGGGAAGAACGGTTTCAGGTCGTCGATGGTTTTGCGCAGGGCTTTCGCCGTGTCGAGGGCGTTGGCACCGTTGGCCAGTTTTACCGCCAGGCCGGAGGCCGGGGCGCCATTGAACTGGGCGCTGACCGAGTAGTTTTCACCGCCCAGAGCAACTTCCGCAACGTCGCCGACCCGCACTTGCGAGCCGTCCTTGTTGACCTTCAGCAGGATCGCCTTGAACTGCTCGGCGGTTTGCAGGCGGGTTTTGCCGATGATCGTAGCGTTCAGTTGCTGGCCGGGCAGGGCAGGCAAGCCGCCGAGCTGACCGGACGAGACCTGGACGTTTTGCGCCGCGATCGCGGTTCTCACGTCCACCGGGGTCAGGTTGAAGTTGTTCAACTTGGCCGGGTCGAGCCAGATCCGCATCGCGTACTGAGCACCGAAGACCTGGAAGTCACCAACACCGGCGGTGCGCGAAATCGGGTCTTGCATGTTAGACACGATGTAGTTGGACAGGTCGTCCTTGGTCATGCTGCCGTCGCGCGATACCACGCCGATGACCATCAGGAAGTTTTTCACCGATTTGGTCACGCGGATGCCCTGTTGCTGCACTTCTTGCGGCAACAGCGGGGTGGCCAGGTTCAGTTTGTTCTGCACTTGGACCTGCGCGGTATCAGAGCTGGTGCCCTGCTCGAAGGTCGCGGTAATGGTCATGTTGCCATCGGAGTTACTTTCCGACGAGACATAACGCAGGTTGTCGATACCGTTGAGCTGTTGCTCGATCACCTGCACCACGGTGTCCTGCACGGTTTGTGCGGACGCGCCTGGGTAGGTCACCGAGATGGCAATGGCCGGAGGCGCAATGCTCGGGTATTGGTTGATCGGCAGTTTGAGGATCGATAGAGCCCCGACCAGCATGATCACCAGGGCAATCACCCAGGCGAAAATCGGACGGTCGATAAAAAATTTCGACATGGTTTACTCCCCTTTACCGCCGACAGCTGTATTAGCTGCCTGTGCGGGGGCCGGGCTCTTTATGCCAACGTTAGTGGCTTCAGTGGCCTTGACTTCAACGCCAGGTCTGACGAATTGCAGCCCTTCGGTGATCACGCGATCACCTGCCTTCAGACCGTCTTCAATCAGCCATTGGTTACCGACAGTGCGGCTGGCCTTGAGCTGACGCAGTTCGACCTTGTTGTCCGGACCGACGACCAGCGCGGTCGGAGAGCCCTTGAGGTCGCGTGTCACGCCTTGTTGCGGGGCCAGAATCGCCGCGCTGTCCACACCGGCCTGCAACTGAGCGTGAACGAACATACCCGGCAGCAGTGTGTGATCAGGGTTCGGGAACACGGCACGCAGGGTCACGGAGCCGGTGGTCTGGTCAACCGAAACTTCGGAGAACTCGAGCTTGCCGTCCAGCGTGTACTGGCTGCCGTCCTCGAGAGTCAGCTTGACCGCGGCGGCATTATCGCCAGCCTTTTGCAGACGACCGCTTTCCAGTTCGCGGCGTAGCTCAAGCAGCTCTACTGAAGACTGGGTGACGTCGACGTAGATCGGATCCAGTTGCTGAATGACTGCCATGGCGTCGGACTGGCCGCTGCTGACCAGCGCGCCTTCGGTCACCGACGAACGGCCGATGCGACCGGAGATCGGTGCGTAGACCTTGGTGTAACGCACATTGATCTGGGCGGTCTGCAGGGACGCTTCCGATTGCAGGCGGTTGGCCAGCGCGGTGTCGTATTCCTGACGGCTGACAGCCTGTTCGTCGACCAGTTGCTTGTAGCGGTCAGAGATCGACTTGGTCGAACGCAGGTTGGCTTCAGCGCTTTTCAGGGTCGCGTCATAGACCGATGGGTCGATTTGATAGAGCTGCTGACCAGCCTTGACGTCGCCGCCTTCCTTGAACAGTCGTTTGAGAATGATGCCATTGACCTGTGGGCGAACTTCGGCAATGCGGAACGCACTGGTGCGCCCTGGAAGTTCGGACGTCAGGGTGAAGGCTTGAGGTTGCAGGGTTACGACGCCGACCTGAGGGGGTGGTGCGGCAGGTGCCGCCTCTTCCTTTTTACATCCGCTGAGCAGCGATGCCAGGGCGACGGCAGTAACCAGAGCGGTAACAGCTGGCTTGAATTGCATGAAGATCCTCGGTCAGGCGCGCAAATTGCGCACAAGAAATGTAGAAGGGTAAAAAAATTTTGCCGGGTGGATAAGTAGCTTGCTAAGGAATATACTTACGTTCATGGTTGTTTGTAAAGGCCCTTGGCGGTGACCCACACGGTTACAAAAGCCGTTCAAAGGTTTGAATTGTAGGCCGCAGACGAAGCCCAAGAGGGCTCGCCCCACTTTTGTTCAGTGGATGTTCAGACATCGCTGAAGCACACCCTGATTGAGGTTTTTACTGCCATGGTCCGACGTACCAAAGAGGAAGCTCAAGAAACCCGAAGCCAGATACTCGAAGCGGCAGAAAAAGCCTTTTATGAACGGGGCGTGGCACGCACGACGCTGGCGGATATCGCTACCCTGGCCGGCGTGACTCGCGGGGCCATCTACTGGCATTTCAGCAACAAGGCGGATCTGGTGCAGGCGATGCTCGATACCTTGCATGAGCCGCTGGATGAATTGGCCAAGGCCAGTGAAAGCGAAGATGAACTCGATCCGCTGGGCTGCATGCGCAAGCTGCTGATTCATTTGTTTCATCAAGTTGCCCTGGACCCGAAAACCCGACGCATCAACGAGATTCTGTTTCATAAGTGTGAATTCACCGATGAAATGTGCGACCTGCGCCAGCAGCGCCGAACGGCCAGTCTCGATTGCAATGTGCGAATCGCTCTGGCCCTGAGTAATGCGGTGAATCGCGGGCAATTGCCGGAAGACCTCGACACTGCCCGCGCGGCCATCAGCCTGCATGCGTACATCGATGGCACCCTGTATCAGTGGCTATTGGCTCCCGACAGTTTTCAACTGCACACCGAAGCCGAGCGCTGTGTCGATACAGGGCTGGATATGCTGCGCTTGAGTCCCAGCCTGCGCAATTGAAACAAAATGCGTAATTGGATCCGATTGTGTCAAGACTTGAAGCGGGCAAACGTCTTTATTTCGCTCGCCTTTCTGTAATGGGGTGCTTTTATATACGTACAATCGCCAGGTTGATAGGTAGCGAGCTACGTATTTTGTAGGGATTTTGTGTCGTGTTTGTGAATGAGTGTGATCACACCCCGAAGGCTCAGGCCGCGGCGGACGCTCCTTATCTTCCATAAGCAAAAGCCCCGGCTCTTTCGAGTCGGGGCTTTTGCGTTTCAACGGCGCACGCTTACAACGCTGGATAGTCGATATAACCCACCGGACCCTTGCCGTAGAAAAATTCCGGACGCGCCTCGTTCAACGGCGCATCGGCCTTCAAACGTGCCGGCAGATCCGGGTTGGCAATGAACGGTACACCGAACGCCACCGCGTCAGCCTTGCCGCTGACCAGCCACTCGTTGGCGCTGTCCTTGGTGAAGCGCTCGTTGGCGATGTACGGGCCGCCGAAGGCTTCTTTCAGTTGTGGGCCGAGGCTGTCGCCGGCTTCTTTCTCGCGCGAGCAAATGAAGGCGATGCCGCGTTTGCCCAATTCGCGAGCGACGTAGGTGAAGGTCTCGGACAGGTTGTCGTCGCCCATGTCATGGAGGTCGGCACGCGGTGACAGGTGCACACCCACGCGGCCCGCGCCCCAGACTTCGATGGCCGCATCGGTCACTTCCAGCAACAGACGTGCACGGTTTTCCAGGGAGCCGCCGTAGTTGTCGGTGCGCTGGTTGGTACTGCTTTGCAGGAACTGGTCGAGCAGGTAACCGTTGGCGCCGTGGATTTCCACACCGTCGAAACCGGCCGCCTTGGCGTTCTCGGCACCCACGCGGTAAGCGTCGATGATGTCGGCGATTTCAGCGGTTTCCAGGGCGCGCGGAGTTGGGAAATCGGCCAATGGGCGAACCAGGCTGACATGACCCTTAGGCTGGATGGCGCTCGGCGCGACCGGTGCCTCGCCGTTCAGGTACAAGGGGTGGGAAATCCGACCCACGTGCCACAGTTGCAGGAAAATTTTGCCGCCAGCGCCGTGGATTGCTTTGGTCACGTTGCTCCAGCCGCGCACCTGATCGTTGGACCAGATGCCGGGAGTGTCCGGGTAGCCCACGCCGATTGGTGTCACCGACGTGGCTTCGCTGAGGATCAGGCCGGCGGAGGCGCGTTGCACGTAGTACTCGGCCATCAGCGCGTTCGGTACACGGCCTTCGTCGGCGCGGCAGCGGGTCAGCGGCGCCATGATGATGCGGTTGGCCAACTCGAGGTCGCCCAGTTTGATCGGATCGAAAATAGTCGTCATTTAATACAACCCTCGTGAGGTATCAGTTGGTAGCAGGGGCCAGTTCGGGATTACCGCTCTGACGGAAAGTAATCAGGGTCACCAGCAGGGCGAGTACCGCCAGTGCGGCTGCCGCGAGCGGCACGCTGGTGAGACCGAAGCCGTGGGCAATGACGCTGCCACCGACCCAGGCACCGAGCGCGTTGCCAACGTTGAAAGCGCCGATGTTCAGGGTCGATACCAGGTTCGGTGCCGCCTTGCCGTAGGTCACAACGTTCACTTGCAGGGCGGGTACAGCGGCGAAGCACGCGGTGGCCCAGAGGAACAAGGTGATTTCGGTTGGAATCACCGCGACACTGGTCCAGGTCAGTACGGTGGAAACCACGGCCATGGTGATGAACACGCCGATCAGCGTCGCCGCCATGCTTTTGTCCGCCAGCTTGCCGCCGATGATGTTGCCGACCGTCAGGCCCAGGCCGATGAGCATCAAGGTCCAGGTCACGCCGCGCGGCGAGACTCCGGTGACCTCGCCCAATAGAGGCGCGACGTAGGTGAACAAGGTGAAGACCGAGGCAGCGAATAATGCGGTCATGCTCAACGACAGCCAGATGCCGGCGCCTTTGAGGGCGCGCAGTTCGGCGCGCATGTCGAGTTTCTCTTCATCGCGCTTGGCCGGCAGGAAGCGGATCAGGCCGATCAGTGCAATCACACCGATCACGGTCACCGCCCAGAAGGTCGAACGCCAGCCGGCTTCCTGACCGAGCGCAGTGCCCAGCGGCACGCCGAGGACGTTGGCCAGGGTCAGGCCGGTGAACATCAGGGCCACGGCCGACGCACGTTTGTTGGCCGGCACCAGACCTGCCGCCACCACCGAGCCGATGCCGAAGAAGGCGCCGTGACACAGCGCGGTGACCACACGGGCAAACATCAAAACGTTGTAGTCACTGGCCAGGGCGCAGAGCAGGTTGCCGATGATGAAGATGCCCATCAACGCTACCAATGCGGCCTTGCGCGGCAGTCTGGCGGTGGCCAGTGCCATGAACGGCGCACCGATGGCCACGCCCAGGGCGTAACCGGTCACCAGCCAGCCGGCGCCGGGGATCGACACACCGAGATCGGCCGCCACTTCGGGCAACAGGCCCATGATGACGAACTCGGTGGTGCCGATGGCGAAGGCGCTCAAGGCCAGAATGAGTAGCGAGAGGGGCATTGTCAGTTCCTTGTCGGAGCGCGGAGCTCCTTGACGATGGCGTCGAGGAACGCCTGAATCACGTCCTCGTTGCGTTTGAAAAAGTGCCATTGACCGGCTTTCTGGCTGCTGATCAGTCCCGCCCGTTGCAACGTCGCCAAATGGGCGGACACGGTCGACTGCGACAGGCCGCAGCGTTGATCGATCTGTCCGGCGCAAATGCCGTACTCGTGGTTGTGGATCTGCTCCGGGAACTGAACCTTGGGGTCTTTCAGCCAGATGAGGATGTCTCGGCGTACTGGGTGTGCCAGCGCTTTTATTATTTCGTCGAGGTCGATGGTCATGGTTTGGGCTCGTGATGAGTAAAACGCTATATCGCGATGAGGCGAACTTTAAATCGGTACTTCGCGATATACCAATATGAATTCGATCTGATGACCGCGTAAATCGGTATATCGGGTTATAACGATATGGGTGGCGCAGTGCTAAGCTGCGCGCATGAACTATCTCGCACATCTGCACCTCGGTGGCCAGCGCCCCGGTCAAATGCTCGGCAGTCTGTATGGCGATTTCGTCAAAGGACGACTGCAAGGGCAGTTCGATCCGGAGATCGAGGCGGCCATCCAGTTGCACCGCAGCATTGACGTGTTTACCGATCGCCATCCGCTGGTGGACATCGCCTTGTCGCGGTTTTCGATCACGCGCAGGCGTTACGCCGGAATCGTGCTCGACGTGTTTTTCGACCATTGCCTGGCACGGGACTGGACGCTGTACGCCGACCGGCCACTGGAGCAATTCACCTCGGATGTGTACCGGGTGCTGTCCGCCGAGCCGCAACTGCCGGAACGCCTGGCGCGGATTGCGCCACACATGATGGCCAATGACTGGTTGGGTTCTTACCGGGAATTCGCGGTGTTGGAGCAGGTGCTTCGGGGGATTTCGCGCAGGTTGACCCGGCCGGAGGAACTGGCCGCAGCGATGCAGGAGTTGCGGTTGTTGTATGAACCGTTGAGCGAGGATTTTCGGTTGTTCTATCCCGAGTTGCAGGCATTCTCAGCGACACCGCGAATTTGAGCGTGGCTTGCCCGCGATGGGGTCTACGATTGATGGAATCAAAATTATTTTCATCCCGCCCTATCACTTTTTCATTCGGCACTTAGGCAATTGAGAGGTATTCAGATTCGCCGCGCATTGGCACTGCTGGAAAAGGACGCGATCGCCGAGCTGACCTTTGACATCGCCGCGATCAGCGTGGCCTGTGCGCTGGGCTGTATAGATTTGCGCGCGGCCAATCCGCAATTGGCTGCGTGGTATTTCGAGGCCAGCCAGCGGCCGTCGATGATTGCGACGATGCCGAAGGTCGTTATTTACTTTGATATTTTAGTAGGAACAAGAAAGAATTTCGGCCAAAAAATATTAAAGAAGTTCGTCGCTCGCAACAAATGTTGATAGGTCTTTCGCTTCTGCATCCCCACCCTATGGGACATTCGCGGTAGTGACGATCTGCGACGCGACACTGCGTATCTGGTGATCAGCAATCATCGATCCTGGGTAGATATTCCGGTGTTGATCCAGACGCTGAACCGGCGCACGCCATTTTTCAAATTCTTCCTCAAGAAAGAGCTGATCTGGGTACCGTTCCTGGGGCTGGCATGGTGAACGCTGGATTACCCGTTCATGAAGCGCTACACCGAGGCTTTCCTGGCGAAGTATCCGGAGCTGGCCGGCAAGGATCTGGAAATCAGATCCAACTGCCGATGCCTGTGTCTGCGCTGATGCCCCAGATCCCGCTCAAGCTTTGCAGCAGCGAACCGCCGACGCCTTGCTGACCGAGGTATTGCAGGATCACCGGAGCAAACTGGCCGATCATGCCGCCGTCCATGCCCTGGGCTCGTTGTTCAGGTCATTAGTGTCCTTGACGGCGCCCAAGGCGTTGTCCAGCCCGGCGGCCTTGCCGCTTGACCCGAGCAAACCGGCGAGCGCACCCAATTCACCACCGCCCGACAATTTATCGATCCCCGGCACGCTCTTGGCCAGTTCCGAATAGTCCGTCGAGCTCAACTGATTCTTCGCCAACCCCAGCATCGCCCCCGTCCCGCCGATCGCTTGTTGCGGTCGTCACGTTCAATTGGCTGAGTGCACCGAGCAGATCTGCCGTCTGCGAAGTCGGCACGGCATCGGTCGCCGCGTTGTCGCCCTTCATCCCCGAAATGGCATTGGCCGCGTCACTCAGGCTGAACTGAGCGAAGACGGGGCTGCCCGCCAGAGTCATGAGTGATGCCAGTGCAATACCGCGTGAAATCTTCATCCAGACATCCTCTTATACGATGAACCTCCCCCGATTCAGTGGCGATAAAACTGCCGATTTGAATGGCTACGGGTGCTCATGTTCCTCGTACATCCTTCCATTTATTACTGCGTTGTCCGACCCTATCAGTTTTGCTAGTAGGCACAACCGGTCAACTGGACGACAGTAGCACTTTGGATCGAACGCTCATTCAGGAAGCCCTGCGATGCAACTCAATCGAGAAACCCGGCAGAACCGCATTGTAGAAACACGCTTGCTCGCCACTGATCAACAGAGTTCGGTGTTGAGTGTGCTGACGACAACGGGCCCGAATCCACAGGCCTACACACCCTATGGTCACCGCCATCCCGACAACGGCTTGCTTAGCCTGCTTGGCTTCAACGGCGAGCTTTCGGAGCCAATGACCGGGCATCATTTGCTGGGCAATGGCTATCGGGCGTTTAACCCGGTGTTAATGCGGTTCAACAGCCCGGACAGTTGGAGTCCATTTGGGGAGGGTGGGTTAAATGCGTATGCGTATTGTGTGGGGGATCCGGTGAATCGAGTGGATCCAACAGGTCATATTGGGAACTTGTTCAAGGGAGTACAAAATATTTTCGGACGTACACCTCGTTCAGCCCGAGTTCATCTCACCTACGAAGATGCAGTCGCGCAAAATGCTTCCACTCCAACGACAATTAGGCCCGCAAGCCCACCACCTTATTCACCCGAGACGCTTACTCCGAACAACCGCATGTTCTTACGAGAACCCAATGAACTTCCACCACCTTATTCAGCTCAAGACATTTTGCCCCCTCCTTACTCTTCAAGAGAAAACCTGGCTTCATCGGGAGTGCGAAGCAGCAATACACCGGATCGAGATCGTACCGTGCTGCCCCCTCGATATCCTTTTCCTGAGGAAGCCCCAAGGATCCGACCGGGGAGGAACCAAACCAGAATTAATGAGCTTAGAGCGCACCGTCAGAGAATAAGGGATAACACCAGCCATATTCCACGGGACCAGCTCCCTGACAGCATCACTGAGACACTTCAAAGTATAAGGGAAGAACTAGCGCATTTACGAGGTCGACGGTGACTTGAAGATATATATGTATATAGATGTAGATATATAGAATAGGTATATATTGTTAGGTCTTTATTTGGTTATTGTTCTCGCTGTATAAAATAATTTGGGCGAAAAAAACACATTTTTTCGGAACCTGCATCGAACTCACCGCCAGACTCGAACACCTGATTTTACATGTACCTATCAGATCTGCTAATAGGCAGATCAAGACTATTGCACGACAGTAAATCTCTGGGTGGAAAACTCACTAAGGAAGCTCGGCGATGGAGCTCAATCGAGAAACCCGGCAAAAGGACCAAAGCAGCACAGTGGAAACGCGCTTGCTCGCTACCGATCAACAAGGTTCGGTATTAAATGTGGTGGCCGCAGAAGAGGCGAATCCACAGGCCTGCACACCCTATGCTCACCGCCATCCCGGCAACGGCCTACTCAGCCTGCTTGGCTTCAACGGCGAGCCACAAGCACAACTTGCACCGTTCACTTCGGTACCGCGGTCATTGAATTCAAATATTTCAGCCACGAGAAATTCCACATCCATAATAGATAACAACGCTTCGGGCTTCGGATAATTTTGCCAGTTAACTCCAATCAGCAACAACTCACTCATGTTAAGCGACGGCACCCATGATGATTTGATGCCGCTCCCACAGGGGATTTGTATCAGGCCGCTATAGCCGGGCGTAGCGGCTCCTGTTGTGTCTGCGGAATCGCCCCAAACAACGCCTTCTGCACCGCCTGCTGCGCCTCGAACGCCAGCGCCGCACGCTCCCGGTCCTGGCACTCGATCGGTTTGAGCAGGTGAATCTCTACCTCTCCCCGATCATTGGCGAACAAGCGCATCAGATGCGACAGCAAATCATCATCGCCAATGAACGGTGCCAGGGTATCGAGCTCGCCATCGCGCAGATAACGAATCGCAACCGGTTGCAGCGCCACTTCGGAATCGATCGCTGCCGACAGCAAACGACCATGAAACGTGCGCAACGAACGGCCATCGGTGGTGGTGCCTTCCGGGAACATCAGTAGCGGGTGCTCTTGCTCCAGATGACGGGTCATTTGTTTGCGGATCAACTGACTGTCGCCTGAACCACGGCGAATGAACAGGCTGCCGGCCTTGGCCGCCAACCAGCCCGCCACCGGCCAGGTGCGTACTTCGGCCTTGGACAGGAATGACAGCGGCGTGAGCATGCCCAGCAGCGGAATGTCGGTCCAGGACACGTGATTGCTGACCCAGAGCATCGGTTGCTTGGGCAGCTCACCATGCACGGTTACGCGAAAGGGCAGGGCATTGCTCAACCGCGCCATGAAAAACCGCGACCAGCGCTGGCGGCGGACCATCGAATGGGCAATCCCCAGTCGCTCGAACAACCCGAACACACTGGCCATGCTCAAGCCCAGCGTCACCACCAAAAGCACTCGCGCAATTCGCGCGTACACCCGCAAGCGGCTCATTACACAGCCGCCTTGAAGTGCTTGGCGTAGCGCGGGCAGAGCTCGTCGCGCTTGAGCAGGATGAACACGTCGGCCACCTGGAAGTCCTCGTCCCAGCACGGCTCGCCGCAGATTTTCGCGCCCAGGCGCATGTAGGCCTTGAGCAGCGGCGGCATTTCGGCGATGACATTGGACGGAATATCCAGCGTCGGCAGTGGCTTTTTCGGCTCGGCCCGCAGGTGTTCGGTGCACAGGTAGCGTTCGCGCAGGCGCTGCATGATCGCGTGGGCTTGAATGCCGCCATCCTGCATCGGAATGCTCGCGCACCCCATCAAATAGCTGTAGCCGCCCTGGTTCAACACTTCGGCCAGTTCACCCCAGAGCACGGCGATAGTGCCGCCGTTGCGGTAGGCCGGGTCGACGCAGGTGCGACCGATTTCCAGGATCGGGCCTTTCAGATGGACCAGGCCATGCAGGCTGAATTCTTCTTCGCTGTAGAACTTGCCCAGGCTGCTGGCGGCCGTGTGGTCGAGCAACCGGGTGGTCGCCACCAGGCGTCCGGTGTTCAAGTCACGCACGCCGATGTGGGCGCAGTGAACATCATAGTCATCCATGTCCAGACCCAACTCCGCGCCCTTCAGCCTGGCGTTGAATTCGCCGCTGAACACGTTGAAGCGCAAGGCCTGGGCTTCCTGCAACGCCTCGGCGCCCACCAGGCGTTCGGCTTGCAGGCGGCGTTCATTGCCGGTGTCGCTGATGCGGGCGATCTGAGTCATTGTGAGTCTCCGTACGGGCTGGCCACCCGTCTTGGGTTGCAGCCGATCGACTTTCTTTATGCAGCCGTGTTGTGCAAAGTCAGGCTATGTAGCCCCGGTGTCATCGCCATGAAGCTTTGGTGATGCTTATATGACAGCCTTTGAGGAGCCTCTTATGCCCTGGCAAACCCTGTTGAAACGCCGCGATCGTCTGCCCGCCAATCCTGATTTGGGCGAAGGGTTCGCAGCCTTGTTGCAACAATTGGGCGCGGTGTCGCCGTTCGAATTGGCGGTGGCCGGCGGACGGTTGATGACGACGCCAGGGCTGGCGTTTCTGGTGGGCTATCAGGCGGCGTTGCGTATGCTCTGGCCGAGCGCGCCGCTGAGCCTCGGCGCGTTGTGCGCGACCGAACAGCGCAGCTTGCGGGTGGCGGACATGCAGACCCGGCTGCGCGATCTGCGCCTGAGCGGGCGTAAGGATTTCGTCACCGCCGGCGATGCCGCCGACTGGCTGCTGGTCGCCGCTCGCAGTGAAGAGCCCGGCGAAGTGCCGCGCTTGAACCTTGCGGTGGTTTACCCCGGCGAACCGGGTGTACGTCTGGAAAAGCTCGCTCCGATGCCGCTGATGCCGGACATAGGCCACGGCCGGCTGTTTCTCGACAACGCGCTGTGCGAATTACTGGCGGGGGATGGGTGGGATGCTTACGTCAAACCGTTCCGCACCCTGGAAGACATCTATGTGCTGAGCGCCATGACTGCGTGGCTGTTCGGTGTCGGCCAGGACAGCGACTGGCCGCAAACCTTGCAACTGCGTTTGCTGGCGCTGCTGGCCGGGTGTGCGGAAGTCAGCCGCCAGGCGCCGAACAATCCGGCCGGGCATGTATTGTTGGGGGGGTTGTTTGCGCAGTTCGATGGGCTCAAGGCTGAAGTGAATCAGGCCCTGACCGATGGCCCGCCAGAATGGGCGCAGATGTGGCAGCGCGATCAGACCGTGATGGATTTGGCGGCAGGGGCGCGAGGGAAGCGGTTGGCCAAGGCGTTGGCGGGATTGTCGTAAGGCTGAAGGGACCCTTCGCGGGCAAGCCTCGCTCCTACAGGTTTCAGTGTTATCCCTGTAGGAGCGAGGCTTGCCCGCGAAGGCGGCCTCATTGGCAACGCAAATCCCGGAACTGTCATCAACCTCGACTAGGCTCTGCAGGTTCATCCCTCCGAGCGCCCCCCATGTTCAAAGGCTTGTCCCTGATTTTCATGCTGCTGCTCAGCCTCGCGGCCCAAGCCGAAAACTGGCCGGCCGAGCAATGGCTGCCCGGCCCGAAAGTCACCGGCCCGGCACTTCAAACCCTGGAAAACTACGCTTTTCCGCCCCGCGACGATGCCACTCACCAAGGCATTCGCACCGATGCCTTGCTGGTGATCCGCGACGGCCAACTCGTCTACGAACGCTACGCCGGCCCGACCACTGCTGAAACACCGCACCTGACCTGGTCGATCAGCAAAAGCCTCATGGCCACAGTCCTCGGTGTGGCCTATGGCGAAGACCTGTTCAAACTCCAGGATCCGGTGCAGAAGTTCTATCCGCCGCTGGAAAAACACCCCGCCATGACCATGGCCGACCTGCTGCACTGGGCCTCGGGCCTGGACTGGCAGGAAGACTACGAATACGCCCCATTGAAGTCCTCGGTGGTGGCCATGCTCTACACCCGTGGTCACCGCGACATGGCCGCGTTCACCGCCGACCACGACAAGTACGCCAAACCCGGTCAGGCATTCCGCTACTCCAGCGGCGACAGCAATCTGCTGTCCGCTGCGCTTAAAACCATCGTCGGCCCGGCCCGTTATCCGGATTATCCGTGGACCGCACTGTTCGAGCCCTTGGGGATTCGCAGTGCGGTGTGGGAGGCGGATGCCACGGGGACGTTTGTCGCATCGTCCTACGCCTACCTCACCGCCCGGGACCTGGCGCGGGTCGGCCTGTTGATGTCGCGCGACGGTCGTTGGCGGGAGCGGCAACTGCTACCCAAGGATTGGGTCGACTTCAGCCGTGAGCCTTTCGCCCGCTATCAAGCCAACCAGGATGAAGCAGTGCCCGGCGGGCATTGGTGGCTCAATCGCGCAATGGATGGCGCGACCCAACCCTGGCCTGACGCCCCTGCCGACACCTTCGCCGCGCTGGGCCATTGGGGCCAGGCGATGTACGTGATTCCCAGCGAAAACCTGGTGATTGTGCGCTACGGCGATGATCGCGATGGGGGTTATCGGCACAACGAATTGCTCAGGCTCGCGCTCAAGGCGTTTGCCATGAAGGTGCAGCCATGAGCCGCCATGGTTTTGTTCGCCGTCGACCGCTCAGCACGCTGTTATTGGTACTGCTGATCGTCTTGTTCGGCTGGGTCTGGCAGGAACGTGTCGCGTTGTGGGCGTTCCCGGACATCATTAGCGCCTATACCGCCAAGGAATACTGCTCGTGCCGCTATGTGATGAACAATTCGGCCGAGTATTGCCAGGGTTATGTGAAGCAGTATTTATCCACCAGCGGTTTCGTCGATGACGCCTCGAGCAAGCGTGTGACGGTGGGTGGTATCGGGCGCAGCAACAGTGCTGTTTGGGTCGGCGAACGCCAGGGTTGTCGCCTGCAACCCTGAACTACACCTATCCCCGTAGCAGCCTTCGGCAGCTGCTACAGGTTTGCAACTGACTCGCGGACGGTTAAGGTTCGCTCAGGTTTATCTGCCCCCGAGTTTCTATGTTCAAGCGGTCCTTCTCTAAAACCCTCGCTTCCCTGCTGCTGGCCGGTGTCACCGTGTCGGCCCAGGCCAATTGGTACTTGGATGGCGAGTCCTCGCGGCTGTCGTTCATCAGCACTAAAAACGCCAATATCTCTGAAGTGCAGCGCTTTCTGGTGTTGCACGGTAAGGTCGATCCCAAGGGCCTGGCTCAGGTGGAGGTCGAGCTGGAGTCGGTCAACAGTGGCATTCCGTTGCGTGACGAACGCATGCGCAAGGAGCTGTTTGATATCCAGACGTTCCCTGAGGCACTGATCACGACGCAAATCGATCTGCGACCGATCAACGACCTGGCGCCCGGTGCGCAACTGGAGTTGCGCCTGCCGCTGACCGTCAACCTGCATGGCAAACAACACCAATACAACGCCGAACTGCTGGCGACCCGTCTCGATGACCGACGCTTCCAAGTGGTGACCCTCGAACCGTTGGTGATCAGCGCTGAAGATTTCGGCCTGGCCCCGGGCCTGGAAAGCTTGCGCAAGGTTGCCGGTTTGTCGGCCATCAGTCTGTCGGTGCCGGTGGGTGCGGTGCTGATTTTCACGGCGCGCTGAAATGCGCGGCGCAATTTTTCCGTGGCGCGACGGCAATCGCTTTGAACTGCTGATCGATGGCCCGCAGTTTTTTCCGCGCATGCTGGTGGCAATTGCCCGCGCCGAAGAACAAGTCGAACTGGAACTGTACCTGGTGGAGGCGGGTGCCTGCGCCGAGGCCATGGTTCAGGCGCTGGTCCAGGCTGCCGAACGCGGCGTGCGGGTGCGCTGTCTGTTCGATGACTATGGCAGCCTGGCGTTCACCCTGACTTTGCGTCAGCGCCTGATGGCCGCCGGTGTCGAGTTGCGTTTCTACAATCGCCTGAGCTGGCGCCGCTGGGTGGGCAATTTTTATCGCGACCACCGCAAACTGCTGCTGGTGGATCAATGCCTGGCGGTGGTTGGCGGCACCGGGGTCACCGATGAGTTCTGGGCACCGGGCGAAGACACCTGCGAATGGCACGAAGTGATGGTGGAAATCACCGGCCCCTTGGTCATCGACTGGCAGTTGCTGTTCGACCGCCAATGGATCGCCAACCGCCATCGGCGTGCCTGGAAACCCACTGCGCACTTCGGTTTGCCGCGCCTGCCGCGAGTGCCGGCCATGGGCGAGGGCATGGGCCGGGTCGCCTATGCCGACGCCCGCCAACACCGCGATATTCTGCAATCGCTGGTTCGCGCGCTGAACAGCGGCCAGCGCCGAATCTGGCTGGCCACGCCGTATTTCCTGCCGACCTGGAAAGTCCGTCGCTCACTGCGCCGGGCGGCGGCGCGTGGCGTCGATGTGCGTCTGCTGCTGACCGGGCCGCGCACTGATCACCCGTCGGTGCGCTACGCCGGGCATCGCTACTACCCGCGTCTGCTCAGGTCCGGGGTAAAGATCTTCGAATACCAGCCGTGTTTCCTGCACCTGAAGATGGTGTTGATCGATGACTGGGTGAGCATCGGCTCCTGCAACTTCGATCACTGGAATCTGCGCTTCAATCTGGAAGCCAACCTCGAAGCCCTGGACCCCGGACTGACCCGGGCGGTGGCGGCGAGTTTCGAGAACGATTTTGCCCTGAGCCAGGAAGTCAGCCTCGAAGCATGGAAGCGCCGACCGTTGTGGCGGCGGGTCAAGCAAAGGGTGTGGGGATGGGTGGATCGGCTGGTGGTGAATCTGCTGGATCGACGGGGGTAGTCGTTCAGATCGTTCCCACGCAGAGCGTGGGAACGATCAGTTCGTGCGCAGGATTACAGCAACTCAAAACTCTGCTGAGTCACGTCCTGGGAGTCCAGGCCGATCTGCACGTTGAACTTGCCCGGTTCCGCGGCGTACTTGAGCTGGGCGTTGTAGAACTTCAGGTCATCCTCGGTGATGGTGAAGTGCACGACTTTCTGTTCGCCGGCCTTGACCATTACTTTCTGGAAGTTCTTCAGCTCCTTGACCGGGCGGATCATCGAACCGGTCACGTCCTGGATGTACAGCTGCACCACGGTTTCGCCGTCACGCTTGCCGGTGTTCTTCACCACAACGCTGGCGTCGAGCTTGCCGGTTTTGTTCAGTGTGGTCGACGACAGGGCCATGTCGGTCAGGCTGAAGTTGGTGTAGCTCAGACCGAAGCCGAACGGGAACAGTGGCCCGGTAGTGTCCTCGAAATACTGCGAGGTGTAGTTGCCCGGTTTGCCCGGAGTGAACGGCCGGCCAATGCTCAGGTGGTTGTAGTAGGTCGGAATCTGACCCACCGAGCGAGGGACGCTGATCGGCAGTTTGCCCGACGGGTTGTAGTCGCCGAACAGCACGTCAGCGATGGCGTTGCCGCCTTCGGTGCCGCTGAACCAGGTTTCCAGAATCGCGTCAGCCTGCTCTTTCTCTTCGAGAATCGACAGCGGACGGCCATTCATCAACACCAGTACCAGCGGTTTGCCGGTGGCTTTCAACGCCTTGATCAGCTCGCGCTGGGCGGCCGGGATGTTCAGGTCGGTGCGGCTCGACGATTCGTGGGACATGCCACGGGATTCGCCCACCGCTGCCACCACCACATCCGCTTGCTTGGCAGCCTTGACCGCTTCATCGATCAACACATTGGCCGAGCGCGGATCATCCACGACTTCCGGCGCGTCAAAGTTGAGGAAGTTCAGGTAATCGAGGATTTTCTTGTCGCTGGTGATGTTCGCGCCACGGGCGTAGATCAGCGTCGACTGCGCGCCAAGCGCACTGGTCATGCCGTCGAACAAAGTCACCGATTGCTCGGGACGGCCAGCAGCGGCCCAACTGCCCATCATGTCGATCGGCGCCTTGGCCAGCGGACCGACCAGAGCGATTTTCGCGGTTTTCTTCAGCGGCAGGGTTTCGCCCTGGTTCTTCAGCAACACCAGGCTGCGGCGCGCGACATCACGGGCCTCGGCGCGGTGCAGGCGGCTTTCGGCGTAGGTGTCGGCCGGGTCATCCTCGGCCTTGCCGATGCGCAGGTACGGGTCCTTGAACAGGCCCATGTCGTACTTGGCGGCGAGCACTTCACGCACGGCGTTGTCGATGTCTTTCTGTTCGATCTCACCGGCCTTCAGCAGCCCCGGCAATTCCTTGCCATAGAGGGTGTCGTTCATGCTCATGTCGATGCCGGCCTTGATCGCCAGCTTCGCGGCTTCGCGACCGTCAGCGGCGACGCCGTGCTTGATCAGCTCAAAAATCGCTCCGTGATCGCTGACTGCCAGGCCCTTGAAGCCCCATTCCTTGCGCAGCAGGTCGTTCATCAGCCAAGTGTTGGCGGTAGCCGGCACGCCGTTGATCGAGTTCAGCGCAACCATCACCCCGCCGGCACCGGCGTCAATGGCGGCGCGGTACGGCGGCAGGTAGTCCTGGTACATCTTGACCGGGCTCATGTCGACGACGTTGTAGTCGCGACCGCCCTCGACCGCGCCGTACAAGGCAAAATGCTTGACGCTGGCCATGATGCTGTCGGCCGCGTTCGCACCGGTGCCCTGGAGCGCCTTGACCATCACCCCGGCGATCCGCGAAACCAGGTAGGTGTCTTCGCCGAAGCCTTCGGACGTGCGGCCCCAGCGTGGGTCGCGGGAGACGTCGACCATTGGCGCGAAGGTGATGTCGAGGCTGTCAGCCGCCGCTTCCTGGGCGGCGATGCGCCCGGAGCGACCAATGGCGTCCATGTCCCAGCTCGAGGCCAGGGCCAGGGGAATCGGGAAAATGGTGCGGTGGCCGTGGATCACGTCATAGGCGAAGAACATCGGGATCTTCAACCGGCTGCGCATGGCCGCGTCCTGCATCGGACGGTTTTCGGCGCGGGTGATCGAGTTGAAGGTGCCGCCGATATTGCCGGCGGCGATCTCCTTGCGGATCATCTCCCGAGGCATTTCCGGACCGATGCTGATCAGGCGTAATTGGCCGATCTTTTCATCGAGGGTCATTTGCTTCATCAGATCGCTGATGAAAGCGTCCTTGTTCTCTATAGGTGCGGGCGTCGTGGCGGCCAATACGGTATGACTGGCCAGGCTGACGAACAGGCCCAGCAAACACAGCTTCTTCATGAATGGTTTTCTCAAAAGCCTGAACGGCAGTGAATACGCGCCGGTCAGCCAAAATTTAGGGAGCGACTATTGTTGTTCAGGTAATGCGGCACATTTGCCCAGTGTGTCAGCGCTGGGGGCATCTTTTAGCCCATTGGCTCGATGCAATCCAGTAGCGGCGCAGATTATGCCCCAAGAGCGGGTTCAGCGTTCGCAGGTTGTTTCATCAACGGCATAGGCAAGGGAGCATCAACCAGATGAATGTACGACATCACTATCGGTCGAGCGTGCAGGTTGCAGCCTTGATATGGCTGACAACATTGCTGGCCGGCTGCGGCATCAATACGATCCCGACCCTCGACGAACAAGCCAAGGGCGCCTGGGGTCAGGTGCAGAACCAGTACCAGCGTCGCGCTGACCTGATTCCCAATCTGGTCGAAACCGTCAAGGGCTATGCCCGGCATGAGCAGGAAACCCTGACCGCGGTGATCGAAGCCCGCGCCAAGGCCACGTCGATTCAGGTGGATGCCAGCACGCTGGACAATCCGGAAAAACTCAAACAGTACCAGCAGGCGCAGGATCAGTTGACCGGCGCGCTGAGTCGGTTGATGGTTGTGTCCGAGCGCTATCCGGACCTCAAGGCCAACCAGAACTTCCTGGCGCTGCAATCGCAACTCGAAGGCACCGAGAACCGCATCGCCGTGGCCCGCCGCGACTTCATCCTCGCGGTGCAGAAATACAATACCGAGCTTCGCACCTTTCCCGGTCGCTTGTGGCACACCGTGATGTACAGCGATTTGCCGATCCGCGAAACTTTCGAGGCCACCAGCCCCGGTGCCGAGAAAGCGCCTGAAGTGAAGTTCCAGTAAGCGCCGGACCGGCCTTCAAGTGCCAACACGGGTGAGGTTGCCAATGCGCGTATTGAAAATGGGCCTGGTGCTGATGCTCTGGGTGTTTGCCCTGACGGCTCGGGCCGAGTTGAAGTTCCCGGAATTGACCGGGCGTGTGGTGGACAACGCCCAGATGATCGAGCCTGCGGTGCGCGAGCAGCTGACGCAACAGCTCAACGCCCATGAAAAAACCACCGGCGAGCAGTTGGTGGTGGTCACGTTGCCGGACTTGCAAGGCACCGACATCGCGGATTTCGGTTATCAGCTGGGACGCTACTGGGGCATCGGCCAGAAGGACAAGAACAACGGCGCGTTGCTGATCGTCGCGCGTGACGAGCGCAAACTGCGGATCGAAGTCGGTTACGGCCTGGAAGATCGCCTGACCGACGCGCAGAGTTCGGTGATCATCCATCAGGTGATCACGCCCGCATTCAAGGCCGGCAACTTCAGCAAAGGCATCAGCGATGGCGTTGCGGCAATGCTGGTGGTGCTGGGCGGCAATCCGCTGGACGAACCGTCGACGGTGTATCAACCGCGTGGTGATCAGGAGAGTGATTTCGTTGGGCGGCATCCGGGGTTTTTCGTGTTCCTGGTGGTGTTGTTTATCCTGACGATCTTCCTCGGGCAGATGTTCGGTATTCTGCCGAGCGGCGGCGGCCGTGGCGGCTCTGGAGGCGGTTTCGGTGGTGGAGGTTTTGGCGGCGGTGGCGGTGGCTTCAGCGGCGGCGGGGGCAGTTTCGGCGGCGGCGGTTCATCGGGCGGCTGGTGATAGGTAAAAACAACAATAGCGAGCAGGCACTCATAACCATGGCATTACTGACTGAACACGAACAACGCAAAGTCGCCGAGGCGATTGCCCGGGTCGAGCGCGATACCGACGCCGAACTGGTAACGGTGCTGGCGGCCCGTGCCGACGATTATGCGTACATCCCGTTGCTCTGGGCCAGTCTGCTGGCGCTGGTGGTGCCGGGGATCGTGCATTACCTCACGGGCTGGCTGACCATGCACAGTCTGTTGCTGGTGCAATGGCTCAGTTTCATCGTGTTATGCCTGGCGTTCCGGATTCCGAAAGTCACCACGCGCCTGATCCCGCGCTCGGTGCGTCACTGGCGCGCATCGAACCTGGCGCGTCGGCAGTTCCTGGAGCAAAACCTGCACCACACCGTGGGCAGCACCGGCATGCTTATTTTTGTCTCCGAGGCCGAGCGCTACGTGGAGATTCTGGTGGATGAAGGGATTTCCAAACGGCTAGACAACAAGAACTGGGACGCGATTGTGGCGGCGTTTACGCAGCAGGTGAAACAGGGGCAGACGTTGCAGGGCTTTGTAACGTGCATTGAGGCGTGCGGCGAGTTGCTCAAAGTGCATGTGCCGGTGACCCATGTACGCAATGAATTGCCGAATCGGTTGGTGGTGTTGAGCTAAATCAAAAGATCGCAGCCTTCGGCAACTCCTACATGCTTTTGTGGCGAGGGAGCTTGCTCCCGCTGGGCTGCGAAGCGGCCCCAAAACCGGTAAACGCACTCTGTCAGATAAACCACGTTGTCTGCTTTGCGACTGCTGCGCAGCCGAGCGGGAGCAAGCTCCCTCGCCACAGAATATTTGCCGTTTGGCAAATAACAGTGTTCCTGAACTCCATCCCCCCTAAAATACCCGTCATTCCCCGATTCGCACCGCCCGAGGCCGTTTTTTCCCATGTCTGTCACCGCCACTCCCGCCAGCCTCGCGCCGGATCACCACGCCCAGTTCATCGACCTGCTGCAAACCAGCCTCGACCAGAACGCCTTCATCAAACTGGTGCTGGCCAAGTACGTCGGTGGCGAAGCCGATTTGCAACGGCTGATCATCAAGCAACTGACGGTCAAGGATCAGCCATGCCTGTCCTTCGTCTACCGCTACAAGACCCGCGACATCACCAAAAACCTGCCGCTTGCCGAAGGCGTGGCGACCATTGCTGCGCTGTTGCCCGCATCGTTCAAAAATGCGCATTTACTGTCATTGACCGACGAAGCCCAGCTCGAATACAGCAAAAAGGGCAAATCTTCGCTGTTCAAGAGCAAACCTCAGCAATTGCGCGAAGTGCCGTCCGCCGAGCACAACCGCGAGAAGAACCGTTTCCTCGACCTGAGCCGGCCGTTTCTCAAAGACCTCGGCGTGACCAACGCGCAGCATGAGCTGATCCCGGCGATGTCACGCAAGTGGAAACAGATCAACAAGTTCATCGAAGTCTTCAGCCATGCGCTGACCTCGTCGCCGCTGGCGCTGGACAAACCCGTGCGGGTGGCGGATTTCGGCTCGGGCAAGGGTTACCTGACGTTCGCGATCCACGACTATCTGCGCAACACCTTGAAAGCCGAGGGCGAGGTGACCGGCGTCGAGCTGCGCGAAGACATGGTCAACCTGTGCAACAGCGCGGCGGCCAAGCTGGAGCATCCGGGGCTGGTATTCAAATGCGGTGATGTGCGCAGCGTTGCGCCGAGCGAGCTGGACGTGATGATCGCGTTGCATGCCTGCGACATCGCCACCGACTATGCGATTCACACCGGCATTCGTTCCGGCGCTTCGATCATCATGTGCTCGCCGTGCTGCCACAAGCAGATTCGCCTGCAGATCCAGAGCCCGGCGCTGCTCAAGCCGATGTTGCAATACGGGCTGCACCTGGGCCAGCAGGCGGAAATGGTTACTGACAGTTTGCGTGCGTTGTTCCTGGAAGCCTGCGGTTACGAGACCAAGGTCTTTGAGTTCATCTCGCTGGACCACACCAACAAGAACAAGATGATCCTGGCGGTCAAGCGCGCCGAACCGGTGGACCCGGCTCAGCTGTTGGTGAAGATTCAGGAACTGAAGGATTTCTATCACATCAGTGAACATTGTCTGGAAACATTGCTGCGGGCTGACGGATACCTCTGACCGCTGCTGTGGGATGTGACGGCCACCGCTAATTCTGTAGGAGCCAGGCTTGTCGGCGAAGGCGTCTTCGAGATCGCCTTCGCCGGCAAGCCTGGCTCCTACAGGGTTACGCTGTGGCAACACGCGCGGGTTGCACCGCCGTCTTGCGCCCCAACATCACCGTCACGATCACCCCGGCCGCAAACAGCCAGGTAATCGGCTCGACGTGTTCACCGAAAAACAACGCCGAAAACGCGATGGTGAAGAAGATCTGCAGCAACTGGATCTGACTGACCCGGGCAATGCCGCCCATGGCCAGCCCGGCGTACCAGGCAAAGAACCCGATGAATTGCGAAAACAGCGAGACGTAACCAAACGCCCACCAGGTTTTGGCCGAAATCTCACCTTGATGTTGCAGCGCCAGATACAGCACCGGCCCGATCAGCAGCGGCGTCGATAGCACCAGTGCCCAGCAGATCACCTGCCAGCCGCCCATCTCCCTGGCCAACCGGCCGCCTTCGGCATAACCCAACCCACCCACGGCAATCGCGCCGAGCATCAGCAAATCACCGGCCTGAATGCTGCCGGCACCGCTGATCAGTGCATATCCGAGCACCAGTGCACTGCCCAACGCGGCGCAGGCCCAAAAGGCTTTCGACGGACGCTCATGGGACAGCCACGCGGCGTATAGCGCCACGCACAGCGGTTGCAAGCCGTTGACCAGTGCGCCATGGGAGGCGGGCAATGTCTGCATGGCCCAGGCCGACAGCACCGGGAAACCGAGAATGACGCCCGCGATCACCAGCGTCAGGCCTTTGACCTGTTTCCAGGTGGGCCACTTTTCACGGTGCCACAGCAATAAAAGCGCTGCTGGAATCGCCGCGAACAGCGCACGGCCGAGGCCGTTGAGCAGCGGATGAAGTTCCTGCACGACGATCCGTGTGAAGGGCAGGGTCAGGCTGAAGATAACGACGCCGAGCAGGCCGAGGGCCATGCCGGTGTTTTCGCGCGAGGACATGATGGGTGACCAGGATTCAGGGTGGCGGGAAGTTTCTTTATCTAGCCATAAACTGTGCATACCGCTCTGTTACAGCTAGGCGCAGAGTTATCCGTACAGTTTGCGGACGCCTTCGCGGGCAAGCCTCGCTCCTACAGGTTTTGCACCGACCGCAAGATCGATACAGGACCCGTAGGAGCGAGGCTTGCCCGCGAAGAACGATAACGCGGTCCATCAGGTAGTAACTGGTTATTACCCGACCTGTCGGATAAGGACTACCTTGAATACTCCTGCATGCCCACGCATTTTCCAGAGGAGTCCTCCCCATGGCTGCTAAAAAAATTCTGATGCTGGTCGGCGATTACGTCGAAGACTACGAAGTGATGGTGCCGTTCCAGGCGCTGCTGATGGTCGGCCACACGGTGCATGCCGTTTGCCCGGACAAAACCGCCGGCCAGACCGTGCGCACAGCGATCCATGACTTCGAAGGCGACCAGACCTACAGCGAAAAACCCGGTCACCTGTTTGCCCTGAACTTCGATTTCGCCAAGGTAGACGCGGCGGACTATGACGCGCTGCTGGTGCCGGGCGGTCGTGCGCCGGAGTACCTGCGCCTGAACGAAAAAGTCCTGGACCTGGTGCGCGCTTTCGACAAAGCCGGCAAACCGATCGCCGCCGTGTGTCACGGTGCGCAACTGTTGGCCGCGGCGGGCATTCTTGAAGGTCGCGAGTGCAGCGCCTACCCGGCATGTGCTCCGGAAGTGCGCCTGGCTGGCGGCACGTTCATCGATATCCCGGTGACGGAAGGTCACGTTCAAGGCAATCTGGCCACCGCCCCGGCCTGGCCGGCGCACCCGAGCTGGCTGGCCGGCTTCCTCGGGTTGCTGGGCACCAAAATCACGCTGTAACGAGGGACCTGTCCATGTGCGAGCTCTACGTCAAGGCCGATCCGATTCTCTACGAGTCGCGCTCCCGCTCGCTGCGCATCTGCGGGGTGGTGACCACCCTGCGGCTGGAGAATCAGTTCTGGGACATCCTCAGCGAAATCGCCGAGGTCGACGGCATGACCACCAATCAGTTGATCGCCAAGCTGTATGAAGAGGTGATGGACTACCGCGGAGAAGTAGTGAATTTCGCCTCGTTCTTGCGGGTCAGCTGCATGCGTTACCTGAGCCAGCGGCGGGTGCAGACACCTGAGTTGTCGGTGGTGCGGGCTGCGGTGAAATAGAACGGTTTGTATCAATTTTGAGGACGCCTTCGCGGGCAAGCCTCGCTCCTACAGGGTTTCGGTTGACCGCGAATTTTTGCGTCCGGCCCAAAACCTGTAGGAGCGAGGCTTGCCCGCGAAAGCGTCGGTACAGGCGACAGAAATCCTGACTTGGTCTTTACTCTGAAGCGCGAAACCTCTCAATCGCCAAGGAGAAAAAGCATGTCTGGATGGTACGAAGTGAGCAAAACCAGCAACGGTCAGTTCAAGTTTGTATTGAAAGCGGCCAATGCCGAAACCATTCTGACCAGTGAGCTGTATACCTCTCGCGGTGCGGCCGATGGCGGTATCGCCTCGGTTCAGGCCAACAGTCCGCTGGACGAACGCTACGAGAAAAAAACCACCAAGGACGGTCATCCTTACTTCAACCTGAAGGCCGGTAACCACGAGATCATCGGCAGCAGCGAGTCTTACTCCACCGATGCCGCGAGAGATAAAGGCATCGCCAGCGTCAAGGCCAACGGCCCGACCACGGTGATCAAGGACAAGACCTTGCCGGTGCTCTGATCACACCGGATACCTATGTGAGAGCGAGCCTGCTTGCGATGAGGCCATAACAGTCAACATAAATGTTGAATGTCAGACCGCTATCGCGAGCAGGCTCGCTCCCACTTTGGAATGCATTCCCCTGTGGGAGCGAGCCTGCTCGCGATGACATTAGACCTGTCGCCGCTAAACCTCGACGGGTACGGTCAGCTTTGGGCTACCCAGCGCATGAGTCTTCGAATCAAAAAACCGCAGCTCCACTCCCGTCCCCTCAAACACCTTCGCGTAATGCCGCTTCTGATGCTGGATGAACGCCTTGCTGCGCGGGTAAATCGAGATTGCCACGGTCTTCGGCTTCGCCTGGCGTAATGCATGAATGATGTGACTGTCCTGCTCGCCAAGGGCATGCCCGAAGATGCACAGCCCATCGCCATGGCCCAGTAACTGGTCGTAGCAGAACGACAGGTAATCCGAGCTGCGAATGGTTTTGAGTTTGTCCTGGGTCGGACCTTCGGTGACGAACAGCGGCACGTCGTCGAGGGTCTTGATCGTATTGTTGATGGCGAAACTGCCCAGCAACGTACCCTCGGTCGACATCAGTTTACGCGCCGTGCCGTCCTGATTGCGCACCAGATGCAGGCCGCCGTGCAGGTACAGCAACCGGGTTTTGTCTGTCGCGGTGAGGCTCAAATCAAAGCGCGGCTCGGTGCCCTGGAACAGATCGGTAATAGCGTCAGGCCGGTGCTGGATCGACCAGTAGTTGAGCAAGTCGTAATTGGTGGTGAACACCGTCCGATAACTGCCCAGTTCCTGACTGATCGTCGCCAGCGTCGAGGGCACCACCAACCGCCAAGGGATATGCACCGCATGCACGGTGTTGATCAGCGCTTCCTTGATCGCGTAATAGCGATTGCGCGGCGCGGCAGAGCTGACGGCCAACGCCTTGTTGACCCGGCTGGTGGTTTTCAGCGCCCCAAGCACTTGTTCGAAACTGCGCGACTGCATGGCGTCGAACACGCTCAGTTCGGATTGGCTCAGAGGCTTTTCTTCGACGATACGGGCGTTTTCGAACAGCGAGTCGTAGCCGAAGTCGTCCCATACCGCACGACTGGCACCGTTACCCACCAGCAATCCGCCGAAAGAGGCGGTGGTGCGCAAGGCGTTCCAGTCTTCAAGTTGGGCATCGACATCCTGGAAATCGGTCATTGCGTTAGTCGTCTCAAAACAAAAGGTCTGATGGACGGCGACTTTATCACGCCCCGGTGTTGAGCCAGATCAAGGTATGGCGTGACTGATAGGTCGACTCTGTGCGCTCCCGCCAAATCAGCGTTGCCGATTTCGGTTTCAGCCAGGAGACTCGCGCATGAGCAGTACGTTTTTCATCCCCTCCGTCAACATCATGGGCACCGGCTGCCTCGATGAAGCCATGGACGCCATTCGCAAGTATGGTTTTCGCAAGGCGCTGATCGTCACCGACACCGGGTTGGCCGAGGCTGGCGTGGCGAAGATGATTGCCGGGAAACTGGCGCTGCAGGACATCGACTCTGTGGTCTTCGACGGCGCCAAGCCGAATCCGAGCATCGTCAACGTCGAACTTGGTCTGGGCCTGCTCAAGGAAAGTCGCTGTGATTTCGTGGTATCGCTGGGCGGCGGTTCGCCTCACGACTGCGCCAAGGGCATCGCCTTGTGCGCCACAAACGGTGGGACGATTCGTGACTACGAAGGTGTCGATCAGTCGGCCAAACCGCAAATGCCGTTGATCGCGATCAACACCACCGCCGGTACCGCCAGCGAGATGACCCGTTTTTGCATCATCACCGACGAATCCCGTCATGTGAAAATGGCCATCGTCGATCGCAACGTCACGCCGCTGCTGTCAGTCAACGATCCGGCGCTGATGGTCGCCATGCCCAAGGGCCTGACTGCCGCCACTGGCATGGACGCACTGACCCACGCCATCGAAGCCTACGTCTCCACGGCGGCCAATCCGATTACCGATGCTTGTGCACTGAAAGCCATTACGTTGATCAGCATTAATCTACGCCTCGCCGTACGCGACGGCAGTGACATGATTGCGCGGGAAAACATGGCTTACGCGCAGTTCCTCGCTGGTATGGCGTTCAACAATGCATCCTTGGGTTATGTCCATGCGATGGCTCACCAGTTGGGCGGGTTCTACGACTTGCCTCATGGCGTGTGCAATGCGGTGCTGCTGCCTCATGTGCAAAGTTTCAACGCGCTGGTCTGCGCCGACCGCCTGACCGATGTTGCCCGCGCGATGGGCGCCGACATTCGCGGGTTCAGCACGGAAGAGGGCGCGCAGGCAGCGATCGCGGCCATTCGCAACCTGGCCAGGGACGTGGAAATCCCCGCCGGTTTACGCGAGCTCGGTGCCAGGCTCAACGACATCCCGGTGCTGGCCAGCAATGCCCTGAAAGACGCCTGCGGACTGACCAATCCACGGGTGGCGGATCAGCGGCAGATCGAGGAGATTTTCCGCAGCGCGTTCTAAGTGGTTCGACGGCCGGGCGCGAACACTACGCAAAGCAGCGCGCCCACGGCCAGCAAGGTGCATAACAGCGACAATGGCCATGCCTGCTGGCTCGCTATCAGGCTGGCGATACCGCCGATAATGGCGGCCATCAGTTGGTGAATGAAACCGCTCAACGCCATCGCATAAGCACCCCCGACCGGCGAGCCGTGGTTGGCCAGGGACAGGCTGATCGGGTAAATCAGCGACTGGCCAAACACCGCAAAACAATAGGGCAACCAGAACAGCAGCGCTATTGACGTGCCGACGATGCTACCCAGCAACATGACTGCGCTGCCGGCCAGTACCAGCCCAACGCCTGCCGTCATCAGCTGGCGCTGACCGGTGCGTAACACAAAGCGATTGACCGCCACCGCCCCGAGAAAATAGGCCGCGCTGATTGGCCAGCCCAACAATCCGTATTCCACTACCGACCAGTTGAAGGGGCCTTGCAGAATCAGTGGCGCCGCGGTGTTGAATGCGACGATCACCCCGTACCCGAGGCCGCCGACAAGGGCCGGCAACAGAAAGGCTTGATGACCCAGAATGTGCCGGTAGCTCGTCCAGGCGGATGACGGTGTATTCTCTTCTGCCAGCACCGGGAACGTGACTCGCGCCACCACCACCGCCATCAACAGGCTCACCCCACCCAACAAGTAAAAAATTGCCGACCAGCCCAGCGCCACTTGGATGATCGACCCCAGGTATTGGCCGATACCCAGCGCCACCACGAAGGAAATCGATATCCATGACAACGCTTTGGCCAGCAGATCACCGCGAAAGCTGTCGCGGATCAGCACCCGGGTCATGACCGAAATTCCGCTGGCGCCTATACCCTGAATCAGTCGAAAAATCAGGAACGATTCAAGCGTCTGGCCCAGCGGCAGGACCAGGTTGCCCACCCCATAGATACCGAGTGCCGCGAGCAGCACCGGTTTGCGGCCAATGCGCTGGCCCAGGCTGCCCCAGAACAGCATCGGCAACGCCATGCCGATCAGATAGACCGCCAACCCCCATGAAACCAGCGAGGCATCTGCGGTTAAATCCCGGGCAATTTCCGGCAGCGCCGACAGATATATGCTCATGCCCAATTGAGCGAGAAAAACCGTGCAGCAGGTGATAAGGAGGGTGGTGCTGCTCTTCATTTGATCTTCCCTGAGTTTCAGCTGCCGATGTGCCGGCCGTGAGTGCGTAAAAGCTCGCTGATGAGTTTGCAGAAATGGCGTATCAGCGTCGTCTCCATGTCGGCGCGTAACGTGACTCTGATGGCGGCCTTGCCTTGTGCGGACCATCGGGGAAAACACTGCCGAAGTAAAAAAACTTGGCGGATATTAACGTAAAGCTTTTCCTTCAACGCGACGCAATTCCAGAGTGCGGTGAACTGCCCTGAAGTGCTGTCGGGCAATTGGATGGCGGGGACGAAACGAAACCGGGCTATCCTGCCGACTCAGTCGAACCGAAATCATTGAGCCCTCCCATGCTGCAAAAAAGCCTGATCCGCCGCCTCGACCTGATCACTCTCCAACTGTTTGTGGCTGTCCACGAAGAGGGCACCTTGACCCGTGCCGCCGCTCGTGAAGCGATCGCGGTGTCGGCGGCCAGCAAGCGCTTGATGGAGTTGGAGGAGGCGTTTGGTATCAGCCTGTTCGTGCGCCAGGCCAAGGGCATGACCCTGACGCCGGCCGGCGAAACCCTGCTGCACCACGCCCGGCAGATGCTGTTCAACGTCGAGAAAATGGGCCTCGAACTGGGCGAACATAGCCACGGTGTACGCGGTTATGTGCGGATGCTCGCCAACCTGTCGGCGATCATTCAGTTCCTGCCCGAAGACCTTCGAGATTTTTCCGAGCGCCATCCGCAGGTCAAGACCGACCTCGAAGAATGCCCCAGCAGTGGGGTGATTCAAGGCGTGCTCGATGGCGTGGCGGACCTCGGGATCTGCTCCAGCGACAGTGACGTCAAAGGTCTGCACAGTGTTCTTTATCGCCGGGACAAACTGATGGTGTTGATGCCGGCCGATCATCCATTGGCGAGTCGTTCGACCCTGGCTTTTGCCGACACGCTGGGCAGTGACTATGTCGGCTTGCACGCCGCCAGCTCCATCAACAGGCGCACCCACGCGGCCGCGCGCAAGGCCGGCAAGGTGCTGAGGCTACGGATTCATGTGCCGGGTTTCGACGCCATGTGCCGGATGGTCCAGGCCAACATGGGCATCGGCATCCTGCCGCAAAAGGCTTACGAATTGTTTGGCCGGGCGTTGGGTTTGCACGCGGTGCCGCTGACGGATGACTGGTCGGATCGTGCGTTGATTCTGGTGGTGCGCGATGAAGCGACGCTGTCGCCGGTAAGCCGGATGCTGTTTGAGCAGTTGCGCGGTCAGGCCTGAATATTCTCGATTGGATGGGCGGGCCTCTTCGCGGGCAAGCCTCGCTCCTACAGGGTTTTGGCAATTCCCAGCCAGCCGGGCATTCGCATTTCGCGAACGCTCGTTGCCAACTGAAGGTTGGATTCCTTGCCCCTCGGTCCTCTAGCCTTGGCTCATATTCCAAGAACAAGAGGTACCCCGCGATGACTGCCCCTTTGAGTGCAATCAAAGTGATCGAGATCGGCACACTGATCGCCGCGCCGTTCGCGGCGCGCATGCTCGCCGAGTTCGGCGCCGAAGTGATCAAGATCGAAGCCATGGGCCAGGGTGATCCCCTGCGCAAATGGCGCAAGCTGCACGAAGGCACTTCGCTGTGGTGGTACCTGCAATCGCGAAACAAGAAGTCCCTGGCGCTGAATCTGAAATCCCCCGAAGGCATCGAGCTGGTCAAGCAACTGGCGACCGACGCCGATGTGCTGATCGAAAACCTGCGCCCCGGTGCCCTGGAAAAACTCGGCCTGGGCTGGGACGTGTTGCATGCCCTCAATCCCAACCTGACGCTGGTGCGCATTTCCGGTTATGGCCAGACCGGCCCGTACCGTGATCGTCCGGGGTTCGGTGCCATCGGCGAGGCCATGGGCGGGATTCGCTACACCACCGGCACCCCCGGTTCACCGCCGGCCCGAGTGGGTGTGAGTCTCGGCGATTCGCTGGCCTCGCTGCATGCGGTGATCGGCGCCTTGATATCGCTGCTGCGAGTCAAGACCGGGCAGGGCGGCGGGCAGGTGGTGGATGTGTCTTTGGCCGAAAGCGTGTTCAACGTGATGGAAAGTCTGGTGCCGGAATACGACATGTTGGGCCACGTTCGTGAGCGCAGCGGCGGGGCATTGCCGGGTATCGCGCCGTCCAATACCTATCTGACTGCTGACGGTGCCTACGTGGTGATCGCCGGCAACAGCGACCCGATCTATAAGCGCCTGATGGCGGTGATCGGTCGGGTCGATCTGGCCGAAGCGCCGGAGTTTGCGCATAACGATGGCCGCGCCGCCAAAAGTAATGTGCTAGACGCAGCAATCACTCACTGGACCAGCAGCCTGCCTATCGACGAAGTGCTGTCGGCCCTGGAAGCCGCCGAAGTCCCGGCCGGGCGCATCTACTCGGTAGCCGACATCGTTGCCGATCCGCATTACCAGGCGCGGGGCATGCTGCTCAGCGCCGAACTGCCCGGTGGTGCCACGGTGAAGATGCCGGGCATCGTACCAAAAATGTCCGAGACCCCCGGCGGCGTGAACTGGTCGGGACCGAGTCTGGGTCAGCACACCGACGGCATCCTCGCGGGGCTGGGCCTGACTGACCAGGATATTGAACGGCTGAAAGCTGAAGGGGTGGTGCAATGATCACTGATTATTCCGAGACGCTGATCGTTCAGGAAGTCTCCCCTCGTGATGGCTTGCAGATCGAGCCGACCTGGGTCGAAACCGTCGACAAGATTGCGCTGATCGATCAGTTGTCGCTGGCGGGGTTCAGCCGTATCGAAGCAGGTTCGTTCGTTTCGCCCAAGGCCATCCCAGCGCTGCGCGATGGCGAGCAGGTGTTCAAGGGCATCGCCCGACGGCCGGGCGTGATCTATGTCGCATTGATCCCCAACCTCAAAGGCGCACAACGAGCGCTGGACTCAGGGGCCGATGAGCTGAACCTGGTGATGTCCGCCAGCCAGACCCACAACCTGGCGAATATGCGGATGCGCTGCGAGGCGTCATTGGCGGCGTTTGGCGAGATCGTCGAATTCGTTCGCGGAACCCAGGTGCGGCTCAACGGTAGCATCGCCACGACCTTCGGTTGCCCGTTCGAAGGCGGGATCGATGAGGACCGAGTGCTGCAAATCGTCGACGCCTATCAAGAGTTCGGAATCCAGGGCATTACTTTGGCCGACACCACTGGCATGGCTAATCCGCGTCAGGTCGATCGCTTGGTGCGCAGAGTCTTGCAGCTGGTTTCGCCGGCTGATCTGAGCCTGCATTTCCATAACACTCGCGGCCTCGGTCTGTGCAACGTCCTGGCCGCCTACGAGGCCGGTGCCCGCCGCTTCGATGCGGCCCTTGGCGGCCTTGGCGGTTGCCCGTTTGCACCGGGTGCTTCGGGCAATATTTGCACTGAAGATCTGGTCAACCTATGTGATGAAATCGGTATTCACACCGGCATCGATCTGCCGTTGTTGCTGAAGTTGTCCCGAGGGTTACCGGAGTTGCTGGGCCACGAAGTACCTGGGCAACTCGCCAAGGCCGGGCGCAATTGCGACCTGCACCCGACACCTTCCTGAACCCACCACGAACCCTGTAGGAGCGAGCGGTGCGGCGATCCGACTTGCCCGCGAAAGCGGTCTGCCATTCAGCATCGATGGAGGCTGACACACCGCCTTCTCGGGCAAGCCTCGCTCCTACAAAAAAGCGCGTTCACTGAACACCTCAACCAGACAACAAAAACAATCGGGGCTCTCACGTGAAGCCCATCTGGAGAAACACTATGAGCCTCAATGTACTGGAGGCGGGCGCGAGCCCGTCCGTTAGCCACGACGCCGAAAAAGCCCTGGTCCGCAAAGTCGCTTGGCGACTGATGCCGCTGATCATGGTCTGCTACCTGTTCGCGTTTTTCGACCGCATCAACATCAGCTTCGCCAAGTTCCAGTTGCAGGCCGATCTGAGCCTGAGCGATACCGCTTATGGCCTCGGCGCCGGGCTGTTTGTAGTGGGTTACGTGATCTTCGAAGTGCCGAGCAACATGATGCTCTACAAAGTCGGTGCGCGGCGCTGGATCGCCCGGATCATGATGTCCTGGGGTATCGCCACGGCAGCCATGGTCTTCGTCGACAGCGAATGGCAGTTCTACGCCTTGCGCTTCGTGATCGGTGCGATGGAAGCGGGTTTCGCGCCGGGCGTACTGTATTACCTGACGCTGTGGTTCCCGCAGCACTATCGCGGGCGCATCACGTCGATGCTGTTTCTCGCGTCGGCGTTTGCCGGGCTGGTTGGCGCACCGTTCTCCGGGCTGGTGCTGCAACACTTTGATGGCCTCCTTGATATGCGCGGCTGGCATTGGCTGTTTCTGCTCGGTGGCGTGCCTTGCATCGGCCTCGGTTTGTTGGTGCTGACTTTGCTCAAGGACCGCATCGAAGACGCCCATTGGCTGACCTTGTCGGAGAAGACGCTGCTCGCCAGCCGTATCGCTCACCACGAACCGCACAAGAGCGGCGGTTCCTTGCTGGCGGCGCTGCGGATCCCGGGTTTCCTGACGTTGGGGCTGATCTACTTTCTGATTCAAGTGGCGTCTTATGGCTTGAATTTCTGGGCCCCGCAATTGATCCGCAGTGCCGGCACCGAGAGTCCGGTGATGATCGGTCTGCTGACCGCCATTCCCTACATCTGCGGCGCCATCAGCATGGTGGTGATCGGGCGGTTGTCCGATGCCACCGGCGAGCGGCGCAAGTTTGTCGCAGGTTTAGTGGCGGTAGGTGCGGTGGGGTTCTTCTGCGCAGGGATCTTCGCTAACCACACGACCTTCCTGATTGTCGCACTGGGTTTGCTCGGTGCCGGGATCATCGCCTCCATCCCGAGCTTCTGGACCTTGCCGCCAAAACTGCTGGCCGGTGCCGGCGCAGGTGCTGCTGGCGGGATCGCGGTGATCAACACCCTTGGCCAGTTCGGTGGGATCGTCAGCCCGGTCATGGTCGGACGGATCAAGGACCTGACCGGCAGCACTACCCCTGCGCTGTATGTCATCGGCGTCGCCGCGCTGATTGCTGCTGCGTTGCTGTTGTGGGGGTTGCCGCAGAAGCTGCGCACGCTCGACAAATACTAAGGCGATTGTGCACAAGGCCTTTCATGGGCAAGCGAAGAGGTCGGAATCAGGTGTGAACTGGAGTGGGCGGATTGGGGAGGGGTCTACCCAGTGCCTCCGTTGCCGTTACCAAGTGGTGGGTGGAAGACGCCGAGTATGGAAGACCCTTAGTACCTGTAAGCGCCCTTGACGAACTCGATAGGGAATCAGATAGGGCCGATCTGGCAAGACCCACTCCCTGGTGCCGGGCAGTCGTCCTTCGCGGCCTGTAGCCGGAAAGCGAGCAAGATGTTCGATGCTGATGAGAATGGCCTGGACGAAGTCTGCTGCAGCCTTTGGATTTTCCATTGCGATGTATGCGGCTTCGTCATCCAGGTTCTTTAATGCGGTACGCAACCACTCAACGTGCATTGGCTGTCCACTTGTCAGCGATTGCTTTCACTTCCTCTGGCGTTGCGAAGTCACCTGCATCGGCCTCACTCAAAGCTTTCTGAATCTCCTCGACTTGCCAGGCTTCCCGGGCCAGATACTCACGCAGCGCATCCACGGCAAGAAATGACTTGCTGCGGCCCGTCGCTTTGGAAAGATGGGCGAGGGTATCGGCGAGTTCGTCTGGCAGACGCAGCGACATGACGGACATGGGAGTCTCGATGTAGTGGTTTGTAATACAACATACTACAACGTAATAAGGGGGTGGAGACCAGCCCCGTTCGTCCTGTCATAACAATTGATTTAACGGCCGTATGCAGGGATGAAGTTCTTCGACGATCAGTGAGTCGATGCTCGGATTCCTGGGATAGACTTGCGTCCATTCACCTGGCGTCTCAACAGGAATTCCCATGACCCCATCGCTGCTAATGGCCGTTCTCGCCTCGGGCTTCATTTATGGCATCACGCCGGGGCCGGGTGTGCTGGCGGTGTTCGGCATCGGCGCGGCGCGCGGGCGGCGGGCCGGAGCGGGTTTTCTGTGCGGGCATTTGCTGGGCGACGTGGTCTGGTGCAGCACGGCGCTGATTGCGATTGTCGGTGCGCGGGAAATCGGCAGCACCGCGTTCGATGTGCTGGGCGTATTCAGTGGGCTCTACCTGTTCTGGCTGGGCCTGCGCGCAGTACGGGCTCGCCGCGGCAGTGCCGATGCGCCTCAGGGGCCGGCGCGGCAGCCATTCTGTCACGGCATCATGTTCGGCCTGACCAACCCCAAGGCGTATCCCGTGGCAGTGGCGACCTTTACTGCGCTGCTGTCCAGCCGAGCAGAATTGCTGCATTGGTCGATGCTGCCATGGTTGATCGTCTTGAGCTTCATTGGTGGCCTTATGGCCTACGCTATCCTCATAGGCATCGTCGGGGCGCGTCAGGTGCGCACGTTGTATCAGCGTCATGAACTGGCGATCACCCGGTTGTGCGGGGTAATGTTCATCGGTTTTGCCATCAACGCCCTGGTGCATGCGCTGCCGGGACTGGTGACGAACAAGGCTTGAGGCTGATCGCAAGGACGCGTCAGCTGCACAGTCATCGCTCGGGCGTATGACCGGTCAGGGAGGGTTGTTCAATGTTGCATTGTCCGGACACGCTCTCGGCATCATGGAAACCAGAAATTCCGCCCCACTGGCGAGTTACATCGACCTCTTGCTGGACGCCGTCTGTGCGGTGGACAAACAAGGTCGCTTCGTATTTGTCAGCGCGGCCTGCGAGCGCATTTTCGGTTACACCCCCGACGAGCTGATCGGCCAGCCGATGATCGACCTGGTGCATCCCGCCGACCGACAGCGCACCCTCGACGCCGCGCGGGAGATCATGGGCGGCGAGCCCAAACTCAACTTTGAAAATCGTTACCTGCGCAAGGACGGCCGGGTGGTACACATTCTCTGGTCGGCGCGCTGGTCGGAGGTCGATCAGCTGCGCATTGCCGTGGCGCGCGACATCACCGAGCGCAAACAGGCCGAGTCCCGGCAAGCGGCGCTGTACGCAATCTCCGAAGCGGCCCATGCGACGGAAGATTTGCTGGCGCTGTTCAAACGCGTCCATTCGATCATCGGCGAATGGCTTCCAGCGTTGAATTTCTCCGTGGCGCTGTATGACGAGCACTGCGCGCAGCTGAATTTCCCCTATCACGTCGACGACCGTGAGCCCCAGCCCGAGCAGCCCGGGACGGTGACCGGACGTCTTTGCAGTGAAGTGATCCGCAGTGGCCTGCCGCTTCTGCTGACCCCGGATCAGAACGATCCGCCGGTGGGGTTTGAGGCACTGGTCGCGGGCCAGGATTCGCCCTGCTGGCTGGGCGTGCCATTGAGTTCGCAGAACGGCACCATTGGCGCGCTGATCGTTAAAAGCGTAGCGGGCGGTGAGCGTTACACCGAGCAAGACAAGGAGCTGCTGCAGTATGTTTGCGCCCAAGTCGCGACTGCTATCGAGCGCAAGCAATTGCATGCCAGGCTCCAACGTATGGCCCAGTACGACCAACTGACTCAGTTGCCCAATCGTGAATTGCTGCGCGAACGCCTCAAGGCCTCACTGGCGCTGGCCCGGACAGACTCCGGTCGAATGGCGTTGCTTTACGTCGACCTCGACCGCTTCAAACAGATCAACGACACCCACGGTCATGCGGTCGGCGACATGCTGTTGCAAGCGGTCGCCAATCGGCTCAAGGGCTGCGTGCGCGAAACCGACACCGTAGCGCGTATCGGCGGTGATGAATTTGTCGTGTTGTTGCACAGCATCCACGCCGCGGAAGACGCCGAGCGTGTGGCGGGAAAAATCCGTCAGGTGCTGGTTCAGCCCCTGCGTCTGGAAGGGCATAACCTGAACATCCAACCGAGCATCGGCGTCGCGCGGTACCCCGAGCATGGCACTGAAGAAAATCAGCTGTTCAGGCATGCCGATGAGGCGATGTACATCGCCAAACGCCAGCATCACCTGCGTCTCGGGGCTTGAAAGCCCGTCACCGTTCGTCGCTGCGTTGCCAGGTTTTTTAAACCTTTTTGACGATGGAAATTCTTATTCTATGCGGGCGGCTGCTCGCTGCTCTCATCATCAAGAGGATGAAAACCATGCCTACTTCAAAAAATCCGAGTCCGGGTAGTGCCCACGATCGAACGAAGGCGTCTGAAGCCGGTCGCAAAGGTGGGAAAACCACCACGACGACCGTTGATAAAGACTCCGCGAAAGGCGGCATGGGCCGCAAAGGTGGTCAGAAATCCCGGTAATAGTGAAAGTGGTTTTATTAAAAGACGGGGGCGAAAGCCCCCGTTGGAATTTTCAAAGAAGGAGGGCGCGACCATGAGCCGGATGGCCACCCGTTTACGCAATGCCGGTTTTGTCACGTTACTGGGTTTGTTTGCCAGCAGTGCCTTTGCCCAGTCAGCCGCCGAATTCATCAACGAAGCGTCGGCCAAAGGCATGGCCGACATCGAAGCCAGTCGCCTGGCGCACCAGAAAACCGAGTCCAAAGAGGTCAAGGATTACACCATCGTGGTGATCAACGACCTCACCACCGCCAATCAGCATCTGGCTAAAATTGCCAAGCAACTCGATTTGCCGGTCGCGCCACGTGAAGAGGTGATGGACAAGGCGAAAACATTGATCCCAGAGGTGAAGGACGACGCGTCCTTCGATCAGGCGTACGCCGCCAGTCAGGTGAAAACCACCCAAGAATCCATCGAACAGCTCCAACAACAAGCGCAGACCTCGGACGTGCCGCAAATCAAAGCGTTCGCCGAAGAAACCCTGCCCAAACTGCAAAACCACCTGCAAATGGCCAGGGCCCTGCAAGCCAGTCGCTAGCACCAATGGCGCGGGTGACATCGCCGGTCACCCGCGGCGCATGGATCAACATTCATTCATCCTGTTGCTTTGTTTCCGGGACGACAGTGCCGTCCAGGGCAATCGTTTCGCCCTCGCCGAGGTGGCGATATTTCTTTCTCAATTCTTCCAACTGTTTGAGATCCAGCGATTCAAGTCCCAGCATCGCGTTCTGCGCTTCTTTCGTGACTCGCAATAACTCATCGATCTTCAAGTGCAAAATATCCGTGTCGCGGTTCTGGGTGTTCTGGATCAGAAACACCATCAGGAAGGTGATGATGGTGGTCGAGGTGTTGATGATCAGCTGCCAGGTATCGTTGAAATGGAAAATCGGCCCGCTCAAACCCCACAGGATAATCAGAACGATCGCCCCCAGAAATGTCCGGGGCAGGCCGGCCCACAGGGAGAGTTTCTGTGCAATATTTGCGAATTTCATTGCCGTGTTCCTTATAGGGATGCGCCTGATTTTCAGACAGCACGGGCATAACGAAAATTCTGCTGAATATTGCCTGCGGGATGAAAAGCCGGTGTGCTGAACCCTTTGTCAGGCTCATCGCTCGGGGCCGAGAAAGTCGCAACCATTTCCACCGACATGGGTCACTACTTCAAGCCCCTGAAACTGGAGAACAGCATGAACCTCGCCCGCACGTTTTACCTTTGTTGCTGCCTGCTTGCATTGCAGGGCTGCTTCGATAACTCGGATAACGAGACTAAAGACAATACTGATGGCACCAAGTCTTCGGTGCAGATGCAGGAGAAGGGGGCGGATAGTAAATAGCGGTGAGTTGTTGATGTAACTTGGTGCAAACCGAGAAATCTCAGCCGCGACGCATTCTTTTGTAGCAGCCTTCGGCAGCTGCTACAGATTTGTATTCCGGCTAACTGATGGGCGTTGGTCTGAAGGGCCGGTTTTTATGTGGGTGCCTATTCACGCCGACAGCGTCACCTCAGTCTTCCAGCTGAAGTACCCCAACACTTCACAGCGCTGGTTGATCAGCATGAAACTCAGTTCGCAGGCAGCCACGCCCGGGGTCAGTTGCGAGCATTCCCAATAATGATCATCGGCCGTGTGACTACCCGGTTGGGTCGGGTTGGCGGGATCGGGCGCGGGGACTGTCTGCTCGCCGTGGACGACCAGTTTAGGCGGCGAAAGGATGCCGGTATCACCCACCGAAATGTTGTGAAATACAACGCTGTGTTCGGCCAGCAGGCTGACGGTCCTGCCGCGGATATGAAAGCCTTTTCCGTTGGCTGTCAGTATAAATTTACTGTCATTTTTAGTATTTTGTGTTGTCGTTGTGCTGCTGATGGCGAAGATGAAGCCGTCTTCAATTACCGTCGGCTTTTGCGGTTCAAGGCTGGGTTGTGGATAACGGGAAAATAGCGATTCGGCATCGACGATCAGCAGCACATTATTGGCTGTCACGACGCTCGCCGAAGGGGAGGTAATCGATTCGGAAGTCATCATGGATTCCTTTCATGATGTTGACGCATATCGATAGCCGCTTCGGTCACGCAAGAAATCCATTCCAGCCGAAGCGGCAACGAGTTCGGTAGGCCCCTCGTTGCCAAGGGGCCCGGCCCATCATCAGTTACGGATGGTAATGAACGGATCCCACGAGCAGCAGCCGACGATTTTGCAGTCGCGATCCACGATCAGGAAGTGGAAGTGATAGGTCACGCTGCCGCACGAAAGTGTTTCCGAAGACCAGTAATAGTTATCGACTTTCTGGCAACTGGGCACTGACGGGTTGCTGGTGTTGGGGACGGCGACGCAGGCGGTAGCCTTGCGCGGCGTGGGCGTGGAGATCAACTCGTTGCCTACGTTACCGATGAATTTGTAGAAAACTACTGCAGTCTCGAAGCTCTGCGACAGGCTGGTTTCACGCCAGCGAATCAGATCGCCAACCTGGGCTTTCAGGTTGAGCTCGCCACCGGCCTGGCCACTCACCACGTTGTTCTGATTGGTGACCATGTAGACATGATTGACGTCGATCAGCGTCGGCGCAGCAGGGTTTTTGCTGATGTTCGGGTAGTTTTTCAGAATGGTTTCGGTGTCGATCGAAACAAGTACATCCGTGACTCGAGACATGGTAAAGCTCCTTGAATTTAGTGATTACCTGGCTACCTACCAGGCACGACAACGCTTGTTTGCCTTGCGGCCGTTGCGAACACACTATTGGGGAACCCACTCGATCACGGGGTACGAGCTGGCCTTGCTCCTTGCCTTGAAATGACGGGTTGGGTTCCTTCCAACAGGCCGCGATAGGACTATAGATGCCATTTTTATGCTGTCAAAATCGCTTTGCCTGTCGGTCGACGAACGGTCCTTTTGGTTATGGGTTTCAATGAATCGGCGATAAGAAAAGATTCGTTCAGATCCCTATGCCCGCCAAAAGTCGAGATGGGGCAGAGCATACCGGTCGATGTATCGTAGCGAACCGGTTGTCTGCCTCTGGCTACAACCATGCACCGACAGGAGAGCGATATGAGTTGGTCCGCCAAACAATACGTAGCTTTTGAAGATGAGCGCACGCGCCCGGCGCGTGACTTGCTGGCCGCAATCCCCGCAATGGACGTCCAATCGGCAATCGACATCGGTTGCGGCCCCGGTAATTCCACCGAGCTGCTGGTGCAGCGCTTTCCCAATGCCGCGGTGCGCGGGGTGGACAGTTCACCCGATATGATCGAGGCCGCCCGCAAGCGCTTGCCTCACTTGCGTTTCGACACCGCTGATATTGATACCTGGAACGAGACCGGCCCGTTCGACGTGATTTTCGCCAACGCGGTATTGCAGTGGCTGCCCGATCACGCCCGATTGCTGCCGTCATTGGTGACCAGGCTTGCGCCGGGCGGTAGCCTGGCGATTCAGATGCCAGACAACCTCAACGAGCCGTCGCATCGGTTGATGCGCGAGGTCGCAGCGAATGGCCCTTGGGCTGACAAACTGGCAAGGGCCGCTGGCCTGCGAACTGAAATGGAGGATGCGGGTGGTTACTACTCGATGCTGCGTGCCCATTGCACCCGGGTCGATGTATGGCGCACCACTTACTATCATTCGCTCGCGGACGGCGCATCGGGCGTGGTCGAGTGGTTCAAGGGCAGCGGTTTAAGGCCTTTTCTTGAGCCGCTGAATGAAGCGGAGCGGGTTCAGTATCTCCAGCAGTATCAGGCGGCGATCGAGCAGGCTTATCCGGCACTGAGCGATGGTTCAGTGCTATTGCCGTTTCCGCGGTTGTTCATGGTGGTGACGCGCTGACGTACAAAGGGACATGCCCGATCGTTTGTCCCTTTTTTTTGTCAGGGCCTTCGAGCATCAACCCTGCTGCAAAACCTTGAGTGCCGCCGAGGCAAGAAACCCGGAGCGACTTTTCTCTTCCGGATGATGCAGTACGTACTCATCGATGCGATTAAGCAGGTAGCCGGGCAGGGTGATGTTGAGTTTCTGGGCCTTGCCCAGGTATTTGGTGACATCGATGTCCACCACCGCCCACGTACACCCTGCGTACTTTGGATTGGCCGCATGCAAGGTCACTTTGTTGGCGGGCGGAATCGGTGACCCGTCTTCGGCCAGTACTTCGAAATGGCCTTCGATGGCTTCGCGAGCCATGGCCATGGCGTCATCCAGATCCTCCCCGGCGGAGAAGCAGCCCGGAATATCCGGTACTTCCACGCCCCAGGCGTGTTCGTCATCGCCCATGGAAATTGCAATGGGGTAAAGCATGTTCGTCATCCTCCGAAGGCGCTGTCCATTGAATTGATTAGTCAGAGCAGCGCCTGTTGCAAAATACTGATGGCCGTTTTTTTGAGCAGATCCTTTTTCGGATGAGGAACCGTTACCAGTCCCGGCTTGGTCGGATGCTTGAAGTGATGATGGCTACCCCTGATTCGTACCAGATACCAGCCGTCTGCAACGATTTGGCTTATCAAAAACCGGCTATTCACATCACCTCCCTGTGGTGTGCTTGTGGTTACTATACCTACTGAAATTTACTAATCAACACTATAACCACCAATGCATCCTGAGCACTGATGGGCTAGCGGCATGAATGAGTCTAGGAGGGGCATTTGGCGATGGTTTGGGGAAGGCCGGCTTTCTGTATTGCAGGGTCTTGCCGCAATGCTCGCAGAGCGAGGGGCTCAACTTTCCGGCATAAACGAACCGGCCATTTCCAGGCAGGAGCAGGCATGACTGCCAGCGCTGACAGGTTTTACTCAGCAGTCTTCAAGACAGCAGCTGATCAATCAACACCGCGTTTGTATAGACCAGGCTTCCATCGCTCGCTCGGTGCCCGACCAAATGGAACTGACCGCGCTCGTGGTGCAAGTAGACCCGCATTTGGCAGTCGGACAAGGGCGCGCATTCCTCTGGCAAGGTCAAATCCAATGTGCTCATATCGACATCGACCATGGCTTCACGCTCATGGGTCTTTTGCAGGCGTTCTTCAGCCTCCTCCAAACGCAGATGGAGGGGCCCATCGACATCAAAGCTGATCTCACCCACCGGGGTGGACTTTTGGTCGCCGCTGGCTTTGCACCAGCCTTCGATCGTCAGGTTACTCATGACGAAACCTCCGTCGTGGACTGTTAATGCCATCTCTTACCTACGCATAGGCAGGGCTCGTCTTTTGGGGCCACTTCTGGCCGATCTCTGCCGTCCGTCATCAGAAACTGAGTATAGCTGGCAGCCGAGGCTCGCTTGCCAACCTCGCGGTCCAACCCGATGGCTCTATACTTCTTACTGACTTTACCGCCTGGATGGACGGTACTTGTCTGCCCTGCCTGGACGTCAGTGGCGATGCTTTTTGCATAACCAACGAGCAACAGGAATAGGATGAAGAGGAAATGGCAATAGCAATTATCTTGATACTTATCGTTATTGCCTCAGTACTGTTCCACCTGGTAGCGCCTTGGCATGCGACACCGGCAGCTTCTAACTGGGGGTCAATCGATACGACCCTGTTCATCACCCTGATCATTAGCGGAATATTTTTCATCGCCATCACGGTATTCATGGCGGTAGCCGTGATGCGTTATCGTCACAAGGAGGGCGCCAGGGCGCACTATCAGCCAGAAAGTAAAAAGTTGGAAACATGGTTAATTATCGTGACGTCGGTAGGTATTGCCGCGATGTTGGCGCCGGGGCTGGTTGTTTACAGCGATTTCATCCGGGTACCGAAAAATGCCTATGAGCTTGAAGTGGTCGCCCAGCAGTGGCAGTGGGCCTTTCGTTTTCCCGGCCAGGACGGGAAGCTGGGTAAATCGGATATCAAGTTTGTCGATGCCGCCAATCCCCTCGGCCTCGATCCCAAGGATCCTGTTGGGCAGGACGATGTACTGATAAAAAACAACGAAGTTCGCCTTCCGCTCGATCAGCCAGTGAAAGTTTTACTGCGCTCCAAAGATGTGCTGCATAACTTCTATGTACCGCAAATTCGCAGCAAGATGGACATGGTGCCGGGGATGGTGTCGTATTTTTGGTTTACACCGACCAAAACCGGGAAATATGAAATCCTTTGCGCTGAATATTGTGGTGTAGGTCATTACAACATGCGCGGCCAGATGATCGTGGAAGAGCAGGGTGCCTTCGATCAATGGCTGAACAGCCAGCCGACTTTTGCGCAGACATTAACGACAGCTGCCAAACCCGGTCGGGACAGCGTGCTGGAAAAAGGTCGCTTGTTGGTCGAACAATACGGCTGCGGTGCCTGCCATAGCCAGGATGGCAGTACCAGTCTCGGCCCCGGATGGAAGGGGCTGTACGGCCGCACCGAACAGTTTGCCGATGGCACCAGTGCATTGGTCGATGAGGCCTACCTGAAAGAGTCGATCCTCGATCCGAAAGCCCGGCTGGTACAGGGCTACCCACCGGTCATGGTGGCCTATACTCTCACTGAAGATGAACTGGGTGCTGTCGTCGCCCTGATCAAATCACTGGGTGAACCTTCTGCCAGCGAAGCGTTGGATAGAGGTGACGACTTGGCGACGCAGGGACAGCGGCTGGCCGAGGCGCTCGGCTGTTTGGCCTGCCACAGTGTCGATGGCAACAAGGGTGTCGGCCCTAGCTGGCAGGGCCTCTATGGCGAGACCGTAACCCTTGCCGACGGTACGAGTATCAAGGCCGACGAGGGCTATATAAAGGACTCGATTCTTAATCCCGGCGCCAAAATCGTCAAAGGCTATGCAGCTGTCATGCCGGCCTTTACTCCGAGCGATGAGGAGTTGAACGCACTGATCGCGTTTATCAAATCCAAAGCGAATGCCGACGCTGATGCGAGCAAGGCGGAGCCAGGGAAGTAGCCGTAAAGCAGCCAGGAATGCACCGAAACTTCGACAGGAGGATGACGTGATGGCCTATGCGGAGCAAGCCGAAACAGAAGCACTGCACGAACCCAAAAGCTTCCTGACCAAATATATCTGGAGTCAGGACCACAAGGTCATAGCCATTCAATATTCCGTGACGGCTATATTCGTGGGTCTTATCGCTGTGGTGTTGTCCGGCTTGATGCGCATACAGCTAGGCTTCCCCGGCAGCTTGGAGTTCATGGACGCCAGTGCTTACTATCAGGCGATGACCATGCACGGCATGATCATGGTCATTTACTTGCTGACGGCTTTGTTTCTGGGTGGCTTCGGCAATTATCTGATCCCGCTGATGGTGGGGGCCCGCGACATGGTCTTCCCCTATGTCAACATGCTGAGTTACTGGTTCTACCTGCTGGCGGTAGTGGTGTTGCTCTCCAGTTTCTTTGTCCCTGGCGGCCCCACCGGTTCGGGCTGGACGCTCTATCCGCCACAGTCCATTTCTCAGGGAACACCGGGGGTCGAGTGGGGCATCGTCCTGATGCTCATCTCACTGGCGATTTTTATTGTCGCCGCCACCATGGGCGGGTTGAACTACGTCACCACGGTGTTGCAGGCGCGCACGCACGGCATGACATTGTTTCGCATGCCGCTCTCCGTATGGGGAATTTTCATGGCCTCGATCATGGCCTTGCTGGCTTTCCCGGCATTGTTCGTCAGTGCGGTCATGATGCTGTTCGACAAGCTGTTGGGCACCAGCTTCTTTATGCCGGCGATGATCTCGCTGGGGCAGCAGATCGATCACCAGGGTGGCAGCCCAATCTTATTCCAGCACCTGTTCTGGTTCTTCGGCCACCCGGAGGTCTACATCGTTGCTCTCCCTGCGTTTGGTCTGGTCTCCGACTTGATCAGCACGCATGCGCGTAAAAATATCTTCGGCTACCGAATGATGGTGTGGGCCATTATTGCGATTGGCGTACTCAGCTTCGTGGTCTGGGCGCACCATATGTATGTCAGCGGAATGAACCCGTACTTTGGCTTTTTCTTCGCCGTCACCACCTTGATCATCGCAGTGCCGACCGCACTGAAAGTGTACAACTGGGTGCTGACCCTGTGGCGGGGCGACATTCATCTGACCGTGCCGATGCTGTTTGCCCTGGCCTTTATCGTCACCTTCCTGGTCGGCGGTCTGACCGGGTTGTTTCTCGGCAATGTGATCGTGGATATACCGCTCTCGGACACCTATTTCGTCGTGGCCCATTTTCATATGGTCATGGGGGTCGCACCGGTACTGGTGGTGTTCGGCGGCATTTATCATTGGTACCCGAAAGTCACCGGACGCATGTTGAACGACACCCTGGGCAAGCTGCATTTCTGGATTACCTTTCTGGGCACCTACGCCATTTTCTTCCCCATGCACTACCTGGGTTTTCAGGGTATGCCACGCCGCTATTACGCCTATGAAAACTACGCGTTCATCCCGCAATCGGCGCAAGAGTTGAATGCCTTCATTACGGTGGTCGCGTTGACTGTCGGCGTTTCCCAGCTGCTGTTCGTGTTCAACCTGGCCTGGAGTGCATTTAAGGGCAAGCCCGCAGGCAGCAATCCCTGGGGTGCGGCAAGTCTGGAATGGCAAACGCCGAATACGCCGCCGATACACGGGAACTGGGGTGAGAAGTTGCCGGTCGTGCATCGCTGGGCCTATGACTACAGTGTGCCGGGGATAGAACAGGATTTCGTTCCGCAAACGGTCTCCGCTGAGGAGTTGGAGCAAATGCGGGAACTCAGTGCCGGAATTAAAATAGCGGACGTTAAAACATGAACAGACTGCTATTGAGAAACGCCGACGGCGCCGACCCCGGTGGTAGTTGGGATCATGATCCAGGAGGGATTCAGGCCGCCGAGGGTGCCGATAGAAGCCACATTGCAAAAGTAGGCCTGCGCTTGTTTCTGGTGGTGGTGAGCTCGTTATTCTTTCTCTTTCTGTTCGCCTTCATCGCCCGTTCACAAATGGCTGACTGGCTACCCCTGACAGAGCCCTGGGCGCCGTTAGCCAATCTCTGGCAGTTATGGCTGAACTCGGCTTTTCTGGTGTTCAGTTGTATCGCCCTGCAGTGGTCGCGCATGGCTGCCCGACAGGCTCGACCGGGCGCAACGGTCATTGGTTTTGCATTGGGGGGCGTCTTTGCCATTGCCTTTCTGGCGGGGCAACTCTGGGTCTGGCAGCAGTTTGTCGCCTGGGGCTACTTTGTCGCCAGCAATCCGGCCAACAGTTTCTTCTACCTGTTGACCGGCCTGCATGGGCTCCACCTGCTGGGCGGGCTGATAGCCTGGGGGATAATCGTCGCTAAATTCCTGCATCGCGTGCCGTTGGCGCAACTTGGCGCCAGCGTAGAGCTCTGTGCCATCTATTGGCATTACTTACTGGGTCTTTGGTTCGTGCTATTCGCTTTGCTTGCCAGCACGCCGGAAACCTATGAAGCCATCGCCAGATTCTGCGGCCTGAGGTGAAAAGCCATGGCATCGCACCCACTTGCCCCAGGCGAATCCAGTTCATCCAATCCACCAGACTCACTGCCTGCACCGGGATGGCAGGGCATCGCCAGCGACTGGGCCTCGGATAGAGAGGTCTTCAAGCAGGTCCCTTGGGGCAAGGCGATGATGTGGATATTCCTGCTCAGCGATACTTTTATATTCACCTGTTTTTTAACCGGCTACATGTCGGTACGCATGACCATCACCACCGCCTGGCCGAACCCCAGTGAAGTGTTCGCATTGACGATTGCCGGTAAGGAAATCCCACTTATTTTGATCGCCATCATGACCTTTGTGCTGATCAGTAGCAGCGGCACCATGGCCATGGCCGTTAATTTCGCCTATCGCCATGATCGCGCGAAAACTGCTGCCCTGATGCTGGCGACCGCTGCCTTGGGGGTGACCTTCGTCGGCATGCAGGCATTTGAATGGAGCAAGCTGATCGCAGAAGGGGTGCGTCCCTGGGGAAACCCCATGGGAGCGGCTCAATTTGGTGCGAGCTTTTTCATGATTACCGGTTTCCACGGACTGCATGTGTCAATCGGCGCCCTCTACCTCAGCATTGTGGCGCTGAAAGTAATGCGGGGAGATTATGAGCGCTCCGGAAACTATCAGAACGTCGAGATAGCCGGGCTCTACTGGCACTTCGTGGATTTGGTGTGGGTGTTTATTTTTGCTTTCTTCTATTTATGGTAGAGGAGTACGGGTGATGGCACATGCTCAGGGTCAGCAACATCCAATCAGTTTGTACCTTAAGATTTGGGGGCTGTTATTCGTCCTCAGCACGCTGTCGTACCTTGTCGACTATTTCCATTTCCATGGCTATCTTCGGTGGTCCCTGATTATCACTTTCATGTTGTTGAAGGCAGGTTTGATTGTCTCCATCTTCATGCACATGGCCTGGGAACGGTTGACCATGGTCTACGCCATATTGTTGCCACCTTTGTGTTTACTGGTTCTCGTCGGACTGATGGCCACCGAGGCAGACTATGTTTTCCTCAGCCGGGTCATTTCCTTCGGCCAATAAGCAGCTTCCGAATGGCCATGAGTTTCCAGGGCTAACCCGATATCACTCGCTTGAATTGATGCCATTTGTGCTGCCAGGCCACTGTCCAGTGGGGGGCTGCCGTTCCCGTGCCGGCGATCGTCAGTGTTGGATGATGTTCGATTACCCGGTCCAATATCGGTTCCTGATTCGGTTCAACATCCACGAAGAAGATATGTTTTCCCTCTTCTACCATCTGTTTAAAATTGCGGAAGTGAGCATTCGGCACCTGGATACCAAAAAAGCCGCCTTCCCAGATGCAGAAGCCAAATATAACAATGGCCAGGAAGATAAAAGGCACCCAGCCTGCGGCGGATTCGGTCCAGCCCATCCAATAGGCGCCGCCAAGGACCAGCGCCGCAAGTGGCAAACCAACCACAGCACCAATCTCGCCAGAGTGAACAACATCCTGTTTCATTAACGAGTTAACCTCGTGGAGGTGATGTTCTTCAACATCAGCAACTTGTTCACTGAGCACATGAATTTGTTCGGTGTTGATGCCGTTGGCTTCCAGCTCATTTTCAACGGCTTCGAGATCGTCGAGATTGTCACTGATGTAATAGTGCCGATTCATGCCACACCTCCCATCTCGTGTTGGCTGTAGACCTCCTCTGTCGTGCAGCCGTTAACTGAGATTTGCAGTCGGTATTCTGTGCCCGTGGGGAACGTTGCACACTTCATGCAATTCGTAGGAAGTATAGCATTCGCTAATATGCAGGGCGGGCAACGTCAAGATCTGAGAGGCGGCAGGGCTTGGTGCAAGCCCCTAAATTCCAGACACAAAAAAACCGGCCATCGAGGCCGGTTTTTTCTGTTCCTGCATCCCCCGTCAAAAACTGACGTGAGATAAAAATTCGATTGGAGCGGGTGAAGGGAATCGAACCCTCGTTATCAGCTTGGGAATCTATTATTGGCGCAATGCCATCATCTGCCGGGGAATATCATTAACCCCCCTTAGCCCAGTAGAATCGTGCCTTTCAGCGTGGTGCGGCATTCAGTGCTCGTTCAGCTTGGACCACAGTGGTTCCAGCGAACTGTCACCACGAACTGTCACCAACTACCAGGACGAGACACCTATGCTCACGGATAAGCAGATACGGGCGCTGCAGCCTCGGGAAAAACCATTCGTCATTTCGGATGGGCGTAGTGCGAGGGGAGAGGGCGTGTTGCTACTCAAGATCCGCCCGAACGGGACGAAGGAGTTCTATTTTCAACGCTTCGTTGGCGGAAAGAAAAAACTCACAAAGCTGGGTACGTGGCCGGCGTTGAGCTTGACCGTGGCCAGGGATAGCTGCCGTGAAGAGAAGGAACTCATAATTTCGGCGGGCACATTCCAGCAGCTCCTGGACAACTACATCGCGAAGCTGCGTGCAGAGAATGCAGCGTCAGTCGAGGACGTGAAAAGCTCGTTTGAACGCTATGTGACTCGGCCTTTTCCACAAATGGTCCAGCGTCCGGTCGCGATGATTGGACCGGTCGAGATCCGCACTGTGATTGCGAGGATGATCGACAACGGCATCACCACCTACTGCAATCGCGTGCGATCGCAACTGCACGCTGCGTTTCAGTTGGGCTTGGAGCAAGAGCACAACCCGCGCAACTATCTGCAGAACAAAGTTCAGTTCGGATTGCTGAGCAATCCGGTGGCCAGCATTCCCGTGCAGGCCGATTGGGAGCAACCAGGTAATCGAGCTTTGTCCGTTGCTGAACTCAAATCCCTGTGGAATTTGCTACCCGAACAGCTTTCGCTTGTGACATCTGAGTTGATCAAGTTCCTGATCGCGTCAGGTGGCCAGCGCCCGCAGCAATTGCTGGGCACCACGCGAAAACAATACTTCGACGATCACCTGGTCATCCGTAACCTCAAGGGCGTCGACGGCGAGCGGATCTTGCACTCGGTGCCTTACAACAGACTGATGCGGCAAAGTCTGAAGATGCTGGATGAAGTCAGCGAAACGAGCGCCTATCGGTTTATGGGGAAGATGGAAGACAAGCCTCTGCACACACAATCGTTGTCCAGGGCGGTGACGAAGCTTTACAGCCGACATACAAAGCTGTTCGACGGGCCGTTCACCCTTCGGGATTTGCGGCGGACCTGTAAAACGTTAATGGGCGTTGCGGGCCTAGAGAAGGAGTTGCGGGATCGGATCCAGGGCCACGCATTTAACGATGTGTCGTCGAAACACTATGATCGGTACGACTATTTTAAAGAAAAACAGCGAGGGTTACAGCGCTGGTCATTGTGGCTTCAGAAAAATATTGTTCAAGTTGATTAGTATCGGTTGTCTTCCATTCTTTCAACGATCGCTAAGGCGTTCAACTAGAGACTAATTGGCGCCGGAGGCAATGCTGTAGCCTGTAATTCGGCCACCGAGTATGATGCGCTAAATGTATCGCAACCATCAGGGTTGGTTGATGGTTGCGAAGTTAGCATTGGATCTATCCTAGTTTTTCCTTGTTTTTTTTCATAACTCGATCTAAGACTTCTGAGCCAAATTGCGTTCGCAGACATTGTCTCACCAGGCCTACATGAGTGAAATAAACCCCACGCTCAAGTCTCGCGTACGCCTCCGTTCCGGGGATACTTCGAGAAATCACGTCTACCTCTGCCACCTTCTCCTTGTCTTTATTGAGCGCATCGCTTAGATGTGACGTTAAAATGTCTTTAAGGTCTTGAGTTGTAACAATATTGAGTTCGTGTAAATCTTGGAGCAGTCCGGCGTATGACTCGTCCACAGATTTGTTTTGCGCTGGGAGAATTTCTGATATTACTCTCGCTAAGTTGTCAACGTTGAGAGTTTCATTTTCTTCAACGGATTTTTGCGCGTGCTCAACATATTCTTCCCGCTCATTGAGAACGCGCTCAAACTCTAAGTCCACCGTTTCTAACAAGGCTGAAACCCTGTTTATCGCTCTGCGAACAGGAGGTGGTACTCCTGCCTCTTGCTTGTACTGCAATTTATGAGAGGCTGCTGCCCAGATATGTTGAGCAAGAGTTCTAACCTGAAGTTCAATAAAGAACTCATCAAGTCCTGCTAGGCTTGGAAGTGAAAGCCATGTTTTGGGTATTTTAACTATGTAGTGTTGTGATTGATACCCAAATTCGGACTCGCTTAACCGATCGCTCGTGTCTTCTGATGATACGACCTCGAAAGTCTCGGAAATTAAGGTGCTTACTTGTATTAAGTCTCTTTTAAATAGCAGAATGCTGCGGATTCCGATCAGGTCTTGAAGTTCCAGTAAGTTTTCTAGATCTATGTCTTTCCTTTCTATTTTTTCAGATATTGAATCTAGATTTTTTATGCGGCTTTCAATTGGTACGCCTAGGGTGATGTTGTTAAAGTTGAATAGCTCTAGTAGTTGGACGATTACAACATCGCGCAAGCGTTCAGCTCGACCTATATTGTTTTGATATTGAATGCGTAATCTCTCATTGTCCATAATGTAGGGCTCTTATTTGCGTGTATGAGAATATGTTGGGTGGAAATAAAGTTGGTGAATAGTATACGTTCGAAAGTAGTGATGTCTATGGCTGCACTAGCGGATTAGGCTAGTGCAGCCTGAAAACTACGTATTAGATTTTACTTTCCATTCTGCTGGGTTTCCTTGCCAAGCAATAATCGCGGATTCTCTCCATCCGACACGACCGGGCGAGATCAGCACTGGACGAGGGAATCGCCCATCCTTCATTGCGCGCCAGATGGTGGAGTGCGAAAGAGAAGTAACCGCGATTACATCCTTTTCCCGCATAAATCGATCAAGCTTGCTCACTGGCTTTTTCTCCAATTGAATCTGATCGAGTGAAACATTGCGATGATTTGACCTTGCATTTAACTGCCTCCTGGTCAGGCCTTGAAAATCCAGCATTTGACGGTTGAGCAGCGTGTGATCATGGGGTTCTTGGCGGCTTGCGCGGACCGCACGGCGCTGTCGACTGCCTTGTAGTCCAAGAACTTATGGCTGCGGGATTCCTTGAGCAGGTCTTTCAACGTAGTGACATCGGAGAGCTTCTGACGGTGCTCTGCCGCACGCTCGGCAAACTCGTTGAGGTTGATGGCGATAACGTCCGAGTTCTTGCTGTGGTTGACCAGGGGCTCGTCGTAGATCGATTCCAAGTAGTCATAAACCTGCCAAAACTCGGCAACAGCGCTGTGGTCGGCGTTAGTCGTGCTCTGCCGCTCGAGCGCCATTTCGACGATCTGCCGGCGGGTGGAGCTGACCTGCACTTCGGTCAAAGTGATGACCAGGCGAATGGCATCCAGCAGGGCGAACAGCTGAGCGTGATTCTTGATGATCCGCTCGACTCCGATATAACCCCGCAAACCGTTTCCACACTTGCGGCAGGCACCCTCACTGCTGAACTGATTGTCACAGGCGAAGCAATGTGTGTGCAGCCGGCGCAGTTTGGCTTCGTGTTCGGGGAAGCGCTTGCTGAAAACATCCATCACCTCCGACTCTTTCCGTACAGCCTGCAGAAGGAAGTGGCTCAAGGTGGTCCCATCCAGGGCATTTAGCTTGTCAGCTGCAGCGCGGCTTTCCGGAGTGACAGTAGGGCGGATGAAGTGCAGCTTCACGATGCGGGTCATGATCGCTTCGTGGGCAACAACTGCAGCGTTCTGGCTGATAGCGATTGTGCCGCGAAACGGCGGTTCATAGGTCTCGTTGCCGGCAGTCTTCACGCCTTTGGTTGCCAGCGTGCCGCCTCCGAAAAAGTCTTTCAATTCATCCCATTCAAAGGTTTTGGCGTGCGCCTTATCTTCGCTATGGCGGTCGGCCTCGAGGAACACGACCGGCATTCCGGATACCTGCCCCATCAACCGCGAGCGACCAGCCTTAGTAGACTTCATAGGATCGAATCCTTCGTAACCCTCACGCCCGAGCAGCTTCCATAGCAAGTTGAGCAGTGTGGTCTTGCCGGCACCGGCTTCGCCTGTGGCTTCCAGGAACGGGAACGACTGGAAACGGGCGCGGATTTGCTCGCAAAACAACGAGCCAAAGAAGAACAGTAGTGCAGCCAGTCCTTGGGTGCCAAAGCAGATCCAGAGCAACCGTAGCCATTCCTCGTCGTAACCTTTTACATCGCGCTGCAGCTTCACCGGCACGCCCTTCTGCAGCGTTTTCAGACGCATTTTCCCGAACTCAAAATAATCTTCGCTGTTTACCGGATAAACGTTGCCTTCCTTGATGGCCACGTCCCCGTAGATGTAGCAGCCGTATTCCTTGCTGTAACCGACATAGTCGATGGTGGATACGGTTTTGATTCCGTAGAGCTGGTCTTTCATCAGTTTGTCCAGTTGTTGGCCGCTGCCGGTGTACATGGCACCGGCGGCCATTCCGAGCAGTCGTTTTTTGAACTCGCTGGCGGCGGCGAGCTGACCGCTGGTGAAGGTGTTCTTGACGCTGCCGGCGTCATGGGGAAAGTCCACACGCAGGTAGTACCAGGACTCATCGGTGACTTCATTCCGCTGAAAGTACAGGGCTTGCGGATAGCAGTTGGCGATCTCCACAACGCTGCCGGATTGCTGCAGTGCTTTTTCACGCATTTGCGCTTGGTTCAGCAGCTGCTCGTCGTGATTGTCACTATCCTCAAGGTCCTGGACGGCCCGGTTGTATTTCTCCATGTCCAACTTGAACCAATAGAGACGGTTGCCGAAGCCCAGGTGGAATTCACCGCGTTTGTTCCAGTCGTACATCAGCAATGCCTTCTCGGCGGCGCTTTCAGCGATCAGCAGCGCACCCTGGTGGCGGATCTGCTTAACATCTGAAGCGACCTGAGCAGCCCGTTTTTCATCACCGTCGATGAAGGCCCAGCGCTGATGCAGATCGTTCCAGTCGACCTTGTGTCCGTCGCGCTGAGAAATCTGTGCGGCCTCGCAAACGAACCCCATTTCACGCGCCTGGCGAACCCAACGCCGGGTGTAGGCATGCGCACCAGGTTCGTTATCTAGAGCCCATACGAGCTTCGGCAACTTGTCGGTGCGATCACGGAGCAGTGCCTTCAGCGATTCTTCAGGGAAGGCATTCGAGGACATTGCCGACACGGCAGAAAGGCCGTTATGTACAAGTGCGATCGCGTCAAAGATTCCTTCAACAATCCAGATTTCTTTTACCTCGAGCAGGTCCACACATGGCGGGCACCACCACACACCACGGTAGGTTTCACCTGGTTTGAAGCGGGCTTTCATCTTGCCGAAGCGCGCAGGTCGATCGATAAGGCGTTCCCAATACCCGCCCTTCTCCAGAGAGAAACGCACCGTTGCGCTGCCAGCCTGGTCATGGCTGGAGTAAAACGTTTCCTGTGTGAACCAACCACCGATCAGCGATAAATCGAAGCCGCGGGCAAACTCTAGGTAGGCACGTGCCGTCGCAGTGGGGTGCTGATCGGTTGCCGGCGCGCGTTTGCTCCAGTCCTCAAACAGATCGTCGTAGATCTCTTTCACATGAACCGTGTGGCCGCACTTTTCCTGCCGTCCACAAATGAGCTGCCACGGACTGTCGAAACGGGTGTACAGCTCTTTTTTGTTGCACTTGGGGCAAGTACCACCTCGCATGTAGTTGGTGGGGGCACGATGCTTAAGGCCGAATTCGGACTCGATGCGCTGTAGGACGTCGTGACGCAGATCGTCTCTCATAGTTATTTCACTGCTTTAAGGCTGAGGGATAGGGCCGCCATCAGGCTTTTCTGGGCTGCCATCACAGGGGATCTTTCGAGGATCGATTTGTGTCGTGCGATCTGAGGGACGAAGCGATATTCGTCTGCGTACCAGTGTTCGTTCAGGCTCATCAGGTACTGCGCACGTAGGGCAGCCAATAGCGCTTCGGCATGGGCCGGAGGCATTTGGGTGGTGACAATTACGGCGTTTCCCATGTTGAAACCTCGGTATCAGGCAAAGCTCACCCAAACCCACAGGGTGTGGGGCTCGGGAATCGGTTGGTTAGGTGTTACGAGTTGGTGAAGCGCAGGCGCCCGTGATCCGGTGCGCTGATGATGCGTTCATAGATCAGGCTGACTGGCACGGCCCAGGTGGTGCCGCTGTATGGGTCAATGATCATCGTGACGGTTGCTGTGCTGTTTTCCAGATCAAGACGTTGCCGATCGCGGATGGCGTTCATGTCGCTGCAGGCTAGGTGAACCATCTTTTCAGCGGTCTGAGTGAGCAGGTCGTAATCGGCTACCAAGTGCTGTACTGCGCGGTCGAACAGTTGCTGATCGTTGCCCAGGTGTTCGCACTGGTGACGTTCTAGGAACGCAAGTGCGGAGGCTTTGAGCACGTCCTGATATTCCTGTACTGCAGGCAGAGTATTCATTGAGCAACTCCTGATTTATTGCGGTACAGGTCTATGGCTGCCAGCACTTCGGCGTGACGTGCTGCCATGTGCAGGTTGTGGGCATTGAGAATGTGTTCCGCTTCGACTTCGGAAATGCAACCGTCAGCCAATGCTTTTGCGATTTCCTGGTCAACAGTGCCGCGCTTGGCTGCAACCTGTACCGAGAGGGTGTACATCTCGACGTTGTCCAAGCTCTCAGGATCCGCGACCGGAACGAACAAACCGTCATACATTGCCGCGATGTAGGTGGGCAGATGTTGAGTGCCAGCTTCTTGTTCCAACTGGTAGAGCTGGGCGTCGGTTAGCGGGCGACTGTTGTTGTTTTCGTATGCGTGGTTGTCGAATTTTTTCAGCGCCAAACCTATGCGTGCTGCAGCGCACTCCCGTCCACCTGGGTAACTACAGATGATGGCGCTGACTACTTCCCGGCGAGTCTTTAGAAATGAACTTTTCATGTTCTGCTTTTCCCTGTGGCCCAGTGCTATTACTGTTCGATCACGCCGTCTTTGATACTGAGTAATACGGCGGCGCGATGTGCCTCCCCCCGGCGACCTTTTTTACGACCGTTCAAAAGGTCGCTGACCAAATTTTTATTCAGCGAATGAATGCGACTGAACTCCGCAATGCTCATTCCTTTTCGATCCAGGGCCTCGCGGGCTTGCTCGGGTGTAAGGGTGGCGGGCATAGTGTTCGCTCGTGTGCGTTTGTGTGGGTTCGTGTTCGTACGGCGCTGATTATGACCAATTTATTTGTCCTGTAAAGGGGCTAAAGCTTGAAAAACTTGTCACCGAATGAATTCTCGGAGTTGAGTGCGGGCGAATGCTTGCGCGAGGAAAGAAGTCGATTGGGCCTGAAACAAGAGGAAATGGCGCAGATCGGTGGCGTAACTCGTAACACTCAAGGGAGCTATGAACGGGATGAGAGACGCCCGGATACTGGCTACTTGAAAGCCTTGCATGCCGTAGGTCTCGACGTCCTTTACGTTGTCACAGGGGTCAGAACTGCAGCTCCAATTGGTGAGCTGAGCGAGGATGAAGAGGTGATAGTGAAGCGGTACCGCAGTATTCCAGCGGATGACCAAAAATCTGTGCGCCGTTTCCTGCAGGCGATTGCCGACGATGTAGCAAAAGCCTCGAATTAACCTGTAATAAATCATGCCGTTTCTCGCCCCGATAACGTCGATTCAGCAATGCACTTTTATGGAGTAGTGAGCATGCTGGATCGCGCCAATATCGATGACTATGTACAGACTGTTGAGTTTGAATGGCTCGCCCTTTCAAAAATCGAACGCCGTCTAGTTGGGCTTTACCGTCAGTTGACGGAAGAAGATCGAAAGCAACTCCGACGCCTGACTGAGGCGCTGGCGACAATTCCAGAGGAGACGATCGGCGGTTGACCTCCGATCGCTGGAAACTCGTTTGATGTAGCCGATCGCCGACAATGAGTCGGCGGTTTGCGACTCATGCCACCGCCTGTGAACCCAGCTGCTCAAACAGCTCTCGTTGTTTAGCCCTGGGCAAGTCCCTCAAACGATCAAACAATATCCTTTCAAACGACTGAGCCGACGGGCTCAACGTGTGCGAAAACGTCAGATTCGCAACCCATGTGTGCCCACACTTGGCGTCCAGGCACTGGCAGTAAAGCTTGGCAAAATCCTCCGATAACTGTTCTCGCGAAGCGATCCTCCCTTTGTGTCCGCATTTGCATATAACTCGCATTGTGTCCCTCCCCAGGGCAGCCAATCACCACTATATTGCCATAATATGCAGTGGTAATCTCTTTGCTATGCACTTGATATAGTTGAATCAACTGTCTCTTCTGAGGTTTTCCAGGTGAATCGCCTATCTGCTCGCAGTGAGTCATTCAGCTGGTTGAACAGCTGGCAGATCGGCCGGATTTCGTTGCTGGTATACACACGATCGATCTTCTCGATATCGCCAAAACCGGCGCTATTTTCCGGGATGATGCCGGCCAAGGCGGGATTCATGCGCCAGGCAGCGATCACGTCGTTGCGTGTGATGTTCTTGACCTTCTCCAGCTCGTCCTTGGCCTGGAAATCCCCCACCGGGATAATCTGAATCGCCTTCTCGGCGCCGCCGGGGATGTTCACGAACATCGAGCGGAAGTTGCCCACGCCCTTGCTCGCGCTGATCTGATCGCGCAGAGACTCTTCGTCCTCCTCCGTCAGGTTCGGGTCGTTGGTGTAGAAGATGTAGCCAGCGTGCGCGCCGTTGCTGTAGTAGCGGCGGCGGAAGAGGGTGGCGGCCTCGTTGAGCAACAGCGCCTGCATGCCGCCCAGGTAATCGGGCACACCGTAAATGTTCTGTTCGACGTCGTAGTTCATGACGTGCTCGACTTCATCCTCTTCGAATTCCACCTTTTTGCCGTCCGGCAACAGCATCACAAACCCCCCACCAACCCTTACCCGCATATTGATCGTGGGCAGATGATCCATCGTCAGCACCTGGCCGAAGGCGTTTCGATTACGTCGGAAGTACGCTTCGCCGAACACCATGAAATCCAAGCCTGCACGGCTCATGGTCTGTACCGAGCATCCACCCGAAGCGATGAACTCACGCAGCAGCAGGTTGCGTTTGAAGCCGGGAATGGCGCCGTGGTGGGCGTTGGCGCGCAGCAGCTTGGCCAGGCCCTGGCGTGATACCGGCGGGGTGTAGGTCTTTCCGTCGTGGGTGGCGAACACGCCCAAGTAATGCCCGATGTTCTCGGTCAGCACCTGTTCCGGTGCGCCGAATGAAAACGCCCGCATGGACCCGGGAGCCGGTGTTTTTTGCTGGTTTTTTGCTGGTTTGCCCATGGGTGCTTGGTCCGCTGAGTGTGTAGCGGCTGCGCCGCTGCTTGTTGATGTTGAGGGGTTCATGGGCCAGGGCGTGCATGATCGCCCAGGCGATATCGGCATGACCGGAGGCGTCAGTACGTGACGCGCTGTACGTGACCTGACCGCCATTAGTGGTGCCGCGCTTGATCGTCAGGAAGGCCTGAGCGATGTCGTTCCAGCCGGCATCCCACTCGATGCGACTGCCCTGAATCGTGTCCTGCGCTTTGAGCACCAGGGTGTTCTTTGTCTCGAGGCTGTAGTGGATCGAGGTCGCACGCGGGTAGAAGTCGCGCACCAGGTCGAACACGCCGTATCCGATGCCGGTGGTGTCGATGCCGATGTGCTGCACGTTGAAGCGCTCGGTGAGCTTCTTGACCTGGTCGGCCTGGTACTTGAACGACTGCCCACGCCAGCTGTGTTTCTCCAGGATCCGGAACTTGCCGCCATCCTCCAGCGGCGGCGCGACGACCACGCAGCTGGCGTCGTCGCGTGTGCGGCTGGGGTCGTAACCGATCCAAACGGGGCTGTTGCCGAATGGGCGCGGGTCCTCGGGGTCGTAGTCGGTCCACAACGACAGGTCTGAGTAGCAGCGCTCAAGGTCGACCAGGGAAAAAGCGCTCTGCGTGCTGTCGATGAACTTGCACAGGAACAGCTGCTGAAACTTGTCCTCGTCGTACTCCAGCTGCAGCTGCTCGAGGTCGAACAGATCACAACCGCCGGCGATCGCATCAAGGATGGTGATGACCTTGCGCCATTGCCCGTCCGGACAGAGCGAGCCCGCCGCGGTTTGGGCCTCGCTGGGCCAGGGATCTTTGGCGTTTTTGCGCTTGCTGTTGCGAAACTTCTCGCCGGTCCAAAACGGATACGCCTGGTGCGACACGGCGCTGGGTGTCGAGAAATAGGTTTTGCGCCACTTCTTGTGGGTGGCCATGGCGCTGGCGACGGTGTTCAGCTTCTCGAAGTCGCGGATCCAGAAATATTCGTCGACGTAGACGTGTCCATGGTGACCCTGGGCGGTGCTGCTGTTGGTGCTGAGAAAACGCAGTTCAGCCCATGGCTTACCGTCTTTGCTCAGCACAATCGGGTTGCCGGTCAGTTCGAGGCCGAACCATTCTTGAGCAAACGACAGAATGTAGCTGCGAAAAATCTCGGACTGGGCGCGGCTGGCCGACAGGAAAATCTGGTTGTCACCGGTCAGCACGGCGTCCATGAACGCTTCGCCGGCGAAGTAGTACGTCAGACCCACCTGACGGCTTTTCAGGATGTTCCGGATCCGGCTCGTAAGTGGGTTCTGTTTGGCGGCAAACAGCTCCTTCTGATAGCCGTACATCTTGCTGATGAACTTGTCGAGAAAGTCCACTTCCGTCAGCTCGCCGACTTCGTTTTTGGCCTTTTTCTCGCGCTTCTTTCCTCCCTTGTCACCGCGATCGCCTCGGTCCCGGCGCTCGCTGCGTTGTCCTTCACGGCGCTGGCCATCGTCCGCCGGCGGATCACCGATCGGCGCCGGTACCGACTTCGCAGATTGCTTCAACAGTCGATCGCGAACGGTAGTCAACCGATCGAGTTCGTCCAGGTCGCCCTTGGTCAGCGACGTGGTTTTGTCCAGGAGGAGGGTGATTCGCCGGCCAACAGCCGTCAGCGGTTCCTCGTCCGACAGCATGTCGTCCCATTCACCCTGGCGGATCCAGTAGTAAATGATCCGGATGTTAGGCAGGGACAATTGCGCCTGAATTTCACGCGGCTTGCAGCGGCGTAAATAGAGGCGTTTGGCGGCTTCTTTAAGTTCGGGGGCGTAGGGCATGGCTGCAGTCTATGCGGCGAAAACGCTGGAAACGCGGGGTTAAAATCCGCGTTTCGCCTATATCTGCGAAATAGGACCAACGCAAAAGTGAACCGTTTGTTTGGTGGTCTGCCGGTGCATATCGTGGCGGCTCAAATCACCGATTGAGCGCAGTTATCGCCCATGCCCCGTTCCCTTGTTTCGTTCTGGAAACGTGTCGCCACCAGCGGCACCACCGCTGATGGTCGCGAAATCCTTCCCCAGGAACTGCGTGATATCGCTGAGACCTACAGCCTCGCTAAATACACGGCGGTGATCTGGTCTGAGCACGAGCGTTGGAATGGATCCTACGGCACCGTTTTTGCGGTGCGCCTGATTGAAGAAGCGGACGACCTGGAACCCGGTCAAGTCGCATTGGAAGCCCAGCTCAAGCCCAACGACAAGCTGCTTTGCCTCAACGACCAGGGCGAAAAGCTTTTTACCAGCATCGAAATCACCCCGAACTTCGCAAACAGCGGCAAAGCCTACTTGTCCGGCCTTGCCGTGACCGATTCGCCGGCCAGCCTGGGCACCCAGGAGCTCTACTTTTCCCGCAAAACCGGCGAGCCCGTGCATTACGCCGCGTCTGTACCTCTTGGCGTGCTGGGTGATGAGGAGCCCAAGGGCGAGATTGGCATGTTGACCAACATGCTAACCCGCCTGTTCAAGCGCTTCGCTGTTGAAGACACCTCCACCGAAACGACCCAGACCACTCCCACCGAGAGCAAACCCCCAATGGATGAAGCTACAGCCAAGGCTTTGAAGGCCTTGATCGAACAACTCGGCCTCGTCGTCACTGGCCTTGCCGCTGTGATCGAGCCCGTGACTGTTGAAGTCACTGACCCGGCTATCACCGAAGTCGATGACGTGAAAGCCGCTGTCGACGCCATCGTGACTGAAGCCGAAGCGGATCGTGAGTTCGCAAAAAACGGCGGCGACAGCAAGCGTCTCGATCGTATCGAAGCGCTGTTGGAAAAGGCCTTCAACACCACCACCGGTCAGCCTTTGCCGAAAACCACCGGTTCCACCGAAATCAAAAAGCGGGTGCTGTGACATGAGCCAGCAATCTTTGAGCAATCGTGCTCTGAAGCAATACGCCTCGCTGCGTGAAGCGATCGCCGAGACCTACGGTGTCGACGTGACTCGCCAGTTCAACGTCGAACCGAGTATCGCCCAGGAACTGAACGACAAAATCACCGAGCGCGCAGACTTCCTCGAGCGCATCAACGTCGTGCCCGTGACGGAGATCAAGGGCGAAAAGGTCATGTTGGGCGTGACCGGTCCGGTGACCAGCCGCACCAACACCAAGACCACCGACCGTGAAGCCAAAGACGTTTCCGACCTGAACGGTTTGGGTTACGAGCTGTTCCACACGGAATCGGACGTTGGTCTGCCGTTCGCCAAGATCGACAGCTGGGCCAAGTTCCCAGACTTCGCCGATCGCTATTCGGCGGCGGTTCAGAAACAAATCGCTCTCGACCGCATCATGATTGGTTGGCATGGCGTTGCAGCTGCGCCCCAGACCAATCTGGCTACCAGCCCGATGCTGCAGGACGTGAACAAGGGTTGGCTGCAGATCGCCCGCGAGCAGATCCCGGAGCAGGTGCTCGAGGAGGGCGCAACCGCTGGGAAAATCACCCTCGGCACTGGCGGCGACTACGAAAACCTCGACGCCCTGGTGCACGACGTCAAGCAGATGATCAGTTCGGTTTTCCGTGACGGCGGCGACCTGATTGCCATTGTGGGCAGCGATCTGCTGGCCGCTGACAAGGCCAAGCTGTATTCCAACCAGGCTGGCAAACCCACCGAGAAAGAACGCATTGAAAGCGCCCAGGTCATTGCGACCTACGGCGGCCTGCCGACCTTCACCGTGCCGCATTTCCCGGTCAACGCTGTGGTCGTCACCAGCTGGGACAACCTGTCGATCTATTTCCAGGACAGCAGCTGGCGTCGTCACTTGATCGAGAACCCAAAACGCTCCCGCGTCGAGGATTACAACGGCCGTAACGAAGGCTACGTGATCGAGCAGCTGGAGAAATTCGCCGCGGCTGAAAAAGTGGAGCTCGTCTGATGAGCCTGGCACTGGCGCATAAGCGCCGCGTTCAAGCCGAAGGCCCAGCCGCCGCTGCACGCGCCGGTGCCGAGGCCGTGGTGTATTCCTCTGCCACCGCGCTTTCCAGCCCTGCCAACGGCAAAAAGCACCTGAAGCTGATGGAAGACGCCCTGGCTGTGGATCTGGAGCGCATTGGCGCGATCAACAGCCGCGAACTGCGTCAGCAGCTCAAGCGTGACGAACTGCTGCCCAAATACCTGGACTACGTGCAGCGCTACCGCGATTCCGGATTGAGTTTTCCGAACTCGGTGGTGATGCAGGTTCTGGTCTGGTTGTTTGACACCGTGCAGTTCGAAGCGGGGTTGGACCTGGCGAACTTCGTCATGGGTCAAGGTCAGGCCATGCCCGAGCGCTTCAAGCGTGACGTGCCGACCTTCGTCGCAGATGCGGTGATCGAGTGGGCCGAAGCTGAGCAGAAGGCCGGTCGCAGCCCTGAACCTTACCTGTCCGATCTGCTGCCCCGCGTAGATGGCGAATGGCAGCTCACCGAGCAGATCCCGGCCAAGTACCACAAGTTGATTGGCATCCGTGCGATGACGACCAAGGAATGGGCAAAGGCCATCACTCACTTCGAGCGCGCCACTGAGTTGCACGCCGCTGTCGGTGTCGGCACGCGTCTGGAAGGCGCTCGCAAGGCACTGGCAAAGGAACTGGCTGAGACAGCCGCCGAATAACCCGACTACCCCCCCCGGCGAGAAACTGTGGATGTGAGCCAACCATTTATGGCCCTGACCCACTGAAACAGTTTCCCGCCCCTATTCGAGTGCCCAGCAATGAGCTTTTCCGGGAAACCGACCACCTTTGTGGAACAAGCGATCGAGAACGACGGCTTCTGGCCGAACCTCTCCGTGGCCGAGTTTCAGAAGGGTTACCGCCTGCCGGCGGAGTTCCTGGTGGACATGCTGGTCGCTGATCTGACCACGGCGATGATCGAGGTCAATCAAGATCTGGCCAAACGTAAGTCTCAATGGCAGGGCGCAGGCATCACCAGCGTGGAATCTGCTGACCCTATGGTGCTGCCGGAGCGCACATTTCACGCAGCGACGTACAAGCGCGCCGCGTATTGCCGCGCCAAAGCCAGTTTGCTGTCGCAATTCGCCTCGGTCGTTCGCCGTGAAAGCGCCGAGAACCTGGGCAAAGAGGAACCCGAGCGTAAGGAAACCTTCCTCGAATTCAGCCAGCAGGCCGTCCGCTCGCTGCAGGGCCGTGGGCGCATTACGGCGGTGTTGCTGTGATCAAACTTCGCGCGCTCACCACGTACCTGATCGAACGCCGCCTGGTTGAGGCCGAGCAGCTCGACAGCTGGACCGACCAGGTGAACCTGGAACTGATCTGGAAACCTGACCTCGACGGCCTTCGCATGGGTGACATGCACTACAGCGCCACGATCGCGCTCGAGCGTTTCGCCGATCACCCCGGGCGGCTGATGGCGTTGGTGGGTAGCTGGCTTGAAACCAATGACCAGGGGCGCGACCGCGACGAACTGCCGGCGCCGAAGTTCGATATCACCATGCTCGACAGCGATCTGGCCGACGTGGACATCACCCTGGAGTTCAACGAGCCCCAGTACCTGGCAGAGGATCCCGCCGGCGAGATCGAGGCCTTCGGCAAGACGTGGGCGTTTGTCCCGTTTGACCTGTGGGTTGCCGAACACGGCGAGGTGGCGAGCAATGGCCGGCCGTAGCACTTTTGAGCTCGATGCTCGGGGCTACTTGGGCATCCGTGAGCAGTTGGCATTGCTCAGCCTGCCGCCGCAACTGCGCCGGCGCCTGCTCAACAACGTCACCAAGCGCGTGCGGACGATGAGCCGTAAGCGGGCGAGAGACCAGCAGAACCTGGACGGCACGCCGTTCGAGGCGCGCAAAGGATCCGCCAAGGGAAAAAAGAAGATGGAAGCCGGCCTGGCCAAGCTGATGGTGGTCACCCGCGTGAACGCCAATGAAGCCGAATTGGGCTGGCGCAATGCCCTGACCAGTTGGGTCGCAGCTCAACAACACCACGGGGTCAGCGAGCGACGCACCGCCGCCCAGATGCGCAAGTGGAACACCGTTCCCGTCGGTCTGGCTGCCACGGAAAAGCAGGCCAAGCGCCTACGCCGGCTGGGCTTCAAGGTCCGTCAACAAGGCAAAAAGAGTCTCACGCGCCCGTCAGTGGCCTGGATTCAAGAGCACGTGAACTACGCCAAAGCGGGGCTGCTGATTCGCATCTTGGATGACGAGAAGGCCGAGAGCAGCGGCGCGCAAAGCTGGGAAATCACCTTGCCCAAGCGCCAGTTCATCGGCGTCAGCACCGAACGAGACACTGGCTTGCTGCTGAACCAGGTACTCCAACAAATCCTTAATTCTCCCCGCTAACGAGGCACTGCATGGCACTCGGCAAAGTCAGCGTAAACAATCTCAATCTGGGCCAGGGTGCCGTGACTGAGATCGAACGCTATTTCCTTTTCATTGGCCCCGGTGCGAAGAGCATCGGCCAGCTGATCCCTTTGAACACTGACAGCGACCTGGACAGCGCACTGGGCATCCCGGCTAGTGATCTGAAAACCCAGATCACTGCCGCCCAGCTGAACGGCGGCGATCGCTGGGCTTGCCTGGCCGCTCCGATCGCGGCGGATGGTGATTGGTCTGAAGCGCTCGAAAACGCGCAGCAGCAAGGTTTCTCGGTTGAGTCAGTGGTGATTACCAAACCGGTGACAGCTGGCGCAGAGCTGTCGGCCATGCATGACGCAGCTATTTCGCTGAACAGCGTCTACGGCCGTCGGGCTTTCGTGATGGCGGCGAGTGCGGGCATTACTGTGCTGCAGGCTTGGGACCAGTACCTGCTCGAGCAGCGGGCAATCACCGCCGATCTGGCGGCGCCCCGTGTCCTGGTCGTGCCTCAGTTGCACGGCAATGACCTTGGCGTGCTGGCCGGCCGCTTGGCGAACGCCGCTGTGAGCATTGCTGACAGCCCCATGCGTGTGGCGTCCGGCGCCCTGTTGGGTCTGGGCACCGTTCCCGTCGACGTCGAAGGTGTGCCGCTGCCATCGGCGATCCGTGCCGAGCTCGACAAAGCGCGATTCTCCGTTTCGCAGACCTATCCGGACTACCCGGGCGTGTACTGGGGTGACGGCAACATGCTCGATGCGCCAGCGAGTGATTTCCAGGTGGTCGAGTACTTGCGCCTGGCTGACAAAGCCGCTCGCCAGGTGCGCCCGCTGCTGATTCGCCGCGTTGCCGATCGCCGGCTCAACAACACCCCCAACAGCATGGCAGCCGCTATCAGCGCGCTGATGAAGCCACTGCGCCTGATGGCGAAGTCCGCCGCGTTCGCCGGCCAGGTGTTCCCCGGTGAGATCGAGGCGCCCAAAGACGGCGACATCGTTCTGGTGTGGCTCAGCAAAACCAAGGTCGAGATCTACATCAAAATCCGGCCGCTCAACTGCCCGAAAGACCTGACGGCAAACATCGCCCTCGACCTTTCCAACGACGATTCGGAGTAAGCCCCTATGTCACGTATTGGCGGCAAGAACTTCGACGTGAACCTGGGCGATCTGCTGGTTCACGTCGAAAACTGCACCCTCGATGTCACGGACAACACCGCCGTGGCACAGAGCAAGGGCGTTCCCAACGGGCACGTCGACGGCGACGTCTCGGCCAGCGGGGAAATGGAATTCGACACCAGTAACTTCAACCTGTTGATCGAGGCTGCACGCACAGCGGGCAGCTTTCGCGAGCTCGAACCATTCGACATCGTTTTCTTTGCCAAGGCCGGCGACGAGGAACTGCGCGTCGAGGCGTTCGCTTGCAAGTTGAAGGTCTCCAGCCTGTTGGGTGTGGACCCCAAAGGCGGCGAGAAATCCAAGCACAAGGTGCCGTTTGACGTCACCAGCCCGGACTTCATCCGCATCAACGGCGTGCCTTACCTGGCTGCCGCTGAGATCGAGGGGCTGCGCTGATGGGGGACTGGCTTGATAACGCCAAAGCGATCGAGGAGCTGGAGCGTGAGCGTTCGATCGCTGCCCAGCTGGCCCAACCGCGGCCGGCGGGGCCGAGCCGGACCCACTGCAAAACCTGCGACGACGAGATCCCAGCTGCGCGCCAGGCGTTGGGCGGGATCATCCGCTGCACGCCATGCCAGACGACCTTCGAGAAAGGAAAACGCTGATGAGCACGACTCTGCAGCAGCCCCTAACCGATCCAGGCGTAGACACCTCCCGCCAGGGCAGGATCGAGCGCGATGTGATGTTGATCCAGTACCGCCTGACGGCTATGGAAAACCGGCATGAGTCGGTGCCGATCCGCGTCACCAAGCTCGAGCAGCAGTTCGAGCATATGTCGGGACAGCTGTCTCAGCTCAACGAAGGCCAGCAGAAACTGACCGTCGTTGTGTCCGATATTGGCAAGAAAATCACCTGGGCGTTGGCGATTGCCAGCACCCTCTGGGCGATTTTGCAGATGATCGGCCCGACCCTGCTGCGGGCATTCCTGCCATGAGCCTGCGAAACAAGATCATCGCCGGGATCCTTGTCCTGGGCAGCGGCACGGTCATGGGCTTCTTGGGCACGTGGGAAGGCGAAGGCCAGAATACGGTCTACCCCGACAAGCTGGCTCGAGGCCTGCCCACTGTATGCAAGGGGATCACCCGCCATACCAGCCCTTATCCGGTCGTGATCGGCGACTTCTGGTCAGACGCTCGCTGTCACCAGGTGGAGCAGCTGGTGGTCGAGAAAGGCCAACTGGCTCTGGCTGACTGCCTGACGAATCAGGCGATCGGGCAAAACACCTTCGACGCCCTGACCAGCCATGGCCACAACTTCGGCATGCCGACCACGTGCGCCAGTCGGGCCGTGGGCCTGATCAACACCGGCCGCATCACTGACGGTTGCAAGGCATTGGCCTGGGCCCCGGATGGAAAAACGCCGGTGTGGGCCTACGTCACCGATGGCCAGGGCCGCAAACAGTTCGTTCGAGGCCTGCATGCTCGGCGCGTGGCGGAAGCGGAGCTGTGCGCCCGATGACTATCTCGCCACTGCGCCTTGCCGCGTTTCTCCTGCTGTCGGCCCTGCTGGTGTGGGTTGCTTTTGACCGGGTGACCGACCGGCTCGGCACCATTCAACGCGAACGCGACAGCGCTCAGTTTGAACTCATAGGCCTGCGCGAAGCAGCCCGAATCAGCGGCGAGATGTTGGCCGCACGCGATGAGATCGATTTTCAACGTACTCAGGAGCTGAGCCATGCGCTCAATCAAAACGATGAGTTGCGCCGCGCTGTTGACGATGGCCATCAGCGGCTGCGCATCAAAGCTACCTGCAGCAGCCCCAAGCCCGATCAGACCGGCGCCGGCGGCGTGGCTGATGCAGGAACCGCCGAACTCGCAGCAGACGCTCGACCGGATTATTTCACCCTCAGAGATCAGATCGCCCTCAGCCGGCAAATGATCCTGGGTCTGCAGGACCACGTGCGCCGGATCTGCCTGCGCTGACCGTCACCCTTCAATCTAAATGGAACAACAAGATGACCGAGAAACGCGAAATCACCCTGGAAGTCGGCGACAAAGAATTCACCTTCTCGCTGACCCCACAGGACGTGACCAAGTACTTCAACGCCATGACGGCCAACAACAAGGTGTCGCCGTCGCACAACCTGCTGGTCAACACCGTCGACCAGCAGGAGCGGGCCACGCTGAAGTCCCTGCTGGTCAACCCGGTGATGGTCATGCAACTGGCCGGTGCGCTGCTCGAGGAGTACGCGCCGGACGTTGAAATCATCGTAAAAAAGCCCTCGAACACGCTGAGCGACTGAGCGAAGACGGTTTGGGCCAACTGATGGCCCTGACCAACCGCTGGCTGCCCGGGGCCGAGCCCTCGATCGAGAATATGGGCACGGCCAAGTGGCTGGAAGACGAACACTGGAAACGCATGGAAATCGCCGTGGCTAACGGCATCGCCCATGCACTGAACGGATAAATACACATGGCTGACCGTGCTGCCCGCCTGGCCTTCATCTTGAGTCTGACCGACAAGGTCACCGCGCCCCTGGGCAAGGTGAAAATGGGTTTTTCCGACCTTGCCGAGCAAAGCGAAAAAAACATCAAGACGATGGGCTTGGGGTTGGGCGGCATGGTCGGTGCCGGTGTAGCGATCACCCAGTCTTTGGCGCCTGCCCTGGAGATGAATCGCGCCTTGGGCGAGGTCAAATCCTTGGGCGTGGCGGAGGATGCCCTGACCGCGCTCAATCAAAAGGCGTTGGAGTTTTCCGTCGACTACGCCGCCAATGCCCGGGATTTTGTGGCGTCAGCGGCGACGATCGACGGTGCGATCAAAGGGTTGACCGCCAGCCAGCTGACCTCGATCACCAACACCAGCAACGTGCTGGCCAAAGCGACCAAGGCAGATGCGGAAACCACCAGCGCCTACGTGGGCACCATGTACAACCTGTTCAAGGGCCAGGCGGACGCCTTCGGCAAGACCGAATGGATCGAAACGCTGGGCGGGCAGACCGCGCTGGCGGTGAAGCTTTTTCGCACCGATGGCGCGCAGTTGAAGGACGCTTTCAAGGAAGTCGGCTCGATCGCGACCACGGCGGGTGTGGACCTGGCCGAGCAGTTCGCGGTGATCGGCTCGCTCAGTAGCACCATGGAGGGCGGGGACGCCGGCGGGATATACAAATCATTCTTCGAGAACATCGGCAGCGCCTCGGAAAAGCTGGGGATGAAGTTCGTCGACCAGAACGGCAAATTGCTGCCGATGCTCGACATCCTCGGCAAGCTGGAGGGCAAGTTCGGTGATCTGAACAGTGCCAGCGCCGGCACCAAGCTGATTGAGGCCTTCGGCGGCGAGGGCGCGCGCGTGATCACCGCACTGGCCAAGGACACCGATCGCCTGCGCATTGGCATGGACCAGCTGGGCAAGATTCGCGGACTGGAAAGCGCCGAGCAGATGGCGAAGGCCATGGTGGATCCTTGGGCGCAATGGACGTCCCTGGTGGAAAGCATGCGCGCCCTGTTTGGTCAGGTGCTGATTCCTGTGCTGGCTCCATTCATGGAAAAGATGGTGGCGATCGGCAAGACGCTGATGCGCTGGGTAACCCTCTTTCCCAACATCACCCGCGTGATCGGCATCACCACGCTGACCATCTTCGGCATCATCGCCGGCATGTCCCTGCTGACGCTGGCTGTTGGCATGTCAAAGATGGTTTGGCTGGGGATGTTGACCGTCTGGAAACTCCTTACCTGGACCGGTTTCCGCAGCATTGCCATGTTCCTTTATCACACCGTCATGACGATCGCCTTTGTTGCCGGCCTGGTCCTGATGTACAGCTGGATGGGCCTGGTCAAGGTCGGGATGCTGGCTTGGCAAGCCGCTATCTGGCTCGTGAATGGAGCGCTTCTGGCCAACCCAATCACCTGGATCGTTATCGGGATTGTGGCTTTGGTCGCGGCGGTGGTCGCTGCCGTCTACTACTGGGACGAGTGGACCTCGGCACTGCTCAGCAGTGACGCCTTCAAGTGGGTCAGCGACCAGTTCAAAACGCTGTCCGACTGGTTCAACTCCATGGGCGGCTGGTCAGCCATGGCCAAAGGCGCCTGGGACAGCATCGTTGGTGTCTTTTACAAGGCCATCAACAGCCTGATCGAGATGATCAACAGCATCCCGGGCGTGAACATCGAGGCACGTTTTGGCGGCATGCCAGAAGTGCCAGGTGTCGACGCGGCGGTAAACGCGGCCAACACCGCCAGCGCCGCGCAGAAAGCCCAGCAGACCATCAACGCGGCGATTCCAAGCCTGTCCCCCAGTCGGCCTTCTGCCGTGCCTCAGGGTGGCTTATTGACCAGCATCCAGAACACCCAGAACCAGAACAAGGGCACCCATGTGGAGAAAATTGAGATCCACAACAGCAAGCCTATGAGCCCGCTTGAGCTGGAAAACTTGATGAGCATGGCGGTGGGTGGATGAGCCTCTACATCGATCTGCTGATCACCGGCAATGACCTCACGCTGGACCCTTCGAGCCAGCCGCTGTTGATTGACGATCGGGCCAGCATTGCCCAGGACATTGCCCATATGATCCGCGAAAGCGGTCTGCTGGTGTCTTTGGTGGCCGAGCGCGATCGCTTTCAGCAAGCCGACTGCATCCAGCAAATGGAACTGCTGGTGGAGGCAGACGAGCGCCTGGTACCCGGTACAGCCCGCATCATCAATCAGGGCTCAGGTCAGTACCTGGTTACCGCAAAAACCGTTGCATTTGGATCTGTCGAGGTAGTTTTGTGAGTGACGTCGATTTCAAACAGGCGCTCAACGACGCCGGCATCCCGACCACCGAAGCCAAGCTGCGCCAGGCCTGGGAAAGTGAGGTGGCTGCCCAGGGCAGCAAGCTGAGCAACACCAGCGCCTGGTCGCCGTTCTGGCGGGTGATCACCGCCCTGGTGACCAAGCCGGTCATGTGGCTGATCGAGTTTATTGCCGGCACCGTGTTGCCGAACTTCTTCGTGAAAACGGCGACTGGCCAGTGGCTGGACATGCTGGCCTGGGCGGTCGACGTCACTCGCAAGCCCTCGACAAAGGCCGAAGGGCTGCTGCTGTTTACCAGGAGCACCAGTGCAGGCGTTTTAGAAGTGCCTGCCGGCACCCGTGTGCAATCGATCGCCATTAACGGCAACGTCTATGTGTTGCTGACCACGGCTAAAGCGACCTTTGCCGACGGTCAAACCCAGATACTGGTGCCCGCCCAAGCGATAGAAGCCGGCAGCGGTTTCAACCTGGCCCCGGGTTACTTCTCGATCCTGCCGGAACCCGTACCGGGCGTCATCATGGCGGTGAACTCCGACGGTTGGCTGACCCAACCCGGTGCCGACGTCGAGCTGGACGATGAGCTGCGCCTGCGGGTGCGCAACCAGTTTTCTGCAGTCAACCAGTGGCACACCGACGCCGTGTATCGCGCCATGATTTCGTCTTTTCCAGGCGTGCAAGCCGATGGCATCTATTTCGAGCATAACGCGCCTCGAGGACCAGGCAGTGCCAACGCCTATCTGCTGTTCGAGGCCAATTCGCCGGCGGACACCTACCTGGCCGAAATCAACACCTACATCCGCGACCAGGGCAACCACGGCCACGGCGATGACCTGCTGGTTCTGGAGATGCCCCCGACCCTGCACACCGTGGTGTTGAACGTCTGGCCAAAAGCCGAAGTCGGAGCCGAACGTTACCCCGCGCTTAAAGCAGACATTGAGCTGTTCGTGCGGGCGGCGTTTCGCGAGAGCACTGACAGCGACTACCAGCCAACGCCCACATACCCCCAGTCGCGGTTTTCCTTTAGCCGTCTGGGCGAAGAACTGCACCAACAGTTCCCAGGCATCGATTCCCTCGACTTCGCCAACGTCGACATCGTTTCTCTGCTGACTATTCCGCGTCTGTTGGGCGTTGAGGTTGCGCTGAATGCTTAAGCTCAGCCTGCCGTTTTGGCTCGATGGCCCCGAACTGGCCAAGCTCAAAGCGGCCGCCCAGGTGTGGTGGGAAAAGGTCACGGATTGGCTGCGCTGGCCGCTGCTGCAGCTGGATGCCGAGACCTGCCACCTGAGCGTTCTGGACATGCTCGCTTGGCAACGGGACATCACTCGTTTTCGAGGTGAGCAGGAAGACCTGTACCGGATCCGGGTCAAGTACGCCTTTATCAACGCGGTCGACGGCGGTTCGACGTCGGGGCTCAAACGCATCTTTGAGCGCCTGGGCGTGGGCTATGTCGAGATCAAGGAGCGCATAGCAGGGCGCGACTGGGACGTGATCGAGCTGCACCTGACCGAATCCCAACTGAGCAAAAACCCTGAGCTGTTGCGCGTGCTGGCTCAACAGTACGGGCGCACCTGTCGCCGTTATGAGTTCGTCAGCATCACGCCGCTGTCGCTGCACCTGCAGTGCCTCGAGTTCAACGACGACCAGCAGACCTTTGGCGCCTCGATCCTGCCGCAAGACCTGACCGACATCGATGAACTGAACCGTTCCGTGGCCCGTGCGTACTACTTCACCCACGTTGAACTAGCCGAATTCCTGGGAACCCTATGAGCGATCTGACCGAGCTGCAAGCCGCCGAAATTGCCAAGCTACAAGCCCTTGGGGCGGCCTGGCACCTTTTCCACCATGGTGCCAAGACTGACCGGGTTACCACGGACGCGGGCGACATTCCAACGCTGTCGGGCCTGGCCGACGTCGTATTCGAGGCCATGGGCGGTGTGCTGCTACCCATAGTCCAAACCATTGAGGCGGCCGGAGCGGCGTTGGCCCTGGACATTGAAACCACCCGCCGAGTGTCGGCTTTCGACATCACCCTGACCGCCCCCCTGTGCGTGTTGAGCTTGCTCAATGAGCAAGTGCCGGCGGGCTTTCAGTCGGCCATCACCCTGACCCTGCGACAGGGCACCGGGGCCAACAAAGTCACCTGGCCCAGCAACGTCATGTGGCAATTCAACCGCCCGCCGGTGCTGGCGTATGCACCTGGTGCGTTTGACATGGTTACGTTGGTGTCGGACCCGGTGACCAACAAGTGGCGCGGTATGGTGGACGGGGGCTGGTTCAATGTTTAACACCGCCCTGAACAGCCGGCCCTTGATCAGCGGCAGAGCCTCCGGCGTGGCCAACGCCATGTCCATGATTGAGGGACACCACCGTTTCCTGGTGAAGAACACCGGGGATACCACTGACGCCACGGTGCAGCACTTCATTCAAAACACCCAAGGCGTGCTGGCCAACAACCGGCATTTCATCGCGCACACGCAAATGGAATACCAGCCCAACGGTGACGGCACGACCGAAGGGCAGTCCCTGCACATCATCGGCTATGCCTATGCCTACCTGGCGACACAAAAGCCTGAGTACCTGGAGGCCGCACGCTGGCACTGGGACGCCTATGTAAGGCATTTCTACGCCGGTCAGTCGATCCCGGAGACGCCTTCGCGCTGGATCGCAAACTGGATTGTCAACGCGAAAGAGCCGGTGTTATCCAACTGGCCCATCGATCCCGTTGCGCCCACCCACAGCGGCTTCAAGGGCGTTCCCTTCACGTTTACCAACGGCTTCACCAAGATCCCGCATGGCGCGCCGCACTGGGGCGAGTACCTGGACAAGGCCACCTTTGCGTTTGATGGGAATCTGGCCTGGGACGCGATCAATGCCTCGGTCCAAGGGTTGAACCCGGACGGCTCCACCAACTGGAGCGTCGACGGCGTTCAGTACGATGTGGAATGGATCATTGCGTGGACCGGGCAGAAGATCGATTGGGACGGCAATGTCTTGTCTACCGGGCACGCCCAGTCCGAGTTCGGCTCTGTCCAGCTGAAAAGCACCACGCTGAATGGCTCGCACAAATTCAACTATGCCACCCGCCAACCGGTCGAGTTTGGCGGTCAGTACATTCCCCGCAACGCGGTGCAGCACAATCGCCCGCTGCAGGTGCCACTGCTTGGCAGCGTCAACCAGATGGGCAACGCGGCTGACGGTGAGGAGTGGTTTTCAGACGCCTGCTACCTGCTGTGGAAGATTACCGGCGAAGCCAACTACAAGAAGGCCCTGGACTCGTGCCTGTTCACCAACCACGAGTACACCCTGATCGACTCGCTGGATAAGTTCTTTCGGCAGTCAACCGAAGCGGCCACGCCGTTCACCGATGGCATTTCGTATGACTTCGTCTATCCCGACAGCGCGCAGGTCACCTATGGGCGGGATGCCAGCGGTTTTATTACGGCCCATTGCAGCGAAGCCGGGAGCGTTTCGCTGGAGCAGCAATCGATTTGGTTTCGCCTGAACCAGGCGTCGGGCATTCGCACCACGTTTGGCGGCTTGGGCGCCTCGAGCCAGCCGGTGGCTGCCCGCGTGGAAATCCTGATCAGCCTCGACAAGAACGAGGCGAACGGCAAAAAGTGGGGATTGGATCTGCCGGTGTCCTCGAGCATGGTGCCGGTCACTTTCGACACCCCATTGGGCAGCCTCTACCAGCTGGAAAAAGACGATGGTGCTGCGTATATCACGGCCAATGCCTCGGCTGTGACGGATTACGGCGGATTGACCTACTCGCAGCAGCTCGAAACGGATGTGCTGGGCAGCCGAAGCTGCCACACGATCAAGGCCTTTTTCCCGAATGATGACGCGGGATTCATTGTCGGCAACTGGTCCAGCGACACGGGGCGCGCGCCCATTACCTCGATCACCTACAAGTCGAATGGCGAAACGGATCTGCGCTTTGAGGACGCGAACGGTTGGCGTTGGTACTGGATCCTGGAGAACACGGCGAACGCCTGGGTCACCAAACCCCTGCTGCCGGGTGACCTGGTGCTGTCCGGCTACCAGCCGAATCATCCCAGCGATCCGAACCCCGATGCACCGGTCTCCACCGATATCGATCAGTTCACCATCATTCTCGAGAACAGTTCTGACACTAACGTGAGCTGGACCTATGCCTACGTGAACGACGTGCCGCCGCTCTACACACTGGATGACGGCTACACGCTCAACTATCGCGTCAGCCTCTCCTGTTCCGAAGCGTTCAATGCCGTCCTGGGCGACTGCACCGTGACTGGCTTCCGCGACGATTCCCTGGCCTACACGCCGGGCCTTATTCCCTTCTCAAATATTTATGAAGAGGGCTCTTATCAAATCGGCGCGTGGCACGGCATGCCGTACCCCGGGTACCAGTACCCATTTATCTATTGCCTGGAGTCAGAGAAGTATTCCCGACACTTAAACAACATGATCGAGTTTCTGTACGACTCGCAGCAGTGGTACTACGCCAAGTTCGGCGAGCTTGGTCCTGGTGCAAGCGCGTATGTCTGGAACCGTTGGGATAACTACAAATACGGCACGCCCGACACTTTCACTATGTATCACTGGGGCACCGGCACCGCTTGGTCCGGTTATCAGCCGCGAGCCTTCCAGGGCGCCTGCCGCGCCTGGCAAGAGCTTGTGCAGCAAGGTCAGCCAGTGCCCGTGAAGTTGAAGGTCTATGTGGAAAACTGGATCGGATGGCTTGCCGACTTCGTGAACGCGCATAACGGCGTACTGCCGACCGACTTCCCAATGACCAGCCTGCCGGCACCCGATCCCAACGACTTTACCGGGCACATGACCGGGCTGTGGCTCGCCGGGGCATGCATGGCAGCCATGGCCGGTTGCCAACACCCGAAGTTGGATCAGCTAATCGAAGCCTGTGTGACCGAACTGCAAAACAACTACGTGGTGACTCCCGTCCCTGGGCAACCAATGAATGGTGCCTGGAGCCCTGCAGTTCGCCTGGGGTCCGATAACGGCATGTTCTTCGGGTTTTGGGCCGGCGAAATCATGCGCGGCCTCTCCATGTACATCTTGCTCAAAGAGTTAGGACCAGGTGCAAGCATCTTTGCCCGCCAGCCACTCGTTTAAGAATTACTGAACAGGTAGAACCAATGTCTTCAAACATCACGATCGCTGGCGAAAACCTCATTGCACGCAAACAGGGTGAACAGAAAGCCCTGGACGTAACGCGCTTTGTCTTTGCCCTGGTTCCCGGCCTCGATCCTGGAAGCGCAGTTGATCGCGCTTCAGTCCGGCCGCCGGCGGCGCAGATCGTCCACACCGCGGCTGTCCTGCGCGCCGGCTATGTCACCCCCAATCAGGTGGTTTACAGCGTCATGCTGGGCTCAGATGTGGGGGATTGGGATTTCAATTGGGTAGGCCTGGAGACTGCCGAGAACGTTTTGCTCGCCGTGGCGTATGTGCCAGTGCAGCAGAAGCGCAAGAACAAGCCTCCGCTGCAGATTGGCAACAACCTGACCCGCAACTTCATGGTGGCGTTCAGCGGTGCCCAGGCCATGACTGGGGTGACAATCGACGCCAGCACCTGGCAACACGATTTCACCGTACGGCTCGCCGGCATCGATGAGCGCGAGCGTTTGAGCAATCGCGATATCTTCGGCAGAGCGCGCTTTTTTGGCAGCTCGCTGCAGCTGGTGAAAACCGGCAGCAGCTACCAACTCAAGCCAGGTGTTGCCTATGTCGAGGGCATTCGCGTCGTGCTGAACGCCCCCTCTGTGGTGAACGTGGCCAGTGTGCCTTCCAAAGCCTGGTTGGAGGTTTCGCTACAGCGCCAGGGCAGCGAGGTGATCGCCAGTTGGCAAGTGGTGTTTGGCCCGAACTTCGTCGACAAAACCGACAGTGCCGGCGCCCGTCATTATTTCGTGGCCATCGCGGATCTGCCGAACTCCAACACCGTGACCGACCTGCGCCCCGCTCAGGAAATCGACGGCGCCTTGATTGACTATCTAGCCGCTCGCAATGGCGATTACGAAAACCTGCGAGCCCGGGCTACGACGAAAGAAGACGTCGATCTGGGGAATCTGCCTAACGCCAAAAGCGACGACCCAGCAAGCAACAGCAGCGAAGTCCTGGCCACCACCAAGGCGCTGCAATCGCTCAAAAATCTGATGGAAGATGCCCAGGTTGGCATTGTCGGGCTGTTCGCATTGAGTGCACCGCCGGCTGGCTGGCTCAAGGCAAACGGCGCTGCCGTCTCCCGCACGACCTTTGCCCGGCTGTTCGCCAAGATTGGCACCACCCATGGCGCCGGTGATGGGGTAACCACCTTCAACCTGCCTGACCCGCGTGGCCGATTCCCTCGGTTCTTGGATGATGGCCGGGGCATCGACCCGGGCCGACTGGTCGGCAGCCATCAAGGCGAGGCGATCCAGAGCCATGCCCACACAGGTACCGCCAGCTACGGCGGAAGCCACAACCACCCCGCCTGGACAGACGCCCAGGGCGAGCATACCCACACCGTTAGCGGTAGCACCCGCAATTCCCCTTACAGTGGGTATGCCGGTGAGATTGGCAATACGACTGACGGCTCGAGCTTCACCACCAATGCTGCCGGTAACCACGGGCATAACGTCGGGATTGGCAACGCCGGCGACCATTCCCACGGCATCACGATCAACCCGGCAGGAGGCCCGGAGACGCGGCCCACCAACACCGCGTTTCTCGCCTGCATCAAGTATTGAGAGCTGCTTATGACTTCTAAAACCGTCTATCAAACCGATCACCAAGGGATGTACACCGGTGAAACCTTCGCCGATCCGTGCCCCCTTGAACCCGATGTTTGGCTGATCCCCGGGGGTTGCGTGGAAATCGCCCCTCCGACGATTCCAGCCCACAAAGCTGCGCGCTGGAACGGTAGCGCTTGGGCGCTGATCGAGTCCTACCAGGGCGAAACCGTGTACCACAAGACAACGTGCCAGCCGCTGCTGGTGGATCGGCCAGGTCCGCTGCCAGAGGGCTATACCCTGGCCGTGCCAGGTGATCATCAGGTCTGGAGCCAGGGCCAGTGGGTGGACGATGTGCCAGCGCAACTGCAGCTCCGCTACGCCGAGCAGTTACGGGCGGTCAACGCCGCATGCGAGCAGGAGATTGTCGCGGGATTTGTCTGCGATGCCCTGGGCGAAACCTACTTTTACGACAGCGCCCTGGTGGATCAGATCAACCTCAACAGCCAGTTGCTGTCCGGTGCCGGCGGCCTGGTGGCGTGCCGTGATACCGACAACGTGAAAGCCTATCGCGAACACACTGCCGAACAGCTGCACCTGGTCAGCGATGCCTTCAACGAGCACCGGCTGGCTCGTTTGCAGAAGGCACTGGTGATCAAGCAGCAGATGGATCAGGCATTGCTCGCCAGCGACTTCGGCGCGCTCGAGGCCGTGAGCTGGGAGGCCGTCGAAGCATGAGCTGGGCGCCTGTAACTATGCGTTGGCCAGAGCAATCCACTCAGTGGATGGGCGAGCTGGGCGCGGCCAAAGATCTGGCAAACGGTGAAATGGTAAGTACGGCGTTGCGCTTGGCCGAGCTTGACGGGTTGGCCACCACCTCACCTGGGCCGGTAGGTGCTGCCGCTCAGAACGCGGTCGCAGCCGGACGAGCTGCATTATCGGATGCCTTGGGTGAGGTACCGGCTTGCCTGGTGGTCACTCCGTTTCAAAGCGGTGTCGGGCAGGGCAGCGGGAATCAGCGGTATCTCTCCGCCCCCAATCTGCTCCGACACTTGAGCACCAAGCTCAAGGATACCCACGACGCGGCACGGCCAACGGGCCAGCAATACGCCCTAGTGATTTTGTTCCTGGGCATGCGCTATGACCAGTTCGCCGCTACCTTGTCGCGCTTCAACGCGCTGTTACCAATTCCGGATCTGCAGCGGGCTGAGCGTCGAGCTCAACGGCTGTTCGATCTGGAGACGGAAAAGTGGGTATTGCCGTCCGCCGGCATGCGCCCCAGTTGGGGGCAGATGCCTCTGCAGCGCTGCACCGTGACCAAGGCAGCGGGGCAGGCTTTAGCAGGCCAGCTGTCTGCTCTGGAAGGCTATATGGCAGACAGTTCGCCCATGGCCGAATTGGCCGCGCTGGCACAGCGCAAGGCGACGCAGGCGCAAGCTCGTGATCAGAAGCTGGCCGAGCTGCAGGCGCTTCTGGCCGACAATCCAGCCGACACCACCATCCTGTGCCGGCAGATCGGCCCGGGTGACCTCAACGAGCTGAGCGCGCAGATGCTCGAGGGCCAAGCCCCGGGCCATGAATGGGGCGTGTCTGCCGGTGTGGTGCTGGTCGGTTCGCTCAAAGGGTTGAGTTTTGTGCGGGAGTTGGTGGGCCTATGACCTTGTTACTCGACGGTGCAAAGGTGCAAGGCACTAACCAGAAAGTTACCGCCAGCCTGCGCATTGAAAGCGATGACCTCTCTGGGCAAACCAGCAACAGCGACACCGCACACAAAGGGTTCAAGCCCAAAACGCTCACCGTCTCCCTGTTGATTCGCTTTCGTGATGAGTCGCAGCTGCGCGACCTGATGCGTCTGGCGGAAGCCACCGAGTCAGGTGGACAGCTCAAGACGTACCGGATCGTCAACGACACTGCTGCAGCGTTTGGCGTTCGTCAGGTGCAATTTTCGGATGGAGTCAGTGCGCGTGAAGACGACGTGCTTTGCGCCTGGCGGATTCAGTTCACTTTGGCAGAGAAGCTTTCCAACCCCGAGCGAGTCGAAACGCGCCGCGCCGGCAAAGCCGTGGCCCAACAATCCGCACCCGGGCAGGCCGTGGCGACTGCCGGGGCCGGTGGCGCCGATTCCACCGAACAGCCCACGGCGCTGACCGGCTTTGAAGCCACCCTGAAAAAACTGGACTCCTACCTGGGGAACAGCTCATGAGCATGAAGCTGCACAAGGTGCTGACGATCGGTGGGATTCCATACGTCCTGGTAAAGGATGACGTTCGCCTGGAGATCAAAAGTCCCGGGCGTGCGACGTTCACCATCCAGGCGCTGGGACCGGTGAAAGGCTTGGCGACGCTCGATGTTGGCTATAACGACAGCCCCCTGCAGCGCCACTTCATCGGCTACGTGGAGCGCTGTACCTCCGCCAACAAAGTCGAACAGGTGCTGTATTGCCGGGAGCTTGCAGCAATCCTGGCCAACCCACTGCCGTTGAACCTGCGCCATGCGGATCTGCCCACCGTCCTGGGCGAGATCAGCGCAAAAACCGGGCTGAGCTTTCGGATACCGGACAAGGCCTATGCAAAGGTGAAAGCCCCGTTTTTCTACAGCCTGGCCGCCGGGTATCAGGCGATGGATAGCTTGGCGAAGGTGTACGGCATTCCCGACTTTATCTGGCAGCAGCAAGGCGATGGCGAGGTGTTCGCCGGCAGCTGGGCCGATAGCTTTTTCGGCAGCCGATCGCCGCTGCAACTGCCGATCGAGCTCTTCAACGATTACCAGGGCAACCAGAGCGCGATGATTGCAGCGCTGCCTGGACTACGACCTGGTGCAACTATCAACCAAGGCGAGCGGATCACCCATGTGACCCTTACCGGTAATCAAATGGTGATCCGATGGAAGACGCAATTAGACGCAGCGTAGAGCGGCAGTTTCCCGAGCTTACGGGCGGTTACCACCTGCCGCGCTTCGCTCGTGTCGTTGGTGTGGCCGATGCCCCAGCAGGCGCGGGGATCTGCGACGATTTCCGTCCACGATTCGCCGTGGACATCGAGGTATTGGGCCCCGACGGCGAACCAGATCCTGAATTGCCACCGTTGGCCGGTGTACCGCTGCCCATGCCCATCGGTGGTGATGAAATGGGCTTTTTCGCCTTTCCCGAGGAAGGCACCACCGTGGTGGTCTGCTTTGCTTATGGCTTACCGCACAAGCCGTACATCCAGACGATCCTGCCGCACGGCCTGAGCCTGCCCCGGGTTCCCAAGGGCGACCAGGTGTGGCAGCACAGCGAAGCGAGTCAGCAGCGCGTCGATGCTGACGGCAACTGGCTACGCCAGACTGACGGCAAGATCCAGGACAAGGCGATCGAGCGCGAAGTCGAAGTCCTGGATAACACCGAGCGCTTCCAGACCCACGCCAGGATGGTAGACGATCATTCGACCGAATCAGTGGGGGGGATCAAGAAGATCGAAGCGCTGGGCGCGCTCAAGCTGCTGTCGGGTGGCTCCGCGACGCTAGCGGCTGTTGACGATCTGCACCAGGCCACCGGCCGCGATTTCAACCTGGTGGTTGGGCAGAAGCACAATGCAATGGTGGGTGGCGATATGAAGGAACGGATCGAAGGTATGCGCAAGAGCGTGGCGGGGGCCGGCCAGTGGCTGGAGTCGCCGAAAAACTGGATCGGTTCCGAGAGCGTGAACTTGTTTCAGGTGGTGTGTGATTTGCTCGACCTGGTGCAGCAGATGAATACGCAGTTGGCAGCCCACACTCATGTTCCGGGGCCAATGCCCAGTCCTACAGACGCTGCGGCATTTACGGAAAATGCAGCGAAAGCCATCCTGCAGGGGACACAGCTAAAAGCCGTCACCGTTTAACGGATACATTCCAGACGAAGAAAACACGCCAATTTGCGGGGTATTTGGCACTGGATATGGGATCTAACACCCGTATTTACTCACAATGCCAAACACGCCGCTAAGCGGTGCCAAATCCACCGCCTCCTTACAACGAGACAGAAAGTTTCTACCTATAAGTTCTGAGGGGTAGCGAGCTGTTCGAATTCGTCGATAAGCAAATGTATTTGTGTACTAGGATTAGGATCGCCGCTTTTTAGTACATCTGCCATTACTCGAGGGGCGTTTTTTCGAGCTTCGTTAAATGGGGCACCTAGAAGCTTTTTGAAATAGCCTGCTGCTCCGGATTTTTGGTAATTTTCCATCCCAGGCTTCTCCTTCAGATCTATCGATACAAGGTCGCCGGGGGAGTTTCTACCTGCACGCGCAAATGGTTTGCGCGAATACCCAAAGTGCAACAGTAGCCAAAACTCAAAGCATGGATATGAAGCAATTACCGTAATTTTCGGATGTTTGCCAGCTAACCGCAGGGCATCTTCGAAGCTTTCGTGGCTATCTCTATCAAAAGCGCAAAACACCTTGTCAAATTTATTCTGTCTTTCTATCGCGTGCTCCACTATTCCTTGTGGGTGCGTAACTCCACAGTGCGCAATTTCAACTTTTGCATTAGCTCGAAAGTGGATCGCCGCATCTTCCAGATACGATTTTCCTGACTTTAAATCCTCACACAAGACTAATACCGTCGGTAGTTGTCGGAAGCGTGATTCTTTACGTCTAAACGAATCAGCGGTACGCGCCATACTTAGGACCTCCTGAGTATCGGAAGACCTCGGTATCTACCTTCGTAATAGCGTTTCTCAACATCCTCGCTATCCCTTCCTTGGAAGTCATGTACAGAAAACAACGTCGTAGCTCCGTAAGCGTCCCTCTCTGTAAGCCAAAATTGGTCTCGGCGAAGCATTTTCGTGTTCATGAGGTGTGTGTCATGAGTTGTAAAGATAAGTTGCGTACATGTGCCACTATCGATATGGCTTTCTACCAAGTTCTCCACGATTTTTGGGTGTAGACTACTGTCTAATTCATCTACAACAACAACCCCTTCGCCTTCCACACTACTGAGAAGAGTCCACGGCAACCAAAAGCCCATCAGGTTTTGTGTGCCGCCTGACTCTTCTTCGTAGTCAAATTCAGCTTCGCCAAGTAGGGTGGTGTGCGTTAATATCGTTTTAACTGACTGGGTCGCTTTCACGTGTTCTAAAAATTTAGTCGGTGTTTTGACTTTGAAAGCTTCTGTAGCTAAATTTTCGAAACGTATATCGGTTACAGGAACATCAACTTGTTGTAAAAAGTTTTTCAAATTGTCTTTGTAGCTCTGGTTGTGCATGAGCATCGACCTGGACAAAACTCCCCAGTTGCTCATTCCATCCTGTGCGATGCACACAGCTGAAGACCTAAACCACTTGAATGGGATCCTCAATTGATTCAAGTCTTCGCTACTATTCGCCACTGCTTGAGCTAGAAATAGCGACTTAGGGCTCGTGAGGTTTTTCCACGCGATGTGGACAACATCCCCACCCTCAAGCGCGCCTCCTAGAATGTATTTTTCACCTGTCGTCTCACTGTAGGTTCGAGAATATAAAAGCGTCTCTTTACCTCTTGGATAACTTATCAGTGTTTCTTCATGGATGCGATCGCTCGTAGCTGCCAGAATGAACTGATAGCGCATCCCATTAGCAATAAAGTGATATTCAAACCAACTAGGCTCGGCTCTTAGTTCAGGGTCAAACCGAAACGCGTGTAATGGTAGCGCTTCCCTCTCAACCATGGCGGGGTTAAAGAGGCTACAAACCATATTCATAGCCGAAACTAGACTGGATTTTCCCGACGCGTTTGGGCCGTAGATAGCAGCGACCTTAAGCAAATTAGGGAGGTCTTCCCCAAGTACTTTTGGTTTGAAGACGTTCCGTTTTTTCCCAAGTCTCGGAGCCGCGACCATTGAAAGGGTCTGCCTACCACGGAACGACTTGAAATTTCGCACCGAAAATTCGATCAACATGTAGAAAACCTGCAGCTAGATAAGGCTTGATGGACAAATATAGCCTTTTTTCCCTTCCAGCTGCAGATTTTTCGTCGTTAGTTGAAAGTGAGACCTTGATGGCAGTTTGGTGCGCATCAGTGACAAGGCGAGTGAATGACGATCATCAAAAATAGGGACCACAAGAAAAAACAACTGAAAAAAGCACTTATCCCCCTCCCGCCGACGGGCTTCGCGTCCGTTTTTTGTGCAAATTCCGATGTAGTGCAAACGAACCTGCGGCCCCTGCGCACCCTGGGGCTCCGCAGGCGATCGGCCATTTCACAGAGTGCAAAGTTTTGAAGAGAAATGCAGCGCGGTTGCACAGCGGCACGCGGGGCGGTCATGGAAGGGGTAGCGCTCGACCCTTAGGTTTCATTGGGCGAAAACTTTAAAAACGTGGGTTTCCGCGTGTTTTCAAAAACGCGCACGTTCTTTTTGAGACGATTATTGACTGCGTACGGCGAGAGGCTGAATTCCCGGCAAGCCATAGATGGCGGGAGCTGGGGAGGGTTTGATGGATTTCATTTCGCGAAACAGCCTTTTTTATGGGCGTTGTTCAACAGGGTCCTCATCACTCTCGACATCTACGAAAATGGTCCTGTCATGGACGACCTGGTTGACGGCCTCGAGGAGGAAGCTCTCCAAGCCGAGTTTTTGGAAGTTTCGGAATGCCATGTTGATGTAGCGAGACGCTTCGTCACGAGCATCAAGGTTCACATGTGAATCTTTACGGCTGTCCATGTGTTTGATGGCGTTTTTTGATGCATAGACGAATTTGAAGGCTTCTTTTTCATCGTACGCGATGTTCATTTTCTTGAGCGCTTGTCTGGCCCACTCTTTTAGCTCATCGGTGTGCGAAGGCGTGCCGCCATAGCGACATTGCTTGCCAGAAATTTCTTCTGCGGCTGCAGCCAGGTGCATAGCGGAATAGTGGTTGAGGTCGTGAACCCACAGAGTGGCCGCGGTATTCAGATACTCGATTGCAATGACGAGCTTGTGGGTTTCATTACTCACTAGATTTTCCCTCTGAGTCCCTTCATCGCGGGATCCGACTTCCTACAAAGCCCCGATGGCATGGAACCGAAAATACATGGCGTATGGCCATTTTCCCAGTACTACGTGGGGAAAAGGTAATTTAGGTAATGACCATGGGGAACCGGGCTGGAGCCCTTGTATTGCGTGGCTTTGAGCAATTACCTGAGAAGGTAATTTAGGGTAATTGAAAAGGTAATTTTTTTGTAAGTCGCTGATTTTAAAGGGTTTTTTAAGGTCGGGATCTAACCCTATCAAAAGGTAATCTGATTACTAGAAAATTACCCTATTATTACCTTTAACAATATGAGCTAACCCATTGATTTCTAAGGCTTCTGGAGGATCTGAAAAATCCAATTACCAAAATTACCTTTTTCCCATGGGTCAACATAAAACGGGGAGGGGGTAGGGCGGGGCTGGCCAGAAGCGTGAAGCACGAATTCTGAGTAACTGTCACTGAAACTGTCACCAGTCTCGCCTGACGCTACCTCGATACCGCTGGAGGCCTTGAAAATAGTGGAGCGGGTGAAGGGAATCGAACCCTCGTTATCAGCTTGGGAAGCTGGAGTAATGCCATTATACGACACCCGCTCAGAGCGGCTGACTTTGTACCAGATGTGCGCGTGAAAATGAAGTTTTTCTTTGCGCTCGATGGCTTTAGCACGGGTGAAACGAAAGCATCGACCGCGTAGCGGTCATTCGCGGGCAAGCCTCGCTCCTACATGCAGGGCGGGGCTTGCTCGCGATGACTCTGTTTCAGATTGCCAATGCATGGTGGTCCTGGACGTAGTGGTAACGCGGCCGGCTTTCGTGTTGCGCCGGTTTCAGGAAGCCCAGCAGTGCATTGCGGCTGTCTCGGCAGGCAGCTTTATGCTCCATGTCGAGAAAGTGGCCGGTGGCCTGCAGGGTGCTGAAGGTGCTGTGTTGCACGTGGCCGGCGAACAGCTTGGCATCGGCGGCGGCAGTGTACTCATCCCATTCGCCGTTCATGAACAGCACCGGCACGTTGATTTTTTTCGCCGCGTTCAGGTAGCACTGACGGTCGCTGTTGAGCACGTCGCTGATGTGAAAATGCATCTGCCCGTATTCATGTTCGGCCAACGAACTGACATGACGGTAGTTGAAGCGCTTGAACAGCGAAGGCAGGTGTTTGCCGATGGTGCTGTTCACCAAGTCACCGACCCGGCTACCGTCCCGGCTGCCGAGATAATCGACACCGCGCTCAAGGTAATCGAGCATGTGCTCGTTGACCACTGGCGAGAACGAGCTGATCACAGCCTTTTCGATGCGCCGTGGCTGTTGGGCGAGGGCGACGAGCGTGGCGGCTCCACCAAAGGAAAACGACAGCACGTGCTCGGCGGCGAAGTGGTCGATCAGCTCAAGGAGGATCTGCCCTTCGATTTCCTTGGTGAGCATCTTCTCATGCAGGTTGTGGGCCTTGGACTTGCCCGCGTAGGGCTGGTCGTAGCACACCACATTGAACTCTGGGTAAAGGTTTTTCACGGTCTGGGCAAACGACGCAGTCGTGGACATCGAGCCGTTGACCAGAATGATGGTCTTCTCTGCGGCGTCTGCGCGATAGAACTCCGTGTAGACCCGATACTGACCCTGTATATCCAGCACAGCGATTTCTGGCCTCATGACATAAGACTCCTGGCAAGCGGGTATGCGCGCAAATCAGATTGCACGAGCTTTGTGACAGGTAGGCATACGCCTGGAATTTTGAAGGCCCATGTCGATCCATTGCAGTCCGGTCGACGGGTATTGTTATAAGCGGGCAGTTTGCCGGGGGAAGGCGGAACCTGAGGGTTCTCTGCCGGCAAAAAGTTTCTTAGAGTAGTTTTGGTGACTCGTCGGTCACGTTTCGCGCCGACGTCCTGATTCAAGCAGCGGTCACGTCATCGCGCAAGTATCTTTCGCAAATTTTTCTACAACTTCTGCTGAGCGGTCATCCGCTTAGATCAATCGGATCTCTTCATTGCTCAATGGTCGGTACTCGCCGGGCTTCAATGCGTTGTCGAGCAGCAGTGGTCCCATGCGCTCGCGGTGCAGTCGCAACACCTTGTTGTCGAAGTGGCCGAACATCCGTTTGACCTGATGATAGCGGCCCTCGACGATGCTCAGGCGCGCCGATTTTGCCCCGAGCACGACCAGTTCGGCAGGTTGTGTGGTGAGGTCTTCGAAGGCGAAATACAGCCCTTTGGCGAAGGTGATCGCGTATTCGGCAGTGATGTCCTGCTCGGTCTCGACGTAGTAGACCTTGGGCAGTTTGGTCTGCGGTTGGGTCAGGCGTCGCGACCAGCTGCCATCGTTGGTGATCAACATCAGGCCGGTGGTGTTGAAGTCCAGGCGACCGGCGATGTGCAGGTCTTCCTTGTCCGGCTCATCGATCAGGTCGAGCACCGTCGGATGTTGCGTGTCGCGGGTGGCACTGACGCAACCGGGTGGTTTGTGCAGCATGAAGTAGCGGGCCGGCTTGCCGACCTGTAGCACCTCATCGTCGACTTCCACGCGGCTGAACTCGAGCACCTCGGTGTGAGGGTCGCTGACGACTTCTCCGTCGACCCTGACGCGTTTTTCCACCAGCAACAGGCGTACCTGCTTACGGTTGAAGCGGGGCAGGTTGCTGAGGAAACGGTCAACGCGCATGGCTAGGGTTCGGTGGGAGGATTCGATGGGAGAGCGCCGCGCATCTTACGTGATCGGCCAAGCGGCTGCTTGCAACTGCATTTCGACCTGGGCGCAGGCCGGGCACAGGCAGGACTTGTCGCGCAGCTCGGCGGGCAACGCCTGGAGCAGCGCTGGATCGATGCTGACGCCGTAGCACCAGCAGGCACGATCGACGGTTCGCGGGTCAGCCAGGCTGCAGTCGTTGGAGGCGCCGCAGGCCGGGCAGAGGTCAGGTTTATTCATGAAGGAGCATTCGATTACGGCCGGTTTGCTTGGCCCGAGACCGCGCATGATCGGCCGGCAAGCACTCCTGCGCAAGCCGGCGACCCTGGAAATCAACGCCGATCTTGCAGATACGCACGCCACCCGCCCAAATGACTGATATCCACCGCCCCCTCCAGTCCATAAGGTTCGCAGATAAACCCGCTCTCCCAGCGCCCATCTGCCAATTGCACCTTGCCCAACCCCAGCGGCGCCGGAATCCCGGTCAGGAACGAACCCAACTCACTGCTTGGCAACTCCCACACTTCCACCGCAATCGCCACGCCACCTTCTTTCACGCGGACCATGCCAGGGCGATGGGGTGGGCCGCCAGCCAGGGCATGCAGCTGATAGTCGGGGGAACTGTGAGTGGCTTCGAGCAAACGGGCTCCACGCTGCTTGAGTTGCCAGTTCAGCGCCAGCCCATCCAGGTGCGCGCCGCAGACCACCAGCCGTGCGCGATCATTGTGCGCAACATGGGTCGGCGCAGGCGCGGCCAACCCTTGCTGGCGTTGCAAGGCATCCGCCACGCTCAACAGATACTGATCGGTAAACGCCCGGCCGAACAACGTCACGCCCCATGGCAAACCGTTGCCCATGAATCCGCTGGGCACGGCGACGGCGGCGTAATCGAGCAGGTTCATGAAATTGGTGTAGTAGCCCAGTTCCGAGTTGCGCAGCACCGGTTCGGCCGCAAGCTCCGCCAGAGTCACCGGGCGGCCGATGGTTGGCGTGACCACGCAATCAAGGCCTTCCAAAGCTTTGTCGCACAGCGCTTTCAAAGCCTGCAGACGGTATTGGGCGCGGAAGGTTTGCACGCCGGTCACCGCTGGGGCCTTGGCCAACACGGCGCGAATCACCGGCAGCACGGCTTGGGGATGTTGCTCCATCAATTCGCCGGCCACGCTGTAACGCTCCGCCACCCACGGCCCTTCGTAGAGCAACCGCGCCGCTTCGAGAAAAGGCGACAAATCCAGTTCGACCGCTTCGCCGCCCAAGGCTTTGAGCTGGTCGATGGCGTCGCCGAACAGCAACGGGCCTTCAGGACAGCCGAAGAACGCCAGATCCTGCGCACGGGGTACGCCGAAACGGAATGGACGCGGTGTGCCGAAGGCCGAACCGTCATTCCACAGCGGATTACTGCGGCTGTATTCGTCCCATGGATCGAGATGAGCAGTGAGCGCGAGCAACTGACTGGCTTCCCGGGCCGTGGCCGTGAAGGTCGTGACGCAATCGAGCGTTCGACAGGCCGGAACTACACCGGCAGTGGAGATCAGCCCTTTGCTGGCTTTCAAACCGACCAGATTATTCAATGCCGCCGGCACGCGACCGGAGCCTGCCGTGTCCGTGCCCAGGGAAAAACTCGCCACGCCGAGAGCCACCGCCAGTGACGACCCGGCGCTGGAACCGCCCGACGGATATTCCGGCAACACGCTGTTCGGGCACGCGCCATACGGCGAGCGGCTGCCATTGAGGCCAGTGGCGAACTGGTCGAGATTGGTCTTGCCCAACGGAATCGCACCCAGCGCCAGCAGTTGCTCGACGACGGTTGCCGAGCGTTCCGGCACATAGGCAAACGCCGGGCACGCCGCCGTGGTGGGAATGCCCGCCAGGTCGATGTTGTCCTTGATCGCGAACGGCACGCCGTACAGCGGCAGGCTGCCTGGGTCACGACCCTCGAGTGCGGCGAGGTACGGTTCCAGTTCCTCGGCACTGAGCAAATGGATGAACAGGTGATAGTCCGGGTTCAGTGCCGCAGCTTTTTCCCGCAGGCTCAGCAGCAGTTGCCGAGGCGTAGTGCTGCCGTCACGGTAAGCGTTGCGCAGGGCGTCGAGTTGCAGATTGATGTTCATGGCGATAATCCTTTTTTAATGGCTTGAGTCGAGTTCCAGCACCACCACACGCTGCCCGGCGCGCACCGCCGAACCCGGTTGCACGCGAATCTCGCGCACCACGCCCGCCATGGGCGCGAGCAGCGGGATTTCCATCTTCATCGACTCCAGAATCACCAGCACATCCCCCGCCGCGACCCGGCTGCCAGCCTGCACCTGAACCTGCCAGAGGTTGCCGGCGATGTGGCTGTCGATGCTCTGCTGACCGTCGGCTAACGGTGCATCTTCGGTCATTTCCGGGGCCGGCTCTTCGCTGTCGAAATGCGCCTGGCCGCTGGTGATCCAGCGTTCGCGCTCAGCGTTGAACGCGCTTTTCTGCTGATCCCGAAATGCCGCGATGCTCTGGGCTTCTTTCGCCAAGAACGCCTGGTAATCCGCCAGATTCAGCTGACTGTGTTCGATGTTCAGATCAAAGCGCCCAAGCGGGAAATCCCGACGAATGCGCAGCAGTTCATCGGCGCTCACCGGGTAGAAGTGGATCTGGTCGAAGAAGCGCAGCAGCCACGGCTTGCCATCGAACGCTGCAACCTCGCGGTAGCGATTCCACATCTGCAAGGTGCGGCCGACGAACTGATATCCGCCGGGACCTTCCATGCCGTACACGCACATATAGGCGCCGCCGATGCCTACCGAGTTTTCCGCGGTCCAGGTGCGGGCCGGGTTGTACTTGGTAGTCACCAGGCGATGCCGAGGGTCGAGCGGGGTGGCGACCGGTGCGCCGAGGTAGACGTCGCCCAGGCCCATCACCAGATAGCTGGCGTCGAACACTGTGCGCTGCACTTCGTCGAGGTTCGGCAGGTCGTTGATGCGGCGGATGAACTCCAGATTGCTCGGGCACCAGGGCGCGTCTTTACGCACGGTGGTCATGTATTTCTCGATCGCCAACTGGCAGGCCGGGTCATCCCAGGACAGGGGCAGATGGACGATGCGTGAGGGCACTTGCAGGTCCTTGGCGGCACACACGGCGTCCCATTCACCGGCGACTATGCCCAGAAGATCATTCAGCGGTAGTTGCTCCGGTTGGTAGTGCACTTGCAGCGAGCGGATGCCCGGCGTCAGGTCGATCACACCGTGCAGGTGTTTGCTTTCCAATGCCTGCATCAACGCGTGAGCGCGAAAGCGCAGGACCAGGTCCAGCTCGGGGGCACCGATTTCCAATAACAAATGGGTGTCGCCCGATAACCTCGCAACCAGTCTCGTGTCGTCCTGACCCAAATCCAACACCACAGGCGACACAATCCCCTGTGGGAGCGAGCCTGCTCGCGATGAAGTTGACTCGGTGTCTGATCTGCCCTCATCGCGAGCAGGCTCGCTCCCACATTGATCCCATTTCAAGGCGAGATTGCGCGCGGTCTTGAGATCGACCGGGACGAACTGAACCTTGTCCCCAGCCTTCAGTTGCCCCAGCTGCCAAAGATCCGCCTCGATCACCGTCACCGGGCAGACAAAACCGCCGAGGCTCGGGCCATCGGGACCGAGGATTACTGGCATGTCACCGGTGAAATCCACCGCGCCAATCGCGTACGGATTGTCATGAATATTCGACGGATGCAATCCCGCTTCACCACCGTCGGCACGCACCCACTCAGGTTTCGGTCCGATCAGCCGCACACCGGTGCGGCTGGAGTTGAAGTGCACTTCCCACTGCGTGGCGAAGAAGGTAGCGATGTAGTTTTCGGTGAAATATTCCGGGGCACCGTGAGGGCCGTAGATCACCCGAATCTGCCACACGGCGGGCAACTCGGTAAGGTACTGGATCGCCAGGTTTTGCCCGGCGCTGCGGTCACTCAATGGCGGAATATGCAAGACATCTCCGGCACGCAACGCACGGCCGCCATGGCCACCAAACTGGCCGAGGGTGAAGGTACTTTTGCTGCCCAGATAGTCCGGCACTTGCAGGCCGCCACGCAGGCACAGATAGCTGCGCGCGCCTGCACCGGCAATCGTGCCGAGACTTAAAGTGACGCCGGCCGGAACCAGCAGCGCGGTGTTCATCAGCGCTGTTTCACCGTTCAGCGTCAATGGAATCTGCGCACCGGTAACCGCCACCACCGCCTCACAATTGAAACGCAGCAGCGGTCCGCTCATGGTGATTTCCAGCGCTGCTGCACCTTCATCGTTACCCAGCAAAAGGTTGCCTGAACGCAAGGCTCGGTTGTCCATCGGCCCCGACGGTGGCACGCCGACCGCCCAATAACCGAGACGCCCCGGATAATCCTGAACGCTGGTCTGGGTGCCACCGCTGATCACCTCAAAGGTGTTGGCCTGATAAACCAGACCTTCCAGGCAACGGGTCCACGGCTGGCCGCTGGCAAAGGGCGTATCGAGCAGAATCTGCCGCAAGTAATCGCGGTTGGTTTCCACCCCGTACAGCAGGCTGTCGCCCAGGGCCTGATGCAGATCGACGCGCGCTGCTTCGCGAGTCGGTGCCCAGCTGATGACCTTGGCGATCATCGGATCGAAGTACGGCGGGATCTCGCAACCGGCCTCGACCCAAGTGTCGATGCGCAGGTGCTTGCCATCGGTAACCGGGAAATTGACGGCGGTGAGCAGACCGGGACTCGGCTGGAAATCCCGGCCCGGATCTTCGGCATAGAGTCGTGCCTGAATCGCATGACCGTTGGCTTTCAATCCCTGGCTTAACTCGTGCAGCGGCGGCAAATCACCGGCCGCCAATTCCACCATCCAGCGCACCAGATCCACGCCCCACACTTGTTCGGTGACGCCGTGCTCCACCTGCAAACGGGTATTCACTTCAAGAAAATAGAAACGCTGGGCATCGCTGTCGAAGACGAACTCAACAGTGCCCGCGCTGCGGTAATTCACCGCTTTGGCCAGTTTGATTGCCGCTGCACAGAGTTCCTCGGCCATGCCCTCGGGCAGGTTCGGCGCCGGGGTTTCTTCGAGGACTTTCTGGTTGCGTCGCTGCACTGAGCAGTCGCGCACGCCGAGGGCAAGCACCTCGCCCAGGCCGTCGCCGAAGACCTGCACTTCCAGATGCCGGGCGCGCTGGATGTACTTCTCGATGAACACGCCAGCGTCGCTGAAATTGTTCTGACCGAGGCGTTTGACGGCTTCGAATGATTCGCTCAATTCGCCGGCGCTGCGGCATACGCGCATCCCGATGCCGCCACCGCCGGCGGTGCTTTTGAGCATCACCGGGTAGCCGACCTGCTCGCCTGCTATCAACGCTGCATCGAGGCTATCGAGCAGCTCGGTGCCTTCGAGCATTGGCACGCCGTGTTGCTTGGCCAGTGCGCGGGCGGTGTGCTTGAGGCCGAACACCTGCAGTTGCTCTGGTGTAGGGCCGATGAAGGCGATGTCGGCCGCTTCGCAGGCTTGGGCGAATGCGGCGTTTTCCGAGAGAAAGCCGTAGCCGGGATGGATCGCAGTGGCACCGGTGGACTTGGCGATGGAAAGGATCTTGTCGACCGCCAGATAAGTGCCAGCGGCAGCGCCTTCGCCGAGGCTGTGGGATTCAAAGGCTTGCAGGATGTGCAGGCTGGCGGCATCGGCTTCGGAGTAAACGGCAACGCCCTTGACCTGCAATTCATCCAAGGTACGCAAGATGCGACAGGCAATGGCGCCGCGGTTGGCAATGAGGACTTTTTCGAACATGGCATAACCCCCGGAGGCGATAACGCATCAGCCTCGACCTGGGATGCGGGCCGTCCCGCAGTTTTTCGATAGGCGCCGAGGTCGTCCCCGACAGCAGAATTACTACACTTGAAACCACCGCTCCCACAGGGTTTAGTGGTGTTCTTACTTTTTGAGGCACTGGCCGGAGCGGGCCTGGCACAAGACAAACAACCACCGCCGCAAACGCGAAATTTTCAGTTCCATACCAGCACCTCCGCAGGCGTCGGGTTGTAGGCGTTGCATGGGTTGTTCAGTTGCGGGCAGTTGGAGATCAGCACGATCACGTCCATCTCGGCCCGCAGGTCGACGTATTTTCCCGGCGCCGAAATCCCGTCTTCGAAGGTCAGGCCACCGTCGGCCGTCACCGGTACGTTCATGAAGAAGTTGATGTTCGGCCCGATGTCGCCCTTGCCCAACCGACCATCGTGGGCACAGGCGCGCAGGTAGTTGTCGCGGCAGCTGTGCATGTAGCGTTTCTCCAGCGCATAACGCACGGTGTTGCTCTCTTGGGCGCAGGCACCGCCGAGGGTGTCGTGACGCCCGCAAGTGTCTTCGACGATGGTCAGCATCGGTTTGCCGAGGTTGGAATAGAGCACGCTGCCGGTGCTCAGGTAGACGCTGTTCTGCCGACGCAACGTGCGCTGTACGTCATAGCGCTCCTTGGGATTGGCGAGGCTGTAGAACAGAGTGTCGACAGCCTGATTGCCCTCCAGGTCGAGGATGCGCAAGGTCTGGCCGGCCTTGACCTCCATCAGCCAGGGTTCGCCGGCGGGGATGGTGGCGCGGTACACCGCGGTTTCTGGTTGCCTGTTTGTAGTAACGGCAGCGGTGGCGACAGTGAGTGACATGGCAGCGATCCTCAAGCGAACAGACGGTCGGTGTTGATGAAGCCGCGCTCGTTTTCCGGGCGCGAGGTGCGGCAGTGTTCGGCGACACTCGCATCGGCGTTCATCCAGCTGAGCTTCAGCGGTTTGGGGGCGTACTCAGGCGCCGGATCCATCGGATGTTGCAGCGCGGTGAGCACCACCAGGGTGTCCATCGGCGCATACAACTCGATGTAATCACCGGCCTTGGAATGGCCTTCGACGAAGTGGAAATGCCCGGCCTCATCGACGTTCACGCGGCTGAACAGGTTGAGAGTCATCAACAGATCGGACAGGCCCAAACCCCACTTGCCCAGTTCCACCAACAGGTTGTCGGTGCCGTTGCGGAAGAAGCCGTTGCGCAGTTCCTGATAGCGGCCCGCGCCGTACTTTTGCGCGACCTCTTCAGCGCACAGCACGCCGCCGAGGCTGTCGCTCCAGCCGCACGTGTCAGCAGTGATTGCCGCCAATACGCGGCCCATGTCCGAGTACAGACAATGGCCAGTGGTGAGCTTGGCGGTGTGTTGGCATTTGAGGCTGTCGGGCAGGTTCAGGCGTTCGGTTTTTTCATGGGCGTTGAGCAGCGTCAGGCTGACGTTGGCACCGCCGCGCAGGTCGGTCAGGCGCAGCAGTTGGCCGCGTTTCAGAACGAAGGAACGATGGCCGCCGCCGGGGAGCATTTCTTCGGCGAAGGGCGGAAATAGTTGGGTCGAATCAGTCATGTGTAAATTCCTCTAAGCGATGCGAAGCGAACCTGCCAACTGAGCCGGCAGGGCGTCGACGGCGGCGCGATTGGCACGGCGGTCGCTGTTCAAAGGGATGTCGTAGGTGATGCGTGCGCCATAGGCGCCGGGGGCATGCGGGTCGATGCGGACCTTGTCGAACACCAACAAGCGGGTGCCGAGGCTGAAACCTTCGGACAGGTCATGGGTGACCATGAACACCGTCAGCTGCGTCTCGCGCCACAGTTCCAGCAGCAAGCCATGCATATCTTTGCGGATGCCCGGATCGAGCGCGCCAAAGGGTTCGTCGAGCAGCAGCACGCGCGGCTTCATGATCAGCGCCTGGGCGATCGCCAGCCGTTGTTGCATACCGCCGGAGAGCTGGGCCGGGTACTTGTCCAGCGAGTGTCCGAGACCGACTTTGTGCAGCAGCACCGAAGCCTGTTCCCGCGCCTCGCGTTTGGCGCTGCCGAACAACCGCCCCAGCAGGGGCGAGCGCGGCAGTTCGAGGCCGAGGGCAACGTTGTCCAGCACGCTCAGGTGCGGGAACACCGAGTAGCGTTGGAATACCACGCCACGGCTGGCATCCGGTTCGCTGGCCAGGGCCTGGCCGTCGAGTAGAATTTCGCCGCGACTGGCCCGTTCCTGGCCCAGCAGTAGCCGCAGGAAAGTCGATTTGCCGCAACCTGACGCACCCACCAAGGTGCAGAACTCGCCCTCGTTGACGCTCAGGTTCAGCCCTTCGAGCACCACCTGATCGGCGTATTGCTGCCAGACATTTTTCACTGTGATAAAGCTCATGCGCGGGCCCCCTCATACCAAGGGAACGCCCGTTGGGTCAGGCGCTTGAGACCCCAGTCCATCAGCCAGGCAAGCAGGGTAATCCACACGACATACGGCAGGATCACGTCCATCGCCAGGTAGCGGCGCACCAGGAAAATCCGATAGCCGAGACCATCGGTGGAGGCGATGGCTTCGGCAGCGATCAGGAACAACCACGCCGAACCCAGCATTAGCCGCAATGAGATCAACAAGCGCGGCAACAATTGCGGCAGCACCACGCGCAGCATCAAGGTCCAGGTCGAAGCGCCAAGCGTCTGCGCCTTGATCAGCAACTCGACGGGAATTTCCCGTGCGCGCTGTTCCAGATCCCGGGCCAGGCACGGGGTGATACCGATCACGATCAGCATCACTTTCGACAACTCCCCCAGCCCGAACACGATGAACAGAATCGGCAGGATCGCTAGCGGCGGCACCATCGACAGCACGGTGAGTACCGGCGACAACGGTGCGCCGAACAACGGAAGAGTCCCGGCGGCGATGCCCAGGCACAGCCCGGCCAATGCACTGATGCCGAGGCCGATGGCCAGCCGTCGCAGGCTGGCGGCGCTGTCTTGCCAAAGTAAATAGTCGCCGGTGCGGGTGTCGGCAGTGAAGGCCAGGCGTTTCACTGCGTCGGTCATCTGCACGGCACTGGGCAGCAGTTTGTCGTTGGGGTTGTCCATCAGCCGATCGGCCGAGCCCATGAAGTAGGCGAACAACACCAGGGCGAACGGCAGGATCACCAACAGCAGGCGACTCGGGCGATCCGGGTGGCGATTGATCAGGCGCATGGCCTAGTCCTCCGTTATTACAACTTGGAGTCGGCAGCCATCTGCACGTAGCTCGGGTCGAAGCGCAGCTTGAGGTTTGCCTTGTCGCCGCTAGTCACGCCATTGGCAAAGGCCATACCGATGGCGCTGGTGTCCTTGGCGCCTTCACCCAGCAAGCCGTGCTGAAAGGAGAACTCGGCGACCTTGCGCATGGTGTCGGGCAGTTGCTTGCTGGTGGAGAACTCCAACGCCTCTTTAGGTGTGGCGAACAGTTTGGTGGTGTCGAGTTGCGCCTGGAAACCGGCCAGGTCGGTGCCCGAGGCTTTGGCCATGTGTTCAAGGGCGGCTTTGCTGGCGGCGGTTTTGGCGTTCATCAATTCCACCACTTCAAACCAGGCGCCGGTCAGGGCTTTGCCCAGGGCCGGGTTGTCTTTGAGGGTGGCGCTGTTGACCACCATCATGTCCATGATTTCGCCGGGAACCTGGCTGGAGTTGAAGACTTCGGTCACGCCGGGTTTGGCCTTGATGTCCGAGAGCATCGGGTTCCAGGTGGTGACGGCGTTGACCTGATCGGTGTTGAAGGCGGCCGAAATGTCGGCGTCGGAGGTATTGACCACTCTCAGGTCTTTCTCGGTGAGGTCCACCGAATCGAGTGCCCGGGCCAATAGGTAGTGGGACACCGAGAGCTCCACCAGATTGACGTCCATGCCCTTGAGGTCGGCGACTTTCTTGCCTTCGCCTTTGAGCACGATGCCGTCGTTACCATTGGAGAAGTCGCTGACGATCAGCGCCGTGCTGTCGACGCCACCGGCAGCCGGAATGGTCAGCGCATCCATGTTGGTCATGGTGCAGCCATCGAACTGGCCGGCGGTGTACTGGTTGATGGATTCGACGTAATCGTTGAGCTGCACCACATCGATTTTGATGCCGTACTTTTTCGCCCATTTGTCGACGATGCCTTGGCTACCGGCATATTCCCAGGGCATCCAGCCGGCATAAATAGTCCAGCAGACGCTGAAATGGTCTTTCTGTGCGGCCTGGGATGAGACGCTCACGAGGGCTGCAAAAGCAGCGGCGAGCAGGGCGGGTAAACGAAGTCGGGACATGGGATGGTTCTCCAGTTGATCAAGGGCGGACAGGAAGGCAGCGGCACCGCGAACGGTGGCTTGTCTCCCGGGCTTTTGTCCCGCCGTGTAACCTCAACTGGAGGTCGCCAACTCTCGGACCAGCCACTCGCCTAAGCGAGCCGGAACCCTAGTCAGCCATTGCAAATTGTGGTGCCGCGAACCTGTGATGACTCCTGCACGTCTTTGGTTAAGCGAGAGCCGTGCCAAGTTGGCTTGAGCCCTCTGGCTAGGGCATCGAGGAAAAGGGGAGGGCTAAACGAGCGGCATGGCCTGCCTTGTCATGGTGCGTGACGCATGTCTATGCACCGTAGATGGACGCAGTGGCCGCTGATCTGAAGGCAAGACGCTGTCTGGCACTCGGTGCCGGTTTTAAAGTCAAAGCAGGTGTCAGCCGACTGCTGTTGCAGGTCTTCCAGGAGGCCTCCATGTTCTGTCAAACAAAGCTGCGTCGCATACTGCTCAGTGTGTTTTTTGGTTTGGGTCTGTCCAGCTGTTACTACTACGTAGGCTCGGGTGATTACTATCCGACACCTTATTACTACCCCGGTTATTACTATTCACCTTACTACTACGGCGGCCCGCGTTTTTACGGGGGTTATCGTTACTATTATTTCAGTGGTCCCCGTCATCACCATCGCGGCGGACACCCTCGAGGGCACCGTTAACCGGCTTATGAATACAACGGCGCGTCTGGCTTATGGACGCGCTGTTTTCTTATAGGCCGGATGAAAAACCTTTCATCGGCTACTTGTTTCAACGTGTTGCTGGAGCGCACCAGATTCTGAATTCACTGTCTGATATTTCGACAGTCGCCGAACCATTGACTGTCGCCTGCCAGCGTCGCTGGTATGGCTCACTCGCGGTCCAGGAGGCCGCCATGCTCTGTCAAAAACAGCTCCACCGAATTCTTCTGCTTGCTGTATTGGGATTGTCACTTGGTGCGTGCGTGCCCTATTCCGATGGAGGAGGCAGCTACTACCGTTCCGAGGTCTACACGTCCCCAGCGCCGTATTACTCCGGTGGCGGGTCTTATTACTCTGATGGTCGTTACTACTCGGCCCCGCGCAGGTATTACTCGCCACCTGCACGGTATTACCAGCCAACGCCGCGTTATTACCACCAGCCGCGGGTTTATCAATCGGCACCGCGCTATTACCAGCCGGCGCCACGAGCAGACTACCGGGTCTATCAGAATCGTGGATGGGACCGTCATGACCGCAGAAGTTGGGACGGTCATAACCGGGGTAGTTGGGACGGCCGGAACCGAGGCGGCCGGGGCGATGACTATCGAGGCCACAGGGATCGCCGTGACGGAAGAGGCGATAATCGCGGTCGCAATCACGATGGCGGAGACGTCCACCGTTAACCACTCAATAAAAAGCGGCGCATGAAGCGCCGCTTTTTTGTGCCTGATTTTTAGTATTCCGAGAGATCAGCCAGAGGATGCCGGCCTTCCCAGACCTTATGGAAATGCGCCTCCACCGTCGCCTCCGGCACATTGTTGATGTCCGGCCAGTGCCAGTGAGGTTTCTGGTCCTTGTCGATCAACCGTGCTCGCACGCCTTCGCTGAGCTCCGGATGACGGCAGCAGTTGAGGCTCATGGTGTATTCCATCTGAAAGACTTGAGCCAACGACAGATGCCGGGCGCGAACGATCTGTTCCCACACCAGATGAGCGGTCAGGGGCGAGCCTTCAGTCATGGTTTTGGCGGCACGACCGAGCAGCGGGTCGGAATCATCGCCTAGTGCACTGATGGCCTTCCAGGCGCATCGAACGTCGCTGACATCCAACAGTTCGTCGATCTGCTCGCGTCGAGGCAGCCACTGCGCTTCGGGTATCTGCGCGACTGCTTCCTGCTGCAAGGCCTTGAGCAGGCTGTTGAGCTGCATGGCTGTCTGTTCCTGCCAGTTCAATTGCAGCAAGCCTTCGATCAGCTCATGCTGTTGATCATCGCGCAGGAAGCGGTCGGCGAGGTCCAGATCGATCGCATCGCGACCGTTCATCTGGGCGCCGGTCAGGCCGAGAAACAATCCGAGCTTGCCGGGCAACCGCGACAGAAACCAACTGGCGCCGACGTCCGGGTACAAGCCGATGCCGATCTCCGGCATCGCCAGCCGGCTGCTTGGCGTGACAATCCGAATGCTCGCCCCTTGCAGCAGCCCCATGCCACCGCCCAGCACGTACCCATGACCCCAGCAGATCAGCGGTTTCGGGTAGGTGTGCAGCTCGAAGTCGAGGCGATATTCTGCCGCAAAGAAGTGCGCAGCCAAGGGCGGTACTTCGCCGGGATGGGCGCGGCACGCCTCCACCAGGCTGCGCACTTCACCGCCGGCGCAAAAAGCCTTGGCGCCATTGCCGCGCAGTAGCACGCAAACGATTTGTGGTTCCTTGGCCCAGGCGTCCAGTTGATCGCGCAGGGCGTTGATCATCGGCAAGGAGAGGGCGTTAAGAGACTTTTCGGCATCCAGGCTGGCGATGCCGATGCGTGCGCCGTCGGTGCCGGTGAGTTCTTCGAAGTGCAGATTCATCGTGACCTCGATCGGGAAATTGAGCGTTCAGTATGATCGCTCTATAGGAAAGTGCCGGATCTGCGTCAGATCAATTGACAAGCAGGGTCAGCTTTCCTAGGGTTCGCCCCATTGTTTTTGCCGGATGTAACCATGACTGCTGACGACCGTATCAAACTCGAACCGAGCTGGAAGGAGGCACTGCGTGCCGAATTCGACCAGCCTTACATGGCAGAGTTGCGCACATTCCTGCAACAGGAGCGCGCGGCGGGCAAGGAGATCTATCCACCCGGACCGATGATTTTCAACGCGCTCAATTCCACGCCGCTGGACAAGGTCAAAGTGGTCATCCTCGGCCAGGACCCTTACCACGGCCCGGGTCAGGCCCATGGGTTGTGCTTTTCGGTGCAACCGGGCGTGCCGGCGCCGCCATCGTTGGTGAACATCTATAAAGAGTTGAAGCGCGACCTGAACATCGACATACCCAACCATGGTTATTTGCAGAGTTGGGCAGAGCAGGGCGTGTTGATGCTCAACACCACCATGACCGTGGAACGCGCGAATGCCAACGCCCATGCGGGCAAGGGCTGGCAATATTTTACCGACCGGATTATCGAAGTGGTCAGCGAACATCAGCCACATTTGGTGTTCCTGCTTTGGGGTGCGCATGCCCAGAGCAAGCAGAAACTCATCGATGCCACCAAGCACCTGGTGCTGACCTCGGTCCACCCGTCGCCGCTGTCCGCTTATCGCGGTTTCCTCGGCTGCGGGCACTTCAGCCGGGCGAACAAGTTTCTGGAGCAGAATGGCGAGACGCCGATCGAGTGGCGGTTGCCGTCGGTCTGAAGATTGCCTTCGCGGGCAAGCCTCGCTCCTACAGATTTTGTGCCGGACGCAAACCCGCGACTAGCCGAAATCCCGTAGGAGCGAGGCTTGCCCGCGAAGCAGGTGACTCGGTCTATCAGGGAGAATCCGGCTCCCGGTTCCAATACCGAAACAACGGCTCCGCCAGAAACAATACAAACAACAACCGCATCACCTGCATCGCCGTCACCAGCGGTACCGACAATTGCAGGGTCTCCGCTGTCAGGCTCATCTCGGCAATGCCGCCGGGCATCATGCCCAAGGTCAGCGAACGCAGATCCAGATGGGTCAGCGCACTCAAACCCAATGCCGCCAACGTTGCGATCAACATGGTCAACACCGTACCAAGCAGGGTTCGGCCCATGAACGACGGTGCCCGCCGGAAGAACTGCCGATTGAAGTGACACCCCAACCCGCTGCCGATCAGCCACTGGCCGATCTGACTGCCGCCGTTGGGCAATCCGATGTGCAGGTCCCAAGCAATGCTCACCGTCGCAGTCACCAGCAACGGTCCGAACAGCCAGGGATTGGGTTGTCGCAGCCGCTCCCAGATCCAGGCGGCCAGGGCGCCCGCCGGGAACAGAATGGCCAGCCACCACCAGTTGACGGTCGTTGGATGCAAGACCAGCGCACCGTCGCCCAACAGATACTTGAAGGCAGCCGGCACACACAGCACCACCACCAGCACCCGCAAACTCTGCCCCGCCGCGACACGGCTGAGCACCGCGCCGTTGCGGGCGCCGAGGTTGACCATCTCCCCGGAGCCGCCAGGCATGCTGGAAAAGAATGCGGTGGCGCGATCTTCCCCGGTGCGCCGCATCAACCAGACCCCGACCACCGCGGACAGGCTGGTAACTAACGCACCGAAGAAGATCAGACCGAAGTGGCTCAGCACCTGCTCCATCACCACCGGGGTGAAGTGCAGACCGATGCCGATGCCGACGATCCACTGGCCGCACTTGCGGCCGCCAGGGATTTCCGCCAATTGCCAGGGAGTCAAACAGCGCACCAGGATGATCGCCAACAACGAGCCGACCATCCACGGTAGCGGCCAGCCGATCTGGCTGGCGAGATAACCGCCCAGCAGACCGACCAGCGGTGTTCCCCACCAGCTTTTGAAGGGCGGGCGATCAGACATCGGCGATAGCGCGCCGGGCGACCGAACGTTTGCGCCAGATACGCAGCAGCGGCATCAGCAACATGATTGCAGTCAGTACCCAGCAACCGAATGTGATCGGGCTCGACCAGAGGATTTCCAGCGCACCGTTGGAAATCGACAGCGCGCGACGCAGGTTTTGCTCCATCAGACCACCAAGGATGAAACCCAGCAGTACCGGCGACAACGGGAAGTCCAGCTTGCGCAGGATGTAGCCGAAAATACCGATGCCGATCATCAGGAACAGGTCGAACGTGGTGGCATGCACCGCGTAGACACCGATCCCGGTGATGATCGCGATCACCGGCACCAGCGCCCAGTTTGGCACGGCGAGGATGCGGGTAAAGATGCGGATCATCGGAATGTTGAGGATCACCAGCATCACGTTGGCGACGAACAACGACGCGATCAGGCCCCAGACGATGTCCGGTTGCTGCTGGAACAACAGCGGGCCCGGGGTGATGTTGTACAGCGACAGTGCGCCAATCATCACCGCCGTGGTACCCGAACCCGGAACGCCGAGAGTCAGCATCGGCACCAGTGCACCGCAGGCGGCGCCACCGATGGCGGTTTCCGGAGCCGCGAGGCCACGCATGTCGCCTTGTCCGAACGTGCCCTTGGCGCCGGCGATACGTTTCTCGGTCATGTAGGCCACAGCACTGGCCAGCGTCGCGCCGGCACCCGGCAACACGCCCATGATGAAACCCAGCAAACCGCAGCGGATGTTCACCACAAACACCGCCGAGGCTTCCTTGAAGTTGAACATCATGCGCCCGGTGGCTTTCACCGCTTCCTGACCTCGGTGGGTTTTTTCCAGCAGCAGGAGGATTTCGCTGATGGAGAACAGACCCAATACTAGTACGACGAATTGAATGCCGTCCGTCAGATGAATGTTATCCCCGGTGAAGCGGTACACGCCGCTGTTGGCGTCGATCCCGACGCTCGACAGAAACAGGCCGATCAGCGCCGCAATGAAGGTCTTGAGCGGTCGGTCGCCGGCCATGCCGCCGAGACAGACAATCGCAAACACCATCAGCACGAAATATTCCGCCGGGCCGAAGGCAATCGCCCATTTCGCCAGCAGCGGGGCGAACAGCACCATGCCGCACGTCGCGATGAATGCACCGATGAACGAACTCCACGCCGACAGCGACAGCGCCACACCGGCCAGGCCTTTGCGGGCCATTGGGTAACCGTCGAGGGTGGTCATGACGGTGGAGGCTTCGCCCGGAATGTTCAGCAGGATCGAGCTGATCCGGCCGCCGTATTCGCAACCCAGGTACACCGCCGCCAGCAGGATCAGCGCCGACTCCGGTGGCAGGCCGAGGGCGAACGCGATCGGAATCAGCAACGCCACGCCGTTGATCGGACCCAGCCCCGGCAACAGCCCGACGACGGTGCCGATCAGAGTGCCGCATAGCGCGGTCACGAGATTGTACGGGCTCAGCGCAACGCCAAAGCCCTGACCCAAATAGCCAAGAGTATCCATATCAGTTCTCCAGAACGTCGAGCACGCCCAGCGGCAGTGGCACGTCCATCAACTTGTCGAACAGCAGATAAAGACCGATAGCCATCAGGCTGATGATCACCGCGCTGGGCAGCCAGCGGCCGCCATACAGGCGTGCCATCGGGACACCGATCAGAATGCTGGCGACGATGAAACCTAGAGGTTCGAAGGTCCCGGCGAACACCAGCAACAGCAGCACGCAAATGCCGATTTTGGTCAGGGTTTCGCGGTCTAGTTTCGGGTCATCGTCGCTGTGCACAATCGGCGCCGGTCGAAACACCATGTACAGCAACGCCAGGCCCATCAGGCCGAGCATCAGCAGGGGGAAGGCTCGAGGCCCAACCGGTTCGTAGGAAAAAGCCGCTTGATACGGCCACGCCATCAGCGCCAGGCCGACACAGGCCAGCAACAGCACCGAAGCAAAAATGCGTTGTATGAGCATGAGGAACTCCTGGGCCACGCCCCCGAGAACCGGGGTCGTGGCCGCTAGACAGAGGCGATCACTGGATCAGGCCGAACTCTTTGGCCAGCACTTTGTAGTCCGCGACCTGCTTCTTCACGTAGGTGTCCAGCTCCGGGCCGGTCATGGCGAACGGGAACAGTTCACGCTGATCGCGCAGCTTGGCGAAATCCTCGGAGGCCAGCAGTTTGTCGAAGGCGTCTTTCCACCAGGCGTAGTCTTCGTCGCTGACTTTTGGCCCGAGGTAGAAACCGCGAACCACTGGCCAGACGATGTCGTAGCCTTGCTCTTTAGCGGTCGGAATGTCTTTCATTTCCGGCTCGTCCAGACGCTTCTCGGAGAACACCGCCAGCAGGCGCATGTCGCCACTCTGAATGTGTGGCATGGAGTCGGAGATGTCGGTGCTGCCGACCTGGATGTGGCCACCGAGCAGGGCGGTGGCGATTTCACCACCGCCTTCGAGGGCGACGTAACGCAGGTCGCGCGGGTTGATCCCGGCTGCCTTGGCGATCAGTGCGGTTTGCATCCAGTCCTGGCTACCGACGGTGCCGCCGGAACCGATCACTACTTTGCTCGGATCTTTCTTCAGCGCCTGAACCAGATCGTCCAGGGTCTTGTAAGGCGAATCGCTTTTCACCGCGATAGCGCCATAGCTTGTGCCGACAGCTGCCAGCCAACGAACGTTGGTTTCATCGAAGCGACCGAACTTGCCCTGCGCCAGGTTCAGCAGCGAACCGCTGGACCACGCCACCAGTGTGCCGGCATCGGCCGGGCGCTGAGCGACCACCGCGTTGTACGCCACCGCGCCGACACCGCCGGGCATGTAGGTCACGCGCATAGGTTTGGTCAGCAGTTTTTCGTTAACCAGCGCGCTTTGCGCCAGTTTGCAGGTGAGGTCGAAACCGCCGCCTGGCGAGGCCGGGGCGATGCATTCCGGGCGTTTCGGTTCGGCCATCAATTGGCTGGCAAACAGCACACAGCTGGCGGCGAGAGCAACTTTACGCAGTGATAAGTTCATTTGAGTCTCCACGGGCATTCATTATTGTTATTGAACGTGATGTTTACCAAAGGGCAACGCTATAGCTCACCAGCAGACGCACTTCATCGGCATCGCGAGCGGAGTAATTGGAACGGTAGGTGGCATTGCGCAGGCGTACGGCGACGTCTTTCAGGGTGCCGCTTTGTACGACGTATTTGATCTCGGTGTTGCGTTCCCACTCTTTGCCTTCGTCACCGTTCTTGAGCTTGATGTTGTCACCGCTCACATAACGGCTCATGAAGCTCAGGCCGGGAATGCCTAGTTTGGCGAAATCATAGTCGTAGCGCGCCTGCCAGGAATGTTCTTCGGCACCGGCAAAGTCATTGATCTGTACGAAGTTGACCAGGTACGGGTCGCTGCCGTCGACATAAGGGAAAGCACTGTCACCGGACATGTGTTGATAACCGGCGCTGAATTTATGCCCGCTCAAGGCATAGCTCACCAGACCGTTGAGGGATTTGTTGTCGATTGGGCCGCCACGGGCTGCGCCCTCGTCATCACTGATGGCCAGGCGCAAGTCAGTGCCGAAGGTGCCGGGGCCGAACTTTTCCGATGCCACCATGCCGAGGAAGTGCTGGTTATAGACTTCATCGAGTTGGGCGAAGTGGTAACTGCCGGTGATCTTGTCGGTGAACTTGTAGTCCATGCCGCCAAAGTCAAAGTGCTTGCCGGCCGCGGTGCCGGCGAAGCGGCTGTTTTTGTTGTTGAGGGCGATGTCCTCGAAGTCGGTGCTGTCGCGGTCCTTGGCTTTCTCCAGACGCCCGCCGGTGAAGGTCAGGTTCTTGATCTCTTTGGAGGTCAACAGGCCGCCTTCAAAGGTCTGGGGCAGAATGCGCCCGTCGTTGGCTTTGAGGATCGGCAATTCCGGAATCAGGCTGCCGATTTTCAGTTCCGTGGCGGAAATTTTCACTTTGCCGGTCAGGCCGAGCTTGGAGTACTCGTCAGCCGCGCGACCGTCGTCATGGGTCGGCAACAAACCGGTGCCGGTACGATCCGGACTCGAATCGAGTTTTACCCCGAGCATGCCCAGCGCATCGACACCGAACCCCACGGTGCCGTCGGTGTAACCCGATTGCAGATTGAGCATGAACCCCTGGGCCCATTCGTCCCGCTTGGATTGCTGGGCGCTGGTGCCGTCGCGAAAGTCGCGGTTGAAATACATGTTGCGGGTTTCGAAGGTTGCCGTACTGTCTCCGAAGAAGGCAGCCTGGCTCAACGGCGAAAAGCCGGCGAGGGCGGCGGCACTGGCAAGGGCGGTGTGGCTGAGGCGGGAAAAGCGAACAGGCGGGCAAGCCTTGGGCTGCATGGATAGCATTGTGTCGTACTCCGGTATTGTTCTTATTTTGACGAAAACGCATCGGGGCGTTTTTCGGGAAGCAGGCCATCCAGGGCCACGGCAGTCGAAACTGTCCGTGGCTGGACTCTAACCGGCCAACCTTTCGCTAACCTTTCAGCAGACTTTCACGGTTTTCGGGCTTCACAGCGACGGATGCGGCTGTAAACTCCGCGCCAAAGAATGGCGTCGACCATCCCTGAATGAGGTAAAGATCCATGCGTGTTCTGCTCGTCGAAGACCACCTGCAGCTTGCCGAAAGTGTCGCCCAGGCGCTCAAGAGCACCGGGCTGACTGTGGATGTGCTGCACGACGGTGTGGCGGCAGACCTGGCCTTGAGCAGCGAGGAATACGCCGTGGCGATCCTCGATGTCGGCCTGCCGCGCATGGATGGTTTCGAAGTGCTGGCGCGCCTGCGGGCGCGGGGCAAGAACCTGCCGGTGCTGATGCTGACCGCCCGCAGCGACGTCAAGGATCGGGTCCATGGCCTGAATCTGGGGGCTGACGATTACCTGGCCAAACCCTTCGAACTGACAGAGCTCGAAGCCCGGGTCAAAGCCTTGCTGCGTCGCAGTGTGCTCGGCGGTGAACGTCAGCAGCGCTGTGGCGTGCTGGCCTATGACCTGGACACCCGGCGCTTTACCCTCGGCGAAGAACTGCTGACCCTGACCTCTCGCGAGCAGGCGGTGCTCGAAGCCCTGATCGCCCGTCCCGGTCGGGTGATGAGCAAGGAACAACTGGCCGCTCAGGTCTTCGGTCTGGACGAGGAGGCCAGTCCCGATGCCATCGAAATTTACGTCCACCGCTTGCGCAAGAAACTCGACGGCCAACCGGTAGCGATCGTGACCTTCCGAGGCCTTGGCTATTTGCTGGAAAGCCGCGATGCATAAGCTCAGCAGCCTGCGTTGGCGGTTGCTGTGGAATCTCGCACTGTTGTTGGTGGTGTTGATGCTCGCCAGTGGTTTGAGCGCGTACTGGAACGGTCGCGAAGCCGCCGACACCGCGTATGACCGGACCTTGCTGGCCTCGGCGCGGACCATCGCCGCGGGCCTGTCCCAGCGTGATGGCAGCCTCAGTGCCAACGTGCCTTACGTGGCCCTCGATACGTTCGCCTACGACAGCGCCGGGCGAATTTTTTACCTGGTCAATGACATCAATCAGAAGCTGATTTCGGGCTACGAAAACCTGCCGCCGCCGCCACCGGGAACGCCGCGCACCGATGACTATCCGGCGCTGGCGCGTTTCTATAACGCCACTTATCAAGGGCAGAATGTGCGAGTGGTCAGCCTGCTCAAAGCGGTCAGCGAGCCGAACATGAACGGCATGGCGGAAATCCGCGTGGCGGAAACCGATGAGGCCCGGGTCCGCATGGCTCGCAGCCTGATGGCCGACACATTGTTGCGGCTGGGCATGTTGGCGATCGGTGCGCTGCTGTTGGTGTGGTTTGCGGTCAGTGCGGCGCTGCGTCCACTGGAGCGCTTGCGCACGGCGGTGGAAGAGCGTCAGCCCGATGACTTGCGGCCCTTGCCGCTGGTGGAAGTGCAGCACGAGTTGGGGCCGCTGGTGCGTGCGCTCAATCACTTTACCGAGCGTTTGCGCGGACAGTTCGAGCGTCAGGCGCAATTCATTGCCGATGCCGCCCATGAATTGCGTACCCCGTTAGCGGCGCTCAAGGCACGACTCGAGCTGGGCTTGCGGTCGAGCGAACCCGAAACCTGGCGCAATACTTTGGAAACCGCCGCCCAGGGCACGGATCGGCTGACCCATCTGGCCAATCAATTGCTCTCGCTGGCACGGGTCGAGAATGGCGCCCGGGCAATTGCCGAGGGTGGTGCACAGTTGCTCGATCTCAGTCAGTTGGCCCGTGATCTGGGCATGGCCATGGCGCCGCTGGCCCATGCTCGTGGCGTTGCGCTGGCGCTGGAAGCCGACGAGCCGGTATGGCTGCGTGGCGAGCCGACGCTGTTGAACGAACTGTTGAGCAATCTGGTGGACAACGCGTTGGCTCACACGCCGCCGGGCGGCAATGTGATCCTGCGAGTCACGGCACCGGCGGTGCTGGAAGTCGAGGACGATGGCCCAGGAATTCCTCTTGAAGAGCGGGATCGGGTGTTCGAGCGTTTTTATCGTCGTAACGAACAGGTGGCTGGATCGGGGTTGGGGTTGGCCATCGTCGGCGAGATCTGCCGCGCCCACCTGGCGCAGATCAGCCTGCACGATGGTGAGCAGGCGGGGTTGAAGGTGCGGGTGAGTTTTATTGCTGGAGAGTGATGGTGTTTGTTCTTGCCTCTTCGCGGGCAAGCCTCGCTCCTACAAGATATGTACGATGCCTTGTAGGAGCGAGGCTTGCCCGCGAAGCTCTTAGTAAAACATCGACCGCGACTCTTCCAGATCCTTGCACATCGCCTTGTTCTCTGGATCGATCCCCAGTTTCTTGAAGGCCGGTACGCTGAAGGGGTCGATACGGGCCATTGGATGATCGATATCCTTGTGGCAATACAGGCTGGCCACTTGCACCAGATCGACATAATCGATCCGCTCCGATTGCCGCTTGAAATCCAGATACAGCCCGGGCAATTGCACCAGCATTTCCGGAAATTCCCAGACCCTGAGCAATTTATCGCCGAGTAGCGGATGAATCCGGTCGATCACATGGTTGAGGCTGACCGGGTCAGACAGCAATTCATAGTGATCTTCGGCGTAGGTCAGGATCGGCAGCACGCCGATCTGGTGCACGAGCCCGCCGAGCGCCGCCTGATCAGGCTTGAGCTGCGTGTAACGGCGGCACAACGCGTAACTGACGCCGGCGATTTCCAGGCTTTTGCGCCAGACCTCGCGCATTTTCTGTTCCACAACTTCGGAACGGGCGTTGAATATCTGTTCCATCACCAGGCCAATGGCCAGGTTGCTGCTGTAATTGACGCCCAGCCGGGTGATGGCCGTGTGCAAATCAGTCACTTCCTGGGTCGCGCGCAGCAACGGGCTATTGACCACTTTGATCAGGCGCGCCGACAGCGCGGTATCGCGGCCAATTACTTTGCTCAGTGTGCTGACACTGATTTCCGGGTCTTCAGCGGCCTTGCGAATCTGCAGGGCCACTTCGGGTAACGTTGGCAGAACCAGGTCATCGTTATCGATGGCCTCAACCAAATCCTGTTGGACCTTATCCGCCAGCTCGATCATTTCTTTTCTCTAGGGTATTGCGACAAGTGCTGCTGTTAACGCTGGATTTCGCGATCACGATCCAGTTGGTAAGGCAGGTCGAGCAGATGCAGGCCCGGACCTTCAAGTGCGCCAAGGTGCAGATTGCCATCTTCTGCAGCTTCGGCTTGCAGCACCGCAAGGAGTTCAATGTTTTGCTCGGTACGGGCGGCCAGCACCACTTCACCGATCGAACTGCCGTGGGTTGGGGAGAACAGTTGGGTGCCGGGCTCCGGTAATTCGCTGGCCTCCAGTTGCAGGTGGTACAGACGGCGCTTGAGTTTGCCAAGGTATTGCATGCGCGCGACGATTTCCTGGCCGGTGTAGCAGCCTTTCTTGAAGCTCACGCCGCCGACAGCTTGCAGATTGAGCATCTGCGGGATGAACAGCTCGCGGGTGCTCGGCATGACCTGACCGATCCCGGCGCGGATCTGGCCCAGCAGCCATTGATTCAGTTCACCTTCGGCCAACAGAGCGGTCAGCTTGCCCTTGATGGTGTCGGCTTGATCGGCGCGAACCCAGAGTTCAGCACGGTCAGGCGATACGCGAAGGGCGATCAGGCTGTCATTGCGCACCACGCTGTCGGTTTCTGCCGGCAGCTCCAGGCCTAGACTGGCCAGTGCCGCATCGCCATGCTCAAGGCCAAAGCGAACCCAGCTGGCACTTTCATCGGTCAGTTTCGATTTGGAAAACACCGCGTACTTTTTCAGGTCCGCCAGTTGCGGCTCCAGCAGTTCGCTGGCCATCGCCATCAGCACACCGTCACCTTCCAGCAGAATGCGGAAACTCGACTGCATCCGGCCTTTCTGCGTGCAGCGCGCGCCGAGGCTGGCCTGGGTGTCGCTCAGATAATTGAGGTTGCAAGTCAATTGACCTTGCAGGAATTTGCTGGCATCCGCGCCGCGTACCGCGAGAACGCCTTCGTGAGACAGGGTGGAGAAAAAAGCAGAATCGGCCATGGGTCATCGCAGGGTAAAGAGTCCGAGGGACATCATAAGGGTGCGCCCATGAAATGGGTAGTTCACAAAGGATCGATGAGGGCGACCAAAGCCGACTGTTCGAGCGGGCCCGGGGCTGTATACTTGCCGCCTATTTGAGGAGCGCTCCATGGTCGAACAAGTTGAACTGAATCGCCTCTATTGGCACAGTCGCCGCGGCATGCTTGAGCTTGACGTGTTGCTGGTGCCGTTTGTGAAAGAGGTTTATCCGCACCTCAACCAGGTGGATCGTGATCTGTACGTCCGTCTGCTGACGTGTGAGGATCAGGACATGTTCGGCTGGTTCATGGAGCGCAACGAATCGGAAGATCCGGAGCTTCAGCGCATGGTTCGCATGATCCTGGACCGTGTCCAGCCCAAGTAACGCGTTCGAATGCCGCTGGCATGCCTCACGGCAGTTGCTGGCGGCCTATCTTCTGGCCCAGCTGTTCGCGCTGGGTTCGCTAATTCTTCTCTCTATACCGCTCTGGGCCAGTCTGCTCGGCGTTGTGCTGTGTGTGGCTCACGGTTTTTGGGTATTGCCGCGACAGATTTTGCTGACGCACCCACAGGCGTTTCGCGGTTTGCGTCGCGATGCCGATGGCTGGCAGTTGTGGAATCAGGCGGTGGGTTGGCAGCCCGTGCAGCTGCGGCGGGACAGTCTGGCGTTGCCATTGATTGTGGTACTGCGTTTTCGTCTGCGCGATGAGCGACGGGTCAGGGCGATCTGTGTGCCGCGGGATTCGCAGGCGGCGGATATGCACCGACGCCTGCGGGTTCGGCTCAAGTTCAGTCGGCGTAGGTGGGCGGCACCAGAATAGTGTCCAGGGCGACCGGCAACATGTTCGGGTAGTCGAGGGTGTAATGCAGGCCGCGACTTTCCTTGCGTTCCATGGCTGACTGGATCATCAACTCGGCCACCTGCGCCAGGTTGCGCAACTCGATCAAATCCCGGCTGACCTTGTAGTTGCTGTAGAACTCATCGATTTCGTCCAGCAACAGTTGCACTCGGTGCTGGGCTCGTTGCAAGCGCTTATTGGTACGCACGATGCCGACATAGTCCCACATGAATCGCCGCAGTTCGTCCCAGTTGTGCGCAATGATCACGTCTTCGTCGGAGTCGGTGACCTGGCTCGCATCCCATACGGGCAGGGCGGTTGGAATTGATACCTCTGGCAAATGTTCAAGAATGTCCGCCGCCGCCGAACGGGCGTAAACGAAACATTCCAGCAGGGAGTTGCTGGCCATGCGGTTGGCGCCATGCAGGCCGGTGAAGCTGGTTTCACCAATCGCATACAGGCCCGGCACATCGGTGCGCCCCCGCTGATCGACCATCACGCCGCCGCAGGTGTAGTGCGCCGCCGGCACCACCGGGATCGGTTGTTTGGTGATGTCGATGGAAAATTCCAGGCAGCGTTCATAGACCGTCGGGAAGTGCGTCTTGATGAAGTCTTCGGGCTTGTGGCTGATATCGAGGTAAACACAGTCGATACCCAGGCGCTTCATCTCATGGTCGATCGCGCGTGCGACGATATCCCGCGGTGCCAGCTCGGCCCGTGGGTCGAAGCGCTGCATGAAGCGTTCGCCATTGGGTAGCTTCAGGTGGCCACCTTCGCCGCGCAGGGCTTCGGTGATCAGGAAGCTCTTGGCTTGCGGATGATAAAGGCAAGTGGGGTGGAACTGGTTAAACTCCAGGTTCGCCACCCGGCAGCCCGAACGCCAAGCCATGGCGATGCCATCACCGCAGGCGCCGTCGGGGTTGCTGGTATAGAGGTAGACCTTTGCTGCACCGCCCGATGCAAGGATCACGAAGCGCGCGCCATAGGTGTCGACTTCGCCGGTGCCGCGGTTGAGCACATAGGCGCCGAGGCAACGATCGCCTTCAAGGCCAAGGCGCTTTTCGGTGATCAGGTCGACCGCGACCCGCTGCTCCAGCAGTTCGATGTTGGGACGCTGTTTGGCCTGATCGAGCAGGGTTCTGAAGATCGCGGCGCCCGTCGCATCGGCGGCATGGATGATGCGCCGATGGCTGTGACCGCCTTCGCGGGTCAGATGAAACTCGAAACCACCGTCTTCGGTGCCTGACTGCTCATCGCGGGTAAAGGGCACGCCTTGGTCGATCAGCCATTGAATCGCCTCTCTGCTGTGCTCGACAGTAAAGCGCACAGCGTCTTCATGGCACAGGCCTCCGCCGGCGTTGAGGGTGTCATCGACATGGGATTCGACCGTGTCGGTGTCATCCAGAACGGCAGCGACACCGCCCTGGGCCCAGAACGTCGAGCCATTGGCGAGGTCGCCTTTGCTCAATACGGCGATGCGCAAATGACCGGGCAAGGTCAGCGCAAGGCTCAAGCCGGCAGCACCGCTGCCAATTACCAGAACATCGTGTTGAAACTGTTGGCTCATTTCAGGATTCCGCTCAAAGCGACCCGGGACGGGGTTGGCGCAAGACAGCTGGATCGGCGAGTCAAGACAGCCACACAGCCCACTAGTATATAGAGGGGGGGCGCGGCACAATAGCCGGGCCCACATGGCATTGTGAAACTACTGTGGCGGAAAAGACCGGTCGCTTCGTCGGAAGTTTTTTTGACTGCTTTGGAGACAAGGCGACTGTATCGTGGATTTAACAGTCTTTTTCGCTTCACGGTTGCACACTATCGGTTTCGGGTAGCTATAAATATGGAACTTTTGCCAAAGGCTCAAGATCAAAAGACGGTTGCCTGAGACAAGGGACAGTGTCGGCTTCGGTGCGGGACTTGCGGTTGGGTCCTTAGCTGGCGAATCCGATGACAAGATTATTCGCGCAGCCGGGTTATTCCGCACTGCGCTTTTCGTGCGTGCAAATCAGAGCCCGCAGGAAACTTGCTTGGAGGGGGGGAGAACTTTTGCGAAAAGCCCGAGTCTATGTTTGCAAGTCTGGTCGTTCAGTGATGCAAGCCTCCTCCGAGCTTATCGAGGAGTGTTCATGCTAACCCAGGAAGAGGATCAGCAGCTGGTCGAGCGCGTTCAACGCGGCGACAAGCGAGCTTTCGATCTGCTAGTGCTGAAATACCAGCACAAAATTCTCGGGTTGATCGTGCGTTTCGTGCACGACACCCATGAAGCCCAGGATGTCGCACAGGAAGCCTTTATCAAGGCATACCGTGCACTTGGTAATTTTCGCGGAGACAGCGCGTTTTATACGTGGCTTTACCGCATCGCCATCAACACGGCGAAAAACTATCTGGTTTCACGCGGCCGCCGGCCGCCGGATAGCGATGTCAGTTCCGAGGATGCAGAGTTCTACGATGGCGATCATGGCCTCAAGGATCTCGAGTCGCCAGAACGTGCATTGCTGCGGGATGAGATCGAAGGCACCGTCCATCGAACCATTCAGCAACTGCCAGAAGATTTGCGTACGGCTTTAACTTTACGTGAATTCGATGGTCTGAGTTACGAGGACATTGCCAGCGTCATGCAATGTCCGGTGGGTACCGTGCGCTCCCGGATTTTCCGCGCTCGGGAGGCCATCGATAAAGCCCTGCAGCCGTTGTTGCAGGAAAACTAAAGACAGCGGCGACAGCCAAGAGAGGAACGCCATGAGTCGTGAAGCCCTGCAGGAATCGCTGTCCGCAGTGATGGATAACGAAGCGGATGAGCTGGAGTTGCGTCGGGTATTGAATGCCTTCGACGATGTTGAAACCCGCGAAACCTGGGCTCGTTACCAGATCGCTCGGGCAGTCATGCACAAAGATCTGCTGCTTCCTCGTCTGGATATCGCTGCGGCAGTCTCTGCTGCGCTGGCTGACGAAGCCGTACCAGCAAAAGCCTCTCGCGGCCCATGGCGCAGCCTTGGTCGTCTGGCAGTCGCTGCTTCGGTGACGGTTGCCGTGCTGGCGGGTGTTCGTCTGTATAACCAGGACGAGATCGCCGGTGTCGAACTGGCTCAGCAATCCAATCAACCGGGTCTGACCGCTCCTCAGGTCAAGGGTCCCGCTGTATTGGCAGGCTACAATGAGAGTTCGCAAGCCACTGGCCCTATGGCCAACGGCGTATTGCAAGGTCAGCCAGGCTGGCACGATCAGCGTTTGCCAGGTTACTTGCGTCAACATGCTCAACAGGCTGCACTGAAAGGTACTGAGAGCGCTCTGCCTTACGCTCGTGCAGCAAGCCTGGAAAACCGTTAAGGAGGATCATGCGCGCCATCCCTCTACTCACGCTTCTGATCAGTGGCTGGTTTGTTGTTCCAGCCCACGCCGATGAAGCCCAGGACTGGCTGAAGCGTCTGGGACAGGCCGAGCAAACGCAGAGCTTTCACGGTACTTTCGTCTACGAGCGTAATGGTAGTTTCTCTACCCATAACATCTGGCATCGCGTCCAGGATGGCAAGGTCCGCGAGCGTTTACTCCAGCTCGACGGCTCGGCACAGGAAGTCGTACGCATTGATGGGCATACTCAATGCGTGAGCGGCACTCTGATAGCAGGGCTGGGGGACTCACCCAACTCCGCCGCTCGTGCGCTCGATCCCCAAAAGCTAAAGAATTGGTATGAGCTTGCCGTCATCGGCAAGTCGCGTGTGGCCGGGCGTGCGGCTGTGATCGTATCGTTGACGCCTCGCGATCAACATCGCTATGGTTTTGAGCTGCATCTGGACAAGGAAACCGGTTTGCCGTTGAAGTCATTGTTGCTCAATGACAAAGGGCAACTGCTGGAGCGATTCCAGTTCACCCGACTGGACACCGCCGAGGTGCCTTCCGACAGCGATTTGCAGGCAGGTGCTGATTGCAAACCCATTACCCTCGACAGTGACAAGGCTTCCGCCATCAAAACTGTTCAGGTCTGGCATTCGGACTGGTTACCGCCAGGTTTCGAACTGACCAGCAGTACCTCTCACAAGGATCCGGAAACCAAGGTTCAGGTCAGCAGTCTGATGTTCGACGATGGTCTGGCCCGATTCTCGGTGTTCCTGGAGCCGTTGAATGGCGCAACAGTCACTGACACACGTACCCAGCTGGGGCCAACCGTTGCTGTCTCCCGGCGATTGACTACCCCGCAAGGCGATATGATGGTGACCGTGGTCGGTGAAATCCCCATCGGCACCGCTGAACGGATTGCGCTGTCCATGCGCAACGATGCTGCGGCTACCAGCAAGCAATGAGCTGATCGGCCATGCTCACCAATCGGTGCCTGGAGGGTGCGAGAGGTTGGCAATGGCTGCCCCCGCCGTTGATGTCTCGAAATGTTTTGCCAGCATTTTCATTTGCAAATATCCCGAAAATTTTTTATAGGTCAGAGCCCCCTCGGCTCTGGCCTTGTTTGTTGTTCCCGGAACAAAAATACCGGCGTATCGTTTCCGGTGTTCCTTGCTCCATATCGCTTAACCATGCTCGTCGTAACGGGAGCCGTATGTCGATACCACGCTTGAAGTCTTATCTCTCCATTTTTGCCGCCGTGTTGGTGCTCGGTCAGGCGGTCGCTGCGCAAGCGGTCGAGTTGCCTGACTTCACGCAGTTGGTCGAGCAAGCCTCGCCTGCGGTGGTTAACATCAGCACCACCCAAAAGCTGCCGGACCGCCGGATGTCCAGCGAGCAAATGCCTGACCTTGAAGGATTGCCGCCAATGCTGCGTGAGTTCTTTGAGCGAGGCATGCCACAGCAACCACGTTCCCCGCGCGGCGATCGTCAGCGTGAGGCTCAATCCCTGGGCTCGGGTTTCATCATTTCGTCTGACGGCTACATCCTGACTAACAACCATGTGATTGCCGATGCCGACGAGATTCTCGTGCGCCTCGCCGATCGCAGTGAGTTGAAAGCCAAGCTGATCGGTACCGATCCGCGCTCTGACGTCGCTTTGCTGAAAATCGAAGGCAAGGACCTGCCGGTTCTCAAGCTTGGCAAGTCGCAGGACCTGAAAGCCGGTCAGTGGGTGGTGGCGATCGGTTCGCCGTTCGGCTTTGATCACACGGTGACCCAAGGTATCGTCAGCGCCATCGGCCGTAGCCTGCCGAACGAAAACTATGTGCCGTTCATCCAGACCGACGTGCCGATCAACCCGGGCAACTCCGGTGGTCCGCTGTTCAACCTGGCCGGTGAAGTGGTCGGCATCAACTCGCAGATCTACACCCGCTCCGGCGGCTTCATGGGCGTATCGTTCGCGATCCCTATCGATGTGGCAATGGACGTTTCCAATCAGCTGAAAAGTGGCGGTAAAGTCAGCCGCGGCTGGTTGGGCGTAGTGATCCAGGAAGTGAACAAGGATCTGGCTGAATCGTTCGGTCTCGAGAAGCCGGCCGGTGCACTGGTGGCTCAGATCCAGGATGACGGTCCGGCTGCCAAGGGCGGCCTGCAAGTGGGCGACGTGATCCTTAGCATGAACGGTCAACCGATCGTCATGTCCGCCGATCTGCCGCACCTGGTGGGCGCGCTGAAGGCTGGCTCGAAAGCCGATCTTGAAGTGATCCGCGAAGGCAAGCGCAAGAACGTCGAGCTCACCGTCGGCGCTATTCCCGAAGAAGGCAAAGAGTTGGAAGCCCTGCCTAAATCCAGTGTCGAGCGCAGCAGCAATCGCCTGGGTGTTTCCGTGGCCGAGCTGACCGAGGAGCAGAAGAAAACCCTCGACCTCAAGGGTGGTGTGGTTATCAAGGAAGTTCAGGACGGTCCTGCTGCCCTGATCGGCTTGCAGCCGGGCGATGTGATCACTCACCTGAATAATCAGGCGATCGGCTCCTCCAAGGAGTTCACGGACATTGCCAAGGCGCTGCCGAAGAACCGCTCGGTGTCGATGCGGGTTCTGCGCCAGGGTCGCGCCAGCTTCATCACCTTCAAACTGGCTGAATAAACCGGTTGTCGGCTGAATAAAAAACCGCCTCGAAAGAGGCGGTTTTTTTGTGTGAATTTTTTGTGTCTGAAGCAGTTAGCCCATCATGTCCTTGACCATCCGCTCCTGCTCCATCAACTCGCGTTGCCTTGCGTCGATCCGCGATGACAGCGGGAAGTTGCTGCCAGCCTTACGCTTGGCGAAGTCCAGTTGCTGGATCGCCTGGCGATAGTCGCCGACCAGTGCAAAGTACTCCGCGCGAGCCTGATGCAAGCCGATGATGTTGCCCGATAGACCGCGAGTCTCGGCCACCATGTACCAGACGTCCGGATCGTCGGGTCGGCTCTTGAGCAGGTTCTCCAGCGCTTTTTCCGCTTCGGCCGCTCGATTCTGCTTGAGCAGCAGGTCGACACGCACTTGATTCAGTGGGTAGTTGCCGGGGTATTGAGTGAGCATCCGGTCGACCCGTGTCTGAGCATCGGGTAGACGGTTATTGGTGATGTCGAGATCGACCTGCGCCAGGTTGTAGATGATCTCGTTCGGCGATTTGGCCAGCAGCAGCTTGAGGTTCTCGCGAGCCTCATTCAACTGACCGCCCTTGATCTGGGCGATCGCCAAGCCATAGCGCGCAACGTCGTTTTTCGGGTTTTCATCGAGTTGGGCCCGAAAGCGTTTGGCGCCCAGGCCTGGAGTTTCTTCATAGATCAGCTGCACACGTGCCCGAATCAGCTGATAACGCATGCTGTCTTCGATACCGCCCGGCTTGGCTTGTTCGGCGCGGTTGCGGGTGTCGGCGATCCGCGATTCGGTCACCGGGTGAGTCAGCAGGAATTCTGGTGGCTTGGCGTCGAAGCGATACTGGCGCATCAGTCGTTCGAACATGGTCGGCATCGAGCGCGGATCGTAACCGGCCTTTTCCAGATTCATGATGCCGATACGGTCGGCTTCCTGTTCGTTCTGGCGCGAGAAGCGCCGTTGTTCCTGAATCGCCGCCGCCTGAGTGCCGGCAATGGCCGCAATCCCGGCATCGCCTGCACCGGCCGCGGCAATCACGATGCCAGCCAGCAGGGCAGCCATCATCGGCACTTGCATGCGCTGCTGGGCTTCGACACCGCGGGCGAAGTGACGCTGCGACAAGTGAGCCAGTTCGTGGGCCAGTACCGAAGCATATTCGCCCTCGGTCTGGGCATTGAGGAACAAGCCACCGTTGACGCCGACGATCCCGCCCGGCGCGGCAAACGCGTTGAGCTGCGGACTGTTGATCAGGATGAACTCCAGGCGCCGGTCATTGACCTGGCTGGTTTCCACCAGCCGGTAGACGCTGGATTCGACGTAATCCTTGAGCTGCGGATCGTTGAGCTGCGACACCTGACTGCGCAACAGCGCCAGCCACGCACGGCCCAGTTGGTGTTCCTGTTGCGGCGAGACGATGGCAGAACTGGCGTCACCGAGTGACGGCAAGTCGTCGGCGAAGCCCGGTGAGGCGAGCAGGCAAGCGAGCGTCAGCAGGGTAGGGCGCAAAAAAGTCATGCACAAAGCCTTAGTCGACAAAGACCTTACTGTAGCCGGACACTACGCTTGGGACCAGATATTCTAAGCGGCTCAACCCCCCGCCCCGGAGTGATTCGATGACTGATGCTGTAACCCACGATGCCGAACTGGACGCCAGCGGTCTGAATTGCCCGTTGCCGTTGCTCAAGGCCAAGCTGGAACTCAATCGGATGGCCAGCGGTGCGGTACTCAAGGTAATCGCCACCGATGCGGGCTCCCAGCGCGACTTTCGCACCTTTGCCCGATTGGCCGGTCATACGCTGCTTCGTGAAGAAGATGAGGCGGGCATTTACCGCTACTGGTTGAAAAAAGCCTGAAACCTGCTGCGTTCGTTTCTAAGGATTATTGATGTTCAAGGTGTTACGCGATTGGATTCAGCGCTATTTCTCGGATGAAGAGGCTGTGGTACTGGCGGTCCTGCTGTTTCTGGCATTTACCGCAGTGCTTACCCTAGGGGGAATGCTTGCGCCAGTACTGGCCGGGATGGTGCTGGCGTATCTGATGCAGGGGCTGGTCGTGACCCTTGAGCGCCTGCGCATGCCGGGTGGCGCCGCGGTGGGGCTGGTCTTCGCGTTGTTCATGGGGTTGTTGCTGGTCTTTATCATCGTCGTGGTGCCATTGCTCTGGCACCAACTGATCACGTTGTTCAACGAATTGCCCGGCATGCTCGCCAAGTGGCAGTCGTTGCTGTTGCTGCTGCCCGAGCGTTATCCGCACCTGGTGTCGGACGAGCAAGTGCTACAGGCGATCGAAGTGGCGCGGGGCGAGATCGGCAAGTTCGGTCAATGGGCTCTGACGTTCTCCCTGTCCAGTCTGCCGCTGCTGGTGAACATCATGATTTACCTGGTGCTGGTGCCGATCCTGGTGTTCTTTTTCCTCAAGGACCGGGAGATGATCGGCCAGTGGGTGCGCGGTTATCTGCCGCGGGAGCGGGCGCTGATCACCCGGGTTGCCCAGGAAATGAACCGGCAGATCGCCAATTACATTCGCGGCAAGGTCATCGAAATCTTCATTTGCGGTGGCGTGACTTACATCGCATTCGTGGCGCTAGGGCTCAACTATTCGGCGCTGCTGGCCTTGCTGGTGGGTGTGTCGGTCGTGGTGCCTTACGTCGGGGCGGTGGTGGTGACCGTGCCAGTGCTGCTGATTGCGCTGTTCCAATGGGGCTGGAGCGATCAGTTCATCTATTTGATGGCGGTCTACGGGATCATCCAGACGCTGGACGGCAACGTGCTGGTGCCACTGTTGTTCTCGGAAGCGGTCAATCTGCACCCGGTGGCGATCATTTGCGCGGTGTTGCTGTTTGGCGGGTTGTGGGGCTTCTGGGGCGTGTTCTTTGCGATTCCCCTGGCGACGCTGTTCAAGGCCGTACTGGATGCCTGGCCGCGCAAGGAACCGGTGGTGGCGCCGCTGCTTTAATTGTCAGTCTTGAGGGCCTCTTCGCGGGCAAGCCTCGCTCCTACAGGGTTTGAAATCCTGTAGGAGCGAGCGGTGCGGCGATCCGACTTGCCCGCGAAGGCGTCCGAACAGGCGCCCAAATAATCAGGCCTTGTTCAGCGCCTGAGCAGCAGCCAAAACCGCATCCACATGCCCCGGCACCTTCACACCGCGCCATTCCTGACGCAGCACGCCGTTCTTGTCGATCAGGAACGTGCTGCGATCGACGCCCATATATTCCTTGCCATAGAGCTTTTTCAGCTTGATCACGTCGAACAGCTGACACAGCGCTTCTTCTTTGTCACTGATCAGCTCGAAGGTGAACGCCTGCTTGGCCTTGAAGTTCTCATGGGATTTCAGGCTGTCGCGTGACACGCCGAAGACTTCGGTATTGGCGGCTTTAAAGGCTTCAAGCTGATCACGGAAACCCTGACCCTGGGTGGTGCAGCCCGGCGTGCTGTCCTTCGGATAGAAGTAAATCACCACTTGTTTGCCTTTGAGGCCCGCGAGGCTGACGGATTGCCCGCTGGTGGCGGGTGCTTCGAAGTCGGCAACCGGTTGGTCGATGGCTACGGCCATGAAAGCTTCCTTACATTGGGTTTTGTGGGCGCCACGGTTCAATCAGTGCGTCCAGGTTCATGGCGTCGGCGAAATCCAGGAACTGGTCGCGCAGCCAACTGATCTGGGTGCCAGCCGGCAAGGTCACGGTGAACGTGGCGTTGAGCATGGTGCCGCCGGTCTGCGGGGCCTGATAGGTGTCGCAGGTCAGGTTCTCCAGCTCGACGTTGTGATCCATGAAGAACTGGCACAGCTCGTTGATGATGTCCGGGCGGTAGGCCGAGCTGACGTAGGCGACGTACGGCAGGGCTTGGGGACGGTTCTCCAAGGCTGCGCTACGGATCACATTGACAGTGAATGCATGCCGTTTGGCCAGCACTGGCAGACTGCCTTCGAGGCGCGCGAGGGCGTCCCAGCTGCCAGAGATTTCGAGAATGAGCGCACTGCATTCACCATGGCGCGTCAGGCGAGAGGTGACCACGGCGCAGCGGTTTTCATGGCTGGCACGGCACAGGACGTTAGTCAGCTCCATGGGGTTGGCGCCGAGGGCACTGATGACAAGGAATTGTTCGCGAACTGTGGGGGTGGACATGCAGCATTCCTAAAGCGATGAGCGGTCGATACTTTTATGGGCTTTTTTTACCGGGACGAGCCTGCGGATGCGAATTCAGAAAACCCGGCCGAAGGTTGCAACGTGCTCCAGTATGGCGAGAGCGAGGAGTGGCAACGCTGGATCGGGGCTTGTGATGCCGAAAATGGAGGCTGGAACGCGGCGTACGAGCTTATCAGTACCGATCAAAGTCTGAAGGGTAGCGAAAAGCAGCGCCAAGGGGAATGGCAGCAGCGCAGTACTTCGCTTGTACAAGCATCTTGGCGCCAGTACCATTACCGCTCTCTTTTTCCGGCAGGAGCGGTTGCATGATTGCGGGCAGTATGGTGGCACTGGTCACACCCATGGATGCACAGGGTCGTCTCGACTGGGACAGCCTGAGCAAACTGGTGGACTTCCACCTGCAAGAGGGCACCAACGCCATCGTTGCAGTCGGCACTACGGGTGAGTCGGCCACGCTTGATGTGAACGAACACATCGAAGTGATTCGTCGCGTGGTTGCCCAGGTTGCAGGGCGTATTCCGGTGATCGCCGGTACGGGCGCCAACTCGACGCGCGAAGCGATCGAACTGACGACCAACGCGAAGAACGCCGGCGCCGACGCGTGCCTGCTGGTAACCCCTTACTACAACAAGCCGACGCAAGAAGGCCTGTACCTGCACTTCAAGGCAATCGCCGAAGCCGTCGACATCCCGCAGATCCTCTACAACGTGCCAGGCCGAACCGCGTGCGACATGCAAGCCGAGACGGTGATCCGCCTGTCGACCGTGAAGAACATCATCGGCATCAAGGAAGCCACGGGTGACCTGCAGCGCGCCAAGGACATTCTGGCCGGCGTGAGCAGCGACTTCCTGGTTTATTCCGGTGACGACGCGACCGCAGTCGAGCTGATGCTGCTCGGCGGCAAGGGCAATATTTCGGTGACCGCCAACGTCGCACCGCGCGCCATGAGCGAGTTGTGTGCCGCGGCCATGGCCGGTGATGCCGTCAAAGCCCGGGCGATCCACGAAAAGCTGATGCCGCTCAATAAAACCCTGTTTATCGAATCCAACCCTATCCCCGTGAAATGGGCACTGCATGAAATGGGCTTGATGCCGGACGGTATCCGTCTGCCGCTCACCTGGCTCAGCGCTGCCTGTCACGAACCGCTGCGGCAGGCCATGCGCCAGTCCGGCGTCCTGGTTTAATTGAGGAAGTACAACGCATGAAGCGAATGGCCGGACTTTCCGCACTTGCCTTGATTATCTCCAGCACCAGTGGCTGCGGATGGATCTGGGGCCCGGAAGGTTACTTCCGTGACCGTGGTAGCGATTACCTGGAAGCGCAACAGACTGCACCGATGCAACTGCCACCAGAGGTCAGTACCGCCAAGCGTCTGGATCCGCTGTTGCCGATCCCTCGCAACGTGGCCGACGACACCGCCAAGGGCGAATACATCGTGCCTCGTCCACAGCCGCTGTCGGCATCGGCTGACGCCAGTGCCTACTCCCTGCAGAAGAGCGGCGCCTCGCGTTCGATCCTGGCTCAGACCCCACCGGCCGAAGTCTGGCCCGTGGCCGTGCAGTTCTTCCAGGACAACGGTTTCCGTCTGGACGAACAACGCCCGCAAACCGGCGAATTCACCACCACTTGGCAGCATTCCGACGAACTGTCCGCAGCGATGGCCAAGCGCCTGAGCGCGGCGGGTGTCGGTGCTGACAGCGAAACCCGCGTGCGGGTGCGTATCGAGCCAGGCGTGCAGCGCAACACCAGTGAAGTCTATGTGGTCAGCGCCGAGCGTCCTGCCGGCAGCACCGCCAACGTGGATTTCACCAATCGTTCGGTCAACACTGGCCTGGACGCAGCACTGGTCGACGACATGCTCGCGAGCATGAGCCGTACTTCGGAGAAGGGCGGTTCGGTCTCCATGCTGGCCTCTCGTGATTTCGATACGCCAAGCCGTGTCAGCCTGACCGAAGACGGCAGCGGTAACCCGGTGCTGAACGTCGGTAATGACCTGGATCGTGCCTGGTCGAGCGTTGGCCGTGCGCTGGAGCAGGGCGAATGGCGTGTTGAAGACATCAACCGCAGCCTGGGCCTGTACTACATCAACCTCGCCGAAAAAGCCGAGAAAAAGGACGACCAGCCAGGTTTCTTCAGCGGCCTGTTCGGCAGCAAGCCGAACAAGGAAGAAGTTGAAGCCCGCGCCGAGCGTTATCAGGTTCGCCTGAGCAAGGTCGGCGAGAGCGTACAAGTCACCATCGAGAAAAACATCAACACCGTGGCGCCTGCAGACGTGGCGCGCAAAGTGTTGACCGTGATTCAGGACAATCTGGGCTGATCACATGCGTTTTGCCGTTCTCGGCAGCGGTAGCCAAGGGAACGGCACGCTGATAGCCAGCGACGACACGTTTGTACTGGTGGATTGTGGTTTCTCCTTGCGAGAAACTGAAAAACGCCTGCTGCGACTGGGTGTGAACCCTACGCAGCTGAGCGCGATACTCGTGACCCACGAACATGCCGACCACGTGCATGGCGTGGGTTTGCTGTCTCGGCGTTACAATCTGCCTGTCTACCTCAGTCGCGGAACCCTGCGCGGGATGCGCAAACCGATTGAACCCGCAGGCTTTCTGGCCGGCGGCGAGCAACTGCAAATAGGCAATCTGAACATCGGCGTCATTGCCGTGGCCCATGATGCACAGGAGCCAACGCAGTATGTCTTCAGCGACGGTCAACGGCGTTTCGGCCTGTTGACCGACCTGGGCTCATACTGCAATACAGTGCTGGATGGCTACCGGGACCTCGATGCATTGATGATCGAGTCCAACCATTGTCGTGACATGCTGGCTCGCGGTCACTACCCGTACTTTCTCAAGCAGCGGGTGGGCGGTGAATTGGGACATTTGAACAACCATCAGGCGGCATTCCTGGTGGCCGAGTTGGGCTGGCAAGGCCTGCAACACCTGGTCCTGGCCCATCTGAGCAGCAAGAACAACCTGCCGCAGCTGGCCCGGCAATGTTTTGTCGACACCCTCGGGTGCGACCCGGACTGGCTGCAACTGGCCGATCAAGATTCAGGGCTCGACTGGCGACACATCGCCTAGCCCACCTACTTAGCAAGCGGAGCCCATCATGGAAAAACGTGAAGAACTTTACCGCGGCAAAGCCAAATCGGTTTACAAGACCGATGACGCTGACCGCTTGATCCTGCTGTTTCGCAACGACACTTCGGCGTTCGACGGCAAGCGCATCGAGCAGCTCGACCGCAAAGGCATGGTGAACAACAAGTTCAACGCCTTCATCATGCAGAAACTCGAAGCAGCCGGCGTGCCGACTCAATTCGACAAACTGCTGGGCGACAACGAATGCCTGGTGAAGAAACTCGACATGATTCCGGTCGAGTGTGTCGTGCGTAACTATGCCGCCGGCAGCCTGGTCAAGCGTCTGGGCGTCGAAGAAGGCATGAAGCTCAATCCTTACACCTTCGAACTGTTCCTGAAGGACGACGCCAAGGGCGACCCGTTCATCAACGAATCCCACGTCGTGGCGTTCGGCTGGGGCACCGCCGAGCAACTGGTTCGTATGAAAGAACTGTCGCTCAAGGTCAACGAAGTCCTGAGCAAACTGTTCGACGACGCCGGCCTGCTGCTGGTCGACTTCAAACTCGAATTCGGCGTGTTCTCCGACGGCTCCATCGTCCTGGGTGACGAGTTCAGCCCGGACGGCTGCCGTCTGTGGGACAAGGCCACCGGCAAGAAAATGGACAAGGACCGCTTCCGTCAGGGCCTCGGTGACGTTATCGAAGCCTACGAAGAAGTCGCCAATCGTCTGGGCGTACCGCTGTAATCGACGCAAGCATCTGATAGCACGGAAAAATTTCGCTTAGGGGGTTCGCTTCCGGCAAAAGTGTTGTTATGATGCGCGCCGTTGGAGAGATGCCAGAGTGGCCGAATGGGACGGATTCGAAATCCGTTGTACCTTCACCGGTACCTAGGGTTCGAATCCCTATCTCTCCGCCATTATTGAATAAGACTAAGCCCCTGAAATTGTTAAAGATTTCAGGGGCTTTTTCGTTTCTGAGATTTGATTTGGGCATTTTTTCAGGGCAGAAAGCTCACTCTACAGAGTGCTCAATCCTGTTTGCGCCTCAGGCCTGGCCTTGAGGACGAGGCTTGTTTCAGTCAGGGTTAGTCGTTGAAATCCTCATCGCAGCGTTAAAATGTGAGGCCTAGTTTTACGCCATACTCGTCCCTTGTTTGTTTGTCGAAATCGGTCACCACAAATTGACCATCCAGGTCATATTTGAAGCGGTTGTAGTATAGGGATGCTATAACCGGAATCGCTCCTTGCTGATTGAACAGGAAGCTCAGTTCGACAAAAGGATTAAGGGTGTTTTTTAAATCCTGGCTCTCGCTGCCGATGCCATTGATCTTCAGCTTCGAGTCACCATTGATTGCCTTGCGAGTTCCCGCTTCAAGACGCAGGGTTGTAGTGCTGAACTGATGATTGTAGCCAGCAGCAACTTTAGCGAAGGGGGTGCGGCTGGTGAGTTCGACGTCGTACTTGTTAAAGTCCGGCTGAAAGCGATTCCATTTGTATCCTCCACCCAGCAAGATATCTACAAAATTGCGCGCATCCAAAGCAATCCTCCAGCCAAAATCCAGATCGACTTGACCATCCTCTACTTTCTGATTTTGTTGTTCAGAGTACTGCCCACTAATTTCTGCATGATAAACAAGGCCGGTCTGAGCGGTCATCTTGTTGCCGAAACTGAGAAATAATCCTCCTTCCGGCATGTGCTCGGTGGCCGTGCTTCTGCGTCCTGTGAATTCTAGTACGCTGTAGCTTCCCTGCAAGCCAAATGCGAAAACCGGATCTGTAGAAGGTGCAGCGCTACAGATAGTTGATGCGGTTCCCGCGAGAACGGTGGTGACAATAGCAGCAAGATTGGTTCTTTTCATAAGAACTCCATCAGTGCACTACTGGTCCGGAGTAGACCGATTACTTACAACCATAGTCGTTTTTTCAGGTGTTGGATCGATCATCGAAAGCAGCTGCTTATGAACGTGATAGGTCAGCCTGTCCTGATGTAAGTGAAGGGGTTCAGCCTGTCCACTTTCGGAAAAACCGATTCGAGCACGGCTAACTCTGTTGAGGGAGGAAGTTTTTTAGTGTCGGGTGAATCAGCATAGCAGCGTAAGAAAAATATGCCTGTTAACGGGAAAACTGATTCCTCCAAGTCTCTTTAATTACCGCCCCCCGTATTTATTGATCGCTTCGTGAATCAGGGTTTTTTTTCGAAATATCCCCTCACAGTGAAAGACGTTGCCTTAGAAATTCCTCATCTACTCTGGTTTCGCAGATCACTGATCTGTCGTAATCAGCAATCGCAAGGAGCGATCAATGTATTTTGAGATTTACAGGCAAACCCGTGGTACCGCGCAGACCGGCAAGGGCCAATGGCGCTGGCGTTTACGGGCGGGGAATCATGAAACAATTGCCAGTGGAGAGGCGTACGTCAACAAGTCTGATTGTGTGCATGCCATCAGTTTGATCAAAGGGACTGAGGATCAGACCCCGGTAAAGGAGATATAGGCTGCAGGCGGTGAAGCTGCTCAGTCAGAGCAGCTTCGTTCTGATCGGACGGGTTGCGCTCGCGTCTGGAGGCGTTCATGAGTGAGCGTGCGACTTTTCCGCTGTCCCAGTGAGTAGGGCGGCGCTGTGTTATATGTACGACCTTTCTGCCGATCTTCAGGAGCCCCGTTATGCCCCACCTGCACATGGAATACACCGCTAACTTACCCGAATTGAATGCCGATGTGGCGTTGATGCGACTCAATAACGCGTTGGTCGCTTCCGGCCAGTTTGGCGCTGAGTTCGACATCAAGGCTCGCGCCGTGAGGGTCGAGACTTTCAGGGTGGGCACTGCGCTCGGCGAGCGGGCGTTCGTGCATGTGAAGCTGGCGCTGTTGAGCGGTCGTTCGCCGGAGATCAAAAAACAGTTGTCTGAAAGCTTGCTGGCCGTGGTGCAGGATGTGTGTGAGTGGCCGACGGGAGTTGAGGTCCAGCTGTGTGTTGAAATCCTCGATATCGATCGAGAGTCCTACACCAAGACTGCCATTGGCCACTAAGTTTCAGGCCATTTCCTGCTCGACGCAGGCTTTGATCACTTGCTCGCGTAGCCAAGTGTTGGCGCTGTCCTGATCGACGCTTTGACTCCACTGCATGTTCAGGGTGAAGCCCGGCAGGCCGTTGGGCGCTTCGCAGTGATTGAAAATTGCATCGTTGGCCAGCAATTGCTGGATGCGTCGAGGCAGTGTCAGGATGAAATCGGTGCCGGTGATCATCTTCAGCGCCGCGCTGTAGCTGTTGGAGCGAGCGACAATCTGTCGTTTGTGGGCTTGTTGAGCAAGCCAACCGTCGACCATATTGGTAGTGGATGTCCAGGGCGTCGGGAACACATGCCGGCGTTGAGTGAACGCTTGCAGGCTCAAGCGCGGTTCCAGCGGCGTGGCGCGTTTGTCGAAGACGCAGACCAGGTCATCTTCCAGCAGCATCCTGAAGTTGAAATCGGTGTGGCTGCGATGAAAATTCGGGCCGAAACAGATCACCAGGTCGAGGCTGCCGTCGCGCAGTTCTTCGGCCGGGATGTCGGTTTCGAACTTGTGCATGTTGACGATTACTGGCAGGTCGGCGAAATCGAAGCTCTTCAACAGGCGCGGCAGGATCAACTGCTCGAAGTACTCCGGCGCGCAGATATTGAAGGTGACCGGTTGCAAGGTCGGGTCGAAGGTCGGTGTCCCGGCATGACACAGGTTGATGCTTTCGAGAATTTTCAGCACATGGGTATGCATGGTGCTGGCTTTGTAGGTGGGGCGCATACCCATGCGGGTATTGATGAATAACTCGTCTTCGAAACTGGTGCGCAGTTTTTTCAGGCAGTAACTCACAGTGGACTGGCTGACGCAGAGCGCCTCCGATACACCGGTGACGCTGCTTTGCTCATACACGGCGACAAACACCATGAGGTCCTGCATGTCGAGCTTTCTAAGCAAGTTACTGTTCAGCATCCATTCTGTCTCGCTGTGCCCTTTGCGCTGACTGTGCGCAAACGTGTGCGAACGATCCTAACGGAACGATGGTGCCAAGAGAATGCCTTGTAGGATTTTTCATGGTCAGTTGTGGGACAGAAAATGTTACGAACACGACCTATGAATTCAATCTCTTGAAAGCTGGCCAGAGGCCTTTAACGCTGATGGCTGCGCGGGGATCGCCTCGCGGCTGGATATTAGCAGCGCCAACATGCCAGCGCCTACCAGTAACGCGCCGATGATTTCCTGGGCGAGTGGCGATTGGCGTAGCCAGAACCAGTGGAACAGTGTGATGAATAGAGTGCTCAGGTAGATGTAGGAAATGACCGAGGAGGGTGCGATGACGCCAATGGCTCGATGCAGTAGCCAGAAGGTCGCCAAGGTGGCGAACAGTGCCAGATAGATCAACCACCAAAGATCGCTCACAGTCAGCAACGACGCCGATCGCCAGCCGCCGCTGAACCCACAGAACGCCAATAGAAACAGCGCGCCGAACAGCATGTTCCAGAAGGTCATGCCCACCGGGCCGCGCCCCTTGAGGCTATTGACCTTGAATCGTTGACTCAGGGGCGAGTAGAGCGCCATCGCCAGGCAGCCGACCCCATACACCGACACTGCATACAGCGATGGCAGTTCACCGGGGGCTGCACCTTTCCACACCAGCAGCACGGCACCGGCTGCGGCAATCAGCATAGGCAATACGCGTTGTTTCAGTCTGTTGTCGGGTATCAGGAAGGCTTCGAACAGCAGCGTCAGCAACGGCACCAGCGCGAACATCGTTCCGGTGTTCACTGCCGAGGTGTAGCGCAGCGCTTCGAACAACGAACCGAAATAAAGCGCCAGCAGCATACCGAGCACCGCATGGTTGAGCAGTCCTTGGATGTTCATGGCGGTGTCGCCCTTGAACAGCAGCAGGGGTAAAAACACCAGGGCGCAAAGCAGCAGGCGCAAACCGGTGAGCAGAATCGGGTCGATGGCCTGGCTGACCTGGGCTGCCGCGGAAAACGAGACGGCAATCAACAGTGCCCAGAGCAGCATGCCGACGTGAGCGGCAGCAAAACCTGTGCGTTTCATGATGGGGGGCCGGGTCAATGAATGTGTTTGGCGTAATGCCGCGGATCGAAGCGCAGAGCCATCAGGATCATCAATGCCATGACGCCAGTCAGTGACCACCAGGCCCATTCGAAACTGCCCAACTGATCGCGAATTATCCCGGCCATCAGCGGGGAAAGGCCGGCGATCAGGTAACCGATACCCTGCACGAAGGCAGTCAGCCCGCCTGCGCGTTGGGGACTGTCCAGATGATCCAACGACACGATCAGGCTCATCGGGAACAGTCCGCCGATGCCCAGTCCGAGCAGGCAAGGCCACAGCAGGCTCAGGTGTTGCGGGCTCAGAATCAGCCCGCAGAAACCGACCATGATCAGCGTCAGCAATACCACCAGCACCAGCCGCCGGTCGCGACTGCGATTGGCGATGGCGGGTACCAATAGCCCCGACAACACTTCCATGGCGGTCAAAAAGCCCAGCAACAAACCGGCCTGTTGTTCGCTCCAGCCTTTTTCCACGTAGTACGGCGCCAGCCAGGCCAGCACACAGGTATAGGACGCCGTGCCGAGGCCGAAGAAGATCGCGAGTAACCAGGCGCGGGAATGGGTGAAAAAGGATTCTTTGCCTGATGATTTGGCATCCAGCGTCGGCATTCCCGGGCGTTGGGCGCACCAGAACAGCAACGCCACCAGCGCCAGCGCTGCCCAGATCGCCAAGCCCATTCGCCAACTGTCGGTGCGGGTCATCACCAGCGGCGCAAACGACGCCGCGATTGCCGCGCCGCCCATGATCGACGTCACGTAGAGGCCCATGCACACGGAAACGTTGTCGCTGAAACGGGACTTGATCAGGGTGGGCATTATCGCCTGGATCAACGCAATGCCGATGCCGGCCAACACGGCACTCAAGATCAGCTCCGCCGCAGAATCGAGGAACAGCCGCGACACTGTGGCAAGGCCAATGATCAACAGCGACAGCACCACGGTACGTTGCTCGCCCAAACGCTGACTAATACCGATGCCGAAGAACATCGCCAGCCCCATGGCCATGACTGGCAGCATCGTCAGGAGCGAGGCCAGGCTGAAACTCAGCGGGATATCACCGCGAATGGCTGATAGCAAAGGACCGACAGCAGCCATGGACGGACGCAGGTTCAGGGCAACAAGAATGATGCCGAACATCAGCCAGAAGGCAGGACGGGAGGTTGCGCGAACGTTTTCCATAATCGGACCTTCAGGAACAAGGAGCCAATTAGGCGCGCGAGCCCTGGAGGCGGCAAATCAGAAAGTCTGGAGCAGTATTTAAAAATTAAATAGCTGTGATGCAACGCAGATCTAATGTGGGAGGGGGCTTGCTCGCGAAAGCGGAGTATCAGTCGACAGAGATGTCGGATGTGACGGCCCCTTCGCGAGCAAGCCGGCTCCCACATTAGTCCTTCGGTGTTTGGTAGATTTTGTTTACTTAAGGCATTCAGTGAATGTTTAGCCAATCCACACCCAAGGTTCTTCAAAACCCGATTTAACGACTTAACCGCCCATGTGACGCTGCGCTCATCTGTTTACAGCGGTCTTCTCTATGGACGATTGTCCGGTCGCACTTCCCTCCGAACTGGCTTTTTGGGCGCTATGGCACTGCCGCCACGCGCGCCCGCCGGATTCTTGCATGTCCCGTTGATTGTTCTGACAGGTCTCGCGCTGTGCGCCGGGATCAACCCGGCGGCGCCTGTGCGTTTGCCTGACGCGGATAGACGAGAATTCCCATGAGTTGTGCCACGACATCCTTCGCCACGAAAGAACAAGCCCTGACCTTCCTGGAACACAATCCTGATATCGAAATGTTCGAGCTGTTCATCGTCGACAACAACGGAGTGCCACGGGGCAAGTTGCTGCATCGCGATGAACTGCTGGCGGTGTACGAAAGCGGGCGGCCGCTGCCGAGTACCATTCTGGGCCTGACCATCAATGGCGATGACGTAGAAAATTCCGGGCTGGTCTGGGACGTCGGTGATATCGATTGCCGGGCCTACCCGATCAGCGGCAGTTTGCAGCGCATGCCGTGGCGATTGATTCCCACGGCGGCGGTGCAGGTCAGCATGCATCCGAAAGAGGGCATGCCCGCGACCATCGCCGACCCACGGCACCTGCTGGCCAAGGTCATCGAAAGCTTGCAGGCCGACGGTTATTACCCGGTGATGGCGGCGGAGCTGGAGTTCTATCTGCTGGATCAGCAGCGCGACAGCAACGGTCGGCCGCAGCCGGCGCGGGATGTCGATGGTGGGCGGCCACGCGCCACGCAGGTTTACGGCTTGCGGGAACTGGAGCAAATCGAGCCGTTTCTGGCCGACCTTTACAGCGCCTGCAAACTTCAGGGCATTCCGGCGCGCACGGCAATCTCCGAATATGCGCCGGGGCAGGTGGAAATCACCCTTGAACACCGCCCCGATGCGTTGCAGGCGATGGATGAAGCGGTGCGCTACAAACGGCTGGTCAAGGGTGTGGCCCACAAACACGGAATGACAGCCTGCTTCATGGCCAAACCTTTCGATGATCTGGCCGGCACCGGCATGCACATGCACGTCAGCCTGGCGGACAAGGACGGCAACAACCTGTTCGCCAGCGAAGCCCCGGACGGCACCCTGCTGCTCAAACACGCGGTCGGCGGGATGCTCGACACGTTGCTCGATTCGTTGCTGCTGTTCTGTCCGAACGCCAACTCGTACCGTCGCTTCCAGACCAACAGCTACGCACCCCTGGCGGCTACCTGGGGGGTGGATAACCGCACCGTAAGTTTGCGAGTGCCCGGCGGGCCGGCGTTCTCCCGGCATATCGAACACCGTATCTGTGGGGCCGACGCCAACCCGTACCTGGCGGCTGCGGCGATCCTGGCCGGGATTCATCGCGGCATCCGCGAGCAACTTGATCCTGGAGCCCCCGTGGAAGGCAACGGGTACGCCCAGGCTACGCAATTGTTACCAACCGACTGGTTGACCACATTGCGAGCACTGGAGGCTTCGAACTGGGCGCGGGAGGCATTCGGCAGTGAGTTTCTTGGCGTGTATCTGGCGGTGAAACGTGCCGAATACTGGCAGTTCATGGGCGAAGTCGGTGAGCAAGACTGGCGCTGGTATCTGCATCAGGCCTGAATTTAGTGTCCTGTCTCGCCAATACTGTTCCTTTTTGACGGCGTCAAAAGAGGAACCGTATTGGTGAGACAGGACACCCAGTGTTGAAAGTTTGGGCCTAATGCCATGAGCCAACTAATCGTTGGCTTCTTTTTCACGAAAAATTGAGGGTTGGCTGCTTAAGATTTGTGTTGTCGCGGTAAATGAAGTTTTCACATTTACCGCGGGCACTTCTTTTCAGGAACAGCCGATCATCATGTTGAAGTTCAAAGCCGTGCGCCCCGAGTGGGTGGCGTTGATTGCCAGTGCCTTTTTATTGGCAGGGTTCAATTCAGTTCTCTGGCAACACCTCTTCGATATCACCGCTGCAGACGGTCAAGGCATCGCCATGCGTGTCGCGTTCGGGGTGATGATCCTGGCGGTCTTCAACATTGTGCTGACCTTGCTTTCATTCCGGCCTGTGATGAAATCCGTGTTGACACTGATCTTTTTGGTCAGTGCCGGCGTGGCCTATTTCATGAGCCAATACGGTGTGCTGATCGATGTCGGTATGTTTCGTAACTTCGCAGAAACCAATGCCACAGAAGTGCGCGACTTACTGTCCTTGAAGTTGTTTGTTTATATTATTTTGCTCGGAGTTTTGCCGTCGTGGTTGTTGTGGAAGACGCCAGTTAATTACCGTCGTTGGCACCGGGAGTTATTAAGTAAAGTGCTGGTGAGTGTCGCCTCGGTTGCGGTGATCGGTGGTGTCGCCCTGGTCAACTATCAAGGCCTGTCGTCGTTGTTTCGCAATCACCATGAATTGCGCTTGATGGTGGTGCCAAGCAATTACATCGGTGCCTCGCTCGGCTATCTGCGCGAGCAAGTCGTTTCTGCCCGGCAGCCCTTTATCAAACTCGGTGAAGACGCTCGGAAAAACCCGATCTGGCAGACCCACGGCCGTAAATCCCTGACGGTACTGGTGGTGGGTGAAAGTGCCCGGGCGGAGAACTTCGGCATCCTGGGTTATGACCGCGACACCACGCCCACACTGGAAAAAGAATCCGGCCTGATTGCCTTCACCGATGTGCATTCTTGCGGCACGGAAACGGCCGTGTCGGTGCCTTGCATGTTTTCCAACATGGGCCGCAAGGATTACAACGCCAGCAAGGCAAAGAACGAGGAAGGTCTGCTGGATGTGCTCAAGCACGCCGGTCTCGAGGTGATCTGGCGCGATAACCAGTCGGGCTGTAAAGGCACCTGCGATCGGGTCACTGTCGACGACGTGAGTAATCTGAAAGACCCGGTGCTGTGCGCCAACAGCGAGTGCCGCGATGAAATTCTTCTGCAAGGTTTGCAGCACTTCATCGACACGCTGGATAAAGACACCGTGCTGGTACTGCATCAAATGGGCAGTCACGGTCCGGAGTACTTCAAGCGCTACCCGAAAGAATACGAACACTTCACCCCGGTGTGTGAAAGCAATGCACTAAACAATTGCAGCCGCGAAAGTATCGTCAATGGCTACGACAACACATTGGTGTACACCGATCATGTGCTGTCGACCCTGATCGATCTGTTGCGAAGCAACCAGGACAAAGTCGATACCGCGATGCTTTATCTGTCGGATCACGGCGAATCGCTAGGCGAATACAACCTGTTTCTTCATGGCACGCCTTACCTGCTGGCGCCGGAACAACAGAAGCATGTAGCGATGCTGGCGTGGTTCTCCGACAGCTATCAAAAGTCCTTTTCGGTCGACACCCATTGCCTGCAACTGAGTCGTGAAAAGCCCTTGAGTCAAGACAACCTGTTCCATTCGATGCTTGGCCTGCTGGAGGTCAACAGCAAGGTCTATAACCCGGAGCTGGACATGTTTGCCGGCTGCCGCGGTGCAGTGATCGACGGTGTTCTGGCCAAAAAATGAGTGATTCGACCTTTTTTTCACGTAGCGACCACTAACCTGTGGCGCCAGGAACGTCCAACAAGAGCCATTGCACATGTCCGCGCTGCCCCCATCCGCCATCGAACTCGAGTTCGCCCGGCGCTACGATCAGGAACACGCCCGCGTCTGCCTTCAGTCGCGACCGCGTGGCCTGGCGGGGCGTTTGACGTTCTGGCGCGATGAGCAACTGGTGCGTAATGCGCTTCAGGTCGCTGGCGAACCGGGGCTGATTCTTGATGTAGCCTGCGGAGTCGGGCGCTTCTGGCCGGTACTGGCCGAGCATGCGAATCGGGTGATTCTTGCGACCGATCCGTCTCAGGACATGCTCGATCATGCCCGCATCCATCATTCGCAGCAGTTGCTGGAACGGATCAAGACCTTTCAAAGTTCAGCCTTCACCATCGGTTTGTCGGCGAACGCAGTTGACTGCATTTTTTGCATGCAACTGTTTCAACACCTCGCCAGTCCTGAGCATCGGTTGACGATGCTGGGCGAGTTCCACCGGGTCAGTCGCGATACAGTGATTGTGGCAGTGCGGGTTGATGGGGGGTTCAAGCTGCGCCGATCGGACGTGGAGGGCGCAGAGGTCCAGCCGCAGGCGAGCAAGGCCGAGCTTGAGGCCGAGTTCAGGCAAGCGGGTTTCCACTTGCTCAGCCATCAGGACTTCCTGCCGGGTTGCGCGCGGATGCGGGTCTACGTGTTGCGTAAGGGCAACTAATCTCCACCTGTCAGACAATTCTTGCTGTTCTGCAGGTATTTTCGCTAAAGCTCTTGTTCAGTGGATGCGCGGAAATCGCCGGGGGCGATATATACTGCGCGCCATTCTTCAAGGGAGAGCCGTGTGGCCATCGATATTCACTGGATTCGCGACAACGATAGCCTCGGTCAGTTTTGTGCCGAGTGGCAGCAGCTGCCATTCGTTGCCCTCGACACCGAATTCATGCGGGTCGACACCTTTTACCCGATTGCAGGCCTGCTGCAGATCGGCGATGGCGTACGCGCTTACCTGATTGACCCGCTGACCATCGACAATTGGCAGCCGTTGGCCGCGTTGCTGGAAAACCCGGCCGTGGTCAAAGTCGTGCATGCGTGCAGCGAAGACCTGGAAGTATTACTGCGCCTGACCGGCAGCTTGCCGGCGCCGCTGTTCGACACCCAACTGGCCGCCGCTTACCTGAACCTCGGTTTCTCGATGGGCTATTCGCGGCTGGTGCAGGAGGTGCTCGGCATTGACCTGCCCAAGGGCGAAACCCGTTCCGACTGGCTGCAACGTCCGCTGTCCGACACCCAGATCAGCTACGCCGCCGAAGACGCTTTGCATCTGGCGGAAGTTTTCGTACAGCTGCGTCCGAAGCTTTCTGACGAAAAATACGCCTGGGTCCTGGAAGACGGTGCCGAGCTGGTGGCCAATCTGCGTCGCGAGGTCGACCCGTATGAGGTCTATCGCGACGCCAAACTGGCCTGGAAACTGTCCCGTGCCCAACTCGCTGTGTTGCGTGAACTTTGCGCCTGGCGTGAGACGCAGGCCCGTGCCCGTGATCTGCCGCGCAACCGCATCGTCCGTGAACATTCCCTGTGGCCGTTGGCGCGCACGCAACCGGACAACCTTGGCGCGCTGGCGAAAATCGAAGACATGCACCCGCGTACCGTGCGTCAGGACGGCGAATTTCTGCTTGATCTGATCAAGCGCTCTGGCAGTGTGTCGCCTGATCAATGGCCGCCAGCAGTGCCGGAGCCGTTACCGGTGGAAGCCGCCGCGCTGGTCAAACAGCTGCGCGCCATCGGCCAGGCCGAAGCCGAGCGCCTGAACATCGCGCCAGAGCTGATGCTGCGCAAGAAAACCCTGGAAGCGCTGCTCAAGAGCGGCTTCCCCAATGGTCCTTACCAATTGCCTGATTCGCTGCGTGGCTGGCGCCGCGAATTGATGGGCCAAGCGCTGCTCGACAGCCTGGCCACCGCCGGAGAACAGCCTTGAAACGTATTTGTTCCATCTACCAAAGCTCCAAGCGCAGCGGCATGTACCTTTATGTGCTCAAAAGCGATGCGCTTGAACGTGTGCCGGAAGCGCTGATGCTGGCCTTCGGCAAGCCGAAACATTCCTTCGATCTGGTGCTGTCGCCCGAGCGCAAACTGGCCAGTGAAGACATCGTCGTCGTGCTGGAAAACCTCGACAAGCAGGGCTACCACCTGCAAATGCCGCCGGCCGAAGACGAATACATCGAGCACCTGCCGGAAGAATTGCTGCGACGCAACGATCCGATGTAGTCGACAGACAGGCTCTGTTCAGAGCCTTCATGAAACACTGGAATGATTTTGACTATGGCCAGGGCGATGGAGTGATACTCCGTCGGCGGCCGTCTGCACTGTTTTTGAAAGGTTTGAACCATGCGCGTTCTGATTGCTGAACACGACCATCCTGTGTATGCCCAACTGTTGCGTCAGGCAGCGCCTGATCTGGAAGTACTGACCAGCGGCGACTCCGCCGAACTGGCCCGTCAGGCCGCCGAGTGCCAGGTCTGGCTCGGTCAGCCGGATCTGCTGGCGACCTTGCTGCGTCAGGGCCACGAACCACAATGGTTGCAATCGACCTGGGCCGGCATCACGCCGTTGCTGGCCGACGGCTTGCCGCGGCACTATCGCCTGACTCGCGCGGTAGGGATTTTCGGTCAGGTCATGGCCGAATATGTGCTGACTTACATGCTCGGCCACGAGCGCGAAGTACTGGCGCGGTTGGTCAGCCAGGTCGAGCGAAAATGGGACAGCCGCCAGAGTCAAAGCCTGGCAGGACGCAAGGTGTTGATCGTCGGCACCGGTGACATCGGTCAGACCGTGGCGCAGTTTCTGCTGCCGTTTGGCGTCGAGTTATATGGCATCGCCAGCACCGCCCGGGCACAGGCGCCTTTTGTCGAAGTCGGCGCGCTGAGCGATTTGCCGCGCCTGGTCGGTGAAGTGGATTACGTGATCAATCTGCTGCCGAACACTCCGAATACTCACGACCTGTACGACGCCGCACTGTTCAAGCAGTTCAAGCCGACGGGATTGTTCATCAACGTCGGGCGCGGCGTGGCGGTGGTCGATGCAGATTTGGTGGAAGCCTTGAAGGAAGGGCATCTGGCCGGAGCCGTGATCGACGTCTGCCGTCAGGAGCCGCTGCCGCAACGCCATCCGTTCTGGACCGCGTGGGGCCTGTTATTGACCGGCCACAGTTCGGCACCGACTTCGCCACCGATGATGGTGAAGTTGTTTGTCGAGAACCTGCGGGCGTATCAGGCGGGCGAAGCGTTGCGTGGGGAAGTGGATTTCGCGCGCGGGTATTGAATTTACCTAGCGGACCGTTCCCACGCGCAGCAAAGGAATGCCGCCAGGGACGCTCCGCGTTCCGCTTCGGATGTGGCGCAGAGCGTCACGGGATGCATTCCTTTGCTGCGCGTGGGTACGATCGGGTCCGGCGCGCTTAGAGGGTGAAATCGCCTTCGGCGGTCAATTCGCTCAACGGACGACGCGGGCTTGGCTCTTCGCGCGCTTGCAGGTACTCGGCCAGCGTCGCCTTGTCGCCCAGCTTACCGATCGCCACTGCCGCGTGCAGCGCATAACCTTCAGGAATATTCAGCTCTTTGCGGGTCAGCTCCTGATCAAAGCCGGCCATGCCGTGGGTGTGCCAGCCGCTGATGCTCGCTTGCAGGGCCAGATGGCCCCAGGCCGAGCCGGTGTCGAAGGTGTGCCACAGCGCCGGTGTTTCTTCGGTGGCGCCAGGTATCGCAAAGGTGGTTTTCGAAACCACGATCACCAGCGCCGAGGCGTGCTGCGCCCAGCTGCGGTTGAACTCGTTCAGCAGGCCCAGGTAACGCTCCCAGTTCGGCGTGTCGCGACGCGCATAGAGAAACCGCCAAGGCTGCGAGTTGTACGCCGATGGCGCCCAGCGTGCAGCTTCGAAGAAGCTCAGCAGGGTCTCTTCGGCAATGGTTTCGCCGGTGAAGGCACGGGGCGACCAGCGATCGGTGAACTGAGGGTGAATGGCGTAGTCGGCAACGCGTGGATTGGCACTCATCAAGAGATTCCTTGCGACGTTTGAAAGTGAAGGGCGACGCAAAACCCTACTTGGCGGCGCAATAACTGACAAGCGCGTTCTACCGACAGTCGCCAATGCTTGGCCCGCCGGGGTCTTGGCACTAGACTGGCGGCCTTTTCACCACCTGATGTTGATGCTTGAGCCATGGCCGCCAAAGTCGAACCGTTCTGGATACGCAAAACCCTCGATCAACTCGATCAAGAGGAATGGGAATCGCTGTGCGACGGCTGTGGCCTGTGTTGCCTGCAAAAACTCGAGGACGAAGACGACAACGCCGTCTACTACACGCGTATCGCCTGCAAACTGCTGGACCTCAAAACCTGTCAGTGCACTGATTACCCCAATCGCCGCGACTTTGTGCCCGATTGCATCCAGCTCACGCCGGGCAAGGCTGATGAATTCAAATGGCTGCCGCCGACCTGCGGCTATCGACTGGTCAGCGAAGGCAAGGATTTGCCGCTCTGGCATCACCTGGTGTGCGGTGATCGCGAGGCGGTGCATCACGAACGTATTTCCCAGTCAGGGCGCATGCTCGCTGAGGGCAGCGTGGCCGAAGACGATTGGGAAGACCATCTGATTTTTCGCGCGGGTTAATTGGTGGCGAGGGAGGCGCTTGCTCCCGCTTGAGTGCGTAGCACTCACAAAATCGGCAGTGATTACAAGAATTTGGGGCGCGCTACGCAGCTCAGCGTCGGAACGCGGCCTGGAGCAAGCTCGTTCGCCAATAGGAGTGTGTATGGCTGTGGGAGTGCGGCGGGCGCTGGCTGTCGGGCTGCTGGCCCTGAGTTTGCCTGTGTGGGCGGCGAAGAAAGTCGATCTGGATTATCACGTGCGCCTGTTGCCGCAGAGCGATCAGGCCGAAGTGCGCTTGACCCTGGCTCAAGGCTCGGCGGTGCGCAGCCTGGATTTCGACTTGGGCGACGGCAGTCACTACAGTGATTTCAAAGCCGATGGCCAATGGCTGCTCACACAGGGTAAACAGGTTCGTGGCGTTTGGCGTCCGACCGCCGACAAGGCCAGCCTGAGCTACCGCGTGCGCATCAGCCACGGGCGCAAGAGCGGCAGCTTCGACACACGCATGACGTCGACTTGGGCATTGATGCGCGGAGACGATCTGGTGCCGGCAGCCAGACTCGATCAACAGGACGGCATCGAACTGGTTTCACGCCTTGAATTCGAATTGCCCAGCGGTTGGAAAAGCGTCGAAACCGCTTGGCCACGGATCGGCCAACACAAGTTTCGCATCGATAACGCCTCGCGCCTGTTCGACCGTCCCACCGGCTGGATGCTCGCCGGCCACCTCGGCAGCCGTCGCACGCGACTGGGGGAAACCGAGGTCACCGTCGCTTCGCCCCAGGGGCAGGGCATGCGCCGTATGGACGTGCTGACGTTGCTGACCTTCGTCTGGCCGCAAGTGCAGGCGGTTTTTCCGCGTCACCCCAGCAAGCTGCTGATTGTCGGCGCCAATGACCCATTGTGGCGCGGCAGCTCGGCTGCACATGAATCGATCTACCTGAACACGCGTCTGCCGCTGGTCAGTGAAAGCGGCACCAGTGCGCTGGTGCGTGAATTGGCTCAAGTGTTCGGGCGGATCAACGACAGCCAGCGCAGCGACTGGATCAGCGAAGGGTTTGCCGAGTATTACGCCATCGAGCTGGTGCGCCGCGCAGGCGGCATGAGTGATGAGCGGTATGAGGGCCTGCACAGCAAGTTGATCAAGGACAGCCAGAAGGTCAGCACTTTGCGCGGTGAGCAGATCAACCCGGCGCAGGTGGCCAAAGCGGTGGTGTTGCTACAGGAACTGGACCGCGAGATTCGCCTGAAAACCCGCAACAAGCGTTCGCTGGATGATGTGTTGCGTGGGGCAATGCGTTTGGAGAGTGTGGATACCAAGGAGTTCATCCAGCTCGCGGAAAGCGTTATTGGCGAGCCTTCCAGAGTGCTCGATACCGGGTTGCTTCAGTAATACCGCCTTCGCGGGCAAGCCTCGCTCCTACAGGATTTGTGGCGTATACAACATGTGTGATCACCGCCAATTACTGTAGGAGCGAGGCTTGCCCGCGAAGAGGCCCAGAGTCCCACCGCAAATTTCGGATCAAACCCCAGCCTTCGGCGAGTTCAACGAATCATTTCCCGTCACGGTCGCCGTGCTGGTCGCCGCTTCGGCATTGGCTTTCATGCGGCTCAGCTCATCCCCGGCGCGCTCGATTCTCGCGCGTGCGTTTTCCATGTCCTGACGGTTCTTTTCCAACAGTCTTTTTGCCGAGCAATGCCCGGTGATTCCCCGGGCCAGAGCCATGCCGCCGATGGCTATTTCAATCAATCCGAACACGCCGCCACGTCGCAGACCCTTGCTCAGCATGACCACGCCACCCGCCAGGGAGCCGGCGCGTTCCCAACCATGAACGTTCTGTACGGAGGGGCTCTGGAACGGGGTGGTTTCGATACGTTCTACAGGGTTGAACTCGCGCATGATCTGTCTCCAGGCAGGGAAGGGTTGCTTCAGCAATAGATATTTAGCTGACTGCCTGGGCGAGCGGCTTGTTCCATCGAATATGCGGCAATTCAGCGGAATTTCGGACCCGAGCGGGTGTTGTTGCCCTTGGCCATGCGGTCGTACAGCACAACGTTGACGGTGGCCGCCAGGTTCATGCAGCCGGTGGTCGGGATGTAGACCACGTCTTCGCACCAGTCGCGGATTTCTTTATCCAGCGAGCCGTCTTCGGGGCCGAAGATGTAGAGGGCGCGATCCGGGTGAGTGTATTCCGGCAGCGAACGGGCACCGTCGACCAGTTCGACCGCGACCGGCACACAGCCCAGGGGCAGGATTTTTTTCAGATCGTCGATGCCGATCAGCGGAATGTCGTAATGGACTCTCTTGGTGTCGGTGACGAAATCGGCGGCGCGCTCATAGCGCTTGCCGGTGTAAAACACCGACGCCACGCCATAGCAGCCGGCGGCGCGCATCACCGAACCGACGTTCTCCGGTGATTTGGGGTTATACAAACCAATGCAGCTGTACCGTTTGTCTGCCACGAGCGGGGTGCCTTCGGGGAAAAAACGGCGATTATACGGGGATTGGGGGAGGGGTGTTCAGTGATCGTTCCCACGCTCTGCGTGGGAACGATCAATAACGAATATCTTCAGTCTTCTTTCTTCATCAACCCCGCCAACGCCGCAAACGGATTATGCGTAGCCTTGGCAATCTTCGGCGTACTCAGCGAGCCTTCATCAAAATACTGCTGATCGGTATACCGCGAGTGTTCGTTGTCATGGCAATACAGGCACAACAGCTCCCAGTTCGAACCGTCCTGAGGGTTGTTGTCATGGTTGTGATCGCGGTGGTGCACGGTCAGTTCGCTCAGGCGCTTGCCGGAGAATTCACGGGCGCAGCGGCCGCACACGTGCGGGTACATCTTCAGAGCCTTGTCGCGGTAACCCATTTCCTTGTCGCGCTGATTGTCGGCAAGGATGCGGTCCAGCTTCGATGTGTTGGTTGGGGTGGACGAACTCATGGGTTCACCTTTGTAAAATGACTAATGACGGTATTAAGCGAAGTTTAGCTCAGCCCTTGAGCTTCTCGGCAATCCAGATGGTGTGGCGGGTGCCCTTGTTGCCGTGGGCGAAGACTTGCACTTCTTCGGCCTTGAAACCGGCTTTTTTCAGCTTGTCGGAAAACTGCCGGTCGGCGCTGGCCGACCACACCGCCAGCACGCCTTTGGGGCGCAGGGCCTTGGCGCAGGCACTCAGGCCTCCGGCAGAGTAGAGCCAGCTGTTGGCCTTCTGGGTCAGGCCTTCGGGGCCGTTGTCGACGTCGAGCATGATCGCATCGAAACCTTGTGGTTCGGCTTGCAACACTTTGGCCACATCTTCCATACGGATCACGGTGCGCGGGTCGAGCAGCGGGTTGCCGGCTTTCTCACCCAGCGGCCCACGGTTCCACTCAACCACACCGGGCACCAGCTCGGCGACCACCACTTCAGCCGTCTTGCCCAAATGCTTGAGCGCCGAGGCGAGGGTGAAGCCCATGCCCAGGCCACCGATCAATACCCGCGAATTTAGCCGGCCGGCGACCTTGCGGCAGGGGATTTCGGCCAGGGCATCTTCGGAGCCGTGCATGCGGGTGTTCATCAACTGCCCGCCGTCACCGCCCTGAATCTTGATGACGAAATCCTCGCCATATTCGAACAGGCACAAGGCACCGCCGTTTTCAGGGATGGGGGTGGTGTCGAGCAGAACGAAACGTTTCATGGCGCTCTCTTGAGGAGAAATTGATATACGGAGGAAGGCAAACACGCGCAGTTGGGAGTAGCCTGCAAAAAGACAACAAGGCCAACGGAGCCATTGATGAAGCGCACCATTCTAACGGTCATTGCCCTGGCCGCGCTCTCGATAACTGCAGTGCAGGCCCAGGAGCTGCAAACCATCCCCACCAGCCCCGTGCCGATGCCCGGCTCACCCGGCACCGCCACTCCGACGCCGTATCCACAGATCACCCCGACCAGCGTGCCTAAGGCCGGCACAGGCAGTGGCGGGCCACCGCTGTTGCCGCCGATCGAAATGCCTAACCCACCCAAAGACCAGACATTGCCAGGCCTTGAACCGAGCACGACGAAAATCAAAACGCCGGGCGGGTAGTGTCTGTTTCACAAATAGTGTTTGTAAGACAGGACACTAAATCTGCTGTGAGAGCAGTTGCCCGTCGGCCATGCGCAAGCGTTTGGAGAGGGAGACGGCGAGGGCGCGGATGATCTTCGCGGCGATTTTTGGCGCATCGTTGAGCATCTTTTCCAGGGAGTCCTTGCCCAGATTGAGCAACTGGCAATTGCTCGCGGCCACGCAACTGGCCGAGCGCCGTTCACCATCGAGTACGGCCATTTCACCGAAGGCCCGACCGCTGCGCAAGGTAGCCATGGTCACCCGTTGCCCGTCGCTGTTGGTCTTCTGCACCGCGACCTGGCCGGTGTGGATGATGCACATGAAACTGCCGGCATCGCCCTCATGGAAAATCTCTTCACCTTCGGCGATGGTGCTGATGCTGAAGTAACCCGAAGCTGCCACGAAGTCTGCCGGCAACAGTTGATCGAACAGGCCGCAGTCCATCAGCCAGTCGCGAATTTCTTTGTTCAGTAAGGTCGGTTCTGACATGTCGTCACGGTCTTTTTCTTGTGTCTGTTCCGGGCACCGCCCTCTGTAGGAGCGAGGCTTGCCCGCGAAGGCGGTGTGACAGGCAACATTGATGTTGGATGTTAGTGCCTCTTCGCGGGCAAGCCTCGCTCCTACAAGGGATCGCGCCTAGTGTCTGGTGTTAAGACCGGCACACCGGGCCAAGTTCCTCAGGCGATGCCCAAAACCTTGAAAACAAATGCGTATTCGAGGGCTACGTCACGTAATCCCTGATAACGACCGCTCATCCCGCCATGGCCGGCACCCAGTTCAGTCTTGAGCAACAAGGCGTTGGTGTCGGTTTTGGTCGCGCGCAATTTCGCCACCCATTTGGCCGCTTCCCAGTACTGCACACGACTATCGTTGTAGCCGGCGATCACCAACGTTGCCGGATAGGCTTGCGCGGTGACGTTTTCGTACGGGGCGTAGGCCTTGATCCGATCATAGACGTCCGACTCTTGCGGGTTGCCCCACTCGTCGTATTCCGTGACGGTCAGCGGCAGCTCCGGGTCGAGCATGGTGTTAAGCACGTCGACGAACGGCACTTCGGCAATCGCCGCAGCGAACAGCTCTGGCCGCTGATTGAGCACCGCGCCGATCAGCAAACCACCGGCGCTGCCACCGCTGATCGCCAGCTGCGATGGGGTCGTGAAACCGTTGGCGATCAGGTGTTCGGCGCAGGCGATGAAGTCGCTGAAGGTGTTGTGCTTGTGTTCCTGCTTGCCGGCGCGGTACCAGGCTTCGCCCAGTTCACCGCCACCTCGTACATGGGCGATGGCAAACGCCATGCCGCGATCCAGCAGGCTCAGGCGCGCGTGGGAGAACCACGGGTCGAGGCTTTCGCCGTAGGCGCCATAGCCGTACAGATAAAGCGGCGTCGGCTTGCCGAGGAACTCGCGTTTGACCACAAGGCTGACCGGCACTTGCGTACCATCCGGTGCAGTCGCCCAAAGCCGCTGGCTGACGTATGCATCGGCGTCGAACGGGCCGAGCACCGGGGTTTCCTTGAGGACTTTCTGCTCGCCGCTGCTCAGAATCACTTGGCGGATCTGTGCCGGACGGTTCAAGGCTTCGTAGCGCAGACGGATCCTGTCGCTGACAAATTCCAGGCTGTTCTGCACATGCAGGCTGTAGGCCGCATCCGGCAATTGCACGCGATAGGGCACCAAATCCCGTGGGCGGACTTCGATGATCGGCAGGCCACCTTCGCGCAGGCTCAGGGTCATGGCCTCTGCGTTCAGGCTCATGCCTTCGAGCATCACGGTGTCGCTATGGGGAATCAGGTTCTGCCAGTCGGCTTCAGTCGGCGCGACGCCAGTATCGGCGGCCTGGTACAGGGCGAAGTTGATGCCGTCGCGGTTGGTACGGATCAGCCACGTCCACTCGCCATCGAGTTTGCCGTGATCGACATCGTACTCATGATCTTCGACCCTCGGCGCCAGGCAGGTAAAGGCCTGATGCGGCAGCGCAGCATCGAGCACCCAGACTTCGCTGGTGGTCTTGCTGCCCAGCGACAACAGCAGTTGCCGTTCGGAGCTTGAGCGGTAGCAATGCAGGAAGAATCGGCCGTCCGGCTCATGGAACACTTCTTCGGCCGCGGTGCCGTCCAGCCGATAGCGGAACAGTTTGTGCGGGCGATGGGTCTCGTCGAGTTCGCCGAAAAACAGCGTCAGGCTGTCGTTGGCCCAGGTCATGCTGCCGTCGCAGTTCTGGAATTCCAGTTCGCTGACGCGGCCACTGGATAATTCCTTCACGAACAGCGTGTAAATCTCTTCGCCCGAGGAGTCGATGCTGTAGGCCAGACGCTGGTGGTCCGGGCTGATGCTGAACGCGCCCAGGGAAAAGAAGCCACCCTTGGCCAACACGTTCGGATCAAGCAGCAGTAGTTCCTGGCTTTCGTCTATCTGCAGGCTGCCATCGGCCGGACGCGGGCAGCGGTAGTGGCGGGCGTATTCGTCGCCGGCAGTGGTGCGGGTGTAATACAGGTACGGGCCCCAGGGGGAGGGCAGCGACAGATCGGTTTCGAGAATTCGCCCCTTGATCTCCTCGAACAGGGTTTCGCGCAGCCCGGCCTGATCGGCGGTTTGCGCCTCTTGATAGCGGTTTTCAGCTTTCAGGTAATCGAGCACCGCGTCGGTGTCGCGCTCCTGCAGCCAGGCATACGGGTCAGAACCGTCGGCCTTGTGGGCAATCGGGGCGCTGTTGACGTTGGCGGATAGGGGCATGAATGGCTCTCGAACAATGTACGGAATAGGGGCTTCGCAACCTGTAGAAGCGAGCTTGCTCGCGAAGAGGCCAGTCATTCAACATTTCTGGTGACTGACACACCGCTTTCGCGAGCAAGCTCGCTCCTACAGGGGTTGCGCATGACAGACAGGTATTGGGACAAGCCTGACGTGCGAAAAGTCGTTACTATAAGCGCCTCTTTGCCTGCCTTGCCATGGACACCATGACCGAGAACGACTATCTGATCGCTTGGGGCCTCTACGCCTTTGCCGCTTTAGGCTGCCTGTTGGTGTGGATGCGCATCACCCGCTGGATGTGGCGTTGGCTGCGTGAACCGCTGCGGCTGCTGGTGGCGGTGTTGCTGTTCAGCCCGACCATCATCGACCCGGTGAAGGAAAAGGTCGCCCCGGCCATCGCCATTACTGCCCTCGACTTGCTGTTCAAGGTCGGCAATAACGCCTGGCGGGCGATTTCCGATCTGTTCATGTACGGCATGATTGCCTTCGGCATTTACATGGTGTTCGTGGCGATCCGTTTTCCCATCGAGCGCGCCTCCAACGCTCGCAAGGAACAGGCGGCTGCCGCCAAGGCAGCTGCGCGGGCCGACGAGCCTGACGACGATCAGCCTTTCGGCGGTGCCGGCGATGATCGTTACGGCCGGCCACCGGTGCCGAGCAATCCTCAGCGTTCGCGGGTCGAACCGCGTCTGTAACCGTGCCCCTGTACTGAATCGAGAGTCCGAGCATGTGTGAGTTATTGGGCATGAGCGCCAATGTCCCGACCGATATCGTGTTCAGCTTCACCGGGCTGATGCAGCGCGGCGGCCGCACCGGCCCACACCGCGATGGTTGGGGCATCGCTTTTTATGAAGGCCGTGGCCTGCGGTTGTTTCAGGACCCGGCGGCGAGCAGCGAGTCGGAAGTGGCGAACCTGGTGCAGCGCTACCCAATCAAAAGCGAAGTGGTGATCGGGCACATCCGCCAGGCCAACGTCGGCAAGGTTTGCCTGTCCAACACTCACCCGTTCGTGCGCGAGTTGTGGGGACGCAACTGGTGTTTCGCTCACAACGGCCAATTGGCCGATTTCAATCCGACCGCCAGTTTTTACCGCCCTGTTGGCGATACCGACAGCGAAGCGGCATTTTGCGATTTGCTCAATCGGGTTCGTGCAGCGTTTCCCGAGCCGGTAGAAGTCGAAGCACTGTTGCCAGACCTGGTGGCCGCCTGCGCCGAGTACCGCAGCAAAGGCGTATTCAACTGCTTGCTCAGCGACGGCGACTGGCTGTTCTGCTACTGCTCGAGCAAACTGGCGCAGATCACCCGCCGTGCACCGTTCGGCCCGGCGCGTTTGAAGGACGTCGATGTGATCGTCGACTTCCAGGCCGAAACCACGCCCAATGACGTGGTCACAGTGATTGCCACCGAACCCTTGACCGAAAACGAAACCTGGACCCGCTACGAACCGGGCCAATGGAGCCTTTGGCGACGCGGTGAATGCGTCAGCCAGGGCAAGACCGAATAAGGATCTCCCCCCCCATGTTGCTCAGTTATCTTCGGCTGGTGTTGTTCGCGGCGGGCCTGTTGATCGGTGTCCAGGTGCCTGGGTTCATCAGTGATTATGCCAAGCGGGTCGAGGCGCATCTGATCGAGGCGCAGACCGGTTTGAGCGGTTTTCAGGGCACGGCCAATCAGTTTTTCAAGGGTGATATGCAGGCGCTCGTGGCCCATTACCGTGCCAGCGAAGACCCGATCTTTCGCAGCGATGCCGACAGCCTGAGCACCTTGCTCACCCGTCAACTGGCCCTCGACAAGCAATTCCAGGCCATGCAAGGCCCGTGGTACATCCGTTTCCTGCAAGTGGCCCTGGCTGCCGACCCGGATATTCGCAAGGAAACCTGGAATGGCTACAGCTACCAGATCCTGCTGACGCCGGAAGCGATGATCTGGGGCATGAGCGGCGCGTTGCTGCTGTCGTTCGGCATTGAATGCCTGTTCCGTCTGATCGACTGGGTGGTGCTGGGCGGCAAGCGTTTGCGCCAGAGCCGGCCGATCGAAGAGCGGGATTTGCGCGGGCTGTAACACTGGATCCGACTTGCTGGCGATTGCCGCGACACGGTATGCCTGGCAGGTCGCATCGCCGGCAAGTCGGCTCCTGTTTTTTACCAATCCACCGAGTAGCTCATGCTCAGCGTGCGGCCTTCGGCATTGGCGTACGGGGCTCTGGCGTTGGCCTGGGTGAACAGGTTCTGGTACGTGCGATCAGTCAGGTTATATACCCCGCCTTCAAGACGACCGACCGGCAGTTGCACGGAGCCGAGCAGGTCCACCAGCGTATAGCCTTCAATCTCGCGTCCGTTGTTGTCCTTGGCGGCGGCATCGTAACTGGACAAATGCATGCCTTGCAGGCGCAGGGTGTAGTCGTCTTCGGTGTAGCCGACAAACAGTGTGGTCTTGGCCGGTGAGATGCGCGTGGCCGGCAGATCGATCCATTTGCCGTTCTGCTCGGTCTCTCCTTTGGCCCAGGCATAAGTGCCACCCACCGACCAGCGATCGGTCGCGCGGTAGGTCAGGCTGTTTTCGATGCCGCGAACTCGCTCTTTCTGGTTGATCAGGCGCAATACGCGATCATTGGCATCGTAGAACTGAGTCACGTCCGAGGTGTTTTCGTACACGGTGACGTCAGCCTGCCACTGGTCCCAGTTGCCGCGCCAGCCCAGCTCGTAACTGTCGACCTTGATGGCCTGGGCATTGAGACTCTGAATGTCGAAGGTGCTGCTGACATCGCGCATGAAACGCTGGATATCCGGTAGTGAAAACCCCTGGCTGTAATTGGCGAAAACGTCCTGGTTTTCACTCAGGTGGTAGACCGCCCCCAGGTTGTACAGGGTGGCATCGTACTTGAGGGTGTCACCGGGCAGCGTTGCGCGTACGCCGGTCTGGACGATCTGGCCATAAGCGATGCTGTCGGAGACCTCGCTTTCGATCCATTCACGGCGCACACCGCCACGCAAGGTCCAGTCACCGATGTCCCAGGACATCTGCCCGAACAGCGATTTGGTGGTGGTTTCGATGTCCGGGCCCAGCTCGTAGGTGGTGCCGGTCTTGGTGTAGGTCAGGCCATTGAGCGTGTATTGATCACCTCGTTGGCGGGAGCGCTCATTATTATAGTCGGCGCCCCAGACCAGATTACCCGTGGCACTCCCGATCGCCGGCAGTGGCGTGTCGATGGCCGCGCGCAGGCCGTAGACATCTTGCACACTGTTGTTGTCGGAGATCCCGGCCCTGCCTCGCGACAGGTCCGGAAAGAACAGTGCATCGGCGCGGCGCCAGTAGCTTTCCAGTTGCAGGCCCTGACCGTAGAAGTCCTTGTCGGTGTAGTTGAGGTTGACCGCCTGGTTATGGGTATAGGGCTGGTCGTCGAGTTTCAGCCCTTTGACCGCCACGGCTTCCTGCCGGTTTGTCGGGTCTTTTGTGTAGCCAGTGTCCTGCTGGTCCTTGTAGTCCTGCAGCGACAGGCTAAGTTTTTTGTCGGCATCCAGTTCGTAACCGAAACGACCTTGCAGGTCATAGGTTTCGGTGTCCATGTTGCTGCCCTGGGAGGTGTCCTGAGGGATGCGGTTGCCGTTGCCATCGAACTGATCGTTACGCTGGGTCAGGTCGGCGGAGACGTACCAGTCCAGGGCATCCTTGCGCCCCGTCGCACTCTGAAAGGCTTCGTAGGCGAAGCCTTTGCGGTTGAGGTTATTGCCGCTGGTCAGGCCCAGTTTGCTGCTGTAGGCAATGTCCTGGCCCTGATTGCGCTTGGTGATGATGTTGATGATGCCGCCTGAAGCACCGGCACCGTAGATGCTGCTGGCGCCGGAGATCACTTCGATGCGTTCGATGCTGGCCGGGGCGATGCTGTTGAGCTGGCGGAAGTTGTCGCGCGTGGCGTTCTGCGATACGCCGTCGATCAACACCAGCATGTTGCGCCCGCGCAGGGTTTGACCGAAGTTGCTCATCCCGCCGCTGGACGGTGCAAGACCGGGGACCAATTGCCCGAGGATGTCGGAGACCCGGCGCCCCGCGCCGCTCTGTTCACGGACCTGCTGTTCATCGATCACCTGGACCGAGCCCGGAATCGAAGCAATGCTCGCTTCGCTACGAGTCGCGGAGACGACGGTGGCTTGCATGTTCAAGGTGCCGGGCTGCTGCTCGGTATCCTCGGCCCAGGTCTGGGCGCTGAAGGTACCGAGCAGCGGGATCAGCAGGGAGAGTTTGGTTCGGGTCATGACGTGGTCTTTTTTAGTTGTGATAAGTGTGGGGCGATAAGGTCGAGCGGTCAGGCGCGGTGTTGAACGAACGCACCCAGCGGATCCCGATGGCGGCGATGGCGTAGGTCAGCGCCACCAGCCAGAAACTGTGAGCCAGGCCGACCAGGCCCATGCCGATCCCGCCAAGGACGACACCGAGCAGCGCGCCAGCCTTTGCCGCGCTGTTGCCGAGGCCGAGCGCAAAGCCTTGCTGGTGTACGGAAATGGTGTTGGCGATCAGTGCATAGGCGACGGGCAGGAGGGCGCCTTGCCAGATGCCCCAGACGAGTCGACTGACGAGAAACCCCAGCCATTCGTTGGCCAATGCCGCGGCCGCCAGCGTCAGCGCACATAGCCAGGCCACGCCTTCGATGACGCGCAAGGTGTGGGCCGGCTGCCAGCGGTCGAACAGGCGTCCCCATAGCGGTGCGGAAACGGCCAGGGTCGCGGCGCTCGCCGCGTAGGTGGCGCCGATCAGCCAGCTCGGGGCATGCAGAATGTTCGCGACGTACAGCGCGTAGAACGACTGCGGCATCATCTTCGCGGCTTGAATCAACACGATTACCAACAGGATTCCACCGAGCCAGCCTTTGGGCAGGGCCACCGGTTCAAGCGCTTTTTTCTTCGAGGTCCGAGCCTTGTCGGCCGGCAGGAAAAAACTCCCCAGTGCGCACAGCAGGCAAATCGCCGTCGCGCCATAACAGAGCAGGGCAAACCCCGAGACGTCCATCAGCCAGCCACCCAGCACCGGGCCGATCAATGAGCCGACGGCGGTTGCCGATTGCAGACGGGCCAGGGTGTGACCACGGCTGGAACTGTCGCAGCAGGCCAATGCATAGGCTTGCGCGGCAGCGAGAAAACCGGCCAATGCGCCCTGCATCACGCGAATACCCACCAGCAGCCACGGGTCGAGGGTGATGGCCGCCAACCCTTGGCACAATGCGAGTGCCAGCAACGCCCGAACAATCATCGGTTTGTGTCCGGTGCGATCCCCCAACCGGCCCCACAGGGGCGTCAGGAGCATGGCCGCCAGCATCGGGCCGGCATAGACCATCGCCGATAACAGCGCGGTGTAGCCGGCACCCTCCGGCCCGAGCAGATGCTGGATCTGCAAGGGCCAGAACGGGCCACTCATTTCCATTGCGCCCATGGAGACAAACTGGATGACGATCAGCAGTCGCAAGGCGCGACCGTCAGAACGCATGGGTGTTGGGTCGCAGCGGGTTACTCAGGCGTCCGACGATGTCGGCATGACTGTCGAGCAAGCGCATGCGCATGAACGATTTGGCGGGCCAATCCTGTTCCAGCAAGGCTTGGTGCTCGCTTTCCCAGCGTGCCGGTTCAACGCGCTCGCGCAAGGTCTCGAAGCACTGTGCAACGTGCGATGCCAATCGCTCCCAAAGGATACTTTCCGGCACATTCCAGTGGCGGGCACAGAGCAGCGTCAGCTCACCGAGGTGGCACATGAAGGTGGTGTGCAGGAGTTTGTCGCGGACAAAGCCGGAGTCGTCATACAGGGTCATTTTCGGATCGTGCAACTGGATATCCAGGCCCTTGGCGTGCAGGGTTTTGCGATCGATACGAACGTCGCCGAAATCACGCAACAGCAGCCGATTCAACTGCCCGTCAGCGCCCATCACCATGAAACTGTTTTGCTGATGCGCTTCGAACGCCACGCCATACATCAGGTAAATGCCCAGCAGACTCGGTACGGCAATCGACAGGTAATCATCGAAGAACGTCAGCATGGCCTCGCTGTCGTCACTGCCCTTAGCCAGTTTTACCCAATCACGCAGCAACGGTTGTTCGAATTCGTTGACGGCGAACAGACTGCCGACCGGCACCGCCAACTCGCCTTCTTGCAGGAGCGTAAGCGGGTTGTCGCGATACAGCACGGCAGCATGCCGGGAACGCTCGTCATCGGCCGGCAGTGGTGCGTAGTGCACGCCGATGCGTTCTGGAACGATGTTCAGCAGACGCTGAATCTGCGGCTCCTGATCGAGAATATTCAGTATCAGTTGGCTGATGCGCGGCCCCATCCGGGCGGAGCGCGGCGACACGGTGCGCTGCACGCTGGTCAGTCGCAGAGCCACCGGCAGTTTGACCATCGGCGCCACGCGACTGGCCTGCGGCAGGACCGTGCGGAAGGACATGGTCGGGTGGCCGGTAAAAGCCACGATGTCAGTGACAATCAGCAGGTTGTCGGCGATCTCGTTGGCGAACGAATGTGGCAGCTCTTCATGGGCTTGCCATGGGTGCGACGGGAGCGGGAGGTAGTCCTTTACGTCCAGACCCAGCTGCTGCAAATGGCGTTGCAATTGCTCGGCAGCCTGTGGGAAGTGACCTTGCCACCAGTCCCAGTAATCGGTGGTGCCAGCCAGCGCTTCGACGTGTGCGTACTGGCGGTGCAGGGCGCACAGGACAATCGGAAAACTCGCTTCGAATTCTGGCGAGAACGCGATGACCTGAGCGGCGCTCAAGCCCAGTTTGGTCTTGTAGTTCGGGTGCCACGGATGGCCAAGCGTGCCCCATTGTTCGAGCAATGACGTCGGGTTCTGGTGATTGGGGCCGGTTTTGAGCCACGCGAGCAGATTGTCGTCGTACTCGGTGTCGATTTGCTCTCTCAGGCGCTCGGTCCATCCATGGTGAAACGCCAGGCACAGGGTGTCGTTGCTGAAGCTGTCATCCAGCTCCCGGGCCAGACGTTCCAGTACCTGCGGGGAGGCTGGCGGGTTGAGCTGAGTGCTAAGGTGAGCGAGCAGTTCGCTGGGCAACTGGATTTTTTGGGGCAGTCTGTCGGGGGTGTGCAGGAAGATGCTGCCGCGTACGTCCCAGCTGTTCATCCTGCCGCCGGACAAGTGCTCGAAGCAAAGATGCGCGCCATCGCCAAGGGGCAGCCAGCAACGGCTGATGTCGTCGTATTCGCAGGTGTCGGGGTTGATCAGGTCTTCACGAAACAGCGCCTGGATCAGGCGTTGAAAACAGCGCTGGGCGGCGGGCTCCAACGCATTGCTCAAATGGTCGAGCGTGATGCAGTGGGACTGGAAAGCCTGAGTGCCAAGCGCTTCGCTCCAGTGAGCGAGCAATTGTTGCTGTTTTTGCGTGTGGCCGCGCATCCGGTCCGACTCCTTCTGGACAATTGATTAGCTGAAAGCGCGCAGAGAATACCTCCTTGAAAAAATAATGCAAATGATAGTGGTTCATATTTACACTTTGGGAAATGTTCTTCAGATTCCGGCCTGTGGTTTGCTCAAGACGATGTAGTGCTCGCCCACTTTCTGCGCATAGCGCGCCACGACTTGCTGACACAACGCCACGATTTCTTCGACCCATTCCACGCCAACCCGCCACGACACCACCACCTGCAAATTCGGCGGCCGCTGATCGATGGCCAGCAACGTCAATTCCCCCCGCGCCAATTCTTCGGCCACCAGCACCGGCGGCAACGCGCCGATACCAAAGCCGTCGCGCAGCAATCGGGTAATCGCCGACACCGAGTTCACGCAGTTGAGCCGCGGCGCCATGACGCCATTGGCCTGCATCAGGGCCAGAACCTCCTGATGCGGATGGGAGTTTTTCGAATAGGTGATGATCCGCTCCCGCGCCAGGTCGGCGACACCTGAATATTCACGGTTATAGATGGAATTACTGGCCACGATCCAGCCCATCGGATGACTGGCCAGCGCCAGGCTGCGCACGCTTTCCTGACGCAGCAGGTCGGTTTGCAGGATGACGTCGAGAAAGCCTTTTTGCAGCTGATCGCAGAGGTTGAGCGCGGTATCGGCCACCAGTTCGATTTCCACCAGCGGGTAGTGATCCATCATCTGCGCCACCAAGGGGCTGAGCCAGGTATGGATCACGGTGTCCATGACGCCGATCCGAACCCGCCCAGCCTTGCTGGAGCGCGTCTCGATCGACTGCTTGAGCGCCTGCATCGTGTCCATCATCTGCTCGGCATATTCGAGCACTTTCAGGCCTTCGGGCGTCAGGCTCACGCCGCGAGAGTCGCGCAGAAACAGCTTCACCCCGAGCTCATCTTCGAGCACGGCAATGCGGCTGGAAATCGACGCTTGGGTGGTGAAGAGTTTGTCTGCCGTCAGGCGAAAACTCTTGAGTCGGGCAACCCAGACAAAGGTTTCGAGAAACTTCAGGTTCATGGGATCAGCTCGTGGGACTCAGCTCGGGGGATAAGGTTTTCTTATGCCTAGGGCGGGTTTTTATTAGTTGGACGCCACAGGGCAAGGCGTCCAAAAATCGACACATCCGGTTCCCACGATAGGCGTCGTCGGGGCTTAGAACAATACCAATAAAATATGCGCGGAGATTTGCCATGAGTGCGCCCGACACCCTCGATATCCCCAAAGCCACGGCTCGCCCCGGGCCTTTCGACTGGTACCGCAACATCAATCAGCAGGAGCGTCGCACGTTCTGGAGCTGCAAGATCGGCTATGCCCTGGACGGCATGGACACCCAGATGCTCAGCTTCGTGGTGCCGACCCTGATTGCCATGTGGGGCATTACCACCGGCGAGGCCGGGCTGATTCACACCAGCACCCTGATCGCCTCGGCCATCGGTGGTTGGGTGGCGGGAATTCTCTCCGACCGCATCGGTCGGGTGCGCACCTTGCAACTGACGGTGCTGTGGTTCGCGTTCTTCACCTTTCTTTGCGGCTTCGCCCAGAACTACGAACAACTGCTGATCGCACGCACCCTGATGGGCTTCGGTTTCGGTGGCGAATGGACGGCTGGCGCGGTGCTGATAGGCGAAGTGATTCGTGCCAAGGACCGTGGCAAAGTCGTCGGCATGGTGCAATCGGGTTGGGCGTTGGGTTGGGGGCTGACAGCGATTCTGTATGCGCTGCTGTTTTCAGTCTTGCCGCCGGAAGACGCCTGGCGGGCACTGTTTCTCCTGGGCATCGTCCCGGCAATTTTCGTGATCTTCGTTCGTCGCTTGGTGAAAGACCCGGAAATCTACCGCGAAGCCAAGGCCAAACAAGAGCCAAGCAATCCGGCCAAGTTCTACGAGATCTTCGCCCCCGGCATCCTTTTCACCACGATCCGTGCTTCGATCCTGACCACCGGCGCCCTCGGCGGTTACTACGCGATCACTTCCTGGTTGCCGACTTTTCTGAAAAACGAACGGGGCTTGAGCGTGCTTGGCACCGGTGGTTATCTGGCGATGGTGATCGTCGGTTCCTACGTCGGGTACGTGATCAGCGCGTATTTGACTGACATCCTGGGTCGTAAAAAGAACTTCATTCTGTTCGCGGTCGGCTCATTCACCATTGTTCTGCTGTACACCCAATTACCGGTCAGCAACAGCGTGATGCTCTGGCTGGGGTTCCCCTTGGGTTTCTTCGCTTCGGGGATCTTCAGCGGCATGGGCGCGTTTTTGACCGAGCTTTTTCCTACACGCATTCGCGGCTCGGGCCAGGGTTTTTGCTACAACATCGGTCGGGCACTGGCGGCATTGTTCCCGCTGCTGATCGGCTTGCTCAGCCAGAAGGTGCCACTGAGCGTGGGAATCGGGGCCTTCGCGGCGGTGTCCTACGGGGTAGTGATCCTGGCGGCCCTGAGCCTGCCGGAAACCCGTGGCAAGCAACTCGACGCTCAATAACCGAATGTCCGGTAACTGATAATCTGTGGGGCATATGCCCTTCGGTTAAAAAGACTAAAACCTACAGGAGCGTTCACCGTGAACCGCCTGCTACTGAACTGCGACATCGGCGAAAGTTTCGGCCACTGGACCATGGGTCTGGACGCCGAGGTCATGCCCTTCATTGATTGCGCCAACATCGCCTGCGGCTTCCACGCCGGCGACCCGAGCATCATGCGCAAGACCGTCAGCCTGGCCCTGAGCCACGGCGTGCAGATTGGCGCACACCCGGCCTATCAGGATCTGGTGGGGTTCGGTCGTCGATCCATGGCTTACACCGCGCAGGAACTGCAGGACCTGTTGCATTACCAGATCGGCGCCCTCGACGGCATTTGTCGGGCGCAGGGCGGGCGGGTGAGTTACGTCAAACCCCACGGCGCGATGTACAACGACATGATGGCCAACCCGGCGCAACTGCGCGCAGTGATTCAGGCCGTGGCAGCCTATGATCGGAGTTTGCCGCTGATGTTGATGGCGACCCGCGACAACAATGCCGCGCAGCGACTCGGCGATGAATATGGCGTGACGTTGTGGTTCGAAGCCTTCGCCGATCGCGCTTACGACAACGCAGGCATGCTGGTGTCGCGGCAGCTGCCGGGCGCTGTGCATCATGAGCCCGAGAAAATCATTGAACAGGCGCTGATCATTGCTCGCGGCGGCAACCTCACCGCCAGCGATGGCAGTACCTTGCATTTGCAGGCCAACACTCTCTGCGTCCACGGTGACAACGCCAGTTCGGTGGCTGCCGTGCGACGTATTCGTGAAGCCCTTGATCAGCAGAGCGCGACATGAAACCTCGGGTAGAAGTGGTAGCGCTGGATTGTTTGATGCTGCGTTTGTTCGATGAGATCAGCGAGGTCAACATGCCGTGGATACTCGCGGCCAGCGAGCGTCTGCGGGAAGCGTTTGGTAAGCATCTGATCGATCTGGTGCCGTCCTATACGACGTTGATGGTGCATTACGATCTGACGGCGCTGAATCCGGGCCAGGCGCGGGAGTTGATCGCTGAAGCCTTGATCGATCTGTCGCCCAACGCTCGCGCTAGCGGTAAATGTCATGTGTTGCCGGTCTGGTATGACCTGAGTGTCGGCCCGGAACTGAATGTGTTGTCTCAGCGCAGCGGATTAACGGTGGAAGAGGTGATCCGTTGTCACAGCGAACATGAGTATCAGGTGTTCGCATTGGGCTTCGCACCGGGGTTCGCTTTCATGGGATTGGTGGAGGAAGTATTGGCTGCACCGCGTCTGAGTACCCCGCGCAAAAAAGTCGCCGCCGGCAGTGTCGGCATCGCCGAACGCCAGACCGCGGCTTATCCGGTAGTTTCCCCCGGCGGCTGGAATCTGATCGGCCGCACCCCGGCCAAATTGTTCGACCGCGAGCGCGACGGCTATAGCCTTATGCAACCGGGCGACACCGTACGCTTTGAAGCGGTCAGCCATGCCGAGTTCATCAAACTGGGCGGTGATGACACGCCGTTGGAGGCCCTGGCATGAGCCGACTGACGATTGAAGCAAGTACGCCGCTGTGCCTGTTGCAGGACGCCGGGCGGTTTGGCGTGCGGCATCTGGGCGTGACACAGGGCGGGGCGCTGGATTGGCGATCAATGTCGTGGGCCAATTGGCTGCTGGGTAATTGCCTGGATGCGCCGGTGATCGAAATCCCTCTTGGCGGGTTCAGCGTGGTGGCCGAGGACGATTGCTTGTTGGCATTGGCCGGTGCCGATCTCGGGGCGCAGATCGATGGCCAGACGTTGGCGCCGTGGCGCAGTTTCAAACTGAGCAAAGGTCAGCGATTGCAATTCACTCAGCCGCTGCTTGGGGCTCGGGCGTACCTCGCCGCACCGGGCGGGTTTGCTGCGCCCAAGGTGCTGGGCAGCAGTTCGACGGTAATGCGTGAGGAACTCGGCGGCCTCGACGGAATGGGCCGGGCGCTGGCCAAAGGTGCTTCGTTGAGTTACTCCGGTGAAGCGCCGCTGCTGGTACGGGAACTGCCTCGTGAGCACGTCCCGAACTTCAAACTCGATGCACCGCTGGAGCTGGTGCTCGGTGCGCAGATTGGCGAGTTCAGCGGGCAAAGCCTGTACGACGTGTTCAACAGCGTCTGGACCCTCGACAGCCGCGCTGATCGCATGGGTATGCGTCTATTGGGAACGGCGTTGCAGTATCAGGGCAAGCCGATGATTTCCGAAGGCATCCCACTAGGCGCGGTTCAGGTGCCACCGGATGGGCAGCCGATTGTGCTGCTCAATGACCGGCAGACCATTGGTGGTTATCCGCGTTTGGGGGCGTTGACGCCGTTGGCATTGGCGCGATTGGCGCAGTGTTTGCCGGGGGCGAAGGTGCGGTTGAAACCGCTGGTGCAGGACGTGGCGCATCGGGAACACGTCGAGTACCTACGCCGGTTTGCCTCACACTGATCGTTCCCACGCGGAGCGTGGGAACGATCGGCGTCCTACTTGGACAAAAACCGCATCCCTTCCTCCAACCCCCGCAACGTCAGCGGATACATCTGATCGTCAATCAAATCCCGCACGATGTTGGTCGACGAGGTATAGCCCCAGGTGTCTTTCGGGTACGGGTTGATCCAGATGAGCTTCTTGTACTTTTCCTTGAAGCGTTGCATCCACACGTAACCGGCTTCTTCGTTCCAGTGCTCGACGCTACCGCCTGCCTGGGTAATTTCATAGGGCGCCATGGCGGCGTCGCCGATGAAGATCACTTTGTAGTCGGCGCCGTACTTGTGCAACAGGTCCTGGGTGGCGGTGCGCTCGGAGGTGCGGCGCATGTTGTTCTTCCACACCGATTCATAAATGAAGTTGTGGAAGTAAAAGTACTCCAGATGCTTGAACTCGGTCTTGCAGGCCGAGAACAGCTCTTCGCAGATTTTCACGTGGGCGTCCATTGAGCCGCCGATGTCGAACAGCAGCAGCAACTTGACGGTGTTGCGCCGCTCCGGACGCATCTGGATGTTCAGCAACCCCGCATCTTTGGCGGTGTGATCGATGGTGCCGTCGATGTCCAGTTCTTCCGCTGCGCCTTGACGAGCGAATTTACGCAGGCGACGCAGGGCGACCTTGATGTTGCGCGTGCCCAGTTCGACCGAATCGTCGAGGTTCTTGTACTCGCGCTGATCCCAGACTTTGACCGCTTTGCCTTGACGCTTGCCGGCATCGCCGACCCGAATGCCTTCCGGGTTGAAGCCACCGGAGCCGAACGGGCTGGTGCCGCCGGTGCCGATCCACTTGTTGCCGCCGGCATGGCGTTCTTTCTGTTCTTCCAGGCGCTTCTTGAACTCTTCGATCAGCTTGTCCAGGCCGCCGAGGGACTGGATCGCGGCCCGCTCTTCATCGGTCAGGGAACGCTCGAATTCCTTGCGCAGCCAATCTTCCGGGATCAACGCCTGAAGGTGATCGTCGAGCTTTTCCAGGCCATTGAAGTAGGCACCGAACGCCCGGTCGAACTTGTCGAAATGCTTTTCATCCTTCACCAGAATCGCCCGCGACAAGTAATAGAACTCGTCCATGTCGGCGAAGGTCACGCGCTGTTTCAGCGCGTTGATCAGGTCCAGCAGCTCACGTACCGAAACCGGCACCTTGGCTGCACGCATTTCATTGAACAGGTTGAGCAGCATGGTTATCGCCCTCTATCTTGTTAAACAGAGGGATCAGCGCGTGCCGCGACGGCTCATGAACGCCAGGCGCTCGAGCAATTGCACGTCTTGTTCATTCTTCACCAACGCGCCGGCCAGTGGCGGAATGGCCTTGGTCGGATCGCGCTCGCGCAGCACCGCTTCGCCGATGTTGTCGGCCATCAGCAACTTCAGCCAGTCCACCAGTTCAGAGGTCGATGGCTTCTTCTTCAGGCCCGGCACTTTGCGCACGTCGAAGAACACGTCCAGTGCTTCGCTGACCAGGTCTTTCTTGATGTTCGGGTAATGCACGTCGACGATCCGTTGCATCGTGACGCGATCCGGGAAGGCGATGTAGTGGAAGAAGCAGCGGCGCAGGAAGGCGTCCGGCAGCTCTTTCTCGTTGTTGGAGGTAATGATGATGATCGGGCGTTTCTTGGCCTTGATGGTTTCGTCGATCTCGTAAACGTAGAACTCCATCTTGTCGAGTTCTTGCAACAAGTCGTTGGGGAACTCGATGTCGGCCTTGTCGATTTCGTCGATCAGCAGAATCACCCGCTCTTCGGATTCGAAAGCCTCCCAGAGCTTGCCCTTTTTCAGGTAGTTGCGAACGTCGTGGACCTTCTCCGTACCCAGCTGCGAGTCCCGCAGGCGGCTGACCGCGTCGTACTCGTACAGACCCTGATGCGCCTTGGTGGTGGACTTGATGTGCCAAGTGATCAACTTGGCGCCGAAGGACTCGGCCAGTTGCTCGGCGAGCATGGTCTTGCCGGTGCCAGGCTCACCCTTGACCAGCAGTGGCCGTTCCAGCGTGATGGCGGCGTTGACCGCCAGCTTCAAGTCATCGGTGGCAACGTAGGCCTGGGTGCCTTCGAACTTCATCTGCTAATCCTCGAACGGTAACGCCGACCTGAACGAGGCAGGGCGGGGCGCAATAATTGTAGTACCCGACTATAACGCGCTGCCCGGTCGACTGTGAACGCAGACGGCTTATTCAGTCTCTGAATGGGGCGTCACATCTTGACTCAGTCCGTATCCGGCTTGGGCCGTTCGTACTGGGCATTGAACGCCTGGATGAATCCATTACGTAAAATCTGCAAAAAAGCCTCGAATGCGCTGATATCTTTCTGATGCACGCTGCCTCGGAGCTGGACGCGAGTGGCGAACTGGTTTTTCGGCTGATTCTTCAACACATTCTCGGTACCCCCGACGAGTGCTTCCCAGATGGAGCGAAAAATCCCTTTGTCTTTGTTCTCCACGTCCTGTTGCCAATTGAACACATCGACATCGCGCAATAGCGGCTTGATATAGCCGGTGAGTTGCCCTTTGTTGGCTTCAGCTTCGATGACCAGATCGCCATGGCCGGCATTGAAATCGAACTTGCCATAAGCCGCAGCGAAGTCGTTCATGCGTTTGAGTTGAAGGTTCCTGGCGCGCAGGCGAAATTCGAAGTCCTGGAAGTCGCTCAACGGATCAAAGGTCGCCATGGTTTCCAGCGGTGCATGCCCCAGCAACAGCGCCTTGCCGTCGAAACGAGCGTCGCGTTTGCCTTTGGTATCGACCACGTTGGTCAGGTTGTAAATGCTGGCATTGACCTGAGTAGCACTCATGTTCACAGGCGGTTTTGAATTGAAGTTTCGAAAGGTGACCCGCCCGTCGTTGATTCGCACTTCGTTCAGGGTAATCGGCAGCAGTTTTTCTAATTGTGCCCGCCAGTCGGTGCCCCGACCGGTCTGGGAGTTTTTCCTGTTACCACCATCAACGAAGTTCACCTCGGGTTTTTCAAACTGCGCCTCGGCCACCACAGCGTGGTCGTACCAGAGCGAATGCCAGCTGACGGAGAGGTCTATCAATGGCGCGTTGACGAAAGGCACCGGAACCTTGCCGTCGACCTTGACGATTTTCAGTCCATTGATCTTGTAAGCGCCGCGCCACAGGGCCAGGTCCACGTCGGTAATCTGCCCGCGGTAGTCACCCATGTTCGCCAATCTCTCGTTGAGGTAATCGCGCACCATGTAGGGCAGGGCAATGTGCAGGGCAACCAGCAGCAGAACGAGGCCGGCGAGGGTCCACAAGGGCCAACTGTATCGACGCTTCATGGCGGCAAATCTCTGGCGGTATAAAGCGATTGACTGCTGGGGTAAGCGGACGTTCGACTGACTGGACGACCACGGGTAACAGGCATACCTTGGAGTGCTTATTCAATGCTGTACAAGGACCCAGCCATGAGCCGTATTTTTGCTGACAACGCCCATTCCATTGGCAATACGCCGCTGGTGCAGATCAACCGTATCGCTCCGCGCGGTGTGACCATTCTGGCCAAGATCGAGGGGCGTAACCCTGGTTACTCGGTCAAGTGCCGGATCGGCGCGAACATGATCTGGGAGGCCGAAAGCAGCGGCAAACTCAAGCCTGGCATGACGATCATCGAACCGACCTCTGGCAATACCGGCATCGGCCTGGCATTTGTTGCCGCCGCCCGCGGTTACCGGTTGGTGCTGACCATGCCGGCATCCATGAGCATCGAACGACGCAAGGTGCTCAAGGCCCTTGGCGCCGAACTGGTGTTGACGGAGCCGGCCAAAGGCATGAAAGGTGCGATCGAGAAAGCCAGCGAAATCCTCGCCAGCGACCCGTCCACCTACTTCATGCCGGCGCAGTTCGAAAACCCGGCCAACCCGGCCATCCACGAAAAAACCACCGGGCCGGAAATCTGGAACGACACCGACGGCGCAGTCGACGTATTGGTGGCGGGCGTCGGAACAGGTGGAACCATTACCGGGGTTTCGCGGTATATCAAGAATACCCAGGGCAAGCCGATAATCTCGGTGGCGGTGGAGCCGCTGGTGTCTCCAGTGATCACCCAGACGATTGCCGGGGAAGAGATCAAACCGAGCCCCCACAAAATTCAGGGCATCGGCGCTGGTTTTGTGCCGAAGAACCTGGATCTGTCGATGGTCGATCGGGTGGAGCTGGTCAGCGACGATGAGTCCAAGGCGATGGCCTTGCGCCTGATGCAGGAAGAAGGGATTTTGAGCGGTATCTCGTGCGGCGCCGCCATGGCGGTGGCTGTGCGGCTGGCCGAAACCCCGGAAATGCAGGGCAAGACCATCGTGGTGATCCTGCCAGACTCTGGCGAGCGCTACCTGTCGAGCATGCTGTTCAGTGATTTGTTTACCGAACAGGAAAATCAGCAGTAACGTTTTACGGCTACTTCGCAGCCGGACAGGAGCAAGCCTCAAAGCCGGTAAACCAAGAAATTTAGCGACGAAAGTCCTGTAGGAGCGAGGCTTGCCCGCGAAGAATGCACCGCGGTTTTTCAGGTATTACGCGCCATCGTTCTTCGCGGGCAAGCCACGCTCCTACAGATCGAGGTGATTCAGGTCAGCCCCCGTTCAGGAACCTTGTGCTAATAGATGTTTATTGCGTAATCCTTAACACTGAGTTATGCGGGTTTTTCCGAGGCCGGTAGTGTTGAACATGGCCGATTGCCGCGTCGGGTAAATGGCGTTGTGCAAAGTTACTATCAAGGAGTTGTAGATGAGCTTTTCCTTCGTCGCGAAGGCTTCGGTGTTGTTGCTATTCCTTGGCAGCACGCTCTATGTGCACTTTCGCGGCAAGGCGCGTTTGCCGGTCCTGCGTCAGTTCGTCAATCATTCAGCCTTGTTTGCACCCTATAACGCCCTGATGTACCTGTTCTCCGGCGTACCGTCCAAACCCTACCTGGACCGCAGCAAGTTTCCCGAACTGGATGTGCTCAGGAACAATTGGGAAGTTATCCGCGACGAAGCCATGCACTTGTTCGACGAGGGCTACATTCGCGCTGCCGAAAATAACAACGACGCCGGTTTCGGTTCATTCTTCAGGAAGGGCTGGAAGCGTTTTTACCTCAAATGGTACGACAAACCGCTGCCATCGGCCGAAGCCTTGTGCCCGAAAACCGTGGCGTTGGTCAGTAGTATTCCCAATGTCAAAGGCGCCATGTTTGCGCTGCTGCCCGGTGGCAGTCATCTCAACCCGCATCGCGATCCGTTCGCCGGTTCCCTGCGTTATCACCTGGGGCTGTCGACACCGAACTCCGACGATTGCCGCATCTTCGTTGATGGTCAGGTTTACGCCTGGCGTGATGGTGAAGATGTGATGTTCGATGAAACCTACGTGCATTGGGTCAAGAACGAAACCGAGCAAACCCGCGTCATCCTTTTTTGTGACATCGAACGACCGATGAGCAATCGTCTCATGACCCGTCTCAACCGCTGGATCAGCGGCTTGCTGGGGCGCGCCACTGCCCCCCAGAACCTTGATGAGCGCGTTGGCGGGATCAATCAGGCCTATGCCTGGAGCAAGAGCTCAAGTGACAAATTCAGCGGTATGGTCAAACAGTGGAAACGCCGCAATCCCAAGGCCTACCGCGTACTGCGGCCGGTGCTGGCGGTGGTGGTGTTGACGTTGTTGGGGTATTGGCTGTTTGGTTGAGGCCGATCACAGGATGAAAAACCGCTCCTTGAGAGCGGTTTTTTTTGCCCGCGAGTTTTAGGGCCGCCCGGCGAGCAGGCTAGGCTCTTCGGTTTCGGTACCCATCGCAACAACCTGCAGAATGCGCCGTTGACTGGCTGTCAGCTCTACAGCAATGGGCTTGTTTTCTGTAGTGGGCGAGCTCTTCCTTGTGGGGGACTTTTTGATCACTTTGCGCATCTTCCCTCCGCTATTGGTTATTAATTGAACAATTTTCACGATGCTAGGCTTTCCACTGCTTTGACAAGTCGGCCTTCAGCATCGAAGTAAAAAGCGAGTTGTTGGTAAATAGAAATTGCACCTTCCAGCGGCTCCTGAACTTCGATGAACCTGCTGCCGATGATTTGGGCGTACTGTTCAATGATCAATATGGCCAATGGCGCAATACGGTTTTTCAAAGGATGCACTCCTCTGGGACATCCCTCCAATCGCACGATGCGAATTCGTTGCCGACTGTTATTTGGATTCGCGAAGCATAATCCGCACAGTTCTTCATCGAACCAAATGGAGAGGTCCAGAGCCAACGGGCTCCCTCGCTTTCCACCCAACGACCTCTCGCCATGAAAAATGTGGATCGTCCCAGAGCTCAAAAGCATTCAATGCCTGTTCGTTGATCGCTTCAAAACGTACTCTGGATAAATTGAGAGCTGTGGGGCCGGCCAGCTCCCGTTCATGTTGCAGTTGGGCAAGATTAACGCCAGCGAGCTTTCTAGCCCTTGACCGATACAACTGATACCGAAGATGAGTCCGTTCCCTGGGCATTTGATCTCTTGCATTCCATGTCCCCCATCACGGGCGATTCCATTTTTCCCAGAGTATGCAGCGCTTCTCCGGCTGTCTTTACTGGCCCTTTGTCCAAGTCATTGCAATCCATGTCACGCGCTGGTTATAGTCGGCGCTCGGTGGTTTTCTGAACCCCCCATTCACCCATCAAAAAGATCAGCCCATGCCAGCTTCTCCCATAAACGCGGTAGTCGATTCAGCGGTCAACGCTGGCGTCGTGCCGTGCGGGGATCAGCAGCCTGCGCAGATCAGTCATTACCCTCCACCTGTCAGTAGCACGCCGGTGTGCGCAGTCGTATCACCGCCGGGCGTTAGCTTCTCGGGCTGATCAGCTTTTTTCTGCTGTTCCCATGCCCGTCTGAAAAAGCGCCTGAAAAAACTACTGAATTTCAGCTTCGGCTGAGTTGGCTTTTTGCCTGACTACAGGTGGTATTCATGTTTGTCCTTTCGAAAAAATCCGCGCTCGCGGCGGCGTCCACGAGCCTGTTCGTTTTGCTGTGGAGCAGCGGGGCGATCTTCTCCAAATGGGGCCTGGCCCATGCGTCACCCTTTGCCTTTCTACTGGTTCGTTTCTCCATTGCCTTGTGCGGGCTGGTGCTACTGGCGCCGTTGCTCAAGCTGAAACTGCCCAAGGGCGGCAAGCCGATGTTGTATGCGATGGCCACGGGCGTGGTGTTGCTGGGGGCTTATCAGATTTTCTATCTGTTGGCTCTCGACCTCAAAGTCACGCCGGGGATGATGGCAACCATCATGGGCGTTCAACCGATTCTCACCGTAGTGATCATGGAGCGGCACCGATCAATAAGCCGGATGTTCGGTCTGGCATTGGGCTTGGCCGGGTTGATCATGGTGGTCTATCAGGGCATCGGGCTGGCCGGCATGTCGTTGGCCGGAATGCTCTTCGGTCTGTTGGCGCTGGCGAGCATGACGTTCGGTTCGATCATGCAGAAACGCATCACCGACAATCCCCTCGGCACACTGCCGGTGCAATATCTGGCCGGGCTGTTGTTGTGCGGCGTGTTTGTGCCGTTCCAGCCATTTAACTTCGAACAGAGCACCGGTTTTATCGTGCCGGTGTTGTGGATGGGCCTGGTGGTGTCGGTGCTGGCGACATTGCTGCTGTATCGGCTGATTGCACGAGGCAATCTGGTGAATGTCACCAGCCTGTTTTACCTGGTGCCAGCGGTGACGGCGGTCATGGACTACCTGATTTTTGGCAATCGCCTGGCGGCGTTAAGTCTGTTGGGCATGGGGCTGATCATCGTCGGCCTGGTGTTTGTGTTCCGTAAGAGCGGTTGAAACCGAAAGGCCCGGGGCATGAGCTCCGGGCCTTGTTTATCTGGCAACCACCTCAACCTGTTTCACCACCGCCGTCTTCAACACCAGCCACAACGCCACCGCAATCAACACCCCACCATAGAGATGCGCCATCGACAAAGGCTCATCCAGCAACAGCGCCCCCCACAACACGCCGAACGGCGGGATCATGAAGGTCACGGTCATCGATTTGACCGGGCCAATCGAGCTGAGCAAACGGAAGTAAATAATGTAGGCAAAGGCCGTGCATACCAAACCCAACCCCATCAACGACAACCAGACACTCCAGCCGCCCCAGCTCGCCGGTGGCTGGCTGATCACGCTGTAGCCGAACAGCGGCAGCAAAAACAAGGTCGCGCCGAGCATGCTTCCCAAGGCCGAAAGACGACTGTCGAGGCCGCCGGCATGGTCGAGCCAGCGCCGGGCGAGGAACCCGGCAAAGCCATAGCAGGTGGTGGCCATCAGGCACGCCAATGCGCCCATCAGCAGTTCCATGTTGAACGCCACCGGCCCGGCACGGGTGAGGATGCCGACGCCGAACAGGCCGAGAAATACCCCGCCCAGCTTGGCGGCGGTGAGTTTTTCATGGAAGAACAGCCCGCCAATCAACACCCCCATCAAAGGCGTGGTGGCATTGAAAATCGCCGAGTAACCGGCCGGCAGCACTTGGGCGGCCACGGAATAGAGGGTCGCTGGAATCCCTGAGTTGATCAGCCCGAGCAGCATCACCGTTTTGAGTTTGCCTTTGAAATCCCAGCTGATGCGCATCAGCCCAAGGATCACCAGCAGCCCGACGGCGGCAATCGATACGCGGAAAAAAGCAGTGGGGATTGTGCCAATCACTGGGGCAATAACGCGCATGAACAGAAAGCTCGCACCCCAAATGGCGGCAAGCGACAACATACGCAGGATATCGACGGGGTTCACAGCACTTTCCTTCCTTGATTGGCGAGCAAGTGTCGCGCCAGTCGGGGCACAAGGCAATGGTTGCGTTGCGTCACACAGGGCCACTAAGCTCAGGCTCCAACGATAAGAACAGCCGCCGAGGTTTCACTATGCCGCAGCATTGGCCAGCCACCGACATCGCCCGAATGATCCTCGATGGCTTTGACGATTACCGCGAGCATTTCCGTCAAATCACCGATGGCGCTCGAGCCCGTTTCGAGCAGGCCCAATGGCAAGAGACGCAAGTTGCGTCGGCGGCGCGAATCAACCTTTACGAAGAAAAGGTCGGCGAAACGGTAGGGCGCTTGCATGAGTCGTTCGCGGCCGATGTGCTGATAGATGTCAGCTGCTGGCCGCTGGTCAAAAGCGCTTATATCAGCCTGATCGACCTGCGCTTCGACGATGAACTCTCCGAGACCTGGTACAACTCGATTTTCTGCGGGCTGTTCAGCCACGACCTGATCAGCGACGGCTGCATGTTCATCCACACCACGCGCCCGAGTCTGCACCGGGCCCGGGCGGCACAAACCCGCATCTACAAGCCGCATGGACAGTTGTCGGGCATGCTCACGAGCATCTTTGCCGACTACCGCTTCAGCGAAGATTACGCCGACCTTTCCGGCGATTTGCGTCGCCTCGAAGCGCAATTGCGTGAGAACCTGCCGGACTGGGTCTGCAAGGATCCGGAACTGAGTGTCGAGCTGTTTTCCTCGGTGCTTTATCGCAATAAGGGCGCCTATCTGGTGGGGCGCATTTACACCCAGGACGAGCAATGGCCGCTGGTGATTCCGCTGCTGCACCGCGAAGGCCGGGGCATCCAGATCGATGCGCTGATCACCGACGAGGCGGAGGTGTCGATCATTTTCTCCTTCACCCGTTCGTACTTCATGGTCGATGTGCCGGTGCCGGCGGAATTCATCGGCTTTCTCAAACGCATCCTGCCGGGCAAGCACATCGCCGAGCTGTACACCTCGATTGGCTTTTACAAGCATGGCAAGTCCGAGTTCTATCGGGCGCTGATCAATCATCTGGCCAACACGGACGATCAGTTCATCATGGCCCCCGGCGTGCGCGGCATGGTCATGAGCGTGTTTACCCTGCCGGGCTTCAACACCGTTTTCAAAATCATCAAGGACCGCTTCTCACCGTCGAAAAACGTCGATCGCGCCACGGTGATCGAAAAGTATCGCCTAGTGAAAAGCGTCGACCGGGTCGGGCGCATGGCCGATACCCAAGAGTTCGCCGACTTCCGTTTCCCGTTGAGCAAGTTCGAGCCGGCATGCCTGGAAGAATTGCTCGAAGTGGCCGCGTCCACGGTGTCGGTGGAGGACGATACGGTGCTGATCCGCCACTGCTGGACCGAACGCCGGATGACGCCGTTGAACCTCTATCTGGAACACGCCAACGAAGCGCAGGTCCGCGAGGCGCTGGAGGATTACGGTCTGGCGATCAAGCAACTGGCGGCGGCGAACATTTTCCCCGGCGACATGTTGTTGAAAAACTTCGGCGTCACCCGTCACGGTCGTGTGGTGTTTTATGACTACGACGAGATCTGCTTCCTGACCGAAGCCAACTTCCGCCACATCCCGCAACCGCGTACGCCGGAAGACGAAATGGCCTCTGAACCGTGGTACTCGATCGGGCCACTGGATGTGTTCCCCGAGGAGTTTCCACCGTTTCTGTTTGCCGATGCCGGGCAGCGGCGGTTGTTCGATCAATTGCATGGCGAGTTGTACAACGCCGATTACTGGAAGGGCTTGCAAGAGGCAATTCGGGCAGGGAAGGTGATTGATGTGTTCCCGTATCGGCGCAAGGGCCTCGACAACGAGTAGCCCACACCGCCACACCTGACACTGATCGTTCCCATGCGCAGCAAAGGAATGCCTCCCCGGACGCTCCGCGTCCGCTCTTGGGACGCAGAGCGTCCCTTGCTGCATTCCCACGCAGAGCGTGGGAACGATCACTTGGGGGCCCAAATCTGCGACAATCGGCCCCCTGCGCCACTAGACGACCTTTGCGTACCTGATGACTGACGAATCGCCTTCCATCGACAAACTGCTGAAAAACCTCGATCACGCCATGCTCGCCGATCGCCACCGGCTGCGGCGGCAGTTGCTTGAGCTGCGCAAGAAACCTGACGAGGCCAAACTGGCCCAGTGGGTGACGCGCACACAGGCGTCCTGCGATCAGGTGTTGGCGCGGCGCGCCAGCCTGCCGGTGATTCGTTATGACGACAGCCTGCCGATTGCCGCCAAGCGCGACGAAATCAAAGCGGCGCTGCTCAAGCATCAGGTGCTGATTATTGCCGGCGAAACCGGGTCGGGTAAAACCACCCAGCTGCCGAAGATCTGCCTGGAAATCGGCCGCGGCCAGCACGGCCTGATCGGCCACACCCAGCCCCGTCGAATCGCCGCCCGCAGCGTAGCGAGCCGGGTCGCGGAAGAGTTGGCGACGCCATTGGGCGCGTTGGTCGGCTATCAGGTGCGGTTCGAGGATCAGAGCGATTCCAACACCCTGATCAAACTGATGACCGACGGCATCCTGCTGGCGGAAACCCAGAACGACCGCTACCTCGAGCGCTACGACACGATCATCGTCGACGAAGCCCACGAACGCAGCCTGAACATCGACTTCCTGCTCGGTTACCTGAAAACCCTGCTGCCGCGTCGTCCGGACCTGAAAGTCATCATCACGTCGGCCACCATCGATCTGGAGCGTTTTTCCAAGCACTTCGATGATGCACCAATCGTCGAAGTCTCCGGTCGCACCTTCCCGGTAGAAACCTGGTATCGCCCGCTGACCCTGGAGCAGGACGAGGAGGGCAACCGAGTCGAGGATGATTTGACCGTGGATCAGGCGATCCTCGCTACCCTCGATGAAATTGCCGCGTTCGAACGCAGTGAGCGCAAGAGCCCCGGCGACGTGCTGGTGTTCCTGCCCGGCGAGCGGGAGATTCGCGACGCCGCCGACATGCTGCGCAAGGCCCAGCTCAAACACACCGAGATTCTGCCGTTGTACGCGCGGCTGTCGCCGGCCGAGCAGCAGCGGATTTTCCAGTCGCACCCTGGGCGTCGCGTCGTGCTGGCGACCAACGTCGCGGAAACCTCTCTGACGGTGCCGGGCATTCGTTACGTGATCGACAGCGGCACCGCGCGCATCAGCCGTTACAGCTACCGCGCCAAGGTTCAGCGCCTGCCCATCGAAGCGATTTCCCAGGCCAGTGCCAATCAGCGTAAAGGCCGTTGCGGGCGGGTCGAGCCGGGCATTTGCATCCGCCTCTACAGCGAAGAAGATTTCATCGGTCGCCCGGAATTTACCGACCCGGAAATCCTCCGTACCAACCTCGCAGCAGTCATTCTGCAGATGCTCCATCTGCGCCTCGGCGAGATCACCGATTTCCCGTTTATCGAGCCGCCGGATGGCAAAGCCATCAGCGACGGTTTCAACCTGCTGCAAGAACTCTCGGCGGTGGATCGCAACAGCCAACTGACCCCGCTCGGTCGCCAATTGGCGCGACTGCCGGTGGACCCGCGCATGGGCCGCATGCTGCTGGAAGCGGCGAAACTTGGCAGCTTGCAGGAAGTGCTGATCGTCGCCAGTGCCATGTCGATTCAGGACCCGCGCGAGCGTCCGCCGGAACGTCAGCAAGCGGCGGATCAGGCCCACGCCCAGTGGAAAGATGTGGATTCGGACTTCGCCGGGCTGGTTAATCTGTGGCGTGGCTTCGAAGAACAGCGCCAAGCGCTGACGGCCAGTCCGCTGCGCAACTGGTGCCGCAAGAACTTCCTCAATTACCTGCGCCTGCGCGAATGGCGCGACTCCCATCGTCAGTTGAGCCTGATCTGCCGCGACATGCAGTTGAGCCTCAATAAAGAGCCGGCGGATTACCCGAAACTGCACAAGGCCGTGCTCTCTGGATTGCTCAGCCAGATCGGCCAGAAAACCGAAGACGGCGATTACCTCGGTGCCCGTCAGCGGCGCTTCTGGATTCACCCTTCATCCGGGCTTGGTAAAAAACGTCCGCAATGGCTGATGACCGCCGAACTGGTGGAAACCACCAAGCTCTACGCGCGGATGGTCGCCAAGATCGATGCCGACTGGATCGAGCCGCTGGCGGGGCACCTGATCAAGAAAAACCACTTCGAACCTCATTGGGAGAAGAAGCGCGGTCAGGTCGTGGCCTTCGAGCAAATCACCCTGTTCGGGCTGATCGTGGTCGGACGCCGGCCGGTGCATTACGGGCCGGTGGATCCGGTGGTGTCTCGCGAGTTGTTTATCCGCGAGGGATTGGTGCGTGGCGAGATTCAATCCAAAGCCAAATGCCTGACAGCCAACCAACAATTGCTGGAACAGCTCGACGAACTGGAAGCCAAGGCGCGCCGTCGGGACATTCTGGCGGACGAAGAAACCTTGTTCGCCTTCTACGATGCGCGACTGCCAGCAGAGATTCACCAGACCGCGACTTTCGACAGCTGGTACCGGATCAACAGTCAGAAAGACCCACAGCTGCTGATCATGCGCGAAGAAGACGTGCTGGCCCGCGAAGCCAGTGAAGTCACCGCCGCGCATTACCCGGACACCCTGCACATCGGTGATCTGGAACTGGCGCTGAGTTATCACTTCGAGCCCAATCATCCGCGCGATGGCGTGACCTTGCGCGTGCCGGCGCCGTTGTTGCCGATGCTGCCGCCGGAACGTCTGGAATGGCTGGTGCCGGGGGTGATCGAGGCCAAGTGCATTGCGTTGGTGCGCAACCTGCCCAAGGCCCTGCGTAAGAATTTCGTGCCGGTGCCGGACTTCGTCAAAGCCGCGTTGCAGCGCATCACGTTTGCCGAGGGCTCATTGCCTCAGACGCTGGGCCGCGAGTTGCTGCGCATGACCGGCGCGCGGGTCAGCGATGAAGCCTGGGCCGAAGCCTCGCAGCAGGTCGAAAGCCATTTGCGGATGAACCTGGAAATCGTCGACGGTCAGGGCAAGTTCCTCGGCGAAGGCCGTGACCTGGCCGAGCTGACCGCACGCTTTGCCGAGGCCAGCCAGGCTGCGTTGGCGGTGCCGCAGACTGCGAAGAGTCAACAGCCGGTGGAAGCGAAGGTCTTTGCCGCCGTGGCCGAGAAAACCCAGCAGAAAATCGCCGGGCTATCGATGACGGTGTATCCGGCGCTGGTAGAAGAGGGCGGCACAGTCAAGGAAGGTCGATTCTCGACCCCGGCCGAAGCCGAGTTCCAGCATCGCCGAGCCTTGCAGCGCTTGCTGATGCAGCAACTGGCGGAACCGGCAAAGTTCCTGCGCGGCAAGTTGCCGGGGCTGACCGAGTTGGGCCTGATGTACCGCGAACTGGGGCGCATCGACAGTCTGGTGGAAGACATTCTGCTGGCCAGTCTCGACAGTTGCATTCTCGATGGCGAAGACCCGTTGCCGCGCGATGGCGCCGGGCTGGCATCGCTGGCCGAGCGCAAACGCGGCGGCTGGACTGAGCACGCCGAACGGTTGGCCAGGCTGACCCTGGAGATTCTCAAGCACTGGCACGGCCTGCAAAAACGCTTCAAGGGCAAGATCGACCTGGCGCAAGCCGTGGCCTTGAACGACATCAAGCAGCAACTCAGCCACTTGGTGTATCCGGGGTTCGTGCGTGAAACGCCGATGGCGTGGCTCAAGGAACTGCCGCGTTACCTCAAGGCCGTCGAGCAACGTTTCGAAAAACTCGGCGCTCAGGTGCAGAAAGACCGGGTCTGGAGCGGCGAGTTGTCCGGCCTCTGGGCTCAGTACCAGACCCGCGCCAACAAACACGCCCAGGAAGGCAAGCGCGATCCGCAGCTGGAACTCTATCGCTGGTGGCTGGAGGAATACCGGGTCTCGCTGTTCGCGCAGCAATTTGGGACCAAGGTGCCGATCTCCGACAAGCGCCTGAACAAGCAGTGGAGCCAGGTCGAGCCATAACCGTGAACCGCTTTTCGTAGGAGCCAGGCTTGCCGGCGAATGCGTTCATGAGGACGCCTTCGCCGGCAAGCCTGGCTCCTACAGGTAATCCGTTGCATCTGCGGCAGGCGTTTGCTCTTGCAAAAGGCGCCAAATGCCAGCGTTTATGGCAAACTTCGCGCCTATAAACGCCAGCCCCGCGGTTTTGAGCCTTTACGGGCCGGGCGGATCGGAATAAAGCGATGCCAGGTTTGCGTCCGGACCTGGAATAGACCCTTTGTGTGTTGGTACGTCGGTGCCAGCGCTTTCTGCCTGAACGGATTAGAGAAACGACCATGCATAACGTCGTCATCAGCGGCACCGGCCTGTACACCCCGGCCAACAGCATTTCCAATGAAGAGCTGGTGCAGTCTTTCAACGCTTACGTCGCGCTGTTCAACGCCGACAACGCCGAAGCCATCGCTGGCGGCGAAGTCCAGGCATTGACCGAATCCAACGCGGCGTTCATCGAAAAAGCGTCTGGCATCAAAAGCCGCTTTGTCATGGACAAGGACGGCATTCTCGACCCGCAGCGCATGGCACCACGCTTGCCCGAGCGCTCCAATGACGAATGGTCGGTGCTTTGCCAGATGGCCATCGGTGCGGCCGAACAAGCCTTGCAGCGTGCCGGCAAGACTGCCGCTGATATCGACGGTGTAATCGTCGCCTGCTCCAACCTGCAACGCGCCTACCCGGCCATCGCCATCGAAGTTCAGGAAGCGCTGGGCATCCAGGGTTTCGGTTTCGACATGAACGTTGCCTGTTCCTCTGCGACCTTCGGTATCCAGGCCGCCGCCAACAGCGTGCAACTGGGCCAGGCCCGGGCGATCCTGATGGTCAACCCGGAAGTCTGCACCGGTCACCTGAATTTCCGAGACCGCGACAGCCACTTCATCTTCGGCGACGCCGCTACCGCGGTGATCATCGAACGTGCGGATCTCGCGACGTCCGAATACCAGTTCGACGTGGTCAGCACCAAACTGCTGACCAAGTTCTCCAACAACATCCGCAACAACTTCGGCTTCCTCAACCGTGCCGCGGAAGAGGGCATCGGTGCTCCCGACAAACTGTTCGTCCAGGAAGGCCGCAAGGTGTTCCGCGATGTCTGCCCGATGGTTGCCGAGCTGATTGCCACGCACCTCGAAGAAAACCAGCTCAACGTCAGCGACGTGAAGCGCTTCTGGCTGCACCAGGCCAATCTCAGCATGAACCACTTGATCGTCAAGAAGCTGCTGGGCCGCGAAGCCACCGATGTCGAAGCCCCGGTGATTCTCGACACCTACGCCAACACCAGTTCCGCCGGTTCGGTGATTGCGTTTCACAAAAATCAGGACGATCTGGTCAGCGGTTCGCTGGCTGTACTCAGCTCGTTCGGCGCCGGGTATTCGATTGGCAGCGTGATTCTGCGCAAGCGCTGAAGCTGTCGCGAGGTGGCATTGTCCCAATGCCATTCTCGGTTAAGGCGCTCCCACAATGGTGTCCGACACTGGAATACCGGTGGTTCTGAAACGAGGTTTGCATGGCCGCAGCTGACGACACCCTATTGCTCGAACGCCTGCTGGCAGGCGAGCAGAGGGCTTTCAAGGAACTGGTCAGCACTTACCAGAGCGCCATGCGCGCGGTAGCCTATGCCATCGTCGGCAATCGACACGCCGACGAAGTGGTGCAGGATGCCTGGCTGTCGGTGGTGCGCAATCTCGGCGGGTTCGAGGGGCGTTCGAGCCTCAAGACCTGGCTACTGACCATCACCGCCAACTCGGCCAAGAGCCGCTACAAGCAAAACCGCCGGGAAGTGCTGCTCGATGACCTGCCGTCGCCTCACGGCACGGTCGATGACGATCGTTTTTCATCGAGTGATGGTCATTGGCTGGTGGCGCCATACGCCTGGCATCAGGACACGCCAGAGGCGCTGTTGACCGAAAACGAACTGCGCGAATGCCTGGAGCACACATTGCTCAGCCTGTCGGAACTGCAAAGCAGTGTGTTGCTGTTGCGTGAGCGACAGGGGCTTGAGCTGGAGGAGATCTGTAATCTTCTGGAGCTCTCGCTCTCCAATGTTCGTGTGCTGCTGCATCGGGCACGGTTGAAGGTCTTTGCGACCGTGGAGCATTTTGAGGAAACCGGCGAATGTTGACCTGCAAGGAACAAGTGGCGCGCTCCAGTGATTATCTTGATGGCCAGTTGAGTTTTCGTGAGCGACTGATGGTGCGGCATCATTTGATGTTTTGTCGCTATTGCCGACGGTTCATTCGGCAGATGCGGTTGATGCAGGCCACCCTGAAAGTGATGCCTGAGCCGCCTGTACCTGGTCTGGATGCGCTGGCCGAACGACTTGCCAACGAACATCTGAAGAACAAACCGTAGTTTTCCCGCCCGTAACATACCCCTACAGCCGCTCTAGCTTGCGGCTTGCAGCTTGGTTCCTGTAGCTGCTTTTCTGTTATTTCGATTCGAAGTAAAAAGTTCCCCTGTCATAAAATCTTTATCTATCAGCAACCCGGCTGAAATACCCCGCCTCCAAGATTCCCTCCCAACACAAGCGGGCCAGACCTGCGTGTTTTCAAGCTACAGACCACCAATTAGGGGAACTCTTCGATGATCCGTAAGCACTTCGCCGGTTTTGCCGCCAGCGCATTGGCCATGGCAGTAACCGCCCAGGCTTTCGCTGGCACCGTCACCACTGACGGCGCCGATATCGTAGTCAAAACCAAGGGCGGCCTCGAAGTCGCCACCACCGACAAAGAATTCAGCTTCAAACTCGGCGGTCGCTTGCAGGCTGACTACAGCCAGTTCGACGGTATCTACACCGACAATGGCAACAGAGCCGATGCCGCTTACTTCCGTCGTGCGTTCCTGGAACTGTCCGGTGTGCTGTACACAGATTGGGCCTACACCATCAGCTACGACTTCTCCCACAACACCGGTGATTCCGATAACGGCTACTTCGACGAAGCGTCGTTGGCTTACAACGGCTTCAAACCAGTCTCGATCAAAGTCGGTCGTTTCGACCCGGACTTCGGCCTGGAAAAAGCCACCAGCTCCAAGTGGGTCACTGCGCCAGAACGCAATATGGCGTACGACATGGTCGATTGGGCCAACGGTCACCAGAATGGTTTGGGCCTGCAAGCCTCCAGTACCTTCGCTGATTCGTTCTACGCGTCCGCCGGCGTGTTCAGCAAAGACACCGACGATACCGATGGCGACAGCGTCAAGCAGGTCAACGGCCGCTTTGTATTCGCCCCGTTGCATGATGCCGGCAACGTGCTGCACTTCGGTGTGAACGTGGCTTCGCGTGATGTCTCCGACACGGCCTTCGATTCGCGTTACCGCACCCGTATGGGCATGCGTGGCGTTGAAACCCTGGGCGGCAACGATGCCGGACCCAACGGCAACCGCCCGGTGCTGGGTGGCAGTTCCACTTCGCCTGCCGGCTCCTATGACCGTGACGACGCTTACGGTCTGGAAGCCGCATTCGCCATGGGCCCGGCTTCGATCCAGGGCGAATACGTCGCCCGCAAGACCAAGGCCGATGACAGCAGCCGTGAAGACATCAAAGGTGACGGTTTCTACGTCCAGGGTGCCTACACCCTCACTGGCGAATCCCGTGGCTATAAAGTCGGCAAGTTCGATGCGATCAAACCAGCCAACAAGTCCATCGGTGCCTGGGAGCTGTTCTATCGTTACGACAGCCTGACCGTCGAAGACGACAACATCACCACCGCCAGCCTGACCCGCGATGTCGGCGATGCCGAAGCTCAGGTGCACACCCTGGGTGTCAACTGGTACGCCAACGAAGCGGTGAAAATCACTGGCGCCTACCTTAAGGCCAAGACTGACAACGTGACCAATGCCACGGCTGCCAGCGGTACTACTCCGGCACGTCGTACCGGTGATGACAGCGGTGACGGCTTCGTGGTTCGCGCGCAATACGTGTTCTAAACCGTAGTAAATGCAGTAAGAGCTCTTTCTTCATCCGTTAAAGCTCCTCTCGTTTTAACCCCGCTTCGGCGGGGTTTTTTTATTTCGGGTCAGGCAATCAGATAAGCGATACTCGTCCCATCTGTAGAAAATGATGGTCGGGGATACTGATGCCGCTGCAACGTCTGGAAAGCCTGTCGGAAATCGCGTCGCACACCTGGGACGCACTGGTACCGGAAACTCAGCCGTTTCTGCGCCATGCCTTTCTGAGCACGCTGGAAGACAGCGGTTGCCTCGGCCCGCATTCCGGCTGGCAGCCCGAGCATTTGCTGCACATCGAAGGCGATCGCCTGATCGCCGCGCTGCCCAGCTACCGCAAATGGCATTCCTACGGCGAATACGTGTTCGACCATGCCTGGGCCGATGCCTGTGAGCGTGCCGGCATCGACTATTACCCCAAGCTGTTGACGGCAGTGCCATTCAGCCCGGTCAGCGGGCCGCGATTGCTGGCGGCGACGATCGAGGACGGTTTCGAACTCCTGCAGAGCCTGCCGGGTTACCTGGAAATCGAAGGACTCTCCAGCGCCCACATCAACTTCACCGATCCATTCACCGACGCGGCATTGGCCGAACAGCCAGGCTGGTTGCAGCGCATTGGCTGTCAGTACCACTGGCAGAATCGCGGTTATCGGGATTTTCAGGACTTCCTCGACGCCCTCAGTTCGCGCAAGCGCAAGCAAATGCGCAAAGAGCGTGAGCAAGTGGCGGGGCAGGGCATCGACTTCGAATGGCTGGAGGGGCAACAACTGGACCAGGCGCAATGGGACTTTGTGTATGCCTGCTACGCCAACACCTACGCGGTGCGTCGGCAAGCGCCGTACCTGACGCGGGAATTTTTCAGTCTGTTGGCCGAGCGCATGCCGGAATCGATCCGTGTGGTGCTGGCCAAACAAGGCTCACGACCGGTGGCCATGGCCTTCAGTCTGGTCGGTGGCGACAGCTTCTATGGCCGTTATTGGGGCTGTCTGGCGGAGTTTGATCGCCTGCACTTCGAGACCTGTTTCTATCAGGGCATGGATTACGCGATTGCCCATGGTTTTCAGCGTTTCGACGCTGGCGCCCAAGGCGAGCACAAGTTGATTCGTGGCTTTGAACCGGTGATCACCCATTCCTGGCATTACCTGCGTCACCCGGGCTTGAAGTCGGCGGTGAAAGACTTCCTTGAGCGTGAGCGGGTCGGGGTGTTGGGTTATGCCGAAGACGCGAAGACCGCCTTGCCCTACCGACAAGGCTGATCTTCGCCGCTTACAACGTCGGTTAACTGTCTTCTTTACCGAGCCAGCGATACATCACGCCGCCGATGACCGCACCCAATAGCGGTGCCAGCCAGAACAGCCACAGTTGTTGAATTGCCCAACCGCCGACAATCAGCGCCGGGCCCGTACTGCGGGCCGGGTTGACCGAGGTGTTGGTGACCGGAATCGAAATCAGGTGGATCAGGGTCAGCGCCAGGCCGATGGCGATGGGCGCCAGCCCGGCCGGGGCACGTTTGTCGGTGGCGCCGAGGATGATCAGGATGAACATGGCGGTCATCACCAGTTCACTGACAAAACCCGCCGCCATCGAGTAGCCGCCTGGCGAGTGTTCGCCGTAGCCATTGGAGGCAAGGCCGCTGGCCAGCTCGAAGCCGGGTTTGCCGCTGGCGATGAAGTACAACAGAGCCGCTGCGATGATCGCGCCAATCACTTGGGCGATGATGTAGGCGGGCAGTTCTTTGGCAGGGAAGCGTCCGCCGACCACCAGCCCGACCGAGACCGCAGGGTTGAGATGACAGCCGGAAATGTGGCCGATGGCGAAGGCCATCGTCAGCACCGTCAAACCGAATGCCAGGGACACCCCCAACAATCCGATCCCCACATCTGGAAACGCGGCCGCCAGAACCGCACTGCCGCACCCTCCTAACACTAACCAGAACGTCCCCACCAATTCTGTAGCCGAGCGTTTGAACAAAGACATAGCGAATTTCCCTGCAGAGATAACACTGTCGTTGTGCATCCAGCAGATGGACTACAGAACCATCTCCAGTACCCTGGCTGAGTACAGCAGGGTTTTGACGGAATTCCAGTGACCATAAAAACCGCCAGAGCCTTTGTTTGAAAGGGCTGTGGTGGTTATCACAGATCCAGTGTGAGAGATCCAGTGTGGGAGCGAGCCTGCTCGCGATGAGGGCCTGACATCCGGCATTAATGTCGACGGATACTCCGCCTTCGCGAGCAGGCTCGCTCCCACAGTGGTTAGTCGTCGTGTCAGTAGAGGCTATCCCGCACTCTCACCGGTGCTTCCCGGTCATACGTCTCGGCATCGAATTGCCCGTCGTTCAATCGCTTGTGAAATGCGCCCGCCGTCGGCAGCGCCGAGCGTTCGAGGTATTTTTCAGGGTTCCACACATCCGAACGCACCATCGCTTTCGAGCAGTGGAAATACGCCGCTTCCACCGTCACCAGCATCACCGTACGCGCCGGTTTGCCGTTGACTGCAAAACTCTCCAGCAACCCCGGCTCGGCGCTGATCTGCGCCGTGCCGTTGACCCGCAACGTCTCGCCGATCCCCGGAATGATGAACAGCAGCGATACCCGCGAGTCGAGCACGACATTGCGCAGCGTGTCGATGCGGTTGTTGCCCGGTCGATCCGGGATTGCCAGCGTGCGCTCATCGACGATCCGCACGAAACCCGGCGTATCGCCACGCGGTGAGCCGTCCATGCCGTCGGGGCCGACCGAGCTGATAATCACCAGCGGCGAGGCGCGGACCATCGCCTGATAGTCCTCGTTCAGAAACGGGATCTGCTTACGCACCGCGCGGTCATGGGGCAGGCCGTAGATCGCTTCCAGCGCTTCGATTGAATTCAACATCGTTCATCCCTCTACGAATCAGAAAACCAGCCCCATCCGCCGTTCGTAACCGATCCGGCCTTTGTACGCTTCGCCGCTGTCGACAAAGCCATATTTGGCATACAGCGCGATGGCCGACTCATTGTCTGCATCCACCGACAACTCCAGCCCTTTGATGTCCGGCCAGGCCTGGCGCGCAACCTCGGGCAGGGCTTGCAGGCAGGCTTTGCCATAACCTTTGCCTTGGGCGCGGCGATCGACTTGCAGGGCGTGCAGGGTGGCGCTGTGTTCGTTGGCCCAGGCCGGCAGCACTGGCGGGCGCTTGAGCAGCAAAAAGGCCACTGGAACATCCTCCACCAGCAGGGCGAAACCTTTGACGCCGGGACCGGGTTTGGACAGCAAGGTGTGCAACGCACCATGAATGTCGCCGGAGAATTTGATTTGTTCAGCGTGGATTTCGATGGCCTCGACCTGTTGACGCTGCAGGGCGTTCAGGCTTTCGTAAGGCACGAGTCGGGCAGTCACTGGAGTGTCCTTTTTCCAACGGAAATGAGCTTCGGATTCTAGCGAGTTTGTATTCGTGGATTATTTTTATTTCGTCTGTCGATTTGACTGATCGCCAGACGACTAAGGGTGTCTTCACACTAAAACCCACGGAGAACCATCATGAATGCTCAAACACAAATCCATAACCTGATCGAGAACTACCGCCAGGCTGTTATCGCCAAAGACGTGGGCAAGGTCATGGCCCTGTATGCCGACGACATCGTCTCCTTCGATGCCGTCAAAGCCCTGCAATTCAAGGGCAAAGCGGCTTACCGCGCGCATTGGCAGGAATGCATGGAGATGTGCCCTGGCCCGCACATTTTCGAGTTCCACGAAATCACCATCGAACCGTCGCAGGAGATCGCTTTCGCGCACTGGCTGGCGCATTGCGGCGGCACCAATGAAAAAGGTGAAACCCAGGCTTGCTGGATGCGCGTCACCGCCTGCTACCGCCAGGAAGCGGGGCTATGGCAGATCGTTCACGAACACTGGTCGGCCCCATTCGACATGACGAGCGGCGCGACCCTGTTCAACCTGGAACCCTGATTCGTCGGGCTGTTTATCGGGAAGCAGCGCCAAAGTGCCGATCTGCGGCCATAGTTGACTCGTTCGATTCTGGAGAAGCTCATGAAATATTTATGCCTGGTCTACAGCAACGAGCACGCGTTGCATTCGCTGCCCGAAAGCCCCCACGACGCCGAGTGCATGGCCTACAGCGAGTCGATCCAGGGCAGCGGCCGGATGATCGCCGCCGAAGCGCTGGAGTCGGTGCAGACCGCGACCACCGTGCGCATGCGCAACGGCAAAATGTCGGTCACCGATGGCCCGTTCGCTGAAACCAAGGAGCAGTTGGCCGGCTTCTACCTGATCGATGCCAAGGACCTCAATGAAGCCATCCAGGTCGCCGGCAACATTCCGGCGGCCCGGGTCGGCTGTGTTGAAGTACGCCCTGTGCGCCAGTTGAATCCCTGAGTGATGGCGGACGCAGCGGTCAAGGCGCGAGTCGAGCAGGTTTACCGCGAAGACTCACGGCGGATTCTGGCGACCCTGATCCGTCTGCTCGGCGATTTCGACCTCGCCGAAGAAGCGCTGCACGAGGCGTTCTTCGTCGCGGTCGAGCGCTGGCAGCGTGATGGTGTGCCGGACAATCCGCGCACCTGGCTGGTGTCCACCGGGCGCTTCAAGGCCATCGATGTATTACGTCGGCGCGCGCGCTTTAACGCGTCCCGACCGATGCTGATCGCACAACTGGAGGCGCTGGAACAGGCCGACTGGAGTGACGAAGACGTGGAAGACGATCGCCTGCGGCTGATTTTCACCTGTTGTCACCCGGCACTGGCGGCGGATGCTCAAGTGCCGTTGACCCTGCGCGAAGTCTGCGACCTGACCACTGAAGAAATCGCCCGGGCCTTTCTCGCGGCGCCAGCCACCATCGCCCAGCGCATCGTGCGGGCCAAGGCCAAGATTCGTGATGCGAAAATCCCTTACCAAGTGCCCACCCTGACGGAACTGCCCGAGCGTCTCGACAGCGTGCTGCGGGTGATTTATCTGGTGTTCAACGAAGGGTACTCGGCGTCTATCGGCAGCGAACTGACCCGCGAAGACCTGACGCGTGAAGCGATTCGTCTCGGTCGGTTGCTGATGGAGCTGTTGCCTGAACCTGAGGTGATGGGGTTGCTGGCGCTGATGCTGTTGCATGAGTCCCGGCGCCCGGCCAGGACCTCGCCCGACGGCGAGTTGATTGTGCTGGACGAACAGGATCGCTCGTTGTGGAACGCCGAGCTGATTGCCGAAGGCTGCGCACTGGTGGAGCGGGCGCTGACGACCCGGCGCTTCGGGCCTTATTGCTTGCAAGCGGCGATTGCGGCGGTGCATGCCGAAGCGCCGACGGCGCAGGAGACGGACTGGCCGCAAATTGTCGGTTTGTATGATGTGCTGCTGCGGGCCGTGCCGTCGCCGGTGATCGAACTCAACCGCGCGGCGGCGCTGGCCAAACGCGATGGCCCATTGGCCGGCTTGATGTTGATCGAAGGGATTCTGGCGCGGGGCGAGTTGCTGGATTATCACCTGGCGCACTCGGCGCGGGCAGAGTTTTACCGACAGTTGGGCAGGGTGGAGGAGGCGCGGGCGGCGTATGAACGTGCGTTGGAATTGACGCAGCAAGTGCCGGAGCGGCGGTTTATCGAGGGGCGACTTCGGGCGTTGGAGTGATGTGGTTTCACCGGCCCCTTCGCGGGCAAGCCTCGCTCCTACAGGATTCGTGTCGATTACCCGATTGGGGTCAACCGGTCCTTGTAGGAGCGAGGCTTGCCCGCGAAGGGGCCCACAAGATCACATCACTCCAGCATCTTGCTCAATAACCAGCTCCCCGCCGGCCCCGGCGGATGTAGCCGCGACCAGAGCGCATCGACATACACCGGTTTCGGCCAGCCGCGCACCTTCAGCTCCACCAACGACCCCGCCCCGAACCGCCCCACCAGCCACCGAGGCAACGGCGCCCAGCCGAACCCGCCCTGGGCCATTTCCAGCAGCATCAAGTAACTCGGCGCCGACCAGACGCGACCTTTCGCGCGGCTTTCATACGGATTGACGATCGTCGCCAGACGCAGCTCGCGGTGCTGTTGCAGCACGTCCTGATCGATTCCCTTCAGCTTCGCCAACGGGTGAGCGTGGGACACGAACAGGGCGATTTCCGTGCGCTCGTCCACCGTCGAACTGACCAGGTCTGGCGGGTAGCTGTCTTGCATCTCGGCGAAGGCGACATGCGCTCGACCGCGTTGCACCAGTGCCACCAGGTCATCGCATTCGGCGATCAGGCATTCAAGTTCCAGGTCTGGATAACGCTGCTCGAAAGCACTGAGCGCCGCTTCAAAACGGTCGGACTGATATGTATCGGATATCGCCACGGTCAGCTTCGGTTCGACGCCTTGGGAGAGTTGGCTGGCGGTCATTTCCAGACGGCTGGTGGCGGCCAGAATCTCCTCGGCCCGCTGCAGCATGACGTGCCCGGCCGGGGTCAGGCTCGGCTTGCGACTGCTGCGGTCGAAGAGGGCAAGGTTCAGGTCGATTTCCAGGCTGGCCACTGCGGCGCTGATGGTCGACTGACTGCGACCGAGCTTGCGCGCCGCGGCGGAAAACGAGCCTTGAGTCGCCGCTTGGACAAACGCCAGCAACACTTCGTGGGAAGCCATTAACTATCGCCTTTGTCGATGGTTATTGGTTATGAAGTATCGGCGTGATGACAGATCATGGCAACCATAGTCACTCAGGGAGTCTGGCCATGAACGCCAACAAATCCATCACTGAACGAATTTTCCAGGCCATCGGTTTAGAACTGCTGGCGATATTGATCTGTACCCCGCTGCTGGCCTGGGTCATGGACAAACCCATGCTGGAAATGGGCGCGGTCACCATGGCCATTGCAGCCCTTGCCTTGGCCTGGAACGTGGTCTTCAACGGCGTGTTCGACCGATTGCTCAAGCGCTTTGCCATTGTGCGTAACGCCTGGGTGCGCGTGGTGCACGCGCTGTTGTTCGAAGGCGGTCTGGTCGCGTTTGGCGTGCCATTGATTGCCTGGTGGCTGAAGGTCAGCCTGTGGCAGGCGTTCCTGCTGGACATCGGCGTACTGCTGTTTTTCCTGCCGTACACCTACGTTTATCACTGGGGCTATGACGTGATGCGTGAGCGGCTCTTAGTGCGCAGAGCTTGCGAGGGTTAAATCCGCCTTTGTAGGAGCGAGGCTTGCCCGCGAAGGCGATTCCACATTCAACGATGATTTTGACTGTTAGATCGCCTTCGCGGGCAAGCCTCGCTCCTATCAGGGCGGGACGGTGTGATGGTCGTGATCAATAATCCTGCCGCTTGCGAAACGCCCAGCGCCCGGCAATCAGGGTAAACGTCGCGACCAGCGCCACTAGAATCCAGAACCCCTCCGGATCACCGGAAAGCGGCACGCCGCCGACGTTCATGCCGAAGAAACCGGCGATGATGTTGATCGGCAGCGCCAGCACCGTGACCACGGTCAGGGTGAACAGCGTGCGGTTGCTCTGTTCGTTGAGGTTGGCGGCAATTTCTTCCTGCAACAGCTTGATCCGTTCACCGAGGGCCGTGAGGTCGTTGATGATCAGCGCAAATTCCTCGGTGGACTTGCGCAGCTCCTTGACGTCCTCCTTCTGCAACCAGTGCGGCGGGCGATTGAGCAGGCGCAGCAACGAGCCCGGCTCCAGCGCCAGCAACCGTTGCAGGCGCACCAGCACCCGGCGATTGGCGCCCAGCTCAGCCCGGTTGGTCGACAGGCGCGACGACAGCAACTCATCTTCGATCTGATCGACACTGAGGCTGGTCTTGCGCACGATCTGCGTCAGCACTTCGCCCTGATCGCGCAGCAAATGCACCAGCAGTTCCAGCGGCGAGCGAAAGCATTCACCGGCCTTCACCGAAGAGCGCAGCTTGTCCACCGAGTGCAACGGTTGCAGCCGGGCGCTGACGATCAGCCGACTGCGGGCGCAGACCCACAGCGTCGAGACGTCCGATGAAACCATGCTGCTGAGGTTGAACACCACGTCGTTGACCACCGCCAGCAACGCCGAATCGACATGCTCGATGCGCGTTGAGCGGGAACCTTCGTGCAAGGCTTCGAAAAACTCATCGGGCAATGCCAGATGGCTTTTCATCCAGCGCTCGCACGCGGCATGGGCCAGGTTCAGGTGCAGCCAGAGGAATTCATCACTGTCGTCCGGTTGTTGCAGGCAGTGCAGCGCCTTGGCCGAATCGATCTCTCGGCCGCGCTCGCCGGGGCGAAAACTGAAACCGTAAAGCAGGCCGAACAGGGCGGAATCGCGATGGCGCTGGTCGATGCTGTGGTTCATGAGGTCTCGCTGGAAGGAACGCCTGTCGCGGGTTTCACAGGTTCACTTGTGCCTCATCATCGCAATGTAATTTGAAGATTTTGTGACAGTTGAATGGCGCCGGAAAATCCGCCTTCTACCGGTGGTCGGAAGGGCTCAAGAAAGTCTCTGGCCCGCCGATGTGGGTGATGTTGATCTTCCGATTCCGGTCGTGAGCCAGCGTCGCTGACAGGGATGTCCGGACATCTTGCACGCCGCTTGGGCGTGCCTTATCCCTGCCATGAGATATCACTCGATGTTTTTGCAAAAATCCCTGAGAGCGCAAATCCTCGCCCTGTTGAGCGGCAGCCTGTTGGCGATGTTGCTGATCGCTTTGGCTTGCTTTCACTTTCTGTCCAGCGGTGTCCAGAGCTACGCGAACCTGATCGAAGGTCCGTTGCACACCTCGCAATTGATCGATGAAGCCAACCTGCAATTCAAGGTGCAGGTTCAGGAGTGGAAGAACGTTCTGCTGCGCGGCAAGGAACCTGCGAACCTGGACAAATACTGGAAGCAGTTCGAGGACCGCCAGCGCGACGTGCAGGGCATCCTCGGTGAACTGGCCGGGCAGAAGGGCATCGAGCCGCAACTCAAGACCCGCATCGAACGCTTGCGTGAAGAACATCGTGTATTAGGTGCGGCCTATCAGAAGGGCCGTGATGCCTACGTCGCTGCCGGTGCCGACCCAACGGCCGGCGACAACGCGGTCAAGGGCGTGGACCGTGCCGCCAGCGAGCAGATGAGCGAACTGGTCAGCGAACTGCGCAAGCAGGGCACCGAACAATCGAAGCTGATCAGCGTCAGCGCCGATCAGACCGTATTGCTGGGGCTCGTGGTGATGCTGGTGTCGGGCCTGCTGATTGGCCTGTTGAGTCTATGGCTGGTCAACCGCAACCTGGTGGAGCCGATCCGTAAACTGATCGACTATGTGGCACAACTCAGCCAAGGGCGCTTCGCCGAGCGCGTGGCCAGCAGCCGTCAGGACGAGTTGGGCAACCTGGCCAGGGCCGCCAACACCTTGCGCGATTTTCTCGCCGAAACCTTCAGCCGCTTGCAGCGCAGTGCGACGGACCTGGACAGCGCCAGCGGCGAGCTGAACTCGATTGCCGGCCTCATGGCCAGCGGCACCAACGAGCAATTCAACCGCACCGATCAGGTGGCCACGGCGATGAACGAAATGTCCGCCACCGCGCAAGAAGTCGCGCGTCACGCAGCCGACGCCGCACGTGCGGCCGACGACGCCGACCAATCCGCCCAGCAGGGTGAAAAAGTCATGCAGGGCACCATTCACACTATCACCCAAATGCGCGGCGAAATCGCCAATACGGCCACGGTCATCCGTCGTCTGGAAGCCGACAGCGGGCGCATCGGTAAAGTGCTGGAAGTGATTCGCGGCATTGCCGAACAGACCAACCTGCTGGCGCTCAACGCCGCAATCGAAGCGGCCCGTGCTGGGGAAGCCGGGCGTGGTTTTGCGGTGGTCGCAGATGAAGTGCGCAGCCTGGCCCAGCGCACGGCAGCGTCAATCATCGAGATCAACCAGATCATTCAAACCGTGCAAACCGGTGCGGTGGACGCGGCCCAAGCCATCGAAAGCGGCCAGTCGCGCAGCGAAGAAAGCGTCGAGCAAGTGACTCAGGCCGGCGCCATGCTCGAGCGCATCACCCATGCCGTGGAAGCCATTCGCGACATGAACCGCCAGATCGCCACCGCCGCCGAAGAGCAGACTTCAGTGGCCGAAGACATCTCGCGCAACCTCACCGAAATCACCAGCATCGCCAGTACCAACCTGGACAATGTGCAGCGCACCGAAGCGGCCAGCCACAATCTGCATGGGTTGTCGGGGCAGTTGAATGAAGTGACGGCGCGGTTGAGCGCCTAGTGAAATGGGCTGTGTACCGATTCGGTTACCGACTCGGTATACAGTCGCTCTCAAGTTCGCGCCGTACCAGTCGATGACGGATTTAATAACTCCACATGGATAAATCTCATGGTCAGTATCAACTCCGTTTCGATCAACCAGACTGTCTCGACCTCTTCGAGCAGCGTCACGATCAGCGACAGCAGCGAAGACACCTCAGTCGCAGCGACTACCGAGACGTCCAGCGACTCCACCAAGGTTGCCGCTGGCGGTACTCCCGCGTCGAGTGACAGCAGTTCCAGCAGCAGCGAATCCGATACGGTGAAAGAGCTGCGCAAGCAGCTCGCCGAGCTGCAAAAGCAATTGCAGGAACAGCAGCAACAACTGCAAGCAGCCCAGGCCAAGCAAGACAGCGCCGAAGCCAAAGCTGCGAACGTTGCGGCGGCTCAGTCGCAAGTTGCAGCCACGTCGGCTTCGTTGCAGACGGTGACGGCGGCGTTGTTGCAGGCGTTGCAGGATGAGGGTGGCAGTACGTCGGGTTCGGTGGTCAGCACCACCGCTTAAGTCCGTGAGGGCAAGCTGAAGGTAAACGTCGTGCCCTGTTGCTCGGTCGACAGCACCTCCAGTTTTCCTCCATGGGCCTGCGCAATCTGACTGGCGATGTACAACCCCAACCCGAGACCGGCCTGTGGTGTTGCGCCGACTGGTTTCGAGTAGGGTTGGAACAGATGCGGCAACGCATCCTCGGCAATCAGCCCCTGGTTTTTTACGCTCAACACAAAGTGTCCGTCCTCGACCTGCGCACTGACCTCGATCAGGCCGCCGGGATCTCCGTGGACAACGGCGTTCGCCACCAGATTGGATAACAATTGCGTGACCCGTTCACGATCGCAATGAACGTTGCTCAGGTCGCCAATCGACGACTGAATGATGCGTTTGGGGTGAATGCTCTGGATCTCGGAAGTCACATGCCGCAACGCATCCGCCAGATCCGGGCACGGCTCAATGTTCACCGGGATGCCTCGGCCCAGTGAACCTCGCGCGAAGTCCAGCACATCGTCCACCAGTTTGGTCGCACGTCGGGCGCTGGTGAGGATATGCCGGGCCCGTTGCTCATTCGCCGGGTCAGAGACTTTGCGCAGGAGCATTTCGGCGCCGGCACTGATGGCGAACAAGGGGTTGCGCAGGTCATGGCCGAGTACGGCGATGAATTGTTCGGGTAGTTCGGCGGTTTGGCACTCCTTGATCAGCGTCGTTTCGGTCCGTTGCTGGTTTTCTTCGGCTTCGATCTGCAGCGCGAGCATTCGGGCGAATGACTCCATGGTGCTCTGGATCGTGCTGGACTTGAGTGGCGCCGGATTGGGGTCAAGGGCACAAAGGGTGCCGAAAAAGCGCCCATCGGTGCGCACTATCGGGACGGCAATGTAGCTTTCGAATGGATAGGTACGGGGCGTGTGGTGATCTTGGTAGAGCGGGTCTTCACTGGCCTTGTCGATCACCACTGAGTGTTGACCCTGACGGATTTCGTCGCACAGGGTGGCGACCAGCTTCAGTTCATCGCCTACCTGCACACCGACATCCAGTCGATCGAGCACCGCGCAGACGGTCCAGGAGTCTTCGGCAACACGGGCCACCGCTGCGAACCGCAAGCCGGTCAACTCGCTGATCACCTGAAGAATCGCCGGCAGCGCACTGATCCGGCTGATCGTGGAGATGTCTGCTGCCGCTGTTTGCCCCATATCCGTGGTTCTCTGCTTCAACATGCCGAATGGTTTGAGGGATTCTAGCGGGCTTGCGAGAAATGGCGCGACTTCGTTCGTCGCTTCAGTGAACGGCCTGACGCCGAACGCAAAAAAGCCGCACGATCGGAAAGTCGTGCGGCTTTTTTGCAGTTGAATCACGTGTCTTGTTTGTTGCTCAGAACCTTGCCGGTGGTGGCATCGAGATCCACGTCCCACTCAGTGCCGTCAGCCATCCGCAGTTCGACTTCATATTCGTAACCGTTGAAGTGGTTATCCAGGTCGGTATCGGTAATCGTGGCACCCGGGTGCAACTTCAAGGCAGCCTGGTTCAGTTCTTCCAGGGGTTTGATCTTGCCACTCTTGACCAACTCAGGGATTTGGTCGACGCGTACGTCAGCCTGGGCCAGGCCAGCAGTGAGGGTCAGGGCAGCAACGGTGAACAGGGCAGTTAAGGTTTTCATGAAGTTCTTTCCTTGGATGAGCTGTTTAAGTGGGATCAGGTTAGCCAGCGCAACTTAATTCACCCTTAATGACCTGTGGCCTCAGCTTAAAAGAATCCTGTAGGAGCGAGCTTGCTCGCGAAAGCGGTATCTCGCGACATCAATGTTGACTGTGCCGCCGTCTTCGCGGGCAAGCCCGCTCCTACAGCGAAGCAGGCGCCACGGTCTCGAATCAATACCCGTTGTTCTGCAACAACTGCGCAACGCTCGCCGCCGCCGGACGCTTATAGAAATTCAGCAGTTCGCTGGCGCGGTTGGTGAAGATGCCATCGACACCGGCATCCGCCACTTTCTGGTAATCCACGGCATCGTCGATGGTGTAGACGTGCACCAGCAGGCCTTGATCGTGGGTGTACTGGTTCATCCACGGTTTAACCAGGTCCGAATAGCTCTGATCGCCACCCTTGGTCAGTGCGGCCGAAGGGCCGGTACCGATAGCGCCCTGGGCCTTGGCGTACTCGACCCATTGCTGGAATTCGGCTTTGTCTTTTGGTTCCTGTTTGGCGTAGTAACTCGCTTTGTCCTTGTCACCGGACTCGGCGAACGTCACTTTGGATTTCGGCTCGATGCTGCCTTCGCCCACCCATAGCAGCAGGATTTTCGGCACTTGCGGCATTTCCTTCTCAAGCAGTTCGAGGCTGCTCTTCTCGAAGGTTTGCAGTACGACTTTGCCTTTGCCCTGGCCGACCGCCAGATTGCTCTTCGCCAGTTTTGAGCCGGTCGGGCTTAGCCAGCCGCGGTCCTGCAATTTATCCTTGAGGTCGCGCTCGATGCCGGGGAACTGCTTTGGCTCCTTGGTTTCGATGTACAGGCCCGGCTTGTGCAGCGGATTGCCTTGGGCGATGTCGATGATTTCGTCCAAGGTCAGGATCTTCAGACCCGCGTAGCTCGGGCGTGCGCGATCCGGGTAAGCGCTGTTGAACCAGCTGCCGGCATCCAGGGTTTTGAGTTCGGCGATAGTGAATTCGTTGGCCAGACTGTCCTTGCGCTCAGGGAATTTGCTGGCGACGTCGGTGGTGCGTTGCAGGTTGTTGTCGTGCAGGGCGAACAGCACGCCATCCTTGCTGCGTTGCAGGTCCATTTCCAGATAGTCGGCACCCAGATCGCGAGCCAGTTTGTAAGCCGCTGCGGTGGATTCCGGTGCATCGAAGGACGCGCCACGGTGGGCGATCACTGCCGGGTGCGGAATGCCCAGACGGGTCGCCAATGCGGTGGGGCTTGGCTCGCTGGCGGCCTGCGCCTGGCCGAGGCCGAGCATCAGGCTCAGCAACAGGGCACGCTTGGTGAAGGTGACAGGCATGGTCGAAGTCCTTTTGCGATGGGTTTTCAAAGACGTATCTTTTAACAACTGAGCGCCGCTTGCGCTATCGCCAGACCGACATAAACGTGTTGATAGAAGAATTTTTTCAACGCTTTTGTGCGGTTCTTTGCAGTACTCTTGGCCCGGCAGTTTCCCCGGCAGAGGGAAACCCGTTCGCTTGCCCTGCGTGTAAACCATCGATCACCGGTCCTTTGCGACCTTTTGTGAGGTTTACCGTGCGCATCACTTCCCAGCTCATTTGCCAGGCCGCCGACCAACTCAAAGGCTTCGTCGGCCTCAATCGAAAGACCGGCCACTACATCGTGCGCTTCAGCGAAGACTCGTTCGGCATGGACGTGGCTGATGACGGCATCATCCCCACCAGTGAATTCGTCTGGGCACTTGGCCCCGAGCAGACCATGACGCTCAAGCGCGAACTGATCCAGTTGCTGCTGGACCAGAACATCGACGACCGGATCAACATCACCGAACCGTTGCGGGTGTATATGAATCGACGGGACGTGCCGCAGATTACGGCGGTGAGGAGTTTGGTGCGGGGTTGATGTTTTGTGGTGTTTGTTCTGGCCTCTTCGCGGGCAAGCCTCGCTCCTACAGGTCGTGTTGAATTCCTGTAGGAGCGAGGCTTGCCCGCGAAGGCGATTTAAAGAATACCCATCATTTACTATTTGAACGCATATGCCCGCTCAACCCTGCACACTCGCGTATGACACGCCGAATACCAGGTCGACCGCCCGCGCTCGCGAATCGCGCTGTGCTCGGAATGGTGTTTCCAGGCCAGGATCGCCGCTTCGCTATCCCAGTAGGACACCGTAATTCCAAGCCCATCCGCACCTCGGGCCGATTCCACGCCAAGAAAGCCGGGTTGCTCCCGGGCCAGTTCCACCATGCGTTCGGCCGCCTGTTCATAACCGTGATCGCCGTCGGTGCGCAGCGAGGTGAAAATCACTGCGTAGTAAGGCGTTGCTGGTGTCTGGGCGATCATGATTTTTGCCTCGCACAAGCCTCGATCAACGCGCGGACCAACGGCGGCAGAATACCCTTGAGCGCGGCGCGTTCCGGTTGGAACAGTGTGGCGACAAAAAACGGATGATCTTTTAACTCCACCGCCCGCAGATCCCCCGTCGAATCGTGGCCAACCGCACACAACTGCTGTTTCAGTAGCTCCCGCTCAAACTCGGGATTCACACCGTAACGGCAACGATATCCCTCGCGAATCTCAGCGCTTTCATACGCCTTGGCGATCAACGAGCCTTCAACCAAATGAATGCTGTCGACGGTTTCCATCAGCGAACAGGTCAACGGCGTGAGTAATGCCCGCGTCGCGTCGGGTGAGGTCTCGCCGTGTTCGGCATCGCTCCAGCCCAGAACGTTGCGGGCGAATTCGAGTACCGCGTGCTGAAAACCGCCGCAAGTGCCGAGGAAAGGTCGCTGCTGCTCGCGGGCAAAACGGATCGCCCGTAATGCGCCGTCCATGTCGCGATAAGGACTGGCAGGCACGCACCAGAAACCATCGAAGTCATCCAGTGACGTCTCGGCGTTGATGGTGTCGGTGGCCAACCATTGAAACTGTATGTCCTTGCCTGAGTGTTCGGCGGCCATGCCGAGGGCGACGGGAATAGCTTGGTGGGCGGTGACCTGTGGGTCGTAATCGCCGATCAGAGCGATGCGGATGGCGCTGGTTTCCATGAGTGATCTCGACGCTTGTTGATTCCTGGCAGCCACTATAGATTGGCGTTCACGCAATCAATATTGGCATTATCCCAAGTGATCAATGCACCGACGCACTATAGACTGGACTATCCGGACCTGTCCCTGATCCTCGCCCTGGTGCGCGGCGGCTCTCTGGCCCGGGCCTCGGCGTTATTGAAGGTCGATGTGTCGACGGTGTTTCGCGCCGTCCGCCGACTGGAAGCCGCGCTGGGCCAGCAACTGTTCCAAAAGAGCCGCGCCGGTTACCTGCCGACCACACTGGCGCAGACCCTGGCCGAGCAGGCTGAGCGGGCGGAGCAAGCGCTGGAGGCGGCGCGCATTGGCGTGGAGCAGGGCGGTGAAGTCATCAGCGGCACCGTGCGCCTGACCTGCACTGATTCAGTCTTGCAAAGTTTGTTGTTGCCGGCGCTGGCGCAGTTCATGCCGTCTTACCCGGCGCTGACCATTGAACTCTGCACCTCCAACGATTTCGCCAACCTCAGCCGTCGCGACGCCGACATCGCGTTGCGGCTGACCCGCACACCGCCCGAGCATCTGGTTGGCCGGCGTCTGGCGGATATTTCCTACCGGGTCTGTGCCAGCGCGGCCTATCTGCAATCGGTTGATTCCCACGACCTGGCTGCATTGACCTGGATCGCCCCCGACGACTTCCTGCCCGATCACCCCACCGTCGCCTGGCGCCGTCAGCAGTTGCCTGGCGTGACGCCGAGCTATCGATGCAACAGCATGTTGTCGGTGACCGAGTTGGTGCGGGCCGGGCTGGGCGTCGCGGCGTTGCCTGACTTCCTCATCGGTGACGGACTGCAACCGTTGACCGAGCCCTTGCACGGTTACGACACCGCACTGTGGTTGCTTACTCGACCAGACTGCCGCGCATTGCGCTCGGTGGTGACGTTGTTCGATGAGTTGGGGCGGGCGCTGAAGTTACCTTGAGTCGGATCACGCCTTCGGCGGCTCTTTGCCTACGAAGTGTTGATGCATTTCCGACGTCAGGCTTTCGATGCGTTCGGTCAGGGTTTTGGTGATTTCGGTGAGCCGGGTGTTTTGCTCCAGCAGTTCCAACAGTTGCGCGGTGTGTCGCGCGGCCTGGGCCTGACGATCGCTGTTGGCCACGGCCAAGGCTTCACGATGTCGCGCATCCGCGTCTGATTGGGCTTTGTCCCGCGCCGCTTGACGCGTCTGGGCCAGCAGAATCAGCGGTGCGGCATAGGCCGCTTGCAGGCTGAACGCCAGGTTGAGCAGGATGAACGGGTACAGATCAAAATCGGTCACGCCGGACAAGTTCAGGCAAATCCAGATCACCACAATCAGGGTCTGGGCGCCGAGAAAAGTCGGCGTGCCGAAGAATCGCGCAAAGGCCTCGGCGCGCAGGGCAAAACGGTCGGTGCCGAAAGTAGGTGCCAGGTGAGCGTGAGGGCGATGGAAGCGCAGGTGATCGACGGGGCCGGTGAGTTCGGTTTCGGTTTCGCGGGTCGGGGTGCTCATGGTGCTCTCTGCATGGCCGCTGGGACTGAGGCTCACTATAGCTCCGGCGCCAGTTTCATCCTGAAACACATTTCGGTGTTTCTACTCAGAGCGACCGGTCAGCGATAAAGCCGCGGACATTGTCATTTTTTGCAGCTTGATTCAGAGCTCATAACAGGCCAGGAACATGTCTAGCGCCGACTCCACAACGGTGTGCTGCATCTCGGGCGACAAGCCTGGCTGGCCCATGGAGATCTGTGGCCAGAAGGCAAAGGACTTGAGCAATCCCTGGACCTGTTGCGCGGCGAACTCGGGTGCGACAGGTTTCAATAGCCCATCGGCCTGGGCAGCGCGAATCCACACAGTCAGACCTTCTTCGCGTTCGCCCATTCGGGCGACCATGTTCTGTGCGCGCTCTGGAGAATGGATGGTGGCGGCGATCGCCACCCGCGCCAGGTCGAGAAAGTTGTCATCGGACAGCATCTGCAGTTTCGCCTGCAACATCAGGCGCAACTGATCGCGCAGGGGCAGGTCAGGGCGGTAGGCCGTTTCCTGTTCAGCCGTCACACGCGCCCACAATTGATTAAGAATTTCGGCGAACAACTCTTCCTTGCTCGGAAAGTGGTTGTACACCGTGCGCTTCGACACGCCAGCGGTGGCGGCGATCTTGTCCATGCTGGTGATGTCGAAACCGTTGGCACGGAATTCGGCAATCGCCGCCTGGATGATGGCTTCGCGTTTACGGTCAGTGAGGCGCTGTGAGGCTGTCATAAATACGCTTAGGCAGGAAGAAGTGGATAACTACACTTGGTAGTTTACTTGTGATCGGCTTTGATGCAACCTTGAAACTACACTGTGCAGTGTAATGTTTTGTTAATCCTGCCCGGTAAAAAATAGAATCTGCGGCTAATGCGTGCATGCCTTGGCCATTTATCGTCCCAAGCAAGAAATCGCTAATGAGCGGTTTTTCTGGAGTCATTCAGTCATGGCCACTTCAACGTCCCCTGCGCATAGCGCCTCAACGTCCGACGCGTCTCGACAGGCGCAAGGGCAGTACCGAAATCATGTGCCGGTGCAGCGTGAAGGCTTTCGCAAAACCTTGCGCATTATTTGGAACATGATCTTCCATAAACCACGCGACACCCGTCCGTCCACTCCCGTCCCAGTGGAAACTCTGACCCAGGCTGCGTTGATCGCTGCGCCCAACCACAGCGTCTATCGCCTCGGTCATTCCACCGTACTGCTGAAACTGCGTGACAAGTTCTGGATCACCGATCCGGTCTTCGCCGAGCGTGCCTCGCCGGTGCAATGGGCCGGCCCCAAGCGTTTCCATCAGGCTCCGATCAGCCTCGAAAACTTGCCGCCGATTGAAGCGGTGATCCTGTCCCACGATCATTACGACCACCTCGATCATCAGGCCGTCCTGAAACTGGCGAACAAGACCCGCTACTTCCTCACCCCGCTGGGCGTGGGTGACACGCTGATCAAGTGGGGCATCGATGCCAGCAAAGTGCGCCAACTGGATTGGTGGCAGAGCACCGAGGTCGATGGCGTTCAATTCGTCGCCACACCGTCGCAGCACTTTTCCGGCCGTGGCCTGTTCGACGGCAACAGCACCCTTTGGGCGTCGTGGGTGATGATCGACGGCGACACACGGATCTTCTTCAGTGGCGACAGCGGCTACTTCGACGGCTTCAAACGCATCGGCGAACAGTACGGTCCGTTCGATCTGACGCTCATGGAAACCGGCGCCTACAACGTCGAGTGGCCGCACGTTCACATGCAGCCCGAGCAAACCCTGCAAGCCCACATAGACCTTAAAGGGCGCTGGTTGCTGCCGATCCATAACGGCACCTTCGACCTGTCGATGCACGCCTGGTACGAACCTTTCGACCGTATTTTGGCGTTGGCCTGGGAGCGGAACGTGTCGATCACCACACCGCAGATGGGCGAGGCGTTCAATGTGATGTATCCGCAGCGTGGTCATACCTGGTGGGTGGAATTGGAAGGTGTCAGCGATCCGATGGCGCCTCAGAACGCTTGATGTTGTGCTGCCGGGCCGCTTGCCGTGGGAGCGGCCCGAGTTCTGAACCCATCTATCTGCGTTCATCCAGTAGCAGGTTTAGATATTCCGAGATCTTTGCCACGGTCAAATCGCGAGATTTTCCACTCAGTATTTCGTCCAGTTCTTCCTGAGACAGTCCGAGCCTTTGCGCAGCCTCGGTCTTACTCAGCCGATCGGTATGGAGGAGCAGGCCAATCTTCATGACGTGTTCGGCTTTGGCCCGCCTCTCACCCGCCTCGGGATAGCCCAGCGCCTCATAAACGCAGCTGTTGCTTCCATCGATTTCATTCATCTGCTGACACCTCACTCAACCATCGCATAATCCGCCCGCCCCACCGGATCCGGCGTCGACCCTCGCACATTCATCCCTCTGCCCGGTGCAAACCCCGGGAAGAACACCAGACCTTGCGACTCAAACCGATACGCCAACGCCAGCCGGGTGACATCCAGCACATCGCGTTCCGCCTCGAAACGCTGAATGGCGTCAACGGAAACCCCGGATTCCTCGGATAACTCTTCAATACTCCAGCCCAGCATCGCTCGGGCCTGGGCACAGTGGGCGGGGGTGAACTGGAAGAGAGCGATACGTTCCAGGGTAATTTTCATCGCAAGATTGGCCATGGTGTTCTCCGGGCTCGAGAGTGCTGATTCAAAATGTACTGTGTTTTTGTACAGTTGTTTTGATCCCGGATCAATCTCATTTTCTTGATTGATTACATTTTTCAGTCAGGCAGGAGCTTGGGAGCGACTACGCTGTTTCTATGCGGGATCCTGAAAGCTCAAGGCTTTCAGCTCCCGTCAGCAGCAATGATTGAACGTCAGCTTTCTGATCTTCAATACAAGGAAAGGTGGCGTTTATGACGCAGTGCGTCACAGCGTTATGCAGGGAAGGGAATCATGAAAAGACTACGTCTGCTATGTGCCCTGATCGGTTTTACAAGTCTGCCCGTCGTGGCTGATATGGCATCGTTAAGCAAAGAGGCCTTTGTCAGCAACCTGATAAATCAGATGACCCTGGAGGAAAAAATCGGCCAACTGCGGCTGATCGCTATTGATGAAAAGATGACGCCCGAAAAAATACGCGAAGAGATCGCCGCCGGGCGGATCGGTGGTACCTACGGCTCTGTATCCCGTTACGTAAACCGACCCATGCAGGACGCGGCTCAACAAAGCCGCCTGAAAATACCGATGTTTTTCGGTTGGGACGTGATACACGGCCATCGAACCATTTTTCCCATTGGCCTGGCGTTGGCGTCCAGCTGGGATATTGGCGCTATCGAGTTGAGCGGTCGAACAGCCGCGAAAGAAGCCAGTGCCGACGGTATCGATTTGACCTTCGCCCCGATGATAGATATCGCCCGGGATCCTCGCTGGGGGCGCACCTCCGAAGGCTTCGGCGAAGACACCTATCTGGTTTCACGCATTGCCAAAGCGATGGTCCAGGCCTACCAGGGCGCAAGCCCGAATGCACCCGACAGCATCATGGCCAGCGCCAAACACTTTGCGTTGTATGGAGCTGTCGAGGGTGGACGCGACTACAACAGCGTCGACATGGGCCTGGCCCGGATGTACCAGGATTACCTGCCACCTTATCGTTCGGCGATTGAAGGTGGCGCGGGGGCGATGATGGTGGCGCTTAACTCGATAAATGGCGTGCCAGCCGCTTCCAATGCATGGTTGATGCAAGACCTGCTTCGCAAGGCATGGGGCTTCAAGGGGCTGGTCATCAGCGACCATAACGGGATAAACGATCTGGTTCAGCATGGTGTTGCGAAGAACCCCCGCGAAGCGGCCAGGCTCGCGATCAGGGCTGGCGTTGATATGAGCATGAACGACTTCTCCTATGGTCCGGAGCTACAGGGGCTGCTTGAGTCTGGCGCTATTTCCCAGAGCAATATTGATAACTCGGTGCGTGAAGTGCTGGGGGCCAAGTACGACATGGGGCTGTTCGAAGACCCTTACCGACGCATCGGCATTGCCAGTGAAGACCCCGCTGATAACAACGCCGAATACCGTCTGCACAGAACGCAGGCCCGTGAGGTGGCACGCAAGACATTGGTGCTGCTGAAGAATGAAAACGGGCTCTTGCCGCTCAAAAAAGAGGGTGTGATTGCACTCATAGGCCCATTGGCAAAAAGTACCGTCGACATCATGGGCAGTTGGTCCGCAAGCGGCGTGCCCGCGCAATCGGTAACGATCTACGACGGCCTGAAAAACGCGATGAACCAGGGTTCGCTGATCTATGCCCGAGGCGCCAACCTCGAGGAGGATCAGGAGGTCGTTAAATACCTGGAATACCAGGGCGTGTCCGAAATCGCGAACGACCCCCGTCCGGCAGCAGAAATGATTGACGAAGCGGTCAAGGCTGCACAGCAAGCCGATGTCGTGATTGCCGTGGTGGGCGAGCCCCGCAGCATGTCTCATGAGGCGGCCAGTCGAACCAGCCTCGATCTGCCCGGGCGCCAGAGTGAATTGATCACCGCCCTGAAAACCACCGGCAAACCGCTGGTACTGGTATTGATGAACGGCCGGCCACTGTCCATCGGCAAGGAGCAGAAACAGGCCGATGCGATTCTGGAAACCTGGTACAGCGGCTCCGAGGGAGGCAACGCCGTTGCCGATGTGTTGTTCGGGGACTACAACCCGTCCGGCAAGCTACCCATCACCTTCCCACGCTCCGTGGGGCAGATCCCCAATTACTACAGCCACTTGAACACCGGTCGCCCCTACATAGCGGGGGCGCTTCGCAACTACACGTCTCAATATTTCGATCAATCCCATGGGCCGCTTTATCCCTTCGGCTACGGGCTGAGTTATACCGACTTCAGCCTGACCGACATGGCCCTGTCTTCGACCACACTGAGCAAGACTGACAATCTCGTCGCCAGCGTCATGGTGAAGAACATCGGCCAGCGTGACGGCGAAACGGTGGTTCAGCTGTATATCCGCGATGTCGTTGGATCCGTCAGCCGTCCGGTCAAAGAACTGAAGAACTTTCAAAAAATCATGCTCAAGGCAGGGGAGGAGAAAGCGGTCCACTTCAGCATTAATGAGAACGACTTGAAGTTCTTCAATGCCCAGTTGGAACACGTCGCCGAGCCGGGCGAGTTCCGGGTGCAAATCGGTCTGGATTCCCAGGATGTGAAGGAGAAGAGTTTTGAGTTGCTGTCAGAACAAGGCAGTGGCTAAGACCGATCAGTAAAGAAAATAACGCAAAACCTGTAGGAGCGAGGCTTGCCCGCGAAGAATACACCGCAGTTTTTCAGGTATTACGCGTCATCGTTCTTCGCGGGCAAGCCTCGCTCCTACGGGTTCTGCGCTTGCCGCGAGCTCGCTATTTCGCCCCCTCCAACCAAACGGACGGCGCCTGCCCCAGCACCCGACGAAACATCGTCGAGAATGCCGCCGGGCTGTCATAACCAAAATCCAGCGCAATCCGCGTCACCGGCGTGCCCACCGCCAGCCGCGCCAAGGCCAGCACCACACAAGCCCGCTGCCGCCATTGGCTGAAACTCAGGCCGGTCTGTTGGCGGAACAAACGATTGAACGTACGCAAACTAATATGCAACTGATCAGCCCATTGTTGCGGCGATTGGTGAGCGTTCGGCTGCCGAAGAAACGTCTGACACAACCCAAGCAGCCGCGAATCCGGAGGCAACGGAATGTGCAACGGCAAATGAGCGCTACGAGCCAATTCATGCAGCAACAAATCAATCAGCACACCATCACGCCCGGCCTCGTCGTACTCCAGCGCAACCTCCACCGCCTCCATCAGCAAATGCCGCATCAACGGCGAAACACTGATCACCTGACAGCGATTGCCCAAATCAACCGCCCCCGGTTCGATGTATAAGCTGCGAGTGCTCACCCCCAGCATCAACACCTCATGCGCCACCCCCGGGGGAATCCACACCGCCCGCTGCGGCGGCACCACCCAATTGCCGTCGTGCGTGCTCACCTGCATCACCCCGGTGGCGCCGTACAACAACTGCGCCCGCCGGTGGGTATGGCGCGGCAACAGACGACCGTCGGGGTAATCCGTACCGATAGCCACCACCGGTCGTGGCGTATCGTCCAGCAGATCAATCGAAACATTGCGCATCGAGCGGCATCCAGCGGTTGGCGTAAACGCAAACATTATTGGCTGACTTGCTGAAGCAGGCCAAGCCCCATCGCTCTATCGTCGGCCACTCTCAACCAACGGACGATGTGCGATGTTCTTCTACCTCTTGCTGGCACTCTTCGGCTGCATGACCGGCGTCACCGCCGTACTGTTCGGCTTCGGCGGCGGATTCGTCGTCGTGCCCTTGCTATACCGCATGCTCACGGCCAGCCAAGGCGCCGACGACCCCATCAGCCAATCGGCAATGCACATTGCCGTTGCAACCTCGACCTGCGTGATGATCGTCAACGCCCTGATCGCCACCGCAAAGCATCACCGCGCCGGTAATCTCATTCGCCATTACCTGTGGCCATTGGGCGGGTTCATCGGCCTGGGCGCTATCGTCGGAGCCGTTGCAGCGATGTCGGCGAGTGGTGAGCTGATTCGCTATGCCTTCATCGCCTACCTCGGCGTGACGATTCTGGACTGCTTGTTCCGACGCGGTTTTCTCACACAGTCTGACGCTGTAATCCCACGGAGATTGGGCAGGGCAGAAGTGTCTGGCGGCGGTGTAGGCATCGGTACCATCGCCACGTTTCTCGGCGTGGGCGGCAGCGTCATGACCGTGCCGTTGTTGCGGCGTTGTGGGCTGAGCATGTCAAAGGCGACATCCATGGCCAATCCGTTGAGTTTGCCGGTTGCGGTAGCCGGGACGCTGACTTACATGGCGATGGCGGGTTTTACCGAGTTTGATCTGGGGCCGTGGTTTATCGGTTATGTGGATGTGCTGGCGTTTGCGGTGCTGACTGCCGGATCGATGATAGGCATCCGGCTGGCCACACCGTGGATCGGGCGGATACCGGATCGGGTGCATGCGCGGGTTTATATTGGTTTGCTGGTTTTGGTAATGCTGAGTATGTGCGCCAAGTAAGGTTGGAATCCGTCGGCTTATTCGCAAGAATAGGCCTTCGCACTGTTCAAGATTCAGTAGCAGAGCGACCGGACTGAGCGACACAACCTTATCAATCAAAGGACCAGGGATGCTGATCTTTAACTGCACCGAAGCGGCCAGCAATTTCTTCAGTCGCGTGCACAAAGGTAAAAAAATCAGCCCAGTAGACACACCGCCATCGCCCACCATTGAGGACGATGAGCAAGGTGAGTTCACCGAACAGTGGTTGGTCCATGCCATCACCGTCCAACGCAAGCACGTGTTATTCGTCATCCATGTACAAACCCGTTACTGCATGATCTTCGCCGACGCCAAAAAAGCTGACGTCGAGGGTTTTGTTCATCGGTTTTCCGAGCGATGGATCAATGGCCTGATACGCCACGCAGGGCAGAACGATATCCTGCAGTGGGTCGAAGATGAGCCGATGATGGAGCGCTTCGAGGAAAGCAATCGCGAGTACCGGCTATACAAACGCCGACATCGTGGTGCGCAGAAACACATCGATGATATCGCCTGGTTCTTCCAGGATTGTGCTGCGGAGTGGGGCACCTTACCGCCGGATGAGTATGCGGCCGGCCGTTTCGACGCGCAGATGAACGACTTCCTCAGAGGCAGTAAAGGTCATAAAGACTATTACTACCCGAGCGAGGAAATGATGGCGCACTGGTTGCGCACCTACTGCGGGCGGGATGAGCAAGTTATTCAGGCTGCACGTGATCGGCGTAAAGAGGTGAAGCAGGAAATCAGAGATCTGGAGAGTCGTCTTCAGTAAGGCTGATTACTTCTCCGCCAACCCCGGCGCTTCACGAATAATGAAGTGATCCAGGTTCTCGATATTGGCACTGAACACCCCGAACGTCTGCTCGGGGTTTTTCTTGCTCGGCACCTGCTTCAACTCCGGTGTCACCCCATAAAAGAAGCAATACAACTGCGCGTCGCTGTCGACGGCGTGCTTGATCTCTTCCAGAAACGCTTTGCGCTTGCGGTAGTTGTCGATCAGCTTCTTGCTCAAGTAAACGTTCACCGAGTAAGGCTTCTTCTTCGCCTCGTCCGGTTGCTTGAACCAGACCTTCTGTTCGAAATCGATGCGAAAGCTCTGCGTGTAATCCTTGATCTCCTTGATCTTTCCCCAGTAAATCAGCCCCTTATTGTCCTGCAGATATTCGATCTTCTTGAAGAACGACCCATAAGGCGCCGTGTGCTCGCCAATCTTCAGCGGCATGCGCTTGAGCAGCTCCTTGTCCTCGAAGTTCGACACAAAACACTCCACCGGATGGGCGAAGACACTGGTCTTGTCCGGCGCCGACTCCCGAGTCGGATGCTCGACGTTACTGACCGCTGAAGTTGGTTTTGGGTCATCCCGCATGACATCCGCCGCCACGGCTGGGTTCGACGGCTTACGCACATACTCACGCCGAGTCAGCAACAACTCCGACGGAAAATGCTCCTCCCGACTGTCATCCGATTCCGCACCGTCCACCTCCAGCCCCGACGCCGGCGTCTTCAAGCTGGCATAAGGACAACCCTCGACATGCCGCGTGCTGGGTATGTTCTTGAAGTGCGGCGTGCGCACGTAATTCACGTTCTTGGCGTTGAACGTCCCCAACACATTGGTCGTATCAAACGCTGAACGGCAGGCATCGTTGGGGCACTGGAAATGCTCCTTGGCGGAATCGAACTCCATCGTCTCGTCGAAATTCAAATCGCGCACATCATAGATCGACAGCTTATCGTCGAGGCTGAGGCAGTAGGCGAGGTCGAATTTCATGGCGGGCCCGGGTCCTTGAGTGGGGAAGGGTATTAATAGCGGGAGGCGAGGCGGGTTGCACTGACTGTTTTCAACACAGCGCAAAACCCGAGGCGAGAAACAAACTGCGAGCCTGCTCGCGATTCTCAACTTCAACACAGTCCATATGCCTTGCGCTGACTGTGGTAAGACCGCTTACTGTGGCGAGAGAGCTTGCTCCCGCTGGGCTGCGCAGCAGCCCAAAACCCAGCAAACGCGGCGGCTCAGGCCGAAGGCTTCAGTGAAGATGCCCCATAACAAAATCCGCGGCTTGAACCTCAAACAGCGGATTTTTTATGCCGCGACGAACAATCAGAACCCGCGCAACATCCGGGAAGCCTTCCGCCACCAGGACTCACGCCGATTGAACGGACCATCCGCCAACACACAAGGCATATCCCGCAATCGAATCCAGGGCTCATCCTGCCAGTGCAGCATGCTGAGCGACATCTGAGGCCAATCCAGAACACTCAACATCGGACGCTCGACCGCTCGCGATGGTCGAGCGTCACGCAGCGCAGGCACCACCTGATGCGTCAGCCACTCTCGCAGCAATCGATACTCCGGGCAGTAGTGATAAACCAGCAACGCATAAACACCTGATTCACTCACCATCAAGCGTTCTTCTGCAGCTCCGTGGGCGTAGACAAACATCATCTGTCGTTGATCAGCATCGAGTTTGCGCGACATGCGTTCATCAAGGAATTTGCCCATCAAGCGCCCTAAGTCATGAGCGCAGAACCAGGCTTGGTTCTCCACGAGAAGGGCGTGAAGGTAGATGTTGTGACGGGTGAAAAGGGTTGGTATGAGTGGTTCAGACATGGCGTACCTCCTGAAACAGAAGCACGGGATTCGATCTGCGGGTACGGCAATTCACCTTCATCGTGAAGGATGGGTATTCAGGCATTTCCTTTACCTCTGGCTGCTTTCTTAGGGCATTCGTTATGGGTGTCGGGAGCTAAGAAACCCACCAGAGACGGGCCGGACATATTCCCCTTTCGGGTCTTGTATTCGCCCACTCCCGACATAACGGGGATTTTCTCGCAGGCGTAGAGAAACCGCAGACGAAAAAAAGCCGCATGACTATCGGGTGCGGAGGGCCGCTCTGGTTGAGGCGTTTCTTAGGCGCCGAACTGAGAGCCTAGGGGGTCAATGCCGCACGGTCAACCCTTCAAAATCGTTCATCATTTTTCAGACGAAAATGCGTAGGCCTTAAGCATTCAAACCGAACGCTTTCTGGATCTCAGTGCGTAGGAGATCTCTATTTTTGGTGTCGCATTCCCAAACGACTACCACTCGCCATCCCAGCGAGAGCAGTGTTTGCTGAGTATTCAGATCTCGCTCAACGTTTCTAGCCAGTTTTGGCAGCCAAAACTCAAGCCTACTCTTGGGCGTGTACGCATATTTGCAGCCAGGATGTCGATGCCAAAAACAGCCGTGGACGAATATGCACAGTCGGTGCTTGGGGAACACCAAGTCAGGTGTTCCCGGCAGATCCTTCCTATGCAGGCGATAGCGAAGCCCCATTTCATGGCAAATCGATCGCACGACCATTTCAGGCTTCGTGTTTCTCCCCTTGATCATCGACATGATTTTGGAACGATGTTCTGGGGTGACTATGTCTGCACTCATTCAATGTATGCGTCCGGGTTTGTCCATTGACTCGACTTTTTGATCGGTACCGCCTCAATCAATTTTAGCTTTTTCTTGCCGAAGTTCGCTCACACCGCTAGCACGTTGATCCCCAGCAGCGACTGGATTCATGTGCACGATGCAGCTACCTCTCCGACGCGACGATACCGACACGCGTTGCTCTGACTTAAGGTTTTCTTGAGCCAAGGTCAGTTTTTTATCCTAGGCTTCGGTGGTGGCTCCGCTCTTCCTTTACGTGCTTATGACAAGTAGATATTGTGAATGGCATTGCGCCACTGCAGCATCTAATGACTTATTAACACAAGTGATTTCTAAAGGGCTCACATTCAATCACTTTGTCGTTAAGTTCATGCCAGCTTTGAGGTTGACCATGAGTTCGCAGTCTTAGAGGAGTGGAACATGGACAAGGAGTCGCCCCTGAAAATAGATATATGCAGCCAACTCATTTCTAGAATCATAGTTGCGAAAGCGACTTATGAGGCAGACGCATGGTTATATGGGGCGCTCCGTGGTTAAGCTGAACCCTCTGCTGCGCATGGCGACCATCGCCGGTGTCGAGGTCGCAGTCAAACTCCACATAGCGCGGGGTGACGACCTCAATGCTCGCGACGGGGGAGGCGCTACTCCTCTGATGCTGGCCTCCGCCCGAAGGAAAAAGGGCATTGTGCAGCTGCTTCTCGCTGCTGGCGCGAAGCCGGAGCTTCTCGACTCCGAAGGCAGGAACGCTCTCCAACACGCGGAGATGGGGGAGTGTGCCCAATGTATCGCTCTGTTGAGAGAGGCTCTTGGTTTTTCTGTCCAAGTAAATGAAAACGATGTAAGTGATGAGGATTCGCCTCAGATCGACGTGCAGGCGACGGAGCCCTTTCATCCCTCCTTTTCGAGCGAATCGTCGTATCACAATGCGGAGGAAGAAAAGGCTGAGGTGGCGTCTCAGGTCGATGAAGTCGTTGTGTCCGACGCCCGCTCAGTAGTTGAGTCCGCCAGATGCGAGGAGCGGCCTTGCCTCCGAACTGGCGAGCATATCGTCGTGAATGGCGAAGCAGAGACTCGCTCCAATCTAATTGACCTAGACGATGAGCCTCTCGATTTTGGATTCGAAGATGACTGGGTGGCGGAGTCCGATGCGATTGTCCCAAAGGGGGACATGACCGTAGCTGAAGAAATCAGCGCGCTTCAAGGAACGATAGGTCAGCACAAGGCGATCGACACCGATGTGGAATGGGACGACGTCGATCTGTTTCTTCCAGAAAGGGCGCTTCCGTTAGCGAATGATAATGGCGAGGGCATCCGTGGCTTGCTCTTCCGGGGATTGCGCGAAGGTACTGTATCCGAGACAGCTCTTATCGATGTATGTCGAGAGGTTGACATTTCTCGCAATGAAGATACTGAACGTCTTCTGACTTTCGTTTTGGGCGATCTCGGCATTGTAATCGATGAGTGGACGGGGTTGGCCGAGCAGTCGGATCTTCTTGAGCCGACTACTGACGAAGAATTTGGGCTATCAGAGATCTTGGAGTTCGTTGAAGACCTCGCGTCAGGTCGCAACGAGCCGCTGAGATTCTACGCAAAGGGGGTGAAAAAAGACCTACTTCTGGCAGCAGAGGAATTAGCTTTAGGCCGGGAAATGGAGGACGCAAGGAGGCAGGCGCTGGATGCGCTCTCGTGTTGGCCCTTGGGCCTTGGTTTCGTTTTTGAAGCTGCCGACAAGGTAGCTCGCGGGGAAGCAAGTCATGAGGCGTTCATCTCTCGAGATGATCTTGTTGGCGAAACTGAGGGTAACGAGAGCACTAGTGAGACATCTTCCGGTGAGGAAGTTGAGCACGAGGACGATGAATTCGGACTTGATTCGGTCGCAGCAACCTTCGTCTCTGCAGTTTCAGCTGCGCGTTCTGCCGGCAATGACTCCTTGAAAGTCCGTGATGCGCTTGCTGCCGCCAATCTTTCCCGAGTTTTTCTCATCGAGCTTTCGAGAAAGGCAGATTGTGATTTGGCAGGTGCAGTCTTCTCTTCTGCAATTCGACGCCAGGAAGCAGCACGGGAAAGGATGATTCTTTCTAACCTTCGTTTGGTGCTTTCTATAGCCAATAAGTATCGATGGTCTGAGCTTCCTTTTGATGATCTTGTGCAGGAAGGCAATATAGGTCTGATGAGGGCGGTCGAACGTTTCGACTGGCGCAAAGGGTTCAGGTTTTCCACTTATGCGACGTGGTGGATTCGCCAGCAAATTACGCGTGCAATTGCTAATCAGGAGCGAGCGGTCCGTGTTCCCGTTCACATGCAAGACTTGGCAAGGAATATTTTACGTGAACGGGATAAGTTCGAATTTCAGATGGGGGGGGCTGAAAGCGAGCGCGAGACATCCCATCGAACAGGGATAGCCCTCGATAAGCTCAAGCTTCTTTTGACCGTATTCGAGAAGGTCAGCAGTTTGGACGAACGTTTTGAAGGTTCCACAACCTCCTTGCTCGATATCCTTATGGAGGAGGAGCCATCAGACCCGGCGATTGCTGCAGAAAACGCTTCTTTACGGGCAATTTTGTTAGACATGATTGGAGAACTTGACGAACGTTCGGCCAAGGTTATCACTCTCCGTTTTGGCTTGGGCCAAGATGACGCCATGACCTTGGAAGAGGTTGGGTTCCTATTTGATGTTACTCGTGAACGTATTCGACAAATCGAGTCGAAGGCACTTAAAAAACTATGCCATCCGATAAGAATGGGAAAGTTAGCCTTGTATGTAGGCGACTACTTTGAGGTAAAACAATCCCTATCCTCAGGGGCCCAGCTAGGGGCGATCACAACTGAACGTGCCAAACACCACGGTGCAGTTGAGCCTCGTCAATCGGTAGCTGAGAGTTTGGAGATCATTCATGAGGTCTTAGATGAGTCTGGTTTGTCCGAGTCTCCGGAGGAGAAAAGTGTCCCTCCTCAGGAGCGACGTTTATTCGATCTTCTAGATGAGGCTAGGGCTCTTGGCCTTCGTGTTGAAGAGCAACCTTCTGGTGATGGCCGAATTCACGTATTACTGCCAGCACAGCCGGATGCTCGAGTTCGTAAAGTAGCCCGCCGGATGGTTGATATCGGTTTCACACTTCTTTCTGGAACTACTTACGTCAAATGAACGAACGCACTAGGTATGCCCCGCCGCGAGCCGGCGCGATGCTGGAAGCCCTACGTGGCCTCGGATATTCGACCTCCGCAGCTTTAGCTGATGTGATTGACAACGGTGTTTCCGCCGGAGCGTCAGAAATACATGTGACGTTCGCCTGGGATGGTGAGAAAAGTCGGATTTCCATCTTGGACAACGGACGAGGCATGGACGACGCCGAGTTAGAGGCAGCAATGACTCTTGGTGCTAAAAGTCCCCTTGATGACCGTGCGGCTAGTGATCTCGGTCGTTTTGGGATGGGCTTGAAAACCGCATCCTTCTCTCAGTGCCGCTGTCTCACTGTCGCATCTAGACGGGTGACTGGTCCGGTTTCCTGCCTGCGTTGGGATCTCGATGCTATAGCTGCATCGACGGACATTGGATGGAGGATGTTTGAGGGGGCAGCTCATGGCTCCGAAGCATTCGTTGAGCCGGCCGATGCACTTCACTCCGGAACAATAGTCCTCTGGGAAAAGTTGGATCGAATCGTCACGGCTGGCTATACCCCTGATCACTTTTCCGACTTGATAGACGATGTTGAGCTACGTTTGGCAATGGTGTTCCATCGCCTGTTAGAAGGGCCGAGCCCGGTTTTACGGCTGTTCCTCAACGGAAAGATGGTTAATCCATGGGATCCCTTTATGACAGGGCACCCTGCGAAGCCGTGGCATTCGCCAGTAGCCCGAATCCTCACGCCATCAGGCCTCGTGGAGGCTCAATGCCACGTTTTACCACACAAGGATCGGCTTTCTGAAGAGGAGTTCCGTAGGTCGGGTGGGGCAGAAGGGTGGACCTCTCAACAAGGATTTTACGTATATCGCAATCATCGTCTGCTTCTGGCAGGCGGGTGGCTTGGGATTGGACAGGGACGTGCATGGAACCGAGAGGAGCCTCATCGGCTTGCTAGGATCAGGTTGGACATCCCTAATACAGCCGATTCCGCTTGGAAGATCGACGTCAAGAAGTCCACCGCCCGGCCTCCCGTAACAGTGCGTCCATGGCTTACGAAATTGGCTGAGGATACGAGAGAGAGAGCCAGAAGAGTTTTTGCTTTTCGGGGCACGCCAATGCCCGGGCCTGGAGGGCTCAAGATTGAGCAGCAAGCATGGCGTGTCGATAGGTTACAGGATGGTATTCGCTACCGCATTGATGAGAGGCATCCGGCGGTGGCCGCGGTGATTGAGGCTGTTGGAGGCAATGCAAGCCTTGTTCGGGCCATGCTACGGGTCGTCGAGGAAACCGTGCCTGTACAGCGGATATGGCTCGATACAGCCGAGAACAAAGAAACGCCACGCACCGGGTTCGAGGGGGAGCCCAACGCAGCTGTGATCGAGGTTGCAGGCGTACTATTTAATGACCTGATCGAACGCAAGGGGTTAAGCATCGAAGAGGCTCGCAAATCGATGCTTAGGACCGAGCCATTTCAAAAGTACCCAACACTGATTGCCAAATTAGGGGAGAACGAATGACCTCAGCGGAAGAGATAGCTGCGCAAGTGGAGTTGCTGGAAAATGTTATCGCTACTGCGCAGCGGTTGGTGAAGACCGAGAAGGATAAGTCCAAAATTACCCCGACTCTCATTGCCGAGAAGGTCCGGCTTGCGACGACAATGTTCTCTGGCGATTCACCTCATATAGTGGATCAGGGAAAGGCTGTAGCCACGCTAATTCAGCGCTTTAGTCACTGGATCGGCAAATCGACCACGCTGAAAGACAACGCGGGCCACTTTGACTGGCTCACAGCTGCGCGCAAACGTGATTGGCAATATTGGCGGCGTTACGAGGACTTTTTGGAGTCCAAGCTCTCCGATACAGTGGTTGAAGGGATTGATGAGGCCACAGACGACATCCTGGGTCTATTGGAAGATCCACAGCGTGGAGATGACTGGGATCGCAGAGGACTTGTTGTCGGACATGTACAGTCCGGGAAAACCAGTAACTACTCTGGGCTCATTTGTAAGGCGGCCGATGCGGGCTACAAAATAATCATCGTGCTCGCCGGCATGCACAACAACCTGCGCTCACAAACCCAAATGCGGCTAGAGGAAAGCTTTCTAGGCTACGAGACGACCATTGACCGCGATCCGGGCATGCCCATTGGCGTAGCTGAGTTCGGTGAAGATCTGAAAACCAACTCTGCGACCACGCGCGCGGAAAACGGCGACTTTAACAACGCTATCGCTAAACACTTCCACGGCATCTCTCCTGAGGAGCGGCCATGGCTTTTTGTGGTTAAGAAACAGAAGACTGTCTTAACTGCCCTGTTGGATTGGATACAAAAGCGAGTAGCCGATAGCACAGACGCGAGTGATGGACGTAAGCTCGTCACGAAGCTACCTCTACTGATGATCGACGACGAGGCAGATAACGCCTCGGTCGATACAGGTGAGCAGATGTTCAACGACGACGGCACGCCGGACGAGGAGCATCAGCCTAAAACTATTAATCGCCTCATCCGCCAGTTACTGCACGCATTCTCACGCAAAGCCTATGTCGGTTACACGGCTACCCCTTTTGCAAACATCTTTATTCATCACAAAGGCGCAACGGCTAAGGAAGGCCCGGATCTCTTCCCTAGGTCTTTCATAATCAACCTCGCCGCCCCTTCCAACTACGTGGGCCCTGCTCGCATGTTCGGCAAGATGACTAAGGACGGACGCGAGGGCGCGCTTCCCCTCTCACGGAGCATCGCAGATCACTATGATGCCGAGAAGGATTCAGGATGGATGCCACCCAAGCACAAAAAGACCCACGTCCCGACCTACAAGGGGCAGGAGGTCATTCCGCCTTCCCTGAATGAGGCAATATGCGCTTTCGTACTGGCTTGTGCGGTGCGAGAGCTACGCGGCCAGGATGGCCAGCACAATTCGATGCTAGTTCACGTCACCCGCTTCGTAGATGTGCAAAACCATGTACGCGAACAGATTGAGGCGGCCGTGCGTCGCATGCGCCAGAAGATCACTCGCGGCATTGATGCCGAAGAGCAGCTAGAGCAGTTGCGCAAGCTCTGGGATAAAGATTTTCTCCCCATCCGCGATCAAGTGGCAGAACTCTCCCCGGTCGAGGATCGTCCTCCAACTATGCCGAGCTGGGATGACATCCTTGCAGTTTTACCTGACGTGCTGGATGACATTGAGGTCCGCTCGATCAACGGCACGGCGAAAGACGCGCTGGATTATGTGACACCCGGCGCGGTGCTGAAGGTAATTGCGGTTGGCGGTGACAAGCTTGCCCGTGGCCTGACGCTGGAGGGGCTGTGTGTGAGCTACTTCGTGCGTACGACAAAGATGTATGACACGCTCATGCAAATGGGCCGCTGGTTCGGCTATCGTCCAGGCTACCTTGATTTGTGTCGCCTCTACACCTCTCCTGATCTGGTGAAGTGGTTCGGCCACATTGCCGATGCTTCGGAGGAACTACGGGAGGAGTTCGACTTTATGGCCGAAGCGAAGCTAACGCCGGAGCAGTACGGGCTCAAAGTGATGTCGCATGAGGTGCTCACTGTCACCTCTCCATTGAAAATGCGAAACGCACAGACGCTCTCGTTGACTTACAGCGGGACTCGACCGCAAACCATCCTATTTCATCGTGATGCGAAGATTCAGCAACAGAATCTCGATGCTACCGACGCTCTAATCGGCTCACTCGGCAATTCATGGGAGGATTCGCCGAAGCATGCTCGCGATGGTGATCCGGACTCATGGCCAAGTGCACGTCTCTGGAAGGATGTCAGCGTCTCCAACGTTCTAACGTTCCTTGGCACTTACGCGACCCATCCGAATGCCACAAGCGCCAAAGCTGTCTTGCTGTCGGAATTCATAACCAAGATGGTCGGCACCGGGCAATTGACGAAGTGGAGCGTCGCGCTGCTCGGCGGTGGTTATGGTGATGGAGATCAGCACGTATTTCCCGGAGGCGAACCTTCGGAGAACTATTCGATTCGCAAGACTGAGGATTCTGTCGATCCTGAAAAGGTTGATCCTAAGAGTTTCGCCATTGGTGTGCTCACCGACCCCAAAGACGAAGGTATCGACCTCAGCGATGACGCTTGGCGAGAGGCATTGGCTCTTACTCGCGCGGCTTGGAAGCCTGAACCTTCACGCGGCCGAACCTCTTTGCCGAACTTCCCTAGTGGCAAGGGTATTCGCGAAACTCGTGGAAAACTTGGTGGGGACGCGGACTGCGGATTGCTTTTGCTCTACCCACTAACGCCGTACTTCTACAAGGAAAAGACGCCTGAACGGCTAATCGTCCGCGGATGGAGCAAGCCCATTATGGCCTTCGCCATCGCGTTCCCCAGCAGCGACAACCCAATCAGCGTGGAATACGAAGTTAACCTCCTCTACTGGATGCAAGAATATGGTCCGTCCGAATGAAGAGTTCCTGCTGGCTTGGTCGTCGCTTTCCGGAAATGACACCATACCAGGCTGGCAGGTTATTTCCCTTGCTCCTTCTGGGCCTGTCGAAGTGCAGGCAGGGCGGCGCTCGCCCGCCAACGTCGAGGCGATACTGTTCTGCTTTCCGACTGCTAAGTTGGCCCGCACGGAAAAATTTCCCGAGGGGCAGGGCTTCTTGATCGAGAGAGCTGAACCCGTAAATTCTGAAGGGCTTAGGTTAGCTCTCACTCGGCAAGAAGCTGGAAGCATTGAACTCTTCGCTGCGATGGTTTGCGATGTAGTTGGCGCTTTGGATGAGACCGCAGCTACTGGCGTTGACGAAACCAAGTTGTTGCGGGTCTTAATTGGGCGAGTAGTTGCTTGGAAGCAGTTCATGTCGCGTGGTGCGAATCCTCTCAGTCTCGAGGCAGAACTCGGTCTGACAGGCGAACTCAACTTTATGATTGCTCTACTGGAATCAGGAATACCGGCTGAGGAGGTACTCCAAGGCTGGGTGGGACCAGATGACGCTCCGCAAGATTTCCTTTTGGGAGACGGTGCGATTGAAGTCAAGGCTACGATGTCCACGGCAGGCTTCCCTGTGAAAATAACCTCCCTTGAGCAGTTGGACGACTCCGTAGCATCGCCTCTCTTTCTCGCTGCCGAGCGTTTTTCGCATGAGGAGGGCGGGCACACTCTTCCTGAGTTGGTTACGAAAACCGAGCTACGACTAGGTGGCGAACTTGGAACTGTCAACTTTTTTAGAGAGAGGCTAATGGTTGCTGGTTACTTCGAAGGCCACTCAAGTTACTACACCCGAAAATTCGAATCGAAGGAGAGGCGGGTCTTCTCTATATCCGAAGGCTTCCCGAGGTTGACGCCGGGAACTGTTCCCGCTGGAGTCATTCGGACCCTCTATGAAATCAATCTGGACCACGCCGGAGACTTCCTCTCGGACCTCGACGCGGCTCTGAAACAATTAGGAGTAACGGGATGACGCTTGATGACTTTTTCGCAGAGACCAGGAGCGAGATAGCGACCCAGATGTCTGATGGCGCCACATTTGGTGAGCTCGTTTTTTCCGAAGTAGTGATGCAGCACCTCGTTGATGCTGGAATGACTTTCGATCCAGTTGTCTGCCATTTTCAGGGGAAGGTCGGCAACGCGAATCTGCGCTTAAGCGGCTATGCGATGTCAGAAGACGCTGACCAGCTTGACCTGTTCGTAAGTCTGTATGAAGGCTTCGAAAGCCTCAACCCGATCCCCGATCAAGACATCAAGACAGCAGCGGCCCAATGTGTTCGTTTCTTGGAACTCTGTGCAGCCGGGCGTATTGCTGAAAAACTGGATCCCTCAAGTGACGTCCATTCCCTTGCACTGACGATCCGAGAAATTTACGACGGGCTTGAACAGGTTCGTGTTTACGTGCTTACGGACGGTATAGCGAAGTCGAAGAGTTTCAAATCCCGAGACGTTGGCGGTAAGCACGTGAAGCTTGAAGTCATGGATATGGAGAGGCTTTACCGCCATCGTTCTGAGGGTAAGCCTCGAGATGAACTAGTCATTGACTTCAATGATGTGTCCGGCTCCCCGCTCCCATGCGTTTTTGTACCAGGTGAAACAGGGGATTATGACTACGCACTTACCGCGATCCCTGGTGAAGCACTTCGGTTTGTTTATGAGAAGTTTGGCCCTCGGCTACTCGAGGCTAATGTGCGCTCTTTCTTAAGCGTGAAGGCGAAAGGTGTGAACGCGGGACTGCAGAATACTTTGCGGAATGCCCCTGAAAGATTCATGGCTTACAATAACGGGATTGTATTAGTCGCTGACGAGATGCGGTTGGATCGCGCCCTGGATGGATCGCCGGGCATTGCTTGGTTACGTGGTATGCAAATCGTTAATGGTGGCCAAACCACGGCTTCAATTTTCTTTGCCAAAAAGAAGTATGAAGATACGGATTTGAGCAAGGTTCGTGTCCCAGCTAAAATCATCGTTATGAAAGAGCAGGATCCTGCAAAAGAAGAGGCACTGGTCTCCGACATCTCGCGTTATGCCAACAGTCAAAATGCTGTTCGGCAATCAGATCTATCAGCCAACAAGCCGTTCCATGTTGATATTGAGCGGTTATCGCTTTCGGTCTATTGCCCTGATGGTATGGGCCGATGGTTCTACGAGAGGGCTGCGGGCAGTTACAACACTCTACTCTCACGTGAAGGTGTCACTCCAGCGAAGCTTCGCGCCCTGAGGGAGTCTGTACCAACCTCGAGGAAAATAACAAAAACTGAGTTGGCGAAATACTCCACTGCGTGGGATGGCCACGCTGATGTTGTCAGTCTTGGCGCACAGAAGTGCTTTGATCGGTTCATGTCTGGTATGACTGACGTTGAGGCTAAAGGTACGGCTGTTACTCCAGATGTTCCTTATTTTAAGGCTATTGTCTCGAAAGCTTTGCTGTTCAAGGCGGTCCACAAGACTGCGCGACCATTGGTGCCTGCCTTTCTAGCGAACGTTGCGGCTTACACTGTTGCATTAATTTCTCAGGCTTACGGCAAGTCCTTTAACCACGAGCGTGTCTGGAGCAGACAAGGTATTTCTCCTCAGCTTGTTAGGCAGATCGAAATTTGGGCTCGGGAAGTCAATGACCGTCTTCATGAGACAGCAAATGGCAGGATGATCTCTGAATGGGCAAAGCGTCCAGAGTGTCTAGAGGCTATGTTCTCTCGACCGTACTCTCCTCCCTTGGTCGATATTCCTGAGACGCTCTGACACCCCATTACTCAGAGCGAAAGTTCAAAACTATGGGTGCAGGGTTAGTAAGTCGCGAATTTTCATTGGCAGAGGCAGGCTGAAAATTCGTTGTCGTTGCGGTTGCCTGCCCCCGAAATTATCTGGCGCTGATTGCGCTGCTCGATAGTCTGTCCGGTTCAATCAAATGCCAAGTGTCGCTTGACCGTTTTTATCTGATCTATAGGAGTCGATAATCGCAGCGACAACAGCTGCGATTTTTCTAGCAAGAAGCGGCGGGACTGCGTTTCCGATCTGTGTGTACTGCTGTGTTCTATTCCCCTCGAAGAAGTAATTGTCAGGAAAAGTTTGCAGTCGCGCGGCTTCTCGAACAGTCAAACTGCGGCACTGACTTGGATCCGGGTGAATGTAGTAATGGCCATCTTTAGCTATGTGGGCGACGACTGTGGTAGACGGGCCATCTTCCATTTGAACTCTGAAACGGTCACTAAAGGGGACGGAGTCGGAAGACACGTTTTCATGAGCTGGCAGGAGTTGCGCAGGGAATTGGTGTATTTTGGGCGAGGTGCCTTTCAGCCTTGCGTAGCTTGCTGCAAAAATATACCTATGGAGGTCAGAGCGCATATGGCTCCTGGCCTCATGCTGTAGCACCCCTTTCAGTCTTGGGTCGAGGAACCACTCGCGTTGCTTGGTATTCATTTCTGGAACTACATTCCAAGGTATAAATCCACTGCCACTAGATTTCAGCCTCCGTGCGTCTTCTGCAGCACTTTTCATGGCATCTATTAAATCTCCCCGGCCAGCTTCATAAGATTGTAAAAGCATAGAACTGGCCTCCTCCAAAGCGGAGAGCCAGGCTTCGAGGGAATCTCCTCCCCTTGAAATTTTGCTCCGTACTGAAGGGAGTCCTGATAAAGCCTGCCCAACTGTGAAAACCGTTTTGCTGGGTTCCATTACAAACTTGTGCGGACGCTCCAATAGAGCAGGACAGTTCGAGGCAACGTCAGAGCGAATCCCAAGCAGGATAACCCTATGTCGAGCCTGCGGAAGACCGTGACGTTCTGCTTGAATGACAAAGTCATGTGGATCTGGTTTCTCCACATCTTTAGGGACGACTAAGGAGCGGATGTTGTACGAAAGGTCTCCGCCGGGAGTCGAGAGGTCCTCGAAAATTTGTTGGAAAATGTTCGAGCCGCTGTGCTTCGAGGACAGTATGCCTTTCACATTCTCCATGACGAAGATAGTAGGTTTGAACTCGCGAATAATCCGCAGATATTCTTTATAGAGGAAGTGTTTCTCGTCACTTTCAAACTTCTCTTGGCTTTCGCGTGTCCGACGGGCACGGCCTGCTACAGAGTATGCTTGGCACGGCGGGCCGCCTATGAGAATCCATTCACCTGCGCCAATCAGAGCTTCCTTGATCCAATTGTCAACCTCATCCGGCGAAATTTTACCAAGCTCTGCGAGCTTAGCTTCTTTCGCGGCCTCTATGGCTTCTGCCGGGATGTCCGGATGTTTGAAAAGCTCGTCGCGAGTAATTTCGCCCCGGATGTATTGGTAGTAAGCGTCTGGCGCTTCGCCTTTCGGAAAAGCGCGAAACAATGCGCGGAGAGATAAAGTCGCGTGAGCGACAGGATCTTTCTCGATCGAGACACGAAGCTGAAACTTACGTACTCCCTTCTCGGGGCCGCCGATTGAAGAGAATCCCTCCCCGAGACCGCCCGGGCCAGCAAAGAGGTCGATGACCGGGATAGAATCCTTATATTTCATTGATTTAGTCGATGCGCCTAAGACGAAAATAAAAAAAGCGCACTATAGCGCTCAGGTGAGTTGCGGCCCAGAAGTGACACGCCCTATGTGCGATAAATGGTAACGGTTCACTAGGTACCGGGCAAGAAATGAACTTTAGGTAGAGGTACCGAGTTCCACCGCTGTAGGTATGCGACAAGGCTTCCGGCCCATTTCATTTTGTAGCAAAGGCCTCAACGGTCGGGCTGCCATAACGGTTATGAGTTTTGAGTGGCCATTGAGGCCGAAACTGCTGTAAGTGTTGTAAGAATTTTCTAAACGTGAGGAGGGGTGAATATCCATGGCCGAATAAAAAAGCCCCGATCAGATCGGGGCTTTCAGTTTTTCGATTTTCCGATGTACGACACCATCGTCAAATCGCGGAGAAACTAGGAGATCAATCCCAGCTCAAAGCCCCGCCAGTCTGATACTCAATAACCCGAGTCTCAAAGAAATTCTTCTCTTTCTTCAAGTCCATAATCTCGCTCATCCAAGGGAACGGGTTAGTAGTCCCTGGGTATTCCTCTTTCAAACCAATCTGCGACAAACGACGGTTAGCGATGAACTTCAGGTAGTCCTCCATCATCGCCGCATTCATGCCCAACACCCCACGAGGCATGGTATCCCGCGCGTATTCAATCTCCAGCTGAGTACCCTGCAGAATCATCTGCGAAGCTTCTTCCTTCATTTCGGCATCCCACAGGTGCGGGTTTTCGATTTTGATCTGGTTGATCACGTCGATGCCGAAGTTCAGGTGCATGGATTCGTCGCGCAGGATGTACTGGAACTGCTCGGCGACGCCGGTCATTTTGTTGCGGCGGCCCATGGAGAGGATTTGGGTGAAGCCGCAGTAGAAGAAGATGCCTTCCAGAACGCAGTAGTAGGCGATCAGGTTGCGCAGCAGTTCTTTGTCGGTTTCGACGGTGCCGGTTTCGAACTTCGGATCGGAGATCGAGCGGGTGTATTTCAAGCCCCAGGTGGCTTTTTTCGCGACCGATGGGATCTCGTGGTACATGTTGAAGATTTCGCCTTCATCCATGGCCAGCGATTCGATGCAGTACTGGTAGGCGTGGGTGTGGATCGCCTCTTCGAAGGCCTGGCGCAGGATGTACTGGCGGCATTCCGGGTTGGTGATCAGGCGGTACACGGCCAGGACCAGGTTGTTGGCAACCAGGGAGTCGGCGGTGGAGAAGAAGCCGAGGTTGCGCATCACGATGCGGCGCTCGTCGTCGGTCAGGCCTTCCGGGTTTTTCCAGAGGGCGATGTCGGCGGTCATGTTGACTTCTTGCGGCATCCAGTGGTTTGCGCAGCCGTCCAGGTACTTCTGCCATGCCCAGTCGTACTTGAACGGGACGAGCTGGTTGAGGTCGGCGCGGCAGTTGATCATGCGCTTTTCATCGACAGCTACACGGGCAGAGGCGCCTTCCAGTTCGGCGAGGCCTTCGGCGACGTCGAGGGAATCCAGGGCAGCCTTGGCGCGGGCGATCGCGGCGGAGTCCGTCGCGGTCACGGCGCGGGCCTCTTGAGCGGCGGCACCACCGGCGCTGTCGAGGCGGTCCATGTTGGCTTCAGAAGCGTGGCCGGCATTGGCGCCTTTTACAGCGACTTCGCCGTCATCTTCTTTGTCGAATTCGTCCCAGCTCAGCATGACGTGTCGTCTCCTGCGTGAGGGCCAGTTGCCCGTGTGAAAACTGATAGGTTGGTTTTTCACACGGCCGGTACTGGCCGCGTTGGATCTAAAGGAAATCGTTTTTTGCAGCGGTACCGTTTTTTGCAGCGGTACGCAGGCAACAAACAGAATTTTGTACGGGTTCCCGAAGCCGCTGATGGGCGCAGAAAACATGAACTGCTTCTGCGTGGGCTTCAGACTGGCTTTTCACCCTGTAAGGGAATATTGCAGCCCCGTTTAAGTGCGCATTATAAGGAAATTTTCAGCCCCGTGGTGCGACGAAGTGGCACCTGGAGGGGACGGCGAGGGGCGTTTTCAGGTTGGAGCGAGGGTTTACAGGGCTTTGGCGAAGGAAGTTTTTTTTTCGCCTGTTTTGGCTGGTTTTTGACGGTGAGGTCAGGGTGATCGCGTCGTTATGGTCTGTTGTTGTGTTGCAAGTCAGGTGGGACGGGGCTTTCAGGGGCGGCGAAGGGTTTTTGTGGGCGGGATTGTGTGCAGTTTTTGACTGAAAATGTTCTTGAAATGGATTGCTCAAAAAACAGCCAAAAATGGCGATTTTTACTACATGTAGTGGTTTTGGTCGATTTTTGACCACTCCAGACACAACTACGCCCGGCCGAAGTCGGGCTGTGAGGTCGCGTTCAGTTTTCAGCTGAAACGAGCTGCACCTACGTGGTCAGAACCGTCAGCAGCGACTTTGGCGGCGCCAGTGTGATCAAAGCCATCAGCAGCGACCTTGGCAGCGCCAGTGCGATCAAAACCATCAGAAGCAAAAGACGCCGAACCAGTATGGTCGTAACCATCAGAAGCGACAGCCGCTTCAGTGAAAGCAGCCGAGCCAGTGCGGTCGTAGCCATCGGCGGCGAAGGTATTGGCAGCCAGGACGGAAAGGGTCAGGGCGAGGATCAATTTGGTTTTCATGGTAGTGGCTCCAGGTTGGTTGGCGTTTTGTGCCTTGGGTGTGGAATTCATACTACGTCAACTATTTTGATTAAAAAGCGCAAATAATTGCCTTAAATAATCGCATTTATCGATGCGTTGCTCAGCACTTCATTTGTCTTTTAAAGCGGGCGGATGGGTCGAATCTTGGGAAATAAAAGTAGGCGGATCAGCCGTTAGAGCAGCCGTTACCCATGACGCTGTAGCGCAGAATGTGCCGCTGGCCTTTGGAATCGTCGTATTCCATTTTTGCCGGAACAACTTCGCAGACATTCGGGATTTCACTCATCGATACCACTTTGGCAATGTCCAGATGGGTGGAGTATGTGTATTCCTCGATGGGCTGCTGTGCGACATCAGTCGGAACCTCATCTGCCATGGCGGTTGCGCACAGACTGCTGAGGGCCAGAACCAATAAAGCTTTCATTTGAAATTTACCTTTCTGAGGTCGAATGGGGTCGCGCAATCTTTGGGATGGCGTTTGGAGCTTTAATAAAGAGTCTTGGATTAACTGCCTTCGTGGGGGCTGCAACTGGGTTAATCACGTTGCCTTGTTGGCGAGACCGATTTTAGGCTTGGGGGTGGCGCGCATATAGCCGTGCTTTTGAGAAACACCTTTGGCAGATTTGGTAACAATCCCCGCGAGCCAGCCCATCTCCACTGCGCAGAATCTGCCGAAGACTGCGATCTTTCGACTGAAAAAGCCGAAGATCAAAAGATCACAGGCTTCGCCTGCTTCTACGTAGGCCCTAATGGCCGGGTTTGAGCGCCTCGTCGCGGTATAGCCACATTTTGTAGGGGCTTGTTACTACCATCGTCGAATGGTTCTATAGGCCCCGCCCGGCTACAACTGGGGCCATACAAAAACAACTATTCCACCGAGGTAAGAAAGATGAGTGCGGCTTCTTTGTATCCCGTTCGTCCCGAGGTAGCAGCCAATACGCTGACTGACGAGGCCACCTATAAGGCCATGTACCAGCAGTCGGTCGTCAACCCGGACGGCTTCTGGCGCGAACAAGCCAAGCGCCTCGACTGGATCAAGCCTTTCACCACGGTGAAGCAGACGTCCTTCGACGATCACCATGTCGACATCAAATGGTTCGCCGACGGCACGCTGAACGTTTCCTACAACTGCCTCGACCGTCATCTGGCCGAGCGCGGCGATCAAATCGCGATTATTTGGGAAGGGGATGACCCTGCCGAAAGCCGCAACATCACCTACCGCGAGCTGCATGAAGAAGTCTGCAAGTTCGCTAACGCCTTGCGCGGCCAGGATGTGCACCGCGGCGACGTCGTGACGATCTACATGCCGATGATTCCCGAAGCCGTGGTCGCCATGCTGGCCTGCACCCGGATCGGCGCGATTCACTCGGTAGTGTTCGGCGGTTTCTCGCCGGAAGCCCTGGCCGGTCGCATCATCGACTGCAAATCCAAAGTAGTGATCACCGCCGATGAAGGCGTTCGTGCCGGCAAGAAGATCCCGCTCAAGGCCAACGTCGATGACGCGCTGACCAACCCGGAAACCAGCAGCATTCAGAAAGTCATCGTGTGCAAGCGCACCGGTGGTGGCATCAAGTGGAACCAGCATCGCGATATCTGGTACGAAGACCTGATGAAAGTGGCGGGCACCGTTTGCGCGCCGAAGGAAATGGGCGCCGAAGAAGCGCTGTTCATCCTTTATACCTCCGGTTCCACCGGCAAGCCGAAGGGCGTGCAGCACACCACCGGCGGTTATCTGCTGTATGCGGCGATGACCCACGAGCGCGTGTTCGACTACCGTCCGGGCGAAATCTACTGGTGCACCGCCGACGTCGGTTGGGTCACCGGCCACAGTTACATCGTCTACGGCCCGCTGGCCAACGGCGCGACCACGTTGCTGTTCGAAGGCGTGCCGAACTATCCGGACATCACCCGGGTGGCGAAGGTCGTCGACAAGCACAAGGTCAACATCCTCTACACCGCGCCGACCGCGATCCGCGCGATGATGGCCTCGGGTACCGCCGCTGTAGAAGGCGCCGATGGCAGCAGCCTGCGTCTGCTGGGTTCGGTCGGCGAGCCGATCAACCCGGAAGCTTGGGACTGGTATTACAAGAATGTCGGCAAGTCCCGTTGCCCGATCGTCGATACCTGGTGGCAGACCGAAACCGGCGGCAACATGATGAGCCCGCTGCCCGGCGCTCATGCCCTCAAGCCGGGTTCTGCGGCGCGTCCGTTCTTCGGCGTGGTGCCGGCGCTGGTGGACAACCTGGGCAACATCATCGAAGGCGTTGCCGAGGGCAACCTGGTGATTCTCGATTCGTGGCCGGGTCAGGCGCGCACGCTGTATGGCGACCATGACCGCTTCGTCGACACCTACTTCAAGACGTTCCGTGGCATGTACTTCACCGGTGACGGTGCGCGTCGTGATGCAGACGGTTACTACTGGATCACCGGTCGCGTGGATGACGTGCTTAACGTTTCCGGGCACCGCATGGGTACTGCCGAGATCGAAAGCGCGATGGTCGCGCACCCGAAAGTCGCCGAAGCGGCGGTGGTCGGTGTGCCGCACGACATCAAGGGGCAGGGCATTTATGTCTACGTCACCCTGAATGCTGGCGAAGAGACGAGCGAGCAATTGCGTCTCGAGCTGAAAAACTGGGTGCGTAAAGAGATCGGCCCGATTGCTTCGCCGGACGTCATCCAGTGGGCGCCGGGGCTGCCGAAAACCCGTTCGGGCAAGATCATGCGCCGGATTCTGCGCAAGATTGCGACGGCGGAATACGATGGGTTGGGGGATATTTCGACCCTGGCGGACCCGGGTGTGGTGCAGCATTTGATTGATACGCATAAGACCATGAACGTCGCGTAAGCGCCGGTTCTTGAGTCATCGAAGCCCCGCCAGATGTTGAGTCTGGTGGGGTTTTTTTATGTGATCAGGTTGGGAGCGTCGTCGGCTGTGCGGGCCTCTTCGCGGGCAAGCCTCGCTCCTACAGGGTTGTATTGTTCGCCAATTTTGATCGACTCAAACCTGTAGGAGCGAGGCTTGCCCGCGAAGGCGATCTATCAGGCGCCCAATAATTATCGGCTTCCCCCGTAGGCCATTTCCCACTGTTACCCATCACCCTTCAAGTAACTGAATGTGTAACCGCACGCCCGACAACGAGGCGTTGGGAAACGCAAAGCCCCGTTTCAGGGCTTCTCAACCCGGCATGAAAAATAAGACCCCACGCTGTGCTTGCCGGATTAGAAGGGTTTGCCAATAATGGGCCCGCAATTTGCAATATAGATCGGTTCACTGTCTTTTGCTCTTGCATGAAATTGCAAGGCTGTCAACGCGTTCAAGCGGCTTTCTCGGTGCATCTGTAATTTGTTGTCGCATTGAAGAAATATCGGCTTCCGGCCTGTCGTTAGAATGCCGATCACTCGCTCGTCGTTGCCTGCGTTGAAATCAATGTTGAAATCAGCCCGCGGTTCCCAGGACGCAGCACGGCTTCGCTGTTTAACCCATTCGCATATTGGGCTGTCGCTCACTCTGCCGTTTTTGCCCTTTACCGATGGAGTCCCAAGATGAAGAAACTTGTGCTGCTTGGCGCCCTGGCACTGTCCGTGCTGTCCCTGCCGACCTTCGCTGATGACAAGCCCGTAAAAATCGGTATCGAAGCGGCTTACCCTCCGTTCGCCTCCAAGGCGCCGGACGGCAGCATCGTCGGTTTCGACTACGACATCGGCAATGCCCTGTGCGAAGAGATGAAGGTCAAGTGCGTGTGGGTCGAGCAAGAATTCGACGGCCTGATTCCGGCACTCAAAGTGCGCAAGATCGACGCGATCCTGTCGTCCATGTCGATCACTGAAGACCGCAAGAAGTCCGTGGACTTCACCAACAAGTACTACAACACCCCGGCTCGCCTGGTCATGAAGGCTGGCACTCAGGTCAGCGAAAACCTGGCTGAGTTGAAGGGCAAGAACATCGGCGTGCAACGTGGTTCGATCCACGAGCGTTTCGCCCGCGAAGTCCTGGCCCCGTTGGGTGCCGAGATCAAGCCTTACGGCTCGCAGAACGAAATCTACCTCGACGTGGCCGCTGGCCGCCTCGACGGCACCGTGGCAGACGCTACGCTGCTGGATGACGGTTTCCTGAAAACCGACGCCGGCAAGGGCTTCGCCTTCGTTGGCCCGGCCTTCACCGACGTCAAATACTTCGGCGACGGCGTAGGTATCGCGGTTCGCAAGGGCGACGCCTTGAAAGACAAGATCAACACCGCGATCGCGGCCATTCGCGAGAACGGCAAGTACAAGCAAATCCAGGACAAGTACTTCGCCTTCGATATCTACGGCAAGTAATCGTCCCCGCAGTAAGTCCGAAATGGCGCAAGCAACAGGATCTCTGAGGTTTGCGCCATTTTTTCATCCCAACTTTCGAGGACCTGAATCATGTTGAAAGGCTACGGGGCTGTCATCCTCGATGGCGCATGGCTGACGCTTCAGCTCGCCTTGTCGTCCATGGCCCTGGCCATCGTTCTGGGGCTGATCGGCGTAGCGTTGCGTCTGTCGCCGGTGCGCTGGCTGGCCTGGCTGGGCGATCTGTATTCCACGGTGATCCGCGGTATTCCCGACCTAGTGTTGATCCTGCTGATTTTCTACGGCGGCCAGGACCTGCTCAACCGCGTCGCGCCGATGCTCGGCTATGACGACTACATCGACCTGAACCCGTTGGCCGCCGGTATCGGCACCTTGGGCTTCATCTTCGGTGCGTACCTGTCGGAAACCTTCCGTGGTGCCTTCATGGCAATTCCGAAGGGGCAGGCAGAAGCCGGCATGGCGTATGGCATGAGCAGTTTTCAGGTGTTCTTCCGGGTGTTGGTGCCGCAGATGATTCGTCTGGCGATTCCGGGTTTCACCAACAACTGGCTGGTATTGACCAAGGCGACCGCGCTGATTTCGGTGGTCGGTCTGCAAGACATGATGTTCAAGGCCAAGCAGGCGGCAGACGCTACCCGCGAGCCTTTCACCTTCTTCCTCGCAGTGGCGGCGATGTACCTGGTGATCACCAGCGTCTCGTTGCTGGCATTGCGTCACCTTGAGAAGCGCTACTCGGTAGGCGTAAGGGCGGCTGATCTATGATCTTCGACTACAACGTCATTTGGGAGGCCTTGCCGCTGTACTTCGGCGGCCTGGTGACCACCCTCAAACTGCTCGCGCTGTCGCTGTTCTTCGGTCTGCTGGCGGCGCTGCCGCTGGGGCTGATGCGCGTCTCCAAGCAGCCGGTCGTCAACATGAGTGCCTGGCTGTTCACCTACGTGATTCGCGGCACGCCGATGCTGGTGCAGCTGTTTTTGATCTACTACGGTCTGGCGCAATTCGAAGCGGTGCGTGAAAGCTTCCTCTGGCCATGGCTGTCCAGCGCCACGTTCTGTGCGTGCCTGGCTTTCGCCATCAACACCAGCGCCTACACCGCCGAAATCATCGCCGGCAGCCTGCGCGCCACGCCGAATGGCGAGATCGAAGCGGCCAAGGCCATGGGCATGTCGCGCTTCAAAATGTACAAGCGGATCCTGCTGCCGTCGGCCCTGCGCCGGGCACTGCCGCAATACAGCAACGAAGTGATCATGATGCTGCAGACCACCAGTCTGGCGTCCATCGTGACCCTGATCGACATCACCGGTGCCGCGCGCACGGTCAACGCTCAGTTCTACTTACCGTTCGAAGCCTACATCACCGCCGGCGTGTTCTACCTGTGCCTGACGTTCATTCTGGTGCGCCTGTTCAAAATGGCCGAGCACCGCTGGTTGGGCTATCTGGCCCCGCGGAAGCACTGATATGGAACGCATCGATCATGCATTGCCGTGGAACCAACTGGGCAGCGAGCGCCGGATTTCGGTGTTCCGTTTTGGCACTGGCGAGCGCAAGGCCTACATCCAGGCCAGCCTGCACGCCGATGAACTGCCGGGGATGCGCACGGCCTGGGAGCTGAAAAAGCGCCTGACCGAACTCGAAGCCCAAGGCTTGCTGAACGGTGTGATCGAACTGGTGCCGGTGGCCAACCCAATGGGCCTGGGTCAACTGCTTCAGGGGAACCATCAGGGGCGTTTCGAAGCCGGCAGCGGCAAGAACTTCAACCGGGATTTCGTCGAGCTGAGCGAACCCGTGGCCGCTGAGCTGCAAGGGCATCTGGGTGACGATCCTCACGCCAATATCCGTTTGATCCGTGAAACCATGAGCGATGTGCTGACCGCATTGCCGCCTGCCGCGAGCCAGTTGCAAGGCATGCAGCGCATCTTGCTCAGCCATGCCTGCACTGCCGACGTAGTGCTGGATTTGCATTGCGATTGCGAAGCGGCGCTGCACATGTACGCCTTGCCGCAGCACTGGCCGCACTGGCGTTCACTGGCCGCGCACTTGAACGTCAAGGTCGGTCTGCTGGCGGAAGATTCCGGCGGCAGCTCCTTTGACGAAGCGTGCTCGCTGCCATGGCTGCGTCTGTCGCGTCTGTTCCCGGACGCCAAGATTCCACTGGCCTGTCTGGCGACGACCATCGAGTTGGGTGGCCAAGCCGATACCGGTCGCCCAGAGGCGGTGGCTCACGCCGAAGGCATTCTGGCATTCCTCGCCGAGCAAGGCCTGATCAGCGGCGAATGGCCGAAACCTGCACAAGACGCTTGCGAAGGCCTGCCGTTCGAAGGCACCGAATTGCTGTTCGCGCCGCATCCTGGCGTGGTGAGTTTTCTGCGTAAACCCGGTGAGTGGGTTGAAGCGGGCGACGAGATTTTTGAAGTGATCGATCCGTTATCGGATCGGGTCAGCACGGTGTGTGCTGGTACGTCCGGGGTGCTGTTTGCCATTGAACGGCTGCGTTATGCCCAACCCGGTTTCTGGCTGGCCAAGGTGGCGGGGCGCGAAGCGCTGCGTCACGGGCGCTTGCTCAACGACTGACTGACTGTTTTTGTGAGAACCGACCGCATGTACAAACTTGAAGTCCAAGACCTGCATAAACGCTATGGCAGTCACGAAGTGCTCAAGGGCGTGTCCCTGAAAGCGGCGGCTGGCGATGTGATCAGCATCATCGGCTCCAGTGGCTCCGGCAAAAGTACATTCCTGCGCTGCATCAACCTGCTTGAGCAGCCGCACGCGGGCAAGATTCTGCTCAACAACGAAGAGCTGAAACTGGTCGCCAACAAGGATGGCGCGCTGAAAGCCGCCGACCCGAAACAGCTGCAACGCATGCGGTCGCGCCTGTCGATGGTGTTCCAGCATTTCAATCTGTGGTCGCACATGACCGCGATGGAAAACATCATGGAAGCGCCGGTCCACGTGCTCGGCATGTCCAAGACCGAAGCCCGCGAGAAGGCTGAGCACTACCTGAACAAGGTCGGTGTTGCTCATCGCAAGGATGCCTACCCGGGCCACATGTCCGGCGGCGAGCAGCAGCGTGTGGCGATTGCCCGTGCGCTGGCGATGGAGCCTGAGGTGATGTTGTTCGACGAACCGACCTCGGCCCTCGACCCTGAGTTGGTCGGTGACGTGCTGAAAGTCATGCAGGCCCTGGCGCAGGAAGGCCGGACCATGGTGGTGGTGACGCACGAAATGGGCTTTGCCCGTGAAGTGTCGAACCAGTTGGTGTTCCTGCACAAAGGCGTCGTCGAAGAAAGCGGCAACCCGCGTGAAGTGCTGGTCAATCCGCAGTCGGAACGTTTGCAACAATTCCTCTCGGGCAGCCTTAAGTAATCGCTCCCGTTACGCACCAAATTAGGTCATGCTTCACAACCTAAAGGCCGACCCGGATCCCCTGTAGGAGCTGCCGAAGGCTGCGATCTTTTGACTTTGTTTTTTTGAAGATCAAAAGATCGCAGCCTCGTTTCACTCGACAGCTCCTACAGGGGCGCGACATGCCAGCTCCCACATTTGATTTTTGTTGGTTTTGAGATTTGTGTTCATTTACGGGCTAGCCTTGGCCCATGCCTTCATTCTGTTCTTCGCTTCGGATTGCCCGCCATGACTGCCCATCGAATTGGTTTCCTGATTTGGCCCAGCACTAAAGCTCTGACGCTTGCGCTGGCTGAGGAGGCCTTGCGTGTTGCCCAGCGTGTGCATCCGGACGTTGTTTACGAGCTGTCGTTTTTGCAGGCCGAACCGCAGACCGAAGGCGCCTGGCAATTGCCGGGTGAGCCCTGGGCCGGCAAGCTCGAAAACTTCCAGAAACTGTTCCTGCTCGCCGATGAGCCGCCGACCTCGCTTGCGCCGGCGCTCAGCAGCGCGCTGAAACAACAGGTGCGAGCCGGGTGTGTGATCGGCGGCTTGTCGGCCGGTGTTTACCCGTTGGCGCAGTTGGGTTTGCTCGACGGTTATCGCGCTGCCGTGCATTGGCGCTGGCAGGACGATTTCGCCGAGCGCTTCCCGAAGGTGATTGCCACCAGTCACCTGTTCGACTGGGATCGCGATCGCTTGACCGCGTGCGGCGGCATGTCGGTACTCGATTTGCTGTTGGCAGTGCTGGCCCGTGACCACGGCGCCGAACTGGCCGGTGCGGTTTCAGAAGAACTCGTCGTCGAACGCATCCGTGAGGGCGGCGAGCGTCAACGCATTCCGTTGCAGAACCGCTTGGGTTCCAGTCATCCGAAGCTCACCCAGGCGGTGTTGCTGATGGAAGCCAACATCGAAGAGCCGCTGACCACCGACGAAATCGCCCAGCACGTGTGCGTATCGCGTCGGCAACTGGAGCGGATCTTCAAGCAGTACCTCAACCGTGTGCCGAGCCAGTATTACCTGGAACTGCGCCTGAACAAGGCCCGGCAGATGTTGATGCAAACCAGCAAGTCGATCATCCAGATCGGCCTGTCGTGTGGCTTCTCTTCGGGGCCGCATTTCTCCAGCGCCTACCGCAACTTCTTCGGCGCCACGCCACGGGAAGATCGCAACCAGCGGCGCAGCAGCAGTCCGTTCGAGTTGTCATCGGTGCCCTCCGAGCGCGGGTGATTCGTCACAACAGCGCGTTACTCGTCGACTTCGGACCCCTCCGAAGACGATATCTGCATTTCGCCACGATTGATCACCTCTTCCACGCCGAAATCCACCCCCGTATTTTGGTAGTAGTCGATCAGTCGTAGCAGGGCTTGCTCGGTAAACGGATTGTCTCGAAGATCAATGTTCGCTGCAGCCTCGGCCGGCAATTCCATGATGTCGCTCGGCACGTCGGTGATTGCGTTGTCGCTCAGGTCTGCCCAATCCAGCTCAATTATCTGCAGCAGGCCGTTGGGTATTTCTCTGATGCCAGTGTCATGCAACAAAATCGTTGCCAGATCCGGCATCTGGCTCACATCGGGTGTTTGCCCCAACGGGTTGGAACCGAGATCGAGATAGTCGAGATGCTCCATTCCAGCCAATGCGTTCGCCGATTCCGCGGACAAGCTGATGCGGCAATTGAAAAGTGACAGTGAGCGCAAGCGGCCCATCTTGAACACGGCGTCAGGAATGTTGCCCAGGTCACACTCGCGCAGCCGCAGGCTTTTCAGATTGGGGAACGATTTCAGGAACTGTCCAATGCGCGTCACGCCGTCGGTGCTTTCCAGTTCCAGCGACGACACATGTTTAAAGTCAGCATTAAGGGTGGGAAGTTCTCCGTTGATCCGCGGACGGATGATCAGTTCGTAGGTTGGCTCAAGGCTCTCGTTGAAATCATCCTGGTCCATTTCAATACGCCAGCATCGCTCCAGTAACTGCTTGAATTCGTCACGGTTGGCGTGCTCGGTAAGCAGTTGCTGTTCACTGAATGGTTCACCGGTCTGTGGGTGCAGAGGCGGCAAGTCGGCTGTCCATGCAGCCAGATCGATACTCAACTGGGCGAGTTCTGCTTCCAGCCTTGTCAGCTCTATTCGGCCGTCTGCCAATGTGCCCGGCAGCTCGTACACATAGCCGCTCGCCTCTTCGACTTCCAGGTCTGGAAAAAGCGCCCTGGCTCGCGCTATATCGGCCTCGGGTGCGTCAACACCCAGATCGTAAGAGGTCTCGAAGTACTGCTGCTTGATCAGTTCCCGCGCCTGATCGCCAAGCGGATTCTGCGAAAGGTGCACGCCGCGTTTCTCATACACCGGGCTGTCGAAGAGTCTGGCAGGCAATTGGCTGATGTTGTTGTTCATCAACATGAGGGTATCGAGCCTGGCATGTAGCAGTACGCTGGCGGGGATTTCGGTCAGCCCGGTATCGCTCAGATCCAGATGAATGAGGTCGGGCATTGATTCAATACTGGGTACACCTTCAACTGGATTGCGGTAGAGATCCAGCATGGCCAGTTTTTTCATTTTGGACAGTTTTGACCATGCGGTGGCATCGAAATTGATTCCGCAATCGCTGAGTATCAATGTTTCAAGATTCATCATTTGCCCGATGGCATCGGGAAGCTTTTCCAGTGTGAAACGGCGTAACTCCAGTCGACGAAGACCGCTGAAGTGCTGCAAAAAGCCGGGCACCCCATGCACGGCATGACTGCCGTCGAGGGTGAGCGACGACACGTGGCTGAAATCTGCCGTCAGGTTCGGCAGGTCTCCCGTGATCGGTTCAACGCACCGCAGCACATACCGCTCGGTGCCATCCGGTGCATCGACGTCCCGGTCGGACTGCCGTCGCCAACTGCGCTGGATTTCCTGAGCGAGCAATTGTCGATTGTGTCGCACAGCCTGTTGCTCCAGATGGCTCAGCGCGAGCCCGGTTTCACGGTGGACGGTGGGGGTGTTATTCGTCCAGCGCTCAAGATCCCCATGCAGTACGTGGAGTTCATTGGCCAGACGTGTAAGTTCCGAGCGAGGGCCATCAGGGTGACGCTGTAGTTGGGAGACGACGGAGCGCAACTCTTCCTGAGTCAGGCTGGGATAAACCTCGCGAACCCTGTCATCGAGCGTTGGTGTAGATCGGTGGCTGCGACTGTAACCCTGCGTACCACCGGGCAGGCGCATGGTCGTCGGGTCATAGAAAGGTTTTCGACGCGGGTTTTTTGCGAACAGCGTGCGCAACTCGGGTCTATTCACCGCGTGCTCGGCAATGCGTTGTTTGAGCACTTGACCGTCGTCGACGCCAAGACCCAGCGCAGTGCGCTCGTCTTCGGACAGCGCCTGAAGCAGGGCATGATAAAAATCGCCGGGTTGCTCATTGTTTTCGTGGACTTGATAAGTGCCGTCATCTGCCTGCACCAATGTTCTGAGGAGCGGCGTGTCGGGTTGGCCGATGCTGTCGCGCAGTGACCCGTCATAAGAGAAATCCCTGACCTCGATGCGTAGGTCACTGGGCCAGCCGGGCATTGATTCGAGGCTATGCAAGGCCACTCGATGAGTGTCTGTCGTTTCCATCTCTTCCAGATAAAACCCCTCATAGGCTCTGGCGCCACGCACTGCTTCCATGGCTTTGACTGCCACGTCCTTGAGGCGTTGAGGAAGTTGACCGTTGTGCAGCTGCATTAGCTCGGTGCCGGATGTATTGCTGACCAGTTCTTGCGCAATGTCTGTCGGTAGTCCCTGAATTTCGCCAAGCAGTAGCTGGACCTGGCGGTCATCGGTTTTTTCAAGTTCCCGGTAGCGAGATTCGAACATCAAAAGGCGATGATTCAGCGCCTGATAGTGTTCGGGATGGCTGCTATCGGTCTGCTCGATCAATGCCTGGATATCACGATCGATTGTGAAGCGCTTGATGGTGTCGGTCAGCAGTGAAGGGGGGCGATGGTTTTCGACGTGAATTTCGCGCACTACATTGTCGTGAAAGCCACTGATGCGCAGGATTTTCTCGCGCTCGGCGCTGCTGAACGACTCGACGCTGTGACCGAGGCGGCGCATCACGGTTTCCCGGTCCCACATCAAGGGTTGGTCCAGCGCTGTCTGCCAGGCGCCATGATGGTTGTGACGCAGCGGTGGCTGATAAGCATCGGCCCGGTTCGGATGCTGGATTTGAAACCCGCCGGTCTCGCTATCCGGTTCTACGGCATAGAGCTTGTCTTCAAGGCGCAGCAGCGTTCTGTCCTCATGCCGATACAGGCCCAGCGGATCGGGTTTGGCGTCGGTTGGCAGCGTGATTGATTGCTCGTACGGCGTGAGATCCGGCTTCCAGTATCGGGTTCGACCTCCGGCGGTTTTGACCGGTTTGAGCGGCTAAATCAGCGCTACCGCTTCGCCAGACAGCAGGCGGTTGAATACATTGGCAGCCATGGCGCCGCCTATTGCGAATGTCCCGAGTTGCACCGTCGTCTCAACGATGCTCATCACATGCCCAAAGGCTTCGGTTTTCAGGCCTTCTGCCCAGTCGACGATGCCTTCGAAAGTATCGTCGAGAACCTGGTAGGCCATGTAGGCCAGCATCAGCTCGCCCATAAACGGAACAAATGGCAGGGCAATGAACGATGCCACTTCAACAATCGCCGTGGCGATTTTGCTGAAGGCGTCCCATAACGCCCATCGCGCGTTTCGGTCGGCGCTGGCGGTGGAGACGGCAAGGGTGCGCGCGTCATTGAGGATCTTGTTCAGTTGCTGTTGATAAAGGTGAGTCCACAGGCCGGTATTGATCTGGCTCACCGAAAATTGCAGTTTGGGTTTGTCGACCGGTGTGTCCCGCCAGCTGGGCAGTGGATCGCCATGCTCGTGCTCATGCCAGCTAACGGTGCTGAGACGGCGGTTGAGATCGGCGAAAAAGTAAGCTCTTTCCTGATGCGAGACGAAACGGCTGAAGAATGTCTGGTAAGTGGGGGAGCGCAGTTTGCGGGTCAGCTCTGTCATGAATGCCTGAGCGTCAGGGTACTGTTTGAGCGGATGCTCCGGATCATCGGGGATGTAGACGATGATCCGCCCTGCCTGCTGTGAGCGCTCCAGGTTGGGGGCGAAAACGACGATCCCCGTCAGCAATGAAGACATCATCGTCAGGTCATGGCAGTGCAATAGCTGGCCGTCCAGCCGCACACCTTTGTGGCCTTGCGCGATGCCAAGGATCGAATGATAGGCGTCGTTCGGTAGATCTTCTCGAATATGAGCCAGTTGCAGTGCGGTGTGCAGGGCGGCTTTGTGTGTCTTGTTGACGTTCGATTTCAACACTGCGCCGGCCACCGGATTGGTCAGCCCCAAATGGTTTTTGAGGTACGCCTCGTACTGACCACCGATATCCAGTTCCCGGCATAACCGGGTGAAGTTCTGAATAGAGAGTTGGCGTTTGATCGCCGGCAACGTATTGAATTGACCGGTGGGCGAGGGCTCGGTGATGAATGTGGAGGCGGACTCGTAAGCGTCCGTTTCTGTCTCCGAATCCTGAAAGTTATGCAGGGCTGCATCGAGCAGCGATACCGTCCAGGTACGGGCGGCGCCGGATTTGATCGGTAACCATGGGATGTTCTGGGGAATGTACAGGCGCAGAAAAGTTGTCTTGACGTCCAGTTCAAGGCCGAAACGGGTTTTCAGCGCGTCGCTCAGAAGCGGTTCGGCGAAGTCCCGGGCGTTAGTCAGCTTGTTCAGTGTCGCCTCCAGGCGATTGCGCTGGCTCAAGTGTTCCCCGTTGGCCAATTTCAGCGATTGATGTTGCTGGCGGTTTGCAGTGGCATGCCAGTCAGGAAATTCCAGCGAGGCGCTCTTTAGCGCGCTGAGCGTCGCAGGCGATGCTTTCAATACCCAGTCGGGCAGATTTTTGAACACGTGGTGATAGTGCGCATCTGGATGAGCGGCAAGCTCAAATTCGTGCTGATTCATCGCTAGTCCCTTAGCGTTTGGATGGAGCCCAAGGAAAGCAGACGATGAAGCACTGCGTGCGGTACATATTTACCGCACCGATCTACAAGCCTGCCTATAACCTGTGCCGTCGGTTTAAACTGCGCCTTTGCGACCCTATTTGTCGCATTGCCGTAAACCCGGGCAAAACCGGTGTTTGCGCTATAAGAAGTTGTCGCTTGGCGGCAAGGCCGGGCTGAAAACTGTCCTTACAATCCCCTCATCGCTCGCCAGTTTCAGGCGAGCGTTCCTCTTCAGGAGACTCCGATGTCCGTTGAGCACGCTGCGGTAGAACGCGCCGATTTCGACCAGGTAATGGTTCCCAACTACGCGCCAGCCGCTTTCATTCCCGTGCGTGGTGCCGGTTCCCGTGTCTGGGATCAGTCCGGTCGCGAGCTGATCGACTTCGCCGGCGGGATTGCCGTTAACGTATTGGGCCATGCGCACCCGGCGCTGGTCGGTGCCCTGACCGAGCAGGCGAACAAGCTGTGGCACGTGTCCAACGTGTTCACCAATGAGCCGGCCTTGCGCCTGGCCCATAAGCTGGTCGACGCCACGTTTGCCGACCGTGCCTTCTTCTGCAACTCCGGCGCCGAAGCCAACGAGGCCGCTTTCAAGCTGGCCCGTCGCGTCGGCTTCGACCGTTTCGGTAGCGAGAAGTACGAAATCATCGCCGCGCTCAACAGCTTCCACGGTCGCACCCTGTTCACCGTGAACGTTGGCGGCCAGTCGAAGTACTCCGACGGCTTCGGTCCGAAAATCACCGGCATCACCCACGTGCCGTACAACGATCTGGCCGCACTGAAAGCCGCCATTTCCGACAAGACGTGCGCAGTAGTCCTGGAGCCGATCCAGGGCGAAAGTGGTGTGATTCCGGCTGAACTCGAATACCTGCAAGGTGCCCGCGACCTCTGCACCGCGCACAACGCGTTGCTGATCTTCGACGAAGTGCAAACCGGCATGGGCCGTACCGGCCATCTGTTTGCCTATCAGCATTACGGCGTGATCCCGGACATCCTGACCAGCGCCAAGAGCCTGGGCGGCGGTTTCCCGATCGCAGCGATGCTGACCACCGAAGACCTGGCCAAGCACCTGGTCGTCGGCACCCACGGCACCACTTACGGCGGAAATCCGCTGGCGTGTGCGGTCGCGGAAGCCGTGATCGACGTGATCAACACCCCCGAAGTGCTGGCTGGCGTCAACGCCAAGCACGACAAGTTCAAGGCTCGCCTTGAGCAGATCGGCGAGAAGTACGGCCTGTTCACCCAGGTTCGTGGCATGGGCCTGTTGATCGGTTGCGTGCTGAGCGATGCCTGGAAAGGCAAAGCCAAAGACATCTTCAACGCCGCGGAACAAGAAGGCCTGATGGTCCTGCAAGCCGGCCCGGACGTGGTGCGTTTCGCCCCGAGCCTGGTGGTGGAAGACGCCGATATCGATGCCGGCCTGGACCGCTTCGAACGCGCCGCGGCCAAATTGACGCAAGCCTGATAGACCCTTCGATGCCTGATCATTCAGGCGTCGAACCAATTTTTATGCCGGACCCGCTCTTCTGTAGGAGCGAAGCTTGCTCGCGAAGGTGTGTCAGTCGACATCACTGTGGCTGACACACCTTCGCGAGCAAGCTTCGCTCCTACAAGGGTCAGGCTTATTTCCCCCAAAAGAGTTACGAGAAAGGAGTGACACCATGCTGGTGATGCGCCCCGCGCAAATGGCTGATCTGGGCGAGGTACAGCGTCTGGCTGCGGACAGCCCGATTGGTGTCACTTCCTTGCCGGATGACGTTGAACGCCTGAGCGACAAGATCGCCGCAAGCGAAGCCTCGTTCGCCGCCGAAGTCAGCTTCAACGGTGAAGAGAGCTATTTCTTCGTCCTCGAAGACACCGCCACCGGCAAACTGGCCGGCTGCTCGGCCATCGTTGCTTCGGCCGGTTACTCCGAGCCGTTCTACAGCTTTCGTAACGAAACGTTCGTGCATGCCTCCCGCGAGCTGAAGATTCACAACAAGATCCACGTGCTCTCCCAGTGCCACGACCTGACCGGCAACAGTCTGTTGACCAGCTTCTACGTGCAGCGCGAGTTGGTGGGTTCGCCTTGGGCGGAACTCAATTCCCGTGGCCGTTTGCTGTTCGTGGCCAGTCATCCTGAGCGCTTTGCCGATTCCGTGGTGACCGAGATCGTCGGTTACAGCGATGAAAATGGCGACTCGCCGTTCTGGGATGCCATCGGCCGCAACTTCTTCGACCTCAACTACGCCGAAGCCGAGCGCTTGTGCGGTTTGAAGAGCCGGACCTTCCTCGCCGAACTGATGCCGCATTATCCGATCTATGTGCCGTTGCTGCCGGACTCCGCTCAAGAGGCGATGGGCCAGGTGCACCCCCGGGCGCAGATCACCTTCGACATCCTGATGCGCGAAGGCTTCGAGACCGATCATTACATCGACATTTTCGACGGCGGCCCAACCCTGCACGCCCGCGTCTCGGGGATACGTTCGATCGCCCAGAGCCGTGTGGTGCCAGTGAAAATCGGTGAGCCGGTCAAAGGCGCGGGTCGTCAGTACCTGGTGGCCAACGCCCAGTTGCAGGATTACCGCGCGGTATTGCTCGAGCTCGATTACGCGCCGGGTAAACCCGTCACCCTGGATCTGGAAGCCGCCGAAGCCCTGGGCGTCGGTGAAGGTGCCAGCGTGCGCCTGGTGGCGGTTTAACGCCTGCTGCTATGCCTATAAAGAATGAATGCTTAGTAAAGCAGCGAGTTTCACGGGTGGCGCAAGCGGCCCGTTTGAGGAGATAGCATGATCGTTCGTCCCGTACGCAGCAGCGATTTACCCGCTCTGATCGACCTGGCCCGCAGCACCGGCACCGGCCTGACTACCTTGCCGGCCAACGAAGAGCGTCTGGCCCATCGAGTCGGTTGGGCCGAGAAGACCTTTCGCGGCGAAGCCGGGCGGGGCGATGCGGACTATCTGTTCGTGCTCGAAGATGACAATGGCCGCGTGGTGGGCATTTCCGCCATCGCCGGCGCCGTTGGCCTGCGGGAGCCCTGGTACAACTTCCGGGTCGGCCTGACGGTCAGCGCCTCGCAAGAGCTGAACATCTACCGCGAAATTCCGACGCTGTTCCTGGCCAACGACCTGACCGGCAATTCCGAGTTGTGCTCGTTGTTCCTGCACGCCGATTTCCGCACTGGCCTCAACGGCCGCATGCTGGCCAAGGCGCGGATGCTGTTCATCGCCGAGTTCCCGCAACTGTTCGGCAACAAGATCATCGCTGAAATGCGCGGTGTGTCCGATGACGCCGGGCGTTCGCCGTTCTGGGAAAGCCTGGGCCGGCACTTCTTCAAGATGGAATTCAGCCAGGCCGATTACCTCACTGGCGTGGGCAACAAGGCGTTCATCGCCGAACTGATGCCGAAATTCCCGCTGTACACCTGCTTCCTGTCGCCAGACGCGCGCAACGTGATCGGCCAGGTTCACCCGGACACCGAACCGGCCCTGTCGATGCTCAAGAGCGAAGGTTTCAGCTATCAAGGCTACGTCGATATCTTCGATGCCGGTCCTGCGGTGGAGTGCGAAACCACCAAGATTCGCGCGGTGCGCGACAGCCAGGCGCTGGTGCTGGCCATCGGCACCCCGGGTGACGACGCCACGCCGTTCCTGATTCATAACCGCAAGCGCGAAGACTGTCGGATCACTGCCGCGCCAGCACGCTTCGCCGCCGGCACGTTGGTGGTCGATCCGCTGACCGCCAAACGTCTTCAACTCAACGCTGGCGATCAAGTGCGCGCCGTTCCGTTGTCTGCTGCTCGGGAGTCGAAATAATGAATTCGCTATACGTCGCCGGTGAATGGCTGGCCGGTCAGGGTGAAAGCTTTCAATCGGTAAACCCGGTGACCCAGCAAGTGCTGTGGGTCGGCGAGGGCGCCACGGCCGGTCAGGTCGAGTCGGCCGTGCAAGCTGCGCGTCAGGCGTTCCCGGGCTGGGCCCGGCGTACCCTGGAAGAGCGCATCAGTGTGCTGGAAGCCTTTGCCGCCGCACTGAAGAATCACGCTGACGAGCTGGCTCGCACCATCGGCGAAGAAACCGGTAAACCCCTGTGGGAAGCGGCGACTGAAGTCACCAGCATGGTCAATAAAATTGCGATCTCGGTGCAGAGCTACCGCGAACGTACCGGCGAGAAGAGCGGCCCGCTGGGCGACGCCACCGCTGTGTTGCGCCACAAGCCGCACGGCGTGGTGGCGGTGTTCGGTCCTTACAACTTCCCTGGTCACTTGCCCAACGGTCACATCGTCCCGGCGCTGCTGGCCGGTAACAGTGTGCTGTTCAAGCCGAGTGAGCTGACCCCGAAAGTTGCTGAGCTGACGGTCAAGTGCTGGATCGAAGCCGGTCTGCCGGCTGGTGTGCTGAACCTGCTGCAAGGCGCTCGTGAAACCGGTATCGCCCTGGCGGCGAACCCGGGCATCGACGGTCTGTTCTTCACTGGTTCCAGCCGTACCGGCAATCATCTGCACCAGCAGTTTGCCGGTCGTCCGGACAAAATCCTCGCGCTGGAAATGGGCGGCAACAATCCATTGGTGGTGGATCAGGTCGCGGACCTCGATGCCGCCGTTTACACCATTATTCAATCGGCGTTCATTTCCGCCGGTCAGCGTTGCACTTGTGCCCGGCGCTTGCTGGTGCCGCAAGGCGCTTGGGGCGACACGTTGCTGGCGCGTCTGGTGGCGGTCAGCTCGACGATTGAAGTCGGTGCGTTCGATCAGCAACCGGCGCCGTTCATGGGCTCGGTGATTTCCCTCGGCGCTGCGAAAGCGTTGATGGATGCGCAAGAACATCTGCTGGCCAACGGCGCGGTGGCGCTTTTGGAAATGACTCAACCCCAGGCTCAGGCAGCCTTGCTGACCCCGGGCATTCTGGACGTAACGGCAGTGGCCGATCGCCCGGACGAAGAGCTGTTCGGTCCGCTGCTGCAAGTGATCCGCTACGCTGATTTTGAAGCGGCGATCGCTGAAGCCAATGACACCGACTATGGCCTGGCGGCCGGTCTGTTGTCGGATTCCGAAGCGCGTTATCAGCAGTTCTGGCTGGAAAGCCGGGCCGGTATCGTCAACTGGAACAAGCAGCTGACCGGTGCGGCGAGCAGCGCGCCATTCGGCGGTGTCGGTGCCTCGGGTAACCATCGCGCCAGCGCCTACTACGCGGCGGATTACTGCGCGTACCCGGTGGCGTCGCTGGAAACCCCGAGCCTGGTTTTGCCTGCCGCGTTGACGCCTGGCGTGAAGATGGCGTAACGCCCATTCGCGGGCAAGCCTCGCTCCTACAGGTTTTGTGTCGTTCACGTGATCGGCGCGCACCACAAACCTGTAGGAGCGAGGCTTGCCCGCGAAGGCCGCGCCTCGGTCTTACTGAATTGTTACCTGAAGCCTATAACAACAGATTCTCGTGGAGCCTCGCTGATGAAATCCTATGAAGTCAATTTTGACGGTCTAGTGGGGCCGACCCATAACTACGGCGGCCTGTCCTACGGCAACGTCGCGTCCCAGAGCAACAGCCAGCAATCTTCGAACCCGAAGGAAGCCGCGCTGCAAGGCCTGGCGAAGATGAAAGCGCTGATGGAAATGGGCTTTCAGCAAGGCGTTTTGGCGCCACAAGAACGTCCGGACGTAGCCGCACTGCGCCGCCTGGGTTTCAGCGGTACCGATGCTCAGGTGATCGAGCGCGCCGCCAAAGAGGCCATGCCGCTGCTGGTTGCCAATTGCTCGGCGTCGAGCATGTGGGTGGCGAACGCCGCCACGGTCAGCCCGAGCGCCGACACTGCGGATGGTCGCGTGCATTTCACCGCCGCCAACCTGAACTGCAAATACCACCGTAGCATCGAACACCCGACCACCAGCCGCGTACTGGGGGCGATGTTCGCCGATCAGAAGCACTTTGCTCACCACGCCGCTTTGCCGGCCGTGGCGCAGTTCGGTGACGAAGGCGCGGCCAACCACACCCGTTTCTGCCGTGACTACGGTGAAGCTGGCGTCGAGTTTTTCGTGTTCGGTCGCAGCGCGTTCGACACCCGTTACCCGAATCCGCAGAAGTACCCGGCACGCCAGACTCTCGAAGCCTCCCAGGCGGTCGCGCGTCTGCACGGCCTGAGTGATGACGGCGTGGTCTATGCCCAGCAGAACCCTTCGGTGATCGATCAGGGTGTGTTCCACAACGACGTGATCGCAGTGGGTAACGGCGAAGTGCTGTTCTATCACGAGGACGCCTTCCTCGACACCGAGCAGATGCTCGCTGAACTGCACGGCAAACTCGCCAAAGTGGGTGGGAAATTTCAGTCGATCTGTGTACCGCGTTCCGCGGTCACCGTGGAAGACGCCGTTCGTTCCTACCTGTTCAATAGCCAGCTGCTGTCGCGTCCTGACGGCTCCATGCTGTTGATCGTGCCGGAAGAATGCCGTGGCAACGAGCGTGTCTGGCAGTACCTGCAAGGCCTGACCAGCTCTGGCGGCCTGATCCGCGAAGTGAAAGTTTTCGATCTCAAGCAGAGCATGCAGAACGGCGGTGGCCCTGCTTGCCTGCGGCTGCGCGTCGCACTCAACGAAACCGAACTGGCGGCCGTCAACCAAGGGGTTATCATGACGGCACCGTTGTACGGCACATTGACCGAATGGGTCGACAAGCACTACCGCGACCGTATGACCGAAAACGATCTGGCGGACCCGCAATTGCTGCTTGAGTGCCGGACGGCACTGGATGAACTGACGCAAATCCTTAAACTGGGCGCGGTTTATCCATTCCAGATCAATTGAAAGTCTCAAACGAGAGCGTAAAAACATGAGCGATACCCTGCAGCTGATCCTTGAAGATACCGACGGCACGCAACTGGAAACTTCCTGCACCCGCGTCGCGGTCATGTGGCAAGGCAAAGAGCTGTGGATCCAGCAGGACGGCCGTGGCCAGCTGCTGATTGGTGTGGACGTCGAAGAGGGTGACGCTGAATACGCCAACCTGCTGCTGCGCCCATTGGCGACTAATCTGGTAAGTCTGCAACTGGAGATGGAACCGGCCGACGTCGGTGATGATGAGGACCACGTACACGGCCCGGATTGCAATCACGACCACTAAGGAAACCGCTCTATGCTCGCCCTCGGCAAACTGCTTGAACTGACCCTCGCCGGCCGCGAACCGGCGGAGAAGACTCAACTGACTGTCGAAGGCGTGCGGATGCGCTGGTTGAGCGAAGGTGCGCTGGAAGTCCGGCCACCTGAAGCTCGCGACAACGGCCTGGACCTGCTGCTCTCGGCCGGTATCCATGGCAACGAAACAGCGCCGATCGAGTTGCTCGATCGCCTGTTGCATGACATCGCTCGCGGCGACTTGAAGCCGCGCGCACGCATTCTGTTCCTGTTCGGCAACCCCGAGGCCATCCGTCGCGGTGAGCGTTTCATCGAGCAGGACGTCAATCGGCTGTTCAACGGCCGGCACGAACAAACCAGTGGTTCCGAGGCCTTGCGCGCTTGTGAACTGGAGCGGCTGGCGGCGACGTTCTTCAGCCTGCCGGACCGCAATCGCCTGCACTACGACCTGCACACGGCGATCCGTGGCTCGAAAATCGAGCAATTCGCCCTGTACCCCTGGAAAGAAGGTCGTCGGCATTCACGCCTGGAACTGGCTCGCCTGCGCGCTGCCGGCATGGAAGCGGTGCTGCTGCAGAACAAACCTTCCATCGTCTTCAGCTCCTACACCTACGACAAGCTCGATGCCGAGTCCTTCACCCTCGAGCTGGGCAAGGCCCGGCCGTTCGGGCAGAACGACGGGGTCAACATCAGCCTTCTTGAAACCCGCCTGAAGCAGATCATCGAAGGCACCGAGCCGCCAATGACCGACGAAGGGCTGGAGGGTTTGCAGTTGTTCAGCGTCGCTCGGGAAATCATCAAGCACAGCGATAGCTTCCACCTGAATCTGCCGGCGGATATCGAAAACTTTTCGGAGTTGAAAATGGGGTATGTGCTGGCCGAGGATATCGCCAATACCCGCTGGGTCATCGAAGAGAAGGGCGCCCGGATCATCTTCCCGAACCCCAAGGTCAAGAACGGCCTGCGCGCCGGCATCCTGATCGTGCCGACCACCGACAAAAACCTCGCCTGACTGATCGTTCCCACGCGGAGCGTGGGAACGATCAGTCACAGGTGTTGTGCTTTAGACCGCTACCGCGCGAGGTTCGCTGCGACGCAACGCCCGCATCTTGTGCAGCGTATCCGCGCAAGTCTTCGCCGCTTCCTGACCTTTATGCACGAAATGCTCGAAGAAGAACTTCTGATGTTCTTCGCCGGCATGGAAGTGGTGTGGGGTCAAAACCACCGAGAACACCGGCACTTCGGTTTCCAGTTGAACCTGCATCAGGCCGCTGATCACTGACTGGGCGACGAATTCGTGGCGATAGATGCCGCCGTCGACTACCAGGCCCGCAGCGACGATGCCGGCATAACGACCAGACTTGGCCAGCAGTTTGGCGTGCAGCGGAATTTCAAAGGCGCCGCCGACTTCGAAGAAATCGATGTCCGACTCCTGATAACCCTGAGCAATCATTTCGGCGACGAAGCCTTTACGGCTCTGGTCGACGATTTCCTTGTGCCAGCAGGCCTGGATGAACGCGACGCGCTCGCCCTGATGGTTTTTGCTTTTGCTATCGATTGCGGTGGGTTGCATGTTCTGACTCCTGTTTGTGTAAAAAACAGGGCGTTATGAATCGAATGGGATTTAAGGGTACGCACGCTCGCACGAGTGCCTGCGGACGGCCCTTTTGTGCCAATCCCGTTCTCTCTTCATCCGGACTATGACCGTCGGCCCCGGGATCACACCGGGTCTGCTGACCTTGTCGTCATTCACAGCCATTGCCGTGCCTGTCGCCAAGCGCTCGCGGGCTATGCGCATTGCGCGCAATTACCGCCGGTGGGGAGTTGCACCCCGCCCTGAGAACGTTTTGCCGCCAGATTGTTTGGCGGCGAAGCGTTTTTAACACATATTTCTCACCTGTGCATTGCTGCTATCTGATGATTGTTATCGACTTTTTCATTGGCATAACCAGCCTTTTCCTGGAACAAGGCTTGATTATTCGCCGACATGACCGCAGTAATTCCATCCTGAAAGGGATTTTCCCCTGCTTACCGAGGCCAGATTCATGAGCGTTATCGATCTTCGCAGCGACACCGTCACCCAACCGACCGCAGGGATGCTCGACGCGATGGCCAATGCAGCCACCGGTGACGACGTTTATGGCGAAGATCCGACGGTCAATCGTCTGGAAGCCGAACTGGCAAAACGACTGGGTTTTGCCGCTGCGCTGTTCGTTCCGACGGGCACCATGAGCAACTTGCTGGGCCTGATGGCCCACTGCGATCGCGGTGACGAATACATTGTCGGTCAACAGGCCCACACCTATAAGTACGAAGGTGGTGGCGCGGCAGTGCTCGGTTCGATCCAGCCGCAGCCCCTGGAAGTGCAGGCCGATGGTTCGCTGGACCTGGCGCAGGTCGCCGCCGCGATCAAGCCAGATGATTTCCACTTCGCCCGCACCCGTTTGCTGGCGCTGGAAAACACCATGCAGGGCAAGGTTTTGCCGCTGGAATATCTGGCCCAGGCACGCCGTTTCACTCGTGAACATGGCCTGGCGCTGCATCTGGATGGCGCGCGGCTCTACAACGCGGCGGTCAAACTGGGTGTCGATGCCCGGGAGATCACTCAGCATTTCGATTCGGTTTCGGTCTGCCTGTCCAAAGGCCTGGGCACGCCGATCGGTTCGGTGCTGTGCGGCTCGGTCGAGTTGATCGCCAAGGCACGACGTCTGCGCAAGATGGTCGGCGGCGGCATGCGCCAGGCCGGGATTCTCGCCGCAGCGGGGCTTTATGCGCTGGATAATAATGTTCAGCGCCTGGCTGACGACCATGCCAACGCACAAATGCTGGCCGAAGGTCTGCGAGCGGCGGGCTATGAGGTCGAGCCGGTGCAGACCAATATGGTTTACGTGCAAATGGGCGACAAGGCCGAAGCGATCAAGGCCTTCGCGGCGACACGCGGGATCAAGCTCAGTGCTGCCGGTCGTCTGCGAATGGTCACGCACATGGACGTCAGCCGTGCGCAAATCGAGCAGGTGGTCGCTACATTCGTCGAGTTTTCCCGCAACTGATCGCGTTAGCCGTCCAATTGACCGTTTCTATCGTATAAACACGCTGTACCCCGCGCGCAGGGCCGATATAATGCGGCCCTTTGCCGTCGCTTCGTCTGTTGACGTTTCGCACAGGCCTTTGGCCGCAGCCTCCGTGGAAGAACCTAATGAAAAGCGCAGAAATCCGTGAAGCCTTCCTTCGCTTCTTCGAAGAACAAGGCCACACCCGTGTAGCCTCCAGCTCTTTGATTCCGGGCAACGACCCAACCCTGCTGTTCACTAACGCGGGGATGAACCAGTTCAAGGACTGCTTTCTGGGCCAGGAAAAGCGCGCGTACACCCGCGCCGTCAGCAGCCAGAAATGCGTGCGCGCCGGCGGCAAGCACAACGACCTGGAAAACGTCGGTTATACCGCCCGTCACCACACCTTCTTCGAAATGCTGGGTAACTTCAGCTTCGGTGATTATTTCAAGCGTGACGCCATCACCTACGCCTGGAACTTCCTGACCTCCGAGAAGTGGCTGAACCTGCCGAAAGAAAAGCTCTGGGTCACCGTCTACGCCAGCGATGACGAGGCGTATGACATCTGGACCAAAGACATCGGCGTACCGGCCGAGCGCATGGTCCGTATCGGCGACAACAAGGGCGCGCCATACGCATCCGACAACTTCTGGACCATGGGCGATACCGGCCCGTGCGGTCCTTGCACTGAGATTTTCTATGATCACGGCGCCGACATCTGGGGTGGCCCACCGGGCTCGCCGGAAGAAGACGGCGACCGTTACATCGAGATCTGGAACAACGTGTTCATGCAGTTCAACCGCACCGCCGATGGCGTGTTGCACCCGTTGCCAGCGCCGTCGGTGGACACCGGCATGGGCCTGGAACGGATCAGTGCCGTGCTGCAGCACGTTCACTCGAACTATGAAATTGACCTGTTCCAGAGCCTGCTGACCGCATCGGCCAAAGCCATCGGTTGCACCAACGACGCTCAGGCTTCGCTGAAAGTCGTGGCTGACCACATTCGTTCGTGCGGCTTCCTGATTGCCGATGGCGTGCTGCCGTCCAACGAAGGTCGCGGTTATGTGCTGCGCCGGATCATTCGTCGCGCTTGCCGTCACGGCAACAAACTGGGCGCCAAGGGCAGCTTCTTCTATCAGATCGTTGCCGCCCTGGTCGCCGAGATGGGCGAAGCGTTCCCTGAGCTGAAGTCCCAGCAGGCGCACATCGAACGCGTCCTGAAAGCCGAAGAAGAGCAATTCGCCAAGACCCTGGAGCAGGGCTTGAAGATCCTCGAGCAGGACCTGGCCGAACTCAAAGGCGATGTGGTGCCGGGCGACGTGGTGTTCAAACTCTACGACACCTATGGCTTCCCGATGGACCTGACGGGCGACATCGCGCGTGAGCGCAGCCTGACCATCGACGAAGCAGGCTTCGAACGCGAAATGGAAGCTCAGCGAGTGCGTGCCCGCTCCGCCAGCTCCTTCGGCATGGACTACAACAGCCTGGTCAAGGTTGATGTGGCCACCGAGTTCACCGGTTACACCGCTCACAGCGGTTCCGCCAAAATCGTTGCTCTCTATAAAGAAGGGCAATCGGTTGACGTACTGAGCGAAGGCGAAGAAGGCGTGGTCGTTCTTGATCAGACGCCGTTCTATGCAGAGTCCGGCGGTCAGATTGGTGATTGCGGCTTCCTCCAGGCTGGCGCTGCGCGTTTCGACGTGCGCGACACCACCAAGACCGGTGGTGCATTCCTGCACCACGGTGTGCTGGATTCGGGCAGCCTGATTGTAGGTGCTCCGGTGGAGACTCATGTCGATGCCGAAGTGCGTCACGCGACTTCGCTGAACCACTCGGCCACTCACTTGCTGCACGCCGCATTGCGTCAGGTACTGGGCGAGCACGTTCAGCAGAAAGGCTCGCTGGTCGACAGTCAGCGTCTACGCTTTGACTTCAGCCACTTCGAAGCGATCAAGCCTGAGCAACTGAAAGCGCTGGAAGACATCGTCAACGCCGAGATTCGCAAGAACTCCGAAGTTGAAACCGAAGAAACCGACATCGAAAACGCCAAGCAAAAAGGCGCCATGGCGCTGTTCGGCGAGAAGTATGGCGACAGCGTTCGCGTGCTGAGCATGGGCGATTTCTCCGTCGAGCTGTGCGGTGGTATTCACGCCACCCGTACTGGCGACATCGGCCTGCTGAAAATCATCAGCGAAGGCGGTGTGGCTTCCGGTGTGCGTCGTATCGAGGCAGTGACCGGCGCAGCAGCGCTGGCCTACCTGAACGCGGCTGAAGAACAACTCAAGGAAGCGGCCAACCTGGTCAAGGGCAGCCGCGATAACCTGATCGACAAGCTGTCGGCTGTGCTGGAGCGCAACCGTCTGCTGGAGAAGCAACTCGAGCAGTTGCAGGCCAAGGCGGCCAGCGCGGCGGGCGACGATCTGTCGGCTTCTGCCCTGGACGTCAAAGGCGTGAAAGTGCTGGCCGTGCGTCTGGACGGTCAGGATGGCAAGGCGCTGCTGGCGCTGGTCGATCAACTGAAGAACAAACTCGGCCGCGCAGTGATCCTGCTCGGCAGTGTCCATGAGGAAAAGGTCGTTCTGGTTGCAGGCGTGACCAAAGACCTGACTGGCCAACTCAAAGCCGGTGATTTGATGAAACAGGCTGCTGCGGCAGTGGGCGGGAAGGGCGGTGGTCGTCCAGACATGGCGCAGGGCGGTGGTACTGACGCTGGCGCACTGGATGCCGCATTGGCCCTGACGGTTCCATTTGTAGAGCAGGGTTTATAAGGCAGTGTGTCTGGCTCGCGGTCTAGTGGCGGGCCAGAGCGCTGTTTGAGATTATTGGGCGCCCTTCATGGGCAGAGGCGGCTTTGAAATGGCTTTGATCGTACAGAAATTTGGAGGCACCTCAGTCGGCACTGTCGAGAGAATCGAGCAGGTCGCCGACAAGGTTAAGAAATTCCGCGATGCGGGCGATGACCTGGTGGTTGTGCTGTCTGCAATGAGTGGCGAAACCAACCGTCTGATCGATCTTGCCAAGCAAATCAGTGGCGACGGCCAGCCGGTTCCTCGCGAGCTGGATGTGATCGTTTCCACCGGTGAGCAGGTGACGATTGCACTGTTGGCCATGGCGCTGATCAAGCGCGGCGTGCCAGCGGTGTCGTACACCGGCAATCAGGTACGGATTCTGACGGATAGTGCGCACAATAAAGCGCGTATCTTGCAGATTGATGACCAGAAGATTCGCGGCGACCTGAAGGCCGGTCGTGTGGTGGTTGTCGCCGGTTTCCAGGGCGTCGACGAGCACGGCAATATCACCACGCTCGGTCGTGGCGGTTCCGATACCACCGGTGTGGCGCTGGCGGCAGCCCTGAAGGCTGACGAATGCCAGATCTACACCGACGTCGACGGCGTCTACACCACCGATCCGCGTGTGGTGTCCGTGGCTCAGCGCCTGGACAAGATCACCTTTGAAGAGATGCTGGAAATGGCCAGCCTCGGTTCCAAGGTGTTGCAGATCCGTGCGGTGGAATTCGCCGGCAAGTACAACGTTCCGCTGCGCGTACTGCACAGCTTCAAGGAGGGTCCGGGCACCCTCATTACTATTGATGAAGAGGAAACCATGGAACAGCCGATCATTTCCGGCATCGCTTTCAACCGCGATGAAGCCAAGCTGACCATCCGTGGCGTGCCAGACACCCCGGGCGTGGCGTTCAAGATTCTCGGCCCGATCAGTGCCGCGAACATCGAAGTCGACATGATCGTGCAGAACGTTGCGCACGATAACACCACCGACTTCACCTTCACCGTGCACCGCAACGACTACCAGTCGGCGCAAACCGTGCTGGAAAACACCGCTCGCGAGATCGGTGCCCGTGAAGTCGTTGGCGACACCAAGATTGCCAAGGTCTCGATCGTCGGCGTCGGCATGCGCTCCCACGCAGGCGTGGCCAGCCGCATGTTCGAATCCCTGGCGAAAGAGAGCATCAACATTCAGATGATCTCGACGTCGGAAATCAAGGTGTCCGTGGTGATCGAAGAGAAGTACCTGGAACTGGCCGTGCGCGCTCTGCACACGGCTTTCGAGCTGGACGCGCCGGCCCGACAGGGCGAGTAAATGCGTTTCCCCAGGGCGCGGTCTGACCGCGCCCTTCGTTTTTTTGAATGGTGCGTACCAAAGCTGTTCTTTTGCTCGCGCTAGTCAATACTCAGGCATGTAGGGCTGCGATCGTTCTGGTTGTAGGTCGAATGCCTTTTTTTTGCAGACTGTTGTCCCTGAAATGAAATGCGTGAGGAGAAAGGTATGCTGATTCTGACTCGTCGGTGCGCAGAAAGCCTGATTATTGGTGATGGCGAAATCACCGTGACCGTGCTCGGCGTTAAAGGAAATCAAGTGCGCATCGGTGTAAACGCCCCGAAAGAGGTTGCTGTGCACCGTGAAGAAATTTACCTGCGTATAAAGAAAGAGAAGGACGAAGAACCAAGCCATTAATTTTTATCGTTTTTTATGTTTGCAAACGGGGAAAAGGTTGGTTAAGATACGCCCCGTGTTGCGGAGAGCTGGCCGAGTGGCCGAAGGCGCTCCCCTGCTAAGGGAGTACACCTCAAAAGGGTGTCGGGGGTTCGAATCCCCCGTTCTCCGCCATTATTTGCGTAGTACGTTGTAATCTGGCTTCTTCGGTAAGTTGTTGAAATTACTAGAAAAAGTGCTTTACAAAAAGATTTAACGGCCTATAATGCGCGGCAACAAATGCACTCGTAGCTCAGCTGGATAGAGTACTCGGCTACGAACCGAGCGGTCACAGGTTCGAATCCTGTCGAGTGCACCATTTAAGAGTTGTTTGCAGTAATGTGAATAACTTGGCTTCAACCAGTTGTGATCTGGTATAAAAACACAAATGCACTCGTAGCTCAGCTGGATAGAGTACTCGGCTACGAACCGAGCGGTCACAGGTTCGAATCCTGTCGAGTGCACCAAACAACAAAAAGCCCGCGTTTAACGCGGGCTTTTTGCCGTCTGCGATTTGGCTTTTCCTTTGGTACAACCTTTCTCGTCGAATTCGATATGAGCACTGCGCCCGCGCTTGTTGTCATAGCGGTAGCTTGTGGCTGAATTGCGGGTGCTGATCTTGTCGGGTTTGCCAAGAGCGCTCTCGACGTCCTGCTGACTCATGCCGGCAACGACCCGCTGATTGATGATCGCTATGCGGCGTTCCTTCGCGCTGAGCAGATTTCCACATTTGTCCTCGGACTGACCAACAATCGTCGGTGCTCTCCTCCTTTGAATTTTCGTACCTGATGTATCGCGAAACTCGGCTTCAGGCATCAGAGGTGTCGCGCTGCCTGGCAGGAACGTGCGTACGTCTTGAAGTGAAAGGCTTTCTCCAGCTGTACAGCTCAAGGTCGTGAAGGTGATGTGCCCATTGGCGGCTTCGCATCGGTGAACGGTCGTGGCAAGCGCCTGGGGCAGCTGGCAGAGCAGGGTAGCAAGCAGATAATAATGAGCATTCGATGGCATTCGACGTCCTCCATGACGGTCTCCATCAAGGGTAGCCATTACATTTTTCGACGCAGCTGTGTTTTCTTTTCAGGATAAGTCGTCGCAGTTTCATGGATCAGGACGGTGCTCAAGTTTGTCTTGCAAGCGCTTGTTTCAGCCACGATTTTTTAACGTTTAAAACCGTCAGGCGGTGTTATCATTGCGCCCGTCAGCCCCGCCGGGGCTTGTGGAATACCTCCATGGACTTACCCAGTAGTTACTTATCCCGTTTTTACAATCATGAATTGACTGATTGATCCTTCCGGCGTGCCCCGCTGCTGGGAGTGGAGTTCGCCTATGTCCGAAGTTGAAGTAAAAAAAACGCAGGAAAGCTTGCAGGACCGCCTCGCTCAAGTCGTTGAGCTGCTGCAGCGCCAGCGAGTGGTCGAAGACCTGACTCATCGCCAGGAAGGTCCGCATCACGACCGGGTCGAGAACCTGGTTCACCGGCAAAACCTCGTCGAGTTGCAGCGCAAGCTCGATGATCTGCACTCCGCCGACGTTGCCTACATCCTTGAAGCCTTGCCGCTGGACGATCGTCTGACGGTCTGGCAATTGGTCAAGGCCGATCGCGACGGCGATATTCTGCTCGAAGTATCCGATTCGGTTCGTGAAACCCTGATCGCCGACATGGACGATCACGAGCTCCTGGCGGCGGCCAAGGACATGGATGCCGACGAGCTCGCTGACCTGGCCTCCGAGCTGCCGCGAGACGTCGTCCACGAGCTGATGGAAACCCTTGATGGTCAACAGCGTGAGCGCGTCCGCTCCGCGTTGTCCTATGACGAGGAGCAGGTCGGTGCGCTGATGGACTTCGAGATGGTGACCATCCGTGAGGATGTCAGTCTCGAAGTGGTTTTGCGTTACCTGCGCCGTCTCAAGGAGCTGCCGGGCCACACCGACAAACTGTTCGTGGTCGATTACGACGGCGTGCTCAAGGGTGTGTTGCCGATCAAGCGTCTGCTGGTCAACGACCCGGAAAAGCAGGTGTCGGAAGTCATGGCCAGCGACCCGGTGAGTTTTCATCCGGACGAAGACGCTTACGAGGCCGCCCAAGCATTCGAACGTTATGACTTGATCTCGGCCCCCGTGGTCGACAAGAACGACAAGCTGATCGGCCGCCTGACCATCGATGAAATGGTCGACCTGATTCGTGAAGAGAGCGAAAACGAAGTTCTCAACATGGCGGGTCTGCGTGAAGAAGAAGATATTTTCGCGTCAGTCTGGAAATCCTTGCGCAACCGTTGGGCCTGGCTGGCGGTGAACCTGATCACCGCGTTCATTGCATCCCGGGTGATCGGTTTGTTCGAAGGCTCCATCGAGAAACTGGTAGCGCTCGCGGCATTGATGCCGATCGTCGCCGGTATCGGTGGCAACTCGGGTAACCAGACGATCACCATGATCGTTCGGGCCATGGCGCTGGACCAGGTCAGTACCGGCAATACGTCGCGACTGATGCGCAAGGAGTTGGCGGTCGGTTTGATCAATGGTTTGGTCTGGGGCGGCGTGATTGGTGTGGTGGCCTATCTGCTTTATGGCAGTTGGTCACTGGGCGTGGTGATGACCGCCGCCATGACGCTTAACCTGTTGCTTGCGGCATTGATGGGGGTCTTGATTCCGATGACCCTGGCGCGGCTTGGGCGCGACCCGGCGATGGGTGCCAGTGTGATGATCACTGCCATGACCGACAGTGGCGGCTTTTTCATCTTCCTCGGGCTGGCGACGATTTTCCTGCTTTGAGGTCCTGCTCTAAAAGAACCCGCCCAATCGGCGGGTTTTTTTTAACAAATTTCAGGCAAAAAAAAGCCAGCAATTACGCTGGCTTGAACTTTCGGGATGAATCAGGAAGCGTCTGCGGCCATTTCGGCATCATGGGCGATCAGCGAAACCAGAGCGTTTTGCTGACGGTGGGAGAGTTGGCGGAAGCGTTGCAGCAGTTCGCGTTCGTGCAAAGACAACTCGGGGCTGTCCAGGCGCATGCTCAATTCTTCACCCAGTGCGCCTTCCTGAATAAGGCTCTGCTCAAGGCGCGCGATGATTTCGGAGTTCATGCTGCGATGATGATTGCGAGCCACTTCGGCAATGCGTTCACGCATTCCGTCTGGCAGACGTACGACGAACTTGTCAGCCGTACGGCTGGAATAAATTGCCTGTTTCAATGGGCGCATATATTTAACCGGTTAGTTCAGGGGAGCGGTTCTCGGGATAGGCCGCAGGATGTCAGATAGGACAAGCACTCCGGCCAAATGTTCAACCTGAATTGATAGAGGCGCGCATCATGCCTCAAATTAGCCAGATCATTGGCGTCAATTCTGTGACAAATATTGATCTGGGTAAAGGCTTAATGCCAGCACCTATTCTCAGAAATGCGGACTGGTTTGAAAATAATCCATGAGTCCGTATTGCTGACCGCGTCCTCTTGCCCGACAGGTGATGCCCGAAGACGCCTGAAGATGCATGCTATGCGGATTCGATCCTTGTTCCCTACTTTTATACAGGATAGTGGCAAATGGCCGATTTACTAGTACGGACGCGTGGCGCGGGATGATTTCAGATGGCAGGCTGATTTATTTAATGGGGCCTTCGGGATCCGGCAAGGACAGCCTCATCGAAGCCGCTCGTGAGCCGTTGCGCGCAGGCAACTGTGAAGTTGTGCGCCGCGTTATCACGCGTTCAGCGGAGTCTGTGGGTGAAGACGCCATTGAGGTATCCCGCGAGGAGTTCGAGCGACGCAGGGCCAAAGGGGATTTTGCGCTGTCGTGGCAAGCCAATGGGCTGGATTACGGTATTCCTGTGGGCATAGACCAATGGCTCGCGGACGGTCGCGATGTGTTGATCAACGGTTCACGCGGACACCTGGCAGAAGCGCAACAGCGCTATCCCGCGCTATTGCCGGTGTTGTTGACGGTCAAGGATGAAGCCCTGCGTGAGCGTCTACTACGGCGGGGGCGTGAGAGCCCGGCAGAAATTGAAGCAAGACTGCACCGTAACGGGCTATTCACGGCTGACGATCCAATCGGTGATACGCAGATCCGCCGACTTGATAACTCCGGCGACCTTGCTGGCACCGTCGCCAATCTTCTGAAGCTACTGAGCCTCAGCGCAAAACCGGATCGAACTTGATTTTGCGCCCGGCGATCAGTGCCAGCACAAACAATGCACCGAACACGCCGCAGGCAATCAGGGGCAGGGTGACGATCATGTCCTGGACCAATGACAGATGAAGGATGCCACTCAGTAAGGCGAGGATGAAACATCCTGCGGCTGATTTGGACATGCTGTGCTCCTGATGGGGGGATTCAAAATACCAAACGTTCGAAAGACTGTGTGCGCTGCTGAATAGTCTCTTGGCTCACCTCTTGGCCGACAACCCTGCGTTGATCGTTCGCGACTGCCAATTGAGGCGTTTTTTGCAGCTGCAGGTAATGAGGGATGCGTTGAGCAATCGTTGCAGCGTCGTTTTCGGGGAAGAAATGAAAACCCAACAGAACCGCCAAAGCGACTGCATTCGCGATTAAAAGCGCGCTGTTCATGGAGCTGATCTCCTGTGTTCTGTGAGAACAGTCGAAGCAGCCCGCATGCCAAAAGTTTAACGGCTATTAAATCCTTTAAAAACAATGAATTAAGATATCTTTGAAAAATATCTGCATTGCATTTTGCAATGATGGCATTTTGCGGTGATGCAATTTGCACGGTAAACAAAGCCACGCTACTGTGAGGCGTCTGCCTACACTTAAAAAGCCCTACGGACGACATGACAAAAACGGGCCTGCCCGTTAACATGCACGCCGTCCATCGCTGCGCATCCTTGTGCAGCGACTTGTGTCTCAGTAGCTCAATTGGATAGAGCATCCCCCTCCTAAGGGGAAGGTTGGCAGTTCGAACCTGCCCTGGGACACCATATTTTTCAAGGCCTTTAGCGGTTTTCTTGTTTCCAGCTTTGCATTCATGGGTGCAGGGTGGGTGCAAATGCTATTGCCCATAGCGGCCTAGCGACGCTTTTTGCGTTTGGTTTGCGGCGGTGCAGGGCGGTTGCCTCCTAGGGCCGGGATCAAATTTTGATTTAAGCCTTGACGCGCTGTTGCCGTGTTAGGAAAGGCCTCTGTCATGAGGTCTGTAGCGCTTACGAGCGTGTCGGCGCACATACCTAGCATCGTTGCCAGATATCCTTTATCGGCATCATTTTGCAGCCCGGTGCCATTTGGTTCCACTCGAAAAAAGAAATTGGTAGTACATGCGCGTATTGAGACAAGAGATCTCAGTATGCGTAAAACGTCTCCTTGTCCCATCCCGCACGAGCCAGCATTCTCTGCTCGGTATCATTAGGTTGTCACCAGATAAACATCGCTTCTTCACCTGTGAACTCAGAGCTTGGAAGCGCGTTAGCTTTTTGCACTTTGCGATAAATGACGATCATTGTGGTGACTTAGGTAATTTGTGGCGGCGAGCGGTGAGAGCTGTAGAGCTACTGAGTTCTTCAAGTGCTGGATGGCCCGCGATACCGCAGCGCAATGGGACAGGTCGATGCTTACTAGCTTGTGGTCATCCCAATGGGGAGAAGCTAAAGGCGAGGTTGAACGCGGTGAAGAGCGTCCACCGTACTGCATTACTCGATAGGTACTTACAGGTGGCGGATGCTGACCCATCCGTGGAAGCCCCGCCTGCTGGCATTACCCTGACAGAAAGCTGTTGTTCTTTGGCCAAACAGAGCCACGCGAGTGGTACAGGGCAGATGAGCAATTGCACGGACTTGGCACGGCCCAACATCAGTCACGAGTTCCAATGGTATCCCGTTAGGATTGAAGGGTTATGGCCGATTTCTGCCTGTCACGACTGACCGAAATCGGCCGATTCTGTTGAAAAAATCGACCATGGTTTCCGCAACAGAAAAGTATGCGTCCGAGATTGAAATCTTTACTTTCGGCAGAGGCTTCCGGACTCAGATTTCACGTAGCAGTGTGCAAAAAAGGTGTTTTAACCAGTCAATGACCAGGCTGTTTGGGCGAACCGACTTTTTCAACACAATCGGCCAAAAACAGCCAATCGGCTCGTTTAGGAAATCAGGGACGATTCAGAGCGTATGAACGCCTTCAACGCTTTTTCATTAGTCCTGGCGCCCTCATGGAGATCAATGGCACGTCTGGTGTTGTTTTCGAGGCTGGAGTTGAGGGCCTGAAGGGCCCCTCAACGAAGCGTCAGCTCAGTCAGAGAGAAAAAAATTAACATCGGGCCCGGGATTAGTAGACCACTACACTCACAAGCGTGACTGGACTGATCCTTGAGTCACTCAGCTCCACGACACCTTTTCGGCAACAGATGATCTCTGGCGAGGTCGTTTTTGCAGGAGATAAAAACTCAGTTACAGGAAGTGGCTTATGTTTAAGATCAACCCTACCCAGAACCGTATTGCACCGCTGGAAATCAAACGCTTTGGGGAGCTGGGCTTCACTGAGCGCAGGCATTTGCAAGAGTGGCTAGAAAACTGCCCACAGGCACTGGCCCAAGGCGATGGTGAGGAACTACTGATCATTCAGAAGGAGTTTGACGGCTTCGATGATACCCGCGAACGCCTCGATCTTTTAGCCCTTGATAAGGAGGGAAACCTGGTCATTATCGAGAACAAGCTCGACGACTCTGGGCGTGACGTTATTTGGCAGGCGCTAAAGTATGCCAGCTACTGCGCCAATCTGAGTAAGGCTCAGGTGATTGACATATACCAACGCTACTTAAATCAGAAAGCACGTGAGTTCGGCCGGCCAGCGGCCAGTGCTGCTGACAACCTGATTGAGTTTCTGGAGATCGACGGACTGGAAGCTGCACAGATCAACCGGATAAAGACACAGCGGTTGATCCTTGTCGCCGCTCGTTATCGCAAAGAAATTACTAATACGGTGCTGTGGCTCAGTCAGTTTGGAATCGCCTGCCAGTGTTTCAAAGTGACGCCCTATCAGTCTGGTGACGAACTGTTCCTCAATTGTGAGCAGATTATCCCCACGCCTGAATCTTCCGATTTTATGATCGGAATGGTGGCCAAGGAAGATGAGGAAAAAAGCGTCGACAGCGAACAGAAACATCGTCACACCCTGCGGCAGGACTTCTGGGAGCAAGCGCTGGAGGCCTTCAGTCAGAGTAATTGCTCTGTGTACAACAACATCAGCCCAACGAAGGATCACTGGCTCAGCGCCGGTTCAGGTCTGAGCGGTATGCCATATCAGCTTATCTTCGGTAAGAACGAAATACGGGTCAATCTTAGCCTACAAAACAGTCAGGCCGCTGCTAACAGCTTTGTGTTCGAGCGCTTGGAGGCACAGAGAGATGGGATTGAAGCGGAGTTTGGACATAATCTTGTTTGGTTGCCGATGCCCAACAAAAAAGCCTGTCGTATCCAGTACGCCAAAGACGTTGATGGGTACGACAAATCGAACTGGCCGGAGATGATCCAGTGGATGATTCAGCACATGACTCGGCTGGAGCAGGCAATGCGCGAACCGCTGAAGTTGATTAACAAGCAGCTGAAGCAGAAGAGCTTATCTGCTGATGACATGCTGGAAAGTGCGGCAGACTGAGTCGTTCCTGATTTCGTAGCGCTTTTGGCCGACTCCTGCCTGTCACCTCCGGCAGGAACCGCCCCAGAGCTACCTGTGGTTGATGGGCAGCAATCGGCCGAGGCTGTGTAAAAACGTTTTAGAACAGGTTTGGCAGTCAGGATGGGGACGAAAATCGCGTTTCTACGCAAATTTTTGCGCCACTGACCAACCAAGCGCCGACAGATTTTACATAGCAACGCTGTCTTCAAGATGGTGACCGCGTTTTTACACAGTCTGGGCCGTTAGCTGCCAGCTGCCGCTCACGAACGACCGCTTTCGGCCCAATAGCGGACGGTCAACCCTGGCGATCAATCGTGACCCCGCCCAACGAAGCTACAAGCCTTTTATATGTTGGGGATTGCATCCGGTGCCTCTGCGGGGATGAAACACCGAACGGGCCTAGCGCCTCAGATCTAGCGAAGCAGATACACTATGAGTAAATTGGAGCAACAATCGTTAACGAAAGGGAAGACCGGTGCATGATTGTAATTGACATAAACAGATCCGAAAAATGGGTCGCATTTGCTGTGACAGGTGTGCTTTCCATACCACCCATTGGCCTTGGACTAGGACCTGACATGTACCTAATCCAAGATCAAAAGGACTCTAACTCCGGCACCTCTCAGCTTTTCTCGGCAGTTGAAGAATCTTTTCAACAGTTTGGAGTTACCGATCACATCCCGCTGACATTAGGCTATATAAAAGTACTTTTAATCCCGATGAAAGACGTCACGGACTACGGTATAAAATTAGGTTTGATGGTGGCCGATCTGGCGCTTTCTGTCTTTAATAAGAAGGTCGCCATGGCGCGAGCGCGGCTTATTAATTGGCATCGAAGAGACGGGGTTGCTATTGGCGCGATATTTGAGAAGGGTAAGTGGACACCAATAAAAAACAGTAATACGGCCATGGGCCCTGGTCTTCGATGGGATCCAGGTACGAGCTACTGGGACAAATTCCTGCACGATCATCTTCTGGGGAAACTCACGCCTCTTGGAAAAGCCTTAAGTAAGTGCATGTCTTGGGATAGGGAATCGCAACAGACAGCCAATATATCGCACAGGTTTGCTTTCTCATGGATTGGCTTGGAATCAATGCTGCCTCTAGGAGAGAAGGATGGTCCCGGAGCAGGCAAACGCTTTTCTATCCTCGTTGGAGCACCTGGTAAGTACTACTCAAAAAAAATTAACGAAAATGAAAACCTAAGAGAGTTTCTGGCCGCCACTTCTAATCCCCATGCGAAGAGTTGGAGGGGAGTAATCGAAGACATGTTTAGGTACCGCTGTGAGATTTTCCATGAAGGCGGCACCGAATTTACATCGGATACCATTGAACCTCTCAAAGCAGACTGGTACGCGAAATTAGCTGATTTTTTGTGTGATCGATTAGTCACGCTAGGCGGCATGGCATTTAACGATAATATCGACTCTGTTGAGGAATTCTGGGATTCATACGTGCTCAACTTCCTCTTATCCCCGGACAACAAATGGAACAAAACAGGTGTATTTTTCGGTGAGCATTTAATAAATTTTGACTGGCCGTCAGGGCTCTATCCAGAGATCAACCATATTTGATATTTGGAGACTCAAGTCTGAAGGCGTGGCGGCTGTCGAGGTGGCTTATAGGTCGGTTGCTGCCTCATACGACAGTCCGCTCAGGAGCTATAGCTGCCTGTTAGTTTTCACTCGGGCGACATGAGGACGGCCAAGGTCAGCTTTATAAATTCCTCGTTCTTGTCGATTGTGTCCAGGGCGCCGCGCACGTTGTCGGCAACGTCGCCGGCTCCTCGTTGCTCAACCCAATTTGAGAGCTCCATGATGCGGCCTCAAGGGCGAGTTGGTTTTCGTTGATTTTGAAGAGAAGGGAAGGGAGTAGATCAGAATTAGGCATCGCGAATCCTCCTTGGAGATTCCAGCGTAGCAGTAAAACCACTCAACATGGATTGCGATTATGGCCATAGTACTGTGGCGCAAAAATGGGGCAATTCGCACGCTAATCTATGCCCTTCAATGAGGGCAGCTATCGGCAAATTTCGGCCTTTCAGGAAAGGCAGAATACGGCCAATCGAACCCTGCCATTTCCGCTATAGGAGTTACCAGCTGGATATCTTGTGTAGATGAGTGATGTCCGACTCAGGGTGCTTGACAAATCTCACGGCATCACAAAATTTATGGTCAGATTAAACTTCCTGGCAAACTGGTGTGGACACGCTCGCCGGAGATGCTTTCTAGGAACTCTTGAGGGAGAACCCTTTCGAACACATCCAGCGTGGCGCGCATTACGCCTAGATGTTGATCCCAGTCCCCACCTTCTACTCGTCGCCACGACCCCGGCATATATCTCACAAGTATTGATAGCGAGTACAAAATTGCCAGAGCGATTGCCCTGTAATCTTGCACGCCACCAAGCACTGGCATAATTAACGCCGGGGCCTGCAAGTAAGGGCTTCGATGTAAAAGCAACGGTTCATACCAGTAATTCAGTCCCGGATGATCGACTCGAACTCGATATTGGCTCTCTTGATCGCTATCTTTCACCTTCGTCAACTCAGCGAAAGGCCATTCCTGAGAGGCAATCCTACTTTCCGAAACTCGCCGAGAGTGATTTGATAAAAATATATAACTACTTGATGCCGGTACTCCTCGCTGCCTATGAAGAGATGCAGTATCTACATGTGGGATAACCCATGCCGGTTCATCCTCGTAAACCTGCAAGAATAAATCACCCAGCTCAGGGATCGCGGACAGTAGCACTGCCATCGACGCGAAGCTTTGTGCAGGATACTTTTCAGCATTCTCAAGATCTCCCGCGGCTTTGGCTTTGGCCCTCGGATATGCGGAGGTGTCATACCCCAGAAAACTAGCCCATTGCGGGTAGAAGCCAGTTGCCAGCACGCCTACGGTTAGGTCACTAAAATTTCCTGTTTCGGAAGCCAAAGCAAAAAGCCCGTGCCCCTGCTTGGTCATGCCCTCTAGCTCATCAAGGTCAGCGGGGCCATTAGGTGCAGCGAGCATCTCTGCGAAAGCCAGACTCAGGGTGCCGTAATATAGGCTTAAGACCCTCTTGTTCAGGCTTTCGTGAGGTGCCCCTTTGTAGTAGTCAGCGGCGTTACTCACCGAAAACGCGATACCAGATGCTTTAGATTGAATCTGAGCATGGGCCAGCTCAACTCCTTCAATCTCTGCACGCCGCGCTACCAGCTTCTTCGCCAGCTCTAAACTTGAAAACTGGCCCAAATGCGACCAGATCCCCGCCAAAGGGCTTTCTGAGACGATTCTTCTTATCGTCCCACTAGAGGATTTGAAGTTTTTAATTAGTTTGGGTGGGGCGACCTCTCTATTCCATTGGACAAGCAGGGGGAAAAAGTCACCCACTGATGACACAGGAGTTGAAATGCCGTATGCGAAGCTTTCAACAAGATAGAGCTGACCATTGATAAATATATGGCTAACTTTGTTATCTAGCTCCTTGTAGTGTCGATTGTCTGTTGCGGAGCTATACATGAGGGCAACGGTATGTGAACTGCCAGTTTTATCAGCATTAATCAACAAATACTCTCCGGCCTCAGACTCTTCAGCGATCGTGGCAGTCCACCCATGAGACAATAAAGGCTTTAGGATCTGTTGATTAGCGGCGTCCCGCAAAATCCCCATTCGCAGCTCTACTCCGCTTCCTGCCATCGCCTGCCTCCGTCTTTTAGAATCTTTTTTGGGCTCGATGTCGATCAAATCCCGACATCAAAAAACTACATTATCAGAAAGGAGTGACCAGACTGATATCGCATTTGCTTGCCTAGATATCGAGAACTGCTCCATTTTTTGACTCCCTGACTCCCTGACTCCCGTGTCCTTTGTGCTTCTGTGCCTTGGTCGATCATCACAGGCCAACGCTACGAACGCTGCTTGCGACTCATCCGCGAATACCCCTAAGCTCGAGGTTCGCAAGAGTGTTGCCCCGCGGGCGAAGTATGCAAGCCATCGACTGGTTGAGTTTGGAACAATTACCGGAGAGCGAATCCGCACTACACCGGACCATCATCTCTATGTACCCAGCTTGGACTGGCCCCGAGCAGGGGAGCTTGCGCCACGGCAGCTCTTTGCGCGCTGTGATGATTTCCCTGCCTTGCCGTCAATGCCGCAAGACGGTGGAAGTCTCATTAAGAATGGCGCGCAAGCTGATCCGGCGCGGTCAGAGCGGGACGACCTGCGGACGAGAGTGCGCCGATCTGAGTCGGCGCGGGGAGAATCATCGGAGGGTGCAAACGCAGCGGGAGCGACCCAAGGGATATTGGGAGTTCCTGCGCCTGTCGCGCTGGCCATCCGCGCCCCAGGAGCTGATAGCCGAGCTGGTCAAGGGCGCGCCGCACTGGCTGGGCCAGAAACCGGGCACGCTTAAACCGGGCGACCGTTGTACGCATCTGATCCTGCTGATTCCTTGCGTGCGCTGTGGCAAGCAAATGGAAATCAAGCACACCCTTGCGTTGTGGCGGATGAAGAAGGGCCGGCAGCAGATGTACTGCTCCGTGGCCTGCAATACGCAGGCGCAGCAGACCGAGCGGGCCTGCGAAATCTGCGGTAAGCCGATCCCACGAAAACATGCCCGGCAATCCGGTCGGGACAAGATGCCGAAGCGCGGCCGCCGAACTTGCTCCAAGGCGTGCTATCAGGCGTTGTGGCACCAGTCTCGCAAGCTCATGCCCATCAACTGCGGCGAATGTGGCGTCGAATTCCAGCCGAAATCCTACCGCACGCAGTTTTGTTCCCAAGTCTGCAAGAACGCGGCACACAGCAAGCGCATACAAGGGCTTGGGAATATGAACTACAAACACGGACGCAGCTATGCGGCACTATTCAATAGAATGCGTCCGCTGATTATCGAACGGGACGAGCGCAAGTGCCGGGCCTGCCTGGCGACCATGCCTGCGGTCGAGAAATTGCGCGCTCTGGGACAGAGCGGCTGGCCGATCCATCACGTCAATGAAATCCCGTGGGACAACGAACCGCAGAACCTGATTCTGCTGTGTAAGTCCTGCCACGCGAGACACCACCACTCGAATGTGTCGCCGTATCCATGGTTAGCCGAATGGGCAGCTTTGATAAGCTGGTGTATGACCTCCAAGTGGAAAGAACAAGTTGCTTCTTTGCACACTCGATTCTCGTCCATAACTGCCGACTCATCGACGGCCCGATCAAGACCGCGGAAGAGGCGCGCAGTAAAGACATCCACGACCGCATCAGGAACTGGCTTGCCCAAGTTGCCCTTAATCACCAATGTGAACTAGCGGTGAATCGGGTTCTGGATAATGTTGGCCCGCCGCATAGTACGTAGTCCATCCATAAGATTATTTAAGGAGCTGACACCTTCTCGCTTGCATTCGAATGATGGTGGCAGCCGTACGCAGGTGTGTAAGGCCGGGCATATCGGACCCCGGCAGACCCAAAGGAATTCCCCACGCACAGCCGCCATATAGCGATCCTAAAAGCATTTCAATGCTCAATGGTTGGCGAGGCATTTGCGCGGCGATACCTACCGGACTTGCATGTCCGTGTCACCGTTTTTTGCGTTGACGATCAGACGTTAACAGCGGATATGGAAGGTGCCTAGTTCATGGAAGCTCGATTTTTCGAAAGAATGTCTGAGGAGGCTGAAGGATTAGCTGCGACGTTCACGACAGACAGCAATCGGCCAAAAGCAGTCATTCGAGGGGGTATATAAATTGGACGATTCAATGTCCAACATTTGTTTGGTCTAATTCAGAGCTTGAAAGCACCGCCAGATAGCTGAGAGTCGAGGTGATGAGGCACTGGAAATGGCGGGGAGACCGAAGTCCAACCGCCAGCTACGACGGCTTATGCTAAGCCGTCGCTGTCCGACACTATGTAGACACCAGCGACACCCGTCATGACATTATTAAAGCTACTCTCGTCTTTGTTTATTGTAAATGTAATCTACTGACAGATTGCTAGCAGCTTCATTATTGGTATCATACTCAAAACTTCCGCCAATGTAAGCTCTCAGTATGAATGATAACTTCACGTGATTGTCTTCGTGTTCAATGTTGTACAAGGATCTAATGGCTTCAACCTCATCAGCATATTGCTTGTATTCTGTGGAATCGATTGAGACCACCAAGTCAACTCTCCGCATCTCAAATTCGGATTCAATATAAACACTATCGCCAGGAAGCCCCTTGATTGAATTTATTTGCGTGTGCTCTAATCCTTCAAAGATATCTGAATTCACTTCAAGAATAGGAGTTAACTTATCGGAAAACAGTCTGGTTTCCAGCAATTCGCTGAGATCATCATTATTCATTGCATTTAGAAAGCACTCTGTCTCAGAGACCAGAAAATCCTCGAGATCTTCTAATAACTTGCGCTGATCAAATGAGTGAGGTGTTTTATCAACATTTTCTTTCACGAAATCATAAACATTTAAATACGGTTTAATATTCGCCTTAATGTTGCGCTCCGCTATATCCCTCAAAAGATCATCATTGAATGAGAGGGTTTTATCTTTGAGCTGAAAAAAATCGTGTTTATTATTTGTTATGAAGGCCACATCGCCTTCTATGTTTTTGGAAGATAAATAATCAAGGAAGGACAGCCAGATCAGGGTATCTCTATAACCTTTTTCCTCATTGGTAAATGGCTTTATAGAGCTAATTGCTCTTTGAACCACAATGCTATGAGGTACATTGTCGTATTCAATTCTATCGACCCAGTCCACCCGCTCTTTCAGTACATTAGTCAGGTCATAACTTTGAAACCCAAAATTGTCGATATCAAATGTTAGACTCTTTTGGCTCAACTGATTCCCTTTTCTTATTATTCTGCTTAGCTCCGACTTAACTTCATTAAGCTCGCGCTGCCTAATATTGTTTGCTTCTTGTATCACTATGTTTGACAGCAGTAACTCATACTCCAAATTATTCAGAAAATAAAACAATAGCTTGAAGTTAGCATTGGTTGCAAACCAGTTCTTATAAAATACATTTGTATCTAGAAATACTTTCATCAAAACCCGTCCTGAAGATTTTTCGTTTGCGCGGCCCAAGATAGCTAACGTTTGAGTAAAAGGAAAGCCAGAAGCGTAGCCCACGTATCTCCCTAGATACTGAAACTAATAACGGGAGCATATTATTAAGTTGAATTGATACCGGCTCTGTAGCTGCTTCGAGTGTCCGCTTTTAGTGGCTATCGCCACCGGCAGTTATTGGCCGATTGCTGCCTGTCGCGAAGGGCTGTAATCAACCCTTCGCAGTCGTTCGCAAAAGGCAACAACTGGCCAGAAGTCGTCACTCGCCTGACGACAAAAATGCGCCCACATTTGAGTTTGATGGAGTGAGCTCCGCTCGATGAAACTTTACCGTTATGTATTGCCCGTTTGGTCTTTGCTCGGAAAAATGAAAGGAGCTGCGGCTACGTCAAATTTATCTATTGTAATAGTGATCTTATCGTCATCGGAGTCCATATCACCAGTTACGTCAAGGTTGCTGATCATAAATCCATTTTTGAGATTACTGGCAAAGGGGTTCGCGTGGTTCGTAGGTTCATCCCATCCGTGCGCTCGAATGAACTCTTCAGTAGATATCTCCCCTGCGAGAAGTCGAAGCAGCCCTCTAGATGAGATTGTGATCTTACTGCCTTGCATAGAATATCTTCCTAATTGATCGTATCCAACGCCTGGAGTTTTCAGCAGCGAAGCAGAATGATAGGCGGGGCGTAATGGCATCGGTAAGTTTGGTAATGCGACATGCAACGCTGCGGTCAATGATTCGATTGATTCATTCGTAGCTCGGCGAGAGCGAGCCAAAAGAGGAGCACAGATTAGCTCGTAGCTCATCTGATATTTTGGTGGACTACCAAATAGATGATGTTGCTCATCTATGGTGGCTAGCAATACAGCATCAATACTACTATTCTGACGAAGAAAGTCTTCTGCGACTTCTCGCGCGCTATAGGTATAGTGTGATTTCCCTCGATTCCCGCTTCTAATTAAATCGCAACCGCCATCACAGGCAATGATAATACGAAGAGAGTCGTCTGGCGCGCCATTTAGCTGCTTAACTTTCCCTTTGAGCGCGCTAAATAAAGGATTGATACTTTTTGATGTGGCTACAGTGTAGCTAGTATGGCTGCCTCCACCATTCTCCCAATTCGGATCGTAAATGATTTTAAGGTTGGTGTTATTTTCGGTACGATCAAATCTTGATTTGATTGTGGGGGCTTCTCTGATGCTATAAAACCATGGTTCAAGCTCTGTTTTGATGAAGCTACTCATCTCAGATTTCTCAGGTAGCATCAGGCGCATTTTGCTTCTATGGCGAGGCCCTGTGGTTTCTCCACGCACATCTATCCAAAAATTTCCGGGGCGCAATCGAAACTTAGATGCAAGCCGGAAAATTTCTTCACTGATATATTTTAGGGGGTTCTGAGCGTCAAGCCCATCATCTGATATTGTGGTGATATCGCCGATGATCGTTAGTGCCTCGCCGTCTTGCTTATTTATCGTCCAGCGGATGTCAGGGCAACGTCCATTTGGCAACGCCTGCTCGTGCTTGAGGTGTCCCGCCTGGGAGAGCCCATGTAATATTACTAGCTCCCACATTACATGAAGCCGGGTGGCATCCGTAGCGTTGAGTCTGTTGATGATTGCCGTGAGCTGAGTGGGGCTAAGGGTTTTCGCAAGGTTATTGATGCGAGCTTGCATTGCTCTACGTGAAAATACGAAATTAGTCACTCATTTTCTCCACGGGTCGGTCATCGTCCATGGGAGGCATTATGACATTGCACTCGACGAAGGGCAGCCTATTGGTCGAAAGCAGGCGATCAGGAGCGTCCGCTTATGGCTGTGTGAAAACGTTTTTCAGCGCGACAGATACTCAAAACCGGACTGGAAATCGCGCTTTACGCGAAATCCACATCTGCTGACGTGCCGATAAATTTCAGATTTAACGTAGACGCGCACACTTCAATTTTGGCGAAGCGTTTTTACACACTCTGGACCAGAAGCGGACGTTCGCCTTTAGCCACTCCTACCGTCCTTGAGGATCTTTCGATCAAGGCGGAAGTGTGGAGTGGCAGGTCCATTCGCGACCTTTGTGAGTATTTGGCTGTATGCCACGTGCTCCCTGGACTTCCGCTCGCTGGGATGACCAACCCGAGTGCATCAGTAGTCTTGCTTCGCAGATAGGTAAGGCAGCGCCTGTCTAAGGACTCACGTCACTCACCCTGCTGCAAGCTGAACCGACTGCCAGCCGGATTGTAAACAGCCCCCGCTCTCGAGGGAAATAACCAGCGGGGCGGAGTTGTGTTCGTCGCCGGAGGTCAGTGAAGGGCCGATAGAACTAGAAATTCTGGATATCAGTGAGGGTCGCAGCAAACGCCTGGAGAATCTCCACCTTGCTTCGGCCGCCGCCGGTGAGGTGGATGAACTCATCAAAATCGATGTTCACGAGCTTGCCTGTTCTCGGATTCATCAAGACGCACGACCTCCACTCATCTTTGCCCGTCTCTACAGCAGCCGCATAGCTCAACAGCCAGTACATTGCGACTTGCCTATAATCGGCAGCGGAGAAATTACCGGCTATGCATTTCACCTCGATTAGCGTCGACCCGGCAAAAAAATCGCCGGTTCCTGAGGCGATCCAGCGAAAGCCGGGTATCACCGGCGCCGCGCCATATGCCGAGTTACAATCAGTAGCTACCTGCTTGACCATAGTCACCAAGTTGTCCGCTACGCGCCGGGCGATACGTTGATCATTCTCAGAAATTTCCGATGGGCTGATTGCATCGAAGAACTTGCTTTGCCTGTCTGTAGCGGTGGCAACGCATTCTCCCCACGTCGGATTGTTACCAAGGACAAGCTGCTCACCTACGGCAAAGGCCAGTTCGAATAGGAGAGATTTTTGCAGTTCACTTGCCTGAATCGCGTCTACCGGCACGACAATCACCGCACAACCGATAGCCAATTTGTTATAAAAGGACACGATGCTAGGCGTTAGCCCTGGGAAAATAGCATTCAGTATGCCGGGAATATTTCGAGCAATCGTTCTAGGATCACGGCCAGCTCTAGTTGTCATCACACCAGCTCCGATAGAGACCGGCGAAGGTCGGGCGATCCTGACGCTCTATTCCTAGCCTCCATGATTGCTCCAAGCTTGGCCCAATCTGACGGCGTAGGCCATCCCCTTGATCTCCAAAGGACTCGGCCGCGAGCCATGTCAATCGCTGACATTCAGCATTGATTTCGCTCCATCGGCTTGAGACAGAGCTGAAACCGGACCTGTCTTTCCATAGACGCCAGCAGTCTATGCACGCCCTTTTGACGGTGTGGGACGAGTTGTATTTATAGGTACTTTGGACAAAAGCAGCTCTGGCTGGCGTTTGCGCAAACTTCAGCACCCGAAGGTAGTGCAGTAAGCTGGCTTCAGCTTGCAATAAATGAGCAGAGTGGACAGCCACTCTATCTATTACCGCATCCAGATTGGAGTGGATTTCCTCATATCCCGCGCCCGCTCTGAGATTGGCCACACCTCGCATGATGGTTGACCACGAAGCGCGAAAGGCATGCAAGTTATTCGGTTCCAGTAGCGTCGACGCGAGTTGCAGGGCTACGATTGGGCTGTGGAACTTCAGGGTCCTACCTATTTGGGTTATCAAGAAATTATCCGGAAGCGACTTTTGCAATTCGTTGCCGAGCAATTTCTGGACGTCTAGATTTTCGACAGTCATTTTCAGCGACTCATAATCCCCCTCTGGGTTATCAGAGTAAGGATCATAATGTAGGTCGATATGTCTCAAGATTCCGGCGTTGGTATCGTCGCCACCAAGCTGAGTAGTAACGTATTCCTCATAATGCTTAGCCGTCATCATTATAGTTTTCGATTTATTTAGCGTGATCCCATAGTCCGCGAGAGCGTGTGATAGAAATGCTAGCCCTGCGTAAGCGGCGGAATTCGAATCTGCAATGAGCACATAGTCGTCGACATACCGGTACCAACGTAAGCCGTCATGTGTCATTCGATGGTCGACAGAGTTCAAAAACAGCTCCGCCAGAATCCGCGAACACTGTCCACCGACAGGTAGTCCGAAGGAACGTCCCGCTGAAAACTTTGATAACAGTGCGGTGATTTGGTTACCTACCCTGCCATCCGGGAACAGGTCATCTATGAGGTTTTCTAAGTAATGATGCGAGATGTGTTCGTAAAAGCTTGAAATGTCGGTTTGGACGACTACTGTCCCCTTGGGGGCGAGCGCAGCCTCTTTCGACGTAGCCTCTCTGAACACTCTCCAGGATGAGCCCCGGTCGAATAGCTCAGACCCGCCCTCCGCCTGGAACCTGTATGAGAAGGTTCGCTGATCACGTCTTGGCTCTAACTGATCGGCGATAGCTACGCCGAGTCCGTTGAAATAAATGCTCCAAAACGGGTGGAGCTTTGTAGTCACCCTGAATCCTGATGCACCGGTTGCGACCAAAAGGCGCTCGCTGAATACAGTTAATGCTGCAATTTTGTTCTTGCTGTTGGACACACCGTCTTTACGCAACTCCTCCGAAAAACCGAAAGCGATCTCTGCTAGCTCATTTTGCTTAGCTGAAACGAAATTCGTGTCTACATCGAAAGGCAGCGTGTCGTTGTCACCGTGCGCTCCGATATCAGCTGCCGCACGGAGAAAATGCTCCAGTGTTACTTCAGACATATCCTTTCCCCGGCCGACGACCTGTGTTAGCCGGGCTCAGTGCACCGACAATCCCTCACCCAGCGATCATCTCAGCACGCCCGGTGCATGTCGATAGACGCTTCGTAGCGTACGCAGCCATCTGAACTTAGCTTTGCACCTTCCGCTGATCGAGTGAACCGGATCACCGTCATTGTGCTGGTTGACAAGCCGCTTCCAGCCGCTCGCACCTGGCGCCGCAGGTCCAGGTCTTCGTTTATCGGGTGCGTGAACAATTCCCAAAACTCTATGGACGCTGGACGGCAGCGCATAACGGAGTTTCGTTAAATGTCCCCTCACAAAAAAACACTTGGTGGGCTTTTTTGCGCCTGCTGGACACCAGCCCTCCGGAGGCTGGCCTACCATTGCCATAGTGAATGGTTTTACGCGCACTTAGCCCTTGTCGTTCATTGCCAAAGGACCGCTTTTGAATGTCCGTGACCTACCTGCCGCTGGAGGCTTGGAACAAACACTGGAAACTTGACGGCGTACTGGTGCGCTGTCGATTGTGTGGGAGCGCCCAGGGCCTCACGGACGCCGGTGCTTTTAATCATGCGCTCGGCTGTAAAGCGCGGAGCTTGAAAGCCCAATACCCTAGTCGAGAACTGGCTTTCATCCTGCAGCAGAAAATCCAATCAGAGTTGTTTTGATACGTGCACAAGACGGCCACCCCCGGGGCGGTGTCCCGCTCAAAGCGGATGGCATAGTCGTACATGGTCACTTCATGAAGATCAGGGCCATGGCACCGCCGATGACCACGAACATCCCTGCAACGATGGTCACCGGGCACCAGAACAATTCCCAGGCCGTGAGCTTGCTGGGTTCGGCAGTTGTACCGCTGGATTCAGTCGCCGACAAGCTGGTTCCGGTACCGACAAGCCGCATGGTTTCGGCCCTCACCTTAACAATGTCAGCGTGAATCTTTTCGAGTTCCGCCTGGGTCAACATGGTGTCCACCTCCGGGGTAAGCAGCCGATCACATGAAAGCGATCATGGCTTGCGTGATGGTGCAGTTGTGTTCCTTCGCGTAAGCCTCGATCTGCGCCATTTTCTGGCCTTTCTCGATGGTTTTACCCGCTTCGCGTGCTCCCTTGTCCAGCACACGCGCTTCGATTTTCCTGTTCGGTTTTCTGTTCCTTGAGCCCTTCACGGCGTAACTACTGTTTCTCAGTGCAGCCGCGTTCGGGTTGTTCTTCGCGGTTTTCTTCTTACGTTTGCTTTCGCCATCACCAAACCTCCTTGCCAACGGGTGGGCCCCAGTCAGTTTCTGGGGGCCGGTTCTCGGGGTGATCATGGCCAGCAGTGCGTCCAAGTCCGGGGCTTCCCGCTCAAAATGCAGGGCCGTCTCGAAGTCCTGTCCACCGTAAAAAACGCCCAAGATGGAAACCTGCTTGGCCTCCAAGGTAAAAGCAATCACGGCCCGTTTGCAACCCATTGCGGACGCTGACTAACGTTGGAAATGACCGGCGGCCATTAGGCTGGCGAAGCCAGCCGATTGGACGTCCGTGTCGATTGACCTGTTAGCGGGCAATCGGCAGTTCACGCGCCTTGGCCTTGGCGGTCCGTCGGAGTTCTGAGAGCTTCTGATGGAATGCATGCCGCCTATTCTGATCAAGGTTGAGCGGGAGGGAAAGTGTGGAAATCATGTGTTCCTCCAACACCCAGGGCGCTGGGTGCGGGCACCAGGCGACGAAGGCGTTTTCTTCAAGCCACTCCGACAGCTTCATCTCACCCGAACTGAATGTCATTCGGAATCCGCTCCCAACGCGGCGCAGCTCGATTCCGAGTTCTTCAGCAAGAAGGCAGCCAAGAGTGAGTCGGAGCGTGGAGCCCTCCGCGTTGCCGCGGAAGTGGTATCGAACGCGATGAAGCAGGCTTTGTTTGGACGGGGGTTTTCCGTTGGCAGGAGGAAGGCGAGGAGAAATTCCGGTGTAGAGGAGCGTGAGGTCCTGGTAGGTATGGCACCCGCTCGTCGGAACTCCAGGCGGAATGCAACGGAAATACCAGGCATAGACGCCAGGCTCCCTTGGCACGGGGCAAGGGCGGGTGAGCACTTCAGAGCGAGTCCATAAGCGACTCGGGTTCAGCAGTGAGGTAGCTTCTTGCACGCCGCTTGACTCCCTAACGCCCGCTTAATGGAGGGGGGAGTCGTCAGCGTGCTCGGACGAGCATCACACCTTTCCCTGTCTAGCTAGCTTAGACGTGGTTGCGGCAAACGCGATTTCGCCCGGAGGGAAGCACTAAAAAGATTAGGGCTTGCAGGCCCTATGCGAGCTAAGGTGATCATCGAGAGGGTTTAAAAGATCGAATGCTGATGGAAAGTAAGAGACAGTTCTTACTCCTCGCAGCTGCAAGTGATCCCCGAGCTGAAGTAAGGAACTCTTTGGCCATGAATATTGCTGAAAATACTCTTATGGAATTGGGCTGGGATGCAGATCAGCTCCGGGTGATTGAGGCGGATACGGATGCCCGGCTTTTCGTCGAGGCGGGCCCCGGAACCGGAAAGACAGCTGTCGCTTGCGCGCGCCTCGCCTATTTGATTACTCAAGAAGATCTTGAGTCCAGCAACACTTGGATGATCAGCTTCACGAGGACCGCAGTAGCGGAGATTCGTGCACGACTGCACTCTTACGTGGGCGATGCATCCTTTGCTATCAGAATTGCTACCATCGACTCGCATGCGTGGTCCATCCATTCCGGGCATGACCCGAATGCCAGGCTGACTGGATCCTATGAAGAAAACATAGACCGAGTCATCGAGCTGTTGAAGACTGACCTAGATGTGGCAGACGAGCTGTCACAGATAGAGCACGTCGTGATTGACGAGGCACAAGACCTCGTTGGGCGGCGAGCGGACCTGATCGAGGCTCTACTGGCGCGGTTGCCTTCGGACTGTGGTGTCACGGTTTTCTCCGACGAGGCCCAAGCAATCTATGGCTTCTCTGACAACAGCATAGGGCGTCGTAAAGGGGGGGGCTCCGAGCCCGGTCAGCCCTTGCTCGGCCGTTTGCGGGCCGAGAAAGCTCTGGGTTTCACTACGCTGGTCCTGCAGAAGATTTATCGTACGTCCTCTCCCGGACTTCGGAAGATCTTCTCGGAATTGCGCCAGGATGTCCTCGACAAACAAAAACATCGCGATGGATTGCATGCCGAGACAGCGGAAAGAATCCGAGAGCTGGCCGACAAGAGCGGGCTAAAGTGGATCGATATGAAGGTCGCCGATTTCACCAGCGACGATCTTCTGCTATTCAGAACTCGTGCTGAAGTGCTCATGGCGTCGCAGTTCTGTGAGCTTCCCCATCGGCTGCGACTATCAGGGTATGGCGGAACCTTGCCGGCATGGCTGGCGATCTGCTTTTTTGATTTCGTTGAGCCATTCCTCGCAGAGCGGCATTTTCTCGATCTCTGGGCCTCGCGCATCGAGGGCAAGGCTGCGCCTCAGTATGGGCCTGCCGAAGCTTGGCGGCATCTCATGCGCATTGCAGGGCGCCAGGATGGGTCCATCGACATACAGAAACTGAGGCGGCGGCTGGGCCAGCCCCGGCCCCCGGTCGAGCTGACTCTCCCTGAGTACGGCCTTCACGGACCGATCGTAGGGACGATTCACGCGAGCAAGGGACGAGAGGCGAGCAACGTCGTTCTGCTACTGCCGAATGGTGCGGAATTCGAGTGCATTGAAGATGAGGCCGAAGAGGCCCGCGTGCTTTTTGTCGGAGCCACGCGCGCGCGCACATCCCTCATTGTTGGAGAGTGTAGCGCCCTCAGAGCGTCAACCTTGCGATCGGGACGGGGTCATCGCTCGACGAGAAACGGCCAGTCGGTGATGGTCGAGATTGGCCGTGAAGGCGATATAACGTCGCGTGGTCTTGTCGGTTGTAGCGAGTGCAGCGCAGCCGATGCCTCGGCAGGCCAAGCCTTTCTGACCAAGGTCGCCGATGTTGTCACCACCTACAAGCTGGAAGCCGATCCCGATCTAGATTGGCGTTACAGGATCCATACCGGTAGCGACGGTCTCTGTGTTGGTGCACTGTCGCGCAACCTTACGTACGACCTCTGGGAGATACTTGCGAACAGAAACCAGAAGCAAAGCCACAAGCCGCCGAGCCACGTGAACCATGTGAGAGGTCAGGGCTGTGCAACGATCGTTCTGGGCCCCGACGACAGTGACCTCGAGACCCTGCATGAGCCTTGGGCCTTCTCCGGTTTCGTCCTCGCACCGAGAATTGCGGCGTTTCCCCCCTTCTACTTTCATGGCCGGAGGTAGCGACCATGAAGGACAAATCGCAGGACAGAGATATCGTTGCCAGCAGGCTTGCTGAGGACTTGGTCGGGCCACGTACAGAGGGTGAAAAACTAACGACACGTCCATCCGACGTCTATCTCACTGGCATCCTCTGGCCCCAGCGCACGGCAATGTTCGGGGAAGATGATGAGCGACTTGGATCTGCGGGGGCCGGTTCGGGCGAGGAGAGCGACGGTGAGGCCGAGGTAGTCAGAACTGGGTCGCTCCAGAAGCCGTCCGTGGCAGGCATATCGTTCAGCGTTGCTTCCAGCGGCACACCACGAGTGCGAGTCATCTGTAGCTTCGCCACGTACCGGATTGAAAAGCTCAACGACGTCGATATTTGGGTTCGACAGCCTCATAGTGTCGATATTCCAAGTCTCGATCTATCGGTCGGCTCAACGCGCGTGATTGCGCTTGCAGCGCTCAGCGAGGGGCTACCCGACGTCTTGCTTAGTGTTCGATCCATCAATGCAGGGGACGTCGTCTTAGCTACTCTGACGCTCGTGAATTCGGTTGTGCCAGAGCAGGGCCGAAACGAGATCGAAGCCGCATCGCTCTTCCAGACGGAGCTTCGCATTGAGCCCTGTGAGGGCACTCTTTTGGTACCGAAGCCTCCTAGGCGTGTCATCTCGCTGCCTCAAGCAGGAGGCGGTGGGACCGGCTCAGTCAGCGACGAGGAAAGCGGGGCACTGCTGTACAGGAACGTGGTGGAGTTCGCTGTCGGGCACGTCTGCTCGGCCGAATGGGAGCCTGACGACCATGCAGCCGGTGTTCGACCCAGTGCACTATGGGTGGGAACGACCTGGCTCCCCTCAGCTATTGTCGAGAGCGTCGATCCGAATGGTCATGCCTTCTTCTCGGAGCTTGGAAAGGAGCGCGGAGCCTTCGATCCGCTTTCGGTCGAGTCTCTGGCTTCCGCCGACATAACGACCCTCCAGCAGGGACTGCAACTCTTCTGTGATACCTACGAGCGCTGGATACGAGTGCAGCGCGAGCGACTCGTTAATGTGATGGAGGTGAGCTCCGAGCTGAAGTACGTTGCTGAGGCACATCTTGCCCGATGTGAGGAGGCGCTTGAGCGCATCTCGGCCTCTGTTCTCGAACTCGACGCTAATCCTCGGCTTCGGAGAGCATTTCAGCTGGCGAATCTCGCTATGCACTTGCAGCACTCGTGGGACAGTTCCAAGAGCCGACACGGTCCTCTGCGCTGGCGTCCTTTTCAGCTGGGGTTTCTTCTCCTGAGTGCACCGTCCTCGGTTATCCGCGAACACAAGCATCGAGGAATCATGGATCTACTTTGGTTCCCCACGGGGGGAGGCAAGACCGAGGCCTACCTCGCACTGATTGCATGCATCGCTGTATATCGTCGGCTCTCCGATGATCCGAATGACCACGGTGGTGTCTGCGCCCTCATGCGCTACACGCTACGACTGCTGACGACGCAGCAGTTCGCACGGTCGGCGGCCATGATCTTGGCATTAGAGGCGATACGTTCTGGCCGGACGGCGTCTCCTGATGGCTTGCTGCTTCAAGGTGACGCGCCATTCTCGATTGGTCTTTGGGTCGGCGGAGACGCAACTCCCAACAAGCGTGCAGATGCATTTGCTTCTCTTCGAGGGGCATCGGAGGGGGCATCGCCGAAGCAGCTAACTAGTTGCCCCGCATGTGGCGAGAAGCTGCAATGGTCAATGGCGAGCGCAACCTCACCGGTTGACGTCGAATGCACGAATAGTTCGTGCAAGATATGCGGGATTTTGCCCGTCTTTACAGTAGACGATGATGTCTACGACAACCGACCAACGTTGTTGATCGGAACTGCCGACAAGTTCGCACAGATCGTCCGCGAGAAGAGAACCAATAGACTGTTTGGTATTTCAGACGGATCTCCACCTGATCTCATCATCCAGGACGAGCTGCATCTTATCTCAGGTCCCCTCGGGACGATCGCTGGATTGTATGAGACGGCATTCGACCTGATGTTCGCTGCGCGCGGATATCGCGCAAAGATCATCGGCTCTACAGCAACAATCCGTAGAGCTTCAGAGCAAGTGCTGGCACTGTTCGATCGTGAAGCATTCCAGTTCCCGCCGCCAGCAATCGATCATGACGACTCCGGCTTTGCAGTTCGTGATCGACGGCCAAAAGCGGTGGGAAGACGCTATCTCGGTATCACCACGGCCGGTCGATCGGCAAAGTTCACCCTGCAGGCCGTCGCAGGCTCCCTTTTGCAAACTGCTTTCGCGGCGTTCAGCGATGATGTTCGCCGAGATGCTTACTGGACGCTCGTCGGGTACTTCAACTCGATTCGTGAACTAGGTGGCGCGCTTGTCCTCATGCAGGACGACGTTACTGACAGTATCGCGCTCTACGCTAACGCACGCCACGAAGAGAAAAGACCCCTCAGCAACGTTGAGGAGCTGACTTCCAGAAGAACGCAGGAAGAAATCCGCGGGATGCTAGACGTCCTAAACATTAAAGTTGGGCTTCCTGGCGCAGTCGATGCGGTGCTAGCGACGAATATGGTCAGTGTCGGCGTGGACATCTCCCGGCTAGGACTGATGCTGGTCAACGGGCAGCCCAAGACCATTGCCGAATACATCCAGTCCACCAGCCGCGTCGGTCGGGGGGAGGTGAGCGGGCTTGTGGTCTCTGTGCTCAATAATGCCAAGGCACGGGACCGTTCACATTTCGAGACGTTCTGTAGCTGGCATCGCACACTCTACAGGGATGTGGAGGCAACGAGCGTCACCCCATTCGCCTCACGGGCTCGTGACAGGGCACTGCATGCAGCGCTAGTGGCTGCTGTACGTCATCTTGTTGGCGACATGCTCGACTCCCCACGAATGGATGATGATGCAGAGGACGAGGCTATGGATCTCATCGACCTGATCGTCGAGCGCGCGAAGCGGGTCGATCCCGAGGAGACGGACGTTAGGGAAGAGCTTGAGCGCCGTCTTGACACATGGAGAACAAGATCCCCATCGGTCTACTGGAGCGACTACAAGGGGGGGAGATCCCTTCTCCAGAGTGCAGAACGTGCCGCGGCTCGCCGGGCGGCCAACCGCGAAACGGGAGCTGCTTGGCCAACCCTCAATTCCATGCGGACCGTCGAAGCTGGAACCCCTTTCAGGATGGCCCCTTTCCTCAGGGCAAAGGATGACACGCATGAAGAATGAACTTCAGGAACTGCGACGCAGCGCAGTTGTTTCAACATTCGGCCCAGGCTCGGTTGTGGACTTCAGGGCTGGTGGAGGAGCTGTTTCGGGCATAGCAGCTGGGCTGGAGGAATGGGACCGCTCCTTTCCACCTGCTGGCCTGGCCCACCCGCAGGTGATCCGCGAGCCACGCCTGCAGAAGAAGCTTGGTGTTAAAGGTTTCAGGACTCCCCCTGTCACGCTTGAGCGGAGAAAAGATGACGAATCAGATACCCGGCGTCTCGTCGCCGTGCGTTTTCCGAAATGGCTGCAATGCCCACGCTGCGATTTCATCAAGCCGGAGCGCCGATGGGCAAACGATCCAGGCGAGGCCTATCGCTACTGTCCGACCTGCACCGAAAAGTCTCCTGGACGCAGCAAGGTCTTCGTCATCCCGGTTCGCTTCGTCATGGCTTGCAAGCATGGTCACTTAGACGAGTTTCCTTGGGACTGGTGGGTGGGGCACAAGCCGGAGTGCTCGACATCGAAGCGTGATAATCCGGATCGCCATCCCGGTCTGATTATTCGAGCGGAAAACCCTGGACTTGCCGGTCTCATCCTCAGTTGTCCAAAGTGTGGCGCGCGTCGGTCGATGGACGGCGTTTTCTCGAAACAAACCTGGGAGCGAGGTCCGAAGTGTCGCGGGCATCGACCATGGCTGAGCGACGGCGACGAAACATGCGGCAGGGAGCAGTATGCCGTCCAGCGAGGTGCGTCCAACTTGTACTTTGCTGTGACAGAGTCAGCCCTCAGCATCCCGCCTTGGTCAGACCGTCTCCAGGAAGTTCTGGGCGATTGGTGGAGTTCCCTCACGAATCTCGACGACCCATCGAAGCTTGAGGAGTATATCGACTTCCTTGCCAAGGGTGATCTAGAGAGCATTTTGCGGGAACTGAAGATGTCGTCCGCGGAGCTGGCAAAGGCGATCCGGATGCGCCTCACTTCGTATGGACAGTTGCAAACCGACGACCTCCGTCCCGCAGAGTATCGGCAGTTCTTCGCCGACCCCGGCCGCAGTCGGACCCCTGATTTTGAAACCCGCAGAGAAGCCATTTCTCCAGAGATAGATCCATGGATCTCCAGAGTGGTACGGGCTGTGCGCCTCCGAGAGGTTCGTGCCATCAAAGGGTTCACCCGGCTCAATCCGCCAGGCGATCCGGACTCGCCCGAGGTGGCACGGCTCTCCAAGGTTCCGCTTGAATGGCTACCGGCGATTGAGGTGCGTGGTGAAGGCATCTTCCTTGCTCTGAATGAGGAGCGGCTGTCCGATTGGGAGAATCGACCGGATGTAATGGCTCGCGTCTCCGAGTGCGAGACTCATCACCAAGCGAATTGGAAGGATCGGTACGGAGACGACGCAAAACCGCCTCAGGAAATAACCCCGCGATACATGCTCTGCCACACCCTCGCGCATGCTCTTATGCGCCAACTGACTCTGGAGTGCGGCTACTCCTCCGCATCGCTGCAGGAGAGGATTTATGCCGGGAGTGGCGATGAGCAGATGGCCGGGCTTCTGATCTATACCGCGACTCCAGACTCGGACGGAACTCTTGGCGGTCTTGAGCGGCAGGGAAAAGCAGGGCGCATCGAGGGCATTCTGCAGCGTGCGATCGACGCGATCGAGTGGTGCTCATCCGACCCACTCTGCATTACGGACATGATGGGAGCGATCAACAGCTACTCGCACTCTGTGTGCCACGCGTGCTGTCTTGCTCCGGAGACATCATGCGAAGCTTTCAACAGCTTCCTTGACCGCGCCCTCTTGATCGGTGACGGGACGGATTCGGGACTTGGATACTTCCAAAACATGCTTAGGAGAGGCTGATGGCTGTGCTCTGGCCAAGGAAATTGCCCCGTTCGGTACTGGATGATCCGAGGCGGCGGGCGGAGGTTCACGTGTACAACCGCCTCGCCGAGGTTCTCGACGATACCTTTCATGTCTTTTACTCAAGCCCATGGCTTGGCATCGACAGGTTGGGAAACGAAAAAGACGGCGAATGCGACTTCCTGATCGCACATTCCCGCCACGGCATCCTCGCGATTGAGGTCAAAGGGGGGAGGGAAATTTCGTTCGAACCGACGGATGCTCAGTGGCGCAGTACAGATCACGGAGGCTTCGTCCACAAGATTAAGGACCCGGTGGCGCAGGCGCGTAGTGCAAAACATGAAATTCTAAGACGGCTCAACGAATCATTCAGGGGGCCAAAGCGTGTCATACATGCCGTTCATGGGGTTATATTCCCTAGCGCTGCATCGCCTCGTGGCAATCTCGGGGCTGATCGCCCGGCCTACATTTTCTGTTGTTCAAATCAGTTTCAGAGCGGTCTGCATAAGTGGGTCACAGATCGGCTGAAGGAAGGGCAACGACCTGATAACTGTGAGTCTCTTGGTCGCGACGGTATAGCAGCGCTGGAGAGACTGCTGGCACATCCCTTCACCCTGAGCTTCCGGATCGGTGCTGCACTAGCGGAAGCTGAAGGAGAATTCCGCGTCCTTGAGCCCTCCCAGTACCATATCCTCGATGTCATCGCCGATATCCCGCGGGCACTGATTCAGGGTGGTGCAGGCACAGGCAAAACTGTGGTGGCGATCGAGGAAGCACTGCGGTCCGCCGCTACTGGCAAGAAGACACTCCTGACTTGTTACAGTCGCCCGTTGGGAATTGACCTTGAGCGAAGACTGAAAGCCGTAGAGAACCTAACGGTCGCCAGCTTTCACATGCTGTGCGGGCGCATGGCAAGTCAGGCGGGTGTCCAGACACCTACCGGCATCAGCGAAAGGGAGCTCTATGAGAACGTGCTGCCTGATGCCCTCTATAGTGCGATGGAAATCAAGCCTGCGCTTAAGTGGGACACGATCATTGTCGATGAAGGCCAGGACTTCCGTGCCGAATGGTGGATCGGGATCGATGCCTGCCTAAACAGCAATGGTCACCTCCGTGTTTTCATGGATAGCAATCAGAGGGTTTACGACAGCGTCGGGAATGGCGTTCATGATCTGAGCGTAGTTCCCGTTCGGCTTTCCCGAAATCTCCGCAACACAAAGAACATCCATAAGGCCGCTTCGGTGCATTATTCGGGCCTCGAGATAATTGCCGATGGGCCCGACGGTCTCGAGGTTTTTTGGATCAACGCTGATAATCCTGGGGCGAAAGTTGAAGCTGCTTACAGGGAGCTTCGACGGCTTGTAAATAACGAGGAAGTTGCACCCGGTGACATAGCAGTCCTTGTCAACGGGCCCGCCGCCCGGACAAGCTTTCTCGAAAAAAGCAGCGGGACAAATAATCCGCTTACAGACGCCGAAACAATGGTGCTTGAAGACGTAGTCGTAGATACCGTACGGCGGTTCAAAGGGCTGGAGCGGCCGGCAATAATTCTCATCGTCAGCGGCGACGAAATGGAGCGTCGCGAACTGGCCTATGTCGCGTTCTCGAGAGCGCGGGCCTATTTGTGCGTTGTGTGTTCCGAAGATGACGCACGGTGGCTTTCAGAAGCGGAAAGTCGAAACGGTTGACGTGTTCCCGATTGGCTTTCGGATGTAACAACACAGAATAGGCTCCGCTTCCCTTGAGACTTCCGGGCCCCATAACGAAGCCCACCAGGAGGCGCCATGTGATGGACCCTAGATCCTATAGACGTATTGGAGTGTCCGCTTTTGGCTGTGGATTCAACTGGTCGATGGGCCCTTGGTGTGCAGTCGGTTAACCGATGTCCAATTTCTTCAATCGAGCCAGTCCTTGTTTGATATGACCGGCGTTTTCATCCATGGTCCACAGTGCGCCACGGACATTTCCACCCACATCCTGTGCCCCTTGCTCCTCGATCAGCAGGGTCAACTCCATAATGGCCGCCTCCAGGGCCTGCTGGTTTTCGAACAACCTTTCCAGTACATCCGACAGTGAATAATCGCTTGGCATGGTGTCGATTCCTTTCGAGAAAGCCCAAGCATAGCAGCGACAGCGCCCCCAATTGGAACCTGCAATAGGTTGATTGAAGCATGGTCAGTGGTGAAGCTGTCACCGGCTACTTTCGATCCAAAACTGTCATCAGATTTATCAGATTCATCAGACGCTACTTCAATACCGCTGGGGGCCTTGAAAATAGTGGAGCGGTGAAGGGAGCAGAAGTATTCATAAGATACGGGCGTTTTTAAGTACTGATGTACAAGCGCGAGCTATGGTTTTGACCGTAAACCATGTTGTCCAGCACTAATGTGTTCCAGATAGTCAGTGCTGCGGAGCTGTGCGGATTTTGACGTTCGTTGAAAGGTGAGGTCGTGTGGCGGGGCACAGCAACATTCGACCCACGACCAAAGGATATGAGTCGCCGACTAACGAACATAACCGTGGCTAGCGCACCCGCACGTACTCGGCTTTCTGAGCTGCCTATACGGCAGTGAACGTTGCGAAGGTCGATACTCCCGCAATACTCAGTTTCTGAGCTGCCTACACGGCAGTGAACCTGTTCGATTTCGCTCGCTTTGAAATCTGGATTTTCTGAGCTGCCTATACGGCAGTGAGCACGTCTTTCTTGTGCGCAGTGGCGCCACATGTTTTCTGAGCTGCCTACACGGCAGTGAACACGACGCCGAAGAACAGCACGCTCCAAATCTCTTTCTGAGCTGCCTACACGGCAGTGAACACCAGGCCGACCCGCTCCAGCCCGGTCAGCTCTTTCTGAGCTGCCTACACGGCAGTGAACCAGACCTTATCCTTGATAACTCCTTGTCCACAAAGACAAATAGTCTACTAACAGTACGTTTGCCATTTTTTTGAGACCCTTCGTAAGTGCTTGATTTTACGACGAGTCATCTCTAGTCGAAAAAAGAGGGTCAAAACCATGGAACGGTGGCGGTTGTGCTCAGGCCATAGCTGTTGAAGGTGCCTGCCTGCGCGGTCTCCAGTATTGGCCCATGACGAATGAACAGTGGGAAGGCCTGGCCGCTGCCGATGCTGCGCAGGTTGGCGAAGGGTAGGTTGCAGCGTTTGCCGACGCTGTCGGGGATGCGTTGACGGGCTTCGGTTTCGCTGATGCCGTGGCGCTTGATCAGGCGTCGGCGGCTGCGTTCCGGATTGCTGTCCACCTGCACACGGCTGACATGGCGGTAGCGCACCTGTTCTGGCACTCTGGTCAGTTCGCTGAGTTGCACATTGTCACGCATACCGGTCAGCCAGTTCAGCGCCAGCAGGTGGGTCAGTGCCTCTTTATTGCCGTGTAGGCGTAAGTGGCTGCCCAAGTGATAGCGTGCGGTTTCGATGTCGGGAAAGCTGATCCCTACGTCGTCGCGCCTTAGGTCATGCAAGCCCCGGTGCAGTTTGGACAGCAGTGCGCTCATCAACTGCGTGGCCGCGAACTCCGGGTCGGGCTGCAGTTTGAGGTCGATGTAGTGATCCATGCTTCAGCCCGCCTCGCCGAACACGCCGCCGCGAATCAGTATCGCGACCACAAAGTGCTGTTGGCCCAGCTCAGGCACTTTATTCTTGAGCACCCAGCCGTCGAGCAAGGTGTAGAAGTCGTCCTTGGTGTTGCGCGGCTGGCGATAGGCTTTGCCCTGTGTGGTCACCGAGCCGTAGGGTTCGACGGCGATTGGGCCATTGACCTCTGCCTCCTGATACCACGTGTCGATACTGCGAATGGCATTGCCAATTTTTTGCGAGTGCAGGCCCGCAGTTTGGTTGACGTGATAAAGGGTCTTGCTTTTGTCGCCCCGATCCAGAATCAGTTCCTGGGATGGGAAGACTTCCTGCCCGGCGCCCATGCGCACATAGGCCGTTACACCGAGAAGCACATGCTGGCTACCCGCTAGACCGCTGGCGATCAGTTGCGTCAACTCATTCAGGGCGCCTGCGTTTTCAGTCGAGCTATCAAAGTTGCGCAGGGACAAGGCCAGGCCATCAAAGCTCCATAGTGTCGCGGCCTTGCCATCGACCATATGCGCAACGTCTACCTGCACCCGCTCGGCGCCGATGCGGTTGCGCCACAGGAAGCGGCCGTTGGCCAAGTTATGGGCATAGCGTCGCGCCAACTCATTAAAGCCATTGCTGTCCACGTAGCTTTTTACGGTCTCCAGCAGCTTTTGCCGGTAGTCGCTGTCGTTGCATGCCGAGGGCTGGCCGGTGCCTGCCAGCACCCGTAGGGTGAAGCTGACGCGCAGGGTGTCGGCGTCGTGGGGCAGGGTGGCGACGTCAACGGTTTGCAGGTTGGGGTTCTCGATTTTTGCGTCCAGGTTGGCCGGGTCCAGGTCTTTGGTTTTCTGGCGATTGGAAATGGTCCCGCGCACTGATTTTTCGCGGATTGCCACAGGTGCCCAGTGGTTGCGTGATTGCCAGTCGCCTGAATGGAAAAGGGCATCGGAGGGGTCGAGTTTGCGTTCGAAGGCGAGAACCGAGGCGGTCTTGAGAGGATCTTTGGCCATGATCAAATACCTTTTAGGGTAATGGGCTGAGCGTTAGTCGAAGTCGTAAGTCGGGGTCGAACGGTAGTCGTTGCGGCAGCGATAGCGGTCCTTGTCGGATTTTGAGTCGGCGTACCACAGCAGTTGTTCGGCGCAGTGCAGGCGATGCGGGCTGATCCACTCGCCGATGCTGTAGAGGCTTTCAACGAAGCGAAAAGGTGTTTGCCCGTCGCGGGCATGGGCGACGGAGCCGGGGTCTTGCAGTTCACCGAGTGCGCCGTAGCCCACGGGGATGGGCACGATCCAGCCGAGACCCTTGCGGTCGTGGTGCCACCGGGCTTTCTGTCCGGGCTCGCCGGGTTCGCAGTTCCAGTTGATACGCGACAGCGACAGCCAGGCCTCCAGTTTTGAGGATTCAGGATCACGGGCTTGTTGCGCTTGATGCCGTTGCTCCAGCAGGTCGGTGCGATCCACCAGTACGGAGCCCGGCAATAGGCGCAGCTTGATACGGTTGAACAGATCTTGCCGTTCTGCTGCATCGATCATGGACACTATGAAAGGGTGTTGCTTGTGAAATGGCACCGTGGAGGGGATCACACTGCCGCTGGCGATGCGCATCTGCGAGAGGATATCGCGGACCTGATGGGCGATCGTGTCAGCGGAGCTGTCATCGGCGCGCATGGCTGCACTCTGCACGGCAAAGATCAGGCTAATATCAAGGTGAATACGACCTTCTTCGACAATCGCCGCCGAACCTCCATCGCGGTCAATCGGATTGCGGGTCAGGCGCAGGGCTTGGACGTATCCGCCCGTGGTGATTTGCTCCTCATGACGATGAGCGACCACCGCGGTGGCATTGAATTGCAGGTCCAGCCCGGCGTCGCGCACCTTGCGTTCCAGGGCCCACATCAACCCCAAAAAGGCTGTCATCGCTGGAAAACCATGAGTCAACGGGCTGGACAGGGCATTGGCGTTTTGCACCTGGATATGAGGAATGACCAACAGGTATTCGAAGTACGGGCACTCATCGACCATGGGTGGGCTCCTGGTCGCTGTCCGTCAAGGTCGCCGAGCGTTTGATCGGCATGGGCGATTCGGCCTCGATAATGGCTTGCCTGGCCCAATACGCCTGCTCAATGTCGCCGACCGGCAATTGCCGTTGCCGCAAAATGGCATTGAGCCAGTTCCCGAAGCGATGGGCGACTTGCTCGGGCCAGTCTTTTCTGGCGAACGCGGCGACAAAGGCCTGGTCCTCTTCGAGGTGGTCTTCACGCAAGGGCAGCCCGACCCGGCCAGGATCAAGCCACAGCCGTTCGCATGGCGGCAGTTTGCAGTCGTCCCAGCGGCTCCAACCGGGCTCCATCAGCTCGCGGCTGACAAGGCCGAAGGCCGACAGATGCCGGGCTATTTCTTGTTCAATACGCTTGCGCTGATCGCGGGTTTTCTTGGTCGCGTCCGGGTCGTTTTCCAGTAGTGTGCATAGCGCCTGGAGTTGTTCCTGCACACCACCAAAGTAGCGGAATCGCTCCAGGGCTGAATCGATCAAGAGAAGGTTTCGCGGCTTGTCCTGATTCCAGATCGGCGGCAGCGACGCCAACAGGTAATTCACTCCACCACGGTCGCTATTGAGCTGGCTGATATTTTGCGGTTTGGTCCCGCCCAGTTTGCGCAGGACCAGATTGCGATAATCCTGATACACCCCGTCGAGGGGTTCCTCCTTGCGTTTGGCCTGACGTGCAAGCTTGTTGATCTCACCAAAGCGCGCCGCATTGATGTCCTGATGCACGGCATGGGCCAGGCTGCTGGCGAACAAAGGTTGCAGCAGATGAAAGCTGGCATCGTCCGTCGGATCGTCGGCGACACTCCAATACACCTGCTTGGCCAAGCCATGGGAGGTGAGGCTGACAGTCGGGCGGATCAAACCCTTGAACGCTACGGCCCACTCAAGCGCGGTGGCCTCGTCCCTGTCCAATGCTGCCAGCAGGTCAGCATCATTTGCCAACAACCAATAGAGCAGGCGTTGCCCGTCCACCTCCAGCCTGAGGAACTTGTAAACATCGAGCGCGGCGGCATTGCCCACAATGTCGTCGGCATAGTGATTGCCTAGCGCATGGGTGCCAATTTCTGCATGTTGCGGCAGTGAATCGGGGGGGATATGCAGGCTGCTGCCGCGGGCATCGGGGTGGGTGGCCTTGAGTACATGGGTGACTGCCTGAATCTGCGTCACCCGCCGCGCAGCATCGGCCAGCCAGGTGCCATAGTCATACGTGGCGGCTTGTGCAGCATTGGCATCGGTGTCTTTGAGCTTGGCTTCTTTACGCTTGTTGATAAAGGTAGCAATGCTGGTGTGGAAGAGGGTGGCGCGGGGTGTTTGATCTGATTTCTCGTCCATGTGGTTTACCTGTAAAAAACGACGTGGTGAATACCAAGTCTTCAAACTCCGTTACTTCCGTTGGCCCAATCACTCTTCTTCATGGTTGTGTGTATTTACCAAATCCCAAAACCGGGTGATATCGCCAACCTTGCTCACTCTCATATACGCTGACCGTCGTAAATTTTTCGGCGCAGGTGCGCAATGACAGATTTCGTGCCTTGGCCTGTTGACCCAGTAATTCCATTAAATCGTGCTGGCCCCAAGGCTGGATGCGCGGGCCGAGCTGGTTGTCGAGGTCGATGGGCGTGAGCGAACTCTGAGCAAGAGTGTAGACGGCCGGTACGCCGCGTTTGGCCTGTTGATGAATGCGGTGCAGCACCAGTTGTTCTTCGTCGTCATCGGGCAGGAACACCAATTCGGTTTCCTGCGCGCTGTTGGCGCGAAACGGTTGTTGCTGGGGCAAGACCCAGGTCAGTGCAGCTTGTGGAAATTGCCAGGCACAGGCTGCGTCCAGTCGCAGGTCTGCTGGCTCGATCCCTCGGGCCACGGGCTGAGGCTCCTTGCGTGCCTTGGGCAGCATTTCGGCGGCGAGTCGTGCATGTTCCAGATCTACCAGGCTGTTCTTGGCCTGCCAGTCCTGCTGCGGGCGCGGCTGAATACGCGGGCGGGCGGTCAGAGTTTGGTACTCGTGTTCTTGCAGAAGCTTGCCAAGACGGTGGCTGGTTAGCCGGAACGGATCATTCAGTTGACCCGTAGCGTTTTCAAAGCCCGGTTTGATGAAGGCTGCAGCTGGCTGGCGATGGCTATCCTGTGGTTTTTCGAAGTGCCGCAGGTTGGTATCGAAGATAAAGATGTTCGGTGACTGACAGTCTTGGTTGCGATGCCGCTGCACCCGACCGGCCAGTTGGATCAGCGAGCGCATGGATGAGGGTTCGACGATGGCCCAGTCATAGTCGTGATCGCGACCCACTTCGGTCACCGGGGAGCCGAGCACGACGAACAAATGGTTGGCCTCAGGATGTTCGTCGATGGCCCGGCGAATCTCCGGCCGCTCATACACTGCCTCGGCTGTGTGGCGATTCAGGGCGTGGTCCAGTTGGGCCTCGATGGCGGAGCGAATCAGCAGCGGGAAGCGCGAGTGATACACGCACAAGTGGATGCGATGGTCGCTGTCGGCACCGGACTGGAACAGAGCTTGGGCAACCTCGAACAACGGTTCGATATTGGCCATGCGCACCAGGCCGAAACTGATTCGCTTGCCACTCCTAGGGCAAGTTTCGCTGTGTCGTGCGTGCGCCGTCAGCATGGCCGCATGGACTTGATTCGCAAATTCGCGGCGAATGGCTTCGTCGCCCTTGGCTATGATGTTCAAGGGCAGCAGTTCACCACGACGGGGTGCCGGTTGCTTGTCGAGGGACTTTACCCGCCCCTGGACGAATTGGTTGTGTTGATCGATAAAGCGCTGTGCGTCCTGGCAGGTCGCCACCTGCGTCGTGAACTCATCAACCCACAGGCAGGCGATTTCGAGCGCAGCGTTCCGTTCGCCAGGGGCACCGCGATTGCGTTGATAGTGCATGCGCCCGGCCCGATACGCCTGGAACATACCCTCCAACAGCGCGGGCGGTAGGGTCGCCGATGACAGCAGCACCCGTGTACCGAGCAAACCGGCCCAGTGCACAAGGCGGGTCAGGGCGGGCAGGTCAGCCAGATCGAAGTCGTCCAGTTCATCCAGGACCAGATCGCTACTGAGCAGGCGCAGCATGGGCGCGATCTGTCGCCCGGCGCGTTGGGCTTCGGTCGCGGGTATCAGGTGATCGATGGTGCAGACCAGTATCGGTGCGGCCAGCAGAGAGCGGATATCGGGGTTGTCCATTGCCTTGGCAAGCAGGCCATGATCGGCAATCTGCCCTTCATAGATGACGTGACTGTCCTCATCGATCAACTGTTGTGTCGAGGCAGAGCCGGTGGTTTCGGCCCGGGCCTGAAAGAACTCGAATAAAGTTCGGCTGGCAGCGCCGCCGACTCGTACGGCCAGTTCGTCTTCCTTGAGGTGCAGGTCCTGACGGTAGCTATTGCCCGTTTGCTGAGTGAGGGTACGCAAGCCCAGGGCAAAGGTGCAGCGCATGCCGTGTTGCGGATCGGCCAAGGCATACATGATGCGGGCATTGGCCAGGGTCTTGCCGCAGCCGGTCGAGGCCATGTTGACGATAAAGGCACCCTGTTCCTGTGCCGGGGAGCGGAGGCCGACGGCGGCATCGGCGGCCTTGTCCTGCCAACGGAAACGTTCGGAGTCGCTGCGTTTGCGTAGGCCACGATGACGCGCAAGGCGCGGCAAGTGGCGCTCGAAACCAGGTAAGGCGTGGACGATGGTGGCTGTGAAGCGCGCCACGCCGAGGAGGTGTTCGTCCAGTGTTTGCTTGAGGCGTCCGTCGTTGTCGGTATTGGCATAGACCCGGTAACCACGGTCACCCTGAACACGCTGTTTGGACATGGCCGGCAGGGCCGAGTAATGGTGGTCGGCCAGCATCAGGCTCATCCGCGCAATATGCATGACGTAGGGGTTGGATAACCAATCGCCCTTGCCCGCCTTATTACACAAGGTCAGCAATTGCTTCGCGACTTTTGCGGCCTGGGAGCGCCATTTGGGCAGTGTGACTGGCAAGGTATCAGCAAGTTGCCAGTAGGGTTCGATCTCGGCGTGCGTGGCCGAGCGTTTGATCTCGTTCCACTCGTGGCTGACGTCATCGAGCAGGGTGCCGAGTTTTTGTGGATCGAATGTCTTAGAGGGCTTGCCCAGCGGCCGTTGATTACCATCAAGGTCTCGCACGGGTAGGACTGGTAAGCGATGGTGAGTCACCACCAGCCAGGCAATGGCGGCAGCCAAGGGCGGTAGCTGGCGAAAGGGCGGCGTTGCATGGGTATCGAGGCCGTCACGCAGATAACGATCATTGGCCAGCCAAGTGGCATCGTCTTGCTCGCTCGGCTCGGCAAGGCGCTGTAGCCAAATCGTGTCGGCATCATGGCCGACAAAGGCGAGAAACAAGCGCAAGGAAACCCATTCATGGCGGTATAGATTTTTCTCCACCGCGGGCTGGCGCAAGCGCGTCTGGAACGCCACGCTGGCCTTGCCCAGATCATGCAGGAGGGCGGCCATCTGGGCTAAAACTCGGATATCTTCGGCTGTGCTCCAGTCGTTTTCGTCGTCTTTGCGCAGCACATTGCGCCAGGTTGTATCGGTCGCTACCACGCCTTGCTCGTTGAAGCGGCTGGCGTCCCCGACAATCCATAACAGCTCGCTGTGGTCGAGCTCGCGAATCCAGTGGCAGGCCACGGCGGTGTTCCGTCGGGCGCTTTTTTTCAGCCGCAGGCGCAAGGTGTCCAGGCCCGCTTGGGTGATGGGTGTTTGCCAAGTGCGCTCACTTCGGCGTTCGGCGAACTGATCGAGGATGCGTTGGGTTTCGACCAGAGCTCGGTTGTTGCACTGGCAAATCAACAGGATGTTCAAACGAGGGGCGTCCCCAATTGCTCGGCCCAGCGGGCTGATCCAGTGGAAGATCATAGTCCAGCATGGGAATCAGCATGGGTTACAGGCCCAAATTCAAACCTAAGATACTGCCCCTCGGTACAGGCCCCATCATGTTCATCCGTGCATACCTCCAAGCATCAAGCGAAGAGCAAGACGCCGGTCGTGCTCGCGATTCACTCGAGCAGTTCGCTGCCGATCACGATAAGGCCGTTGCCAGCGTGTACTTGAAGAATGCCAGCGGTGCGACCGCAGACAGGCCTGAGCTGCTGCGCCTGAGGCGGGCTTTCGAAGACTGACCACCCGTCCTTGGCTGATTCCTGCCTGTCACGACTGACCGAAATCGCCCCAGGTTGTGTGAAAACGTTTTAAAGCAGGTTTGACGGTCAGAACCGGAACGAAAATCGCGTTCCCATAGACGTCTAGATGTGTTTGCTAAACCGATGGCGATTCAGCGAAGGCTGAATTGTATGTCCAGGTCCGGTGGGGACTTCGCTATTCAACATTTACATCCACTCTATAGGCTACTGGAACTCTGGTTTTATCCAGCATTTCCTGACCAGGCCATCGATACACCAGATACTGTTTCTTCGCCTGACTCAGTGAGTGAATACGCACCAGTTCGTATTTTGACGAGTTTTTTTCAGCGAATTTCAATTCGTTTTCGGAGATGAAAAATGGCGTATTTTCATTCCCTGACGTGGTTTTGACTTCAATGAAGTACTCGGAAATAACGCCGACTACCTTTCGCCATGAACGAATGTCATAACCAGCCGAGTCACCTTCATTACGGGAGACGTGGACCACTGCATAGTCAGGTCCCAGCTCCTTGTGCACTCTGGTTCTCTCCTGCGCGAGAATGATGCGCTCACCCAGGTCACCTAAAGCCGTGTTTTTTGCTGCCTGCAGGACATAGTCAATTGGGCGATTGATAGTGATTGAAGGTGGTGTTTTTCCATCAGCGGGTTTTTTCTTGGCCTTTGGGGAGACTTCGCCGCCGCAGGTGAAAGCTTCTGGGTCGACTAATAACGGTATTTCCGCGGCGAGATTGATAGTTGAGCTGCCGTAGGTTCGAAACGTGGCATGTTGCTCTCGCGATGCAATCAGCGTACTGAGCAGTTCGGCGTTCGCGGTTAGGTAGCCCCCGGTACCTTGAGCGCCAAAACTGAAGCCGGCTTCACGCATGGATTCAGCCGACAGGATGTTCCTGGCTAACTCACGAATGGGGGAAGAGAGTTCGATCGGCGCCGTGTCGGTTTCTTCAATGGATCGCTGGATGTCGGACGCATTGATCTTATCGATATCACCAAACCAGATCACGTCGGAGAAGTGCACGAGATGAGGCCAGAATTTGGGGGCATCGAGCTTATGCACGCGGCTCTCGACAACTTCAGATAACCACCGGGGTTCATTCTTCTCCGATATGTCGCTGACGATCCCGGCACCAATAAAACCGGTGATTTTAGGTCGATTCGGGTCTTTGCTGACAAAAGCAGGATTGGGGGCGACTGCCTGAAAAACCATGACATCGCCAGCTTTCAGTTGATGCCAAACATCTGCCTTTTGAACATCGAACCCCCAGAAGCCCGTTTCAAGGGTGGTTAACCAGTGTTCGACGGGGCCGTTGGCTTTCCGCGCCTCACCGGCGGCAATTTTTGCAGTGATGTATGAAAAGGTGCTCATCCAGTCTTAGCTCGCTTACAAGTCCGTGTATTTGCTGGCGTTCCCTCGAGCTTTCTCGATGGGGTACTTTTCGGCGTTGATTATCATTTTTTGATCGACCGCTTGTTGAAGATCAATCGACAGCACGTCGGCCAAGCGCAACAGGTACATCATCACATCCGCAATTTCCTGCGACACCATATCCATGCGCTGGTGATCAGTCTTGATGGCCAGGGACTGCTCATCGGTCAGCCACTGAAAGATCTCCAGCAACTCCGCCGCCTCCACGGACAATGCGGTCGCGAGGTTTTTGGGGGTGTGAAACTGGTTCCAGTCACGCTCCCCTGCAAAGGTTCGAAGCTGCTGTTGAATCTTGTCTACATCCATTATCAAACTCCGTTTTGGACCTGCTCATGCCCGAGACTAAAAAATATGCACCCCCGGACGTTGCCGATGTCATGGGACGCAGAGTCAAATCGGAAAGCCTGGGGGGAGAGGAGATTGGTGTTTGAGCCCGCGGGATTCTCAGCCGCTTCAAAGCCATGATTTCAGCTCAAGCATTGACGGGTCAACTGTGGGGCTAGCCACATGTCTTCAAGAGAGCTTCCGCGCCCATCCGACGCGACAATGTTCTTATTAGCAGCTGAGCACCTCAGACATACAGCTCAAAATATTCGTCCAGATACTCATCCAATTTATCGCCTACCTGAGCCGCCAAATTGCGTGCCAGTGCAATTTCTCGTTCCACGGATTCAAGGTGCCTGGGGTCCATCTCGGGATGTTTACGTCGAAGTTTGAGTGGCACGGTGTCAAGTATTGAACCGATCTGCGATGCGATTTTGCTCAGAGAGTAAGTAGCGAACCCGACCGGTACCAATTGCCGCTCCAAGACTTCATTTTTTCTTTCCTGAGCCACAGCCTGCGCCGTCGTCAACCTGACTTTCTCCTGCAACAACAGGTTATCGAGCGATGAGCCAGGATCTTCTCCAATCAGATGACCCGCTTCCGCTTTTACCTGGCCGCTGCCCAGCCCGCGTAAGTATCGAATGTAAGCCAGACGACAGTCCTGCAGGTTCAACCCGCCATTTCCCCGGGAAGTCGGCAGGATGCCGTCTGCAAGCAAGTAGCGGACTTGTCGATCGGTCAGATCCAGGTGTTGGGCCAGCTCTTTTTGATTCGCCATAACTACCTCCAATGCACATAAATAAAAGCGGAACCGGAATTCCTCAAAAAAACTCATACATCGTTCGATGTCGGGGCTCGAATTACCCTCAGGAGGGGGGTGGGGCAGGAGTACCTTTTCGCATAAACCGGGTGTGGCGCAGAGGAAGGGGGATCTGATGCCCCTGGAGACGCCGAGCTCTGATTGAGCTGATGCGGCCGATCCTGAAGGCGCGTTGGACTCTGACGAATCAATCCTTCGCTGTTGATCTGTCCTGAACGAGGGGAGGGCTTGTCTCGCGTTCGTTCGTGGAGCGTAAGAAGGTCGAAGGGGGGGTTCGATACGACGCGGGCGACTTGCCCGGAAAAAACGAGGCGCGGTCGTTGGCTCGGTGGTTGCAGAGCAGGTGAGCAGTGTGCCAAGGCTGCATGGAGTCACTGGACTGTTGGGGGTGAAGTTGGGCATAACGCACGGTTTTCATCAGCTGAATCTCCTCCCCTGCAATGGAAGCGCTGATCGGCTGCAAGGTGCGTCGCAGACGGCTGGAGCGGGGCTGATCGGTTCGACCAATCCCGGCTCTGTCCCGCCATGCAGGGCGAGAAAACCGTGTTGATCCAGCCACGCATGCCAGGTTTCCAGTGCCTGGCGTTTGAGGGCTTCGGCCGTGGTGTGAATGTAGGTGGCATCGAGCTCTTTCATGGTGTGATTGAGCAGCAGCTCGCCCACCAGGTAGTCCACCCCCAACTCCATCCAGGCGGTGCGCGCCACCTTGCGCAGGTCATGGCTGCTCCAGGCGCCCTGACCCAGACGGACAAACACATTGCCGGCGTTCTTTGCACTCAGGGGTTTACCGGCAGGGCCGGGGAACAGGTAGGCACCCGCGTAGCCGCGGGCCTGTTGTCGGGCGCGGTAGTGGACCAGCAACGCACACACCTGATCGGTCAGGGGCAGCGTGTGCTCGTGTTTGGTTTTGGTCTCGGCGGCGGGGATGAACCAGTGGCGGCTGACCAGGTTGATGTGTTTCCAACGCGCCACCCGGGTTTCCCCCAGTCGCGTGCCGTGGCACAACATCATCAGGACCAGCATGCAGTCGCGAGGATCCGTTCTGGCGATGGCCAACAACCCGGCCAGCAGCTCGTCGAGATCGTCTCGCCGCAGTCGCGCCGGTTTCGGTTTGATCCTCGTTTGCACGAAGTCCCCGAACTTGAACCCGGCCATCGGATTGACGTCCATCAGCTTCAGGGTGAAGGCCTGACGAAAGGCGACCGCCAGTATGGCGTACACCGAACGCACAAAGGACAGTGCGTATTGCTCCTGCAGCGGCCACAGCAGCAGTTGATCCAGGCGCGCATGGTTGAGGTCAGCCAGCAACAAGGTTTGCAGCCGAGGCTGGAGGTGGCAGCGCACTGCGGATTTTGCGCTGGCCTTACGGCTGCTCGACAGGCCACGATCGCGGGCCATGCGCTCGGCGTACCAGCTCAGGAGGTCGCCAACCGTGTGCCAGCCACTGACGGTGGAAGTCGCTTGCCCGTTGACCGATCGACTCGCTAGGATCTTCGGCAAAAAAGCCTGCATGGTTTTGGCGTCGATCGCCGGATAATTTCCGACCTTGACCCAGGCATCGTTGAGGACGATGTACCACGAACCCTTGGTACGGTCGCTGCTCCAGAAACGGAAGCGCAGCGCCGGAGTCCGTGAATCCCGCAGCTGACGAATGCCCGTGGTGGCGTGGCGGCGGATTTCGCTGTCGGTGATGTGGGTGTGCAGTGTTTTTGAGGCCGTCATGGTTGCGCGCTCCGGTGGTAGCGGTCGGCTAACCGGGCCGGTGCCATGGGCTGCTTGAAAGCTTCTGCCTCGGCGCGGGTCAGGTCGTCAAAACGGCAGAACCTGCCCACAAACGCCATCCTGACCGTGCCAGGCTCACCGTTGCGGGCTTTGCCGATGATGATTTCGGCAATGCCCTTGGCTTCGGTCTGCGGGTGATACACCTCATCGCGATAGATGAAGAGAATGACGTCGGCGTCTTGCTCCAGGGCGCCGGACTCGCGCAGGTCCGACATGATCGGGCGCTTGTTGGGCCGTTGCTCCAGGCTGCGGTTGAGCTGGGACAAGGCGAGCACCGGGATGTCGAGCTCCCGCGCCATCTGCTTCAGCTGGCGGCTCATGTCGCTGACGTCCTGCGTGCGATTCCCTTCCCGACCGGACCCTTCCATCAGCTGCAGGTAATCCAGCACCAGTAAACACAAACCAAAACGTTGTTTGTGCCTGCGGGCCATGGCGCGCAGCCGGGCCACGGTGAGGCCGGGCCGGTCGGCCATGTACAGTTTCGAGCGTTTGATCTGGCCGGCCGCGGCGTTGAGTGCCGTCGCATACTCCCCGGCGGCCGTGCCGTCCTTTAGAGCGCGCAGCGGGATCTGGCCGAGCGAGGCAAGCAGGCGGTCCATCAGTGCCCCGTTGGTCATTTCCAGTGAAACGATCAAGACGACGCTGTCCTGTTGCACGGCCACGTGCTCGGCGATGTTCACGGCAAACGCCGTTTTACCCATTGAAGGTCGACCGGCAATGATGATCAGTTCGCCACCCTTGAGGCCGCACAGTTCGTCATCCAGCGCACGACTGCCGGTGGACAGGCCGTCCAGCGCACCCTGCAGGTCGTGCCGGCGCTGCAGCTCCTCAAGGTGATCGCTCAACACATCAACTGCCGGGCGTACTTCCTGCACCGAGGTGCGGCTGTCCAGCCCCAGCACCAAAGCTTGGGCCGCGCTGATCTTGTCCGCGAGTTCACCCGCGGTGTGACCCAGCTCGCGGATACGATTGCCGGCGGCAATCAGGGCCCGATCCACGGAACGTTCGCGGACAATCTGCGCATAGGCCAGGGCGTTGGCGGTGCTGGGGGTATTGCGGAAAATTTCACCCAAGTAAAACATCGCCGGCTCCTGACCTCCCCCGGTGCGATCCAGGGTCTGCAGATCATCACCAATAGTCACCAAGTCGATTTTCTTCCCGGCGCTGTGTCTGGTGAGGATCGCCCGATAGATCTGTGCGTGCTCAATCCAGTAAAAGTCATCGACCACCAGTTCGGCGCAGAGCAGGTCGATCATCTCGGGCGCCAGCATCATGGCGCCCAGCAGGCTTTGTTCGGCTTCGTCGCTGAAGGGATCACGCATGAGCTCGGCCCTCAACGATGTCGCGAAAGTTTTTCCGGGACAGCAAGGCTTCGAGATACGGTTTGCAGGCAGCACCACAGAAATAAATCGAGGAGAGCAGCGACGCGGTGGTGAAAAACTCCTGCCAGAAATCGAGATCCTGTTGCGCCTCGTGTTCACGCCAGCGGTCCTCGATCAGGTTTCGCAAGGCTGTGTCGAGCACCGTGACGACATCGAAGGTTGGGCAACACTGGTGGTAAAGATCGACGATGCCCTGTGCTGGACAAGCTGACAGCGGTCCGATTTCCAGCTCGTCCTCCCATTGCCGGGCGTTCAGCCACGAGGCAGGCAGCGGGATGAATCGGCCGTTGTCTTTGAGCCACGCGTCTTGTTGGCGATGCCTGGCCAAGGCTGCCATCAGGGTTTGCTGCAGCTCGAGGTCCGGGTTGAGCTTTCGCCAGGCCTTTTCAGCCTCGGCCCGTTTCTGGTGTCGCGGGTACAAATCATAGAATTGCTTGAACCCGTCCAGCGGGTCGCGTCTGGTTGTCTCTCGATGGGCTTGGGAAGTCGGCGGAGCAGAACGGTCGTGAGCAAGCGGGTCGAGCAGTCCTGATGCTGGAGCAGTGCCCACGGAGTCATTGCGCTGGAGGCCATGCTTTTGAGGTAATAGCTTTCCCTGTGTTTGTCCCTGTTTCTCTCTTAGCCGTTGCGGGGCCGTGTCCGGCAATGGATCCGTCCGCGTGACTGTGGTAGGTCCGTCGTGCTGGCTTAGTTTTTTAAGTCGCTGATGCAACTCGCCGATGGGCGTATCCCATGCCGCGATCTCACCATATTCACGCAGTTGTTCGCGTAGGGCCTTTTGATCATTGCGATGCCGGCGTTGGCGTTCGGCTTCGTTGTCACGCTTTTCCCTATGCTGTAAACGGCCCTTCCAGGCTTCATGAGCTTTTTCAGCAATGACGGGGTGGTAGTAACGACCATCCGCGCAGAGGATCCAGCTTCTCAGGGCCATGGTTTTGACCTTTGCCCACGTGGCACCTGTGCCGGAAAGGTGTGCGAGCACTCGATCATCACTCGGTAACGATGCTGCAGGTACTTGCAGCCACGACTTGCCCCACAGGGCAAACGCCGCCTTGAATTCATCGCCGCTCGATATTGCGAAGAGATCGCTTTCCAGCAAGCGCACTACATCCAGCGGCATGAATGGCATTCCGCGCAGATCAACCTCTGCTGATACCAATGGGAGAGGTGCGTTCATTTGGCCACCTCCGCCCGAGTGATACCCAATGAGCGTAATGGTTCAAGGGCGGACAACCGAATGGAGGTGTGCAGAAGCAGCAGTCCGCGTACGAATCCGTCTTTATCGATGAAGCGAATGCTAATATATGTCGGTCCCATGTTTTTCCCCTACGGAATAACTTGTGATCGTCGGGCCAGTGGTGCGAACACTGGCCCGACACTCTTTACCTTCCCGTGCGCCTCCCCGGTGCTTGCAAAACTCCTCTGAAAACATTTTCCCTGCCCGATGCGAGTGATCCGACCGGTTTATCGGGCGTTCTCCTGCGCCACCCGGTTGATCCAGATTTCCAATTCCTTCACCAACATCAGGCGGCGTTTGCCTGCCTTGAAAGCAATCAACTCGCCTGCGGCGATCGCTCGATAGATTGCGCAGCGGGATTGGCCGGTCATCTGGGCTGCAGCTTCGGGACCGACGGCCAAGGGGGCGGTGAGAGTGGTTTGACTCATTTCGATGTCCTCGTGGCGGGATGCCAATTTCAAAATAGGACGCAGTTGCGAATGTGTCAATACACGCAATACATGTAATTTCTGTCTGGACACATTTTGTCCTAGGGGTGTACAGTCGGCTTCAATTGCTCAAGCTGGGTGACGCAGATTCTGCGTTTTGCCGTTTTTTACCGAGGCTCGCAGTGGCTTAGGTAGAGCTCGATGAGGAGGAAGCAAAGATGGCGCGTAAAGTAAATCGGAGCCGGAGTCAGACGCTCTCTCTGCGAATCAGCCCGATAGTCCGTTTTGGTCTTGAATGTGTGGCGAACAATACTCAAACATCAATGACCAATACGATAGAGCGAGCTGTGGTCCAAGCCATGGGGGCCTTGTTGTTAAATCGTCCGCGCTATCTGGTGGCGAAATATGAAGACGAGGGGAAAATTAGAGTCACCGATATCATTGAGCTTGTGTGGCACGAGGATGAAGTTATTAGATTGATTCGAACCGGCATTTTGGCGCCTAGCCTTCTTTCTCCAGAGGATGCTTTCATCTACAAAATTTTTTCTGGAGAAAAGAAATACGAGTTCAAAGGTGAGATGGTTTCATTTGGAGGGCAAGGAGATGTGTTTGAAGGGGAGCCAATAGTCTTTTCTGATGAATATTTTGAAAGTGGCCTTCGTTTTGATTTGAAAAAATGTCAGGAATACTTCGAGGCGATCAAGGAGTACTTCAGTTGTTCATTTGATTTCGATAGCGGCAGTCTTAGGGCATTCGAGCGCGTAACGATCAAATGAATGCGACCTAAATTAACTCTACTGCTGCGGCCTTCGTCCCCGGCGCCAAGTGTGCGTAGCGAAGTGTCATCTTGATGTCTGAGTGCCCCAAGAGCTCGCGTACCGTATTAAGCGGTACGCCGGCCATAACCAGTCGTGATGCGAAATCATGACGCATGTCGTGCCAGCGAAATTTTTCAATTTTGGCTCGCTCAAGCAGCTTCAGCCATGCGCTTTTAACATCCTCCAGTCGGTTACCATTCTGGCCTGGAAATACAAACTCATGTTTAGAGGACTGGTCTTTCCAGTTTTCCAGAGCGTTTAGTGCTTCAGCATTCATCGGGATATGTCGGGTTTCGTTGGATTTTGTCGTTTCGCCTCTTACTGTGATTGTCTTTGTGTCGAAATTCACAGCGGTCCATTTGAGGTCGAACAGCTCTCCACGCCTCATACCAGTGTTAAGTGAAAGTAAAACCATTGGTTTTAGATGGTCGGTGAACGGTACGTCTCTGAGGGTCGGGAATTGCTCCATGTTTCTATCCTCGCGCCATCTGTTTGCGCTATCGCGTTCATTTCGCGTTTCGTCTTGCCGGAGCTCGAGTGCCGCGCGCAAGCGCAGGGTTTCATCTGCAGTCAGATACCTCACAATCCCAATGGAGTCGACTTTCAACTGTTTCAGCTTTGCCAAGGGGTGGGTGCTGATGTAGTCCCATTCGAGGGCCCGGCTGAATACGCCGCTGATCGAGCCAATTTTTCGATTGACCGTCGAAGCTTTATTTCCAGCTTGCATCCATGCAGTACGGATCGATTCCAGGTCGCGTCCGGTTATCGTGTCGACCGGTCGAGAGATGATGGCATCGAAATTGTTGTTGAGCGTATGAAGCGTTTTTTCATGACCTTTATGGTGGGCCTTGAACCAAGGCATATAGATGTCGTCGATGAAGGCGCGTAGAGAGGGGGTGGTCGCTGCTTTTCGGATCTCGGTAACCGCTTTGGGCTCACCATGCATTCGAGCTTCGGCGAGATACTGCACTGCATTATGGCGTGCTTGGTCGAGTGTGAGGATGCCCACGCGCCCCAGCGTCTTTTTTCGCCCGCGGGCCCAAGTGACCACATAAGACTTCGCGCCGGCTGCGGTAACGCGAACGAATAGCCCCGTAACGGTGGAGTCATGAATCTCGTATTCGCTTCCAGTGATTTGTAGGCCTGAAAGCAGTCTGGCGGTCAGCTTCTCTTTCATCTGATTCTCATGGGTGCACTATGGGTGCAAAAAGCGCTGTGGTGAAGTGGATAATGACACACATTAATACGTACGGGCTATAAGGGCTGGGAGGATCACGGTAGGTATGCGGTTACTATGCCCCCTCCTAAGGGGAAGGTTGGCAGTTCGAACCTGCCCTGGGACACCATATATTTAAAAGCCCCACACAGAGTGATCTGGTGGGGCTTTTTTGTGCCTGTCTGCAGCGGTGGATTCAACTCCAGCCCAGCATCACGCCGTCAGCGTATGGTCAGCCTCCCCGAACCAGGTGCGCACCAGATCGGTACCGCTCGTACCCGTGTTGGCAAGGACCGCCACATCGGCGAAGTTCGTACCATTGGCTGCGCCATCGGCATCCACCTGCACGGTGATATCGCTGCCTGATTGCGCCAGTTGGACGAAGTCGGACGCCTGGCTGATACCACTAACGAAGTTGGCACTAAGTAGCGCGGAGAGGTCGAGTGAGTCGCCTTCGGCGAAGTTGTAGTCGAGGATGGTATCCCCGCCTTCAGCCTCGTTGAGGTAGGCGAACACATCGGCTCCCGCGCCACCACTGAGCGTGTCCTCCCCGCCACGACCCGCGAGGATGTCGTTGCCGTCGCTGCCACTGAGTACGTCCGCCGCCATGCTGCCCACCAGCGTGCCGCTGGATGCGCCGTTGTAACTGACCTGGGTGCCGGTCTCGCCGCCGGTGACCTGGAAGTCCTCCACCGTGTAGTGTCCCAGCAGGTTCACCTCGGCCCGATGCACGCCGTCGTCCACCGTCAGCAGGCCGCCAGCGCCAGAGGCGTTGGCGCTATAGCTGAGCTGGGTGTTGGCGCCGAAGGCGAGATCGCCGAAGGTCAGCATGTCATCGCTTTCCAGACCGAGGATGCCGACCAGCGAGCTTGCCGCTTCGGCCTGTGCGATCACCAGCGTCCCCGCGCCTTCGCCGTGGAAGGCGACAGACCCATGTACTGCGCCATCGAAGCTCAGGGTCGCGTCGCCGTCGATAGTGGCGCTGCCATTGCCTATCACGTCGGCCAGCAGGCGCATGTCGCCACCGTTGGCCCATAAGTGGCCAGAGTTGTCGACCGCACTGGCCACCGTCATGCCGCCTTCACCGGTGGATTCCAGCACTCCGCTATTGGTGATGGTGTGGCTGCCGGTGTCGAGCACCAGGCTGTTCAGCCCGCTGGCCAGGATCAGCCCCGCATTGACCAGCACCATCTGCCCGGCGCCCAACTGTCCTGCACCGGAAATACGGTTGTCGGCATTGGTCAGAACGGTGTCGGCGCTGCCGCCGAAAATCACGTTTTGCGCACTGTCGGATAGCAATACCTGGCCGCCACCGGTCAAGGTCGCACCGCGGAAAAGAATTTCCAGCTCGGTTTCGCTGCCGGTCGAGCCGAGTTCGATGGTGCCGCTGTTTTGGATGCTGCCCCCGAACGGCATGATCGCGCCGTCGGAAATGGTGAGGGTGCCGGTATTGGTCATGACCGGGTCCACATCGAACTGGAAGTTCGCTTCGCTCAAGTCCGCCGCATCCACTCCTTTCAGGGTGACCGACTGGCCGGAGCCGATGCTGACCAGCGCATTGCCGTTGGCGTCGTTAGTGATATTCAAATCAGCAAAGCTGGTGATGCCCGTGAAGCCGATCAAGTCGATCTTGTCCGCCGTGACATCGAAACTGTAGATCTGGTTGTTACCGATCGGCTGGGCGAAGACGAAAGTGTCGGCACCGGACGAGCCAGTCAGGTTGTCGTCAGCGGACAAGGCGAAGATCGGCGCGCCGGGGGCAAAGGCCTCAACGTTATTGAACACATAGGAGCTGCCCACACTGCCGTCGGCGTTGGTCCAGGTCATGTTGATGTGGAGCACCGCGGCGCCCGTGAAGCCTTCTGGTGTTGTCACGGTCAATGCGCCGGGATCACTGGTCTGCACGGTCCAGCTGCCGTCGCCGTTGTTGGTTCCGGTGTTTAGAATCCAATTTGACGGAACGTCGGTAACTGTGACAACAAAGCTGTCGCTCAGGCCTGCGGATGGATCGGCAATCGCAAGGTTTATCGCTTCTCCGGACACTCCCGCAGGGTAAGTCAGGCTAATGCTTGTTGCAGCACTAACGTTGCCTGCCGCGTCCGTAGCCGTGACAAATAGCGTCTTGGTACCCGTAAACTTGCCATCCAAATCAATATTGGCGAATTGACCGCCGGTATTGGTCGTTCCGGTCCCAATTTCTGTGTCGCCGGCGCCAAATACGCCGTTGCCATTGTCCAGGTAAACCTTAATGGATGAGTTTGCCTCGGCGCTCCCTGAAAGCTTATGGTTTGGGCCACCGGTCTTGTTGTAAGTCAGCCCAGTTGGTGACGCTGGCGGTGTCATATCAACTGGAGTCTCAACGACATTCTGCACATTCACCGTAATCGTCTGGGTGTCGGTTCCGCCATTGCCGTCCGCCACCAGAACGTCCACAACATAGGCATTGTCACCGTCAGCACCACCGACATCCTGGGCATTCTCGTAATCCGGCGCCGAATTGAACGTCAGCACCCCGCTTGAACTGATCGAGAACTTGCTGAAGTCCGTCCCGGCCGTATTCAGGATCGAGTAACTCAGGGTTTGCGCCGGAAGATCAACATCGGTCGCCGCCACTGTCGTGACCGCCGCAGTGTTCTCCGCCACGTTGACCGAAGCCGTCGCACCACCGCCGTTGGAGGTGATCGTTGGCGAATCATTGCTGCCGTTGATAGTCACCGTCACCGCAGTCGCGGTGCCGTCCGCACTGAGTACCGTGAAGGTGTCGCTCAGGCTGTCGCCGACATTAAGTGAGTCGAAGGCCGAGTTGGCGGTATAGCTCCAGTTGCCCGCGGCATCGATGGCGAAGGTTCCGTTGGTGCCGGTGGTACCGGATTGGGCCTGGAAGGTTTCCAGGCTGTCGACATCGCTGATGGTGAGGGTGCCAGTCGTGGTCAGTGGGGCATTGGTTTCGGTCAGCGTGACGCTGGCGGAGGACAGCACGGCGGCGTCGTTGCTGCCTTTGATGGTGACGGTTACCGCGGTTGCGGTGCCGTCGGCACTGAGTACCGTGAAGGTGTCGGTCAGGCTGTCGCCGACATTCAGTGAGTCGAAGGCCGAGTTGGCGGTATAGCTCCAGTTGCCCGCGGCATCGATGGCGAAGGTTCCGTTGGTGCCGGTGGTACCGGATTGGGCCTGGAAGGTTTCCAGGCTGTCGACATCGCTGATGGTGAGGGTGCCAGTCGTGGTCAGTGGGGCATTGGTTTCGGTCAGCGTGACGCTGGCGGAGGACAGCACGGCGGCGTCGTTGCTGCCTTTGATGGTGACGGTTACCGCGGTTGCGGTGCCGTCGGCACTGAGTACCGTGAAGGTGTCGGTCAGGCTGTCGCCGACATTCAGTGTGTCGAAGGCTGAGTTGGCGGTATAGCTCCAGTTACCCGCGGTGTTGATGGCGAAGGTTCCGTTGGCGCCAGCGGTACCGGATTGGGCCTGGAAGGTTTCCGGGCTGTCGATGTCGCTGATGGTCAGGGTGGCACCGGTGGTCAGCGGAGCATTGGTTTCGGTCAGCGTGACGCTAGCCGAGGACAGCACGGCGGCATCGTTGCTCCCAAGGATATGCACGGTGACTGAGGTGACGGTGCCGTCGGCGCTGCTCACGGCGAAGGTGTCGGTGTAGGTGGTGCCGGCGACGAACTCGTTGTGGGCGGAATCGGCGATGTAGGTCCAGGCACCGCCGGTGCCGATGGAGAACTGGCCGTAACTGCCGGCGGTGTTGGCCTGGGCGACGAAGGTTGCGGCGCTGTCGACGTCGCTGATGGTGAGGGTGCCGGAGGTGCTCAGCGGGGCATTGGTCTCGGTCAGCGTGACGTTGGCCGAGGACAACACGGCTGCATCGTTGCTGCCGGTGATGGTGATGGTCACCGTCTGCACCGCCGAGGCAGCGTTAGCTGCGCCGCTGTCGTCGGTGGCAACCACCGCGTACGAGAAGCTGATGGTTTCACCCGCGCCGAGGAAGTCGAGGTTCTGATTGCTGCTGTAGTCCCAGCTGTTCTGGTCGACCGAGAAACCGGCCACCAGTGCCGAGGCCACGCCCGCATTGAGCGTACCACCGCTCCAGGCGATGTCGCCGTTGGCGGTCTGCGACACGGTCACCGTATCGGTGCTGTCCAGATCGGCAAAACTCAGCGCGCCGCTGTCGCTCAGGGTGGCGTTGCCGTTGCCTTCGTTCATCGCTCCAGTGCTGTCGGCCATCGTCAGCGTTGGCTGGTCGTTGGTACCGGTAATGGTGATGGTGACGGTCTGTGTTGCCGAGGCAGCGTTAGCTGCGCCGCTGTCGTCGGTGGCAACCACCGCGTACGAGAAGCTGATGGTTTCACCCGCGCCGAGGAAGTCGAGGTTCTGATTGCTGCTGTAGTCCCAGCTGTTCTGGTCGACCGAGAAACCGGCCACCAGTGCCGAGGCCACGCCCGCATTGAGCGTACCACCGCTCCAGGCGATGTCGCCGTTGGCGGTCTGCGACACGGTCACCGTATCGGTGCTGTCCAGATCGGCAAAACTCAGCGCGCCGCTGTCGCTCAGGGTGGCGTTGCCGTTGCCTTCGTTCATCGCTCCAGTGCTGTCGGCCATCGTCAGCGTTGGCTGGTCGTTGGTACCGGTAATGGTGATGGTGACGGTCTGTGTTGCCGAGGCAGCGTTAGCCGTGCCGCTATCGTCGGTGGCAACCACCGCGTACGAGAAGGTGATGGTTTCACCCGCGCCGAGGAAGTCGAGATTCTGATTGCTGCTGTAGTCCCAGCTGTTCTGGTCGACCGAGAAACCGGCCACCAGTGCCGAGGCCACGCCCGCATTGAGCGTACCACTGCTCCAGGCGATGTCGCCGTTGGCGGTCTGCGACACGGTCACCGTATCGGTGCTGTCCAGATCGGCAAAACTCAGGGCGCCGCTGTCGCTCAGGGTGGCGGTGCCGTTGCCTTCGCTCATCGCCCCGGTGCTGTCGGTAATCGTCAGCGTTGGCTGGTCGTTGGTGCCGGTGATCGTGATGGTGACGGTCTGTGTTGCCGAGGCAGCGTTAGCCGTGCCGCTATCGTCGGTGGCAACCACCGCGTACGAGAAGGTGATGGTTTCACCCGCGCCGAGGAAATCGAGGTTCTGATTGCTGCTGTAGTCCCAGCTGTTCTGGTCGACCGAGAAGCCGGCCACCAGTGCCGAGGCCACGCCCGCATTGAGCGTACCACCGCTCCAGGCGATGTCGCCGTTGGCGGTCTGCGATACGGTCACCGTGTCGTTGCTGTCCAGATCGGCAAAGCTCAGGGCGCCGCTGTCGCTCAGGGTGGCGGTGCCGTTGCCTTCATTCATCGCTCCAGTGCTGTCGGCCATCGTCAGCGTTGGCTGGTCGTTGGTACCGGTAATGGTGATGGTGACGGTCTGCACCGCACCGTCGCCGATCGCCACGTTATAGGTTTGGGTGACGATCTGTCCTTCGCCGAGGAACTGCAGGGCGGTGTTATTCACCGCGAAGTTCCAGCCCAGCGAACCGCTGCCGGTGCCGGTGCTGTCGCTAAGTGGATTGGTGGTGAAGCTGCCCAGATAACCGGAAGCGCCCGGCGTGACGCTGACGCTGTGGGTTTCGATCAGGTCGACGTCGGTGAAGGTGATGTTGCCGCTGGCTGCGTAGTCGCCGCTGTCTTCCCCTGCATCGCCGGCCTGCACGCCGCTGGTGATCTGCACCTGATCGTTGATGCCGGTAATCGTGATGGTCACGGTCTGCACCGCGCCGTCGCCGATCGCCACGTTATAGGTTTGGGTGACGCTCTGGCCTTCGCCGAGGAACTGCAACGCGGTGTTGTTCACCGCGAAGTTCCAACCCAGCGAACCGTTGCCCGTACCGGTGCTGTCGCTCAGTGGGTCGGTGGTGAAGCTGCCCAGATAGCCGGAAGCGCCCGGCGTGACAGTGACGCTGTGGGTGTCGATCAGGTCGACGTCGGCGAAGGTGATGCTGCCGCTGGCCGCGTAGTCGCCGCTGTCTTCCCCGGCATCGCCGGCCTGCACGCCGCTGGTGATCTGCACCTGATCGTTGATGCCGGTAATCGTGATGGTCACGGTCTGCACCGCACCGTCGCCGATCGCCACGTTATAGGTTTGGGTGACGATCTGGCCTTCGCCGAGGAACTGCAGGGCGGTGTTATTCACCGCGAAGTTCCAGCCCAGCGAACCGCTGCCGGTGCCGGTGCTGTCGCTAAGTGGATTGGTGGTGAAGCTGCCCAGATAACCGGAAGCGCCCGGCGTGACGCTGACGCTGTGGGTGTCGATCAGGTCGACGTCGGCGAAGGTGATGCTGCCGCTGGCCGCGTAGTTGCCGCTGTCTTCCCCGGCATCGTCGGCCTGCACGCCGCTGGTGATCTGCACCTGATCGTTGATGCCGGTAATCGTGATGGTCACGGTCTGCAGCGCGCCGTCGCCGATCGCCACGTTATAGGTTTGGGTGACGCTCTGGCCTTCGCCGAGGAACTGCAACGCGGTGTTGTTCACCGCGAAGTTCCACCCCAGCGAACCGCTGCCCGTGCCGGTGCTGTCGCTCAATGGATCGGTGGTGAAGCTGCCCAAATAGCCGGAAGCACCCGGTGTGACAGTGACGCTGTGGGTGTCGATCAGGTCGACGTCGGTGAAGGTGATGCTGCCGCTGGCTGCGTAGTCGCCGCTGTCTTCCCCGGCATCGCCGGCCTGCACGCCGCTGGTGATCTGCACTTGGTCGTTGGTGCCGGTGATAGTGATAGTCACATTCTGCGTGGTCGATGAGCCGTGCCCGTCACTGATGGTGACCACATAGGTTTCAGTAACTGTCTGCCCCTGGGCCAGGGATTGGGCTGCCGCATTATCCAGGGTGTAAGTCCAGTTAATCGTGCCGTCGGCTGCGTTGGCCGCTTCAGTTACTGATGCAAGGGTGAAGTTGCCCAGCGCGGTGGCATTGCCTCCCGCAGCGACGAAAGAGGCGGTATGCGTGTCACTCAGGTCAACATCGCTAAAGGCAATAGTGCCTGTCGCGCTCAGCGAGTCGGTCGGGCTCGGCGTCGTGGTCGCATCTTCGGTTACCGTGCCAGCCTGCACGCCGATGCTCATCGTCACACTGTCATTCATGCCAGCGAACTGCACCTGCGCAGTGGCCCAGCTGAGCGTGCCGTTGCCGAGACGAATCGCATAGGTAAAGGTGTCCGTCAGGGACCCTCCACCCGCCAGCGATTGAAGTTGTGCCTTGAAAGCAGTCGACAACGTAGCGGCGTCGTAGCCGACCTTGCCATCCGACGTAATCCAGATCTTTGCCCCATTGGAACTGGTATCAGTACTCGTCGCCTCAATTCTGCCCGTGTCCTGGATCAGGAGATCGGCCGGCGCATAAACCTTGGTGGCAGTCGAAAGACTGGTCGCGTCATCGAGTGACCACAGTGTCTTTGCGCTGCCGCCGAGGTCATTGGACATGACGTCCAGGTACACGACCCCCAGCAGGTCTTCAGTGATGGCAGTGGTGCTCGTACCAATAACACCGGTAGTGAAAATGTCGTCCTGCGCCTGTGGAGTGTTTGAAAGCGAAGTAACGGTGCCGCCGCTGGTCGTTGTGGTGGTAGCCATGTCTTTCTCCCGAAAATGCCAGTTTTTATTTTTAGAATCGCCAGGGACTGCTAACAGGATGAAGTCCCGTTCTTGCACCGCTCAGGTTGTTGAGGAGCGGTGTGAGTCGGCCCCCGGACATCGGCCAGCTGACGGGACAGGCGCTGCCGGCAGAGGCGCGCGGGTATTACGGGGGTGGAAAAGTTTGCCGCGCTTGAGCTGCGGATCGCAGGACAAGTCGGGCGAACGTGGACGCCAGCCTGAGGCTGCGCTGCGCATGGCACGCAATAGACTGAGAGTACCCATAGGGGAGGGACTCCTGGAGAAAGGCTGGGTGAGGCCGTGTTTTGGAGCAGCACCGACTCAGGGATACGGCCTTTCCTGATATCAGTTTGATGTGTGTTTAGTTGTGGGGTCAGGCTTTGTAAAGGTGTTAACCGCAGCTAACAGTGCGATGTGCCAATATTCCGACGGGCGGGTGTGCTGGTGTCAATATTATGTCGATTTGTTTTTGGCGAAGAGGGCGGGGAAGGGCCTTGAATACTCGACACTGGCGCGGCTTGAATGAGCTGAAACCCAAGTGGGGCATGGGCTGGCTGAATCGTACCGGCCCTGAGATTCCATAAAATCTCAGCATTCAGCTGTTAAAAAAGCCCGCCAGGGCATTTGCTTTGGCGGGATTTTTTACGCCCGAACCACCCGACGACTTACATGGAGAGCCTGTCATGACAGCCAAATACGCAATTGCACTCCCGCCGCTTCAAGGGAACGCGACTACTGGCCGATAACCTGAACGGTCGCTGTCATTTTTACTTCTGGCGGCCGGCAATGTCATCACGGGTTTATGCGAAATTGCTTGATAGCCTATGGCCTCTCGCTATCATCTGCGCGCCAAAAATGGCCGCGAAACTGAGCGCGCCCGTGTGGTTGCCTTTGGGTTGTTCTTCTTAAATTGCCTGGAAATCTTCGATGCTGTCGTATCACCAAAAAAGCTTTCTGATCGTCGATGATTTCTCGGATTTCCGCAGTTCCGTCAGGTCCATGCTGCGGGAGCTGGGCGTCAAGGACGTCGACACCGCCGATACCGGTGAACAGGCGCTGCGCATGTGCTCGCAGAAGTCCTACGACTTCATCCTGCAGGACTTTCACCTGGGCGATGGCAAGAAGAACGGTCAGCAGGTGCTCGAAGACCTGATGATCGAGAAGCTGATCAGCCATGAAAGCGTGTTTGTCATGGTCACTGCCGAAACCAGCCAAGCCATGGTGCTCAGCGCACTGGAGCACGAGCCTGATGCTTACCTGACCAAGCCGTTCAACCGTTCCGGCCTGGCCCAGCGCCTGGAGCGACTGGAACAGCGCAAAACCTTGCTCAAACCGATCCTGCAAGCGCTTGACCGGGGCAAACCGGTTGAAGTGCTCAATGCCTGCATCGCCCTGTGTAAACAAGACATTCGTTATTCGCCGCTGTGCTTGCGTTACCGCGCCGATGCATTGCGCGACTTGAACCAGAACGAAGCGCTGGAGCGTCTGTACGACAGCATCATTGCTGATCGACCTTTGCCATGGGCGTTTGCCGGGTTGGGCCAGTTGCTGTTCAAACGCGGCCAGGTCAGCCAGGCCAAGGGCGTTTACGAAAAAGCCCTGAAAGTCTTCCCGATGATGCCGGCCCTCTACGACGGCATGGCCGATGTGCTGGTCGCCGAAGGGGATACCAAGGGCGCGCAGAGAGTCTTGGAAGAGGCTATTCGCCTGTCGCCGCTGGCGGTGCGCCGGCAAGCGTTGCTGGGCAAGCTGGCGATGACCAACGAGGATTTCGATACGGCCTCCAAAGCCTATCGTCAGGCCGTGGCCCAAGGGGCGCAGTCACGTTTCAAGGATGCGGAAAGCAACCTCGGCCTGGCCCATGCCTTGATCAGCAAAGGCAGTGAGAAAGGGCTGGATACCCGGACCCGCCTTGAAATCAATACCACGCTCAGTGCGGTGGCGAAGGAGAACCCTTCCGATCCCGGCCTGCAGATACGTGCGCGACTGATGAAAGCCACCAGCCTGCTGCTCAACGATGCCGAAACCGCCGAGAAGCTCACCGAGCAGGCGATGATTCGCCTCGATGGCATGGAGCAGTTCATGAGCGCCGAAGCGGCACTGCTGGTGGCCAAGCAGCTGCAAATGCTCGGACAGGCGAATGCCGGCGCGTCGATGCTGAAAAACTGTGCGGAAATCTACGGCGACGATCCGACCGTGATGAAAGGCATCGCCAAGCTGACCGACGACCCGACCATCCTCAACTCCGGCAACGCGGCCGCCGACCTCAACCGGCAAGGCGTGCGGGTGTACAAGACCGGCAACCTGGTGGAAGCCCGGGATGTATTCCGCAAAGCCCTGGCGCTGCAACCGAAGAACATCAGTATCGCCCTGAACATGGCGCAGTCATTGCTGCATGGCACCGACACCAATGTGCCGTCGGCCGAACTGGAGGAATGTCGCACCTGCCTGAAAACCGTCGGCCTGATGCCCGATACCGACGCGCGTTTTCCGCGCTACCAGAAACTGAAAATCAAGGCGTTCGGCGAATGATCGACAGCGAACCGTCACTCGACTTCTCCACGGTAATTGCCTCCACCGTGCACGACATGAAGAACTCTCTGGCCATGCTGATGCAGGCACACAGTCAATGGCTGGCGCGTTTGCCTGAGCCCGAGCGGCACACCCCGGAGCAAGGCGTGATCGAGTTCGAGTTCGCCCACCTCAATGGCATGCTGGTGCAGTTGCTGGGGCTGTATAAGCTCGGCGTCAACCAGATGCCGTTGCAGCCGGCCTATCATGAGCTGGATGACTTCATTGAGGCGCAACTGGCGGCTCACCAAGAAGTGTTCGCCAGCCGCGGCATCATCGCGACGTACGAAGTGGACCCGTTGAGCCCGCTGGGTTTCTTCGATCGGGAACTGATTGCCTCGGTGCTTGCCAATTGCATCAACAACGCCATTCGCTATGCTCGCCATGCCTTGTTGATCAGCGTCAGCGATGAAGCCGGGCAACTGGTGCTGACCATCAACGACGATGGCGAGGGTTACCCGCCCGAGATGATCGAACGTCAGGCCGATTATGTGCAGGGCATCAACCACAGCAGTGGTAGTACTGGCTTGGGCCTGTACTTTGCCGGGCGGATTGCCGCATTGCATCAGCGCAATGGCGTGGGCGGACGCACCGAAATCAGTAATGGCGGCCCATTGGGCGGCGGTGTGTTCAGCCTTTACCTTCCCTGAATAGCTTTTTGTTTGACGCTGCTTGATATTCCGAACAGCCGGAGCCTATTTTGTACGAGTCGCCGTTCGCGGCTCGTACAACAACAAGGATTGCGTCATGACAACCGATGGCCATCGTTCACTCGCGCAGCGATTGACGGGCATTGATGAGATTGAATGTGTCACGCCGGACCTGAACGGCGTACCACGCGGTAAGGTGATGACCGCCGAAGGATTTCTTGAAGGGCGGCGTTTGCAGATGGCGCGGGGAGTGCTGTTGCAATGCATCATGGGCGGTTATCCGCCAGCGCGCTTTTATGGCAGCGATGATGGCGACCTGGCGTTGGTGCCTGATCCCGCGCAGATCCACCGCTTGCCCTGGAGCTCGCAGCCTCGGGCGCTGGCCATTTGTGATGCGGACGAATTGACTGGCGAGAGCTCGCCATTGTCGACCCGCGGCCAACTCAAGGCCGTGATCGCTCGATACGCCGCCCTGGGGCTGGCGCCGGTGGTGGCGACCGAGCTGGAGTTCTTCGTCTTCGCGCCCAACCCTGACCCGACGCAACCCTTCCAGCCACCACTGGGCCTGGACGGTCGTCGTGAGTACGGTCATTCGGCGTTCAGCGTCAGTTCCAATAACGGCTTGCGGCCGTTCTTCAATGAAGTCTACGAATGCATGGCGGCGCTGGGCTTGCCGCGCGATACCTTCATGCACGAGATGGGCGTCAGCCAATTCGAGATCAACCTGCTGCATGGCGATCCGTTGCTGCTGGCCGACCAGACCTTGTTGTTCAAGCATCTGCTCAAGGAAGTGGCGCTCAAGCATGGCCTGACCGTGGTCTGCATGGCCAAGCCGTTGGCTCACACCCCGGGCAGTTCGATGCATATTCACCAGAGCATCGTCGAGATCGGCAGCGGGCGTAACGTGTTCAGCGACAAGGCCGGCGAGCCGACCGCGACCTTCCGTCATTTTATCGGTGGTCAGCAGGCCGGTATGGCTGATTTCACCGCGCTGTTTGCGCCGAACGTGAACTCTTATCAGCGCCTGTGCCATCCTTTCGCATCGCCGAATAATGCTTGCTGGTCCCACGACAATCGCGCGGCCGGACTACGCATTCCGGCCAGTTCACCGGTCGCTCGTCGGGTCGAGAATCGCTTGCCGGGGGCCGATGCCAATCCGTATCTGGCGATCGCCGCGAGCCTGGCCGCGGGGCTGTATGGCATCGAAAACAAACTGGAGCCGAGCGAGCCGATCCAGGGTGAGTTCGTTGTGCCGGATAATCTTTCGTTGCCGTGTACCTTGCATGCCGCTCTTGAACGTCTGAAACGTAGCCAATTGGCGAAGGAACTGTTCGGCAAGGAGTTCATCGAAGGCTACATCGCTTCGAAGACCATGGAGTTGACCAGCTTCTTTGATGAAATTACTCCCTGGGAACGGCGTGTTCTAGCAGCCCAGGCCTGACGATCCGTCGCCATCGGGCTATCGTTTGTCGATAGCCCGATACTCATTGCAAGGAGCCGCTCGGAACGCCGATGCGCCAAATCCTGAAATCCTTTCGAGGGCTTTATTTCGCCTCGCTGATGATGTTGATCGGCTCCGGCCTGTTGAGTACTTACCTGGCCCTGCGCCTGGCGGCCGATAACGTCGACAGCCTGTGGGTCGGTGCGTTGATGGCAGCCAACTATTTCGGCCTGGTGCTGGGCGGCAAGATTGGCCATCGGCTGATTGCCCGGGTCGGGCATATCCGCGCTTACTCGGCCTGCGCCGGGATTGTTGGCGCGGCGGTGCTGGGCCATGGCCTGGTGGACTGGTTGCCCGCGTGGCTGTTCCTGCGGGTCATTGTCGGTCTGGGCATGATGTGTCAGTACATGGTGATCGAAAGCTGGCTCAATGAGCAGGCAGAAGCCAATAAACGTGGGGTGGTGTTTAGCGGCTACATGATCGCCTCGTACCTGGGGTTGGTGTTGGGTCAGCTGATTCTGGTCATGCACCCCGGCCTGGGTCTGGAACTGCTGATGCTGGTCGCACTGTGTTTCGCCTTGTGCCTGGTGCCAGTGGCCCTGACACGGCGGATTCACCCGGCGCCTCTGCACCCGGCACCGATGGAACCACGGTTCTTCATCAAGCGCGTGCCGCAGTCACTGAGTACGGTGTTGGGGTCGGGACTGATCGTCGGTTCGTTCTACGGTCTGGCGCCGCTGTATGCCTCGCAGCAAGGGTTGTCCACCGAACAGGTCGGTCTGTTCATGGGGAGCTGCATTTTTGCAGGCCTGGTGGTGCAGTGGCCGCTCGGTTGGCTGTCGGACCGCTATGACCGGGCGCTGTTGATCCGCAGTTTTGCATTTTGCCTGGCATTGGCCGCGTTGCCGCTGGCGATCATGCCGCAGGTGCAACTGGAGGTGCTGTTCATCGCCGGGTTCCTCTGCTCGTTGGTGCAGTTCTGCCTGTACCCGTTGGCGGTGGCGTTCTCCAACGACCATGTCGAGGGCGAGCGTCGGGTTTCGCTGACGGCGATGCTGCTGGTGACCTACGGTGTCGGCGCGAGTATCGGGCCGCTGGTAGCCGGGGTGCTGATGAAATTGTTCGGCAGCCAGATGCTTTATGCCTTCTTCAGTTTCTTCGCCTTGGTGCTGGTGTGGCGAATCCGCCCGAAAGCCGTTACCAACCTGCATCAGGTGGACGATGCTCCGCTGCATCACGTGGCCATGCCGGACAGCATGTCGAGTTCGCCGCTGGTGGTTTGCCTTGACCCCCGTGTCGATGAGCAGGTGGTGCAGGATCAGATGCAGAACCCGATCAACCCGGAGGCTGATTTCAATCCGGATGCCGAGCCCGAATCAGCGCCTGAAACAGATTCGGAACCAGAAGACCCTGACACGGCTCGCGAACAAAGCTTTACCGAAGCGAGGCCTTGATCAAGGCATAAAAAAACGGGCAGTCACCGCAAGGGACTGCCCGTTTTTTTATGGGAGTGGCGATCAGAAGTCGTCTTTATCGAAGCGTCGCGCTTCGCGCTGAAGCTGATAGACGAACCGCTCGACCTGCCGTTGCACCAAGCCGCTCATGTTGTGAAAACGCACGCCGGCGAAGGTGGTGTTGATCTTCTCTTCGAAGTGCAGGTAACGCAGCTCGACGGGTGCCGTCATGCTGCCGAAGGGCAGGGCGGCGGCGAAGCGGTCATAGACCTGACCCAGTTGCAGCCTGGCGGTGATGTCGCCCTCGAAGCGTAACTTGCAGCCGGTGGCGGAGATGTCCAGCAGTTTGCCGTTGATGGGCGACTTGAGTTTGTCACCGCCCAGTTCGACATTCACCAGTTGCGCCAGCTTTAATGCGGCGCGGAAAGCATTGCGGCGCTGGTGGTAAACCACTTCATCGGGCAGCGTGCCACGGTAGCAGCGGCCATCGCCGGATTCGTCGATGGTCAGCGGGCCATTGCTTTCCCAGGCGATGCGTACGCCTTCGTGGAAGCCTTCGACCTTGAACGGTTCGCCGGCCAGCAGAAAGCGTTCGCCATCGCGCGGGATCATTTCGTCCAGGGCGATTATGTTGCTGTCACGGTCGACGTCCACCAGATAACTCTGGAAGCGCTGGCTGCGCTCATGGAACGTGATGATCAGCGGGTCATGGCTGTCTTGCAGCTGACGCAGATTGCTGGAGATTTCCAGGGGCGTGGTGAGCACCTTGGGTGGCTGCGGAGCATCTTCCGCGCTTAAGGCATTGAACACGGGGTATCAATCTCCAGACAAATATGACTACTTGCCAGCATTCTGCCAGCATGTTTCGCGTCTTGATAGAGCGCGCTCGTTGAAAGGCTCAAGCCTGACTGAGCGGGCGTGGTTTTGCGAGCCTGGAGGTTGAACCGCGGGCATCGTAGAGCGCTGGCGGCTCGCCGCCGGTGAGGATTTTCAGCTGGTTGGCCGTGGCGGCCTGCTGCACCAGAATCGACTGGCCATTGTTGGCATTGGTGGCCTGGCACCGGGCCAGGAGGTCGGTCAGTACGTCGCTCTGTGCCAGCAACTGATCGCCAATGCTCGAATGGCTGGCAAGTTGCTCCAGGCCCTGGCGATTGGTCGGCAGGTTGAGGCTGGCGAGGATTTCACTGCGCTTGCGGCCATGCTGTTCGAGCAAAATGATCAATGCCTGTTTCTGCGCCAGAATGTCTTCGAGCAGTGGCATGTCGCGACCGTGCAGCGCGAGGGACTCGGTTTGCAGCAGCTCCAGCAGGTGTTGCGCCGGGGCAAAGTCGTCGATGATCAGTTGCAGTAGATTAGTGTCGTGCATGGCTGGCCTTGGGTTTTAAGCGTCCAAAAGCCTGGCGCGGGCGGTGGCCTAGCGCTGGGCTTCGAAGTTGAGCAGTTTGCTGGCTACACGGTTGCTGTCGACTTTATAGCTGCCATCGGCAATCGCTGCTTTCAACTCGGCCACGCGGGCGTTGTCGACGGCAGGCTGATCGCGCAGCTTGTCAGTGACCTTCTGCAACTGTTGAGCCTCATCGCTGAGGTGTACCGATTCCCCGCTTTTGGTGGTACTGGCCTGTTCGGCCGGGGTATTCAGCGGCGCGGATTGGCCGGTTTCGGCGGTTTCCTTCGCGGCGCTGGTACGTGTACTGCCCGTAAGTGACGAGGAGCTGTTTAAACGACTGAAATCGATGACCATGACAAAAAACCTCTGGGTATTTGGACGCTTGCCATGTTTTCGGCGCTCTCCCGGAAAACTTTAGGCCCATTTATCAATGAGCGTGCATGCGCCAGCGCGCGTCCTGCATGCGGCACAGTTTAGGCAACAGCGCAGTGGCGCGCCATATCTTCAGGGACAGAGCGTTTTCGATAGCCGCCTACATAGAAACTTCCACCTGGCCGGGCGCGGTGACTTGCGCCTTGATGACCCGCTGGGAGTTAAGGTTTTTCACACGAATCTGTTCGCTCATGCCGCCGTTGGACAGCGCTTCACCCGGCATGCGCACGCTGAGCGTGCCACTGCGCGCGGTTATCACCACCTGATCGCCCTTGCGAATCACTTCCGCCTGTTCGAGGTGCACCAGGGTAATGATCTGATCAGCGACCATTGGTCGGGTAAGTTTTTGTCCGATCGCCTGATCGACAGAAGTCAGAAAACCCTGATTTATCAGACTGATATCGCGCTCGCGCAGGGTCACGTCCTGAGGCTCGATTATCCCGGTGCGCTTGAGAGGGCGGGTGGTGGTCACGATGTCGCGAAACAGCCGTACTTGAGCGGGTACGAAGACTGTCCAGGGGGAGGCGCTGTCGCAGCGAACCTTGACCGTGACCCGGCCCAGAGGCCTCGCCGGGCTCTCCAGGGTGGCTGTCAACCCCTTGTCGCACATAGGCATGCGCAGGCGCGGATCAAGTTGATTGACCTCGATCTCGTAGCGTCCTTGCGTTTGGCTCGTGGCCAAATAGTCTTCTACGGTGAATTCAAGAAAGCCCTGAGTGACGCCGATAAGCATGTCAGGCAAGGTAACCGCGTCAGCAAGGGCAGGGCTGCCAGCGTTGAACAGGCAAACGGCCGACATCGCACAGAGTAATCTGCGGGAGGTTGATGCAAGGCGTCGGAAAAATGTCGGTTCTGTGTTCATAAGAGTTAAAAAGCAAGCGCCGTGCCGTTTAGTGATGAATGTGCGTCGCAACACACTTAGCGTTGGTAGTAGGAGTCTGGGCATGGCTGGTGTAATGGATTCGGTGAACCAGCGCACGCAACTGGTAGGGCAGAATCGCCTTGAGCTGTTGTTGTTCCGTCTCGACGGCCAGCAGCTGTATGGGATCAACGTGTTCAAGGTTCGTGAGGTGCTGCAATGCCCCAAGCTGACCCTGATGCCCAAGTCCAGTCCTGTCGTGTGCGGTGTGGCGAATATTCGGGGGGCGACCATTCCGATTCTGGATCTGGCGATGGCGACCGGTTCCGGTGCGTTGAAAGATCAGAGCAATCCCTTCGTGATCATCACGGAGTACAACACCAAGACTCAGGGTTTCCTGGTTCGGTCGGTGGAGCGCATCGTCAACATGAACTGGGAGGAGATTCATCCGCCACCCAAGGGCACAGGGCGCGATCACTACCTGACGGCGGTGACTCGGGTCGACAATCAGTTAGTCGAAATCATCGACGTCGAGAAGGTGCTGGCGGAAGTGGCGCCGACACCGGAAGCCATTTCGGTGGGCGTGGTGGATGTCGAGACTCAGCACAAGGCGTTGTCCTTGCGCGTGCTGACGGTCGATGACTCATCGGTGGCGCGCAAGCAGGTGACCCGTTGCCTGCAAACGATCGGCGTCGAAGTGGTGGCGTTGAACGACGGCCGGCAAGCGCTGGATTACCTGCGCAAACTGGTCGACGAGGGCAAGAAGCCGGAAGACGAGTTCCTGATGATGATCTCCGACATCGAGATGCCGGAGATGGACGGGTACACCCTGACAGCCGAGATCCGCGCCGACCCGCGCATGCAAAAGCTTCATATCATCCTGCACACTTCGTTGTCGGGCGTGTTCAATCAGGCGATGGTCAAGAAAGTCGGTGCCGATGACTTCCTGGCCAAGTTCCGTCCTGATGACCTGGCATCCCGGGTAGTCGACCGGATCAAAGCAGCAGATATCAGCTAGTGGGCGCTTTGCCCTTGGCGGTTAATACGATTTAAGAGGCTGCATCATTGTCTACGGGTAATTTGGATTTCGAACAGTTCCGGGTCTTCCTGGAAAAAGCCTGTGGCATTTTGCTCGGTGAAAACAAGCAATACCTGGTCTCGAGCCGTCTCAACAAACTGATGGAGCAGCAGGGCATCAAATCGCTGGGTGAGCTGGTTCAGCGCATCCAGACCCAGCCGCGCAGCGGTTTGCGCGAGCAGGTGGTGGATGCCATGACCACCAACGAAACCTTGTGGTTTCGTGATACCTATCCGTTTGAAGTCTTGAAGAACAAGGTATTGCCTGAGGCGATCAAGGCAAGCCCGGGTCAGCGCCTGCGGATCTGGTCGGCAGCGTGCTCATCGGGTCAGGAACCGTATTCGCTGTCGATGTCCATCGATGAGTTCGAGCGAGTCAACCTGGGGCAGTTGAAAATGGGCGTGCAGATCGTTGCCACCGATCTGTCCGGTACCATGCTGACCAACTGCAAGACCGGCGAGTACGACAGCCTGGCCATCGGCCGCGGTCTGTCGCCCGAGCGCCTTCAACGTTACTTCGACCCAAAAGGGCCAGGACGCTGGGCCATCAAGGCGCCGATCAAGAGCCGGGTGGAATTTCGCTCGTTCAACCTGCTGGACAGCTACGCGAGCCTGGGCAAGTTCGACATCGTGTTCTGCCGCAACGTGCTGATCTACTTCTCCGCCGAGGTGAAGAAAGACATCCTGTTGCGCATTCACAGCACGCTCAAGCCTGGCGGCTATCTGTTCCTTGGCGCGTCCGAAGCGCTGAACGGTTTGCCGGATCATTACCAGATGGTCCAGTGCAGCCCGGGAATTATTTATCAGGCGAAGTGATGCAAAAGTGGCAGGCCAAAAAAAGGGGAGCCCTCTGGGGCTAATGCCGATCAGTTAAGCCCCTTGCTTGACCTTTGGTCGCAAGAAATCAAAATCCGATGCCTGTACTGGCATCGGATTTTTTTATGCGTATCGAGCAAAAAACCGTCAAGGGGCAAGGTGTGTCAGATCCTGACCTCAATGACCGATCCGCTACGTTTTCCATCCGATGAAATAGTCGACTTGTACAGCCAGCGATAGGCGATTTTAGGGGTCATCAACAGTGTTTCGGCCGACCGCCCAGGGAACATCCCCAAGTACCTGGCCGAGCTGCATGCCAGTTGATAGACGCTTAGCGATATCACTCAAAGGTATATTTCCCCTCTAACATGAACGCCGGCTCTCTCCAGTTGATGCCCCTGACAATTCCGGTACCACTATATTTTATAAAGCCTGCATCACACATTTCTCTGACGAGATTCAATAGCCCCATATTGTCCCCTACATGCGCCCAATTAGCCCGATTGTAAAGCCCGTCTAATTGAGGAAGAGAAATACCTAACTCATATTTCGTGACAAATAGAATCACCTCTTCAGGCTTTTCGTTGAGCACAATTTTTTCTATGACGCTCATTATTTCATCCCTCCCAGTTGCTTGTACTCTCTGTCCCTTTGTTTTGTATCCGCTTCTATAGCATCAGGTGTATAGAGTAATTCAAAAGCATCCTTGAGTTTATAGTCTTCCAAGGTCGCTGCGTGAGTGTTATTCCAAATAACACCGTCATCATTCGGGTCCACACCGTCTGCCACCCCTAATATTCTGAAACGTTCAAGCTCTCTGAGCTCATGAGTATAGAAACGTTTGTCGATAGCCGTGACTACTAATTTACCTTGGAGAATTTTTTCCAAGCGATCAACCATGATGGCATTGGCATCAGAAGGCCTGAAACGTCCAGTATGCAATTTCACTAGGTCAATACCCGCTTTCGTCACGGTAGCATTGGTCCAATCCAGATCCAGGATTGGGCCTCCAGCTCTGGCAGGATTGAAAAATCGACCGCTGTACTTTCCTCTCGTAGTAGCCCCTTCATAAGGACTATTGAAAACAACGTAAATCGGCGGCAAGCCACTGTTGATCGGAAAGCAGTAAATACAATCCCTGAAGTCCGGTAACTCGAAAGCAGGCAATGGTTCGGGCTGCACGAGTAGTGGCAACAGCTCAACGCCAGTGTAATGCGGAACTTTCACTGGTCTAGTAGGTGAAGTTGTCGAACTGTTTCCCCAGTGGATAATAGGAAAACCGAGGGTGATGGGCGGTGTGTCGGCGGAGGTGAAACTATAGCTGTTAGTCTTCTGGTCGAACTCCAGGGCTCGAACTGGCACTGCTGGCGAAATGCTCCCCCCAGCCGGAGTTGCAACGAGGGTGTATTGGTCAAGGTCACCATAAATCCGATAGGGAAGATCGATGGTTCCTTCGACAGCGGCGATTTCATTCAGGTTAGACGGCGCATCTGGCAAGACTGCACTACCAGATAGTTTGAGAACCGTTTGAGGATAGCGCTCGCCGTTACCCAGAGCGGGTGAATAGAGCAAAGTGCCGATCCCAATCGCCGTCGCTCGACTGAGAAGTGCTTCTCCCAAACCTGTCAACAACAGAATGCCTTTACGGATTGCTGCCTCGAAGGTCCAACCGTCCGCGTTTTGGAGAGTAGCGGCACCCGCCACAGTTACCACCTGTGCGGCTTGACTAAGGGTCAACTTGAAGCTGTAGGCAGTTTCACCTCTAGCCAAGGCAGAATGGATTGCAGCATCTATAGCTGGAGAAGCGTCCTCTAAAATGGAAACAGCCTCGACAAGGATTCGTTTAACGTAGGCGGCTGTCAGAGATCTCAGGAAGCTTTCATAGAGGTCTAGGCGTTCTGTGTCGTGTTCTACTGAATCCACATAAGCCGCGAATAGCTCGGCACTTTCCATACGGTCTAACGACAATGCATCTATGCCAAAAAATGCATCCGCTTCATACCAACTCCTATTCATTCTAACTTGTTGCAGGAGCTCGACAATAATCGCTTTCTTCTTTAGGGCGCCTTCGAGCTTATTGAATGGGGGGATATCAACAGCCGAATTTATGCGCCCCTCTATCTCATTTCGCACACCCGCCGCGCCATTCAAGAAAACACTTTCTATTTGATCTTGCACCGAATGTGCAATAGCTACCAACTTTGAATACGCGTCGCGCTCTTTATTGATGGTTTCAATGCGATGAGCCACAGTGATCGTCGGAAGAGCTCCATTCCAATTTAGAGCGCTGTCAAAATTTGACAAAAATCCTGGATATTCCCTGTGAGGATTGGGAAGAGCGTTCGACGATTTCAAAGGCGGAGGAAAAGCGATAGATTTTTGCATGCAGCATTCCTTGCAATAATTTGAAATTCCATTTGGTAGAAGCACCTAAGTTATGCCGCAACAATGGGGTCATATCAACAGTAAAATATTTACTGCATGTGCCATGATTAAAGATTGGTAAATTCAATACCAATTACTATCCATAGTGAAATTTCTTACATTAAAAAATCCGACTTCAGACAGGAATTTTTGGTGCATTCTGAAGAGATTGATGATCTGTTACCCAAATTTGACTCGGCAACAATATGCACACCCGGTCTGCCTCTGGTAGAGAGATAGAAGGCGGTTCATGTTGATTTGTCGAAGGGGCATCACATCATCACGCTCAACAGAAGTATGCCGCTCGCCCTATCAATGCCATCTTTGATTTTGCTTTTTTAAGATCAAGATCAAAAGATCGCAGCCTGCGGCAGCTCCTACAGGGGATAGGTGTTTACCTCCAGAAGCGGCAGAAAAGCGGCAGGCGGCGGAAATCGGTTGCCGCTTTTCTGGCATTGCCGCCTTGCCCCTGCCCGCAAAGCCCCGGTTTACGGGCTTTTTTTATTTGGCACGCCGCTTGCTATACCCATCGTACGAAAAATCAGGTCACCCGAAGGTTTCCCGACATGAGCATCAGCTTCGATAAAGCGCTCGGTATCCACGAACAAGCCCTGGGCTTCCGCGCTCAGCGTGCCGAAGTCCTGGCCAACAACATCGCCAACGCCGACACCCCGAACTACAAGGCTCGGGATCTGGATTTCTCGAAAGTGCTCGCCGAGCAGAACGAGAAAACCAAAAACGGCAAGTTCGCCTTGAACATGACCAACAGCCGTCACATCGAGGCTGAAGGCTTGGGCAATGGCGACGAGTCGCTGATGTATCGCACGCCGATGCAACCGTCGATCGACCAGAACACCGTGGACGCCCAACTGGAACAGTCGAACTACGCGGAAAACGCGGTCAACTTCCAGGCCAGCTTCACCCTGCTCAACAGTAAATTCAAAGGGCTGGTGTCAGCCCTGCGCGGAGAGTAATCCATGTCTCTATCCAGTGTTTTCAACATTGCCGGTAGCGGCATGAGCGCTCAGACCACTCGCTTGAACACCGTGGCCTCGAACATCGCCAACGCCGAGACCGTCTCGTCGAGCATCGACCAGACCTACCGTGCCCGTCACCCGGTGTTCGCCACCATGTTCCAGGGCGGCCAGAGCGGCGGCAGCGATTCGCTGTTCCAGAATCAGGACGCAGCCGGTCAAGGCGTGCAAGTGCTGGGCGTGGTCGAAGACCAGAGCAACCTTGACGCACGCTACGAGCCGAACCATCCGGCCGCCGATGCCAAGGGCTACGTCTATTACCCGAACGTCAACGTCGTCGAAGAAATGGCCGACATGATTTCCGCGAGCCGTTCGTTCCAGACCAACGCCGAAATGATGAATACCGCCAAAACCATGATGCAGAAGGTCCTGACCCTCGGTCAGTGATAAGGGGCGATTCATATGAGCGTTATCAGCGATGTTCTGGCCAACTCTTCGGTCACGACCACTACCTCTACGACCACCGGTAACCTGACCTCGGCCGCTACCGGCGGCCAGGAGCTGGGCAAGGACGCATTCCTGCAACTGCTGGTGACTCAGCTGAAAAACCAGAACCCGCTCGATCCTCAGGACAACAGCGAGTTCGTGGCACAGCTGGCGCAGTTCAGTAGCCTGGAAGGCATCACCACGCTGAACGACACGGTCACAGGCCTTGCCAGCAGTTACAGCTCCTCGCAAGCCTTGCAGGCTTCTTCACTGGTGGGCCGTTCGGTCATCGCGCAGACCGACAAAGCTGTGGTCGACACCTCAAAAAGCCTCAACGGTACCGTCGTGGTGCCAACCTCGGTTTCCGCCGCCACCGTCAAGATCAGCAACTCGGAAGGCAAGACCATCCGTACGCTCGAGCTGGGCAGTCAAAGCGCCGGCAACGCCAGTTTCATCTGGGACGGCAAGGACGATGCAGGCGCGGTGGCACCGGCGGGTACTTACACCTTCGGCGCGACGACCACCATCGACAGCACGAACACCTCACTGATTACTTACCTGCCGGCAACGGTCAACAGCGTGACCATCAGCCAGACCGGCGGTGAGTTGATGTTGAACCTGGCAGGCATGGGCAGCGTTGCCCTGTCCAAAGTGCAAACCATTGGTATATAGAGCCGACTAACCCGGCACAAAGGAGTGGAATATGTCTTTCAATATCGGCCTTAGCGGTCTCTATGCAGCCAATAAACAACTGGACGTGACCGGTAACAACATCGCCAACGTCGCGACCACCGGTTTCAAATCGTCCCGCGCGGAATTCGAAGACGTGTACTCGGCCACTCGCCTGGGTACCGGCAGCAAGACCATCGGCAACGGCGTGCGCCTGGCCAACGTTTCCCAGCAGTTCAGCCAGGGCGACGTGAGCAACACCGGCAACGTGCTGGACATGGGCATCCAGGGCAGCGGTTTCTTCATCCTCAGCGACAACGGTTCCCTGAGCTACACCCGTGCCGGTGCGTTCAAGACCGATGCCGAAAATTATGTGGTCGATAACAACGGCAACCGTTTGCAGGGTTACGGCGTCGACTCCAACGGCAAGATCATCAACGGTGTGTTGACTGACTTGAAGATCGATACTTCGGCTCTCAAGCCGAATGCGACCACCAAGGTTGATCAGACGATGAACCTGAACTCGGCTGAAGATTTGCCGACCGTGACGACGTTCAGTCCGACCGATACCAACAGCTACAACAAGACCATTTCCACCAAGGTCTATGACACCCAGGGTAATGAACACACCATGGATCAGTATTACGTCAAGACGGACGTAAACGCATGGACGATCTATACCTACATGGATGGTCGCACGCCAAGCGATCCGGCTAGCACCACCCTGACGCCTAGCGAGGCAGATATTACCTTCAATTCCGACGGTAGCATCGACACGATTACCGCAGGGACAGGCTGGACGCTAGGTACAGACGGTACCACCTTGACCATGGACGACTGGATCCCCGGCGTTATCACTGACGCTACAACGACCCCTGTGACCTGGGGCCCGAATGGTTCCGATGCCGCTGCTGACGGTATCGCCTTCAACATGGCGCTGACCACGTCCTACAACTCGACGACCGCTCGCACGGCCCAATACCAGGACGGCTACGCCACCGGCCAGATCTCCAGCCTGACCATCGACGCCAGCGGCGTCATGACTGCCAACTTCAGCAACCAGCAAACCAAGGCCATCGGCCAGGTAGCAGTGGCTAGCTTCGCCAACGAGCAAGGCTTGCAGCCAATTGGCGGCACGCGCTGGAAGGAAACCTTCTCCTCAGGCGTGGCGGGTGTCGATGCGCCGACGACCGGCACTCTGGGTTCGGTCGTGTCCAACTCCCTGGAAGAGTCCAACGTCAACCTGACCAATGAATTGGTCGAGCTGATCAAGGCGCAGAGCAACTACCAGGCGAACGCCAAGACCATCTCCACCCAGAGCACCATCATGCAGACCATCATTCAGATGACCTGATGCTGGTTTGCGGATAGCGCTTCACAAAGAGCCCCTCGGAAAAGGGGCTTTTTTATGGCCGAGTTCCGGATATTGCGTTGTGATGGCGGGCCTCTTCGCGGGCAAGCCTCGCTCCTACAGGATGTATGTCGCCCACATGAGCAACGCGATCCTGTAGGAGCGAGGCTTGCCCGCGAAGGCGTCAGACCGGCCACCACTTTCCTCCAGACAAAAGAAAACCCCCGACCCATCCAGAGGACTGATCGGGGGTTGTCGAGGTAAGCGCCTTTCAGCGCTCACCCGCTCAGCTTATTGGCAAGCTTCGCAATCCGGCTCGTCGATGGCGCAAGCCTTCGGCACTGGAGCAGGGCCTGCTGGAGCTGCCAGGACCGAGTCGTCACCGTGGTTGCCGCCGCTGGAAACAGCGTTCAGCTTACCGGTGTTGATGGTCGACTTCTCGGTGCTGGTCGCGGCCAGGGCACGGAGGTAGTAAGTGGTTTTCAGACCACGGTACCAGGCCATGCGGTAGGTCACGTCCAGCTTCTTGCCCGAAGCGCCGGCGATGTACAGGTTTAGCGATTGAGCCTGGTCGATCCACTTCTGACGACGGCTTGCCGCGTCAACGATCCACTTGGTGTCTACTTCGAATGCAGTTGCGTAGAGCTCTTTGAGTTCTTGCGGGATGCGCTCGATCTGCTGCACCGAACCGTCGTAGTACTTCAGGTCGTTGATCATGACCGAGTCCCACAGACCGCGAGCCTTGAGGTCGCGAACCAGGTACGGGTTGATCACGGTGAATTCGCCCGACAGGTTCGATTTCACATAGAGGTTCTGGTAAGTCGGTTCGATCGACTGCGACACGCCAGTGATGTTGGCGATGGTCGCGGTCGGTGCGATGGCCATGATGTTGGAGTTACGAATGCCTTTCTGCACACGGGCGCGAACCGGTGCCCAGTCCAGGGTTTCGTTCAGGTCAACGTCGATGTACTTCTGGCCACGCTGCTCGATCAGGATCTGTTGCGAATCCAGCGGCAGGATGCCTTTGGACCACAGCGAACCGTTGAAGGTCTCGTACGAGCCACGCTCGTCAGCCAGGTCGCAGGACGCCTGGATCGCGTAGTAGCTGACCGCTTCCATCGACTTGTCGGCGAACTCGACGGCAGCGTCGGAACCGTAAGGGATGTGCTGCAGGTACAAAGCGTCCTGGAAGCCCATGATGCCCAGACCGACCGGACGGTGCTTGAAGTTGGAGTTCTTCGCTTGTGGCACCGAGTAGTAGTTGATGTCGATCACGTTATCGAGCATGCGAACGGCGGTGTTCACGGTGCGTTGCAGCTTGGCGGTGTCCAGCTTGCCGTCGACGATGTGGTTCGGCAGGTTGATCGAGCCCAGGTTGCAAACGGCGATCTCGTCCTTGTTGGTGTTCAAGGTGATCTCGGTGCACAGGTTCGAGCTGTGAACCACGCCCACGTGCTGCTGCGGGCTGCGCAGGTTGCACGGGTCTTTGAAGGTCAGCCATGGGTGGCCGGTTTCAAACAGCATGGACAGCATTTTGCGCCACAGGTCTTTGGCCTGAATGGTCTTGAACAGCTTGATCTTGCCTGGGTACTGGGACAGGGCTTCGTAGTACTCGTAACGCTCTTCGAAGGCCTTGCCGGTCAGGTCGTGCAGATCCGGAACTTCGGACGGCGAGAACAGGGTCCACGGGCCGTCATCGAAGACACGCTTCATGAACAGGTCAGGGATCCAGTTGGCGGTGTTCATGTCGTGGGTACGACGGCGGTCATCACCGGTGTTCTTGCGGAGTTCAATGAACTCCTCGATGTCCATGTGCCAGGTTTCCAGGTAGGCACAGACAGCGCCTTTGCGCTTGCCACCCTGGTTAACGGCGACGGCGGTGTCGTTCACTACTTTCAGGAACGGTACAACGCCTTGGGATTTGCCGTTGGTGCCCTTGATGTACGAGCCCAGCGCACGAACCGGAGTCCAGTCGTTGCCCAGGCCACCGGCGAATTTCGACAACATGGCGTTGTCGTGGATCGCATGGTAAATGCCCGACAGGTCATCCGGCACGGTGGTCAGGTAGCAGCTCGACAGCTGTGGACGCAGGGTGCCGGCGTTGAACAGGGTCGGGGTCGACGACATGTAGTCGAAGGACGACAACAGGTTGTAGAACTCGATCGCACGGTCTTCTTTGTTCTTCTCTTCGATTGCCAGGCCCATGGCCACGCGCATGAAGAAAATCTGCGGCAGTTCGAAGCGGATCCCGTCCTTGTGGATGAAGTAACGGTCGTACAGGGTTTGCAGGCCCAGGTAGGTGAACTGCTGATCGCGCTCGTGGTTGATTGCCTTGCCGAGTTTTTCCAGGTCGAAAGTCGCCAGAACCGGATTCAGCAATTCGAATTCGATACCTTTGGCGATGTATGCAGGCAGCGCCTTGGCGTACAGGTCGACCATTTCGTGGTGGGTCGCACTCTCGGCGACGCCCAGGAAGTTCAGGCCTTCGGCACGCAGGGTGTCCATCAGCAGGCGGGCGGTTACGAACGAGTAGTTCGGCTCACGCTCGACCAGCGTACGGGCGGTCATCACCAGGGCGGTGTTGACGTCGGTCAGGGCCACGCCGTCGTACAGGTTCTTCAGTGTTTCGCGCTGGATCAGGTCGCCGTCGACTTCTTCCAGACCTTCGCACGCTTCGGTGACGATGGTGTTCAGGCGGCCCATGTCCAGAGGTGCAAGGCTGCCATCGGCGCGGGTGATGCGGATCGACGGGTGAGCATTGACGGCTTCTTCGGCTGGAGCGCGTACAGCACGTTCCTTGGAGCGTGCGTCACGGTAGATCACATAGTCGCGCGCCACTTTCTGCTCGCCGGCACGCATCAGGGCCAGTTCGACCTGGTCCTGGATTTCTTCGATGTGGATGGTGCCGCCCGATGGCATGCGACGCTTGAAGGTCGCGGTGACCTGTTCGGTCAGGCGGGCAACGGTGTCGTGGATGCGCGACGAAGCGGCAGCGGTGCCGCCCTCAACTGCAAGAAACGCTTTGGTGATGGCGACGGTGATTTTGTCATCGGTGTAAGGAACGACAGTCCCGTTACGCTTGATCACGCGCAGTTGGCCAGGCGCGGTGGCGGACAGATCCGAAGTCGAATCGGCGGCCTGCGGCAAGGTGCCCTGCGGGTTCTCGCGAGTTGTGTCGGTTTGCATGGGGGGTTGTCTCCACATTCTCTATGTTTGTTTGGGCACCATCACGGTGCCCACCGTTCTGTCCTGAAGCACTACAACCGGCGAGGGGCCGGGCATACCAACTTCGGGACAGATCAGGAAGGGGCAATTGGGGCGCCGCTTCCATGCCGAAGTCTTTGGTCCCAGGCCTTGAACCTGAAACCGGGATCCTTTTGGGTGACAGTAATTGACTGCAACACCCGTACCGTTAACGCCGTTTTCGGCTCAAAAACAGTAGCCATCCGCACGCGCGGTTTGGTCTTTCAAAAATACGTTTGGTTCAACCGGAAAGAGGCAATAAAAGCGCTTGAAATCGGTGTCCGGTTTGTGTTTGGTTTTTGGCGTAAAACCCTACATGTAGGGTTTTTTTCGCGCCGAGGTACAAGATAATGCGTTTTTGAGGGTGTTGCAACGTACTACCTGTGGATAAGCCTGTGCGTAAATTGTGTGTGAAACGTAGAACGAGCGTGTAGGCCGCGACCTAGCTGGAGCGGACCGTTTTTCACTGATTTTCAATGATTGAAAACGGTCATTTGGATTTTTAAGGGCGCGAACCCTATCACAAAAAACCGTCGTGTCCGAACGCATTTACCCGCTTGTGTTCCAGACGTGCGCCGTTTATACAATCGGCCAATGCAGATGCATTCTTATCCTCCCCAATCATTACAAAAAGACGGGTGGATCCTTCCCTTTAAAGTGATGTTGGCAAGCAGAGGTCACCGTGGAGCAAGAAGTCTGGCAGGTATTGATTGTCGAGGACGACCAGCGTCTGGCCGAACTGACTCGCGACTACCTCGAAGCCAATGGCCTGCGCGTGTCGATCGAGGGCAACGGCGCCCTCGCCGCGGCACGCATCATCAAGGAGAAACCGGACCTGGTGATCCTCGATCTGATGCTCCCTGGCGAAGATGGCCTGAGCATTTGCCGCAAGGTTCGCGACAAATATGACGGCCCGATCCTGATGCTCACCGCGCGCACCGATGACACCGATCAAATCCTCGGACTCGACCTCGGCGCGGATGACTACGTCTGCAAACCGGTTCGCCCACGCCTGCTGCTGGCGCGCATCCAGGCCTTGTTGCGGCGCAGTGAAACCCCTGAAACCGCTCCGGAAAAACAGCGGCGTCTACAGTTCGGCCCGTTGGTGGTGGACAACGCGTTGCGCGAGGCCTGGCTGCATGACAAAGGCATTGAGTTGACCAGCGCCGAGTTCGATCTGCTCTGGCTGCTGGTGGCCAACGCCGGTCGTATCCTGTCCCGCGAAGAAATATTCACCGCGCTGCGCGGTATCGGTTATGACGGCCAGGACCGTTCCATTGACGTGCGCATTTCACGCATCCGCCCCAAGATCGGCGATGACCCGGAGCATCCGCGGCTGATCAAAACCATCCGCAGCAAAGGCTATCTGTTCGTTCCCGAAGCCTGCGCAGACTTGTCGCTGTGAACTCGATCTTCCTGCGCATTTATGGCGGCATGTGCGCGGCGCTGATTCTGGTGGCGGTACTCGGCGTACTGGCCTTGCACCTGCTCAATCAGGTGCGCAGCGAGCAATACCGTGAGCGCCTGGCCCACGGCACGTTCTCGCTGATGGCCGACAACCTGCAACCGATGAACGAAACCGAGCGCCACCGGGCCTTGCTGGTGTGGGAGCGCTTGCTCGGCATTCCGTTGGCGCTGAAGACATTCTCCCAGACCGACCTCGACCTGACCCAGCGCACCCGCGTGCTGCGGGGCCAGGCCTTGGTGGAGCAGACCGGCCCGCACGCGGCGAAGGTTTACCGTTTGGTCAGCGACAAGGAACAACGGGTGCTCACGGGGGAAGTCCAGCAGATCAGCGAGCAACTGGCGCGAGCGACCATTTACCTGTTGGCCGATGAACTGGTGCGCTACCCGGTGGCCGAGCAGCCCAAGCGTCTGGCGCAGTTAAAGGAAGAGAAGGGGTTCGGCTTCGATCTGCAATTGGTCACGGTCGATCAGGCCGACATGGACGAAGACCAGAGCCGCCGCATATCCGAAGGCGACACGGTGATGGCGCTGGGCAAGGGCGGTGATTCGATCCGGGTGTTTGCCGGCATGGTCGGTACGCCGTGGGTACTGGAAATCGGTCCGCTGTATCAGATGAATCCTTACCCGCCCGAGTGGCTGGTGCTGATCGCGGCCCTTGGCCTGAGCCTGATCGGTTTGATTGTCTATCTGTTGGTGCGTCAACTCGAACGCCGTTTGCGCGGGCTGGAAGCCGCCGCCACCCGCATCGCCCAGGGCAGTCTGGAAACCCGCGTGCCGGCACGCGGCGCGGACTCGGTGGGGCGCCTGGCCTCGGCGTTCAACGGCATGGCCGAGCACTTGCAGCAATTGTTGGCGATTCAGCGAGAACTGGTGCGTGCCGTGTCTCATGAACTGCGCACACCGGTCGCGCGTTTGCGTTTTGGTCTGGAGATGATCGGCTCTGCCACCACGCCTGAGGCGCTGGAGAAGTACCGCGAAGGAATGGACCACGACATTGAGGACCTCGATCGGCTGGTCGACGAGATGCTCACCTATGCCCGTCTGGAACAGGGCTCACCGGCACTGAATTTTCAACGCATCGATCTGGATGCGTTGGTCAATCAGGTGATCGAAGAACTGGCGCCACTGCGCGCCGAGGTCACGGTGCAGCGCGGCTTGTGCCTGTCGGCCGCCGATTGCGACGGCGCCTGGGTGGAAGCCGAGCCACGTTATTTGCACCGGGCGTTGCAGAACCTGGTGAGCAACGCCATGCGCCACGCTCATTCACGGGTGACCGTCAGTTATCAGGTGGGGCAGCAGCGCTGTCGGGTGGATGTCGAGGATGACGGGCCGGGCGTACCTGAAACGGCCTGGGAGAAAATCTTCACCCCATTCCTGCGCCTCGATGACAGCCGCACCCGCGCCTCGGGCGGACACGGGTTGGGGTTGTCGATCGTGCGGCGCATCATCCATTGGCACGACGGGCGAGCGTTGATCAGCAAGAGCAAAAGCCTGGGCGGGGCGTGTTTCAGTTTGAGCTGGCCGAGGAATCAGGAGCGGCGTTGAGATTGTTGGTGTCTGGATAATCACCTTCGCGGGCAAGCCTCGCTCCTACAGATGATCGAAGCCCCCTGTAGGAGCGAGGCTTGCCCGCGAAGAGGCCCTGACAGGCGCTACAAATCCTCAGGCCTTGATACTGACCAGACTCAACAACTGCCCATCCATCACTGCAAACTGCGCATCCAGCTCAATGCCGCTACGCCATTCACTGGACAGGTCAGTCAGCAACCGCAACCGCACTTCGCCACCCTCGTTCCACTCCAGCACTTCGGCGTGTTCGAAATAGAAGCGCTTCTGCACGATCGGGTAGAGCGCCTTGAACAGGCTTTCCTTCACCGAAAACGTCAGCGTCACCAGCATTGCCAATTGATCGCCAATCCCGGCAGCCATGCGCTGCAACTCAGGCCCGGTGAGAATTTCCCCGGCCAGGCGTTCGGCCCGTGCAGCGTCGAGCAGGTTTTCCAGGTCCATCCCCAGGCCGCGCCAGTGCGCCTTGTTCGCGACAATCGCCGCGGCCCGGCCGGTGCTGTGGGTGATCGAGCCGGTGATATGCGCTGGCCACACCGGTGCGCGGTCTTCGCCGATGGCCGGAATGAAACTCAGCCCTTCCAGTTGTTGCAATGCCGCCCGAGCGCAGACTCGCCCGGCGAGAAACTCGGCCTGGCGCTTGGCAACTGAACGCTGGATGCTCGCGGGCGGCTCGATGGCACTGCGCAGAAAGTCATCGCTGGCCAGTTGCGTGGTATCGAAATGGGTACCCAACAAGACCGTATCGGGCAGCACAAACGGCAGTGGCCAATCGGCGTCGAGTGGGGTGCAGCAGACGGGTAGGGCGGGGACGGGATTCATGACCGGCATTTTGCCGGGTTGCCTTGAGGCTGGGTAGTCCCAAGGTGATCGTTCCCACGCTCTGCGTGGGAATGCATCCAGTGACGCTCTGCGTCACATCTGCGAAGGGACGCGGAGCGTCCCGGGCTGCATTCCCACGGGGACCGTGGGAACGATCACTGCGTCAGCTAAATATCTTCTTCAAAAACGCCTGCATGTCCGCCCACGACTTCTCATCCGCAGCCTTGCTGTAACCAATGTCCGGCCCGCCGTGGTCGCCATGGCTCAGACGATCCGCCTCGGGATTGCTGAACCCATGCTTGGCGCCTTCGAGAGTGACAAACTTGTAGTCGGCACCGGCCTTGTCCATTTCCGTCTTGAACGCCGCCACGTTATCCGCGGTGACCATGCTGTCCAGAGCACCATGCTCCACCAGGACTTTCGCCTTCACACTGCCAGGCGTCGCTGGCGTATTGGTCACCAGCGCACCGTGGAAACTCACTACGCCCGCCAGCGGCAAGCCCTGGCGCGCCGCATCCAGCACCACCTTGCCGCCGAAGCAATAACCGATGGCCGCCAGTTTGTCCGGATCGGTCTGTGGTTGCTTTTTCAGCAAGTCGAGCCCGGCCTGAAACCGCGCGCTGGCAGCTGCGCTGTCCTTCAATGCTGCTTGCATGAAGGCCATGGCGTCCTTGGCGTGCTCGGTGTTCTTGCCGTCGCCAAACATGTCGATCGCCAGCGCGCTGTAGCCCAGACCGGCCAAATCACGGGCGCGGCGCTTGGCGTAGTCGTTGAGGCCCCACCACTCATGCACCACCACTACGCCCGGGCGCGGGCCTTTGATGGCGTCGTCGTAGGCGTAATAGCCGATCAGCTTGGTGCCGTCGGCACTTTGGTAGGGAATTTCCTGGGTCTGGATGGCAGCCTGGCTGACCCCGCTCAGCGCCAGTAATACGAGGGCGAGAAACGCGCGCATGATCAAACCTCCTTATTAAGAGTTGTCTGAACAGCGTAGTCGATGTGATTCAGCTCAGGTTCAGAGTGCGTTCAGGGGCAGTACAGGGAGCGGGCAGTAACCTTGCCCCGTACCCGAAAAGCACATAGCGCATGAGGAAACTCCCCAATGACTACTCTTAAAAAACTGCTTCTGGCTTTCACCATGATGGGCGCCAGTGTGGCGGCCCACGCCGATACCACCAACTTCGCCGGCCTGAGCTTTGGTCAGACCAGCGACAAGGTTAAAAAATCCAGCGCCCTGAACGACAACCTCAACCACCCGAACGCCGACGGCGTGATCGGCAAGGACAATACCTGGGGCGTGCGTCTGGGCCAGCAAGACAGCAAGGGCCGCTACTACGCCACTTATGACAACGTCTCAGGCTCGCACAATGGCATTAAACTGCGTCAGGAAAACCTGCTGGGCAGCTACGATTTGTTTTACCCGGTGGGTGGCAGCACCAGACTGTTCGGCGGTGCCACCGCTGGTTTGACCAAACTGACCCAGGATTCGCCAGGCTTCAGCCGCGACAGCGACATCGGTTATGCCATTGGCGGTCAGGTCGGTGTATTGCAGCAAGTTTCGCAAAACACCTCGGTCGAGCTGGGTTACCGTTACCTGCGCAGCAACGCCAGCACCGAGATGAGCGAGCGCGGCGGCAGCAAACAGGGTTCGCTGGACTTGACCAGCAGTGCCCAGACCTACCTGTCCGCCAATTACGCTTTCTAAGTGTTTCGTTGCCTGCACATGTAGGAGCCAGGCTTGCCGGCGAAGGCGTCCTTAAGAGCGCCTTCGCCGGCAAGCCTGGCTCCTACATGTGCGGTTGCGCCTTTGGAGATGTTGATTTGCCCAGGAGAGCGTTATGAAATTGCTGGTCGTCGAAGATGAAGCGCTGTTGCGCCATCACCTGCAAACCCGCCTGACGGATAGCGGCCATGTGGTCGAGTCCGTGGCCAACGCCATCGATGCGTTGTACCAGGCCGAGCAGTTCAACCATGACCTGGCGGTAATCGACCTCGGTTTGCCGGGCATGGGCGGGCTCGACCTGATTCGTCAGTTGCGTTCCCAGGGCAAGACCTTCCCGATCCTGATCCTCACCGCGCGCGGCAATTGGCAGGACAAGGTCGAAGGCCTCGCCGCCGGTGCCGACGACTACGTGGTCAAGCCGTTCCAGTTCGAAGAGCTGGACGCCCGCCTGAATGCCTTGCTACGCCGCTCCAGCGGTTTCACCCAGTCGACCATCGTCGCCGGTCCCTTGCTGCTGGACCTCAACCGCAAACAGGCATCCCTCGATGAACAACCGCTGGCGTTGACCGCCTACGAATACCGGATCCTCGAGTACCTGATGCGCCATCACCAGCAAGTGGTGGCCAAGGACCGCTTAATGGAGCAGCTCTACCCGGATGACGGCGAGCGCGACCCGAATGTGATCGAAGTGCTGGTCGGCCGCTTGCGCCGCAAACTCGAAGGCCCATCTGGCTTCAAGCCGATCGATACTGTGCGTGGCCTCGGCTACCTGTTTAACGAGCGCTGCACTTGATTCGTTCCCTTCGTGTCCGATTGATGCTCGCCGCCACAATCCTGGCGGTGTTGTTCATGCTGGCGTTGCTGCCGGCGATGCAGGGCGCGTTCAGCCTGGCGTTGCAGGATTCCATCGAGCAGCGCCTGGCGTCGGACTTCACCACGCTGATCTCCGCCGCGCGGGTGGATAACAACCGCTTGCAGATGCCGACGCAACTGCCCGATGAGCGTTTCAACCTCACCGACAGCCGTTTGCTCGGCTACATCTACGACCGCGAAGGTCATCTGGTCTGGCGTTCGAAAGCCACCCAGGAAGAGAAGATCAACTACAAGCCACGTTACGACGGGCGCGGCAACGAGTTCGCGAGAATCCGAGAAGCCAACGGTGAAGAGTTCTTCGTCTATGACGTCGAGGTCAAGCTGCTGGGCGGCCAAAGCGCGGCGTTCAGCATCGTCGCCCTGCAACCGGTGCGCGAATACGAGATCACCCTCGAAGGCCTTCGGGAAAACCTTTATCTGGGCTTCGGCGCAGCCTTGCTGGTGTTGCTCGCTTTGCTGTGGATCGGCCTGACCTGGGGCTTGCAGGCGTTGCGTCGGTTGAGCCAGGAACTGGACCAGATCGAAAGCGGCACTCTGGAAAGCCTCAGCGAACAACACCCGCGTGAACTGCTGCGCTTGACCGGCTCGCTCAACCGCTTATTGCACAGCGAGCGTGAGCAGCGCAGCCGCTATCGCGATTCCCTCGACGACCTGGCTCACAGCCTGAAAACCCCGCTGACGGTGTTGCAAGGGGTCAGCGAAGACATGGCGCAAAAGCCGCAAGAGCGCGATCAGGCTTGGGTGCTGCAAACCCAGATCGAACGCATGAGCCAGCAAATCAGTTATCAGCTGCAACGCGCCAGCCTGCGCAAAAGCGGTCTGGTGCGCCACCAGGTGCGCCTGCGCCCGGTTCTGAAAAGCCTCTGCGACACGCTGGACAAGGTCTATCGCGACAAATGCGTGCGGGTCGCTTTCGATCTGCCGGAGCCGTGCTACGTGCCGATCGAGCAGGGCGCCTTGCTGGAAATGATGGGCAACCTGCTGGAAAACGCCTATCGCCTGTGCCTGAGCGAAGTACGTATCAGCGTGCGCGAAACCCTCAGTGGCATTGAACTCTGCGTCGAAGATGACGGGCCGGGCGTGCCACCGGATCAGCGTGCGCGGATTCTGCAGCGTGGCGAGCGGCTGGATCGCCAGCATCCGGGGCAGGGGATCGGGTTGGCAGTGGTCAAGGACATCATCGAAAGCTACAGCGCCAAGCTGACGCTGGGGGATTCGCCAATGGGCGGGGCGGCGTTCCGGATTCATTTTCCGGTGGTGTGATCCCTGTCACCGATCGTTCCCACGCGGAGCGTGGGAACGATCAAAGGCTCGGTGTCAGACCGCTAAACAAGCGCTGTTTAAACGACACTTCCAGATACTCTCCCAGGCTACACATTCTTGCGCCGCTGCCTACGACTACGCGAGAATCCGCCGGCTTGTGCGCCTGGGATGTGGGCTCTATCGTTTGCGGGTCGCTGACGAATCAGCGATCGGGTTTAGCGATCCGATCCCATACACAGACGCAAAAGCGCCCAAGTTTTGATTGCAGTTCTTATTGCCTGCAATTCGCGTAATGGTGGCTGTGCGTGGGAGACCTTCGAGTCTACCCGGGGTTTCTGTGACCCGGATCGCTAACCTGCGTACAGCCGCCACCTTTACTTGTTTAGCGATAGGTCGTGGCGGCTCAACCAACCACGGAGCTCCGCATGTTCAAGATCACGCCCAACCCACCGGAAACCGACGACGTTTCCCCGTACGAAACCCCCGACTCCAAAAAACTCAACGAAGCCTCTGACCGCGCCCTCAATTACTACCTCAAACCACCCATCCCCAAAGACACCCCGCGCAAACCCAGCACTATTTACCACGTCGGCGCCGAGGTCGATAACGAAACCCTGCTGGTCAACGCCTGCGAATCCCTGGCGTCAGCGAGCATGATGCTCAGTGAGTTCGCTGGATTGATGGACATGCCACATCGCAACATGATGTTGGGGATTCAATCGGTGGTCATGCTCGGCGAGCTGGCGGTGAACCGGGTGCTGGATAACCTCGATCCGCGAGGCTAACAGACACACTGATCGTTCCCACGCTCTGCGTGGGAATGCCTCAACGGACGCTCCGCGTTCGGCTCTAGAGGCTGGGACGCGGAGCGTCCCGGGCTGCATTCCCACGCGGAGCGTGGGAACGATCAAACAAAATCAGTTCTCTTGGGCGCGATAGGCCCCAGGCGTCAACCCCGTCCACTTCTTGAACGCCCGGTGAAACGCCGAAGGTTCTGAAAAACCCAGCTGCTCGGCAATCTGTTGCAACGACAGATCCGCGCGCCCCAGGTGATAAATCGCAATATCCCGCCGCAACTGGTCCTTCAACTCCTGAAAACTCGTGCCTTCTTCGCGCAAATGCCGACGCAAGGTTTGCGGGCTGATGTGCAGGTGCGCGGCCACCGCTTCCAGGTCCGGCCAGCGCGCACTGTCGCGGCTGAGCAAGCGGCGCAACTGGCTGCTCAGGCTGTCGCCTTCGTCGGGGCGTGAGAGCAGGTCGGCGGGGGAGCGCTCGAGAAAGTGCTTGAGGGTGCGTTCGTCCTGTAACAGCGGCATGTTCAGGTAGCGACTGTGGAATAACAGACTGCTTTGCGCCGTCGTGCTCTTTACGGTGGAAAAGCCCAGCGGGCAGGAAAACAGCAAGTCGTATTCGGCCCCGTGTTCGGGCCTCGGGTAGCTGAACGTGGCCTGCTCCAGACGAATGCGCTGGCCGATCAGCCAACTGCCGAACCGATGCCAGATCACCAACAGGCTTTCGCTGAGGAAATGGTCCGGGTCCCACAGCGGCGAATCGTCCAGGCCCAGACGAACCATGTCGCCTTCGCGGCTCAGTGTCAGACGCGGCGCGCCGGGGAACAGGCTGTAAAACAATAAACCGCGATTGAGCGCTTTCTCCAGCGTGCGGCAGTGGATCACCGCGTGGCACATCATCGCGAAGCTGCCGGGTTTGCTTGGGGCCTGCCCGAAGCCCAGGTATTCGTCGTCCAGGGCCAGCCACAGTCCCTGGATCAATCGGGCGAACTGCTCGGGCGCGATCCGGGCGCGCGGCTCCTCAAGCAGCTCGGGGCTGATCCCCAGTTGCTGCAACAGACTCGAATAGTCGTAGCCACGCCGGCGCGCGCCACCGAGGGCGGCACGGGCGAAATGGCTGGCGATGGTGCGTTCGCGCATAGAGGGCAGGTCCGTCCACTGAGCAATGGATGGTAGCGGTGCCCGTGAAGAATGAACAAGGCGGATATCCGCCAAATTGCAGGACGAGGTTTGGCTGATGGGCGGAAATCCGCCACATCGTTGTAACTGATTGGTGACGAAGAAAAACCTGTAACCCTTGATGTCACAAGGCTGGCAGGTTTTTTTTCGAAGGTGGCACGGGGCTTGCGATACAAGCTGCAGATGTCTGCCATCGCGCAGCTCGACAAAACAAATCCCTCCAGTGCAGGAGGGTTCGCAAATGAGGTGTCAGGGGCAACAGTTGGATGTTGTTACTGAGGCACTCTTGAGGAACTTTGCAATGACGACTCGTCAGCCACTGTATAAATCCCTGTACTTCCAGGTGATCGTTGCCATCGCTATCGGCATCCTGCTCGGTCACTTCTACCCGCAGACCGGTGTAGCCCTCAAGCCGCTGGGTGACGGGTTCATCAAACTGATCAAAATGGTCATCGCACCGATCATCTTCTGTACCGTTGTCAGCGGCATCGCCGGCATGCAGAACATGAAATCGGTGGGCAAGACAGGCGGCTATGCGCTGCTGTACTTCGAAATCGTCTCCACCATTGCCTTGCTGATCGGTCTGGTCGTGGTCAACGTTGTGCAACCGGGCGCCGGCATGCACATCGACGTGACGACCCTGGACACCAGCAAAATCGCTGGCTTCATCTCGGCCGGTAAAGACCAGAGCATCATTGCCTTTGTCCTCAATGTAATCCCGAACACCATCGTCGGCGCCTTCGCCAACGGCGACATTCTGCAAGTGCTGATGTTCTCGGTGATCTTCGGTTTCGCCCTGCATCGCCTGGGTGCCTACGGCAAACCGGTGCTGGACTTCATCGATCGCTTTGCTCACGTGATGTTCAACATCATCAACATGATCATGAAGCTCGCTCCAGTCGGCGCGTTCGGTGCGATGGCCTTCACCATCGGTGCCTACGGTGTCGGTTCGCTGGTGCAACTCGGTCAGCTGATGATCTGCTTCTACATCACCTGCATCCTGTTCGTGGTTCTGGTACTGGGCGCGATCTGCCGCGCACACGGTTTCAGCGTTATCAAGCTGATTCGCTACATCCGTGAAGAACTGTTGATCGTACTGGGCACTTCCTCTTCGGAATCCGCGCTGCCACGCATGCTGATCAAAATGGAGCGCCTGGGTGCGGATAAATCGGTTGTGGGTCTGGTGATTCCGACTGGTTACTCGTTCAACCTCGACGGTACTTCGATCTACCTGACCATGGCGGCTGTGTTCATCGCTCAGGCGACTGACACCCCGATGGACCTCACTCACCAGATCACCTTGCTGCTGGTGCTGCTGTTGTCCTCCAAAGGTGCGGCGGGTGTGACCGGTAGTGGTTTCATCGTGCTGGCAGCCACCCTGTCGGCCGTGGGTACTCTGCCGGTTGCTGGCCTGGCGCTGATCCTCGGTATCGACCGCTTCATGTCCGAAGCCCGTGCGCTGACAAACCTTGTTGGTAACGCCGTGGCCACCCTCGTGGTCGCCAAGTGGGTGAAAGAGCTGGACGAAGACAAGCTGCAAGTCGAGCTGGCTTCCGGCGGTCGCGGTATCTCCGATACTCGCGAGGAAGATGACCTGGGTGTGGCTGAAGGCCCAACCCCGGCCAGCGTCAAGTAAGTACTCTGGCTGCATGAAAAACCCGCTTCGGCGGGTTTTTTCATGGCTGCGATTTGAGCGCAACGGTCACTGCCACTGACACATAAGGTGATTGCTGCGATGTCCTCGGCTGCCTAGGCTTGGGGGATCGCACGGGAGAACGCTTATGCTCGGTCCACTGGCATCACTCAAGGTTCTGGATTTCTCGACACTGTTGCCGGGGCCGTTCGCCTCGTTGCTGCTGGCAGACATGGGCGCCGAGGTGTTGCGCATCGAATCGCCGACCCGCATGGACCTGCTGCGAGTATTGCCGCCGCACGATCAAGGCGTGTCGGCCAGCCACGCGTACCTCAATCGCAACAAGCGCAGCCTGGCGTTGGACCTCAAGCAGCCCGAGGCGCTGGAGGTGATCAAGCAATTGCTGCAGGATTACGACATTGTGCTGGAGCAGTTTCGCCCCGGCGTGATGGACCGGCTCGGTTTGGGGTATGAAGCCTTGAAGGCAATCAACCCGCGACTGATTTATGTGTCGATTACCGGCTACGGTCAGACCGGCCCCTACAAGGACCGCGCCGGGCATGACATCAACTACCTGGCACTGGCGGGGCTTTCGAGCTACACCGGCCGCGCCGATGGCGGCCCGTTGCCGTTGGGCATGCAGGTGGCGGATGTCGCGGGAGGCTCGCTGCACGGGGTGATTGGCCTGCTGGCGGCGGTGATCGCGCGGCAGCAGACCGGGCAGGGGCAGCATCTGGATGTAAGCATGACCGACTGCGCTTTCAGCCTGAATGCCATGGCCGGTGCCGGATACCTGGCCTGTGGTGTGGCGCCGGGCAGGGAAGAGCAGATGCTCAATGGTGGCAGCTTCTACGACTACTACCGTTCACGCGATGGGCGCTGGTTGTCGGTGGGCAGCCTGGAGCCGGTGTTCATGCAGCAACTCTGCGCGGCGCTGGGTCGGCCGGAACTGGCGGCCGAAGGGCTGTCACCCGAACCGGCCCGGCAACAGGTGCTCAAGGAGGCGTTGAAAGTTGAATTCGAAAAATACGACTTTGCCACGTTGTGTGAGCTGTTTGCCGGGGTCGATGCGTGCGTCGAGCCGGTGTTGAGCCTGGGCGAAGCGGTGCGGCATCCGCAGCTGAAGGCACGGGAATTAGTGGTTGAAGTGCCGAGGGGCGATGGAACGACTCAGGCGCAGATGGCTTGTCCGTTGAAATTTTCGGATGGGTTGCCTGAGCCGCGGCATATTGGGGTGGGGGTGGGTGAGCATACCGATCAGGTGTTGGGGGAGTTGGGGTTTAGTGCGCAGCGCATCGAAGAGTTGCGTATGGCGAAAGTAGTGAGTTGATTGATCGTTCCCACGCGGAGCATGGGAACGATCATGCGGTTATTCGACCCGCATCTCACCACTAAACACCAACGTGCTGCGACAGCGCCGACACAAATATCGCCGCCCCTGTCTCACCAAACCATGACGCTGCGCCGAAAAAGGGAAATCGCTGTCGGGGCACGGGCATTTGTAGATGTAGCGGGTGACGCTGCGGCGTTTGACGTCGTAGGTGTGGCAGCGGTTGGGCGGCAGTTCGTACACACCGCGCATGATCAATTGCCACTCTTCACCATGGGGCTGGATACGGTCGCCGAACAGTTGATGGGCGATCAGGTGCGCGACTTCATGGGCCACGGTCTGCTTGAGGAAGTCTTCGGTGTTTTCCCGGTACAGCTGCGGATTGAAGCGCAGCAGGTTCTCGTGCAAATGCGCGACACCGGCTTTTTGCCCGCGCAGCTTGAGGCTCACCACGGGGCGTTTGAAAGGTCGTTTGAAAAAGGATTCGGCTTGTAGGAAACAGTCTTCGACGCGGGTATTGAGTTGCTCGGGCATGCTTGATGGATCTCCAAGGATGTCGAGTATGCCGCAACCCCGGGGGCTTGCGAATCGCTCAGGTGCCGAATGGTCATCACTCCTGCCCTTTCTTAGAGAGTAGAAGGCCGCCTTGCGGCGGCCTGTGTTGGCAGATCTTGTTTTTGGTTAGTGTGTTGCTAATTGGTATAGACCGGCCCCACGCCGAGTCCCCAGACAATTACGGTGAACGCCATGATCGCCACCAGCACCACCAGTCCTACGGCGAGTACCGAGCTTGAAAACAGGAATCCCTCGTCCGACGGAATGTTCATGAACGTTGGCAGACCCACATACAGCAGGTACACCGTGTAGCAGATGGCTGCGGTGCCGACGATCATTCCCAACCACATGTGCGGGTACAGTGCCGCCAGACCGCCGATGAACAGTGGCGTCGCGGTGTACGTGGCGAACGCGACACAGCGCGCCAGGCTCGGGTTGGCGTCATAGGTGCGGGCCATCCAGTGAATGAACGCGCCCATCACCGCGACACCACCGAGCATCGCCAGGTACGACATGATGGTCATCCATAGCGCGCTTTCCATGGTCAGCATCACCGGCGCTCGATTACCAATGACCCAGCCGACCTGTGTGGTGCCGATAAACGCCGACACGGCAGGGATCGCCGCCAGAATCAGGGTGTGCGTGAGGTACATGTGGCTGATGCTTTCCTCCTGGTCGCCACGGATTTCTTTCCATTCCTGGTCAGGGTGGGTGAAGAGCCCCACTACGTGATGGATCATGCCAGTCACTCCTCTTGTTATTGCCATCGCCCCCCAGCGGAGCGCTTACGGGCCAAAGTGGCCAGGTAAGTACAGGTCTGAAATGCATGCGACCTTATGCCGCAGTATAGAAAGGAGTTACCGGCAATAGTGCGAGGGCTTTAGAGCAAATCGCGCTGTAAACACTCTTGTTAATCGCCGCCGGGTCTGTGCCGAATGACCTCTGTGGCGAGGGAGCTTGCTCCCGCTGGGGCGCGAAGCGGCCCAAAGACAGCCACCCTGTTGTGTCAGGCAAACCGCGGCGGCAGGTTTTGCGACTGCTGCGCAGCCGAGCGGGAGCAAGCTCCCTCGCCACAGGGGTATGCTCAAGTCATATAAAGCGCAGGCTTCGCCCCGAAAGGGTTTTTGCGTAAAATGCCGGCCTTTCGTCACACCTCACGGATTTCGCGTCATGGGCACTCTTACGGTCAACCAGAACAAACTGCAAAAGCGCCTTCGCCGTCAGGCGGGTGAGGCTGTCGCCGATTTCAACATGATTGAAGACGGCGACAAGGTCATGGTCTGCCTGTCCGGTGGCAAGGACAGTTACACCATGCTCGATGTGCTGATGCATTTGCAGAAGGTCGCCCCGATCAAGTTCGAGATCGTGGCCGTGAACATGGACCAGAAGCAGCCAGGCTTTCCCGAGCACGTGCTGCCGGCTTACCTTAAAGAATTGGGCATCGAGTACCACATCGTCGAGAAAGACACCTATTCGGTGGTCAAGGAACTGATCCCGGAAGGCAAGACTACCTGCTCGCTGTGCTCGCGCCTGCGTCGCGGCACGCTCTACACCTTTGCCGACGAAATCGGCGCGACCAAAATGGCCCTTGGTCACCACCGCGACGACATCGTCGAGACGTTCTTCCTGAACATGTTCTTCAACGGTTCGCTCAAGGCCATGCCGCCGAAGCTGCGCGCCGACGACGGTCGCAACGTGGTGATCCGCCCGCTGGCGTACTGCAACGAAAAAGACATTCAGGCTTACTCGGACTTCAAGCAATTCCCGATCATCCCGTGCAACCTCTGTGGCTCCCAGGAAAACCTGCAACGCCAGGTGGTTAAAGAGATGCTGCAGGACTGGGAACGCAAGACCCCGGGCCGTACCGAAAGCATTTTCCGCAGCTTGCAGAACGTGATCCCGTCGCAACTGGCGGACCGTAACCTGTTTGACTTCACCAACCTGCGCATCGATGAGACCGCCGCATCGCGGTTCGTCAACGTAGTAAACCTCTGAGCAAGCCCGCTCCCACAGGTTTTATCGCTCGCAGGCGCCGTTTTCATTTCAATCCTCAGGAGAGGGCATGCGCGATTACAAGTGGCTGAACGAGTACTGCTTGAACCGCTTCGGTTCGGCGGCTGAACTGGAAGCCCATCTGCCCGTTCCCAAGACCCCGGCGCAATTACGCGACATCACTGACGACCGCTACCTCTCGACCATGGCGTTGCGGGTGTTCCGCGCCGGGCTCAAGCACAGCCTGGTGGACGCCAAGTGGCCGGCGTTCGAAGAGGTGTTCTTCAAGTTCGACCCGGAAAAAGTCGTGCTGATGAGCGCCGAGCATCTGGAGCGCTTGATGCAGGACGCGCGGATCATCCGCCACCTGGGCAAGCTCAAGAGCGTGCCGCGCAATGCGCAGTTCATTCTGGACGTGGCCCATGAGAAGGGCAGCTTCGGCGCCTTGATCGCCGAATGGCCGGTGACCGATATCGTCGGGTTGTGGACGTACCTGAAAAAACACGGGCATCAATTGGGCGGGTTATCGGCACCGCGATTCTTGCGGATGGTCGGCAAGGACACCTTCGTGCCGAGCTACGACGTAGTCGCGGCGTTGAGTGCGCAGAAGATCGTCGACAAGGTGCCGACGAGTCTGAGGGACATGGCCACGGTGCAGAATGCGTTCAACCAATGGCATGAAGAGAGCGGTGGGCGGCCGATGAGCCAGATTTCGATGATGCTGGCGTATACCGTCAATCATTGAGACCGCGTCGCGGCCTTCGCGGGCAAGCCTCGCTCCTACAAGGGCACCATGCATACCTGTAGGAGCGAGGCTTGCCCGCGAAGGGGGCCTGTCAGGCGACGGAGGTTTCGCCCTCGCCAGCCAACTTGCGATTTAACTGATACCGCCACCGCACATACAGCATTGCCGAGCAGAACACCGCCAGGCTCGCGCCCATCTCCAGTAACCCGAACAGCTGGCGGTTCGGGTCATACGCGGCCAATGCGCCCTTCATGAAATACAGGTTCACCACAAAACACATCCACGAATGCCCGCGGGCGCTGCCGACGATCATCCCCGGCGCCAGCAACAGCAGCGGCACCAGTTCGATCAGCAGAATCACCCACGGCCGCGCGCCATGCAGGTCGGCGAATATCAAGTAGTAGGCGCAGAGCAGCCCCACCAGACCGAAAAAGCACAGCAGGCTGATGACGCGCATCAGCCGTACTCGCGGTTCGAGCCATTCGATGGAAGGCAGAATCTTCGGCTTTTTGGCCATGTCAGCTCACCAACTTTTGCGCAGTCTTCGCCAACCGCAGGCCCAAGGCCCGGCACAGTGCAACTTCATGTTCATTCAAACCGCTTTTGCCATCCGCACCGGCGTGATGGCTGGCGCCGTACGGCGTGCCGCCGCCACGGGTTTCCAGCAGCGCCGATTCGCTGTAGGGCAGGCCGGTGATCAGCATGCCGTGGTGCAGCAACGGCAGCATCATCGACAGCAGGGTGGTTTCCTGGCCGCCGTGCAGGCTCGCGGTCGAGGTGAAGACCCCGGCCGGTTTGCCCACCAGGGCGCCGGTCAGCCACAGATTGCTGGTGCCATCGAGGAAGTACTTGAGTGGTGCGGCCATGTTGCCGAAGCGGGTCGGGCTGCCGAGGGCCAGGCCGGCGCAGTTCTTCAAGTCGTCGAGGCTGGCGTACAGCGCGCCCTCATCGGGAATGTCCGGCGACACGGCTTCGCATTCGGTGGAGATCGCCGGCACCGTGCGCAGGCGCGCTTCCATACCGGACTGCTCGACACCACGGGCAATCTGCCGGGCCATTTCATTGGTCGAACCGCTGCGGCTGTAATACAACACCAGAATGTACGGCGCACTCACGGCAGCAACTCCAGCACATTCTCCGGCGGACGGCCGATGATGGCTTTGTCGCCGACTTCGAGAATCGGGCGCTCCATGAGTTTCGGGTGCGCGGCAATGGCGGCGATCAATTGCGCCTCAGTCAGGCTGCTGTCGGCCAGATTGAGGGTTTTGTACTCGTCTTCACCGGTGCGCAGCAATTGCCGGGCGCTGATGCCGAGCTTGTTCAGCAGACTCTGGATTTGCGCGGCGTCCAGCGGGGTTTCCAGGTAGCGGACCACCCTCGGGGCCACGCCACGGGCTTCGAGCAGTTCGAGCGCACCGCGGGATTTCGAGCAGCGCGGGTTGTGATAAAGCGTCAGATCGGTCATGTGCGGGTCGCATCTTGCGTAAGGTGGCGGCTATTCTAACTGTGCGGCGCGTAATCCAGAACCTTGGGAGGCGATGGGTCGCAGGTGCATTCTATTTTTGACAAGGATCGAGATATGACAAGGCGACTGGCAGCGGCATTGGCGATCTTGGGGGCGTTATTGCTGGGGGGCTGCGGCAACGACTATGGGACCGACCAGAACGGTCACAAAATCGCCGCCGAACGTCTGGATAAACAATGGCTGGTGCTCAATTACTGGGCTGAATGGTGCGGCCCGTGCCGTACCGAAATCCCGGAGTTGAACGTGCTGGCCGAGCAGCTCAAAGGCAAGAAGATCGGCGTGTTCGGGGTCAACTTCGACAATGTGCAGGGCGAAGAGCTGAAAAGCGCCAGCGAGAAACTGGGAATCAAGTTCACCGTGTTGGCCCAGGACCCGGCCGACCTTTTCGAATTGCCGCGCAGTGAAGCACTGCCGGTGACTTATATCATCGATAACAAGGGCAAGGTGCGGGAACAGTTGATGGGGGAGCAGACGGCGGCGGGGGTGATGGCGAAGCTTGAGGCGCTGCAGGCCAGGAATTGATCATGTAGGAGCGGGCTTATTGATCGTTCCCACGCGGAGCGTGGGAATGCCGCCCGGGACGCTCCGCGTCCCTGTGACGCAGAGCGTCACTAGATGCATTCCCACGCAGAGCGTGGGAACGATCAGTCGATCGGTGCGAGAGGATCAACCCTCTTCGAGCCACCAACGCAATGGCTTGCCTTGTGCCGGCCAGAAGCGCATCTGGTCGATCGGTGAAACGTCCCAGCGCTGCACGTTTTCCAGCGCCTGCAGGAAGCGTTTTTCCTGTTCCATCAACGCCGGCGCACACATTTTGCGGGTGCTGCCGATCTTGCCGAAGCTCAGCTTGTCGCCTTCCAGGGCATACGGCGCGAACCAGTGGTTGCAGCCGCCATTGCCATACGCCCGACCGTCTTCATCGAGGGTGATGGTCAGATGGCTGTAGTCCATCAGCGGACGCTCGCCGATCCATTCCAGAATGTAGCTGCGGTTTTGTTGCAATTGCACCGGTTCGGCGGCGCAGCCCAACAGACTGGCGCCAGCCATGGCGGTCAGAGCAAGGCGTTTCATCACGCAGGCTCCTGGCACTTCTTGCACTGGTGCTTGTCACCGAGTGTGGCCCAGCCCAGCTCGGCAATCCGTGCGGTGGCCGCCGGTTTTTCGGCCTTGTTGCCCAGCTTGGCGTCGACCGCGAACTCGAAGCTCAGCTCTTTGGCGCAGCTGTCGCAGTTGACTTTCCAGGTGTGGATCGCCAGTTCGCCGAACACCGGACCACTGGCCACCGCGACCCATTGGCCCGGCGGGTTGATCAGATGGCGAACCGTTTCGACGGTCAGGCGCATGGACAAGTCCTTGCTGCCTTTAAGGGTCACTACCAGCACGTCGTTATTACGAATCGAGCCGCCGTTACCGGTGACTTGATAACGCCCCGGCACGAGGGCGCGGCATTCGGTGAGGGTGTGTTGCGGGTTCATCAGGCTGTAGCGGAAATCGTGTTCGACCATGGGTCCTCCAAATATGCGCGATATGCTAGCACGGGCATGAACGCAGCATGGCGCGGGCATGTGACCTTCGATCTGGTTCAGTTGCCCTCGACCTGATTGCGTGGCGAACCGGCCGCCCAGGCCGCGATGTTCTGCAAGGTGGTCCTGGCAATCGCGCCCAGGGCTTCGCGGGTGAGGAAGGCCTGGTGCGCAGTAATGATGACATTCGGAAAGGTCAGCAGGCGCGCCAGCACATCGTCCTGCAGTGGCAGGTCGGAGCGATCCTCGAAGAACAACTGCGCCTCCTCTTCATAAACGTCCAGCCCCAGATAGCCCAATTGGCCGTCCTTCAGCGCATCGATCAGCGCCGGCGTGTCCACCAGACCGCCGCGCCCGGTGTTGATCAACATGGCGCCGGGCTGCATGTGCGCCAGTGACTCGCTGTTGATCAAATGTTTGCTCTGCTCGTTGAGCGGGCAATGCAGGCTGATGATCTGCGACTCGGCCAGCAGTTGCGGCAAGCTGAGGTAACGCGCGCCGAGCGCTTCGACCTGCGGGTTCGGGTAAGGATCACAGGCCAGCAACCGGCAGCCGAAGCCATTCATGATTTTCGCGAAGGTCGCGCCGATCTGCCCGGTGCCGACGACGCCGACGGTTTTGCCCACCAGGTCGAAACCGGTCAGCCCGTGCAGGCTGAAATCCCCCTCGCGCGTACGGTTGTAGGCTCGGTGCAGGCGGCGGTTGAGCGCCAGGATCAGCGCCACCGCGTGTTCGGCGACAGCGTGAGGCGAGTAGGCCGGAACCCGCACAATCGCCAACCCCAGACGCTTCGCCACCGCCAGATCGACGTGGTTGTAACCGGCCGAGCGCAGGGCAATCAAGCGTGTGCCGCCCGCGGCCAGACGTTCGAGGACCGGAGCGCTGAGGTCATCATTGATGAAGGCACAGACCACTTCGTGATGCTCCGCCAGCGCCGCCGTGTCGAGGCTCAGTCGCGTCGACTGAAAGTGCAGCTCGATGCCGGCGGGCAGGTCTGCGCTCAGAAAACTGTCGCGGTCGTAGGTCTGGCTGCTGAAAAGAATCGTGCGCATGCTGTCCTCCTGGAAGTCTCAAGCCGGAATGCGATGAGCTTAGCCTTCAAGGCGCCCAGCGTTATTGCGCTGCATCAGGCATTGATACGCGCATGGGCCGCCAGGCGATTGATGGCGCGTTCGAGTTCTTCCAGCGCGCCGGAGGCTTTGGGGTCCTGTTGCTTGAGCAGGGTTTCACTACGCTGGCAGGCGGCGCGCAGTTGCGGGACGCCGCAATAACGGGTTGCTCCATGCAGGCGATGGACTCGCTCGATCAGGGCATTCTGGTCGTTGGCTTCACGGGCGACGCGGATGGCCTCGCGGTCGGCCTCCAAGGACGCCAGCAGCATTGCCAGCATGTCCGCCGCCAGATCGGCCTTGCCGGCCGCCAGGCGCAGCCCTTCTTCGTGATCGAGCACCTGCAATTCATGGCTGCTGTTGCTTTCGCTGGAGCGCTCCGGCCCCAGATTACGCAACGCCAGGCCGCTCCATTTCAACACCACCTGCGCCAGTTGCCGTTCGCTGATGGGTTTGGTCAGGTAGTCGTCCATGCCGCTTTGCAGCAACGCGCGTTTTTCGTTGGCCATCGCGTGGGCGGTAAGGGCGACGATCGGCAGTGGCGTGCAATGTCGTTCGCTTTCCCACTGGCGAATGGCTTCGGTGCTCTGGCGACCATCCATGCCGGGCATCTGCACGTCCATCAGCACCAGGTCGAAGGTCTCGTTCTGCACGGCCTTGACCGCGGCGTAACCGCTTTCCACCGCGAGCACCTTGGCGCCCATGTCTTCGAGCAGGGTTTGCACCAGCAGCAAGTTGGCCGGGTTGTCATCGACGCAAAGGACTTTCGGCGCGCGGCTGGAGACCGGCTCGCCGGGATCGCTGCGTTGCTGGCGCGGGTTGACCAGATCCGACAAGGCCCGACGCAGTTTGCGTGTACAGGCCGGTTTGGACTGCAGCTGGCTGTGGGGGTTGGGCACCGAGAGGTGGAACAACGTCAGCTCGGTGGTCGGGCACAGCACCAACACTCGGCAGCCCAGGTGTTCAAGGTCCCAGATATGTTGGTTGAGGCGCTCCGGCGGCATGTCGTTGCTGGTGATGCCGAGCACTGCCAGGCCGATTGCCTGATCGGTCTGATGGGCGCCGGTCACGCCATTGGCCAGGCTTTCCAGGGTATTGAACGGCGTGACGGCCAGGCCGCAGTCTTCCAGTTGATGCTGCAATGCCTGACGGGCCAGCTCATGGTTTTCCAGAACCGCCACCCGATGCCCGAGCAGCGGTGGGCCGGGCAAGTCTTCGGCGTCGTCGCGGGTTTTGGGCAGGCTCAGGCTGATCCAGAATTCCGAGCCTTCGCCCGGTGTGCTGTCGACGCCGATCTCGCCGCCCATCTGTTCGATCAGGCGTTTGGAAATAACCAGCCCCAGGCCGGTGCCACCCGGTTGCCGGGACAGTGAGTTATCGGCTTGGCTGAAAGCCTGGAACAAGGCGCGTACGTCCTGATTCGACAGACCGATGCCGGTGTCCTGAATGCTGATGCGCAGTTGCACGCTGTCTTCATGCTCTTCTTCGAGCATGGCCCGGGCAACGATAGTGCCTTCGCGGGTGAACTTGATCGCATTGCTCACAAGGTTGGTAAGGATCTGCTTGAGTCGCAGCGGATCGCCCACCAACGACAGTGGCGTATCGCGATAAACCAGGCTCACCAGCTCAAGTTCTTTGGCGTGAGCGGCCGGAGCGAGGATGTTCAAGGTGTCTTGCAGCAGGTCGCGCAGGTTGAACGGAATATGGTCGAGCACCAGTTTGCCGGCCTCGATTTTCGAGAAGTCGAGAATCTCGTTGATGATCCCCAGCAAGCTGTCGGCGGATTTTTCGATGGTGCCCAGGTAATCGAGCTGGCGCGGGGTCAATTCGCTTTTTTGCAACAGATGCGTGAAGCCGAGAATGCCGTTGAGCGGTGTGCGGATTTCATGGCTCATGTTGGCCAGGAACTCGGATTTGATCCGGCTCGCTTCCAGAGCTTCCTTGCGCGCCAGGTCCAGCTCGATGTTCTGGATTTCGATGGTTTCCAGGTTCTGACGCACATCTTCGGTGGCCTGGTCGACGCTGTTTTGCAGTTCTTCCTGAGCGTTCTGCAGGGTTCCGGCCATGCGGTTGATGCCGGACGCCAGTTCATCCAGCTCCTGGCTGCCGAGGGGCGGCAGGCGGGTTTCCAGATGACCGTCCTTAAGCTGCGCCACGGCTTGTTTGATCTGGCTCAACGGCCGGTTGATGGTCCGGCCCATGCGCAACGCCAACAGCGCCGCACCGGCCAACCCTCCGCCGATCAGCAGCAGGCTGGCGAACAGGCTGCGGTAACCGCGAAGCAACATGCCGTTGTGGGATAGCTCGAGTTCGACCCAACCCAATAGACGGTCGGCTTCATCGGGGATCGGATCGCCGGCCAGGTTGCGGTGCTTGCCGAACACCGGCAGCAGGTAACGCGTGGCGTCATTGCCACTGCGGCGCAACAGCTGCGAACCGTCGCCCAAAGGGGCCTGATTGAGCATGGTCGGGCCCGCGTGGGCCAGCGGTGTGCGGTCGGCGGCGAGGAAGGTCACCGCGCGTACGTCGGTTTGTTCCAGGAACTGGGTGGCGATGCGTTCCAGCAGCTCGTCGTCTTTGCGACCCATCGCCGGGGCCACCAGCGGCGCCAATTGTTCGGCAATCATTTCGCCGCGCTGCATGAGTTGGGATTGCAGGTCCGATTGCTGCATCCAGGTGAAATAGCCGCCCAGAACCAGCGCCATCAGGGTGGTCGGCAACAGGGTCAGCAACAGCACGCGGCCTTTAATTCCCAGTTTCTTGAGCACGCATCTCTCCTGCATCCAGCTGTTTATTGACCTGCACATGCGTCCGGCACGCGCCACCTGCGCAGTGTAGCGACTTGCAGGCGGGCAATCTTTGTAAAATTGATGTCGTCATTCGTCGGCCAGTTCCGCGCTTTAGTCTTGGGGGACCAACCTTGGGTTGCCCCTGGCGAGGCAATCTTGAATTATCGGCAACTGAGAATTATTTGCAGATACTTATGACTCCCATCTCTGTTGGTCATCCCCGCATCCTGTCCATTGAAGACGATCTGGTGCTCGGTGCTTATGTCCATGAGCATCTGGGACGCTGCGGTTTTCAGGTCACCTGGTGCCAGAACGGCCAGGAAGGGTTGGCCATTGCGCGCCGGCAAGCCTTCGATGTGGTGTTGATGGATATTCTGCTGCCGGGGCTGGATGGCCTGGCGGTGCTGACCCAACTGCGTCAGAGCCATTCCACGCCGGTGGTGCTGATGTCGGCGTTGGGCGCCGAGGCAGATCGCATCAGTGGCTTTCGCCTCGGCGCCGACGATTATCTGCCCAAACCGTTCAGTATGGCCGAGCTGCGGGTGCGCATCGAGGCGATCCTGCGGCGGGTGGCGCTCGACCGGCCGGCACTGGCACCGCTTGCCCCAGCGATGGACAGCCTGCGTTTCGACGATGAACTATGCGAGATATTTTTTGGCGAACATGCGGCCGGCCTGACCCGCAGCGAATATCGGTTGCTGGATACATTGAATCGCAACGGTGATGAAGTACTGAGCAAGGCGTTCCTTTATCAGCAGGTGTTACAGCGCGGTTATGCGCCCCATGACCGCAGCCTCGACATGCACATCAGCCAGATCCGCCGCAAGCTCAAGGCCATCGGTTACACCGAGCGTGAAGTGCGTACGGTCTGGGGCAAGGGGTATGTTTTGAGTGCGGCCGATGAAATGGTCTGACGTGCCGGGCAGGCATTCACTGTTCTGGAAACTGGCTTGCTTGTTGGTGGCGTTCTGTCTGCTGATGATCTGGTTGAGCTGGTGACTGAGTTTTAAGGGTGAATAGGTATGCGTTTTGCGCGCATTTACGCTGTAATAACGGTGGATGGGATAAATAAGAATGCTTTGATAGCTTGTGAAGGTTCAAAGCTTTTAATTGTTTTGAGCACCTATAAACCACACATGGCAAAAAAAACGATGTGGGCATTTAGCGCGAGATAGTTGGGGAACAGTTCCACGGCAGCAAGGCCTCGAGTTTTTCTACCTAAATAGCTTGCGGTAGGCGCTCAAGTACATGGCCTATCATCGTTTGTCAGTCGGTCATGAAAATTTCTATGCAGTGCTCAGTTAGGTGTCTCTCGCAATATGATGTTTGAAAGTTTTAATAGTCTATTGTGCGGTCCTGTAAATATGTGGATTCCATTTTGAGCCTTGTGTGTGATTATTTCAGACTTGCAATAGTGAAAAATACTAAAGATCCTTTTTTTTGGATAATGCACTCCATCTTTTTTTTCTGAATAATCAATGGAGAGTATTGCGCTCCTCAGCATGTCTTGCTTTATGTCGGCATAGATTTTTAGCTCGGAAAATGCTTCGTTGTGATATATCTTTTTTACAGTTATGGTCAAAAAACCTATAGTTCCACCTATAACGCCCCCAACCAAAAATACGTCTGTTAGACCGATTTTTTCCATAAAAACAAAAACTAAAACTATCAACATAAAAGCCAATGCAGTTTTTTCAGCCAATGAAAGAAGCTTCAAAAAATCTGCTGATAGTTGGTCTCTTATCTTGAATCTTTTCAAAACATACTTAATCATGATTTCAATCTATCGGCTGATTTTGAGAGATGGAGTCGCAAGTAGATAATAAGTTTTGTGCGCATCATTACGATACCAACGACAAATTTACGAAAAAACAGCTTTGACGTTTTGTGGGACCTCAAAGCCAGTGTTTTTTAGTGAGGAAAGAATAGGCGAGGTCGAAATTAAAATTATCCAGCCAAAAAATATTACAAGACTCTATCAAGGGAAGCACTTCTAAGTGTGTGGTAGAATTGGCCTGTCTGCTTCTAAACTGTTTTCTACATCGGCTGATTTAAGTTGGAGTTCAAGAGCAGATAGGTATAAGTTTTACGCACATCATTCCGACACCAACGACAAATGGGACAAAAAAAACAGCTTTGACATTTTGTGGGACCTCAAAGCCAGTAGTTTTTTTTAACAAAAATAGAATGAGCGAGGTCGAAATTAAAATTATCATCATCCAGCCAAAAATATTACAAGACTCTATCAAGGGAAACACTCCTAAGTGCGTGGTTAGCGAGTATTAATGACGATGGTATGTCGGACAGATAACAACGGGATAAGCTATGTCTATATCAAAGTAATAAAATCTCAGTCAGTAGCGACCAAGATTTCGATTGAAGTTTGATTAAGCGGCGCCACCGCCACCGCCACCACCGCCAAACGCTCGTCCAACAAGCCCTCCTGCGAACCCAGCATAGAAGCCACCCAACGCCGTTCCAGCGGCTTGTGCGGTGGTAGTCGGAGTGAAGAATCCAGCTATGCCACCAGTCACTATGGCAGTTGCGGCTCCTGAAATCGTAGGAGTCGAGCCTGCACCGGCTTGCGCTCCGATATATCCGATGCCGCCTACAACCGCTCCAACCGCTGCACCAGGAGGTCCAACAGCACCGCTTACAGCTTCAGCTTCAGCTAACGTTAAATCGCGCATTAGTTAATACTCATATTGTTAATGTTTAATACTGAAAATTTTCAAATGTGACACATCTACAAGTAGTGCATGACGAGTTCCTCCTGTAATGCGTTTTTTATTAGAGTTTATTTGGTCGGGTATTTAACTTGAATGCCGCCGCGTAAGGTTTTACCCTTTTGGTCAGGGTAATCAATATTCCTACGCACCCAGAATATATCGTCAATATTTTCGTTTTGAAAAAATTTTTTTAGTTTGTGAATAGCTTCTTTCACCCCACCACAAGGAAAACAAAAATCAATAATCCAGGTTCGCCCACCTTCATTCCACTCAGAGGGATGGAGCAAAAAGCTTTGATCCTTCAGCAAGCGTTGCTCCGTATCGGGTGCTAGGTGTGCCCAAGTGACATAGCCAATAGGTTTGGATGTGCTATCAAACAAGAACAAGATTTGTTTGTGGTCAATTGCTGGTGATATCCAGAAGTCTAATGTTAGAACCCGAAAGGCAGAGTAGGGGCGGCACATAAATATGATCATATTGGCATAGCCGAGCAATACAGCCTTATCCTTGATGGCGATATTATGGCACTCTGTAAATAGATTAAATTCTTTTTTCATTCATATTGTTCCAATCGTTACGGTAAAAACTCAGCGCCGTATTGACGTCTGCTAGGTGTTCACTGAGTTCAATAAGGGTCTCGATCGACAACGAGCGGCTATCAGCCTCTTGCAATGTAAACATGCCGGACGCAGGATCAAACCAGATAGATAGTGTGTCACTCAGCCAGAATGGAACATAACGGCCTTGTTCGTTTCCTAGGTTTAGTCTTGCTGCAAACACAGCCTCGTCTGCCAGCGCTTGATACGCTACCATTTTATCTGGCGATGTACCGATTCTGATACGTTCAATTTTTACTTTAAGATCATGTAGCACACTATGGTTACGATTGAGTCGGGTTGTGTTTATTAACATACAACGATAAAAGTTTTTAAGATTGATGTGTTGGTCGCTAGCAATTTTTGAGGCGAGGTTGAACAGTAGATTATAGCTTGAAAGCAATTGGTTGATCACCGTCGCGTCCGTATTAAGCCATGATAAATCGGCGGTCGCAGCATTAGTCCTGCTTGATAATAATTCGCGGAACAGCCGAGCAGTCCAGCGTTCATAACCGTTCCAGCCTCCCTCTAGGGTAATTGAGTTGACCGTAAAATCATTTAGCGCCAGAAGCTTACGTAGATTGCTGGAAAATTTTGCAAACTCTGTGCTGCCTATCAACACCTGCAGTATCCATAGAGGGAATCCCGCCTGTGCTACCTGATATAGACTCAACTGCTCGTCGTGTATTTTTGCAAAGTGCTTGGTTGTTTCCTCTAGAAGGTGATTAGAGTCTTTGACGGAAATTACAGAGTATTTACTCAAGTAATAACACAAGCTCTGCAAGCTGTGTACTGCAGGAAAGTGTTCGGTGTTGAATCTGTCAATATCTACTTTATCAATTCCAATAAGTTCAGTGAATAATCGGGTGCCACTCAAGTCCAGCCACGCCCCATCGAGTGAGAGATTCGACGCACTCACATTGTAATGAATAATATGTTTCGCCTTGGCTGCAGCGCTCTGCAAATCGTGCAGCAAGTTCAAACAATCCGAGTTTTAAGCGATCAATCGTACTGCTAGTTGTATCTGCAACACCTGCGCCAGGCAGAAAGTCAACCAGCTTCACTATTGCAGCCTTAACTCGCTGAGCATCCTCACTTAGCCTATCGAGCTGTTCTTCTTTGAAGTAGGTAGCCCTAATAAAATGAGCCGGGCGAACGACGGATTGGCGAACCAGCAGCCCGCGGGGAGTTGAAATTCCCCTAGCGTCATACTTACATCCAGTGTCCAAGACGGCGACGGTTCGAATGGCACCGAAGGGAAGTGTGGCGCTTATGATTTCGGACCAGATAGACTCATAAATAGCCGTGTCTAGGGATAAATTGCCATCGCCATGACCTGCATCGACATCTTTGCCAACCAATTGATTGGGTCCCAGCCCTTTGAGTTGCCATACACCATCGAAACCGCAGCGTCCTCCGCCGCCATTACTGAGTATGCCGTCACCACCATAGCGCTCGGCCATAAATGTTTTGACTGAGGATTGGCCGCGTGAGGGTATTGAGTCAGACATCACAACATAGCTGTAAGCGTCAAGAATAGTTTTCGACGATTTGCCATCGGCCAGTGTTTCGTTCAAGTAAACAACGCTGCATCCTTCCAGCTTTTTGGTTTCAAAATTTACAAAACATTCCTGTAAATTAGATAGCTGAGTCCTTTTCGTCATAATTGATCACTTCTATTCTTAGTCTGATGAACGACCAAACCTTTACCTTGTCGACTAAAACCCACCTGTCCCTCATGCGGTATCGCTATCCATCATAAAGCGCCATCACCTATAAAAAACAACCATAGTGGCGATTGTAGGTAATTACATTAGCTCTAAAGACTAGCCAAATGCGACCCTACATCTGTAGGGGTTACCACGGGCACAGCACTGTGCGAAAGTGAAAGGATCAAACCACTGAGAGAGCCTAATTTAAGCCAGGCAGCTGAAATTGAAAGTTCAACATGACTTGTTGAAATGAGATGTTGAGCATATGTGAAGCATGACTGTTTGATTACGGATTCCCAGTTGGTGGTCAATTTCTTATTGGTCCGGCCATCAGCTAATAGGTACGTTACATCACGCTAACCTACTGTAACCCTAAAGTTTCGCTCCGCGCATAGTCGCTCAGAGGGGGTATTACAAAACGAAAGTTCAGGAGCAGGCGCACCATCGAAAATTGCTTTGATGTAAAACTGATGTGGACGATTCGCATGGGGTAAGTGATGAGTTTACCCCGCGTAACTTTGTTCGCCGCTTGCGGCGCCAATGAATATTTCAGCTGGCTTTTTTCGATGCCGGTGGGAAGCATAGTGCTCAGGTAACAACCTGGTCACAGTCTAGGGAAGGAAATATGCGTGACACCAAAGACTCCGCTGTTTCGACTTGAAGCACTAGCCTCACGACAGGGTAACTGGCTCGGTGACATCGTGTTGGTCAGGCCCGTTTCATTCACTGTATTGACGCTAATTTCAGTATTGTTTGCCGTTTTGGTGGTCACCTTTTTCATCTGCGGTAGCTATACCAAACGCAGTACGGTGCCGGGTCAGTTGGTTCCATTCTCGGGGCAGCTGAAAATTTACTCTCCACAATACGGTGTGGTGCTCGAACGTTTTGTAGATGAAGGGCAGTTAGTAAAACAGGGGGGGCAATTGTTTCGCCTTTCCAGTGAGCGTTTTGCGGGGAATTTGGGACCGATACAGGCAGAGGTGAGCGATCAGCTCGCGCAACGACATCGATCCCTGGGTGAGGAGTTGACGAAACAAAAGCAGCTTCAGGCTGAAGAGCGCCAAAGCCTGAAAAGCAAGCTTGAAAGTTTGCGACAAGAGTTGGTTGCATTGGCGAAGCAAGTGGCCAGCCAGGAGAAGCTTGTACAGCTGGCAACCAATGCCGCCGGTCGTTATCAGGGACTGATGGATAAAGGCTATATCTCCATGGATCAGCTTCAGCAACGCCAGGCGGAACTCTTGGGCCAGCGCCAGACCCTTCAGGGCCTGGTTCGTGAAACTACGACGTTGACACAGCAACTGGTCGAGCGCCGACATGAGTTTTCGGGGCTCTCGGCATTGCACGAGAATCAGCTCGCCAGCATCCAGCGGTCATTGTCCAGTGTCCAGCAGGAGCTTATCGAAAGCGAAGCCAAGCGCACGCTGATCATCACGGCTCCCCAAGAAGGCGTAGCAACCGCCATTCTTGTTGAGCCGGGCCAGACTGTTGATAGCTCACGATCATTAATGAGCATCGTGCCTGCCAATTCCCGCCTACAAGCAGAGTTGTACGCACCGAGTAAAGCCATCGGCTTCGTTCGTACAGGCGACCCGGTAATGGTTCGTTACCAGGCTTATCCATACCAGAAATTCGGCCAGCATCGCGGCAACGTGTTGTCTATTTCCAAAGCCACCATGTCTGCCGCTGAGCTTGCGAGCATGACCGGAAGTGTGCCGGGGCTGGGGCTGAGCGGCGAACAGATCTACCGTATTCGCGTTGATATCGAAGCGCAGTCTGTCTTGGCTTACGGCAAACCAAGACCGTTACAAACCGGCATGCTGGTTGAGGCAGACATTCTGCATGAGACTCGCCGCCTTTATGAGTGGGTACTTGAACCGCTCTATAGCTTGACTGGCAAACTCTAGGGACAAATGCATGAACTATCTCGACGCAATCAGCTTGCGCCTGGGCCGGCGGCTGCCCCTGATCCTACAAACCGAAGCGACAGAGTGCGGCTTGGCCTGTCTTGCGATGGTTGCGGGCTACCATGGTCATCACGCAACACTGATGGAACTCCGACGCGAGTTCAGCGTGTCGCTCAAGGGGGTTACGCTCAAACAGCTGATACAGACAGCTGATCAGATGAAGCTCGGCACTAGGGCGGTGAGGCTTGAACTGGAGGACTTGAGCAAGCTCAAACTGCCGTGTGTATTGCATTGGAACTTAAATCATTTCGTCGTGCTCAAGGTCGTAGACGGTCAGCGTCTTACTCTGCATGACCCGGCTCATGGCATCCGCCAGTTGAGCCTGGCCGAGGCTAGCAAGTCGTTCACCGGTGTTGCCCTTGAGGTGTGGCCTTGCAGCGACTTTGAAAAGCAGGAAGCCAAGCCCCAAGTCAAATTGATGAGCATGCTGGGACGGGTAAGCGGTCTTTATCGCGCCTTGGCGCAGATTCTGTTACTGGCTCTGGTCCTGGAAGTATTCTCGCTGGCTAGTCCTTTTTTGCTGCAGTGGATCATCGACAACGTATTAGTCACTCAAGACCGTGACTTGCTGACGATCTTGATCATCGGCTTTGGTCTGTTACTGCTGATGCAGCAACTAGTGAGCGCTATACGGGCCTGGGTGATGATGCACACGAACACCCTGTTGAGCGTGCAATGGCAGGCAAATGTATACAGCCACCTGCTGCGCCTACCGATCCAATACTTTGAAAAGCGCCACCTGGGCGATATCGTCTCGCGCTTCGGTGCTATTGGCGCGATACAGGGGACACTGACAGCCGCCTTCTTTTCTACGATTCTGGATGGGCTGATAACCATCGCGACACTCGTCCTCATGATTATCTACAGTCCGTTGCTGGCAGCCATTGCAGTGACTGCCATGTCCTTGTACACAATGGTTCGCTGGGCTTGGTACCGCCCCTTACGCCGGGCAAGCGAGGAGCAGATCATTCATGCTGCTCGACAGGAAAGCCACTTTCTGGAAACGGTGCGCGGCATGCGCACAATAAAACTGTTCCAACGCCAGAGCGAACGACGCTCCGCCTGGCTTGGATTGCTCGTGGAGCAGATCAATGCAGGGTTACGAACCCAAAAGTTGCAACTGATCTACACCCAGCTCAATGGCTTGATTTTCGGTCTGGAAAATCTGATGGCGCTCGGGCTGGGTGCGTCCATGGTGATGAACAACCAATTCAGCGTCGGCGTACTAATGGCTTTTATCGCCTACAAATCCCAGTTTATAGGTCGCGTGGCCAGTTTGGTCGACCATCTGTTCGAACTGCACATGCTGCGTTTGCAAGGCGAACGCCTCGCCGACATTGTCATGCATCCCCCAGAAGACAACCGCGGCACGTTGAGTTCCGCGACCTGTATCCCGTGCCCGGTCGATATTGATATCAAAGGATTGAAGTACCGCTATTCCGATCAAGAGCCGTTCGTGCTGGATGGCATCGATCTACACATTGGTCAGGGGGAGTCGGTGGCCATCACCGGAGCCTCGGGCAGCGGAAAGAGCACACTGATCAGTCTGCTGCTGGGAATCTTCCAGCCTACCCAAGGCCAGATACAAATTGGCGGTAGCGAACTGCACCACTTGGGTATGGAAACCCTCCGCAGCAAGATCGGCACGGTGATGCAGGATGATTGCCTGTTTGCCGGCTCATTGGCAGACAACATCGCATTCTTCGAACCCAAACCTGACTTGGAGTGGGCTATGGAATGCGCACGTAAGGCATCAATTCACACTGACATAGTGGCCATGCCGATGGGCTACAACACCCTGGTTGGTGACATGGGGACGGTGTTGTCCGGCGGGCAGAAGCAGCGTGTGTTGCTGGCCAGAGCGCTCTACAAGAAACCCTGCATTCTGATTCTTGACGAGGCAACCAGTCATTTGGACGTGAAGTGCGAGCAGCAGGTAAATGATGGAGTACGGACACTTAAGATTACTCGCATCATTGTCGCTCATCGCTCGGAGACGATCGCCTCAGCAGATCGAGTGGTGATACTGGAAGCTGGCCGGATTGTCTTGGACCAGCCCACCACGGCAACGATGTTTCATTCGACAGGCGATGTCGCCCTGTGATGAATATAGCTTTGGCCAACACCGTGCTGGCTTGTCTTTGCGCCTGGTCACCATGGACCGTGGCTTTGGATATGGACATATTCAAGACCGATCGGGATGTCTCCCGCACTGCGATCAAGGACGTTGATAGCTTGACTTGGTCGTGTGAAGTGGGCTTTGTACCTGCACTTTTGACGCTGGAAGAAATGATAGAGCGGGTACTTTGTCACGACCCAAAGTTGCGACAGGCCTGGGCTAATGCCAAGACCCAAGCGGCCTTAGTCGGGGTGAAGCAATCGGCGTATCTCCCAAGGCTCAACGGTAACTCTGGTATCACCAGTGGTCGTAACGACACCGAGTATGAACTGCGTGGGGAATACTCTCGTCACGGTCATCAACGCCAGCTTGAAAATCGCCTGAGTCTTAGCTGGGTATTGTTTGATTTCGGTCGCCGCGAAGCGGCTCTGCGAAATGCGCGACAACTGCTCATTGCAGCAAATGCTAATCAGGACAGGCAGTTGCAGCAGGCCTTCGTGCTGACGGCGCAACTATATTACGACACCCTCGCTGCACAAGGCAGCCAGATTGCCGCAAGCAAGGTCGCCGCATTAGCGGCCGAAAACCTCAACGCCGCAAGCGCCAAGTATGCAGCGGGAGCTGCGGCGCTCTCTGACCGACTGCAGGCGCAAACTGCATACTCGCAGGCGAGCCTGAACGAAGTTCGCAGCACTGGTGTCTTGCGAAATGCCAAAGGCCTTATTGCACTGCGTATGGGATTGCCGCCGCAAACATCTTTAGAGTTGGCGGGGAGCCTAAGTCGGCGTCCGGACACCTTGTTTATCAAAAGCGTTGACGATTTGCTGGAACAAGCCCGGCAGGATCATCCATCGCTTATTGCCGCCAAGGCCAAGCTGGATGCGGCGAAGGCTGCCATTGACGAAAGCCGAGCTGTCGGACGGCCTACCCTATCGTTTATCGCAAACATATCCGATGTGCGGACCAACCAACCAATGGACTACAACGGCGATAGTCGAATGCGTGACAACAGCGTTGGTCTGCAACTGAATATTCCGCTGTTTGAAGGTTTCGAACGTGCCTATCAGGTGCGGGGGGCTCAGGCACAGTTCGAAGCAAGTGAAGCGGAGCTTTCGGATGTTGAACAACGTATCTCGTTGGAGCTGTGGGCCAACTATCAAACGCTGAGCATCGAAACGCGCTCACTGGAAAGAACCGCTGAGTGGGTGGACCAGTCAAATCAGGCCCTGCAAGTTGTGCAAGGGCGCTATAGCTCTGGGGCCGGCAACATGATCGAACTTCTGAACGCATTGAACGCTTATGCAGCAGCGGAACAACAACATATAAACACATTGAACAGCTGGCAGCTGGCGCGACTAAAACTGGCAGCAAGCCTAGGACGCTTGGGTTTCTGGGCGCTATAACCATGTACCTCCGAGCAGGAAGCAAAAGAATGTATTAACAATAAACATATAAATCAATTTCAGGACACTACCGAGAGGCACTAATGGACCACAATACAACAAACAAGGAGGCTACGAATTTCAGCAAAAAGCCCTTCCTGCGAAATACATGTTCTGTACTTTCGTTGTACTGGCAAAGCGAGGAGAAATTTTTTGCGTGGTGTGCGCTTACCGCGTTGGTGGTTCTCTCGCTGCTGGCCGTCGCTACTGCCCTGGCCATCAACGAATGGTACAAACATTTCTACAATGCCATTCAAGATCTCGATGCCCATAAGTTTTACAATTTGGTGGCAGTGTTCCTCGCTATCATCTCGTTTTCGGTGGTGCGGTCAGTGCTGATCACCTACTTGGTGGATATATTTGCACTCAAATGGCGACGCTGGTTGACCAACTACTACCTTTCCGCCTGGATTGTCAAGTCGACTCGGCCCGAGCAAGTTGAACAGTGTATCGATAATCCGGATCAACGTATCGCCGAGGACATCAACAAGTTCACCTTTGAAACCATAGACCTTGCCTGCGGCCTTATCTATACCTTGGCCAGCGTCGTATCCTTCAGTGCAGTGCTGATCAGTATTTCGGGTGACGCGTCGTTCTGGGGAATTACCGTCCCGGCTTATATGTTCTGGGCTGCCATCCTTTACGCCTTGCTGGGTACGTATATTAGCCAGAGAATCGGTTTCAAGCTGGTCTCCCTTAGTAATAACCAGCAGCGATCGGAGGCCGATCTCCGGTACTTTCTTATACGCTTCCGTGAGGGCTCAAAGGTGCGCTCAACCGAGATCGGACGTCATTTCGAGAAAGAAAGCATCAGCGAAAAGCTTGACGTCAGCTTAGCTAATATGCGCCGCACCATTCGAGTAAAAATGCGTCTGTCGTTGTTTACCGAAAGTTACAGCCAACTCTCCCTGGTGTTTAGCAGCCTGTTGGCCGTTCCTCGATTTTTCTCCGGCAACATCATGTTTGGTGATGTGATGCAGATCAATTCGGCATTTGGCAATCTGTGCAATAATTTGAGTTGGTTTGTAAATGCTTACCACCGTCTTGCTGACTGGAAAGCCACGACCGATAGACTGATCTCATTTGATGGTGCGCTGACACTTCTCACTGAAGTCGATGACCCCACCACTGGACCTCAAGCCGCATTTGCGGAGTAGTTCAGGTCTTATCGCTATCTCCAAGATATCAGGAGATAAGGAAGGTCTGAAATACTCACCGAGTTTTGATGCTCTCGCTGTCTGAGATTTTACGGCTGTCGTGGTTGTGAAGCTGCTCTGGTCACCGCTGACAACCCCGCGTATTTTGATATGCGGTGAAAAAAGTTGGGGGTATTCACGCAGATACATTATGCGTGGTTCTTTCATGGGTTATACAATGAGTGATTGTGTGAGATTGAAATGCTTTAGTTTTCGGTGTGCATTTTTGGGTGCACGTTATTACCTATAATTTGTAATGTATTTGATGGAGATCGCGCAGCGCTGTTTTGTATGTTGGTGCTGTGGATCGCTTTTTTCTTTTTTTTATTATCTGTGGGGGGCGTTTTTATGGGTTTAGGGTGGAAAAGTTTGTATTAAGCCAAAAGGCAGAAGGTTTTTTTTTGATGGAGGTAGTTTTTTGATTGTATTAAAGAAAGAAGCGGTGGATGGTAAGCTTCCGAGGGCAAGAGGCCCCCCGGAGGGGCGTCAGGGTAGTTGTGGTTTCGCTATTGTTATTGCAATTTTTGGTTGCTCATGGCGCTTGCTATTAAAGGTTTCATCTATATTTTAATGCGCAGGTATAGTTACGCTTTTCAAGCGAACTATTTTAATTGATAGTGTTCTCAATAAGATTGGTTCTGACTTGATTTGGCTCTGTGGCTCCTTGGTGTATCGATGAGTTCTATTTTGATGCTTGCTCATGGTTGTTGTCTGGCCTCAAGGCACCTAAATGAGTTTGTCCAAAAATTTATTGATAGCGAAGAGCTTAAAGACCTTACTTGATGAAACCAACCTTCTGGTAAAAATAACATCTCTCCGGCTCTTAGTTCGATTTTCAAAAACTTGATGTTTTGCGCATCGGGAAATACACCATAGTCAGGCTTCTCTGGATCAAAATCACAGCCGTCGAGTCCTCCGTTCGGTGAGGTTGACCATGTGCCAAGCGCACCTCTATTGTGAGGGGCTGCAAGTATAAAACTCTTGGATCCCCATACTTGAACAAATAAGTTGTCTACATCATCGCGATGCAACGGCGTTAGAGTATTTTTCGGTCCTATCCAAACTCGTGGAGCTACATATTGTGTGCGCTCAAAATACGGCGGATAACTTATTAAGTGCAGAAGTTTTTTTGGTAGTATATTGTTTCCCATGTATGGCGGTAGATCACCAGGTTGGAGTGGGTCTTCAAGATTGTCTAGTGATTTTATGAAATCTACCATTGAAACGGTATTGAATTCTCGTTTGGTAGAAAATGTTAAGTCTGCATAGTTTCCGTTGCGTGTAATGCCTCTAAGTTCTGAAAAGTTTTCTAGGGTTTTCTGTTTGCTAATATTCGATATTGGCCAATCTTGAATGGCATCGCTAATAATTAGCGGTACGCCATTGCGCATATACTTAGATCTGAAATTTTCAATCGAAAGCTCACTTTGTGTGATTTGTTCTATCTCGTTAATTTGGGTGTCAAGCGAGATAAGTTCGCTGAATCGCTTTCGCGCAGGGTAACGCTCATTGGTTGAGACAGTTTCTTGCTTGTAATGACTATTCGGTTGATCATAAATTAGTTGAGGTAAAAGTGTTGCTAGGCCTAAGTTGCCATCGATTTCAAGATTACCTGATGCGTATAGTTGTTCTATGTTGGCGCTACCATCCAGGATGTTTAGAAGGTTTGCCTCTGAAATTGTGATGGTCACATCAGGCTGCGGGTGCATGCCCAAATAGATATGGGTCTTGGTGTTCGTGTCCATCCATATGTGACTATTTGTAAATATGAACTGAAATATGCCGATTAGGCCGATGGCGTGAGAATTGGAAAACATTGCTGAAAGTGATAGGTTCATGTTCATGTGGATGTTTGGCCTTCGTTATTTTTAATGATGCGGAAGCAAGCGTTCTTTAGTCGTGTATAGTGCTTTTCATTGTTGCTGCAAAAAGTTCTGATCTTGAGTTAACTCCTTTCTTTCGTAAGATTGATGATACGTAGTCGCGCACCGTGAAATCGCTAATGCCAAGTGAAATGGCTATTTGTTTGTTGCTCTTTCCATCCAGGAGCAAATGTAGAACCTCCTGTTCCCTGTTGGTCATGAGTGTTTTAACTCCATATATAATTAAGCTTTGTCTATAAAGTGTTCGCCTGCGAGAAAGTTTCGTAATTGTTGAGGACTTTGTGTGTCTCGGAAAATTCCAGGTCCGTTTTAAAATAATTTGTAGTGGGTTCAAAAGAATACAGAGGGAGCGGATATTTCGATAGTTCATCAAAGGCATCACAGCTTGCAGGAAACGTCCTACCAGACCGTCATAAATTAGGTTAAGTAACAGCGTTTTTAAGTGCGAGATCGCCAAGTCTTACGGATGTTATCCATGTCACCTGTAAGAAGAATCTTGGGTGGCAGCTCATTTTTCCATGATGACCCTTATTCCCATTCGCCATAAGCCCCTCACTTTGCGTGATATGGCCTGCGCACGTTTGACGGTATGATAGGCGCCCCCGCAGTCTGGATTGCGAATACGCCATGACCTTGCAGTACCCAACCATCGCCGATTGCGTCGGCAACACTCCGCTGGTCCGTTTGCAGCGCCTGCCTGGCGCCACCAGCAACACCCTTTTGCTCAAGCTCGAAGGGAATAACCCGGCGGGTTCGGTCAAGGACCGTCCGGCGCTGTCGATGATCACCCGCGCCGAATTGCGCGGGCAGATCCACGCCGGCGATACGTTGATCGAAGCGACCTCGGGCAACACCGGGATCGCCTTGGCCATGGCTGCCGCGATCAAGGGTTACAAGATGATCCTGATCATGCCGGACAACTCCAGCGCCGAGCGTAAAGCCGCCATGACGGCCTATGGCGCCGAGCTGATTCTGGTCACTCAGGAAGAAGGCATGGAAGGCGCTCGCGATCTCGCCCAGCGAATGGAGGCCGAAGGTCGCGGCAAGGTGCTGGATCAGTTCGCCAACGGTGACAACCCTGAAGCGCATTACACCACCACCGGTCCGGAAATCTGGCGTCAGACCGAAGGCACCATCACCCATTTCGTCAGCTCGATGGGCACCACCGGCACCATCATGGGTGTTTCGCGCTATCTGAAAGAGCAGAACGACAACGTGCAGATCATCGGGCTGCAACCGATGGAAGGCTCGGCGATTCCGGGCATCCGTCGCTGGCCGCAGGAATACCTGCCGAAGATCTACCAGGCCGAGCGCGTGGACCGGATCGTCGACATGGCGCAAAGCGAAGCCGAAGACGTGACCCGTCGTCTGGCACGCGAAGAAGGCATCTTCTGCGGGGTGTCTTCGGGCGGTGCCGTGGCGGCGATGCTGCGTCTGTCCAAAGAAGTTGAAAACGCGGTGATCGTCGCGATCATCTGTGACCGTGGCGACCGTTACCTGTCGACCGGCATTTTCGACGCGCCCAACTGATGGCCAAGCAAGAGAGAGGCCTGCGCTTCCAGCCCACGGGCGGCAGCAAGGCCCCGCAAGTCCCGACCGGCAAAAAGCAGCGCTTGACCATCGAGCGCCTGGCCAATGACGGTCGCGGTATCGCGTTTTTCGAAGGCCGCACCTGGTTCGTCATCGGCGCATTGGCCGGTGAAGAAGTCGAGGCGCGGGTCTTGGGTGCCCACGGCAAAGTGGTCGAGGCGCGCACCGAACGGGTGTTCCAGGCCAGTGAATTGCGCCGCCCGGCACCATGCGCTCATGCCGCTCGCTGCGGTGGTTGCAGCGTGCAGCATTTGCCCCACAACGAACAGCTCGCCCTGAAACAGCGCATGCTCGCCGAGCAATTGTCGCGGGTTGCCGGTGTCGAACCTGATGAGTGGGCAGCGCCGTTGAGCGGTCCGGAATTCGGCTACCGTCGTCGCGCCCGAGTGGCGGTGCGTTGGGACATGAAAGCGAAAAAACTTGAAGTCGGCTTCCGCGCTGCCGGCAGTCAGGACATCGTCGCGATCAACGAATGCCCGGTGCTGGTACAGCCCTTGCAACCGATCATGAGCCGCTTGCCGGAGATGCTGCGACGCTTGAGCAAACCTCAGGCGCTGGGGCATGTGGAGTTGTTCAGTGGTTCGTCATTGGCGGTGTTATTGCGGCACATGGCGCCGTTGTCCGAAGCCGACCTGACCATCCTCAAGGAATTCTGCGCGTTCCATGACGCTCAATTGTGGCTGCATGGCGATGGTGAGCCGCAACCGGTCGAGGCCGATCAGTCGCTGGGTTATCGCCTTGAACAGTGGGATTTGAACCTGGCGTACCGGCCAGGAGATTTCATCCAGGTCAACGCCGGGGTCAACGAGGCGATGGTCGCCCAGGCGTTGGCGTGGTTGGCGCCGAAAGCTGATGAACGGGTTCTGGACCTGTTCTGTGGGTTGGGCAACTTTGCCTTGCCGCTGGCCAAAACTGTTCGCGAAGTGGTGGCGGTGGAGGGCGTGCAGGCGATGGTCGAACGGGCTGCCGCGAATGCCGCTAACAACAATTTGCATAATGCGAAGTTTTTTCAGGCCGATTTATCCCAGCCTTTGGCCGATGCCGAATGGGTCGGTGAAGGCTTTTGTGCGGTACTCTTGGACCCACCTCGCGATGGTGCTTTTGAGGTGGTGCGCAAGCTGGCGTCCCTGGGTGCCAAGCGATTGGTGTATGTGTCGTGCAACCCTGCAACGCTGGCGCGCGACACGGTCGAATTGATCAAGCAGGGCTACCGGTTAAAACGTGCCGGGATTCTCGATATGTTTCCTCAGACGGCACATGTCGAGGCCATGGCGTTATTTGAAGCGAGCTAGGACGGCTCGTCTGGTCCGACTGACCCGCGCGTGCAAAACGCATTCGTCTTAGCCCGCGAATGCACACGGGCAGCGAAGGTCAGCGATTTGACGCATTGAATCTGCGTCGTAGGGAAGGTAAAGCAAGATGGTACAGGTGAGAGCACACCAGCCGATCAACACGGACGGCAGTATCAATCTCGAGGCTTGGCTCGATCATGCGGTCAGTGTCGATACGGCACTGGATCGCGAAGCCTTGAAGGAAGCCTGCGAGTTCGCTCGCGAGGCCGAACAACAAGCCAATGCGGCGAAGAATCTGTGGTCCGAAGGGACCTCGAGTTTCCGCACGGGCCTTGAGATCGCCGAGATTCTCGCCGACCTCAAACTCGACCAGGATTCGTTGGTCGCCGCCGTGCTGTACCGCGGCGTGCGCGAAGGCCAGATCCAATTGCCGGCGGTCAGCCAGCGTTTCGGTCCGGTGGTCGCCAAACTCATCGACGGCGTGTTGCGCATGGCGGCGATCAGCGCCAGCCTGAGCCCCCGTCAATCCCTGGTGCTGGGCACTCAAGGCCAGGTCGAAAACCTGCGCAAAATGCTGGTGGCCATGGTCGACGACGTGCGCGTCGCGCTGATCAAACTGGCCGAGCGCACTTGTGCCATCCGCGCGGTGAAAACCGCCGACAACGAGAAGCGCAACCGCGTCGCCCGTGAAGTCTTCGACATTTACGCGCCGCTTGCCCACCGCCTCGGTATCGGTCACATCAAGTGGGAGCTGGAGGACTTGTCCTTCCGCTATCTTGAACCCGACCAATACAAGCAGATCGCCAAGTTGCTCCACGAGCGACGGCTGGATCGCGAGCGCTTCATCGCCGATGTGATGACCCAACTCAAAGACGAGTTGCAGGCCACCGGCGTCGATGCGGACATCAGCGGCCGGGCCAAACACATCTATTCGATCTGGCGCAAAATGCAGCGCAAGGGCCTGGAGTTCAGCCAGATCTACGACGTGCGCGCGGTTCGCGTGCTGGTGCCGGAAATGCGCGACTGCTACACCGCGCTCGGCATCGTCCACACCCTGTGGCGGCATATTCCGAAAGAGTTCGACGACTACATTGCCAACCCGAAAGAGAACGGCTACCGCTCGCTGCACACCGCGGTCATCGGCCCTGAAGGCAAGGTGCTGGAAGTGCAGATCCGCACCCACGCCATGCACGAAGAAGCCGAGTTGGGGGTTTGCGCGCACTGGAAGTACAAAGGTACCGACGTCAAATCCGGTTCCAATCACTACGAAGAGAAAATCTCCTGGCTGCGTCAGGTGCTCGAGTGGCATGAAGAACTGGGCGATATTGGTGGCCTTGCCGAACAACTGCGGGTCGATATCGAGCCGGACCGGGTCTACATCTTTACTCCCGACGGTCACGCCATCGACTTGCCGAAGGGCGCGACACCGCTGGACTTCGCTTACCGCGTGCACACCGAAATCGGTCACAACTGCCGCGGCGCCAAGATCAACGGGCGGATCGTGCCGCTCAACTACAGCCTGCAAACCGGTGAACAGGTCGAGATCATCACCAGCAAGCACGGCACTCCGAGCCGCGACTGGCTGAACCCGAACCTGGGTTACATCACCACCTCGCGGGCGCGGGCGAAGATCGTTCACTGGTTCAAATTGCAGGCGCGCGATCAGAACGTCGCGGCCGGTAAAACCTTGCTCGAGCGCGAACTCAATCGCCTCGGCCTGCCGCAGGTGGACTTCGACAAGCTGGCCGAAAAGGCCAACATGAAGACCGCCGAGGACATGTTCGCCGCCTTGGGCGCAGGCGATTTACGCCTGGCACAACTGGTGAACCTGGCGCAGCAACTGGTCGAGCCGGAGCGCGGCAACGAACAGCTGGAACTGATCCCGCGCAAAGCCACAGGCTACAAGCCAGGCAAGCGCGGCGACATTCAGATCCAGGGCGTCGGCAACCTGATGACCCAGATGGCCGGCTGCTGCCAGCCGCTGCCGGGGGATGCGATCGTCGGTTACATCACTCAGGGCCGTGGCGTGAGCATTCACCGTCAGGATTGCGCCTCGGTGCTGCAACTGGCCGGGCGCGAGCCGGAGCGGATCATCCAGGTCAGTTGGGGCCCGGTGCCGGTGCTCACCTATCCGGTGGACATCATCATTCGCGCCTACGACCGTTCCGGTCTGCTGCGTGACGTGTCGCAGGTGCTGCTCAACGAGCGGATCAACGTGCTGGCGGTCAACACCCGTTCGAACAAAGAGGACAACACGGCGTTGATGTCCCTGACCATCGAGATTCCCGGGCTGGATGCATTGGGACGGTTGCTGGGGCGGATTTCCCAATTGCCGAACATCATCGAAACCCGCCGTAACCGCACGCCGTGAGAGACCTGCACGGAAATTGATGGTGACTGTAGGAGCAAGGCTTGCCCGCGAAGGCGGTGTGTCAGATATGCCGCCTTCGCGGGCAAGCCTCGCTCCTACAAGTGACTGTGTAGAGACCAATTGATGTATTCACTTGAAGATCTATTGCACCTGATGAACCGTCTGCGCGACCCGCAGTACGGCTGCCCGTGGGACATCAAGCAAACCTACGCCACCATCGTGCCGCATACTCTGGAAGAAGCCTACGAAGTTGCCGATGCCATCGAGCGCGGGGACTTCGATCACTTGCAGGGTGAGTTGGGCGACTTGTTGTTCCAGGTGGTTTATTACAGCCAACTGGCCCGGGAAGAAGGTCGATTCGAGTTCGATGGCGTGGTCGACAGCATCACGCGCAAGCTGATCCGCCGTCATCCTCACGTGTTCCCCACCGGTGATCTGTATGCGCCGCTGGACATCCCGCGTCTGAATGAAGAACAGGTCAAGCAACGCTGGGAAGAGATCAAGGCTGAAGAGCGCGCCGAGAAATCTTCGGCGCCGCAGCAGTTGTCCTTGCTCGACGACGTGCCTGCCGCATTGCCGGCGCTGTCCCGTTCGGCAAAACTGCAGAAGCGCGCAGGGCAGGTCGGTTTCGACTGGCCGGACGCCTTGCCGGTGCTCGACAAGGTTCGTGAAGAACTCGATGAAGTGCTCGAAGCCATGGCCGACAATGACTCGGCAGCGATTGCCGATGAAGTTGGCGACCTGCTGTTTTCCGTGGTCAATCTGGCGCGACACCTCAAGGTCGATCCGGAAACCGCACTGCGCGGCGCCAACTCAAAATTTGAAAGACGCTTCCGATTTATCGAACAGGCATTGCGCGACACCCACCGTCCCATAGAAGATTGCACCCTCGAAGAGTTGGACGCCTTGTGGGGCGAAGCCAAACGTCAGGAAAAGAATTTGCCCAGCTGCGGTTGAGCAGTTGCCTAAGTGAGAAATAAGCACCATGAGCATTTCCCTTCGCGACCAGTTGCTCAAAGCAGGGCTGGTCAATCAAAAGCAGGCCAAACAGGTCGGCAAAGAGAAGCAGAAGCAGCAACGTCTGGCCCACAAAGGCCAGATCGAACTCGATGACTCCCAGCAGCGCGCCGCTCAGGAAGCCATGGCCGAGAAGGTCAAGCGCGACCAGGAGCTGAACCGTCAGCAGCAGGAGAAAGCGGAAGCGAAGGCCCGTGCCGCTCAGGTCAAGCAATTGATCGAAGTCTCGCGCCTGCCCAAGCTGACCACCGAGGACTACTACAACTTCGTCGACGACAAGAAGGTCAAGCGCATCTCCGTCAACAGCCTGATGCGCAATAAACTCAGCAGCGGTTCGCTGGCGATCGTGCACCACGCCGGTGGTTACGAAGTGATCCCTCGTGAAGCGGCCCTGAAGATTCAGGAGCGCGATCCACAGCGCATCGTGCAACTGAATGTGCAGACAGAAGAGGTTATTGCCGAGGACGATCCGTACGCCGCTTATCAGATCCCTGACGATCTGATGTGGTAAGCCGTTAGCGACTGCAACAACGACAAACCCCGCACATGGCGGGGTTTGTCGTTTTCAATGCGGTCATTATGCAGAGCGTACTTCGCGCTGTTGCTCCAGTGTTTCAAGTTCGGTCTTGTATTTATGGGCTTCGGTCTCGGAGTGGAACATCCCGACCAACAGGTCTTGTTGATGTACATCCCAGATGCGGATACCGGCGGCGATGCCTTCATGGGACATATGTGAATCGTCGCGTTCAGTTACTTTTACAGTCATCTGCTAGCTCCAATCTCTGTTATCTGCAGCAAGGCGTGTGCAGGCCTTTGTTATAAGTTTTATTAGCTGGCTAAGTAAACGACTGAGTTTGGTAGCGGTTTTTTGCAAAAACGGAAAAAGTCCTGCAGCCCGCGAAATACGCGACATTCAGTCGCAGGCCATTGAGTTTCATGACAAATGTTTCATGTTCGAGGGGATGGAAAACCACGGATTTGAACCTGATTACCTGTAGGAGCCAGGCTTGCCGGCGAAGGCGTCCTTGAGTACGCCTTCGCCGGCAAGCCTGGCTTCTACAGAAAGCTGGCACCAAAAAAAACGCCCCGAACCAGTCGGGGCGTTTTTGTTTACGGCGAAGCGGCGGGGTATTACTTACCCTGCCAGCGCTTCAGTACCAGTGTGGCGTTAGTGCCACCGAAACCGAAGCTATTGCTCATCACGGTATTGATGGTGGCGTCTTCGCGAGTCTTGGTCAGGATTGGCATGTCTGCCACTTCCGGGTCCAGTTCCTCGATGTTGGCGGAACCCGCCATGAAGTTGCCTTCCATCATCAGCAAGCAGTAGATCGCCTCTTGAACGCCAGCGGCGCCCAGGGAGTGACCCGACAGGCTCTTGGTGGAGCTGATGGCCGGAGCCTTGTCGCCGAACACTGCACGCACGCCTTCCATTTCCTTGGAGTCGCCGACCGGAGTCGAGGTGCCGTGGGTGTTCAGGTAGTCGATCGGAGTGTCGACAGTGGACATGGCCATCTGCATGCAGCGGATGGCGCCTTCGCCGCTTGGAGCGACCATGTCGTAGCCGTCGGAGGTCGCGCCGTAGCCAACGATTTCCGCGTAGATCTTCGCGCCACGGGCCAGAGCGTGTTCCAGCTCTTCGACCACGACCATACCGCCACCGCCGGCGATGACGAAACCATCACGGTTTTTGTCATAGGCACGCGAGGCTTTTTCCGGGGTTTCGTTGTACTGGCTGGACAGGGCGCCCATGGCATCGAACAGGAACGATTGGCTCCAATGCTCTTCTTCACCGCCACCGGCAAAGACGATGTCCTGCTTGCCCAACTGGATCTGCTCCACAGCGGTACCAATGCAGTGAGCACTGGTGGCGCAGGCGGAAGAGATCGAGTAGTTCACGCCTTTGATTTTGAACGGCGTGGCCAGGCAAGCGGAAACCGTGCTGCCCATGGTCCGCGTGACGCGGTACGGGCCGACGCGCTTGACGCCTTTCTCGCGCAGGATATCCAGCGCTTCCATCTGGTTCAGCGTGGAGGCACCACCGGAACCGGCGATCAGGCCGGTACGCGGGTTGGAGACTTGCTCTTCGGTCAGACCGGAATCTGCGATGGCATCTTTCATGGCCAGGTAGGCGTAAGCCGCCGCGTGGCCGACGAAGCGAAAGATCTTGCGATCGATCAGTTCTTCGAGGGGAAGGTCAATGGAGCCGGAAACCTGGCTACGCAGACCCATTTCGGCATATTCCGGGTTGAACCGGATGCCAGGGCGGCTTGCACGCAGGTTAGCGGAGACGGTCTCTTTGTCATTGCCCAGGCACGAAACGATGCCCAGACCAGTGATAACGACGCGGCGCATGCGGATAACCCTTAGAAGTTGTCAGTGGAGGTGAACACGCCGACCCGAAGGCCTTCGGCGGTATAGATTTCGCGGCCGTCGACGGTCACCGAACCATCGGCAATGGCCAGGTTCAGCTTGCCCTTCAGGACGCGTTTGATATGGATGTTATAGGTGACTTTCTTGGCGGTTGGCAGTACCTGGCCAAAGAATTTTACTTCGCCCGAACCCAAGGCGCGACCGCGGCCCGGCAGACCTTGCCAGCCGAGGAAGAAACCGACCAGTTGCCACATGGCATCGAGGCCCAGGCAGCCCGGCATTACCGGATCACCTTCGAAGTGGCAGGCGAAGAACCACAGATCCGGAGTGATATCCAGCTCGGCGACCAATTCACCTTTGCCGTACTTGCCACCCTCTTCGCTGATCAGGGTGATGCGATCGACCATCAGCATATTCGGGGCGGGCAGTTGCGCGTTACCTGGGCCGAACAGCTCACCGCGACTGCAGCGCAGCAAGTCTTCCCGAGTAAAGGCGTTTTGTTTGGTCATGCGAGCTCCTCAATAGTCCATGCGGCAGGGTGGGGCGAATCTTCCCGGCCGATCGAAGCGTTCATGCCTCGAGTCAGCAGCCTACTCATAGACTATTGCGTTGTGGTGAAAGTCACAGCGCCAAGGACATGAATGTACACTTGTGCACTGAAATTATTATTCAAGCCCCTTTTCGGGCCTGTTCGGGAGCCTAAGACTGCCGCACTTTCGTCGTTCACGCCAGTCGCAGATCGCCAAAAGGCCTGTTCTACTGCACCCATCGCTGTAGAACCTGCTGCAGATCAGCGCGTTTAAAGGGCTTGGCCAGGTAATCGTTCATTCCCGCCAATAAACAGGCTTCGCGGTCGCCCTGCAAGGCATTGGCTGTCAGAGCAATGATCGGCACGTCAGCGCAGCCGGGTAGTTGGCGAATCTGTCGGGTGGCCTCGTAACCGTCGATGACCGGCAGTCGGCAGTCCATCAGAATCGCTTCGAAAATCAGGCTTTCGGCACTGCGCACCGCTTGTGCACCATCGGTCGCGACGCTGACAGTAAAGCCCAGGCTGCGCAACATTGCTTCGACGACGGTGCGATTGACCGGATTATCCTCTACCAGCAGCACATTGCGACCTTCGCCATGGTCATTGCCGGTATGTCCTCGCGGGGTCAGCACTGGCAGTGGCTGTTTATACAGAGCCAAAGGGATTTCCAGGGTGAACACCGAACCAACGCCTTCTTCACTCTGAGCGCGCAAGGTGCCGCCCATCCGCTCAGCCAGAGTACGGGCAATCGGCAGCCCCAGTCCGGTGCCGCCGTACCGTCTTGAAATAGAACTATCGGCCTGCTGAAACGCGTTGAACATCAATTCCAGGCTTGCGGGCGGGATGCCGATCCCGCTGTCGCGCACGGTGCAGGTGAACCACAGCAGTTCGTGATCCAGGGACTGCCATTGCGGTTCGATGGTGACGCGGCCCCGTTCGGTGAACTTCAGCGCGTTGCCGACCAGATTGACCAGAATCTGCCGGATTCGCGTCGGATCGCCCTGAACCTGAAGGGTGCGCATGTCCTCGGGGATCCGCAGTTGCATATCTAGCCCGCGTTGCACTGCACTGTGCTGGAACGACTGGGCGCAACTGCCGATCAAGTCCGCGAGGTTGAACGGAATGTGCTCCAGCTCCAGTTCCGAACGCTCGATGCGCGAGAAGTCGAGAATGTCATTGATCACTTTGAGCAGGTGTTCGGTGGATTCCGAAGCCAGCGCCGCGTACTCGATCTGCTCCTCGGTCATCTCGGTGGTTTCCAGCAGTTGCAGCATGCCCAGCACGCCGTTCATCGGCGTGCGCAATTCATGACTCATCATCGCCAGGAAATCGGATTTGGCGTTGTTGGCCTTTTCCGCTTCTTCGCGGGTCTGGATCAATTGCGCCATGGCCTGATGCTGTTCGCGACTGGCTTGCTCAAGGCCTTGGGCAAGGTTGTTGATGTGCTGCGACAGGGCGCCCAGTTCCGTGTCGTCGACAATCGGCAGGGGTGTTTTGTAGTCGCCTTGCTGGATCGCCTTGACCGCATTGCCGATGTCGTGGATCGGTTGCGACAGGCTGCCGGCCAGGCGCCGAGCCAGCAAAAAAGTAAATAACAGTGCGAACAACGCCAGGATCCCGGCCTTGAAGAGGATTTCCTGCTGGCGCTGGTTAAAGGCGTCATTGGACAGGCCGACGATCACCCGTCCCAGATAATCCTCGTGCGGCGCACTGGCGACGGTGCGACTGTTCTGGAAAAAGTCATTGTTGAGCGCGATGCGTTGCAGGCGCACTGGAGCCTGGAACACTTCGACCTGATGCGAGCGGTTGTGGGCTTCCGACGGTTGCTCGACATACACCAGAATCCGGTTGGTGCTGTCCTGCACTTCCAGAAAGCGCACATTGGGCGTGGCTAGCGTCGCCTTGAGCAAGCTTTCGAGCACCTCGTTGTTGCCCGAAATGACCCCGTATTCGGTGGCCGGCGCCAGTTGATTGGCGATCAGTTGACCGGTGTGATTGAGTTCCTGGCGCAGGTCCTGGATTCGCACGAAGGTGAAAAAACTGATCAGCAGCAACGTCAGCAACAGGGCCGGGCCGAGGCTGATGATCTGGGTGCGGGTATTGATGTCCCAACCGCGACGGAAGGTCATGGGCGGCGTTCTCCTTCGGCCAGCTGTGTTGCGACAGAGGCTTCATTCATCAGTTCAATACTTAATGAACGAGCCACTTGCGGGTTGCTCAAGACCTTGAAGTGTTGCGGATAAAGTGCGCGCGGCCAGGTGTTCGAGGGGCGGTCGAGCAGTTCGTCGAGAATCTTCAGCCAATCGTTCTGGTCGCTGTAAGTGCTGGCCAGGCTACCGGCCCTGACGAAGGCTGCGTTGGGACCGATCAGCGCCAGTTGCCGCGCATAGCTGCTGAGCAGCAGGTTTTTCACGGTTTTCGGGTTGTACAGATCAGGGTCGTCCAGGCCCAACAGCACATCACTGTCCTTCAGCAGGGCCTGCAAAGGGCGACTGTCATGGGTGTTATCCCAGCGCTCGGTGACCACTTCAAGGCCCAGGGGCAGGGCGGCCTGACGCAGTTCCTTCAACAAGAATTCGCTGTGGCTGTCGAAAAGCACACCGACCCGCCGGGCCTCGGGCAGGAGCAGTCGGATCAGGCGCAACTGTCGGTCCAGCGGCGGATCGCTCCAGAGCAGGCTGAGGTGCGGGGGCAGGGCATTGCCCAAGCGTTGACGGGCTTGCAGACGACTGATGCGCAGCACCAGCGTCGCCGGGCCTTGGGCGTCTTGCAGGCGCCAGTCGAGGCTGGGCAAGTCCAGTAAAATCAGACGGATGCCAACGGGCAATTGGCCTGGCGCCGGCAGGCTGGCAAGAGGCTGAAAGCGTACGCTGTCGGTGGGGCGCAACTCGCTGAGGGCCTGAACGAAAGACTGCACGCCGGGACTCTCCTCGGCACCGGTCAGCAGAATGTCGTCGGCCCGTGCCGGCAGATTGCACAGCAGCCCGGTAAGCACCAGGCACAACCCGGCCAGCAGGCGGCCAAGGGTTGGCGTCTTCCGTGACGGGCGATACTGCATCTTAGAACTCCAGCTCCGCGCTGAAGTAGAGCACCCGGCGATCGTCGTAGTGGTTGTCGACGAAGGTGGTGGGCTGATTGTCGAGGCGTTGCTGGAGGACTCCGGCCAGCTCCAGATTGGCCTTGCCCAAACCGATGCGTTTGGCGATGCGCGTGTCGACCCGTTCGAAGCGATAACTGTTGAGGGCGTCGGCACCATAGTAAAAGAGCGCGCTGTTCCAGCCCTGGCCCCAGCTGCGTAGCCAACCGGCGGAGCCGCTGTTGCGCGCAGTCTGTTGTGCATCCAGTGGGTTGCTCGCGTCGGCATCGACGTAGGCATAGGTCAGGCGCAAACGATCGGCGCTGCTGACGCGCCAATCCAGCTGGGTTTCAGTCCCGCTGAAGCGGGAGCTGTTCGAGTTGCTGGCGATGTATTGGTTGTTACGTAGCGGTTCGCTGATCATGCCGGTGATTTCGTCGTAGAACAGCTTCACGTCGACCGCCAGCCCCCACTCGGCGAAGTAGCCGTTGTAGCCCAATTCCCGGGAGCGCATGCGTTCCTGGTCGAGGTCGCCCGGGCCACGGGTCTTGACGAAATAGCGAGCGCTGGTCTGGCCGTAGGCACTGGGTCGCAGGTTGGTTACCTGGTAGCTCCAGTTGACGTTGTTTTCGAACATGTCTGGCGAACGGATGGCTTCCGAATATACCGCGCGCAAGCCGTGCCGCGGATTGATCAGGTAATTGACCGCCACCCGCGGGGTCAGCGAGTTGCCGGTCAATTGCGTTTCTTCAAACATCGCCCCGCCCTGCAACAACCAGTGTTCGGTGGCGCGCCATTCGAGTTGGCCGAATGCCCGCCAAGTGGTGTCGTCGAGCGTGCCATTGAAGTAGGTCTCGGAGTCTGCCCGGTCGTAACGATAGTTCAGGCCGCTGACCAGCCGCAGACTGTCGGACAGGCTGAGCGTGTCTTGCAGTTCGAGGTCGTAGCGCGATTCCCGGGCGCTCTGATCAATATCGCCGCAGAGGGTTTGTCGGGCGCCGTTTTGCCATTGGTCCAGCACCTGATTGCCCAATGCCTGTTCGGCCGGTGTGCCTGCCGGTGCACCCAGGCCGGTAAAGCGCACCATGTTGCGCGCCAGGCGTTCGGTGTAATTCGGATTGAGTTGCCAGAGCTCGGTCAGCTCCGGGCTGAACGAGACCTCGGCATCGCAGGCACGCCAGGTTTGCTGGCGATCCCAGTGTTGCGCCGAGCCTTGAATATAAAGGCTGTGATCAGGATTGATGTCCAGGTTCCAGCGCAGCGAGCCGGCATAGTCCTTGGCGATGACGTCAGAATTGTTCCCGGCAGCGGTAATCCCCGGGAATACAGGGCGGTAGGTATAGGGCCGCTGGTTGCTCCCGTCCTTGGCATTCATTTGCCAATCGATGCTCTGGTTTTCATTGAGCGTCTGGCTGACGGCGAGGCTGAAGCGGTTCAAGCGACGGCTGTCGCGGTAATCGGCGCCGTTACGGTCCGAGTCGAAGCCATCGTCTTGTTGACCGGACAGCGACAGGCGCAAGTCGCCGCTGTCCCAGCCTATGCCCTGGCTGGCGTAGAAATCATTGATGCCGCGCTGGCCACGGGTGACTTTCAGCCGCGTGCCGTGGCTGTCGGCCGGTTTGCGAGTGATGATGTTGACCACCGCCATCAGCGCGTTGGCGCCGTAACTGACGGTGTTGGGGCCACGGAAAACCTCGATGCGCTCGATGTCTTCCATGGCCACCGGAATATCACTCCAGTCCACCGTGGCCAGTCCTGCGCGGTACACCGAGCGGCCATCGATCAACACTTGCAGGCGCCGCGCTTCACTGGCGTTGGTGCCGTGGTAGTTCACCACCGCCTGATTGCCGCTGATATTACCGACCATCATCCCTGGCACCAGCCGCAGCAACTCGCTGATGTCCCGCGCACCGCTGGCATTGATCAGTTCGCTGTCGATCACCGTCATGCTCCCCGGCACAGCCGCAGGCGACTGCTTCAGGCGCGTCGCCGTCAGCACTTGCGGCAACGGATCGTTGTCGAGGAACAAGTCGTCGGCCAGCAACGGCGAGCTGAAGATCAGCGTCAGTACCAGCGGCGAGCGAGGGCAGGGAAAGCCAAAAGACACGGCACGGCCTTGATAGCGATTAGTTGGCGCGCATGTTAACCGAGCGCAACGACTTTTCCAGTCACGATGAGGGCATTTTCCTCGGTTTTCTTGGTCTTCTTTCTACAAGTGTCGGTAATTGATGCTGGGGCTGGCCGCCACCGGGCCGCTCCGTATAATGCCGACATCGCCACTGGTATGGATTAACGGATTGCATATGACTGAACAGCGCCCAATTGCGGTCCTGGGAGGCGGAAGTTTTGGTACCGCCGTGGCTAATCTGTTGGCCGAGAATGGGCATCAGGTCCGGCTGTGGATGCGTGACCCCGAGCAGGCCGAGGCCATTCGGGTCGATCGCGAGAACCCGCGTTACCTCAAAGGCATCAAGATTCTTGCGGCGGTGGAGGCGGTCACAGACCTGCAAACCACCCTGGAGGCCTGCGACCTGTGCTTCGTCGCGTTGCCGTCCAGCGCGCTGCGCTCGGTGCTGGCACCCCACGCCCAACTGTTGAGCGGCAAGTTGCTGGTGAGCCTGACCAAAGGCATCGAAGCCCACACGTTCAAGCTGATGAGCCAGATCCTTGAAGACATCGCCCCACAAGCGCGCATCGGTGTGCTGTCCGGCCCGAACCTGGCCCGTGAAATCGCCGAACACGCGCTGACCGCCACAGTGGTTGCCAGCGAAGACGAAGATCTTTGCCAGCAGGTCCAGGCCGCGCTGCACGGCCGGACTTTTCGCGTGTATGCCAGCGCCGACCGCTTTGGCGTGGAGCTGGGCGGGGCGCTGAAAAACGTCTATGCAATCATCGCCGGCATGGCGGTGGCGTTGGGCATGGGTGAAAACACCAAGAGCATGCTGATCACCCGGGCACTGGCGGAAATGACCCGCTTCGCGGTGAATCAGGGCGCCAACCCGATGACTTTCCTCGGCCTTGCGGGTGTCGGCGATTTGATCGTCACCTGCTCGTCGCCGAAAAGCCGCAACTATCAGGTCGGGTTTGCCCTCGGCCAGGGCTTGAGCCTGGAGGATGCGGTGACGCGTCTGGGTGAAGTCGCCGAAGGGGTGAACACCCTCAAGGTGCTCAAGGCCAAGGCTCAGGAGGTGGGTGTGTATATGCCGCTGGTCGCCGGATTGCATGCCATTCTGTTCGAAGGGCGCACGCTTGAACAGGTGATCGCGCTGCTGATGCGCGGCGAGCCGAAAACCGACGTCGACTTTATTTCCACCAGCGATTTCAACTGAACCCTCTACTCAATAGGAACGGAGCGAGACATGAACGATCAGAAAGTAGAAGCCAAGTACGAATCCATCCTGCTGCGGGTGCTGTGGATGATTGTCTATGTGCTGGTCTGGCAAGTGGCGCAATTGATCCTCGGTGCGGTGGTGTTGGTGCAGCTGATCTATCGTTTGATTTATGGCGCACCGAGCGCCAGCTTGATGAATTTCGGCGACAGCCTGAGCCAGTTTCTGGCGCAGATCGGTCGTTTCGGCAGCTTTCACAGCGACCAGAAGCCTTGGCCGTTCGCCGACTGGCCGACGCCGCGTACACCGGAAGGTGAAGCCCCGCACGTTGTGGCGCCAGCACCGCATCCGGCCCGAGATGAGGAACCGAAATTATGAAACTCTGGGTATTGCGTCATGGTGAAGCCGAGCCTCACGGTACTCGCCCGGACTCTGAGCGGGCATTGACCGTCAAGGGGCGTGAAGAGGTGTTGCGCACGGCCGCACAATTGATCGGCCAGCCACTCACCGCCATTTACTCCAGTCCTCTCCTGCGAGCGCAGGAGACGGCTTTATTGGTGCGTGAAGCGCTGGGTTTCGAGCCAGAGATCCGCACCGTCGACTGGCTGACCCCGGATACCGAGCCGGACAAGGTGGCGGAGCAGCTTGTATCGGTGAGTGATGTCCTGCTGGTCAGTCACAATCCGCTGGTGGGCAACCTGCTGAGCTATCTGCAGCACGGCGCCGGCTATCCGCCGGAAAAAGTCAGCACCGCCGGCCTGGCCGAGCTGGAGAACAATGAACTGCTGATCGGGTCGATGAAGCTCAACGGCATCAAGCACCCGTAACCTGCTTCTGCTCTGGCTCTGGCCTTTGCTTTTGTAGGAGCGAGGCTTGCCCGCGAAGCTTTTAGCGTCTTCGAAGGCCCCTTCGCGGGCAAGCCTCGCTCCTACAAGGGCGGAGGCGTTCCGTTTTTTTGTGTGAAATAGTCAACCAAGCACTTGCTTGGTTGGCTACGCTTGCTCCAGACAAAAAATAAAGGAGCAAGTCGCATGTCTGCTGCTTCCCGTTTGCCATTGGACGCTTTCTACGAGCGTGAAGCCCGTCATCCCCGCCAGCGCTTTCTGGTCCAGCCGACAGGAGGCGGTCAGGTCGAGGCGCTGACCTGGGCCGATGTTGGTCATCAGGCGCGCTGTGCCGCCCACTGGCTGCGGGCTCGCGAATTGCCACAAGGCAGCCACATTGCGCTGATCTCGAAAAACTGCGCCCACTGGATCATCGCCGACTTGGCGATCTGGATGGCCGGGCATGTCTCGGTGCCGCTGTACCCCAATCTGACCGCCGATTCCGTGGCCCAGGTGCTCGATCACTCCGAAGCCGCGCTGGTGTTCATTGGCAAGCTGGATGACTGGCCGGGCATGTCCGCCGGGGTCAAACCCAACCTGCCGACCATCAGCTTGCCGCTGTGTCCGGCCGGCAACTTCGATTTCAGCTGGACCGATCTGCAATGCAGCTCGCCGATTCAGGACGACCCCAAACCCGCCGCCGATCAGCTGGCGACCATCATTTACACCTCCGGCACCACGGGCCAGCCCAAAGGCGTGATGCACAACTTCGGCAACTTGGGATTTGCCACCACCCGTGGCACGCAGTTATTCGGCCTGAATGAGTCGGATCGCCTGCTGTCCTACCTGCCGTTGTGCCACGTCGCTGAGCGGATGTTCGTCGAGCTGGCATCGATCTACACCGGACAAACGGTATTTTTTGCCGAGAGCCTCGATACCTTCCTTACCGATTTGCAACGTGCCCGGCCGACCGCGCTGTTTGGCGTGCCGCGGATATGGACCAAATTCCAGATGGGCGTCTACAGCAAGATCCCGGAAAAACGCCTCGACTTCCTGCTCGGCTTGCCCTTCATCGGCAAACGGGTAGGGCACAAAGTCCTCGCTGGGCTCGGGCTGGACGCCTTGCGCATCGCCTTGTCCGGTGCTGCGCCCGTGCCGCAGACCTTGCTGCTCTGGTACCGAAAACTGGGGCTGGATGTGCTGGAGGTGTACGGCATGACTGAAAGTTGCGGTTATTCCCACATCGGCCAGCCAGGTCAGAACAAACCTGGCTGGATCGGCCAGCCATGCCCGGAAGTCGACGTACGTATCGAACCGTCTGGTGAAGTACTGGTGCGTAGCGGTGCGACGATGCTCGGCTATTTCAAGGAACCCGGGAAAACCGCCGAAACCATCACCGAGGATGGCTTCTTGCGTACCGGTGACAAGGGCGAGGAAGACGCCGAAGGCAACTTGCGCCTGACCGGGCGCCTGAAGGAAATCTTCAAAACCAGCAAAGGCAAATACGTTGCCCCGGCACCGATTGAAAATCGCCTGGCGGTGCATGCGCGGATCGAACAAGTGTGTGTGGTTGGCGATGGGCTGAGTGCACCACTGGGTTTGTGCGTGTTGTCGGCGGTCGGTCAGCAGGACGCGAAAGGATCGGCCCGGGCGGGTTTGCATTCAAGTCTGGAAAGACTGCTGGAGGAGGTCAACGGCGTTCTCGACAGGCATGAGCGCTTGCGTCGGCTGGTGGTAGTCAAGGACAGTTGGGCAGTGGAAAACGGCTTCCTGACACCGACCCTGAAGATCAAGCGCAACATGATCGAAGCGGCTTACGGTGCTCGGTTTGCAGAATGGAGCGAGCGCAGCGAGGCGGTGCTGTGGCAGGATTGAGCCACGAACAATACCAACAAAGGAACCCAACGATGAGTCTGTGGCGCACCACTCCCAATGTCGAACAGTTGACCGCAATGCAGAAAAACACCATTGGCGAAGTGCTGGATATTCGCTTCGAAGCCTTCGATGACGAGTCCCTGACCGCGAGCATGGTCATCGACCATCGTACGCACCAACCTTATGGTTTGCTGCACGGCGGCGCCTCGGTGGTGCTGGCCGAAACCGTCGGCTCGACGGCCAGTTACCTGTGCATCGACGCCAGCAAGTTTTATTGCGTGGGCCTGGAAATCAACGCCAACCATTTGCGCGGCCTGCGCAGTGGGCGAGTGACGGCGGTGGCCAAGGCGATTCACATTGGTCGCACCACCCATGTCTGGGATATTCGTTTGAGCAGCGATGAGGGCAAGGCCAGTTGCGTGTCACGGCTGACCATGGCGGTGGTGCCGGTGGGTGAGAACCCGCCGGCGCGTTGATTCCTGATCGAGCCAAAGATTCATGGCCGGCGAATTTTTGTGGCGAGGGAGCTTGCTCCCGCTGGGTCGCGAAGCGGCCCCAACCGGATTGCAGCGCTCTCTGGTTACACCGCATTCACCAATTTTGCGGCTGCTGCGCAGCCGAACGCGAGCAAGCTCGCTCGCCACAAGATTCTCAGTGGATGCTGAACGGTCATCGTCCTGACCCGACTGTCATCATTCCTGTCAGTTACGGTCATTGCTGTAGGACCCCGTCTTACGGACAATCAACCCCTGTTCTCGCTCATGGATTTGCAGGTATGTCGCAACAGATATTTTTCGCCCACGCCAATGGATTTCCTTCGGGGACCTACGGCAAGTTGTTCGCGGCGCTGGCGCCCGAGTACCAGGTGACGCATCTGGAGCAGCACGCCCATGACCCGCGTTTTCCGGCAGACGACAACTGGAACAATCTGGTGGATGAGCTGATCCATCACCTCAAGCAGCAACCGGAGCCGATCTGGGGCGTTGGTCATTCCTTCGGCGGCGTGCTGCACCTGCACGCCGCGTTGCGTTGTCCTGAGCTGTATCGCGGCGTGGTGATGCTCGATTCGCCGGTGCTGACCCGGGCCGATCAATGGGTGATCCGTGCTGCCAAACGCTTCGGTTTCATTGATCGCCTGACCCCGGCCGGTCGTACGTTGGGACGACGGGAAGAGTTCGTCGATCTGGAAGCGGCTCGCCTGTATTTCGCCGGCAAAACCCTGTTTCGTGGCTTCGACCCGGAATGTTTCGATGCCTATCTTCAACATGGTTTGCAAAAGGTCGGCGACAAGTTGCGCCTGCGTTTCGATCCGGCCACGGAAATCAGCATCTACCGTGGTGTGCCCCACACCAGCCCCGGCCGTGCACGGCAGTTGAAAGTGCCGCTGGCGGTGGTTCGTGGGCACAAGAGCCGCGTGGTGATGCGCCATCACGCCCGTTCCGTCGGGCGCATGCCTCTTGGTGAGTCCTTGACCATGCCCGGTGGCCATATGTTTCCCCTCGAACGTCCACAAGACACGGCCACGCTGCTGAAGAATCTGTTCAGTCGCTGGGAAGGTCGCCGCCAACAGGATTGTGCATGAGCAGCGTCGTAGAAGAAGTTCGCCTGAGCCTGCCGCATATCGAATTGGCGGCGCACCTGTTCGGTCCCGAGGACGGCTTGCCGGTGATCGCCTTGCATGGCTGGCTGGACAACGCCAACAGCTTTGCCCGGCTGGCGCCCAAGCTCAAGGGCTTGCGCATCATCGCGCTGGACATGGCCGGGCACGGTCACTCAGGGCATCGGCCAAACGGTGCCGGTTACGCGCTGTGGGACTACGCCCATGACGTGCTGCAAGTGGCCGAGCAGTTGGGATGGAAGCGTTTTGCACTGCTGGGGCATTCCCTGGGGGCAATCGTCTCGCTGGTGTTGGCCGGGTCGTTGCCGGAACGGGTAACTCATCTGGCCTTGATCGACGGCATCATTCCTCCTACAGACAAAGGAGAAAACGCCGCCGAGCGTATGGGCATGGCCCTGCAAGCGCAGCTGGATCTGCGGGAAAAACGCAAACCGGTCTACAGCACGCTCGATCGCGCCATCGAAGCACGCATGAAAGGTTTGGTGGCGGTCAGTCGCGAAGCCGCCGAACTGCTGGCTCAGCGTGGCTTGATGCCGGTGCCGGGCGGTTATACCTGGCGCACTGACAGCCGCCTGACCCTTCCGTCACCGCTACGTCTGACCACCGAACAGGCAATGGCCTTCGTTCAGCGCGTCAGTTGTCCTGCACATCTGGTGGTCGCGGCTGACGGCATGCTCGCCAAACATCCAGAGCTGCTGGAACGTCTACCCTTTAGCCGTGAACAGTTGCCTGGCGGCCATCATTTGCACCTGAATGACGAACCCGGTGCCGACCTTGTCGCAGACTGTTTCAATCGGTTCTTCGCTGTTCCTTGACTTGCGCCGGGCAACTGTCGAGGCTGGGCGGGTTGAAATGGGAGACAACCATGATAGATCTGTACACCGCTGCGACCCCGAATGGCCACAAGGTCTCTATCGTGCTCGAGGAACTCGGCCTGCCCTATACGGTGCACGCCTTGAGTTTCGACAAAAAGGAACAGAAGTCCCCGGACTTCCTCAAGATCAATCCCAATGGGCGGATTCCGGCGATTGTCGACCGTGCCAATGGCGATTTCGCCGTGTTCGAGTCCGGCGCGATCCTGATTTACCTCGCCGAGATGACCGGCAAACTGCTGCCCCAGGACCCCAAGGGGCGATCGGTGGTGTTGCAGTGGCTGATGTTTCAGATGGGCGGAGTCGGGCCGATGCAGGGCCAGGCCAACGTGTTTTTCCGTTACTTCCCGGAAAAACTCCAAGGCGCCATCGACCGTTATCAACACGAAACCCGGCGCTTGTATGAAGTGCTCGACACGCGTCTGCAAACAGTAGAGTTTCTGGCGGGCGAATACAGCATTGCCGACATTGCCACTTATCCGTGGGTCCGTGGCCATGAATGGTCCGGTGTCGCGGTGGATGGCTTGTCAGCCCTGCAGCGCTGGATGGCGACCATGGAGGCACGCCCTGCGGTACAACGCGGTTTACTGGTACCCGAGCGCATCGATGACGACAGTGTCATCAAGGGTGCCCAGGCCATGCTGATTCGATGAGTCTATCCATGCGTTCACTCACTCCGCTGGCGCTGTGTTGTTTCAGTCCTCTTTTATTTGCCGCTGATATCCCAGGCAGTCAGGACCTGCCGATCGTGCCGCGTATGGCCGATGCGCAGATCGTCGACTATCGCCCGGCTGTCGAGCTTGAGCGGATCTACCCGTTGGGTTCGATCCGCAAGATCAGTGGTCAGTTGCGCTTTGATGGTCAAGTCACCGCCCGGGGTCAAACCACCTCGGTGACCTACGAATTACCACCGGAGCATTCCTCTACCGATGCCTTCACCGCCGCTCGCGAAGCCTTGCAAAAGCAGGGCGCCGAGTTGTTGTTCTGGTGTCAGGCCCGGGATTGTGGCGAAAGCAGCCTGTGGGCCAATGAAGTCTTCGGCAACGCCAAGCTGTATGGCGCCGATAATCAGCAAGCTTATTTGCTGCTGCGTCTGGCGGCCCCTCAAGACAATACGCTTGTGGCGCTTTACAGCATCACGCGCGGCAATCGCAGGGCTTATCTGCACGTCGAACAGTTCGACGCTGCTGCACCACTGGGCGACTTGTTACCGACTTCCGCGACTTTGCTGCGGCAGCTCAAGAGCACCGGTGAACTTGATTTCCCCAAACTCGACGGCGACCCAGACGACACCTGGCTGCGCTTGATTTCCCGAGGCCTGAACCTGGACACCACGTTGCGCGTCAATGTTTCCGGACCCCATGCCGAAGCCTGGCGTCAGGCGCTGACCGACCAGGGTGTACGGGCGGCGCGGATGGAAACCGGCAGCGTCGAAGGCTCTGGCCTGCACTTCGAACTGTTGCGATAAGCTTCATTCAGCGAACGCGTTCTGCGCGTTCGCCTACTCTTTTGCTGACTGATTTTTTCGAGACTTTGTATGCCCAATAACGATCGGCTGTTGGTGCAGATTCTGCTCCTGGTGCTGTTTGGCGCGAGCTTCTGGGTGATGGCGCCGTTCTGGTCGGCGCTGTTCTGGGGCGCGGTGCTGGCATTTGCCAGTTGGCCGCTGATGCGTTTGTTGACCCGTTGGCTCAATGGTCGTGAATCCCTGGCGGCGCTGTTACTGACGTTGGGCTGGATGTTACTGGTGGCAGCACCGCTGGTGTGGCTGGGCTTCAACCTCGCGGATCATGTACGCGATGCCACGGCATTCATCAAGGATGTGCAAGTCGACGGTCTGCCTGAAGCACCGACCTGGCTGGGCAGTATTCCCTTGGTCGGCGAGCGGCTGGTGGGGATCTGGAACAGCATCGATCAGCAAGGCGCGGCGATGATGCTGGCGATCAAGCCTTATCTGGGTCAGGTCGGTAACTGGTTGCTGGCGCGCAGTGCGCAGATCGGCGGCGGCATCCTTGAGTTGGCGCTGAGTATTGTCTTTGTGTTTTTTTTCTACCGGGACGGGCCGCGGTTGGCGGTGTTTGTCCATGGGTTGCTGGAACGGCTGATCGGTGACCGCGCCGGCTATTACATTGAACTGGTGGCGGGCACCGTGCAGCGCGTAGTCAATGGGGTGATCGGTACGGCAGCGGCTCAGGCCGTGCTGGCGTTGATCGGCTTCCTGATTGCCGGCGTGCCTGGGGCGCTGGTGCTGGGGATTGTGACGTTTTTGCTGAGCCTGATTCCGATGGGGCCGCCGTTGGTGTGGATTCCAGCCACGGCGTGGTTGGCCTGGAAGGGCGAGTACGGGATGGCGGTGTTCCTCGGGATCTGGGGCATGTTCATCATCAGCGGGGTCGACAACGTGCTTAAGCCGTATCTGATCAGTCGGGGCGGGAATTTGCCATTGGTGATTGTGTTGCTCGGGGTGTTTGGCGGGTTGATTGCATTCGGGTTTATCGGATTGTTCATCGGTCCGACGTTGCTGGCCGTGGCTTACAGCCTGTTGACCGATTGGAGCAAGAGTCAGGCTCGGGTCGAGGATCGCCGGCCTTGAGGCGCTCCGGGGGGCATAGGGCTCGACACCGATCACCTGTGGACGCGAGCCTGCTCGCGATGAACGATGACGCGGGGCGTATTTGATGATGCGCGCTTTGCGACTTACATCGGCTCCGGCGGCCCAATCAGTCTTCCCATCACCCCAAACAACCCCAGCTCCCGAATCACTTCCAGCTCCCCCTGCGTCTCCACCATCTCGGCAATCAACGGCAAATCAATGCTGTTGGTCGCCCGGAAAATCGCCTCGATGAACAGGCGCTTGTCAGTCTGTTCATCGATACCCCGAATGTAGGCTCCGTCGATTTTCAGGTAAGCCAGCCCCAGCTGCGTCAAGTTGCCGATCTGATTGAAGCTGCCGCCGAAGTGCTGCAAACCGACGCGATAACCGGTGTTGAGCAGGCTGTGACTCAGGTGTTGCAGTGCTTCGGGGGGCGGTAGTTGGCGTTCGTCGATTTCCAGGGTCAGCAGCGGCCCGAGTTCGGGCAGTGATTCGAGCAGATCGAGGATTTGTTGCAGCTGCGCTGGATCGCGCAGGGTGCTGCCGGAGAGGCTCAGTGCGAGTGGCCAACGGTTGGCGGCCAAATATTCGAGAGTGGTTTCGAACATCGCCAGATCGAATCGCGCTGACCAGCCAAGGCGCTCGATCCACGGCAGGAAATGCCCCGCGGCAATCGCCTCGCCTTGCGGGTCGAGCAGGCGCGCGAGGACTTTGTGATGCAGCACCTGACTGGTATCGGCGCACTGCACCACCGGTTGAAAATACAGCTGCATCTTGCCCTCGGTCAGCGCTTCGTCGATCCAGTTGCGCCAGTCGTGTTGGGACTGGTTCGGCGCGGTATCGGAATGGACCAACTGTATCCACGGCCGTTCGGGGTGCTTCCGGGCTTGGGTCAGTGCCTGATCGAGGCGCAGCAGCACATCGCTCGCCGCTTCTCCGGGGGAATAGGCGACGACGCCCAGGTGCGCCACCGGCATGCAGTCGCTGGCACCTGTCAGGCGCAGGTTTTCCATGGTGGCGCTGATTTCCGAAGCCAGGCGTGCGGCATCTTTACTGTCCAGGCCTGGAGTCAGCAAGCTGAATTCGCCACCGCGATTGCGCGCCGCGAGCCAGGTTCGACGTTCCGGTGGTTGCGTCAGGCGTTTGAGCAATTCGCCGACGGCGCCGATCAGGGTATCGGTGCGCTGGCCGCCCAGACGTTGGTTGAGACCGATCAGGTCATTGATCCGCAGCATGAGCAAATGGCCGTCGCGGCTTTGTTCGCAAACCAGTAGTTGGTCAGCCAATTGTTCATCCAGCAAACGCCGGTTGGCCAGACCCGTGAGGTTGTCCTGATAAGATTCAGAGCGCAATTTTTCGCTGCGTGCGGCCTCTTCGGCGAACAGAGCCTTGAGCTTCTCGACCATCTGATTCATTGCCAGCACCACGCGTTTGAGCTCCGGTGTGCGCGGCAGTTTCGGCAAACTGCGGAACTCGCGTTTGCTGATGGCTTCAGCCTGTTTGACCATGTTGTCGAGAGGGCGCAGTTGCCGGCGCAACAGCCAGCCGCCAAATACCGCGCTGAGCAGTCCGCAAATCAGCAACCAGATCAGGCTGCCGAGGGTGCTGTCCCAGAGTTTGGCCAGGGGGAATTGTGGATTGCTCAGCACTTCGACCCGAGCCGCCTGCTCCCAGCCACGCATGATCAGCGCATCGCCGCCTTGTGGACGCAGGTTCACCAGGCTGACGAACCAGTCGGGAACGCCTTCGATTTGCGTCGGTGCACTGCGTTCCACCAGCACCCGCTCATCCACAATATTGACGACCCGGATGCTGCTGAAGTAGCCGCTGTCGAAAATCGAGCTGACCATCAACTCGATCATCGCCGGGTCGTCGATCTGCGCAGTCAATGACAAGCCCAGCGCCGTGGCGGCGTCCTGGGCGTGGGAGCGCAACTGGCCGAGCATTTGTTCGCGAGAGCTTTCCAGGCTGACAAAAAAACTGCCGCCGAAGGCCACCAGCAAGAACAGGCAAATGGCGAGAAACAACTGTTTGCGCAATGACATAAAACGCTCCTTGCAATAGCGGCTAGCCTTCGCCCACGGCGAACCCTTCAAATTGCATCTTTTTCAGCACGTCTTGCCAACGCGACAGCTTTTTCGAGTCGCTGCTGCGTTTGCCACCATTGGCTCCCGGCAAGTACAGGCCTTCGGCGTTGAAGGCGTACACCGGCAACAGGTCCTTGCGTTGGGAAGCGGGGCGGATCTCGCTGAGCAGATTGTCCAGCACCAGCGGATCGGCCGTGGGGCTGCTGTAGAACGTCAACACCATGTGCGCCTGGTTCTGGGTCAGAGCCTTGACGTAGGTGATGCGCAGTTTCTCGCTGGGAATTCCGAGGTGTCGCAGGCTGAAATATTTCGCCAAGGCGTAGTCTTCACAATCGCCTGCAGCCTTGATCAGCGATTCCACTGGCGTGGCCCAGTAATCGGTCTGACGCCAGATACGCGTGTCGTCCTGAAAGCTCAGTTGTTGATTGAAGAAGCGATTGACCGCATTCAGTTGTTCGCGCTCAGGCTGGTTGCGTTCGCTTTGCAGCATTTGACTCCAGCCCTCGATCCGTCCCCGGGCCAGGCCAAGGGGGCCGTAGCGCTTTTCGGCAGTTTGCAGAATCTGTGCAAAGTCCCAGTCGGCCCAGACGCTACCCAACCCTGCCAGCAGAAAATTCGTCAGTAGCAGCCATCCGCCGAACCGAAGTCGGAGCGTTGACCATCCTGGACTACGCGGACTGCGGGACATGTCTGGCTGCTCAGGTGCAGATGTCTGAAGTCTAGGCGGTGTTCTCAGCGAGGAAGGGCAGGTCGTCGGACGAAGGGGCAGAGTTGATGATCGTTCCCACGCTCTGCGTGGGAACGATCAATCTCAAGATTTGTGCAGGGTTTTCTGCTTGAGGATATAAATCGTCACCAGCACTGCACTGGTCAGCATGAACCCCCGCGCCCAAGGCAGGGGCACCAGGTAGCAGGAGAGCAGGATGCTCGCCCACATCAACCCGATGGCGTAGACCTTGCCCTTGAGCGGAATGCCATTGCCGCTCAGGTAGTCGCGAACCCACGGCCCAAGCCGTGGATGTTCAACCAGCCACTGATAGAAGCGCGGCGAACTGCGGGCGAAACAGGCGGCCGCCAGCAACAGGAACGGTGTAGTGGGCAGCACCGGCAGGAAAATCCCGATCACTCCCAGCGCTACGCTCAGCCAGCCGATGGCCAGCAGCACGTAGCGCAACATCAGGAGGCGGTTGCCTATGGGGTTGTCCATAGGCAAAACCTTAGTGGTGACGTGGCTTGAGAATCGCCGGTTTTTCGTCTGGCGCGTTGCACAGCAGGTACAGCGCGGTCAGGGCTTCCGGGATCTGCACGATCATGTCGTCCATCAGGTTGGCGTCGGCTGCGATATCGGAGAACTCAGGCTGTTCGTCGAACAGGCCCGAACCGACCATGATCGGCAGCAGCATTTCGCTGACTTCGTCTTCGGCGGTTTCGAACCAGGCGGCTTCGCGCAGGAACACGCCTTCCATGAAACCGATGCACCAGCCGCGCAGGTCGGAATCGTCCGGATCGTCGCCCAGGTCGAGGTCGCACGGCAGCTCGAACTCTTCGTCGGATGCCAGTTGGCGGGCGATGTGCGCCTTGAGCAGCAGCAGGGTGGATTCGATCGCTTCACGCTCGGTGTCGTCGGCGTAATGCGGCTCTTCGGCGAACAGCGCGTCGATCCATTCACGGTCGGGAACGCTCTCGGAACAGATCGACAGCGCAGTGAGGTAGCCGTGGGCGGCCACGTAGTCCAGCGCCTCGTCATGCAGCTCGTCGGCGTCGAGGAAGACTTGCAGGCGGGTTAGTTGCTCAGCGAAGGACATTAAAGGGCTACCTTGGGGAATATACGATGCGGGAATTCTAGGCCTTCTTGAGCGCTCAGGCCAGCCGCGCGGCATATTTGCACCTTTGCAGGCTCCCTCCCACAAGTTGGCTTTGGTATGTCTTATCAGCGGCGCCCTTCGCAGGGAAGGGCTCGGGTATACTCGCGCGTTTTGTGATGCCCTGCTGGCGTCACGGCTGAGATGTGCAGCGTCATGCAATGCGCACTTACGATTTGTCGGTGCAGCTTTCACGATTCTGAACCAGCCTTGCAGGGATGTTTCGGTGATTTTTGGAGTTTTTATGCTCGAACAGGCTCAACGCGTCCTCAAGGACATCTTCGGCTACGACAGTTTCCGTGGCCGTCAGGGTGCAATCATTGAGCGCGTGGCCAGTGGCGGCGACGCCCTGGTGCTGATGCCTACCGGTGGCGGCAAGTCCCTGTGCTTCCAGGTGCCGGCATTGCTGCGTGAGGGTCTGGCGGTGGTGGTGTCGCCGTTGATCGCGCTCATGGACGATCAGGTCGCCACCCTCGAAGAACTGGGCGTTGCCGCTGCGGCCTTGAACTCCACGTTGAGTGCTGAACAACAGCGTGATCTGGCGGCGCGGATCAAGCGCGGCGAGGTGAAAATGCTCTACCTGGCGCCCGAGCGCCTGGTTCAGCCACGCATGCTGGCGTTCCTGCAAAGCCTTGAAATCGCCCTGTTCGCCATCGACGAAGCACATTGCGTGTCCCAATGGGGGCACGACTTCCGTCGCGAATACCTGCAACTGGGCCAGTTGGCGGAATTGTTCCCCAACGTGCCACGCATTGCCCTGACCGCGACGGCCGACAAGCGCACCCGCGAAGAAATCGTCGATCGCCTGCATTTGCAGGATGCCGAGCGTTTCCTCTCGAGTTTCGACCGCCCCAATATTTTCTATCGCATCGTGCCCAAGGAACAGCCGCGCAAGCAGTTGCTGGCGTTCCTCGCCGAGCGGCGTAGCGATGCGGGTATCGTTTACTGCCTGTCGCGCAAAAAGGTCGATGAAGTAGCGGTGTTCCTCAGCGAGCAAGGTTTTCCGGCGCTGCCGTACCACGCCGGTCTGCCCAACGACACGCGGGCTCACCACCAGAAGCGCTTCCTCAACGAGGAAGGCCTGATCATGGTCGCCACCGTGGCGTTCGGCATGGGCATCGACAAGCCTAACGTACGTTTTGTCGCGCACCTGGATTTGCCGAAGTCCCTTGAGGCCTACTACCAGGAAACCGGTCGCGGCGGTCGTGATGGCCTGCCGGCGGATGCCTGGATGGCGTACGGCCTGCAAGACGTGGTGATGCTCAAGCAGATGTTGCAGAACTCTGAAGGCGACGAGCGCCACAAGCGTCTGGAGCAGCACAAGCTCGACGCCATGCTCTCGCTTTGCGAAGAAACCCGCTGCCGCCGCCAGACCCTGCTCGCGTACTTCGACGAAGATATGCCAGAGCCCTGCGGCCACTGCGACAACTGCGTCGACGGCGTTCAGACCTGGGACGCCACCGAGCCGGCCCGTCAGGCGCTGTCGGCGATCTACCGCACCGGCCAGCGTTATGGCGTCGGTCATCTGGTGGACGTGTTGCTGGGCAAAGACAACGAAAAGGTTCGCAGCTTCGGTCATCAGCATTTGTCGGTTTACGGCGTAGGCAAAGCGATGGGGGAGAGCGAATGGCGCTCCTTGTTCCGACAGCTTGTTGCCCGTGGTCTGGCCGACATCGACCTCGAAGGCTACGGCGGCCTGCGCCTGAGCGACACCTGCCGGCCATTGCTCAAGGGTGAAGTGACCCTGGAACTGCGCCGCGACCTCAAGCCGCAAGTCACGGCCAAGACTGCCAGCAAGAGCCCGGCCAGCCAATTGGTGCGTGGCGAGGAACGCGAACAGTGGGAAGCCCTGCGCGCCCTGCGTCGCAAGCTCGCCGAAGAACATGGCGTGCCGCCGTACGTCATCTTCCCCGATTCGACACTGCTGGAAATGCTCCGCAGCCAGCCGACCTCGCTGGCTCAAATGGCCACGGTCAGCGGTGTCGGTGCGCGCAAACTGGAGCGTTACGGCGAGGCTTTCCTCGAAGTGCTCGGCGGTCAGGTCGAGGCGCCGAAAGCGGTAGCCGACGTGCGTCACGAACTGATCACCCTGGCCCGGGCCGGCATGACACCGCTGCAGATCGCCGGTCAGTTGCAATGCTCGGAAAAGAACGTCTACACCATGCTCGCCGAAGCCATCGGCAAGCAGCAGTTGTCGCTTGAACAAGCGCTGGACCTGCCAGAAGAGTTGATGGGGGAAGTTCAGGACGCCTTTCTCGACGGCGAAGGCGAACTGCCGCCAGTGTCAGAGATCGCTGCGCTGTTCGCAGGAAGAGTTCCGGAAGGCGTTTTGTATTGCGTTCGTGCTGCGCTGCAGTCGGAATTCGAAATCTGAATGACCTGATGCATAAGTGTAACGATTCAGTACAGAGCCAAGCCTTGCCTATAGCCAAAGGTCATGCTTAGCTGACTAATAATTAGTTTTTCTCTATTTCAGTCTAACCATGAGTGCTTTATGCCGTTAACCGATCAACACCGCTTTGGCATGCAACTGGCCCAGATGTCTCGGGGCTGGCGTGCCGAACTGGACCGCCGGCTGGCTGGCCTGGGTCTGTCCCAGGCACGCTGGCTGGTGCTGCTGCACCTGGCGCGTTTCGATGATGCCCCCACCCAGCGCGAACTGGCGCAAAGCGTCGGCGTTGAAGGGCCCACTCTGGCTCGACTGCTCGACAGCCTGGAAAGTCAGGGCCTGGTGCAGCGCCAATCCGTGCTGGAAGACCGTCGGGCGAAAAAAATCGTCCTCTGTGCCCCGGCCCGGCCCTTGATCGAACAAATTGAAACCATTGCCACTCAATTGCGCCATGAACTGTTTGAAGGCGTTGATGAAGCGGATTTGAAGGTCTGCATGCGTGTCCACGGGCACATCCTGGCCAACCTGGAAAAATCTTGAGGCACAACCACGCGCCAGACTTTTGAGATACCCCGTTGGGCAGACTATAAAGAACTACTAGGCAATATCGTGTTCGTACCGGATGTACGAATACGTACAGGTTGGTTCTGGTTATCTAAGGGATGCTCATGCTCGAGAGTTGGCACGTTGTATTGCGGTGTTGCGCCAGGCTGCTGCTGGTCGGTGGTGCCGTCACTTACTCGGCATTGGCCCCGGCGCTCGGGTTGGGTGAGATCACCCAGCATTCGGCATTGAATCAGCCATTCAATGCCGACATCGCCCTGGAGGACGCTGGTGGTCTGCAGGAGGGCGAGTTATCAGTCAGTCTGGCGACAGTGGACGAATTCAGCCGCGCCGGTGTCGAGCGGGTGTTTTTCCTCAACGACCTGAAGTTCACACCGATCCTGCGGGGCAACCGCAGCCTGATCCGGGTAACCTCCAGTAAACCTGTCAAGGAACCCTTCCTGAATTTTCTGGTGCAGCTCAATCAGCCCAACGGGCGTTTGCTGCGCGAGTACACGGTGCTGATTGATCCGCCGGGTTCGCCGGGGATTGTTCCCGTCAGTGAGGAACCCGTGTCGAGCCCTCAGTCTTCTGCATTCCCGTCCGTCGAACCGGCTGTTGCACCGCCACCTGCCGTGAAAAGGGCGACGCCCAAGCCTGACGTCGATAAACCAGCCGCAGCGCCGGCGAGTGATCCTGTTGCCGAACAACTGGCCGCCAGTGTGCTGCAGAACCAGCAGTTGCAAACCACCATCGATGAACTCAATGCGAAGCTTCAGGCTCAGGACGAGCAGATCGCCGGGCAGAAAAAGCAGGTGATCGAGCTGCAAACCCAATTGGCGGAAGTCAAACAGGCATCGGTGCCCCCGGTTGCGCCGAAGGTGACGCCGCCGGTCCCGGTGGTTGTCGAGACGCCCGAGGCCACCCAATGGCCGCTGATCATCGGGTTGCTGGCACTGGTGGCGTTGGTGTTGCTCGGCGTATACATTCGCCGTCAACGACCTCAGGCTGAGGCTGAGGCTCAGGTCCAGCCCGAGCCGTTACCCGTGTTGCCATCGCGCCATGAACCGGTGCTTGACCGCACAGCGGAACCGATCAGGCCGGCGTCCCGGCCGCAACCGTTGGCCGGATCGGCCGAAGAGATTCCCGCAGGCGACGTGCTGGAAGGGGTTGGTATCTATCTGGCGTATGGCCGCTTGTCCGAGGCGGCCGGTTTATTGCGAGATGCGTTGGTCAGGGAACCCCAGCGCACGGATCTGGCCGTGCAACTGTTGGAAGTCCTCGGTAAGCAGGGCGACATGCAGGCTTATGACGCACAAGAAAGCAGCCTGCGAGACGCCGGGTTCGATGCACAGCAACTTCAGGACATCCGCGCCCGTCATCCGAAACTGATCAGCGCCGCACCGGTGATCGCCGCCGTGGCAGTGGCGCCGCCCACGCCAGCAATCCCTGAAACGGCGCCGAGCGATGAGTTCCAGTTGAACCTCGATGACCTGTCGATGGATGCGAATTGGGACCTGATCAGCCCCTTCGAAAATTCATCATCCAGCGCCAAACCGTCGAATGAGCCAGCACAGGCAGACGAGCCCGGGTTCACCTCTAACCTGCACGTGTTGCCCGATGTTTTCGAAATGACCGAGGAGCCGACGCTGGACGAGCCCGAGCTTGAATGGATCGCCGAACCTGACGCCCAATCTCTGGACGAGACCTTTCTCAACGAGTTCAGCGATCCTGTCCAGCCGCTGGAGCTTGAGCCGCTGCATGCTGAATTGATGGATCTTGAGCCGGCCGGGCCGAGCAACGCGGGTAAACTTGAACAGGCCCAGACCTGCATCGACGATGGTGATCTGGATAGCGCTATCGAACTGCTTAACGAGTTACTCAAGGAAGGCGACGAGCCCCTCAAGGAAACGGCCCGGACGCTGTTGGCCGGTATTCGATAACACTTGGCCTCGCTCCTGCGAAACCGCCTGTTCGTCCACATTATTAACGCCGAAGCTGAAGCGCACTTCACCGCTATTGCCTCTCAGGCTCAGGAACTTTGCCAATCATGACCGCACGTAAACCGGAAATCGTCATCACCTATTGCACGCAATGCCAATGGCTGTTGCGCGCCGCCTGGCTGGCCCAGGAACTGCTCAGCACCTTCGGCGATGACTTGGGCAAAGTGTCTCTGGTGCCCGGCACCGGCGGAGTTTTTCACATTTTCTGTGACGATGTGCAGCTCTGGGAGCGCAAGGCCGACGGTGGTTTTCCCGAGGCCAAGGTGCTCAAGCAGCGGGTCCGCGATCAGATCGATCCGGACCGCGACCTGGGCCACAACGATCGCACTCAGTGAGACGCGGCTTCTGCCGCCACGGCGTTCTTGCTTGAACTGCCGGACAACCGGCTGGAAACCACGATGGCCACGATGATCAGCGCGCCGCCGATCAGCATGCGCAGCGTCGGGTTTTCATCGAACAACAGCCAGGCCAGGGTGATGCCGTAAACCGGCTCCAGAGCAAACACCACTGAAGCGGTCCGGGCTTTGATCACCGCCAGGCTGGCGACGAACAGGCTGTGGGCGACGCCGGTGCAGAACACCCCGAGCAGGCCGATCCACAGCCAGTCGATGGCGCGCACTTCGCTCAACTGCGGCGCCGCCACCGGCAGCAGGCAGATCGTAACCACCACGTTCTGGCACAGTGCCGCCTGCACTGGCGGAATTCGTCCGGAGCTGGCGCGGTTGGTCAGGGACAGCAGGGTGAACAGCAAGCCGGAAGCCACCGCCCACAACAGGCCAGTGGTGGCGCCGCTGGCCAGATCGAAGTCCGGCGTCACCAGTACCAATCCGATGCTGACCAGCACCACCAACAGGATTTCATTGGCGCGGATGCGCTCGCGGAAGATCAGCCCTTCGAGGATCACGGTAAACGCCGGGAAACTGGCAAAACCCAGGGTCGCGATCGCCACCCCGGCCACCTTCACCGCGATGAAGAAACTCACCCAGTGCCCGGTCAGCAGCAAGCCGCTGAGCAGCAGGCGACGCAGGTCCGCGGCGTCAAGTTTTCGCCAACGGGTACTGCTGGCGAACCGTGCGAAAAACGTCAGTGCGAGGACAGCAAACGCGGCACGACCGAACACGATGACGGCCGGCGAGGCGGCGGCGAGTTTGCCGAATACGCCAGTCAGGCCGAACATCAGTGCACCGATATGCAGAGCGCCAAGGGCGGTACGGGGAGTCATTGCAATCCTTAACGACAAACGAACAAATGTCCTACATTGAATCGTGCTGAGCCGATTATGTCTGTCGCCAGACTCGCGTCATTTGTCGCCAGCCTCGCGGCGCAATTTACCGGGTGAGGCACCGAACTCGCGCAACACCGCGGCGGCGAACGCGCTCTGCGAGGTATAGCCGACTCGACAGGCGATTTCACCAATGGGCAGCGCCGAATCCCGCAACAAGCCCACGGCAATGTGCAGCCGACGACTGCGAATGTAGTCCATCGGAGTTTGCCCGCATTCCGCCACGAACCGCGCATGCAACCGAGCGCTGGACAGGCCGACAATGCGCGCCAGATCGGCGACTTGCAGCGGATAAGCCGCGTATTGATCGATGTGCGCATTCAGCGCCGCATAAGGCAGACGCCGACCGCCCACACTGTCGGGTTTGGCGTTGTTCAGGCTGGCCAGCAACAGCACCGCGCCTTGCTGGGCGATCAGCGGATCACTGATTTGACTGCCCGCCAGCCAACTCACCAGTTGGCTTTGCCCGGCGTCCAGCGACAGGCGCCCGGCGTTGTCGAGTAAGCGCCGACTGGCATCGGCGTGATCGCCAAGGGACTGAGAAACCCATTGCTCGTTCGGCACATCCAGCACCAGACACCGACTGCCATTGGCACTGCCGCAGGCATGATGAAAACCGGACGGCACGACCACGAAACTCTGCTGGACCACCTGACTGCCATGCCCCTGGACCTCGAAATCCAGCGCGCCCGACAGCCCGAACACCAATTGCGCATGGTCGTGGCTATGGACGATCAGGTCGTGGGTGTACTGGCGTAGCGTGAGGATCGGTCTCATCGCAGGTCTCCTGGGCAGGTCGCCAGTCTACACCGGGTGCGGCCCGACTCGCGCTGTCACAAGATTGACTTGCCACTGTCATGGGCAATTCACCCGACCGGCGCAAGCTTGCCAAAACTTGTCCTGAGGGTTGCCCATGACCAGCGCCGAGCTCGCCAAACCCAGCCGTAAGCAACGTGTGCGGACCTTGTGGATTTCCGATGTGCATCTGGGCACCCGGGATTGCCAGGCCGAACATCTGTCGCAATTTCTCAAGGGCTACCACGCGGACAAGGTCTACCTGGTCGGCGACATCATCGACGGCTGGAAACTGCGCAGCGGCATGTATTGGCCGCAAGCGCATACCAATGTAATTCGTCGTCTGCTGACCATGAGCAAGCGCGGCACAGAAGTGATCTACGTCACCGGCAACCATGACGAATTCCTGCGCCGTTATTCGAAGCTGATTTTGGGCAATATCCAGTTGGTGGATGAAGCCGTGCACGTGACCGCCGATGGCCGTCATCTGCTGGTGATTCACGGTGACCAGTTCGACGTGATCACCCGTTACCATCGCTGGCTGGCGTTTCTCGGCGACTCGGCCTATGAATTCACCCTGACGCTCAACCGCTGGCTCAACCATTGGCGTGCCCGTTATGGCTACGGCTACTGGTCGCTGTCGGCGTACCTCAAACACAAGGTCAAGACCGCCGTCAGCTTCATCAGCGACTTTGAAGAAGCCATCGCCCACGAATGCGTCAAACGCGAGTTGCATGGGGTGGTATGCGGGCACATTCACCATGCCGAGATTCGCAAGGTCGGCGGGGTGGATTACCTCAATTGCGGGGATTGGGTGGAGTCGTGCACGGCGCTGATCGAGCATTGGGATGGGTCGATCGAGTTGTATCGGTTGGCCGATGCCCAGGCGCGGGAGGCGGAGTTGAAGGCGGTGAAGGTCGCGGAGCCGGCCTAAACACAAGGTGTATGGACGGACCTCATCGCGAGCCTGCTCGCGATGGACCGCGCAGCGGTCCCCCCGAATAGATCAGGCGGGCGAATGCTCTTCTATTGCCGCCTTGTAGATCGAGTTTTTCGGTTGCGCAAACAGTCGCTCCACCATCGGTTCGAAGAAGCTCAGCGGCAGCGTGTCGTACGCCGGATCAAACGCCGCCGCATCGTACCGGGCACAAAACTCGATGGTCGCCTGATACTGCGGATGACCGCTGAATTGCTCGCGCAGATGCCGGTCCATGCCCAAGTGATGGAAGAAGTAATAGCCCTGGAAAATCCCGTGTTTCTCCACCATCCACAAGTTCTCGGCGCTGACGAAGGGCTTGAGGATCGCCGCGGCGATGTCCGGGTGATTGTAGGAGCCCAGCGTGTCGCCGATGTCATGGAGCAGGGCGCAGACCACGTACTCTTCGTCGCGACCATCGCGCCAGGCGCGGCTGGCGGTTTGCAGGGAGTGGGTCAGACGATCCACCGGGAAACCACCGAAATCCCCCTCCAGTAACTTCAGATGCGCCACGATCCGTTTAGGCAATTGCCGGGCATAGGCGCTGAAATCTGCGGCGATGATCGCCCAGTCTTCCTGCGTGCCGTCCTGCATATGGGTAAAACGGGCATGGACATTCATCAGCTATCCTCTTGTTCTAATCGAAAGGGATGTATTGAGTGTAGAACTTGGATCCAAGGCTGCATTGGCTGCTCAAGACGCTTTTGTGGCCAATGGAGCCTAGAACGCCACGCGACCCAGAATCATGTCGCGGTACATGACGAAATCGCCGAGCAGGCTGTAAAGAGGATGCTGGAAGGTGGCAGGGCGATTCTTCTCGAAGAAGAAATGCCCGAACCAGGCGAAGCTGTAACCGGCCAGCGGCAGCGCCAGCAACATCAACCATGCGCCTTTGGCGATAGTCAGCGCCAGAAAGAAAATAACCAGTGAGGTGCCGACAAAGTGCAATCGTCGACAAGTGCTGTTGCGATGTTCGCTGAGGTAATACGGGTAAAACTCAGCGAAGTTGTTGAAGCGTTTGATGTTTTCCACGACTGCGGTCTCTGTGGTGGCTGTTCACGCGACAAGTTGTTCTGCGGGTAGCTTATTTAAGTCTAGAGTGATCATAGGCATCAGCCAGTGACAATAGGCGCCACTTTAGTATCCTTGGGTATTGGGTCGCGGCATACGGCCACCACGTAGTAAACGCCATGAGCGAACGAACGACTTCTGCAAGCTGGGCGATGGGGATTGTCAAAGCACTGGAAATGGACGGCCTGGATTGCCGGGTTCTGTTCAAGCAGCTAGGGCTCGACTATGCGGCATTGGATGACCCGGATGCGCGCTTCCCGCAAGATTCCATGACGCGGCTCTGGCAGCGCGCGGTCGAGTTGTCCGGCAACCCGGCGATCGGCCTGAACATGGGCAAGGTGGTGCGACCGGCGTCCTTCCATGTCGCCGGTTATGCCTTGATGTCCAGCCAGACCCTGGCCGAAGGTTTTCAACGTCTGGTGCGGTATCAGCGAATCATTGCTGAAAGTGCTGATTTGAGTTTCCGATTGCTGGATGAGGGTTATGCGCTGATTCTGACGGTCCATGGCGATCACCTGCCGCCGACCCGACAGAGTGCCGAAGCATCAATGGCCTGCGCCCTGGCACTTTGCAGCTGGCTGACCGGCCGCACGCTCCAGCCGCGCAAAGTCTTGCTGCAAGGCGATGATCCCGTTGATCTTGAACCCTATAAACTAGCCTTCCATGCCCCGTTGATGTTCAACGCCCCTTATGACGCCTTGATCTTCCAACGCGCCGACATGGAGGCACCGCTGCCCACCGCCAACGAGGCCATGGCGCGGTTGCACGACCGGTTTGCCGGCGAGTACCTGGCGCGGTTTTCCGAGAGCCGCGTGACCCACAATGCGCGGCAGGTGTTATGCCGTCTGCTGCCTCAGGGCGAACCCAAGCGCGATGTGGTGGCCCAGGCGCTGCACTTGTCGCAACGCACCTTGCAGCGTCGCTTGCAGGAAGAGGGCACGAGTTTTCAGACGTTGCTGGATGACACCCGACGTGAACTGGCCGAGCAATACCTGGCGCAACCGAACTTGACCCTGCTGGAAATTGCCTACTTGCTGGGTTTTGCCGATCCGAGCAACTTCTTCCGCGCCTTCCGACGCTGGTTCGATTCCACCCCCGGCGAATACCGGACGCGGCTGATGGAAGCGCCCATACGGCTCAATGACGCCAGAACGCCGGGATACACAGAACAAACACCGTAATGATCTCCAATCGGCCCAGCAGCATGCCGAATGAGAGAATCCACTTCGCAGCATCCGGTAGGCTGGCGAAGTTGCCTGCCGGGCCAATGGTCTCGCCAAGCCCCGGGCCTACGCCAGACACCGTGGCGGCCGCGCCGGTAAGCGCTGTCATCCAGTCCACGCCCAGCAGCGACAGCAGCAGCGCGATGACGCAAATGGTGATGGCGAAGAAGAACGAAAAGGTCAGGATCGAGCGCACGATCTCTTCGTCGAGACGGTGGCCGTTGTACTTCTGCTTGATCACCGCGCGCGGGTGAATCAACTGGTTAAGGTTGGCCTTGAGCAGAATGTAGGCAACCTGGAAGCGGAAAATCTTGATCCCGCCAGCGGTCGAACCCGAGCAGCCGCCAACAAACCCCAGATAAAAGAACAGCATCAGTGAGAAATTGCCCCAGAGGCTGTAGTCCCCCAGTGCAAAACCGGTGGTGGTCACCACCGATGTCACGTTCAGCGCCACATGCCGCAAGGCCTCCAGCCAGTGCAGTTGGGTGGTCCACCAGTACCAGGTGCCGAGCACCAACCAAGTCACCAGCAACATGCCGAGCAGGCCTTGAACCTGTTCATCCTTGATCAGCGCCCGACGATTGCCACGCAACGTGGCGACATACAGGGTGAACGGCAGGGCACCGAGAATCATGATGACGATCGCGACCCAATGCACCGCAGGCTCCGGCCACTTGGCCAAAGACTGGTCGGAGGTGGAGAAACCGCCGGTGGAAATCGCCGACATCGCGTGATTGATTGCATCGAACGGGCTCATTCCGGCCCACCAGAACGCCAGGCTGCCGAAAATGGTGATGCCGACGTAGGCCGCAACGATCAAACGCGCCACCATGTGCGAACGGGGCATTACTTTTTCGGAACGGTCCGACGACTCGGTCTGAAACAGCCGCATGCCACCGATGCGCAGCAGTGGCAGAATCGCTACCGCCATGCCGATAAAGCCGATCCCGCCGATCCAGTGCAGCAATGAGCGCCACATCAGGATGCCGGGAGACATGTTGTCCAGGCCCGTGAGCACCGTCGCACCGGTGGCGGTGATGCCGGACATGCTTTCGAAGAACGAGTCGGTGTAACTGATGCGCTGGGTCAGCAGGAACGGCAGGGCGGCGAAGATGCACACCACCACCCAACTGCTGACCGTCAGCAGGTACATGTCTCGAGGGCGCAGATGGATGTGCTCGGGGCGCCCGGGTATCACCAGGGCCAGGCCGGCGACAAAGGTGATCATGCTGGCCCAGAGGAACGATGGCAGGTCGCTGGTGCGTTCGAAGATCACCAGGGTGGCCATGGGCACGACCATGGCGATGGCTAGCGTGATCAGGAAGATGCCGATGATGAAACCAATGATCCGTAAGGTCGGCAACGCCATGAAGTCCGCTCGGGCTGATAGTGGGAAGGGCGCCATTCTACCTGCGGGGCAGGGCATGTAAACCGGCAACCCTGTGGTAGATACCGCTAGAATAGCCAGACATTTTCTACAGGAGGTGGCCGATGCAGGCTCTCGACGCTTTGCTCAACCGTGTTTCCGTTCCACGACTGCTCGATCCGGCACCGACTGCCGAGCAACGGGAAGTGCTGTTTGCCGCCGCGATGCGCGCGCCAGACCATGGCCATTTGCAGCCTTGGCGCTTCCTGACAGTCGAAGGCGCGGCGCGCGAGCAAATGGGCGAGCTGCTGGCCGAAGCGGCGAAGCTGCAAGACAGTGATGTGCCCGAGGCCTTGCTGGACAAGGCGCGCAACGGCCCGTTGCGTGCGCCGCTGGTGGTTGTAGTGATTGCGCGTTTGCAGGAGCACGACAAGTATCCCAAGTCCGAGCAACTCTTGGCGGCCGGTTGTGCAGCTCACGGGATTTTGCTGGCGGCATTTGCGCAAGGCATTGGCGCGGTGTGGCGCACCGGTGAGCTGGCTTATTCGGCGCATGTGGCTAAAGGCTTGGGATTGGCGGAAGGGGAAGAGGTGATTGCGTTTCTTTACCTTGGCACGCCGCAGAAAGAACCGCGGGTGGCGGAGAAGGTTGATTTGACCGAGTTTGTTAGCGCCTGGCCCGGTAAGGCCTGAATCAAATGCTTCGCGGGCAAGCCTCGCTCCTACGGATTTGTGTTGAAACACAATATTGTGATCGCCGCATAACCTGTAGGAGCGAGGCTTGCCGGCGAAGCTTTTAAGGCTGCACCACCGCCCCCGGCACCAACGGCAACTCCAGGCTGGCAATAAACCCGCCCTGCGGGTGATTGGCCAGCACCAGACTGCCGCCATGCCGCTCCGCCGCTCTACGCGCAATGGCCAACCCCAGGCCATGCCCGGCCGTTGTTTGCCCCGGCGCCCGATAGAACGGTTCCCCCAGCTGATTCAAATGCTCGGCCTCTACGCCGGGGCCGTGATCGCGCACGCTGACCACAATCCTGTCGCCCTGGCGCAACGCCTGCATTTCGATCGGTTGCCCGACCGGGTTAAAGCGTTGGGCATTGCGTAGCAGGTTGTCGACGGCGCGTTCGATCATGGTCGGCCAGCCTTTGAGGTTCAGTTGCGGCTCGGCTTCAAGGCGCACGTTCTGCTCGGGCGAGCCCAGTTGAGCATCTTTTTGCAAGGTGTTGAGCAGCGCATTGAGATCGACCTCTTCGGCACTGGCGTTGTCGGCATCGACGCGCGCCAATACCAGGATTTCGCTGATCAGCGCTTCCAGCCGATCGCACTCACGGGTCAGGCGTGGCCAGAGTTTTTCCCGCTCCTCAGGATTGGCCCGTTCGGCCAGTGCCAACGCAATGCGCAGTCGGGCCAGGGGGGAACGCAACTCGTGAGATACGTCCCGCAACAATTGCCGTTGGCTGCCGATCAGGCTTTGCAGGCGCGCGCCCATGCGGTTGAAGTCGTTGGCGAGCACACCGAATTCATCGCGGCGATTGGCCAGTTGCGCCAGGCTGTTCTGTTGATATGTTGTCTGCCCCAGGTCATGCACCGCACCGCGCAAACGGCTCAGCGGTCGGGTGATGGAAAAGGTCACCAGCAGGCTGAAAAGGGTAAGCACCACCAGCGCGATGCCCAGTGCACTCAATGGCCAGAGCAGGCTTTCACGGTGCCAGGCATCCAGTTCCGGGTGCGGGACGCGATAGATCAGCAGATAGGTGTCGCCTGTCTTGGCGCTGGTGTACTCATCGGTCAGACGCCGCCACGGCAGGCGCCGATCATCGTTTTGCTGCCGTGCTTCGAAGGCTGCTGCACGCCGAGGGAAGGTGCCGCGAACCACCGGGTCACCTGCCTCGTTGAGCACCTGAACGTTGATGTGATACTGACGCTTGCGCTGTTCCAGAATGTCCTGGGCGGCTTCTTCACCCTGGCTTTCGTAGGTTTGCGTCCACTGTTCGGCCAGGGTGTTGAGGCCCGGATGGCGACTGAGAATCCACGCGTCCTGGTTGAGCATGTGCCCGAGCAGAATGGAAAGCCCTGCAACCAGAGCGATGGCCAGCCAGAAGCTGGCCAGGATACGCCAGAACAATGAACGCACAGAAAATCCTCAAACAAACAAAATCCATGTGGGAGCGGGCTTGCTCGCGAAGGCGGCGTGTCAGGCGACTGTCGCGCTGTCTGGCACACCGCCTTCGCGAGCAAGCCCGCTCCCACATTAAATCGAGAGGCAACAGACCCAACGGGGTTTAGCCGTTGGGTCCAGGGTTAGCGCATTATTGCGCTTTTTGCGCTTGCTGCGCTTTCCAGGCCTTGAACTCGGCCCATTCGGCGCGACGCTCAGCTTTTTTCTTCTGGATCTCGTCGAATTGCTTCTGTTGATCCGGCTTCAGCAGTGCGCGAACGTCGGCTTCGGCTTTCTTGTGCTTGGCCGCCATCTCGTCTTTCAGGGCTTTCTGATCGGCTGGCGAGAGTTTTTCCAGGTACTTGTCGACCAATTGCCGACGCTCATGCATCTGCTCGCCCATGATCTTGCGGATTTGCTCGCGCTGTTCGCGGCTCAGGTCCAGCTGGCTGTATGGGCCTTTACCGTGCATGCCGTGCATCTGACCGCCGTGGCGTGAGCCGTCCATATGATCACCCATCGGACCTGCGCCTTCAGGCATGGCCATGGCAACGGTCGGCAGGGCGGCAGCAAACATCAAAGCGATAAGAGTCTTGCGCATGGTGTATCTCCTTGTCTCATTCCCGGTACGTTCCGGATGTGTGCAGATTACGGAGATCAAAGTCAGCGGCGGTCAGCGAAGCGTAAAGCTTGGGTAAAGACGGTTTTGTATCGTCAGAAATCTTGTAGGAGCCGGCTTGCCGGCGAAGCGGGCCTTTAGCCATGCGTCGCCAATGAAAACGTCTTCGCTGGCAAGCCAGCTCCTACAGGGGATCGCGTTGATTCAGAGGCTGTAGTAGTAACCGCGACTGCGCAGGGCCACGATGCGCGGGCGACCGTCGGGGTGCGGGCCGATTTTTTTGCGCAGGTTACTCACGTGCATGTCCAGGCTGCGGTCGTACAGGGTCAGTTTGCGACCGAGGGCGATTTGCGCCAATTCCTGTTTATCCAGCGGTTCGCCAGGCTGCTTGAGCAAGGCTTCGAGCAGACGGCTTTCGGAGACGGTGAGGGTGAATTCCTGTTCATCGATGCTGACCACGCCACGCACCGGGCTGAAGCACAAGTCACCCAGTTCGAGCTGGCTGGAGACAGCCGTCGGATGACTGCGGCGCAACACCGCGCGCAGGCGCGCTGTCAGTTCCCGTGGGTCGCACGGTTTGGCGAGGTAATCGTCGGCACCGAGTTCCAGGCCGAGGATGCGGTCCAGCGGTTCGCCACGGGCCGAGAGCATCAGCACCGGCAAATCCGGATGGTCGCTGCGCAGTTGCTTGAGCAGCTCAAGGCCACTGCCGTCCGGCAGCATCACGTCCAGCACCACGGCTGCCGGGGACGTTTCGGCCAGCGCCCGGCGCGCGCTCTGGCCATCGTGGCAGGCGCGGACTTGAAAGCCTTCCTGGCTTAGCCAACTACTCAGGAGCTCACACAGCTCCTGGTCATCATCAATTAATAACAGCTCGCTCATGACTCACTCAATTTAGCCATTGCCGACGTGTTCTACGTGCACCACTGGCGAAGATACCGCAGAGCAGGGCCAATAGCGCTACTCCTGCGCCAATAACGAACCACTGCTGTTGATCAGTCAGCAGCCGCGGCAGCGGGCTGGCCAGGGTTTCCTTAAGTTGCAGCTTCAGACGCTGATTCTCTTGGCGCAACCGGCTCAACTGGACGCTTTCGCGTTCGCCATCGGTATTCTGCAGTTGTTTACTAAGTGCTTCTCTTTGCTGCTCGCTAGCCTTCAGGCGCTGCTGCAACTCGGTGATCTGGCTGCCGGCACTCAAGGACAGCGGCGTCGAGCTGCCGCCTTCGGCACTTTCTTCACCGTGGGCGGGCGCCATGATCGACAACGTCACCAACATCAGACACAACGGACCTTTGCGCATCGCAACTCCTGATTCCAATACGGGTATTGGGCAGGTTGTCGGCAGGTAAACGAGAATAATGAGCGATTGAATGCGCGATGAGCCGACAAGGCTCATCGCGAGGCAGGACACTAGGGCAGGACTTGCTTGAACGGCTTGACCAAAACATTGGCGTAGACGCCTGCAGCGATATACGGATCGGCGTCGGCCCAGGTCTGGGCGGCGCTCAGCGAATCGAATTCAGCGACGATCAGGCTGCCGGTGAAACCCGCTGCGCCTGGATCATTGCTGTCGACCGCCGGGTGCGGGCCGGCCAGTACAATGCGACCTTCACCTTTAAGCACTTGCAGGCGCTCAAGGTGCGCAGGCCGTGCGGCCAGGCGGGCTTCCAGGGAGTTGGCGACGTCTGTGGCAATGATTGCGTAAAGCATGTCAGTCCTCGGTTTTTGGCGTTGTGGTGTCGGCGTCGTGCAAGTGGCGGGACAGGTAGATGCCCTGGGCGACCAGGAACAGCAACGTCATGCCCAGGCTGCCGAAGACTTTGAAGTCGACCCAGTAGCTCTGGAACGTGAACGCAACGAACAGGTTGGCGGCGCCGCAAAACAGGAAAAACCCGATCCAGGCGATGTTCAGACGGGTCCAGACTGGCTCCGGCAGAGTCAGCGCGTGGCCCATGATGCGTTTGATCAGCAGTTGGTCACCGACGAAGTGGCTGCCGATGAACCCGAGGGCGAACAGCCAATTGACCACCGGGGCTTTCCATTTCAGGAAGGTCTCGCTGTGGAACGCCAGGGTCAGGCTACCGAAGACAAGGCAAGCGATGAGGGTCAGCCACTGGCTCTTCTCCAGCTTGCGCTGCTTGATGAACAGCGTGCCGTAAACCACCAGGGAGCTGATGATCAGCATCGCCGTGGCGCTGTAAATGCCACCGACAGTCAGTTGATGACCGCCAATGTCGACGACCCGTGGATCGATTTTGAAGACGATGAAAAACAGCAGAAGCGGGATGAAGTCGATGAATTGTTTCACAGTGGCAGCCAGAAGCAGGATGTGGCGGCATAATAACAAACATATTGACGCGCGATAGCGTCAGCTGATTTGAGGTTACACAGTCCTGTGAATGTTGATTTGCACTGCCATAGCACGGCTTCCGATGGCGCCCTGGCGCCTGCGGTACTGGTTGCGCGTGCGTTCGAGAAAGGCGTGCGAGTCCTGGCCTTGACCGATCACGACACCCTTGAAGGCCTCGACGAGGCCCGTAGCGCCGCGACGGTGCTGGGGATGCAACTGGTCAATGGCGTCGAATTGTCCTGCACCTGGGGCGGAGCGACCATTCACGTGCTGGGCTACGGTTTCGACGTCAATGCGCCGCCGTTGGTCGAGGCCATCGCAAAATTGCACGATGGCCGCTGGTTACGGTCCGAAGAAATAAGCCGCAAGTTGGCGTTGAAAGGCATGCCGGGGGCGCTTGACGGCGCCCGGGCCATTCAACAGGAGCTGGGCGACAGCGGTAATGCGCCGGCCCGTCCGCACTTCGCCGACTGGATGGTGCGCGAAGGTTTCGTCAAGGATCGCGCCGAAGCGTTCCGCAAATGGCTGGGCGCCGGCAAACTGGGGGACGTCAAACAACACTGGCCGACCCTGGAAGACACCGTCGAAACCCTGCGCGCCGCGGGTGCCTGGGTCAGCCTGGCGCATCCCTGGCACTACGATTTCACTCGTAGCAAGCGTCGTCGCCTGATTGCCGACTATATTCAAGCAGGGGGCCACGCGATAGAAGTGGTCAATGGTCATCAACCTGCCGAACAGGTGGGCAGCCTGGCGATTCTAGCCCGCGAGTTTGGTCTGCTGGTCAGCGCCGGCAGTGATTTTCATGGCCCTGGAGGCTGGTCCGAGATCGGTGAATACCGCCCGCTCCCGGAGGATCTGCCACCACTGTGGTGTCGATTCAAACATGACCCAATTATTGCCGTCGTCTGAACAGGTAGAGAATGTGAGTCAATTTTTCCAGATTCATCCGGAAAACCCGCAAGCGCGCCTGATCAAACAGGCTGTCGAGATCATCCGCAACGGCGGGGTGGTGATTTATCCCACAGACTCTTCCTACGCCATTGGTTGCCAGATCGGCGACAAGAACGCCGTGGAGCGCGTGCGACGGCTGCGTCAGCTGGATGAGAAGCACAACTTCGCGCTGATCTGCAGCGACCTGTCGCAGTTGGGGCTGTTTGCCAAAATCGACACCGGCACCTTCCGTGTGCTCAAGGCTCACTTGCCTGGCCCTTACACCTTCATTCTCAACGCCACCCGCGAAGTCCCGCGGCTGTTGTTGCACCCGAAAAAACGCACCATCGGCCTGCGTGTGCCAAGCCATCCGATTGCCCTGGCATTGCTGGAAGAACTCGGCGAGCCGCTGATGAGCGTGACCCTGATCATGCCTGGCGACACCGATCCGTTGAGCGATCCTTACGAAATGCGCCAGTTGCTCGAGCATCAGGTCGACCTGATCATCGACGGCGGTTTCGGCGGGATCAAGGCGTCCACCGTGATCAGCCTCGCCGACGGCGAGCCGGAAGTCATCCGCGTCGGTTGCGGCGACCCTGCGCCCTTCATGGCCGAGGCCTAGATGTCTGCAGTAGAACCAGAACCTATCGACAGCCAGGCCGGCGCCCAGCAAGAACTGCCTTTCGCCATGGTCTATGGCCAGGCAGTCATGGAAATGCCGCTGGACCTGTACATCCCGCCGGATGCGCTCGAGGTCTTTCTTGAGGCCTTCGAAGGCCCGCTCGACTTGCTGCTGTACCTGATCCGCAAACAGAACATCAACATCCTCGACATTCCGGTGGCGGAAATTACCCGGCAGTACATGGGCTATGTCGAGTTGATGCAGTCGGTGCGCCTGGAGCTGGCCGCCGAGTACCTGGTGATGGCCGCGATGCTCGCCGAGATCAAGTCGCGGATGTTGCTGCCGCGGGCTGAAACGATCGAAAACGAAGAAGACGATCCCCGCGCCGAACTGATCCGCCGCTTGCAGGAATACGAACGCTTCAAGGCTGCCGCCGAAGGCATCGATGGCCTGAGCCGCGTCGGCCGCGACGTGGTGGTGCCCAAGCTTGATGCCCCAGAGGCCCGGGCGCGCAAACTGTTGCCGGATGTGAGACTGGCAGAGTTGCTGATGTCCATGGCCGAGGTCTTGCGCCGTGGCGACATGTTCGAAAGCCATCAGGTCAGCCGTGAAGCGCTGTCCACCCGCGAGCGCATGAGCGATGTACTGGAACGGCTCAAGGGCGGTGGTTTTGTGCCCTTTGTCGAGTTGTTCACCGCTGAAGAAGGGCGTCTAGGAGTGGTGGTGACCTTTATGGCGATCCTCGAACTGGTCAAGGAATCCTTGGTCGAGCTGGTGCAGAATGAGCCGTTTGCGGCGATCCATGTCCGGGCCCGAGCCGAATAACGAGTTGAATCATGAACCTGACTGAACCCCGCGAGCTGGCGCCACTGCTTGAAGCCTTTCTGTTGGCCTCGGGAAAACCGCAATCGCTTGAACGCCTGTTCGAACTCTTCGAAGAAGGCGAGCGGCCCGAGCCTCCGGTTTTCAAGAAAGCGCTGACGATTCTGGCCAAGTCCTGCGATGGCCGCGCTTTCGAGTTGAAGGAAGTCGCCTCCGGATATCGCCTGCAGATCCGCGAAAAGTTCGCGCCGTGGGTAGGACGTTTGTGGGAAGAGCGGCCGCAGCGCTATTCCCGCGCCATGCTCGAAACCATGGCGCTGATCGCCTATCGCCAGCCGATCACCCGGGGCGAGATCGAAGACGTGCGCGGCGTGGCAGTCAACAGCCACATCGTGAAAACCCTGCTGGAGCGTGAGTGGATCCGCATCGTCGGTTATCGCGACGTGCCCGGCAAACCGGCAATGTTCGCCACCACCAAGGCGTTTCTCGATCACTTCAACCTGAAGAACCTCGACGACCTGCCGCCGCTTGCCGCACTGCGTGAACTGGAGCCTGATCCTGTCCTCGATTTCGACGACGCGCCGGTGCCGCAAAGCCTGCAGGAACTGGCCGATGCCAGCGCCGAACCGGAAGAGCCCAAGGAAGAAACCAGTTTCCATACATTGTTGCTGGAACTGGACACCATGGAAGAGGGGCTCAAGACCGACTTCGATGATTTGCTGCGGGATGAGGCGGTGACCGAGACCGAAGGGGAGTTGGTTCAACCCGAGCCTGAAATCGAAGTTGAACCTCAGGTCGAGCCCGAAGCCACAGTCGAAGAAGAACAGGAAGACGATGTGCTTGGCGTTGCCGAGGCTCGCGAGAAACTCTTGGCCGCTGTCGCCGCCCTTGAACAACACAAGCCCGAGCCCGAGTTGACCGACGAAGAAGCCGAAGCCCGGGCCCTCGCCGAAGCGATCGAGGCAGAACGCCGCGAATTCGAAGACGATTAACCTGACTGATCGTTGACTGATCGTTCCCACGCAGAGCGTGGGAACGATCTCGGTGTTGTATGTGCCGACGTCATCGCGAGCAAGCTCGGCTCCTACACAAGGCCGGTCGGCGGAAAATCAAGTAAGTCTCCATCGATCAGCTAGTCTCTGATGCGCGAACGTCTCCATGAGCGTATGATTCGCGACCCTTTGGCGATCCCTTCGTCAAACGACCAGATTTCATATCTTCAGGCCAAGCCTGAACAGACCACACCGGGAGGTGCCCAGATGAGTATCAACGACCAGAAAGACGACCAGGAAATCGGCCCAGCAGGCGAAAAGCTGCAGAAAGTCCTCGCCCGTATCGGCGTCGGCTCGCGCCGTGACGTAGAAGCCTGGATCAGCCACGGCCGCATCAAGGTCAATGGCAAAGATGCCACCCTCGGCCAGCGTGTCGACATGCATGACGCCATCACCATCGATGGCAAGGTGATCAAGCGCGAAGAAGCCGCCGAGTCGGTACGCCGTGTGATCATGTACAACAAACCCGACGGTGAAATCTGCACCCGTGTCGACCCGGAAGGCCGTCCGACCGTGTTCGACAAGATGCCGCGCCCGAAGGAAGGTCGCTGGATCAACATCGGTCGTCTGGACATCAACACCACCGGTTTGCTGATGTTCACCACTGACGGTGAATTGGCCAACCGCCTGATGCATCCTTCCTACGAAATGGACCGTGAATACGCGGTACGTGTGCGTGGCGAAGTCGATGACGAAATGATTGAACGCCTGAAAGCAGGCGTGGTGCTCGAAGACGGCCCGGCCAAGTTCACCGACATCAAACAGGCACCGGGTGGTGAAGGTTTCAACCACTGGTACCACTGCGTGGTGATGGAAGGTCGTAACCGCGAAGTCCGTCGTCTGTGGGAATCCCAAGGCCTGGTGGTCAGCCGCCTGAAGCGCGTGCGTTTCGGTCCGGTATTCCTCAACTCCGACCTGCCGATGGGCCGCTGGCGCGAAATGAGCCAGTACGAAGTCGATATTCTGAGTGCCGAAGTCGGCCTGACGCCGGTGGCGATGCCGCAGATGAACGCCAAGAGCAAGGACAAGCTCGATCGCATGCAGCGTAAATCGTCGCGTCCGATGGGCAAGACTGAGCGCGTGCGTACCTTGCGTCCAGCCGCCGGTGCCCCTGCCACAGCCCGTGACTCTCGTGAGCCGCAGATCGAAGGCGAGCGTCCGGCCCGCAAGCCGGCGCCACGTCAGGACGGCGAGCGCGGCCCACGTACTCCGCGTCCGGCCAACGGTCGCACTGAGCGTGGCGAAGGCCGTGGTGCTCCGTCTGGTGGTCGTAGCGATCGCGGCGCGCCTGCCGGTCGTGGTACGCCCGTGGCAGACCGCCCGGCCGATACCAAGCGCCCAGCCAAGCCGGCGCCGAAGAAGCGCCCAGGAATCGTGCTCGTCGACCGTGACGCGCCATCGGGCAAACGCCGCGGCGCACCAGCCGGTTCCGGCCAGCGTCCGGGCTTCGGTCGTCGCAAGCCTGAATAATCGGTAAGCGCTCCATGAAAAACGCCATCCCTCGGGATGGCGTTTTTTTGTGTCCGTTTTTAGGGGGGTGGTGTTTGTGAGGGCCTCTTCGCGGGCAAGCCTCGCTCCTACAGGTACGGCGGCGCCCTTGTAGGAGCGAGGCTTGCCCGCGAAGGCGTCGGCCCAAACACCCTGAATTTCGCTTAAAACACAAACCGCCCATCAAACAGCGGGTCATCATCCAGCGCCAACACGCCACTGGAGAAGATCAGGTCCAAATGATGGCTACCTTTGGCACCTCCGCCCAAGCCAAGGTGCAAGCCGCAATGGCGCTCCTCGAACCCGGCATTGCGCGCATACAAATCTTTCACGCCTTCGTTGGTGCCGATCCCCAACTCTTCGATTCGCCGATTGGACGGATTGGCGTCCAGGTACTTGTTGAAGTCATGTTCCAGCCCCGGCACATCGGTGGCGATTTTGCTGATAGTCGAGTTCTCGATCCACAATTCCAGCGGTGACGCCAATACGCCGTACTTGCGGGCGAACGGAATCGTGCTGAGGAAAGTCCCCATAAACTTCACCCGGCCATTAATGGCCTCGCTATGAGTAGCGATCTCGCCGGGCGCCAGGTCGAAGTTGCCGACACCGTTGATGTCGGTCCACTTCTTGATACTGCTCAAGGGTGTTTCGAACCATGACCCATGATCATCTTTGAAGCTCAGGGTAGTGGCGTGGGACATGCGCTGGATCAAGTGGCTGTTCAACCCGGCAATTCGCTGCGGGGTGACACTGAAGGTGTCATAGAAGTAATCGCCGTAATCCTTGAACAGCAATGACTTCTTCCAGTTCTCCGCCATCACGCCTTGCAGCGCGCGGACAAACTCCGGGCCATCGGGACGCGGGTTGGGCAGGGTGGAAGAGTCGTAGAAGAAAATATACAGATCGCTGTCGGCAATCGCCTGGGCCAGCAATTCTGTGGGTTCGAGGTCCAGACGCATCGCGCTGAAGCTGAACCGTGGGCTGTTACCGGCCTGTTCGGCGATGGCGCCGGTCAGTGCCTCGTAATCAGCGGTATGGCCGAGCAAGACCTTCGCCGGGTTGATACCGGCAACGGAAGGGTGATGTTCGAGGTAGTAGAGGAAATGCGAGATGGCGCGTTGCTTATCCATATGGTCCTCCCTGACAAACCGAGAAAGTGGCAGGCACGACCGGCCGGATCATGCCTGCCGGGATGCCTTACAGAGGCCACATCGCCGTGCCGAACGGAACAACCGCGTCGGCTTGCATCATTTCAACGGCGGCCTCATGGGTCGGTGCTTCAAACCAATCGTCCAGTTGCAGTTCAGTGTCCAAGTCCTTGTCCGGTGCTTGCATGGTGAATCTCCTAGATGACTTCTTTGGTAAGAACAGCTTCGGTAAGAACACTTTTGGTAAGAACAGTGGCGTGCTTTTCACTCGTTGAAGAGCGCGTCAACGTGCCGGTCGATGTGGCTCGGCAAGTCGCTGAAAACCTAGTTCACAGGGTTTTAGAATGCAAAAAAATAGTTAAACAATTTTCATTTGAACTATTTATTCCATTTTCCGAGAGCCAATTTTCTTAATAAAAACAGAAAACTAAGCAGGACATTTCCTTAGGAAGCTTCCTATCGTCAATTTACAGTCAGTTGGCTTTTGATCTGATTTGGAAAGTTTACGTTACGCCTTGTCAATAAAACCTTACGGAAAGCACTCTCAAACCCCGTGGAATGCCGCGAGGGAAAGGTCTGTAAGGAAAACCTTCCGGCAGCCGACGAGTTTGTAGTCTTCAAGGGCTCTGGCACGCTTGTTTCGGCAGCGCAGGAAGGGTGAGATGCGCCCCATGCCTGTCGTGCAGGTGCATAACAAGAAGGAGGCGCAATGAACGCCGTGACTCATCTCCATCTCTCCCCAAAGGGCGATTTCTCCGCTGCCCTTATCGATGACCTGCAAAGGTCTGACTCAATTTTTGCAGTCGCCCGAGACCCTCGAGGCGAACACAGGCAATCCCGGCAACCGACGCGCTGATCCAGCGGTGTCTGGCAGCAGGGGGTTACAGGTGTACAATGCGCCGCGTTTTAACTGTGACCCTCTGCGCAACAGCGCAAACCTCAAGGCTATCCGCCTTGTTCACTCCGCCGCGTCACGAGCGTGTCGGGTTCGATTTCGTCACAGATAAAAACAAACAGGTGACGCATGACTGTCGTAAAAACGCTGAACTCCTGGTGCCTGCGCTGGGGTTTGATCGGCGCTGCTTGAAATCGCAACTGAGCAGCAACGTCTACTGAACATCATCAAACCTTGCGTGAGACCTTTTTCATGAGTGGACAAAACTCGCATTCAGGCGAGCTGAAACGCGGCCTGAAAAATCGCCATATTCAACTGATCGCCCTCGGTGGCGCGATCGGTACCGGGTTGTTCCTCGGCTCGGCCGGCGTGCTCAAATCCGCCGGCCCGTCGATGATCCTCGGCTACGCCATTTGCGGCTTCATCGCCTTCATGATCATGCGCCAACTCGGCGAAATGATTGTCGAAGAGCCGGTCGCCGGTTCGTTCAGCCACTTTGCCCACAAATACTGGGGCGGTTTTGCCGGCTTCCTGTCGGGCTGGAACTGCTGGATTCTGTACATTCTGGTGGGCATGTCCGAGCTGACCGCGGTCGGTAAATACATCCATTACTGGGCGCCGGATATCCCGACCTGGGTCTCGGCAGCCGGGTTCTTTGTATTGATCAACCTGATCAACCTGGCCAACGTCAAAGTCTTCGGTGAGGCCGAGTTCTGGTTCGCGATCATCAAAGTCGTGGCGATCGTCGGCATGATTGCCTTGGGCAGCTATCTGCTGGTCAGCGGCGATGGCGGCCCGCAAGCCTCGGTGACCAACCTGTGGGAACACGGCGGCTTCTTCCCGAACGGCGTCAGCGGGCTGGTGATGGCCATGGCGATCATCATGTTCTCCTTCGGCGGCCTGGAAATGCTCGGTTTCACCGCCGCTGAAGCCGACAAGCCGAAAACCGTGATCCCGAAAGCCATCAACCAGGTGATCTACCGGATCCTGATTTTCTACATCGGTGCGCTGGTGGTTCTGCTGTCGCTGACCCCTTGGGACAGCCTGCTGACCACGCTGAACGCGTCCGGCGATGCCTACAGCGGCAGCCCGTTCGTGCAAGTGTTCTCGATGCTCGGCAGCAACACCGCCGCGCACATCCTCAACTTCGTGGTTCTGACCGCGGCGCTGTCGGTGTACAACAGCGGCACCTACTGCAACAGCCGCATGCTGCTGGGCATGGCCGAGCAGGGCGATGCGCCGAAAGCCCTGTCGAAGATCGACAAGCGTGGCGTGCCGGTGCGTTCGATCCTGGCGTCGGCCGCCGTGACCCTGGTCGCGGTGCTGCTGAACTACCTGGTTCCGCAACATGCACTGGAACTGTTGATGTCGTTGGTGGTTGCGACCCTGGTAATCAACTGGGCGATGATCAGCTTCTCGCACTTCAAGTTCCGTCAGCACATGGACAAGACCCAACAAACGCCGCTGTTCAAGGCCCTGTGGTACCCGTACGGTAACTACATTTGTCTGGCGTTCGTGGTGTTTATCCTTGGTGTGATGCTGCTGATCCCGGGGATCCAGATCTCGGTGTATGCGATTCCGGTGTGGGTCGCGTTCATGTGGGTCTGCTATGGCATCAAGAACAAGCGCAGTGCCCAGCATGCGTTGCAGGCAGCAGGTTCCGCTGCCAAGTAAGTGCAAAGCGCAGAAACAACAAACCCGGTCATGTGCCGGGTTTGTTGTTTCTGACGTATAACTTTGCGATTGTGCTGAAGTCTTGGTCCTACAAGGTCATTCTCTGTTTACTACAGTAATTTCGGAAAAACTGAAAAGCAGGCAGAGGTTCATTAATTCAGAAATGGCCTACAACCTGTCGGTTACTTTTTGTCATAGGCTGGCGCTCCCAATACATAAGGAGTGATTATGGCCAGTCACAGCTACATGACTATTACCGGTAAGCGTCAAGGTTTGATTTCCGCTGGCTGCTCCGGTCAAAGCTCCATCGGCAATAAGTGTCAGTCCGGTCATCAGGACGAAATAATGGTGCTGGCCTACTTGCACGATATGCTGACGGGCAATGACGGTAGTCTGGCAGGTGGTCGTGGCAAGCACATGCCAGTCATGATTACCAAAGCTATCGATAAATCTTCACCTCTGTTGGCGAGTGCGTTGCACGAGCGTGAAGAGGTGGAGTGCATTATCAACTTCTATCGCACCGCCTCAGCCGGAGGGCAGGAGCGATATTATTCAATCCATCTCACCGGTGCGCGCATCGCGCATATCAGTCAGCAAGTTCCTCATGCTATTCGTATGAACGATGCAGAGCCGCAAGAACAGGTTTCCATTCGTTATAGAGACATTGCTTGGGCGCACGTTCCTGGAGCAACGAGTGCATACAGTACCTGGGCGAATGAAGATGAATGAAACGTCGTGCGATATTCACGATGTGACTAACGCCGCCTCTGATCTGGTTGCAGTTGGATGCCACATCGGTATGACACATCTGCCGGACGGTTTTACACGGTTGCGATTCAGCTCGATTATTTCTGCCTATGCCAATGAGGTAATTCAGGCTGTTGATGAGGGGGTAATCAGCGCTTGGCAAGGGTTTCAGGAAATCAGAGCTGAGTATGAGGAATTGTCGTCGAAAGCTCGTTTTTATGTTCAGAACGGCGTTGGCGTTGTGGCGGGTGTTATGCAGGTCAAGACAGGTGTTTCGGTCATGGGTAGCTCAGGAGGGCTAGGTTTGGTTCCAGGGGGGCTGATGGTCGGACATGGTGCTAATAATATTTATGAAGGCTTGGGTAATATCTATCATGGGCCGGGAACTCCAGGTACAGTCGGGCCTGTTAGGCGTCTCTACAGAAATTTCTTTGATGATTATCGGGGGGATGTTGCCTATTACTCTGTGGATTTGTTTCTTTCGGGGTACGGAGTTTCCAGGAGGGTACTCAAACCTGGGGCGGTGGAGCTTTTCAGACGCGATCCAATCAATTATGAGAGAGCTTACCGGCAAGCGGGAAAGCTGGCGTTGGCTTTCGAGGCGCTAGTCGATGCTCTAACTATAAATGTAATATTTTCGAAAGAAGAGTCTTCCTAATCGAGGTGATGGCATTGTGAGGGTCGAAGTATTTATGTCTTTCCTCGCATTCTTGGGATGTAAAAAACCAATCCAAAAAAAACAACTATTGCATACGTTGTCAAGTAGACTGCATCTAAATTTTTTTCGTCTATGTCAATTACTTCTCTTATGCAAAATACAATTAGCCCGGCCGGCAGTCCGGAGCAACCTAAAACCATGAGGGTGACTGCAATATGGTATCGAATATTTTCAAGGTTCATCAGTTAATATAGCTCGTCGATGTGAGTCTCTAGATTAATATTGTCATTCAAAACAAAACAACGCCCACTTTGTAAATCCGAGAATGCTGTAAGAAAAGTCTGGCATGACTTCATTAACTTCTCCTGCTCCAGTAATTGCCTGCTAATCAGAACCTCATTCGCGGTATCCTGAACACCCCGACCCCGGACTCTTTTCCATGCTGGTAATTTCCAACAACGTGCATCTTCCGGATGCCGAGATCGAGTTGACGGCCATTCGCGCTCAGGGCGCCGGTGGGCAGAACGTCAACAAGGTCTCCAGCGCCATGCACCTGCGCTTCGACATTCCGGCCTCGTCCTTGCCCGAGTTCTACAAGGAGCGGCTGCTGGCGCTGCGCGACAGTCGCATCACCAGTGAAGGCGTGTTGATCATCAAGGCCCAGCAATACCGGACGCAGGAGGCCAACCGCGCCGATGCACTGGAGCGGCTGGCCGAGTTGATCCTCAGCGCCATCAAAGTGGAAAAGAAACGCCGCCCGACCAAGCCGACTCTCGGTTCGAAGAAGCGTCGTCTCGAATCCAAGACCAAACGCGGCAGCATCAAGGCTGGACGCGGCAAGGTGGATTTCTAGCGGGTGTCGCGTTCTTCGTGGTGCTTTTCATTAAGGTGCTTTTCATTAAAGTACTTCGGCGCTTGCCGGTACAAATAGATGCTCAGTGCCAAACCGCTCAGAGCGGCCAATGCGGCAAACAGGAAGATCGAGGCAAACCCGAATCCAGCTGCAATCGCACCCGCCAGTGGTCCGGTAATCCCCAGCGACAAATCGATAAACAGTGAGTATGCCCCGACTGCCGCGCCACGGCTGGAGGCGGGCACCAGGTTGACCGCTTCCACGCCCAGTGCCGGGAACACCAGCGAGAAACCGAAACCGCTCAGCGCCGCGCCGGCCAGTGCCCAATGGGCATCCGGCGCCAACCACAATAGCAACAACCCGAGGGTTTCCACCGAGAGGCAGGCAATCGCCACGCGAAAGCCGCCGAGGCGGTTGATCAGATTGCCAAACAGCAGTCGCGCGCCAATGAAACTGGCGCCGAACAGGCTCAGGCACAGCACCGCGTTGGACCACTGCTGAGTGGCGTAATACAGGGTGATGAATGTGGCGATGGTGCCAAAGCCGATGGAGCCCAAGGCCAGACCGCAGCCGTGAGGCAGCACGCGCCCCAGCACATGCATGAACGGCAGACGTTCGCCGACAACAATAGGTGCAGCGGTTTTCGGCCAGGCCAGCGCCAGGCCCAGAACGGCCAGCAGCACGATGCTCACGCCCATGCTCCACAAGCCCATTTGACTCACCAGCAGCACCCCCAGCGGCGCGCCGACCGCCAGCGCGCCGTAACTGGCGATGCCGTTCCAGGAGATGACTTTGGCTGTATTCGCCGCGCCGACCCGGCCGATGCCCCAGCCGATCGAACCGGAACCCACTAGACTTTCCGCGCTGCCTAACACCAGTCGGCCGATCAACAGGCTGATCAGGCTTAACGTCGGCAGGCTTTGCGTCCAGGCCGAAATCAACATGAACACACCGCTCAAGCCACAACCGGCGAGGCCATACATCACCGCGAGTTTGCTGCCCTTGTTATCGATGATGCGCCCGGCGTAAGGGCGGCTGAGCAGGGTGGCCAGGTATTGCACGCTGATTACCAACCCGGCGATCACAGCGCCGAAACCGAGGTCGCTGTGGACGTAGCCCGGCAATACGGCCAGTGGAATGCCGATATTCAGATAACCGATGAACGTGAACAGGACGATGGAAACGACTTGCAGCGTGACCGCCAGGGGGCGCTGGTTTTCTGACATGGGTAAAGGTCCACGGGAAAGCAGGATAGATAGGCTGCTTATGATAGCGGTGCGGGCGGTCGCGAGGCGTGGAAAAAGTAAAACTATTTGCCGGACGGGGGGGAGTCAGGGTTTGGCGGGGGCAATCAGCTGTGTCGTGACCAGGGCGGCCAAGGCATTTTCTTCGCTGCCGAAGCGGGCGAGCAGGGCGGCCTGTTTCTCCGGGGAGAGGCGGCTCCAGATCTCGATCATTTTTTCGGCGGTGCCGATCAGGACGCTGGCCTGCAGCTCTTCATCAAAAGGAGGAGTGAATTCATCGGTCATGGGGAGGCTCAAGGTTCAGGCAGTGTGGAAAGCGCATATTAGCGCTTTCCACACGGTCTGGTCGTGCGGGTGTATCAGTCTTCGCTGTCGGCCTGGCGGCGTTCAGGTGCTTCTTTCGTCTCGGGCTGTCGGGCACCGGCTTGTTGCGTGGTTGTCTGCTCAGTTTCGTGCAGGCTTGGGAAGGGGAGATTAGGGATCTCGTGCATGTTCGCGCTCCTCGCTAAGTCTGTTGATAGATCTGGTAGATCCGCGCTTTTAAAAAAAGCCTGCGCAGGATACAGCAGGAGAAATGACAAATAGACTTTTATATCCAATTGTTGCGACGGGTGGGATTGTCTAGACAGGTCTGTGTAGGAGCTGGCGGAGCCTGCGATGATCGTTCCCACGCTCCGCGTGGGAATGATCAGTGGGAGAGGGTTACTTGCAGACCTCAGCGATAGCTTCGGCCAGCAGATCCAGACGCGTCGCATCAATCCCTGCCACGTTAGCCCGGCCTGAGCTGACCATGTACACGCTGTGATGCTCGCGCAGCTGTTTGACCTGCTCCGGCGACAAACCGGTGTAGGAAAACATCCCGCGTTGCACACCAATGTGCGCAAATCGCTCGCGCAAGCCGTGGGGTTCAAGCGCTTCGACCAGGCCGCTGCGCAACTGGGCGATACGCAAACGCATGGCTTCCACTTCATCGGCCCAGCGGCTCTTCAGCTCTGGATCGCCGAGGATGGTCGCGACCACGGCGGCGCCATGATCCGGTGGCGTCGACCACAGGTTACGGGCGATGTTGGCCAGTTGGCTGCGGATATCCACCAGTTTGTCGGCGGTTTGTGCGCAGACAATCAGTGCGCCGGTGCGGTCGCAGTACAGGCCGAAGTTCTTCGAGCAGGAACTGGTGATTAGCACTTCCGGCAACTCGGCGGCGAACAGCCGGGTCGACCAGGCATCTTGCTCCAGGCCATCGCCGAAACCCTGATAGGCGAAGTCGATCAGTGGCAGCAAATCACGACTACGCACCACGTCTAGCACCCGATGCCAATCGTCATGGGACAGGTCGAAACCGGTCGGGTTGTGGCAGCAGGCATGCAGCAACACCACATCGCCCTTGGGGGCTTCATTCAGCACCGCGAGCATCGCTTCCACATCGAGACGATTATCGCTGCCCACGTATGGGTAATGACTGACCTTGACCCCGGCTGCCGCGAAAATGGTTTCGTGGATCGGCCAGGTCGGGCTGCTCAACCATACGCCACGGCCCGGCAGGCATTGGGCGATGAAGTCGGCACTCAAACGCAATGCGCCAGTGCCGCCCGGCGTTTGAGTGGCGCCGGCCCGTTGTTCGGCGATCAGCGCCGAATCAGCGCCAAGCACCAACTCGTTGATGACCTTGCCGAACGCGACATTGCCGTGGCCGCCGATGTAGGTCTTGGTGGATTGACGCTCCACCAGGCGCAGCTCGGCGAGCTTCACCGCTTCGGGGATTGGCGTCAGGCCCTGGGCGTCTTTATAGACACCCACACCGAGGTCGAATTTGCGCGGGTTGGGGTCAAGCGCATAGGCCTCCATCAGGCCCAGAATCGGGTCGCCGGGTACTCGACCGATGGCGTCGAAATGCATTATTTGCGGCCCTCGGCGTTCTTCGCCACTTCGTCAGTGCGCGCGGCCATGATGAAATCGTTGCGGTGCAGGCCTTTGATGGAGTGGCTCCACCAGGTCACGGTGACTTTGCCCCACTCGGTCAGCAGGCCTGGGTGGTGACCTTCGGCCTCAGAGATTTCGCCGACGGCGTTGGTGAATGCCAGCGCGTGTTTGAAATTCTTGAACAGGAAAACTTTTTCCAGCTGCATCACGCTGTCGCGAACTTCGATGTTCCAGTCAGGGATTTGCTTGATCAGGATCGGCAATTCTTCGTCGCTGACCTGAGGGGCGCCGGCTTGGCAGGCTTCGCAGTGGGCTTGGTTCAGAGCGTTCATGGTGTGTTCCTGAATTCGATTCTTGTTGGAAATTACTATCTTTGCGCGCAAGTCGCGAGCGGGATCTGCTCAGGCCGCTTTGGGCTTTGGCGGAAATTTCGGCGTGTGCAACCCCAGCTGCATACCTTGCTTGACCATGCCCATGATGTCTTCGTGGGCCAGATCGAACAGGCGCTTGAGGTTCGGCAGAACAAAATACAGCGGTTGCAGAATGTCGATGCGGTACGGCGTGCGCATGCATTCCAGCGGATCGAAGGCTTGATGCTCCGGCTCGTCCGACAGGCAGTAAACGGTTTCTTTGGGCGAGGACAGAATGCCGCCACCGTAGATGCGCAGGCCTTGTGGTGTGTCGACCAGGCCGAACTCAATGGTCATCCAGTACAGGCGCGCCAGGTACACGCGTTCTTCCTTGGAAGCCTGTAGGCCAAGTTTGCCGTAGGTGTGGGTGAATTCGGCGAACCAGGGGTTGGTCAGCAGCGGACAGTGGCCAAAGATCTCGTGGAAAATGTCCGGCTCTTGCAGGTAATCCAGCTCTTCGCGGGTACGAATAAACGTCGCCACCGGGAACTGCTTGTTCGCCAGCAATTCGAAAAAGGTCTGGAAGGGAATCAGTGCGGGGACTCGGGCAACCTGCCAGCCGGTGGTTTCACCGAGGACTTTGTTGATTTCACCGAGTTGCGGAATGCGGTCGTGGGGCAGACCGAGTTTTTCGATACCGTCCAGGTATTCCTGGCACGCACGGCCCTCGACCACTTTCAGTTGGCGAGTGATCAGCGTGTTCCACACCGCGTGTTCTTCGGCGGGGTAGTCGATAAAACCTTGCGCATCGGGCTCACGAGCCACGTATTGCGTCTGCTTCATGCTGCTCTCCTGCTAGGGGATTCGTTCTTGTTGTGTGTACAGCTATAGACCTAGAAATACCCCAAGGATTGCGTCGTTGCAGCAGGTGATCCGGGCTGTGCATAGGAAAATTCTGTGACTTTCGTAAAGTTTTCGTTACGGTTTGGCCTCTGTGGCGCAGGCATTGCATTTTCCGGGTTTGAAAAGCGCTCTACCTGTCACATAATCTTGACAACTAACTGAGCCGCTCGGCAAAAAACACTGTAGGAGCGAGCTTGCTCGCGAAAGCGGTCTGTCTGATACATCAATGTTGGATGGTCCGACGCTTTCGCGAGCAAGCTCACTCCTACAGGTTCGCGTGGCATTAGCCTAATTCACCGTTTTTTTGGGCCTTTTTATGCGTATCAAAGTTCACTGCCAGAACCGCATCGGTATCCTGCGCGACATTCTCAACCTGTTGGTCGAGTACGGGATCAACGTTGCTCGCGGCGAAGTGGGCGGTGAGCATGGCAACGCGATTTATCTGCACTGCCCGAACCTGATCAATATTCAGTTCCAGGCATTGCGTCCGAAGTTCGAGGCCATTGCCGGGGTATTCGGCGTCAAGCGCGTAGGGTTGATGCCCAGCGAGCGTCGGCACATGGAACTCAATGCCTTGCTCGGTGCCTTGGAGTTTCCAGTGCTGTCGATCGACATGGGCGGTTCCATCGTTGCGGCCAACCGTGCGGCGGCGCAGTTGCTCGGGGTGCGGGTGGACGAGGTGCCGGGGATTCCACTGTCGCGGTACGCCGAGGATTTCGATTTGCCGGAGTTGGTGCGCGCCAACAAATCGCGGATCAATGGCTTGCGGGTCAAGGTCAAGGGCGACGTGTTTCTTGCCGACATCGCGCCGCTGCAGTCGGAGCATGACGAAAGCGAGGCCATGGCCGGTGCGGTGTTGACGTTGCACCGGGCGGATCGGGTGGGCGAGCGCATTTACAACGTGCGCAAACAGGAGTTGCGTGGCTTCGACAGCATTTTCCAGAGCTCGAAAGTGATGGCGGCGGTGGTTCGCGAGGCGCGGCGCATGGCACCGCTGGATGCGCCGCTATTGATAGAAGGCGAAACCGGCACCGGCAAAGAGTTGTTGGCGCGGGCCTGTCACCTGGCGAGCCCGCGTGGGCAATCACCGCTGATGGCGCTCAACTGCGCCGGTCTGCCAGAGTCCATGGCCGAGACCGAATTGTTCGGTTACGGCCCCGGCGCCTTCGAAGGGGCTCGGGCCGAAGGCAAGCTTGGGCTGTTGGAACTGACGGCCGGTGGTACGTTGTTCCTCGACGGCGTCGGCGAAATGAGCCCGCGCTTGCAGGTGAAATTGCTGCGCTTTCTGCAGGACGGTTGCTTCCGTCGTGTAGGCAGTGATGAAGAGGTCTATCTGGATGTGCGGGTGATTTGCGCAACGCAAGTGGACTTGTCCGAGCTGTGCGCTCGCGGTGAGTTTCGCCAGGATTTGTACCACCGCTTGAACGTGCTTTCGTTGCACATCCCGCCGCTGCGCGAATGCCTCGACGGATTGGCGCCGCTGGTGGAGCACTTCCTCGATCAGGCCAGTCGGCAAATCGGTTGCCCGTTGCCGAAACTGGCGCCAGCGGCGATGGAGCGGCTCAGTCACTATCACTGGCCGGGTAATGTGCGGCAGTTGGAAAACGTACTGTTCCAGGCGGTTTCCCTGTGCGACGGCGGCACCGTCAAAGCCGAGCACATTCGCCTGCCGGACTACGGCGTGCGTCAGCCGCTTGGCGATTTTTCCCTTGAGGGCGGCTTGGACGAGATTGTCGGGCGCTTCGAGAAAGCGGTGCTGGAGCGTTTGTATTCCGAACACCCGAGCAGTCGGCAACTGGGCAAGCGGTTGGGGGTTTCGCATACCACTATTGCTAATAAGTTGCGTGAGTACGAAGTCGGTAAAGACAACACCTGACTGATCGTTCCCACGCAGAGCGTGGGAACGATCAGGTGACGGAAACTGAGGATTGCCGCGAAGCGGCATGACACCGCCGGTTTTTCGTCTTCGATACATCCCCCCATTCCCCTCTGAACCCCTCAAGTCCTTTGTTTGCCGGGCCCGGCGCCGCCAGAAAAAAGTTGGTCTGCTAATTGCTTATGGCTCAGCAGTACAGCGGTGGGCGGCAAACGTCCGGCATGCAGAGGAAAGAGTGTGGACAAGTACCTTTATGTGGCAATGACCGGCGCCAGCCAGAATGCACTGGCGCAGAAGGCTCATGCGAACAACCTGGCGAACATCTCTACCAACGGTTTTCAGAAGGACCTGGAACAAGCCCGTTCGATGCCGGTGTTTGGTGACAGCTTTCCGGCACGCGCGTTTGCCATGAGCGAGCGTCCTGCCACCGACTTCTCCGCAGGCTCGCTGGTGGAAACCGGTCGCGACCTTGATGTCGCGGTGCAAGGAAACGGCTGGATCGCCGTACAGAACCCCGATGGCGGTGAAAGCTACGTGCGCACCGGCAGCCTGAACGTTGATGCCCTGGGCGTGCTGCGCGCTGGCAACGGTATGCCGGTGGTAGGCAATGGCGGGCCGATTGCCGTGCCGCCTGAGCAGCAGATCGAAGTCGGCGAAGACGGCACCATCAGCATTCGTGCGATGGGCGAAGGCCCTCGCGTGATGGCCGAAGTCGACCGCATCAAACTGGTCAATCCGGATTTCAAGAACATGACCAAAGGCCTGGACGGTTCGATCCATACCAAGGACGGCAAGCCGGCGCAGGCCGATGCCAACGTCAAACTGGTCTCCGGGTTCCTTGAGTCGAGCAACGTCAATGCCGTGGAAGAAATGACCTCGGTGCTGGCACTGGCCAAGCAGTTCGAACTGCACATCAAGATGATGAACACCGCCAAAGACGATGACCAGGCCATGGCTCGGGTCTTGCAGATCAGCTAATTATCAGAACGTCGCGCCGTAAAACAGGCGCACGAGGAGAATCGAATGCTTCCGGCTCTATGGGTTGCCAAAACAGGTCTGTCCGCCCAGGACACCAACCTCACCACCATTTCCAACAACCTGGCGAACGTATCGACCACGGGTTTCAAACGTGACCGCGCCGAGTTCCAGGACTTGCTGTATCAGATCAAACGCCAGCCAGGCGCCCAGTCGACCCAGGACAGCGAACTGCCGTCGGGTCTGCAAGTGGGTACCGGTGTGCGCATCGTCGGCACCCAGAAAAACTTCACCGCCGGTAGCTTGCAAACCACTGAGCAGCCGTTGGACATGGCCATCGATGGTCGCGGTTTCTTCCAGATTCTGCAGCCGGACGGCACCACGTCCTACACCCGTGACGGTACGTTCCACCTCGATTCCAACGGCCAGATTGTGAACGCCAGCGGCTTCGCCCTGGAGCCGGCGATTGTCATTCCGAACGACGCCCAGACCTTCACCGTCGGCCGTGACGGCACCGTGTCCATCACCGTTGCCGGCAACCCGGCCTCCCAGGTGATCGGCAACCTGCAAACCGCTGATTTCATCAACCCGGCCGGTCTGCAAGCAGTGGGCAACAACCTGTTCCTGGAAACCGCGGCCAGTGGCGCGCCGCAAGTCGGCACCCCGGGCCTCGCCGGTTTCGGCACCACGCTGCAGAACACCCTGGAAACGTCCAACGTCAGCACCGTTGAAGAGATGGTCAACATGATCACCACTCAGCGCGCCTACGAGATGAACTCCAAGGTGATTTCCACCGCCGACCAGATGCTCTCGTTCGTAACGCAGAATCTGTAATCAAGTCTATGAGGCGGCCATGAGGTCGCCTGCAACACCGTGAGGTAGGGTCATGAATCGCTTTGTATTTGTTCTGGCACTGAGTGGGGTCGTCGTGCTCGCGGGCTGCGTCGCTCCGCCACCCAAGCCCAATGACCCTTACTACGCCCCGGTGTTGCCGCGCACGCCGCTGCCGGCTGCCGCCAATAACGGCTCGATTTATCAGGCCGGTTTTGAACAGAACCTGTACAGCGACCGCAAGGCATTCCGGGTCGGTGACATCATCACCATCACCCTGAACGAGCGCACCCAGGCGAGCAAGAACGCCAATTCGCAGATCGACAAGAACAGCAAGACCGACATCGGCCTGAGCTCGTTTTTCGGGGGCGGCCTGAGCACCAGTGATCCAGTGGGCAGCGGTAGCCTGAGCCTGGACGTCGGTTACGAAGGTGACCGCGCCACCAAGGGCGACAGCAAGTCCGGCCAGAGCAACAGCCTGACCGGTTCGATCACCGTGACCGTCGCCGACGTGTTGCCCAACGGCATCATCGCCGTGCGCGGCGAGAAGTGGCTGACCCTCAACACCGGCGATGAGCTGGTGCGGATTGCCGGCCTGGTTCGCGCCGATGACATCGCCACCGACAACACCGTGTCGTCGACCCGCGTCGCCGATGCACGCATCACCTATTCGGGCACCGGTGCGTTTGCCGATGCGAGTCAGCCAGGCTGGTTCGACCGTTTCTTCCTCAGCCCGCTGTTCCCTTTCTAGGTGGCTACGTTGAATCTGAAAAGCCTTATGGTGGGCGTCCTGTTGCTGTCCGTGGCCTTCGACGCTCAAGCCGAGCGGCTGAAGGATATCGCCAGTATTTCCGGCGTGCGTTCCAACCAATTGATCGGCTACGGCCTGGTGGTCGGGCTTAACGGCACCGGTGACCAGACGACCCAGACCCCGTTCACCCTGCAGACTTTCAACAACATGCTTTCGCAGTTCGGCATCAAGGTGCCGGCAGGTTCGGGCAACGTGCAGTTGAAGAACGTCGCGGCGGTATCGATCAGTGCCGACTTGCCGGCGTTCGCCAAGCCGGGTCAGCAGGTGGACATCACCGTAGCATCCATCGGTAACTCCAAGAGCCTGCGCGGCGGCACCTTGTTGCTGACGCCGCTCAAAGGTATCGATGGCAACGTCTACGCCATCGCTCAGGGCAACCTGGTGGTTGGCGGTTTCGATGCCGAAGGTCGTGACGGTTCGAAGATCACCGTCAACGTTCCGTCGGCCGGTCGCATCCCTGGCGGTGCATCGGTCGAGCGTGCAGTGCCAAGCGGTTTCAATCAGGGCAACAGCCTGACCTTGAACCTCAACCGTTCGGACTTCACCACCGCCAAGCGCATCGTCGACAAGATCAACAACATGCTCGGCCCTGGCGTTGCCCAGGCCATCGACGGTGGTTCGATTCGCGTGACTGCGCCACTCGATCCGAGCCAGCGGGTCGACTATTTGTCGATCCTCGAAAACCTCGAAGTCGACCCGGGGCAGGCGGTGGCGAAAGTCATTATCAACTCGCGCACCGGCACCATCGTGATCGGCCAGAACGTCAAGGTTTCCCCGGCCGCCGTGACCCACGGCAGCCTGACCGTGACCATCACCGAAGACCCGATCGTCAGCCAGCCCGGCCCTCTGTCCAATGGGCAGACGGCGGTCGTGCCGCGCTCGCGGGTCAACGCCCAACAAGAAGCCAAACCGATGTTCAAATTCGGCCCGGGCACTACCCTCGACGAAATCGTCCGTGCGGTGAACCAGGTCGGCGCGGCACCGGGTGACTTGATGGCGATCCTCGAAGCGCTGAAGCAGGCTGGTGCATTGCAAGCCGACCTGATCGTGATCTGAGGACGGCGACCATGGATATGCGCAAAAGCGGTCTGGTCAGCAGCAGCGATTCGGGTTCCTACTCGGACCTGAACCGCCTGAACCAGCTCAAGGTCGGCGACAAGAACAGCGAAGCGAACATGCGCAAAGTGGCGCAGGAATTCGAATCGCTGTTCCTCGGTGAAATGCTCAAGTCCATGCGCTCTGCCACCGAAGCGCTGGGCGAGGACAATCCGCTCAACACCCCGGCAGCCAAGCAATACCAGGAAATGTACGACCAGCAGTTGGCCGTTTCCCTGTCCCGCGAAGGCGGCGGTATTGGTTTGGCGGACGTGCTGCTGCGCCAGATGTCGAAGAACAAACCGATGGCGCCGGGTGAGGCCGCGGCAGCGTCTGCCGCCAAGCAGGCAGCGGCGAAAGCCGCCGTAGAAACACCGATTGCCGCCGGCACAGTCGCCACCAACGGGCCGCTGTCGCGCCTCAATGGTGAACGTCCGTTGTGGGCTTCGCGTTCGGTGAAGACGCCAGCAAGCGCGGGCGAGGGTGCTCATCGCAATGACATGGCGCTGATCAATCAGCGGCGTCTGGCGCTGCCGCCAAAACTGGCCGACCGTTTGCTCGCCGGGTTGGTGCCATCGGCATCGACCACTCCAACGACCGCCACGACGGTGCAGAACAATATCCAATTGCCGCAGAGCACCAAGACCGGTTCCGGCCCCCTGTACAACGGCGATTGGCTGGCTTCGCAAACGGATACAGCATCCAGCGGGCGCCTGCAGATTTATGGTCGTGCCATGGCTCAAATCCCCCTGGCACCTGCGAAAAAAGCCTTCAGCTCCGCCGACGAATTCGTCAACACCATGCTGCCGATGGCTAAAGAAGCTGCCGACCGAATCGGTGTCGACCCGCGTTACCTGGTCGCTCAGGCGGCGTTGGAAACCGGTTGGGGCAAATCGGTCATGCGCGCCCAGGATGGCAGCAGTAGCCACAACCTGTTCGGCATCAAGGCCAGCAGTAACTGGACAGGCGATTCGGCGCGGGCGATCACCAGCGAATTCAGGAATGGCGAGAGGGTCAAGGAGACCGCGGAGTTCCGTTCCTACGGCTCTTACAAGGACAGCTTCCATGACCTTGTGACGCTGCTGCAAAGCAATAATCGCTATCAAGATGTGCTGAAGTCGGCCGATAACCCAGAACAGTTTGTACGCGAGTTGCAAAAAGCCGGGTATGCCACCGACCCGGAGTACGCAAGCAAGATTTCGCAGATAGCCAAGCAGATGACGAGTTACCAAAACTACGCTGCGGCGGGCGCTTCCACCACGCCTTTATAGGCACAAGGTATAAGGTTTGAACCATGAGTTTGCTCAATATCGGGATGTCGGGTTTATCCGCTAGCCAAACCTCGTTGATGGTGACCGGCAATAACATTGCCAACGCCGATACGGCCGGCTACTCGCGTCAGCAAACCGTGCAGGGCAGTAAGGCCTCGAATCAGTTCGGCAATCTCTACATTGGCAGCGGTACGACCCTCGCCGATGTGCGTCGGGTGTATAACAGCTACCTCGATGCGCAACTGCAGACCACCACCTCGCTCAATAGCGACTCGGCTGCCTACGCCGGGCAGATCAGCCCGCTCGACGCCTTGCTGTCGGACAGCGGCACCGGCCTCAATGGCGCCCTGACCAAGTTCTTCGCCTCGGTACAGAACGTCAACGCCAAGCCGGGAGACGATGCTTCCCGCCAACTGCTGCTCAGCGATGCGCAAGCCTTGAGCAACCGGTTCAACTCGATCTCCAGCCAGTTGACGACGCAGAACGCCAACATCAATGGCAACCTGGAGGACATGGCTGATCAGGTCAACAAACTGGCCACCACCGTGGCCCAGTTGAACCAGAAAATTTCCGAAATTTCCAACGCCGGCGGCCAGCCCAACGACTTGCTCGATGCGCGCAATGACGCCGTACGTCAATTGTCGACTTTCACCGGCGCGCAAGTGATCGAACGGGGCGGTAACCTCGACATTTACCTGGGCAGCGGTCAGCCGCTGGTCATGGGCAGCACTGCCAGCAAGCTGGAAGTGCTGCCGAGCAAAAATGACCCGTCGCGTTCGGCCGTTCAGCTCAATCGCGGCTCGAGCACCATCGACATCACCTCGGTGATGACCGGTGGCGAGATGGGCGGCTTGTTGCGCTATCGCAGCACCGTGCTGGACCCGGCCATGAATGAGCTGGGGCGTGTAGCGCTGGTCGTCGCCGATCAGATGAACACCATCCAGGCCCAAGGCATCGATAAAAACGGTGACTTCGGTTCGAACCTGTTCAGCAGCATCAACAGTGCCGCGCAAATGGCCCAGCGCAGCATTGCCACGGTCGGCAACAGCACGGGCTCGGGCAACTTCGACGTGACCATCGAGGACAGCGGCGCGCTGACCCTCAACGATTACAAGGTCACGTTCACCAGCGCCACTGACTACACCTTGCAGCGTCTGCCTGAAGGCACCGCCATGGGCGCGTTCAGTACGCTGACCACGCCGCCGCCGGTGATAGATGGTTTCTCCATGACGCTCTCCGGTGGCACCGCAGCCGCGGGTGACACCTTCAAGATCACCCCGACCCGCAACGCGGCGACCAACATCAAGACCGAGATGACCGACCCCCAGCGTCTGGCCATCGCAGCACCGTTGGGTGCGGCAATCGCTTCTGGCAGCAGCGGCACATTGACGATTCCGGCCAGCGGTCAACCGACCCTGACCACGCAGTTCGATATCTACGACTCGGCTACCACCCTGGCCATTCAGAACGGCCTGAAGACTTCGACTCCGGTCAAAGTGGTGTTCGGTGCCACCGGTGGCACCACCCAGACTTACCAGTTGCTCGACGCCCAGGGTAATGAACTCAGCAACGGCACCATCGTGCCTGGCCAGAACAATACACTGAGCCTGACCATTCCACTGGTCGATGCCAGCGGTGCGGCGATCAATGATCCGGGGCCGCCCATCGTGCAGCGCACCGCTACGTTCGACATGACCGTGGCCGGTTCGCCAGGTGACGGCACCGCGATCAACGTGACGCTCAGCCAGCCGGGCACTCTGGACAACCGCAACGGCACCGTACTGGCCGGCTTACAGACCCGGAAGACCGTGGATACCGGTTCGGCCAGCAGTGGCATTTCCCTGACCGATGCCTACGGCAAACTGGTTGAGGGCGTCGGCGCCAAGGCCGCACAAGGCAAGCTCGACAGCGCTGCCACCGAAGCAATCCTGGCCAACGCCAAGACCGCTCGCGATTCGCTGTCGGGTGTCGACCTCGATGAGGAAACCGGCAACCTGGTCAAATATCAGCAGTACTACACCGCGTCCTCGCAGATCATCAAGGCTGCGCAGGAAACCTTCAGCACACTGATCAACAGTCTTTAAGGAGTCGTAGCCCATGCGCATTTCTACCGCCCAGTTTTACGAGTCCTCGGCTGCCAACTATCAGAAGAATTTCGCCAACGTGGTCAAGAGCAGCGAAGAGGCCAGCAGCCTGGTTCGTATCAAAACCGCCGCCGACGATCCGGTCGGCGCTTCGCGTTTGCTGCAATTGGGGCAGCAGGCTTCGATGCTCGATCAGTACGAGGCCAATACCAATACCATCAAGGCGACCCTCGGTACTGCCGAAGCGGTGATGACCAACATCAACAGCGTGCTGCAGCGCGCCAGGGAACTGGCCGTTGGCGCGGGCAACGCCGGTTATACCGACGAAGACCGCCAGGCCAACGCTTCGGAGCTGGGGCAGATCGAAGAGCAATTGCTGAGCCTGATGAACAGCAAGGACGAGAACGGCAAATACATCTTCGCCGGCTCCAAGGGCGACACCGTGCCGTTCACGCGCAACAACGATGGCACCTACAGCTACAACGGTGATCAGGTAACGCTTGACCTGGCGATCGGCGATACCATGTCGATGGCCACCAACAGCACTGGTTGGGACGCGTTCCAGAAGGCAATCAACACCAGCCGCAGCGAGGTCACCATGACCGCGCCGGCCGTGGATGACGGCCGCGTCACCCTGTCCGATGGCCAGGTGTCGTCGAACGTCACCTACAACAGCAAGTTCCGTAGCGGCGAGCCGTACACCATAGACTTTGTCAGCGGTACGCAGTTGCTGATCACTGATTCGTCCGGTAACGACGTGACCGCCGAAGCCAGTCAGGGCGGCGCGTTCGATCCAGCCAGCAAGTCCGGTCAAGCCGTGACTTTCCGTGGCGTCGAGCTGACTCTGAATATCAATCTGAGCACCGGTGACACGGCGGCTACCGTGTTGCCGGGCCACACCTTTACTCTGGCGGCCAAACCGGACACTTTCACCGCAACCGCCAGCCCAGGCAATACTTCGACGGCGCAGATCACCGACCGCAGTATCACTGATTCAGCGGCTTACCACGCCAGCTTTCCAAGCGGTTCGGCGATCCTGAAGTTCACCAGCGCCACTGACTTTGAATTGTACGCAGCGCCTTTGACGGCCAACAGCAGCCCGGTGTCTTCCGGGACCATGGTCGGCAGCGTCGCCACCGCATCGGGTGTGAGCTTCACCGTGAGTGGTACCCCGGCTGCCGACGATCAGTTCAGCATCGCGGTCAATACTCATGAAACCCAGAACATTCTGGACACGGTGAGTCAGTTGAAAACCGCACTGAATACGCCAACCAACGGTGATGCCATCGCCACTCAGAAATTGCAGGCATCATTGGCTTCCGGCATTGCCAACCTGGCCAGCGGCACCGATCAGTTGTCCAGCGCCTTGAGTTCGGTCGGTGGTCGCGGTGCCGCCCTGGAGACCCAGAGCGATACCAACCAGAGCCTGATCCTGGCCAACGCCCAGACCCAATCGTCGATCCGCGATTCCGATGCGGCTGAAGTCATGACCCGTCTGACCTTGCAGCAAACCATGCTGCAAGCCTCGCAATTGGCCTTCAGCAAGATTGCTCAGTTGGGCTTGTTCAACAAGGTCTGAGTCTGCGCCTGCCGAGCTGCCAACCGTCTTTTTTTAAGCGGTTCCGGGGCCTCTGCCTGAAAGGGTAGAGGCCCGCCGCTCGAGAGTTTCCTGCCGTGAATCAACGCCCCCTCGTCAGCATCGTTATCCCTGCCTTCAGCCCGCGCTTTTTCAGTCAGGCATTGGAAAGTGCGCTCACCCAGACCTACGAGCATGTCGAAATCGTCATCTGTGACGATTCGCCCGATGATGAAATCCGCACTATCGTGGAGAGTTTCGTCGAGCCGGCTCACCCGGTTCGCTACGTGCGTAACTCGCAGCGGTTGGGGTTGCAGAAGAACGTATTGCGTTGCGTCGAAGAAGCCCGGGGCGAGTTCATCAAAGTGCTGTGCGATGACGATCGTCTGTTTGCGCCCAGCGTTGCCTTGCAGGCCCAGGTGTTGATCGATCACCCCGACGTCAATCTGGTGTTTGCCCTGCGCATGCTCAGCGATGCCGGCAATTTTCTGCTGCCGTCGCGGGTGGACAACTGCCGATTTTGTCCGACCGATGCGTTGCTCAAGGGCGACGATATGCTGGCGATTTTCGAGGGCACGCCAAAGAATTTCCTTGGCAATTTCAGCGCTACCCTGATGCGTCGCGCTGATGTGCTGGAGCTGTTACCGACCTTGATCCAGGAAGGCTCGGGGTTCGTCGCCATGCTCGATTTCGCCTTGTTCGTATGCCTGATGCGCCGCGGTAACCTGGTGTCGCTCAACACTGTGCTGAGCACCGAGCGTTTGTATACAGAGCGATTGAGCCGGACCCCGGAGATGCTCAAGGCTGCCAAAATCGAGTGGAGCTGGCTGGCGCAGATGCTCGCGGTACGCAGTGGCGAATCGGCGCCGGCATCAGGCTGGGTTCGCTGTATCGACCTGGCCAAAGTCACTGATCAACCCCACGCCTGGGAAGAGTTGTGTGTGGCGCGCATCCTCGGCAACCGCAGCACGGTGGTCAACGGTCGAGTAGGTGGGAAGAGCGAGAGTTACGCCGACTTCTATCGCGAGTGGCTGGCGATCCGCAGGTTCTCGCAAGTCGAACAGCGGCTCATGCCACAGCGCATCGACAGCTGGGCGTTCCGCCCGCAGATCGTGCCGATCGTCATCGACAGCGGTGCCGACGGCGCAGCGCTGAAAACTACATTGCACAGCATCAGTGCTCAGCTGTATGCGCCTCAGGCAGTGGTGGTGTTGTCCGATGCGCACTGTGATGCCGATGATCGTATCGTTCAGTTGCCGTTCCAGTCGAACTGGGCGCAACAGCTCAATGCCGTGGTCCCGCAACTGGAAGGTGCTCACTGGTTTTACCTGTTGCGGGCCGGCGACACCTTGCGTGAGTCGGCGCTGCTGATTCTGGCGGAGCGCATCGCCGGGTCGCCGGGCATTCTCTGTGCTTATAGCGATGAGGGCGCTTTGATCGACGGCGAGTCGATCGACCCGGTGTTCAAGCCCGATTTCAACCTTGATCTGATGCGTGCCTACCCCTACGTCGGCCGAGCCCTGGCCTTCGAACGTCAGCGCTTCATGACGCTGGGCGGGTTTGACCCGATTCACGGCGAGCTGGCCCCCCATGACCTGATGTGGCGTCTGGTGGAAGAGGTCGGTCCGCAGACCATCGAGCACATCGCCGAGATTCAGGTGGAGTCGAACCTGACCTTTTCCGATTGGCTGTCATTACCTGACGTCATCGAAAACAACGCTGGCATGGTCGGTGCGCACCTGAACCGTATCGGCGTGGCGCACGCTGTCCGTCACGAAGAATTGCCACTGATCAATCGCATCGATTACCGGCATGAGGCGCGTCCGCTGGTGTCGATCATCATCCAGACCGGCGATTCGCTGTACGCCTTGCAACGTTGTACCGAAGGTTTGATCGAGCGCACGGCTTACACCCAGTACGAAATCCTGATCGTCGACAGCGGCACTGACGACCCGGCGATGCTCGAGTGGTTGGCTGCCATGGCGCAACTGGGTGCCGCGATGTTGCGGGTGCTGCGTTACGCCGGTGACGCCAACGACGCAGCGATCCGCAACTTCGCCGCGAGCCTGGCTTATGGCGAATACTTGCTGCTGCTCAGTCCTCAGACGGTGATCGGCGACAGCGACTGGCTGGACGAATTGCTCAATCACGCACAGCGTCCCGAAGTGGGGGTGGTCGGTGCCCGGATTCTCAGCCCGCAGGGTTCGATCGTCAGCGCCGGGTTGATTCTCGGGTTGACGGAGTCGGTCGGTTCGCCATTTGTCGGGGAGGCTGCCGACTCTCGCGGCTACATGCAGCGGTTGCACGTGACCCAGAACTGGAGCGCGGTCAGTGACCACTGCCTGATGGTTCGCAAGGAAGTGTTCGACAGTCTGGGGCAGCTCGATGAGATGACGTTTACCCAGAGGCTGGGCGATGTCGATTTGTGCCTGCGGGCGAACCAGGACGGCTATCTGGTGGTCTGGACGCCATACTCCAGTGTGGTGCTGGCCCCGGAAGGCGAGGAGTCGACACTGGTGGTGTGCGAGCGTGAACAGGGCGCCTTCTATCGCAAATGGCTGCCGAAGATCGCCAAAGACCCGGCCTACAGCCCGGCACTGAGCCTTGGGTTTTCCAGTTTCAGCCTGGAGCCAACGCTGCGCAACAACTGGAACCCGTTCTGCACCCGCGCATTGCCGTTGATTCTCGGTCTTCCAGTCAACAGCACTGCCGTCGGTCACTACCGGGTGATCGCGCCGCTGGCGGAGCTCGAAGCCGCCGGACGAGTGATCTCACGGGTGGCCCATGAGTCGCCATCGATCGTGGAGATCGAGCGTTTGTCCCCGGACACCATCGTCCTGCAGGGACGTTACAGCGAAGGCTCGGCTGGCGATATTCTGCGGATGAAAAAGTATTCCAGCGCCCTGAGGATTTTCGAACTCGACGACTATATCGTTAGCGCGCCGAAGAAGAACGCTCACGCCCGCAACAAACCGATCGACATCGAGCAGATGCTGCGCGCAGGTATCGGCCTGTGCGACCGATTGGTAGTCACCACCCAGCCGTTGGCCGATAGCTTGTCGAGCATGCACAGCGACATTCGCGTGGTACCCAACATGCTGCCACCGGAGCCGTGGGCGACGCTGACCAGTCGTCGTCGCACCTCCAGCAAACCACGCGTTGGCTGGGGTGGCGGCACCAGTCACACCGGGGACCTGGAGATCATTGCCGAGGTCGTGCGTGAGTTGGCGGACGAAGTCGAGTGGGTGTTTTTTGGCATGTGCCCGGACGCCTTGCGTCCGTATGTTCACGAGTTTCATTCCACCATCAGCTTGCAGAGTTACCCGTTCAAACTGGCGAGCCTGAACCTCGATCTGGCACTGGCTCCGCTGGAATTCCACATCTTCAACGACTGTAAAAGCAACCTGCGATTGCTGGAGTACGGTGCCTGCGGATACCCGGTGATCTGTACCGACACCGAGGCCTATCGCGGCCACTTGCCGTGCACCAGGGTCTACAGCAACAGCACGGATGAATGGCTGCAAGCGATCCGTATGCACTTGGCCGACCCGGACGCGAGTTATCGCATGGGCGATGAATTGCGTGAGGCGGTGCATCGGGATTTCATGCTGCGCGGCGACAACCTCAATCATTGGTTGTGGGGTTGGTTGTCGGACTGACCGTTACTACCTTCCAAACATCAAAAAATCGCAGACTTCGGCAGCTCCTTGTAGGTATCTACACAACTTTCCGAGTTTGATGGTGTACATATCCGTTTCTGCGGTAACGGCCGCTGGCGGTTTCGCTTTTACAGCGAGTCACTTTCGAAAAGCGCGAAAGTAACCAAAGCGCTTCTGCCCCTGTCGTTCGGTGCCTCGCCCAGGCTCGGCATGCCCTCGCTCCGGTCCTGCTCCGTGGGCCCGCCGCGATCGGCCATCCATGGCCGTGCGCGGCTAACCCGGCATCCATGCCGGGTTGCCCACTGCGCAGAACCTCCACTCGGCCTCTCGAGGGCGCGGTGCATCAAGATCAACAGCTGCAGGCGAGCTAACGCTCGGCCTGTTGAGTGGTGAAAAGCGAAAGCCGTACGCCGATCCCTGTAGGAGTGGGCTTGCCCGCGAAGCTGTTGATCTTGCCGTTGCCGTTGCCGTTGCCGTTGCTTTGGCTTTTGATCCTGATCTGCTTGCCCCTTTCCCAGAGGCCGAACGCAGGCGTTGCGCAGGGGGGCCCCGGAGCAATGCCTTCGTTATGGCATGCCGAGCCTGGGCGAGGCACCGAATGGCGGGGCAAGCGCCCTTGGTTACTTGGGGCTTTTCCAAGTGACTCGCTGTAAAAGCGAAACCGCCAGCGGCCGTGACCGCAGAAACGGATATGTACTCCAAAAACACCAAGGCACGGCAGTAAATCTCTATAGCCCAAGAGATGTGTAGATACCTATGCAGCGATAACAGCCTCATGTCATGCAGCGCCGATGAAAACGCCTTCGCCGGCAAGCCGGGCTCCTACGAGGTCGGTGTCGCGCGATTTTTTGTCCTGCGCAATTGGCTCACTTCCTGCAAGCCCTCCCTATATCGCCATAAAACCTTCACCCCGATGGGCGTGAGTGGCCCAGTGGCTGCGGGTAAATGATGTGCATCTGACGGTTCGCCGACCCTTGAGGGGGCTGCCCCGCCGTGCAAAGAGCAAGAGGACAGTGATGAAGGCAGTAATTCTGGCGGGTGGCCTGGGCACGCGCATCAGCGAAGAGTCGCACCTCAAGCCCAAGCCGATGATCGAGATCGGTGGCAAGCCAATTCTTTGGCACATCATGAAACAGTACTCCGCCCACGGGATTCATGACTTCGTGATCTGCCTTGGCTACAAGGGCTATGCGATCAAGGACTTCTTCGCCAACTATTTCCTGCACACCTCTGACGTCACCTTCGACATGCGCAATAACCGCATGGATGTTCACCAGAACTACAGCGAGCCGTGGAGCGTCACCCTCATCGACACCGGCGAGGAAACCATGACCGGTGGCCGTCTGTTGCGGGCGGCGCCCTATCTGAAAGACGAAAAAGCCTTTTGCTTCACCTATGGCGATGGCGTCTCCGACGTCGACATCAGTGCGCTGCTTGATTTCCATGAGGCCCACGGCAAGTTGGCCACCGTCACCGCCGTGCAACCGCCAGGTCGTTATGGCGCCCTGCAACGCATTGGTGACCAGGTAATGGGGTTCACGGAAAAGCCACGTGGCGATGGCGGCTGGATCAATGGTGGTTTTTTTGTTCTATCACCGCAGGTACTGCCCTACATCGCGGGTGATACGACCAGTTGGGAGGCGGAGCCGCTGATGCGTCTGGCCGCAATTGAGCAATTGCGTGCCTTCGAGCACTCGGGCTTCTGGCAGCCGATGGATACCCTGCGCGACAAAAACCACCTCGAAGCACTGTGGCAGAGTGGGGAGGCCCCATGGAAGCAATGGGACTGAGTCCGGAGTTCTGGCGCGGCAAGCGCGTTCTGTTGACCGGCCACACCGGTTTCAAGGGCAGCTGGTTGACGTTGTGGCTGCAAAGTCTCGGTGCCGAGGTCAGCGGGTTTTCCCTTGATCCGTCCACCGAGCCCAGCCTGTTCGAACTGGCGCGGGTGGCCGAAGGCATCAACGATCAGCGCGGTGACCTGCGTGATCTGGGCGCCTTGCTGGAACTGATCGCCGAAACCCAACCGGAAATCGTCCTGCACCTGGCGGCCCAACCGCTGGTGCGCGAAGGCTATCGCGACCCGCTGGGGACTTACTCCAGCAACGTCATGGGCACCCTCAATCTGCTTGAAGCGATCCGCCAGGTCGGTGGCGTGCGTGCCTGCGTGCTGGTGACCACCGACAAGGTTTACGCCAACAAGGAATGGCTGTGGCCCTACCGCGAGGACGAAGCGCTCGGTGGTCACGATCCGTACAGCAGCAGCAAGGCTTGCTGCGAGTTGCTGGCCCAATCTTATGCCGCGTCGTTTTTCCCCGCCGAAAAGTATGCCGAGCACGGCCTGGCATTGGCCACTGCCCGAGCCGGCAATGTGCTGGGCGGTGGCGACTTCGCGCCTGAACGGCTGATTCCCGATGTACTCAAGGCCTGGTCGGCGGATGAGCCGGTGACCTTGCGCTACCCGCAAGCCGTGCGCCCCTGGCAACACGCCCTGGAGCCGCTGGCCGGTTACCTGCAACTCGCCGCAGGCCTCTATGAAAAAGGTCCGGAGTTTGCCGGTGCATGGAATTTTGGTCCGAGCGAAGCGGACATGTGCAGCGTCGGCGAAGTGGTGGAATTGCTCGCCAACCGCTGGCCGCAAGCGCGTGGATTGCGCATCGAACCGAGTGATTTGCACGAAGCCGGCCTGTTGCGCCTGGATAGCAGTCGCGCGCGTCAACTGTTGGCCTGGCAACCGCGCTGGTCGTTGCAGCAGTGTCTGACCCAGACCCTCGATTGGCACCTGGCGTGGCAGAACGGTGACGACATGCGCACGATGACCTTGAATCAATTGAATCTCTACAGGGAACGGTCATGACTGATTTCACGCTCCAGGCCCTGGAGCTGGAGGGGTTGTATCTGATCCGGCAAAAAGTGTTCTGCGATGATCGAGGTCGGTTTGCCCGGCTGTTTTGCCAGACCCGTCTGACGTCGCAGGGCCGCCCGTTTGCCATCCGTCAGATCAACCATTCGCGTACGGTCGAAAAGGGCAGTGTGCGTGGCCTGCATTATCAGAAAGCCGGCTATGCAGAGTCCAAGCTGATTACCTGCGTACGTGGTGCGGTATGGGATGTGGTGGTCGATCTACGGCCGCAGTCCCCTACCTATTTGCAGTGGCACGCCGAAGAGCTGCGGGCTGACGATGGGTGCAGTTTGCTGATCCCGGCGGGTTTTGCTCATGGGTTTCAATCCCTGTCCGACGACTCGGAAGTGCTCTATCTGACGGATGCGGACTACGCTCCGAATCATGAAGCGGGTCTGTCGGTCATGGACCCTGCGTTGTCGATACCCTGGCCGTTACCCGTCAAGAACTTGTCGGCCAAAGATGCATGCCATCCTCTGCTGGACAAAGACTTCAGCGGAGTCGAGCTGTGACAGGGCACGCCATGACAGTGCTGGTCACTGGCGCCACCGGTTTTGTCGGCCGGCATCTGATCAGCGCCTTGCTCGCCAAAGGCTTCAAGGTTCGTGCGGTTTCTCGAAATATCGAAGCCGCGCACGCCATGCCGTGGTTCGATGAAGTGGAGTTTGTCGCCGCTGATATCCACGCACCGGATCTGGACGTGGAAAACCTGGCCGATGGCATGGATGCCATTGCGCATCTGGCATGGACCGGCCTGCCGAACTACCAGGCGCTGTTCCATTTCGAGCGGAACCTGCCACTGGATTATGCCTTTCTCAAGCGGGTGATCGAGGCGGGTGTCAGCCAGGTGCTAGTCACTGGAACCTGTTTTGAGTATGGGCTGCAAAGTGGCCCGTTAAGTGAGACGGTGGTCGCACAGCCCTGCACCCCTTATGGCTTGGCCAAGCACACGTTGCGCCTGTTCCTCGAAGCCTTGCAGCGTGAGCGTGCGTTCACATTGCAGTGGGCACGGCTGTTCTATCTGTATGGCGAGGGACAGAACCCCAACAGCCTGTTAGCCAGTCTCGACCGGGCCATCGACGCCGGCGATACGCAGTTCAATATGTCGACGGGCGACCAGTTGCGCGACTACCTGGAAATCAGGCAGGCCGCTTCCCGGATCGCATCACTCATTGCCCGGCGCGATGTCGATGGTGTGATCAACTGTTGCAGCGGCCAACCGGTGTCCGTGCGGGCGCTGGTTGAGCAGCGTGTGCGCCAGCGTCAATCCTCCATCATCCTGAATCTTGGGCACTACGGTTACTCCGCCCATGAGCCTATGGCGTTTTGGGGCGTTGCCCGGCGGATTTCGCAACTGACGGGAGAAGAGCATGCAGCATGAACTCTATCGAGCGATCGGGCTGCCGGTTCTGCAGAACCGCACTTTCGCCAATGCCGAACAAGCGCAAGCTTCGGGCCACGCGGATATTGTGCTGGTGCAGGACAGTCAGAGCGGGCTGATCTTCAACCAGGCATTTGACGCCAGTAAACTCAGCTACGACGTCGACTATCAAAGCGAACAGGCCCATTCGGTGCAATTTCAGCAGCACTTGAATGATGTCGAAGCGATCCTGGCGCATCATTTCAAGGGTAAAAGCCTGATAGAAGTCGGCTGTGGCAAAGGCTACTTCCTGGAGATGCTTCGGGGACTCGGCTATGCCATCACCGGGATCGACCCTTCCTATGAAGGGGACAATACCGAAGTGATCAAGGCCTCCTTCACCCGGGAACTGGGGCTGGCCGCCGAAGCGATCGTCCTGCGGCATGTGCTGGAACATATCAGCGATCCGGTCAGTTTCCTGGCTGAAATTGCCAGTGCGAACCATGGCGGGCAGATTTACATCGAAGTGCCGTGCTTCGACTGGATTGTCGAGCACAACGCCTGGTTCGATGTTTTCTACGAACATGTGAATTACTTCCGCCTTGCGGATCTGCGCGCAATGTTCGGAACGGTGCACGAGGCGGGGCACCTTTTCGGTGGTCAGTACCTTTACATCGTTGCGGATCTGTCGACGTTGCGCCGTACGCCGGCCGAGGCACCGTCGTTGCTGACACTGTCGGAACATTTCACCGCCAGCCTGGACCGCGCGGCGCAGATTATTCAGACGGCACCCGAGCAAGGTTCAGCGATCTGGGGCGCTTCGTCCAAAGGCGTGATTTATTCGCTGTTCCTGCAACGAGCCGGGGTGGCGGTGGATCGTGTGGTGGATATCAATCCGGCCAAACAGGGCCGTTATCTACCCCTGAGCGGTGTGCGGGTGTCCTCTGCGCAAGAGGCCATGGACGCCTTGCCCGACGGCGCCAATCTGTTTGTGATGAATTCCAACTACCTCGAAGAAATCAAGCGGATGACCGGTGGGCGCTACGTCTATCACGCCGTCGACAGTGCTTCGTTCCAATGACTTTTGAGATTCTAAAATGACCGACAACAGCATCAATAAAGCCTTCGAAGCCGAATGCCAGGAACAAATCGCCCAGCAGGGTGACAACCAGAAGCTCACCGGTCTGGCCCGGGATTTCTTCAACGAATCGGCCAAACACAAATACAGCTACCACTTTTCGTGGATGGGCCGTCCGATCATCCAGTTGCCCCAAGACATGATGGCGATGCAGGAAATCATCTGGCAGGTCAAACCGGATCTGGTGATCGAATGCGGCATCGCCCACGGCGGCTCGATCATTTACTACGCCTCACTGCTGGAGCTGCAAGGCCACGGTGAAGTGCTGGGCATCGACCTCGACATTCGTGCGCACAACCGCGCAGCCATCGAAAGTCACCCGATGATCAAGCGCATTTCGATGATCGAAGGTTCGAGCATCGATCCGGCGATTGCCGCGCAAGTGCGTGCCATTGCCGAAGGCAAGAAAGTCATTCTGGTGCTGGATTCCAACCACACCCACGATCACGTGCTCGAAGAACTGCGCCTCTACGCACCACTGGTTTCGGTGGACAGCTACTGCGTGGTCATGGACACCGTGGTCGAAGACATGCCGGCCGATTTTTTCCCGGATCGTCCATGGGGCCCGGGCGACAACCCGAAGACCGCGGTGTGGAAGTATCTGGAAGAAAACAAGAACTTCGAAATCGATCAGCAACTGCAAAACAAGCTGCTGATCACCGTAGCGCCGGATGGTTACCTGCGTCGCGTTCGTTAATCAAAAGTGGTTTCAGGTTCTTGGCGATTGGCCGATTGTGGGGATAGGAAGATGCAGGTTCAAAACAGTGCTCAAAACAACGTTGCGCCGCTGAAAGAGCGGTTCACGGTTGTGGTGATTTCCCACAACCGGAACGCGTTCCTGCGGCGCACCTTGCAGTACTACAGCAGCTATCCCTGCACGGTTCTGGTTTTGGACTCGTCCGCGCAGGGCGATGAACACATGGCCCGGGATTTCCCGTCGGTCGACTATCGCCACTTGCCGCAGTACACCTACAAGGGGCTCCAGGAAAAACTCACTTACGGCGTCAATCAGGTCACCACGCCGTACATGGTGTTTGCCGCCGATGACGACTTCCTGTTGCATCGCGCACTGACCGAGTCGGTGGAGTTTCTTGAAGCCAACCCTGACTACGGCCTGTGTCATGGCTACGGGATGATGTATCTCGCCCGTGCCACCGAAGTGAACTACTACCGCCGCGACCAAAGGGTGCAAGAGGATTACAACTCGCAGCTGCCTGAAGGTCGGGTCATGGAATACATGGGCCAGTTCCTGCCGCCGTTCTATGCGGTGACCCGCACCGACCTGCTGCAGCATTGGTACAGCCTGTTGCCAGCCGGTACCAGTTTCGAGTGGCAGGAAATCGGCCATACGTTCTACCTGCTGGCGTGTGCCAAGGCGCGGATCCTGCCGATTCCCTACGCCGTGCGTGAGGCGAACTATGGCGGTTCGGACCACAACACCAACGTCTTGACCGTGTTGACGCACAAGGATGCGAAAACCGTCGCCGACCGTGAGCAGTTTGCGCAATTCCTGGCCTCGATTCCGACGCAGTTCAGCGACAGTGACAGCTCCCTGGCGCAGATCAAACAGATTGCGCTGGACAGTTTTACCGCCATGGCCGACTGCCTGCTCGAAGGTCGCTCGCTCAAAGCCACCCTGATTTTCCGTTCGGCCTGGGTCGAGGCGGGGCGCGAGCCGGCTCGCTCGTTCGGCCCCCAGCAGTTCGTCGAAATGCCGTTCTACAACAAACCGATGTTCGACCTGCTGACCGAATTCGAGTTTCTGTTGCACGCCATGCCGGCCGGCCGTCTGCAATTGCAGGAACTCGAAGGCATCCTGCTCAAGCAGCACGAGCTGATGCGAGTTCAGCCTAACGACACCGAGCGCACCCTCCGCGCCCGTTTGTGGGAGGCATTGAGTCTTAACCGGTTCAACCGGTCGGTGGTCAAGCGTCTGGTTGAATCGCTCGAAGGCACCGAGGAACAGGACGAGAAGCTCAAGCTTCAAGCGTGGGCCGAGCGTCTGGATTCGGTACCGGGACAAAATGACCGCACATTGCTTCAGAACATGCCGTCCGGGCGTTTGCTCGATTGGGTCGAGGCGCGCAATCCCGATACCGCTCAACTCTCAGCGATCTCCCAACATCTGGCCGGGCACAATGGCGGCCCGCAGTTCGGCATTCTGCTGCTGGACCTGGATGCGGACATGTTCAAGTTGCAGGCGACCTTCGACAGCCTGGTCAACGGCCACTGCAAGGCCTTCAAAGTGGTGGTGTTCACCACGGGCGACTTACCGACGACCACGTCCGTGCGCGACACCGTGCACTTCGTCAAGGTCACCACCGCCAACTACGTGGATCGCATCAATCAAATCGTCGCCCAGTCCACGGCCGACTGGCAGCTGTTGGCCGAGGCCGGTGACCAGTTCACCCCAAGCGGTTTGCTGCGCGCCAGCCTTGAGCTGATCGGCGCCGAGGGTGTGCGTGCGGTGGCGATGGACGAAATTCAGCGTCAGGCCAGCGGTGCTCTGGTGGATGTATTCCGTCCCGGGGTCAACCTTGATCTGCTGCAAACGGTGCCGTCGCTAATGGCGCGTCACTGGCTGATCCAGCGCGATGTATTGGCTCAGGCCAAAGGTTTCTCGACCGAGTACAGCCAGGCTCTGGAGTTCGACCTGTTGCTGCGTCTGATCGAAGATGGCGGCCTCGCTGGCCTGGCGCACCTGGCCGAACCCTTGTTGATCTGCAACGCGCCAGCTGCTGAAGAAAATGCTCAGGAACGTCAAGTCTTGACCCGTCACTTGGCTAATCGTGGGTATCGCGGTCAGGTCAGTTCGACGCTGCCGCAGACCTGGCAGATTGACTATCAGCATGCTCAGCGACCGATGGTGTCGATCATCCTCCAGAGTCAGGACAACCTGGAACACTTGCAAGGTGCATTGGTCAGCGTATTGCAACGCACCCGCTATCAGCGCCACGAAGTGCTGATTGTCGACAACCACAGCCAATCGCCAGAACTGGCCGAATGGCTGAGCAGTCTGGAAGGCAAAGGCGAGCGCATTCGTGTGCTGCGCACCGGCCAGCGCCTGAGCGATTCAGCGTTGTACAACGTTGCAAGCGCGCAGGCCAAGGGCGAGTATCTGGTGCTGCTGTCGGCCGAAGCCCAGGTGTTCAATGCCAATTGGCTCGACGCCATGCTCAATCAGGCTCAGCGTCCGGAGGTCGGCATCGTGGGTGCCAAATTGGTGGACATTCAAGGCGTCACCACCCAGGCCGGGTTGGTCCTCGGTTTGAATGGCGATATCGGCTCGGTCTTTGTCGACGAGCGCAAGGACGCCAAGGGCTACCTGAATGGCCATCAAGTGGAACAGAACTACTCGGCGGTGTCCGGTGCGTGCCTGATGATTCGCAAGGATTTGTATGAAGCGGTCGGCGGCCTGGACGAAGAGCATTTTGACGAGGCCTTCGCTGATGTCGACCTGTGCCTGAAAGTCGCCGACGCCGGTTACCTCGTTGTCTGGACGCCACAAGCGCAATTGCTGCACCCAGGCGTACTGCCTGAAGCAACTCAGGCTCGTGCCGCCCTGCGTGACAAATGGCAGGCCCGCTTCGAACAGGACCCGGCCTATAACCAGAACCTGGCCTTGACCGGCAAGGGCTTTACTCTCAGCGAACCGACCCGTGTGAACTGGGCGCAGTTGCTCGCATAAGCCTGGCTGACAGGTAAAAGGACTCAAGGCATGTTCAACGGTAAATCGATTTTCATCTCCGGCGGCACCGGCTCGTTCGGGCGCAATTTCATCCGCCGGTTGCTGGAGCAGTACCAGCCCAAGCGCGTGGTGGTGTTTTCCCGCGATGAGCTCAAGCAATACGAAATGCAGCAGACGTTCAATGCACCGTGCATGCGTTACTTCATTGGTGATGTGCGCGACGCCGAGCGTTTGCGTCAGGCCATGCGCGGTATTGATTACGTGGTGCATGCCGCGGCGCTGAAGCAAGTGCCGGCGGCAGAATACAACCCGACCGAATGCATCCGCACCAACGTCAACGGCGCGGAAAATATCATTGCAGCGGCCATCGACAACGGCGTGAAAAAAGTCGTCGCGCTGTCCACCGACAAGGCGGCCAGCCCGATCAACCTGTACGGCGCGACCAAGCTGCTGTCGGACAAACTGTTCGTGGCCGCCAACAACATTGCCGGTGAACAGCAGACCCGATTTGCCGTGGTGCGCTACGGTAACGTCGCTGGCTCGCGGGGTTCGGTGGTGCCGTTCTTCAGCAAACTGATTGCCGAGGGCGCCAAAGAGCTGCCGATCACCGACGAGCGCATGACGCGTTTCTGGATCACCCTCGATCACGGTGTGAAGTTTGTGCTCGACAGCTTTGCCCGCATGCACGGCGGTGAAGTGTTTGTGCCGAAGATCCCGTCGATTCGCGTCGTCGATCTGGCGCGGGGCATGGCTGAGCATTTGCCGCACAAAAACGTCGGTATTCGTCCAGGGGAAAAACTCCATGAGCTGATGGTGCCGCTGGACGACGCGCGCATGACCCTGGAGTTCGATGATCACTACACCATTCAGCCGTCGATTCGTTTCACCAGCGTCGACGTGGATTTTGCCGTCGACAAACTGGGCGAGGAGGGCCGGCCGGTGAGCGAAGATTTCGAGTACCGCTCCGACACTAACCCGCATTTTCTTTCGGTCGGCCAGATCGCTGACCTGCACGCCGAGTTGTCGGCATGATTCCCTACGGTCGGCAAAGCCTCGATCAGGCAGACATCGATGCGGTGGTTGCCGTGTTGCAGTCCGACTGGCTGACTCAAGGGCCGACCATCGAGCGTTTCGAACAGGCCATGGCCGAGCGTTGCCAGGCCGATTTCGCGGTGGCGGTGTGCAACGCCACGGCGGCGCTGCACATTGCCTGTCTCGCTGCCGGCCTCGGGCCGGGTGATCGGTTATGGACCACGCCGAACACCTTTCTGGCCTCGGCCAACTGCGGTCGCTACTGCGGCGCCGAGGTCGATTTTGTCGACATCGACCCGCTGACCTGGAACCTCGACGCCCACACCTTGGCGTCGAAACTTGAAATCGCCGAGCGCAACGGCACACTGCCGAAAGTGCTGGTGGCAGTGGCGTTCTCCGGGCAGAGCTGCGATATGCGCAGGATCGCCGAACTGGCCGAGCGCTATGGTTTCACCGTGATCGAGGATGCCTCCCACGCGGTCGGCGCGTCCTATGCCGGGCGCCCGGTGGGTTGCGGTGAATTCGCGGCGATGACGGTGTTCAGTTTCCATCCGGTGAAGATCATCACCAGCGCCGAAGGCGGCATGGTGCTGACCAATCGCCCGGAACTGGCCGAGCGCTTGCAGCGCCTGCGCAGCCACGGCATGACCCGTGATCCTGAGCAGATGACCGAACCCAGCCACGGCCCCTGGTACTACCAGCAGGTGGAGTTGGGGTTCAATTACCGGATCACCGATTTGCAAGCAGCCCTCGGTCTGTCGCAGCTGAACAAGCTCGATGGCTTCATCGAACGTCGGCGTGAACTGGCGGCGCGTTATGAGCGGTTGCTGGCGTACTTGCCGCTGACCTTGCCCAGCGCGCAGCCGGAGGCCGAATCGGCGTGGCATTTGTACGTGGTGCGCTTGCAGACGGAGCGGATCAACCTCAGCCATCGTCAGGTGTTCGAAGGCTTGCGAGCGGCCGGGGTCGGTGTGAACCTGCACTATATTCCGCTGCACTTGCAGCCGTATTATCGCGACCTGGGTTTTGCCGAGGGGGATTTTCCCCAGGCCGAACGTTATTACGCCGAGGCCATCAGCCTGCCGCTGTTTCCTCTGCTGAGCGATGAACAACAGGATTATGTGGTCGAGCAATTGCGACGACTGATCCTTGAGGAGTAGTGATTCTTGAGCTGTGTTGCGATCATTCCGGCCCGCGGTGGCAGCAAGCGCATCCCGCGCAAGAACCTCAAGCCGTTCGACGGCGTGCCGATGATCGTTCGTTCGATTCGCACGGCGCTGGAGTCGAATCTATTCGATCAGGTGATCGTCAGCACCGACGACGAAGAGATCGCCGAGGTCGCACGGGCCAATGGGGCTCAAGTCCCGTTCATACGCCCAGTGGCACTTGCCGACGATTTCACCGGGACCGCAGCGGTGATCGTGCATGCCTTGAATCAGTTGCCGCCGTTCGACTATGCCTGCTGCGTCTACGCGACGGCGCCGTTGTTGCAGGCGCGTTATCTGCGTCAGGGGCACGAATTGCTCGTGCAGCATCCGGACAAATCCTTTGCGTTTTCCGTCAGCAGTTTCGGCTTCCCGGTGCAGCGGGCCTTGACCCTCAATGAGCGGGGTGCCTTGACCTCGCTCTACCCGGAATTTCGCGACACCCGTTCGCAGGATTTGGCCGAGGCCTATCAGGACGCCGGCCAATTCTACTGGGGACGTAGCGAGGCCTGGTTACGCGGCGATGTGCTGTTCTCGCCGGCGAGCCTGCCGGTGATCCTGCCGCGGCATCTGGTGCAGGACATCGACACGCTCGAGGACTGGACGCGTGCCGAATACCTTTATGCCGCGTTGAAGGCCGGTGGTGAACTGCAATGAGAGTGCTGATCCGCGCTGATGCATCGCCAACGATTGGCAGTGGCCATATCGCCCGTTGCCTGACCCTGGCCAGGGTGTTGCGCAAGCAGGGTTCGCACGTTGCCTTCGCCTGTCGTCTGTTGCCGGGGCATCGGCTGGACAGTCTGCGGGCCGAGGGTTTCGAGACCTTTGCGCTGCCGGAACGCTACCGTGATGAAGATCCGCAGCAGGCCATCGAGTCGATGCTGCCGTGGCAGGCGGACATTGCCGCGCTGGGGCAAGCATTGGAAAGTCATCCAGCTTTCGACTGGATCATCGTCGACCACTATGGCCTCGACCATCATTGGCAGACTGCCGCGCGCCGCTGGGCACCACGAATCGCGGCGGTGGACGATTTGGCCACTCGGCAATACAACGTCGATCTGCTGCTCAATCAAAATCTGTCGGGCACCCCAGAGGTCTATACCTCATTGCTGACGCCCGATTGCCAGACCCTGTTCGGCCCACGATTTGCCCTGCTGCGCGATGAGTTCTGCTGCCCGGCGATCGAGATCAAACCTCGGGCCAGGCGAGTGCTGGTGAATTTCGGCGGTTTCGATGCGGCCATGCAGACCCACCACGCGATGTTGGCGCTGGCGGATTTCCATGAGCTCGAGATCGATTTCGTGGCGGGTGCCGACAACCCGGCCTGGGAGCAGATGCAGAGTCTGGCGGACTATCGCCCGAACTGGCGCCTGCACCGTTTTGTCAGCGATTTCTACCGGCTGATGAGCGAAGCCGATCTGTTCATCGGTGCCGGTGGTGGAACCAGTTGGGAGCGGGCGGCCATGGGGCTGCCGACGATCTGCATTGCAGTCTCGAATAATCAGCAGGCCAACGGCGAGGTGATGGCGACGTCGGGTGCCCATGTGTTCCTGAGCAACCGCGAGCAGGTCAGCGTTGAGCAATTGCGCCAGGCCATCGGTTTTGTCGTGGGCAATCAGGGGATTCGTCAAAGTATGGCCGAACGTTCGCGACAGTTGGTCGATGGCCGTGGGGCGCTGCGGGTGGCGGCGGCGCTCGCTGGTGCAGTGCTGCAAATTCGCCAGGCCACTCAGGATGATGCGCAATTGTTGTTCGATGGACGCAATGCCGGGGCGGTTCGGCGCTGGTCGCTGGACACCCGCGTTATCGATTGGCAACGGCATCAAGCCTGGCTGGCCGCGAGCCTAAGCAATCCGCGGCGGTTGCTGTTGATCGCCGAGGCGGATGACGGCCCGGTGGGTGTGCTGCGTTATGACCTTGACGGCACTCGGGCCGAAGTCTCGATTTATCTGTTCGAAGGCCGAATCGGCCTGGGCTGGGGCAGGGCGCTGCTGGTGCGGGGCGAAGCCTTTGTCATTGTTCACTGGCCGCGGCTGGAAGGCATCACCGCTCAGGTGCTGTCGGCTAACCAAGCGTCGCTGAAAGTTTTCCGCGAGGCAGGTTTCACTCAGAGTGCTTGCTCGTTCACACGCGTTTTAAAGGATCATCCATGACGAGTTTCAAGATCGGCAACCGCTCGATCGGTGCCGATGCGCCGCCGTTCATCATTGCCGAGATGAGCGGCAACCATAACCAGTCGCTGGAGGTGGCGCTGCACATCGTCGAAGCCGCGGCCAAGGCCGGCGCGCATGCCTTGAAGCTGCAAACCTATACCGCCGAGACCATGACCCTGGACCTGTCCGAGGGCGAGTTCTTCATCAAGGACCCCAACAGCCTGTGGGCCGGTTCTTCGCTGTACGCGCTGTACGAAAAAGCCCACACACCGTGGGAATGGCATGCGCCGATTTTCGCCCGGGCCAAAGAGCTGGGCATGCTGGCGTTCTCCACACCGTTCGATGACAGCGCGGTGGACTTCCTCGAAAGCCTCGATGTGCCGGCCTACAAGATCGCCAGTTTCGAGAACACCGATCTGCCGTTGATCCGGCGAGTCGCTGCCACCGGCAAGCCGCTGATCATCTCCACCGGCATGGCCAGCATCGCCGAACTCGACGAAACCGTGCGCGTTGCCCGTGAGGCCGGTTGCAAGGATCTGGTGTTGCTGAAATGCACCAGCACTTACCCGGCGACGCCAGCCAACAGTAATGTGCGCACCATCCCTCATCTGCGTGAGTTGTTTGGCTGTGAAGTCGGGTTGTCCGATCATTCGATGGGCGTTGGAGTATCCGTCGCCGCGGTGGCGTTGGGGGCGACGGTGGTGGAAAAACATTTCACCCTCGACCGTGCCGCGGGTGGGGTGGACGCCAGTTTCTCCCTGGAACCGGCCGAACTCGCCAGCCTGGTGATCGAAACGGAACGCGCCTGGCAAGCCATGGGCCAGGTGCATTACGGCGTGACCGACGCCGAGCGCAAGTCTCTGGTGTACCGCCGGTCGTTATATGTCACCCAGGACATGGCCGCCGGTGAACCCTTTAACACCGCCAATCTGCGGGCCATCCGTCCTGGCTTGGGGCTCGCCCCGAAACACGCTGAAACCCTTCTGGGCCGCCGCGCCCGACAGGCCATCAAGCGCGGAACGCCGCTGGATTGGTCGCTGGTCGAATAACCGCTTGTGGGGCTGATTCGGCAAAATAGCGTGACCTGCGAGTCATAACGCGCATCTTCACTGTATTGTATAAAAAGGGGAGATGGCGCCTGGACTGTGTTTAGCCCAGTGATGGCCTTTTATTCTTCCCGCTGTCACCCCTTTGAGGGCGACGTTATTCGTTGTTTGTCGGCGCCCCTCGAATCCTTGCGAGCGGTGGTATTGGGCTGTTTATTATTGGGAAGCCGTAATGATTGGCATAAAGAGCATTGCGAGCTACGTTCCTGTAGCCGGCGTGGACAATTACGCACAAGGTGCAAAATTCGAAAAGGATGAAGAGTTCATCCTGGGCAAGATCGGCTCGGCTTTCCTGCCGCGTAAAGATGCCGGTCAGGAAACTTCGGATCTGTGTGTCGAAGCAGTCAATGCGCTGTTCGCCAACAATCCCGAATTGACGCGTGAAGCCATCGATGTGCTGATCGTCGTCACCCAGAACGGTGACGAAGAAGGCCTGCCGCACACCGCCGCGATCGTTCAGGACAAACTGGGTCTGCCGACGACCGTGGCCGCGTTCGATATCTCCCTGGGCTGCTCCGGCTACGTCTACGGCATCTACGCCATCAAGGGTTTCATGGAAGCCGCGGGCCTGAAGAATGGCTTGCTGGTGACCGCCGATCCGTACTCCAAGATCGTCGACCCGGAAGACCGCAACACCACCATGCTTTTCGGCGATGCCGCTACTGCCACGTGGATGGGCGAAGACGCACCCTGGCAGCTGGGCAAGGCCAAGTTCGGCACCGACGGTTCCGGCGCGCCACACCTGAAGGTTTCCAACGGGGTGTTCTTCATGAATGGCCGTCAGGTGTTCAACTTTGCCCTGCTTAAAGTCCCGGCACACTTGCAGGAACTGCTGGACGACTCGCAACTGAAGGCTGACGATATCGATGCCTTCTGCATTCACCAGGGCAGTGCGGCGATTGTCGATGCCGTGGCGCGGCGTTTCGAGGGCGAGCCCGAGAAGTTCATCAAGGACATGGTCGAAACCGGTAATACCGTGTCGTCGAGCATTCCATTGCTGCTGGAAAAACACGTGCTGGACTCGAAGTGGAAGCGCGTGGCGCTGAGTGGTTTCGGGGTAGGGTTGTCCTGGGGCTCGGCGATCATTTATCGCCCCTGAAAGCCAGGCACAAAAATAGCGTTCAAGGTGTAACCTTGAGCGCTATTTTTTTGCCCGAATGAAAAGCGAGGCTTCATGAGCGAGTTCTTTGAGCGCAACGCCGAGGTCATACAGCGCCGCTGGCCGTTGCTGTCGGCGCGCTTTCCGGTTGAAGAAGCAGGCCTTTTGCAGGCCGATCTGGTCGAGGGCCTGGGTTCGACGTTGAGCATCAATGGCATCCAGCTGACCAGTCGCCATGACCGCACCCGTGAAGCGAAGCTTCAGGCCGACAGCCTGCCCATCGACAGCCCGGTGGTGCATGTCTACGGCACCGGTCTTGGCGATCTGCAGATGGAGTTGCTGCAGCGCGACGGGCTTGAACGTTTGTATGTGCACATTCTCAACGGCGCAGTATTTGCGCTGGTGCTGCAACTGCTCGATCAACAGCAGTGGCTCAACGATCCGCGAGTCGAGCTGCTGTATGCCGGTGATCTGGAAGAAATACAGCTGCCGTTCTTCGCGTTGCCGTCCGAGCTGGTGCTGGCCGATGACTTCAATGCCAAGATCCGCGATCGCTTGATCAGCGAAACCCACCTGACCTTCAATAACCGTGAATTCGACCCTCACGCCCCGGACATCGTCGAGCGCTTGCAGGCGAGTCTGGAGCTGGTGCAAGCCGATCGCGATGTAGCGCAGTTGTTCGGTTCGCACAAAGGGCAAGAGGTATTCGTCATTGCCACGGGGCCGAGTCTTGAGCAGCACTTCGAGGCCTTGAACGCGATTCGCAATCAGGTCGAGCGACCGCTGTTTATCTGCGTCGATACGGCCTACCGACCGTTGCTCGATCACGGCATTCGCCCCGACATCGTGGTCAGCATCGACCAACGCATCTCGGCCCGGCATCTGCCACCTGAAGGCACGGTCGACATCATCCTGGCGTACATGCCCATGGTCGATCCCCGGGTGCTTGAAGGTTGGCAGGGGCCGCGTTATGCCGGTTACTCCGCCAGCCCGATTTACCAACAGCTGCGTCGACAATTACCCAAGAGCGAGCTGTACGTCGGCGGCAGCGTGATTCATCCGGCGGTGGACCTGGCGGTGAAGATGGGCGCGGCGCAGATCACCCTGTTCGGTGCTGACTTCGCCTTCCCCAACGACAAGACCCATGCCGGCTGGAACGATGGTGACCTGGGGCCACAACTGGGAGCCGCCAAACACTGGGTGCTCGATGGTCACGGGCAGCGCATTAAGACCCAGCTCAACTTCCGCAGTTATCTGTGTGAACTGGAGCGTTTTATCGCCGGGCATCCTCAGGTGCGCTTCTATAACAGCAGTCGGGCAGGGGCGATGATCGCCGGTACGGTTTTTCATCCGGAGTTGGCGTCATGAGCGGGCTTGAATCCTTTGTCATCGACGCACAGCAATGTGCCGCCTTGTTCCGTTTGGGGCGAGATGTAGAAGCGGGGCTGGCGATGATCGAGTTGATCGGTGCCGTGCAACCGTCCTTCGATCAGCTGCCACAGGCTATTCAGCAGCAATGGCTGCTGTTGCTCGGCCACATGCTGGAGTGCCAGGAGGCGCAGAACTGGCTGGCGCTGGCGGACTATCTGGAATACGAATTGGTCCAGTTGCTGCGCGACAGTCTGTCCATTTAAACAATTTCTCTTCTGCCGGTGCAGGCGAATTCTCGCCAACCCCGTCACCGGCATTTTCCTGACGTCATTTTTTTCGCTGCTCTCACGTTGCCAAACCCTTGAATTGCGGGGGATGGCAACGTGATGGCAATTTTTTTTGAAAATCTCCTAAAGCAAGTTGCAAACCCGACGATAACTATTACGAAGGTTCTCTAGGCCATACCCGGCGGTTGCCAGGGCCGGAAGCCGCAGTACCCAACCAACGAGGAATTCGTCATGGCTTTAACAGTAAACACTAACGTTACATCGTTGAACGTACAGAAGAACCTGAACAAGGCTTCCGATGCTCTGTCGACTTCGATGACTCGCCTGTCTTCCGGCCTGAAAATCAACAGCGCCAAAGACGACGCCGCCGGCCTGCAGATCGCTACCCGTATGACTTCGCAGATCCGTGGTCAGACCATGGCGATCAAAAACGCCAACGACGGTATCTCGATCGCTCAGACCGCTGAAGGCGCGATGCAGGAACAGACCAACATTCTGCAGCGTATGCGTGAACTGGCTGTTCAAGCACGAAACGACTCCAACGGTACTGCTGACCGTGTCGCTCTGAACAAAGAATTCGCTTCGATGTCGGACGAACTGACTCGTATCGCCAGTTCGACCAACCTGAACGGCAAGAACCTGATCGACGGCACTGCTGGCACCATGACTTTCCAGGTCGGTTCCAACACTGGCGCGACCAACCAGATCACCATCTCTCTGGCTGCCGGCACCGACGCCGTAACACTGGCCGTTGATAGTGACGCTATTGCCATCACTGGTACCGATGGCACCACCGCAGAAGCCAGCACCGCTGCTGCCTTGGATGCGATCGATGCTGCTCTGTCGACCATCAACTCCACTCGTGCCGACCTCGGTGCTGCACAAAACCGTCTGACCAGCACCATCTCTAACTTGCAGAACATCAACGAAAACGCCGCTGCTGCACTGGGTCGCGTACAAGATACCGACTTCGCTGCTGAAACTGCACAGCTGACCAAGCAACAAACTCTGCAACAAGCGTCCACCGCAGTTCTGGCCCAAGCCAACCAACTGCCATCCGCTGTACTGAAATTGCTTCAGTAATAGCTGATGAGTTTTGGCGGGGGAGTGCGCTTGTCGCGCTCTCTCGCTTTTTACTTTAAGAGGTGATGGACATGGATATGAGCGTCAAGCTGAACTTGTCTTATCCTGCGGCCAAGCAGGCGACGACTGTTGCCGATAAGCCTGCGGAAAAGCCTCTAGCGGAAACTGCGCCAGTGGTTGCCGTCAAGGAAGAAGGTAAAAGCGACAAGACCGAGCAGGAAAAACTGAAGATGGCCGTTCAGGAAATCGAAAAGTTCGTTCAGTCGGTCAAGCGTAACCTGGAGTTCTCGATTGATGAGCCTTCAGGCAAAGTCGTCGTCAAGGTTATTGCCAGTGACTCCGGTGAGGTGATTCGTCAAATCCCCAACGAAGAAGTCCTCAAGCTGGCGAATAGTTTAGTTGATGCAAGCAGCCTGTTGTTCAGCGCTAAAGTCTGACAGCTGGCACGAATTTTGTTGTTATGTTCTTTTGGGCGTTGTAGTGGTCAAAAGGCCGGCGACACACTGAAGGGAGTTCCACATGGCAAGTATAATCCTACCGGGCACCGGCTTAGGTTCTGGTCTTGATACCACTGCTATCGTCAAAGCCTTGGTCGAGGCTGACAAAGCCGCCAAGCAAGGCCAGATCGACCGTGCGACCACGAAGAACACGGCGGGCATCTCCGGCATCGGCACCCTGAAATCTGTACTGGCGGCTTTTCAGACTGCAATGGATGGCTTGGGCAGTACGACCAGCCCACAGTTCACTGGGTTTGCCGCTACGTCCTCCGCCACAGGCGTTCTGACCGCCACATCCAGTAACACGGCTGTCGCCGGTAACTACGTTGTCGACGTCACAAAACTGGCCACCTCCTCGAAAGTGGCCTCTGCTGCGTTTGCCGGTGGCACAACCAGCGCGATCCCGGCAGGCACGCTGACCATCACCCAAAATGGCAAGAGTTACCCGGTCACTGTGGATGCTGGTGCCACGCTGCAATCGGTGCGTGACTCGATCAACAGCCAATACCAGTCCAGCGGCCTGAGCGCCAACATCGTGACCGACAGTTTCGGCTCGCGTCTGGTGCTGGGTTCCACCACCACGGGTGCGGGTTCCGACATCTCTGCCAGTGGTATTGCCGGTCTGGAAATCGATGGGTCCGTAGCAATGGACGCCACGCCGACCGCCACCTCTTCGGGTGCCATCGGCGGTCTGGCCCAGGATGCGGTGTTCACTGTCGACGGCTTGGCGATGACTAGCAAGACCAACACCCTCGACAGTACGATCTCCGGGCTGAGCTTGAGCTTGCTCACCACCGGCAAGTCGACCGTGACCGTAGCATCCAACAACGATGGTCTGAAGGCGTCGATCCAGAAATTCGTCGATGCCTACAATGCTGTTGCCAAGGCTGTCACCTCTCTGACCAAGCCTACGGCTGATTCTGACGGCAATCTTACTGTGGCGGCAGCGCTGACCGGCGACTCCCTGCCACGTTCAGTGCTGGCGGCCATACGGGGTCCGTTGTCCGAAACCGGTGCTGGTGACAAGCTCACCGTGCTCTCTCAGTTGGGTATCACCACTGATCAGACGACAGGCACTTTGAATTTCGATAGCACGAAGTTCACGACGGCCATGAACGACAAGAACCTGGGCGGTGAGGTTCAGACGCTGTTTACCGGCGACAACGGTTTGCTTGAGCGCATGGATAATGCGATCAAGCCTTATACCGAAGGTACCGGGACCGGTGCTAATGCAGTTGAGGCTATCCTCACGACTCGCACCAAAAATCTCAGCCTCACAGCGAAAAAACTGTCGGATGACCAGGCTGCCCTGGATCGCCGGATCGAGACGCTGACCGCAGTATTGACTAAAAAGTACAACGCCATGGATAACCTGGTGGGTCAGTTGAAGGCGACTGCCAGCAACATCACGTCCATATTCGAGGCCATGACCGCCCAGCAAAACAACTCATAGCCCATAGCCCAGAGTGCCAAAAGCCCGGCAGCGTTTTCACGCTCCGGGCTTTTTGTTTTTGAATCTAAAGTTTTTTGACGCGTCGTCGATACACTGGTTATACGAACCACAGATTTCTGATGAGGTACAACATGAATCCAATGTTAGCCCTTCGCCAATACCAGAAGATTGGCGCTCAGGCGCAAACTTCCGAAGCCAGCCCCCATCGTCTGGTGCAGATGCTGATGGAAGGCGGCCTGGATCGTATCGCCCAGGCCAAAGGCGCGATGGAGCGCAAAGATATTCCGAATAAAGGGGTTCTGATCGGCAAGGCCATTGGCATCATTGGTGGTCTGCGTGAAGGTCTGGACCTGGAAAACCAGGCCGAATCCGTAGGCGAGCTGGATAATCTCTATACCTACATGATGAAGCGTCTGGCGGAAGCCAACGTCAGGACCGATCCAAAGATTCTCGACGAAGTCGCCGATTTGCTTCGCACCGTCAAAGACGGTTGGGATGCTATTGCCGCGCCGGGTCCGCAGTTTTAAGGAGTTCACCATGAGTCTTGTCTTGCAGCGAATCGAACAAACCCGGGATGCCCTGGTCGGTGCATTGGCCGAGCGCAACTGGGAAGCCATTGGGGAATTGGACCTGGCTTGTCGTTCCTGCATGGAAGACGTCTTGAGTGAAGCTTCGGTGGACGAGGCCGCGTTGCGCGACAACCTTGAGGAGTTGCTGGGGGTGTATAAACAGCTTCTGGAGGCGGCGACGGGTGAGCGGCAGGCGATAGTCGACGAGATGACGCAGATCCACCAAGCACAGAACGCGGCAAAGGTTTACCATCTGTTTGGTTAATAACCCTCAGTTAATCCAAACATAGTGCGCCATAAATTTGACTGTGCACGGTTTTTTGACTTAACTAGTGGCTGGTTCCAGATTTCAGGCGTCTACAGGCACGACGTGTTTGCAAACGTCTAACTTGCCCTTCATTTTGGGCATTGAGTTGACTAGGGAAGTTGCTATTGCATGTGGCGTGAAACCAAAATTCTGCTGATTGATGACGATAGCGTCCGGCGCCGCGATTTGGCGGTGATTTTAAATTTTCTCGGCGAAGAAAATTTACCCTGTGGCAGCCATGACTGGCAGCAGGCTGTCGGCTCTTTGTCATCAAGTCGCGAAGTAATCTGTGTCCTCATCGGGACGGTAAATGCTCCTGGTGCACTTTTGGGCCTGTTAAAGACACTCTCTACCTGGGATGAGTTCCTTCCAGTTTTGTTAATGGGCGATAATTCTTCCATTGACTTGCCGGAAGACCAGCGTCGTCGAGTGCTTTCGACTCTCGAAATGCCACCCAGCTACAGCAAATTGCTCGACTCGTTGCATCGTGCCCAGGTCTATCGCGAGATGTATGACCAGGCCCGCGAGCGCGGTCGTCATCGTGAACCCAATCTTTTCCGTAGCCTTGTCGGCACCAGCCGGGCGATTCAACACGTCCGTCAAATGATGCAGCAAGTCGCCGACACCGATGCCAGCGTGCTGATCCTCGGCGAGTCGGGGACCGGCAAGGAAGTGGTCGCGCGTAACCTGCACTACCACTCCAAACGCCGTGAAGCGCCGTTCGTTCCGGTCAACTGCGGGGCAATCCCCGCCGAGTTGCTGGAAAGCGAATTGTTCGGCCACGAGAAGGGCGCCTTCACCGGCGCGATCACTAGCCGTGCCGGGCGATTCGAGCTGGCCAACGGCGGTACCTTGTTCCTCGACGAAATCGGCGATATGCCGTTGCCGATGCAGGTCAAGCTGCTGCGTGTGTTGCAGGAGCGCACCTTCGAGCGCGTGGGCAGCAACAAGACCCAAAGCGTCGATGTGCGGATCATTGCAGCGACCCACAAGAATCTCGAAAGCATGATCGAGATCGGCACCTTCCGCGAAGACCTCTACTATCGCTTGAACGTGTTCCCGATCGAGATGGCGCCATTGCGCGAACGCGTCGAAGATATCCCGCTGCTGATGAACGAGTTGATCTCGCGCATGGAGCACGAGAAGCGCGGTTCGATCCGTTTCAACTCGGCGGCGATCATGTCGCTATGTCGTCACGGCTGGCCGGGCAACGTTCGCGAGCTCGCCAACCTGGTCGAGCGTATGGCGATCATGCATCCGTACGGGGTGATCGGCGTGGTCGAGTTGCCGAAGAAATTCCGCTATGTCGATGACGAAGACGAGCAACTGGTCGACAGCCTGCGCAACGATCTTGAAGAGCGGGTGGCCATCAACGGTCATACCCCGGACTTCACCGCCAATGCCCTGCTGCCGCCGGAAGGCCTGGACCTGAAGGACTACCTCGGTGGTCTGGAACAAGGTCTGATTCAGCAGGCGCTGGATGATGCCAATGGCATCGTGGCGCGGGCGGCCGAACGGCTGCGTATTCGTCGTACCACATTGGTGGAGAAGATGCGCAAGTACGGCATGAGTCGTCGCGAGGGTGATGAACAGGCGGATGATTGACGCCTGTTTTCCAAGTCCTTCATTTATAGGCGGTTTTTTTTAGGCACGGGTATTGCTACATCCCTCGCAACGTTCCGTTTAACTGACGGTCAGCCACGCGAGAGAGCACGATGCCCCCAGCCGCCCAGATGTCTCCTGTCCCTGATGCTTCGGGGCAACCGTCGTCCGTAGAGCAGGCGAGCCGGCTTGGCCTTGAGCAGGCATTTGCGCTGTTCAACCAGATGTCGAGCCAATTGACCGATTCCTACAGCATGCTTGAAGCCCGGGTTACCGAGCTCAAGGGCGAGCTGGCGGTGGTCAGTGCTCAGCGCATGCAGGAGTTGGCGGAAAAAGAACGCCTGGCCAACCGTCTGCAAAATCTCCTCGATCTATTGCCCGGCGGCGTCATCGTCATCGACGCCCAAGGCATCGTGCGCGAAGCGAATCCCGCCGCGAGCGAACTGCTTGGTCTGCCCCTCGAAGGTGAGTTGTGGCGTCATGTGATTGCTCGATGCTTTGCCCCGCGTGAAGACGACGGTCATGAAATCTCTCTCAAGGACGGTCGGCGTCTATCGATCGCCACGCGCTCATTGGATGCCGAACCCGGTCAGTTAGTGTTGCTCAACGACCTGACTGAAACCCGTCATCTGCAAGATCAACTGGCTCGTCATGAGCGCCTGTCGTCTCTCGGCCGTATGGTCGCTTCATTGGCTCATCAGATTCGTACGCCGTTGTCCGCAGCGTTGCTCTACGCCAGTCATTTAACTGAGCAGGAGTTGCCGGTCGCCACGCAACAGCGTTTTGCAGGTCGCCTGAAGGAGCGTTTGCATGAGCTGGAACACCAGGTTCGCGACATGCTGGTGTTCGCTCGCGGCGAGCTTCCGCTGACTGACCGCGTCACCCCCAAGATGCTGATGCAGTCGCTGCAAGCGGCAGCGCTGACCCACGTTCAGGATCTGCCGATTCGCTGGCAGTGCGACAGTCATGCCGGTGAGTTGCTGTGCAATCGCGACACGCTGGTCGGGGCGATCCTCAATCTGATCGAGAACGCCATTCAGGCAAGTGCCGGCAATGTCCGTTTGAAGGTTCACCTGTATACCCGCGGCAACAACCTGCGCTTGTGCGTCAGCGACAGCGGCAGTGGCATCGACACGAAAGTACTGGCGCGTTTGGGCGAGCCATTTTTCACCACGAAAACCACCGGCACCGGCCTGGGCCTGACCGTGGTCAAGGCCGTGGCCCGTGCTCATCAGGGAGAATTGCAGTTGCGCTCGCGGCCGGGTCGCGGCACTTGCGCGCAGGTGATCTTGCCGCTCTTTTCCGGTGAGCAACCCAGCGCTCCGGGAGTGAAGTGAAGGACATGGCCATCAAGATTTTATTGGTCGAGGATGATCGCGCGCTACGGGAGGCACTGGCCGATACGCTGTTGCTTGCCGGGCACGATTACACCGCGGTCGGTTCGGCGGAGGAGGCGCTAGAGGCTGTCGGCGCCGAGGCGTTTAACCTGGTGCTCAGTGACGTCAATATGCCGGGCATGGACGGTCATCGGTTGCTGGGATTGCTGCGGGCTCGTCAGCCGCAGCTGCCAGTGCTGCTGATGACTGCTCATGGTGCTGTCGAGCGAGCGGTCGATGCCATGCGTCAAGGTGCAGCGGATTATCTGGTCAAGCCATTCGAGCCCAAAGCGCTGCTTGATCTGGTGGCGCGTCATGCACTGGGTAATCTTGGCGCGACCGAGAATGAGGGGCCTGTGGCGTTCGAGCCGGCCAGTGCGCAATTGCTGGAATTGGCCGCACGAGTGGCGCGCAGTGACTCCACGGTATTGATTTCCGGTGAGTCGGGGACCGGCAAGGAAGTGCTGGCGCGTTACATCCATCAGCACTCCCATCGCGCCAGTCAGCCGTTCGTTGCGATCAACTGCGCAGCGATCCCGGACAACATGCTCGAAGCCACTTTGTTCGGTCACGAAAAAGGTTCGTTCACCGGCGCCATCGCGGCGCAGGCCGGCAAGTTCGAGCAGTCCGATGGCGGGACGATCCTGCTCGATGAAATCTCCGAAATGCCCCTAGGCCTTCAGGCCAAGTTACTGCGGGTTTTGCAGGAGCGCGAAGTCGAGCGAGTCGGCGCACGCAAGCCGATCACGCTGGACATCCGAGTGGTTGCCACCACCAACCGTGACCTGGCCGGTGAAGTGGCGGCGGGGCGTTTTCGTGAAGACCTTTATTATCGCCTGTCGGTGTTCCCGCTGGCCTGGCGTCCATTGCGCGAACGCACCGCCGATATCCTGCCGCTGGCCGAGCGCCTGCTGGCCAAGCACGTCAATAAAATGAAGCATGCCGCGGCGCGACTGTCGTCTGAGGCGCAGGCATGCCTGATCGGTTATCCGTGGCCGGGCAACGTGCGTGAACTGGATAACGCGATCCAGCGTGCCTTGATTCTGCAGCAGGGCGGTTTGATCCAGCCGCAGGATTTCTGCCTGGCCGGGCCTGTGGCGTGTGCGCCGTTGCCGACTTTGGCAGTGATGCCCGCGCGTGCAGTGGAAGTCGAAGCCGAATCGGCAGGCGCCCTCGGCGATGACCTGCGGCGCCGTGAATTCCAGATGATCATCGACACCTTGCGCTCCGAGCGCGGCCGTCGCAAAGAAGCCGCCGAGCGACTGGGCATCAGCCCGCGCACCTTGCGCTACAAGCTGGCGCAGATGCGCGACGCCGGAATGGATGTGGAAGCGTACTTGTTCGCCACCTGATTGATCAGACCGTCACGTGACCCTTTGTAGGAGCTGGCTTGCCAGCGAAGGCGGCATCACGGCCACCATCGATTCGCTGGCAAGCCAGCTCCTACGGGGGGGGGCTGTTGAAGCGAATCCCGGGACGGGCTTTTGTTTGAGATGGTCACGGAGCTGGCACCCTTGTTGCTAACACCTCACTGCCCGCCGAGTGAGTGTCAAAAAATTGCGGGTAGCCAAAGACGTAGCTTCGTCAAAGAGAGAAACCATGAGCCAAGGTATTGAATTCAATCGGTTGATGCTGGACATGCGCTCCATGCAAATGGATGCCATGTCTGCGCCGAAATCGACGGCCGCAGTCCCTGAGTTGGGTGGCAGCAGCTTTTCCGACATGCTCGGTCAAGCCGTCAATAAAGTGAACGACACCCAGCAGGCGTCCAATCAGTTGGCCAGTGCCTTCGAGATCGGTAAAAGCGGCGTCGACCTGACGGACGTGATGATTTCCTCACAGAAGGCCAGCGTGTCTTTTCAGGCGTTGACCCAAGTGCGTAACAAGCTGGTTCAGGCATACCAAGACATCATGCAGATGCCGGTTTAAGGACGAGATTGAGTCATGGCAGAAGCAATCGCCGATAATGTTCCGGCCAAGGCCACTCCAATAGACGGCAAACCGCCGCTGTTCGGGTTGTCCTTCCTGGAAAACCTCTCCGAGATGACCATGTTGCGTCAGGTGGGCCTGTTGGTCGGCCTGGCTGCGAGCGTGGCGATTGGTTTTGCCGTGGTGTTGTGGTCCCAGCAGCCGGACTACCGGCCTCTGTACGGCAGCCTTGCCGGTATGGACGCCAAGCAGGTCATGGAAACCCTGGCCGCAGCCGACATTCCCTATACCGTTGAACCGAACTCCGGTGCCTTGCTGGTCAAGGCCGATGATCTGTCCCGTGCGCGGCTCAAGCTCGCGGCCGCTGGTGTCACTCCCAGCGACGGCAACATCGGTTTCGAGATTCTCGACAAAGAGCAGGGGCTGGGCACCAGCCAGTTCATGGAAGCGACCCGTTATCGTCGCGGTCTCGAAGGCGAACTGGCCCGGACCATTTCCAGCCTGAACAACGTCAAGGGTGCCCGTGTGCATCTGGCGATCCCGAAAAGCTCGGTGTTCGTGCGTGACGAACGCAAGCCAAGCGCTTCGGTTCTGGTTGAACTCTATTCCGGTCGCTCGCTGGAGCCGGGCCAAGTCGTCGCCATCATCAATCTGGTCGCGACCAGTGTTCCCGAGCTGAGCAAATCGCAGATCACCGTGGTCGACCAGAAGGGCAACCTGCTGTCGGATCAGGCGGAAAACTCCGAACTGACCATGGCCGGCAAGCAATTCGATTACAGCCGCCGCATGGAAAGCATGCTGACCCAGCGCGTGCACAACATCCTGCAACCGGTGCTGGGCAATGATCGCTATAAAGCCGAAGTCTCGGCGGACGTGGATTTCAGTGCCGTCGAGTCGACTTCCGAGCAGTTCAACCCGGACCAGCCAGCGTTGCGCAGTGAGCAGTCGGTCAACGAGCAACGTACCGCCAGCAATGGCCCGCAAGGTGTGCCGGGTGCCCTGAGCAACCAGCCGCCATCGCCAGCCTCGGCGCCGCAAACCACCGGTGGCGCCACCGCGTCGGCCGGCATGGTGCAGCCAGGCCAGCCATTGCTCGATGCCAACGGTCAGCAAATCATGGACCCGGCCACCGGCCAGCCGATGCTGGCGCCGTACCCGGCAGACAAGCGTCAACAATCTACCAAGAACTTCGAACTCGACCGTTCCATCAGCCACACCAAACAACAGCAGGGTCGTTTGAATCGCCTGTCGGTGTCGGTGGTGGTGGATGATCAGGTCAAGGTCAATGCGGCCAACGGCGAAACGACTCGCGCGCCGTGGAGCGCCGATGAATTGGCGCGTTTCACCCGTCTGGTACAGGACGCGGTCGGTTTCGACGCCAGCCGTGGCGACAGCGTCAGCGTGATCAACATGCCGTTCTCCGCTGAACGCGGTGAAGTGATCGCCGAGATTCCGTTCTACTCCCAGCCGTGGTTCTGGGACATCGTCAAGCAAGTGCTGGGTGTGTTGTTCATCCTGGTGCTGGTGTTCGGCGTGCTGCGTCCGGTGCTCAACAACATCACCGGTGGCGGCAAAGACAAGCAGCTCGCAGGCCTGGGCAGCGACATGGAACTCGGTGGCATGGGCGGCCTGGATGGCGAACTGGCTAACGACCGCGTCAGCCTCGGTGGCCCGACCAGCATCCTGCTGCCGAGCCCGAGCGAAGGCTATGACGCCCAGTTGAACGCAATCAAGAGTCTGGTGGCAGAAGATCCGGGTCGCGTGGCCCAGGTCGTGAAAGAATGGATTAACGCAGATGAGTGATAACCGAGCCGTTACCGCCAAACTGACCAAGGTCGACAAAGCCGCGATTCTGCTGCTGTCCCTGGGTTCCACCGACGCCGCTCAAGTGCTGCGCCACATGGGGCCCAAAGAGGTCCAGCGTGTGGGTGTGGCCATGGCCCAGATGGGCAACGTGCACCGCGAGCAGGTCGAACAGGTGATGAGCGAGTTCGTCGACATCGTTGGCGACCAGACCAGCCTGGGCGTCGGTTCCGATGACTACGTGCGCAAAATGCTGACCCAGGCCCTGGGCGAAGACAAGGCCAACGGCCTGATCGACCGGATCCTGCTGGGCGGCAATACCAGTGGCCTCGACAGCCTGAAGTGGATGGAGCCGCGCGCCGTCGCCGACGTGATTCGTTACGAGCACCCGCAGATCCAGGCAATCGTGGTGGCGTATCTCGACCCGGATCAGGCCGGTGAAGTGCTGGGCAACTTCGACCACAAAGTCCGGTTGGACATCATCCTGCGCGTGTCGTCGTTGAACACCGTGCAGCCAGCGGCCCTGAAAGAACTCAACCAGATTCTCGAGAAGCAATTCTCCGGCAACTCGAATGCCTCGCGCACCACCCTGGGTGGCATCAAGCGTGCGGCCGACATCATGAACTTCCTCGACAGCTCGATCGAAGGTCAGCTGATGGACTCGATCCGCGAAGTCGACGAAGACCTGTCCGGTCAGATCGAAGACCTCATGTTTGTGTTCAACAACCTGTCCGATGTCGACGACCGCGGCATTCAGGCGCTGTTGCGCGAAGTGTCCTCGGACGTCCTGGTGCTGGCCCTCAAAGGTTCGGACGAAGGCGTCAAGGAAAAGATCTTCAAGAACATGTCCAAACGGGCGGCCGAACTGTTGCGCGACGACCTCGAGGCCAAAGGCCCGGTGCGCGTCAGCGACGTGGAAACGGCGCAGAAAGAAATCCTCACCATTGCCCGCCGTATGGCCGAAGCCGGAGAAATCGTTCTCGGCGGGAAGGGCGGCGAAGAGATGATCTAAGGTCACTATGTCGTCCAAACATGATGAGTCCCAGACCGACCTGATTCGCGGTAAGCACGTTGCCGGTTTCGACGTCTGGGCGCTGCCCAGTTTCGACCCTTTCGTCCCGGAGCCCGAGCCAGAACCTGAGCCCGAGCCGCCGGAGATGGAAGAAGTGCCGCTGGAAGAAGTCCAGCCACTGACCCTCGAAGAGCTCGAAAGCATTCGCCAGGAGGCCTACAACGAAGGCTTCGCCGTCGGCGAAAAAGAAGGTTTCCACAGCACCACGCTCAAGGTCCGTCAGGAAGCCGAAGTGGCCCTGACGGCCAAGATCGCTGGTCTGGAACAGCTGATGGCCAACCTGTTCGAGCCGATTGCCGAGCAGGACACCCAGATCGAAAAGTCGCTGGTCGACCTTGTGCAGCACATCACCCGGCAAGTGATTCAGCGCGAACTGGCGATCGATTCGACGCAGATCGAACACGTCATGCGTGAAGCGCTCAAGCTCTTGCCGCTGGGTGTGGGCAATGTGCGGCTGTACGTCAATCCACAGGATTTCGAGCAGGTCAAAGCCCTGCGCGAGCGCCATGAAGAAAGCTGGCGCATCGTCGAGGACGAGTCCTTGTTGCCGGGCGGTTGCCGGGTCGAAACGGAGCATAGCCGCATCGACGCCACCATCGAAACCCGTATTACCCAAGTCATGGCCAAGCTGCTTGATCAGTTGCACGATCAAGCGCTGCACCCGGCCGCGCCGGACCTGAGCCTGGAACTGCCGAACGACGAAAAACCTGCGGTTACCCCGGTCGAGCCAGCACTGGAAGATCCCGATGCGCCTTGATCGCACCAGCTTCGCCAAGCGCCTAGGTAGCTACGCCGAGGCCACTACGCTTGCCGGCGCACCGATCCTCGAAGGTCGCCTTCTGCGCATGGTCGGCCTGACACTCGAAGCCGAAGGCTTGCGCGCCGCCATGGGCAGCCGCTGCATGGTCATCAACGACGACAGCTATCACCCGGTGCAGGTCGAAGCCGAAGTCATGGGCTTCTCTGGCAGCAAAGTTTTTCTGATGCCGGTCGGCAGCGTCGCTGGCATCGCGCCCGGTGCCCGTGTGGTTCCCCTGGCCGATAACGGTCGCCTGCCGATGGGCATGAGCATGCTTGGGCGGGTGCTCGATGGCGCCGGTCGTCCGCTCGACGGCAAAGGTGGCATGAAGGCCGAAGATTGGGTGCCGATGGACGGCCCGACCATTAACCCGCTCAAGCGTGACCCGATCAGCCAGCCTCTGGACGTCGGTATTCGCTGCATCAACGGTTTGTTGACGGTCGGTCGCGGTCAGCGACTCGGGCTGTTCGCCGGTACTGGCGTGGGCAAGAGTGTGCTGCTGGGCATGATGACCCGCTTCACCGAGGCTGACATTATCGTGGTCGGGCTGATCGGTGAGCGGGGTCGTGAAGTTAAAGAGTTCATCGAGCACATCCTCGGTGAAGAAGGGCTCAAGCGTTCGGTGGTGGTGGCATCGCCAGCGGATGATGCGCCGCTGATGCGTCTGCGCGCGGCCATGTACTGCACGCGGATTGCCGAGTATTTCCGCGACAAGGGCAAGAATGTCCTGTTGCTCATGGATTCCCTGACCCGTTTCGCCCAGGCCCAGCGGGAAATCGCCTTGGCTATCGGCGAGCCGCCAGCGACCAAGGGCTATCCGCCGTCGGTGTTCGCCAAGCTGCCGAAACTGGTGGAGCGGGCCGGTAATGCCGAAAAGGGCGGCGGTTCGATCACCGCGTTCTACACGGTATTGTCCGAAGGTGACGATCAGCAAGACCCGATCGCCGACTCGGCGCGGGGCGTGCTCGACGGGCACATCGTGCTATCCCGGCGTCTGGCCGAGGAAGGGCATTACCCGGCCATCGATATCGAAGCGTCCATCAGTCGGGTGATGCCGTCGGTGGTTGGCATCAAGCACATGAACCACGCGCAGATGTTCAAGCAATACTGGTCGCGCTATCAGCAGAGCCGCGACCTGATCAGCGTCGGCGCTTATGTGCCCGGCGGTGACCGGGAAACCGACACTGCGATCCATCTGCAACCGGCCATGACCATGTACCTGCGCCAGGGCCTGAACGACAACATCAACATGGGCGCCAGCGAAGGTCATCTCGCTTCGATCTTCGCGCCAGCGCCGGGCGGTTAACCGGTCATGGCCTCGAGCCGCGCAGCACGTCTGGCGCCTGTGGTGGAAATGGCTGAAAAGGCCGAGAAAACCGCCGTCCAGCGCCTGGGGCATTTCCAGGGTCAGGTTCGTCTGGCGGAAAGCAAACTCGCCGACCTCGAAGCCTTTCGTCTCGATTATCAAGAGCAATGGATCGTGCGCGGCAGCAGTGGCGTTTCGGGTCAGTGGCTGCTGGGTTATCAGGGCTTTCTCGCGCAACTGGGCACGGCCATCGACCAGCAGCGTCAGAGCCTGAACTGGCACCAAAACAATCTGAACAAGTCCCGGGAAGCCTGGCAGCAGGCGTTTGCCCGGGTCGAAGGTTTGCGCAAACTGGTTCAGCGCTACAAGGATGAGGCGCAGCAATTGGAGGACAAGCGCGAGCAGAAGCTGCTGGATGAACTGTCCCAGCGGTTGCAGCGTCAGGATCCGTATTGAGTCAGGTAGCTCGCGTTATCGTTCTTCGCGGGCAAGTCGGATCGCCGCACCGCTCGCTCCTACAGATTGCGGGCTTTTGTAGGGGCGAGGCTTGCCCGCGAAGGCGATTTCACAAACCGTACAAATTTTTTCAGCCTTGCTCCAGCCCCCATCAGGTGCTAAACCTTCTACACGTACGTTCGCCAATGACAAGGAAGCCGTGAAATGTCAGTCGTTACAGAAGTATCTCAGGATGGGAAAAAGCTGACGATTTCGATCGAAGGACGATTCGATTTCGGTCGGCATCAGGAGTTTCGCGAGTCCTACGAGCGACTCAACAATAAGCCCGAGTCCATTGTGGTGGATCTGAAGAAAGCCACTTATCTCGATAGCTCGGCGCTGGGCATGCTGCTTCTGCTGCGTGATCACGCCGGTGGCGACAATTCCGATATTCGCGTCGTCAACAGCAGCACCGACGTGAAGAAAATCCTCGCCATTTCCAACTTCGACAAGTTGTTCGACATCAGTTGAGCGTCATGCAGCCGCTTGAGCCGCTGACAATCCTGATCGCCGAAGACAGCGCGGCCGATCGCCTGCTGCTGTCGACTATCGTCCGTCGCCAGGGCCATGAAGTGCTGACGGCAGGCAACGGCGCCGAGGCGGTCGAAGTGTTCCGTTCGCAGCGACCGCACCTGGTGCTGATGGACGCCATGATGCCGGTGATGGACGGTTTCGAGGCTGCGCAGCAGATCAAGGCGCTGGCCGGCGAAACCTTGGTGCCGATCATCTTTTTGACGTCGCTGACCGAAAGCGAAGCCCTGGCCCGTTGTCTGGAGGCCGGGGGTGATGATTTTCTGGCAAAGCCTTACAACCAGGTGATCCTCGCCGCCAAGATCAAGGCCATGGACCGCTTGCGGCGTTTGCAGGCCACGGTGCTGGAGCAGCGCGATCTGATCGCCAGGCACCACGACTACCTGCTCAACGAACAACGGGTGGCCAAAGCCGTGTTCGATAAGGTCGCCCATTCCGGTTGCCTGAATGCACCGAACATCCGTTATCTGCAATCGCCCTATGCGCTGTTCAATGGCGATCTATTGCTGGCTGCGTTCACCCCGGCCGGCGACATGAATGTGTTGCTTGGCGATTTCACTGGCCATGGTTTGCCGGCAGCTGTGGGTGCCATGCCTTTGGCCGAAGTCTTCTACGGCATGACGGCCAAGGGCTACGGCTTGTCCGAAACCCTGCGCGAGATGAACGCCAAGCTCAAACGTATCCTGCCGGTGGACATGTTCTGCTGTGCGACCCTGCTGTGCCTGAGCTTTCAGCGAGGATCGGTGGAGGTCTGGAACGGCGGAATGCCGGACGGTTACCTGCACAGCATGGCTAGCGGCGAACGTACAGTACTGACGGCACGGCACTTGCCGCTGGGCGTGCTGAGCCCGCAAACCTTCAATGATTGCACCGAAGTGTTCCCGATGGCTGTTGGGGATCGGGTGTTTTTGTTGTCCGACGGGGTGATCGATACCTGCGATGCCAATGAGCAGTTGTTTGGCGTGGAGCGATTGCAGCAGGTTTTTGCAGCCAATCGTCAGCCTGATGTGCTGTTCGAAGAAATCGAACAGGCCTTGCGGGACTTTCGCGGCGAAGCCCGCGATGACGTGAGCATGGTCGAGGTCAGCCTGCTGGAGGCTGCGCAACTGAGTCCGCCAGCGCCGGTGTACTCCGACAGCGGCCAGTCCAGCCCGCTGGACTGGTCGGTGAGTTTCGAGTTTCGCGCCGCCACTCTCAAACGCTTCAATCCGCTGCCGTACCTGTTGCAATTGCTGCTTGAGGTGCATGGCCTGCGGACTCAGAGTGGCGCACTCTACAGTGTGCTGGCAGAGCTTTATTCCAACGCCCTGGAGCATGGCGTGCTGGGCCTGGATTCGAGTCTCAAACGCGATGCTTCGGGTTTTGCGCGTTATTATCAGCAGCGCAATGCACGCCTGGAAGAATTGCGAGAGGGCTATGTGCGGGTGCATTTTCAAGTGACGCCAAAAGGCGCGGGCGGTTGCCTGACGGTCCGGGTCGAAGACAGTGGCAAGGGTTTCGATGTGGCGCGGGTGATGGAGCGTCCTGTCGATGATGATGTCCGTCTGTCGGGACGTGGCGTCAGCTTGATCCGCCAGTTGAGCGATCATGCGAGCTGGTCCGATAATGGTCGCAGTGCTCGCGTGGAGTTCTTCTGGGAGGCTCTGGCCGAATCCCAGGCATTTTCTTGATCAAGGAGTGAACAAGTGGCTGACACACATCTGGATCGCGACGTGCTGAGCGCGTTGCAGGAAGTTATGGAAGACGGGTATCCAGAATTGCTCGATACCTTTCTCGCCGATTCCGAAGAGCGTTTGAGCCTGCTGCAAAAGGCTGATAATGCCGATCAGTTGGGCGCGGCTGCGCACAGCTTCAAAGGCAGTTGCAGCAATATGGGCGCTACCCGGCTGGCCGAGTTGTGCCATGAGCTGGAGCAGCGAGCCAAGCAGAAAAGCCTTGAAGGTATTGAGGCGCTGGTCGGAGAAATCGACGGCGAATTCGCCATTGTCCGACCACTCTACGAAGCGGAACGCCAGCGCTCCCTTGCTGAATAAAGCAACCATCCGACGCTTTTAGCGGCCAGCGAATAAAGCTGGCTCGACCCTTGCAATCAACTTGCTCAACTGTACCTACGATCCCAGTGCAGCGGAGACCGTTTTATGCCCGTTACCCCCAATATTCTTCTTCAGGCCTCCGCTACGGCCAGGACTCAAGCCGCGGCCGCCAATGCACCGGCGCTGACGGATGAGCCCGGGGACAAAGCCTCCAGCTTCGCTCAGGTCTACGCCAATCAAGCCCGGAACAAGCCCTCGGCGGTGGTGGACGGATCGGTTAAACCTGCTCGCGACAAAGCGCCGGACAGTGTCGGCAAAAAAGACGTGAGCAACGACAAGTCTGCCGCCCCGGAACCGACGGTTGCCGATAGCGGCAAATCCTTGCCCGCCGATAAACCGGCGCAGGTTGACGACAAGACGGCCAGCGATGACTCGCCGGATACGGCTGAGACGTCGACGCCGGTGGCCGATACCGCACCTGTCGACCCGACTCTCGATCCTGCGTTGGTGGTGCAGCCGGTGGTGCCAGCCCCGGTGCCGGAAACCCCAACAGTTGTGGCCACTGTGCAACCACACGTTGAGGCGCCTGTCGCCGCCGTCGTTACCGCATCTGCGGCACAGACTGTTGCGACCATCGACCCGGATTTCGATCCCGAAGCCGATCCTCTCGATGCGCTGCCAGCCGTGCGCATGGCCATGGAACAGGGCGGGCACGTTTCGGTTGCAAGCCAGGCCCAGCCAAAAGCTGCACCGACCGTGGCTCAAGTCGATGGCGAGCCAACTTCAGCACAAAACTTTGCCGCGGGCATGGCGACCATGCTTGATGTGCAAGCCGATCAGGACAGCACCCGTCAGGGCGGCGAAAAGGCGTTCAGTGGCCTGATCGATGACGGCCTCAAGGATCTCAAATCCGCCAGCAGCGATACCCGTGTCGATGATTTCGCCAACCGTCTGGCGGCACTGACACAGGCGGCAACGCCGAAGACTGCCAATGCATTGCCGGTGAATCAGCCAATCGCCATGCATCAGAGCGGTTGGACTGAAGAGGTGGTCAACCGGGTCATGTATCTGTCCAGCGCCAACCTCAAAGCGGCGGATATCCAGTTGCAACCGGCCGAGCTGGGGCGCCTCGATATTCGGGTGAACATGGTTCCGGATCAACAAACCCAGGTGACCTTCATGAGCGCCCACCCAAGCGTTCGCGAAGCGCTCGACGGGCAAATGCATCGCCTGCGTGACATGTTCGCGCAGCAGGGCATGGGTCAGGTTGATGTCAACGTTTCCGATCAGTCCCGTGGCTGGCAGGGTCAGGAACAGGCTCAACAGGGGCAGGGTGGACGTAGCAACGCCAGTGGTGGTCGCCTCGATTCTGTCGATGAAGAGCTTCCAGCGACAGTCGCTGAAATAACCGCGAACACCAGCGTGGTCGGCAGCAGCGCCGTCGACTATTACGCCTGATCAAACGCAGAACCCCCTGTAGGAGCTGGCTTGCCAGCGAAAACGGTGTATCAACCAATACACCTATCGACTGACACACCGCCTTCGCTGGCAAGCCAGCTCCTACATGGCATAACACTTGCTCTTGCCTTGCCGTGCGACTGTGAAAACCCGAATAGTGACGGATTATTGGCATGGCGAAGAACGAAGCAGTAGTAAAAGACCCCGCAACCAAAGGCAAAATCAAGCTGATCATTGTGATTGTCGTGGCCCTGCTGCTGGCGATTGGCTTGTCCGTGGGGGCGACCTGGTTCTTCATGCACGGCGCCCAGAGCAAGCCTGCCGCTGCGGCTGAAACCGCTGTGGTCGGCAAGCAGCCGGCAATCTTCGAGGCCATGGCGCCGGCCTTCGTCGCCAACTACACCCAGAACGGCCGTCAGCGCTACATGCAGGTGAGCATCACTATGCAGGGTCGCAATCAGGCCGATCTGGAAGCACTCAAAGTCCACATGCCGGTGATCCGCAATAACCTGGTCATGCTGTTTTCCGGTCAGGATTTCGCCACGCTGGCGACCCCGGTCGGCCAGGAAATGTTGCGTCAGAAGGCCACGGCCAGCGTCCAGGAAGTGGCTCAGAAAGAGCTTGGCAAAGTGGTGATCGAACAGTTGCTTTTCACTAATTTCGTACTGCAGTAGGAACACGACATGGCCGTGCAGGACCTGCTGTCCCAGGATGAGATCGATGCGCTGTTGCATGGCGTCGACGATGGTCTGGTACAGACCGATACCGCCGCCGAACCCGGCAGCGTCAAAAGCTATGACCTGACCAGCCAGGATCGCATCGTCCGTGGACGCATGCCGACCCTGGAAATGATCAACGAGCGTTTCGCCCGCTACACCCGCATCAGCATGTTCAACATGCTGCGCCGCTCGGCGGACGTTGCCGTCGGTGGCGTGCAGGTGATGAAGTTCGGCGAATACGTGCACTCGCTGTACGTGCCGACCAGCCTCAACCTGGTCAAGATCAAACCATTGCGCGGCACTGCGCTATTCATCCTCGACGCCAAACTGGTGTTCAAACTGGTGGACAACTTCTTCGGCGGCGACGGCCGTCACGCGAAAATCGAAGGGCGTGAATTCACCCCGACCGAACTGCGTGTGGTGCGCATGGTGCTGGAGCAGGCCTTCGTCGATTTGAAAGAAGCGTGGCAGGCAATCATGGAAGTGAACTTCGAGTACATCAACTCGGAAGTGAACCCGGCCATGGCCAACATCGTAGGCCCGAGCGAAGCCATTGTGGTGTCGACGTTTCACATCGAACTCGATGGCGGTGGCGGCGACCTGCACGTGACCATGCCGTACTCGATGATCGAGCCGGTGCGCGAAATGCTCGACGCCGGCTTTCAGTCCGACCTCGATGACCAGGACGAGCGCTGGGTCAACGCCCTGCGTCAGGACGTTCTGGATGTCGATGTGCCGATCGGTGCCACGGTTGCCCGCCGCCAGTTGAAGCTGCGCGACATCCTGCACATGCAACCGGGGGACATTATCCCGGTGGAAATGCCGGAAGACATGATCATGCGCGCCAACGGCGTGCCGGCCTTCAAGGTCAAGATGGGTTCGCACAAAGGCAACCTCGCGTTGCAGGTGATCGAGCCGATCGAGCGCCGCTGACCGGCGCTCCCCTCCCTTTTAATTGACTGCTCTTGATTGAGCAGGTGCCCGCCGAGGACAAATGATGAATGACGATATGAATGCCCAGGACGACCAGGCGCTGGCCGATGAATGGGCTGCAGCCCTGCAAGAAACCGGTGATGCCGGGCAGGACGATATCGATGCCTTGCTGGCCGCCGACGCCGCCGGTTCGCCGTCCAACCGTCTGCCGATGGAAGAGTTCGGCAGCGTGCCGAGGAACAACGATCCGGTGACGCTGGATGGTCCGAATCTGGACGTGATCCTCGACATTCCGGTGTCGATTTCCATGGAAGTCGGCAGCACCGACATCAACATCCGCAACTTGCTGCAACTCAACCAGGGTTCGGTGATCGAGCTCGATCGTCTGGCCGGCGAGCCGCTGGACGTGCTGGTCAACGGCACGCTCATCGCCCACGGTGAAGTGGTGGTGGTCAACGAAAAGTTCGGCATCCGCCTGACCGACGTGATCAGCCCAAGCGAACGCATCAAGAAGCTGCGCTGAGTGAAAAGGGTTCTGGGAAGAGTGCTTGGGCTAGCGCTTGGGTTAGCGCTGGCCTTGTCGTTCAGCGTACTGGCGGCCGAACCGGCTGCGACAGCGGCCGCCGTGCCGGCCGTCAGCGGCGGTGTGGCGGGGCAGTTGACGCAATTGGTATTCGGCTTGCTGCTGGTGCTGGGGTTGATCTTCTTCCTCGCCTGGTTGCTGCGCCGGGTCCAGCAGGCCGGGCCGGCGGGCAAGGGGCAGGTGATCGAGCTGATCGGTTCGCGCGCCTTGGGTCCTCGTGATCGTTTGATGCTGGTGCAGGTCGGCAGCGAGCAGATCCTGCTCGGTCTCAGCCCCGGTACCATCACCGCGCTGCATGTGCTCAAGGAGCCGGTGCCGGTGCCCGCCACTACCGAGAAAGCGACCCCGGAGTTTGCTCAGCATCTGTTGAAGATGCTCGGCAAGGATCAGAAGGATAAGAAGTAATGGGTGCGCTACGCATCGTCTTGACGCTGGCCCTGATGCTGGTCGCGCCGCTGGCGTTCGCCGCCGATCCGTTGTCGATCCCGGCGATCACCTTGGGCACCAACGCCGAAGGCGCTCAGGAATACTCGGTCAGCCTGCAAATCCTGCTGATCATGACCGCGCTGAGTTTCATCCCGGCGTTCGTCATGCTGATGACCAGTTTCACCCGGATCATCATCGTTTTTTCGATCCTGCGTCAGGCCCTGGGCTTGCAGCAGACACCGTCGAACCAGATCCTTACCGGCATGGCGCTGTTCCTGACCATGTTCATCATGGCGCCGGTGTTCGATCGGGTGAATCAGGATGCCTTGCAGCCGTACCTGGCGGAGAAACTCACCGCGCAGGATGCCGTGACCAAGGCGCAGGTGCCGATCAAGGACTTCATGCTGGCGCAGACTCGCAGCAGCGATCTGGAGCTGTTCATGCGCTTGTCCAAGCGCACCGACATTGCTTCGCCCGATCAGGCGCCGCTGACGATTCTGGTGCCGGCGTTCGTGACCTCGGAGCTTAAAACCGCGTTCCAGATCGGCTTCATGATTTTCATCCCATTCCTGATCATCGATCTGGTCGTGGCCAGCGTGCTGATGGCGATGGGTATGATGATGCTCTCGCCACTGATCATTTCCCTGCCGTTCAAGATCATGCTGTTCGTGCTGGTGGATGGCTGGGCGTTGATCATTGGCACCTTGGCGAGCAGCTTCGGCGGTGTTTCACCATGACGCCGGAAGTTGCCGTAGACATCTTTCGCGAAGCGCTATGGCTGACCACTGTGATGGTCGCCGTACTGGTGATCCCAAGCTTGCTGGTGGGGTTGTTGGTGGCAATGTTCCAGGCGGCTACCCAGATCAACGAACAGACCCTGAGCTTCCTGCCGCGCCTGCTGGTGATGCTGGTGACCCTGATCGTTGCCGGCCCGTGGCTGGTGCAGACTTTCATGGAATATATCCTCCAGCTGTACCACAGCATTCCTCAGGTCATCGGCTGAATCATGTCGCTGCTGCAGTTGACCGATACCCAGATCAGCACCTGGGTGGCGACGTTCATGTTGCCGCTGTTTCGCATCGGCTCGTTGCTGATGGTCATGCCGATTTTCGGCACGACGCTGGTGCCCACGCGCATCCGTTTGTACTTCGCCCTGGCGATCACCTTCGTGATCGCTCCCGGCCTGCCGCCGATGCCGCCAGTCAACGCGCTGGACCTGAGCGCACTGCTGCTGATCGCCGAGCAGATCATCATCGGCGCGGTGTTGGGTTTCTCCTTGCAGTTGTTCTTCCAGGCTTTCGTGGTCGCCGGGCAAATTGTCGCGATCCAGATGGGCATGGGCTTCGCCTCGATGGTCGACCCTACGAACGGCGTGTCAGTGGCGGTGATCGGGCAGTTTTTCACCATGCTGGTGACCCTGCTGTTCCTGTCGATGAACGGCCACTTGGTGGTGTTCGAAGTCCTCACCGAAAGCTTCACCACGCTGCCGGTCGGTGGTGGGTTGATGGTCCATCATTTCTGGGAGCTGGCCGGTAAACTCGGCTGGGTGCTCGGTGCGGCACTGTTGCTGGTGTTGCCGGCGATCACTGCGTTGCTGGTGGTCAACATTGCGTTTGGCGTGATGACCCGGGCGGCGCCGCAGCTGAACATCTTCTCGATCGGCTTCCCGCTGACCCTGGTGCTCGGGCTGTTCATTGTCTGGGTCGGTCTGGCGGACATTCTCAATCAGTATCAACCGCTGGCCTCCGAGGCCTTGCAGTTGTTACGCGAACTGGCACGGGCGCGCTGAGTCATGGCTGAGAGCGAAAGCGGTCAGGACAAAACAGAAGACCCCACGGAGAAACGTAAAAAGGACTCCCGTGAGAAGGGCGAGATTGCACGCTCCAAGGAGCTCAATACGCTGGCGATCATGCTCGCCGGAGCCGGTGCGCTGCTGATTTTTGGTGGTGCATTGGCACAGGACATGATGGAGCTGATGCGGATGAACTTCACGCTGTCGCGGGAAGTGATTCTGGATGAGCGCAACATGGGCACCTTCTTGCTGCACTCGGGACAGATTGCCCTGTTGGCGATTCAACCGGTGATGATCACTTTGCTGTTGGCTGCGTTGCTCGGCCCGATCTCCCTCGGCGGCTGGCTGTTCGCGGCGGGCTCCATGGCGCCCAAGTTCAGTCGCATGAACCCGGGCGCGGGGCTGAAACGGATGTTCTCGGCCAAAGCGTTGGTTGAATTACTCAAGGCTTTGGCGAAGTTTTTCATCGTGTTGTTCGTGGCGTTGGTGGTCTTGTCGTCGGACATCGATGATCTGCTGCGCATCGCCCATGAGCCATTGGACATGGCGATCATTCACAGCCTGCAAGTGGTCGGCTGGAGCACCTTGTGGATGGCTTGCGGGCTGATCCTCATCGCTGCGGTCGACGTGCCGGTGCAGATTTGGGAAAGCCTGAAAAAACTGAAAATGACCAAGCAGGAAGTGCGCGATGAGCACAAGGATCAGGAAGGTAAGCCAGAGGTCAAGCAGCGTATTCGTCAGTTGCAACGCGAGATGTCGCAGCGACGGATGATGGCCGCGATCCCCGAGGCCGACGTGGTCATCACCAACCCGACTCACTATGCGGTGGCACTCAAGTACGACCCGGAAAAGGGTGGGGCGCCGATGCTGGTCGCCAAGGGCAGCGACTTCCTGGCCTTGAAGATTCGTGAAATTGCTGTGGCGAATGAAGTGCTGTTGCTCGAGTCGCCGGCGCTGGCGCGGTCGATTTATTACTCCACTGAACTGGAACAGGAAATTCCGGGTGGGTTGTATCTGGCGGTCGCGCAGGTATTGGCGTATGTCTACCAGATCCGCCAGTACCGCGCGGGCAAGGGCAAGCGTCCGGATCCGCTCCAGGATGATTTGCCGATTCCGCCGGATTTACGACGGGATTAGTGTGGTTTGTTGGCTGAGATGAACAGATCATCAATGCTGATCAGAGGTGTTGTTATTTGAATACCTTGTTTCGAATTCGGGATGCTTCTTCCCGCAGAGCGTGAGCTTCTGGGTGTGAAATTGATTCGAGTCTTTTGTAATATGACTGCGTCAGCGTGTCGTCTGGGGAGATACGGGGGAAGCGAGATAATATATGCGCGTCTTTAGGGTAGAGGTTTAATTTGTTTAAAATGGGTCGAAGTGCTGTTAGTTCGGTTTGTGTTTGAAGGAGGGCGGTTTCGAACTGTGAAGTGTTGTAATGTTTTTTTGTATGGGTTAAAAAATCAAATACGTTAGTTGTGGTTTTGTGGGTTTCAAATCGAAAGGTGTTATATGCCGATATTTCAAGGCTTCCTGTCGGCCTGTAGGGTGTGTTGAAGGAGTACGCAAATTCGGTATCTTGGCTCAGTACCTCGTTACGCGCGTTATTAACCAGTTTATCTGCTCTCCTTTCCAGGTCGCCAATTTTTTTGGATGCTTTGAGTCCTTCTTTCGGCGTGTACCCGCTCTTTGTCCATAAAGCCCTTTGGTTCGGGCCAAACGACGGAACATACGTAGATTTTGTGCCTACGATTCGAGCTATCCATCGTGGGATATGACCGGTAGGATCAGCTTTACCGATAGGATCTCCTAAACAATACGAATATGGATTTAACCCCCCCTCCCCAAACGGACTCCAACTATCCGGACTATTAAACCGCATCAACACCGGATTAAACGCCCGATACCCATTCCCCAACAAATAATGCCCGGTCACCGGATTCGGCCGTTCGCCGTTGAAGCCAAGCAGGCTCAGCAGTCCATCGCTGGCAGGGCGATGGCCATAAGGCGAGTAGGCAATTGGCTGTGATTGAGTGTCGTTGTTGAGGGTATGCAGCACCGAGCGTTGCAGGTCGGTGGCCAGTAGGGTGGTGTCGAGAGCGGTGGCCTTGCGCTGTTGTTGCGCCAACAACTGGGCGTCATGCTGGACGATTGAGTGCGCAATCGCTCCTTGAATTTCAGTCGCCAGGTGGCTTTTGCAGTAGAAGCGGTGACGAACTGGGGTGGACGGCGAGCTGTCGCTGGTCAGTCGATCTAAAGGATCGTAGTGATAGTTGCAGAGCACGGAAAGCATGGGATCATTCCGGTTTTTGAAGAGTGGAGTCTGAGTATCTACACGGGTGCTCAGGTTGGGTACTAGCAGAACTGATAGGGGCGGTGGTCTGTGCAGCAGCCCTGCATGCCTCACGGGCGAGGGCGCGGCTCGATTCGCTCAAGGAGGATTTGCCGATTCCACCGGATTTGTGCCGCGATTCCTGATTGTTGTGTTGGCAATGCTGGCCTCTTCGCGGGCAAGCCTCGCTCCTACGGGGCGGTGGCGTTCCCGAATGCTGTGATCAACGCAAAACCTGAGCGAGGCTTGCCCGCGAAGAGGTCGGCCCAGGCAATACAAATCCCGCAACCAACCCCTCTGTTTCAAACCCCCGGCAAAAGTTGGAAAGCTTCTTGCAGTAGCCGCCCCGAGCCTGCTTCAGGCGTCAAAAGTTTGCTTTAAAGAAACGGGGAAAACCGGTGGATCGCTCTCAGTTAATCAACACTGCACGCACGAACGTTGCCGACCTCAGTCGAGGCAATCTGGGTGTGCCGCTGTTGCTGCTGGTCATGCTGGCCATGATGATGTTGCCGGTGCCGCCGTTCCTGCTGGACGTGTTTTTCACGTTCAACATTGCCTTGTCCATCGTCGTATTGCTGGTCTGCGTGTACGCCTTGCGGCCGCTGGATTTTGCGGTATTCCCGACCATTCTGCTGGTGGCGACGTTGCTGCGACTGGCGCTGAACGTGGCCTCGACACGGGTGGTGATGCTTCACGGTCAGGACGGCCATGCCGCCGCCGGTAAGGTGATCCAGGCCTTCGGTGAGGTGGTGATCGGCGGTAACTATGTGGTCGGTATCGTGGTCTTCGCGATTTTGATGATCATCAACTTCGTCGTGGTGACCAAGGGCGCGGGGCGGATTTCCGAGGTGAGCGCGCGTTTCACCCTCGATGCGATGCCCGGTAAACAGATGGCGATCGATGCCGACTTGAACGCCGGCCTGATCGATCAGAATCAGGCGAAACTGCGCCGGATGGAAGTGGCCCAGGAAGCCGAGTTCTACGGTTCCATGGACGGTGCCAGCAAGTTCGTGCGCGGTGACGCCATTGCCGGTCTGCTGATTCTGTTCATCAACCTGATCGGTGGCATGGCGGTCGGTATTTTCCAGCACGGCATGAGCTTTGGCGATGCCGGTCGGGTGTACGCCTTGTTGACCATCGGTGACGGTTTGGTGGCGCAATTGCCATCACTGCTGTTGTCGACTGCTGCTGCAATCATGGTGACCCGTGCTTCCGGTTCGGAAGACATGGGTAAGCAGATCAACCGTCAGATGTTCGCCTCGCCAAAAGCCTTGGCGGTGGCCGCTGGCTTGATGGCGGTGATGGGCCTGGTGCCGGGCATGCCGCATTTTTCCTTTCTGAGCATGGCAGCCCTGGCGGCTGGCGGCGCTTACCTGTTCTGGAAGAAGCAGAACACAGTCAAGGTTCAGGCCCTGCAAGAGGTCAAGCGTCAGCAGGAACTGTTGCCATCGCCGGCCCGCGCTCAGGAAACCAAAGAGCTTGGCTGGGATGACGTGACCCCGATCGACATGATCGGCCTGGAAGTCGGCTATCGCCTGATTCCGCTGGTGGACCGCAACCAAGGTGGTCAGTTGCTGGCACGGATCAAGGGTGTGCGTAAAAAGCTTTCCCAGGACCTGGGCTTCCTGATGCCGACTGTGCATATCCGTGACAACCTCGACCTGGCGCCAAGCGCCTACCGCCTGACCCTGATGGGCGTGATCCTGGCCGAAGCCGAGATTTACCCGGAGCGCGAATTGGCGATCAACCCGGGGCAGGTCTACGGCACGCTCAACGGCATCACCGCCAAAGATCCGGCTTTCGGTCTGGAGGCGGTCTGGATCGAAATCAGCCAGCGCGCCCAGGCGCAATCCCTCGGTTACACCGTGGTTGATGCCAGTACGGTCGTGGCGACCCACTTGAACCAGATTCTGTACAAGCACTCCAGCGAGCTGATCGGCCACGAAGAAGTCCAGCAACTCATGCAATTGCTGGCCAAAAGCTCACCGAAACTGGCCGAGGAGCTGGTGCCGGGGGTGGTTTCGCTGTCGCAGCTGCTCAAAGTATTGCAAGCGTTGCTGGCCGAACAGGTGCCGGTACGGGACATCCGCAGCATCGCCGAAGCCATCGCGAATAACGCCGCCAAGAGTCAAGATACTGCCGCTTTGGTGGCCGCGGTGCGCGTCGGTGTATCTCGTGCCATCGTGCAAAGCATTGTAGGCACTGAGTCGGAGCTGCCTGTGATCACCTTGGAACCAAGGTTGGAACAAATATTGCTCAATAGTCTTCAGAAGGCAGGACAAGGCTCGGAAGAGGGCGTTCTGCTGGAGCCAAGCATGGCGGAGAAACTGCAACGTTCGTTGATCGAAGCGGCGCAGCGTCAGGAAATGCAAGGTCAACCGGTTATTTTGCTGGTGGCCGGTCCGGTTCGCGCGATGCTCTCGCGATTCGGCCGACTGGCAGTCCCGGGTTTGCATGTGTTGGCTTATCAGGAAATTCCTGACAACAAGCAAGTGACCATCGTTGCGACAGTAGGGCCCAACGGCTGAGGTAGTGGTTTATGCAAGTTAAGCGTTTTTTCGCCGCCGATATGCGTCAGGCCATGAAACTGGTTCGCGATGAGCTGGGCGCCGATGCCGCCATCATCGGCAATCGCCGGATCGCCGGTGGTGTCGAGCTGACGGCTGCGCTGGACTACAAATTGTCGGCGCTGGCCCCGCGTGTTCCGAACATGGAACTCGAGGACGAACTGCGCAAGACCCAGTCGCGGATCGCTACCGCCCAGGCCGAACTGAGCCTGCGTGGCGATGGCGAGAGCGACAAAACCACCAACCGCCAATTGTTCGCCGGCCTGCCGTTGACCGCCGCCGAGCCGCTGATCGAACCGACACTGGCCGAGCCCCGGCGCCCGGCACCCGCGCCTGCCGCAGCGACTGGCGTCGACCCGCGGGCATTCGACTCGATGCGCTTCGAGCTCAACAGCCTGCGTGAACTGATGGAAGTGCAACTGGGCTCGCTGGCCTGGAATCAGCTGCAAGGCAGCCGTCCGGCCCAGGCCAACCTCTGGCGCCGCCTGCAGCGCATCGGTCTGTCCGGCCCGCTGTCACGCGATCTATTGGCGCTGATTACTGAAATTGAAGAACCCCGTCAGGCCTGGCGCATGTTGCTCGCCCACTTGGCGCGGATGATCGCCACCCCGGAAGTCGAGCCACTGGAAGAGGGCGGCGTGATTGCCATGGTCGGCCCGGCCGGCATGGGCAAGACCACCACGCTGGCCAAGCTCGCGGCCCGTTACGTGCTCAAGTACGGCGCGCAGAACATTGCGCTGGTGAGCATGGACAGCTACCGCATCGGCGCTCAGGAACAACTCAAGACTCTGGGCCGCATCCTCAATGTGTCGGTCACCCACATCGACCCGGGCCAGTCGCTGGTGCAGGCAATGGAGCCTTTGCTGCGCAAACGCGTGGTGCTGATCGATACCGCCGGCTTGCAGGCCAGCGATCCGGCACTGCGCATGCAGCTCGAAAGCCTGGCCGGACGCGGCATCAAATCAAAAAATTATCTGGTCTTGGCAACCACCAGCCAGAAACAGGTTCTAACTGCCGCTTATCACAGTTACAAACGTTGCGGCCTTGCCGGCTGCATCCTGACTAAACTGGATGAAACGGCAAGCTTGGGCGAGGTGTTGAGCCTGGCCATCAGTCATGAGTTGCCGGTGGCGTATCTGACCGATGGCCCGCGGATCCCGGATGATTTGCATCTGCCGCGTCGTCACCAGTTGGTCAGTCGCGCCGTTAGCGTGCAAATGCAGGAAGAACCCAGCGAAGAAGCCATGGCTGACATGTTCGCTGATATTTACCACAGCCCGACCAAGCAGGTTGGCTGAGGTATTAATGAACAGTTTTTGTACCTACATCGATGGTCTGCCATGCATTGTTCAGTTGGTGAACGCGCAGCCAGTAATGTGGCCTCCGTCTATGCAAGACAAGGTAAAGAAATAACATGGGCAGCATGCATCCCGTACAGGTGATCGCGGTGACCGGCGGCAAAGGTGGCGTCGGGAAGACTAACGTGTCAGTGAACTTGTCCCTGGCTCTAGCTGAGCTCGGCCGGCGCGTCATGCTGCTGGATGCCGATCTGGGGCTGGCGAACGTCGACGTCCTGCTGGGACTGACACCCAAACGTACCCTGGCCGACGTGATCGAAGGCCGCTGTGAGCTGCGCGACGTGCTGTTGCAAGGGCCTGGCGGTATTCGCATCGTCCCGGCCGCATCCGGCACCCAGAGCATGGTTCATCTGAGCCCGGCCCAGCATGCCGGCCTGATCCAGGCATTCAGTGACATCGGCGACAACCTCGACGTATTGGTGATCGACACCGCTGCGGGCATTGGTGACTCGGTGGTCAGTTTCGTACGCGCAGCGCAAGAAGTACTGCTGGTGGTGTGCGACGAGCCGACCTCGATCACCGACGCCTACGCGCTGATCAAACTGCTGAATCGCGACTACGGCATGAATCGCTTCCGCGTCCTGGCCAACATGGCCCAGAGCCCGCAAGAAGGCCGCAACCTGTTCGCCAAGTTGACCAAGGTCACGGATCGTTTCCTCGACGTCGCCTTGCAATACGTCGGTGCGGTGCCTTACGACGAAAGCGTGCGCAAGGCTGTGCAGAAGCAACGTGCCGTCTACGAAGCCTTCCCGCGTTCCAAGTGCGCCCTGGCGTTCAAGGCCATTGCACAGAAGGTCGATACCTGGCCGCTGCCGGCCAACCCGCGTGGGCATCTGGAGTTTTTCGTCGAGCGCCTCGTGCAACAGACCGCAGGACCCGTTCTATGACAGCCAGCGGTTACAACCTCTACAAGCAGTCGGCACGTGACGCGCAATACGAGCTGATCGAGCGTTACGCGCCACTGGTCAAACGCATTGCCTACCACTTGCTGGCGCGTTTGCCGGCCAGTGTCCAGGTCGAAGACCTGATCCAGGCCGGGATGATCGGCCTGCTTGAAGTTTCCACCAAATACGACGCCAGCAAAGGCGCGAGTTTCGAGACATACGCGGGCATTCGAATCCGCGGCGCGATGCTCGATGAAGTGCGCAAGGGGGATTGGGCGCCACGTTCGGTTCACCGCAATACCCGCATGGTCAGCGACGCGATTCGCTCGATTGAAGCTAAAACCGGTCGTGACGCTAAAGATCATGAGGTTGCGGCCGAACTCCAATTGAGCCTCGACGATTATTACGGGATTTTGAACGACACCTTGGGCAGCCGGTTATTCAGTTTCGACGATCTGTTGCAGGACGGCGAACACGAAGGGCTGCACGAGGATGGCGCCAGTGCTCATCTCGAGCCGTCACGCGATCTGGAAGATGAACGCTTCCAGAAAGCGCTGGCGGACGCGATTGCCAATTTGCCGGAGCGTGAGCGACTGGTGTTGGCGCTGTACTACGACGAAGAGTTGAATCTCAAGGAAATCGGTGAGGTCCTGGGGGTCAGCGAATCGCGGGTCAGCCAGTTACACAGCCAGTGCGCGGCCCGTTTGCGGGGGCGTTTGGGGGAGTGGCGAGCGCGCTGACAGGCAGTGTGGGGACACTGCGAACGAGATTGGTACGGCATTTTGCTGTACCCGTCACGGCCCGTTGTAATCCATACAACTGTTGAGTGTTACGCCGAATTGATTGAACGGCGCGTTCAGGTGCTGCGCGCGTTTTAAGACTGCTTGGAGGTCGAATTGGACAAGAATATGAAAATCCTCATCGTTGATGACTTCTCGACGATGCGGCGGATCATAAAAAACCTGTTGCGTGACCTTGGGTTCACCAACACGGTCGAGGCGGATGACGGTATTACCGCGATTCCGGTCCTCAACAGCGGGAGCATCGACTTTCTGGTAACGGACTGGAACATGCCCGGCATGACCGGTATTGATCTGCTGCGCCACGTGCGTGCCGATGAAAAACTCAAACACCTGCCGGTGTTGATGGTCACGGCCGAAGCCAAGCGCGAGCAAATCATCGAAGCCGCTCAGGCGGGTGTGAACGGTTATGTGGTCAAGCCATTCACGGCTCAGGCGTTGAAAGACAAGATTGAAAAGATCTTCGAACGCATCGGTTGATGTGCAAAGCCAGTCCGTCACGGGGGAGCTATGGAGCATAACGAATCTTCACAGGGCGATTTCGAGTCAACCCTGAAAAAACACGCGGTCGAACTGGTCGAGAGCCTTGAAAAAGGCAGGTTCGGCGACGCTGTGCAACTGATCCATGAGCTCAACCAGACCCGTGACCGCGGCCTGTACCAGGAAGTGGGCAAGCTCACCCGCGAGCTGCATAGCGCGATCGTCAATTTCCAGATTGACCCGCACATGCCGCAAGCCGAGGAAGTGTCTCAGATCACGGATGCCACCGAGCGCCTGGGGTATGTGGTCAAGCTTACCGAGGCCGCGGCCAACCGCACCATGGACCTGGTGGAAAACGCCACGCCGCTGATCAACAGCCTGAGCGACGAAGCTCAGGCGCTGAGCACGGATTGGGGACGGTTCATGCGTCGCGAAGTCGGGGCTGAAGAGTTCCGCGAACTGGCTCGGCGGGTCGATGGTTTCCTGACCCGCAGCAGTGAAGACAACCGCATCGTGTCGAGCAACCTCAACGACATTCTGCTGGCTCAGGATTACCAGGACCTCACCGGTCAGGTGATCAAGCGCGTGACCCAATTGGTCACCGAAGTTGAAAGCAACCTGCTCAAGCTCGTGCTCATGGCCAGTCAGGTCGACCGCTTTGCGGGTATCGAACATGACCGTGAAGCGATGCTGGCTGAAAAAGATCCGCAAAAACATCTCTCTCAGGGTGAAGGTCCGCAGATTCATGCCGATAAAAGAGAAGACGTTGTGTCCGGTCAGGACGATGTGGACGATTTGTTATCCAGCCTAGGATTTTAGATTTTTAGCATTTTAGGTTTTTTAGGTTTTTAGACCTCAGGAGCACCCCCTTAATGAGCTTCGGCGCCGATGAAGAGATCCTTCAGGATTTCCTGGTTGAGGCCGGCGAGATTCTAGAGCAACTGTCCGAACAGCTGGTCGAACTTGAAAGCCGACCGGATGATGCGGATTTGCTCAATGCAATTTTTCGCGGTTTTCACACTGTAAAAGGGGGCGCCGGCTTCCTCCAGCTCAACGAACTGGTGGAGTGCTGTCACATCGCCGAGAACGTGTTCGACATCCTGCGCAAGGGTGAACGACGCGTCGACTCGGAACTGATGGACGTGGTTCTTGAAGCACTGGACGCGGTGAACGGCATGTTCAGCGAAGTCCGCGAACGCAGCCCGATCACGGCTGCCGCGCCTGAATTGCTCGCCGCTCTGGCCCGCTTGGCCGAGCCGCAAAGCGCCGATGAGGCGGCACCGGTCGCTGAGGTGGTGCAAGAGCCTGCCGCTGAAAGCGAATCAGGTGACATCACCGATAACGAATTCGAACAACTGCTGGACTCGCTGAACGCCGTCAAGGCCCAGGCTGAGGCGCCTTTGGTTGCTCCGCCTGCCGACGATGCGGCGACAAGCGACGAAATCACCGATGCCGAGTTCGAGTCGTTGCTCGATCAACTGCATGGCAAGGGCCAGTTCGCCGCCGATGCAATAGTCGCAGCGCCCGCCGCACCGGCTGCCCCGAAAGCGGCAGGCGACAGCTCCGACATCACCGACGACGAGTTCGAAGCACTGCTCGACCAACTGCACGGCAAAGGCAACTTTGCAGTCGATGCGCTGGAATCGGCGATTGCTTCGGTGCCGGCCCCGGCTGCGCCAACCGCCGCCGCGGCCGGCAGCGATCTGATCTCCGATCACGAGTTCGAATCGCTGCTCGACGAATTGCACGGCAAAGGCAAATTCACTGAAGTGGGCACAGGTTCTGCTGTTTCTGCAGTAGCAACCCCAGTCGCCAAGGCACCTGTCGCCAAAGCGCCTGAACCAAAAGCCCAAGCGCCCAAGCCTGCTGCCGCTGCTGCACCGGCGCCTGCCCGTGCCCCGGCTGCGCCACCAGCGGAAAAACCGGCCAGCGAAGCGGAGACTACCGTGCGGGTCGATACCGCGCGTCTCGACGAAATCATGAACATGGTCGGCGAGTTGGTACTGGTGCGTAACCGCCTGGTCCGTCTGGGTCTCAACAGCGGCGATGAAGCCATGTCCAAGGCCGTGTCGAACCTCGACGTGGTCACGGCCGACCTGCAAACCGCGGTCATGAAGACCCGGATGCAACCGATCAAGAAAGTCTTCGGGCGCTTCCCGCGCCTGGTTCGCGACCTGGCTCGCCAGCTCAAGAAAGAGATCAACCTGGAACTGGTCGGCGAAGAAACCGACCTCGACAAGAACCTCGTCGAGGCCCTGGCCGACCCGCTGGTCCACCTGGTTCGCAACTCGGTCGACCACGGCATCGAAGAGCCGGCTGATCGCGAAGCGATGGGCAAGCCTCGCAGCGGTAAGGTGATCCTGTCCGCGGAACAGGAAGGCGATCACATCCTGCTGTCCATCTCCGATGATGGCAAAGGTATGGACGCCGATGTTCTGCGCGGTATCGCCGTGAAGAAAGGCCTGATGGACAAGGATGCAGCGGACCGTCTCAGCGAGTCGGATTGCTTCAACCTGATCTTCGCGCCGGGGTTCTCGACCAAGACCGAGATTTCCGACGTCTCCGGGCGCGGCGTGGGCATGGACGTGGTGAAAACCAAGATCGCCCAGCTCAACGGCACCATCAATATCTACTCGACCAAGGGCAAGGGCTCGAAGATCGTCATCAAGGTCCCGTTGACCCTGGCGATCATGCCGACGCTGATGGTCATGCTCGGCAACCAGGCGTTCGCGTTCCCGCTGGTGAACGTCAACGAGATCTTCCACCTCGACCTGTCGCGCACCAACGTGGTGGACGGCCAGGAAGTGGTGATCGTGCGGGACAAGGCGCTGCCCCTGTTCTACCTCAAGCGCTGGCTGGTCAGCTCCGCCGCTCATGAAGAGCAGCGCGAAGGCCATGTGGTGATCCTTTCGGTGGGCACTCAGCGGATCGGCTTCGTCGTCGATCAACTGGTGGGCCAGGAAGAAGTGGTCATCAAGCCATTGGGCAAAATGCTCCAGGGAACCCCGGGCATGTCCGGCGCCACCATCACCGGTGACGGCCGCATTGCGCTGATTCTCGATGTGCCGAGCATGCTCAAGCGTTACGCCGCGCGGCGTATTTGATTCTGCGGGAGCGGGGCGACTGAGCCTCGCCCCGTCTAACGGAGTGTTTATGGCAGTCAAAGTCCTGGTGGTGGACGATTCGGGGTTTTTCCGCCGCCGCGTCTCGGAAATTCTTTCAGCGGATTCGAATATCCAGGTCGTCGGTACGGCGACCAACGGCAAAGAGGCGATCGATCAGGCCCTGGCCCTCAAGCCAGACGTGATCACCATGGACTACGAGATGCCGATGATGGACGGCATCACCGCAGTGCGGCACATCATGCAGCGCTGCCCGACCCCGGTGTTGATGTTCTCCTCGCTGACTCACGAAGGCGCGCGGGTCACCCTCGATGCGCTGGACGCCGGCGCGGTGGACTTCCTGCCGAAGAATTTCGAAGACATCTCCCGTAACCCGGAGAAGGTCAAGCAACTGCTGTGCGAGAAGATTCTGAGCATCTCGCGCAGTAACCGTCGTGTCAGCGCCTACAGCGCCCCGGCCCCGGTGGCTGCGCCAGCCCCGACGCCTGCGCCTTCGAGCGTCAGCAGCTACGGCAGCAGCGCGCCCGCGCGTCCGGCACCGGCACCGATTCCGGCTCGCAGCCATGCATCACCGTCGTCTCCGGCACCGAAACGAAAAGCTTACAAACTGGTCGCCATCGGTACTTCCACCGGTGGCCCGGTTGCCCTGCAACGGGTACTGACGCAGTTGCCGGCCAACTTCCCGGCACCGCTCGTGTTGATCCAGCACATGCCGGCAGCCTTCACCAAGGCCTTCGCCGAGCGTCTGGACAAGCTGTGCCGCATCAGCGTCAAGGAAGCCGAGGATGGCGACATCCTGCGTCCGGGCCTGGCGCTGCTGGCTCCGGGCGGCAAGCAAATGATGATCGATAGCCGTGGCGCGGTGAAAATCCTGCCGGGCGATGAACGTCTGAACTACAAGCCGTGCGTGGACATCACCTTCGGTTCCGCGGCCAAATCCTACGGCGACAAAGTTCTGGCGGTGGTACTGACGGGCATGGGCGCCGACGGTCGCGAAGGCGCGCGTCTGCTCAGGCAGGGCGGCAGTGCGATCTGGGCCCAGGATGAAGCCAGCTGCGTGATCTACGGCATGCCAATGGCAATCGTCAAAGCCGAGCTCGCGGACGCGGTGTACAGCCTGGACGATATCGGCCGGCATCTGGTCGAGGCGTGCCTCTGATGGATGTCCTCAGCCTTATCGGGATCATCATGGCGTTCGTCGCCATCATTGGCGGCAACTACCTTGAAGGCGGTCACCTCGGCGCGCTGGCCAACGGCCCGGCAGCGTTGATCGTGCTCGGCGGGACCATCGGCGCCGCGCTGCTGCAATCGCCGATGAGCGCCTTCAAACGCGCCATGCAGATTCTCGCCTGGATTCTGTTTCCACCGCGCGTGGACCTGGCCGGCGGCATTGATCGCGTAGTGAACTGGAGCCTGACCGCCCGCAAGGAAGGTTTGCTCGGTCTGGAAGGGGTGGCCGACGCCGAACCCGACAGCTATTCACGCAAAGGTCTGCAACTGCTGGTGGACGGCGCTGAGCCGGAAGCGATTCGCAGCATTCTGGAAGTGGATTTCTACACCCAGGAAAGCCGCGACATCGAAGCCGCCAAAGTCTTTGAAAGCATGGGCGGCTACGCGCCGACCATCGGCATCATCGGTGCGGTGATGGGTCTGATCCACGTCATGGGCAACTTGGCCGATCCATCGCAACTGGGCAGCGGCATTGCCGTCGCCTTCGTCGCCACCATCTATGGGGTGGCCAGTGCCAACCTGATGCTGCTGCCGATTGCCGCCAAGCTCAAGTCCATCGCGTTGCGGCAGTCGCGTTATCGCGAGATGTTGCTGGAAGGAATTCTGTCGATCGCCGAAGGTGAAAACCCTCGCTCTATCGAGTTGAAGCTTCAGGGCTTCATGGATTGATGGGGGAAATGGATTATGGCTCGTCGTCGGCAACCTGAAGAACACGTAAACCACGAACGCTGGCTCGTTTCCTATGCCGACTTCATCACCTTGCTGTTCGCTTTTTTCGTGGTGATGTACTCGATTTCTTCGATCAACGAAGGCAAGTACAAGATCATTTCCGAGGCGTTGATCGGAGTGTTTACCGATTCCGACCGCGCCCTCAAGCCGATCCCGATTGGTGACGAGCGACCGAAGACCGTGACCCCGGCCAAGCCACTGGTCAAGGACAGCGAACAGATCGACGCTGGCATCGCCCAGGCCGCCAATGATCCGCTCAAAAGCATTGCCGATGACATCAGCGCGGCGTTCGGCGACTTGATCAGCTCCAACCAGATGACCGTGCGCGGCAATGAGTTGTGGGTCGAGATCGAGCTCAATTCCAGCCTGTTGTTCGGCAGTGGCGATGCCATGCCCAGCGACATCGCGTTCAGCATCATCGACAAGGTCGCTGCGATCCTGAAGCCGTTCGACAACCCGATCCACGTCGAAGGCTTCACCGACGATCAGCCGATCCGCACCGCGCAATACCCGACCAACTGGGAGCTGTCCTCGGCCCGTTCGGCAAGCATCGTGCGCATGCTGGCGATGCAGGGCGTGAACCCCGGTCGTCTGGCGTCGGTGGGTTACGGCGAGTTCCAGCCGGTGGCCAACAACGCCACAGCCGAAGGCCGGGCGCGCAACCGCAGGGTGGTGCTGGTAGTTTCACGCAATCTCGATGTACGCCGCAGCCTCACCGGTACCGGAACCGCCAATGCACAACCGGATGCCGCGTTGAAGCGGGCTGGCACACAAACTGCACCGGCTCCGGTCAAGTCGCCGGGACGAGAGAGTGCCGTCAATTCTCCGTCACCCGCATTAATACGTTGAGCTATTTCTCGGTCGACCTTTTCGACCGGGAGGAACAATCCGAATGAGAGTCTGGGCAGTCGCCAATCAAAAGGGTGGTGTCGGTAAAACCACTTCCTCCATCGCTTTAGCCGGTTTGCTGGCTGAGGCGGGCAAGCGCGTGGTTGTGGTCGATCTCGATCCCCACGGCTCCATGACCAGCTACTTCGGTTACGACCCCGACAGCCTGGAACACAGCAGCTACGACCTGTTTCTGCACAAGGGCAGCGTGCCGCAAGGCTTGCCCGGCCAGTTGCTGATGCCCACCAGTGACGAACGCATTTCCTTGTTGCCATCGAGCACCGCGCTGGCAACCCTTGAGCGCCAGTCGCCGGGCCAGAGTGGTTTGGGCCTGGTGATTGCCAAGAGCCTGGCGCAGTTGTGGCAGGACTTCGATTACGCGGTGATCGACAGCCCGCCGTTGCTCGGCGTGCTGATGGTCAATGCCTTGGCGGCCAGCCAGCAATTGGTGATTCCGGTGCAGACCGAGCACCTGGCGGTCAAAGGCCTGGAACGCATGGTCAACACTTTGGCGATGATCAACCGTTCGCGCAAACAGGCGCTGCCATTCAGCATCGTGCCGACCCTGTTCGACCGCCGCACCCAGGCCTCTCTCGGCACCCTTCGCGTGTTGCGTGACAAGTACCCGGAAGAAATCTGGCAAGGCTACATCCCGATCGACACCCGCTTGCGTGACGCCAGCCGGGCGGGGCTGACGCCTTCGCAATTCGACGGCAAGAGCCGTGGCGTTCTCGCTTACCGCGCACTGCTCAAGCATTTGCTGGCGGCGCAACTTGTTCCGCAGGTGGCGTGAGATGAACCTAGCCCTTGTAGGAGCGAGGCTTGCCCGCGAAGCAGACGCCTCAGTCTTGGCAGCTATACCGAGTTATCGTTCTTCGCGGGCAAGCCTCGCTCCTACAGGGGTGTGCCCGTGAATCGACCGGTGAAGATCACCTCGCGCCCGCAACTGGCCCTCCAATCCTATCTGGACGCCTTGCTGCAGGACGCGACCGAAGCGTTGCCGCCAGAAGCCGAGGCGTTGCCCGAGGTTGTCGAGGTTGAAGCCGCGCTGGATGAGTTCCAGGCTGCCGTGCTTGAAGAACAGGCCCGTGATGCACAGAAACCGGTCGTGGCCGCGGCACCCATCGTTGCGCCAGTGGTGAAAGCACCCGTGGCCGTGATCGAAGCGCCGGCACCGATTCTGGCGCCCGTGTCGACGATTGCACCGCTGCTGCAAGCGTTGGTGCCGCCGGTGGTTGAAGTTCATCTGCCGCCGAGCAATACGCCGCCACCGGTAGAAACCGACGGTCGTCCGGCATGGGCTGCCGAGCCTTTCGAATGCCTGTTGTTCGACGTCGCCGGGTTGACCCTGGCGGTGCCGTTGGTGTGCCTGGGTTCGATTTATTCTTTGGCCGGTCACGAGCTGACGCCGTTGTTCGGTCAGCCGGAATGGTTCCTCGGGATCCTTCCGAGCCAGGCCGGTAATCTGAAAGTGCTGGATACCGCGCGCTGGGTCATGCCGGATCGTTATCGCGATGATTTCCGCCAGGGCCTGCAATACGTTATTTCGGTTCAGGGCTACGAGTGGGGGCTGGCGGTGCATCAGGTCAGCCGCTCATTGCGCCTGAACCCGAACGAAATCAAATGGCGCAGCCATCGGGGTCAACGGCCATGGCTGGCGGGCACGGTGATTGAACACATGTGTGCCTTGCTCGACGTTTCCGCACTGGCCGAGCTGATCGCCAGCGGTGGGGCAAAGCACATGGGCGGCAGCAAGCCGCTACACAAACCGACATAGCTGCCGACATAACAAATATGCGACGGCATTGTTGAATGCCGCCAACAGAACACACACCGCCAGAAGCGGTTTTTCGAGGGGTCAGGGTATGAGTAATCAAGCGACGAATGCAAAGGGTTCTGAAGATCCGATCCTGCAATGGGTAACCTTCAAGCTGGACAACGAAACCTACGGCATCAACGTGATGCGCGTTCAGGAAGTCCTGCGCTACACCGAAATCGCCCCGGTCCCAGGTGCCCCGAGCTACGTACTGGGCATCATCAACCTGCGCGGTAACGTGGTCACCGTGATCGATACCCGTCAGCGCTTCGGCCTGATGAATGCCGAGATCAGCGACAACACCCGGATCGTCATCATCGAAGCCGACAAGCAAGTGGTCGGTATCATGGTCGACAGCGTGGCTGAAGTGGTTTACCTGCGTCAGTCGGAAATCGAGACCGCGCCGAATGTCGGTAACGAAGAGTCCGCCAAGTTCATTCAAGGCGTTTGCAACAAGAACAACGAACTGCTGATCCTGGTCGAGCTGGACAAGATGATGAGCGAAGAAGAATGGTCGGAACTGGAGAGTATCTGATTGATTCTTGAGGTGGCTGTCATTGTCCTGTTCCTCTTCTGGGCAGGCACGCTGGCGATCTTCCTGGCGCACATCCGCGCTCAGCGGCAGATCGCCGTGCAACAGGCCCAGGGCGATGCGCTGCGCGATCAGCGCATCAAGGACCTGGCCAAACGCGTCGACGACTACCAGAACGGCAACGTGCGCATGGGTGAAGACCTGCACGAACTGCGCGCCGTCGTCGGCCCGTTGCCGGATAAACTGGCTCAGTTGGAACAGCGTGATCCGTCGAGCCTTTCATTCGCTCAGGCAGCACGTCTGGTGGGGATGGGGGCGAGCGTCGATGAACTGACTCAGTCTTGCGGGTTGACCCAGGCTGAGGCGGAGTTGATGAGTAAGTTGCACAAGAACTGAGAAGATCAAAAGATCGCAGCCTCGTTTCACTCGTCAGCTCCTACAGGGCTTACACAGTGGAGATCGTTCCCACGCTCTGCGTGGGAATGCCTCTTGGGATGCTCTGCGTTCCGCTGTTGTGTGACGCAGAGCGTCACGGGCTGCATTCCCGCGCAGAGCATGGGAACGATCAGTAGTCATCCCCGCGATCAGTCACATCCTTCTCCAGCATCACCGCCTCCGGATCCTGCCCCTCAGGAAACTTCCCCTTCAGATTCCACGCAAACGCAATGATCTCGGCAATCGTCCGGTACAACTCTTCCGGAATACTCTCCCCCAATTCCATCCGCGCCAGCAATCTCACCAGCTCGGCATTCTCGTAAATCGGCACTTCATAATCGCGGGCAATCTTCAGAATTTCTTCCGCCAGTTCCTCGTCACCTTTGGCCGTGAGGGTAGGGGCGTGGGTGCCGTCGTATTTGAGGGCGATGGCTTGGCGCGGTGCGGTGGATTCGTTCATGCGGTTTCGTCGACCCAGCGTTGTTCGAGGCGGGTTTGAGGGCCTTGTGGCGGTGTGCCGAGGTGGCAATCCAGATCGCCAACGTTCAGGCCTGACGCCAGTAGGCGTTCGCGCAGCCCGGCCAGATTGCTTTCGATCAGGCTCGCGGTGTACGGCCGTTCGGCCCACAGCTGACTGGAGAGGTTGCCTTTGATCAGCTGGGCCTGAATCTGCAACGGCCCTAACGGCTCCATGTCGAACGCCAGATCGACGCGCCACAACTGTTGCTTGGGTTCGCGTTCGTCGCGGCGTTCGTGGTGTTGTTCTTTTTCGGGCGCTTCTTCGCGCTGGAATTTGACCTGCAACGGCACGATGTCTTGCAGGTTGCGCATGGGTATTTCCAACTGCCAGGTGCTGAGCAGGCGACCGTCGTCGGTGATCCCGGTCTGTTCCAGGCTCGACAGTTGATGGCTTTGCAGGCGCGAGACGGCCGCCGCTGCCAAACGCAGCAGGTGCTCCAGATCGCCTTCACCGTCCTGACTTTGCAGCAGACGCTCGGGGAGCGGGAAACTGGTCGGCAATGGTTTGGCGCTGACTTGCCCGAGCATGCCCAGGGCGCTGCGCACGAAACCGGGCAGTGCTTGAGCCAGTGTGTTGGCGGCGATAATGGCGTTGAGATTGGTGTTGGCCGGCAGGCCCGGCGTCAGTTGTGCGATCAGTTTGAGCAGGTCGCCTTTCATGTCAGGTGTCAGCGTCGGGTTTTGTCCGGTCAGCAGTTTCGCCTCGAGGAACAGGCCGCTGTTGGCCAGCGCCTGGGCCAGGCCTTTGGGCGTGCTCAGTTGCTGAACATCTGGCAGGCCGGCGAGCAACTTGTCCACGACAGTGCGTAGGTCGCTGGAGGTCTGATCCGATAGCGGCAGGTTTTGCAGAATTTTGAGCAAGCCATCCAGAGAGCCTTGGCGACTTTGCTGGCTGACCAGTTGTTGCGTCACGGCCAACTGCTCCTGACGGCTGCTTAACGGGACGAACTTCAGCGTCTGGGTGTCCTGCACCAAGGCGCTCAGCAATGTACCGATGCGCAATGGCGTCGGGCTATCGATGCTCAGGGTGCTACCGCTCAGCGCGGTGTTGAGCAGGCTGACCATCGAGCGAAACACCGTCGGCTGGCCCGGCACCTGCGACATCACCTGAGAAGTCAGCACTTTGCCCTGCAACAGGGTGCCGACGGGCAATTGCGCGGTGTCGATGCGGGTGAGGGTGGCGACGCTGGAAGCGATGGCCTGTTGCACCGTGACCGCCAGATTGCCCGCCGATGGCTGGGTGATTGCCAGGCTGGTGCCCTGAGGCAGTGGCTGGGTACTGGTGGCCTGGACCGTGGTCTGGCGGCCGCTGTCGAGGGTGACTTTGAGCAGCAATTGAAAGGTCTGATCCGCCTGCTTGAGCGACAGCACTTCGGCCTTGGCGGTTTGACCGGCCGTGATCAAGCCCTCCATCGGCGTCAGCAACTTGAGCAACTCGCCACTGACCGCCAGCGGACGGGTCGCCGCCGGGGTGGTCTGCGGTAGCGGAAGGATGTTCATTTCGCCTGTCATACGCGGTCACAACCTTCGGAAAATGCACGCTTTAGAGGAGGAGATGGCATGTATAATGCCGCCCACTTGTATACAGGGTGCCGGAAACATTGCAATTATTTGACGCAGCTCTCTAGTTCGGGCCGCCAATACATTTATCCTGCATCTCTTTAACGGCCGCGCCAAAGCCGACTTGAACCGTATAAGGCCCGTGATCTCTTGACCAGTCCTGTCCTGCAAACCGTTGCCCTCGCCTGTGAGCGAGACCTTCGGCTGCTCTTCGAAAATCTCGAATTGAGACTGGCCAGTGGCGAAATGTTGCAAATCAGTGGCCCCAACGGCAGTGGCAAGACCAGTCTTTTACGTTTGCTTTGCGGTTTGATGCACCCGACCGCCGGTCAAGTATTGCTAAACGGCCAGCCACTGCACGAGCAACGCAGCGAACTGGCGCGCAACCTGTTGTGGATCGGCCACGCCGCCGGCATCAAGGACCTGCTGACCCCCGAGGAAAACCTCAGTTGGCTCTGCGCCCTGCATCAACCGGCCTCCCATGAGGCGATCTGGCAGGCGCTGGCGGCTGTGGGGCTGCGCGGTTTCGAGGATGTTCCCTGTCACACCCTGTCTGCCGGCCAGCAACGGCGCGTGGCCTTGGCGCGGTTGTACCTGGACAGTCCGCCGCTGTGGATCCTCGATGAGCCGTTCACCGCGCTGGACAAACAAGGCGTGGCGCAACTCGAAGAACACCTGGCGGCGCATTGCGAGCGGGGCGGCATGGTGGTCCTGACCACGCACCACACCCTGACCCGGATGCCGGCCGGCTACCGCGATATTGATTTGGGGAACTGGGCCGTATGAGTGTTTTCGGCCTGTTGGTCGCCCGCGAGGCACGTTTGCTGTTCCGCCGTCCTGCCGAATTGGCGAATCCGCTGGTGTTCTTCGCCATCGTCGTCTCTTTGTTCCCATTGGCGGTAGGCGCCGGGCCTCAATTGTTGCAAACCTTGTCCCCGGGGCTGGTCTGGGTGGCAGCGCTTTTATCGGTCTTGCTCTCGCTGGACGGGCTTTTCCGCAGTGATTTCGAAGACGGATCGCTTGAGCAGTGGGTCCTTTCGCCGCACCCCCTGCCTATTCTGGTTTTGGCCAAGGTGCTGGCACACTGGGCGTTTTCCGGGCTGGCGCTGGTTTTGCTCGCACCTTTGCTGGCGTTGATGCTCGGTTTGCCGGCCGCCTGTCTGCCGGTGTTGCTGCTTTCTTTATTGCTGGGTACACCGGTGCTGAGCCTGCTCGGTGCGGTGGGCGCGGCGTTGACGGTCGGATTGAAGCGCGGTGGCCTGTTACTGGCGCTGTTGATTCTGCCGCTGTACATCCCGGTGTTGATTCTCGGCAGTGGCGCCTTGCAGGCGGCATTGCAGGGCATGCCGGCGACCGGTTATCTCTTGTGGCTTGGTAGCCTGACCGCCCTGGCGATAACCCTGACACCTTTTGCAATAGCCGCTGGCCTGAAGATCAGCGTCGGCGAATAATGAGGTCTGATCAAATTTTGATCAGTAAAGACCCTTGGTTCTTCAAAGCGAAGAACTCCCGTGATGGAAACAGCAATGAACTGGACCTGGTTTCATAAGCTCGGCTCACCCAAATGGTTCTACGGCATCAGCGGCAAACTGCTGCCCTGGCTGAGCATTGCCGCGTTGCTGCTAATCGGTGTCGGCGTAATCTGGGGCCTGGCCTTCGCGCCGCCCGACTACCAGCAAGGCAACAGCTTTCGCATCATCTATATCCACGTCCCGGCCGCCATGCTGGCGCAGTCCATCTACGTGATGCTGGCCGTGTGCGGCATTGTCGGGCTGGTCTGGAAGATGAAGCTGGCCGACGTCGCCCTGCAATGCGCCGCGCCGATCGGTGCCTGGATGACCGCCGTGGCGCTGGTCACCGGGGCGATCTGGGGAAAACCGACCTGGGGCTCGTGGTGGGTCTGGGATGCGCGACTTACGTCCATGCTGATTCTGCTGTTTCTGTACTTCGGTCTTATTGCGCTGGGCAACGCCATCAGCAATCGTGACAGTGCGGCCAAGGCCTGCGCGGTGCTGGCGATCGTCGGCGTGATCAACATCCCGATCATCAAATACTCGGTGGAGTGGTGGAACACCCTGCACCAGGGCTCGACCTTCACCCTCACCGAAAAACCGGCGATGCCCGCCGAGATGTGGCTGCCACTGCTGCTGACGGCGCTGGGTTTCTACTGTTTCTTCGGCGCGGTGCTGTTGCTGCGTATGCGCCTTGAAGTGCTCAAGCGCGAAGCCCGGGCGAGCTGGGTGAAAACCGAAGTGCAGAACAGTCTGGAGGCCGCTCGATGAGTTTCGCTTCATTCGGCGACTTTCTCGCCATGGGCCATCACGGCCTGTATGTCTGGTCAGCCTATGGCATCAGCCTGGCGGTGCTGGCCCTCAACGTGGCGGCGCCGATCCTGGCCCGCAAGCGGTATCTGCAACAAGAGGCGCGTCGTCTGCGCCGGGAGAACGGCAAGTGAATCCGCTGCGTAAAAAGCGTCTTATCATCATTCTCGCGATCCTGGTCGGTGTCGGCTCTGCCGTTGGCCTGGCCTTGAGCGCCTTGAAGCAGAACATCAATCTGTTTTACACCCCGACCCAGATCGCCAACGGCGAAGCGCCGCAAGACACGCGCATTCGTGCGGGCGGCATGGTCGAGGCGGGTTCATTGCAACGTTCTGGCGATTCCCTGGACGTGAAATTCATCGTTACCGACTTCAACAAATCCGTGACCATCAGCTACCGCGGCATCCTGCCGGACCTGTTCCGCGAAGGGCAGGGCATCGTCGCCCTCGGCAAGCTCAACGCTGACGGCGTGGTGGTGGCCGACGAAGTGCTGGCCAAGCATGATGAAAAGTACATGCCGCCGGAAGTGACCAAGGCTTTGAAAGACAGTGGTCAATCCGCCCCTACACCCGCGAAGGAGGGTTGATCCATGACTTCCGGCATCTTCATACCAGAGCTGGGCCACCTGGCCATGATCCTCGCGCTGTGTTTCGCGCTGGTTCAAGCGGTGGTGCCATTGCTCGGTGCCTGGCGTGGCGACCGTTTGTGGATGAGCCTGGCCCAGCCCGCAGCATGGGGGCAGTTCGCGTTTCTGCTGTTCGCTTTCGGTTGCCTGACTTACGCGTTCATGGCGGACGACTTCTCCGTCGCTTACGTGGCCAGCAACTCCAACAGCGCCTTGCCGTGGTACTACAAATTCAGCGCCGTCTGGGGGGCTCACGAAGGTTCGTTGCTGCTGTGGGCACTGATCCTCGGCGGCTGGACCTTCGCGGTGTCGGTGTTCTCCCGGCAGTTGCCGCAAGAGATGTTCGCTCGCGTACTGGCGGTGATGGGCATGATCAGCACCGGCTTCCTGCTGTTCCTGATCCTGACGTCTAATCCTTTCGCCCGAATCCTGCCGCAGATGCCAACGGATGGACGCGACCTCAATCCCTTGCTGCAAGACATCGGTCTGATCGTTCACCCGCCGATGCTGTACATGGGCTATGTCGGTTTCTCGGTGGCGTTTGCCTTCGCTATCGCCGCGCTGCTGGGCGGTCGCCTCGATGCAGCGTGGGCGCGCTGGTCCCGTCCGTGGACGATCGTAGCCTGGGCCTTCCTCGGTATCGGTATTACGTTGGGCTCCTGGTGGGCCTATTACGAACTCGGCTGGGGCGGCTGGTGGTTCTGGGACCCGGTGGAAAACGCGTCCTTCATGCCTTGGCTGGTGGGCACGGCGCTGATTCACTCGTTGGCGGTCACGGAAAAACGTGGCGTGTTCAAGAGCTGGACCGTGTTGCTGGCCATCGCCGCGTTTTCGTTGAGCCTGCTCGGAACCTTCCTCGTGCGTTCTGGCGTGCTGACCTCGGTTCACGCCTTTGCCTCCGATCCGGAGCGCGGCGTGTTCATCCTGATCTTCCTGCTGTTTGTGGTTGGTGGTTCTCTGACGCTGTTCGCCCTGCGCGCTCCGGTGGTCAAGAGCCAGGTCGGCTTCAACCTGTGGTCCCGGGAAACCCTGTTGCTGGGCAATAACCTGGTGCTGGTGGTCGCCGCTTCGATGATCCTGCTCGGCACCTTGTATCCATTGATCCTCGACGCGATGACCGGCGCCAAGCTGTCGGTCGGCCCGCCGTACTTCAACGCGCTGTTCATTCCGTTGATGGCGATACTGATGGCAGTGATGGCGGTCGGTATGCTGGTGCGCTGGAAAGACACCCCGGTCAAATGGCTGATGAGCATGTTGACCCCGGTGTTGCTCGGTAGCGCTGCGCTGGCCGTGGTGGCCGGTGTCGCTTACGGCGATTTCAATTGGGCGGTGCTGGCGACGTTCATGCTGGCTGCCTGGGTGTTGCTGGCCGGTGTGCGGGATATTTTCGACAAGACGCGTCACAAGGGCCTGATCAAAGGTCTGCCGACCCTGACCCGCAGTTATTGGGGCATGCAAATCGCGCATCTGGGCATAGCCGTGTGCGCGCTGGGTGTCGTGTTGTCGAGCCAGAACAGTGCCGAGCGTGATCTGCGCCTGGCGCCGGGTGAGTCCATGAGCCTGGCTGGTTATCAATTTGTGTTCGAAGGCGCCAAGCACTTCGAAGGGCCGAACTTCACGTCCGACAAGGGCACCGTGCGGGTGATCCGCGACGGCAAGGAAGTCAGCGTGCTGCACCCGGAAAAACGCCTGTACACCGTGCAGAATTCGGTGATGACTGAAGCCGGGATCGATGCTGGTTTCACCCGTGACCTTTACGTCGCCCTGGGCGAGCCGCTGGGCGAGGGCGCCTGGGCGGTTCGCGTACACGTCAAACCGTTCGTGCGCTGGATCTGGTTCGGTGGGTTGCTCACGGGGCTCGGCGGGTTGCTGGCGGCGCTGGATCGCCGTTATCGGGTCAAGGTGAAAAGCCGCGTGCGTGAAGCGCTCGGCATGACGGGAGCCACTGCATGAGACGTTGGTTGATGCTGTTGCCACTGGCGATTTTTCTGGTGGTTGCTGTTTTTCTGTATCGGGGCCTGTACCTGAACCCGGCCGAGTTGCCCTCGGCGATGATCAACAAACCATTCCCGGAGTTTTCCCTGCCCTCGGTGCAGGGCGACAAAACCCTGACCAAAGCGGACATTCTGGGTAAACCGGCACTGGTCAACGTCTGGGGCACCTGGTGCATCTCCTGCCGGGTCGAGCACCCAGTGTTGAACAAACTGGCCGAGAAGGGCGTGGTGATCTACGGCGTCAACTACAAGGACGTCAACACCGATGCCTTGAAGTGGCTGGCCGAGTTCCACAACCCGTATCAACTGGACATCCGTGACGATGCCGGCACCCTGGGCCTGAACCTTGGCGTGTACGGCGCTCCGGAAACCTTCTTCATCGATGCCAAGGGCATCATCCGCGACAAATTCGTCGGTGTGATCGATGAACAAGTCTGGCGCGAAAAACTGGCCGCCAAGTATCAGGCGCTGGTCGATGAGGCCAAGCCATGAAGCGTTGGATCGCCGCCGCCGTCCTCGGCTTGAGCATCGCCGGTGTGGCCCACGCGGCCATCGACACCTACGAGTTCGCCAAAGAAGGCGACCGTGAGCGCTTTCGCGAGCTGACCAAAGAGTTGCGTTGCCCCAAGTGCCAGAATCAGGACATCGCCGATTCCAACGCACCGATCGCCGCCGACTTGCGCAAAGAGATTTTCCGCATGCTCGGCGAGGGCAAGGACAACCAGCAGATCATCGATTTCATGGTCGACCGCTACGGTGACTTCGTCCGCTACAAACCTGCCCTCAACGCCAAAACCGCACTGCTCTGGTTCGGCCCTGCCGGCCTGTTGCTGGGCGGTTTTGTGCTCATCGCCGTGATCGTCCGCCGTCGTCGCGTGCAACGCACTGACAGCCCGGACGCGCTTTCTGCCGAGGAGCGCGAGCGCCTCGACCACTTGTTGGATAAAACCAAGCATGATTGATTTCTGGCTCGCTGCAGGCCTGCTGCTCCTGATTGCCCTGAGTTTTCTGCTGATCCCCGTTCTGCGTGGTCGCCGCGCTCAGCTCGAAGAGGACCGTACGGCACTGAATGTCGCGCTTTATCAGGAGCGCGTGGCTGAGTTGCAGACTCAGCAAGAAGAAGGCGTGCTTAACGCCGAGCAAATGGACGCCGGCCGCGCCGAAGCCGCCCGTGAACTGCTCGCCGACACCGAAGGCGTCGAGGCGCCGCGCGTGTCGCGTCTGGGCAAGCCGTTGCCATTGCTGGCGGCGATTCTGGTGCCGGTGTTGGGCCTTGGTCTGTACCTGCATTTCGGCGCCAGCGACAAAGTCGAGCTGACCCGCGAATTCGCCCAAGCTCCGCAATCGATGGAAGAGATGACCCGTCGTCTGGAACGTGCGGTCGCGGCCCAACCGGATTCGGCCGAAGGCCTGTACTTCCTCGGCCGCACTTACATGGCTCAGGATCGTCCGGGCGATGCGGCGAAGATCTTCGAACGCACCGTGGCCCTGGCCGGTCGTCAACCGGAACTGCTCGGGCAATGGGCTCAAGCGCAATATTTCGCCGATGGCAAGAAGTGGTCGGACAAGGTTCAAGCCCTGACCGACGAAGCGCTGAAAGCTGATCCGAAAGAAGTCACCAGCCTTGGTCTGCTGGGCATCGCGGCCTTTGAAAGCGAGCGTTATCAGGACGCCATCGACTACTGGAATCGACTGCTGGCGCAACTGCCGCCGGATGATAAATCCCGCGTCGCGCTGCAAGGCGGCATCACTCGGGCCGCCGAGAAACTAGAAGCCAGTGGTGGCAAGGTTGCCCAGGCGCCTGCGGCCAAAGCTGCAGCGCTGCTCAAAGTGCAAGTCGATCTGGCGCCAGAGCTGAAAGCCAAGGTCCAGCCGGGTGACAGCGTGTTCATCTTCGCCCGCGCCATTTCCGGCCCGCCCGCACCACTGGCCGCCAAGCGTCTGACCGTCGCCGACTTGCCGGCAACCGTCGAACTGGGTGATGCCGACGCCATGATGCCGCAGTTGAAACTGTCGAACTTCCCTGAAGTCCAACTGGTTGCGCGCATCTCCCGCGCCGGCCAACCGACTGCCGGCGAATGGATCGGTCGCAGCCAACCCTTGGCCACCAGCACCACCGCGCAACAAAAACTGATCATCGACAGCCCGGATAAATAACAGGAAACGCCACCATGACCGCCTTCGCTCGTATCACTCTCCTCAGCATGATGGTTTTGGGGCTAAGCGCTTGTGCGGTCCAGGAGTACGAACCCGAACGGCTGCCGCCAATCCCGCCTTCGCAGCCGAGCACCAAACCGGCTCCGCCGACGGTACCGAGCAAACCGAGTACCCCGGTCAAACCTTCGAAGCCGGTGCCACGCACCTCTGCCAGCTTCGCCCCGCCACCGGGTGGCAATAGCCATTGGGACGCGAAACTCGGCGTTTACGTCCTCGATGATCAGACCAACACCTTCTACCGCCAGCGCACCTACTACCGCTGGAACAACGGCTGGAGTCGCTCGATCAGCCCCAACGGGCCGTGGGAAGAGACGAACATCAATGGCGTGCCGGGTGGGTTAGGCAGAAAATTCGGGCAGTGAATAGAAACGGCGATCTGAGGATCGCCGTTTTGCTTTTTGGGGTTTGTGAGAGGCGATTAATGAATCGCCCGATAATTGGTCAACGCCTTGCTCGACTGAATCAGGCCTTGGCGAAAGAGCAGATCAAGATAGGTACCGACATCCATAGGCGGCAGCTTTAGCTGTTTGCGTTGCCGTTGTGCTGCCGCGACAACTGCTGCCGGATCCAGGTCAAAGAGGTTATCGACGAATTCGTAGGCCCGATCAAATCAACACCCTGTAAAACAACCGAACGTCGCACTCCGGATTTTTGTGCTTGAGTAAATATAACTCTAGGGTTATTTTTGTTGGGCCGGAGCAAGGAGGCTGGTGGTGCAGAGCAGGTTATTGATCAAAGAGCTGATAGAGGCGGGCTGGACACTGGACCGGGTCACCGGCAGTCATCACCTCTTCACTCACCGTTACAACCCTTACACGATACCCGTCCCTCATCCGAAAAAGGATTTGCCGATCGGGACGGTCAAAAGCATCAGGAGGCGAGCCGGGCTTTATTGCCCGGGAGCCAGTTTGGCAGGAGATCCATAATGCAATACCCAATCTGTATCGAGTGGGGCGACGAGAACACCGCCATCGGTATTCAGATCCCCGATATCCCAGGTGCCGTAACCGCCGGGGATACGTTTGAAGATGCTTACAACGCGGCGGTCGAAATTGCCCACATCATGCTGCAGGAGATCATGGCAGACGGGGAGTCAATTCCGATGCCGACCTCAGCGGCTGCGCACCGCGAGAATCCGGAGTTTGCCGACATGGGGTGGGGGATGCTGGAACTCGACATCTCGCCATATCTGGGCAAGACCGAGAAGGTCAACGTGACGCTGCCTGGCTACGTAATCCAGCGCATTGACCGCTATGTGCGAGAGCACAATGTCAAAAGCCGCTCCTCCTTTCTCGCGGATGCAGCGATGGAGAAGCTGGTTCGGCATTGAGTTGTATCAGTCGAATAGCCTTCGCGGGCAAGCCTCGCTCCTACAGGTCTTGCACCAACCCTGTAGGAGCGAGGCTTGCCCGCGAAGCTTTTAGGTCTTTAAGCCGTCGCCAGCGCAGGCCTCTGCGAAACACTCAAAAACCGCAACAACGCTAACAATGGAAACGCACTGCCCACAATCACGATCCACAACCAGCCGCCATGCTCATACACCGCACTGGCCACCGATGAACCGAATGCACCACCGATAAAGATGCTGGTCATGTACAGCGCATTCAGACGGCCGCGGCTTTTGGCGTCGAGGGCGTAGACCGCGCGCTGGCCGAGGACCATGTTCATTTGCACGCAAAAATCCAGCACCACCCCCGTCACCGCCAGGCCGATAACGCTGTAGGCCGGGTGGATGAAGGCGGGCAGAAAGCTCAGGCTGGCGAATAGCAGGGCCAGCAGCGAGGCGATGCGGGTATGGCCGGCATCGGCCAGTCGACCGGCGATGGGTGCGGCAATCGCGCCGATGGCACCGACCAGAGCGAAGATCGCGATCTGGGTTTGCGACAAGCCATGATTACGCGACAGTTCCAGCGGCACTGCCGTCCAGAACAGGCTGAAGGTGGCGAACATGCAGGCTTGGTAAAACGCCCGTTGACGCAATACCGGCTGCTGACGCAACAGCGTCCAGAGCGAACCCAACAACTGGCCATAAGAAGCGCTGTGATCAGGCTGGCGCTTGGGGATGGTCAGGGCCAGCACGATGCTGATAGCCGCCATCAACACCGCTGCGATGACGAACATCGCACGCCAGCCGAAGTGGTCGGCGATTACGCTGGACACTGGTCGAGCCAGCAGAATCCCCAGCAGCAAACCACCCATAATGCCGCCGACTACGCGGCCCCGGGATTCTTCCGGCGCCAGGTGGGCGGCCAGTGGAATCAGGATCTGCACCGACACCGAGCTGAACCCCACCAGCAACGAGATCAGCAGAAACACGTTCGGCTGATCGGTGAATGCCGCGCCCAGCAGACTGGCAATCGCCACCACGGTGGTGATGATCATCAAGCGTCGGTTTTCCAGCAGATCACCCAACGGCACCAGGAAGAACAGACCCAGCGCATAACCAATCTGCGTCAGCGAAACGATCAGGCTGGCCATGGTGTCGGTCAGGCCGATGTCCGGCGCGATCAGGCCGATGATCGGCTGGGCGTAGTAGATGTTGGCCACGATGGCGCCGCAACAGAAGGCGAAGAGCAGCACCATGCCTCGGGTCATTGTCGCAGTGCCGTGGGGCACCTGAGTCGTTGGGGTCATAACGGGTCTCGCTGAACAAAAAGGAATGCGGGGAGGCTAATCGGCTGGCTAGAGCGGCGGAAGAAGGTTTGAAGTGATAGTCATTATTTCTGTGTGCAATGAATGGCGCAGCCTGCGGCAACTCCACAGACATTTTGAACGCCGTCGACCCGTAGGAGCCCGGCTTGCCGGCGAAGGCGTTGTCATGAGCGCTGCATGACGTGAGGCCGTCTTCGCTGGCAAGCCAGCTCCTACAGAGGTTCAAGACGGTAGCGAGCCATACAAGCTCGCCCCACAAAAAAGGCGACCGTTGCAGGTCGCCTTTTCGTTGAGCTGAGAATTACTGACCGCTATAAATCTGATCAAAAACCCCACCATCATTGAAGTGGGTCTTCTGCACAGTGCGCCAGTCACCAAAGGTCTTCTCCACCGAAAGGAAATCCACTTTCGGGAAGCGATCGGTGTACTTGGCCAATACCGCCGGATCACGCGGACGCAGGTAGTTGGCCGCCGCAATCTCTTGACCTTGCGGCGACCACAGGTACTTCAAATATTCCTCAGCGGCAGCGCGAGTGCCTTTTTTCTCGACCACTTTGTCGACCACAGACACTGGCGGTTCGGCCTCGGCAGAAACACTCGGATAAATCACTTCGAATTGATCACGACCAAACTCACGCGCAATCATTTCCGCTTCGTTTTCGAAGGTCACCAGTACGTCGCCGATCTGGTTGGTCATGAAGGTGGTGGTCGCTGCACGGCCACCGGTATCCAGCACCGGTGCCTGTTTGAACAGCTTGCCGACGAAGGCTTTGGCCTTGTTCTCGTCGCCGCCGTTTTTCAGCACATAGCCCCAGGCCGAGAGGTAGGTGTAACGGCCGTTGCCCGAGGTTTTCGGGTTGGGAACGATCACTTGTACGCCGTCCTTGAGCAGGTCTGGCCAGTCTTTCAGGGCTTTCGGGTTGCCTTTGCGCACGATGAACACAGTGGCCGAGGTGAACGGCGCGCTGTTGTTTGGCAGGCGCGTGACCCAGTTGTCCGGGACCAGTTTGCCGTTGTCCGCCAGGGCATTGATGTCGGTGGCCATGTTCATGGTGATGACATCAGCTGGCAGGCCATCGATCACCGAACGCGCCTGTTTGCTGGAGCCGCCGAAGGACATCTGCAGCGTGATGTTTTCGTTGTGCTCGGCTTGCCAGTGTTTCTGGAAGGCAGCGTTGTAGTCCTTGTAGAAATCTCGCATCACGTCGTAGGAAACGTTAAGCAGGGTCGGTGCAGCCTGAGCCATGCTGCCCAAGGCCAGGCCAGCGGCCAGAAGTGAGGCGCCAAAGAGTTTTTTCACTGCGCATTCCTTGTTTTATCAAACATGTTCTATGGAAAGTGTTGGCAATTTGCCAGCGACTATAGCCGGGCTCGCATAGTCCTTTAAAGATTAAAAAGCACTTTGCTTATTCCAGTTTCTTGAACAGCGCATTGCCGCAACGGGAGCAAAAGGCTGCGCCGTGTTCGTGGCTGTTTTTCTTGCAGGTCGGGCAATCGTGTTGCAATTGTTCGCCGCGCATGGCGTTGGCCAGTTCCGCGGTAAAGATCCCTGTTGGCACGGCGATGATCGAGTAACCGGTGATCATCACCAGCGACGAAACCACCTGACCCAATGGCGTCCTGGGCACGATATCGCCAAAGCCCACGGTGGTCAGTGTGACGATGGCCCAATAGATGCCTTTGGGGATGCTGGTAAAGCCGTGTTCCGGGCCTTCGATCACGTACATCAGAGTGCCGAACACCGTCACCAGGGTGCTGACGCTGAGCAGAAACACCACGATCTTCTGCTTGCTGCCGCGCAGCGCCGTCATCAAATAGTTGGCTTGCTTCAGATACGGGCTGAGCTTGAGTACGCGGAAAATCCGCAGCATCCGAATGATCCGGATAATCAGCAGGTACTGCGCATCGCTGTAATACAGCGCGAGAATGCCGGGCACGATCGCCAGCAAATCCACCAGCCCATAAAAGCTGAATGCGTAGCGCAGCGGCTTGGGCGAGCAGTACAGGCGCAGACCGTATTCGATGGCGAAAACGACGGTGAAGCCCCATTCGATGTACGCCAGTAGGTCGGCGTAGTTCTGGTGAACGCTGTCGATACTGTCCAGAATCACGATCACCAGGCTCGCGAGGATGATCAACAACAGAATGCTGTCGAAGCGGCGACCGGCCGGGGTATCGGATTGGAAGATGATGACGTAAAGCTCTTCACGCCAGTTTTTGCTGCTGTCCATGGAAAACGCCTGAACCTGGAATCAGCGAAGCCTAGGTTGATTCTCCCCGATAGCGCAAGGCGCGCTGTCCATGGCGGCCTGATGCAGCACCCGAATGCCTGCGCGAATCAGCCAGCACGCGAGGATGAAGGGCGCAGTCAACGTGGCCAGGCCGAGTGCGGCGAACCCCGGTGTGAGCAACACCGCCAGCAGGATTCCCAACAATGGCAGCCAGGGCTGGCGGCGATTTTGGCTGAAGGCGAGGGCGGCGAGCACGGCGTTGTAACCGCTCAAACCCAGCAGCGCGGTTGATGTTTCGTGATGCAAAAGGGCGAATCCGAGGCCGGCGGCGGAGCCCAGCAATGCCCATAAGAAGGCGCGGCGGTCGGCGATCAGTAATCCGATGGCAATGAGTGCGCCGGCCAACGGATGACCGAGAAACAGCACCTGACCGAGCCCTTTCAATGACGCGGCGAGCAGGTTGAGGGTATTCAGTTCGATCGGTGGAATGGATTGCTGGGGTGCGGCAAAGCCAAGCAACAACCAACTCAACCCAACGAAGGGCGCGGTGTAAGCCGGTAGACAATGATGATCGCGGGTATGCTTGAGCCATTGCTGGGTGAGCATCGCACTCAGGCCGCCGCAGGCAATGATCAGCGGTGGCAACAGCGCCGACCATGGGAAATAAAGGCTCAGCAGCAGACCGAGCAAAACACCGTTGTAGCTGAACAGCCCGGCCTGACGATCAGCCTTGGTGTACCCGCGACGTTGCGCGGTGAGCAACCCGGCGACCCCTCCCAGCAACGCACCGCCGAGCAAGGCCGGCGCGCTGAACAGAATCGCCAGCAGACACAGCAGCCCGCACAGCGGATGGCACTGGAAGAATATCTGGCTGAAGCCATTGAGCAGGGCAGTGGCCCAGTCGGGGCAGTGGGTGTTGAAGTGGTTGGCGGGCATGATGGGGGCAGTCAGTACAGATCGTTCCCACGCTCTGCGTGGGAATGCCTCAATGGACGCTCTGCGTCTGCTCTTGGGACGCGGAGCGTCCCGGGCTGCATTCCCACGCAGAGCGTGGGAACGATCATTGTGTGGGGGGAGTTAGATTAATGTCTCGATGCGCAACGAATTGGTCGACCCCGGCTGCCCAAACGGCACGCCAGCCGTGATCAACAACGTATCCCCCCGCTGAGCCATCCCCTGTGCCTGGGCAATCTCCAACGCCGTCGAGCACACTTCGTCCACCTGGCGCAGCCGGTCGTTGACCACCGAGTGCACGCCCCACGCCACCGTCAGCCGGCGAGCGGTTTGCAGATTAGGCGTCAGGTTGAGGATCGGCACCGTCGGCCGTTCCCGCGCCGCACGCAGACTCGACGTGCCGGACTCGCTGTAGTTCACCAGCACCGCCACCGGCAGCACATTGCTGATGCGGCGGATCGCGCAGCTGATCGCGTCCGACACCGTGGCCTCGGCTTTCGGTCGGCTCACGTCCAATTGGGCCTGATAGTCCGGGCCGTTTTCCACCTGACGGATGATCTTGCTCATCATCTGCACCGCTTCCAGCGGGTATTCACCGGACGCGGTTTCCGCCGACAGCATCACCGCGTCGGCACCTTCGGCCACCGCGTTGGCGACGTCAGTGACTTCGGCGCGGGTCGGGGCCGGGGAGAAACGCATCGACTCCAGCATCTGCGTCGCCACCACCACCGGTTTGCCGAGTTGGCGGCAGGTACTGATGATGTTTTTCTGAATCTGCGGCACGCTTTCGGCCGGGACTTCCACGCCCAGGTCACCGCGAGCGACCATGATCGCATCGCTTAATTCGGCGATTTCCCGCAGTTGCGTCACGGCCGATGGCTTCTCGATTTTCGCCATCAAAAACGCCTTGTCGCCGATCAGTGCGCGGGCTTCGCGGATGTCTTCCGGGCGTTGCACGAACGACAGCGCGACCCAATCCACCCCCAGCTCCAGACCGAAGCTCAAGTCGCGACGATCCTTGGCGGTCAGCGGGCTCAGATCCAGCACCGCTTGCGGCACGTTGACGCCTTTGCGATCCGACAGTTCGCCGCCGTTGAGCACCGTGGTGTCGATGGCGTCGGCGTATTTGGTCACCACCCGCAGGCGCAGCTTGCCGTCGTCCAGCAGCAGGTCCATGCCTGGCTCCAGCGCTGCGATGATTTCCGGGTGAGGCAAATTAACGCGGCGCTCATCGCCCGGCGTCGGGTCCAGGTCCAGACGCAAGGCTTGACCGCGATGCAGCTGCACTTTGCCTTGGGCGAATTTGCCGACCCGCAGTTTCGGGCCTTGCAGGTCCATCAGAATCCCCAGCGGATAATTCAGCTGGCGCTCGACTTCACGAATCCACTGATAGCGCTGTGCATGGTCGGCATGATCGCCGTGGCTGAAATTCAGGCGAAAGATATTGACCCCGGCCAGCACCAGCTCACGGATGTCGTCGATTCCGTTGGTGGCCGGGCCAAGGGTGGCGAGGATTTTTACCTTCTTGTCAGGCGTCATGTTCAGGGCTCTCGAGAATCAGAATGGCGCGGAAGTCGTTGACGTTGGTGCGGGTCGGCTCGGTGACGATCAGCGCATCCAGCGCCGCGAAATAGCCGTAGCCATTGTTGTTGTCCAGTTCATCGCTGGCGCTCAGGCCGAGGGCGGCGGCGCGGGCGTAACTGGTCGGGGTCATGATGGCCCCGGCGTTGTCTTCGGAGCCGTCGATACCGTCGGTGTCACCGGCCAGCGCGTAGACGCCGGGCAGGCCTTTGAGGCTGTCGGTCAGGCTCAGCAGGAATTCAGCGTTGCGCCCGCCACGGCCATTGCCGCGCACGGTGACGGTGGTTTCGCCGCCGGACAGAATCACGCACGGCGCTGCCAGCGGTTGGCCGTGCTGGACGATCTGCCGCGCAATGCCGGCGTGGACTTTCGCCACGTCTCGGGATTCACCTTCCAGGTCGCCAAGAATCAATGGACTGAAGCCGGCCTGACGGGCTTTCACCGCTGCCGCTTCCAGCGATTGCTGTGGGCGGGCGATCAATTGGAAATGACTGCGGGCCAGGCTCGGATCGCCGGGTTTGACCGTTTCCGATTCCGGGTTTTGCAGCCAGTTGCGCACCGAGGCCGGGACTTCGATGCCATAACGCTTGAGGATCGCCAGCGCTTCGGCCGAGGTGCTCGGGTCGGCCACAGTGGGGCCGGACGCGATGACCGTGGCGAGGTCGCCCGGTACATCGGAAATCGCATAGGTATAAACCGTAGCCGGCCAGCAGGCTTTGCCCAGACGACCACCCTTGATCGCCGAGAGGTGCTTGCGCACGCAATTCATCTCGCCGATGGTCGCGCCGGATTTGAGCAGGGCTTTGTTGATCGACTGTTTGTCGGCGAGGGTGATGCCGGCTGCGGGCAAGGCGAGGAGGGCAGAGCCACCGCCCGAGAGCAGGAAGATCACGCGGTCGTTTTCGCTCAGGTCGCTGACCAGTTCCAGTACCCGTTTGGCCACGGCCAGACCGGCAGCATCCGGCACCGGGTGCGCGGCTTCGACCACTTCGATTTTTTCGCACGGGGCGCCGTGGCCGTAACGGGTCACCACCAGGCCGGACACTTCGCCCTGCCAGCAGCGCTCGACCACCTGGGCCATGGCGGCTGCGGCCTTGCCGGCGCCGATGACGATCACCCGACCGCTGCGATCTTTGGGCAGATGGTCTTCGAGGACGTGCTGCGGATGGGCCGCGTCGATGGCTGTGGCAAACAGCTCGCGCAGCAGTTGTTGCGGATCGACCGACATGGCGGGCTCCCAGTCTTATTGTTTTGTTTAGCGCAAATGATCGTTCCCACGCAGAGCGTGGGAACGATCAGTACGGGGCAGGTGTTATTTATCGCGAATCGAGAAATTCGCCATGTGTTCCAGGCCCTTGATCAGCGCCGAGTGGTCCCAGTTGCTGCCGCCGATGGCCGCGCAGGTGCTGAACACTTGCTGGGTATTGGCGGTGTTCGGCAGGTTGATGCCCAGTTCGCGAGCGCCGGCCAGGGCCAGGTTCAGGTCCTTCTGGTGCAGGCTGATGCGGAAACCAGGGTCGAAGGTGCCCTTGATCATGCGTTCGCCGTGAACTTCAAGAATCTTCGACGACGCGAAACCGCCCATCAGCGCTTCACGGACCTTGGCCGGATCGGCACCGTTTTTCGAGGCGAACAGCAGCGCTTCGGCCACGGCCTGGATGTTCAGGGCGACGATGATCTGGTTCGCCACTTTCGCGGTTTGACCGTCGCCGTTGCCACCGACCAGGGTGATGTTCTTGCCCATGGCCTGAAACAGCGGCAGGGCGCGTTCGAACGCATCGGCATCGCCACCGACCATGATGCTCAGGGTCGCAGCCTTGGCGCCGACTTCACCACCGGAAACCGGGGCGTCGAGGTATTGAGCGCCTTTCTCGTTGATCTTGGCAGCGAAGGCTTTGGTGGCGGTCGGCGAGATCGAGCTCATGTCGATCACGACTTTGCCCTTGCTCACGCCCGCTGCAACGCCGTCGGCGCGGAACAGCACGTCATCGACCTGCGGAGTATCCGGGACCATGACGATGATGAATTCGGCTTCCTGGGCCACTTCTTTCGGGTTCGCCAGCGCGATGGCACCAGCGGCGACCAAGTCGGCAGGGGCAGGGTCGTGGTGCGCCGACAGGAACAGGCTGTGACCGGCTTTCTGCAGGTTCAACGCCATTGGGTGGCCCATGATGCCGGTGCCGATAAATCCGATTTTAGCCATGAGAAAATCCTCTTGTTTTTATTGCTGCTTCAAGCAAATAGGGGACTGCTTTTGTAGGAGCCGGCTTGCCGGCGAAGAGGCCATCACATCCAGCCTCTTTGTTGGCAGTTACATTGCCTTCGCTGGCAAGCCAGCTCCTACAGGAGTTTCATTAGATTGCGTTATGGGTTTTCAACCAGCCCAGACCCGCCTCAGTGGTGGTCAGCGGCTTGTATTCGCAGCCAACCCAACCCTGATAACCGATGCGGTCCAGGTGTTCGAACAGGAAGCGGTAATTGATTTCACCGGTGCCCGGTTCGTTGCGCCCTGGGTTGTCGGCCAACTGGATGTGGTTGATCTCGCCCAGATGCGCAGCCATGGTTCGGGCCAGGTCGCCCTCCATGATTTGCATGTGATAGATGTCGTATTGCAGGAACAGATTGGCGCTGCCGACCTGTTCGCGAATCGACAGGGCTTGCGCCGTGTTGTTCAGGTAGAAGCCGGGGATATCACGGGTGTTGATCGCTTCCATCACCAGTTTGATGCCCGCCGCTTGCAGCTTCTCGGCCGCATACTTGAGGTTGGCGACGAAGGTCTTTTCCACGGTGGCATCGTCGACGCCTTGTGGACGAATACCGGCCAGACAGTTGATCTGGGTGTTGCCCAGCACGTTGGCGTAAGCGATGGCCAGATCGACACCGGCGCGGAATTCTTCGACCCGATCCGGCAGGCACGCGATACCGCGCTCGCCCTTGGCCCAGTCACCGGCCGGCAGGTTGAACAGCACCTGGGTCAAGCCATTGGCATCGAGCCTGGCCTTGATTTCGGCGGAGCTGAAATCGTAGGGAAACAGGTATTCGACACCACTGAAGCCGGCCTTGGCGGCAGCGTCGAAACGGGCAAGAAAATCCTGCTCGGTGAACAGCATGGACAGGTTGGCTGCGAAACGCGGCATGGTGGTCTCCCGTATATGTGTGAGGGCTGATCGTTCCCACGCTCTGCGTGGGAATGCCGCCCCGGACGCTCTGCGTCCAGCCGTTATGTGACGCGGAGCGTCACTGGATGCATTCCCACGCAGAGCGTGGGAACGATCAACGATCATCAATCGAGCAGCGAAATCGCCGTTGGCGCATCGTTGCCGACCAACGCCAGGTCTTCGAATTCGTTGACGGCGTTGATCTCGGTGCCCATGGAAATGTTGGTCACGCGCTCCAGAATGATTTCGACGATCACCGGCACCTTGAACTCCTCGATCAGCTCCTGGGCCTTGCGCAAGGCAGGCTGGATCTGATCCGGTTCGAACACCCGCAGTGCCTTGCAACCCAGGCCTTCGGCAACCGCTACGTGGTCAACCCCGTAACCATTGAGTTCCGGAGCATTGAGGTTGTCGAAGGACAGCTGCACGCAGTAGTCCATGTCGAAACCGCGTTGGGCCTGACGGATCAGCCCCAGGTACGAGTTGTTCACCACCACGTGGATGTACGGCAGCTTGAACTGCGCGCCCACCGCCAACTCTTCGATCATGAACTGGAAGTCGTAGTCGCCCGAGAGCGCCACCACCTTGCGGGTCGGATCAGCCTTGACCACGCCCAGTGCTGCCGGAATGGTCCAGCCCAACGGGCCGGCCTGGCCGCAGTTGATCCAGTGACGCGGTTTGTAGACGTGCAGGAACTGCGCGCCGGCAATCTGCGACAGACCGATGGTGCTGACGTAGCAAGTGTCCTTGCCGAACACTTGGTTCATCTCTTCGTAAACGCGTTGCGGCTTGACCGGCACGTTGTCGAAGTGAGTCTTGCGCTGCAGGCTGGCTTTACGCTGCTGGCAGTCTTGTAGCCAGGCGCTGCGGTTTTTCAGCTTGCCGGCGGCTTGCCATTCGCGAGCGACTTCGATGAACACGGTCAACGCGGCAGCGGCGTCGGACACGATGCCCAGGTCGGGGGTGAACACGCGGCCGATCTGGGTTGGTTCGATGTCGATGTGAATGAACTTGCGGCCTTCGGTGTAAACGTCGACCGAACCGGTGTGACGGTTAGCCCAACGGTTACCGACGCCCAGCACGACGTCGGACTTCAGCATCGTCGCGTTGCCGTAACGGTGCGAGGTTTGCAGACCGACCATACCGACCATCAGCGGGTGATCGTCCGGGATAGTGCCCCAGCCCATCAGGGTCGGGATTACCGGAATACCGGTCAGCTCGGCGAACTCCACCAACAACTCGCTGGCGTCGGCATTGATGATGCCGCCACCGGCCACCAACAGTGGGCGCTCAGCCTGGTCGAGCATGGCCAGGGCCTTCTCGATTTGCACGCGGTTAGCGGTGGGCTTGGCCAGCGGCAGCGGCTCATAGGCGTCGATGTCGAATTCGATTTCAGCCATCTGCACGTCGAAAGGCAGGTCGATCAGCACCGGGCCTGGGCGGCCGGAGCGCATTTCATAGAAGGCTTTCTGGAACGCGTAAGGCACCTGGCCCGGCTCCATAACGGTGGTCGACCACTTGGTGACCGGCTTGACTATGCTGGTGATATCGACGGCCTGAAAGTCTTCCTTGTGCATCCGGGCCCGCGGTGCTTGACCGGTGATGCACAGGATCGGGATCGAGTCGGCCGAGGCGCTGTAGAGCCCGGTGACCATGTCGGTGCCGGCCGGGCCGGACGTGCCAATGCACACGCCGATATTGCCGGCCTTGGTGCGGGTGTAGCCCTCGGCCATGTGCGAGGCGCCTTCAACGTGGCGAGCGAGGACGTGATCGATGCCACCGACCTTCTGCAAGGCGGAGTACAGCGGGTTGATCGCGGCGCCCGGGATGCCAAAAGCGGTGTCGACCCCTTCGCGGCGCATCACCAGAACGGCGGCTTCGATTGCTCTCATTTTGCTCATGGTTTTGTGCCTCTTACGTTTTGTAATTGTATACAAGTGGCTTTGCGCAGAGTGTATTCACGGCGGACGGCGCAGGTCAATCCATTTTCTCAAGCAGCTGTTTCATTCGTCGGAAGCCCAAGAAACCGTGGCTTTTCGTCGCGTGTGGCGCTTTTAGAAAATTATTGTATACAAAAAAATAACTCATTGTGTTCTATTTGTTGCATCGGATTGCGCAATAGAAAGCAATTCAACAGCTTTCCCAAAAACAAAATGAGGACGGCACCATGAGCGCTTTAACCTTGAACGTCGCAGTTAATCTGGCCAATCAGGCCCTCTCCGCAGGCCGTGCAATCTCTGCCGCGCCCTTGACCGTCGCCGTGCTGGATGCCGGCGGGCACTTGATAACGCTGCAACGCGAAGACGGCGCCAGCCTGCTGCGCCCGCAGATCGCCATCGGCAAAGCCTGGGGTGCGATTGCCCTGGGCAAGGGCTCACGCCTGCTGGCCCAGGATGCCCAACAACGCCCGGCTTTCTTCGCCGCGCTGAATAGCCTGGGGCAGGGCAGCGTCGTCCCGGTACCGGGCGGCGTGTTGATTCGAGATCAGGATGGGACTGTGTTGGGGGCTGTGGGCATCAGCGGGGATTTGTCTGATGTTGATGAGCAGTGTGCGATCAGGGCGATCGAGACGCAGGGGTTGAGGGCGGATGCGGGGGTGGCTGGTTGATCTTCGGCGTCTGATTTACCGCTTTCGCGGGCTTGCTCGCGAAAGCAATCTCCCAGACTCATCCAGCTAAAAGTCTGCGCCATTTCGCGCAGCCATTCGCGAACTACTTTCCTGCGCACTTTCGCCCAGGCTCCAGAAACGCAGCAGCCGGCATGCATTCGCGCAATGCCCTTGCGGATGAAAACAGCTTTTTAGCTGCCTGCTTTTCCCGTTGAAATTTTCATCCGTTAAATTCAAGATTTTTAGAATTTTGTGCGAAACATTTTGGCGTTGCCGAAGATTTTCGCAAGAATATTCGCAGGTATCACTCGTATCATTCTCTCGGAACAGGCCGAGAGTTTTGCAATGAAAACAACACTGTCGTGGTGGGATATCAGCCCGCCTTTGAGCACCGCTACACCTACCTGGCCGGGTGACACACCTTTTCAGGAAGAGCGCGTTTGGACGTTCGGACCAGAGTGTCCGGTGAATGTCGGGCGTATCACCCTGTCGCCTCACACGGGGGCCCATGTCGACGCGCCGCTGCATTACAGCGCTGATGGCGCGGCCATTGGCGAGGTGTCACTCGATGTCTATATGGGGCCTTGCCGTGTGCTGCATTGCCTGAACAGCGGTCGGCTGGTGCACCCCGAGCAGCTTGAAGGTCGCTTGCAAGACCTGCCTGAACGGGTGCTGCTGCGCACCTGGCGACAAGCGCCGTTGAGTTCCTGGGATCCGGATTTCACCGCAGTCGCCAAAGAAACCGTCGACCTGCTGGCGAGCCTCGGTGTGCGCTTGATCGGTATCGATACGCCGTCGCTGGATCCTCAGCAATCCAAAACCATGGATTCGCACAATGCCGTAGCCCGACATGGCATGGCCATCCTCGAGGGCATCGTGCTCGATGACGTCCCGGAAGGGGACTATGAATTGATCGCGCTGCCGCTGCGTTTTGCCCATCTGGACGCCAGTCCGGTCAGGGCAGTTTTGCGTCCACTGAATAATCCACTGAATAAACCGTCACTTGAGGAGCCGACTCAATGAGCCAATGCCCCTATTCACCTGCAAACCAGACGGAAGAATGGCATAACGCCGAGCTGAATTTTTCCGACTCCATGAGCTACGGCGACTACCTGGATCTGGGGCGCATTCTCAGCGCACAGCACCCGTTATCTCCGGACCATAACGAGATGCTGTTCATCATCCAGCATCAGACGTCAGAGCTGTGGATGAAGCTGATGCTGCACGAGCTAAAAGCCGCCCGTGAACACATTCGACTCGGAGAGTTGCCACCCGCTTTCAAGATGTTGGCGCGGGTCTCGCGGATTTTTGATCAGCTGGTGCATGCCTGGACGGTGTTGGCCACCATGACACCTACCGAGTACCACGCGATACGGCCTTTTCTGGGGCAATCATCGGGCTTCCAGTCGTTCCAGTACCGCGAGATCGAATTCATTCTGGGCAACAAAAGCGCGACCCTGTTGCGCCCCCATGCGCATCGGCCGGAACTGTTGCAGGCGCTTGAAAAAGCGATCGCCACACCGTCGCTGTATGACGAGGCGATTCGCTTGATGGTCCGCGTTGGCTTGACCATTGACCCACAGCGTTTCGAGCACGATCCGACCAGTCCGACGGCGCACGATGCGTCAGTCGAAGCAGCCTGGCGCGAGGTCTACACCGACCCTTCGCGTTATTGGGATCTCTATCAGTTGGCGGAGAAACTCATCGACCTTGAGGATTCGTTCCGTCAATGGCGCTTCCGGCATGTGACCACGGTCGAGCGGATCATCGGCTTTCAACCAGGGACCGGCGGCACAGAAGGTGTCGGTTATCTGCGCAAGATGCTCGATACCGTGCTGTTCCCGGAGTTGTGGCGGGTGCGCTCAACCCTCTAATTTATCGAGCGTAATGTCTGCACGCTTAAACCGCGCGGCAATTGAATAAATTGACGCATTCAAACCAGGCCTGACCATAACAATTAGAAGGTAGCCAGATGGCGGATGAAATCTTGCGGCAAGGCGAGCTCAAGCGAGGGCTGAAAAATCGTCATATTCAGCTGATCGCATTGGGCGGAGCGATAGGTACCGGGTTGTTTCTAGGCTCTGCCGGAGTACTCAAATCGGCCGGGCCGTCGATGATCCTCGGCTATGCGATTGCCGGGTTCATCGCCTTTCTGATCATGCGCCAGCTGGGCGAGATGATTGTCGAGGAACCGGTGGCCGGCTCCTTCAGTCATTTTGCCCACAAGTACTGGGGCGGCTATGCCGGCTTTCTGTCCGGCTGGAACTACTGGGTGCTGTATGTGCTGGTGGGCATGGCCGAGTTGACGGCTGTCGGCAAGTACGTGCAGTTCTGGTGGCCGGAAGTCCCCTCCTGGGTCAGCGCGGCGGTGTTCTTCGTCCTGGTCAATTTGATCAATATGATGAACGTCAAAGTCTTCGGCGAGATGGAGTTCTGGTTTGCAATCATCAAGGTCGTAGCGATCATTGGCATGATTGCCCTGGGCTGCTACATGTTGTTCAGCGGAACGGGCGGCCCGCAGGCCTCGGTCAGCAATCTGTGGAGTCACGGCGGCTTCTTTCCCAATGGCACCACCGGATTGCTGATGTCCATGGCGTTCATCATGTTCTCCTTCGGCGGTCTGGAGCTGGTCGGCATCACCGCCGCTGAAGCCAGCGAGCCGGGAAAAGTGATTCCCAAGGCGATTAACCAGGTGGTTTATCGCGTGCTGATCTTCTACGTCGGCGCACTCACCGTGTTGCTGTCGCTGTATCCGTGGGATCAACTGCTACAGACACTGGGCGCTTCGGGCGATGCCTATGGCGGCAGCCCGTTCGTGCAGATCTTCTCCTTGATCGGCAGCGACACCGCAGCGCACATCCTCAATTTCGTGGTGCTCACCGCGGCGCTCTCTGTCTATAACAGTGGCGTCTACTGCAACAGCCGCATGCTTTATGGCCTGGCCGAACAGGGCGACGCGCCCAAGGCGCTGATGAAACTGAACAAGCAGGGCGTGCCTCTACTGGCGCTGGGCGTATCTGCGTTGATTACCATGCTGTCCGTGCTGGTTAACTACCTCGCTCCGCATGAAGCGCTTGAATTGCTCTTTGCACTGGTGGTCGCATCGCTGATGATCAACTGGGCGATGATCAGCCTGACGCACCTGAAATTTCGCGAAGTCATGGGCCAGCAAGGCATCGTGCCGGGCTTCAAGGCGTTCTGGTTCCCCTACAGCAATTACCTGTGCCTGGCCTTCATGGCCATGATCATCTGCGTCATGCTGATGATTCCAGGGATACGCGCTTCAGTCTTCGCCATACCGGTGTGGGTGTTGATCATCTTCGGCTTTTACCGGATGCGTATGGCCAAGGATCGGGCCTTGCCGGTGGTTCAATAGCCTTCCCTCTGACAACAGCCCCGACATTCAATGAGTGACGGGGCTTTTTAAACGGATAAAGCAGCCGTTTTGTGGTGTGGAACTTGCTCTTTTCAAGCCTGATACGCGCCATCAGAGCGCGCTGAAGAATATTGCCGTGGGTGCGCCGTTATGAGTAGCAACGCTGATCCGCAGTTTCGCGACATTCGTATCGATCACTATGACCTCGAGGGTGCGAGAAACTGGATGTCTGGTATCTGCGGGCCGCACCGCCTCCAGACTTCGTCGCCCGAGCGGATCCGCTTTCATCACAGCGCCAATGTGTTCAAGTCGATGGCCACGACCTTGGGCACCCTCTCATATGGCACCGATGTCACCATCGATATCGAAGACGCCGAACACTTCAGCAGCTACAGCCTGAGTTTGCCGCTGGTGGGCGAGCAGGAGCTGAGCAAGAACGGCACCCTATCGAAATCCAACCGCGATCAAGGGGTGATCATTTCCCCGAATGAGAACCAGATGCTGGCGATCTCCGGCGACTGTCGCAAAGTCCAGGTGGTGGTCACCCGCGCCGCCATGAGCGAGTCGCTGGAAGGCATGCTGCAGCGACCGCTGGATACGCCGCTGCGTTTCGAGCCGGTGATGGATGCGGTGGACGGCGCGTCGGCCTCGTGGTGGCGCATGGCGCGTTATTTTATCGCGGAGCTGGAACGCAGCAACGAACTGTACGAACAGGTGGCCTTCACTCGGGATATCGAAAGCTCTTTGATCAAAGGCTTGATCCTCGCCCAGCCGAACAACTACTCCGAAGAATTGCGCAACGTGCTCGGCGTGAAACTGCCGCACTACCTGATCAGGGCCAAACAATACATTCACGACAATGCTCGCGAAGCCTTGCACCTGGAGGATATCGAGGTCGCGGCCGGGGTTTCGCGTTTCAAGCTGTGCGAGGCGTTCAAGAAGTACTTCGCCCTGTCGCCGATGGTCTATCTGAAAAAGTACCGGTTGAACGCTGTGCGCCAGGAAATCCTCGAACACGGCTCGGCGCGCAATATTTCCGCGATCGCCATGGGCTGGGGCTTTACCCATCTCGGACGTTTTTCCGCCGAATACCGCAAGTTGTTCGACGAGTCCCCCAGCATGACCTTGCAGCGTAACGAAGCCCGGCGCATGCGCGGGGTCTGAATATCCCGGCGTCCAGCGTTTCAGGACCGCTTCGCGCTCCAGCGGAAGCAAGCTCCCTTGCCACAATTCATCACCTGACCATCGATATCCATTAACTGGCGCTCACTTACGCACCACCAAATCAAGCAACGTCTCCCGCTCCTTGATTTTCTGCAACACGATTTCCGAGCGGATATCAGTCACTCCCGCCGTGCGGTTCAGTTGGTTGACGATGAAGTCGGAGAAGTGTTTGATGTTGCGCGCCTGGATCCGCAGCACATAGTTGCTCGCCCCGGTAATCACGTAGGCGGTGACCACTTCCGGCCACAACTGGACCTTCTTGATGAAGGTCTCGTGCCAGTCCTCGACGTCCTGTCGCAATGACACATGGACGATGGCTTCCAGTTCGACTCCCAGCTTTTCTGCATTCAGCATCGCGCGATAGCCGGTGATGATTCCTTCACTTTCCAGCAGGCGTAAACGGCGCAAACAGGCCGACGGCGACAGTGCGACCTTCTCTGCCATTTCGTGGTTGCTGATACGTCCGTCCTGTTGCAAGAGATGCAGGATCCGCAGGTCCGTCGAGTCGAGAGTCATGGTTAGAATAAATCCGCGATATTTGGAGTTGGATTCGAATTTTCTTCGAGATAAATACTATATGGCCGCTTACTTTGCACGAAAATTCTCTAAAGTTTCGTTCATTATCTCCTCACCGTTAAGGCGCAAATAACGCCTGAAAACACGACATTCACACCCGACTATCTCGATTTGCCCGGACGGCACTTCTTTCAAGAAAGCAGGACACCCAATGACTACAAGAAACGATTGTCTGGCGCTTGATGCGCAGGACGCTCTAGCCCCTCTGCGTCAGCAGTTTGCGCTCCCCGAAGGCGTGATCTATCTCGATGGCAACTCCCTGGGCGCGCGCCCGGTCGCAGCGCTGGCACGTGCTCAGGCAGTGATCGCCCAGGAGTGGGGCAATGGCCTGATCCGCAGTTGGAACAGCGCCGGCTGGCGCGACCTGCCTGAACGTCTGGGCAATCGACTGGCGGGGCTGATTGGCGCCGGTGACGGCGAAGTGGTGGTGACCGACACCACCTCGATCAACCTGTTCAAGGTGCTCAGCGCCGCCCTGCGCGTGCAGGCCACGCGGGCGCCGACGCGACGGGTAATCGTCACCGAGACCAGCAACTTCCCGACTGACCTGTATATCGCCGAAGGTCTGGCGGACATGCTGCAGCAGGGCTACACCCTGCGTCTGGTCGACAGCCCGCAAGAGTTGCCGCAAGCGATCGACCAGGACACCGCGGTGGTCATGCTCACCCACGTCAACTACAAGACCGGCTACATGCACGACATGCAGGCCTTGACCGCGCTGACCCACGAATGTGGCGCGCTGGCCATCTGGGACCTGGCGCATTCCGCCGGGGCGGTGCCGGTCGACCTGCATCAGGCGCGCGCCGACTACGCCATCGGTTGCACCTACAAGTACCTCAATGGTGGGCCGGGCTCGCAAGCTTTCGTCTGGGTCTCCCCTGAGCTGTGCGATCTGGTGGCGCAACCGCTGTCCGGCTGGTTCGGTCATTCGCGGCAGTTCGCCATGGAGTCGCATTACCAGCCGAGCAGCGGAATCGCCCGCTATTTGTGCGGCACCCAGCCCATTACTTCATTGGCGATGGTCGAGTGCGGTCTGGATATTTTCGCCCAGACCGACATGGCCAGCCTGCGCATCAAATCCCTTGCCCTGACTGACCTGTTCATCCAGTTGATCGAGCAGCGCTGCGCCGCTCATGAACTGACCCTGATCACCCCACGCGAACACGCCAGGCGTGGCAGCCATGTCAGCTTCGAGCATCCCGAAGGCTATGCGGTCATCCAGGCTTTGATCGCCCGTGGCGTCATCGGTGACTACCGCGAGCCGCGGATCATGCGCTTCGGCTTCACCCCGCTGTACACCCGCTTCACCGAGGTCTGGGATGCGGTGCAGATCCTCGGCGAGATTCTCGATCAGAAAACCTGGTCGCAGGAGCAGTTCCAGATCCGCCACAGCGTCACCTGATAAATCCGACGCCCTTGTCTTGCTGCTGAGGTTTCCCGGCAGCAGGGCTTCGGTCGCCTCCAATAAACAGTTCTGTGAAAACACAATAATAAGGAGCACGCAGAATGAAACTGTCCCTCTGGCCCGCCTTGCCGCTCGCCATCACCGGTTGTCTCGGCCAAGTGGCCTATGCCGCACCCGCCAATGGCTTTGTCGAAGACAGCAGCCTGACCCTGACCAACCGCAACTTCCTTTTCTACCGCAACAACCTCAACAACCCGGGCGGTCAGAACTATCGGGAGGAATGGGCTCACGGGATCATGCTCGATTACCGTTCCGGCTATACCCAGGGCACCGTGGGCTTCGGGATCGATGCCTATGCGCAGTTGGGTCTCAAACTCGACAGTGGCAGGGGCCGTACCGGCACCGGCTTATTGCCGGTCGATTCCAATGGACGCGCCGAGGATGAGTATTCCGAGGCCGGTGGCGCGCTCAAGGCGCGGATCTCGAACACCGAACTTAAATACGGCAACCTGACACCGCTCAACCCGGTGTTCGGCACCGGCTCGGCGCGACTGTTCACCACCTACGCCAATGGTTTCCAGCTGACTAGCAGCGAGTTGAAAGGACTGCGACTGGATGCCGGGCACTTCACCTCGGGCAATGACAGTGCGTCAACCAACGACGATGGCGCCCTCAAGGCGCTGTATGCCGGGGTCGAGACCCGCAGCGTCGATTATCTGGGCGGCAGTTATGCCCTGAGCGATCAATTGAGCGTCAGCCTGTACGGTTCGCAGTTCACCGATATCTGGCGGCAGTACTACGCCAACGCCAACTACAGCTATGCCCTGAACGACAATCAGTCGCTGAATCTGGACTTTAACCTCTATCGCACCAACGACTCTGGCCAGAGCCTGGCCGGCAAGATCGACAACACCACCTGGTCGCTGGCCGCCGCTTACAAGGTGGGTGCGCACCGCTTGACCCTGGCCTACCAACAGGTCGATGGCGATGAACCGTTCGATTATCTGGGTTTCGATCAGCAACCGGGCACCTCGATCTTTCTCGCCAACTCGATTCAGATCCTTGATTTCAACGCGCCCAACGAACGTTCCTGGCAGCTGCGTTATGACCTGGACATGGCGCCTTTCGGCGTGCCGGGCCTGAGCTTTATGTCGCGCTATGTAAGCGGTGACCATATCGACGACAGCGACTACGACGGTGGACCGAACGGCGCCTATGGCCGTTACGGCGATGACGGTAAGCGCTGGGAGCGCGACATCGAAGCGCGCTACGTCGTGCAATCCGGTACGGCCAAGGATCTGTCGATACGTGTGCGTCAGGCCAGTGTGCGTTCCACCGGCCAGGTCGCCCGGGCAGACACCACCGACAACAACGAAGTCCGGGTGATCATCGAGTATCCGCTGAGTATTTTCTGATCCATATCCTGCTGTGCGTGGCTGATCCCCACCGGTAATCCCAACGACTTGCTCTCTTCAAGAAAGACAATATTCAGAGGACAGAAAAATGACCGATAACACCGGTTTTGAAAGCATATCCAAGCGTGAGCAGGGCCTTAGACGCCAGCTCACCTCGGGTCAGATGAGCATGATCGCCATTGGCGGTGCGATTGGCACCGGGCTGTTCATGGGCAGTGCCTACGCCATTGGTTATGCCGGGCCGAGCGTGCTGCTCAGCTACGCGATTGGCGCGATCATCACGCTGCTGTTGATGGGCTGTCTGGCGGAAATGACCGTAGCCCATTCGACCTCCGGTTCATTCGGCGCCTATGCCGAATTCTATGTCAGCCCATTGGCCGGGTTCCTGGTGCGCTATGCCTATTGGGCGGCGATTGTGCTGGCGGTGGGCACGGAAGTGACGGCGGTGGCGATGTACATGAAGTACTGGTTCGCCAACGTGCCGGAATGGATATGGATTGTCTCGTTCTCGAGCATCCTGATCGTGCTCAACGCCATCAGTGTGAAGACCTTCGGCACCTTCGAGTACTGGTTCTCGACCATCAAGATCGGTGCGATTGTCGGCTTCATCATCCTCGCAGTGTATGTGGTGTACGGTTCCGGTAACCCGGATTACGGCGTGCACAACTACACGGCCCATGGCGGCTTCTTTCCCAATGGCCTGCAAGGGATGTGGATCGCGGTGATCGTTTCGATCTTCAGCTACCTGAGTGTGGAAATGATCGCGGTGGCCGCCGGTGAGGCGCAGGACCCGGAGCGGGCGGTGAAGAAGGCCTTTCGCGCGACCATCGTGCGACTGGTGGTGTTCTATCTGCTGACCCTGGCCCTGATGCTGGCGATTGTGCCGTGGGTCCAGGCCGGTCAAGCGCAGAGCCCGTTCGTCACCGTCATGCAGACTATCGGTATTCCTGGCGCAACCGGCGTGATGAACTTCGTGATCCTGATTGCGGCGTTGTCGGCGATGAACAGTCAGCTCTACATCACCACGCGCATGATGTTCAGCCTGTCCCGCGGCGGTTATGCACCCAAGTCAATGGGAGTGTTGAGCAAGACCGGGATCCCGCTGAATGCCCTGTTGCTGTCGAGTTCGGGCATTGCCCTGGCGACGTTGCTCAACGTGGTGTACCCGGAAAGCTCTTTCACCTTGATGATGGCGATCTCCATGTTCGGCGCCATCTTCACCTGGTTCATGATCTTCCTGACCCACTACTGTTTCCGTCGCTACCACGAGCGCAACGGCGAACGGAAACTGTCCTTCCGCATGCGCCTGTTCCCGTACACCACGCTGTTGGGGCTGGTGCTGATGGGCGCGGTGATGATCACCACCTACTTCACCGATGCCTTCAAAATGACCCTGGTATTCGGTGTGCCTTTTCTGCTGATTCTCACGATTGTCTACTGGATATTCTTCAGAAAACCCAGGGCAACCGTGGCGTTGAATCCGCTGCCGAAGGTTTAGAGGAAGGAAACATGCAATCCCGACCGGCAGTTTTCATAGACTGCCGAACGGGCTTGCTCGCGAAGGCTGCGCCTCGGTCTATCAGCCCAGTTCACATCCCTTAAGTACCAACCGGATAATCGTCAGCGCCGCCGCTTCATAATCGGCCTCATCCAGCTTGGCCTTGCCGGTAACCGCGGATATCTGCCAATCGAAATCGGCATAGGTCTGAGTTGCGGCCCAGATGCTGAACATCAGGTGGTTGGGGTCGATGGGGGCAATCTGGCCGCGGTCGATCCAGGTCTGGATGCAGTCGATGTTGTGCCTGGCCTGGCCGTTGAGCTGCTCGATCAGGTCGGGGCTCAGGTGCGGGGCGCCGTGCATGATTTCGCTGGCGAATACCTTGGAGGCGAAGGGCAGGTCACGGGAGATGCGGATTTTCGAGCGAATGTAGCCGCTCAGCACTTCGCTGGGCACGCCGTCGGCGTTGAACGGCGTCGAGGCCTGCAGGATCGGCTCGATGATGCTTTCCAGGACCTCGCGGTAGAGATTTTCCTTGGATTTGAAGTAGTAGTAGACGTTGGGCTTGGGCAGCCCGGCCTTGGCCGCGATGTCACTGGTTTTGGTCGCAGCGAAGCCCTTGTCGGCAAATTCTTCACTGGCGGCACGCAGGATCAGTTCTTTGTTGCGCTCGCGGATAGTGCTCATAAACCAAGGAGTTCCTTGCCTGTTCTGGCGGTTGCGCATGGTAGCACCGGCCTCGCGCAGCGCTCAAGAATGCCCCGTATGGCCTCGGGTCGCGCTATGCTGCGTACCATTCATTCAAGAAGGAAACCTGATTCATGGCGGGAAGCAGTTTGCTGATGCTGATCGACGACATCGCCACCGTACTGGATGATGTGGCGTTGATGACCAAAATGGCCGCGAAGAAGACCGCCGGCGTTCTTGGCGACGATCTGGCGCTCAACGCCCAGCAGGTTTCCGGCGTGCGTGCCGAGCGGGAAATCCCGGTGGTATGGGCGGTGGCCAAGGGCTCGTTTCTCAACAAGCTGATTCTGGTGCCGTCGGCGTTGGCCATCAGTGCGTTCATTCCGTGGCTGGTCACGCCGTTGTTGATGGTCGGTGGCGCCTACCTGTGCTTCGAAGGTTTCGAGAAACTCGCCCACAAACTCCTGCACAGCAAAGCTGAAGATCGGGCCGAACACGCAGAACTGGTTGAGGCCGTGGCCAACCCGGCGGTTGATCTGGTGGCGTTCGAGAAGGACAAGATCAAGGGTGCGATCCGCACCGATTTCATTCTTTCGGCGGAAATCATCGCCATCACCCTGGGCACCGTGGCTGATGCTTCGCTGACCCAGCAAGTGATCGTGCTCTCGGGCATCGCCATCGTCATGACCATCGGCGTCTATGGCCTGGTGGCCGGCATCGTCAAACTCGACGACCTCGGTCTGTGGCTGACTCAGAAGCCCGGCCAGATAGCCAAAAGCATCGGCGGCGGGATTCTGCGTGCAGCACCTTACATGATGAAAAGCCTGTCGGTGATCGGCACGGCGGCGATGTTTTTGGTCGGCGGCGGGATTCTGACCCATGGCGTGCCGGTGGTTCATCACTGGATCGAAAGTGTCAGTGCAAGTGCTGGCGGTGGCGGGTTTATCGTGCCGACGTTGCTGAATGCGGTGGCCGGGATTGTGGCGGGTGCGGCGGTGTTGGTTGGGGTGATGGCTGTCGGCAAGGTTTGGAAAACGGTAAAGGCTTGAACCTGTAGGAGCGAGGCTTGCCCGCGAAAGCGGTGTGTCAGTCAACATTGATATTGGATGTGATAGCCTCTTCGCGAGCAAGCCCGCTCCCACAGTAGGTTGGTGGTGTTTGAGATACGCGCATGAAAAAGGCCATTCGACGCAAATCGAATGGCCTTTTTTGTTACCTACGCAATTACTCGGCAACCTGCAGCTTGCGCGACTCGGTGTACACGTAACGCACTTTCTCGTATTCGAACGGCGTGTTCAATTGGCCGTAGCGGAAGCTGGTCTGATAGCGCTTGTCGATGATGCGCAGTGCCAGGACTTCCGGGTGGTTGGAGCTGACTTCGGAAACGTTCAGGAAGTTGATCGCCGATTCGGCCGTGTAATCGACCACCAGGCCCGCGGTGTCACGCAGGTTCGACGGGCCGAGGATCGGCAACACGAAGTAGGCGCCGCCCGGTACGCCGTAGAAGCCTAGCGTCTGGCCGAAGTCTTCGCTCTGACGCGGCAGCCCCATGGCGGTGGCCGGGTCCCACAGGCCAGCGACACCGATGGTGGTGTTGAGCAGCAAGCGCGCGGTGGTTTCCATCGAACGCTGACCCTTGAATTGCAGCAGGCTGTTCATCAGGTTCGGCACATCGCCGACGTTGTTGAAGAAGTTGCTGACGCCGGAGCGCAGGAAACTTGGGGTGATGTAGCGATAGCCGTTGACCACCGGCAGGAATACCCATTGGTCGAAACGGTAGTTGAAGTGGTAGACGCGGCGGTTCCACTCTTCCAGCGGGTCGTAGACGTTCAGCGCGTTGAGCGTCGAGCGTTCGAACTCGCGTTGATCCAGCCCCGGATTGAATTTGAGTTTGCTCAGCGGTTCTTTGAAACCGTCGGAATCGATCACCACAGGTGCATTGGCTTTGCTGTTGTCGGCATTGGCTACGCCTGCACAGAGTAACGCTGCGATCAGCAGGGGGTATTTAGCCACGGAAAAACTCCAGCATGGCGTCGCTGTTGACGCGATAGTTGAGGTTGCCGCAATGGCCGCCCAATGGATAAACAGTCAAACGGTCGCCAAAGGTCCGGCGCAGAAACCCCAGGTCACCAGGGCCGAGGATCACGTCGTCAGCGTTGTGCATGACGGCGATTTTCGGGCTGTCGTGCAGGTAATCCTTGAGCGCATACAGGCTGACCTGATCGATCAGTTGCAACAGGCTGCCGCCGTCGGTGCGGGCACGCCACATCGGGATGACCTGTTCGGTGAGATAACAATCGAAGTCGCATTGCAGCGCACGTTTGAGGAACGGCGTGAGGGTAGTGCCTTCGGTGATCGGGTATTTCGGTGGCGTGATCAGGCCGCGACGATTGATCAGGTCCGAGGTGAAGGCAATGTCGGCCGCCGAGAAACGGAACGAAGTGCCAATCAGCATGGCCATCTGCTCGTTGCTCAAGTGCTGCTTGGACTGCTGGAAGTCGTAGAGCAGGGCATCGTTGAGGTCGATATAGCCTTTCTGCTGGAAATAACGGGTCAGTTTGTCCAGCACCAACTCATAGAAAGTGGTGGTGTTGTTGATACCCTTCACCTCTGTCTGGACAAGCTTGTCCAGATTGGTGACCGAGGTGTAGAGATTGACGGGAGGGTTGAGCAACAAGACTTTCTTGAAATTGAAGCTGCGACGGGTTTCATCCAGGTGCGCCACAAATGCCGCATCCAGGGCGCCGAGGCTGTAACCGGTCAGGAAATAGTCGGTGACCGGCAGTTTCGGGTTTTGCGCCCGCACGGCCTGCATCACCCGGTACATGTCTTCGGCATCTTCCTTGGTCACGCCGGGGGTGGCGAAGCGTGAGGCGGCGGTCATGAAGTCGAAGCTGGTCGGCGACGACAGCTGCACCACGTGATAGCCAGCCTTGTAATAGAGCTTTTTCAGGTACTCGTTGAGGGTGCTGTCATAGCGTGCACCGGTGCCGGAGATCAGGAAGATCAACGGTGCGGCTTGATCTTGCGTGGCGATGCGGTAGGTGAGTTTCTTTACCGGCCAGAAATTGTCCGGCAGGCTGAACTCGCGCTCGGGACGCAACGTGACGCTGCGGTCCGACTGATTGATGTCGTCGTCCAGCGGCAATTCCGGGCGTAACTCCGGCGGTGTCGTGGCGATGGTCGCCTCGAACGGGTTGGTCAGGGGGTAGCCGTAACTGGCGGCATCAATGTCGGCCGCCAGTGCGGACGCACTTAAAATCAAGCCGCCAAACAGGGCGGCGAAGCGCAAGGAACGGAGCATGACTAGATCCCTTAGAGGAAGGTGCCGAATGAAGTTCGCAGGCTATGACCACAGGATTCGCGCCAAAGTGCCATGATCGGCACCAGACAAACCTGATTTCGGAGCAACGGTAGCGGGACGATACACTTTGCAGTGATTGTCTGACCAGTTAACTGTTGTTAGCGCTTGCGTAAGGCTGTCGGGGGATTAAGCTGGCCGCCGATTTCGTTTATTGGAGTGCTTCATGTCCCGCCGTCTGCCTGTGATCCTGTTGCTCGTTCTTCTGCCAATGTGGCTGGCCGCCAGTTATGGCGCACGTTATGGCTTCATGGAGGATGCGCAATGGGTCGGCATTTGCGTAGACGAGGCCAGTCGCTGGGAATGCCAGATTCGTTCGAACCTGGGCTTTATGATTCATTTCAAAGTGCTGGGCTGGGCCGCCGTGGCCGCCGCCGCGCTCGGTTTTGTGCTGCCTGGGCGAGCGGGGTGGTGGCTGGCGGTGCTGGCGCTGGTGTTCGGGTTGCCAGCGCTGGCGTTGTACAACACCACGTTGGCGGTGTTTGCGGTGGTGATTGCTGCATTGCGTCTGGTCCGGGCGTCCCGTAGCGCCTGATAGTCAGTCTTCGCGGGCAAGCCTCGCTCCTACAGAATTGTGTCGGTTACATTATTTATGAACAACACTGTAGGAGCGAGGCTTGCCCGCGAAGAGGACAGTAGCCGCGCTAAAGATTCACAGTGTCTCCCTTCCAACCTAACAGTTCTGATAGTAGACAGTCGCCCCGTTAACTCCGAATCTAGTCATCCAAACCCCTGGATGAGAAACGGAGCAACGCCATGACGGGGCAGCGAGAAACGGTGCTGTGCCGCTATCAGTACGACCCGTTGGATCGGGTTGTGAGTTGTGCGCCGTTGAGTCAGCAGAGCATTCAGCGTTTTTACCGAAAAAACCGGTTGGCGACTGAAATACAGGGGCAGGTACAACACTCGATATTTGAACATGAGGCACATCTGCTGGCTCAACAGCAACTTCAAGCGGGCCGGGTCGACTCGGCTTTGTTGGCGACTGATCGGCAGCGTTCGGTCCTGCATTTCGTTACTGCGAGTGAGCATCAGCAACCGGTCTATTGTCCCTATGGTCACCGCTCTCCTGAAAGTGGCTTGACCAGTCTCCTGGGCTCCTGGGTTTCAATGGGGAACGACGAGATCCAGTGACTGGGTATTATTTGCTCGGGAATGGGTATCGCGCATTCAATCCCGTGTTAATGCGGTTCAACAGTCCGGACAGTTTGAGTCCGTTTGGGAAGGGGGGGTTGAATGCGTATGCGTATTGCGCGGGGGATCCGGTCAATCGGGTGGACCCGACGGGACATCATTTTGCCGTAGTACTTATCTCGGGGGTGACTCCACGGGTGTTGGCGCAACGTGTCTACAGTATCGTGGACTCAACCGCGCGCAGGTGGATAGGCGAGACCGTCAATGCTTTTAGCAAGCTGCGCCCGTCCTATCGAGCTGCCAAGGCTGATGAGCTAATTCAGACTACCAATACTGAAAGACTTGCTCGCATTGATGAATACAACAAAATTCGCAGTCATATGACGGATCATCCACCTTTTACCGCGACCAAAAACCATGTCTCGGCTCAGAAATCTGCGATTGAAAATTTTGTGGGACCACGCAAACTGGAAAATGGCCCAACCCAGGATTTCAATCAGTTACTTGAGAACTCGGCTTTGGCAGATGCAACCCTGAAAAGGGTTTATGCGGATAATCAGGCGCTTCAACATGCACGAGTTCGAATGAACGAGGCCGTTAAAAAATGGCAGGGTGCCACGGGGTTTGGGGCGGAGGAACTCAAGCGCATTGGTCAGCTAGCGCAAACTGTCCGAAGGACATCCTGATTTTCCTTCGGACAATCCGGTGCCGGTTTCAGCCCTTGCGAACCCGCAAACACCGCCACAACGCCACCACCATCAACCCACTCACCAGCGCCCACCCCCAAGCCTGCTGGTTCTGCAAGCCTTCTTGATACAGCTGCGGCGCAATGCCGGCGCCGATGATGAAGGTCAGCAGGGCAATCTCCCGGCGCGGCACGCTCACCGGGCGGCACAGATACACCAGCGCCGGCACGATGAACGCGACACTCGGGAAACTGCGATAACGCGGATCGAACACCAGTTCCAGCATCGTCACGGCCGCGGCAAAACCGGTCACCGCGACCAGCCATCCAGCCCGGCGCTCAAAGGCGTTGAATGCCTGTTCACGCCAACCAGTGCGAGTGCTCAAGGTCAGTGCAGCATGGGTCAGCACCAATAGATTCAACCCCGACAGCAACGCCACCCACAACCATTCACTGGCAAATCGCGTGGTGACACGAGCCAGATCGCCCCAGGCGCCAATCGAACAGGCTGCCAACGCACCGAGCAGTGGCAGCACCAACGCCGCGCGGGTACTGCGAACGCGACCGCCGAGAATCAGCGTGCCGATGAAGATCAAGCCACCCACCGCCAGCCATTGCGACCAGTACGGTACGTTCGAGACTGGTCCGGCGAGTACGCCCTTATCTTGGCGATCGGCGTCGAACAGTCCCCAATAACCTCCGACCGCACCTTCGCTGGCGCGTTTCCAGGGCTGGTCGAAAGCCTCGATCAGGTTGTAATGCCAGCCTTGCTGCTCGGCCATGATCACAAAGCTGCGAATGAACTTGGCTTCATTGACCCGGCTCGGCAGGGCGGTTTCGCGCTGACGGCCTTCGCTCGGCCAGCCGGTTTCGCCAATCATCACGTCTTTGGGCGCAAATTTGTTGCCGAACACCTGACGCACTTCGGCCACATGCTGCAGTGCAGCGTCGATGTTCGACGGATCGTCTTCCCAGTACGGCAGCAAATGGATGGTCAGGAAGTCCACAGCCGGAGCAATTTCGGGGTGCTTGAGCCAGAATTCCCAGACGTCGGCGTAGGTCACCGGTTGTTTGACCTGACTTTTGACCTTGTTAATCAGCGTCGCCAACTGTGCGCCGGTGACTTCCTTGCGCAGCAGGGTTTCGTTACCTACGATCACCGAGGTCACGACATCGGCGTTGGCATTGGCCGAGGCGATCAGCAGGTCGACTTCCTTGGCGGTATCTACCGGGTTGCTGTTGACCCAGGCGCCGATCATCAGCTTCAAGCCGTGCTTGCGTGCCAGATCGGGCAGCGCCTCGAGGCCGGTCATGGAGTAAGTGCGGATGCATTCGAACCGGGTCGCCAGCAGCGCGAGGTCGGCGTCCATGCGCTCGGGGCGCAGTTTGAACGGCACATCGAACGGCGATTGGTCTTTGTCGAACGGGGTGTAGGAGGCGCATTGCAGCTTGTGCGTCGCGCTGGCCACGTCCGGCAGGATCACCGGTTTGCCGAGTCCATACCAGAAGCCGCCGAGGGCAAAAATCCCCAGCAGGCAGGCGAATAAATAAGCAAAAAAAGGAAAGCGGGATGTCGCGGGCATGGTCAGGCCGTCTGGGAGCAAAGCCGCGCATGTTACCTGTATTTTCCTCGTGCTTGGTGGCCTGCATGATTTTGACATGCAAAGTTCGAGCGGGTTGGCTGACGCATTTGTGACTGTCGCAATTAATGGCCTTCTGATGTCGTTTCTCGATGTCTTGATGTCGCTGACAGAGCAGGTCGTCGCGAGCGTCAGGTTGATCATCCAATCGTCAGTACTCCGCTGATGTTCGAACGAGTTTGCGGTGAGGCGTGATGGGGGCGCTGTGCACCATAACAATACGTTGAGCGGCTCGACATCCGTCGAGCGCAGCACTTTCGGGGAAGTAACGATGAAGATGCGACGACTCTTGGGCGCAGGTGCCGCTTTGGTGCTGGCGATCAGTTCTACGGTGGCCAGCGCTGAAGGCAAGGCAGTGACTATCGGTTATGTCGACGGCTGGTCGGACAGCGTTGCCACGACCAACGTGGCCGCAGAAGTGATCAGGCAGAAACTCGGTTATGACGTGAAGCTGCAAGCAGTTGCCACGGGGATCATGTGGCAGGGCGTGGCCACCGGCAAACTCGACGCCATGCTGTCGGCGTGGCTGCCCGTGACTCACGGTGAATACTGGACCAAGAACAAGGATCAGGTCGTCGATTACGGCCCGAACTTCAAGGATGCGAAAATCGGCTTGATCGTGCCTGAGTACGTCAAGGCCAAGTCTATTGCGGATCTGAAAACCGACGACAGCTTCAAAAATCGTATCGTCGGTATCGATGCCGGTTCAGGCGTGATGCTCAAGTCCGAGCAGGCGATCAAGGACTATGGCCTGGACGGCTACACCCTCAAGGCCAGTTCTGGCGCCGGCATGATTGCCGAGCTGACCCGTGCCGAGAAGAAAAACGAATCCATTGCCGTCACCGGTTGGGTGCCGCACTGGATGTTCGCCAAGTGGAAACTGCGCTTCCTGGAAGATCCAAAAGGCGTTTATGGCGCGGCTGAAACCGTGAATAGCATCGGCAGCAAAGGCCTGGATGCCAAAGCGCCGGAAGTCGCGAAGTTCCTGAAGAACTTCCAGTGGGCGTCGAAAGACGAAATCGGCGAGGTCATGTTGGCGATTCAAGAGGGCGCCAAGCCTGAAGCCGCAGCGAAAGACTGGGTGGCCAAACACCCGGAACGCGTTGCCGACTGGATCAAATGATTTGACCTGAAGCGTCTAGTCAGCACCTATCAAGGCCCCTTGGCATAAATGCCAAGGGGCCTTTTGCATTCCTGTAGGAGCCCGGCTTGCCGGCGATGGCACCCTCAATAACGCTATCGCCGGCAAGCCGGGCTCCTACAGGGAAACGAAACCGTCATGTCGTTCTAATACTAAGGTCGTCTGGAACCTGTCCGGCAGCCGCATAGAGTGGATCACGTTCCAACTTAAATCTGTGCTGCGAGGATAAAAACAATGAACGACAGCATTTACCTCTCGATTCAAAACAGCTCGCGCTTCAAGGAGCTGGTCAGCAAGAGAGAACGATTCGCCTGGATTCTTTCAGCGATCATGCTTGGGCTGTACTCCGGATTCATCCTTCTGATTGCTTACGGGCCGCATATTCTGGGCGCGAAAATCAGCCCCGAGTCTTCGATTACCTTGGGCATTCCGATCGGTGTCGGGCTGATTGTTTCGGCCTTTATCCTGACGGGCATCTACGTGCGACGCGCCAACGGCGAATTCGACGACTTGAACAATGCGATTCTCAAGGAGGCTCAGCAATGATCCGGCGTCTAATGGCTCTATTGAGCATCGCAGCCTTTGCACCTGGCGCCTGGGCGGCTGAAGCCCTGACGGGTGCGGTACAGAAACAACCACTCAACATTTCAGCGATCCTGATGTTCGTGGCATTCGTGGGTGCAACCTTGTGCATCACTTATTGGGCATCCAAGCGTAACAACTCGGCGGCCGACTACTATGCGGCGGGCGGCAAGATCACAGGTTTCCAGAACGGCTTGGCGATTGCCGGTGACTACATGTCCGCGGCGTCCTTCCTGGGTATTTCCGCCCTGGTGTTCACATCTGGCTACGACGGCCTGATCTACTCGATCGGCTTCCTGGTGGGCTGGCCGATCATTCTGTTCCTGATCGCCGAGCGCCTGCGTAACCTGGGCAAGTACACCTTTGCCGACGTTGCGTCATATCGCCTGGGGCAGACCCAGATCCGTTCGCTGTCGGCGTGCGGTTCGCTGGTGGTGGTGGCGTTCTACCTGATCGCGCAAATGGTTGGTGCCGGCAAGCTGATTCAGCTGCTGTTCGGTCTCGACTATCACGTTGCGGTGATTCTGGTCGGTATCCTGATGTGCATGTACGTGCTGTTCGGCGGCATGCTGGCGACCACTTGGGTGCAGATCATCAAGGCGGTGCTGTTGCTGTCCGGTGCCTCGTTCATGGCGCTGATGGTGATGAAACACGTCAACTTCGACTTCAACGCGCTGTTCTCCGAGGCGATCAAGGTTCACCCTAAAGGTGAAGCGATCATGAGCCCGGGCGGCCTGGTGAAAGATCCGATCTCGGCGTTCTCCCTCGGCTTGGCGTTGATGTTCGGTACCGCTGGCCTGCCACACATCCTGATGCGCTTCTTCACCGTGAGCGACGCTAAAGAAGCACGTAAAAGCGTGCTGTATGCAACTGGCTTCATTGGCTACTTCTACATCCTGACCTTCATCATCGGCTTCGGCGCGATCCTGCTGGTCAGCACCAACCCGGTCTTCAAAGATGCGGCCGGCGCGCTGTTGGGCGGCAATAACATGGCGGCGGTGCACCTGGCCAACGCGGTCGGGGGCAGTATCTTCCTGGGCTTCATCTCGGCGGTAGCGTTCGCGACCATCCTGGCGGTAGTCGCTGGTCTGACCCTGGCCGGTGCCTCGGCGGTGTCTCACGACCTGTATGCCAGTGTGATCAAGAAGGGCAAGGCCAACGAGAAGGACGAGATCCGTGTCTCGAAAATCACCACCATCGCTCTGGCGGTGCTGGCGATCGGTCTGGGCATTCTGTTCGAGAAACAGAACATCGCGTTCATGGTGGGCCTGGCGTTCTCCATCGCGGCGAGCTGCAACTTCCCGGTGCTGCTGCTTTCCATGTACTGGAAGAAGCTGACGACTCGTGGTGCGATGGTCGGCGGCTGGTTGGGTCTGGTCAGTGCTGTTGGCTTGATGGTGTTGGGGCCAACCATTTGGGTGCAGATCCTGGGTCACGAGAAGGCGATCTTCCCGTATGAATACCCGGCGCTGTTCTCCATGGCCATTGCCTTTGTCGGGATCTGGTTCTTCTCGATCACCGATAAATCGGCCGAGGGCGTGAACGAGCGGGCGCTGTTCTTCCCGCAGTTCGTTCGTTCGCAGACCGGGTTGGGGGCGAGTGGAGCGGTTTCGCACTAGGGCTTCTATATATAAGTCGCGTTAAAACGAATGCCCCGGTCGAGAGATCGGGGCATTTTTTATTGGGCGGTTATCGCACTCTGTATGGCTTTTCCGCAGAGGTGGCCTGCTCTTTGATCGGGTACATATCCGTTTCTGCGGTTATGGCCGCCTATGGTTTCGCTTTTACAGCGAGTCACTTTCGCGCTTTTCGAAAGTGACTCGCTGTAAAAGCGAAACCGCCAGCCGCCGTGACCGCAGAAACGGATATGTACACAACCAAAGAACCCGGTCGGCCCTCAGGCCGCCGCATAATCCAACATCAGGCCCAAACAAAAACGGCCCCTATCTAAATAGAGGCCGTTCCCGGTACAGCTCAGCTCAAGACATTATCGCAAGACAGGTCTTATTCGCGGTCTTCCAGCTTGGTGATATCACGCGACTCATAGCCAGTGTACAACTGACGCGGACGGCCGATCTTGTACGGGCTGGAGAGCATTTCTTTCCAGTGGGAAATCCAGCCGACAGTCCGCGCCAGGGCGAAGATCACGGTGAACATGCTGGTCGGAATGCCGATCGCCTTGAGAATGATCCCCGAGTAGAAGTCGACGTTCGGGTACAGCGAGCGTTCGATGAAGTACGGGTCAGTCAGGGCGATCTCTTCCAGGCGCATGGCCAGTTCGAGTTGCGGATCGTTGGTGATGCCCAGTTCTTTCAGTACTTCGTCGCAGGTCTGCTTCATGACGGTGGCGCGTGGGTCGCGGTTTTTGTAAACCCGGTGACCGAAGCCCATCAATTTGAACGGATCGTTCTTGTCCTTGGCCTTGGCGATGTACTTGTCGATGTTCGAAACATCGCCAATCTCGTCAAGCATGGTCAGAACGGCTTCGTTCGCACCGCCGTGGGCAGGGCCCCACAGTGCAGCGATGCCGGCGGCGATACAGGCGAACGGGTTGGCACCCGACGAACCGGCCAGACGGACGGTAGAGGTCGATGCGTTCTGCTCGTGGTCGGCATGGAGGATGAAGATCCGGTCCATGGCCTTGGCGAGTACCGGGCTGATCGGTTTGATCTCGCACGGGGTGTTGAACATCATGTGCAGGAAGTTTTCCGCGTACGACAGGTCGTTGCGCGGGTACATCATGGGTTGACCCATGGAGTACTTGTAAACCATTGCGGCCAGGGTCGGCATCTTGGCAACCAGGCGGATCGCGGAGATTTCGCGATGCTGCGGGTTATTGATGTCGAGGGAGTCGTGGTAGAAGGCCGAGAGGGCGCCCACTACGCCGCACATGACGGCCATCGGGTGGGCGTCGCGACGGAAGCCGTTGAAGAAAGTCTTCAACTGCTCGTGAACCATGGTGTGGTTCTTCACGGTGCCGACGAACTGGGCCTTCTGTTCTGCGGTCGGCAATTCGCCGTTGAGCAGCAGGTAACAGGTTTCCAGGTAGTCCGACTTTTCAGCCAGCTGTTCGATCGGGTAGCCGCGGTGCAGCAGAATGCCGTTGTCGCCGTCGATATAGGTGATCTTCGACTCGCAGGAGGCGGTCGACATGAAACCAGGGTCAAAGGTGAAACGGCCCGTGGCCGTCAGGCCCCGAACGTCGATAACATCGGGACCAACGGTGCCGGTTAAAATGGGCAGCTCGACGGGGGCTGCGCCCTCGATGATCAACTGCGCTTTTTTGTCAGCCATGTGGCCTCCTATTTATGCTTGAAATCATCAGACAGACCCCCCACGCAGGGCCCGCACCACTATAGTGAGATAAATTCGAATGTCAATTTGCCTAAAGTCTTGCTCCAGAAGGCTTTAACCGGACTTTTTTCTCGAAAATGACTGCCGTTTACGCCTTTTATCCCACTTGTGCAATCAGCTATTAGGGGAAGGTGAACGCGTTGTCATTAGTAGCCTAACTGTCTATACTCGGCCACCGACCGCCAGGGGCTTTTGGGCCAGCTTTATTGGGGGTCGCATCCCTGGGTGGTGGTTACCTGACCAGTGCACTCCCCAACAACTTTGCCCTGATTGTTAGGGGCTCTTCAGTGTGAAAAAAAAGCCGTGAAAAGCCAACGACCTGTAAACCTAGACCTAAGGACCATCAAACTCCCCATCACCGGCGTTACGTCGTTCCTTCACCGTGTTTCCGGCATCATCCTCTTCCTGGGCCTTGGCTTCATGCTGTATGCATTGGGCAAGTCTCTGGGTTCCGAGGAAGGTTTTGCCGACGTGAAGGCATGCTTGACCAGCCCGCTGGCCAAGTTCGTAGCATGGGGCCTCCTGTCCGCTCTTCTGTATCACCTGGTAGCCGGTGTGCGCCATTTGATCATGGATATGGGCATCGGTGAGACGCTGGAAGGCGGCCGCCTGGGCTCGAAAATTATCATCGCCGTATCCGTGGTGTTGATCGTTCTGGCAGGAGTTTGGATATGGTAACCAGCGTTACAAACCTTTCGCGTTCGGGCCTCTATGACTGGATGGCACAACGTGTGTCTGCGGTTGTTCTCGCGGCTTATTTCATTTTCCTGATCGGATACCTCGTTGCGAACCCCGGCATTGGCTACGCCCAATGGCACGAACTGTTCGCAAGCAACTGGATGCGTATCTTCAGTCTGCTGGCCCTGGTGGCCCTGGGCGCTCACGCCTGGGTCGGCATGTGGACCATCGCGACCGACTACCTGACGCCGATGGCGCTGGGCAAGTCCGCGACTGCAGTACGTTTCCTTTTCCAGGCAGTATGCGGCGTTGCGATGTTCGCTTACTTCGTCTGGGGTGTGCAGATTCTCTGGGGTATCTGATCCATGGCTAACATTCCAACGATTTCTTTCGACGCCATCATTATTGGTGGCGGCGGTGCCGGCATGCGCGCAGCGCTGCAACTGGCGCAAGGCGGTCACAAGACTGCCGTGATCACCAAGGTTTTTCCGACTCGTTCGCACACCGTATCGGCCCAGGGCGGCATCACCTGCGCCATTGCGTCTGCCGATCCGAACGATGACTGGCGCTGGCACATGTACGATACCGTCAAGGGTTCCGACTATATCGGTGACCAGGACGCTATCGAATACATGTGTCAGGAAGGCCCGGCTGCGGTGTACGAGCTGGACCACATGGGTATGCCGTTCTCCCGTACCGAACAGGGTCGTATCTATCAGCGTCCATTCGGCGGTCAGTCGAAGGATTACGGTAAAGGTGGTCAGGCTGCCCGTACCTGCGCCGCTTCCGACCGTACCGGTCACGCGCTGCTGCACACCCTTTATCAGGGCAACCTGAAAGCCGGCACCACGTTCCTGAACGAGTACTACGCTGTTGATCTGGTGAAAAACCAGGACGGCGCATTCGTCGGCGTGATTGCCATCTGCATCGAAACCGGCGAAACCACCTACATCCGTGCCAAGGCCACCGTACTGGCCACCGGCGGTGCAGGTCGCATCTACGCTTCGACCACCAACGCCCTGATCAACACCGGTGACGGCGTTGGTATGGCGCTGCGTGCCGGCGTACCGGTACAAGACATCGAAATGTGGCAGTTCCACCCGACCGGCATCGCCGGCGCCGGTGTACTGGTTACCGAAGGTTGCCGTGGTGAAGGTGGTTACCTGATCAACAAGCACGGCGAGCGTTTCATGGAGCGTTATGCTCCGAACGCCAAAGACCTTGCCGGTCGTGACGTTGTTGCCCGTTCGATGGTTAAGGAAATCATCGCCGGCAACGGTTGCGGTCCGAATGGCGACCACGTGATGCTCAAACTCGACCACCTGGGCGAGGAAGTGCTGCACAGCCGTCTGCCAGGTATCTGCGAACTGTCCAAGACTTTCGCACACGTTGACCCGGTAGTTGCTCCGGTTCCAGTCGTTCCGACCTGCCACTATATGATGGGCGGCGTTGCCACCAACATTCATGGTCAGGCGATGACTCAGGACGCCGATGGCGTAGATACCATCATTCCAGGCCTGTTCGCGGTCGGTGAAGTGGCTTGCGTATCGGTTCACGGTGCCAACCGTCTGGGCGGCAACTCGTTGCTCGACCTGGTGGTGTTCGGCCGTGCTGCCGGCCTGCACCTGGAAAAAGCGCTGACCGAAGGTATCGAATACGACGACGCTACTGACGCCGACATCGAAGCTGCTCTGGCACGCCTGTCCGCTCTGAACGAGCGTACTGAAGGTGAAGACGTGGCAACCCTGCGTCGCGAACTGCAAAGCTGCATGCAGAACTACTTCGGTGTGTTCCGTACCGGCGAATACATGCAGAAGGGTATTGCTCAGCTGGCTGATCTGCGTGGCCGTATCGCCAACGTCAAGATCAACGACAAGAGCCAGGCGTTCAACACTGCGCGTATCGAAGCGCTGGAACTGCAGAACCTGCTGGAAGTGGCTGAAGCCACCGCCATCGCCGCAGAAGTGCGCAAAGAGTCCCGCGGTGCTCACGCCCGTGAAGACTTCGAAGACCGTGACGACGAAAACTGGCTGTGCCACACCCTGTACTTCCCGGGTGACAAGCGCGTAACCAAGCGTGCTGTGAACTTCTCGCCGAAGACTGTTCCGACTTTTGAACCTAAGATTCGGACTTATTAAGGGTGGCCGCCATGTTGCAAGTCAGTGTTTATCGTTACAACCCTGATCAGGACGCTGCGCCGTTCATGCAGGAATTCCAGGTTGATACCGGTGGTAAAGACCTGATGGTGCTGGACGTGCTGGCCCTGATCAAAGAGCAGGACGAAGGTTTCTCCTATCGTCGCTCTTGCCGTGAAGGTGTTTGCGGTTCCGACGGCATGAACATCAACGGCAAGAACGGTCTGGCGTGCATCACGCCGCTGTCTGCCGTCGTAAAGCGCAACAAGTTGATCGTTCGTCCGCTGCCAGGTTTGCCGGTTATCCGTGACCTGGTCGTCGATATGAGCATCTTCTACAAGCAATACGAAAAGGTTAAGCCATACCTGCAGAACGACACGCCGGCTCCGGCCATCGAGCGTCTGCAGTCCCCTGAAGAGCGTGAAAAGCTCGATGGTCTGTACGAGTGCATTCTGTGCGCTTGCTGCTCGACTTCGTGCCCGTCCTTCTGGTGGAACCCGGACAAGTTCCTGGGTCCGGCTGCTCTGCTGCAAGCCTATCGCTTCCTGGCAGACAGCCGCGACAACAAGACATCCGAGCGTCTGGCTTCGCTGGATGACCCGTTCAGCGTATTCCGCTGCCGGGGCATCATGAACTGCGTCAACGTTTGTCCGAAAGGCCTGAACCCGACTAAGGCCATCGGTCACATCCGTAACATGCTGCTGCAAAGCGGCGTGTGATTCAGCTGCTGTACCCGTAGGACCGCTGTACCCGTAGATGCTACGGCGCAGGCTTCAACCGGCGCCGTAGTTTTAACCTGAGCAGCAGCTTATAAGGCTGCGGCTCTTATTTTGAAGAAATGAGACAAGCAGGGGCATCCGGGCTGGTACCCGGACTATCAGCGTGATCCTAAGTGGCTTGTTTTAGTCGCTGCATTCGGACTTCTGCAAGTTTTCTCGGTGTCGACGCCGGTGGTGTTCCCCTAACCGAGGGTGACCAAGCATGCAAGAAAGCGTGATGCAGCGCATGTGGAACAGCGCCTACCTATCCGGTAGTAACGCTGCCTATGTGGAAGAGCTCTACGAGCTCTACCTGCACGACCCTAACGCTGTGCCAGAAGAGTGGCGCACCTACTTCCAGAAGTTGCCTGCTGATGGCAACACTGCTACCGATGTTTCGCACTCCACAATTCGCGATCATTTCGTCTTGCTGGCAAAGAACCAGCGCCGCGCCCAACCGGTTTCCGCCGGCAGCGTGAGCAGTGAGCACGAGAAGAAGCAAGTTGAAGTGCTGCGATTGATCCAGGCCTACCGTATGCGTGGCCACCAGGCAGCCCAGCTTGACCCGCTGGGGCTGTGGCAGCGTCCTGCTCCTGCAGACCTGTCAATCAATCATTACGGCTTGACCAATGCCGATCTTGATACGACCTTCCGTGCCGGCGACCTGTTCATCGGCAAAGAGGAGGCGAGCCTACGCGAAATTCACGAAGCGTTGCAGCAGACATATTGCCGCACCATCGGCGCTGAATTTACGCACATCGTCGATTCCGAGCAGCGCCAGTGGTTCCAGCAGCGTCTGGAAAGCGTGCGCGGCCGTCCGACGTACTCCGCCGATATCAAGGGCCACTTGCTTGAGCGCGTTACCGCGGCTGAAGGCCTGGAAAAATACCTGGGCACCAAATACCCGGGCACCAAGCGCTTCGGTCTGGAAGGGGGCGAGAGCCTGATTCCGTTGCTCGACGAGCTGATCCAGCGTTCCGGTTCCTACGGAACCAAGGAAATCGTGATCGGCATGGCCCACCGTGGTCGTCTGAACGTGCTGGTCAATACCTTCGGCAAAAACCCGCGCGAGCTGTTCGACGAGTTCGAAGGCAAGAAGAAGGTCGAGCTGGGTTCCGGTGACGTTAAATATCACCAGGGCTTCTCGTCCAACGTCATGACCACTGGCGGTGAAGTTCACCTGGCCATGGCTTTCAACCCGTCTCACCTGGAAATCGTTTCTCCAGTGGTCGAAGGTTCGGTCCGCGCCCGTCAGGATCGTCGTAACGACCCTACCGGTGAAAAGGTTCTGCCGATTTCCATCCACGGTGACGCGGCATTCGCCGGTCAAGGCGTGGTCATGGAAACCTTCCAGATGTCGCAGACCCGCGGCTTCAAGACTGGCGGCACGATCCACCTGGTGATCAACAACCAGGTCGGCTTCACCATCAGCAATCCGGAAGACTCGCGCTCCACCGAGTACTGCACCGACGTCGCGAAAATGATCCAGGCGCCGATCCTCCATGTAAATGGTGATGATCCGGAAGCCGTGTTGTTCGTGACCCAGCTGGCCATCGACTACCGCATGCAGTTCAAGCGTGACGTGGTGATCGACCTGGTCTGCTACCGTCGTCGCGGCCACAACGAGGCCGACGAGCCTAGCGGCACCCAGCCAATCATGTATCAGCAGATCACCAAACAGCGCACCACCCGTGAACTGTACGCCGATCGTCTGACCCAGAGCGGTGTACTGGACGTTGAGCGTGTTCAGGCGAAAGTCGACGAATACCGCAACGCGCTGGACAACGGTCTGCACGTGGTAAAAAGCCTGGTCAAAGAGCCGAACAAAGAGTTGTTCGTGGACTGGCGTCCGTATCTGGGCCACGCCTGGACCGCGCGTCACGACACTCGCTTCGATCTGAAAACCTTGCAGGAACTGTCTGCCAAGCTGCTGGAAATTCCGGAAGGCTTCGTGGTTCAGCGCCAGGTCTCGAAAATCTACGAAGACCGTCAGAAGATGCAAGCCGGCGGCCTGCCGATCAACTGGGGTTACGCCGAAACCATGGCGTACGCGACCCTGGCGTTCGAAGGTCACCCGATTCGCATGACGGGTCAGGACATCGGTCGCGGTACGTTCTCGCACCGTCACGCTGTCTTGCACAACCAGAAAGACGCGGGTACCTACGTCCCGCTGCAAAACCTGTACAAGGGCCAGCCACGTTTCGACCTGTACGATTCGTTCCTGTCCGAAGAAGCCGTGCTGGCGTTCGAATACGGTTACTCGACCACCACGCCTGAGGCGCTGGTGATCTGGGAAGCCCAGTTCGGCGACTTCGCCAACGGTGCCCAAGTGGTTATCGACCAGTTCATCACCAGTGGCGAGCACAAGTGGGGCCGTCTTTGCGGTCTGACCATGCTGCTGCCGCACGGTTATGAAGGTCAGGGTCCGGAGCACTCCTCGGCCCGTCTGGAGCGTTACCTGCAACTGTGCGCCGAGCACAACATTCAGGTAGCCGTGCCGACCACGCCGGCCCAGATCTACCACTTGCTGCGTCGTCAGGTGATTCGCCCTCTGCGCAAGCCATTGATCGTCCTGACGCCGAAATCGCTGTTGCGTCATAAACTGGCCATCTCGACCCTGGAAGATCTGGCCGAAGGTTCGTTCCAGACCGTTATCCCGGAAATCGATGCCCTGGACCCGAAAAAGGTCGAGCGCGTTGTTCTGTGTAGCGGCAAGGTCTACTACGACCTGCTGGAAAAACGCCGTGCCGAAGGTCGTGACGACATCGCCATCGTGCGTATCGAGCAGCTGTACCCATTCCCTGAGGACGACTTGAACGAAGTCCTGGCTCCTTATACCAACCTCAAACATATCGTTTGGTGTCAGGAAGAGCCGATGAACCAGGGTGCCTGGTACTGCAGCCAACACCACATGCGCCGCATCGTTGGCAATCACGACAAGTCTCTCGTACTTGAGTACGCGGGCCGTGAGGCTTCTGCTGCACCTGCTTGTGGTTACGCATCGATGCACGCTGAGCAGCAGGAACAACTGCTGCAAGACGCCTTTACTGTTTAACGCCTTCGCGCACCTGAAACCGAATTTAAGGACCCACAGATAATGGCTATCGAAATCAAAGCCCCCACTTTCCCGGAATCGGTTGCCGATGGCACCGTTGCCACCTGGCACAAAAAACCGGGCGACGCCGTCAAGCGTGACGAACTGATCGTCGACATCGAAACTGACAAAGTCGTACTGGAAGTGTTGGCCACCGCTGACGGCGTGCTGGGCGCTATCGTCAAGAACGAAGGCGACACCGTTCTGTCCGACGAAGTTCTGGGCTCCATCGGTGAGGGCGGTGCTGCTGCCGCTCCAGCCGCCGCTGCTGCACCTGCTGCTGCCGCTGCTCCTGCCGAAGTCGGCGAAGACGATCCTGTTGCTGCACCGGCTGCTCGCAAGCTGGCTGAAGAAAACGGCATCAACATCGCTTCCGTTGCCGGCACTGGCAAAGGCGGTCGTGTGACCAAGGAAGACGTGGTCGCAGCTGTTACTGCCAAGAAAGCCGCTCCGGCTGCCGCACCTGCCAAGGCTGCTGCACCGGCTGCTGCTGCTCCGGTTTTCGCTGCTGGCGATCGCGTCGAGAAGCGTGTACCGATGACTCGCGTGCGGGCCACCGTTGCCAAGCGTCTGGTTGAAGCTCAGTCGAACATGGCGATGCTGACCACTTTCAACGAAGTCGACATGACCGAAGTCATGGCCCTGCGTTCGAAGTACAAAGACCTGTTCGAGAAGTCCCACAACGGCGTACGCCTGGGCTTCATGTCGTTCTTCGTCAAGGCTGCCACCGAAGCGCTGAAACGTTTCCCGGCTGTCAACGCGTCGATCGACGGTGCCGACATCGTTTACCACGGCTACGCTGACGTCGGTGTTGCTGTTTCCAGCGACCGCGGCCTGGTTGTACCGGTTCTGCGTAACGCCGAACTGATGAGCCTGGCTGAAATCGAAGGCGGCATCGCCACCTTCGGCAAGAAGGCTCGTGACGGCAAGCTGTCGATGGACGAGATGACTGGCGGTACGTTCACCATCACCAACGGTGGTACCTTCGGTTCGATGATGTCGACGCCGATCGTCAACCCGCCACAAGCGGCCATCCTGGGCATGCACAACATTCTGCAGCGTCCTATGGCAATCAACGGTCAAGTTGTTATCCGTCCGATGATGTACCTCGCTCTGTCCTACGATCACCGTTTGATCGACGGCAAAGAAGCTGTGACCTTCCTGGTTACCATCAAGAACCTGCTGGAAGACCCGGCTCGTTTGCTGCTGGATATCTGATTTCGTTGCACGGGCCGTTCAGCGATGAGCGGCCCTTCTGTAATGACCAGCTTCGTCCCACGACGGTCCTCAAAAGGGACCGTCCGGTTTGATTCGAGAAGGAATGACACATGACTCAGAAATTCGACGTGGTAGTGATTGGTGCGGGCCCTGGCGGTTACGTGGCTGCCATTAAAGCAGCGCAACTGGGCCTCTCCACTGCCTGCATCGAGAAATACACCGACAAGGAAGGCAAACTGGCCCTCGGCGGTACTTGCCTGAACGTCGGTTGCATTCCATCCAAGGCGCTGCTGGACAGCTCCTGGAAATACAAGGAAGCCAAAGAAGGCTTCGCGATCCACGGTATCAATCACGCTGGCGTGACCATGGACGTGGCAGCGATGGTCGGCCGTAAATCCACCATCGTCAAAGGCCTGACCTCTGGCGTTTCGACCTTGTTCAAGGCCAACGGCGTCACTTCCCTGCAAGGCCACGGCAAACTGCTGGCCGGCAAGAAAGTCGAACTGACCAAGCCAGACGGCAGCGTTGAAATCATCGAAGCCGAGAACGTGATTCTGGCTTCGGGCTCGCGTCCGATCGACATTCCGCCGGCTCCGGTTGACCAGAACGTGATCGTCGATTCGACGGGCGCGCTGGAATTCCAATCCGTACCCAAGCGTCTGGGCGTTATCGGCGCTGGCGTGATCGGTCTGGAGCTGGGTTCGGTTTGGTCCCGTCTGGGCGCTGAAGTGGTTGTTCTGGAAGCCCTGGAGAAGTTCCTGCCAGCCGCTGACGACGCCGTTTCCAAAGAAGCCTACAAAACCCTGACCAAGCAAGGTCTGGATATCAAGCTGGGCGCTCGCGTCACCGGTTCCAAAGTGAACGGCGACGAAGTCGTTGTGAACTACACCGATGCCAATGGCGAACAGAACATCACTTTCGACAAGCTGATCGTTGCCGTTGGTCGCCGTCCAGTGACCACCGAACTGTTGGCTGCCGACAGCGGTGTGACCATCGACGAGCGTGGCTTCATCTTCGTTGACGACCAGTGCGCGACCAGCGTACCGGGCGTTTACGCGATCGGTGACGTGGTTCGCGGCATGATGCTGGCGCACAAGGCGTCCGAAGAAGGCATCATGGTGGTTGAGCGCATCAAGGGCCACAAAGCCCAAATCAACTATGACCTGATCCCGTCAGTTATTTATACTCACCCGGAAATCGCGTGGGTCGGCAAAACCGAGCAGACCTTGAAGGCTGAAGGCGTTGAAGTTAACGTTGGCACCTTCCCGTTCGCAGCCAGTGGCCGTGCCATGGCAGCCAACGACACCGGCGGTTTCGTGAAAGTCATTGCCGATGCCAAGACTGACCGCGTATTGGGCGTCCACGTGATTGGCCCGAGCGCTGCAGAACTGGTTCAGCAGGGCGCGATCGGTATGGAATTCGGCACCAGCGCTGAAGACCTGGGCATGATGGTTTTCTCCCATCCGACCCTGTCTGAAGCCTTGCACGAAGCAGCTTTGGCAGTGAATGGCGGCGCCATCCACATCGCCAACCGCAAGAAGCGTTAAGACAATAAGAAACCACGGCGGTACGGCCCGTCGTGAGCCTTGCATGCAAGACTCACCGCGGAATGTCCGCTGGACGCAGTCTTGTGTAGTTGTACCGGGTATCCGGAAAGACTACGCAAGCAGCAGTCACAGGTGGTGCGGCACTTGAACAAGTGCAGCACCGAATGCGCAGTACCTAACGAAGACGGTAATAAGCATGAATCTTCACGAGTATCAGGGTAAGCAGCTGTTCGCTGAATACGGCCTGCCAGTTTCCACCGGCTATGCAGTAGACACCCCGGAAGCAGCAGCAGAAGCTTGCGACAAAATCGGCGGCACCGAGTGGGTTGTCAAAGCCCAGGTCCACGCTGGTGGTCGCGGTAAAGCGGGCGGCGTAAAGCTGGTTCGCAGCAAAGAAGACGCCAAAGCATTCGCTCAACAGTGGTTGGGCAAGCGTCTGGTGACTTACCAGACTGATGCCAATGGTCAGCCAGTCACCAAGATCCTGGTTGAATCGTGCACTGATATCGCTAAAGAGCTGTACCTGGGCGCTGTCGTTGACCGTTCGAGCCGTCGCATCGTGTTCATGGCTTCCACCGAAGGTGGCGTGGACATCGAGAAAATCGCTCACGACACCCCTGAGAAAATCCTCAAGGCCACTATCGATCCACTGGTTGGCGCTCAGCCATTCCAGGGTCGCGAGCTGGCATTCCAGCTGGGTCTGGAAGGCAAGCAAGTTGCTCAGTTCGCCAAGATCTTCGTAGGTCTGGCCAAGCTGTTCAAGGATCACGACCTGGCTCTGCTGGAAGTGAACCCGCTGGTGATCAAGGCTGACGGCGATCTGCATTGCCTCGACGCCAAGATCAACATCGACGCCAACGCCATGTACCGTCAGCCTAAGCTGAAGACTTTCCACGATCCGTCGCAAGACGATCCGCGCGAAGCGCACGCTGCCAAGTTCGAACTGAACTACGTAGCACTGGAAGGCAACATCGGTTGCATGGTCAACGGTGCTGGCCTGGCCATGGGTACCATGGACATCGTCAACCTGCATGGCGGCAAACCAGCCAACTTCCTCGACGTGGGCGGCGGTGCTACCAAAGAACGCGTAACCGAAGCGTTCAAGATCATCCTGTCCGACACTAACGTCGCTGCAGTATTGGTCAACATCTTCGGCGGCATCGTTCGTTGCGACATGATTGCCGAAGGCATCATCGGCGCTGTGAAAGAAGTCGGCGTGAAAATCCCGGTTGTTGTTCGCCTTGAAGGCAACAACGCTGAGCTGGGCGCTAAAGTACTGGCAGAAAGCGGTTTGAACATCATCGCTGCTACCAGCCTGACCGACGCTGCTCAACAAGTTGTCAAAGCTGCGGAGGGCAAATAATGAGCGTCCTGATCAATAAAGACACCAAAGTTATCTGCCAGGGCATTACCGGTTCGCAAGGTAGTTTCCACACCCAGCAAGCCATCGAGTACGGCACCAAGATGGTTGGTGGTGTAACTCCAGGCAAAGGCGGCACCGAGCACCTGGGTCTGCCAGTGTTCAACACCGTGAAAGACGCTGTAGCTGCCACTGGCGCCACCGCCAGCGTGATCTACGTTCCAGCTCCTTTCTGCAAGGACTCCATCCTGGAAGCAGCATTCGGCGGCATCAAGCTGATCGTTTGCATCACTGAAGGCATTCCTACCCTGGATATGCTGGATGCCAAGGTCAAGTGCGACGAGCTGGGTATCACCCTGATCGGCCCTAACTGCCCAGGCGTGATCACTCCAGGCGAATGCAAGATCGGCATCATGCCAGGTCACATTCACTTGCCAGGCAAGGTCGGTATCGTTTCCCGTTCCGGCACCCTGACCTACGAAGCTGTGAAGCAGACTACTGACGCCGGTTTCGGTCAGTCGACTTGCGTCGGCATCGGTGGTGACCCGATCCCGGGTTCGAACTTCATCGACATCCTGAAGCTGTTCCAGGAAGACCCGAAGACCGAAGCGATCGTAATGATCGGCGAGATCGGCGGTTCGGCTGAAGAAGAAGCGGCTGCCTACATCAAGGCACACGTGACCAAGCCGGTTGTTTCCTACATCGCTGGTGTGACTGCTCCTCCGGGCAAGCGCATGGGCCATGCTGGCGCAATCATCTCTGGCGGCAAAGGCACTGCAGACGAGAAGTTTGCTGCCCTGGAAGACGCAGGCGTTAAAACCGTGCGTTCGCTGGCAGACATCGGCAAGGCTTTGTCCGAGCTGACCGGTTGGGCGATCAAGTAAGCTTCGCGCTTAACTGACGCTTTACCAAACAAAGGCCACCTTCGGGTGGCCTTTGTCGTTTCCGGGGAGGGCCTCTTCGCGGGCAAGCCTCGCTCCTACAGATTTACGTCGCTCACAAATATGGCGAATGACTCAATACCTGTAGGAGCGAGGCTTGCCCGCGAAGGCTTACTTGCAGCCACCCACCATTTACATGCAAAAACGCGACATTGAAGTGTCGCGTATCGGATAGATCGCACCCTAACAGTGCGTTTGTCGTGCAAATTCGTTAGGCTAGCAGCCATTTTTGCGTCCGCGGCCCACAAGGCAGCGACGCGCTAAACGGGTCAGTCCTATACGGGCCGACAGCATTTCCCTCACCCATAAGGGAAATCCCTCTCTAAATTCCGATTCAGTAGTGTGGTATTTCCTTAATGAAAGTGTTGAAAGGCCAGGACATCCTGGCACTGGGTTTTATGACGTTTGCCCTGTTCGTCGGGGCTGGCAACATCATCTTCCCGCCTATCGTCGGTTTGCAGTCCGGGCCTAATGTCTGGATGGCGGCGCTGGGTTTTCTGATCACCGCGGTCGGTCTGCCGGTGATCACCGTTGTTGCCCTGGCCAAAGTCGGTGGTGCAATGGATGCGTTGAGCAGCCCGATCGGTAAAGTCGCCGGTGGCCTGCTGGCAGCCGCGTGCTACCTCGCTGTCGGCCCATTGTTCGCGACGCCGCGCACCGCGACCGTGTCGTTTGAAGTAGGCTTGGCGCCGCTGACCGGCGAGAGCCCGCTGGCGCTGTTTCTCTATAGCTCGGTGTACTTCCTGGTGGTGTTCTTCATCTCGCTCTATCCGGGCCGTCTGCTGGATACCGTAGGACGTTTCCTTGCGCCGCTGAAGATCATCGCCCTGGCCGTTCTCGGCATTGCCGCGTTCGCGTTGCCGGCTGGTGATATCGGCGTGGCCACTCCTGAATATGTCGCTGCACCGTTCTCCCAAGGCTTTATCAATGGTTACCTGACCATGGATACCCTGGGTGCGCTGGTATTTGGCATTGTCATTGTCAACGCCATTCGTTCCCGGGGCGTGGAATCGCCGGCGTTGATCACCCGTTACGCGATCATCGCCGGGCTGATTGCCGGCGTGGGTCTGGCGCTGGTTTACGTCAGTCTGTTCCGTCTCGGTTCGGGCAGCCATGAAGTGGCCGCCGGTGCTGCCAATGGCGCTGCGGTATTGCACGCTTACGTGCAGCACACGTTTGGTTCATTGGGCAGCGGTTTCCTTGCGGTGCTGATCTCCCTGGCCTGCCTGGTGACAGCGGTCGGTCTGACGTGTGCCTGTGCTGAATACTTCAGCCGTGTACTGCCACTGTCCTACAAGACACTGGTGATTATCCTGGCTGCGTTCTCCCTGTTGGTGTCCAACCTGGGCCTTACCAAGCTGATCGCGTTCTCGATCCCGGTGCTGACCGCCATCTACCCGCCGTGCATCGCCTTGGTCGCCCTGAGTTTCTGCAAGGACTTCTGGCATGAGCAGGGCCGCATTGTCGGTCCGGTGATGCTGGTGTCGTTCATCTTCGGCCTGATCGATGCCCTCAAGGGCGCCGGACTTGCGGACTGGATGCCAACTCAACTGGCTCACTTGCCGTTGAGCGAGCAGGGTTTGGCTTGGCTGGTGCCGTCGGTCATGACCCTGGTGGTTGCCGTGGCTTGTGACCGTCTGCTGGGCAAGCGCGAAGAAGCGCTGGCTTAAGCTGCTTCATGACCCGCCACAAGCGGGCCTCGAGCTGCAAATGGAAATGCCCCGTATCAATCGATACGGGGCATTTTTTATGCGCGTGATGCAGTGTCTTTTTCCTTGCGCTAACGTCGAAGCATTGCCTGTGTAGGAGCGAGGCTTGCCCGCGAAGGCGGTGTGTCAGGCGATAATTCTTTTGCATGTGGACACCGCCTTCGCGGGCAAGCCTCGCTCCTACAGGTTCTACTGTTGCCAATGTCTCACAGGGAATTGCATGTCGTTCATCCACGCCAATCTGATCCACATCCTCGCCGCGCTCTGGTTTGTCGTCTGCTGGGGTGGTTACACCCGTTATGCCTCATGGAAGGGCCGCGACACCGCGTGCCTGGCCAGCGTGTTGCACCTGTATCGCGAAGACTGGATGCGCCGCATGCTGTTGCGCGACAACCGCATTGCCGATGCCAGCGTGATCGGTAACCTGGAGCGTAATGCCTCGTTCTTCGCTTCCAGTACGCTGATTATCCTGGCCGGTATTCTCACGGTGTTGGGTGCGTCCGACAGAGCCGTGTCGTTGCTGGCGGATATCCCGATGGTGCAACAGGCCTCCCAAGGCATGTCGGAGATCAAGTTGTTGTGCCTGGCGCTGGTGTTTGTCTATGCGTTCTTTACGTTCAGCTGGTGCATGCGTCAGTACAACTTTGCGGCGATTCTCGTGGGTTCGGCGCCGATGATTGGCGAGCGCCATGTGTCCGAGCAAGAACGCAAAGCCTTCGCCTCCCGAGCCGCCCGTGTCATCTCCATGGCGGCCAACCAGTTCAACTTCGGTCTGCGCTCCTATTACTTTGGCATGACCATGCTGGCGTGGTTCGTCAGCCCCTGGTTGTTCATGTTGATGAGTGCCGGCGTCGTGCTGGTGTTGTATCGCCGCGAGTTTCACTCCGATGTTCTTGATGTGATGGTCTATACCCCTACAGAGGCGCCATTGCCTGAGGCGAACAAAGAGGCTGCTTGATGAGTATTCCGTTCTGGTGTGTGTTTATCAGCGCATTGTTGATTTACGTGGCAAAGATTCCAGTGGCCAAGGCCATGAACGAGCAAGGTGGTTACAACAATCATCTGCCGCGCCAGCAGCAGGCGCAACTTACCGGCTTTGGTGCCCGTGCATTGGCGGCTCACCAGAACAGTTTTGAGGCGTTCCTATTGTTTGCGGTTGGGGTGTTGATGGCGCACACCACGCAGACGGCGGGATGGCTGATCGATGCGCTCGCAATCATCTTCGTGATCACACGCGTCATTTACTTGCTGTGCTATTGGGTAGATCTGGCCTGGCAGCGCAGTCTGGTGTGGTTTGTGGGTTTAGTGTGTTCGTTGTTGCTGATGATTAGTCCGACTTTTAGGGCGGTTTTGCTCTAACACTTATCGCCAATAAAAAGAAAACCCGCACTTGGCGGGTTTTCTTTTATCACACTAAAAACGGTTTTAGTTTTTAGGTGCTTCTGGTGCTGGAACCGGAGCTGGAGCGGCTTCTTTTGTCGCTGCTTCGTTCGATTCGGCCTGAGCTTTGGCAGCTTCGGCGTTTTCTTTTGCTGCCTCGTTCACTTTATCCTGAGCTTCGCCCATTTTTTCCTGAGCTTGCTCAGCATGTTTGGTGGCTTCTTGAGCTTTGTCCTCGGATTTTTTATCGCAGGCAGCGAGACCGAGGGAAGCGGTCAACATCAAGGCAATAGCTAAAGTCTTACGCATGGGGTGTTTCTCCTTATGGAAATATCTAGTTGGCCTTTCGAGCACGGCGATCAGGGTTAAGTTCCTCAATTCGCACAGATATATAAGTTTGTTTTGCTGCGGAACTTTTGCCCTCTAGCCTGCTATTTTGGCCCGACACTAAGAAGAGTTTTATCCAATGGCCGAAAACCCCGTTTTTGAGCGTGCGACGCGATTCCTGTCGGCATTGCGGCATTGTCAGGTACTCGGCATGCGCGTTCACAGTGCCAGCAGCGAAGGGTTGACGGTGATTCTGCCGTACAGCCCGCAGATCGTCGGCAACCCGCAAACCGGAGTGATTCATGGCGGTGCACTGACTTCGCTGATGGACACCGCCTGCGGCATGGCCACTCTCTGCGTGCTGCCCGAATTCGAAGTCTGCCCGACGCTCGACTTGCGCATCGATTACATGCACGCCGCCGAGCCGCACAAGGACGTCTACGGCTTCGCCCAATGCTACCGGGTGACCACCGACGTAATCTTCGCGCGTGGTTTTGCCTATCAGGACGACCCCGAACAGCCCATCGCCCATGTGGTGGGCACCTTCATGCGTATGGGCAAGGGCATCAAAGGCACCAAAGGGTTTGGCGGTGTTATTGCCGGAGGTGCGAAATGACTGACATGTTCAAGGAGCAACTTCAACAGGCCCATGCGCAGGGGGACTACGCCTCGCTGCTGGACCTGATTCCCTATGCCAGGCTGATTGGCGTTGAATGTTCACGGGTGGGGGATGAGCTGCTGTTTCGTCTGCCGGCCAACAAGGACAACATTGGTAATCCTTTATTGCCGGCGATTCATGGTGGAGTGATTGCCGGGTTCATGGAGCTCTCGGCGGCATTGCACCTGCTGATTTTCACCGGCTCGCCCGGTGTGCCGAAGATTATCGACTTTTCCCTCGATTACCTGCGCGCGGGGCAGTTTCGCGATACCTGGGCCAGATGCCAGGTATGCCGTCAGGGGCGTCGGGTAGCCAATGTGGCGATTACCGCCTGGCAAAGCACTGAAGCCGAGCCCATTGCCACGGCTCGCGCTCACTTCAAAATCGAAGAGCCCTTGAAATCCTGATCTCAGCCCCCAACTCTGAGGACAACCCGCCGCTGACCCTCAAGGTCGCGGCCACTGCCATCTGATTGGAGTTTGATGACCATGAGTGTGGAAACTCAAAAGGAAACCCTGGGCTTCCAGACCGAGGTGAAGCAACTGCTGCACCTCATGATCCATTCGCTGTATTCCAACAAGGAAATTTTCCTTCGCGAATTGATCTCGAACGCCTCTGACGCTGTCGATAAATTACGCTTTGAAGCCCTCGCCAAGCCTGAGTTGCTGGAAGGCGGCGCTGAACTGAAAATCCGTGTGAGCTTCGACAAAGACGCTAAAACCGTCACCCTCGAAGACAACGGCATCGGCATGAGCCGTGAAGACGCGGTCACCCATCTGGGCACCATCGCCAAGTCCGGCACTGCCGATTTCATGAAACACCTGTCTGGCGATCAGAAAAAAGACTCGCACCTGATCGGTCAATTCGGTGTCGGTTTCTACTCGGCCTTCATCGTCGCCGATAAAGTCGACGTATTCAGCCGTCGTGCCGGCGTCGCCGCCAGCGAAGGCGTGCACTGGTCGTCCAAGGGCGAAGGCGAGTTCGAAATTTCCACTGTCGAGAAAGCCGACCGTGGTACTCGCATCGTCCTGCACCTGAAGTCCGCTGAAGACGAATTCGCCGATGGCTGGCGTCTGCGCAACATCATCAAGAAGTACTCCGACCACATCGCCTTGCCGATCGAGCTGCCGAAAGAAGTGGCCGCCGTTGAAGGTGAAGAGCAACCGACGCAGGAATGGGAAACCGTCAACCGCGCCAGTGCCCTGTGGACTCGCCCTCGCACTGAAGTAAAAGATGAGGAGTACCAGGAGTTCTACAAACACGTCGCTCACGATTTTGAAAACCCGCTGAGCTGGAGCCACAACAAGGTCGAAGGCAAGCTCGAGTACACCTCGCTGCTGTATGTGCCGACCCGTGCTCCGTTCGACCTGTATCAGCGTGAAGCGCCGAAAGGCCTGAAGCTGTACGTGCAGCGCGTGTTCGTCATGGATCAGGCCGAGTCGTTCCTGCCGCTGTACCTGCGCTTCATCAAAGGCGTGGTCGATTCCAACGACCTGTCGCTGAACGTGTCGCGGGAAATCCTGCAGAAAGACCCGATCATCGACTCCATGAAGTCGGCGTTGACCAAGCGTGTTCTGGACATGCTGGAAAAACTGGCGAAGAACGAGCCTGAGCAATACAAGGGCTTCTGGAAGAACTTCGGTCAGGTCATGAAAGAAGGCCCGGCAGAAGACTTCGCCAACAAAGAGAAAATTGCCGGCCTGCTGCGTTTCGCGTCCACTCAGGGCGACGACGGCGAGCAAGTTGTGGGCTTGGCCGATTACCTGGCTCGCGCCAAGGAAGGTCAGGACAAGATCTACTACCTGACTGGCGAAACCTATGCGCAAGTCAAAAACAGCCCGCACCTGGAAGTCTTCCGCAAGAAAGGCATCGAAGTGCTGCTGCTGACCGACCGCATCGACGAGTGGCTGATGAGCTACCTCAACGACTTCGACGGCAAGAGCTTTGTCGACGTGGCACGCGGTGACCTGGACCTCGGCAATCTGGATTCGGAAGAAGACAAGAAAGCCGCGGAAGAAGTCGCCAAGTCCAAAGAAGGCCTGGTTGAACGTCTGAAAACTGCACTGGGCGACTCCGTTGCTGAAGTTCGGGTTTCCCACCGTCTGACCGATTCCCCGGCGATTCTGGCCATCGGTGAACAGGACCTGGGCCTGCAAATGCGTCAGATCCTGGAAGCCAGCGGTCAGAAGGTTCCGGATTCGAAGCCGATCTTCGAATTCAACCCGGCTCACCCGCTGATCGAGAAGCTCGACAACGAGCAGAGCGACGAGCGCTTCGGCGACCTGTCGCACATTCTGTTCGATCAGGCGGCCCTGGCGGCCGGCGACAGCTTGAAAGACCCGGCCGCTTACGTGCGGCGTCTGAACAAGCTGCTGGTTGAACTGTCGGTTTAACCGCGTTGTAAAAAAACCCGCTTCGGCGGGTTTTTTGATCGTTCCCACGCTCTGCGTGGGAATGCCTCTAGGGACGCTCCGCGTCCAGTGACGCGGAGCGTCACGGGCTGCATTCCCACGCGGAGCGTGGGAACGATCCGCCGATCAGTTACAGGGGCGTTGGCGGGCTTCGGTGTTTCGGCAGTTCGATCCGCTCACTTTCCCCCGGCACTGTCGGCCAATCCCCGGCCGCCCAGCGCCGACGGGCCTCATCGATCAATGCCGGATCGCTGGCCACGAAATTCCAGTTGATCCGTCGCGGTCCATCCAGTGGCGCTCCGCCAAAGAGCACGGCATGACAGTCGCTCTCGGCAAACAGTGTCATCTCTTCCCCGGCTGGCAGCACCACTAGCGTGTAGCGCTCCAGCAGCTCGCCATCAAGCTGCGCCTCGCCGCTCAACACATACAGCGCCCGTTCTTCATGCTCGGTGGGAATCAGCAATGTGGTCGCCGTTTGCAGGTTCAATTCGGCATACAACGTAGGAGAAAGCACCGGGACCGGCGATTCGAGGCAAAAGCCTGACCCGGCGATCATGCGTATCTTCACGCCAAGGTTATCGCTGACTGGCAGCGTGTCAGCCGGATGGTGGCTGTAATGTCCCGGGCCGTGTTCACGATCCTTGGGCGAAGCCAGCCAGATCTGTAAGCCGTGCAGGGTAAAGCCGCTTTCTTTCAAGGCTTCGGGCGTGCGTTCGACGTGGGCAATTGCGCTACCCGCCGTCATCCAGCTGACATCGCCGGCATTCACCACCTGATCGGAACCGAGGCTGTCCTTGTGCTGGATTTGCCCTTCGAACAGGTAGGTGAGGGTGGACAGGCCGATGTGCGGGTGCTGACGGATGTTCATGCCTTTGCCCGCTGGGTAACGGGTTTCGAGCATGTGGTCGAAAAACACGAAAGGTCCGACGTTGCGGCATTTGGCTGATGGCAACGGGCGAAGAATCGGCTGGCCTTCGACATCTTCGGCGCGAGGGCGGATCACGAGCGGAGTGTTCATGGTGCGTTCCAGGCTGAGCGGGTGACGCTGGGAGCATAACCCGCTTGCACAGCCCTTGCCGCTATTGGCTGAAGGCACCTTCGGACAGATGGGTTTCGATACTGATATCGGAAGTGGTCATCAGCTTGTGTACCGGGCAGCGGTCGGCCACGCGGTGCAGTTCGTCACGCTGGGCGTCGGTGAGCACACCCTTGAGCGTGAGTTCGACGTGCAGGGCGTATTTGCCTTTCTGCTCTTCACTGTTGTCGCGCGTGACCTCAACTTCTACGCCCGTCAGCGGGATGTCCTTTTTCCTGGCATACATTTTCAGCGTCAGGGCTTTACAGGCACCGAGGGCTGCGTCGAAGTAGTCGTGTGGTTCAGGTGCGGTGCCTTCGCCGCCAGAGGTTTTCGCCACATCGGCAAAGAGTTCGTGGTCATCGATCTGGACGCTGTGACGAAAACCTTCGGCGGAGACGGTATTGACGGTAACAGTCATGGGAAACCTCGCAGGTAACAGGAAAAGTCATTCGATCAAAAAAGACCCTGAATTTATAGAGCATTCCTGTAGGAGCGAGGCTTGCCCGCGAAGAATGCACCGCGGTTATTGGGTATTACGCGTCATCGTTCTTCGCGGGCAAGCCTCGCTCCTACAGGTTGTCATCGTCCTGTCACCCCGGCGTCATACCCTCGCGCTCATCTCAATCAAGGAGCGCACCATGCACCTCACCCGTTTAACCGCCTTGGCCACATTGATGCTCGTGAGTGGTCTGGCCAGTGCCGAAGTCCGCGTCGAAGGCCCGGTGGAATACGGCGTGTTCGCTGGCCCGAAAGCCGAACTGCAATCGGGCGAGCGAGTTTTGCGCCGCAGCAATGAACAGATCCAGCAGGCCGAAATCGTCCCGGCGAAACTGGGAACCAAGTTCGGGATGCGTTACCAGTTGGCCGGCAAGGTCGCCGAAGACCAGCCGCTGACGTTGCTCTATTTCACGCCGGGCATTCGCACCCCGGATGGTGAGCGTCACGACAAACTGGAGGTGACCCAGAAACTGGTGCCAGGCGCTCCGCAAGACTTGATGGCTTTCGAGTTCACGGAAAGTCACGAAGTCGTTCCCGGTGAATGGCGTTTCATGGTGTTCCAGGGCGACCGTCTACTGGCTCAGCAGCGCTTTACCGTGCGCTGATCGTTCCTGTCAGACGAACGCGGGCAAGCGACAATGCCAGTCAGTTAAGCGAAATTCCTGTAGGAGCGAGCTTGCTCGCGAAGACGGCAGTACAGTCAATATTGATGTCGCCTGATATACCGCTTTCGCGATCAAGCTCGCTCCTACAGGCATTGGGGCAAGCCCGTTCCCACAGGGGATCTGGGGTGCCAAGTTAACCGACGAAAAAAAGCCCCGCATTTGCGGGGCTTTCATGTTGTGCGGATCAGCTGCCTTTGACCGTCTTGCCGTTGACCGTACCGTCGAGGAGCATGATGTTGTACTCCTTGCCGTCGGTTTCGACTTGTTGCAGACGGACCAGCAGGTAATCCCAGTCCTTGGCGAACCACAGTACGGTGATGCGCTTGCTTTGTGTCGGGTCGCGCACGCGCTCGACCTTGATCGCATCGATCTGGCCAGCCTTGGTGTCGACTTTCTCCGAGCCCAGCACGCGGAAGTCATAGGTATCGACTTCGCCGTCATCGACGACCTGATAGCTCATGCTTTTCTTGCCGGCGGCCACGTCATGCTGCAGCGCCAGTTGATAGGTGGATTTGTCGACCATGCCGCGGTTGAGCGGCAGTTTGACCGCGTCGCCGCGATCGGTGCCGGTGACCATCTTGTTGGCCCAGTCGAAGTCCAGATCAGCCTTCTTGGCTTTGCCCAGGCCACCGCGTTCGAAGTGATAGGACTGCGGCAGCAGCGTGTCCTTGTCCAGGGTCAGGGTGCTTTCTTCAGTCAGGCTGGCGATCATCATCGACGCCTTGAAGCTGAGTTTCCAGACGCCGTTGGCTCCCTTGGTCAGGCTGCGTTCGGCGGTGCCGCTCATGGGCAGCTGTTTCCAGTCGGCGGTGTAGCTGGCGGAGAAGGGTTGAAGGTCTGCGGCCTGCGCAAACGGCAGGGCGAACAGAGCGCAAGCGAAGAGCAGGGCGCGACGCATAAAATCTCCTAGGTTCGAATCAAGTGGCCGCTGGCCGCGAGTAACTGTCCGTCCAGTAAAGCACCTTGTTCACCGAGTGATAAACGACCTTCAGCAAACCAGCGTACGGCCATCGGGTAGATCAGGTGTTCCTGGGTATGGACTCGCTGCGCCAGACTCTGCGGCGAATCGTGCAACTCTACCGGTATTACTGCCTGTACGACCAGTGGTCCACCATCGAGTTCCTCGGTGACGAAGTGCACGGAGCAGCCATGTTCAGTATCGCCGGCCTCCAGCGCGCGCTCATGGGTATGTAACCCTTTGTATTTGGGCAGCAGCGAGGGATGGATATTGAGCAGGCGACCCTGATAGTGGCGCACGAAGTCAGCGCTGAGAATGCGCATGAAACCGGCCAGTACCACGAGTTTGGGGTTGAAGGCGTCGATCAGTTCGATCAGCGCGGCATCGAAGGCCTCGCGACCTTCGAAAGCCTTGTGATCCAGGGTGCGGGTGTCGATACCCGCGTCCCTGGCGCGTTGCAGGCCGTAGGCGTCGGCGCGGTTGGAAATCACCGCAGCGATGCGGGCCGGGCTGTCGCCGGTCCGCGTGCTGTCGATCAAAGCCTGCAAGTTACTGCCGGTGCCGGACAACAGCACCACCACATCACAGGTTTTAGGCATCAGTGAGCCTTGAGGTTCTTCAGTTCAACCTGGGCCGCGCCTTCGGCAGCGGTGGCGATCTGACCGATGACCCAAGGCTGCTCGCCGGCTTCACGCAGCACGTTCAGCGCGGTTTCAACGTGCTCTTGAGCAACGCAGATGACCATGCCGACGCCGCAGTTCAGCACGCGGTGCATTTCGTTTTCGTCGACGTTGCCTTTCTCTTGCAGCCAGTCGAACACGGCAGGACGAGTCCAGCTAGCAACGTCAACCACCGCTTGTGCGCCTTTTGGCAGAACGCGCGGGATGTTGTCCAGCAGGCCACCACCGGTGATGTGGGCCATGGCTTTGACGGCACCGGTGTCCTTGATCAGCTTGAGCAACGGCTTCACGTAGATGCGGGTCGGGGCCATCAGCAGGTCGGTCAGCGGTTTGCCGTCGAGCTGGATGTTTTCGATGTCTGCACCGGACACTTCGATGATCTTGCGGATCAGCGAGTAGCCGTTGGAGTGCGGGCCGGAAGACGGCAGGGCGAGCAGGGCATCGCCGGCAGCGACTTTAGAACCGTCGATGATTTCGGCTTTTTCCACGACGCCGACGCAGAAGCCAGCCAGGTCGTAGTCTTCGCCTTCGTACATGCCAGGCATTTCAGCGGTTTCGCCGCCGACCAGGGAGCAGCCGGACAGTTCACAGCCTGCGCCGATGCCGGTCACGACCTGGGTCGCGGTTTCGACGTTCAGTTTGCCGGTGGCGTAGTAGTCGAGGAAGAACAGCGGTTCGGCGCCACAGACCACCAGGTCGTTCACGCACATGGCAACCAGGTCGATGCCGATGCTGTCGTGCTTGTTCAGGTTCAGCGCCAGGCGCAGCTTGGTGCCGACGCCGTCAGTGCCCGATACCAGTACCGGTTGCTTGTAACCGGCCGGGATTTCGCAGAGGGCGCCGAAACCGCCCAGGCCGCCCATGACTTCCGGGCGCGCAGTGCGCTTGGCGACGCTCTTGATGCGTTCGACCAATGCTTCACCGGCGTCGATGTCTACACCGGCGTCCTTGTAGCTCAGGGAGGGTTGCTTGCTCATGATCCAGGCCTTTAGGGGGGATTCAGGGGGTAACGACCGAGTCCAGTGGGGCCACTGAAGCTGGCGAAGGGCAATTGCCGTACGCGAATTTCAGGGTGCCCGGCTGTTGCCGGTCTGCGAAGGCGCGCGATTTTATCAGGCTTGAGGGGCAGCGGCCATCCTCGTGCCGACGGGTAGAGGCATATCGCGCTAAAAAAATCGATATTGCTCGTATTGGTGGCGTCCCGCATGGCTGTATAAGGTATCGACGCTAACCGTCTATCGTTATGTCAATGCGAAAACTTAACGTGATCGTGTGAATGTTTTGCTTGAGCGTGTGGTCACAGCCTAGCTCAATCGTCTTCATGTTCATGCGGTTTGGTCCAGCCGCTCTTGTCGTCAGGAATCTTTTTATGCGTTTTCTTAAATGCTTGTTCGTAGGCTGTTTATCCATGGTCAGCCTGACCAGCCATGCCGAAACAGTCAAAAGCCTCTATCAGGTGCGCGAACCTGTCAGCAGTCAGACACCGGAGGAGCGCGATCAGGCGACTCAGCGGGCGCTGGATACGTTGGTGTTGCGCCTGACCGGCGACCCCAAGGCTGCGCAGAACCCGGGTCTGGCGGCCGTGCGCAAAGATCCTCAGCAGATCATCAGTCAGTTCGGTTACGACGCCGGGCCGCCGCAAGTGCTGAAAGTCGATTTCGATCCGGCCACCACCGAACAGGCCTTGCGGCGTGCCGGGTTGGCCGTATGGGGCGCCAACCGGCCGTCGATTCTCGGTTGGTGGTTGAACGATTCGGCCGAAGGGTCGAGCCTGGTCGGCGATGGTCAGGCCAGCGCTACGCCACTGCGTCGAGCGGCTCAACATCGTGGGCTGCCGCTGCGTTTGCCGCTGGCGGACCTGGATGAGCAGATTGTCGCCACGGCGCCGAATCTGGAAAGTGCAGACCCGGCGCCGCTGCGTGACGCATCCGACCGATACAATGCTGACGCGTTACTGGCGGTGCATGCCCGTGAAGAGGGTGGCCAATGGCAAGCCAAGTGGCGTTTGTGGCTGGGCGATCAGAAAGAAGCGGGTAGCGTGCAGGGTGCCGATACCGCAGCGCTGGCTGATGCTGTGATGCTGGCGGTCAGCCAACGCCTGGCGCCGCGTTTTGTCGCCAAACCGGGTGCATCGAGCGAGCAATTGCTGGAGGTGCAGGGGATGAACCTGGAACGTTATGCGACGCTCGGGCGTTTGCTGGAGCCTTTTGGCGCTCGCCTGCAAAGCGTTGATGGTGACCGCGTGCTTTATCGGGTCAACGGCAGCCCCGATCAGCTGCGGGCGCAATTGTCTTTGGCCAAGTTGCAGGAAGTTCCGACTGGTGAGGCGCCGGCCTCCACGGCGCCTGTTCAACCCGTGGCGGCAGGCTCGACACCGGTCGCAGCGCCGGCGCCAGCCCCGACGCCGCAGTTACGTTTTCGCTGGTAGTTTTTCCTTATATAGAAGCAGGAGTGGTACATGGCCGATACACGGCGTTGGTTCTGGCTCGGTGGGGTGGTCCTGCTTTGCGCGTTTGTTTACCTGTTGCACCCGATCCTGACGCCGTTCCTGGTGGCGCTGCTGCTGGCCTATCTGTTTGACCCGTTGGTGGATCGGCTGGAGAAGCACGGTCTGTCACGGACCTGGGGCGTGGTGGCGGTGTTCGCGTTGTTCACGCTGATCGTCACCGCGTTGCTGTTGGTGCTGGTGCCGATGCTCGCCAGGCAGCTGTTTCGTTTGTATGAATTGGCACCGCAGATGCTCGACTGGTTGCAACACACCGCCGTGCCGTGGGCGCAATCGAAGATGGGGTTGTCGGACGGCTTCTGGAAGTTCGACAAGCTCAAGGCAGCGTTCAGTGCGCACATGGGCCAGACAACCGATGTGGTCGGCGTGGTGCTGAGTCAGGCGACGGCTTCCGGCCTTGCGCTGCTTGGCTGGCTGGCCAATCTGGTGCTGATTCCGGTGGTGAGTTTTTATCTGCTGCGCGACTGGGATCTGATGATGGCCAAGGTCCGCAGCCTGTTGCCACGCGATCGTGAAGTGCGCGTCATGACCCTCGCCGGGGAATGCCATGAAGTGCTCGGGGCCTTCGTGCGCGGGCAGTTGCTGGTGATGTTGGCGCTAGGCGTGATCTACGCTGCTGGCTTGATGATTGTCGGGCTGGAGCTGGGGTTGTTGATCGGTCTGATTGCCGGTCTGGCGGCGATCGTGCCGTACATGGGGTTCGTCATCGGGATTGGTGCGGCGTTGATTGCCGGTCTGTTCCAGTTCGGTGGCGATCTGTATCCCATGATCGGCATAGTCGCGGTGTTCATGGTCGGCCAGGCGCTGGAAGGTATGGTGCTGACGCCGTTGCTGGTGGGTGACCGGATCGGCTTGCACCCGGTGGCGGTGATCTTTGCGATCCTGGCTGGCGGTGAGTTGTTTGGTTTTACCGGCGTGCTGCTGGCATTGCCGGTGGCAGCGGTGATTATGGTCCTGGTGCGTCACATACATGATTTGTATAAGGATTCGGATATCTACGGCGGTGTCGACGAATCCACGCTGTAAGGGTTTTTGATCGCTCATGACGGGCAGGCTGGTTTCGTGCCAGGTTTGCCCGTATCGCTCGCATGGCTGTCACATGCGCCGTCAAAGAAACTGTCATAAAACCAGTGTGTTAACGCAAACCTTTGATTTTGCTTGTGGTCTGTCGCATTGTGCGGTCAGCCTCACGGGTATAAACTTCGCAAACTTTACACAGAGGCCACTAACGGTTCCTTTGGAACTGTTCAGTCAGCATGAAACCGATTCAGCTGCCCCTAGGTGTGCGTCTGCGTGATGACGCTACCTTTATCAATTACTACCCAGGCGCCAATGCCGCTGCACTCGGCTATGTCGAGCGGCTCTGCGAAGCCGACGCCGGCTGGACGGAAAGCCTGATTTACCTCTGGGGCAAGGACGGGGTAGGGCGCACGCATTTGTTGCAGGCGGCCTGTCTGCGCTTCGAACAGTTGGGAGAGCCTGCGGTGTACCTGCCGTTGGCCGAGTTGCTGGACCGCGGCATCGAAATCCTCGACAACCTCGAACAATACGAACTGGTATGCCTGGACGATCTGCAGGCGGTCGCCGGCAAGGCGGATTGGGAAGAGGCGCTGTTCCATCTGTTCAATCGTCTACGTGACAGCGGCCGGCGTCTGCTGATCGCCGCCTCGACATCTCCGCGTGAGCTGCCGGTGAAGCTGGCAGACCTCAAGTCGCGGCTGACACTGGCGCTGATTTTTCAGATGCGTCCACTCTCTGACGAAGACAAATTGCGTGCCTTGCAGTTGCGCGCATCCCGTCGCGGCCTGCACCTGACTGACGAAGTCGGGCATTTTATTTTGACCCGCGGTACCCGCAGCATGAGTGCGCTTTTCGAGCTGCTTGAACGCCTCGATCAGGCCTCCCTTCAGGCTCAGCGCAAACTGACAATCCCGTTCCTGAAAGAAACCCTTGGTTGGTAAAAAAACCTGATCAACTTCAGGTTTTACGCGGGTTCCGGCATATTCCAGGCGTCATCAAATCCGCTTTCCTGCCAGAGGGCAGGCTGCGCGAAGGTTCAAAATGGGCTTAAGCGCTTAGATGTAAACGAGAAACCGAGAAGTCACATAAAGATCGATTGAATTTGCAAATGAGGTTGATAGCGGGCATAGTCGCGGCTTCTTTTATAACTATCAGCCACGGTCGTGCCCATGCTAAAGCGCTTCGCACCCCTCGTGCCTCTCGCACTCGTCACCCTGTTGTTCGGTTGCGCTGCTCACTCTCCAGTGTCCCAGCAAGAGCCAAAACAGCAGGTTTCAAATTCAGTTACCGCGCAGTCTTCTTCCGTTCTTTTCCAGGAAGCTCTTTACCAAGACGGCGTAGCCACCGATAAAGAACTGGCAGACTTCGCCGGCGGCAAGTCATACCAGCTTCCAGTTCTAGCCGACAGCATCCTCGAACGTGGCATGTCCCTGATCGGTACCCGTTACCGTTTCGGCGGCACCTCCGAGGCTGGTTTCGACTGCAGCGGCTTCATCGGCTATCTGTTTCGTGAAGAGGCCGGCATGAACCTGCCGCGCTCCACCCGCGAAATGATCAACGTTGACGCTCCTCTGGTTGCTCGCAGCGCCCTCAAGCCGGGTGACCTGCTGTTCTTCGCCACCAATGGTCGTCGCGGTCGTGTCAGTCACGCCGGGATCTACCTGGGTGACAACCAGTTCATCCACTCCAGCAGCCGCAAAAGCGGTGGTGTCCGGATCGATAGCCTGGGCGACAGCTACTGGAGCAAAACCTTTATCGAAGCCAAACGCGCACTCGCGATGGCGCCGGCTGCGGCTCCTATCGTCACTGCACGCAAGTAAGCGTACGACTTGTAAGGCGAAGTTAAAGTCTTACTTGAAGTTTGCCGCGTAGCCGCTAGAATCCTGATCTATTATTGATGGCAAACCGCCTGCGTTCTGCGCAGGCGGTTTTCTTTTCTGCCTTCTCGGTGGAAAAAGCCGCAGCCAGATCAGGATGTTCTGTTTATGACGATGTCGGCCCGCCTCGCACTCATGTTCTTCGCAGCGCTGCTCAGCGCCTGCGCCAGCCGTCCACCACCACCTGCGCCAGTGGTTCGCGCTCCGATTGTTTTCGGTCCTTCCCAAGCCTTTTCCCCTGCGGCAGAAGACGTGCTGTTTCGCGCGCTGGGCCTGGTGGGAACGCCTTATCGCTGGGGCGGCAACACGCCGGATTCCGGGTTCGATTGCAGCGGTTTGATCGGTTATGTGTATCGCGATGTCGCAGGCATTTCCTTGCCGCGCTCCACCCGCGAGATGATCGGCATGCAGGCCCCCAGTATCGGCAAGGAAGGCCTGCAAACCGGTGACCTGATCTTCTTCGCCACCAATGGCGGCTCCCAGGTCAGCCATGCCGGGATCTACGTCGGCGAAGGCCGCTTCGTCCACGCACCAGCCACGGGTGGTACGGTCAAGCTGGACAGCTTGTCCAAGGCCTACTGGCAGAAAGCCTACCTGAGCGCCAAGCGCGTCTTGCAACCCGAGCACTTGGCACATAATCCCTAGCGAAGGTTGTCATGACCGCTCGCTTGAAGGATGACGCGCGTGTGGATCTGTCGTTGTTGCCGCTGTCGGAGCGAGGCTTGCCCGCGAAAGCGGTGTGTCAGTCGATATCAATGTTGACTGTGCTGCCGCCTTCGCGGGCAAGTCGGACCGCCGCACCGCTCGCTCCTACAGTCGAACTGTTTACTTGGCCGCGCTAACGCGCCACACCTTGTTCCCCACATCATCCGCCACCAGCAAGCTGCCCTGCTGATCGATCACCACACCCACCGGCCGGCCCATGGCTTTTTCCTCGTCATTGAGGAACCCGGTGAGCACGTCCACCGGTTGCCCGGCCGGTTTGCCGGCGCTGAACGGCACGAAAATCACTTTGTAGCCGCTGTGTGGCTTGCGGTTCCATGAGCCATGCTGGCCGATGAATGCACCTTGAGTGAACGGAGCGGGCAGCTTGCTGCCTTCGGCGAACGTCAGGCCCAGTGATGCGGTATGTGGCCCCACCGCGTAATCAGGGGCAATGGCCTTGGCCACCAGATCGGGGTTTTGCGGCTCGACGCGAATGTCGACGTGCTGGCCGTAATAGCTGTAAGGCCAGCCGTAGAACCCGCCGTCCTTCACTGACGTGATGTAGTCCGGCACCAGGTCGCTGCCGATTTCGTCGCGCTCGTTGACGGCGGTCCACAGTGCGCCGCTCTGAGGCTCCCAGGCCAGACCGTTTGGATTACGAATCCCCGAGGCGAAGATCCGATGGTTGCCGGTGGCGCGGTCCACTTCCCAGATCGCCGCGCGGCCTTCCTCCTGATCCATGCCGTTTTCACCGACGTTGCTGTTCGAGCCCACGGTGACGTAGAGCTTGCTGCCATCCTTGCTGGCGATGACATTTTTGGTCCAGTGGTGATTCAGCGTGCCACCCGGCAGATCGACCACCTTGATCGGCTGCGACTTGATCGCCGTCTCGCCGTTTTCATAGTGGAAACGCAGCAGGCGATCAGTGTCAGCGACGTACAGGTCTTTGCCGACCAGGGTCATGCCGAAGGGTGAGTTGAGGTTTTCCAGGAATACCGTGCGGGTTTCGGCGACGCCGTCGTGGTCCTTGTCCCGCAGCAGGGTGATGCGGTTCGGGCTGGGGACGCCAGCGCCGGCGCGACCCATGACTTTGCCCATGACCCAGCCGCGAATGCCTGTGCCATCATCGGGTTTGGGTGGCGCGTTGGTTTCGGCCACCAGCACATCGCCATTGGGCAGTACATAGAGCCAGCGCGGATGATCGAGGCCTTCGGCAAACGCCGTCACCTGAGTCCCCGCCGCGGCGACAGGTTTCGCCCCTTCAGGCCAGCCGATCGCCGGGGCGATGTTCACCGTCGGGATCAGGGTTTTATTCGGCTCTGGCAGCTTGGGTGAGGGACCTGTGCCATCTGAGACTTGCAAAGTGGAGGTTTCACCACAGGCGGCGAGCCCTCCGGCGAGCGCGATGATGAAAGCGAGTTGGGGTTTGCGCATTACTGATCTTCCCTATGAATGCATTGACGTAATCATAGAGAAGCGTAGACGCTCGATGGTTCAACCGGTCAGCCGCGGGCTTCCTTGAATAGCACGGCGATGCCGGGGTGATAGTTTCCGGCTTCGTTGCGCAACTTGCGGTAGGCGTACGGGAAATACCAGGCTACGGCGCAGCAGTGTTCCTTCTGCAGGTCGTCGACCATGTCCTGAAGTTCTTCGGGTGTAGCGCTCTGCTGAGCTTTTTGCGGCGCAACGAACAAACAGCCGAGTTTCAGGTCGCTGGCGTAGCTGATTTGCTTGGCGTTGCTGGTGATGTCCGCCAGTGCCTGGGTCAGGTTCAGGCTATTGACTCGCGGCCAGCGCTGGGTGGCCTGGAAATACGCGCGCTCTTCGCTGCTGGCGATAAACAGATCGGCGCGGGCGTTGCGTTCGCCTTCTTCGTTCTGCTTGCGCGTCGGCGTTTGCTGCAGCGTGACCATTTCTGCCATCCAGGCCGCGGCAGAGAGCAAGCCGAGGTTGGCTTTTTCGTCGTACCAATAAGGTGTGTCGTTATCGCCGCGCACGGTGTTGTAGCGATCGATACAGTCAAACCAGCGTTCCAGCACCGGTCGCAGGAATTCCAGCTTCGGATTGCTGATGATCATGCCTTGCATGTGGCTCACCCTTGTTATTGTGTTGTCAGGTTGTGGCTCTTTGATATCACTGCTGGCAGTGTGGCACAAGATTGGCGTCAGTTAATTGATCGGCGGCAGATATTCTCTCAGCGGCGCCCCGGCTTTAATTGACGCTCCACCCCCAACCCTCTAACCTTCGCTGCTTGTTTCAGGTGCTCTGTGACCTTGGTCGACAGAGTGAAACAGGGAAGCCGGTGAGTGAATTTCTTCCAGCGAAGAATGATCACGATCCCGGCGCTGCCCCCGCAACGGTAAATGAGTGAAGACTGCGCCTTGAGCCACTGTGTCGACGACATGGGAAGGCGCGCAGTCGGGCGCAAGCCACTCATGAGCCCGGAGACCGGCCTGATTCATCCAACGGCATCACGGTGGGCGATGCCAGGCCTCTTGCCGTCTATTCTTGTGCCTGCCCGCCGTTATCCAGCCTCAACGGAGAGCTCCCCCATGACTGATACCCCCGATCGTGACGAACGCCATCTGGCGCGCATGCTGCGCAAAAAAGCGGTGATCGACGAGCGCATCGCCAATTCGCCGAATGAATGCGGTTTGCTGTTGGTGCTTTCCGGCAACGGCAAAGGCAAGAGCAGTTCGGCGTTCGGCATGCTTGCGCGGTCCATGGGCCACGGCATGCAATGCGGCGTGGTGCAGTTCATCAAGGGTCGCAGCAGCACCGGCGAGGAGCTGTTCTTCCGGCGCTTCCCGGAGCAAGTGCGTTTTCATGTGATGGGCGAGGGCTTCACTTGGGAAACCCAGGACCGCCAGCGCGACATCGCTGCCGCCGAAGCCGCTTGGGCGGTGTCCCGCGAATTGCTGCGTGATCCGGCCATTGGCCTAGTGGTGCTCGATGAATTGAACATCGCCCTCAAGCACGGCTACCTCGATCTCGATCAGGTGCTCAGCGACTTGCAGGCGCGTCCGCCGATGCAACACGTGGTGGTCACCGGTCGTGGCGCCAAACCGGAGATGATCGAGCTGGCCGACACCGTCACTGAAATGGGCATGATCAAACACGCCTTCCAGGCCGGAATCAAAGCGCAAAAAGGCGTCGAGTTGTGAACTGCACTTTATGAATAGCCATCGTCAATGCCCGGCGGTACTGATCGCCGCGCCGGCCTCCGGTCAGGGCAAGACCACCGTTACCGCCGCCCTCGCTCGTTTGCATCGCAATCAGGGGCGCAAGGTTCGCGTGTTCAAATGCGGCCCGGATTTTCTCGACCCGATGATTCTCGAGCGCGCCAGCGGTGCGCCGGTCTATCAACTCGACATGTGGATGGTCGGCGAGCAAGAAAGTCGTCGGCTGTTGTGGGAGGCCGCTGGCGAAGCCGATCTGATCCTCATCGAAGGTGTCATGGGGTTGTTCGACGGTACGCCGTCCAGCGCTGACCTGGCGCGGCACTTCGGTGTGCCGGTGCTCGGCGTGATCGACGGCACCGCCATGGCGCAGACGTTTGGCGCGTTGGCCCTGGGCCTTGCGCGTTATCAGCCGGATTTGCCGTTTGCCGGTGTGCTGGCCAACCGGGTCGGCACCGTGCGTCATGCGCAGTTGCTCGAAGGCAGCCTGACTGAAGGCTTGCGCTGGTACGGAGCGTTGTCCCGGGAGACCGGGATCGAATTGCCGAGTCGGCATCTAGGCCTGGTTCAGGCCAGCGAGCTGAATGATCTCGACCTGCGCCTCGATGCGGCGGCCGAGTCACTGGCCAGCAGTTGCGATGTGGCTCTACCGCCGGCCGTGGAATTCACCGCGCCTGAAATGATCGCAGCCGAACCGTTGCTGGCCGGTGTGCGGATTGCCGTGGCCCGAGACGAAGCTTTCGCGTTTACCTACGGCGCGAGCCTGGATCTGCTGCGGGCCATGGGCGCCGAATTGTCGTTCTTCTCGCCGATCCGCGACACCGGCTTGCCGGAGGCAGACAGCCTTTATCTGCCCGGCGGTTACCCTGAACTGCACCATGTGGCGTTGTCGCAAAACACGTCGATGCTGACCGCGATCCGCGCTCACCACGCGGCGGGCAAACCGTTGCTGGCCGAGTGTGGCGGCATGCTGTATCTGCTGGACTCCTTGACCGATGTCGAGGGCACTTGCGCTGAACTGGTCGGCTTGCTGGCCGGTGATGCGGTGATGCAGAAGCGTCTAGCCGCGTTGGCTTTACAGGCGGTTGAATTGCCGGAAGGTTTGCTGCGTGGGCACACGTATCACCACTCGTTGACCAGCACTGAACTTGAGCCAATTGCTCGTGGCTTGAGCCCGAATGGTGGACGAGGGGCGGAGGCGGTTTATCGTGAGGGGCGGATGACGGCTTCCTATGTGCACTTTTATTTTCCGTCCAATCCATCGGCGATTGCAGCGCTGTTTGTGCCTGACCTTGAGGCCGCCTTCGCGGGCAAGCCCGCTCCTACAATGGATCACCTAACCCCCTTAGGAGCTGGCTTGCCAGCGAAGAGGCCATGATCGACAAGGCCTTTTCCGAAGCCGAGCGCGCAGCCGTCTACCGAGCCATCGCCGAACGCCGCGACATGCGGCACTTCAGCGGCGGCACGGTCGAGCCCGAATTACTTCGTCGTCTGCTCGAAGCCGCGCATCAGGCGCCGAGTGTCGGCCTGATGCAACCCTGGCGGTTCATCCGCATCAGCGACCGGGCACTGCGCGGCAAGATCCAGCAGTTGGTGGAAGACGAACGCATCCGCACCGCCGAAGCCCTCGGCGAACGCTCCGATGAATTCATGAAGCTCAAGGTCGAAGGCATCAACGACTGCGCCGAGGTGCTGGTCGCCGCGCTGATGGACGATCGCGAGCGGCATATCTTCGGCCGTCGTACATTGCCGGAAATGGACATGGCCTCGCTGTCCTGCGCCATCCAGAACCTTTGGCTGGCGTCCCGCGCCGAAGGCCTGGGCATGGGCTGGGTGTCTCTGTTCGAGCCGCAAGCGCTGGCGGACTTGCTGGGTTTGCCGGTCGGAGCCAAGCCTTTGGCCGTTCTTTGTCTGGGGCCGGTCAAGGAATTCTATCCGGCGCCGATGCTGGTACTCGAAGGTTGGGCGCAAGCGCGTCCACTCAGCGAGTTGCTGTATGAAAACTATTGGGGAGTGAGTCAATGAGTGTGGCGTTGTTGAGTGTCGCCGCGGTCGCGCTGGATGCGCTGCTGGGTGAACCCAAACGCTGGCATCCGCTGGTGGCGTTCGGTCGTTTTGCCGATCGCATCGAGCAGCGTTTCAACTCCGGTGGTCGCGGGTGGCGCAGTCATGGCGTTACGGCTTGGGTGATGGCGGTCGTGCCGCTGACCTTGCTGGCCACCGCGCTTTCCTGGGCGCCTTATGTTGGCTGGATCGTCGAGATTCTCGTGCTCTATTGCGCCCTCGGAATGCGCAGCCTTGGTGAGCATGTCGAACCGGTGGCCAAGGCTCTGCGCAGCGATGATCTGATCGAGGCGCGTAGCCGCGTCGGTTATCTGGTCAGCCGTCAGACCAGCGAACTGGATGAAACCGAAGTCGCCCGCGCCGCCACCGAGTCAGTGCTGGAGAACGGCAGCGATGCGGTGTTCGCCGCGCTGTTCTGGTTTGCCGTGGCGGGTGCGCCCGGCGTGGTGCTCTATCGCCTGAGCAACACCCTCGATGCGATGTGGGGTTATCGCAATGAGCGCTTCGAACGTTTCGGTTGGGCCGCGGCGAAGATCGACGATGTTCTCAATTACATTCCCGCACGCCTGGTGGCGTTGACCTACGCGCTGCTCGGCAAAACCCGACTGGCGCTGAAGTGCTGGCGTACACAAGGCCCGACTTGGGACAGCCCGAATGCCGGGCCGGTGATGGCGGCCGGTGCCGGTGCGCTGGGTGTCGAGTTGGGCGGGGCGGCGATCTATCACGGCGAACTGCATCAGCGTCCGCAATTGGGCGAAGGCGTGCCGGCGGATGCCGATTCCATCGACCGTGGCTGGCAATTGGTCCAGCGCGGGGTATGGTTATGGCTGCTGATTCTCTGCGTGGGGGCTGAGTTCTATGCTTGAGCACGGTGGCCGCTTGCGCAAAGCGGCGCTTGAATACGGCATTGCCGAAGCCGATTGGCTCGACCTCTCCAGCGGTCTGGCGCCCTGGCCATTCCCGGTCCCGGACATCCCGCTGCGGGCTTGGGCGCGGTTGCCGGAAACCGATGACGGTCTGGAGCAGGCCGCCTGCGATTATTACGGTGCGGCTCAGGTGTTGCCGGTGGCGGGTTCGCAAATGGCGATCCAGTTGCTGCCGCGTTTGCGCCGGGCCGGCAAGGTCGGCGTGCTGTCGCCGTGTTACGCCGAGCACGCCGAAGCCTGGCGTCGCAACGGTTACATCGTGCGTGACGTGCTGGAGTCGGAAGTCGATTTCTTTCTCGACAGCCTCGACGTGCTGGTGGTGGTCAATCCGAACAACCCCACGGGGCTGAGTCTGACCCCGGCTCGCTTGCTGGATTGGCATGCGCGGCTGGCCCAGCGCGGTGGCTGGCTGGTGGTAGACGAGGCGTTCATGGACAACACCCCGCATCTGAGTCTGGCGCCGTTCGCCAATCAGATCGGCTTGATTGTGCTGCGCTCCTTCGGCAAGTTTTTCGGCCTGGCCGGGGTGCGGCTGGGGTTTGTATTGGCCGAGCGCAAGTTGCTCAAGCTGTTGGCTGAACAGGTCGGGCCTTGGGCGGTCAGCGGTCCGACCCGCGTGTTGGGTCAGGCGTGCTTGACGGATACCGAGGGGCACACGCGACAGCGCATTCGCACTGACGAAGCCGGCGAGCGTCTGGCCTTGCTGCTTGAACAGTACGGTTGCAAACCTCAGGGCGGTTGCGCCTTGTTTCAGTGGCTGATCACCGAGCAGGCCGAAGTGTTGCATGAGTTCATGGCGCGGCGCGGCATTCTGCTGCGGTTGTTCACCCACAACAGCAGCGTGAGGTTTGGCTTGCCCGCCGATGAAGCGGATTGGCAGCGTCTCGAGCAAGCGCTTGAAGCCTACGTTAAGGAAACGCAATGACTACGTTGAGGGTGCAGGGCGCGACTCTGATGGTGCAGGGCACCACGTCCGACGCCGGTAAAAGCACACTGGTGACGGCGCTGTGTCGCTGGGTCACGCGCCAGGGCGTCAGCGTCGTGCCGTTCAAGCCGCAAAACATGGCTCTCAACAGCGCGGTGACCGCCGACGGTGGCGAGATCGGTCGCGCTCAAGCGGTGCAGGCTCAGGCGGCCAACCTCGAACCGCACACCGACATGAACCCGGTGCTGCTCAAACCCAACAGCGATACCGGCGCCCAAGTGATCATTCATGGTCGTGCAGTCACCACCATGAATGCCGTCGCCTATCACGATTACAAAGCCATCGCCATGCAAGCGGTGCTGGCCTCCCACGAACGGCTGAGCGCGGCGTATCCGGTGGTAATGGTCGAAGGCGCGGGTTCGCCGGCAGAGATCAACCTGCGTGCCGGCGACATTGCCAACATGGGGTTTGCCGAGGCGGTGGACTGCCCGGTGGTGCTGATTGCCGACATCAATCGTGGCGGAGTTTTCGCGCATTTAGTCGGTACGCTGGAGCTGCTGTCACCCAGCGAACAGGCACGGGTCAAAGGCTTCATCATCAACCGTTTTCGCGGCGACATCGCCTTGCTGCAACCGGGGCTGGACTGGCTGGAGGCGCGCACCGGCAAACCGGTGATCGGCGTTTTGCCGTATGTGATGGACCTGCATCTTGAGGCCGAGGACGGTCTCGATCAGCGTCAGACCGACAAGGCCGATCAAGTGCTCAACGTGGTGGTGCCGGTACTGCCGCGCATCAGCAACCACACCGATTTCGATCCGCTGCGCCTGCATCCGCAAGTGGACCTGCAATTCATCGGCCCCGGCCAGACGATTCCGTCGGCCGACCTGATCATTCTTCCCGGCTCGAAAAGCGTGCGCAGCGACCTTGCGTACCTGCTTGCCAACGGCTGGGACACGGCGATCTCGCGGCATTTACGCTACGGTGGAAAAGTGCTGGGAATCTGCGGCGGTCTGCAAATGCTCGGCGAGCAGGTGCACGACCCGCTGGGCCTTGAAGGCGCGCCGGGTTCCAGTGCCGGTTTGGGCTTGCTGGCGTTCGAGACGCAGCTCGAAGAAGAGAAGCAATTGCGCAATGTGCGTGGGCGCCTGGCGCTGGAGGACGCAGAGGTCAGCGGCTATGAAATTCATGCCGGCGTGACCACCGGGCCGGCGCTGGAAAGCGCCGCGGTGCAGCTGGACGATGGTCGCTGCGATGGCGCGCAAAGTGTCGATGGACAGATTTTCGGCACGTACCTGCATGGCCTGTTCGAGTCACCGGCGGCGTGCAGTGCGCTGTTGCGCTGGGCCGGATTGCAGGATGTGCAGGAAGTCGATTACCACGGGTTGCGCGAGCGTGATATCGAGCGGTTGGCGGATTTGGTGGAGAAGCATCTGGATACCTCTTTATTGCGTGAACTCTGTGGGATTTGAGGTGATTTTGAGGGCGCCTTCGCGGGCAAGTCGGATCGCCGCACCGCTCGCTCCTACAGGGTTTTGGGCATTCGCGAATTCTGCGAACACCTCCATTCCGTAGGAGCGAGGCTTGCCCGCGAAGAGGCCCCGCCCCGACACCGCACATCTAAGGAATAAACCATGCTGCAACTGATCCTCGGCGGCGCCCGATCCGGTAAAAGTCGCCTGGCTGAAAAACTGGCGGCAGACAGTCAACTCCAAGTCACCTACATCGCCACCAGCCAACCCCTGGACGGTGAAATGAACGAACGGGTGGCCCATCACCGCGCCCGTCGTCCAGCCGAGTGGGCATTGATCGAAGAACCCCTGGAACTCGCCCGCGTGCTGCGCGAAAACGCCAGTGCCGATCGTTGCTTGCTGGTGGATTGCCTGACCCTGTGGATGACCAATCTACTGATGCTCGACGACGCCGAGCGCCTGTCGGCTGAACGCGAAGCCCTGCTGGACTGCCTGGCGTCGTTGCCCGGTGAAATCATTTTTGTCAGTAACGAAACCGGCATGGGTGTCGTGCCGCTGGGCGAATTGACTCGCCGCTATGTCGATGAAGCCGGTTGGCTGCATCAAGCCTTGGCCGAGCGCTGTCAGCGAGTCGTCCTGACTGTCGCCGGCCTGCCCCTGACTTTGAAAGGAACTGCGTTATGACTCACTCCTGGTGGCTGAACCCGTGCAAGCCAATCGACGCGCAAGCGGTGGAACAGGCGCAGGCGCGTCAACAGCAACTGACCAAGCCTGCCGGCTCGCTCGGCCAGCTCGAATCGGTGGCGGTGCAACTGGCCGGGTTGCAGGGGCAGGTCAAACCGACGCTCGATCAGCTGTGGATCGCGATTTTTGCCGGTGACCATGGTGTGGTCGCCGAGGGAGTGTCGGCGTTTCCGCAGGAAGTCACCGGGCAGATGCTGCTCAACTTTGTCAGCGGCGGCGCGGCGATCAGCGTGTTGGCGCGGCAGTTGGGGGCTTCCCTGGAAGTGGTCGACCTCGGCACCGTCACGCCGTCGTTGAATCTGCCGGGTGTGCGTCACCTGAGTATCGGCCCGGGCACGGCGAATTTCGTCCAGGGGCCGGCGATGACTCAGGCCCAAGGCGAACTCGCCTTGCGGGCCGGCCGCGACAGTGTGCAGCGCGCCATCGCAGCCGGCGCGCAGCTGTTCATCGGTGGCGAAATGGGCATCGGCAACACCACCGCGGCCAGCGCATTGGCCTGTGCCTTGCTCGATTGCCCGGTGGTGCATCTGGCCGGGCCGGGCACCGGTTTGAACGCGGCGGGTGTCAGCCATAAAGCTCAGGTCATCGAACGCGCCTTGGCGTTGCATAGCGTTCAACGGGGCGATGCGTTGCAGACCCTGTTCAACCTCGGCGGTTTCGAAATTGCAGCGCTGGTCGGCGCGTACCTGGCCTGTGCTCAGGAAGGCGTCGCGGTGTTGGTCGACGGGTTTATTTGTAGCGTCGCCGCACTGGTGGCGGTGCGTTTGAATCCGGCCTGCCGTGAGTGGTTGCTGTTCGGTCATCGCGGCGCCGAACCGGGTCATCGCCATGTGCTCGAAACCCTGAACGCCGAACCGTTGCTGGACCTCGGCCTGCGACTGGGCGAGGGCAGCGGTGCGGCATTGGCCGTGCCATTGCTGCGTCTGGCCTGCGACCTGCACGGGCAGATGGCGACGTTCGCCGAAGCCGCGGTGGCGGATCGCCCGGCATGACCTTGCGTCTGGACCTGTTGCGCCATGGCGAAACCGAACTCGGCGGCGGTTTGCGCGGCAGCCTCGACGATGCACTGACCGGCAAGGGCTGGGAGCAGATGCGTGCTGCGGTGATCGAGCAGGGGCCTTGGGATCGACTGGTCAGCTCACCGTTGCAGCGTTGCGCACGCTTTGCGCAAGAGCTTGGGGCGCAACTGGGTCTCCCGGTGCAGCTGGATAAGGATCTGCAAGAGCTGCACTTCGGTGCCTGGGAAGGGCAGAGCGCGGCGGCGCTGATGGAAACCAGCGCCGAGGCGTTGGGCTTGTTCTGGGCCGATCCCTATTCGTTCACTCCGCCTGAAGGTGAACCGGTGGCGGATTTTTCTGCGCGAGTGTTGGCGGCCATCGAACGGCTGCACGCGACCTATGCGGGTGAGCGAATCTTGCTGATCAGTCATGGTGGCGTCATGCGTTTGTTGCTGGCTCAAGCGCGCGGATTGCCGCGTGAACAGTTGCTTAATGTTGAAGTTGGCCATGGCGCGTTGTTCTCGTTGTCGGTCGAGTCCGGCGTCTTGTTAAGGGAAGCGATCTGACCATGTTGCCGTTCTGGATCGCCCTGCAATTTCTGAGCAGCCTGCCGATTCGCCTGCCGGGGATGCCGACGCCCGAGGAGTTGGGCCGCTCGCTGCTGTTTTATCCGCTGGTCGGTTTGCTGTTCGGCGCAGTTCTGTGGGGGCTGAACTGGCTATTGCTGGGCGCGCCAATATTGCTTCACGCGGCATTGCTGCTGAGTGTTTGGGTTGTGCTCAGCGGAGCGTTGCACCTGGATGGCCTCGCCGATAGCGCCGATGCGTGGCTCGGTGGCTACGGCGACCGTGAACGCACCCTGACCATCATGAAAGACCCGCGCAGCGGGCCGATTGCCGTGGTGACGCTGGGGCTGGTGTTGCTGCTCAAGTTCGCCGCATTGCTGGCGTTGATCGAGCAGCAGCACAGCGTGGTGCTGATCATCGTTCCATTGATTAGTCGCAGCGCGTTGCTGGGGTTATTCCTCACCACGCCTTACGTGCGTCCCGGTGGATTGGGGCAGGCGCTGGCCGATCATCTGCCGCGTTTGGCCGGTCAGCAGGTGTTAGTGATCAGTGCGGTGGTTTGTGTGCTAATGGCTGGCCTCGACGGTGTATGGGCACTTGTATTGGCGACGGTGCTGTTTGTCTGGTTGCGGCAAGTGATGGTGCGGCGGTTGGGCGGGACGACGGGTGATACAGCGGGGGCATTGCTGGAATTGCTGGAAGTGGCGGTGCTGGTGGGTCTTGCATTGCTCTTGTAGGAGCGAGGCTTGCCCGCGAAGGAGGTGTGTCAGTTGATATCAATGTTGACTGTGCTGGCGCCTTCGCGGGCAAGCCTCGCTCCTACGGTAATAATGTGTCGAAAAATTTGCTTTCATTTAACCGCGGGTATATACACGCACTATGCTTCCTTCCCAATGTTTGTGTACCAACCTGCGTCGCGCCGCTCGTGGCGTCAGCAGGCATTACGACGGCGCCCTCGACGGCTTCGGGATCAACGTTGCCCAGTATTCTCTGCTGTGCAATCTGCAGCGTCTGGATCAGCCGAGCATCTCGTCGCTGGCCGAAGCCATGGGCCTGGATCGCAGCACCCTCGGGCGCAATCTGCGGGTGCTGGAGGGCGAAGGTCTGGTGACGCTGGTCGAGGGCGAGGATATGCGCAATCGCATCGTCCTGCTCACCGAGACCGGGCGCGAACGTCTGGCAGCGGCCTTGCCGGCCTGGGAAGCAGCGCAGCAACGGTTGATCGACCGCCTGGGTGCCGAGAAGCGTGAAATCTTGCTGAAACTGCTGGATGAACTGGCTTGAGGCCAGTTTGTTCAATCTTAAGCGGGTATATACCCGCTACCGGAGAACAAGAATGACATCGATGTGGCGTACATGCGGTTGGGTGCTATTGGGGAGTGCGCTGATTCTGGCGTTGTCCCTGGGTGTGCGACACGGCTTCGGGCTGTTTCTGGCGCCCATGAGTGCCGAGTTCGGCTGGGGCCGCGAAGTGTTTGCCTTCGCCATTGCTTTGCAGAACCTGATCTGGGGCCTGGCGCAGCCGTTCACCGGTGCGCTGGCCGACCGCTTTGGCGCCGCGAAGGTGGTGTTAATCGGGGGTGTTTTGTACGCCTTGGGCCTGGTGTTCATGGGGCTGTCCGATTCGGCGATGACCTTGTCTTTGAGCGCCGGGCTGTTGATCGGTATCGGCCTGTCGGGCACCTCGTTCTCGGTGATCCTCGGCGTGGTCGGCCGGGCCGTGCCACCGGAAAAACGCAGCATGGGCATGGGGATCGCCAGCGCCGCCGGTTCTTTCGGTCAATTCGCCATGTTGCCCGGTACGCTGGGATTGATCGGTTGGCTGGGCTGGTCCGCGGCATTGCTGGTGTTGGGTCTGATCGTGGCGCTGATTGTGCCGCTGGTGAGCATGCTCAAGGACAAGCCGCTGCCGGTCCTCGGGCACGAGCAAACCCTCTCTGAAGCGCTACGCGAAGCCTGTTCCCATTCAGGATTCTGGCTGTTGGCGTTCGGCTTTTTCGTCTGCGGTTTTCAAGTGGTGTTCATCGGCGTGCACTTGCCGGCCTATCTGGTGGACCAACATTTGCCAGCCTCCGTCGGCACCACGGTGCTGGCGCTGATCGGGCTGTTCAATATCTTCGGCACCTATACGGCGGGCTGGCTTGGCGGGCGGATGTCCAAACCACGTTTGCTCACTGGTCTTTATCTGTTGCGGGCAGTGGTGATTGTGCTGTTCCTCTGGGCGCCGGTCACTCAAGTCACGGCTTATCTGTTCGGTGCGGCCATGGGTTTTCTCTGGTTATCGACGGTGCCCTTGACCAACGGCACGGTAGCGACCTTGTTCGGTGTACGAAATTTGTCCATGCTCGGTGGGATCGTTTTCCTCTTCCACCAGCTCGGCTCGTTCCTCGGCGGTTGGTTGGGTGGGGTGGTGTATGACCGAACCGGGAGTTACGACTTGATCTGGCAGGTGGCAATTCTCTTGAGTCTGGTGGCCGCAGCCCTGAACTGGCCGGTGCGAGAGCAGCCGGTGACACGTTTGCAAACCCGGATGAGTGCAGCATGAACAGTCTCTGGCCGCGGATGGCTGTAATCGCCATCGGCGTATTGCTGCTGGCCTTGGCGTGGTGGGGCTGGCGTCAGGGTGGTTTGGCATTGATGCAGTTGGGCATGGGTGCTTGCTAGCGAACGGCTAAGGCGAGTAATTTCGTTTTCTGACGATTGTTCAAGGATGCACTGACATGCTGATGCGCTGGCTTGCAGTTCCCGCGTTGTTGATGGCTTTTACCGGCTTGGCCCAGGCGGCAGAATGCCCGGAGTTGCTACAAGGCTCGTTGCCCAAGCTGCGAGCCAAGGAATCCATCGATCTGTGCCAGCGCTTCGCCGGCAAGCCACTGGTGGTGGTCAATACCGCCAGCTTCTGTGGCTTTGCCCCGCAGTTCAAAGGACTTGAGGCGCTGTATCAGCGTTACAAGGATCAAGGACTCGAGGTGGTCGGTGTTCCGTCCAATGATTTCAAGCAAGAGTCCAAGGATGGCGCAGAGACTGCCAAGGTCTGTTACGTGAACTACGGCGTGACTTTCACCATGACCGAGCCGCAGAAAGTCCGCGGCGATGACGCAGCGCATTTGTTCAAGGTCCTTGCTGAACAAAGCAGTTCGCCAAAGTGGAATTTCTACAAGTACGTGGTCGATCGCCAAGGTAAAGTGATCGCCAATTTTTCCAGCCTGACCAAACCCGACAATCCCGAGTTCATCGAGGCGGTTGAGAAAGCCCTGGCTTCGAAACCCTGATCGACGCGCACTAAAAAGCCCCGCCTCTGTACAAGAGCGCGGGGCTTTTTCAATTCAGGCGGCGAGGGAGTCAAACTCGCCGTGAATCATCAGAAACGGTAGGTCGCACCTACACCGAAACCGTTCGCCGAGTTTTCATACTCGGCGTTGTAGGTCTGGCCACGGTTGTTGCTGTTGTTGATATTGACCGACTCTTCGCGCAGGTACGAGTACGCTACGTCGATGGTCAGGTCGTCGGTCGGGCTCCAGCCGGCGCCCAGGCTGAAAATCTTGCGATCGCCTGTCGGGATGCGTGGGGAGCGGTCGACGTTGTTGGTCGGTGCCTGGTCGATGGACAGGCCGGTACGCAGCACCCATTCCTTGTTCAGCTGATAGGACGCGCCGATGGCGTGAGCCCAGGTGTCGTGCCAGTTCTGTTCTTCGGTAATGGTGCCGAACTGGCCATTCAAAATGGTCGGCACGCCTTCGTTTTCAACGGTGATATCTTTCAGGCGGCTCCAGCGAGTCCAGGTGCTGCCTGCATAGAGGGTCCACTTGTCGTTCAGCGCGTGAGTGACCGACAAGTCGACCGACTCAGGCGTGGTCAGGTCCAGCGAAGCATCGTACTTCTGGCTTGTGCTCTGGCCTACCGCCGCGAGGACGTTGTAGTTGACCTTGGTGTCGCCTTCGAGCTTGTACTTCACTTTCGAGTGGTAGGTCAGGCCAACGCGCGTGCTGTCGGTGGCTTGAACCAGCACGCCGATGTTGTAGCCCAGCGCGGTGTCGTCGCCCTTGATCTTGACCTTGCCGTCCGGCGCGGCCTGGGTGATCGACAGGTTCGATTCCAGGGTGCCCTCGATGCGGTTGATGGTCGGGCCGAAGCCGATCGACACTTTGTCGTTGAAGGCATAGCTGACGGTCGGTTGCAACGTGATGACTTTCACTTCGCTCTTGCTGCCGAAGTAACGGCCGGCAAAGCCGTTCTCGTAGTCGGTCACCAGGCCGAACGGGGCATACATGCCGATGCCGAATGCCCAATGGTCATCGATTGGCTTGACGTAGTAGCCCATCGGTACGGCAACGAGCGGAACCATGTCGCCATCGTTGCTGCCGCTATTCGGGCTGGAACTGGCGTGGCTGATGTCAGTGTGTGCGTCGAGCAGTGCAGCGCCGCCGGTCACTTGTTCGCGCTTGAGGCGGGACATGCCGGCAGGGTTGCCAAAAATGGTGCTTGCGTCGTCGGCAGAGGAAGATCGCCCGGCAAAACCTGTACCCATCCCGCTGATGCTTTGTTCATTGAGGGCAAAGCCACTCGCAAATATTTGGGTGGATGCCAAGGCAACGGCGAGACTAAGGGTGGTTTTGAGCATTACTTTTTTCATTATTAGAACTCTTGGTGATCACCGGAGCGAAAATTACCAACATTTTCGTTCGGGCGCTATAGCCTGTATCGCTTGAGTTAGAGCGGTTTTGTAGGACAATCCGACCAAAATCGCGACATTTTGTGCGATCTTCGGAAAATGGGTAGATCAGCAGGCGACTTGATTCAAGGATGAAACACAGGTTTGCCAGGCGTAGGTGAAATCTCGCAGACGACCTTGGGGCTGGAATGTCTGGCGCCAGATTCTGGCCATTCCCAACAGGTCATCGGAGGCGGGGAGGGGAGTGTTCTGTTCTTCTACCAGCAGCCAGGCGATGGCAGTGGCGTAACGTAGGTTGACGGTCAATTCCACGTGCGGGCCGCTGAGAAAAGCATGCTGGCTGGCCAAGCCGCGGACCAGGCTTGCCCGATCCGGGTCCAAGGCCAGGTAGTGATCCCAGAGTGCTTTGTGGCGGAGCTCGGTGATTCGGTACAGGCCGTGTCCACGGCGGTCATGCAGGGCTGAACCAAGGGCTGACTGACTGGCGGCGATGCCCAGCAGCAGGGATTCGGCAGTTGCGCTGTGGCGTCCGAGGTAGATCAATGTCGGACGGATCACATAACGACACAGTTCGCTGGCGGCGATACCCATAAAGCCCTCGAAACCTGAAGTGGTCGGCGAGACCTGAAGGGGGCCTTGGCAGCAATGGATCGATTCAGTCTCGCCGGAAGCGGATCAAGCCGCTTGAGTTGAAGTGTAGTGTCATTATTTCGCTGTAAAGGACTGTTTTTAAAATATTTCCGGCTTCGAGTTATAACTGTTATATCGGTTAGTGCTTAGCCGTAGACCATGAAATGAGAAATATCGGGCAATAAAAAGCCCCGCTTTTGAGCAGGGCTTTTGAGGCTTTCAGCTTTTCTGGCGTCTCAGGCAACCAATGCCTGGCGAGTGCGTTCGATCACAGCCTGCAGCGGCTCTGCGCTGGAGTATTGATCGGGGTACAGGCGTTCGCTGTGGCGAGCGATGCCGTGTTCGTTGACCAGAGTGAAGCTGAAGCAGCCTTTGCGAGCGGCCATGATCAGGCAGTTCATTGGAGCAAAAGCGTTGGTTAGGGTGCGAATGGCATCCTGAGTGTGGATTTGCGTGGACATAATGGGTGTTCCTACAAGCGACACGGGATAAGAGCCGTGCAAAGTTAAAACGTTCCAGTGACGACGACCACCATTGGTCGAACGAAGAACCCAACTGGAACAAAGCAGCCAGTTTGAAGCGCTGATAAATTGGCGCGCTTGGGCTGGCAGGTAGGTACTTAGGAGGGCAGGCAACACATCAAGGGCAAAGGTTCTGGGCCCGGGGTGAAGATCCTGATCAATTTGCAGGTTGGTTCGGTCAGAGTAAGTGAGCTTCGCAACACCCTTTGTTTTCGATTCAAAGGCTATGTTGGCGCAAGGTTTACCTGGAAACCATCGAGGTGGTCGATCCCGCTTTGTCGGTGAGGCGTCTCTTGGAGAAGGCTGACCGGGGGGATTTGTTCGACCAGAATTGACTTTCAGCTTGGTACTAACGCCGCGGATACTAACGGATTGAACTGCCGAAGGGAAGTCTATTCGCAAAAAAGATCGCTGGAATACCTACCGACGAGTTCCGGTTGAGTGGTCGCAAGAGTCACCGGCAGACGAGTGCCCCGTAATAATCCGCAACCCGACCGTTGATCCGAGAGGACGATCGAGCCAGGATCAATCTGTAGCGCGGGTTGCACGGGTTTATCCCCAGGCATTACCAAAAAACGCGCCGAAAAAGCGCATCGATATAACTGCCTCGCAGGGACTTGTGCACATAAGTTGCGCGAACTGTAATCCCACTGTCATCCTCGCCTCAATGGGAGTGGGTGCCTGTAATGAAAATTTAAGTCAATGAAAAACATCGCTTTTTTTTACTGGTGAAAAAATCGTCAGTTTGACTGCGAGCCCCATCCCACACGGCTTTGCGCGAGTTCAAAGGCGGTTGTCCACTGAGTTATCCACAGCTTCTGTGGATTGTCCCAAGCGCTTGCTCTAGGACGGGCGTGCAGGCTTTTTTCGGGCTTTACCTGTACGAAAAAAAGAGTAGAGTGGCGCGCCTTCCGATCTGCCCCACAGTGCTTTATGAAGTTTCGCTCAGTATCAGTCCCTGCTGCCTCAACATCCCCCAGTGTTACCCCGCCCAAGCGCTTTTCGATGCGCGTGGCCGAGTGGTTATTGGACAGCCCGCGACTGGGCGAAAACTCCAACGTTAAACACTTCGCCGGACGCCTGCTCAAGCAGCCTGCCCGCGAAGGAATCGTGGCCGCGCAAAGCCGCCTCGGCCAGCTGATGTGCCGCGAATGTGGAAATGCCCGGGACCGCCGCATTGGTCAGGAGCTGTTGCGTCAGGCCGCACGTGCGGGCGACCGACGCGCACAACAGGAACTCGGCCTGGCCGAAGACTGAGCTGTCCAAGACCTGACGCCTTGGTTAACCTTCACGCTTTATCTAATCGGCAGGAGTGGCTATGGCGATGGACTTGACCAGCGCATTGCTGGGTCTGGCGGGCGCAGCACTGCCGTTACTGGTACTGGCCTGGCAACTTCAGCGTCGGGCAAGTTCGGGGCAGGCCGAGCTGGCGCTGCTGGAAGAGCGCCTCGCCATCGCCCAGCTGACGCAGGACGGCTTGAATGCCCAGCTTGACACCTGCCGAGATGAAATCGCTGACCTGAGCCAGGCCAATTCCGCCAAACAGGCCGATCTGGCCGCTGTGCGCCGTGAAGTCGAACTGCTGCAGATCGAACGCGACGATGCCCGCGACGCGGCCCACGCCTGGAATATCGAGCGCGCAGGCAAAGAGGCTGAGTTGCGTCGCCTCGACGCTCAGGCAGCCTCTCTTAACGCCGAACTGCGTGAGCAGCAGGAAAGCCATCAGCAGCGCCTCAACGACCTGCAAGGCTCCCGAGACGAGCTGCGTGCGCAATTCGCCGAGCTGGCGGGCAAGATCTTCGATGAGCGTGAGCAACGCTTTGCCGAAACCAGCCAACAACGTTTGGGGCAGTTGCTCGATCCGTTGAAGGAACGGATCCAGTCGTTCGAAAAACGCGTCGAGGAAAGCTATCAGGCCGAAGCCCGCGAGCGTTTTTCCCTGGCTAAGGAACTGGAGCGGCTGCAACAACTGAACCTGCGCCTGAGCGACGAAGCCACCAACCTGACGCGCGCCTTGAAAGGGCAGAAAACCCAAGGCAACTGGGGTGAACTGATTCTCGAACGGGTGCTTGAGCATGCGGGCCTGGAGAAGGGGCGTGAGTACCAGACCCAGGTCAATCTCAAAGGGCCGGACGGTGAGCGTTTCCAGCCGGATGTGATTATCTACCTGCCCGGCGACAAGCAGGTCGTGGTCGATTCCAAAGTCAGCCTCACGGCTTATCAGCAATATGTGGCCGCCGAGGACGATGCCATCGGCCAGATCGCGATCAAGCAGCATGTGCTGTCCCTGCGCAGTCACGTCAAAGGCTTGGCCGGCAAGGACTACAAGCGGCTCGACGGCTTGCACAGCCTGGATTTCGTTCTGCTTTTCGTCCCGATTGAAGCGGCGTTTTCTGCGGCGTTGCAGGCTGAGCCGACGCTGTTTCAGGAGGCATTCGACCGCAATATCGTGATCGTCAGCCCGACCACGTTGCTGGCCACCTTGCGCGTCATCGACAGCCTGTGGAAGCAGGAGCGCCAGAGCCAGAACGCCCGGGAAATCGCCGAGCGCGCCGGTTGGCTGTACGACAAGTTCGTGTTGTTCATTCAGGATCTGGATGAAGTCGGCAATCGCCTGCAGCAACTGGACAAGGCCTACAGCTCTGCACGCAATAAGCTGACAGAAGGCCGCGGCAACCTGGTCAGCCGCAGCGAGCAGCTCAAACTGCTTGGGGCACGGGCCAGCAAGAGCTTACCGGCGGACCTGCTGGAGCGGGCGATGACGGATGTCGATGGCTTGGCCGAGTTGCCGGAGTAGGCCTCTGGTTTCCAATGATATTTGTGGCGAGGGGGCTTGCTGTGGCGAGGGAGCTTGCTCCCGTTGGGCTGCGTAGCAGCCCCCCGTTTCCCGTAACGCAATCCGCGTTTCGTGTTTTGCGACTGCTTCGCAGCCGAGCGGGAGCAAGCTCCCTCGCCACAGGTTTTGCGTTGACCCGGAGGTCGCTTTACAACGGCAAATGCCGACTCAACAACGCCCGCAACGCCGCCGGTTTCACTGGTTTGGCCAGGTAATCCAGGCCCGCTGCATGCACTTGGGCCACCGTCTCCGGCCGTCCATCGGCACTGATCACCACCCCTGGCACAGGCTCGCCCAGTTGCGTGCGCAACCATGCCATCAACTCGGTTCCGGTCTCGCCATCGTCCAGGTGGTAATCCACCAGCGCCAATTGCGGACGCATCCCATCGCCGAGCAGCGTCGCGCATTCATCACGGTTGCGCGCGGTCCAGACTTGGCAACCCCAGCGCGTGAGCAAGCTGTTCATGCCGATCAGGATGCTGTCTTCGTTGTCGATACACAGCACCTGCGCGCCGCTGAGCAAATGGCCATTCAGTTCGGCGACTTTGGCTGGCATCGCGGCTTGGACGCGAGCCAGCGGCACGCTGACACTGAACACGCTGCCGCGCCCCGGCCAGGAACGCACGCGCAAGGTGTGACCCAACACGCGACACAGCCCATCGGCAATCGCCAGGCCCAGACCCAGGCCTTTCTCGGCCCGAGTCTGGTGGCTGTCGAGGCGTTTGAACTCTTCGAAAATCACCCGCTGTTTGTTTTCCGGAATGCCCGGCCCACGGTCCCAGACCTCAAGGCACAGCTCACCGTTGCGCCGCCGAACGCCGAGCAGCACCGGCCCTTTGGCATAGCGGAAGGCATTGGTCAGAAAGTTCTGCAAAATCCGCCGAAGCAGCTTGATGTCGCTGTCGACCCGTAACGCGCTGCCCCGGACACGGAATTTCAAGCCCTGTTCTTGCGCCAGAGCCTTGAACTCGGCGCCCAATGTACGGAACAACTCATTGAGTTCGAAGGGCTTGCGATCAGGGTTGATCTTGCCGTTTTCCAGGCGGGAAATGTCCAGCAGGTCGCTGATCAGGTCCTCGGCCGAGCGTAGCGAACTGTCCAGGTGATGAACCAGTTTCTGCGCCTCACTGGATAAACTGTCTTCCTGATGAGAGAGGGCGGCAGAGAACAGCCGCGCGGCGTTCAGCGGTTGCATCAGGTCATGGCTGACGGCGGCCAGGAAACGGGTTTTCGACTGGTTGGCCGATTCGGCGGTGCCCTTGGCTTCGGTCAAGGCAAGGTTGAGTTGCGACAGTTCGTGGGTCCGTTCGGTGACCCGTTGCTCGAGGCCTTCGTTGGCTTCTTTCAGCGCTTGCTCGGCTTCGCGGAACGCGGTGATGTCGGTAAAACTCATGACGAAACCGCCGCCGGGCATCGGGTTACCGATCAGCTCGATCACTCGACCATTGGGAAACAACCGCTCGGAGGTATGGGCCCGGCCCTGACGCATCCAGTGCAAGCGACGGGCGACATGCACCTCCGCTTCGCCGGACCCGCACAGACCGCGCTCGGCGTTGTAGCGAATGATGTCGGCAATCGGCCGGCCAACGCTGATCAAACCGTCGGGGTAGTTGAACAGCTCAAGGTAGCGCCGGTTCCAGGCCACCAGTTTCAGCGACTGGTCGACCACGCTGATGCCCTGGGTGATGTTCTCGATGGCGCCTTGCAGCAGGGCGCGGTTGAACTGCAGCACTTCCGAGGTTTCGTCAGCGATCCGCACGACATCCTCGAGTTGCATTTCCCGACCTTCGATGGCGGCCTTTACCACCGCCCGAGTCGAAGATGCGCCGAGTACACCGGCCAGCAAGCGTTCGGTATGGGCGATCCATTCACCGTCCGCGTTCAGGTTCGGGTTGAAGCCTTTGCCCTGACGGTAGGCGAAACGGATGAAGCTCTGACGAGCCCGTTCTTCGCCGACAAAACGGGCGGCCAGTTGCAGCAAGTCGTCGATTTGTACCGCCAGCATCGAACGGGCGTTGGGGCGGGCGCTGATTTCCTGGCCGATGAAGCGGCCGGCCTGCCAGTGCTCCGACACCCGTGTGCGTGACAGCACCGAGACCCAGGCGAACAAGGTGAAGTTGCCCGCCAGGGACAGCACCACGCCTTGAGTCAGCGGGGTGATCGGCAGGTTCAACGGGTTGCCTTGCAGCCAGGCCAGACCCGGAAAACTGCTCAGGGGCAAGCCGAGACCGTTGGCGGCGATGGGCAACACCAACGTGTAGAACCAGAGGAATGTACCGGCGGCCAGCCCAGCGAACACCCCACGGCGGTTAGCCTGTTTCCAGTACAGCGCGCCAAGCATGGCCGGGGCTAGTTGGGTGACGGCGGCGAAAGCGATCTGGCCGATGGTTGCCAGGCTCGCGGTGGAGCCCAGCAGTCGATAACTGACGTAGGCCAGCAGCAGGATGACCACAATGCTCACCCGACGCGCCGAAAGCATCCACTGGCGGAACACTTCGAATGGTCGCTCGGCGTTGTTGCGCCGCAGTAACCACGGCAGCAGCAAGTCGTTGGAGAGCATGGTCGACAGCGCCACGCTGGCCACGATCACCATGCCGGTCGCCGCCGAAGCACCGCCGATAAACGCAAGCATCGCCAGGCCAGGGTGGGATTGGGCCAGAGGCAGGCTGATGACGAATGAATCCGGCAGTACCGAACTGGGCAGCAACATCTGGCCGGCCAGTGCGATCGGCACCACAAACAACGCTGCCAGCGCCAGATAAGCCGGGAACACCCACTTGGCCAGGCGCAGATCCTGGGGGTCGATATTTTCCACCACGGTTACGTGGAACTGCCGGGGCAGGCAGATGATCGCCATCATCGCCACGCCGGTTTGCACCACCATGGACGGCCAGTTGATGGTTTCTTTCCAGTACGCTTCGAGGCGCGGGGCGAGCATGGCCTGGTCGAACAGGTCGTCGAAACCGTCGTACAAGCCGTAGGTCACGAACGCGCCGACCGCGAGAAAAGCGAACAGCTTGACCAGCGACTCAAAGGCAATTGCCAGCACCATGCCGCGGTGGTGTTCCGTGGCGTCGAGGTTGCGGGTACCGAAAACGATGGTGAACAGCGCCAGTACCAAGGATACGATCAGCGCCGTGTCCTGCGCGCGGGTGCCCATGGCATCGGCACCCGCGCCGATCAGCAGGTTCACGCCCAGCACGATGCCCTTGAGCTGCAAGGCGATGTAGGGCAACACGCCGACCAGACAGATCAGCGCCACCACCACCGCCAGCGATTGGGATTTGCCGTAACGGGCGGCGATGAAGTCGGCGATGGAGGTGATGTTTTCCTGCTTGCTGATCATCACCATTTTTTGCAGAACCCACGGCGCGCATACCAGCAGCAGGATCGGCCCGAGGTAGATCGGCAGGAATGACCAGAGTTGTTCGGCCGCCTGGCCCACGGCACCAAAGAATGTCCAGCTAGTGCAATAAACGGCCAGCGACAGGCTGTACACCCAGGCACGCACCCGTGGCGGCAACGGCGTGCTGCGACGGTCGCCGTAAAAGGCGATAGCGAACAGGATGGCCATATAGGCCAGGGCGACGGTGGCGATCAGCCCGATGGACAGCGACATGGGAACTCCAGGCAAAAGACATCCGGGACTCCGCCCGGTCAGGACAGTCTCGCATGACCGCATGAGTTAGTCAGTGTCGACCAAGGTCGTGGCGTGGTGGGGTGTCGCAGGTTGAGAGTCAGTTGGATTTTTGGTGTATTTTCGGGCCTCTTCGCGGGCAAGCCTCGCTCCTACAAAGGTTACGCAATACCTGTAGGAGCGAGGCTTGCCCGCGAAGGCGGCGTTACTGACTCAACGCAATATCAATCAACCGATGCAACTCTTCAACCTCCAGCACCTGCGCCGCAAACAGGATGCGAAACACCGTCGGCGCCACCACCATATTGATCAGTCGATCGACACTCGGCTTCGGCTGCCCGGGATAGCGATCCAGAATCGTCTGCAACTGCCCGCCAATGATCGTCACGCAATAGCCCGGCGTGGCGCTGGATTGCACGTCACGCATCATGTTGCGCCCGGGCTCGGAACTCATTTCGTCCAGATACTGCTCCGCCCAGGCCCGCACGTCACCGCGCAGGCTGCCGGTATTGGCCGGTTCGCTGTCGGGGCGCATGCGGGCGAGGGCGACGTCGGCCAGTAGCGCCGACAGATCACCCCAGCGCCGGTAAATGGTCGACGGCGTCACCCCGGCCCGGGCAGCGATTTGCGGCACGGTCACGCTCGCGCGATCCTGTTCTTCGAGGAGCGCGCGGACTGCCGAATGAATCGACTCTTGCACCCTGGCGCTGCGGCCACCAGGACGTAAACCTTCTTTAATAGCCATACGGCGGACCTTAACACAAAGAATTTGCTTTAAGCGTTTACCAGTAGCACACTCCGCAAAAGCAAAAAGTTAGCTTTTGCGGAGTGTGCTTATGTCCCGTCTAACGTCAAACCGTTCCAGCCTGTGGTTTCTGGCGATCACCTTACTCAGTTTTCTCGCCGCTTCCACCGCGCCAACGCCGTTGTATCACTTGTATCAAGAACACCTGCAGTTCTCGGCAGCGACCCTGACCCTGATTTTCGGCGTCTACGCCCTCAGCTTGCTGGCGGCGTTGCTCACGGTCGGTTCGCTTTCGGATTATCTGGGGCGCAAACCGGTGATTTTTACCGCCGTATTGCTGAACATGCTGGCGATGTTGCTGTTTATCAACGCCGACAGCGTTGCCTGGCTGATCAGTGCGCGGGTCCTGCAGGGTTTTGCCACGGGCATGGCCACCGCCGTTTTAAGTGCGGCGCTGCTGGACACCGACCGTCAGCAAGGGCCGATGGTCAACAGCGTTGCGCCGTTGCTGGGCATGGCGCTGGGTGCCATGGGCTGCGGCGTGTTGGCCGAGTTTGCGCCGCTGCCGCTGCAATTGACCTATTGGGTGCTGTTCGCGCTGTTTGTGATGCAAGCGCTGTACGTCTGGCGCCTGCCGGAAAGCGTCACACGGCAATCGGGTGCCTGGGCCTCGCTGCGCCCGACCTTGCATGTGCCGATTCAGGCGCGGCGTATGCTGTGGCGGGTGCTGCCGATAGATCTAGCGGTTTGGGCGCTCGGTGGTTTTTTCGCTTCCCTGGCGCCGTCTCTGGTGCGGACCGCCACTGGGTCCACCTCGAATCTGATTGGCGGGGCTACGGTGGCCGTGTTGACAGTGACCGGTGCATTGATGATCTACACCTTGCGCAATCGGCCGGCCGACAAAGTCTTGCTGTTGGGCGCGAGTCTGCTGCCTGCGGGCGTTGCGCTGATTCTGCTGGCGGTACACAGCGCCAGCCTGCCGTTGTTTTTCTTCGGCACCCTGGTGGCGGGCGGCGGTTTTGGAGCGGGTTTCCTGGGTGCCTTGCGAAGCATCGTGCCGCTGGCCTTGCCTCATGAGCGGGCGGGTTTGATGTCGGCGTTTTACGCGCTCAGTTACCTGGCGTTCTGCTTGCCGTCGTTGCTGGCTGGCGGTCTGACGCGGACCTTTGGCCTGGTGGCAACCACCGATGGTTATGGCGCGGTGCTGATCATTCTGTCGCTTGGTGCGCTGGTCGGGTTGATGCGTGTGCAGACTGTCAAAGTCTGTGGCATCGATGTTCTATGACCGTTAGCCTTGGCACCGCCATTCATTTCGAAGGACCGCCCCATGAAGATTATCCGCAGCCAATCCTTCACCGCCGATCGTGCCTGGGGCGCTTTGGATATCGCCAACATGAACGGCATCACCACCCGCTTGCACTGGACCGATCAGCCCTATAAATGGCACATCAACGACGGTCAGGAAGTGTTCGTGGTACTCGATGGGCAGGTGCAGATGCGTTATCGCGAAGAAGGCCTGGAAAAGGAAACGCTACTCGAAGTCGGCGATATATTTTATGCCTCAGTGGGCACCGAGCATGTGGCTCATCCGTTGGGTGTGGCAAGAATATTGGTGATCGAATCTGAAGGCAGTGTCTGATTAGTTATCTATAAAGCAGATAACATTTAGAGATATTACCCGTTATATCGATATTCGATTCGGATCTACCATGAGCTCCACCTCACGAGAGGACAGGAGTCACCATGACCTGCACCCATAGCGTTAAACCCGGTATCAAACCGCTCAGTCATTTGCAGCACCCTCGAGAGGCCATCCGCCAATTCACCCCCAACTGGTTCGCGGCGACCATGGGCACGGGTGTATTGGCGCTGGCGCTTGCGCAATTGCCGGTGTCGAATCCCGGTCTGCATGCCTTTGCCGAAGGGGTGTGGCTGTTCAATATTGTCCTTTTTGTTTTGTTCACGGCCATGTATGCCGCGCGTTGGGTCATGTTCTTCGACGAGGCGCGGCGGATTTTTGGCCACTCCACGGTTTCGATGTTTTTCGGCACCATTCCCATGGGGCTTGCGACCATCATCAATGGCTTTCTGCTGTTCGGTCTGCCGCGCTGGGGTGACGGTGTGATTCATCTTGCCGAAGTGCTGTGGTGGCTGGATGTGGCGATGTCGCTGGCCTGCGGCGTATTGATTCCCTACATGATGTTCACTCGTCAGGAGCACAGCATCGACCAGATGACCGCCGTCTGGCTGTTGCCGGTGGTGGCGGCGGAAGTGGCGGCTGTCAGCGGCGGCTTGCTGGCGCCGCACTTGGTCGATGCTCATTCACAACTGGTGGTGTTGGTGACCAGCTACGTGCTCTGGGCGTTTTCCCTGCCGGTGGCGTTCAGCATTCTGACTATCCTGTTATTGCGTATGGCGTTGCATAAATTGCCCCACGAAAACATGGCCGCCTCGAGTTGGCTGGCCCTTGGGCCGATTGGCACCGGTGCGCTGGGAATGTTGTTGTTGGGAGCCGACGCGCCGCTGATTTTTGCCGCCAACGGTTTGACGGGTATCGGTGAAATTGCTGCGGGGCTTGGCCTGGTGGCCGGCATCACACTCTGGGGCTTCGGGTTCTGGTGGATGCTAATGGCGCTGCTGATCACCGTGCGTTACTTGCGCGCCGGCATTCCGTTCAACCTCGGCTGGTGGGGCTTCACTTTCCCGCTGGGGGTCTACTCCCTGGCTACGCTGAAACTGGCCAGCACCTTGAACCTGACGTTTTTCAGTGTCTTTGGTTGCGTGTTGGTGGCGTTACTGGCGGTGATGTGGCTGATCGTCGCCAAACGTACGGGGCAGGGCGCGTGGCGGGGTGAGTTGTTTGTTTCGCCGTGCATTGCAGGATTAAAGAAATAACCGGCAAAGATTGGGTAATCTGTGGCCTGGATCTACGTTTGATATTCCAATAAAAGTATCCACGCCACTCTCTACCTAACATCAGCTACCCAACATCAGGGACACATGGAAGATGAGTCACCCCTCACAGTTCACCTTGCTTCGCACTCGGCGCTTCCTGCCGTTTTTTATCACGCAGTCGCTCGGGGCGTTCAACGACAACATCTTCAAGCAGTCGCTGATCCTCGCCATTTTGTACAGGCTGACCATCGAGGGTGACCGTTCGATCTGGGTCAACTTGTGTGCGTTGCTGTTTATCCTGCCGTTTTTCCTGTTTTCGGCGCTGGCCGGGCAGTTCGGGGAAAAGTTCGCCAAGGACGCGCTGATCCGTCTGATCAAGCTCGGGGAAGTCGTCATCATGGCGGTGGGCGCGGTCGGTTTCATGTTCGATCACCTGTCGCTGATGCTGGTGGCGCTGTTTGCCATGGGCACCCATTCGGCGCTGTTCGGGCCGGTGAAGTATTCGATCCTGCCGCAGGCCTTGCGCGAAGAAGAACTGGTGGGCGGCAACGGTCTGGTAGAAATGGGCACCTTCCTGGCAATTCTCGCCGGGACGATTGGTGCCGGGATCATGATGTCCGCCAGCAACTATGCGCCGGTGGTGTCCACGGCCATCATCGGTATCGCGGTGCTCGGTTACCTGGCCAGCCGCAGCATTCCCCGAGCCGCGGCGGCATCGCCGGAAATGCGCCTGAACTGGAACATCTTCAGCCAGTCCTGGGCCACCTTGAAACTGGGTCTAGGGCAAACGCCCGCGGTATCGCGTTCGATCGTTGGCAACTCATGGTTCTGGTTTGTCGGGGCGATTTATCTGACGCAGATTCCGGCCTATGCCAAGGAATGGATGCACGGCGACGAGACTGTGGTGACGCTGATTCTGACGGTGTTCTCGGTCGGTATCGCACTGGGTTCGATGCTCTGCGAGAAGCTCTCCGGACGCAAAGTCGAGATCGGTCTGGTGCCGTTCGGCTCATTCGGTCTGACGGTGTTTGGCCTGTTGCTTTGGTGGCATTCCGGCGGGATTCCGGACAGCGTTGCTGGCCATGGATGGATCGAAGTCCTAGGGTTTGGCCACGCCTGGCTGGTGTTGATCGATATCCTCGGGCTCGGAATCTTCGGCGGTTTCTACATCGTGCCGCTGTATGCGCTGATCCAGTCGCGTACCGTCGAGAACGAACGGGCACGGGTGATCGCCGCCAACAACATTCTTAACGCTCTGTTCATGGTGGTGTCGGCGATTGTGTCGATCGTCTTGCTGAGCATCGCCAAGCTGTCGATCCCGCAGCTGTTCCTGGTGGTGTCGCTGCTGAACATCGGCGTCAACGCCTATATCTTCAAAATCGTCCCTGAGTTCAGCATGCGTTTCATGATCTGGCTGCTCGGCCATTCCATGTACCGTGTCGAGCATCGCAATCTGCAGCTGATTCCCGATGAAGGCGCGGCACTGCTGGTTTGCAACCATGTGTCGTTCGTCGATGCCTTGCTGATTGGCGGTGCAGTGCGTCGGCCGATTCGCTTTGTGATGTATTACAAAATCTACAACTTGCCGGTGCTGAACTTCATCTTCCGCACGGCGGGGACGATTCCGATCGCGGGGCGTCAGGAAGATATTCAGATCTACGAAAAAGCCTTCACCCGCATCGCCCAGTATCTGAAGGATGGCGAGCTGGTGTGCATTTTCCCTGAAGGCAAGTTGACCGCCGATGGCGAGATCAACGAGTTCAAGGGCGGGCTGACGCGGATTCTCGAAGAAACGCCGGTGCCGGTGATTCCGCTGGCGTTGCAGGGGTTGTGGGGAAGTTTCTTCAGCCGTGATCCGGACAAGGGCATGTTCCGTCGGCTGTGGTCGCGGGTGACGTTGGTGGCGGGGCCGGCGGTGGCGGTTGAGGTGGCTGAGCCGGCGACATTGCAAGGGTTGGTGGGGGAGTTGCGTGGGGCCGTTAGATAGTTGGTGATCGGGCGGGCCTCTTCTGAGCCTTTCCGTCAACACGGTTTTGTGTTGTGCCATATATTGTGGACACACCACCAATCCCTGTAGGAGCGAGGCTTGCCCGCGAAGACGGTAGAGGCCTAAGCGCTGACCTTGAGCCCAATCAACCCGGCAATGATCAACGCCACACTGGCCAGCCGAAACAACGCCATGGATTCGCCAAACAAAATGATCCCGGCGATTACCGTTCCGACTGCACCCACCCCGGTCCAGATCGCATAGGCCGTGCCCAGCGGTAATTCCTTCATGGCAAGGCCCAGCAGGCCAAGGCTGATCGCCATGGCGGCAACGGTCAGTGCGGTAGGAAGAGGGCGGCTGAAACCGTCGGTGTATTTCAGGCCGACGGCCCAGCCGACTTCGAACAGACCAGCAAAAAACAGAATGATCCAGGACATCAAAGACCTCCATCATTAACCCGAGGATCAAGTTTGCGGCTTAATCCGCCGCCTGCTGAGCAGCGATTTGCCTTTGGAAATCTAATCAATGTGGGAGCTGGCAAGCCAGCTCCCACATTTGATCCGGTTCCTTCATGGGGAACCGGTTGTTTTTAGATACCCTGCGGGGTCTCTTCACCACCCAACGCTTCAACCATCGACGGCAGGAAGTCGCCGAAGGTCAGCATCATTAGCGTGAAGCTGGCGTCTAGTTGACCCAGGGCTTCGTCGCCACCGTCCTGTTCCGCCTGATCTTGCAGCAGGTCTTCGAACTTCAGGCGCTTGACCACCATTTTATCGTCGAGCACGAACGACAGTTTGTCCTGCCAGGCCAGCGACAGTTGAGTGACCACTTTGCCGGTGCTCAGGTGCAGCTGGATTTCTTCGCTGGTCAGGTCCTGACGCTTGCAACGCACGATGCCGCCGTCTTCGTGGGTGTCGCGCAGTTCGCACTCATCCAGCACGAAGAAATCATTCGCGGCTTTCTGGGTGGTGACCCATTCGGTCATGGTGGCGGTCGGCGACATCTTTACCGTCAGCGGACGCACTGGCAGCGAGCCGATCACTTCGCGCAGAGTGGACAGCAGGTCTTCGGCACGTTTCGGGCTAGCCGAGTTAACCAGGATCAGGCCCTGTTTCGGCGCGATGGCGGCGAAGGTCGACGAGCGACGGATAAAGGCGCGGGGCAGGAAAGCCTGGATGATTTCATCCTTGATCTGGTCGCGTTCCTTTTTGTAGACCTTGCGCATTTGTTCGGCTTCGATCTCTTCGACCTTTTCCTTCACCGCGTCACGCACGACGCTGCCCGGCAGAATGCGTTCTTCCTTACGGGCGGCGATCAGCAGGAAGTCGCCGCTGATGTGCACCAGCGGCGCGTCTTCGCCCTTGCCGAACGGGGCGACGAAACCGTAGGTGGTCAACTCCTGGCTTGCACATGGACGCGCCAGTTTGGTGGCCAGTGCAGTTTCCAACGCCTCGGCATCAAAAGGCAGATCTTGGGTCAGGCGATAGATAAGCAGGTTTTTGAACCACATGGGGTGAGTCTCTCCTTTATACAAAGGGGGGCATTATTGTCCTCCGTGTGCCATAGGCCAACCCTTCTCTAAGCCTTTGGAAGGCCTGAGAAAATTAATTAAAAAAGTGCTTGCCAGAGATTGGGTCGCTCCGTAGAATGCGCGCCACACCGAAAGTGAAGGGTGATTAGCTCAGCTGGGAGAGCGTCTGCCTTACAAGCAGAATGTCGGCGGTTCGATCCCGTCATCACCCACCATTCGCTTTAGTGTTACGCGCAGCGGTAGTTCAGTCGGTTAGAATACCGGCCTGTCACGCCGGGGGTCGCGGGTTCGAGTCCCGTCCGCTGCGCCATATTCGGTAACCTGGAACGCTGAACGCCAGGTCACCACGGAAAAGCCCGCTTAGGCGGGCTTTTTTCTGCCTCAAGTTTCACTGTTGTTCCTGTGGGTTGCATCGTTTCACCGGTTTTTAGATTTTTTGAAAAAAACTTCAAATAAATCAACACTTTATAAAAACCTGTGGCATAATGCGCCCCGCAACGAAGGTAAAGGGTGATTAGCTCAGCTGGGAGAGCGTCTGCCTTACAAGCAGAATGTCGGCGGTTCGATCCCGTCATCACCCACCATTTACTTTCAACGCTACGCGCAGCGGTAGTTCAGTCGGTTAGAATACCGGCCTGTCACGCCGGGGGTCGCGGGTTCGAGTCCCGTCCGCTGCGCCATATTCGGTAACCTGGAACACTGAACGCCAGGTCACCACAGAAAGCCCGCTTAATGCGGGCTTTCTGCTGTCTGGGATTTGACTTTGTGCTGGTCTTCCACTGAAAAAGCGACCTGTTCGGGTTGTAGGAGCCAGGCTTGCCGGCGAAGGCGTCCTTAAGAGCGCCTTCGCCGGCAAGTCGAATCGCCGCACCGCTGTCTCCTAGATCTACCTTGCCTATTGTTCAGCGTTGCGACTGTGTCGGTAGTCGCTGACAGCTTCGTAAACGGCTTTGCGCAACCGGTTGATCCCGCCAATCGGCCTATGAGCTTCAAGGCCGAACCATGGGTTGAACGACTGATTGTCACATTGCAGGTTCAGCGCCGGGGTGTCGAAGTCCTGAGCAGGCAGATTGATCCTGGCCACGGTTTCGAAGGGCGCATCGCTTTCGCTCCACTCGATACTGGTGTCTTCGATCGGCATGTACTTGCCTGCATCTTGGCGCTGGATCTGCAAGACGAAACACGCCGGCACTCGATCGGTCGACAACTGCTGGTTCAGCGCGCTGCGCAGGAAGTTCGGCAGGTTTTCATTTTGCGTGGGAAGCACGTAGGCCGGGCAGCTATCAGGATCCGGCATCACCCGGAATTTGGCGTTGGCTTCACCAAACTTGTACGGCGATACCGAAAAGTAGGTGGTCTGCGTCGGGCTTGCCGGGGCAGGGGAAAGCGTCGCCAGCGCAATAAACAGATGGCGAACCTGCCAGGTGCGCGGGTCCCAACCCGGGAAGAACGCCATCACCTTTTTGCCATCAGCCTGAGCGGCCACATTCTGACGATACTCGGCGACATCGCTGACAAAGAAGTTCGGATGGTTGAACATCACGAAATCCTGTTCGCTGCGCCCTTGTCGGTCTCTCAGCAGCTGTTTACCAGGCACATCGAGCAGTTTGATCGCCATGCCCCGGGCATCGCGGATGCTGTCGAACTGCGGATATGCATTGCCATTGGACAGCCGCATTGTCGCCTGCCAGGTTTTGCCGGGTTCGCTGAACACGCCTTGACGTAACTCCGCCGCCAGATCCGGCAGCACCTGAACCTCGGCCTTCACGCAGCCATGAGCCTTGGCATGGGCATCGCGCAGGTAGCGGGTACTTTCACGGTGTTGATCGACGATACGCACGGCGGTCTGGATGATGTCCTGGGTCATTGCCGCTTCGCCTTCCGGAATCAGCTCTTCAGCCGATACCGGGCCGCGATGCTGCCAGGCGGACCAGGCCATGACCAGCGCCCAGCCGAGCAAACCCAGACCCAGCAACCACAGCAGGGTTTTGCCAAGAAAGGCGCCCAGGCGCAACCAGAGAGTGATCAGCATGGGTCAATCCTTTTGACTGAGACGGCGGTCTGGCAATTGCGACTCGAGCGGGCCGCCCAGCACTTTCAGGTATTCCAGCAGCGCCCAGCGTTCCTCCGGTTGCAGCAGGCGACCGATCACGCCATTCCCGCGCTCGCCTGCACGGAACTCGTGACCTCTGTTGTGATTGCCGGTGATCCGCGTGTCGAACACAAAACCATTGGTGAAGGCTTCGGTGCGATACCCCAAATGCTTGGGGTCGTATTCGAAGGTGCCTTTGTAGAATGTGGTCGCGCGTTCATCCTGGGGCGAGAGCAGTTGATAGATGCTCGGTACTGAACCGTTGTGCAAAAACGGCGGCGTAGCCCAGACGCCCGCCAGTGGTCGGGCCTTGTAGCTGCGTAATTCCTGAACCCCGATCGGCAGGCCGAATCCGTCCAGGTTCGGGCGCTCTGCGGGCGTTACATTGGCTTCGCGGTAGGCTTGGTTGCCCACGAAAGCAGTGACGTAAGCCAGTCCCTTGGCCACTGACAACTGGCTCAAATCCAATGGTTCTGTGGGTTTTGGATGCAGTTGTACGTCCAGTTGCGCAAGCTCTGCCGGATCCCACTGCAAGGCCGTCAGGTCGAAGCGATGGTCGGCAATGTTGTTGGCGGCGCCGGGGTCTGTGCCAACCACCTCCACAGGCAGCAATTTCAGATGTTGCACCGGTCTGCCGTCGCTTTGTGTGACGCGAGGTACGTGGCATCCGGCGCAGTTTTCAGCGAACAGTTCGCGGCCTTTTGCGGCCATGGGCTTGTCGATGTTGCCCAACAGGGCCTCCGGCCAGGCAGGCGGTTTGAGTCGTTGCAGCGTTTCTTCGATCCGGTGCAGATCGCGCACCCTGACGCTGGACGGGTAGCGGTCGTCGCCCTTGAGCGGCTGCCCGCTGCTGTCGAAGAAATTCAGCGTGGCGCCCACACCCAAGGCTTCACCGATATTACGGGCCATCGGTTGCTGCGCCGAACCGTTCCATTGCACCCAGTCGAAGGTCCACATCTCCCACAGTTGCGGGTAGTCCACCGGAGCATTGGCCACGCGGTAGTTGGCGGGTGAAATCGCGTCGCCGAAGCTGGCGTTGGCAATACGCCCGAAGGCGTCAGTACGACCAGGGCCTTCTTCGGTGGGGTAGAGGCCGCGATGGGTGTCGTTCCAGGCCACTTTCAAGAAGGTATCGAGGGAGACTTTGAAGTCTTTGCGCAACTGTTGATGCCGGGCATCGTAGTCCTGTCCCAGAACGTTTCGTGCGAAACGTTCGAACTTCCAGGGGTTGTAGTAAGTCGAGGTCAGACTGGCGACCAGTGCTTGTCCGAAACTGCCGCCTCGCAGCGTAGGAACGCTGGACGGCAACACATGCTGTGCCGAACCGCCGTCGATGCGCACGGCCTGGCCATTGAATCGCAATTCGCCGGTGTGGCAGGCGGCACAAGTGATGTCCAGAAACTCGTCCTGACTGCCGGGACTTTGATGACGGGCAAAGCCGACGGGCAGGTTACCAGGGTTGTTCGGCGTGGCTTTCTGGCTTGGGTCGATCAGAAAACCAAAGCGTGCGAGGTATTCAGGAGCGGCGAATCGTTTTTGCGAAAAGGGCAGTTCCAGGGCGTTGAACCAGTCATAGCGCAAGCCTTTGACCTGGGTACCCTGAGGCGTGAAGTAGTAAGCCTGTCGGTCGGCGGCGCTCCATTGCTCCAGGTAATTCACCTGTTGCGCCGGTGACCAGGCCGGCAATTTCGGGTTGGCAACGTAGTACAGCACCACGGCAAGGGACAGCCCCAGCAGTACAGCGATCAGAATCAGCAAGCGGAATATGAGGCGCAAGATAAACATCCTTGTCAGTTTGTAGCTGTCTTATGCCTCAGCTGGCGAGGTGCGGCAAGAGGCCATTACGCCGGAGGCTGTGGGAACCTGCATCCGACGCTGTAAGAGCCAGATGACAGAAGCTTCATCCTTCTAATCCCGAAATGCGTTTAAACACCTGAACTTATCAGACGTTTCCTGCTCTCATGCCGGTAGCCATTGGTCGTGGCCGCCTGATAAGCTCGCGGCTTTACTCGATTGCCCTTTAGGCGCATGAACAAGGAAATAGCATGAAACAGCATCGGTTGGCGGCGGCGGTGGCCCTGGTTGGCCTGGTACTTGCGGGTTGTGATTCGCAGACCAGCGTAGAGCTGAAAACCCCGGCGCAAAAAGCTTCCTACGGCATTGGCCTGAACATGGGCAAAAGCCTGGCTCAAGAAGGCATGGATGACCTGGATTCCAAAGCCGTAGCCCAAGGCATCGAAGATGCCGTCGGCAAGAAAGAACAGAAGCTGAAGGATGAGGAACTGGTTGAAGCCTTCGCAGCATTGCAGAAGCGTGCTGAAGAACGTTTGGCCAAGATGAGCGAAGAGTCGGCCGCTGCCGGCAAGAAATTCCTCGAAGAGAACGGCAAGAAAGCGGGTGTCATCACCACGGCTTCCGGTCTGCAATACGAAGTGGTCAAGAAGGCTGATGGCGCACAGCCCAAGCCGACCGACGTGGTGACTGTTCACTACACCGGTAAACTGACCAACGGCACCGTTTTCGACAGTTCCGTCGAGCGCGGCAGCCCGATCGATCTGCCGGTCAGCGGTGTGATTCCGGGTTGGGTCGAAGGCCTGCAACTGATGCACGTTGGCGAGAAGTACAAACTGTACATCCCTAGCGAACTGGCTTACGGCGCCCAGAGCCCAAGCCCGGCGATCCCAGCCAACTCGGTGCTGGTATTCGACCTGGAGCTGCTGGGCATCAAGGATCCAGCAAAACAAGACGCTCCCCAGTAATTCGCGTCTGCTCTGACAACAACGCCTCGCTTATGCGGGGCGTTGTTGCATCTGACGTTCAGTGGAGTTAAACAAAGCGAACGGATGCGGTACGCTGAAGTCATAGCCAGTGAAGGCGCTCGAGCTAGACGGGCCAGAACGCCAAGTCAATGAAATCTTGGGGTTTTTTTATGTGAGTAAAAAACGCCCGATCTGAGTCAGGCCCTTATGAAACGGGGCTTTCAGCGATGAAATGCAGCTCTGTTCACAAGGTTATCCACAATTTGTGTGGATAACATTTCAGCGGGAGGAACAAATGAAAACGCCCTGGAATTTCGCTCGTTTCCTGCCTCTGGCCGGACGCCTGCTCGCCCGTGGTCGTTTGCCGACCCTGCTGTTCGCGGTTGCCAGCAAAGGTGCCAGCCAGGGTAATCGTCTGGGTAAGCTCAAAGACGATCTGCGCCTGTTACAGGCACTCTGCCTCGCTTACTGGCGTGGCGAATACCGGGCCATCAGCCCGAAAGCACTGGTGTCGGTGGTAGCCGGACTTATGTACTTCCTGAGCCCGGTGGATGCCATCCCGGATTTCATCCCGGTATTCGGCATGCTCGACGACATTGCCGTGCTGGCCTGGTTGATGAAAGTCCTCGATGACGAGCTCAACGCCTTCCGCGCCTGGCGCAAGCGCCAGCTGCCGGAGAAGCTCGCGGTGGTCGAACGCCTGCCCGATACCCCGGAACAATTGCAGCTTCAGGGCCCGAAAAAAAACTGAGCCAATTCAGAATCCTCCATATATTCATACCCCCCCGCGACCTTGGCCGCTGTTAGGATTACACTTCTAAGGAAAAGCGCCGACTCGCTAAGTGTCGTTGTCCTACGGGGTAGTCATGGATATTCAGATAATTACACGCGAAGGCGAACCCGAATATGCGGTTCTGCCATGGGCTCAGTATCAGGCTCTACTGAAAGCAGCAGGCATCAAGCAACAACCACCGCGTGACGCCATAATGCCTCCCGCGGCGGCACCAGATCAGATTCTTCCGGGTCTGGATCAACTACGCAATTTGCGCGAAGGGAAGGGCATCGCCATTGAGGCGCTCGCCCGCACGGTAGGCATCAGCCCGTCATATCTCGCCTTGATCGAAAGCGGTGAGCGTCAACCCGACGCTGCTATTCGCCGCAGCCTCGCCTGGGAATTGACGGTGCCAGGATGGAGGGATGAATCGTGAGCGTACGCATCAGTCGTCAACATTGGGATGGATTGTTGGGGGAGCTGGATCAGGCGCGTCGTCAGCGCCATCTTTTGACTTATCGGGCGTTGCTGGAGCGTTTGCAGCTACCCACGCCGGCCATGCAAACATTGACCGCAGCCCTTGAGCATCTGGCCGCGCTGGATGCCAGAGCCGAGCAGCCGTTGCGCAGCTCGTTGGTGATCAGCCAGGGCGCCAGCCGCTTGCCGCGCACCGGCTTCTTTGAATGTGTCGAGCGCCTCGGGCGCTTTTCCGGACCGTCCGATGGCGTGGCTGCCGCGTCCTGGCATGCCTCGGAGGTGGTACGAGTATTCGAATACGAGTACCCCGAGTCGGCGGAAGCCTGAGTGTTTCTACGACTCAAGGCGCGGGTCAGTTACTGGCTGGCCCGCCGATTGTTCCACTGGTCATGGTTTGTACGTCAGCCGCGAGGCTGGAGTTGGCTCGAGGGCCAGTTCGCCCGTATGGCGAACCTGGGTGATGTCGGCGCCCAGAGCTTCTACGGCCATATTCTGACCTTTCGCGGCGTCGGTCTTGGGGCTCGCGAGGAAGGTGTGCGATTACTGCGCCTGGCGGCTTTGGCAGGGGATGGGAAGGCGGCGTATCAGGTTGGCGTTATCAGCCTGGCCGGAACGCCGAGCAAGGCGCCGGATCCGGTTGAAGCCGCGCGCTGGTGGGAAATGGCTGCGAAGGCCGGGCATCCGCTGGCTGAGATCAAATTGAAAGAATTGGTGTCTCGTGGTTCGACGGATTAAATAATTATGTGTCTGACAAATTAACGTGGCGAGAGGGCAACCTCTCGCCACGTTTGCGTTTTTTCCTGCTTGTTGATTAGTTGAGTGATCATTACCGAATCGCCCTACATCAACATCATCCTTTCCTGACTTCTTTCCTGATCGTTCCCCCGCAAAGTCTTGCGCGTTTATTGTCGGGCCGATCCATCGGAGATTTCCTTCAAGTTGTAGCGGTTTGCATGAACTGGTGCGCGATGCGCTCCATCGATAGTCTTGGGGTTGTCACTGCAAATTCAGTGACAGGGCGTGGAAGCCCTTCTATCGTTAGGCGCATCAAGCGCCACCAGTTCGGCGTTTTTTATCGTCTGTGTTTTATGGTGGCTGTGCGCGGGGCGCTTTCGAGTGCGCCAGGTGCCTAACGTCCTGGTCTTCCACACCTGCGTACAGCCGCCACCTATTGCGTGGAAGTGATTTCTGGCGGCTCCAATCCATACGTTAGGAATCAAACAATGACGGCAATTACCCCTGATCCACCCTACGAAAAACCAATTCCCCACCCCAAAAGCCGCTTCATGGCGCTCACCAGCAACTGCAACGACATGCCCACGCTGTCGATACCCACGCGCCACTCGATATTTTGACCGACGCTGCCAGCTACCGAATTCGTGCCGTCACCCAGGTGCTTGAGAACCTGTCCATGCGCGGCTCAGTCGAGTGTGATTCGACGATACTCAGCGACTTTGCCTTGCTCTGTGCCATTCCACTGCGCGATGGGTGCGATGTGCTGGATGTTATTGGGCGGCGGTTGCGGGCTCGGCCTTCGGGCGATGTCTCGTGACGGATTAGTCCTGGAAATTTGCGGCGACTGAGCGGGCCTCTTCGCGGGCAAGCCTCGCTCCTACAGGTCTTGAGTCATTTGTGGGTATCGTGAATAACACAAAATCTGTAGGAGCGAGGCTTGCCCGCGAAGGCGTCAGATCATTCAGCGATGCCCAATGAGCAGTTCTTCTTCAGGTCCGGGCACCGCCAGGCTATCAATCACATGCACGCTATACCCCGGCACATTCTTCGCGTGATGCTTGGCCTGCGAAGCCATTTCCGCCAACTGACTCGCATCGAGTTGTCCGCAGGCCTGTGGATGCAAATGCACCACGCCGATGGACAGCGACAGCAACGGAAACTCCTGCCGTACGCCCTGGCGGTTGGGGGCGATGAAGCAGCCGGCTTCCAGGTGTTCGCTGCGGTAAAAGCGTCGGCATTGGCTGTGGAAGTCATCCAGCAGTTGATTCAGGCGTTTGCGCCAGTCTTCCGGGCCGAGCACCAGCAGGAAGTCATCGCCGCCGATATGGCCGACGAAGTCGCGGGACGGGTCGACGCGGTCGTTCAGGCATTGCGCCAGGCACAGCAGGACTTCATCCCCGCGACCGTAGCCGTAGATGTCGTTGAAGGGTTTGAAGCTGTCGATGTCCACGTAGCAGATCACCGATGCCCGTTCCTGTTGCAGCAGGCGTGTCAGGCATTGCTGGATCGGCACGTTGCCTGGTAGCAGGGTCAATGGGTTGGCGTAGCGGGCTTGCTGGATTTTTAGTTCGGTAATCAGCTTGAGCACGTCGATCACTCGGCCGAGTCCCAGATAACCGCCGTTAAGGGTGATAACGAAGTCCTCTTCGATGCGCTGGCGGGCACGGCTGGTGATCAAACGGCTGACCTGTTGCAGCGACTGGCTCAGCTCCACGGCGAGGAAGTCGTCGCTCATCAAGCGGCTGATGGGCTTGCGGGCGAACAAGTCGGTGGCAAAGGGCTTGAGCAGGGCGTCCGATAGCGAATGACGGTGGACGATGCCGCAGGGCTGGCCCTGTTCGTCGAGCACCGCCAGGGAGTTCAGGTTGGCTTGGCGGCGGAAGGCTTCCAGTACGGTGGCGGTCGGGGTGTGGCTGGTCACTGCCGGTTGGTCGTTGAGCAGGGCGCTGAGGTCACTGACTTCTTCATTCAGTACCGCTGCGGCGTTGTTTGGTTTGGGTATGAAACTACGGGCATCGCGGGGCGGATGCTCCTGGGGTCGGCAGAGCAGATAGCCTTGCAGCAGATCGACGCCCATCTCCGTCAACACCGCCAATTCTTCCGGCAATTCGATGCCTTCGGCGATCACTTTTGCCCGGGAAGCCTTGGCAATCTGCAGGATCGAGCCGACGAACTCACGCTTGAGCGCGTCCTGGTGAATACCGTCGATAAAGTGCCGATCGATCTTGACGTAATCCGGGCGCAACTCAGACCAGAGCCGCAAGCTTGAATAACCCGCACCCAGATCATCCAGTGCAATGGAAAACCCCATTGCCCGATAGTGATGCAGGGCGGTTTGCAGCAACTGGAAATCGTCGGTCGGGGTCTGTTCGGTGAGTTCGATCACCACCTGGCTCGGTGGTATGCCGAAATCCTGCAGCAGTTGCAAAGTGCGTCCGGGTTGGTGGGCGGCTTCGAGCAGAGATTCCGGGGAGACATTGAGGAAGAGTTTGCCAGGCAGTTGCTGTTCATTGAAACGGCGGCAAGCACTTTGACGGCAAGCGATTTCCAGTTCGCTGAGGCGACCGGCCTGACGGGCTACCGCGAACAGGGCGACGGGGGAGTGCAGCGGACTATTGGAGGGGCCACGGCTGAGGGCTTCGTAACCGATGATACGTCGTTCAGAGAGGGAAATGATCGGCTGGAACAGACTGTGCAAACCGCTTTGAGTCAGTATCGAGCTCAAGGCACTCAGCTGTTCGGTTGTGGTCATGGCGTTCTCTGGCGAAAAAAAAGGACCGAGTGCAATGTGCACTCAGGTCCTTTATTTCACGACAGAATGATGACTGTTTGATGACGCTCCGGGGAGCATTAGTATTAAATTGCCATCATCCTGATTGTAACAACTTAGTGCTTGGCCACCGCGGTGTTGAGTTTCAAGTAATCCAGCAGAATCCGCCCGGTTTCGCTCAGATAGGCATCGTCTTCAGGCTTGGTCTTGTCCGGCTCGGCCGCGAGGGCATCTTCGTCTTCTTTCTTCAGCTCTTTGAGCGGCTCTTCGCCCTTGGCCTTGCGACGGATGTTTTCCATGGCTAGTTGCTTGGCTTCGATATCGGCATGTTGTGCACGACGATCGGCTTCATTGAGGCTGACGGTTTTTTCGCTCATCAACTTCTGCGCCAGGGCCAGTTTGTCGCGGATGAACACAAACTCCGCGTCCTTGGCCGTGCGCATCTCATGCTCGGACTGGAGTTGAGTGATGTACGGTTTGAACGGGTCGAGCGCAGGCTTGATGGCCGCACGAATGGTGTCCCACGGCATGGCTTCCGGCAGGGCGCTTTCGCCGATTTCCTTGGTGTCGATGATCGACGGGTAATCGATGTCCGGCAGTACGCCCTGATGCTGGGTGCTCTGACCGGAAACCCGGTAGAACTTGGCCAGGGTCAGTTTCAGCTCGCCATGGTTCAGCGGCTGAATGGTCTGCACGGTGCCTTTGCCGAAGGTCTGGCCGCCGATGATCAATGCGCGGTGGTAGTCCTGCATGGCACCGGCGAAAATCTCCGAAGCCGAGGCGGACAAACGGTTGACCAGCAACACCATCGGGCCTTTGTAGAACGCGCCCGGGTTTTCATCTTCCAGTACATCGACCCGGCCGTCGGCGTTACGCACCAGTACGGTCGGACCCTTGTCGATGAACAGACTGGTCAGCTCGGTGGCTTCCTGCAAGGAACCGCCGCCGTTGTTGCGCAGGTCGATGACCACGCCGTCGACCTTGTCTTTCTGCAACTCGGTCAGCAGCTTCTTGACGTCGCGGGTGGTGCTCTTGTAGTCCGGATCGCCGGCACGGAAGGCCTTGAAGTCCAGGTAGAAGGCCGGGATCTCGATGACGCCGAGCTTGTAGTCCTTGCCATCCTGCTTGAGGTTGAGGACCGACTTCTTCACCGCCTGGTCTTCGAGCTTCACCGCTTCGCGGGTGATCGGCACGATTTTGGTGGTCTGGTCATTCGGCGCATTGCTGGCCGGAATCACTTCCAAACGCACCACGGTGCCTTTCGGACCACGAATCAGTTTGACCACTTCGTCCAGGCGCCAGCCGACCACGTCGACCATCTCTTTGTTGCCTTGGGCCACGCCGATGATCTTGTCGGCCGGTGCAACCTGCTTGGTCTTGTCGGCCGGGCCGGCAGGCACCAGACGCACGACTTTCACTTGATCGTTATCGCTCTGCAACACAGCACCGATGCCCTCGAGGGACAGACTCATGTTGATGTCGAAGTTCTCCGCGTTATCCGGCGACAGATAGTTGGTGTGCGGGTCGTAGGACATGGCGAAGGTGTTGATGTACGCCTGGAAGATGTCTTCCGCGCGGGTCTGGTCCAGACGTGACAACTGATTCTTGTAACGCTTGGTCAGGGTTTCCTGAATCTGCTTCGACTCTTTGCCGGAGATCTTCATCCGCAGCACTTCGTCCTTGACACGTTTGCGCCACAGGTCGTCCAGCTCGGTGGTGGTCTTGAGCCAAGGGGCATCCTTGCGATCGACCAGCAAGGTTTCCTTGGCGGTGAAGTCGATCTTGTCGACGCCCTTGTTCAGCTCGGCAAGGGCAAAGTCCAGACGCGCCTTGACGCGGTCCAGGTAGCGCTTGTAGATGGTGAACCCGGCGTTCAGGTCGCCGCTTTTGAGGAAGTCGTCAAACTGGGTTTTCCATTTGTCGAATTCGGCAATATCGCTGGCCATGAAGTAGCTGCGCGATGGATCCAGCAGCTTGATATAGCTGTCGTAGATGATCACGGAGCGCGCATCGTCGAGCGGTGGTTTGCTGTAATGGTGACGCTTGAGCAATTCGACGACGTTCAGACTGGCGATTACTTCGTCACGATCGGGCTGAAGCTTGTCCCAGCTATTGGCTGCGAACGAATTGCTCGACATCGGCAAAAGACCGAAACCAATGACAAGAGCGAGGGCGGTGCTGGGGAGCAGATGCTTCATGCTGATTCGACGCGGGGACAATTGATAACGCATATTAGGCCGTCTTTGAAGTCGCCGGATCCACAAGGACCGGTCGCATAATGCAAAAAGCCCGGTGCTACAGCTTCGGGCTCAGTCCAGACTCACTATGGAGGCACTGTGAAAGCATTGCAAGGCGTTGAGGGGCGAGTGGAGTGGGTTGAAGAGCCGAGTCCTACGTGCGATGTAGGGCAAGTTCGCATCCGGGTGGCGGCAGCAGGACTCAATCGCGCCGATTTGTTACAGAAAGCAGGACTTTACCCGCCACCGCCGGGGGCCAGTCCAGTACTGGGTCTTGAGTGTTCCGGGGTGATCAGCGAGGTCGGCCCGGGCTCGTCCTGGCAGGTCGGTGATCGGGTTTGCGCCTTGCTGGCCGGGGGTGGGATGGCCGAAGAGGTGGTTGTCGACGGACGGCATGTGTTGCCGGTTCCCGAAGGTTTGTCTCTGGCCGAGGCGGCAGCATTGCCGGAAGTGTATGCGACCGTTTGGCTGAATTTGTTTCAACTAGCTGCGCTCAAACCGGGTGAGAAAGTTCTCCTGCACGCTGGAGCGAGTGGAATCGGTTCAGCTGCCATTCAGCTATGCAAAGCGTTTGGTAATCCTTGCTGGGTCAGCGTCGGTTCCGCCGAGCGTCTGGCCTACTGTGAAGCGTTGGGCGCGCAGGGTGGAGTGGTGCGCAACCGCGATCTGGACAGCTTGAATGATCTTGCGCCGTTCGACGTGATCCTCGACCCGGTGGGTGGCAACTATGCGGCGCTGAACCTCAAGCTGCTGGCTCGCGATGGTCGTTGGGTGCTGATCGGTTTGATGGGCGGTCGGGAGGCTCAGTTGGATCTGGCTCAGGTGCTGGCCAAGCGTTTGCAATTGCTGGGTTCGACCCTGCGCAATCGCGACGAGCAGTTCAAGGCCGACTTGTTCAGCGATCTTGGCCAGCACGTCTGGCCGTTGTTTGCCGAAGGGCGTTTGAGCCCGCAACTGGCCAAGACATTTGCGATCAAGGATGCCGAAGCGGCGTTTGCGGAGCTGGCGACGAACAAGGTGTCGGGGAAGTTGGTGTTGGTGATCGACGAAAGCCTGGTTTAGGGATGATCGTTCCCACGCTCCGCGTGGGAATGCCTCAATGGACGCTCTGCGTCCGCTTCTGGAAACGCAGAGCGTCCCGGGCTGCATTCCCACGCGAAGCGTGGGAACGATCAGTGGGGGCGGGGTTACTTCCAGATATGGATCGGCCAACCGGCCTTTTCGGCGTGCTCAAGCAGCACTGGATCCGGGTTCACCACGTGTGGGAAATCCACCTTCAGCAGCAGCGGCAAATCGTTGCGTGAATCGGAATAGAAACTCGCGCCTTCCAGGTTTTCCTCTTCCGCATCCAGCCATTCCAGCAAGCGGGTGATCTTGCCTTCGCGGTAGGTCAGGGTGCCAACGGTGTGGCCGCTATAAACCCCGTGGGTCACTTCCAGTTCGATCGCGAGGATTTCGTCGATGCCCAAGCGATCGGCAATTGGCCCGACCAGGTGCGTGCCCGAGGCCGAGATCACCAGAATCCGGTCGCCGGCCTTGCGGTGGGCGGCAATGGCTTTGGTGGCGTCGCTGAAGATGATTGGCTCGATGAAGTCTTCCACCCACGGGCCGACCAGATGCTCGACCTCTTCGGGCGTGCGTCCGATCATCGGCTCCAGGCTGAAGGCCATGTACTCCTCCATGGCCAAGTGGCCCCTGCCATACGCATCCATCAATTCCCTGTCGCGACGCAGGAAGGATTCGCCGTCGACCCAGCCGAGGCGGGCCATCTGTTCGCTCCATAGCGAGGCGCAGTCGCCGTGGATCAGGGTTTCGTCCAGATCAAAAATTGCCAGGGCCATCAGTGCAGTTCTCTCTTCAACATCAGCAAAGTCATCAGGCTACCTCACACAGGGCCGTCGGATCGATGGAAAGCGCCAAGCGCTGACCATCGGGATGAAGGTCGGCCGCCGAGCGGTTCAGCACATCCACTACCAATTCCACGCCCCGGGCTTCGACCCGGTAGCGAATCACGTTGCCTAACAGGCTGTGGCTGCGGATCTGCGCGTCGAGTTCGCCGTTGAGGCTCAGTTCGATGGCTTCCGGGCGAATCGCGAGGCGATGGGTGATCGGTCGTTGCAACAGTTTGCTGGCACTGTCGGCGTCCAGCAGGTTGTAGTTGCCGATGAAGCCTGCGGCAAAAACATCGACTGGCGCGGTGTAAAGGGTTTCGGCGTCTCCGCTTTGTACGATTTTTCCCTGATTCATCAGGAAGATTCGGTCAGACATGGTCAGGGCTTCTTCCTGATCGTGTGTGACGAAGATCGTGGTCAGGCCCAGTTCGCGCTGGATCTGACGGATCTGTTCGCGCAAGTGCTTGCGAATTCGCGCATCCAATGCCGACAGCGGCTCATCCAGCAACAACAATCGAGGCCGGGTCACCAGCGAGCGAGCCAGGGCGACACGCTGGCACTGGCCACCGGACAATTGATGCGGGTAACGGGCGGCGAAATCTTTGAGTTCCACCAATGCCAGCACTTCGGCAACGCGCTTGTGACTGTCGTCGGCGTTGACCTTCTGCATGCGCAAGCCGAAGGCGACGTTCTGCTCCACGGTCATGTTCGGGAACAGTGCGTAACTCTGGAACACCATACCGATTCCGCGTTTTTGCGGACTCAGCGGGACGAGGTCCTGACCCTCGAGCAGGATCTTGCCGCCGTCCACCGAGGTCAGGCCGGCGATGCAGCGCAGCAGGGTGGACTTGCCGCAACCGGACGGGCCGAGAAGCGTGACAAATTCGCCTTTCTTGATTTCGCAGTTGATGTCGCTGAATACCGTGGTTCCAGAATAATTTTTTTGAAGATGTTGGACGCTGACGTAGCTCATTCGCTTTTGTCCCTGTTCAAGATATTGGCAGCCCAGGTCAGAACCAGCACAAAGAAGAAGTAGGAAATCACCAGCGCACTGGTGAAGTGGCCGCTGCTGTTACGCATGTTGTTGAGGTAGACCTGCAGGGTTTCGTAGCGGGTGCCGACGAGAATGTTGGCGAACACAAACTCACCGAACAGGAACGAGAACGACAGCAGCAACGCCACCATCAAACCCTTGCGCAGGTTCGGCAGCACCACCAGGAATGCCGCTTGCCAGGTGCTGGCACCGAGCAGTTGCGCGGCGTCCATCAGGTCGCGCAGGTTGATCGCTTGCAGGTTGTTGGTGATCGCCCGGTACATGAACGGCAGCGCCACGGTGAAGTAGCAACCGATCAGAATCCACGGCGTACCGACCATCGCGAACGGCCCCGAACCGTAGAGCTGCAACAGCCCCACCGACGACACCACCGGCGGCACCGCGAAGGGCAGCAGGATCAGGATGTTCATCAAAGCGTCGAGTTTCGGGAAGTGGTAATGCACCACGAACAGCAGCGGCAGAATCAGTACCACCGACAGAATCAGCGAGCCGACGCAGACCAGCAATGATTGACCGAACGCGTCGAGAAAGCGCGGATCGCTCCACAGCTGGATGTACCACTTGAAGGTAAAACCGCTGGGCATAATCGTCGCGGACCAACTGCTGGAGATCGAGTAGATCAGCGTTCCGAGCAGCGGCAGCAGCAGAATCGCAAACAGCAAATACACCACGACGCGGTGATAGACACCGACGGGGCCCAGTTCAGCGCGAGACATGGTAGCTCCTCTTCAACAGCAGCTGATGCACGATGGTCACCAGGGTCATCAACGCCACCAGCACCACGGCCAGGGCGCTGGCCAGGTTCGGGTCGAGGGAAATGTCGCCGGAGACCATCGCTGCAATGCGGATCGGCAACACGTTGAAGTTGCCGGTGGTCAAGGCGTAGACCGTGGCATACGCACCGAGGGCGTTAGCCAGCAGAATCACGAACGTCCCCAACAGCGCCGGGGTCAGCACCGGCAAACCGATGTGCCGCCAGAACTGCCAGCCATTGGCGCCGAGCAATTCGGCGGACTCACGCCAGTCTTCGCGCAAGGCGTCGAAAGCCGGGTAGAGCAGCAGTACGCCCAGGGGAATCTGGAAGTAGGTGTAGAGAATGATCAGCCCGGTTTTCGAGTACAGGTTGAAGTCCTGAATGATCCCGGCCTGTTTCAGCATGATGGTGAAGGTGCCGTTGAACCCCAGCAAAATGATGAACGCGAAGGCCAGGGGCACGCCGGCGAAGTTGCTGGTCATGTTGGCGAAGGCGTTGACGAAGTTGCGCAGTTTCGAGTCGACCCGGCGCAAGGAGTAAGCGCCGAGGACGGCGATGATAATGCCGAACACGCTGGACCAGAAACTGATCTCGAGGCTGTGCCGGATCGCCTGCAGATAGAACTTCGAATTGAAGATTTTGCTGAAGTTGGCCAGGCCCCAGCCGAACTCTTCCGATTCCAGGCTGTTGATCATTACCCAGAGCAACGGGGCAATCTGGAACACGAAGAAGAAAATCGCGAAGGGCACCAGGCACAGAGCGGCCAGCCATTTACCGCGGGTCATGGCATTCACTTGAGCAGCTCCCGGCACACAGGTTTGTCGTGGGGCACGCCCAGCAGTTCGCAGACGGTGCCGCAGATTTCGATCTGTTTCGGTGCGGCGTTTTGGTTGAAGCTGAAGGCATCGCCGAGGACGAACAGCGGCACTTCGCGTTCTTCGGGCAGCAAGCCGTTGTGCGAGCGGTCGTTGTTCATGCCGTGGTCGGCTGTCACCAGTACCTGATAACCGGCGTCGAGCCAGCCTTGCAGGTAGTCAGCCAGGATGATGTCGGCTGAGCGAGCGCTATTGCGATACTGCGGGGTGTCGAGGCCGTGCTTGTGCCCGGCGTCGTCGATGTTCATGGGGTGGACCAATAAAAAGTTCGGCGCGTGGCGCAGACGCAGGTTTTCCGCGTCGGCGAACAGGTGTGAGTCCGGATAGTGGTCGCTCCAGTAGAAGTGACCGTGCTGGATCGGCAGTTTGGGGTCGTCAGTATGACGATCCCGGGCGGCCACGAACGGCGAACGGTTATACAACTCGCTGACCCAGTGATAGGCCGCGGCTGCGGTTGTAAGGCCAGCGTCGGTGGCGTAATGGTAAATGCTGCGCTGGTTGGACAGGCGCGAGACGTTGTTGTGAACGATGCCGCTGTCGATCGGCGTAACGCCGGTCAGGATGCATTCGTAAAGTGGTCGGGACAGGGCCGGCAGTTCGCACTCCAGTTTGTAGAGTGCCGCGCGCCCTGCGCCAACGTAAGCCTGCAGATGCCCCATGGCGTGGCGCGCGACTTCATAATTGAGGCCGTCGAGCACGACAAGGATGACGTTGTGCTTCATAGGGGCGATGACTCCGCAAAAAACAGTGAATATCGTCAAGCCTGTAGGAGCGAAGCTTGCTCGCGAAGGCGGACTGTCAGCCAACATCAATGTTGAATGTCAGTCCCTCTTCGCGGGCAAGCCTCGCTCCTACAATGGATCTCCATCAGATCCCCGAATGGGGATCTACCGTGTTACGGCATGTTGATAATGACTTCTTCCTGCCACTTCTGCGGCAGCGACTTGGAGGTCTTTTCCCACGCGTCGGCGTCTTTGATCGGCGTGACCTTTTTGTACTGCTCGTTAGGCAGCAGCTTGGTCTTCACGTCTTCCGGCAGTTTGATGTGCTCGGCGCGGATCGGACGGGCGTTGCCTTTCGCCAGGTTGATTTGGCCGGCATCGCTGAAGATGTACTCGCGAGTCAGCTTGGCGGCGTTCGGGTTCTTCGCGTATTTGTTAATGATGGTGGTGTAACCGGAAATCACTGAGCCGTCGGACGGAATCAGCACGGTGTAATCATCCGGATTGGCCATCTTGGCTTTGTAGCTCAAGCCGTTGAAGTCCCAGACCACGCCGACTTCGATTTCACCCTTCTCCATGGTGGCAATCGTCGGATTGGCCATGGACAGGCGGCCTTGCTTGGCGATGTCGGCGAACATCAGCAGGGCTGGCTGAATGTTTTTCTCGTCACCACCGTTGGCGAGGGCGGCGGCCAGTACACCGTTGGCAGCCTGGGCTGCGGTGCTGACGTCACCGATGGAGACTTTGTACTTGCCCGTCTTGAGATCGGCCCATTTGGTCGGGACTTCAGAACCATGCAGCAATTTTTTGTTGACGATAAACGCGATGGTGCCGGTGTAGGCCAGCGCCCAGTTACCGTCCTTATCCTTGGCCCAATCCGGAATCTGTTCCCAGGTAGTTGGCTTATAAGGTTGCACCACGCCTTGCTTGACTGCGATCGGGCCGAAGGCGGCACCGACGTCGCCGATGTCGGCGCTGGCGTTGTCTTTTTCGGCGGCGAACTTGGCGATTTCCTGGGCCGAGCTCATGTCGGTGTCGATGTGTTTCAGGCCATATTTCTTGGCCAGGTCTTCCCAGGTGCCTTTCCAGTTGGCCCAGTCATCGGGCATGCCGACGCTGTTGACTGCGCCTTCCGCTTTCGCAGCGGCTTCCAGGGTTTTCAGATCATCCGCCGCCATGGCGGAGGTACACAGGGCGATGGTCGAGCCTAACAGTGATGCCAGGAAAAACTGTTTCATCCGAAGCTCCTTTGGGCGTTTTCAACGCTGCGATTGCGGTTGTGTTGGTCTAGGTCAGCAATACCTGAGCCAATTTAGGCGGATTGGATGACATTTTAATGTCGACGACCGGTCGGCCTGAATTTTCTGCGCTCGGATACGCGGGGTGCGAGATAAGCGTAGACCATGGCTAAAAGGCTGATATGAAAGGGACTTGGCCATAAAATTGCAGGTGTCTGGCGCGACCGTTCGGCGGCTTTGTCATCTGTCAGTCATGTGCAGTGCCTAGGCTTGCTGGCAGTTGAAGGAACCGATTTGAATCGCGGTTCTGCCCTGAATCAGTGCTGGTCTAGTCCAGATAGGTAACGTTGATGCGCATTGAGACAACCAAAGCGGTGACAGCCATCGGGCAGGTTCTGCAGGAACAGCTCGACCACGGCTTGTTGGCGCCCGGGAGCAAGTTGCCGGCAGAGCGCAAGCTCAGTGAGTTGTTCGGTACCACGCGGATCACCGTGCGCGAGGCTTTATTGCAGTTGGAGGCTCAGGGCCAGATTTATCGTGAGGAACGGCGCGGCTGGTTCGTGTCGCCACCGCGGCTGGCTTATAACCTGATGCAGCGCAGCCACTTTCACGCCATGGTCAGTGCGCAGGGACGGGTGCCGTCCACCGAGGTAATTTCGGCGCGGTTGCAGCCAGCGTCGGCGGCGGTGTGTGCCTGGTTGCAGTTGCCGGCGCTATCGAGCGTGATCCAGATCTGCCGCTCGCGACGGATTGACGGGCGATTGGTGCTGTATGTGGAGCACTACCTGAATCCGCAGTTTTTTCCGGGGATTCTGGATTTTGATTTGAATCAGTCGATGACCGAATTGTATGCACGGCATTACGACTTGCATTACGGGCGGGTGCGCTTCGAGATTGTTCCGACGGCGTTGTCGGTGGACGCGGCGGCGGCTTTACGGGTATCGGTGGGCAGCCCGGGGTTGCGGATTGCGCGGGTCAATTACGATCAGCATGAACGACTGATCGATTGTGACCTGGAGTTTTGGCGCCATGATGCGATTCATGTCGGGGTGGATGTGGTGTAGGCGCAGCGTTCGGCAGCTCCTGCATCAGCATCAAGGCGCTAGGTTTTATTCGTTGAGTTTGGCGAGGATCTTGTAGATCACGGTGGCGAGGATCATCAGCATGCCGACCCACATTGCGAACACGCCAGCGTTCTTGTCGCGAAAGTTGAAGCCGATGGCCAGCATGATCATCCCGGAAAGAATCGGGATCAGCATGGCGTGAAACGAAGACAACGAGATCATGGTGACAGCCTTGTCGGAGAGGGGTATTGCAAGTCTAGGCGGCTTTCGGACGAACGGAGGTGATGAAGATCATCGTGGCGAGGGAGCTTGCTCCCGTTGGGCTGCGAAGCAGCCCCAAAAACAAGCAATATCGGGTTATCAGTGAGGCCGGGTTCGCCCAAGTTACGACTGCTTCGCAGCCGAGCGGGAGCAAGCTCCCTCGCCACAAAAGTTACCTTTTAATCACCAAGGGCTACGGCAATTCGCGGCAGGCGTAAAACGCGCTCAGCACTTTGACCAGGTGCGCCAGGTCATGGCTGCCGCACAGTTCGCGGATCGAGTGCATGGCGAACGTCGGCAAACCGATGTCCACGGTGCGCACGCCCAAGTGGCTGGCGGTGATCGGGCCGATGGTCGAGCCGCAGCCCATGTCGCTGCGCACCACGAAGCTCTGCACCGGTACTTCTTCGGCCATGCACAAATGGCGGAAGAAGCCGGCGGTTTCGCTGTTGGTGGCGTAGCGCTGGTTGCTGTTGACCTTGATCACCGGGCCGGCGTTGAGTTTCGGGCCGTGGTTGGCGTCATGCTTGTCCGCATAGTTCGGGTGCACGCCGTGGGCGTTGTCGGCCGAGACCAGCAGGGATTTCTGAATGGTCCGTACGAATTCATCCCCTTCGGGCAACAGACGGCGCAGGGTTTGCTCAAGCATTGGACCGTCGGCGCCACAGGCCGAGCAGGAACCGACTTCTTCGTGATCGTTGCAGACCAGCACGCAGGTTTCGTCGGTTTCGGCCGTCAGCAATGCTTGCAGGCCGGCGTAGCAGGACAACAGGTTGTCCAGGCGCGCGCCAGCGATGAAATCGCCATGCAGGCCGATGACCGCAGCGCTTTGGGTGTCGTAGAAGCTCAACTCGTAATCGAGTACCACGTCGGCGTTCAGGCCATGTTCGCGCGCCAGTTGATCGGTGAGCACGGCGCGGAAGTCCACGCGTTCGTCACCGGCGAATTGCGCGAGGATCGGCGGCAGTTCGGTCTGGGCATTGATCGCCCAGCCCATGTTGGCTTCGCGGTTGAGGTGAATGGCCAGGTTCGGAATGGTCGCGATCGGTGCCTTGAAGTCGATCAACTGGCTCTCGACCTTGCCATCACGGCGGAAAGTCACACGGCCGGCCAGCGACAGATCACGGTCGAACCACGGCGCCAGCAGTGCACCGCCATAGACTTCGACGCCCAGTTGCCAGAAGCCCTGACGTTGCAGTTCCGGTTGCGGCTTGACCCGCAGGCACGGGCTATCGGTGTGCGCGCCGACCAGGCGAATACCGCCGTGCAACGGCGAGTGGCGACCCATTTTGATCGCGACGATCGAAGAGTCGTTACGGGTGACGTAGTAACGACCATTGGTTTCAGTGTTCCAGGGCTCGCGCTCATCGAGACGTTGATAGCCGGCAGCTTCAAGACGCTGGACAAGGCTGGCGGTGGCATGGAACGGGGTAGGGGAGGCCTTGAGGAAATCGATCAGGCCTTGGTTCAACTCTTCGCGCATAAGAAGCTCCAGACAGCAATGGCGCCAGTTTAACGTATTGGTCAGAGAATTGGCGGTGGACCGCTGGTGTGCAAGATTCCTTGTAGGAGCGGGCTTGCCCGCGATGAAGACGGCGGTACAGTCAACATTAATGTCGCCAGATGTACCGCTTTCGCGAGCAAGCTCGCTCCTACAGGGGGGGCGTATTGCTGCTCTAGAACGGTGCCGGGCACTCGAATCGCAGGCGTTCGCCCGTCTGGGGGTGGGTGAAGCTGAGCATGCTCGCGTGCAGGCACAGGCGTGGCCAGGCGGCGAGTGCTTGCTCATGGGCATAGAGCCCATCACCCAAAAGCGGGTGACCTATCGACAGCATATGCACGCGCAACTGATGGGAACGACCGGTGATCGGCGTCAACTCGACGCGGCACCAGTCGCCACAACGCTCCAGCACACGCCAGAAGGTCAAGGCGTGCTTGCCAAACTCGTGGTCCACCACATGGCGTGGCTTGGTCGGCGGGTCGTAGCGCAGGGGCAGATCGATACTGCCGCTGTCCAGTTCCGGTTGTCCCCAGCACAGGGCGGTGTAGGCTTTTTCGGTTTCGCGGTCGTGAAATTGCCGAGACAGTTCGCGATGAGTGTCCGGGTCACGGGCCAACAGAATGATGCCGGAGGTTTCCCAGTCCAGCCGATGGACAATTCGCGCTTCCGGGTAGCCGTTTTCTTGCAGGCGGGTAATCAGGCAGTCCTTGTTGTCATCAGCCCGGCCAGGGACAGAGAGCAACAGGGTCGGTTTGTCCACCACCAGTACGGCGGCGTCCTGATGGATGATGCGGATGTTGGACAACGGCATTAAAACAGCCTCGTAACAAACGCCAACGGCGGCTCAGGCCCCGCCCCTGTAGGAGCGGAGCTTGCTCGCGAATGCGTCACCTCGGTCTATCAGATACACCGAGTTGCCTGTGTTCGCGAGCAAGCTCCGCTTCTACGGAGTGCGTAAGAGCCTGAGCCGCCGTGGCTCCTGCCGGATCGACTCAGCGATCTGGCAGGGTGATATTGAGTTCCAGGATCGAGCAACTGCCCTGGTTTTCCAGAGCGACGTGCACGTCATCGGACCCGATATTGACGTACTTGCGGATCACTTCCACCAGTTCCTTCTGCAAGGCTGGCAGGTAATCCGGTGTACTGCGCTGGCCGCGTTCATGCGCCACGATGATCTGTAGACGCTCTTTCGCTACCGACGCGGTGCTGACCTTTTTACTGGCACGAAAGAAGTCAAAAAGGTTCATTACCTACCTCCAAAAAGGCGCTCGAAGAATCCCTTCTTCTCGACATCGAGGAAACGATGGTCCACGGTTTTGCCCAGCAGGCGGTCAACGGTATCGCTGTAAGCCTGACCAGCATCGCTCTGGTCGTCGAGAATCACCGGAATGCCCTGGTTGGATGCCTTGAGCACCGCCTGGGATTCAGGGATCACGCCGAGCAATGTCACCGAGAGAATATCCTTCACATCTTCGACACCGAGCATTTCGCCCTTGCTCACACGTTCTGGATGATAACGGGTGATCAGCAGGTGTTCCTTGATCTGCTCTTCGCCTCTTTCGGCGCGACGGGACTTGCTGGCCAACAGGCCCAACATGCGGTCCGAGTCACGTACGGAGGAGACTTCCGGGTTGGTCACCACAATCGCTTCGTCAGCGAAGTACATGGCCAGGTGGGCGCCTTTCTCGATGCCCGCCGGGGAGTCGCAGACCACGAATTCGAAGTCTTCCTTGAGCTGCATCAGGACTTTTTCCACGCCTTCGACGGTCAGCGCGTCTTTGTCGCGGGTCTGACTGGCGGCCAGGACGTAGAGGTTTTCCAGGCGCTTGTCTTTGATCAGGGCCTGTTGCAGGTTGGCTTCGCCGTTCACCACGTTGACGAAGTCATACACCACGCGGCGCTCGCAACCCATGATCAGGTCGAGGTTACGCAAACCGACGTCGAAGTCGACGATAACTGTTTTGTGACCGCGCAGAGCGAGGCCGGTACCGATAGCGGCGCTGGTGGTGGTCTTACCCACACCACCCTTGCCGGATGTAACCACGAGAATCTTGGCCAAGGTGTTTTACCCCTAAGGAAAAAGGACGTTTAGCCCCTGAAAAACATCTCTTGAAAAACTACTGCAGTCGGACAGCCTTGGCTGGAATCCGGTTCTGAGCGGCGTTTACCCCCGGTAAACACTGCTTTTAGCCTTTTTCCTACTTCGTTTGAGCCGTTTTCGCTACGTTTTAGAGATGCTTGGAAAATGCGGCAGTATCCGTTAAAGCCGAATGATGTTCAACACGTCGCCCGACAGGCTGACTTGTACGCCCGCGCCCCACAATGGATCACGACGCAGATCTTCGGAAACCTTGTAGTGGCCGGCGATGGAGACCAGTTCAGCGGTCATTTGCTGACAGAAAATCCTGGCTTTCGTGTCACCTTTGACGCCGGCCAAGATACGACCGCGCATCGCGCCGTATACATGGATGTTCCCATCGGCGAGAAGTTCCGCCCCCGGGCTGACCGACGAAATCACCACCAAATCGCAACCCTGGGCATAAATCTGCTGGCCACCGCGTACTGGGGAAGTGATGATTTTGGTCGGTTTGATGGTTGGTTCCGGTGGTTTTTCCGGTTTTTTCGCAACGATGCCTTCGTGCGCGTCGAGCGGTCGCTCACGGGCGCCGGACGGCGGCAGTACCGGCAGATCGACCGCGATGGCGGCGGCGATGTCTTCAATGCGGCTGGCACGGATCGCCAAGGTGCGCAGGCCATGCTGGCGGCAGATGCGCATCAGCCCCGGCAGATCGACCGAGCCTTCGCTGGCCGGAAGTTTGTCCAGGGCCAGTACCAACGGCGCGTTGCTGAAGAAGTTTGGCGCCTGGGCGACCTTGGCGGCCAATTGCCGATCAAGGTTCTCAAGGTCGTTACGGGCCAGTTCCAGCACCGTAATGGCGAGCATGCTGCCCTTCAACTGGAACACGGGATCTTGGTCTAGCGGTTCGGTTTGGCTCATGGTCGGCATACAACGGCTTGTCACTAAAAGTGCCGAGACTTATAACGAGAACGCCCGCGGGCCGCAAGCCGGGTCGAACGATGTAGAATGCGCGGCCACTGTCTTGACGGAACCTTTAATGGATCGCCCGCGTTTTCGAACAGCATTTCTTTCTCCACGTTTCTGGCCACTGTGGTGTGGCTTGGGGCTGTTGTGGCTGATTGTGCAGCTGCCGTATCCGGCGTTGCTGTCGATCGGTCGCGCCTTGGGCGCATTGATGTATCGGGTAGCCGGCGACCGACGGCGCATCGCCAAGCGCAATCTTGAGCTGTGTTTCCCGGAAAAGTCCGCTGCCGAGCGCAAGCGCCTGCTCAAGGAAAACTTCGCTTCCACCGGCATCGCCTTCCTGGAGATGGCCATGAGCTGGTGGTGGTCGCGCCAGCGTCTGGCGAAACTGGCCCATGTCGAAGGCCTGGAGCATTTGAAACAGGCCCAGCGCGACGGCAAGGGCGTGATTCTGATGGCCGTGCATTTCACCACGCTGGAGATCGGTGCGGCACTGCTCGGTCAGCAACACACCATCGATGGCATGTACCGCGAACACAAGAATCCGCTGTTCGACTACATCCAGCGTCTTGGCCGCGAGCGGCATAACCTCGGCTCGCTGGCGGTGGAGCGTGACGACGTGCGCGGCATGCTCAAACTGCTGCGGGCAGGCAGGGCGATCTGGTACGCGCCGGATCAGGACTACGGCGCCAAGCAAAGTATCTTTGTGCCGCTATTCGGAATTCAGGCGGCGACCGTCACCGCCACCAGCAAATTCGCCCGGCTGGGCAAGGCGCTGGTGGTGCCGTTCACCCAGGAACGACTGGCGGATGGCAGCGGTTATCGGCTGGTGATTCATGCGCCGCTCGAGGGTTTTCCCGGTGAGACGGAAGAGGCTGACTGCATCCGGATCAACCAGTGGGTCGAAAGTGCTTTGCGTGAATGTCCGGAGCAATACCTCTGGGCCCATCGTCGCTTCAAGACCCGTCCACCGGGCGAGGCGAAGCTGTACGCCAAACGCGGTTGAGTCACCGATCCCTTTAAGCACCATGGAGTGTTGCGATGAGTTCTGCTGAACCGGTTACAGGGTTGATACTTTCCGGCGGCGGGGCTCGGGCGGCTTATCAGGTAGGTGTGCTGGCGGCGATTGCCGAGCTGTTGCCAGTCGGGGCGGCTAATCCGTTTCCAGTGATCGTCGGCACTTCAGCCGGCGCGATCAACGCGGTCAGCCTGGCCAGTGGGGCAATGGACTTTCGCGGCGCGATTCAGCGTCTGACCGCCTTCTGGCAAGGTTTTCGCAGCCATTTGGTATTGCGCAGCGACTGGCCGGGGGTGATCCATCAAGCTACCCGTTTTGTCAGTCACAATCTGATGGGCATTGGCGCTCCGGTGCCAGTGGCCCTGCTCAACAGCTCGCCGCTACGCGGTTTACTCAACGACAAACTGCACATGCCCGGGATTGCCGAGGCCATCGCGCAAAAGCAATTGCAGGCGGTGGCGGTCACGGCGTTTGGCTATGAGTCCGGTCAGGCCGTCACGTTTTATCAGGGCGGCGGCACCATCGAGTCCTGGCTGCGGCATCGGCGAATCGGCGTGCCGACCCAATTGAGCGTCGAACACTTGCTGGCCAGTTCGGCGATTCCGTTGTTGTTTGCGCCGGTGAAAATCGGCGAAGAATATTTCGGAGACGGCGCGGTACGCCAATCGGCACCGATCAGCCCGGCCCTGCACCTTGGCGCCAGCCGCGTGCTGGTGGTGGGCGTCAGCGGCAACCCGCGCGGGGTGGATCCGCAACAGCCGCTGCAGCGTGTCTACACCGGGCAGCAGCCGACTCTGGCGCAAATCGGCGGGCACATGCTCAACAGTACGTTCATTGATAGCCTGGAAAGTGACATTGAGTTGCTGCAGCGTCTGAATCAGTTCAGCCATCTGCTGCCCGACGGCATGCCAAGTCGTGCATTGGGGGCGGCGCCCGTGGAGGTGCTGGTGATTTCGCCGAGTCAGCCGATCGATGAAATTGCGGCACGGCATCGCCAGGAATTACCGGCGGCCTTGCGCTTGTTTTTGCGCGGGCCGGGGGCGACCAAGACTAGCGGGGCAGGGGTGCTGAGTTATCTGCTGTTCGAGGCGGGGTATTGCAGCGAATTGATCGATCTGGGGCGGCGCGATGCGTTGGCCAAGCGCGATGAGTTGTGCCGGTTTCTGGGGTTGGTGGAGCCTGCGGTTTCGGCTTGAGATTGGCGGTGCGGCTATTCGCGGGCAAGCCTCGCTCCTACATTGATCTGTGCCGTTCACAAATCTACTGTAGGAGCGTGGCTTGCCCGCGAAGCTTTTGGCGATTAGAAGTGGAACTTCACCAGGAAGCTCGTGTTGCTTTGATCGGTCTTGAAGTACTGGCTGTCCTTGATTCCGTACTTGTCTGACCAGTAGTCGTACTCGACACCGACGTACAACTGCTTCTCGCCAATGCTCAGCGCTTTGCCCAAGTCGTATTTGATCTGCGGGTTGAAGTGCAGGTTGGCGTGGTAGGTGCCCTTGCTGTTCTGGTCGTTGTCGACCACCCAGTCCATGAAGCCATCGATCAGGATGTTCGAATCACCCACGGGAATGGTGTAGGACCAGACCGGTGTGATCTGCCAGACGTTGTCACCCGGGCGACTGCCTTCGGTGTGGCGCTGGTAGAAGTTCAACTGGAAATAGTCGAACCCTGGAATCGCCAGGTCGAAACCCGGACCGATCAGGTAGGACTCGGTATCGCCCTCACCGAACTCGTACGTCATGGCCAGCAGCACGTCTTTGATCGGGCCGAATTCGATCTTCTGGTCGAGGACTTTGCCCAGCGAAATACGCGGCTGGAACTCCCCGTAATAAGTGTTCGGGCCGGCGTTGAAGTCTTTTTCGCCGTTGTAGAAGATCTTGTCGACGAAGAAGAAGTTATCCCCGTATTTCCAGGCATCGGCGTGCTCGAAGGTGACGGTTTGCTGAATGCGCGGGTTGACCTGGAAGTCCTTGCCATAGAGGTAGGTCAGGCTGTTGTTCTGCCATTGCAGCAAGTCGCCGGCCATTGCCTGGCCCCCGGCCAGCAAGGATCCCGCGAGCATCAGGCTGGTGCACGTACGTTTCATTCGGTTGCTCCCAAAAGTAGGTGGTTCGACGTTATTTTTCTAAGGTCGGCGCTCTGGTGTGGCGCCTTTTCTTGCTGCTGTAAAAAATCATCCATTCGGTCAGCTTTAGTGCTGTAAGCAAGAGCTGAGCCAAGGCTTTCAAAAAGCCAAAAAACGCCCGTTCGGCTGTTCGAAAACAGTCGATTGGGCGTGATTTTGGGGTGCCTTGGTACTGTCCAGAGCCGGGGTAAGTTGGCTTTCCGGTCAGAAATTACATCCGCGCTTTTCTTTAGAGCGGATTCGGGCGGGCGCGGAGAATACTGACTCCCGCGCCATGGCTCAAGTGCCCCGCAACAGAGCGGCGGTGACAGGTTTGGGGCATGGTTACCGGCGGTCAGCCGGGCGTTGAACGACAGGCTTGTCGGGATACGAATCATCTGTTGCTCCCTCTTGTTTTTATTGTTTGAGGCGCAGGCAGTCGCTGACGGCGACCGTGGGTGCAGGTCTGCCTGTCATGCGTGTACGTATGTGGATGATGCGGTGAAAGGGCGGCACGCCGGTCGTGCATCAGGGTGACCGCGGTGCGGCCATTCGCTGGCAAGCCAGCTCCTACAGGTCATGCACATGTAGGAGCTGGCTTGCCAGCGAAGCCTTTCAACGATGAATCAGTTGGTCGGCGCTCCCTGAACAATCCACGCGCCGATCAGGTCACGTTCCTGCTGGGTCATCTGGGTGATGTTGCCCAGTGGCATGATCTGGCTGGCGACGGCTTGGGCCTGGATGCGCGGAGCCTGGAGCTTGATCTGTTCGGGCGTATCGAACATCACGCCAGCCGGCGCCGCGCTGAACAGCGGGCTGGTGGGTTTGGCCGAATGGCAGACTGTGCAGCGTTCCTGGATCACGTCATGCACCTTGTCGAACGACGGCCCCGGAGTTGATGCCTGAGCCGGTTCAGCAGCCGGCGCTGCTTTGGCCGCTTCAGGTTTGGCACCACCGCCAAGGGCGGTTTCCGGCAGTGGCTGGTACTCGATGGTCCCAGGCGCCTTGGCCACTTCAGGTGCGCTGGACATCGGCGCCGGCCCGGTCACGTAGGCCAGACAAATCATGCCGACCGCCGCAGCGGGCAGGGTCCAGGCAAACTTGTGGCTGTCGTGACGGGTGTTGAAGTAGTGACGCACCAACACCGCCAGCACCGCGATCCCGGCCAGGATCAGCCAGTTGTATTGGCTGCCGTAGGTGCTCGGGAAGTGGTTGCTGATCATGATGAACAGCACCGGCAAGGTGAAGTAGTTGTTGTGTCGCGAACGCAGCAAGCCTTTGGCCGGCAGCGCCGGATCGGGTGTGCGGTTCTCGGCGATCGCCGCGACCAAGGCGCGCTGCGCCGGCATGATGATGCGGAACACGTTGCCGACCATGATGGTGCCGATGATTGCGCCGACGTGCAGGTACGCACCACGACCGCTGAACACTTTGCTGAAGCCGTAAGCGGCGCCGATGATCAGCACGAACAGGATGAAGCCGAGCAGGGCAGGGCGTTTTCCCAGGGCCGAGTCGCAGAGGAAGGAGTAGACGAACCAGCCGACGAACAGCGAGCCGATGCCCAACAGAACACCTTCAGGGCCGGTCAGGCTGCTGCCTGGAGCGAGCAAGTACAGCGTCGGGTTGGAGTAGAACACTAGGCAGAGCAGCGCGACCCCCGACAGCCAGGTGAAGTAGGCTTCCCATTTGAACCAGTGCAGGTTGTCCGGCATGGTTGGTGGAGCCAGTTTGTATTTTTCCAGGTGATAGATACCGCCGCCGTGGATCGCCCACAAATCGCCCGCCAGCCCGTTTTTCGGATTGACCCGATTGAGGTTGTTTTCCAGCCAGACGAAATAGAACGACGCGCCGATCCAGGCCACGCCAGTGATCATGTGAACCCAGCGCACGCTCAGGTTCAGCCATTCCAACAGATGTGCTTCCACAGTCTTTACCTCTCGCCTGTCACTCTGTCGTCGAGTGATCAGACCTTCTCTTATTGGTGGGGGGCGAGGATCAACCGCTCATCCTCTTTGAAAAAATGCTCATCGCAGTTATTGCCTGTGCCACTGCGATCAACCACCAGGAAGTCATCCCGCTTTTCGATCGTCAGCACCGGATGGTGCCAAACGCCGCGATGGTAATTAATGCCCTGCCTGCCGTTGGTGACGAAGGCGCGGACCAAGCCTGATACAGGTTCATCGCCAAGTGGCGCGACCACGATCAGAAAGGGGTTGCCGAGCAGCGGAATGAAGGCCTGGCTGCCCAACGGGTGACGCTCCAGCATGCAGACGGTCAGTGGCATGTCCTGCGCGTCGGCGCGGAAGATGCTGATGATCGCCTTGTCCTCTGGCGTGGCGGTTTCGACCACAGCCAGTTTGTGAAAGCGCATGGTTGAACCGTTGTTGATCATGAAGTGATCGCTGCCGTCGGTTTCGATCACGTCACCGAAAGGGGCGAAGGCTTCTTTGGTCAGCGGTTCAATCGTCAATGTGCGCATGCTGGTCTTCTTAATCTTTTGAATTTGATCGTTCCCACGCTCTGCGTGGGAACGCCGCCATGGACGCTCCGCGTCCACTGTGACGCGGAGCGTCACGGTATGCATTCCCACGCAGAGCGTGGGAACGATCATCGCAATCTTATTTCGCGACCTTGCCGAGAACGCGCAGGCGGCTCACACCCCCATCCGGGAACACGTTCAGGCGGATGTGGGTGATCGGGCCCAGTGCCTTGATCTGCTCGGCAAAGGTGTGTTCGGCGTGCATTTCCAGCTTCTGGCTTGGCAGCAGTTCGCGCCAGAACAGCGATTGGGTTTCGATCTGGCTGTCGGTGCCGCCCTTCACGAATGCACCCTGGATCGAGCAAGTGTCCGGGTAGTTGCCCTTGAAGTGCAGGGTGTCGACGATGACTTTTTCGATCTCCCCCGCATGACCCAGCGCGATGATCACCCAGTCATTGCCCGGCGTACGACGACGCGCGGTTTCCCAGCCGTCGCCCATGTTGATGCCACGGCCCGGGTTGAGAATGTTGCTCATGCGGCCGAAGTGTTCGTCGGAGCAGGCGAGTGCGCGACCGCCGTTCAGAGCTGCGGCCAGATCGACCTGTTCGTTGTCGCCCACAGCCGACCAGTCGCGGAACGGAATGCCGTACACACGCAGACGGGCCACGCCGCCATCCGGGTAGATGTTGAAGCGCAGATGGCTGAACGCCTGGTCGTTGTTGATTTCGTGGTAGTGGTGGCTGTTGCCTTGCAACTCGACGGCCGAGAGCACTTCAGTCCACTGGGTGTTTTCGTCCGGCTCGCCCGAGGCCAGGAAGCAGGCTTCCAGGGAGGCCGACGGCGGGAAGTTGCCGGTGAAGAATGAAGTGTCGATGTCCACGCCTTTGATCGAGCCCGGTACGCCCAGGCGGATCACCGCGCTGTCGTAGCCTTCGAAGCGCTTGCGGCGCGACTCCCAGCCGTCCATCCACTTGCCGTTGTCATCGAACACGCCCTCCTTCCACACGGCCGGAGTCGGTTGGAACAGACGGTTGGCGTCTGCGAACCAGTCATCGGTGACCGAGATGATTTTGGTGCCCAGACGGGCGTCGGCCAGGTTGACGAACTTCTCGAAAGGTACGGCGTAAGCTTTCATTCTTCTTGTCTGCCTTTAAATAAGTGGCTTGGGATGCTTGCAGGGCCCTGGGCGATTTTTACGTTCATTTACGCTCGGGCCAGGCTTGCTAAAGAGTCAGTAATCGGAACAACGCGATCTTGTTGATCTCCGCCAGCGCGCATTTGAATTCGGTGTCGACCGAGTTGTGAATGCGCGTTTCGAACGCTGCGAGGATCTGATACCGGTTGCTGCCTTTTACCGCCATGATGAAGGGAAACTTGAACTTGGCCTTGTAGGCATCGTTCAGCTCGGTGAAGCGCTGGAACTCATCGCTCGAGCATTGGTGAATACCCGCGCCAGACTGTTCTTCAGTGCTGGCTGCGGTAAGCTGGCCCTGGACGGCGGCTTTGCCGGCCAGGTCCGGGTGAGCGTTGATCAGGGCCAGTTGGCTGGTGTGATCAGCGCTCAACAAGATGTCGCTCATGCGCTGGTGCAGGGTTTCGATCTCGTCGATCGAAGCGTCCTGGCCCAGGTCGAAGGCCTTCTCGGCCACCCATGGCGAATGTTCGTAGATGTCGGCGAAGGCGGCGACAAACGCGTCGCGGCTCAGGGTCGATGGCTTCAGGGTTTGGAAGTGGCTCATTTCGCGGCCCCTTGATACGGGTGGGTTTCGTGCCAGTGACGGGCGATGTCGACGCGACGGCTGAACCACACCTGTTCATGACTTTTAGCGTATTCGATAAAGCGTTTGAGCGAAGCCAGACGCGCCGGGCGGCCGATCAGGCGGCAGTGCAGGCCGATCGACAACATCTTCGGTGCCTCGGCGCCTTCGGCGTACAGCACATCGAAGGCGTCTTTCAGGTACTCGAAAAAGTCGTCGCCCTTGTTGAAACCCTGGACTTGGGTGAAGCGCATGTCGTTGGTGTCCAGGGTGTACGGAATCACCAGGTGCGGCTTGCCGGTCGGGTTGTTCGGTTCCCAGTAGGGCAGGTCGTCGTCGTAGGTGTCGCAGTCGTAAAGGAAACCGCCTTCTTCCATCACCAGCCGACGGGTATTCGGGCCGGTGCGGCCGGTGTACCAGCCCAGTGGGCGCTCGCCGGTTACTTCAGTGAGGATGCGGATTGCTTCGAGCATGTGCTCGCGTTCCTGCGCTTCGTCCATGTACTGATAGTCGATCCAGCGATAGCCGTGGCTGCAGATCTCGTGGCCAGCATCGACCATCGCGCGGATCACGTCCGGGTGGCGCTGGGCGGCCATGGCCACGGCGAAGATGGTCAGCGGGATGTCGAATTCCTTGAACAGTTTCAGAATCCGCCAGACGCCGGCACGGCTGCCATACTCGTAAAGGGATTCCATGCTCATGTTGCGCTCGCCTTGCAGCGGTTGCGCCGAGACCATCTCCGAGAGGAATGCTTCGGACTCTTTATCGCCGTGCAGGATATTGCGCTCGCCACCTTCCTCGTAGTTGAGCACGAAGGACAGCGCGATACGGGCATTGCCCGGCCAGTGTGGGTGAGGAGGGTTACTGCCGTAACCGATCAGGTCGCGTGGATAGTCAGCGCTCACTGCAGTCTTCCTTCTTGTTCGTGTCGACTTGTTCAAAGTCAGGGTGTGTGTGGCGGCCTGGCGATGAGAGGGCAGGCTGGCGTCACAGCGATGGAGTGATTGTATACAACTTTATATTCACTTTGTAAGCCTGATTTTTTGCATTTTTCACTGACTGTCCACTTTGAACGGTATTGCAAGAAACCTGCCTGACTGGTCAGCTAATGGATAAGAGATCCTTTGATCTTATGGTTCAGCGTTCGATTCGCTGTCAAACCTTGAATGACGGGGATGGCGGTAAAAATGTCGTTTTTATTGTGTACAATTTTTTTAAAAAGTGTCTTAATCAGTCGCTCGCCGCAGCTTTTCGTGCTCCGAAACGGTGCGGCCTCGTTTTCAACTGACTTCGGGAGGCGCGAGGTCTGACTGCTCCACGCAGGCAGGCGCGCAGAATCAATGGGACGTTTGACTACACACGTTTTGGACGCTGCACACGGTTGCCCGGGCAGTTCGATCAAGGTCGAGCTGTACCGCGTTGAAGGTTCGCAGCTGGAGTGGGTCGCCACTGCGATTACCAACAGCGACGGTCGTGTCGATTCGCCACTGCTGCAAGGCGATGACTATCGATCCGGGGTCTATCAGCTTCAGTTTCATGCGGGTGATTACTACCGCGCCCGTGGGGTTCAGCTGCCTGAGCCTGCGTTCCTGGATGTGGTGGTGCTGCGTTTCGGCATTTCTGCGGAACAGGATCACTACCATGTGCCGTTGTTGATTTCGCCGTATAGCTATTCGACCTACAGAGGAAGCTAGATCCCCCAAGCTATCTTTCTCAGAAGCAACTGCGCATATAGCTTCTTTGGTCTTTCGCCCGCTCACACTGCGGGCTTTTTTTGCCCTGAGAAATGCGGTGTAGGGGAGGGACCCTTCGCGGGCAAGCCTCGCTCCTACAGGGGATTTGTGCCGTTCACATTGATTTAAACCGTTCACAATTGATCTGTGTCGTTCACAATTTGACTTATGCCGTTCACCAATCCCTGTAGGAGCGAGGCTTGCCCGCGAAGCTCTTGCTTTTAACGGCTCAACAACGACGCCGCACCAGCCCCACTAAACAACCCCGCACTCACCCGGTTAAACCAACTCTGCCCCTTGCCGCTGCGCAAATACCGCGCAGCGCCATGAGCCCCCAGCCCATAAGCCAATTTGCACAGCAGATCCAGCACAGTCCAGGTCACGATCATTACCAGCAACTGCGGCAGGAACGGTTGCTCGGCACTCAAAAACTGCGGCAGGAAAGCGGCAAAGAACAAAATATCTTTCGGATTACTCGCGCCGAGCATGAATGCGCGCCCGAACAGTGCGCGAAAGCGCGGCACCGGTGCAGCCTGGGGCACTTCGGCACTCTGGGATGGCTGACGCGATTGCTGCCAGCTCTGCCAGGCGAGGTAGAACAGGTACAGCGCGCCGACGATTTTCAGGGCGCTGAACAGCTGTTCCGACGCCAGCAACAAGGCGCCCAGACCCAAAGCCGAAGCACTGAGCAGGCAAATCGATGCGATCACACCGCCGAGAAACGCCGGGTAAGAACGGCGCAAACCGTAATTCAGACTGTTGCTGATCATCAGCAAAGACAGTGGCCCCGGGATCAGGATCACCACCAGCGCAGCGCCACTGAACAGCAGCCAGGTTTCCAGACTCATCACTTTCCTCCCTATATGCAAAAGCCCCACCCGACGGGGTGAGGCTGTTTTGAAACACTGTTTTTGAAACGTGTACGGCTTACAAGAAAATGAACTTGGCGATGAAGATCGCGCAAAGCACCCACAGGCTGACGGAAATTTCCTTGTACTTACCGGTGCCGGCCTTCAGCGTCACGTAAGTGATAAAGCCCAGCGCAATGCCGTCGGCGACCGAGAAGGTCAGCGGCATCATGATCGCGGTGACGATCGCCGGAATGCTGTCGGTCGCTTCGTCCCATTCGATATGAGCCATGCCGCCCATCATCAGCATCGCCACATAAATCAGCGCACCGGCGGTGGCGTAAGCGGGAATCATGCCAGCCAGCGGTGCGAAAAACATCGCGGCAATAAATAGCACACCTACGGTCACAGCGGTAAGACCAGTCCGACCACCCGCTGCGACGCCAGCGGCACTTTCCACGTAGCTGGTGACTGGCGGAACACCGACCACTGCACCGAACACGCTGGATGCACTGTCGGCTTTCATGGCGCGGGAAAGGTTTTCGATTTTGCCGTCGGGGTTCACCAGATTGGCGCGCTGGGCCACGCCCATCAAGGTGCCGGCGGTATCGAACATGTGCACGAAGAGGAACGCCAGGACCACGCTGATCATGCTGACGTTGAACACGCCGGCGACGTTCATGGCCATCCAGGTCGGAGCCAGGCTCGGCGGCGCTGACATAATTCCTTCGTAATGCACCAGGCCCAAACCCCAGCCAGCCAGAGTCACGGTGATGATGCTGATGAGAATCGCGCCGAACACTTTGTGGTAGCTGAGCACCGCAATCATCAGGAAGCAGATGGCCGCCAGCAATGGGCCAGGTTCGCGCAGGGAGCCGAGCTTGATCAGCGTGGCCGGGCTATCGACGACGATACCGGCGGTTTTCAACCCGATCAGTCCGAGGAACAAACCTACGCCGGCCCCCATGGCGAAGCGCAGGCTCACTGGAATGCTATTGAGCAGCCATTCGCGGATCCGTGAGAAGGTCAGAATCATGAACAACACACCGGAGACGAACACCGCACCGAGTGCGGTTTCCCAGTTGTAGCCCATGGTGCCGACCACGGTGTAAGTGAAGAACGCGTTCAGGCCCATGCCCGGCGCCAGGCCAACCGGCCAGTTGGCGTACAGACCCATCAACAGGCAACCCAGCGCGGCGGCGATGCAGGTGGCGACGAACGCCGCCCCATGATCGATGCCGGCATCCGCCATGATGTTCGGGTTGACGAAGATGATGTAGGCCATGGTGATGAAGGTTGTCAGACCGGCGATCAGCTCGGTCTTCACCGTGGTGCCATGCAAGCTGAGTTTGAAGATGCGCTCCAGCCAGCCATTGCGTAATGGCGGCGAGAGTTCCAGCGTCGAGGCTTCGGATTTGCGGCTTTCCACAGCGAGTACTCCTCAAGAGTTTTATTGTTATTTCCAGGGCCGGACCCATGAGGGTGGCAGCGACCCTTTGAGGTGCTTGCGAATTTGTTGACTTGTTGGTCAAGAACTCGCACGAAGCGAATTATGCTTTTGTATACAAATAAAGCAAATAATGTTTTTGATTTTGTAGACGAAAAGTTTGTTGATTGGGATATATCGGCTATAGACGATCGTTCCCACGCTCTGCGTGGGAATGCCGCCATGGACGCTCTGCGTCCGCCGTTGATGTGACGCAGAGCGTCACGGGATGCATTCCCACGCAGAGCGTGGGAACGATCAGCTTGGAAAGACCTGGGCTTTACCCAGCGCGAGATTCACCGCCAGCCAGCCATTCACCGCCGTCTCCCCAGCCTCGGCAAACACCCGCTCCAGCAATTTCACCTGCTCGCGCCGCAATGACTGTTCGAACCGCGCACCATCGTCGGTCAGTTCCAGCAGCCGCTTACGCTTGTCGGTCTCGGACGCAACGCTGTTCACCAGGTGCATTTCCAACAATTGCCGCAACGGAATGTTCAGCGCCTGCTTGCTCACACCCAGCAACGCCAGTAACTCCTTGACGCTGAGGGCAGGGTAACGGGCGATGAAAAACACGATGCGTTGATGCACCCGGCTCAAGCCGCGACGCTCGAGCATTTCGTCGGCTTTGGCGGTGAAGGCCTGGTAACCGAAGAAAAACGCTTCCATGGCTTGTTGCTGAGTGCTGGGGTTTTTAAGGTCAAGCATATTGACGTATCCGCTCGGTCTGTCGTAATTTCGGTCAACCAGTTTGACTCATTTTCCTCAGGCCTCGCTACCGGTGACCCCCATGGCTTTTTCCGAACGTGTCTCGCGCCTTAAAAGTTCTTTGATCCGTGAAATCCTCGCCGCCGCCCAGCGCCCGGAAGTGATGTCGTTCGCCGGGGGCTTGCCGGCCGAAGCCATGTTGCCGGAAGTCGAGTGGGCGGATATGCCGCTGTCCATGGGGCAATACGGCATGAGTGAAGGCGAGCCGGCGCTGCGTGAGGCGCTGGCGGCCGAAGCTCGAGCGTTGGGCGTGCCGTGCGAGGCGAGTCAGGTTCTGGTGGTCAGCGGTTCCCAGCAAACCCTCGATCTGGCGGCCAAGCTCTACATCGACAAAGGCACCGAGATCCTGCTTGAAGCGCCGACCTACCTGGCAGCGTTGCAGATTTTTCAGCTGTTCGGCGCCGACTGCATCACCGTCCCGCTGGAAGCCGATGGCCCGAACCTGGCGCAATTGCGCAGCTGTCTGGAAAAACACAAACCCGCGTTCATCTACCTGATTCCGACGTTTCAGAACCCGTCGGCGGTGCGTTATAGCGAAGCCAAGCGCGACGCGGTGGCGGCGTTGCTCGACGAGTTCGGCGTGACCCTGATCGAAGACGAACCCTACCGCGAACTTACCTTCGACGGCGGTAGTGCCACGCCGATTGTCAGTCGCTTGAACAAGGCCAGCTGGATCTACACCGGCACCGTGTCGAAAACCCTGTTGCCGGGCCTGCGGGTCGGTTATCTGATCGCCAGCCCAGACTTGTTCCCACACCTGCTGCGGCTCAAGCAATCGGCCGATCTGCACACCAACCGCATCGGGCAGTGGCAAGCGCTGCAATGGATCGGCACTGAGAAATACCAGCAGCACCTAAGCGAGTTGCGGGACTTTTATCGGGTTCGTCGGGACGCATTTCAGTCAGCACTCGAAAAGCATTTTGGCGACCTGGCGCAGTGGAATGTGCCGCAGGGTGGGCTGTTTTTCTGGCTGACGCTCAAGCAGCCGCTGGATACCCGCACGCTGCTCAAGGCTGCGCTGGCGGCGGATGTGGCGTTTATGCCGGGCGAACCGTTTTTTCCTGAGCCAGACAAGAACCCCGGCCATCTGCGGCTGAACTTCAGCCACATCGACCCGGCGCGGCTGGACGAAGGGCTCAAGCGATTGGCGGCGGTGGTGCGTCAGGCTCAGGCGGCAGAAGCGGCCTGAGGGTAGGGTATAAACAAATAAACCGGCCAATCGGCCGGTTAATTTTTGTCTGGGATTTGTAGTGTTTGTGCTGACGCCTTCGCGGGCAAGCCTCGCTCCTACAGGGGCGAGGTGACCATTTGCACACACCGCCAATCCGTAGGAGCGAGGCTTGCCCGCGAAGAGGCAATCAGCAACACCACACCATCAGGCAGCAGCAAACCGCTTATCCAGATAATCAATAATCACCTTGGACTCATACATCCAGGTGGTCTGGCCATTCTCTTCGATGCGCAGGCACGGCACCTTGATCTTGCCACCTTGCTCCAGCAGAGCCTGGCGATCCTGTTCGTTGTTCTTCGCATCACGCAATGCCACCGGAACGTTCAGGCGACGCAGGGTGCGGCGGGTTTTCACGCAGAACGGGCAGGCGTGGAACTGATACAGGGTCAGGCCCTTGGCGGCGGTTTCGACCTGAGCCTGAGCGGCGGCGGGGCGCTGCTTCTTGCCCGGACGAGTGATGAAATCGATGAAGATGATCAGTTGGCCGAGGCCGATACGAAGTGCTTTAACGAACACGGGATAAGCCTCACAGGGCAAACAGAAGGCGCGCAGCTTACCTGATTTTTCACGGGCGAAAAAAAACCGGCGATCAGTGCCGGTTTTCTTCGTGCTGCGTGTTACTTGATCAGGCTGAGAAACTCGCTGCGGGTGGCCGCGTTTTCGCGGAACTCGCCGAGCATCACCGAGGTGATCATCGTCGAATTCTGTTTCTCCACACCGCGCATCATCATGCACATGTGCTTGGCCTCGATCACCACCGCAACGCCCAGGGCGCCGGTGACTTGCTGGACCGCGTCGGCGATCTGGCGGCTGAGGTTTTCCTGGATCTGCAGGCGACGGGCGTACATATCGACGATCCGCGCGACTTTCGACAGCCCCAGAACCTTGCCGCTCGGGATGTAGGCAACATGGGCCTTGCCGATGAACGGCAGCATGTGGTGCTCGCACAACGAGTAGAGCTCGATGTCCTTGACCAGCACCATCTCGCTGTTGTCGGAGCTGAACAAGGCACCGTTGGTGACCTCTTCCAGTGTCTGTTCATAACCGCGGCAGAGGTACTGCATGGCTTTGGCGGCACGTTTTGGCGTGTCGAGCAGGCCCTCGCGGGAGGCGTCCTCGCCCAATTGGCCGAGAATCTCGGTGTAATTCTGTTCCAGGGACATGAAACTACCTGTGGGATTTTACGCAAAGGGCAAGGGTACGGTGACGGACACGGCGCTGCAAGCGTGAAGCGACAGCATCACTCGTCGCGACCTTCCATCATGGTGCGTTTGAGCATCACATAAACCGCTCCGGCGCCGCCGTGTTTTGGTTGGCACGAGGTGAAGCCGAGCACCTGTGAATGCTGACGTAGCCATGTATTGACGTGACTCTTGATCATCGGCCGTTTACCGTCCAGGCGCACCGCTTTGCCGTGGGTGACACGTACGCAGCGGATTTCGAATTTGGTCGCTTCGGCCAGAAAGGCCCATAGGGTTTCACGGGCCTTTTCCACGTTCATGCCATGCAGATCGAGGCTGCCTTCGAACGGAATCTGTCCGATCTTGAGCTTGCGCATCTGGCTTTCCTGGACGCCGTCGCGGGCCCACATCAGCTCATCTTCGGGGCCGACATCGATGACGAACTGATCAGACAGCCCGTCAACAGTGGTGGCATCGGTGCGCACAGTGGCGGCCTGGCGCAGCTTGGCGATTTGCGCACGGTCGGCCTTGGGTTTGCCGGTTTCGGCGCGATCGTGCTTGATCGGCTTGACGCCTTGGATCGCGTTTTTGAACAGGGAAAAATCGTCGTCTTGCATGTCAGCCTCCGCGAAGGGCGGCCAGTTTACCCAAGTCGGGACGAATGGGGCGCGACAAAACGTCCGACGTTGGGCTCAGTCGTGTTTTTTCATCAGATGCGGTGCCATATTCAGCTCTTGCGACTGGCGCGAGCGGCGACGGCAGCGGCGCCACAACCACACACCGATGTACAGAACGAACAGGCCCACGGCAAGAATGATCGCCGAGCCCAGCGGGCTGGCATTCAACTCGCCCAGCGCCGGTGGCCGGCCCAGCAGGCTGGCCGCGCCGGCCATCGCCAGCAACACACCGCACGTCGCCAGCAAGGCAGCGAACGCTGCGCCGAAGCGAAAACGCCAGTTGCTTTGGCCTTTAGGCCGCAAGCGGCGTGCATCAAAACCATCGGATAACTTCATTCCGACCTTCCTCAATGGGTATCGGCCCTTCGACCGGGAGTTGACCGGGATGTTCCTGAGGCTAGGGCAATTACAGCAAATGAGAGGCTTTTGCGGATGAGCGGCGGCATGGACCGCTCATCGAAGCGTTGATCAGATCAGTTCGCGGGTCTGGGCGAGGGTGGCGAAATTGTCCGCCATGATCGCCATCTCGGTGTGCTGAACGTGCTCGGCGCTCAGGACGCCACCCTTGTAGGGCAGGTCGCGAGTCGCGCAGGCGTCTTCAACCAATGTGCAACGAAAGCCCAGGTTCTTCGCGGCGCGCACGGTAGTGCTGACGCTGGAGTGGCTCATGAAGCCGCAGACGATAAGGTCCAGCGAGCCGAGATTCTGCAGGCGCTCCAGCAGTTCGGTGCCATGAAACGCACTCGGCAGCAATTTGCCGATGATGGTTTCGTCGCCTTGTGGCTCGAGCCCCGGGATGAACTCGCCACGCTCGCCTTGCGGGTCGAAAAGCCCACCGACGGTGCCGAGATGGCGCACGTGCACGATCGGCCGACCGGCTGCACGGGCAGCGGCCACCAGTTGTTTGATGTTCGCGATGGCAGCATCCATGCCGCTCAGTGCCAAGGGGCCGCTGAGGTATTCTTTCTGGGCATCGATGATGACAAGGGTCGCATGACCCAGATTGGCCGCTGCATAACCACGGCCGCTGAGTTGAAACATCGTTTTTGGAACGGACATTCTGGGGCTCCTTCGAGTGGGGCTTTTGCGACATTGTCCTCTGGCGGAGCGCTTCTGTGAATCGCTACCATCGTAGGCACCGCCGTTGTTGGCTCGCAGCCTTGTCAAGATACTCGTTCTGTTCAATAGCTTGCTGAAAAAATAGAAGAGTCCTACATCTGATCCGGTGTTTTTCCTGCGTCGTCGCCGCGCCTTTTGGCTGTTAGAATCGTCAGTCGTTTTTTCTGGAGTTTGCCCCGTGATCACTTCCCGACTTCGTACCCTGCGTGACCATATCCGTTGGGCCGTCAGCCGCTTCCATGGGGAGGATCTGTTTTTCGGCCATGGAACCGACAACGCCTGGGACGAAGCCCGGCACCTGGTGTTGGGTGCGCTGCACTTGCCATGGGAAATCGCCGACAGCTATCTGGACTGCCGTCTGGAAGAAGACGAGCTGGTCAATCTGCAACGCTTGCTCAAGCGCCGCATTGAAGAGCGTATTCCGACGGCTTATCTGCTGGGCGAAGCCTGGTTCTGTGGCATGTCGTTCATTGTCGACGAGCGCGTGCTGATCCCGCGTTCGCCGATTGGCGAGCTGATCGAAAAGCGTTTCGAGCCGTGGCTCGGCGCCGAACCTGCGCGCATCCTCGACTTGTGCACCGGTTCCGGTTGCATCGGCATCGCCTGTGCTTACGAGTTCCAGAATGCCGAAGTGGTACTGGCCGACCTGTCGTTCGAAGCGCTGGAAGTGGCCAACCAGAACATCGAGCGTCATGGTGTCGACGAGCGCGTGTACACCGTTCAGGGCGATGGTTTCGATGGTTTGCCGGGGCAACGTTTCGACCTGATCGTGTCGAACCCGCCTTACGTCGATGCGGAAGATTTCGCCGACATGCCGGACGAGTATCAGCACGAACCGGAGCTGGGCCTGGCGTGTGGCGACGATGGTCTGAACCTGGTGCGCCGCATGCTCGCCGAAGCTGCGGATCATCTGACTGAGAAGGGTTTGCTGATTGTCGAGGTGGGTAACAGCCAGGTTCACGTCGAGGCGCTGTATCCGGAAGTCGACTTTGCCTGGTTGGAGTTCGAGCGCGGTGGGCATGGGGTGTTCATGCTGACAGCGGAGCAGTGCCGCGATCATCAGGCGTTGTTCGCTTCTCGCATTTAACTCCGCAATGATCGTTCCCACGCGGAGCATGGGAACGATCAGTCACCTCTGCGTAGCAATCCAGATCAATAACCCCGCCTGAAACACCGCAAACGCCACCAGACAGGTAATGGTAAAACGCAGCCCGGCGTCTTCGCGTTTGTACTTGCTGACCTTTTCTTCATGCTTCTTCAGTTTGACTTCTTGCTCAGCCAGGTTCTGCTCGGCTTGCTGGAGCATCTGCGCGGCCTCGAGGATTTCCACCTGCTGCAGCTTTTCGCTGTTCCAGTCGCCGAGTAAATCACCGACCTGCACCTCTTTGACGCTGCCCTTCAGATGCTGGGCGTCGGAGTAGACCACGTCAAAACCGTGCACCCGCAGAAAGTGATCGCGGCGCAGGCGAGTGTCTTCGTTCAGCGCATCCTTGTTGTTCAGGTCAGTGCCATCGACGGTGTAGGCGGGCCATCTCTTCTTCGCCCAGGTAATGCCCTGAGCGGCCATATAACGCCCGATGCCGCGGTTCATCGGCTCGATCTGCAAACCGCTTTCCGGCCCGAAATGCACGCGTTTGGTCGTGTGATTGACCCACACGTCCAGATGATTCTGTTCTTTGCGCACACGCTGGCCCGGTAGCTTGATGGCCATGCGCATCAGGCTGTGTTCCTTGCTATTGCGTTCGGCGTAACCGAATTCGACAAAGCGCAATGGCCGTCCGCCAGTGTTGCGGTCGGTTTGCAGCGGCGCCAGGCGGAGCATTTTGTGGTGCTCGACGTGGACGTCCGCCCACGGCAGCTCGACCGCTGGCGGTGCGTCTTTTTCAGCGGTGGTGTCGGGTGAAGTCTGGGTATCAGTCATAACGGCGAGATCCTGTCCAAGCCCTGATTGCCGCCAGCCAGTGCGCTGGCGACAAAGGCTTATCGGCCGTTTTTTTCAGGACTGGAGGGCTAGGGGGCGTTCTCAACTAGTTTTCACGCCGCGTTGTCGCCTTAAAGCGGGCCAGGCAAGGCGCAGGCCGCTGGGAATGGTTGTTCCCTTTCCAAGGCCTGCAACGCAGCCTGGCCCGCTTTAAGGCACAACCCGAAGGGCCGGGCCTGCTGTTGTGCAGGGCTGCGTTGCTCGAAGCTTATTTGGAATGACCAAACCACGCTTCTCGCGCCTTGCCCTGCACAACAGCAGGCCCGGCGCGGCGTGAAAACTAGTTGAGAACGCCCCCTACCAGCGCTTAACTGGAGCGAAGTCCGTCAATAAACCCGAGGATTCGCGCGCCGAGTTCCGCTGCCAGCGGTAGTTGCGGATCCTTATAGGAGGCCAATTGCCGCTTCACGTCGTTGGGCACGATGCGCATCACGTGGTTCATGCCTTCGATCAGCGCCAGTTCGGCGTCCGGTTTGGCAGCCTTGAGCGCCTGGGCGTCACCCACGCCGACCTGAATGTCATTGCTGCCCTGGATGATCAGCGCCGGCATTTTCAGTTTGGCGAAAGCGGCGGCGGGATCCTGGCGAAACAGCGAAATCAGATACGGCTGTACGCTGGGGCGGAAAATTACCTGCAATTGCGGTGGCACGTTGTCGTCGGTGTGGCCGGCCTTGAGACTGTCGAGCAGTTCATTGCTGCGCAGCATCAACGCAGGCGGCAGGCGATTGCTCAACTGCTGGCGCAGCACCTGATCGATCGGCCGGGCGCTGCCGGACATGGAAATCACCGCTGCGGCATCGACGCTCGGCGCCGCCAGACTGGCGATCAACGCACCTTCACTGTGGCCCAGCAAAATCAGTTTGCCAAAACGCGGATCGGTTTTGAGCTTGTGGCCCCAGGCTTCGGCGTCGGCCACATAGGCCTCCACCGACAAATTGCGTTCGTCCGGAGTCGCAGCCAGGCTCGCCGCCACGCCACGCTTGTCGTAGCGCACGCTGGCGATGTTGTGTTTGGCCAGTACCCAGGCCAGCCGTTTGAGGCTGTCGTTGCGTCCGCCGTCGGGGTTGTTTCCGTCACGATCCGTAGGACCGGAGCCGGAAATGATCAGGACAACCGGTACAGGCGTGTCGGACTTGGGCAGCAACAGCGAGCCGAAAAGCTCGCCGCGGCCCGTGTCCAAAGTGATCGGGCGTTGCAGGACAGTGGCCTGTGCAAAGCCGGTAAACAAGGTAAGGCTCAAGGCTAGAACTCGCAGCATCATCACGCCATCATCAACAAGGTGCCGGTTGGACTCGCAGGCACCCATAAGGTTCGAGGATGAACTAGTCGGGTAGCCTGCGTATACTGGCGCGCATTACGTATTTTAGTTTCGATTTTCACGGAGCGTCCCGCATGTCCGGCAATACCTACGGCAAGCTGTTCACTGTCACCACCGCGGGCGAAAGCCATGGTCCGGCGTTGGTCGCCATTGTCGATGGCTGCCCGCCGGGCCTGGAGATTTCCCTTGAGGATCTGCAGCGCGACCTGGATCGCCGCAAGCCCGGCACCAGCCGCCACACCACCCAGCGCCAGGAAGCCGACGAAGTCGAAATCCTCAGCGGCGTGTTCGAAGGCCGCACCACCGGTTGCGCCATCGGCCTGTTGATCCGCAACACCGACCAGAAGTCCAAGGACTACTCGGCGATCAAGGATCTGTTCCGCCCGGCCCACGCCGACTACACCTACCACCACAAATACGGCGAGCGCGATTACCGCGGCGGCGGTCGCAGTTCGGCCCGTGAAACCGCCATGCGCGTGGCGGCAGGGGCGATTGCGAAAAAGTATCTGGCCACTCAAGGCATCATCATTCGCGGCTACATGAGCCAGCTCGGCCCGATCGAAATTCCGTTCAAGACCTGGGATTCGGTGGAAGAAAACGCTTTCTTCAGCCCCGACCCGGACAAAGTGCCGGAGCTGGAAGCCTATATGGACCAATTGCGTCGCGACCAGGATTCGGTCGGCGCGAAGATCACCGTGGTCGCCGAAGGCGTGATGCCGGGCCTTGGTGAGCCGATCTTCGATCGTCTTGACGCCGAACTGGCCCATGCGCTGATGAGCATCAACGCGGTCAAAGGTGTGGAAATCGGTGCCGGGTTTGCCAGCATCGCCCAGCGCGGCACCGAACACCGTGATGAAATGACCCCGGAAGGTTTCCTCAGCAACAACTCAGGCGGCATTCTCGGTGGCATCTCGTCCGGTCAGCCGATAGTTGCGCATCTGGCGCTCAAGCCAACCTCGAGCATCACCACGCCGGGCCGTTCCATCGACATCCATGGCAACCCGGTTGAGGTCGTCACCAAAGGGCGTCACGACCCGTGCGTCGGCATCCGCGCCACGCCGATTGCCGAAGCGATGATGGCCATCGTGCTGATGGATCATCTGCTGCGTCACCGTGGGCAGAATGTCGATGTGCGCGTGAGCACGCCGGTGCTGGGTCAGCTTTAATGGCTGTTCTTAAGGCCGCTGCAGTCTGATGGCCGTGGCGGCGCTTCCGTACTGGCGGCTCTCCAGTTTCTATCTGTTCTATTTCGCCTTGCTCGGTTCGACGGCGCCGTTTCTGGCGCTGTACTTCGATCACCTGGGCTTTTCCAGTGCGCGCATTGGCGAATTGGTGGCGATCCCGATGCTGATGCGCTGCGTGGCGCCGAACATCTGGGGCTGGCTTGGTGATTACACCGGCCGGCGGCTGGCCATCGTGCGTTTCGGCGCGGTCTGTACGCTGCTGACTTTCTCACTGATTTTCGTCAGCAAAAGCTACGCCTGGCTGGCGATGGTCATGGCCTTGCACGCGTTCTTCTGGCACGCGGTATTGCCGCAATTCGAAGTCATCACCCTGGCGCATTTGAACGGCCAAACGTCTCGCTACAGCCAGATTCGCCTGTGGGGTTCCATCGGTTTCATCATCACCGTGGTCGCGCTCGGCAGGTTGTTCGAATGGCTCAGCCTCGACATCTATCCGCTGGCGTTGGTGCTGATTATGGCCGGGATCGTCGTCAGCAGTTTATGGGTGCCTAACGCGCAACCGATTCAGAGTGAACGGTTGGCGGGGGAGGGATTCCTTCAGCAATTGCGCAACCCCGGGGTGTTGGCGTTCTACGGTTGCGTGGCGCTGATGCAGATGAGTCACGGGCCGTATTACACCTTTCTGACCTTGCACCTTGAGCGACTCGGTTACAGTCGTGGGCTGATCGGCATGCTCTGGGCGGTCGGGGTGGTCGCCGAAGTCTTGGTGTTTCTGGTCATGAGCAAGATCCTTGCGCGTTTCTCGGTGCGCCGGGTGCTGCTGGCGAGTTTCCTGCTGGCGGCTTTGCGTTGGTTGTTGCTCGGTTCGTTTGCCGAATTCCTCTGGGTGTTGCTGTTCGCCCAAGTGCTGCACGCCGCCACCTTCGGCAGCTTTCACGCCGCTGCCATCCATTTCGTGCAACGTAGCTTCGGTGCACGCCAGCAAGGGCAGGGCCAAGCGTTGTATGCCGCACTGGCTGGCACTGGCGGTGCACTGGGCGCGCTGTATTCCGGCTATAGCTGGAATACCCTCGGCGCCACATGGACCTTTAGTATTGCCAGTCTCGCAGCCTTCGCCGCTGCCGTTATCATTGCCACACGCATGCAAGAGGACAGGCCATGAGCCTTACCCGTGAACACCTCGCGCAGGAAATCATCGACGCCGGGCGTTTTTTGTATGGTGGAGTGCGCGCATGAGCGACGCATTGCGGCAGATCGAGGCCTTTGAATTTTTGTTCGTGTGCGAGTCGAAGACGCGCTCATTCTCGAACCATAAAGCATGAACCGTTAAGGAGTTGCCCCGATGAGCAGCCTGTCCGTTTACCACGTCAGCAGCCCTGACCTGCCGAACAAGGTATTGACCCACCTTGAAGACATCGCCTCGACCCTGGCCGAACAGGGCGTGCGCTTTGACCGTTGGCAAGCCGCGGCGAAAATCCAGCCAGGCGCCAGCCAAGAAGAAGTGATCGCCGCGTATCAGGAGCAAATCGACAAGCTGATGACCGAGCGCGGTTACATCACCGTCGATGTCGTCAGCCTGAACAGCGATCACCCGCAAAAAACCGAGTTGCGGGCCAAGTTCCTCGATGAGCACCGCCATGGTGAAGACGAAGTACGATTTTTCGTCGCCGGCCGTGGCTTGTTCACCCTGCACATCGGCGATTATGTCTACGCCGTGCTCTGCGAGAAAAACGACCTGATCTCGGTGCCAGCCGGCACAAAGCACTGGTTCGACATGGGTGAAAACCCGCATTTCGTTGTAATCCGCCTGTTCAACAATCCGGAAGGCTTGGTAGCCAATTTCAGCGGCGATGACATCGCCAGCCGCTTCCCGCGTCTCGAGGACTGAGTCGATGCCGATCAGCTGGCCTTCTGACTGTAACCACACATAACCTGTAGGAGCCGAGCTTGCTCGCGAAGGCGGCGGGTCAGCTGAGATTAATGTTGGCTGACACACCGCCTTCGCGAGCAAGCTCGGCTCCTACAGGGATTGCGTAACTGCAGAAACAACTCAGGCCGTGAAGCGAGAAGCTTTCACGGCCTGTTTGTTTGTAGCGTTGTAACGAATTACATCGAGTGATAAGTCGGCAAGGCGAACCGTTGCTGGCTTTGCAGCAGGGAGATCTGCGGCAGTTCGCTGGCCTGTTCGGCAACGTCACGGCGAATCGCGCTGATCACCCACGACAGCTGATCGCCGGCATGCAATTGCTGATAGGAAATCGAACGTTTGAAGACTTTGCCGTCCGTACCGCGCAGGGTCAGCAGAATGCCGCCGTCAGGCCGTGGCTGGGTGGTCACTTCGAAGTTGGAGAATAGCGACGAAAATTTTTCCTGGATCAGGCTCATGTCTATCAGCTCCGTTTGTGCTTGAAGGGCAACCATGGAGAGGTAGTTGCAGTGATTGTGCCAGCACCTGATTTTTTAAAAATACATACAAATCAATAAGTTATAAATTAAGTACCTTTATGCTTTCGTGCAATCTGCATGAATGGCCATCGTGCATCCTGCATTTTGCGTGGTCGGCATCGATTCGATGGAACCAATCACAACGCCAGGGTTCCGCTTTTCGATCTCCGGTTCGAACGCTCCAGTCGCGGATACAAAACATTGCAAAAACCGCGTGTACAGCTCAAGAACCGCTGACGTACTTTCGGCTTCAATCAACGCCACCCGACAATAAAAAGATCGAACGGGAGCAACCATGAGCCGGACGCTGAACGACACGATTACCTGGGGCATGATGCTCCGCAAACTGCCTTCCATTGCCAAAGCCATTCCCCGCGTGGTGAAGGGCATGAAAGCCGCCAACGTCAAGGATCCGACCCAGCCGTGTGGCCTGGGCTGGAGCTTCGAGCAGGCGACATTGCGCAATCCCGATGGCCCAGCCTTGCTGCAGGGCGAGGTGGCACTCACTTATGCACAGGTCAACCAATGGGCCAATCGCATCGCCCATCACCTGATCGCCCAAGGCATCGGCAAGGGCGATGTGGTGGCGATCTTTATCGAGAACCGTGTGGAACTGTTGGTGACGATATTGGCAGTGGCCAAAGTCGGCGCAATCAGCGCCTTGCTCAATACCTCCCAAACCCGTGACACCCTGGCTCACAGTTTGAATCTGGTGGCGCCTGTAGCGATCGTGGTCGGAGAAGAGCTGGTTCCGGCTTTCGATGCGGTCCGCGAGCGGGTGTCTATTGATACGGCGCGCACCTGGTTTGTCGCCGATCAAGACGCTTATCGCCATCCGGGCAATTCGCCCGATGGCTTCATTAACCTGATGACGGTCAGCGCCGAAGCGTGCAGCGATAACCCTGTCAGCAGCCAGCGGGTTTTTCTCGACGATCCTTGTTTCTATATTTACACCTCGGGCACCACCGGGTTGCCCAAGGCCGGGGTGTTCAAGCACGGCCGCTGGATGCGCAGTTCCGCCAGTTTCGGGCGGATTGCCCTGGACATGCAGCCGCAGGATGTCGTCTATTGCACCTTGCCGCTGTACCACGCCACCGGGCTCTGCGTGTGCTGGGGCTCGGCAATCAGCGGGTCGTCGGGGTTTGCCATCCGCCGCAAGTTCAGCGCCAGTCAGTTCTGGAGCGACGTGCGCAAATACCGGGCGACCACCCTAGGTTACGTCGGCGAATTGTGCCGCTACCTGGTGGATCAACCGCGCAGCCCGGACGACAGTCGACACAGCGTGACAAAGATGATCGGCAATGGTCTGCGTCCTGGCGCGTGGAGCGAGTTCAAAACGCGTTTCGCCGTTGACCATATCTGCGAGCTGTACGCCGCCAGCGATGGCAATATCGGCTTCACCAACATCCTCAATTTTGACAACACCATCGGTTTTTCCCTGATGTCCTGGGAGCTGGTGGCGTACGACCACGACAGCGGCGCGCCCACCCGTGACGCCAGGGGCTTCATGCGCAAAGTGACCAAGGGCGAGCAGGGTTTGCTGTTGGCGAGGATCGACGACAAGGCGCCGCTGGACGGCTATACCGATCCGCAAAAGACTGCAAAAGTCGTGCTCCGCGACGTATTCAAGAAGGGTGACCGTTACTTCAATACCGGCGACTTGCTGCGCAACATCGGTTTTGGCCACGCGCAATTTGTCGATCGCTTGGGTGATACCTATCGCTGGAAGGGCGAAAACGTCTCGACCACCGAGGTCGAGAACATCCTTCTGCAACACCCGCAGATCGCCGAAGCCGTGGCCTATGGCGTGGAAATCCACAACACCAATGGACGTGCCGGGATGGCGGCAATCACACCGGCTGAATCCCTGGCGACCCTGGACTTCAGCGAGTTACTGGCGTTCGCCAGGCAGCAAATGCCTGCCTATGCGGTGCCACTTTTTCTGCGGGTAAAGGTGAAAATGGAAACCACCGGAACCTTCAAATACCAGAAGACCCGACTCAAGGATGAAGCCTTCGACCCGAACAAAACCGGCGATGATCCGATCTACGCCTGGTTGCCAGGGACCCAGACTTACGTGCAAGTCACCGAGCAGGTGCTGGCGGATATTCACGGCGGCAAGCACCGCTATTGAATGTGGCCTTATTGACTGTGGCTATGGCCGCCCATTAGAAAAAAGAAGTGACAGGTTCCGGAGCGCTCGGGAAACTATCGGCTTTCCGATTGACCGAATGTGGAGTCCCCAATGTCAGACAAAAGCCGCCAGATGACCCCCGAAGAGGCTGCTGAATTTGCCGAACAGGTGTTCAACAAAGCGCGCGAGGGCGATGCGGCCATGATGGCTGCGCTGCTGACCAAGGGCCTGCCGCCGAACCTGCGCAACCACAAGGGCGATACCTTGTTGATGCTCGCGGCGTACCACGGCCATGTCGAGACGGTAAAAGTGCTGCTCGAGCACAAGGCCGACCCGGAAATCCGCAATGACAACGGCCAGAGCCCGATTGCCGGCGCGGCGTTCAAGGGTGATCTGGCGGTGGTCAAGGCATTGGTTGAGGGGGGCGCGCAAGTGGAAGGTTCGTCCTTCGACGGTCGCACTGCGCTGATGATGGCGGCGATGTTCAACCGCGTCGAAATCATCGACTACCTGATCAGCAAAGGCGCCGATCCGAAAGCCAAGGATGCCAACGGTGTATCCGCGCTGGACGCGGCCAAAACCATGGGCGCGGTGGATACCACCGCACAGCTGCAAAAACTGGTTGGCTGATTCCCTCTGTGGCCGCGGGGGCTTTTGTGGCGAGGGAGCTTGTCCCGCTCGGCTGCGAAGCAGTCGTAAACCAGGCGAATGCGGTCTGTCTGAACGACCGCGGTGGCTGATTTTGGGGCTGCTTCGCAACCCAGCGGGAGCAAGCTCCCTCGCCACAGGTTCATGCCAGGTCCCGCAATCCGTTTCCGAATGCGCTATCCTTCGCGCCCTCAAATCTCCCTCGCTACAGGATCCACCTCATGAAAGCCGCACTCGTCGAACTCATCAGCAAAATCAGCTCCGGGTGCATGAGCGAGGACGAAATCCTGAAAGTCGCTGACGAAGCGGCTCAGGCCTACGCCGATCCAGAGGCTTTTCTGGCGGCCAATCCGGACATCAACTACGACGACACCTTCCCGATCCCGTTGGGCGAGTGGGTAGTCGTCGGCAGCTTGCCGGAAACCGTGCTGTTCCAGGCCGACACCTACATGGACCTGTTTGCGCAGATCGTCGCTTCGTTCGGTCCTGGCGTCGATTTCAACATCAAACCCAAGCAACTGGCCAAAACCGAAGCCTTGACGGCGCTTAACCGCATTCAGGTGCAAATGAGCAGCATGAACAAGGAAAATGGCGGTTACACGCTGATGAACTTCAGCCAGTTGCTCGACGACGAACTGCAAGTGGTGCTGGTATACGGTAACGACGTGCCACGGGTGCTGGAGTTGTGCGCGGAAGTCGGCATCGCCGCCGCGCCCTCCCTGGAAGCCCTGAAAGTGGCGATCCACGTCTGACGGTAATAAAACTGAATCCTCGCAAGGCCCGACTATCCTAAGAGTGCATACCACTCTTCGGGAGCGTCACTATGGGTTCCACGTTCAACAGCCTGGTTGGCCTGATTGTTCTTGCCCTGGATATCTGGGCCATCATCAACGTGCTTAAAAGTGGCGCTGAGACCGGGATGAAAATCATCTGGGTGCTATTGATCCTGCTGCTGCCGGTCCTGGGCCTGATCATCTGGGCCATCGCCGGGCCGCGAGGCAATGTGCGGATCTGACTGCATCCTACTAAAATGAACACATAACCCTGTAGGAGCGAAGCTTGCTCGCGAAAGCGGTGTATCGGTCGACATGTGAATTGACTAATACACCGCTTTCGCGAGCAAGCTTCGCTCCTACACAGGGTTTCTGTGTTTTTTTTATGCCGGCACGCGGTAATCCGTTTGAACGATCACTCCGGGCAAAAGTCCAGATAGAAGTAAGCCCATCCATGGGTTTTATCGAGGAGGCACCGATGCAAAAGTGGAAAATCACTTTCGTGGATGATCACGGTGAAACAGTGGACGAACTCTTCGAGTCCGAGGAATGCCCGAACAGCGAGCAAGCCGCCAAACTCATTCGCGCCCGGCGCCTGCCGGTCGCTGCCGAACTGGATCTCAATGATCTGGAGGGTCGTACCGATGATCCGACCGTCAAAAGTCTGAAATCCCAGAACAGCATTGAAATCATCAGTATTACTCCAATCTGATACACCTCTCGTCACATTCATACCCAGGCCTTGGCAGCAGCTCTATCTAGAGGCTACTCTGCAAGCGAGATCAGCGAATGACTCGCTAAGGTCTGGTCTTGTCAGCTACATGCTTGCTTCCCGTCGGCAACCTCTGTTGCCGTATCGCTCTCACCAATCGGTTGAAAGTGCAGGGAATACGGAAAGTCTATCCATCAGTCTGAGGGGGACGTTTCATGAGCACAGCCTATCAAGAAGACATCAGCAGCAGCGTGCTGCGCCGCATGAAAGAAGGCGGTTTCGACTTTTCACGATTCCATCCCATCGAGTTCTACGCCATTTTCCCGGACGAGGAGCGGGCACGCAGGGCGGCAGGTCATTTCTGTGGTGAATCCTTGAATGCCCAGATCAGCGTGCGCGACGACGGCGCGTGGCATCTGGAACTGAGCAAAGTGATGTACGCCACCTATGACGGGATTGGCGACTTTGAGCAGGACTTCGAGGCGGTGGTCGAGCCTCTGGGCGGTATCATCGAAGGATGGGGCGTCAAGCAGGAGGTACGAGGGTTACTCGCATAGTCTTATGAACAGTGACAACACTCAGTAACGGCTGACCTTTGGGTTGGCCGTTTTCGTTTGTGGAAATGTGAAATTGAATACGGACCTGTAGGCGCTGGCTTGCCAGCGAAGGCTGCGCCGAGAGCAACACATGACTTCGGGGCCCTTCGCCAGCAAGCCGGCTCCTACAGGCTATGCTGCTGATAGGCGACAGCATTGCTTCGCCATGAAGCGGGGGCGATCAGGTTGGGGTATTTACCGCACAGGATTGGTGCGGTACGTGCAGCGCCTATATCCAACTTATTGATATCAAAGCGTTTATGCCGATGGCACGGGCCTTGCGAAGGCCTGGATGTCCGGAGTGACAAGGAGTACGGCATGATCCGCACCTATTTTGATGAGATGTACGATGCCGGCGGCCAGGTCCGCCCGCATTATCGGGAGTTTGCCCGTTGGCTGGCCGAAACGCCTGACGAGCTTTTGGCACAACGGCGACGCGAGGCCGATCTGTTATTTCATCGTGCCGGGATTACGTTCACGCTCTACGGAGATGAGCAGGGGACAGAGCGCCTGATTCCCTTCGACACCATTCCCCGCAGCATCCCCGCCAGTGAATGGCGGGTCGTCGAGCGCGGCTGCATTCAACGGGTCAAGGCATTGAACATGTTCCTTGCCGACCTCTATCACGAGCAGCGCATCATCAAGGCCGGCATCATCCCGGCCGAGCAAGTGCTGGCCAACGAGCAATACCAGTTGGCGATGCAAGGGCTGGATCTGCACCGCGATATCTATTCGCACATTTCCGGCGTCGATCTGGTGCGCGATGGCGACGGCACGTACTACGTGCTCGAAGACAATCTACGTACACCCAGCGGCGTGAGCTACATGCTCGAAGACCGCAAGATGATGATGCGCCTGTTCCCCGAGTTGTTCTCGGCCCAGCGCATCGCACCGATCGACCACTATCCGAATCTGTTGCTCGACACCTTGAAAAGCTCCAGTCCGCTCGACAACCCGAGTGTGGTGGTGCTGACGCCGGGGCGCTTTAACAGCGCATTTTTCGAGCATGCGTTTCTGGCCCGGGAAATGGGCGTTGAACTGGTCGAAGGCGCAGACCTGTTCGTGCGCGATGACAAGGTGTTCATGCGCACCACCGATGGGCCGAAAGCCGTCGACGTGATCTACCGTCGCCTCGACGATGCCTTCCTCGATCCGCTGGCGTTCAATCCGGATTCGATGCTCGGCGTGCCAGGGCTGCTGTCGTCCTACCGCTCCGGCAACGTGGTGCTGGCGAATGCCATCGGCACCGGGGTCGCGGACGACAAGTCGGTGTACCCCTTCGTCACGGACATGATTCGTTTCTACCTGGATGAAGAGCCGATCCTGAAGAACGTGCCGACATGGCAGTGTCGTAATCCCTCGGAACTGTCCCACGTGCTGGCCAATCTTCCGGAACTGGTGGTCAAGGAAACCCAGGGTTCCGGCGGCTACGGAATGCTGGTGGGGCCGGCGGCGACGGCAGCGGAAATCGAATCGTTCCGCGAGCGGATCAAAGCCAAGCCCCACGCGTACATCGCCCAACCGACGTTGTCTTTGTCGACCTGTCCGACCTTTGTCGAAAACGGCATCGCTCCACGCCACATCGACCTGCGCCCGTTTGTGTTGTCTGGCCGCGAAACCCGGGTTGTGCCCGGCGGTTTGACCCGTGTCGCCTTGCGTGAAGGCTCCCTGGTGGTGAATTCCTCCCAGGGCGGCGGAACCAAGGATACCTGGGTGGTCGAGGATTGAAGGAAGCCTGCCATGTTAAGTAGAACTGCCTCGGATCTGTATTGGATGTCGCGTTACCTGGAGCGGGCGGAAAACCTCGCACGGATGCTCGACATCAGTTATTCGCTGTCACTCATGCCCCAGGACGGTCGTGGCGATGGCTTGCACGAACTCGCCATGCCGTTGCTGATCACCGGCACCCTCGACGATTACCTGGAGCGCCACGGCGATCTGCATGCCGAACGGCTGCTGCATTTCTTCGCTTTGGATGCGGCCAATCCGGCGAGCATCTACAGCTGCCTCGGTGCCGCGCGAGTCAGCGCCCATGCGGTGCGTGGGCGAATCACCGCCGACATGTGGGAAAACATCAACGCTACCTGGCTGGAAATTCGCGGGATTGCCGAGCAGGGCTTGAGTCGCTACGGCATGAGTCGTTTCTGTGAGTGGATCAAGGAGCGTTCCCACCTGTTCCGCGGCGCGTCCTACGGCACGATCATGCGTAACGACGCGTTCCGGTTCATTCGTCTGGGTACCTTTATCGAAAGGGCTGACAACACCTTGCGCCTGCTCGACGCCCGTTACGAAATGGCCGGCGATCAGGCCGAAGCAGTCAGCGACGGCACGGCCCACGCGTATTACCAGTGGAGCGCCTTGCTGCGAGCCCTATCGTCGTTCGAGGCCTACACCGAGATCTACCGCGACGCCCCTGGCGCCCGGCATGTGGCCGAGTTGTTGCTGTTGCGCGCCGACGTGCCGCGATCCCTGCGCGCCTGCACCGAAGAAATCGACCAGATCCTCGCCCAATTACCGGGCGCCAACGGCCGTCCTGCCCAGCGTTTGGCGGCAGAAATGGACGCGCGCCTGCGTTACACCGGTATCAACGAAATTCTCGACGAAGGCCTGCATGCCTGGCTGACCGAGTTCATCCCGCTGGTGCGCCAGTTGGGCAACGCCATACACAGTTCCTACCTGGAGGCTGCATGAGACTTTCCATTAGCCACGAGACCACCTATCACTACGAAGATCAGGTGCGGGCGAGCATCCAGTACCTGCGACTGACCCCCCATGACAGCGAGCGCCAACACGTGCTCAGCTGGCAGCTCGACCTGCCACGCCCGGTGCGTGCGCAGCTCGATCCGTTCGGCAACATTCTGCATGTGCTGACCCTGGACGAACCTCACGAAGCGATCATTATCGGCGCCCGAGGGCAGGTGGACATCGACGAACTGCGCGAAGCCGAGCATGAAAGCCAGTCGGCGCTGCCGTTCCTGCGCTTCACGCGCCTGACTGAGGCCGACGAAGCGCTGCGCGCATTCGCCGAGAAGGCCTGCAAACAACGCCGGGATCGTACGGCGCTGATCGATTTGATGCATGGCCTGAACCAGCACATGACCTACACGCCGGGTTCCACCGAAGTGGACACCAGCGCCGCCCAGGCTTTCGCCGGGCGTTCCGGTGTCTGCCAGGACCACACCCATGCGTTCCTCGCCTGCGCCCGCAGCCTGGGCATTCCCTCGCGTTATGTGTCGGGGTATCTGTACAGCGAGAACAGCGAACACTTGGCCAGTCATGCCTGGGCTGAAGCCTGGCTGGATGACGCCTGGTACAGCTTCGACGTAACCAACGAACTGGCCCGCCCGGAGCGTCACCTGAAACTGGCCGTGGGCCTGGATTACCTCGACGCCTGCCCGGTGCGCGGCATGCGCCGTGGCGGCGGGGGCGAGCAGATGCATGCGAAGGTATTTGTTTCGCCGACGCCGGTGATCTCCGTCCAACAGCAGTAACCTACCACCGATCGTTCCCACGCTCTGCGTGGGAATGCCTCCACGGACGCTCCGCGTTAGGCTTTGGATGTGACGCAGAGCGTCACGGGCTGCATTCCTTTGCTGCGCGTGGGAACGATCACTGACTAGGGCTTCACCTTTCGCCCGGCCATATGCTTCAAATACCCCACCAACAATTCCAGATCCCCCTCCGGTAACACCGTCGTCGCGAACGCCGGCATCTTCGCCTGCGGCCACTGGCGCAAGCTCTGCGGATCACGAATGTAGCGCTTGAGGAAATCCGCGCCGAAGTACTCGGTCGGGTTGAACGGAATATTCAGGTCCGGCCCGAACTGCGCATCTCCCGCCCCATTGAGTCGATGACAGGCCAGGCAGTTCTTCTGAAACAGCGCAAAGCCCTTGTTCACCGGATCATCCGCCTTCAGCGCAGGATCGGGCAGCAGGGCAGGGAAGCGCTCGGCCACCGGGGCCATGCGCTTGATGCTGGCCACTTCGAACGGCCATTGCTCAGGGCTGATGTTGCCTGCCTGCGGATTGGTCCAGACCAGATAAAACGGCCCCGCACTGTGCTTGCCCTCTGACAGCGGCGGCCACGGCTGGGCCGGGTCTTCAATCGCCAGCCAGGCCCGCGCGCCTTGGGTATTGAGCAGCGGCGCGGCAGCCAGTTCGGCGGCAAAACCGTCCAGGGCAACGGCTTGCAGGTGATCGTCAGGCTTGATGCCCGTCAACAGCGCCGCCAACGGCACGGCGCGATAGCTCATGTCCCGTTTGTAGGAAACATCGTTAGTGATCGTGATGGTCTGAACCTGAGGATGCTTGAGCAATTGCTCGGTCTGCCAGGTGCCAGGGCTCGCGCCCAGCTCAAGATTCAGCTGTGCGGCAGACAGAGGCGTGCTAAGCAGCAAGGCCCCAAACAGAATGAGTGCTTTCAAGTGATCGCCGTCCATGTCGTAGAAGTGCCGCAAAGGTTGGCACAGCCACGCTGACCCGGGTAGCGAGCAAATCACATTTTTATCAGGCGAAATGAAAACCCTGAAGCTCGATCAGCCAATCACCTTGGTCAGGTTCGGCAAAATCAACAACAGTGTAGTGGCGAATAGAATGAGCCCGGCTTGACGAACTTTCGAATGCTTGAACATGGCTTGACCGCCTTTTTTGTTATTTCCTGATGCCTGCCTGCCTATCTCCATGACGACAGAGCGTTGCACTTCCTTGTAGAACGAGTGCCTCGGCAAAACCCGACGACAACTTCGTACAAGGTTTACCTTAGGGCCCGCGTCACGGTTGGCTTAGATCCATTTCGTATGTGTTACTCGCTTATTGCTTCTAAAAAGGCATGAGGCTTATGGCCAGCTTCTTGGGCGCCCGTTGGCTAGACAGCTCGGTGACGTGAATCGATTTATCTGATAGCAGACTACCGTTCGTCTGAGCGTGACCGTCAACGCCAATGAGCACTGTGGTCATTGAATCCATGGCTGCTCGGCATAAGGTGAGTGCATAAAGATCAGGGTCACACGGTCTCCTGTAGGAGCTGCCGAAGGCTGCGATCTTTTGATCTTCATCACCATCAGGTTCGAGGACGTCATGACCCAAGCTTTGATATTCGACGCGTTACGCACGCCCCGTGGCAAAGGCAAGGCCAATGGCGCCTTGCACAGCGTCAAGCCAGTGAACCTGGTGGCCGGGCTGCTGACGGCGCTGCAGCAGCGTACGTCCCTGGACACCAGTCAGGTCGATGATGTGGTGCTCGGTTGCGTGACGCCCATCGGCGATCAGGGTTCCGACATCGCCAAGACCGCCACGCAGGTGGCCGATTGGGACGTCAGCGTGGCCGGCATGCAGCTCAATCGCTTTTGCGCGTCGGGGCTGGAAGCGGTGAACCTCGGGGCGATGAAAATACGTTCCGGCTTCGAAGACCTGGTGGTAGTCGGTGGTGTCGAGTCGATGTCCCGCGTGCCCATGGGCAGCGACGGCGGCGCTTGGGCACTGGACCCGGAAACCAATTTTCACAACCACTTCACGCCCCAAGGCGTGGGTGCCGACCTGATCGCCACGATTGAAGGCTTCAGCCGTGAGGACGTCGATGCCTTCGCGTTGCACTCCCAGCAGAAGGCGGCGCGGGCGCGGGCGAACGGTTCATTCAACAAGTCGCTGGTGCCGGTGCAGGACCAGAACGGCATCATCCTGCTCGATCATGATGAGTTCATTCGCGCCGAATCGACGATGGAAGGCCTGGGCAAGCTCAAGCCGAGCTTCGAAATGATCGGGCAAATGGGCTTTGATGCCACGGCATTGCGGGTTTACAGCCAGGTCGAGCGGATCAACCACGTGCACACGCCGGGCAACAGTTCCGGGATCGTCGATGGTGCGGCGCTGATGCTGATCGGCTCCGAGGCCCGTGGCCGGGCGTTGGGCTTGCAGCCACGGGCGCGCATCGTCGCCACGGCGGTCACCAGCACCGACCCGACCATCATGCTCACCGGCCCCGCGCCGGCTACGCGCAAGGCGCTGGCCAAGGCCGGGCTTCGGGTCAAAGACATCGACCTGTTCGAAGTCAACGAAGCGTTCGCTTCGGTCGTGCTCAAGTTCATCAAGGACATGGCCATAGACCCCGATAAGGTCAACGTCAACGGCGGTTCCATCGCCATGGGTCACCCGCTCGGCGCCACTGGCTGCGCGATTCTCGGCACGCTGCTCGATGAACTGGAAACCCGGCGCCTGCGCTATGGCCTGGCGACATTGTGTGTCGGCGGCGGCATGGGCATTGCCACCATCATCGAACGCCTCTGAGCCTGACTTTAAGAAAATCCGACGCAAGGAAAATTGCCATGACCCAAGCCATCCGTTACGAAAAGGGTCAGGACCAGATCGTCGTCCTGACCATCGACATGCCGGGCCAGAGTGCCAACACCATGAACGCGGTCTACCGCGACGCCATGGCCACCTGCGTCGCCCGACTGGTCGCCGACAAGGACGCCATTGCCGGCGTGATCATCACCTCGGCCAAGAAGACCTTCTTCGCCGGCGGCGACCTCAATGAACTGATCAAGGTCGGCAAACCCGAAGCCAAAGCCTTTTACGACATGGTGCTGGCACTCAAGGGCCAACTGCGCACCCTGGAAACCCTCGGCAAACCGGTGGTCGCCGCCATCAATGGCGCGGCGCTTGGCGGTGGTTGGGAGATCTGCCTGGCCTGCCATCACCGCGTGGCGCTGGACAATCCGTCGGTGCTGCTTGGCCTGCCGGAAGTCACTCTCGGCCTATTGCCGGGCGGCGGCGGGGTAGTGCGCATGGTCCGCATGCTGGGCATTGAAAAAGCCCTGCCGTATCTGCTTGAAGGCAAGAAAATCCGCCCGCAACAGGCGTTACAGGCGCGGTTGATCGACGAATTGGCTGCCGATCGCGATGAGCTGATGACCAAGTCGAGAGCGTGGATTGTTGCTCACCCGGTCGCTGCGCAGCGCTGGGACGTGAAGGGTTATCAGATCCCTGGCGGCACGCCGTCGGACCCGAAGCTCGCGCCGATGCTGGCCATCACGCCATCGATTCTGCGCAGCAAAACCCAAGGCTGCCTGCCCGCACCGGAGAAAATCCTCTGTGCTGCGGTGGAAGGCGCTCAGGTGGATTTCGATACGGCGCACCTGATCGAAACCCGTTACTTCACCGAACTGACCACCGGCCAAGTGGCGAAAAATCTCATCGGCACGTTCTGGTTTCAGCTCAATGAGATCAATGCCGGCGGCTCGCGCCCCCAAGGCATAGCGCCGTATGTGACGAAGAAAGTCGGCGTGCTCGGCGCCGGGATGATGGGCGCGGGCATCGCGTTTGTCAGTGCATCGGCCGGCATCGACGTGGTGCTCAAAGACATCAACCTCGCCGCGGCAGAGAAGGGCAAGACCCACTCGGCGGCGTTGCTGGACAAAAAGGTTGCGCGTGGTCAGTTAACTCGGGAGCAGCGCGAGGCGATTCTGGCGCGAATCCATGCCACCGAAAACGATACGGACCTGGCCGGTTGCGACCTGATCATTGAAGCAGTGTTTGAAGATCGCGAACTGAAGGCCAAGGTCTCATCAGCCGCGCAAACAGTCGTCGGCCCGGATGCGGTCATCGCCTCCAACACTTCGACCTTGCCGATCAGCGGTCTGGCCACCGCCGTGCCGGACCCGACGAAATTCATCGGCCTGCATTTCTTCAGTCCCGTGGAGAAAATGCCGCTGGTGGAAATCATCAAGGGCGTCCACACCAGCGACGACACCCTGGCTCGCGGTTTCGATTTCGTTCTGCAAATCAAGAAAACCCCGATTGTGGTCAACGACAGTCGCGGCTTCTTTACCTCCCGAGTGTTCGGCACCTTCACCAACGAAGGCATTGCCATGCTCGGCGAAGGCGTGAGCGCGCCGATGATCGAGACCGAAGCGCGCAAGGCCGGCATGCCCGTCGGGCCTCTGGCGATCTCCGACGAAGTTTCCCTCAGCCTCATGAGCCATATCCGCGAGCAAACCGCCAAAGACTTGCGAGCAGAAGGGAAAGCCCTGATTGAGCACCCGGCGTTCGCCGTGATTGATTTGCTGCTCAAGGAATACAAGCGTCCGGGCAAGGCCGCTGGGGGGGGGTTCTACGATTACCCGGCCACAGGGCAGAAGCATTTGTGGCCAGGGCTGAAAAGCCGTTTCGAGAAAGCCGATGGGCAGATTTCGCCGAAAGACATACGCGATCGACTGCTATTCGTCCAAGCCATCGAAACCGTGCGCTGTATGGAAGAGGGCGTGCTGACCTCGACGGCGGATGCCAACGTTGGCTCGATCTTCGGCATCGGCTTCGCGGCCTGGACTGGCGGTGCGCTGCAGTTCATCAACCAGTACGGCGTGCAAGACTTCGTCGCCCGCGCCCAGTATCTGGCCGAGCAATATGGCGAGCGCTTCACACCGCCTGCGCTGCTGTTGGAGAAAGCCGCCAAAAACGCCTTGTTCTAAGGGACCGATGACGCGCTCCGGGGCTTGCCTTGCCACCGTGTTTCGAGGCAGGCTCTGGGGTGTGCATTATTCCCTTCATGTGTCAGGTATTTTTTATGTCGTTACGCATCTGCATTCTGGAAACCGACATCCTGCGTCCGGAACTGGTCGATCAATATCAGGGTTACGGGCAGATGTTCCAGCGTCTGTTTTCGCAGCAGCCCATCGCTGCCGAGTTCACCGTGTACAACGTGATGCAGGGCGATTATCCCAGCGATGACCTGACCTTCGATGCGTATCTGGTCACCGGCAGCAAGGCCGATTCCTTCGGCACCGACCCGTGGATTCAAACCCTCAAGACGTACCTGCTGAATCGCTACGAGCGCGGCGACAAACTGCTGGGTGTGTGTTTCGGCCATCAGCTGCTGGCGCTGTTATTGGGTGGCAAAAGTGAGCGGGCAACCCAGGGTTGGGGCGTGGGCACCCATAGCTACAAACTCGCGGCCAAGGCGCCGTGGATGAGCCCGGTGAGGGAGGATCTGACGCTGCTGATCAGCCACCAGGATCAGGTCACCGCGCTGCCGGAAAACGCTACGGTCATCGCCTCGAGCGATTTCTGCCCCTTCGCCGCATACCACATCAACGATCAAGTGCTGTGCTTCCAGGGGCATCCAGAATTCATTCACGATTACTCACGGGCGTTGCTGGATATTCGTCAGGAAGCGCTGGGCGAGCAGATTTATTCGAAAGGTATGGCGAGCCTTGAACACGAGCATCACGGCACTACCGTTGCAGAGTGGATGATGCGGTTTGTGGCGCACAAGCCCGAGGATGAAGCGGTTAAACGCTAAGCGAAACCTGTAGGAGCGAGGCTTGCCCGCGAATTGTGCAGACGCCTCGGTCCCGACTACAACCACCCCGACCGCTTGAAACTCGCCCACAAACCGACACACCCAACAGTGATAAACCCCAACACCCCGAAATACCCATAATGCCAACTCAACTCCGGCATATTCTGGAAGTTCATCCCGTAAATCCCGGCCACTGCCGTCGGGAACGCCAGAATCGCCGCCCACGCCGCAAACTTGCGCTGCACCACGCTCTGCCGTGACGCCTCCAGCAACACCCCGACCTCGATGGTCTGGCTGGCAATGTCCGCCAGGGTTGTCAGGTCTTCCATCTGTCGCCTGACGTGAATCTGCACATCGCGGAAGTACGGGCGCATGTTCTTGTCGATAAATGGAAAGCTCAGGTTCTGCAATTCCTCGCTGATCTCCACCATCGGTGCCGCAAAACGGCGCAAGCGCAATACATCACGGCGCAGACTGTGGAGTTTCTGAATGTCGCGCTCATTCAGGGAGCTGCACATTACGCTGTTCTCCAGCTCATCGATCTCGGCATGGATCGCTTCGCCCATCGGCTGGTAGTTCTCAATCACGAAGTCGAGGATGGCATAGAGTACGAAATCTTCCCCATGTTCCAATAACAGCGGGCGCGCCTCACAACGTTGTCGGACATAGGCGTAGGACGCCGAATGACCATTGCGTGCGGTAATGACGTACCCCTTGCCGGCAAAGATATGAGTCTCGATGAACTGCAGTTTGCCTTCATTGCGGATCGGCGAATACGTGACGATAAACAGTGCGTCGCCGAAGGTTTCCAGCTTCGGTCGGCTGTGTTTTTCCAGGGCGTCTTCGATGGCCAGTTCATGCAGGTTGAACTGACGTTGCAGGTTGAACAACTCTTCGGCGTTCGGCTCTTCGAGGCCGATCCACACAAAGTGACCAGGCTTGGCAGCCCATGCGGCACCTTCATCGAGGGTGATATTGGTGACTTTCTTACCGGCGCTGTAAACCGCAGCAGCAACGACTCTACCCATGATGGTGATTCACTTCTTATTAGCGTAAAGACTGGCGGTGCCAGGCAGGATTGAGCTTAACCTTGTCTACTGCTTGAGAGTCAGCAAAATCTGCAGAGTTCGCAGGCAAAAGAAAACCCGCACAGGGCGGGTTTCATTCAGGCGGCTTGCAGTTGCCGATCCATCGAGTCGATGCACTCGCGCATCTGGTCGCGGCACTGGGCGATCAGCATCGGCAAGTCATCCAGACTCAATCCAGCCGTAGGAATCGCCGGCAGCGAACGGATCAGAATTTTCCCACTGCGCCAGCGGTTCAATCGCATGTGTTTGACGTAACTGCTGACACACACCGGAACAATCGGCACGCCCGCGGCAATCGCCATCTGGAACGCGCCTTTTTTGAACGGCAGCAGCTCTTCGCCCAGGTTGCGGGTGCCCTCGGGGAAGACCCAGATCGAGGTATCTTCATGCTGCAAAGTGCGAGTAGTGGTCAGCATCGACTGGCGTGCCTTGTGCGCATTGCCGCGGTCAATCAGCACGTTACCAGCCAGCCAGAACAACTGCCCGAACAGCGGCACCCACTTCAGGCTCTTCTTGCCAATGCACACGGTACGACGGGGCACCACGTTGCCGAACACAAACAGATCGTAGTTGGACTGGTGGTTGGCAATGATCACGCAGCTGTCAGGCTTTTCCATCAGCGGCCTGACGTCGGCCTTCACCCGCAAACGCAAAATGCACATCGCCGGCCATGCATACAGGCGCGCGCATAAACGGCTGTTGTCCGGATTGAACGGCCGGCACAGACCCAGAATCACCCCAAGCACCCCGGCCAGAATAAAGTGCAAGCCCATCAATAACATACGAAACACAAACAGCATTTAAAGGGTCCACCGGGACAAAAGGTGGCGCAGTGTACGGATGTGCACTATTTTCGGCAATTGCCGCTAGGGAAGTGGGAAATGGCCGATGTTTGAGCGCATGTTTCCGACTTATAGGTCAGATGCGGTCTAGAGCGGTTGTAAGGTTTAAAACCAGGCACGCAAGAAAAAGCCCGACACGACGGTCGGACTTTTCGGTACAGCGCGTTCAGGTTTAACCCATATGCTCCTGATCCAGGATGATCGCGTTGTCCAGTGTCTCCAGCAGTGCCTTGCGCACTTTCAGCTTGGTGTTCTTGTGGGCGGTCATGTTGAGCTTCTTCAACTGACGAGCCGCCGCCAGCGCCGCGCCTTGCAGCTCTTCGGCCGACACCACCACATCAAGGAAACCGGCGTCCACAGCACTCTGCGGATTGAACATCTCGGCATTGATCACCGCACGATGAAACGCCGACTTGCGCAGACGATCACGCGCCAGCTCGATACCGGCGTGGTGCATGGTCATGCCGATCTGCACTTCGTTCAGACCAATGCTGTACGGGCCATCGACACCAATGCGGTAGTCAGCCGACAACAAAATAAACGCACCCTTGGCCACCGCATGCCCAGGGCAGGCCACAACCACCGGGAACGGGTGCGACAGCAGGCGACGAGCCAGGGTCGAACCGGCAGCTACCAGTGCTCTGGCTTCGTTAGGGCCGGCCGTCATCACTTTCAAGTCATAACCACCCGAAAAAATACCTGGCTGACTGGTAATGATCACCACTGCCCGATCCGCCACCGCCCGATCCAGAGCAGCGTTAAACGCAACGATCACGTCCGGCGAGATGGCATTGACCTTGCCATTGCTCAAGGTCAGGGTCGCGATACCGTCTTCGAGATGGTAAGAAATCAACTCACTCATGACGCCAATCCTTCTAATAAAGTAGGGCAGACGTTACCCACCGCCGTAGGCCAGGTAAAGCGCTGTGACTGACCACCCGGTCACCCTTTCCCCGCCCGGCAAGCGTTGCCGGCCACACCAGCCGCGCATTCCCCTCTATATAGAAGAGGGCGCGAAGCCGGAGATTGGCGGGTTTGCCATGGCACGGCACCCACCGGAACGACTAAATCGCTAACCGCATGAAAATTCTGCAAAAAAAGTTTGCCATCAGAAAAGCTTTCGACTACATTAGCGCGCCTCGACAGACAGAACATGTTTGAAGAGATACGGTGAAGTGTCCGAGTGGCTTAAGGAGCACGCCTGGAAAGTGTGTATACAAGAAATTGTATCGAGAGTTCGAATCTCTCCTTCACCGCCAAATTTGATATACACAAAACCCCTGATTTCGAGAGAAGTCAGGGGTTTTGTGGTTTTTGGCGTCTAAAAATTCATGCATGGAGGAAATATCATGATCACCACCACAACCCACACCATCGAAGGTCGACAAATCACCGCTTACCTGGACATCGTCAGCGCTGAGTCGGTGCAGGGCGTTAACGTGATCCGCGATCTGTTCGCTGGCATGCGGGATTTTTTCGGCGGGCGTTCTCAGACATTGGAGCGGGCATTGAAGGATGCGCGGATTCAGGCCACCGACGAGATCAAGGAGCGGGCGCGGGCGCTTCAGGCGGATGCGGTGGTGGGGCTCGATTATGAGATCAGCATGCCGGCCGGCAAGGGTGGGATGGTGGTGGTGTTTGTGACCGGGACGGCGGTCAAACTGCGGTAAGTTGGGGTGAAAAAATCTTGAGAGCGTTGTCGGGCGAGGGGCATGCACGTTCTGTTTATTCGCGCCATCTGACTTTGTAGGAAGCAAGCGCTGGCCATTCGTCGGGCACGTAATAATCTGAATCACAAGTCCGGGAATGACCGACTAGTCTCAAAATCCTGGGTGGTCGATATTTTTCAGGCAAAGAAGGCTTGCCGGTATCGACCCGTTAGAGAGGAGCGAAGATATGACTGAGCCGTATATCGAAGACGACGGGGCAGAGTTTCCGATCAATGATTGCGTGCAGTGTGGTCAGACGGACTATGTGCCGAGCTTCGGTGAAGACCGTATCAAGATCAACAAAATCAAATCCGCAGTGCCTCGAACCCGAGGGCCGAAATCGAAATTCATGCCCAAGCTGGGTGCGCCTTCCAAGAAGTAAACAGTTACCGCACGAACCCCGCCATTGAGCGGGGTTTCTTTTTTTTGATGGGTAGAAAGCATGGCTCGGTAGCAATGCCGGAAAATGTCCTACAACTTTGCGAGCGCTAGTGTTTTTTTCACAAACTTTTCACACCGGCCTACGTAGTCTCAGCTCATCCGTTAGAAAGCAGTACCCTGGCCCGTCTCCCCAGCGGGCTTTTTTTTGCCTGTTATAAAACCTTTTCCATAAATGCTGTCCAACCGTCGCCAATGACGAGGTTGTTCCGTGTTTGTGTCTGGACTTTGCCTCTTCTAAAGCATTCAATCTCCGGCCTTTCTGTTTCCCCTTTTTTTGAGGTTCTCGTTATGCGTTTGACACTGCCTGCTCTGGTTCTGGGCCTTTTGGTTGCTCAAGGTGCGATGGCTGCCGGTGATGGCACTGCCGCGCTCGGTGGTGGTCTGGGTGGCGCGCTGGGTAATGTGGTCGGCCAGAAAATGGGCGGCAGCACCGGTGCAGCGATTGGTGCTGGCGTAGCGGGCGCAGCCGGCAGTGCTGTTGCAGCACGCAAAGGCAGCCGCACCAAAGCGGCCATCGGCGGCGGTGTCGGCGCGGCAGGCGGTTCGGTGATCGGCAACAGCCTGGGCGGCAAGACAGGTTCCACCATCGGTGCCGGCCTGGGCGGTGCATTGGGCGGCGGCGTGGGCAGCAATCTGTCCAAAAAGGGCCACTGATCCCGAATGATCCGCTGAAAAAGCCCGGCTCGATGCCGGGCTTTTTCGTTTTGGAACGTTTCTCCAGGATGTGGCTCAAATCTCGTACAGTCGGTATTTGCTTTGTTCAACACACGCAGATGCCAGGCTGAGGCCTGTCCGCGGCCCGTTCTTCCCCCGATGCGGAAATTAGAGGTTCATATCATGCGTTTGACATTGTCCACGGTGGTTTTAGGACTTTTGGTCGCTCAGGGTGCAATGGCTGCCGGCGACGGCACCGCTGCAGTGGGCGGTGGTCTTGGCGGCGCGTTGGGTAACGTAGTCGGCGGTCAACTAGGCGGCAGCACGGGAGCAGCAGTGGGCGCTGGCGTCGGCGGTGCGGCAGGCAGCGCGGTCGGTGCGCGCAAGGGCAGTCGAACAGAAGCGGCCGTTGGCGGTGGTATTGGCGCGGCGGGCGGCTCAATGATCGGCAATAGCTTGGGCGGCTCCACCGGTTCCACCATTGGCGCTGGCGTGGGCGGTGCAGCCGGTGGCGCGGTGGGCAGCAACCTGGGTAATGACAGCGACAGCTCGCATTCCGGTGGTGGCAAACACAAACACAAGCATAAAAATAAGTACAAGCATCGCTAACTCGATATCGAGTGACAGTAGAAACCCGGCCCAGTGCCGGGTTTTTCATTTCTGTCAGTAGGACTCTGGAACGTTTGCTCGTAGGACGCCTCGAACTTCATACACCCTTGGACGTTTTGAGGCATGTCATGACTCCGGAAACCGAAGGCATGGAAGAAGAAGGTCCGATCAACGATCCTGGCAACGAAGATCCGGGGTCTCTGATGGACGACGCCACGGTGCCGCTCAACGATGCCGATGACGCAGGCGACGTAGGCAACTGCGAGTATGACGAGTACGACGAAGAAGACGACGAGTGATCAGGCTTTGCGGTCGGAACGACCAATTGTCTCTCTGATCGAACCGCATCTATCGTGTTGTCCTCGAAAGATCAGGATCTGTTTCTCAGGTCCATTGAGAGGTGCGTTATGAATGCTGATCCGAAAGACTCCGATATCGACGATACCCCCGAATACCCGCTGCCTTCACCTACCGACTCTCTGAGTCGCGATCAGCGCCCGCCCGACGATGACGACACTGGTGTGGAGCAGGTGCCCACCGATGACGACACTGGTGTGGAGCAGGTGCCCACCGATGACGACACTGGTGTGGAGCAGGTGCCCACCGATGACGACACTGGTGTGGAGCAAGTGCCCACCGATGATGTGAAGCGCGGTGATGTGGAGGCCCATCCCGATGACCCGGACATTACCGGTGACGATTTATCGGGAGAACCGAGCTGAAACCCTGAGTAGCGATCCATCGCCGCTCGTCGATTGTGCGGCACCTTTAAAAAGCGACCGCTGCCAGAGATCAGATAAAGCACTCTTTAAAGGAGGTGCGCCATGAACAGATCAAAACTGACGAGCCTGACGGTGGTCGGCTTACTGTCGATCAGTTCATTGGCGGCGTTTGCTCAATCGTCTGGCCGCGATGCGCCGGTCGACAAGGGCGGGATGCCGCCCTACTCGGAAATGAATGCGGGTTCCTCGGATGGGAAAGTGCCGCCACCGGATACCATTGGTGGTGGGAATGGCGGCGATGCCAGCGGGAGTAGCACCAGCCCGGGGGAGGGAAGTGGCTCGATGAGCGGTGGAGGTTCGATAGGGAGCGGTTCTGGAAGTGGGTCTGGAGAGTCAGGTGATTTTGAGATAGATGAGAGCGGTGGTAAAGCAGGAAGTGGAGATAAAATCGGTGGTTCTGGCGGTTAAGTCAGCGTTTTGACTGTAGAACTGAGCCCAGTGTCGAGCTGGGCTTGGACTCAGACAATCGAAAGTTTCCTCACCCTTCTTTCTCGACTCGTTACTCCTATGAAATGTCTGACTCTACCCAGCGCATGAAGAACTCTCTTTGAACCTCCGGATCGTTCGTAAGATTGTTTTTCTCGTAATCAAAAATGTTTACAACGTCATTCCTTGATGCATATTTACCTATTGTGAGTTCATATGCTTTTACTCCAAGCGACATCTGCGAGGACATGCTGGAGGGGTGTACGTTTATTTTTGCTCCTTTGCATAAGAAAGTTATATTGTAATGTTCTTTTCTTATATGGCCGAAGCACTCGTAAAAATCCGCGCCTGAATAAGTTTTACTATATCCATCCTCCATAATGAAATTAATGGTCAGCGTTTTCGTGTTGCAAAGGAATTTAGCGAGCAGGCGGTGACCGTCTTTGAATATCACAATCTCTACGCTTTCCACTTCTATTTTCGGTTCGAATTTAAAGATGGTTTGGCCTGATAGGCCGTCATTGGTATCGATGGGTATACCGCTGAAAAAATAGCTTTATCTTAGTCGCTTGTTTTTGTTTTTTTGAACTGAATAAGTCAGTCCTCTTTAAGTTGGGTTTTTTACTGGGTTAGTTTGTTTTGGTCGAAAATGGCTTATCCATTGATGGTGGAAATCTATTTGTTCGGAAATATCATTGGTGATGTCTTTGTCCTCAAAATCAAAAATGTGAACAATATTATCACGTGATGCTGCTTCTCCCAGTGTCATCTCATAAGCAACAGATCCATTGCTCATTTGGGAGCATATTCGTGAAGGGAACACATTAAGTTTTGCTCCTTTGCAAAGGAATTTTATTTTAGGGAAGTCTCGTCGGATTTGTGCCAGACATAAATACAGGTCATGGTCGGTATAGGTTTTTCTGAGTCCATTTTCCATTATGAATGTTAATGAACTGTAATTCTCTTCAAGCGTTGCAGTTTCAATGGTATGCCCAATTTGTAGTTTTATATAATGTTTCATTAGGTTTGCTCGCTTATGGCCGGATCTTCTGTGATTAGATGTTTTGTTTTGATGTGGCTGCTCTGAATTGTAAGTGTCGCTACTGATAGTTGCGTATTTGCTCGATTAACGGTGTTGCGTGAGCTTGTGATTCTATATTGTCGGTTGTTTTATTGAGTATTATCTTTTTTTGACGCTGTAGTAATCAATGACTCGATCCAGTTCTTATAGAAGGTTTTTTGCTCCTCAATATTGCTAGTAATATTTTCGTCTTCGTAGTCGAAAATTCGTACTATGTCCTCTTCTTCGCTAGGTTTTCCAAGTTTAAGTTCGTACGCGACTAAGCCATTAGACATTTGGGACGACATTCGTGAAGGATGAACATTTAACTTGGCGCCTTTGCACAGGAATTTTATCTCAGGATAGTCGGCTCTTAACATGCCAAAGCATACGTAAAGGTCGTAGGCCGTATAAACTTTTTTTAAACCACTGTGCATCGTGAATGTGAGTGTCAGTTTTTTTCTGTCGCATTCGATTGTGGCTGTCTCTACGACGCCATGATTGTTTATTAAAATTTCTATTGGTTTCATGGTTGCTTCCTGAAAGGGTTTGGTATGGAGTAGCCCTTATAGCTACCATCATCATAGACGGGGGTGGCGCCGACGATATCATGATTTTTTATTCCTCCTGGAAATGCTATCTCAACCTCACGCCGATGTGGTGACATCATGCCAAGTTCTTTGTTTACATCAATTCCCCTAATGTTTTTCAGTACGTATATGTAACCATCGGCAATTCCGTAGCCTGTGGCAAACTTTTTTGCCTCATTTTCGTTTGTCGTAGTGCTGACAAAGTAACTGGGAGGGCTTTTATTATCTAGTGCGTGCAAGTACAGATCTGTACTGTCTCCCAAGGGTTCGAATCCTGCCTCAAAAATTTCCCAGGGTTCTCGATCGTCACCACGGTACAAGTAATAGTTCTCTTGTTTTGGATTCGGGGTTCTGGGCTCCCCCTCATCAACCCCCACCTTACCCGCCGGATCCTCATCCCCAAACGACGGCTTCCTACACCCATCCGTCCCAGGACAATCACTCAACCCCAACGGGTCAACCCAACCCGCCGGATTGCGCGTGTACTGATAGCCGTTTAGCCCGCCCGCCAACTTGCTCGGATCCGGCGTCAGATACCGCCCGACATCCGGATTGTAGTAGCGATGCCGGTTGTAGTGCAGGCCGGTTTCCGCGTCGAAATACTGCCCTTGAAAGCGCAGCGGTTGATCGAGGACTTGGTGGGTGTCACGGTTGAGGCGGGTGAGGCGGCCATACGCGGTGTATCGGGCGGCCCAGATGATGTCGCCGCTGTAGTCGGTGAGTTCTTGCGGTGTGCCGAGGTGGTCGAGTTGGTAGTAGAACGGACAGGCCTGGCGCGGGCCTTTGCCGTCGAGCATGGCCAGTGGGCGGAAGGTGCCGGGTTCGTAGATGTAGCTGCGATGGTGATCCTGGCTGTGTTCGGCGACGAGGTGGTCGCCTTGCCAGAAGAACTCGGTGGTTTTTTCGTCGACGGTTTTGCTGATACGACGGCCGAAGGCGTCGTAGCGGTAATTTGAACAACGACCATCTGCAGTAGTGACGCTGATCAACCGGTGTTGGCAGTCGTAGCGGTATTCAGTGACGAGCTTTTGCGCGGTGCCGCGGCGTTCGCGGATCAGGTTGCCGAAGGCGTCGTAGTCGTAATGCCGGTCGCCCTGTATCAGCAGGCGATTGCCCTTGACGGTCGTCGGGCCGGGTCGGTCCTGCATCAGCAGGTTGCCGGCCGGGTCATGGGCGAAGCTTTCCGGCGGTTGGTCGCGGGAATGGCGCACGCGGATCAGGCGGTCGAGCGAGTCATACTGATAGCTGCGCTGGCCATGGCGGGTGTCGGCAATATGGTCGAGATTGCCGTTGGCGCTGTAGGCATAGTCGCGGCGATACAGGTTTTTTTGCTGTTGGCTGACGGCATGGGCCTTCAGCCGGCCCTGATCGTCATAGGCATATTTGCTGGTGAGTTGACCTTGTTGGCGTTGCTGTTCGCGGCCGGATTTGTATGTGTGACTTGTAAGACGTGCGCCGTTGAGGTCGATGGCCGTCAGCGCGCCGCCCTTGGCGTGGTGGTAGTCGAGTTTGCTGGTGTCCGGCAGGCGCAGGTGGTTGAGCTGGCCGCAGGCGTCGTAGCCATAACGCAAGGTGCCCCAGCCCTGGTGTTCGGTGATCAGGCGGTCCTGTTGGTCGTACTTGAACTCCAGCGGGTGATCGTGGCCGTCATTGACGCTGACGAGTCGGCCCAGCGCATCGTAGCGGTACTCGACCTTGATGCCATCGGGCAGCGTCTTGACCAACAGGCGTCCGGCCGAATCCCGTTGATACCCCGTAACCAGCTGCGAGCCGTCATCACCGAACTCGGTTTTTTCCAGCAGGTGGCCGTTGAGGTCATAGACGTACGCGGTACGGCGACCGTCGAAGCCGGTTTCCTGTCGGATCAATCCGCTGGGCGTGTAGTCCAGCCGATAGTGTTCGCCGGATTCGTTTTCAATTTCCGTGAGCAGCAGCTGCGCGTTGTCGTAGCGGTATTTGAGCTGGGTGCCGTCGGGGTTGATCCGGCGGCTGACCAGGTGCAAATCGTCGGCGTATTCATAGCGAGTGACGCGGCCCAGTTCATCGCGTTCGGCGGTGATCTTGCCGTAGGCGTTGTAGCTGAAGGCGCGAGTGGCACCGGTAGGCAAAATCGTCTGAGTCAGTCGGCCAACGGCGTCCCATTGGTAACGGATGACGGCATCGTGTTCGTCCTGACGGGTAATCTGCCGCCCCAGCGCATCGTAGGAAAAGCGTCGCTGCCCGCCATCCGGCAAGGTCTCTTCGAGCAGTTGCCCCAAGGCATTCCAGACGAAGACATGGCGGCTGGTGTCCGGGTAGCGGATCGACAGCAAGCGCCCCTGAGGGTCGTAGTGGTAATGGGTGACGTGGCCGTCGGGATCGGTGGCCTCGGTCACATCGCCCTGCGCATTGCGCTGGTATTTCCATACGGCTTTACCGCGATAGCGCGCATGCAGGAAACCATTGCGGTACTCGTAGGCCGTTGGCTCGTCTTCTGGCGGAATCAGCGCCACCAACCGTCCGACTTCGTCATAACGGTATTCGGTAACGGCGCCGAGCGGATCCTGCTCGGCCACCAACCGGCCCTGATCGTCATAGACCTTGAGCTGTTCGCCACCGTCCAGCCCGACCTTGCGCACCAGCCGCGCCCGGTCGTCGTGCTCGTAAACTTCTTCACTGCCGTCGGCGTTTTTAACCACCACGCTGCCGTGGTCATCCCAGACATACCGCGCATCCATCTGCGCAAACGACGCCCAATGCCGCACGCAACGCGCCGCCTTGCCAGACCGTTCCCACTCCCAGAAGAAACTCGCGCCACCGGCCAGTTGCCGCTGCAGGATCACATGCCGGTCGTCGTAGTCGTAACGCTCGCTGTCCCCGGCGGCATTGGTTACTTCGATCAAACGTTGGCGAGCGTCGTAGCGATAGAAAGCCAGCGTCTGCTCTGTACGCCAGGCTTCATTCATGGCATCGGTGCGGTGAAACGACTGGTATTCGATGGCGACGAGGTGCCTGCGCTCGTAGCACAACAGCAGCGAACGACCGGCGCCGTTATCGAGGCGTTGAATGCGATCCTGACGGTCGCGAGTGATATGGAGGCGGTTGTTGTAGGCGTCGCTGATCGCCGTTAAGCGACCCCCTCGAAAGTGGTAGAACCGGCTCTTTTCGCCGGCCAACGCGAGAATCAACTCTTCCGGCTCGTCCCCGAGGTAAATCGACGCCCGCGATAGACTGTTATGAATCGTCGGGCGCTCGATGCTCGGCAGCGGAAACGTCGTACGACGGTTTTCATGGTCGATCCAGACGACGTGTTCATCGTCCAGCTCCAACCGCTGCGCCAGTGAATGGCTCCAGCCCCAACCCAGCCCGCAATCGATCTCCACCGCGCTGGTGCGGTACAACCGGGTAAAGGCAAACGGCAGCAGCCCATCCAGCGAACCGTCGGTCAGGGTCAGCAGTTCTTCGCCACTGACCATCGACACCGGACAGCCGTTGGTAGCGGTTCTATCCGCCGAATCGGCACTGTCGCCGTTGGGATTTTTCGCCTGATTCGATGCATCGTCGTGAGGTTCGTGACGGCCCAGTCGGGTCATGACGTCGGACTTGTCGCGAGCAATGGCCACCGGATTGTTCACCCGCACAACCGGTGAATCGCCGGCACTGATCTGCAGCGGAACCGTCGGTGCCGGTTTCAGCGAGGCATTTCGCGCGTTGACCACGAGCGGTTTGAGCGCGCCAACGTGGGCTGTCAGGTCAGATCTGGCCGTCAGTTCGGCCAGTCGCAAACTGGCCGCCGCCAACCACTGTCGAGCCTGCCGGGACTTGATCTTGTCCAATACTTTGGCGCTCATGCCGAGCTTCAGGCCCGTAGGACCGGTGAGGCGCACCAGCAGGAAACTGATCAACAGTTCTGTACGAATTTGCGCCACGACTTCGGCGATGTACTGCGGCGGCAACATCCTCAGCCAACTGGTGAAGGCTGCGAGATGGATGAACATCAACGGCTCATCGCTCAACATCAGCAACACATTGGCGATGGCTTCAGCCGAGGCATTCAGCAGCGTCTCAAGCTCGTCTTGGGTCAGGTACTCAAGGAGTTTTTCGCTGTTGGTTTGCAGGTCTGCCACCAGGGCGTAGACCTGCTTCACGTCATCCCACAAACCGTGCAGCGAACGCTCGAAACCGCGCCAGTCGGCCTGTTGCAGCATGCCGTAGCGCCGAGTGAACCCTGCCTCGGAAAAACCTGCCCATAAAGGCTCGAATTCGCTCGTCCATTCATTGCGCAGCCAGCCTTCCAGCTCGCCGATCACGTCCTGATAGGAGGCATAGAGCGCTTTGACGTGCTTAGCGGAAACATTGGGAAAGAAGGTGATGCGATAGCGCTGGCCGCGCCAGCATTCGGGGATTTCGAGGATGCCGCTGGGGCCAATGGTTTTGTGGACGGGCTCACCGAACGTCAGTTCACCATTACGCTGCGAGATAACCGGTTCGAGCATCACCGGTGTATTGCCGATCGGCACGAAACGCGCGGCCTCGAACAGGTGCACCAGGGTCAACGGACCGCTGGCGGGACATATGGCGAGTGTTGAACTGACAGGGGCGGTGGACTCCTTCGGCGCGCTGAGCCGGACTTCGTTGCCGACCTTGAACACTTGCTCGACTTTCAGCGCCCCGCCGGTCCAGAAGTTTTCCGCCCAGGCTTCGTAGTCATTGAGGCAGAGTCGAAAATCATCGAGTAGCGCTTCGACGTTCGGCTGCTCGGGGTTCATGGCGGCGACCACCAGCAGGCCGATGGCATTGTTCAAGGCCAGGACCTTGTCAGGTTCGAACATTCGCAGTCCCTCGCGCTGATCAATGTGGAACGCGAGACTTTGCGGGGGATCAGCAAGGAAAGAAGTCGGGAAAGGAGGTGTTTGGTGTAGGGGAAGTCGCTAAATCATCGCGGGTGCCTCGACACAGATTTTTGTATCCGTCAGGCGTTGCCCGTTGCTCTCTACCAATCGCGCTCGCTATGCTGCTGAACCCTTTAATCCATCACGGACCCGGTCGTGCCTGAGCCGCTCCTGAGATGCCATGAAAAAACGGATCTGATGCGATGAATGCACCCTTGGATGAGTTCGGCCCGATCAAGGCCGTGATTTTCGACATGGACGGCTTGTTGCTGGATACCGAGGGCATTTACACCGAGGTCACGTCCATCATCGCCGGGCGTTATGGCCGGACCTTCGACTGGAGCGTCAAACAGAACATCATCGGCCGTGGCGCGGGTGATCTGGCGCGCTATGTGGTAGAGGCGCTGGACCTGCCGATCACCGCCGAAGAGTTTCTGATGATCCGCGAACCCTTGATGCGCGAGCGTTTTCCGACGGCGCTGGCGATGCCTGGCGCAGAGGAACTGGTTCGGCACTTGAAGGCCAACAACATTCCTATTGCGGTGGGCACCAGTTCTTCACGTCTGTCGTTCGCTCAGAAAACCACCTTGCACCGCGACTGGTTCGCGCTGTTTGACTTCATCGTCACCGCGGATGACCCGGAAGTGGGGGCAGCCAAACCGGCGCCAGATATCTTCCTGACAGCGGCGCGGCGCCTGGGTGTCGCGCCGGAGGATTGCCTGGTGTTCGAGGATTCACCGTTCGGCGTCACCGCAGCGAAAGCGGCGGGGATGACGGCGATTGCGATCCCGGATGCGGCGATGGCCGACGAAAAGTACGCACACGCCGATGGCATTCTTCGTACGTTGAAGGCGTTCAAGCCTGGTGCATGTGGCTTGCCGGCACTTGCGTGGGCTTGAGCACTCGGTAATTCCGGGCACAAAAAAACGCCGGCAGCCGGCGTTTTTGTTTCAATCGAACTGTGCATCAGGCGCCGAAACCACCATCGATGGTCAGGCTGGCACCTGTGATGTAGCCAGCTTCGGGACCGACAAGATAAGCGACGAAACTGGCGATTTCTTCCACTTTGCCGTAACGACCCACGGCCATCAGCGGGATCAGGCTGTCGGCGAAGTCGCCGCTGGCGGGGTTCATGTCGGTGTCGACCGGGCCCGGTTGCACGTTGTTGATAGTGATGCCCCGTGGGCCGAGGTCACGAGCCAGGCCTTTGGTGAGACCGACCAGCGCCGATTTGCTCATGGCGTACGGGCCACCACCGGCGAAGGGCATGCGCTCGGCATTGGTACTGCCGATGTTGATGATGCGACCGCCTTCGGTCATATGTTTGGCCGCTTCCTGGGTGGCGATGAACACGCTGCGTACGTTGATGGCCAGGGTCTGGTCGAAATCTTCGAGTTTGAAGTCTTCCAGCGGTGCGACAGCCAGAACGCCTGCGTTGTTGACCAGGATGTCCAGGCGACCGAAGGCTTCGACGGTGGCGTTAACGGCATTGCGAATGGCGACGGCATCGGCGCTGTCGGCCTTGATGGCCAAGGCTTTGCCGCCGGCAGTGGTAATGCTGTTTTGCAGCTCTTCGGCTTTTGCGGTGGAGCTGACGTAAGTGAAGGCGACGGTAGCGCCTTCGGCGGCCAGGCGTTTGACGATGGCAGCACCGATGCCGCGTGAACCGCCTTGAATCAGAGCTACTTTGCCGCTGAGGTGTTGAGTGGTCATGTCGATCTCCAGAAATTCAAGGCGGGCTGCCTTGTTGTCGGAATCGAGTATCGGCCTCGCACAACCCTGCGGGTAGACCGTCATTGCTATAGTCTGTGTAAACCAGAAGTTTATAGTGGCGCTTATGGAAACCTTCAGCAGTATCGAATGCTTCGTGCGCAGCGCCGAGGTGGGCAGCTTCGCCGAAGCTGCGCGGCGCTTGAGCCTGACGCCGGCGGCGGTGGGAAAAAGCGTCGCCAAGCTGGAGGCGCGACTGGGTGTGCGGCTGTTCCAGCGCAGCACCCGCAGTCTGACGCTGACGGAGGCGGGCCAGCTGTTTCTCGGCGAAGTCAGCGCCAGCCTGCACACGATCCAGAATGCCGTGGCCAACCTGGCCAGCGCCGAAGGACGTCCCGCCGGCACATTGAAAGTCAGCATGGGCACAGTGTTCGGGCGCTTGTACATCGTGCCGTTGCTAGGAGAGTTTCTGCAGCGCTTTCCGGCGATCAACCCGGACTGGCATTTCGATAACCGCCAGGTCGACCTGATCGGCCAGGGTTTCGATGCGGCGATTGGTGGCGGATTCGAACTGCCCCAGGGCGTGGTGGCGCGCAAGCTGACGCCTGCCCATCGGGTGTTGGTGGCTTCAGCCGAGTACCTGGCGAAGCACGAGGCGATCGCCGAGCCCGATGACCTCAAAAACCATGACGGCATCTTGATACGTTCGCCGCAGACGGGGCGTGTGCGTTCCTGGCAGTTGACCAGTCGCGCCCGGCAACACAGCCCGTTGACGCTCAAGGCGCGGATGACCATGAGCGATTCGGAAGCCGCCTGCGCCACAGCGGCTCAGGGGTTGGGCATTGCGTTGGTGAGCATGCCGTTTGCCGTGGGCTATCTGGATGCCGGGACGTTGCAGCGGGTGTTGCCTGACTGGTACGTCGACGACGGCAACATCTCCATCTATTACGCCGAGCACAAACTGCTACCGGGAAAGACCCGGGTATTTGTCGATTTCATCATTGAGCAGTTTGCGGAGCAGGGGTTGGGGCAGCGGTTTAGTGCGCTTTGAGTCCGGCGGGGGACCGAGGCGTTACCATCGCGGGCAAGCCACGCTCCCACAGGGTTTTGAGTCCTGTGGGAGCGTGGCTTGCCCGCGATGAACGATAACGCGGTCCAAGACTGTGATTTTTTAAGCCTTGGATTTACTGATGATGTTCCCGGCATGCAGCCCGCATTCTTTCTGCGTGGCTTCTTCCCACCACCAACGACCTTCGCGCTCGTGCTGGTTCGGCAATACCGGACGGGTGCAAGGCTCGCAGCCGATGCTGATGAAGCCGCGCTCATGCAGGCTGTTGTACGGCAGTTCGAGCATGCGGATGTAGCCCCAGATCTCTTCGCTGGTCATTTGCGCCAGCGGGTTGAATTTGTACAGGGTGCGTTCCGGGGTAGAGAACGCGGTATCGATTTCCAGCACCGCGACCGTGCTGCGGGTGCCCGGGCTCTGGTCCCGACGCTGGCCGGTGGCCCAGGCGGTCACGCCCGACAGCTTGCGACGCAACGGCTCGATCTTGCGGATGCCGCAGCACTCGCCATGGCCGTCCTTGTAGAAACTGAACAGGCCTTTTTCCTTCACGAAAGGTTCGAGCTTGGTGTAGTCCGGTGATACCACTTCGATGTCGATCTTGTAGTGCTCGCGCACCTGTTCGATGAAGCGGTAGGTCTCGGGGTGCAAGCGGCCGGTGTCGAGGCTGAACACTTTGACGTTCTTGTTCAGCTTCCAGGCCATGTCCACCAGCACCACATCCTCGGCGCCGCTGAAAGATATCCACAGGTCATCGCCGAACTCGGCGAACGCGAGTTTCAGGATGTCTTGGGCGGATTTGTTGGCATAGGTCGTGGCGAGTTCCACGACATCGAACGATGGGCTCATCAGGGCGGCTTCCTACAGGTCGGTGGCGCTGGGCGCTCTATATGTGTCGATGGTAACAAAATCCTGCGGCGACTGGTGCTCCCTCTGCGTTGCACAGAGGAGGGCGAGTCGCTAGAGTTCGGCAGTCCTTTTGCTCGCTCGACTTAATAAACAGTACAAAATGGGAGTGTCTTGTGGAAATTGCCTGTCTGGATCTTGAAGGTGTGCTGGTCCCGGAAATCTGGATCGCCTTTGCCGAAAAAACCGGGATCGACTCCCTCAGGGCCACCACTCGGGACATTCCCGACTACGACGTGTTGATGAAGCAGCGCCTGCGGATTCTCGACGAGCACGGCCTGAAGCTTTCCGACATCCAGGAAGTGATCGCCACGCTCAAGCCTCTGGAAGGCGCCAGCGAATTCGTCGACTGGCTGCGAGAGCGCTTTCAGGTGGTGATTCTGTCGGACACCTTTTACGAATTCTCCCAGCCGTTGATGCGTCAACTGGGTTTCCCTACTTTGCTCTGCCATCGTCTGATTACCGACGATGCCGGTCGTGTCACGGGCTATCAGTTGCGTCAGAAAGATCCCAAGCGTCAGTCGGTATTGGCGTTCAAGAGCCTCTACTACCGGGTGATCGCGGCGGGGGATTCCTACAACGACACTACGATGCTGGGCGAGGCGGATGCCGGGATTCTGTTCCATGCGCCGGACAATGTGATTCGCGAGTTTCCACAATTCCCGGCGGTGCACAGTTTTGCGGAGTTGAAGCAAGAGTTCATCAAGGCTTCGAATCGGGCGTTGAGTTTGTAGTCGTCTGCGAGGGCGCCTTCGCGGGCAAGCCTCGCTCCTACAGGTGAACACTGGTCCCTGTTTGATCGTTCCCACGCGGAGCGTGGGAACGATCATTCAAGCGCGTGGCATCATAGGCTCCGCAAAGTATCGAGCAGCACCTTCACCTTGGTTATCGATTCTTGATATTCCGCCTGCCAGTCCGAATCCGCGACGATCCCGCCGCCACCCCAGCAACACACCTGCCCATCCTTGACCAGCAAACTGCGAATGGCGATGGAGCTGTCCATCTCGCCGCGCACGTCCAGGTACAGCAATGAACCGCAATACAACCCACGACGGGTCGGCTCCAGTTCGTCGATGATCTGCATCGCGCGAATCTTCGGCGCGCCGGTAATCGAGCCGCCGGGGAAGCTGCCGGCGATCAAATCCAGCGCATCCTTGTCATCCGCCAGCTCGCCGGTAACGCTGCTCACCAGGTGATGCACGTTCGGATAACTTTCCAGACTGAACAACTCCGGCACCCGCACCGAGCCGATGCGGCAGGTACGGCCGAGGTCGTTGCGCAGTAGGTCGACGATCATCAGGTTTTCCGCACGATCCTTGGGGCTGGCCAGCAGTTCGGCGGCGTTCGCCGCATCTTCAGTAGCAGTCAGACCGCGGGGGCGGGTGCCTTTGATCGGGCGGGTTTCGACGTGGCGCGCGCTGACTTTGACGAAGCGTTCCGGCGACAGGCTCAGCACGGCGTCGCCGTCGGGCAGGCTCTGGAAGCCGGAAAACGGCGTCGGGCACGCCGCTCGTAAAGCGCAGTACGCGGCCCATGGATCGCCGTGGCATTGCGCGCGAAAGCGCTGGGCGAAGTTGACTTGATAGCAGTCGCCGGCCTGGATGTATTGCTGAATGCGTTCGAAAGCTTGTCGATACTCGTCGGCGCTCAGATCGGCCCTCATCGAGCCGTCCAGCTTGAAAGGCTCGATTTTCCGAGGTGCAAGTTGCGTGAACAGTTCGATCAGCCGTTGTCGTTCGCTGTCGATCAGCGCCGGGTGGAACACCAGTTGGCTGGTGGCCTGGTGGTGATCGCTGATCAGTGCCCAGTCGTACAGCCCGAAACGTGCGTCGGGCAATTGCAGATCGTCCCGTGCCTGACTCGGCAGGTTTTCCAGATGCCGGCCGAAGTCGTAGCTCAGATAACCGATCAGGCCACCGGCGAAAGGCAGGTCTAAAGGAACAGTGGCTTCGCCGAGTCGCGTCAGAGTGTCGCGAAGGCGTTGCAGGAAATGGCTGCCGCTTTCGTCCGGTAAAACGGCCAATTGCTCCAGCGGCCAGGCGCTGAGCAGGTCATAACGCCCACGCTCGGCGCTCGGCCGGCCGCTGTCGAGCAGTACGGCACCGGGGGCATGACGAATCGCCGCGAAGTATTCGGCGGGGTTGGGGCGATAGGGCAGCGGGTGTACGGAACAGGTCAACATGGGCGGGGCAGATCAGCCATCGAGGCGGGGGAGGGATTGTAGTCCTCTGCAGGATTTGCTCCTAGAGGGGATGTCGGGGATTGAACTGTTGGTGCCAGGGTTGAAAGATTGGGTGACTGCGAGTCAGCCTTCGCGGGCAAGCCTCGCTCCTACAAGGGCGCCGCTGTACCTGTAGAAGCGAGGCTTGCCCGCGAATGTCGCACCTTGGTCTCGGATCAGCCCTCAACCGCAGGAATATGCCCAAACATTTCCTGAACGAACGCCACGCGTTCCTGCGCTGTTTCGATTATCCCGCGGGCCTGTAATTCCTCCAGGCGCGCTTCGACCGCGTGGGTACGCAACGTCAACCCGCAATCGTTGGCGATCTGAATGTTCAACCCGGGCCGGGCGTTAAGCTCAAGAATCAACGGCCCTTTCTCCTGGTCGAGCACCATGTCGACACCGATGTAACCCAGCCCGCACAGTTCATAGCAACCGGCAGCGAGCTTCATGAAACCGTCCCAGTAGGGCAGTTGTACGCCGTCTACGGCGTTGGTGGTGTCCGGGTGTTTGTTAATGATGTTGTTCAGCCAGGTGCCGCGCAATGTCAGGCCGGTGGCCAGATCGACACCGACGCCGATGGCGCCCTGGTGCAGGTTGGCCTTGCCGCCGGACTGACGGGTCGGCAAGCGCAACATGGCCATCACCGGATAACCCATCAGCACGATGATGCGAATGTCCGGCACGCCTTCATAGCTGATGCTTTTGAAAATCTGGTCCGGGGTCACGCGGTACTCGATCAGCGCGCGGTCACGGTGACCGCCGAGTGAGTACAGGCCGGTCAGGATGCTGGAAATCTGGTGCTCGATTTCCTCGTGACTGATGATCTTGCCCGACACCGTGCGATAGCGGCCCTCGAAGCGGTCGGCGATCACCAGAATGCCATCACCGCCGGCGCCCTGGGCTGGCTTGACCACGAAATCGGTACGCCCGCCGATGATCTCGCTGAGGTTGTCGATTTCCTTCTCGGTGGAGATCACGCCGTACAGCTCCGGCACGTGAATGCCGGCGGCGATGGCGCGCTCCTTGGTGATGATCTTGTCATCGACGATCGGGTACAGGCTGCGCTTGTTGTACTTGAGCACGTAGTCTGCGTTGCGCCGATTGATCCCCATGATGCCCCGGGCCTCCAGGGCTTTCCAGGTCTTCCAGAGACCGAACATCAGGCGTCAGCCTTCTTCAGGAAAGCCTTGAAGCGCACCAGTTCGGTCAAGCGATAACCGCGATAGCGACCCATGGCCAGCATGAAGCCCACCAGAATCAGCAGAATCGCCGGGAAGGTGAACACGAAGTACACCAGCTCAGGCACGCTCATGATCAGGTGCGCCAGGGAGGCTGCGAACAGTGTGCCGATCGCCACTTTCATGGCATGGCCACCACCGCGCTCTTCCCAGGTAATCGACAGGCGTTCAATGGTCATGGTCAGAATCACCATCGGGAACAGCGCCACCGACAAGCCGCGTTCCAGGCCGAGTTTGTGGCTGAACAGGCTGATGGCCGCGATCAGCACCACCACAAAGGTCAGCACCACCGATAGCCTCGGCAGCATTTGCAGTTTCAAATGTTCAAGGTAGGAGCGCAGCGACAGTCCCAACGTCGTGATGATCGTAAATAGCACGATGCCGAACCCAAGCTGGGTTTCCCGGAAGGCGAGGGCGATCAGCACGGGGGTAAAGGTGCCGAGTGTCTGAATGCCGATCAGGTTGCGCAGAATCAGGATCACCAGCACGCCGATCGGGATCATCACCATGATCATGAAGGTCTGCTGGGTTTGCAGCGGCAGGCCGTACAGCGAGTAGTCGAGGAAGTTGGCGTCGGAGTTTTCGTCGGTCAGCTTGGCCAGGCGAATGGCGTTCATTTCGCTGTTGTTCAGGCTGAAGGTGACGTTGGCTTTTTTGCCACCATCGACGGTGATCAGGTTTTCGTCGCCGGTCCACCACAGCAAGCGGTCGGTGGGCAGGCCCTGTTCGCCGGTTTCCGGGTTGAAGTACAGCCAGTCGGTGCCGTTGAAGCTGCGCAACCAGAGTTCAGGCATTTGTGGTTGATCGGCCACCAGGCGGATGGTGTGGACCTTTTCCACCGGCACATGGGCGATGGACAGTACCAGCTCGACGATTTTGGCTTTGTTCACGGTGGACGGATCGCCGGCCAACAGCAGTTTCACGTTGTCGTCGTTGAGGTTGTTGACGCGTTTGATGGCTTCGCCGATGAAGGTTTCGACATCGGCCGAATGCTGGCGGATCGGCGCCAGCAGGGCGTCGGCGGCGACTTTTTCCGGGCCTTCGACGGCGATGCTGTCGCGGAAGGTCGGGCCTTTGACCTTGGATTTTTCACCGCTGTAGCGCTTGGTCAGCACCAGTCGGTAATAAAGGGTCTGGTTGCCCTTGGCGCGACGCGCCGACCAGGTGACTTTGCGGTTACCGTCGGCACGGTTCACTGCCACACCGTAATTATTGGAAATGAAACTCTCGTTGAGGCTCACGTAGTCGCGGCTCAACGGTGGCACGAACATCTGGATCTTGATCGGGTCTTTGGCATTGGCGACGAACTCGACCTTGGCGTCGATGTTCCACAAGTCGTCGGTAGCGTCTTCGGTCACCGGAATTCCGAGCACGAAAATCTGATAGGCCGTAACTGAAATGCCCAGCACCACCAGGATGGCGATCAGCAGTTTCAGATGGAGGGTAAGAGAGCGCATTGGAATTACTCTGCGGTATGTGCGTCGGTGGCGCAGGCGGGTTTGCCAGCAGCGTATTTAAGACTGGGGTCGACCAGCGCATCGAAACGTTTGAGCGCTTCGGAGCCGATCAAGAGCGGGTATTGGAAGGCACTGCGGTCGGTCAAGTTCACTTCGATGCTGCGTAAAGCCGAACCCATGCAGATATCCAGTTCGATGACCGGACGGGCGGTGTATTTCTTGCCTTCTTCCGGGTCGTAGTCACCGGCCCGGCGCTTGATCTTGCTGACACGGGCCAGCGGTCGTTCGATCGGATGCGAATGCGCGGCGTCGATAGCCAGATAGAAGCGCACCCAGGATTCGCCATTGCGTTTGAAGCGTTTGATGTCGCGGGCACTCAGCGAAGCGGTTTTCGCCCCGGTGTCGAGTTTGGCGGCGACTTCCAGATTGATGCCGTCCAGCGAAGCGTACTCATTGAGGCCGTACACAGTCTTTTCCCCTGCTGCGGCGAAACCTGGCAGGCCAAAAAGACATAGGAGTGTAGTGAAGAGCTTGAGTCTCATAAATCCTGGTGCGCAGCGGTCCGTTCTTCAATTCAAGGCCCTGGCATTGCTGCACAAGCTCCCTCGTATGCCTGTCCGTTTTTTATGACAGGCAATGCAGATGACAAGCAAATGCGGGCGGCATTCTAGCACGGTGGGTTTATGGCGCCAGCGCTGGCCGACGGCTATAACTTGAGGTGTTGCTTCCTTATGGTGCAACGAGGTTATTAGACGATTGTCGACAATATCGATTTATCCTTTGACGTAAGCGGCCATATTCGCTAGTTTTTGCGGCATTGGTTTTCAAGGTGTCGACAATATGCTGGATCAACTCGATCCCCTGGTCACAGTTCAGGACGACTCGGAAACACTTTCCGAAAACGTCTTCCGACGTATTCAGGCGGCCATCGTCAAAGGCGAGATCGCCCCGGGCAGCAAGATCTCCGAGCCGGAGCTGGCGCGCACCTACGGCATTAGCCGCGGGCCTCTGCGTGAGGCCATTCACCGTCTGGAAGGCCAGCGCCTGCTGGTTCGCGTGCCGCACGTCGGGGCGCGGGTGGTGTCGCTGAGTCACGCCGAACTGCTGGAACTCTACGAAATTCGCGAATCCCTGGAAGGCATGGCGTGCCGTCTGGCGGCTGAACGCATGACGGTCGAAGAAATCGACGAACTGCGCCGCGTGCTCGAAACCCACGAGCGCGATGCGGCGTTTCAGGCAGGCGTCGGCTATTACCAGCAGGAAGGCGATTTCGACTTTCATTACCGGATCATCCAGGGCAGCGGCAACCGCACCCTGACCCAGATGCTGTGCGGTGAGCTCTATCAACTGGTGCGCATGTACCGCATCCAGTTTTCCACCACGCCCAATCGGCCGCGCCAGGCGTTTGCCGAACACCACCGAATTCTCGATGCCATCGCCGACCGTGACGGTGAGTTGGCCGAGTTGTTGATGCGCCGTCACATCGGCGCCTCCAAACGCAATATCGCCCGTCACTACCAGGACGGCGCTAACCCGACAGCCACTGAACGAGGTGAGTCATGAGTTCCAACAAGAGCACTCCAGGCCAGCGTTTCCGCGATGCGGTCGCCAGCGAACATCCGCTGCAAGTGGTCGGCACAATCAACGCCAACCACGCACTGCTGGCCAAGCGCGCCGGTTTCAAGGCTATTTACCTGTCGGGTGGCGGGGTGGCTGCCGGCTCCCTCGGCGTGCCGGACCTGGGGATTACCGGTCTGGATGACGTGCTGACCGACGTGCGTCGCATCACTGACGTCTGCGACTTGCCACTGTTGGTGGACGTGGATACCGGTTTCGGTTCCTCGGCGTTCAACGTAGCCCGTACCGTGAAGTCGATGATCAAGTTCGGCGCGGCGGCGATTCACATCGAAGACCAGGTCGGCGCCAAGCGCTGCGGTCATCGTCCTAATAAAGAGATCGTCTCGCTGCAGGAAATGGTCGACCGCATCAAAGCGGCCGTCGATGCCCGCACCGATGACAGCTTCGTGATCATGGCCCGCACCGACGCCCTGGCTGTTGAAGGTCTGGAATCTGCACTGGATCGCGCCGCTGCCTGCATCGAGGCCGGTGCCGACATGGTGTTCCCGGAAGCGATCACCGAGCTTGAGATGTACAAACTGTTCGCCAGCCGCGTGAAAGCGCCGATCCTGGCCAACATCACCGAATTCGGCGCGACGCCGCTGTACACCACCGAACAGCTCGCTGCCGCCGACGTGTCGTTGGTGCTGTACCCGCTGTCGGCGTTCCGCGCCATGAACAAGGCCGCGGAAAATGTCTACACCGCGATCCGCCGCGACGGCACGCAACAGAACGTCATCGACACCATGCAGACGCGCATGGAGCTTTACGATCGCATCGATTACCACACCTTCGAGCAGAAGCTCGATGCGTTGTTTGCGGCGAAGAAGTAATGAAAGTCCTGTAGGAGCGAAGCTTGCTCGCGAAGACGGACTGACATTCAAAATCAATGTCGTCTGACACACCGCTTTCGCGAGCAAGCTTCGCTCCTACAAGTTTCCCTAACAAATTCAAGAAAACTGGAGACAGCAATGGCCGAAGCAAAAGTACTCAGTGGCGCCGGGCTCCGTGGCCAGGTAGCCGGGCAAACCGCACTGTCCACCGTGGGCCAGTCGGGCGCAGGCCTGACCTATCGCGGCTATGACGTTCGCGACCTGGCGGCGGACGCACAATTTGAAGAAGTGGCTTACCTGCTGCTATACGGCGAGCTGCCAACCAAAGCGCAATTGGCTGCCTACACCGAGAAACTGAGCAAGCTGCGCGACCTGCCGCAAGCGCTGAAAGAAGTGCTGGAACGCATCCCCGCTGACGCCCATCCGATGGACGTGATGCGCACCGGTTGCTCGTTTCTGGGCAACATCGAGCCGGAGAAAGACTTCACCGAACAACACGACAAAACCGACCGCCTGCTGGCCGCGTTCCCGGCGATCATGTGTTACTGGTATCGCTTCAGCCACGACGGCAAACGCATCAACTGCGTGACCGACGAAGCCTGCATCGGCGGCCATTTCCTGCACCTGTTGCACGACAAGAAACCGAGCGAGTTGCACGTCAAGGTGATGAACGTTTCGCTGATCCTCTACGCGGAACACGAGTTCAACGCCTCGACCTTCACCGCCCGGGTGTGCGCCTCGACCCTGTCGGATTTGTATTCCTGCATCACGGCGGCCATCGGCTCCCTGCGCGGCCCGCTGCACGGCGGCGCGAACGAAGCGGCGATGGAAATGATCGAACGCTTCTCGTCGCCTGAAGAGGCGGTCGAGGGCACCCTCGGCATGCTGGCGCGCAAGGACAAGATCATGGGCTTCGGCCACGCGATCTATAAGGACAATGATCCGCGCAACGAGGTGATCAAGGCCTGGTCGAAAAAACTCGCCGACGAAGTGGGCGACACCGTGCTGTTCCCGGTGTCCGAAGCCATCGACGCAACCATGTGGGAGCAGAAGAAACTGTTCCCGAACGCCGACTTCTACCACGCCTCGACGTACCACTTCATGGGCATTCCGACCAAGTTGTTCACACCGATCTTCGTCTGCTCGCGCCTGACCGGCTGGGCGGCGCATGTGTTCGAGCAACGTGCCAACAACCGCATCATCCGCCCGAGCGCTGAATACGTCGGCGTCGAACAGCGCAAGTTCGTGCCAATCGAACAACGCTGACCGGTGAGGGCTGGCATTGGTTGCTGAATGAACCGGTAACCCTGTAGGAGCTGGCTTGCCAGCGAAGACGATATGTCATCCAACATTTTCGTTGGTTGACCCACCGCCTTCGCTGGCAAGCCAGCTCCTACAGAGGTTCGGTTTCAATTCAAGCCCGGTGCCAGGCACCCACCCTTTGAAACCACCGTGACCGAGTCCTGACGATGAACACAGAATTCCGCAAACCGCTGCCAGGTAGCCATCTGGATTATTTCGACGTCCGCGCGGCGGTCGATGCCATTGCGCCCGGCGCCTACGACACCCTGCCGTACACCTCCCGCGTGCTGGCGGAAAACCTTGTGCGTCGCTGCGACCCGGCCACGCTCACCGAATCCCTGAAGCAATTCATCGAGCGCAAACGCGATCTCGATTTCCCATGGTTCCCGGCCCGCGTGGTGTGCCACGACATTCTCGGCCAGACCGCCCTGGTCGACCTTGCCGGCCTGCGCGACGCCATCGCCCTGCAAGGTGGTGACCCGGCGCAAGTGAACCCGGTGGTGCCGACGCAGTTGATCGTCGACCACTCTTTGGCCGTTGAGCGCGGTGGCTTCGATCCCGAGGCGTTCGAGAAGAACCGCGCCATCGAAGACCGTCGCAACGAAGACCGTTTCCACTTCATCAACTGGACCAAAAAAGCCTTCAAGAACGTCGACGTGATCCCGCCGGGCAACGGGATCATGCACCAGATCAACCTGGAGAAAATGTCGCCGGTGATTCAGGTGCGTGACGGTGTGGCCTTTCCCGATACCTGCGTCGGCACCGACAGTCACACCCCGCACGTCGATGCGCTGGGCGTGATCGCCATTGGTGTGGGTGGTCTGGAAGCGGAAAGCGTGATGCTTGGCCGTGCATCGTGGATGCGTTTGCCGGAAAGCGTCGGCGTTGAGCTGACCGGTAAGCTGCAACCGGGCATCACCGCCACCGACATGGTGCTGGCGCTGACCGAGTTCCTGCGCAAGCAAAAAGTGGTGGGCGCGTGGCTGGAATTCTTCGGTGAGGGCGCTTCGGCGCTGACCTTGGGTGACCGCGCGACCATTTCCAACATGGCCCCGGAATACGGCGCCACGGCGGCAATGTTCTACATCGACCAACAGACCATCGACTACCTGAAACTCACTGGCCGTGAAGACGAGCAAGTGCAGCTTGTGGAGAATTACGCCAAGCAGACCGGCCTCTGGGCCGACAGCCTCAAAGGCGCGCAATACGAGCGAGGGCTGACTTTCGACCTGTCCTCGGTGGTGCGTAACATGGCTGGCCCGAGCAACCCGCACGCCCGTGTCGCCACGTCCGATCTCGCGGCGCAAGGCATTTCCGGTCAGTGGGACGACGTGCCCGGCCAGATGCCGGACGGCGCGGTGATCATCGCCGCCATCACCAGTTGCACCAACACCAGCAACCCACGCAACGTGATTGCCGCTGGCCTGCTGGCGCGCAACGCCAACAAGCTTGGTTTGACCCGCAAGCCATGGGTCAAGTCGTCCCTGGCGCCGGGTTCGAAAACCGTGGCGCTGTACCTCGACGAAGCGGGTCTGACCGATGAGCTCGAGCAGCTCGGCTTCGGCGTCGTGGCCTTTGCCTGCACCACGTGCAACGGTATGTCCGGCGCGCTGGACCCGGTGATCCAACAGGAAATCATCGACCGCGATCTGTATGCCACCGCAGTGCTCTCCGGCAATCGTAACTTCGACGGGCGGATTCACCCGTACGCCAAGCAAGCGTTTCTCGCTTCGCCGCCATTGGTGGTGGCTTACGCCATCGCCGGGACCATCCGTTTCGACATCGAAAAAGATGTGCTGGGCCTGGACGCGAACGGCAAGGAAATCCGCCTGAAAGACATCTGGCCGAGCGACGAAGAAATCGACGCGGTGGTCAAGGCTTCGGTGAAACCGGAGCAGTTCCGCCAGGTGTACATTCCGATGTTTGCCATCCACGAAGACACCGGCCCGAAGGTCACGCCGCTGTATGACTGGCGCGAGATGAGCACCTACATCCGCCGTCCGCCGTATTGGGAAGGCGCGCTGGCCGGCGCTCGTCCGCTCAAGGGCATGCGCCCGCTGGCGGTGCTGCCGGACAACATCACCACCGATCACCTGTCGCCTTCCAACGCGATCATGCTCAACAGCGCCGCCGGTGAATATCTGGCGAAAATGGGCCTGCCGGAAGAAGACTTCAACTCCTACGCCACGCACCGCGGCGACCACTTGACCGCGCAGCGCGCGACGTTCGCCAACCCGAAACTGTTCAATGAAATGGTTCAGGAAAACGGCAAGGTCAAGCAGGGTTCCCTGGCGCGAGTCGAGCCGGAAGGCCAGGTCATGCGCATGTGGGAAGCCATCGAAACCTACATGGAACGCAAGCAGCCGCTGATCATCATCGCCGGCGCCGACTATGGTCAGGGTTCGTCCCGTGACTGGGCGGCCAAAGGCGTACGTCTGGCGGGTGTGGAAGCGATCGCCGCTGAAGGCTTCGAGCGCATCCATCGCACCAACCTGGTGGGCATGGGCGTGCTGCCGCTGGAATTTCAGCCGGGCACCGATCGTCACACACTGGCCATCGACGGTAGCGAAACCTACGACGTGATCGGCGACCGCACCCCGCGTGCGACGCTGACGCTGGTGATCAATCGCAAGAATGGCGAACGCGTCGAAGTGCCAGTGACCTGCCGCCTCGACACCGCTGAAGAAGTGTCGATCTACGAGGCCGGCGGCGTGTTGCAGCGTTTCGCTCAGGACTTCCTCGAAGAATCGGCGGTCGCCGTTTAACAACGATGTGCGGACACGGGATTTCAGGCCCGTGTCCGTCTATAAGGGGCACCAATGGCTCACGCACCTCAGATTAAAATCCCCGCCACCTACATGCGCGGCGGCACCAGCAAAGGCGTGTTCTTCAGCCTGAAAGACCTGCCCGAAGCGGCACAAATTCCAGGCCCGGCTCGCGATGCGTTGTTGTTGCGCGTGATCGGCAGTCCCGACCCGTACGACAAGCAAATCGACGGCATGGGCGGTGCGACGTCCAGCACCAGCAAAACCGTGATCCTGTCGAAAAGCCTCAAGGCCGATCACGACGTCGATTACCTGTTCGGTCAGGTCTCCATCGACAAGCCTTTCGTCGACTGGAGCGGCAACTGCGGCAACCTGTCGGCGGCGGTCGGTTCGTTCGCCATCAGCAATGGACTGGTGGACGCCAGCCGCATTCCACACAACGGTGTGGCGGTGGTGCGCGTGTGGCAGGCCAACATTGGCAAGACCATCATCGCCCATGTGCCGATCACCAACGGCGAGGTTCAGGAAACCGGCGATTTCGAACTCGACGGCGTGACCTTTCCGGCAGCCGAAGTGCAGCTCGAATTCATGGACCCGGCGGCGGAAGAAGAGGGTGGCGGTGGTTCGATGTTCCCCACCGGCAATCTGGTGGATGACCTCGAAGTGCCGGGCGTCGGTACACTCAAGGCGACCTTGATCAACGCCGGCATTCCGACCATCTTCATTAATGCCGAAGACATCGGCTACACCGGTACCGAATTGCAAGGCGCTATCAACGGCGACCTGAAGGCCCTGGCGATATTCGAAACCATCCGCGCTTACGGCGCGTTGCGCATGGGGCTGATTCAGCACCTGGACGAAGCGGCCAAGCGTCAGCACACACCGAAGGTGGCGTTCGTCGCCAAACCGGCGGATTACATTGCGTCCAGCGGCAAGGCGATTGCGGCCACCGACATTGACTTGCTGGTGCGTGCGCTGTCCATGGGCAAACTGCACCACGCGATGATGGGCACCGCAGCGGTGGCCATCGGCACGGCGGCGGCGATTTCCGGCACGCTGGTCAACCTGGCGGCGGGCGGTATCGAACGCAATGCAGTACGCTTCGGTCATCCCTCCGGCACCTTGCGCGTGGGCGCCGAGGCCAGCCAGGTCAACGGTGAATGGACCGTGAACAAAGCCATCATGAGCCGCAGTGCGCGGGTGTTGATGGAAGGTTATGTCCGAGTGCCGGGGGATTATTTCTAAACACACATCCCCCCTGTAGGAGCTGGCTTGCCAGCGAAGAGGCCGTCATATTGAACATCATTGTTGCCTGTTATACCGCCTTCGCTGGCAAGCCAGCTCCTACAGGATTTCATTTTCAAAACAAGAAATCGGTAACCGACTCAGACTACCCTGAACCGAGGTCCCATCAACGAACCACTGACCGAGTGAATCGAACATGAGCGCCAACGTCGACCTGAACAACCGCCCCGACTACGACACGGTCCTGCAGGACATCGCCGACTACGTCCTCAACTTCAAAATTGAATCTACCGAGGCGCTGGATACCGCCCGCAATTGCCTGATGGACACCCTCGGCTGCGGTCTGCTGGCCCTGCGTTTCCCCGAATGCACCAAACACCTGGGACCTATCGTCGAAGGTACCGTCGTTCCCTTCGGTGCTCGCGTGCCTGGGACCAGTCACCGTCTCGATCCGGTCAAAGCCGCCTGGGATATCGGTTGCATCGTCCGCTGGCTCGATTACAACGACACTTGGCTCGCCGCCGAATGGGGGCATCCGTCCGATAACCTCGGCGCCATTCTCGCGGTGGCCGACCACCTGTCGCAAAAACGCCTGGCCAATGGCGATGCCCCGCTGACCATTCGCGTGGTACTGGACGCCATGATCATGGCTCACGAAATTCAGGGCGTGATCGCACTGGAAAACTCGTTCAACCGCGTCGGAATCGATCACGTCATCCTGGTGAAAATCGCCTCGACCGCCGTCACCGCCAAGCTCATGGGCGCCAATCGCGAGCAACTGCTGTCGGCGTTGTCCCATGCCTTTGCCGATGGCCAAGCGCTGCGCACTTACCGGCATGCGCCGAATGCCGGGTCGCGCAAATCCTGGGCGGCAGGGGATGCGTCCAGTCGTGGCGTGCGTCTGGCGGACATTGCGATGCGCGGGGAGATGGGCATTCCCGGCGTGCTGACCGCCAAACAATGGGGGTTCTACGACGTACTGTTCAGCCACACCAACAATGACCTGGCGCTCAAGCCTGAAGAAAAGCGCACTTTCAGCTTTTCCCGGCCGTTCGGTAGCTACGTGATGGAAAACGTGCTGTTCAAGATCAGTTTTCCTGCCGAGTTCCACGCGCAAACCGCCTGCGAGGCCGCCGTCACCTTGCATCCATTGGTCAGGAATCGCCTGCACGAAATCGACAGAATCGTCATCACCACCCATGAATCGGCTATCCGCATCATCTCCAAGGTCGGCCCGCTGGCCAATGCCGCGGACCGCGATCACTGCCTCCAGTACATGACCGCCGTACCTCTGGTGTTCGGCAATCTGGTGGCCGAGCAGTACGAAGACGACTTCCACGCGGTGCATCCGATTATCGATGTGCTGCGCGAAAAAATGGTTATCGTCGAAGACCCGCGTTTCACTCGCGAATACCTGGAGCCGGACAAACGCTCTATCGCCAACGCGGTCCAGGTGTTCTTCAAGGATGGCTCCAGCACCAAAAACGTAGTGGTGGAATACCCGATCGGCCATCGCCGTCGTCGCACCGATGGTATTGCGCTGCTGGAAGACAAGTTCAAGGCCAATCTGGCGACGCGCTTCACGGCGCAGCGCAGTGCCGAGATCTTTGCGTTGTGCAAGGATCAGACAGCGCTTGAGGCGACGGCGGTGAACCGGTTTGTGGATTTGTTTGTGATCTAGGAGAAGGAGACCGCGTTATCGTTCTTCGCGGGCAAGCCTCGCTCCTACAGTGATGTGTCGTTTACAAAACCCTGTAGGAGCGAGGCTTGCCCGCGAAGGCGGTGTAACTGCCGCCGAAAATCTACTTGAACCGCCGCTCCACACCTTTCTCTACTAAAATCTTTGCAGAGATCTCTTCCACGGAGAAATGCGTGGAATTGATGTGGGGAATATTCTCGCGTCGAAACAGATTCTCCACTTCGCGCACTTCGAATTCGCACTGCGCGTAGCTCGAATAGCGGCTGTTGGGCTTGCGTTCGTTGCGGATTGCGGTAAGCCGGTCCGGGTCGATGGTCAGGCCGAATAGCTTGTGGTGATGGGCGCGCAGGGCGGTCGGCAGTTGCAGGCGCTCCATGTCGTCTTCGGTCAACGGGTAATTGGCCGCGCGGATGCCGAATTGCATCGCCATATACAGGCACGTCGGCGTCTTACCACATCGCGACACGCCCACTAGTATCAGGTCGGCCTTGTCGTAATAGTGGGTGCGGGCGCCATCGTCGTTGTCGAGGGCGAAGTTCACCGCCTCGATGCGCTCCATGTAATTGGAGTTGTGGCCGATGGAATGGGATTTGCCGACGGTGTAGGAAGAATGCTCGGTCAGTTCCTGTTCAAGGGGCGCCAGGAAGGTCGAGAAAATGTCGATCATGAAACCATTTGACGTTGCGAGAATCTCACGAATGTCCTGATTGACGATGGTGTCGAAAATAATCGGACGAAAACCATCGTTTTCGGCGGCTTTGTTGATTTGTTGTACCATGGCCCGCGCTTTATCTGCGTCGTCGATGTACGGCCGTATGATTTTGCTGAAGGTAATGTTTTCGAACTGCGCCAACAGGCTTTGGCCGAGGGTTTCGGCCGTAATGCCCGTGCCATCGGAGATAAAGAAAGCAGATCGTTTCATTTGCACCTTGGGCCTTAAGCTAGTGACGATTCTTGGATATAGTAGGCGCGATTTGTCGGCCACCCATGGCCAGCATTCTCACTTATTTTCCAGGTCCAGGCCATACAGCCGGCAAATGCTCCCTCGAGTCGCCGGCTTCTGAGCTTTTCCAACACAGTTAGTGGAGAGATCACCTTGGTAGAGTACGTAGTTTCCCTCGATAAGCTCGGCGTCCATGATGTAGAGCATGTGGGGGGCAAGAACGCATCCCTGGGCGAGATGATCAGTAACCTTGCAGGTGCCGGTGTATCGGTGCCCGGTGGCTTCGCCACGACAGCTCAGGCTTATCGTGATTTTCTGGAACTGAGCGGTCTGAACGACCAGATCCACGCCGCCCTCGACGCGCTGGATGTCGACGATGTGAATGCCCTGGCCAAAACCGGCGCCCAGATCCGTCAATGGATCATGGAAGCCGAATTCCCCGAGAAGCTCAACGCCGAGATCCGCACCGCGTTCGCCACGCTGTCGGCCGGCAACCCTGACATGGCCGTTGCCGTGCGCTCTTCCGCTACCGCCGAAGACCTGCCGGATGCTTCCTTCGCCGGTCAGCAGGAAACCTTCCTGAACATCCGTGGGGTCGAAAACGTTATTCGCGCCGCCAAAGAAGTGTTCGCTTCCCTGTTCAACGACCGTGCGATTTCCTACCGCGTCCACCAGGGCTTCGACCACAAGCTGGTTGCCCTGTCGGCCGGCGTGCAGCGCATGGTCCGCTCCGAAACCGGCACCGCCGGTGTGATGTTCACCCTCGATACCGAATCGGGCTTCCGTGACGTGGTGTTCATCACCGGCGCCTACGGCCTGGGTGAAACCGTCGTACAAGGCGCGGTGAACCCGGATGAATTCTATGTCCACAAAGGCACGCTGGAAGCCGGTCGTCCGGCCATCCTGCGTCGCAACCTGGGCAGCAAAGCCATCAAGATGATTTACGGCGAAGTGGCCACGGCCGGTAAATCGGTCAAGACCATCGACGTGGACAAGGCTGATCGTGCACGTTTCTGCCTGAGCGACGCCGAAGTCAGCGAGCTGGCCAAACAAGCGATGATCATCGAGAAGCACTACAAGTGCCCGATGGACATCGAATGGGCCAAAGACGGCGACGACGGCAAGCTCTACATCGTGCAGGCCCGTCCGGAAACCGTGAAGAGCCGCACCCAGGCCAACGTCATGGAGCGTTACCTGCTCAAAGAAACCGGCACCGTGCTGGTAGAAGGTCGCGCCATCGGCCAGCGCATCGGCGCCGGCAAGGTGCGGATCATCAAAGACGTGTCCGAGATGGACAAAGTCCAGCCAGGCGATGTTCTGGTTTCCGACATGACCGACCCGGACTGGGAACCGGTCATGAAGCGCGCCAGTGCCATCGTCACCAACCGTGGCGGTCGTACCTGCCACGCGGCGATCATCGCCCGCGAGCTGGGCATTCCGGCCGTGGTCGGTTGCGGCAACGCCACCCAGCTGTTGAAAGACGGCCAGGGCGTAACCGTTTCCTGCGCTGAAGGCGACACCGGTTACATCTTCGAAGGCGAACTGGGCTTCGACATCAAGAAAAACTCCGTGGATGCCATGCCGGATCTGCCGTTCAAGATCATGATGAACGTCGGCAACCCGGACCGCGCCTTCGACTTCGCGCAACTGCCGAACGCCGGTGTGGGCCTGGCCCGTCTGGAATTCATCATCAACCGCATGATCGGCGTGCACCCCAAAGCGCTGTTGAACTACGACGGCCTGCCGCAAGAAATCAAGGACAGCGTCGACAAGCGTATTGCCGGTTACGACGACCCGGTCGGCTTCTATGTCGAGAAACTGGTCGAGGGCATCAGCACCCTGGCGGCAGCGTTCTGGCCGAAAAAGGTCATCGTGCGTCTGTCGGACTTCAAGTCCAACGAATACGCGAACCTGATCGGCGGCAAACTCTACGAGCCGGAAGAAGAGAACCCGATGCTGGGCTTCCGTGGCGCTTCGCGTTACATCAGCGAATCGTTCCGTGACTGCTTCGAGCTCGAGTGCCGCGCCCTCAAGCGCGTGCGCAACGAGATGGGCCTGACCAACGTCGAAATCATGGTGCCGTTCGTTCGCACCCTGGGCGAAGCGAGCCAGGTGGTCGATCTGCTGGCTGAAAACGGTCTGGCCCGTGGCGAAAACGGTCTGCGCGTGATCATGATGTGCGAACTGCCGTCCAACGCGATCCTGGCTGAAGAGTTCCTCGAGTTCTTCGACGGCTTCTCCATCGGCTCCAACGACCTGACTCAGCTGACACTGGGCCTGGACCGTGACTCCGGGATCATCGCGCACCTGTTCGACGAGCGTAATCCTGCGGTCAAGAAGCTGCTGGCCAATGCTATTCAGGCCTGCAACAAGGCCGGCAAGTACATCGGCATTTGCGGTCAGGGTCCTTCGGACCACCCGGATCTGGCCAAGTGGCTGATGGAGCAGGGCATCGAAAGTGTTTCGCTGAACCCCGACTCCGTGCTGGAAACCTGGTTCTTCCTGGCTGAGGGTCAGGCTTCGGCTTGATGTGAATGAAGCCTCGGCCAAGTGGCCGGGGCTTTAAGTATCAAGCAGGGCGGGCTCCTCTGGATGCCGCCCTTTTTTGTGCAAGAGCATTATGCAAAGCAGCAGCAATCTATTTCCTGTCGCCCTGATCAGCGCCGAACGGCGCGGTGATTTGAGCGAAGACGTCTATCGTTTGAAACCCGGCAACAGCCCCGACGGCACCGTCGAATTGGCTGTCACACGCTTGGGCCTGGCCGATGAGCCGGCGGTGCGTGGCGTGCCGGTGATTCTGTTGCACGGCAGTTTTTCCAATCGACGGTTCTGGTTCTCTCCCAAAGGTCTGGGGCTGGGGGCTTATCTGACGCGTCTGGGATTCGATGTGTGGATTGCGGAAATGCGCGGACATGGCTTATCTCAGCGCAACCAGGACTATCGCAATAACAGCGTCGCCGACTACGCACGTTACGATTTGCCTGCCATTGGCGCGTTCGTACGCGAGCAAAGTGGCCAGATCCCACACTGGATCGGTCATTCGCTGGGCGGGATCACCCTGGCGGCGGCGCTGGGCGGTGAATACATCGGCGAACCGGTAGTGGCCTCTGCGGCGTTTTTCGGCACGCAGGTCAGCCGCACCTACTGGCCATTGAAGTTTCCACCGGTGGAGTGGAGCGGACGCTTTATTCTCAAGCGATTTGCCCAGCTGTCAGGTTCACGGCTCAAGCGCGGCCCGGAGGACGAGCCGATTGGCCTGGCCCTGGAAAGCATGCGCTGGTACGGGCTGTTCGGCCGTTTTGGCGATGCCGACAAGGACTGGTGGGCGGGTTTGGCCGAGGTTCAGTTGCCAGTGCTGGCCGTGAGCGCCGCGGGCGATCATCAGGACCCGACCTGGGCCTGCCGCAAGCTGTTCGATCAGGTTGGCTCCGAGCACAAGCAATTCATCACTCTTGGCCGCGAGCAAGGCTTTGGCGATAATTTCGGTCATGTGGAAATGCTTGTCAGCAAGGCTGCGCAGGCTGAAGTCTGGCCGTTGGTGGCGCGTTGGCTGGCGGATCAACAGACGCCGTTGCTGGGTGGAAAGCCGGATTTTGTCACTGCAGTTTGAGCCTGATGCTCTAACAAGGGCATTTCGCTCTGAACGGCTTGCGGCTAAGATATGACGCATTGAGCGGTTCTGGTCACTTTTGGTGGCTGATTTGATCGGCGCGTTTCAGCTGTTCAGCCCTGGCCCGCGTAGGCTGCCTACTCGATTGTCTTCCTTTTTTACAGGAGTTTCTCGATGAACCATTACATCACGCCTGACCTGTGCGATGCCTACCCGGAGCTGGTGCAGGTGCTGGAACCGATGTTCAGCAATTTCGGCGGCCGTGATTCTTTCGGCGGCGAAATCGTGACCATCAAATGTTTCGAAGACAACTCGCGGGTCAAGGAGCAAGTCGAGCTCAAGGGGAATGGCAAAGTGCTGGTGGTAGACGGTGGCGGTTCCCTGCGTCATGCGTTGCTGGGTGACATGCTGGCCGAGAAAGCCGCGAAAAACGGTTGGGAAGGGCTGGTGATCTACGGTTGCATCCGTGACGTCGATATCATCGCACAGACCGATCTGGGCGTTCAGGCCCTCGCCAGCCACCCGAGGAAATCCGACAGGCGCGGGCTCGGCGATCTCAACGTTGTGGTGACGTTTGCCGGTGTGACGTTCCGTCCCGGCGAATACATTTATGCGGACAACAATGGCGTGATCATTTCGCCAAGTCCGCTGCAGATGCCTGAATAAAGCGCGCTTCATTAAAGGGGTGAGGATGTTCGAGGAAGAAAACGCGCAATGGGGGCTGGTACATGCCCTGGTGCTGGACGGTAAAGGCGGTGCGCGTTCGATAGCCCGGACTGAACTCGATGATTTGCAGCTGCAGGCCCATGAAAGCCTGTGGCTGCACTGGGATCGCAGTCATCCACAAACCCAGACCTGGCTGCGTCAATCCAGCGGTCTGAGTGAATTTAGTTGCGACTTACTGCTGGAGGAGAACACCCGGCCGCGCCTTTTGCCGTTGCCGGACTCCGAACTATTGCTATTTCTGCGCGGGATCAACCTCAATCCAGGTGCCGAACCGGAAGACATGGTCTCGGTGCGGATCTTCGGTTCAGCCCAGCGGGTGATCTCCCTGCGTCTGCGGCCGTTGCGCGCCACCGATGAGTTGCTGGTACAACTGGCCGAAGGCAAAGGGCCGAAAACCGCCTCTGAACTCATTCTTTATATGGCGCAGTACCTCACCCATAAAGTGCAGGATCTGGTCAGCTGCCTCTCCGAAATCGTCGATGAGGAAGAAGAAAAGCTGGATGCCGACGAACGGTATACACCTGAGCACGGGACCGTATTGCAGATCCGTCGCAGGGCGGCCTCACTCAAGCGTTTTCTGGCGCCGCAACGGGATATTTTTGGTCAGCTGACGCGGATAAAAATGCCATGGTTCGTTGAAGACGATGCCGATTACTGGAACGAATTGAACAACAGCCTGACCCGTTATCTCGAGGAGCTGGAATTGACCCGGGAGCGCGTGGGGCTAGTCCTGGAGGCCGAAGACCGGCGTTTGAGCGTGCGCATGAACCGCACGATGTACCGCTTCGGGATCATCACCGGGATTTTTTTGCCGATGAGTTTTCTGACCGGTCTTTTGGGTATCAACGTCGGCGGCATTCCGTTCTCCAGCAGCCCTTATGGCTTCCTGATCGCCTGCTTGCTGGCAGGTTCGGTAGCGCTGGGGCAGTGGTGGCTATACCGACGTTTGCGCTGGTTCTGATGATGAGTCATGTGACCCGGGCAAATTTGACCGCGTCTTTCACAGATATCACGAGAGGTGCGTATGCACGATCCGTTCGAACAGTCTTTGCGTGACATGCTCAAAGCTTCGCCGTCCAGCCGTGACGACGATGCCTGCCTGGGCCGCGTGCTGAAAACCGCCAACCGCCAGGTCGGTGCCGGCGATCTGTTCAGCCTGCTGGGCCGCTGGCTGCCCGCGCTGATGATCGCCCTGAATAACGGATCGGCCCATGTCGCGCCGGTTTCCCGTCTTCGTAAACCTACCGCTCGCACTGCTGATAAGGCTGATTGAATATGGAACTTGATCTCTGGACTCAGAGCCTCGTCACTGCAATGACTGCGTTATGGACCAAAGTTGCGAACTTCATTCCGAACCTGTTCGGCGCACTGGTTGTGCTGCTGCTGGGTTTTGTCGTGGCCAAACTGTTGGACACGCTACTCTCCAAATTGCTTGCCAAACTGGGCCTCGATCGCTTGATGGGCGGTACCGGGCTGACCAAGTTGCTATCCCGCGCCGGCTTGCAGGTGCCTATCTCGACGCTGATCGGCAAGATCGTCTATTGGTTCGTTCTGCTGATTTTTCTGGTTTCAGCCGCAGAATCACTTGGACTTGAGCGAGTTTCGGCTACGCTGGACATGTTGGCGCTGTATTTGCCGAAAGTATTCGGTGCTGCGCTGGTACTGCTGGTGGGTGTTTTGCTGGCGCAACTGGCCAATGGGCTGGTGCGTGGCGCGGCAGAAGGCGTAGGGCTTGATTACGCCGCGGGCCTGGGGCGAATTGCCCAGGGCCTGGTGATCATCATCAGTATTTCGGTTGCGATCAGCCAGTTGGAGGTCAAAACAGACCTGCTCAACCATGTGATCGTGATCGTTTTGATTACCGTCGGTCTGGCGGTTGCGCTGGCGATGGGCTTGGGAAGTCGGGAAATTGCCGGTCAGATTCTTGCGGGAATCTATGTGCGTGAGTTGTATCAGGTTGGGCAGGAAGTGCGTATTGGCGAGGTCGAAGGTCAAATCGAGGAAATCGGCACGGTTAAAACCACCGTGCTGACCGACGAGGGTGAGCTAGTCTCTCTCTCGAATCGGATTCTCTTGGAGCAGCATGTGAGTAGCCGCTAACCCGGCAAATCCTGCTAATGTATGCCGCCGCAAAATGCCCTGAGGGGCTGCGGCGGACATTGACCTGACTGTCGGCCAGACTTGTTTTGAATAAAGCTCAATCGCTCTCCACGCGCTACGACCCCCGCGAGCTCTCTGATGAGGAGTTGGTCGCGCGCTCGCATACCGAGCTGTTTCACGTAACGCGCGCTTATGAAGAACTGATGCGGCGTTACCAGCGAACATTATTTAACGTCTGTGCACGGTATCTCGGGAACGATCGTGACGCAGATGATGTCTGTCAGGAAGTGATGTTGAAGGTGCTGTACGGCTTGAAGAACTTCGAGGGCAAATCGAAGTTCAAGACATGGCTGTATAGCATCACGTACAACGAGTGCATCACGCAGTATCGGAAGGAACGGCGAAAGCGTCGCTTGATGGACGCTTTGAGTCTGGACCCCCTCGAGGAAGCGTCTGAAGAAAAGACGCCGAAACCCGAGGAGAAGGGTGGACTTGATCGCTGGCTGGTGTATGTGAATCCGATTGACCGTGAAATTCTGGTGCTACGATTTGTCGCAGAACTGGAATTTCAGGAAATCGCAGACATAATGCACATGGGTTTGAGTGCGACAAAAATGCGTTACAAACGCGCTCTAGACAAATTGCGTGAGAAATTTGCAGGTATCGCTGAAACTTAGTTCGGCGCAAATATCTCTTACGTGTAGGCAAGTTCTGATAGACTTGCCGCCGAGTTGTCCCCCGGTTTGCGGGACTGCTTCACAATCACCAGATGGGGATTTAACGGATGAAACTGAAAAACACCTTGGGCTTGGCCATTGGTTCTCTTATTGCCGCCACTTCGTTCGGCGCTCTGGCACAAGGCCAAGGCGCAGTTGAAATCGAAGGCTTCGCAAAGAAAGAGTACTTTGACAGCACTCGTAACTTCAAAAACGACGGCAACCTGTTCGGTGGTTCTGTTGGTTACTTCCTGACCGACGACGTTGAACTGCGTCTGGGCTACGACGAAGTGCATAACGTGCGTTCCGACTCCGGTCAGAACATCAAGGGCGCGAACACCGCTCTGGACGCTCTGTACCACTTCAACAACCCAGGTGACATGCTGCGTCCTTACGTCTCGGCCGGTTTCTCCGACCAGAGCATCGACCAGAACGGTTCGAACGGTCGTGACCGTTCCACCTTCGCCAACGTTGGTGGCGGCGCCAAGCTGTACTTCACCGACAACTTCTACGCCCGTGCCGGCGTTGAAGCTCAGTACAACATCGACCAGGGCAACACCGAGTGGGCTCCTAGCGTCGGTATCGGTGTGAACTTCGGTGGCGGCTCCAAGCCTGCTGCTGCTCCAGTTCCAGCACCAGCTGAAGTCTGCGCCGACAGCGACAACGATGGCGTTTGCGACAACGTTGACAAGTGCCCGGACACCCCGGCCAACGTAACTGTTGACGCTGATGGCTGCCCGGCAGTTGCTGAAGTTGTTCGTGTTGAGCTGGACGTGAAGTTCGACTTCGACAAGTCGGTAGTCAAGCCTAACAGCTACGGCGACATCAAAAACCTGGCTGACTTCATGAAGCAGTACCCATCCACCACTACTACTGTTGAAGGTCACACTGACTCCGTCGGTCCTGACGCTTACAACCAGAAACTGTCCGAGCGTCGTGCAAACGCCGTTAAGAACGTTCTGACCAACCAGTACGGTGTTGAATCGTCCCGCGTTCAGTCTGTTGGCTACGGCGAATCCCGCCCAGTTGCTGACAACAAAACTGACGCTGGTCGCGCTGTAAACCGTCGCGTAGAAGCGCAGGTTGAAGCTAGCGCTAAGTAATTAGCTCGCAGCTCTGGAAAAGCCCGGCTCAGGCCGGGCTTTTCTTTGTCTGCGATTTGGGTTTCAGCGAGGGTTGGCGGTGTTCCGAAAGGATCGCAGCCTGCGATCTTTTAATCCCTACAAGGATAAACACCGAGCCAATGCAGGCGCTGCCGCAGGCTGCGATCTTTTGATCTCATCACAGGCCGCCACAGCACCGATCACCAGAATCGCCGGGCTTTTGAGCTGGAAGTCGCAGGCATCTTCTTCCATGTTTGCCAAGTCGCTCCGACATTCCCGTTGGTGCGGCAGGGAAGCATTTTCGATCATCGCCACAGGCGTATCGGCTGCCATTCCACCGGCCAGCAGTTGCTCGCGAATTTCACTGAGCTTCGCCACGCCCATGTAGATCACCAGCGTGGTGCCCCCTTGTGCCAGAGCCTGCCAGTTCAGGCTGCTGTCATCCTGAGTGTGTGCCGTGACCAGTGTCACGCCACGTGCGACGCCCCTCAGCGTCAGCGGAATATCGCATTGGGTCGCACCGGCAAGACCGGCCGTGATGCCATTGACCAGCTCAACCTCGACGCCGCGCTCACGCAGCCATTGTGCTTCTTCGCCGCCACGCCCAAAGATGCACGGATCACCGCCCTTGAGGCGCACCACGCATTTGCCGTGGCGGGTATAACGCAACATCAGGCGATGAATGAAGGCTTGAGGCGTGGAGCGACAGCCCCCGCGCTTGCCTACAGGAATAATTCGGGCATTCGGGCAATGCTCCAGCACCGCGTCATTGACCAGATCGTCGATCAGCACCACGTCCGCTTCGCGCAACGCTCGAACCGCCTTGAGGGTCAGCAATTCAGGATCGCCAGGACCCGCACCCACCAGCCAGACTTTTGCGCTCATAGTGTTTTCCTCACGAGATGACGGCGACTGGCTGCGCAGTGGCGGCCAGCAAACGCTTGATTTCCGGGACGCAGGATCCGCATTGCGTGCCGCAGCCCAATTCTTGTTTCAAACCCTGCAAATCCAGGCCACGGCCAATACCGGCACAGACCGCGTTCTGGCTGACGTTCATGCAATTGCATAGAGTTTTGGTGCCCGACGCCGGACTGCCAGCGCTGCCCGGCGGTGCACTCAAGGGTGCCAACAGCCAGCGACGTAGCTGTTCGTCGGCACGACCTTCGAGCCACAGGCTTTGTAGCCAGTGCTGAGCGAGGGTTTCACCGGCCAGACGAATCGCGGTGATCCGGCCATTCTCGATCCGTACCCGTTTGCCAATCGAGCGCCGAGGATCGTCGTAGGCCAATACCGGGCCTTCGTTGAGCCCCAGGCATTGATCGATATCACGCAACAGCTGTGGATCTGGCGCGGTGGCGCTGGCGGCGCGTATCAGCAGTGCAGGGCGCTCACGGCCGGTAAGGCTGAGGCTTGCGTAGGAAAACCCCTCGCAGAGCGGTCGCAGCGTCTCCAAGTGCTGTTGAACATCACCCTCTATCAAGGCGAAAAGCTGCCAAGGCAATTGCACAGGCTCGAGTCGCACACCGCTGTGTTTGAGTTCCGGTTGCTTCGACAGTGGGTCGAAGGCGGGAAGGGTGAGGGTATTCACGCCACCCTTGAGAAAGCGGTCGCCCCAGTGCATCGGCAGAAACGCCTGGCCCGGACGTACGCTGTCATCGCTGCTGACCGGCACGATCACCGAGCCCCGCCGACTTTTCAGATTGATCAGATCGCCCGGTTGCAGGCGATGCCGACGCAGTTCATCCGGGTGCAGGCTCAACACGGCTTCGCTGACATGGCCGAACAACTGCGCGGCGGTGCCGGTGCGGCTCATGCCGTGCCATTGATCTCGCAGGCGGCCGGTGATCAGGGTCAGCGGGAAGCGCGCATCGCGTTGTTCCTTGGCGGCGCGATACGGGTCGGTCACGAACTGAGCGCGCCCGCTGGCGGTCGGGAAAATCCCGTCGAGATACAGCCGCGCCGTGCCTTCGCCAGCTCCAGCGGGGAAGGGCCATTGCTGCGGACCGAGCTGGTCGATCAGTTCATGGCTGATCCCGGACAGGTCGAGGTCACGGCCACGAGTCAGGTGTTTGTATTCGTCGAATACCTGTGCCGGGTTTTCAAAGGCAAACAGGCTGGTAGCTCCAGGGCGCAGATGTTTTTCCAGGCGCTGTGCGAAATCCACGGTGATTGCCCAGTCGGGCCGTGCTTCACCGGGTGCGCCGATGGCCTGACGGACGTGGGAAATGCGTCGTTCGGAGTTGGTGACCGTGCCGTCCTTTTCACCCCAACTGGCGGCAGGCAGCAGCAGGTCGGCGAACGCGGCGGTTTCGGTGGTGCGAAACGCTTCTTGCAACACCACGAACGGGCAGGCTTGCAGTGCCGCGCGCACAGCGGTCTGGTCCGGCAACGACTGTGCAGGGTTGGTGCAGGCGATCCACAGGGCTTTGATCTTGCCGCTGCGCATCTGCTCGAACAGTTCGATGGCCGTTAGGCCGGTGTTCGCGGGCAGTTGATCAACGCCCCAGTAGTCGGCCACTTGTGCGCGGTGTTCGGCATTGGCCGCTTCGCGATGGCCTGGCAGCAGGTTCGACAAACTGCCGGTTTCCCGGCCGCCCATGGCATTCGGCTGACCCGTCAGCGAGAAAGGTCCTGCACCGGGTCGGCCGATTTGCCCGGTGGCCAAATGCAGGTTGATCAACGCGCTGTTCTTCGCGCTGCCGGCAGTGGACTGATTCAGCCCCATGCACCACAGCGACAGAAAGCTCGGTGAAGTGCCGACCCATTCCGCGCATTGATGCAGTTGCTCGACACTGATGCCGCAGAGTTGCGAAACCATTGTCGGGGTGTAATCGCGCACCAGGTTTTTCAGCTCGGCGAGGCCTTCGGTGTGGGCCTTGATGAAGTCGCGGTCGACCCAGTCTTCCCACAGCAACAGGTGCAAAATCCCATGGAACAAGGCGACATCGGTACCGGGAAGAATCGCCAGGTGCAGGTCAGCCAAATCGCAGGTGTCGGTGCGCCGAGGATCGATGACGATTACTTTCATCTGTGGGCGGCGGGATTTTGCTTCTTCCAGCCGACGAAAGAGGATCGGGTGGGCGTAGGCCATGTTGCTGCCGACGATCATCACGCAGTCGCTCAATTCCAGATCTTCGTAATTGCAGGGCGGAGCGTCGGCGCCGAGGCTGCGCTTGTAGCCGACCACCGCAGAAGACATGCACAGCCGCGAATTGCTGTCGATGTTGTTGGTGCCCACCAGCGCTCGCGCCAGTTTGTTGAAGGCGTAGTAATCCTCGGTCAACAACTGCCCGGAGATATAGAACGCAACGCTGTCCGGGCCATGCTCGGCGATGGTCTCGGCGAAGACGCTGGCGGCGTGATCGAGAGCCGTGTCCCAGTCGGTGCGGCTGCGGGCCAGGCCTTTGCCCAGGCGCAATTCCGGGTACAACGCCCGTGCCTTCAGGTCGCCAGTCAGGTGCAGGGTCGAACCTTTACTGCACAACTTGCCGAAGTTGGCCGGGTGTGCCGGATCGCCGCTGACGCCGAGGATGCGCTCGCCGTCGTGTTCGATCAGCACGCCGCAGCCGACCCCGCAGTAGCAGCAGGTGGAGGCGGTGATTTGACGGTCCATCAGCTTGCTTCCCGCAGGGCCAGCAGCACCCGGCCATTCTCGACCCGTGCCGAGTGATGGTGGGCGCAGCCGATATCCGGGGCCTGGGCTTCGCCGGTTTCCAGGTCGATCTGCCAGTTGTGCAGCGGGCAGGCCACTCGTTTGCCGTAGATCAAACCTTGGGACAGCGGCCCGCCTTTGTGCGGGCAGCGGTCGTCGAGGGCGAAAACCTCATCGTCGCTCGTACGAAAAATCGCGATGTCCCCTTTCGGGCCCGCGATGATCCGCGAGCCAAGGGTGTTGATCTCTTCCAGTGCGCAGATATCCAGCCAGTTCATACCGACACCTCCAGGTTCTTCACGGGAATGACCTCGAATTCTTTTTTCAGCAGCGGCTGTTCGAGGCGTTCCTTCCACGGGTCCTGTTCGAACGACAGGGAAAATTGCAGGCGCTCGTTCAAGGCCTTGCGCCGCTCCGGGTCTTCCAGCACGGCTTTCTTGATGTGTTCCATGCCGACCCGTTGCAGGTAATGCACGGTGCGCTCGAGGTAGAAGGCTTCTTCGCGATACAGCTGCAGGAACGCGCCGTTGTATTCGCGTACTTCTTCGGCGGTTTTCAGTTTGACGAAGAACTCCGCGACTTCGGTTTTGATCCCGCCGTTGCCACCGATGTACATCTCCCAGCCGGAATCCACGCCGATAATTCCGACGTCCTTGATTCCCGCTTCCGAGCAGTTGCGTGGGCAACCGGAGACGGCCAGTTTCACTTTGTGCGGCGACCACATGTTGAACAGGTCGTGTTCGAGCTCGATGCCCAGTTGTGTGGAGTTCTGGGTGCCGAAGCGGCAGAACTCGCTGCCGACACAGGTTTTTACGGTGCGGATGGATTTGCCGTAGGCGTGGCCGGACGGCATGTCCAGATCCTTCCAGACGCCAGGCAAGTCCTGCTTTTTAATCCCCAGCAAGTCGATGCGCTGGCCGCCGGTGACCTTGACCATCGGCACGTTGTACTTGTCGGCCACGTCGGCAATGCGCCGCAGCTCTGAAGGATTGGTCACACCGCCCCACATCCGTGGGACTACAGAGTAAGTGCCGTCTTTCTGAATGTTGGCGTGGGCGCGTTCGTTGATCAGACGCGATTGCGGGTCGTCCTTGGCTTCGCCCGGCCAGGTGGAAATCAGGTAGTAGTTGAGCGCCGGACGGCACGTGGCGCAACCGTTCGGGGTGCGCCAGTTCAGGTAGCTCATGGTGCCGGCGATAGTCAGCAGGTGCTGGTCGCGGATGGCCTGGCGGATTTGCCCGTGGTTGAGGTCGCTGCAACCGCAGATGGCTTTTTCGCTTTTCGGTTTGACGTCCGCCGCACCGCCCACGGTATTGATCAGGATCTGCTCGACGAGACCGGCGCAGGAACCGCAGGAGCTGGCGGCCTTGGTGTGTTTTTTCACGTCATCGACGCTGAACAGACCGTGTTCCTGGATGGCCTTGACGATGGTGCCTTTGCACACGCCGTTGCAACCGCAGACTTCGGCGGTATCGGCCATGCTCATGGCTTTGTCCTGGCCCTGATGTCCTACGTCGCCCAAGGCGTTTTCGCCAAACATCAAGTGATCGCGGATCTCGCCGATGGCATGGTTCTCACGGATCTGCCGGAAATACCAACCGCCATCTGCCGTATCGCCGTACAGACAGGCCCCGACCAGCACGTCATTCTTGATCACCAGCTTTTTATACACCCCGCCGATCGGGTCGGAGAGGGTGATGGTTTCGGTGCCTTCGCCGCCCATGAAGTCGCCGGCGGAAAACAGGTCGATGCCGGTGACTTTCAGTTTGGTCGACGTCACCGAGCCCTTGTAGCTGGCGAAGCCCAGTTGGGCGAGGTGGTTGGCGCAGACCTTGGCCTGTTCGAACAGCGGCGCCACCAGACCGTAGGCGATGCCACGGTGGCTGGCGCACTCGCCGATGGCGTAGACCCGAGGGTCGTAGGTTTGCAGGGTGTCGTTGACCAGAATCCCGCGGTTGCAAGGGATGCCGGATTTTTCCGCGAGCTCGGTATTGGGACGAATGCCAGCGGCCATCACTACCAGGTCGGCAGGGATGATGTCGCCGTTCTTGAACTGCACCGAGCCGACCCGGCCGTTGCCGGCGTCGTGCAGGGCCTGGGTCTGTTCGCACAGGCGAAAGTGCAGGCCACGGGCTTCCAGGGCGGTTTGCAGGAGTTGGCCGCTGGTTTTGTCCAGTTGCCGTTCCAGCAGCCATTCGCCGATATGCACCACAGTAACGTGCATGCCGCGCAGCATCAGCCCGTTGGCGGCTTCAAGGCCCAGCAGGCCGCCGCCGATGACCACGGCGTGCTTGTGGGTCTTGGCGGTGTCGATCATCGCTTGGGTGTCGGCAATGTCGCGGTAGCCGATCACGCCCTGCAAGGTATTGCCGGGGATTGGCAGGATGAACGGGGTCGAACCGGTGGCGATCAGCAGGCGGTCGTATTCGGCCTCGGTGCCGTCTTCGGCGATGACCCGGCGTTTGACCCGATCGATCTCCACCACTTTGCGGTTGAGCAGCAGCTTGATGTTGTTTTCCAGGTACCAGTCCAGATCGTTGAGTACGATCTCTTCGAACGTCTGTTCGCCGGCCAGTACAGGCGACAGCAGGATGCGGTTGTAGTTGGTATGGGGTTCGGCGCCGAAGACCGTGATGTCGTACAGCTCATTACTCAGCTTGAGCAGTTCTTCCAGGGTACGAACCCCGGCCATGCCGTTGCCGATCATCACCAGTTTTAGTTTTTTCATCAGGTTCTCCGGGGAGCTCGGGCCTGCCTCATCAGGGCATTCAGGCCTTGCTCGACAAAATTTTGCGCAAACAAAAAAAGGCGTCCCGCTAGTTAACTAGCGAGGACGCCTTTGTCCTTGTCCCGTTCTCTCGGGCAGCGCAGCCTTCTACGTTGAAGGTTGGGCTTTATGTATGTTGGGAAAGGTAATGCAGTGGTTGTGCCAAGTCGCACAAATGCCCAATTTATGGGTTCTCATCATGGGAAAAGGATGTTTGCGTGCACCGGTTCAAGGCGCGATGCCCGGTTTTGAAGCAGAAAGATCAAAAGATCGCAGGCTGCGCCAGCTCCTACAGGAGATCGTGGGCACCCGTAGGAGCTGGCGCAGCCTGCGATCTTTTGATCTTCTGGTCAGTCATGAAAGAGTAAAAACAGCAGCACCAGATTCACCAGCAACGACACCAGCGCCAATGTCCGCCAGACTTTCAACGGTTCGCGCTCCAGCAACGGTCTGGGGCGCACGCTCAAACTGCGACGTTCTCCCTGTTCCAGTAGCAGCAACCATTCTTCCGCCGTTTCAAAACGCTGATCCGGAGCTGCCGCCACCGCGCGCTCCAGGCTTTGCGCAATCCATTCCGGCAGGTCGGGCCGGTAGCGACTGGCGCTGACAGGCACACCAAACCGAGGGCGCTGGAACGCTTCGATTTCGCCGTAGGGATAATGCCCGGTCAGCAGGTAATACAAGGTCACGCCGACCGCGTACAAATCCTGTTGTGGTGTAGGAGCGTCACCTCGAAAGGCTTCCGGCGCGATATAGCTGGGCGTTCCGGGCAGCGCGCAGGCTTGATCTTCAGACAGTCCGGGGCAGTAGGCGAGGCCGAAATCCAGCAGTCGCAGCTCACCGTCGTCCCCCAGCAGCAGGTTCTCCGGTTTGATATCGCGATGCAAAATCTGCCGTCGATGCAATATGCCGATGGCCCGCAGCAAGCGTTCGGCCAGGTCCAGCCATTGAGCCAATGGCAGCGTTCCGACACGCTCATGCAGTTCAGCCAGGGTAGACCCGGAATATTCACGCATCACGTAGTACAAATGCTGACGCTGACTGGCGGTATGGACTTCAGGGAAATGCCGCCCGGCCACCCGTTTGAGAAACCATTCCTCCGACAACAATGCCTGCCCGGCCTGATGATCGTCACGCAGCGCACCGGGCAAGGTTTTCAGCAGCCAGGGCTGTTGTTGTGCATCGCGCACCCGGTAGAGCAGCGATTGCTGGCTCTGGCCGAGGATCCCTTCGACCTGCCAGCTTTCGAAAGTCTGACCCGGCTTCAGCGCAGGCGGGAGTGGCCATTGCTGCAGATGAATCAGTGCGTCGCCAATGCTGGTTTCACCAAGGGCATCGACCCGCACCAGCAGGGCGCTGGCGTTGTCCTGGCTGCCGGCCAGGTGCGCGGCGCTGACCAAGGTCTGCGCGGCACTGTTCAGGTCAGGTTGATCGCGCAGAATCGCTGCAATGGCCGTGTCGCCCAGCACGGCCCAGATGCCGTCGCTGAGCAGCACGAAACTCTCGTTCAGGCGCAGTTCACCATCGAGAAAGTCCAGCACCAGGTGTTGATCCAGTCCGAGGGCTCGCTTGAGCACATGCTGCATGCCCGGCTGGTCCCAGACGTGATCCTCGCTCACCCGTTGCAGCGTGTCGGCGTGCCAACGATAAACCCGGCAATCGCCGACGTGAGCCAGAGTGAAACGCCGGCCGCGCATCACCAAGGCGCTGACGGTGGTCAGCAGCGGTTGCCCGCCGCCGTTAGCCTGCAACCAGCGATTTTGAGCCAGTAGCAGACGGTCCAATGCCTGGGCGACGCCCCAGGTTTCCGGAGTGGCGTAGTAATCCAGCGCCAGGGCCTGCAAGGTCGAACGGGCGGCGAGCCCGCCATCGGCACATTGGCTCACGCCGTCGGCGATGGCGAACAAATAACCCTTGCTCGCCGCCAGCGCCGGGGCCGGAGTGACCAGGCGCAGAGCATCCTGGTTCTCCTCGCGGGGGCCGATGGCGCTGTGTTCGGCAAAGCTCAGTTGCAGGCTCATTCAGTTCTCACACCCGAGCAGCGGTGACGGCTGCCGAACCCCAAGTGGTTCTCCAGCGACGTTTCACACCGTGCAGACCGAACCAGGCGAGTACGCCGAGGCTGGCAAACAACCACAACGCCAGTTGATAGCTGCCAGTGCTTTGCTTGATTGCACCCATGCCGGCTGCCAGAGCGAAGCCACCGATGCCGCCGGCCATGCCGATCAGTCCGGTCATCACACCGATCTCCCGACGAAAGCGCTGCGGGACCAATTGGAATACGGCGCCGTTGCCTGCCCCCAAACCGAGCATGGTGCAGACGAAAAGCGCCAATGCTGTGTAGGAACTCGGCAAGTTGAAACCCACTGTCGCAATGCAGATCGCTGCCACGGTGTACATCGCCAACAAGGTGCGAATCCCGCCGAAGCGATCCGCCAGCGCGCCGCCCAACGGACGCATCAGGCTGCCACCGAACACACATGCAGCAGTGTAGTAGCCGGCAGTCACCGGGCTCAGGCCGTATTGGTCGTTGAAGTAGCCGGGCAGGGCGCTGGCCAGACCGATGAAGCCACCGAAGGTCACGCTGTAGAAAAACATGAACCACCAGCTGTCGCGGTCGCCCAAGGCCTTCAAGTAGTCGGACATGGACTTGGCTTTCGGCCGCTCAGGCGCATTCTTGGCCAGCCAGTAGAAGACGATCAGGGTCAGGATCAGCGGGATCAGGGCGAAGCCGAACACGTTGCTCCAGCCAAACGCGGCGGCTAGAACCGGAGCGATCAAGGCAGCGAGCACCGTGCCCGAGTTACCGGCACCGGCGATGCCCATGGCTTTGCCCTGGTGCTGTGGCGGATACCATTGCGAGGCCAACGGCAGGGCGACGGCGAAGGACGCACCGGCCATGCCGAGGAACAGGCCCAGCAACAGTGCTTGTTCGTAACTGTGAATGCCGACTTTCCAGGCGACGAACAGGGCGCAGATGACGATCACCTGGCCGATTATCCCGGCGGTTTTTGGCGACAGGCGATCAGCCAGCAGGCCCATCGCAAAGCGCAATACGGCCCCGGCCAGAATTGGCGTGGCCACCATCAGCCCGCGCTGTTGTGTAGTCAGTTGCAAATCTGCGGCGATCTGCACCGCCATTGGGCCGAGCAGGTACCAGACCATGAAGCTCAGATCGAAATAGAGGAAGGCTGCGAACAGTGTCGGGGTATGGCCGGATTTCCAGAAGCTTGAATTCATCGCGCACCTCAGCTGTCAGGCGTATCAAGAAGGAGTCATGAGCTTGCAGGTGGGCGCCGCAATGGCCGCACCACCAGCCCCGGTCTCTGGGGCCAAAACGAAAAAACGCCGCTACCCGATCCGCCAGGGGGGCGAATGAGGTGAGCGACGTCTTCGTCGTAGGTGGGGCAACCGCCGTTGGTTACCTTGCAGGGATTTACTTAGCGAGATTTGTGCCAACACGTGAGATTGCGTTGTGGCCATTCGCGGGCAAGCCTCGCTCCTACGGGTTTTGTGGTGAATTCAGATGTTGTAAACGACACGAAACCTGTAGGAGCGAGGCTTGCCCGCGAAGGCGTCAGCACAGGCTCCGCAAGGCTTCAGCCCAACAACTCACTCATGGCAATGATCTGCTCCGCCACCTGTATCAGCTTCTGTTGGCGGCTCATGGCCTGGCGGCGCATCAGGGTGTAGGCCTCTTCTTCGTTGCAGTCCTTCATCTTCATCAGCAGCCCCTTGGCCAGCTCGATGCGCTTGCGCTCGGCCAGTTGCTGGTCGCGGGCGTGCAGTTGCGCGCGCAGGGCCTGGTCGCTTTCAAAGCGCGCCATGGCCACGTCGAGAATCGGCTGCAAGCGTTGTGCGTGAATACCTTCGACGATGTAGGCACTGACGCCGGACTTGATCGCCCGACGCATTACACCGGGGTCGTGCTCGTCGGTGAACATCACGATTGGCCGTGGTTGATCACGGGTCACCAGCACCACTTGCTCCATCACATCGCGGCTCGGTGACTCGGTATCGATCAGAATCACATCCGGACGCACCGTTTCGACGCGCGCGGGCAGGTCAATGGTCAGGCCGGACTCGTCGATGACCTCGAACCCGGCTTCGGTCAGGGCAGCCTTCAGACGCCCGACTTTTTTCGCGGTGTCATTGATCAGCAGGATACGCAACATTTCGCAGGCTCCTGTCAGTGGCTGGCGAGAAGAAGAGCGCTGTCGCTCATGGCGTGCAGCGTGAAGCTGCGGGCATAGCCGGCCGGGTCCGAGCCGTCCCAGACTTTGCCGTCGATCAGTTGACTGCTGCGCATTTCCTGACTCCGGGCAGGCACGCCGACAGCGGTGGCAGCCTCTCGGTATAAGTCTAGTTGCTGGACCTGACGGGCCACACCGAGGTAATCCGGGTCGTCACGCAACAAACCCCAGCGCCGGAGCTGGGTCATGAACCACATGCCATCGGACAAATACGGCAGATTGACCTCGCCGCCACCGTGGAAACGCATGGCGTGCGGGTCTTGCCAGCGATTGCCCAGGCCATCGGCGTAGTCACCGAGAAAGCGCGGTTCGATGCAATCGAGCGGTGCATCCAGATATTCAGGCGCACTCAACAGTTGCGCGGTGCTGCGGCGATTTTCGCCGCTGGCTTCGATAAAGCGGCTGGCCTCGAGGATCGCCATCACCAATGCCCGGGCGGTGTTGGGGTATTGCTCGACAAAGGCGCGGGTGCAGCCGAGGACTTTTTCCGGGTGATCGGGCCAGAGGGTCTGGCTGGTGGCCATCGTAAATCCCAGATTTTGCTGCACCGCGCTGGCCGCCCATGGCTCGCCGACGCAAAAACCGTCGATGCGCCCGGCTTGCAAGTGCGCGACCATTTGCGGCGGCGGCACCACCACGCTGTCGACATCCTGCAACGGATGAATGCCCTGACTCGCGAGCCAGTAATACAGCCACATGGCGTGGGTGCCCGTAGGAAATGTCTGAGCGAAGGTCAGTTTTGGGCGACTTTGGTGCACATGTCGGTCCAGTGCTTCAGGACTGGTCACGCCCAAGGCCTGCAAGCCGTGGGAGAGATTGATGCTCTGGCCGTTCTGGTTCAGGCCCATGAGCACGGCCATGTCGGTGGAGGCTACGCCGCCGATGCCCAGGTGCACGGCGTAGATCAGGCCGTACAGGCTGTGGGCGGCATCGAGTTCGCCGCTGACCAGTTTGTCTCGCAGGTTGGCCCAGGACGACTGGCGCTTGAGGTTCAGGGTCAGGCCGTAGGGTTGGGCGAAGCCCTGGGTGGCGGCGACCACCACTGAGGCGCAGTCGCTCAGGGCCATGAAGCCGAGGTTGATTGCGGTTTTTTCCGGGGCATCGCTGCCATTGACCCAGGCCAGTGGGCCGGCTGATGGTTCGTTCATCGATTTCGCACCTTCCAAAAAAAAGCGTCGTCCCAAGGCCCTTGCGTGGGCAAAGCCGGGTGACGACGCCATTGTCCTTCCACTCATCCCGTCGTTGGCATGAGTGCTGATGCGTTTTCGGGTGCAAGGCATATGCCAGCCCGGGTTTCATCAGTTTTCCATCAGGATTCGACGCGCCATGCCTTTCATCCTGTCGGCCATTATCGTCAGGCCGCATAGGAGGTTGGCGTGCAAATCGAATCGCGTCGCGCCACAACATTCCCTGATGCTCGTTTCGCCGAGCGGGTGCTGCATCTGCGTGTCACCGAGTCAGTCGTAGATCTCGCCTCTGCGCCGTGTTCGGCGGGCTGTCGGTTGCCCGTCGGTTGGGAGGGGCTGATAGCGCACAGCGATGCACTGCAAGTGAGCGGTGGCAGCGTGCAGGTGCTGCCGATATCTGAAGCGCTGCTGGTGAAATTACAGGTTTTTATCGATCTGAGTGACGCGCTGATTGATCAACGACCCCGCCAGGCACCTTGGGCGGCATTGCCGGTGGCTTATCCGACCATCCAGTCCGAGAGGGCGCTTGAGCGCTGGTACCTCGAACAGGCAATGGCCAGTGGCTTGGCCTATCAGGCCTTTGCCGGCGTGCTGCGTCGTACCGAGAGTTACGGACTTGTGCACTTTCTGCTGGAGCAGGGCACCCACAGCGAAAAGTTGACCATTCTGGCGCAGCGTTATGGCGTTTCTGTATCGCATTTTCGTCGGCTGTGCCGACAGGCGTTGGGCACTGCGGCCAAGCCTGCATTGCGCGGCTGGCGGACAGCCCAAGCGCTATTGAACATGAGTTTGCAGGAGGGCTCCCTGACAGATGTGGCGCTGGAATTCGGTTTTGCCTCTTCTTCGCATTTCTCCAAGGAAATCCGCGAGCTGGTGGGCTTCACGCCCAGCAGTCTGGCCGATATTACCTACCTTCCAGGCAAGTGAGCCGCATGAACTGTCGAGTGTTCTCCTTATCCCTTTTGCCCGCCTGCTTAACCACCGTGTTGCTGCTCGCGCCGTTTTCCGCGCAGGCCGGAATCTATAATTTCGAAGCCCGGGAACAGAGCGCGCGCACTTTTTTCAGCGAACTGTCCGGTCCACTGGGCAAGCCGGTCATCGTCAGCAAGGTCGCTGCGGCCAAGCGGATTTCCGGTACGTTCGATCTGCTCGCGCCGCAACGGACCTTTGAGCGAATCAGCGCGAAAATGGGCCTGATCTGGTACAGCGATGGTCAGGCGATTTATCTGTATGACGCCTCGGAGTTCAAAAGCTCGATGGTGTCGCTGCAGACCCTGACCGTGGCGAAACTTCAGGCGTTCCTGGAACGCTCCGGTTTGTACGATCGCCGTTATCCATTGCGCCACGACGGTCTGCGTACGTTCCATGTGTCCGGCCCGCCGATGTATGTCGATCTGGTCGTGCAAGCGGCCGGGCTGATGGATAACCAGCGTTCGGAACTGTTGCTGGGCAAGCAGCAGATTGGCGTCATTCAGGTGCGAAACACCTTTGTCAGCGACCGCAAATACGAGCTGCGCGATGACAAGGTGACCATCCCCGGGCTGGCGACCGTGATCGAGAGCTTGTTGCGTGGCGAGAAGCGCGAAGTCGAGCCGTCGGTGGCGCAAGCTCCTGCACAGCGACCACAGGGCTTGATGCCGGTGTTTCCATTGCAAGGCCTGGCGACCACGCCTTCCGATCAGGACCCGTCTGCGCCGAGAATCCTTGCGCGCGACACGGCCGCCGGAAACATTCGGGTGGTGGCCTACCCCGATACCAACAGCCTGTTGGTCAAGGGGTTACCGGAGCAAGTGCGCTTTATCGAGAACCTGGTGAGTGCGCTGGACACGCCCAAACGCCACGTGGAGTTGTCGTTGTGGATCATTGATTTGCACAAGGATGAACTCAATCAGCTGGGCATCAATTGGCAAGGCACGGTGAATTCGGGCGGTAAATTTTCCGCATCGCTCAATGCCGGTTCGGCGACCACCCTCGATGGCGCTTCGTTCGTGACCCAGGTCATGGCGCTGGAGCGGACCAACCGAGCGAACGTAGTCTCGCGACCGGTGATCCTGACCCAGGAAAACGTGCCGGCGATCTTCGACAACAACCGCACGTTTTATGCCCCGCTGGTGGGCGAGCGCAGTGTCGATTTGCAGCACGTGACCTATGGCACGCTGGTCAGCGTACTGCCGCGTTTCGCCCAGTCGGACGAGGTGGAAATGTCGCTCAATATCGAGGACGGCAATGAAGTCGAAAACCCCGGCCAGGGTGAGCGTCCAAATGCGCTGCCCACGGTCGGTCGCACGCGAATCAGCACGGTGGCGCGAGTGCCTCAAGGCAAGAGCCTGTTGGTAGGCGGTTTCACCCGCGATGACAACAGTGAGCAAGTCGGACGGATACCGATACTGGGGGCGATTCCGTGGATCGGGCGATTGTTCAGCTATCGCCAGAACCGCTCGGCCAACACGGTGCGGGTGTTCCTGATTCAGCCCAAGGAGATTCTCGACGCCCTTGAACCTGTCACGGAGCCGGGCTCGCAGGTGCTGACCCCAGAGCAGCATGAGCGTGTGCGCCGATCGTACTTTCGGGCGGCGATTGAATGATCCTGCCACCGGTTTCCACGGGTGGGCGAGCTGCCCAGGCTCGGCTGAATGCCGAGAGAGCCGCGGAGCACCCACAACCGCAGGTGGATGCCGACATTGATCTGGATGAAAGCGGTACGGCGGCTGCCGCGCAGCGCTTTGTCCAGATCAGCGATGAAATGTCGGCGGCGTTGGCGCAGTTTCGCGGCCGGCGACATTTTGAGCTCAAGTCCGACACCCTGACAGACAACTTCGAAAGAGTGCTCGACGACGACACCTTACCCAAGGTGCAACGGGTACTCAGTCTGGCGCGGCTGGCGGACAAGCCTGTCACCTGGTTGCTGCAGCAGTTGCGCGGGTTGTTTCCCGACGACAGCGATCGGGTGTTGGTGCTGCGCGAATTGTTGCGCCGTAAACGGCTCGATGCCGGCTCGCGTCGGCGACTCGAGCGGGTATTGCAGGTGGCGCTCGCCGAGGCCTCGCCCAAGCGAATGAGCGCGGGAATCAATACGGCCCTCAAAGCCAGAATGTTCGGTGCGAGCATGGCCGTGCGTGCAGGTCTGCTGCGCGAAACCTATCGGGATTTTCTGGAGTCCGACGACGGCCCGGTCAGTTGTTATCAGGACTGGATTGCGTTGTATGGCCCGCTCAAACGCATGAGCGTGCTGGTGTTCATCGAAGACGCCTTGCTCACCGATATCAGTGCCCAGGACCCGAGTTGCTCGCGTACAGAGTTTGGCCAGCTGCTGGCCAGGCTGGCTGACCTCAAGCGCCTGCGTTCAGCCGATGGCCTGTTTATCGGCAGCCTGCTCGGCGATGAACTCATTTGCCGGCACAACCCCGAAGAGTCTGATTGGCTGGTGTTCCTCATGGGGCTGTTGACCTACCCCGACGAACTCGACCAGCTGTTGCTCGGCGCGCTGGGCGAACGCCTGCTGTTGAGCCCTCACCGTGAACGCTCGACGGTGCTGCAAACGGTGCGCCGGCTCAGCCTGCAACTGCCATTGCCCCTGTTTGCCGATGAAGAGGCGCCGCAGCGCCTGGCACAACAGTTCACGCGTCTGGCCAACATCGCCTACGCCCACGAGTGTATTGAACGGCGACGTCTCGGCGGTTGTTCATGATTTTGTCCTGGAGCTGACTGGCCATGTTCAATGTGTTTTTGCGAAATGTCGGGGCTCGACCGGAGCTGCTGATCCTCACGCTGATGGTGATGATCATCGCCATGCTGATCATTCCCTTGCCGACGATGCTGGTGGATTTTCTCATCGGCCTGAACATCATCATTTCGCTGCTGGTGTTCATGGGTTCTTTCTACATCGAGCGCATCCTCAGCTATTCGACGTTCCCGGCGTTACTGCTGTTGACCACGTTGTTTCGCCTGGCGCTTTCAATCAGCACCAGCCGTCTGATTCTCAGTCAGGCCGATGCGGGCGAAATCATCGCGTCCTTCGGTGACTTTGTGATCGGCGAAAGTCTGGTGGTGGGCTTCGTGATCTTTTCCATTGTCACCATTGTCCAGTTCATCGTGATCACGAAGGGGTCGGAGCGGGTTGCCGAAGTCGCGGCGCGCTTCTCGCTGGACGGCATGCCGGGCAAGCAAATGAGCATCGACGGCGACCTGAAGGCTGGCGCGATCACTGCCGAAGAAGCGCGTGAAAAACGCAGCGTACTGGAGCGCGAAAGCCAGTTGTATGGCTCCTTCGACGGGGCCATGAAGTTCATCAAGGGCGATGCGATCGCCGGCATCATCATTATCTTCGTCAACTTCATCGGCGGCATGGCCATTGGCGTCGGACAAATGGGCATGGACATGTCCACGGCCCTGTCGACCTACACCTTGCTGACCATCGGCGACGGTCTGGTGGCGCAGATTCCAGCGTTGCTGATTGCCATCGGTGCCGGCTTCATTGTGACCCGCGTCAACGGCGATGACAGCAACCTGGGGCGCAACATGCTCGCGCAAATGTTGGGTAACCCCTTCGTTCTGGGCGTGACCGCATTGCTGGCGGTGGGCGTAGGCCTGCTGCCCGGTTTTCCGCTGCTGACGTTCTTGTCGATTGCCGGTGTGCTGGGGCTGGTTGTGTTCATGCGACATCGCAAATCTTCCAGGCAAGCCGGGCAGGGCGAAGGTCGTGTTGCACCCTCAGAGCAAGGCGCACTGCAAACCGAGTCGGGACTGCTCGACGACGTCGACAACATCGCCACCGAAACCATCGCTCTGATGTTGCTGGTGCCCACCACGCGCCTGGAAGAGCTGAACAAGGCCCGTTGGGCAGCGCGCTTTCGCAGCCAGTTTTTCGTCGACTACGGGCTGCGCATTCCCGAACCGCAGCTTCGTGCCAGCGATGCGTTGCCGGCGCATCAGGTCGCGGTGCTGATCAATGAAGTACGCGCCGAACAGTTCGATATCCATTTCGATCACTGGCGTCTGCTCGACTATTCACCGGAGCTCGAACCCATGGGTTTTGCGTTGGTGCGCGGCAATGACAGCAACCGCCTGGGCGGCGTCTGGGTCAACGCCACCGACCGCGAGCGGGTACAGCAATTGGGTTATCACCTGCGCCCGGCCGACGAAGAATGCTATCGCTGCCTGGTCACGTTGCTGGCGCGCAATATCCAGGAGTTTTTTGGCGTGCAGGAAACCAAGCAACTGCTCGACGAAATGGAAGCGCGCTACCCCGATCTGCTCAAGGAAGTGTATCGCCACGTCACGGTGCAGAAGATCGCCGAAGTACTGCAACGGCTGATCGGCGAGCGTATTTCCGTGCGCAACATGAAGCTCATTCTCGAATCGCTGGCCCATTGGGCTTCGCGGGAAAAGGATGTGCTGGCGCTGGTCGAGCACGTTCGCGGCGCGATGGCCCGCTACATCAGCAACAAGTTTGCCCAGGGCAATGACTTGCGCGTGCTGCTGTTGTCACCAGAGTTCGAAGAAGTGGTGCGGCGAGGGATTCGGCAAACGTCGGGCGGCAGTTTCATCAACCTGGAACCGGCCGAGTCGGAAGAACTGATGGACCGACTGAGTGTCGGCCTGGACAGCCTGCACATCGCGCAAAAGGACATGGTGCTGCTGTGTTCGATTGACGTGCGGCGCTACATCAAAAAGCTGATCGAGGGGCGTTTCCGGGAGCTGGACGTGATGTCGTTCGGTGAAATCTCCGAGACCGTCTCCGTCAATGTCATCAAAACGCTGTAAGGAAATCCTGTAAATGATACCGATGGATATTGCCGGCCTGTTGCGCGAAGCGCTGCATCATAGTGGCTGCGAGGACCGTCAGATAGGGCACTTCGACAGTCACAGCACTATTGAGATGCAGATGAAAAACCTGCCCGATATCAGCGTGGCGGTGGTCGATGATGACGTCTGGGTCTGGGCGACGGTCGCAGAAGCGAGCCCGAATGCAGTGAATCATTGCGCCTTCGATTTGATGCAGTTCCTGCTGGAAGGCAATGCTTTTTCCCGCACCGGGCAATTGCATCTTTGCGTCGTTCAGGAACGGCTCGAACTGCGCTTGATGGCCAATGCTCACGCCCTCAGTGACGCCGAACACTTCGCACAAGCCCTCGATACTTTCGTGCAGGCCACCGAAACGCTGTGTGAACTGTTACGCCGATGAACACCCGGTTGGAAAGGCATGCGGCCCATCCCCTGCGTTTGAGCGGTCCGTTGATCGAAGCAGCGCTGGGTGACGTGGTCATTGGCGAAGTCTGCGAAGTGCGTCGCCATTGGCGCTTGCCTCAGGTCGCGGCCAGGGCGCAGGTCATCGGCTTCAAACCTGGCGCCGTTCTGCTCAGTTTGCTCGGTGACGCGAAAGGCTTGTCCAGGGAGTCGATGATCGTTCCCACGGGCGCGACGCTGCAACTGACGTGCAGTGACGCCTTGCTCGGCAGTGTGGTCGACCCACAGGGCACGATCGTCGAGCGTCTGGCACCGTCAACGACGGTGGCGCAACGGGACTATCCCGTGGATGCGGACCCTCCGTCCTACCAGCAGCGGCGCCCCGTAGCGGAACCGTTGCGTACTGGCATTCGCGTCATCGACGGCTTGCTGACCTGCGGTGTCGGTCAGCGCATCGGCATTTTTGCCGCCGCCGGTTCCGGTAAAACCACCTTGATCAACATGCTGATCAACCACACTGACGCGGACGTTTTTGTCATCGGCCTGATTGGCGAACGCGGGCGTGAAGTGACCGAATTCATCGAGCATCTGCGCCAGTCTGAGAAGCGCTCTCGTTGCGTGGTGGTGTATGCCACGTCGGATTTTTCTTCGGTTGATCGCTGCAACTCGGCGCTCCAGGCCACGGCCATCGCCGAGTATTTTCGCGACCAGGGTCAGCGTGTGGTGTTGTTGCTGGACTCGTTGACGCGTTACGCCCGGGCTCGCCGTGACCTGGCCCTGGCGGCCGGCGAAGCACCGGCGCGGCGCGGCTATCCGGCCTCGGTGTTCGATGCCTTACCGCGCTTGCTGGAGCGACCGGGTGTGACCGCTTCCGGCAGCATTACCGCCTGGTACACCGTCCTGCTGGAAAGTGACGACGAGCCGGACCCGATTGCCGAAGAGATTCGCTCCATTCTCGACGGCCACATTTACCTCAGCCGTGCCCTGGCGGCCAAAGGTCACTACCCGGCAATCGATGTCTTGCGCAGCGTCAGTCGCGTGGCAACGCAAGTCACCACGCCACAGGTGCAGCAACTGGCGGCGTCGACCCGGGAAACGCTGACGCGCCTTGAGCAGTTGCAGATTTTCCTCGATATGGGCGAGTACACCCAGGGCGCAGACGCGGCCAACGACCACGCGATGCAGCGTCGCGAAGAGCTCATGCAGTGGCTGCGTCAGCCGACGGGCGAATGTTGCGAGCCGGACGAAACCCTGCGGAGTTTGCATGAACTCATTGGGTGATCGGCGGCGCCTGTTGGCGTTCAGTCAGTTCCGTCGGCAACGCGGCGAACAAACGGTGTTGCGAACACAGCAGCAATTGCAACCGCTGCTGCAGGAGCGTGCCGGTTTCGAGGGGCAGGAGGCCTCACTGCAAAGTCTATTGGCCAGCCATCGCGCGAACGACTGCGTACTGGATCACGGGCAACTGTTGGCGCTGTTGCGAAGGCAGGCCGTCATCCGTCGGCAGATCGATCTGTTGCGTGTCGAGCGTGATCGCGTGGACCAGCAGTGCCGGCAGGTTGAGCAATTGTTGCAAGAACAACGCGAGCAATTGCGTCTGTTGCAGCGCAAGCACGACAAGTACGAGCGGTCTGTCCAGCAGCTGTTGCGTGGGCAACGGCTTGAACAGGTGCGTCGAGAAGAAAGGGAGATAGAAGAGATGAGTGGAGTTCGGCGATGAACGATGTATCTGTAATTTTACCTTTGCCGGTTCAAGTCCCTGACCCCGTTACCGACGGCGCCCTGGATGAACTGCAAGACGTGTTCGTACCGGTGCAAGAGGAGGATCTGCCGCAAGGTGTGCTCGATCTCTTGGCTGCGCTGATCCTGCGTCATCGATCCGCGACGCAAACCGGGCGCGCAGCGTTCGGGCAATCGATGACCATCATCGCGGGCCATGGGGCGGCGGATGTTGTGCGCGACAATGCGCTGTCGCCCGTCCCGGTAGCGATGACTTATCCACAACCCGACCGGCCGATCCAACACCGGCCACCCCAACTGATGACGTCTATCGGTCCGACCGTCGACAGGATGGAAATGCCTGTGCAAGGGCCGTCCGGCAAAACTGATTTGGACCCGCCTCCATCGAGGCTGCCTGTGGGGGCGCCGATCGAACGCTCGTCGAGTACCGCTGAACCAATGTCAATCGAACGAGCCGCTCATACGCCGATTCTGCTCCCCGCCGAGCCGCAATTGCCCGAGGCACTGTTGCAGCCGCCGGTGATGCGTCAATCGGCATCGGTCGTACCGCCATCCATTCCTTTATCCCCGATATTACGGCCCATGCCGGCGCCGGACATGATGCTCGAAACCTTGCCCGGCTCGGACCGGGGCTTGCTGCAGGTGCCATTCAACAAAGGCACGGTCAGCGGGCAAGTGACCATCAGTCGAATGCCTGACGATTCCACTCGCAATCTTCAGCTCAGCCCGAGCAATGCCCTGGTGTTCGAGCAACTCAAGGTGCCTTTCGAACAGGTGCGAGAGCCGGCCTGGCGGTTGACCGACAGTGGCGGCGAGCAGCAGCGTCAGGGTTCGCAGCAGTCGCCGGACGACGAGCAGGCCGAACAGTCTGAACTTCCCGCATGAGCACACTGAAGTTGCGCCGGGTCGACCCTGCGGCCCATGCCCGTACGCGGTCGGTCCAGCGCTGGCGGGGTGCCGGTCATGGCGCAGGTTCGGGTTGTCTGCGACGGCTGCCTGGCTATTTGCGTTTTTGCGCACGCAGCGAAGGCGGGGACTGGCACGGACTGATCAAGGCCCGCGACTGGCTGCAGCACTCGCTCCCATTGTTGCAGTCGTTACTGGCGATCGAGACCCCGGTGACACGTATCGCCGACCTGTTCCGGGCAGTGCCGCGAGCGTTGCTGCTGGAGCCGGACGAGTTGCATTACCAGGCGCTGTTCGATGTCGAGTTGGTCGACCCACAGCAATTGCCGATGCACCCCTTGCCATGGCTCGAAACGCCTCAGGGGCGCGTGTGGGTGACGCAGTTGCCACCGTTACGCGCCGTCAGCGAGCCCTTGAACCCCGGCTCTTGGTTGAGCGATTTGCCACTGCGCCTTGAGCTGATACTGGGTGTCAGTCACCTGAGCCATGCGCGCCGGATACGACTGAGAGAGGGCGATGTCCTGCGGATCACTCAGCAGACGCGTCAGGGCTGGCTGGCGGGTCGACGCATCGGCGTATTCACGTTTATTGAAGAAGGACTACTCATGCAATCGACCGTTGCCGATGCAAATCAACAGGCCGCGACTGACCCCGGAACGGATGTCGAACTCGGTACACTTTGCGTGCGTCTGGAGTTCATCCTCGCGACCCATGACATCAACCTGGCTACCTTGTCGCAGATCGTCGATGGGCAACTGATCCCGCTGGCCGACAATGCTGCGCGACACATCGAGGTTCGCGCCAATGGCAAGCGTGTTGCCCGGGGGGAACTGGTGCAGCTGGACGAGCAATTGGGTGTCGAGTTGATTGAAGTCTATCGGAGCACTTTATCGGAACACCCGCGATGAACGACGTTTCGCTGATCGCGCTACTGGCGTTCGCTTCACTGCTGCCGTTTCTGGTGGCGGCCGGCACTTGCTACATCAAGTTTTCCATTGTCTTTGTCATTGTGCGTAACGCCCTGGGCTTGCAGCAGGTGCCCTCGAACATGGCCCTCAATGCGATTGCCCTGATGCTGGCGATTTTCGTGATGACACCGGTGATGAAGCAAGGCTATGGCTATTACAAGCAAGAGCAGGTGGCCTTTACCGATATCGAGTCGGTGGTGAATTTCGCCGAGAACGGGTTGGGGGGATACAAGGATTACCTGCGTAAATACACCGACCCGGAACTGGCGCTGTTCTTCGAACGGGCCCAAGCGGTTCAGAGTGAATCCGACATCAGCCTGCCCGCCGATGAAGAACTCACGCCCTCGCTGTTTTCGCTGCTGCCGGCCTACGCGTTGAGTGAAATCAAAAGCGCATTCAAGATTGGCTTCTACTTGTATTTGCCGTTCGTGATCGTCGATCTGGTGATCTCCAGCATTCTGCTGGCGCTGGGCATGATGATGATGAGTCCGGTGATCATTTCGGTGCCGATCAAACTGGTGCTGTTTGTGGCGCTGGATGGCTGGGCGCTGCTGTCGACCGGGCTGGTCAAGCAATACCTGACCTTGCTGGCGTAGGGGCGGCTCATGAACGATCTGGTCTATGCCGGCAATAAAACCCTATACCTGATTCTGTTGATGGTGGCCTGGCCGATCATTGTCGCCACGGTGGTCGGCCTGGTGGTCGGGTTGATTCAGACCGTGACCCAATTGCAGGAGCAGACACTGCCGTTCGGTTTCAAGTTGTTGGCGGTCGCCGCGTGCCTGTTCCTGCTGTCGGGCTGGTACGGTGAAACCCTGCTCGATTTCAGCCGTGAAGTCATCCGCCTGGCGCTGGGTTAGCGATGTCGGTGACGTTGTTTTTCGACCTGTACGCCTGGTTCGCCGCCGCCATCCTGGGGGTTGCACGCCTGGCGCCATTATTTTTCATGTTGCCGTTTCTCAACAGCGGCGTGCTCACGGGCGCACCACGTCAGGCTGTCATTGTGCTGGTGGTGACGGGGTTCTGGGCTTATGTGGGCGTGCCGCTGCCTGCTCTCGAAGGTTTGGCGTTCTTCGGTCTGGTGTTGCGTGAGGCCGGCATTGGCGTACTGCTTGGATGCCTTCTGTGCTGGCCGTTCTGGGTGTTGCACGCCATGGGCAACCTGATCGACAACCAGCGCGGGGCTATGCTCAGCAGCACCGTGGACCCGGCCAACGGCGTCGATACCTCGGAGCTGGCGAATTTTCTCCAGTTGTTTGCCGCAGTGGTTTATCTCGAAGGCGGCGGCATGTTGCTGATGCTCGAAACCGTTGGCCACAGCTACCGTATTTGCACACCGGCCACCGGTTGCGAGATGCACCTGCAATCACTCTTCAGCCTGCTGGATGCGCTGGTGAGCAAGACGCTGGTGATCAGCGCGCCGGTGGTGGCTACGCTGTTGGTCAGCGAAGCGTTGCTCGGCTTGCTCTCGCGCTACGCGCCGCAAATGAACGCATTTTCGGTGTCGCTGACGGTCAAGAGCCTGGTGGCGCTGGTGGTGTTGATGCTGTATTTCGGCGTGAACCTGCCGGATGAAGTCCTGCGCATGGGCACCAAATCCCATGGGCTGGAGCACTACCTGGGCGTCGACGGGGAGGGTACCGATGTCGTCCAGCGCCTCGAAGACTGAGAAGCCTACTGCCAAGCGTCTGCGCGATGCGTCGCGCAAAGGGCAGACATTCAAGGCCAAGGATCTGGTGATCACCTGCCTGACCCTCTGCGGCATCACCTACATGGTGTTCAACAGCTCATTGCTCGAGGTCATGGAAGTCTATCGGCGCATCATCGCCAGCGACTTTGACACTGACCTGCAAGAGTACTCGGCGATGCTGGTGCTGGTCGGGCTCAAGGCGTTGTTGCCATTGCTGCTGGTGTGCGTGTTGACCAGCGCATTGCCTGCGCTGTTGCAAAGTGGGTTTGCGCTGGCCAGCGAGGCCTTGAAGCTCAATCTGGGGGCGTTGAACCCGATCAATGGTTTCAAAAAACTGTTCAGCATGCGCACCGTCAAGGACACCGTCAAAGCGCTCTTGTACCTGGGCAGTTTTGCCATGGCGCTGTGGATCGTCTGGATCACCCAGCGGCAACTGCTGTTCGCCCAACTGTTCGCCCAGGCACCGGACCTGTTCGCGATCTGGGGGCACTTGCTGCTAGTGCTGGTGCTGGCGTTCCTGGGGTGCGTCCTGCTGATCGTCGTGCTGGATGCGCTGAGCGAATACTGGCTGTTCATGAAAGATCAAATGATGGACAAGGAGTCGGTCAAGCGCGAACACAAGGAACAGGATGGCAATCCGGAAATCAAGGGGCGCCGTCGTGACCTGCACCGGGAACTCCTGTCCGAACAGGTTAAATCCGATGTGCGCAGCTCGCGGATGATCATCGCCAACCCGACCCACATTGCCATCGGAGTGTACTTCCGCCCGGAAATCACTGTGCTGCCGTTCATCTCCCTGATGGAAACCAACCAGCGCGCCCTGGCCGTTCGAGCCTATGCCAAAGAGGTCGGTGTGCCGGTGATCAACGACATCGCCCTGGCCCGGCGGATCTTCAAAACTCACCAGCGCTACAGCTTCCTTCAGGTGCAGGAAGTCGAGGAAGTATTGCGTCTGTTGATCTGGCTCGAGCAAGTCGAACAAGCCTGATTTCTTCCTTTTCCTTTTTCCTCTGAACGTTGGCATGAGCGCAATTTGGCAGCGTGCTCGCCAGCGCTTTGGCTCAATGCAGTCGTCAGCAGCGCTGACGTTTTTCAGGAGTGTGGCTGATGAGTCGCGACAAACAACAAGCTGAACAAGTGGCCCTCGAAGTCGTGGATGCAGTGCTCGGTGGCGCGGCGTTGAAAGACGTGCAAGGCATCAGTGACGAGCACATGAACAGTCTCTACGCCTTCGCGTTCCAGTTTTACGAGCAGGGGCGGCTGGACGATGCCGAGAAATTTTTCCACTTCCTGTGCATTTACGATTTTTACAACAGCCATTACTGGATGGGGTTGGCCGCCGTACACCAACTCAAACAGAGCCACCAGAAAGCGATCGACCTGTATGCGATCGCCTTCGCCCAAGGCAAGAACGACTGGCGGCCGATGTTTTATACCGGCCAGTGCCAACTTGCCCTGGGCAGGGTCGGCAAGGCCAGGTTGTGTTTCGAGTACGTGATCGAGCAGGCAACGGAAGATGATTTGCGTACGCAGGCTCGGGTGTATCTCGACACCTTGAGTCACATTGAAAAGGACTATTCGGAGACTGAACATGAGTGAAATCAAAAGTACTTTTTACCCGGCCTTTCAGGGGCCAATGAGTCGTACTGAAGCGTTTGAAATGTACGGCAACGCGGCCAGTCAGGCCGCCAGGACGGCCGATTATCAGAAGGCCGGCCAAGAGGCATTGGCACGCCTGATGTCGGTGAACTATGAAGGTCGGCCCGGCCAATCCTCTGCTGGCGCGGGACGGCCCGTGCTGTATGCACCAGCACCTGGTGCCGATGGCAACAAACAGGAAACCAACGGAGACCTGTTCACGCTGTTGATGGCGTTGATCAGTGAGATGCTCGGCGAGGTCGACGTCAACAAGCTGAAAAATCGCCTGGCGATGTTGCAAAGCATGGCCGGCGCCAGGCAGCAAGGGTATGAAAAACTGGCGGCTGAATACTCCGCTGCCGTCGAGGCGCTGGAAGCTGCCGAGGGTCAGGTCGGGAGCAGCCAGGAACACCTCGATCAGTTGCGCGAACGGGTTCTGCATTGTCAGGGACTGCTGGATGAGAGCGAAGCACGGCTGGCGGAGCTGGATCCTGAGTCACCTGAGTACGCGCGTGAACTGGCGCTGCGTGACAAGCTCAAAGGCGAGCTGTCGGGTCACACCCAAACCCTGAAAACGGCGACCGCTGCTCATCTGAAACTGGTCGAGATCGCCAATGCCTGCGCCAAAACACTGGCTGTGGTGTTCGCGAAAGCGCAGGAGGCGGGACTCGGTGGCCCCTCCGTCAAGGAATCCAATGAAAAGGCGCTGAGCAGCAGTGCATTGGCACTGCTGAACCGCTTGAAGATTATCGAGCTGCTCGGCGAGTCGGCCCAGAACAAGGAGGAAATCAGTCAAGAGCTGTTCCAGGAGCTGCAAGCCAAGCTTCAGGAACATATGAAGCTCGAGTCGGAAAAGTACCTGGAAGAAGTCCGCAAGGCCGAGGCGCTGCAGAAGACCATGGGCTGCATTGGTGCAATCGTCGGCGCGATATTGACCGTAGCGACAATCGCGGCCGGTGTACTGACCGCGAACCCGGTGCTTGTCGCAGTGGGGGTGATCGGTGCGGCGGTGATGATTTCCGACGCGGTGGTCAAGGAGACGACGGGCGTGTCTTTCATGGCCGAGGCCATGAAACCGTTGACCACTGTGATGCAGGAAGCCATCAAACTGTTCACCGAGCTCTACACCCAAATGCTGATTGGGCTGGGCGTCGATCCAGAAACTGCAAAAGACATCGCGCAGATCGCCGGCATGATCCAGGGGATTGCCGCCACGCTGGCGGCCGTGGTGTTGACGGCAGTGATCGGGGCTCAGGTGATCGGGCCAATGCTCGGTGCAGTGGCATCGAAACTGGCTTCGGTGGTCGCTCAGGCGGCGCCTGCCGCAATGCAGGCCATGAAGCAGTTAGCGACATCGGTCGGCAATTCGCTGACCCAGATGCTCACGCAATTACGCAGTTTCATCACTAACGGTGCAGACGCGGTATCGCTGGCACGTTACGCCGCCAATCTCGAGATCGCCCAAGCCGTCACCGAATTCGGCAGTGTGGCCGTGCAGGGCGGGTTGCAGATCAGGAGTGGCATGCACCAGGCCCAGGCTGCCGAGCACCTGGCTGACGTGCGGGTGCGCATGGCGATCAGCGAGGAAATCACTTCCTACCTCAGCCGGTTGGTCGATGACTACGGCCAGGCCATGCAGGTCCGTACCCGAGAAATCGAGCAGCTGTTTGCCGATATGCAACGCAGCCATTCCGTCAGCCTGCAAATGGTTCGGCACGTTTGAACTTATCGATAAAAGGAACTCGATATGACCGCCATTAACAGCACAAGCGTGTTCTCACGCGCACTGATCAATTCGCAAGCGGCGCTAGCTCCCGCAGAAAAGAAACTCGAGGTGCCCAAGGGTTTCGCTTTGAATACAGCGAGCGCCGAAAAACAAATTCTCAAGAACCCTGATGTTCGAACCCCGTCGGCAGGGGAGCTCGACAATGCCAGCAACGATTACCAGCTGAGTGAATCCGATTGGCAAGACTTCGTCGCGGCTTCCACAATGCTCAGCGATGAAGTACGCAACGATCTGGTATTCGACCCCGGGGCCTGGGAGAAGCACGCCAACGTCTTGGTGGCCGCGATCATTGCGCTGAATATCTCGCGAGTGGCCAACGCACAACTGCGCGGCCATTTCAGCGTCATGGCCGCCGACGCCGCCAAGGCCCAGGGCGCTGCCATTGTCGAGTCAGGCAAGGCTGCGCTGTACAGCGCCATCACCGCGGCAGTGGTGTCCGGTGCCATCGCCGGGTTCGCCATGGTCAAGACTTTTCAGGGGCAAGGTTTGAAGCATGCGGATATCAACCTGCACAAGCGTAACGCCATGGACGCCGGCAACATCGAACGCGACCTCAGGCGTGATCGCAACCGCGATGACTGGAACCCGGAAACCACCTACAAGATCAAGACCTTCGATGATTTCGGCAGGTCCACTTCAGTCGACTTCAAACCTCAGGGGGCCACACTGACTCCTAAGGAGCAAGCGTGGTTCGATGGGGAAATCCTCAAGGCGCAGAAGATCGGCCAGACCTCCGACTGGCTGAGCCAGATGGGCACCAAGGGCATCGAAAAGAAACTCGAAATCGGTCGCGCGCTCAATGCCATGTCGATGAGCATGAGCCAAGTGGTGTCGAACATGGTGCGCATGGCCGAACACGCCGCACGGGAACAGGAGGTATTGCAGCAAAGTGCGCAAAACACCCAGAAGAGTTTGAGCGATGAAGTCGGCCAGAAAGACTCGGCCGAGACGGCGTTGCTGCAAAAACTGATGGACATGGTGATGCAGCTTTTTCAATCGCGCGCTGAAGTCATTCGTGCAATATCGGCCTGAATAGGGAATCAAAAATGAAAATTGCGGATTCCACACCGCCTGGACGCATGCCGTCAGCAGACTTCAATCCCGTTGCTGAACCGCCGCGGCCCCCCGAAATGCACGCCGAGATCCATGCTGCGTTTTCCATGACGCAGTTACTGGAACGCTCGGTAAAAGCATTGAATCGTAATTATGAAAATATGCTCAAGTGCCCGACGGGAGTAGCCAAGGGGCTTGAAGGTGGGTCGGCTGAAGCTTTGGCGCAACACTTCACGTCGGCTGAGTTTGTCGAACAAATCCAGGCCAAACGCATTCGATCGCAGATGTGGACGCAGCAGATAAAGCAATGTGGGATGGTGTTCACCCATTGCCTCGAAACACTGCCAATGGAACAGCGCCAACAACTCTACGATGAACAAAATCGTATTCTCGGTGAACTGAGACGAATGCCCGTGCCGGACGAGATCGCTGACGGGTTCGACGCCAGATTGAATTCTTCAAGCGACTTTTTCGACAAGCTGCTCGAACTCATCGACCTGATAAAAAACGGTTACCTGGCCGGATATGAACACATCATCGCGGCCTATTCGGACTTCTTCGCCGACTTCAATGCGCAAATTACCGCGAAGTTGAAAGACTGGATCGAAGGTGCCAGCGACGGCAAAGAGGTCAAGCTCAATGCAGATGCACTCAGAACCGCACTGAACAACCTTCTCGCCAAGTACAGTCATCCAAACCCCCTGGCCGTGCTGTTCCCGAAACCCGGCAGTGATGGCGCCAGTAGGGAAGAGGCCGAGAACTGGCGCAAAGCACTGGGCCTGCCCGCCAGTTGCCTGAAGCAAAATGCCGACGGTACCTACTGTGTCGTCATGGATACCGGACCACTATCGACCATGTTGGGCAGCCTGCCTGCTGGCGGTACAGTCACTTGGGACACCGCGAGATTCCAGGCCTGGCAAACAGGTTTCAATGCTCAGGAAGAGCGTATGAAAAATACGTTGCAGTCCTTTACCCAGAAATATTCGAATGCCAACTCTTATCACGATAATTTTAATAAGACGCTGTCTTCGCATTTGAATCAGTTTGCAGATATGTTGAAGGCGATGTTGAATTTTTGAAGTGTGAAAAAACAAAAAATCAGTGTTCTAATTTAAGTAGTGGGTGTGGTGTTGGTTTTTAACTGGCCTGCGCCCATTTTTTTTGTATTGGAGGAGTAATGTCTGGCGTATCAAGTGCTCAATGTGAAGTTGAGTGTCAGGTCATTAAAGTGTTGTCGGATTACTTTTCGGTCGATCGTCGAAAGGTTGAGGTTGATTCGCGGTTGGTCGAAGATTTGTATGTTGACTCCATGAGTTTGGTTGAGGTTGTTATGGCGTTAAACGAGGTGTTCGGTGTTGAGTTGCCAGAGGGCGGGGTGGCGGAGTGGAAGACAGTGAGGGATATCTGTTGTTTGGTGGATAAGTGTAGGTGAGCGAGTTGGTTTGTGGACTAGGGCATTATCCTGGGGGGAAATGCCGAATGATTTAGAAAGTGTCCATGTCTTTAGTCAGGTCGCTGAAATGACCGCATCGATTTGTTTTGAAATAAAATGATTAGGAGGTTTCGAGGTTTAGTGTTGTACTCTTTTAGTCATATGGCTAGAGCAGCGTTATCAGTCGTTGTTTTGTGTGGTTAGAACTGAGTCTAAGGATCCGCAGGATGTGTGATCCCGCAACTGAGAGCCTTCGGTAATGATGCATTGCATCTAGTGTCTACGAATTTGTGGATTTTATGGATTTAATGGGTGATCAAGGGACTGAATGATGAAAAATATCGATAGAACGACTGTAGGCCAAATCCCTATGTTCATGGCTAATTCTGGCCCAGTACCTGCGGTGACACAGTTATCAACAAAGTTGGTAAAGGCAGAGGCAAGCAGTACCGTGCTTTCAGTGGGCAGTTTGGTAGGCAGTATCTCTATTGCAGACCGCAATAACTTCAGTGGTGCGATTTTTTGCGAGCTTTCCACCTGCATGCAGAAGGAGAGCGATGATTCGACTTCGGATCGTAAGCATAATTTGTCTTCTGCGCCACCGGTGTTTCTTATCGATCCAGCGCTGCGCTCAACGAGCAGCGCAATGACCCTCAATCTGGCTATATCGCAAACAGAGGCGGCGAGAAATCTTCTTTATAATCCAGGGCCTCTACTTAAAAGTGAACTTGGTGAGGCTGCCTCGACATTGCATGATCTGGTTCAGGACCTGAAGTCTGAGAATCAGCAAATATTGGGCGCACGTTTGTTTGGGTCGGAAGGATTGCTTTTGGGTGGAAGTGTTGAAACACTTCTCGAAACCCTCGCGCGAGTACGTGACGAAAACCGGTGTCCCGATGAGCCGAATACTGTCACAGGTTTAGATCGAGCGGTTGTGATAGCTCTTATGGGCGATATTGGCGCTTTATATGTAGATGGATTAGAGAAGAGTGTGGTTGAAGGGCGGACTCTACACCAGTCGAATGCTCTTATAGAAAACCTGCATGGTCTAATGGTAGAGCGGAAACTGTCTACACCCACGGAAAATAATATTCGGAATATCCAGAAAGTTGCGGGGTCCTCGAGCGTAGGCCCTCTGAAGAAAGAAGAGCGATATCGGCCACCAGCTGAGCTGAGCCTACGAACAGGAATACACAACACTGGCGAGAAAGCAGATATACAGCTTGGCATTGCACCGAATCAAAGAATTCCTGGTGCTAAATGGGATATAGCCCATCTCAGCAAAGATCGAGTTGTCGCTACCACTGAGCCACTAGTTGGTCATATGTCAGGCTCTCCAGCAGAAATTCTGCAAGTATGGGATATGCTGCGGGGTGACTCTCATGAGATGCAGTTCCTTGGCGCACTGAACAAAAGGGAAGGCGATCACTGGGATCCACTTTCTACCGTTTCTTTGGAGAGGCAAGATCAACAACTTGCACGAGTAGCAGGGGCGGCAGCATTCCTCGTAGGGCTGGGCTATCACAGTGCGGTTGAAGTTGCAGAAGGCACGCTCAGCTACATGGGGCAAAACCTCAGAGCTGTTCTGGGTAACCCTAAGGATGACGCGGGTCATTTACTAGGGCACGGTGCAGCAACAAGTTTGATGAGCGAGTTGTTCAAAGAGCAGAGTGTGGTGAGTAGATTTAGCGAGTGGGTGTAAGTGTTAGTGTTGGTTGTGGGTAGAGGTTGTTGATTTTATTTGTCGGTAATAGTTGGCTGGGTGCCTTTTTAGAAGACCGCCCGATAGGGGCGGTCTTCTTAAGGAGGATGGGTTAGGGTGTTGAGGTCGCTTGGTTAGTGCGCTCACTCAGTTGACGTGCGAGCTCAATATCGTCGATGATGACAGATAATTGTTTGTCGAAGAGATCGTGCTGATTGGTGGCGATTAATGTGTTAAGGGAATTACATTCTATTTCTGAAAGTTCAGTGTCAATAAGGCGTGCAGTGTCTTCGGAAAATTCGTTGTGTTCAATCCCGTTAAGGGATTCCATTTGATAAATGGCAAGTGCTGGGAGTAATGAGGTTTCTACGTAGTTTGGTTCTTTATAATCAGCCAGATGCTTTTCCTCTCCCGTTGAAAGTGTAGCGCCCTGTTCGAATTTTGAGAGCAGAAACTTGTTCAGGTTGTCGCTCATGTCGAGTACCTGTAGATGCGTTATCTGTTCTTGGAGCATGGCCATGAAAGCTTCATTGCTTTCTATTTTTATCTCGGGGAGTGCTTCGATGTTAGTTGTTTTTTTGAATGTAATTGAAGTGTTAGAGGCGGCCTTGCTTGTATGGGCGAGTGTTAACGTGGTTCCCATTGTGGTCGCATGAGTTTCCACGCTATGAGGTTTAGCTATAGGGAAATGGTTCAGGTCTCCTTGTGCATACAAAGTTTTTTCTGTGGGTTTCATCTCCGCTTCTGAAATGTACTTGGCATTGCGTGCTTCATTGCTGATTTGGGATTTTGATGAGCTGAGTTCATATTTTGAGTAAGTATCTTTTTGTGGTGTGGATTCTGTTTTAGGGCCTTCCTGATAATTAATGTTGAGATACCCTCCCGCCAGAACTTTTGATGCCAATGTCCAGCGATGGTAATGAGGGCTATCTTCTTCTCCGAGGCCGCTACCTCTGACATTAAAAGAGTGAAGGCGAAGATTCCAGCCCTGGTCTGGGTTAGACATCAAGTAAAATTTATTGAAAAACGGAGCCTTGGCTGAATTGTTTTTGCAGCTTTCCAATAAATTGTCATTGGTTTTGATGTGCTCTAGTATGGAGATTAAATTTTGTTTTGAAATGGACTCGATGTCCGCGGTGACGCCCGGGCGTTGTTGAAAACCGAGTTCTGTATCCGGGCGGAAATGTTGATAGCGTTCACTGATCATAGTGAAAACGTTTTGATAGGTTTTTTCGTTATGTTGTGTTTTTGGTTCACGCTCGTTGACAGTACTGGTAGCCGAACTTTCGACTGGGACAGGTCTTGTGAACTGCGGAGTGTAAATGCTTGATATATTCATGGTGATATGTGTTTTAAATAGGGGTGGGCACAATAAATCTCCGTACAGCGATTTACTTACAAAAAAAGCTCATGGCTATGCTTGCTCACCAGTCGAGATGGCGGATTATGGAGGCTTGAAAAATTAGATTTGAGAAACTATTCCTACAGTTCTTGTCGTGATTTCGTCTGACTCTAAATGCTTGTGCCCTACGGAATCCCCCCACTCAACTTCCTATAGTCACGCAGCTTGTCATCTCGAGCCTGACCCCTCTCAGGCTTGATTGCGCTTCAGTACCTTTCTATAGAGAAGTCTCAAAGTATGGACAGTGCAACTGATCAAACGCCGGTCAAGTCGTACGTTTTTGACCACTGGCAACTGCAAAGCGATGGAACGCTGATGCGAGACGGACAAGGAGTCCACGTTCCCCCAAAAGAGTTAAGTGTTTTACGTCTGCTGCTCGGTTCGGCGGGCACGGTGCTCAGCAAAGACCATTTGCTGGATTGTGTGTGGCCTGAAGCCGATGCGGCTGAAGAGTCGTTGACCCGCTGCATTTACGCGCTGCGCAAGCTGCTCAAGGAGAACAAGGATTTCATTGCGACGGTGTACGGCCAGGGTTATCGATTAACCTGTGCGGTTGTCGAACTCGACACGCCGAGCCACACGAGGATCGCGGCACCGACGCTGGCCGTTCTGCCTTTTCGCAATCTCGACGAGGTTGCCGCTCTGGATCTGCAGGATGTGATGATCCGTCAATTGACTGCGGCGTTCGGCGAGGCGTTGCACGTCATTCCCTCGGGACTGATGGCAGCTTTCGGCCAACCGGTTGATGTTCGGGGGCTGGTTGGGCAATTGTCTGCTGACTACTGCTTGAGCGGGCGCTGTACCGGCTCGAGTGAGCGACAGCGGTGGTCGGTCGAACTGATCCGTGGGCGTGATCACGCTCTGTTGCATGGACAGACATTGGACGCCAGTGATCCGGGAGAGGCGCTTGGCGCGTTGACGTGTCTGGTTGCGCAGCGCGCTCCCGGCTTGCGTCCTGTCGGTGATTCCTGTTCTTCGTACCCCGCGGCCGTGGCTTATCTCAGTGGTTTGTGCAGCGTGCAACAGCACACGCCGCAAAGCCTGCGTGATGCCCTGGTGCAGTTCAGACACTGTTTGCAGTTGGCCGGAAATTACGCCGCGGCCTGGTGCGGTTTGGCGGATGCCTGGCTGGGGAAGGCCATGCTTGGCCTGTGCGAGCAGGGGCGCGCTGTCGACGAGGCGCATTGCGCGATTTCCAGAGCCTTATCGCTGGACCCCGCCAGCACGCAGGCACTTGTGCGTCTTGCGTTGTTGACCAGTCTTCGTGGATGCGAGGATGCCGCAAAAGTACTTTTTCGACGTTGTCTATTGGACGCCGAACAGGCCGATGTTTATTTCTTCTACGCCTGGCATCACTGGTTCTGGCGGCGCAACGAGCAGGCGATGCACAGTCTCGAAAGGTGTTTACGGCATGATCCCGACTGTGTGCGAGCGAAGATTTTCCAGGACCGTATTGTTCTGGCAGGCAATTGCGCGGATGTCGTGCTGATGGGGCGACAAACCTTGCAAGGCGCTGAGAAGTCGCCTGCGTTTGGTAGTCGGCGGTGTCTGGCATGAGTCGGTACGCATTCAAACCGATATTCATTCTGCTGTGTCTTGGCTTCGGGTCCGCGCACGCGTATTGCTGGCATTCGGCAGGCGCGAAACATGCCATCGAGCCGGAGCTGCTCCAGGCGATCGCCGATGTGGAGTCAGGACAATCGGCGGATGCCATGAACTACAACAAGGATGGGAGCCACGACATCGGGTTGATGCAAATCAACAGCCATCATCTACCCCGTTTAAGCGCTCAGGGCATTACCGAGCAGCGCCTATTGGATGAGCCCTGCCTGTCGGTGGAAGTCGGTGCATCGGTGCTTGCCGATTTTGTCGCCCGTTACGGCTACAACTGGACGGCGGTGGGTGCCTACAACGCCGGCAACTCTCCCCACCGGCAAGCCGCGCGTCTTCGCTATGCGCGCAAGGTCTGGCAGCGCTATCAGGTGTTTACCCAGGCTCGACAGTGACGGCGCTATGAAAAAGGCTGGCTGAGGATTCTGATCCTCTGCCGGGTGCAATCGGCAGAATTCGATCAGGAATCCTGCCGCCAGCCTATCTAGCATGCCCGCTCATTTCACAACCCTGGAGCTTGAACGGTGACAGTCCTGACGGCCCCCGCCCCGCAATCCTGCGTTCTACGGATACTAAATGGTCCGCTGCAAGGCTGCGAATTCCCGCTCGGCGACACCACCACCTTGTTCGTGGTCGGGGCTGTGGATCTGCTGGGGGAGGGGGCACTGACCGCCAGCGTTCCTGCCGATGCCATCTTCGTTCCTCTGGAGGAGGGTGGCTGTAATTTTGAGGTGCTGGCCGACCAAGGCACGCCGGATGGCTTACCGTTGCGGCTACTCAATGAGTCAGCAGAACTACGCCACTGTGCCTTTCAGATCAGGGTGCAGATCGGCGGCCTGCAAATCGCCCTGCGTCCTGAAGACCAATCCTGGGCACCTGAACTGCTCGGTCAGCAACACAGCGCTTCAGCCAAAGCTGCCGATGTTGAAGGGTGGCGTGCCCCATTGACTCGATGGATCGCCGGCACTCTGGTGCTGGTTGCGCTGGTGACCACAGTCGCTATCTGGTCGGTGCCGGGGCCGGCGCCTGAAACCGATGTTCGCACGCTGATCGCCGGGGCCAGTGCCGAGGCGAAGGTGTTGAGCGGTCGTGACAATGCGATCTATGTGTTCGTGGATACCGAGCGCGATGCCGGCTGGAGTCGGCAAGTGCTGATGCGCCACAACACGCTGACCGGCAAAGTCCTGGTCATGGACCAGGAGCGCCGCCGGCTGGAGCAGTTGCTGGTCGACCATGATCCGCAACTGGCCTGGCATTCCCTTGATCTCAAGGATCCGTCGGTACCGCGACTGCTGCTCAGCACTCAGCGCAATCTGCTCACGCCTCAAAAGCAAACCGAACTGCTCGATGCGCTGCTCGCGGCCGCGCCCTATGCCCGCGACATCGGGGTGCAGATGCAGGACGACAGCTTGCTGGCGGACTTGGCGCAAGAGGGTTTGCAACGCCTGTCCTTGACCTTCAGCCGCATCGAGCATGAAGACAGTGTCACGTTTGCCGTAGCCGGCAACTTGCAGGATTCCGAACTGGCCGCCGCTCGCCGATACGTCGACAACTTTTACCGGCAGTGGGGTGATCGCTACGTGAGTTTCACGGTCGAGCTCAAGGACGACGCGCTCAAGGACAAGTCATTTCAAACCGGCCCACAGGGCTACATCAAGATGACCTCGTCATCCTGGCATTTTCCAACACAACACTAAAAGGTGACTTATGGCAGACCCAGGCATCCCCGGATTTCCGATCCTCTTTCCTGATGATTTTCTCGGGCGTCAGGCCGAGGGATTCGAGAACGGTGCAAAAACCCTTCAGGAGGCTCTGGATGCGGCACTCGTGGCGCTGAAGGATGATGCTTCGGATCCTTCGAAATTAGCGGCTTACCAGACCGCTTTTTCGTCCTACACCGTCTTTCGCAATGCCCAGACCAACACGATCAAAGGCTTCAAGGATATCGACATGGCGATCATCCAGGCGGCTCGCTGACTTTTGCCTTTAACCGGCCATTGGTTCCTGACCATGGCCATTTTCATGAGTGCATTCTATGTCTATTCAAAACATTTCCGGTTCGATCATCCAGCGCACAGCTTTCACTGAACTGCGTAACCCGCAGGAAGGTCCGATCGTTTCCCTCGAGTCACGATTGATCGAAGCGTTTGCCGGTTCCGCAGTCAACAGTGAGCAGGACGTTTCAGCAATCAATCAGCTGATGCAGCGCCCGGATATCACCAACCCCGAAGTCTTGGCCCAGTTGCAAGAGATGACCGGGCAATACAACGTGGACATCAATTTGCTCAACGTGTTGGTCCGCAAAGCGGTGGGCACGGCCGAAACCCTGTTGCGTGCGTCATGAAGCCAGGCGTGTTGTTGATGCTGTTGTGCCTGGCGCTGATGGGATGTCGCCAACCGAATCTGCTCGAAGGGCTGGACCAGCAGCAGGCCAATGAAGTGCTTTCGGTCCTGCAACGCAACAACATCGCAGCGGTGAAAGTCGACGCGGGCAAAACCGGCTATGCGGTGAAAATCGATCAAGTCGATTTTTCCGCAGCCGTCGATTTGCTCAATCTCTATTCGTTGCCTTCCCGGCCACGCCTGCAAGTGGCAGAGATGTTTCCTGCCGACTCGCTGGTGGCCTCGCCTCGTGCTGAAAAAGCCCGACTTTATTCGGCGCTGGAGCAGCGGATCGAACAGTCGCTGGGCGTGCTCGAAGGCGTGGTGTCGGCGCGGGTGCATGTCAGTTATGACCTGGATGCCGGCGAAGGCGGGCGCAAGGCGCCACCCATCCACCTCTCGGCGGTGGCGATCCATGAGCGCGACATCCAACCGCAATTGCTGATCACCGACATCAAGCGTTTTCTCAAGAACAGCTTTGCGGCGGTCGAGTACGAAAACATCTCGGTGGTGCTGTCGAAGCGTTCACCGACACAGCATGTGGCGCCGTCCATGACCGCAACCCGGGGGCATTCGTACGGGGTGTGGTTGCTGGCCGCGGTGACCGGATTGCTGTTGGCCGGTGGCGCAGCCTGGGCCTACCGCCAGTCAAGCGCAGGGCAACGTGATGTCGCACGCTGAATGTTTACAGCGGATTCTCGCCGAGCCTCTGAGTTATTTGCACCCGCAGCGCCTGCCTGTACCGGCGGGATTCGATGGGCCTGAAGCACGAAACCTGATCAACCGGATATTGCTGGAAGGTCTCGCACTGCAAGGTCCGTGGCCTTCGATGCCACTGACAGCCGTGGCGAATCAATGGGTTCGTCATTGGGCACAATTGCCCTATATCGCCGCCCTGATGGGGGCTCATCGCCTGTTGCCCAATCTGGCGCGAGGCGCGGCACTGCAACGTCTGCCATTGCCGTTGCGCAGGTTCGCCGGTTGTAGCCTGGGTGCTCGAAGCGGCCTGTCGATTCAGTGCTCGCCTGTGTCAATGGAACAGGTCGAAGCCGCCGGCCTCAATGCGTTATGGAGCTGGTCCGAACAGGTACCGCCGATGTTGCTGGAACGCCTGACCTTGCAATTTTCCGAGACGGTTGTTCGCTTGCACAGGCAATGGCCGGTCACTGAACCCGATACAGCTCTTTTCTTTTTGGCGGTGCAGCATGCTCGACTCCATCCGAACCCTGACTGAACTCCCCGAGTCGAGCGATGCGCATTTGTCCCGCGAAGACATTGCCGCCGCGCGTCGACGTCGCACCTTGCAGCTTCAGGCTCAGCGCTGGGCCCGTGAGTGTATCGACCAGGCCCGACGTGACGCCGATGCGGTCCATGCCCTGGCCTTTCAGCAAGGCTATGCCGAAGGCCTCTTGCGCGCGATCGAGCATCTGGCCAATGGGTTGCTCGAGTCGCAAGCGCTGGGGCTGCAATTGCGCGCAGACCTTGCACAGGCCGCTCACGGGTTGCTTGCAGAGGCGTTGAGCCGCCCCGAATGGCTGGACGAAATGCTGGAGCGTTGGCTGACGGAACAACCGGTTCATTCGGGCGCGACATTGCAGGTGCTGCTACCGGTGCATTGTCGGTCGCGGGGCAATGAACTGCGCGAGCGATTGCGCGGGCTTTGGTCCGGCGAGGTGGTCCTCGACTATCACTCGCAAGAGCGATACGTGGTGCGCCTTGCGGATCAGTTGCTCGAATTCGATATTGAAACGACCTGGCAACGACTGGAACCGCGGTTACTGGCGTGCGTCGCAAATCTGCCGGAGTCGGTTCGTTCGCTGGACCAGGCTTCGCTGCAGGCACTCACGGACCTGTGTTCGACCTTCGCCCGGCGTTTTGCCGGTTCTACTCAAATTGCCCCGACCGAGGTCCGCCATGAAGATTGAAACCGTGATGGGCTCCAGCACACGTGAACGTGGCAGCCCGCCGGTCGAGACACTGGAGTCGCGCCTGCTTGCCGCCAGCCAGGATCTTTCCGGGAGCAAGCGCCCGGACCCTGAGTTCGAGCACTTGTATCAACAGCTCTTGGCGATGGAGGGAGCAGGCGAGAAGGCCATTTATGAATTTCTCCGCTCGCGGCGGGGGGCGGATGGTGAATTTCCTGCGTATCCCTCTGCCAAGGCGTTGATGATGGTCACGCTGCAGGTTCTGGTCCGATTGAAAGACGAGAATCTGGAAAAAACGGCGCTCTATAAGGAAGTCAGCGGCGCGAATGGCCTGGCGTTCAGCATGGATCTCTTCGTCAAGGGCTTTATGCGCGATGTGTTCCAGCCGATGGACGACGAAGCGTGGGAAAAGAGTGAGTGGTGAGACTGTGTGCGCCAGGCCGATAAGGGCAAGGCGCATAGGCGTCAGTTGAAGATGGATTTATGCAGGCTTTGTGCGCTCATTGACGTACATCGTACCGGGACGTCCTGCGAACACCACGATGGCGACCATTGTATTGACGATATGGTCAACCTCTGCTTTCGAAATCGGCAGGGTCGTAAAATACCGGGTTCCTGCAAGTACGACGGCAATGATCGTTTCGCCCATGGAGGTCCGTATCGCATTCGTGGACAGAAACTGATTGGCCACTTGTTCGGCGGTAGGCATCCGTACAGAGATGGGGTTGATTCGAAAACCTTTGTCGGAAGAGTTCGCTTGAAAATGGTGCATCAATTCGCCACCGAACACCTGACCGGCGACGTCTGCTCCAGCATTATAGGCACCCCGCAGTGCATCGTGTCCCAACACCGGGACCAGGGATTCGACAATCTCATTGGCCCGGGTCTCGACCGACAGGTTGGCATCAGGTACGGCGTCTGCCTGATGTTGCAGCCAGATCGAGAGTTGATAGGCGAAACCTTCGGTTTCGGAGGGCGGTGACTTGTTACTTTGCGCCATGACATACCCGGGACCGGAGTGTGGTGCGGTGTAGTTCATGCCGGTGAAGGACAAAAATTGAAGAGCACCGTTCAGCACGCCTGTGGCTGCTGTGCCGCCAGGGTTGGTTTTGGCATTGTCGCTGATTGGGCAGAACAGGTTCACCAGATCCTGGGCAAAACTGTAGAAAGCCATTTGTGAACCGAAGGAGGCCAATGCCGGTAGCGCGGATGGCACTGCAGCTGCCGATGCCAAGGCTGCGATCGATAACGTGAGCGTGGCGAGACGAGCCAGGCGTGTTTGTTGATTTGCAGTTCCATTGCACTCATCCCTGATCGCGCCGAGGATGTTTAGCGCGGGGCCGATTGTCAGGGCGATTGCGCCGATCACGTTGCGCGTCAGCGGCGAGGTGGCATTGGACTGCAAGGTCTTTTCCACGGCGAATCCGATCAGTTGTCTGATCGTTGTCAGGGTGCCGATGACCAAGCCTGTGCGCACGCCGGAAATCGTCAGGTTGCTGGCCCAGCGTCCGAGATCGCCTTCGAATTCATTACGACCTAGTTTGCCCAATAGTTCGCCGAGGGAGTCAACGATTGCTTGGGCGCGCTGTACAAATAGGCTGGTCTCTTGCGAATGCCGTGAGTTTTCGAACAGAGACGGGTCATCAATATTCAGAGTGATGTATTCATATGACGGATTGACAGCGTCGGAGTCGCCGCGCATCAGTGATTCGATGGTGACGACTAACGCTTGAGTGCTGGCAGGGGCGTTCGCTGTTTCCTCTGTAAGGACGTTATCGAGTTCATTGGCGAGGCTCGTCAGTCCTTGCATGACGTCGTTCATTGGAAGTTGAGCTATGTGCCCGTTAGGGGTGTTCACATGTTCGGTGAGAATCTCGGCGATGGTTTGGGAGCTACCTTCCATTTCTATGATCGTGTGAGCATCGCGAGTTGTGGTAGAGGCAGAGACGGTCGCGTTTGTACGGGATTGAGCTATTGATGAAGTGAACGTTGCGGGCAATAGAGGCATTTTTGCATCCTGTATGGCGGAGGGGGCGTTGTTGCAGTTGCGTCGATCATTAATCGCTCTTCTTCGCTTGGACTATCAAATACCGCTCTTGGGGCGAAGGCTGCGATGGGTGACCGCAAAAATGGCTTCTAATTAACAGCGTTTCTCGCCCGTAACCTTCCAGCCCGGCTATAATCGCCGCCACTTTTAATAGCCCAGAGTCAAACCCGCCCATGTACACCCTGGCCCGTCAGCTGTTGTTCAAACTTTCCCCGGAAACCTCCCACGATCTGTCCCTGGACCTGATCGGCGCGGGCGGGCGTTTGGGCCTCAACGGCTTGCTGTGCAAAGCACCGGCGAAAATGCCGGTGACGGTCATGGGCCTGGAGTTCCCGAACCCGGTGGGTCTGGCGGCCGGTCTGGACAAGAACGGTGCGGCGATCGATGGCTTTGCCCAATTGGGTTTCGGTTTCGTCGAAATCGGCACCATCACTCCGCGTCCGCAACCAGGCAACCCGAAACCACGGATTTTCCGCTTGCCGGACGCCGAGGCGATCATCAATCGCATGGGCTTCAACAACCTCGGCGTCGATCACTTGCTCGCTCGCGTGGCGGCAGCCAAGTACAAGGGCGTGCTGGGCATCAACATCGGCAAGAATTTCGATACGCCGGTTGAACGCGCGGTCGACGATTACCTGGTCTGCCTGGACAAGGTCTATGCCCACGCCAGCTATGTGACGGTCAACGTCAGCTCGCCGAACACCCCGGGCCTGCGCAGCCTGCAATTCGGCGATTCGCTCAAGCAATTGCTCGCCGACCTGGCCACCCGCCGGGCGGAACTGGCGCTGCGTCACGGCAAACATGTACCGCTGGCAATCAAGATTGCACCGGACATGACCGACGAAGAAACCGCTCAAGTCGCCCAAGCGTTGATCGAAACCGGGATGGACGCGGTGATTGCCACCAACACCACCCTGAGTCGCGTCGGCGTCGAAGGCATGGAATATGGTGATGAGGCGGGCGGGTTGTCCGGCGCACCGGTTCGCGACAAGAGCACTCACACTGTGAAGGTGCTGGCGGCGGAACTGGCCGGTCGCTTGCCGATCATTGCCGTGGGCGGCATCACCGAAGGCAAGCACGCGGCTGAGAAAATCGCCGCGGGTGCGAGCCTGGTGCAGCTCTACTCCGGCTTCATCTATAAGGGCCCGGCGCTGATTCGTGAATCGGTGGATGCCATCGCCGCGCTGCGCTGAAACCTGGGTAGCCTTGGGTAAAGGCTTTTGTGGCGAGGGAGCTTGCTCCCGTTCGGCTGCGGAGCAGTCGTAAATCCTGCAATCGCGCTTTACCTGATACACCGAGTTGATTGGTTTTGGGGCCGCTTCGCAACCCAGCGGGAGCAAGCTCCCTCGCCACAAAAGCCCCACCGCAATTTTTACAGGCATAAAAAAGGGCTCCTCGAAGGAGCCCCTGGGCCGAAGCCCGCCGTCCGGATGGGACGTGCGTGGTTAAGTCGTTGCGTAATCAGATTGTCGTGTCGGAGTGTGTGCCCTGTATTAGCCGACGGCGTGAAGTTCGTTGAGTCTGTGGATTCCCGCAGTGCCGGTCATACCGTCCCAGTTGTCGCCGCGTCCTTCTCGCCAGCCATTGATCCAGGCTTGGCGTACCGACGGTAGAGTAAAAGGGCAAAGCTCACGGGATTTACCACCAACGCCATATTGATATCCGCGCAAAAATGCTCTTTCCAACGGATCACGCTTAAGTCTTCTCATAGGGTGTTGCCCTCACTTGTTGACTGTATGTATCGCGTCGACCTCAATCGAGGTCAGGCAGAAAAATTCTGCCGTTGGTGGCTCGCTGCCGGCGTCGCGAGCCAAGGTGTTGACGCCGTTGCGACGTCAACCTGAGTTGAGTTCTAACCAATGCGTCACATCGAGGGAATGATCGTTTTGTCATAAGAACGTAACCATAAAGATGGTATGGCCATAAGTAACACGTTATTTGTCCCGTGTTTATTGGCCAAACCCCGGTATGATCGGCCCTGCGCGGCTCACAGGGCTGAGCCTTTAACGAAAGTGACCCCCATTGCATTTGGGGACTATTCGACGAAGGGTCGATTTATGACATTTTGTTGCATCAACTTTTATATCTGCCCTGGCATCTAAGCTCTTTTAACCCGAGCAGTCAGGGTGGGAACGGCACACCTTCGTGCCACGCGGGCGTTCTGTTAGAAAAGCGCCTGATTGAAAACCGGATCGGCAATGCGTTGCCGATTCACTTAGCTAAAGGCTCTGGAATTACCATGTCCGATCGTTTCGAACTCTTCCTCACTTGCCCCAAAGGCCTTGAAGGCCTGCTCATCGAGGAAGCCGTCGGGCTTGGCCTTGAGGAAGCACGTGAGCACACCTCGGCTGTGCGCGGCATGGCCACCATGGAAACCGCCTATCGCCTGTGCCTGTGGTCGCGTCTGGCGAACCGCGTGCTGCTGGTGCTCAAGCGCTTCCCGATGAAGGACGCCGAAGACCTCTACCACGGCGTGCTGGATATCGAGTGGCGAGACCACATGCTCAACGATGGCACTCTGGCTGTCGAATTCAGCGGTCACGGTTCGGGTATCGACAACACGCACTTCGGCGCTTTGAAGGTCAAGGATGCGATCGTCGATAAACTGCGCACCCCGCAGGGCGACCGTCCGTCGATCGACAAACTCAACCCGGACCTGCGTATTCACCTGCGCCTGGACCGTGGCGAAGCGATCCTGTCCCTCGACCTTTCCGGTCACAGCCTGCACCAGCGTGGTTATCGCTTGCAGCAAGGCGCGGCACCACTGAAGGAAAACCTCGCGGCGGCGATTCTGATCCGTGCCGGCTGGCCACGAATTGCCGCCGATGGCGGAGCCCTGGCTGACCCGATGTGCGGTGTTGGTACGTTCCTGGTCGAAGCTGCGATGATCGCCGCCGATATGGCACCGAACCTGCGTCGCGAGCAATGGGGCTTCACCGCCTGGCTCGGTCACGTGCCGGCGTTGTGGAAAAAACTCCACGAAGAAGCCACCGAACGCGCCGCTGCCGGCCTGGCCAAGCCACCGCTGTGGATTCGCGGTTACGAAGCTGACCCACGCCTGATTCAACCGGGCCGCAACAACGTCGAACGTGCCGGCCTGAGCGAGTGGATCAAGATCTACCAGGGTGAAGTCGCGACGTTCGAGCCGCGCCCGGACCAGAACCAGAAAGGCCTGGTGATCTGCAACCCTCCGTACGGCGAACGTCTGGGCGATGAGGCGAGCCTGCTCTACCTCTACCAGAACCTCGGCGAACGTCTGCGTCAGGCCTGCCTGAACTGGGAAGCGGCGGTGTTCACTGGCGCCCCGGACCTGGGCAAGCGCATGGGCATCCGCAGCCACAAGCAGTATTCGTTCTGGAACGGCGCCTTGCCGTGCAAATTGCTGCTGATCAAGGTCACGCCGGACCAGTTCGTCACCGGCGAGCGTCGTACTCCGGAACAGCGCCAGATCGAGCGGGAACAGGCCGAGTCCGATGCGCCGTCGAACATCGAAGCGCCGGGCAAGTACGAGAAGTACAACAAGAACGGCAACCCGATCAAACCGGCACCGGTGGTGGTCGAGCAGCCGCGCCTGAGCGAAGGCGGGCAGATGTTTGCCAACCGTCTGCAAAAAAACCTCAAGGCGCTGGGCAAGTGGGTCAAGCGTGAAGGCATCGACTGCTACCGCGTCTACGATGCCGACATGCCGGAATATTCCATGGCCATCGACCTGTATCACGACTGGGTCCACGTTCAGGAATACGCTGCCCCGAAATCCATCGACCCGGAAAAAGCCTCGGCGCGGATGTTCGATGCCCTGGCGGCGATTCCGCAAGCGTTGAACATCGACAAGAGCCGCGTGGTGGTCAAACGTCGCGAGCGTCAGAGCGGCACCAAGCAGTACGAACGTCAGAGCGCGCAGGGCAAGTTCAACGAGGTCAACGAAGGCGGCGTGAAGCTGCTGGTGAACCTCACCGACTACCTCGACACCGGGCTGTTCCTCGACCACCGGCCGATGCGCATGCGGATTCAGAAAGAGGCGGCCGGCAAGCGCTTCCTCAACCTGTATTGCTACACCGCGACCGCCAGCGTTCATGCGGCCAAGGGCGGTGCGCGCAGCACCACCAGCGTCGACCTGTCGAAAACTTATCTGGATTGGGCGCGTCGCAACCTCTCGCTGAACGGTTTCTCCGACAAGAACCGTCTGGAGCAGGGCGACGTGATGGCGTGGCTCGATGCCTGCCGTGACGAGTATGACTTGATCTTCATCGATCCGCCGACCTTCTCCAACTCCAAGCGCATGGAAGGGATCTTCGACGTGCAACGTGACCAGGTGCAGTTGATCGATCTGGCCATGGCGCGCCTGGCGCCGGGCGGGGTGTTGTATTTCTCCAACAACTTCCGCAAGTTCACGCTTGAGGAAAACCTCACCGAGCGTTATGCCGTTGAAGAAATCACCGCCCAGACCATCGATCCGGATTTCGCCCGTAATGGCAAAATCCACCGTGCGTGGAAGATCACTGCTCGCTGATCCATGGATGTAGGAGCGAGCTTGCTCGCGAAGACGGTGTGTCAGGCAACATCAATGTTGACTGCGCTGCCGCCTTCGCGAGCAAGCTCGCTCCTACAGAGGGTTGTTCAGTGCTGGTCAAATTAGTGGCTAATAGCTATAACTCCATTCATGGCCAATGGGCTTTTCCGGCACTTGGCGTTTTGAGTTGTTTTTATGTCGTTGCACGCCGTGCGCCCCAAGATCCTGGGTTTTATCCGCGAAGATGTTTCGGCCTGGCTGGTCGCGCTGCTGGTATTACTCGTCGGCGGGATTCTCACGGGATTGCTGGCCTGGGCAACGCTCAATCAGTTTCATCAGCAATTGCGGCAACGTTTTCAACTGCTCGCCAGTGAACGTTACAGCCGTATTGAAGAACGTTTCGAAGATCAGGAGCAGCGCCTCGACGGCCTGCGCCGGTTCTTTGTCTATTCCGGGACGGTGTCCCGCGAAGAATTCGACGGTTACACCAAGCCTCTTTTACGTCGCACCCAGGCCTATTCCTGGGCTCCACGGGTTTCCCGCGCTGAACGACCTCTACTTGAGCGCGCGGTGCTTGAAGAGGGTTTGAGCAATTTCACCTTTCGCGAACTCACCGCCGATGGCCAGTTGCAGCCGGCCGCGGAACGGAACGAGTACGTGCCGGTGCTGTATACCCAAACCCAGAGCCGATTGCCCACGCCGCTGGGTTATGACCTGCTGGCGCAGCCCCTGCGGCGCTCGACTCTGGAGCGAGCCGATCGCAGTGGCAGCATGGTCGTGTCGCAACCGTTGCATCTGGTAGGCATCGAGCCCGCCTATGCGCGGGGTGTGTTGCTGGTGGCGCCGGTCAATCATCAGAACCTCCCGAGTGCCGCGCCCGCCGGGTACGTCATGGCGGTGATCAGCATGCGTCAGCTGCTGGCGGACGGGCTGCCGGAGGAGAATCACGACTCTCTCTCGGTGCGAATCCTCGACTTGTCTACCGATGATCAGCGCGAAGTGTTGTACGAGTCGACCAACACGGCGGGGGCCAGTGACTTGTCCTCCACGCGATTACTGCGTCTGGCCGACCACGATTATCAAGTGGACATGCGCCCCAGCGCTGCGTTCCTGAACGCTAACCATTCCTCGGTAGCCAGCCTGGTGGTGCTCGGCGGTTTGCTCAGTGTGTTGCTCAGTGTGTTGCTCTATGTGTTGGTCAGCCAGCGCCAGCGGGCGCTGAAAATGGTGGAGCAGCGGACCCAGGAACTTCACGACCGTGAGCAAGAGTTGCGCGGCACCCATGGGCAGTTGCGCGGTGTGCTGGATGCCGCGACTCAGGTGGCGATCATTGCCACTGACTTGCGCGGGATTATCAGCACCTTCAATGCCGGTGCAGAGCAAATGCTCGGTTACTCCAGTGCGCAGGCCGTGGGCCACATGACCCTGGAAAATCTGCACCTGCCCCGGGAGCTTGAAGCGCGCTCGGCGGAGTTGAGCGCGCGCTATGGCAAGCCGATCCCGACGTGCCAGGCGATGTTGGTCGAAGGCGGGGAAGAGGGCGGTCACGAAGCCCGGGAGTGGACGCTGCTCCGTCACGACGGCAGTCATTTGCCGGTGAATATGCTGGCGACCCCGGTCCTCGATGAGCAAGGCTTGTGGGTCGGGCACCTGGCGATCTGTATCGACATCACCGAGCGCAAGCGCGTCCACGAGGCTCTGGCGGCACGGGACCTGTTGTTGAAGAAGCTCAGCGCTCATGTGCCCGGCGGGATTTACCAGTTCAAGATGGAATTCGATGGGCGCTTCAGCGTGATCTACGCCAGCGACGGTATCCGCGAAATCTACGAACTCGAGCCGGACGTGCTGTTGCACAACGCCGAGGCGGTGTTCGCGCGGATTCATCCTCAGGATGCGCGCCGGGTCCGCGCGTCGATCCAGGCATCGGCGCACACCCTCAGCCCATGGCGTGAGGAATACCGCGTGCAATTACCCCAGCGTGGTCTGCGCTGGGTCCGCGGTGAAGCGACCCCGGAGGAGCTGCCCGGCGGTGGTGTGCTCTGGCATGGCTACATTTCGGACATCTCCGACCTCAAGCGCGTGGAAGAGGAATTGCGCGCACTGTCGGTGACCGACTCCCTGACCGGAATCTATAACCGTCGCTATTTCCAGGAGCGCCTGACCACCGAAATGGCCCGGGTCGAGCGCGGCGGCGGCGAGTTGTCGGTGATCATGCTCGACATCGATCACTTCAAGCGCATCAATGACCAGCACGGTCATGCCGTGGGCGATCGGGTTTTGCAGGCCGTGTGCGAGCGTATTGGCGGTCGCCTGCGGCGCACTGATGTGTTTTGTCGCCTGGGGGGCGAAGAGTTCATGGTGCTCTGTCCGGACATCGACGGCGAACAGGCTCATGTGCTGGCCGTGGAGTTGTGGCAAGGGTTGCGCAGTGCGCCGATCGACGAGGTCGGGATCGTCACTGCGAGTTTCGGGATTGCCAGTTGGAAGGCCGGAGAGGGCGCGGATGCGCTGCTGTTGCGGGCGGACTCAGGGGTGTATGCGGCGAAGCAGGCGGGAAGGGATCGGGTTGAGGGGCAGATGAATTAACCCAGGCTGCATGCAATCCCTGTGGGAGCGAGCCTGTGTGGCGAGGGGGCTTGTGATCGTTCCCACGCAGAGCGTGGGAACGATCAGGTTGGGGATTACAACACCGAAGCCGTAGTCGGCAGTTTCGGCTGGCGATACAGGTCCAGCAGCACCTGATCCAGCACCGAGGAGGCGCCAAATGGTGCCTTGTCGTTGAGGATTGCCACCACTGCCCAGGTATTGCCATTGATGTCGCGGCTGTAGCCGGAAATGGCGCGCACGGTGTTCAAGGTACCGGTCTTGACGTGGGCTTCACCGCGCATCGCGGTGGTCTTCAGGCGTTTGCGCATGGTGCCGTCGGTGCCGGCAATCGGCATCGAGCTGATGAACTCGGCGGAGTACGGGCTGCGCCACGCGGCTTGCAACATTGCAGCCATCTCACGCGCACTCACCCGCTCGGAGCGGGACAGGCCGGAGCCGTTCTCCATCACCAGGTGCGGCGCGGTGATGCCTTTCTGCGCCAGCCATTGACGCACCACGCGTTGGGCGGCCTTGGCGTCATCACCATCGGCATCGGTGCGGAACTTCTGGCCAAGGCTCAGGAACAACTGCTGAGCCATGGTGTTGTTACTGTATTTGTTGATGTCGCGAATGATTTCCGCCAGATCTGGGGAGTAGGCCCGGGCCAGCACCTTGGCGTTGCTCGGCGTCGGCGCCAGACGATCCTGGCCCTGGATGCTGCCGCCCAATTCCTTCCAGATCGCCCGCACGGCGCCGGCGGTGTAGGTCGCGTGGTCGAGCAGCGACAGGTAGGTCTGGGAACTGCAACCTTCGCCCAACTGGCCGCCGACGGTCACGGTGACGCTGCCATCAGCCTGGGTCACCGGGTTGTAGCGCACGCCACCGGTGCATTGCTTGGAGTTGAGCGCCTTGACCTGATTGTCGATGCGGATGCTGGCAATCGGCGGCTCGACTGATACCAGGACCTTGCCCGAGTCGTTGCGAGCAACGAAGCGCAAGGCCTTGAGGTTGACCAGCAGCGCGTCGGGTTTGACCAGGAACGGTTTGTTTTCGTCATTGCCATCGTCGTTGAATTCAGGCAGTTGCGGTTGCACGAAGAAGCCGCGGTCCAGCACCAGGTCGCCGGTGACCTGGGTCACGCCGTTGGCGCGCAAATCGCGCATCAGCAGCCAGAGTTTTTCCATGTTCAGCTTCGGATCGCCGCCACCCTTGAGGTAGAGGTTGCCGTTGAGGATGCCACCGCTGAGGGTGCCATCGGTGTAGAACTCGGTTTTCCACTGATGGTTCGGGCCAAGCATTTCCAGCGCAGCATACGTGGTCACCAGCTTCATGGTCGAGGCCGGGTTAACCGAAACGTCAGCGTTATGAATGGTTGGGGTGCCCGGGCCATTGAGTGGGATCATCACCAGCGACAGAGCACTGTCCTGCAACTTGCTGGCCTTGAGGGCCTTTTCGACGTTGGGCGACAGGGCGGTGTTGATCGAAGCGGCGGAAACGGGAAGGGCCAGGGGCAGAAGAAGACTTGCCAGCAGCAATGGACGCAAAGATTTGATCATCTGAAATAAAACCCTACAGCCGAGGGGAACAAAGACGAGGGCATGGAGATAAATTCCCTCAGTGGTCATGAAAGTGTCGGCATTATGCCCCAAGGTGTAATGGCTTGTGCCTTACTCCGGTCTTCTAATCCGCTATTTTTTTACCGACGGTAGGCGTAGCGCCGTTCTGAGGCGGGCAATCGGCGCCTTAAACTGCTAAAGTGCGGCCCGTTATTACTTTTGAGGATTGTTCCAATGGCGACTAACCGTTCCCAGCGTCTGCGCAAAAAATTGTGCGTCGATGAATTTCAAGAGCTGGGTTTCGAACTGAACCTGGATTTCAAAGAAGATTTGGCTGATGAAGCCATTGATGCTTTCCTCGACGCTTTCCTGAAAGAAGCCATGGAAGCCAACGGTCTGGGCTATGTGGGCGGCGACGACTTCGGTCTGGTTTGCCTGCAGAAGCGTGGCTCGGTTTCCGAAGAGCAGCGTGCCGCTGTTGAAGCCTGGCTCAAAGGCCGCAGCGAACTGACCGAAGCAACCGTCAGCCCGCTGATCGACGTCTGGTACCCGGAAAAGCCGATCAATCCGGTAGCTTGATGTTCAAAAAAAACGGCGACCCCAGGGTCGCCGTTTTTTTATGCCTGCGCCAGGCATAGCGCGTTGCGCGTAAGCGCAACCAGCTTGGCTATGGTGGCCGGAAAAGAGCCGCGTGGCGCGGCCTGAGAAGCATCGGCCTTTCCTGGCAGTCTCTCAGGTCTGCCGGAACGTTCCGTATGCTTTAACGGAAATGGATGACATACGCTGATCATCGGATTGGGCAGAATCGGAGGAGGAGCTGCCGCATAACCGGGAGCAGATACACAACAGGGATGTAGGCAATGACTGACGCCATCAAACAGTACGTCGAAAACGCTAAGCTTTTTACTGAACAGGAAATCAGAATTTTCAGCTTTGATATTAGGCAGTCAATATTGCTTCACAGGTTCGCTGAAGAACTGGCCGCCATTGGCGGGCCGCAGGCACAAGGCGCCAAGTCCAAAGCCTCTCTGGCAGCCACCGAATTAAAGTTCTCGTTTTCGAAAGACCAATGCGAACTACTGGCGGCCTACTCCAATGGCCTTGTTTGCGTGTTGATCTTTGAAGGGCTGCAAAAAATCACTGATGGCAGCCCTCCAAATGAACTACCAGACCTGACATTCCTGGAAAGTCGATACGACGTCCTTTTCCTGGCGGCCCGTAATCAGATCTTGCTGAAACTGGTGGATAACATTTCCTTTGCCTATGACATGGACAACGAAGGAAAACTGGTTCGATTGGTGGCCAACTTCAAAGGTGGCGGGCTCATCAAAATCAATGCCGAGCCGGACATCAAAGAACTGAGTTCCCATTCCGGCCTCGCGCTTGGCCCGCATACCGAGGCGCCTTACTGGTGCGCCATGAACGCGAAAGACGGGCACTCGCCGTCTCCGTCCTCGCTCATACTTTCCGCCCTGTGGAACCCGAGCCTGGAACCTACGCGGGTCATCCCGCTGCTTCCCATACTGAAAAAAATCGGCGTCACCAACTGCCTCGCTCTGACCACGGGTAACTTCCAATTCACTCGTAGCGACTCCTTTGTCAGTGGCAAAGGGGAAGATGGCCGTAACGTTTCGATTCTGGAGTTTGACGACAAGGTCGGGTTCGCAGCGCGCTTCAACTCATATCGCTTTTCGGTCAATGACAACGCCTCGAATTTTGTCAAAACGGCCTATGCCGCCCTTTGCCAAGGGGTAAGCGAAGCAACTCCAGTCGAATACACGCTGACGCAAGAGTCGGCCATGGTCATCAATAACGTCCGATCCCTGCACTGTCGCGATGTCATCAAAGACAACAGACGGGTCCTGGTACGTATTTTCGGGCTTTCAAAATTTTCTTCCCCTGTCGTTATTTCAGAGGACCCGTTACTGCTGCAGGGCTGATTTTTTAAGCGTCCAAGCTGCTAGTCATGTGATTACTGGCCAATAACTAGAAAGAGAGAATGCAATGTCTTGGGATTTAATAGGCATGTTGGCGCTTGTCGCTTTTTTCGCCGGTTTTTTTGATGCGATTGCCGGTGGTGGGGGCTTGATTACCTTACCTGCATTGTTTCTGGCAGGTGTAGATCCGATCAGTGCCATTGCAACGAACAAGTTCCAGGCCGCTTCAGCAACAATTTCGGCCACTGTAACCTTTGCTCGCAAAGGAATGATCGAGTGGCGCGAAGGCCGTTTCCTGGTGATCTGCGGGTTTATTGGCGGCGCCAGTGGTGCCTTGCTGGTCAGCTCTATTGATAAGCGCTATCTGGAAGTTTGCGTGCCTGTCATGCTGATTCTGGTGGCAATCTATTTTGCTTTCTCTCCCAAACTGGTCAATGAAGATCGACGCAAGAGAATCGGCATTTTGCTTTTTTCGTTTACCGTCGCGCCAATCCTGGGCTTTTACGACGGTATATTTGGCCCCGGTGTGGGCTCTTTCTTTATTGTCGGGTTTGTACTTCTCTGCGGCTTGGGCATGATGCGGGCCATGAGTTTTACCAAACTTGCCAACGCCTCATGCAACCTGGGTTCTTTGTCGGTCTTTATTACCAAAGGTGTGATTATTTGGCCGATTGCCATAGCCATGGCTTTGGCGGCCTTCATCGGCGCTCAATTGGGTGCACGAGCCGCTGTTCGTGTCGGTCCACGGTTGATTAAACCCATGTTGATCGTGGTCTGCTGCGCCTTGGCCATCAAGCTGCTGAGCGTAGAAAGCAATCCTTTGCGCGTCATGGTCCTTGAATCGTTGGCTTGGTTATGATTACCGGTGCGGCGCTGACCACTTGAAGTGTCGATATCGGGGATGCCTTCGCGGGCAAGTCGGGTCGCCGCACCGCTCGCTCCTACAAGGGCTTCGCGCTGAACCTGAGCGAGCAGTGCGGCGATTCGACTTGCCCGCGAAGGGCCCCTCAGGCTTTGCGCCAGTTCAGAATCACCAACGTCAACACTCCCGCCACAATCCCCCAGAATGCCGAACCGATGGAAAACAGCGTCAGCCCCGACGCCGTCACCATAAAGGTGATCAGCGCTGCTTCCCGTTCCTGCACTTGCGCCATGGCAATGCTCAACCCATTGATGATCGAGCCGAACAGCGCCAGCGCGGCAATCGACAGCACCAACTCTTTAGGCAATGCGGCAAACAACGCCGCCAGCGTCGCGCCGAACACTCCGGCAATCCCGTAGAAAATCCCGCACCAGACCGCTGCCGTGTAGCGCTTGTTGCGATCTTCATGGGCATGCGGCCCGGTGCAGATTGCCGCGCTGATGGCGGCCAGGTTGATCCCATGGGAGCCGAACGGCGCCAACAGCAACGAGGCAATGCCGGTGGTGGTGATCAGCGGCGAGGCAGGCACGTTGTAGCCGTCGGCGCGCAATACGGCGATGCCCGGCATGTTCTGCGAGGTCATCGCCACCACGAACAGCGGGATGCCGATGCTGATGGTCGCGGCCAGGGAGAAATGCGGCGCGGTCCAGACCGGCGTCGCGACTTCCAGATGGAAGCCACTGAAATCCAGCAGCCCCATGAGCCCTGACAGTGCGGTGCCGATCAACAGCGCGGCCAGCACGGCGTAGCGCGGCGACAGGCGTTTGACCACCAGATAGGTGAAGAACATCCCCAGGACCAGCGCAGTGCGGTGCTGGGCGGCGACAAAAATCTCGCTGCCGATCTTGAACAGAATTCCCGCCAGCAACGCTGCTGCCAATGAGGCAGGAATCTTTTTCACCAGCCGTTCGAAACTGCCGGTCAAGCCGCAAATGGTCACCAGTACCGCGCAAGTAATATAGGCGCCAATGGCCTCTCCATAGCTGACCCCGCCCAGGCTGGTGATCAGCAACGCCGCGCCGGGGGTCGACCAGGCGATGGTGATGGGCGTGCGATAACGCAGGGACAGGCCAATCGAGCACACCGCCATGCCAATCGAGATCGCCCAGATCCACGACGAAATCTGCCCGCTGGTCAGCCCCGCCGCTTGCCCGGCCTGGAACATCAGCACCAGTGAGCTGGTGTAGCCGGTCATCATGGCGATGAACCCGGCGACGATGGCTGAAGGCGACGTATCGGTCAGGGGGCGAAGCTGCGTGTGCGTGGCGTCGGTCATCACGGTGGTGTTCCTTGTTCTGATGAACCCTGTAGGAGCGAGGCTTGCCCGCGAAGGCGTCGTGTCATTCAACATTGATATCGACTGACACTACGCCTTCGCGGGCAAGCCTCGCTCCTACAGGGCATCGCATTTGGCTGCGGATTCTGCGTTCAAGCCTAAACTGAAAAGTAACCGGTCGTTGCAATACAGCGAAGGCGACAAACAGCCGTACAGTCGTGTTGCCACCTTTCATTGTGTACAATCGCGGTGTTTTTTACGCGATACTTGCCAGCGACCCACTGTGCCGTATTACAGTCACGGTCAATTCGCCGCAGTTCTCCCGACTCGAGTGCCCATGAACGAACAGTTGCAACCCCTCAAGAAACAACCGCGAGCAGGCAAAGCCGGCCGCAGCGGTACCCAGGACGATATTGTCTACGCGCATATCTTCGAGGCCATCCTCGAACAGCGTCTGGCGCCCGGCACCAAGTTGAGCGAAGAAGCGCTGGGGGAAATTTTCGGGGTCAGCCGCACCATCATTCGCCGCGCGCTGTCGCGTCTGGCCCATGAAAGCGTGGTGTTGCTACGACCGAATCGCGGTGCGGTCGTCGCCAGCCCGAGTGTCGAAGAAGCTCGCCAAGTATTCATGGCCCGGCGTCTGGTGGAGAGGGCGATCACCGAACTGGCCGTTCAGCACGCCACCGCCGAGCAAATCGCCGAACTGCGGCAGATGGTCAGCGACGAGCGCGACAGCTTCTCCCGTGGCGATCGCGGCGCCGGTATCCGGCTGTCGGGCGAGTTCCATCTGAAGTTGGCAGAAGCTGCGAAAAACGCGCCGCTGATCAGCTTTCAGCGCAGCCTGGTGTCCCAGACCTCGTTGATCATCGCCCAATATGAAAGTGGCAACCGTTCCCACTGTTCCTACGATGAACATACCCAGTTGATCAATGCCATCGAAGCCCGGGACGCGACGCTGGCGGTGGACCTGATGATGCATCACATGGACCACATCGACAGCAAACTCAACCTCGACGAAGAAAGTGCGTCGGATGATTTGCATGCGGTGTTCTCGCATTTGTTGCAGACCAAGAAGCCTGGACGTTCAACAGCCAAGCTTTAAGTCAGACCGCGTTGCACCGATGGCTTTCTGACAGGCAATAAAAATCCCCCGGACTGAAAAGCGACGGGGGATTTTTTATGCCCGAAAGATTTAGCGCTGATGCACCAGATTCCCCGCCGCATACGTCTGCAGCACCGTCCGGTCATCCCCCAGCGTCATCAATACAAACAACGTCTCGGCAATGTTGTTGGCCTGCTTCAGGCGATAACCAAGCAACGGCGTGGCGTTGTAGTCCAGCACCAGGAAGTCCGCGTCGGTGCCCGGTTGCAGGGTACCGATCTTGTCCTCCAGTCGTAGCGCGCGGGCACCGCCGAGGGTGGCCAGGTACAGCGATTTGAACGGGCTCAGTCGCGCGCCTTGAAGCTGCATGACTTTGTAGGCTTCGTTCAGGGTTTGCAGCAGCGAGAAACTGGTCCCGCCACCAACGTCCGTGCCCAGGCCGACATTCAGTTTGTGTTTCTCGGCCATCGGCAGATTGAACAGGCCGCTACCGAGGAACAGGTTCGAGGTCGGGCAGAACGCAATCGCTGAACCCGTCTGCGCCAGTCGCGCACATTCGTCGTCGCACAGGTGCACACCGTGGGCGAACACCGAGCGCTCGCCGAGCAATTGATAGTGATCGTAGACATCCAGGTAGCCCTTGCGCTCCGGGAACAGCGCCTTGACCCACTCGACTTCCTTGAGGTTTTCGCTGATGTGAGTCTGCATGTACAAGCCGGTGTATTCGCTGAGCAACTGACCGGCGAGGGTCAATTGTTCCGGGGTGCTGGTCGGCGCGAAGCGCGGGGTGACCGCGTAGTGCAGGCGGCCCTTGCCGTGCCAGCGTTCGATCAGCGCCTTGCTTTCGACATAGCTCGATTCGGCGGTGTCGGTCAGGTAGTCCGGCGCGTTGCGGTCCATCATCACCTTGCCGGCGATCATCCGCAGGTCCAACTGTTCGGCTGCCTCGAAAAACGAGTTCACCGACTGCGGATGCACGCTGCCGAACACCAGTGCAGTGGTGGTGCCGTTGCGCAGCAGTTCCTTGATGAAAATATCCGCGACTTCATCTGCATGGGCCTTGTCGGCGAACTGACTTTCGCACGGGAAGGTGTAGGTGTTGAGCCAGTCCAGCAGTTGCGCGCCATAGGCACCGACCATGCCGGTTTGCGGCAAATGGATGTGGGTGTCGATGAAGCCGGGGGTGATCAGTGCGTCCTGATAATGGGTGATCTCGATGTCGGCTGGCAGGGTCGGCAGCAATTCGCTGGCGTGGCCGATGGCGCTGATCTGGCCATTATCGACCACTAGCAGGCCGTCTTCGAAATACTCGTATGAGGCTTCGATACCCACTTCGGCGGGGTCGGCGATACTGTGCAGGAGGGCGGCGCGGTAGGCTTTGCGAGTCTGGGGCATGGGGGTTCTCAATGGGAAGCCTGACTGCGGCGTGAAGCAGGCAGCAGTTTGGCGATCGATGATCCGGCGCTGGCAGTGTGCCGGCCGAAATTCGCGTTATAGGTGGCGATGATTTCGCCGGCGATGGAGATGGCGATTTCCACAGGCAACTTGCCTTTGACTTCGCCGATACCCATCGGGCAGCGCATGCGTTGCAGCACGCTGCTGTCGAAACCGCGATCACGCAGGCGGTGTTCGAACTTCACTCGTTTGGTCTTCGAACCGATCAGGCCGAAGTAGGCGAAGTCGTTGCGCTTGAGGATCGCGGCGGTGAGTTCGAGATCAAGCTGGTGGTTGTGGGTCATGACGATGCAGTAGCTGCCGGCGGGCAGATCATCGACTTCATCCAGCGGTTCTTCGGTGACGATTTTGCGTACGCCGTGGGGAATCTGTTCGGGGAACTCGGCTTCCCGTGAGTCGATCCAGCGCACCCGGCAGGGCAGGCTGGCGAGCAGCGGCACCAGCGCCCGACCGACGTGCCCAGCGCCAAACACGGCAATCTGCGCCTGAACCTGGCCCATCGGTTCGAACAGCAATACGGTCACGCCACCGCAGCACTGGCCCAGGCTGGCGCCGAGGCTGAAGCGCTCCAGATGGGTGTCCTGCCGACCGCTGGCCAGCATCTCGCGGCCGATCTGCATGGCCTTGTATTCCAGATGCCCGCCACCGATGGTGTCGAACGTTTGCGTGGCGTTGATGACCATTTTTGAGCCGGCATTACGCGGCGTCGAGCCGAGCTCTTCGATGATGGTCACCAACACGCAGGGCTCACCTCGGGTTTGCAGGTCGGCGAGGGCGTCGATCCAGTTGTACATGTTTCACCTCTCAAGATCGTTCCCACGCTCTGCGTGGGAATGCATCTCTGGACGCTCCGCGTCCGCTGTTCACAATGCGACGCAGAGCGTCGCGGGCGACATTCCCACGCAGAGCGTGGGAACGATCAAACCACCACCTCGGATTCGGCTTCCACGGCCTTGGCCACCTTCAACTGCCGCATCTGCTCACAGCCCCACAACACCCGCTCCGGGGTCGCCGGTGCATCGATTTTCGGTTGATGCTGGTAGTCGCCCAAACTGGCCACGGCGTCCTTGATCGCGCACCAAGCGGCGATGCCAAGCATGAACGGCGGCTCGCCTACAGCCTTGGAGTGGAACACCGTGTCTTCCGGGTTCTTGCGGTTTTCCACCAGCTTCACCCGCAGGTCCAATGGCATGTCTGCCACCGCCGGGATCTTGTAGCTGGCCGGGCCGTTGGTCATCAGTTTGCCTTTGTCGTTCCACACCAGCTCTTCCATGGTCAGCCAGCCCATGCCCTGGATGAAACCGCCCTCGACCTGACCGATGTCGATCGCCGGGTTCAGCGAGTCGCCGACGTCGTGGAGGATGTCGGTGCGCAGCATCTTGTACTCGCCGGTCAGGGTGTCGACGATCACCTCGGCGCAGGCCGCACCGAAGGCGTAGTAGTAGAACGGCCGACCACGGGCCTGGCTACGGTCGTAGTAGATTTTCGGGGTCTTGTAGAAGCCGGTGCTCGACAGCGAAACCTGGGCGAAATACGCCTGCTGGATCAGCGATTCAAACGTCAGGATGTGATCGCGAACCCGCACGTGACCGTTGTGGAATTCCACGTCTTCTTCGCTGACCTTGTATTGCCGCGCGGCGAATTCCACCAGGCGTTTCTTGATGATTTCCGCCGCGTTCTGCGCCGCTTTACCGTTGAGGTCGGCGCCGCTCGACGCAGCGGTTGGCGAAGTGTTTGGCACCTTGTCGGTGTTGGTCGCGGTGATCTGCACGCGGTCCATTTCCACCTGGAACACTTCAGCCACGACTTGCGCAACTTTGGTGTTCAGGCCCTGACCCATTTCGGTGCCGCCATGGTTCAGGTGAATGCTGCCGTCGGTATAGATGTGGATCAGTGCACCGGCCTGGTTGAGGAAACTGGCAGTGAAGGAAATACCGAACTTCACCGGGGTCAGTGCCAAGCCTTTTTTCAGGATCGGGCTGTTGGCGTTGTAGCGACGGATCGCTTCGCGGCGCTCGGCGTATTGACTGCTGGCTTCCAGTTCGGCGGTCATTTCCTCGAGCATGTTGTGCTCGACGGTCTGGTAGTAATGGGTGATGTTGCGCTCGGTCTTACCGTAGTAGTTGGCCTTGCGCACCGCCAGCGGATCGAGATCCAAATGGCGGGCAATCGCGTCCATCACTTCTTCGATCGCGACCATCCCTTGCGGGCCTCCGAAGCCCCGGTAAGCGGTGTTCGACGCGGTGTTGGTCTTGCAACGGTGACCGTTGATGGTTGCATCGCCCAGGTAATAAGAGTTGTCGGCATGGAACATCGCACGGTCGACAATCGATGCCGACAAGTCCGGCGAACAACCGCAGTTACCCGCCAGTTCCAGGGCAATACCATGCAGTCGCCCGGTACTGTCGAAGCCGACGTCATATTCGACGTAGAACGGGTGACGCTTGCCGGTCATCAGCATGTCTTCGACACGCGGCAGGCGCATTTTGGTCGGTTGACCGGTCAGGTGCGCGATCACCGCGCAGAGGCACGCCGGGCTTGCGGCCTGGGTTTCCTTGCCGCCGAAACCACCACCCATGCGGCGCATGTCGACGACGATTTTGTTCATCGACACGTCCAGCACTTCCGCCACCAATTTCTGCACTTCGGTGGGGTTCTGGGTCGAGCAGTAAACGATCATCCCGCCGTCTTCGGTCGGCATCACCGAAGAGATCTGGGTTTCCAGATAAAAGTGTTCCTGGCCGCCGATGTGCAGCGTGCCTTGAATGCGATGTTCGGCAGTAGAAAGCGCAGTGGCCGAATCGCCGCGCTGATGCGTATGGCTGTCGAGCACGAAGTGGCGTTTGCGCAGGGCTTCGACCACGTCCAGAACGGGCTCGAGATCTTCGTATTCGATGATCGCGGCCATGGCCGCTTTGCGCGCGGTTTCCAGGTCTTTTGCCGCCACGGCGAGTACCGGTTGACCGACGAATTGCACGTCATCGATGGCCAGCAACGGGTCGCCCGGCAACAGTGGGCCGATGTCTTTCAGGCCCGGCACATCTTCGTGGGTGATGGCGATGCGCACACCTTCGAAGGCGTAGCAGGGTTGGGTGTCGATGCTGAGGATTTTCGCGTGGGCGCGGTCCGACAGCCGTGCGTAAACGTGCAGCTGGTTGGGGAATTCCAGCCGATCGTCGATGTACTGCGCTTCACCGGACACGTGCTTGTCGGCGCTATCGTGCTTGACGCTGCGGCCGACGCCGGTGGTCAGGTCCTTGGCGAACAATTCAGCCAGTTCGGCTTGGGTCTTCTCTACAGCGTGATGATTAGACATAAGCGGTCACCCGAGTCTCGATGTGCGGTGTTTGCAATTCGATGAAGTATTTACGCAGCAGGTTCTGCGCGCTGAGGAGGCGGTATTCCTTGCTGGCGCGGAAGTCCGAGAGTGGCGTGAAGTCTTCGGCCAATGCAGCGCAGGCGCGTTCGAGGGTGGCGTTGTTGAACGGCGCACCCAGCAGGGCGGCTTCGCAGTTTTTGGCGCGTTTTGGAATGGCCGCCATGCCGCCGAAAGCAACGCGGGCGTCGGCGATCACGCCGGTGTCGATGCGCAGGTTGAACGCGGCACAAACGGCGGAAATGTCATCGTCCAGACGCTTGGACACCTTATAGGCGCGGAACAGTTGTTCAACGCTGGCGCGCGGCACGATGATCTTTTCGATGAACTCGCTTTCCTGACGCGCGGTCACCCGGTAATCGATGAAGTAATCTTCCAGCGCCATCGTGCGGCGAACGTCGCCTTTGCACAGGACGATCTGCGCGCCGAGGGCGATCAGCAGCGGTGGCGAGTCGCCGATTGGCGAGGCGTTGCCGATGTTGCCGCCCAGGGTGCCCTGGTTGCGGATCTGCAAGGAAGCGAAGCGTTGCAGCAATTCGCCGAAGTCCGGGTATTCGGCCTTCAAGGCGTCGTAGCAGTCGGAGAGGGCGGTAGCGGCGCCGATTTCCAGGCGGTCGTCAAAGCGTTCGATGCGTTTCATTTCGGCGACGTTGCCGACGTAGATCATCACCGGCAAGGTGCGGTGGAACTGGGTGACTTCCAGCGCCAGATCGGTACCGCCAGCTAGCAGGCGAGCCTGTGGATAAGCGTCGTAGAGGTCGGCCAGATCGGCCACGGTCAGCGGCACCAGGCAGCGCTTGTCGCCACTGTTGAGTTCGCCGATGTCGGTGGGAGCGATGGCTTTCAGGCGAGCGATGGTGTCCGCTTCTCGCGCATCGAACTGGTCGGGTTGTTTTCCGCAGCAAGATTGCTCGGCGGCGGCCAGGATCGGCCGATAACCGGTGCAGCGGCAGAGGTTGCCGGCCAGCGCTTCGTGAGCTTTATGGGCGTCGGGCGCGTCGCTGTTCTTTTGCAGTGCGAACAGCGACATGACGAAGCCGGGGGTGCAGAAACCGCACTGCGAGCCGTGGCACTCGACCATGGCTTTTTGCACGCTGTGCAGCTCGCCTTGGTGCTTGAGGTCTTCGACGCTGATCAGTTGCTTGCCGTGCAGCGACGAAACAAAGGTCAGACACGAGTTGAGGCTGCGGTAGCGAATGTGTTCGCGACCATCGTCGTCTGTCTGCAACTCGCCGACCACCACGGTGCAGGCGCCACAGTCACCGCTGGCGCAGCCTTCTTTGGTGCCGGGTTTGCCCACATGTTCGCGCAGGTAATTGAGCACGGTCAGGTTCGGGTCCAGGGCGTGCTCGCTACGGAGTTCCTGGTTTAGTAAAAACTGGATCACGGAAGGCCTCGCAAACTCATTATTGTTGTTAACCGACATGAGCCGAATTTATCAGGTCTGACTTTTCGGTCAATGATTTTCTGACTTAAAGGTCAGGAAATGGCATTTTGTCGATCAACGACTCGTTCCTTCATTATTGACCCTCACGGGATAGCTTGCCTTTTGCTTGAATCGTGCCAAAAACCGCTGGGTGGGCACTCCGCTATGAACCATCAATTGCGCTACACTGCGCCGCTTGTGCAGATCGAAGAGTTTGAAGGACAACCATGACGTTCAAGGCGCCGGACAGCCTCGCCGAGCAAATCGCTCACCACCTCGCCGAACGTATTATTCGCGGCGAAATGAAGCCGGGGGAGCGCATCCAGGAACAGAAGGTCACGCTGGCGCTCAATGTCAGCCGCGGTTCAGTCCGTGAGGCCTTGCTGATCCTCGAGCGCCGTCACTTGATCGCGATTTTGCCGCGACGTGGCGCCCACGTGACCGAACTCACGGCGCACAAGGTGCAGAGTCTGTGCACGCTGATGAGCGAGTTGTACATTCTGCTCGGCAACGCCGTGGCCAGCGGCTGGCAAGTCCAGGCTGACATGGTGCCGTTCGTGCAGATCCAGCAGCGCCTGACCGCCAGCTATGAGCGCCAGGACATCCGCACGTTCGTCGACGACAGCTTCAGCGTGATGCGCGCCGCGTATCCGTTCGCCAACAACCCGTATTTGCAGGAAACCGTCGAGAATTTGCAGCCGGCCATGAGCCGCGCGTATTTCCTCGCCCTGGATCAGCGCAAGGCCTCGATGAGTGAGTTCCTCGAGCTGTTCGAACGCTTGCTTGCTGCCGTGCTGGCTCGTGACTTTCCTCAGATCCGCGTGGTGCTGACGGCGTATGCCCAGCGCAGTTGCGATCTGGTGGTTTCTGCCCTGACGGTCGCTTAAGCGTGCGGCTCAAGTGCATCAAACTGGCGGGGTTCAAATCCTTCGTCGACCCGACCACGGTGAACTTCCCCAGTAACATGGCGGCGGTGGTCGGGCCCAATGGTTGCGGCAAGTCGAACATCATCGACGCCGTGCGTTGGGTGATGGGCGAGAGCTCGGCCAAGAACTTGCGCGGCGAGTCGATGACTGACGTCATCTTTAACGGCTCGACCAGCCGTAAACCGGTGAGCCAGGCCAGCATTGAGCTGGTGTTCGATAACTCCGACGGCACCCTGCTCGGCGAGTGGGCTGCCTATGCGGAAATTTCCATTCGCCGCAAAGTGACCCGCGACAGCCAGACCACCTACTACCTCAACGGCACCAAATGCCGGCGCCGCGATATTACTGACATCTTTCTGGGTACCGGCCTGGGCCCGCGCAGCTATTCGATTATCGAGCAGGGGATGATCTCCAAGCTGATCGAGTCCAAGCCTGAAGACCTGCGCAATTTCATCGAAGAAGCCGCCGGTATTTCCAAGTACAAGGAACGTCGGCGCGAGACTGAAAACCGTATCCGCCGTACCCACGAAAACCTTGCCCGCCTGACCGACCTGCGCGAAGAGCTCGAGCGTCAGCTTGAACGCTTGCACCGCCAGGCCGAGGCCGCCAAGAAGTATCAGGAATACAAAGGCGAAGAGCGTCAGCTCAAGGCCCAATTGTCAGCCCTGCGCTGGCAGGCATTGAACGAGCAGGTAGGCCAGCGCGAGTCGATCATCGGCACTCAGGAAGTCACCTTCGAAGCCCTGGTGGCCGAGCAACGCAATGCTGACGCGGCCATCGAACGCCTGCGTGACGGTCATCACGATCTGTCCGAACGCTTCAATCTGGTGCAGGGGCGTTTTTATTCGGTCGGCGGTGACATCGCCCGGGTCGAACAGAGCATCCAGCACGGTCAGCAGCGCTTGCGTCAGTTGCAGGACGACCTGAAGGAAGCCGAGCGCGCGCGGCTGGAAACCGAGTCTCACTTGGGTCACGACCGCACCTTGCTGCTGACCTTGGGCGAAGAGCTGGACATGCTCACGCCGGAACAGGAAGTCACCAGTGCCGCCGCCGAAGAGGCCGCCGCGGCATTGGAGGAATCCGAAGCCACAATGCACGGCTGGCAGGAGCAGTGGGACACGTTCAACCTCACCGCCGCCGAGCCACGCCGCCAGTCTGAAGTTCAGCAGTCGCGGATCCAGCAGCTGGAAACCAGCATGGAACGTTTGGCCGATCGCCAGAAACGTCTTGGCGAAGAACGTGCATTGCTCTCGGCGGATCCGGAAGACGCGGCGATCATTGAGCTCAGCGAGCAGTTGGCTGCGTCCGAGGCCACTCTGGAAGACTTGCAGGCCAGCGAAGAGGCTCAGGTCGAACGGCTTGAGCAACTGCGTCAGGAATTGCAATTGGCGCTGCAAAATCAGCAGCAAGCCCAAGGTGATTTGCAGCGGCTCAACGGTCGATTGGCGTCGTTGGAAGCCTTGCAGCAAGCCGCGCTCGATCCCGGCACCGGCACTGCCGAATGGCTGCGCGAACAGCATCTGGCGGATCGTCCGCGTCTGGCCGAAGGCCTGAAGGTCGAGGCCGGTTGGGAGCTGGCGGTGGAAACCGTGCTCGGCGCCGACCTGCAAGCGGTGCTGGTGGATGACTTTGGTGATTTCGATCTGGCCGGGTTTGCCCAAGGCGATTTGCGCCTGCTCAGCCCGGCCGGCGATGGCGTGCGCGTGCCTGGCAGTTTGCTCGACAAGGTCGAGGCGCAGATTGATTTGTCGCCATGGCTGGGGCAGGTCAAACCGGTCGACAGCCTTGAGCAGGCCTTGGCCTTGCGCGGGCAATTGGCCGCCGGGCAAAGCCTGATCAGCCGCGACGGTTACTGGGTCGGCCGACACTTTTTGCGTGTGCGCCGGGCCAGCGAAGCGGAAAGCGGTGTACTCGCCCGAGGCCAGGAAATCCAGCGGTTGGGCGTTGAACGCGAAGAGCGCGAAGCCACGGTCGAAACCCTGGAAACCCAACTTCAAAATCTCAGGGCGCAACAGCGTCAGCAGGAAAACGGCCGCGAACATTTGCGCCGCCTGCTGCAAGACGAAGCCCGTCAGCAAGGCGAATTGAAAGCCCAGTTGTCCGCCGGTAAAGCCAAAGTCGAGCAGTTGACCCTGCGCCGCACCCGTCTCGATGAAGAACTTGCCGAGCTGAGCGAGCAACGCGCCCTGGAACACGAAAACATCGGCGAGGCACGCCTGCAATTGCAGGAAGCCCTCGACAGCATGGCGCTGGACACCGAGCAGCGCGAGTTGCTGTTGGCGCAGCGCGACAGCTTGCGCGAACGTCTCGACCGGGTGCGTCAGGAAGCCCGGCAACACAAGGACCATGCGCATCAATTGGCGGTGCGCCTCGGTTCGCTGAAGGCGCAACACGATTCCACTCGTCAGGCCCTCGAACGGCTGGAAATGCAGTCCGAGCGTCTGACCGAGAAGCGCGAACAGCTGAGCCTCAACCTGGAGGAGGGCGAGGCGCCGCTGGAAGAGCTGCGGCTGAAACTCGAAGAGCTGCTCGACAAGCGCATGACCGTCGACGAAGAACTCAAGACCGCGCAAATCGCCCTGGAAGACGCCGACCGCGAACTGCGTGATGCTGAAAAGCGCCGCACTCAGGCCGAGCAGCAATCCCAGTTGATTCGCAGCCAGCTCGAGCAGCAGCGCATGGAATGGCAAGCGCTGACGGTGCGGCGCAAGACCTTGCAGGATCAACTGCTCGAGGATGGCTACGACCTCAACGGCGTGCTCGCCACGCTGCTGGCCGGGGCCAACGAGAAAGATGCCGAAGAAGAACTCGAGCGCATTGCTGCACGAATTCAGCGCCTCGGCGCGATCAACCTCGCGGCCATCGACGAATACCAGCAACAATCCGAGCGTAAACGTTATCTGGATGCTCAGAACGACGATCTGGTGGAAGCGCTGGACACCCTCGAGAACGTGATTCGCAAGATCGACAAGGAAACCCGAAACCGCTTCAAAGATACCTTTGATCAGATCAATGGCGGTTTACAGGCCCTTTTCCCAAAAGTTTTCGGTGGAGGACGCGCGTATTTGGAACTGACGGGCGAAGATCTACTCGATACAGGGGTAACGATCATGGCGCAGCCGCCAGGAAAGAAGAACAGCACCATCCATTTGCTCTCCGGTGGCGAAAAAGCCCTGACCGCATTGGCCCTGGTATTTGCCATCTTCAAGTTGAACCCGGCGCCGTTCTGCATGCTCGATGAGGTTGACGCACCATTGGATGACGCTAACGTTGGACGCTACGCACGGCTGGTCAAAGAGATGTCGCAGACGGTGCAGTTCATCTACATCACCCACAACAAGATCGCCATGGAAATGGCCGATCAATTGATGGGGGTGACGATGCACGAACCCGGTTGCTCGCGTTTGGTGGCGGTGGATGTGGAGGAGGCGATGGCGATGGTGGACGCTTGAGTCATTGCTTGTAGGGCAAGTATTTTTGAGCTGTAGGGATTTTTACCTGCCTTGACTTGCTGGCCAATCGACATATTCGCGCAAGCCATTGTGACAGACGGTGTAAAGTTGTCTTTGGTCGTGCTAGTTTAATGTCAATTTTTCGTATACGTGGGCAAAACGCCTGTCAGAACATAGAGTTGGCGCCACGTTTTAAAGCGGTTTACACAATGTAAACCCCTTATTTTTCAGCATTTTTCATAGAGGCACGGGATTAAATGGAAATCGGTCTGCGCGAGTGGCTGATCGTCATCGGCATTATTGTCATTGCCGGTATTCTTTTCGATGGCTGGCGTCGCATGCGCGGCGGCAAGGGAAAACTGAAATTCCGTCTTGACCGAAGTTTGTCCAATCTGCCGGACGAGGACACCAGCGCCGAGCTGTTGGGCCCGCCCCGCGTGCTGGATAACCATAAAGAGCCGCAACTGGACGAGCATGATCTGCCGTCGGTGAGCATGCCTGCCCGTGAGCCTCGCGAGTCGGGTTCCAAGCGTGGCAAGCGTGGTCATGGCGAGCCATCGCAAGGCGACTTGAACCTCAACCTGGACCTGGACGGCGGCCCGAGCTTCAACAGCCGTGACGACGATTTCCCGGATGACACCAAGCCCGCCAGCTCGGTCGATAAAGATCAGCCGCAAGCCGAAGAAGTGCTGGTGATCAGCGTGATCTGCCGCGACCCGGCCGGCTTCAAGGGCCCGGCACTGTTGCAGAACATTCTGGAAAGCGGTCTGCGTTTCGGCGAGATGGACATTTTCCACCGTCACGAAAGCATGGCCGGTAACGGCGAAGTCCTGTTCTCCATGGCCAATGCGGTCAAGCCAGGTGTCTTCGATCTGGATGACATCGATCATTTCAGCACCCCGGCAGTGAGTTTCTTCCTCGGTCTGCCAGGCCCGCGTCATCCCAAGCAAGCCTTCGACGTGATGGTGGCTGCGGCACGCAAACTGTCCCAGGAGCTGAATGGCGAACTGAAAGACGACCAGCGCAGCGTGCTGACCGCCCAGACTATCGAGCACTACCGTCAGCGCATCGTCGAGTTCGAACGCCGCGCCCTGACCCAGAAGCGCTGAAATTGGTAACGTGTGGAAGATTGAGTCGCGACTTCCATGCCCTGTAGGAGCCCGGCTTGCCGGCGAAGGCGATCTCAAGTACGCCTTCGCCGGCAAGCCGGACTCCTACAATGAATCTGCACCGCATCAACAAATTGAGCAGCCTCGGCTGCTCTTTTGCTTTATGAGAGAACACCCATGACCGCCGCCAAAACCCGCATTCTAGAGCTGCGCGCCGAACTCGATCAGCACAACTATCGCTACCACGTGCTGGACGAGCCGAGCATTCCGGACGCCGAATACGATCGCTTGTTCCACGAGCTCAAGGCCCTCGAAGCGGCCCATCCTGAACTGATTACCAGCGACTCGCCGACCCAGCGTGTCGGCAGCGCGGCGCTGTCGGCGTTCACTCAGGTGCGTCATGAAGTGCCGATGCTCAGCCTGGGCAACGCCTTCGAAGAAACCGATATGCGTGAGTTCGATCGCCGGGTGACGGAAGGTCTGGACCTGCCGGTCGGCGACCTGTTCGGCAGTGGCGCGGCGGTGGAGTACAGCTGCGAACCCAAGCTCGATGGCCTGGCGGTCAGTCTGCTCTATCAAGACGGTGTGCTGGTGCGCGGCGCCACCCGTGGCGATGGCACCACCGGTGAAGACATCAGCGTCAACGTACGCACCGTGCGCAATATCCCGCTCAAGCTGCATGGCACCGGCTGGCCGGCGACCCTGGAAGTGCGTGGCGAAGTGTTTATGTCCAAAGCTGGGTTCGAGCGACTCAACGCCACGCAACTGGAAGTCGGCGGCAAGACCTTCGCCAACCCGCGTAACGCAGCGGCAGGCAGCTTGCGACAGCTGGATTCGAAGATCACCGCCAACCGTCCGCTGGAATTCTGCTGCTACGGCATCGGTCAGATTTCGGCCGATATTGCCGACACGCACATTGGCAATCTGAAGCAACTCAAAGCCTGGGGGATGCCGATCAGTCATGAGCTGAAACTGGCGCATGGCATCGAAGAATGCCTGGATTACTATCGCGACATCGGTGAGCGCCGCAATGCGCTCCAGTATGAAATCGATGGCGTGGTGTTCAAGGTCAACAGCATCGCGTCCCAGCGTGAGCTGGGTTTCCGCGCTCGCGAGCCGCGCTGGGCGATTGCCCACAAATTCCCGGCCATGGAAGAGCTCACCGAACTGCTCGACGTGGAATTCCAGGTCGGTCGCACCGGTGCCGTGACGCCGGTGGCGCGCTTGAAACCGGTGAGGGTCGCGGGTGTCACCGTGGCCAATGCGACCTTGCACAACATGGATGAAGTTGCGCGTCTGGGCCTGATGATTGGCGATACGGTGATCATCCGCCGCGCCGGTGACGTGATTCCGCAAGTGGTGCAAGTGGTCACCGAGCGCCGTCCGGAAGATGCCCGGCCAGTACAGATTCCCGAGCAGTGCCCGGTTTGTGGTTCTCATGTCGAGCGCACGCAACTGGTCAAGCGCAGCAAGGGCCGCGAGACCATCAGCGAAGGCGCGGTGTATCGCTGTGTCGGCCGTCTGGCCTGCGGTGCGCAACTCAAGCAAGCGATCATTCACTTCGTTTCGCGCCGCGCCATGGACATCGAAGGCCTGGGCGAAAAGAGCGTCGAGCAACTGGTGGACGAAGGCCTGGTGAGTTCGCCGGCCGATCTCTATGCCCTGACGTTCGAGCAGATCGTCGACCTGGAAGGCTTTGCCGAACTGTCGAGCAAGAACCTGCTCGGTGCAATCGAAGACAGCAAGCAGCCGAGTCTGGCGCGGTTTATCTACGCCTTGGGCATTCCTGATGTCGGCGAAGAGACGGCCAAGGTCCTTGCGCGCTCTCTCGGCTCGCTGGAGCGGGTTCAGCAGGCATTGCCGCACGTGCTCACGTACTTGCCGGATGTCGGGCTGGAAGTGGCTCACGAGATTCACAGCTTCTTCGAAGACCCGCATAACCAGCAAGTGATCAAGGATCTGCTCAAGCATGGCCTGCAGATTCAGGACCAGGGCGAGCTGGGTGCCGAATTTTCCGCCAGTACCACGCTGGGCGGCTTCCTCGACAAGTTGCACATTCCGTCGGTCGGGCCGGGCGGGGCGCAGAAGCTTGCGGACAAGTTCGGCTCGCTCGAAGCGGTGATGAGTGCTGATTGGCTGGACATGCGTCAGGCGCTGCCGGAGAAGCAGGCGACTTCGGTTCGCGAGTTTTTTGCGGGGGCGGAAAATCGTCAACTCGCCGAGGCCGCAGAAAAGCAGCTGCGGGATTTCGGTATGCATTGGCAGAGCGAGAAAAAGGTCGTCGAAGGGTTGCCGTTGGCCGGGCAAACCTGGGTGCTGACCGGTTCGCTGGAGCTGATGAGTCGCGATGTCGCCAAGGACAAACTTGAAAGCCTCGGTGCCAAGGTGGCCGGTTCCGTTTCGGCCAAGACCCATTGCGTGGTCGCCGGCCCAGGTGCGGGTTCGAAGCTGGCCAAGGCCAATGAGCTGGGGTTGAAGGTGCTGGATGAAGAGGCGTTTGTCGGGTTTCTTGGCAAACACAATATTTCGGTTTAACTGATCGTTCCCACGCTCTGCGTGGTAACGCATCCCGTGACGCTCTGCGTCACAGTGGACGCGGAGCGTCCAGGGCGGCATTCCCACGCAGAGCGTGGGAACGATCACGGTACAAGAATGATCTAGTCTTGGCAGGCTCCAGGGAGAGATCGCCATGTACCGCTTCTTCGAACAGCTCAGTTCACGCATCGCCGCGCCTTTCATGGGGGAGCGTTCGCGCAACAGCAAGGTCTGGCATTGCCGCTGCGGGCAGTCGTTGTTTTTTCGCAACAGCCAGTGCCTGGCCTGTACGGCGGCGCTGGGTTATCAGCCGCAGCAGAGCCGCTTGTCGTCGTTGCAGCCCGGCCCGCAAGCGGATACCTGGTTGCTCGACGCCAATCCCGACGCCGGTGTATTTCGCCGCTGCGCCAATCTCGATTCTCCGGCCGCGTGCAACTGGCTGCTGCCGGTCAATGATCACGATACGTTGTGCATCGCCTGTAGCCTGAATCGCACCATCCCCGACCTGTCGATCCCCGAGAATCACGAGCACTGGCGCAACGTGGAAATCGCCAAGCGTCGTCTGGTGGCGCAGCTGATCAGTCTGGGCTTGCAGGTCATTGCGAAATCCATGGACGAAGACATCGGTCTGGCCTTCGATTTCATCGGTATCGACCTCGAAGGCAAACTGCCAACCACCGGACATGCCAATGGACTAATCACCCTCGATATCAAAGAAGCCGACGACGCCCACCGCGAGCAGGTTCGCGTGCAAATGCACGAACCTTATCGCACGCTGCTCGGTCACTTTCGTCATGAGGTAGGGCATTACTACTGGGACCGCCTGGTCGCCAACAGTCATTGGCTGGAACCGTTCCGCGGCTTGTTCGGCGACGAGCGTGCCAGTTACGCCGAGGCGCTCGAACGACATTATCAGCAAGGCGCGCCGCTTGACTGGCAGCACCATTACGTCAGCGCCTACGCCACCATGCACCCTTGGGAAGACTGGGCGGAAACCTGGGCTCACTACTTGCACATGATGGATGCGGTGGACACCGCCCTGGGTTTTGGCATGAGTGCGCAGGAAATGGATTTCGATTACCAGCCGTTTCCGCCCAGTACGCTATTCGACCCACAGCATCCCGGCGGCCCGGCGTTCCTGTCGTTCGTCAATGCATGGATCGAACTGGCCGGCATGCTCAATGAATTGTCACGCAGCATGGGTCAGCCGGATTTCTACCCGTTCGTCCTGCCGTCGGCGGTGATTGCCAAGCTGCACTTCATTCACCTGGTGATTCAGCAGGAGGGCGGCAGGGCGGATGAGGTGTTGGCGCAATAGGATCAAAAGATCGCCCCTGTAGCAGGGGCGATCTTTTAGGCCAGCGCATGTCCTTGAAGCCGCTCATATTTTTTAATATCCCCGAACGGTTGTAACTTCGTCTCAGATAGGTACAATGGCGCGGCTCGCCGTCAGGTGAGCGTCGTTATGGTGACCCCATCGGTCCCCCCGCAACGATCAGCCGTGAACCCGGTCAGGCCTGGAAGGGAGCAGCCGCAGCGGTGACATTGTGTGCCGGGGTGTGGCTGGTGGGGTCGCCACCATAACGCAGCACGAATCCTCTTTCGTGTTTTCTATCTAAAAATACTGTTTTGTTTCTGCTGCCATGGGGCTCATCCAGGGCGGTTTTTCGTCGTTTCCGAATTAAAGAGCGGGATACAAAAAAAGGAGGCCGATCTGTCGTATTCGACAGGTCGGTCTCCTTTTTTCATTACTGGCACTAAGGCTTGGACAAGGCCTGGTCAACCGCTGCGATCAGCTTTCCCAGATCCTTCGGGGTGGCTTTGTGTATGACGCTGAACAGGTACGCCCGCTGTTCATCTTCGTCGCCCAGATCTGCGAAAAAGGCTTTCAGCTTCACGCCCAGCACGTCGGCAAGCAAAAACAATGCTTCCACGCTGGGGGTATAGGTGCCCGTTTCGAAGCGGCTGATGGTTTTGGGGTCAAAACCGGTTTTTTCGCCGAGTTCAGCCTGAGTAAGCCCTGCGACCTTGCGGTAGCGTCGGATGGCTGGACCCAAACTTGAAATTTGCATCGCTCAATTCCCATTTAGAATCAAGAACTTAACGATAGATTTTTGCATTAGACAACTGCATGATCCATCACCTTGCTTTGCAAAATGTGATGCATTTCGTAGAATCGCCGCTTCGGAAAGGTTTTTAGTGATCTGCTTTCTGAAGTTTAGGCGATATGAAAAAGCCAGCATTGTCTTCTCTTGCCCGGTGTGCGGAGAGGCCCTTGGCGGTCTGAAACCCCTCGAAAAATGTTACCAGGGTCGGTATTGCTTACCTTGCCCAAGGCCTTTGAGCCTGGTTGTTCTGCGGCGATCCGGAGGCCATCAAATGTTGTTCATGGAGCGATAACGTGTCTCTGCGCTGTACTTCTCAAAATATCTCTTCCGGGCATTCTGCGCTGGTCGAGCGGTACCTCCGCTAGCGACAGTGAGCCTCACTCATGGATGAGAAATACCGCAGGGCCGTGGATGCCGCCGCTATTTTTTCCGAGACCGATCTGGATGGCCGGATTACCTATGTCAACGACCAATTCTGCGCTGTATCCGGCTACAGCCGCGAGGAGTTGCTGGGGCAGAACCATCGTCTGCTGAACTCCGGCTTGCATTGCGCCGATTTCTTCGCCGCCATGTGGCGCACCATCGCCCTGGGTAACATCTGGAAGGGCGAGATCTGTAATCGCGCCAAGGATGGCAGCTTGTATTGGGTCGATAGCACCATGGTGCCGGTGTTCGATGAAGCCAAAGGGCGCATTGATCGATACCTGTCGATTCGTTTCGATATCAGCGAAAAACGTCAACTGCTGCAATCTTTGCAATGGCGGGTCGGGCATGACGTGCTGACCGGGCTGCCCAATCGCGCATTCCTGTCGGATCTGCTGGATCAGGCGCTGGAGTTCTCCCGGCATGAAAACATTCCGTTGGCGGTGTGCATGCTGGACCTCGATGGGTTCAAGGCGGTCAACGACGGTTACGGGCACGCCAGTGGCGATATGTTGCTGGTGGAGGTGGCCAAGCGCTTGCGCGATATTGTGCGCGGCGAAGACGTGGTGGCGCGACTGGCCGGTGACGAGTTTGTGCTGGTGTTGCGATATGTGCGTGATCTGCCGGAATTGCACGCAGCACTGAATCGCGTGTTGAGGGCGATTTCCGCGCCGTACGCGCTGCACGGCAAGGACATCAATGTGTTTGCCAGTATCGGCGTCACCCTGTTTCCCCATGACCATGAAGATGCCGAAACCCTGCTGCGTCACGCCGATCAGGCGATGTATGTGGCCAAGCAAAGCGGGCGAAACCGCTTTCATCTGTTTGATGTGTCCCGGGATCAGGAGGTCAAGGCCACTCACCAGACCGTCGATCGGGTGCGTCAGGCGCTGGTCGCCGGTGAATTGCGCCTGCATTTTCAACCCAAGGTGAACATGCGCCATGGCGTGGTCGTCGGTTTCGAGGCGTTGTTGCGTTGGGAGCACCCGCAAAACGGCTTGGTGTCACCTCGGGAGTTTTTGCCGCTGGTGGAGGATACGGACCTGATCATCGATATCGGTGAGTGGGTGATGGATCAGGTTCTGTCGCAGTTGCACCGTTGGCAGCAGGCGGGGCAGGACTGGCCGGTGAGTATCAATATCGCGGCGCGACATTTTCAGCGCGCCGATTTCGTCGACCGACTCAAGCACGTACTCGCTCGACATGCTCAGGTCGCGCCGCAGATGCTCGATCTGGAAATCGTCGAGTCGGTGGCGATCGAGAATATCCAGCATGTCAGCGCCTGTTTGCAGGCCTGCCAGGCGTTGGGGGTGCAGTTTTCCCTGGGTGACTTTGGCACGGGTTATTCGTCCCTGAGCTACCTCAAGCGTTTACGCACCCAAACCATCAAGATCGATAAGTCATTCGTGCGTGACATTCTGATCGATCGTGATGATTTGGCTCTGACCACGGCGGTGATTGGCCTGGCCCGGGCATTCGGCCGGCAAGTGATAGCCGAGGGACTGGAAAGCGTTGAGCACGGTGAATTGCTGTTGCGGCTGGGATGCGAAGTCGCTCAAGGTTATTTCATCGCCCGCCCGATGCCGTCCGATGAGGTGCCGGGCTGGGTGGCGGGGTTTGTCGCTCCGTCGCAATGGCAAGCGCTCGACCAGACAGCCTGAGCCATCATGCGCTACAGGCTGGCATCAGGGTTGCCGGTATAGAGCCGGATGATGTCATCGATCTCCCCGGACGTTTTCATCTGCTGCAATGTGCGCAGAATGCGCTGCACAGGCAGCTTGGGGTCGTTGCGCATGTAGCAACCGACACTTTGTTCGTGCACCAGCGCTACGCTTTGCAGTTGCTGGTCGGGCAGCAGGCGCTGGTTGAACCAGTCCAGGGTCCATTGGTTGCTCACCGCGTACTGGTAACGCCCGGCCAGCAATTTTTCCAGCACTTGTTCCTGATTGCGCGCGTCATCGCGATGCAGCCGGTCGGCGTCGAACAGCGGTTGCAATGTCGGGTAGCTATAGCCGCGCACGGTGCCGATCGACTGGTGCGGCAGATCTGCCGGATCGATCGAAGGTGAGACTCGCCGGCCAATCAGCAAGTCGCGCTGAACCAGCAGCGGAGCGCTCCAGATATAGTCGCCAGATTGATTCGGCAGCCAGGATTTCGAGATATAACAGCGCACATCGACTTCGCCGTGCTCCATGGCGTTCTGCACCCGTGCCCTAGGCAAAATGTGAAACTCGGCCGGCACGCCGACCTGAGTCGCCAGGCTGATCATCATATCGTGCAGGATGCCTTGGGTCGGTCGGCCACGCTCGATTTGCACCATGGGCATGGCCCAGCTGTCGGACACGACAAACCGTAACGGCGCCTCGGTGGCCGCGACGCTCAGGCTGATCAACAGCAATGCCCCCAAGGCAAAACGCATAAACGCTCCGGTACGGCTCAAACCTGAGTCAATAAAAGCCCCCACAAAGTGCAGCTTAGCCAGAATAGACGAGCGCACCGGATGCAATTTTGGCCTTGCTCCGCTAGCATTAGCCGCTTCTGTTCCTTCGTTGCGACGGTTTTCGATGAGTTATCAGGTTCTTGCACGTAAATGGCGTCCGCGCTCGTTCGGCGAAATGGTCGGCCAGACCCATGTGCTCAAGGCTCTGATCAATGCCTTGGACAGCCAGCGGCTGCACCACGCGTACCTTTTTACCGGTACCCGCGGGGTCGGCAAGACCACCATTGCGCGGATCATCGCCAAATGCCTGAACTGTGAAACAGGTATCACTTCGACCCCCTGTGGCGAGTGCTCGGTGTGCCGCGAAATCGATGAAGGCCGCTTCGTCGACCTGATCGAGATCGACGCCGCGAGCCGGACCAAGGTCGAAGACACCCGCGAGTTGCTCGACAATGTGCAATACGCGCCGAGCCGCGGGCGCTTCAAGGTCTACCTGATCGACGAAGTGCACATGCTCTCCAGCCATTCCTTTAATGCGCTGTTGAAAACCCTCGAAGAGCCGCCGCCCTACGTCAAGTTCATCCTGGCCACCACCGATCCGCAGAAACTTCCGGCAACGATTCTTTCGCGTTGTCTGCAGTTCTCCCTGAAGAACATGACCCCGGAGCGGGTGGTCGAACATCTGACCCACGTGCTCAGCGTCGAGAACGTGCCGTTCGAAGACGACGCGCTGTGGCTGCTGGGCCGAGCCGCCGACGGTTCGATGCGCGACGCCATGAGCCTGACCGATCAGGCCATCGCCTTCGGTGAAGGTAAGGTCATGGCCGCCGACGTGCGGGCGATGCTCGGTACCCTCGATCATGGTCAGGTCTACGACGTCCTGCATGCGCTGATCGAAGGCGACGCCAAGGCGTTGCTCGAGGCGGTGCGCCATCTGGCCGAACAAGGTCCGGACTGGAACGGCGTGCTCTCGGAAATTCTCAATGTGCTGCACCGTGTCGCCATCGCCCAGGCTTTGCCTGAAGGCGTCGACAATGGCCATGGCGATCGTGACCGCGTATTGGCTCTAGCCCAGGCATTGCCGGCTGAAGACGTGCAGTTTTATTACCAGATGGGCCTGATCGGTCGCCGGGACTTGCCGCTGGCACCGGACCCGCGCGGTGGCTTCGAAATGGTCCTGCTGCGAATGCTTGCGTTCCGGCCGGCAGACACTGCGGACGCGCCGAGGCAACCGCTAAAGACAGTGGGGATCAGCCAGGCCACAGTTGATTCCGCAAACTCAGTGGCTGCCGCGCGGGTTGTAGCGCCGGTAGTCGCTGCGGCCGTTGTCCCGGTTCCGGCTCCGGTTTCGGTTGCGCCCGTGGTTGCACCGGCTCCTGTCATGGCAGCCGAGCCTGAGCCAGTTGCGGCCGTGCTCATTCCTGATCCAGTCGCGCCTGAGCCCGTGCCTGTTGTCGAGCCCGTAGCAGTCGAAGAAGTCGTCGATCTGCCGTGGAACGACCCGATAGCGCCCGAAGTTGTTCAGCAGCCCGCCCTTGAGCCGGTTCTGGAAACGGCTGGCGAACAACCCGAATTGCCACCGATGCCCATGCCGACGCCGGACAGCGTGGTGCCGGATGCGCCGCAATGGGCTGCAGCGCCAATCCCGGAACCGTCCGTGGCCGAAGTCGATGCCGCTACGCCAGGCATGGATCTGGACGACGAGCCGCCGCTGGACGAGGACTACATCGAGCCGGACATGGATTCGGCTTATAGCTATCTCGATGAACTGGCCAGCGAGCACACCGCCGAACCTGCGCCGGAACCCGAACCTGAACCGGCCGCGATGCCGGCCACCGGGCTGGCCCTGCAATGGCTGGAGTTGTTCCCGAAACTGGCGGTGTCCGGCATGACCGGCAGCATCGCCGCCAACTGCACGCTGATCGCCGTCGATGGCGACAATTGGCTGTTGCACCTGGATCCGGCCCACAGCGCCTTGTTCAACGCGACGCAACAACGTCGCCTCAACGATGCGCTGAATCAGTTTCACGGGCGTACGCTGACCCTGAGCATGGAGCTGATCAAGCCCGAGCAGGAAACTCCGGCCCAGGCCGCCTCCCGCCGCCGTGCCAACCGTCAGCGCGAGGCCGAGGAATCGATCCACGGCGATCCGTTCATCCAGCAAATGATGCAGCAGTTCGGGGCGGTGGTCCGTCACGATACTATTGAACCTGTCGAGGCCCTGGTCAGTCAGGACTAATAACTGAAGGCGCTTGGCCGCATTCGCCGGGCGCTGTTTTTATCCAAGTACTTTTGAGGTGATTCCCATGATGAAAGGTGGCATGGCCGGCCTGATGAAGCAGGCGCAGCAGATGCAGGAAAAAATGGCCAAGATGCAGGAAGAACTGGCCAACGCCGAAGTCACCGGTAAGGCCGGCGGCGATATGGTCACCGTGGTCATGACCGGTCGTCACGACGTCAAGCGCGTGACCATCGATCCAAGCCTGGTCGAAGGCCTGAGCGAAGACGACAAGGAAATGCTCGAGGCGGTATTCGCCGCAGCCGTCAATGATGCTGTGCGCAAAATCGAAGCCAACAGCCAGGACAAGATGTCTGGCGTGACCGCTGGCATGCAATTGCCACCGGGTATGAAGCTGCCATTCTGATTCGCCAAGGCGCATCGGATGGGTTAAAAAAATGCCAGGCATCGCGCCTGGCATTTTTGTTTCTGGCTGAGGGCACGCGGCGTCTATCAGGACGCCTTCGCGGGCAAGTCGGATCGCCGCACCGCTCGCTACTACAAGGATCACACTGTACCTGTAGGAGCGAGGCTTGCCCGCGAAGAAGTCGACTCGGTCCGCGGGAAGAAACATCGAACGCCATACCGCCACAAAGGTCTGCTCTCTATACAGCCGAAATTCGAACTGCAGGTTGCGCAAGACTGAATAATTGACGCTCATTCGAGGCGCGGGTATAAACCGCGTCTCGTTGTTATGTCGGACTTTTCCCCATGAGCTTCAGCCCTTTGATTCGCCAACTGATCGATGCCCTGCGAATTTTGCCGGGTGTGGGTCAGAAAACTGCCCAGCGCATGGCGTTGCAACTGCTTGAGCGTGATCGCAGCGGCGGTTCGCGGCTGGCCCAGGCGCTGAGCCAGGCCATGGAAGGGGTGGGCCATTGCCGCTTGTGCCGCACGCTGACCGAAGATGATCTGTGCCCGCAATGCGCCGATCCACGCCGCGACGACACCTTGCTGTGTGTGGTGGAAGGTCCGATGGATGTTTATGCGGTGGAGCAGACCGGTTTCCGCGGTCGCTACTTCGTGCTCAAGGGCCACCTGTCGCCCCTCGACGGGCTAGGGCCGGACGCCATCGGCATTCCACAATTGATGGCGCGGATCGAAGAGGCGGGTACGTTTGCCGAAGTCATCCTCGCCACCAACCCGACGGTGGAAGGCGAAGCCACAGCGCATTACATCGCCCAGTTGCTCAGCAACAAAGGCCTGATCGCCTCGCGCATCGCCCATGGCGTGCCGTTGGGTGGCGAGCTGGAATTGGTGGACGGCGGGACATTGGCGCATTCGTTTGCCGGGCGTAAGCCGATTGCCTTGTAGTGTCTGAGCAGGCCCCTTCGCGGGCAAGCCTCGCTCCTACAAGTCGAGTGCCACGTCGGTAATCTGCCGACGACCGATACCTGTAGGAGCGAGGCTTGCCCGCGAAGAAAGCACCTCGGTCCATCTGATTCACACAACTCTATTGAAAACCAAGCAAGCGCTCGGTTAACTTCGCTGAACCTTCAGTGGAGCTCGCCGATGCCTGCCTTTCAGGAATACTTCGACCCCAGCCACCAATTGGTCCGCGACAGCGTCAGACGTTTCGTCGAGCGCGAGATTCTTCCGGACATCGACCAGTGGGAAGAAGCCGAAAGCTTCCCCCGTGAGCTCTACCTGAAGGCCGGCGCGGCGGGGATTTTGGGCATTGGTTATCCAGAAGCCTTGGGCGGCAGCCACGAAGGCGATGTGTTCGCCAAGATCGCTGCCAGTGAAGAGCTGATGCGCTGTGGTTCCGGTGGTCTGGTCGCGGGGCTGGGCTCGCTGGACATTGGTTTGCCGCAGATTCTCAAGTGGGCCAGGCCTGAAGTTCGCGATCGCGTTGTGCCTCAGGTGCTGGCGGGCGAGAAGATCAGCGCCCTGGCCGTCACCGAGCCCAGCGGCGGCTCCGACGTCGCCAACCTGCAAACCCGCGCCATCCGTGACGGCGACTTTTACCGGGTCAGCGGCAGCAAAACCTTCATTACCAGCGGCATTCGGGCAGATTTCTACACCGTCGCGGTGCGTACCGGCGAACCTGGGTTTGGCGGCATCAGTTTGTTGCTGATCGAGAAGGGCACGCCCGGGTTCACCGTCGGTCGTCAGTTGAAAAAAATGGGCTGGTGGGCGTCGGACACCGCCGAACTGTTTTTCGATGATTGCCGAGTACCGGCGGGCCATCTGATCGGTGCCGAAAACAGGGGCTTTGCCTGCATCATGGGCAACTTCCAGAGCGAGCGTCTGGCCTTGGCGCTGATGGCCAACATGACCGCGCAGTTGGCACTGGAGGAGAGCCTGAAATGGGCTCGTCAGCGTGAGGCTTTCGGCAAACCCATCGGCAAGTTCCAGGTGCTCAAGCATCGACTGGCGGAAATGGCCACGATGCTGGAGGTATCACGGGAATTCACTTACCGTCAGGCGGCGAAAATGGCTGCTGGGCAGAGTGTGATCAAGGAGATTTCCATGGCCAAGAATTTCGCCACCGACACGGCGGACCGCATCACCAACGACGCCGTGCAGATTCTCGGGGGCCTCGGTTACATGCGCGAGAGCCTGGTGGAGCGGCTGTACCGGGATAATCGGATTCTGTCGATCGGCGGCGGGACGCGGGAAGTGATGAACGAGATCATCAGTAAGCAGATGGGGCTTTAATCTACGGTGTGGCGGCTGAAGCTTTCGCGGGCAGGCTTGCCCGCGATGGCGTCAGTACAGACCCTGCTTATTTATCGCTCAACGCAAACTGCGTCAGGCAAAACGTCGGAATCCCCATGTCTTCCAGCCGCTGCGAACCACCCAGCTCCGGCAAGTCAATGATCGCTGCCGCTTCATGCACCCGCGCGCCCATGCGCCGAATCAGGTTGGCCGCCGCGATCAGCGTGCCGCCAGTGGCGATCAGGTCATCGAACATCACCACCGCATCACCCTCACACAGACTGTCGGCATGGACTTCGAGAAAGGCTTCGCCGTACTCGGTGGCATAACCCTCAGCCAGCACGTCGGCCGGCAATTTGCCCTGCTTGCGGAACAGCACCAGCGGTTTGTTCAACTGATAAGCCAGGATCGAACCGATCAGGAAGCCCCGGGCATCCATGGCGCCGACGTGGGTGAAGTCGGCCTCGACGTAACGATGGGCAAAGCTGTCCATCACCAGGCGCAGGGCCGTGGGTGACTGGAACAAGGGGGTGATGTCGCGAAAGATCACGCCCGGCTTGGGGAAGTCGATCACGGGGCGGATCAGGGATTTTATGTCGAAGGAGTCGAAGACCATCGTCGAAGTATCCTGGCGGGCTGCAAACGTCGCAGTATAACGGCGGCTGAACCGTTTCGCTCAGCCGCCATCGCCAGAATCAGCCGTCGAGCGAGCCGCCGGCCAGGGCGCAGAGCTGGATCGGGTCGAGGATGTGTATTTCCTTACCCTCGGCCGCGATCAGTTCGTTTTGCTGGAAACGGGTGAACACCCGGGACACGGTTTCCACCGCCAGGCCCAGGTAATTGCCGATTTCATTGCGCGACATGCTCAGCCGGAACTGGTTGGCCGAGAAACCCCGTGCGCGGAAACGTGCCGACAGGTTGACCAGGAAGGTGGCGATGCGCTCGTCGGCGGTTTTCTTCGACAGCAGCAACATCATTTGCTGATCGTCGCGAATCTCGCGGCTCATCACTCGCATCAACTGACGGCGCAGTTGTGGCAGTTGCAAGGCCAGTTCGTCGAGGCGTTCGAAAGGGATTTCGCACACCGAAGTGGTTTCCAGGGCTTGCGCCGAGACCGGGTGTTTTTCAGTGTCCATGCCCGACAGGCCGACCAGTTCACTCGGCAAATGGAAACCGGTGAGTTGTTCTTCGCCGACATCGCTCAGGCTGAATGTCTTCAGGGCGCCGGAGCGTACTGCATAAACGGAATCGAACGTGTCGCCCTGGCGAAAGAGGAACTCGCCTTTTTTCAGCGGGCGACCACGTTTGACGATTTCGTCCAGCGCATCCATGTCTTCCAGATTCAGAGAAAGTGGCAGGCAGAGAGGGGCCAAGCTGCAATCCTTGCAATGGGCTTGGCTATGAGCGCGCAGTTTTACTGGCTCGGACATTTCTTTAATCCTTGTGGGAAAACACACATAAGACGTAAGGGTAACCCACTGGAGGACATTCGGGCCAGCCTGCGACAATTTAACCTCACCTTCTAAATCACTCGGGAAAATCGCTGGCGATTGCTGTGTTCCAGGTACGCATCGAAGACCATGCACACCGAGCGCACCAGCAGTCGTCCTGCCGGGAGTACGCAGATTCGTTGGTTGTCCAGTTCGATCAGTCCATCCTCGGCCATATTCAGCAGCTGAGGCCAAAGCTCGCCGAAATAACCACGAAAATCGATATTGAAGGTTTGTTCGATCGTTGCGAATTCCAGGCTGAAATGGCAGATCAGTTGCTGAATCACCGCGCGTCTCAGCCGGTCATCGGCGTTGCAAATCAGGCCACGGCTGGTGGCCAGTTGAGCGGACGCCAGCGCGTTCTGGTACTGGTTCAGGTCGCTGCTGTTCTGGCAGTACAAATCGCCGATCTGGCTGATGGCTGATACCCCCAGACCGATCAAATCGCAATGACCGTGGGTGGTGTAGCCCTGAAAGTTACGTTGCAGGGTCGATTCTTCCTGAGCAATCGCCAGTTCATCGTCGGGTAGAGCGAAGTGGTCCATGCCGATGTAGCGGTAACCGGCGGCTGTCAGCTGTTCGATGGTGCGCTGAAGCATTTCCAGCTTTTGCGCCGGAGCCGGTAGATCGTTGCTGTTGATCCGCCGTTGCGGCATGAAGCGTTCCGGCAGATGGGCATAGTTGAACACCGAGAGCCGGTCCGGTTGCAGGTTGATGACTTCGTCGACCGTGCGGGCGAAGTTCTCGGGCGTCTGCTTCGGTAAGCCGTAGATCAGATCGATGTTGATCGAGCGAAATTGCAGGGTTCGAGCGGCATCGATCACCGCACGGGTTTCTTCCAGGCTTTGCAGGCGATTGACCGCCCGTTGTACCACCGGGTCGAGGTCTTGCAGGCCGATACTGACGCGGTTGAAGCCCAGTTCCCGGAGCAGGCCCATGGTCGACCAATCGGCCTCACGAGGGTCGATCTCGATGCCGTAGTCGCCGGAATCGTCGTCCAGCAAAGTGAAATGCTTGCGCAGCTGCGCCATCAGCTGGCGCAGTTCGTCGTGGCTGAGAAAGGTTGGTGTGCCACCGCCGAAATGCAGTTGCTCGACTTTCTGCGTCGGGTCGAGGTGGCAGGCAATCAGCTGGACTTCCTGTTCCAGGCGTTGCAAATAGGGCAGGGCGCGGCCACGGTCCTTGGTGATGACTTTGTTGCAGGCGCAGTAGTAGCAGATGTTCGCGCAGAACGGCACATGCACGTACAGCGACAGCGGACGCAGGGCTTTACGGCTGTCGCGCAGGGCATGAAACAGGTCGAAGCTGCCGACCTGGCTGTCGAATTGCACGGCGGTCGGGTACGAGGTGTAGCGCGGTCCCGCCAGGTCGTAACGGCGGATCAGATCTGTGTCCCAACGAATGGCGTCGAGCATGCGGGCATTCCCCCGGATAGGCTGGCAGTGTCGGCGAGTCTAGGGAGAAGTGCGCAAAGGCATCTTGATTTGCATCAAGGGTCGGGATTTGTGTTGTCGGTGAGGGCCTCTTCGCGGGCAAGCCTCGCTCCTACAGGATTTGCGCATAACCTTGTAGGAGCGAGGCTTGCCCGCGAAGGGCGCACCGCAGATCTAATGCCCCATGAGCCAATGCTGATGCGGCCCCGGCAAGGTCCAGATGCCGAATAGCATTACCAGCAAGCCACCGGTCATGCGTACGCTGCGTTTGCGCAACAACGCTGTGACTCGCTCGGCGGCAAGCCCAGTGGCGAGCAGCACCGGCCAGGTGCCCAGACCGAATGCCAGCATCAGCAATGCACTGTCCAGCGCATTGCCCTGGCTCGCCGACCACAGCAATGTGCTGTAAACCAGCCCGCACGGCAGCCAGCCCCACAGTGCGCCCAGCAGCAGGGCGCGGGGCAGGTTCGATACGGGCAATAGTGAGTTGGCCACCGGCTGGATATGCCGCCACAAGCCACGGCCGAGGCTTTCGATACGGGTCAGGCCACTCCACCAACCGGCCAGGTACAGTCCCATGGCGATCAGCAGCAATCCGGCGAGGATGCGCATGAACATCGCCGCCGGGCTATTGGCCACGGCCCAGCCGGCCAGGCCAATCAACAGGCCGGCCGCGGCGTAGCTGAGAATTCGCCCCAGGTTGTAGGCCAGCAACAATCGAAAGCGTCGGCTGCGCTGTTCCTTGGGAATCGCCAGGGTCAATGCGCCCATCAAGCCGCCGCACATGCCCAGACAATGCCCGCCGCCGAGCAGGCCGAGGATCAGCGCAGAGACTAACAGTGGCGCCAACTCAAGCATGGGGCGGCGCCTTGTCGTCCGGTTTGGCCTGTTGGCCGCTGACCTCATCGACCGCGGCCTTGTGGTTCGGGTCCTGATCGTCGAACAGGATGCTGTGGGCCGGGCCGTCGAGGTCGTCGTACTGACCGCTGTCGACTGCCCAGAAGAAGATATAAATAGCGATGGCCACGATCAGCAGCGCGGCCGGGATCATCACGTAGAGAGCTGGCATCTGGACTCCATGCCCGCGCGGCTCAGGCCGGCAGCGGGCGGGTTTCTGGCGTGGTGCCGACAGCCGGCGCGCTCGGCAGGCGAGTCAGGCGCAGGGCATTCAGCACCACGATCAACGAACTGATCGACATGCCGACCGCGGCCCATACCGGGGTGATCCAGCCGAGGGCGGCGAACGGCAACATGAGGCCATTGTACAGCGCCGCCCACAGCAAGTTCTCGATGATGACCCGACGGGTGCGCCGGGCCAGGCTGAAGGCTTGCACCAGCGCGTCGAGCCGGTTCGACAGCAGCACCGCGTCGGCACTGGTTTTCGCCAGATCGGTGGCCGAACCCATTGCCACGCTGATATCGGCGGCAGCCAGCACCGGCACGTCGTTGACCCCATCACCGAGCATCAACACCTTGCGACCTTCCTTGTGCAGTTGTTGCAGCACCTGCAATTTATCGTCCGGACGCAAACCGCCACGGGCCTCGTCGATGCCCAATTCGGCAGCGACGCTGGCGACCATCGGCGAGCTGTCGCCGGACAGCAGCAGCGTACGCCAGCCGCGAGCCTTGCATGCCGCCAGCAGGGCGGGCGCGTCGGCGCGCAAACGGTCGTCGAGGACGAACCACGCCAGCGGCCCTTGGCTGTCGCCGAGCAGCAGCCATTGGCCGGGCTCATCAGGCATTACTGGCGATTGAGTGCCGCTGAGTTCGCAGACAAACCCCGGTTGGCCAATGCGCAGGCGTTGTGTGCCGACCAACCCCTCCAGACCCAGCCCCGGCATGCTGTGAACTTCCTCGGCGGCTAGCGGCGCGCGGCCAAAAGCCCGGGCAATCGGGTGTTCGGAGCGGTTTTCCAGGGCGGCGGCGAGGCTCAGGCATTGATCGCTGGTCAGCGACCCCAGCGGTCGGATCGAACGCAAGGCCAGGCGACCTTCGGTGAGGGTGCCGGTCTTGTCGAAAATCACCGTGTCGATTTGATTCAGGCCTTCCAGCACATGGCCGCGTGTCAACAAAAGCCCCAGTTTGTGCAGCGTTCCGGTGGCAGCCGTCAGGGCGGTTGGCGTGGCCAGCGACAAGGCGCACGGGCACGTCGCAACCAGCATCGCCAGAACAATCCAGAACGCTCGCGCTGAATCCAGCTCCCACCAGACCAGGCCGATGACGGCGGCGGCGATCAGCGATAACAGCAAAAACCATTGCGCGGCGCGGTCGGCGATTTCCGCCAGTCGCGGCTTCTCGGCCTGGGCGCGATCCAGCAGTCGGACGATGGCTGACAGGCGTGTGTCCTGACCCAGCGCCAGGACTTCCACGGTCAACGCACCTTCAACGTTCAAGGTCCCGGCGGTGACGGCATCGCCCGGGGTTCGAGGTCGTGGCAGGTATTCGCCGGTGAGCAGGGATTCGTCGATGCTCGACTGACCGTCGAGGATCTTGCCGTCGGCCGGCAAAATCGCACCGGGGTGCACCAGCACCTGATCACCCACGCGCAACTCGCTGAGCAGAATCCGCTCGCTCTGGCCATCAGCGCTCAGTCGCAGGCAGGAGGCGGGCAACAGATTGACCAGTTGAGCGGTCGCGGCAGCGGTGCGTTCCCGGGCGCGACGTTCCAGATAACGTCCGGCCAGCAGGAACAGCGCAAACATCCCCACGGCATCGAAATACAGCTCGCCGACCCCGGTGATCGAGGTCCAGATCCCGGCGATATAGGCACTGCCGATCGCCAGCGACACCGAAACGTCCATGGTCAGGTGACGGGTGCGCAGATCGCGCATCGCGCCCTTGAAGAACGGCGCGCAGCTGTAAAACACGATCGGGGTGGTCAGAAACAGCGCGACCCAGCGCAGGATAGTGTGCAGCTCGGGGCTGAGATCAATGTTGAATTCCGGCCACGTGGCCATGGTCGCCATCATCGCCTGGAACCACAGCAGTCCGGCGACCCCGAGTTGACGCAGGGCCAGGCGGTTTTCGCTGGCCAGTTGTTCGCTGGCGCGGTCGGCCTGATACGGATGGGCGGCGTAACCGATGTGGCGCAATTCGCTGAGTACCTGGCTCAACGGCAATTGTGCGTCGGCCCAGCGCACATGCAGGCGATGGTTGGACAGGTTCAGGCGTGCTTCGGCCACCGCCGGCAAAGCCCGCAGGTGTTTCTCGATCAACCAGCCGCAGGCGGCGCAACTGATGCCTTCCATCAACAGAGTGGTTTCGGCGAGTTCGCCTTCGTGGCGGACAAAGGGTTGTTGCACATCGGCGCGGTCGTAGAGCTCCAACTCGTCCACCAACTGTACCGGCAAGGCTTCGGGGTTGGCCGAAGCTTCGCTGCGATGCTGGTAATAGCTTTCCAACCCGCCGGCCACGATGGCCTCGGCCACCGCCTGGCAACCCGGGCAGCAGAACTCGCGGGTATCCCCGAGGACAGCGGCTGTGAAGCGGCTGCCGGCCGGGACGGGCAGGGCGCAGTGGTAGCAGGGGGTTGGACTTGTCATGGGGCGTGTTCCGATGATCGTTCCCACGCTCTGCGTGGGAATGCCTCCCCGGACGCTCCGCGTCCGCTTCGGCTGGGACGCGGAGCGTCCCTGGCTGCGTTCCCACGCAGAGCGTGGGAACGATCAGGATAAGGCTTATTTTTTCAGGTCTTCTGCACCCTGCAGCGGTTCATCGCCCAGCAGCAGATCCTTGTCGTGGCTGACCAGTTCTTCTTCGAACATGCGCCAAATCTTGTCATCCTGAACACCCAGCAATTCGATAAAGCGGCGACCTTCAATCTTGTCGTTCAACTGGCCAATGTAGCGGCCCTGTTCGGTTTCGCTGCGGGCCAGGGTGATCTTGCGATCCTTCTCCGGCTGGGTCGGCGAAATAAGGTTCAGCTCAAGGGTTTTCGGCTGGCTGTTGCCGCTCAGGCGCAGGTCGACTTCGCCGGTCACGTCATCCAGATGCACGCTGGCGCGCATCAGCAGGGTCTGGGCCAGCAGTTCGCGGTCCAGCGAACGGTTGATGCCTTTGCCGGCCTCGTAATAGTTGTCGTTGACCAGGTTGTCCGGATTGTTCACCGCGATGGTCACCATCGACAGGGTCAAGGCCACCGAGCAGGCCAGGATGGCGATGATGATCCACGGCCAAAGATGCTTGTACCAGGGACTTGCGGCAGTTGCTGCGGGCATGATGACTTCTCTCAACGAATTTGTGGGCCGATGAATCGGCTCTTGGCTTCAACGTGAACGCTGGCGTCATCGGCATCCTTGAGGATGAATTTCACCTCGTTGGTGCTCGACGGCAGTTGTTCCGGTGCGCTGGACAGTTCGACCGGCTGGCTGAAAATCTCTCCGGCGGCGACCTTTATTTCGCGCTTGCCTTGCAGCTTGAGGTCCGGCAGGCCGGTGGCTTCCAGCACATAGGTATGGTCGCGCTGGTCCTTGTTCATGATCTTCAGGCTGTAGACGTTTTCGATCCGGCCTTCGGCGTTCTCACGGTACAACACGCGGTCTTTACTGACATCGAAACCGACCAGCGAGCGCATGAAGAATGCAGTCACCAGCAACGCGATCATCGCCAGCAACACCAAGGCATAACCGATCAGACGCGGGCGCAGTTTATGGGTTTTTTGCCCAGAGAGGTTGTGCTCGGTGGTGTAGCTGATCAGGCCGCGCGGGTAATCCATTTTGTCCATGATGTTGTCGCAGGCGTCGATGCACGCCGCGCAGCCGATGCATTCGATTTGCAGGCCGTCGCGGATGTCGATACCGGTGGGGCAGACCTGGACACACATGGTGCAGTCGATGCAATCGCCCAGGCCCTGAGCCTTGTAGTCGATGCCTTTCTTGCGCGGGCCACGGCTTTCGCCACGGCGCGGGTCGTAGGACACGATCAGCGTGTCCTTGTCGAACATCACGCTTTGGAAGCGTGCATACGGGCACATGTAAATGCACACCTGCTCGCGCAACCAACCGGCGTTGCCGTAGGTGGCGAGGGTGAAGAAACCGACCCAGAAATATGACCAGCCATCGGCTTGACCGGTGAAGAACTCGATCACCAATTCGCGAATCGGTGAGAAATAACCGACAAAGGTCATGCCGGTCACGAAACCGATCAGCAGCCACATCGTGTGCTTGCTGAATTTGCGCAGGAATTTGTTGGTGCTCATCGACATCTTGTCGAGCTTGATGCGTTGGTTGCGGTCGCCTTCAGTGACCTTTTCGCACCACATGAAGATCCAGGTCCAGACGCTTTGCGGGCAGGTGTAGCCGCACCAGACCCGGCCGGCATACACGGTAATGAAGAACAGGCCGAACGCACTGATGATCAGAATCCCCGAGAGCAGGATGAAATCCTGGGGCCAGAAGGTGGCGCCAAAGATGAAGAATTTACGTTCCGGCAAGTTCCACCAGACGGCTTGATGACCACCCCAGTTCAGCCACACCGTGCCGAAATACAGCAGAAACAACCCGGCACCGCCGATCATTCGCAGGTTACGGAACAGGCCGGTGAAAGCGCGGGTGTAGATTTTTTCTCGAGAGGCGTAGAGGTCGACGCTGTTGTTGGCGTTCTTGGCAGGTGGAGTGACGTCGTGTACCGGAATCTGATTGCTCATCGTTGCATCCCACGGCAGTGGAAAAATGCCCCGGTCAGTACGTGCCGACCGCGGTCAAAAAGAGGTGTTGCAGTGGCGCAATGATACGCCTGTAGCTCTAGTACAAGGGTGCGACCTTTGGTCGCGTTGGGGGAAATCAATTGATAGTGTAATGACTTGAATCAATTGACTTGTGGAGTATGGACCGTTTCGTCGGTGCGGCGAGTTCATTTGTCCCATGGATTGAGCAGGGCAACACCGCTGGATTGAAAGTCGCCGGTATTGCGGGTGACCACTGTGAGGCCATGAACCAATGCAGTCGCTGCGATCAGGGCGTCGCTTTCATTGGCACGGTCCGGCACATGCAAGCCGGCACAGCGAATCGCCACGGCGGCGTCGATCGGCAGGATTCTGGCGTCGAAAGCCGGTATAACGTGGCGCTTCAGCCAGGTGCGCAATACCTTCCCCTGAACGGGGTCACGACGCTCCATTCGAAGAACCCCTGTCTCCAGTTCCTTCAAAGTAATGGCCGAAATAAACAGGCGTGGTGCGATGACACTTTTGGCCCAGGCGACGACGTTCGCGTCAGCCTGAGGTTTACGCAGTTCAGAAATCACGTTGGTGTCGAGTAGAAACATCAGGACAGATCCACGGGTCGATGAGTGATGACGGTACGCTCGGTTTCGAATTCGATGTCTGCCGCTTCGGGCATCACCAATAGGTCGACGATGTTGGCGTTTATGCCAGTCAGTTTTTGGTACTCCTCAATGCTTAGCAGTACGTGAGCAGGCTTGCCACGATCGGTGATGATAACCGGCCCATGACGCGTGGCTTTTTTGGCACTACTTGTGTCCTGGTTGAATTCACGACTGGAAATGGTGGTGATGGCCATCGTGGCTGACCCTCCTGAAAGTGCTTTGTAGAAACGTTACTACTTGGTGGTTCGTATCGCAACTTCATAAGGTGGCGGGTCGCTACCACTGGTCGGTAGGGGCCGGACATGATTGTGTGAAAACAAAACGGCCCCGCCAATTCTCATTGGCGGGGCCGTTTTTTGTCGCATCAGGCGTTTGCCTTACTGGGCGTTAGCGTCCGCTGCCTTCTCGCCATGAGACAGGCTATAGACGTAAGCGGCCAGCAGGTGAACCTTGTCGTTGCCTTGCAGCTGTTCTTGCGCAGGCATCTGGCCCTGACGGCCGTAACGGATGGTCTGCTGCAGTTGAGCGAAGCTCGAACCGTAGATGAACGCCGCCGGGTGAGTCAGGTCAGGAGCACCCATGGCTGGGGTGCCTTTGCCGGCAGGACCATGGCATGCCACGCAGTTGGCGGCGAACAGTTTCTGGCCGGCAACCGGGTCAGCCTTGGCGCCTTCCGGCAGCTTGCGGCCATCGAGGTTGGTCACCACGAACGCGGCAACGTCCGCAACGCCTTGTTCGCCGATCACTTCAGCCCAGGCCGGCATCACGGCATGACGACCGCCCATGATGGTGGTCTTGATGGTTTCTGCCTCGCCACCCCAGCGCCAGTCGGCGTCGGTCAGGTTAGGGAAGCCGTAGGCGCCTTTGGCGTCGGAACCGTGGCAGACCGAGCAGTTGGAGGCGAACAGGCGGCCACCCATCTTCAGGGCTTGCGGGTCTTTTGCGACTTCTTCGATCGGCATGGAAGCGAACTTGGCGAAGATCGGGCCGAACCTGGTATCCGACCTGAGCATTTCCTTTTCCCACTCGTGAACGCCGGTCCAGCCGGTCTGGCCGTTGGCGAACGCGGTCTGCTTCTCGTTATCGAGGTAGTTGTAACCCGGCAACAGGCCTTTCCAGTTACCCAGGCCTGGGTACAGCACCAGATAGCCGAGGGCGAAGATGATGGTGCCCACGAACAGCATGAACCACCATTTCGGCAGGGGGTTGTCGTACTCCTCGATCCCGTCGAAGGAGTGGCCAACCGTCTCTTCGGTGGCTTCGCTGCGCTGGCCCTTGCGGGTGGACAGCAACAGCCAGGTCAGGGCGAAGATGGTGCCGAGACTGAGGACTGTGACGTACAGACTCCAGAACGTAGTCATTCTTTGTTACTCCTAGAAGCTTGCTCGACGTGCTTGATGGCTTCGGGATCATCCGCAAAAGGCAGCAAGGTCGCGTCTTCAAACTCCGACTTGCGCTTGGGGCTGAACACCCACAGCGCCAGACCGATGAAGGCCACCATCACAACAACGGTGCCCAGGCCACGAATCATCCCGATATCCATCTAAATCACCGTTTGCTTTTGATGATGGTGCCCAGGCCTTGCAGATAGGCCACCAGCGCGTCCATTTCGGTTTTGCCCTTCACGGCATCCTTGGCGCCGGCGATGTCTTCGTCGGTGTAAGGGACGCCGAGCGTGCGCAAGACTTCCATTTTCTTGGCGGTGTCTTTGCCGTCGAGCTTGTTTTCCACGAGGAACGGGTAGGCCGGCATTTTCGACTCAGGCACCACGTTGCGCGGGTTGTACAAGTGCGCACGCTGCCAGTCATCGGAGTAACGACCGCCAACACGGGCCAGATCCGGGCCGGTACGTTTGGAACCCCACAGGAACGGGTGATCCCAAACGCTTTCACCGGCGACCGAGTAGTGGCCGTAACGTTCGGTTTCAGCACGGAACGGGCGGATCATCTGCGAGTGGCAGCCGACACAACCGTTGGCGATGTACACGTCGCGGCCTTCCAGCTCAAGGGCGGTGCGAGGCTTCATGCCCTCGACCGGCTTGTTGGTGACGTCCTGGAAAAACAGCGGAACGATTTGAGTCAGGCCGCCGATGCTGACGGCGATAACCATGAAGAAGGCCAGCAGGCCAATATTCTTCTCGACTGCTTCATGCTTCATCAGTGAGCTCCAACTACAGCAATCTGTTCAGCAGCTTTGGCTTCAGCCGGGTTCGAGGCACGTACGGTACGCCATACGTTGTAGGCCATGAACAGCATGCCGCTGGCGAAGAACGCACCGCCCAGGGCGCGAACGATGAAACCAGGATGGCTGGCTTGCAGCGCTTCAACGAACGAGTAGGTGAGGGTGCCGTCGTCGTTGATTGCACGCCACATCAGACCCTGGGTGATGCCGTTGACCCACATCGAGGCGATGTACAGAACGGTACCGATGGTCGCGAGCCAGAAGTGCGTGTTGATCAGGCCGATGCTGTGCATCTGCACACGACCGAACAGTTTCGGGATCATGTGGTAGATCGCGCCGATCGAGATCATGGCAACCCAACCCAAGGCACCGGCGTGTACGTGGCCGATGGTCCAGTCGGTGTAGTGCGACAGCGAGTTGACGGTCTTGATGGCCATCATCGGGCCTTCGAAAGTCGACATGCCGTAGAACGCCAGCGATACCACAAGGAAACGCAGGATCGGGTCGGTGCGCAGTTTATGCCAGGCGCCCGACAGGGTCATCATGCCGTTGATCATGCCGCCCCAGCTTGGTGCCAGCAGGATGATCGACATCGCCATGCCCAGGGACTGAGCCCAGTCCGGCAGTGCGGTGTAGTGCAGGTGGTGCGGACCGGCCCAGATGTACAGGGTGATCAACGCCCAGAAGTGCACGATCGACAGACGATAGGAGTAGATCGGACGCTCGGCCTGCTTGGGAACGAAGTAGTACATCATCCCCAGGAAGCCGGTGGTCAGGAAGAAACCTACCGCGTTGTGGCCGTACCACCACTGGATCATCGCGTCGGTCGCGCCGGAGTAGGCGGAGTACGACTTGAACAGGCTGACCGGCAGCGACATGTGGTTGACGATATGGAGCATCGCGGTCACGACGATGAAGGCACCGTAGAACCAGTTACCGACATAGATGTGTTTGGTCTTGCGCTTGACGATGGTGCCGAAGAACACCAGACCGTAGGTGACCCAGACAATGGCCAGCAGAATAGCCAGGGGCCATTCCAGTTCCGCGTATTCCTTGGTGGTGGTGAAACCCATTGGCAAGGTAATGATCGCGCCGACGATCACCGCTTGCCATCCCCAGAAGGTGAAGGCCGCGAGGCTGTCGGAAATCAGTCGCGTTTGGCAGGTTCGCTGCACGACGTAATAGGAAGTGGCAAACAGAGCACAACCACCGAAGGCGAAAATCACCAGGTTGGTGTGCAGCGGGCGCAGGCGTCCAAAGCTCGTCCATGCCAGACCGAAGTTCAACTCCGGCCAGACCAGTTGCGAGGCGATGAAGACACCGAGCCCCATGCCAAGGATCCCCCAGACCACCGTCATGATGGCGAACTGGCGGACTACCTTATAGTTATAAGCAGTCGGACTGATTGCTGTGCTCATTCTAAGGTTCCACGGTTTGGGTGTTTTATTAGGATAAAAATCGGTCGCAAGTATGGAGAAAGCAGGGGGGCATTGCAACGCGCCATGACCTGGGTCAATGCTTTCAAAAGCTGATTCTGCGGCCTTTCCATGCGCCGCGTAAGGACAAAATTGCCCTCGGACAAAATGCCGCAGCGGATGAAAAAGGCGAGGGGGTCAGGTCGGATGTAACGGGGTGTGTTCAAACACAACGATCGGGTAATAGATGGCAATGGCCACGACAGCCGGTATCTACCAGCCTTTGCGGCCTGTCATCGAGCACGTTCGTCAAACACATAGGGTTGGATCGACCTGGAACCGGTGCTGGCCAGTCCGCATCGCAAGGAAGCTTAGACCTGAATCCGGTGAACCGAAAGGAAGACCAGGGGAGGGTGCGACAATGCGTCGCAAAGGGGCAGGGAACTGCCGCATCCGGGTGAATGCGGCAGTGGAGCGGACGAGATTTATTCGCTTTTGCCTTCAGCCTGTAAACGCTCGGTGCTCAGGCCTTGAGACAGGCTGTACACGTAAGCGGCCAGCAATTGCACCTTGTCGTTGCCGAGCAGTTCATTCTGCGCCGGCATATGGCCCTGGCGGCCATGACGAATGGTTTGTTGCAGTTGCGCCAGGCTTGTACCGTAGATAAATCCGGCCGGTTGCGTCAGATTCGGCGCTCCCATGGCTTCAGTGCCTTGGCCGTTTGCCCCATGACAGGCTACGCAGGTGGTGCTGAACGCTTGCTGTCCAGCGCTCAGGTCGGCTGTGCTGTCGGCAGGCAAGGGCAGGCCGGCCAGTTCATGACGCACATAGGCGGCGACGTTCTTCACGCCGGCGTCGCCGAGGATTTCACCCCAGGCCGGCATTGCGGCCATGCGACCGCCCATGATGGTCGTTTTGATCATTTCGGCATCGCCGCCCCAGCGCCAGTTGCTGTCGGCCAGGTTAGGGAAGCCGAACGCGCCCTTGGCATCCGAGCCGTGGCACACCGAGCAATTGGATGCAAACAGGCGGCCGCCCATTTTCAGTGCTAGCGGGTCCTTGGCTACTTCTTCGATGGGCATGGCAGCAAATTTGGCGAAGATCGGCCCGAACTTCGCGTCAGCCTTGTTCATCTCCTTTTCCCATTCGTGGACACCGGTCCAGCCGTTCTCGTAACCGGGCAGGATGCCTTTCCAGTTGCCCAGGCCCGGGTAAAGCACGAGATAACCCACGGCAAATACCAACGTTGCGGCGAACAGCAGGAACCACCATTGCGGCAGCGGGTTGTCGTATTCCTCGATGCCGTCGAAGCTGTGACCCATGGTCTGGTCGGTGCTGCCCTTGGTTTCCCCTCGGCGCGTACCGATCAGCAGCCAGGTCAGGCCGATCAGGCTGCCGATGGTCAGTACGCAGATCCACGTACTCCAGAAGGTGGTCATGGCCGGGTACTCCTTGTTGCAGATTCTTGGGTAGTGTCGGGTTGTGGCTCATCGGCGAACGGCAGCAGACGCGCTTCGGCAAATTCCGGGCTGCGCTTGCCGTTGAACACCCACAGCGTCAGGCCGACGAAGGCCACGAACACCACGACCGTGCCCAGGCCGCGGATCATTCCTGTGCTCAATTCAAAGAACATGACTCACCTCTTGCTCTTGATGGCAGTGCCGAGGACTTGCAGGTAGGCGACCAGCGCATCCATTTCGGTTTTGCCCTGGAGCGAGGCGACTGAGCCTGCGATGTCGTCGTCGGTGTACGGCACGCCGAGGGTGCGCATGGCGCGGATCTTGGTTTCGGTGTGGCTGCTATCGACCTTGTTGTCGACCAGCCACGGGTAGGCCGGCATCTTCGATTCCGGCACCACGTTGCGCGGGTTGTACAAATGCGCGCGGTGCCAGTCTTCGGAGTAGCGACCGCCCACGCGCGCCAGGTCTGGCCCGGTGCGTTTCGAGCCCCAAAGGAACGGGTGATCCCAGACGCTTTCACCGGCCACCGAGTAGTGGCCATAACGTTCGGTCTCGGCGCGGAACGGGCGAATCATCTGCGAATGGCAACCGACGCAGCCTTCGCGGATATAGATGTCGCGACCTTCCAGTTGCAGCGCGGTGTAGGGCTTCATGCCTTCCACCGGTTTATTGGTCACGTCCTGAAAGAACAGCGGGACGATCTGGGTCAGGCCGCCGATGCTCACGGCGAGCACCATCAGCAACAACAGCAGGCCGACGTTTTTCTCGATTGTTTCGTGTTTCATGGCGGACTCCTCAGGCTATCTGCGCGGCAGCGGCGGCTTCGGCAGGCTGCGAGGCCCGCACGGTGCGCCAGGTGTTGTAAGCCATCAGGAACATGCCACTGAGGAAGATCGCGCCACCCAGCAGTCGCACGACGAAGCCTGGGTGACTGGCCACCAGAGTTTCGACGAAGGAATAGGTCAGCGTGCCGTCCTCGTTGACGGCGCGCCACATCAGGCCCTGGGCAATGCCGTTGACCCACATGGAGGCGATGTACAGCACGGTACCGATGGTCGCGAGCCAGAAGTGCGCGTTGATCAGGCCGATGCTGTGCATCTGCGTGCGACCGAAGATTTTCGGAATCATGTGGTAGAGCGCGCCGATGGAAATCATCGCCACCCAGCCGAGCGCGCCGGCGTGAACGTGGCCGATGGTCCAGTCGGTGTAGTGGGAGAGGGCGTTGACCGTTTTGATTGCCATCATCGGCCCTTCGAAGGTCGACATGCCGTAGAACGCCAGCGAGACCACGAGGAAACGCAGGATCGGGTCGCTGCGCAACTTATGCCACGCGCCCGAGAGCGTCATCATGCCGTTGATCATCCCGCCCCAACTCGGCGCCAGCAGGATCAGCGACATCACCATGCCCAGCGACTGTGCCCAGTCCGGCAGCGCGGTGTAGTGCAAGTGGTGAGGACCGGCCCAGATGTACAGAGTGATCAGCGCCCAGAAGTGCACGATCGACAAGCGATAGGAATACACCGGACGCTCGGCCTGTTTCGGCACGAAGTAGTACATCATCCCGAGGAAACCGGCGGTGAGGAAAAAGCCTACGGCGTTGTGTCCGTACCACCACTGCACCATGGCATCGGTCGCACCGGCGTACACCGAGTAAGACTTGGTGAAACTCACCGGCAATTCCAGGTTGTTGACGATGTGCAGGATCGCCACAGTGATGATGAATCCACCGAAGAACCAGTTGCCGACATAGATGTGCTTGGTCTTGCGCTGCATGATCGTGCCGAAGAACACGACGGCATAGGCCACCCAGACAATGGTGATCAGGATGTCGATCGGCCATTCCAGTTCGGCGTATTCCTTGGAACTGGTGTAACCCAGTGGCAGGCTGATGGCCGCCAGCAGAATCACCAGCTGCCAGCCCCAGAAGCAGAACGCGGCGATTTTCGGCGCGAACAGCTGAGTCTGGCAGGTGCGTTGTACCGAGTAGAACGAACTGGCGAACAGGGCGCAGCCGCCGAAAGCGAAGATCACCGCGTTGGTGTGCAGCGGGCGCAACCGGCCGAAGCTGGTCCATGGCAGATTGAAGTTGAGTTCGGGCCAGACCAACTGGGCGGCGAGAAAAACCCCGAGCCCCATGCCGACGATGCCCCACACCACCGTCATAATGGCGAATTGGCGGACCACCTTGTAGTTGTAGGCGGTACTGATAGAAGTGTTCATGGTTCCCCATCCACGGTTCAGCCGAAGTGAGGGCGTTTGCGCAAGGCAACGCTTCCTTCGCCTGGAGTTATAGGCAGACTAAAAGCGAGGCAAGCATGGACAAAGAGCACAAGGCCAGTATTGACGGGGATCAATGGGCGCAGTGTGTGCGGGATCATGGATGGTTGTGGAATGCCGCCACAGCGCCGGCCTCGGCGACGTTGATTCTGGCCCATGGGGCCGGTGCGCCGATGGACAGTGGCTGGATGAGTGACATGGCTATGCGCCTTGCTGCGCATGGGGTCAACGTGTTGCGCTTCGAGTTTCCGTACATGGCGCAGCGGCGTGTCGATGGCGGCAAACGCCCGCCGAACCCGGCGCCGAAATTGCTGGAATGCTGGCGCGAGGTGTATGCCGTGGTGCGACGCCATGTCGCTGGGCGGCTGACCATTGGCGGCAAGTCCATGGGCGGGCGGATGGCGAGTTTGTTGGCGGATGAGTTGGGCGCGGATGCGCTGGTGTGCCTAGGGTATCCGTTTTATGCGGTGGGCAAACCGGAGAAGCCGCGGGTCGAGCATTTGGCGGCGCTGAAGACCCGGACGTTGATTGTGCAAGGGGAGCGGGATGCGTTGGGCAGTCGGGCGGCCGTCGAGGCTTACACGTTGGCGCCGAGTATCGAGGTGTTCTGGCTGGAGGCGGCGGACCATGATTTGAAGCCTTTGAAGGCTTCGGGGTATACCCATGAGCAGCATTTGGCGGCTGCGGCGGGGAAGGTGTCCGAGTTTCTCCGGTGAGATTTTCGGTGGCAGTCAGGGCCCCTTCGCGGGCAAGCCTCGCTCCTACAGGTAATCAGTGCCCGCACGATCGACGCATGACCTGTAGGAGCGAGGCTTGCCCGCGAAAGCGATCTGCCAGGCAATAAAAAACCCGGAAGTTTTCACCGTCCGGGTTTCGGTTCTACAAGTAGCGATCAGCGATTAAACCGCTCCACCAACGAATACTGGGTATTCGCGGTCTTGGTCAGCTCTTCACTCAACAACGCCGAGTGCTGTGCCTGTTCCGAGGTCTGGTCAGCCAGTTGTGAAATGTTACTGATATTGCGGCTGATTTCTTCGGCCACTGCACTTTGCTCTTCGGTCGCGGCAGCGATCTGAGTGGTCATGTCGGTGATGTTGGCCACCGCTTCACTGATGCCCACCAGCGCCTGATCCGCTTCCAATACCCGCGCCACACCTTCTTCGGCCTGGCGATGGCCAGTCTCCATGGTCTGCACCGCCGAGCTGGCGGTTTGTTGTAGCTTGGCGATCAGCGCGTGAATCTGCCCGGTGGATTCGCTGGTGCGTTGCGCCAATTGGCGTACTTCGTCGGCCACCACCGCAAAACCACGACCCATCTCACCGGCGCGAGCCGCTTCAATCGCGGCGTTCAAGGCCAGCAGGTTGGTCTGGTCGGCAATGCCTTTGATCACGTCAACGACACCGCCGATTTCATCGCTGTCCTTGGCCAGCTGCGTGACCGTCAGGCCGGTTTCACCGACTACAACCGACAGACGCTGGATGGCTTCGCGGGTTTCCCCGGCGATGTCGCGACCTCGGCCGGTCAGGCGATTGGCTTCCTGAGTGGCGTCAGCGGTGCGCTGCACGTGGCTGGCGACTTCCTGAGTGGTGGCAGCCATCTGATTCACAGCGGTCGCCACTTGCTCGGTTTCGACGCGTTGACGTTCCAGGCCGGTGGAGCTGTTGTGGGCCAGAGTGTCGGACTGTTTCGCTTGTTCGGTGAGGTGTTCGGCAGTGTCCTGCAAACGGGTCAAACAGGTTTTCAGGCGTGCTTCCTGGCTGAGGATCGACATCTCCAGGCGTGCCTGGGCACCGCGGCTGTCGGTGTACATCTGCGCGATCAACGGGTCGGACGTGGTCTGCTCGGCCAGGCGCAGCAAACGCTTGATCCCGCGCTGTTGCCAGCTCAAGCCCATCAAGCCCAGCGGCACCGAGAGGCCAGCCGCGAGGGCGAAGCCCCATTGGGACGTCAGGGTGGCACCGATCATGAAGCTCAACTGGCTGACCAGAATGAACGGCAGCCAGTCCTGAAGCACCGGCAACCACTTATCAGTTTGAGGAATCGCAGACTTGCCCTGGTTGATGCGTTGGTAGAGCGCTTCGGCACGGCGGATCTGTTCGGCGGTGGGTTTCACCCGCACCGACTCGTAACCGATCACCTGATTGCCGTCGTACACCGGTGTGACATAGGCGTTAACCCAATAGTGATCACCGTTCTTGCAGCGATTCTTGACAATGCCCATCCATGGCAAGCCTTGTTTCAGAGTGCCCCACATGTGCGCGAATACCGCAGCCGGGACGTCGGGGTGACGAACCAGGTTATGCGGCGCACGGATCAGTTCCTCACGAGAAAACCCGCTGATTTCGACGAAAGCGTCGTTGCAGTAGGTAATCACGCCCTTGGCATCGGTAGTAGAAATCAACCGTTGCTGAGCCGGGAAGGTCCGTTCGCGTTGTGTAATGGGCTGGTTGTTACGCATGGCTTTTTCAATCCGCAAGGCTTTCAGGCGTTATCGGCTGCATCGCGGATTTGTTGAATGTTTTTTTCAAGAGCCTGATGTGTGTATCAAATTCACAGCGTGAATTGAAAAAATAGACCTCTCGCAGTTGAACTTTTCAGGTTCCCCTTAATCGGGTCGGCGCGTATGATTCGCCGCTATTTTGCGTAGGATGTTATCTACGGTCAGGGTTTGAAAAGTTACTTAGCACGCAAAGTATTGCCGGATTTCCAGCATTTACATTAATGGGATTTGATTGTTGTTCAGCCTTTGGAAAGGGGCTGGGGATGAAAAGGGTTAGTCGCAATGCGTAAGAAAGTTGCAATCATAGGGACGTCGTTCCGTTTTCCAGGCTCCACTTCTGCAACTTTTTGGCCGCACCTGCTGGATGGGCAGAGCTTTATCACCCAAGCGGATTTTTCTCGCTGGTCCAAGGACGAGTTTCTGCACCCGGACAAGGCTAATCCTGCAACGTCCTACACCTTTGCCTCAGGTTCCCTGGGCGATATTTCCACGTTCGACGCCGGGTTCTTCAATATTTCTCCTCGTGAAGCGGCGGTCATGGACCCTCAGCAGCGGCTGTTGCTGGAGCTGGGCTGGGAAGTGTTCGAGAATGCCGGGGTCAAACCGTCGAGCCTGCGTGGCAGCGATTGCGGTGTTTACCTGGGGATTGCCAGTGTCGACTACGGCTATCGCCTGGCGCATGACATGTCGACGATCGATGCAGCAACCGCCACCGGCAATACCTTCAGTATCGCGGCCAACCGCCTGTCTTTTTTTTATGACCTTCAAGGTCCGAGCATGGCCATCGACACGGCGTGCTCTTCTTCCCTGATTGCCTTTCACCAGGCTTGCCAGGCCATTCAGAACGGCGATATCGACCAGGCGATTACCGGCGGTGTCAGTCTGCATCTTCACCCTTTCGGCTTCCTGATTTTTTCCAAGGCATCAATGCTGTCGCGCACGGGGCAATGCCATGTGTTCGATGAGTCTGCCGACGGTTATGTCCGTTCTGAAGGCGCGGGACTTTTCTACCTGAAGGATTACGCCAAGGCGATCGAGGACGGTAACCAGATCCTTGCGGTCGTTGCCGGCAGTGCGGCCAATACCGATGGGCGAAAGTCGAGTCTGACCGTCCCCAGTGCGGATGCGCAGATTGCCCTGATGAAGCAGGCCTACGACAGTGCCGGCATCAGTGCCGCAGACATTGACTACCTGGAAGCTCATGGTACGGGCACGCCAGTCGGTGATCCTATCGAGAGCCGGGCTATCGGTGAGGCTCTGGGGCAGCAGCGCCCGGCGGACCAGCCACTGCTGATCGGTTCGATCAAAAGCAACATCGGGCACCTTGAGGCAGCCTCGGGTGTCGCGGGCTTGATGAAGGCGTTGTACTGCGTGATCGAACGCAAGGTGCCGGCCACCATCGGCATCAAGAAACTCAACCCGAACATTCCTTTCGCCGACCTCAACCTGAGTGTGGTCACCGAAACCCAGGCGCTTAAACCCAGTGGAAAACTGGTGGTCGGGGTCAACTCTTTCGGCTTCGGCGGGGCCAACGCCCACGTCATCCTGGAAAGCCCGCCACAAGCGCCACAGGCCTCGAGCCAACCGGCGCGGGCAGTGCCGCTGATGGTCTCTGCCAAAGACAGTGCAGCCCTGGCGGCTCAGTCCGAACAGGTCGCGCAATGCGTTAGCGGGCCGGGCGCGGCAAGCCTCTACGACGTGGCCTACCAGTCGATGTTCCGCCGCGAGCTGCACCCGCAAAGGGTTGTAGTGTTCGGCTGCGATGCACAGCGCAGTGCTCAGGCGCTACTGGACTTCGCCACGGAACCGGGCGTCCCGGCATTGTCGACAGTGCTGGAAAGCGGTCGTGCCCTGGATGAGGCCAAAGGTCCGGTGTTCGTCTTCTCCGGTAATGGATCGCAGTGGCAGGGCATGGGCAAGTCATTGCTGGCCGACCCGGTTTTCCATCAGTCGCTTGTCGAGCTGGATGCTATTTTTCAACCGCTATCGGGCTATTCGTTGATCGCCGAACTGGCGGGCGAGTTGGGCGATGAGCGTTATCAGTTGACTGAGTTTGCGCAACCGGCGCTGTTTGCATTGCAAGTGGGTGTCACCCGCATGCTGGCCGCAAAAGGCGTCGTGCCGGTGGCCGTCATTGGCCACAGCGTGGGTGAAGTCGCTGCCGCCTGGGCCTGCGGTGCACTGACGCTGAACGACGCCACACGTGTGATCTATCATCGCAGTCGCCTGCAAGGCTTGACCAAGGGCCGCGGCAAGATGTCGGCGGTTGGCTTGTCCGGTGCAGATACGGCGAGCCTGTTGCGGACGCTCGGCCTGGACAGCGAACTGGTGGTCGCCGGCGAGAACAGTTTCAAGGGCGCAACCGTCGCAGGTCCCGTGGCCGCGCTGGACATTCTGGAGCAGGTGCTGGCCGAGCGTCAGGTGTTCGTTCGTCGCCTGGGTCTCGATTATGCGTTCCACTCGCCGGCCATGGAGATGATTGCCGATCAGGTCATCGACGTGTTGAGCGATATCGTCCCAGGTCCCGCCGCTATACCGATGTATTCGACCGTGACTGGCGATGTGCTGGCCGGCGAATACCTGGACGCCGGGTACTGGTGGAAAAACATTCGTTACCCGGTACTGTTCGAGTCCGCCAGTGCGGCGCTGGCCGGGCAGGGCTATAACGTATTCGTGGAGGTCGGGCCGCACCCGATCCTGCGTGCCTATGTGGCCGATGCAATGGCCAGCCAGGAACGGCAAGGTGTTGTGATTCCGACGCTGTTGCGTGGTGAAGAAACGCCGCAGTTGATTGATCGAACGTTGGCGAAGGTGCTGATTGCCGGCGTCGACATTGACCTGCAGTGCCTGTTTCCCCACACCGGCCGTTTCGTGCAACTGCCTAATTACGCCTGGCAGCGCGAACGTCACTGGCACGCAGACACCCCCGAGTCTTCCGGCAACCTGCGCCGGGAGCGCGTTCATCCGCTGCTGGGTTATCCGCTGCCCGAGCATGAGTTCACCTGGGACAATCGCCTGGACACGCAACTGTTCCCGTCCTTGGGTGACCACAAGGTGGGCGACTCGGTATTGTTCCCGGGTGCAGGTTTCACCGAGCTCGCGCTGGCTGCAGCACTGCAGTATCAACCCGGTGCGTATGTGGAAATCGAAGAGCTGGAAATTCACAGCCCGCTCTTGCTGCATGCGGATTTCAGTAAAAAAGTCCGGGTGATGGTCGACAGCACCGACGGTGCCATTTCCATCGTGTCGCGCAGCACTGCCCAGGCTGAACCGTGGGTGCAGCATGTAGTTGCGAGGATTCCCGGTGAAGCACGCGGCGCAAGGCTGGCCTGTACTGCTCCAGTTTTGCCGGCACGCGCTCCTGACTTCACCATGGCAGAACACCTGACGCTGACCCGTGCGGTCGGCCTCAATTATGGCCCGGCGTATCAAGCGGTCGAGTCCGGCTGGATCGATGGCAACCAGGTGGTGGCGCGGTTGACAGTCCCGGCGCCGATCGAGGCTGAACTGGCCACATTGAATCTGCACCCGGCACTGCTGGACAGTGCTTTCCAGCTGATTACCCAGTTGTTGAGCCAGGAGGCCGACAGTCGCACGGGCCTGGCCTTTATCCCGGTGAAACTGGGCCGTATCAGTTTCGCTGCCGGCAGCCTGCCGCCTTGCCTGGCCCAGGTCACGCTGGTGCGACGCTCGGCGCATTCCCTGCTGGCAGACTTCACCTTGTACGACGTCCATGGACACGCGGTCATCTGCATCGAGGATGCCCGTTTCCGTGGTGTCCGGCTGCACAAGGATCGCAGTGGCGACATCAAACTCGTGGACTTTGTCGGGGTGGCCAAACCTTATCCTGCCAATGAACGCGCATTGCCATGGGTCGGTTCGCGGCTGGAGGCGCCGCTGCGCGAGCACCTTGGCGCTATCGCCGATGATCCGGGGTTGGCCCGTTATGCCGATGAAATCGACCCTTTGCTCGACGGTCTGTGTGGCAGCTTCCTGCTGGAAGCCATTGAGAAACTGGACGGTGAGCTGACACTGCAGCAGCGCTCCACTTGGGAAGCAGGACATTATCTCGACCATCTGCTTGAGCAAGCGGTGGAGGATGGCGGCCTGATCGCGATCGACAATGGCGGCTGGCAGCTTGCCGATCAAGGCGAGCGAGCCAGTGCGCAAGCCATCTGGCAGGAGCTGTTCAGCAGTTATCCCGAGCACTTCCAGATCATTCATTCGGTCGGCCGGATCGGCATGCACCTGCTGGAGCTGATCAGCGGCCAGGTGAGCCTTGCGCAACTGCTGCCACGGGAAACCACCCCCGCCGTATTGACCCGTCTGGTCCTCGGTGCGTCCGGTCAGCAGGCGTTGCTGAGTAGCCTGCGAGAACACATCGCCCAACGTTTGAGCGTTCTGCCCGATGGGCAGCGCCTGCGTATTCTCGAGCTTGGTTTCGAGGGCGCATCGCTGGCGGCAGACCTGTGCGTCGGCCTGAATTTCGACCGGGTCGACTATCAGTACTCGGCGCAGAACATTGAAACGGCATCGATGCTCCAGGCTGACTTTCCGGATCTTCAGATCCTGACCCTGGAAGCGTCGGAGAAAGTCGCTCGGACGCCGGCCAACGGCTTCGATCTGATCCTCGTCGCCACCGACCTGGCTCCACTGGAAGCCATCAGTCAAGGCTTGCGTCATGGCGCTGCAAGGCTGTGTGCCAATGGCGAAGTGCTGCTGCTGGCGCAACATCCCGCGCGCTGGGCTGACTTCACCTTCGGCGCCGAGCCTTCCTGGTGGCTGGCCCGACAGGAGCTACAGGCATTATCGGTGCAACAGACGCCGGGATTCTGGCAACAGGAACTGCGGCGTCATGGGCTGAAGGTGTCCGAACCTCTGGAGTTGATTCCTGGCTCGGCGTCCGGCAGCTACCTGTTGCTGGCCGCCGAAGAGGGCGCGAAGGCCCTCGCGGTTGCCCCTGAATGTCTGCGCCAAAGCTGGTTGCTGGTAGCCAACGAACATGGTCCTGAAGCCCCGTTTGCCCAGGCATTGACCTCGCTGTTGCGTGCGCAAGGACAAGAGGTGACGCTGCTTGCACCTGACTCGGCGTTGGTTCTTGCGCAACAGTTACGTGAATGTCCAGTGGCGCCTCAACACATTGTGATGCTGGCCGGGCTGTTCGCCTCCGAAGGGCTGGATGCGCAGGCTGACCGCTGCATGCTCGCCGCCGCCATCACTCAAGCCTGTGAGTCAGCCGGCGTCGCTGCAGATTGCTGGTTGCTGACCTCAGGCGCCGCCGTGCATTTGTTACCTCAGGGCGCCCACCGGGAAACGACTGTGCAAGCGATCGCCGATGCTGCCTTGTGGGGCTTCGGTCGGACCTTGACTAACGAAGCGGTCGGCTGTCGTGTCCGTCTGCTCGATCTGGCGCCTGGCGCCGGCGTCGAGGTCCTGGTTCCAGCGCTGCTCAATGTTGATGAAGAAACCGAACTGGCAGTCAGCGCGGCGGGCGATCGTTATGTCGCACGGCTGCGAGTCCAGCCCGATGAGTTGCCAGGTCATGCGCTGCCGGATGCGCCGACGCAGGTCAAACTCGGCTTCGATTTGCCTGGGCAACTGCGCAACTTGCGCTGGGAAGCACGCGCGCCGCGAGTGCCGGCCGACGATGAACTGGATATCGAGGTGCAGGCCACCGGTTTGAACTTCCGCGATGTCATGTATGCGTTGGGTCTGCTGTCCGATGAAGCGATTGAAAATGGCTTCTCCGGGCCGACGCTGGGCTTCGAATTTGCCGGTGTGGTGCGTGGCAAAGGAGCATTGGTCGAGGGTGACTTCCAGCCGGGCGACCGCGTCGTCGGTTTTGGTCCGTCGAGCTTCGCCAATCGCCTGATCACCAACGCCAACGCGGTGGCACGCATTCCTGAAGGCATGTCCTTCGAAGCGGCGGCGACCATCCCCAGTACTTTCTTCACGGTGTATTACGCCGTGCATCACTTGGCGCGCCTGGAGCCGGGAGAGAAAATCCTGATTCACGGTGCAGCGGGGGGTGTCGGCATTGCCGCGATCCAGATTGCAAAATGGTGCGGCGCTGAAATCTACGCCACGGCGGGCAGCGACGAGAAGCGCGATTTCCTGCGCCTGATGGGCGTCGAGCATATCTTCGACTCGCGTTCGCTGGCGTTCGCCGAGGACATTCTGAGCATCACCGATGGCCGCGGCGTGGATGTGGTACTCAATTCCCTGGCGGGCGAGGCGATCAATCGCAACCTGCGGGTACTCAAGCCGTTTGGCCGCTTCCTCGAACTGGGCAAGCGCGACTTTTATCAGAACACCAAAATCGGCCTGCGCCCGTTCCGCAACAACATCAGCTACTTCGGCATCGATGCCGACCAGCTGATGAGCGAGCGTCCGCAACTGACCCGTCGGCTGTTTGGTGAAATGATGGCGTTGTTCCGCGACGGGATTCTGAGCCCATTGCCGTATCGCGCCTTCGATGCCAATGAAGTCGTCGAAGCATTCCGCTACATGCAACAGGCCAGACAGATCGGCAAGATCGTCGTGACGTATCGCACGCCGATCCAGGGTGTTGTCACCGCGCCGGTCGCGCAACCGCTGGCATTGACGTTGGCCGCGAACGCCAGCTACCTGGTCACCGGCGGGCTCAGCGGTTTTGGCCTGCGCACTGCGCAATGGCTGGTGGAAAAAGGTGCGCGTCACCTGGTCTTGCTGGGCCGTCGCGGTGCCGCGACCGAAGAGGCGCAACCCTTGCTGGCACTGTGGCGCGAACAAGGCATTGAGGTCCAGGCGCTGGCCTGCGATATCACCGACGCCGCGCAACTGGCGTCGGTCATGGCGCGCATCGAAGCCAGCGCCCGGCCATTGCGTGGCGTGGTGCATGCGGCAACGGTGTTCGATGACGGCTTGATCCGCAACCTGACCCGCGAGCAATTGCAGCGCGTGCTCGAGCCCAAGGCCAAAGGCGCGCAGTACCTGCATGAACTGACGGCCCATTTGCCACTGGACTTCTTCGTGCTGTTTTCCTCGGCCACGACCTTGTTCGGTAACCCTGGGCAGGCCAACTACGTCGCCGCCAACCATTGGCTCGAAGCGCTGGCGCGTCATCGGCTGGCACTGGGGCTGCCGGCCACCAGCGTACTCTGGGGGGCCATCGATGATGCGGGTTTCCTGGCGCGCAACCAGGACATCAAAGACGCCCTGCAAAGTCGCATGGGCGGTGCTGCCTTGCAGTCGCAAGCGGCACTGCAGACCCTGGAGCGCTTGTTGTTGCAACGGCGTTCGGGGCTCGGCGTGCTTGAGCTGGATTGGAAAGCGCTGTCGCGATTCCTGCCGGCCGCCGGCTCGCCCAAGTTCAATGAGCTGGCCAGGTTGCACGGTGGTGAGCAGGACGAGGAAAGCGATGTCGATGATATCCAGCGGCTGTTGGCAGAAATGGACGACCCCGAGCTGATCGAACTGTTCAGTGAAATGCTCAAGCAGGAAATCAGTGAAATTCTGCGTTTGCCAACCAGCAAGCTGGACGCCTCGCGCCCGCTTCAGGAGTTGGGGCTGGACTCGCTGATGAGTGTCGAATTGGTGGTGGCTGTCGAGGAGCGATTTGGTGTGCGTCTACCGGTGATGGAGCTGAGCGAAGCCTCAAGCATCGGCAAGATCACCGTTCGAATCCTCGAGCTGCTGCGCGGCAATCAGGATTGCGATGTGCAACCGGAGAGTGGAAATAGCTTGCAGTCACTGGCGAGCGATACGTTCTCTCGCCACGGAGTCGACCTTTCCCGTGACGACATCGTGCAGTTGAGTGACGGGCTCGACGCCCAGACTTCGAAACCTTCACGTTTGATTGATTGATCCGGCCCATGACCACTAAAACGACACACGGGCTTGCCACTTCGATGAAGGACAAGCTGATTCAGCAGGCCCTGGAAAGGCGCATGCGCAAGATCGGCGATGGCGCCCCAAGCCCTTCGCTGAAGGACGTCAAAGGCACTCCGGGTGAGGGTTTCGCGCAATTTTGCCGATTCGATCAGCACCCTGGTTATCAGCAATTGCGCCTTATGCTCGACGGTGCCGCGCGCTTCGGCCTGACCAATCCGTTTTTCAAGTTGCACGAAGGCCTGGCGGGAGCAGAAACCGTCATGGGCGGTAGCCGCTACGTGAACTTCGCAAGCTACAACTACTTGGGCTACTCAGGGCACCCGGTTGTCGCTGAAGCCGCCAAAGCGGCCATTGATCGTTATGGGACCTCGGTTTCGGCCAGCCGTCCGGTGTCGGGGGATCGTCCGATCCATCGCGAACTGGAACAGGAACTGGCTCGGCTCTATGAGGTGGAAGACGCTATTACCTTCGTCAGCGGTCATGCGACGAACGTGACCACCATCGGTTACCTGTTCGGTCCGCGGGATTTGATCCTGCATGACGAACTGATCCATAACAGCGTTCTCCAGGGGATCCAGTTGTCCGGTGCCCGGCGCCTCGGCTTTGCCCATAACGATTGGGAAGCGGTTGATCGGCTGCTGAGCGATCAGCGTCAGCATTTCGAGCGTGTGCTGGTGGTGATCGAAGGCATCTACAGCATGGATGGCGATTTCCCGGATTTGCCTCGTTTCGTCGAACTCAGGAACAAACACCAAGTGTTGTTGATGGTCGATGAAGCGCATTCGCTGGGCGTCATGGGGCAGACCGGCAAGGGCATTCGCGAGCATTTCGGTCTGGCCGGCAGCGACGTGGATATCTGGATGGGCACCTTGAGTAAAAGCCTGGCCAGTTGCGGTGGCTACATCGCCGGTGAGTCTGCGTTGGTCGAACACCTCAAGTTCCTGGCGCCGGGCTTTCTCTACAGCGTCGGCATGCCGGCACCGGTGGCTGCGGCAGCGTTGGCAGCCTTGCGTTGTCTACCCGAGGATGGCGAGCGCGTTGCCACCTTGCAGGCCCGTGGCAGGCAATTCCTCGAGTTGGCCAGGGACGCGGGGCTGGACACCGGCACCAGCACCGGCCTGGCGGTGGTACCGATCATCACCGGCAGCTCGCTCAAGGCCACCCAGCTGTCCAGCGCATTGTCCCGTCGTGGCATCAACGCCCAACCGATTCTTCATCCGGCGGTGCCCGAGAAATCGGCGCGTGTGCGATTTTTCATGTCGTGCCTGCACACCCGGGAGCAAATCACCGAAACGGTCAACGCAGTGGCGCAGGAACTGCAAAAGCTGTAGGAACTGGCTTGTGTAGGAGCTGGCTTGCCAGCGAAGACGGCCTCACGTCATGCACCGCCCATGAAAACGTCTTCGCCGACAAGCCGGCTTCTACAGCATACGATTGAGGTAGCGCTGTACTTGCCGATAGCGCGGGCAGTTGTCGAGCAGGCCTGTATTGGGGCGTGCGCTGTGTTCGAGCGCCTGTTGTTGGCTGCAGGGCATGCCCCGGACTTGCACCAGTGGGTGCTCGGTTCCGTCGTTGCGCTTCACGATCAAGCTGACCGTTGCGCTGCCCGGGCGTATACGCCACAGCGGTACACCGTGTGCTTTGGCCCGTGATGGCAGGTCGTGAGGTTCATGGGCGCTCCACACCAACAGTTTGCCGTCTTCGCGAGCCACTGTCGTCATCAGGTCGGCGTTGTCATGGGTGAACGTCACCCGGCCCCAACGGCTGTCGAGCAAGGTACGGATCGCCGGCTGCCGGCGCCGAGGCACACCGAGCACGGTCAACGCGCCGGCGAACAGGCTGTCCTGTTCCTTTTGTCGGGCCAGTTGCCGGGCGACGGTCAGCACGTCGCAGCGCTGATCGGTCAGCGGGTCGACATAGCGGCAGTAGCGAATGTAGGCGGCGGCCACCAGTTGCTCCAGCGTTGGCCGGGCCTGGCGCCGGGGGATCGGCATGCGGTCGTCGGTCAGCCCCCAGCCGGCGTAGAACGGCAACCCGAAACACGTCACCGGTACGCCCTGAATCAAGGCTTCGAGCCCGGCCTGGCTGGTGGCGATGTACACCCGCGCGGCCCGTCGCGCCAACGATGCCCAAGACACATGACGACTTTCCAGGGCCACGCCGCGCGCGGTCGCTGCCTCCAGCAAACAGCTTTTCTTGTGCCCGCTCAGGCAGTCTGGATGAATCCGCACACGAACATCGGCACCGGGGTTTTCCGCCAGCGCCGCATCGAGCATGCGAATGAAATCTGCCTCACACAGACCACCACCCGGAATCGAGAAGTCGCCCCAGGTTTGATCCACCACCAGGATCAGCGGCACCTTGCGCCCCAATGAATCGTCGTCACTGAGGTCGGGTGCATTGTTGTACTTGCCGATGCCGCTGCTGCGCATCAGCGCAATCAGCTGCGCAGCCGTGGAGATTTCCCGGGTCGTCAGCCGTTGGGGTTGCTGGAGGATGTTTTCCAGCAATGACGGACGATCCGCCAGGTAGTGGATGCCGATCGGATCGACCACCATCGACATCGGTGTATCGCCCTCGACCCCGAGAGAGGATGAGCGCAGAAAGCCGTCCTCCAGTGCGATGTAAGGAATGCCCCAGCGCTTGCACAACACCCGGGCATGGTCAGAGGAGCGCTTGTAGCCAATCCCGGAAATCGCCTTGAGCCCTTTGGGTTTATTCCGGCCTCGGCGCCATAGCCAGGCGGGTACACCTTCGGGATCAAGAAACTCAGGGAGATGAAAAACCCGCCACATCACCCACTGGGACATGATTCCGATCCAGCCTGGACCATCCACCAGTGATTCAACAGCAGGTACCGATCGATTCATCTCGTCGCAGCTCATGGGTGGGATGTCAGTGAGCGGCGCATGTTCATCACCGCTGGAAAGGGCAGCAGGCGGCCGAGCCAATTCACCGGTGTGGTTCGGACCCTGATGAATCCCTGCTGCGTATAGAGTCGCTGGGCACGCTGATTTTTCACCTGGACCTCAAGCTCTACCCGGTCATGGCCGGATTGCCGGGCCTGATAGAAAATCTCGCCCAGAAGCGAAGTCGCGATGCCCTGATGGCGTGCTTGCCGGGTCACGCGCAAGCCATAGAGATAGAACCCGTAATACCACTCCCGGCATTCAGAAATGACAAACAGCAGATAGCGCAATCCGCCCCTCAGCCATCCGAATTCACGCACAAAAGGCCTGACACCGGGCGAGAAAGGCCCACGCCGATGGTGCTTGAAGGCGGCATAGCCCAGCGCCGTGCAATCGCGGTACGCAATCAGAATCCGGTCCCAGTTGATCGATTGGCCGAGCAGGCGATAACGGCAAGCTTCATCGCCGAGGATCAACGCCAGCGAGCCGCGTCCCGAGGTGATCATCCGCGCAATCGAGACATCATGTTCCGGCAAGCTGGAACCGAGAACGATCCGTAGGGGGGCGATGGCGGTTTCAGTCATGGATTGCCATCTAGGCCGCGCTCGCGCTTTTGACGCAGGTCGTGCCTTGACTCATGTGCTCGGTGAAGGCTTTGGCCAACCGTTCAACGCCCATCGTTTTTGCGGCGTTATGGGTGAGGGCCTGGTTGGACCAGATGAAATAGTCGGTATCGCCATCCGGCGTACCCAGCGCGGCATAAACATCTGGGAGAATCGGCACGTGGTCGCCAAAGAAACACAGCCCGGTCGGCATGGGGCGGGCCAGCAGGTACTCGCGTAACCGGCCGAGCATCCGGTCGGCATTGCTCAAGTGCCGCAGATAGGGCGCCAAGTCACGCATGCCGTCGAGCAGCGGGCGATCGAACCAGGTCGGCAACTCGGCGTCAGTAACGTTCTCCAGGTGCAGAGGCCCATGGTTCTCCATCGTCACGGCATGGATATACAAAGGCTGAGCGCGGGCGCTGTCACCGAGCAATTCGATGATCTTGTCCGCCACGGCACAATCGCCAATGAAAGGGCCGGCCTTTTGCCCGTCGTCGAAGCTTCGGATGTCGATGAACTCATCGAAACCCAGCGCCGGCAACACGCGATCCCGGCCGTAGAAACTGCCCGCGTAGGGGTGAATGCACACCGTGCGGTAACCCTTGCGTTTCATTTCGGCGGCGATGCTTGGCAGCCCCTGGCGGGCCAGATGGCGGTAGGGATTGAAGCGATGCACGCCGAGCCTGTCGCCGGCAATGCCCGTGAGAAAGGCGAACTCGGTACGCACGGTATTGGCGCCCCAGGCAGCGACCTGCAACCGACCATGGGCCAGCGCTTCTGCGCGCAGCACATCGTATTGGCTCAGCACCTGTTCGCGGATGCCGGGCCACAGCCTGCGGATATCGAAAAACGATTCGCTCTGCACCGAGATCATGTCAGGCAGGGCAGCGGCAGGCGGAGTGAGCGCCAGGCGCGGGTCGATCGCGAAAGGCGAGTCAAGTTCGTCGAGGTGTACCTTGCGCCGGGCTGCACAAAAGTAGGTCCACAAACTGGCAGCCAAACCCCAGCGGGTCAAATCCAGGCTGGCGTCGTAGCTCGGTTGCAGCGGTTTCCAGCTACCGGTGATCAACAGCACCACCGCACTGGCAAGTACCGTTGCACCCACCGCTAGCGCATCAGTGGCGGCGGCTTCGAAATAGAGTCCGCAGGCCAGATAGGCGACAAAGGCCAGCGCCAGCGCAATCGTCTTGCCGATGCCAAAGAAGGGCAGGTACAGGCGTGGAAAGCGGATGGCATCACTGAAGTATTCAAAGTCTGCGCAGACGAAGGGTTCACGCAATGAGTGGTACTTGGAATTGCTCACCAAAACGATCAACAGCCACAGGGCCAGCACATTCACGGCGCTGAAATACGGGCGTCCGGTGATGCCATAAAGCAGGGCCACCGAGAACAACCAGGCCCCTGCGTGGAGCAGCCAGCTGCGCAATGGCCGGCGCAAGGCGGGCCTGGGAGTCAGCATCGTTTCGATGACGCAGGAAAGCAAAAATCCGCCAAGGATGACCCAGCAGAACGTACTGTTCAGAAATTCAGGCACTGTAGTCCAGCCATCGCAAAATTACAGACGACATCCGTGGAGGAATTACCCCCAGGGCCCAGCATCCGAGGTTCAAGGGGAAGGGGAAACTGATGCGTGCCTGATCGGCTGCCAAGCCGCGACGTATCCGCTGTGCGGCTTTGTCCGGGTTCCACAGCAGCGGCTTCGGCCCAGGCATTTCGACGCACATTTTCGACTCGACATAACCCGGCATGATCACATTGATCCGCACGCCATCGGCGGCGACCAAATCGCGCATGGCTTCGCCATAAGCTTTCATCGCCGCTTTGCTGGCGCTGTAGCTGGGTGTGACAGGCAGTCCGCGCCAACCGGCAAGGGAACTGAACAGCGCGATCTGGCCGTGCTTTCGAGTACGCATGGCCGGCAACGCCGCTTGCACGGTCGCAATGGCCGCCATGACGTTCACTTCGATCAAGGCCTGGGACAGTTCCCAGACTTCATCTTCCGCGTTCGGGCCCGTAGCGGTATTGACCCCGGCACCGACGATGATCAGGTCCGGTTGCTCGGTTTCACTGATCTGGCTGATCCACTCGCGCACCGCAACCAGGTCCTGGACGTCGAGCGCGTGCAGGATCACCCGGGCGCCGGCAGCGCGGCATTGCCCGGCCAATTCTTCCAGGCGCTCGGTGCGTCGGCCTTGCAGGATCAGGGTCACGCCCGGTGCGGCATAGGCAGGTGCCAGCGCACCGCCGATGCCACCCGTGGCGCCAGTAATAAGAATGCAGCGTGGGTTTTTGTGCCGGGTCATAAGTACCGTTCAATCCTGGAGGTTTTTGCCATCAGCACTTCCAGCGAATTGTTCACGGCCATGTCGATGCCACAGCGCGTATAGAAGCCGCCATTGACCTGGGTCGTATGAATCACTGTGCTGCGAAAGCGCTGGAACAGCGTAGGGTCAGGCGGTTCTGGCATGCGCCAGAAGTCGTCGAGGCTGCCTTGGTGGGTCAAGCCCTTGAGTGCATAAATCGGATTGCTCAGGGCGATGGTCGGCACGTTGTGCATCAACGAAGAACCGCCCACGGTGCTGTTCACAGTGATCACTCCGGCCACGTGCGACAGCAGCGTCGGCATGTGACCGCTTTCCAGAAAGTCCACCCGATCGGCAATGCCGAATTTGCCGGCAATGCGCAGGGTGATGCGATGGTAGTTGACGATGCCCGGCGTCAGCGGATGGTTCTTGACGACCAGGCGCGCATCACTGGGCGCATGACGGGCAAACGAGGCCAGCACATGTTTCAACACGTCTTTCATGGTGTTGAACTGAGAGTGGTCGCGGATTTGTGCGTCACTGTCCAGTTGTAGGGGCAGCAGGAACGTCGGGTGACGGTTGCGTGCCACTTCACTGATGACCGATGAATCTCGTCCCTTGGCGCTCGCCAGACGAATGCCCTGGCGAATGTAGCCGGCATATTCGACCGCTGCGTTGAAAGGCGCGTGGGTCTTGTAGTGCGGGAAGCAGATTTTGTTCAGGGCGCCACCGACGTGATACATCACATCGTGGAACGCCCGGGAAGTGAAGGACAACTTGAACGAGTTACCGTTGTGGTAACGCGGAATGTACTTGCCGACTTCCCGATACCATTCCGGATCCCTTGGTAGCAACGAATGGTTGTTCACCCCGTCACGCTCCAGCGTGACCCAGTAAGGCCGGAAGTACCCTTCTTCGAAAACATGCACCCGCACGCCCAGGCGTTTCGCCAGCGTAACGGCTGGCAAATGCACCGGGCGACAGTCGCCGAACAGCACCAGATCGGTGATGCCGTTCGCCTTGAAGGTTTGGCTGTAGAACTCCTCGAGCTGTTCGGGACGCGCCGAATAAAACACCCGCGAACCCGCGCCGTACAGGGTATCGCCCATATTGAAACTGACGGATTTGACCCACTGCCCTTCGGCACGCAGGGCTTGAACCAAGCGCGCAAAAAAGGGTGAGCTGACACCTTGCAGAAACAAAAAGGAGTTGCGCGGTCTGGTCGACACGGAGCGTCTTGCAATACCAGCGGGGGCCAACTGTTCTTTTACGATGTTCTCAAGACGATAGGGAGCAACCGTTGAATCACTTCTTGCCATCTTGGCTTCTTTCCTTGAGCTGGTACTTCATGCCAGTTCTGCAGTTCCAATAGAGTTCGTTCGGGGGTGGTGAATTTTTGCGTGATGCGGCTTACATAAGTCGGGTAGTTGATCAGGGTGCCGGCCACCAGCTCGTCGAGACTCAAGCGTCTGGTGCGACGCGCCTGAACCTCGGGGTGCATATCTTCATCCGTGGTCAAACCCCAGCCGGCATAAAACGGCTGGCCATACGTGGTGACCGGAATCCCTCGCAGCAAGGCTTCGAAGCCGGATTGGGAAGTCAGTACATGAACCTCATCCACTTCCAGCAGCAATTGGTGAAAGGGCACATCACCCACCACCTGATTGCACCAGTGCGCCGTCTGCTCTTCGTCCTCGCCGCGCTGGCGTGTCCCGGCCATCACTTCCGGATGCGGTTTGTAGAGCAGCCAGGCCTGCGGATGGCGCTCGCGCACCGCTCGCAACAAATCGAGATTGCGGCGAATGCGGTGAGCGCCGTACCGAATCGAGGCATCGGACTCAACCTGGCCCGGCACCAGAATGACCTTGCTCACGCCGGCGGGCCGCTTCCACTGCATGCCGGGGAGGTTGTATTTGGTAACGCCGGCGGCACAAATCGCTTCACGCAGGGCGCCTGCCCGATCCAGCAGGGCAGGGCTGCAGGCGTCGTTTTGCAAGTTGTGTTCAAGGCGCGAAGGGCGCGTGGCGTCGTAGTAGATGCCCAGATCGTCGAAGACCCAGGACAGTGGGCGAACTTTCTTTGCGCCAAGGCCGACTGAGCGCAGGAAGCCGTCTTCGACCCGGCCGATATGACAGTGGCTGTTCTTGATGGCCAATGCCGAATCGTGCATGCAGCCCCAGCTAACGACCGGGACGGTTGTCTCTGCGTGGCGACCGGCGAAACGGATGGATGAACCGTTGAAAAAATCCGCCACCAGCGGCCGCTTCCACTTGGAAAAACCAAACATCTGCAGGTTTTCCGGCAAGCGACTGCGCATCCGCCGTTGCAGGCCGAGCCAGGCCAGCACCACTTCGGGCTCGCAGGGCTGACCAGATTCCGGGTCCACATAACGCGGGTATTCAACCAGTGCCGCATGCAGCAACTGTTCAAGGCTGACCGGCTGACGACGCGACGGCGCAGGCCGTGCATCCCGAGTCAAACCCCAACCGGCATAAAACGGCATGCCGAACGTGTGCACCGGCTTTTCCCATAGCAGCGCTTCGAAGCCCAGTTGCGAAGTCATCACGTACACCGCCTGGACTTCGCTCAGTAACTCGGCGGGATGAACATTACGGCTGATCACCTGGACTCGCGGCCGTTTGCTCAGTGCTGCCAGATCAAAGTGGCCCTGCTTGCGACCCGCCACCACATCCGGATGGACCTTCACCACCACCGTGCTGTGAGTGTGCTCATCGAGTGCAGCCTGGAGCATGCGCTCGAAATCAGCATCACCGGCACCCTGAAGTGAGGCATCGCCCTTGGTCTGGTCAGCGACCAAGACGCAAGGTTGCGGTAACTCGCAACGTTCGATACGGGCGTTGTTGTACTTGGAAACGCGCTCTTGCCGCCAGCTCGCCTGCAGGGCCCGGGCTCTAAGAATCTGAGACTCACTCAAGGTTGTCGGGATCAACACTTCCAGGCGCGACAGCGCGTTGGCATCGTGATAAATGCCCAGGTCATCGACGACCAGCGACAGCGGCGGCTCATCCGCTCCAAGGCCCATCGAACGCAAAAAACCATCCTCTACCGACAGCACAGGCAGACCGGCTTTTTGGGCTTCCCGTTGGGCGAGCAGTGCGCTTGGTTTGCGTCCCCATGCCAGCAACACATCGGCTTGCGCGATGTCACGAGTCGAACCCGACAACAATCGGTAGTCGGGCAACAGGGCAGGCAGGGTAGTGACTTGCTGAACGCCTTTGGACAGAGCCAACAGGCACGGGCGATTCAGGAGGCTATTGTCCATAAAAAAACGGCGGGTATCCGTGGGTGACGCACTCGATGGCGAGACGCGTGAAAATCCAGAAGCGCCTCAGGCAACGCTCTTCCATAGGTGGCACGATGATAATACAAAGCTGACAATTTATAACGATAAAGAAGGAAAATTTCCTACAAATAGGGGGCGTTATCGGGTGGGGGCTGCGCTGAGCGGTGTGGGTTGTTAGGGTTTGTGGCGAAAAGCGAAAGCTGTACGCCGATCCCTGTAGGAGCGGGCTTGCCCGCGAAGCTGTTGATCTTGCCGTTGCTTCGGCTTCTGATCTGATCTTGATGTCTGCTCCTTTTCCCCAGAAGCGGCCGTGACCACAGAAACGGATAGGTACTCCAAAAACACCAAGCCCCGGCAGTGAATCTCTATAGCTCAATAGATGTGTAGATACCTATGCGGGAAGGGGGAGCGCCAACAGGTAGTCATACTTCTCACGCAAGGACGTCATTTTTTCTTTTTTCCGGTACTCGGCAATCGTCTCCGGCCGCAAGCAGTGCCACAGCGAATTCAGCAGGAAAATATAATTGAGGTTGAGCATCGCGCTCTGCCGATCGAATCGTTCATCCAGCGCTTGGGCATAGGCCTGCAAAAACTCATCTCGCACCTTGATAAAGCCCGGCAAATCATTGCGCCGAAAGATCGCGCTCAGATACGCGCCGCCATCGAAACCGATACGCCCGACCTTGACCTCGCTCCAGTCGATCAATTGCAGCCCTTGGGGTGAGAGGAAGAGGTTCTTGCGCAAATAGTCCATATGGCAAAAACAGCGCTGGCTGTTCCTGGCCGTTGCGGCCGCTCGGCGCAGCGTCGGGCTCAAGGCGCGCATCTGGTCAGCCAGACCGCTGAATCGCTCATCCAGTTTGGCCAGGTTCTCCAAGGCAGGTAAAAAGCGCTGGTAATTGAAACGTGACCGCAGCAGATACCAGGGGCGAAAAAAATCCATCGTCCAGAACTTGTGAGCCTGCCACCGCGAAGTCCGTTGCACATGTCGGCTGGACAAGGTTTCGATTTCGGCTATTCCCCGTGCCACATTCACGGCTATCGCCGCCATTCGCGGTGCTCGCCCTTGAACGTAGTCGGTAAAAATCAGGCTTTCCCAGGGCGTTTCGATAACGCCCAGGCACGTGGGGTGCTTGAAGTGAACACTGTCGGCCAGCACATCCCGCTCACGATAAAAACGCGACTCCAGGCTGGTGATGAACCCGACTTTACGAATCGATTTTTCGACCACGTCCAGTGTTGCACCGGTGCCGAGTTCGGTCAGCCGGTGATGGCGCACGTAATTGACGAACGAAGCGTTGGACGCCAAATCAGTCGTGGTAATGCTGAATCCGTCCGCCCGATAAGTCGGCAAAAGAAAACCCAAGCGTTTTTCCAGCGTGGCATGGCTTAACCAGAACGCATGCCTGCCGCTGACTGATAGTTCGGTATTCGATTCGCTGCTCATGCGTTCCAACTGTAAACAACCATCCGGTTTCTGGCCTGACACACACGTGAAGGGCGCAGCGTCCTTGCCGACTGTTTATAACAGTCGCTCAGAAGGGGCGCGATAGTACGGATTCCGACCGGCCATTGCCATGTTCGCGGCCCGACGCTAAGGAAAATGGCGTTTTTTTTCCGGGAGGTCATCAGAATGATGGCAATGTTAGTTTTCGTCAGCCTATTGAGTCGTTAACATACGCGCCACTTAAATCAAGGAACGATCGTTTCCCCATGAATCACCTTCCCATCGCCAAAGATGCACTCTGCGCCCAGGCGCAAGCCATCAGCCAACTCGCAGAACGTCTGGATGGCGAGTTCCAGCGCGCCGTAGAACTCATCCTCGGTTGCAAGGGCCGCGCGGCGGTCTGCGGCATGGGCAAATCCGGGCTGATCGGCCAGAAAATGGTCGCCACCTTCGCCTCCACCGGCACCCCGAGCCTGTTCCTGCATCCGGCCGAAGCCTTCCACGGCGACCTCGGCATGCTCAAGCCGATCGACGTACTGATCCTGATTTCCTACAGCGGCGAAACCGAAGAAGTCATCAAGCTGATCCCGAGCCTCAAATCCTTCGGCAACAAAATCATCGCCATGACCGGCAACGGCCAATCGACCCTGGCCAAACACGCCGACATCTGGCTCGACATCTCCGTCGACCGCGAAGTCTGCCCGAACAACCTGGCACCGACCACCTCGACCCTCGCCACCATGGCCATGGGCGACGCACTGGCCGTGGCACTGATCGCCGCGCTGGACTTCAAACCGATGGACTTCGCCCGCTACCACCCCGGCGGCAGCCTCGGCCGCAAACTGCTGACCCGCGTCAGCGACGTCATGCACACCAACATCCCCAAAGTCACCCGCGACACTTCATTCCACGACTGCCTGCTGGTCATGACCTCCAGCCGCCTCGGCCTGGCCCTGGTGATGGAACAAGACAAACTGATCGGCATCGTCACCGACGGCGACCTGCGCCGCGCGTTGCTGGACAACCCGGGGGTTGTAAATGAAAACGTGGCGACGTTCCTGACGCCGAATCCGCATACGGTCAAGGCGTCTGCCCAGTTGTCTGAAGCTGAGGCTTATATGCTGGATCACAAGATTCGGGCATTGCCGGTGACGGCGGATGAGGGAGATGAGGTTGTGGGGGTTGTGGAGATTTTTGATTGAGGATCTTTGCTTGAGGCCCTTGATCAAGCATTCCTGAAAGTTCGAGTGATGCAGTGGGCTATTTACTTCGTTTCTTCCCGCAGCATTAGCCTTGAAGGATTCGGAGTAAATCAGGGTGTGTAGTTTGTCTTAGTAATTCAATTTAGAAGATGTTTACCTGGATAATTCTACTGCAACAAAGGTTATCCAGCGGATAAAAGGATCCCAAGTGGCAAGCTCTAGTAGCGGAATATATATATTTATTGATCCTTTTAACCGAGCGGACAGCGGCGTCACTGCCTATGTCAGATTGGCAGGGGAGCAATTGTCTGCGCTAGGGTTAGAAGTTGGAGTAATTCAGATAAGCAGCTTGGAAACTATTGAGGATTTTCGAGTAAGAGTGAAGGCTGAGATTCTGGGTTTTAAAGAGAATATAACTTGTATCGAGGCGCCCGAGTCGCTTGCTGCTACATGTTTGGTGCCGACGGCATACCCAATACATATACGGTTGCATTGCTCCAGAAGTCTTGGTGCGGCAGTTCAAGGTCTACCTCACACCCCATCTGCTGTTAGCAAAGAACAAAAAGAAATATCCCGCGCCCGTTTTCTCAGCTCTCCATCATGGGCTTCGTATTTTGCTAGCTGTGCACTATTCAAATTTAATAAAATCCCATATGCCTATCCAAATCCGGCGCCAAAAATAAGCGCTAGGGCAAATCATGTGCAAAAATTTGATGTGACTTTCGTGGGGCGGTTCCAACGCCTTAAGGGAATAATGTATCTGGCAGAGATAGTCTCCAGGCTTCCGCAATTAAGGTTTGCGATTGTATGTCCGCCTACGGATAGCACTATTCTCAATGATTTTAAGAATGTAACTTTCTTTGATGGTCGCGTGATGGCGAAGAGTGAAATCTATTCACTATCAAAGATAGTTGTAGTCCCCAGTATATTTGAAACAGCCTCTATGGTTGCTATAGAAGCCTTAGCATTTCGTTGTAAAGTTGTATTGTGGCAACACTTGGGAGTGGTGGAATATTTTGATGGAAACTCCAATCTGGTTTCCGTGCCCTCAGGTGATATCGCATCGTTCGTATCGAAGATTGAAGGTGCTCTGAAAACGCCGTGGAAAGATCAGAATAATGTATCTGAAAAATTAAACCTGACCTTTCGTGAAGGAATAACGCAGCTGTTGGCTGAGAATGACAATAAAAAAAATCTTATTCACCGCCCCGCCGCAAACATAGAGAATTATCTAAAGAACTTGGTTCAAAGCCAGCAGGAACAAATGAAAAAAAAGAAAAGCTCTACACTTGTCAGGAAAGCTCAAAAATTAATTTTTCACCCGGTCGCTTTTTTTCGAGACTCCACGGAGGCGAAATATTTGCGCAGGAAGATTTCTGAGCGCAAACTAAAAAAGTTGATGGCACTAAGAGAGGAGTTTAAAAATCACCCCGACTTCATGGTTCAACCATCGGTAAGTGATTTGGTGGCTGAGCCTTCAATCGGCGCAAACGTAGCTTTGGATTCAAACGCCTCTTTCCCGTCCAGAGACTATTGCACTGTAATAGAGGAAAGTGGACGGATAGAGGTTAGGGTTAGTGAGTCGAAGCCAGCGGGATACTCTATCGCCTTCATGCATCACGAATTCGAAGATGAATCATTGGTGCAAAAAATTGTTGATGATCTAAATCAGTTTGAAGATTTCAAGTATGTAAATTCTTCAAGAATGAAGTTTGGAAAATTTAATGTTTCGGAAGCTCAGTCGGCTTTGTCAATTGTAAATCGAATAGATATAAAGAATAAAAATAGTCTATCTTTTTTGAATTTTATTGTATTGCTGAATGCTCCTAGCAATGTATGCAATGCGCTGCGTTATGCAGGGGTAGAGCAAAAGATAATTTTGATAAAAACATGCAGCGACTTGTCTGTCGACCCAGACTCCGTAGATGGTGTTGTTTCAACGGATGCTGAAGATGTAAAAAATAGTAAGCTCAGACGTGTTATTAAAATAGAAACGGTAGATGGCATCTCGCTGGCTATGCGGCGAATTCTGCAAGAAGGCTTTCCGAAAAAGCGCGACATGTTGCTGCCCCTGCATATCCGCGGGGTATGTGCATTCGATAAGGCAGATTTCGTTGGTTTTGATGAGCATCATCACCAGGGAATACTAAAAATAAGAAAGACGGATTATACAAGCTCGAAAACGATGATGGATATTTACGAAAAAGTATCGAATTCAATCGTGGGTATTGCAGTGCTTGAGTCGACTTACATGCGTTATCGAAGTCTTTGTGAAGCAGTAGAAGCGGGTCATTCCGCCACAAGCCTGATTGAAGCGTGTTTGATGGATGGGGGGCTATTTGATGTTAAAGAAGTATAAGATTGTTCACGTTTCACAAACGCCTTTGGTTGCAGCACCTTCGAAAATTGCTCTTGCGCAACGATTGAGTGGTCATGACTCGATTGCGGTGGCGCTGAATGATTATCCGGACAAAGGGCCTTTGGCTGGAAAATTCATAGAAGAATATATTTTAGAGAATGAGTTTACCAAACCATTCATTGATGCGGCTATTCATGCGGCTGATATTATACATGTGCATAATGATATACCGCATGCATGGGCAGAGCGTTTGATAAGTAGTAATCAGAATGCGCGTTACTTCTATCAGGCGCATTCACCGCTAAGAGAAGGGCCTCTGTATTTGCCTCGACATGCTGAAATAAATTTACCCTTTAGCGCCAATTTGGTAGTAGGGCAGTTTCAGCCAAGAATTCATAAGGATCATGTTTTCGTACCGAACATTGTCCATGATGTTCCTAGTTTTTCTCCAAGACAAAAAAATCAAAAGCTTCGTGTGATTTTTAGTCCTACTCATCTGCGCCCTGGTAGATGGAATAATAAGCACGTTGAAAAGCTCGATATTGCGATAGATGCTCTTGTAAAGTTAGGAAAAATCGAAGCGATCATTCCTAAAGAGCCGGTTGCGCCAAAAACGTTGATGGCCATGCGAAAAACATGTCACGTTACCATTGATGAAATAGCCACTGGCGGTTTTCATCAGGTTTCAATCGAAGGATTGGCAGCAGGCAACGTTACTATTAACAGGGCTGATTTTTTCTGTAAAGCCGTGTTTTCGAACTTTACGGACGGATTGTTTCCCCCATTCGTCTATGCGACCGGAGAAAGTATTGCAAGTTTGCTAGAAGATCTTGCCAATGACTGGCAGAAAACGGCTGAACTCCAAGAGCAAAGCTTCGAATTTTTTAAAGCCCACCTTACTCCAGAAAAAATGGCAACGGTCTTCGATAAAGCATATGAAATTATTTAACAACATAAAATCGTTAAAAAATAAAGAGGCCGGGCGGCGCGCTTTTATTTTGGCAAATGGGCCTTCTATTGCCAAGGAAGATCTCTCTGTTCTCAAGGGAGAGTTGACCATTGGAATGAATGCATCCACTTTGTTGGAGGCCACCCATAATTTCCGTTCTGATTACTACGTATTATCTGATACGCGTTTTATAACCCATCCTGAAAAAAAACATCTGGCGACAACAGCTCTTCATCCAGAAACAGTTCGGGTGCTCCGGTCTGAGCTGAAAGAGCTAGACCACAAGGAGTTGGCCAACCCTACTTACTATATTCCGGCATTGCAGCGCGATGGCTTCTCAAAAAATCTCCATGCTGGTTATTTTTTCGGTTGTACGACCACAATGCTTGCAATTCAACTAGCCTATTATTTAGGTGTTTCCGAAATATACCTGTTGGGGTGCGACCTAAGGTATCAGGCGGAGTCGCCAAGATTTTATACGGAAACTAATCCGCAATTGGAGGATAGTTTTACTAGTGTTCAAATATGGAACATTGTGAACGCCAGTAATCTACTTGAAAGTGAGGGCAAGAGATTGGTCAGTTGCAGCGAGATGTCGTTTCTTCGGCCCTATATCGAATATGAGCCTTTTGCTCGGGCAGTAGAATCAAGTGATGTTTTCGCATGAATGTTATAAATTCAAGAAATGCTGGTGCGATTGCTTTAAAAGGCGCTCTTCAGTACATAAATGACTTGCCGCAGAATGTATTGGAGCAATTGGCAAGTCCGAAAGCGTCGCCTTATTATGGTTTTGTTGATGTAGACATTTCAGGCGTGCCGTCTTTTACGATGTTTAGTAACAATGACGATTTTGTTGCGCAAGCATATTTCTGGAGAGGCATGGATGCGTATGAAGGCACTAGCCTAAAATTATGGACTGCATTGGCGCGAAGAAGCGCGAGCATTTTTGATATCGGCGCTTATTCCGGCGTTTACTCTCTCGCCGCATCCAAGGCTAGTCCTAAATCTAAAATCTATGCAATTGAAGCATTGGATCGAGTGTACTCCAGACTCTTGATAAACAAAGCTGCCAATTCGGCTGCAAATATAAATTGTTTTAATTTTGCTGTTTCAGATTGCGATTCGGAAATAGATTTACTTATATATTCTGGTCAGGATATTTTAGTGTCTGGATCCTCAACGGTTCCTGAAGCTTGTGCGCGTGCCCCTCATGAGTCAAAAAGAGTCAGATCCATTACCCTTGATTCTTTCATTGAGTCAAATGCAATTTCTGGTGTTGGGTTAATGAAAATAGATGCAGAGGGAGCCGAGCATCTAATAATGAAGGGTGCGCGGAATGTAATCAGTACTCACTTGCCAGATATAATATGTGAGCTTTTGCCTGCCGCTAAGACCGATGATATTATTGTTTTCTTTAACTCGCTTGGATACAAGTATTATAAAATATCTGAATCATCCATGAAGCTTGTGCAGCATATGTCGCCGCCGGTTTCTGTAGATCCACCGGATTACAATACATTTATAAGTGTGAAGAATGGCGGTGAGTTGATGAGTCTGCTTCCTGGGTTGGAAGTTATCGAGCTCAATTAACACACGGTTGTCAGTCTTTCGTAGATGTTTGCATTGGTTTTTTCGAGAGTGTGATAATGTCAAAGCGACAAATAAGACTAAAAGAATTTCAGGCAAACATTCACAGAACTTACACTCCGGATGAGTCGTATTTGAATGCACGGCCGCGGCTCGATAAGAATAGTGCTTACGTCGTCAGGACGGATGCGAATGGATACATCATCAGTGGTACCCACCAATGCTCGTCTCGGACAATAGTGTTGATGGGCGATTCATTTGTGGAGAATCTATATATCGATGAGGATAAGAGAATAGCCTCACAACTCGAAAGGATGCTTTTGACGAATGGGTATGACTTTCAGGTTTTAAATGCTGGTGTTTCAGGTACTACCAATTTAAATGCAACTAATCTTCTGTTAAATAAAATTGTTTATCATGCGCCGAAAGCAATTGTATTTGTCACGTCGTCCAATGACCTTGCCGCGTTAAGGTATGAGAGTGGCTACAGCAATAGCAGTAAGTTTCATGGGAACCTGGTGCCGGAAGATTTAAGTGAAGGTTGGACAAAGTCATCTGTGGGTGAAAATATAAGTCAGGTGGTCGATAATCTGAAGGTTGTAAATTTTATCTGTAAGCTCAATAATATAGATTTTTATGTTTGTACTTATCCTGAAATTCAGAGTAATGAAGATTTAAAGCTTATAAATTCAAACGTTCGGGCCTTCGCTGCTAATGAATTTGTTGATCTTATCGATTTAGATAAGTTGATTATGAAGAATGATATTTATTACTACGATAAGCTCCACGTCAGTCATGTAGGGGCAACCGTCGCCGCGAAAAGCATATTCGAACACATAAAGGGCTCGTTGCCGACTGAGAACGCACTGTGTTTTTCGCAGTCTTTAACTGTGAGTGAGTTTGGTTTAAAGCATTTGGATTTACACTGGTTGGCGTGGCAGGAACTTCCAAATGAAGTTCAGTCAAATTATATTGTTTCGCTTAACGTCGACTGCGCGGCCAAAGCGGTCAGGAAGCATAAGGCTTTAGTGGTTCAAGTCGAGTTTGATAAGGAACCAATATTCTCCAGTGAGCACAAGTATTCCTTTTCCAAGTCGTCTGGTTGGCATTTTTATGTAGATCTCATAGCAAATTGCAGGCAACAGTTTTCAATACCGATCGCTCTGCCTGACAACGTGCAGCAACTTCGTATTGGTCTTAGGGTTTTTGATGAAGAATGCTTTGTTAGTATGAATAACATGGCACTCGAAGTTATCAAGAAATAGAATGAACTTAATCTTTTCTGGGTGCCAAGGAAGGGGTGATTTTCTTGGCGTTTTTCTTTACTGTGCAAGGTGGGCAGTGGCAAGTGGAGAGATGAGCAGTCGACCTGTCAATGCCTGTTTGTATCTTCGGTCCTCTGGCGCAGTTAGATAGTCCTGCGTTATAGCGTGCGGAAAACAGATCTAAATTACTGTTCCCAGAAATCAATAATTTTGAACAGTATGTTTGCATTCATGTTGGTCGAGCTATGGTCGCCACCTACATAACAGCGTGTATATGTAAGCTTCAAATCGTCAAGTGTTGAAAATAACTTTTGCGCTGCTGCTGCATCTGCTGGATAGTCGCCATGTTCTATATAGAGCTTGGGTTTGGATGGGAATCTATAAATGAAATCGTTTAAATCAACCCAGTTTGTACCCGCTTCACGAATCTGACGCTCCCAGTTTTGTAGCGAATGCCTGCGTGAACTCTGATAGTCAACTTGAGGGTTGGTAACAATTACCCCTGCAACATCCATCCAAAAGCCAAAATATAGTGCGGCATACCCACCCATAGAACTGCCCACCAAGAATGTGTCTTTGCTGGAGAGATTGTGCTTTTGTAAGTGTTCGCTAATAAATTTGTGGTATCGGACTTGTGTAGGGGCTGTGTCGCTGCCTATGTAGTAGCGGTGGTCATTGTCCCTGAAGATAATGTATAGATCTTCGCATCCCTCCTTATGTCTATTGTAGAACCACGACCAGCGCTCATATTTCCCTGGGTTCATACTTGTGAAAGAGATGACTGCTCTTTTTGGATTATTGCCACACATAACAAGTGCATCGATACCATTGGCTTTGTGCGCAAATCGTTGAAAAGCACTTTCCACATTGGAGGGTGGTGAGACATTCTCATTGCCGGTGCTGATTTCTGCACTGTCCTCAGCAGATTGACTGACGATCGAAGAAGGGACAGTTTTGCTGCTGATGGCTTCCATCTGAGGCACTCATTGTGATGGGCTATGAACAATGGCGGTACGGTACTAACAGATACTTGGAACGGGAGTATCCACGTTGGGGAATTGGGGCGGCTGAACATGCTCATCTGTCGCCTCGTTACAGTTGAGGCGACAGTGTAGAGGGATTGGTTGTTCCTGATTGTCAGTTCGTAGGGCTCACACCAACTGCACGTCCAAGTAAAAGGGTTTGTACGATTGGGCCAATGATTTTTTGCCATTCATAGACAGCAGCATTGGTCACATAAATCGTATCGTCGGGTTTGAGCATGACTTGGCGCGCATAAAAGATGGCAGCCGGATCACGCATGTCGATGCGCATGACGATTGGTTTTGCGGGTTGTTTCGGGCTGGAGTCCCCCATGCGAAATACAAAGACCCCTTGAGGGTTCGCATTCGTCTCTTTCAGACCTCCGACGGAGCCCAAAGCATCGAGGAGGCTCGCATTTTGGGACGGTAGGTCGTGCAAGCCGGGCTCGCCTACGGCGCCCATTGCCACGAAGCGCTGGCGTGAGCGGTCCAGAACAACTTCCGAGTTGGGCTTCAGGACAAAGTTATTGCCGGCAAGGACTTCTTCGTAGTTGAAGGTGTTGGCCTGATCGCCATTGCGCACAGTGACATTGACCAAGTGCGGCTCTAGTTGCGGACCGCCAGCCTGATTGATGGCGTCAAGAAGGGTCAGCGGACCTTGCAGGGTTGAAAAACGTCCAGGGGCTTTTACCGCACCGGCCACGAGGACGGAGCCGGAAAGGTCGCCAACCAGATCAACGTGTACTTGTACGTCTGAAGTTACGCCCTTGAGCTTTTGCCGAATCATGTCCTCAACTTGGATCAGAGTCATACCCGCGACGAACTGATGGCCGACATAGGGCAGAGAGATCATGCCTTGGGAGTCGATGCGCACTTTAAGTTGGGTACCGCCAGTCGAGAGGGGTGCAAACAGACCAGTGCCTTCCGGGGCGTTATCGGTAATTAGCACGCTGATCACATCGCCACCCATCAAGCGGACACTTTGCGCCACCGGGCTGGAAATGGTTGCTTTGACTGGCTTGGCCTCCGAACGCATAAACGGCGCAATGGTATTGGCGTTGATGTCTACCAAGTCATAAGTGGTGTTCTTTTCTTCAATGGTGCCTTTGTAGGGCCCGGCACCGGATAGGGTGCCACCGCAACCTGCCAGCGTCAGAGTCACCAGCATCAAACCCGCAACTGCGCTGTTTCGCATGCTCAAGTTCAGGGGGCGAAGGGGCAGGCCAGAAATGGATTTAATCACGATGATCCTCGATCGATGCAATTAGGAAGCGAGTAATGCCGTAGAGCAGCAGTAGAGCCAGGAAAATGGTCGCCAAGTTGTACGGGCGCTCTGGGTAAAGGGCCATCTGCGGTGTATTAGGGGTGACCACGGTGACCAGCGTGCGAATCTTTTTGCTGGCTTCGATGCGTGCGTTGTCCAGTGCGGCAACGGCGGTCTTGTAGGTTTCCTCGGCAATGCCGGAGTCCAGGGTCAACTGTTGGAAGCGCGAAGCCACGACGTTGAGCTGGTCGCCATCGGGGGCGGAAACCAGCAGGCGTTTTTCTGCTGTCAGCTGTTCGCGGATCGCGCTGACCCGTTGCTGCTGTTGTTTGACCTGAGGGGAGTCCTGGCGAAGCTTGTAGAGCATTTGCGTGAGCACTGCGCGCTCTTTGGAGTACTCGCCTTCAAGTGTGTCGATAATGCTTGCGCGGCCCTGAGCCGAACTTTTGCCGTCCAGTACCTTGTTGACGTTCTGGAAGCGCAGCAACTCTTCTTTGCGTTTGGTGTAGTTCTTTTTCGCGCCTTCCAGTTCGCCTTGGGCGAAGCGCATCTGCTCGCGGGCGATGCTGTGGGAGACTTCGTTCACGAAGTGCTCGCTGGCCTCGAGGATGGTCTTGACCATTTGTTCGGCCAGTTCCGGGCTGAACGCCTGTACTTCAACTCTGAGCAAACCGGTGGTTTCGTCGTAATGCGCGGAGACCATGCGCTGGTAATACTTGAGCAGGTCTTCGCGCTCGGTGTCTTTGGCCAGCCAGAAGAACGGGTCGCTGCGTTGTTGGGTGTATTGCTCGACCCAGTGCAGACGATCTTCAAGCAGTTGCATCATGTCCATCGACACGATGTATTCGCGCAAGTACAGGGTCTCTTCCCGGGAGGCGGGGTTGGTGCCACTGAGCAACATGCTCAAGCCTGGTAGTTGGGCGCCAGAATTATTGCCGTCCTGACGAACCACGACTTGCGCGGAGCTGACATAGCGGTCCACGGCAAAAAAGCTGTAGTAAACGATGGCTAGTGCCAGCGGTACCACGATCAGCCCCAGCGTCAGGCGCCAGCCCTTGAATTTACCCGTACTGCTCATATGCACACGATCCTTGAAAATAAAACAATCACGCCACGGTCAGGGCGATCAGGTGTTGTAGGCGTTGATGCCTTCAGCGACATCGTCATAGATCTGCACTCCGCCATCTCGCACCAGCAGCACGACATCGCAGAGTTTTTGAATTTCATTCATGTTGTGCGAGACCAGCACGACTTTGGACTTCTGCAGTCGTTCCTCGAAGACTTCGGCGCACTTGCGTTTGAAGTGTGCGTCGCCCACGGACATGACTTCGTCGATCAGGTAGTAGTCGAAATCGAACGCCATGCTCAGGCCGAATGCCAGGCGCGAGCGCATGCCCGATGAGTAGGTTTTGACGGGCTCGTCGATCCAGCTGCCGATTTCGGCGAAGTCTTCGACATAGCGGACCTTCTCGCGCATGGCTTCGCCTACGGCACCGTAGACGCGGGCGACGAACTTGATGTTCTCGCGGCCGGTCATGCTGCCCTGAAAACCGCCGGACAAACCCACCGGCCAGGAGATGCTCTGGTCGGTGGCGATGGTGCCGGAGTCCGGAACGTCGGCACCGCCCAGCAGGCGTACCAGAGTTGATTTTCCTGCGCCATTTCGACCGATCAGGCCGATGTTTTTTCCGGCGGGGATCTTCAGTGACAGGTCCCGGAAAACATGGCGACGGCCTTTGGGGGTCAAGTACGACTTGGTGATGTTTCTGAGCTCGAACACGGGAAGCCTGCGGTTAGCCGTTCTTGGTGGAGATCAAATGCAGTCGACGAACCCGGTAGGTACCGAGCGACACGAACAGCAAAACCAGGGTGAAGGCGATGACGTAATGGAGCGAAACGCCATCGACTGGAACGTAGAACGGAAATATTTCGGCGCGGATCAGTTCCAGCAGATGCAGGAACGGGTTGAGCAGTAGCAGCGGCAGCATCGCGTGCGGCAGATAGGCTGCCGGGATCAGTACTCCGGAGATGAAGTACAGCGGGAAGAACATCATGCGAATGAACAGTTTGCTGCCGGGAATGGCATGGGCGATCAGCGAGAGCAGCATGCCCAGGCCAAAGGCAAACAAAAGTCCGAGAAGGATGGTCAGCACCCATTGGATTGGCGACTTGACCGACATATCGAAACCGTACCAGGCGAAGCCGAATACCAGAATGGCGTACACCGTGGCAGAGATGCTGAACTCAACCAGTGCGCGGGCAATGAAGGTGTCGAGTGGCTTGATCTGTTTATAGGCAAACAGCGAACGGTTTTCCCTGGGGCTGTCCATCAGGCGCAGTGCAGTGTTACGAAACAGCAGGAAGGGGGCGAGGCCCACCAGCACGAATACCGGAAAGTCCAGGCCTGCCACGCTTTTGCCGCGAATCAGCGAGAACAACACGCTGAGAATCAGCAGGTGACAAATCGGTTCGAGCAGCATCCACACCGCGCCCATGCGGCTCTCACCAATACGCGCACGCGCTTCGCGTAACACCAGAGCAAAGATGACGGATTTTTTGATTTGGAGGGGCGAGCGAGGCTTCACAATTATTTACCGCACAGCACAACGGCGCGATAAACGCGTTGCTTGAATTCATTTTCAGAGGACTGTCTGTCGACGTAGCACAGACGGCTTCCGTTCGTGGTGCGCGAGGTTAAACGGTGGCGGAGACAGTAGTCAAGCCGATTGGTTCCCAGCTAGTGACTGACAAAAAATAACTGTTCGAGCTCGCAAATCGGGCGTCAAAAAAGCGATTTTTCTTGGTGTTTATTGGGTGTTGTCGCTGGCGGCGTCAAAATAACGTGGGTAGTTTGAATGACTTGTACGCGTTGTCGGAATGCCCGAATGATCGGTGCGAAATACCCGGAGCCGTGGAGGGTACCGGGTTTGGCTCTGGTTTTTCGCCGATGAGTTACCCGGCCAACATCGGATACGTGAACAACCCGAAGTGCAGCAGATTCAAGCCAAAATGGGTGGCGATGGCCGCGCCCAACCCCCCGAAACGATAGGCCAGGCCATAGCCAAGACCGGCCAGGCTTGCCAGCAATACCCATTGCCAGCCAGCCCCCAGGTGAACGAGGCCGAACAGTAACGAGGCGAGCAACAGCGCGAGGTTTTCGCCATGGGGCAAGTGTTTGAAGTGCCGACTCAGACCGCCCTGGATATAGCCGCGAAACAACGCTTCCTCTACCAGCGTCACCAGCAATAGGTTGTTCAGCACCCACAGCCAGGCCTGATCGGGCCACTTCGGTGCCCAACTGATCACGCCCAGCAACAGCGCGCCTCCCAAAGCCAGCACGGCGCTCACGGTCAAGCCGAGGGCGGTGGCATAAACCGACAGTCGCAGGGAGCGCCGGCCGACAATCCATGGGCAGGCCAGCAACAGCCAGAAGCCGATCAGCGGTTTGTCCTGATTCAGGTACATGGCAAACGAGACAGCATCGTCGGTGAAACGCTGGGGATTGATGGCGCGACCGTTGTAGAAACCGGGAAGCCAGTGCACTGCCAGCGCCACCGTCAGAACGATGAACAAGCCATGGCCGAGGTAGCGGCCGATGGGAATCTGTTGTTGGCGAACGGCGAAACCGGCAACCAGCAGCAATGCGAAAGAGAGGACGGCGAGCCAGCTGAGATGGCCATAGAGCAGCGCCATGCTGTAGCCGAGGGAGAGAAGTGCCAGATAGGTCCATGGCAGAGCAAACATGTGAAGTCCTTGTGTCAGAGATTCTGCAATAGGCCTCGGCCCCTTTGTAGGAGCGAGCTTGCTCGCGACGGCGGTGTGTCAGACGACATCAATGTTGACTGTACCGCCGCCTTCGCGAGCAAGCTCGCTCCTACAGGGGGGCATAGGTCGGACACAAAATGGTGAATGACACCGATTCAGCAAGCGGCGCGATTATAGAGACGTACACCGCGTAAACAACAACACCGCCCAAAGGCGGTGTCGTTGTCAGCAGGCTGTTATGAGGCAATCAACTGCCGCAACACATAATGCAAAATCCCACCGGCCTTGAAGTATTCCACCTCATTGAGGGTATCGATGCGGCACAACACCTCGACCTTTTCCTGACTGCCATCTTCACGGGTGATGACCAGTGTCAGGTTCATCCGCGGGGTCAGTTCGACGCCCGTCAGGCCAAGGATATCTACGGTTTCCTTGCCGGTGAGGTTCAGGCTCTTGCGGTTCTGATCCAGCTTGAACTGCAACGGCAACACGCCCATGCCCACCAGGTTGGAACGGTGAATCCGCTCGAAGCTTTCCGCGATCACCGCTTTGACTCCCAGCAGATTGGTGCCCTTGGCCGCCCAGTCGCGGCTCGAGCCGGTGCCATATTCTTGCCCGGCAATCACCACCAGTGGCGTGCCTGACGCCTGGTAACGCATGGCTGCGTCATAGATCGGCAGCTTCTCGCCGGTTGGAATATAAATCGTGTTGCCGCCTTCTTCGCCGCCAAGCATCTCGTTGCGAATCCGGATGTTGGCGAAGGTGCCGCGCATCATCACTTCGTGGTTACCGCGACGGGAACCGTAGGAGTTGAAGTCCCGCGGTTCCACCCCTTTCTCGCGCAGGTAATGGCCGGCGGGGCTGTCAGTCTTGATGTTGCCGGCGGGGGAGATGTGGTCGGTGGTCACCGAGTCGCCGAGCAGCGCGAGGACCTTGGCCCCTTCGACATCCTTGACCACTGGCGGTGGGCCGCCGATGTCATCGAAGAAGGGTGGATGCTGGATATAGGTCGAATCATCCTTCCAGACATAAGTCGCCGCCTGCGGCACTTCGATCGCCTGCCACTGCGCGTCGCCGGCAAACACTTCGGCGTACTCCTTGTGGAACATCGCGGTGTTTACCTGAGTCACCGCGTCGGCGATTTCTTGGGTACTCGGCCAAATGTCTCGCAGATAAACCGGGTTGTTGTCCTTGTCGTGCCCCAATGGCTCGCTACTGATGTCGATGCGCACCGTTCCGGCCAACGCATAGGCGACGACCAGGGGCGGGGAGGCCAGCCAGTTGGTTTTCACCAAGGGGTGTACGCGACCTTCGAAGTTGCGGTTGCCCGAGAGTACCGAGGCAACGGTCAGGTCGGCTTTCTGGATGGCTTTTTCGATCGGCTCTGGCAACGGCCCGGAGTTGCCAATGCAGGTGGTGCAGCCATAACCGACCAGGGCGAAACCGAGTTGGTCCAGGTATTGGGTCAGGCCCGCTGCCTTATAGTAGTCGGTGACCACTTTCGAGCCGGGGGCCAGCGAACTCTTGACCCACGGTTTGCGCTTCAGGCCTTTCTCCACGGCTTTCTTCGCCACCAGCCCGGCTGCCATCATCACGCTGGGGTTGGACGTGTTGGTGCAGGAAGTGATCGCGGCAATCACCACCGCGCCGTCTTTGAGCCGATAAGTACGGCCTTCGTGGTCGTAGTCCGTTTCGCCGATCAGATCGGCGTTACCCACCGCGACGCCACCGCCACCCTCGCTTTCGAGGCGACCTTCTTCCTTGCTGGAGGGTTTGAATTGCAGGCCGAGAAAGTCAGTGAACGCTTGCGCGACATTCGGCAGCGAGACGCGGTCCTGCGGGCGTTTCGGTCCGGCGAGGCTGGCCTCGACGCTGCCCATGTCCAGGGCCAGGCTGTCGGTGAACAGCGGCTCCTTGCCGGGCAGCCGCCACAGGCCCTGGGTCTTGCTGTAGGCCTCCACCAGTTTCACGGTTTCCGGCGTGCGGCCGGACAGGCGCAAGTACTCCAGTGTCACTTCATCCACCGGGAAGAAGCCGCAGGTGGCGCCGTATTCCGGGGCCATGTTGGCGATGGTCGCGCGGTCGGCCAGCGGCAGGTCGGCGAGGCCGTCGCCGTAGAACTCGACGAATTTGCCGACCACACCTTTCTTGCGCAGCATCTGGGTCACCGTCAGCACCAGATCGGTGGCGGTGATGCCTTCCCTAAGCTTGCCGGTGAGTTTGAAGCCGATCACCTCCGGAATCAGCATCGACACCGGTTGGCCGAGCATCGCTGCTTCCGCTTCGATCCCGCCGACGCCCCAGCCGAGCACGCCGAGGCCGTTGATCATGGTGGTGTGGGAGTCGGTGCCGACCAAAGTATCCGGGAAGGCATAGGTGCGACCGTCCTCGTCCTTGATCCAGACCGTGCGGCCAAGGTATTCAAGGTTGACCTGGTGGCAGATGCCGGTGCCCGGTGGCACCACGCAGAAATTGTCGAAGGCACTCTGGCCCCAGCGCAGGAAGGCGTAACGCTCGTGGTTGCGCTGCATTTCGATGTCGACGTTCTGTTCGAAGGCGCTTGAACTGGCGTACTTGTCGACCATCACCGAGTGGTCGATCACCAGGTCCACCGGCGACAGCGGATTGATGCGCTGCGGGTCGCCACCGGCCTTGGCCATGGCGGCGCGCATGGCGGCCAGGTCGACCACGGCGGGGACGCCGGTAAAGTCCTGCATTAATACCCGCGCCGGGCGGTACTGGATCTCGCGATCGGAGCGACGCTCCTTGAGCCAGGCGGCAATCGCCTTGAGGTCGGCGCCGGTAACGGTTTTCTCGTCCTCCCAGCGCAGCAGGTTTTCCAGCAACACTTTCAACGACATCGGCAGCTTTTCGAGATCGCCCAGGCTTTTGGCGGCTTCGGGCAGGCTGAAATAGTGATAGGTCTTGTCGTCGACTTGTAAGGTTTTAAGGGTTTTCAGGCTATCGAGGGACGGCATTGAAATATCTCCTTTGGGTCCGCACGGCTACGGACTGGCGGGACAGACAGAGCTCTTAACCTAGCCCTGTTTAGACGTTAAGGCTAATAACTGGACCCTATGGGCAAGTCCAAGGTTCCGATCTCGGCTATCATGCGCCGGTTTTCGTGACAGGCTTTGCTTCAACGCAAGTCTGGGCATCGCGCAGTGGCTGAATTCTTCGCCAACTGCCCAGGAGTAAAAATGAACACCCTCTTTATGCATTGCCGGCCGGGCTTCGAAGGCGAAGTCTGTTCCGAGATTTCCGAACATGCCGCGCGGCTGAACGTGGCCGGTTATGCCAAGGCCAAAACCGCCAGCGCCTGCGCCGAATTTATCTGCACCGAAGAAGACGGCGCCGAGCGCCTGATGCGTGGGCAGCGTTTCGCCGATCTGATCTTCCCGCGTCAGTGGGCTCGCGGGATCTTTATTGATCTGCCGGAAACCGACCGCATCAGCGTGATCCTTGCGCACATGGCGGACTTCCCGGTATGCGGCAGCCTGTGGCTGGAAATGGTCGACACCAACGATGGCAAAGAGCTGTCGAATTTCTGCAAGAAGTTCGAAGTCCACCTGCGCAAGGCGCTGATGGCGGCCGGCAAACTGGTGGAAGACGCCCACAAGCCGCGGTTGCTACTGACCTTCAAGAGCGGTCGCGAAGTGTTCATGGGTCTGGCCGAATCGAACAATTCGGCGATGTGGCCGATGGGCATTCCACGCTTGAAGTTTCCGCGTGAAGCGCCGAGCCGTTCGACCCTCAAGCTTGAAGAAGCCTGGCACCATTTCATTCCCCGCGACCAGTGGGACGAGCGTTTGCACAGCGACATGACTGGCGTCGACCTCGGCGCTGCACCCGGCGGCTGGACCTGGCAACTGGTCAACCGCGGCATGCTGGTGACCGCCATCGACAATGGCCCGATGGCCGAAAGCCTTATGGACACCGGTTTGGTGCAGCACTTGATGGCTGACGGTTTCACCTTCAAGCCCAAGCAACCGGTCGACTGGATGGTGTGCGACATCGTCGAGAAACCGGCGCGCAACGCGGCGATGCTGGAAGAATGGATTGGCGAGGGGCATTGCCGCGAAGCGGTGGTCAACCTCAAGCTGCCGATGAAACAGCGTTATGCCGAAGTGAAGCGCTTGCTGGAGCGTATTGCCGACGGGTTCAAGGCGCGGGGCATTCGGGTCGAGATTGGCTGCAAGCAGCTGTACCACGACCGTGAAGAAGTGACCTGCCATTTGCGCCGATTGGACGTGAAGAAACCCAAGTCCCGCTGACTTTGTGTGCCGATCGTTCCCACGCTCTGCGTGGGAACGCCGCCGGGGACGCTCCGCGTTCCGCCTTTGGATGTGACGCAGAGCGTCACGGGATGCATTCCCACGCAGAGCGTGGGAACGATCAGCTGTCAGTGACTAGACACCCGGCAATGCGCGACAATGCCGGCAAGTTTCAGGAGTGAATCATGAGTGAAATGATCGATACGCCGGTAGACGGCACCCTCGACGCCACCGGCCTCAATTGCCCGGAACCGGTGATGATGCTGCACCAGCACATCCGTGACCTGGCGCCCGGCGGCCTGCTGAAGGTGATCGCCACCGACCCGTCGACCCGTCGCGACATTCCGAAGTTTTGCGTATTCCTCGACCACGAACTGGTCGCGCAGCATGAAGAGGCAGGCACCTACCTCTACTGGATCCGCAAGAAACTCGCTTAACCCGCCGAACGACTGATGCGAATCCGCTTGCGTGCACTGCGCGCCAGGCGGATCGACAGCATCAGTGCCGCGCAACTCAAGCCGACGATCAAGCCCTGCCATAGCCCACTCGGGCCGCTCGGCGTGCCGAACCAGTCGGTCAGGCCCAGGGCGTAGCCCACCGGCAAACCAATCCCCCAATAAGCGAACAGCGTCAGGATCATCGTCACCCGCGTGTCCTGATAGCCACGCAGTGCGCCGGCCGCTGTCACCTGGATCGCATCTGAAAACTGGAACAGCGCCGAATACACGATCAGCATCGCGGCCACCTGAATCACCGTCGGGTCGGCGGTGTAAATCGCGGCGATGGGTTCGCGCAGCCACAACATCATGCTCGCCGACAAGCAGGCGTAAGCCAGCGCAGTGCCCATGCCGACCCCGGCGGCGAAGCGTGCTTCGCGTGGTTCCTCACGGCCGAGTGCCTGGCCGACCCGCACAGTCACGGCCATGCCGAGGGAGTAGGGGATCATGAACACCAGCGAGCTGAAGTTCAGGGCAATCTGGTGCCCGGCGACCACGGTGGCGCCGAGACTACCGATCAGCAGGGCGATCACCGCGAAGATACTCGACTCGGCGAACACCGCGATGCCGATTGGCAGGCCGATGCCCAGCAAGCGCTTGATCACCGCCCACTGCGGCCAGTCAAAACGGCTGAACAACTGGCTCGACTGATAGGCCGGCGCCCAGCGCTCCCAGCCGGCCATGCCCAGCGCCATCACCCACATCACGATCGCCGTGGCCCAGCCGCAGCCGACACCGCCCATGGCCGGTACACCAAAGTGGCCATAGATGAAGATGTAATTGAGCGGAATGTTCAGCGCCAACCCGCACAGGCCAAGCACCATCGCCGGCCGCGTCCGTCCCAGACCATCACTGAAACAGCGCAACACATGATAGAACGCGACAGCGGGCAGGCCGCTGGCAATGCCATGCAGATACTGCATGCACGGGCCGATCAGCTCGGGATCGACCTTCATGATGTGCAGGATCGGTTCGGCGCTGAACAGCATGCCGGTCGCCATCAGGCCCACCACCAGTGCCAGCCATAAGGCCTGACGCACGATCGGGCCAATCTCGCTGTGCGTGCCGGCGCCGAAGCGCTGGGCGACTTTTGGGGTGGTGGCCAGCAGGGTGCCGGTCATCAGCAGAAACACCGGTACCCAGATCGAGTTGCCCAGCGCGACGGCCGCCAAATCCCGAGGCCCGACACGTCCGGCCATCACCGCATCGACGAAGCCCATGGCGGTGGTCGCCAGTTGCGCGATCATGATCGGCAACGCCAGGCCTAGCAGGTTTTTCAGCTCCAGGCGAACCCGGGCCGGGCGGTTGAGGGAAATAGCGGCGGGGCGGTCAGTCACGGAATTCAAGGCGAAACGTCCAAAGGATTTTGATGCGCAAGGCGGCGCATTCTACGCCTTGACGTGGTGGTCAGGAAAAATCCTGTGTTGCGGATTTGTAATCGGTTGCTTGAGCCTCCTGTAGGAGCGAGCTTGCTCGCGAAAGCAGTATGTCAGGCAGCCTCAACATTGATTGTGCCGCCGTCTTCGCGAGCAAGCTCGCTCCTACAGATTCCAGGTGCGCAATGCCTGCTGGCCCACCACGGTCATCTCCGCCTACACTGCCGGTCCGCCAAAGGAGCCTGCCATGCTGATTGTTGCCGACGAAAATATCCCGCTGCTCGATGCCTTCTTCGAAGGCTTCGGTGAAATTCGCCGAGTGCCGGGACGTGCCATCGACCGCGCCACTGTCGAACAGGCCGATGTGCTGTTGGTGCGCTCGGTGACCAACGTCAATCGCGCGTTGCTCGAAGGCAGCAAGGTGCGCTTTGTCGGCACGTGCACCATCGGCACCGATCACCTGGATCTGGATTACTTTCAACAGGCCGGCATCACCTGGTCCAGCGCCCCAGGCTGCAATGCCCGGGGCGTGGTCGATTACGTGCTGGGCAGCCTGCTGACCCTGGCCGAAATCGAAGGTGCCGACCTGACTCAACGCACCTACGGCGTGGTCGGTGCCGGTGAAGTGGGCGGGCGACTGGTCAAGGTTTTACGGGGGCTGGGCTGGAACGTGCTGGTCTGCGATCCACCACGGCAGGCCGCTGAAGGGGGCGATTACGTCAGTCTCGAGCAGATCATCGAGCAATGCGACGTCATCAGCCTGCACACTCCGCTGAACAAGCAAGGCCCTCAGTCGACCTGGCATCTGTTCGATAAAAACCGTTTGAACCAACTTAAGCCGGGCACCTGGCTGATCAACGCCAGTCGTGGCCCGGTGATCGACAACGCCGCTCTGCGCCAGGTGCTGTTGCAACGTGAAGATCTGCAAGCGGTGCTGGATGTCTGGGAGGGTGAGCCTGAGGTCGATATGGCATTGGCCGAATTGTGTGTGCTGGCGACGCCGCATATTGCCGGTTACAGCCTCGACGGCAGGCAGCGCGGGACGGCGCAGATCTATCAGGCGCTTTGCGAGTTCCTTGGGCAACCGGAGCAGGTCAGCCTGAGCGACTTGCTTCCAGCGCCGTGGCTGTCGGCGGTGACGTTGACCGCCAATTGCGATCCGGCCTGGGCGCTAGCGATGTTGTGCCGTGGTGTATACGACCCGCGCCGTGACGATGCGGATTTCCGTCGCAGCCTTGTAGGTAATGTGAGCGAGCAGCGTGCGGCGTTCGATGCACTGCGCAAGCATTACCCGCTGCGGCGTGAGATCGATGGGTTGCAGGTGCGGATCGAGGGGGATTCGCCGGCGTTGCAGCAGATCGTGGCGGCGTTGGGTGCTTCGGCTGTCTGAGTACCGCGTTGGCCTTATCGCGAGCAGGCTCGCTCCCACAATAGATCTTCAGTGGATACAGGTTTTTCTATACGACTGAGATTAAATGTGGGAGCGAGCCTGCTCGCGATGGGCGCACCGCCATTTCCGGATAAACACCCATAAAAAACCCGGCTAAAAGAGCCGGGTCAAGAAGACGGTGGCTATATCACTCTTGTTCGGCAGGCTTGACCAATCGCTTCTCCAGTTCGCGGCAAGCGTCCTGGATCATGTTTTCAGTGATCGGTACTTCGTGCCCATCCTTATCAATAATCGAGCAACCCAGAGACTGGTCTGGCTGCGTGCGGATCACTGGAATTTTGTCATCGCTGCTGTTTTGCAAGGACATGGCCTGTCTCCTCTTCAGGTTGTGAGCTTACTGTAGAACCGCCAGGTGACCGGGCTGTGACAACTCCCTGCGATCTTCAGGTCGGCACCTTTAGTCCATCAGAAATACCCTGACGTTTCCACCCGGACTTTAGACCAATAATCTCTAGTCACTAGTCTTGGCGGTCATAATTAACCTGACTCATTATGATTTACAGCGTTCAATCCCGTTGACGGTGTAGGCTTGGTTGAGTCAAAGCCCATTGGTTGCGCCATCGGATGATCTTCATGCTCTCTTCTCGTCACCGCCGCGCCATTCGTCTGGCCAGCCGTTTCCTCGCGCCTTATCGCTGGCCGGCCTTGGGCGCTTTGTTGGCGTTGATCGTCACTGCCGGCATCACCTTGTCCATGGGGCAGGGTATTCGCCTGCTGGTGGACCAGGGTTTCATGACCCAGTCGCCGCATTTGCTCAACCGATCGATCGGCGTGTTCATGCTGCTGGTGGTTGGCCTGGCGATTGGCACCTTTGTACGGTTTTACCTGGTGTCGTGGATCGGCGAGCGTGTTGTCGCGGACATCCGCCGTCGGGTGTTCAACCATCTGGTCTACCTGCATCCGGGCTTTTATGAAGACAACCGCAGCTCCGAGATCCAGTCGCGGCTGACTGCCGACACCACGCTGTTGCAATCGGTAATCGGCTCTTCGCTGTCACTGTTTCTGCGTAATGGGTTGATGGTGATCGGCGGGATTGTCTTGCTGTTTATCACCAACCCCAAACTCACCAGCATCGTGGTGGTCGCATTGCCGCTGGTGGTTGCGCCGATCCTGATTTTTGGTCGCCGGGTGCGCACTCTGTCGCGTCTGAGTCAGGACCGGATTGCCGATATCGGCAGTTATGTCTCTGAAACCCTGAGTCAGATCAAAACCGTGCAGGCCTACAACCATCAGGTTCAGGACGAGCAGCGTTTTGCCACGACCGTGGAAGAGGCTTTCAACACCGCCCGCAAGCGCATCTTCCAGCGAGCCTGGTTGATTACCCTGGTGATCCTGCTGGTGTTGGGCGCAGTCGGGGTGATGCTTTGGGTCGGTGGCATGGATGTCATCGCCGGGCGGATTTCTGCGGGTGAACTGGCAGCGTTCGTCTTTTACAGCCTGATCGTCGGCGGTGCCTTCGGCACGTTGAGTGAAGTGATCGGCGAACTGCAGCGAGCGGCGGGGGCGGCGGAACGTATTGCAGAGTTGTTGCGTTCGGAAAACATCATCCAGCCACCAACCCAGGGCCTGGTGACTTTGCCTGAGCGGGTGAAGGGCGATCTGGTGCTGCAAGATGTGCGCTTTTCCTACCCGTCGCGTCCGCAAAGCTATGCCGTCGATGGTTTGAATCTGACGATTAACGCTGGTGAAACCCTGGCGTTGGTCGGGCCGTCCGGTGCCGGTAAGTCAACGGTGTATGACCTGCTGCTGCGCTTTTACGACCCCGCCCAAGGACGCATCTTGTTGGACGGTGTGCCGCTGACTCAACTCGACCCACTGGACCTGCGCCGCTGTTTCGCCCTCGTCTCACAAACCCCGGCGCTGTTCTACGGCAGTATCGAAGAGAACATTCGCTACGGCCACCCGACGGCGACGTTGGCTCAGGTCCAGGAAGCCGCGAAAATCGCCTACGCACACGACTTCATCGAGCAAATGCCCAACGGCTACCAGACTCACCTCGGCGACGCTGGTCTCGGTTTGTCCGGCGGGCAACGCCAGCGCCTGGCCATCGCCCGAGCGCTGCTGGTAGACGCACCGATCCTGCTGCTGGACGAAGCCACCAGCGCCCTCGACGCCCAGAGCGAGCACCTGATCCAGCAAGCCCTGCCCAGCCTGATGAAAAATCGCACCACACTGGTCATCGCCCACCGACTGGCTACGGTGAAAAATGCTGACAGGATCGCAGTGATGGACCAAGGGAAACTGGTGGCGGTGGGGACGCATCAGGAGTTGATTGCGAGTAATGCGCTGTATGCACGGCTGGCGGCGTTGCAGTTTAGTGATGGGCACCATGCCCCAACCGACCAAGTAACCGACTAAGTAACCGACCCAGTAGAGCGCCATAAAAAATGCCCGCATCAATCGATGCGGGCATTTTTGTCAGCGTTTCAAAGCAGGCTCACTGATCGTCGAAATACCGTTCATGCCAATCCACCAACGGTTGTGGTGAGTTGAGCTTCTGGCCGTAGATCACCGAGTACGACAGCACGTTTTGCACGTACTGCCGGGTTTCGTCGAACGGGATGCTTTCCACCCACACATCGAAGCTCAGGTGATCGGCGCCACGCAGCCATTGACGCACGCGGCCGGGGCCGGCGTTGTAGGCGGCAGAGGCGAGGACGCGGTTGCCGTTGAATTGGCTGTGGACCTGGCTCAGGTAAGCGGCTCCGAGCTGGATGTTTTTGTCCGGGTCGAACACTTGCTGCGGCGAAGCGAGGGGAATGCTGAACTTGCGCGCGGTTTCCTTGGCGGTGCCGGGCATCAGCTGCATCAGGCCGCTGGCGCCGACGCCGGAGCGCGCATCGGCCATGAAGGCGCTTTCCTGACGGGTGATGGCGAATACCCAACTCGAGTGCAGTCCACGGACCTTGGCTTCGCGCACCAGGGTTTCGCGGTGGGCCATCGGGAAGCGGATATCCAGGTCGTCCCAGTACTTCGCCTGACTGATGGTACGGATCGCCGGGAAATACCATTTCAGGTCGTAAGCCAATTTCGCCTGAGCGACCATTTCATCGCGGCTGAAGTGCCGGCTGACGTGGTACCACTCGCGACGACCGTCGACGATCTGCCCGCGCGCATGGAATTCCAGGGCACGTCGTATGCCAGGGGTATTGCGCACCTTGTTGATCAGCGCCTGGCTGAGTACCAGCGGTTTGTTGTTCAGCGAATAGGGGGATTGCGAGCGGTCGGCCGCCAGGAAACCGTAGAAGTCGCGCTCATGAGCCAGGTTCTTGTAAAGCGTCTGGGCTTCCGGATTCTGTGGCTGTGCCAGCTCCAGGCTGCGAGCCTGCCAGTAACGCCAGCGGTTGGTGGTGGCCAGGTCTTGGGGCAGGCGGCGGGTCAATTGATAGGCATCGTCCCAACGGGCCAGGCGCAACAGCAGGCGCAAGCGCCATTCGGAAACGGTGTTGTCCCGCAGCTCCGGGTCATATTTGGTCATCACGTCCAGCGCACGGCTGTCGAAACGTTTGGCGAGGGTCAGCCCGATTTCTCGGGCAATCGCGACTTTTTCGTCACGGGAGAAGTGCATGCTGCTGGCGTAACCGTCGAGCAGGGCCATGGCTTTGTCCGGATCCTGACGGGCCAGACGGCGCAGGCCGAGGCTGACGATGTCGGACATCGGTTCATCGGCCGGGATGAAGCGCGATGGCTGATTGAGCAACTCGGGCTTCTGCGCCACATCCACCAGCAGGCGACCGCGCGGGGCGAGTGTCGTCAGGCTATTGATCAGGCTGTTGGCCAGCGGATAGTTGCGCGCCTGGGCGGCGAGCTTGGTGCGTTCCCAGCGTTTCTGTTCGGTCAGTTGACCCTCGGCGGCCCACATGCCGAACACACCATCGCACGCGTCGGGTTGGGTTTTGCCGGTCAGCCAGAGTTTATTGGCGTTGGCGTAGCCTTCGGCCTTGCGGTTATGACTGATCTGATACTGCGCGTTCAGGCAGTCGAGTTCGGTGAAATTGAGTTTGGGATCATAATATTTGACGAAGGTTGCCCAATCCCCGCGTTCGCTCAGCCAGCGCAGCCAGCGCAACTTCATCCAGTTGGCTTGCGGCAGGTCACCGTGTTCGGCGAGGAATTTTTCGATTTCGGCATTGCTCGCGGTTTTCAGGCGCGCGGTCAATTCGTCATAAGCCAGATAGGGCTCCAGCGGATAATCGCTCAGAGCCTGGCGGTAACGGAAATAAGGGCCGGTATCGCCTTTGGCCAAGGCACGCTTGGCTTCATCGTAATACTGGCGTTGGGTGGACAGGTCCACCGCCTGGGCGGATTGAGCGACAGCGGCTGTAAGAAGCAAACATGAAAAAAGATTGAAAAGGCGACTGCGCATGAGACGTCCGGGCAGAGAAATCATGACAAGTGCCAGCAAGCGCGGCACTGAATTGTCTGTAGCTTAGCCTTTTGCCAGCAAGGGGCGAAAGCTTTGCCGAGCGGTCGGCACAAGTTCGCAACAATTGTTGTGCAGAGTGCTTCGACATTGAAATTGCCGGCCTTCTGCAGCCTCAAGTCAGGTAGAATGCGCGCCCGGTTTTTGGAGAAGCTCATGACCCTGCTCAAATTCAGCGATGTGTCCCTTGCTTTCGGCGCTATGCCGTTGTTGGACAAGGTGTCCTGGCAGATCGCCCGTGGTGAGCGGGTGTGCATCATCGGCCGCAATGGCACTGGCAAGTCCAGCATGATGAAGCTCGTCAAGGGCGACCAGAAGCCCGATGACGGCTCTGTTTGGCGCGCACCTGGCCTAAAGATTGGCGAATTGCCGCAAGAATTGCCGGTAGCCGACGAGCGGACTGTGTTCGACGTGGTTGCCGAAGGCCTGGACGGTGTCGGCGAGCTACTCGCGCAATATCATCACCTGAGCCAGAACATCGTCACCGACGCTGACCTGGACAAACTGATGCACGTTCAGCACGACCTCGAAGCCCGAGACGGCTGGCGTTTGCAGCAACTGGTCGACAGCACCTTGAGCCGCTTGCAACTGCCGGCCGACAAGACCCTCGCCGAATTGTCCGGCGGCTGGCGTCGACGCGTCCTGCTGGCCCAAGCCCTGGTTTCCGAACCGGATCTGCTGCTGCTCGACGAACCGACCAACCACCTGGACATCGGCGCCATTGCCTGGCTTGAAGAAGCGCTGAAGGATTTCCAGGGCGCCGTGCTGTTCATCACGCACGACCGTTCATTCCTGCAGAACCTCGCGACCCGCATTCTGGAACTGGATCGCGGTGGCCTGATCGACTGGAACGGCGATTACGCCAGTTTCCTCGTGCACAAAGAGGCGACGCTGGCGGCTGAAGAAACCGCCAACGCGCTGTTCGACAAGAAACTGGCCCAGGAAGAAGTCTGGATCCGCCAGGGCATCAAGGCTCGTCGCACCCGTAACGAAGGCCGCGTCCGCGCCCTGAAAGCCTTGCGCGTCGAGCGTAGCGAGCGTCGTGAGCGCACCGGCAAGGCCAACATTCAGCTGGATACCGCCGACAAGTCCGGTAAACAGGTCATGGTCCTCGAGAACGTGAGCTTCGCGCACCCGGGCGGTCCGTTCCTGATCAAGGATTTCTCGATGGTTCTGCAGCGCGGCGACCGTATCGGTCTGCTCGGCGCCAACGGTACCGGCAAGACCACGCTGCTGAAACTGATGCTCAGCGGCCTGCAGCCGACCAGCGGCACAGTGGAAGAGGGGACGCGCATCGACGTGGCCTACTTCGACCAGTTGCGCCATCAGCTGGACCTGGAAAAGACCGTGATCGACAACGTGGCCGAAGGTCGCGACTTCATCGATATCGATGGTCAGAGCCGCCATGTGCTGAGCTACCTCGGCGACTTCCTGTTCAGCCCGCAGCGTGCCCGCACGCCGGTCAAGGCGCTGTCCGGTGGTGAACGTGCCCGTCTGTTGCTGGCTAAACTGTTCAGCAAACCGGCGAACCTGCTGGTACTCGACGAACCGACCAACGACCTCGACGTGGAAACCCTCGAGCTGCTGGAAGAGGTCTTGCTGACCTTCAACGGCACCGTGCTGATGGTCAGCCACGACCGGGCATTCCTCGATAACGTGGTCACCAGCACCCTGGTCTTCGAAGGCGAAGGCAAGGTTCGCGAATACGTCGGCGGTTATCAGGACTGGCTGCGTCAGGGCGGCTCGCCGCGCCTGTTGGGTGTGACCGAGAGCAAGTCCGGCAAGGCCGACTTGAACTCGGCTGTCGTCACTGCTGAACCAGTGCCAGTCACTGCGGCAGTAGAGGCGCCGGTGGCAAAGAAGAAGCTCAGCTACAAATTGCAGCGTGAGCTGGAAGCCTTGCCGGGTCAGATCGAAGCCATGGAGCAGCAGATCGCGGTAGTTGAAGCGCAGATGGCGGATGCCGGTTTCTATCAGCGTCCTGCTGCCGAAACGGCTGCGGTGATCGCTCAGCTGGAGCAGTTGCAGGCTGAACTCGACGTGATGGTCGAGCGCTGGGCCGAGCTGGATGCCTGATTGATCCAGCGATAAAAAAGCCCGGCGTTCAGTGATGAACGCCGGGCTTTTCGTATGAAATGCATCTCTTTGCAGGAGTTGGCTTGTTGTTGGAACTGGCTTGCCAGCGAACGCAATTTTATATTCAGCGACGATGTTGACTGGGCCGCCGCTTTCGCTGGCAAGCCAGCTCCTACAAGGGGTTTAGCTTTTGATCAGGCGCACCGCGAGCACATCGCAAGGCGCGCCGTGCAGTACGTCATTGGCGGTGGAACCGAGCAACAGCGCCAGACCGTGTCGGCCATGACTGCCCACCACGATCAGGTCGCACGTTTGCTCCTTGGCGAGGTGGTGAATCTCCTGGCGCGGCTGGCCGTAGGTCAAGTGACTGTATTCCTTGGAGAGTTCCGGGTATTTCACGATCAATCGCTCAAGGCGCTCTTTGGCCTGATCGAACTGTTGTTGTTGCAACTGGGAAAGGTCCATCGGTACGTCGCCGCCAAAGGCCATGGCCATCGGTTCGACGATATGCACCAGGGACAGCTTCGCGCCATTGCTCACCGAAAGTTCGCGAGCTCGGTGGATGACAGGATCGCACTCTTCGGTTAGGTCTACAGCGACCAGAATGTGGTGGTAGGGCATGAGGTGCTCCTCCTGAGGATTGCAATATTGGTAAGTATGGCTGGTTTCAAGCGCATTGGTTTCAAAGTGACTCAATGGGCTCATCAAGAATCGGGAGTACAGATATGACGGTCTGGATAGTGGTGTCAATCCTGCTGGTGGTCTTGAGCCCGCTGGCCTGGTTGCGGCCCTCTCGTAGTCAGAGCGGGCGCATGGCCCTGCGAATGGAGGCGCGGCGCATTGGCCTGGCCATGCAACTGGCGCCCCAGGATTGGCCGCACTGGCTGAGCCAGGAGCCGCCGAGCCCTTGCGCCCAATACCATCGGCCGCGCCGTGGCACGCGACCGGCGTGCTGGAGTTACTGGCAGAAGGCGCCGGGCGTGTGGGTCAATCAGTGGCAAGAGGTCTGTGAGGATGGGATGCTGCTGAATCATTTCGAAAAATTGCCTGCCAACGTCTACAAGGTCGAGGCGGACAAGCAAATGATTGCCCTGTATTGGGGCGAGAAGGGCGAGGCATCTGTTTTGCAACAAATCGACACCACCCTCAAAGCACTCGCCTGAACCCGATCAGTAGCAGCTGCCGAGGCTGCGAGGCTGCTGCTACAGGTTTTGCAGGCAATAAAAAGCCCGACATCATCATCGGGCTGAGGTTGGCCAGGCAGGCCGGTAATTCTTTGTGCGCTGATCTTACGCTGGGCATTCGTCAAAGCGTTCAAATTTTTTCTTCAGGGTCCCGCCCAGCGTAGCTTGTTAAACACAGGCTGCCGGACATTAGGGCGACTTTTCTAACTATTGATTCTATGAATGGCCTCACATGCATCCGCGTGTTGCAGGGCTTCGTGGTACGGAAGTGACCGGAAAGTCGCGTTTCAACCAGTATTTTGGGCGATTGACAATTGCCGGAAATTCCGTGAAGGTGACACACCCAAATCAAACGGGCGTATGAATTGAGCGTTTGTATTACAGAGCGCTCCTACAGAATCCCGACTATCGCGTTGGCGGGTGTGCCGGGTGAATTGGCGTAGCATCGACGATAAACGTCCTTGCCGAGCCAGTCGCCTGCGTCCGACGTGTACTGTTCAGCTTCCATATCGTGGAGATCAGTTGATGATTTACGAAGGTAAAGCCATCACGGTTAAGGCTCTTGAAAGTGGCATCGTCGAATTGAAATTCGACCTCAAGGGTGAGTCCGTCAACAAGTTCAACCGTCTTACCCTGAACGAACTGCGTCAGGCTGTAGACACCATCAAGGCAGATGCTTCGATCAAGGGTGTGATCGTCAGCAGTGGCAAGGACGTGTTCATCGTCGGCGCCGACATCACCGAATTCGTCGACAACTTCAAGCTGCCGGATGCAGAGCTTGTCGCTGGTAACCTCGAAGCCAACAAGATTTTCAGCGATTTCGAAGACCTTAACGTCCCGACGGTCGCCGCAATCAATGGCATCGCACTGGGCGGCGGTCTTGAAATGTGCCTGGCGGCAGATTTCCGTGTCATGGCCGGCACCGCCAAAATCGGTCTGCCGGAAGTCAAGCTGGGCATCTACCCAGGCTTCGGCGGTACTGTGCGTTTGCCACGCATCATCGGTGCCGACAATGCCATCGAGTGGATTGCTGCCGGTAAGGAAAACCGCGCTGAAGACGCGCTGAAGGTCGGTGCCGTCGATGCCGTCGTCGCCCCTGAGAAATTGCAGGAAGCGGCTCTGAACCTGCTCAAGGGCGCCATCTCCGGCGAATTTGACTACAAAGCCAAGCGTCAGCCGAAGCTCGAGAAACTCAAGCTCAACGCCATCGAACAAATGATGTCGTTCGAAACCGCCAAAGGTTTCGTGGCCGGTCAAGCGGGCCCGAACTACCCTGCTCCGGTTGAAGCGATCAAAACTATCCAGAAAGCCGCGAACTTCGGTCGTGACAAGGCGCTGGAAGTCGAAGCCGCCGGTTTCGTCAAACTGGCCAAGACCTCTGCCGCGCAGAGCTTGATCGGTCTGTTCCTGAACGATCAGGAGCTGAAGAAAAAGGCCAAGGCCTATGACGAAATCGCCAAGGACGTGAAGCAAGCCGCCGTATTGGGCGCTGGCATCATGGGTGGCGGTATCGCTTATCAGTCGGCCTCCAAAGGTACGCCGATCCTGATGAAAGACATCAACGAGCACGGCATCGAGCAAGGTCTGGCCGAAGCCGCCAAGCTACTGGTGGGCCGCGTTGATAAAGGTCGCATGACCGCTGCGAAAATGGCTGAAGTGCTCAACGGCATTCGTCCTACGCTGTCTTACGGCGATTTTGGTCACGTCGACCTGGTCGTCGAAGCCGTTGTCGAGAACCCGAAGGTCAAGCAAGCCGTTCTGGCCGAAGTCGAAGACAAGGTCAAAGAGGACACCATCCTCGCGTCCAACACCTCGACCATTTCCATTACCTTGCTGGCCAAAGCCCTCAAGCGTCCGGAAAACTTCGTCGGCATGCACTTCTTCAACCCGGTGCATATGATGCCGCTGGTTGAAGTGATTCGTGGCGAGAAGTCCAGCGAAGTGGCTGTTGCCACCACCGTTGCCTACGCCAAGAAAATGGGCAAGAACCCGATCGTCGTCAACGACTGCCCTGGCTTCCTGGTCAACCGCGTGCTGTTCCCGTACTTCGGCGGCTTCGCCAAGCTGGTCAGCGCCGGTGTGGACTTCGTCCGCATCGACAAGGTCATGGAAAAATTCGGCTGGCCGATGGGCCCGGCGTACCTGATGGACGTGGTCGGCATCGACACCGGTCACCACGGTCGTGATGTCATGGCTGAAGGCTTCCCGGATCGCATGAAGGACGACCGCCGTTCGGCCGTCGACGTGCTCTACGAAGCCAAGCGCCTGGGCCAGAAGAATGGCAAAGGCTTCTATGCCTACGAGACCGACAAGCGCGGCAAGCAGAAGAAAGTCGCCGATCCTTCGGTACTGGAAGTGCTCAAGCCAATCGTGTTCGAACAGCGCGAAGTCACTGACGAGGACATCATCAACTGGATGATGATCCCGCTGTGCCTGGAAACCGTGCGTTGCCTGGAAGACGGCATTGTCGAAACCGCCGCCGAAGCCGACATGGGTCTGGTCTACGGTATTGGTTTCCCTCCATTCCGTGGCGGTGCACTGCGCTACATCGACTCGATCGGTGTTGCTGAGTTCGTTGCCCTGGCTGACCAGTACGCTGATTTGGGCGCGCTGTACCACCCGACCGCGAAGCTGCGTGAAATGGCCAAAAACGGTCAGAGCTTCTTCGGTTAAGCGCCCACACTAGAGCGAGAGTGAAAGTATATGAGCTTGAATCCTAGAGACGTCGTGATTGTCGACTTCGGTCGTACGCCGATGGGCCGCTCCAAGGGCGGCATGCACCGCAACACCCGCGCCGAAGACATGTCGGCGCACCTGATCAGCAAATTGCTGGAACGCAACGTCAAGGTCGACCCGAGCGAAGTCGAAGACGTGATCTGGGGCTGTGTGAACCAGACCCTGGAGCAGGGCTGGAACATCGCCCGCATGGCGTCCCTGATGACGCAGATCCCGCACACCTCGGCCGGCCAGACCGTCAGCCGCCTGTGTGGCTCGTCGATGAGTGCTCTGCACACCGCTGCGCAAGCGATCATGACCGGTAATGGTGACGTGTTCGTGGTTGGTGGCGTCGAGCATATGGGTCACGTGAGCATGATGCACGGTGTCGATCCGAACCCGCACATGTCCCTGTATGCGGCGAAAGCCTCGGGCATGATGGGCCTCACCGCGGAAATGCTCGGCAAAATGCACGGCATTACTCGTGAACAGCAAGACGCCTTTGGCGTGCGCTCCCACCAGCTCGCCCACAAGGCGACTGTGGAAGGCAAGTTCAAAGACGAAATCATCCCGATGCAGGGCTACGACGAGAACGGTTTCCTGAAACTGTTCGACTACGACGAAACCATTCGTCCGGAAACTACCCTGGAAAGCCTGGCGGCTCTGAAGCCAGCGTTTAATCCGAAGGGCGGCACCGTGACAGCCGGTACTTCGTCGCAGATCACCGATGGTGCTTCGTGCATGATCGTAATGTCGGCGCAGCGTGCACAGGACCTGGGCATTCAGCCTTTGGCGGTGATTCGTTCGATGGCAGTGGCAGGTGTGGACCCGGCGATCATGGGCTATGGTCCAGTACCGGCAACACAAAAAGCACTGAAGCGCGCGGGCCTTGGCATCAGCGATATCGACTTCTTCGAGCTCAACGAAGCTTTCGCCGCACAGGCCCTGCCAGTGCTGAAAGATTTGAAAGTGCTCGACAAGATGAACGAGAAGGTTAACCTGCACGGCGGCGCGATCGCCCTGGGTCACCCGTTCGGTTGTTCCGGTGCGCGTATCTCCGGCACTTTGCTGAACGTGATGAAGCAGAATGGCGGCACCTTCGGGGTGGCTACCATGTGCATTGGTCTCGGCCAAGGCATCTCCACCGTCTTCGAACGCGTTTAAGCGTTTCGCTGATGGAAGCCGGGGCCAAGTGCCCCGGTTTTTGTTTTTCCGGATTTATTTTATTTTTATTTTGAAAAAATTTGAGTGAGGGCCAAAGCATGCCGATACAACCTGGGCTCTACGAACATTACAAAGGTCCGCAGTACCGCGTATTCGCTGTTGCGCGGCATTCTGAAACCGAAGAAGAAGTGGTCTTCTACCAAGCCCTGTATGGCGATTACGGCTTTTGGGTGCGTCCCTTGAGCATGTTCCTGGAGTCGGTCGAGGTTGACGGCGAACAGGTGCCACGCTTTGCTTTGGTGCAAGCCGAACCGAGCGTTTTTCCTCAGCCATAAGGGGAGTGCGCGCAGATTCCTGCGCTTGACCTCACCTTGTAGCCACTATATATAGCGGTGCCGCGTCAGGCGCCAACCGCCTTTCACTTCTAGAATTCAGGAATTTTCTGATCCATGGGCAAATCGCTGGTCATTGTGGAATCCCCGGCTAAGGCCAAGACCATCAACAAGTATCTGGGTAACCAATACGTGGTGAAGTCGAGTATCGGCCATATCCGAGACCTGCCCACCAGCGGTTCGGCTAGCGCCAGCAAAGAACCTGCCGCCAAGCGCGGCAAGGCCGCCGCAGGTGAAGGTCCGGTGCTCACGCCGAAAGAGAAAGCGCGCAAGCAGCTGGTCTCGCGCATGGGTGTCGATCCCGATCATGGTTGGAAAGCCAAGTACGAGATCCTCCCGGGCAAGGAAAAAGTCATCGAAGAGCTGCGCCGGCTCGCCAAAGATGCTGACACCATCTATCTCGCAACCGACTTGGATCGCGAGGGGGAAGCCATTGCCTGGCACCTGCGCGAAGCCATCGGTGGTGACGACAGCCGCTACAAGCGCGTGGTGTTCAACGAAATCACCAAGAAAGCGATCCAGGAAGCCTTCTCCAAACCGGGCGAGCTGGACATCGATCGGGTAAACGCCCAGCAGGCGCGCCGCTTCCTCGACCGTGTGGTGGGTTACATGGTTTCGCCGCTGCTGTGGGCCAAGATCGCCCGTGGCCTGTCCGCCGGTCGCGTGCAATCGGTTGCCGTGAAGCTGGTGGTCGAGCGTGAGCGTGAAATCCGCGCGTTCAACCCGGAAGAGTACTGGGAAGTGCATGCCGACCTCGGCACCGCCAAGGGCGCGACCGTGCGCTTCGACGTGGCCCGCGAGAAAGGCGAAGCCTTCAAGCCGCTCAACGAAGCCCAGGCCATGGCCGCGCTGGAGAAGCTCAAGGCTTCCAGTTACAGCATCGTCAAGCGCGAAGACAAGCCGACCAGCAGCAAACCGTCGGCACCGTTCATCACCTCCACCCTGCAACAGGCCGCAAGCAACCGCCTGGGCTTCGGTGTGAAGAAAACCATGATGATGGCCCAGCGTTTGTACGAAGCCGGCTACATCACGTATATGCGTACCGACTCCACCAACCTCTCGGCCGATGCCGTGACGATGGCGCGTACTTATATTGAAGGTGAGTTCGGTAAGAAATACCTGCCGGAAAACCCGAATGTCTACAGCAGCAAGGAAGGCGCACAAGAGGCTCACGAAGCGATTCGTCCGTCCGACGCCAATACCGAGCCAAGCAAACTATCGGGCATGGAACGTGATGCCGAGCGACTTTACGAGCTGATCTGGCGCCAGTTCCTGGCCTGCCAGATGCTGCCGGCCCAATACCTGTCGACCACGGTCACTGTCGGTGCCGGTGACTTCGAACTGCGCGCCAAGGGTCGCATCCTGAAGTTCGACGGTTACACCCGCGTCATGCCGCAAATCACCAAGCCTGGCGATGACGATGTGCTGCCGGATATGGCCCAGGGCGACGCGATGAAGCTGATCAAGCTTGATCCGACCCAGCACTTCACCAAACCGCCGGCGCGTTACTCGGAAGCGAGCCTGGTTAAGGAAATGGAAAAACGCGGCATCGGTCGTCCTTCGACCTACGCGGCGATCATTTCGACCATTCAGGACCGCGGCTACGTAGCGCTGCACAACCGTCGTTTCTATTCGGAAAAGATGGGCGACATCGTCACCGAGCGTCTGGCCGAGAGCTTCTCCAATCTCATGGACTACGGCTTCACCGCCGGCATGGAAGAGAATCTCGATGATGTTGCTCAGGGTGAGCGCGACTGGAAAAACGTGCTCGACGAGTTCTACGGCGACTTCAAGAAGAAACTCGAAGTGGCCGAAAGCCCGGAAAACGGCATGCGGGCCAACCAGCCGGTCATGACTGACATTCCGTGCCTGACTTGCGGTCGTCCGATGCAGATTCGTACTGCCTCGACGGGCGTGTTCCTCGGTTGCTCGGGCTATAGCCTGCCGCCGAAAGAGCGCTGCAAAGCCACCGTCAACCTGGTGCCGGGCGATGAAATCGCTGCGGATGATGAGGGTGAGTCCGAGTCGTTGGTCCTGCGTGGCAAGCATCGCTGCCCGATCTGCAGCACAGCCATGGACGCTTATCTGCTCGACGAGAAGCGCAAGCTGCACATCTGCGGTAACAACCCGGATTGCGCTGGCTACGAAATCGAAGAGGGCACCTATCGCATCAAGGGCTATGAAGGTCCGAGCCTGGAATGCGACAAGTGTGGCAGCGAGATGCAACTCAAGACTGGCCGCTTCGGTAAATTCTTTGGTTGCACCAATCCAACCTGCAAAAACACCCGCAAGCTGCTGAAAAGCGGTGATGCGGCACCGCCGAAGATGGACCCGGTGAAGATGCCTGAGCTCAAGTGCGAAAAGGTCAACGACACCTACATCCTGCGCGACGGTGCTTCCGGCCTGTTCCTGGCGGCCAGCCAGTTCCCGAAAAACCGCGAGACCCGTGCTCCGTTGGTCATGGAGATCGTGCCGCACAAGGATGAGATCGATCCGAAGTATCACTTCCTTTGCGAAGCGCCGAAGAAAGATCCGGACGGCCTCCCGGCAGTGATCCGTTACAGCCGCAAGACCAAAGAGCAGTACGTGCAGACTGAGGTTGATGGTAAGCCGACTGGCTGGAAGGCGTATTACGACGGCGGCAAGTGGACGGTTGAAGACAAGCGTCCGGCAGCCAAAGCTTAAAAGCCGCTGTATAAAAAAAGGCCGCATGACAACCCTCGGGTTTTCATGCGGCCTTTTTTGTTTTGGGCTTGCGGGAGGCTCAGGTGATCCACGACACTGTCTGACCTGCGTGAAGCAATTATTTCGTTGTGGAGGCTGCCGTCATGGCCCACGAACTCTATACCCGTACCAACCAGAAGATTTATTTCGCCGGCCTGTCGCTGGAAGCGCTCGCCAAAGCCGAAGAGGGGCGGGCGATGAACGCCTTGGCGCTGATTCAGGCCGGGCGCGAATCGGCGTTGTTTCACCTGTACGGTGCTTTGCTGGGGCTGTGCCATGAAATCGCCGGTTTCTATCGCCTGCCTCAGGCTAATGCGCCACGGGCAGAGATGCTGTTGACCCGCGAAGTGCTCGAAACCATCGCTATTCCGGAAATGGCCGAGATGGTCGAACTGGCGCAAAACCCTGAAACCTGGCTGGCCAAACTGCTGTCGGCATATGCCGCATTGTTTCAGCCGCCTCGCGCTCCGCATAAGCCCAAGGGCGATGTGACGCAGCCGCTCATTCTGGCTGTTAATCTGGATGAAGAAGAGGCACCTGAAGAGCTGAGTCGCGAAGAGCTGGAGAGCTGGCGTCAGAACCTTAAAGGCCTGGCGATTCGGTTTCGCGAAGGGTTGAACGAGTGCTGAAAGATTGAGTGTTTAGGGATGGGGCCGCTCAAGGAAGAGTGATGTCAGAAATTTCTCTTCGTGATGGCATTTGGTCAAGATCCCGAGCGAAGCTTGGCTGATGCCTATATAATCCCCGCCTTTCGTGGAGAACAGACCTTTATGCCAACGTCCTTTCTAGAAATTGTCGAGTTACCAGACGGCCGAATCGAGCTGCGCAGGGCCGAGGACGAGGGTTCTCTGGTTACTTTGGATTTCTCCGAGGATGCCAAGGTTTTCCTGCAAGGCCAGCATGTGGAAGTCGCCAAGGCGATGTTGAGCGTCGGTGTTCAGATGGCAGGACGCCTGGTTGAAGGCGAATTTGATAAGGATGAGGGGCCTCGGGTTCTTCATTGATCCCGCCCGTCGGATTCTTCGGATACCTTTACGGGTTGGCTTCTCTATCCTTGGAGAAGCCCCGCGCTGTTCAGCGCGCACCGTGTTTGTCAGTTAACCCAGTCGAATATTCAGACTTTGCGCATCCCCGATACGGGCGGCGCTGATCAACTGTTGCCGCGACGTTGTGCTCAGCGGGTTAAGCCAGCTGACGACCGTATGGCTTCGGCCAAGTCGCAAGGCTTCGCAGGTCAACTGCTGAGCGCTCTGTGTGCCACGCGGTTGCAGGAGCAGAATGCGCTCACGGTTCAGGCCGGCGTCGCGTAACCAGGCTTGTGTCAGGCTGGCGGGCGGGGCGATCAGTGTCAGCCAGCGTGCATCCTGATCCTGACTTAGTTCCCTGAGAATCGGTGCCAGAAGGTTCAGGCAGTTCCCGGCCGCGCCGCGCAGTGATAGCTCGCTGAAGACTTCAGGCTCGGCGCTCCAGGGCGATTCGACCACGTCTTTCAGGATCGGCGCCAATGGCTGTGCCATGAACGCCTCGAACAACGGCAGTTGGGCTTGCTGTGAGGTATGTGGGAACTGCATAAAGCCTCCTTTAGCGGCGAATCACGCCGACACTCAAGCCTTCGATAACCAGTTCCTGATCTTTCAGGTTGACTTCGATAGGGGCGAATTCAGGGTTTTCGGCAATCAACCAGACCTTGCTGCCATCGCGCTTGAAGCGCTTGACGGTCACTTCGTCGCCGATCCGTGCCACCACAATCTGACCGTTACGGGCTTCACGGGTGGTATGGACGGCGAGCAGGTCGCCGTCGAAAATGCCGACGTCCTTCATGCTCATCCCATGGACCCGCAGCAGATAGTCGGCGCGAGGATGGAAGAACGAAGGGTTGATGTTGCAGGATTCTTCGATGTGCTGCTGGGCGAGGATCGGCGCACCGGCAGCCACCCGGCCAATGATCGGCAAGCTGGACTCGTCGGCCTTGGCTTCGAAGCCAGGGATGCGGATGCCGCGGGAGGCACCCGGGGTCATCTCGATCGCTCCCTTGCGGGCAAGCGCCTTGAGGTGTTCTTCCGCCGCATTGGGCGACTTGAACCCCAGTTCCTGAGCGATTTCCGCACGGGTCGGCGGGTAGCCGTTGTCTTCGAGGCAACGTTTGATGAAGGCCAGAATCTCTGCTTGGCGTGGCGTCAGCTTTAGCATATTGATCGCTCTGTCTTTTTATACAGTGACTGGGATTATATACAGTGAATTGGTCTTGGCAATGCCCCTTTTTTTGTCGGCCGCTGGACGGTCATTTCGCTCGCTGGTTGAAGCGGTACTGTTGTATGGTTAAATACCTGACCGACCATTCCCAAAACGAACCGCCAGACTTGACAAGGCCAAGGCTGAAACGTATGTTTCAAACAAGTGTTTGTCAGGCGGAGTAGCCATGGCCCAGTCGGAAACCGTTGAACGCATTCTCGATGCTGCCGAGCAGTTGTTCGCGGAAAAAGGTTTTGCTGAAACCTCATTGCGTCTGATCACCAGCAAGGCCGGTGTCAATCTGGCGGCGGTGAATTATCACTTCGGGTCGAAGAAGGCGCTGATTCAGGCGGTCTTCTCGCGTTTTCTCGGGCCATTCTGCCTCAGTCTCGATAAAGAGCTGGAGCGCCGTCAGGCCAGGCCCGAGAACAAGCCAACCCTTGAAGAGCTGCTTGAGATCCTCGTCGAACAAGCCCTGGTGGTGCAGCCACGCAGCGGTAATGACTTGTCCATTTTCATGCGCTTGCTGGGACTGGCCTTCAGTCAGAGCCAAGGGCACTTGCGTCGTTATCTGGAAGATATGTACGGCAAGGTGTTCCGCCGCTACATGATGCTGGTCAACGAGGCCGCTCCGCGCATTCCCCCGATCGAACTGTTCTGGCGCGTGCACTTCATGCTCGGTGCCGCGGCGTTCAGCATGTCGGGGATCAAGGCCTTGCGTGCGATTGCCGAGACCGATTTCGGCGTCAACACCTCCATCGAACAAGTGATGCGTCTGATGGTGCCATTTCTGGCGGCTGGCATGCGCGCTGAAACCGGCGTTACCGACACCGCCATGGCTACCGCGCAGTTGCGTCCGCGCAGCAAATCGGCCCCGGTCGCCGCCAAGGTTTAACCGCACACGGGTGGGCGCGGCAGCTGACATCCGCTAAGCTAGCCGCCCATGCCGACTCTCGTTCTGAATCCGCCCCTCATTGATATCGCCGACCTGCCGGGCACAGCCCATGGCGGCGAATTCGTGCGAGCCGGGTTTATCGTAATCAAGGAATTTCTATGACTGCTGGCCTGCAAGGCTCGTTGATGGTGGACGTCGCCGGTACCTGGCTGACGTCTGAAGATCGCCAATTGTTGCGCCAGCCCGAAGTGGGCGGCCTGATCATTTTTGCCCGCAACATCGAGCATCCGCGTCAAGTGCGAGAGTTGAGCGCCGCGATCCGCGCCATTCGTCCCGATCTGCTGTTGGCGGTGGATCAGGAGGGCGGTCGGGTTCAGCGGCTGCGTCAGGGGTTCGTGCGGCTGCCAGCCATGCGTGCCATCGCCGATAACCCGAATGCCGAATACCTGGCCGAGCAATGTGGCTGGATCATGGCGACCGAAGTGCTGGCGGTCGGTCTCGACCTGAGCTTTGCCCCGGTGCTGGATCTGGATTATCAGCGCAGTGCGGTGGTCGGCACCCGTTCGTTCGAAGGTGATCCCGAGCGTGCAGCCTTGCTCGCCGGTGCTTTCATCCGCGGTATGAACAGCGCCGGCATGGCCGCCACCGGCAAGCATTTCCCCGGTCATGGCTGGGCCGAGGCCGATTCCCATGTCGCGATTCCCAACGACGAGCGCAGCCTCGACGAGATCCGCGCCAACGACCTGGTGCCATTCGCACGACTGAGCAAGCAACTGGCCGCCGTCATGCCGGCCCACGTTATTTATCCACAAGTCGATTCCCAGCCTGCAGGTTTCTCCCGTCGCTGGTTGCAGGACATTCTGCGCGGCGAGCTGCAGTTCGATGGCGTGATCTTCAGCGATGACCTGTCGATGGCCGGTGCCCACGTGGTTGGCGATGCCGCCAGTCGCATCGAAGCGGCATTGACTGCCGGTTGTGACATGGGTCTGGTGTGCAACGATCGCGCGGCTGCCGAGCTGGCCTTGAGCGCCGCCCAGCGTTTGAAGGTCAAACCTTCGGCGCGTATTGCGCGGATGCGCGGGCAGGCGTACGCCAGCACCGAATACCGTCAAGATCCACGCTGGCTGGCGGCCATCGGCGCGCTCAGAGAAGCTCAATTGATTGATTAAGGATTTTCCGTAATGACGGTTTACGCGATCATCGGTGGCACCGGCCTGACTCAACTCGAAGGCTTGAGCATTCGTCAGTCATTGGCGGTGGACACGCCTTATGGCGCGCCTTCGGCCGAGGTGCAGATCGGTGAGTATGCCGGCAAGGAAGTGCTGTTTCTCGCGCGTCATGGGCACCCACACCGTTTCCCGCCGCATCAGGTGAACTACCGCGCCAACCTGTGGGCCTTGAAGCAGGCCGGTGCCGAAGCGATTCTCGCGGTCAACGCAGTGGGCGGGATTCATACTGCGATGGGCACCGGGCATTTCTGCGTGCCACATCAATTGGTCGACTACACCAGCGGTCGCGAACACACCTATTTCGCCGATGACCTGGAACAGGTCACACACATCGACTTCAGCTATCCCTACAGCGAACCCTTGCGTCAGCAATTGATCGCGGCGTTGGCGGCTGAAGGCGTTGGCTACAGCAGCCATGGTGTGTACGCCTGTACCCAGGGCCCACGTCTGGAAACCGTCGCTGAAATTGCGCGGCTGGAACGTGACGGTTGCGACATCGTCGGCATGACCGGCATGCCGGAAGCAGCTTTGGCGCGTGAGTTGGAGCTGGATTACGCCTGTCTGGCGCTGGTAGTGAACCCGGCGGCGGGCAAGTCGACGGCGGTGATCACCATGGCCGAGATCGAGCAGGCGTTGCATGACGGGATGGGTAAGGTGAAGTCGACGTTGGCGCGGGTGTTGAGAGGTTGATAGATCGTTAAACCGAGTCGACCCCGTCGCGGGCAAGCCACGCTCCCACAGGTACAGTGATTTCCTGTAGGAGCGAGCGGGCGGCGATCCGACTTGCCCGCGAAGGCGATCTACCTATCGCCGCTACTTATCAATTTTCTCCGGCAGCGGCGCAAACAACGCTTCGATATCATCGCTCTGCAATTTCCAGTCCCCGGTCTGGCGCCCATCCAGCACGCCGGCGGCGAGGTCGGATTTTTCCTTCTGCAGATGCTGAATCTTCTCTTCCACCGTGCCCCTGGCAATCATCTTGTAGACGAACACCGGCTTCTCCTGACCAATGCGATAGGCGCGATCCGTCGCCTGATGTTCCGTCGCCGGGTTCCACCAGGGATCGTAGTGAATCACCGTATCCGCTTCGGTCAGGTTCAGTCCTACGCCACCAGCCTTCAGGCTGATCAGAAAGATCTGACGCGTGCCGCTCTGGAACTCCTTCACTGGCGTGCGTCGGTCGCGGGTTTGTCCGGTCAGGATCGCATACGCCACGCCACGCTTTTTCAGCTCATCCTCGATCAGCGACAGCATTGAGGTGAACTGCGAAAACAGCAGGATTCGCCGACCTTCCTCAAACAACTCTTCAAGCATTTCCATCAGACTATCGAGCTTGCCGGAGGTACTGCCGCGCGCGGGCAGGGCGGCGTCGTTGACCAGGCGCAAATCACAGCACACCTGACGCAGTTTCAGCAGCGCCTCAAGAATGATGATCTGGCTGCGCGCCACACCCTTGCGGGTGATTTCGTCGCGGACTTTTTTGTCCATGGCCAAGCGCATGGTTTCGTACACGTCGCGCTGGGCTTCGTTGAGTTCGACCCAATGGATGATCTCGGTTTTCGGTGGCAGTTCGGTGGCCACCTGTTCCTTGGTCCTGCGCAGCAGGAACGGTTTGATCCGACCATTGAGGTGCTGAAGTCTTACTTCGCTGGCACGTTTTTCTATCGGCACGCGGTAATCGCGATTGAAGCTTTTCACGTCACCGAGCCAGCCAGGCAGCAGGAAGTGGAACAGCGACCACAGCTCGCCCAGATGGTTTTCCAGCGGCGTGCCGCTCAGACACAGGCGCTGGCGAGCATTCAGCTCACGGGCTGCATGGGCGGCCTTGCTATTGGGGTTCTTGATGTACTGCGCTTCATCCAGCACCAGTACATGAAACGGTTGCACGGCCAGGCGCTCGACGTCCTTGGGCAGCAGCGCATAGGTGGTCAGAATCAGGTCGTAATCGGCCAGGTGCTCGAAATGCTTTTTGCGACTGGCACCGTACAGCGCCAGCACTTTGAGCTGCGGCGTGAAGTGCGCGGCTTCGTCGAGCCAGTTGGGGATCAGGCTGGTGGGCATGACCACCATGCACGGCCGATCAAGGCGCCCGGCGTTCTTCTCGCTGAGAATGTGCGCCAGGGTCTGTAGGGTTTTGCCCAGACCCATGTCGTCCGCGAGAATCCCGCCGACTTCCAGTTGCCGCAACGACTGCATCCAACTCAGTCCTTCCAGCTGATACGGGCGCAAGGTGGCATTCAAGCCTTCGGGCGCAGCGGCGGTGTGGTCCTTTATGTCGCGCAGGCGCTGGGCAAGGGTGCGGATCTGCTCGCCACCTTCCCAAAGCAATGGCAGACCTTCCAGCGGATTCAATCGTGTGGCGTCGGCCTTGCTCAGGCGCAGTGTGGTTTCGCCGGGCTCTTGCAGATAAAACTCGCCGAGGGTGGCCAATACCGGTTTCAAGCGGCCGAAGGGCAGGGCGACCTGCAACGGACCTTGGTCGGTACTGCGGCGTTGCGGAATGTTCACCAGGATCAGCTCGTCGTCGCGACGTCGAGCGAGGCGTTCCGGGTTGAGGATTTCGGTGTGGGAGCGCATCAGGTTCAACAGGATCGGCAACAGGCTCAGCCGTTCGCCGTTGACGATGATCCCCAATTCCAGATCGAACCAGTCGCGCTCCGGTGCCTGCTCGACAGTGGCGTACCAGTCATCGACGGCGGTCAGGTCGAAGCCGAAATCTTCGTCGATCTGTAACTCCCAGCCCTGGGTGCGCAGCTTCGGCAGCTCGTTGAGGGTGAAGGTCAGCCAGGCGCTGTCGTTGACCATCTCGTAGAGTTCGCCGGCACTTTCCGGCAGGGCCTTGCTTTGTCGGGTGGCGATCTTGAAACCGAGGATTCGTAACTGTTCCCTGTAGGCCTGTTCGACTTCCGGGTGACGCTTTACCCGCAACGTCTGCGTCTCTTGGCGAATCAGGATGTCAGTGTTTTTCTGTCCGCTGACGTATTCATCCAGATAGCTGAAGGACAGCGCCGCGCGATGCTGGATGTACCGCTGCATCTTGCCGTTGCGCGGTTCGAAGGCACTGAACTCAATGCTCGCCAGCCACAGGCGCGGCACCGGTTGCACGTTGTCCACCAGGACTTGCGGCGGCGCTTTCGGGCTGCGATTTTCCAGCACAGCCTGAAGCTTTTCCAGTAACTCGGCATCTTGCGCGGCAGCGGGATAGGTCAGGGTTTCCTGGACCTTCAGCAGTACCGCTGCGCAATGTTTACAGTTGCTGCGCACCGGGCAGGTGCAGGTGGCATCGACCATCAGCAATGTAGCTTTGGCTGACTCGCGCAGGCGAATGGTCTGACGGTAAACGTTACCGCCGGACCCTTCGCATGCAGCGGTGATGGTGGCATCGCCGACTTCGACGATCCTGACGCGGTTCTCCAGCGCGTAGCGACGGCCACGCTCCAGGCTCTGTTCCTTGAATCGGCTGACCCAGGATGTTGCCAGGGGTTTGCTCAGGGTCGCGGAGGACATAAGGGCTTCAATCAGTCCGGAATTACATCGGGGACTGGCCGAGGCGCAGGGGCGGTCGGCGAGGTGATCTTGATCAGCAGACCCAGGTGGCCGTTGTCGAGGAAGTTCAGTTGGCCGTTCTTGGTGTGGCTTTCCTGCTTCAGGCGTTCGCTGGCGGTGACCAGGCCGTTGGCATCGATCTGGTTGACCCAGAAATCGGCGTCGACATCGGTAAAGCGCCCCAGCTTCAGACTCAGTGTGCCCTCGATCGGGAACTGACCGAATTGTTCTTTACCCTCGCTGATCGCCACTTTGCTGGCTTCTTCACCCAGGTTCTGTTGCCAGGCCTTGTGCAGCAACACCGTGTATTCGTTGCTGGCGGTGAGTTTTTCCACTTCGGGATTAAGGCTTGGCGTGCGAAAGCTGTCGGGGCTGATGCGTTGGGCGCCGGCATCCCAGTCTTCCGGCGCGGCGCGGCTGACGATGGCGGGCACAGCGTTTTGCCGTACCAGAATCATTTCAACCTGATATAGATCGTCGGCAAATGCCGTGGGGGCGACCAGCGTCGTGATTAACATCGTCAACAAGGTCAGTGAGCGAAACAGGCGCATGCGGCGTCCTTCAAGCAGTGGTCGGAATGAGGCGCTCGAACAGCGCCTCTACGGTATTAAAACGCTCTTCCGGGCGCTCCATTGGCACCTGGAATTTAAACATCGTGGCGCCTTCGAATTTGTAGCGTTTGGGCTGGCTCTGGATCAATTTGATCAGCGTCAGCGGGTCGACCGGGGTCTGGGCCGCGAATTCGATTCGACCGCCTTGCGGGCCGCCGTCGACTTTCTTGATGCCCAGTTGTTCGGCCTGCAATTTCAGCGCCGTGATCCGCACCAGATTCTTGGTCGGCTCAGGCAGCAGGCCGAAACGGTCGATCATCTCCACTTGCAGGTCTTTGAGGCCTTCCTCATCGGTGGCTGAGGCAATGCGTTTGTAGAGAATCAATCGAGCATGAACATCTGGCAGATAGTCCTCGGGAATCAATGCCGGTACACGCAGATTGACTTCGGGACCGCCGCCCAGCGGCTGATCGAGGTTCGGCTGTTCGCCCTTGCGGATCGACTTCACCGCGCGCTCGAGCATTTCCATGTATAGCGTGAAACCGACGGCCTGGATCTGCCCGCTCTGACCGTCGCCCAGCAGTTCGCCGGCGCCACGGATTTCCAGGTCGTTGGTGGCGAGTACGAAGCCCGCGCCGAGGTCCTGGGTATTGGCGATCGCTTCCAGACGCTTTTCCGCGTCGGGAGTGATTTGCTGGCGCGGCGGTGTCAGCAGGTAAGCATACGCCTGGTGGTGACTGCGACCGACGCGGCCACGCAATTGGTGCAGCTGCGCCAGACCGAACTTGTCGGCGCGCTCGATGATGATGGTGTTGGCGCTCGGCACGTCAATGCCGGTCTCGATGATGGTCGAGGCGATCAGCACGTTGAAGCGCTTGTGGTAGAAGTCGCTCATCACTTGTTCGAGATCGCGTTCACGCATCTGCCCATGGCCGATGCCGATCCGCGCTTCCGGCACCAGTTCGGCGAGGTCGGCGGCGCATTTCTCGATGGTCTTCACGTCGTTGTGCAGGTAGTAGACCTGACCGCCACGCAGCAACTCACGCAGCAGGGCTTCTTTGACCGTGCTCTTGTTCTGCTCCATGACGAAGGTCCGTACCGACAGGCGGCGGGCCGGCGGCGTGGCGATGATCGACAGGTCGCGCATGCCCGATACCGCCATGTTCAGCGTGCGTGGAATCGGTGTGGCGGTCAGCGTCAGGATGTCGACTTCACTGCGCAGTGCTTTGAGCTGTTCTTTCTGACGGACACCGAAACGGTGCTCTTCGTCGATGATCACCAGCCCGAGGTTTTTGATCTTCACGTCGTCTTGCAGCAGCTTGTGCGTGCCGATAACGATGTCGATCTTGCCTTCGGCCAGGTCCGCGACTGCGGTGTTGACTTCCTTGGCTGACTTGAACCGGCTCATCACTTCCACGCTCACCGGCCAGTCGGCGAAGCGGTCGCGAAAACTGTTGTAGTGTTGCTGGGCGAGCAGGGTGGTCGGCACCAGAATCGCCACCTGACGACCGCCATGCACCGCGATGAACGCCGCGCGCATCGCTACTTCGGTCTTGCCGAAACCGACGTCGCCGCAGACCAGGCGATCCATCGGTTTCGGTGCGAGCATGTCTTCGCGCACCGCTTCGATGGTGGTCTGCTGGTCCGGGGTTTCTTCGAACGGGAAACCGGCGCTGAACGTCGCGTAATCGGCTTTCGGATCGGCGAAGGCATAGCCCTCGCGAGCGGCGCGACGGGCATAGATGTCGAGCAACTCGGCGGCCACGTCGCGCACCTGTTCGGCGGCTTTGCGTTTGGCTTTCTGCCAGGTCTCGGAGCCGAGGCGGTGCAGTGGCGCCAAGGCATCGTCGCTGCCGGTGTAACGAGCGATCAAGTGCAGGTTGGCTACCGGGACGTACAGCTTGGCGTTTTCGGCATATTCAAGGGTCAGGAATTCGGCGGCTTGATTATCGATTTCCAGGATCGTCAGCCCCAGATAACGGCCGACACCATGATCGATGTGCACAACCGGTGCGCCTTCGCGCAGCTCGGTGAGGTTTTTGATCACTGCATCGTTGTTGGCGTCGGCGCGTTTCTCGCGGCGGCGGCGCTGCATCACGCGCTGACCAAACAACGGGCTTTCAGCGACCAGGGCCAAGGCTGGATCGTCCAGCAACAGACCTTCGTCGAGCGGCGCGATAGTGATCGCCAAGCGCTCCTTGCTCGCAACAAAGTCTGGCCAGCTGTCGACGGTTTTCGGCCGCAGCTTCAGGCGTTCCAGCAATTCCAGCAGCACTTCACGACGGCCCGCGGACTCGGCGGTGAACAGCACGCGGCCAGGGAACTCGTCGAGGAAGCCCGCCAGCGCCGCCAACGGCTGAGTGGCCTTGGCTTCGATGGCCAGGTTCGGCAGCGGCTGAGCCGGGAAGCGCTCGCGACCGACACCGGTTTCCACGTCCTGTTGACTGGCAACCACACGGGGCCAGCTCTTCAGGCGGGCAAAGCAATCTTCCACGGGCAAGAACAGCTCGGCCGGTGGCAATAAAGGACGGGATGGATCGACGCGACGCTCTTCATAGCGATTGCGTACGTCGTTCCAGAAATTCTCCGCGGCCTGTTCGATTCCAGGCAGGGAAAACACTTGAGTGTCCTGGGGCAGGTAATCGAACAGGGTGGAGGTTTCGTCGAAGAACAACGGCAAGTAGTACTCGATACCCGCCGGTGTAATCCCGCTGCTCAAGTCCTGAAAGATCGGGCAGCGGCGGAAGTCGACATCGAAACGCTCACGGAAGCGCGCCTTGAAACGGGTGACCGCGTCCTTTTGCAGCGGGAATTCCCGCGCCGGCAGCAGGCGGACGGTGTCCACCTTGTCGATGGAGCGCTGGTTTTCCGGATCGAAGGTACGCAGGGTCTCGATTTCATCATCGAACAGGTCGATGCGGAAGGGCAGTTTGCTGCCCATCGGGAACAGATCGATCAGCGAACCGCGTACGGTGAATTCGCCGTGCTCATAGACTGTATCGACGTAACGATAGCCGCTGGCTTCAAGCCGGCTGCGCATTTGCTCGACATCGAGCTTCTGGCCGACGTCCAGCACCAGGCTGCTGCCGAGCAGAAACTTGGTCGGCGCCAAACGGTGCAGAGCCGTGGTGATCGGCACGACCAGCACCCCATGCGCCAGCTCCGGCAGCCGATACAGGCTGGAGATGCGCTGGGAGATGATGTCCTGGTGTGGCGAGAACAGGTCGTAGGGCAGGGTTTCCCAGTCGGGGAAATGCAGAACAGGCAAATCCGGGGCGAAGAAACTCAGCTCCTGTTCCAGCCGTTCGGCACTCTGGCTGTCGGCGGTCAGTAGCAGGGTAAAGCGCTTGGCAGCGCTGGCGGCCTCGGCTATGGCCAGGCTCAGGGCGGCACCGGGCAGGTTGCCCCAGTGCTGTTTACCTGCCGCGGCAGGGAGAAGCGGTAGACGCAGAACGGGCACGGAAGGTTGAGCTCCAAGCGTTGCGACAAAGTCGACAATTGTAACGGCCTCAGGTGCCGGCTGTCAGTTGCAGACTGTGTCTATATGCACAGGTTGGGTGAAATGTAGTGGTTATGACAAAAAATGGCGGTTTGATACTGAAAATGTAGTGCCGAAACCGGTCAGTGTTTCGGAGGGTTACGGACACGGTTGCGTTATCGTCGAAAAATTGACTGTGCTGAAAGCCCCGGTTTTACTGGGCTGGAGCGGAGCGTAATTTTTTTTGAACGGGATTTTGTTACTGCTTGTGCGACAAGCGCGCATTGCTACGGGAGGCACTCGGCGGCATAATGTAGCCCCTTTTTTCTGCCCCTACATGTGGAAGGTTCCCGTGACTCAGAAGCCCGACCAGTGTCTTGGTGAATGGATCGACCGTGAAGCACTCGCAGAAGCGATGATTCCGCTTATCGGTCAGCTCTACCGCAATAACAACGTGGTGAGCTCGATCTATGGCCGCAGTCTGATCAACCAGTCTGTCATCGCGATTCTCAAAGCTCACCGCTTTGCTCGCCATCGCCAGTCCGATGACAGCGAATTGTCCGTCCACGAAACATTCCCGCTGCTCAAGGCAATGAGCGAGCTCAAGCTCGGCGCTGCTTCGGTAGATCTGGGCAAGCTGGCTGTCAAATTCAAAGCCGAAGGTAATGGCCGTACCGCCGAAGCGTTCGTCCGTGACGAACTGGCCGATGTGGTCGGCAAGCAGAATGGTTCCGGCCGTACTGGCACCGACGTTGTCCTGTATGGCTTCGGTCGTATCGGTCGCCTGCTGGCGCGCATCCTGATCGAGAAAACCGGTGGTGGCGACGGCCTGCGTCTGCGCGCCATCGTTGTCCGCAAGGGCGCCGAGAACGATCTGGTCAAACGTGCCAGCCTGCTGCGTCGCGACTCGGTGCACGGTTCGTTCAATGGCACCATCACCATTGATGAAGCCAATAACACCATCACCGCCAACGGCAACCTGATCCAGGTTATCTACGCGAAGAACCCGACTGAGGTGGACTACACCCAGTACGGCATCAAAAACGCGCTGCTGGTGGACAACACCGGTGTATGGCGTGACGCCGACGGCCTGGGCCAGCACCTGGCATGCCCGGGTATCGACCGCGTTGTTCTGACCGCGCCTGGCAAAGGCAAGCTGAAGAACATCGTTCACGGCATCAACCACGGTGAAATCACTGCTGACGACAAGATCGTTTCCGCCGCTTCCTGCACCACCAACGCCATCGTGCCGGTGCTGAAAGCTGTGAATGACAAGTTCGGCATCATCAACGGTCACGTCGAAACCGTTCACTCGTACACCAACGACCAGAACCTGATCGACAACTTCCACAAAGGCGATCGCCGTGGCCGTAGCGCAGCGCTGAACATGGTCATCACCGAGACTGGTGCTGCCACCGCTGCTGCCAAGGCGCTGCCTGAGCTGGCCGGCAAGCTGACCGGTAACGCGATCCGCGTTCCGACGCCGAACGTGTCGATGGCCATTCTCAACCTGAACCTTGAGAAAGCCGCCACCCGTGAAGAGATGAACGAGTATCTGCGCTACATGGCGCTGCACTCCGATCTGCACAAGCAAATCGACTACGTCAATTCGCAGGAAGTGGTTTCCACCGACTTCGTTGGCTCGCGCCACGCAGGCGTTGTGGACGCTGAAGCGACCATCGTTCAGGACAATCGCGTTGTTCTGTACGTTTGGTACGACAACGAGTTCGGCTACAGCTGCCAGGTAGTTCGCGTGATGGAAGACATGGCCGGTGTAAACCCGCCAGCATTCCCGCGCTAAGCCTTAGCCGAACATGAAAACGCCCCGACTTTGTTCGGGGCGTTTTTGTTTGTGGGGTGATCCTTGTAGGGGCGGGCTTGCCCGCGAAGACGGCAGTACAGTCAACATTGATGTCGCCTGACACACCGCTTTCGCGGGCAAGCCCGCTCCTACAGAGGTGGTGCATAATGGCCGTTTTGTTGGTTTCAGGGAGGGCGAGATTTGTTGAGATGGCGGCTGTGCGGCCTCGTGGTTCTGATAGGCGCCTTATCCGGTTGCGGCAACGGCGATTCGATGGAAAGCTTCGGCGGTCCCACCATGGGCAGCAGTTATTCGATCAAATACCTGCGCCACGCCGATCTTCCCGCCCCGGCAGACGTCCGCGTCCAGGTTGAAAAAGTCCTCGCTGAAGTCGATCAGCAAATGTCGACCTATCGTAGCGACTCCGATATCCAACGGTTCAACGTTCTCCCCGCCAATCATTGTCAGAAAATGCCCGCGCCGATCCTCGAATTGGTCCGCGTCGGCGAGCGATTGTCCTCGCTGAGTGAAGGTTCCTTCGACTTGACGGTAGAGCCGCTGCTCAACCTCTGGGGATTCGGTCCGCAGGCGCGTGAAGAAAAAGTTCCGAGCGCCGAAGCGCTCGCTGAGGTGCAGAGGCGCGTTGGTCACACCCACTTGAGTATCGACGGTGATCAATTGTGCAAGGACGCTGCGGTTGAGGTCGACTTCAACAGCATCGCTGCCGGTTACGCGGTCGACACGATTGCCGCAAGGCTCGAAGCGCTAGGCATCCGCAACTACCTCACTGAAGTGACTGGCGAACTCAAGGCCGCCGGCAAAAAGCTCGACGGCTCACCGTGGCGCATTGCTCTGGAAGAACCCCGCGATGACCAACAAGTGGCCAAGCGGATCATCGCCATCGACGGCTACGGCATGTCCACCTCCGGCGACTACCGCAATTATTTTCAACAGAACGGCCAGCGCTATTCCCACACCTTCGATGCCCGCACCGGAGCGCCGGTCCTACACACACTGGCATCAGTCACCGTGATTCATCCTTCAGCATTAATGGCCGATGGCCTATCGACGCTGCTGCTGATTCTCGGTCCTGAACGGGGTTGGGACTATGCCGAAGCGCATGGCATTGGTGCATTTTTTGTGATGCGTGCCGATACAGGTTTTGACGTCCGCACCACTCAGGCTTTTGAGCGCCTGGCCGCGGAGAAAACCAAGTGATTGCGGCATCAAAAGCATTTTTGATGGCGTTGTAGTGCAGGCAAAACTAGCCTACGACGCGACCAAGGGTTAATGTGCCCGGCGTTGACGCTTCTATAGACTGTGTCCGGGTTCTGCACTGGCCCCAAATTGTTCCTTCACGCCGCAGATCGGCGTGATTTAGCCGCAGGTGCCGAGGGCACCGCGGCCTGTTCTGAGGAGTATGCATGGCTGTCTACAACTACGACGTGGTGGTGTTGGGTTCCGGCCCGGCGGGAGAAGGCGCGGCAATGAATGCCGCCAAAGCAGGACGCAAGGTGGCGATGGTCGATAGTCGTCGCCAGGTCGGCGGCAACTGCACCCACCTGGGCACCATCCCGTCCAAGGCCTTGCGTCACTCGGTCCGGCAGATCATGCAGTTCAACACCAACCCGATGTTCCGGGCCATTGGTGAGCCGCGCTGGTTTTCGTTCCCGGACGTTTTGAAAAGCGCCGAAAAAGTCATCTCCAAACAAGTCGCTTCGCGCACCGGCTACTACGCTCGTAACCGCGTCGACGTGTTCTTCGGCACCGGCAGCTTCGCCGACGAGCAAACCATCGAAGTGGTCTGCGCCAACGGCGTGGTTGAAAAACTGGTGGCCAAGCACATCATCATTGCCACCGGTTCGCGCCCTTATCGCCCGGCGGACATCGATTTCCATCACCCGCGTATCTACGATAGCGACACCATCCTCAGTCTCGGCCACACCCCGCGCAAACTCATCGTTTACGGCGCTGGCGTGATCGGTTGCGAATACGCCTCGATCTTCAGTGGTCTGGGGGTGCTGGTTGAGCTGGTGGATAACCGCGGTCAGTTGCTGAGCTTCCTCGACTCGGAAATTTCCCAGGCCCTGAGTTACCACTTCAGCAACAACAACATCACGGTTCGCCACAACGAAGACTACGACCGCGTCGAGGGCGTGGACAACGGTGTGATCCTGCACCTGAAGTCCGGCAAGAAGATCAAGGCCGATGCCTTGCTCTGGTGCAACGGCCGTACCGGCAACACCGATCAGCTGGGTCTGGAAAATATTGGCGTGAAGGTCAACAGTCGTGGCCAGATCGAAGTCGATGAAAACTACCGTACCTGCGTGCCGAATATTTATGGCGCCGGTGACGTGATCGGCTGGCCGAGCCTGGCCAGTGCCGCCCACGACCAGGGCCGTTCGGCCGCTGGCAGCATTGTCGACAATGGCAGCTGGCGCTTCGTCAACGACGTGCCAACCGGCATCTACACCATTCCGGAGATCAGCTCGATTGGCAAGAACGAGCAGGAGCTGACTCAGGCCAAGGTGCCGTACGAAGTGGGCAAGGCGTTCTTCAAGGGCATGGCGCGTGCGCAGATCGCTGGCGAGCCGCAAGGCATGCTGAAGATCCTGTTCCACCGCGAGACACTGGAAGTGCTGGGCGTTCACTGCTTCGGTTATCAGGCGTCGGAGATCGTGCACATTGGTCAGGCGATCATGAACCAGCCGGGCGAACTGAACACGCTGAAGTACTTCGTCAACACGACGTTCAACTACCCGACCATGGCCGAAGCCTATCGGGTAGCGGCATACGATGGCCTCAACCGGCTTTTTTGAGCGGCTCCGGCCGGTGGCCTGAGCCGGTCGGGGAGACCGATTTCAGCAATTCTCGAGCGTGGCGATGGCCAAACCGGGAAAGTCTGTAATCAGGCTGTCAACGCCGAAGTCGGCGAGTCTGCGCATCAGCGCGGGCTCGTTGACTGTCCATACCGACACATGCAGCCCCTGACGCTGCGCCTTCTGCAGGCGTTCCGGCGTACACAGGGTCCAGTTCAGCGCCAGAATCTCACAGCCATAGTTTTGCGCGACCTTCAACGGGTCGAGCCAGGCGTACTCGGCCACCAATCCGCGAGACACGTCCGGCACCAGGTCCAGCGCGGCTTTCAATACTTCGCGTGAACTCGACGTAATCGTGATCTTGTCCCGCATACCGAAACGCTGCGCCATTTCGCGAATCGCCAATACGGTGGTCGCGGCGCGGGTGCGTGAAGCGCTTTTGACTTCCAGCTGCCAGTGCTCGAAATCGCATTTCTCGAACAGTTCCTCCAGCGTTGGGATCGGGCAGGGTTTGATCCAGCCCGGGCCGCCTTTGCGTGCGTCGTAGGTCACCAATTCCGCAGTCGTGTGTTCGACCACTTTGCCGCGCCGGTCAGTGGTGCGTTTGAGGGTCGGGTCGTGGATCACCATCAACTCGCCGTCCCTGGACAGGTGCAAGTCCAGTTCGCAACGGCGTACGCCGTGCTTGAGGCATTCCTGAAAGCTGGTCAGGGTGTTTTCCGGTGCTTCGCCCTTGGCGCCGCGATGGCCGTAGATGAGAGTCACGGTTCTTCCTTAAATTAAATGCCTGATTCGTTTTGTTCGCGCGCCAGGCGTCGTTCTTGTGCCTGTCGCTGCAAGATGTAACGGGCCAGCAATTGCCGCTGGGCATCGGACAGGTATTCGAACTCGGTGCCAATGTCGTAGCCGTCGCCCTTGCGGTCGCAATGGGTGACACGGGCTCGCAGCAACAGGCCAAGGGCTTGCGGCATCAGCACCAGTTTCACCGACAGGTGCGCGCCGGTGGCGATGGGCGTCGGATACTGAAAATCGATGCCCCCTTCGGAGATGATCACTGGCTGCGGCTCGCCGATCTGTCCAGGCACCGTCAGGGCGACCACCTGACTCAGCAGATCGATGCGTTTGTTCTGGGATTTCAGGAACGCGGCAATGGTCCGGTCGCGTTCGCTGATCTGGCGTAGCAGGTGTTGCGACTCGAATTCGCTCAGGTGCAGTTCGCTAAGCAGGTTGAACAGCGGGGAAGCATCCTGCAACACTTCCTGGCCTGCGGCTTCGGGAGCGGACAGGGGCCGAATTTCCAGTGCGATCGTGTCCTCGATACGGTAGTATTCGCGGCGATCTTCTTCATCTAATGTCGACATGGCGAACCCATGGTAGCGGCGGTGGTCTGAGTGTAAAGCTGGTTATCGACCCCCGCCACAAGGACGTTCCTTTTCCCTCCGAACAAGCCCCGACATGTTCAGACCTCTCTTCGTATTTATTGGCACGCGTTATACCCGTGCAAAGCGTCGCAATCATTTTGTGTCGTTCATTTCCCTGACCTCGATGATCGGACTCGCCCTCGGCGTGGTCGTGATGATTGTCGTGCTGTCGGTCATGAACGGCTTCGATCATGAGATGCGCACCCGCGTGCTGGGCATGGTGCCCCACGCGACCATCGAGTCCGGTGAGCCGATCAGCGACTGGCAAAGCCTGGCCGCCAAGGTCAAGCAGAACCCGCAGGTGACGGCGGTTGCGCCCTTCGTTCAGATGCAGGGCCTGCTGACCAACAACGGCAAGGTCTCCAAAGTGCTGCTCAATGCCATCGACCCGGTGCAGGAACGGCAGGTGTCGATCATTGATAACTTCATGCAGCAGGGCAAACTCGACGACCTGGCGCCGGGCAGTTTCGGCATCGTCATCGGCGACAAAGCCGCGGCCAAGCTCGGCGTGGCGGTCGGTGACAAGCTGACGTTTGTCGCGCCGGAAGTCACGGTGACCCCGGCCGGGATGTTCCCGCGGATGAAACGCTTTACCGTGGTCGGCATCTTCCATGTCGGCGCCGGTGAAATCGACGGGTATCTGGGCATCACCAACCTGCAGGATCTGGCAAAGCTGCATCGCTGGAAGCCGGATCAGGTCCAGGGCCTGCGCTTGAAGTTCGACGACTTGTTCCAGGCGCCACGCGTCGCGTGGACCATCGCCCAGCAGCTCGGCGAAGATCAGTATTACGCCCGCGACTGGACCCGCACCCACGGCAATCTGTATCAGGCGATCCGCATGGAAAAAGCCATGATCGGCTTGTTATTGCTGCTGATTGTCGCTGTTGCGGCGTTCAACATCATTTCCACGCTGGTGATGGTGGTGAACGACAAGAAGGGCGACATCGCGATCCTGCGCACCCTCGGCGCCACGCCGGGTTCGATCATGGCGACGTTCATGGTCCAGGGCACGGTCATTGGCGTGGTCGGGACGCTGATCGGCGCCGTGGTCGGGATCTTCGCCGCGTTGAACGTCAGCGCCGCGATTTCGGCCCTTGAAGGGCTGATCGGCCACAAATTCCTGAACGCCGACGTGTATTTCATCGATTACCTGCCGTCGCAAGTGCAGAGCCAGGACGTGTTGATGGTCTGCGCCGCCGCGTTGGTCCTGAGTTTCCTCGCCACCCTGTATCCAGCCTGGCGTGCCGCGCGCACCCAGCCTGCGGAGGCGCTACGTTATGAGTGAGTCGGGCATGAGTGATAAAGCAATCTTGAGCTGCCGCAACCTGGGCAAATCCTACGTGGAAGGCCCGGAATCGGTAGAGGTTCTGGCCGGTCTGCAGCTGGAGCTGCATCCGGGTGAGCGCGTGGCGATCGTCGGTACCTCGGGTTCGGGCAAAAGTACCTTGCTCAACCTGCTGGGCGGCCTCGATACGCCGACCAAGGGCAGTGTCTGGCTGGCCGGTGAAGAACTCTCGGCATTGAACGAAAAGGCCCGTGGCCTGCTGCGCAATCGGTCGCTGGGTTTCGTTTACCAGTTCCATCACTTGCTGCCTGAGTTCACCGCGCTGGAAAACGTCTGCATGCCGTTGCTGATCGGTAAAACCGCGATCCCGGAAGCGCGTCAGCGTGCGACGGCGTTGCTGGAGCGGGTAGGGCTGGGCCATCGTCTGGAGCACAAACCGGCGGAATTGTCCGGTGGTGAACGCCAGCGTGTGGCCATTGCCCGCGCCCTGGTGAACAAGCCAGGCCTGGTGATGCTCGACGAGCCGACCGGCAACCTCGACTCGCACACTGCCCAAGGCATTCAGGATTTGATGCTGGAACTCAGCACCTCGATGCGCACCGCGTTCCTGGTGGTGACCCACGACATGAACCTGGCTCGCCAGATGGATCGCGTCCTGCATTTGCAGGAAGGTTACCTGACACCCATCTGATTGACCGAAACCCGGCGTACTGAACAGTGCGTCGGGTCTTTTATTTTTATACGGTGCCCCAGCGAATGTTCAGACCGTTATCGATCTTTATCGGCACGCGCTATACCCGCGCCAAGCGCCGCAATCGCTTTGTATCCTTCATCTCGATGACCTCGATGATCGGCCTCGCCCTGGGCGTGCTGGCGATGATCGTGGTGCTGTCGGTGATGAACGGCTTCCAGCGCGAAATGAGCTCGCGCATCCTCGGCATGGTGCCCCACGCGACCATCGTCGGCGTGAACCCTATCGATGATTGGCAGCCGGTGGCCGCCGCGGCGATGAAAAATCCTGAAGTCACCGCCGCCGTGCCGTTCACCGAGATGGAAGGCATGCTGTCTTACAAGGGCACGATGCAGCCGATCCAGGTCAGCGGTGTCGACCCGGCGCTGGAAGGCAAAGTCTCGATTGTTGCCAAGCACATTGTTCAGGGACGTCTCGATGCCTTGAAGCCAGGCGAGTTTGGCGTGGTGATCGGTGAGATCACTGCGCGGCGCTTTCGCTTGAATGTCGGCGACAAGATCACCCTGATCGTGCCGGAAATCAGCACCGCACCGGGCGGGATTACCCCGCGCATGCAGCGGCTGAACGTGGTGGGCGTGTTCAAGGTGGGCGCCGAGCTGGACGGTTCGATGGCGCTGATCCACCTCGCCGATGCTGCGCAAATGCAACACTGGCAGCCGAATCAGGTGCAGAGCGTGCGCCTGGCGGTGAAGGACCTGTACGCAGCGCCGCAGGTGTCGAGCGACATCGCGACAGGCCTGGGCGCCGCTTACAAGGCTGACGACTGGACCCACACCCAGGGCAGTCTGTTCAGCGCGATGAAGATGGAAAAAACCATGATCGGTCTGCTTTTGCTGATGATCGTCGCTGTGGCGGCGTTCAACATCATCGCCACCCTGATCATGGTGGTGAACGACAAGGGCGCGGACATCGCGATCCTGCGCACCATCGGCGCGACGCCTCGGCAGATCATGGCGATTTTCATGGTTCAGGGCACGGTGATCGGGGTTGTCGGTACTTTGATTGGCGGCGTGCTTGGCGTGATCGCAGCGTTGAACGTCAGTGAGCTGGTGAGCTGGATGGAGCGGGTCAGCGGGCAACACATCTTCAGTTCCGATGTGTACTTTGTCAGTAACCTGCCATCGGAACTGCAGGGGGCGGATGTGTTGTTGATCTGTTCCGCCGGTTTCATCATGAGCTTTTTGGCGACGGTGTATCCGGCGTGGCGGGCGGCGAAAGTCGAGCCGGCTACGGCGTTGCGGTATTCGTAAGTCACCGATGATCGTTCCCACGCTCCGCGTGGGAGTGCCTCAACGGACGCTCTGCGTTCGGCTCTTGATGTGACGCAGAGCGTCACTGGCTGCATTCCCACGCAGAGCGTGGGAACGATCAGGTTCGTGGCAACTCAATCACAAACCGCGTCCATCCGTTATCCGATTCGCAACGAATCTGCCCACCATGGGCGCAGATGATCGACTGGGTGATCGCCAATCCCAACCCCGCATGCTCACTGCTGCCTTCACGACGCGCCGGGTCTGCCCGGTAGAAACGGTCAAACAAGCGCGGTAACAAGTCTTCAGAAATCCCTTCACCATTGTTTTCAACGGTCAGGCTCAAGCCAGTCGGCTGCTCGACAATCTTCACCCGCACCTCGCCACCGACCGGGGTAAACCGCAGCGCATTGTCGAGCAAATTGGACAGCGCGCGACGCAACATACTGCGGTCGCCCTGCATACTCGCGCTGCCGTCACGACTCAACTTCACCTGGGCGTCCTCGGCCAGCGGTGCAAAGAACTCCAGCAGCGCATCGGCTTCTTCGGCCAGTTCCAGCGGTTCGCGTTTGGGCATCAGCAAGCCGTGGTCAGCCTTGGCCAGGTACAACATGTCGTTGACCAGTTGCGCCATCCATTGCAGTTCTTCGAGGTTGCTGTGCAGCGCTTCACGGTAATCCTCAATGGGGCGAGGGCGGGTGAGGGTGACCTGGGTGTGGGTCAGCAGGTTCGACAGCGGTGTGCGCAGTTCATGGGCGATGTCGGCAGAGAAGGCCGAGAGACGCTGAAAAGAGTCGTCGAGGCGTCCGAGCATGGCGTTGAAGCTGTGGGCCATTTCCGCGAGTTCCGGCGGCATGTCGGCTTCCGGCAGGCGGGCGTTGAGCGATTGCGCCGAAACACCGCTGGCGACTGCACTCATGCGCCGCAGCGGGCGCAAACCACTGCGCGCTGCCCAGGCGCCGAGCAGGGCGGTGGCCAGGGCCGACAAACCGACCGTCAGCCAAATCAGATGCTGCATGCGTTGCAGAAAGTGTTGGTGATGGGTGATGTCCAGCAGCAAAGTCAGTTGCGGTGAATCGGGTTTATCGAGGAATAGCGGTGCATTCAGGACGCGATAGTCGGTGCCGTCGTCGCTCATCGTCGACAGGCCCGGCTGGCGCGGCAAGTCTTTGGGTAAACGGGCTGAGCTGTCGTACAAATGTTGTCCGTCGCTGCCGATGATGCGCAGCGAAAGATCGGCTTGTCGGCCCAATTCATTGGTCAATCGGGCCTCGGCTTCGCTGGGCTGAATGTCCTCCAGCGCCCGGCGCACACCCATCAGTTTGCCGTTGAGCAACTGTTGGTCCAATTCGACAAAGTGCGCCTCGCTCGCGCGGCTGAACAACACGCCGGCAATCAACGACACCACGGCGGTGCAGGCCGCAAACAGCAGCGCCAGACGGCTGCTCAAAGACAGTCGGCGCATCAGGCAGGGCGCTCTTCAAGGACGTAGCCCATGCCGCGCACGGTGTGGATCAACTTGTTCGGGAAGTCATCGTCGATCTTCAGGCGCAAACGGCGGATCGCCACTTCGATAACATTGGTGTCGCTGTCGAAATTCATGTCCCACACCTGAGAAGCAATCAGCGACTTGGGTAGAACTTCGCCCTGACGCCGTAGGAGCATTTCCAGCAGGGCGAATTCCTTGGCGGTCAGGTCGATGCGATGACCGTTGCGCTCGACCCGGCGGCGGATTAAGTCCAGGCGCAAGTCAGCCAGTTGCAGGTTGGTTTCCTGAGGCGTGGTGCTGCCGCGACGCAACAGGCTACGAACCCGCGCGAGCAGTTCGGAGAAGGCGAACGGTTTGACCAGATAGTCGTCGGCACCCAGTTCCAGTCCGTGAACCCTGTCCTCCACCGCGTCTCGGGCTGTAAGAAACAGTACCGGTGTGTCCAGGCCGGCGCCGCGCACTGCTTGCAGAATCTGCCAGCCATCGCGGCCGGGCAGCATGACATCGAGGATCAACAAGGCATAATCGCCGCTCAACGCCAGTTGCTGGCCGGTACTGCCGTCAGCCACCAGTTCGGTGTTGAAACCGGCCTCGGTCAGGCCTTGGCGCAGGTAGTGGCCGGTTTTCGGTTGGTCTTCGACAATCAGCAGTTTCATGGGCGACTCGGGCAGTTGGAACGGGGGCGTTATACCGTGGGCGGCGGCGATAAAGGTCAATCTGACAAAGTTGTAATCTGCCTGTCAGGTGGCCGGCAGAGCCCGCGGGTTAGAGTTTCCCACAAGCTGAACCTCATCTTGTTGGAGTACGACTATGTTTTTGCGAAAGCGTCTGGTGTTGGCCGCTTGCTTGCTGACACTGAGTGTAGGGCTAGAGGCCTCGCCGGTGCAGTCCTACGACTTCGGTCAATCGGCCTCGGCCGCCCGGGCTACTCGTAGCGTTGAAGTGGTAATGGGCGATATGTCGTTCAATCCGAAAGCCATCGAGATCAAGGCCGGTGAGACCGTTCGCTTTGTGCTAGTGAATAAAGGCCAGTTGCTGCACGAATTCAACCTGGGTGACGCGGCGATGCATGCCCGGCACCAGCAGGAAATGCTCCAGATGCAGCAAAGCGGCATGCTAATGCCTACAGGCATGAAGACCATGGACCACGGCTCAATGGCCGGAATGGGGCATTCCTCCGGAGGGCATGGGATGAAACACGATGACCCGAACAGTGTGTTGGTGGAACCGGGTAAAACCGCCGAGCTGACCTGGACCTTCACCAAGGCCACCCACCTGGAATTTGCCTGCAATGTTCCCGGCCACTATCAGGCCGGTATGGTCGGCAAACTGACAGTCAGTCAGTAAGCACTCAAAGGCGGGAGCAAAGGCTGGTAGAATCCGCTGATTCTTTAGTCAGGTTTCCGCCATGCATCCCGCAGCCGAACATTCGCCGCTGGGCAAATCCAGCGAATACATCGCCACCTACACGCCGTCCTTGCTGTTCCCGATCCCGCGTACCGCGAAATGGGCCGAGCTGGGCCTGACGGCTGAAACCCTGCCGTACAAGGGTGTGGACTTCTGGAACTGCTTCGAACTGTCGTGGCTGTTGCCATCCGGCAAGCCTGTGGTGGCGATTGGCGAATTCAGCATTCCGGCGGATTCGCCGAACATCATCGAATCGAAGTCGTTCAAGCTGTACCTCAACTCGCTGAACCAAACAGCGTTTGCCGATACCGCGAGCCTTGAAGCAACGCTGGCGAAAGACCTCTCGGCCGCTGCCGGTAAACCGGTGGGCGTGCGCATTCGCAGCCTGAAAGAGGTTGAAGCAGAAGGCGTCGTGGCGTTGCCGGGTGTGTGCATCGATGATCTGGACATCAGCGTCAGCAACTATGAGCACCCGCGCCCGGAATTGCTGCGGTGCGATGAGTCGCGCATTGTTGAAGAGTGCGTGCACAGCCATTTACTCAAGTCCAACTGCCCGGTCACCAGCCAGCCGGATTGGGGCAGCGTGGCGGTGGAGTACCGCGGCGCGGCGCTCGATCACGCCAGTTTGCTGGAATACATCGTGAGCTTCCGTCAGCACTCGGACTTCCATGAGCAGTGCGTGGAGCGGATTTTCCTCGACCTGCAACGGTTGCTGAAACCGGAGAAACTGACCGTGTATGCGCGCTATGTGCGTCGTGGCGGGTTAGACATCAACCCGTATCGCAGCACCGAAGAAGTACAACTGCCGAACCATCGCCTGGTCCGTCAGTAAGGCTGAAGTCAGGTACGGAACCTGTGGCGAGGGGGCTTGTCGGACCGCCGCATCGCCCCGTTCGGCTGCGAAGCAGTCGCAAATCATTGGGGGCCGCTACGCGCCCCAATGGGGGCAAGCCCCCTCGCCACAATAGATCCGTGCAGACATTAAAAAGCCCCGCTATCGATAGCGGGGCTTTTTTGTATTTGACGGATTCAAATCCCCATGTTGCCCAAGGCTTGCACGATGTTGCGCAAGGTGCCGGCAAGCGTGGGATGTTCGAGTTCGAAGCGCTCGACGGCCAGGTTCACATTGTCGGCGAGGTTGGTGTCCTGGGTTTTGGTTTCCAGTTCAAGTTCAAGTTCGATCTGTTCCATTAGCGCGTGCAGGTCGGCGCGCTCGGCTTCTGAAAGCGGTGGATTCTGTTCCAATTGCTCGCGCAGTTTGTTGAGCTGTTCTTGCAGTTCGCGGGCAGGCATGGCGTTCTTCCTTTTATCGATAGGCACTGGCATAGACCGCAGCGGCGCGCCAAAGGTCTATGGCTGACCTTTAGATTAATCCACTCCCGGGCAAACTGCATGATCTCGATCAGGGCTTTTCGCCCTTGAGCCGGCGCAGGCTGATATCGGCGAGGCAGGTGTCGAGTTCGCCCAGATGATCGATCACCGAATGCACGCCCAGGCCGAACAACTGCATTGTCGCCTTGCCGCGCAGGTGTTCCCGTTCCTTTTGACTCAAGGCCTGCCATTCGCTTGGCGCCAGACCGCACAGCGAGCCGCAGGACGCCAGGCCAATGGTCCACAGTCCGGCATTCAGGCCTGATTGCAGAAGGCGCGGTTCGCCGCTGACCAGCACGCAGCCGTCCAGACGATCGACATTCAACGCCATCAAGGCTTGCCAGCAGGCATTCGGGGCTGGCCATGGATTGATTGTTGCGGGGTGTTGCGAAGGTTTGATCCAGTTCGGGAGTGCCGTGGCCAGCGAGTGGCTGAGGGAAGGGGGCAGTTCATCAAGCCAGGCGCAAGGAATCTGTTGGTGCTGCAAACTGGACAGGCTATCCAAGGCGCCGGGCGTGACTTCGGCATGTTCGGCAGTCAATGTGCCGGATTGGCGAGTGCGTGCGCCGAAATCCACCAGACATCCACTGAGGCCGAACAGTACAGCGGTCAGGCTGGGTGCGATGAGAGGCGGGGTTTCGGCGCGTGGCATATCAACATCCTTGAAATAGTCGCAAGACTATTCGTGGACGGTGACAGTTGAGTGACACTGATGTGAAGCGCTCACAGTCAGGAGGAGTCAGCCGCAGGCCATCGCGCACGATGCTGCCTAAACCGGGTTTTCCGTCATATACTAGCGGCTTTTGCGACTGGGCCGAGCGCCCGCGTCAGTACAATCCAAGGAGTTTCTCTATGCGCTGGAGCAATCGACTCGCTCAGCTTTGTATGTGTGCCAGTGTATTGCTGGTTCCGTTTGCGGCTCAGGCTGCCACGGAAGAAGATCCTTGGGAAAGCATTAACCGCCCGATCTACAAACTCAACGATTTTATCGACACCTACGGGCTGAAGCCGTTGGCTCAGGGCTATCAGTTCGTCACGCCGCAGTTTCTGGAAGATGGCATCCACAACATGTTCCGCAACGTCGGCGATGTGACCAACCTCGCCAATGACGTGTTGCAGGTCAAGCCCGCCGCGGCTGGCGTCGACACCGCGCGTTTGATCTTCAACACCACCTTCGGCCTGCTGGGCTTTTTCGACGTGGGCACTCAGATGGGCCTGCATCGCAACGACGAAGACTTCGGCCAGACCCTCGGTTATTGGGGCGTGGGCAGCGGCCCATACCTGATGCTGCCGTTTCTGGGCCCAAGCACCCTGCGTGATGCGCCTTCCAAATATATCGACGGCTATACCGGCCCGTATCGCTACATCAACGATGTGCCGGTGCGTAATTCGATCTTCGGCCTGAACATCCTCGACACCCGCGCCAACCTGCTGTCGGCCGAGAAACTGATCAGCGGCGACAAATACACCTTCATTCGCAATGCATACCTGCAAAACCGCGAATTCAAGGTCAAGGACGGCCAGGTCGAAGACGATTTTTAAATCTCGACCGGTAAAGCGAAGAAGGCGGCCAATTGGCCGCCTTCTTTCGTTTGGTTTGCAGGTTGGATCGGTTTTTTTTCAATCACACCACCTCGGTATCGGCCTCAAGGCCTCTGTTTGGCTCATGGGCTCAATCCTTCCTTTGGGTTACGGTTTTGCCTGTTCTTATAACTCCCGGTGATTTGACAAGTAAAGTCGTCAAGCGACCATCGGCGTGAGCTTGAAACGCCTCGCGGATGGGAGTACCGTCTGCGCCTTAGAAGGGCACCTTTGGTGTACCTGTGAGTAGGGCAAACGCTCGAAAACGGTGCGGCAGAGAGGCTAGATAGCGAATCCAGTAGTATGTGCAGGGCCAATGCCCAGCCTGCTACGCCAACCTAATTCTGGCGCCGTTTGCCCACATGCCAAAAACCAGTGCCACGCTGCTGATAATCGATGATGACGAAGTAGTGCGCGCGAGCCTCGCGGCCTACTTGGAAGACAGTGGTTTCAGTGTCCTGCAGGCCAGCAATGGCCAGCAGGGTCTTCAGGTATTCGAGCAAGACAAGCCCGACTTGGTCATCTGCGATCTGCGCATGCCGCAGATGGGCGGACTCGAACTCATTCGCCAGGTCACTGAGCTCTCGCCGCAAACCCCGGTAATCGTGGTGTCGGGCGCCGGCGTGATGAACGACGCGGTCGAGGCTCTGCGCCTGGGCGCGGCGGACTACCTGATCAAGCCTCTCGAAGATCTGGCTGTGCTCGAGCATTCCGTGCGCCGAGCCCTGGATCGCGCGCGCCTGCTGCTGGAAAATCAGCGCTACCGCGAGAAGCTGGAAAAGGCTAACCGGGAGCTCGAAGCCAGCCTGAACCTGCTCCAGGAAGACCAGAACGCCGGTCGCCAGGTGCAGATGAACATGCTTCCGGTCAGCCCCTGGAGAATCAACGAGTTCCAGTTTGCGCATCAGATCATCCCGTCGCTGTACCTGTCGGGCGATTTCGTCGATTACTTTCGGGTCGACGAGCGTCGAGTAGCGTTCTACCTGGCGGACGTTTCCGGTCATGGCGCCTCTTCAGCCTTCGTCACCGTTCTGTTGAAGTTCATGACCACGCGCTTGCTGTTCGAATCCAAGCGCAACGGCACGTTGCCAGAATTCAAGCCTTCAGAGGTTCTTGGTCATATCAACCGGGGCCTGATCAGTTGTAAGCTGGGTAAACACGTCACAATGGTCGGTGGAGTCATCGACGAGGAGACCGGTTTGTTGACCTATAGCATCGGCGGTCATCTGCCGTTGCCTGTGTTGTACACGCCAGACAGTGTTCGTTATCTGGAAGGGCGCGGTCTGCCGGTGGGCCTCTTCAATGAAGCCACCTATGAAGACCACGTACTGGAATTGCCGTCAGTGTTCAGCCTGACGCTGATGTCTGATGGCATTTTGGACCTTTTGCCAGAACCCACACTCAAAGATAAAGAAGCTGCTTTGCCTCAACGGGTGAAGGCAGCGGGCGGCAGCCTGGATGGTCTGCGCCAGATTTTTGGATTGGCCACGCTAGGGGAGATGCCGGATGATATCGCCCTGTTGGTGTTGAGCAGGAATCTTTAATGAGTACCGGTAGAATCCAGTTCGCCGAGCAGGACGGCACCTTCGTCCTGAAGTTCGTCGGTGAAGTTCGCCTGACCCTGTGTTCGGCGTTGGATGCGACTATTGAGCGGATCTTCACCGCGTTGAATTTCAACGCCATCGTGATCGACCTGACCGAAACCCGCAGCATCGACAGCACCACCCTGGGCCTGCTGGCCAAACTGTCGATCCTGTCGCGGCAAAAGGTCGGCCTGCTGCCGACCGTCGTCACCACCCACGAAGACATCACCCGTCTGCTGCAGTCCATGGGCTTCGAGCAAGTGTTCAACATCGTTGACCGCCCGATCCCATGCCCTGAATGCCTGACCGACCTGCCAGATCAGGATCAGTCCGAAGAAGTGGTGCGCGTCAAAGTCCTCGAAGCGCACAAAATCCTTATGGGCCTGAACGACTCCAACCGTGAGGCGTTTCATGACCTGGTGAATGCGCTGGAGCGTCACTGATCCTTTGAAGTGATGGGGGGCGCTCAGACCCCATCGCGAGCAGGCTCGCTCCCACACCGATCTCAGCCATACCATAAACCCTGTAGGAGCAGGCTTGCCCGCGAAGGCGCCATAACGATCGCCACATCCTTCAGCGCGAAGCCCATTCAATACCACCGTCGACGCACAAAAAAAGGGCGAACCCATCAAGGTTCGCCCTTTTTGCATTGCGCTGAACTAGATCACAGCTTGGCCTGCAATAACGCCTCAAGCTTCTCCTGATCCCGAGCAAACTGACGAATCCCCTCAGCCAGCTTCTCAGTCGCCATCGCATCCTCGTTGGACAACCAACGGAACTGCGCTTCATTCAAGCTCAGACGCGCTTCACCGGCATGCCCCGGCGCCAATTTGCGCTCCAGCTTGCCAGTATCCGCCGCCAGCTTCTCCAGCAGATCCGGGCTAACGGTCAGACGATCACAACCGGCCAACTGCTCGATCTGATTCAGATTACGGAAGCTCGCGCCCATCACCACAGTCTTGTAGTCGTTGGCCTTGTAGTAGTTGTAGATACGCGTCACCGACTGCACGCCCGGATCATCCGCGCCGGTGTAGTCGTTGCCGGTGGATTTCTTGTACCAGTCGTAGATGCGGCCCACGAATGGCGAAATCAGAAACACCCCGGCATCGGCGCAAGCGGCAGCCTGAGCGAAGGAGAACAGCAGCGTCAGGTTGCACTGAATGCCTTCTTTTTCCAGCTTCTCGGCGGCACGAATGCCTTCCCAGGTCGAAGCGATCTTGATCAGCACACGGTCACGGCCAACGCCGGCCTTTTCGTACAGGTCGATCAGACGGTGCGCACGCTTCAATACGGCGTCAGTGTCGAACGACAGGCGCGCATCCACTTCAGTGGAAATACGACCCGGTACAACCTTCAGAATTTCTTGCCCTACCGCAACGCCAAAACGGTCGCTGGCCAGGCCCACATCGCCTTTGCAGTCGTGAACGCAAGCGTTCAGCAACTCGGCATAGGCAGGAATGGCTGCCGCTTTGAGTAGCAGGGAAGGGTTGGTGGTGGCGTCCACGGGTTTAACGCGAGCGATTGCTTCGAAGTCGCCGGTGTCGGCAACCACGGTGGTCATTTGTTTGAGTTGTTCCAGCTTGGAAGTCATGAGCGTGCTCTGTCCTATGGGTCCAATGACATTACCCGAGCGCTTGCAGCCACTCAAGGGCGTGTACGTGTATCGATGGCCCCTGCGGCAACATCCTGAAAACGGATGTTTGAAAGGCGGGGCGGGGTGTCGGTAAATACGATGCTGAAATGGGGGGCAGGTTCAATGCAAGTGACGGTTAGCGTGCTGAGCAGGCCTGGGCCATGTCCTCAATGCATACCGGTTTAGCCGGTTGCGGATTAGACCTTTGAGCGCTCGGGCCGAACAAGTGGCGGCCACGATTTCAACGCTGCCATTTTTTAACGAAACAAGAGCGGTAGGGGATTCAGCGCCCCTCCAACAACTCCGCCGCCTGATCCAGCAACGCAAAAGGCTCTTTAGCCTTGTGAATATCCACCGACAACAACTGCCGAAACTTGCGCGCCCCCGGAAAGCCGGTGCCCAGCCCCAACACATGCCGAGTGATGTGATGCATCGCGCCACCCGCCAGCAAATGCTCGGCAATATAAGGCCGCAACTGCGCCAGTGCCTCGGCCCGGCTGATCACCGGCGCCTTGCTGCCGAACAGCTGCTGATCCACCTCAGCCATCACATAAGGATTGTGATACGCCTCACGGCCCAGCATCACGCCGTCAAACGTCTGCAGATGCTCGTGACAAGCCTCCAGTGTCTTGATCCCGCCGTTGAGAATAATCTCCAACTCCGGAAAATCCGCCTTCAACCGCGCCGCCACGTCATAGCGCAGGGGTGGAATGTCGCGGTTCTCCTTCGGCGACAACCCCTCCAGAATCGCAATCCGCGCATGCACGGTAAAACTCGTGCACCCGGCATCCCGAACCGTGCCGACGAAATCACACAGCTGCTCGTAACTGTCCCGCCCATTGATCCCGATCCGATGCTTCACCGTCACCGGAATCGACACCGCATCACGCATCGCCTTCACACAATCAGCCACCAACTGCGGATGCCCCATCAGGCACGCGCCGATCATATTATTCTGCACCCGATCACTCGGGCAGCCGACATTCAGATTCACCTCGTCGTAGCCGTGCTCCTGGGCCATGCGTGCGCAGGCTGCCAGGTCCAAGGGAACGCTGCCGCCGAGTTGCAGGGCGAGCGGGTGTTCGGCTTCGTTGTGACGCAGGAAGCGCTCGTGATCGCCGTTGAGGAGCGCGCCGGTAGTGACCATTTCGGTGTAGAGGAGGGCGTGTTTGGAGAGTAGGCGTAGGAAGAAACGGCAGTGGCGGTCTGTCCAGTCCATCATGGGGGCGACGGAAAAGCGGCGGGAGAGCGGGGCGGGTGTGGCAGTGATTGGGGGCATTGGCGTTTCTGGAATGGGTGAGGCTGGGAGGTGGGGAGTTTATCAGGATTGGGCTTGCGGGGCTCAGGTGAGTCTTGCTGCGGTAGTTCAGGAGGAGTGAACACGGGAAATGGGAGGGATTCAGCGAGATAGCGCGGGTAAATAGATCAGTCCCATTTTTTCCTTTCAACAGTCGTCTAAATCGGGGTAGCTGAGTTTGCCCAATATCCAGGGATCTATGATGTCACTGTGCATCGTCCGCAAGAACGACGACCATTCGCTGCGATTGTGGGCATCTGGTCCGATAATCGTCAGCAACAGATACTCATCCCTGAAATAGTCATAGGCGTAGATGAGCCAGAAGTCATTATCAGAATCATTCGCTTGCGCCGTGCGGTAATACTGACGGTTGATCTTGGCCCAGCGAACTTGCGTTTCTTGCGAGTTCGCCAGATGGATATGATGCATCTCGCTTAAGTCGAGCTTTTCGTCTCGACCGAAAATAGCAGGCAGTTCGCCGCATACCTTGTAGTTATAAAAGTGCGCAGCGAAGTTTTGCCAATTGTTTATTTCTTCAAAAAGCACAGAGATTTTGATTGCCGGCATCCAAGCCTACTTTGTAACGGGCAGCTTGCCAGTAATCACAAAGGTATCGAACACTTTCTGCCCATCACGCGCGGCTTGCCGAACATCAAGGAATGTCAGCTCATGCGGAACGGCCTTTTTGTTGGGTTTGTCGACTTTTTTGGTGGTGGCCATCGGAGCCTCCGAGGGATGTGTATTCATACTGACCAGCTTATGTGATTAATCGAACTCAGACAAACAGCGGCCACTGAACTGCGACCTGCGCAGCCTTCCCCCCCAGGGCTTTGAAGTGCAAGGGCCACCCCGAAAGGCGTGACACGCCATATGGGCGTCGGCTGGACTATAAGCCTCGTGACAAAGGCACAGCAATGCGCAAGTGTACGGACAATTCCTGACGTCGTGTAGGACGTTGCTTTTTTGGAGGTTGGACTCGTTTGTAGCCATGGTGATGGTGCATTGCCAACAGTTCGATGGCCATAGCCCCAACAAGTTAAACCTCGGCGGAAGCACCATCGGCAACAGCTTTAATGAATACAGCTCGAACTTGCTGCACGATTAAGGGGGACGCAACGGCTGAGGTGTTCCCGCCGTTGCGTGATCTGCCTGATACATCGCGCGTTCTGATTTTGCGACTGCTGTGCAATCGAACGCAGCTGCTACATGGTGTATGTAGCGAGCTATTTCGCCTCTGGCACCGCGATCCACTGACCCAGAATTTTCTGGTAATTCCCCGTCACCTTGGCCAAGTGCAGCCACTGGTCGACATACAACTTCCAACTAATGTCATCACGCGGCAACAGATAAGCCTTCTCCCCATATTGCATGTATTGCGTCGGGTTCACCGCGCACAAACCGGGTTTGAGCTTCTGCTGATACAGCGCCTCTGAAGCATCGGTAATCATCACGTCAGCCTTCTTATCCAGCAGCTCCTGGAAGATGGTCACGTTGTCGTGCAGCCGCAATTGCGCCTTGGGCAGAAAGGCGTGGACGAAGGCTTCGTTGGTGCCGCCGGCTGGTTCGACCAGGCGAACCGAAGGTTGGTTGATTTGTTCAATGGTCTGGTATTTCGCCAGATCTTCGCAGCGCACCAACGGGATTTTGCCGTCGACATCCAGTGTGGTGCTGAAGAAGGCTTTTTTCTGGCGTTCCAGTGTGACGGAGATGCCGCCGACGCCGATGTCGCATTTGCCCGCGAGCATGTCGGGCATCAGGGTTTTCCAGGTGGTCTGGACCCACTCAACCTTCACGCCCAGGCTGTCGGCCAGCGAGCGGGCCATGGCGATGTCGATCCCTGAGTATTCGCCGTCTTCAGCTTTGTAGGTATAGGGTTTGTAGTCGCCTGTCGTACAAACCCGCAGTTGGCCTTGTTGCAGGACGGAGTCCAGATGCGAAGGGTTTTCCTGTGCCTGAGCGCCGTTGGCTAGCGCGAGCAGGCCGCAGAGCATCATTGTGCTTTTTAGGTTTTTCATTGTTATCGGGCTTTTGTGATGGAGTGGGGGCAAGGCGGGATCAGTGTAGTGAAACCGCTTCTTGACTGTCATCCAATCACAGTGGAGAGGCCGCAGCGGACGCACGATGCCACGACATCCACCGATGGCCCGGCTCAATGACAGCAACAACTGGAGCCCCCGAACCCGGACGTTTTCCTGACACGCTCATCACTGTCTGCGGCTAGCAGACTTGCCGGATAACCAGCCTCCGTCAGCGCCGAGATCAACACCTTGCTTTGTACATCGCCCGTCACCTTGACCCGGCCATGGTCCAGATCGACAGTCACCTCGCCAACCCCCGCCAGCGGTTGCAGCGCCGCGTTGACGTGTTTGACGCAACTGCCGCAGCTCATGCCCTCAACTTGCAGTTCAATACTGTTCATGGATAAAACCTCTTTGGTGGCGGCGCCCATCAGCGCTTGAAGTCATCGTTGACCTTGTCACGATGGCAAGGTCAAGCGCTTGTTTCGTGCTCAGTCAATCGAGGCCTGGCGCAGGCGCAAGGCGTTAAACACCACTGAGGCAGAGCTCACGCTCATGGCCAGTGCAGCCACCAACGGGGACAGCAGATGCCCGGTCAGCGGGTAGAACAATCCGGCGGCGAGGGGGATGCCCATGGCGTTGTAAGCCAGGGCAAAAGCCAGGTTCTGGTGCATGTTGCGTACGGTTGCCACTGACAGACTGCGGGCATGCAGAATGCCGAGCAGGTCGCCCTTGACCAGGGTGACTTGAGCGCTGTTCATGGCGACATCGGTGCCGGTGCCCATGGCGATACCGACGTCGGCACGGGCGAGGGCCGGGGCGTCGTTGATGCCATCGCCGGCCATTGCCACACGGTGCCCGCGTTCCTGCAATCCGGCGGCCAAGCGCTCCTTGTCCTGAGGTTTGACCTCGCCGTGGACTTCTTCGATGCCCAGTTGGCGGGCGACGGCGCGGGCGGTGGTGAGGCCGTCTCCGGTCGCCATAATTACCTGTACGCCATCGGCTTGCAGGCGTTCGACGGCGAGCCGGGTCGTGGGTTTGATCGGGTCGGCGACGGCGAGTAGCCCTGCGAGCACGCCATCCACGGCCAGGTACATGATGCTGGTTCCGTCGCTGCGCAGCTGCTCAGCGTGGGGCTGCAGGGTTTCGATGGCGACGCCGGCTTCAGCCATCAGGGCGGTGTTGCCCAGTTGAACACGGTGCCCGTCGACTTGTCCGCGCACGCCAATCCCTGACGCCGATTCGAACGTCTGCGCTGTGCTCAACACCAGGCCGTTGGTGCGAGCGCGCTCGACGATGGCATGGGCCAACGGGTGCTCGCTGCCCTGGTCGAGGCTGGCGGCCAGGCGAAGCACTTCGTCGGCACTGTAGCCCGGCGCAGGTTCGACGCTGTGGAACGCCGGGCGACCTTCGGTAAGGGTGCCGGTTTTGTCCACGATCAGGATGTCGACCTTGCGCAGGTTCTCGATCGCCGCCGCATCCCGGAAGAGCACGCCGCTGCTGGCAGCCTTACCGGTGGCGACCATCACCGACATCGGTGTGGCCAGGCCGAGGGCGCACGGGCAGGCGATGATCAGCACGGCCACCGCATTGATGAGGCCGAACACCCAGCTCGGTTGCGGCCCCCACAGCCCCCAGCCGACAAAGGTCAGAACGGCGATGACGATCACTGCCATGACGAAATAGCCGGCAATCACGTCTGCCAGGCGTTGCATCGGTGCCTTGGAGCGTTGTGCCTGGACCACCATCTGCACAATTTGCGCGAGCACGGTCGATGAGCCCACTTTCTGCGCCTGCATCACCAGGCTGCCGTGGGTATTGAGCGTGGCGCCGATCAGCCCGTCGCCAGGGCGTTTCATCACGGGGACCGGCTCGCCTGTGAGCATGGACTCGTCCACCGCGCTTTCCCCCTGCAGCACCACACCGTCGACCGGGACCTTTTCACCGGGACGCACGCGCAAGGTGTCGCCGCTGTGCACATGGCTCAGGGCAATGTCCGCTTCGCTGCCATCGGCGTTGATCCGGCGCGCGGTCTTGGGCGCCAGGCCGAGCAGCGATTTGATTGCGGCCGAGGTTTGCGAGCGCGCCTTGAGTTCGAGCATTTGTCCGAGCAGTGTCAAGGAGATGATCACCGCCGCCGCTTCGTAGTACACGCCAATCCGGCCATCCATCATGAAGGTGGCTGGAAACAGGCCGGGTGCCAGCGTGGCGGCAAGGCTGTAGAGGAAGGCTGCGGCGGTACCGAGGCCGATCAGCGTCCACATGTTGGGGCTGAGCTGGATGATCGAGCGCACGCCGCGCACATAGAACGGCCAGCCGGCCCACAGCACGACAGGCGCGGCGAGCACCAATTCGACCCCGTTCTGTGTAGCGCCGTGAAACAGACTCAAGGCATGACCACCCATGGCCAGCGCGGTGACGGCCAGAGTCAGTGGCAGGGTCCACCAGAAGCGCCGGGAAAAGTCCTCGAGCTCAGGATTGCTTGCTTCCTCCAGTTCGGGCAATACCGGTTCCAGGGTCATGCCGCACTTGGGGCATGTACCCGGGCCGCGTTGGCGGATTTCCGGGTGCATGGGGCAGGTGTACTCTTTTTCGGTCGCCGCCGACTCCGGTGCCTGCTGCGTCTGAGCAGGTGACTTGAGGTCATCCGGATGTCCGTTATGGCGATGCATGGGTCAGTGCCTGCCACCGTGGTGATGGCCAAACAGGTGCATCAGCGGGCACAGCAATAGAATCAAGTAGGGCAGAATCGGAGAGATATGGCCGTAATGCTCGCGGGCCAGGTAAAACAGACCGATCACTAGCAGCATGCCCAGTGCGATGCCGGGTTTGCTGCGCCAGAAGGAGGGGGCTGGAGGCGTCGAGGGCGGTGAGTGGTTCATGTGGCGAGCTCCATTCTGACGAAAGTGTCCTGAGGTTTCGTCCTGCCAAACCGGCCAATGCGAACCTCAGCGACGAATGAGATTTATTGGCCCATCGGCATCTTCATCATGCTGGATTGCTGATCCATCATTTTCATCATCATGTCCATCATCGCCGTGCCTTGGCCGTCCTTGCCGCCGGACATGCCTTTGCCCATCCCCATTCCCATGCCTGTGCAATGGTCGTGCATCATGCCCATGCTGTTTTTCATCGTGGTCATGGCTTCCTGCATCGCCGCCTGGCGCTCGGCCGGGGTTTTGGCGGCGATCATTTTGTCGTGGGCCGCCTGCATTTTCTGCATCTGTTCGCTCATGGCCTTGTCTTGCATGGGCGTGGATTGGGTGGCGTCGCTCATAGGGGCGGCAGGCGCTGTTTCGGGGTGATGTTCGTCGGTGGCCAGCACTGGCAATGGGCTGCTGATGAGCAGTGCGGCTATGAGCGATTTGACGTAGCTGTGCATGACAATCTCCACAATATCAGGGGGATCGGCAGCGCTAGGCAGCTGCGGATCAGAGCATGTCGTGTTCCCGATAGAAGGGAATAATCCCGAACTTACGCTACGACCTGAGGGCGTTGTTGATCCACATCAAATAATGTCTCCAGGCTTATTGCGCTGCCATTTCCATTTCCGGACTCAACGTTCCCAGCCACGCCACCAGTCCCACAATCAACACCGCCGCTGCCAACTCCACCACCACACTGCGCCGCAGCGCATTGGCGGCGACCGTGTATTGCCCGTTCTGCAGCGACCGCTCCAAAAACGGCCCAAGGTGAAACCGGTTCAACGCGGCAAGCACGAGCATCCCGGCAAACAGCACCACTTTGATGAACAGCAAAACCCCATAAGTAGTGAGAAAAACTTCATCCAGCTTCGGCCCGACGATGAACAGATAATTCACAACCCCCGTCACCGTGATGACCACCACGATGACCGCGCCAATCACCTCAAATCGATTGACCGCGCGTGCCAGCAACCTGATGTGGGCTTCAGTTTGCAGAGCGTTGGTTTTCGCCATCAGGGCAAACGCCACCAATGCACCCAACCATGCCCCCGCCACCAGCAGGTGCAGAATGTCTACCGCGAAATGCCAATCACGACGACTGCCTTCATCCATCGCGCCATGCCCGTTCCAGGCCAGGCTGGAGAGGGCGATACCGCCGGCAAAAGCCGCGACCCACAAGCTGAAGCCAGGCGCACGGAGCATCACCGCTAAACCAGCGACCACCAGCGCAACGGTGCGAGCCATGCAGGCCAATCCCACGTCCGTTTCAAGCATCATCATCTCGATGTGCGGACGCAACTCGGCGAAGTCCGATTCCCCGCTCATGGCACTCGCCATCATCAGCATGCTGGCAACGGATAACACCACACCCAGCACTGCCGTCCCCGCCAACATCGACCGGAACGGCAACACTGCGCCCGACATCCGTTCTTGCCCTTTAAGGCTGTACAGCCCAAAAAGCGCCAACCCAAACAACAGCATCAGATCCATATACAACGCAAAGCGCAGGGCAATGCTGATTGAGTCGCTCATCCATCACTTCACTTTGAACGTAACGTTGCCGGTGATCGGGTGAGTGTCCGAAGACACGGCGCGCCATTCGACTTTGTAGCTGCCGGTGGGCAGTGGCGAGAGCGGGGTGATGACCATGGTTTTCGGGTCGCTGCCGCCGGAGACTTTGGCCTTCATCGGCATGGGCGAGTGGGCCATGCCGGGCATGGCCGTCATGACCAGTTTGGCGCCGGAGAATTGGGTCACGAGGTTTTCGGAGAAGCGCAGTTCGATAGTGCTCGGTGCTGCGCCTTCCGCGCCTTCAGCCGGGGTAGAGGAGAGCAGTTTCGGATGGGCTTGAGCCAGTGCGCTCATGAGCAGCCCGGTGGAAAGTGCGATGGCAATAGCGGTGGTTTTGATTGTGCGCATGCAAGGCCTCTTACCGCTTTAAGCGGTTGATTTTTAGGTTTTTGAGTTAATACATTTAGAACCACAATCGAACGCCGACGACGAGGCGGGCTTCGCTGCGGTCCTCGCCTTCGTCCTTGGCGTAATCGGCGGTTTTGCCATAGGTGCGGTTCCAGGTCACGCCGATATAGGGCGCGAATTCCCGGCGGATTTCATAACGCAATCGCAGGCCGGCTTCGGTGTTGGACAGCCCGGAGCCGATGCCCCGTTGCGGGTCGTTTTTGCCGTAGACGTTGAGCTCGGCGGTCGGCTGCAAAATCAGCCGGTTGGTGAGCAGGATGTCGTAGTCGCCTTCCAGCCGTGCGGCGGTCTGGCCACCTTCGCCGATGAAGGCCGTGGCTTCGGCTTCGAAGTTGTACAGCGCCATGCCTTGCACGCCGAACGCGGCCCAGGTTTGCGGATCGCCGGGTTTGAAATCCTGACGCACGCCGGTCACCACGTCCCACCAGGGGGAGATGGCGTGACCCCAGAGGGCCTGGACTTCCGCATCTTCGGTTTTGCCATTGACACGTTCGCCTTCGGAGCGCAGCCACAGGCGATCGATGTCGCCGCCAATCCAGCCGGACAGATCCCACGCCAATGCGCTGCCGTCGTCGGCGTCCTGCCATTCGAGTTTGTCGGCGAGGAAATAATAGTTGAGTGCGGTGTCATGTACGGCGTGGCCGGCAGGGCTGGCGTACACGGCGGCGCGGTCGGCATCGGTCAGTGCCGGGATCGGCGTGCGGCTTTGGGTCGGCGCGGCGGGCTGCATCTGGCCGTCGTCCATGCTCTGCATTTGACTGTGGTCCATGCTCTGCATTTGGCTGTGATCCATGCCCGGCATCTGGCTATGGTCCATGCCCTGCATGTCATCGGTAGCGGCCATGGCTGAAGAAGCCGTGAGGCCAGCGAGCGCCAAAGCGAGGCGGGTAGAGCGAATCAGTCTGGTCATGGGTAGCGCCTCATTCTTCCACGCGAACTTCACGGAACATGCCCATTTCCATGTGGTACAGGAGATGGCAGTGATAGGCCCAGCGGCCGAGCGCATCGGCGGTGACCCGATAGCTGCGCCTTGATCCCGGTGGCATGTCGATGGTGTGTTTGCGCACCATGAACTGGCCGTTCTCGTCTTCGAGGTCGCTCCACATACCATGTAAATGAATGGGGTGAGTCATCATCGTATCGTTGACCAGGACGATGCGGATTCGCTCGCCGTACTTGAAGCGCAGCGGTTCGGCGTCGGAGAATTTCACGCCGTCGAACGACCAGGCGAACTTCTCCATGTGGCCGGTCAGATGCAGCTCGATGGTGCGGCCGGGTTCGCGGCCATCCGGGTCTTCGAAGGTGCTGCGCAGGTCGGAGTAGGTCAGCACGCGGCGGCCGTTGTCGCGCAGGCCAAGGCCCGGGTCGTCGAGTTTCGGCGAGGTGCTCATGGCTTGCATGTCCACCAGCGGGTTGTCTTTTTCCGTGTCGGGATGGGATTGCATGCCAGCCATGCCGCTGTGATCCATCCCCGCCATGTCACCGTGATCCATCCCGCCCATGCCCATGTCATCCATGGTCACCAGCGGTCGTGGATCCAGCGGTGGCACCGGCGCCGACAACCCGGCCTTCGCCGCAAGCGTGCCTCGCGCATAACCGGTTCGATCCATCGATTGCGCGAACAGGGTGTAGGCGTCCTGGGTCGGCTCGACGATCACATCGAAGGTCTCTGCCACCGCGATGCGGAATTCATCGACGCTCACCGGTTTGACGTATTGACCATCTGCCGCGACCACGGTCATTTTCAGGCCGGGGATGCGCACGTCGAAGTACGTCATCGACGAGCCGTTGATGAAACGCAGTCGCAGCTTTTCGCCGGGGCGGAATACGCCGGTCCAGTTCATGTTCGGCGCCTGGCCGTTCATCAAGTAGGTATAAGTGGCACCGCTGACGTCAGCCAGATCGGTGGGGTTCATGTTCATCTCGGCCCACATCTTGCGATCGGCAACCGTCGAGCCCCAGCCTTTCTCGCTGACATCGTGGATGAAATCGCCCACGGTGCGCTTGTGGTAGTTGTAGTAGTCCGATTGTTTCTTGAGTTTGCTCATCAGGCCGACGGCATCTTCGTCGGTCCAGTCGGTCAGCATCACCACGTAATCGCGGTCGTACTGGAACGGCTCTGGCTCCCTGGCGTCGATCACCAATGGTCCGTAAACCCCGGACTGTTCCTGAAAGCCCGAATGGCTGTGGTACCAGTAAGTGCCGTTCTGCCGGACCTTGAACTGGTAGACGTACATCCCATCCGGTTCGATGCCGTGAAAGCTCAGGCCCGGTACGCCGTCCATGTTGGCCGGCAGCAAGATGCCGTGCCAGTGAATCGAGGTGGTGTCCTTGAGTTTGTTCTTCACCCGCAACGTGACGGTGTCGCCTTCACGCCAGCGCAGCAGAGGGCCGGGAATGCCGCCGTTGATGGTCATCGCGGTGAGAGGGTTGCCAGTGATGTTGACCGGAGTTTCGCCGATGAACAGGTCGAACTCGGTACCGGCCATCACGTTTGGTTCGCCAGGGTTGGTGACCGCCCAGACCGGCGTGCGCCACAGCCCGAGGCCAGCGAGGACTCCGCCAGCGGCGAGGCCCTTCACGAAGGTGCGTCTTGAGGTGTTGGAATGCATGCCGTTTTTCCCGTCCGTCAATCTGGTGAAGCCCTCAGGTCCATCCTGAGCGGAGGAAGAGAACTTCTATAAGAGGAGGATAGTGGGCGGCGCCTTTCAGCAGACTGAGGCGAAGATTACATTTCTGACAGTTTCACTCCGTGTTCAATGATTTCCAGTCGGCCTGGCCGAGTCCGCCACGGTGGCATTACCGCAATTGATATACGAAGAAGACTTCAACCAGCGCTGATCCGGATAGTAAGAAAACAACAGCTGCCCATCTTTCATCGAGTCGATCAGCTGATGTGCAATCGCAGGCCTCACCGCCGGGCAACCCAGGCTTCTGCCGATTCGGCCATTCGCCCGCGCCAGGTCGGGGCTGACATACGGCGCGCCATGAATCACGATCGCCCGTTCGAAAGCGTTGTCGTTGAAACCCGGTTCCAGACCTTCCATGCGCAACGAATAGCCGTTCTGCCCGACATAACTGGACTGGGTTCGGTACAAACCCAGGCTGGTGGCGTAACTGGCATTGCGGTTGGAGAACTGACGGGCCATGTTTTCGCCGCTGTTGCGACCGTGGGCGACCAGTTCGTGGAACAACAATTTGCGTTGTTTAAGGTCAAACACCCAAAGACGTTGCGCGGTCGAGGGCAGGGAATAATCGATGACTGCTAGTCTTTGAGCCGGGGCTGTGCTTCGAGCCCGGCTACATTGGGAGGCGCGTACGGCCAAGGCAATCACCTTGGCGTTGGCATTCGGGGCCGCTTTGATCAGCGCGGCTTCAAGCGAATCGGCGTAGGCTGCTGGTAAGGTAAAAGCGGTCAGCAACAGGGCCGTGATTAAAAAGCCGCAGCGGTCTAGGGCCATATGCAAGTCTCATCTGATAATTTCGAGTCTAGCAGCGCGCACGACGCTAGCCGGTTGAAAACGGGAGATTAAGGATTATCCATGGGGCAGTTAACAAGGTTATTCGTCATAAGCCGCATATTTTTTATGGGCTTTCTGATAAGCGGCATGGCAATTGCGGAAACTTCGCCGATTGAGCCGCCATCTCCCGTTAGCGTCGTTGCGGATGCGGCGCCTGGCGATTACGTTGCTCAAGCGATTCAGTCGACGCTGGCGCCATTGCGTTCGGCGTTTCCGCCGTTGCTTACATCGCCGGGTCATCAACGGGTCGACGTCAATCGAGCGGTGATGGACTTTTATAGCCATCGTGGCTATCGCGCCGCCTGGACGGACGATGACGATGTCGTCCAGTTGTTGAAAAGCCTGAGCGACACCGGGGTCGATGGCCTGGACCCTGAGGATTTTCGGATTGCCGAACTGGTCACGGCCAGAACGTCGATGCAGACAACAGCGCCAACCCCCGGGCAACAGGCTGCTTTTGATATCACCGCGACCCAGACGTTTATCACGGCGCTGCTGCAACTGCGGCGCGGCAAGGTCGACCCTTCGCGGCTGGACATCCATTGGAATTTCGATCCGGTTGGCATCGATCCTCGGGAGGACGTCAATCTTTTCTTCGCCGCCCTCGACAGCCATGACGTCGCGCGCGCGTTCGCCCAGGCGCCGCCCCAAGAAGCGATTTATGGCACGTTGCGGCAGGGCCTGGCGCAACTGCGCAGGGTTCGCGACAGTGGCGGCTGGCCAAAGATTCCAGGCGGGCAGACACTCAGGCCGGGTATGGACGACGCCTCGGTTGCGCAGTTGCGAGCCCGTTTGGTGGCGGGTGGTTACCTGGCTGCGAAAAAGAACGCGCGCTCCGACTACGACGACTCCGTCATGGCGGCGGTGAAGAAGTATCAGGCCGAGCAATACCTCGGTGCGGACGGTGTGGCAGGGCCGGCGACACTCGCGGCGCTGAATGTACCGGTCGAGGCGCGAATCGACCAGGTCCGCGTGAACATGGAGCGGGCGCGGTGGCTGCTGTACAAGCTTCAGGGCACCTTTGTCATCGTCGACATCGCCGGGTACAAGGTTTCGTTCTATCGCGATGGCAAGCTGATATGGCGCTCCCGGGTGCAGGTGGGAAAACCGTATCGCAGCACGCCGATTTTTCAATCGGAGATCACCTACGTCACGTTCAACCCGACCTGGACCGTGCCGCCGACCATTCTGGTCAAGGATATGCTGCCCAAGATTCGCAACAATCCCGGTTATCTTGATGCAAACCGGATTCGGGTGATCGATCGAGAAGGCAATGTGCTCGACCCGTTGACCGTCGATTGGGACAACCCGCGCGGCCTTACGCTGCGTCAGGATGCAGGGTCGGATAACTCGTTGGGGCAGGTGGTCATTCGCTTTCCCAATGACTACGCCATTTACCTGCACGACACGCCCCATCGCGAGTTGTTTGCGCAATCCAACCGCGCGACCAGCTCCGGTTGTATTCGGGTAGAAAACCCGCTGCAGTTGGTGGAGCTGTTGTTCAACGACCCGGTTCGCTGGAACAGCGCAGGGATTCAAAAGCAGCTGGTCAACGGCAAGACAGAGAACATCAGGCTCCCCGTGAAAGTGCCGGTGCTATTGGCCTACTGGACGGTAGACCTGAGCCTTGATGGGCGAGTGACGTTCAAGCCCGATGTGTATGGGTACGATAACCCGGTGTTGCGGGCACTGAATCTGCCTTCGGAGTGGCCGTCGCTGGACGGGAGGCGAGCGGTGCCTCCCTCGATGGCGGTGGGGCAAAGCAAGCTTTAAAGCCCCAGGCCTTCTTGTACCGCCAGCAGCAGATTGTGCTCCGTCAGCGCGATCGCATCCGGTTGTTGTCCGGACTGTTCGATCGCCTGAAGCCACCAATGCGTCTCGCCGTGTTCGTCCACGGTTCGCAATAGGGCGAGTTCCTTGTCTGTCGAATGAATCTCGATCCGCCCGGCACCGTCGGCGGTGAAGCGAGCGACAGGGTCGAAGGTGATGCTGTGGTGGTTGCCTTCGATCAGCAGTTGGTCGATGGCGTAATCGTAACTCGCCCCGTCCGGAGCCCTCTCGAACACGTGAGTGGAATTGCGTCGCAGCTTCAGGCCCACTTCGATCAGTGGCTGCAGCCAGGCTTCAATTCGGTGATACAGCTCGTAGACCTGGGCAGGCCAGCTGTCGATGGCCTGATCGGCGATGGTCGCGTCGGCACTGGTTTGCCGGGATTGTTTCAGCTTCTCGGCGAGCTCGTCTGCTTTACTCATTTCGATTTCCTGTCGTGATGTCAGTTAATCGTAGCTCCTTCAAGATAATGCGGTTTTGCCTTGCGTCATGTGATTGAAACGCCTGCGTGACAAAACGAGGCGGGATGCCGCGCCGTTCATTGCGTCGCTCAACAGCATAGCGTCACGACCATTGATCCCCCAACCCTCCGTTTACCCCGCACAACCCCGTAGACTAAGCGCACAAAAAATAAGCGTTTTGGGCCTCTGCCCCTGCCTTATCCTTTCAGGACTCGCTTTTGCCTATCCCCATTCCCGATCCGCACCACGTGCCCGATGGTGCCTTGAAGCGGCTGCCCCTGCTCAAAGCTGCGGTGCTGTTTATTGCAGCGGTATGCCTCTGCCTCTGTGGGCTGCTTTACCTGCAACTGGAGCAGTCGCGCCGTCACGATCTGGCGTTGGCCGAGGTGTCTTCGTCGAACCTGACCCGGGCCATGGCACAGCAGGCCGAAGACACGTTCATGAAAGCCGATCTGGTGCTGACCAGTCTGGTGGACTGGATTCAGGCTGAGGGTTTCGACGCTGCCCAGACGCCACGCTTGCAGAAAACCTTCGCGCGGCGAGTGCAGGCGCTGCATCAATTGCACGGGATATTTCTGTTCGACAGGCAGGGGCAATGGGTCGTTACGTCGTTCAAGAACCTGCCCCGTGGTCCAGGTGTGGCGGACCGTGATTATTTCCGGTTTCACCAGCAAAACGCGTCATCCCTTGCGCACATCGGCCCGGCAATTCGCAGTCGGGAAAATGGCGAGTGGATCATTCCGGTTTCCAAGCGGATAGACGACAAGAGCGGCGGTTTTCAGGGCGTGTTGCTGGCCGGGATCAAGATGTCGTACTTCGATCAGTTCTTCAAAAGCTTCAGTATCGATGATAACGGTGCGATGTTTTTGGGATTGACCGATGGAACACTGCTGGCGCGACGGCCGTTTGTGGAATCGCAGATCGGCACCTCATTGGTCCAGGGCGAGATTTTTCAGAAACTTCTGCCCAGCGCGACATCCGGCAACGCCATGATCGACTCGGTGGTGGATGGCATCGTCCGGTTGTATGGCTACCGTCAGCTCGATGCCTATCCAGTGGTGGTCGCGGCGGCATCTTCCAAAGACGCGATCCTCAAGGGCTGGTACGACACGGCGATTCAATCCAGTGTGATCGTCGCTCTGGTCGTCCTCGGCGTGGGGTTGTTCGGTTGGGTGTTCATTCATCAGGTGCGTGCGGGCGAGCGCATCGAGGCGGATTTGCGCAAGGCGCAGAAAACCCTCGAACTGATCGCTACCCATGACAGCCTGACCGGGTTGGCCAACCGTCGACTGTTCGAGCGGGCGCTGGAGGTCGAGTTCGGGCGCGGTGCCCGGCGGTCGAGTCCGCTGAGCCTGATCATGCTCGATATCGATTATTTCAAGCGCTATAACGACACCTACGGTCATGTGGCCGGGGACCATTGCCTGGCCGAAGTGGCGCGGGCACTGAAGAGTTGCTGTCACCGCAAAGCCGATCTGGCGGTGCGCTACGGCGGTGAAGAGTTTGCGGTGTTGCTGCCGGACACCGACATCCATGGTGCGCTGACGATCGCCGAGCAGATCCGCCGCAGCGTCATGGACAAGAACATCATCCACAGCGGCTCACCCACGGGCTACGTGACGGTCAGCCTTGGCTGTTATTCGTTTGTACCGACAGGGCACGACAGCACCGAAATGTTGATCAAACGCGCGGATGCGGCGCTGTATCAGGCCAAGCATTCGGGACGAAATCGTTCGGCGGTGTTGTCCATGGAAGGAGGCGCCGAGGCGCTGATGCGTTCGGACCGATGAGGCGTGCGGCCATCGATTGACAATGGCGATGTGATCTGTTCTTCAAGTGCGACAACGACTTGCGTTATTCAGGGGCGATGACCGAGCATGGCTGCTATGGTCTGTGGAGAGCCTGGCTGTCATGACGACAGACCAGACCCCGCCGGTCTCACCCGATAAGGCGATCGATTGACAGGATCAAGTGCATGGATTTGAGTGCCTCTAACACCGCTGCACCTGCGCGTCATACACCGATTACCCGCAACCTGATATTCGTCGTCGGCCTGCTGTTTGTGGTCGGGGTGTTGATCGCGCTGATGGCTCTGTTCAGCATTGCCGGGCGGCTCGATGCCGAGGACCTGGCCAAGACCACGTTTTATACCCAGCGCGCGCTGGAAAACCGTATCACCGCGACGAAAAACTACATCACCAGTTATGCCAACTGGACGACGGCCTACGATCATCTGAACGGCGAGGTCGATGTGCAGTGGGCCTACGTCGAGCAGAACCTGGGTAAAACCCTGTTCACCATGGACCTCTACGATGGCGTTTTCGTGGTCGATCGTCAGCGAACCAAATACGCCGTGGTGCGCGGGCTGCTGGTTCAGGATGAGGCGACAACCTATTTGTCGACCTCTATGACGACGCTTATAGAGGAGCTTCAAAGTCAGGAGAGCCTCATCGAGCCCGTCAGCCGGTACACCTTGTTCGAAGGCAAACCGGCGCTGTTGACGGCAGCCGCGATCGTGCCCAATGACGAACGCCCGGCGGTCGATCCCAAGAGCACCTCGATGCTGATATACGTCGATCAGTTAATCCCTGAAAAGCTCAGTACCTTGAGTGCCGATTACGGTTTGCATGACTTGAGCCTGATGTCCGACGGCACTATTGCGCCCGGTCAACCGGCCGTTGCCCTTGCCGGCACCGATTACAGCCTGGTCTCCCGGCTCGAGCAGCCGGGTCACCAATTGCTCTGGTCGCTGCTGCCGCCACTGGGCGGGGCGCTGCTGATTCTGGGGTTGTTGACCGCTTACTTCTTTCGATATGTCCTGCGCACGTCCGGGCATGTGGATGCCAGTTACACCAGCCTCGATTTGTCGAACCAGGCGCTGGAGGCCAGTGAAGAACGCTTTCGTGCGGTGGCCGAGGCCGCGTCTGACTGGATCTGGGAAATCGACGATCAGCATTGCATCACTTATCTGTCGGGGCGCTTCAGCACCGTCACCGGGTTTTCCGATCAGCAATGGCTGGGGCAGAACATCGGGCAACTGCTCAACTGCGACACAACGCCCTTGTCGCTGTGGCTGAACAAGCTCGATGAAGAACAGGCCGTCAGCCACTTGCGCTGTTCCTATCGCGATCAGTCCGGACAACAACGGGTCTGTCGGGTGTCGGCGCGACCGATCCAGCGCAAGGGCACAGTGCTGGGTTTTCGCGGGACGGCCAGCGACATCACTGATGAGGTCGCCGCCCATGCGCAGATCCAGCACCTGTCGATGCACGACGCACTGACTGGCCTGCCGAACCGCAACAAACTGGCGCGCTATCTCGAAGACGCGCTGGCGCTGAAAGAGCAATCGGCGGCGCTGACGCTGTTGATGATCGACCTGGATAACTTCAAGCCGATCAACGATTCCCTCGGTCACCCGGCCGGCGATGCGGTATTGCTGGAGGTTGCCATTCGTTTGCGCGAGTGCACGCGGGACATCGATCTGGTTGCCCGATTGGGTGGCGACGAGTTTGTGCTGGCGCTCCACGGCATGGACAGCCACGCGGAAATCGACCGGTTTTGCGAGCGCTTGCTCGACAGCCTGCATCAACCGATTCATCACGATCACCACACGCTGCACATTGGCGCGAGCATCGGTATCGCCCTGAGTCGGCGCCAGGGGCACCTTGCGGAGGAGCTGATTCGCTGTGCCGATATCGCGTTGTATCAGGCCAAGTCCAATGGCAAGAAGACCTGGCGCTACTTTGCGGCGCACATGAACGATCAGATCCAGCATCGCCGACAACTGGAAAGCGACCTGCGTCAGGCGATCAAGCACAACGAATTCGTGATGCATTACCAGCCGCGTTATCACATCGATGGCAAGCAGATCGTCTCGGTCGAAGCGCTGCTGCGCTGGCAGCATCCGGTGCAAGGCTTGTTGAGCCCTGATGCGTTTATTCCGTTGGCCGAGCAGACCGATCTGATTGTGCCATTAGGCCGTTGGGTGTTGCGCGAGGCGTGTGAGACGGCCCTGACCTGGCCCGGTGCGATGATGGTGTCGGTCAACCTGTCGCCGGTGCAATTTGCCCGTAGCGATGTGATCGAGGATGTCCGGGAGGCGTTGATCCACAGCCGATTGCCCGCCAGTCGACTGGAACTGGAGATCACTGAAAACGTGATGCTCATCGACGTCGATGGTGCCCTGGCGACCATGACTGCGCTCAAGGAGTTGGGCGTACGGCTGAACATGGACGACTTCGGCACCGGTTATTCTTCGCTGGGTTACCTGCGCACGTATCCGTTCGATGGGATCAAAATCGACAAGCGCTTCATTGCGTCCATGAGCAACGGCAGTAATGACCGCGCCGTGGTGCAGGCGATCATCAATCTGGGCAAGGCCATGGGGCTGACCGTCACCGCAGAGGGCGTCGAAACACTGGAGCAGCTGGACTTCCTGATCTCGGACCAGTGCCATGAAGTGCAGGGGTTCTATCTCAGTCGGCCGGTGGACAAGCATGCGCTGCTGCCATTGCTCAAGGCATCAAGAGAGGATTTTGCAGCGCAGGGCACGCACCTTTAGTCGCCTGTTTCGTGCGCCATGGCAACTGCCGTGGCGCACCCCGGTCACAACTGGATATCGCCCAATCCGTTGCGAGCGTCGGATCATGAAGAACCTGAAAATCGCCACCTTCAACGTCAACGGCATGCGCGCCCGCTTGCCGAATCTATTGGCCTGGCTTGCGCGGGAGCAGCCAGACGTCGCCTGCTTGCAGGAACTCAAATCGGTGGACGGCGCATTCCCCGTCGCCGAACTGGAGGCGGCCGGGTATGGCGCCGTCTGGCACGGCCAGGTGTCGTGGAACGGGGTGGCGATTCTGGCGCGCGATGCGCAACCATTGGAGAGCCGGCGCGGTTTGCCGGGTGATGACAGCGATACCCATAGCCGCTACGTGGAAGCTGCCGTGCACGGGATTGTGGTGGGTTGTCTGTATCTGCCCAATGGCAATCCGCAGCCGGGACCGAAGTTCGATTACAAACTGGCGTGGTTCGAGCGGCTGATCTCGCACGCCAAGGACCTGCAGAGCAGCGACCATCCGGTGGTGCTGGCCGGCGACTACAACGTGGTGCCCACCGATCTGGATATCTACAACCCGCGCTCCTGGCTCAAGGACGCGCTGCTGCAACCCGAGAGTCGCGCGTGTTATCAGCGATTGCTGGATCAGGGCTGGACCGATTCCCTGCGTCATCTGTATCCGGAAGAGCGAATCTATACCTTCTGGGATTACTTCCGTCAGCACTGGCAGAAAAACTCGGGGTTGCGCATCGATCATCTGCTGCTCAACCCGGTACTGAGTCCTTACCTGCAAGAGGCCGGCGTCGACGCCTGGGTTCGTAACGAACCTCATGCCAGCGATCATGCGCCGGCATGGATTCGATTGGGGGCGCGCAAACGGCGATAGTCTTGGCGTGTGCGGCGATTGGCTAAATCAATTGTCAGTCCGACCGTGTTTTCCCTTATACATGGCGCCCATCGGCGGAGCGATCCGCGGAACTCTGCATAAAGGATTGAGCGATGAGCGAGACACGACTGACGAATCTTGCGCTGTACCTGCAACGCCTGGGCTTCGACGCACCCCCGGCGCCTACCCTGGAAACCCTGCGCCAACTGCAACTGCGCCACACCGGTGCCTTCCCGTTCGAAAACCTCACCACGTTATTGGGCGAACCGGTGCGCATCGATCTGCCGTCCATAGAGCAGAAAGTCCTGCACGACGGTCGCGGTGGCTACTGCTACGAACTCAACAACCTGTTCCTGGCCTTGCTTCAGACTCTGGGCTTCGACGCACGTGGCATCACCGGTCGCGTGGTCATGGGCCAGTCTGAAGGCGCGTGGACCGCTCGCACCCACCGCTTGAGTCTGGTGACCCTCGACGACGTGCGCTACATCACTGACGTCGGCTTCGGCGGCATGGTGCCCACCGCACCGCTGATGCTGGATACCGAAGCCGAGCAATTCACCCCCCACGAACCCTATCGCATCGAACCGCATGCCGATGGCTACACCTTGCGCGCCAACGTTGGAGGTGAATGGCGGGCGATGTACATCTTCGATCTGCAGCGTCAGGAAGACATCGATTACACCCTCGGCAACTGGTATGTCTCGACCCACCCCGAATCGTCCTTCGTGAAACAACTGATGGTGGCGCGGACGGGGGAGGGATGGCGACGCACACTGAATAACGGCAGTTTTGCGATTCATCGCATGGGCAGCGAGAGCGAACGGCGGGAGGTAGCGGATGTGGATGAGTTGATCGGGTTACTGGAAAGTGAATTCGGGATTCGAGTGCCGGCACAGGAAGTGTTGAAGCGGGTGCTTGATCGGTTGATTGAGCCTGTGTAGCAAGTAAGTTGAGCTCCACGCAAAGGGGGGGATTTGATCAATCCACCCCTTTTTCTTTTGTCGATCCAGGCGTCTTTAGGAATGAAGAGGTTCAGGCTGGAGGCGCATGGGCAAAAGGGTGGCATGGACACATGTCCATAATCTGACTGGTTAGTTGTATACAACTCTATAGACATTTGTCCTGAGTTTTGAATACAGTGTGCGCACAACAAAAACCAGGGATTCCCCCAACCATGAAAATGCCCCATGTTTCACACCAACGGCCTGAAGATGAAAATCTCGGGATCGGCGCGAATATGGCTTATGGCCTGCAACACGTTCTGACCATGTACGGCGGTATCGTTGCGGTGCCTTTGATCATCGGCCAGGCGGCCGGGCTCTCGCCGGCGGACATCGGTTTGTTGATTGCTGCTTCATTGTTTGCAGGGGGGCTGGCGACATTGCTGCAAACCCTGGGTTTGCCGTTTTTCGGTTGTCAGTTGCCGCTGGTGCAGGGCGTGTCGTTCTCTGGCGTTGCGACCATGGTGGCGATTGTCAGCAGTGGTGGGGAGGGCGGCTTTCAGTCGATTCTCGGGGCGGTGATTGCCGCGTCGCTGATTGGCTTGTTGGTCACGCCGGTGTTCTCACGAATCACCAAGTTCTTTCCGCCGCTGGTGACGGGCATTGTGATCACCACGATCGGCCTGACGCTGATGCCGGTGGCCGCGCGCTGGGCCATGGGCGGCAACAGCCATGCCCCGGACTTCGGCAGCATGGCAAACATTGGTCTGGCGGCGGTGACGCTGGTGCTAGTGCTGCTACTGAGCAAGATCGGCAGTGCGACCATCTCTCGTTTGTCGATTCTCCTGGCCATGGTCATTGGCACTGTCATCGCGGTGTTCCTCGGCATGGCGGACTTTTCGTCCGTCGCCCAAGGTCCGATGTTCGGCTTCCCGACGCCGTTTCATTTCGGCATGCCGACCTTCCATTTCGCCGCAATCTTGTCGATGTGCATCGTGATCATGGTGACCCTGGTGGAAACCTCGGCGGACATTCTGGCCGTCGGTGAAATCATCGACACCAAAGTCGACTCCAAACGCCTGGGCAACGGCCTGCGCGCCGATATGCTGTCGAGCATGATCGCGCCGATCTTCGGCTCCTTCACCCAGAGTGCTTTCGCCCAGAACGTCGGGCTGGTGGCCGTGACCGGGATCAAGAGCCGTTTCGTGGTGGCCACCGGCGGTGTGTTCCTGGTGGTGCTCGGATTGCTGCCCTTCATGGGCCGGGTCATCGCCGCCGTGCCGACCTCCGTCCTCGGCGGCGCCGGTATCGTGCTGTTCGGCACCGTGGCGGCCAGCGGCATTCGGACGCTGTCCAAGGTCGACTACCGCAACAACGTCAACCTGATCATCGTCGCCACCTCCATCGGCTTCGGCATGATCCCCATCGCCGCACCGAACTTCTACGAGCACTTCCCCAACTGGTTTGCGACGATCTTCCACTCGGGTATCAGTTCCTCGGCGATCATGGCCATCGTGCTGAACCTGACCTTCAACCACCTCACTGCCGGCAATTCGGACCAACAATCGGTGTTTGCGGCCGGTACCGAGCGCGTCTTGCGCTATCAGGATCTGGCGGCGTTGCGGGAAGGGGATTACTTCAGCGAAGGTAAGCTGCGTGACTGCGACGGGAATGAGATTCCGGTGGTGGAGGCGGACCATGGGCATGCCGAGCCAAGGGCGATGCCGGCGAAAAGCAGTGAGCATGTCTGACGGCGGTATCCGGTAAAAAGGCGGTAGATCAAAAGATCGCAGCCTGCGGCAGCTCAGGAGATTCGTGTGTGATGCGATCCCCTGAGCTGCCGCAGGCTGCGATCTTTTGACTTTATGACGGCCACAAAAAAGCCCCTGAACCTTTCGATTCAGGGGCTTTTCGATCTTGCTGTCTGGCTCACGACCTGGACTCGAATGAAAACTTAAGTACCTGTTTTTACAATAAATTAATGCTGATTTATAAAATCTCTATCCCTACGATTATCCTAATCAAGACAGTATTTTATGCGAGTTCTTTCAGTACCTCATGAGCACGGCAGCGGCGACAGTAGAAAGTTAGCAACCTAACGTTAGGCCTATTTCACTGAGGAGAATGCAGCGCTGTGAAACGGCTGACTGCTTGTGGCCGATTCCAGAGGGTGGTTCATAGGTGCGCAACCTGAGCGCTGTCTTATGAAGAAGTACTAATTTATGATGCCGCATTGATAAATTTGGAAACGGCATCATGAGTACACGTTCCGACCTCCTGACCAGCGCTGAGATTCTGTTGCGTACCAAGGGCTACGCAGCCTTCAGCTATGCCGATCTGGCGGAAGACATCGGTATCAAGAAGGCGAGTATTCACCACCACTTTCCCACCAAAGAAAGTCTGGCGATTGCCATCGTTGAGAGTTATCTGTTCCGGTTCAAGAATCAGCTGGAATGCATCAACGATGAAAATACCGGCATTATCGATCGGTTCAATGCCTTCGCCTTGATGTTCGCGCAAAGCAGTAAAAACGCGATGCTTCCGCTCTGCGGCGCCCTGGCGGCGGAATTGCTGGCTTTGCCTGAAAGCCTAAAGGAATTGACGCGAGACTTTTTCGAAATCCATCTCAATTGGCTTCAGGCCAATATCGCACTGGGCCAAGCGGCAGGGGAACTCAAAGCTGAGCTGGACGGCGTGAAGGTTGCCAGGTTCATCTTGAATACGTTGGAAGGTGGCAGCTTTGTATCTTGGGCGCTGAACGACAATTACGAACAGTCTTCTGGATTTGATTTCATTTTAGATGGACTTCGGGTTACCGAAACGCATCACTGAGGTTCGATCAGCTTTTTTCTGCGTCATAAAACGACCGATTCTGCCCCTGCTGGCTCGGTCCGTTTTCCCGCCTCGTAAGTGGTTTCAGCCGCTCAGCTCACACTCTCTGAATTCTTTTTGTGTGCACTCAATCTGACGAGCGTACGTCTGGTCTCGCGTTTGGGTTGCGGATACCTACCCATGTCTACACTTCCGGTGTGTGACCAGAAGTACAAGATTAAGTAGAAATTACTGCATTGTTATCGCAGTTATCCCTATTCAGGAAAACTCTGTCGAAGCTGTTTTTTTGGGGGGGATTGGTTAGAAGAATAATCTCTTGATCACAAACCTACTAGTTGGTAGGCTTGTTTCTCTTCCGGGCCGAGCGCCCGGTCCATCCGAAGAGGAATGAACACATGAGCAACAACCTGAATGGTATCGATGTCGCCGTACTCCAGCAGTTTGCCCAAGGCGTTGCTGAGGATGCGACCAAACGCCACGCGAGCTTCAACGTAAAGACTCAGTGGAAGGGCCAGACTCGCTCTGTGGCCAAAGTCAATCGCTACAGTCTGGCCGGTGAAACCTATTCGCGGGATTTCGAAATCGTCGCCGATGAGCCTAATGAGTTGCTGGGCCAAAACACTGCGCCTAACCCTCAAGAGCTGCTGATGGCCGCTCTCAACGCCTGCATGTCGGTCGGTTATGCCGCCAATGCCGCGATGATGGGGATCAAGATTCACAGCCTGGAAATCGAGACTGACGGCACCCTCGACCTGCGAGGCTTCCTGGGCCTCGACGAGAGCGTCAACCCGGGCTACGACGAAGTGAGTGTGATGATTCGACTGCACACCGACGCCTCCCGTGAGCGCGTTGAAGAGCTGCACAACGTGGTGCTCAAAACCTCTGTCAACTACGCCAATTTTTCGAAAGCTATCCGTATGGTGCCGACCCTAGAAGTGCGTGAGGGCTGATTCGCTCGTTTCAAAGAGATTCAAACCTTGCGTGCACCAGCAGGCAGCCAGCCGCCTTGGTGCCGACCCTAATTAGTTCTGGATAACCGGAGTCTGCAATGAACGATTTTTTCAAAGGTAAAAAACTGCTAGTTGTCGGTGGCACCAGTGGCATGGGCTTGGAAACGGCCCGCATGGTGCTCAAGGCAGGCGGCAGCGTGGTGCTCACCGGCAGCAAGCAAGACAAGGCCGATGCGGTGCGTAACGAGCTGAGTCCGCTGGGCCCTGTGTCGGTGATCGTCGCCAACCTGATGACTGAAGAGGGCATGAATTTAGTTCGCAAGGAAATCAATGCCAACCATAGCGATATCAGCCTGATGGTGAACTCCGCCGGGATCTTTATTCCCAAGCCGTTCACCGAGCACGATGAGGCCGAGTACGACATGTACCTGTCTCTGAACCGTGCAACCTTCTTCATCACTCAGGCTGTGGTCAAGAACATGCTGGCCGCCAAGCTTGAAGGGGCAATTGTCAACGTCGGATCCATCGGTGCACAGGCTGCATTGGCAGGTTCGCCGGCCTCTGCCTACTCCATGGCAAAGGCAGGTCTGCATGCGCTGACACGCAACCTGGCAATTGAATTGGCTCACTCGGGTATCCGGGTCAACGCCGTCTCGCCAGGGATCGTTCACACCTCGATCTATGAAGGGTTCATGGACAAAGAGGCGATCCCGGAAGCGATGAAGTCGCTGAACGATTTCCACCCGTTGGGACGAGTCGGCGTTCCTGAAGACGTCGCCAACACCATCCTGTTCCTGCTGTCGGACAAGACGTCCTGGGTGACCGGCGCAATCTGGGACGTGGATGCTGGAATTATGGCTGTTCGGGCCTGACCACAGTGGCGAGCGCGGCCTGATGAAAGCTCCCATCGTGGGAGTTTTCACGCCTTCACTCAGTTCAAGTGAAAGAAGGCTGATGCTGGCCGCAGGAGTCTTCAATGTCGATCACGACAAAAGCAGCGCTGTTGAGAGTCGCGGAAACCCAAATGCGCTCCAAGGGCTATTCCGCGTTCAGTTATGCCGATCTTGCGGCGCAGATCGGTATTAGAAAAGCCAGTATTCACCATCACTTCCCGACCAAGGAAAGTCTGGGCGCGGAGCTGATCAAGGACTACATCAAACGCTTCGATGCGAACCTCAGTTCGATCGAAGAAATGAATACTGATCCGTTGTTGCGGCTTCGTGGTTTTGCCCGGCTTTTCATCATCAGCGCCAACGAGGGGCTGCTGCCCTTGTGTGGTGCCCTGGCGGCAGAAATGGCGGCACTGCCGCTGTCGCTGCAAGGGCTCACTCGGGCGTTCTTTGATACCCAGCTCAATTGGCTTCAGGTCACCCTCAATGCAGGGGGCCGGCAGCGCAACTGGTCGCTGGACAAACCCGTTGAGACCTACGCGTTCATGCTGCTGAGCAGCCTAGAGGGCGCGAGCCTTATCGATTGGACATTGGGCCGATCAACCGACCCGTTGGCAGGCTTCGATCATTTGCTTGAAACGCTGGTAACGCGGTCTTGATTTCTTTGAGTACAGGACGAGTCATGCAAACTTCTTTGAAAAAATATGCAGTGGATATCTGGTCTGATTTTGTTTGCCCTTGGTGCTGGGTAGCCAAGCGTCGATTCGAGCAGGCGCTCGATAAATTTGCTGAAAAAGACAATGTACAAGTCAACGTCAGAGCCTATCGTCTGGCGGCGAATCACGCACCAGAGCCTATGATCGCTGCCCTTAAACGCAAGCTCGGCAATCCGGATTCCGCTGTCGCGATGATGAACACCGTCAGTAAATATGGCCGGGCCGATGGGCTTGATTATCGCTTTGACAGCATGCTGTTTGGCGATACTGCAGATGCCCATGTACTGGTCAAGGCGGTTGCGGACGAAGCCGTTAAAAAACGCCTGGTCGAGGCGCTGTATGAGCAAAGCACCTCCCATGGTCAGTCGCTGTTTGATCGCGGCAGCCTGGAGGCCATAGCCAAGGCTGTAGGTGTTTTGGACGCGTCAATTCAACGGGCGTGGTCATCCGCTGAATTGCGCGTAGAGATGGAGGAGGACGAACATATCCCCGCGCAACTAGGTTCGGGCGTGCCTTTGTTTGTATTCGACAATGCCTTCTCATTGTCCGGTGCTCAGCCTGAGGCTGCTTTTCTTGAAGCGCTGAACAAGATGCAGGAGAAGTCGAAAGTCGAAGATGACGCATTCAGCGGTCAAGTCTGCGGCATAGATGGCTGCAAAGTTTGATCAGTAGAAGCAGTGCGGCACCGGGTTGTGCCGCCCTTCATCCGTATTGAGAGCGAGATCCAAATGAGTCGTATCGTTGAGTTGAGTGCTCAGCATTTCGCCCGCTATGTGGCCAAAGGCAGCAGCGTCGTGCTGTTTTCTGCGTCCTGGTGCAAGCCTTGTCAGGAGATGAAGCCGGTCTTTCATGCTTTGGAAGAAAAACTTCACTCCCTGGCGGCTTTTGCAAAGATTGATGTGGCGGTGTCTCCGACGATCGCGCAAATGTACGGTATCCGGGCGGTGCCATCCTTGGCGGTGTTCCATGAGGGGCGGTTGCTGCGGGTCATGCCCGGATCCCGTTCAGTTGGAGCAATGAAAAAAGCCATTCTTGCGGAGTTGGAAGAGGCGATTTAACCGAACCTCCTCCATCAGCGGTCAGGCTGATCAGCCTGGCGTTCTTTTTCATCCCACGGGTGTGGATTTGCCCCGGACCAGTTAACGATGGGATGAGCGCGGTCTTCGTTGAAGATTTCCGTTAACAGCGCGTTGGCCCGTTTGTAGGCGTCATGCTTGAACTCGGTATCATCCACCGGCTGCGCGGCCATTATTTCCAGCATCTCCAGGTTCAGGCGACGGAATCGATCCGCTCGTTCTCGGGCTTCGTAACGACCAATGCCCAGTTGCTCCAATGCCCTGCGGCCCAAGGACAATGCGAAAGCAGGGGCGAGGAGCACCGTGGACAGTCACAGGCGTCAGCCAGCGCATCTGGCAGTAGGTCGCGGTCGCATGCAGGGGGTGGGCAAGCACCGAAAACCCGGGGGTGGTCACCCATGTCGAACTGGTCGTGCTCGCCGCCGGTGGTCACGGCCCACAACAAGCTCTCACCTTTGAGTGCGGTGGCGCCTTTGCCATAGGCCCACCCTTGGGTGAAGACTTTATCGATCCACAATTTCAGCAGCGGCGGGCAGCTGTACCAGTACAGCGGATGTTGCAGGACCAGAAGCTCAGCCTGTTCTAGGGCTTGCTGCTCGGCTTGGACATCGATGTTGAAGTCCGGGTACAGGTCATAAAGGGAGCGTATGACCACATCCGGGTTATTGGCTTGAGCATCACCTCGTTAACCTTGGATTTGTCGGGGTAAGGGTGAGCGTAAATGATCAGAATCATTGGGAGCATTCCACGACAAATCGCGAGTTCATTCAGAACGAAAAAACTCTCTGGTCGTTGGGCATGAAGATGCCCACCGACCAGAGAGTCGCTTTTTGGGGATGGAACCCTTTATTTACCTACTTGCAGTTTCAATACGTCCTGCGCAGTCACGGGTTCGCCAGCGATTCCCCAATCTCCGCTTTTGACCTCTTCGAAGATGACCCAGGTGAGGGCGCGCATGTTTTCACCTTCCACAGACACCATGGCGTCCGTCACTTTCTGGATGACTTCGGCTTTCTGCTTGTCGGTAAAAACGCCTTCAATGCCTTTGATGGTAACGAGAGGCATGGTGTGATCCTTAATGTCTGAAGTGGGCGGTGGTGAAACAGCGAATAATCAGGCTTTGGCTGCAACGTATTCCGGGTAGTCGGTGTAACCCTTGGCAATGCGATCGCTGACACCGTAGTAAGTCGCGCGATCACCCTCTGCCAGTGGCCAGCCGTTCTGCATGCGCTCTACCAAATCGGGATTGGCGATGTAGGCCGTACCGAAGGCGATCAAGTCGAGTTCACCTTTAACCAGTTCCGACTCAGCGAGGGCTTGGTTAAACCCACCGGCGGCCATCAAGGTGCCCTTGTAGGCTTCACGGAACGCGGCGCCGAACCCCGGCGGCGTTTCAGCGGCGACGATGGTTGGTTGGTAGTTCAGGTGGACGTAGGCCAGTTCGCGTTCATTAAGCGCTGCCGCCATGCTCATCCAGGTTTCTGCTTCACCTTCGTACACACCAAAGTCATACAGGCGGCCAAACGGCGAGAACCGTACGCCAATCTTCGAGCCGCCGATTTCGGCAGAAATCGCGTCAATGGTTTCCAGCAGAAAGCGCTGGCGATTGGCGATCGAGCCACCGTACTGGTCGGTACGGGTGTTCAAGGCGCTGCTGAGGAACTGATCGAACAGGAACCCGTTGGCAGCCATGATTTCGATACCGTCAAAACCGGCCTCCATCGCCATGCGCGCAGACTTCACAAAGTCAGTGATGACACGTTTCACTTCATCCGTTTCCAGCGCACGGGGCACGCTGGGTTGCACAGGACCGGATTCGCCAGGCTCGATCCAGGCATATACCGTGGTATCGACCGCCGGCTGAGTACCCGAAGAAACCGGAACCATGCCATGCACCGAAATATGGGACATACGGCCAACGTGCCATAACTGCGCGAAGATCTTCCCGCCCTTGGCATGCACCGCGTCGGTGACCTGACGCCAGCTTGGCAAGTGTTCGTCGGCATAAATACCTGGGGTGTACAGGTAGCCACGGGCTTCGTCGGAAATCGGCAGGCCTTCGGTGATCAGCAGACCAGCAGAAGCGCGCTGTGCGTAATACAGCGCGGTGAACTCGTTAGGGATGTTGTCTAGCGTCCGGGTGCGGGTCATGGGGGCCATGACGACCCGGTTTTTTAGCGCAGTACCGGACAGATCGTAAGGGGTGAGCAGCTTATTCATGATTAGTCTCGAAGTCGTTAACAGGTTGAAAGTCAGCGTTTGATTTACGACTTATCGAATGCATCCAGCACATGTGTGCTGTACACCAACGCGGCACCGGCGTTCATGTTGATTGCCACGCCCAGTGCTTCGGCGACTTCTTCACTGGTGACGCCAAGTTTCTTGGCTTCGGCGGCGTGGAAGGCGATGCAACCGTCGCAGCGGGTGGTCACGGCCACGGCGAGGGAGATCAGTTCCCGGGTCTTCGCGTTCAGGTGATTGGTCTTGCCGCCGGCAGCGCCGAGCGACGCCATGCCTTTCATTGTTTCCGGAGACAGGCCGTTTAGTTCTACCAAGCGAGTATTGATGTCTTTGCGGGTTTGCTTCCAATCGTGCATGGGGTTCTCACAGGGATGGTGTTGATTACAGTTATCTAAAAACTTGTTAATAAACTACCATCCAGTTGGTAGGTAAACAATGTGCTCGTACTGATTTTCACTATCAACGCAATCGAAGGTATTGATAATTTGCTCCCGAACAATAGGAAAATCGCTTCATGTGGATGACGATTACTGGACTGTTGATTGTCAGCACCACTTGCTGTCAGGCATCGTCGAGACGCTCACATACTGATTGCCGCGAAGCACCGTCATGGGTCTATTCACACTGGACAACCCCGTCTACCCACCAATGCCATGATCAAACTCCTCTCGAAGCCAAACCTTTAAAACCTTCCCCACGTCATCCCGCCATGAATGCTGAGTGTTATCAGGGATCAAGGCCCCTGCGACCTGTGAGGGTTGTCCACTAACGCGGGACTGGCGACTCCTTACGACCGGGAGCTTGGGCATCTCATGATCTGGCCTCCTGAACACTTCCGAGGAAGTGGGCGGGTGGAGGCTGCGCTGGCTGACGAGACCGGCGCCGCGAGATCCTGAGTCGGGTGAAGGCAGTGATGCGATGACCGGGGCATGCCTGACTGTCAGTCAGGTGCAGTCCATTCCCTGGGCTGCGGCACCATCATCTGCATCGCTGTTGCTGGTGACTTCGGTGTTTGTAACGCCGATTGTCACGAGGGGGAATGCCGCAAAGCCTTGTACGAGGTGGGCTGCAGCAGTGGTAGGAGCGCCTGTCTCTTTCCGGGAGTAAGAGACGGGCGCAGGTTGGCGCAGTGAAATGGCCGCGCGGATAGGTTGCTGCAGGGCAGTTGGGTAGGGGGATGTATTTGCCGCATGGCAATGATCTGAAGTGGGCATCCATCACTCGGTGAGTGACCGTGCGAGCCGCCGGACGCTAATCGTACTTTGGGAGAACCACCACGGCGTGGCGTAGCCTTAAAGGTTTTGGCTACCTGGGTTGCTGTCAACGACAGCGCTTTGCCCGACCTTTTCTACGCCTGTGGAGAATTCGGGTCAAGGCTCGAATTTTCGGGAGTTCTGCGGCTGTGGATGAAATTATCCACTAATGGAAATCAGTGGTTTTCCACAGACAATTGCGTGGGCTTTAGATTTTTTAAGTGAGGTCCATCCAGACAGGGCGGCTTTGCAGCCCTGTCTGGATGGACCCGCGTGGACAAGCGGATCACTGAGATATGAGAACCGAGCGCTTACTCAGTTGCGCCACGTTTTGCTTTTAGTCGAGTGACATTCGCACTCGTCTGATTGGCGAATTCGCGTGGGCTGACATGCTTCTGCTGATTAGCCTCAAGGTAGCGACTCCACCAGTTCATGATCAGTCTGCGCTCCTCAATGAACTCAGCCTTGTGGATGTAGGCCGCTCGGACGTTGTTGCGTTCCTTGTGGCTCATCTGCCGCTCGATGGCTGTGTCCGTCCACAAACCCGACTCGATCAGTGCGCTGCAGGCCATCGAACGAAAGCCATGGCCACAGATCTCGGTTTTGGTGTCGTACCCCATCTTCCGAAGCGCGCTGTTCACGGTGTTTTCGGACATTGGTTTCCAAGACTTGGTATCGCCTGCGAACACCAAGTCAAATTTGCCTGTGATTGCGTGGATCTGCTCGAGCAGGGCGATCGCTTGCGGCGATAAGGGTACAAGATGGATATCGCCTGCCATCTTCGTACCCCTTGTGGAAAAGGGTACGCCTTCCAACGCTGGTCGCGTGTCGGGTATTTCCCAGACGCCACGTTTGAGGTCGAACTCGCTCCAGCGGGCGAAGCGCATCTCGCTGGAGCGTACAAACACGTGCAGCGACAACAAGACCGTCAGCCGGGTAAGTGCGCGGCCTTTATAGGTGTCGATCCGCTCCTGCAATTCAGGCAAGCGCGATAAGGATAAGGCGGGGCGGTGGACGACCCGCGAGGCTTTGATCGAGCCTACGAGGTCGTAAGCAGGGTTTACGGTGATAAGCCGGAGTCGCTTTGCCTCGCGCATGATGCTCTGCAGGTAGTTTTGTACCCTTAAAGCAATGTCTATCGTTCCGCGCTTCTTAATCGCGTCCAGGGGCCGCATAAGGTCGTGGGTATCAAGGTCGACAATGGCGCGGGCGCCGATTAGCGGGAAGAGGTGAGTTTTGGGGCGACTCATCACTATCTTGGAATAGTCCGGTGCCCACTTGGCTGACATTTCCGTGTGCCAGCCGAGGGCAACACTTTCAAAGGTGCGGCCTTTGATCAGAGCGTCCGTCTTGGCTTGGTTCTTGGCGCCTATGGGGTCAATGCCATCCGCCAGCATTCGCTTGACCTCCAAGCGCTTGCGGCGCGCATCGGCGAGGCCAACGATGGGGTAGTTGCCGAATGAGGTCAGTCCTTCCCGGCCATCAGGTTTGACGTATCTGAGACGCCAGCCTTTGCGGCCATTGGGTTGGACTAGGAGGTAAAGGCCGTCGCCGTCGAAAAGCTTGTAGGCGCGGTCTGTGGGCTTGGCCGAAGGCAAGCGGCGTTGGAGAGTGGAGTAGTAGTGCGCGACCGAATTGACCTTTATCCCAAACTCTACCCTTAAAACGGCTGGTACCCACCAGATCCGACGGAGCGCCAAAACGAAAAAACCCGCCAGAAGGCGGGTTTTTCGGTGGTTTCAGAGATTTTTAAAGCTTTCTCTGGAACCTTGTCTGGCTCCACGACCTGGACTCGAACCAGGGACCCAGTGATTAACAGTCACTTGCTCTACCAACTGAGCTATCGCGGAATGGCGTCTATGTTACTGATTCAAAAAGAGAAGTCAAGCCTCTGTTGGCTGTTTGAGGTTTTCATCGGATCAGAGGGGGTTATTGGCCATCGGCGGTTACCAGAAACGCGTTAGAGGTCTACCATGGTCGCCCGGAAGTGGTGACACGCGCTGCCGGCCCTCAGCCGAAAAGGTATGCGCCATGAATCACCCAGCCCTCACACCTCAAAACAGCGGGGTGTTCGCATGAGCATCGCTCAGATCAGCCTGCCCAAAGGCGTTGGTCCGCACGCCGAGAAACTGTTCGACGCTATCACTCAGGCCAGCACCGCTGGCGAATTGAACCGCGCGGGCGGCAAGGCCGAAGGTTTTGTCCTGGGCCTGGAAAGCACCAAAGCGATCAAAAGCCAGGTGGCCGAGTTGCTTTATGTGGCTTACGACGACGCGGCCAGCCAACGCGCGAACGAACTGGTCTAACCGCCGAAGGTAATGGTGGCGAGCATCAGTTTGGCGTACAGCGTCGTGGCGGCCAGTTGCACCAGCCACAACGCCAGACCGCCAAGGAATACGCCCGCAGCTATTTGCAGCACCAGGTTATTACCGCGTTTGGCCGAGGAGCGGGGCACGAAGTGGTCCAGCTCGTCGCGGTCGGCGCGTAGGTCATCGTTTTTCATGTGGGTTCTCAAGAATTCTCGGGTGTACACAAAACCTGTGGGAGCGAGCCTGCTGGCGGAGGCATCTCTTGTATCTATGTGGCAGAAAGACCGCTATCGCGAGCAGGCTCGCTCCCACATCTGATTTGAGTGGAGTTTAAAGGGCGCAGCTGCTGCTTTGAGATTTATCTGCGATCCATAAAAAAACGGGAAGCCATGTGGCCTCCCGTTTTCAATCACGCAACGACTCAGATCACCTGAACGATGGCCTTGGTCACGGCGTCGATGTTGCTCTGGTTCAGCGCGGCAACGCAGATGCGGCCGGTGTCCAGGGCATAGATGCCGAACTCGTTGCGCAGACGGGTCACTTGCTCAACCGTCAGGCCGGAGTAGGAGAACATGCCGCGCTGGCGACCGACGAAGCTGAAGTCGCGCTGGGGAGCGTTTTTCGCCAGCAGGTCGACCATCTGGATGCGCATGCCGCGAATCCGCAGGCGCATTTCTGCCAGTTCCTCTTCCCACTGAGCGCGCAGTACCGGGCTGTTCAGCACGGCGGCGACGATGCTTGCACCGTGGGTCGGCGGGTTGGAGTAGTTGGTGCGGATCACGCGTTTGACTTGCGACAGCACGCGCGCGCTTTCTTCTTTCGATTCGCTGACGATCGACAGGGCGCCAACGCGCTCGCCGTACAGCGAGAAAGATTTGGAGAACGAGCTGGAGACGAAGAAGGTCAGGTCCGATTCGGCGAACAGGCGCACGGCCGCGGCGTCTTCATCGATACCGTCGCCAAAGCCCTGGTAGGCCATGTCGAGAAATGGCACGTGACCTTTGGCCTTGACCACTTCCAGCACGTTTTTCCAGTCCGTCGGGCTCAGGTCCACGCCGGTTGGGTTGTGGCAGCAAGCGTGCAGCACAACGATGGAGCCGGACGGCAGGGCGTTCAAGTCTTCCAGCAAGCCGGCGCGGTTAACGTCGTGGGTCGCAGCGTCGTAGTAGCGATAGTTCTGCACCGGGAAACCGGCGGTTTCGAACAGCGCGCGGTGGTTTTCCCAGCTCGGGTCGCTGATTGCTACAACGGCGTTCGGCAACAGTTGCTTGAGGAAGTCGGCACCGATTTTCAGCGCGCCGGTACCGCCGACGGCTTGGGTGGTGATGACCCGGCCAGCAGCGATCAGCGGCGAATCATTGCCGAACAGCAGTTTCTGCACGGCCTGGTCGTAGGCGGCGATGCCGTCGATCGGCAAGTAACCACGGGAAACGTGTTGAGCGGCGCGAATCGTCTCGGCTTCGACAACGGCGCGCAGGAGTGGAATTCGCCCCTCCTCGTCGCAGTAAACACCGACCCCCAGGTTGACCTTGTTGGTACGGGTATCGGCATTAAATGCTTCGTTGAGGCCCAGGATTGGATCGCGTGGTGCCATTTCGACAGCGGAGAACAGGCTCATTATTGCGGCGGCTCTGAATGGAGTGTGGAGGGACGTGTCGCGCTCCAGCCGAATGCACTAGAGCGGTGCACAAACGGGGAGCTAGTATAGAGGTCATCAGCGATTGATGGCGACAGGCGATTCGGCTTTTACGGTAAGTTTTTCGAATTATTTTTCGATCGTTGGTCGAGTGATGTCGTCAAAGGTTCTACCCGATGTAGGACGTTTACCTTGAAAGCGATGGCAATCGGCTCCACATTGAGCACAATCCAGTTTTTTCCTCGGGCGACATCGGTCGTTTGCGGTCTTTCTCGTTCCTGTCCGGTGTAACCGGACAAGAGTGAACTAGAGGTATGTATGTCTGAATTCCAGCTAATCACCCGCTTCGAGCCCGCCGGCGATCAGCCGGAAGCCATCCGCCTGATGGTCGAGGGCATTGAGGCCGGGCTGGCGCACCAGACGTTGCTCGGTGTGACGGGCTCGGGCAAGACCTTCAGCATCGCCAACGTGATCGCCCAGATACAGCGCCCGACGCTGGTGCTGGCGCCCAACAAGACGCTAGCCGCGCAGTTGTATGGCGAATTCAAGGCGTTCTTCCCGAACAACGCGGTTGAATACTTCGTCTCCTATTACGACTACTACCAGCCCGAAGCCTACGTACCGTCGTCCGACACCTTCATCGAGAAGGATGCCTCGATCAACGACCACATCGAGCAGATGCGCCTGTCCGCGACCAAGGCACTGTTGGAGCGCAAGGACGCGATCATCGTCACCACGGTGTCGTGCATCTACGGTCTGGGCAGTCCGGAAACCTATTTGAAGATGGTGTTGCACGTCGATCGCGGCGACAAGCTCGACCAGCGCGCGCTATTGCGTCGCCTGGCCGACCTGCAATACACCCGCAACGACATGGACTTCGCTCGCGCGACCTTTCGGGTGCGCGGCGATGTGATTGATATCCATCCGGCGGAATCCGATTTCGAAGCGATCCGCATCGAGCTGTTTGATGATGAAGTGGAGAGCCTGTCCGCCTTCGACCCGTTGACCGGTGAAGTCATCCGCAAACTGCCGCGTTTCACCTTCTATCCGAAGAGCCATTACGTGACCCCGCGGGAAACCCTGCTCGAGGCCACCGAAGGAATCAAGGTCGAATTGCAGGAGCGCCTGGAATACCTGCGTTCCAATAACAAACTGGTGGAAGCCCAGCGACTGGAGCAACGCACCCGGTTCGATCTGGAGATGATCCTCGAACTGGGTTATTGCAATGGCATCGAAAACTATTCGCGCTACCTGTCGGGGCGTGAGTCCGGCCAGGCGCCACCCACGTTGTTTGACTATCTGCCGGCCGACGCTTTGCTGGTAATCGACGAGTCTCACGTCAGCGTGCCGCAAGTCGGCGCCATGTATAAAGGTGACCGTTCCCGGAAGGAAACGCTGGTCGAGTACGGCTTCCGCCTGCCGTCCGCGCTGGACAACCGGCCGATGCGTTTCGATGAGTTCGAAAGCATCAGTCCCCAAACGATTTTTGTCTCGGCCACGCCGGGAAATTACGAGGCGGAGCACGCCGGTCGAGTGGTCGAGCAATTGGTGCGCCCAACCGGTCTGGTGGACCCGCAAATCGAAATCCGTCCGGCGTTGACTCAGGTCGACGATTTGCTCTCGGAAATCACCAAGCGTGTCGCCCTGGAAGAGCGGGTGCTGGTCACCACGCTGACCAAGCGCATGTCCGAAGACTTGACCGATTACCTGGCCGACCACGGCGTACGCGTGCGTTATCTGCACTCGGACATCGACACCGTGGAGCGGGTCGAAATTATCCGTGACTTGCGTCTCGGCGTCTTCGATGTGCTGGTGGGAATCAACCTTCTGCGTGAAGGTCTGGACATGCCGGAAGTCTCGCTGGTGGCGATTCTCGATGCCGACAAGGAAGGCTTCCTGCGTTCCGAGCGCTCGCTGATCCAGACCATCGGCCGGGCGGCGCGTAACCTCAATGGGCGGGCGATTCTGTATGCGGATCGCATCACCGGTTCCATGGAGCGGGCGATCGGCGAGACCGAGCGTCGTCGCGACAAGCAGATCGCCTTCAACCTGGCCAATGGCATCACGCCGAAGGGAGTGTTCAAGGACGTCGCCGACATCATGGAAGGCGCGGTCGTGCCGGGTTCGCGCAGCAAGAAGCGCAAGGGCATGGCCAAGGCCGCCGAGGAAAGTGCCAAGTACGAGGCCGAACTGCGCTCGCCGAGCGAGATCAGCAAACGCATTCGCCAGTTGGAAGAAAAGATGTACCAGCTCGCCCGCGACCTGGAATTCGAAGCCGCGGCGCAGCTGCGCGACGAAATCGGCAAGTTGCGGGAGCGGTTGTTGGTCGTTTGATCTTTGTGTTGTCTGTGAGGGCCTCTTCGCGGGCAAGCCTCGCTCCTACGGGGGCTGTATCGTTCCCCATTTTGCGACCTACACGTATCTGTAGGAGCGAGGCTTGCCCGCGAAAGGCGCGCCACGGTCCAAAGCCCTGGCGCAATCCAGACATCAATCTTCTTAAATACCCTGCTGACTGGAGCCGGGCAGCTATCGCCTGTTACCATTCGCCTCTTGTTTGATCTTCGCTTTTATTCTTTTTGAGACATGCCATGACCACCGTCCGCACTCGCATCGCGCCATCGCCTACCGGGGACCCCCACGTAGGTACCGCTTACATCGCTTTGTTCAACTACTGCTTTGCCAAGCAGCATGGCGGTGAGTTCATCCTGCGGATCGAAGACACCGATCAACTGCGTTCGACCCGCGAGTCCGAACAGCAGATTTACGACGCCCTGCGTTGGTTGGGTATCGACTGGAGCGAAGGCCCGGACGTCGGAGGCCCGCACGGTCCTTACCGTCAAAGCGAGCGCGGCGACATCTATCAGAAGTACTGCCAGCAATTGGTCGACATGGGCCATGCCTTCCCGTGCTTCTGCACGGCCGAAGAATTGGACCAAATGCGCGCCGAGCAAATGGCGCGTGGCGAAACCCCGCGTTACGACGGCCGTGCGCTGTTGCTCTCCAAGGAAGAAGTCGCGCGCCGCCTGGCCGCCGGTGAACCACACGTCATCCGCATGAAAGTGCCGACCGAAGGCGTGTGCGTAGTGCCGGACATGCTGCGTGGCGACGTCGAGATCCCGTGGGATCGCATGGACATGCAAGTGCTGATGAAGACCGACGGCCTGCCAACGTACTTCCTGGCCAACGTGGTCGATGACCACTTGATGGGCATTACCCACGTTCTGCGCGGTGAAGAGTGGCTGCCTTCGGCACCGAAACTGATCCTTTTGTACGAGTACTTCGGCTGGGAACAACCACAGCTGTGCTACATGCCGCTGCTGCGTAATCCGGACAAGAGCAAGCTGTCCAAGCGCAAAAACCCGACCTCGGTAACGTTCTACGAGCGCATGGGCTTCATGCCGGAAGCGATGCTCAACTACCTGGGCCGCATGGGCTGGTCGATGCCGGATGAGCGCGAGAAGTTCTCTCTGCAGGAAATGGTCGATAACTTTGACCTCAAGCGTGTCTCTCTCGGTGGACCGATTTTCGACATCGAAAAACTGTCGTGGCTCAACGGTCAATGGCTGCGTGACCTGCCGGTGGAAGAGTTCGCCGCTCGTCTGCAAAAGTGGGCACTGAACCCTGAATACATGATGAAGATCGCACCGCATGTGCAGGGTCGGGTTGAAATCTTCAGCCAGGTCGCACCGCTGGCCGGTTTCTTCTTCGCCGGTGGCGTGAATCCGGACGCCAAGCTGTTCGAATCCAAGAAGCTCTCGGGCGATCAGGTTCGGCAGTTGATGCAACTGATCCTGTGGAAACTGGAAAGCCTGCGTCAGTGGGAGAAGGACAGCATTACCGCGACGATTCAGGCTGTAGTCGAATCGCTGGAGTTGAAACTGCGTGACGCCATGCCGCTGATGTTCGCTGCGATCACAGGCCAGGCCAGTTCGGTATCGGTACTCGATGCGATGGAAATCCTCGGTCCGGACTTGACCCGTTTCCGTCTGCGCCAGGCTATCGACCTGCTGGGCGGCGTGTCGAAGAAGGAAAACAAGGAGTGGGAAAAGCTGTTGGGCGCCATCGCCTGACACCTGTAGGCGCCGGCTTGCCGGCGAAGGCGACCTCGAAGCTTGCATCGATCTTGCGGTCGTCTTCGCTGGCAAGCCAGCTCCTACAGGGGAAAAAACTCCGGATTTGCGGGGGGAGGGCGGTAAGTGATTGTTATGTGGGCAAAAAATTTTGAAAATTGTTGAAAATAAGTTTGACAGTCTTCCGATGCGCCATTAAGATTCGCCCCGTCCTCAGCGATGAGGGGCTATAGCTCAGCTGGGAGAGCGCTTGCATGGCATGCAAGAGGTCGACGGTTCGATCCCGTCTAGCTCCACCAATTTACACTTCAAGGTCTGGCCACACCGGCCTTGAAGCGATCAACACTCAGCGTTGATCAGTTGTATAGAAGGGTTTGCGTCCCCTTCGTCTAGTGGCCTAGGACACCGCCCTTTCACGGCGGTAACAGGGGTTCGAGTCCCCTAGGGGACGCCAGTTTTACAGAAGCGATGTTGCAAGATGTCGCTCCGCCGCGAGGCGAAAAATCCGGGGCTATAGCTCAGCTGGGAGAGCGCTTGCATGGCATGCAAGAGGTCGACGGTTCGATCCCGTCTAGCTCCACCAATTTTACAGTTCAAGGTCTGGCCACACCGGCCTTGAATCGATCAGCTCTCAGCACTGATCAATTGTATAGAAGGGTTTGTGTCCCCTTCGTCTAGTGGCCTAGGACACCGCCCTTTCACGGCGGTAACAGGGGTTCGAGTCCCCTAGGGGACGCCACGATTACCCGCTCTGCGGGATTTTTAAGGGTCATTCAATTATTGAATGGCCCTTTTGTTTGTCTGGCGTTTGGCCAACTCTCCTTTTTCCTTAAAACCATTTCTCTTCAGACCAGCGGTCGCATTCCCGACTTGCGAAAAATTATTATGAGAATAATATTCTACTCGTAATATTCGGAGGCAACGATGAACGATAAAAAAGCTCAAACCCGCGAGCGCATCCTCAAGGCTGCCAGTGCAGCGCTGATTCAGCGCGGCCCGGCCGAGCCGAGCGTGGGCGAAGTGATGGGCGCGGCCGGCCTGACGGTCGGTGGCTTCTACGCGCACTTCGAAAGCAAGGACGCATTGATGCTGGAAGCGTTCAAGCAGCTGCTCAGCCATCGTCGTGGCTTGATCGCCGACATGGACGCCGAGTTGACCGGCGAAGAGCGTCGCGCGTTGGTCGCAGCGTTCTACCTGTCGCGCAAACACCGTGATTCCACCGAGCAGGCATGTCCGATTCCGGCGTCCGTCGGCGAGCTGGGCCGTCTGCCCGACGAATTTCGTGTGGCGTTGAATGAACATGTTGAGTTGATGGTCGCGCAGTTGGCGGCCAGCCCGGAAGAAGCCGACAAAGCCTTGGCCGATATGGCCTTGATGGTCGGTGGTTTGGCTCTGGCGCGGGCGCTGGGGCCAGGAGAGTTGTCCGATCGATTGCTGCGCGCCGCCAAGTCGGCGGTGTTATGACCTAAAGGCGTCAGCCTGAGGAGATGGGCGATGAACACGTTGAGCTGGGTTCGTGGCGTTAATGGCACCTTGGGCTGGTTCGCGCCGAAGCTGGTGGCGAGCAAGATGCGTCTGGCATTTATGACTCCGCGGCAATTGCTGCCACGTGACTGGGAATTGCCGCTGCTGGCGAAATCCGAGCGAATCACTTTGCGCTTCGGCCTCTCCGCGCTGCGTTGGGGCCAGGGGCCAGCGGTGTTGTTGATGCACGGCTGGGAGGGCCGGCCGACACAGTTTGCCGCGCTGATCACGGCGCTGGTCGATGCCGGTTACACCGTGGTTGCCCTGGACGGCCCGGCTCACGGTCGTTCGCCTGGTCGCGAGGCTAATGTGGTGCTGTTCGCTCGGGCCATGCTCGAAGCGGCCGCTGAATTGCCGCCGCTGCAAGCGGTGATCGGTCACTCCATGGGCGGCGCCAGTGCCATGCTCGCAGTTCAGTTGGGCTTGCGCACCGAAACCCTGGTCTCGATCGCCGCTCCGGCGCGAATTCTCGGGGTACTGCGTGGGTTCGCGAGCTATGTGGGGTTGCCGCCCAAAGCCCGTTCTGCATTCATTCGCCAGGTCGAGAAAGACGTCGGCATGCGCGCCGCTGCGCTGGATGTCGTGCGCTATCAGCTCGACATGCCGGGGCTGATCGTCCATGCCGAGGACGACAACTTTGTTCCAGTCAAGGAATCGCAATTGATCCACGAAGCCTGGTTCGACAGCCGTTTGTTACGCCTGGAGGAGGGCGGTCATCAACGGGTCCTGGCCGATCCGCGGCTGATCGACGGCGTTCTCTCGTTGCTGGCCGGTCGAAGCCTGCAATCGCGCCAATCGGCCTGAGCTTCCGTTACACTGCCCCGGTCGAAATAATCTGACCGGGAGTGGGGTATGGGCTGGGATCGGGCAACGCCGTTTATCATTGATCTGCAAGTGGGCGCCGAGGACATCGACGGGCTGGGCCACGCGAACAACGCGGTGTACGTGACCTGGCTCGAGCGCTGCGCCTGGCGTCACTCGCAACGGCTTGGGCTGGATCTGGTCGAGTACCGGCGGCTGGATCGGGCGATGGCGGTGGTACGGCACGAGATCGATTATCTGGCAGCAGCCTATGAGGGCGATGAGTTGCAGTTGGCGACCTGGATCGTCGACTGGGACCAGCGCCTGAAAATGACCCGACACTTCCAACTGATCCGCCCCAGCGATAACACGACGTTGCTGCGGGCGCAGACCACTTTCGTGTGCATCGAACTGTCGACCGGCAAGCCCAAGCGCATGCCGGCGGAGTTTATCGAGGGCTATGGCCCTGCATTGCAAGTTGCGAGCTAATTGAAGCTTTCGCGGGCAAGTCTCGCTCCTACAGGTTGGATATCGAGCCGTGTAGGAGCGAGGCTTGCCCGCGAAGGCGTCCGCACATTTGCCATCGCCCGGTCTGACGAAATACCTTCTGCGCGCCGAAACCAGTAAACTGCCGCACGTTTTTCGTTGAGTGTGTTTTTCATGCAAATTGCTTTGGCGCCCATGGAGGGGTTGGTCGACAACATCCTGCGGGACGTGCTGACCCGTGTGGGCGGTATTGATTGGTGCGTGACCGAATTCATTCGGATCAACGATCAGCTGCTCACGCCTGCCTATTACCACAAGTTCGGCCCGGAACTGCTGACTGGCGCCCGAACCGCCTCCGGCGTGCCGTTGCGGGTGCAACTGCTCGGCTCCGATCCGGTGTGCCTGGCGGAAAACGCCGCGCTGGCCTGCGAGCTGGGTTCCGAAGTCATCGACCTGAACTTCGGCTGCCCGGCCAAGACCGTCAACAAATCCCGTGGCGGCGCGGTGCTGCTCAAAGAGCCCGAACTGCTCAACCAAATCGTTGAACATGTCCGTCGTGCCGTCCCCGCGCATATCCCGGTGACCGCCAAGATGCGTCTCGGTTTCGACAGCCCGGACGGTGCGCTGGTTTGCGCCACGGCCCTGGCTGAAGGCGGCGCGGCACACATCGTGGTTCACGCACGGACCAAGACCGATGGCTACAAGCCGCCAGCCCACTGGGAATGGATCCCGCGGGTGCAGGACGTGGTCAAGGTGCCGGTGTTTGCCAATGGCGACATCTGGAGTGTTGAAGACTGGCGTCGTTGCCGCGAGATCAGTGGCGTCGAAGACATCATGCTCGGTCGCGGTCTGGTATCGCGCCCCGATCTGGCCCGGCAAATCGCCGCCGCCCGCGCCGGTGAGGACGTCGTCGAGATGACCTGGGCCGAGCTGCTGCCGCTGATTCAGGACTTCTGGCTGCAAGCCAAGGCGCAGATGACGCCGCGCCAATCGCCGGGCCGCTTGAAGCAGTGGCTGGCGATGCTGACCCGCAATTATCCCGAGGCGGTAGAGCTGTTCACCGTCCTGCGTCGTGAGACCGAACTGGATAATGTCTCGCGTTTACTGGGTCTGCAGGTATCTGAGGCGGCCTGAATCTACTTAAAAAAAAATTTAAAAAAAATCTCTTGAAAAGCAATCAGCGGTCCTTATTTAAGGATTACGCGATGCCGAAATCGGGTCGCGGAGACAAAAAAACTTGCTGATTATGTTCAGGAGATTTGAATCATGAGTACTGCATTTTCCCTGGCCCCACTGTTCCGTTCCTCGGTAGGTTTCGATCGTTTCAACGATTTGTTCGAAACCGCCCTGCGCAATGAGCCAGGCAGCACCTATCCACCCTACAACGTTGAAAAATATGGTGATGACCAATATCGCATCGTCGTAGCGGCCGCCGGTTTCCAGGAAGAAGACCTGGACCTGCAAGTGGAGAAAGGTGTGCTGACCATCAGTGGCGGCAAGCGTGACGCGGACGAAAACGTCACTTATCTGTACCAAGGCATCGCGCAGCGCGCCTTCAAACTGTCGTTCCGTCTGGCGGACCATATTGAAATCAGGGCCGCCGAACTGCGCAATGGTTTGTTGAGTATCGACCTGCTGCGTGTGATTCCGGAAGAAGCGAAAGCCAAACGCATCCCGATCAACGGGACCGAAAAACCGGCTCTGCAGCACTGAGTCAGAGCAACGAAAAGGGCGCCATCCACTGGCGCCCTTTTTTGTTACCGTCACTTGAGCAGTTTCTGAAATTCCTCCACCAGCAACGGCCGGCTGTGCAAATACCCCTGATACAAATGGCAGCCCAGCCCCTGCAAAAACTCCAGCTGCTCCAGGGTTTCCACCCCTTCGGCGATGACTTCCAACTCCAGACTGCGGGCCATGGCGACGATGGCGCGAATGATTTCGGCATCGTTGGGGTCGGTGGTCGCGTCGCGGATGAATGACTGGTCGATTTTCAGGGTGTCTACCGGCAGGCGCTTGAGGTAGGTCAGCGAGGAATAGCCGGTACCGAAATCGTCCATGGCAAAGCTCACACCGAGTTTTTTCAGGCGCCGCATTTTGCTGATGGTGTCGTCCAGGTTCTGGATGACGATGCCTTCGGTAATTTCCAGTTTCAGCAATGAGCAGGGCAGGCCGTGGCTGCCGAGGCTGCGTTCGATGCGTTCTACGAAATCGTTCTGACGGAATTGCCGGGGGCTGATGTTCACGCACAGGCTGAAATCGAGCGGATCGATCAGGCCCTTGGCGATCAGGTGTTTGAAGGCCGCACAGGCTTCGTCGAGGATCCACGTACCGACTTCCAGAATCAGCCCGCTGTCTTCCAGTACCTTGATGAACTCGGTGGGCGATTGCGCGCCCAGCTGCGGATGGTGCCAACGCACCAAGGCTTCGGCACCGGTTATGCGGTTGTTTCGAGCATCCACCTGGGGTTGGTATTGCACGCTGAACTCACCCCGGGAAAGCGCCAGACGCAGGTCGGTTTCCATGCGCAGGCGTTCGCTGGCGGCCTTCTGCATGGTGTTGTGATACATCTGCGTGGTGTTGCGGCCCGAGTCTTTGGCGCGGTAGAGGGCGATATCGGCGCGTTTGAGCAGGTCGGTCGGGGTTGAGCCGTGGTCGGGAATCAGCGCGATGCCGATGCTCGGCGTCACTTGCAGACGCTGTCCGTCGAGGAACATCGGTTCGGACAGCAGTTCGCGCAGGGTGTCCGCCAACTCCCGGACCTGAGCGCTGACGTCACTGCGCGAACCTTCCAGACCGCTGAGCAGTACCACGAACTCGTCACCGCCCAGGCGCGCGACGGTGTCTTCCATGCGCACGCTGGCTTCAAGGCGCGCGGTGATGATCTTCAGCACCGTATCGCCCACCGGGTGGCCGAGGGAGTCGTTGATGTGCTTGAAGTGGTCGAGATCGAGGAACATCAGCGCGCCGCGCAGGTTGTGGCGCTTGAGCAGGGCGATCTGCTGGCTCAGACGATCCATCAACAGGGCGCGGTTGGGCAGGTTGGTCAGCGGGTCGTGGTAGGCCAGGTGACGGATCTGCGCTTCGGCGTTTTTCAGCAGGCTGACGTCCCGGGCGGTCAGCAGCAGGCAGGCGGTTTCGTTGAGGTTGATCGGCTCCACCGAGACTTCGACGGTCAGCAGCTCGCCGCGTTTGTTGCGCCCGAGCATTTCCTGATGGTGAACCCGGCCCTTGATCTGTAGCTCTGCCAGCAACGCCGAGCGTTGTTTCTCATCGGCCCAGATGCCCACTTGATACACCGTGCGGCCGACCACTTCATCGGCGCGGTAGCCAGTCAGGCGACAGAAGCCGTCGTTAACCTCCAGGTAGCGTCCGGTGTCACGCTCGGTAATGGTGATGGCGTCGGGGCTTGAGTGGAAGGCCTTGGCGAACTTCTCCTCGCTGGCCTTGAGCGCCGCTTCCGAGCGTTGCTGCTGGGTGATGTCGCGCAGGGTGGTGACGATGCACGGCTGGTCGCCGACGCTGATCTGGCGGCTGGAGATCACGCAGGTCAGAGACTGCCCGTTCTTGTGCTGAACGATGATCGCCACATTGTTCAGGCCCTGTTCGCGGATGACCCGCTCGATCCTTTGCAGGCTTTTCGCCGAAGCGTCCCACAGGCCGATTTCATCGGCGCTACGGCCGATCACGTCGAGGGTATTCCAGCCGAATGTCTGAGTGAAACTGGAGTTGATCTCAATGAAGTGGCCGGTGTCCTGGCGCGTGACGCAGATCGGGTCCGGGCTGACCTGGAACAAGGTGGCGAATTTCTCTTCCGACGCCACCAGTTGCTGTTCGCGTTCCACCTGATCAGTGATATCCAGCAGTGTGCCGGCCATGCGCAGCGGGTTGCCGTGGTCATCACGGTAGAGTCTGGCGCGGCTTTCCAGGTAGCGCGAACTGCCGTCCGCCAACTGCACGCGGTACGTCAGTTGATAATTGCCGGCCGGGCCTTCGCGCAAACTGCGGTAGGCGTCGCGCATGGTGTCGCGTTCTTCGTCGGGTACGCCTTCGAAAAACGCATCGAAGGATTCATGAAAGGGTTTGGGGTCCAGCCCATGTAACTGGGCGGCCCGCGCCGAGCCGTAAAGCATGCCGCTGGGAATGTGCCAATCCCAGGTGCCGAGTTGCGCCGAATCCAGGGCCAGGTCGAGGCGCTCCTGGCTGTCTTTGAGGGCATGCTCGGCGATTTTGCGTTCGGTAGTATCGAGGAACGTGCTCAGCAGATAAGGCTGGCCTTCGAGTTCGACCTTTTTCGCGCTGAGGATGCCGTCGTGAACCTGTCCGTTGCTGGCGCGAAACTGCACCTCCATGTTGATCAGCTCGCCTTTGGACTTAGTAGCCTTGACCAGCTGCGTTCGTTGCTCCGGGTTGACCCAAAGGCCCAGCTCCAGCGTGGTTCGACCGATAGCGTCCTGCACCGGCCAGCCGAACAGGCTTTCGAAATACTGGTTGGCTTCGCTGATCAGCCCGTCCTCCTGACGGGTCAGCAGCACCATGTTCGGGCACAGGTGAAACAGCGTGGCGAAGCGTTTTTCCGAGTTGCTCAGCGCCTGTTCGCGCTGGCGCTGATGGGTGATTTCACGAATGACCCCAATCATTCGCGGCCGGCCGTTTTTGTCTGGCAGCAGGCTGCCGTTGATTTCCAGCCAGTGCAGGCTGCCGTCCGGCCAGCGGATGCGGTGGTGCATCGCCTGTTCCAGCGGGGCGCCGGCGATCACCGCATGGAAGGCGCGAATGGTTTTCGCCCGATCCTCCTGAGGCAGCAGGTCGAGGTATTCCAGGTCTTCCGGCAACGGTTGCCGGGGATCGAAGCCGAACAACGCCTGAGTGCCCCGTGACCAACTGATTTGCCCGCGCTCGATGTCCCAATACCAGGCGCCCAGCCGCGCACCATTGAGGGCCGCCAGCAACTGCGGGGCGTTTTCCCAGCTCTGCTCGGACCGTTTGGGGTCAAGTGCCTGAATACGCGGCATCGGCGGCATACGTTCAACAGATTTGGGCATGGATAACAGGCCTTGGGCTGAATTGGGCGTTAGGCACAGGGTTTTGGGGCTCTATAGGCGTAGCACAAAAAGAAGAAGCACAGCTTAGCCGCGAGTCCCTGGCTGATCGATTTGTGCATCCAGCAGGGCCATAAAGGCCCGTGCCGCATTCGACAGCGTCCGTTCGGTGTGCAGGATATAGCCTAGCTGGCGAGTGAGCTGTATGCCCGGCAAAGGTATGCGCGCTACTTGATCGTCCAGCATGGTGCGCGGCAAAACGCTCCAGGCCAGGCCGATCGAGACCATCATCTTTATGGTTTCCAGATAGTTCGTGCTCATGGCGATGTTCGGCGTCAGGCCTTGGGCCTCGAACAGGCGCTGCACGATGTGGTGGGTAAAGGTGTTGCCACCGGGGAAAACCGCGGGGTGCAGGGCAATATCCGCCAGGCTGACGGGGCCGTTAGCGATCAGCGAATGCTCCGGGGCGACCACGAAATCCAGCGGGTCGTCCCACACGGGCGTGGCTTTGACCAGTACGTGAGGTTCCGGTGCAAGAGTGATTACCGCCAGTTCGGCGCGGCCATGGAGGATTTCTTCGTAGGCCACTTCCGAATCGAGGAACTGAATATCCAGCGCCACTTGTGGGTAGCGTCGAGTGAACTCTCTTAATAAGGGCGGCAAACGGTGCAGGCCAATGTGATGACTGGTGGCCAATGTCAGACGACCGGTGACTTCGCCGGTGAGATTGGTCAGGGCGCGACGGGTGTCATCCAGCACATTGAGGATCTGATAGGCCCGTGGCAGCAGGGCGCGACCGGCTTCGGTCAAGCTGACTTCCCGGCCCAGTCGATCGAACAGCCGCACCTTCAATTGCTGCTCCAGGCCGGCGATGCGTTTGCTGATGGCGGGTTGTGTCAGGTGCAGCCGTTCGCCAGCGCCGGAGAAGCTTCCGGTCTCGGCAATCGCGATAAAAGCGTTGAGGTTGGCGAGGTCCATGATGATGTCTCAGTGGCATTCCAGTTGGTTATGCAAAGCATAAAAAATATGAATTTGAGTTATTTAATGTAACCCCCTAGGATCGACCTCACAAGCCAAAGGGTTATTGAAATGTTCAAAGCCCGGGGCATAGAAACAAGCTGATGAGGAACCGTCCGATGGCCGGCAAAACGCTCTACGACAAGCTCTGGGATTCGCATTTGGTCAAGCAGCGAGACGATGGCTCGGCGCTGATCTACATCGATCGTCACATCATCCACGAAGTGACCTCGCCGCAAGCCTTCGAAGGCCTGCGTCTGGCCGGGCGCAAGCCTTGGCGCATCGATGCCAACATCGCGACCCCGGACCACAACGTACCGACCACCCCGGAGCGCAAGGGCGGCATCGAAGCGATTGTCGACCAGGTCTCGCGTTTGCAGGTTCAGACCCTCGACGATAACTGTGACGAATACGGCATCGTCGAATTCAAGATGAATGACGTCCGCCAAGGCATCGTCCACGTCATCGGCCCGGAGCAGGGCGCAACCTTGCCGGGCATGACCGTGGTTTGCGGCGACTCCCATACTTCGACCCACGGCGCGTTCGGTGCCCTGGCTCACGGTATCGGCACTTCCGAGGTCGAGCACGTGCTCGCCACTCAGTGCCTGGTCGCGAAAAAAATGAAGAACATGCTGGTGTCCGTCGAAGGCCAATTGCCGTTCGGCGTGACCGCCAAGGACATTGTCCTCGCGGTAATCGGCAAGATCGGCACCGCCGGCGGTAACGGCCATGCCATCGAGTTCGCCGGTAGCGCGATTCGCGATTTGTCCGTTGAAGGCCGCATGACCATTTGCAACATGTCCATCGAGGCCGGCGCTCGTGTAGGTCTGGTGGCGGCTGACGAAAAAACCGTGGCTTACGTGAAGGGCCGTCCATTCGCCCCGAAAGGCGCGGAATGGGACTTGGCCGTCGAGGCCTGGAAAGACTTGGTTTCCGACGCGGATGCCAAATTCGACACCATCGTCGAGCTCGATGCCACTCAGATCAAGCCGCAAGTCAGCTGGGGCACCTCGCCCGAGATGGTCTTGGCTGTCGATCAGAACGTTCCCGATCCGGCCAAGGAAATGGACCTGGTCAAGCGTGACTCGATCGTCCGTGCCTTGAAATACATGGGTTTGACCGCCAATCAGGCGATCACCGACATTCAGTTGGACCGCGTATTCATTGGCTCCTGCACCAACTCGCGGATCGAAGACCTGCGCGCCGCCGCCGTGATCGCCAAGGGCCGCAAAGTGGCTTCGACCATCAAACAGGCCATCGTGGTGCCGGGTTCAGGGCTGGTGAAGGCTCAGGCCGAATCCGAAGGCCTGGACAAGATTTTCCTCGAGGCCGGTTTCGAATGGCGCGAGCCGGGTTGCTCGATGTGCCTGGCGATGAACCCGGACCGTTTGGAGTCGGGCGAGCATTGTGCGTCGACCTCCAACCGTAACTTCGAAGGCCGTCAGGGCGCCGGTGGCCGTACGCACCTCGTGAGCCCGGCCATGGCCGCCGCTGCCGCGGTGAACGGTCGTTTCGTCGACGTCCGTGAATTGATTTAAAGGAGCGCAGCATGAAAGCTTTTACCCAGCACACTGGTCTTGTCGCGCCTTTGGATCGTGCCAACGTCGACACCGATCAGATCATTCCGAAGCAGTTCTTGAAGTCGATCAAACGCACCGGTTTCGGTCCGAACCTGTTCGATGAGTGGCGTTACCTGGATGTCGGTCAGCCGTATCAGGACAACTCCAAGCGCCCGCTGAACAAAGACTTCGTCCTCAATGCCGAGCGTTATCAGGGTGCCAGCGTGTTGCTGGCCCGCGAGAACTTCGGTTGCGGCTCCAGTCGCGAACACGCGCCGTGGGCGCTGGAAGAGTACGGTTTCCGCAGCATCATCGCGCCGAGCTATGCCGACATCTTCTTCAACAACAGCTTCAAGAACGGCTTGCTGCCGATCATCCTGAGCGACGCTGAAGTCGATGAGCTGTTCCAGCAGGTTGAGGCGACTCCGGGCTATCAGTTGCAAGTTGATCTGCAAGCTCAGACCGTGACCCGTCCGGACGGCAAGGTGTTGAGTTTTGAGATTGACGCGTTCCGTAAGCACTGCCTGCTCAATGGCCTGGACGATATCGGCCTGACCTTGCAGGACCACGAGGCGATTGCCACGTTTGAAGCCAAACACCGCGCGAGCCAGCCGTGGTTGTTTCGTGATGCGTGATTGATCCGGGATTTTTAACGATAGGACCGGCCTCATCGCGGGCAAGCCCGCTCCCACAGGTTTTGTGAACACCGCAAATCCCTGTAGGAGCGAGGCTTGCCCGCGAAGAGGCCCACCCAGACAACACAAGGCTAAACCCCAAAAAGGAAGTCCCCATGACCAGCACCGCCCACCACAGTCAGGTAGTACAAAAGCAATTTGGTGAACAGGCCTCGGCCTACCTGAGCAGCGCCGTACACGCTCAAGGCACTGAGTTCGCGCTGCTACAGGCTGAACTGGCAGGGCAGGGCGATGCCCGCGTGCTCGACCTCGGTTGCGGCGCCGGTCACGTGAGTTTTCACGTGGCCTCGCTGGTCAAGGAAGTGGTGGCTTACGACCTGTCTCAACAGATGCTCGACGTGGTGGCCGCTGCGGCCGTCGATCGCGGCTTGAGCAACGTGTCCACTGTGCTCGGTGCTGCCGAACGCCTGCCATTCGCTGACGGCGAGTTCGATTTCGTCTTCAGTCGTTATTCGGCACACCATTGGAGCGACCTCGGGCTGGCCCTGCGCGAAGTTCGTCGGGTACTGAAGCCGGGCGGGGTGGCGGCGTTCATCGATGTGTTGTCACCGGGCAGCCCGTTGTTCGACACTTACCTGCAAAGCGTCGAAGTGCTGCGCGACACCAGCCACGTGCGCGATTATTCTGCGGGCGAGTGGTTGCGTCAGGTCAGCGAGGCGGGATTGCATACCCGCAGCACTACGCGCCAACGGCTGCGTCTGGAATACACCTCCTGGGTCGAGCGCATGCGCACACCGCAGGTGATGCGCGCGGCGATCCGCGAGTTGCAGCAATCGATGGGCAATGAAGTTCGCGAATATTTCGAGATTGAGGCCGATGGTTCGTTCAGTACCGATGTGCTGGTGCTGTGGGCTGAGCGATAAGCTCTGAACGGTAAGCTCTGCAACATAAGCACCGAGCGATAGACTTTTTCCGGGCGTGCCCAAGGGCGCACCGACTGATGACATGAGGAAAGCATGAGCAAGCAGATTCTGATTCTCCCGGGTGACGGTATTGGCCCGGAAATCATGGCCGAAGCGGTCAAGGTGCTGGAGCTGGCGAACGATAAGTACAGCCTGGGCTTCGAACTGAGTCACGACGTGATCGGTGGCGCCGCCATCGACAAGCACGGCGTGCCGTTGGCCGACGAAACCCTGGCCCGTGCCCGTGCCGCCGATGCAGTATTGCTGGGCGCCGTGGGCGGTCCGAAATGGGACACCATCGAACGTGACATCCGTCCTGAGCGCGGTCTGCTGAAAATCCGTGCGCAACTGGGCCTGTTCGGTAACCTGCGTCCGGCCATCCTGTACCCGCAACTGGCCGAGGCTTCCAGCCTGAAGGCAGAAATTGTCGCTGGTCTGGATATTCTGATCGTTCGCGAGCTGACCGGCGGCATCTACTTCGGCGCGCCACGCGGTGTGCGTGAACTGGAAAACGGCGAGCGCCAGGCCTACGACACCCTGCCGTACAGCGAAACTGAAATCCGCCGTATCGCCCGTGTCGGTTTCGACATGGCCCGCGTGCGCGGCAAGAAGCTGTGCTCGGTGGACAAGGCCAACGTGCTGGCCTCCAGCCAACTGTGGCGTGAAATCGTCGAGCAGGTGTCCAAGGACTACCCGGACGTCGAACTGAGCCACATGTACGTCGACAACGCCGCCATGCAACTGGTGCGTGCACCGAAGCAATTCGACGTAATCGTCACCGACAACCTGTTCGGCGACATTCTTTCCGACGAAGCGTCGATGCTCACCGGTTCCATCGGCATGCTGCCGTCGGCGTCGCTGGATGCCAACAACAAAGGCATGTACGAGCCGTGCCACGGTTCGGCGCCGGACATCGCTGGCAAGGGCATTGCCAACCCGTTGGCGACCATTCTGTCGGTGTCGATGATGTTGCGTTACAGCTTCAATCTGCAGGATGCGGCCGATGCCATCGAGCAGGCCGTAAGCCTGGTATTGGATCAAGGCCTGCGCACGGGCGACATCTGGTCGGCCGGTTGCACCAAGGTTGGTACGCAGGAAATGGGCGATGCAGTAGTCGCCGCGCTGCGGAATCTGTAATCTCTTTGGCCCGCTGCAACTTTCAACCATGAAAGCAGCGGCCCACTTTTAAGAAGGTGTAGTTGCGATGAAACGTGTAGGTCTGATCGGTTGGCGCGGTATGGTCGGTTCCGTGCTCATGCAGCGGATGCTGGAAGAGCAGGATTTCGATCTTATCGAGCCGGTGTTTTTCACCACTTCCAATGTCGGTGGCCAAGGCCCGTCCGTGGGCAAGGACATTGCTCCGCTCAAGGACGCTTACAGCATTGAAGAGCTGAAAACCCTCGATGTGATTCTGACCTGCCAGGGTGGCGACTACACCAGCGAAGTCTTCCCGAAACTGCGCGAAGCCGGTTGGCAGGGTTACTGGATCGACGCCGCTTCCAGCCTGCGCATGCAGGATGACGCAGTGATCGTGCTGGACCCGGTGAACCGCAAGGTCATCGACCAGCAGCTCGACGCGGGCACCAAGAACTACATCGGCGGCAACTGCACCGTCAGCCTGATGCTGATGGGCCTGGGCGGCCTGTTTGAAGCCGGTCTGGTCGAGTGGATGAGCGCCATGACCTATCAGGCGGCCTCCGGTGGCGGCGCGCAGCACATGCGTGAACTGATCAAGCAAATGGGTGTGACCCACGCCGCTGTCGCCGATCAACTGGCCGATCCGGCCAGCGCGATCCTCGACATCGACCGTCGTGTTGCCGATGCCATGCGCAGCGACGCGTACCCGACCGAAAACTTCGGCGTACCGCTGGCCGGCAGCCTGATCCCATGGATCGACAAGGAACTGCCGAACGGCCAGAGCCGCGAAGAGTGGAAGGCCCAGGCCGAGACCAACAAGATCCTCGGTCGCTTCAAGAGCCCGATCCCGGTCGACGGCATCTGCGTGCGCATCGGCGCCATGCGCTGCCACAGCCAGGCGCTGACCATCAAGTTGAACAAAGACGTGCCGATCGCCGACATCGAAGGGCTGATCAGCCAGCACAACCCTTGGGTCAAGCTGGTGCCGAACAACCGTGAGATCAGCATGCAGGAGCTGAGCCCGACGAAAGTCACCGGCACCCTGAACGTACCGGTCGGCCGTCTGCGCAAGCTGAACATGGGTTCGCAGTTCGTCGGTGCCTTCACCGTCGGCGACCAACTGCTGTGGGGCGCGGCCGAACCGCTGCGTCGCATGCTGCGGATTCTGCTTGAGCGTTGATCGATTGATGTAACGAAAGAGCCCGTGCCTTGAAAGAGGTGCGGGTTTTTTTTTGCCCACCGATCGTTCCCACGCTCTGCGTGGGAATGCCGCCATGGACGCTCTGCGTCCGCTCTTGAAGCGGTGACGCGGAGCGTCACGGGATGCATTCCCACGCGGAGCGTGGGAACGATCAGGACGATCAGGATGGGGCGTGAATTGCCTCACTGCCAACCACCCGGTAAAGTGCCGCTCCCCCCGTTTCGCCAGAGGTAGAACCATGAGCCAGTCCTTCGATATTGCCGTGATCGGCGCCACCGGTACTGTCGGCGAAACACTCGTCCAGATTCTCGAAGAGCGGGACTTTCCGGTCGGTAACCTGCACCTGCTGGCGAGCAGTGAGTCGGCCGGGCATTCGGTGCCGTTTCGCGGCAAGAACGTGCGGGTGCGGGAAGTCGATGAGTTCGACTTCAGTAAAGTCCAGTTGGTGTTCTTTGCCGCCGGCCCGGCGGTGACCCTCAGTTTCGCTCCGCGTGCCACGGCCGCCGGTTGCTCGCTGATCGACCTGTCCGGCGCCTTGCCGGCCGACCAAGCGCCGCAAGTGGTGCCCGAGGCCAATGCTGAAATCCTGAGCGGTCTGAAAAAGCCCTTCCAGGTCAGCAGCCCAAGCCCTTCGGCGACGACGCTGGCGGTGGTGCTGGCACCGTTGCTCGATGTGCTCGACCTGCAGCGCATCAGCCTGACTGCCAGTCTGGCGGTGTCTGCCCAGGGTCGCGAAGCCGTCTCCGAACTGGCCCGGCAAACCGCCGAGCTGCTCAACGTGCGTCCGCTGGAGCCAGCATTCTTCGATCGGCAGATGGCTTTCAACCTGCTGGCGCAAGTCGGTACGCCGGATGCTCAGGGTCATACGCTGCTGGAAAAACGTCTGGTGCGCGAGTTGCGTCAGGTCATGGCGCTGCCTTTATTAAAGATTTCCGTCACTTGCATTCAAGCCCCGGTGTTTTTTGGCGATAGCTTTAGTGTGACCTTGCAATCAGCGAGCGCAGTCGACCTGGCGAAAGTCAACGCAGCGCTGGAAGCGGCGCCCGGCATCGAACTGGTCGAGGCGGGCGATTACCCGACCCCGGTAGGCGATGCGGTAGGGCAGGATGTGGTTTACGTTGGTCGGGTTCGCAGCGGGATCGACGACCCGGCGGAACTTAATGTGTGGCTGACGTCAGATAACGTACGCAAAGGCGCCGCGCTCAATGCGGTGCAGGTGGCTGAATTGTTGATAAAAGACCTGCTGTAAAAGATACTTGGCGACAATTTATCGAATGATTCCCGTCGAGCGTCATGCTTGGCCGGAATGCTTAAGGTGAGCCACCCCGCAGGGCTTTCCATTGCATGAATGAAATGATCGCGCGCGACGACCCTTCGCCGCCGCGCGCAATGCCTTACGGCAGCGGCAATCAACACCTTCTCGCTGGCCGAGGAATGTTCAAACAAAGGAAGAGGTTATGGTTCAAGTTCGCAAACTGGTGTTAGCAATAGCGGCCGCCTCGGCGCTGTCCTCCGGTATGGCGCATGCCCTCGGGCTTGGGGAACTGACCCTGAAGTCGACGCTGAACCAGCCTTTGGTGGCGGAAATCGAGTTGCTCGACGTCAAGGACCTCACGGCTGCCGAAGTGGTGCCGAGCCTGGCCTCGCCCGATGATTTCGCCAAAGCCGGTGTCGATCGTCAGGCGTTTCTGAATGACCTGACTTTCACCCCAGTGCTTAATGCCAGCGGCAAAAGCATCCTGCGCGTTACGTCCAGCAAACCGCTCTCCGAGCCGATGGTGAAATTCCTGGTTCAGGTGATGTGGCCCAACGGTCGTCTGCTGCGCGATTACAGCGTGCTGCTCGATCCGTCCAAATTCTCGCCGCAGACCGCCGACGCCGCCACGCAACCGGCGCCAGCCCAAGCGGTAACCGCGCCAGTCACTGGCGCGACCAAATCGTCGCAATACACCACCACGCCGCGCGATACCCTATGGGAAATCGCCGCGAAGGCGCGTAACGGCGGTTCGATCCAGCAGACCATGCTGGCCATCCAGGCGCTGAACCCGGATGCCTTTATCGATGGCAACATCAACCGACTGAAAACCGGTCAGGTGCTGCGTTTGCCTGATCAGGTACAGAGCTCCCACCTGCCGCAACCCAAGGCCATCGCTGAGGTTGCCGCGCAGAACACCGCGTGGCGTCAGGGTCGTCGCTACGTGGCGAAACCTGGAACCGGTCAGCAGCAACTCGATGCCACCAAGCGCGTTCGCGGTGAAGGTGCTTCATCGCAAGCCGCCGCCGACACACTGAGCCTGGTCTCTGCCGATACCGGCAAGGGTGGCAAAGGTCCCGCCGGTGATGCGAAAGCGTTGAGCAACAAACTGGCTGTCACCCAGGAAAGCCTCGACACCACTCGTCGTGACAATGCTGAGCTGAAAAGCCGCATGAGCGATCTGCAAAGTCAGGTAGACAAGCTGCAGCGCCTGATCGAATTGAAGAACAATCAGCTGGCCAAGCTGCAGGTCGAAGGCGGCGCGGACGCACCGGCTACGAGCGCTCCGGCGATGTCGGCTGAGCTGGCGGCCAGTCCTGCGGCAACGCCAGCAGACGTGGCTCCGGCAACACCTGCGCCAGACGCTGCTGCACCGCAAGCCGTCGAGCCGACGCCTGTCGCATCCGATGATCAGAAGTTCAACGAGCTGCTGACCAACCCGATCCTGTTGGGGTTGGTGGGTGGCGGTGCGGTGGTGCTGCTGCTCTTGCTGCTGTTGCTGGCCCGTCGCCGCAAAGCTCAGCAAGCGGCTGAGAAGCATCTGCGCATGGCCCGTGCCTTGGAGGAGGAGCAAGAGTTCTCCGTCGACCAGGACCTGCCGGAAAGCAGCTTCGAAGGTTTGGAGGTTCCGCCGCCGAGCGTGAAACTTGCGACCGCGCCAACACCTGCACCTGCACCAGCCCCGGTGATTGCTCCGGTTGTGATGACGCCGCCGATCGCTGCACCACTGATATCGCCTGCCGCCGAGCGTTCCGACGACGTACTGACTCAGGCGCAGTCGCACATTGCAGGCGGTCGTCTGAATCAGGCCGCCGCTTTGCTGGAAGGCGCGATCAAGCAAGAGCCACAGCGCAGTGACCTGCGCTTGAAGCTGATGGAAGTCTACGGTCAGCAGGGCGACCGCGATGCATTCGTCGTCCAGGAGCGTCAGCTGGTGGCCAACGGCGACAACTTCGCCCGCGTCGAACAGCTGAAAAGCCGCTTCCCGGCCATGGCGGTTGTGGCTGCCAGCGGTCTGGCTGCCGCCGCCATCGCCGCCGAGCTGGACGCGCAATACGTCAAGGAGCTGCTACTGGACGAACCGCAAGCCCCGGAACCGGCATTGTCCGACTTCGACAGCGCCTTCGATCTGAGCCTGGACGATCTGGGGGCGGCTACTCCAATCTCTCCTGTTGTTGCGGCGGAGCCAGAGTCGGAGCCAGAGCCAGAGCCAGAGCCAGAGCCAGAACCAGAACCAGAACCAGAACCTCTGGCTGAGCTGGACGAATTCCCGCTGGACGATGACCTGAGCTTTGAGTCGGTGTTGCAGCAACAGACGGAGATCAAGGAAAACCTCGACGATCTGTCGGTCTTCGATCTGGACATGGATCTGGGCGGCAATGCCTCCCCGGAAACGCTGGCCGAAGACGACTTCCTGCTGAGTCTGGATGAAGACCTCAAGGACTTGCCTGTCGCCGAAGCACCACCCGTGACCGAGCCGACGCTCGACGACCTGGAGTTGCCTGCGGATTTCGACCTGTCACTGGCCGACGAAATGGACGCCGCCCCGGATCAGCCTGACGCCTTCGAAAACGAACTCAACGACGTCAATGCCGAGCTGGATCGTCTGTCCCAGAGCCTTGGCGAGCCGAGCTTCACCGCCGAAGACGCCTTGGCCTCCGCGGCTGATGAGCCGGACTTCGACTTCCTCTCTGGCACCGACGAAGTCGCCACCAAGCTCGATCTGGCGCAGGCCTACATCGACATGGGCGACAACGACGGCGCTCGGGACATCCTCAATGAGGTGGTGACCGAGGGTGATGCCGGTCAGAAGAGCGAAGCGAAGGAAATGCTGTCGCGTCTGGCGTGAGTCATCGGTAAGGCATAAACAAAACGGCAGCCCATCGAGGTTGCCGTTTTTGTTTGGGCCGACGACAGATCGTTCCCACGCTCCTGCCTGGGAATGCATCCCGTGACGCTCTGCATCACATTCAGAAACGGGACGCGGAGCGTCCCTGGCGGCATTCCCACGCGGAGCGTGGGAACGATCAATATTCAATACCGTGTCGGCTGTTGCACTGGCATCCCGGTCCGGCGGCCTTATAATGCCTGCCTTTGCGTAGATCAGCAGGCTGTCACCCCTTGGCAAATATAGATAATCCGGCCGCCGAAATGGCGGCCGACGGCTTTTTCCGGATCGCGTTGGGCGTTGAATACAAAGGTTCGCGTTATCGCGGCTGGCAGCGTCAGGCCTCTGGTGTGGCCACGGTGCAGGAAACCCTCGAAAAGGCCTTGTCCAAAGTCGCCGACTCACCCGTGTCGCTGCATTGCGCCGGGCGCACCGACGCCGGTGTGCATGCTTGCGGGCAGGTAGTGCATTTCGACACCCAGGTCGAGCGCTCGATGAAGGCCTGGGTCATGGGCGCCAACATCAATTTGCCGCACGACGTCAGCGTCAGTTGGGCCAAAGTCATGCCGGCGGATTTTCATGCGCGGTTCAAAGCCATTGCCCGTCGTTATCGTTACGTGATCTACAACGATCAGATCCGCCCGGCGCACTTGAACGAAGAAATCACCTGGAACCACCGTCCACTGGACGTCGAGCGCATGTCCGAGGCCGCTCGGTATCTGGTCGGCACCCACGACTTCAGCGCATTCCGCGCCGGCCAGTGCCAGGCCAAGTCGCCGATCAAGGAGTTGCATCACCTGCGCGTCACCCGCCATGGCAAAATGATCGTGCTGGATATCCGCGCCGGCGCGTTCCTGCACCACATGGTGCGCAACATCGCCGGGGTGCTGATGACCATCGGTGCCGGCGAGCGTCCCGTGGAGTGGATGAAGGAAGTCCTGGAAAGTCGTGTGCGTCGTTCCGGCGGGGTGACGGCCCATCCGTTCGGCCTGTACCTGGTGCAAGTCGAGTACCGCGACGAGTTCGAACTGCCCGAGCGTTACATCGGCCCACACTTCCTCACCGGCTTCTCGGAACTTGACGGCTGACGCCCTCGAACGCTTTTGTTACCATCCGGGACTTTCCCGGATTTGTCCTGAGGTTCTATCGACATGTCAGCCGTTCGCAGCAAAATTTGTGGGATTACCCGCATAGAGGATGCGTTGGCGGCGGTCGAGGCCGGTGCCGATGCCATCGGATTTGTGTTCTACGCCAAAAGCCCGCGGGCTGTGACGTTCCAGCAGGCGAGGGCGATCATCAAGGCCTTGCCGCCGTTCGTGACCACCGTGGGTTTATTCGTCAATGCCAGCCGCTGCGAGCTGGGGGAAATCCTCGATGCCGTGCCGCTGGACCTGTTGCAGTTCCATGGCGACGAGACCGCGGCCGACTGTGAAAGCTGGCGCCGGCCCTACATCAAGGCGTTGCGGGTCAAGGCTGGTGATGACATTGCGGCCGGTTGCGATGCCTACGCCAGTGCCAGCGGGATCTTGCTCGACACCTATGTCGAGGGCATTCCCGGCGGAACCGGTGAAGCCTTTGATTGGTCATTGATACCGCAAGGTCTGAGCAAGCCGATCATCCTGGCTGGCGGCTTGACACCGGAAAACGTCGCCGAGGCGATTGCGCGGGTTCGGCCTTACGCAGTGGACGTCAGTGGCGGAGTAGAGGCGAGCAAGGGCATCAAGGATCACGCAAAGATTCAGGCATTCATTAAAGCAGTACGCAGGAGCCTGTGATGATGTGACGGCTGGCAGACTGCCGCCGTCCACAGCTTGGTAGAAAAGAGGCTGAGGATTTTTTGGGTTGTACGAAGGTCAGTTTCGCTGACCCGGCCATCCACCGATCATCGCCACACATGAATTTAGCTCAAGGGCATACGCGGGGCTGCGAACCAGAGCGTTCGGGCCGCCGGTACTGGAGAAAGAAAGCATGAGCAACTGGTTAGTAGACAAACTGATCCCTTCGATCATGCGTTCCGAGGTCAAGAAGAGCTCGGTGCCTGAAGGTCTGTGGCACAAATGCCCGTCTTGCGAGGCGGTGCTGTATCGTCCAGAGCTGGAAAAGACCCTGGACGTTTGCCCTAAGTGCAACCACCACATGCGTATCGGCGCGCGCGCGCGCATCGACATCTTCCTCGACGCTGACGGCCGTGCCGAACTGGGCGCGGACCTGGAGCCGGTTGACCGTCTGAAATTCCGCGACGGCAAGAAGTACAAGGATCGCCTGACCGCTGCGCAAAAGCAGACCGGCGAAAAAGATGCGCTGATCTCCATGAGCGGTACCTTGCTGGGCATGCCGGTCGTGGTATCGGCCTTCGAATTCTCCTTCATGGGTGGTTCGATGGGTGCCATCGTCGGTGAGCGCTTCGTGCGCGCCGCCAACTACGCCTTGGAAAACCGCTGCCCGATGATCTGCTTCGCCGCCTCCGGTGGTGCGCGGATGCAGGAAGCGCTGATCTCCCTGATGCAAATGGCCAAGACCTCCGCGGTGCTGGCGCGTCTGCGTGAAGAAGGCATTCCGTTCATCTCGGTACTGACCGACCCGGTTTATGGCGGTGTTTCCGCCAGTCTGGCGATGCTTGGCGACGTGATCGTCGGTGAGCCGAAAGCCCTGATCGGTTTCGCCGGCCCGCGCGTGATCGAACAAACCGTTCGCGAAAAACTGCCGGAAGGCTTCCAGCGCAGTGAGTTCCTGCTGGAGCACGGCGCGATCGACATGATCATTCACCGTCAGGAACTGCGTCCGCGTCTGGGTAACCTGCTGGCACAAATGATGGGCCTGCCGACGCCAAAATTCGTCGCCGCGCCGATCGAGCCAATCGTGGTTCCACCGGTGCCTGCCAACCTATGACCCAACGCACCCTTGGCGAGTGGCTCGCCTACCTTGAACAGTTGCATCCTTCGGCCATCGACATGGGGCTGGAGCGTTCGCAACAGGTAGCGTCCCGCATGGGGCTGGGCAAGCCGGCGCCTCGGGTGATCACGGTCACCGGCACCAACGGCAAGGGTTCTACCTGTGCGTTCGTGGCTTCGTTGCTGCGGGCGCAGGGCCTGAACGTCGGTGTCTACAATTCTCCGCACCTGCTGCGTTACAACGAGCGGGTGCAGGTCAATGGTCTCGAAGCCACTGACGCCGAGCTGTGCGAGGCCTTCGCTGCGGTTGAGGCCGGTCGTGGCGACACTTCCCTGACGTACTTCGAAATGGGCACCCTGGCGGCGTTCTGGCTGTTTCAACAGGCAGGGCTTGATGCGGTGGTGCTGGAGGTCGGTCTGGGCGGACGTCTGGATACCGTCAATGTGGTCGATGCCGATATCGCGCTGGTGACCAGCATTGGTGTCGATCATGCCGATTACCTGGGCGACACCCGCGAATCCGTGGCCTTCGAAAAGGCCGGTATTTTCCGCCAAGGCGCGCCTGCGCTCTGTGGCGATCTGAATCCCCCTCAACCTCTGCTGGATAAGGCGCGCGAGCTCAATTGCCCGTTTTTCCTGCGTGGGCGCGATTTCGACTTGGGTATCACCGATTACAACTGGCAATGGCGCGGCCTTGATGCTCAGGGGCGTGTAGTCGAGTTGCATGATCTGCCATTGCTCGATCTGCCAATGGAAAACGCCGCACTGGCATTGCAGGCGTATCTGCTGCTTGGTTTGCCTTGGGTGGATGCACAGATTATTGAAGCCCTGAAAGCGACACGCGTGGTCGGTCGTCTCGATCGCCGTCAGTTCGACTGGCAGGGCAAGCGTCTGAATCTGCTGCTGGACGTGGGCCACAACCCTCATGCGGCAGAATACCTGGCCCGTCGTCTGGCCAGTCGACCGCCGGCCGGCAAGCGTCTGGCGGTGTTCGGGTTATTGGCGGACAAGGATCTGGATGGTGTTGTCGGTGAATTGAATGCTAGTGTCCAGCATTGGGCTGTCGCCCCGCTGGATTCGCCGCGGGCACGGCCCGTTGAGCAGTTGCACGCGGCGTTGCAGAACCTTGGCGCTTCGGTGACATCTTATGACAGCGTGGCCGCCGCCCTGGAAGGGCAGTGCGCGCAGGCGACGAGCGACGATGAAATTCTGTTGTTCGGATCATTTTATTGTGTCGCCGAGGCCCTTGAATGGCTGGCCCGGCACGCCACGGAGGAAGCGGCAAATGGCTTTGCTGGATAAGGCGTACAAACAGCGCATGGTCGGTGCCCTGGTGCTGGTGGCGCTGGCGGTGATTTTCCTGCCGATGCTGTTTTCCCGTCAGGACGAACAGCGCCAGGTGAGAGTCGACGCACCGGCTGCACCGCAAGCGCCAGCTGTGCCGCAAGTGCAGGTCGAGCCGGTAGTGGTGCCTGAACCGCAGGCATTACCGCAGGAGCCTGTGCCAAGCGATGACGAAATTGCCGAGCAGCAAGCGCCGTCGACACCGATTGCGCCAAGTGCTCCTGTGGCAGCGCCACCAGCGCCGCCGGCTGCCAAACCGGTCACGCCTCCAGCGCCAGTCGCCAAGCCTGTACCGGCACCTGCCCAGCCAATCGCTGCTGCACCGACCAAACCGAGTACCACCCCAAGTCGCGTCGATGCCAATGGTCTGTCGGTCAGCTGGTCAGTGCAACTGGCTAGCCTGTCGAGCCGTGAAAGCGCTGAAAGCCTGCAAAAAAACCTGCGCAGCCAAGGCTATAACGCTTATATCCGCACCGCCGATGGCAAAAATCGGGTGTTCGTCGGGCCGCTGATCGAGCGTGCGGAAGCTGATCGTCTGCGTGACTTGTTGAGCCGTCAGCAGAATCTCAAAGGTTTTGTGGTGCGTTTTCAGCCTGAGCGCGGTTAAAACTATCGCCCCGATTTGAAAAGCACTGATAATCTCAGCTTACCGACAGCCATGGGCTCTGCTAAAATGCGCCGCCTTATCTGTCTGTAGGCTGCACTGTGCCATTTACCTGGGTTGACTGGGCGATCGTTGCAATCGTCGCCATCTCCGCTTTGATCAGTCTGAGCCGCGGCTTCGTCAAGGAAGCACTCTCGCTGCTGACCTGGATCATCGCAGGAGGCGTTGCCTGGATGTTCGGTGGTTCATTGTCTGAGTACCTCGGCGGATACATCGAAACGCCGTCGGCTCGCGTGATCGCGGGCTGTGCCATCATGTTTGTCGCCACTTTAATCGTAGGCGCAATGATCAATTATCTTATCGGCGAGTTGGTTCGCGTCACCGGGCTATCCGGGACCGATCGATTCCTCGGCATGGCCTTCGGCGCTGCGCGTGGCGTGTTGCTGGTGGTTGTGGCGGTCGGGCTGTTGAGCCTGGGGCCGGTACAGCAGGACGGGTGGTGGCAAGAGTCACAGCTCGTGCCAAAATTTCTATTGGTTGCAGACTGGTCCAAAAACCTGATCCTGGGTTGGAGTAGTCAGTGGCTTGCCAGCGGAATCAGCGTACCCGCTGATATACCGTTCAAGGAGCACCTCTTGCCGACGGCCAAAACGCCTCAGTGAGTTGTGTTCAGTTCAGATCCATTAAGTAGGGGTTGCGTCGCATGTGTGGCATCGTCGGTATCGTCGGTAAGTCGAACGTCAATCAGGCGCTGTATGACGCGCTAACCGTCCTCCAGCACCGCGGCCAGGACGCTGCCGGTATCGTGACCAGCCATGATGGCCGGTTATTCCTGCGCAAGGACAATGGCCTGGTTCGTGACGTGTTCCATCAGCGTCACATGCAGCGTCTGGTCGGTCACATGGGCATTGGCCATGTGCGTTACCCGACAGCGGGCAGTTCGACCTCGGCCGAAGCTCAACCGTTTTACGTCAACTCGCCGTATGGCATCACCTTGGCGCACAACGGTAACCTGACCAACGTTGAACAACTGGCCAAGGAGATTTACGAATCTGACCTGCGCCACGTCAACACCAATTCCGATTCGGAAGTGCTGCTCAACGTGTTCGCACACGAGCTGGCCCAGCGCGGCAAGTTGCAGCCGACCGAAGAAGACGTGTTCGCTGCCGTCACTGACGTGCACAACCGTTGCGTCGGTGGTTACGCGGTCGTGGCGATGGTGACCGGTTATGGCATCGTCGGTTTCCGCGATCCGCACGGCATCCGTCCGATCGTTTTCGGTCAGCGTCACACTGACGAAGGCGTCGAGTACATGATCGCCTCCGAAAGCGTTTCGCTGGACGTGCTCGGTTTCACCCTGATTCGCGACCTGGCACCGGGCGAAGCGGTCTACATCACCGAAGACGGCAAGCTGCACACCCGTCAGTGCGCGACCAACCCGTCGCTGACCCCGTGCATTTTTGAACACGTCTACCTGGCGCGTCCGGACTCGATCATCGACGGCGTCTCGGTCTACAAGGCCCGCCTGCGCATGGGCGAGAAGCTTGCCGAGAAGATCCTGCGCGAGCGTCCGGATCACGACATTGACGTGGTCATCCCGATTCCGGATACCAGCCGCACCGCGGCCTTGGAGCTGGCGAACCACTTGGGCGTCAAGTTCCGCGAAGGCTTCGTGAAGAACCGCTACATCGGCCGGACCTTCATCATGCCGGGTCAGGCTGCACGGAAGAAGTCCGTACGCCAGAAGCTCAACGCCATCGAGCTGGAATTCCGCGGCAAGAACGTGATGTTGGTGGATGATTCCATTGTTCGCGGCACCACCTGCAAGCAGATCATCCAGATGGCTCGCGAAGCCGGCGCCAAGAACGTTTATTTCTGCTCCGCGGCACCGGCCGTGCGTTACCCGAACGTCTACGGCATTGACATGCCAAGCGCTCACGAGTTGATCGCCCACAACCGTTCGACCCAGGACGTGGCCGACCTGATCGGCGCCGACTGGTTGATCTATCAGGACCTGCCTGACTTGATCGAAGCGGTCGGTGGCGGCAAGATCAAGATCGAGAAATTCGATTGCGCGGTGTTCGACGGCCAGTACGTCACCGGTGACGTCGACGAGGCTTACCTGAACAAGATCGAGCAGGCACGTAACGATGCCTCCAAGGTCAAGACCCAGGCAGTCAGTGCGATCATCGATCTGTACAACAACTGAGTAACTACCGGCCCTGAGGGGCCGGTTTTGTATCTACTGATTAGCTCTCTATATCAAGAGCAGGGCAAGGAGTGACAGCATGAGTCAGGATTGGGATGCCGGTCGGCTGGACAGCGACCTCGAAGGCGTAGCGTTCGATACCCTGGCCGTACGCGCCGGTCAGCACCGCACGCCGGAAGGCGAACACGGTGATCCGATGTTCTTCACTTCCAGCTACGTATTCCGTACCGCCGCCGACGCGGCTGCGCGCTTTGCTGGCGAAGTGCCGGGCAACGTTTACTCGCGCTACACCAACCCGACCGTGCGCGCGTTCGAAGAGCGTATTGCCGCGCTGGAAAGCGCCGAACAAGCCGTGGCCACCGCGACCGGCATGGCCGCGATCATGGCGGTGGTGATGAGCCTGTGCAGCGCCGGGGACCATGTTCTGGTCTCGCGTAGCGTGTTCGGCTCGACCATCAGCCTGTTCGAAAAGTACTTCAAGCGCTTCGGCATCGAAGTCGATTACGTGCCCCTGGCGGACTTGTCCGGCTGGGATGCGGCAATCAAGGCCAACACCAAGTTATTGTTCGTCGAGTCGCCGTCCAACCCGCTGGCCGAACTAGTGGATATCAAGGCGCTGTCAGAAATCGCGCACGCCAAGGGCACGATGCTGGTAGTCGACAACTGCTTCTGCACCCCTGCGTTGCAGCAACCGCTGAAGCTGGGCGCAGACATCGTTGTGCATTCAGCGACCAAGTTCATCGACGGCCAAGGCCGTTGCATGGGCGGCGTTGTGGCCGGTCGCAGCGAGCAAATGAAAGAAGTCGTCGGTTTCCTGCGTACCGCCGGGCCGACCCTTAGCCCGTTCAACGCCTGGATCTTCCTCAAGGGGCTGGAAACACTCAGCCTGCGCATGAAAGCGCATTGCGCCAATGCCCAGCAGCTGGCCGAGTGGCTGGAGCAACAGGACGGCATCGAGAAAGTCCATTACGCCGGTCTCAAGAGCCATCCACAGCACGAACTGGCCCAACGTCAGCAGAAGGGCTTCGGTGCGGTCGTGAGTTTCGAGGTCAAGGGCGGCAAAGAGGGCGCCTGGCGCTTTATCGATGCGACGCGCCTGATCTCTATCACGGCCAACCTGGGCGACAGCAAAACCACCATCACGCACCCGAGCACCACCTCTCACGGCCGTCTGGCGCCGCAAGAGCGTGAAGCGGCGGGCATTCGTGACAGCCTGATCCGCATTGCGGTCGGTCTGGAAGACGTGGCAGACCTGCAGGCCGATCTGACGCGCGGGTTGGCGGCCTTGTGATTGAGTTGTCGACGCCGGCCACGGGCGCCCATGGCCGCGTCGCACTGGTCACCGGTGCTGCGCGCGGCATCGGTCTGGGGATTGCGGCCTGGCTGATCAGCGAAGGCTGGCAGGTGGTGCTGACCGATCTGGATCGGGAGCGCGGTTCGAAAGTGGCGAAGGTGCTGGGCGACAACGCCTGGTTTATCGCCATGGACGTCGCGAGTGAAGCGCAAGTGGCACTGGGCGTGGCCGAGGTGCTGGGGCAGTTTGGGCGTCTGGATGCGCTGGTGTGCAATGCGGCGGTGGCCGATCCGCATAACATCACCCTGGAAAGTCTCGATCTTGCCTACTGGAACCGGGTGCTGGCGGTGAATCTCGGCGGGCCGATGCTGTTGGCCAAGCACTGTGCGCCGTACTTGCGCGCTCACAACGGCGCCATCGTCAATCTGGCCTCGACCCGTGCCGGGCAGTCGGAACCCGACACCGAGGCGTATGCCGCGAGCAAGGGCGGTTTGCTGGCCCTGACTCACGCCCTGGCTATCAGCCTTGGCCCGGAGATCCGGGTCAATGCGGTCAGCCCCGGCTGGATCGATGCCCGCGACCCTTCCGTGCGCCGTGCCGAACCGCTGACCGACGCCGATCATGCCCAGCACCCGGCGGGCAGGGTGGGGACAGTCGAGGACGTGGCGGCGATGGTGGCGTGGTTGCTGTCGAAGAACGCCGGGTTCGTCACGGGCCAGGAGTTCGTGGTGGACGGTGGCATGACCAAGAAGATGATTTACAGCGAATAACAGGGCGGGGCGCCATCTCCAGCATTGATGTTGAATGTGCCGCCGTCTTCGCGAGCAGGCTCGCGAAAGCGGTCTGACGGTTGTCGACCTCGTTCGGAATGACACAATTTTTTGTCTTTTTCAGAAAAACTTCAAGCAGGGTATTGACTTAGCTTCGGTACCTGCGTAAATTTCGCGGCCTCGGAGATGCAAACGGGTGATTAGCTCAGCTGGGAGAGCGTCTGCCTTACAAGCAGAATGTCGGCGGTTCGATCCCGTCATCACCCACCACTTCCGAGAGTCTTGCGAAAGCAAGATGGAAGCTTTTAAAAGCCTCCACCGACGCGCAGCGGTAGTTCAGTCGGTTAGAATACCGGCCTGTCACGCCGGGGGTCGCGGGTTCGAGTCCCGTCCGCTGCGCCATATTTTCCGAGTCAGATTTATCTGATTCGAGATTGAAAAGCTTCTGAGTTTTCAATCAGACGAGTTACTTGGGCGAAAGTCCAAAGCGATACGCAGCGGTAGTTCAGTCGGTTAGAATACCGGCCTGTCACGCCGGGGGTCGCGGGTTCGAGTCCCGTCCGCTGCGCCATATCTGCCTCAAGGCCTACTGAACGCCTTGAAGCTACGAAGCAAGCCGCTGGTAACGCCAGTGTCTGTTTCGAGTCGATAGCAAAGACCCTGGTCGAAAGACCGGGGTTTTTTGTGTCTGCGATTTGGCTTTTCTTCCCTCTTGCCCTCCCGATCAGACCTTTCTGTGTGCCAGATGCATAAAGGACTTGGTTCACCGCTCCGACATTAATTAGAATCACTCTCATTTACGATAACTCCTTGGCACAGGGCTTCTTGAGATGAGTGATGCAGCGATGCCGAAGGAGCAAACCTTCCACGATTTGTACCGCGATCACCGTGGCTGGCTGGAAGGCTGGTTGAGAAGACGCATGGGCAATGGCTGTGATGCGGCGGACCTCAGTCAGGATACGTTCCTGCGTTTACTCGCCAGCTCTCAACGAATTGCCGATCTGCAAGAGCCCCGTGCCTATCTGCTGACCGTGGGCAAACGCCTGCTGAGTAATTTCTATAAGCGTCGAAGCCTCGAGCAGGCTTATCTGACGGCACTGGCGGCGCTACCGGAAGACTGTGTGCCGTCGCCCGAGCAGCGCTGGTTGTTGCTCGAAACCCTGCAAGCGCTGGATGAACTGCTCGATGGATTACCCGCGGCAGTGCGCAGGGCGTTTCTCTGGAGTCAGCTGGAAGGCTTGAACTATCAGCAAATCGCCGAGCGCCTGCGAGTATCGGAGCGCACGATCAAACGCTACATGGCGCAAGCCTATGAGCATTGCCTGTTGGTGGAACTGTGAACGGTCCAGCGCCTGATGCTCGTCAGGCGGTGCGAACTGCCGCGCAGTGGCTCGCCTTACTGGAATCTGGAAGTGCCAGTGAGCAGGATTGTGCGAATCTGCAGCGTTGGCGCGACAGTTGCGTCAGTCACGAGCAGGCTTGGCAGAAGGCTCAAGCCTTGCGTCAGCGGTTTGCCAGTCTGCCTTCAGCGTTGGCGCTCAAAAGCCTGGATCGTCCCGAGCCGGGTCGGCGCGTGGTGCTCAAGCGTGCGTTGGGTGCGGTGGCGTTGGTGCCGGCGGCATGGCTGATTAGCCGACAATTGCCCTTGGATGTCTGGCGAGCCGATCTGCATACGGCCACCGGGGAGCGCAAACAGGTGCAGCTCGCTGATGGAAGCTCCTTGCAACTCAACACCGCCAGTGCCGTCGATGTGGATTTGCAGAGCCGGCGCTTGAAGCTGATTGAGGGCGAGCTGTCGCTGAAGGTGCCGGGCGCGTCGCCGCTGATGATCCAAACGAAGTTTGGACAGATCATCGTCAGCCAAAGCGAAGTCTGTGTTCGTCAGGAGGCGCGCGGTTGCCGCGTGTCGGTGTACAACGGCACCGTGCAATTGCAGCCCTTGCAGGGACCGGCGTTGGCTTTGCGCAGTGGTCAACAAGTCAGTCTTCAAGCACTTGGTGTCGGGCCGATCAGCCCATTCGATGTGCTTGCGCCAGGTTGGCGAGAAGGCGTGCTGATGGCGAACAACCAGCCGCTGGGAGATTTCTTGCGCGAACTCGGCACTTATCGGCCGGGTGTGCTGCGTTGGGAGCCGGAGCTTGAAGCGTTGCGTGTCACCGGTAGTTTCCGTCTGGACGATACCGATCGCGTCCTCGCGTTGCTTGCGGCCAGTCTGCCGTTGGAGGTGCATTCGCGTACGCGATATTGGGTTACGTTACTGCCGCGCAAAAATAGTGTGTGAAGCCTGTCCCCTTTTTTCGACTCGCTTGTCATTCAAGGCATGTGAACGAATCAAGAGAGCTCTATCAATGCCCGCAGTAATACCTTGCTGTCCGCGCCCGGCTTCTTCCCGCCTGCGTCCGTTGTTGCACTTGAGCCTGTTGTTGGGCTTGAGTGCCAGTCCATTGTTCATCACTGCCAGTTGGGCCGAAGACAGTGCCCGGCGCAATTATCAGGTGCCTGCCGGCAGCCTGAGCGATGCGCTGACCCGGTTTGCCGGTCTGTCTGGCGTCAATCTTTCGGTCGACCCGGCACTGGTGGGAGGTCGCACCAGCCCTGGTCTTTCCGGTGAATACGCGGTCGAGGAGGGCTTTGCCCGGTTGTTGCAGGGTTCCGGTCTGCAACTGCAACCGGTGGGCGAACAGGCCTACATCCTGACCCCGGCGCCAGAAGGCAGCAGCTTGCAACTGGCCCCTACTTCGATTCTCGGTGCCACGGGCGGAACAGGCGGCGAGGTGTATGCCGGCGGCCAGGTCGCGCGCCGCGGTTCGCAAGGCTTGCTGGGCTCGCAAGACTTTATGGAGACGCCGTTCAGCATGACCACCTACACCGGCGAGGCAGTCAAAAACCTGCAGGCTCGTACCTTGGGCGACCTGATCGCCAGTGATCCCTCGGTTCGCGCCACCAACCCGGCGGGTGGGCGCTATGAGCAGTTCACCATTCGCGGGTTCAGCCTGTTCAACAGTGATGTCGCCTACAACGGTCTCTACGGCGTCCTGCCGACTTACACGATCGATATGGAGATGGCGGACCGCGTCGATATCATCAAAGGCCCGAGCCAGCTCATCAACGGCATCTCGCCGCGGGGCAGTGTGGGTGGCGGGATCAACGTGGTGCCCAAGCGCGCGACCGACAAGCCCATCACTTCGTTTACCGGTAGCTACGCTTCCGACAACCAGGTCGGCGGTGCCGTGGATGTCGGCCGGCGCTTTGGTGAAGACAACAAGTTCGGTATTCGCTTCAACGGCGTGAAGCAATCCGGCGACACCGAATGGGATCACCAGAGCGTCGACCGCGAGATGGCCGTGCTGGGCCTGGATTTTCGCGGCGAACGCCTGCGACTCTCGACGGACATCGGGCGCACCGAGCGTGATACCGATGCCCCGCAGGAGCGCGTGCAGGTCGGCGCCAACGCCAAGGTGCCGAATGCGAACGATGTGCGCGACAACTATGCGCAGCCCTGGAGCAAGGCGAGTACCAACGACACGTTCGGGATGGTGAACGGCGAATTCGATGTCAGCGATTCGGTCATGCTGTACGGCGGCGTGGGCGCGCGTAAAAGCAATCACGACTTCCTCCGGCATGCTGTTGCGGTCACCAACGACGCCGGCGATTTCAGTGTTCAGCCGCGTGACTTCACTCGTGACGAAAATGTCCGGACGGCCACGGCAGGGGTGCGCAACTGGTTTCATACCGGCCCGGTGAGCCATGAGGTCAACCTGGCCGCCAGCTATTTCTACATGGATTTCGAAAATGGTGGCGCCCGTTATGCCGCGGCCCGCAGTAATCTCTATGATCCCGTGGAAACGCCAACACCGGGCAGGCCCACTCGAGTCGATTCGAAGGTCTACACCGAGAACCGCTTCAGCGGCGTGGCGTTGTCCGACACCTTGGGTTTCTTCGATGACCGACTGCTGTTGACCCTCGGCGCCCGCTGGCAGCGCGTGAAGGTTGACGACTGGACGGATGATGTCAAAGGCGCCACGGCTTACGATGAGGAAAAGGTTTCGCCGTCGGGCGGCATCCTGTTCAAGGCAACCGATAAGTTGTCGCTGTATGCCAACTACATGGAGGGCCTGAGCCAAGGCAAGATCGCGCCGTCGACCTCTGTGAACGAGGACGAGATATTCCCGCCGTTCATCAGTCGACAGGTCGAGGTCGGTGCCAAGTATGACGCGGGTGCGTTCGCGGTGACCGCCGCGGTGTTCCGGATCAAGCAGCCGGCCTATGAGACCAACGCCACGACGCGAGTTTTCGGCCCTAACGGCAAGCGCGAGAATACGGGCGTGGAGCTGAGTGTGTTCGGTGAGCCGCTCAAAGGTTTTCGACTGCTCGGCGGTGTCATGTACATCGACAGCGAGCTGACCGACACCACCAATGGCACCTCCGACGGCAACCGGGCGCCTGCCACGCCGAAATACAACGTTAACCTGGGCGCCGAGTGGGATGTGCCGACCGTACAGGGCCTGACCCTGACCAGCCGCGGCCTCTATTCCAGCTCGCAGTATCTGGATCAGTCCAACAACAAGGAAATCGACTCCTGGGAGCGTTTCGACGTAGGTGCACGCTACGCGTTCAAGATCGACGAAAAGAACATCACCCTGCGTGCCAATGTCGAGAACGTGGCGGACAAACGCTACTGGAGTTCGGCCGGGGCCTCGGATGACAGCGAGCCTGGCTTGACGCTCGCGACCCCGCGCACCTACCTCCTTTCGGCGACGGTCGACTTCTGAGTCAGCGAAGGGGCCGTATTCAGCGGTCCCTTTTTATTTCTATCGGTCAGTATCCGAGCTTGTCCCGCAATCCGTAATACCAGGCACCCAGCGCCGCGAACGGCGTGCGCAGCAATTGTCCGCCGGGGAACGGGTAGTGGGGCAGGTCGGCAAAGGCGTCGAAGCGCTCGGCCTGACCGCGCAAGGCTTCGGCCAGCACTTTGCCTGCCAGGTGTGTATACGTCACGCCATGGCCACTGCAACCCTGTGAATAATAGATGTTGTCGCCGAGTCGCCCGACCTGGGGAAGTCGCGATAGCGTCAGCAGGAAATTGCCGGTCCAGGCGTAATCGATTTTCACGTCCTTGAGTTGCGGGAAGGCCTTGAGCATCTTCGGTCGAATGATCGCCTCGATGTTCGCCGGATCCCGCGCGCCATACACTACGCCGCCGCCGAAAATCAGACGTTTGTCGGCGCTCAGGCGATAGTAGTCGAGCAGGTAGTTACAGTCTTCGACGCAGTAGTCCTGGGGCAGCAGGCGCTTGGCCAATTCATCGCCCAAGGGTTCGGTGGCGATCACTTGAGTCCCGCAGGGCATCGACTTGGCCGCCAGTTCCGGCACCAGATTACCGATATAAGCGTTGCCGGCGACGATAATGAATTTGGCCCTGACCTTGCCCTGAGGCGTATGCACCACCGGATTGGCGCCGCGCTCGATGCGCACCGCTGGCGACTGCTCGTAGATAGTGCCGCCCAACGACTCCACGGCGGCTGCCTCGCCCAAGACAAGGTTGAGCGGATGAATATGCCCGCCGCTCATGTCGAGCATACCGCCGATGTATTGATCGCAAGCCACCACTTCACGGATGCGTCGCTGATCCAATAGCTCAAGTTGCGTGTGACCGAAACGCTCCCACAGGCGCTTCTGGGATTCCAGATGGCCCATCTGTTTGGTGGTAATGGCGGCGAACACACCGCCGTCCTTCAGGTCGCACTGGATGTTGTATTTGGCCACCCGCTCCCGAATGATCCGTCCACCCTCGAATGCCATCTGCCCTAGCAGCTGAGCTTGCTTGGGGCCGACACTGCGCTCGATCACATCGATATCACGGCTGTAGCTGTTAACGATCTGGCCACCGTTGCGCCCCGATGCGCCAAAACCCACTTTGGCCGCTTCCAGGACCGTTACCCGAAAACCGTTCTCCAACAGAAAGAGGGCAGAGGACAGACCGGTGTAACCGGCGCCGATTACACAGACATCAGTCTCTACATCATCCTGTAAGGCCGGGCGCGGAGGCGCCGCATTGGCCGACGCGGCGTAATAGGATTCTGGGTAGGGAGTGTTCGCCATCCTGCAGCCTCTGTTTAATATATTTTACGAGTGCATCGATCCTACCCGAGTTAAAAATCGACCGCCAGCCAGCGGAAAATCTTCTTTGCCACAGCAAAATTAAATATTTTGCATATTCATAGGGTTAGGTGAAAAAAAGGTGTTGACACCCCTCCGGAATTCCGTAGAATGCCGCCTCACAGCAGGCACGTAGCTCAGTTGGTTAGAGCACCACCTTGACATGGTGGGGGTCGTTGGTTCGAGTCCAATCGCGCCTACCAAACAAAATCCGCTCTGCTGGGCGGTCTAGAAGGGCTCACCGAAAGGTGGGCCCTTTTTTGTTGCCTTGGATTTCACGCAGAACGTTCACAAAATATCGGGTTCGTTCACACTGGGCAATGTGAACGCCAAAAGTGTTCGTTCAATGCTTTGATTTTTCTCTGTGTCTGAGGTGGGTCTGGGTGATCGTCAGCGAAAGAACTTTAGCGGGTCGTGCATGCCTGATCAGGCAATTCCTATTTCAGCATTGAGTCGGATGATCAGGCATTGTTGCTCTTGGTATTCAGATTTACTTTATTGCGTTTAGGAAGTGCAGCTGACTTTGAAAAAGGTAATAGTAGGCTCGGGTAGAGTTCCTGCTGCTGCGAGCATTGGAATCAACCTTGATGTTTTGATGGCGTAATACTCGATGACCGGAGTGAACCCTCCGCTCTGCTGCTGGGGGTGTCGCTGTAGAAAATTGTGCATCGTTGAAACCTGAATGCACATATCCCTTACGGTTGCCTCGGTTTCTGATCCAGCTTCTTTCGCGTGTCGAAGGAACCTTGAATACGGCTCCGATTTCTCAGAAGTGATCGAGACACGCTCGGATTCTGCAACTATTTGCAAAAAATCAGTCGAGCCTGTGGTTTTTTTCAGCAATTCGGTGAGCCGAGCGTCAATATCCTTTACCACTTGTAAAACTTCTTCTCCTCGCTTATCCAGAGCAAGCTGTCCAAGTTGTTTGGACTGTAAGTGTAATGACCATAAAACCGCAACGAATGCGAACAAGGCAAATACAGGGTTTAGAATGCCCCCAAAGTAATCGCCAAAGGCCCCCCAGACGGCCTGATCCTCGGAGCGGTGAAAGCCAAACGACAGTAAGTACACGGTTAGGATAGCGGCTATAAGGATCAGGGCTGATCCTAAGATAGCAATAAGAATGCGACGGTTCATGAACTACTCCTTGTAAAAACTCGTGACTTTACCAGAGTTGTGAACTAGAAGGTGGAGTGGTGCAGGCATAGCTGAGGCTGCCTCTTGGGGGGATGACAGGTTTCACATCACTGAGTATTGGCTCTCAATGGGGATTTTCGGCCTGACGGCTAGCACGCTGTTTAGGCATCACTACAAAACCACCTGTGGCATCGAGTCTGGGATATTTCGACGAGTATTTTCGGTCGCGCTCCTGATTTGGCCTCAAAGCTTGAAGGAATTGTTGGTTATAAAGCTCACTGCTGGTTTACCCGTGTTGCGTGAGGCGTTATTGTGAGTATTGATAAAGGCCAAATGGTGGCCCGTGAAATGGTCCAGCCCCAAAGACCTCGAATCGAGAGGGGCACTGAGTGGAAATGGTGATGGAATGCCTGATTTTTCAATAGCGATATCCTTGCTTCGTAAACCGATTGATGAGCTATATTTAAAGGTTGATAAAGAACTAAAGCAAAAAGTTGCGGTGATTCGGACTGCTGCAAAGGTAAAGCTACTCCATAAGAGGCTATATGAAAGCCAAAGAGTGAAAACCATTTGGCATACTGATCGGCCGCTCAGTCTGACATCATTTTTCTATCCAGTTCAAATAGTTAAAAACGAACCGACGCCCACAAAACCTATTCGTTTAAAGAATCTCGAACCATTTAAGAGTAATCATAATATAATATTTGGTACCGTTGGTCAGGGTAAATCTATTCTATTGCGTTATCTTTTAGGAAGTGAAATTCGATCTGGAACCAGAATTCCTATATTTATCGAGCTTAGAAATGCTGATAAAAAGACGTTGTGGGAGCATTTGGTAGATAAGTTTGCCGCAGTGATGGGGATTGCTTCCGATGATGAGCTTTTTTCTTTATTTTCAAGTGAGGGGAAAATATCGATTCTTCTTGATGGTTTTGATGAAGTTGAACCGGGAAATGTTGTCAAATTGTTGTTAGATATCGAGGAGCTTTCTTTTAAGTGCCCGGACTGCAAAATTATTTTGACTTCGAGGCCGGATTCGGAATGTAAGCATCTTACTAATTTTCATTCATATAAAATTCAACCGTTGAATCATGAGGATTTAATTGGCTTCTACAAAAAAATAACAAAGGACTCTGAGTTTTCTGCACGAATTCACTCAGCTATAAAAGCATCGCCAACCAAGATCAGAGAGCTAGTTACTACTCCGTTATTGGCTACTCTTTTGGCAATCTCCTATCGTAGTGCACAAAAAATCCCTCTTGGATTTTCAGAATTTTATGATGAGTTATTTCAAATTCTATTAATTCGTCATGATGCATCTAAGCTGGGCTGGCGTAGGCATAGAAAGTCTAAGCTTGATGATCGCCAAATTCAGCATATATTCGAGGCGTTTTGCTTTTCTACAAGAAAAAAGCAGTTCACTTCGATAGATCAAGAGGTGGCTTACCAAATAGCTGTTGATAGTATTGGTGAGGTTGGTTTTGATGCAGAGCCTCAACCATTTTTAGATGATATTAGAAAAATTACCTGTCTTCTGATTGAAGAGGGTAAAAAAATGGCATTTGTGCACGCAAGTGTCCAAGAGTTTTTCGCGGCAAGATATATTAAAACCCGGACCGACATCGTTGCTCAGCGTTTTTATGATCAGGTCCTTAATGGTAAGTGGTCGCTATGGCCTGAAGAGTTGAATTTTTTACGTCAGATAGACTCTCACAGAGCGATGAAATATTTTTACATTCCTGATGCTGAGCGAGCAGTCTTGTATATTTTGGGTGGTCAGCCCGATGTTACGAGTGAGGTTGCGATAGGTTATCTTCAATTATTGAAGGTTGTTAAGAAGCCTCGGACCACTACGAGTGCTGAAAAATATGTAGTTGAAAAAATGAGGTCCAATAATTTTAAGCACTTGGCTTCTATTGATACACAAGTGTTTTCAAAAATGTTTACTTGGAGCCCGGAAACGCCCGAGTGGATGGTTAGTTTTCAAAAAAATCCATCCAGTACAGAAAGAACGTACTATGAAATTGCGGTTGATAGAGGTGAAAGATTTGAGGCGGGTATGATTCAGTATGTCGTCACTATCATCGAAAACTTGCAAAAGGATTTTATTAGAATGAGGGGGTTGGTGGCAAAGCATGAAGAAGAAAGCGAGTTTATGGACCTTTCTTAAATTGTATTGAAGCAGTGTCAATATTTTGGGTTGCTTGTGAATCTTGAGAGTGCACATCTTTCCTAATAGGCTTCTTTGGAACGATGTGCAAAACCCAGATTTGCGATGTGAGTTGTATCATATCTTCATCCTGATAGTGGTTGAGGTCTCATGCCCCGTCAGTCCAATTCAAATCCATCAGGAAGCATCTCCAGGGCGAATGAGTGACGACAGGACACACCGAAGGAGTAGGATCGGGTGACGCACAAGGAGGTTCAGCATCATGAAGATATTATTTGCAATGACGCTGCTGGTATCAGTTCTGGGCAGCACAACGGCTACCGCTGCTACGTTCGATGGCTTCCAATGCAAGGGCGACTGCTCAGGGCATCAAGCTGGGTATGACTGGGCCGAGCAGAACGATATAGATGATGAGTCGTCTTGCAGCACTCCATCCCAATCTTTTAACGAAGGCTGCCAGTCCTACATCGATGAAAACAGCGGGACTATTTCAGGGACCACTTTATCAGATGATGAGGAAGACGATGACGAGTAGTCATTAGAAGTCGGGTCAGCACGCTCAGTTCGCCATATACGGGAATATGATCATGAAGGCAGGGATAGCTGTGGCGGTTGCACTGGTAGGGCTGATGGAGAGTGGTGCTGCCATGGCTGATGGCATTGACTTACTCGCGGACTGTTCAGAGGCCATACGCTTTCAAGAGACAAGGGTGAGCCGTGATCCTTCGGCGTCCAGTTACTGCAACGGTCAAGTCATCGGCGTAATGAACACGATGTACCTGCTGGATGAATTCCTACCGAAAGACATGAAAACCTGTTTTCCTCCCAAGTTGGTGAATAAACAAGCCGTGCGGATTGTCGTTAAACACTTGCAAGACAATCCAACCATCCTTCATCTCCCAAGCTCACACCTGATACTGGGTGCATTACATGGTGCCTACCCCTGCAAGAAGTGACCAAGACCGCTTTCCACAGGATTTTGGCCCCCCGTTTCAGACAGACTTGTATGGGGTGGGGGTCGATCTGTACGCCAGCCAGAAAAATAATGATGGGCACTTGGCCGTGAGATTCACTCGGTTCTACCCGAACTGTTGAGCGGTGTGCAGAGGGGGCGAATGGAAACGTCTGAAACCTGTAAATAAGCTGAGAGCCCTTCTGGAGCAGTCTGTGAGTCTGTTACAGACGATCAATCGCGCAGTTAGCCAGGTCACAGATATGACAAAGCCCGCTCTTGGCGGGCCTGTAGGCAGCATGGAAGACGCGATTAAATCAGTCTTTCATCTCACGCTTGATCCTGTACACAGTAGCAACACCACACTCAGCGAGCTTAGCCACATCATCGGCAGACATACCGGGATGTTTGGTCATGAGGGTAACAACTTTGTCCCACATCGCTGCATTCTTGGCCTTCCCTGCTGGCTTCCACTCAGGATCAGCGAGCTTCTTGTTCTTCAATCCTTCATTGATACGCTCAACACGCTTTTCTTGGTCCAGCCTTGCCATCGTCGCCATTAGGTCAAGAAGCATGTTGTTGATCACTTCCATGATCTGGCCCGTGATGCCCTTGTCCTCCACCATCATATGACTGGTGGGCAGGTCGGCAATCACCAGACACAAGCCTTTGTCCTTGATCGCAGTCTTGAGCGTTTCCCAATCAGCCTGTGACAGACGACTCAGGCGGTCTACAGACTCAACCAACAACACTTCACCCTTCTCGGCAGTGGCGAGCAAACGTATCAACTCTGGACGGTTGAGCTTGGTGCCGCTGATGTTTTCGCTGTAGGTGTCAGCGATGGAGAGGCCCTTGTCAGCAGCGAACGCCTCAAGCGATGCCTTGGCACGTAGCGCGTCTTGGTCTTTGGTACTGGCTCGCAAGTAGAGGTGGGCGTTCATGGCTTGACTATCCTTTAACATCTGTTTAGATAGATCTATGATAATCTAATCATAAAGCTATCAGCAATAGATATTTGATAGCGGTTTGTTGGCCGTTATCGAACTACCAGACAAGTAGACTTCTTTGATAGAGGCTACCGTCTCAGTTTTAGGATTCCAGCGGTGATGGCGGATGCATTCATGTCGAGGGTGTTCAGTGCTGTGATGGCGTTGTCATGAGTCTCGGTTGAACCAGTTGCCCTTGCCCATAGGGTCACTTCCTCGATTGCAGCAGCTAATGCGTGCTGGTTATGCAACAGCAGAGTCAGTACGTCAGCTGTGGCAATGTTGGCGTCTAGATTGTCTGACATGGGAATCGTCCTTGATGGTGGAATCAACATCGTACAGCCCAACTCCTGAGACTACACCTCTGCTGCGACTCCGCAGCCCCTCATGATGGATAGCTGCAAGCCTAAAGCGTTGACATTGCTGCCAAGGCGCTGGACTCACAGGACCGACAATTCAGGGTGAAAAGCGGTTGATCAGCGTAAAACTAAGGTTTTAGAGAGAGGAAGGCGACTTGCTTGGCATTCGGTGGTTACGGCCCTTATGGGATGGGGGCTACAGCGATATATTTGGCGCCAGCACTAGGTTGAACCAGTGACGAGCATAGGTTTTTCCTTGAGTTAATCCGCGTTATCTGTAGGTTTTCGTGAGAAGCATTCTGCGTAACAACTGGCGACCCGCCACCATGTACAATGCTCCCATAAAGGCCTGGTCAGACTTGGCCATTCAGAGCGATCAGACGAACGAGGTGACAATGGATTTCTCACAGCGAATGGGGCTAGCTCCAGCTACGAAGATAATTCAAGCTAACGGAATGGATTTGGAGCTTCGCATATCGTTATGGAATGTACTGACTGAAACATACTGGAGTATGTACGCTCCTGCGGATAAAGGATATAGGTTCGTAAGAGGCTCAAATTTCGATACATATGCGAAAGCCTTGTACTCCTTACATTACAAAAAGCCTGTCGACACAATAGATCTGCGATGGGATGCGTTTTTATTAGTAGTCCGCCAGAATTTTTTTGGCTGCACGTGGGACAGAGTTTATAGCTTTGTTGAGTTTACGGTAGAGCACGGACCACAATACAAAACCGAAAGAACTGATAGAGCTGCTAGGTTCATTAGACTTTGCAATCAAGTGTTGGATCGGGAGAACTCCGCATATCGGTTTGTTGCTGGGAAGATTACCGAAATCACTTCACCGGAAGAAATCAAAGAGATCGAAGATGCAATCACTAATGCGTCCACTTACGCTGGTGTCACTACACACTTACAAACTTCATTGGGCTTTCTGACGAATAGGGAGAATCCTGACTATCGGAACTCGATCAAAGAGAGCATCAGTGCTGTTGAGTCCTTAGCCAAACAACTGGTTGGCAGTTCTTCTGCTACTCTCGATGGGGCGCTGAAAATTTTGGAAAATAGCCACAAGTTGCATCCTGCACTTAAGAAGGCCTTTTCATCGCTGTACGGTTATACTAATGACTCCGACGGTATACGTCATGCATTGATGGATATCTCTGAACTGACTAAGGCTGATGCTCGATTCATGTTGATCTGTTGTTCAGCGTTCATCAACTTCACCATTGATAGTGTAGAAGGGTAGGGGCTTATTAATGATTGCACCGAAAGCGGTTAGCTTTCAATCGTGTACCGATTAACGAGTGTGCACATGCACTACCATGTTGCAGGAACTGTATTCGGATTGGCGGGAGAGAGATATAATGTTTCCTGCCTATGTCTTGAAGTGGATTGCACAGAAGGAACATTCTAAATTGCACAGAAGGAACATTCTAAATAGGATGTCACTTCAAAATGGAATCACCTTGATAGAGGTGATAGCCTTAGAGTTATCCTTCAGAGAGGCTGGGCGGATATATTGATGTATCAATCCGCCCATACACTTTAACTGTCGTTCCTTGGAGATAACACCCGTGACCTTCCGGTCTTGCACATAAACACAATCCAGCTTCGCTGTTGCTATTGATCTTGTTTGCAGTGCAAGACGGATGCGTAGCATCATGTAGTAACCTAAGCTGACGATAGTACGCCTCAAGCGAAAGCTTAGATTCAAATGCTGGGATGATATAAATATCAATTATCCCAGTACTACTTCAAGTTGTCGCCTCTCCACAAGGTTTCCAGTCGTGAAGTTCCTTCACCGTGCATTCACTCCCAAGGTACATCTAGTCAAAAGCAAGACTCCCTCGGAGAGGCAGTCCATCTCTCCGCTTCCGCAGAGAGATTGCTCTTATGATACATGCGGCCGAAACTGTACCCCCCCTATGCTGCCAGTGCGAATACTTCATTTCTCCACTTCCTGATAGTCTTCGGCTGCACGCGAGTCTCACGCTCAATTGCCTTAATCGGAGTTCCCTTCGCCAGTAGCGACAGCACCTCATATTTCTTTGAATGCTGTTGTCGTGACGTTTTGGCTACGACATCGCCAGTGAACGCACTACCTATTGCCTCTTCGGTCTCGTACTCTTCAGCACTCTTGTACTGCGTTAGGGTACGCAAGTCGTAATGTAACTTGGCCAACTCTTCGGCACTTGGCTTTAACAGTGCATCCTGATCTTTCCATGCACATGGCGTAGGATCAGAGTCGATGCCCTCCATCTCTCTGCAAAGCGACCGAGGCCGGCTAACCATCATCCATGGCATGATCAGCTCAATCGCCTTGACGTAACGCCGAGCATGTCTTGCACCCAGCCGCAGTAGTTCCATCACCGACTCAGTCGTAACATCGGGAAGACTTTCCAAGATCACAGTGAGATCTCGTACAGACAATGGCATGGATTTCCCGCCTACGCCTACAGGGCGATCATGCCAGTCTAACCGTGCAACCCCTTCTATAACGTCCGATGCAAAGGCAGGGTATCGACCCCAATATGTAGTGCATCCAATAAACCCAAAGAACGGGTTATTAATGGATTTGGGTTTCCGTCCTGTGGCTCTCTTTGGCTCTAGGTCAGTCTTGGCTTTAGTATTTGGCTTCGGGGCATTGTCGGCCAGCCAATTGTCAGCATTAGAGGCTATTCGTGCGTCCAGAGCATCGAGCTCTGCTGGGGATAACAGCCTGGGAGATCGAGCAAGACTAATAGTATCGGCAGTGCTTGAGGTCAAATTCAAAGTGAGTGCGTGCTGCATAGGTAATACTCCTGTTCAAGTTCATGTCATAGGCAATTCCTCTGGGGTAGCTGCCGGGTTAGTTTCTGTACTATCTTGCTGAGGGTGTGCTTTGCCCGATTTCGGTAATTGCACCCCCGCATTCATTGGCTGAAACCCATGTAAGAACTCCCGCCCTGTAGGGTAGCTAGGGGTAGGACTTTTTATATGGATTTTGGCCAACAAATAGTTGGGTTTAGCGGTGAGCCTGTAGTAATTCAAAAAACGCAGGGCTGACGGTAGCTAGTTCACCTGCGTCTACCAAGGTACCATTGCGGGACTTCAGCTTTAGCAGCTTATCGTACTTGGCCAGCATGGCATCGGACACTCGAATTGCTCGAAACTTCATAGAGTCTTTTAACTTGATGCTCGACGCAATCAGCTTTACGATCAAGTTAGATGCTTTATGTATGATGATATAGTTTGACACTCTTATAATCTCCTTGTTTGTTATGGGTTGGTTTTCACCTCTATTGTTGCGGCTCTGATATTGTTACTGCTTCACTACATCATGCCTGGGGATTGCTGGTTAAGCTGGTCCGCCGATCACTGATATAGAAGTCTAGCTGCAAGCAACCTGCGTGATCCTAGGCTGGTGAGCTGACTTCAAGGTGCTTAAGGCTATCGTCTAACAGATTGTATAAGGCTCGAACAATCGCATCTGATTGCTCTTGTGTGGCTTTCTCTGGGTGGGTCTTTAGGCTGATCATATGTTGGCGGATGAAGGCTTGCTCTTCTTTTATTTCGGAGATGGAAGGCCTGTCATCTGTATAGTGATAGTCCTGGTCGGAGATGAGCGCCAAAGGGCCGTTCCTGATGAGGATGTCGTTGGCAAAAGCTATGTTCGCCTTTAGCATGGTGATAGGCGATTAGTTCAGCGGTCTCGTTAAGTGCGGATGCTTTGATATGAGATTCTTGCATATGGTGTCTCCTTGTTTGATTGGGATATAGGCGTACCTCACAGGTAGTGCCAATTGGTTTTTTTTGGAGCAATAGCCAGCCAACAGCGTCCGCAGTAATGCAGGCGAGTTAGTTGGACACGACTATTGGTAACGAAATTACATTGATGCGGTGTGTGGTTGGGGGATCTGGACGCAGAGCTCGGAGTTGTTGTGTATTTAGTGAGCCAAAACTATGCTGGGTCGATTGGTGTATTCGTATGGTGATCCTGATGCAGGCAGTGTGAAGTAGGCACTGCGGTGAGCATCAAGTTGGTCTTGCTCGGCAAGGCGTGCAGTATGGCGAACTACAATTTTTAACATTTTCACGGGATCAGTTCCTTCAGCCTTGCAGTAAGGAATAATTACGGCATGGTAGAAGTTTTCCAGTGTGGCACGTACAGCCCGGATTTCTGTGATGGTTGTCATATAATATTGCTCCTTGGTTGTGTTAGTGTTGTAATAGGATTTGGTTCTAGCAGTGTGGCGGTGGTCATACGTTATTAAAGAGCAGTGTAGCCACTTTCCATTCGATGAGAAGCCTTGCAGCGATGTTTTGTTAACATCTGCATTTCCCTGTTGACTATTCGCACGGTGTTATAAATGCCTGAGCAACGCTCGGCAGTTGTGTTCGTTCAAATTCTGGATGTTGAGGCTCTAAGCTTTCGGCTGTCCTAGTACATGCGTTCCTTTCGGTGTACTCACTACCATTACCTTATTCCAATGCCGCTTCACTGTGGCAATACCAAGACCAAGCTCCGCAGCCACTTCAGACTGCGATCTCCCCTGATCCTTCAAAGTGAGAATCGATTTAGTTGTGCCTAGTGCTTCCGGTCTTCCTAGCTTCATGCCTTCTTTCTTGACACGAGCCAGCCCAGCCTGTGTACGCTCAATCAGCAAGTCACGCTCAAACTCAGCCACTGCCTCTAGCACTTGCATGGTCATCTTGCCTGCTGCTGATGTTAGGTCTGCACCGCCAAGGGCAAGGCAGTGAACCCGGATGCCATGCTCTGCCAGATCCTCAATGGTCTTGCGTACATCCATGGCGTTACGGCCTAGACCGTCAAGCTTGGTCACGATCAGTGCGTCAGACGATTCCATACGATGCAAGAGCTTCTGAAAACCGGGACGTTTCTTGGCTGCAACGCTACCTGAGATGATCTCCTCAACTACCTGGCTCGCCTGTACATCGAAGCCAGCAGCTTTCACTTCCAGCACTTGATTCTGGATGAGATCGGTGAGCTCGGTGGCGGTGAAGATTCGGCAGTAGATGAAGGTACGAGACATATCGTGTGATCCCTTGGTATCGCTTAACGTGGGATCACTTTATCCGAGGGCTCATAAACTGTCAATTGCTATTTAAGTGATACCAGTCAGGGCCTCGACGACCGGTCTCGCTTAACAACCGTTGTTGAGACCAATCTTGCGATCCCGGCGCCAATTGCGTCGGCGTTAGCCACTCATGTTTGAATGGAGGACTGCCGCCCTTGGTGCATCTTGGGTGGCAGTCCGTCTCCGTTGGTCAGTCGATGAGATGCAGCACGTCCCTAACGTTCAGATGTGAGTAACGTGCTACGGATCGCGTATCCCTGTGCCCTGAGACAATCATGATCTGGGCGTTGTTGAATCCCTTCTTCGCCACGTTGGTGATTCTGGTGTGCCTGAGCTGGTGCAGTCTGACACTACTATCCAAACCTGCCTTTACACGTGCCAGACGCACAGCCTGAGACACGGCATGGGGAGTGACCGTGAAGATCAGGTTGTTCGAGTGACGTTCCACAGTGGCCAGCAGTTGGGCGAGCTGAAGTATTTCCACTGCACGGTGGGTGAGGGGGACTGACCTAGTGCCGTTCTTTCCGTCGATCACATCGGCAATGCGGTCGTTGAGGTGCAGGCAGTCTTTCGTCAGCTTTAGGATTTCAGATCGCCGCATGGCGGTTTCGTATGCCAGTTCAACAATCAGTTTCATGGTGGGAGATAGTTTCGCCAGTAGCTGTTCAAGCTCACTTGCACGGATAACCTTGTCAGAAGATCGGTCAGGCTTTGGAAGGGCGATGTCACTGACAGGGTTGTGGATGTCGATCAGCAAGCCACGTTTGGCGAATCTGTAGAACCGTGACATGAATGCGAGCTGCGTCCTGCACGTGGATGGCTTCACCGTCTTCAATCGCATAATCTTGAAGTCGTTGATCATCTGCGGGGTGATGTCTTGGATGGGCTGAGTGAAGTGCCTGCTCAGATGCTCCACGATCTTCAGTGCGTGGTCATAGCTACCTTTCCCCTTGAGCATGGTTTCGCAGTACGTCATGCCCAACGTATAAATGGTGTGATGCTTGCGATCCATCGTCACGGCTTCGATCTGCTTCGCCCATGACTCTGCTTCAGCCTTGGTGCTGAAGGTTTTCGACTGTGGAGATTTACCTTTTACTCGTACCTGAGCGTTCCAGTTGCCGGACGGAAGGGAGCGAATATTGGCCATTGTTGACGCCTCATGATGTGAATGGGCGTTCTGTGAAAACCAAGAGCAGCAGGGCTTGCAGCTTGCTCAAGCAGACATTGACATGGTGGGGGTCGTTGGTTCGAGTCCAATCGCGCCTACCAAACAAAATCCGCTCTGCTGGGCGGTCTAGAAGGGCTCACCGAAAGGTGGGCCCTTTTTTGTTGCCTGCGATTTGCAAAAATTTTGCAAAATGGCAACTCGGCGCCCATCTCCCAATACTCGATCGTCTTTTCGTCATATTCCATCAACGCCTGAATGCATTCCTGCTCGAAACCCCCAGCCATCAACTGACTGGGCCAGCTCTACTCTCCATTCGTTCGATTTTCCCATCCGGCCCTGTCGCCAACTCCAGTGAACACGTTTCTGAACTAACACAGCCATAACCGTCTACATTGCAGGGGACATCCCCTTTCTGAGAGAACGGATATGTTTAGATCTCGCTCGTTGATTGCCGCTATGACGTGTCTTGCCTTGGCGTCCGGTTCAATGACTGCATTGGCCGACCCGGGAAACGGGAAGGGCCAGGGAAGCGGCAAGGGAAATCCACAAAACATCCAGGACCATGGGGACCCCAGCCATGGCAACAAAGGCAAAGGTTCAGGGGGTGACGATTGGAGTCACGGCCCCAGCGTCAACCACAGTAGCGTCCTTGGAATCGTGGGCGGTTATCGCGACTACTGGAGCCCCGGGCCCGCCTTGCCACCCGGCATTCAAAAAAATCTCGCCCGCGGAAAACCGCTACCGCCGGGGATTGCCAAAAAACTCGATGGTCGATTGCTTGGCAGGCTTCCGCACTACGATGGCTACGAGTGGCGGCAGGCTGGTACAGACTTGATATTGGTGGCGATCGCTACCGGAATCATCTACGAAGTTCTCAATGACGCGTTCGATTGACATGAAAGCCCAAAATTTTAATCGCGCCTTCGTAGCATAACGACCAGCAAAATCACGGGAAGCAATGTGCATTGTTCGATAACGGCACATTGCCTGCCCGTTGGTCGTCGGTCTCTGAACTGTTTGGGGTGGAGACGGTCAATTACTCCGTGCAACAACAACCTCACGGAACCCACCATGTTATTAAAAAACAAGAGTTTTGCAGCTGTCATGTCTTGCGTGATGATGCTTGCAGCCGCCCCATTATTGCCCGCTGACCTGTCCATCATGAGCTCCGCCTACGCGAAGGATGGTGGTGGTGGTGGTGGTGGTGGTGGTGGTGGTGGTAACGGCGGAGGCAATGGTGGAGGCAATGGCGGCGGTAACGGTGGTGGTCATGGTGGCAGCGGTGGCCACGGTGGTTCAGGTCATTCCGGCGGCGTCAGCAATGGCCACGGCAATGGCTTGAGCAGTGATCACGCAGGCAAAGCTGTTCGCGACCGTGGCGTCAGTGGCAACCACTACGGTAGCGATCGTAACAGTGATCGCGGCCATGGTTCAGTGACTTCGGGCATCGCGAATTCCCGGGATACACGAGGAGTAACGAAGGCCTCTGCCATTTCGGCCTCTACGCCGGGTGATCATAATGTGAAAGGATTAAGCAACGCTCGTACTTCGACTTCAAAAAGAATCGATTAAGTCCAAACTTTCTCAAAAAGCCGGGTATCCATCAGGAGCCCGGCTTTTTTGCGCCCGCGATTTACCAGTTGGGTCTGAAGTTGAAACACCCGGAATATTGGTCGCCCTGGCGGTGGTGATGTGCGGGTAATCAGCGGAGCCATGCACATGGGCAAATATCCTCCGATGGGCTACTACTGTAGGGCTGTTTCAACTTCGTCTGTAAGGAGTATGTCGATGCTGGCTCACTGGTTTCTGGCGGCGATCCACCTCTTGGCCTTTGCGCTGGGTTTCTGGGCAGTACTGACCCGCGGCACGGCCTTGCGTCGTCTGACTGCCGGTGTGGGGGAAGCTCGCAGTGTTTTGATTGCAGACAATCTGTGGGGGATATCTGCGGTCGTTCTGTTAATCACGGGAGGAGTGCGGGCCTTTGGTGGGTACGATAAAGGCACTGATTACTATCTCCACCAACCGCTGTTTCATCTCAAAATGACACTTTTCGTCTTCATTCTGTTGCTTGAAATTGCGCCGATGGTGGCGCTGATCAAATGGCGGATTGCGCTAGGGCGTGGGGCGGTTATCGATACCGGGCGCGCAACGCTGTTTGCCCGTATCAGTCATATCGAAGCGCTGCTGTTGGTGCTGATGGTCGTGGCCGCCACGGGAATGGCGCGTGGGGTAACGTTTGGTTAGCCGGGAAGGAGGAAGCTTTTTCTCGCAGTAATTTCGAAACATCTGATGAGATGGGGCGGTAGTATCGGCTCCACGTTGAGACTGTTTCGCAAAGAGAGGCTGGCGCAGAGCAAAGCGGTGCCTGAATCTTTAGCCAGCCGTTATTCGAGGCTGAATGGGCTGGCTACTGACCACCGCAGGATTCAGGGTGTTTGCGGCTTGTCTGGGGCGGTCAGGCCAGCCTGAATGCGTTGATAGATTTCTTCGCGATGCACCGCAACGTCTTTCGGGGCGTTGATGCCAATCCTGACTTGCTGGCCGCTAACGCCCAGAATGGTGATCGTAATATTGTCACCGATGTTTATGCTTTCACCGACTTTGCGGGTGAGTATCAGCATGATTTTCTCCTTGATTGCTTTGTAGGGCACCTGATTCGGACAGTGCAGAGGTCGGTATAGGTATAGATTAGTGCGAAGTCTCGCAGTTTGGGTGCCTCTTTCTGACGCGCAGATGCTGCATTAATTCCCAAGATGTAACTATACAGAGGCAGCAACCATCATTCTCGTTGTTTTGCGCCAATTTTGCGGCACTCGAGACGGATCCATGAGTGTTAAAATCGCGGCTTTCAGCATTCAGAGGGAAGCGTTGTGCGCAAAATGGCCTTGGTAATCGCATTATTGACGTTGGTCGGGTGCGATGAGGGTAAGGGGGTTGACGCTCAAAAGCCGCAACCGGCAGTCACTTCCGCACCCGCGGCGACAACCGGTCCACAATGGGACGTCGAGGTGCGCGGCGAAACCCCCCAGGCAGTCAGCGACCTGAGCGGCTGGTTGATTGAGCATAGCTTCGTTTCCAGCGTCATCAGGGAGAATGGAAAGGTTCGTATTCTGATCGGGCCGTTCAATTCGAAAACCGAGGCAGAAGCCAAGCAAGCTGAGGTGACGGCAGCGCTCACCCGGGCGAAAAAAAGGAACATCGAGTCACTGGTCGTTGAACACCCGACGGCTCAGTAATCGTCTGGGAGTCGCTCAATTTGATGGGCTACCGGCGCTACAAAAAAGTGGTGGTTAGAAACGAACAAAGGCCCGGGGTGTAATGCCCCAGGCCTTTGTTTTTTTAAGCAGCCGGTCAGCCGCAGGTTTTCATGTCTACCGGGCCGACAAACTCGTTGCCGCGCCCCATCACGCACGCTACGCTCTGATTGCGCTGACGTTCCCAGGCCTGTACTGGGTAGGTCTTGTTCCAGGCTTCATACAGTTGCCGATCCTGTTTTGACAGGCGCAAGCCGTACTGCTTGCTCATGTAGAAATACGTGCGGGCGATCATGCCGCGAATGGAAGGGCGGGGCATGACCTTCTTCGCCTTGAAGTCGACCTGTGTCAGGCACGAACCGTATTGACCGGTTTGCACCGGCAACCAGCCGAAGCTGAAGTTGCTGCGATCGCCATTCACCTCGCCGATGCTTGGCACCAGATTGTGCAGATCGGCCTCGGCTTTCTGATAGGTCGGGTCGTACCGCGTGCAGTTCTTGCGACCGCCTTGTTGCCAGCACTCGCGTTGATGGCCGATCTGCCAGGCCGGGACAATGTGCTCCCACTCGATGCGCGAGGCGCGCTTGGCGTTTTTGCGCGGCACATAACCGCAGGCGGCGAGGTTTACGCGGTTGCCGGTGTATTTGCAGCCGCAATAAAACTCGGTGGATTGCGGTGCGTACAACTTCCACGCGACTTTCTTGGCTTCGTTGAAGGTGCGTGGGGCGCCAGCCTGGGCGCCGAGGGTGATGAGCAGAAACAGTAAAGCAAACCAGCGGACACTCATCGACTCAATCTTCCTTCGGCACAACCCAGAAAATCTGCACACCGCCATCGTCGCGATGGGCGAGGGTGACGTTGTCGTTCTCATCGATTTCTTCGAGCAAGCGTTCCCACTCATCCACGGGTTCGTCCGGAAGACGGAAGATCAGTGCTGCTTTGGCTTTCTGTGCGGTGGGGGAATTGATGATTTTCTGAACGCGCATACCCAGGCGTTCGTAGGCGTCAGGAGAGGCAGAGGGAGTGGCCACGGAATTATCCTTATTAAGCTGTACGTGCATACAGTATTTAACTGTAGGCATTTTCGCAACTGCTTAAAATTCAAGAAAATCCTCTGACAGTAGTTTTTTCCGTTTGGTGTAGGACGATGGAGATTTTTTTATCAGAAAAGGTCGTGAACCACTCACCAAGGCTGGCGAGTGGTGACAACGGTGCCCGACCCGGAACGGGTCGGGCGAGGGCGGATCAGTATTCCCAGAACATCCGTTGCAGCTCTTTGCTGTCGTTGGTCTTGGTCAATGCAACCATGGCCAGGATGCGGGCTTTTTGCGGGTTCAGGTCGTGAGCCACAACCCAGTCGTACTTGTCGTCAGGCTGTTCGGCGTTACGCAGTACGAAACCACCGGCGTTGACGTGAGAAGAACGAATGATTTGTACGCCGTCCTTGCGCAAGGCTTGCAGGGAGGGAACCACGCGGGACGAGACCGAGCCATTGCCGGTGCCGGCATGGATGATGGCTTTGGCTCCCGACTGCACCAGGGCTTTGTAGGCGGTGTCGCTGACGTTGCCATAGGAGTAGGCGATTTCGACATCAGGCAGGCTCTTGATGGTTTTGATGTCGAATTCCGAGTCCATGGTGTGGCGCTTGGCCGGCAGACGGAACCAGTAGGATTTGCCTTCGACCACCATGCCCAGTGGACCCCAGGCACTTTTGAATGCCTCAGTCTTGATGTTGATCATTTTGCTGACGTCGCGACCCGATTGAATTTCATCGTTCATGGTCACCAGTACGCCTTTGCCGCGCGCATCTTTGCTGCTGGCCACGGCGACGGCGTTGTACAGGTTCAGCATGCCGTCGGCCGACATGGCGGTGCCAGGGCGCATGGAGCCGACGACGATGATCGGCTTGTTGGTTTTTTCCACCAGGTTGAGGAAGTAAGCGGTCTCTTCCAGCGTGTCGGTGCCGTGGGTGATGACAATGCCATCGACGTCATTGCTGTCGGCCAGCTCGGCCACGCGACGGCCCAGTTGCAGCAGGTTGTCGTTGGTGATGCTTTCGGATGCGATCTGCATGACCTGTTCGCCGCGAACATTGGCCAATTGGCTCAGTTCCGGAACCCCTGCGATCAATTGTTCGATGCCGACTTTCGCCGCTTGATAGGTGGCGCTGTTGGCAGCGCTCGCGCCCGCGCCAGCAATGGTGCCGCCGGTGGCCAGGATCACCACGTTCGCCAGTTTCTGTCGGGTTTCGACTTCTTTTGCCTGAAGGGCGGTCGGAAGGAGAAGCAGGAGGGCCAAGGCGCCCGGAATAAAAGTGTTGAAGGCAGATTTCATTATTGTTTTCTCTAGTAGTGAGACGGTGCGGATGCAGGTTCATCTAAAAGCGCCCCAGGCAGATCTGAACGCCGGGGGTGTAGAAGAAGAGCAGGATCTGTACCAGCCACACGTTGGAGAAGATGATCTTTTAACGTGATGATTTTTATAGCTATTATTTTGGAGGTCGGCGAAATTTTCGCACTCCATCGTCCGGGTTTCCGAACAGGTGTGGCTTTTACGTTCGGTTCTCCGACCTCTGGTGAAGAAGTCGCCTTGCAAAATCGAAAATCGGTGCTAAGGAACCCCCGCGCAGGTCGATGCTCTTTTAAGGGGGCTTTTTCAGGAGGCCTGATGAGAAGGAGTGGCCACAGAACAGGTCGTTGACAAATCCCGACAGGGTTCGCATAGTTCGGTCTACGCAAACGTTTGCGCGGTCTCCTTGATGGCTTGATCCGTGAGGGTCAGAGCCCAGTGCAAAGCGTTGCTCAGAATAATCATAAGATCGGAGTGAACCCATGAAGCTACCATTCGCTGGACGTCTTCTCGCTGTCGCTATGCTGGCTGCCGCATCCGCCGCTTTGCCTATCTCTTCGGCTTTCGCCGACACTGAAAAACCTAAAGTCGCCCTGGTCATGAAATCCCTGGCCAATGAATTCTTCCTAACCATGGAAGACGGCGCCAAGGCCTACCAGAAAGACCATTCCGGCGATTTCGACCTGATCTCCAATGGCATCAAGGACGAAACGGACACAGCCGGCCAGACGCGTATCGTTGAGCAGATGATTCTGGCCAAGGTCAATGCGCTGGTCATCGCGCCAGCTGACTCCAAGGCTATGGTTCCGGTCATCAAAAAAGCGGTCGATGCCGGTATTACCGTGATCAACATCGACAACCAACTCGATCCGGCCGTCGTCAAAAGCAAAAACATCACGGTTCCGTTCGTAGGCCCGGATAACCGCAAAGGCGCGCGTCTGGTGGGTGAATACCTGGCCAAACAACTGAAGGCCGGTGATGAAGTTGGCATCATCGAAGGCGTGTCCACCACCACCAACGCCCAGCAGCGCACGGCGGGCTTCAAGGATGCGATGGAAGCGGCGCAGATCAAAGTCGTGTCCCTGCAGTCCGGCGATTGGGAAATCGACAAGGGCGGCAAGGTGGCCTCGTCGATGCTCAGCGAATACCCGAACATCAAGGCCCTATTGGCCGGCAACGACAGTATGGCGGTCGGCGCAGTATCTGCCGTGCGCGCGGCGGGCAAGGCCGGCAAGGTGCAAGTGGTCGGTTACGACAACATCAATGCCATCAAGCCAATGCTCAAGGATGGTCGCGTCCTGGCCACCGCTGACCAGTTTGCTGCCCGGCAAGCGGTGTTCGGCATCGAGACCGCGCTGAATATCATCAACGGCAAGAAAGTCGATAGCGGCGTCAACGGCGTCATCGAAACTCCGGTAGAGCTGGTTACCCGGTAGTCCTTCTGGCGACACAACAGTGCTCGCCTCTTGGGGCGAGCACATGGAGAGTTTTTATGTCCGTTTGCGCCCCGAACGCTGTCCTCTCGGTCAGCGGTATCGGTAAGACCTACGCCCAACCCGTCCTGACCGGTATCGACCTGACGCTGATGCGCGGCGAAGTGCTGGCGTTGACCGGTGAGAACGGCGCCGGCAAAAGCACCTTGTCGAAGATCATTGGTGGGCTGGTCACGCCGACCACCGGCCAGATGCAATTCCAGGGGCAGGATTACCGTCCCGGCAGCCGGAGCCAGGCCGAAGAGCTGGGCATCCGCATGGTCATGCAAGAGCTCAATCTATTGCCGACGTTGTCGGTGGCAGAAAATCTGTTTCTCGACAACCTGCCCAGCCACGGCGGCTGGATCAGCCGCAAGCAACTGCGCAAGGCGGCGATCGAGGCCATGGCCCAGGTCGGCCTCGACGCTATTGATCCAGATACGTTGGTTGGCGAACTGGGTATCGGCCATCAGCAGATGGTGGAGATCGCCCGCAACCTGATCGGCGATTGCCACGTGCTGATCCTCGACGAGCCGACGGCGATGCTGACAGCTCGTGAAGTCGAAATGCTGTTCGAGCAGATCACTCGCCTGCAAGCCCGAGGCGTGTCGATCATCTACATTTCCCACCGCCTTGAAGAACTGGCGCGGGTGGCTCAGCGTATCGCGGTATTGCGCGACGGCAACCTGGTCTGTGTCGAGCCGATGGCCAATTACAACAGCGAGCAACTGGTCACCCTGATGGTCGGCCGTGAATTGGGCGAGCACATCGACATGGGGCCGCGCAAGATTGGTGCGCCGGCCTTGACGGTCAAAGGGCTAACCCGTTCCGACAAAGTCCGCGATGTGTCCTTCGAAGTGCGCGCTGGCGAAATTTTCGGAATTTCCGGTTTGATCGGCGCGGGGCGCACCGAGTTGCTGCGCCTGATCTTCGGCGCCGATACAGCCGACAGCGGCACCGTCGCGCTGGGGGCGTCGGCTCAGGTGGTGAGTATTCGTTCGCCGGCCGACGCGGTTGGTCACGGCATCGCCCTGATCACTGAAGACCGAAAGGGCGAAGGCCTGCTGCTGACGCAATCGATCAGCGCCAACATTGCCTTGGGCAATATGCCGGTGATTTCCAGCGGTGGCTTCGTCAATAACGGTGACGAGATGTCTCTGGCCCAGCGTCAGATCAACGCCATGCGCATTCGCAGTTCCAGTCCGGCGCAATTGGTCTCGGAACTGTCCGGCGGCAATCAGCAGAAAGTCGTGATCGGCCGCTGGCTCGAGCGCGACTGCACGGTGATGCTGTTCGACGAGCCGACCCGTGGCATCGACGTCGGCGCCAAGTTCGATATCTACGCATTGCTCGGTGAGTTGACCCGTCAGGGCAAAGCGCTGGTGGTGGTGTCCAGCGACCTGCGCGAACTGATGCTGATCTGTGATCGCATCGGTGTGCTATCGGCAGGGCGTCTGATCGACACTTTCGAGCGTGACAGCTGGACCCAGGATGATTTGCTTGCCGCCGCTTTCGCCGGCTACCAAAAACGTGATGCGTTGCTCAATGAAGCAGCGCCTAGGGATCTTCCATGAATACTGCATCTTTGGCCGGCAAACGTAGTGGCAATTTTTACGGCCTCGGCACTTATCTGGGCCTGGCCGGTGCCTTGTTGGCGATGGTCGCGCTGTTCTCGATCCTGAGCAGCCATTTCCTGTCTTACGACACCTTCAGCACACTGGCCAACCAGATTCCCGATTTGATGGTGCTGGCGGTCGGCATGACCTTCGTATTGATCATCGGCGGTATCGATTTGTCGGTGGGTTCGGTGCTGGCGCTCGCGGCCTCGGCGGTCAGCGTGGCGATTCTCGGTTGGGGCTGGAGCGTCTTGCCTGCGGCCTTGCTCGGCATGGCGGTAGCGGCATTGGCCGGGACTATCACTGGCTCGATCACCGTGGCGTGGCGGATTCCGTCGTTCATCGTGTCCCTCGGCGTGCTGGAAATGGCGCGGGGCCTGGCGTACCAGATGACCGGTTCGCGCACCGCCTACATAGGTGATGCCTTCGCCTGGCTGTCCAACCCCATCGCGTTCGGCATCTCGCCGTCATTCATCATCGCCTTGCTGATTATCTTCATTGCCCAGGCTGTGCTGACGCGTACGGTGTTCGGTCGTTACCTGATCGGCATCGGCACCAACGAAGAGGCGGTGCGTCTGGCGGGGATCAATCCCAAACCCTACAAGATTCTGGTGTTCAGTCTGATGGGGCTGTTGGCCGGTATCGCTGCGTTGTTTCAAATTTCTCGCCTGGAAGCGGCGGACCCGAATGCCGGCTCCGGCCTGGAGCTGCAGGTGATCGCCGCGGTCGTGATCGGCGGCACCAGCCTGATGGGTGGGCGCGGTTCGGTCATCAGTACGTTCTTCGGCGTCCTGATCATCTCAGTACTGGCGGCCGGTCTGGCGCAGATCGGCGCGACCGAACCAACCAAGCGCATCATCACCGGTGCGGTGATCGTGGTGGCGGTGGTGCTTGATACTTATCGCAGTCAGCGCGCAAGCCGGCGGACCTGAGTCATGGCAACAATCAAGGATGTAGCGGCACTCGCGGGCATTTCCTACACCACGGTTTCCCACGTGGTGAACAAGACGCGGCCGGTCAGTGACGAAGTGCGGATCAAGGTCGAAGCTGCGATCAAAAGCCTCGACTACGTGCCCAGTGCCGTGGCTCGGTCGTTGAAAGCGAAAACCACCGCGACCATCGGCCTGCTGGTGCCTAACAGCCTCAACCCGTACTTCGCCGAGTTAGCCCGTGGCATCGAGGATTACTGCGAGCGCAACGGCTATTGCGTCATCCTCTGCAACTCCGACGACAATCCGGACAAACAGCGCAGCTACCTTCGCGTGTTGCTGGAAAAGCGCATTGACGGCTTGATCGTTGCCTCGGCTGGTGGTGACAGTGGCCTGGCCGAAGGTCTGGCGGGTGTGCGTACGCCAATGGTGATCGTCGACCGAGGGCTCGAAGGCGTTAATGCGGATCTGGTGCGCATCGATCACGAATATGGGGCCTATCTGGCGACCCGGCACCTGTTGGATCTGGGGCATCGGGACATCGCCACGATTGGTGGGCCGGCAAGCACAAGCGTGGCGCAGATGCGTCTGGCCGGTTATTGCCGCGCCTTGAAGGAGGCGGGTGTCGAAGTGCCGCGCGAGCGCATGCTGGAAAGCGACTTCACCAGCACCGGCGGTTACAACGCCGCCGCGATCCTGCTGGTGAAGAACCCGCCCAGCGCGATCTTCGCCGGTAACGACATGATTGGTATCGGTGTGTTGCGTGCCGCCGCCGAGCGCAATATTCGTGTGCCCACCGAGCTGTCGGTGATCGGCTTCGACGATATCCAGATGAGCCGTTACGTCTATCCGGCACTGACCACCGTGGGGCAGTCGATCCTGCAGCTTGGCGAGATGGCGGCCGAAGTGCTGTTGCGCCGGATTGCCACACCGGATCTGGCGACCGATCAGCGCATCGTGACACCCAGTATTGTCCTGCGCGAATCGACTGCGCCGCTGGCCGGTGTGTTCGCCCACTTCCGTTGAAAACAGACAATCGCTAAACAAAAAGCACTGCTGAAACCGAAAGCACCGCAGAAACAGAATTGACGAGTAGTGATGTATGCCAGCAAAAGTAGTGGTAATAGGCAGCCTGAACATGGACCTGGTAACCCGGGCGCCACGGCTGCCCCGTGGTGGTGAAACGCTGATCGGCCAATCGTTTACCACGGTTTCCGGCGGCAAGGGCGCGAACCAGGCCGTGGCTGCGGCGCGCTTGGGCGCGCAGGTGTCGATGGTCGGTTGTGTCGGCAGCGACGCCTATGGCGAAGCGCTGCGCGGAGCGTTGTTGGCCGAGCAGATCGATTGCCAGGCGGTCTGCACGGTTGAAGATTCCAGTGGCGTGGCGTTGATCGTGGTCGATAACAATAGTCAGAACGCGATCGTGATTGTTGCCGGTGCCAACGGTGCGCTGACGCCCGAAGTGATCGACCGTTTCGACGCGGTGTTACAAGCGGCGGATGTCATTATCTGTCAGCTGGAAGTGCCGGATGCCACGGTCGGTCATGCTCTGAAGCGCGGTCATGAGCTGGGTAAAACCGTGATTCTCAATCCGGCGCCGGCCAGTCGCCCGCTGCCGGCGGATTGGTATGCGGCCATCGATTACCTGATCCCCAACGAAAGCGAAGCCTCGGCCCTCAGCGGTTTGCCGGTGGACTCCCTGAGCACCGCCGAAACCGCCGCGGCCCGCTTGATCGCCATGGGTGCCGGCAAAGTGATCATCACCCTGGGTTCTCAAGGATCATTGTTCGCCGATGGCAAACGCTTCGAGCATTTCCCGGCACCGAAAGTGAAGGCGGTCGACACCACCGCAGCCGGCGACACGTTCGTCGGTGGTTTCGCAGCAGCCTTGGCGGCCGGCAAAAGCGAGGTCGAGGCGATCCGCTTCGGCCAGGTCGCCGCAGCGCTGTCGGTCACCCGGGCTGGTGCGCAACCTTCGATTCCCACCTTGTCCGACGTACAGGCCTTTAAAGCACCATGAAAAAGACTCCTTTGCTCAACGTCGCGCTGTCGCGGCTGATCGCCTCCCTTGGCCATGGCGATACAGTCGTGATCGGCGATGCCGGCCTGCCGGTTCCGCCTGGCGTCGAATTGATCGACCTGGCCCTGACCCACGGGATTCCGGATTTCGTCAGTACCTTGAAGGTTGTGCTCAGCGAAATGCAGGTCGAAAGCCATGTGCTGGCCCATGAGATTCTGGACAAAAAACCGTCGGCCTTGAGCGCGCTGGATGAACTGTATGCCGAAGGTGCGCTGGGCCGGCGCGAATTGCTCAGTCATGACCAATTCAAAGTACTCAGCCGACAAGCACGGGCGATCATTCGTACAGGCGAATGTCAGCCGTACTGCAACATCGTGCTGGTGGCTGGAGTAACGTTTTAACTTTCCGTTCTTCCCACGCACAAGGAGTGCGCTATGCACCGCTATGCTCAAAAACTGCACCACCTGCTCCGGAGTCTGCTGCTTTTGTCACTGATTACCGCAACAAGCGCCCAAGCGGCGGAAAAGATCGACTTGATCATCGACACCGATCCGGGTGCCGATGACGTGGTCGCCTTGCTGTTTGCCCTGGCATCGCCGGAAGAGCTGAACATTCGTGCGCTGACCACCGTTGCTGGCAATGTGCGTCTGGACAAGACTTCGCGAAATGCCCGTCTGGCCCGTGAGTGGGCAGGGCGCGAGGAGGTACCTGTTTATGCGGGCGCACCGAAACCGATGATGCGCACGCCGATCTATGCCGAAAATATCCACGGCAAGGAAGGCTTGTCGGGTGTCACAGTGCACGAGCCGAAAAAAGGCCTGGCCGAAGGCAATGCGGTCAACTATCTGATCGATACCCTGAAAGCAGCCAAACCCCACAGCATCACCATCGCCATGCTCGGTCCACAGACCAACCTGGCGCTGGCGCTGATCCAGGAGCCTGAAATTGTTCAGGGCATCAAGGAAGTGGTGATCATGGGCGGGGCGCATTTCAACGGCGGCAACATCACCCCGGTGGCCGAATTCAACCTGTTCGCCGACCCTCAGGCTGCGGAAGTGGTGCTGAAAAGTGGCGTCAAGCTGACCTACCTGCCGCTGGACGTGACCCACAAGATCCTGACCAGTGAAGCGCGCCTGAAGCAGATCGCCGCCCTGAACAACAATGCCAGCAAGCTGGTGGGCGATATTCTCAACGAGTACGTCAAAGGCGACATGGAGCACTACGGCATTCCGGGTGGCCCGGTGCATGACGCCACAGTCATCGCTTACTTGCTCAAGCCAGAGTTGTTCACCGGGCGTTCGGTCAACGTAGTGGTTGATAGCCGCGAAGGGCCGACCTTCGGCCAGACCATTGTCGACTGGTATGACGGCCTGAAGGCACCGAAAAATGCCTTCTGGGTTGAAAGCGGCGACGCTCAGGGCTTCTTCGACCTGCTGACCCAGCGTCTGGCTCGTTTGAAGTAAGCCGTAGGCCCGCAGGTGCCAGCCTGCGGGTATTTACGTTATTCGGTTTCTGTTGCGCCCATGTAGTCGGCGGGGTACTTCGCGAGAACCTGTGTGATGAATGTCTGGGCGGCTTGCGTCCCCAGCTCCTTGACCAGCAAATCGATACCAATGATTGCCAACTCTTCCGGGCTGCCCGGGCTGTAAGAGCTATGACCCTGTGGCCACTTGGCTTTGATGTCGGCGTCGATGCTTACGGTGGTCATGATGGCGCTCGTGAAGTCGGGAAAGGCTGAGTGTCGAGTTAACCATTTTGCGGGACGTTTGGCACTCCGACTTAGGCATGAGGGGAGGGCTATGCGACACTTGGTCTTTGACGAATTTTCAAGGACCGTGCTGTGCAGATCGATTTGAACACTCCTGACGGCTTGACCCTCGAAGCCGTGCGTCGGCTGCTGGCTTCTGCCAGCGATGATGAACACACTCAGTTGCGGGTCACCAAGGGCGGTATCGCCTACATTTCGTCGGGCATTGTGGGCGGCACGGATATCGAAGGGTTGCTGTTTCGCCTGGAGACCTGGGCCAAGGGGTCCGGTTATGTCGGGCGGGTCGCGGCCAGCGATGAGGTCTGGGTCACGCAGATTTTCAATGCGCTCAAGCAGAACTGGCCGAAACCGCCTTTCGACTACATCGACGTTTATTGAGCGCTGTTCATATTCAGTCACGATTGAATGATGAACGGCATGGCGATGCTCAGGCACACTCGCCGTGGCACGGATCGAGGGCAGGGTGATAGCGCCTGCCTGAAACCAAACGCCAAAATGGCGGTCGCACGATTTCAGCTTAACTATTGAAAAAAGGAGGCTTCATGCCTTGGAAGCTCGCGTCATTGGGTACTTTGTTGGCCGCCACTCTGCTGGCCGGTTGCAGCAGTACGTCCACCGATTCGGCAAAGGATCCTGTGGCGACCGACACCGGCCACAGCCGTTGTGAAGCAAAGGCTGCCGAATTCACCATTGGCAAAAAGGCTTCGCCCGAATTGCTCGAGCAGGCACGTACCCGCGCAGGCGCGCAGAATGCCCGGTTCCTCAAGCCTGACGACATGGTGACCCTGGAGTACCGTTCCGATCGCCTGAACCTGAACACCGACAACAACCTGGTGGTCACCCGCGTCAACTGCGGCTGATTGCTTCAGGCTTTTGTTTCGCCCATAAAAAACCCCGTCACATGGACGGGGTTTTTTTAGTGCGCCAGAAAATTACTCTGGGCGGACTTGTGCAGCTTGCATACCCTTTTGGCCTTTCTCAGCCACGAAGGAAACGGTCTGGCCTTCTTTCAGGCTTTTGAAACCGTCGCTTTCGATAGCTTTGAAGTGTACGAACAGGTCGTCACCGCCACCTTGAGGAGTGATGAAGCCGAAGCCTTTTTCATCGTTGAACCATTTAACGGTGCCGGTTTGGCGATTAGACATGGTGTATCTCCAAGAAACTTATATTTTCAGTAGTACTGTGCTGCTCAGGCCAACTGGGCACACCGGACTATCATAGTCGAAATGTTCGCTTTGGGAGCCCCCTGGGTGTGCTGTTTGCCCTACAGTCGCGTTTGCTTTGTTGCTTCGTGTGGCTGAAAGCCCCGGTTTAAAAGGCTTTCAGCCGAAAGTAAAGACAATAAAAAAAGCTGAAAAACCTGCATGAATCGTACGAAAAAGCTGAAAACCATCACTTTTTATCAGCGTTAGGCCGAGTCAAAAGGACTTTTTGCTCATTTTTTCGCCGGTGGATTGGCCTTGCATTTGGCTATCTGGCCCAGTGCCTTCTGTTGCAGTTCCGGGCTGGCCTTGTTATCCATCAATGACTGAATGTCGCTGGCCGGGTACGACTTGATCGCATCGGCACCACAAGCGCAGTGAGACTTGGCTGCCGCAGCGCCGATCTGCGGAGTAGCCGCCTGAGTGCACTGAGCCATGTATTTCTCGCGCTCGCCCTTTGGCCAATCGGCATGGGCAGCCAGCGGCAGCAACAGGACGACGGGTGCGACGATGGCGAATAAACGATTCAGATGCATGCTGGGATGCTCCTTTTGGGTCAATGTCTTGTTATCTGAGAGGTAAAGCGGGGTTCAAGTTCATCACTCTGGCATAAAAATGCCTGATTTGCCCCAGCAGAAAACCTTGCCGCCGCGACGACCATTCATCTGTGCTAGCATGCCTCGCTCGGGCGTTTGCAGGCTCCGGATGACCTTCAGTCCCGGTAGCGGCAAAGGCGCGAATAACCCTGATTTGAATCCCAGTCACTCTGGTTCGGTTTTCCGGTTGGCCGCAAGGCTCCTGCCGCTGTAAGGCAGGCGTTCGTCATTGAATGGCCTGGATCGGATCTTGTACTGGCTCATCCCAACCCACGTGACCTTTGGTAGGGGTCACCACTAGGAGAGGAGGCGCCATGCCAACTATTACTCTTCCCGACGGCAGTCAACGTTCATTCGATCACCCGGTTTCCGTAGCCGAGGTCGCCGCATCCATTGGTGCCGGTCTGGCCAAGGCCACCGTGGCCGGCAAGGTTGATGGCAAGCTGGTCGACGCCAGCGACATCATCGGCAGCGACGCTACGCTGCAAATCATTACGCCAAAGGATGAAGAGGGGCTGGAGATCATTCGCCACTCTTGCGCCCACCTGGTTGGCCATGCGGTCAAGCAGCTGTACCCGACGGCCAAGATGGTCATCGGTCCGGTCATCGACGAAGGCTTCTATTACGACATCGCCTTCGAGCGTCCTTTCACGCCGGACGACCTGGCCGCCATCGAACAGCGCATGCAGCAGCTGATCGAGAAAGATTACGACGTGATCAAGAAAGTCACTCCGCGCGCCGAAGTGATCGAAGTGTTCAAGGCCCGCGGCGAAGACTACAAGCTGCGTCTGGTCGATGACATGCCGAACGAGCAGGCCATGGGTCTGTACTATCACGAAGAATACGTCGACATGTGCCGCGGTCCGCACGTGCCGAACACGCGTTTCCTGAAATCCTTCAAGCTGACCAAGCTGTCCGGCGCCTACTGGCGTGGCGATGCCAAGAACGAGCAATTGCAGCGCGTTTACGGCACCGCATGGGCGGACAAAAAGCAGCTGGCGGCTTACATCCAGCGCATCGAAGAAGCCGAGAAGCGCGATCACCGCAAGATCGGCAAGCGTCTGGGCCTGTTCCACACCCAGGAAGAGTCGCCTGGCATGGTGTTCTGGCACCCGAACGGCTGGACTTTGTACCAGGTGCTTGAGCAGTACATGCGCAAGGTTCAGCGCGACAACGGCTATCTGGAGATCAAAACTCCACAAGTCGTTGACCGCAGCCTGTGGGAGAAATCCGGGCACTGGGCCAACTACGCCGACAACATGTTTACCACTCAGTCGGAAAACCGCGACTACGCCATCAAGCCGATGAACTGCCCGTGCCACGTGCAGGTGTTCAATCAGGGCCTGAAAAGCTACCGCGAGCTGCCGATGCGTCTGGCCGAGTTCGGTGCCTGCCACCGTAACGAACCGTCGGGTGCGCTGCACGGCATCATGCGCGTTCGCGCCTTCACTCAGGACGATGCTCACATCTTCTGTACTGAAGAACAGATGCAGGCCGAATCCGCCGCGTTCATCAAGCTGACCATGGACGTCTATGCCGACTTCGGTTTCAAAGACGTCGAGATGAAGCTGTCCACTCGTCCGGAAAAACGCGTTGGTTCCGACGAGTTGTGGGATCGCGCCGAAGCTGCACTGGCTGCAGCCCTTGATAGTGCTGGCCTGCCGTATGATCTGCAGCCGGGCGAGGGTGCGTTCTACGGTCCGAAAATCGAATTCTCGCTGAAAGATTGCCTCGGCCGTGTCTGGCAATGTGGTACCCTTCAGCTCGATTTTAACCTGCCTGTCCGTCTGGGAGCCGAATACGTCTCCGAAGACAACAGTCGCAAGCACCCGGTTATGTTGCACCGGGCGATCCTGGGTTCGTTCGAGCGTTTCGTCGGAATCCTGATCGAGCACTACGAGGGTGCATTCCCCGCGTGGCTGGCGCCGACCCAGGCAGTGATCATGAATATCACTGATAAACAGGCCGATTTTGCCGCTGAGGTTGAAAAAACCCTCAATGAAAGCGGATTTCGTGCCAAGTCTGACTTGAGAAATGAAAAGATCGGCTTTAAAATCCGCGAGCATACTTTGCTCAAGGTTCCCTATCTCTTGGTTATCGGAGATCGGGAAGTCGAGATGCAGACTGTCGCTGTGCGTACTCGTGAAGGTGCTGACCTGGGCTCGATGCCCGTCGCCCAGTTCGCTGAGTTTCTCGCGCAAGCGGTTTCCCGGCGTGGTCGCCCAGATTCGGAGTAATTATTATTAAGCGTGAAATGAGACAAGATAAACGAGCTGCACCGAAAGCCCCGATCAACGAGAATATCTCGGCACGCGAGGTTCGGTTAATTGGAGCTGAAGGTGAGCAGCTTGGGATTGTGTCAATTGAAGACGCGCTTCTTAAGGCTGAAGAGGCCAAGCTGGATTTGGTGGAGATTTCCGCCGATGCAGTACCTCCTGTTTGCAAGCTGATGGACTACGGCAAATCGATCTTCGAGAAGAAGAAGCAGATTGCCGCGGCCAAGAAAAACCAGAAGCAGATTCAGGTTAAAGAAATCAAGTTTCGTCCAGGGACGGAGGAAGGGGATTACCAGGTAAAACTGCGCAACCTGGTACGTTTCCTGAGTGATGGGGACAGGGCCAAGGTATCCTTGCGATTCCGCGGCCGTGAGATGGCCCACCAGGAGCTGGGGATGGAACTCCTCAAGCGAGTTGAAGGTGACTTGCTCGAGTACGGTTCGGTCGAACAGCATCCTAAGATGGAAGGACGCCAGCTGATCATGGTCATCGCCCCGAAAAAGAAGAAGTAATCAATAGGGCACGGCAGGCCTTCTGATTATGTTTATCAACTGAATGCGGAGTATCCGAACATGCCAAAGATGAAAACTAAAAGTGGTGCTGCTAAGCGGTTTCTGAAAACTGCTAACGGTATCAAGCACAAGCACGCTTTCAAGAGCCACATCCTGACCAAAATGTCGACCAAGCGTAAGCGTCAACTGCGCGGTAGCAGCTTGCTGCATCCGTCTGACGTGGCAAAAGTCGAGCGCATGCTGCGCCTTCGTTAATTTTAGTCAAGAATAGAGGAAGTAACTCATGGCTCGTGTAAAGCGTGGCGTCATTGCCCGTAAACGTCACAAAAAAATTCTGAAACTTGCTAAAGGCTACTACGGCGCTCGCTCGCGCGTATTCCGTGTTGCCAAGCAAGCGGTAATCAAGGCAGGCCAATACGCCTACCGTGACCGTCGTCAGAAAAAACGTCAGTTCCGCGCTCTGTGGATCGCTCGTATCAACGCTGGTGCACGTATCAACGGTCTGTCCTACAGCCGTTTCATCGCCGGCCTGAAAAAAGCGTCCATCGAGATCGACCGTAAGGTTCTGGCTGATCTGGCAGTGAACGAAAAAGCGGCGTTTGCTGCGATTGTCGAGAAAGCTAAAGCCACCTTGGCTTAAGTACCCCCGACAGTCACCCGGCCTCACCTCTGTGGGGCCAGGTGTTAAACGTCATAAATAGGGGAAGAGCCTTCAAGCTCTTCCCCTATTTTGTATCTGGAGTCTGTACATGGAAAACCTGGATGCGCTCGTCTCTCAAGCACTAGAGGCTGTGCAAAGCGCTGAAGATATCAATGCCCTGGAGCAAATCCGGGTTCACTACCTTGGCAAAAAGGGCGAATTGACTCAGGTGATGAAGACCCTGGGGAATTTGCCGGCAGAAGAGCGCCCGCAAGTCGGCGCGCTGATCAACGTTGCCAAGGAGCGTGTCACAGAGGTTCTCAATGCCCGCAAGGCACTGTTTGAAGAGGCCGACCTGGCCGCCAAGCTGTCTGCCGAGTCCATTGACGTGACCCTGCCTGGCCGTGGCCAGACCTCGGGTGGTCTGCATCCGGTTACTCGTACTCTGGAACGTATCGAACAGTTCTTCACCCACATCGGCTACGGCATCGCCGAAGGCCCTGAGGTCGAAGACGACTATCACAACTTCGAAGCGCTCAACATCCCAGGCCATCACCCGGCCCGGTCGATGCATGACACCTTCTATTTCAATGCCAACATGTTGCTGCGCACCCATACCTCTCCGGTACAGGTCCGCACCATGGAATCGAAACAGCCGCCGATCCGCATCGTCTGCCCAGGCCGTGTGTACCGTAGCGACTCCGATATCACTCACTCCCCGATGTTTCACCAGGTCGAAGGCCTGCTGGTCGACCGCGATATCAATTTCGCCGACCTGAAAGGCACCATCGAAGAGTTCCTGCGCGTGTTCTTCGAGAAAGAACTGGCCGTGCGTTTCCGTCCTTCGTACTTCCCGTTCACTGAGCCATCCGCTGAAGTCGACATGGAATGCGTGATGTGCAGCGGTAAAGGCTGTCGCGTCTGCAAGCAGACCGGCTGGCTGGAAGTCATGGGCTGCGGCATGGTTCACCCGAACGTGCTGCGTATGTCCGGGATCGACCCGGAAGAGTTTTCGGGCTTTGCCTTCGGCATGGGCGTTGAGCGTCTGGCCATGCTGCGTTACGGCGTGAACGACTTGCGTCTGTTCTTCGACAACGACTTGCGGTTCCTCGCGCAATTTCGCTAGTCGTAACGAATTCTTAGGAGAGCAGGATGAAATTCAGTGAACAATGGCTGCGTGGCTGGGTAAGCCCGCAGGTAAATCGCGACGAGCTGGTTGCTCGTCTGTCGATGGCCGGTCTTGAGGTCGATAGCGTTACGCCGGCCGCCGGTGAATTCAGTGGCGTGGTGGTGGGCGAGGTGCTCAGCACCGAGCAGCACCCGGACGCTGACAAGCTGCGCGTTTGCCAGGTCAGCAGTGGTTCGGAAACTTTCCAGGTCGTATGCGGCGCGCCAAACGTGCGCCCGGGCCTGAAGATCCCGTTCGCCATGATCGGTGCCGAACTGCCGGGCGATTTCAAAATCAAGAAAGCCAAGCTGCGTGGCGTTGAATCCAGCGGCATGCTGTGCTCCCAGGCCGAGCTGCAAATCGGCGAAGGCAACGATGGCCTGATGGAGTTGCCGGCCGATGCGCCGGTCGGTCAGGACATTCGTGAGTACCTGAGCCTTGACGACGCCAGCATCGAGGTCGACCTGACCCCGAACCGCGGCGACTGCCTGTCGCTGGCCGGTCTGGCTCGTGAAGTGGGCGCGCTGTACGCCGCCAAAGTCACTCGCCCGGTTGTTGCTAGCGTTCCGGCTGTGCACGATGAAGTGCGTTCGGTTGAAGTACTGGCACCGGCCGCATGCCCGCGTTACCTGGGTCGTGTGATCCGTAACGTCGATTTGTCCAAGCCTACGCCGCTGTGGATGGTCGAGCGTTTGCGTCGTGCCGACGTGCGCAGCATCGACGCTGCTGTCGACATCACCAACTACGTGATGCTGGAACTGGGTCAGCCGCTGCACGCGTTCGATCTCGCCGAAATCAATGGCGGCATCCGCGTGCGCATGGCCGAAGAGGGCGAGAAGCTGGTGCTGCTCGATGGTCAGGAAGTCAGCCTGCGTAGCGATACGCTGGTGATCGCCGACCACGCTCGCGCGTTGGCCATTGCTGGCGTCATGGGGGGCGAGCACAGCGGTGTGTCCGCGACCACGCGTGATGTATTCCTGGAAAGCGCGTTCTTCGACCAGATTGCTGTCGCTGGCAAGGCTCGTTCCTACGGCCTGCACACCGATGCCTCGCACCGCTACGAGCGTGGCGTGGATTGGCAACTGGCCCGCGAAGCCATGGAGCGCGCCACTGGCCTGCTGCTGGAAATCACCGGTGGCGAAGCGGGTCCGATCATCGAGACCGTCAGCGAGCAGCATCTGCCGTCGATCGCGCCGATTACTTTGCGTGCCCAACGCATCACCCAAATGCTGGGCATGGAGATGGATTCGGCCGAAATCGAGCGTCTGCTCAGCGCCTTGGGCCTGACCATTTCTGCCGATGGGGCAGGGCAGTGGCGCGTTGAAGTGCCAAGCTTCCGTTTCGATATCAGCCTGGAAGTCGACCTGATCGAAGAACTGGCCCGTCTGTACGGTTATAACCGTCTGCCGGTTCGCTATCCGCAAGCCCGTCTGGCGCCGCAAGCCAAGGCCGAAGCGCGTAGCGATCTGCCTGAGCTGCGCCGTCTGCTGGTGGCTCGTGGTTATCAGGAAGCGATCACTTACAGCTTCATCGATCCGAAACAATTTGAGTTGTTTAATCCAGGTGTTGAGCCGCTGCTGCTGGCCAACCCGATTTCCAACGACATGGCCGCCATGCGTTCGTCCCTGTGGCCGGGTCTGGTCAAGGCGCTTCAGCACAACCTGAACCGTCAGCAGGATCGCGTCCGCCTGTTCGAAAGCGGCCTGCGCTTCGTCGGTCAGCTGGAAGGCCTGAAGCAAGAGCCGATGCTGGCGGGTGTTGTGTGTGGCAGCCGTCTGCCGGAAGGCTGGGCGCAAGGTCGCGATGTCGTGGATTTCTTCGATGTCAAAGCTGATGTGGAAGCGGTACTGGGCTTCGCCGGCGCGCTGGATTCGTTCACGTTTGTGCCGGGCAAACACCCAGCATTGCACCCGGGGCAAACCGCGCGCATCGAACGTGAAGGTCGTTTGGTAGGTTTCGTTGGCGCGATTCACCCGGAGTTGTCTAAAACCCTCGGTCTCGACCGTCCGGTCTTTGTTTTCGAGCTGGTTCTGGCCGAAGTAGCTTCGGGCAAAATGCCTAAATTCCAGGAGTTATCGCGCTTTCCTGAAGTGCGTCGTGACCTTGCACTGCTGGCGGATAAAGACGTTGCGGCCACAGCCGTACTGGACGTAATCCGTGAAAATGCAGGTGAATGGCTGACAGACCTCAGGCTCTTTGACGTGTATCAGGGTAAAGGCATTGATCCTGATAGAAAAAGCCTCGCCGTCGGCTTGACCTGGCAGCATCCATCGCGCACTCTTAATGACGATGAGGTGAATACCACGACGCAAAACATCCTCACCTCGCTCGAACAAAGGTTGAACGCCACGTTAAGGAAGTGACGTATGGGGGCTTTGACGAAAGCTGAGATGGCGGAACGTCTGTATGAAGAGCTGGGCCTGAACAAGCGGGAAGCCAAGGAATTGGTCGAACTGTTTTTTGAAGAAATCAGGCACGCTCTTGAAGACAACGAACAAGTCAAATTGTCCGGTTTCGGCAATTTCGACCTTCGGGACAAACGCCAGCGGCCTGGCCGCAATCCGAAAACGGGAGAAGAAATCCCGATCACGGCTCGCCGTGTGGTCACCTTTCGTCCAGGGCAGAAGTTGAAGGCCCGAGTTGAGGCTTATGCTGGAACCAAGTCATAACGACGAGCTACCCGTCATCCCAGGCAAACGCTACTTCACCATTGGTGAAGTCAGCGAGCTATGTGCGGTAAAACCGCACGTGCTGCGCTACTGGGAGCAGGAGTTTCCTCAACTCAACCCCGTCAAACGCCGCGGAAACCGCCGGTATTATCAGCGCCAGGACGTGCTGATGATCCGGCAGATCCGCGCGCTTCTTTACGATCAGGGGTTTACCATCGGCGGCGCACGCTTGCGTTTGTCCGGCGATGAAGCCAAAGACGACACCACCCAATACAAACAAATGATCCGCCAGATGATCGCCGAGCTTGAAGATGTTCTGGTGGTGCTTAAGAAATAAATTCCTGCTTTTAAATACTTCCAGTTTTCAAAAGCTTGCGATATATTCTTGAGCGTTCCTCGAGATGAGGAACAGATTCAACGCCTAGTCGGGGCGTAGCGCAGTCCGGTAGCGCACTAGCATGGGGTGCTAGGGGTCGAGTGTTCGAATCACTCCGTCCCGACCATATTGTCTGAATAAAATCAGACACTTGAGCCGATCAGTTAGATCGGCTTTTTTGTGTCTGCGCAAAACCCGCGCAAAACTGGCGCAAAACTACCCGGTGATTTCGTTGATATTCAGGTCCGGAACCGCCTCGGACCAGATAATTTCCTCGTGGTCCCGCTGGTAGTTTTTAGTCATGCCTTCGCTCGCATGGCCTGCGATTCTCTGCCCGTCCTTTCCGGCTTTCTTATATAGGTGCAGCGACAGTGCCCGCACTTCGTGGAAGCCCGGCATCTCTTCTTCCTTCCATCCCGGGTAGCAGTTTGCCGCCTCCCTGGCGTCCTTGAATGCTCGCGTCAAATACCGCTCTTCAATCTTCGTCCAGTGGTCCTTGTGCTGCGCCTGTTTCTGTTTCCGGCGATCGGGCTTGCGATGCACCAGGTATGGCGAGGCTATGTCGTCACGGCATCGGCTGATTACAGCCTGTAGCTCGGGCGTCACTCGAAAGCGTATCCACGCCGCGTCACTGGCCTTGGCCGTCTTCTTCTGCACCAAGTACAGGAAACCCTCCCGAACACCGTCGAACCGCATGTCCAGGATGTCCGTCCGACGCTGGGCAGTGATCAGCGCGAGGTCAATTGCATTCTGTAGCCAGGCTGGCGCTTTCTCCCGGATGGCTTTCAAACCTTCGACGGTATGGCGTTTCCGCTGTTTCTTCTCTATGCGATTGATCGTGCTGGCCGCCGGGTTGTCCGGGCACAGGCCCTTCGCGGCAGCATGGTTGAAAATGTCGATCAGCAGTGCGCGGCACTGATTCGCTGTCCGGGGGGTGAGTGGGTCCAGCATCTCCGCGACCATGCGGATCGTGATCTGGTCGACGGCCTTGCCTTCGAACTGCTTGCGAAAGCGCCGGAAGTGCACCGCGTACAGGTTGAGCGTGCCCTTGGCCAGCTCCCGCGGCGGCAGGACGTCGCGCTCGTAGGTATCGAGGAACCCGGCGAACGATTCGGCAGAGTTGTTCAACACAGCACCGACCAGATCGGCACCGCGCATAAACTCCAGGTTCAACTGCTTTGCAGCATCGATGGCCTTAATGCGGTCTGTACCAAACTGGAACCACTTCCCGTCGGTTGGCCGGCGGTAGCGATAAGTCGAGCGCCGCGCGTCGAAGTAGAGATTCTGCGGAAGGCTCTTGTTCGCAGTATTGCGCGGCCGTGGCGACATCATGCAGCTCCTTTCAATACCATCGCTACCAGGTCGTTACCGTCCGAGCGGGTGAATGCGGTCCAGTCAACGTACCAGAGTTTCCCTATCTGCACGCCGGGGACAATGCCATTGCGGATGTGGTTGCGAATCGCTTGGGGGCATTGCGGAGTGCCGTTTTCGCCCCAGCGCCGGCGCTGAAACTCGCTGATCTTGATCAGTTCTTTTTTCATTGGATGCTCCATGCCGTTTGCGGCGGCAGAGGGTGGGTAAATGGAATTCTGTTGAAGGGCGTGAGGCACGCTATGAAGGTGAGCTACGGTTTATTGGTTCACCTCGCCAGTTGCGTTACACACACTCTCCCCTGAGGTGACTGGTGGGGTGACCCCTTAGCGGCGTGGCCCGTTGTAGATGAGCCAGAGCATGTAGAGCGGGGCGAAAATCATTGCGCCACCTCGCTGGGCTTTTCAGTCAGCCTCCATTTGGTGTTGTTGCTCTGGCTGTGATCGGCCTTGACCAATCCATCACGTTTCATCCTCTCCAGTTCCCGGCGAATCTCGGGAATGTCGAGGGCGCCAGAGACGTGAAACTTGAACCACCAGGTGGGAAACCATCCACGAACACTTTTCTCGTTCTTTCGCATGTACTGGATGATCTGCACTCGCAAGGTCGCGGCAATTTCTTCAGGCATGACTTCGTCCTTGCCGCCGTATCGCGGCTATTCAATAGAGGTGAGAGGAGTACAGTTGGGTTAAACTTGTGTGTAGTGGCCGGTTGCTATTTCCGGGGCAGCTAGTTGTCAGGCAAATAGCGCTACGAAAAATATTAATAGTGAAGTAGGGTTTCTGGAAGTGATAAAGAAAGGAATTGAAACGCGATTTGTGGCCTTCTTGGATATTTTAGGCTTTAAGGAGTTGGTAAAGAAGATAGAGGCTGAAAGCGAGGATGGCCAAGATTATGAACGGGTGACATGGGCTCTGGATTTTTTGCACGAGGAATCGAAAGAGTCAAATGGTCATCATGATCTTAATATTTATGAGCTGACATCTGATGGTCTTTTAGAAAAGGAGCTGGGCGATCCAAGATTAAACTATATTTCAGATTGCATTATCATTTCAGCTGAAGGCAGTTTCGATGGCTTCAAAGCCATTTGTAATAAGGTGACCAAGCTTTCTATTCAAGGCGCCTGCGCAGGTATTTATATGAGGGGGGGCATAACCTACGGAAAAATTTATCATCATGGCCCAATACTATTTGGGACAGCTTATCAAAGAGCATTGGAGCTAGAGGACGGTGCTAGTACCCCCAGGGTGTTGGTTGATGATGTAGTGTGCGAGGTGCTATCTGAGCATATAGGTGTTTTTCCTCTCAATGGCCATGCAATTAGAGCTGATGATGATGGCAAGAAATATCTTCTTAATTATCCGCTAGGGTATGAGTCCGGATTTGATTCAAGCTGGATTGATACATTGCTTAGAGTGAAAGCCTCAATTTTATATTTCTTGAACAAATTTGATGTTCGAGTTTGTGGGTTTGGAGAGGAGTTAAGGCGGCTTGATCAGTTTTGCTACTGGAAGGAAAGGTATTCACTGAGCTTGAATTTTGATGGTGGTGATGAACATGTTTTAAAAAAATATATTTGGCTGAAAAAGGAGTTTAATCGGACGCTAAGGAGATATTCAAGAGTTATTAATGCCCGTCATCAGATGCGCATAAGCCCTTATGGTGTGCAATCAGGTCCTAGAATTGCGCCCATCTCTTGGAACGGGAGAATATGGGCTCCGGAAAAAGAACTTGGTCGTTACCGATAAGCTCTGTTTAATCCGGCTGTTTGGCCCGTTCAAACCGCTGCTTTTATTGTTTGTGCGTCGTTCTCGAGAATGGGGTGGACTGCCACCAGCGCCCCATGTGCATCGTGGAATCGTCGGTAGACATTATGTGTAGGTATGGGGGGCGTTGGGCGCGAGCGATGAGCCAGTCGGTAATGACTGAGCGTGCAAGCAGCTTTGCGAGCAAGCGCCAGATCATAGTTTTCATTTGGGTATCCCTGTAACTGCTGCGGTTACTTTGTGAAAGGTTTATGCTTGTACATACGCTACACTGAAGTTCTAATGCAATTCGAGGAGGATCCGAAGTTGTTCAAATATTTTCGCGTTAACGAGTACTCGTTGAGAAACTTGGCAGAAAGTAATTTATTTTTGAATCATCACTCTTCTTTTAACGATCCTTTCGAGTGTAGGTGTGAGATTCTTTCGGGATTTCCATCGCTAGAAGTTGAGTCTCCTCGCTTAATTAATATTCTCAATGCTTGGGGTTTTGAGCGAGCTGACGATGAAGTGGTCAGAGAAAACTATGACGACTATGTAGAAGGCTTAGAGTCCAGTGAGCCGAATATTGAATACTACATTGACAATGCTAGAATCGGCTGCTTCAGTAAAAGACAAGATAACCTCCTCATGTGGGCGCACTATGCTGACGGTCTGAGAGGTTTTTGTCTTGAATTTGACTCGCAAAAGCTAATTCCCCCAGATCAGGATGCCAAGATATATGAAGTCCTCTATGAGAATGAGCCAGCTATAATTGATGCATCTGTAATGGCGGTTTTGCACGATCAATGGGGCTATCATAACGATGCTTTCTTTGAAACTCAGGCACTCGCTAAATATAGAGGTGAGGGTCGAAATTATGAGCTCTCTCTTTACGAGGCAGGAGTTAAAGATGCTTCATATCGTCTTGGAGAGATATATCAAAAAATGCTTGCGACCAAGCCCGTACAGTGGAGTTACGAAGAAGAATTGCGTCTCATTGACTTCGCTCCTAGGACGGGGCAATCAGGCACTTTAATGTTTTACCCAGGGAGCGCGATAAAATCAGTGATATTTGGCGAAAAAATGACGCGCGACCACCAGCAGCTAGTACAGGATATTCTTCACGCAAAAGCGTTGGTGGTTCCTATAAAAAAAGCTGTAAGAGGCGATGGTAATTTCAATATCCATATCGTTGATTTTAAGTAGAGATTAAATTCAGCTAGCTCTAAAGTGCGTCAGACGTTGTCGATCGAGAGCAGGGTGAATGCTGTTGCCGCCACTCGCGGAACTTGTCCATTGCCAAGGGCTTTAATTCGGTCCACCCGATTGGCCACCCCATTAGCCACTCGACCCATTCCGGGTTCAGCTGGCCACCATCGGAAGCCATAACTGCGTGGTCCAGTCGATCGTTCGACCGGTCTGCTCCAGACTTGCGCGTCAGTGCTGCCGGTGATGATCCTTTCGCCATGCTCGCCACTGGGGTCGGCCAGGTTCTGTATGCGGACACCAAGTTCGGCGATCGTCTCTGACGCTCCGATGGGCAATCCCCTCGGCGACTGTCGGAAGCCATTGGCGTGGGCAACAAGCCAAATGCGCTCGCGCTGATGGGGCGCTCCAACGTCGGATGCTGAAACAATGCACCACTGCGTGTCATACCCCATTTCGGTAAGGTCACCGAGGACCAATGCAAGTCCTCTTCCCACAAGCAGAGGTGAGTTTTCCAAGTAGACCTCTTCAGGTCGTACCTCGCTGATGATTCGCGCCATCTCTCTCCAAAGCCCAGACCGCGCTCCGTCGATGCCTGCCCCCCCTCCGGCGCTCGAGATGTCTTGGCACGGAAATCCGCCAGAAACCACGTCAACAAGGCCGCGCCATGGTCTTCCGTCAAAACTGCACACGTCAGACCAAATCGGGAAAGTTGGTAGGGCTCCATCGTTTTGTCGTTGCGCCAGAACTTGTGCTGAGAAGGCATCACGCTCAACGGCGCAGACGGTGCGCCACCCGAGGAGGTGGCCTCCGAGTATTCCGCCACCAGAGCCTGCGAAAAGAGCCAGCTCATTCATTGATCCTCCATGCGCCAGCAGGTCTCGCCGGCTGGCATGATTCGTTGAAGTGGGGTATTGGTTTATGTTCGATGCAGCCTGACGGGAGACTGACATGAGATTGCAAAGCGATATCGATGCACTCGCGGCGATTGAGGAAGACGCCCGAGCGATGCTGAAGCGAATAGGAATTCCCGACGACAATCAGAAACTTGAGGTCGTCATTTGTTTACGGCAGATCATTGAGCTTGCGACCTACAAGAAAGAGATTGACCGACTTACAGAATCTCCAGCGCAATAGGTGAGGGAGGGGCAGCCACACTCGCCGAAATTGAGCACGAGTTGACTGGCCTGATTGATGTAGCTAGGCATCTGCAAGGTGCATTCGGTTCGGTTTGCCGCCCCCCACTTCATGAGTTGATTTAGTTCAGCGAGCCCCAATCGGCAACACTGGCTGTACCAAAAGCGATGTAAGCCTTTTTGTTAGCGGTGTCCAAGTAGGACTGTCCAACAAATGAAGGCGCAGTAGTCGGTGCCGTAGCACTGACCAGTGGTCGTTTCTGCCAAGCAATAGAGTTACCGGTCGCCGTAATAACCGTACCTGCAGGTAATGCGGTTATCAGCTGAGAAGCGTTACGGAACTGGTAAGACGCATTGAGGCTGCCAGAGATCATCATACTGGTTGGCATGACCTTGAGTTTTTGGTGGTTGTCTTTGCCAACGTTGAAATAGATTTTGACTTGGACTTTACCGCCCGTGGACAAGGCATCCTCAATCAGCACCGCTTTAAAATCGGTGAACTCAGGTCCAGTACGAAAAGGCAGCAACTCCACCACATCCATGTTGAAGTAAGAGCCACTGGCGATTGGGTTGAGCTGAATGGAAACCATACCCATGCCACGTCGATCGGTCGTTGAGTCCCCGCCGATATGATAAAGGAATGAACCGTCAATACGCCCTTGGGAATCCAAGCTGGTCAAGATCAGTATCTCAGCGAAATAATCGCCGACTAATGTTGAGGCCTGGCTTTCGAAACCACTACATAGCGAGTCTGAGCGCAGGCTGGAGATGTCGTTCAAAGCCGTCGTTGCAGCACTGAACAGATCGCATACTGGCTTTTGTACAAGCAGGGCTTGCAGTTGTGTCAGACTTGTATCTGCTGTGGTGACCATTGAACAAACAGTGCCGCCACCGGTGCCAATGTAGGAAGCAAAGGCATCCCATTCGGACCACGTGTAGCTCAATGTGCTAAACAGTTTGACGCCGCTTTCCAAAAAAATCTGATTGTCCTTAAGAACGTAACCAGTCGGTAATGTGACGATGCCACCTGCACGGTAAATCCATGAACCTTTGGCGCGGTAGAACTTGTTACCAGACACAGTAATGTCTACGTCCGGGACAGTAATGGCGTAGAGCAACAAGTCTACCTTGGTGGTTTGGTCAGGACGTACTTCGCTGCCCCAGGACCGTCCGGCATCCATACAGATGTTGTCCATGAACCCCGTACGGTGGAACCCTGAACCCGGTTCAGTAGGGGTAGAGTTATCTACACCCGTGGCCCAGACTTCAAACGACTGGTTGCAACGCATAATCAGATTTTTGGTGAACCAGCAATCATTCCAGCCGGAAGCAGCAGTTACTAGGTTGCCTTGCATGGTGCAACCCACGTCATACACGTCATAGATGACGTTACCGGTGGCCTGAGAGCGGAACGAACCATTCCACATCTCCACGCCGTTACCGTATCGAGTATTAGGTGTAGCGAAGCCAATCAGTTCACCTCCACCCAACTCGCCCAGCATGCAGCCAGTAATCGTAGTGTCTTGCAAAACCCCATTGATGGCATGCCCAGAGCAACCTTTGAGGTGCAAGCCAGAGATGCGGTAGCCGGTCGCACTGGTCGACACCGAGTCAATAATTCGTTGACCGACTGGAGCTAAGATTTCACCTGGGATGTTTACCAGCTTGACGTACAAATACTGTGCATTGTCGCTGTAGAAATCCCATTGGTCAGTGAGCGTAGCCACGCTCCACTTTTTGTTAGGGTGAATTTCTCCGCTCTGTTTAAGGAAGCCTACGTTGGCACCTTGCACCCCTATCTCCTGATCACCAGTGAACTTGGTCAAGTCATTCAAATCAACTCGCCATACACCATTGGGTTGAGCAACCCAAGACGTAGGGGGGATTACTTTATACCGACTGATTATCGGCATCTCGCCGCTACCGTAGTCGCCATAGGACACAGGCTGCACGTTTTGTGAGCGGTTTCCAAACGGTACAATCCTGCCGTAAAAAGTATCTCCACGCCGAAACAACACCGAATCCCCAGGCAGGAAACGTTGAGCGTTGACCATGTTCAGCGTCTTCCATGGAGCGCTAGGGCGCGTACCTGTATTGCTGTCGTTGCCGGCGGCACTTACATAATATTTCATTGACTAGTTCCTTTGAGTTGATAAAAGCCCACTCTCCGTGACCGGATGCGACAAGTGGTGTTGAGGGAATATCAGGCTGGACTACACTTCTGGCTCCAACCCATGGAAGGAAACCGTCATGAGCAAGAGACTTTTGGAAGAAATGCAGGAGCAGCGCCAGAACAAGATTTTGGGTAATGCAATCGGTCTTTCACCGGATGAGGTTGCCGAATTTGTCACCGACGTAGAAGAGCAATCAAATGGTGGGGGGCTGATTGTCTATTTTGCGGTGGAAACACCTCAGCACGTACGCGACAAAGTTTCTGGCCTTGGTAAAGAACTATTCATTTACACGGGGCCGATTGATTTTGACGAATATCCAGAGCAGTCAGATGGACTAATGCCCATATAGTCTGATCTGACTTCAGCACCACTCTTGGCGAATTCATCAAGCTGTCGCGACCACTTTTCCTTAACAACGATTTCCGGTCGCGACATGCAGGCGAAGCGGGCGGACTCCTCGGTGGGTGCGGCAGCTAGGTTGATCAAGAAGGTGGATGCCGTCTCCTGCCATTCCTCGAAGTCGTGACGCTCGCCTAGCACCTGGAGTGCATCAGCGAGTGCTTTCGACACAATCAGCATGCGCTTCTCGGCGCCGATCCGCTCCAGCAGGGCTTTCTCCTTGGCGCGCTTGTCCCGCTGAATATCCGCGTTGCTCTTGGCCATGCCCTGCCTCTTCGATTCCGTGGGTTGGTATATCCAGCCAAGCTTGTCGTCTGCGCTGTCGCACCTGGTTGTTGATGCGCCTCAATGACCAGCTCCGTAGTAGGCAAACACGATCAGCATCAGCGCCGCGCCGGCAGTCCAGCGCAGAAGCGTGCGGGAAAACTTCTTCATCGACTTGCAGCGCACAGCGAAGAAATCGGCGTTGTCCTCGAGCTGTTGGGCGAGCTGGCAGGCGCTGTCATGGCCGAACCGTTCGCCCTTTGTCGTGCCGGAGGAACGCTCGATCACTTCGAACGTATTGCTGCCCCGGGGTATGACGTTGAAGCGTGGAGCGCGGACGGGCTCATCTCGACCGATTCGCTGGTACATCTCCGCGGTGGCCAGCGAAGTTCTAAGCCGCAACCCATGGAGAATTGCTTGGCTCTGTCTGATGGTTTGGTTCATGGCGATTCCTATGGGTAGGGATTACATCCCGATGCACCCTGTCGCCAAGGTGCAGCAGTGATGCTTTACGCCCTATTACCGCCGGAGGGGCGGGGCGCATTGCTTGCCGGGTCGTTCACACGGTTCTGGCGCTTCACCATCGAGCAGCCGTACAGGGTGTTCCTGTCGTTGGCAGGCTTTCGGGCCTGTCTGCTCGCCGGTCGCCGGTAGAGGCAATGCGGTCTGTTGTTTGTTGCGCTGGCTGTTAAAGAACGACGCGGCTTTCGCTACTAGGCCCATGTCTGCGTGGCTTGTGCTGTAAATTAACCGCCGGTTTCTTTAAGGTCAATACCGGCGGTTAATTTATTTTACTGAAGGGTGCGGTATTCTTTTCCGATGGCTGTATGGATGTACAGCACTCAAGGAGTAATGCATGGGCGTGATGCAGCAACAAAAAGAGCACCAGCGGGTTGAGCTGACAGGTATCGAGCGGCTTAACCTTCGAGTGTCGAATATGATCAATCACCCTGTTGCGCAGATTCAGCGCTGGGTGACAATCCATCGCCTGGACACAGACGGCGAACGGGAGTGGGAGGAGGTGATGGGGCTGTTATCTGAGACAGACGGCATCGACATGATATTCAACGACGACGAGTCGGTGACGCTAAAGTGGGAGGCGAGCACTGACGAGGATCGGCCGGTAGAGGTATGCGAGTCCGTAGAAGAGGCGGCACCTTTCTGACGAACATGAAAAAGCCCGCTGAGTGGCGGGCTTATCTGATCGAAATATTATTACTGGGAAGGCCAGGCATTCCGTGCGACCGTGATGTCATCCACTGCTAGGACGTCAGTGCGGACAATTTTCTCTTTTTGCTCAGCCGAGTAATGGAAAATACGTAGGGGGCTAGAGTCGCGCAGCGAATCGAAAAGTTGATTTATTTTCTGCTGGTCGAACTTTGAGAGATCCACCCTGCCTGGAAATGTATAGTCCTGACCCGGAAGCCTAAGCGTCAACGACAAATACTCGGGGTGACGCTTAATCATCTCGATGTATACATCCTCCCGTCGCTCCTGGCGCGTCTTTATAGGCGGTTCCTGAGCTCGGATCTTATCGAGCTCGTCAGCATTAAAGTGCTCGCCTTGAATATCTATGGATGAGGCATCCGGTGCCCCTATAACGATAGCTCGATAACCCTCAGCGGCTCGGTCCTTTATAGCTACCGCTTCTGGCGGGAGCCTGCTTGAGGCGAGGGCGTCAGCCAGTTTGGAAACCAGCGCGGCTTGGGTTTGAGAGGTCTTGTCTGCGCTTGCCAGCTTTGCCTTTTCCAGGTCGGAATGGTTCCAGCCGGAAAAAACCATATAACCAGCAAAACACAGCACTGCAACAATCAGCAGCGCAGTGACTTGTCCGCCGCTCATTTTATTCATGGGAAGGGCCGATATGATTTTGTTGAGAGCATTATCAAGCGGGCCCTGGCCATCAGTGCTTCCTTCGGTGATGTGGAAAATAAGCTCGAGCTCAGCCTTTTCGGCTGCCGTCAGCTTAGCAAGGGATGATGAGCCGTACCTAATTTCCGTATAGGCTCGCAGCAACTGCTCTTGGAACTCGATAAGGCCCAGCATCAGTTTCGGCGTCAACGTACCCTTATATCGATCGCCTTCCACCTTAACGTCGAAAATGGGCCAGCCCCTAAAGACGGGAAGCCCTCCGCCAAAATCACCAATCTGATCTAGGGCGCTTAGGAAAGATTCCGGCCCATCAACAAATACAACGTCCCTCATGGCGATCTGCTTCCTGCGAATTTTAAAGGTGCGGGGTGCTGCTCCCCAGCAGAATAATTTCAGCATTTATCCGGCCGGAATGGACGGCTCTCGATTTGGCTAATAACAGGCACCGACCATAAGGCAAGGGCTAAACCAGATGCGCATTCCACACCAGCAGCACGCGCGCCTGGATGTAGGTTTCATCAGCTCTGATCGTTTGCGGTGGGTGCTTCGAATTATCAGAAATCATTTTGATCTGATCATCGCCAACCCATTGGAGCCGCTTGATGTAGAGGTGGCCTTCCCAAGAGAACATGTAAATCCCATCTCCTACGAATTCGCGAATACTGATGTCGACAAGCAGCGGGTCGCGATGCTTGATCGTTGGCGCCATCGACTGACCCCAGCCGGTAACCATTTTGAGATGGAAGTGCTCCTTGAACTCGACGCCCATCTCGCGCAGATGTTGAGGGCTTACTCTCACGTCCTGGAGCAATTCTGGATAGTCGTGCGGTATTTGCCCGCCACCCATAGCAGCACGGACGTCGTAATGCGCGATCCATACCTCGTCGCCGACGGCGCCTGGCCGGTAATAGTCAACCTCGATCACTCCACCGCCATCGTCTGATTCGGCCGCAGCGAGTAGGCGTCTTCTTGCGTCCTCAGAAAGACTTTTCCCTTGCTTCGTTAGCATCTGCCTAACTAGGTTGGCGGCCGAAGCACTCGATCCGAACTCGGTAGCCTGATCTGCGGCTGATGTCAGACCGCTGATCTCTTTGGCGAGTCGTTTACTGAATTTCTCAATCGGCACGCCAAGCAGGCGCGAGAGTACTGCGGCGAATTTCGCATTCAGCGGATTTGTGCCGTTCAGGTACATCGCGACGGCAGCCGCCGAAATGTCCGCAGCCTCAGCAAGGCTCGCTTGTGTAAGGCCGAGCGCGTTTTTTTTCGACACGAAGATCGCCTTGGCAGCGTCGCACTCAGCTTTCAGCTCGGGGGATAACTCTTTCTTTTTGCTCATCCGTGAAATTTAACCGTTGGTTAAGTTATTTGCGCTAACCGGCGGTATTGCTTGAAAACTAACCGGCGGTTAATATTGATTCCACATATCAAGCTTGGTCGAGCACAGGAATGAAGAAGACGCCATTGCCATTGTTGGTCGAGAGGATGGGGCAGATCGCCGTCGCCAAGGCTCTTGGCGTCAGCTCTCCGGCGATCTCTAAAGCTTTGAAAGCGGAGCGGGACATCCAAGTAACTGAGCACGCGGATGGAACCTTTACCGCGCAGGAAATCCGCCCGTTTCCGTCTCAATGCACGGCTGCGTAGCTCATTTGCCGTGACTGGAAACATTTTGCGATGCGTGATGGCGCGCAGCCACTGAAACAAAAACGAGGATTTACGAATGGACGAATTTCTGCGGGCTTGCCAAAGCGCGGTCCTGGACAACGAAGCGAAGGTGCTTGCCGGTCAGATGGGCGTTCCGCATGTGAGTCTGCTGCAGCGTGCCAACCCTGACAACGATGCGCATCACCTGACCATTGAGCATCTTTTCGGCATCTTGCTGCACACCGGCGACATGCGTCCGCTTATGACTCTGGCCGAGAAGTTCGGTTTTGAGCTGGTTGCCAAAGTCGCACCTGAGCCACGGGCACTCACCGCTTCACTGATCAACGTAGGTAAAGAGGTCGCGGATCTGACGATCGCGGTGCATGAAGCGCTGGATGACAACCACGTTTCCCCACTCGAGAAAGCAGCTATCCGCAAAGAGCTAGGACATGTCCGGCGCAGCTTGGATGTGATGGAGCAGTCGGTAAAGGTTGCCTGACGTAGGTGCGCTACTGAAGCGAAAACACACCGACGGGGGCCGGTGAGCACTGAAAGGCGTAGCAGACAGTTAGGTCGCTCGCACCAGGAAGACTATTAGGGAAAGGAAATGGACGGCAAGACATCAGGACATTTTTGGGCATGGAACGCTGAGAGCGGTAGCTCAGTCGGCGGGATTGGTCGCGTCTGCTGAAAAGTAATGCCTGAATCACAGGCACAAAAAAGCCGGGCTGCAACCCGGCTCTTTCAACAACGATAAAACATTTTAGGGGCCAGTATGAACACGATCGCTACTCTCGGCAATACCCGCCATGTCGCGACACTTTTGGGGCGGCCGCAAAAGGTGTCGCGTCACACCATGTCCTCAAGTGAATTTGCCGAACTCAATATCGGAGCCTCGCTGTGAGTGTTCAAGCAATGTCTTGGGCGCTCTCTCTGCCTACCGAATCCCTGAAAGACTCCAGCGCGCGGCATGTGCTGTTGTGTCTGGCCAACTACGCCGGCTCGAACGGCGCTGGCGCCTTTCCATCTGCCTTGACCCTGGCACAGGACACCGGCCTGTCTGAGCGTACCGTTCGCTACAAGCTGGATGATCTGGAAAAGTTCGGACTGATCCAGAAGGGCAATCAAGCCATTGCCGCCGTGCACATCGATCGTCATGACCGCCGTCCAGTCGTTTACGACCTCCAACTATCGCGGGGTGCAAATCCTGCACCCCGTACAAATCGGGGTGCAAATGACGCAACGGGGTGCAACTCACAACAGAACGGGGTGCAGCCTAGAACAGAACGGGGTGCAGCGGCTGCACCCAATACATCAATTAACCATCAAGGAACCGAACAGCAGCTGCAGCGCGAGATTTCCGATGTGATTGCCGAGCAGGATCAGGCCGCCATCGATGTGCTGGATGATCGACAACGCTTCGCCATGTTCGCCGCCTGGGCACCGAGTGAAAAGGCATTGGCTGATCAACTCATGATCGCTGGGCTGCCTGCTGAATCAGTGACTGATGAGTTGTTCGCTGATTTCAAGGGATTCTTCGTTGCCAAGCCTGCGACCGTCGATAGCTCGTCCGGCTGGTGCTTTCGTCTGGTCAAGTGGATCAAACGTGAGCAGGTGAAGCGTGCCGGTGGCCAATCTACGCCGCCTGATTTCGATGACTCTAGCTGGGCTGATGATCTGGGGGATTTGTGATGGAGGTGAAAGCTCCGCGTAGTGCTACTCAGCTGCTCAGCAAGATGGGAAACCTGCCGCCGGTTGCTCTGGTTCAACCAAAGCAACTACCGCCTGGCACCACCAATGTGGTGAACGCGCTGTTCAAGGAACTACAGGCGATCTTTCCTGCTTGGAAGCAAGCTTGGCCCGACGATGATGCCTTGCGAGCTGCCAAACGTAGCTGGATCAAGGCGTTCATCGTCGCTGGAATCAATACCCTGGAGCAGATCCGGTACGGGCTGCAGAACTGCCGTCAGTACGGCGGCGATTTCGCGCCGAGCGTTGGTAAGTTCGTGAAGTGGTGCCAGCCAACGCCTGAGATGTTGGGCGTCCCTTCGCACGATAAGGCTTTCCGTGAAGCGCTGGTCAATTTGGACCCGAGCCGCGCCTCTTCCCGTGTGTGGTCGCACCCCGCGGTGCGTCATGCGGCGCTCCAGTGCGAGATGCACAACCTGAACAGCTTGGTGTCGGAGAAGGCTAGCAAGGTCTTCGATCGGGCGTACGACATCACCATCCGGATGCTGGTCCAGGGCAAGCCGCTTGAGGATATCGCCGTCGGCATCGGGCACGACTCGCAGAAGCCCGAAGTGCAGCAGGCCCAGGAATACGGTGATGCGCGGTTACTGGCAACCATGGCTCGCCAATCCATTCCAGTCGACGGCCAGACCGCCCGCGCTCAGTTGCTGTCTCGGTTCGGTATTCGAGAAAAAACAAACATCGAAGGCCACTCCAATGCCTGATCGCCTGCTGGCTGTTCCTGACCCAAAGAACTACCGCTTCGCCGTGTTCTGCTGCTCTTTCAAGTGGGATCTGGGGAGCACTCCCGATCACGCATTGGCGTTGTTCGTTGATCAGGCGATGGCCGAGCGTTATGGCGCATTGATGTGGCCGAACACCTTTCAAGTCGTCGATCTTCTGGCGCCCGCAGGTAGCCCGCAATGACCGCCCAAGTGAAAACCCTGACCGTGAAACTTTCGGATGCCGAAATTGAGCGCAGTGCCAAGAAGCTGCACATCCGCGATCTGCGAGATGCGAGTCACCCGGCGTTGCACTTTCGTTTCGCGAAGAATCGCACTCGCGGCTCCTGGTACCTGCTTAGCAAGCGCACCTGGAACAAGATCGGCAACTTTCCCGACCTAAGTACAAAGCAGGTGGTCGCGGCGCTGCCGGCAGTCCGTCTGCGGGTCGCTGCTGATGAAGGAGCGAACCTTTCCAAATGGAGCACCACTGGCGAGCTGCTGGCCTGGTACGCCGAGCGCATGTCCCGTGACCGCAACCTGTCCGAGAAGCGCAAGAAGACAGGCGCCTCGATGATCAAGTGCCACCTGATGCCGCGCCTAGGTGATCTGCCGCTGAACAACATCGACAAGGCCGCTCTCGACAGCCAGCTGATGTGGCCGTTGCAGGAAAGCATTTCCATCGACTATGTGCGTTCGGTGTTCCAGCTGCTGGCCCTGGCTTTCCGTCAGTCGCTCAAGTTGGGCCTGATTTCGTCCAACCCAATGGCGAGCATGAAGTTCAACGACTTCTCCAAAGCCAAGGTCGGGATCAAGCCTTCTCGATTGCGTGGTACCCAGCTCCAAGACCTGATGACTCGCTTGCTCGGTGCCATGGCGAGCAATCCTTCGGACGGCCTACTGGCTCTGATGATGCTCTGCCATGGCACCCGCATCGGAGAAACCCGGCAGGCACGCTGGTCGCACATCAGCCTGGCTGAGCGTGAGTGGTTCATTCCGGCCGAGCACACCAAGACCGGCGTCGAGCATCACCTGCCGCTGACCGACCAGGTGCGCAAGGTGCTCATCAGCTATCGCGAGATCCAGCGGGCCAAAGGGTATGACGGTCAGTTCCTGTTTCCGTCCCGTAACGGAAAGGCAATCAGCGAAGGGCAGGCGAGTGCCGTGTTCGGGCGGTTGGGGCAGGGCGAGTGGACCAGCCATGACTTGCGCAAAGTCGCCCGCACCGGTTGGGCAGACCTTGGCGTCGACCACCTGATTGGCGAGCTGCTGATCAATCACGCGATGGGCCACAACGTGAAGGTGTACATCCAGTCGGACGTCATGAGTCGTAAGCGCGATGCGCTGGAGCAGTGGCACGCGCATCTAGATACGAAGGGCTTTAACCAGATTCATATGTTGACCGGCGTTAGATTCGGAGATTCCGGTAAAGCGCTGGAAGCCACAGAACACAAGGCCTGCGAGGCCACTCAAGAATCAACCATAGGCGAGGTTTCAAAACATGAAGAAAGAGCCGGGCCCTGGCTTTAGGAAGAAGCAGATTGAGTTGGAGCCTTGCCCGATTTGCAAGGGCAAAGCGGTGATGAAGGGGGTGTTTTATGAACTGGCTTGCGCCGATTGCAATGGTTCAGGTTGGGTTATTGCGGGAAGCAAATTGGTCGTTTCTACGGATGAGTTAGTTACACAGTTGAGTTTCAAGCTGCAGCAGGCTCAGCGTGAAATTGCGGCCCTGAAGAGCCAAATGGTCGGACGGCAGAGTCAGTACGAAAAATTGAACCGCCTGGGGGCGGGCGGCACAAATTACACAGGGGATTGAGAGCATGATGATTCGTAAGCCGGCAGGCCGACCACTGGGAGATACCGAATACCTACTTGAACAATGGGGCTGGTGGCGGATGGATGGAATGGGGGGGGCCGGTTACACGTCACCGACTTTAGCGTTGATGCGCCAAGCGGCGGCACAGCCGGAAGCAAGCAAGAACTACTGCATTACTGATGACTGGGCTATCGCCATCGACAGTGCTGTGGCCAGACTTGCGCACCGGGATCAGCAAATGGGCGACGTTCTTTGGCTGTACTACGGTGCAAAATGGTCGATGGCGAGGGTCGGAAAACACTATGGCATTAGTGAAGGAAAGGCGCGGGAATTGGCCAGGGCAGGCGCTGCGTGGATTGATTGCGCTGTAAGTGATATTCGCAGCGCGGCATAATTTTTTCTCCGAAGCAAAGGCTGTTGCTTGTTGGGCCGCCTTTGCCTAGAGAACAATATGCCATGGTTGTCAGGCCAAGTTTCTTAAACTCATTTGCAAAACGCGCTCGATCCTTTTTTGTCTAATGCCCCTTGATTTGATTTTTTCGCGTTCAATTAGGTTAATGACTTCTTTCAACCAGGGTTTTTCGCTTTTGAGAGAGGTTGAAAGCTTGCCGGTAGAATACCTTTGTTCTAATCCTCTGCTTATATGTCTCCAGTTCGTTGCTGGAGATCCCATCCATTCTTGTACAAAGTCGCTAGGTGGTATGCTGGCTAGAACGTCAATGGCCGCAAAATCATTCTGTCCACTATTGGTGTGACTAATTTTTTCTGCAAATTGATTGCCGTCTGAGGATACTAAACTAAGAAGTGTTTTTGCGAACTCGGGGTAGCGTTTCTTTACTGCCTGAGTCTGGATATCTTTGAAGTGGTTAACTACTCGAGAAAAATGATCTTTGTAGCTCTCTTCCACCCAGTATCCATAACCCCCGTAGCTGTTGATGGAATTGTCTCCCCACATTTGTTGATAACCTGTATGGGATTTCACTTTATCTAGGTTAAGCAGATCCTCCATATACTGTTTGCAGTCCGCTTCTGTCTGGGAAAAGTCGCTGGAGATCAGTTCCATGTCTGACAGTAGGAAACGAAGAGAGAATAGGTGAAGTATTTCACCTGGTTCGACTATTTCTCTGGCAGCAAACTGGTTTTTCAGTTTTTCCGCAGCGTCATTTGATTCTTTATCGTTGAGTTCGTCGAACTTCATGAATACTAGCCATGCAGGAAGGTCCGCGGGGCTGGTGAAGTAGAGGCTTTCATTTAAGGAGGCATGTATTTCAACTTCCGAGTAGCTTCCTTTAAAGAGCGTGTTTATTAGGACGCCATCGCTAAGAATTCTGTTGCCAATATCTATGTTTTTATATCGGATAAATGAGTTGTAAATTTCAGGTATCTCAGCAGGCTGTTCCTTTCTGGCCATTTTCATTTGGTACCTGATGATCTTGTCACTTCTGTCTTTAAGACAGGACTCATCTAGACGTCCGGCCCGTACTTCTAAGCTTAATGCGAAAAATAGTCGGGTAATCTCCAGTATGGCGGCTTCGTTAGATTTGTGAGTCGATGAAAGAGTTCCGAGTAGTCTGGCAAAGTCATCAATGGAGTGTTTCAATATTCGAAGCGAGTAAGTTTCAGACTGACTGAATGTTTCAAGTATGGCAGATTTATGTTTGTTGACTAAGTCTAGGATGCTATGGTCTTTAATTTCGCTAGTGAAGCTGTCGAAGGCTTTTGATGTCTGGGGTGTAATTGCAATTGTCTGGCCGAAAACCTTTTCTTTTGTTCCTTTGAATGTGTCGGTTATTTTTTTGTCGTGCGCAAGAACGATGACCCTGCAATTGTGGTGTTCGATATATTTGTTAAAGACACCTAGTAAGTCATTCGTGTTGATTCTGCTTCGCTCTAAGTCATCGAAAACTATTATTTTGTCGTTATTCACTTGCTCGCGAATGAGTGCATTGGCCACTCCTGAAAGTAAGCCTCCAACGTTGATTGGTCCAGCTCCGGCGCCATTAGCAGATTTCGCGATTTCTTTCGTAAAATACATCCCTGGATGCATTTTTGCATACACAGCAGAATATATCTCTTCAGTGGTTTGTGCTCCAAATAAGCTTATGTAGTAAATTTCATCTTTAGCTAATATTTCTGTTACCTGATGTGTTTTGCCTGACCCCCAATCACCGGTAACCAGAACGCCGTAGCCTGGTTTTGAAAGGGTTTTGTAATGCTCTAAATATTCTCTCAAGTGCGAAGACTCGTCAGAAGAGAGCTCGTTACCTTTTGAATCTGTATGACCTGTCATTCGATCACGTCCATGCTTTTGGTGTATGGGATGCGTTAAAGCTTATTTCTGGGAGGGGTCCGATTCGAGATGACATCGCTGCTGAGAATTTACCGTCTTTAGGTGGCATACAAAACACTTTTCCGCGCGGAATAAGTCTGTTTTCATAGCAGCGTGTATTGCTGTGAACGCAGCGCGACGCCTTTTGAGAACCTGGCAATTTTAGCTGGTTTTTTTTGTGCCGATTTACAAGCCCCGCCACTGTGCGGGGCTTTTTCGTATTTGGATTGCACATTTGTCCGCCTCTGCAGCGGGCTTTTTATTCCACGCCCCCGAAGCGGGGGGATAGCAACCTTCCAGCCCTCGGCCCTCAACGGTCGGGGGCTTTTTTATGGGGACAGAAAAGTGAACACAGAATCTGGCCTTGCGGTGACGGTCGCGAAAGCCGCGCCGCCGGTGGCGTATTTCAGCAGCACCACGCTTTTCGGCTTTGAAATTAGCCACCTGATTGGCTGGATGACACTGCTCTATACCCTGTTGCTGTTGCTCGATAAGGCGTTCCCGTCCTGGCGCACCACGCTGGTTAGCTCGGTTACGTCAGCGGTGACGGCATGGCGAAAATAAAGCTGCCGGCCACGATTCTGGCGGTGTTGGCCGCCGGTGGTTCGGCCTATCAGTTAATGGACGTGGCGGTCCCCATTGTTGAGGGCAACCCTCTCCATGCCTATCTCGATATTGGTGGCGTGCCGACCATCTGCGGAGGGGTGACCAAGGGCGTGAAGCTGGGCGACGTTGAAACAGTCGAGGGCTGCACGCGCCGCAACCGTGAGGCCATCGACATCGGGCTGAGGGACGTTGCGCGGTGCGTCACCACCCCCGATCCCATGCCCGAATCGATGAAAGCAGGGTGGGGCTTGTTTGCCTACAACGTCGGCGGGCCGAAGTTCTGCGGCTCAACAGCGGCCAACCTGCTGCGCCAAGGGCAGTACGTGCAAGCGTGCGATCAACTCAAGCGGTGGCGATACGTGGCCGGTAAGGATTGCGCGCTGAAGAGCAACAAGTGCGACGGCATCATTCATCGCCGCTCCCTGGAGGAAACCTTATGTGCGTGGGATCTGTGACCGGTGCGCTGGTGAGTGTGGCCGTGTTCCTGCTGGCTGCCGCTGTGGCGGTCGGCCCGACTCAAGTGGTGATGGCATGAGGCTGATTCCCTGGGGTATCGCGTTGCTGGTTGCGGCCTTGGCGCTCTGGCGCATCGAGGCCGTCGATTCGGCCCGCGCGTTGGCCGAACAGGCCAGCAGCAATGTCAGTGAACAGCTGACAACCGAGCGGCAGCGCACCGCCGAACAGGCGGGGGTGATCGATGACCAACGTACCCAACTGAAGCAAGCGCAGGCCGCTGACCGCTTGTTCCGATCATTGGCGCAAACCATTGCTAGGGACGGTGACGTTACGCGTAACGCGCTACAGGAGCTTAAAGAGAATGACCAAGCTATCGCCGATTACCTGGCCGGTGTTGTGCCTGCTGCTTACGGGGTGCAGTTCGCCCGTCCAGAAACCACCGACCCAACCCAATACAAGCCAGGTGCAACCCTGCCCGCTGGTGGCCTGTCGCCTGCCGGCACGCCCGGCGGTGCTGGTCAATGAGCAATGGAAGGATGCCGTTTTGGTGACTGAAGACGCGTTGAAGACCTGCGCCGCCCAGGTGCTGGCGTGCATGCAGCAACAGGCACCGGCAGCGCACCATGATGGTACGCCGATGGATCTGGGTCCCTCTGGCTCCAAAATTTGAACCTACGGTCGTCAGGCCCGCGCGGCTCGCGAATTTTTCGGTTTTCGGAAAAGCGCGCCCTTTGTCCACCTTTATCGTTCAATTTTTGAACATGTGGTCACGTGCAGCCCTTGAATTTACTGGCAACGTGTGCGCCGAACGAGAAGGGCAAGGTGGACAAATAGGCCAAGTGCTCGGCCACCTCTTCGCATTGGTCGACCTATGCCGCTGATTTTGAATAAACGCGAATACGCCGATGCCCGGGGCATGTCCGAACGGACGGTTACGCGCTGGCTTGGCGAGGGGTTGCCGCATGAGGGAAGTGGCAAGAAGGGCGACCCCTTGCGCATCGACATGGCCAAGGCAACCGCTTGGGAAATTGCGCGGGAGGTGGCAAGGCAACTGGGCGACGGCAGCACGCTTGACGGTCAAACCACCAGCAAGGAACAAGAAGAACTGATGAAGCTGCGCGCCGACCGCAAGACGCGGGAAGCCGAAGCCGAGTTGCGCGCATTGGAGCTGGGCGAAAAGAAAAAGACCTTGATCGACATCGACCTGGTCGAGCAGACCCTGGCCAGCGCACTGACACAGATGGCGATGATCCTGCGCCCGGTGGGCCGCAAGGTGATTCCCAAAGTATTCACCGCGCGTAATGAAGCGGCGGGCTTGCAGATATTCGACGACGAACTGACCCGGGCCATGTCGGTCGCGGCCGACATGCTGGAGGCGCTAGACATCCATGCCGCACCGTCTGAAGAGAATTCTTAAGCGGGGGGCCAAGGTGTTTCGGCCAGCGCCGCTGCGCGCGGCCTGGCTGTGGGCCAATCAGAAGCGTGTTCTGCCGCCGGGCAGTCCTGAGCCGGGGCCGTGGAACAGCGATCGCGCACCTTGGGTCAAGGGCATCACCGAAGCCATCCGCGACCCGCTGTTCAAGATGGTGACCGGCGTGATGGGCGCGCAGATGTCGAAGACTGACGGCGTGCTGTTGAACGCGGTTGGCTGGCGGATGGACGACGATCCGGGTCCGGTGTTGTACATCGGCCCGACTCGCAAGAACGTCGAGTCGGTGAGCAAGGATCGCTTTTCCAAGCTGCTGAAATCGGTGCCGTCGCTGTTTGAGGCGCTGGCCAAGGGCAAGCAAGACACGATTAACGAAAAGTTCATCAACGGTCAGCGCATCGGCTTCGGCTGGGCTGGCTCGGCGACCGAGCTGGCGTCGCATCCATCGCGTGACGTGTTCGTCGACGAACGCGACCGTATGGGCAATAACGTCGGCGGCGAAGGCGACCCGATCAGTCTGGCCGAAGCGCGTATTTCCAACTTCATCGACGGCAATGTGACGGTCGTTTCGACACCGACCGTTGGCAGCGTGGAAACCGAAACCGACGACGATGGCCTGGAGCGCTGGCGGCCGTCGGACGATGTCCATTCGCCGGTGTGGAAGCTGTGGCAGGAAGGCACGCGGCACGAATGGGCCTGGCCGTGCCCGCACAAGGGTTGTGGTCGGTACTTCATTCCGCGTTTTTCGACCTTGTACATCCCCGACGGGGCGACGCCCAAGCAGGCCCTGGACGACGCCCGGCTGTTCTGCCCGCATTGCTCGGCGATGATCGCCGAGGAATCGAAAGAGTGGATGAATGACCGTGGTGTGTTTGTCGCCCCGGGCCAGCGCCTGGTCGGCTTCAACACGGCGGGTGCGCAGATCGAGCAGGGCGGCGTGACGGTAACGGTCGAATTCGGTACCTACCTGGCGCCGCTGGAGGCAGACACTTCGGCGTCGTTTTGGGTGTCCGGGTTGTGCTCGCCCTGGCAGACCTTTGGCCAGCGCGCGCGCAAGTTCGTGGTGGCCATGTTGTCGGGCGAGCCCGGCCGGATGCAGGCCGCGATTAACACCGCATTCGGCGAGCTGTTCATGGTCAAGGGCGAGGCGCCGGCCTGGCAGTCGGTTGCCGCGCTACGCCGGCCCTATGCCTTTGGCGAGGTGCCGCGCGGTGTGCAACTGATCTTGGCCGGCGTCGACGTGCAAGGCGATCGCCTGGTCTATGTGGTGCGCGGCTTCGGCTACAACTTTTCGTCGTGGCTGATTGAGCACGGCGAGATATGGGGCGACACCGAACAAGAACAGGTGTGGCAGGACCTGGCCACGCTGCTGGAAACGACCTACGACGGCCGGCCGATTGCGCGGATGCTGGTCGATTCGGGCTATAAGCCCGGCGGTAAGGCCGCACCAGTGCATATGGTCTATCAGTTCTGCCGGCGCTACTACGGCCGCGCGGTGCCGACAAAGGGCCGGCAGCAACAGGACAAGCCGTACAAGTTCGCTGATGTGGACCAGAAGGGCCACGAACGCCAACCGCTGAAGCTGATGCACATCCACACCGACCACTTCAAAAGCTGGGTGCATGCCCGTATCGAATGGCCGGTGGAACATGCCGGCGCTTGGTACATCGCGCAAGACGCGACCGACGATTACTGCCAGCAGGTGGTCGCCGAGGCGCGCCTGGTGACCCAGGCGGGGCGCGTGTTCTGGCACAAGCTGCGTACCGACAACCACTATTTCGACGCTGAAGTGTTGGCGGCGACAGCCGCCCATCTTGAGCAGGTGCATCGCCTGCCGCGCCAGGGGGACGAAATGCTAGACCTGCCGGATGAAACCGCGCCTGATCTAACGGACATGCCTGCGTTGCCCGATGGCGCGCGGGTAAAACAGAAACCCAAACCCTCACCGGAACCGGCAGCGCCGGCGCCGAAGCGGAAAAAACGCCGCCGGGGGGCTGTGAGTGAGTGCCAACTATGAGCCGAAACCGTGGGGCAGTTCGGGCGGAAATCGTCGCCATCGACAAGGCCATTCTTGATGTGCTGCAGGGTGGTCAAAACGTCGAGGTGACGACGGCCGCCGGGACGCGAAAGGTGCAGATGGCGGACCTTAAAACCCTGTATGCACAACGCGATCGCCTGCGGCGCAGCCTGCGCGGCGGGCCGGTGGCTCGACAAGGGATTCCGATATGAGTCGAAACGTCTTCGACCGCGTGGTCGGTTTCTTTTCCGCCTCGGCGGGATTGGAGCGCGCGCGGGACCGGATGAGTCTCGACGCCCTGGATTCATTCGCCGGGGCGTCGAAAAGTCGTCCGGCGCTGAAATCGTGGTTTACCTCGAAAAAAGACGCCGACGGCGACGTTAACCCCGAACTGGCGACCCTGCGGTCGCGGTCGCGCGACTTGGAGCGCAATAACCCGATTGCCCACGGCGCCATGAAAACCAAGACGGTCTATGTGATCGGCACCGGGCTACGGCCTGAGCCGAGTATCGACGCCGAGTTCCTGGGGCTGAGTTCCCAGCAGGCGGAGACGTTACAGGCGCAAATGTTGCGTGAGTTCAACCTGGCGGCCGATTGCCTGGAGGCAGACGCCGCGCGGCGCAAGACCTTCTTTCAAAAGCAAGCCGAGCTGTTCCATAGCGCCCGGGTGAATGGCGACGCGTTTCTGTTGCTGCCACATTTCGAGCGTGAAGGGTCACCGTACGCGACGCACTTTCAGTCGGTCGAGTCCGACCGCGTGTGCAACCCGAACAACAAACCCGACAGCGAAACCCTGTCGGGCGGTTTCGAGCTGGACGAACACGGCGCCGCCGTGGCCGTGCATGTGCTGCAAACCAACCCGGCCAAGCGCTTTTTGCGCTCGAAAGCGTCCTGGCAGCGGGTGCCGCTGTTCGGTGAGCAGAGCCGGCGCAACGTGCTGATTCACTCCAACCACAACATGCGGGCCAGTCAAACGCGGGGCATTCCTGATTTGGCGCCGGTGATCGAGGTGATTAAGCAGGCCGGGCGCTACATCGATGCCGAACTGATGGCGTCGGTGATTAGCTCGAAATTCACCGTGTTCATCAAGTCCGACCGCGATGGTGGTGGGGATGCTTATGGGCCGGGAGGGGGCAGGACAGGCGCAGCGGATGACGATGACGACGACAGCGACGAAGCCCGCGACCTGCGCCTGGGTGATGGCCTGGTGTATGAGCTGGACGAAGGCGAGAGCATTGAAACGGCCAACCCGGGGCGACCGAATGCGGCCTTTGACCCGTTCGTGACGGCGCTCTGGCGCATGATCGGCGGCGCCATTGGCGTGCCGTTTGAAGTGTTGATCAAACATTTTACCGCCAGTTACTCGGCCAGCCGGGCGGCACTGTTGCAGTTCGCCCATTACATCATGGTCGACCGGGCCAACTTCGTCGTCGACGTGTGCCAGCCGTATTACGAAACCGTGATCGCGGAAGCGGTGGCGCGGGGGCGTCTGCGCTTGCCGGGGTTCTTTCAGGACCCGCTGGTCCGCCGGGCCTACTGCCAAGCGCTGTGGCACGGGCCGAACCTGGGCGAGCTGGACGAACTGAAGGCGGTCAACGCGGCCGAGAAGCGGCTAAAGATCGGCATCAGCACGCACGAACGGGAAAGCCGTCACTTGCTGGGCCAGGGCTGGGAGCAAATCAACAACCGGCGCGTGATCGAGGAGCGCCGGAAGTACAAACCGGCGGCGCCGAGTGCGCCGCCCAATGACGACAACGTCGAACAAGGCCCCGAAGGCAACCGCCAACGGGGCCTTTTGCTGCCAGGGGAGGACGCATGAAAAAGCTGATGGCCTTGCAGTTTCTGGCCTCACAAGCCTGGGCGCTGCCGCCGACCATGCTGGCCGACATGGAAGCCATCGCCCGCCGAGAGCTGAAGGCCGGCAGCCTGGACGCACTGGCCACGCAAGACGGCGAGGGGATGAAATCGGCCCCCGCCGTCGAGCTGCGCGACGGGGTGGCATTGATCAAGGTGCGCGGGGTGGTGTCGCGTTATGCCAGCTGGATGCACGACATCTGCGGCGGTACATCGACCGAGGCGCTGGCCAAGTCGCTGTCGGCTTCGATTGAAGACCCCAAGGCCCGCGCCGTGGTGCTTTGGTTCGACTCGCCCGGTGGCCAGGTCAACGGCCTGAATGAAATGGCCGAAATGATCTATCAGGCACGTGGCCGGAAAAAGATCGTCGCCTATGTCGGCGGCCAAGCCTGTTCGGCGGCGTACTGGATGGCTTCGGCCTGTGCCGAAGTGGTGATCGACGCGACCGCCGAACTGGGTTCGGTGGGCACGGTAGCGGGGTTTCGCATCCTGCCGCCGGTCGAGGGCGAACAACGCATCGAAGTCGTGTCGAGCAATGCGCCGAACAAGCGCCTTGACCCGACCAGCGAGGACGGCCAGGCCGCCGTGCAGACCATCGTCGACGACCTCGAAACAGTGTTCATCGACGCGGTGACCCGAAACATGGGTGTCGGCCGCGACAAGGTCCTGGCCGACTTTGGCCGGGGCGGCACCTTCATCGGTGCCAAGGCAGTAAAGCAGGGCATGGCGCACCGCCTCGGCAGCTTGGAAGGCTTGATCGCCGAGCTAAGCGGCCGGCAGTCGTCGCGCCCGATTCAACCACTCAAGGCGTCAACCGCCGCCAAGACCAACGTAGGAGCAAACCACATGCCTCTGACTATCGCAGAAGGGGCGACGGCGGCCGCCGTTGCTGACGCCCTGAAGGCCCAACACCCGGACGCTTTCGCCGCCATTGCCGCCACCGGCGCCGCCGACATGGCCACCGCCGTCCAAGCGGCCCGTGTGACGGGTCACGCGGCGGGCAAAGCCGAAGGGGAAATCGCCGGCCGTACTGCTGAAACCGCACGCGTCACGGCGGTGTTTGCCAACAGCTTGCCCGGGCATGAAAAGCTGATTCAGACCCTGGCCCTGGACGGTACCACCAGCGGCCCGGAAGCCGCCGCGCAGATTATCGCCGCCGAGAAAAAAGGCGGTGCCGACTACTTGCAGGACGCGGCCAATACCGAGGCCAACAAGGTCAAGGGCGGCGCCGAGTCGCAAACCGGCAAGACCACCACCGACCCGAAAGCGCTGGCTGCTGAAGCCACCGCCCTGGTTGCGGCTGAAGCCGCCAAGGGCAACAAAATTTCTGTGTCCGCCGCTGTGCGGATGATCCAAGGGAGCAAAGCCTGATGCGCCAATACATTGAAAGCCGTCGCGCCGGCGCGGATGTCGAGCCGCACCGCATCGCCGCCTATGACGATGTCGAAGGCGAGTTCAAACAAGCCGCGGGCCCGAGCGAAGCGCCGTTGATGGGCGTGACCGGCAGCCTGGGCGCGGTGGCCGGCACCGTCTGCGACGTTATCCGTAACGGCCCGACCGAGCTGGAGTATGGCGACGCTGTTGGGTTTGGTGACTTGCTGACCGCCGATATCGCCGGCCGTGCAGTGAAGGCGAAACCCGGCGAAGCCTACATCGCCCGCGCCGACGAAACCGGCGACGCCGGCACCATCGGCCGCGTGTTCATCGAACGCGGCTTTGTGCCGGCCGCTTAATTTGACCCTGGAGTAATTCAAGCATGCCAGCCCCGTTTCCTATTGACCCGGTCCGTACCGGGATCGTCATTGCCTACCGCAATGACAAGCTGATCGCTGATCAGGTGATGCCGCGTAAGTCCGTTGGCGGTGAGCAATTCAAGTGGTTCGAATATGACAAGGCCGAGCGGCTGACCCATATCGATACTGAAATCAGCCGTAAGGGCGCCGCTCAGGAAGTCGAATTCGCGGCCGAGGAAAAAGACGCCTCGACTGCCGATTTCGGCTTGGACGACGTGGTCCCGCAAGGCGACATCGACAAGGCCGCCAACAGCAACTATGACCCGCTCGACCATGCCTCAGAAGCGCTGACCGACCTGATTCTGTTGGACCGCGAAGTGCGCGTCGCCCGGGCCACCTTCAACCCGGACAACCATGCCTATGGCAAACCGTTGGCGGCCGCAGAGAAGTTCAGCAACCGCGACGCCGACCTGTTGCCGTTCTTGCTGGCCCAGCTCGACGGCCCGCTGATGCGCCCGAACACATTGACCATCGGCCGCGCCGAGTGGACCCAGTTGCGGGTCAACCGCAGCATGGTCGCGGCGGCCCACGGCAACAGCGGCGATAAAGGCGTGGTGAGCATCGCCCAACTGATGGAACTGCTGGAAATCGAAAACGTGTTCATCGGCGAAAGCCGCGTGAACATCGCCAAGAAGGGCAAGCCGGCCGAGGTCAAACGGGTATGGGCCGGGCATTGCGCGTTCACCTACCAAGCGCCCAACGTCGAGATTCCGGCTGGGACCCTGACCTGGGGGGCTACTGCGCAATATGACGATCGCTTCGCCGGGACCTGGTACGACGAAAGCGTCGGCCTGAAGGGTGGTTACCGCCTGCGCGTCGGTGAGCAGGTCAAAGAATTGGTGATTGCCAAAGAATGCGGCTTGCTTCTGCAAAACGTGATCTAAGTGTCGCCAGGCTGTACCGAGAGCCCCGCCAAGTGCGGGGCTTTTCGCAGCCGAAAGCCTGCCCACAAGGGTCGGCTTTCGCATGCGAAAAGGGGGAGTCGTGAGCCGATTTAACATTGTTGAACGAACGATGCTGATTTGTAAGGACGCCACGGCGCAGGTGCTGACGGACGCGGGCGAGCGCTTCGATGTTGAGGGCATTTTCGACAATGCCGAGGTCGATTTCGAGCATCGAAAAGAAGGCTCCAGCGACTCTGGCGGCTTGAAGTTCAAGCGCCGGCAACCGGTGTTCACCACCGGCGATCAACGCTTGGCCGGGATCAGCAAAGCGTGGCGGCTGACCATCAAGGACAAGGTTTACTTTTGCCCCGCGCCCTATGCCGACGGTGCGGGCTGGCTGACTCTCTGGCTGGCCGACAGCCTGGACGAACCCGCTGTAGGGGAGGGCGGAAGCCATGGCAGCCAGTGGCGTTAACTTTCAACTGAACTTCGCGCAAGAAATCACCCGCGTCACCGCGCAGATTCAGGCCACCCCCGAGCAGGTGACGAAGGCCGGCGAGCGAGCCCGCCGTAAAACCATGCGCTGGCTGTCTACGCGTATGGCGCGCGAAATCAGCCAGGCCCTGCGGGTGCCGCAGAAAAGCTTAAAAGCGCGCTGGAGCACGACCACGGCCGGCTCTGGCGCCGAACAAGTGACGATTCTCTGGTTTGGCACCTTGCCTTTGCCGGCGGAGAACGCTGGTCGACCCCGACAGGGCAAGAAGGGCACAACGGTCGCGGGTCGTCGCTTCGACGGGGCGTTCTATCGCAGCGTTTACGACGGGGTTTCGCGGGTCTGGATTCGCAAAAGCCGCGCCCAAGCGCTGGGTCTGCAACTGCCGGCCATGAGTCGACAGAACGGCGGGGGCAGTGCTCGCTTTCTTGATTTTGGTGGCAGCAATGACAGCAGCAACCGGGGACGTTTCCCGGTGGTGCGTGTCGGCATCGAACTGGCCGACATGGCCGGCGAAGTGTTCCGCCGTTACGAGCGGCGCGCCCTGGCGCGGTTTGCCGAGCTGATCGAACAAGAAATCAATTACGCGGTGAATCATGAGCGGAAAACCTGACGAATCCCAAGTCGATTTGACCGAATTGCATAACCGGATTATCGCGGCCATACGCGAGCGGTTCGGTGCGCGGTTGACGACCGTGGACATGTACAACCCCGTGGACCCGAGCAGCCAGTCGATCAAGACGCCGGCGGTGCTGCTGGAGCTGGCCGAGATTCGCCCCAGTGGTCGCGCCACGGGCGGCCGGACGCCGATGGAGCTGGTATGGACCGCGCACTGTGTCTTGAGCGCCCAGACCGAAAACGTGCAGCTAGAGGTGCGCAACTTCGCGGCCCACCTGCTGCGCCTGATCGATGGCGCACGGTGGGGGCTGGAATACGTGGAGCGCGCCGGCGAGTTAGAGGCGTTTCCCGGGTTGTTTACCCCGGGCGAAAAGGGTTTCGAGAGCTGGCTGGTGAGCTGGAAGCAAACGGCCCATGTGGGCGAAGCCTGGGAACTGCCGGTCGATGGTCCGGCGCTTGAGGTGTTCATAGGACAAGACCACGAAGGCAACGAATAGCCGGAGGCGTGATGGACGTTTTGCAGCGCCTGGAAGAGCTGGAACGCCGCGTTGCCCAAATGGTGGTTCGCGGCAAGATCGCCGAGGTCGACCCCATCAAGGCCGTCGCGCGGGTCCAGTACGGGCCCGGCATGACGACCGGCTGGCTGCCCTGGAAGCCGATCCGTACCGGAAAGGCGATTGTCTGGTGGTGTCCTGAGGTGGGAGAGGGGGCCACGGTGATCAGCGAGGGCGACCTGGCCTTGGGCGAGATCCTGCCCGGCAGCTATCACAAAGACTTTGTTGCGCCATCGAGCGACCCCGACCTGTTCTTAGTCCAGTACGGCGATGGCGGGTCAGTGTCCTACGACCGCAAGGCGCACTTGCATCGCCTCGACTTGCCCGCCGGCGGTCGCGCCGAAGTGGTCGCCCCGGGTGGCGTCAAGATTACCGGCGACACCGAAATCGACGGCACGTTACGCGTAACGGGCGACATCAAAGGCGACGCCGAAGTCGGCGATGCCGTGCGCAACATGAGCGGCGACCGGGCTCTGTACAACAGCCATAAACACGGCAACAGCCCGACCCCTGATCCGCAACAGTGAGAACAGCATGAAACAAGGTATGGACAGGGTCACGGGGCGCCTGATTGGCGGCATCCCCTACCTGTGGCAACGCCTGAGCGATGTCATAGCGACGCCGATCGGCAGCCTGGTCGGACGTCGCGACTTCGGCTCCCGGTTGTTTGAACTACTCGACCGTAACGTCGATTCGCAATTCCACATGGACGCCTTTGTCCGGCTCGCTGAAGCGATCAACAACAAGGCCAACGGCCTGGACGATTTCAGGCTGTTGACGATGCGGGTAGAGGTGGTGGCCAGCAACCATATCGAGCTGTTTCTAAACGGCCTGCTGTACGAGCAGGGAAAAGCCAGCGCGGTGGAATTGGAAAGGATCTTGCTCAAATGACAGGCGTAATCCCGGCTTTGCTGCCGCCTTTGACCGTCGTTAAAACGGTCGACTATGAAGTTATTGTCGCTGAAATCGCCGCCTCGGCCGGAGTGGAGAACAACAGCCCGGCCGACCCGGCCTATCGGGTTGTGCTGGCCTGCGCCTATCGGGAAATGCTGATCCGCCAGGAAATGAACGAGCAGGCCAAGGGGCTGACATTGGCGCATGCCTTCGGCAGTCAGCTCGACCACATCGGCGTCACCTATTACCGCAACCCGGACGGCAGCCCGATCCTGCGCCGCGCTGGGGAGTTGGACGACGACTATCGCGCACGCTTGCAGGAATCCCCCGAAGGACTGTCGGTGGCGGGCCCCGAGGGCGCCTATCGCTTTCATGCGCGCAATGCCAGCCAGGAGGTTAAAGACGTTTCGGTCGATAGCCCGCAACCCTGTGAGATTGACCTTTTTGTCCTGGGGCGCACGGGTGACGGCCAGGCTGGCCCCGGGCTGTTGCAGGCGGTCGACACCTATCTGAAGCCGTTCCGGCCCTTCGGTGACCGTGTGCGGGTGCGCTCGGCGGAGATTGTGCGCTATGCCCTGAATGCGACGGTGTTTGTGTCGTCCGAGTTGGACCCGGCAATGGCGCTTGAAGTCGCTGAGAAGCGCGTCAAGGCGTATGTAGCGCAAATGCACAAGCTGGGTGGCCAAGTCGTGCGATCGGCGGTAGACGCGGCGCTGACGGTCGAGGGCGTGACTGAGGTTGTGTTGAATGGCTGGCAGGACATTCGCTGCGTTAAGTCGCAGGCGCCGTATTGCTATGACGTGGTGCTACGGCCGGGAGGATGACCGATGAACATCCTACCGCCACACCTGGCCGAGCTTGAACGCAAGATTGACGCCGGCACGGCGCGCATCGACGCCATTCCGGTGCGCACGGAAACCCTGTGGAATCCCTGGACCTGCCCGGTCGAGGTGTTGCCCTGGTTGGCCTGGAACTTGTCCATCGATCATTGGCGGGCGAGCTGGTCCGAGCAAAAGCAACGGGCCGCGGTGGCCAGTTCCCTGGACCTGCACCGGATCAAAGGGACGTTGCGTGCGGTCGAGCAAGCGCTCTCTGAGTTCGACCTGGCGCCGAAGGTCACGGAATGGTTTGACGCGGTGCCACCGCTGCCGCGTGGCACCTTCCGGCTTGATCTGGCCACCGACAGCGTTCCGATAACGCCTGAGCTGGACGCGCGGATCATGGCCGCGCTGGAGCAGAACAAGCGCAAGTCGATTCACTTGGCCACCGTGCATATCACGCTGGACGGGCGAAGCCAGTCCCGGGCCGTCGCAGCCTCTGTCGCGGGCGAAGTGACCACGATCTACCCGTTACAGGTAACGCAGTTAGAGCAAACGCATACCAAACGTGCGGCGGCGGGTGTGGCGACGATGACCGAAAACACCACGCTCTATCCGTTGCAGGTTACGGCTTTCGAGCAGCAATGCATGGTGCGTGCAGCCGTTGGCACCTTGACCGCCGGTGATGCCACCACGCTTTACCCGCTTCAACCGACGTTGCTCGAGCAGCACGCCAACCCTGCCGTGGATTCGGTAGGTGGCGATTCTGGCGAGCAAACCACGATCTACCCCCTGCAAATGACCGAGCTGGAACAGCAAGCCGCGACGACTCAGTCAGTCGGCGCGGACGGGGTTGAACTGACAACTATCTACCCGCTGGAGGTGTGATGGCAGCGCAAGAGTTCTACACAATTCTGACCAAGGCCGGCTTTCAATACGAAGCCGAATGCAAGGCCAATGGCAAACCGATCAAGCTGGTAAAAATGAGCGTCGGTGATGGTAACGGTGCGTCCTATAACCCCGTGGATACGCAAACTACGCTGAAGCGCAAGGTGTGGGAGGGCAACCTAAACAATCTGTATCAGGACAAAGTGAACACGGCCTGGCTGGTGGTCGAGGTCGTCATTCCTGAAACGGTGGGCGGGTGGTGGGTGCGCGAGGTGGGTGTTTGGACCGACACCGGCGTGTTGTATGCCATCGGTAAATACCCCGAGTCATACAAACCGTTGATCAACAACGGCGCCGGTCGCGAAGTCAGTATCCGCACGATCTTCACCACGTCCAATGCCGACAATGTGACCTTGATGCTCGACGGGTCGGTCATTCAGGCGACCCGCGCCTGGGTGAAAGACTTCGTCGATGTTGAATTGACCAACATCAAAAAGGACATGTCGGCCGAACACGCGGAGGGCAAAACCCACACCTACCCGCTGGCCAATTTCATCGAAACTGATTGGGTGTCGGAGTCCAGCCAGTCGGAATACCTAGCGGAGATTTTCCGCACCTTTGGTCAGTCGGGAGTTTTGGGCAGTCGCCAATATGGTTCTGCCGGTACCGAGTCGTTCAACCGCACGTTCGACGGCGCTTATTCGGCTATCAATCTGCACAACCACCCGAACCTGCTGGCGACCCCCGGGCTGGGTGAAATCGCGGCCTTCATCAACGGCCACATGGTCAGGACGCGCCATAACGACTACCGCTTGCGCAGCGCTGCGCCAGGTAAATACCTAGCGATGGTGGACATTGCCCCTCCAGCGGCCCCCGCCTCGGTGAATGCGGCGGCTGACGTTCCGGCGAAGGTCGCAGAAATGCGCGAATACTTCCGGGCCTTTGCTGCGCGTGACACGTCGATTCGCGACTACCGGCCACATTTTCGCTGGAACCTTTCGGTGCTGGAAATCTGGCCGGAGCTGTTGACCGATGAGGTGAACGACACCTTTGAAAGCTTCCGCCATCTGGAGGAAATCAACGGCTATCGCGACCTGTTGTCTCGCACTTTGTTGATGGGCGCCACCGGCTACAGCGGTCGCAATGAAAACGGTTCGTTTATCCCCGGCTCAGTGCGGCAAGTGTCCAAGACCGGGCGGCCGCAGTACGTGGCTTGGCGTTATCGCATTTCGGTCGCGGACGTGGGCAGCGTCGGGGATTACCCCGTGGAAAAACTCGTTACCCCGCTCGATTTGCCGTTGCAGCGTTGGCACGCGAACCTGACAGGGCCGCAGGTGGCGTCAACCCGTCGGCAGCGGTTTCGTATCAACCGTGAGCTGTCGACTGATCCGACCTGGGGCGCGTACAACGAAAGCCCGACCATCGACCTGCTGGACGAAATGATGGCCAAGGTTCCGGGGCTGGACGGCGCCGGGGCGAACTTGGTTGAGCAGTACACGGACAGCGGCGTGGTCACCAAACTGACCAAGTGGGACAGCCCCGAGCTGCTGAACGCGGCTTACTACAACCGCCGGTATGGACACGAACGCAATGCCAGCGGCCGCACCAAGGGCTTGCGTAGTTACAACGACCCGACGCTGTTCGTGGCGTCCAATACGCGCCCTGAAGTGGCCTCGTTTGCGGCGGATGGCCAAACCTACCGCAACAGCTACGCGATTCCGTTGGAGCTGATTTTGCGCACGCCGTTGGAGGGTTGGAACCCCTACGGCATCGCCACGGTTGCCGCCACGGTCGGCGACGGTGGGACTGCACAAACCGCCTGGACCGGGCGCAGTGATAGTTCTCGGCACTACCTCACGCCGGCTGAGATGTTCTCTGACACGGTGTTAGACCCCGATCCGGCTGATACCGGGGCGAGTCCACGCTGGGTGTTGGATAGCACCGGAACGCCTCGATTGGTGCGTGCCTCGGGTATCTACGCAGTGCTGCCCAAGGTCGAGGGCGCCGGCGGCTTGGTCCTGCGTTACCCGGTCTATCCGATGTACCACGAAGGGGGTTGGGCGGCAGCGGCCGTCGATGCCTTGGCGGGCGACTGCACGACCGGCATGGTGAATTTGATGCGTGGGCACATCGCGCAAAAAGACTCAATCGCGGAAATGAGTGAGTCGATCCGTGTGCTTAGAAACGAAGTTTCGCAACTTAAACAGAAATAAACCGGGGATTTATTATGGGCATGTCGGCACTGCTGGCTGAGGCTACTCGCCTTGTAACAATGTTTCAGGACAAAGAGAAAAGCATTAAAGACGCCGTGGCCGCTGCTGTCAGTGCGGTCCCGGCGATGAGCAAGACTTACTACGTGAACGCAATTACCGGCGATGATGCCGCCGGTACGGGCGACAAACTCAAACCGTTTAAAACGGTGGCGAAGGCTGTGAACACCATTCCTTACGGCGGTGGTGGTTACATCCGGTTGTTTGGTCATGAACATGTGATCGACAGTTTGATTTTCGTTGCGTCCAAGAACATCACTATTACTGTCGCCGAAGGTGAGGCGGTTATGCCGACCTTGCGCAATATCTGCGTGCCGGCGAACACCTCTGACGGCGCTGGGGCTACGGAAAACTCGACCACCGGTTTTATGATGGACAGTTCCACCGTTGTTTTAGGGGGTATCCGCGTTCGCACGGCCAATTATTCAAAGCCCGAGTCAACGTTGAACAACGTCTACACGGGTTTGTTCCGTCGCTATGACCGCCCGATGGGCATGGTTCATGTGACCACGTGTGAGATTGAGCTGGGTGACACCGCCCTGACTCGCCACACCATCAACGGGCAAACCGGTATTGTTTCGCTGTACTTGAACAAGATCAGCCGCGTAGGTCCGATAGTTAAGAACACGCCATTAGTCGAGACGGCCGGTTGTCCGATTATTTTTGCCGCGCAATCGAATACCTTGCCGGCGGGCGCGAAGTGGTCGGGGGATTACATTACCGGCATTGTTTTTGACTCCAATGGCGCGACCCGAAGTGTCGTTACTAACGTCAATCTTGTTTAATTCGGTGATTAATAATGCGGCTTAATTTCACATATGAAGGCCAGTTCTATTCGGCATTTACTGTCGAGGATGCGCTGGCGGTAGGGATTCCGGTGTTGGTCTTGGCGGGGGCTGCCGCTGAAGAGATCCAAAAAGGGATTGACGCAGCCGTGGCCCAGGCCCGCGCGCGTAATGCCACGCGGATCGATGGCCAGGATTCCATGTATTTGCTTAAGGCGAACGAAGCCGAACGCTATATCGCGGCCGGCTCGCCAGCGGATGCAAGCGACTATGTGTTGCTGAAGACCGAAGCCGAGGCGTTGCAGATTACCCCGCAGGCGCAGGCAACCCGGGTGATTGAAGCCCGTGATTCCTGGCTGGCTGTGGCGGCTCGCATCGAGGCGGTCCGCATCGGTGGCAAAGGGACCTTGGCTGAGCTGGCCACCGTCGAAGCGGTGGTCGCCGCCGGCGAACTAGTGATCGCCGAGCTGGACGCTATCTAAGCCAGCGCCTCCCCGCTGAGACAACCCAAGCCGCGAAAGCGGTTTTTTTACGCCTGAAAGTCCCCGGCCTGGGGGCTTTCGCTTTCTGCTGGAGATTGAAATGGCAGCTGATTACCTGCACGGGGTCGAGCAGTTCTTCCTCGAAAACCTCGACCGTCCTATCGAAGTCCTGGCGGCATCGACCATCGGCCTGGTGGCCACCGCTGACGATGCCGACCCGCTGGTGTTTCCGCTCAATGTCCCGGTGCTGTGCAACAGCGACAAGCTGATCGCCAAGGCCGGCATGACGGGCACCCTGCGTGATGCGCTCAACGACATCTACCGCCAGTCCGGCGCGGTGGTCGTGGTGGTGCGCGTCGACGCGACGGAAACCCCTGAAACCCAAATCGCCGGAGTGGTAGGCAGCATCGACAACGAAACCGGCAAATACACCGGCCTCAAGGCGTTGCTGGCGGCCGAATCCCTGGTCGGCGTGCGCCCGCGGCTGATCATCGCCCCGGAGTTCAGTCACTTGACGGGCGTGGGTGCGGCAATGGAAGTGGTCGCGAAGAAGCTCAATGCAATCCCGATCATCGACGGCAGCGAGAAGGGCTATTCCGCAGTTATCGGCGAAGCGGCGTTGTACCAAGAAACGCTGTTCGTGAACTGCGGTGTCAAGGTGCTGGACGAGGTTACCGGCCAGGTTGTGACCCGCAAGGCGTCGCCGACCATCGCCGGGCACATCGTGCGCGTCGACAATGAAGAGGGCTATTGGAACAGTGCGTCGAGCCGGAAAATCTTTGGCATCCTCGGCACCTCCGAAGTGATCGATCATGCCATCGGCAGCACCACCAGCAAGGCCAACTTGTACAACAGCAAGAACGTGGCGGTGATCGTCAATCAGCAAGGCGGCTGGTATCTGTACGGCAACCGCTTGGCCAATTCCGTGATGATGCCGCACCAGCGGATTCGCTACATCGTTGGCGATTCGATCCTGTACGCGCACCAGGAATTGCTCGACCGCAACGTCACCCAGGGTTATGTCGATGGCGTGAAAAACCGGGTCAACAAACTGATCCGCCGTTTGAAGTCGCGCGACGTAATCAGCGGCGGCGAATGCTGGGTCGACAAGGAGTTGAACCAAGCCGCCATCGGCACCGGCCAGGTGTATTGGGATTACGACCTGGGCTTCTACGACGTGGCCGAACGCATGACGTTCCGTCAGCACATCAGTAACGGCTACAACGAAGCCATTTTCGAATAAGGGGGTGATCCATGGGCGCCAAGCTGCCTAGTGTTTTGGTCGACGTGAATTCGTTCTTCAAGGATGAATCATTTGCCGGCCGTTGTAATACCGCCACCTTGCCCAAGGTTGTGACCAAGACGATGGACCAGACCCTGGCCGGCGTCGCGGGTGACATCGAGCGCGACCTGGGGCGCCTCGAAAAGCTGGAGTGCGATGTAACTATCTCTGACTACTCCGAGCGCATTACCGGCCTTCTGGGCGCGCGTGACAGCCGTGAAGAGGTGTTCACGCTGCGCGGTGCGGTCGACGTGGGCGGCATCATCAAGACGGTGATTGTGCGGATGCAAGGCTTCTGGAAGTCCGCCGAGTTCAACGAATGGGCCCCGGAAAAAGAGGCCACCATGAAATTCGCCATCGCGGTCGAGCTGTTCCACTTTGAGGTGGACGGCAAAGAGCTGATTTACATCGACAAGCTCAACAACGAATTCCGCGTCAACGGCGTGGACCGCAACAAAGAAATTCGCGCCGCGCTGGCCCAGTAAGGGCCGGCGTTTTTTTTGCCCCAGTTTTGAGGAATCCCCATGAGCAAGCCTGTAACCCTGACCCGCCCAATCAAGCGCGGCGAAACCGAAATCACTGAGGTCACCTTTCGCGAGCCAGGCGCCGGCGAATTGCGCGGCCTGGACATGTTCGACGTAATCCGCATGGGCGTGAACGCGCACCGTGTACTGGTGCCGCGTATCGCCAATATCACCGCCAACGAGTTCGACCTGCTGGCCCCCAAAGACCTGTTGAATGTGCAGACGGAGGTGGTCGCTTTTTTCACGGATTGACCGCCGTACCGCACGAAGTAATGGAGGCGGAAGCCGACATTTTCCTGGTCTTCACCGGCTGGGATGCGCTGACGACGGAGCGCATGCGGCTTGAAGAGCTGATGCGTTGGCACAAGATCGCGCTTGCTCGGTACGAGCAGGGCCGGGCCGGGCAGTCCTGAGAGGGGCCGCCCGGCCTTTTTTTGGGGTGGGCTATGTCGAATTCTATGCGGCTAAACCTGATCATGGGCTTGGTGGACAAAATCACCGGGCCCATTCTGAAGGTGACCGATACCACGTCGCGGATGGGCGAAAAAATCAAGGCGACCCAGTCCGAGCTGTCGCGCCTGGGCAATACCTCTAAGGACATCGAGCACTTCAAAGCGCTCGAGGCGCGCACCGGCCAGACTGCGCAGGCCTTGGCCCTGGCTCAATCCAAAGCGCAGGCCCTGGGGCAGCAGCTGAATGCCACGGCCAACCCGACCCGCAAGATGACGGATGAATTTACCCGGGCGGCCGAACAGGTCAAACGCTTGCAGGCACAACAGCAGTCCGAACGCCTGGAGCTTCAGCGCACCGGCCAGCAGCTTGCGGCAACGGGGGTGAACACGGGGAGGCTTTCCGAAGCCACGCGGCGTATCGAGGTGCAGACGCGCCGTTACAACGAGCAATTGGCCAAGGAACAGAAAGCCTTGGCCTTGGTCGCCGAAAAGCAAAAGCGCCTGGGTGAAATCAAGCAGCGCAACAGCGACATGAAAATGTCGGCGACGGGTGACGCCATCGGGGTCGGTGTGGCCATCGCCGGCGCGAAACAGCTGGTCGATGCGTATGGCGAAGTCGTCACCGCGCGCAATGACGGTTTAGCCCTGGGGCTGGATGAGGCGGGCATTAATTCGATTACTGCCAAGGCCAAAGAGTTTTCGAACCTGTGGTCGGGCACCACGCAAAAGGAGTTCATCGAAGGCGCGGTCGAAATCAAGTCGGCGATTGACACCCTGGGCGCCGAGGCTATCGGCGACTTCACCAAAATTGCCGCGTTGGTGGCGAAGTCGACCAAGTCGACCACCGCTGAAATGACCTCGCTGATGTCGACCGGCTACGGTGTGTATCGCCGCCAGTTCGACGAGTTCGGTAAAGCGGTGGTAGCGGGCTGGGACAAGATGAGCGCGGAAGAACGCGACATTGAGTTTGGCAAGTACTTCGCGGCGGGCCTGGTCGAAACGGTCAACGTGTTCAAGTCGGACGGGCAGCAGATGTCGGCGGCGCTGACCAACTTAGGCGCGACCGCCACGTCGGCGAACATTCCATTTGCGGAGCAGTTGGCGATTCTCGGCCAGCTTCAGCTCACGATGTCCGGTTCTGAAGCGGCAACGAAGTACCGTTCGTTTATCGGCGCGGCTGCTGGGGCCAGTGAAAAACTGGGCGTCTCGTTCATGGATGCCAACGACAAGCTATTGTCGATGCCGGCGATTCTGGAAGTGCTGCGCAAGAAGTACGGTGCCACCCTGGACGCGATGGAAACCCAGGAGATGAAAAAGGCGTTTGGCACCGACGAAGCTATCGCCCTGATTCAGCTGCTGTACCCCGAAATTGACTCGCTGAAAAAGAACATCAGCGGCATGGGCGAAGCGCTGAAAACAGGTATGTCGACTACTGAACGCATGGCCCAAATCATGAACAGCGGCCCGAACGAATCGTTCAAATTGATGAGCCAGCGCATTCAAAACGCCAGTGTCACCCTGGGCGCGGTATTCGCCCCGGCGATGATGTTTGCCGCCGGCGCCGTGGGCCAGCTGGCCAGCCTGATCGGCAGCCTGGCCGAGCGCTTTCCGTTTCTTTCCCGGGTGATTGGCTTCGCCCTGGTCGGGCTGGTGGGCCTGAAGGTGGCGTCGATCGCCGCTCGCTTCGGCTTCGCGTTCCTCTCTGATGGGCTGATGTTGGCCCGGCGTTCGCTATTGTTTTTCACGGCGGCCAACCTGCGCACGCAAGCGGCGTTACTCGTAACGCGGATTCGATCGATCGCGGCCGCGACAGGGGTGTTGCTGCTGGGCACCGCCAGTCGTGCCTACGCTGTAGGCGCGGCGGTGATGACAGCAGCGCAATGGGCGTTAAACGTGGCCATGTCGGCCAACCCCATCGGCCTGGTGATTGCCGGCATATTGGCATTGGTGGGTGTGGTAGCCCTGGTGGTGCGCTATTGGGAGCCGCTTAAAGGCTTTTTTGGCGGGCTCTGGGAGCGCATCAAGGTCGTGTTCTCGGCGGCCTGTGAAGTCATCAAGGCGCTGTTGGCCTATTCGCCGCTGGTCTTGCTGATGCAGACATGGGCGCCGCTGACCGCCTTTTTCAGCGGCCTATGGACCAGCGTCAAAATGGTGTTCTCGGCGGCTTGGGAGTTCATCAAAGCGTTGATGAATTTCGCCTTTGTCTGGTCGATCTTCCTGGTATGGGAGCCGCTGGTGGCGTTCTTTAGTGGGCTGTGGGAGCGCGTCAGAGTGCTGTTCTCGACAGCCTGTGAATTCATCAAGGCGCTGATGGCCGATTCCCCTCTGGCGCTTGTAACCGAGGCGTGGGAACCACTGTTTACGTTCTTCGGTACGCTTTGGGATCGCATCAAAAGTGTGTTTGCGGAGTCGACCCAATGGCTGACGGACAAGGTTCTGGCACCGGTCACGTCCATCATGGACAAGGTCGGGGGCTTTCTGGGCGACGGCGCGGTCGCCATCACGCAGAAAATCACCGGTGCCACCGACGCGGTGAACGCCGCGCTACCGCCGTCTGCCCCGGGCGCGGGAGCGGTAGCCGCAACGGGGGCGCCCTTGGCGACACCAGTGGGGGGCGTGGCATCGCCGGCCGGTCGGCCGCCTTCAACGCAACAGGTCAATCAATACGGCGGCATCGTCGTGCAAGCGGCCCCGGGCATGTCGGAAGAGCAAGTCGCGAAGAAAGTGCGCGCCGAGCTGGATGCTCGCGACCGCCAGGCCAGCCGGTCGCAGCGCGGCCGCCTGGGTGATGGCCAAGGCTAATTAGTGAAATAGCGAAACCGCCCCCGGGCGGCTTTCGCGGGGGAGGGGTATGTCTGAAGTAATGATGGCGCTGGGCGACTTTCGCTTCAGTGTGGCCACGACCGAATATCAAGGGTTGTCGACCTCGATGGCCTGGCGCTGGGCGAAGAAGGATCGTTATGGGGCCAAGCCAGGCAAGCAGTTCCACGGCCCCGACAGCACTAGCAAAACCTTCGACATCACCGTTTACCCGCAGTCGCGCGCGGACGTGTTGCTGTTCGACCGCCTGCGCATGATGGGCGACGCGGGCGAACCGTTGCGCCTGGTGTCGGGTGGTACGGCCAAGGTGGAGGGCCAGTTAAAGCAGTCGGGGGCCGACCTGGGGCTGTGGGTGATCGATGGCCTGACCGTGGCGGATGAGTTTTTCCTCAAGGACGGGACGCCCCTGGTGCGCAAGGGGTCGCTGTCAATTTCCGAGTACGGGGAGGATGAAGCATGAGGACTTACCGCACCCGCCCGGGTGACATGCTCGACGCCATTTGCCATGTGCATTACGGCGCTGGCCCGGGGACCGCCGAAGCGGTTTTAGAGGCCAACCCTGGGCTTTGCCGGCGGGGAGCGGTGCTGCCTGAAGGGCTGTTGATCGAATTGCCAGACCTTGCCCCGGCGCAAGCGCCTGGGCAAGTGTCGTTGTGGGATTGAGGACAACTATGAAAAAAGCTGACTACCGAATCACGGCCAACGATGCCGACATTACCGCCATGCTGCGCAAGCGCTTTATCAAGCTGACCTTGCAGGATTCCGCCGGCGAGGACAGCGACACCGTGGCGATTGAGCTGGATAACCGCGACAACCTGATTCGTCTACCGTCGACGGGCGCGGAACTGAAGGTGTGGATTGGCGAGCCGGGAGCCCTAGTGTTCAAAGGCGCCTATCAAGTCGACGAACTGGAAGAGCCGTTAGACGATCAGGCCTTGGTGATCCACGGCAAAGCGGCCAAGATGTTGGGCGGCATCAAGGCCCCACGTGACGCCACGTTCGACGGGATTACCTTGGGCGCCCTGGTCGGCAAGATGGCCGCCGAGCATGGTTATATCGCGGCCGTGGCGCCGGACCTGGCGAAGCATGTTTTCGACCATATCGACCAGCGTGCCGAATCCGATATGAATCTGCTGACGCGCCTGTCTCGTGAGCTGGGCGCCGTGGCGAAGCCGGTTGGCGGCCGTCTGGTAGTGGTGCCCAAGGGTGTGGCTCAGACCGTCACCGGCGCCGCGTTGCCGACCGTCGTTATTAGTGATCCGGAGAACAGCAGCGGCCGGGTCACGATTCAAGAGCGCAACGACTATCAGTCGGTGGTCGCGTATTGGTTCAACGAAGCCGAGCAGCGCAAGGTGCCGGCAGTCGCGGGCGTAGTCGCCGGGGTGGTGTCGGTGTACGGCGATGCCCCGGACAATGCCGGTGAGGCCACCGAGGACGCCGATAGTCAGGCGGGCCCGCGCTACATCATCCGCAAGACCCATACGGATCAGAAGAGCGCCCAAGAAGCGGCGGCGGCGCAACTGAAGAAGCTGCAACGCGGCAAGTCCACCATGTCCATCACCCGGCCGCTGACGCCTGAGATTGTTGCCGAGGGTCGACTTGACGTGCGCAACCATCGCACCAGCGCAAATCGGCTGTGGCAGGTCGAGTCGGTTACGCATGTCATTGGCTCGGGCGGGGTAGCATCGTCGTCGGCCGAATGTGTGACGCCGACGTGAGACTGTCGGGGCGATCAAGGGATCTACCCGCGCAGCCATGGTGCTCTCCGACCTGTTCAGGCGGGCTGACAAAAGAGCGCAAGAGCTGGCAGCGGCTTATGACCGATCCCGAATAGCTGGTCTAGCGTGCGAACGTAGTTACACTCGCTACTGGATAAAATTCATTAGTAATAAAAAGCCCGGCACTTAGCCGGGCTGTATCATAATTTTTTAACTAACTTTCTCTTGGTCTTTTTTGCCGCGATTTTGGTAATGGGCGGAGAGCTCCATGGGAAATCTATTTGTGCTGCTCCGAGTCCTTCAAGAAGAGGCTTGGATAGGTTTCTCAAGTATGGATAGAGAGTTGAGCCTAAAATGTATGCAGCTTCTTCAGTGTCGATCCAATCTTTTACACCCTCGGGTTGGGTTGCGAAGAAATGACCGACAATTTCCATTTTGAAGAAGGGTTCTGAATTCTCAGTAAACAATGTTTCAAACTTCTGCGTTACGGTGAAGGAGTAATCATTGTCTTCACCAAAATCTGCAGTGTCTAGTGAAAGTCCGAATCGAGCTTTAAAAGCAGGAGATTCCTCATCGATTCCGTTTTCATAAGACTCCCCAGAAACATTCGATATTGTCACGAATTTCAGAGCTACGTTTTGAAGGCTCATTTCACCACCGTAAGCTTCGGCCGTGCGGCCGCCTTGGTCATGAAGAAGTCGTTAGATTCATATTCGCTATTGGCGTAATGGTGGTGATGGACTTCATTATGTCTGCCATTGATATGGCAGTTAATAGCATCCTTCACAACGTCATTGATTGAACTACTGTGTCTAGCTGCGAATCTTGACAATTCTTTATGGATGTATACGCCAACTCTAACATTGAAGGAGCCTGAGAAAGGCTTTTCTGGCTCTACCCCAAGTTGCGCGCATGTGTCCAAATAATCTTCAACAGACTCTTCGAATGCCTTGCGAAGCTCTTTAAAAGAGTCGGCTTCATAAGTGACGAGGTCGTTAATGTGCAGGATTTTTCCATACATCTCTTCAGACTGTGTGTCAAAATCCACCGACCCTTGAAATCCTTTGTACTCAAGCGTCTTAGTTGTCATTTTTCAAATAACCCTGTGATTTCAGTGATTCAATAATGTCCTCAATTTGAGGGCCAATTAAAGTGCTGTCGGGATGTCTCTTGTGCAACAAAACCTTGTGTTTCGTTTCAAGATGCACAAATTTTTTCCTTGAACCATCTCCTTCAAGCTCCTTGTACCCAAAATGCTTCATTACCCTTTGAAGCTGGGACCACGAAAAGTCCTTTGGGGCCGGGGTCTTGGTGAGCTTACCGATCAGCTTTTCGATCTGGCTCATGGTCACCAGCCATCCTTATGATATCTGCAACTATAATCTAGTTGCATTGTGGTGGCAAATTGAGTCTTGCTCATCCCTGAATACCTGTCTATCCACACAGTTTTTGGTGGCAGAACGCCATTTATCAAGGATTCTCTATCAGATTTCCTTATAGATCAATTGGTCATAGAGGTAGATCGCGGCATTTTTATTACCTTTGCAGCGATCTGACTGCTTTTGTCGCACTTCTCGCTCAGCTCCATTCGGGGTTGGATCAAGCCTCAGATGTGTTCACGCGAGGCTCTGCCTTTCGGACCACGCTTGGTTAGGTCATCAGCCATTATCAATTCCCTTTTGGTAGGCCTGGAGCAGTCCAGGCCAAACCAGCATTGACCATCAAGACGTGCCCGCCTTTCGACTTGCCTACCTTGCGCAAAACCTCTGCTGCAGGCCCACGGTTTACCGTTTGCATAAGCACAAAAAAGCGGATGTTTTGCCCCGCGCAGTAGGGTGTTTATTCTATATAAAACAATAGGTTAGGTTTGTTTAGGCCCCAGCATGGGGTGCTAGGGGTAGAGTGTTCGAATCACTCCGTCCCGACCATATTATTCAATGACTTAGCCCAACCTCCACAGGTTGGGCTTTTTCACGGTGCGCCAGGCATGGCGCGTTGCGCGCAAGCGCAACCCGCTTGGCTGTGGTGGCCAAGCGGGTGACTTGGAGGTGCAAGTCCTCTACACACCCGGCAAGGGGAAGTGTTAGCCAGAGGCAAGGGTG
>NZ_FYEB01000021.1 GCF_900187445.1 Pseudomonas sp. Irchel s3b2
AGTAACTTGTGATGCTGATAATCTTGTTGACTATCAGTCTGACTCCACAAGCACCCACACGAATTGCTTGATTCAGTTGTTAAAGAGCGGTTGGTTAAGATCTTTCGTCTCAACCGAGGCGCGCATTGTACAGCAGCCTCTGTTGCTGTCAAGCGGTTATTTTCAGAAGTTTTCAAGGTTTTCCTTAACAACTTCAACCACTTGCGCTTCCGATCTCTCGTTAGCGGGAGGCGAATAGTACAGCATTTTATTTCGTGGTCAACCACCTGTTGCGATTAATTTTTCCCTTAGCAATGCGCCTCAAGACGGGTACTGATTTCTGCTTCTATAAGCAGTCCTTGCTTTACTCATCGACACACCCAGATCTGGACAGGGTGAAGCCAGCATGCCTCACCATTCCCCTGACAGATGTATTGTGCGAGCGATCATCGCTTGTTACAGATTCAGGCATAAGCCATTGGCCATCAGACAATCCTCGCCACTAGCTGCGCTATCATCGCCCGCCTCTCTGCACCAAGAGTCTTGAACCCGGATGTCCGTATCTTTGCCGTTGCCCGCCGATCACTCCCCATTGCCACCGGTCCTCGTCGGCCCGCTATTACGGCGACTGGAACCCAAACGACTGGTGCTGTGGTTGGTGGGGTCACGTGCGTTGACGCTGACGCTACGCCTGCAAGGAGTAGACATCCGTCTCGATGCGGATCAATGCACGGTCATCCCGGTCGGCACTCATGCCTTCATTCATTTGATAGATGTGCCACTGGATGCCGCCCTGCCCTGCGACACACTGATCGAGTACGACCTGCTGATCACCGAAGCGGATGGCACGCCGTCGGGCATCGCCGAGTGGGCGCCGCATCTGCTGTACGGCGAAGCGCATTGCCCGAATTTCGTGTTGCGCTCGCAGATCGATCAATTGCTGCATGGCTCCTGCCGTAAGCCTCACCATCCGGCTGCCGATGGTTTGCTGTGCGTCGATCGGTTGCTGGAATCCGAGCCTGACGCTTGCAAGCGCCCCGCGCTATTGATGATGAGCGGCGATCAGGTGTATGCGGATGATGTCGCGGGGCCGATGTTGCGGGCAATTCATGCCTTGATCGAGCGTCTGGGGCTGTTCGACGAACACCTCGACGGTGCGGTGGTCAGCGACAGTGCCAGGCTCTATGAACACCCGGCCAGTTACTACCATCGTGCGGATTTGTTACCGGCGCTTGAGAGCAACGAAACCCTGCGCGAACGATTTTTCGGTGGAGCGCGTAAGCCGATTTTTACCAGTAGCAGCGCCGACAACCATCTGGTGACATTCGCCGAGGTCATGGCCATGTACCTATTAGTATGGTCGCCAACGCCCTGGACACTGATCGCGCCGCAACCACCGGCACTGACGCCCGAACGACGCAAGCGCTATGCCCTGGAACAGATGCGCATTGATGCGTTCAAGACCGAACTGGGTGGTGTGGGGCGAGCGATGGCACATCTGCCATGCCTGATGATTTTCGACGACCACGATATTACCGATGACTGGAATCTTTCCGCGCAATGGGAGGAAACGGCCTACGGCCATCCGTTCTCCAAGCGCATCATCGGCAACGCGCTGCTCGCTTATATGTTGTGTCAGGGTTGGGGCAACAACCCGGACGCGTTTGGCAGCATGATGGAAAAAACCCGTCTATTGAGTGCTACCGGGCAAGACCATTACCTCGACAGCGAGGTCCAGGATAGCTTGATCGATGAGCTGCTGAGTTTTCAGAAGTGGCATTACGTGCTGCCCACCCGCCCGGCGCTGGTGGTGCTCGACACCCGCACCCGGCGCTGGCGCAGCGAGATGAACCTCAAGCAACCGTCGGGTCTGCTGGACTGGGAAGCGCTCAGCGAGTTGCAACAGGAATTGCTCGATCATCCCTCGGCGATCATCGTTTCGCCGGCACCGATTTTCGGCGTAAAACTGATCGAAACCGTGCAACGAGTGTTTAGCTGGTGCGGCTATCCGCTGCTGGTGGACGCCGAAAACTGGATGGCCCATCGCGGCGCGGCCCAGGTGATCCTGAACATTTTCCGACACTCCCGCACACCCGGTAACTACGTGGTGCTGTCCGGTGATGTGCATTACTCCTTCGTCTACGAAGTACTGATCCGACATCGCAAGGCCGGCCCAAGAATCTGGCAGATCACCAGCAGCGGGATCAAAAACGAATTCCCGCCTGCCTTGCTCGAATGGTTCGACCGCCTCAACCGCTGGCTCTACTCGCCCCGTTCCCCCCTCAACTGGCTGACCAAGCGCCGACGCATGCGCATTGTTCCGCACATTCCCGAACACGCCGAAGCCGGGGAACGGCTGTGGAACTCGGCAGGGATCGGCCAAGTGTTCTTCAATGAAAAGGGTCAGCCGCAGGATATTTATCAATTCAACGCGGATGGATCGCCGAAGACGCGGATGATTGCGCCTGAAATTTCCGAAGCGGCTGAATGACTTTGCCCGAGTTGCCATGAGCAATGATTACCTGCACAGCATGAACCTCACCCGAACCCTGATCATCGGCAACTCCGGCTCGGGCAAGAGTTGGCTGGCCAAACGATTGGCCGAACACCTGCAAGTGCCCTGGATCGATCTCGACCTGATTCACTGGATATCCGATGAACACAGCATCGCTCGTCCCCGCGCCGAAGCATTGGGAATGGCGCGAGTGGCAGCGAGTAAAGACCGTTGGGTTATTGAGGGTGTGTATGGGTGGATGGTCAGTGAACTTGTGGGACAGGCGACGACGCTCATCTGGCTGCGTCTGGAGGACGAAGACTGCGTCAGTCATATTCGGGAGCGAGAAGCGAAGCGGGACGATAGTGACGAGTTGCTGATAGCGTTGCAGGACTGGGCGGGCAGCTACCGAAATCGCGAAGGGTCCAGTGGATTTGCCGCGCATCAGCGTTTATATGAAGGGTTCAGCAACTCGAAACTTCAACTGATGAACCAGGCTGAAGTCACGGCTTTTGTCTGCAGCATGCAAAAAAACGACTGATCGCTTTCGGTTTTTTGGGGAGATGCGTTCTAGACGGATACACCGTTTCTGCAGGAGCTGCCGAAAGCTGCTCCTACAGAGGCGTACATCCAATAGAAGTCAGGCCGCGCTCACCGCCCGCACCACCCCTCTGACAATCATCTCCACTTCCCGCTCATCGATCGTTAGCGGCGGCAACAGGCGAATGGTCTTGCTCCGTGTCACGTTGATCAGCAAGCCGTGATCGCGTGCGGCAATCAGGGTCAGGTCACGGATCGGTTGGGCGAGCTCGATGCCGATCATCAAGCCCTGGCCACGGATCGCCAGGACGTTCGGATTGTCAGCCAGTTCGATGCGTAATCTGGCGAGCAGACGCTCCCCCTGAAGTTTGGCGTTTTCCAGCAGGCCTTGTTCCTCGATGATCTCCAGTACGGTGTAACCCACCCGGCACGCCAGCGGATTGCCACCGAACGTGCTGCCATGGCTGCCAGGGGTGAACAGGTCGGCAGCTTTGCCCCGGGCCAGGCAGGCACCAATTGGAATTCCGTTGCCCAGGCCTTTGGCCAGGGTCATGACGTCCGGGATGATGCCTTCATGCTGGAAAGCAAACCACTGACCGGTGCGGCCGATGCCGGTCTGGATCTCGTCGAGCATCAGCAGCCAGGCGCGGCGGTTGCATAGTTCACGAACCGCTTTGAGATAACCGGACGGCGCCACTTGCACACCGCTTTCACCCTGAATCGGCTCCATCAGAATCGCCACGATGCGCTGGCCGTGGGCGTGTTGCGCCGCCTCCAGCGCCGCGAGGTCGCCAAACGGCACTTTAACGAAATCCCCCGGCAATTCGTTAAACCCCAGGCGCACTGCCGGGCCGTCGCTGGCAGACAAGGTGCCAAGAGTACGACCATGAAAGGCGTTTTCCATGACCACTACCAGCGGCCGCTCGATGCCTTTATGCCAGCCGTAAAGCCGCGCGAGCTTCAACGCAGTTTCGTTGGCTTCGGCACCAGAGTTGTTGAAGAACGCCCGCTCCATGCCCGAGAGCCGAACCAATTTCTGAGCTAGCCGCTGTTGCCAGTCGATGCTGTACAGATTCGAGGTGTGCAACAGTAGCCCGGCTTGTTCGCTAATGGCCGACACAATTCGCGGATGTGAGTGGCCGACGTTGGTCACCGCTACACCTGCCACCGCGTCCAGGTATTCACGACCGGCCTGATCCCACAGGCGCGTGCCCAGACCTTTGCTGAAACTCAAGGCCAAGGGTTGGTAGGTGCTCATCAGGCAGGCAGCAGTCATGACATCAAACTCCATTAATAGTCGGTGTTTTTACAGTATGGTTAGCCACCTGAACTGGATAAATACTGCAACACTTCAATCATTTTAAAGCCGAGCTTGATAATGGACTTGTTTCAGGCAATGACCGTTTACGTAAGAGTGGTGGAAGCCGGGAGCATGACTGCCGCCGCTTTGCAGTGCGAAATGTCCACGACCATGGTCGGTAATCATCTTCGAGCCTTGGAGCAACGTCTGGGTGTGCGCCTGCTCAACCGTACGACACGACGCCAGCGGCTGACGGAATTCGGCACGGCGTACTATCAACGTTGTCTCGAGGTATTGGGGCTGGTGGCCGATTCCGAACGCCTGGCCGAACAGACCCTCGACGAGCCGAGCGGCACCCTGCGCATCACCGCACCACTGACCTTTGGCACCGAACGACTGGCGCCGGCCTTGAGCGAATTCGCCCTGTGTTGTCCGCAGGTCAAACTCGACGTCGTTTTGACCAACCAGCGCCTGGATCTGCTCGACAACGGTTTCGATGTAGCGATTCGCTTGGGTACTACCGAGATGTCCAACATGATCGCCCGCCCGCTCATGGACTACACAATGACCCTGTGCGCTTCGAAGGACTATCTGGAGCGTCGAGGCACACCAGAAAAACCCACCGACCTGCAACACCATGACTGTCTGGCCTTCGCCTACCCGGCAGGAGATGACTGGCACTCGGTAGCCAAACAATGGCGCCTGAGGGGACCCGAAGGCGAAGTCATGGTGGCGGTCAGCGGACCGATGCTGATCAACAGCTCGGCGGGACTGCATCAAGCGGCGCGAACCGGTATGGGCATCGTAATGGTGCCAGATGCGTTGGTGGAGCAGGACCTGCAGGACGGAAAACTGGTGGCCTTGATGCAGGACTACCAACTGCCAAGTCGGCCGATGAACCTTGTGTACGCCCAGGACCGCTACCGTTTGCCGAAATTGCGCAGCTTCGTCGACTTTGCACTGCAAAGGTGGGGCAAGCCATAGCCAGGGCGATGACAAGTTCATCATGATCATGTCCGAGGCCTTCGTCCGAGCTGTTTGCTTAGAAGCCCGTTTTCACCAACACCGGCTTCTCCTGATACCGATCCGGATATAGCTGCTTCAACTGTGCCACTTTCGGCAGGTCATTGATCACAATGTACGGGTAGGTCGGGTGCTCGGTCAGGAAGTCCTGATGCTCCTCCTCTGCCGGGTAGAAACCGTTGTAGGTTTCCAGTTTGGTGACGATGGGTTTGTTGAACGAATGGGCGGCGTCGAGTTGGGTGATATAGGCCTGGGCGACGCGTTGCTGTTCAGCGTTTTTCAGGAAAAGCGCCGACCGATACTGGGTTCCCCTGTCTGGCCCTTGGCGATTGAGTTCGGTGGGGTTGTGGGCCACTGAGAAATAGATCTGCAACAGAGTGCCGTAACTGACCTGAGCGGGATCGAAGGTGACTTCGACGGCCTCTGCATGACCGGTATCGCCATTGCTGACCCGCTCATATCGAGCGGTGTCAGCGGCGCCGCCAGCGTAACCGGAGACGGCGTTCTTCACCCCTTTGACGTGTTGAAATACCCCTTGGACGCCCCAGAAGCAACCGCCGGCAAAAACCGCCGTTTCACTGTGCGCTTGAGTGTTTTCGTCGAGCGTTGGTGGCGGAATGATGACCGCCTCTTCGGCGCCTCCGAAGGAGAACGCTGCGCATTGACCGATAATGCTGGCAGCGGCCAGTCCCAGCAGGGTGCAACGCCAGTTGAATGAGGTTTTCATGGGCTGTCTCCTGAATGAATGGGGTTATCAACCAAACGTAAATGCATACGCCGACACACCGGGATCGAGAAATTCAATGCTGAATGTCCGGTCCTTTACGCCCCCGCTCTGGCGTACCAGTTGATACAACCGCTGCTCGGTGACGCTGCCGCTGCCATCGGGCGCCACATCGACACCGTGGGCATCAACTGGGGGCTTGCCGTCAATCAACACTTTGAAACGCACTGGTTTACCGTCGGCACCGGGGCCCAATACCAAGTGCAGATCGCGAGCGTGGAAGCGGTAGACGATACGACTGGCCGATGCGCTTGAGACAGCACGCTCCGGACCGACAGTCCATTGCCCCCCCAGACTCCAGTCATTGAGGGCCAATTGCGACGGTGGGCTATAGGCTTTCATTTTGTCCGGCACCAGACCGGTTTCAGGGACGAAGTGCTCCGCCCGCTCGTAACCGAGATAGGTTTCGGGCGATTGCACTTCACTCATGTCCGGGGCGAGCTGAACCCCCTCGGCACGAGCATTGATCAGCCCGTCCGCGACCTTCGCGGCGCCCGCCTCACGCAGCAGTTGCTGAATCACTCGCTCCGATTCGGCGTACTTACCTTCACCAAAGTGGTGATAACGAATACGCCCCTGAGCATCGGCAAAATAGTGGGCTGGCCAGTATTGGTTGTTGAAAGCACGCCAGACCTTATAGTCGTTATCGATTGCCACCGGATAGGTGATGCCCAGATCCTTCATGGCTTTGGTGACGTTGCCTACATCCCGTTCGAAGGCAAACTCGGGCGTATGGACGCCGATCACCACCAAGCCCTGATCGCGATACTTCTCGGCCCAGGCCTTCACATATGGCAGGGTGCGCAGGCAGTTGATGCAGGAGTACGTCCAGAAATCCACCAGTACAACCTTACCCTTCAAGGCCTGGGCGGTGAGAGGCGGTGAGTTGAGCCATTGCACAGCGCCGTCCAGCGATGGAAGGTTGCCTTCAATCGGCAGTTCGCCCGGTATCCTGGCGGTCATTTTCATGCTGCCTGCGGGTTGATCGCCCTCCCGTGGAATCTGCGACATCATCGCCCCACTGTCGGTCGGCAACTGACCAGCCAATCGGCTTACCAGCGCTTGCTCGATACCGCCGGTGGATGCCGTCGAGACCCGCGCCAGAATCCCGGTATCCAGCCCCAAGGCGATCGCCACTACACCCGCCAGCATCGCGACTCCCAAGCCTCGACGCAGCCACTCGCCTGCGCCTATCGAGCGCTTCATCGCGGCGAAGACTTTACCGCCCAGCAGCAGTGCCGCGGCGAGAGAGGTGGCGGCACCGGCCGCGTAAGCCAGTAGCAACAGGGTCGTGGTGATGTTTGCCCCTTGCAGCGCCGCGCCAGTCAATAGCAGGCCCAGAATTGGCCCGGCGCAGGGCGCCCAGAGCAGGCCCGTGGCGACACCGATCAGCAACGAAGCGCCGGGACGCGGCCGGGTATCGGCAGCCGCGGCTTCCGACAGCCGACCGCCGGCGGCCACCAGCGGACGCGTCAGGCGTTCGGCCAACCGAGGCAGCAACAGCGCCAGCCCGAACAGTGCAACGAACAGCAACGCGAGCCAGCGACCGTACTGATTGACTTGCACCACCCAACCGCCGCCCACCGCCGCCAACGAGGCGACGAGCGCGAAGGTCAGCGCCATCCCCGCCAGCAGTGGCAAGCCACTCTTCATAAACGGCTGCCCGGTGCGAGCGAAGACAAAGGGCAATACCGGCAGAATGCACGGGCTGACGATCGTCAGCACACCACCGAGATAAGCGAGGACCAGAAGCCACATAACGTCGACCTGCATGAAGTGAGTGAAAGGAAATATCCATGGATCACGCCTGTGGCTTGAAAGTCAGCGCCAGACCGTTCATGCAGTAACGCAGACCGGTGGGCTTCGGCCCGTCCTCGAAGACATGACCCAAATGACCACCGCAACGGCGACAGTGGACCTCTTCGCGCAGGATGCCGAAGGTGCGGTCCTGACGAGTGGCCACAGCGTTGTCGAGCGGAGCCCAAAAGCTTGGCCATCCAGTGTGGCTGTCGAACTTGGTGTCGGAAGAAAACAACGGCAGATCACAACCGGCGCAGGCAAAAATGCCCTTGCGGTGCTCGTTGTTCAGCGGGCTGCTGTAGGCCCGTTCGGTGCCCTCTTCGCGCAGGATCTCGTACTGCTCGGCGCTGAGCAGGGTGCGCCATTCGCTGTCGCTGTGGGTCACCTCGAAAACCTCTGCCGCGCGAGCTTCATCGATCAGCGCAGTGCTTGTGGAAAATTTTGGCAATACACCGATCACCAGGGCTGCAGCCCCCAGCCCGCCGCTCGCTACAAGAAATTGTCGCCGTGAAAACATGGGCCTTCTCCAAAATTCCAGCTGCCTTGCATGGAACACAGCCTAGGCTTGAGTTGATCGCCAAATCCTCACGAGGAGTTAAATAATTCGTGATAACTCAACCTCAGGAAAACCCGCACAATGTGTTCACTGCGTCACAAAGGATTGAGCTCCATGGAACAGACCAAACGCGTCCTGGTGGTCGAGGACGACCTGCATATCGCCGACCTTATCTGCCTGCATCTGCGCGATGAACAGTTCGAGGTGGTGCACTGCGCCAACGGCGATGAGGGCATGCGACTGCTGCAGCAAGGAAGCTGGGACGCACTGATCCTCGACCTGATGCTGCCCGGCGTCGACGGCCTGGAAATCTGCCGCCGCGCCCGGGCGATGGCACGCTACACACCGATCATCATCACCAGTGCGCGCTCCAGCGAAGTCCATCGGATTCTGGGGCTGGAACTCGGCGCCGACGACTACCTGGCCAAACCCTTTTCCATGCTCGAACTGGTGGCACGGGTCAAGGCATTGCTGCGACGGGTCGACGCCATGGCCCGCAACCTGAAAATGGACGCTGGCAGCCTGATCAGCGATGGCCTGTCCATCGACCCGATCACCCGTGAAGTCTCTCTCGATGGTCGGCGTCTTGACCTCACGCCGCGGGAGTTCGACCTGCTGTACTTCTTCGTTCGCCAGCCCGGCAAGGTTTTCTCGCGCATGGACCTGCTCAACGCGGTGTGGGGCTACAGCCATGAAGGTTACGAGCACACGGTCAACACCCACATCAACCGCCTGCGGGCCAAGATCGAAGCTGATCCGGCGCAACCGGCGCGCATCCTCACGGTGTGGGGGCGTGGTTACAAATTCGCGACGAGCGGAGAGCAGCCATGAGGTTGACCCTGACCCAACGCCTGTCCCTGGTGTTCGCCGTATTGTTGCTGGTGTGCTACGGCACCTCGGCATGGATGCAGGTGCGCTCCAACCACATGCATGAACTGGAAGTGGTGCAAGGATTGTCGCGGGATCTGGCGCAACACATCGCCCACGACACAGTGCTGATGGACCGCAATGGCCCGATGCCCAATGCCGTGCGCGAACTGTTCAGTCAGTTGATGCTGGTCAACCCGAGTGTGGAGGTCTATCTGCTGGACACCGGGGGGCGAATTGTCGGCAGCGCCGCGCCCGAGGGGCGGATACGCCGCGAACAGGTTGATCTGGCGCCGATCCAGCGTTTGCTCAAAGGCGAGGCCCTGCCGATTCTCGGCGACGATCCACGCAGCATCAATGGCAGCAAGGTGTTCAGCGCTGCGCCGTTGCGGGTCAATGGTCAGCCGGCCGGTTACCTCTATGTGGTGCTGCTCAGCGAAGAGCATGACCGCTTCGCCGAACGCGGTGCCACCAGCGCAGCGCTCAATACCGCTTTGTTGTCCATTGGGCTGGTGGCGTTGCTGTGCCTGATTGCCGGCCTCACAGCATTTGCCCTGATCACCCGACCATTGCGTCGTTTGACGGAGAAAGTCAGTCAGTTCGATATCAATGGGGTGCCGACTGCTCCGCCCGCCCCGCCCGAGCCAGAATCGGTAGAAAAAGCCGCCAGCCATGATGAAATCGCCATACTCGACGCCGCCTTCCGGCAGATGCAAGCGCGCCTCGGCGAACAATGGCGCTCGCTGACCCGTCAGGATCAGGAGCGTCGTGAACTGGTGGCGAACATCTCCCACGACCTGCGCACACCGCTGGCCTCGCTGCACGGTTACCTGGAAACCCTGTCACTCAAGGACAGCACGTTATCCCCCGCCGACCGCCGTCGTTATCTAGGGATCGCTCTGGATCAAAGCCGCAAAGTCGGCGGCCTGGCGCAATCGTTGCTGGAATTGGTACGGCTGGAACACGGTTTCGTGCAACCGGTGCTGGAGCGCTTCTCCCTGACCGATCTGGTGCAGGATATCTTTCAGAAATTCGAACTCAGCGCCGAAGCACGCCAGATTGAACTCAAGGCCACCTTCGCCCCCAATGTCGCCGTGGCTTGCGCCGACCTGGGGTTGATCGAACGGGTGCTGACCAACCTAGTCGACAACGCCCTGCGCCATACCCCTCAGGGTGGAGAAATCGAACTCAGTCTTCGTCCTCAAGGGTCTTTTATCGAAGTGACCGTCAGCGACACCGGCCCCGGCATCGCCCCCGAATTGCGCGAAGGTCTGTTCCTGCGCCCGTTCAACATTGGCGGCGCACGGCGTGATGGCGGGCTGGGGCTGCGGATCGTGCATCGGATCCTGCAATTGCACGGTCGAGAGATCGAATTGCTCGATATGCCCGGACGCGGCGCAACCTTTCGCTTCTCCTTACCGGTGGATGAGCAAACAGCAGAACAATGTGTGGTTCGCTCGATGAGTATTAATTCGATGGGGCAATAGTCGATAGCGCTGGCAAAAATGCTGACCAGCCGCCTGTTCATCCGTGACAACACAGCCTCGGTCCAATAGATTAGGCGGCCTGAAAAGGCCTCGTGCTTTCTCGCCTCAATCCAAGTTAAAAGAAGTAGTGAAATTTCAATGTCCGATTCCAATACCGCTGAATCCGTAGTCACCTTGTCGTCCAAAGCGGAATACGAAAACTCCATCAATCTTTCACAGCATGTGTCACAGGCCAAGACCATCAGCGAGATGGTCCTGGACGCTTTTCAATCCACCCGGGAAAGCGACCAGATCCGCGAGTTGCGCGCCGCCATTCGCCAGGCTCATGACAGCTTCGATGACGATAAAGCCTACGAATTGATGGGCGAACTCAAGCAACTGAAAGACGCCGAAGCGGCCGACATTGCTGCCCTGGAAGACCTGAGCAGCAAGTTCCCGATCAGCCGCATTCTGTCGAGCTTCAAGGACGATCCGGCGTTTCAGGAAATCGTCTATGGCCTGGCACTGAAGGTACTGAACCAGACTCACCAGGCCATCAGCAACCCGAGCAGCGGCAAGAGCAAAGCGGCTCGCGCCAAGAAAGAAGTCGAAGTGTTCACCATCAGCAAGGACGGCATCAGCGTCACCCTGCCCCTGCGCACCCCGCGTTCGCGTCTGAATGTTGACCGTGAAGCGCTGGAATTCCTGGGCTTCGCTTTCGTCGGCGAAGGCGATGAAGCCGAGCTGGAAAGCGAGACGTTCCTGGACAATGCCGGGGCCGAACAAGCGGTTAACCGCAAGAACATCATCACCGCGCTTCAGCAACAAACCGCGTTCGACGGCTACAGCATCGCCGCGCAGTAACGCTAAACGCTAAACAAAAAAGCCCCGCTCTTCTCTCGAAGGCGGGGCTTTTCTTTACAGCATCCGAAGCTTAAGGCGCGTAAGTCAGCAACAGCTCACTCGGCACTTTAAAATCCAGCGACATCATCACGCTCAACGCAGTAATGGTGAAGATCGAGAACACGAACAGCTTGCGTGCCCAGACCGTGTCATCCACTGCTTTGTAACCGGTCCAGGCCATGTACAACCAGTACATGCCCATGGCCGCAGCGACGGCGAGGTAGCTCATGCCGGCGTAGCCGCTGAAGGTCAGCATCAAGGTCGCTACGAGGAATGCCAGGATGTAGAGCAGGATGTGCTTCTTGGCCACCTGGATCCCGCGCTTCACCGGCAACACCGGAATCGATGCGGCCAGGTAATCGTTGAAGCGGAAGATTGCGATGGCGTAGGAATGCGGCATCTGCCACAGGCTGAACATCACCAGCAGCGTCAGTGCGGCCATGTCGAAGCTGTTCGTCACAGCGACGTAGCCAATCACTGGCGGCATCGCACCCGACAGACTGCCCACCAGCGTACCGTGAACCGACTTGCGCTTGAGGTACAGGCTGTAGAAGCCGACGTAGATGACGAAACCAATCACCGCGAACAAAGCGGCCAACGGGTTGGCCACCTTGTACAACAGTGCAACGCCGAAAACACCAAGGATGGTCGCAAAAGCCAGGGCCAGTTTCAGAGAGATCAAGCCCTGAACCAGCACCCGGTTTTTGGTGCGCTCCATCTTCAGGTCGATGTCGCGGTCGATGCAGTTGTTGAACACGCAACCGGAAGCCACCACCAGGGACGTGCCGATCATGGCGGCCAGGAAAATGGCCAGATCGACATGCCCTTTCGAGGCCAGGAAAAATCCGCCTGCCACTGAAAGCACGTTACCGAAAATGATCCCCGGTTTGGTGATTTGGATAAAGTGCTTCAAGGACATCCGGACTTACCTCACTTCGCCATCATGTTGGTGTGGATGCTGAACATGATCCACAACGACAGGCCAACCAACAGGACGATGACCAGTGCAGCGAAGACAAACGCGATCACGTTGTTACGCTGGGCGGCGGAACGGTCCAGGTGGAGGAAGTACACCAGGTGCACCAGCACCTGGATAACCGCGAACGCCAGCACGATCCACAGGGTGATCGATTTCGGCAGCGACGGGTACATCACCAGACCGAATGGAATGACGGTCAGGATCACCGACAGGATGAAGCCGATGGCGTACGACTTGTAGCTGCCGTGACCGGCGTCGTGGCTATCGTGGGAATGAGCTGCGTTAGCCATTTACATAGTCCCCATCAGATAAACAACCGTGAATACGCAGATCCACACTACGTCCAGGAAGTGCCAGAACAGGCTCAGGCAGCTCAGACGGGTCTTGTTGGTCGATGTCAGGCCGTTTTTCTGGACCTGATACATCATGATCGCCATCCAGATCAGACCGCTGGTCACGTGCAGACCGTGGGTGCCGACCAGGGTGAAGAACCCGGACAGGAAGCCGCTGCGACTAGGGCCGTAGCCTTCGGCGATCAACACGTGGAACTCGTTGATTTCCATGCCGATGAAGCCGGCACCGAACAGGAAGGTCATGCCCAGCCAGCCCAGCACCTGGTTCTTCTTACCCTTGAACAACGCCAGCATGGCGAAGCCGTAGGTGATCGAACTGAACAGCAGCAGAGCAGTTTCGCCCAGCACGTATGGCAGTTCGAAGATGTCGTGGCCCGACGGGCCACCCGCTACGTTGTTAACCAGTACCGCGTACACCGCGAAGATCGACGCAAACAGAATGCAGTCGGTCATCAGGTAGAGCCAGAAACCGAATACGGTCATCTCGCCCGAGTCGTGGTGATGGTCATCATGCCCATGTCCATCGACATGGGTGTGTCCAGCATTGGTCACTAAGTTCGACATGGTTTAAGCCTGTTCCAACGAGGTTTCAACACGGGTGGCGGTGGCTGGAACTTTCCCGGCCGCTACCAGACGCTTGTGCTGCTCGGCTTCGATGCGCTCGATCACGTCGACCGGCACCATATAGCCTTGATCATCACGTGCAGCGTGGATCACGAAGTACACCACGGTGCCGACCAGACCGACGATCGCCAACCACCAGATGTGCCAGATCATCGCGAAACCGAACACGGTCAACAGAGCACCCATGACCACACCGGTCGCGGTGTTGTTTGGCATGTGGATCGGCTCGTACTTGGCCGGGGCCTTGTACGCGGTGCCGTTTTCCTTGGCTTCGGTGAACGGGTCGATGCTTTCTGCTTTCGGCAGCACGGCAAAGTTGTAGAACGGTGGTGGCGAGGAGGTCGACCATTCCAGCGTGTGGGCGTTCCACGGGTCACCGTGTTCACACATGTTCTCTGGCTTGTTGCGATCACGCACGCTGACGTACAGCTGGATCAGCTGGCAAGCGATACCGACAGCGATCATCACCGCACCGAACATGGCGACGTACAGGTACGGCACCCACTCAGGGTTAGTGGTGGCGTTCAGACGACGGGTCATGCCCATGAAGCCCAGTACATAGAGCGGCATGAACGCGACGAAGAAGCCCGAGATCCAGAACCAGAATGCTGCCTTGCCCCAACCTTCGTGCAGCTTGAAGCCGAACGCTTTCGGGAAGTAGAAGGCGAAGCCTGCGATGTAACCGAATACCGCGCCGCCGATGATCACGTTATGGAAGTGCGCGATCACGAACAGGCTGTTGTGCAGAACGAAGTCAGCACCCGGAATGGCCAGCAGTACGCCGGTCATGCCGCCGATGGCGAAAGTCACCATGAAGCCCAGGGTCCACAGCACCTGGCTGGTGAAACGCAGACGGCCCTGGTAGATGGTGAACAGCCAGTTGAACAGCTTCACCCCCGTCGGGATCGAGATCAGCATCGTCGCCAGACCGAAGAAGGCGTTGACGCTGGCACCCGAACCCATGGTGAAGAAGTGGTGCAGCCAGACCATGAAGCCCAGGATCGAGATCGCGCCCGATGCGTAGATCATCGAGTGATGGCCGAACAGTTTCTTGCCGGAGAAGGTGGAGATGACTTCGGAGAAGATCCCGAATGCCGGCAGAATCAGGATGTAAACCTCAGGGTGACCCCAAGCCCAGAACAGGTTGACGTACATCATCGGATTGCCACCAAGTTCATTGGTGAAAATGTGGAAATCCATGTAACGGTCAAGTGTCAGCAAAGCCAGGGTAGCGGTCAGGATCGGGAACGAAGCCACGATCAGGACGTTGGCCCAGGTGCAGGTCCAGGTGAAGATCGGCATGTCCATCAGCTTCATGCCCGGGGTACGCATTTTCAGCACGGTGGCCAGGAAGTTGACCCCCGTCAGCGTCGTACCTAGCCCGGATAGCTGTAGCGCCCAGATGTAGTAATCCATCCCCACGCCCGGACTGTATTGCAGCCCCGACAGCGGCGGATAGGCAACCCAGCCGGTCTTGGCGAATTCACCAACACCAAGGGACAGGTTGATCAGCACCACGCCGGATACCAGCAGCCAGAAGCTCAGGGAGTTCAGGAACGGGTAGGCAACGTCACGCGCGCCGATCTGCAGCGGCACTGCAAGGTTCATCAGGCCGGTGAAGAATGGCATCGCCATGAAGATGATCATGATCACACCGTGAGCGGTGAAGATCTGGTCATAGTGTTCAGGTGGCAGGTAGCCAGGCGAACCCTCGGTGGCCATGGCCAACTGGGTACGCATCATGATGGCGTCGGCAAAACCACGCAGCAGCATGACCATGGCGACGATGATGTACATCACGCCGATTTTCTTGTGGTCGACGGAAGTCAGCCACTCGGTCCACAGGTAGGTCCACTTCTTGAAATAAGTGATCCCGGCGAACAGCGCCAGACCACCCAGCGCGATCATGGCGATGGTCACCATCACGATCGGCTCGTGGAATGGGACCGCTTCCCAACTTAATTTACCAAACATCGTTTACTCCTCTGCCCCGGCAGCTGAATGCGAGTTCATGTCCATTCCTTGCGTAGCGGCCACTTCTTTCTCTTTCTTCTCGTGCTTCACCTTCGGACCCGGTTTCATGCCTTCGTACTTGTCGACGATGATCTGGAACAGGTTCGGCGTCACCGAGGAGTAGAGCTCGACTGGGTTGTTCTGGCTCTGCTTGGCAAGGGCTGCGTATTCAGCTTGTTCTAGCTGTTTAGGTGCCTTTTTGACTTCACTTACCCAAGCGTCGAAATCTTCCTGGGAAGTGGCGATCGCCTTGAATTTCATACCGGTGAAACCGGCGCCGCTGTAGTTGGCGGAGATACCGTCCATTTCAGCGTTCTCGTTGGCGATCAGGTGCAGTTTGGTCTGCATGCCCGCCATCGCGTAGATCTGGCCGCCCAGCGCAGGGATGAAGAACGAGTTCATCACGGCGTCGGAAGTGACCTTGAAGTTGATCGGGGTGTTCGCCGGAAACACGATCTTGTTGACCGTGGCAATACCTTGTTCCGGGTAGATGAACAGCCACTTCCAGTCCAGCGCGACCACTTCGATGGTCACCGGCTTCACGTCGGATTCCAGCGGTTTATACGGGTCCAGGGCATGGGTCGACTTGTAGGTGATGTAACCCAGGGCAATGATGATCAGTACCGGAATCGTCCACACGGCGATTTCGATCTTGGTGGAGTGCGACCACTTCGGCGTGTAGACGGCGTCGGTGTTGGAGGCGCGGTACTTCCAGGCGAACAGGAACGTCATGACGATGACCGGCACGACGACCAACAGCATCAGCAGCGTTGCGGTGATGATCAGGTTTCGCTCATCCAGGCCGACCTGGCCCTTGGGATCGAGCAAGGTCATGTTGCAGCCTCCCAGCAACAACGTGCCGAGCAGCGGCAATAAGCCTAGTAGTCTGGGGTACCTGTTTTTACTCATCTCACGACCTCTAAAGCAGCTTGCGCAATGCAGTTGGGTTTTGATCGCCAACACTTCACCCTGCCAAGGGTTGGCATTTTTCTTGGATTGAATAAGGGCCTGCCCGTCGCGCGTCAGACGCTGTTCGACAAATCCTGGGCCTGCGTTAAGTTCTTATTCGAATTCGTGGTCAAGGGCCTTGTTACAGACCAATTCCATTTGGTGCGGATAGTCGGGAAGCACCGACACCTTGGGTGTCACATGAAGCCATCAGGCCTCTCGACACCCTAATGCTGCTCCTGCACCTGAGTCAGGGTGAGCAGTGCCGGAAATTCAGTGCGGGCGATTGTAGATATGTAGCGATTCATAAACCATGTCTCATCCCGAAATAATTTTTATCCGATCCAACAACAATCATTAATGGTTTTTGCAAAAGTGCGCCATGGTATCGAAATTAATTCTCAACAAAAACACCAAAAAATGTAGGTCTACCACGCGAAGTTCAGACAGTTTCAAGGGCTCTGCGCTCGCCTTGCATCCTGCTCTACCCCCTATATGACAAGGGCTTCGGCCATTCGCCAGCCCCTGTTAAAACTGCCTGTTTCGGCCGATGGGCGCTAAAGCCTTCAGTTGCTTGAAGGGCCCGTTTTTGTTGCATGACGATGCACTGATTCAACGTATTGAAATGCCTTGCGCCCCTCACGCTGTGACAACGTGTCGCACGCATGTCGCACCCGTCCTTGTCGCGCATCAAGGTCTTTTTACCCGCCCTCTGAACATGCAAAACGCCCCGGCCTCTCAACGAGGACCGGGGCGTTTTTTTGTTTCACCTGACGGTGCGGCGGACAGCCTCAACGCAGCGCTTTGCGGTTACGCGAAGTGAGCAGCGGCACTAACACCACGATCAGCACGAACGCCACCAGCGCCCACTGTGCCAGGGACAAACCGAGGATCGGCGGGTACGGAGTGGAACAGAAACCGTCGACCTGGAAGCCCAGCGGGAAGATCTTCGCCAGCGGCAGACCGTCGACTATTGGTTGCAGCACATCGATGCCGCAACTGACCGCCGGGTAAAACTGGGTATAGACGTGATGCCCGGCCACGCCGGCGCCCGCCATGGCGCAGATCACCACCAACGCTTCGAACAGCGTGATGCTGCGACGGGTGCGCATTGCCGCGCCGATAAACGCGAACAGCGCGATCAGCAACAACGCGTAACGTTGCAGGATGCACAACGGGCACGGTGCCTCGCCCAGCGCCACTTGCATGTACATCGCACCACCGATCAGCGCCAGGCAAATAATGCCCAGCAACACCAGATAGCGCCGTTCACGCCCCAACCGCATCGTTTCCTCGCTCATCGCGCTTCCCTTTTGTGTCCGTGGATCAGCTCGCCGGCGGCTGCGCTTGCAGCGGCTGCGTCAGGCTGATGTTGTCTTCGATATGCCCTTTTGGCGGCAAAGCCGTTGTCGATCTGATGTCGATTGCCCGGAAGTCTACACGGCAGCATTGACCTTTGGGCGGGGGTCTTATCGATCAACCGCTTCGACAAGACCGCCTTGGCCAACGTCGGAAATAAACGATAAACCGGTTAAGAACGGATTAACTTTCAAGTGTTTTTCAAGAATCGAGCCCGTGAGAACGGATCGATTGCTTACTGCTTCCAGCGATCTGCCGCCGCATGATCGCTGTCACGCCCTTCCACCCAACGCGGCCCATCACGGGTGTTTTCTTTCTTCCAGAACGGCGCGCGGGTTTTCAGGTAATCCATGACAAAGGCACAGGCATCGAACGCTGCTTGACGATGAGCGCTGGCGGCGCCGACGAAGACGATCGGCTCGCCCGGCTCCAGGGCGCCGATGCGATGCAACACTTCCAGCTTCAATAGCGGCCAGCGCTGCTCGGCCTCCGCGGCAATCTTGCCCAGGGCTTTTTCGGTCATGCCCGGGTAGTGCTCCAGAAACATTCCGGCGACGTCGAGGCCATCATTGAAGTCGCGCACATAGCCGACAAAACTCACCACCGCACCGACGCCTACATTGGCCGCGTGCATGGCGTTGACTTCAGCGCCCGGATCGAACGGCGTGGATTGCACGCGAATCGCCATGGCTCAGCCCCCGGTCACGGTCGGAAAAAACGCTACTTCATCGCCATCGCTCACCGGTTCGTCGAGCTGGCAGAGGTCTTCGTTGCGGGCGCACATCAGGTTCTGCTCGCTCAACACCTCGGCACCGTCACGTTGGGCCAACAGCGCGCGCACATCGTCGACCGTGGCGAAATTACCTTCGACCTTCACCGACTCCACGCCGAGCGCTTCACGATAACGGGCGAAAAACTTCACAGTTACGTTCATGGCTGATCCGCCTGAAAATGGCCGCTCTTGCCGCCGAGTTTCTCCAGCAGCCGCACGCTCTCGATGGTCATGCCGCGATCCACGGCCTTGCACATGTCATAGATAGTCAGCGCCGCGACGCTGGCGGCGGTCAGCGCTTCCATTTCGACGCCAGTCTGCCCGGACAACTTGCAGCGTGCCACGATGCGCACGGTGTCGTCGCCTTCGGCACTGAGTTCAACCTTGACGCCGGTGAGCATCAACGGGTGGCACAAAGGAATCAGATCGCTGGTTTTCTTCGCCGCCTGGATGCCGGCAATCCGTGCCACGGCGAACACGTCACCCTTGGGATGGCCGCCGCTGACGATCAGCTGCAGGGTTTCGGGCAGCATGCGCACCAGCGCTTGGGCCGTCGCTTCGCGGAACGTCACGGCTTTTTCGGTGACGTCGACCATATTGGCGCGACCTTGGGAATCGAGATGAGTCAGCACAGGGTTACTCCTGATCAGGAGCATCGATTGTAAACCTGTGGGTCAATTTTTCGCACGTTTGATTATCAAATCGACACACCTCCTGTAGGAGCGAGGCTTGCCCGCGAAGGCGGCGGCACATCCGACATCAATGTGACTGACACATCGCTTTCGCGAGCAAGCCTCGCTCCTACAGGGTATGTGTCGGGCATAAAAAAACCGGGCGACCATTAGGGCGCCCGGTTCGGTTGTCACTGTTACAGATGCGATTCGGCGTATTCGGCCAGAATCGAGCGTGGCACCCCTTGCAGGGTGATGTGCACACCGTTGGGGAAGTCTTTGAAGCGCTCGGTCAGATAAGTCAGCCCGGAACTGGTCGCGGACAGGTAAGGCGTATCGATCTGCGCCAGGTTACCCAGGCACACCACTTTGGAACCGGCGCCGGCACGGGTGATGATGGTTTTCATCTGGTGCGGCGTGAGGTTCTGGCACTCATCGATCAGGATCAGACTCTGCTGGAAGCTGCGGCCTCGAATGTAGTTGAGGGATTTGAACTGCAACGGCACTTTGCTGAGGATGTAGTCGACGCTGCCATGGGTGTTCTCGTCATCCATGTGCAGAGCTTCAAGGTTGTCGGTGATGGCGCCGAGCCAAGGCTCCATTTTTTCCGCCTCGGTGCCGGGCAGGAAGCCGATTTCCTGGTCCAGCCCCTGCACGCTGCGGGTGGCGATGATGCGCCGATAGCGCTTGCTGACCATGGTCTGCTCGATGGCCGCCGCCAGGGCCAGAATGGTTTTACCGGAACCGGCCGCGCCGGACAGGTTGACCAGGTGAATATCCGGATCGAGTAAGGCATAGAGCGCCAGGCTTTGATAGATGTCACGCGGTTTCAGGCCCCAGGCTTCCTGGTGCAACAGTGGTTCCTGATGCAGATCGAGGATCAGCAACTTGTCGACCTGGATTTCCTTGATCCAGCCGACAAAGCCCTGTTCGTCGATGATGAATTCGTTGACGTGTACGGCGGGCAGATTGTCGATCAACTGCACCTGGTGCCAGGTGCGGCCATGATCCTGCCGGGTTTCGACTTTGCTCACCCGATCCCAGAATGAGCCGGTCATGGTGTGATAACCATTGGGCAGCAACGAAACGTCGTCGACCAGTTGGTCGGTACTGTAGTCCTCAGCCGCAATCCCACAAGCCCGGGCCTTGAGGCGCATGTTGATATCTTTGGTGACCAGCACCACGGGCAGCTTCGCATCGCGCGCGCGCAGGTCGATCAACTGGTTGATGATGATGTTGTCGTTCAGATGCTCGGGCAGAATGATGTTCGGCTCAATACGCTTGCTCATCAGAATTGACAGCAAACCCTTGGGCCCACTCTTGCCGCGCTGGATCGGTACGCCGAGTTCGACGTCTTCGGGGCTGGCATCGCCCAGGGTCTTGTCGATCAGGCGAATCGCCTGACGGCATTCTGCGGCAACGCTGTGATGCCCGCCCTTGAGCTTGTCCAGCTCTTCAAGCACGGTCATCGGGATGGCGACGTGGTGTTCTTCGAAATTAAGCAGGGCGTTTGGATCGTGAATCAATACGTTGGTATCGAGTACATAAAGGATTGGCTGGTTGGAAGAAGAGCTACGTCCGTGATCATCCATACTCGGTCACCTTTGTGGGAGCCAGTCGACGCAATACCTTGACAGTGCTGCGCCTCGAAGTGGCCACCGAAATCACCTGCAAAGACTCAAGTGATTGCAACCCAAACGGAGTCTTGGAAGACGCCACCTGTGTTGCAGGTTTCGGCGGTCTGTCTTCGTAATACTCCAAAACACATGACAGAAAAAAGCACTTTGACGTTTTTTTGAAGTTTATTTTTCAGAGTGACCAATAGCACTTGGCGGACTGCCAGCACCCCGCTAAAGTCGGAAGTCCGCCTGCACCGAAATCGCTCCCAAAATCGCCCCTCGCCCAATGTTTACGGTGTTTCACCGTTTTCAGCGAAACGCGTTCTGACAGTCTTCCCAACCGATCCCGCTTGGCGCCGTTTGCGTAATGAGCCAAGGCATCGCCGTTTTCAGCGCATCCTGCTTCACATTGAAATTGATCACCCCGTGCCGCCACAGCAGCATCAGAGTCAACACTCGTTGTGCACTCTGGCTGCCCTTGAGCTTGCCAGCGCCGTCCTGGGCATCGATGTCCCACAGCGCCACCTGCAAGCCCTGAGAGTTGAAGAAGCCTTCAGCATCGGACCGACGTTGACCGTCGGGCGGACGAAACAACGGCACGTAATTCTCCGGCAGCTTGCCTTTGACCAGATCGATGCTGCGTCGCACCGAGTCTTGCCAGTCCTGCCAATGGCTGTGAGAGCGGAACTCCCAACCCTGCACGCCCACGCATTGCTGCGAATAAGTCCCTTGCAGGCTGGCCACCGAACGTTCGGCCAGACGGGTCTGAATGTCCTTGCCGAGGACGAAGAACGTAGCGCTCATGTTCGATTTGCGCAGGTACTCGGTGACCCAGGCCGTGTTATCTGGCGTGGCATTGGCGGCGCTGCCGAAGGTCAGCAGGAACAGCCGGTCATTCATGGCATCGCCATTGCGCTCATAGTCGCCAAAACGATCGACTTCACTGCTGGTCTGCGGGAACAGCGCGGCCTTGCGCAATTGCTCGTCCAGGTACTGGGTGTGGAACAACCGGCTCGGCTCGGCCCATTTAATGTAATAGCTGTCGTCGCTCACCTGAAACTTCGCCGCTTGCTCACGCAGGGTGGCCATGTCCTCGACCAGGAAACAGAAGGAGGCATCCTGATCGCAGCTCTGCTGGGCGAAGTTGTAATTGGTCAGCAAACGCTGCCACATGCGCTGGCGCAGCTGGTTCACCGACTCCAGATTGAGGGTGCGCAGGCCCAGGCGCTGAGCAAGGCTCGCTTCATCCAGGGATTCACTGGCCAGCAGAACGCGGGCAAACATGAGAATTTCGGCCCGCGAGGCGACGTCGAAAAGCGTCGGGCTGCTGAGCTGCTCAGGCCAGGTGCTGCGATCAAGCGTCGCCACATCGCCCGGCGCCGCCATGGCGCCGAAGCTCAAGAGCCAGGCCGAGAATAGAAAAACGATACGCAATGGGATGTCTCCATAACAAAACCCGCGCGGCACTATAGCCGATCGCCGGCCCCATGATCGTTCCCACCACCGATCACCTATGGGCTTGATAGCTGGAGTCAACACAGACAACCCCCTAGAATCGCCACCACGATTAAAGGAGACGACTTCATGCTGATGGTGATTTCCCCCGCCAAGACCCTCGATTACGAAACACCGCCGGCGACCCAGCGTTTCACTCAACCGCAATACCTCGACCATTCCCAGGAGCTGATCCTGCAACTGCGCGACCTGACGCCGGCGCAGATCAGCGAGCTGATGCACGTCTCCGACAAGATTGGCGGTCTCAATGCTGCGCGTTTCGGCAGCTGGACCCCGGCCTTCACCCCAGCCAACGCCAAGCAGGCGTTGCTGGCATTCAAGGGCGATGTGTACACCGGCCTGAATGCACAAACCTTCAGCGAAGCCGATTTCGATTACGCCCAACAACACTTGCGCATGCTCTCCGGCCTGTATGGCCTGCTGCGCCCCTTGGACCTGATGCAGCCCTATCGGCTGGAAATGGGCACCAAACTGGCCAATGCCCGGGGCAAGGACCTGTACGCTTTCTGGGGCACGCGGATCAGCGAATGGCTGAACGAAGCGTTAGCCGATCAGGGCGACGACATGCTGCTGAACCTGGCCTCCAACGAGTACTTCTCGGCGGTCAAACGCAGTGCCTTGAACGCACGCATCATCAACACCGAGTTCAAGGATCTGAAAAACGGCCAGTACAAAATCATCAGCTTCTACGCGAAAAAGGCCCGCGGGATGATGAGTCGCTTCGTCATCGAAGAACGCATCAATGACCCGCTTGCTCTCAAGCAGTTCGACGTTCAGGGTTATCGCTACAGCAGCGAGCAGTCTAAACCGGACAATCTGGTGTTCCTGCGCGATCACGCACCGGAGTAATTGAAACCAGCACTCAGTCGGCGCACGACATCGGTTACTTCGTCGCGCGCCGCTCCTTTTACCCTCGAATACTCCTCGCCATTTTGACGCTTTATTGGCGCCAATAAAATATCACTTAATTTTCTAACTTTTGTTTCACTCGACAGTGGCCAATTTTTTCAGTAGTGGCACTGAAAAAATTTATGAGTAGTGGCAAAAAAATATCCAACGCAATAATACCCCTATATATAAAGGGCGAAACGGCACGTGCTATCAATATGAAAGCAGTGCCATCTTTTTCAATATTTCAAGAAATTTCAGAATTCGCGATGGGCGGACAGGAACTATGTCCAAATGCGCCGCTCATACCACCGGTAACGATTCTCTCGACGATTGTGCGAGATAACTTACGCAGAGAGGCGGTCCCGATAGCGAAGTTGTCACATTAACTTGAACTTATGGACCACTTATTTGGGCAACACATGAAGGACAGGAGATAACGCACCATTAATATCCCCTACAAGGCCACGGCTGCGCCCCTATAAACGTGCTCACCCGAGCACCCAACCGCTTGATTCAACGGGCCTGTGGCCTGGCATTGAGCGCGCAAGACCTTTGCACGGATGTCTTCTGAAAAGAGGATCGGCTGCATAACAGGGCAAGTCATAACAATAAGGCCTGGTTGCGCACACCTTGAGTGCACTTATTTAGACACTCGGAACTTAGTATGCCTGCACACGGCATTGCTGCGCCTTATAAGTCGCACTTCCGAGTGCACTACGACCGCTGAACACCATTAACTCCGGCCATGTAATGGCTTGATCAATATAGAGGTAAATGCGATGCGCATCAGCATATTTGGTTTGGGTTACGTCGGCGCAGTCTGTGCCGGTTGCCTGTCTGCACGGGGCCATGACGTCGTTGGCGTCGATGTTGCCAAAGACAAAATCGATATGATCAACGCAGGCAAATCGCCGATTGTTGAACCGGGTCTGGGCGAACTTCTGGCACAAGGTATCGAAACTGGCCGTCTGCGCGGCACAACCAACTTCGCCGAAGCGATTCGCGACACCGACCTGTCGATGATCTGCGTCGGTACGCCAAGCAAGAAGAACGGCGACCTGGAACTGAACTACATCGAAGCCGTGTGCCGCGAGATCGGTTTTGTCCTGCGTGACAAAACCACCCGCCACACCATCGTGGTTCGCAGCACCGTCCTGCCGGGCACCGTGGCAAACGTGGTGATCCCGATCCTCGAAGACTGCTCCGGCAAAAAAGCCGGTGTCGACTTCGGCGTGGCGGTCAACCCTGAGTTCCTGCGTGAAAGCACCGCGATCGCAGACTACGACCAGCCGCCAATGACCGTCATAGGCGAGTTCGACAAGGCCTCGGGCGACGTTCTGCAATCGCTGTACGAAGAACTCGACGCACCGATCATCCGCAAGGACATCGCCGTGGCCGAGATGATCAAGTACACCTGCAACGTATGGCACGCCGCCAAGGTGACCTTCGCCAACGAAATCGGCAACATCGCCAAGGCTGTCGGCGTCGACGGTCGCGAAGTGATGGACGTGGTCTGCCAGGACAAGACGCTGAACCTGTCCCAGTACTACATGCGCCCAGGCTTCGCGTTCGGCGGCTCCTGCCTGCCTAAAGACGTCCGCGCCCTGACCTACCGTGCCGGCTCCCTGGACGTGGAAGCACCGCTGCTCAACTCGCTGATGCGCAGTAACGAGTCCCAGGTGCAGAACGCGTTCGACATTGTCTCCAGCCACGACAAACGCAAAGTCGCCCTGCTCGGTCTGAGCTTCAAGGCCGGTACCGACGACCTGCGCGAAAGCCCGCTGGTCGATCTGGCGGAAATGCTGATCGGCAAGGGTTACGACCTGAGCATCTACGACAGCAACGTCGAATACGCCCGCGTTCACGGTGCGAACAAGGATTACATCGAGTCGAAGATTCCTCACGTCTCGTCCTTGCTCAACGCCGACTTCGACGAAGTGATCAACAACTCCGACGTGATCATCCTCGGCAACCGTGACGAGAAATTCCGCGCCCTGGCTCAGGAAGCGCCACACGGCAAGCAAGTGATCGACCTGGTTGGCTTCATGTCTCAAGCCACCAGCGTCAGTAAGCGCACCGAAGGTATCTGCTGGTAACACGCCTGTAGGAGCTGTCGAGTGAAACGAGGCTGCGATCTTTCCCGGGGCACTTGAGTCCTGAGTGAACCCAAAGACAAAGATCAAAAGATCACAGCCTGCGGCAGCTCCTACCGGGATTTCTGGCGTCATCCAGAGCGGGTGTCGCCAGTTTTCACAGGCCTGCCTTAACCCCATCGGGCCACCCCACAGGCTCGCCCGAGATCGAGACGGATGCAGATTATGCACAGGCTAAAGCACGGCCTACTTCAGGCCGCCGGTTGGCTGTTTTATCTAAGTTTACTGATGGGCATCGCCATGGCGCTGCCTGCGTCCACGTTCGACTCCGAGTCGAAGGACTTCATCTTCCTGATCGGTATCGTCGGTATCTGGCGCTACTCGATGGGTGCCACGCACTTTCTGCGCGGCATGCTGTTTCTGTACGTGGTCTACCCGCACCTGCGGCGCAAAGTGCGCAAGCTGGGCAAAGCGGCAGACCCGTCCCATGTGTTTCTGATGGTCACCAGTTTTCGTATCGATGCGCTGACCACCGCTCAGGTCTACAGCTCGGTAATCCGCGAGGCCATCGACTGCGAACTGCCGACCACCGTGGTCTGCTCCATCGTGGAAATGTCCGATGAGCTGCTGGTCAAGAGCCTCTGGAAACGCATGAACCCACCGCCACGGGTCAAGCTCGACTTCGTGCGCATTCCCGGCACGGGCAAACGCGATGGCCTGGCTTACGGTTTCCGCGCCATCTCGCGCCACCTGCCGGACGACCGCGCCGTGGTTGCCGTGATCGATGGCGACACCGTATTGGCCGAAGGCGTCGTGCTCAAGACCGTGCCGTGGTTCCAGCTGTTCGGCAATGTCGGCGGCCTGACCACCAACGAGTTCTGCGAAGTACGCGGCGGCTACATCATGAGCGAATGGCACAAACTGCGATTCGCCCAGCGCCACATCAACATGTGCTCGATGGCCCTGTCCAAGCGCGTGTTGACCATGACCGGGCGCATGTCGGTATTCCGCGCCTCCGTGGTCACCAACCCGGACTTCATCGCCGATGTGGAAAGCGACTCGCTGCAACACTGGCGTCTGGGCCGCTTCAAGTTCCTGACCGGTGACGACAAGTCGAGCTGGTTCAGCCTGATGCGTCTGGGCTTCGACACGTTCTACGTGCCGGATGCCGCGATCCACACCGTGGAACACCCGCCGGAAAAGAGCTTCATCAAGGCCAGTCGCAAACTGATGTTCCGCTGGTACGGCAACAACCTGCGGCAGAACTCCCGCGCCCTGGGCCTGGGGATGAAACGCCTCGGCCTGTTCACGTCGGTGGTGCTGTTCGATCAGCGCGTGTCGATGTGGACGTCCTTGCTGGGCCTTACCGTAGCGCTCATCGCCACCTTCAAATACGGCCCTGCGTTTCTCCTGGTTTATCTGCTGTGGATCGGCATCACCCGCCTGATCCTGACCGTGCTGCTGTCCTGCTCCGGTCACCGGATCGGCCCGGCCTACCCGGCGATTCTCTATTACAACCAGATCGTCGGCGCGCTGGTGAAGATCTACGTGTTCTTCCGCCTCGATCAACAGTCCTGGACTCGCCAGCCCACTTCTCTGACCCGTGATCTCGCCAGCTTTCAACGTTGGTTCAACACTTGGTCGTCTCGGACCATGACCTTCTCCGCCGGCAGCATTTTTGTCGCCGTGCTGCTGATGATGGTCTGACCGAACTCGCCTGAATTAACTAGGAAATCGCCCATATGAATACCGCCGTCAACAGCAACGTAGTGCATGAATCCGAAGCCCAGCGCCAACACGCCCGCGTGAAAATCCCGGCCAAGCTGCGTTTCTTCGGTCCTGACCGGACCCCGGTCGAAGCCCGGGTCATCGACCTTTCCGCTGGCGGCCTGGCGTTCAACGCCGGTCAGCTGCTGCTGAAGGTCGGCGATGTGCACAAGGCGCGCCTGCAATTCGTCATCGATAACCTCGGCCTGGCCATGGACGTGGAATTGCAAATCCGCTCCGTCGATCGCCAGACCGGTCGCACCGGTTGCCAGTTCCAGAACCTGGAACCCCGTGACATTTCCACTCTGCGCCACCTGATCACCTCGCACCTGGCCGGCGACATCGTCAGTGTGGGTGAAATGCTCGCGACCCTGCAGCGCGACAACTTCACCAAGGCGCGCAAGGTCAAGGATGGGGGCCACGGCATGACCCCGCTCGGCCGTCTGAAAGCGGTGACCTTCAGCGCCGGTATCTTCGTGGTCGGCCTGGTGGCGTTCGGTTTTATTTTCAAATCGGTGTACGGCATGTACTTCGTCAGCCACGCCCAGGCCGGCCTGGTCAGCGTGCAGGGCATGAACATCACCATGCCGCGCGACGGCACCGTACAGAGCCTGATCAAGGCTGACGGCGTTGCCGCCAAAGGCGCACCGCTGGCGACCTTCAGCACCAGCATGCTCGACGTACTCAAGGGCCATCTGGACGAAGGTCAACTGCAACCGTCCAAGGTTGAAGAACTGTTCGGCAAGCAAATGACCGGCACGTTGACTTCGCCGTGCGATTGCACCGTGTCTCAGCAACTGGTGGCTAACGGTCAGTACGCCAGCAAAGGCGACGTGATCTTCCAACTGGTGCCGCGCAACACCGAAGCCAACGTTGAAGCCCGCTTCTCCTATCGCCAATTCGGCGATGTGCGTCCTGGCACCACGGTCAGCTTCCAGATTGCCGGTGAAGACCAGACCCGTACCGGCAAGATCGTCAGCAGCACCAGCCTGAAAAGCGCCGACCTGTCATCCGACATCCGCGTGCAGATCAAACCTGACGAGCCGCTGGACAGCGCCTTCGCCGGTCGCCCGGTTGAAGTGAACAGCACCCGTGGCCCGAACCTGAACTGGCTGATCAACAAAGCTATGGCCGTCGGTCTTTAAACAGAGGACATGCCCGTGACCATTACAAAAATCCTGAACACACCGCACACCTTGTGGGAGCGGGCTTGCTCGCGAAGGGATCAACACGGTCTGCCTGATGCACCGCAGCGCCTGCTTCGCGAGCAAGTCGGGATGCCGCACCACCGCTCCCACAAGGGTGCATTCTGTGCACTGGCGTTAGCGGTGGGCCTTAGCGGCTGTGCCGGCCTGCCCGACCAGCGTCTGGCCAATGAAGCCCTCAAGCGCGGCGACACCACGCTGGCAGCGCAGAACTACCAGCAACTGGCAGACCTGGGTTACAGCGAAGCTCAGGTCGGCCTGGCCGATCTGCAAGTCGACAGCCGTGACCCGGCGCAAATCAAAAAGGCCGAGGCGACTTACCGCGCCGCGGCCAGCGTCTCGCCGCGGGCTCAGGCTCGCCTGGGTCGCTTGTTGGTGGCCAAACCCGGCGCCACCGAAGCAGAACACCAGGAAGCCGAAGCACTGTTGAAGAAAGCCGCGGCCAATGGCGAAGGCAACACCCTGATCCCGCTGGCGATGCTGTACCTGCAATACCCGCACAGTTTCCCCAACGTCAACGCCCAGCAGCAGATCACCCAATGGCGCGCCGAAGGCAAACCGGAAGCGGGTCTGGCGCAAGTGCTGCTCTATCGCACCCAGGGCACGTACGACCAGCACCTGGATGACGTGGAAAAAGTCTGCAAAGCGGCGTTGAACACCACCGACATCTGCTACGTCGAACTGGCCACGGTCTATCAGAAACGCGGCCAGCCAGAGCAACAGGCAGAACTGATCAAGCAGATGCAGGCTGGTCACAGCCGTGGCGTCGTCACTGCGCAACGTGTGGACAGCGTGGCCCGGGTGCTGGGCGATGCAAACCTGGGCAAGACCGACGAGAAAACCGCTCAGTCGCTGCTCGAAGGCATCGCACCTGGCTACCCGGCGTCCTGGGTCAGCCTCGCGCAATTGCTCTACGACTTCCCTGAACTGGGCGACGTCGACGCCATGATGAAGTACCTGGACAACGGCCGCGCCGCCGACCAGCCGCGTGCCGAACTGCTGCTGGGCAAGCTCTACTTCGAAGGAAAAATGGTGCCGGCCGATGCCAAAGTCGCCGAAGAGCACTTCAAGAAAGCTGTCGGCCGTGAAGTCGCCGCCGATTACTACCTCGGCCAGATTTATCGCCGTGGTTTCCTGGGCAAGGTCTATCCGCAGAAAGCCCTGGATCACCTGCTGACCGCTGCGCGCAACGGCCAGAACAGTGCCGATTTCGCCATCGCCCAATTGTTCTCTCAAGGCAAAGGCACCCGACCCGACCCGGTCAACGCTTATGTCTTCAGCCAATTGGCCAAGGCTCAAGGCACCCCGCAAGCCAATGAGCTTGCGCAAACACTCGAAGCGCAACTGCCGCCTGACCGGCTGGCCGAGGCCCAACGCCTGCTCAAACAAGAGCAGGCCATTCGTAGCACCGTGAGTCCGGACACGCTGGAACTGCACGCCCTGCAAGAAGAAGACGGCGAGGAATCCCTATGAAGCTCAATCCTTTCGTGAAGGCCGGTATTGGCCTGACATTCGCTCTGCTGTGGTCGTGCCCGACCCTGGCAGCCCTGACCGAAGACAAGAACTTCGGCCTCGAAGTCAAAGTTACCGGCCAGTCCGAAGACGACCGTGACCTGGGCACCGCCAGCGGCGGCGACGTTTCCGGTGTTGGCCTCGACCTGCGTCCATGGGTATACGGCGAGAGCGGCGCGTGGAGCGCCTACGCCATGGGCCAGGCCGTGACGTCCACCGACATCATCGAAACGGACACCCTGCAACAATCCGACAACGACGGTACCCAGACCACCGACAATGGTGATCGCAAAACCAAGAAAAACTACCTGGCGATGCGCGAGTTCTGGGTCGGCTACAGCGGCCTCACGCCCTACCCTGGCGAGATCCTCAAGCTCGGTCGCCAACGCCTGCGCAACGACGATGGTCAATGGCGCGATACCAACATCGAAGCCCTGAACTGGACCTTCGACACCACCCTGTTGCGCGCTAACGTCGGTATCGCCGAGCGCTTCAGCGAATACCGCACCGACTTGAAAGAGCTGGCACCCAAAGACAAGGATCGCCTGCACGTTTTCGGCGACGTGGCCACTCAATGGTCGCCGGGTAACTGGGTCGGCATTCGCGGTCATCACACCCACGATGACGGCAAGCTCGACTACCCGGAGCCGGGCGTGGCCGGCGATTCGCTGGATAAAAAACAGAACGGCGATATCAGCTGGCTCGGCCTTACCGCCGACAGCGACGCCTACAACTGGCGCAACACCAACACCGTCAATTACTGGGGCAGCATCACCGGTATGAGCGGCGACACCGACACGGTCAACCCGCTGAACGCCGATGGCACCCGCCCGACCGAAGCCAAACGCGGTGAAGACCTCAATGGCTGGGCCACCGATATCGGCCTGCGTTTGCGCCTTGATCCGCAGTGGCAAGTCGGTGCGGCGTATGCCCGTGCCAGCGCCGAGTACGAACAGACCGGCCTGGAAAGCAATCGCTCGAACTACACCGGTACACGCTCGCGGGTTCACCGTTTCGGCGAAGCCTTCCGTGGCGAAATGAACAACATGCAGACCGCTACCTTGTTCGGCTCGTGGATGCTCAACGACGAATACGACGCCAGTCTGATCTACCACAAGTTCTGGCGCGTCGACGGCAACAAGCCGGTGGGCAGCAATGGCATCAACGCCGTCGAAAACAACACCGACGACGTGACCGGCGCGATCCTCTCCAGCACCTCGCTGCCGCTGGAAGATGGCAACAAAGACCTCGGTCAGGAAATGGACCTGGTCGTCACCAAGTACTTCAAGCAAGGCCTGCTGCCGGCTTCGTTGAGCCAGTCGATCGATGAGCCTTCGGCGCTGGTGCGGTTCCGTGGCGGTGTGTTCAAGCCTGGCGATGCGTATGGCAAAGAAGTCGACTCCTACATGCACCGCGCGTTTGTCGACGTGGTCTGGCGCTTCTGATGCAAACCGCGAAGGGAGTGCCCGACATGAACAGTGCCAAGAAAGGCTCGATCAGCCTGCTGGCCGGCGCGCTGCTGCTCGCCAGCGCAGCCGCCTTCGCCACCGTCGAACCGGCCAAGCCTGTGCAACAGGGCAAATCGGCGACCATAGCCAAAGGGCTGCAACAGGCCAAGACCTACACCGTCAGCAGCGCGCCAACCGCGCCGCTGGACCTGGCCAAGCCGAAACTGCCGGACACCTCGGGCTACACCGCCGAAGCCATCGCCGCGAAAATCGTGCGCACCAAGCCCGGCAAAATCAGCGTGCGCCGGATGATGCAGGAAAACGCCCTGAAGGACTTCATCGGCGGCGACAACAAGATGGCCGAGTGGGTGGTGCGTCAGCATGGCATCCCGCAGGCGATCTTCGTCGACGACGGCTACATGAACCTCAAGGACCTGGCGAAGACGGTGCCCAAGCAGTACTTCAGCGAAACCTCGCCGGGCGTGTTCCTGGCGAAGTTGCCGATCGTGGTGGGTAACAAGGGCATTCTGGAAATCGACAAGCAGACCCAGGAATTGCGCCTGTCCCAAGAGGCCGGTTCGTTCCTGGTCAACGACGGCCAGCTGTTCGTGCGTGATACCAAAATCACCGGCTGGAGCGAGAAGGCAAACGGCCCGGCGGCCTTCAAGTCGCCCAAGGAGTTCCGTCCGTTCCTGCTGTCCTGGGGTGGCACCGAGACCTACATCGCCAACAGCAAGATCGCCAGTTTCGGCTACGCCAACAGTAAGTCCTACGGCGTGAGTATTTCCCAATACACGCCGAACATGGCCAAGGTGCTCAAGCGTCCTGAACCGTCCGGCTGGATCGTCGGCTCCGAGTTCTCGGACATGTGGTACGGCTTCTACTGCTACGAAACCCGCGACTTCGTGGTCAAGGGCAACACCTACAAAGACAACATCGTCTACGGCATCGACCCGCATGACCGGTCGCATGGCCTGATCATTGCCGACAACACGGTGTTCGGTACGAAGAAGAAGCACGGGATCATTATTTCCCGAGAGGTCAACGACAGCTTCATCTTCAACAACCGCAGCTACGACAACAAGTTGTCGGGCCTGGTGATCGACCGTAACAGCGTGAACAACCTGATCGCCTACAACGAGATCTACAAGAACCACACCGATGGCATCACCCTCTATGAGAGTGCCGACAACCTGTTGTGGGGCAACAAGGTGATCAGCAACAAGCGCCACGGCATCCGTATTCGTAACAGCGTGAACATTCGCCTGTACGAAAACATCTCGATGGCCAACGGCCTGACCGGTGTCTACGGGCACATCAAAGACCTGACCGACACCGACCGGGACATCAAGCTCGACCCGTTCGATGCCCAGGTGTCGCTGATCGTGGTCGGCGGTGAACTGGCCGCCAATGGCAGCGGACCGCTGTCGATCGACTCGCCGCTGAGTGTCGAGTTGTACCGTGTGTCCATGCTCGCGCCGACCAAATCCAGCGGTATCAGCTTCTCGGGGATCCTCGGCGAGCGCCAGGATGAAATTCTCGATCTGCTGGTGCGCCAGCAGAAAGCCGTGCTGATCGACCCTGTCGAACGCCAGACCGAAATGCGGGACTGAGGATAATTTTATGCACCCACACTTGATCAAATTACTCAGCCTGTCGGCCCTGACCGCGGGCATTCTCGCGGCCAGCACTGGCGTACGTGCCGAAGACGCCAAAGCACCCAGCTTCAAGGCCGAGGATTGCTGCAATCTGTGCCCGGCAGCCCACGACGCGAAGAACTACACCACCCGCTATCAGCAGAACTTCACCACGCTGGTGCAGGCGCAAGGCGATTGGCTGTTCCGTACGCAAGAAGACTTGCGCACCGAGTTCGACACCACCCCCGCCGGCTACAAACGCATGAAGCAACTGCACGATGCGTTCAAGAGCAAAGGCGTGGAATTGGTCATCGTTTACCAGCCGACCCGTGGCCTGGTGAACCGCAACAAACTCAACCCGGCGGAAAAGGCCAGCTACGACTTTGACAAGGCGTTGAGGAACTACAAGACCATGCTCGGGCGTTTCGCGCAGATGGGTTACGTGGTCCCGGACCTGTCGCCGCTGACCAACGAATCGCTGCCCGAGACCCTGCCGGCTCACGATTTCTATTTCCGCGGCGACCAGCACTGGACGCCGTACGGCGCCCAGCGCACAGCTAAAATTGTCGCCGAGAAGGTCAAGCAATTGCCGGCCTTCGCCGACGTTCCCAAGCGTGAATTCGAGACCCATAAGTCGGGTCGCATGGGCAAGACCGGAACGTTACACAACATGGCTGGTCAACTCTGTGGCACCAGCTACGCGATCCAGTACATGGATCAGTTCACCACCGAGCCCAAAGGCGAAGCGGGCGATGGCGATCTGTTCAGTGATTCCGGCAATCCGGAAATCACCCTGGTCGGCACCAGCCACAGTGGCAAGAACTACAACTTCGCCGGTTTCCTCGAAGAGGCCATCGGCGCCGACATCCTCAACGTGGCGTTCCCCGGTGGTGGCTTCGAAGGTTCGATGCTGCAGTACCTGGGCAGCGAAGAGTTCCAGACCAAACCACCGAAAATCCTCATCTGGGAATTCTCGCCACTTTATCGCCTCGATCAGGAAACCATCTACCGCCAGATGATGGCGCTGCTGGACAACGGCTGCGAAGGCAAAGAGGCACAGATGAGCGCCAGCGCCACGCTGAAGCCGGGCAAAAACGAATTGATGGTCAACAGCAAGAACCTGGACCTGCGCAACAGCAGCCACCAGGTCGATATCCGCTTCGCCGACACCTCGGTGAAAACCTTGCAAGCCACCCTCTGGTACATGAATGGTCGCCACGAGGACATCAAGATCGACAAACCGGAAACCTCCGACACCGACGGGCGTTTCGCCTTCGAGTTGCGCACGGACGAAGACTGGGCCTCGCAGAATCTGCTGGCCGTCGAAGTCCAGGGACCTGAAAAAGCAGGCACCGCGCCGCAGAAAGTCGAAGCGAAAATCTGCAAACGCAACGTGTTCTCCGGCAACGGGCAGCGTACCGCTCAAGCCGGGCAATGAGGTCACCTCTTATGAACTGCATGCACACCCGAACGCTGAAACGAATGCTCGCGCCGTCCCTGCTGACGCTGGCGATGTTCGCCGGCGCCACGCAGGCCGCCGCGCCACTGCGCCCGCCACAGGGTTACTTCGCGCCAATTGAAAAAGTCAAAACCGGCGACAAGAGTGAACGTTGTGATGCGGTGCCAACGCCCTATACCGGCGCCCTGCAATTTCGCAGCAAATACGAAGGCTCCGACAAGGCCCGTTCGACCCTGAACGAAGCATCGGAAAAAGCTTTCCGCGAGGCCACCGCCGACATCACCAAGATCGAACGCGGCATCAGCAAACAAGTGATGCAGTTCATGCGCGACGGTCGCCCGGAACAACTGGAATGCACCCTCAACTGGTTAACCGCCTGGGCCAAGGCTGATGCATTGATGTCCAAGGACTTCAACCACACCGGCAAGTCCATGCGCAAATGGGCGTTGGGTAGCATGGCTTCGTCCTATGTCCGCCTGAAGTTCTCTGATTCGCGTCCGCTGGCCAATCACCAGCAAGAGGCGCAGGTGATCGAAGCCTGGTTCAGCAAAATGGCTGATCAGGTGGTTAGCGATTGGGACAACCTGCCACTCGAGCAAACCAACAACCATTCGTACTGGGCCGCCTGGTCGGTGATGGCCACCTCGGTCGCCACCAACCGCCGCGACCTGTTCGACTGGGCCGTCAAGGAATACAAGGTCGGCATCAATCAGGTCGACGCCCAAGGCTTCCTGCCCAACGAGCTCAAGCGCCAGCAACGCGCCCTCGCCTATCACAACTATGCCCTGCCGCCGCTGGCGATGATCGCCAGTTTCGCCCAGGTCAACGGTGTCGATTTGCGTCAGGAAAATAACGGCGCCTTGAAACGCCTGGGTGATCGCGTGCTTGCAGGCGTGGAAGACCCGGATGAATTCGAGGAGAAGAACGGCAAGGACCAGGACATGACGGACCTGAAAGTCGACTCGAAATTTGCCTGGCTCGAGCCGTTCTGCTCGCTCTACACCTGCACGCCGGATGTGCTGGCGCAGAAACACAAAATGCAGCCGTTCAAGACCTTCCGCCTCGGTGGGGATTTGACCAAGGTCTACGACCCGGCCAGCGCAAAAGGCAACAAAGGCTCTTAGGGTTGATCGTTCCCACGCTCCTCGTGGGAATGCAGCCCGTGACGCTCCGCGTCACATGCCGAAGCGGACGCAGAGCGTCCAGTGAGGCATTCCCACGCAGAGCGTGGGAACGATCGTAACTCTCCAGATTTTCGTGGGGGGTTTGGGGGGGCCGTTGGCCCTTGACTGTTGGTTAAACATGGAGAGATCGGGATGGTATTTTCATCCAACGTGTTCCTGTTTCTGTTCTTGCCGATCTTTCTCGGCATGTACTACCTGAGCGGAATACGCTATCGCAACTTGCTGCTGCTGATTGCCAGCTACGTGTTCTACGCCTGGTGGCGTGTGGACTTCCTTGCGCTGTTCGCAGCCGTCACGCTGTGGAACTACTGGATCGGCCTGAAAGTCGGTGCGGCAGGCGTTCGGACCAAACCGGCCCAGCGCTGGCTGCTCCTGGGCGTGGGCATCGACCTGTGCATCCTCGGCTACTTCAAGTACGCCAACTTCGGCGTCGACAGCATCAACGCGATGATGACCTCGGTCGGTTTGTCGCCGTTCATCCTGACCCACGTGCTGTTGCCGATCGGAATCTCGTTCTACATCTTCGAGTCCATCAGCTACATCATCGATGTCTACCGCGGTGACACCCCGGCAACCCGCAACCTGATCGACTTTGCCGCTTTCGTGGCGATCTTCCCGCACCTGATCGCAGGTCCGGTATTGCGCTTCCGCGATCTCGCCGACCAGTTCAACAACCGCACCCATACCCTCGACAAGTTCTCCGAGGGTTGCACGCGGTTCATGCAGGGGTTCATCAAGAAAGTCTTCATCGCCGACACCCTGGCGGTGGTGGCCGACCATTGCTTCGCCTTGCAGAACCCGACCACGGGCGACGCCTGGCTCGGCGCCCTGGCTTATACCGCGCAGCTGTACTTCGACTTCTCCGGCTACAGCGACATGGCGATTGGTCTGGGCTTGATGATGGGTTTCCGCTTCATGGAAAACTTCAAACAGCCGTACATCAGCCAGTCGATCACCGAGTTCTGGCGGCGCTGGCACATCAGCCTGTCGACCTGGTTGCGTGACTATCTGTACATCACCCTCGGCGGTAACCGTAAAGGCACGCTGATGACCTATCGCAACCTGTTCCTGACCATGCTGCTCGGTGGTCTGTGGCACGGCGCGAACATCACCTACATCATCTGGGGTGCGTGGCATGGCATGTGGCTGGCGATCGAAAAAGCCATCGGCCTGAACACTTCGCCGCGCAGCTTCAACCCGGTCCGTTGGGCCTTGACGTTCCTGCTGGTGGTGATGGGTTGGGTGATCTTCCGCGCAGAAAACCTGCACGTCGCCGGTCGTATGTACGGCGCGATGTTCAGCTTCGGCGACTGGTCGCTGTCGGAACTCAACCAGGCCAGCCTCACTGGTCTGCAAGTGGCGACCCTGGTGGTGGCTTACGCAACCCTGGCGTTCTTCGGTCTGCGTGATTTCTACAGCAACCAGCCGCCGGTCAAGACCAAGCCTGCCGCGAACACCGAGACCGATGGTCCTGCCGCGGCTACGCCTGGAATGATCAAAGCCGTACCGGGCGACAACCCGGCCAGCATCCACGAACCGGGTTACACCGTCGGCGTTGAAGCGACTGTGCAACCGGCCTACTGGACCGCTGACTGGTCCCGTTACGTGATGCGCGCCCTGGTACTGCTGCTGTTTATCGCCTCGATTCTCAAACTCTCGGCGCAAAGCTTCTCGCCGTTCCTTTACTTCCAGTTCTGAGGGATCTGACTATGACCCGCTCATTACGCATCTTCTACATCGCCCTGTTCATGGTGACCTTGTTGGCCTTGGGCGTGTGGTCGGTACGCAGCTTCTTCGGCTTCAGTACCAACGCCGATGCGACCGTGCTCAACGGTCGCTGGAGCAAAGCCGTCGAGACGCACTACGACGACGAGTTCCCGATCAAGCGCTTGGGCACCAATCTTTGGGCTGCCCTGGATTTCAAACTGTTCAACGAAGGTCGTCCGGGCGTGGTGCTCGGTCGCGATCAGTGGCTCTACAGCGATGAAGAGTTCCACCCGATCGTCAACGAAGAGTTGAACCTGCAAGGCAACTACGCGCTGGTCGAAGGCGTGCGCCAGACCTTGAAAAAGCAAGGCGTGCAATTGGTGATGGCGATTGTTCCGGCCAAGACGCGTCTGTACCCGGAACATCTGGGTGAAGTGAAGCCGGCGAGTATCCACGCCAATCTGTACAAGGACTTCCACGCTCGTGTCGCGGCCACCAAGATCCTCGCCCCTGACCTGCTCGGCCCGCTGCAAAAGGGCAAGCAAGACGGTCAGCAAGTGTTCCTGCGCACCGACACCCACTGGACCCCGGAAGGCGCGCAAATCGCTGCCCAGACCCTGGCCAAAACCATTGCCGACAAGGCTCCGCTCAGCGGCGAACCGCAAAATTTCGTCACCGAACCTGCGGAGAAGGTGACGCACAAGGGTGACCTGCGGTTGTTCCTGCCGCTCGACCCGCTGTTCGAAAACCTGATGCCGGCCCAAGAGCCTTTGCAGAAGCGCAACACCGTGGCTGCGCAAGATCAGCCTGCCGGTGACGACGCCCTGTTCGCCAACACTGAAGTGCCGGTGGCCCTGATCGGCACCAGTTACAGCGCCAACCCGAACTGGAACTTCATCGGTGCGCTGAAAGAGGCACTGCACAGCGACGTGGTCAGCTACGCCGAAGACGGCCATGGCCCGATTCTGCCGATGCTCAGCTACCTGAAAAGCGACGCCTTCAAGAACAGCCCGCCACAAGTGCTGATCTGGGAGTTCCCTGAACGATATCTGCCTGTGAACAACGAAATCGGTGACGCCGACCCGCAGTGGGTCGCAGAGCTTAAACAAGCCGGCGCACGCCAACAAAACGTAGCTGCAAACACTAAATCCGAGACGCCCGACCGGGCGCAAAACTGAAAGAGAGGTACTTCCATGACTTTCACTACTACTCCTCGCCGTCTCGCTGCTCGCTCCATCAAGGCAGTTGCCCTTGTCGCCGGCATGAGCGTCCTGTCGATTCAGGCCTTTGCCGGTGACGCCGCGCTCTACGGCCCGACCGCACCGAAAGGTTCGAGCTTTGTGCGTATCTACAACGCCAGCAATGCTGAAGTCAGCGCCACTGTTGGCACCACCAACCTGAGTGAAGTCGCGCCGCTGTCCAGCAGCGACTTCAGCTTCATGCCGGGCGGCGATTACAGCGCCAAGGTCGGCAGCCAGACCCTGCCGGTGAAACTGGCCAGCGACCACTATTACACCCTGGTCAACAACGCCAGCGGCACGCCGCAACTGATCGAAGAACCACCGTTCAAGAACAAGCAGAAATCCCTGGTGCGCGTGCAGAACCTCAGCGACAAGGCCCTGACCCTGAAAACCGCCGACGGCAAGACCGAGGTGGTCCCGTCTGTGGCAGCCAAGGGCCGTGGCGAACGTGAAATCAACCCGGTGAAAGTCAGCCTGGCGCTGTACGACGGCGCCACCAAAGTCGGCGACCTGAAACCGGTTGCCCTGGAACGCGGTGAAGCCGCGGTGCTGTACGTCACCGGTAGCGGCAGCAGCCTGTCGCCAGTCTGGGTCAAGCGCCCGGTGTCGACGCGCTAACACCTTTACCGGATTGCTGACCGCCCCCTGTAGGAGCTGGCTTGCCAGCGACGGCGTCCTCAAGGCCCCTTCGCCGGCAAGCCGGCTCCTACAAAAGGAATGAGTCAAGCATTCGGACACGGAACAAGAACAAGAGTGAAACGACAGAACGCAGTAGCTCTAACCAATCGATTTTGAAGGAGTAACAACATGATTCCGGTGATCTTGTCAGGTGGTAGCGGCTCACGTCTTTGGCCGCTTTCGCGTAAGCAATTCCCCAAGCAATTCCTCGCCCTGACCGGCGAACACACGCTGTTCCAGCAAACCCTGGAACGCCTGGTGTTCGAAGGCATGGATACCCCGATCGTGGTCTGCAACAAAGATCACCGCTTCATCGTCAACGAGCAGCTGAGTGCCCGCAACCTGGACACCCAGCGCATCCTGATGGAACCCTTCGGCCGCAACACCGCACCGGCAGTGGCCCTGACCGCGATGATGCTGGTCAATGAAGGTCGCGACGAGTTGATGCTGGTGCTGCCGGCCGACCACGTGCTGGAAGACCAGAAAGCCCTGCAACGCGCACTGGCCCTGGCCACTGTGGCAGCCGAGCGTGGCGAGATGGTGCTGTTCGGCGTGCCGGCGACCAAGCCGGAAACCGGTTACGGCTACATCAAGTCCACCAACGATGCCCTGCTGCCGGAAGGCGTCAGCCGTGTCTCGCACTTCGTCGAAAAACCCGACGTGAAACGCGCCACCGAATTCGTCCAGTCCGGTGGTTACTTCTGGAACAGCGGCATGTTCCTGTTCCGCGCCAGTCGTTTCCTAGAAGAACTGAAAAAACACGATCCGGACATCTACGACACCTGCATGCTGACGCTGGAACGTAGCGCACAGGATGCTGACACTGTCGATATTGACCCTGCCACCTTCGCCTGCTGCCCGGACAATTCCATCGACTACTCGGTGATGGAAAAAACCCAGCGCGCCTGCGTGGTACCGCTGACCGCAGGCTGGAGCGATGTCGGTTGCTGGTCGTCGCTGTGGGAGGTCAATGAAAAAGACGCCAACGGTAACGTCACCAAGGGCGATGTGGTCATCCAGGACAGCAAAAACTGCATGATCCACGGCAACGGCAAACTGGTGTCGGTGATCGGCCTGGAAAACATCGTAGTCGTCGAAACCAAGGACGCCATGATGATCGCCCACAAGGACAAGGTCCAAGGCGTCAAACAGATGGTCAACACCCTCAATGAACAGGGCCGCAGCGAAACCCAGACCCACTGCGAAGTCTATCGTCCGTGGGGCTCCTACGACTCGGTGGACATGGGCGGCCGCTTCCAGGTCAAGCGCATCTCGGTCAAACCGGGCGCGTGCCTGTCGCTGCAGATGCACCACCACCGCGCCGAACACTGGATCGTGGTCAGCGGCACCGCCGAAGTGACCTGCGACGAAAACGTGTTCCTGCTCACTGAAAACCAGTCGACCTACATCCCGATCGCCTCGGTCCACCGCTTGCGCAATCCAGGCAAGATCCCGCTGGAAATCATCGAAGTGCAATCGGGCAGCTATCTGGGTGAAGACGATATCGAGCGGTTTGAAGATATCTACGGTCGCTCCACCCCGATCGAACGTGGCGTGTCGGTGAAAACCATCGTGCAGTAACGTTCAGTAAGACCTTAAGCCCCCGTCCAGCCCGCTGCGTTCCCTATCCGCAGTGGGTTGGGCGGGGGCTTTTTTTTAGGTTTTTTGTTGCCTCAACTGGCCTCATCGCGAGCAGGCTCGCTCCCACAGGGGGTTTGCGTCGTTCACCGAATCAGAGTCCGAACTCGGTCAATGTAGGAGCGAGCCTGCTCGCGATGGGGCCTGACCAGCCGCCGCTGAATGAATGACCATCGCCAATTCCACCTACGCTTAGGTAGGATGCTCTTTCCCTTCCCGAGGTTTCGCGTCATGTTCATCGGCGTCCTGCTGGTCATTACCTGGCTGATCCTGCTGCTGCGCTATCCGGCCAAGGCTGTCCCGGTGTCCATGGCGGCCGCCGTCGGATTGGGCTTGGTGGCGATGTGGGTGTTCTGGCTGGACACCCGCGAGGTCAAGCAACTGGCGCGCCTTGAGCTGCGCATCACCTACGCGCCCGAACACTGTCCAGCGGATCGCCCCTTGAAGCTGACGATGAACAACGGCAACGATGTGCCGCTGACCGAACTGCGCTGGCGCATCGCCGCTTATGCACCGGGCGATACGGTCAATCTGGCTGACAATCAATACGCCGCACCGCGCTATCGCGGCCCCGGCGAATTGCAGGCCGGCGGCAATTGGGAGGACTGTTTGCCAATGCCGCCCCTGCGCCCCGGTTATCGCCCGCAAACCCTGGAGTTTCGCGCCGAGCGTTTGCAGGGTAGTTTCTCCGACTGATCCCTTTTCTTTTGCACAAGGACCGCGCCCATGCCCATTGCGTTGATTACCGGTTGCTCCAGCGGCATTGGCCGTGCCCTCGCCGATGCCTTCAAAGGTGCCGGTTACGAAGTCTGGGCCAGCGCCCGCAAGGCTGAAGACGTAGCCGCTTTAACCGCCGCCGGGTTCACCGCCGTGCAACTGGATGTGAACGATGGTCCGGCACTCGAACAACTGAGCGAGCGGATCAATCAGCAGCGCGGCGGCCTCGATGTGCTGATCAACAACGCCGGTTATGGCGCCATGGGGCCGCTGCTCGATGGCGGTGTGCCGGCCATGCAGCGCCAATTCGAAACCAATGTGTTTGCGATCGTCGGCGTCACTCGCGCGATGTTCCCGGTGCTGCGTCGCGCCAGGGGCCTGGTAGTGAACATCGGCAGCGTGTCCGGAGTTCTGGTCACGCCGTTTGCCGGCGCCTACTGCGCCTCGAAAGCTGCGGTGCATGCCTTGAGCGATGCATTGCGCATGGAACTGGCGCCGTTTGGCGTGCGGGTCATGGAAGTTCAGCCGGGAGCCATTGCTTCCAGTTTCGCCAAGAATGCCGGCAATGAGGCTGAGCAACTGATCACCGAGCACTCGCCGTGGTGGCCGCTGCGCGAAGGTATTCGTGCGCGGGCCAAGGCGTCTCAGGATAAGCCGACCCCAGCCAGTGAGTTTGCGGCCGGGTTGCTCAAGGCTGTGCAGCAGAGCAAGCCGCCGCGTCTGGTGCGTTTGGGTAACGGCAGCCGGGCATTGCCGTTGATGGCGGGGTTGTTGCCCAAGGGATTGCTGGAGTCGGGTTTGATGAAGCGGTTCGGGTTGCGCGGGCAGCTTTGAGACCGGGTTGACGCGTTCGCGGGCAAGCCTCGCTCCTACAGGTTATGCCTCGCCCGCGGCAACCCCGGTCCTGTGTCGTTCGCAATACCCCCGGCAACCCCGATCCTGTAGGAGCGAGGCTTGCCCGCGAAGGCGTCAGAACAGACTTTGCAGACTTTCAGGAAACAACATGACCGACTACACCGAATACTTTGACGAAGTGATCCAGGCTCACATAGCCATCGAGCAATGGTTGGCCGAGGAGCGAGACGCGTCCGAGCTTAAGCTATTGCTGACGCGTTTTTCGCCGCGGTTTTCCATGATCTCGCCATTGGGCCGGGTGCTGGATTTCGAGGCGTTGAATGAATTGTTTCTGCTGGCGGGCGGGAAGAAGCTCGGGTTCAGGATTGAGCTCAGCGAGTTGCGAGGTGTCGCGCTGTACGACGGTGGCGCAGTGGTGAGTTATCGCGAGCAGCAGACCGATGCGACGGGGCTGCATTCTGATCGGCGATCCTCGGTGGTGTTTGAAAAACAGGCCGATGGCAAGGTGCTTTGGCGGCATTTGCATGAGACGTTTTGCAAGGAGTGAACTGTCGCCATCTGCCTGAGGGACCGAGTCGCCCCATTCGCGGGCTTGCTCGCGAAGCAGACGACTCGGTCTGTCAGTTACCCCTCGACAGCCTGTTTCACCACAACCGTACAAGTAATCCCCGCCGCCAACAGCACGCCCTCTGGCACTTCATCAATGTGAATCCGCACCGGCACCCGCTGCGCCAAACGCACCCAGTTGAAGGTTGGGTTCACGTCGGCGATCAGCTCGCGGCTTTGCGGGTTGTCGCGGTCGTAGATGCCGCGAGAAATGCTTTCCACATGCCCCTTGAGCACTTCGCCGCTCATCAGTTGCATCTCGGCTTTATCGCCCACGCGCACGCGGGGCAATTTGGTTTCTTCGAAAAAGCCATAAACCCAGAACGAGTTCATGTCGACCACCGCCATTTTCGCTTCGCCGATGCGCGCGTAGTCACCGCGATGGACGTTGAGGTTGGTGACGTAGCCGTCCACCGCGGCGCGTACTTCGGTGCGTTTGAGGTTCAGTTCAGCGGCTTCCAATTGCGCTTGGGCGTGCTGGTAATCGGCCAGGGCCGAGTCGGCGATGTTGGTGGCGTCGTCGCGGTTTTCCCTGGAGATCACCAGGTTGTCGAGATCGGCGCGGCGATGGGCGTTGACCTTGCGCATCTCCCACGTGGCTTTGCGCGAAGCCACCAGCGACTGCGCCTGTTTCACCGCGATGCGGTAGTGGTCGGGGTCGATGCGCATCAGCAAATCGCCCTTCTTCACCAACTGATTGTCGCGCACCGGCACCTCCACCACTTCACCGGTAACGTCGGCGGCGACGTTGATGATGTCGGCGCGCACCCGGCCGTCGCGGGTCCAGGGGGTGTTCATGTAATGCACCCACAGGGTCCGGCCGATCCACAGGGCAAGGGCCAACACCAGCAGGGTCGCGAGCAGGCTGAAAAGCTTTTTCATCGGGGCCTTCTTCAGAAATAGAGAGTCAACGGTAAACAGTCAGCGCCAGGGCGCCGAACAGACAGGTAAACAGGCTCAGGCGCAGCAGCGCCGGGTGCCAGAAAAAGCGGTACAGATCGAACCCGGACAGGAATCGATCCAGCGCCCAGGCCAGCGCCGCCGCAATGAAAAACATCAGGGTCATGGTCGGCATGTACACGCCATGGAAGGCGATTTCACGAGGCATGTTCAAGTCCTAGGGGCTTGGTGATGGCACTAGCTTTTATGTAGCCGGCCAATGGCGATTGCGGGTCGAGCAGCGAGGTGCGGATGAAGTGCAGGTAGCTCTTCACCCGGCGCAAGGCAGAGGTATCGAAGTGCGGCGCGAAGGGCTCATCGGTGGCCTGCACACAGCTGATCGCGTGATCCACCGCGACCAGCGCACGCTCCAGATTGCTCTGGCTCGGCTGCAGAAACAGTCGCACCAGCGAACGCCCCATCACCCGGATTGACTGGCGCCACGGCTGGGATTCGGCGTACGCCGGATGCACCGGCAGAATCGCCTGTTCCTTGCGTAACTCGATGATCGCGTGGCCGACTTCCAGCACCACGAACATCCAGCGCAGCAAGTCCCGTTGCACCTGCGGCTGTCCCGCTGCCAGACCGTAGGCCTGATGCAAAAGATCGCGGGTGCGGCTTTCGAAACTCGATGCCAAGCCCTTGAGTTTGCCGCTGATGGCGTACACCACTTGCCCGCGCAAATCCTGCTCCAACCGCCGCCATAACCAGCTGCTGTTGGGCGGCAAAATGATCGCCCCGGCCGCCGCGCACACCAGCATGCCCAGGATCATCGCGATGTAGTCGTTGATGAAGGCGTAAGGGTTGTAAACCGTGAGGTTGTCCGGCACCGAACCGGTGCTGAAGAAGATCAGCAACCCCAGGCCAACCCCGGCGTATTGCGGCCGTGAAGTCAGGAACGCCCCGACCACGATCACCGGCGCGAGCATCACGCACAGCAATGGAAAACCGTCGATCAAGGGGAAGATGAAAAACATCTCGACGAAGCCGATCAACGCCCCGAGCAACGTCCCGCAGGCCATCTGAAACGCCATGCGTTTGGGGTTCGGTGTCGCCGCTGAAAGGCCGACCGTGGCGGCAGCGATCAGGGTCATGGTCGCTCCGCTCGGCCACGCGGTGGCCACCCAATAACTACCGAGCAGCACGAGGATAAATGCTGCGCGAATGCCCGATGCCGCCGAGGCCAGCCAGTTGGTTTGCGGGGTGAAGGGCTCGTCCCAGCGTTCACGTTCGTGGCTGTGTACGGCCAGCGACGCGTGGGTTTGTGCATAACCGTGCAGGTCGTCGACGAAGCGATAAAGCAGCTCGTAGGCAGTGTGGAAATCCAGTTGCTCGGCATCGCTCGGATCACTCTCCTGAAAGGTCGCCCGCAGGCTGCGGACGCGCGCCGGCAAGTTTTCCTTATAGGCTGCCAAAGCAATGGCCAGGCGTGCAGCGTCGGGGCTGGTCAAGGCGCGACCGCTGAAGCCGTCGAGCACTTCGGCCAGAGCCCGTAACCCCGGTTTGATCGCCGCGACAACATGATCGGCGCCGCTGCGGCGCAGGCGTTCGAGCAACTGATGCAGGGCATTGAAGCGCGTGGTAATGCCCATGAATTCGCTGTTCAAACGGCTGAGCCGGCCGTTGCGCCGACGCATGTGCGGGTCTTCGAACACCGTCACGCTGCGCAGCCCTTCCAGGCCCACCGCCTCGGCGATAAACCGCACGTTGTTCGCTTCAAACGCCTCGCGCCGGCTGCGGCCGCGCAAGCCATCGGTGACGAACAAGGCAAACACGCCGAAGCGCTGATACAAGGCATTGCGCATCGCGGCGCTGGCGGTTTGCGGCAAGATCGCGGCGCTCACCAGCGTCGAGCAGAGAATCCCCAGGGAGATTTCCAACACGCGCCAGACTGCCGCCATGAACGCGCCGTCCGGGTGAGCCAATGCAGGCAGCCCGACCATCGCTGCCGTGTACCCGGCGAGCACAAATCCGTAAGCGCGGAAGTTGCGATAACGCGCCGCGCCGGCCGAGCAGAGGCCGACCCAGATCGCCAGCGAGCCGAGGAACAGTTCGGTGTTCTGCGCAAACAAGGCAATCAATGCGACCATCACCGCCGACCCGGCCAAGGTGCCGAGGAAGCGATAGAAACTCTTGGCAAACACTTGGCCGCTTTGCGGTTGCATGACGATGAACACGGTGATCATCGCGGTGCGCGGTTGCGGCAACTCAAGGCGCATGGCCAGCCACAGGGTCAGGAAGGCGGCGAGCAGCACCTTGAAGATGTAAACCCAGGTCACGCCATCGCTGCGCGCCCAGTCGAACAAACCCCGGCGCCATTCAAGGGAATACAGCCAGCGCAAAGGTGCGGGCAAGGGAGTCATTAGCATCCTGGAAGAACCTGAAGCAAAAGAGATCCTGTGGCGAGCGAGCTTGCTCGCGCTGGGCTGCGCAGCGGCCCCAAAATTCCGGCAACCATTGCTAATTTTGTGAGTGCTACGCACTCAAGCGGGAGCAAGCTCCCTCGCCACAAATGTGGGTTTGCCTGATACATAGTGGTCATTTCAAAAGAGTCGGGGTTTTCGGTGCATCGGTCTGGCTGTCTTCCGGCACGTCGTTGCCCGCCTCGAGTCCACCGCCAAGCGCCGTCACCAGCTCGGCATGAGCACTCAAGCGCGCCGCCTGAACCTGCTGCTGCACCTGCTGCTGCTTGAACAGCAAACTCTGCGCATTGAGCACGTTGAGGTAATCGGTGAGCCCACGCTGATACGCGATCATCGCGATGTCATAGGTCTTCTGCGCCGTGGCCACCGACTCGGTGGCGAAGGCCTGTTGCTTGTCCATCGACTCGCGGCGAATCAACTGATCGGAGATGTTCTTCAGCGCGTTGACCAGCGTCTGGTTGTACCTGGCCACCGCGATGTCATAACCGGCCGAGGCTTCGCCCAGCTCCGCACGCAAGCGGCCGCCGTCGAAGATCGGCAACGAAATCGCCGGGCCGACGCTGTAGTTGAGCTTCTTGCCGGTCAAGAACTCCAACGCCCCGCCGCCGGTGGCCATGTAGCCGAGACTGCCGACCAGATCGACGTTGGGGTAGAAACCGGCGTGGGCGACATCGATGCCTCGCGCCTGCGCCGCCACTTGCCAGCGACTGGCAACCACGTCCGGACGCTGACCGAGCAATTGCGCCGGCAAAGACGACGGCAACTTCAGCGCCGCGCCCAACGACAGCGTCGGCCGTTGCAACTGCGCGCCCTCCCCCGGTCCCTTGCCGGCCAGCGCTGCGAGCTGGTTGCGGCTTAGAGCAATTTCCTCGTCCAGTGCATCGATCTGCCGATGGGTTTCCGGCAATGGTGTTTCGGCTTGGCTGACTTCGAAATGCGTACCGATGCCGCCATCCAGACGTTTCTGTGCCAGGTCGAGAATTTGCTGTTGCTGCTTCAACGTTGCCGCGACGATGTCCCGTTGTGCGTAATGCAACGAGAGCTCGATGTAGGCGCGTACGATGTTGTTCTGCAATTCGAGTTGGGCCTGCCGTGCTTCGGCGGCGCTCATGTGGGCCATGTCCACCGCGCGCTCGGTGGCGTTGCTTTCACGGCCCCAGAGGTCGAGGGCATAGCTGAAACCCAGCGCGGCGTTGTTGTCCCAGGTGGTGGTGTCGGCCAACTCACCGGGGCCGTAGAACTGATCGGAGGGCCAGTTGTGGCGCTTGAGGGTGGATTGGCCATTGATCTGCAGCGACTCGGCAGACTCGGCAATGCCGGCCATGGACCGCGCCTGACGCACTCGCGCGGCGGCCATGGCCATGCTCGGGCTATCCTGCAGTGCGAGATCGATCCAGCGGTTCAGTTGCGGGTCGCCGTAGGCTTGCCACCATTGAGCGGTGGGCCAATGAGCATCCTGCACAGCGCTCTGAATGGCGTCGTCGGTGGCCAATGAATTGGCCTCCAGTGCCTTGCCTTGTGGGGCAATACCGGCGGTGCCGATGCAGCCGCTGATTGCCAGGGTTAAAGCCAAAACACTGAGCGTCTTGAGCGCTCTGTTGATGCGACGCGGCACTGCTGCAAATTCCTGAGATAGGGGGAGGCACGAGATCCCTGTAGGAGCGAGGCTTGCCCGCGAAGGGAACACCGCCGTCATGCAGACCCACCGCAGCGCTCCTTTCGCGGGCAAGCCTCGCTCCTACAAGAACAGGCGCAATTCTAGGGGTGGGGTTTGTTGGCGATAAGCCGGGATTCTTGTGAATCTTTGTTACCGTTAACGCGATAATCCCGTGGTCCATCTTTAGTCGTCTGTAAAAAAGCAGAAACTTCGTGTCACAATTTGCCATCGAACCCGAGAGCACCCCATGGACACTTTGCAAAATATGCGCGCCTTCAGTTACGTGGCCGAGGCCGGCAGCTTCACCGCCGCCGCCGTGCAACTCGACACCACCACGGCCAACGTTTCGCGCGCGGTCTCCAACCTGGAAGCCCACCTGCAAACCCGCCTGCTCAACCGCACCACCCGCCGCATCGCCCTGACCGAGGCCGGCAAGCGCTATCTATTGCGTTGCGAGCAGATCCTGGCCTACGTCGAAGAAGCTGAAGCCGAGGCCAGCGACGCCCATGCGCGTCCGGCCGGGCAGCTGAAAGTGCATACCATGACCGGCATCGGTCAGCACTTCGTGATCGACGCCATCGCCCGCTACCGCAAAACCCACCCGGACGTGACCTTCGACCTGACCATGGCCAACCGCGTGCCGGATCTGCTCGACGAGGGCTACGACGTGTCCATCGTGCTCGCCAGCGAACTGCCGGACTCGGGCTTCGTCTCCCAGCGTTTGGGCATCACCTACAGCATCGTTTGCGCATCGCCCGCCTATGTAAAAGCCAACGGCTGCGCGCACAAGCCCAGCGACCTGCTCAACCACGCCTGCCTGCGCCTGGTGAGCCCGGTCATCCCGCTGGAAAAATGGACCTTCGACGGCCCGGACGGCCAGGAAATGGTCACCATCAACAGCTCACCGTTTTTGGTGAACTCGGCTGATGCGATGAAGACTGCGATCACCAGTGGCATGGGGGTTGGGGTTTTGCCGGTGTATGCGGCGATTGAAGGCTTGCGCAATGGCACGCTGGTGCGGGTGATGCCGAACTACCGCTCGCAGGAGTTGAATCTGTATGCGATTTATCCTTCGCGGCAATATCTGGACGCGAAGATCAAGACGTGGGTCGAGTACTTGCGTGGGTCGTTGCCGGAGATATTGGCGGCGCATCAGGCGGAATTGGCGGCGTATGAGTTGAGTGGGAGTTTGGGTGGGGTTCGGGTGGCGAATTGATTTCACGGTCCTACAGACGCGGTGATTTTGGGGGATGTTTCCGACGAGTTCTGTCGGTTGTTGGGTCAGACGGGAAATGGGTAGGCTTTGTGGGTCGCTGCCAAATCAGCGATCAGGTCTGGAAAACCTGGCGAACACTTACCACGCCCCATGGCATACTGCGGCGCTTTTTTCTGCACGCAAATCCTTGTTATGGCGGCTGTGCGCGGGAGACCTTCGGGTCTGCCGGTTTTTGGTGGGTGTACCGGTTTTTCCAGTCCGCGCATGGCTGCCACCCTTTCGTCTGGAAAACGAAAGATGGCAGTTCCACTTCATCTGCCAATGAGTAACTTCCGCATGATCAAAGAAACACCGAATCCCCCGGAAACCGACGACGTTTCCCCCTACGAATCCCCCAATTCCAAAAAACTCAACGAAGCCGCCGAACGTGCGCTGAATCACTACCTCAATCCCGCGGCCCTCAAATCACCGACCATCCGCAAACCCAGCACGATGTATATGCTCGCACCGGCGATCAAAGACGAAGACCTCTTGGCCCACACCTGTGAATCGTTGGCCCAGGCCAGTGTGATGGCCAGCAATTTTTCGACCTATCTGGAAGGCCCGCATCGGAATACGGCCATGGCGATCCAGCAGATCGTCATGCTGGCCGAGCTCGCGGTGAATCGGATGCTGGACAACCTCAACGTACCAAATCCCGCGCCACACAGTTGATCCCCTGTAGGAGCGAGGCTTGCCCGCGAAGGCGTTGTGACATTCACCATTGATGTCGCCTGACACACCGCCATCGCGCGCGATCCGCAAGAAATTGGTTGGCTGTCAGGCCTATATCGCGGGCAAGCCTCGCTCCTACAGGTTTTGGATGGCGTACACCCGGCAATCCGAGCGCTCGCAAAATGTCCGGGAAGAATGTTAGCGTGCTTGGCATTCTCCAAGCCCGACGAGCCGTCTCCAATGAAAAAAACCGTCCTCGCCTTCAGCCGTATCACCCCGCCGATGATCGAACGTCTGCAACAAGACTTCGACGTGATCGTGCCGAACCCGAAAAACGGCGACATCAACGCCCAGTTCAATGAAGCCCTGCCACACGCCCACGGCCTGATCGGTGTCGGTCGCAAACTCGGCCGCGCGCAACTGGAAAACGCCAGCAAACTGGAAGTTGTCTCCAGCGTCTCGGTCGGCTACGACAACTACGATCTCGCCTATTTCAACGAACGCGGAATCATGCTTACCAATACCCCTGACGTCCTCACCGAAAGCACCGCCGACCTGGCTTTCGCCTTGCTCATGAGCAGCGCCCGCCGCGTCGCCGAGCTGGACGCCTGGACCAAGGCCGGCCAATGGCAAGCCACCGTCGGCGCGCCGTTGTTCGGTAGTGATGTGCATGGCAAAACCCTGGGCATCGTCGGCATGGGCAACATCGGCGCGGCCATCGCCCGTCGCGGTCGCTTGGGCTTCAACATGCCGATTATTTATAGCGGCAACAGTCGCAAGACAGAACTGGAGCAAGAGCTCGGTGCGCAGTTCCGCAGCCTTGATCAATTGTTGACTGAAGCCGATTTCGTCTGCCTGGTGGTGCCGCTCAGCGAAAAAACCAGGCACCTGATCAGCCACCGTGAACTGGCGCTGATGAAACCGAGCGCCATTCTGGTGAACATCGCCCGTGGCCCCGTAGTGGACGAACCGGCGCTGATCGAAGCGCTGCAAAACAACCAGATCCGTGGCGCCGGGCTGGACGTCTACGAGAAAGAACCGCTGGCCGAGTCGCCATTGTTCCAACTGAAAAACGCCGTGACCTTGCCGCACATCGGCTCCGCGACTCACGAAACCCGTGAAGCCATGGCCAATCGCGCACTGGCCAATTTACGCAGTGCGCTGTTGGGGGGGCGCCCACAGGATTTGGTAAACCCACAAGTTTTCAAATGAAAAAAGTTCGGGCAGGCGTTTCAACGTTCTGCCCGCAACCCGTAAACTTTCGACATTTGCGACAAAACACTTACACAACTTGCAAATCAGTAACCCGACCAAGTAGTGACCCAACCTATAACCTCTCCTCAATACTTGCCTGACAAGCATTCATTCTGGAGACGTTAAAACTTGAACAACCTGACAACACACCAAACCATTAGAATCAGCAAACTGGCATTAATGTCATTTATCAGTTTTGTAGGCTTATTGATGATGTACAGCAATGTGACCGACTACCCTACCAACTATGAATATGTCGCACACATATTGAGTATGGACACCACCCGCGACAAGCTGAAATATGGCTACCGGGCGATCACCTCGCCCATGCTTCACCATCGAATCTATTGGTTCATCATTACACTCGAAGTTATATACACGGTGTTTTGCCTGATGGGCACCTATCAACTTTACCGACAGTTGAATGCCAGCACCGAAGCGTTCCACGACGCTAAGAAACTTGCACTGATCGGGTTATTGGTCGCCATATTCGTCTACTACATCTGCATTCGGATTGTCGGTATCGAATGGTTCAACATGGATCAATCAGACGCCTGGAACTACGACGAGTGGGCGACGCAGATACTCGACTTCATATTTCCCGCACTCATTTACATCAGTTTAAAAAACGAAAACTGACGCCTTGGCGAACGGCCCTCTATCAGGCCGTTTTTGCCCCCTTGTACAATCGAAATGACCCGGGTTTGTGAAAAACCAACACATTCCCCAACATCACCAGCACCAGCCCCGACAGTGCCGGTGCCGTCCATTGATAGCCTTCGACAAACGCCGACACATTCAGCGCCACCACAGGAAAGAGTACGGTGCAATACGCCGCCCGCTCCGGCCCCATGCGCCCGACCAGCGTCAGGTAGGCGGTGAAGCCGATCACCGAGCCCGGAATCACCAGGTACAGCAACGAGCCGATGTAGCGGGCATTCCATTCCATGTCGAACGGGATGCCTTTGACCAGGCACCACGCCGACAACATCGCCGCACCGTAAGCCATGCCCCAGGCATTGGTGGTCAGGGGTTTCAGGCCGGCCTTCTGTTGCAGACTCGACAACATGTTGCCCGCCGAAAAGCACAAGGTTCCAAGCAATGCCAGACCCAACCCGAGCAAGGTTTCGGGGCTGGCGGTATGACCGGCCAGCTCTGGCCAGAACAGCAGGCCAAGCCCGAGCAAGCCCAACGCGCCGCCCATCAGCACGTTACGGGCAATTTTCTGGCCGAAGAACACCCGCGCATTGAAGGCGTTCCACAAGGTGGCGGTGGAAAAGACCACGGCGACCAGACCACTGGGGATCCACTGGCTGGCGGTGAGGAAACACATGAAGTTGATGCAAAACAGGCACAGCCCCTGCGCCAGGCAAATCAGATGCCCGCGACGGTTCATCGGTTGCAGGCGCCGGCTGAGCAGCAACAGCACGAACAGTACCAACGCGGCAAGGCCGAAGCGATAAACGATCGACACCGGAATGGCCACCACGCCCAATTGCCATTTCAAGGCGATCCAGGTGGTGCCCCAGATCAGCACGGTCAGTAGATACAGCGAAATGTTCATGGTAAAGACTCCTGAATAGGCCTTCAGTGTCCGGCGCTAAACCCTTTTGCACTTGCATAAACTTGCGCTTTTGTCGGCCGTTGGGCTGGCAGGCCAATGTCTACGGAGTAGGATGCAAGGCGTTGGAGAGAACCGATCATGGCCGCACTGGAAACGTTGCAAGTCTTTCAAGCCCTCAACCGCTCGCCCAATGCTCGCCTGGAGCACAGCGCCGAGCTCGGTGACGGCATGGCTGCGGCTTTGTGGAGCAACCATCACGACGCCCGGGACTATGAAGCTCCGAGCCATCACACCCTCTCCTGCTACATCGCCGGCGGCACCGGTACTTTTCGCCGCGGACAGCCGGACAACAAGGGCGCCCCGGACAAACTGTGCATCCTGCCTGCCGACCACGAGTCAGGCTGGGTGATCAACGGCGACATTCGCCTGACCCACCTGTATTTCAGCGCAGAACAATTTGCCTTGGGCTGTGTGACGCTGTTGGATCGCGAGCCCCGGGAATTGCAGTTACGTGAACAGACCTTTCTTGAGGACCCGCAACAAGCGCAACGCTTTCGGCAGTTACTCGCACTCAACTGGGACGAGCCCGGTGAACGTTTGCTGACCAGCAGTCTGGCCCACGAACTGATCAGCCATACGCTGCTCAGCCAGGTCGGCATTCGTCAGGGCTTGCGCTTGAAGGGCGGACTGGCCGCGCATCAGCGGCGGCAGTTGGTGGAATTCATTGACAGTCAGTTGGCGCAAGCGATCAGCCTTGGGCAGTTGGCGGCGTTGTGCGCACTGTCGGAATACCACTTTGCGCGGATGTTCCGGGTGAGCTTCGGATTGCCGCCACATCAGTATGTGTTGGCTCGGCGACTGAGCCGGGCGCGAGAGTTGTTACGCGGGACGTCGCAGCCGTTGGGGGATATTGCATTGGCCTGTGGGTTTGCCAGTGCGAGCCATTTCACCAACCGGTTTCGCCAGGCGTTGGGGGGCACGCCCGGGGAATATCGGCAGGCGTTTTTGCGGTAGCGCAGCAGGCCTTACTCGGGGGCAAGCCCCCTCGCCATAGAGACGCCCAAATAAAAACGGGTCTGCTTATGCAGACCCGTTTTCTATGGGAAGGTAAAAAGTGAATCAGGCCTCAGCCGTTGAGCGCAGCCTGTTCGTTCTCGAGAAACTCGTCTTCCAGCAGCGCATCGGCGGTAGGCCTTTCGAACGGCACCACAGCGGCACGTGGTTTGCCCCGCAGTTTGCCGAACAGATGTTCAAGCGCATGTTCGAGTTTTTCGGCCGCACCGTCGATCGCCTGTTCCAGGTTAGCGGCTTTATGGGTGACAGAAATCGATTGGTGGCCTTTTGGCCGCGCTTCCAGCTGGCAGCGTATGTCGTGGGGACCGGGCTTGTCGCCGTTCTCGTCTCGCAGGTGGACTTCGACGCGGGTCAGGTCCTCTTCGTATCGTTCGAGTGTGCTCTCAATGGTCGTACGTACCCACTCCTCCAGTCGGATGCTGCTTTGAATATGGTTATCGCTATTGACTTGGATTTGCATAGTTCATCCCTTATTTCAGCTAGCTCGCGAGAGGCCGGTCAGCTAGCCCTTGGGCGTCATCACCGTGACCTCTTGGTTACACAATCGGTCTGTACGCTGAACAATTCAAGCCCTAAAAAAAGATAAATATTGATTCGCAAAAAAAGCCGGACAACGGGCAAAAGCGCTGTTAAGGTCGGGAGTTCGGTCGCCCCGCTCTTCAGTCACAATTGCTCACAACCCGCCCCCAGCGGATGCAGATCACGAAAAATCCCCGCCTCTTTCACCAGCCAGTCATGCACCGCACGCTCGCCCGGATGACTCAGCGCGCCCGTCGCATAAAATCCAGGCCTCGAACGTGTTCGTGGCTGGTCGGTTTGATTGCACTGTCTGCGATCATCTACTCGTTCATGCCCTGAAACGGGCAGGCAAAAAGAAGGCGAGGCCATGTTGCCCGCCGTTTTTTTACCGTGTTCATTGTTCGACAATTTTTCCGGCATGCCCCTTGCTTTGCCTCCTGCGTTGCACGGATGAAAGTACATGAACATGGAAGGCCGATGGTCTGGTGTTGCGAACTAATCCCGATCACGGCCGGTCAACAACTGCACGTTCAATCAGGCGGTGACGCATCATGGACAACCCCTTTCAACTCATTACCGATGCCTTTGCACCGGATTATCAAATCAACCTGAGCATTCAGGGACTGGACGGCAGCATCATGCTGACCCTCTCCCAAAGTGGCCGCGTGGTGGCCAAACGGATGATCAGCGCCGAACAGCGCAATGATCCCAAGCGCCTCAAACGCCTGGTGCAAAGCATTCAATTCGGCATCGCCATCGAACAGGGCCATAGCGCCGTGGCCATCCTCGAAGCCATGACCGACGGCGACAATCGCAACCCGCCGCCGCCCTTGGTCAAATCCCGGCCCCGACCTTCAATGGGGCTTTAAATCTCGCCCTTCTCCACTTCGGGATGCTCACCGGAACCCGCACCGATCTTGCGTTGCGGGTGTTCGATCTTCACCGAAGGAAACTGCGACGAGGCGTAACGCACCACCAGAATCGCAAATGCCAGCAGCAGAATCCCGCCGCACAAGTAGATGATCCCCAGGTCTGGCGGATTGTGGTGCGAGACGTTGGAGATCAGCAGCCGTGTCAGTGCGGTGATCGCCACGTAGATCAGGAAGCGCACCGGCATGTGGTTGGTCTTGAAGTAAATCCCGACCATCGCCCCCAGTTCCAGGTAGATGAACAGCAGCAAGATGTCATCGATCTTGATGTGCCCCTGTTCGAGCATCCCGAGGAATTCCATGACCGCCGCCCAGGCGGTCACCGCACCGATGGCGAACAGTGCCAGGTAGTGGAAGGTCTCGACGAACAGGTTGCCCAGGGACTCGGCCAGTTGATGCACGTTCTGCCGCAGGTTCTCGGCCCAGTTGATTTTCACGATGATTGTTCCTTAGCTCGGTTCGAGCGGATGATGCGGGTTGGACGTGACGGTTGTTCTGCATGCAGAAAAAAGGCCAGAGGTTGCCTGCAACATGATGGCGAGGTGCTTTAAAACGCGCTCCGTGGCGTTTGGTCGCACCTGCCCCGGACATCGCCGAACCTGTGGGAGCGAGCCTGCTCGCGATTGGAGCACCACCGTCCACCTGACAAACCCTGAATTCGGTCTACATTAAAAAGCCACTACCCAAAGCGCAGGGATTCGCTTATCCTTTTCGCTGTATATAAATACAGTAGTCGAAACAGACAACTAATGTGAAGGCATGTGAGGTGGTGAATGGCCGTCGAAGTGGTATACCGCAGCAGCCGAGATCTGGAGCGCTTGTTCATGGATAAAGCCGAAGCTGACCGTCATGACAAAATGCTCGAACTGGCCGAATTGCTGGCTGAAGTGTTGCAAAAAGCCGTTCCGTCCCTGACCGAACAGCAAGTGGAAGAAGCCGGGATCTACATGGCGAAGAACCGTGATGTATTCGCCAAGGCATTCAAGAGCCAGCCGGACGCACTGTCCGAACTGCTGAATGCACCTGTTGAAGCAGCTGCACCTGTTGCTGCACCTGTTGAAGTGACGGACGCTGAGCCGACCAAGCCAGCCAAAGCCGCCAAGACACCGAAGTAAACAATGCCCGAATTGAATAGGCCCTGAGTCAAATGGCTCAGGGCCTTTTTCATGCCTGCGGGAAACCTATACCTCGGGTTGTTCCAGCGCCTCCACCAACGCCTTGAAGAACCGCGCCGCCTCGCCACCGGTGACCACGCGGTGATCGAAGGTCAGGGACAGCGGCAGGATCGGATGCACCACTACCGCGCCCTCGACCGCCACCGGCTCGTCGCGGATCGCCCCGGCAGCGAGGATCGCCACTTGCGGCGGCACCACCACCGGATTGGCGTAGCGGCCGAACAAGGTGCCGAAGTTCGACAGGGTCAGGGTCGCGCCCATCATTTCCTGGGGCGGGATCGAGCGCGCCTGCACGTCGGCGCGCAGGCGCATCACACCTTCTTTCAAATCCGCCGCCGTGCGCTGACCGACATCGCGCAGCACCGGCACGAACAAGCCGTCCGGCGTATCCACGGCAATGCCCAGGTCGAGCCGTTCGTGTTGTTTTAGCGCCAGGGTTTTGCCATCGAAGGCGCTGTTGAGCACCGGTTCTACGGCGCAGGCGGCAGCCATGGCCTTGGCCAGACGAATCAGCGGTTCTCGTGCCTGTCCCCAGCGATGCAGATCGGCATCACCGAAAATCGTCACCGGCACCACTTCGGCATGGGACCTGGCCATGTTCAGTGCCATGCTGCGTCGCACGCCACGCAGCTTCTCGCCGCCGAAGCGTTCGCGTTTCATCTGGGCCGAGTTTTCTACGTCGCTGAGGGTGATCTGGCCGTCCTGACCGGAGCCCGTCAAGCCGCTCAGTTCAACACCGAGTTGCCGAGCCAGTTGACGCACCGCCGGCGTGGCACGGTTCGCCAGATGCTCACGAGTCGAAGGCGCAGCGCCGATGAAAAATGCATCCTCCTGATTCGTACCGCCACCCTCAAGCCGCCCGACCACAGTGCCCGCATCCGCTTCGCCTTCGTAACCGAGCAGAGGTTCGCCAACGTGAAGAATGTCGCCCTCGCCACCGAACGTTTTTGCCACCACCCCATCGTAGGGCGCGGGTATGTCCACCAGCGCCTTGGCGGTTTCCACTGACACCAACAATTGGTCAGCCTTGACGGTATCGCCGACCTTGACGTGCCAGCGGACGATTTCCGCCTCCTGCAAGCCTTCGCCCAGATCCGGCAGTTTGAAATATTTCATCGCAACCCCTCTCTGTCAGGCGTGGTGCAGCACGATGTCACAAGCATGAAGAATGTCTTCGACGCTGGGCATGTACAGCAATTCCAGTCGATACAGCGGCGGCGGGATGTCTGGCGCGGTGACTCGCTGGATCGGTGCCTGCAACTCAAGAAATACCCGTTCATAGAGACTGGCGGCGATTTCCGCACCGACCCCGCAGGAGCGTGGTGCCTCATGCACTATCACGCAGCGACCGGTCTTGCGCACCGAGGCTTCCATCGTATCGAGGTCCAGCGGTTTGATACTGGCAACGTCGATCACTTCCGCCGAGACGCCCTGCTCGGCCAGTTGCGTGGCTGCTTGCAAGGTTTCCATCACGCTGGCGCCCCAACTGATCAAGGTTAGGTCGCTGCCTTCACGCAGGGTGAAACAGCTGTCCAGTGGCAGGCGCTTGCCGTCATCCAGCAGCGGTTGCGGGTTCATTCGATAGAGTCGAGTTGGCTCGAGAAATATCACTGGATCCGGGTCGTCGATGGCCGCGAGCAGCAAGCCATAGGCCCGGGCCGGCGAGGACGGGATCACCACCCGCAGCCCCGGAATATGCGCGAACAGAGCTTCGGTGCTTTCGCTGTGATGCTCCGGCGCGCGAATCCCTGCGCCCATCGGCGTGCGCATCACCATCGGACAGGTGATCCGCCCGCGCGTGCGGTTGCGCATGCGGCTGGCGTGAGACACCAGGTGTTCCATGGTGGCGTAGATGAAACCCATGAACTGGATTTCCACCACCGGTTTCAGGCCTTGGGCGGCCATGCCTACCACCAGCCCGCCGAGCATGGTTTCGGCCAGCGGTGAGTCGATTACCCGCTTGAAACCAAAGCTGTCGCGCAGGCCCAACGTGGCGCGGAACACGCCACCGTTCACCCCGACGTCTTCACCGAGGACGATGACGTTTTCGTCTTCGCTCATGGCCCGATGCAACGCCAGATTCACCGCTTCCAGCAGCGTCACCTTACCGTTACTCATGGCCCGAACCTCCCGTCCGGCGCGCCACCCGTTCGAGAAATTCTTCACGCTGTTCTGCCAGCGCTTGCGGCCACTGGGCATAGACATGATCGATCACTGATTCCGGCGCCTGCTGGCCCGCCGCTTCGAAGTTATCCACAGCACCCTGCACCAAGCCTTGGCATTCGCTGATCAGTGCCTGTTCACGGCCCTCGTCCCACACGCCTTGCCCGGCCATGAAACGTTGCAGCCGTTTGATCGGTTCTTCGAGCCAGGCCTGCTTGACCTCGTCCGCCGACCGGTAGCGCGTAGCATCATCGGCCGTGGTGTGATCGCCGAGGCGATAGCTCAGGCATTCGAGTAACACCGGGCCTTTCCCGTGGCGCGCCCGATCGAGGGCCGCTTGCACGCGGTCATAAACGGCGAGCATGTCATTGCCGTCGACTTGCTCGCCGTGAAAGCCGGCGCCAATGGCTTTCTGCGCAAGGGTGGGGGCGCCGCACTGGATTCGTCGCGGCACCGAGATTGCCCATTGGTTGTTGTTGATCACAAACACCACCGGCAACTGCCAGGCACCAGCAACGTTGAGGGCCTCGAGGAAGTCCCCTTTGCTGGTTCCGCCGTCGCCGCACGTAGTGACGGCGACCCGATGCTCGCCACGGATTTTGAAGGCGCTGGCGACGCCGCAGGCATGCAGGGCCTGGGTGGCGATCGGCACACAGATCGGGAAATCCTCGGCCACCGCCGGGTCGGCAAAGTCGCTGCCACGCTCATCGCCGCCCCAATACAAGAGGATTTCTTCCATGCGCACGCCGCGCATCAATTGCACGGCGGTGTCGCGGTAATACGGGATCAGTACGTCTTCGGCGTGCATCAGGCTGCCGACCGCGACGCCAATGGCTTCCTGGCCCAAGGTCGGCGCATAAGTGCCGATGCGCCCGGTGCGTTGCAAGGCGACAGCTTTCTGATCGAAAAGGCGGGTCAGAACCATCTGCCGATACAAGCGTGTCAGCAGATTGAAGTCGTCGGCCCAAGAGGGAAGATTGCCGAGAAGCTGGCCATCAGGGGATAAAAATCGGGTGTAAGGCAGCTCAACCTTGTGAAGCATCACAGGGCTCCTGGCACGCGGGGTCAGCGTGCAATGGTCAGACCCGACGGTTGTGACGCAGGGCTTGGCGAGCAAGTCGGCCGGATAGGCTCTCACTCCTTCATCGATTCAAACTGTTCACCCATACAGCATCACCGGTACAGCACTTTCTCCGCCAACTCATCCGCCACCCGGGCCGGGGAACGCTTTTCTGCCTGGGCATGGGCAAAGACTTCGGTCAGCCGTGAACTGATTTTCGACAGGTGCGCGGTGATGGTCGTCAACTCTTCCCCGCGGTGTTTGAGCGACACGTAGATCAGCCCGCCCGCATTGATCACGTAATCGGGCGCATACAAAATGCCCCGGCGCTCCAGCTGATCGGCGATTTCCAGATGGATCAGTTGGTTGTTTGCCGAACCGGCGACCGCCGCGCAGCGCAGTTGCGACACGCTGTTGGTGTTAAGCACACCGCCCAGGCCGCAGGGCGCGAGTATGTCGCACGGTGTGCTGAGCAGCGCATCGTTGGCGATCGGATGAGCGCCCAACTGTTCCATGGCCAACTGCACCTTGCCATGATCTATGTCGCTGACCAGCAGTTCCGCACCGGCCGCGTGTAACTGTTCGGCCAAGGCATAACCGACATTGCCCAAGCCTTGAATGGCTATGCGCAGTCCTTCGAGATTATCGCTGCCCAAACGGGCCATGGCAGTGCTGCGAATACCGGCGAATACGCCCATGGCCGCGTGAGGTGCAGGGTCGCCCGCGGCGGTGGTGCTGGTGACGAATTGGGTCTGTTGAGCGATGCAATCCATGTCCGCCACTGAGGTGCCGGCGTCGATGGCGGTGATATAGCGACCGTCGAGTTCGTTGATGCAGCGCCCGAAGGCTTCAAATAGCGCGGCGCGGTTTTCCACATGGGCCGGGCGAACTATCACCGCAACACCACCGCCCTGCGCCAGGCCGGCCAGGGCCGCCTTGTAACTCATGCCTTGGGCAAGGCGCACGGCATCCTCGATCGCGGCTTCATCGCTGGGGTAGGCAAGGTAACGACACCCGCCCAGGGCAGGTCCCAGACGGCTGTTGTGGATGGCAATCACCGCCTTCAACCCGGTGACCGGATCGACGCTCAGGTGCAGCGATTCAAGGCGAGTGCTTTGCATGAGAGCGAACATCGTAGGGCTCCCGTAATCACTTCTTGTAGTCGCCAGTATAGGCTTGCGCACAAAAATTGCAGAAGCGCACCGGAATAAGCGGCGCCGCTTTGAACGCTTTCGGACATAACCTGTTACGACCTATGTGCAGCACTGGACGAAAGCCTGTGACGGGGCTAAAACGAGGCATTCTCCGGAGATTTTGATGACCCCGCGCCAACGTTTTTTCGACTGTCTGCAACGATCACCGCCCGCGCTGTTCGAGGCGGCGCTGTGGATTGCTGTCGAACACGATAAAGAGCTGGATCCCGAGACGGTACTGGCGGACTTCAAGGACCTGCAACAGCGGGTCAGCTACGGGTTGCCCATGCTGCCGGTGAGTGAGTTGGCCCAACCGTTGTTGCGGCGAATGAATGACCTAGGGTTCGCTCAGGACGACTTCACGCCCTTGCGTCCGCAAGTGGCGTTGCTCCATAAAGTGCTGGAACGTCGGCGAGGCCAGCCGTTGGCACTGGGCCTGATTGCACTGGAACTGGCCAGAAGGCTGGAGATTCCCATGGTCGGCGTCAACTTTCCCGGGCATTTCCTGCTGCGAGTGCAAGGTGCCGATCATCTGCTCGACCCCTGCGGCGGGCGACGGTTGTACCCCAATGATTGCCGTGAACTGCTGCAACGCCAGTACGGCCCGAACATGAAGCTCAGCGCCGAGCATTTGCAGACCGCCGAACCGGTGCAGATGCTGCAACGGTTGTCACGCAACCTGCGCCAGTTGTACCTCACGAACGATGACTACATCGACGCCCTGATCGACGCCGAACGTGTGCTTGAATTGGGCAACGCCAGCGCCTCCGACTATCTGGCCCGGGCCAGCCTCTATCAACGACTGGACTGCCCGAATGCCGAGCGTTTTGACCTGGAGCATGCGCTGCTGCTCTGTGACGATCCGATCCAGCGGATTCGCCTGACTGAACGGCTGGGGCATTTGCCGCCCAATGCCATCGTCCATTAATCACCAATCACCGCCCGTTGTAGGAGCGAGGCTTGCCCACGAACCAGACGCCTCGGTCCACCAGGAACACCGCGTTATCGTTCTTCGCGGGCAAGCCTCGCTCCTACAGGGATCAATGTAAGGCTTTACGGGGTATCCGGCTGGTTCGACGGATGGGCCAGGAAGAAGGCTGGGTGTGTCGCCGCCAGCGCTGCCACTCGACGAATTCGCGGGTAGGCGTCCAGTGGAATATTGAAGCGCTCGGCCGCATACAACTGCGGAATCAAATAGACGTCCGCCAGCCCCGGTTGATCGCCAAAGCAATAACCGGTGTCACCGACCAATTGCTCTACCGTCGCCAGCCCCTGGCTGATCCAGTGACCGATCCACTCAACCACCTGTGGTTCATCGTGCCCCAGCTGCCGAAGCTTGTTGAGTACGCTGACGTTGTGCAGCGGGTGAACATCGCAACCAATCACTGCCGCAACGCCACGCTCATGGGCGCGGGCGGCGAGGTCTTTGGACAGCAACGGCACCTGTGGATAACGTTCCTCCAGGTACTCGATAATCGCCGGTGACTGGATCAGCAACTCGCCTTCATCGGTGCGCAAGGCGGGCACCCGGCCTTGCGGGTTGATGCCCAGGTATGTCGGCTGCCGATGTTCGCCACCTTGCGGCGCGATCAGGTTGATTGGCAACGCCTGGTAATCCAGCCCCTTCAACGCCAGCGCAATACGCACCCGGTAAGACGAGGTCGAACGGTAGTAGGTATAGAGTTCCATGACCCGATCCTCTTAGCGCGCTGGCAACACTTTGCCGCGGCATTCGCCAAAACCGATGGAAGCAAAACCATCGCGGCTGCAACGCGCGCGCAGAATGATTTCATCGCCGTCCTCAAGGAATTTACGCACCTCGCCCGACGCCAGTTCAATCGGCTTTTTACCGCCCTCAGTGATTTCCAGCAGGCTGCCGAACTGGCCGTTTTCAGGACCAGACAGCGTGCCCGAACCGAACAAATCACCGGCCTGCAACTGGCAACCGTTGACGCTGTGGTGCGCAACCAGTTGTGCAACGGTCCAGTACATGTGTTGGGTATTGCTGAGGGTCAGGCGATGGGCTGGCAGATTTTGCTCGCGCATCGACTCGGTCAGCAGCAGCACCTCGAGTTCGATGTCGAAGGCACCGCCGGCCTGATCACGTTTATCGAACAGGTACGGCAACGGCTGCGGATCACCTTCCGGGCGCGCAGGCTGGGCACGACGGAACGGCTCCAGCGCTTCGGCCGTCACCACCCACGGCGAAATGCTGGTGATGAAACTCTTGGACAGGAACGGCCCCAGCGGTTGGTATTCCCAAGCCTGGATATCCCGCGCCGACCAGTCGTTGAGCAGGCAGAAACCGGCGATGTGGTCGGCGGCGTCACCGATGGCGATGGCGTCGCCCAACGCATTGCCCTGACCGATCCAGATACCCAGTTCCAGTTCGTAGTCCAGACGTGCGCAGGGACCGAAAACCGGCTCTGTCTGGCCGGCCGGCAGGGTCTGGCCTTTCGGACGGCGAACGTCGGTGCCGGACGGACGAATGGTCGAGGCGCGGCCGTGGTAACCGATTGGCACGTACTTGTAGTTCGGCAGCAATGGGTTATCCGGGCGGAACAGCTTGCCGACATTCTGCGCATGCTCGATGCCGACATAGAAGTCGGTGTAATCGTTGATCTTCGCCGGCAGGTGCATTTGGCAATCCGCCGCCAGGGGCAGCAGTTTTGCGCCTTGAGCCTCGATCTTGCCACGCAGGGTGCTGCCTTCGGCAAACAGTTCCAGCAGACGTTCGCGCAGGGCAACACGGGCGTCGCGGCCCAGTTCGAAGAACGCGTTCAACTGGCCGCCACGGGTGGCTTCAACTGCGCTCTTCGCACGGCCATCGAACAGCCCTGCGTCCAATGCTGCTTCCAGATCAAAGATCTGGTCGCCGATCGCCACGCCGCTACGGGGTGCGGTGCCCTTCACGCTGAACACGCCCAACGGCAGGTTTTGCAGCGGAAAATCCTCGTGGCCGTTGGCGGAGGCAACCCAGCTACGAATGATGGAAGTCTGAGTCATGGGTTATCTCCGGGTCGGGTCGAAAGTGGCGGGCAGCGTGGCCCAGCAGGCGTCGTAATTGTTTTGCAGTTGCTGGCAATCCAGGGCGAATCGGCTCGGGCGTAACACTTGGCTGGTCTCGAACATGAAGGCCATGGTGTTATCGATTTTAGCCGGCGCCAGTTCAGCGTTGATCGCCTTGGTGCAGGTCTCGCCGTCGGGGCCGTGGGCACTCATGCAGCTGTGCAACGAGGCGCCGCCGGGTATGAAACCTTCGGCCTTGGCATCGTATTCGCCCTGGATCAGGCCCATGTATTCATTCATCAGGTTGCGGTGGAACCACGGTGGACGGAACGTTTTCTCGGCGACCATCCAGCGTGGCGGAAAGATCACGAAGTCGAGGTTGGCCAGACCATGCACGCTGGTCGGCGAGGTCAGGACGGTAAAAATCGACGGATCCGGGTGATCGAAACTGACGGTGCCGATGGTGTTGAAGCGACGCAGGTCATATTTGTACGGCACGTTATTGCCGTGCCAGGCGACCACGTTCAGCGGCGAATGGTCGAGTTCACAACCCCACAACTGACCGAGGAATTTCTGCACCAGGGTGGTCGGTTGCTTGAGGTTTTCGTAATGGGCCACCGGCGTCAGGAAGTCTCGCGGGTTAGCCAGACCGTTGCTGCCAATCGGCCCCAGATCCGGCAAGCGCAGGGGGGCGCCATGGTTTTCCGCGATGTAGCCGCGGGCTTGCGGGTCGAGCAGTTCGACACGGAATTTAAGCCCGCGCGGCAGCACGACGATTTCCAGCGGTTCCAGCTCCAGCACGCCCAATTCGGTGGCGATGCGCAAGCGGCCCAGTTCCGGCACCAGCAACAGTTCGCCGTCGGCGTTGAAGAACACCCGCTCCATGGAACGGTTGGCGCGGTAGTTATAAATGCTGATCCCGGCCGGTTTTTCCGCGTTCGAATTGGCGGCCATGCTCACCAGTCCGTCGATGAAATCGGTGGGCTCGGTCGGCATGTCCAAAGGGTTCCAGCGCAGGCGATTGGGGGTTACTTCACCCAATGGGCCGCCGGCCAGTTGCTGCTCCAGTTTGACGAATGCCGGGTGATTGGCCGACGGCTGAATGCGGTACATCCAGGTCCGCCGTGCTTCGCTGCGAGCCATGGTAAAGGCCGTTCCGGAGAACAGTTCGGTGTACAGGCCGTATGGGGCTTTTTGTGGGGAGTTCTGGCCGACGGGCAGTGCGCCGGGCAACGCTTCACTGCTGAATTCGTTGCCAAAGCCTGACTGATAAGCCAGCGCTGGCGCCGTTGAATCGAGGTTCATGGAGCCTCCTGAACGGGAGTAGGCAATGGCCTGTCACTCTGCTGAAGAGGTCTTGGCACGCCTGGGTTATTTTTATCGTAATTCAATTACGCATAACGTAATTTGATTGGTATTGACCGTCAAGCTATAAAGACGCCCATTCGTCCCGGGATCACATCGCCTCCATGACCAGCGAAAGCAACGGTAAACAGAAAGTCCGCTCAGCCGAGGTCGGCACCGACATCCTCAAGGCGCTTGCCGAGCTGTCGCCGTCGACCTCGTTGTCGCGCCTGGCCGAACACGTGCAGATGCCGGCGAGCAAGGTTCATCGCTATCTACAGGCGCTGATCGCCAGCGGTTTTGCCGAGCAGAACACCGCCACCAACCACTATGGCCTCGGCCGCGAAGCGCTTCGGGTCGGTCTGGCTGCCCTGAACAGTATGGACGTGCTGAAAGTCGCCGCCCTGCCCTTGGCCGAGTTGCGAGACGAGCTGAACGAAACGTGTTTTTTGGCGGTGTGGGGCAATCGGGGCGCGACAGTGGTGCACATCGAACCGGCAGTGCGCGCGGTGACGGTGGTCACGCAATTGGGCTCGGTTTTACCTTTGCTCAGTTCATCGACGGGGCTGGTGTTCAGTGCCTATTTGCCACACCGGGAAACGGATGAATTGCGCGAGCAGGAAATCGCCGTCGATGCCCATCCGCTGGCGGACGATAAGACTTATGCGAGCTTGTGCGGACAGATCCGCGAACGCGGCCTGCATCATGTTCACGGTTTGCTGATGCCAGGCGTGGATGCGTTGTCGGCCCCGGTGTTCAATGCGGTCGGACAGGTGGCGGCAGTGATGACCATTGTCGGCCCGACCTCGCTGTTTCACGCCGATGAAAACGGCCCGGCGGCGCAACGGCTATTGGCGGCGAGCCAGGCTGTAAGTTGGCGGATGGGCTATGAGCCCACCGCCGTTATCGGTTAAATCGTTCGGCGCTGAATGCCTGGTGTTTACTCCAGCAGCGTCTGCTCACTGGACTCGGACTCCTCAAGTGCCTCCTTCATCAATGCCGTTATCACCGCCAGATCCGCCGATTTTCCGCTGCACGCAGAGACAACGCTCAAACAGGTATTCACATCGCCTAACTGCTTGCCAATTGCCTTCTGCACGGGCGAGAACCCCAACTTGCCGATGCGCATCGTGGCCAGCTCCAGCATGCAATCCAGGTAGCTTGCGAACAGCGCCTTATAATCACCCTCGTGATAAGCCTTGGCCCCATCGAACACCCCCTTTGCAATCACGACAGCGCTCAGTCCAAAACCGATCGGCGGGAACACGCAGCCTACAACGGTGACTGCCGCTACCGCAGCGTCGTAAACCAGTCTGCCCACAACCTCGACAAGGCTCGTGGTTTGAGCATCGACACCGTTAATGACCTGACCGATCATGTCGGCATAACAATGAGAAAAGTCACGCACGCGGCTATCAAATTGCAGTCGTGGCGGTTCGACATCGGTACTGCTGCGCTGCACTTTTTCGATGTAAGCGCCAACCACCCGCTGGTCGGTAAACTTGGCGCGCTTGCAGTAATAGCTGCCCAAACCTTTCACTTTGACCGACCTGGCGAATTCGGCCAGCGGTCGAAACCATCGGTCATCCGGGGCATGAGGGGTATACAACAAGTCCTCGGCCACCCCGTTGTTCATCATCCGGAAAACATAAACGCCCTCGATTCTGCAGCCTTCCAGATGAAACATGTAGACGCCGTTGCGCTGGGGAGACTCAGGCTCTTCGTACTCCCACCGATCAGAGGACTCCGGTTCGCGCAATCGGTCAATGGCCCCCTCGATGCCCCATTGTTGTTGCTTATCAAGTCTACTGCTGAAGAGTTCCGATAAGGCGGCGCGCTGCATTTCATGCAGTTGCACGTTTACATGCACATCGCGTTTCAGCGCGAAACCAGGGGCGTTTTTATCCAGATAGTCCGTGGACAGCATGTCGATATATTTTTCTCCCGGACGCAAGGTCTTCGACCAGCCCACGATGTATTTCATCAATACGTCGGCCATCAACTGATCGGAGATCGCTGGATGACCGGGCAACAAACGCAGTTTTGGGTAAAGTCCGGGGTTGTGGATCGGCCCGCTCTCTTCCGTGATGTGACGCTCCTTGATGATGAGTTGAGACAAGGTCAATTCTTGCGAGCCGTCCAGTTCCACGACAATCAGATCGGGATTAACGATGACTGTTTCACCGTTTTCCGCCAGCACATCTTCTGCTCTCTTTTTAATAAGGTTGTACGCAAACTTCTCGTAACTGATCAGCGCCGTCTCGCGGGTGGCAAGCCGGGTCAACGCTTTAAGTTCGGTGTTCAACCGGGCGAAATATTTCTGCTTATAGGACGAGGCCGAGCGATAACCGGCGGGGATGACCGCCTCCACTTCCCCTCGCAGCCAATCGACATTGAGCAAAACAGCCTGGCGTAACGCACCGGGACCGAATGTTGGCCAAAGGTCGCGCTGAATACCGCGCCACTGGCTCGGCAGCTGCTGTATCAGCCTCATATACGCATCGAGTCGGTGTCGATCACTGACGTGAGACTGCTGGAGCAGGTAACTGCGTCCTTCGGGTAGACGCGTCAGGTCGGCCACATGGAAGTCCAGCTGCCTGATGCTGATGAACTCGTACCAGACCTGGCCCCCGGGAGTCTCCGGCGAATAGAGAACGCAAGGACCGTCTTCACCTTGGGGCCCGCAATAAACAATCACCCCTCGCAAGGCAACGTCTGAACCGACGAGCGTCAGGCTGCCCAAAGAATGGTTTTCGGCTCCTTGAATGGCCCGGTCGACGATATCAAGGCCCTCGTCGCTGATATGCCCCTGCAATTTCGCGCTGAACGAACTCAGATCCGTGCGACTGTCCAGCATGGCCTGCAGAGCACGCAAAACCGTTTCATCGCGGTATTTTTCTTCAAACTTCTCGGCATAAAACGAACGCATACTCGCGTCGCCCATCACATCCAGAAGATCTTGCTCGGTAAAACCTGACGGCAACTCCTCACCTTCAAGGATGATCTCCAATGGAACAGTGGCCGCATCGTACAGACCATTGATCAGGAACTCGGGAAGGGTCGGGCGATTGCGCTGAACCACCTTCTGCTGCCCCACGTAGAACGTATGGCGAACGTTGACGAAAATCCGCTCCGGGTCGATAAGTTCGTCGGTGAGCGTTCTGATTATCTCTTGGGCATAAAAATGTGCGAAAGCCTTGAGGGATTTGGTTTCTGCCAGCAACTCATCCAGTACCTGCTCGTTTTTTGCCAGGGATTGTTCTGTATCGAAGTAATACTGACGATCTTCTTCACTGGCACCTGCCAACCATTCCGGGATCGAATAAGGTTGTTCAGCCATTACCCGTTTCGATGGACGTAGCAGTTCATCCTGAACTTTTACATCCAACGCTTCTTTTAATACAGCGATACTCATGCGCTATTCCTTTTGGCATTTAATGAAGCAGCAGATTGCCGCCTGGTTACTCAACAACGCCAATGTAAAACAGCGAACACACAACACTCAAAGCAGATCTTCTTTCCAATCATGTACAACAAATAGCAACACCGAAAGCTGAAGCCACACAATTAAAACCCAACATCAACCGATAACCCCCAACAACTTCGCCTGGGCAACCGCCTGAGTTCTTCGCTCCACCCCCAACTTCACGTTAATTCTTCTCGCATGGGTTTTAACGGTATGCAATGAAATAAAAAGAAGATCGGCAATCTGTTGATTGGAGTTACCCTGCGCCACTAATTTCAATACTTCTATTTCACGCAGACTCAATCGACTCTGTGGGAAGGCCTCCGCATTCAAGGGGTTTCCCGTAGCGACAAGGCAGATCTCGCCGAGTAATTCAGGCTGGCGCAATTGCAAATCGCACAAGACTTGTTGGAAGTTGCAGCGCTCGACCAGGGCCAATCCTTCCTGCAGCGACTGCTGAACAGAAGGGTCGCCGGTCAACCAGGCGACTTCGGCCAAGACCAGATGCAACTGCGCTTGCAGCCCCGACATTCCCCGCTGTCGCGCCCATTGCAACTGGGCCTTGAGTCGGGCCAACGGCGCTTGTGCCTGCCCTAGATGGACCTCGGCCAGTACCAACAGATACTCCAGAACCGGTATCAGCTCCAGTGTCGCCGGTGGTGCCTGACGTACGAGGGAGCCATGATAATGACGAAGAACCCGACTCAAGGCTTCGTAGGCCAGTTCAGGGCGGCCCTTTTGCAACCAGAAATGGCTGCTGATTTGCAGCAGTACCCCTCGATAAACCGTTTCGGGAATCTGCCGCCGTTGCATCAACCGTTCGGCGTCGCGCAGATGAACAAACGCCGCAGCATAATTTCGATGATTAGCCGCCAGTTGCGCTTGACCGAGAAAACCATATAGAACGCGCTTGTCGTGGTTGCGCAAGCAGTCCTCCAGCCCCGCCTGAAAAAACTCGGCAGCGCGTTCGTCTGCGCCCAGGCACATTGCCAACCGCCCACGACGCAATGCAATTCGCCCCAGCAAGGGTGCAGGTCGATCCGAGCGTTGGCGGAGCAATTCATCAATGTTGCAAAGCAGACTTTCCGCCCGCACCGCCGCGCCTCGTTGCTCCAGCAATTGCGCATGATCGAGTTCCATCAAGCCCTCAAATATCAGCGAACCTTGCGCCCGCGCCAGGCACAGCGCCTCGCGGTTATGGGCTTGCGCCACGTCAAGCTCGCCCCTTAACAAGGCCTGTTGCGTCAGACCGGACAAACACATCAGGCGCGCCGTCCAGCATTCGGGATCGAGCGCACTCAACGCGTCAAGGAAGTGCGCGCGCGCAGGCTCCATTCGTCCCTGTAAATGCAGTAACCAACCCTGCAGGGCCTGCCAGCGCGCAATCAATTGGCGCTGAAGCACCGCCGAGGGTTGAGGCGTGAAATGCGCCAAACGAGCGATGCAGGCGGTCGCCTGGTCGAAACGTCCGGCAAACAATAGAGCGGCGGTAATCAAGCCGACCAATTGCGGACTGCCCAGCGTCAGTTCCTCGCCTTGCTGCTCATGCAAACGCAGCAACAGCACCACCGTCTGCTCTTCGAACAAATGCTCGAAACTGAAGTGCTGCAACAGGCTGACCGCCACTTCGTATTCCTCGGCGAGCAATGCCTGTTCAAAGGCCGACTTCCAGTCCTGTTCGGCACAGAACCACTGGCAGGCACGCCGATGCCAGGAGCGTCCCGCCGGCCATTGTTCGTCGCGCAACAACTGGGTGAACGGGGTGAAAATCTGCAGCCAATCGGTGGAGTCGCGCCAAGGTTCGATAAAGCAGCCCAGCGCTTGCAAGGTCCGCAAGTACTGAGCGCCCTCCCCGGCCCCGAACAGGTGATCGCACAGCCGGGCATTGAAGCGGGGCAAGTGGGCCAGCACCCGCCAGGCCTCGCTCAACTCAGGCGTCAGCGAACTGAACAACTCATGTTCCAGATAATCGAGCAGGATGGCTGCCCGTCCCAGGGGTTTATCCTGACGCGACCAATCGCACTTTTGCAGCAATGCAATCCGCACACCGGCACACCAGCCGCCGGTGCGCTGGATGATCCGACTGGCCACCTTGCTGGCCTGCTCCGGTACCCAGGGCTGCAATATCTGCTCGACTTCACCTTGCGTGAAAGTCAGCGAAGCACTCTCGCACTCGTACAACTCATCATCGAGCAGCAACCTTGGCCAGTTGCATTGCGGCCGGCGGCGGGCACCGAGCCACCAGGTCAGCATCGGACTGCTGATCGCCAGCATGCGATCCAGCAGCGAGTCCAGCTCCGGGTTCGGCAGGCGGGAATAGTCATCAAGAAACAGCCAGGTCGGCGTCTGCAATCCCGCCAGACCGCCGAACAACCCCGTTTCATCCGATGAGGCCAGCCCCAGCATCTGCGCCAGACGATGACGAAAATCCGCCGCGCTCGACGCTTCGCCAGACAATGGCAACCAATGCACTCGGCATTGAGTTGGCGCTTGCAACAGGCATTCGGCGAGCAGCGCGCTCTTGCCACTGCCGGCGGGTGCGCAGAGCAATTTCACCCGTGCCGTTGAAGCCAGTAACGGCTCGCTCAAACGAGCCCGCGAAAGGTGATGAGAGGACAGGCGGGGCAGGAATCCAGAACGGTCCAGACACGGAGTCATGGCGGTCATTGCGGCGTGCCTTTTTTATAATTGTGCGGCCACCCTAGCCCTCTCCAAACCACTTGTTGAGAAGTATTCAGGACGCTGATTGGCGCCCATAAAAGAGGCGACCCGCAGGTCGCCTCTCATTTTTCCCATGTATCAAAACCCTTACCGAACACCCTCGGCGCGAAGAGCCGACGGGGTGTAGTCGGCAGACTTGGCATCGAAGCCGAATTCGAAGCTGTGCTTCTCTTCGTTCTTCATTCCCAAGGCAATGTATCGGCCAGCAATGATGTCGTAGAGCGCCTCCAAGGTGTAGGCCGGAGTCTGGTGATCGTAGTAATACTGAGCGTGACCTTCGGCCACCCGCCAGAGTTGACCGCGACCGTCGTAGTGATCCACCAGCGCCACTTGCCAGCTGTCTTCGTCGAGGTACATGTGGCGTTTGGCATAGATGTGCCGCTCGCTCGGCTTGACCGTACCGACTACTTCCCAGACCCGGTGCAATTCGTAGCGGGTCAGATCCTGATTGATGTGCCCGGCTTTCACCACGTCATCGTACTTGAGGCTCGGCGAGTCGAGTTTGTAGCTGTTGTAGGGGATGTACATTTCCTTTTTGCCGATCAGTTTCCAGTCGTAACGATCCGGCGCGCCGGAGAACATGTCGAAGTTATCCGACGTGCGCAGGCCATCGGCGGCGGTGCCCGGCCCGTCATAAGCCACCTGTGGCGCGCGTCGCACTCGACGTTGACCGGCGTTGTAGATCCACGCCAGACGCGGCTCTTTTACCTGATCGAGGGTTTCATGCACCAGCAATACGTTGCCCGCCAGTCGTGCCGGCGCGGTTACCGACTGTTTGAAGAAGGTCAGCACGTTGGCGGCCTTTTCCGGATCCAGGTCCTTCATCAATTGCGGTACGGCGATCTCTTCCTCGAAGCGGATCGGCGTGTAGCTGCCGTTGGTTTGTGGGGTCACCTGAGTGATGATGCGTCGCAGGTTGCCGCCGTGGTAACGGGTAATGTGGTTCCACAGCACCTCGACACCGTTCTTCGGAATCGGGAACGCGTAGTAGCGATTGCCGGTGAAATTGGCCAGGCCGTTACCGTCGTTGATGCTGTTCACATTCAGCGCACTGCGCTTGGCCGACTCGTAGATTTCCGCCGGCAAGCCGACGGTACGATGGGTCGGGTAGACCGGGATTTTGTAGGTTTCCGGGTAGCGTTTGAACATCGCCACCTGGCCATCCGAGAGCTTGTCCTTGTACTTCTCGACGGTCGCGGCGGTGATGGTGAACAGCGGTTTTTCACTGGCGAACGGGTCGGCCAGAAAACCTTTGCTGTCGACTGCGCCGGCGTTTTTCGGGATGCCACCGGTCCAGGCCGGGATCGAACCATCGGCGTTGCCGGCCTTCTCGGCGCCCAGTGGCGTGAGGCTGGTGCCGAGCTTGCCAGCTTCTTCCGGCGAGACCGCCGCCATCACGTTGGCGGCCAGCAGGCCCAAGGCCAGGGCGCCGCATTGCAGAATCATCTTGCGCATTAACATCATCCTTCTCAGCCAGATCAGAAGTTCACGCCGAAGCTCAGCGCCAGGAAGTCGCGGTCTTCGAGGACGTTGTAGTCACCGCCGAAGAAGTCGGTGTAACTGAGGCTCGCGGTATAGGTGTTGCGGTAATCGGCATCGACACCGACGCTGACCGCCTTGGCGCCTTCGTTGAACAGCCCGTTGGGGCCGTAACCGGCGACGTCATGGGACCAGGACAGGTTGGGTTTGAGGTTGATCCCGCCGATCACGTTGGCGTAATCGAGGATCGCCCGGGCGCGGTAGCCCCAGGAGGTGGAGGTGACGAAGCCGTCGGTATCGCCACCGAAACCGTACTGGCCGTAGACCGAATCACGGCCATAACGCAGCTCGCTTTTCGACTCCAGACCACCGACCCGTACCACCGCCGCTTCACCGACCAGAGTCAGACGTTGGGCGCCCAGCACTTGATCGAAGAAGTGCGTCAGGGTGCTTTGGACCTGAGTTACTTCCTTGCGGCGATAACCGGTGTTGTCGGCACCTGCCGCAGTAGCGATCGGCGATGCCGCGCCGCCGGCGATCGGGTTGAGCAACGCCAGGGTCAGATCGGTGGTGTTGAGCTGCACCGGAGCGTTTGGCCGGTAGCTGATTTCGCCGGTCCAGGCCGTACCGGTGGGTAAGGTGGTGGAGAAGCTCGCGCCGTACAGGCGAATGTCTTCCGGGTATTCGAGGTAGTACTGGCCGCGCCCGAGCATCACGCTTCGGGCCAGGGCCGAACCGCTGCCAGCAGCCAGACTGTTGGCGACAGTGACCATGCCTGGCAGGCTGGCCAGTGTCGACAGCCCGGCGGTGGTGGTGCCGACGGTCGGTGTGCGACTGTGGTAGTTCATGAAGTAGAGGCCGTATTCGGTGTCGTCACCGAGCCAGCGCAAGGCCGTGCCCCACTGTCCCGAATCCCGGGCATCGCGGTCGCCGCCGCGAGGAATGATCACCCCCTCGCTGGAGACCTGGATAGGTTGGCCAAAGGCTGCCGCCAACGGCGCCAACGGGGCGATCGCCGGGCTGCCGACGGTGTAACCGGTGTTGCAACCATCCGCCGCCACGTCACCACCGAAGAAGGTGCCGCAATTGTCGAGAACCGTCTGATCCCACTCCAGTTGATAGAACCCTTCCACCGTCAGCTGATCGGTCAGACCCTGGGAAGCGAACAGCATGTTCACCGGAATCAGGCCTTCCTTGATCTCCGCGCCAGGACGCCGGAACGCCGAAACGTCGACCGGGTTGATGCTGTTGATCGAGTTGCCGATGAAGGTGCTTTCACCCCAACTGACCACTTGCTTGCCGGCACGCACAGTGCCCGGCAGATCGGCAATGGAGTAGTTGTGATAGACGAACGCATCGAGGATCTGCGCGCCCGAAGACTTGGAGCCTTCCTTGCGGTTGTTGTCACTGATCTGTTTGAACTCGCGGTCTTCGTCCTTCAGCTCGAAGTCGTACCAGTACTTGCCACGGACGAACACACCGGTATCGCCGTACTTCAATTCGAGGTCGTGGATACCTTTGAATATCTTGGAGAAGGTCTCGCCTTTCTTGAAGTTCAGGCGTCCGTCATCACCGGTCGAAGCCTGGCCGGTGCCGCCGTTGACGGTGCCCACCAGAGCCTTGTCGGCATCACGCATGCCCCAGCTCGCGCCGACGGACAACGAGGAATCGAACTGCCCCTCGATTTCACCGATGTTGAAAGAAACAGCGTGTGCCTGAGCACAGCAGCCCAAGGCCACCGCAGCGGCCAGCGCTTGCGGTTTGAAGATGGCGCGCATTGTTGTTTTTGTCATGCGTCTTCCCCGGTGAGTGACAGAAGGCCCCACCCTACTGCCGCGCGCCGGGAGCGATAAGCGCACCAAGGAGGTATTCGTGGTGTACCTCCAAAGGATGAAAGGCCGCATGGGCCGGGGGTTTGCGCGGGGTATGGATGGGCTGGATGGAGGGTTATCAGTGCAGCGCATGGGCAGCTGTCAAGCTTGCGAGGCTGCTGCTACAGGGTCGGCCGAAAACTGTTACTCGAACTGCAACACTGCATGTCTGGAATCGCTATTTTTCCTTTGCGCTCAAGCCCTTATTCTTGCCGGGCTTTCACGGCAAACGGCCTGAAAGCATGAAGCGATGGGGATGATAGACCACCCCATTGGCGACAGAATCCAGATGATTCGAAGCGTATTTTTCGACCCATCGCCCTGTGTTCACTGACGTTGATTTGTAGCTCCTGGATCTACGTCTTACTTTGGCCGCTGCGTTTGCAGCGGCCTTTTTTATGTGGGTTTATTTCCGAGATAAAACTTCATGTTTCCTACATCACTGTCGGAAACGCTCACCTACCTGCATTAAAAGATCGAACTTATAGTTTCCTTGGTCGCCCTGGATGGGTGACGACATAAATAGCCATGAACGACCGCACGTATTGAACACCGACATGGCTATTCAGATATTCGAATCGAAAGGAACTCGATATGCAGCAAGAAAAAATATCCTTGTTAATCGAGGTATACCTCGTACGCCTTCGTCATCTTCTGGTTTCGGATTTGGCGCCGGGGGCGTGTCAGGCCCCGACCACTCCGATCGTGCATATGACTTAATGGATTCTGCCACTGATTGGCTGATTGATAACAATGCTTATACCGAGGAACTCTTCAACGAAAACTTCAAGAACATCATTCACATAACCGATGCCGAACTTGCAAAAACAAGAGCGGCCGTTGCTGCTGTGGTACCCCTTGGAACTGATGCTCTCGAGATTGAGTTACGAACGCTTAAGCTGCAACTTTTTAAAGCAAGGACAGATCATCAAGAACAGATAGGAATAGCCAATCTTTATTATGGCCATGACCCACTGACCCACAAAGGTGAAAATCCTGCCTACAAGGGTTTCGAGGAGCCCCCGGGTCGTCGTCGCGCAGGGCAAAGGGGTTATTACAGAGCAGTAGAAAAATGGAATATCTCTTATGCCGCAGCTTACGAGGCGAAGTTCCTGGCTGAGCAGATAAAGCTGTTGGACGCCCGCTTAGCCACACAAAACAACGCCATTGCCCAGGCCAACGCAAAAGCGGCGGCAGCGGCTCAGGCAAGAGCCTTGGCTGAAGCCCAACGCGTGGCCGAGGAACAGGCGCGCAAGGCAGTTGAAGCCGAAGCCCGACGCGTAGCCGAGGAACGTGCGCGGTTTGCGAAAGCGGCAGAGGCTCAACACCTGGCAGCGGCCAAAAAAGCACATGAAGAAGCGTGGGCAGGTCGTGCGTTTCCCGTATCGGCCGCTGCTGCTGCGGCCGGCCCGGTGTTTACTGTCGCAAGGGGGAACATCCCCCTCAACCCGGCAAGAGCCTTGGCAATCAACGCAACGCTACGAGCTGCGGTTGCGGCAGTTATCGAAACCATTACCGCAGCGGCAGCACCCATCGTCGGCGGGGGTGTAGCACTCTTTTATCCATCGGAGTTGGGCAACGGCGATCTCTATTCCCTAAGCGTCCCGCTATCAATACTCGCACTAGACAACACCGCCGATGACTTACACGCCATCGCGGCGGCACAGGGTGAAGTCCATCTGCCGGTCATCATTGGTTCCAGGACAGAGACCCATTACACGAAATTTGTCGTGATGGGTGCGAACATGGCGTCGGTGCCTGGAGTACCGGTCCAGCTCGCCGCGCTTAATCCGCACGGTAATTTCTACAAGTCCCCGAACGCTGCCCCCCCCAACTTGACCTGGACGCCCATCGTGAAACCGGGCAATGCGTCCACATCACTCCCGGCAGGGGCGCCAAATTTTACCGTCTATAACGGTCCATCAGCAGTAGCGTTGGACCATCGAATCGATAGTCATCCGGAACTGGATCGTTACAGTTTTGGTGGGTTCGTCACAGTATTTCCGATTGAGTCGGGTATTCCGCCAATCTATACCGTCTTCAACAGTCCTTATGAGGGCGCTACTACCGAAGGTGAGCACAGTGGACGTGACTTCAATCCAGAACAAATAGGCGGGCCTACTTTGGACTTGAAATGGACGCCTGCAATTGCTTCACAAGAAGGAGTCAATATCGTGGAACTGCATACCTCTAAATTTCCTCCATCCGACGCCAACAAAGTGATGATTGATCGATTACACAAAGTTCTCCGTGGAGAACTCGAAATGACCGATACCGACAAACGTTTCTACACTCATGAGATCAGGGAGTTTGAAAGATTTAAAGCTTTGGGATATGGCGATACAGAGATGCCGGATGCAGGCTCTTCCGTGTGGAATAATGTGCATACTGCGACGCTGGAAGACTTCAAACTAAAAGATGATCCCTCCTTGCTTTACACGCCAGAAGCATTGGCCGCCGCGGCTGAACAGGACGAGCGCGAGTACAAACAATTTCTGAAGGAGATGTGGTAATGAACACCATAGAACAAATTGTTAAAAATGAATCTCTGGATGATATCGTCGCCGTATTTGCATTGTTCAAACCAAACCCGCATCTGGATATGATGATCAGACGCTATAACCGTGAAATTCTCAAAGAATATGGTGCGCTTGAAAGCGCCTATGCACGGCTCTTTGCCGCGGGTGTATTGGCTAACGGAGATAAAGGGTTGGCAATAAAAGGTCCAAACTGGAAAGCGCCCCAGTTCGTCATAGAAAAAAGATACGATTGAGATCCGAAAACCACCAAGCCGCCCATTTGCGGCTTGGTGGCCCAAGATACTTAGACCGAATACCTCTGCAAATTCCCCATCATTTCCTTCAACGCTTCAATATTGTCCTTCGGATGCGCCGCGCCTTCGAAATCACAAATCTGCTCCCAATGCGCCGCCACATCTTCCGGCGAAAACCCCACCCGCGGATCAAACCCGGCCCCAAGGCTGCGCTCCCAACGCACCTTGCCCATCCAGCCGCCACCCACTTCGAACAACCCGGACGTTTCCTGGCAATGTTCGCTGGCCAAATACACCACCAGCGGGCTGACCAGTTCCGGTTTGAGTTGTTCGAATATTTGCGGCGGGATCAGGCCTTCGGTCATGCGGGTGCCACCGGTCGGGGCGATGGCGTTGACCAGGATGTTGTTCTTGCGGCCTTCGATGGCCAGTGTGCGGGTCAGGCCATAGAGGCCGAGTTTGGCCATGCCGTAGTTGGACTGACCGAAGTTGCCGTAGATGCCCGAAGTCGATGCGGTGAAGATCACGCGGCCATAGTTTTGCTCGCGCATGTGTGGCCAGGCGGCGCGGGTGACCTTATAGGCGCCCTCGACGTGGACGCGGTAAACCAGGTCCCAATCGCTGTCGTCCATTTTGTGAAAGGTCTTGTCCCGCAGGATGCCAGCGTTGTTTACCACGACGTCGACACGGCCAAACGTATCGAGGGCGTGTTGCACGATTTTGTCGCCATCGGTGACGGAGTCGTGATTGGCCTCGGCGGTGCCGCCCGCTTCGCGAATTTGCGCCACCACGCGGTCCGCTGCCGAAGCATTGGCGCCGTCACCTTGCGCCGAACCGCCAAGATCATTGACCAGCACTTTGGCGCCCTGCTTCGCGAACAGTAGCGCGTGCGCCCGGCCCAAGCCGCCGCCCGCACCGGTGACGATCACGACTTTATCTTCGAAGCGCACAGACTCATTCATGGGGAATTCCAGCAGGCCAGGGGACAATGAATCCCAGTGTCAGGCACAAGGCGGCTGGTCACAATAAACACGGAGGAAGCTGAATGGTGCGCAATAAGGCAGCGGGATAGTCAGGAACACGCCACCTTGCGCGCCGGTGAAACCAACCGGTCGCGAAACTCCAGATAGTGCTTGAGCACCTGCGCCGGTGCTTCGATTTGCGGGTAATGGCCGATCCCGGGCAGCAGGACCGTGTCCGGGTCGGGAATCAGTTGCCGATAGCGCGCCACCATGTGCGCGCCGGAAACCGGATCGACCTCGCCATCGATGACCCGTAACGGCACCTCGCCACGCTGCATGGCGCTGACCCAACGTTCACGCTGGACACGGCGCTGCGGGATATAACTGATCAATTTGTGCATGATCCGTTGCCCGTGATTACTGTCGACCAGGCTCCAGAAATCATCCAGTTCACTTTCGGTGGGTCGGGTCTGCGGACCGAACACCTGCTGGAAACTCTTCACCAGCGCATCACGGGTAAAGGCTCGCCCGATCATCCAGCCCAAGGGGCTGAGCAGGAGTTTTTGCATCAACACCGGGCGATGGGTTTCGGGAAACAGCCCACCATTGAGAAACACGCAACTGGCGATACCAGCGCGCGTTTCATAGTGCCGGGCCAGCAGTTCCTGGGCCACGCTGTCGCCATAATCGTGTGCCAACACGTGAACGGGTTGTTCAACATTCAGATGCGCCAATAAGGCCTGTTGCAGATCAGCCTGTTCCAGCAGGCTGTAGTCGTGATTCACCGGTTTGGCCGAATCGCCGAAGCCTAGCATGTCGCAGGCAATCACCCGATAGCGCTGCGCCAACGGCTGCCACAGGTAATGCCAGTCCCAACTGGCGGTCGGGAAACCATGGATCAGCAACAGCGGCTCACCCTGCCCCGCGGCCCAATAGCGGAGTGTCTGACCGCGGAATACGAACGTCTGACTGCGCTTGCGCCAGACACACAGTGGAATCTCGGCGAGTGCCATTTAGAGTTTATAACCCGGGTCTTGTTTATCGAGCTTGCGCAGCAGCGGCGGCCAGGCCAGCGCGCCGCCCATCCCTTGAGCACTTTTGGTGACACCGGCGATCATCGCCTTGGCACCCGCCAGAATCTGCGGTTCGATGGCGATCAGCTCCGCACCACCGTTCTGCGCCAGCACTTGAATCTCGCAGGCGCGCTGGAAGGTGAACATCATCAGGAACGTGTCGGCGATGGTGCCGCCACAGGTCAGCAGACCGTGGTTGTGCAGCATCAGGAAATTGTTTTGTCCAAGGTCGGCTTGCAGCCGCGCCTTCTCTTCATGGTTCAGGGCAACGCCTTCGTAGGCGTGACAGGCCAGGCTGGACAGGACGAACAAGGACTGCTGGCTGATTGGCAAGATGCCCTGCTTTTGCGCCGATACCGCCACCCCGGCCGCGGTGTGGGTGTGCAGTACACACGCGACGTCATGACGGACTTCATGCACGGCGCTGTGGATGGTGTAACCCGCCGGGTTGATCTCGTAAGGGCTGTCCATCAACTTGTTGCCGGCCTGATCGACCTTGACCAGGCTCGACGCGGTCATTTCATGGAACATCAGCCCGAAGGGGTTGATCAGGAAGTCTTCAGTGCCCGGTACCTTGGCGGAAATATGCGTGAAGATCAGATCATCCCAACCATGCAGAGCGACCAGACGATAACAGGCAGCCAGGTCGACGCGAGTCTGCCATTCGGCGGCACTGACTTTGTCTTTGATGCTGTGTGGCGATTGGACAGGGGATACGCTCACGGCAAGGATTCTCTTTTTTATTTTTCTGGGTTTTTATTGTTTTCACTGCGTTACAGCAGTCTAGTCAGCCCCCGGACTTCGGGTAGTTGCATTGGCAGCCAGCTTGATGGCCGAGCGAGTCAGTACGCGGGGGAGTCTGGATCCATGTCAAAGCGGTAAGTTAAGCCGCACAACCTTGTGGGAGCGAGCAGGCTCGCTCCCACAAGTCAGCCTCGCAGTGCGCTGACGAGCTCCGCCAGCCAAGGCTCGGCATCGGTTTCCGGCGTCACGGTTTCGCTGGCGTCCAGACGCAGCATCGGCAGGACTTCGCGCACGCCCAGCTCGCCGAACAATTCACGCATTTGCTCACCGCCGCCGCAGAACGTATCGCCATAACTCGAGTCGCCCAAACCGATCACCGCACCCGGCAAACCACGCCAGGCTGCTGGCAACTGATCGCGGATTGCGAAATACAACGGCTGCAGATTGTCCGGCAACTCGCCCATGCCGGTGGTCGAGGTCACCGCCAGAAATGCTTCGGGGCCAAACGCCTGAACGTCGGCGAGGGTCGCGCGCGGGTTGTGCCAGGTTTCAAAACCGGTGGCGTTCAAAATGCTTGCAGCGTGGCGGGCGACTTCTTCAGCCGTGCCGTACACCGAGCCGGAAAGGATGGCGACTTTCATCAATCTGATCCTGAATCTAAATAAAAGTACGAGATATTAACAGCACCGACCTCATTGATCTTTTAGAATGCAGCGTATCAATCAATACGCAAAGGACTCTGCGATGATCAATGCCGCACTGCTGCAAATGGTGATCGACGCCTCCAACGACGGCATTGTGATTGCCGAAAAGGAAGGCGAGCAGGACAACATCCTGATTTACGTAAACCCGGCATTCGAGCGCCTGACGGGTTATACCAGCGAAGAAATCCTCTATCAGGATTGCCGGTTTTTGCAGGCAGGAGATCGGGATCAGGCAGCCCTTGCATTGATTCGCCAAGCGTTGGGCAATGGTGGTTCCTGCCGGGAAATCCTCAGGAATTACCGCAAGGACGGCACGCCGTTCTGGAACGAACTGTCGCTTTCCACGGTAAACAATCCGCACAACGGGCAGACCTATTTCGTCGGGGTGCAGAAAGACGTCACGGTCCAGGTCAAGGCGCAGCAGCGAGTCGCGCAGCTGGAAGCGCAATTGGCCGAGGCGCTGGCAGAAATTGCCGCACTCAAATCGACGAACGGCTCAAACCAATCTGCGAATTAGTGGTCATTTACTACAATCACCGATGACTTTGTAATTATTCCTTTCGAGCAAATCATGCAGCGCGACGCACTCCTGACGCAGGATGAGCTGGATTTTATCCAGAACATGCAACACAACCCGCAACTCAATGTGCGGGATGCGACGTCGAGTCTGCTCGTCAACGGTGGTTCGCAGATTCGTGACTTGCTCACACGCCTGGCCGCTCATGAGCAAGTCACCATCCAGGCCACTTTTGAAAATCAGCAAATGACCTTCCCGCTGCACTTGGTGGAAGATGAATTCCATGCGATGCATCTGCGCCTCGGCGTTCCCAGTATTTATGAAGACGGGCCGATGATTCGGCCATGGCGCCTGGCGCTCGAAGAACCCGTGGCGCTGGAGAATGCCAAGGGCCAACCCGGCACGATGTGGGTGCATGAAATATCGTTCAAGGGGGTATTGCTGGAGGTTCGCAACAAGACCAAGGCGCCAAAGCACTTCGCGTTATGGTTCAGCCCGTCAGGTTATGAGCGGATTGCGTTGCGCGGCACCTTCGAGCGTGAAACCGAGCAGGGTTTCTACGCCTATGAGTTGAGCCAGAGTGATACGGATGAAACCGAACGTCTGCGTCAATACATCCTTCAGCAGCATCGCCTGACCCATCCCGCACTGCATATCTGAATCTCAGGTATCCAGATTCCCCACCAGGAACTGCTTCAGACGCTGACGCATCAACACGCCCTCGTTTCCCAAACAACCGATCGACGATCCGGCCAGGCTCTCCTGTGCCAGGTCCGATGCATCCCCGGCCAGCAACACCTGACAATCCAGGCTCATGGCCAGGCGGTTCAAACGTCGAGGCAGTTCGGCGGTCGGCGCTTGATTGGAAACCAGCACCAATGCCTTGGGTTTGATTTTCTCACAGACCAGAATCAACTCGTCGAAGGGCTGACCGATCGCCAACAACTGAATAGCCGAATCGACGTTGCTCAGATACAGCGCCGTGGCCAGCACTTCGAGTTCACGACATTGATCGGCCAAAGCACAGACAATCACTCGTCGCGGTTGCATGACACGCACCAGCAGCAGGCGTTGCAACACTCGAGCACGCAAAAAACCATCCAGAAAAAGCCATTCGCTGGTCTGCCCGAAGGCTTCATGGCGTTGTAGCAATAGCTTCCAAATCGGAATCAGAATGTGCTGAAACACCACCGTCAGCGGGTAACTGGAAAAAATCTGACCGTAGACGTGCTCCAGTTGCACTTCGTCAAAAGCACTCACCGCTGCCTTAACCTGTTGCTGCCATTGGTCGTAGTCAGTTTGAACGAGTTCGTTGGGAATGATCTGCGCCAGCACCTTGAGCGGTTCGGTCTTGGCCAATATCTTGCCGACCTTACTGACCGCGACACCGCGTTCCATCCAGCCGAGGATGCTGCGAACACGTTCGATATCGGTCATCGTATACAAACGGTGCCCGCTTTCGGTGCGAGTGGGCTGTATCAGACCGTATCGCCGCTCCCATGCGCGTAGCGTGACCGGGTTGACCCCCGTCAGGCGCGCCACCTCACGAATCGGAAACAATTCTTCTCGAATCAGGGAGTTGATGGAGGGCAAGCCAGTTGCAAGGTTTGTCAGCACAGGATCTACGTCCATGTATATATTTTGATACATTCTAACTCTCCTGCCCCGGTAGCATTCAACACGTCTGTTGAATTAATTAGCACTTACGTCCCAGATTGAATCAGGAATAATCCTTGCTTGTCCCGAGACGCAGCCCACTACCCCGGCGCTGTGTCTGGCGACGCTCTTATCCAGAGCGACGCGTTTGCCCTATGGAGATACATAATGTCTACCTCACCCGTCACGCTGATGGTTGCTCGCCGCGTTGCCGATGGGCGTTATCACGACCTGATGGCCTGGTTGCGCGAAGGCGAACAACTGGCCACCGACTTCCCCGGTTACCTCGGCTCTGGTGTGCTCGCTCCACCGCCCGACGATGACGAATTCCAGATTATCTTTCGCTTCACCGACGAGCAGACAATGCACACTTGGGAGCATTCCGCATCGCGCATCGCCTGGCTGGGACGCGGCAGTGATCTGTTTGCCCATCCTACGGAGCATCGGGTCAGTGGCATCGAAGGCTGGTTCGGTGCTGCCGGTCAACGCCCGCCACGCTGGAAGCAGGCTGTGGCAATCTGGCTGGCGTTCTTTCCGGTGTCTTTGTTGTTCAACTTTGTCATCGGGCCGCTATTGGCTGAAACGGGTTTGCTGACCCGCGTGTTTGTCAGCACCCTGTGCCTGACGCCATTGATGGTGTATTTCTTCATACCGCTGTCGACTCGTCTGCTGGCCGGGTGGCTGCACACCCCATCTGCGCGTCCGTTGCCCGCCGAACCCACCACCCAAAATCAATAACCCCTGTAGGAGCGAGGCTTGCCCGCGAAGAACGATGACGCGGTTTGACAGATAGACCGAGGCGCCTTCTTCGCGGGCAAGCCTCGCTCCTACAAAAGCGACGCGATCGCAGGACGTAGGTGAACAACTCCCGTCGCTGGTATAGTTTTGCTCTTACCGCGACGCGAGCCGTTCATGACCTCTTCCGTAGCCCCAATCCTCATCACCGGTGCCGGACAGCGTGTCGGCCTGCACTGTGCGCAGCGTTTACTCGAAGACGGCCATCCGGTCATTTTCAGCTACCGCAGCGAGCGCCCGGGTGTGCAAACCCTTCGTGATCTTGGGGCGAGCGCGGTGTTTGCGGACTTTTCCAACGAGGCTGGAATCCTTGCGTTCATCGGCGAACTGAAAAACCACACCGACAGTTTGCGGGCGATTGTCCATAACGCTTCTGAATGGCTGGCCGAAACCCCGGGCACCGAAGCCGCAGCCTTCACCCGCATGTTCAGCGTGCACATGCTGGCGCCCTACCTGATCAACCTGCACTGTGCTGACTTGCTACGGCGTTCAAGTCCCGCCGACATCGTACACATCAGCGATGATGTGACCCGCAGAGGCAGCAGCAAGCATATCGGCTACTGCGCCAGCAAAGCCGGGCTCGACAGCCTGACCCTGTCCTTTGCCGCGAAATACGCGCCCGGCATCAAGGTCAACGGTATCGCCCCAGCCCTGCTACTGTTCAATCCCGACGACGACGCGGTGTACCGCGCCAGGGTTCTGGCCAAATCGGCACTGGGCATCGAGCCCGGCAGCGAAGTGATCTACCAGAGCCTGCGCTATTTGCTCGACAACCCTTATGTCACCGGCACGACCCTGACCGTCAACGGCGGACGGCACGTCAAATAAGCCGCTCCCGCGAGGATGTCCCATGACGTTATTTCTGCCTCAGAACACCCTGTCCCAGAGTTATCGCGAAATCCTGATCGGCCTCGGTGAAAACCCCGACCGCGAAGGACTGCAAGACACCCCGGTTCGCGCCGCCAAGGCGATGCAATACCTGTGTCATGGTTACGAACAAAGTGTCGAAGAAATCGTCAACGGCGCGCTGTTTGCCTCAGACAACGATGAAATGATCATCGTCGACAACATCGAGCTGTACTCGCTCTGTGAACATCACATGCTGCCCTTCATCGGCAAGGCTCATGTGGCTTATATTCCAACGGGCAAGGTGCTGGGCCTGTCGAAGATTGCGCGGCTTGTGGATATGTTCGCCCGCCGACTGCAAATCCAGGAAAACCTCACCCGGCAAATCGCCGACGCGGTGCAGCAAGTGACCGATGCCGCCGGAGTCGCGGTGGTCATCGAAGCCCAGCACATGTGCATGATGATGCGCGGCGTCGAAAAACAGAATTCGACCATGAACACCTCGGTGATGCTCGGCGCCTTCCGCGAGTCGAGTAATACCCGCCAGGAGTTCCTGCAATTGATTGGACGGAGCAAGTAGCAATGCCACAACTTCAACCAGGAATGGCACGCATCAGGGTCAAGGACCTGTGTTTGCGAACTTTCATCGGGATCAACGAGGACGAAATCCTCAACAAGCAGGATGTGCTGATCAACCTGACCATTCTGTACGCCGCCCAGGATGCAGTGCGTGACAACGATATCGATCACGCGTTGAATTACCGCACCATCACCAAGGCGATCATCGCCCACGTGGAGGGCAATCGCTTTGCCCTGCTCGAGCGCCTGACCCAGGAGTTGCTGGACTTGATCATGATCAACCAGTCGGTGCTGTACGCCGAAGTCGAAGTCGACAAGCCCCACGCCCTGCGCTTCGCCGAGTCGGTATCGATTACCCTTGCTGCGAGTCGTTAGCTTCTAGCTTCAAGCGCCAAGCTGTAAACTTCGAGCCACCGCAACCCATCTTGCAGCTCGAAGCTTGCCGCTTGCAGCTGTCTCGCAGAGACCTCTCATGAACGATCAACAACGTCTGGAACTTGAAGCCGCCGCCTTTCGCCGGCTGGTTGCCCACCTGGACAGCCGCAAGGATGTGCAGAACATCGACCTGATGAACCTCTCGGGTTTCTGCCGTAATTGCCTGTCCAAGTGGTACAAGGCCGCCGCCGATGAACGCCAGATCGACGTCAGCCTCGACGAAGCCCGCGAAGTGGTTTACGGCATGCCGTACGCCGAGTGGAAAACCCAATACCAGAAAGAAGCCAGCGCCGACCAGCAAGCGGCGTTCGCCAAAGGAAAACCCAATGAGTGATCTGAACACCCTGCGCGCCAGCCTCAAGAGTGGCGAACACGCATTCGCCGATACCCTGGCGTTCATCGCTGCCGGTTACGACTATCAGCCCCAGGCGTTCAATAACGGTGGCGTGGAAAATGCCGCCGGGCAGAACGAAGGCTCATGCAAGACCTTGGGTCTGGCATTGCTGGAAGGCTTGAGCGATGAAGAAGCGCTGTTGGCATTTGGCGAGCATTACCGTTCGGTGGTGGCCACGCCTGAAGGCAGCGACCACGGCAATATCCGCGCGTTGATCACCCATGGTCTGGCGGGTGTGAAGTTCACTCAGCAGCCGCTGACTCGCCGCTGAGTCACTGACCCCAATCTTTAGGAGCCGGCTTGCCGGCGAAGAGTCCCTTGGGCCATGCACCGCCCTTCAGGACGCCTTCGCTGGCAAGCCAGCTCCCATAGGATTGACGTACACCATCAATCCTGATCAAACCACATCCCGACTTTTAAGATTGACCCGGCCACTTTATTTCGTTTGCCGGGCACCTCTGCTCGCGGCTTAGATAAAAGAAGCATCCCTTCTTCAGAGTCAGCCATCCATGCGCAGCGAATCCGTCAGTCAGTCGATCAACATCGTTCACCCCATCACCCTCAGCCACGGCAAAAATGCCGAGGTCTGGGACACCGATGGCAAGCGTTACATCGATTTTGTCGGTGGTATCGGCGTGCTGAACCTCGGCCATTGTCATCCGCGCATCGTCGAGGCTATTCGCGAACAAGCCACCCGGCTGACCCACTACGCGTTCAATGCGGCTCCCCATGTGCCTTACATTGAACTCATGGATAGCCTCACGACGTTTATTCCGGTGGATTACCCGGTCAGCGGCATGCTCACCAACAGCGGTGCGGAAGCGGCGGAAAACGCCCTGAAGATCGTCCGTGGCGCCACCGGTCGTACCGCGATCATCGCCTTTGACGGCGCCTTCCACGGTCGCACGCTCGCCACCCTCAACCTCAACGGCAAAGTCGCGCCCTACAAACAGAAAGTCGGCGTGCTGCCAGGTCCGGTGTACCACCTGCCCTTCCCGAGCAAAGACAATGACGTGACCTGCGCCGAGGCCCTGAAAGCCATGGAGCGGCTGTTCAGCGTCGAAATCGACGTTGATGACGTGGCCTGTTTTATCGTCGAACCGGTACAGGGCGAAGCGGGCTTTCTGGCGATGGACGTGGAATTCGCCCAGGCGCTGCGACGCTTCTGTGATGACAAAGGCATCCTGTTGATCGTCGATGAAATCCAGTCCGGCTTCGGCCGCACCGGCCAGCGGTTTGCGTTCTCGCGATTGGGCATCGAGCCGGACCTGATCCTGCTGGGCAAAAGCATTGCCGGTGGCATGCCGCTGGGGGCGGTTGTCGGGCGCAAGTCGCTACTCGACAACTTGCCCAAGGGCGGACTGGGCGGAACCTATTCGGGCAATCCCATTGCCTGTGCCGCCGCGTTGGCGACCCTGGAGGAAATGAGTGATGCACACCTGCACGCCTGGGGTACGCAACAGGAAGAAGCGATTGTCAGCCGCTACGAATCCTGGCGAACCCGCGAACTGTCACCGTATCTGGGCCGCTTGACCGGCGTCGGGGCAATGCGCGGCATCGAGCTGATCAATGCCGACGGCACGCCGGCTTCGGCGCAGCTGACACAGCTGCTGGCCCTGGCGCGCGATTCGGGCTTGCTGCTGATGCCCAGCGGCAAATCACGTCACATCATTCGGCTGCTGGCGCCGTTGACCACCGAAGCGACCGTACTCGAGGAAGGTCTGGATATTCTTGAGGCGTGCCTGGCGAAATTGGCCTGATTCCAGAATCCACACAGTCAATGTAGGAGCGAGGCTTGCCCGCGAAGGCGTCGTGTTAGCCGACATCAATGCTGATATTAAATCGCCTTCGCGGGCAAGCCTCGCTCCTACAGGGGATGTGGTGAACGCATTTGCCGTGGGATCGAGTAGGAGGCGGATTTACATCCGCCGTCCTCTCACACCACCGTACATACGGTTCCGTATACGGCGGTTCAGGTTATGCAGCTAAGCCGGTTGATCGTATCCAGTATTGAGACCAGACCAAGGT
>NZ_FYEB01000011.1 GCF_900187445.1 Pseudomonas sp. Irchel s3b2
CATTGGAACCACCTGATCCCATCCCGAACTCAGCAGTGAAACGATGCATCGCCGATGGTAGTGTGGGGTTTCCCCATGTGAGAGTAGGTCATCGTCAAGATTAAATTCCGAAACCCCTATCTGCGTATGCAGGTAGGGGTTTTGTTTTGTCCGCAGGAAAATCTCGCTTGCAGGGTTTCTATGCAACAGCCCGGGGCATGGCTATCATGCGGGCCTCATTGTGAGGCGAGACTTGCATGCTGACCTTGTTAAAGCTTCTTAAGGATGGTCGATTCCATTCAGGCCAGGCCCTGGGTGCTGCCTTGGGCGTCAGTCGTAGCGCTGTATGGAAGCAGCTTCAGCACTTGGAAGCCGAACTCGGTTTATCCATTCACAAAGTGCGCGGTCGCGGCTATCAACTGGCTGCGCCATTGACACTGCTTGATCCTGCGGAAATAAGCGCGCTGGCGTCTTCTTGTGAGTGGCCCATCCTAGTCTTCGATTCAATTGACTCCACCAACGCTGAAGCCTTGCGCTCTATCGAGCGTGGTCAGCCTGCGCCATTTCTGGTGCTAGCTGAGCGGCAAACGGCCGGTCGCGGACGGCGTGGACGCAAATGGGTGAGCCCGTTTGCAGAAAACCTCTATTACAGTCTGGTGCTGCGCATTGATGGTGGGATGCGGCAGTTGGAAGGCTTGAGTCTTGTCGTTGGGCTTGCCGTAATGCAGGCCTTGCGAGGGCTTGGTGTTTCAGGTGTGGGGTTGAAGTGGCCGAATGATCTTCTGGTGGGGCAGAAAAAGATCGCTGGAATACTGCTCGAATTAGTGGGAGATCCTGCTGATGTTTGTCACGTGGTAATCGGTGTCGGAATCAATGTAAACATGCAGATGACCGATGAGGTTGATCAGCAATGGACGTCCATGCGACTCGAGTCGGGTATGGCGGTTGATCGCAATCATCTGGTTGCGGAGTTAGGGGTAATGCTCCAGGCCTATTTAAATCGCCACCAGGCCGGCGGATTTCCTGCTATCCAGGCGGAGTGGGAGCAAAATCATCTATGGCAGGGGCGGGCGGTGTCTTTAATTGCCGGTGTTAGTCAGATAGATGGTGAGGTGTTGGGTATCGATAGTCAGGGTGCCTTGCGCTTGAAGGTGAATGGTGTGGAGAAGGTCTTTAGTGGTGGCGAGCTCAGCCTGAGGTTACGTGATGATTCTTGAGCTCGATTGTGGAAACAGTTTCATCAAGTGGCGTGTGCTCAGCAAGGATGTCCGGCGGGTGGTTGGCGAGGGGGTCGTTGATTCGGATCTCGCACTGCTGGAGAGTTTGAAGGGGCTCAAGGGGCTCGCTCTCATGCATTGTCGTTTAGTCAGTGTCAGAACTGCCGAAGAAACCAGTGCGCTGATTTCTCTGCTGGCCGAGGTTTTCGGCGTTTCCGTAGTGTGCGCGACGCCGACTCGCGAGATGTCCGGGGTTCGAAATGGCTATGAGGAGTTCGAGCGGCTAGGGCTTGATCGCTGGCTTGCAATGCTCGGAGGATTTCATCTGGCTTCGGGTGCTTGTCTGGTGTTCGATTTTGGTACGGCTGTTACGGCTGACTTTATTGCAGGGGATGGTGAGCATCTCGGAGGATTTATCTGTCCCGGGATGCCTTTGATGCGCAACCAGCTGCGTACCCATACCCGTAGAATTCGTTATGGAGATCTTGCTGCTGAGCGCGCTTTGGAGAGTCTCGTTCCTGGGCGTACAACCGTCGAGGCTGTCGAGCGAGGTTGTTTGCTAATGTTGAGAGGGTTTGTCCTGACTCAGCTAGAGTTGGCGCGTAGCTATTGGGGGGAAGATTTCGCAGTTTTCCTGACTGGAGGGGATGCTGATCTGGTCTCTGAGATTGTACCCCAGGCCAGGGTGGTTCCAGACCTGGTATTTGTAGGTTTGGCGATGGCCTGTCCCTTGTCCTGAGGTTTTTATGCGTTGGTTGTTCCTGTTGTTGTTTGTTCTCAATGTGTTCTATTACGTCTGGCACCAACAGGAGGCTCCGCTTCGAGCGAAAGATGTAACCCCCTTGAGTTTGTATCGCGGCTCGCAGCAGGATATTCGTTTGTTGAGCGAGGCAACTGATACGGCTCGAGACAAAGGAAAATCTACGCAGGCGGATAGCAGTTGTCTCTATCTGGGAGGTTCTGCTCGACAGGAAATCGCCCTGGTAATCGAACGTCGATTGAATGCCATGGATATCAAGTTTCAGTCCCTGCCGAAGGATCTCCCCGAATATGCTGGTTACTGGGTGCGCATAGCCCCGGAAAGCCGGCGTTTGCTGGGTGACTCGCAGTTGCAAAACCTTTCTAAAGAATTCAATGAGTTAAAACATAAAATAATGCCTTGCGAGGGGGTTGCACCCGTCGAATAGTTTGCATAGAATGGCGCCCGCTCCGCAGTGAAGACCTTTAACAGTCAACAGCGCGAAGCGAGGTCAATGCAGCTAAGCTCAGGTTTTTAATGAGAAAAATGCTTGACAGAAGGCTGGCATGATGTAGAATGCCGGCTCGCTTAGGAGGGGTTCCCGAGCGGCCAAAGGGATCAGACTGTAAATCTGACGTCTACGACTTCGAAGGTTCGAATCCTTCCCCCTCCACCATTTTTAGCGAGAGCTGCAAGCCTCGCGGGTATAGTTTAGTGGTAGAACCTCAGCCTTCCAAGCTGATGATGCGGGTTCGATTCCCGCTACCCGCTCCAAGTTTGCAGGTTTTGCAAAGTGTTACGCTCTTGTAGCTCAGTTGGTAGAGCACACCCTTGGTAAGGGTGAGGTCAGCGGTTCAAATCCGCTCAAGAGCTCCATATAACAAGGCAGATATGAAAATATCTGCCTTTGTTTTAATGGCTTGTGGTTGTTCTGTGCTGTTCGCGAGGGTGATTGATTGCTCTGGTGTCGGTGGGGCGGTCGAGGTCGTTGAGTAAGTTGTTGTAAAGTCTTTTTCGGATCGGCATAATGGTCGGCCTGATTTCGTTTTAGGTCAGTAGCTCAATTGGCAGAGCGACGGTCTCCAAAACCGTAGGTTGGGGGTTCGATTCCCTCCTGACCTGCCAGATTCACCACGTGTGTCTGGCTTTCTTTTCACAGGATCTTCATAGATGACTCCTAAAGCTGAAGCTCAAGGCTCTCGCTTCGATCTGCTCAAGTGGCTAGTAGTAGTCGCTTTGGTGGTTGTTGGCGTTGTTGGCAATCAGTATTACTCTGCTTCGCCGATCCTGTACCGCGTACTCGCTTTGCTCGTGATTGCTGCTGTAGCTGCCTTTGTAGGTCTGCAGACAGTCAAGGGCAAGTCTTTCTTTGTGCTTGTCAAAGAGGCACGCACCGAGATTCGTAAAGTCGTATGGCCAACTCGCCAGGAAACCACGCAGACCACGTTGATCGTTGTGGCTGTTGTTCTGGTTATGGCGTTGCTGTTGTGGGGGCTTGATTCCCTGCTCGGCTGGCTTGTTTCTTTGATCGTCGGCTAAGGGTGTCCCGTGGCTAAGCGTTGGTATGTTGTGCATGCTTACTCCGGTTACGAGAAGCATGTAATGCGCTCGCTCATTGAGCGCGTAAAGCTGGCTGGCATGGAAGATGGCTTCGGCGAGATTCTGGTCCCCACTGAAGAAGTGGTTGAAATGCGCAATGGCCAGAAGCGCAAAAGCGAGCGCAAATTCTTCCCAGGCTATGTGCTGGTGCAGATGGATATGAACGAGGGTACTTGGCACTTGGTCAAGGATACGCCTCGGGTGATGGGTTTCATTGGCGGTACCGCCGACAAACCAGCCCCAATCACCGATAAAGAAGCAGAAGCGATTCTGCGTCGCGTTGCTGATGGTAGCGATAAGCCGAAGCCGAAGACGTTGTTCGAGCCAGGCGAGTCGGTGCGTGTCAATGACGGACCGTTTGCTGATTTTACTGGCACGGTTGAAGAGGTTAACTACGAGAAGAGCCGGATCCAAGTGGCAGTGCTCATTTTCGGTCGCTCTACACCGGTAGAGCTAGAGTTCAGCCAGGTCGAAAAGGTCTAGCTGAGCAAGCATCCCAACCCCACAGCCTTAGGCTGTGGGGTTTTGTCGTCACTGGGATAAACGCGCAAGTAACCGGGGAGCCTTTCGAGGCGTTCGAACCCGTAATTGGAGTGCCTCATGGCCAAGAAGATTACCGCTTACATCAAGCTGCAAGTGAAGGCCGCTCAGGCTAACCCAAGCCCACCTGTTGGTCCTGCTCTGGGTCAGCACGGCGTGAATATCATGGAATTCTGCAAGGCTTTCAACGCCCGTACTCAGGGTCTTGAGCCAGGTCTGCCGACTCCAGTGATCATCACTGTCTACAGCGACCGTAGCTTCACTTTCGAAACCAAATCCACCCCTGCTTCGGTTCTGCTGAAGAAGGCGGCCGGTCTGACCAGCGGTTCCGCTCGTCCGAACACCGTTAAGGTTGGCACTGTGACTCGTGCTCAGCTGGAAGAAATCGCGAAAACCAAAAACGCGGATCTGACTGCAGCTGATATGGAAGCAGCCGTGCGTACCATCGCCGGTTCTGCTCGTAGCATGGGCCTTAACGTGGAGGGTGTGTAATGGCTAAGCTGACCAAGCGTCAAAAGGCTATCGCCGGCAAAATCGAAGCAGGCAAGGCCTACAATTTTGTAGATGCTGCTGCTCTGCTGGCTGAGCTGTCGACTGTCAAGTTCAGCGAGTCGTTCGACGTTGCTGTGAACCTGGGTGTTGACCCGCGTAAATCCGACCAGGTCGTTCGTAGCGCTACTGTGCTGCCACACGGCACTGGCAAGACCGTTCGCGTTGCTGTGTTTACCCAAGGTCCAGCTGCTGAGGCCGCTCTGGCTGCCGGCGCTGACCGTGTAGGTATGGACGACCTGGCTGCCGAAATGAAAGGCGGCGACCTGAACTATGACGTAGTTATCGCATCCCCGGATGCCATGCGCGTTGTTGGTCAATTGGGTCAGATCCTCGGTCCACGTGGTCTGATGCCTAACCCTAAAGTCGGCACTGTAACTCCAGACGTAGCTACCGCGGTTAAAAACGCCAAGGCTGGTCAGGTTCGTTATCGCACCGACAAAAACGGCATCATCCACACTTCCGTTGGCAAGATCGGCTTCGACGCCGTCAAGCTGAAGGAAAACGTTGAAGCCCTGATCGCTGATCTGAAGCGTATCAAGCCAGCTTCCTCGAAAGGCATCTACGTCAAGCGCGTTACCCTGAGCACCACTATGGGCCCAGGTTTGGTTATCGACCAAAGCTCGCTCGACGCGTAAGACACAAATTGGTGCAAGCGATTGCGCCAATTGAAAAATTGGGGTCCCTGCCTGGCGGGGGCTATCCAAGACCGTAGGCGACGCAAGTCTTAAACCACAAGCCTACGCAGATGGTGCTCCCGGTTCCTTACCGAATCAGACACCAAAACGACATCCGGCTCCGGCCAGATGAAACGGTAACAAGCAGGAGTTAAACCCGTGGCAATTAAACTCGAAGACAAGAAGGCCATCGTCGCTGAAGTCAACGAGGCTGCCAAAGTCGCTCTGTCCGCTGTCGTGGCTGATGCCCGTGGCGTAACAGTAGGCGCGATGACCGGACTCCGTAAAGAGGCTCGTGAAGCTGGCGTTTACGTACGTGTTGTGCGTAACACCCTGCTCAAGCGCGCTGTTGCTGACACTGAATTCAGTGTTCTCAACGACGTGTTCACCGGCCCTACCCTGATTGCCTTCTCCAAGGAACATCCAGGCGCTGCTGCCCGGATTTTCAAAGAGTTCGCAAAGGGTCAGGACAAGTTCGAGATCAAGGCAGCTGCGTTCGAGGGCAAGTACCTCGCAGCTAACCAAATCGACGTACTGGCAACTCTGCCGACCCGTGACGAAGCAATTTCTCAGCTGATGAGCGTGATTCAAGGCGCTACCAGCAAGTTGGCTCGTACTCTGGCGGCAATTCGCGACCAGAAAGAAGCTGCTGCAGCCTAAGGCTCGTCAACTTCTCGCGTTTTTTGTTTTTTTCGATGGTCGCGTAGGCCGTCCCCAATATCAGGAATTAGATTCATGTCTATCTCTCAGAACGATATCCTTGAAGCAGTTGGCAACATGTCCGTAATGGAAGTTGTTGAGCTGATCAAAGCTTTCGAAGAAAAATTCGGTGTTACCGCTGCTGCTGCATCGGCTGGTCCAGCTGCTGCTGCCGCCGTTGTTGAAGAGCAAACTGAATTCAACGTCATGCTGACCGAAGCTGGCGAGAAGAAAGTTAACGTGATCAAGGCAGTACGTGAACTGACCGGTCTGGGCCTGAAAGAAGCCAAGGCTGTAGTTGACGGCGCTCCTGCCATGGTTCTGGAAGCTGTTTCGAAAGACGCAGCTGACAAAGCCAAAGCAACTCTGGAAGAAGCAGGCGCTAAAGTCGAGCTGAAGTAAGCATCGACTTTGCACCTCCAGCCCGAGCGTTAAGCGAAAGGCTGATGGCTGGTGGCTCTTGCCACCGGCCTTTTTCCGTTATTGGCAACCGACTGGGTCGGTGCTGGTAACGAGCTGTAACCACCCGATGCGGTGGCGCAAACCATGGGGTTTGCACGATTTTCTGGCTGCTCCCGTCGGGAGGGGCCAAACAAGCAGGTGACCAAGCTGGGGAACGCTGATGGCTTACTCATATACTGAGAAAAAACGTATCCGCAAGGACTTTAGCAAGTTGCCGGACGTCATGGATGTGCCGTATCTCCTGGCAATCCAGCTGGATTCGTATCGTGAATTCTTGCAGGCGGGAGCGACTAAAGATCAGTTCCGCGACGTGGGCCTGCATGCGGCCTTCAAATCCGTTTTCCCGATCATCAGCTACTCCGGCAATGCTGCGCTGGAGTACGTCGGTTATCGCCTGGGCGAACCGGCATTTGATGTCAAAGAATGCGTATTGCGCGGTGTAACTTACGCCGTACCTTTGCGGGTAAAAGTGCGCCTGATCATTTTCGACAAAGAATCGTCGAACAAAGCGATCAAGGACATCAAAGAGCAAGAAGTCTACATGGGTGAAATCCCCCTGATGACTGAGAACGGTACCTTCGTAATCAACGGTACCGAGCGTGTAATCGTTTCCCAGCTGCACCGTTCCCCGGGCGTGTTCTTCGACCACGACCGTGGCAAGACGCACAGCTCCGGCAAACTCCTGTACTCCGCGCGCATCATTCCTTACCGCGGTTCGTGGCTGGACTTCGAGTTCGACCCGAAAGACTGCGTGTTCGTGCGTATCGACCGTCGTCGCAAGCTGCCTGCATCGGTACTGCTGCGCGCGTTGGGCTATACCACTGAAGAAGTGCTGGACGCCTTCTACACCACCAACGTCTTCCACGTGCAAGGTGAAAACCTCAGCCTGGAACTGGTGCCTCAGCGCCTGCGTGGTGAAATTGCTGTCCTGGATATCCTGGATGACAAAGGCAAGGTTATTGTCGAGCAAGGTCGTCGTATTACTGCTCGCCACATCAACCAGCTGGAAAAAGCAGGGATCAAAGAGCTGCAAGTGCCTCTGGACTACGTCCTGGGTCGCACTACCGCCAAGGTCATCGTGCATCCGGCAACCGGCGAAATCCTGGCAGAGTGCAACACCGAGCTGAACACCGAGATCCTGGCAAAAATCGCCAAGTCTCAGGTTGTTCGTATCGAAACTCTGTACACCAACGATATCGACTGCGGTCCGTTCGTCTCCGACACTCTGAAGATCGACTCTACCAGCAACCAATTGGAAGCGCTGGTCGAGATCTATCGCATGATGCGTCCTGGCGAGCCGCCAACCAAAGACGCAGCCGAGACTCTGTTCAACAACCTGTTCTTCAGCCCTGAGCGCTATGACCTGTCTGCGGTCGGCCGGATGAAGTTCAACCGTCGTATCGGTCGTACCGAGATCGAAGGTTCGGGCGTGTTGTGCAAGGAAGACATCGTCGCGGTACTGAAGACTCTGGTCGACATCCGTAACGGTAAAGGCATCGTCGATGACATCGACCACCTGGGTAACCGTCGTGTTCGCTGCGTAGGCGAAATGGCCGAGAACCAGTTCCGCGTTGGCCTGGTACGTGTTGAGCGTGCGGTCAAAGAGCGTCTGTCGATGGCTGAAAGCGAAGGCCTGATGCCGCAAGACCTGATCAACGCCAAGCCAGTGGCTGCGGCGGTGAAAGAGTTCTTCGGTTCCAGCCAGCTTTCCCAGTTCATGGACCAGAACAACCCGCTGTCCGAGATCACCCACAAGCGTCGTGTTTCTGCACTCGGCCCTGGCGGTTTGACTCGTGAGCGTGCTGGCTTTGAAGTTCGTGACGTACACCCGACTCACTACGGTCGTGTATGCCCGATTGAAACGCCGGAAGGTCCGAACATCGGTCTGATCAACTCCTTGGCTGCCTATGCGCGCACCAACCAGTACGGCTTCCTCGAGAGCCCGTACCGTGTGGTGAAAGACGCTCTGGTCACCGACGAGATCGTGTTCCTGTCCGCCATCGAAGAAGCTGATCACGTGATCGCTCAGGCTTCGGCCACGATGAACGACAAGAAAGTCCTGATCGACGAGCTGGTAGCTGTTCGTCACTTGAACGAGTTCACCGTCAAGGCGCCGGAAGACGTCACCTTGATGGACGTATCGCCGAAGCAGGTAGTTTCGGTTGCAGCGTCGCTGATCCCGTTCCTCGAGCACGACGACGCCAACCGTGCGTTGATGGGTTCGAACATGCAGCGTCAAGCTGTACCAACCCTGCGCGCTGACAAGCCGCTGGTAGGTACTGGCATGGAGCGTAACGTAGCCCGTGACTCCGGCGTTTGCGTCGTGGCTCGTCGTGGTGGCGTGATCGACTCCGTCGACGCCAGCCGTATTGTGGTTCGTGTTGCTGATGATGAAGTTGAAACCGGCGAAGCTGGTGTCGACATCTACAACCTGACCAAGTACACCCGCTCCAACCAGAACACCTGCATCAACCAGCGTCCGCTGGTGAGCAAGGGTGATCGGGTTCAGCGCAGCGACATCATGGCCGACGGTCCGTCCACCGATATGGGTGAGCTGGCTCTGGGTCAGAACATGCGCATCGCGTTCATGGCATGGAACGGCTTCAACTTCGAAGACTCCATCTGCCTGTCCGAGCGTGTTGTTCAGGAAGACCGTTTCACCACGATCCACATTCAGGAACTGACCTGTGTGGCACGTGACACCAAGCTTGGGCCAGAGGAAATCACTGCAGACATCCCGAACGTGGGTGAAGCTGCACTGAACAAGCTGGACGAAGCCGGTATCGTTTACGTAGGTGCTGAAGTTGGCGCAGGCGACATTCTGGTCGGTAAGGTCACTCCGAAAGGCGAGACTCAACTGACTCCAGAAGAGAAGCTGTTGCGTGCGATCTTCGGTGAAAAAGCCAGCGACGTTAAAGACACCTCCCTGCGTGTGCCTACCGGCACCAAGGGTACCGTCATCGACGTACAGGTCTTCACCCGCGACGGCGTTGAGCGTGATGCTCGTGCACTGTCGATCGAGAAGACTCAACTCGACGAGATCCGCAAGGATCTGAACGAAGAGTTCCGTATCGTTGAAGGCGCCACTTTCGAACGTCTGCGTTCCGCTCTGGTCGGCCACAAAGCCGAAGGCGGCGCCGGTCTGAAGAAAGGTCAGGACATCACCGACGAAATTCTCGACGGTCTTGAGCATGGTCAGTGGTTCAAACTGCGCATGGCTGAAGATGCTCTGAACGAGCAGCTCGAGAAGGCTCAGGCCTACATCGTTGATCGCCGCCGTCTGCTGGACGACAAGTTCGAAGACAAGAAGCGCAAACTGCAGCAAGGCGATGACCTGGCTCCAGGCGTGCTGAAAATCGTCAAGGTTTACCTGGCAATCCGTCGTCGCATCCAGCCGGGCGACAAGATGGCCGGTCGTCACGGTAACAAAGGTGTGGTCTCCGTGATCATGCCGGTTGAAGACATGCCGCACGATGCCAATGGCACCCCGGTCGACGTCGTCCTCAACCCGTTGGGCGTACCTTCGCGTATGAACGTTGGTCAGATCCTTGAAACCCACCTGGGCCTCGCGGCCAAAGGTCTGGGCGAGAAGATCAACCGGATGGTAGAAGAGCAGCGTAAAGTTGCTGAACTTCGCACCTTCCTGGACGAGATCTACAACCAGATCGGCGGTCGTAACGAAGATCTGGATAGCTTCTCCGACCAGGAAATCCTGGATCTGGCGAAGAACCTGCGTGGCGGCGTACCAATGGCCACTCCAGTGTTCGACGGCGCCAAGGAAAGCGAAATCAAGGCCATGCTGAAACTGGCAGACCTGCCAGAAAGCGGCCAGATGCAGCTGACTGACGGCCGTACCGGCAACAAGTTTGAGCGCCCGGTTACTGTTGGCTACATGTACATGCTGAAGCTGAACCACTTGGTAGACGACAAGATGCACGCTCGTTCTACCGGTTCGTACAGCCTGGTTACCCAGCAGCCGCTGGGTGGTAAGGCGCAGTTCGGTGGTCAGCGTTTCGGGGAGATGGAGGTCTGGGCACTGGAAGCATACGGTGCCGCTTACACTCTGCAAGAAATGCTCACAGTGAAGTCGGACGATGTGAACGGTCGGACCAAGATGTACAAAAACATCGTGGACGGCGATCACCGTATGGAGCCGGGCATGCCCGAGTCCTTCAACGTGTTGATCAAAGAAATTCGTTCCCTCGGCATCGATATCGATCTGGAAACCGAATAACACGTGACGCGAATCGAGAGCGGGGCAGGATTGCCCGCTCTCTGCTCCGCCAGGAGGAAAGGCCTTGAAAGACCTACTGAATTTGCTGAAAAACCAGGGTCAAGTCGAAGAGTTCGACGCCATCCGTATTGGATTGGCATCGCCTGAGATGATCCGTTCGTGGTCGTTCGGTGAAGTTAAAAAGCCGGAAACCATCAACTACCGTACGTTCAAACCTGAGCGTGACGGCCTGTTCTGCGCCAAGATCTTTGGCCCGGTAAAGGATTACGAGTGCCTGTGCGGTAAGTACAAGCGCTTGAAGCACCGTGGTGTGATCTGCGAGAAGTGCGGCGTTGAAGTCGCGCTGGCAAAAGTTCGTCGTGAGCGCATGGCGCACATCGAACTGGCCTCGCCAGTTGCCCACATCTGGTTCCTGAAATCGCTGCCGTCCCGTATCGGCTTGCTGATGGACATGACCCTGCGTGATATCGAACGCGTTCTCTACTTCGAGAGCTATGTCGTTATCGATCCAGGCATGACCACCCTTGAAAAGGGTCAGCTGCTCAACGACGAGCAGTACTTCGAAGCGCTGGAAGAGTTCGGCGACGATTTCGATGCCCGCATGGGTGCCGAAGCTGTCCGTGAACTGCTGCACGCTATCGACCTGGAACACGAGATTGGCCGCCTGCGTGAAGAAATTCCGCAAACCAACTCCGAAACCAAGATCAAGAAGCTGTCCAAGCGTCTGAAGTTGATGGAAGCCTTCCAGGGTTCCGGCAACCTGCCAGAGTGGATGGTGCTGACCGTTCTGCCGGTTCTGCCGCCAGATCTGCGTCCACTGGTCCCGCTGGATGGCGGTCGCTTCGCGACTTCCGACCTCAACGATCTGTATCGTCGAGTGATCAACCGTAACAACCGCTTGAAGCGTCTGCTCGATCTGTCCGCTCCGGACATCATCGTGCGCAACGAAAAGCGTATGTTGCAGGAAGCTGTCGACGCACTGCTCGACAACGGTCGTCGTGGTCGCGCTATCACCGGTTCCAACAAGCGTCCTCTGAAATCCCTGGCTGACATGATCAAGGGTAAGCAGGGTCGTTTCCGTCAGAACTTGCTCGGTAAGCGTGTTGACTACTCCGGTCGTTCGGTAATTACCGTTGGCCCGACTCTGCGTCTGCACCAGTGCGGTCTGCCGAAGAAGATGGCTCTCGAGCTGTTCAAGCCGTTCATTTTCGGCAAGCTGGAAATGCGTGGTCTTGCTACCACCATCAAAGCTGCCAAGAAGATGGTCGAGCGCGAGCTGCCAGAGGTTTGGGATGTTCTCGCTGAAGTGATTCGCGAACACCCGGTTCTCCTCAACCGTGCACCGACCCTTCACCGTCTGGGTATCCAGGCGTTTGAACCGGTACTGATCGAAGGCAAGGCTATCCAGCTGCACCCTCTGGTCTGTGCTGCGTACAACGCCGACTTCGACGGCGACCAAATGGCCGTACACGTACCGCTGACACTGGAAGCCCAGTTGGAAGCGCGTGCGTTGATGATGTCGACCAACAACATTCTGTCGCCAGCCAACGGTGAGCCAATCATCGTTCCGTCGCAGGACGTTGTATTGGGTCTGTACTACATGACGCGTGAAGCGATCAACGCCAAGGGCGAAGGTCGTGTGTTCGCGGATCTGCAGGAAGTTGACCGTGTGTTCCGTGCCGGCGAAGCCGCGCTGCACGCCAAGGTCAAAGTGCGGATCAACGAAACCGTCAACGATCGTGATGGTGGCAGCGTCAAGAACACCCGTATTGTCGACACCACTGTCGGCCGTGCGCTGTTGTTCCAGGTTGTTCCACCTGGCCTGTCGTACGACGTCGTCAACCAGCCGATGAAGAAAAAGGCGATCTCCAAGCTGATCAACCAGTGCTATCGCGTGGTTGGTTTGAAAGAGACCGTGATCTTCGCTGACCAGTTGATGTACACCGGTTTTGCCTATTCGACCATCTCCGGCGTTTCCATCGGTGTTAACGACTTCGTTATCCCGGATGAAAAAGCCCGCATCATCGGTGCGGCCACCGACGAAGTGAAAGAGATCGAAAGCCAGTACGCCTCCGGCCTGGTAACCCAGGGCGAGAAGTACAACAAAGTGATCGACCTTTGGTCCAAGGCGAACGACGAAGTTTCCAAGGCGATGATGGCCAACCTCTCGAAAGAGAAAGTCATCGACCGTCATGGTGTCGAAGTCGACCAAGAGTCTTTCAACTCGATGTACATGATGGCCGACTCGGGCGCACGGGGTTCTGCTGCGCAGATCCGTCAGCTCGCCGGTATGCGTGGCCTGATGGCCAAGCCGGACGGTTCCATCATCGAAACGCCAATTACTGCGAACTTCCGTGAAGGTTTGAGCGTACTTCAGTACTTCATCTCCACTCACGGTGCTCGTAAAGGTTTGGCGGATACCGCGTTGAAAACTGCGAACTCCGGTTACCTGACTCGTCGTCTGGTAGACGTTGCGCAGGATCTGGTTGTGACCGAGATCGATTGCGGCACCGAACATGGCCTGGTAATGACTCCGCACATTGAAGGCGGTGATGTTGTTGAGCCGTTGGGTGAGCGCGTATTGGGTCGTGTCATTGCTCGTGACGTATTCAAGCCAGGTACTGAGGAAGTTATTGTTCCTGCCGGCACTCTGGTAGACGAGAAGTGGGTCGAGTTCATCGAGCTGAACAGCATCGACGAAGTGATCGTGCGTTCGCCGATCAGCTGCGAAACCCGCTACGGCATTTGCGCCAAGTGCTACGGCCGTGATCTGGCTCGTGGTCACCAGGTGAACATCGGTGAAGCGGTCGGCGTTATCGCTGCCCAGTCCATCGGTGAGCCGGGTACCCAGCTGACCATGCGTACGTTCCACATCGGTGGTGCGGCAAGCCGGACCTCCGCGGCCGACAGCGTTCAGGTGAAGAATGGCGGTACCGTCCGTCTGCATAACCTGAAGCACGTTGAGCGAGTGGATGGCTGCCTGGTTGCTGTGTCCCGTTCCGGTGAGCTGGCAATCGCTGATGACTTCGGTCGTGAGCGCGAGCGTTACAAGCTGCCGTACGGTGCTGTGATTTCGGTTAAAGAAGGTGACAAGGTCGACGCTGGCGCAATCGTGGCCAAGTGGGATCCGCACACTCACCCAATCGTTACCGAAATGAAAGGTACCGTGACCTACGTGGGCATGGAAGAAGGCATCACGATCAAGCGTCAGACTGACGAATTGACCGGTATGACCAACATTGAAGTACTCGACGCCAAAGACCGTCCAGCTGCCGGTAAAGATATCCGTCCTGCTGTGAAGATGGTTGATGACAACGGCAAGGATCTCTTGCTGCCGGGTACCGACGTAATCGCTCAGTACTTCTTGCCTGCCAACGCCTTGGTCGGTGTGGCGGACGGTGCGAAAATCGCGATCGGTGATGTTATCGCTCGTATTCCGCAAGAGACTTCGAAGACCCGTGACATCACCGGTGGTCTGCCTCGTGTTGCCGACTTGTTCGAAGCCCGTCGTCCGAAAGAAGCTTCGATTTTGGCTGAAGTCAGCGGCACCATCGCGTTCGGTAAAGAGACCAAAGGCAAGCGCCGTCTGGTTATCACCCCGAACGACGGTAGCGATCCGTACGAAGAGCTGATTCCGAAGTGGCGTCACCTGAACGTCTTCGAAGGCGAACAGGTAAACCGCGGCGAAGTTATCTCCGACGGCCCGAGCGATCCACACGACATCCTGCGTCTGCTGGGTGTGAGTGCGCTGGCCAAGTACATCGTGAACGAGATCCAGGACGTTTACCGTCTGCAAGGCGTGAAGATCAACGATAAGCACATCGAGACCATTCTGCGTCAGATGCTGCGTAAAGTTGAAATCGCTGAATCCGGCGATTCCAGTTTCATCAAGGGTGACCAGATGGAATTGACTCACGTTCTGGTAGAGAACGAGCGTCTGGCTGGCGACGAGAAATTCGTTTCCAAGTTCACTCGCGTACTGCTGGGTATCACCAAGGCGTCGTTGTCCACCGAATCGTTCATCTCGGCGGCTTCCTTCCAGGAAACCACTCGCGTACTGACCGAGGCGGCGGTAACCGGCAAGCGCGATTACCTGCGCGGCCTGAAAGAAAACGTAGTCGTGGGTCGTTTGATCCCGGCAGGTACCGGTCTGGCTTATCACAGCGAGCGCAAGCGCCGCCGTGATGCTGACAAACCGTTGCGCGTAAGCGCCAGTGAAGTGGAAGCTGCACTGACCGAAGCGCTGAACTCGAGCGGTAACTGAGTTCTGCGATAAATGAGCGTAGGGCCCTGGCCATTCCGTTCATCGAATCGAGACAATTTGTCGAGGTTGGATGAGCGGGGAGGTCGGGGCCTTGCCTTGACTGGGGGCAAGATCCTCTTTAGACTCTTGTACCCCTAAATTTGGCGGGAATTCGTTCCTGCCATTTTGCTTTTCTTGCAAGACAATAGCGTCGCAAGACAACAGTGGAGCTAGTAGATGGCAACTATCAACCAGCTGGTACGTCAGCCGCGTAAGCGTATCGTCGAGAAATCCGACGTGCCTGCGCTGCAGAACTGCCCGCAACGTCGTGGCGTATGCACCCGTGTGTATACCACCACGCCGAAAAAACCTAACTCGGCACTGCGTAAAGTATGCCGTGTGCGTCTGACCAACGGTTTCGAGGTTTCCTCGTACATCGGCGGTGAAGGCCACAACCTGCAAGAGCACAGCGTGGTACTGATCCGCGGCGGTCGTGTAAAAGACTTGCCAGGTGTTCGTTACCACACCGTACGCGGTTCTTTGGATACTTCCGGCGTTAAAGGTCGTAACCAGGGTCGTTCGAAGTACGGTACCAAGCGTCCGAAGTAATAGCCGCTTGCTGCAAAAAACTGATTTCTATTTTTCTGAGTCGATAAGAGTAAGGTCGGAGGCGTCCCGTGAAGGGCACCGATTCCGAGCGAACCTGAAGACCGTTTGAGGGCTTATCCATGCCAAGAAGACGCGTAGCAGCCAAGCGCGAAGTGCTTGACGATCCAAAATACGGCAGCCAGATCCTGGCCAAGTTCATGAACCACGTAATGGAAAGCGGCAAGAAAGCCGTTGCCGAGCGTATCGTTTATGGCGCGCTGGAAAAGGTTAAAGAACGCAAGAACAGCGATCCCCTGGAAATCTTCGAGAAAGCTCTCGACGCCATCGCTCCGCTGGTCGAAGTAAAGTCGCGCCGTGTAGGCGGTGCTACTTACCAGGTTCCGGTCGAAGTTCGTCCGTCCCGTCGTAACGCTCTGGCAATGCGCTGGTTGGTAGACTTCGCTCGCAAGCGCGGCGAGAAGTCTATGGCTCTGCGTTTGGCTGGCGAACTGTTGGACGCCGCCGAAGGTAAAGGTGCTGCAGTTAAGAAGCGTGAAGACGTGCACCGTATGGCTGAAGCCAACAAGGCTTTCTCGCACTACCGCTTCTAATTTTAGCGTCACTAATTTTGCGAGGGCTTTATGGCTCGTACTACACCGATTAACCGCTACCGTAACATTGGTATCGTTGCTCACGTGGATGCTGGTAAAACCACCACCACCGAGCGCGTCCTTTTTTACACTGGCAAAAGCCACAAGATGGGCGAGGTGCATGACGGCGCCGCGACCACAGACTGGATGGTGCAGGAACAGGAGCGTGGTATTACCATTACTTCTGCTGCTATTACCGCCTTCTGGCAAGGTTCTGCGAAGCAGCACAAGGACCAATACCGCTTCAACGTCATCGATACCCCGGGTCACGTAGACTTCACTATTGAAGTTGAACGTTCCCTGCGTGTACTCGACGGCGCTGTCGTTGTGTTCTGTGGTACTTCGGGCGTTGAGCCGCAGTCCGAAACCGTATGGCGTCAAGCCAACAAGTACGGTGTTCCACGTATCGTTTACGTGAACAAGATGGACCGTGCCGGTGCGAACTTTCTGCGCGTGATTGCTCAGATCAAGCAGCGCCTGGGTCACACCCCGGTGCCTATCCAGTTGGCTATCGGTTCCGAAGACAACTTCCAGGGTCAGATCGATCTGATGACCATGGAAGCGGTTTACTGGAACGATGCCGACAAGGGTATGACTCCGCGTCGCGAAGCTATCCCTGCCGAACTGCAGGAGCTGGCTGAAGAGTGGCGCAGCAACATGGTTGAGGCTGCGGCCGAAGCCAGCGAAGAGCTGATGAACAAGTACCTTGAAGGTGAAGAGCTCACCATCGAGGAAATCAAGGCCGCTCTGCGTCAGCGTACTATTGCTGGTGAGATCGTTCTGGCTGTTTGCGGTTCTTCCTTCAAGAACAAGGGCGTTCCCCTGGTTCTCGACGCCGTTATCGACTACCTGCCTGCACCAACTGACATTCCTGCCATCAAGGGTACTGACCCGGATGACGAGGAAAAGCAGATGGAGCGTCATGCAGACGACAACGAGCCGTTCTCGGCTCTGGCGTTCAAGATCGCTACCGACCCATTCGTGGGTACCTTGACCTTCGTCCGCGTTTACTCGGGCGTGTTGGCCTCCGGCGACGGCGTGATCAACTCGGTCAAAGGCAAGAAAGAGCGCGTGGGTCGTATGGTGCAAATGCACGCAAACGCCCGTGAAGAGATCAAGGAAGTGCGCGCTGGCGACATCGCGGCCTTGATCGGCATGAAGGACGTCACCACTGGTGAGACTTTGTGCAACGCTGACAAGCCAATCATCCTGGTTCGCATGGACTTCCCGGAGCCGGTTATTTCGGTTGCCGTTGAGCCAAAGACCAAGGATGACCAGGAAAAAATGGGTATCGCTCTGGGCAAGCTTGCTCAGGAAGACCCGTCTTTCCGCGTCAAAACTGATGAAGAGACTGGTCAAACGATCATCTCCGGCATGGGCGAGCTGCACCTGGACATCCTGGTTGACCGGATGCGCCGTGAGTTCAACGTCGAAGCCAACATCGGCAAGCCTCAGGTTTCCTATCGTGAGCGCATCACGAAGAACTGTGAAATCGAAGGCAAGTTCGTTCGTCAGTCCGGCGGTCGTGGCCAGTTCGGTCACTGCTGGATCCGTTTTGCTCCTGCTGACGAAGGTCAGGAAGGTCTGCAATTCGTGAACGAAGTAGTGGGTGGTGTGGTTCCTAAGGAATACATCCCGGCTATCCAGAAGGGTATCGAAGAGCAGATGAAGAACGGTGTTGTTGCCGGCTATCCGCTGATCGGCCTGAAGGCTACCGTGTTTGATGGTTCCTACCACGACGTCGACTCGAACGAGATGGCGTTTAAGGTGGCTGCTTCCATGGCGACCAAGCAACTGGCCCAGAAGGGCGGTGGTGAGCTGCTTGAGCCGATCATGGCGGTAGAGGTTGTTACGCCTGAAGACTATATGGGTGACGTGATGGGCGACCTTAACCGTCGTCGCGGCATGATTCTGGGTATGGAAGATACGGTCTCCGGTAAGGTGATTCGTGCTGAAGTTCCGTTGGGCGAGATGTTCGGTTATGCGACCGACGTTCGTTCGATGTCCCAGGGTCGCGCAAGCTACTCTATGGAATTCAAAAAATACAATACAGCTCCGTCGCACATCGTCGAAACTGTTACCAAAAAACAAGGCTGATTCAGCCCCTTTAGGCTAGGAGTTAATTGTCGTGGCTAAAGAAAAATTTGATCGTTCCCTTCCGCACGTCAACGTTGGCACCATCGGTCACGTTGACCACGGTAAAACCACTCTGACTGCTGCTCTGACTCGCGTCTGCTCCGAAGTTTTCGGTTCGGCTCGTGTTGACTTCGACAAGATCGACAGCGCACCAGAAGAGAAAGCTCGCGGTATCACCATCAACACCGCGCACGTTGAGTACAACTCGAAGATTCGTCACTACGCTCACGTTGACTGCCCAGGTCACGCTGACTACGTGAAGAACATGATCACCGGTGCTGCTCAGATGGACGGCGCGATCCTGGTTTGCTCGGCCGCTGATGGTCCGATGCCGCAAACCCGTGAGCACATCCTGCTGTCCCGTCAGGTAGGCGTTCCGTACATCGTGGTTTTCCTGAACAAGGCTGACCTGGTAGACGACGCTGAGCTGCTGGAACTGGTTGAGATGGAAGTTCGCGACCTGCTGTCCACCTACGACTTCCCGGGCGATGACACTCCAATCATCATCGGTTCGGCTCGTATGGCTCTGGAAGGTCTGGACGACAACGAGATGGGCACCACTGCCGTCAAGAAGCTGGTTGAAACTCTGGACAGCTACATCCCGGAGCCAGAGCGTGCTATCGACAAGCCGTTCCTGATGCCAATCGAAGACGTGTTCTCGATCTCCGGTCGCGGTACTGTTGTGACTGGTCGTATCGAGCGCGGTATCGTTCGCGTTCAGGATCCACTGGAAATCGTTGGTCTGCGTGACACCACTGTCACCACCTGCACCGGTGTTGAGATGTTCCGCAAGCTGCTCGACGAAGGTCGTGCTGGCGAGAACTGCGGCGTTCTGCTGCGTGGCACCAAGCGTGACGACGTTGAGCGTGGTCAGGTTCTGGTTAAGCCGGGTTCGGTTAAGCCTCACACCAAGTTCACTGCAGAAGTTTACGTTCTGAGCAAGGAAGAAGGCGGTCGTCACACTCCGTTCTTCAAAGGCTACCGTCCACAGTTCTACTTCCGTACTACTGACGTGACTGGTAACTGCGAGCTGCCAGAAGGCGTTGAAATGGTAATGCCAGGTGACAACATTCAGATGACTGTTACCCTGATCAAAACCATCGCGATGGAAGATGGTCTGCGTTTCGCTATCCGTGAAGGCGGTCGTACCGTCGGCGCTGGCGTCGTAGCCAAAATCATCGAGTAATCTCTTTGTTGAGATAGCTTTGATGCTTTGAAAAAGCCCCCGCTCAGCGGGGGCTTTTTTATTGGGTTGACACCTATCTGGGGCGTCTATAGAATTGCGCCTCCTTTTAACGGGCGTATTGCGCTCGGTGGGAATAGCAGCCGGAGTCTGAAATCCAATGCAAAATCAGCAAATCCGTATCAGGTTGAAGGCTTTTGACCATCGCCTGATCGACCAATCCACCCAGGAAATCGTGGAAACCGCGAAACGTACTGGTGCTCAAGTGCGTGGTCCAATTCCACTGCCTACCCGTAAAGAGCGGTTCACCGTTCTGGTCTCCCCGCACGTCAACAAAGACGCGCGTGACCAGTACGAAATCCGTACTCATAAGCGCGTTCTGGACATCGTCCAGCCAACGGATAAAACCGTTGATGCTCTTATGAAGCTTGATCTTGCGGCCGGTGTGGAAGTGCAGATCAGCCTCGGCTAAGACTCGGTCTTAGTCGTGTAACGCTCTGAAATGGGCGGCCATAGCGGGTGAAAGCCCCGTACACTCATGAGGTTTACAACATGACTATTGGTGTAGTCGGTCGTAAATGCGGTATGACCCGTATTTTCACCGAAGAAGGTGTCTCCATTCCGGTCACGGTCATTGAGATCGAGCCGAATCGCGTCACCCAGTTCAAAACTGAAGAGACCGATGGCTATCGTGCAGTGCAAGTCACTGTCGGCGAGCGTCGTGCTTCGCGTGTAACAGCAGCTCAGGCTGGCCACTTCGCTAAAGCGAACGTTGCCGCTGGTCGTACCGTAATGGAATTCCGCCTTGAAGAAGGCGAGTACCAGGCCGGCGATCTGATCAACGCTGAAATCTTCGCCGCTGGTCAACTGGTTGATGTAACCGGTCAGTCCAAAGGTAAAGGCTTCCAGGGTACGATCAAGCGTTGGAATTTCCGCGGGCAAGATAACACCCACGGTAACTCCGTATCCCACCGCGTTCCAGGCTCTATCGGCCAGTGCCAGACTCCTGGTCGTGTATTCAAGGGCAAAAAAATGTCCGGTCATATGGGCGCTGAGCGCGTGACCGTGCAGTCCCTCGAAGTAGTGCGCGTGGACGCTGAACGCAATCTGTTGTTGGTCAAGGGCGCTGTTCCTGGCGCTACTGGCGGCAACTTGGTTGTACGTCCAGCAGCCAAGGCTCGCGGTTAAGGGGAAGCTGACATGCAATTAAATGTAAATGACGCTCAAGCGATCGAAGTTTCCGAACTGACATTTGGCGGCGAATTCAACGAGACGCTGGTTCACCAAGCAGTCGTGGCCTACATGGCCGGCGGCCGTCAAGGTAGCAAGCAGCAAAAGACCCGTTCCGACGTTCGTGGTGGCGGTAAGCGTCCATGGCGTCAGAAAGGTACTGGCCGTGCTCGTGCTGGTACTATCCGTAGCCCAATCTGGCGTGGCGGCGGTACCACTTTCGCAGCTCGTCCTCAGGATCACTCCCAGAAGCTGAACAAGAAGATGTATCGCGCAGCAATGCGTTCCATCCTTGCTGAGCTGGTGCGTACTGATCGTCTGGTTGTGGTTCAGGATTTCGCCGTTGAAACGCCGAAAACCAAAGACCTGCTGGGCAAGCTGAACAACATGAGCCTGACCGACGTTCTGATCGTGTCGGACGCTGTTGATCAGAACCTGTACCTGGCTGCTCGTAACCTGCCACACGTAGATGTACGTGACGTGCAAGGTTCCGATCCAGTTAGTCTGATCGCATACGACAAGGTGTTGATCACTGTGTCGGCCGTGAAGAAATTCGAGGAGCTGCTGGGATGAACCAGGAACGCGTATTTAAAGTTCTGCTTGGCCCGCACGTTTCCGAGAAGGCTACGGTTCTGGCAGACAAGAAAGGCCAGTTCGTTTTCAAGGTTGCTACTGATGCAACCAAGCTGGAAATCAAGAAGGCCGTCGAAAGCCTGTTCAGCGTGAAAGTAGAGCGTGTTACTACCCTGAATGTTCTGGGTAAGAGCAAGCGCACTGCTCGCGGTCTGGGCAAGCGTAATGACTGGAAGAAGGCAGTTATCTCCCTTCAGCCAGGCCAAGATCTCGATTTCAGCAGCAGTGCTGAGTAAGGAAGGGGTGCATCATGGCAATCGTTAAATGCAAACCGACTTCCCCTGGCCGCCGTTTTGTGGTCAAGGTGGTCAACCAGGAGCTGCATAAAGGCGCTCCTCACGCACCGCTGCTCGAGAAAAAATCGAAGACTGGTGGTCGTAACAACAATGGTCGTATTACCACTCGTCACATCGGTGGTGGCCATAAGCAGCATTATCGTCTGGTTGATTTCCGTCGCAACGACAAAGATGGCATCGCTGCCACTGTCGAGCGTATCGAATACGATCCAAACCGTACTGCTCACATCGCTCTGCTGCTGTACGCAGATGGCGAGCGTCGCTACATCATCGCCCCTAAAGGCGTGAGTGCTGGTGACCAGCTGATCGCAGGTGCTTTGGCGCCGATCAAGCCGGGCAACGCTCTGCAACTGCGTAACATTCCAGTTGGTAGCACCGTACACGGCATCGAATTGAAGCCAGGTAAAGGCGCACAAATCGCTCGTTCCGCTGGTGCTTCGGCTCAGCTGATCGCTCGTGAAGGTGTCTACGTGACCCTGCGTCTGCGTTCTGGTGAGATGCGTAAAGTGCTGGCTGAATGCCGCGCGACCCTGGGTGAAGTCTCGAACTCCGAGCACAGCCTGCGTTCGCTGGGTAAAGCTGGTGCCAAACGCTGGCGTGGCGTTCGCCCAACCGTTCGTGGTGTTGCCATGAACCCGGTTGACCACCCACATGGTGGTGGTGAAGGTCGTACCTCTGGTGGTCGTCATCCGGTATCGCCATGGGGCTTCCCGACTAAGGGCGCGAAGACTCGTGGTAATAAGCGTACCGACAAAATGATCGTCCGTCGTCGCAAGTAAATAGAGGGATACGACAGTGCCACGTTCTCTGAAAAAAGGTCCTTTTATCGATCTTCACCTACTGAAGAAGATCGAAGTGGCGGCGGAAAAGAACGATCGCAAACCAGTTAAAACCTGGTCGCGCCGTTCGATGATCCTGCCACAAATGGTCGGTCTGACCATCGCAGTACACAACGGTCGTCAACACGTCCCAGTTCTCGTTAACGAAGACATGGTCGGCCACAAACTGGGCGAGTTCGCCGGTACCCGCACTTATCGTGGGCACGTGGCAGACAAGAAAGCCAAGCGTTAAGGGGTTAGGAAATGGAAGTAGCCGCTAAGTTGTCGGGCGCTCGAATCTCCGCCCAGAAAGCCCGCTTGGTCGCCGACCAGATCCGCGGGAAGAAGGTGGGCGAAGCGCTCAACCTGTTGGCTTTCAGCAGTAAGAAAGCCGCCGAGATCATGAAGAAAGTGCTGGAGTCGGCCGTAGCCAACGCCGAGCATAACGAAGGCGCAGACGTTGATGACCTGAAGGTCAGCACCGTTTTCGTCAACGAAGGGCGTTCGCTGAAGCGCATCATGCCACGTGCCAAAGGCCGTGCTGATCGCATCGTCAAGCGGTCTTGCCATATCACTGTCAAGGTTGCTGACAAGTAACGGAGTCGAAGAGATGGGTCAGAAAGTACATCCCATTGGCATTCGCCTGGGAATCGTCAAGGAGCACACCTCCGTCTGGTACGCAGACGGTCGGACTTATGCGGACTACTTGTTCGCTGATCTGAAGGTGCGTGAGTATCTCCAAGACAAACTAAAAAGCGCGTCCGTAAGCCGTATCGATATCCATCGTCCGGCTCAGACTGCACGTATCACCATCCACACCGCTCGTCCAGGTATCGTTATCGGGAAGAAAGGTGAAGATGTTGAGAAACTGCGTCAGGACCTGACCAAGCAAATGGGTGTGCCTGTGCACATCAATATCGAAGAGATCCGCAAGCCGGAGCTCGACGGTATGCTGGTTGCGCAGAGCGTAGCTCAGCAGCTGGAGCGTCGCGTAATGTTCCGTCGCGCTATGAAGCGCGCTGTTCAGAACGCCATGCGCATTGGTGCCAAAGGCATCAAAATCCAAGTGAGCGGTCGTCTCGGCGGTGCTGAAATCGCACGTACTGAATGGTATCGCGAAGGTCGTGTGCCACTGCACACCCTGCGTGCCGACATCGACTATGCCAACTACGAAGCTCACACCACTTATGGTGTGATCGGTGTAAAGGTTTGGATCTTCAAAGGCGAAGTAATTGGTGGTCGCCAAGAAGAGCTGAAGCCACAAGCACCAGCGCCTCGTAAAAAAGCTGCTAAGTAAGGGGTACGCCAAATGTTGCAACCAAAGCGTACGAAGTTCCGCAAGCAAATGACTGGTCACAACCGTGGCCTGGCATTGCGCGGTAGCAAAGTCAGCTTCGGCGAGTATGCGCTGAAGTCTGTAGCTCGTGGTCGTCTCACCGCTCGTCAGATCGAGTCAGCGCGTCGTGCACTGACCCGTCACGTTAAACGTGGCGGCAAGATCTGGATCCGTGTGTTCCCGGACAAGCCTATTTCCAAAAAGCCACTCGAAGTTCGGATGGGTAAAGGTAAGGGTAACGTGGAGTACTGGGTTGCCCAGATTCAGCCAGGCAAAGTCCTGTATGAAATCGAGGGTGTTTCTGAAGAGCTGGCGCGTGAGGCTTTCGCCCTGGCTGCTGCAAAGCTGCCGCTCGCCACCTCCTTTGTTAAACGGACGGTGATGTGATGAAAGCGAATGAACTTCGTGAAAAATCCGCACAGCAGCTGAACGAGCAACTGCTCGGCCTGCTGCGCGACCAGTTCAATCTGCGTATGCAGAAAGCAACTGGCCAGTTGGGGCAGTCTCATCTGCTCTCGCAAGTTAAGCGTGACATCGCTCGCGTGAAGACTGTGCTCAACCAGCAGGCAGGTAAGTAATCATGGCTGAAGCCGAAAAAACTGTCCGTACGCTGACTGGCCGTGTTGTCAGCGACAAGATGGACAAAACCATCACCGTTCTGATCGAGCGTCGCGTTAAGCACCCGATCTACGGTAAATACGTTAAGCGTTCGACTAAGCTGCACGCACACGACGAAACCAATCAGTGCCACATCGGCGACAAAGTCACTATTCGTGAAACTCGTCCTTTGGCCAAGACCAAGTCTTGGGCGCTGGTTGATGTTCTCGAACGCGCTGTGGAAGTCTAAGGACTAGGGGTCGGAGAAATTATATGATTCAGACTCAATCCATGCTCGATGTGGCCGATAACAGCGGCGCTCGCCGTGTTATGTGCATCAAGGTGCTGGGTGGCTCCCATCGTCGTTACGCTGGTATCGGTGACATCATCAAGGTTACCGTCAAGGAAGCAATTCCTCGCGGTAAAGTGAAAAAAGGCCAAGTGATGACTGCTGTTGTAGTCCGCACTCGTCACGGCGTACGTCGTGCTGATGGCTCCATTATCCGCTTTGATGGCAACGCTGCTGTTCTTCTGAACAACAAGCAAGAGCCGATCGGCACCCGTATCTTTGGGCCAGTGACCCGTGAACTTCGTACTGAGAAGTTCATGAAGATCGTCTCGCTCGCCCCAGAAGTGCTGTAAGGAGATCCGACATGCAAAAGATTCGTCGTGACGACGAGATCATCGTGATCGCCGGCAAAGACAAAGGTAAGCGCGGTAAGGTGCTTAAGGTTCTCGCTGACGACCGTCTGGTTGTTGGTGGTCTGAACCTGGTTAAGCGTCATACCAAGCCAAACCCGATGTCGGGCGTACAAGGCGGTATCGTCGAGAAAGAAGCGCCACTGCACGCTTCCAACGTTGCCATTTTCAACGGCGAAACCAACAAGGCTGATCGCGTTGGTTTCAAAGTAGAAGACGGTAAGAAAATTCGTGTCTTCAAGTCGACCCAAAAAGCGGTTGATGCTTGAACACTGCTAGGTAGAAGACCATGGCACGACTAAAAGAGATTTACCGGAAGGAAATCGCTCCGAAACTTAAGGAAGAACTTAAGCTTTCGAACGTGATGGAAGTTCCGCGCGTTACCAAAATCACCCTGAACATGGGTCTGGGCGAAGCGATCGGCGACAAAAAAGTCATCGAGCACGCTGTTGCTGACCTGGAAAAGATCACCGGCCAGAAAGTCGTTGTGACCTACGCTCGGAAATCCATCGCTGGCTTTAAAGTCCGTGAAGGTTGGCCGATCGGCGTCAAAGTGACCCTGCGCCGTGAGCGTATGTACGAATTCCTGGATCGTCTGCTGTCGATCTCCCTGCCTCGGGTTCGCGACTTCCGCGGCCTGAATGCCAAGTCCTTCGATGGTCGTGGTAACTACAGCATGGGCGTTAAAGAGCAGATCATCTTCCCGGAAATCGACTACGACAAGATCGATGCTCTCCGCGGTCTGGACATCACCCTGACCACCACTGCCAAGAACGATGATGAAGGCCGCGCTCTGCTGCGTGCGTTCAAATTCCCGTTCCGCAACTGATTGGAGTAGGACCATGGCCAAGATGAGCATGAAAAACCGCGAGCTGAAGCGTCAGCTCACGGTTGCCAAGTACGCCAAGAAGCGTGCAGCACTGAAAGCTATCATCGTTGATCTGAACGCAAGTCCAGAAGCGCGTTGGGAAGCCACAGTAGCTCTGCAGAAGCAGCCACGTGACGCAAGCGCCTCGCGCATGCGTAACCGCTGCCGCCTGACCGGTCGTCCACACGGCGTTTACCGCAAGTTCGGCCTTGGCCGTAACAAACTGCGTGAAGCGGCAATGCGTGGTGACGTACCTGGTCTGGTTAAAGCCAGCTGGTAAGCACTATCAAAGTCTCGGTGTTCGGGATCGCAAGATCCTGACCACCGGTGACCTTGAACATGAATCAAGCCCCTATTGGGGCTTGATTCATTTGTGGGGTGTGTCTAGAATACCCGGCTCGCCTGAGCCCGTGCTTTTTTTGTGCGGATGTACTCGGCGACACGTAATAGCCGCAAGGCTAATTTTTTGTGTATTAGGAGCGTCTAGCCCATGAGTATGCAGGACCCGTTAGCGGACATGCTAACTCGAATCCGTAATGCCCAGATGGCTGAAAAGTCCGTCGTAAGCATGCCATCTTCTACTTTGAAGGTAGCTGTTGCCAAAGTCCTGAAGGACGAAGGTTACATTGCGGGTTATCAGATCAGCAGCGAAATCAAACCACTGCTGTCCATCGAGCTGAAGTACTTCGAAGGCCGTCCGGTCATCGAGGAAGTGAAGCGCGTTAGCCGTCCAGGCCTGCGTCAGTACAAGTCCGTCGATGATCTGCCAAAAGTTCGTGGCGGTCTCGGTGTGTCTATCGTCTCCACCAACAAAGGTGTGATGACGGATCGTGCTGCGCGCGCTGCCGGTGTCGGCGGCGAAGTTCTTTGCACTGTGTTCTAAGGGGGGATAAGCATGTCACGCGTCGCTAAGAACCCCGTTAAGCTGCCAGCCGGTGTCGAAGTCAAATTCGCAGGCCAACAGCTTTCGGTGAAGGGTGCCAAGGGTACTCTTGAACTGAACATCCATTCGTCCGTTGAGATTGTTGAAGAAGCTGGTGAGCTGCGTTTCGCTGCTCGCAATGGCGATCAACAAACTCGCGCAATGGCTGGTACCACTCGTGCGTTGGTTAACAACATGGTCCAAGGCGTAAGCCAAGGCTTCGAGCGCAAGCTCCAGCTGGTCGGTGTTGGTTACAAAGCGCAAGCAAAAGGCACAGTGCTGAACCTGGCTCTTGGCTTCTCGCACCCAGTGGATTATGAACTGCCGGAAGGCATCACCGCTGAGACTCCTAGCCAGACCGATATCCTGATCAAGGGCATCGATAAGCAGCTGGTAGGTCAAGTGGCCGCCGAGATCCGCGACTTCCGTCCACCAGAGCCGTACAAAGGCAAAGGTGTGCGCTACGCGGACGAAGTCGTCCGTCGTAAAGAAGCCAAGAAGAAGTAGGGCATAGCAAATGACCGACAAAAAAGTTACTCGACTGCGTCGCGCTCGCAAAGCACGCCTGAAAATGCACGAACTCGAAGTCGTGCGTCTCTGCGTGTTCCGCTCGTCGCAGCACATCTACGCCCAGGTCATTTCGGCCGACGGCAACAAAGTCCTGGCAAGTGCCTCGACTTTGGATAAAGAACTGCGTGATGGCGCCACTGGCAACATCGACGCGGCCACTAAGGTTGGCCAGCTGGTCGCTACGCGTGCTAAAGCCGCTGGCGTCTCGCAGGTGGCTTTCGACCGCTCTGGCTTCAAGTATCACGGCCGCGTCAAGGCGCTGGCTGATGCTGCTCGTGAAGCTGGGCTGGAGTTCTAAGTTATGTCAAATAACGACCAAAAGCGCGACGAAGGCTACATCGAGAAGCTGGTTCAAGTTAACCGCGTAGCCAAAACCGTTAAAGGCGGCCGTATCTTCACTTTCACCGCGTTGACCGTGGTTGGTGATGGTAAAGGGCGTGTTGGCTTCGGCCGTGGCAAGTCGCGTGAAGTGCCTGCTGCGATCCAGAAGGCAATGGAAGCTGCTCGCCGCAACATGATCCAAGTTGATCTGAACGGCACCACTCTGCAGTACGCGATGAAGTCCGCTCACGGCGCTTCGAAGGTGTACATGCAGCCTGCTTCTGAAGGTACCGGTATCATCGCTGGCGGCGCTATGCGTGCTGTCCTCGAAGTTGCTGGCGTTCAGAACGTTCTGGCCAAGTGCTACGGCTCGACTAACCCGGTAAACGTGGTTCACGCCACTTTCAAAGGTTTGAAAGCTATGCAGTCTCCTGAATCCATTGCCGCCAAGCGTGGCAAAAGCGTCAAGGAGATCTTCTGATCATGGCTACCGTTAAAGTTACGCTGATCAAAAGCATGACCGGCCGCATCCCTAACCACAAACTGTGCGTTAAGGGTCTGGGTCTGCGTCGCATCGGTCACACTGTAGAAGTACTTGATACTCCCGAGAACCGCGGGATGATCAACAAGGCTTACTACATGCTGCGTGTCGAGGGTTAATCGATGAAACTCAATGATCTGAGTCCAGCGCCGGGTTCCCGTCGCGAAAAGCATCGTCCGGGCCGTGGTATCGGTAGTGGTTTGGGCAAGACCGGTGGCCGTGGCCACAAAGGTCAGTCCTCCCGCTCCGGTGGCACCATTGCTCCAGGCTTTGAAGGCGGTCAACAGCCGCTGCATCGTCGCCTGCCGAAGTTCGGTTTCGTTTCCCTGAAAGCCATGGATCGCGCAGAAGTGCGTTTGTCCGAGCTGGCTAAAGTGGAAGGCGACATCGTCACCGTGCAGTCCCTGAAAGATGCCAACGTGATCAACGTCAACGTTCAGCGTGTGAAAATCATGCTGTCCGGCGAAGTTACTCGCGCTGTCACCATCGGAAAGGGAATCGGCGCCACCAAAGGTGCGCGTGCGGCTATCGAAGCAGCTGGCGGCAAGTTCGAGGAATAAATGGCTAAGCAAGGTGCTCTCTCTGCGCTCGGCAAAGGCGGTATGTCTGAACTCTGGGCTCGTCTGCGTTTTCTATTCTTGGCGATTATCGTCTACCGAATAGGCGCACACATCCCGGTTCCAGGTATCAACCCGGACCGACTCGCGGACCTGTTTCGACAGAATGAGGGGACCATTCTTAGCTTGTTCAACATGTTTTCCGGCGGCGCGCTGGAGCGGATGAGCATCTTTGCACTGGGGATCATGCCGTACATTTCGGCATCGATCATCATGCAGCTGATGACCGCCGTCAGCCCGCAGCTGGAGCAGTTGAAGAAGGAAGGTGAAGCTGGTCGTCGCAAGATCGCCCAGTACACCCGCTACGGCACTGTCGTCCTCGCTCTCGTTCAGGCCATTGGCATGTCCATTGGTCTGGCAGGGCAGGGTGTTGCGTTCACTGGTGACTTTGGCTTCCATTTCGTCGCGGTATCCACGTTTGTGGCTGGTGCGATGTTCATGATGTGGCTGGGTGAGCAGATTACTGAGCGTGGTGTTGGCAACGGTATCTCGATGTTGATTTTCGCAGGTATCGTCGCCGGTCTTCCGAGAGCAATCGGGCAGTCTTTCGAGTCTGCACGTCAGGGTGACATCAACATTTTCGCCCTGGTTGCCATCGGTTTGCTGGCAGTAGCGATTATCGGTTTCGTGGTGTTCATTGAGCGTGGTCAGCGTCGTATTGCTGTTCATTACGCCAAGCGTCAGCAGGGCCGCAAGGTCTTTGCTGCGCAGACTAGCCACTTGCCGCTGAAGGTGAACATGGCCGGTGTTATTCCGGCCATTTTCGCGAGCAGCATTTTGCTGTTTCCGGCTTCGCTGGGTACCTGGTTTGGTCAGTCTGAAGGTATGGGCTGGCTGCAGGACATCTCGCAGTCGATCGCTCCTGGTCAGCCGTTGAATATTCTGCTGTTTAGTGCAGGGATTATTTTCTTCTGCTTCTTCTATACGGCGTTGATGTTCAATCCGAAAGACGTAGCGGAAAACCTGAAGAAGTCCGGTGCCTTTATTCCGGGCATCCGTCCGGGTGAGCAGTCTGCGCGCTACATTGATGGCGTTCTGACTCGTTTGACCCTGTTCGGTGCTCTATATATGACGGCCGTGTGTTTGTTGCCCCAGTTCCTGGTGGTAGCGGCAAACGTTCCGTTCTACCTTGGCGGGACCTCGTTGCTGATCGTCGTCGTGGTTGTGATGGACTTCATGTCCCAAGTACAATCGCACCTCGTTTCGCACCAGTACGAATCCCTGATGAAGAAAGCCAACCTGAAGGGTTACGGCAGCGGCATGTTGCGCTGAGTACCCATAAGGTTCGAGGAGTTGGTGATGAAAGTTCGTGCATCGGTGAAAAAGCTGTGCCGTAACTGCAAAATTATTCGCCGCGAAGGTGTTGTTCGAGTAATTTGCAGCGCGGAACCGCGTCACAAACAGCGCCAAGGCTGAGTGTGATTGTGCTTCAAGCCCGGCAGCTAGTGCGCTGCCGGGTTGATTATTTGTTATTACAGCGATATTATCTCGCGCCCTATTTCTTGGCTTCCGGGGCGTAGGTAGCTGTCAATTGGAGTCCCACTGAATGGCCCGTATTGCAGGCGTTAACATTCCAGATAACAAGCATACTGTTATCTCGCTGACCTACATCTATGGTGTTGGTCGCACTACTGCACAGAAAATTTGTGCAGTGACTGGGGTAAACCCAGCCGCAAAGATCAAAGATCTGAGCGACGAGCAGATTGAACAGCTGCGTGGCGAAGTGGCGAAGTTCACCACTGAAGGTGACCTGCGTCGCGAAATCAACATGAAAATCAAGCGTTTGATGGACCTCGGTTGCTATCGCGGTCTGCGTCATCGTCGTGGTCTTCCAGTGCGCGGTCAGCGTACCAAGACTAACGCGCGTACCCGTAAAGGTCCGCGTAAGCCGATCCGCAAGTAATCGCCCCAGCGAATCGACAGGAAATTAATCATGGCTAAACCTGCTGCTCGTCCTCGTAAAAAAGTTAAAAAGACAGTGGTTGATGGCATCGCCCACATCCATGCTTCTTTTAACAACACAATCGTGACCATCACCGACCGTCAAGGCAACGCTCTTTCCTGGGCTACCTCCGGTGGTTCGGGTTTCCGCGGTTCCCGCAAGTCCACCCCGTTCGCTGCTCAAGTAGCTGCTGAACGTGCTGGTCAAGCTGCGCTGGAATACGGCCTGAAAAACCTCGACGTTAACGTCAAAGGTCCAGGCCCAGGTCGTGAATCCGCAGTCCGCGCTTTGAACGGCTGTGGCTACAAGATCGCCAGCATCACCGACGTGACGCCAATCCCGCACAACGGGTGCCGTCCGCCGAAGAAGCGCCGCGTGTAATCCAGGAGATTGTAAAGAATGGCTCGTTACATTGGTCCAAAATGCAAACTCGCTCGTCGCGAAGGCACCGATCTCTTTCTGAAGAGCGGCGTGCGCGCGATCGAATCGAAGTGCAACATTGAAGCAGCACCTGGTATCCACGGCCAACGCCGCGGTCGCCAGTCCGATTACGGCACCCAACTGCGTGAAAAGCAGAAGGTCCGTCGTATCTACGGCGTTCTCGAGCGTCAATTCAGCGGCTACTACAAAGAAGCAGCTGGCAAGAAAGGTGCAACCGGTGAAAACCTGCTGCAACTGCTCGAATGCCGTCTGGACAACGTTGTATACCGTATGGGTTTTGGCTCTACTCGTGCCGAATCCCGTCAGCTGGTATCGCACAAGTCGATCAGCGTTAACGGTCAGACCGTAAACGTTCCGTCTTACCAGGTTCGTGCTGGTGACGTGGTCGCAGTTCGCGAGAAAGCAAAGAACCAACTTCGCATTGTCCAAGCTCTCGATCTGTGTGCCCAACGTGGCCGCGTAGAATGGGTAGAAGTAGACACTGAGAAGAAGTCGGGCGTTTTCAAGAACGTTCCTGCTCGCAGTGATCTGTCCGCCGACATCAACGAAAGCCTGATTGTCGAGCTCTACTCCAAGTAAGGGCTAGAAAATAGGTGCATCCATGCAGATTTCGGTAAATGAGTTCCTGACACCCCGCCATATTGATGTGCAGGTTGTCAGTCCAACCCGCGCCAAGATCACTCTCGAGCCTCTCGAGCGTGGTTTCGGCCACACCCTGGGCAACGCGCTGCGCCGCATCCTGTTGTCCTCAATGCCCGGCTGTGCAGTAGTCGAGGCCGAGATTGACGGTGTACTCCATGAGTACAGCGCCATCGAAGGCGTACAGGAAGACGTAATTGAAATCCTGTTGAACCTTAAAGGTCTGGCTATCAAGCTGCACGGTCGTGACGAAGTTACGCTGACCTTGTCGAAGAAGGGTTCGGGGGTGGTTACCGCTGCCGATATTCAGCTGGATCATGATGTCGAGATCGTTAACCCCGATCACGTAATCGCTAACCTGGCGTCTAACGGCGCCCTGAACATGAAGCTCACCGTAGCTCGTGGTCGTGGTTATGAACCGGCAGACTCGCGTCAGAGCGATGAAGACGAAAGCCGCAGCATCGGTCGCTTGCAGCTTGACTCTTCGTTCAGCCCGGTTCGCCGTATCGCATACGTGGTGGAAAACGCCCGTGTCGAACAGCGTACTAACCTGGACAAGCTGGTTATTGATCTGGAAACCAACGGTACCCTGGATCCTGAAGAGGCTATCCGTCGTGCTGCAACCATTCTGCAACAGCAGTTGGCTGCGTTCGTCGACCTCAAAGGTGACAGTGAGCCAGTGGTTGTCGAGCAGGAAGACGAGATCGATCCGATCCTGCTTCGCCCGGTTGACGATCTGGAACTGACTGTACGTTCGGCTAACTGCCTTAAGGCGGAAAACATCTACTACATCGGTGACCTGATTCAGCGTACCGAAGTAGAGCTGTTGAAGACTCCGAACCTTGGCAAGAAATCCTTGACTGAAATCAAGGACGTTCTGGCCTCCCGCGGTCTGTCCCTCGGCATGCGCCTCGACAACTGGCCGCCTGCAAGTCTTAAGAAGGACGACAAGGCGACTGCCTGATCGTCGTAATCACCGAACGTAGTGTTTGGTAAGGAATGAACCATGCGTCATCGTAAAAGTGGTCGTCACCTGAGCCGCACCAGCTCGCACCGCAAGGCCATGTTTCAAAACATGGCGGTGTCGCTGTTCGAGCACGAGCTGATCAAAACTACACTGCCAAAAGCCAAAGAACTGCGTCGCGTTGCTGAGCCGCTGATCACTTTGGCCAAGACAGACAGCTTGGCTAACCGCCGTCTGGCTTTCGACCGTACTCGTTCGAAAGCTATCGTTGGTAAGCTCTTCAACGACCTGGGCAAGCGTTACGCTACCCGTGAGGGTGGCTACCTGCGCATCCTCAAGTGCGGTTTCCGCGCTGGCGACAACGCGCCTATGGCGTACGTCGAGTTGGTTGATCGTGCTGTCGGCGGTGAAGCTGTATCCGCTGAGTAAGACGTCAGTCTGAAACAAGAAACCGGGCCTAGTGCCCGGTTTTTTGTGCCTGTAAGAAACGCGCTCTACGTACAAGCTTCAAACCTTTTTCGGTCTGCACTATATGCGTGGGATTGATCATTAGAGATTTTCTATTGATGTCTGCAAGTTAATGAATTTGTGACTGTCATTTGGATGATCAATACTTCCCGCCAAGCCGATTCGCCGGCAGTTCAAGACTGACAGAGGAAGAAGATCGCATGAGCCAGAATAAAACGCTTACGACCGCCAGTGGCGCTCCTGTCGCCGACAACCAGAATTCCCGTTCCGCCGGCCCCCGTGGCCCTTTACTGCTCGACGATTTCCACCTGATCGAGAAGCTTGCGCACTTCAATCGTGAAAACATCCCTGAGCGTCGTGTACACGCCAAAGGTTCGGGTGCCTACGGTACGTTCACCGCGACTCGCGACATCACCGAATACACCAGCGCCAAGTTGTTTGAGTCCGTCGGCAAACAAACCCCGACATTCTTGCGATTCTCCACCGTGGGCGGCGAGCGCGGTTCGGCGGACACCGAGCGTGATCCACGTGGTTTTGCTTTGAAGTTTTACACTGAAGAAGGCAACTGGGACATTGTCGGTAACAACACGCCGGTTTTTTTCATCCGCGATCCGCTGAAGTTCCCTGACTTTATCCACACCCAGAAACGGCTGCCGCAAAGTAATTTGAAAAGTGCGCAAATGATGTGGGACTTCTGGTCGCATTCGCCCGAGGCGTTGCACCAGGTCACCATTCTGTTCTCGGACCGTGGCATCCCTGACGGTTATCGTCATATGCACGGCTTCGGCAGCCATACCTACAGCCTGATCAACGCCAATGGCGAGCGTCACTGGGTGAAGTGGCACTACAAAACCAAACAAGGGATCAAGAATCTCGCTCCGGCAGAAGCGGCTCGCCTGGCTGGCACCGATCCGGATTACGCACAACGTGACCTGTTCGGCGCCATTGAGCGCGGTGACTTCCCGAAATGGAGTGTCAACATCCAGATCATGACCGAGGCCCAAGCCGCGGCTCACTATGAGAACCCCTTCGACGTTACCAAAACCTGGTCGCAGAAAGAGTTCCCACTGATCGAAGTGGGTGAATTGGAGCTCAACCGTAATCCGCTGAACTACTTTGCCGAAGTCGAGCAAGCGGCGTTCGGTCCGAGCAACATGGTTCCGGGTGTTGGCCTGTCGCCTGACCGCATGCTGCAAGGTCGTGTGTTCGCTTATGCTGATGCCCACCGCTACCGCGTTGGCACCAATCACCAGCAATTGCCGGTGAATGCGCCTCGTAGCCCGGTCAATACCTACCAGCGCGACGGCTCCATGGCGTTTGGCAGCAATGGTGGCGCAACGCCGAACTACGAGCCGAACAGCTACATAGAATCACCGAAACAGGCACCGCGCTACGCGGAACCTGCCTTGGCCTTGAGTGGCGCGGCTGATCGTTACGATCATCGCGAAGATACAGACTACTACAGTCATGCTGGTGCGCTGTTCCGCCTGATGAGCAATGAGCAGAAAACCCTGCTGATCAACAACATTGCCGGCGCCATGGCTGGTGTTTCCAGCGATGTTGTTGATCGCCAATTGCAGCATTTCTTCAAGGCCGACCCGGCGTATGGAGAAGCAATCGCGAAGGCACTCAACGTACAGCTTAACTAAGTCTAAACGATAAGCAGAACCGCCCTCATTTTGGCGGTTTTTGCGTTATTTAAACTGGTTTTCTCAGAATATCTTCGCTTTTGTTGCGTATGGCGAGTGACCTTCCGGTCAGGTTGGTTCAAACTACAGACTTTCAAGCAGGGAGATGTAGGGCGATGCAAGGTCACCCAGACGTAATCGATTACCTCAACACGTTGCTGACAGGCGAACTGGCCGCGCGTGATCAATATTTCGTGCACTCGCGGATGTATGAGGACTGGGGGTTCACCGAGCTCTACGAACGTATCAATCACGAGATGGAAGAAGAGGCGCAGCACGCTGATGCCCTGATGCGTCGGATCCTCATGCTCGAAGGTACTCCACGTATGCGTCCGGACGATCTGGATGTCGGCACCACCGTGCCTGACATGCTCGCCGCTGACCTGCGTCTGGAATACAAAGTTCGCGCAGCTCTGTGCAAGGGCATAGAGCTTTGTGAGCTGCACAGGGATTACGTCAGTCGCGAGATCCTGCGCATTCAGCTGGCCGATACCGAAGAAGATCACACCTACTGGCTCGAGAAGCAGCTGGGCCTGATCAAACTGATCGGTCTGGAAAACTACCTGCAATCGCAGTTCTGATGCTGTTGTAGGAGCGAGGCCCGCGAAGGGATCGCCGCGGCGCATCAGCCTGACCGAGGTGAGGCCTTCGCGGGCAAGCCTCGCTCCTACAGAAACGCACAAAAAAGCCCCTGTCACTGATGAAGTGACAGGGGCTTTTTCGTGGGCCTGATTCAGTCTCTGTCGCGAGCCAGTAACGGTTTCAGGTAGAAGCCAGTGTGAGACTGCTTCATCTCGGCGACTTCTTCCGGTGTACCGACGGCAATGATCTGCCCGCCTTTGGAACCACCTTCCGGCCCCAGGTCCACCAACCAGTCGGCGGTCTTGATCACATCCAGGTTGTGCTCGATCACTACCACGGTATTGCCGTGGTCGCGAAGACGATGCAGTACGTCGAGCAGTTGCTGGATATCCGCAAAGTGCAGGCCGGTGGTCGGCTCATCGAGGATGTAAAGCGTCTTGCCGGTATCGCGCTTGGACAGCTCGCGGGACAGTTTCACCCGCTGGGCTTCGCCGCCGGACAGCGTCGTCGCCGATTGCCCCAGCTTGATGTAGGAAAGACCTACGTCCATCAAGGTCTGAAGCTTGCGCGCCAAAGCTGGAACTGCATCGAAGAACACCCGCGCTTCCTCAATGGTCATCTCGAGGGTTTCGTGGATGCTCTTGCCCTTGTATTTGATCTCCAGCGTTTCGCGGTTGTAACGCTTGCTCTTGCAGACGTCGCACGGGACATAAATATCCGGCAGGAAGTGCATTTCAACCTTGATCAGGCCATCACCCTGACAGGCTTCGCAGCGTCCGCCCTTCACATTGAAGGAGAAGCGCCCCGGTCCGTAACCGCGGGAGCGGGATTCCGGTACACCGGCGAACAACTCGCGAATCGGCGTGAACAGCCCGGTATAGGTCGCCGGGTTAGAGCGCGGCGTGCGACCGATCGGGCTCTGATCGATGTCGACGACTTTATCCAGATGCTCCAGACCTTTGATGTTGTCGTGAGCTGCCGCTTCCAGAGTCGTGGCGCCGTTGAGTGCGGTAGCGCTCAAAGGAAACAGCGTGTTGTTGATCAGTGTCGACTTGCCCGAGCCAGACACACCGGTCACGCAGGTCAGTAGACCGATCGGAATCTCCAGATCGACATTGCGCAGGTTGTTGCCACGGGCACCCTTGAGGGCCAGCGACAACTTCTTGTTACGCGGCGTGCGTTTGGCTGGAACTGCGATCTTTACCCGGCCCGACAAGTACTTGCCGGTCAGCGAATCAGGGTGAGCCATGACCTCGGCCGGCGTCCCTTCGGCGACGATATGCCCACCATGCACGCCGGCGCCCGGGCCGATATCCACCACATAGTCGGCAAGACGAATCGCATCTTCGTCGTGCTCGACCACAATCACCGTGTTGCCGATGTCGCGCAGGTGCTTGAGGGTGCCCAGCAACCGGTCATTGTCCCGTTGATGCAGGCCGATCGACGGTTCATCGAGGATGTACAGAACGCCCACCAGACCGGCGCCAATCTGACTGGCCAGACGAATACGCTGGGCTTCGCCGCCCGACAGCGTATCGGCACTGCGATCCAGGGACAGGTAGTCCAGGCCAACGTTGACCAGAAACTGCAGCCGCTCGCGGATTTCCTTGAGAATCTTGTCGGCGATCTCGCCGCGGCGACCGGTCAGTTTCAGCACGCCAAAATATTCACAGGCGTCACCGATCGGCAGATTGGTCACCGCCGGCAAGGTCTTCTCGCCAACCCACACGTGCCGCGCCTCGCGACGCAGACGGGTGCCGCGGCAATCCGGGCAGGGCTGGGTGCTGAGGAACTTGGCCAGTTCTTCACGGACCGAAGCCGACTCGGTTTCGCGGTAGCGGCGTTCCAGGTTCGGCACTATGCCTTCGAACGGGTGCGAACGTTTGACGATATCGCCACGGTCGTTCAGGTACTTGAAGTCGACATTCTGCGAGCCGCTGCCATGCAGGATGAATTTCTGCTGATCGACCGGCAGCTCGTTGAACGGCACTTCAAGGCTGAACTTGTAGTGCGAGGCCAGCGAGCCAAGCATCTGGAAGTAATAGACGTTGCGCCGGTCCCAGCCGCGAATCGCACCTTCGGCCAGGGTCAGTTCACCGTTCACCAATCGTTTGGTGTCGAAGAATTGTTTAACCCCCAGACCATCGCAGGTCGGGCAAGCGCCGGCCGGGTTGTTGAAGGAAAACAGCTTGGGCTCCAACTCGCTGATGGCATGGCCGCAGATTGGACAGGCGAAGCGCGCGGAGAAGATGATTTCTTCGCCGGGCTCGTCATCCATTGGCGCCACAAGAGCGATACCGTCCGCCAGTTTCAGCGCGGTCTCGAACGATTCGGCCAGGCGTTGCTGCAAATCGGCGCGGACCTTGAAGCGGTCGACCACGACATCGATCGAGTGCTTCTTCTGTTTATCCAGCTTCGGCAACTCGTCCAGCTCGTAGAGCCTGCCGTTGACCCGGGCTCGCACAAAACCCTGGGCGCGGAGTTCTTCGAAGACCGAGAGGTGCTCGCCCTTGCGCTCGCGGATCACCGGCGCTAACAGCATAAGCTTGCTGCCCTCCGGTTGTGCCAGCACCAGATCAACCATCTGGCTGACGGTCTGAGCTTCCAGCGGAATGTCGTGGTCCGGGCAGCGCGGAATACCGACGCGAGCGTAGAGCAGGCGCAGGTAGTCGTAGATTTCGGTAATGGTGCCGACCGTCGAACGCGGGTTGTGCGAGGTCGACTTCTGTTCGATGGAGATCGCTGGCGACAGACCTTCGATGGTGTCGACGTCAGGTTTTTCCATCATCGACAGGAATTGCCGGGCGTAGGCCGACAGCGATTCGACATAACGGCGCTGGCCTTCGGCGTACAGCGTGTCAAAGGCCAGGGACGACTTGCCGGATCCGGACAGGCCGGTGATAACGATCAGTTTGTCCCGTGGCAGGGTCAGGTCGATGTTCTTCAGGTTGTGGGTTCGGGCCCCACGAATCAGGATCTTGTCCAAAGTGGCCTCGCTCGGCGGGCGTCGAAAACGTAGGAGTATACGGCCAAATACTGGATGGATGCACACTATCAAATCAGGGGCGCGCCGCCTTGCATGAAGACTGCGTCATCTGTGCGCGTCATAGCGTCGCGATGTACCCCGTCAATCGATGGGACTGGTAGAATCGCCGCCGGTTCACATGAGGTTTTTCCATGCACGATCCCCACAGCGAACGCATGAGTGGCAGTGAGACCCGCGCAGCAAGCGGTCTGGCCCTGGTGTTCGCCTTCCGTATGCTTGGCATGTTCATGGTGTTGCCGGTTCTGGCGACCTATGGGATGGACCTGGCAGGAGCGACCCCGGCCCTCATCGGGTTGGCGATTGGCGCTTACGGCCTGACCCAGGCGATTTTTCAGATTCCTTTTGGCTTCATTTCCGACCGCATCGGTCGTCGTCCGGTGATTTACCTGGGGCTGATCATCTTCGCCCTGGGGAGTGTGCTGGCGGCCAATGCCGATTCGATCTGGGGCGTTATCGCTGGACGCATCCTGCAAGGTGCAGGGGCGATTTCCGCGGCGGTCATGGCGTTGCTGTCAGACCTGACCCGCGAACAGCATCGGACCAAAGCCATGGCCATGATCGGCATGACGATTGGTCTGTCGTTCGCTGTCGCCATGGTTGTAGGACCGTTGCTGACCCGTGTCTTCGGTCTGTCCGGGTTGTTCTTCGCCACCGGTGGCATGGCGCTGGTCGGCATCGTCATCGTGATGTTCATGGTGCCGCGCGCAACCGGGCCGTTGCAGCACCGTGAGTCCGGCGTTGCGCGGCAGGCGCTGATACCGACGCTCAAGCACCCGGACCTGCTTCGCCTGGACCTGGGCATTTTTGTGTTGCACGCGATGTTGATGTCGAGCTTCGTGGCATTGCCCCTGGCCTTGGTCGAAAAGGCCGGGCTGCCCAAAGAGCAGCACTGGTGGGTGTACCTGACCGCGCTGCTGATTTCCTTCTTTGCCATGATTCCGTTCATTATCTATGGCGAGAAGCGACGCAAAATGAAACGAGTTTTGCTCGGTGCCGTCGTGACGCTGATGTTCACTGAGCTATTCTTCTGGCAGTTCGGCGACAGCTTGCGGGCTCTGGTAATCGGCACGGTGGTGTTCTTCACCGCGTTCAATCTGCTGGAAGCCTCTTTGCCATCGCTGATCAGCAAGGTTTCACCGGCAGGCGGCAAGGGCACGGCGATGGGGGTTTATTCCACCAGCCAGTTCCTCGGTTCGGCACTGGGCGGGATCCTCGGCGGCTGGCTGTTCCAGCATGGCGGTTTGTCGGTTGTGTTCCTTGGATGCGCAGGTCTGGCTGCCCTCTGGTTAGCCTTTGCTGTTACCATGCGAGAACCTCCGTATGTGACGAGCCTGCGCTTGCCGTTGTCGCCCGAAGCGATTCGTGAAGCTGGCCTGATCGAGCGCCTGAAGGCCGTCGTTGGAGTAACCGATGCAATCGTGGTTGCCGATGAAGCGGCGATTTACATCAAACTGGACACCGAATTATTGGATCGCACTACCTTGGAGCGTCTGGTGAACAACCCGGCCGCGACAGCGTGCGAAGCCTAGGAGAACGTTATGGCCCGTGGGGTTAACAAAGTCATATTGGTCGGCACTTGCGGCCAGGATCCCGAAGTTCGCTACTTGCCTAACGGTAACGCCGTGACCAACCTGAGTCTGGCGACCAGCGAACAGTGGACCGACAAGCAAACCGGTCAGAAAGTCGAAAAGACCGAATGGCACCGCGTGTCGATGTTCGGCAAGGTTGCTGAAATTGCCGGCGAATACCTGCGTAAAGGTTCGCAGGTCTACATCGAAGGCAAACTGCAAACCCGCGAGTGGGAAAAAGACGGTATCAAGCGTTACACCACTGAAATCGTGGTCGACATGCAAGGCACCATGCAACTGCTGGGCGGCCGTCCACAGCAGGGTGACCAACAAGGCGGGGGTAACAACTACCAGCAGTCCGCTCCGGCTCCACGCCAACAGGCACCGCGTCCGCAGCAGTCGGCACCGCAACAGTCGCGTCCGGCTCCACAACAGCAGGCCGCTCCGCAGCCAGCTCCGGATTTCGACAGCTTTGATGACGATATCCCGTTCTAGGATACGGCTTAGCCTTTCTTGTAAGGTTTAGCCTCGAAACCCCCAATCAGTTCTTTGACTGGTCGGGGGTTTTCTTTTGCGCCTCATTTTTGTAGGAGCCAGCTTGCTGGCGAAGAACGATGACGCGGTTTGCCTGATTACCCGCGTGACCGTTCTTCGCCAGCAAGCTTGGCTCCTACAGGATTGCGGTCCGCGCCGAGTGCAGTTTTTTGTAGCTATCGATCAACCGCAGATGCCTGTCGAGCCCCTCCAGTTTCATGCTGGTCGGCGTCAAGCCATGGAAGCGCACGCTGCCATCCACCGATCCGATCGCTGCATCCATCCGCTCGTTGCCAAACATCCGGCGGAAATTGGCCTCGTAGTCTTCCAGTTCCAGGTCTTCGTCCAGCTTCATCTCCAGCACCACATTGACGGCCTGGTAGAACAAGCCACGCTCAACCGTGTTGTCGTTGTACTGCAGGAACATTTCCACCGCCTCTTTCGCTTCTTCAAATTGCTGCAAGGCGAGATAGATCAGCAGCTTCAACTCTAGGATCGTCAGCTGACCCCAGGCGGTATTGTCGTCAAACTCGATGCCGATCAAGGTGGTGATGTCGGTGTAGTCGTCCAGCTCACTTTCCACCAGACGCTCAACCAGCGCTTGCAGTTCGTCTTCGTCCAGGCGATGCAGGTTCAGAATATCGGCGCGGAAAAACAGCGCTTTGTTGGTGTTATCCCAGATCAGATCGTCTACCGGATAAATTTCCGAATAGTTCGGTACCAGGATGCGGCAGGCCTTCGCGCCGATATGCTCGTAGACCGCCATGTACACTTCCTTGCCCATGCCTTCGAGAATGCCGAACAGGGTCGCGGCTTCCTCGGCATTCGAGTTTTCACCCTGGCCGGAGAAGTCCCACTCCACGAATTCGTAATCCGACTTGGCACTGAAGAATCGCCACGACACCACGCCGCTGGAGTCGATAAAGTGCTCGACGAAGTTATTCGGCTCGGTCACTGCATGACCTTCAAAAGTTGGCTGAGGCAAGTCGTTGAGGCCTTCGAAGCTGCGGCCCTGCAGCAATTCGGTCAGGCTGCGTTCCAGCGCCACTTCCAGGCTTGGGTGCGCGCCGAACGAGGCGAACACGCCGCCGGTACGCGGGTTCATCAACGTGACACACATCACCGGGAACTCACCGCCCAGGGACGCATCTTTTACTAGCACGGGGAAACCCTGCTCTTCCAGGGCCTGGATACCGGCCAGAATCCCGGGGTATTTCGCCAACACCTCGGCCGGCACATCCGGCAGTGCAAATTCACCTTCGATGATTTCGCGTTTTACCGCACGTTCGAAGATCTCCGACAGACACTGCACCTGGGCTTCGGCCAGCGTGTTACCGGCACTCATGCCGTTGCTGAGGAACAGGTTTTCGATCAGGTTGGACGGGAAATACACCACCTCACCGTCTGACTGGCGCACGTACGGCAGCGAGCAGATCCCGCGCTCTTCATTGCCGGAGTTGGTATCGATCAGATGGGAGCCACGCAGTTCGCCGTCGCGGTTGTAAATCTTCAGGCAGTATTCGTCGAGAATTTCAGTCGGCAGCGCATCCTTGCGGCCAGGCTTGAACCAGCGTTCGTGCGGGTAATGCACAAACGGCGCGTTGGCGATGTCTTCGCCCCAGAACTGGTCGTTGTAGAAGAAGTTGCAGTTGAGCCGCTCGATAAACTCGCCCAGCGCCGACGCCAACGCGCCTTCTTTGGTCGCGCCCTTGCCATTGGTGAAACACATCGGCGAGTGCGCATCGCGGATGTGCAGTGACCACACATTGGGCACGATATTGCGCCACGAAGCGATTTCAATCTTCATGCCCAGGTCCGCCAGAATGGCCGACATATTGGCGATGGTTTGCTCCAGCGGCAGGTCCTTGCCGGCAATATAAGTGCTCGCCTCGGAATTAGAAGCAGGCATCAATAACGCCTGGGCATCGGCGTCGAGGTTTTCCACCTCTTCGATCACAAACTCAGGTCCGGCTTGCACCACTTTTTTCACGGTGCAACGGTCGATGGAACGCAGGATGCCCTGGCGGTCCTTATCGGAGATGTCCGCCGGCAACTCGACCTGGATCTTGAAAATCTGGTTGTAGCGGTTTTCCGGATCAACAATGTTGTTCTGCGACAGGCGAATGTTATCGGTGGGAATACTGCGAGTGTCGCAGTACAGCTTCACGAAATAAGCCGCACACAAAGCCGATGAGGCCAGAAAGTAATCGAACGGACCAGGTGCCGAGCCATCGCCCTTGTAGCGGATAGGTTGATCGGCCACCACCGTGAAGTCATCGAACTTGGCTTCAAGTCGAAGGTTATCGAGAAAGTTGACCTTGATTTCCATGGGGGGTTACCAGAATAACGGGCTAGACAATTTGGCCGCCATTATCCGGCATTTCAGCCATAAGTCTTGTGGACGTCTTACTATCTGTCCACCACGGCGATGGATGGGTCAATCGAGTATCAGGTGCGGTAAAAACCGGCTCGAATCCTTGGTGATCAAACTGTTGTCTTCCCGCACGCCAATCCCCGCGGCTTGATCCCCGATTACCCAAGAGCCAATCAGCGTAAAGCTGTCGCCAAACTGCGGCAGCGGGGCGAATTCCTGAAGGATAAACGGCGCGTCGGTGTAGGGCCCGTCCTCTTTCACGATCAGACCGTCAGCGGTTTGCAATTCAATGTTGGCACCTTCCCGGGAGAAGAACGGCTTGCGCACCCAGCCCTTGGGTACCGCTTTGCTCGGGTCGGCATCCAGGTGCGCCGCGAGCAGGTTCGGGTGACCTTTGTTGAACTCCCACAGCAGCGGCAAAATGCCCTTGTTGGAAATGATCGATTTCCAGGCTGGCTCGAAAAACTGTGTATCGCTCTGGGCAATCGCAGCACCAAAGGGCTCGTGGAAGATGAATTCCCAGGCATGCAGCTTGAACAGGTGAGGAATCCAGCGATCTTCCAAATCGACGAAACGTCCTTCATGGGTGAGGCCGATGTCCTCGATGTCGATGTGCCGTGATTCGATGCCGACTTTTTCCGCGATCAGGCGCAGATAGTCGGTGGTGCCTTTGTCTTCGACCGAGTCTTTCATCGAGGCGAAATAGAAGGGCTGTTTGAGCTGCAGTTGGGCAAAGGCCTGATGCAACTTGGTGTCGATGCTGTTGAACTGATCGGCATGTTTGGGCAGCAAACCACGTTCGATACATTGCTCCAGCCAACCCCACTGAAACGCCGCGGCCTCATACAGGCTGGTCGGCGTGTCGTAGTTGAGTTCCAGCAACTTGGCGGGCCCGCTGCCGTTGTAGGAAAAATCCATGCGCCCATACAGGTGCGGGTGGCCTTCGAGCCATGAAGTGCGAACCATGTCGAAGAATGGCGCGGGAATGCTCAGGCGCTCCAGCAACTCCTCGCTCTGAACCACGCGTGCCACCAGGTCCATGCACATCTCATGAATCTCGGTGGTCGGGTCTTCGAGATCGTTCTCGATCTGTTTGAGCGTGAACTGGTAATACGCGCTCTCGTCCCAATAAGGTTCGTCGTCGATGGTATGGAACAGGAAGCCAAGATTTTCAGCGGTCTGTTTCCAGTCATGACGCTCGGCGCAGAGGATCTTCTTCATGGCGCTCGTTCCTTAGCTGCTCGATCGGCCAGCGCTGCTTGAACCGCCCCAACCGCTGCGGGCGCTGGCTTTGCTGCCGAAGCCGCCACGGGATGTGGACGACGCAACGGAAATCGGCTTGCTGGCGGAACGGATTGAGTCGGTATAGCTGCTGCTGCCGTACCTTGCCTGATTGGACTTGGTAAAGGTTGTGCCTTTCGAAATCCGCTGGTTAAGCGTCGAGGAGCCGTAGTTGCCGCGATCATCGCGATAGCGGTAGACCGGCTGGGAGTAATAGCTGTTGCGGTTGTTGCTCAGCATGTTGCCGATCAGCAGGCCGGTCAGCAGGCTGGTGCCGGAGAACCCGGAACCTCCACTGTTCGCTTCCGAGGCGGGCAATTGAGCCTTGGCGGCGTCCACTTGGGATTGCGTCACCTCGCCATCGGCGGTCAGTTCGAAACCACCCAGCTTGGGGATGAACTTGCCGGCGGAATCCTGCTGGCACCAGTCGGCGACAAAGTCGGCATCGCAATCGGCCTGGTTGTCGTATACCGGCGCGATACGGCGATGCTCAGCCATGGCGGCCATGTAGGCGTCAGAGCAGACGTCCACCGGGAGCTTTTCATCGGCACACTGCTGAACGGACTGGAAGTTGTACTTCTTCTGCATCGCGTAGGTTTTTTCTTCCTGCCCGCAGCCTGATATCGCCATGGCGACCGACGCTGCCAGCGAGAGCTGAACGTACTTGCTTCGTTTCATCGGGATCTCCGTGCGCAATCAGTTCTGGGAAGGGGTCATGCACGCGGCGTTCAACATGCCGACGCTGATGGCCACTGCCGCGACATAGATACCCGCAGCGATTTCACCTTTTTTAATGCGTTCAGAGGCGCCTTTGAGCACCAGGCTGGTCAGCAGAAACGCCAGCAGCTGTACGAAAGCGGCGATCACTGCCCAGACGACGAAGTCCAGAATGCTGATTGAGTAGGCGATCACATTGCTGGCCGGAATGGCGAAACCGATGATGGCGCCACCCAGTGCGATCGAGGCCGCTACGTTGCCCGAGCGGATCAGTTCGAACTCTTTGTGCGGGGTGATTCGGGTGTAGATGAACTGGAACAGCGCGAACAGCACGGCGGCGCCGAGAATGTACAAAACAAACCCGAGCACGGCGGCTTTGTTCAGGGAGATGGAGAGCGCTTCAAGCATGGACTTCTTCCTTTTTAAAAAGTGTTCAGGTCAGTGGTGTACAGCGAAATGCCCAGCGAAGTGCTCAAGCTGATGGTGCCTTCGGCGTCTTCTTCGACAGAAAACAGCAGGAATTCCCGGCGATCGGTCAGGCCGGTTTCCCGGACGTATAGCATCGAACGGTGTTCGATACTGTAGGACTCATCCGGATTTTTCAGGTGTTCGCTCAGCGCCACCAGTTCTGTCTGGCCGGTCTCGGTGCCCCATTCGCGGGTGTATTCGACACCGTTGTGGTTGTAAGTCGGCAGGCCAATCAAGCTTTGAGGGCCGGCCAGCCGACTCAGCTCCGCTTCACTGTTGATGGTGATGTAACTGAGGTAATTGAACAGGATCACCGATTCGACCTGTCCGGCGATGCCACCGGTAGTGTGTACTTGCAGCCAGTAATCTTCGTCGTTCATGTAATAGCGCGACAGCCAGGTCGACTGCCCGAGATCAATGGTGCCGGCGCTCCAGATCTGTTGGGAGCCAGGGATGACCACGGTGGTGTTGCCGTCGAGCAACAACTTCAGGGTGGTGTCGAACATCACCTCTTTACCCAATGCCAGGCCCAGTGGACCGATGGCGGGCAGGGTTTCGCTGGCTGTCCATTTCGATTGCGTATTCGCTTTCGGGGCCTCAAGCCCCATCAACTGTTTAAACCATCCCATGGGTGATTTCCTTGAGGCGCGTTGAGGCGATGTAGAAGAGTTCGCCGCCCTCGACGCGAGTGGCGCCGGGCGGGTTGATCGACGGGTGTCGGGCGCCTTTGGCGCGGTAGCCGATAAGGGTCGCGTTGTGGTGTTCTTTCATCTGTGCGTACAGATCGCCGAACGTTGCTTCAAAGGTGTCTGGCAGTTTCATCAAATATTGGGTGGCGCCTTGACCCACGCACAGCAATTCATTGATGACCACGGATGAGCCTGGATCCTGAGAGGCGCGCACCAACATCTCGATGGCCATGCTCGAGGTGCATTCCAGGCGGGGCGCGTAGGCGCTGGCGAGCGCAGCGATCTCACTTTCATTGAAGTGGGCGACCACATGGCCGACAGGGCTCAGTTGATTGACCGCCAGCACGGTGGCCAGGGTCAGATCGTCTGAGTGGGTACGCACCAGGACACGCTCGGCACCGGGAACGCCGGCACGCAGCAAAAGTGCGGCGGAGGACAGGCTTTCGCCTTTGATAAAGTCCGCTTTGCCCGGCATGGGATTTTCTTCGAGGTCGCAATCGCAAATGACGATCAGGTTGTCATTGGATGTTTCGTCCTGCAGCAATAATTCAACGACCCGCTCGCTGGACGCACCTTCCCAGCCGATGAGAACCGTATGGCCGACCTTGCCGGTGAAATCGCCTTTGCCCTTCATGCCTTTTCTCCATACATCGATGACACTGCTGGTGGTTTTGCCGATGGCTGCCGTCAGCAGCGCAATGCCCCCGAGCATGACCCAGGTCGCCACGAAAATTCGTCCCGCGGCTGTTTGTGGCGCGAGATCGCCGTAGCCGACAGTGAGTGTGGTGGTGAGATAGAAGTAGGTAAACGTGGCGGGGGAGATGAGGTGTTGTTCGCCCAGAAGCACAAGGCCGATATAGGCCGTGCTCAGGTGTACGCCCAACGCAATGGTCAGGCCTGCCCAGCCGAACCGATGGAAGAAGGATGAGGCGTACGTGCGCAATAAAAGGAAAATCGACATTACATCCCTGACTCCGTGGGGCTCATTCCTGGCGACGTAATCGCTCTGGCGTCTGAGTGCTCAAGTGCGGTTACCGGGCGGCATTAAACCTGCTGCGCGGCGTAGATAACAGTACCTTGGCTGCAATAAACCCGGCGATCGCCCCAAAGATATGCCCTTCAAAGGACATGCCCTGGCGAGGAAGGAAGCCAAAGATCAAGCCGCCATAGAGCAGGACCACGATACTGGCCGTTATCAGATTGCTCCAGCTCCTCTGGAACCAGGCGCGCGACAGAAGGTACGCCCACAGCCCGAATACCCATCCGCTGGCACCGACGTGTACACCTGCAAAACCGAACAGCCAGACCAGCGAACCGCCCAGCAAAATAATGATAGCGCTGACAACCATGAACCGGCTGAGCCCTTCGACAATGACCAGGGTACCGAGGATCAAAAAGGCAATCAGGTTGGTGCTCAGGTGCGTAAAGGACCCATGCAAGAAAGGCGAGGTAATGATGCCGGCCAATCCGTGCAGTGTTCTCGGCACCAGGCCGAAGGCAGTCAGGCTGTAGCCGGTCGCAACATTGAGCAGTTGCAGCACAACCATGAAGAGGGCCACGCCTGCGATTGTCTTGAAACCCTTCAGGGTATCCATCCGTGACCTCGACTCAACTCGACTCGACGAAAATTGAAACGCAATCCATTGTGGGAGCGAGCCTGCTCGCGAAGCGTTTTGTCAGGCAACATTGATGTCGACTGACACTACCTCTTCGCGAGCAGGCTCGCTCCCACAGGTTATGCATCCGGCACTTGAGTCGATTACTCAGCCGATTTTTTCTTCAGGCGTTCCAGAATCGCATTGGCGCTGCCTTCGTTCGGCGTGATGCCGGCTTCACGCAGCTTGCGCTCCAGGTCGGTGCCGGTCGACGCATCGGCCAGTTGGTTCTGGGCTTGCAGTTCAGCGGCGCGTTGTTGCTGTTTGGCTTGCAGGCGGTTCAGCGTACCGACGGCGGTTTCCAGTTTGCCGTTGGCGCCGCCACTGGCGATCGAAGCACTGACCTGGGCTTTCTGTACGCTTTCACGCGCCTTGGCCATGTCCACTTGCTGACGCAGGCTTTTGATGCGGCTTTCGGCCTTGGTGATGTCTTTACGCATGCTGTCCGCGTAACCGCCGAATTCGGTGGCCTGCTTTTGCTCGACGTCCAGTTCATTGGTCAGGGTCGAAATGGCTTCGGCCACTTCCAGTGCCAGATCTTCGCGGTTGGCCTGGATCGCGGCCAGGGCCTTGGATTCCAGGTCCTTGATCTTGGCGTTGTACTCGCTGACGCGATCAGTCGACAGTTTGTGCTTGGCCATGATGGTGACCAGCTCACGCTTGGCGTTGGCCAGCGCGCTGTCAGCATCGCGAATTTCCTGGTCGAGGATGCGCAGGGCCTGTTGATCGACGATCGATTCGCCGACTTCATTGGCACCGCCACGCAGCGCGGTGAACAATTTGCTCCAGATGGACTGAGTCATTGGATAGTTCCTGTTCCCGAAAAATTAGATGAAGAAACGTTCAAAGGCTTCGCTGGCGCGCTGGACGTTGTCGACGAGGGTTTTGACCTCGGTCACGACGTTGGTCAGGCTGGAGTCGGAGCTCAGCGCGCCGAACATGTTGTAAACGATCTGACCGTTGGGCATGGACTCGATACCGATCGAGGACAGCGGGAACATTTCCCGGCTGCGCAGCACGGCATCGTTGAAGGCCGGTACGTCGTTGATGGACTCGACATCGACCAGGACGGTATCCACGATGACCTGATCGCCCACTACCGCGATGTAAATCGGCAAGCCACCGAACTCGTTCATTTCCAGCTTGATGCTGGACTCGGAGCCTTGAACGAGGGAAAGGGTGATGTCGTTCGAAACCACTTCGTCGAGGGCCTGAAGGGCGCTGTAGAGGCGATCGATGTTCCAGTTATTACCTGCGCTCATGTAATTCTCCGACATGAATGAGCCAGCCAGAATCGGTTGGCGTAGCTGTTTCTCCATCTGCTTGAGCAGGCTTCGGTTTTCGGGAAGCACCCAAGTCTCGTGTTTCACATAGCCGGCGGCACCCAGGCCCGCGCGCATCTGCTTCATGTAGAAGCTAGATGGTTTTTTCGCGGACGGTTTCGAGCGCTCTCCCTTTTGGCTCGCTGAATCGGTAACAGATCCGGTAGGCGGATCTGATGGAGAGCTGCTTTGCATGATGCTGGCCTCGTTGTGAAAAATCTCACGCGTGAGAAACACTACAGGCATTTTTTGCAGCTCTCAATAGCTCACGCGTGAGATTTTTTCGACTGTGTAGGAGCGGGCTTGCCCGTGAAGACGGCGGTACAGTCAACATTGATGTCGCCTGACACACCGCTTTCGCGGGCAAGCCCGCTCCTACAGGTTTCTCACCTTAATCAGCCAGAAAGTCGTCGGTGGACACCACGCTGGCATAGGCAAAACCCAGGGCCGACATGAAGGCGGCGTGAACGTGGGCGGCCGGCACGGTGACGCCATTGAATTCCAGGTCACGGGTGGCACAGGCGTCGTGAATCACCGTGACGGTGTAGCCCAGGTCGGCCGCGGCTCGGGTGATGCCGTCGATGCACATGTGGCTCATGCTCCCGACGATCACCAGGTGCTCGATGCCTTGCTGGTCGAGGAGGGCCTCCAGTTCGGTCTCGCGGAACGAGTTGACGAAGTGTTTGAGCACCACCGGCTCGTCGGCGCGGTTGAGGACTTTGGGGTGCAACTTTGAGCCTTCAGAGCCTGGCGTGAAGAACGGTGCGGCGTCGGAGGTGAATTCGTGGCGGATATGCACCACCGGATCACCGGCCTCGCGAAACGCCTGAATCAACCGTGCGGCGTTGTCTGCTGCGGCGTCGGCGCCCACCAGCGGCCACTTGCCCTGGGGGAAGTAGTCGTTCTGGATATCGACTACGATGAGTGCTTGCTTGGCCATGGGTGTTTCCTCGAAGTGTGTATTGGGTGTGGAATGAAGTATTGGCGCTGGCTCTCCGTTCGAGGATTGGCCGCACCGACAATAGAAGGGGGAAAACTGACAATGGGTGTAGAAAGGGCAGTCGCCGAACTGGGAGTGCTGATCTATCCCGGTGCGCAGATGGCGGCGGTGCATGGGCTGACGGATCTTTTCGGCGTGGCCAACCGGATCGCCGCCGAGCATCAGGCGGCGCAGCTACCGTTACTGCGGGTCAGTCACTGGCAGGTCGATGGCGATCAAGTGCCCGAGCGGGTCTATGACACTCATCCTGGCCCGGCCGGCGCATTGGTCGCCGTGTTGATCCCGCCCTCGATCGGAGGTTTTTCCAAGGGGCAGGCGCCCCAAGGACTGATTCGCTGGCTTCGTCAGCAACATGCCAACGGTGCGACCCTTGGCGGGGTCTGCGTGGGTTCTATTCTGTTGGCTGAAAGCAGCCTGCTCGACGGCCGTAGCGCCACTACCCACTGGACTTCGGCCAAGGCCTTCGCCGAGCGTTATCCGGCGATCAAACTCAAGGCCGATACACCCATAGTCGATGATGGCGACCTGATCACCACCGCCGGGTTGATGGCCTGGTCAGAGCTGGGGTTGCGGCTGGTGAACCGTTTGCTCGGGCCGAGCATTGCCACCGGCACGGCACAGTTTCTGGTGGTGGAACACAGCGACAGCGCGAGCGAGTGCGGCAGTAATTTTTCACCGATTCTCAGCCATGGCGATGCGTCGATTCTCAAGGTCCAGCATTGGCTGCAAAGCACCGGGGCGACCGATGTTTCGGTGGCGGCGATGGCCGAGCGGGCGGGGCTGGAAGAGCGCACCTTCCTGCGGCGTTTTCGTGCGGCGACCGGATTGAAACCCACCGAGTACTGCCAGCACCTGCGAGTCGGCAAGGCACGGGAAATGCTCGAGTTTACAAACGGCACCATTGATCACATTGCCTGGACCGTGGGTTATCAGGATCCGAGTGCGTTTCGGGCAACGTTCAAGAAGATTACCGGGCTGGCGCCGAGTGATTACCGGGGGCGGTTTGGTGTGTCTGCGACCGCAGCGGTGGCTCGGTAGCGAGCATCACCGCAGATCCAATGCAAAAGCGAGCTTGCTCGCGAAAGCGATCTATCAGTCGACATTGATGCTAATTGATCCACCGCATTCGCGAGCAAGCTCGCTCCTACATTTGGATCTTGCGCCAGGCTGTGGTCGTGCAAAATGCCGGGAGTTTTGAAAGGCGTCGTGCAGAATAAAACAGGCTTGGTGCCATCATGCATTTCGCAACCGGCTGATTTTAAACCCGTTTCTCTCCAGCCGCTGTTGGCCTGATCTCTGCACCCCCTTCAACTACATTCATCAAGCGCAGATTGAAGGGGAACGCATGACCCCAACAAACCGCAAGAAACTGGTGCTCGCCCATTCGGTGCGCCCCGACGCCTCGCTGCACGAAGTCGAAACCAATCGCGCGCTGGCCCGTTGGCTGGCGCAGGTCGTCGGGCTCGAATACGGCGGCAGTTATGACTTGGACCTGCATAGCGGCCGTGATGTTTATCTGTTGCCGACCCAGACGCTGGTGGGCGTTGCTGCCGCCCGGCAGTTGGGTGTCAAAGGGCCGGAGGATTTGTGGGGCGGTTACGTCGACCACGATTTCATCTGTACCAAAGCCATCAGTCATGGGTTGTTGAACCGCTATGCGTTCGCGCCCGAAGGCTGGTCGTCATTGTTTTCCGAACGGGTACGCAGCGTCGTACTCGACGGCCTCAGCGTGTTCTCCCTGGACGATGCTCGCCCGGCAGCGGAGCATCTGCTCTATAGCGGTCCGATCCGCATGAAGCCTATTCATGCCTGCGCCGGACGCGGTCAGGAAGTGATCAAAAGCCTCGACCAGTTCGACGCCATCCTCACTCGTCCCGAGGTCAAAACGTTGTTCACCGAAGGCGTAGTGCTGGAACAAGACTTGACCGAGGTGATCACCCACAGCGTCGGCCAAAGCTTCATTGGCGACAAGGTGCTGAGTTATTGCGGTGATCAATACTTGACCGAAGACGGTCAGGGCGAGCAGGTTTATGGAGGCTCCAACCTGTTGGTGGTGCAGGGCTATTACGAGGATCTGCTGGCGCTGGAACTGCCGGATGACACAAGGCTGGCGATCCAGCAAGCGCAGGTGTTCGACAGCGCAGCGGATGAAGCCTACCCCGGTTTCTACGCCTCGCGACGCAACTACGACATCGCCCAGGGGCTGGACTGCAACGGCAAACAACGCAGCGGCGTGCTCGAACAGTCCTGGCGCATCGGCGGTGCAAGCAGTGCCGAAGTCGCGGCGCTGCAGAGCTTCGTCAACAACCCCGGCTTGCGCGCGATTCGCGTGTCGTCGGTTGAAACCTATACCGACCAACCGCTGCCGGCCAACGCCATTGAGGTGTACCGCGGGCCGGCGGAACACAGTGACTTTCTTCTCAAGTACGTAACGGTCAAATCCTATGACGGCTAGAAGCGAAACCATTGCGATCGACATTGACGATGAACAGATGAGCGGGACCTTTCTCAGCCCCAAATCGAAAGTCCCGGGTGTGCTTTTCGTCCACGGTTGGGGCGGTAGTCAGGAACGCGATCTGGAGCGCGCCAAAGGCATCGCCGGTTTGGGTTGCGTGTGCCTGACGTTCGACTTGCGCGGCCATACGGGCGGGACCGGTATTCCGTTGTCGCGGATAACCCGCGAAGACAACTTGCGCGACCTGCTGGCAGCCTACGACCGCTTGCTCGCTCACCCGGCGCTCGACACCTCAGCGATCGCGGTGGTCGGCACTAGTTATGGGGGTTATCTGGCGTCGATCCTGACGTCGTTGCGCCCGGTGCGCTGGTTGGCGTTGCGGGTGCCGGCGTTGTATCGCGACGACTTTTGGCACACGCCCAAGCGTGAGCTGGACAAGCTCGATTTGCGCGATTATCGCAGCACGCGGGTCAGCGCCGACAGCAATCGCGCGCTGCATGCCTGTTCGCAATTTACCGGGGATGTGTTGCTGGTGGAGTCCGAGACCGATACCTATGTGCCCCACGCGACTATCATGAGTTACCGCGCGGCGTGTCAGCAGACCCACTCGCTGACTCACCGGATCATCGATGGTGCCGATCACGCCTTGAGCGAGCCTGTCTCGCAACAGGCGTACACCACGATCCTGGTGGGCTGGATCACGGAAATGGTGGTGGGCGAGCGGTTGAGCATTATTCAGTCGAGTTGAGGTTTGCGGTGATCTTGCGATTATTCGCGGGCAAGCCTCGCTCCTACGGGTTTTGTATCGGTCACGGCATTGTGGTCTGTAGGAGCGAGGCTTGCCCGCGAAGGCGTCATCCCGAACGCCACACCTCATCCCGGTTTTTTCGAAATCCGCAACGACCTCGCCTTGGCCTCCACCACCAGGTACATCACCACGGTAATCAGCAGCGGCAAGAGGAAATAGATCGCCCGATAAGCGAGCAACCCCGCCACCAGGCTTCCCCGCGAGACCTCATGTTGTAGCAACGCCACGAACACCGCCTCCAAAACGCCGAGCCCGGCCGGAATGTGGGTGATAACCCCGGCAAAGGCGCTGATCAGCAACACGCCAAGCACCAGCGGATAGTCCAGCTTGCTCGGCAGCAGGGTGAAGATCACCGCCGCCATCAGCGACCAGTTCAGCGCGCCGAGGGCCAGTTGAAGAACCGCCATGTGCAGCGACGGCAGATTGATTTCCACGCCGCGAATCGACCATTCCCGCCGCCTGGAAAACCGACAGGCCGCCAGATACCCCGCGCTCAACAGCAGCAACAACGCGCCCACGCCTTGCAGGGCACCACTGCTCAACTTCCAGCCCGGCGGCATTCGCACCAGTCCGCTGCTGAACACTGTGCCGGCAATCACCATGTAGCCGAACCAGTTGGTCGCCAGGCTCAGCCCGAGGATTTTCGCGATGTTGCTTTTGCTCACGCCGAGCCGCGAATACAGCCGATAACGCATGGCGACCCCGCCGACCCAGGCGCTCAGGTTAAGGTTGAAGGCATAGCTGATGATGCCCACCGGCAGGATCTGCCGCCAGGTCAGGTCCTGTCGGATGTAGGTGCGACCGATCAAGTCGAAACAGGCGTAGACCAGAAAACTCATCAACGTCAATCCGGACGCGATGATCAGTGTGCGCACTTTGAAGTTGGCCAGGGTATCGAACACTTCACCCCATTCGATGCGTTGGGCAAGCATCGTGAACAGCACGATCAACGCCAGAAAAAACAGCATCGTCAGAGGCTTTTTCCAGCGGTGCCAATGGGATTTTCGCGGCGTGTCGGAGTGAGGGGCAGGCTGCGCATCAGAATGCCTCATGCCTTATCGCTCCCGGTCGGATGGATGAAGGGTTTCAGGCGCGGTTTATGCGCCGGCAGCCAACCGGCCCACGCCGGGAAATGCCGCAGGAAGTGAAACACCAGAAAACCGACAGTCATGTGCCAGACCCGTCCGCGAGGCGTCTTGTCCGCCGACATGACCTTGCAGTGGTTGCTGCTCAATTCGTCGAGACGCTCGAACAGGTCGCGGTTGAAGGCACGGTCGCGGATCAACACGTTGGCCTCCAGGTTCAGGGACAGGCTCAGTGGGTCGAGGTTACTTGAGCCGACGGTGCTCCAGTCCTCGTCGACCAGGGCGACTTTGCCATGCAGGGGACGGTCGCAATATTCGTAAATCACTACCCCGGCCCGCAGCAGGTAATCGTAGGTCATGCGTGCGGCGAGCCTGGCCACCCGCAAATCCGGTTGCCCCTGAAGAATCAGGCGCACCTCGACCCCACGACGCGCCGCATTGCGGATCTCCCGCAGCAGCCGATAGCCGGGAAAGAAGTAGGCGTTGGCGATCACCACGCGACGTCGGGCACTGCGCACGACCTGCAAGTACACCTCTTCGATATCGCCCGGGTGTTCGCCATTGTCGCGATACACCAGCCGCACCTGACCCCCATGATCGCTGACCGCCAGTTCCGCGCGCCTCTGTCTGCGGCGTTGCCACCAGTATTTGGCCCGGGCCGGACGACCGCTTTGCAGCAAGGCGAAATGATGAATATCGGCCACCGCCGGGCCTTGCACTTCAACCGAGTAATCCTGTTTGGCCTCGGGACCGAAGTCGGCCAAGTGGTCGGCGGAAAAGTTGATGCCGCCGAGGAACGCAATCGTCCCGTCGACCACCACAATCTTGCGGTGCAGACGGCGGAACCAGTTGGTGCGGATGCCGAAGTGACGCGGAGCGGGGTCGAATATTTGCAGGCGCACGCCTGCGTTGCTCAGGGCCGCGAGGTACTCCGTACTCAGTTCGCCACAACCAAAACCGTCGAGGCTGACGGTGATGCGCACGCCGCGTTGAGCCGCTTCAATCAGAATCTGTTGAAGCTCATTGCCGACCTTGTCCTCGAACACAATGAAAGTCTCCAGCAGGATTTCACTCTGGGCCTGACGCAGCACTTCAAACACCCGTGGAAAGTATTCCTCACCGTTTTCCAGCAATTGGACCCGGTTGTTACCGTGCCAACCATATGCGACGTCAACCATCGCCGGCTTGCGCACGGGCGGAGGTGTGGAGACGTGTTCGATCGTGGTTTTTTCCATCAATGGGCCGGTCATAGCTCGATCTCCACCGACAGCGGTGCATGGTCGGAAAGGTGTGACCAGGGTCGTGCCGCGAGTACTTGCGGATGGCTGGCCTTAAGGTTGCGCACGTAGATGCGGTCCAGGCGCAACGCCGGCAGACGCGCCGGGAAACTGCGCGCCGGTTTGCCATGCAGTTCGGCGAACACTTCACGCAAACCGCAGGGCTTGAGCAGCGCATCGGCGCGCAGGCGCCAGTCGTTGAAGTCGCCGGCGACCACCACCGGGGCATCCTGCGACAACTCTTCCATGCGTTGGGTCAGCAGTTTGAGTTGTGCCATCCGGTGACTTTCGAGCAGTCCCAGATGGACGCAAATGGCATGCACTTCCCGTCCATCACCGGGCATGCGCAGTACGCAATGCAGGATTCCACGGTTCTCATGGCCGCTGATGGAAACGTCGAGGTTATCGTGACGAATGATTTGGAATTTCGACAACAGCGCATTGCCGTGATCGCCCGCCGGATAAACCGCGTTGCGCCCGTAGGCAAATTGCGGCCACAGGGTATCGGCCAGAAATTCATATTGGGGTATCGCCGGCCAATTGTTGTAGCGCTGGGGGTGATGTTCGTGGGTGCCATGGACCTCCTGCAGAAACACCACGTCGGCGGACACAGTGCGCACCGCCTCACGCAACTCGGGCAGGATGAAGCGCCGGTTGAGCGCGGTGAAACCCTTGTGGGTGTTGACCGTCAGCACGGTGAAGCGGCTCACCGAGCTGATAATTGGCTGTTGTTCATCCGTCGTGCCTACAGGTTCGGGAATGCTCATGGCAGTACCCCTTTGGCAACCGGCTCGCCGGGAGCGGTAACGAGGTCTTTGTCGAGATGGAAACGCTCAAGCAAGCGGCGGGCATCGAAGGGCGCACGGACTTTGATGTCGTTATCGAAATAGCAGAACACTTCCCGGGACTTGCGGGTCTTGGGTTTTTGCCGAGGCGCGATCAATTCCGGATCCTCCGGTTGCTTTCCGTGATACCAGGCATCGATCCGGTCGCCCCAGCGTTTCAGCGCTTGGGGGGTGTAACCGCTGGCGTAGAGTTCTTCGGCGCCGTGCAGGCGCAGGTAGACGAAATCGCTGGTGAGGTCTTCGCGATACGGCCATTTGCCCGCAGTGTCGGCGATAACCAGCGCAGTGTTATAGCGTTTGAGCAGGCGGACAAAGGCGGGATCGACGAAGCTCTCGTGGCGAATTTCCACGGCATGACGAAGCGGTTTTTTGCCATAGGCCTTCATGCTGGCGTGACCGTTCAAGCGCGGTTCATGCTGGCGGGCGAGGGCGGCGGCCTGTTCCGTGTCGTGGGGTAATTGTTCGAGAAAGCTTTCGAACAACTCCGGGTCGAATTTAAAGTTGGGTGGAAACTGCCAGAGTATCGGGCCGAGTTTTTCTTTGAGTTCCAGCACTCCGGAGGCGAAGAAATTCGCCAAGGGTTTATGGATGTCCCGCAGGCGCTTGATGTGGGTGATAAAGCGCGGCGCCTTGACGCTGAACACGAAGCCCGCCGGGGTTTCGGCGTACCACTGGGCGTAACGTTCGGGCCGTTGCAGGGCGTAAAACGACCCATTGATTTCGATGCTGTTCACTGCCCGTGAAGCGAATTGCAGTTCACGCTTCTGGGTCAGCCCCTTCGGGTAGAACTCCCCCCGCCAAGGCGTGTAGCGCCAGCCTGAAATGCCAATATGAATCGCCGCCATGTCGCCTCCCGTCTAATGTAGCCCTCGGACAGCCTCTGTCTTTTGATGACTGCCGGGTGTGTGGGAAAGTTTCGACGGGGCTACGGGCGGTAAAAACGAAAAGATCGTCTGAACTGTAGGAGCGAGGCTTGCCCGCGAAGAACGATGGCGCGGTCCTGCTGATACACCGCAGCGCTCCCTTCGCGGGCAAGCCTCGCTCCTACAGGGAATTATGGCGAATCAGTTTATTGCGCACCTCGGCACTCGCCTGCTGATCCAGCTCCAGCCAGAACTGTTGTTTGCCGGCGATCTCGGCGGCGGTCGGCAGACCGTCGCGATACACCAGTCGATTGCTCGCCAGCGCCGGCACTTTCGCGCCCGGCAACAGAGTGCCGGCAAGGTTTAGCGGATCCACTCCGCACACTGCGATCAAACTCCCGTCGTGCGGTCGTCGCCTGACTTCGCGCAGCAATGGAATCGCTTCAGGCAGCGCAAATTGCTCCCCCGCCAGGCCACTGACAAACCGCCCGCCACGAATCTCTCCCCGGGCCTCGAGCCGATGGAACGTGCGCAGCAATTCCCGCCAACTCGGCAACCAGTCCGCCTCACGCTCCAGCAAGCGCCAGAACACCACGCCATAACGGCGCAGCAAGGTCATGGCGATGTGTTCCAGGGTTTCTGTGGGTGTGGGCGCCGGACGTTGCTTATCCACAACCGACGCGGCCGAACCGCGTCGCAGCAACGCCCAGCGTCCGGCATCGTCCATCCCGCCGACAAACGCCCCGCGCCCGCGTCGGCTGCTGCGATTCTGGCGTTTGCTGGCCGGGGTGATCAGCGCGCGCAGGCCGGCGAAGCTGTCGGCGTTTACCAGCCCGGCACCGACCAGTTCCTGCAAGGCGATTTCCAGTTCCGAACGCAGCAGATGAGCTTCATGAATCAGCTCATCGAAAAACAGTGCGCCGTGCTGACTGAGCGCTTCATGGACTTTTTGTGTTTTGGGTGACAGTTCGCTGGCCGGTGTCTGCTCAGTCAAGCCACTCCACAATCCGACCTGACTGCGTGGCAGCAGCAGAATCGGCGTGCTGCGTAATGCGGTGCTGGTGTTCTTGTTGCGCGAGGTCAGGCGGGTCCAGACCAGTTTGCCGCTGCGACACAAATCATCCAGCCAGGTCGCCGAATAGTCTTTGAGCCGCGCCGGCAAAATGTCGCTGTCCCACGCCGAAGCGGCGGCGGGGTAACCTTCGAACTGGCTGATGATCGCCGGCAACACCGTGCGGCCCTGACCTTGGCTCACGGCGGAAAGATGCTGCCAGTCGAACAGAAAACGCATGAAATCCTGCAGGGCCACTGGCTCGATTTCCCGTCGCAGCCGTTTGACCGTGTAGCGATGAATCCGCGCCAGCAAATGCCGTTCACACCATTCTTCTTCAGGGGCGCCTGGGGTGAATTGCCCGCGCAGTACATAGCCTTCGCGCTCCAGTTGCGCCAATGCCTGAGTGACTTGAATCGCCGGTAATCCAAGCGGGTCGGCAATCGCCTTCAGCGGCAACGGACCAAACGCGCTGAGCCGTGCACGAATCAGTTCCAGCACTGCTTCTTCCGGCTCCCAGGTTTCATCGAAACCGGGCAACGCCTCCAACGGTGGAACGCATTTGGCCTGTGGATAAATCGCCAGTAGACAGGTCAGCCGTTCCAGCGCCAACCATAGCGATTGCTCGGCGTTGATCTGCAAACGGCTGGCGCGGCCGCTGTCGGCCAAAGTGTTTAGCCAATCGAGCCAATTCGGGTTGGCCAGAGCCTCGGCGTCGGCGATGCACGCCAGGCTCATCAAGGCTTCATGCATTTCATCGATGCCGGTGGGCGTTGGCCAGGCTTCATCACGCACCGCGGTAATCGCCTCGGCGTCCAGCGCACCGAGGTCGTCGGTGGATTGCGGTTCGCTCCAGCGGCGGTTGAGCACGGCCTGAGTGCGGCGCTCTTCCAGCGGCGCGTCGTCGAGAAAGGTGTAGGGGCGGGCGCTGAGAATCTCCGCCGCCAGCGGCGAGGGCGCTGGCAAGTCGCGGCTGATCAGGCGGATGTCGCCCTGTTCCATGCGCCGCAACAACGCCAGCCAGCCTTCGCAGTCCATGGCCTCATGGAGGCAATCGTCGAGGGTTTGTTCAACCAAGGGATGGTCGGGAATCTCACGCTCGCCGGCGAGGTTTTCCACACAGGCGATCTGATCGGGAAACACGCTGGCGATCAGGTCTTCGCTTTTCATTCGCTGAATCTGCGGCGGCACTTTGCGTCCGCCGCTGTAGCGCGGTAGCGCCAGGGCGACCCCCGCGTTCCAGCGCCAGCGCACGCCGAACAACGGCGCCTCGAGTACCGCTTGAATCAGCATGTGCTCGGCACTGTTGCTGTGCAGGTAGCGCCAGACGTCCTCCAGCTCGAAACTGTGACCGGTGGACAGCGACAGCACGATGGCGTCCTCGCTGGCGGCGGCCTGCAACTCGAAGTTGAAGGTGCGGCAGAAACGCTTGCGCAGGGCCAGGCCCCAGGCGCGGTTGATGCGGCTGCCGAACGGCGAATGGATGATCAACTGCGTACCGCCGGACTCGTCAAAAAACCGCTCCATCAGCAGCGTGTCTTGCGATGGCAAGGCGCCGAGGGTCAGCCGTGCCCGGGCCAGGTAATCGACCAATTGCTCGGCACTGGCGAGGTTCAAGCCGAGTACGTCGGTCAGCCAGTCGACGGCTGGCTGCAAGTCGCCGGGCGTGGCGCCGAGGCGCTCATCGAGTTGCGCTTGCAGGCGGGCCACGGCGAACGACAGTTCATCGCTGCGACCCGGTGCTTCACCGAGCCAGAATGGAATGGTTGGCGGTTGGCCCTGAGCGTCTTCGACCCTGACTTTACCGGTTTCAACCCGCAGAATTCGATACGACGTATTGCCCAGCTGAAAGATATCCCCGGCGATGCTTTCCACCGCGAAGTCTTCGTTGACGCTGCCGATGTTTAGCCCTTGAGGCTCCAGCAAAACGCTGTAGTCGGCGTTGTCCGGAATCGTCCCGCCGCTGGTCACGGCGGTCAGCTTGGCGCCTCGACGGCCGCGCAGAGTGCGGCTTACGGCGTCTCGATGCAGGTAAGCGCTACGAACACCCAAGCGGCCGCTGTAACCCTCGGCGAGCATTTGCAGCAGTGCCTGATAGTGCTTTTCGTCGAGTGTGGCGTAAGGCGACGCATTGCGCAGCTTCTCCAGCAACGCCTGCTCTTGCCATTCCTGACAGCTGACCTCGGCGATGATCTGCTGGGCCAGCACGTCCAGCGGCGCTTCGGGGATCTGCAACGTGTCGAGTTCGCCACGGCGGACGCAATCGAGCAGGGCGGCGCATTCGATCAGGTCGTCGCGAGTGGTGGCGAATAACCGGCCCTTGGGCGTGCCGCCGACCTGGTGCCCGGAGCGGCCGACCCGTTGCAGAAACCCGGCAATCGAACGGGGCGAAGCGATCTGGCACACCAGGTCGACGTCGCCGATATCGATCCCCAATTCCAGCGAAGCAGTGGCGATCAGCACTTGCAGCTCGCCGCGCTTGAGGCGTTGCTCGGCATCCAGGCGAAACTCTTTGGCGAGGCTGCCATGGTGGGCCGCCACCGCGTCCTTGCCGAGGCGTTCGCTCAAGTGTCGGCTCAGGCGTTCGGCCAGGCGACGGGTGTTGACGAAAATCAGCGTGGTCCGGTGTTCACGGGCGAGGACGGCGAGTCGGTCATAGACCAGTTCCCAGACGTCGTTGGCCATTACCGCCGACAACGGCACGGGTGGCACCTCGATATCGAGATCCCGTGGGCGGGCGTGGCCGATGTCGATGATGTCGCAGTCGCGATCACGGCCGACCAAAAAGCGCGACACCGCTTCGATGGGTTTTTGCGTGGCGGACAGGCCGATCCTCACCAGTGGTTGCGAGCACGATTTATTTAAAGTCAGTGCCTGCAAACGCTCCAGGCTCAGGGCCAGATGACTGCCGCGTTTGCTGGCGGCAATGGCGTGGATTTCGTCGACGATCACCGTTTGCGTGGTGCCGAGCATTTGCCGGCCGGAGTCGGAGCCGAGCAGCACGTAAAGGGATTCCGGGGTGGTCACCAGAATGTGCGGCGCGGTTTTGCGCATGGCCGAGCGGTCTTTTTGCGGCGTATCGCCGGTGCGCACGGCAGTGCTGATCGGCACGTCGGGCAGGCCCATCACCCGCAATTGTTCGGTGATGCCGGCCAGCGGGTTTTGCAGGTTGATCTGGATGTCGTTGGACAACGCCTTGAGCGGCGAAACGTAGACCACCAGGGTTTCATCCGGCAGGCCGTCCGGGCTCTCCAGGCCGCGATGGACCAGATCGTCGAGCACCGCCAGAAACGCGGTGAGGGTCTTGCCGGAACCGGTGGGCGCGGCGATCAGGGTCGAACGGCGCTGGCGGATCAACGGCCACGCCCGGGCCTGGGCGGCGGTGGCCGCTGGGAAGGTATTGCTGAACCAGGCGCTGACGGCGGGGTGAAAGCCTGCCAGGGCAGCATCCGTGGGGATAGGCAGATTCATGGAGTCATTTATGCGGGTGGGGGCGGGAAGTTGCAAGTACCGCTCAGGACCTGTGTCGGCGCTGAGGGCCTCTTCGCGAGCAAGTCGGATCGCCGCACCGCTCGCTCCTACACGGAATGTGTTGATCGCGATAAACCCTGTAGGAGCGAGGCTTGCCCGCGAAGAGGCCAGTAGCAGCACCACAAATCCCTGGGATCTACACTTTACGGATGACGGTTGCGCACTAAACCCGCAAAATGCAACGATTCCGGCAATTATTGAAGACATCGCCTGCGGGTGCTGTCGATAAAGCCATCGTTCCAATCAGACTGGGCCTGCTGACTCTATGCGAATGCGCCTTATGTTACTGGGCGGCGGAAATGCCCTTGGGCAGGCGCTGATTCGCCTCGGTGCGGAGGAAGACATCGGTTTCCTCGCCCCCCGCCCCCCGCAAGACGGCTGGGACGCCGCGAGCCTGACGCAACTGCTCGACGATACCCGTCCGGATGCGTTGATCAATCTCGCCTATTACTTCGACTGGTTCCAGGCGGAGACCGTCAGCGAACAGCGTCTGGCCGGGCAGGAACGCGCCATCGAGCGGCTGGCCGAGCTGTGCCAGCATCACAACATCGTGCTGCTGCAACCGTCGAGTTATCGCGTGTTCGATGGCTCCCGGGCGACCGCCTACAGCGAAAAAGACGAACCGGTACCGCTGGGCCTGCGCGGTCAGGCCTTGTGGCGAATCGAGCAAAGCGTGCGCGCCACCTGTCCGCAGCACGTGCTGCTGCGTTTCGGCTGGCTGCTCGATGACAGCCCCGACGGCACCCTCGGGCGATTCCTTTCCCGGGCCGAGAAAGCTGAAGAACTGCTGATGGCCGATGATCGTCGCGGTAATCCGACGCCGGTGGACGATGCCGCCCGGGTGATCATTTCGGTGCTCAAGCAACTCGATTGCGCGGCGCCGCTGTGGGGCACTTATCACTACGCCGGGCATGAGGCGACCACGCCGTTGGCACTGGGGCAGGCTATTCTTACCGAAGCACGCGCCCTGCACTCATTGGCCATTGAAGCGCCGACCGCCCAGGCTCACGCCGCGCGGCCCGACGCCGCCGAAGAACCGCAACACGCGGTGCTGGCCTGCAAGAAAATTCTGCACACTTTCGGGATCAAGCCCCGCGCCTGGCGCGCGGCACTCCCGGGCTTACTGGATAGGTTTTATCGCCATGGCTAACGGCCCTGTTTTAATCACCGGCGGCGCCGGTTTCATCGGTTCGCACCTGACCGACGCCTTGCTTGCCAAAGGGCATTCGGTGCGCATTGTCGATGACCTCTCTACCGGCAAACGCAGCAACCTGCCGCTGGACAATCCCCTCGTCGAACTGATCGTGGGCGACGTCGCCGATGCCGCATTGGTGGCGCAGGCAATGGTCGGTTGCAGCGCTGTGGCGCACCTGGCCGCGGTGGCCTCGGTGCAGGCTTCGGTGGATGATCCGGTGAAAACACATCAGAGCAATTTCATCGGCTCGTTGAATGTCTGCGAAGCCATGCGTCAGGCTGGCGTAAAGCGGGTGCTGTTTGCATCCAGCGCCGCGGTCTACGGCAACAACGGCGAAGGCGAGTCGATCGACGAAGACACGCCCAAGGCACCGTTGACGCCGTATGCGGCGGACAAGTTGGCGAGCGAGCATTACTTCGATTTCTATCGTCGCCAGCATGATCTGGAACCGGTGATTTTCCGCTTCTTCAACATCTTCGGCCCGCGCCAGGATCCGTCCTCGCCCTACTCCGGGGTGATCAGCATTTTCAGCGAACGCGCGCAGAAAGGCTTGCCGATCACCGTGTTCGGCGATGGCGAGCAGACTCGCGATTTTGTCTATGTCGAGGACCTGGTCGACGTGCTGGTGCAAGCCATCGAGAAACCGCAGGTTGAGGTTGGCGCGGTGAATGTCGGTTGGAATCAGGCTACAAGCCTCAAGCAAATGCTTACAGCCCTTGAAGCGGTGGTTGGCAAGCTGCCGCCCGTGAGCTACGGCCCGGCGCGTTCCGGTGACATCCGCCATTCACGCGCGAACAACCGACGTTTGCTGGAGCGGTTTACCTGCCCGCAGCAGACACCGATGAGTGTCGGCCTGGCGCGGTTGTTGGGACGATAGATCGTTCCCATGCTCCGCGTGGGAATGCAGCCAGGGACGCTCCGCGTCCGGTGAGGCAATGAAAAAGGCGCCTGTCGAGGCGCCTTTTGTTTGCAGCGGGTTTAGAACTTGTAGCCCAGACCCACCATGTAAATGAACGGGTCCACATCAACGTCGACCTTGGCACGGGTGCCCGGCGCGACGGCGTTGTTTTCCACGGTCGCGGTGGTGTCGATGTCGATGTAACGCACCTGGGCGTTGATCATCACGTTGTCGGTCAGCATGTAATCGGCACCGACCTGCCAGGCCAGGCCCCAGGAGTTTTCTGTCTTGAAGTTGCTGAAGCCGTTGGCGCTGGCTTCGCTGCTGACGTGCTCGTCGTAGATCCAGGTGTAGTTGATACCGCCACCGATATACGGCTGGAATGCAGACTTGGCGTCCAGCGGGTAGTAGACCAGGCTCAGGGTTGGCGGCAGGTGTTTGAGGGTGCCGAGTTTGCCGTTGGCGGCGCCGAGGGCGGTGCCTTTGAGCTTCACGTCATGCTCGAACGGCGAGGCCGCGAGCAGTTCGATCCCCAGATGGTTGGTGATCATGTAAGCGAAGTTCAGGCCCAATTGCGTGTCGCTGCTCATGGTGGCCTTGCCACCCAGATCGGCGCCCTTCAATGGGCCCTGATCGACCTTGACGCTGGAGCTGTCGGCTTCCGGGTTGACGGTGATCGCACCGGCCCGAACGATGATGTCACCGGCGGTGTGAGCATGGACGAGCGGGGCTGCGAGCGCGAGGGCGAACAGCGAAGCGCAGAGCTTGGACTTGTGCATGGGGGCTCCAAAGGACGTTAAAAATGTTCGATGTCCAATGGTAGGGATCCAACTGATACGGTCTTTTGATTCAGCTCAATGAAACAGTGATGGTCCCGATTTTTGCGGAACTTTTGATGGCCTCATCGCGGGCAAGCCTCGCTCCTACGGGTATTGTGTTATCCCTGTAGGAGCGAGGCTTGCCCGCGAAGGCGTCCTCTCTATCCACACAAAACCACCGGATTCACTCCGGCAATTCATACACATAAATCTTGTCCGCCTCCATCTGATACCCGGCATCCGCCAACTCGCTGGTGGACGCCTTGACCTGCAACGCACCTTCGATCCAGTACGGTTGATACAGCTCATCAAGCTTCACGCCGACTTCACTTTTGACATGCACGATCTGGTTCGACGGAGGAGGTGGCACATGGATGCAGGCGCCGAAATACGGCACCAGCAGAAACTCCGTGGTGCGGCCTTCTTCACTGACTTCCAGCGGCACGATGTAGCCCGGCAAACGAATATTCTTGCCATCGAGGCTCTTCACCACCGGCGCGTTTGGCATGTCCTGTTTGGCCGCTGGGGCCGACTCCGCGGACAACGCATCGCTCATCTTCGACAGGTCATGCAGCGGCGTCATGTTCGGCACTTCTGGCGCCGCATCCGGCGGGATCATTTCCGACCAGGTCAGGTCTTTCGGTTCGGCCGCCCACAGCGGCAGGGCAACCAGTATCAATAGCGCAAACAGGGCGCGGGGCATTTTCAACGTCCTCATAGTCGGATCGACAGGCCATCGGCCAGAGATTGGCGATAAGCACGCCAGGCCGGCACGCTGCCCATCAGCAGTGCGGTGATCAGGATGCCACCGAGCAGTGTCCATTCATATTCGCTCGGCCAGGCCAGCGGCAGGTACAAGCCGTAATTCGACTGCACGTAACCCTGCGCCACGGCGATGCCCACATACAGCAGCGCCACACCGGCAATCACTCCGGACAATGCCAGGGCGAATGCTTCCAGTACCAGTAAGGTCGCGATGTGCCACGGCCGAGCACCGACCGAGCGCAGGATCGCCATCTCTCTGCGTCGCTCATTGAGGCTGGTGAGGATCGCCGTGAGCATGCCGATCAACCCGGTCAGCACCACGAACAGCGAGACGACGAACAAGGCTTTTTCCGCCGTGCTCATCAAACTCCACAACTCTTGCAATGCCACACCCGGCAGAATCGCCAGCATCGGTTCGCCACGGAATTCGTTGATCTCCCGTTGCAGCGAAAACGTCGAAATCTTGCTGTTGAGACCGAGCATGAACGCAGTGATCGCTTGCGGCGTCAGGTCCATGTTGCGCGCCTGGTCGGCACTGATCCGGCCGTTACCGCGCGCCGGCACGCCGTTTTTCCAGTCGACGTGGATGGCTTCCATGCCGCCGAGGCTGATGTGCAGCGTGCGGTCCACCGGGGTGCCGGTGCGTTTGAGAATGCCGATCACGGTGAACGGTTTGTCGTCGTGCTTGACCAGGCTGATTACCGCTACGCCATGGGCCAACACCAATTTATCGCCAAGCTTGTAATGCAGCGCATCGGCCACTTCGGCGCCGAGCACCACTTCGAACGGATCGCTGGCGAAGGCGCGGCCGTCGGCCAGTTCGAGGTGCTGTTGATGGCCGTACTGGTAATGCTCGAAGTACGCCTCGGTGGTGCCCATCACCCGATATCCGCGATGGGAATCGCCGAGGGACATCGGGATCGCCCACTTCACTTTCGGGTTGTTGGCGAAATGCTCGAAGCTGTCCCAGCGGATGTTGTTGGTGGCATTGCCGATGCGGAACACCGAATACAACAGCAGATTCACCGAACCGGAGCGCGCGCCGACGATCAGGTCGGTGCCGCTGATGGTGCTGGCGAAACTGGCCTTGGCCTCGGTGCGCACCCGCTCCACCGCCAGCAACAGGCAGACCGACAGGGCGATGGCGAACGCAGTGAGGATCGCGGTGAAGCGACGGTTAGCCAGGCTGGCCATGGCTAGACGAAACAAATACATCTCAGACCTCGGACGGGGTGGCGGCGCGATTGAGATCGGCCAGCGACAGGTGGCGATCGAACAGCGGCGCTAGGCTCTGGTCATGGCTGACGAACAACAGGCTCGAGCCGGCTTCGCGGCATTCGGCGAACAGCAGGCGAATGAAGTTCTCGCGGGCGTCGTAGTCCAGCGCTGAGGTCGGTTCGTCGGCGATCACCAGTTCCGGCTGACCAATCAACGCGCGCGCGGCGGCGACCCGTTGTTGCTGGCCGATGGACAGCGAGTCGGCACGGCGGCTGAGCAAGTTTTGATCGGTCAAACCCAGGTGGGCAAGCAGGGTGGCTGCCGCCTGATCGACGCTGCCGTGGCGCTGTTTCGCCCGTTCTGCGCGCAGTCTGGAGAAGTGGCAGGGCAACTCGACGTTCTCGCGCACCGAGAGGAACGGCAGCAAGTTGAACTGCTGGAAGATGTAGCCGGTGTGATCGACCCGGAAGTGGTCGCGGGCTCCGGCGGAGAGTTCGGTCAGCTCCTGGCCGAGCAATCGAATGCTGCCGCGATCAGGCTTTTGCACGCCACCGAGCAGGCCGAGCAGAGTGGTCTTGCCGCTGCCGCTGGGGCCTTTGAGGAACAGGGTTTCACCCGGCATAAGGCGAAACGCCGGGATGTCCAGCAGCGGCGGATGACCGGGCCAGCTGAAGCCCAGGTCGGACAGTTCGATGAGTGCTTGGGTCATAGCGCCGATTTCATGGGTTTTGGTTACTTGTCTCAATGTCACACTCAACACAAACCCCTGTAGGAGCGAGGCTTGCCCGCGAAAGCGATCTCACAGTCAACATCACTGTTGAATCTAATGGCCTCTTCGCGGGCAAGCCTCGCTCCTACAGGGGGTGGTATCGGATCAGAATTTCAGGGCGGCAGCCTTGGCTGTTACCTCAACCCCTTGCTGCCCGCTCGGGCTGATCAGTTGTACCTGAATCTTCTGGGTGGCCGGGAATGTGTTGAAGATAGTCGCCAGGTCCAGGGTCTTCAGCGCGCCCGGCGCCGAGCAGCTGAATTGGTAATGGGCATGGATCTCGCTGTGGTCAAGTTCATGCTCGTGACCGTCCTTGGCGTCTTCTTCGTCATGATCGTCGGCATCCGGCTTGTCACCGAACAGCGGGCTTTCCAGTTCCTGAGTCGCGATTACGCAACCGGCGGCTTTTGGCAGGTTGAACAGCACCAGCGGTTTTTCCAGCTGGGCACGGACGGCAGCGACCTTGGCCTTGTCGGCGTCGGTGGTGGCGGCGTGTTCGAAACCCACCAGGTTCATCGCCGGGCTTTCCAGTTCCAGCTCCAGAGTCTGGCCGTCCAGCGCCGCGTTCAGGCGACCGACGCCATGTTCGTGGGCGCTGAGGCTGCCATGCTCATCATGATCGTGATCATGCTCGACCGCCGCCTGGGTGACAGCCAGCGGCAACAAGGCAAACGGCAAAGCGAGCAGCAGACGGCGCATGGCGGGTCTCCGAAGTAAAGTGAAGAGTTTGTTATGTAATCTTATAACGAAAGTGCCGAGAGTTTGACCGTCTGCTTGGCGTTACGCAAGACCCATGGGAGCATGCGAGTCAGGTATGTGCAGGAGCAGACTTATGTTGCGAATACGCGGAAGCATCGGCGACTGGCCGGTGGATTTGACCCTGGAGCTGGATGAGGGCGACTGGGCACAGCTTGGTGCGCAGTTGCAGGCAGCAAAACCCGAGGCGAGTGTTGCGCCCGCCAAACCGGTGAATCAGGACGATGCGCTGTGGCAGATCGCCCAAGAGTTGCTGCGCAAGGCCGGGCAATTGAGCGGGCCGGATTTGCTGGAGCAACTGGAAGGGCTAACCGGCAGCGCAGCGGCGGGCAAGCGCTTGTTGGTGCGCTTGCGCCACTGCGCAGATGTCAAAGTGGTGAGCGGCGGGGATACGCCGCTGTATAGCTGGCGCAAGGCGTAGATACTGTCTTGAACCTCACCGAGCAGCGAAGGCGGCCTCACGTCATGCGGCTCATGCGGCGCCGATGAAAACGCCTTCGCTGGCAAGCCGGGCTCCTACGGGATCGGGTTCACATGACCCGATCCACTTAATAAAGCGCAGCGAACAACTTGCGACGGTACGTGGTCACCAGTGGGTGATCGTTGCCCAGCAGTTCGAACACTTGCAGCAAGGTCTTGTGCGGCAAGCCTTCGCTGTAGCTGCGATTGCGGATGAACAGTTTCAGCAAGGCATCCAGTGCCGCGTCGTATTGCTGACGAGCCAGTTGCTGGATCGCCAGTTGATAGACCGCTTCATCGTCCTGCGGATTTTTCGCCAGACGTGCTTTCAGGTCTGCCGCATCCGGCAAATCCCTGGCCTGACCGAGGAACTGGATCTGCGCCTTGGCGCCGGCCAACGCAGCTTTGTGCTCATCGGTCTTGACCGCGTCGAGCACAATTTGCGCTTCACCCAACTCGCCGCGTTCGGTGAGGCAGCGGGCATAGAGAATCAGTGCCTTGGCGTTGGTGTTGTCTTCAGCCAGCAGCACTTTGAGCGTGGCTTCGGCGTCGGCGAAACGGCCGTCATCGAACAGCGCCTGAGCCTGTTCGAACGGGTCGGCCGCAGCGGGCGGCGGCATTTGCACGTGGGGTTCGAGCATGGTGCGCACAGCCGATTCCGGTTGTGCTCCGGCAAAACCGTCCACCGGCTGACCGTCCTTGAACAGCACCACCGTCGGCAGGCTGCGAATGCCGAAACGCGCGACGATGTCCTGCTCGATGTCGCAATTGACCTTGGCCAGCAGCAACTCGCCCTGATAGCTCTCGGCGATGGTTTGCAGCATTGGCATCAAGGCCTTGCACGGCGCACACCACTCGGCCCAGAAATCCACCAGCACCGGTTTGTGAAAAGAGTTCTCGATCACCGACTGGTCGAAATCGGCAGTCGTGGCGTCGAAAATGTACGGCGTTTCCTGACTCATGGGGGATCTCGTAAAAGCGTGGATGTGGTCACTATAAGGCTTGGTGGGGGGTGGCTGAAAGCGTGGTGGCCATTGAGTGATGTGCTGCCTGACGGGACGTCTTCGCGGGCAAGCCTCGCTCCTACAGGTTCACCTTAATTTTGAAATCAACACTAACCCAGTAGGAGCGAGGCTTCCCCGCGAAGCTCTTAGCCACGCCGCGCATGGTAAAGGCTCACATACCGAAACTCTTCAGGTTCGGCCAGGTCTGGCAAGGTCATCGCTTCCAGCATTTCGATGCGCCGATACAACGGATGGCGAAAATCCCTCACGCGCGAATCCGCCACCAACGCTTCCCGGCCACGGCTGAGAAACTCGTCGAGCAACGGCAGATTTGCCCGGTCGTACAACACATCGGCCACCAGAATCAGATCGAACCGATCGGCCTCGGCGAAAAAATCCGTCGAGTAGCTGAGTTGCACGCCATTGAGTTCGGCATTCGCCCGACACGCGGCAATCGCCAGCGGGTCCAGGTCACAGGCCACCACTTCCAGTGCCCCGGCTTTCACCGCCGCAATCCCCGCCACCCCGGAACCGGCGCCGAAATCCAGCACCCGTTTACCTTCGACCCATTGCGGGTGCTCGGCGAGATAGCGAGCCACGGCCAGCCCACTGGCCCAGCAGAAACTCCAGTACGGCGGCTCGTGGAGAATCCGCCGGGTTTCTTCCGGGCTGAAGGCACGGTCCATGTTGTCGCCGTCGATCAGCCAGAGTTTCAGCTCGGTGTCTGGCAACTCACAGGCGACAAGCTGTGCATCGCCGAGCAATTCACCTAACGCCTGTTGCAGGTCGAGCGGTGCAATCATGGCGCTTTGACGAATTGCAGCTGACCCAATGCCTGGGTGGTTGGCTGTGTGATCATTTGCGCCGGCAGATGCAGAATCAACTGCCCGGACTGGCTGGCGCGGCCGCGAAGCTCGACGCGGGCACCGGCCGGAAAGGATTCGGGGTTGAAACGCAGACGAAACGGCAACAGCTGATTGGTGCCGATCAGGTTGGAATTGGCGAGCAATTGTTGCGGGCGATCCTTTTCGTCGATCACCAGCAACGCCAGTTCGACTTCGGCACCGGCCGGCACACCCTGCAAGGTGCCGCTCAATTCACGTTGATAAGCCGGCAGGGGGCCGAGCTCGGCCGATGCCTTGGCTTTCTTCTGCGCCTGTTGCGGTGCAGGGCCGGGCGTCGGCGGCTGGGGCTTGGGCGCATCGCTGCCGCAGGCCACCAACAGGCTGAAAAGACTGAGCAAAATGAGGGGGCGTAAAGACATTGGCGGCTCCAGCAAGCGAAATCCATATACAGCCAGTCTGTATACCGCAAACCCTATGGCTTGTCTTGCCACGGGGATGCGCTACCATGGCCCTCCCATTTTTTGTTGCCTGCCACCATGCACTGTCCCTTCTGCGGTGCCAACGACACCAAGGTCATCGACTCGCGTCTGGTCGCCGAGGGCGAACAGGTGCGCCGCCGGCGTGAATGCCTGGCCTGCGGCGAACGTTTCACGACGTTTGAAACCGCCGAACTGGTGTTGCCGCGCCTGATCAAAACCGACGGTAGTCGCCAGCCGTTCGACGAAGAAAAACTGCGCGCCGGCATGCAGCGGGCGCTGGAGAAGCGCCCGGTGAGTGTCGAGCGCCTCGAATCGTCGCTGGTGCACATCAAACACAAACTGCGCGCCACCGGCGAACGCGAGGTCAAATCCCTCGTGGTCGGCGAACTGGTGATGGCCGAGCTGAAGAAGCTTGATGAAGTCGCCTATATCCGCTTCGCTTCGGTGTATCGACGCTTCCAGGACCTCAACGAGTTCCGCGAAGAGATCGATCGCCTCGCCCGTGAGCCGGTGAAAGAATGACCACTTCTTCCGAACAAGCCATCCTCGACGCGCATTACATGGCCCGAGCCCTGGAACTGGCGCGCAAAGGTCATTACACGACGCACCCCAACCCCCGGGTTGGCTGCGTGGTGGTGCGTGACGGGCAGATTGTCGGCGAAGGCTGGCATGTGCGCACCGGCGAACCCCACGCCGAAGTCCACGCCCTGCGCGCCGCTGGCGACAAGGCGCGGGGCGCCACGGCTTACGTGACCCTCGAACCTTGCAGCCACCACGGCCGTACGCCGCCTTGCGCCGATGCGCTGGTGAATGCCGGTGTGGCGCGCGTCGTTGCGGCGATGCAGGACCCGAACCCGGAAGTCGCCGGTCGCGGTCTGCAACGTCTGGCCCAGGCTGGTATCGCCACCGAAAGCGGCGTACTGGAAGGCGAGGCGCGCAAGATCAATCAAGGCTTCCTCAAACGCATGGAGCATGGCTTGCCGTTCGTGCGGGTCAAGTTGGCGATGAGCCTCGACGGTCGCACGGCGATGGAAAGCGGCGAGAGCCAGTGGATCACCGGTCCAGCGGCCCGTTCGGCGGTACAGCGTTTGCGCGCCCAGGCCAGTGTGGTGCTGACCGGTGCCGACACGGTGCTTGCGGACAACGCCCGTTTGACTGTGCGTGCCGATGAATTGGGTCTGGATCCCGAACAAACGGCCTTGGCCATGAGCCGTCCGCCGCTTCGCGTGCTGATCGACGGTCGCCTGCGGGTGCCGCTGGATGCGCCGTTCTTCAAGGCCGGTCCGGCACTGGTCGCCACGTGTGTCGCGGTGGAAGAACAGTACGCCAACGGTCCGGAATGCCTGATCGTGCCGGGCGACGATGGCCAGGTCGATCTGCATCAGTTACTGGTCGAACTCGCCAACCGTGGCGTCAATGACGTGCTGGTCGAAGCCGGCCCGCGACTGGCTGGCGCGTTTGCCCAGCTCGGGCTGGTGGACGAGTTCCAGATTTTCATCGCCGGCAAGTTTCTGGGCTCATCGGCTCGACCACTACTGGACTGGCCACTGGCGCTGATGAAAGACGCGCCCGAGCTCAAAATCACCGAAATTCGTGCGGTTGGCGATGACTGGCGAGTCATTGCCATTCCTCTGCCAGCGGCCAGCGTATAATTCCCGGCCATTGCTCTAGCGCTGGCTCTGTTCTCGAGGAGGACTCCATGTTTACCGGCATCATCGAATCTATCGGCAGTATTCGCGCATTGACCCCAAAAGGCGGAGATGTGCGGGTTTACGTAGAAACCGGCAAGCTCGACCTGAGCGACGTCAAACTGGGCGACAGCATTGCCGTCAACGGCGTGTGCCTGACCGCGGTTGAATTGCCGGGCAATGGTTTTGCGGCGGACGTCAGTCGCGAAACCCTCGACTGCACCGCCATGAATGACCTCAAAAGCGGCAGCCCGGTGAATCTGGAAAAAGCTCTGACCCCGACCACTCGTCTCGGCGGGCATCTGGTCAGCGGCCACGTCGATGGCGTGGGCGAAGTGGTTGCCCGCACCGAAAATGCCCGCGCCGTCGAATTTCGCATCCGTGCCCCGAAAGATCTGGCCAAGTACATCGCCCATAAAGGCTCGATCACCGTCGACGGTACTAGCCTGACCGTGAACGCGGTCGATGGCGCCGAGTTCTTGCTGACCATCATTCCGCATACCCTGAGCGAAACCATCATGGCGTCGTACCAGCCAGGTCGCCGGGTGAATCTGGAGGTGGACTTGCTGGCGCGTTATCTGGAGCGCCTTCTGCTCGGCGACAAGGCAGCAGAGCCTACTGTCGGCAGCACCATTACCGAAAGCTTTCTGGCCCAAAACGGCTACCTCAAATCCTGAAGCTCAAATTTCGAAAGAAGGGGGGTGCCTTGTGGCGCTCAATAGCATCGAAGAACTGGTTGAAGACATCCGCCAAGGCAAGATGGTCATCCTCATGGATGACGAAGACCGCGAGAACGAAGGCGACCTGATCATGGCCGCCGAGTGCTGCCTGCCTGAACACATCAACTTCATGGCCAAGCACGCCCGTGGCCTGATCTGCATGCCGATGAGCCGCGAGCGCTGCGAACTGCTCAAGCTGCCGTTGATGGCGCCACGCAACGGTTCCGGTTTCGGCACCAAGTTCACCGTGTCCATCGAAGCCGCCGAAGGCGTCACCACCGGTATCTCCGCGGCCGACCGTGCGCGCACCGTGCAGGCTGCAGCTGCGAAAGACGCCAAGGCTGAAGACATCGTCAGCCCCGGTCATATCTTCCCGCTGATGGCCCAGGCTGGCGGTACGCTGGCCCGGGCCGGCCACACCGAAGCTGCCTGCGACCTGGCGCGCATGGCCGGTTTCGAGCCGAGCGGTGTGATCTGCGAAGTGATGAACGACGACGGCACCATGTCCCGTCGCGCCGAACTCGAAGCATTTGCCGCCGAACACAACATCAAGATCGGCACCATCGCCGACCTGATTCACTACCGGATGATCCACGAACGTACCGTTCAGCGGATTGCCGAGCAGCCGCTGGACAGCGAACTGGGCCAGTTCAACCTGGTGACCTATCGTGATTCGGTAGAAGGCGACGTGCACATGGCCCTGACCCTGGGCACCGTGTGCGCCGAAGAGCCGACGTTGGTTCGGGTGCACAACATGGACCCACTGCGTGACCTGTTGATGGTCAAGCAACCAGGCCGCTGGAGCCTGCGCGCCGCCATGGCTGCGGTTGCCGAGGCTGGCAGCGGCGTGGTGCTGCTGCTCGGTCACCCGCTCGATGGCGACGTGTTGCTGGCGCATATCCGCGAAACCGCGGATCACAGCGCAGTGAAAAAACCGACCACCTACAGCATCGTCGGTGCCGGTTCGCAGATCCTTCGGGACCTGGGCGTACGCAAAATGCGCCTGATGAGTGCGCCGATGAAATTTAATGCGATATCCGGTTTCGATCTGGAAGTTGTAGAATACGTGCCCTCCGAATAATGACCGGCAGTTTGCGGGCCTGTATTCGCGGTTAACACATCACTGAGGGACGCGTAGAAAACGCGTCCCGGCTCTTTAAGAGATCTAACGAATGACCCTGAAGACCATCGAAGGTACCTTCATCGCCCCTAAAGGCCGCTACGCTTTGGTAGTGGGCCGTTTCAACAGCTTCGTCGTTGAAAGCCTGGTCAGCGGTGCAGTTGATGCCCTGGTTCGCCATGGCGTGAGCGAAAGCGACATCACCATCATCCGTGCGCCTGGCGCCTTCGAAATCCCGCTGGTTGCGCAGAAAGTTGCTCAGAAGGGCGAGTTCGCGGCAATCATCGCCCTGGGCGCAGTCATTCGTGGCGGTACTCCGCACTTCGAATACGTGGCGGGCGAATGCACCAAGGGCCTGGCCCAGGTGTCCATGGAGTTCGGCGTACCGGTCGCTTTCGGCGTACTGACCGTTGATTCCATCGAACAAGCCATCGAACGTTCCGGCACCAAGGCCGGTAACAAAGGTGCCGAAGCTGCCCTGTCCGCTCTGGAAATGGTCAGCCTGCTGGCACAGTTGGAGGCCAAGTGATTAGCGACGATAGCGATCGTTTCAACCCGCGCGATCCAAAGCCTGCGGATGCCGGCAAGCCATCGAAAAGCGTCAAGCGTCGCGAAGCCCGTCAGCTCGCGACTCAGGCGCTGTACCAATGGCACATGGCCAAGCAGTCGCTGAACGAAATCGAGGCGCAGTTCCGGGTCGATAACGATTTCAGTGATGTTGATGGCGCCTACTTCCGTGAAATCCTGCACGGTGTTCCTGCGCAGAAGGACAAGATCGACGCCGCGCTCAAGCCTTGCCTGGACCTGACCATCGAAGAGCTGGACCCGGTTGAACTGGCGGTTCTGCGCCTGTCCACCTGGGAGCTGCTCGAGCGCGCTGATGTGCCGTACCGCGTTGTGATCAACGAAGGTATCGAACTGGCCAAGGTCTTCGGTTCAACCGACGGCCACAAGTTCGTGAACGGTGTGCTCGACAAGCTGGCCCCGCGTCTGCGTGAAGCTGAAGTGAAGGCGTTCAAGCGCTGATTGGCGCTTGAATACTTTGTCTCAGCCATGGGCGAGTTTGAGCTGATCCGCAATTTCTTCGCCGCCGCGCCTTGTGCGCAAGGCGGCGAAGGCGTTGCTCTGGGGATCGGCGACGATTGCGCCTTGCTGGCTGTTCCCCCCGGGGAGCAGTTGGCGATTTCCACCGACACCCTCGTGGCCGGTGTGCATTTCGCAGACCCTTGCGACCCGTTTCTGCTCGGTCAGCGCTCGCTGGCTGTGGCTGTCAGTGATCTGGCCGCCATGGGCGCCACCCCCATTGCCTTTACCCTTGCCCTGACTTTGCCGACGGTGACCACCGATTGGCTGGAAGCCTTCGCCCGGGGTTTGAACCTCATGGCGCAAAATTGCGCTGTGGCGCTGGTGGGTGGCGATACCACCCGCGGGCCGTTGAGTTTGACCATGACCGTGTTCGGTCGGGTGCCGGCCGGTCTGGCGTTGACCCGCAGCGGCGCACAGCCGGGCGATTTGCTCTGCGTGGGCGGTGAGCTGGGTAACGGCGCGGGCGCCTTGCCGTTGGTGCTCGGCCAGCGAATGGCTGACGCGGCCATCGCCGATCCGTTGCGGGCTCATTACTGGTCGCCGCAACCGCAGCTGGGGCTGGGCATGGCGTTGCGCGGCAGAGCCACTGCGGCGCTGGACATCTCCGATGGCCTGCTCGCTGACTGCGGGCACATTGCCTTGGCGTCGAAAGTCGGGGTTCAGGTGGAGCGCAGCAAGCTGCCGTTGTCGAAGGCGCTGCTGGCTTTCCTCGGTCAGTCCGGCGCTGAGCAAGCCGCCTTGAGCGGCGGTGACGATTACGTGCTGGCCTTCACCTTACCGCCCGCCGAATTGCCATCATTGCTGGCGGACGGCTGGCCGATCCATGTGCTTGGGCGGGTCGTAGCGGGGCAGGGCGTGACACTGCTGGACGCCGACGGACACGACATCACCCCGCCAATCCGGGGTTATCAACATTTTCGGGAGACACCGTGACAGATCATCCCAAACAGGTTCCGGCGGAGTTCGTACCGCCGTCGGTCTGGCGCAACCCTTGGCATTTCCTGGCGTTCGGCTTCGGCTCGGGCACCCTGCCAAAAGCACCGGGCACCTGGGGTTCGTTAGTGGCGTTACCCTTCATTCCGTTGTGGCAGATGCTGCCCGATTGGGGCTACTGGCTGATGCTCGGTATCACCATGCTGTTCGGCTTCTGGCTGTGCGGCAAGGTCGCCGATGATTTGCGCGTGCACGACCATGAAGGCATCGTCTGGGATGAGATGGTCGGGATGTGGATCACCCTGTGGCTGGTACCGGAAGGCTGGTATTGGTTGCTGGCGGGGTTCTTGATGTTCCGCTTCTTCGACATCCTCAAACCCTGGCCGATTCACTGGATCGACCGGCATGTGCACGGTGGCGTCGGGATCATGCTCGACGATGTGCTGGCGGGCGTATTTGCGTGGTTGGCGATGCAAGGGCTGGTGTGGCTTTTCGTCTGATGCGTCAAATGAGAGAAACGGGGATGGCGCAACGCGGGTTGCTGCTGATGGTATTCGCGCTATTTTGCTCGTTCGCCCAGGCGGGGGAGGCACCGACGACGCCGTCCGTGATTCACCTCGCCAGCGAAGCCTGGGAAGACTTTACCGCCGCCGATGGTCATGGTTTGGGCTGGGATGTGTTGCGCGAAGTGTTCGAGCCGGCTGGCGTCAAACTGGCTATTCGAATCGAACCGTATACGCGCGCCACGGGCTTGGCACAGCGTGGCGAAGTGGACGCTTGTGTCGGTGCCTATCGGGATGAAGTCAGCGACGTGCTCTATCCACGCTGGAGTTTCGATACCGATCCGATCTATGCGCTGGGTCTGGCCAGCAATCCGGCGCCGACCCTGCAAACCCTGGGCAATTATCGATTGGCTTGGGTTCGCGGCTACAAATTCCAGGTCTATCTGCCCAATGTGCAGCGCTATAACGAAGTCGCGCGGCGGACCGGGATCCTGTCGATGCTGACCCACAACCGCGTCGACTACTACATCGACGCGCTGGACGACGTCGACTCCATCGTCAGCCAAGCCAAGGCCCCGTCGCAGTTTCGTCGCACGCACATCGTGGATTTGCCACTGTATCTGTGTTTTGCCGATACACCTCGGGCTCGCACGTTGATGGCTCTGTTCGATCAGCGCATGGACGTGCTGGTAAAAAACGGCCAGCTGAAACCGATCTTCGAACGCTGGAAGCAGCCCTATCCGTTTAAGTCGAACTGAATACAGCCCTTGTAGCAGCTGGCGAAGCCTGCGTTCGGCGGCGAAGCCGTCGTAAATTCAGGCGCTGAAGTGTGTCAGATTGACCGAGTCGACAGGTTTCACGACGGCTGCGCCGCCGAACGCAGGCTTCGCCAGCTGCTACAGGGATGTATGCGTCGAGCCGATGATCAAACATTTTGATCGTTATAGCCGATAATTCAGCCTAAGCGTCTGCAGGAACGTGCTGTTACAATGCCGCCTCTGCGAATCTTCAGTACTTATAGATCAGGAGCACACCGGTGCCTGTCGTTTTTGTCGCCGCTTCCAAGCTGCCAACGCCTTTTGCGCAATTCACCATGCATGGCTTTCTCGATGAAGAGAACGGGCGCGAGCACGTAGTACTGAGCCTGGGTGAGTTCGCCGACGGTGCTCCGGTACTCGGCCGGTTGCACTCCGAATGCCTGACCGGCGATGCCTTGTTCAGCCAGCGCTGCGACTGCGGTTCGCAACTCGAGGCAGCCTTGCAGGCAATCGCCCGTGAAGGCCGTGGCGTGTTGCTCTACTTGCGTCAGGAAGGTCGCGGCATTGGCCTGTTGAACAAGATCCGCGCCTATGAATTGCAGGATGGCGGTGCCGATACCGTTGAAGCCAACGAACGTCTGGGTTTCGCCGCCGATCAGCGCGACTACGCCATGTGCCTGCCGATGCTGGAGCACTTGGGCGTGAAGTCCCTGCGTCTGATGACCAACAACCCACGCAAGGTCAAAGCCTTGACCGACATGGGCATTGTGGTTGCCGAGCGCGTGCCGTTGCACACCGGGCACAACCCGCACAACAAACTCTATCTGGCGACCAAGGCCAGCAAGCTGGACCACATGATGGGCAACGAGCATCAGGGCGAGGTTGACCGGGCGTGACCCGCGGTCAGGTACGGCGGCGACTGTCCGTCAACTGGTGGCAATACCTGGCGCTGGCCTTGGTACCGCTGTTCGTGATCAACGGCGTATTCGGCCAAAGCGAGGCGATTCTGCCGGTGCTGGCCATGCCGTTGTTCATCGCCGGTGTGGCCTCGATGTTTGTCAGCCTGAAGTTCTTTGGCGGCTACAAGCACGCGCTGATCGCTACCCAGAAAGCCCTCGACACCCCTGAAGAACCCGACGCCTGGATCGCCTTGGCCGCAAAACGCCGTGCCGCGTTTCTGGTCGCCGGCCTGCCTGCCTGGATCGGTGCGCTGGCGGTGTTCGTCGGTCTTGAAGCCGTTCCATTGGTGCTGCTGGCGCTGTCGACCACGGTGCTGTTCTACCTCTACCGTATCCCGCGTCAGCTCGGCTGATGCGCAGCATCTGGCTGGCGGTGTTGCTGCTGGCCGTCAGCGGTTCGGCGTCTGCGGTCGAGCGGGTTGTCAGTCTGGCACCGTCGCTTTCTGAAATTGTCGTTGAGCTGAACTCGGCTGACCTTCTGATCGGTGTGCTGGATGCTGGCGAACGTCCTGCTGAACTCAAAGACATTCCTTCTGTTGGCAGCTACGGCCAATTGGACATGGAACGACTGCTCAGTCTCAAGCCCGATCTGTTACTGCTCTGGCCGGGCAGTGTGGGGCCGGCTCAGCGTGAGCAGCTCAAACGGCTGAACATTCCCACCTATGTCGCCGAACCTCACAACCTCGAACAACTTACCGCCCAGATTGAAGCGATCGCTACACAACTCGGCAGAGCGGAGCGTGGCGTTTCATTGGCCGAAAATCTGCGTCAACGACTCGATTCCCTGCGCCAGCGCTATCGAAGGGATGAACCGTTACGGGTGTTTTATCAAGTCTGGGATCGGCCGCTGTACACCGTGGGCGGCGGGCAGATCATCAGTGATGCGCTGGAGGTCTGCGGGGCGCGCAATGTGTTTGCCGACCTGACGCAGCCTGCTCCGCAGGTTAGTGTGGAGGCGGTGTTGCAGCGCAATCCCGAGGTGATTCTGGCCAGTGATCAGGCGCAGCTCGAGGCATGGAAGAGCTGGCCCCAGGTGACGGCGGTGGCGCAGGGGCAATTGCTGCTGGTGACGGACAAAGGCCTGGAGCGGCCGAGTGGGCAGATGATCGAAGCGACTGCCAAGTTGTGCCAGTTGATCGCGCCTGACCGTTGAGACCGAGGCGCGGCCTTCGCGGGCAAGCCTCGCTCCTACGGGTTTGAGTCGATCAAAAAATTTTCGGATAACACCAACCTCTGTAGGAGCGAGGCTTGCCCGCGAAGAGGCCCGCCTGAACACCGTTGATCTCAGATCAGAGCTCCGGCGTCCAGGTCACCCCGAACATCCACGCCCGGCCTTCTTCGCGATACCCATACTGACTGCCATCATGGCTATACAACGCCCGGCTGTATCCCTTGTCCAGCAGGTTATCGACCTTCAATTCCAGCTTGATCTCGCGATTCAGCGCCCAACTGCTACGCACCCCTAACAACGCATACCCGCCCAACGGCTGCTGATTGTTTTCGTCGTCATAACTGCTGCTCACCGCTTGCCAACTGGCACCGAGGCCCAGTCGATCGAACTGCCGATCCAGATCCAGGCTCAAAGTCCGTCGTGCACGACGGGCGAGGGTGTGGCCGCTGTCGCGATCCCGTGGGTCGATGATCGCCACGCCTAGGTTGCTCTGCCAGCCGAATAGCTCCTGCTTCAAGGCCGCTTCAAAACCATTGATTCGCGCCGAAGCGACGTTAGACGGGCGGTTGTTGCTGCCGAAAATAATCGCGTCTTCCAGATCGGTGCGGTACAGCGAAGCTTCCAGGCGACTGGTTTCTGTCAGCTGACTGCGCCATTGCAGCTCATAACTTTTCGAGGTCTCGGGTTTCAGGTCCGGGTTGCTGAAATCCGGGTAGTACAGGTCGTTGAAGGTCGGCGCGCGGAAGCCTTCGCTGTAGGTCAACAGCACATCGTTGTCCGGGTCCAGCGGCAGGGTGAACGTACCGCTCCAGCTGTTCTGGCTACCGAACTGCTGGTTTTGGTCGCGACGCAGGCCCAGTTCGGTAGAGAAACTGTCGGCCTGATAGCGATGCTGGATAAACGCTGCGCGGTTCCAGCGGCTGTCTTCGTCGAACGCTGTGCTGCTATTGATTCGGTCTTCGTACCAGTCGCCGCCGAGGATCAGGCTGTTGCGCTCATCCAGGGTCAGGTCGTTCTGCCAGTTCACCGAATCGCGGTAAGTGTTGAACACGCTGCGCTCGTCGCTGAGCTTGTCGAGCGTCTTCTCACGGTTTTCGCTGTGGCCGAACTCGATGCGGGTTTTCCATCGGTCATTGATCCGCGCGTCGACGTAACTGCTGACGCTGCTTACAGAGAACTCGCTGTAGGGCTGCTGCTGGACCGATTCGAAGGTGGTCATGTCGAAGCGGCCGAACGGGTTGTCGAATGCGCTTTTGCCCTGGTTATCCAGCAGATTGGCGCCGACTTCAATGTCGTCGGTGAGGGCGTGACTCAAGCTTAAGCTGACCGACTTATTGCGGTATTCATCGTGATCGCCATCACTGGGATAAGACTGGTGGGTGCGATTGATGCCTGCCGTTTCGTCGAGGCTGGCACCGAGGTTGAAGCGTGTCAGCGTGTCGCCGCCGGACAATCCGAGGCTGCGCTCCCAGGTCTGGTTGCTGCTGCTGCCAACCCCCACGTGCATACGTGGTTGCAGGCTCTGTTCGCCGCCACGGCGGGTGAAGATCTGGATCACCCCGCCAATCGCATCGCTGCCGTAAATTACCGAGCGGGAGCCGCGCAGCACTTCCACGCGCTCGACCTGTTCGATGTTGATGTGTTGCAGGTTGCTGTCGCCGGAGGTCGAGTTGCCGATGCGCTGGCCGTCGACCAACACCAGACTTTGCGCCGACTTGGTACCGCGAATGTAGACCCCCGGCAGGCTGCCGCGCCCGCCGGTTTGCCCGACCTGTACGCCCGGTACGCGGCGCAGCAGGTCAGTGACACTGCTCGGTTGCAGACGATCGATGTCTTCGCGGGTGAACACCGTGTTGGCAGCGCTGCTGTCGTTGCGCGCTTCGACCTGACGGTTGGCGCTGATCAGCACGTCCGGCAGTTTCAGAGCTTGGTCGCGTTCGAAGGTGTCGGCCAGAAGCTGGCCGGCCGGCAGGAGGGTCAGCGCCAGGGCGAGGCGTGGGAGTTTCATGGGCAGTCCGTTGACGCTTTGGGGTGAACACAAATCAAAAATGTGGGAGCGAGCCTGCTCGCGATAGCGGTATGTCAGTCAGTATCGAATTGACTGTCAGACCGCTATCGCGAGCAGGCTCGCTCCCACAGGGTTTTGCATGTGGCCAGAGGATTAGATATTCAGCAGTTGCAGGCGCTGCCGCACCGCTTCTTCGATCCCGGCCTCATCCAGCCCACATTCAGCCAGCATCTGCGCTGGCTTGGCGTGCTCCACATAGGCATCCGGCAAGCCCAGGTGCAGCACCGACTTGAGGATGTTCTCGCGGGCGAGGAACTCACTGACCGCGCCACCGGCACCGCCCATGATTGCGTTCTCTTCGACGGTCACCAGTAACTCGTGGCTGCCGGCGATTTCGCGAACCAGTGCTTCGTCGAGCGGTTTGACAAAACGCATGTCGACCACGGTCGCATCCAGCTTCTCGGCGACTTTCAGTGCCTCGGCCAGTTGCACGCCAAACACCAGCAGGGCGACTTTGCTGCCCTGACGGCGGACGACACCCTTGCCGATTTCAATTGGTTCGAGGTCTTTCGCGATCGGCGCATTCGGGCCAGTGCCGCGCGGATAACGCACAGCCGCCGGGCCGTTATACAAATGGCCGGTGCTGAGCATTTTGCGCAGTTCGTTTTCGTCACTCGGGGTCATCACCAGCATGCCGGGGATGCAACGCAGGAACGACAGGTCGAAGCTGCCCGCGTGTGTCGGGCCGTCTTCGCCCACCAGACCGGCGCGGTCGATGGCGAACAGCACGTCGAGGTTTTGCACTGCGACGTCATGAATCAGTTGGTCGTAAGCGCGTTGCAGGAAGGTCGAATAGATCGCCACCACCGGTTTTGCGCCTTCGCAGGCCATACCGGCGGCGAGGGTCACGGCGTGTTGCTCGGCAATCGCCACGTCGAAATAACGCTCCGGGAAGCGCTCGCTGAACGCCACGAGATCGGAGCCTTCCTTCATCGCCGGGGTAATCCCGACCAGACGCGGATCAACCGCGGCCATGTCGCACAGCCATTCACCGAACACACCGGAATACTTCGGCCCGCCGGCTTTCTTCGGCGCGGCGGCCGGAGCATCCACAGGTTCGAGTTTGGTGATGGCGTGGTAACCGATCGGGTCGACTTCTGCCGGAGCGAAGCCTTTGCCTTTCTTGGTGACCACATGCAGGAATTGCGGGCCTTTCAGATCGCGCATGTTACGCAGGGTGGCGATCAGGGTCGGCAGGTCGTGGCCATCGATCGGACCGATGTAGTTCCAGCCCAGCTCTTCGAACAGCGTGCCGGGGACCAGCATGCCTTTGGCGTATTCTTCGGTACGACGGGCGATTTCCCAGGCGCCGGGCAGACGCGACAGGACCTTTTTGCTGCCTTCGCGCATGCTCGCGTAAGTGCGGCTGGAAAGGATTTTCGCCAGATAGTTCGACAGCCCGCCGACGTTGCGCGAGATCGACATGTCGTTGTCGTTGAGGATCACCAGCATGTTGGCATCCACTTCCGGCGCGTGGTTCAGCGCCTCGAAGGCCATGCCGGCGGTCAATGCGCCATCACCGATCACCGCGATCGCCTTGCGATCACTGTGTTGCAGGCGGGCGGCGATCGCCATGCCCAGCGCTGCGCTGATCGACGTGCTGGAGTGACCAACGCCAAAGGTGTCGTACTCGCTCTCGGAACGACGCGGGAAGGCGGCAACGCCGTCCTTCTGGCGCAGGGTGTTCATGCGTTCGCGACGACCCGTGAGGATTTTGTGCGGGTAGGCCTGATGACCCACATCCCACACTAGCCGGTCGTCCGGGGTGTCGAAGACGTAATGCAGCGCGATGGTCAGCTCGATGACGCCCAGGCCGGCACCGAAATGCCCACCGGTCTGACCGACCGTGTAGAGCAATTCCAGGCGCAATTCATCGGCCAGGGTTTCCAGCTCGGCTTCGCCTAACCGGCGCAGGCCGTCCGGCGTGTTGGCACGGTCGAGCAGGGGCGTGGTCGGGCGCTTGCGGGGAATCTCATGAAACGTCGTGGGCATCAGGCGAATCGTTATAGGTATAAAAGATGCGGCAGTTTACCTGATGCTTCGTCCCCTGCCCACGCGTTGGTTTTTTTTGGCAGATACGCCTTCAGCTGCGTCGATCGACGATGTACCGGGCCAGATCGCGCAATGGCTCGGCCGCCGCGTCAAACGGTCGCAGCGCGTGCAGAGCCTGGTCGCGCAGTTCCAGGGCATAGGCCTTGGCCGCGTCGAGACCGAGCAGGGACGGGTAGGTCGGCTTGTCCCGAGCGATGTCGGCGCCTTGGCGTTTGCCGAGGGTTTCGGTGTCACTTTCGACGTCAAGAATGTCGTCCTGGACCTGAAATGCCAGGCCAATGGCTTGTGCATAACTCTGCAGGGACTTCAATTCGTCCTTCGCGGCATGACCACTGGCCAGGGCGCCGAGCTTGACGCTGACTTCAATCAACGCGCCGGTTTTGTGCCGGTGCATGTATTCAAGGGCTTTTTGATCGAGCTTCAGGCCCACCGAGCCGAGATCGATGGCTTGCCCGCCGACCATGCCCGCCGGGCCTGCCGCCAACGCCAGGGCGCTGACCATCTGCAGACGGGTTTCGGCGTCGCAATTGCTCAGGCGTGGGTCGAGCAGGGCGCTGAAGGCTAGGCTCTGCAAGCCGTCACCAGCGAGGATTGCACAGGCTTCATCGAATTTTTTATGCGTAGTCGGCTGGCCGCGACGCAGATCGTCGTCGTCCATGGCCGGCAAATCATCGTGCACCAGTGAATAGGCGTGGATCAGCTCCACCGCACAAGCCGCGCCGTTGGCCTGCTCAGCCTTGCCGCCCAGCGCTTCGCATGCGGCGTAGGCCAGCAATGGGCGCACGCGTTTGCCACCGTTCATCACGCTGTAGCGCATGGCTTCGTAGAGGCGGGCGAGTTCAGGACTCGGCGGGCTGAACAGGGTTTCCAGTGCCGCATTGACCCGGCCCTGACTGGTCACAGAATACGCCGCAATCATTCTGGCTGATCCGCGTCGAAGGGTTCCTCGGCCAGCTCACCATCACGCTCGAGCAGCACTTGAACCTTCTGCTCGGCCTGAGCCAGCGCCGCCTGGCAATCGCGGGTCAGCCCGATGCCCTGCTCGAAAGCAGTCAGCGAGTCTTCCAGCGACAATTCGCCGTTCTCCAGACGCTCCACCAGCGTTTGCAAGTCAGCGAGAGATTGTTCGAAATCCAGTGCAGCTTTTTTGCGGGCCATGGCGGCTATTTCCGGTTGACGTTAAACCGGCGCGACACTAGCAGACATAGGGGGTATGGGCAAATGAGCGGGGCGTTTCGGTCAACGAGTTTTGGGAGTGAATGCGATCTCAGAGATGAGGGGGATTGCCCTGGCCGGTAAGTTAAACCATTTCAGCAGCGACGCATTCCTTGTAGCAGCTGCCGAACGCAGGCTTCGCCAGCTGCTACAGATCGCATTACGGCTTAACTCACCGAGTGCAGTGTCGATCATGATTAATGTGTTGAGTCATCGGGATAATTGATTTGATATCGAGTGCTGCGCCCGCCGCCGGGCAGGCGTTTCAGGCAGCCCTTCTCCAGCAGTTCGGCCAGATGACGGGTCGCGGTAGCTTTGGAAACCTTTGCCACTGCCTGGTATTGAGCGGCGCTGATGCCATTATCGAAACCTCGTTCCCCGCCATCGAGCAAGCGATTCAGTACTTTGGTCTGCTCGGCCGACAGTTCAGATTCCCGATGCGCCTGCCAGAAGCGCGCCTTGCCCAGTACCGACTCGATCCGCGTCATGGCTTGCTGCAAACTGCGCAATAAGGTTTGCAGGAACCACTCCAGCCACTCGGTGATATCCAGCGTGGCTTTCTGGCTGGTTTCCAGTACTCGGTAATAGCCGGAACGATCATCCAGAATGCTCGCCGACATGGCGTAGAAACGGATGGCCTGAGCCTCACCCTGAGCCAGGGCCAGATCAGTGATCGTTCGCGTCAGGCGACCGTTGCCATCGTCGAAAGGATGCAACGTCACGAACCAGAAATGCGCGACGCCGGCCCGCAGCAAAGGGTCGAGGCCAACCTGATTTCGGCTGGCTTCAAACCAGGTCAGGAAGGTTTCGAGTTGTCGTTCAAGACCAAGGCGAGGCGGCGCTTCGAAGTGAACGGTCGGCCTGTCGAGTCGCCCCGAAACCACTTGCATGGGCTCGTCGCCGCGCAGGGCACCGACACGGATCGACCGGGCGGCGAGATCAGTGTCTTGCTCAGGAAACAGCCATTTATGCCAATCCAGCAATCGCACCAATGTCAGTGGTTCAGCGAAATGCCGGGTCGCGTCGAGCATCAATTGCGCAAGGCCCTCACTGCGCTGGCTCACCTTATCGCCATTGACCAGGTCCAACCCCAACCGTCGCGCCAGAGAAGAGCGTATGGAGCCAACATTCAGCTGTTCACCCTCGATAGCGGACGAGGTCACGATGTTCTGCAACAACGCATCCAGTTCGTTTTGCGCGCTCAACGTACTGCCTATCGAACTGGCCATCCCCATCAACCGACCCTGCGCCTGAACGCAGTCGCGCAAAAGTAGCGTCAAGCGCTCGGCTTGCCATTGGAAGTTCGGCCAATCAGGCTGCTGCCAGATCCAGTGAGGTGCCATGGAGTCGGTGCTCTTGGAATGAGTGAGCCGATTAAAACTGCTATTCGGCTCATATAGTGAGCCGAATATGACGCCTATTCGGATCACCGTCCAGTTGTCGGACAGCATGTCGTCCCCGTCCGGCTGCGACTGAATCGCGCAACATGTGGGTTGGCTGCAGTTCAATGCGGTCAAAGTGTATTCAGGATTTATTTTCAGGCATTAAAAAGCCGGCTTGTGGCCGGCTTCTCGGGGACTGGCTTGGTTTATTTTTGGTAAACCGCGCCAGCCTTCAAAACGTACACCCGGATCTTGCGTCCGGCTGTGGGACTTGGCGAGAAAATCATCTGCCTTGTCGGTGCGATCTGAGCCTGAAGAAGGGTCGATGCGCAAATGTGGGGCGCAGCATACTGATTTTTTTGAGAAATTCCCAGCTTGGCATGCGGAGTAGAGCGAACGAGGCAACCCCCCGTAGGAGCGAGGCTTGCCCGCGAAAAACGATGACGCGGTCTGCCTGGCGGACCGCGGCGCTCCCTTCGCGGGCAAGCCTCGCTCCTACAGGGCAAGCCCCCTCGCCATGGTTGCTTACAGGAAGGGCACAGACGGCCGGCGTTTATTGAGCGTCGACCACCAGAATACCCATCCCAATACCCTGATGTTTTGCTTGTCGATCTGCTCGGCACTGAAGATCTCGTCTGGATATTCGGCTTTGTTGTAGCTGCGCAACCGCAGCGCATTCCCCGGCATCCGATGCAGGTATTTGATCCGCAACATCCCGTCGTGCTCGATCGCATAAATCTCCCCATCAATAACCTGAGTCAGCCCGCGGTCGATCGCAAGCGTCGAACCGTCTTCTATCTTTTCGCCCATGCTGTTGCCGATCATGTGGGTACAAATAGCGTCGGTGTGATTGATTTCCAGGGAGTCGAGGTGGCTGCGGGGCAGGCGGATGGCTTGGGTGGGGTCTTTGATGACGTGAGTTTTGTTGGAGCCCGGAGCGGTGGCTGTTTCTTTATAGAAGGGCAGCTCGACGTCGATGGGCTCGATCACCGTGTAGATGCCGCGAATTGCCTGGGCGTCGAAGGTGTTGCCGGACTCGTCGAGCACGCGCAGGCGCGAGGACTCTTTCGGGCCTTCGCCGGTTTTCAGCCAGTCGCTATTTACAGACAGTAGTCTGGCGACCTCTTCCATGCGGTAGGCGGGCACACCGCGGGTGTACCAGTTATGGATGTTTTGCGCTTCCGTGTCGAAGAAAGCGGCAAATCCTGTGGTTGTGATTTTCGCTGCTTCGAGGAGTGCTTTAAACCGTGGGCCGCTAGTGTTCTTTTTCATAAACGCGAGTTTACTGGCGCAGGATGGGGGTTTGAATAAACGACCCGTTCAAATTTCGAGGGAAATTTAAGACTGGATGTAAGGCTCCTTTTGTAAAAATTAAACAAACAAAAACCCAAGCCAAGAAGCTGCAAACGCATTGTTAAAAGCGTATTTCCATGCGCCCACAAAAAACCCCGGATCAACCGGGGTTCTTCTTCAAACGTCGCAGCTGGAAGCTTACCGCGGCTTCTCAGCCTTTATAGGCAGCAACCGACTTGGTGATCGCATCGCGGGCGGCATCTGCGCCGGCCCAGCCTTCGATCTTCACCCATTTGCCTTTTTCGAGATCTTTGTAGTTCGCGAAGAAGTGCTCGATCTGCTGAATCAGCAGCGCAGGCAAATCGGTGTATTCCTTCACGTCGACGTACAGCTGGGACAGCTTGTCGTGTGGAACCGCGATCACTTTGGCATCGCCGCCGCCGTCGTCGGTCATGTTCAGGATGCCGACTGGACGCGCGCGGATTACCGAACCTGGAGCAACCGGGTAAGGGGTCACGACTAGCACGTCGAGGGGATCACCGTCGTCGGCCAGGGTGTTCGGGATGTAACCGTAGTTGGCCGGGTAGAACATCGGGGTGGCCATGAAACGGTCAACGAACAGGCAGTCGCTGTCTTTGTCGATTTCGTATTTGATCGGCGCGTGGTTGGCCGGGATCTCGATCGCGACGTAGATGTCGTTCGGCAGGTCTTTGCCAGCCGGAATCTTGCTGTAGCTCATTGGGCGGTGCCCCCGTAGTTGACCAAAAACACTTGGCCGGATTGACCAAAAAGTGGCGGCGATTATAGGCATATTCTGCCGTCGTTGCCATGCGCCAGAGGTCGTAGAGACCCAGGTGTCCGCTAGTCGTGTGCCTGATAGACCGGGTTCTCGGCCAGAAGTTGCTTCAGCCTCGCCAGCGGATCTTGCCGGTAAAACAGCTTTAACTGCTCATAAACCTGTGGATAAGCCTCATGCAACAAATCCGGGGCGCTGAAGAAATATTCGCTGGTGACCGCGAAGAACTCGGCGGGGTTTTCCGCTGCGTATGGGTCGATGGCGGTTTGCGCGTCAGGGTTGCGGTCCAGTTGCCGATCGAGGTCGTTATAGGCTTCTTGCATGACTTTGGCCCAGTCGCTGACGCGCATATCGGCATGCAGCGGTGGCAGACCATTGGCGTCGCCATTGAGCATGTCGAGTTTGTGCGCGAGTTCGTGGATGACCAGGTTGTAGCCTTCCCAGCCACCGCTGGCCATCACGCCGGGCCAGGCGAGAATGATCGGGCCTTGCTGCCAGGCTTCGCCGCTGTGTTCTCCGTCCCATTCGTGTTCGACGCCGCTGGCATCGCGATGGCGCTGGGGGCTGAGGAAATCGTCGGGGTAGAGGATGATTTCGTGAAAGCCCTGATACCAGTTCAGATCGCCCAGATGCAGCAGCGGCAATTGGGCCTGGGCGGCGAGCAGCAGGCGTTGCTCCTGGTGGAGTTCGACGCCGGGCAGGGCGGTCAGGTGTTTATCTTGCAGGAACAGCACGCAGGCTTCGCGCAGCCATTGGTCTTCGGCTGCGCTGAGGCCATCGAGAAAACTCAAGTGATGGCGCACCCGTTGCCACATGTCGTCGGCAATCGGATGCCTGGCCAGGGTGCGCTGGCGTCGCCAGGCGCTAAGGGACCACATCGTGAGTCAGCGGGGTTCGGCTTTGGACGCAGCATGACCGAGGCGGCTGCGGATCACGCTGATGATCATCGGCAGCAGCGACAGCAGGATGATGCCCACCACCAGCAGCGACAGGTTTTTCTTGATGAACGGTACGTTGCCGAAGAAGTAACCGAGGGTGACCAGGCCACCCACCCAAAGGATAGTGCCGAGGACGCTGAAGGCAAAGAACCGTGGGTAAGGCATTTTGCCAATACCCGCGACGAAGGGGGCAAAGGTGCGGATGATTGGCATGAAGCGCGCCAGGGTTACGGTTTTGCCGCCGTGCTTGTCGTAGAAGTCGTGAGTTTGTTGCAGGTAGTCGCGGCGGAAAATTTTCGAGTTCGGGTTGCGGAACAACCGTTCGCCAACGGTGCGGCCGATCACGTAGTTGGTGCTGTCACCGAGTATCGCCGCCAGCATCAGCAGGCCGCCGAGCAGCACCGGGTCCATGCCGCCACCGGCCGCCACGGCGCCCGCGATGAACAGCAGGGAATCGCCCGGCAGGAATGGCATCACCACCAGACCGGTTTCGCAGAAGATCACCAGAAACAGAATGGCGTAAATCCATGCCCCGTAGTTGGTCACCAGCAAGTCGAGGTAAACATCGAGATGCAGGATAAGGTCGATCGGGTTGAAATCCATGGAAAGCACCTGTGGTGATGGCCCGACTCTGCAGGCCTGTGCGGATGGCTTGACGTAAGACTACAGCTAAGTGTGATTTTTCTTACGAGCCGGAAGAATGGGCATTATACGGGGTGACAAGTGAAAAACGCGTCGAGTTTGTAGCGGGGGATGTCGATGGGTCGACCATAGGTCTGTTGGCTTTGCACAATCCTTGTGGCGAGGGAGCTTGCTCCCGCTGGGAGTGCGAAGCGCTCCTGGTCCGACTACGCGGTGTATCAGGATAATCGCTTTGGTGGGTTTACGACTGCTGCGCAGCCGAACGGGAGCAAGCTCCCTCGCCACAAAGGCCTCAGTGCGTTACAGCTCCTCACTGATCGGCAACACGTAGTTCTTGAACTCGGTGTCTTCCTTGAACCCGATGGATTCGTAGGTTTTCTGCGCGACGTCGTTATTGCTGCTGGTGGAAACGCGCATGCGCACGGCATTGGTTTCCTTGGCCATTTTTTTCGCGGTGCGGATCAGGTTATCGGCCACCAACTGGCGGCGGGCGTCTTCGGCGACGTAGATGTCGTTGAGAATCCACACGCGTTTAAGCGAAAGAGACGAAAAGCTCGGGTACAACTGACAGAAACCCATCAGTTTGTTGTTGTCGTCATCGGCCAGGGCCAGGTAGATCACCGATTCCTTGCGCCGCAGGCGTTTCTCGAGGAATGCCCGGGACGAGTCCGGATACGGCAGGGAGCCGTAAAACTCACGATATTTGACGAACAACGGGGTCAGCAGGTCGAGGTGTTCGAGGGTCGCTTGAATAATCCGCATGGTAGGTCTCGTCTTCAAGTGGCTGTCTTACGTGGTGACGGCGATGGGAAACCCCTGGCGGCCGTGCATCGATCCTGCCTGAAACCTGAATAGAAACGCAATGCGGAAACGGTTCAGGCATCCGACGGACTCAGTAGGAAATTACCTTTCATGTCCGCATCAATTTCCGACTCCAGCGTCTGAACCTGGGCTTCGTCCTTCAGACTGACCCCCGATAACTGCCGCCGACAGGCTTCGCGCATCAAATACAGCAAACGGTGGGCCGCCATGCCATAACTCAAGCCTTCGAGCCGGACATTCGAGATGCAGTTGCGATAGGCGTCTGTCAGTCCGACTTTTGGATTATAGGTGAAATACAACCCAAGGCTGTCTGGCGAGCTCAAGCCGGGGCGTTCGCCGATCAATATGACCACCATCTTCGCGCCCAGCAGCTCGCCAATTTCGTCGGCCACCGCGACTCGGCCCTGTTCCACCAGAATCACCGGCGACAGGGACCAGCCCTCAGCGGCTGTCTGTTCTTCCATGCGCGCCAGGAACGGTAAGGTGTGGCGATGAACGGCCAATGCCGAGAGGCCATCGGCCACCACAACGGCCAAATCGATCCCGCCAGGATGGCTCAGCGCGTAGTCGCGCAGGGTCTGCGCCGACTGATCACTCAGCTTGCGCCCCAAATCGGGGCGCTGCAGATAGCTGTTCCGGTCCGTGGCGGCGCTGTGCAGCAACAAACTCTCACGTCCACGCTCGGCCAGTTGCGAACTGAGCCCCATGTGATCGAATGGCAGGTGCACCGCATCCCGGGCCTGGGCATGAGCGTACTGAAAATCCAGCTGCGCGCTGGTCGGCATACTGGTGCCTGTACGACCGAGGGCAATACGTGCCGGGGTCAGGCGACGCAGTTCCAATAATGGGTTTTGCGGATCGACAGGTGGTTTATCCATCTCAATACTCATCCCAGTTGCGCCATGGCTTGACGGAAGGCTGGCGGAAGGTTGTCGCCGAAGTGAATTTTGCCGTCTGCCTGGGTGAAGATGCCCATGTTCGCCAGCCACTGTTCAAACTCCGGTGCCGGTCTCAGGCCCAAGGTTTTCCGAGCGTAGAGGGCGTCGTGGAACGACGTGGTCTGGTAGTTGAGCATGATGTCGTCGGAACCGGGAATGCCCATGATGAAGTTGATCCCGGCCACGCCCAGCAGGGTCAGCAGGGTGTCCATGTCGTCCTGGTCGGCTTCGGCATGGTTGGTGTAACAGATGTCGCAACCCATGGGCACGCCCAGCAGCTTGCCGCAGAAGTGGTCTTCGAGGCCGGCGCGGATGATCTGTTTGCCGTTATAGAGGTATTCCGGGCCGATGAAGCCTACAACGGTATTCACCAGAAACGGTTTGAAATGGCGTGCCACGGCGTAGGCGCGGGTTTCGCAGGTCTGTTGGTCGATGCCGTGATGGGCGTTGGCCGACAAGGCGCTGCCCTGGCCGGTCTCGAAATACATCAGATTCTGGCCCAACGTGCCGCGATTCAGGCTCAAGCCCGCGTCATAACCTTCCTGCAAGACGTTGAGGTTGATACCGAAACTGGCGTTGGCCGCTTCGGTGCCGGCAATCGACTGGAACACCAGGTCCAGCGGAACACCGCGATTCACCGCCTCGATGGAGGTGGTGACGTGGGTCAGCACGCAGGCCTGTGTAGGAATTTCGTAACGCTGGATGATCGCATCGAGCATTTCCAGCATGGCGCAGATCGAGGCGATGCTGTCGGTGGCCGGGTTAATGCCGATCATTGCGTCCCCGTTGCCGTACAGCAGGCCGTCGAGAATGCTCGCGGCGATGCCGGCCGGTTCGTCGGTGGGGTGATTGGGTTGCAGGCGTGTCGAGAGCCGGCCGTGCAGGCCCAGCGTGCCGCGGAATTTCGTGACCACGCGGATTTTCTGCGCCACCAGCACCAGGTCTTGCACGCGCATGATCTTCGACACGGCGGCGGCCATTTCCGGGATCAGGCCCGGAGCTAGGGCACGCAGGCTCTGTTCGTCGGCGGCGTCGCTGAGCAGCCAATCGCGAAAGCCACCGACAGTGAGGTGGCTGACTGCTTTAAAAGCCTGTTTATCGTGAGTGTCGATGATTAGTCGGGTGACTTCATCGGCCTCGTAAGGAATCAGTACTTCCTGCAGGAAGTGAGTCAGCGGGATGTCTGCCAGGGCCATCTGCGCAGCCACTCGCTCGCCATCATTGAGGGCTGCAACGCCGGCCAGAAAGTCCCCGGAGCGCGCCGGGCTGGCTTTGGCCATGACGTCTTTGAGACTGTCGAAGCGGTAGGTCTGGGCGCCGACGGTATGGGCAAATACGGCCATGGGACGGTGTCCTCCTGATTCAATAAACAACTCAAATGCACCGCCTAACCCTGTAGGAGCGAGCTTGCTCGCTCCTACATTTAGATCTCGGTGCACTTCAATATGGCAGGCGCCGGGAATCAGCCCGGCGCCGGTGCAACTCAGACGCCTTCGAGCATCGCATCCGCCGGCGCGTCGGAACGCTGCTTGGCAGTCAGTTGGAAATACAGGTAACCGGCCGCCATGAACCCGAGGAAAACACACCCGATCAAGGTGTTGAACCATGCCATCGCCACCAGGCACACCACGGCCAGAAACAGCGCGATCCCCGGTACGATCGGGTAGCCCGGTGCACGGAAGGTGCGTTCCAGGTTCGGCTCGGTTTTACGCAACTTGAACAGGCTCAGCATACTGATGATGTACATCACGATGGCGCCGAATACCGACATGGTGATCATCGCAGCCGTCAGCGTCATGCCCTGCAGATTGACCAGGCCGTCGCTGTAGATCGCCGCGATGCCGATCACGCCGCCCGCCAGAATCGCCCGGTGCGGTGTCTGGAAACGCGAGAGTTTGGCCAGCCCTTTGGGCAGGTAACCGGCGCGAGCCAGGGCGAAGAACTGTCGCGAGTAGCCAAGAATGATCCCGTGGAAACTCGCCACCAGGCCGAACAGGCCGATCCACACCAGCATGTGCATCCAGGTCGAATTATTGCCGACCACGGCTTTCATCGCCTGAGGCAGCGGATCGTTGATGTTCGACAGTTGACGCCAGTCGCCGACACCGCCAGCCATCACCATGACGCCGATGGCCAGGAACACCAGGGTCAGAATGCCACTGACGTAAGCCCTGGGAATCGTGCGTTTCGGGTCCTTGGCTTCCTCGGCGGCCATGGCGGCGCCTTCAATGGCGAGGAAGAACCAGATCGCGAAAGGGATTGCCGCAAAGATGCCGGGGATCGAGGCCATGGTGAATTCGTTGGAACCCGACCAGCCGTTGAGTACGAAATTGCTGAAGCTGAAGCCCGGTGCGACCACGCCCATGAACACCAGCAATTCGGCGACCGCCAGCACGGTGACCACTAATTCGAACGTGGCAGCGATGCTTACGCCGAGGATATTCAAGCCCATAAACACGAAATAGGCGCCAACAGCGGCGATCTTCGGGTCCAGTTCCGGGTATTGCACGTTGAGGTAGGCACCGATGGCCATGGCAATGGCCGGAGGCGCAAAGACGAATTCGATCAGGGTGGCAATGCCGGCGATTAGTCCGCCTTTTTCACCGAAGGCCCGACGGCTGTAGGCAAACGGCCCGCCAGCGTGGGGAATAGCGGTGGTTAATTCGGTGAAACTGAAGATGAAGCAGGTGTACATCGTCGCCACCATCAGGGCGGTGACGAGAAAACCCAGGGTGCCTGCGGTGCCCCAGCCGTAACTCCAGCCGAAGTACTCGCCGGAAATCACCAGACCGACGGCAATGCCCCATAGATGCAGGGTGCCGAGTGTGGGTTTGAGCTGTGTAATCGAAGTCATAAGTCCTCTCTGTCTTTTTTATTGTTTGATCTGTTGGACTTTCGGGTATGGCGTTTTAGGTGTAGAGCGGGCACGCAAAGCCCATGCCAGACCAGCAGGGCGATGATTAGTGTGTCATTGAGGACGCCTTCGCGAGCAACCCCGCTCCCACATTGGGCCTATGGTGTGCCTGCAATTGTGGGCACGCCGGAAATCTATTGTGGGAGCGGGCTTGCTCGCGAAAGCGGTTCGAAGGGCGATACAGAACTACCTGTATCGCCCCCGGTTTTTAGAAGAAGCCCAACGGATTGATGTCGTAGCTCACCAGCAGGTTTTTGGTCTGCTGATAGTGATCGAGCATCATTTTGTGGGTTTCACGGCCGACGCCGGACTTTTTGTAGCCGCCGAACGCGGCGTGCGCCGGGTACAGGTGGTAGCAGTTGGTCCACACGCGACCGGCCTTGATGGCACGGCCCATGCGGTAGGCGCGGTTGATGTCGCGGGTCCAGAGGCCGGCGCCCAGGCCGAACTCGGTGTCGTTGGCGATGGCCAGGGCTTCGGCTTCGTCCTTGAAGGTAGTGATGCTCACCACCGGGCCAAAGATTTCTTCCTGGAACACGCGCATTTTGTTGGTGCCCTTGAGCAGGGTCGGCTGGATGTAATACCCGGTCGCCAGGCTGCCCTCGAGTTTTTCTACCTTGCCGCCGGTCAGCAGTTCGGCGCCTTCGCCCTTGGCGATTTCCAGGTACGAAAGGATTTTGTCGAATTGCTGCTCGGACGCTTGGGCGCCGACCATGGTGTCGGTGTCCAGCGGGTCGCCACGTTTGATTTGCAGGACTTTGTTCATGACCACTTTCATGAACTCGTCGTAGATCGACTCTTGCACCAAGGCGCGGGACGGGCAGGTGCAGACTTCGCCCTGGTTGAAGAATGCCAGCACCAGGCCTTCGGCGGCTTTCTCGATGAAGGTCGGTTCGGCTTGCATGATGTCTTCGAAGAAGATGTTCGGCGACTTGCCACCCAGCTCCACGGTGGACGGAATGATGTTTTCAGCGGCGCATTTCATGATGTGCGAGCCGACCGGTGTCGAACCAGTGAAGGCAATCTTGGCGATGCGCTTGCTGGTGGCCAGGGCTTCCCCGGCTTCTTTGCCGAACCCTTGCACCACGTTGAGCACGCCGGGTGGCAGCAGGTCGCCAATCAGTTCCATCAGCACGGTGATGCCCAGCGGGGTTTGCTCGGCAGGTTTGAGGACCACGCAGTTACCGGCGGCCAGGGCCGGGGCGAGTTTCCAGGCGGCCATCAGAATCGGGAAGTTCCACGGAATGATCTGCCCGACCACGCCCAGCGGTTCATGGATGTGATAGGCCACGGTGTTGCCGTCGATCTCGGCGGCGCTGCCTTCCTGGGCGCGGATGCAGCCGGCGAAGTAGCGGAAATGGTCGGCGGCCAGCGGGATGTCGGCGTTGAGGGTTTCGCGAACGGCCTTGCCGTTGTCCCAGGATTCGGTGATCGCCAGCACTTCCAGGTTCTGTTCGATGCGATCGGCGATTTTCAGCAGGACCAGCGAGCGTGCCTGGGCGGACGTGGCGCCCCAGGCATCGGCGGCGGCATGGGCAGCGTCCAGGGCCTTTTCGATGTCTTCGGCTGTGGAACGCGGGAATTCGGCAATAGGTTGGCCGTTGACCGGCGATGTATTGGTGAAGTACTGACCTTTGACAGGCGCGACGAACTCGCCGCCGATGTAGTTACCGTATTTGCTCTTGAACGAAACGATAGCGCCTTCAGTACCGGGGTGAGCGTAACGCATGATGGGTTTCTCCTTGGCTTTTGTGCTTATAAGGGAGGACGCGCTAAAGCGCTGCATTAAGCGTAGAGCAAAGGTCGGGCCAGCGCCTTGCAGATCAGGTAAATCAAGGCCTTGCGTGTTTTTTGTCGGATAAATGGGCGGCGTTTGTGACGCTTGCGGTACAGCTTCCGTGACACTTTGTACCGTTTGTGGCACGGCCTGTGACTGGCGGGTCTTGTCGGCATTGCAATGCTGGCTAGGCTGGAGGATGCTCGAACCTCCCTCCCTGTAGGAGCGAGGCTTGCCCGCGAAGGCCATGACGCGATTTGCCTGATGCACCGCGTTATCGTTCTTCGCGGGCAAGCCTCGCTCCTACAGGGTCGGCGTAAACCTCTCGGGGAGAATAATAAGAAATGCACGACAATCATTTGAGTCGCCATGCCCAGCAAGTGCTGACCGTGACCCAAGGTAAATCCCACCTGCACGGTCCCGGCAGCGATCCGTCCATTGCCCGTTCCTGGCTGCGTTGTCTTGAGGACTATCACCTCGACCCGGCCCTGACCATGGCGCCGACGGTGCTGGAACATGGCCGCGTGCTGGAAAGCCGCGAACGCTTGCAGCAAGTGCTGCAGATCGCTGGCAACGAAATGACCAGCCTCCACCAGCAACTTTCCGGTGCCGGTCATGCGGTGCTGCTGACTGACGCCCGTGGCGTGATCCTCAACTGCGTCACCGCGCCCGCCGAACGGAAGATTTTCGAGCGCGCCGGCCTTTGGCTCGGCGCCGACTGGAGCGAAGCCTGCGAAGGCACCAATGGCATCGGCACCTGCCTGGTGGAGCGTCAGTCCCTGACCATCCATCAGGACGAACATTTTCGTGGCCGTCACACCGGCCTGACCTGCTCGGCGAGCCCGGTGTTCGATCCTCATGGCGAGCTGTTAGCGGTGCTCGACGTGTCTTCGGCGCGTCACGAGGTTTCGCGTCAGAGCCAGTTCCACACCATGGCCCTGGTCAATCTGTCGGCGAAGATGATCGAGAGCTGCTATTTCCTGCGTTACTTCGATAATCAGTGGTTACTGCGTTTTCACCTGCAGGCTGAATCCGTTGGGCTGTTCAGCGAAGGGTTGCTGGCGTTTGATGGGGAAGGGCGGATCAGTGCGGTGAACCAGAGTGCGCTGAATTTACTGGGGCATATTCGTGGCGGGCTGTTGGGCAAACCGGTGGAGGCGTTTTTCGACTGCTCGCTGGATGAATTGCTCGGCCGCGCAAGCCCTAGTGCTAGCGCCAGTTGGCCGCTGCGCACCCGTGACGGGCGGCGGTTGTTTGCCGTATTGCGCGGGCAGCCGCGCAGTATTCCGGTGCCGGTGGTGCAAAGCCCGATGATTGTCGAGCGTCCGCGTTTGTCGGGCATCTGCCTGGGCGACGCCGCGCTGCAGGAGGATTTCCGCAAGGCCTTGCGCGTGTTTGAGCGGGACGTGCCATTGCTGATCAATGGCGAAACCGGCTCAGGCAAGGAGGCCTTCGCCAAAGCCGTGCATCAGGCCAGTCAACGAGCAGAAAAAACGTTCGTCGCCCTCAATTGCGCGGCGATCCCCGAAAGCCTGATCGAGAGCGAACTGTTCGGCTATCGCGGCGGCAGCTTCACCGGCGCGCGCAAGGAAGGGATGCGCGGCAAGTTGCAGCAGGCCGATGGCGGGACTTTATTCCTCGATGAAATCGGTGATATGCCGCTGAGCATGCAGACCCGTCTATTAAGGGTGCTGGAAGACCGTCAGGTGGTGCCGATTGGCGGTGAGCCGGAATCGGTCAATGTGCGGATCATCAGCGCCACTCACCGCAATCTGCATGAACGGGTGCAGGACGGCAGTTTTCGCGAGGATTTGTATTACCGGCTCAATGGGCTGGAGGTCGCATTGCCGGCGCTGCGTGAGCGCGCTGACAAATCACAGTTGCTCGACTTTTTGCTGGCCGAAGAGGCGGGTGGGGAAACGGTATTGATCGACGGACCGGCGCGGCAGGCCTTGCTGGATTTTGCCTGGCCGGGGAATGTGCGGCAGTTGCGCAATGTGCTGCGAACCCTGGCGGCGCTGTGTGACGGCGGTCGGATCGGGCTGGAGGATTTGCCGGCGATGATTCGCCAGGCCCGGCCGATACCGGCGTCGGCGGTTGAAGAACCGTCCGAGTATCCGCTGGACGATGCCGAGCGGCTGGCGTTGCTGACGGTGCTGGAGCAGCAACGCTGGCACATGACCCACACCGCCGAACAGCTGGGCGTCAGCCGCAATACCCTCTACAGAAAGCTGCGCAAACACGGTATCGCCCGCTAGAGCACCGGATCCTGACCCTGATCCTGTAGGAGCGAGGCTTGCCCGCGAAGAACGATAACGCAGTGCATCAGGCAAACCGCGTGATGGCCTTCGCGGGCAAGCCTCGCTCCTACGGGGGTTGTGGTGTTTGTCTTGAAACACAAGGTGCGATTTTCCCCTCCCTACGCTAACCTGCGGCCATGTTTTACGAGGTCGACTATGCACATTCATATTCTTGGTATTTGCGGCACTTTCATGGGTTCGATGGCGGTTCTGGCCAAAGAGCTGGGCCATCACGTGACGGGCTCCGATGCCAACGTCTATCCGCCGATGAGCACTCAGCTGCAAGCCCAGGGCATTGAGTTGACCCAAGGTTACGACCCGGCGCAACTCGATCCGGCCCCGGACCTGGTGGTGATCGGCAATGCCATGTCCCGTGGCAACCCGGCCGTCGAATATGTGTTGAACAAAGGCCTGCCGTACGTCTCCGGGCCGCAATGGCTGGCGGATCACGTATTGCAAGGTCGTTGGGTGCTGGCGGTTGCCGGCACTCACGGCAAAACCACCACCAGCAGCATGCTTGCCTGGGTGCTGGAGCACGCCGGCATGAGCCCGGGTTTCCTGATCGGCGGCGTGCCGCAGAATTTCTCGGTGTCGGCGCGTCTGGGTGATACGCCGTTCTTCGTGATCGAAGCCGACGAATACGACAGTGCATTCTTCGACAAGCGCTCCAAATTCGTTCACTACCGTCCGCGCACGGCGATCCTGAACAATCTTGAGTTCGATCACGCCGACATTTTCCCCGATCTGCCGGCCATCGAGCGTCAGTTCCACCACTTGGTGCGGACCATTCCGAGCGAAGGCCTGGTGATCCATCCGACCACCGAGCCAGCCTTGCTGCGCGTGATCGAAATGGGCTGCTGGACCCCGGTGCAAACCACCGGTGCCGGCGGTCAGTGGCAAGTCAAACTGCTCAGTGAAGACGGCTCGAAATTCGAAGTGATGTTCGAAGGCGCCGTTCAAGGCGTGGTCGAGTGGGACATGACCGGCCAGCACAACGTCGCCAACGCCTTGGCCACCTTGGCTGCTGCGCGTCACGTCGGCGTAGTACCGTCGATGGGCATCGCTGCACTGAGCGCGTTTAAAAGCGTGAAGCGCCGGATGGAGAAAGTCGCGGAAGTGCGTGGCATCACCATTTACGACGATTTCGCTCACCACCCGACTGCCATCGCCACCACCCTCGACGGTCTGCGCAAGCGCATTGGCGACGCGCCGTTGATCGCGATCATTGAGCCGCGCTCCAACTCCATGAAGCTCGGCGCTCACCGCGATGGTTTGCCGGAAAGTGTGGTCGATGCCGATCAGGTGATCTGGTATTCGCCGGCCAACCTCGGTTGGGATCTGGGTGCCACCGCAGCGTTGTGCACGGTGCCGTCGATCGTCAGCGATTCGCTGGAAGGCATCATCGAGCGTGTGAAGAGCCAGGCCCAGCCCGGCACTCACGTGGTGATCATGAGCAACGGCGGCTTCGGCGGGCTGCACGGCAAACTGGCCGAGGCGCTGCAATGAACAACGGCCCGGAACGCATCACGCTGGCGATGACCGGCGCTTCGGGTGCTCAGTACGGCTTGCGCCTGCTCGACTGCCTGGTGCGTGAAGACCGCGAGGTGCACTTCCTGATCTCCAAGGCCGCGCAACTGGTGATGGCCACCGAGACCGATGTCTCTCTGCCGTCGAAACCGCAGATGATGCAAGCCTTCCTCACTGAATACACTGGCGCCGCTGCCGGGCAGATTCGGGTGTATGGCAAGGAAGACTGGATGTCGCCGGTGGCTTCGGGGTCTGGCTCGCCAGCGGCGATGGTGGTGGTGCCGTGTTCCACCGGGACCTTGTCGGCTATCGCGACCGGGGCCTGCAACAATTTGATCGAGCGGGCTGCCGACGTGACCTTGAAGGAGCGCCGCCAGCTGATTCTGGTGCCGCGCGAGGCGCCGTATTCGAGCATTCATCTGGAGAACATGCTCAAGCTGTCGAACATGGGCGTGACGATTTTGCCAGCATCGCCGGGCTTCTATCACCAGCCGCAGACCATCGATGACTTGATCGACTTCGTCGTGGCGCGAATTCTCAACTGTTTGAACATCCCGCAAGACATGCTGCCGCGTTGGGGCGAACACCATTTGAGCAGCGATGAATAAGCTGCTGATCATCCTGTTGGCTTTGCAGTTGGCGGGCTGCGCCACGGTGCGCACCCTCGATGCCGCCAAGCCTGGAGCGCCGGTGGTGTATTCGGGGACGCGTCTGGATTGGTATGCGATGAATGGCGGGTGTTGCGCCATGGACCGATTCGGTGCAGAAGCGCCGAGCTATCCGGGTGTTGACCTGCCGGCCAGCGCCTTGCTCGACACGTTGCTGTTGCCGCTGTCGTTGTTGACGGTGTTGGGAGTGAATTTTCAGGCGACGGGTGGATTGTAGGAGCGCTTTGCGCTCTGTTCGCGGGCAAGCCTCGCTCCTACAGGGAATGCGTCGTTTTCACGGCATACCTCTAACTTGTAGGAGCGAGGCTTGCCCGCGAAGGCGTCCGCAAGATTACTTTCCGAGCTTGCGCAACTCATCCGACTCGACAATCCGCACGCCATCCTGCTCTTCCAGCGCCAGGCGCCACATCGCTCGGGCCAGTTGGCAGGCTTCGATGCCGTGGTATTTGCCCGGAATCAATCGCGACAACGGACCGGCAACTTTCTCGCCCAGTCGTGGCTCGACGCGATCGCCCAATAACAACGAAGGCCGGCAAATGGTCAGCTGCGGCCAATTCTGCGCGCGCAATGCGTGTTCCATCTCGCCTTTGACCCGATTGTAGAAAATCGAGGATCTGCGATCGGCGCCCAGGGCGCTGATCACGATCAAGTGCCGTGCGCCCATTTCACGCGCACGCTTGGCGAAGGCCACGACCATGTCCAGGTCCACTGCGCGAAATGCTTGCTCGGAGCCGGCTTGTTTGATTGTGGTGCCGAGGCAGCAATAGGCAATGTCGACGCGACCGTTCAATTGCGGCAAAAACGTTGCCGGGTCGCCGACCGGGTTTTCCAAGTGAGGATGCTCGGCCAGCGGCCGGCGTGAGGGGGCTAATACCCGTGTAATCGTTGGCTCGTTAAGTAGACGGTCAAGCAAATGTTCACCGGTTAACCCGGTAGCTCCGGCAAGCAATACATGCTGAGGCGTCAAGTACATAGTCATTCCCCCTTGATACTATTCAGCTTAGTTGCTCTTTTCATCCTTGCTGATAGAGACACTTTGCAGGGCCTTTCGTGCCTGCTGTTTGCGTAACGATTGCCAATGGGCGAGAACGGTTTTCGGGGCCCAGATTTGCGGCTCGGAGGCTTCGAAGTTGTCGGCCAGTTCACGTTCGGCCACGGTGGCCCTGGCCAGTTTGAAGGCTTGCTCCAGATCATCGGTCTGGTTCAGCGCCTGGGCGAACAGCGCGTCGCCGAAATAGGTGAAGTTGGCTTCCTCCGAACACCCAAAGGACACTCGGTCGGCGCGCGAGGCGGTCATGATCAGGGTGCGTTCGTCCTTGAGTGCGGGGATGAAACCGCCGGAATAGCAAGACGAAATCACAATGATCTTGTCGCGTTTCTTCAGGGGCGCGAGGACGGCGGCGAGTTCGTCGGCCGGCAGGTCGGCCAGTTCCATGCGTGGCTGGTCGAGCACCAGTTCGTGTTCGCTGGTGCCATGGCTGGTCAGGTAAATGAACAGCAAGTCTTCCGGGCCGCTGCGTTCGGCCAGGGTCTGGGCGGCGCGGCGCAGGTTCTCCCGGGTGGCCATCGGCCGGTCGCCGAGGTGATCGCGATGGTTGACCAGGCGGATCTGACCGAAGGCGCCGAAACGGCTGGCGAGCATGTTGGCGACGTAATCGGATTCGCGCAGGAACACGCTCTGCTTGCCGTCGCCGCCGACGGTCATGGTGTACAGCTCGACCGCGGGGGTCGAGGCGGGCACGTTGGCCAGTGCATCGTCGAGCAAGCGACCTTGAGCCAGCAAGCCGAGTTCGAGGGGGTCGGGCAACAGCTTGCCGTCGGCATCGCGCACGCGCTGACTATTGACCCAGGTGCCGCTCTGCACCGTGCCATCGGTCAGCACCAAAGTACCCTGGCCCTGATAGTTGTCGCCGTCGAACTGGCCGGTATAGAAACTGCCATCGGCCAGGTTCAAGCGGCCCTGACCGGTGAAACGCCAGTCGCTGAACTGACCGATGTAGTGACTGCCGTCGGCGCCGATCAACTCGCCCTTGCCGCTGAGCACGCCTTCCTTGAACTGACCGAGCCAGACATCGCCATCGGCGTTCTCGTAGCGGCCCTTGCCGTGCAGTTGATTGTTCTTGAAGCCGCCGACATAGATATCGCCATCGGCACTGTTGAAGGTGCCGTTGCCTTCCAGCTGGCCGTCAGCGAAATGCCCGGTGAACTGATTGCCGCTGGCATCGCTGCGCTGGCCTTCGCCGTTGGGTTTGCCGTGGGCGAATTGACCTTGGTACTGGCTGCCGTCTTCGAGTTCCAGACGACCGAGCCCTGAATATTGATCGGCCTTGAATTCGCCGCGGTAGGTCATGACGTTTTCTTTGAGGGTGCCTTCACCGTCCCGTCGACCCGCCTTGAAACCGCCGGTATAGCTGCTGCCAGTGGTGGTCAGCGTGCCTTGACCGTCGAATAGCCCTTGCTGGAATTGTCCGCGATAGACCTCGCCATTGCTGCCGTGCCATTCGCCCTGGCCATGCCATTGGCCTTTGTCGAACTGGCCGGCGTACCAGCTGCCGTTCGGGTAATCGATGCGACCCTCGCCTTGCAGCAAACCGTTGACCAGATCACCGCGATAGCGTCCGCCGTCCGGCAGGCGGGCGTCGGGAGGCAATAACGATTCGCCATCGCCGCAAGCGGTGAGCAACAGGGTCAGAGCAAGGAGTGCAAATGAGCGCATAGCGGGATCCGGGCAATTAGGCGACCGAGTATGCCGCAGCTATGTGTCGCATTTATAGAGACACGGCAGAGACACGGCGCGAAACAGCCTGAGCTGCTTCGCATCCGGGATGCTTTACACGAAGCAGAGGGACAGTGGCTCGGCGATATACGCCGGTTTGTCCGACCCTTCGATTTCAAGCGTGGCGGTGGCCTTGAGCAGCCATTGGCCGGGTTTTTTCTCGATGACTTCGTTCATGTCGACCTTGAGTCGAACCCTGGAATTGACCTTCACAGGCTGGATGAAACGAACGCTGTCCAGACCGTAGTTGACCACCATCTTCGCGCCTTCGGGCAGGATGAGGATGTCTTCCATCAGTTTGGGGATCAGCGACAACGACAGGAAACCATGGGCGATGGTGCTGCCAAAAGGTGTTTGCGCGGCTTTGACCGGGTCGACATGGATGAACTGAAAATCGCCCGTGGCTTCTGCGAACAGGTTGATGCGTTCCTGATCGATGGTGAGCCATTCGGAACGTCCGAGTTCCTTGCCGACAAAATCTTTGAGCTCTGCAACTGGAACATAGGGCATTGAGACTCTCCTTGGGTCATCGGTTTTATAGTTTTCGAGTGGGGGATCAGACCTCCCTGCGAACCACTTTAGATCAACATGGCAAATGGCTCCGGTCAACTATCCATGCTTTTGGCGAATGCCGATTCATAGTGTTGACGTGCTTATAATGCCTCGCGCCTTTTGCAGGAGATGATGGATGTTGTTACGTGGCCTGACCTGGCTGGTGCTGTTTCAATTGCTCGGCACCGCCCTCAACCATCTGATATTGCCTGTGCTGCCGGGGCCGATCATTGGCCTGCTGCTATTGCTGGGATATCTGATTATTCGCGGCCAAGTCGGCGAGCCGCTGAGCCTCGCGGCCAGCAGTCTGCTGCGTTACCTGCCGTTGCTATTGGTACCGCCGGCCGTGGGGGTGATGGTGTATGCCGCCGACATTGCCGCGGATTTCTGGGCGATCACCGGTGCGCTGGTGTTGTCGTTGCTGCTGTCGATGGCCTTCGCGGGGGTGCTGATGGAGCGCTTGGTCAAGCGTCATGCCCATTCCGAGGACGACCAATGATGTTCGATTGGCACGGCGCCTGGGTGTCGGTGATTCATCATCCATTGTTCGGTATTGGTATTACGCTGGGGGCGTATCAGTTGGTGCTGGCAGCGTTCGAGAAAACTCGCTGGGTTTTTCTGCAACCGGTGCTGGTCTCCATGTTACTGGTCATCGGTGTACTGGTCAGTTGTGGCCTGAGCTACGCCGAATACCGCAAGAGCACCGAGATCCTCAGTATCTTGCTCGGGCCGGCTACCGTTGCGCTGGCGGTGCCGCTGTACCTCAACCTGCGGCGGATCCGTCAGTTATTCTGGCCGATATTTACTACGCTGGTGATAGGTGGCGTGGCCGCCACGGGCATGGTTGTGTTGCTGGGCTGGTGGTTCGGTGCCGACCACATGATCCTGATGACCCTGGCGCCCAAATCGGTGACCTCGCCGATTGCCATGCTGGTGGCGCAGCAGATCGGTGGCGTCGCGGCGCTGGCGGCGGTGTTCGTGTTGATTACCGGGGTGATCGGGGCGATCTTCGGGCCGAGTCTTTTGACTCGTCTCGGTGTCCATAGCCCAGAGGCCCGTGGTATGGCCCTGGGCATGACCGCCCATGCGGTCGGTACCTCGGTGGCCTTGCAGGAAAATGAAGAGTGCGGCGCCTTCGCGGCGCTGGCGATGAGTCTGATGGGCGTGGCCACGGCGGTGTTCCTGCCGTTGGCGGTGTCGATGGTGGTGTAAGGAAATGTCTATGAGTTTGCCGCTTTTTCCGCTGAACACGGTGCTGTTTCCGGACTGCATCCTCGACTTGCAGATCTTCGAGGCGCGCTACCTGGACATGATCGGTCGCTGCATGAAACAGGGCGGCGGCTTCGGCGTGGTGTGCATCCTCGACGGTGAAGAAGTCGGCATCGCCCCTGAAGGCTACGCACGGGTGGGGTGCGAGGCGCTGATCACCGACTTCCACCAGCAGGACAATGGCTTGCTGGGTATTCGGGTGAAGGGCGGGCGGCGTTTCCACGTTGTGCGCACGGAGGTGCAGCGCAATCAGTTGATCGTCGCCGAAGTCGAGTGGCTGGAAGACGAGCCCGAGCAACCACTACAGGATGAGGACGCCGACCTGGTCGCGCTGCTCAAGGCTTTGGCGGAACACCCGATGGTCGAAGCGCTGAGCATGGGCACCGAAGCGACGGGGCAACAGTCGCTGGCCAATCAGCTGGCCTACCTGTTGCCGTTTGCCGAGGTGGACAAGATTGACCTGCTGCAACTTGATGATCCGCAGCAACGGCTGGATGCGATTCAGGCGTTGCTGGATGAATTGCAGGGTGAGTTGTTTGCCTGACGTGCGCTAAAAGATCGCAGAAAATTGGCGTACACCCTGTAGGAGCTGCCGAAGGCTGCGATCTTTTGATCTTCAGTACGCATACCTCAACATCGCATGCGGCATGTGCCTCAACACAAAGAAACCGAACAATGCCACCAATGAAGGCAACACCAGCCACCAGATTTTCGGCGGTATGGCGGTGAGCGAAGTCTGGCGTTGAGTCAGCCAAAGGCTGGCCGCACACACGCATGCCGCCAACATCGCGCCGGCCAGTACATCGGTCGGCCAGTGCGCTCCCAGGTACACCCGCGACAAGGCAATCGTCAGCGCCGGCAAGCAGCCCACCAATAACCAGGTCAGGCGCATTCGTGGCGGTTGTCCGCGACCAGCCAGCACCGCGAGCGTCAGGAACAGCGCGAAAGAGCCCGAGGCATGGCCGCTGGGCATGCTGTAGCTGGTCAGTGGGTCACTCAGCACTTCCGGACGCACACGGGCGAAAAAATGCTTGGTCGCGGTGTTGCCCAGCGCGGTGAACAGCAGGGTGCCGCCGGCGAAGATCGCGTGCCGCCATTGTCGTGTCAGCAACAGCAAGACTGTCAGCAGAGCGCTGAACATAAACATGTTGCGGAACTCACCGATCAGCGTGAACACCACGGCCGCTTCATCGAGCATCGGGCTGCGGTGTTCCTGTATCAGGGCCATCAACCCCTGGTCGAGGGCGGTCAGGTGCGGATAGCCGATAAACAGCCCCGCCAAAATCAATAGGCTCATGCTGGTAATGAATATCGTGGCCTTGCGATGTCGGCGAAGGCTGCTGGTTGCACTCAGCCCTACCATCACTGCAATGCTGCCCGCGACGATCCCGGCCTCAGGCCAGAAGCCCTCGGGCAACGGCAAGCGAATCGCCGCGCCCGTGGCCCAGCCAGGCAGCAGATAGGCAACGGTCCAGCCCGCGGCAGCCAACAGGCTGACGACAGCGAAGCGCGGGAACGGCATGTCGAACATTCCGGCGACCATCGGCAGCATCGGTCGCAGCGGGCCGATAAAGCGTCCGACCAACAGGCTGGCGATGCCATAACGCTGGAAATAAGCCTCGGCGCCGGCCATCCATTCCGGATGATGGCGCAACCCCGGCAAGCGACGGATGTTCTGGTGGAAATGTCGGCCGAGAAAATACGAAACGATGTCGCCCAGCACGCCGCCAAGAAAGCCCAACAGCAGCGTTTCACCCAGCGACAGCGCGCCACTGCCGGCCAGCACCGTCACGGCAAACAGCAATACTGTGCCGGGCACGATAAGCCCGGCAATCGCCAGGCATTCCACACAAGCCACTATGAACACTGCCGCGGCCAGCCACTGCGGATTGACCGTCAGCCAACCGGTCACGCTATCGAGCCATGGGCCCATAAAAACAACTCCATCGAATAATCAATCGGCCCCAAGAGGCGAACCCTATCTTCAAAACACTACAGATCCCATGTGGGAGCGAGCAGGCTCGCTCCCACATGGGATTTTCCATTATTCAGGACAGCAAAAAATAATCGCGGCCTTCGACTTGCCCCCGGCGCAGCGGGTTGCGCGTGCAGTAAAGTGCGTAAGCCGCATCAACAAAACGGTACATCAAATGTTCGTCGCGCCCGTCGGGAATGCCCAAGCGTGTGGTCTGGATGATGTGGCCGGGCGCAGGCCCGACATCCTCCACCAGCAGTACTTCATGGTCGAAGCGCTTGGCATCCCAGACTGGCACCTTCAGCCCCAGCGCCTTGCAGAGCAGCGTCTGCCCGGCACACAGCTTTTGCGAGGGGCGAGGGCGCCCTTGAGCGTCGGGATTGTTCAATAGCATCTGCGCCAGGCTCGCCGGCCCGCTCAATTCATCGACCCATGGATAAGCGGATTTGATCAGCACTGCATTACCAGGACCCTGAGCGCTGAAGTTCAGGGAATCGCCGCCCCGGGCGTAATACATATAGATGTGGCCGCCATCCAGAAACAAAGCCTTACGCTTTTCTGTGTAGCCAAGGGAGGCGTGGCTGCCTTTTTCTTCGCAGTAGTAGGCTTCGGTCTCGATAATTCGGACACTGAGCCACAGGTCGCCGACCCGATGACGGATGATTTTGCCCAGTAAGTCCCGGGCCAGCGTTTGGGCATCGCGGTCGAAAAATGCATCCGGCAGCCCCTTGGGCTGGCGCGTAGCGGATGCAGAAACAGGCAGATTGGTCATGATGAACAGCGTTTATCAAGGCTGATTGAGTCGTGATGATAACAATATGCAGCTTAATCACGGCTGAACGTCAGCAAATTGCGCTCCATTTCGACCATCCGCCCGTCACTGCTGTTAGTCCCGGGACGCGACAGCTATAATCTGCCGCTTTCCTCTTTACCAAGACCACAGCAGACCATGACTGAGTCCGTTCTTGACTACATGACCCGTTTGGGGCGCGCCGCCCGCGAAGCTTCCCGCGTGATCGGCCGTGCCAGCACCGCGCAGAAAAACCGCGCCTTGCAGGCGGCTGCCAATGCGCTGGATGCTGCACGCACCGAGCTGACCGCAGCCAATGAACTGGATTTGGCCGCCGGCCGCGCCAACGGTCTTGAGCCTGCTCTGCTGGAGCGTCTGGCACTGACCCCGGAGCGCATCGACGGCATGATCGTTGGTTTGCGCCAGGTCGCGGCACTGCCGGACCCGGTTGGTGCAATCCGCGACATGAGTTATCGCCCGACTGGTATCCAGGTCGGCAAGATGCGCGTGCCATTGGGCGTGATCGGGATCATCTACGAGTCACGGCCGAACGTGACCATCGATGCCGCCAGCCTGTGCCTGAAGTCCGGCAACGCGACCATCCTGCGGGGCGGCTCCGAGGCGATTCATTCCAACCGTGCCATCGCCGCCTGCATCCAGCGTGGCCTGGCCGAGGCCGATCTTCCGGCCGCTGTAGTGCAAGTGGTCGAAACCACCGACCGGGCCGCCGTCGGCGCACTGATCACCATGCCCGAATACGTTGACGTCATCGTGCCCCGTGGCGGCCGTGGCTTGATCGAACGCGTCAGCCGTGACGCCTGCGTGCCCGTCATCAAGCACCTGGACGGCATCTGTCACGTCTACGTCAGTGCTCACGCCGATCTGCCGAAAGCCCAGCGCATCGCGTTCAACGCCAAGACTTACCGTTACGGTATCTGTGGCGCCATGGAAACCCTGCTGGTCGATCAGGCTGTCGCCAAGGAGTTCCTGCCGTCGATGGCTGCCCGGTTCCGCGAGAAAGGCGTCGAACTGCGCGGTTGCGAGCGTACACGGGCGATCATCGAGGCCGTTGCGGCCACCGAAGATGACTGGCACACCGAATACCTGGCGCCGGTCCTCTCGATCCGCGTGGTCGACGGGCTGGATCAGGCCATCGAGCATATTAATAAGTACGGCTCCCATCACACCGATTCGATCGTCAGCGAAAACCTGGCCGACACCCGACGTTTCGTGGCTGAAGTCGATTCGTCTTCGGTAATGATCAACACCCCGACGTGCTTCGCCGATGGCTTCGAATACGGATTGGGTGCCGAGATTGGCATTTCTACTGATAAGCTGCACGCCCGCGGTCCGGTGGGCCTCGAAGGTCTGACCTGCGAGAAGTACATCGTTGTCGGTGACGGTCAGTTGCGCGGCCAGGAGTCGGTCTGACTTGGGCGACCTCGACCCGTCAACCCAAATGACCGCCAGCGAGCCCCAGCCTCGACGCATTGGCGTACTGGGCGGGACCTTCGACCCAGTGCACATCGGCCACTTGCGCGGTGCGCTGGAAGTCGCCGAATCGCTGGCGCTCGATGAGTTGCGTCTGACACCCAGTGCCCGGCCGCCTCATCGCGGTACGCCGCAGGTGTCGGCGAAGGACCGTCTTGCGATGGTCAAGTGCGCGGTGGCCGGTGTGCCACCGTTGGTGGTGGACGCCCGCGAATTGCAGCGGGACAAACCGTCCTACACCATCGATACCCTGGAACTGATGCGCGCCGAACTGGCCGCCCCAGACCAGGTTTTTCTACTTTTGGGCTGGGACGCATTTTGCGGCCTGCCCACTTGGCACCGCTGGGAAGAGTTGCTCCAGCATTGCCACATCCTGGTGCTGCAACGCCCGGATGCCGACAGCGAACCGCCGGATGCCTTGCGCAACCTGCTGGCAGCGCGCTCGGTGAACGACCCGCTGGCCCTCAAAGGGCCGAGCGGACAGATTGCATTCGTCTGGCAGACGCCGCTCGCGGTATCCGCCACCCAGATCCGTCAACTGCTGGCCAGCGGTAAGTCGGTACGTTTCCTGGTGCCCGACGCGGTCCTGGCCTACATCGATGCGCACGGACTCTACCGTGCGTCGAACTGAAAAAGGGCGCGCTTCAAGGCACGTGAACGCGTGTATCGAAGCGCCCGAACATACGAGCAAAACGAGTTTTATATGACTGACAAAGACGTAAACAAAGTAAAGCGCAAGGGCACATTCAAGAGCGCTCCGCTGCCGGTAGAGGCTCCAACAGGCGTTGCACTGGTCGGCGAAGAGCTGGTCAAGGTTGCCGTAGCGGCCCTGGAAGATGTCAAGGCCCAGGACATTCAGGTGATCGACGTTCGTGAAAAGCAGAGCATCACTGACTTCATGATCATCGCTACCGGTACTTCCAACCGCCAGATCGGCGCGATGCTGGACAAGGTCCGCGAAGCGGTCAAGGCCAAGGGCGTCAAGCCGTTGGGTGAAGAAGGCAAGGGCGACAGCGACTGGGTGTTGCTGGACATGGACGATGTCATCGTACACATGATGACTGCCTCGGCGCGCCAGTTCTATGACCTGGAACGCCTGTGGGCCGGTGCCGAGCAGAGCCGTTCGGCCAGCGCCGCGCATCACAGCCCGGAAAACACCCATGAGCATTTCACCAAGCTCAACAAAGACCAGCAATAAGGGAACGCTGTGCGACTGCGACTGATCGCCGTCGGTTCACGCATGCCCAAATGGGTGGAAGAAGGCTGGCATGAATATGCCAAGCGTCTTCCGTCCGAGCTGGCGCTGGAACTGGTGGAAATTCCGCTCAACACCCGCGGCAAGAACGCCGACGTGGCGCGCTTTATCCGTCAGGAAGGCGAAGCCATGCTGGCCAAGGTCGGGCCGAATGAGCGCATTGTCACCCTCGAAGTCCACGGCAAGCCCTGGAGCACCGAGCAACTGGCGGTTGAGCTCGATCGCTGGCGGCTGGACTCGCGCACGGTGAATTTCATGGTCGGCGGCCCCGAGGGGCTGGCGCCGGAAGTCTGTGCGCGGGCGGATCAACGCTGGTCGTTGTCGCCGTTGACGTTGCCGCACCCATTGGTGCGGATTCTGATCGGCGAACAGCTGTATCGTGCCTGGACAGTGCTGTCCGGCCACCCTTACCACAAGTAGTTCTGCCCTCATGCCCCAGCCGATCCGCATCAAGGACCACGAAAAAGACGCCCGTCTGGTGCGTGGCCGCGTCGTGTTCGGGGCCATTGCAGTTGTAGCGCTGATTGGGGTGCTGATCGCGCGGCTGTATTTCCTTCAGGTGATCCAGTACGAGTACCACTCGACCCTGTCGGAAAACAACCGCGTCCATGTGCAGCCGATTCCACCGACTCGCGGGTTGATCTTCGACCGCAATGGCGTGGTGGTGGCCGACAACCGACCGAGCTTCAGCCTGAGCATGACCCGCGAACGCTCCGGCGACTGGCAGCAAGTGCTCGATGTGATCGTTGAAGTGCTGGAGCTGACGCCTGAAGACCGGGTGATCTTCGAGAAGCGCATGCGTCAGGGGCGCCGACCGTTTGAACCGGTGCCCATCCTGTTCGAGCTGACCGAAGAGCAGATCGCCCGCATCGCGGTGAACCAATTCCGCCTGCCCGGGGTGGAAGTGGTCGCGCAGTTGGTGCGTCATTACCCGCAGGGCGCGCACTTTGCGCACTCGGTGGGTTACATGGGGCGGATCAACGAGAAAGAGCTCAAAACCCTGGATCCGGTGGGTTACAGCGGTACCCATCAAATTGGCAAAACCGGTATCGAGCGCTTCTACGAGTCCGAGTTGCACGGCCAGGTGGGTTACGAAGAAGTCGAGACCAACGCCCGCGGCCGCGTGCTGCGGGTACTCAAACGTACCGAACCGATTTCCGGCAAGGACATTGTCCTGAGCCTGGACATCAAACTCCAGGAAGCTGCCGAGGCCGCACTGGGCGGTCGCCGTGGCGCGGTGGTGGCGCTGGACCCGAAAACCGGCGAAGTGCTGGCGATGGTCAGTCAGCCGAGTTTCGACCCGAACCTGTTCGTCACCGGCATCAGCTTCAAAGCCTATTCCGAGTTGCGCGATTCCATCGACCGGCCACTGTTCAACCGCGTGTTGCGCGGTCTGTACCCGCCGGGCTCGACGATTAAACCGGCGGTGGCGATTGCCGGTCTGGATGCGGGCGTGGTCACCGCATCGACCCGGGTCTACGACCCCGGTTACTACCAATTGCCCAACTATGATCACAAATACCGTAACTGGAACCGTACCGGCGACGGTTACGTGGATCTGGACACGGCGATCATGCGCTCCAACGACACCTACTTCTATGACTTGGCCCACAAGCTGGGGATCGATCGGTTGTCGGCGTACATGAGCAAATTCGGCATTGGCCAGAAGGTCTCCCTGGACATGTTCGAAGAATCGCCGGGGTTGATGCCGACCCGGGAATGGAAGCGCGCGACCCGTCGTCAAGCCTGGTACCCGGGCGAGACGCTGATTCTCGGGATCGGTCAGGGCTACATGCAGTCCACTCCGTTGCAGTTGGCCCAGGCCACGGCGCTGGTGGCCAACAAGGGTGTCTGGAATCGTCCGCATTTGGCCAAGACCCTCGAAGGGGCGAAGCCGGTGGACGAAAATCCAATGCCGGACATTATCCTGCGTGACCCGTCGGACTGGACCAAGGTCAACCACGGCATGCAGCAGGTGATGCACGGTGCCCGCGGTACGGCGCGCAAGGCGTCCATCGGTGCTCAATACCGGATTGCCGGCAAGAGTGGTACGGCTCAGGTGGTCGCGATCAAGCAGGGCGAAAAGTACGACCGCTCCAAGGTTCAGGAACGTCACCGCGACCACGCCTTGTTCGTCGGCTTCGCGCCGGCCGACAACCCGCAAATCGTGGTGTCGGTGATGGTCGAGAACGGCGAGTCCGGTTCCGGCGTCGCTGCACCTGTGGTGCGTCAAGTCATGGACGCCTGGCTCCTGGACCAGGATGGCCGACTGAAAGCCGAATACGCCAGCCCTATCAGTGCGGAGGCTACGGCCCGTGAAGAATAATTTCGATCGCATGCTCTCCAGCGAGGATGTGATGCGTCGCCGTGCGACGCTGCTCCAGCGCCTGCACATCGACGGCCCGCTGCTGATTCTGCTGTTGACCCTCGCGGCCGGCAGCCTGTTCGTGCTGTATTCGGCCAGCGGCAAAAGCTGGGATCTGCTGGCCAAGCAAGCCACTTCCTTCGGCATCGGCCTGGTGTCGATGATCGTCATCGCCCAATTCGAGCCGCGCTTCATGGCCCGCTGGGTGCCGGTCGGCTATGTGATCGGCGTGCTGTTGCTGGTGATAGTGGATGTCATGGGCCACAACGCCATGGGCGCCACGCGCTGGATCAACATTCCCGGGGTGATCCGCTTCCAGCCTTCGGAATTCATGAAGATTCTGATGCCCGCGACCATTGCCTGGTACCTGTCCAAGCGCACCTTGCCGCCGCAGCTCAAGCATGTGGGCGTCAGTCTGTTTCTGATCGGGTTGCCATTCATCCTGATCGTGCGTCAGCCCGACCTCGGCACTTCGTTGCTGATCCTCGCCGGTGGTGCGTTCGTTCTGTTCATGGGTGGCCTGCGCTGGCGCTGGATTCTCAGCGTGATTGCGGCGGCTGTGCCGGTGGCGGTCGGCATGTGGTACTTCGTCATGCACGACTACCAGAAGCAGCGAATTCTGACCTTCCTCGACCCCGAGAGCGATCCGCTGGGCACGGGCTGGAACATCATTCAGTCGAAAGCGGCCATCGGTTCCGGCGGCGTGTTCGGCAAAGGCTGGTTGCTCGGCACCCAGTCGCACCTGGACTTCCTTCCGGAAAGCCACACCGACTTCATTATTGCGGTGATGGGCGAAGAGTTCGGCCTGGTGGGCATCTGCGCATTGTTGCTGATTTACCTGCTGTTGATCGGTCGCGGGCTGGTGATTACTGCCCAGGCTCAGACATTGTTCGGCAAATTGCTCGCGGGCAGCCTGACCATGACGTTTTTTGTTTACGTTTTCGTCAACATCGGTATGGTCAGTGGCCTGTTGCCGGTTGTGGGGGTGCCGTTGCCATTCATTAGCTACGGAGGAACTTCGCTGGTGACGCTACTGTCAGCGTTTGGGGTTTTGATGTCGATCCATACCCATCGCAAGTGGATCGCACAGGTTTGAATAAGGTGAAGATTTCAATGCAAGCAATGCGTGACTGGGGGACTCGATACGCACCGTGGGTCGGCCTGGTAAGCATCCTTGGGACTGCGCAGCAAGCGTTGGCCGGCGATTACGAAGGCTCACCCCAGGTGGCCGAGTTCGTCGGTGAAATGACCCGCGACTATGGTTTTGCCGGTGAACAGCTGATGGGCGTGTTCCGCGAAGCCGAACGCAAGCAGTCAATTCTGGACGCCATCTCCAAACCTGCCGAGCGGGTTAAACAGTGGAAAGAATATCGCCCGATGTTCATCACCGATGCGCGCATCGCCCGTGGTGTGGACTTCTGGCGTCAGCATGAAGCGGTCCTGGCTCGTGCCGAGCAGGAATACGGCGTGCCGGCGCAGGTGATCGTCTCGATCATCGGCGTCGAGACCTTTTTCGGTCGCAATACCGGTAATTTCCGGGTGATCGATGCCTTGTCGACCCTGGGTTTCGACTATCCTCCCCGTGCCGAATTCTTCCGCAAGGAATTGCGTGAATTCCTGCTGCTGGCCCGTGAAGAGCAGGTCGACCCGTTGACCCTCAAAGGCTCTTACGCCGGGGCCATGGGCTTGCCGCAGTTCATGCCGAGCAGTTTTCGCGCCTATGCGGTGGATTTCGACGGTGACGGCCACATTAATATCTGGAACAACCCGGACGATGCCATCGGCAGCGTCGCCAGTTATTTCAAGCGTCACGGCTGGGTCGCCGGCGAACCTGTGGTCAGCCGCGCCGATGTGCGTGGCGATCAGGTGGACGAGGGTTTGACCGCCGGCATCGAGCCGACGAAAACCGTCGGGGAGTTGCGGGCGCTGGGCTGGTCAAGTCATGATGCGCTGCGCGATGATATGCCGGTCACGGCTTTCCGCCTGGAAGGTGACAATGGCCCCGAATACTGGATGGGCCTGACGAATTTTTACGCAATCACGCGTTATAACCGCAGCGTGATGTACGCCATGGCGGTACATCAACTGTCTGAACAGCTGGTCCAAGCACGGGGCGTCAAGTAATGCGGGCATTGCCTATGGATAAACCCCTGAAGCTCATGGCATTCGCCGCGTTGACGGTTCTGGTCGCCAGTTGTTCGACCAGTCGCGCGCCGGCTCAGAAATCCCCGACCGCCGTTCGTTCGGCACCTGGCCTGGATATCAACCGGGCTCACAAGGATGGCGCGCCGTGGTGGGACGTTGACGTATCGCGCATCCCGGATGCCACGCCGACCCTGCACAGCGGTCCTTATAAAGCCAATCCTTACACGGTGCTGGGCAAGACTTATTTCCCGCAGCAAGAGTCCAAATCCTACGTGGCCTCGGGCACTGCGTCCTGGTACGGCACCAAATTCCATGGTCAGAACACTGCCAACGGCGAGGTGTATGACCTGTATGGCATGAGCGCCGCTCACAAGACCTTGCCACTGCCAAGTTACGTTCGGGTGACTAACCTGGACAATAACAAGACGGTCATCCTGCGGGTCAACGACCGCGGGCCGTTCTACTCGGACCGGATCATCGACTTGTCCTACGCAGCCGCCAAGAAGCTCGGCTACGCTGAAACCGGCACGGCGCGGGTCAAGGTCGAAGGCATCGACCCGCAGCAATGGTGGGCCGCCAAAGGCCGTCCGGCGCCCTTGATGCTTAACGAACCGAAAGTCGCGCAAAATAGCGCCCCGGTGATTACGGCATCGGCCGGCGCCGTCGAGCAATGGACGCCACCGCCGCAGCAACACGCCGCGGCCGTAGTACCCGTGCAGATCGATGCAAAAAAAAACGCTTCTGTACCAGCCTCTGGCCAGTATCTGCAGGTGGGCGCGTTCGCCAACCCGGACGCTGCAGAACTCCTGAGATCGAAGCTCAGCGGGATGGTGAGCGCTCCGGTGTTCATCAGCTCGATCGTGCGTAACCAACAGACACTGCATCGGGTGCGCCTGGGGCCGATTGGCTCGCAAGGTGAAATCCAGCAGGTGCAGAACAGCGTGCGGCTGGCCAATCTCGGTTCGCCGAGCCTGGTCAGCGCCGAGTGATACGTAGTACTTGATTGACGGTTCGCTTGCGGTTTTGGGGGGCGAACCGGGTTGTTGGCTCGTTGAAGAACAAAAGCCCGGCAAGGGTTGCAGAGTGAGCAACTGAACACGTGACAGCTTTTTAGAGAGCTGTCTGATTAGTTTTGCCTTTGGGCAGTTTCCATTAGCGATTTCGAGAGACGGATGAACATCACCACCTTTGCCAAACGCCTGTGCCTGCTAGTCCCGCTGCTCCTCTCGCCTGCCGCTTTCGCGGTCGAGATGATGCCGTCGCCACCGCAACTGGCCGCCAAAGCCTACGTACTCATGGATGCCAGCAGCGGCAACGTGCTGGTAGAGAACAACGGTGACCAGCGTCTGCCTCCGGCCAGCCTGACCAAGCTGATGACCGCCTACATCGCGACCCTGGAAATCCGTCGTGGCCAGATCGGCGAAAACGATCCAGTGACCGTCAGCGAGAATGCCTGGCGTACCGGCGGTTCGCGGATGTTCATCAAGGTCGGCACGCAAGTGACTGTCAGCGACCTGCTGCATGGCATCATCATTCAGTCGGGCAACGACGCCAGTGTTGCGCTCGCCGAGCACATTGCCGGCAGCGAAGACGCATTCGCCGACATGATGAACAAAACCGTGGCCGACCTGGGCATGACCAACAGCCACTTCATGAACCCGACCGGTCTGCCGAACCCGGAGCACTACTCGTCGGCTCACGACATGGCCGTGCTGGCTCGCGCAATCATCCACGAAGACCCGGCTCACTACGCGATCTATTCGCAGAAAGAGTTCTTCTGGAACGGCATCAAGCAGCCTAACCGCAACCTGCTGCTGTGGCGCGACAAGACTGTCGATGGTCTGAAAACCGGTCACACCGACGAAGCTGGCTACTGCATGGTGTCTTCGGCTGTACGTGATGGCATGCGCCTGATCGCCGTGGTGTTCGGCACCAACAGCGAAGTGGCCCGTGCTGCTGAAACCCAGAAGCTGCTGACTTACGGTTTCCGTTTCTTCGAAACCCAGACCTTCTATCAGAAAGGCGCCGAGCTGGCTCAGGCACCTGTCTGGAAAGGCACGACCAGTCAAGTCAAGGCCGGCCTGGCTCAAGACCTGACCATGACCTTGCCAAAAGGCCAGCTGAAAAAGCTCGCTGCCAGCATGACCATGACCCCGCAACTGGTTGCGCCAATCGCCAAGGGCGATGTGATCGGTAAAGTCGAAGTGAAACTGGACGACAAGGTGGTGCACAGCGCCGACCTGATCGCTCTGGACGCGGTCGACGAGGGTGGTATCTTCCGCCGCATGTGGGATAGCATCCGTCTATTCTTCTACGGCTTGTTCAACTGAATTAGTGTGGACCTGCATGGCCCCGTTCCAATCAGGAGCGGGGCCATGTCCGTTACCACGGCTTACGAGGCCGTTACGCCATGACAGACACTGAAGTAAAGGCGCCAAAGATCGAATTCCCTAACGTTGATTACCCGGTTAAGGTGATCAGCGACACCGGAGTGGGCAACAAAGACAAGATCATCGAGATCGTCAAGAAGCACGCAACGATCAACCATGACCGTGTGGATGAACGCCAAAGCACCAACGGCAAATACACCACCATTCAACTGCACATCGTCGCGACCGACCAGGACCAGCTGTACAACATCAACAGCGAACTGCGGGCCACCGGTTTCGTGCACATGGTGTTGTGATGTCTGGCACGCTGGGCTTTCGCGAACTCGGCCAGATGGCTTACGAGCCGGTCTGGCATGCCATGCAGCGCTTCACCAATGAGCGCGGCAGCGATGCCGCCGACGAGATCTGGCTGGTCGAACACCCGCCGGTGTTCACCCAGGGGCAGGCCGGCAAGGCCGAGCATTTGTTGCTGCCGGGTGATATTCCGGTGGTTCAGGTCGATCGTGGTGGTCAGGTGACGTACCACGGTCCCGGACAACTGGTGGCCTATCTGCTGCTGGATGTGCGCAAGCTGGGTTTCGGTGTACGTGACCTGGTCAGTCGCATGGAGCAATGCCTGATCGAGCTGCTGGCCAGCTACGGCGTGACCGCTATGGCCAAACCGGATGCACCGGGTGTCTATGTCGAAGGCGCGAAAATCGCTTCTCTGGGTCTGCGGATCCGCCACGGTTGTTCCTTTCATGGCCTGGCCCTGAACGTGGACATGAACCTGGAACCGTTTCGACGGATTAATCCCTGCGGCTACGCCGGGCTGGCGATGACCCAGCTGAGCGATCACGCAGGATCGATTGAATTTGCCGAGGTAAGTGCCCGGCTGCGCGCGCAGCTCGTCAAACACCTCGACTATGCTGAGCAGACGACCCTAACGGGCGGAATCGACTGATATGACTACTGATGCAGTGCAAACCATGATCCCGACGCTCGATGTCACCGAGCGTCCGGCCCCGCGTGCCAAGGTTGAAGCCGGCGTCAAGCTGCGCGGCGCCGAGAAGGTTGCACGCATCCCGGTGAAGATCATCCCGACCACTGAACTGCCGAAGAAACCCGACTGGATTCGCGTGCGCATCCCGGTTTCCCCGGAGGTCGACCGCATCAAGGCCCTGCTGCGTAAACACAAGCTGCACAGCGTGTGCGAAGAAGCATCCTGCCCGAACCTGGGAGAGTGCTTCTCCGGCGGCACCGCGACCTTCATGATCATGGGTGACATCTGCACCCGTCGCTGCCCGTTCTGCGATGTCGGCCACGGTCGTCCGAAACCACTGGACGTCAATGAGCCGGAAAGCCTGGCCATTGCCATCGCCGACCTGAAACTCAAGTACGTGGTGATTACCTCGGTAGACCGCGACGACCTGCGTGACGGCGGTGCCCAGCACTTTGCCGATTGCATCCGCGAAATCCGCAAACTGTCGCCGAACGTGCAGCTCGAGACCCTGGTCCCGGACTACCGTGGCCGCATGGACGTCGCGCTGGAAATCACCGCCGCCGAGCCGCCGGATGTGTTCAACCACAACCTGGAAACCGTGCCACGCCTGTACAAGGCTGCGCGTCCGGGTTCGGATTACCAGTGGTCGCTGACCCTGCTGCAACGCTTCAAGCAGATGATGCCGCACATTCCGACCAAGTCCGGTTTGATGCTGGGCCTGGGTGAAACCGACGAAGAAGTTATTGAAGTCATGAAGCGCATGCGCGAACACGACATCGACATGCTGACCCTGGGTCAGTACCTGCAACCGTCCCGCAGCCACTTGCCGGTGCAGCGTTTCGTGCACCCGGACACCTTCGCCTGGTTCGCTGAGGAAGGTTACAAGATGGGCTTCAAAAACGTCGCTTCCGGTCCGTTGGTACGCTCCTCGTACCATGCCGACGAGCAGGCGAAACTGGTCAAGGCCGAGCTGATGTCGTCCTGATCTGCTGTGAAAAATGAAAAAGCGCCCGCAAGGTTTCAGCCTTGCGGGCGTTTTTTTGCCTTGCTTACGGCAATCACAGACTTTTCCTGCAACCTGCGGGGCGACGGACCCTCTTCTGTTTGTCCTCGTTCCTGACTACTGTGTGTTGAAGTTTTTACGCAGGGAGATTCATGGATGACCGCTCGACCGACCCATACCCTTTGTCCTCATGTTCCCGTTCCGGCCTTACCGCCGGCAGGCCTGATCGGCGTGATCGCGCCCGCCGGCCCGGCAGCGCTGGACACCGATCAAGCCATTGCCTGGATGCGCGCTCGTGGCTATGCGCTGCGCGTGTTTCCCGGCGTTTATGAGCAAGAAGGTTATCTTGCCGGCAGCGATGAGGTGCGGCTCAATGACTTGCATGGCGCATTCGCCGACAACGAGGTCGATGCCATCATCTGTCTGCGTGGTGGTTACGGTACGCCACGTTTGCTCGATCGCATCGATTTCGAATTACTGCGCAATAACGCCAAGCCGTTCATCGGCTACAGCGACGTTACTGCACTGCACTCGGCCATCAGTCGTTATGCAGGCTTCGTGACCTTCCATGGCCCGATGCTTAACGCTGACCTGCTGGGTGATAAGCAGCAACCCACTGAGTTCTCGTTTTTCAACATGCTGCGCGGACAGGTAAAGGCGGGCAGTGTGCTTTCTCACCCGGTAGCTTGGCCATTGACCACAATCGAGCCCGGCATCGCTCACGGACGTTTGCTGGGGGGCAATCTGTCAATGATTGCCGCGACCATGGGCACGCCTTACGAGATCGATGCCGAGGGCGCCATCCTGTTCATCGAGGACATTAACGAGCCGCTGTATCGCATCGACCGGCTGCTGACTCATTTGCGCCTGGCCGGTACGTTGCACAAGCTGAGCGGGGTTCTGGTGGGGGATGTGGCGGGGGTGGACGTGATCGCGCTGGAGCGGTTGCTCAAGCAGACCTTTGCACCGTTTCGCATACCCGTACTGGCCGGATGGCGTAGCGGGCATTGCGATCCGAATTTGACGCTGCCGATGGGCGCGCTGGTCAGGCTGGATGCGGGGGACAAGACGTTGGTGTTGGAGCAGGATGTGGTGATCAGGCGGTAGTTCGTTAGCGCCTGATAGTCAGTCTTCGCGGGCAAGCCTCGCTCCTACAGGATCTGGTTCACCATATATCCTGTAGGAGCGAGGCTTGCCCGCGAAGCTTTTAGCGGCTACGCAACCCTTCCAGCAACTTGTGCGTCGGATAACCATCCGCCGGCCAGCCAAACGACTGCTGGGCGTTGCGGATCGCTTTGCGGGTATTGGCGCCGATAATCCCGTCGGCGGTCCCTGCGTCGTAGTTCTGGGCGCTCAACAGGTTTTGCAGCTCGATTCGCTCGGTACGGCTCAGCGGCAAGTCATCTTTTGGCCATAGACCGCTGATCAAACCGCCACCATTGAAACGCTCGGACAGCAGGCTCACGGCCAGGGCATAGGACGAAGAGTTGTTGTACTTGAGAATCGCGCGGAAGTTATCAAGGACCAGGAACGCCGGGCCGCGATAGCCGGCCGGCAGCAGCAGGGCGGCCGACAGGTGTTCGGAGCCTGCCGGAACCTGGGCGCCATTTGGCAGGGTCACCCCCAGTTGCCGCCACTCGGCAACGCTCTTGCGAATCGTGCCATCGGCCAGGGCGTAATTGAAGCCGCTCGGCAATTGCGCTTCGAAGCCCCAGGGCTGGCCTTTCTGCCAGCCGGAGCTTTGCAGGTAGTGCGCGGTCGAGGCCAGTGCATCGGCGGAGCTGTTCCAGATGTCGCGGCGGCCATCGCCGTCGAAATCCACGGCATGGGTGTTGTAGGTGGTCGGGATGAACTGGGTCTGGCCCATGGCGCCGGCCCAGGAACCGAGCATGTTCTCAGGTTCGATATCACCCTGTTGCAGGATTTGCAGGGCAGCGATCAGTTGCGCGTGAGCAAAGCCAGGACGTCGACCTTCATAAGCCAGGGTCGCCAGGGAGTTGATCACCGACTTGCTGCCCTGGAACTGACCGAAGTTACTTTCCATGCCCCACACCGCGACCAATGCCTGACGGTCGACGCCGTAGCGCTGCTCGATGCTTTGCAGGATGTCGGCGTACTGGCTGACCAGTGCCTGACCTTTGCGTACCCGCAGCGGCGACAGTGCGCCATCGAGGTATTCCCATACCGGGCGAGTGAATTCCGGTTGGCTGCGGTCGGCACGGATCACGCTGTCGTCCACGCTGACATTGGCGAAAGCGCGGTCGAACAGGTCGGCGCGAATGCCGGCGGCGAGGGCGTCTTTACGGAAACCCGCCTGCCATTCGGCAAAGGTCTGGGTGGGCTGGATGTCAAGATTCTCACCGGTTGGAACCACCGGCGGAATGACCGCAGGGGCCGTCGCAACGGTGCGGGTCTGAAGCGGTTGGGCGTCGGCGGCAGTGGGTTTTTCCGCGCAGGCGACAAGCAGAACGAGGCTGGAGGCAGCGATCAGTTGGCGAAGATGCCAACGACGGGAAAGACAAAGGGGCATGCACAGGTCCAGAGGATACGAATCAGGTGCAGACCTTAACATGTTGAGCGATGGCTTGCCTTTCAGGCCGCCAGAAAGTAAGAAGCCTCCCAGCTATTAGACTGGAAGGCTTCGCGGCGGTAGCTGCCTTTGCCCTTGCCGGCTCGTTCCTGACGGCTGCGGAACAGTGGCTGGGCGATGATGGATTTGGCCTTGTTGGGGCCATGTTTGGATGGCTTTTTGCTCATGATGATTTCTCGCAAGTGAGTGGATTTTGCGGGGGGAATAATCTGCCGAAGCAGGGATTTTGTCTAGTCCCTACATTGTGTAGGACCTTTCGGACGCATGGAACCCTGTAGGAGCGAGCTTGCTCGCGAAAGCGGTATGTCAGGCGACATCAATGTTGGCTGTACCGCCGTCTTCGCAGGCAAGCCTGCTCCTACCGGTCAAAAGTTTTACTCGGCAGGCAAGCTCAGCCGTTGCCCGGCCATCAACAGCGTCAACCGACTCAGACTCATCCACGGCGAACCCGCTGCCTGGCCTTTGATCTGCGCATCAATGCGCTGCGCTTCGAGCAGCAATTGCGCCCAGCGTTGCGCCGAGTAGCGTTGCAGCGCCTTGCTCATCAGCGGTTTGCGCTTGTCCCAGATCGGTGGTCGGGCCTGGCTGAAGGCTTTGTCCAGCGGTGTGCCCTGGCTGTATTGCAGGGAAATATTGGCCAGCAGACGCAGCTCCCGGGCCAGCGCCCAGAGAATCACTGGCGGTTCGACGCCTTCGCCGCGCAACCCTTCAAGCATGCGCAGAGCGTGAGCAGCCTCTCCATTAAGAATCGCGTCGGTCAGGCCGAAGACATCGAAGCGCGCACTGTCGGCCACTGCTGCTTGCACGGTTTCGACCGTGATCTGCCCACCCTCGGCCATCAGCTTGAGTTTTTCGATTTCCTGGGCGGCAGCCAGCAGATTACCTTCGACCCGAGCGGCGATCAGTTCGACAGCGTCCTGACTGGCTGAAAGCCCAGCCTGGGACAGGCGTTGGCGAACCCAGCCCGGCAACTGGTTGGTATCCACTGGCCAGATCTGAATGAACTGGGTCTGCGGACCTTCGACCAGCGCCTTGCCCCACTTGGTTTTCTGCGCACTGCCATCAAGCTTGGGCAGGCTGATTAACAGTACCGTGTCTTCAGCCGGGCGCGAGCAGTACTCAATGAGTGCCGCAGCACCTTTGTCACCGGGTTTGCCGGAAGGCAGCCGCAATTCCAGAAGACGCTTTTCGGCGAACAGCGACATGCTGGCACCAGCCTGCAGCAGCGTACCCCAGTCGAAACTGGCATCGGCGGCGAAGACCTGGCGTTCATCGAAACCTTGCTGGCGGGCAGCCGCGCGAATGGCGTCGGCAGCTTCCTGACACAACAGTGGGTCATCGCCACTGATGACGTAGACCGGCGCAAGGGCGCCTTGCAGGTGTTTTCCGAGTTGGGCGGGGGCGAGTTTCATAAGAAGAGGCGAACGGGGCGCCTGAGCGCCCCGTAAGGCTTATTGCTGCGGCAGTTCGACAGGCGACTGACGCGGCGTCTGCGCTTCAGCCTTCTGCGCTGCTTCCAATGCGTCGGCTTCAGCCTTGGCCCTGGCTTCAGCGGTCTGTTGCAGCTGCTCCAGCCGAGTTGGGGTCAGCTGTTGCAGGCGCAGCATCATGCGTTGAACCAGTTCACGACGCATTTCCTTGCGGGCATCGTTGGCTTCCTGGTCGGAACCCACCAAGTTGTTGCCGTCGTGAATGAAGACTTTCTGCACTTGCAGCTTATCGCTGAGTAGTGGCAGGTTGCCTTGGGCGCGGATGTCATAGCTCACCACCATGCTCAGCTCGTACTCGCCAGTACGACCGGCGCCGGCGTAACTAAGGATGCGCTGGCTTTCCTGTTCGTCAGCCAGATACAGCTTGTAAGGTGCGCCGCTGTAGACCTTGACGCCGCTGCTTTCCAGCACCTGACGCATTTGCGTCACGGTTTCGCCGTAGGCATTGCGGGCGTTCAGATCGAGCTCCTTGATCGCCAGTTCGGTGGTGCCTGTGCCACGCAGCTGGAAACCGCAGGCGCTCAGCAGGACTGCAAGCCCCATCACCAGCAAATTGCGTTTGATCATCTTGTTGCTCCCCTTGAAACCATGTGGGCCGGTCAAGCGGCCCGAAAGGTTTTACTCGGCGCCAGGCATGACCTGGCGCCCGATCCAATTTAGCTGGCGACGATATTGACCAGTTTCCCGGGCACTACGATCACTTTGCGGATAGTCAGGCCATCGACGAAGCGCAGGACGTTTTCGTTGGCCCGTGCAGCAGCTTCGACTTCTTCGCGGCTGGCGCTGGCCGGCATTTCGATATGACCGCGCAGCTTGCCATTCACTTGAATGACCAGCTGCAGGCTGTCCTGCACCAGGGCGTTTTCGTCCAGTGCCGGCCAACCGGCATCGATGACCGGATCGGCATGACCCAGGCAATGCCACAGCTCGTGGCTGATGTGCGGGGTGATCGGTGCCAGCAGCAGGGTCACGGTTTCCAGGCCTTCGTGAATCAGTGCGCGATCCTGCTCAGTGCCTTGCGGGGCTTTTTCCAGCGCGTTCATCAGCGTCATCACTTGAGCGATGGCGGTGTTGAATTTGTGGTGCTGGCCGACGTCCTGGCTGGCCTGCTTGATAGCCAGGTGGATCGAACGACGAACGGCTTTCTGCTCGTCATTCAGGCTGGCGACGTCCAGTTTGCCCGGCAGGCCCTGAGTGACGTGAGCTTGAGCCAGACGCCAGACGCGCTTGAGGAAACGGTGCGAACCTTCTACGCCTGAGTCAGACCATTCCGCGCTCATGTCAGGCGGCGAGGCGAACATCATGAACAGGCGGCAGGTGTCTGCACCGAACTGGTCAATCATCGACTGTGGGTCGACACCGTTGTTCTTTGACTTGGCCATCTTCTCGGTGCCGCCGATTTCCACCGGCAATCCGTCAGCTTTCAGCTTGGCGCTGATAACCTTGGCTTTGCTGTCACGCTCAAGCTCGACGTCCGCCGGGTTGAACCAGGTGTAAGCACCATTGGCTTCGCGACGATAGTAAGTCTCGGCGATCACCATGCCCTGGGTCAGCAGGTTCTTGAACGGCTCGTTGGAACTCACCAGGCCTTCGTCGCGCATCAGCTTGTGGAAGAAGCGCGCGTAGAGCAGGTGAAGAATCGCGTGTTCGATACCGCCGATGTACTGATCCACCGGCAACCAATGGTCGGCAGCCGCTTTTTCCACCAGGCCACCTTCATAGTGCGGCGAGGCGTAGCGGGCGTAGTACCACGAGGACTCGACAAAGGTGTCCATGGTGTCGGTTTCACGCTTGGCCGCAGCGCCGCATTTCGGGCAGGTGCACTCGTAGAACTCGGGCATGCGCGCCAGCGGCGAACCGGCGCCGTCCGGTACGACATCTTCCGGCAGCACCACGGGCAGTTGATCTTCCGGGACCGGCACATCACCGCAGGTGTCGCAGTGGATGATCGGGATCGGGCAGCCCCAGTAGCGCTGACGGCTGATGCCCCAGTCGCGCAGACGGAACTGGGTGCGGGAGGCGCCGAGATTTTTCTTGATCAGCGCCACTTCGATGGCGTCGAAGGCGCCTGCGAAGTCGAGGCCGTCGAATTCGCCGGAGTTGATCAGCGTGCCGTGCTCGCCGTACGCGTCCTGCCAAGGGGCCGGGTTGGTGTCACCGGAACTTGTGCGCACCACGGATTTGACCGGCAGGTTGTACTTGTGGGCGAATTCGAAATCGCGTTCGTCGTGGGCCGGAACCGCCATCACCGCGCCGTCGCCGTAGTGCATCAGCACGTAGTTGGCGACCCAGACCGGGAGTTTCTCACCGGTCAGCGGGTGTTCGACGAACAGGCCGGTCGGCAGGCCTTTTTTCTCTTGAGTGGCGACGTCGGCTTCGGCGACGCTGCCGCCCTTGCATTCAGCGATGAACGCTTGCAGCTCAGGGTTGTTCTGTGCGGCCAGGGTAGCCAAATGGTGTTCGGCGGCTACGGCAACGTAGGTCGCGCCCATCAGGGTATCCGGACGGGTGGTGAACACTTTCAGCGCGCCGGTTTCGCCGATGGAGGCAACGTCGTACGGGAACTGCACTTCCATGCCGCGGGATTTGCCGATCCAGTTGCGCTGCATGGTCTTGACCTGTTCAGGCCAGCCAGTCAGTTCGTCGAGGCTCTCCAGCAGCTCATCCGCGTAGGCGGTGATCTTGAAGTAGTACATCGGGATTTCGCGCTTTTCGATCAGCGCGCCGGAACGCCAGCCGCGACCGTCGATCACTTGCTCGTTGGCCAGGACGGTCTGGTCGACCGGGTCCCAGTTCACGGTGCCGCTTTTTTTGTAAATCACACCTTTTTCGAACAGGCGAGTGAACAGCCATTGTTCCCAGCGGTAGTAATCCGGCTTGCAGGTGGTCACTTCACGGGACCAGTCCACCGCCAGGCCCAGGCTGCGCAGCTGGTTTTTCATGTAGGCGATGTTTTCGTAGGTCCACTTGGCGGGCGCTACGTTGTTTTTCATCGCGGCGTTTTCCGCCGGCATGCCGAAGGCGTCCCAACCCATGGGTTGCAGGACGTTTTTGCCTTGCATGCGCTGATAGCGGGAGATCACGTCGCCGATGGTGTAGTTGCGCACGTGCCCCATGTGTAGCTTGCCGCTGGGGTAAGGGAACATCGACAGGCAATAGAACGTCTCCTTGCCTGGCTGTTCACTGACTTCAAAGGACTTTTGCTCGTCCCAGAACGATTGGGCGGCGGCTTCGATTTCACGGGGCTGGTATTGTTCGTGCATGGCTACTTTTGAACTGAATAGGGGTGGCCTAATCCTCTTCAATCAACGCTGGACGGTGATAACGCCAAATCGGCGTTTCGGTGTCCAGGCGAGCTGGAAGTGGAGTTACAGGAAGCGCCGTAGCATACATGACCGCACTCTACCGAGGGAAACCCTGATTACACGCGAGGACGCGGCCAATGCCCGCCCCGAGGGCCGTTGGTCGCGGCGCTCAGCCGGTTTTTTCAGCGAAGCTAAGCTCTAAATGGGGAGTGAGTCTTATCTTCAATGAGGTGATGGATGGTTGAGTCACGGCAAAAAGCTACAAAACCGGAGCTATATGAAAGACTGATAGACCGTCTCGCAATGGCCTTGGATGTGGCCAAAACCGCCGGTCGGCTTCGCGATGAGCGTCCCCTGGAGCTGGAGCTGCGCGGTTTGAGCCCCGCAGAGTTTGAACTGGTCAAGGCGTATCTGGACCGTAGTGAGCGTGAGACGCAGGGATGCTTATCAGCAGCAGTGAAGCAACTCGAGGCACCACGTTCGGCCAAGATCATCTGGCTCAAGGACAAGGCACCCGGCAAAGGCGCGGTAAAGGTCCGGTCTTTGCAATTCAATAAGGGCACTTGAAGCTGCTGGATATGCTTTTTTTGAAGCCAAGTCCTTCCACATTTGTTGTCGCATTGCGTCAATCCACCTAGGCTTCGGGCATCTATGGAGATGCCCGATGCCTTTTCGTTATTTCATTAAACAACTTCTATTGCCGCCCGGCATTTTATTGCTGCTGCTGGTACTTGCCTGGTGGTGGCGCCGTTCAAGGCCGAGGCTGGCGGGGTTGTGTTTCATCTTGGGCGTGGGCGGCTTCTGGTTAATGAGCTTGCCAGTGATGGTGGAGTGGAGTGCCAAGGCCCTGGAGCGCGAGCCGCCGCTGGCGCGCGAGGAATGGGCAACCCTGGGCCAGCGCGCTGATGCGATCGTGGTGTTGGGGTCAGGTCGTGAGCGTGGCGATCCGGCTTGGGGCATTGACCAGCCGACGGGTGTAGGTCTGGGGCGCGAACGCTATGCCGCGCGCCTGGCCAAGGCGTCCGGCTTGCCGATTCTGACCAGTGGCGGCCTGCATTACGGCACGCCACCGACCGAAGCGAAGCTGATGGCGGACTCATTGCTCGATGATTTTGGTGTGACGGTGCGCTGGCAGGAGGGGGGCAGCCGCACGACCTGGGAAAATGCGCAATTCAGCGCCCAGGTGTTGTTGCCGGAGGGGATCAAGCGGGTGGTGGTCGTGACTCAGGCCTGGCATATGCCGCGAGCGGTCTGGAGTTTCCAGCAGGCCGGGTTTGAGGTGGTGCCCGCGCCAGTGGGGTTTTTAGGCGTGGACAATGCCCGGCCGCTGGGCGGCTGGATGCCGGAATTCAAATCGATCTGGCAGAGCGGGCAGTTGATGAATGAGGCGGTGGGGCAGATCGGGTATTCGTTGTTTTATCGTTGATTTGTGGCGAGGGGGCTTGTCCCCCCTCGTCACAAAAGGTCAGACGGTCTTCGCCATCCGGTTCGCAACCAACGCCCAGCCAAACAACAACACGCTAATGACGATTAACGGCCACGAACGCCATTCCAGGTACGGCGTCAGGTTGTGCATCGGCACTACTTCGCCATACAGAATGCCTTGTTCGAACTGCGGGATCTGCGTAGTGATCTGGCCAAACGGGTTGATCAGGCCGGTTACGCCGTTGTTGGTGGCGCGGATCATCCAGCGGCCGGCTTCAAGTGCGCGCATCTGTGCCATCTGCAAATGTTGCAGCGGGCCGATCGAGGTGCCGAACCAGGTGTCGTTGCTGATGGTCAGCAGCAAATCGCTGCGGGCGGCGAGGCCGGCGGCGAATTCCGGATAGACCACTTCGTAGCAGATGAACGGCGCAATCTGATAACCCTTGGCTTGCAGCAGCGCTTGATCGGCCGGCCCACGGGCAAAGTCGGACATCGGCAGGTCGAAGAAAGCGATCAGGCCGCGCAAGACTTCCTGCAATGGAACGTATTCGCCGAACGGCACCAGTTTCTGCTTCAGGTAAGTGCCATCGCCTTCCCCGACAACAGTAATGCCGTTGAAAAAGCGCTTCTCGTGATGGACTTCCTGGCGAATCGGCACGCCGGTGATCAGCGCGGATTTACGCTCGGCGGCGAAGCTTCCCATCATGTTCAGGTAGCCCTCGGCGGACTCCTTGAGCACCGGGACCGCCGTTTCCGGCCAGATCAGCAGGTCGACGCGTTTGGAGCTGAAACTCATGTCACGGTACAGCGCCAATTGCGCGTTGAGCTGCGACGGGTCCCACTTCATGCTTTGTTCAATGTTGCCTTGAAGCGCCGCAACGCTCAGCGGCGCGCCCGAAGGGCTGGTCCAGGCATGCTCCTTGAGCGCCATGCCGGCTACCCATGGGCCAGCCAGCAGCAACACGCCGACAGCGATGAAGCCTTTACGGCCAGTGCGTACCAGCCGCATAGCGTTGTAAATCAGGGCCGCCGTCAGGGCCAGGGTGAAGGAAATCAGCCACATTCCGCCGACCGGCGCGAGCCCGGCCAGTGGGCCATCGAGCTGGCTATAACCGGAATAGAGCCATGGGAAACCGGTAAGGAACCAGCCGCGAAAGGCTTCCTGACCCACCCACAACGCCGAAAATGCCAAGGCATCGGCCAGCGGCGCTTCGTTACGGCGCAGCCAGCGCGCCCAAATCCAGGCGGGCAGGGCGAAGAACCAGGCAATCGCCGCCGTAAAGATCAGCATCAGGAAACCGGCCAGCAACACTGAAGCGCCACCGAAGTGGTGAATGCTGTAGTAGATCCAGCTGGTGCCTGCGGCAAACAGGCCGAAACCGAAACACCAGCCACGGCCCAGGGCCTGACGGGGGCTCAGTTCACGCAAACCGGCATAAAAGAAACCGACCGCCAGCAATGCCAGCGGCCAGATATCGAACGGCGCCAGGGCCAGAGTGGTGAGTGCACCGGCCGCCACGGCCAGCAGATTACCGGGCCAGCCGGGGCGGATTACGCGGAGCATGTCAATCCTTAACGGGCAATGGGTGTCAGACGCAGCAAGTGAATCCGACGGCTGTCGGCGTTCAGGATGCGGAAGCGATAGGCGCCGATTTCAGTGATTTCGTTGCGTTTTGGCAAGTGCCCGAACGCGCTCATCACCAAACCGCCGACGGTATCGAATTCGTCGTCGGAGAATTCGCTGTCAAAGAACTCGTTGAAGTTGTCGATCGGCGTCAGGGCCTTGATCAGGAAGTCACCGCTGGGCAGCGGCTTGATATAGCTGTCTTCTTCGACGTCGTGCTCGTCTTCGATGTCGCCGACGATCTGTTCCAGCACGTCTTCGATGGTCACCAGACCGGCCACGCCGCCGTATTCGTCAATGACGATGGCCATGTGGTTATGGTTGGCGCGAAACTCGCGCAGCAGCACATTCAGGCGCTTGGACTCGGGCACGAACGTGGCCGGGCGCAGCAGGTCCTTGATGTTGAAGCTGTCGCCGTTTTCCTTGAGGATCAGCGGCAGCAAATCCTTGGCCAGCAATACGCCCATCACGTCATCGTGGCTTTCGCCGATCACCGGGTAGCGGGAGTGGGCCGAGTCGACCACGGCCGGCAGGAACTCGCGGGGTGTCTGGGTCGCCTTGATGCTGATCATCTGCGAACGCGGGACCATGATGTCCCGCACTTGCAGGTCTGCAACCTGGATGGCGCCTTCGACGATGGCCAGCGCTTCACTGTCCAGCAACTTGTTTTGATGTGCATCGCGCAGCAGCTCCAGCAGCTCCTGGCGGTTCTTCGGCTCGTGGGCAAAAGCCTGGGTGAGCTTACCCAGCCAAGACTTCTGCCCGTTGCTCGATCGATCTTCGCTCATAGCGATTACTCTGAATCCTTTGTTGTTACGGTAGGGGATGTGTCTGTTTCGTCGTCCGCATAAGGGTCCGGATGACCCAGTTCTGCAAGCAACGTTCGTTCCAGTGCTTCCATTTCTTCGGCTTCATCGTCATCTATATGGTCGTAACCAAGCAGATGCAAGCAGCCGTGAATGACCAGATGCGCCCAGTGGGCCTTTAATTCCTTGCCTTGTTCCGCCGCTTCGCGCTCGACCACCGCTACGCAGATCACCAGATCGCCGAGCAGGGGAATGTCGAGAAACTCATCGGGGACCTCGGCCGGGAATGACAAAACGTTGGTGGCGTAGTCTTTCTGCCGCCAAGTGAAGTTCAGTTCGCGGGCTTCTTCTTCGTCGACCAAACGGATGGTCATTTCGGAGTCGGCGGTACGCTGGCGCAGGGCTAGTTCGCACCATTGACGGAATTCGGCTTCGCTTGGGGAAGACGCTTCGGTAGCCAGTTGCAGATCAAGCTCAAGCATCGCGCGGGGTGTCCTTGGAAGAGAGCTTCGCCGGCTCGTCGGCTGCGCGATTTTCGAAGCGCTCGTAGGCTTCGACGATGCGCTGCACCAGCGGATGGCGCACCACGTCCTTGGGCATGAAGTGGGTGAAACTGATACCCGGCACTTCTTTAAGAACCTCGATCACATGGTGCAGCCCGGACTTGGTGCCTTTCGGCAGGTCGACCTGAGTGATGTCACCGGTGATGACGGCGGTGGAACCGAAGCCGATCCGGGTCAGGAACATTTTCATCTGCTCGACGGTGGTGTTCTGGCTTTCGTCGAGGATGATGAAGCTGTTGTTCAGCGTACGACCGCGCATGTAGGCCAGCGGCGCAACTTCGATCACTTGACGCTCGATCAGCTTGGCGACGTATTCGAAACCGAGCATTTCGTAGAGCGCGTCGTAGAGCGGGCGCAGGTACGGGTCGATTTTCTGGGACAGGTCGCCGGGCAGGAAGCCGAGCTTTTCGCCCGCTTCAACCGCCGGACGGACCAGCAGAATGCGGCGAATTTGCTCGCGCTCCAGCGCGTCTACCGCGCAGGCAACGGCCAGATAAGTCTTGCCGGTACCGGCCGGGCCGATGCCGAAGTTGATGTCGTTACCGAGGATTTCCTTCACATAGCGCACCTGATTCAAGCCGCGAGGGCGAATCATGCCTTTCTTGGTGCGTAAGGCGACGGACGGTTCGGCGGGGGAGTGGTTGTCCAGTTCCTCGACAGCCGATTCCTGCAGGAACAGGTGAACCATGTCCGGCGACAGCTCGGTACCTTTGGTTTCCCGGTACAGGCGGCGCAGCAGGTTTTCCGCGGAGGTGGTGTGCTTGGGCTCGCCGATCAGTTCGAACTGGTTTCCACGGTTGCGGATCTCGATAGCGAGGCGCTGTTCGATCAAGCGCAAATGCTCGTCGAATTGCCCGCACAGATTGGCGAAGCGGCGAGCTTCAAAAGGCTCGAGGATGAAACGATGTGGTTCTATGGGTGCGTTCAAGGTCGTATTTAGCCGCCCTAGGGCAATTATGATGAATCAAGGATAGCGCCAGTCGCCTGGGTGCGAAAGCTCTTATACGGACCAATGTTGAACACCATCCAGTAGGAGCGAAGCTTGCTCGCGAAGGAGGCATTACAGACGACTCATATCTTGAATGTCAGTCTGCCTTCGCGGGCAAGCCTCGCTCCTACAGGTTTTGTGGTGATTATTGGATCAAGGAGCCCCGCAGCGAGTGCGGTTGCGCGGCGTCGATGCGCACGTCGGCGAACTGGCCGATCAGGGTCGGATTGTCGCAGCGGAAGTTGACGATACGGTTATTCTCGGTCCGGCCTTGCAGTTCGCCGGGGTCTTTTTTCGAATAATCGGTTACTAGAATCCGCTGAATGGAGCCCACCATTTGTCGGCTGATCTCGAAACCTTGCTGGTTCAGGCGATGTTGCAGGGCATTCAGACGTTCTTTTTTCAGTTCTTCCGGCGTTTCGTCGGCCAGATCGGCGGCCGGCGTGCCCGGGCGCTGGCTATAGACGAACGAGTAGGAAAAGTCGAAACCGACGTCTTCGATCAGCTTCATGGTCTGTTCGAAGTCTTTCTCGGTCTCGCCCGGGAAACCGACGATAAAGTCTGAACTGATGCAGATTCCCGGCACGGCGGCTCGCAACTTACGCAGCTTGGATTTGTACTCCAGCGCGGTGTGGTTGCGCTTCATCGCTGCAAGGATCCGGTCGGAACCCGATTGCACCGGCAAATGCAGGTGTTTCACCAGCTCCGGCACATCGGCGTGGGCCTGGATCAGGCTGTCGGAGAACTCCAGCGGGTGCGAGGTGGTGTAACGAATCCGGTCGATGCCATCGACAGCCGCCACCACCCGGATCAGTTCCGCCAGATCGGCCAGGCGACCATCGTGAGTGGTGCCTCGGTAACCGTTGACGTTCTGTCCCAGCAAGGTCACTTCACGCACGCCGTTTTCGGCCAAGTGAATGATCTCGGCAATCACGTCGTCGAACGGTCGGCTGACTTCTTCACCGCGCGTATAAGGCACCACGCAGAAGGTGCAGTACTTGCTGCAGCCTTCCATCACCGACACGTAGGCACTCGGACCGTCGATGCGCGGCTCGGGCAAGTGGTCGAATTTTTCGATTTCCGGGAACGAGACGTCGACTTGCGGCAGTTTGGTCAGGCGCGCGGCGTCGATCATTTCCGGCAGGCGGTGCAGGGTCTGCGGGCCGAATACCACGTCCACGTACGGCGCGCGATCACGGATGGCAGCACCTTCCTGGCTGGCCACGCAACCGCCGACGGCGATGACCATTTCCGGGTTGGCCAGTTTCAGTTCGCGCCAGCGGCCCAGCTGGGAATACACCCGGTCCTGGGCGCGTTCGCGGATCGAGCAGGTGTTGAGCAGGATCACGTCGGCGTCTTCAGCGCGAGCGGTGACTTCCAGGGCCTGATGTTCACCCAGCAGATCGACCATGCGCGAGCTGTCGTACTCGTTCATCTGGCAACCGTGGGTTTCGATGTAAAGCTTCTTGGCCATGGACAGAGTCATCACGTGATTCAAATAACCGCGCATTATAGGGAACATGCTCCAAGGTTCCTACCGTTGTGCGTCCGGCGGCTATGCTATAGTTCGCGCCCTCATTTTTATCCCCGATGTGTTACTCGCCCACCATGACCAAACGTGAAGCTCCAATCTACAAGGTGATTTTCCTCAACCAAGGCCAGGTGTACGAAATGTATGCCAAGCAGATCTATCAAAGTGATCTGTGGGGCTTCCTGGAAGTGGAAGAGTTCGTCTTTGGCGAGCGCACGCAAGTGGTCGTCGATCCGAGCGAAGAGAAGCTCAAGGCTCAGTTCGAAGGCGTTGTGCGTAGTTTTGTGCCGATGCATTCGATCGTGCGCATCGACGAGGTCGAGCGCCTCGGCACGCCGAAAATCAGCGAAGCCCGCGGTGCGGTCGGCAATGTCATGCCGTTTCCGATGCCGATGCCTGAGAAGTAAGCCTTAGACCGAGTCGCCGCCATTCGCGGGCAAGCCTCACTCCTACAGGCCAGCGCTGCCCTTGTAGGAGCGAGGCTTGCCCGCGAAGGCGTCAGAAAGGGCAATGCAAAAGCTAAGGCAGTGGCGAAAACGGCGTACGCCCGTCGGCGCTCTGCAGTTCCATCAGGTATTTACGGAAAATTTGCCCCAGCACCTGGGTCGCGACTTCCAGATCTTCGCGAGGCATTTTCTCGGCGACTTCGTCGGCGGTATCCAGCGCCTCTTCCGCACCGTTGACTGCGGCCATTTTCAGCACGATATACGCCTGAACATTATTGGCCGGTACGCCTTCACCGTGGAAGAACATGGTGCCGAGTTTGAATTGCGCCTGGGCGTGGCCTTGCAGCGAGGCCTTTTCGAAATAGCTCAGGGCTTGATTGAGGTCGCGCGGCGCGTTTTTGCCGTCGTAGTAGAACTCACCCAACTCGTATTGCGCTTGCGCATCCCCTTCATTCGACGCTTTCTGACAGGCGGCGAGCGCTTGTGCCAGGTCTTGCGGCTGAGTATTGAGGGTGCAGCGACCCATCGCCGGGATCAACAACGAGTTGCCGCCTGCTTGTGCGAACGCGAGCAGGGGCTGAAGGAGCAACAGGCAGCCCAATGCAAGGGTGCGGCCGGTGCGGTTCATGGGAATCGACTTACCTCTGAGGGGCGCGTGGACCCATCGAGGGATCCAATAAGCGCGCATTATGAAATAAGCAGGGCCAACCTTACAAAGTCTTTACTCGTTTTTCTGCTGCGCGGGGAATATATCGCCCACTTTGCGGAGGATTATTGGCAGATGAGTAGGAAAAGGGGCGGGCATGTAGGTGAAAGCTGACGCTGGCAATCGCCAACGTCAGCGTCGCCGCTTTATTTCAGGGCGGCGAATGCACGCTCGGCGGCGTCCAGTGTCAGTTTCAACTCGGTTTCGCCGTGGGCGATCGAGGTGAAACCGGCTTCGAAGGCGCTTGGCGCCAGGTACACGCCGCCTTCAAGCATCAGGTGGAAGAAACGCCCGAACAGGCCGGCATCGCTGGCCATTACATCCTCGAAGGTCACGATGTCGTCGGCGCCGCTGAAGTACAGACCGAACATGCCGCCGGCCTGAGTGGTCACGAACGGAATGCCGGCGGCATCGGCGCGCTGTTGCAGGCCGTCGAGCAGGCGGCTGGTGTAGTCGCTCAGCTCGGCGTGGAAACCAGGACGACTGATCAGGCGCAGCGTGGTCAGGCCAGCCGCCATCGCCAGCGGGTTGCCCGACAACGTACCCGCCTGGTACACCGGGCCCAGTGGTGCGATCTGTTCCATGATCTTGCGTTTACCGCCGAAGCAGCCAACCGGCATGCCGCCGCCGATGATCTTGCCGAAGGTGCTCAGGTCCGGTGTTACGCCGTAATGGGCTTGGGCACCGCCGAGGGCGACACGGAAGCCGGTCATCACTTCGTCGAAAATCAGCACCACGCCGTGCTTGTCGCACAGGGTCCGCAGGCCTTCGAGGAAACCCGGTGCCGGCGGTACGCAGTTCATGTTGCCGGCCACTGGCTCGACGATAATGCAGGCCACGTCCTGGCCGACTTCGGCGAGCATGGTTTCTACCGCGTCGATGTCGTTGAACGGCAGCGTCAGGGTGTGTTTGGCGAACGCCGCCGGCACGCCGGCCGAACTCGGCACGCCTTGGGTCAGTGCGCCGGAACCGGCCTTGACCAGCAGGCTGTCGGAGTGACCGTGGTAGCAGCCTTCGAATTTGATGATGCTGTCGCGACCGGTGAAGCCACGGGCCAGACGGATGGCACTCATGGTCGCTTCGGTGCCGGAGCTGACCATGCGCACCATCTCCATCGACGGCACGATCGAGCAGACCAGATCGGCCATCTCGGTTTCCATCGCGGTCGGGGCGCCGTAGGACAGGCCGTGTTCCAGCTGTTTGCGTACAGCGTCCAGCACGTCCGGATGGCTGTGGCCGAGAATCATCGGCCCCCAGGAGCCGACGTAATCCACATAACGCTTGTCGTCTTCGTCGGTAACGTAGGCGCCTTCGGCGTGTTTGAAGAACAACGGCGTGCCGCCAACACTCTTGAACGCACGAACAGGCGAGTTTACGCCTCCGGGAATGTGTTTCTGGGCATTGGCAAACAGGGTTTCGGAACGAGACATGATCGGGCTCTCAGAAAATCAGGATTTGAACAATTCGTTAAAGGCGCGGGCACGGCGCGTCACTTCAGTCGTGCTCTCGGCACCGAACAGACCATGCACCACCGCTAGCAGATCGACCCCGTGGGCCACCAGCGGGGCGGCGTTGTCCAGAGTGATGCCGCCGATCGCACAGATCGGCAGGTGCAGTTTGCTGCGGGCCTGATCGAGCAGTTCGAGGCTGCAGGCCGGTGCACCGGGCTTGGTGTTGGAGTTGAAGAAGCGGCCGAAGGCGACGTAACTGGCGCCTTCCTTGGCGGCTTGTTCGGCGAGTTCGAGTTGCGCGTGGCAGGTCGAGCCGATGATCGCCTGACGACCGAGCAGTGCCCGAACCGGCATCAGCGGGCCATCGGTCTGCCCCAGGTGCACGCCGACGTTCAGGCGCGCAGCCAATTCTGCGTCGTCGTTGATGATCAGTTGGGTCTTGTAGCGTTCGCACAAATCGCGCAGGGTTTCGGCCTCACGCAGGCGGCGGGCCTCGTCGCTGCTCTTGTCACGGTATTGCAGCAGAGTGACGCCGCCTTCGAGCGCCGCCTCCACGTACGAAAGAAATTTACCGGCCAGTAACTGGCTGTCGGTAATGGCGTACAGGCCACGTAGTTTCATCGGACAAGCCTCACCGCAGAACTAATAAAAAGTTACGAACAGAAATCCAGCGGCAGACGGCGCGGCACGAACTGGCCTTTGCCCAGTTGCTCCGCATCACGCAGGGTGCGCCAAGTGTAGTCAAGCGCGCTCTGTACGGCACTGGCGAGGTGTTCACCCTGGGCCAGGCGACCGGCGAGGGCGCTGGCCAGTGTGCAACCGGAACCGTGATAGCTGCCGGGCAGGCGCTGGCAGATAAAGGTTTCGCGGCGACCGTCGCGGCTGTACAGGCGATTGTGTATTTCGTCTTCGTCGCCATGGCCGCCGGTGATCAGCAGGTGTTTGACGAACGGCAGAAGTTTTTCAGCGCACTCGTCCGCGGTGCCTTCGGGCAGTTCGGCGAGGATGCGGGCTTCGGGAAGGTTGGGGGTAGCAATGATCGACAGCGGCAGCAGGCGTTCGCGCATGGCGTAGCCGACTTCGTCCTTGCCCAGTCGTCCGCCGCCGCCGGCGCGCAGCACCGGGTCGCAGACCACCGGCAAATGCGGGTGCGCGGCAAGCAGTTCGACCACGGTGTCGACCATTTCCAGGGAACCGAGCATGCCCAGTTTGACGGCGGCGACGTCGGAGTCGTTGAGCACGGCGTTGGCCTGGGCCAACACCCACTCGCGGTCGAGGACGCGAAAGTCAGTGACGTTGACGGTGTCTTGCACCGTCAGGGCGGTGACGGCTGGAGCCGCATGACAACCCTGGGCGAGCAGGGCTTCGATATCTGCCTGCAAGCCGGCGCCACCACTTGGGTCGTGGCCGGAGAGACAGAGGACAACGGGGCGAGAGCTGTAGATATTCATGGTGCGCGAGCTTACCACCAAACATATTTTTTCGGGTGTCGACTAATGAGTCATGGCGCGGTCCATGTAGCAGCTGCCGAAGGCTGCGTTCGGCCGCGAAGCGGTCGTGAATTCAGACATTGCGGCGTTTCAGGTGAACCATGGATGCAGGTTTTACGACTGCTGCGCAGCCGGACGCAGCCTTCGGCAGCTGCTACAGGGAATGTACTGTTGTCACAACCTCACCAAGCCAACAGCTCTAACTCAATGTGTAGAGCTGGAACGCTTGTTCTAGAGCCTTCGTAGGGAAAATTTCAATGGTGCTTAGTGGCCACCAACGGCTATGCTAGAGTGGATCCAAACCAATAACAGGTAATACCGGTTTTACGTCTACTCAAAAGGAATGGGGGGCTTCCTGACAGAACCGGACAGGCCACGCTGGGGCTTAAATGCGCTATTTGCTGATGTTGCTGTTGTGCTTGCCCCTCCTGGCGAGCGCCGTCGAATTCGACGAGTTCACCCAGAGCCTTCCCCTGGGCCGAACGATGCAGGTTTATGAAGATGCGGACGGTCAGGCGACCATCGCCGATATCCGTGCGCAAGCGGCGGCCGGGCAGTTCAAACCCCACGATAAAGCCACCCTCAATGCCGGTTATTCGCGTTCGGCGTTCTGGCTGAAAATCGACCTGCAGTACCGCCCGACCAATCCGTCGGCCCAACGGAGCTGGTTGCTGGAACTGGCTTATCCGCCCCTCGATCACCTTGATCTCTACTTGCCCGACGCTGGCGGTGATTATCAATTGGTCCGACAGACCGGCGATGCGTTGCCGTTCGCCACTCGCGAGATCCGCCAGAACAACTATCTGTTCAATCTGAACTTTGCGCCTGAGCAGGCGCAAACCGTGTACCTGCGCCTGCAAAGCGAAGGGTCGGTTCAGGCCCCCGTCACCTTATGGTCAAGCACCGCTTATCTCGAAGAGCAGCCGGTGCGCCTCTATGTGCTTGGGCTGATTTACGGTGTGTTGCTGGGGATGCTGGTCTACAACCTGTTCATCTTCCTCAGCGTGCGCGACACCAGCTACCTCTATTACATCGTCTATATCGCCTCGTTCGGCTTGTATCAGCTGTCGGTGAATGGCGCGGCCGTGGAGTATTTCTGGCCGAACAATCCGTGGTGGGCCAATGCCGCGACGCCGTTCTTCATCGGCTGTTCAGGGTTGTTCGGCAGCCAGTTTGCCCGCAGCTTCTTGCAGACGGCCACCCACAGTCGCTGGCTCGACCGATTGTTGCTGGCGTTGATTGCGTTCAGTGCGCTGGTGGTCGGGTTGTCATTGATGACCAGTTACGCCCTGGCCCTGCGTCTGGCGACGTTGCTGGCGTTGGTCTTTACCGTGGTGATTTTCGCCGCCGGGATTTTCGCCTGGTGGCGTGGCATGCGGGTCGCGCGGTATTTCATCATTGCCTGGTCGGCGTTCCTGCTCGGTGGTGTCTTCAACACGATGATGGTGCTGGGTTATTTGCCCAACGTATTCCTGACCATGTACGCCAGCCAGATTGGCTCGGCGATCGAAGTGGCGCTGCTGTCCCTGGCCCTGGCCGATCGCATCAACGCCATGCGCGAGCAACAGGCACAGACGTTGTTCGATGCCGGCCAGACGCTCGAAGTGCTGAACCAGCAACTGGCTCACAGTAACAAGCTCAAGGACGAATTCCTCGCCACCCTGACCCACGAACTGCGTACGCCCATGAATGGTGTGATCGGTTCGCTGGAGTTGATGCAGACCGTCGAGATGAACCCTGAGCTGGAGCAATATCAGCAAACGGCTGCAGGTTCGGCGCGGGACATGATGCGCATGGTCAACGGTATCCTCACGCTGACCGAATTGCAGGCCGGCAGGCTCAAGGTCTATCCGGACACGTTCAGTTTGCGCGATGTGGTCGAAACCTTGCGCCTGCAGTTCGAGGGCAATGCGTCGAGCAAGTCGCTGGACTTCAAGGTCGAGGTTACCTCCGGGTTGCCGGATCGCTTGCACGGCGACAGCGGCAAGCTGACGCAATGCCTGGAATGCCTGCTGGATAACGCGATCAAATTCACCCGGATCGGCGGGTTGGCGCTACGGGTGACGGGTAAACCGGTGGAGCCCGATCGGTTGGCACTGTCCTTTGCGGTGATCGACACCGGCATTGGCTTTACCGATTTGGACGAGGCAACGCTGTATCAACGCTTCTTCCAGCTCGACGGCTCGATGACCCGTGAGTACGGTGGTCTGGGCGTTGGCCTGGCCATTTGTCGGCAACTGGTCGAATTGCTCGGCGGGCGCCTGAGCCACCGCTCGGAACCGGGGCGTGGTAGTCGCTTTCAACTGGATGTCGAGTTCGAGCTGCCGGTGGTGGAACCCGTGCCTTCGATCACTCGGCAAACCGCGCGTCTTCGCTTGCCTCAGGACTGCACGGTGTTACTGGTCGATGACAATGGCATCAATCAATTGGTGATGCGTGGCATGTTGCTCAAGCTTGGGTTCCGGGTGCGCACCGCCGACAGCGGCGTCGCTGCGCTCGATCACTTGCAGCGTGAAGCCATTGACGCGGTGCTGCTCGACTGCGAGCTGCCACCGCTGGACGGTGCCTCTATCGGCGGCCGGATCCGCGCCTTGCCGGGTTGCGCCGAATTACCCGTGTTCATGATTGCCCTGAGTGCGGACCGGGCCTATTGCCCGAGCGACACTTTGGACGACTACCTGAGCAAACCGGTGAAATTCGAGGATTTGCAGGCAGCGCTTTATCGGCGGGTGCTCTGTCCAGGCCAAGGCGAAAGCGCCGATAATTAGGCAGATATGCCACTTTGTTCAGCCTCGGGGCGGTGCTTAACTGAAAGTCCCTTGGCTGACCAAAGGAGCTCCGTCATGAACCTGCATCAGTTCGCCGAAACCCACGAAGTCACCAACCAGCCACCGTCGCTGGATGGCACCAACCTCTATCGCATCGACCTGCCTTTGCGGGAGTGGTCGCGGCGTTTCGATGCCGGTTGGGCCGAGTCGCGGATCGACGCTTACGGCGCATTGGCCGGCGGGCCGCTGATGGAGGCGGGGTTTGCGGCCAATCAGAACAAACCGGTGTTCGTCAGCCATGACCGTTATGGCCATCGCATCGACCTGGTGGAATTTCACCCGGCTTATCACGAGTTGATGCGCACAGCGGTGGAGCATGGCCTGACTGGCTTGCCCTGGACCGACCCGCAACCGGGGGCCCACGTTGCCCGCGCGTCCATGACCTATTTACACAGTCAGGCTGAAGCCGGCAGTGGTTGCCCGCTGACCATGACCTTCGCCAGCGTCCCGGCGATGCGCCTGCAACCGAATCTGGCCGAACAATGGTTGCCGAAAATCCTCGCCACCGAATATGACCCGCGCAACGTCGGCATGGCCCACAAGGCCGGAGTCACCATCGGCATGGCCATGACCGAGAAACAGGGCGGCACTGACGTGCGGGCCAACACCACCAAGGCTTATCCGGTCGGCGCCAGTGGTTCCGGTCAGGCCTATGAGCTGGTGGGCCACAAGTGGTTCTGCTCGGCGCCGATGTGCGATGCCTTCCTGACGCTGGCCCAGACCGACAAAGGCTTGACCTGTTTCCTGCTGCCGCGTCATCGCCCGGACGATACGCGCAATCAGTTCTACATACAGCGGCTGAAGAACAAACTCGGCAACTGGTCCAATGCCTCAAGCGAGGTGGAATTCCGTGGCGCCCTGGCCTGGATGGTCGGCGAAGAGGGGCGAGGTGTTCCGACCATTATCGAAATGGTCGCGATGACCCGTTTCGATTGCATGGTCGGCTCCAGCGCGCTGATGCGCCAAGCGCTGACTCAGGCCAGTCATCACTGCGCGCATCGCAAGGTCGGCGGCAAGTTGCTCAGCGAGCAACCCTTGATGCAAAACGTGCTGGCCGACCTGGCCCTGGAAAGCGAAGCGGCGTTGGCCTTGAGTTTGCGCATGGGCCGGGCGCTGGATCATATGGATAACGAGCACGAAGCGAAATTCGCCCGACTGGTGACGGCGGTGGGCAAGTACTGGATCTGCAAACGCGCGCCCGCGATGATCAATGAGGCTGCCGAATGCATGGGCGGCGCCGGGTATGTCGAGGAAAGCATCCTGCCACGGCTGTACCGTGAGGCACCGGTCAATTCGACGTGGGAAGGTTCCGGCAACGTGCAATGCCTCGACGTGTTGCGCGCGTTGTCGAAAGAGCCGGGCGTGCTCGATGTGTTGTTCAGTGAGTTGGGCGACGGTCATGGCGACAAACGTCTGGCTGCGCACATCAGCCAATTGCAGGCCGCGTTCAAGGACACCGACGATATTCAGTACCGTGCCCGGCAGCTTACCGAAGACATCGCCTTGGGGCTTCAGGCCAAGCTGTTGCTGGAGGCCGGTAACGCGTCGGTCAGTGATGCCTTCATCGCCAGTCGCCTCGGTTCGGCCGGTCGGGTGTATGGAATATTGCCTCGCGGGCTGGATGTAGAGGCAATTGTCGCCCGATCGACCCCGCAAGGGTTTTGAAGGGCGAAAGATCGCAGCCTTCGGCAGCTCCTACAGGTGTACGACGAACCAATGTAGGAGCTGCCGAAGGCTGCGATCTTTTTTCACTGTTCCCGTGAAGCGATGATGCAGGCAAGATGAAGGTCTGCAAGTCAGAACACAGGAAGCTGATCGTGACCGAAGCGTTTATTGTCGTTGAAACCGCCGAGCAAGCCGTGGATCGGCTTGCTGCCTTGCACGAACGTGCAACCACCGCGCTGAATCAGGCGCTCAAGCGTTATCTCAAGGATCGCATCGAACCGGACGCTGAGCAGCGTGCTCTGTTTCGTTATCCCGAGTTGCGTCTGACCTACCTTTGCCAGGGCGAAGTCCCACAGACCACTCGCGCCTATGCCAAGGTTCAACTGCCGGGAACCTACAGCGTCACCGTCACTCATCCCCGCGCTTTCCGCAAATACCTGCTGGAACAACTCGTCCCGTTGATGCACGATTTCACCGTGACCGTGGAAGTCGGCGTCAGTCAGCAGAACATTCCTTATCCGTACGTGGTCGAGCAGGGCGATGAACTGGCCGGCTCCGGCGTCACGGCGGCGGTGCTGGCTCGAGTGTTCCCGAGTACGGATTTGTCGGCCGCGACCGATGGCATTGCCGATGGTTTGTACGACTGGGAAAACACCGACCCGCTGCCGCTGGCCCTGTTCGACGCCGCGCGAGTGGACTTTTCCCTGCGCCGACTGGTGCATTACACCGGCAGCGACTGGCGCCATGTGCAGCCGTGGATTCTGCTGACCAACTATCACCGTTACGTCGACCAGTTCATCGTTCATGGCCTGGAGCAACTGCGCAACGACCCGCGTTTTGTGCGCATGGTGTTGCCGGGCAACGTGATCATCGAAAAGGATATGGACCATGGCGAGGCGTCGGCGATTGCCGCGGGCGTGGTCTGGCATCGTTACCAGATGCCGGCCTATCACCTGATCGCCAGCGACGGCCATGGCGTGACCCTGGTGAACATCGGCGTCGGCCCGTCCAACGCCAAGAACATCACCGACCACCTGGCGGTGCTGCGTCCGCATTGCTGGCTGATGATCGGCCACTGCGGCGGCTTGCGTCAGTCGCAGACCATTGGCGATTACGTGCTGGCCCATGCTTACATGCGCCGCGACGGGATTCTCGACCGGGTCGTGCCGCCGAACATTCCGATTCCGGCCCTGGCCGAAGTGCAGATGGCGTTGCAACAGGCGGCGGCCAACATCACCGGTGAAAAGGGCGACGAGCTGAAGAAGCGCCTGCGCACCGGCACCGTGTTGACCTACGATGACCGTAACTGGGAACTGCGCTGGGCGCAGGAGCGTCCGCTGATCAACTTGTCCCGCGCGGTGGCGGTGGACATGGAAAGCGGCACCATCGCCGCGCAAGGTTATCGTTTGCGGGTACCGTACGGCACGTTGCTCTGTGTATCGGACAAACCGTTGCACAGCGAAATCAAACTGCCGGGTTCGGCCAACGCCTTCTATGAGCGCGCGGTCAGCCAGCACTTGAAAATCGGCATCGAAGCGGTGGATCTGTTGCGCACCGAGCTCAACTCGCTGCATTCGCGCAAACTGCGCAGCTTCGACGAGCCGCCGTTCCGCTGATTGTTCTCATGGTCATTTGGCGGTCGGGGCACTAGCATGGTGAGCCCTGACCGTTAGATGTTCTTCTCGCCATGTCTCGTCCGCCACGTCCCGTTTCCCGCCGCCCCGGCGTGAAGCCTGCGCCATCCACTTCCGCCCCGCGTCGTGTCGCCAAAGCGCCACCGGCCGAGCCGAAGCTGATTCTGTTCAACAAGCCTTTCGATGTGCTGACGCAATTCAGCGACGGCGAAGGGCGGGCGACGCTCAAGGATTTCATCGAGATTCCGGGGATTTACCCGGCAGGGCGGCTGGACCGCGACAGCGAAGGCTTGCTGTTGCTGACCAACGACGGCCAGCTTCAGGCGCGAATTGCCGACCCGAAACACAAACTGGCCAAGACCTATTGGGTGCAAGTGGAAGGCGAACCAAGCGCCGAGCAGTTGCAGCGTTTACGCGATGGCGTCGAACTGAACGATGGCATAACGTTGCCGGCCCAAGCGCGACAACTGGATGAGCCGCAACTGTGGCCACGCAACCCGCCAGTGCGCTTTCGTAAAAGCGTGCCGACCAGTTGGCTGGAACTGGTCATTCGCGAAGGCCGCAACCGTCAGGTACGGCGCATGACCGCGGCGGTCGGCTTGCCGACGTTGCGTCTGGTGCGGGTCAGAATCGGCGACTGGTCGATCGAGGGGCTCGATCAGGGCCAGTGGAAGGAAGTGCCGGCGCGCTTATAGCGTGCCGGATTCGATCATGCCGATCACCACGCTTTTGACCACGAATGCGGCCACGCCCAGCCCCAGTACAAAGAACAGAATGAACGAGCCGAAGCGCCCGGCCTTGGATTTTTTCGCCAGGTCCCAGACGATGAAGCCCATGAAAATGATCAGAATGCTGACCAGGCCAGTCATCATCCACTCTTCGAATACTGCAGGATCCATCGAACATCTCCAGCGCGGGTGGGGCTAAAAAGGGCGCCGGGAGTATACGCGATGGCAGATTGATGGAGCATTGACCTGCGTCGGTGTGTCGCAGTCATTCGTCGCCTGTGCGGGCCTCTTCGCGGGCAAGCCTCGCTCCTACGGGGGGTGTCGAATGTAATACCATGACCGACACAAAACCCGTAGGAGCGAGGCTTGCCCGCGAAGGCATTCTCAGCTGCGCAAATGAGTCAGCGGCAACTCGGTGCTGTTGAGCACCTGGTTCAACACAAAACTCGACCGCACACTCGTCACCCCTTCAATCCGGGTCAGATGCCCCAGCAGCAGTTTCTGATAGTGATCCATGTCCGGCACTACCACTTTGAGCTGATAGTCCGCATCCATCCCCGTCACCAGGCTGCATTCCAGTACCTGCGGCAAGGTGCGAATGGCGGCTTCGAAGTTCTCGAAGCGCTCGGGTGTATGGCGGTCCATGCCGATCAGCACGTAGGCGGTCAGGCTCAGGCCGAGCATCTTGCGGTCCAGCAGAGCGACCTGGCGGGTGATGTAACCGTCGTCTTCCAGTTGCTTGACCCGCCGCGAGCAAGGCGAAGGCGACAGGCCGATGCGTTCGGCCAGCTCCTGATTGGAGATTCGCGCATCGCGCTGTAATTCCGCCAAAATGCTCAGGTCGTATCGGTCGAGTTTGCTCATCAATCTGGCCTTTGTCATAACTATTGCGGCGGATTATCTATCTGGAGTTAAAAATTGCGCAAGTGATGTTTATTTGAGCAATCTTCGCAATCCTCTGTCGCCGCTCCGGGCTTATTCTTATCACCAGAATCACTGCTCGGACAAACAGTCCAGTGCGGCTCGCCCAATCAGGCCAGCTGCGGTCGCCACCCCCACCGGGGATGTGTCGGCCCCCGAGCTACACACTGTCCAGAAGACGGCGTGAGGTGAGCCGACGTCATAAGCGTCGAGCACGGACGAAGTTCTCAAAGGGAGGCCGACGGGTCTCCCTTTTTTCTTGCTCCGAATTTGACGCCCACCCCTCAATAAATAAGTTGCGTGACTGATAACCTGTCACAGAACCGGGCTTGCATTTTCCCAGTCTTACGTACAGGCCCTAACCCGCCGTGAGGAAAAGCATGAAGTCGAACATCTGGCGTTTGGCCGGTGTTGGTTTGCTGTGTGTGAGTGTCACTGCACAATCGCTGGCCGATGAGCCGCAATATCGCGGTCCCGATGGTGGGGAACGTGGAGCGGATCATCAGGGCAAAGGTCAGGGTCATGACGGTAACAATCAGCCACGCCGGCAGAACAACGAAATCATTCGTGGCGACAACAGCCGCCAATTCGAGCTTCACGACCAGAATCAGGGCGGCCAGCGGCAAAACCGCCCGTCGCACGATCCCAATGTTCATGGCCGACCGCCGCAACAACCCAGTAATAATCTGCCGATTCAGGGCCGGCCCGACACCGTGCGCCAGACCCAGGAACCCCGGCGTGGTTATTATCAGGACGAGCAGCCGCGCAATTATGACAACCAGCGCTGGCAGACCGGCGGTTCGGGCTCGCGTCACGACCAGCGCTGGCCTGGTCGCCCGGATGGACGCGGCAGTGGCTGGGGGCCCGGTCCGCAGTATCGTCCGGGCTACATGATCGACCGCTTTCCGGATCGCAGTTATCGCGTGCCGTATCGTGGCCGGGATTACTTCTATTCCGGTGGTTACTGGTACCGCCCGCAAGGCCCGCGTTACGTGGTGGTTCAGCCACCTCGCGGGATTCGTGTCCGCTACTTGCCTGATTACGCGCGTGAAGTGTGGATCGGCGGGGCGCTGTTGTTCCTGGCGGCCGGCGCGTATTACGCCTACCAGGCGAGCACTCAGGATTACATCGTGGTCGAACCGCCCCTGCAGCCGCAACCGGTTGGCAGTGGCTACGACGTGGTGGCGTATCCAGCCAACGGCCAGTCGCCAGAGGAGGTCAGTCGGGACGGTTACGAGTGTTATCGCTGGGCTGTGGAGCAGAGCGGTTTCGATCCGCGCGCCGTCACCTATCAACCGGCCCCGTCGGTGGTGCAAGTGTACCGACAGGCCCAGGGCAACTGCCTGAGCAGTCGCGGTTATCAGGTGAGTTACTGAGCCCTGGCGGCTTTCACCACTTCCTGCGGGTCAGCGTGCACCAGCACTTCGGCTCGTGGGTAGGCGGCGTGAATCGCATCGGCGGCTTTATCGCTGATGTCATGGGCGACTGACAGGGTCAGCTCCCCCGGCAATTCCAGATGCAACTGCACGAACCACTGGTTGCCGGAAATCCGTGTGCGCAGGTCGTGGGCGCCCAAAACCCCCGGTACGCTACAGGCCAGTTCAAGCATGTGCTGGCTGACATCCAGCGGCAGCTCTTCATCCATCAGCACCGCAAAGCTTTCCCGGGCGATATGAATGGCGCTCCAGAGGATGTAGACGGCGATCCCCAATCCGAACCAAGGATCGACTTGATGCCAGCCAAACCCGGCCAGCACCAGCGCCACCAGAATGCTGCCGTTGAGCAGCAGGTCTGAGCGGTAATGCAAGGAGTCGGCACTCACGACGTTGGAACCGGTTGCCTTGATTACCCGATGCTGCAGCATCAGCAGGGCCACGGTCAGGGCGAGGGAGAACACAATCACCCCGATGCTGAGCCACGCCGCGCCTATCGGCTCCGGATGTTTCAACCGTTCGATCGCCTGCAAGGCAATCAGCACCGCACTGCCGCCAATGAACAGCGCCTGAGCCATGCCCGCCAATGATTCGGCCTTGCCATGCCCGTAACGATGATCGTCGTCGGCCGGGCGCAAGGCGTAATGCACGGCCAGCAGATTGAGCAGCGAGCTGACGCCATCGAGTGCTGAGTCAGTCAGCCCGGCGAGCATGCTCACTGAACCGCTCAGCCACCAGGCGATGGCTTTGGCGACGATCAATATGCACGCGACCGCCACCGAGGCGCGCGTCGCCAGCCGCAGCAGGCGGGCGTGTTCGGTACTGGTGGTCATAGGTGCGGCTTTTCCTTTTTAGTGCACCGATTACGCGGCGGGTTGCAGGCCGAACATGGCCAGTTGCTGGGCGCTGCCCTTGTGCTGGATCAGGCGTGGATCATCCAGCGGGAAGCTGCGGCCCAGTTCACTTTCCAGAATAGTCTGCAACTTGTGGTTATCGACCTTGCCGTCGGCGCCGATGGCGTCCTTGAGTTTTTCCGGAGCCACCTGAGCAGTCCGGCCGGGTTCGAAGTAAATGGCGCCCGTGGCGAAGTCCACCGCAAAGGCAATCAGGCCAGGGATGATGTAGAACAGCAGACCCACAGCATCCAGCGCGGCGATGGCCGGGTCGATCTTGCCCTCGATCTGACCGCGACGATCGGGGTAGAAAATCGTCCCGCAGGCGGTCATTTGGGTCAGCAAGGTCGCGACCAGTACACCGCCGATCAAGCGAAAGGGAGCACGCATGTGAAATCTCCTGAGTTATCTGGATACGAAGCATCGTCGATATGAATTAGGACCGCGACGAACGCCGTTATACTCGCGCCTCTGTTTGGGAGCCAGCATGATTTCTTTGCCGATTGATGAAGTTTTACCCGCCCTGCGTGAAGCCCTCGCGACACGCCACGAAGCCGTGCTCGAAGCACCGCCCGGCGCCGGTAAAACCACCCGCGTGCCCTTGGCCTTGCTCGATGAGCCGTGGCTGGCCGGGCAGACCATTCTGATGCTCGAACCGCGTCGGTTGGCAGCGCGGGCGGCGGCGGAGCGGTTGGCCAGTGAACTGGGTGAGAAGGTCGGCGAAACCGTTGGCTATCGCATTCGTCTCGACAGCAAAGTCGGCCCCAACACCCGCATCGAAGTGGTCACCGAAGGCATCCTCACCCGGCGCTTGCAGGATGACCCGGCGCTGGAAGGCGTGGGTTTGCTGATTTTCGATGAGTTCCACGAGCGCAGTCTCGATGCCGACCTGGCGCTGGCCCTGAGCCTGAACGGCCGGGAGCTGTTTCGTGACGATCAGCCACTGAAAATTCTTTTGATGTCGGCAACCCTGGAAGGCGAACGCCTGGCCGGGTTGCTGGATGACGCGCCGATCCTGCGCAGCGAAGGTCGCATGTACCCAGTGGCAATGCGTTGGGGCCGGCCGTTTCAGCCGGGTGAATTCATCGAGCCACGGTTGGTGCAGACCGTCCTTGAAGCCTTGAATGATGAAACCGGCAGCGTGCTGGCGTTCCTGCCGGGGCAGGCGGAAATCCGTCGGGTGCATCAGCAACTCGCCGATGCACTGGGCGATAGCACACAGGTTTTGCTCTGCCCGTTGCACGGTGAATTGGACCTCGCCGCCCAACGCGCCGCGATCGATCCGGCGCCCGCCGGCAAACGCAAAGTGGTGCTGGCCACCAACATCGCCGAGACCAGCCTGACCATCAATGGCGTGCGCGTGGTGATCGATGCCGGGTTGGCGCGCGTGCCGCGTTTCGATCCTGGCAGCGGCATGACCCGCTTGGATACTCAGCGCATTTCCAAAGCCAGCGCCACGCAGCGCGCGGGCCGGGCAGGGCGATTGGAGCCCGGCGTGTGTTATCGCCTGTGGTCGCAGGATCAGCACGAACAACTGGCGGCTTACGCCAGTGCGGAAATCCTCTCGGCGGACCTTGCCGGGCTGGCCTTGCAACTGGGGCGTTGGGGCGTGACACCGGGTCAGTTGGTTTGGCTGGATGTTCCTCCGGCAGCGGCTTATGCACAGGCTCAGGATTTGCTTGAGCGTTTAGGCGCGCTGGAGGGCGAAGCGCTGACCCGTCACGGTCAGGCCATGGCCGAATTGCCGGCGCACCCGCGGATCGCCCATTTGCTATTGCGGGGGCAGGCGCTGGGGTTGGCGGACATGGCTTGCGATGTCGCGGCGTTGCTCGGTGAACGGGATATTTTGCGTGGCGCTGGCGCCGATCTGCACAGTCGGTTGGTGCTGCTGTCCGGTGAAGAGCGAGCCGCTCGTGGTGCTCAGGGCGGCGTTCAACGGGCCCGGCAACTGGCGCGGCAATATCGTGGTTACTTGCGTGGCAAAGCGACGGAGCCGGTCAGCGATCCCGGACATCCGCGCTGGCTCGGCGCGTTGCTGGCGTTGGCTTATCCCGACCGAGTAGCTCAACAGCGACGGGCCGGTGGCGCTGAGTATCGACTGGCCAACGGCCGTGCGGCGCTGTTTGCCGAAGCGGACAGCCTGATGAAGCAACCGTGGCTGGTGATCGCCGATCTGGGCAGTCGCCAGGGCCAGCGTGAGGAACGGATTTATCTGGCAACGGATTTTGATCCGGCGCTGTTCGATTCAGTGCTGGCCGAACAGGTGCGTTGTGTCGATCAACTGGATTGGGATGAGCGCGAAGGCGTGTTGCGGGCCGAGCGTCAGCGCAAGGTCGGCGAGTTGATCCTCAGCCGCGAACCGCTGACCGGTCTCGATGAAAGCGCCCGCAGTCAGGCGCTGGTGAACCTGGTGCGACGCAAAGGTCTGGAGCTGTTGCCGTGGACCCCGGAGTTGCGTCAGTGGCAGGCGCGGGTGGCGTTGTTGCGTCAGTTGGACTTGAGTAGTCAGAGCCAGAGCGAGTGGCCGGATGTCAGCGACGCTGCACTGCTCAAAAGCCTTGAACACTGGTTGATGCCGTATCTGGGCAAAGTCTCGCGGCTCAGTCACTTTGCCAATCTGGACTTGTCGAGCATCGTTCACAACCTGCTGCCCTGGCCGTTGCCGCAACGGCTCGAAGAGCTGGCGCCACATCATTTGAGCGTGCCATCGGGCTCATCGATTCGTCTGGATTACAGTGAACAGCCGCCGATTCTGGCGGTGCGTTTGCAGGAGTTGTTCGGCCTGGCCGAAACCCCGCGCATTGCAGGGGGCCGGCAAGTGGTCAAGCTTCATCTGCTGTCCCCGGCACGCCGGCCGGTGCAAGTGACGCAGGACTTGGCGAACTTCTGGCGCAGTACCTATGCCGAGGTGAAGAAGGATTTGAAGGGGCGTTATCCGAAGCATTATTGGCCGGATGATCCGCTGGTGGCCGAGGCCACCGCGCGGGTTAAACCAAGAAAATAGTATCAGGCTATAAATTTATTCCTCATTTGAATTGGCGCGATGGTGTGCCAATTCAAATGCAGCAAGATAACCGTTGTACATTTTGGATACGTCGGTTTCTCTGGCGCGTTTTACATGGTTTTCCTTTGCTTCCTGGTTTTTGCTGAGCGTCAGTGCATTTTGCAGTTTGCTGACAAATACAGCGATGGACTCATTGGATAGGGATTTGGTCTGTGGAAATAGAGGATCAATTTCTTCCGTTTCCTTTCGCTTCACACTTAAATCGTATGTATTAGCAAGATTTCCCATGGCATTGCATGTGCCAGGCAGTTCAGGATAAACCGCGATGCAGCCTGCGGCTGCAGCCTCCAGTAGTGTGAGTCCCCAAGATTCCGTTCTCGAGGTCGAAAGTATGACGTCAGTGGCAGACATGACAGTAGGCATATCTTGAAAGCCAAGGAAATGGATGTGATGTTTGAGAGTGTCGTATTCGTTGCCAAGTGAATTTTTTATAAGCGCTTGAAGGCGGATATTGTCATTGCTCATCATCGATCCGCATCCGATAAAATGCAGGTTTCCGTTTTCGGGTTGCTTGAGCACTTCTCCGATAATCTTGATATAGGCCGTGACGTCTTTTTCAGGAGAGTAACGACCTGCCAATGTCACTACGCTGGCATCTTGAGGGATGTTGTTTGCTTCTCGAAACTGTTGGCGAGCGGAGGGGTTATAGGAGAATTTTTCACAATCTGTTCCATTCTCAACTTTCATCATTACTTTAGAGTTTCCCCCGACATCCAAGTAGTTTTGACCCGCAGATCGAGAACACACAACGGCAACGTGAATGGCGTTGTGTGAAGCAGCCATATTACGTGTCACACAATAAGCCTTTTCGTAGGTGTCGCTATCCTCAACCGCAAGATCTTCACGATGGATGCCATAGGCGACGCCTATTTTCTCACCCGTTGGACGTGTGCTGTTCAATTCTCTAACGGCTTCCGATACCAGCGTGACAGCATGATCCTGAGCTACATAAACGACTTGCGGGGCTGCGTCTTCAATGGCAGCCTTCATACTTGCCAGCGCCGTAGGGTTCAGTTCAAACCCACTCTTTGTCTTTATTAAGACCCCGTCAAGCCTGTTAGTGTTGGTTTTGTCATTGGTCTTTGTCTCAGTCTCGATTGTTTTGTGTCCAAGGTTTAAGAAGTAATTTTTCAAACATATTTTTTCTATTCCAAGTCCAAACTGCCCTCTGCCTATGTTGTTTCCAGAATCCTTCTGGATGTCACTAAAATTAGTGTGTTCGTTCCAGTTGATTGCCTCTGTGGTTGTTCTTCGTTCGCCGTTATTACTGACCTCAGTCAGGTGGTTGACTATTTGAAATTTATCTCCTGTCCCTTTTGTTGTAAAGTCCAGAAGAGTGGCGTTGGAACATTTCAGATGTGCGCCGTTAGGATTTGCATTTTGTTCAAGTAACATTTTGCTGATGTTTTCGGTGCCTCCAGTTCCTTGATAGTTCTGGATAAATAGTACTGAGCTTAACCTGTTGTTATTGTTGTGAGCGTTATTTGATAGCGCTGCTTTGCAAGAGGGTATTGCAGTGTTGAGTAATATCGTCATGGGGCTGAGTCATTTGGAAAGGGGGCTGGAAACTAGTTTTATCGCCGGCAGGGCGCAATCCCATTAGGTAAGTTAGTTGTAACGTATGTTTTCATGCATGCACTGCTATTGAGTTACTATCCACCGCCCTTCAAGAATCAACGACTGGGATTTTTTGGCCGCAGACTCAATCTCGAAACAATGGTGTCGGGGATTTAAGTCCCGCTCCCGGCCTTCGCGGTACGGGGCAACAGCAAGAAGACCGTGCTGTTCGTGACCCACGATATCGACGAGGCGATTCTGCGGGGCGACCCGGTCTACGTTATGGGTGCGCGGCCGGGTCGGATCAAGCAGATTCTGGACGTGCCGATCGAACGCCCACGGACCCTGGACATGGTCATGGAGCGCTCGTTCATCGACATGAAACGCAAGATCTTCGGGCTATTGCATGATGGGTTGGAGGAGGCGCATTGAGCCTGATGCCAGCCATGCAGATTCCCTGTGTGCGGGCTTACCCGCGATGAGGTCGTCACATTCAACATCTATGTTGCCTGAGAATCATCTAGCCGGCCTCCACCACCTCCCACAGGTTTTGTATTTGGCTGGCGTCATGCGCTAAGGCGCGGCCGGCAATAGAAACCGCGCAATCACCGGCAAGTGATCGGAAATCCGTAACGTATCGTCCTGCCTCACTCGCGCCTCAACCCGTTTGATGTGCGGGCTGTAAAACAGGTAATCGACGGTCCGGTCCGGGCCGTTCAAGTCTGGGTCATTCGGGTAATGGGTCAGCCATTGCGCGCGGTCGATCCCGCTGGCTTCGTTGTTGGTGGGGATCATCGGGTATTTATCCCACAGCACATGCAGCGTGCTGTCGGCGGAGTAGGGCGTGCGTTGCTCGGCGGGCAGGCGTCGATACTGGCCCAACGGCAACAGGTTGAAGTCACCACCAATCAACCACGGTGTGCCGCGGCTTTCATACTTGTCGAGGACCTTGGTCACGGCCGTCACTTGGGTTTGCAAGGTTTCGTCAGGCTGGGTGGCGCGATCCAGATGGGTGTTGACCACGGCGATTTGGCCGCCGTCGCTCAATGGCAGGTAAGTGACGAGCAAGGCGTTTTTGGGTTTGAACTGACGGTTGATGAAATTGGCCGATGCGACTGGTAATTGCAGGCGTTCGGCGTGTTCGATCTGGTAGCGGCTCAGGGTTGCCAATTGCCGGCCAACGCTGCCGTAGATGTGCGGTTCAGGCACGAAGTCGGCTTTCCAGTCGAAGGCCTGCGCGCTGCACGGATACAGGTCGGTGACTCGATCCTGAAGCAATTTGAACTGGTTCTGGTAGTCACTGGCCTTGGCGCCGTCATCGAGTTCCTGCAACAGCACGATGTCCGGTTGCTCGTCGCGAATCACCCGCGCCACTTCGTCGAGGCTGAAGGCCATGTCTTCAGGCGTAGGGCGCTCGTCGTTGCCTGCGGCCAGATCGTTCCAGAATATGTAGCGCTTGCCTGCCAGGTACTGGACGTTCCAGGTCATCACCTTAAGCGACTGGCCAGGTACGAGCGTCGGTGCCTGAGTGTTGCAACTGACCGGCAGCGCTTCCTTGGTTTCGGGGCGCCAGGTCAGGCTGTAGATCAGCAATGCAATCAGGCCGATGGCAATCAGCAGGCCCAGCAGGGTGTAGCGCAGTAGACGGGTCATGGCTCGGCTTATCGCGTTACAAAATTGACCCCGAGCATAACCGAGAGCAGCGCCCAAGCCCAAGGGTAGAGCGCTCAGAGCGTCCCGTCAGCTTTCTCCGGCGCATCGCTGATCAGCATGAACAAACGGAACACCACCACGCTGGTGAACAGTTGCAGAAAGCTGTGGGCGCTGTCGATCAGCAGCGATATCACCGGGTTCTGCGGATCGGGGTAAGCCGCCAGCGTCGCACCCTTGAGCACCCACAACGGGGCCATCACGCACAGAATGCACACCAGAATGCGCAGGAAGTTTCCGCGGGTCAGGCGCAGGCTTTCCTTCATCGCCGCCAGCGGTGCCAGGCCGCGCAGCACCAGCAGGTATTCACCGAAGGCCAGCGTCACCATCAACCAGATGCCCGGCAGGAAATACAGCGACAGGCCGATCAGGATCAGCAGTGTATTGAGGGCGGTCAGCACGGCGAAACGCGGCCACAGGGTCGCGGAGGTCGCCAGCAAGTCGCGGGTGCGCGGCGATTCGCCACGGCTGCGGGCATCGAGAAACAGGATCAGTGCGGCGGTGTACAGCGGATACACCAGCAGGCCGACCATCACACTGATGCCGGGAAAGCTGTCCGGCTTGGTGGAGTGGTCGACCACTTGTTGCAGCAGCGCCTCGACAATCACCAGCGGCAGGCACAGCTGCACGATCTGGCGCAGGTTGCGCTTGAAGAAATACAGAGAGTCACGCAGTACGTCGAACGGATTCATCAGTCGGTATCGCAGGTTGAAAGCAGTGCCTCACTTTAACCGATGAAACCCGTTGGGGCGCAAACGTAAACGTTCGGTAAAGGTCATTGAAACATCTTGTATCAGCCCCATTACTGGTGAGCACCTTATCCACCGTGGATGAGGGCGACGATATTCCCGGCAATCTATGAGGTCGCCATGAACAGCGAAGAACAAACCCTGATCGATGGACTGTTTTCCCGGCTGCAACAGGCCGAAACGGATTCAGCCCCGCGCGACGCCCAGGCCGAAGCGCGGATCAAGGAACACCTGACTCGCCAGCCAGCGGCGGGCTATTTCATGACCCAGGCGATTCTGGTGCAAGAGGCAGCCATCAAGAGCCTCGACGAACAGAACAAGCAACTCACCCAACAAGTCCAGCAATTGCAGGCTGAATTGCAATCGACCAAGGCGCAGACGGCGGCCCCGGCGGCGACCGGCGGTGGCTTTTTGTCGAGTATCTTCGGTGGTGGCTCCCGTGATCCGCAGCCTGCGCCGACTCAAAGCGCAGCCCCGTCGAATGGCGGCTGGCGTGAACCGGGGCGGCCGTCGTTCAACGCGCAGCCGCCGCAGAACTTCGGTGCGCCGGCTGCTCAGCAGAACTTCGGAGGGCAGAACTACGCACCACAACAGTCTGCCGGCAGCAGTTTCCTCGGCGGTGCATTGAAAACTGCAGCGGGTGTGGCCGGTGGCGTGATGCTGGCGCAAGGCATCAGTAGTCTGTTCCAGCACAATCAGCAGCCGGAAGTGGTTGAAGTCATCAAGGAAGAACCGGCTCAGGTCAACGATCAGAGCGACAGCAACAATGAGCAGCGCGTGGCTGACAACTCCAGCGATCAAGGCGGATTCGCCGACGCTGATTACAATGATGACAGCTCATCGTTCTTCGGCGACGACGACTCTTTCGTCTGATTACATCTGTGGCGAGGGAGCTTGCTCCCGCTGGACTGCGTAGCAGGCCCCTTGGGTTTTAAAGCAAGGGCGCCACTTCGCACCCCAACGGGAGCAAGCTCCCTCGCCACACGGCCGATTATTCGCGGAACAATCCTTCGGGCTGGCATACTGGGCAACTTTTCGGGCCTGGTGCTTGATCCTGCCCGCGCTTCGGCACGCTAATGAGGATGTACGGTGAAAAAAATCGCAGTGTTCGCCGATGTCCAGAACCTCTATTACACCGTGCGTCAGGCTTATGGTTGCCACTTCAACTACGCCGCACTGTGGGCTGACGTCAGCAAACAGGGGCAGATCGTCGAGGCCTATGCCTATGCGATCGATCGTGGCGACAGCAAGCAGCAGCAGTTTCAGCAGATCCTGCGCAATCTCGGCTTCATCGTGAAGCTCAAACCCTACATCCAGCGCAGCGACGGTTCGGCCAAAGGCGACTGGGACGTGGGCATCACCCTCGACATCATGGACGCCGCCGACCATGTCGACGAAGTGGTGTTGGCCTCCGGCGACGGTGATTTCGACATGCTGCTGGAGCGCATCATCAGCAAGCACGGGGTGCAAGCGGTGGCCTATGGCGTGCCCGGTCTCACCGCCAACTCGCTGATCCGCGCCGCCAGCCGTTACGTGCCGATCGAAGGCGCGTTGCTGCTCAAGAATTGATTTTTACGGAGTTGAAACAGGTTTGGAACGCATAGCAGTCATCGACTTTGAAACCACCGGGATCTCTCCGAGCAGCAGCTGCCGAGCCACGGAAATTGCCGTGGTGATTCTTGAACAGGGGCGCATCGTCGAGCGTTACCAAAGCCTGATGAATGCTGGCGTGCGAGTGCCGGCCTTCATCGAACAACTCACCGGCATCAGCAACGCCATGCTGCGCACCGCGCCCTCGGCCGAACAGGTGATGAACGAGGTCAATGAGTTCGTCGGCATCACACCACTGCTGGCGCACAACGCTGCGTTCGACCAGAAGTTCTGGGACTTTGAGCTTGGGCGAATCAAGCGTACACGCCTGCAGAACTTTGCCTGCTCGCTGTTACTCGCCCGCCGCCTGATGCCTGCCGCGCCGAACCATAAGCTCGGCACCCTCACGACCTTCGCCAACCTGCCCGATACCGGCAAGGCTCACCGGGCCATGGCCGATGCGGAGATGGCCGCCAACCTGACGGCGCACTTGGCTGAAGAGTTGCGGCGCAAGCATGGGTTGCGGGAGTTGTCCCATGATCTGCTCGTCAGTTTGCAGAAAGTGCCGGCGGCGAAGATCAATGAGCATTTGAAGCGGTATCGCGGGTTTTAGAGTGATCGTTCCCACGCTCCGCGTGGGAATGCCTCAATGGACGCTCTGCGTCCGCTTCTGGGACGCGGAGCGTCCCGGGCTGCATTCCTTTGCTGCGCGTGGGAACGATCTGATCAGGGCTTTCCTTCCAACTGCCCCAACGGTACGCGCTTTTCGATGGCGCTGGACAGCACGATCGAGGTCTTGCTGAACCCGAATGTGGCAATCCGGTTGATCAATTCCTCCAGCTCCGGCATCGAGCCCACCGCCGCTTGCATGATCACGCACGGGTCGCCGGTGACGCGATGGCATTCGGTGAGCTGTGGGATTTTGATCAGTTCGTCGTAGGTTTTCTGGTTGCCGTGCTGATTCAGGCGCAGTTCGATGACGCACTGGATCGGCAAGCCAATTTTGGACATGTCGACTTTCGCCTGGTAGCCGGTGATCACCCCGCAGGCCTCAAGTTTGGCCACGCGCTCGGCCACCGCCGGAGCGGACAGGTTCACCTTGCGCGCCAGTTCGGCGTAGGACGCACGACCGTTTTCCAACAGGGCGCTGAGAAGCATGCGGTCGTATTTGTCCATCATGGTATTCCTGAAAAATGCTGACTTTCGAAAGCATGGTTTATAGCGCTGAACTCCGTGTTTTGAAAAGTGTACTGGTGCGATAAACAGGTTTTGTAACTTATTTTCTGCCGTTGGCCTTTCTAGAATAGCTGCTCTCTTTGTCTTGTTCTCGAGCTGCCCATGCCTGGCATACGCCGTTTTTCCTTACCGCTGATCGCTGCTTTTTTCGCGCTGTACGTGATTTGGGGATCGACCTACCTGGTGATTCGCATCGGCGTGCAGTACTGGCCGCCGTTATTGCTGGCCGGTATCCGCTTCGTGATCGCCGGTACATTGATGTACGCGTTCCTGCGCTGGCGCGGGGCGCCGGCACCGACGTGGGTGCAATGGAAAGCGGCGGGGATCATCGGGATTTTGCTGCTGACCTTCGGTAACGGTGCAGTGAGCGTCGCCGAGCATACGGGCGTGGCCTCCGGCGTTGCCGCGTTGGCGGTGGCGACGGTGCCGCTGTTTACCTTGCTGTGTGGATATTTCTGGGGCGCGCGAAATACCCGTCTCGAATGGGCCGGGATTGCGCTCGGGCTGATTGGTATTGCCATGCTCAACCTCGGTTCCAATCTGCAATCGAGCCCGTTGGGCGCGGCGTTGCTGGTATTCGCGGCAGCGTCCTGGGCTTTCGGTTCGGTATGGAGCAAACACTTGCCGTTACCGCAGGGCGCGATGGCCAGTGCCGTGGAAATGCTGGTGGGCGGCGTGGTGTTGTTGATCGGTAGCGCGGTGAGTGGCGAACATCTGGAAAGCATGCCGCCGATCGAAGGTTGGGCAGCATTGGCCTATCTGACGTTCTTCGGTTCGATCATTGCCTTCAACGCCTACATGTACCTGCTCAAACACGTGCGCCCGGCAGCGGCCACCAGTTATGCCTACGTCAACCCGGCGGTGGCGGTGTTGCTGGGGATCGTATTTGTTGGCGAGACCATTGGTATTGAAGAAGCGCTGGCCATGACAGTGATCATCAGTGCCGTGGTGTTGATCGGGTTGCCGCAGTGGCGCCGTGGTGCAGATCGGCCCGCCGTAGTGGTGCCGACAGAATCCCGAGCGAATTAGGGTAAACTGCGCGCCATTGCACACTCGTTTTGCACAACTGCGCTGAATTTTCCTACGGTACTCCCATGACTTTCGCCACCCTTGGCCTGATCGAACCCTTGCTGCGCGCTCTCGAGACGCTCGGCTACCAGACCCCTACGCCGGTGCAGACACAAGCGATTCCGGCGGTGCTGGCCGGTCGCGACCTGATGGCCGCAGCCCAGACCGGCACCGGCAAGACTGCCGGTTTCGCCCTGCCGCTGCTGCAATTGCTGGCCATGGAAGGGCCGAAAGTCAGCGCCAACTCCGTGCGCGCACTGATCCTGGTGCCAACCCGTGAACTGGCCGAACAGGTTCACGAAGCCGTGCGTCAGTACGCCGAGAACCTGCCGTTGAGCACGTATGCGGTGTACGGCGGTGTCAGCATCAACCCGCAAATGATGAAGCTGCGCAAAGGTGTCGACCTGTTGGTGGCGACCCCGGGCCGCCTGCTCGACCTGTTCCGGCAGAACGCGCTCAAGTTCAATCAGTTGCAAACCCTGGTGCTGGACGAAGCCGATCGCATGCTCGATCTGGGCTTTTCCGAAGAGCTGGGGAATATCTATAAAGCGCTGCCGAAAAAACGTCAGACGCTGTTGTTCTCCGCGACCTTCTCCGATGCGATTCGCACGCTGGCGGGGCAAATGCTCAACGACCCGCTGAGCATCGAAGTCAGCCCGCGCAACGTCGCTGCCAACACCGTCAAGCAATGGGTGGTGACGGTGGACAAGAAGCGCAAGTCGGAGCTGTTCGTTCACTTGATGCGCAAAGGCAAGTGGAAGCAGGTGCTGGTGTTCGCCAAGACCCGTAACGGCGTAGATGCGTTGGTGGAAAAACTCCAGGGCCTGGGCATCAATGCCGACGGCATCCACGGCGACAAACCTCAGGCGACTCGTCAGCGGGCACTGGATCGTTTCAAGGCCAGCGAAGTGCAGATCCTTGTAGCCACCGACGTGGCAGCGCGTGGTCTGGATATCGAAGATTTACCATTGGTGGTCAATTTCGACCTGCCGATCGTGGCGGAGGACTACATCCACCGCATCGGTCGTACCGGGCGTGCAGGCGCAACCGGGCAGGCTATTTCGCTGGTCTGCGCCGATGAGGTGAATCAGCTGTCAGCCATCGAGATGTTGACCCGTCAGACGTTGACTCGTCAGATGGAGCAGGATTTCGAGCCTGAGCACCGCGTGCCGGATACTGATGCCAGCGGTCAGGTGGTCAAGAAGCCGAAAAAACCGAAGAAGCCCAAGACCTCCAGTGGCGGCAAGCGCAATTTGGGTAAATGGGTCGAGAGCGGTGATGCTTCGGCGCCGGAGCCTTCGATCAAGCCTGTGCGTAAAGTGCCGGTGTTTAATACCGGGCCGCGTAAGCGTAAGCCTTGATCCTCTGAGGATCGTTCCCACGCTCTGCGTGGGAACGATCAGTGTCGGTGTTTCAACCACTCCACCATCCCCAACCCCGCCGCCCGCCCACTGGCGAAACACGCGGTCAGCAGATAGCCGCCGGTCGGCGCTTCCCAATCGAGCATTTCCCCCGCGCAGAACACGCCGGGTAGTTGTTTGAGCATCAAACGCTCATCTATCGACTCGAACATCACGCCCCCCGCGCTGCTGATGGCCTCGTCCAATGGCCGGGTTTTCACCAGCGTCAGCGGCAATGCCTTGATCGCTTTGGCCAGCAATGCGGGATCGGTAAAACATTCGGCCGGTGTCAGTTCGCGCAGCAATGCCGCTTTCACGCCATCAAGCCCAAGCTGACTGTGCAGGTGTTTGGCCATGGAGCGTGAGCCGCGAGGTTTACTCAGCGCTGCCTGAACTTTATCCACAGGCTTGCCCGGCAACAGGTCCAGGTGAATGGTCGCCACGCCATGGTGATTGATGGCTTCACGGATCGGTGCCGACAGGGCGTAGATCAAACTGCCTTCAATCCCCGTGGCAGTGATCACACATTCTCCGAGTCGCGGTACATCGTCATTGAGGCCAATGGCGATGTTTTTCAGCGGGCTGCCTGCGAATTTGCTGACCATCAATTCGCTCCAGGCCTGCACCTCGAAGCCGCAATTACTCGGTTGCAACGGCGCCAGTCCTACACCGCGCTGTTCCAGCGGCAGCATCCAGGCACCGTCCGAGCCGAGACGCGACCAGCTGCCGCCGCCGAGGGCCAACAGGGTCGCGTCGGGTTGAATGGTTTTTTCGCCTTCGGGGCTGTCGATACGCAAGTCACTGTTGTCATCCCAACCGAGCCAGCGATGGCGGGTGTGGATAACTACGCCAGCATCGCGAAGGCGTTTGAGCCAGGCTCGCAACAGGGGTGCGGCTTTCATGTCGGTAGGAAACACTCGGCCAGAGCTGCCGACAAAGGTTTCGATACCGAGGTCATGAATCCATTGGCATAAAGCGTCGGCGCCGAAGGACCGTAACAGCGGCGCAATCTGCGGTGCCCGTTCGGCATAGCGTGAGAGAAACGCCGGGTAGGCTTCGGAATGGGTGATGTTCATGCCGCCGACACCAGCGAGGAGGAATTTTCGTCCCACTGAAGGCATGCCGTCGTACAGATCGACCTTGATCCCGGCCAGGCTCAACACTTCAGCCGCCATCAAACCGGCAGGGCCGCCGCCGATGATGGCGACGTGAGGGGGGAGGGAAGTGGAGGGCTGGGTCATGGCGAGAGCTGCGGTATGGCGGGATAGGGCGGGCATTCTAGCAGCCCAAACCCCTGTAGGAGCGGGCTTGCCCGCGAAAGCGGTGTGTCAGGCAACAAAGATGTTGAATGTGCCGGCCTGTTCGCGGGCAAGCCCGCTCCTACAGGGGGCATTGGTGTTTTCAAAAGGGTGGTTAAAAAACAACCACTGCTCTGTAGCCTATACGCCGCATGGCCTGCAGACCCTTTCACTCAGGTTATCCACAGGCGGTTCCACAGGCATTGTGGGTAAAGACCCATAGATCAATGACAACCTGATGACTGCCAGACCCGTTGGGCGCTGTGATGGAGGATTCCATGACGGCGCGCCAGGGCTTTGCGGTCCTTGCTGTAACCGCCGCCGATCACGCCGACCACCGGAATATCCCGGCCCAGGCAATGACGCATCACGCTTTCATCGCGAGCGGCGACACCTTCGTCTGTCAGCTTCAGATAACCCAGTGCGTCGTCCTTATGCACATCGACACCGGCGTCGTACAGCACCAGGTCCGGTTGGTAGAGCGGCAGCAAATAATTGAGTGCGTCGTCCACCACCTTCAGGTAATCGGCATCGCCCATGCCCATCGGCAACGGAATGTCCCAATCACTTTCGGCTTTGCGTGCGGGAAAATTCTTTTCGCAGTGCAGGGAAACGGTCACTGCCTCCGGAGTGTTGTGCAGAATCCGTGCAGTCCCGTCACCCTGATGCACATCGCAGTCGAAGATCAGCACGCGATTCACTCGGCCACTTTCCAGCAGGTAATGGCTGATCACCGCCAGGTCATTGAAGATGCAGAACCCGGCAGGATGATTGTAATGCGCATGGTGAGTGCCGCCGGCCAAGTGACAGGCCAAACCGTGCTCCAGTGCTTGTTCGGCCGCCAGCAACGAACCGCCGACCGCCCGCACCGTGCGCCGGGCCAGCGCTTCGCTCCAGGGGAGGCCGAGGCGCCGCTGGTCTTCGCGGGACAATTCGCCGCCCATGTAGCGTTCGATATACGCAGGGTCATGGGCAAGGGCGAGAATCTCTGGCGGGCAGAGGTCCGGGCGCAGCAGGTCGGTGTCGCGGGTCAGGCCACTGTCCACCAGGTGATCGCGCAGCAGGCGAAACTTGTCCATGGGGAAGCGGTGATCCGCCGGGAACTCGGGACTGTAGTCTTCGTGGTAGATCAATGGCAGGGGCATGGCTGATTTATACAGGAAGGCATGTAGGAATGAGTGAAGGATCCTACCAGCGATGTAGTATTGCGGCATGGAATTGGAGGGGCACGATGGAGCCGATACTGGAACTCGAAAGCGCACGACTGTTGTTACGGCAGTGGCGTGATGAGGATTTACCGGCGTTTGCGGCGATGTGCGCCGATCCACAGGTGATGCGTTATTTTCCGGCACCCTTGAGTCGACTGGAAAGTGCCTCGTTGATCGGGCGGATTCGCGGGCATTTTGCCGAGCATGGTTTCGGCCTCTGGGCACTGGAGCGCAAGGACACCGGGGCGTTCATCGGGTTTACCGGGCTGGGTGTGGTCGGCTTCGATGCGCCATTCACGCCAGCCATCGAAATCGGCTGGCGCCTGGCGCGTGAGCACTGGGGGCTAGGCTATGCCGGTGAAGCGGCGTGGACCGCTCTGCGCTGCGGGTTTGATCGGTTAGCGCTGCAAGAGGTCGTCGCCTTCACCACCAAGACCAATCTGCCATCCGAGAAAGTCATGCAAGCGATCGGCATGCACCATGCCCCCGTCGATGACTTCGAGCACCCGCGGCTCGCAGCCGATCATCCGCTGCGCCCGCACGTGTTGTACCGCATCACCCGTGAGCAATGGCTGCAAACCTTGCATGGATAAGCAGGCGCGGACGTTTACAATGACCCTCATGTTGAACCGGGCCATAAACTGAATCGACCGCCGCAGCCAAGACTGCGCGGCATTGCGTTGTGTGAGGAGAGTCTGAATGAGCCAAGTGTTGGAAGATCTGGTAGACCTGCTGACCCTGGAACCGATTGAAGAAAACCTGTTCCGTGGCCGCAGCCAGGACCTGGGTTTTCGTCAGTTGTTCGGCGGCCAGGTACTCGGCCAGTCCCTGTCGGCGGCCAGCCAGACCGTCGAGCCGGCGCGCCATGTGCATTCGATGCACGGTTATTTCCTGCGCCCGGGCGACGCCAAATTGCCGGTTGTGTATCAGGTCGATCGGGTGCGCGATGGCGGCAGTTTCAGCACGCGTCGGGTGACGGCGATCCAGAAGGGCAACCCGATTTTCACCTGCAGCGCCTCGTTCCAGTACGACGAAGAAGGCTTCCAGCACCAGACTGAGATGCCGCAAGTGGTTGGCCCGGAAAACCTGCCGTCGGAGCTGGAGCTCACCCAGCAGCGCGCGCACCTGATTCCTGAACACATGCGTGAAAAACTGCTGTGCCCGAAACCGATCGAATTCCGACCGGTGACTGAAAAAGACCCCTACAACCCGCAGCCTGCCGACCCAGTCAAATACGTCTGGTTCCGCGCCGATGGTGCGTTGGCTGACACCCCGGCACTGCACAAATACCTGCTGGCCTACGCGTCGGACTTCGGACTGCTGACCACCTCGATGCTGCCCCACGGCAAATCGGTCTGGCAGAAAGACATGCAGGTGGCCAGCCTTGATCACGCCTTGTGGTTCCACGCCGACCTGCGCGCCGATGACTGGTTGCTGTATGCCATGGACAGCCCGTGGGCCGGCAATTCGCGCGGATTCTCCCGCGGTAGCGTGTTCAACCGGGCCGGGCAACTGGTGGCCTCGGTCACCCAGGAAGGCCTGATTCGTCATCGCAAGGATTGGATATGAGCCTGGCCGAGGTGCGGCACTGGGTGTTCGACATGGACGGCACCCTGACCGTGGCCGTGCATGATTTCGCGGCGATCCGCGTGGCGTTGGCGATTCCCGCCGAAGACGACATCCTGACCCACCTCGCGGCACTGCCAGCCGATGAAGCCGCGACCAAACACGCGTGGTTGCTGGAGCACGAGCGGGATCTGGCGTTGGGCTCGAAACCGGCACCGGGCGCGGTGGAACTGGTGCGTGAGTTGGCCGGGCGCGGTTATCGTCTGGGCATTCTCACGCGCAATGCTCGCGAGCTGGCGCATGTCACGCTGGAGGCCATCGGCCTGGCTGACTGCTTTGCGGTAGAGGATGTACTGGGCCGCGATGAAGCACCGCCCAAACCGCATCCTGGCGGTTTGCTGAAACTGGCCGAAGCCTGGAAGATTCAGGCGAGCGAAATGGTGATGGTCGGTGATTACCGCTTCGATCTGGATTGCGGCCGGGCGGCGGGGACGCGGACGGTGCTGGTGAATCTGCCGGATAATCCGTGGCCGGAATTGGCTGATTGGCATGCAGTTGATTGCGTGGCGTTGCGGCAGATGCTTTCGGCTTGAGGGCCTCTTCGCGGGCAAGCCTCGCTCCTACAGGGATATATGTGATCCCCGTAGGAGCGAGGCTTGCCCGCGAAGGCGTCAGATCAGACACACAAAACCTCACTGACCAAACAACACCTTCTGCCCCTCAGGCGACGAAAACATCCGATCACCATCATGCCCGACCCCGGGCACTTCGATCAGCTGCTGACTCAACCCTTGAGAATGGCGTCGCTTCAGGTAATTGAAATAATTGCGCCCGCGAATCAACCCAGAAGCACCTTGGGCTTTAGCTTCACAACTTTTATCCAGCGCCGGGTGATTCGGGTCGATATCCTGCTGCCCGAGTAAATAAACGATGTCACGTTTGACGTAGTTTTCTTCCAGCTGCGCGGGTGTTTGCCCATCGGCATACGCGGGCAAATCCGCCAACCCGTACGTCCAGCGATTGTAATTCGGACAGCCCGCATGACTGAACGCCACCGGCCGTTGCTCATTGAACCAGGCGTACGACGAAGAGTTGGCGAGCACATAGCGCACCTTCACCCCTTCTGCGTCGAGGGCTGGCTGAGGGTGGCTCAGCAAGGCATAACGCTGGACCACTTGAGCGCCGCCGGAGTGACCGGCGATGACGATTTGCTTCACGTCGGGAAACTGTTGTCGATCACCCAGACGAGCGACGATTTCGTCGAGCGCCGCATAGGAACTCAGCGTGAACGGCGCAGTGGATAAGCCGCCAGCCATCCAGTCATTGCCTTGCCAGCGTAAAACACTGTCGGGCACCGGCTGGCTCGCGACGTCGGTTTCATTGAGAAACTGCGGGGCGAGCACCAACGTGTTTGCGCTTTGTCCGGCCTGCTCGGCTGCACGTTCGGCGCTTTGGCGGTAGGTTTCAGCATTGCGTGATCGACCATGGAGAATGATCAGTACGCGTTCGATTTTCGCCGGTGTCGGGCCGATGCTCACCGCGATTTCGCCGGCGCTCAGCAATAGACGCCCGGAACTGATTTGCTCGATACCCTGCTCGGCGGCCTGGGTGCTTGCGCAGGTAATCAACAGAGCCAGCAGCCACTTACCCATCACAGATTCTTCGCGGAAAAGGTATCGCACTGGCCGACCTGGCCTTGTGCGAAACCGGCCTTGAACCAGCGCACTCGCTGGGCCGAAGTGCCATGGGTGAAAGAATCCGGCACCACGCGGCCCTGACCTTGCTGTTGCAAGCGGTCGTCGCCGATGGCGTTGGCGGCGTTCAAGGCTTCTTCGATGTCACCGGGTTCCAGCCAGTTCAGACGTTTCTGCGCATTGTTGGCCCAGACGCCGGCCAGGCAATCGGCCTGTAGTTCCTGGCGCACCAGCAAACCATTGTCGCCTTCCATCTGCCGGCCCTGTTGGCGCGCGGTCTGAATTTTCGCTGAAACGCCGAGCAAGGTCTGCACGTGGTGTCCGACTTCGTGAGCGATTACGTAGGCCTGAGCGAAGTCGCCCGCGGCGGAAAAGCGTTGTGACATCTCCTGAAAGAAACTCATGTCCAGGTAAACCTTCTGGTCTGCCGGGCAATAGAACGGACCGGTCGCCGAAGTCGCCAGGCCGCAGGCCGAGTTGACGCGGTTGCTGAACAGTATCAGGGTCGGGTCTTTATACTGCCGATCGGCCTGCTGGAAAATCTGGCGCCAAGTGTCTTCGGTATCGCCGAGGATCGAGCGCACGAATTCGGCTCCTTCATCATTGGCCGGTGGCGCCTTGCGGGTTTGGGTGGTGGCCGGAGCCGATTGCTCGCTCATCTGCCCGGTCAACTGGCCGAGGATCTGCATCGGGTCCTGGCCGGTGATCCAGCCGATCCCGACGATCAACAGGATCGCCGTCAGGCTCAGACCCTTGCCTCCACCGAAGCGCATCCCACCGCCCCCACCACCGACATCATCGCCACGGGCATCGACCACGTTGTCGCTGCGTCGGCCTTTTTTCCAAAGCATGGGGGATCCTCTTTTCTTGCTGGTGAAGAAGCATGATGAACAAGCTTGATGATGAGTGTTGCCGGTGAGTGGGAGTGGCGCCAGTCCGGTCGTCCATCTTTTAGCCCGCACGAAACATTTCAGACTTGTATTGAACATCGATAGCCCATCGAATTCCGTCAGGTGATCGGTTTTTCTCGAGTGGGCGATTACTTTTGTTGCCGGTTGCTGATCGCACACCGGGTTCCAGATTTTGCATCCGGCCTGTTGTCTTCTAGAATCGGGCAAATTTCGTGTGGAGCCTCCCATGGCCGGCAGTCAGATCGAACGTGTTTTCAGCGTGCTGGAAAGTCTCACCACTGACCCTCGTGGTTTGCCGATGCAAACGCTGGCAGAGCAACTGGATATCCCCAAAAGCGCGACCCATCGCTTGCTCGCCGAGCTGATCCGGCTGGGCTACGTGCGGCAGAATCCGGAGAACCTGCGTTATCACCTGTCGACCAAACTGGTGGCCATGGGTTTCCGCTACCTGTCGAGTAGCGGCGCGGATATCGTGCAACCGGTGCTTGATCGCCTGGCCGAGGAAACCGGTGAGCTGGTGCGCCTTGGGGTGATCGAAGGGGAGCGGCAAATCTGGATCGCCAAGTCCCAGGGCGCCCGTTCCGGCTTGCGTTATGACCCGGACATGGGCCGCGATGCGCCGTTGTTTTACACCGCATCGGGGCATGCGTGGCTGGCGTGCATGAGCGATGCCGAGGCCTTGTCGCTGGTGGAACGCCAGAGCATTGACCGGCCCAAGGACCTCGGGCCGAATGCACCGCGCTCCAACATCGAATTGCTCGAACGCCTGCGTCTGGCCAGGGAACAGGGCTATGCCTGGGTCGAGGAAAGTTCGGCGGTAGGCACGTCGGCGATTGCCGCAGTGGTGCGGCATCCGGGTGATGGCCGGGTGATCGGCGTACTCAGCATCGCCGGACCGAGTGCGCGGATGCCGGGGGCGCGTTTGCATGAATTGGCGCCGCTATTGTTGAAATTTACCGAGGAGTTGTCGGCGGCGAGTCTGGCGTCCGAGTTGTTCATTTAATTCAACTTGCACAGAAAACCAGTGTGGGAGCTATGCGAATCTGTGCGCTGATCGAACGCTATTTACCGTAACTTCTGTGAGAATATGGAACCAGGTTCTAAATTGTTTGAGTTCAGCCCTAACAATTCACACAAGTGATGTCCTGTAGGAGCGAGGCTTGCCCGCGAAGCTTTTGATCTCAAGACCCCAAGGGAATACCCCATGACCCTCAGCACTCCGCTTTCCGGTGTCAATCAGCCCTTTAAAGGGATTCTGCTGATCGTCGTCGCCACCTTCCTGTTTTCCAGCCACGACGCTTTGTCGAAATACCTCTCGGGGTTCTACCCGGTGATCATGGTGGTCTGGGCTCGCTATGTAATCCACACGTTGCTGATGGCAGGGATTTTTCTGCCGCAGTCCGGGTTGCGTGTCCTACGGACCAAACGGCCATTGCTGCAACTGTTGCGGGCGTTGTGTCTGCTGGGGACCAGTTTGCTGTTCACTACCGGTTTGCTGTTCATCCCGTTGGCGGAAGCCACGGCAGTCAACTTTCTCGCACCGGTATTGGTGACGGCGCTATCGGTACCACTGCTCGGTGAACAGGTGACGCGCGGCCAATGGCTGGCGGTGATTTGCGGATTTATCGGGGTGTTGATCATCGTCCATCCTGGCGGCGAATTGTTCACGCCAGCGGTGTTGCTGCCGTTCTGCTCGGCGCTGTTTTTCTGCTTCTATCAGTTGCTCACCCGTAAGCTCAGCGAAATCGACAGCCCGACCACCAGCAATTTTTTTGCCGGGCTGTGCAATACGTTGGTGATGAGCGCGCTGGTGCCGTTCTTCTGGCAAGTCCCAAGCCTGGGTCATGGTTTTATGATGGTGGCGCTGGGGGCGTGCGGGATGACGGCGCATCTGTTTCTGACTCAGGCCTTCCGGCACGCCGCGCCCGCGCTGTTGGCGCCGTTCGGCTACTGCCAGATCGTCTTTGCCGGTTTGCTGGGTTGGTTACTGTTTTCTCACACGCCGACCCTGACCACAGTGGTCGGGATCGCGGTGATTTGTTGCAGCGGGTTGGCGGCAGCGTGGCAACAACGAAGGGTAGGAGAGGGCAGGCCTGGAATCAGGCCTGCCGAAGGAAGGGATTTTAGTCAGTGACGGTAGGAATCTTGCGCGGTGCCATGAAGTACATCCAGGTCAGCGCGATGAAGTACATCGCCGGAATCATGGTGAACAGCACGGTGTAGTTGTTGTTGGTGACCGTCAGAATGTGGCCGACCAACTGGGTCATGAACATCCCGCCGATCGCCGCGCACATTCCGCCGAAGCCGAACACCGTACTCATCATGTGCTTGGGCGTGTAGTCCATCACCAGGCTCCAGATGTTCGCGGTCCAGGCCTGGTGAGCACCGATGGCCAGGGAGATGGCAAACACCGCGAGCCACAGGCTGCTCGAACCAGCGGCCATGACCACGCCGATGATGCAGCAGGCGAACAGGAACATGGACATCAGTCGCGCCTTGATCGGGTTGACTCCGCGTCCGATCAGGAACGAGGACAGGATCCCGCCGCCGACACTGCCGAAGTCGGCCGTCAGGTAGATGATGATCAGCGGGATACCCATCTGGGTCACGTTGATCCCCAGGTTGTATTGCTGATTGAGGAACGGCGGCAGCCAGTACAGGTAGAACCAGAACACCGGCGCGGTGATCGAGTAGGCGAGGGCGAAGGCCCAGGTGCCACGCATGCGCAGAATTCGTGAGAACGGTACGCGGGACTGTTCTGGCTCGACTTCCTTCTGGATGTAATCCAGTTCCGATTGTTTGACGCTCGGATGATCTTCCGGGTTGAAGTATTTCAGCCCCCAGAACAGCAACCAGATGCCGCCCAGTGCCGCCATGCACAGGAACGCGGCTTGCCAGCCCCAGGCGTGGAGGATCAGCGGCAGCAACATTGGCGTGAACATCGCGCCGACGTTGGTCCCGGCGTTGAAGATGCCGGTGGCCACGGCGCGCTCGCCGGCGGGGAACCACAACCGGGTGGTTTTCACGCAGGCCGGGTAATTCGCCGCCTCAGTCAAACCGAGAATGAACCGGCAGACCATGAAGCCCACCGCCGAAGTAGCCAGGCCGTGAGCGCCGGTCGCCAGGCTCCAGAGCAGCACCGCGCAGAAGAACACGCGTTTAACGCCGACCCGGTCGATCAACCGACCCTGCAGTACGAAGCCGATGGCGTAGCCGACCTGAAACCAGAAGTTGATGTTGGCGTAGTCCATCGCCGTCCAGCTCATTTCCTTGGCCAGGATCGGCTGCATGACGCCCAGGGCAGCGCGGTCGATGTAGTTCAGAGTGGTGGCGAAAAACACCAGCGCCAGCATCCCCCAACGGGTTTTGCCGACGGCCATGGCGCCGCGGATTTTGTCGCCGATGCCGCCGGTGGCGACGCCTATGGCCGGAGCCACGCGAGAGCTTTGAGAAGGAATCATGTGTGTGTGCCATCCGTTCAATGACTGACAAGCGAGGCTTGTCGGGACTTCAAGGGCGCGTGATCAATCGATGGCGCCAGGCGCGGGTGTGATTGATCGGCTGAGGTGTTTTCGTCGGACTGACGAAAACCGGTTATTCAGCGAGCGGCACGGGTCGGCCGAGCGAGCGCAAGGTTCGGATGGATGCCAGGTACGGCGTGAGGGCGGTGGAGCAAGCAAACAAGGCGTTGAATAAGCGCATGAGCGTGTACCCGTTTTTTGAAATTTTTATGTGGTGTTCAGGGTCTTTGGTAACCGAGTCCATGGGTTCATGACCGGACTCAATGTGGTGTCGATGTTGCGCAGCGGACGAAAAATCGTCAATTCGCCAACCGCCATTGTGTTCGATAATCGCCCGCAAAACTAACCGGGTAGTACACTTTGAATTGCTGTGTGGATTCGTCAAGCCAATAATTTGCCTCAAGGTAAAACCGACACTAGGTAGCAGCTGCCGAACGCAGGCTTCGCCAGCTGCTACAGAAAGCCTGTTACCTATCTAACAAGACCCGTCCATCCACCGGGAGTCGAAATATGCAGCGTTCCATTGCCACCGTTTCCTTGAGCGGTACCCTGCCGGAAAAACTCGAAGCCATCGCCGCCGCCGGTTTTGACGGGGTGGAGATTTTCGAGAACGACCTTCTCTACTACGACGGCAGTCCGCGGGAAATCAGGCAGATGTGCGCCGATCTCGGGATCGCCATCACGCTGTTTCAACCTTTCCGGGATTTCGAAGGATGCCGCCGCGATCGCCTGCCGCGCAATCTGGAGCGGGCCGAGCGCAAGTTCGATTTGATGCAGGAGCTAGGCACCGACCTGGTGCTGGTGTGCAGCAACGCCTCGGCCGACTCCATCGGTGATGAGCAGATTCTGATTGATGATTTGCACCAGCTCGCAGAGCGGGCCGGTAGTCGTGGCCTGCGGATCGGTTATGAAGCGCTGGCCTGGGGTCGGCATGTTAATACCTGGCAACAGGTGTGGAACATCGTTCGCCAGGCTGATCATCCAAGCCTGGGCGTGTTGCTGGACAGTTTTCATACGCTGTCGCTCAAAGGCGATCCGAGCGCCATCGCCGAGATTCCCGGCGACAAGATCTTCTTCGTGCAAATGGCCGACGCGCCGATCCTGGCCATGGATGTGCTGGAATGGAGCCGGCATTTCCGCTGTTTCCCGGGCCAGGGCGAATTCGATCTGCCAGGGTTCCTTGCGCCGATCATCAAGAGTGGCTACACCGGGCCGCTGTCGCTGGAGATCTTCAACGATGGCTTCCGTGCCGCACCGCCACGGGCCAACGCTGCCGACGGTTTGCGTTCATTGTTGTACCTGGAAGAGAAAACCCGCCAACGTCTGGAGCAGGAAGCCACGCCTGTGGCCAATCGCGACATTCTGTTCGATACCCCAAGCGCCAGCGAATACAACGGCATCGAGTTTCTTGAATTCGCAGTGGACGAAAGCCTTGGCGCCAAGCTGGCCCATTGGCTGGAGCGGCTGGGTTTCGTAAAGGCCGGGCAGCACCGTTCCAAGAGTGTCAGCCTGTTGCGTCAGGGCGATATCAACCTGATCCTCAACTCTGAGCCTTATTCCTTCGCCCACAGTTTTTTCGAGGCGCACGGCCCATCGCTATGCGCCACCGCCGTGCGGGTCAAGAACAGCGCCAGTGCGCTGGCGCGTGCCGTGGCTTACAAAGGCCAGCCGTATCGTGGACTCGTTGGCCCCAACGAGCTTGAACTGGCAGCGGTGCGTGCGCCGGACGGCAGCCTGATTTATCTGGTGGATCAGAACGCCGACGTCTATGGCACCGACTTCAATCTGCAATCGACGGTCGTGGCCAGCGGTGGTCTCAAGCGCATCGACCACATGGCGATGGCATTGCCGGCGGACAGCCTCGACAGTTGGGTGCTGTTCTATAAAAGCCTGCTGGATTTCGAAGCCGACGATGAAGTGGTATTGCCCGACCCATACGGTTTGGTGAAGAGCCGTGCTTTGCGCAGCCGTTGCAGCTCGATCCGCCTGCCGCTGAACATTTCCGAGAATCGCAACACCGCCATCTCACACGCACTGTCGAGTTATCGCGGTTCCGGTGTGCATCACATCGCTTTCGATTGCGACGATATCTTTGCCGAAGTCAGTCGTGCCAAGGAGGCGGGCGTGCCGTTGCTGGATATCCCGCTCAACTACTACGATGACCTCGCCGCGCGGTTTGATTTCGACGATGAGTTCCTCAGCGAGCTGGCCTATTTCAACGTGCTCTATGACCGCGATGCCCAGGGTGGTGAGCTGTTTCATGTCTACACCGAGCCGTTCGAGGGCCGGTTTTTCTTTGAAATCATCCAGCGCAAAAACGGCTACGCGGGTTACGGCGCGGCCAACGTGGCAGTGCGACTGGCGGCCATGGCCAAATCGCGAAGTGGTGGCGTTCGTCAGGCAAAGTTGTAGGAAAATCGTAAACACGGGTACAAAACCGCTGCCGCGCAGCTTCCTTCACTGCGCGTGGCGGCCCATAATCTTCCGCTTGTGCAGTGATGGCCGTGAGCCCAATGACAATAATTTCAGAACTCTCCGCAGCGCCCGAAAAGCCAATTGCCGAGCCTCGCAAGAGTCGCAAGAACAACCCGGAAAAGACCCGCGAGAACATCCTTCAAGAGGCCATTGTCGAGTTCGTTCAGCAGGGGCTTTCCGGTGCGCGCGTCGATGCAATCGCCGAACGCATCCACACCTCCAAACGCATGATCTATTACTACTTCGGCAGTAAGGAACAGCTCTACGTCGAGGTGCTGGAGAAACTCTACGGAGATATCCGCAACACCGAAAACCGTTTGCACCTGGCTGAACTGGCGCCAGTGGAGGCGATTCGGCGCTTGGTGGAGTTCACCTTCGATCACCATGATCGCAACGTCGATTTCGTGCGTATCGTCAGCATCGAGAACATTCACAACGCCGAGTATGTGAAGCGCTCCGATGCGATCAAGGCGATGAACAACACCATCCTCGATTCACTGGGTGAGATTTTGCGTCGTGGCTCCGAAGAAGGTGTATTCCGCACCGACCTCGATCCGTTGGATGTGCATCTGCTGATCAGTTCGTTTTGCTTCTATCGCGTATCGAACCGTCATACCTTCGGTGAGATTTTTCAGATCGACTTGCCGGACGAAAGCATCAAGCAGCGTCATCGAGAGATGATTTGCGAGTCGGTTTTGCGCTACCTGCAGGCCTGATTGATTTTTAAAAGATCGCAGCCTTCGGCAGCTCCTGCTGAGGCGGCGATCTTTTGATCTTCAACCATTCATGCTTTGAAAATGCGCCAGCATTCGCTGAGCATCCGGCACCACCCCGCTGAACAGTTCAAACGCCTTCACCGCCTGAAACACTGCCATATTGCCGCCATCCAGGGTTCGGCAACCCAGCGCGCGAGCGTTGCGCAGCAGTTCGGTTTCCAGTGGGAAGTAAACGATCTCTGCCACCCACAACTGTGCCCGAAGAAGCTCCACCGGCACGGGCATGCCCGGCAGTTTTTTCATGCCCATCGGCGTGGTATTCACCAAGCCGTCAGCCTGACCCAGCGTGCCTGGCAAGTCATGACCAGCCACGGCGCGACCAAAACCAAAATGCTGATTGAGGTTGTTCGCCAGCGACTGAGCACGACTTTGATCCACATCGAAAATGCTCAGCAGCTGTACGCCTTCGCTCAATAGCGCGTGGGCCACCGCCGCGCCTGCGCCACCGGCGCCCATTTGCACCACACGCTCACGGGCAACGTCCTTCAAACCACGGCGAAACCCTTCGGCAAAACCCAGGCAATCGGTGTTGTGGCCGATGCGTTTACCGTCCTTCAGCACCACCGTATTCACCGCGCCAATACCGCGGGCTTCCGGCGACAATTCGTCAAGCAACGGGATGATCGTCTGCTTGCACGGGAAGGTGATGTTCAGCCCGGTGAAGTTCATTCGTTCGGCGGCCATCAGCAGGTCGGGCAGGGCACTGCTGTCGAGTTTCAATTGATCCAGATCGATCAACCGATAGAGGTAGCGCAAACCCTGCGCATCGCCTTCATGCTCGTGTAGCGCGGGGGTGCGGGAAGCCTGAATGCCGGCACCGATCAGCCCGGCCAATACCACGGTGTTGTGTGTCATGACGCTAAACCTTTCAAACGTTGGCTGAAATGCTCCAGCGCCAAACGATAGCCGTGGCTGCCGAAGCCGCACATGACCGCCGTGGCGATGGACGAAACAAAGGAGTGATGCCGGAAGGGTTCGCGGGCATGAACGTTGGACAGGTGTACTTCGATCACCGGCAATTCGCTGGCGACCAGCGCGTCGCGAATGGCGACCGAGGTGTGAGTCCAGGCGGCCGGGTTGATGACGATCCCGGCGCAGCGGCCACGGGCAGCATGAATCCAGTCGAGCAGTTCGCCTTCATGGTTGGTCTGGCGAAATTCCACTGTCAGGCCGAACTCTTCGGCAGCACGACCGCACAGCGCTGAAATGTCCGCCAGGGTTTCGTGGCCATAAGTTGCCGGTTCACGGGTGCCCAGCAGGTTCAGGTTCGGGCCGTTGAGCACCAGAACGATAGGGGACATCGGGTCTCTCCACATATTATTTTTGGCATTGGCCGAGGTTTTCAGCCTGTGGGGAGAAATTGTACTAACTGGTTAATAAGGTCAATTGAAGAGGGCGTCTGGCCTGGATTATTTGTGCGGTGATCGGACAGATAAAAAAAGATCGCAGTCTTCGGCAGCGCCTCCAAAAAGCGCGGCGCCCGTTAAATTGCGTCCGTGCGCGGTCGGCGTAGGAGCTGGCGAAGCCTGCGATCTTTTGGCGGTATCGACGATGGTTGCAGAGCAAGATCAGCGCGGCAGATGCTCAACCAGAAAATCGATAAACGCTCTTAGCCGCAACGGCACATGACGGCTTTGCGGGTACAGCAGAGTGAAGGGGCGGGAGCGTCCGCCATAGGGTTTGAGCACTTCCACCAGCGAACCGTCCGCCAGTTCGTTTTCGACGATGAAGCGATAGGTTTGAAAGATCCCCGCGCCGCTTTTCGCCAGCGTCACGCCACCCAATACGTCATCGGAACAGCAATAGTTGCCCTCGGCGAGAATCTCCAGTGGCACGCCGTTGTCGTTGAACAGCCAGGCAATTCGCCGCCCGCTGCTGGGCAGTTCGTACTGAATACATTCGTGCTGAGCCAAGTCATCCAGGGTCTGCGGCGTGCCGGCGCGCTTCAGGTAATCAGGGCTGGCAATCATCACCAGCGCGGCGTCCTCCAACGGCCGGGCAATCAGCCCAGAGTCGGGAATGGCCCGCACGCGGATTGCCATGTCGTAGCCTTCACCGACGAAATCAATGTTGCGATTGCTAATATGCGCCTCGACTTTCACGGCGGGAAAGCGCGCCCGAAACTCAGGCAGCAATGGCAGGATTCGATGATGGGCATAAGTCGTGGGAATGCTGATACGCAAAGTGCCGGAAGGTTCTTGCTGCTGCCCCATCACCTCGCGCTGGGCCTCGACCAGTTGTGCGAGAGCCTCGCGACACTCCTCGAAATAACGCCGGCCACTGTCGGTCAGCTTGACGCTGCGGGTGGTACGCGCAAATAGCCGCACCCCCAAACGTTCTTCCATGCGCGACACCGAGCGGCTGACGGCGGCCGGGGTTACGCCCGCTACAAGTGCTGCTGCGGTAAAGCTGCCGGCTTCGGCGGCCAGGCAAAACAGTTCGATGCTGCCTAATTGAAGATCGTCGAAATGTCGCTGCATGATTGATTACACCGGGAATCAAATGAAATGCCAGTGGCTGTATTTATCAAATCAGGACGCACAAATACAGGACGTTTCAATCGCCCACAAAAAAGCCGTCCAGTGGACGGCTTTTTTGTAGGTGGAGACTGCAATCAACGACGGGTCAACAACACCCCGGATTCCATGTGATGGGTCCACGGAAACTGGTCAAACATCGCGCATTGGGTAATGCGGTGAGTGTCGTGCAGTTGGGCGATGTTGGCCGCCAGGGTTTCCGGGTTGCAGGAAATGTAGAGGATATTGTCGAAGCGCCGGGTCAGTTCGCAAGTGTCCGGGTCCATGCCGGCGCGGGGCGGGTCGACGAATACGCTACCGAATTCGTAGCTCTTGAGGTCGATGCCATGCAGGCGGCGGAACGGGCGAACTTCGTTCAGGGCTTCGGTCAGTTCTTCGGCAGACAAACGCACCAGCGTGACGTTATCCACTGCATTTTCGCTGAGGTTGCTGAGCGCTGCATTGACCGAGGTCTTGCTGATTTCGGTGGCCAGCACTTTGCGCACGCGAGTCGCGAGTGGCAGGGTGAAGTTGCCGTTGCCGCAATACAGCTCGAGCAAATCGTCGGAACGATCGCCGAGGGCGTCATACGCCCAGTTGAGCATTTTCTGGTTCACCGTGCCGTTGGGTTGGGTGAACGCGCCTTCCGGCTGGCGATAGCTGAAGGTGCGACCGCCCACTTCGAGTTTCTCGACTACGTAATCGTGACCGATCACTTCGCGCTTGCCCTTCGAGCGACCGATGATGCTGACGTTCAGCTCGGCTGCCAGTTTCGACGCCGCTACGTGCCAGTGCTCGTCCAGCGGGCGGTGATAGCACAGGGTGATCATCGCATCGCCGGCCAGGGTGGTGAGGAACTCCACCTGAAACAGCTTGTGGCTCAGGGCCGCACTCGCTTGCCACGCTGCCTTCAGTTGCGGCATCAACTGGTTGATGCGCAGGCTTGCGATCGGGAACTCTTCGATCAGGATCGGCGTGCGTTTGTCTTCCTGGGAAAACATCGCGTAGTGGCGCTCACCGGCTTCGCGCCACAGGCGGAATTCGGCACGCAGGCGGAAGTTTTTCAGCGGCGAATCGAACACTGCGGGTTCGGGAGCACCGAACGGGGCCAGCAGGTCACGCAGGCGCGTGACCTTTTCTTCGAGCTGAACGGCGTAAGCCTGGGAATCAAAAGTCATGCGTTGAACCAACCCAACTTGATCACGAACAGAATCGACAGAATCACCAGCGCCGAATTCAACTCACGGCCGCGACCGGACAACAGCTTAATGGCCGTCCAGGAGATGAAACCGAAGGCGATGCCGTTGGCGATGGAATAAGTGAATGGCATGGCCAGGGCGGTGACCACGACCGGTGCGGCGACGGTGATGTCGTCCCAGTCTATTTCGGCCAGGCCGGATGTCATCAGTACGGCGACGAACAGCAAAGCAGGCGCGGTGGCGAAGGCTGGAACGCTGGCCGCCAATGGCGAGAAGAACAGCGCCAGCAGGAACAGAATCGCGACCACGATGGCAGTCAGACCGGTGCGGCCACCGGCACTCACGCCGGCTGCGGATTCGATGTAGCTGGTGGTGGTCGAGGTGCCCAGCAAGGAACCGGCCATGGCCGCGGTGCTGTCGGCGATCAGCGCGCGGCCCATTTTCGGCATGTGGCCGTCCTTGCCCATCAGGCCGGCGCGCTTGGCAACGCCGATCAGTGTGCCGGAATTGTCGAACAGGTCGACGAACAGGAAGGCGAAGATCACGCTGACCAAACCGATGTCCAGTGCGCCTTTGATGTCCAGTTGCAGGAAGGTCGGTGCCAGGGACGGCGGCATCGACATCACGCCACCGAACGGGGTGAAGCCCATCACGATCGAAACGATGGTCACCGCCAGAATACCGATCAACACTGCGCCACGTACTTTCAGGGCTTCGAGCGCAACGATCAGGGCAAAACCAAGCGTCGCAAGAATCGGTGCCGGTTGCTTCAGGTCGCCGAGGCCGACCATGGTCGCCGGGTTGCTGACGACGATGCCGGCGTTGTGCAGGGCGATCAGCGCCAGGAACAGGCCGATGCCGGCGGCGATCGCCGAGCGTAGCGCCAGCGGGATGCTGTTGATGATCCATTCGCGAATGCGGAAGATCGACAGCAGGAAAAACATCACCGCCGAGATGAACACCGCGCCCAGCGCCACTTGCCAGGTATGGCCCATGTGCAAGACCACGGTGTAAGTGAAGAAGGCGTTCAGGCCCATGCCCGGCGCGAGGGCAATCGGGTAGTTGGCGATCAGGCCCATGGTCGCCGAGCCGATGGCGGCTGCCAGACAGGTCGCAACGAACACCGCACCCTTGTCCATGCCGGTCTCGCCGAGAATGCTCGGGTTGACGAACAGAATGTAGGCCATGGCCAAAAAGGTCGTGACGCCCGCCAGAATCTCGGTCCGCACGTTGGTGTTGTGTGCCTTGAGTTGAAACAGCCTTTCCAGCATGTCTGCTCCCCGTGGCGCGCCCGGCGCCGTGAATGTATCGACCTCAACAGCAAAGCACAGACCGCTGCAGGCGCCTGGTAATTTTCTGTGGGTCGGAAAAAGCCGCGCATCATACCAGCAGCGTGGGGCTATGGCTGCTTATGGCTGCGATCGTCGTCGATGTTTTGCATAAAAGGGAACTGCGCCATACTGCGCGCTGTTTTTTTGGGGGAGGGAGGGGGTAGATATGTATTGCATTAATAAGCGTGTGATTGCGGCATTTGGGTTGCTGCTCACCGGTGTCATCGGCGCGCAAACAGCCTCTGCGGCCATGGCGCCACCGTTGAGCCAGGTAAAGGTACTCAAGGTCGAATCGCCATCCTGTGGATTTGAAGATATTGCGGCCGCTCAGGACCGGACGCGCTGCAACCACAGCGGCCCGAACATCAAGGTCTACGTGCTGGAGGTCGGCTACGGTCGCGAGCCTCATGTCGCACTGGATGGATTCAAAGTGGACGGCACCCGAACCCCTGTCTGTGCTTTCGATACCGGCAACCTGACCGAGTGCTCCGCCGGGAAAAAAACCGTCGGCTATCTGTACATCTTCAGTCTGACGGGCAAGCAGGACGGCACCTTTACGTTCAGCAATACCTCGATCAATGCACCTGGCAATACGATGTCGACGCAGCTTTACATCAAGTAACGGCTGGGCTCGAACAAGGGTCAGGAAAGCTGACTACGCTTTAAAGATTATCCTGTGGACTGCGCCCATGACCTTTAGAGCCCTGATTACCCTCGCCGAGGGCATCGACGATCTGCAAACCGTGAACCTGATCGATGTGCTGCGCCGTGCCAAGGTTGAAGTGGTGGTGGCCAGCATCGAGGCACGGCGCATGCTCACCTGCGCTCGCGGCACCCGCTTGACCGCCGATGCGATGTTGGTGGATTTGCTCGCCCAACCCTTCGACCTGATCGTGCTGCCTGGCGGTGCCGTAGGGGCGCAGCATTTGGCGGCCCACCAACCCCTGCAACAATTGATCAAGGACCAGTCCGCCGCCGGGCGCCTGTTCGCCGGTATTGCCGAATCTCCGGCGCTGGCGCTGCAAACCTTTGGTGTTTTGCGTCAGCGACGTATGACTTGCCTGCCTACGGTCAGCAATCAACTGTCGGGCTGTAACTTCATCGATCAACCGGTGGTGGTCGATGGCAACTGCATCACCGCTCAGGGTTCAGGCGCCGCGTTGGAGTTTGCGCTGACGCTGGTGGAGCAACTCTGCGGCAAAGCCACGCGGTCGGCGGTGGCGGGGGAGTTGGTGGTTTAAGAGAGCCCTGGACAACTATGTCAGACCCTGACCTCTTCCACCGGCACATACATGCGGTCGCGGTTGACCAGAGTCGGAAACAATTTGATCCAGACCCCGGTCACCATCAGCGTACCGATGCCACCCATAACCACTGCCGGCACCGTGCCGAACCAGTGGGCCGTCAGGCCTGATTCGAACTCGCCAAGCTGATTCGAAGCGCCGATGAACAAGCCATTCACCGCGCTGACCCGGCCGCGCATTTCGTCGGGGGTTTCCAGTTGCACGAACGAGGCGCGGATCACCATGCTGATCATGTCTGCCGCGCCCAATACCACCAGTACGGCGAGGGAAAACCAGAACGAAGTCGACAGACCGAAAGCGATGGTCGCCACGCCGAATATACCCACCGCGGTAAACATCACTCGTCCTACGTTGCGTTCCACGGCAAATCGCGCCAGAAACAGCGACATCAACAGCGCACCGACTGCCGGGGCCGAACGCAGCAGGCCCAGACCCCAGGGACCCGTCAGCAGAATATCTTTGGCGAACACTGGCAGCAGCGCGGTCGCGCCACCCAGCAGGACGGCAAACAGATCCAGAGAAATCGCCCCGAGAATGTCCGGGCGACTGCGAATGAAGCGGATGCCTGCCAGCAGCGAATCCAGGGTGGCCTTGCCCTTGTTCAGCGGAGTCTGCCGCGCCGGCAGGTTGAGCATCAGCGCACAAGCGATAAGGTAAAGGATCACCGTCGGGCCATACACCCAGACGCTGCCGAAGGCGTAGAGCAAACCGCCCAGAGCCGGGGCGACGATGGTCGCTGATTGTTGCGCAGATTGCGCCGCGGCAACCGCACGGGGAAACAACGCGCTGGGCACGATGCTCGGCAGCAAGGCCTGAGTCGTCGGCATTTCGAAGGAGCGGGCGGCACCGAGCAGGAACGCGAGGATGAAGATCATCTCCCGGGTGACATGGTCGGTCGCACTGCCGATGACCAGCGACAGGGCGATCAGCGCTTGCAGGGACTGACAAATCGCCGCGACCTTGCGTCGGTCGTAGCGGTCCGCGACATGCCCGGTGTGCAGCATGAACAATACCCGCGGAGCAAACTCGACCAAACCGACCAAGCCCAGATCAAGCACATTGCCGGTCAGTTGATACAGATTCCAGCCGATGGCCACGGTGAGCATTTGAAACCCACTCGCAGTAAACACTCGAGCCAGCCAGAACGCGATAAACGGGCGGTGATGACGTAACAGCAGGGGCGCTTGATTGGGCATCTGAAGGCAGGTCTGAGCGAGGGGAAGGGCGAGATTATCACCAACCTGTAACCAGAAGTTGCAGGTCGGAAAGATTTAGTTAGCTAGACACCGATCTTTAGTCGTAACCCTTGTAGCAGCTGCCCAACGCAACCTTCGGCAGCTGCTACAAGGGCCGCGTGCCAAACCCATGAGGCAACCTGTCACGCGGCAATAGACCACACCGTCCATCGGCAAAAATGCGACTACTCTTTCAACGTTGCTTGATCCAGATCAAGACCCTTCGTGGAATTGATCCGGCGGCCAGATGGCCAGATTCCCTACGTTGTGATGACGGTAAAAAAAGAACGAATCCGAATTCGCCATATCCGTGGGGGGAGTGGGTGCAGGCCACAAGCCTTCAGCCGGTATTACCTGACAGAGGAAGACTTATGTTCGGTTTGGAGGCACTTGATCTCGCCCGGATTCAGTTCGCATTCACAATTTCGTTTCACATCCTGTTTCCGGCCATCACCATTGGCTTGGCGAGTTACCTGGTGGTGCTCGAAGGCCTGTGGCTGAAGACGCACAACGACACTTACCGCGATCTGTACCATTTCTGGTCGAAGATCTTTGCCGTCAACTTCGGCATGGGCGTGGTTTCCGGCTTGGTCATGGCCTATCAGTTCGGCACCAACTGGAGCCGTTTCTCGGACTTCGCAGGTTCAGTGACCGGGCCGTTGTTGACCTATGAAGTGCTCACTGCGTTCTTCCTCGAGGCCGGTTTCCTCGGCGTCATGCTGTTCGGCTGGAACAAGGTCGGGCGCAAGCTGCACTTTTTCTCGACGGTCATGGTGGCCATCGGCACCCTTATTTCGACCTTCTGGATTCTGGCCTCCAACAGCTGGATGCAGACCCCGCAAGGTTACGAAATCGTTAATGGCCAAGTCATTCCGGTGGACTGGCTGGCGATTATCTTCAACCCGTCGTTCCCCTACCGTCTGATGCACATGGCCACGGCGGCGTTCGTTGCGACCGCCTTCTTCGTCGGTTCGTCGGCGGCCTGGCACTTGCTACGTGGCAAAGACAACCCGGCGATCCGCACCATGCTCTCGATGGCCATGTGGATGGCCTTGATCGTGGCGCCGATTCAGGCCGTCATCGGTGACTTCCACGGCCTCAATACCCTCAAGCATCAGCCGGCGAAAATCGCCGCGATCGAAGGCCACTGGGAAAACCACGGTGATGAAGCGACCCCGCTGATCCTGTTCGGCTGGCCGGACATGAAAGCCGAAAAAACCAGATTCGCCGTCGAGATTCCGTACCTCGGCAGCCTGATCCTGACCCACTCCCTGGACAAACAGGTGCCGGCGCTCAAGGAGTTCCCGCCTGAAGACCGGCCGAATTCGACCATCGTATTCTGGTCGTTCCGGATCATGGTCGGTCTGGGCATGCTGATGATCTTTACCGGTTTGTGGAGCCTGTGGCTGCGCAAACGCGACAAGCTGTATACCTCGCGTCCGTTCCTGTACCTGGCGCTATGGATGGGGCCATCCGGCCTGATCGCGATTCTCGCCGGCTGGTTCACCACTGAAATCGGCCGCCAGCCGTGGGTGGTCTATGGCTTGATGCGCACGGCAGACGCGTCTTCCGGGCACAGCTTTGTGCAGATGAGCATTACCCTGATCATGTTCGTTGTGGTGTATTTCGCGCTGTTCGGTGCCGGTCTTGGCTACATGATGCGCCTGGTGCGCAAAGGGCCGAAGATCGACGAAGGCAAGGAAACCAACGAAGGCGGTCCTGGCCAGCAACGCACACCGGCCCGTCCGCTGTCCGCAGCTGACGACGACAATGGTGAAGGCGAACACAGCCGCAGCCTGAACAAGGAGATTTGAATCATGGGTATTGATCTTCCGCTGATCTGGGCCGTGATCATCATCTTCGGCATCATGATGTACGTGGTCATGGACGGCTTCGACCTGGGGATCGGGATTCTCTTCCCGTTCATCAAGGGCAAGAGCGATCGGGACGTCATGATGAACACCGTCGCCCCGGTCTGGGACGGTAACGAAACCTGGCTGGTATTGGGCGGCGCGGCATTGTTCGGGGCCTTCCCGTTGGCTTATTCGGTGGTGCTCTCGGCGCTGTACCTGCCGCTGATTTTTATGCTGATCGGGTTGATTTTCCGCGGTGTGGCCTTCGAGTTCCGCTTCAAGGCCAAGGATGCCAAGCGCCACCTCTGGGACAAGGCGTTCATCGGTGGCTCGATCGCTGCAACCTTCTTCCAGGGCGTGGCGTTGGGCGCATTCATCGATGGATTGCCGGTGGTCAATCGTCAGTTTGCCGGTGGTTCACTCGACTGGCTGACGCCGTTCACGATGTTCTGCGGTGTGGCGCTGGTGGTGGCTTACGCGCTGCTCGGTTGCACCTGGTTGATCATGAAAACAGAAGGCAAATTGCAGGAGCAGATGCATGACCTGGCGCGGCCATTGGCTTTCGTGTTGCTGGCGGTGATTGGCATTGTCAGTATCTGGACGCCATTGGCCCACGCCGAGATTGCCGCGCGCTGGTTCACCCTGCCGAACCTGTTCTGGTTCTTGCCGGTGCCGATTCTGGTGCTGGTGACCCTGTACGGTCTGATTCGAGCGGTGGCTCGCAATGCGCATTACACGCCATTCCTGCTGACCCTGGTGCTGATCTTCCTTGGCTACAGCGGTCTGGGTATCAGCCTGTGGCCGAACATCGTGCCGCCGTCGATCTCGATCTGGGACGCCGCCGCACCGCCGCAAAGCCAAGGCTTCATGCTGGTGGGCACACTGTTCATCATTCCGTTCATCCTGGGTTACACCTTCTGGAGCTACTACGTGTTCCGCGGCAAGGTTACCCACGAAGATGGTTACCACTAGCCCATACGACTACGGCGCAGGATTGATACCGGCGCCGTTGCAGAGGAGAAAGCGATGATGGCGGGCAAACCTGATTTGCAGGAAATCGAAGCTGCCGAGAAAAAGCCGCTCTGGCAGCGACTCGGCTGGCTGGCGATGATCTGGACTGGCAGCGTCGTGGCCCTGTTCATCGTGGCCACGTTGATGCGCATGTTCATGAATGCCGCAGGCCTGAGCACTCACTGAAATTCCCATCCCGTTGCCTTGCGGCACGGATTTATAACCCTCCCGATGGAGGGTTTTTTTTCGCTTTTATTTACGTGCTTTGAGAATGACGAACTTGGGGGTGGCGGCTACTTGCTCGACACCGCGGAACAACCGCGCCAGCTTGCTGTGATAACCCAGGTGACGATTGCCGACGATGTATAACGCACCGCCCACTACCAACGCTTCACGTGCCTGCTGGAACATCCGCCAGGCCAGGAAATCGCCGACCACTTGCTGTTGATGAAACGGCGGATTGCACAACACCACGTCCAGGGATTGAGGTTCCTGCTCTGCCAAACCATCGCCGGCCCGCACGATCACGTCACGATCACCCAGCGCCGTGCGCCAGTTTTCAGCGGTCGATTGCACGGCCATGAATGACTCATCCACCAGCGTGTAGTGCGCCTCAGGATTTTGCAGGGCACTGGCGATCGCCAACACGCCGTTGCCACATCCGAGATCGGCGACTCGCGCTGCACCGAGGTTCTTCGGCAAGTGCGGTAAAAAGGCCCGTGTACCGATGTCCAGCCCTTCACGGCAGAACACATTGGCATGATTGAGCAGTTCGATCGCAGGGGCGTCGAGTCGATAGCGGGTCGGGTAGGGGGAGACAGCAGGGGCTTTGGCTTCGGCCGTGGCGATCAGCAGTCGAGCCTTCTTCACGGCCAGCGAGGCTTGCACCGGACCGATGTAGCGCTCCAGCAAATCGCCTGCAGCGCGTGGCAAATGCTTCACCATCGCGGCCGCAATCACTTGAGCACCGGGAGCCAATTGCCCCTGTAGCCGGATCAGTTGCTCTTCCAGCAAGGCCAGGGTTTTCGGTACCCGGATCAATACCCGGTCAAACGGGCCGACGAACGTTTCGCTGGCAGGCACCTTCGGCACCGCATCAAATGCCTGGCCGTTGCGCATCAAGTTTTTTTCCAACCCCTGAAAGGCCAGAAACGAATCGCCGCTGCTGGTCACTCGAACCTTGCCCACCAGGCTGACGGCCAAAGCACCGAAGCTGTCGTTGAGCACCAGCACTCGAGTATCGACTGCCGGTTGTTGCTCGGCCAGATGATTGAGCAGGTATTCGTCGGCGGCATCAAACGCTTGCAATGGTTCGTTCTGCTGTTCTGGCTGGCGGATCAAATCAAGTTGAGCGAAGGGGGTTTCGAGCAGAGGCATGAGGCGGGCTCTGGGTAGTCAACGGAGGAAAATCAACGAGTGGCCCGCCGCTCAGGGGCGTTGTAGCGGGCGGAAACCATCCGAGCGGACTGCGTCGTGGAATTTCACACGACATCACTCAGGATGGACCACAGATGGTACGTTTTTTTGCTCTGGATTACTCGCGGGGATTACCGGATTCGAACAGTTTCAGATAACGCTCATTCTCGCGGCTCTGATCACCGCGGCAATCTTGTTGTTGACGCCGAGCTTGCGAATGGCGCCCCGTATATGGAACTGCACTGTGCTTTCGCTCAGGCTAAGGATGATCGCGATCTCGCCTGCCGTCTTGCCGTCGGCCGAATATTTCAGCACTTCGACTTCTCGGGTTGATAGATGCACGGTGTTCGGATTCGGCGACGTCGTCGGCAGGTCTTTCGCGACGAGCCCGTGCAGGTGACGGCAAATGAACATCGCGTAACCCAGATTTTTATACAGATCATCCGTAGTGATCGGGCAGTGGCTTCTGGCCAGGCTCAGCATGCTGCAAAGCCCATTCTGGTCATGAACGGATTGGGACCAGCCATATCGTAAGCCCTGCTTTTTTTGTGCTTGCCACAGCTTCGGTGTCTTTGAGAAAACCTCTTCCTGCCAAAGAATCGGCCATTCGGATTGATTGCAATGGGCTAGTATCGGATCGACTTCACTGAAGTGCTCTTGTTCATATTTCGTGTTCCATTCGGCGGGGTAGTTATTCAGATTGATCGTATGTCGGTGCATCTCCCTTGTGTTGGATGTTATTGAGAATGCGCAAAAATTGAAGCCCAGGTTCTTAACGAGGTTTAGAGAAATCTCATACGCGGTCTCCATTTTCTTGGCATAAGAGAGCTGCGTTAACTGTGATTCCGTCCACACTTTCATTGGGTAACTCCATGCGGATTTACTTGAATTGGGTGCTGGTTGGATCCAGGATCCGGCACGCGAACCAGTGTAGGGGAATTCCTACATATATGCTGGATTTTTTCGTTCTTGAAAAATCCTCAAACTGCATAACCGGTTCTTAGCCTTTTACCAAACAAAACAGGATTAAATGATGGCGTTGTAATGTTTGTATTCAAGCTATTAGTGAGTGGTGATGAAAGTCATTACAAATCACCAGTGTTTACGCCGCCTGCTTTGCGGGACACTGGCTCCAACTGTTGAATGGAGCGTCCCATGACTGTCAGTGCAGAAAAATTCACGCGCCAGACGTTGCTGGATGTCCAGCCATTGACGCCAAACCTGTTTACCCTGCGGACCACCAGGGATCCGGGATTTCGTTTTCGCGCAGGGCAATTCGCCCGGCTGGGCGTGACCAAGGCTGACGGCAGTACGGTGTGGCGGGCTTATTCGATGGTTTCATCACCCCACGACGAGTTCCTGGAGTTCTTCTCCATTGTTGTACCGGGGGGGGAGTTCACCAGTGAGCTGAGTCGGCTGGAAGTCGGCGATACGCTGCTGGTTGATCGGCAGGCCTTCGGTTATCTGACGCTGGATCGCTTCGTCGATGGTCGTGACCTTTGGTTGTTATCCACAGGGACGGGGTTGGCGCCGTTTCTGTCGATCCTGCAGGACTTCGAGGTTTGGGAGAAATTCGAACGAATCATTCTGGTCTACAGCGTGCGCGAAGCACGGGAATTGGCGTACCAGGAGCTGATTGCGGGGTTGGCGCAGCGCGATTACCTGGCTGAGTACGCGCACAAGCTACAGTTCATCGCCACTGTCACCCGCGAGCAGCATCCGGGTGCTTTGAGCGGGCGGATCACCAGGCTTATAGAGAATGGAGAACTGGAACAGACGGCCGGTGTAGAGCTGACGGCCGAGCATTCGCGGGTGATGCTCTGCGGTAATCCACAGATGATCGACGATACGCGTAAGTTACTCAAACAACGGGACATGCACCTGAGCCTCAGTCGACGACCCGGCCAGGTGGCAGTGGAAAACTACTGGTAAACGAACGGCGCCCGAAGGCGCCGTTTTTTGGGGAGTCAGCCATCAGGGCCGGTTGTTCTGGGCCTTGAGCAGATCGCGAATTTCTTCCAGCAACTCTTCTTCCTTGGTCGGAACCGGTGGCAGGGTTGGCGCAACGGCTTCTTCGCGTTTCAGACGGTTGATAGCCTTGACGCCCATGAAAATCGCGAAGGCGACGATGATGAAGTCGATCAGGCTCTGGATGAACTTACCGTACGCCAGCATCACCGCCGGGACATCACCATTGGCGGCCTTGAGCGTAACGGCCAGGTCACTGAAGTCCACCCCACCGATCAGCAAGCCAATTGGCGGCATCACCACGTCGCCGACAAACGACGAAACGATTTTGCCGAAGGCCGCGCCGATGATGATACCCACGGCCATGTCGACCACATTACCTTTGACCGCGAAGGCCTTGAACTCACTTATCACGCCCATAGGTTATTTCCTTGTTACAGATGAGGTTGGTGGACGCAGTGTAAAGCAGCAAAACGGCTCCTGCTCGAAACACCGCCTTACGATGCTCGCTCCTATCGACACATCTTCCGGCAATTAGTTTACAAAGTGCCACCGTTCGCGCGCGTCTACCCGCTCTAAACCGGGCTTTCCAGAACCTTTTAGCTATCGGCTCGGTACGGGGTTTCTATTTATGTTTTGGCCTTTGAGTCACTAGCCTCTGTGGAGCGCACCTGGATGCGCCTTATAAAATCAGAGGAAACTTCCATGACAACTCCCCTTGGCCTCGGGGCTTTTCCCTTCCATCGTACCCTTGGCGTTCTGACCGCCAGCCTGCTGTCCTTCTCCGTCAGCGCGGCGACGTTGACCCGCGATAACGGCGCCGCCGTCGGCGACAACCAGAACTCGCAAACCGCTGGCGCGACCGGGCCGGTGCTGTTGCAAGACATACAACTGATCCAGAAACTCCAGCGTTTTGACCGTGAACGCATTCCCGAGCGCGTGGTGCATGCCCGTGGCACTGGCGCCCATGGCACGTTCACCGTGACCGACGACCTCAGTGACCTGACCAAGGCCAAGGTATTCGCCGGCGGTCAGAGCACGCCGGTATTCGTACGTTTCTCTGCGGTGGTCCATGGCAACCATTCGCCGGAAACCCTGCGTGATCCGCGGGGGTTCGCCACCAAGTTCTACACCGCAGACGGCAACTGGGACCTGGTTGGCAACAATTTCCCGACCTTCTTCATCCGTGACGCGATCAAGTTTCCGGACATGGTCCACGCCTTCAAGCCGGATCCGCGCACCAACCTTGACGACGATTCCCGTCGTTTCGACTTTTTCTCCCATGTTCCGGAAGCCACTCGCACCTTGACCGAGCTGTATTCCAATTCAGGCACGCCGGCCAGTTACCGGGAAATGGACGGCAACGGTGTACATGCCTACAAGTTAGTTAATGCCAAAGGCGATGTGCACTATGTAAAGTTTCACTGGAAAAGTTTGCAGGGGATAAAAAATCTCGACCCTAAAGAAGTGACGGGTGTTCAAGGTCAAGACTACAGTCATATGACTAACGACTTGGTTTCACATATTAACAAGGGTGACTTTCCGAAATGGGATTTGTACATCCAGGTTGTAGATCCACAAGACTTGTCCAAGTTTGATTTCGATCCATTGGACGCAACCAAGATATGGCCCGGTATTGCTGAGCGAAAAGTTGGACAAATGGTGCTGAACCGTAATCCGGCGAATGTTTTCCAGGAAACCGAACAAGTGGCCATGGCGCCGGCCAATTTGGTTCCGGGTATCGAACCTTCGGAAGATCGCTTATTGCAAGGGCGAGTGTTCTCGTATGCCGATACCCAACTGTATCGTCTGGGGGCAAACGCTCTGCAGCTGCCGATCAACGCACCCAAAGTCGCGGTGAACAATGGTAATCAGGACGGCGCGATGAACATCGGCGCCAGCAGCACGGGCGTGAATTACCAGCCTAGTCGCTTGCTGCCCCGTGACGAGCCGCAAGCCGCACGTTACAGCCAGTCGGCCCTGTCGGGCAGCACGCAGCAGGCGAAGATTCAGCGTGAGCAGAACTTCAAGCAGGCCGGCGATCTGTATCGCTCGTTCAACCAGAAGGAACGTCAGGACCTGATCGACAGCTTCGGTGGCTCGCTGGCCACCACCGAGGACGAGAGCAAGCACATCATCCTGTCCTTCCTTTACAAGGCCGACCCGGAATACGGGACCAGGGTGGCCAAAGTAGCCAAGGGTGATCTGACTCGGGTCAAGGCGCTGGCGGCCAAACTGGTCGATTGATCCACCTGCCTGAAGCGGGACCTCATGCGAGGGTCCCGTCTGATCAAGGAGCTCTGCCATGCGTTTTTATCTGTCTGTGATTCTGGCGTGCTGGTCGCTCAGTGTGTTCGTCGGGTCTGACGCGCAAGCCTCGCAAGACCCTGCGGCGCTGAAAGCCCAATTACAGGATTACTATTTCGATGCCGCTCGACGCGGTGATGTGCCCATGCTCGAGACCTTCATCGAAGCCGGCTATTCCCTCGATACCCGCGACAGCAAGGGGTACACCGCGCTGATTCTGGCCGCCTATCACGGCCAGAGTGTCGCAGTGGATCGTTTGCTCGCTGCCGGAGCGGACGCTTGTGCTCAGGACCAACGCGGCAATACAGCGTTGATGGGCGCAATTTTCAAAGGCGAAGTGCAGATCGCTCGCACCCTGCTGGCGGCCAATTGCAGCCCCGACCAACGCAATGGCGCGGGACAGACCGCGGCGATGTACGCCGGATTGTTCAAGCGCATCGAGTTGCTCGACGCACTCAAGGCCAAAGGCGCGGACATGAACGCCGAAGATCCGCTGGGCAACAGTGCCACGCGTCTGGCCAGTGGTGAAATCCGCACTGCCGCGCCGCGCTGATCCGCGCCAGCTGAGCTATCATCGCGGTTTTTGCCGGGAGTTCAGATGGCCAAGGCCAAGCGCATGTATGGCTGCACCGAGTGCGGCTCAACCTTCCCCAAGTGGGCCGGCCAGTGCGGCGAATGCGGCGCCTGGAACACGCTGACCGAAACCATGGTGGAGAGCGGCGGCGCGGCAGCCCCCAGTGGTCGCACCGGTTGGACCGGCCAGCAGGCGCAGATCAAAACCCTTGCCGAAGTCAGCGTTGAAGAGATTCCACGTTTCTCCACGGCATCCAGCGAGCTGGATCGCGTTCTGGGCGGCGGCCTGGTGGATGGCTCGGTGGTGTTGATCGGTGGTGATCCCGGCATCGGCAAGTCGACCATTTTGTTGCAAACCTTGTGCAACCTCGCCAAGTGCATGCCGGCGCTGTATGTCACCGGCGAAGAGTCCCAGCAACAAGTGGCCATGCGTGCCCGGCGACTGGGCTTGCCTCAGGATCAACTGCGGGTGATGACCGAAACCTGCATCGAAACCATCATCGCCACCGCCCGGCAGGAAAAGCCCAAGGTGATGGTGATCGACTCGATTCAGACGATTTTTACCGAGCAACTGCAATCGGCTCCGGGGGGCGTTTCCCAGGTTCGCGAAAGTGCGGCGTTGCTGGTGCGTTATGCCAAACAAAGCGGCACGGCAATTTTCCTCGTGGGCCATGTCACCAAAGAAGGCGCGCTGGCCGGCCCCCGAGTGCTGGAACACATGGTCGACACCGTTCTGTATTTCGAAGGCGAATCCGATGGGCGCCTGCGCCTGCTGCGAGCGGTGAAAAACCGTTTTGGCGCGGTGAATGAATTGGGTGTGTTCGGCATGACCGACAAGGGCCTGAAAGAAGTCTCTAACCCTTCGGCGATTTTTCTGACTCGTGCTCAGGAAGAAGTCCCGGGCAGTGTGGTCATGGCCACGTGGGAAGGCACCCGGCCGATGTTGGTGGAAGTTCAGGCATTGGTGGACGACAGCCATCTGGCCAACCCACGCCGGGTAACGCTCGGTCTGGATCAGAATCGCTTGGCTATGTTGTTGGCGGTTTTGCACCGCCACGGCGGTATCCCGACCCACGACCAGGATGTGTTCCTCAACGTGGTTGGCGGAGTGAAGGTACTGGAAACAGCATCTGACCTGGCGCTGATGGCAGCGGTCATGTCCAGTTTGCGCAACCGGCCGCTGCCCCATGATCTGCTGGTGTTCGGCGAAGTCGGCTTGTCAGGTGAAGTGCGCCCGGTGCCGAGTGGTCAGGAACGCTTGAAAGAGGCGGCCAAACATGGCTTCAAGCGCGCCATCGTGCCCAAGGGCAACGCGCCGAAAGAGGCGCCACCGGGATTGCAGATTATTGCCGTGACGCGTCTGGAGCAGGCGCTCGACGCTTTGTTCGAATAGCGGCAAGCATTACCCCCTGTGGGAGCCGGTTTTGATGGTGTACATATCCGTTTCTGCGGTAGCGGCCACTATTGGTTTCGCTTTTACAGCCAGCCCTTTCAAGGTGTTTTCCCTTTATGGGCCTTAAGCACCCGGTCGGTCGACACATGAGCATTGGCAGCCTTTCCCTCCAGCCATTCCTTGGGCTTGGCAATTTTGGGGCCGCGTATGCTTT
>NZ_FYEB01000014.1 GCF_900187445.1 Pseudomonas sp. Irchel s3b2
CAACTTGACCATGACACTGGCCGGTGCCTTTTTTTCAAACCGCGCTAGAACTTCTGCCCACATCGTTTTCGTCACCCTGACTGGAGTTTTGGGGGGATTCTAAACGAAGACCTTGAAAGGGCTGGCTGTAAAAGCGAAACCAATAGTGGCCGTTACCGCAGGAATGGATATGTACTGAGCCAAAAGACGCCATCGCGAGCAGGCTCGCTCCCACATTTGATCTGCGTTGCCCTCAAACCATCAGTTCAGAGGCGTGATGCTGCCGAGCATCACTGGCAATCAACTGCTTGATCCCTTCAAACAACTCATCCCCCTGAGCCTCCGTGCAGTCCTCGCCATAGCGCTTGCGCAACCCGTATTGGCTAAGAATCAAATGCACATCCGCGTGCAGACCATGCTGCTTCAAGCAGTTTTCAACGCATTGCAACGGGCAACCATCCAGCGCAAAAATCCGCCGCCCCGAGCGTGCCTTGTTGACCAGCGCCGCCACATGCCCGCCGACACCGACGATGCAGGACATTTCAGCCAGGCCGCTGCGATCCAGTCGCACGGCCAGGGTATTGGCCAGTTGGGCGACGTTGGAGCAACCTGAGCAGGAGTAAACCAAAGGCAGGGATGAACGGGGCATTTGCACTCTCCGTGGATGGACTCTGCCAGTGTGCAAGGCGCATGGCATTGCGCCTTGATGACGGTCAATTCCGACTATTGGAAAGCCGCCAGCTCCTCTTCAGCGAGGACGCTGATATGGCGGCGCTCCATGGCGATCAGGCCGCACTCCACCAGACGATGCAAAATCCGCGAAAAGGTTTCCGGCTGAATCCCCAGCTTCGACGCCACCAGGCGTTTGGACACCTGCAAGACAATCTGGCCGGTCACCGGGTGGCGCTCCTGGAACAGAAAATTGATCACCCGACGGGTCGCACTGGCCATGGTCAAGGTATCGATGTCGCGCAGACGCAGGTGCAGGTGAACGCTCATGCTCGCCAGGATGGCCAGGCAGACTTTTGGCTGGTCCTCCAGGGCATTGCGGTAATGATTGCCGTCGATGCTCACCAGCACGCTGTCCTTCAGCGCGGTGGCACTCACCGGGTAGAGCCGGGCTTGGCTGAATAGCAAGGCTTCGGCAAAAGTCTGGCCTGGCTGAATGATCTCCACCAGGTTCTCCTGACCTTCGCCGGTGAGCCGGTACAACTTGACCTGGCCGCTGACCAGCAGGAAAAAACGCCTGGCCGGATCCCCTTGGTGCATGAGCGTGCTATGACAACTCAGGCGTTTGAGCATGGCCAGGCTGCAGACTTCCTCGAAGACTTTCTCCGGCAGTTGGCTGAACAGATGATGACGGCGCAACGTTAAAACGATGGAAGGGTGAGTCAGCATGGCGTACCTCCGCTGACCGTCATAGTAGAGAGCGCAGGCTCGATGACCTATGCCTCTACAGGCCTACCTCCAAAGAGGAAGGCTCGTCAGCCTGCACTGCGCAGATGCTCCATGGCCCACACCGCCGCCTCTACCCGCGAACGCAAGCCGAGTTTGTGCAGCAGATTCTTGACGTGAACCTTGACCGTCCCTTCGGTGATGCCCAGCTTGTGCCCGATGACCTTGTTGCTGAAGCCGCTGGCGATGGTTTTCAGCACCTGGCGCTCACGCTCGGTCAGTTCCACCACGGCTTGACGCGCAGGAGCGCGCAGTGCTTGCGCCATGACTTGGGTCAGTCCCGGGCTGATCACCAGCGCGCCGTTCAGCGCATCCCGGATGTACTGAATCAACAGTTCGGGCTCCATGTCTTTGAGCAGATAGCCGTCGGCATCGAGGCGCAGTGCATCGCGAATATCGTCTTCGGCGTCCGATACCGTAAACAGCAGCACTTTGCCGGTGTAGTGCATGGCCCGTAGTCGGCGCAGGGTTTCGATGCCATTCATTTGCGGCATGTTGTTGTCGAGCAGGACCAGATCCGGTCGAAGCGGCTCAATGAGACTGAGTGCTTCTTCACCCTGGCTGGCTTCGCCGACGATCAGGAAATCATCTTCGAGTTCGAGCATTTGGCGAATGCCGTGACGCATCATCGGGTGATCGTCTACCAGCAGGATTCTGTGTTGCGGGGACGGGTTCATGTGGCGCTACCTTCTGTTTGCTGCCCGAGAAACTCCGGGTGGAATTCCAGTTGGACACGGGTGCCTTGCGGTTCCCTGGAAAATATCTGCAGTTGGCCGCCCAAGCTGCGAGCCCGCTCATCCATGATGTTCAGGCCGTGGTGTTCGCGTTGGTCGATGTTGCCGCCGAACCCACGTCCGTCGTCTTCGACCAATAGCCTGACGGTCTCGCCGTCCTGGCGCAGTTGCAGCCAGGCGTTTTGCGCATGGGCGTGGCGCAGGCAGTTGGAGAGCGCCTCGCGGGTGATCTGCAAAATGTGGATTTGTTCGCTGGCCGTTAGCTCAAAGGCCAGCGTGTCGACGTGCAGATGCACTTGAAACTCTCCTCGACGGGAGAACTCCTCGGCCGTGTCCTTGAGTTCCTGCACCAGCCCCGCGTCGTGAATCTGCAAGCGAAAAGTGGTCAGCAACTCGCGTAACTGGCGATAGGCGTTGTTCAGCCCCTCGCGTAATTCGGCGGTGACGGTTTCCAGGGTCTGGACCGGTTCGCCGCGGCGCATCAGGGTCTGCATGCGGCTGACTTGCAGCTTCATGTAGGACAGAGCCTGGGCCAGTGAATCATGCAGCTCGCGGGCGATGATCGTGCGTTCTTCGAGTAGCAGCAGGCGATGGTCCTGTTCCCGTTGGCGCTTGAGCGAGAGCGAGGTGCCAATCAGGTTGGCCAGGGCCTGGATCAGCCGGGTTTCCCAGGCTTGCATGGGGTGCCCGTCGACAAAGTGCGCCTTGAGCTCACCCAGTTCACTGCCCTGGTTGCTGATGCTGAAGATTTGCGGGTTGGTTTTAGGGTGCCGCTGGCACGTGGCACAGTCGCTACTGGCGCAGACTTCCCGGATGTTCGCGCCATGCAGGGCGAGCAACTGCTGGGCCGGTGCCTGCAGCTGTCCCTGCAGACACAGCGACAGACGCAAGCCGGGCAGGCGTTGCTGGAAGCGGCGGATCAACTCATCCAGGCCTTCGGCATTGGCCAGGCGTGTGGCCAGGCTTCGGCTGCTTTGATAGAGCAATTCCAGGGCCGCGTTGGCTTGCTGCAGGTTCAGGGTTTTTTGTTGGACCTGACTTTCCAGGGTGCGATGCGACTCTTCGATCGTCTCGGCCATGGTGTTGAAACTCGTGGCCAACTGGCCCAGTTCGTCCTGGGACTGATGGTTGACCCGCACCTTGAAGTCACCGCGACGAAAGCGCTGGGTTGCGTCCACCAACTCCTTGAGGGGCGTGACGACACCGTACTGCAACTCGTACAACCCGATCAGCAGGACAATCATGGTGGTGAACAGGGCCAGACCCTGGATCGCCTGTTGCCAGCCTTGCTTTTGTTCGCTTTGGCGCTGCAACAGATCGACGAACTGGTTCAGTTGCTCAACGAAGGAATGAGCCTTGACTTGAAAGGCAGCCGCATCGCCGCGCTCAAGTGCCGGGCGTAAATCCTCGTTCCATTGTTGCTGGATTTGCCCATAGCTGATTTGCAGGGCGGCGGTCGGGCCATCTTCCAGCACGGCCTTGAGTGACTGGCTGGTGAGACGGGTTTGCAGGCTGTCGGTAATGGCGACGATTTCTGAGGGCGTTGCACCCGCGGCGAGTTTCCAGCTCAGGTGATAGGTCTCCATGCGCACCGAGCCTGCGGTGTTGATGGCAGCGGCATCGCCCTGGCTGAACCAGGCGATCAGCCCGGCGCTCAATGAACTGGCGAGTGCCAGCACGGCGATCAGGATCACCGCCAGCCCGGCGCGAGCGGGCAGGGAGCTGCGCAACCAGCGCATCATCGGCGCAGGTCCGGGCAATAAATAAGAAAACAGAGCATGCAATGTTCCAGCGTGTGGTTTTGCCGCCGATCCAGGCGCGCTACCTCTAAAGAGTTGTCGACTGTTCCTTGTCAGCAAAAGCGTGGGTTAAAACCATTAAGAGGCTGATAAATAAAGGTTTTTAAGGTTTTCTTGCACTACCTCCTTGGAGGTAGGCAGTGCAAGCATAGGCTTAGGCCCCCATGGCGTTCGTTGACCTGGGTCAAGTTTTTGCGGGGTTCGCCTCTCTAGTCTGCCGGCATGGCTGACTGACTGGAGAGCATTTGTGACCCAACCCCGTGTACGACAAGGCTTGGTGCTGGGCATGAGCACGCTGGCCTTCACTGTGTGCTTCATGGTCTGGATGATGTTTGCCGTGCTCGGGGTGCCGATCAAGGAACTGCTCCAGCTCAACGAAACCCAATTCGGCCTGCTGGCCGCGACCCCGGTGCTGACCGGTTCGTTGGTGCGTTTGCCGCTGGGTTTGCTGACCGACCGTTTTGGCGGGCGCAGTGTGTTCTTTTTGCTGATGCTGGCCTGCGTCGCACCGCTGTATCTGATCAGCCATGCCACCGCCTACTGGCAGTTCCTGGTGCTGGGTTTGTTCGTCGGCCTGGCCGGCGGCTCGTTTTCCGTGGGAATTGCCTACGTCGCCAAATGGTTCGACAAGGAGAACCAAGGCTTCGCCATGGGCATCTTCGGCGCCGGTAACGCCGGGGCTGCGGTGACCAAGTTTCTCGCGCCGGCACTGATTGCGGCCGGCAGTTGGCAGCTGGTGCCGAAAGTTTTCAGCGCGATCCTCTTTATCACCGCGCTCTCATTCTGGTTTCTCAGTGCCGAAAACAAGGACCACCGCAGTGCCTCCGGCGCCAGTTTGCGTGAGCAATTGCGCTCGCTGAAAGACCCTGCGGTGTGGCGCTACTGCCAGTACTACTCGATCGTCTTCGGCGGCTACGTCGCCCTGGCACTGTGGATGACCAAGTACTACGTGCAGGAATACGGTTTCAGCCTGCAAAGCGCGGCGCTGCTGGCAGCCTGTTTCTCCCTGCCCGGTGGAGTATTGCGCGCCGTTGGCGGCTGGATGTCGGATCGCTGGGGTGCGCAAAGCGTGACCTGGTGGGTGTTGTGGGTCAGCTGGATCTGCCTGTTCCTGCTCTCGTATCCCCAGACCCAACTGCAAGTGCAGACCATCGACGGCCCGGTGGATTTCCACATTGGCCTGAGCCCCGCGTTGTTCACCGTGCTGCTGTTCGTCATGGGCATCGCCTTCGCGTTCGGCAAGGCCTCGGTCTTCAAATACATCGCCAATGACTACCCGAAAAACATGGGCGCGGTGTCCGGCATCGTCGGCCTCGCCGGTGGCCTGGGTGGTTTCGTGCTGCCGATCCTGTTCGGCGCCCTGGTGGACCTCACCGGCGTGCGCTCTTCCTGCTTCATGTTGATGTACGGCGTGGTCTGGGTCTCCCTCACCTGGATGTACTTCACCGAAATACGCAAAAGCCCGGTGCTGGGTAAAGCGCCGCTGCTGACCCCGTCCCCGATTTCCAGCATTGCCCAAGGAGAAGAACATGTCCGTTCTGCAAAAGCCTGACAAAGGCCCGGTCATTCATGACTGGCGCCCCGAGGACCCCGCGTTCTGGGGAAGTAGCGGCAAACAGACCGCCACTCGCAACTTGTGGATTTCCATTCCTGCACTGTTATTGGCCTTTGCGGTGTGGATGGTCTGGAGCACGGTGATTGTGCGTTTGAACGCCATCGGCTTCACCTTCACCACCGACCAGCTGTTCTGGCTGGCGGCGTTGCCGGGGCTGTCCGGTGCGACCTTGCGGGTTTTTTATTCCTTTATGGTGCCGATCTTCGGCGGCCGGCGCTGGACCGCCCTGAGCACCGCGTCGCTGTTGCTGCCATCGATCTGGATGGGCTTCGCCGTGCAGGACCCAAGCACCTCATACAGCGTGTTTGTTGTGATTGCCTTGCTCTGCGGTTTCGGTGGCGGCAACTTTGCCTCGAGCATGTCAAACATCAGCTTCTTCTATCCCAAGTCGCAGCAGGGCACAGCCCTGGGCCTCAATGCTGGCCTAGGCAACCTGGGCGTCTCGGTGATGCAGTTCTGTGTGCCGCTGGTGATTACCTTCGGTGTGTTCGGCTTCATGGGCGGCTCGTCGCAAGCGTTGCCGGACGGCGGTCAGTTGTGGCTGCAGAACGCCGGTTTCATCTGGGTGCCGTTTATTGTCCTGGTGACGGTACTGGCCTGGTTCTGCATGAATGACCTGTCCAGTGCCCGGGCCTCGTTCAGCGAACAGGCTGTCATCTTCAAACGCAAACACAACTGGCTGATGTGCTGGTTGTACCTGGCAACCTTCGGTTCGTTCATCGGTTTTTCCGCGGCGTTTCCGCTGCTGATCAAAACCTCCTTTCCTGACGTGATTGCCTTGAAGTTCGCCTTCCTCGGCCCGTTGGTGGGTGCGCTGGTCCGTCCATTGGGTGGCTGGCTGGCCGACAAGCTCGGTGGCGCGAAAGTGACCTTGTGGAACTTCGTGGCAATGATCGCGATGGTCTTCGGCGTGATGCACTTCCTGCCGCAGAACGGTACCGGCGGCAACTTCTACGGCTTCCTCGGCCTGTTCATGCTGCTGTTCATCACCACCGGCGTGGGCAACGGCTCCACCTTCCGGATGATCCCGGTGATCTTCCGCACCCAGCACGAAAAAGCCTCGGCCGGAAAACCACCGGCAGTGCGCGAACAAGCGCTCAAGGATGCCGGCAAGGAATCAGCTGCGGTCCTGGGCTTCAGTTCGGCCATGGGCGCCTTCGGTGCGTTCTTCATTCCCAAATCCTTCGGCACTTCGATGGCCCAGACCGGCGGCCCGGAGATGGCCTTCTACATGTTCGTCGGCTTTTACCTGAGCTGCATCGTGGTGACCTGGTGGTGGTACGCGCGCAAAGGCGCCGCAACCCCCTGCTAAGCCGACCCGAATCCAACCATTGCGTGGGCGGGGCACAGAACCCCGCAGCAAAGCCTGAGAGGACTACACCGTGAGTCATTTACTGGATCAATTGCGGTTTTTCAATCGCAAGCAAAACGAGTTTTCCGATGGACATGGAGAGACTCACAAAGAATCGCGCGACTGGGAGAACGTCTACCGTTCGCGCTGGCAGTACGACAAGATCGTGCGCTCCACCCATGGGGTGAACTGCACCGGCTCGTGCTCGTGGAAAATCTACGTCAAAAACGGCCTGATCACCTGGGAAACCCAGCAGACCGACTACCCGCGCACCCGCAATGATCTGCCCAACCACGAACCGCGCGGTTGCCCGCGTGGCGCCAGTTACAGCTGGTACATCTACAGCGCCAACCGGCTCAAGTACCCGAAGATCCGCAAGCCTTTGCTCAAACTCTGGCGCGAGGCACGGCAGACCATGGCACCGGTGGAAGCCTGGGCGAGCATTGTCGAGGACAAGGTCAAGGCCGAATCTTATAAAAGCAAGCGCGGCATGGGTGGTTTCATTCGCTCCAACTGGGAGGAAGTCAACGAGATCATTGCCGCGTCCAACGTCTACACCATCAAGCAATACGGCCCCGACCGGATCGTCGGTTTCTCGCCGATTCCGGCCATGTCGATGGTCAGCTACGCCGCAGGCTCGCGTTACCTGTCGCTGATCGGCGGCGCGTGCCTGAGTTTCTACGACTGGTACTGCGACTTGCCACCAGCCTCGCCGATGGTCTGGGGCGAGCAGACCGACGTGCCGGAATCGGCCGACTGGTACAACTCCAACTACATCATTGCCTGGGGCTCCAACGTCCCGCAGACCCGTACCCCCGACGCGCACTTCTTTACCGAAGTCCGCTACAAGGGCACCAAGACGGTGGCGATCACCCCGGACTACTCGGAAGTCGCCAAGCTCACCGACCTGTGGCTGAACCCTAAACAAGGCACCGATGCGGCGCTGGCCCAGGCGTTCAACCATGTGATCTTCAAAGAATTCCACCTGGACAAGCCGAGCGCCTATTTCACCGACTACGCCAAGCGCTTCACCGATTTGCCGGTGCTGGTGCTGCTCAAGCAAATGGTCGACAAGGCACCCGGTGCCGGTTATCAGCCGGACCGCTTCCTGCGCGCCAGCGACCTGACCGACAACCTCGGCCAGGAAAACAACCCGGAATGGAAAACCATCGCCCTGGACGTCAGCGGTGAACTGGTTTCTCCGCAAGGCGCCATCGGTTATCGCTGGGGCGAGAAGGGCAAGTGGAACATCCTGCCGCGTGAAGGTGGCGAAGGCCGTGAGATCGATCTGAAGCTGAGCCTGATCGGCGATGACGTTGCCGAAGTGGCGTTCCCGTATTTTGCCGGCGAGTCCCACGAGCATTTCCAGCACGTGGCCGGCGATGCCGTGCAATACCGTCGCGTGCCAGTGCATAACGTGGTGCTGGCGGACGGCAGCGTGGCCAAAGTCGCCACCGTGTTCGACCTGTCGGCAGCCAACCTGGCCATCGATCGCGGCCTCGGTGGCGCTAACGTGGCCAAGGATTACGACGACGCCTCGGTGCCCGGCACCCCTGCCTGGCAGGAGCAGATCACCGGCGTCAGCCGCGAGAAAGCCATCCAGATTGCCCGGGAGTTCGCCGACAACGCCGACAAGACCAAGGGTCGCTCGATGATCATCGTCGGCGCGGCGATGAACCACTGGTACCACATGGACATGAACTACCGCGGGCTGATCAACATGCTCATGCTCTGCGGCTGTGTCGGTCAGACTGGTGGCGGTTGGGCGCACTACGTCGGCCAGGAAAAACTCCGTCCGCAATGCGGCTGGCTGCCACTGGCGTTCGGCCTGGACTGGAACCGTCCGCCTCGCCAAATGAACGGCACCAGCTTCTTCTACGCCCACAGTTCGCAATGGCGCCACGAGAAGATGAGCATGCACGACGTGCTCTCGCCATTGGCCGATAAATCACAATTTCCCGAACATGCCCTGGACTACAACATCCGCGCCGAACGCGCCGGCTGGTTGCCCAGCGCACCGCAACTCAACACTAACCCTTTGCACATTTGCCGCGACGCTGCTGCGGCCGGCATGGACCCGAAAGACTACGTGGTCAAGTCGCTGCAGGACGGTTCGCTGCGCTTCTCCTGCGAACAGCCGGACAGCCCGGTCAACTTCCCGCGCAACATGTTCATCTGGCGTTCCAACCTGCTGGGCTCCTCGGGCAAGGGCCACGAGTACATGCTCAAGTACTTGCTCGGTACCAAGAACGGGGTGATGAACGAAGACATCGGCCAGGTCGGCGACTGCAAACCCGAAGAAGCCGAATGGGTGGACGAGGGCGCCATCGGCAAGCTCGATCTGGTCACCACGCTGGACTTCCGCATGTCCTCGACCTGCGTCTATTCCGACATCGTCTTGCCGACCGCGACCTGGTACGAAAAAGACGACATGAACACCTCGGACATGCACCCGTTCATTCACCCATTGTCGGCCGCCATCGACCCGGCGTGGGAATCGCGTTCCGACTGGGAAATCTACAAGGGCATCGCCAAGGCGTTTTCCAGCATGGCCGAAGGGCATCTGGGCGTTGAGAAGGACTTGGTGACTATCCCGCTGATGCACGACAGCGTCGGCGAACTGGCCCAACCGTTTGGCGGCACCGACTGGAAAAGTGCCGGCGTGGCCCCGGAGCCAGGCAAGAACGCGCCGAACCTGCATGTGGTGGAGCGTGACTATCCGAACATCTACAAACAGTTCTCGTCCCTCGGGCCATTGCTGGAAAAACACGGCAACGGTGGCAAGGGCATCAACTGGAACACCGACGCCGAAGTGAAATTCCTCGGTGCGCTCAATCACCGCGAAGGAACTGCCGGGATCAGCCATGGTCGGCCGAAAATCGACACGGCGATCGATGCTGCTGAAGTGATTCTGTCCCTGGCCCCGGAAACCAACGGCCAGGTCGCTGTGAAAGCCTGGGCCGCGCTGTCGGAGTTCACCGGTATTGACCACAGCCACCTGGCGCTGTCCAAGGCCCACGAGGCGATTCGCTTCCGCGACATTCAGGCCCAGCCACGCAAGATCATTTCCAGCCCAACCTGGTCAGGTCTCGAAGACGATCATGTCAGCTACAACGCCGGCTACACCAACGTTCACGAAGGGATCCCATGGCGCACCATCACCGGTCGCCAGCAGTTCTACCAGGATCACCCGTGGATGCAGGCGTTCGGCGAGCAATTGATGAGTTATCGGCCGCCCGTCAACACCCGCACCATCGAAGGGGTGAAAGGCAAGCGCAGCAACGGCCACAAGGAAATCGTCCTGAACTGGATCACTCCGCACCAGAAGTGGGGCATCCACAGCACCTACAGCGACAACCTGCTGATGCTCACCCTCAGCCGTGGCGGGCCGATTGTCTGGCTCTCGGAGAACGACGCGAAAAGCGCCGGCATCGAGGACAACGACTGGATCGAATGCTTCAACGTCAACGGTGCACTGACCGCCCGGGCGGTGGTCAGCCAGCGCGTCAAGGACGGCATGGTGATGATGTATCACGCACAGGAACGGATCGTGAACGTGCCCGGTTCGGAAACCACCAAGACCCGTGGCGGCCACCACAACTCGGTCACCCGCGTCGTGCTCAAGCCGACCCACATGATCGGCGGCTATGCCCAGCAGGCCTACGGTTTCAACTATTACGGCACGGTCGGTTGCAACCGCGATGAATTTGTCGTGGTGCGCAAAATGTCCAAAGTCGACTGGCTCGATGGTTCAAGTGGCGATGACCTGCCGCGCCCACTGCCGACCGATATCGAGGAGAACTGAGATGAAGATTCGCTCACAAATCGGCATGGTGCTGAACCTGGACAAGTGCATCGGTTGCCACACCTGTTCGATTACCTGCAAGAACGTCTGGACCAGCCGCGAAGGTATGGAATACGCCTGGTTCAACAACGTCGAATCGAAACCCGGTATCGGTTACCCGAAAGAATGGGAAAACCAGGACAAGTGGAAGGGCGGCTGGATCCGCAATGCCAACGGCACGATCAACCCGCGCATTGGCGGTAAATTCCGCGTGTTGGCGAATATTTTCGCCAACCCGGACCTGCCGAGCCTCGACGATTACTACGAACCGTTCGACTTCGATTACCAGCACCTGCACACCGCGCCGCTGGGCGAGCACCAGCCCACTGCGCGCCCGCGTTCGCTGATCTCCGGCAAGCGCATGGAAAAAATCGAGTGGGGCCCGAACTGGGAAGAGATCCTCGGCACCGAATTCGCCAAGCGTCGTAAGGACAAGAACTTCGACAAGATTCAGGCGGACATTTACGGCGAGTATGAAAACACTTTCATGATGTATTTGCCGCGCCTGTGCGAGCACTGCCTGAACCCGGCGTGCGCGGCATCGTGCCCGAGCGGGGCGATCTACAAGCGCGAAGAAGACGGCATCGTCCTGATCGACCAGGAAAAATGCCGTGGCTGGCGGATGTGCATCAGCGGCTGCCCGTACAAGAAGATCTATTTCAACTGGAAAAGCGGCAAGTCCGAGAAGTGCATCTTCTGCTACCCGCGTATCGAAGCCGGGATGCCGACTGTTTGCGCCGAAACCTGTGTCGGACGTATCCGTTACCTCGGTGTGCTGCTGTATGACGCCGACCGCATCAGCGAGGTGGCGAGCACCGCCAATGAGCAAGACCTGTACGAGAAACAACTGGAGATTTTCCTCGATCCGAATGACCCGGCAGTGATTCGTCAGGCTCTGGCCGATGGCGTACCGCAGTCGGTGATCGATTCCGCCCAACGTTCGCCGGTCTACAAAATGGCCGTGGACTGGAAACTCGCACTGCCGCTGCACCCGGAATACCGCACCTTGCCGATGGTTTGGTACGTACCGCCACTGTCGCCGATTCAAAACGCCGCCACTGCTGGCACCGTCGGTATGAACGGGGTGATCCCGGACGTCGACAGCCTGCGTATTCCACTGAAGTACCTGGCGAACCTGCTGACGGCGGGCGATGAAAAACCGGTCAAGCGTGCGCTTAAACGATTGCTGGCGATGCGCGCCTACAAACGTTCCGAGCAAGTGGATGGCGTTCAGGACCTGCAAGTGCTCAAGGATGTCGGCTTGAGTGTGGCCCAGGTCGAGGAGATGTATCGCTACCTGGCGATTGCCAACTATGAAGACCGCTTTGTGGTACCGAGCGCGCACCGTGAAGACGCCATGAGCGATGCCTTTGCCGAGCGCTCCGGTTGCGGCTTCAGTTTCGGCAGCGGCTGCAGCGGCAGTTCCGACACCAACATGTTCGGTGCGAAGAAAGCCAACCGACGCGACATCCTGAAAACCGTCCAGTTGTGGGAGGAATGAGCATGCAAATTCTCAAAGTGATTTCGCTGCTGCTCGATTACCCGACTGAGACGCTGATTGGCGGTCGCGACGAACTGGAGCAAGCGATTATCCAGTCACGGGAAATCAGCCCTAAACAGCGCGGCGCGTTGTTCGAATTGCTCGAGCTGATCTGCGCCAATGACCTGATGGACGGGCAGGAGCACTACGGTGCGCTGTTTGGCCGAGGTCGCTCGCTGTCGTTGCTGTTGTTTGAACATGTGCATGGCGAGTCCCGCGACCGTGGTCAGGCGATGGTCGACATGATGGCGCAATACGAAGAAGCCGGTTTTGCCATCGGCGTCAAAGAGCTGCCGGACTATATCCCGCTGTACCTGGAGTTCCTGTCCACCCGCGAAGACATCGAGGCCCGCGAGGGCCTGGCGGATGTTTCGCACTTGCTGGCCTTGCTCGCCGCACGCCTGGAAGAGCGCGAAAGCGCCTATGCCAGTTGCTTCCGCGCGCTGCTGCAAATCGCCGGGGCCGAACCGCATCAGGCGGTGGCCGACCTGCGCGCGCAGGTGGCGGCGGAACCGCGCGACGACTCCCTCGAAGCCCTCGACAAGATTTGGGAAGAGGAGGCCGTGGACTTTCTCCAGGCCGAACAGCAGGACCGTTGCAGCGGACTGCCAAGCGCACCGGGCAAGGCTCGGGAAGAAAGCGCGGTGCCGTTGCACTGGGTGGATTTTCAGCATGAAGGGTTGGCCGCCGCGCCAGCCAAGGAGGTCGGTAATGTCTAAATGGAATCTGTTGTTATTCGGGATCTATCCCTACGTCGCTTTGGCCATTTGCCTGATCGGCAGTTGGGCACGCTTCGACCTGTCGCAATACAGCTGGAAGGCAGGTTCGAGCCAGATGCTCAACCAACGCGGCATGCGCGTGGCGAGCAACTTGTTCCATATCGGTGTGCTGTTCGTGCTGGCCGGGCACTTCGTCGGGCTGCTGATGCCAGCGTCGGTTTATCACCATGTGATCAGCACTGAGAACAAGCAGTTGCTGGCAATGGTCTCCGGTGGGTTCTTCGGCCTGTTGTGCCTGATTGGCTTGCTGATGCTGGTCAAGCGGCGTCTCACCGATCCTCGGGTACGGGCCACCTCCAACCCTTCGGACATCCTGATTCTGCTGGTGCTGTTGGCGCAATTGCTGCTGGGTCTGCTGACAATTGCGGCGTCCACCGCGCACATGGATGGCTCGGTAATGGTGATGCTCGCCGATTGGGCGCAGAACACCGTGCTGTTGCGGCCGATGGAAGCGGCGGCGGCCATCGCGCCGGTCGGGCTGATCTACAAGCTGCACGTGTTTCTCGGTTTGACTCTGTTCGTGCTGTTCCCCTTCACCCGTCTCGTACACATCGTCAGTGCACCGGTCGGGTACCTGGGACGCCGTTATCAAATCGTTCGGCAGAAAGTCTGAGGAGAAAATCATGTCAGGTGGATGTGGATGTGGTGGTGGTAACGGTGGCAGCGGTGGCTGCGGTTCTTCCAAAAAAGCCGAGGATGTTCTCGACATCGCGCCGGTCGCAGAGGCGCAGTTTGAAGCACTCCCGGTTGAGCCGACGGCTGCCGATGACGCCCCGGCGCAGTTGATCGCCAGCAGCGAGCAGGAGTGGCCGATCATCAGCGTCAACGAGGTGTCGATCACCCCGGAAGCGATGGCCCAGGAGCTGCAATATCACCCGGCCGAAAGCCGCGAGGAAGCGGTCTATCTGGCCGCCAGGGCATTGGTGATCCGCGAGTTGTTGCAGCAGCGCATTGCCGAACTCGGCGTGTCGATGGAGATTGGTGCCGGCGAGAACGAAGAAGAAGCGGCCACGCGCTTGTTGCTCGAACGTGAAGTGCAGGTGCCCCAGTGCGACGAGGAGACCAGTCTTCGTTACTACGAAAACAATCGCGGGCGCTTTCACAGTGCGCCGTTGCTGGCGGTTCGGCACATCCTGCTCGAATGTGCGCCGGACGATATCGAGGCGCGCGCCCTTGCGCGTGATCAGGCTGAAATTCTGCTACAGCGGTTGGCGGATTTCCCCGGTAGTTTTGCTGAGCTGGCGGTGAAATATTCGGCCTGCCCGTCGAAGGCTCAGGGCGGTTCTTTGGGGCAAATCAGCAAGGGCCAGACCGTGCCCGAACTGGAACGTCAGCTGTTCACTCTGGCGCCGGGCCTGGCCAGCAAACCGCTGGAAAGTCGCTACGGCTGGCATGTGGTCAGTGTCGATCAGCGGATCGAAGGCATGCCGTTGCCCTATGAAGTGGTGTCGACGGCGATTCGCACGCAGTTGCAGCAAGGCGTCTGGCAAAAAGCGCTGGTGCAGTACCTGCAAACCCTGATCGGTGCGGCGGATATTCGCGGCATCCACTTGCAGGGCGCCGATTCACCGCTGGTGCAGTGAGCATCGAGACAAACCGGGAGATGTGATGAACGCTGTCATGCAGGATGGTTTTGGACGGCAGATCGATTATCTGCGGATGTCGGTGACGGACCGTTGTGATTTTCGCTGTGTGTATTGCATGGCGAAAAACATGACCTTCCTGCCGCGTCAGCAGGTGCTCACGCTGGAGGAATTACAGCGTCTGGCAACGTTGTTCGTCGGGTTGGGCGTACGCAAAATTCGCCTCACCGGCGGCGAACCGCTGATTCGTCCGGGCATCGTCGAACTGTGCCGCAACATCGCCGCGCTGCCCGGTTTGCGCGAACTGGTGATGACCAGCAACGGCTCGCAACTGGGCCGTCTGGCCCGGCCATTGGCGGAGGCGGGGGTCAAGCGGATGAACATCAGCCTCGATAGTCTGGACGGGCAGAAGTTTCGCGCGATCACTCGCAACGGTGATCTCGATCAAGTGCTGGGCGGCATTGAAGCGGCGCGGGACGCGGGGTTCGAGCGGATCAAACTCAACTGCGTGGTGATGAAAGGGCGCAACTTTGATGAGGTGCCAGCGTTGGTGCAATACGCCATCGATCAGCGCATCGATATCAGTTTCATCGAAGAAATGCCCTTGGGCGAGGTCGGTCGTTCCCGGGGCGAATCGTTTTGTTCCAGTGACGAGGTACGGACACTGATCGCCAGCCAACATCGGTTACTCGACAGCACTGAAAACAGCGGCGGACCGGCGCGCTACGTGCGCCTGGAACGCCATCCCGATACCCGGATCGGTTTCATTTCACCCAACAGTCACAACTTCTGTGGCAGCTGTAATCGGGTGAGGATGACTGTTGAAGGGAAGCTGTTGCTTTGTCTGGGGCAGGAGGACGCGCTGGATTTAAGAGGATTGCTGCGGCGTTATCCGCTGGATGACCAACCCGTGATCAATGCGGTGCAGAAGGCGTTGCGCGGCAAGCCATTGCGCCACGACTTCAGCCCCGAAGGGGAGGTGCAGATTGTGCGGTTCATGAACATGAGTGGCGGTTGAGCTGTCTTGCACGATTCAAAAAATACAACCAATCCATGTAGGAGCGGGCTTGCCCGCGATGGCGGTCTATCAGTCAACATTGATGTTGGATGTGATGGCCTCTTCGCGGGCAAGCCCGCTCCCACATGGGACCCGCGCTTGTCACAGATTCACCGCCAAATCTTGATATCGATCAATTGCAGATCAGTCCTTTGTCCGTAGCCTTTACTGCATGTTGTGTTTGTTTGTTTGTAAACATCTATATGTAGTATCTGGAGGCCGAATGCAGAGCACGCTGATCTCAGTAGGATGTAACCGCTTGCACAAACGCGATGGCAGTCTGGTCGCCTTTGATGCGGACAAGATCCGTCAGGCGTTGATCGCCGCCGGCAAGGCAACCGGGGAGTACACCGAGGTTGAGGTTGAAGGCTTGCTTCAGGCGGTACTCGCCCGACTGGAAGGTCTGCCAAGGCTGCATGTCGAGCAGATCCAGGATCGTGTCGAACGGGTGTTGATGGACGCCGGTTTCTTCTTCGCCATGCGCGCCTACATCGTCTACCGCGAACAACACGGGCGTTTGCGTCGCGACCGCCGGACCATGGTCGAAGTGGCGACCTCGATGAACGAGTACCTGGACCGTGAAGACTGGCGCGTCCAGGCCAACGCCAATCAGGGCTATTCCCTGGGCGGGCTGGTGTTGAACGTGTCGGGCAAGGTCACCGCCAACTACTGGCTGGACGAGGTGTACAGCGAGGCCATCGGCCAGGCCCACCGCGAGGCGGATTTGCATGTGCACGACCTGGACATGCTCGCCGGCTACTGCGCCGGGTGGTCGCTGCGCACCCTGTTGCACGAAGGGCTCAACGGTGTGCCGGGGCGTGTCGAAGCCGGTCCGCCAAAGCACTTGAGCAGTGCCCTGGGGCAAATGGTGAATTTCCTCGGCACCCTGCAAAACGAATGGGCCGGTGCTCAGGCGTTCAGCTCGTTCGACACCTACCTGGCACCCTATGTGCGCAAGGACCAGCTGAGTTATCAGGAGGTGCGCCAGGCGATCCAGGAGTTCATCTACAACCTCAACGTGCCGTCGCGCTGGGGCACCCAGACGCCGTTCACCAACCTGACCTTCGACTGGGTGTGCCCGCAGGATTTGCGTGAGCAGATACCCGTCATCGGCGGGGAGGAAATGCCGTTTGCCTATGGCGACCTGCAGGTCGAAATGGACCTGCTCAACCGCGCCTACATCGAGGTGATGCAGGCTGGCGATGCGAAAGGGCGAGTGTTCACCTTTCCGATTCCGACCTACAACATCACCCATGATTTTCCGTGGGACAGTGAAAACGCCGACCGCTTGTTCGAGATGACCGCGCGTTACGGCTTGCCGTACTTCCAGAACTTCCTCAACTCGGATCTGCAGCCCAATCAGGTGCGTTCGATGTGCTGCCGGTTGCAGCTGGATGTGCGCGAGTTGCTCAAGCGCGGTGGAGGTTTGTTCGGTTCGGCGGAGCAGACCGGGTCACTCGGCGTGGTGACCATCAACTGCGCGCGTCTGGGCTATGTGTTCAAGGGCAACACCAGTGGTCTGTTGCAGCGCCTGGACACGCTGATGGAACTGGCGATGGAGAGCCTGGAGGTCAAGCGCAAGGTCATTCAGCACCACATGGATGCCGGTTTGTACCCGTACACCAAGCGTTACCTCGGGACCCTGCGCAACCATTTCTCCACCATCGGCCTCAACGGTATGCATGAAATGCTGCGCAATTTCACCGGTGACGAGGAGGGCATGCACACCGAACATGGCCGGCAGTTTGCCCTGAATCTGCTGGACCATGTGCGCGCCACGTTGCTGCGCTTTCAGGAAGAAACCGGTCATCTCTACAACCTGGAAGCGACACCGGCGGAGGGCACCACATACCGCTTTGCCAAGGAAGACCTCAAGCGCTATCCGGACATTCTACAGGCGGGCAGTGTGCAGGCGCCGTATTACACCAACTCCTCGCAACTGCCTGTGGGCTATACCGAAGACCCCTTCGAGGCCCTGGAACTTCAAGACGAACTGCAATGCAAATACACCGGCGGCACGGTCCTGCATCTGTACATGGCCGAGCGGATTTCATCGACCCAAGCCTGCAAGCAACTGGTGCGCAAGGCCCTTGGACGTTTCCGCCTGCCATACCTGACCGTGACCCCGACCTTCTCCATCTGCCCGGTGCACGGCTACCTCGATGGCGAACATGAGTTCTGCCCCAAATGCGACGAGGCCCTGCTGCTGCAAGAGCAGAAAGCCGGCTCTGTTCATTGATTTCGATCCACTCAACCGCAAGGAGCTTCACCATGACTGCATCGCAAACACTGCCCCAGGCTCAACGTCAACGCTGCGAAGTCTGGACCCGGGTGATGGGCTATCACCGTCCTGTGTCGGCGTTCAATCCGGGTAAACAGTCGGAGCACCGCGAACGCGCGCACTTCACTGAAAGCGCGGCACTGGCCGGGCGCCAATGAGTCGAATGCTTCGGGTCGGGGGCATGGTGCCCCTGACCACTATCGACTATCCGGGACAGCTCGCCTGCGTGCTGTTTTGCCAGGGTTGCGCCTGGCGTTGTCGTTACTGTCATAACCCGCAGCTGATTCCGCCTCGTGGCAGTGAGGAAGTGGATTGGCGGCGGGTGTTGGCGTTTCTGCAACGTCGCCAGGACTTGCTCGATGCGGTGGTGTTCAGCGGCGGTGAGCCAACTTTGCAGGACGGCTTGCTCGGCGCCATGGATGAAGTGCGGGACATGGGATTTCGCATCGGCTTGCACAGCGCCGGGATCAAGCCTGCCGCCTTCGCCAAGGCATTGACTGGTGCGGATTGGGTCGGTTTCGACGTCAAGGCGTTGCCCGAGGATTGCCAGGCCATCACCCGGGTCGAGGGCAGTGGAACGGCTAACTGGCGCAGCCTTGAGCATCTGCTGGCCAGTGGTGTGGACTACGAATGTCGCACCACCGTGCATTGGCATCTGTTCGAGCCGGCGCGTCTGCTGATCCTGGCAAAACGCTTGAATGCGCTTGGCGTCAAACGCTTCGCCGTGCAACTGGTTCGCACCGAGCGGATGTTCGATCCGCTGTTGCCGAGCGTTTCGGCTCAAGCGTTGCTGCCAGAGTTGTGGGAGGCCATGCGCGAGTTGTTCCCAGCCTTCGTGTTGCGGGGGTAACGGGGGCTGGGGAACTCAAGCCCAGCCCCAGAATTGCAACCACCAGCCAAATCCCACCATGCCTTCGGCCAGGAGCAGGCAAGCGATTGCGGACCCGCGTCGCACTTGGGAAAGACCTTCGCGACTTAGCCGTTTCCAACCCAGTAGCAGGCTCCAGCCCATCGCGGCCAATAACAGACAGGCCCTGGCCGGTTGTACCCACTCCAGCAGTAGACCTTCATAACGCAGTAATTTGACGGTGGTAGCCGACAGCCCGAGAAACAGTCCGGCACCACCCAAGGGCGTGAGTGTCAGCGCCAGGGGCCAATACAGTGTGCGATCTCGCGCCAGTCGGGCCGTCAGGCGCAGGAGCAGCATCAACGCCGTGCCGAGCACGATCGAACTCAAGCTCAGGTAAGCGACGATGCTGAAACCGTCGAGCCAGCTGAAGCTGTCGTTGAGCTGCGGGTAATGGGTCAGCAGCCACCAGGGAGCATTGTCCTGCAGGGCCCAGAGTTGGTTGTGTTCGACCAGCCACTCGGCCAGGAATTGTTTGAGGGCGACAAACCATGGGCTGACCGTCCATTGAAACGCGCCCATGGCCAAACCGATCACGCCGAACAGCAGCAAGCGCGTATCCCAAGGGGACAGCGTCTGCGCCGTCGCGTGAAGAATCTCCTGATTGCTGGAGCGCGCGATCAGCTGAACGGCACCGCGCTGCCCGCTGCAGCGTCCGCAGGCGTGGCAATCACTGGCGCCTTGCAGGCGGCGGATATCGAGCAGGGGAGCGCAGTTGGGTGGCGGCAGGCGTGGTGCGGCATTCTCTATCCAGCGTTGTTCATCGACCTGAAAGTGCACAGGGGCCAGTCGGGCGAGCAGGGCGAAAACGCCGCTGACCGGGCACAGGTAACGGCACCAGACTCGCTTGCCCCGGGCGAACAACAACCCGACGATGACCGCTGCGACGGTCGAGCCACCCAGAATCAACAGTGCGGCCTGGGCGTAGTCGTAGACGCTGATCAATTGGCCGTAGAGAGTCGTCAGGCAGAACGCCAAGGTAGGCCAGCCGCCCCAGCGCAACCAGCGCGGCACACCCAAACCTTTACCGTAATGGCTGGCCCATTCGCTGAGCGAACCTTCCGGGCACAGAACACCGCACCAGAGTCGACCGAAGAACACCATCGACAGCAACACGAACGGCCACCAGATCCCCCAGAACAGAAACTGCGCGAGCAAGGTCAGGTTGTCGAGTATCTGTGCCTGGCTGTCCGGCAGCGGCAACAGTGCCGGAGTCACCAACAGCACCGCGTAAAACAGTACGACAGCCCATTGCACCGCACGGATGACGGGCGCATGGCGACGCATCCCGTCACCAAGGCGCTGGAGCCATCGATTGTGCCGGCTCAGTTCAGGCATGGGACTTTTTCCGGCGCACGTTGGCGTAGCCAGGCGCTGACGACCAGCCAGTAACCGACCCACACCAGTAAGGTCATGCCGCTGGGCGTTGCGCGATAACCGACCAAACCAGCTAAAAAACCACCCAATCCATGGCTGTCGCTCAGCAACGGGCTGCTGTCCCAAAGCGCTTCGCCTACGAGGCTGTAAACCACATCCGGCACATCCAGGGCGAGCAGTTGGCCACCGATTCGTTCGGTGCCGCTGACCAGCAACCCCGCGCCGAGGATGAGCAAGATGACTTCGCTGGTGGCAAAGAATCGTTGCCATGAAATGAAGCGGCGACTGCTGTGCAGCAGCGTAATGGTCAGCGCCGACAGCACCAGCCCCAACACGCCGCCGATGGCAAACAAACCAAGCTGCGGACCTCGCAACCGGGCGCCGGCGCCATAGAGAAATACCACCGTTTCGCTGCCTTCGCGGCTGATCGCGAGCATGGCCAGCAGTAATAGACCTGCGCCTCCCTGGCGGGCCAGGTGGCTATCGGCGTGCCGTCGCAAATCGTGGTTGAGGGTGCGCCCGTGGCGGTGCATCCAGCCGACCATTTGCACCATTAACAGGCTGGCAAACAGTGCGAGTGCGGCCTGGAACCATTCACTGGCCGACCCGCTCATGGCCTCACCGGCAAACAGAATCAACACCGCCAGCAGGCCCGAGAGCATCAACCCCAGCACTACTCCCGCCCACAGGTATTTGACCAAACGATTACCTTGGCTTTGCTGGCTGGCCCAGGCCTGGAGAATACCGATCACCAGCAACGCCTCGACGCTTTCGCGCCAGACGATGAACATTGATTGATTCATGAAAACTCCGTGCGCTAACAGTTATTTCGCGAGGATGCCGCCCTCGGGCAATTGCGGATTGAACTCGTCGAAAAAGGGATAGCGGCCGGGCTTGAGCGGGTGAATGACGACGAAGGTTGTCACCCCCGGCGACAGTACTTTTTCAACCCGCAACGGCGTGCTCTCGAACTCGGCCGGCCCCTGACCGCTATTTTTCAGGACGATCTTGAAGCGCTGTCCGGCCGGCACCTCGAGCAAGACAGGGGAAAAGTGGCCATCGCGCAGGGTCAGTTCGTAGCTCGGCAACTCGGCATGGGCCGTCAACGGCGCAACTGTTCCGGCCACAATCAGCCAGGCAAGATGCAGACGCTTCATTCAATAGCCGCCTTTTTTACCGATGCCGGCGTAGATGAATTCGTAGTGCAGTTCGCAACGTTCGAACCAGGGCGCGACACCGGTTTCCTTATCGGTGTGGCGCCCGAGGGAACCATGACCGCCAGGTGGCAGAACAGTGAACGTCAGCTGATATTTACCAGGGCCGAGCAGCTTTACATTGTCGCCATAGTGCGGACCGTCATTGGCCACCATGGCGTGGAAATCGCCTTTGATCTCGGGGTCGCTGCCGTGTTTTTTCAGGTTGAAAGAGACGTTCAGGTAGGGGACGAAACTGCCTTCCTGAAAGCCCTGCCGATTGTCCGAAGTGGCCCGAATGTCAGCTTCCAGGTGGACGTCGGAATCCGCGGTCGCGCGCATCATCCCCGCAGGTGCCATTTCTATCGGCTGCAAATACACCGCCCCGACTTCCAGCCCGGGACACAACTGTGGTGCCCCGATCGGGTATTCCTTTGCGTGAGCCAACGGTACGAGCAAGAGCAGGGCGAGTGAGAGGTGGGTACGCATGATGTCTTCCTGAGCACTGACGAGTAAGAACCCGAGTCTAGGAAGCTTTGCTGCGAACAATAATGATTGTTATCAAGTTTTGAGCAATTAAACCGATGACTCGGGCTTGATATCCATCAAGGATGGTTTTGCACAAAGGCTGTAGGTTGGAAGAACGTCTCTCAATGATCGGAGATCGAAATGGCCAAGAACTTTCCCATAAACCCCAAACACCCCGAGCGGATCTGTTGGGGATGCGACCGGTATTGTCCAGCCAAATCCCTGGCGTGCGGCAATGGCTCCGAGCGTACGATGCATCCAGCCGAGATGTTCGGAGAAGATTGGTATTTGCCTGGCGACTGGGGCATCGAGCCCCTCATCGTTACAGACAGGACAGCGGGTGATGGCGTTTAGCTCGCGAAAGCTGCCATCCCCGCGATACAGATCCTGACCAGATATCAATCCAGCTGATGCCGATAAGGCAAGTCCGGCCCGGTCTTGCTGCAGGTCAGGGCGGCGGCGCTGACGGCGAAGGTGAGCATCGCGTCGATCTGTTCACGACTCAAGCGCTGCAAACCCTCCACCGAATCCAGCTGCTGTTCGGTCAGCCAGGCGATCAATGCCGCCTGGAAGGTGTCGCCGGCGCCCACGGTATCAGCCATCACCACCGCGCAGGCCGGCGCCGACCAACTGCCATGGCGGCGGCTGAATACCGTTGCTCCCTGGCCGCCACGGGTGAGGAATACCAGCTGGCAGCGGTGTTCCAGCCAGCCATGGATCACGCTCTGCGGATCACGCTCGGGGTAGAGCAGGTTCAGATCTTCGTCGCTGACCTTGATCAGGTCGGCATGCTCGACCAGAGTGCTGATGCGTTCGCGCCACAGTTCGATATTCGGTTCTGGATTGAGTCGCACGTTAGGGTCGAGGCTGATCAGGCGTTTGCCGCTTTCCCGGCGGACCAGGGCCAGCAGGGTGTCGGCAATCGGCTGCACCACCAGCGAGAACGAACCAATATGCAACCCACGCACCTCAGCGCCTAACTCAGGTAAATGCCCCGGCAACAGCTGGCGATCGGCACAGCCTTCGCCTCGGAAGCTGTAATGCGGCGAGCCGTCGGCACCGACGGCGACCATCGCCAGGGTGGTCGGTGCGTCGAAGTCCTGCAGGTAGTCCGGGCGCACGCCTTCCTCCTGCAGCACTTGCTGTAAACGCCGGCCGAGGTAGTCGCTGGACAGCCCGGCGAACAGCGCCACGTCGATGCCCAGACGGCTCAAGCCGACGGCGACGTTGAACGGCGAACCACCGGCAATCGCTTTGTAGTTCACTTTTGAAGCTTGAGCGTTGACATCGTTTTCACTGAAGAAATCGAACAGCGCTTCACCACATACCAGATACATAGTCATTCGCTCTTTAAAGGTTCGCTACAAGTTGTTGATAGCGTTCGTAGGCCGAAGTGGGATCTTAATTTGTGATCGTGAAATCAGCGATATTGCTGGCCGACACCACAATGTCGGCATTCGGAAGGTCGTTGCGATGAACTTTTTCATAGGAAGCAGGCTCATCGAAACCCAATGATCGCCATCGATCAAGCAGGCGCGCTTCCAGGGTTTCGCGGTCAGCCTGCAGCATTATGGTGGCGTCAAAACAGTCTATTAAGGACGACCATGGGGCGAGGTCTAATAGAAGGTAGTTTCCTTCCACGATGAGATATTTCACGTCAGAGGAAATCAATTGTCCTGCAGAACGGGATATCTCCAGAATTCGATCGAATACCGGAACGGCAACCGCTGGTTCATTGTTCGCACGAAGCCTCAGCAGCAGACTCCTGAAGCCACCCACATCGAATGTATCAGGTGAGCCCTTACGATCTAAAAGGTTCAAGGATCCAAGAACCGCGTCATCGTAATGAAAGCCATCCCCGGGAACGACAGCTGCGCTCCCCGGCATAAGGCTATTAAGCGCCTCTACCAAGGCCTGAGAGACGGTGGACTTACCGGCACCAGGCGGCCCCGCTAGCGCAACGACAATTCGATTACCAGACAGAGCCTTAACGTAGTTGAGTAGCTCTGTGCTTACTATTTGTTTTGTTTCGGTAGACATGCAAAGTCTCTCGTCAGCAGTCGTCGCTCAGGCTTCCCACAGGTTCGCCCTCTAGGGATTTTCATGCCGTTCGGCTGCTGCGAGCATCTCGCAGCAGCCATTCCCCGCATTACAGAGGGTGGCTAGAGACCCTATGTCACTTGACTCAACCGCTTAGTGGTCGGTCAGTGGTCAGCTTGCCAGCCTTTGTACTCCATGACATTAGCCCGGGTTACAAGTGAAGGTTGAAGCAGTACCGTTGTGCTTTCCAAAGATTTGCCATTCAACAGGTCATAACCCATCGTTACGGCCTGTTGTGCCTGGCCCCAAGGGGATTGAGAGGCGGATGCCTGGATCTGTGTATCGCTTTTGAGCGCAGTCTCTATATCGGGAGCCCCATCCACCGATGCGATAATGATGCCTTTGCGCTTGAGTTGTTTTGCTGCCAGGTCGGCACCTATGGCCTGGGGATCATTGATCGCGAACACCGCGTCGATTTTTGCAAAGCGAGTCAAGTCGCCTTGCATCACGCTGTAGCCACCTTCGCGCGAGCCTTTGGCATCTTGATTATCAGACAGCACCTTGATATCGGGTGCCTGCGCGAAAACACTCTTACAGCCATTGACTCGGTCCAATACTGCTGAAGTCTGCGTACCATTCTGGATAATAACGTTACCCTTGCCACCCAGCTTCTCAGAGATGTACTGACATACAATCCTGCCGGCTTCGACGTTATCGGTCTGTACCGTGGCGTTGGCACCTTGCACCATGACATCTACGCCCACAACCACTATGCCTGCCTTCCTTGCTTTCGCAATCGCAGGCGCGATTGCTACAGGGTCGACGGCATTGACAAGAATCAAGTCTACGCCCGAAGAAATGAAGTTATCGATTTGAGTGAACTGCTTATTCAAATCGTAATCTGCCGACACCGAGATAAATTTTGCAGCTGGATTGATATGCAGTGCCTCGGCTTTGGCGCCATCTACCATCGCTACAAAATAAGGATTACCCAGCGAGCCAACCGTTATCCCGACGGATTTCAACTCTCGTGCTTGAGCACTGCTAAATGCCAAGAGTGTACAAACAGCGGTAAATATTATTTTTTTCATGAGAACTGTCTCTTGTTATTGGAGTGTGGGGGTTATATATGATTCAGGTTCGTGCACCTGACTGCCGAAAGCGATCGAGGGCTACCGCTCCGATGATGACAACACCTTTGATAATGTATTGCCAGATATCCGAAACTCCCAGCAATATCAGGCCATTGGAAAGTGTAGCGATAATCAGGGCGCCAATTAGCGTACCGATGATGGTGCCGACGCCTCCTGTAAAGCGTGTGCCTCCCAGAATAACGGCGGCGATAGCGTCGAGTTCATAAGACTGTCCCATTTGCAGTCCGTTGGCCGCCATCAGTCGAGCGGAAGTCATGATAGCCCCCACACCCGCCAACAAACCGGATAGGGCATAAGCAAATAACAGGACTTTCCAGACTTTGATTCCCGACAACCGTGCGGCCTCAGGATTGCCGCCCACTGCGTAAATCTGTACGCCTAATACCGTACGTCGAAGAATAATCCACGAAAGAGCAACCACTACTACCGCGATTACAACCAGCCATGGCACCCCGAACAAACTTTCGTTCCCAATGTAAGCAAAGGACAGGTCGGGATTGAAAACCGTTTTGTCTTCGCCGATGAGGCGTGCGACTCCACGCATCGCAGTCAATCCGCCTAGCGTGACGATAAACGCCGGTAGCTTTCCAAAAGCAACCAATACACCATTGACGAGCCCTAGCAGTAGTCCGACTCCAAGCCCCGCAGCGATGGCCAGGGGAGCAAACCCCGGAATTTGCGATACCAATAGCGCTACTACTGCGGAAACAGCCAGAATCGAACCAACCGAAAGGTCGATTCCACCTGTCAAAATCACGAAAGTCAGACCTGACGCCAATACCACGTTGATAGAGGCTTGCTGACTGATGATTGAGAAATTCTGGACCGAGAAAAAGCTCTCGCTCATCAGGCCAAAGCCTACACAAAGGAGTAACAACACGGGCAGCATGCCCGCCACTCTCATCAATTGGCGCATTTTATCCTGCGCGGAAGCTTCGGGGATGCTTCGTACACCAGGCGTGGTGAAGTCACTTGCTACTTTGCTTTGCAGTGGGGAAGTCATGGGACTAAGTCTCCGTTGGCTAGAGTCAACCTGTCGCTGCCTGTGGCAAACGCGATAATGGCTTCAGGTGTGATATCAAGACCGCTGTGGCCACCGAGTTCGGTGACAAGTTTACCTTCACACATGACCAATACACGGTCGGCAATTCCAACGATCTCTGGTAGTTCACTTGAAATTATCACTACGCAAACGCCGGATGCTGCTAATGCATTGATGATTTTATATATTTCTGATTTAGCCCCAATGTCGACACCCGATGTAGGCTCGTCGAGGAACAATACTCTGGGCTTCATTTCCAGCAGACGAGCCAGCAAAACTTTTTGCTGGTTGCCTCCGGACAGCGCTCCAACATTGATATCTGAGGACGCTTTGATATTGAGTGCCTGGATTGCTTGTTCGGTACGTCCAGTTCCGGCCGTTCGGTCCACAAACCCGGCAAATCGAGCATCACTTCCCACAACACAGACATTGATATTGTCGTGGACACTCATGTCGAGAAAAAGGCCCAGTGCTTTGCGGTCTTCTGTCAGATAGACGATGCCTGCGTTACCTGCATCGCGAGTAGAGCGTATGACTACAGCTTCGCCGTCCATTTCAATCTTTCCGCCTGAGTACGCATCGACGCCTGCGATTAATCGGGCAAGTTCGGTTCTTCCAGAACCCACCAGTCCTGCAATCCCGAGAATTTCGCCGGCATACAGATCGAAACTGCAATCCTGAATTTTGAAGTCATCTGTAAGATTGCGAACACGTAGTATCGGTTGCTCGTAAGAGCACAAAGAGCGCTCATGGGCGTAGAAGCCGGAAACATCGCGGCCAACCATCATCCGGACCAGGGTTTCAGCTGACAGCGTGACGCGATCCAGCGAACCAACGTAATGACCGTCCCGGAGCACCGAAACAAAATCGGACAATGCGTATATCTCGGCCATTCGATGGCTGATATAGATGATCGCGACGCCATCATCACGTAGCTGGCGAATCAATGTAAAAAGACTTTCGGTCTCTTTTGTGGATAGCGGCGTTGTAGGCTCGTCCATCACCAGGATTCGCGTATCGGCATGAATTGCACGCGCGATTTCAACAAGTTGTTGGTCCGCAATCGACAAGGTGCCGACCAGTGCGTGCGGATCAAATGTGACGCCAAGTCGCTTGAGTACTACCAGCGCACCTTCGGTCATTGCCTTGCGGTTTATAACCCCACATCGTCGAATCTCTCTACCCAGGTAGATGTTCTCCACCACGCTCATATTCGCGCACAAGCTGAGCTCTTGATAGATGACGGATATGCCATGGCGCTTCGCATCGTTCACGCCATAGTTTCGAATATCACATCCGTCGATTCGTATAGTGCCACTGTCGGCGACATAGGCCCCCGATAGTATTTTCATCAGAGTGGATTTTCCGGCGCCGTTTTCGCCCATTAGCGCGTGGATTTGTCCAGGGAAAATACTGAGGTCAATGTCATGCAGGACGCGCACTCCATTGAATGACTTCGAGATGGAATGCATTTCCAATAGGGCAGGAGGGGGGCTTTCAGATCCAGTGCTCAGCATAGCTGTTAACTCCTTATCTTCCGATTTGAGAAGCTGTTGAAACCTCTCATCGGTGTTCTTGTTTGAGCAACATAGTCGAAAGGAAAGCGCTTGCGCAAGCGCTTTCCTTTTCGTTCGAGGAATTCTCCAGAAAGCACTTCCATGTCCATCCACTAGGGAAGCCCCGATCAAAGAGAGCTCGAACAGGATGTTAGAAAAGCGCTTGCGCAAGCGCTTTCGTCTCGGCTATGCTTTTTTCAACAAGCGCTGCTGCGTCCATTAATTGGTTCGCAGGATGATCGCTACGATAATAAAAAGGAGTGCCCGGCTATGCTGCATAGCGGATTCCACCATCTCGATTCACAGACTTCAGATGCACTGCGCACCTCGCTGGGTCTTTCACGAAATTGCGGGTTCGTCCCGGCGTCAATTCCGAGAGCCATCGACGCATTTTCTCGCCGTGAGCTTTACAATAGGTAGCAACTGGACATGAGTTCAGCGCTATCCATCAAATCACGCGAGAAAAGGAGTGATGCACAGTGGGCGCAAAGATGAGCGATGTCGCGAGAGCCGCGAACGTATCGATGTCTACGGTATCTCATGTACTCAACGGTACTCGTAAAGTACATCCTGACACCGTCCGTAGCGTGAATCAGGCTGTAGAGTCCGTAGGCTATATTCGAAACTCACTCGCTCGGTCTCTGGCTCGTTCCTCTTCGGGTTCGGGTGCCATCGGTGTGGCGATTGCTACGCTTTCAAACTATTACTTCAGTGAAACAGTACGTGCCATTGAAGCGGCATGCGCGAAAAGCGGTTTGATGATGATACTGGTCAACACGCAAAGAGATCCGGAACAGGAACTTAAAGCGGTCAAGGCACTGCATGAGCGACGTGTTGACGGGATTGTACTCGCCTCGGAATATGATCCGGAAAATCGAGTATTTAATTACTTGAAAGCCAACAAGATACCCACGGTTCTCATCGATCGACTGCTCTCGACGTCTTTCGATCAGGTGGGGGTAGAGAATAAGCACTCATCTCAAGAGTTGATTGCACATTTGATTAAACTGGGTCATCGGCGTATCGGGATGGTATCTGGGCGATTGACTCAGTCTTCTTCTCATGAGCGAATTGACGGCTACCGTGCGGCTTTAGCTGACGCTGGAATTGAGTACGAAGATCAATTGGTTTGCTGTGGTGAATCGGCGATTGCACCGGCAATGGAAGCCACTCGCCGTTTGCTATCGCTAGAGCATCCGCCCACTGCAATAATGACTGCAAACAACTTGATGACCATTGGTGCAATGCAGGCCCTTCGTGAAGCGGGACTTGAGGTGCCAAAGGATATCGCGCTGGTTGGCTTTGACGATTTCGACTGGGCGGATGCTTTTAGCCCAAGACTGACAGTTGTAGCGCAACCTCTCGAGGAACTCGGAGCCCAGGCGGTGAAGCTTTTATTGAAGCGCATCAAGCAACCTGAGGGTCGACGTCAGACTATTAGATTGAAACCCTCTTTAATCCAGCGAGATTCTTGCGGCGCTCCCAAATGACTGTACTCAGGGTTTCGTCCTGAGGATCTAGCGGTGCAGACGTGAATTATTTGACGCTTGTCCACGTCTCGCCGTCTGGATAACTTTTAAACTAAATGACTGGCACCTGGTTTCCTTTTGTCGTGCACGTGTTTGCTGCTTGAGTGGTCCAAGTTCGATTTTGTTTTCTTCAGGTTTCAATGATTTCGTTATAGCGATAGACATTTATTTGAATCGCGATGGAGAACGCTGGCCTTCGCGGGACTAAATCCGATAATTGGGTCGTAACTGCACAATGCAGGGCTTATTCCTGTGATGGCGCTTCTGCGTTTGCAGAATTACAAAACGCCCACATTTGAATGGCAAAAAAAGGGTCGATTGAGACGGCACAAGCCGTATTGGCGAAGAAGGGCTGAGCATGAATAACTACAACAAAACGAATGATGTAACTGCACTGCCGGCATGGCGCAATCTGCTCGACCATCGGGAGAGCATGAAAAATTTTAGTATGCGCGATGCCTTTCGAGATGACAGCAAACGCTTTCAAGACTTTTCCTTGGCGGGCTGCGGGCTTTTTTTGGATTACTCCAAAAACCTGATCACTCACGAAACGCGTTCATTGCTTGTAAACCTTGCTCGTGAGGCAGGCGTGGAACAGGCAGCGCATGCCATGTTCAGTGGAGAGAAAATCAACGGCTCCGAGGGACGTCCAGTGCTGCATACCGCGCTGCGGCGACCAGTTGGGGACGCTTTGATGGTCGATGGTCGCAACTTGATGCGCGATGTGCATGGCGCCCTGGCGCAGATGACTGACGTTGTGAGTCGTATCCATAATCATCTGTGGCGTGGTTACAACGACAAGGTAATCACCGATGTCGTGAACATTGGTATTGGTGGCTCATTTCTGGGCCCGGAGCTTGTCTCTGAGGCGCTCGCGCCTTTCGCACGGCATGGGGTGCGGTGCCATTATCTAGCTAACATCGACGGCAGTGAATTCCGAGAAGTTACAGCCGGACTGAATGTAGAAACAACGCTGTTCATCATCTCCAGCAAAACCTTCGGTACGCTTGAAACCCTGAAGAATGCACAAGCTTCTCGTAGCTGGTACTTGGCTAAGGGTGGGACGGAAGAGAAGCTATATCGCCATTTCATTGCTGTGACAAGTAATCGCCAGGCAGCGCTGGATTTCGGCATCCGTGAAGCAAACATTTTTCCTATGTGGGACTGGGTCGGTGGCCGTTACTCACTATGGTCTGCCATTGGCCTGCCGATTGCTCTGGCCATTGGCATCGCTAACTTCAAGGAGCTGCTATCCGGCGCGTACGCTATGGATCAGCATTTCCTGAACGAACCATTGGAACAGAACCTTCCTGTTCTTTTAGCGGTACTCGGCGTTTGGTATCACAACTTTTGGGGTGCGCAAAGCTATGCGTTCTTGCCCTATGACCATTACCTGCGCAACTTCGTGAAGCATCTGCAGCAGATGGACATGGAGTCAAATGGCAAAAGTGTTCGTCATGACGGCACGGCAGTGTCCTGCAGCACGGGCCCGGTAATCTGGGGCGGCGTGGGGTGTAACGGACAGCATGCTTACCACCAGTTGCTGCATCAGGGAACGCCTCTGATTCCAGCTGACTTCATTGTGCCTGTGGTCAGCCACAATCCAGTGGCTGATCATCAGGAATGGCTGTACGCCAATTGCTTGTCTCAAAGCCAAGCGCTGATGTGGGGCAAAACCCGCAGTGAAGCTGAGGCAGAGCTAAAAGCCAAAGGCCTTTCATCCAGTGAGATTGAACGATTGGCGCCGCATAAAGTGATCCCCGGTAACCGGCCAAGCAATACAGTTGCTCTTGAGATCATCAATCCACATAGCCTTGGTGCGCTGATCGCCCTTTATGAGCACAAGGTCTTTGTCCAGGGCGTAATTTGGGGAGTCAATTCGTTTGATCAATGGGGCGTGGAACTGGGCAAGGAGCTAAGTAACAGCGTCCATGGACTCCTGACTCGCTATGACGCGCAACCGGCTGATGATTCCTCGACGCAGGGTCTTATAGATTTCTTCCGAGGACGTCATCGGGGGTAGAGCCTCTCCCTTTCGAAAACCGGTGCGTGGGAGTTAACCCGCGTACTTTGATTAAAAGCGTGCTGTTCGCGTTATCGGCCTTGTCCAATAAATATAAAAACAAAAGGTGTTATGAATGAACGTTAAAACTCTCAGCGCAGTTCTGGGTGCGTCCTTTGCTGTCGGCTTTTTGCCCGTTGACGCGTATTCAACAGACTTCAGTGGTTATTTCAGAACCGGAGTTGGAGATTCGACTGAAGGAGGGAAACAGTCGTGTTTTCAGCTACCGGGCGCGCAATCCAAATACCGTCTTGGCAACGAATGCGAGCAATACCTGGAGCTGGATTTGCGTCAGGATCTGCTTTCACTGGACGACGGCTCGGTGGTCAGCGTGGAAGGCATGGCACAGTTTTATAACGAGTATGGCCATGAACCAAAATTTGACGGGGAGCACGGCTATACGCGGATGAGTCAGCTCTACGCTGAGTGGAGCAAGATGCCGGTATTGAATGGCGGTTCTTTCTGGGCGGGCCGTCGCTACTACAACCGAAACGACATCAATATTTCCGACTACTTCTACTGGAACCAAAGCTCAACGGGCTTTGGGTTCGACCAGGTCGCATTGGGAGATCTGAAATACAGCTACGTGTTCTCACGCAAGGACAACGTCTTCCAAAAGGATTTTGTCACCCGTCATGATGTGACCGTCAGCGGATTCAACACAAATCCCGGTGGCGAGGTTCAGCTGGGCGTCAGTTATCTGGACAAGCCGAGCCGCGAGAATGCTCATCAGGGCTGGTCGGTGGTTGCCCAGCACAAGCAGGTCGCGTTTCTTGGCGGAGTCAACAAGTTCGCTGTTCAATACGGCCGCGGGCCGGGCACCGCATTGGGCTACACCGGTGATACCACGTTGGATGAGAGCAATAAGAGCTGGCGGGTCGTGGAGTTTTTCGACTGGCAAATGACTCATGCTTTCAGTGGTCAAGTTGAATTGGTCTATCAAAAAGACACGCGCCCTGATGGTGATGATCAGAACTGGTTATCCATTGGTGTCCGGCCAATTTATGCGTTCACGGATCAGTTCAAGTTGATCACAGAAGTTGGGCGCGACCAGGTTGAAGCCGCGGACGGTACCCGAAAACTCACTAAGTACACCATCGCGCCGACCTGGTCTCCGAAGGGCCCGGGATTCTGGGACAGGCCGGAATTTCGTCTGTATTACACCTACGCTACCTGGAACAAGGCTGCGCAACGCGCCGCCACCTTGCAATCTCCGGGATCGGCGTTGTCTGATACCGGTTCGTTTGGTACAGACCTGCACGGTTCCAACGTAGGGTTTCAGATCGAGTATTGGTGGAAATAAACGCCTGAAATGACAGTGGCTGACAATCAGCCCCAAGTCAGATGCGCTGAACGTTGTGACGTTCAGCGCCATCGTTATCGAATATTGTTGAAGCTTTATCAGGCGAGTCACTCAGAGCGAGAGACAACGTCACCCTCCTTTTATCCGGTGATCGAGTTTGTAATTGCGTCACTGTGTCGATTTTCGCATCAACTCTTTGCGCAATTTTCCGGGGGACATGCCAAACATGTTCTGAAAATGTCGAATGAAATGAGGTGCATCGGCGAACCCGCATTCGAAAGCGATTTCCCCTATATGTCGATCCGAGCTGATGAGGAGCCATCGGCCAAACCTGAGTCGAACCTGACGGTAGAATTGGGCTGGAGTGTTGCTGGTTTCGGCGACAAACAGCCGTTCAAGTTGCCGTTTACTGGTACCGACAAGGTTTGCGATTGAGTCAATGTCCAAGGGTTCGGTCATGTGCTTTTCCATCAGCATCACGGCTTCGTGCAGACGCCTGTTCGAAGAACTGGCGTAGCCAAGTGCCTTTCGCCGGTCGACGAAACTGCCGGAACTGCTTTTTGCGACCGTCATCTGATGAACAACTTTGCCGGCCCGATCCGGGCCGCAATGCACCCCAATAAGATGAATGGCCAATTCAATCACCGAGATACCGCCTGCGCAGGTGATCCGATCCTTGTCGATGAGAAAGTCACTGTTGCTGACAAAGCGCAATCTGGGGAACAGACGTTTCCAGTCGTCGCAATGGTAGGCATGTACGCAAGCGGTACGTCCCTCCATCAAGCCATGTCGAGCGAGCACGAAGCTGCCCGTGCATAGACCGATCAACGGCACGTTAGCGGCTGCTGCCTGATGCAGAAATGCCGGATACGTCTTTGGTGCGGCCTCAAGAGAATCAAGCAGCCCACCAATCACCACGATGTAATCAAATTGATGAGGATTGGTGAGCTCAGTGTCGATAGGCACGTCCAGTCCACAGCTGGAAATGACTCTTTGCCCAAGGGTACCCAGTACTTTCCATTGGCAGCGTATCGGACGGCTCTGATCACCCGTATCGGCGGCATGTCGCAGCGCATCGGTCAGCCCTGACAGTGACAGCAAGGGGAAACGCGGCCACAACACAATGCCAATAGACAACTCGGTAGTGCCGCGTTGGCTTGGCGGATGTCGTGCCCGACCATTATCAAGCTCTTCCACGAGGCTTTCGCTGGAGGCCTTGGGCAGTGCATCTCCGAAATGTCGCAAATGTTCAATCATTCATGCAAACCATCCAACCAGTTATACCGCCGATCACCATACGATGAGCGTCTGCCCAACACCATGCTGTTCATAAAAAAACAATCGAGGAGCACGTGATGAAGAAGCCCAACGTTCAACGTATTGCCGGTATCTATGCGGGTCTGCTGGTATCCATGCTGGCCTCGGTACCGGCATTCGCACTGGAAACGGTAGAGCCGGGAAGCCTGACTATTGCGTTCAGCGGCGATATGCCGGGGACCGGTTATAAAGACAGCCGAATGGTCGGCTACGACGGTGAAATCCTTCAACAAATTTCCGAGAAGCTGGGTTTGAAAGTTAAACCTGCGTTGATGGACTGGGCCGGCACCATCGCCTCGGTGCAGGCTAAACGCGTGGATATCATGGCCGGCACCATGGGCTGGACCGAGCAGCGGGCGAAGATCATGACCGTGAGCGACCCGATTCACTATTTCAAGAACGGCATCACCCAGACCGACAAGACCAACTGGAGCAGCCTCAAAGATTTGCAGGGCAAGAAGGTCGGCACTATCACGGGTTTCTCGTTCATCCCTGAGATGCGCAAGATCGAGGGGCTACAAGTGGCGTTGTACGACACATCCGATGCCGCAGTACGCGATCTCCTCGCCGGGCGCATCGATGCAGTGATCGGCGATCCTCCGGTCATGCAATACGCCATTTTCCGCAATGAGCAGTGGCACCTGCACTTCAATGCTTTCACCGACAACGATCCGAATTTCCCCCTGCTAACGGGTCTGGGCCAGGTGGTGTACGGCTTCAATAAAGAGGCCAACCCGCAGCTGGTGGCGGCCGTGAACGAGCAGATCCAGTCTCTCTGGAAAAGCTGTGAAATGCGCAAGATCGGTGCCCGCTACGGCCTGACTCAGGATGTCTGGTATGTGCCGGAAGGCAAGGATCTGAGGCTTGGTGTCGACCGCCCGGCGGACTGGAAACTGCCCGGCTGCCAGTAAGCGCTGGAGCGGATGAGTCGGCCTGATGCCCCGTGCCGATTCATCGCCATGTCTATAACAAAAAGAGGTTAACCAAGATGTCGACCCCGTCCGAACCTGCGTTGCTGCGAGTGCATGACCTGCACAAAAGTTATGGTGATCTGGAAGTGCTCAAGGGTATCAATCTGGAATTGAAAGCCGGTGAAACCCTGTCGTTGATCGGCCCCAGCGGGTCGGGAAAGTCCACTTGCCTGCGTTGCATCAATTATCTGGAAAAACCCACTCGAGGCGATATCTGGCTGGGCGACGAGTTGATCGGGCAGATCAAGGACGGTAAACGCATACGTCTGATGAGTGATCGGGAAATGGCTCCGCAGCGACGCGAGATCGCGATGGTGTTCCAGCTCTTCTACCTCTGGCCACATTTGAGTGTACGCGACAACGTCGCGCTGGGGCCGATCAAGGCACAGGGTATGCCGCGCAAGCAGGCCTATGAGCTGGCTGATGCGATGTTGGAAAAAGTCCATCTGCGGCACAAGGCCGAGGTCTATCCCGAGCAATTGTCCGGCGGGCAGCAACAGCGGGTCGCTATCGCCCGCGCGTTGGCCCAACAACCTAAAGTCATTCTGTTCGACGAGCCGACCTCGGCGCTGGACCCCGAACTGGTGGGTGAAGTACTGGCCGTGATTCGTGAGCTGGCGCAAGAGGGCCGCACCATGATCATGGTGACCCACGAAGTGCGATTCGCTCGGGATGTGGCGGATCGGGTGATCTTCATGGACGGTGGACACATTGTCGAGCAAGGGCCATCGGCGCAGGTTATCGACAACCCCAGCCATGAGCGCACCCGCAGTTTTCTTGGGCGCATGGCCATGGAGGGCGCTTGATGGCGAACTTCGAGGTCTTTCTCGGGCTACTGCCCCTGTTGTTGAAAGGCGCGCTCACCGCGCTGGAAATCGCGCTGTGTTCCTTGCTGCTGGCGAGTGCCGGCGGAATAGTCCTGGCGGTGTTGCTGACGTTCGGTCGGTCACGGGTGTTGCATGGGGCGATCGGCTGTTTCATTGAATGGATGCGCAATGTTCCCGCGCTGGCGCATCTGTTCCTGATCTATTTTGGTCTTTCCTATCTTGGCATCAATTTACCCGCGTGGCTGGCCGCCATCGTCGGCTTGAGTCTGGTGGGCAGCGCGGTGTTGGCTGATATTTTCCGTAGCGGCTTGCAGTCGCTGCATGTCGGTCAGTATGAAGCCGGGCTGGCTGTCGGCCTGAGCCGGATGCAGATCCTGCGTTGCATCCTCTTGCCCCAGGCCCTGCGCGTTACGTTGCCGGCGTTCGCCAACTACGTCACGCAACTGGTCAAGGACACGTCCATCGCCTCGGCCATCGCCGTGCCGGAAATCATGTTCCTGGCGCGCAATCTGGTGACTTCCACCTTCCAGACTTCACTGATCTATTTGGCTGTGATGTGCATCTACGCCGCGATGATTTTGCCGATCGGTGTGGGATTCATTCGGCTCGAACGTCATTTTGGGAGCGCGCGATGATCAGTTTTTTTCAGCAGTACCCAGAGTACTGGAGCGACTGGATCGCTCGCCTGTTGCTCGGTGCAAGGATCAGCGCCGAATTGTCCCTGATGGGGTTCGCTCTGGCGGTCATATTGGGTGCGTTGTTGGCCTGGGCGATGAAAAGCCCGAGTGTCCTCCTGAAACGGTCGGCTGCGTACTTTATTCAAAGCATGCGTGCCGTACCTCTTTTGGCGCTATTGCTGGCCCTGTATTTTGCGTTACCCAGCCTGGGGCTGACGTTGTCTGGCTATTGGGCCGGGGTCATTGGTCTGGGTTTACAGGGCGCCGCTTACGTCGCGGAAATCCTCCGTGGCAGCCTGGATTCGCTGCACCGCGGCCAGCGCGAGGCCGCCATCGCCACCGGACTGACACCGCTGAAAGCGTTTACGTCAGTCATCCTGCCGCAAGCGATTCGCGGCATGTTGCCGCCACTGCTCAACGCCTATGTATCGATCCTCAAGGACAGCTCATTGTGCGCCCTGATCGCTACCGATGAGCTGATGCTGGCGGCACGGGCCATCGCTTCGGAAACCTTCCTGCCCATGCATGTCTTTCTGCTGGTAGGGCTGTTCTATTTTGTTATCGCTTTCCCTCTTTCAATGCTGTCGCGTGTGCTTGAAAAGCACTTTTCACGCGGGCGCAAAACCCTGCGAGGTTGAATATATGAGCACCATAGATCGAGTTACTTCCTACAGTATTGCCCAGTTGCAGCAGGCGCTGGATGCGGGGTGGCTGACTAGCGAAGCGCTGGTTCGTGCGCAACTGGCGCGCATCGAACACTTTGACGAGCAGCTCAATGCCTATGTCGAGGCCTATCCCACGCGAGCTCTCAATGCGGCCATCGCTGCGGATCGTCAACGTGCGGCTGGCATACGACTGGGACCGCTGCATGGCATTCCTCTGGCGATCAAGGACTTGTTCGAGATCGATGGCAAGGCCATCACGGGTGGGTCATTGGCACAGGCACCGCGTGTTTCGAGGTTGACCGCCACCGCAGTGCAACGCCTGGAGCGTGCCGGAGCAATTATTCTTGGCAAGACCCACACCGTCGAATTCGCTTTCGGGGGCTGGGGCACCAACGCGGTGATGGGCACGCCGTGGAACCCATGGGACCGCAACGTGCATCATGCTCCGGGTGGCTCAAGCAGCGGCTCGGCAGTGGCCGTGGCCAGTGGGTTGGCAAGCGCTGCGTTGGGCACCGATACCGGTGGCTCGGTGCGAATTCCGGCAGGCATGTGCGGCTTGGTCGGGCTGAAAACAACGCGTGGGCTTATCAGTCGCCATGGCTTGATCGAACTGTGTCCGTCGCTGGATTCGGTGGGGCCTATCACCCACACAGTTGAAGATGCGGCGTGGATGCTGGATGCACTGCTGGGCCCGGACCCGCTGGATCCGGTTTCGGCCCAGGCACCTGTATTCAGCGCCGCTGCCGGTCTCAATCAGTCGGTAGCCGGTTTGCGCATCTGGGTGTTGCCACAGGCCGAACGAGCGCATGTCGCTCCCGGGGTGCTGAAGGCTTACGATTTGGGGCTCGAGCAACTGGCCGCGTTGGGCATGCAACTGATCGAGCAACCGCTACCCACGTCGTTGGAGCAGTGCATGCGCATCGCGGGTGGGCTGATGAGTGCCGAAGGTTATGCCAGTCTGGGTAGCTTGTTCGAGCGCGACGATCTGCGTTTCGACCCCCATGTTCAACGTCGCGTACTCAGTGGTCGCGCCATCGACGCAGCGTCGTATATCCAGTTGCACAATCAGCGCCGCGCCGCTCGGCACGCCATGCAGGAGGCCATGACCAACGTAGACGCCTGTGCTTTCCCGACTAACGCTATTGGCAGTGTGCCGTTGGATGAGGTCGATGAATATGGCACGCCGCTGGCCTTGTTGGGGCGGTTCGCCAACTTGCTGAACCTGTGTTCGGTGGCGCTGCCCATCGGGTTCGATGAAAAGTGCATGCCGGTCTCGATGCAGATTGTGGGTCGGGCATTCGCCGAACCGCTGATTCTGCGCATCGGCCATGCCTATCAACAGGTCAGCGATTGGCACACGCTACGGCCTGAGGGCTGGGAGCTGGCAGATAACGCGGTTGCGTGATGGTATATCTGTCGAGATCATGCTCACGCAATAGCGACTTTCGGCAGTGACGATCACGGGTCACTGCCCTTGATACAACAGCGTCAACGCGAAGGCGACCAAGAGGAAGGCTGAGGTGTAATCTATCCACTTTAACCAAGAGGCGTTCAATCGTTTCACGACTGACGAGCATGCTCCCGCAAGGCCTGCCCACCATAGTGAAGACCCAAGAAATACCCCGAGCACAAGCCATGCGCCAGTTGTCATGTCTGATTGACTGACTCCCAGCCCGGCAAACAGCGTCACGAAGCCCAGGATGGTCATTGGGTTGGACAGTGTCAGCAGGCATGTGGTCGAGTACATACCCCATAGATCCCGGGTGGTTGATGAAATGGCGGTGACGTCACCTTTTTTTCGCCAGGTTTTCCAGGCCAGGTAAAGAAAGAAAGCTGCACCCGCAATTCGCAAATATCGGGTATCACCGATCAGCGTCAATAATCCAGTCAGTCCAAATAGAGCAGTCAATGCATAGGCCGCATCAGCTGTCGCCGCTCCCATCCCGGTCGTGAAACCTGCCTTGAATCCTCCTCTTAAAGTATTTTGCACACACAGTAAGCCTATCGGCCCAACGGGAGCAGCAATCGCCAAGCCCAGTAGCATTCCCTTGATCAACATGACAGGATTCTCCTTTTTCGGGGCCTCCATTTTGAATGGCTCACCTCTGCGAGTCCCATTGCGATTTGATGGTTTGCAGGCCTCTCCACCTAACAAACGATGTTTTCAATGCCGATGACCGACAGACCTCTCGACCGCTTGGACAAACGCCTTTTGGCAGAACTTCAGGTGGACGCTCGGTTGAGCTTTGCTGAACTGGGAAGGCGCGTGGGGCTCTCGACTCCCGCTGCGGCCGAACGAGTTCGCAAGCTTGAAGATCGAGGTGTGCTACGAGGCTATCGTGCTGAACTCGATAGCCATTCCATTGGTTATCCGGTGACAGCATTCATCAGGCTATACGTCCCTACGGAACACTATGCCAAGGTATTGTCGATCATTGAGGGCATGCCTGAGGTGCGAGAGGCCCATCACGTAACAGGCGATGCTTCATTCGTACTTAAAGTTGTTGCGGCCTCATTGGCTGCGCTGGAAACGTTAATCTCCTCCTTTGATTCATATGGCGGCACCGAAACTTCGGTTGTTCTTTCGACTCGCCTGGCCACCCGTGGCCTACCTATCAATCCCTATTAGCCGAGTTGGGCTTCCAGCGCCGACAAGCTGAGTTAATTTCGTAACTTTTCACTAATTTGGCGAGATAAAAAAGTATCGACTGAGAATGGGAATTGATATTATTCATTAATTCTCGCCGAGCTCCTGATGTGCCCGGCATCTTCTTAAGGTTTGTATGTCGATGCGTCGAACTCTCGTTTCTCTGTGTGTGATCCAAGCCATTTCCCAGACCACCTGGGCTGACCAGGCACCGACTGATCCTGCGTCAATAGAGTTACAAGCGATCGACATCAACGGCACATTCGAAGAGCCGGCCCAAGGACCCGTCCAGGGGTATCGAACGACCCGTTCGACCAGCGCGACGCGCACCGACACTCCGATTCATGAAACCCCACAATCCATCAGCGTGGTCACCCGGGATGTTGTGGAAGACCTCGGCGCCACCCGCCTGCAAGACGCTCTCGATTACGCCGGTGGCGTGGGCCGTGCGAACAATTTCGGCGGCCAGGGCCTGACCACTTTCACCGTGCGTGGCTTTACCACCGGTGAGTTCTACCGCAACGGTTTCCCGATCAACCGCGGTTATCCGAACATGCCCGATGCCAATACCATCGAGCGCCTGGAGGTCCTGCGCGGGCCAGCCACAACGCTCTATGGCCGTGGCGACCCGGGCGGCACCTTCAACGTGGTGTCCAAACAACCCCTGGCCGAACGCACCGTCACCCTGGGCAGTCAGCTCAACGATCAGGGCATGCGTCGCGGAACGCTGGATGCCTCAGGACCGCTGGATGATGAAGGACGACTGGCCTATCGGCTGAACGTGATAGGCGAGGGTGGCGACACCTTCCGCGATCACGTCGAAAACGAGCGTTACGGTGTGGCGCCGGTCCTCGGTTGGCAGGTCAACGACACTACCCGTATCACCTTCGAAGGCGATTTCATGCGCAATAACGCGCCGCTCGATCGGGGCGTGACTCGCTATCGCAATCAAATCGGCGTCGCGTCGCGGGATACTTTTTTCGGTGAAAAGGATGTCGGCAAGCTGCACAACGACAACAACATGGCGCAACTGCGTTTCGAGCATTTCCTGAACGACAACTGGACCTTGGGCGGCGGCACGCAATTTCTTGACGGCAGCCTGCAAGGTAATGCCGTCGAAGCCAACGGTGTCGCTGCCGACGGCCGAACGCTGGGACGCAACTTCAACTACCGCAAGCTGGAGTGGCAAGACCTTGATGTGCAGTTGAATCTGACCGGGCATTTTTCCACCGGTGGATTCGACCACACGTTGCTCACGGGCATCGAGTATGAGGATTACGATTACAAGTCGATCATCCGTCGCTCCAGTGGGGCGGTGAGTGCCTACCCCATCGATATTTTCAATCCGGTCTACGGCCAGCCGCGTCCGGCGTTGACTCGCACCACCACCCATGATCAGGAAAACCTCAAGACTTATGCCGCTTTCGTGCAAGATCAGGTAACGCTGACCGAGCGCTTGAAAGTCTTGGCAGGTGTGCGTTTCGAACGCTTCGAGCATGATTACGACAACAAACTCGTCAACGGTGTGAGCTGGACCAACAGCGACAACGCTGCCACCCCGCGCCTGGGTCTGATCTACGACTTGACTCCGACGGTGGCGATCTATGCCGACACGGCGCGGTCCTTCAAGCCCAACAGCGGTGCCAGTCGAACGGGCGGCGGTTTCAAACCTGAAGAAGGCAAATCCTACGAGGTAGGTGTCAAGTGGCAGGCCCTTGATCGTCAATTAAGCGTGGACGCCGCGGTGTATCAGATTGAAAAAAGCAACGTCCTGACGACAGACCCGGTGGACTCGACCTTCAGCGTGGCGGCGGGCGAAGTTCGTAGCCGTGGCTTCGATCTGAATGTGGCCGGCAACCTCACGCCAGAGTGGCGGATGATCGGTGGCTATGCCTACGTGGATGCCGAAGTTACCCAGGACAACGTGCTGAAGTCAGGCACCCGCCTGATGAACATTCCGCGCGACAGTTTCAGCCTGTTGAACGTCTATGAGTTTCAGGACGGTGGCCTCAAAGGACTGGGCCTGGGGCTGGGCGCCAAGTATGTCGACGAGCGCGCCGGCCAGACTGCGGCCAATGCCTTTTCCATGGATAGCTACAAGGTGTTCGACCTGCTCAGCTTTTACAAAGTCAACGAGCACCTGCGGCTTAACCTTGACCTGAAGAATGTGTTCGACAGCCACTATGATGAAGGCGCCTTTGGCAACGTTTACGCCTATCCGGGCGCGCCGAGAACCGTACAAATGGGTTTCTCGTACACTTTGTAGGTAGATAGGTAGCGCCCTTGCTATGAGGACGGCATTGACAAGGGGCTTCGTCGTCGGCAGGTAAGTACGTCCAATGGGATCAGCTTCATTTTTTTGCCATCGGTAGGCGACGAGTAAGCTCCGTTGGTCATGCTAATGGGACAATGATTCAGGGATGTCACTCCAATGAGCGTAACTAATTTTCTCGAAGGAGATTAGCCATGACCAAACGACAACATCACGGCTTTTCTGATGACCCTCAGAAAGTCAAAGAGGCGGGGCGCAAAGGTGAAACAAAAGCCAATGTCGCCACTGACAAGGCGGAAAAAGCCCGAATCGGTGGGCAGCATAGTCATGGACAGACACGCGGAGAACGATGATACGCCTGCACGACCTGCTGACATGCTCGTGTCAGCAGGTCGGGATCTCATAAAACGCCCACCTGGTCGAGTGAGTGGTTGGGAATCACTATTACGACAAGTGGTCCATGATAACTTTCAGCCGACCGTCCCGGTCGAAGTGATAACGCTGCAGATCCCTCGCCAGGATCAACACGCCGGTGAAGTGTGCCGCTGCTTCCTCGCGGATGTCTTCGATTGACGGACTGCGCTCGGGACTGGATTGGTAGCGCGCACTGAAATGAGTAAGAACCAGATTTGGAATGCGTGCCGATTCGGCAAAACGTGCCACTGCGGCTGCACTGCTATGCCCATAACTTGTCCGCGTGCGATCGATATCCACGAGGGCGACAGGATTGATGAAGAGGCGCTGAAGACGCTGATTCGCGCCGCGGTGGCGCTCAATACGTTGACATAAACAGGCTCTCGCACCGTCCTTCAGTGGCCCGTTTAGATCAGCATCAAGCGCTCAATTGAGACTGTTTGGTTGTGTTACACAACTAATTAATCATTTTCGTTCAAGGTGCTTGCCGTGGCTCATTCCGCAAACTTGCGGATAAAAAATGGCACTGTTTAGATCGATTATTTCTTTAGGTTATTTATATAGTTCTGGCTCGAATATCTATAACGAATAAATCCACGTCTTCGTTTTGATTCTGTATGCGGTGAAGAGCATTTAGCCGCTATAACAGACGGCGACGTATCGACCGCGACACTAAAGCGGTTTCAACATCAAATTCTGCTGCTCGGCCATCATCTTGTCGTCCCTTCGCCAGTCCTTAGAATCCGCCTCCATCAGCTTCGTCCAACTATCGAATCGCTTAGGGAGTTACACCATGATGAACGCCATGCAGATGCCAATGCCGATGATGAACGCCAACATGCCGACGATGCCTATGATGGGCATGCCGATGATGATGGCGACCATGAGCTGCGAAATGATGGACGACGGCATTATGTGCAAAATGATGCCGGCTGCGGGCATGGACATGGCCATGTTCAAGAACAGCGCTGAAATGATGCAGATGATGATGAACTGCGGCATGCCGATGATGATGCATTGCGGCAATATGAGCATGATGTGCATGTCCCAGGCGAGCATGGCCATGCCGATGATGAACATGATGATGCCAATGCCGATGATGGGCATGCCGATGCCGTCGATGAAGTGCGTGATGGAATGCACCATGATGGCCGACTGCATGATGTGCAAAATCATGCCGATGACCGGCATGAACATGGACATGATGAAAAACTGCTGCGACTTGATGATGAAAATGATGAACGATTGCAGCATGCCGATGATGATGAGCTGCAACGGCATGCCGCTGATGTGCTGCACCTGCTGATCCCTGACAGCAGCACAAAAAAAGCCCCCGCGACCTTACGGTTGCGGGGGCTTTTTCATTCAGGCGGACACCATATCCCCCCTCGGCGTGAGGCTTGCCCGCGAAGGCGGAGTGTCAGCCAATATCCATGTTGAATGTTCATTGATCCTTCAGGTGTTTAATCCAGGCGTTCCGGGTAAGTCACCACCAGATAAGCCACTGCCTCACTGTCGGCGGGGTTGCGGTAGCGGTGGGGCTGATCGGCGTAGAAGAGGATCGAGTCGCCGGTGGACAGCAGGTAACGTTCATCGTTGACGCTGATTTCCAGTACGCCCTGCGACACCACCAGGTTCTCCTGAACACCCGGACCATGCCCCTCGCAATGGTCTTCACCCAAAGGGCTCAGGCGCAGTTCGTAAAATTCCGATTGGCGTGCCACATCAAACGGGAACAGAGCGCGGCTGATGAAGGCTCCGTTGGCGCTGACCAGGCGTTTGCTTTCACGCGCCGACAGCACGGCTACACCTTCGAAGGCCCGATGCTCAAGAAAGGCGGCCACCGAGACCTTCAGGCCTTTGGCAATTTTGCACAGCACTTTGATCGAGGGCACGCTGCGTCCGGACTCGATCTGCGCCAGCATTGCCCGGCTCACACCGCATTGTCGGGCCAGCGCGTCGAGGGACAAGTGACGCTTGCCCCGCAGCCTTTGCAGATTCTGGGCGACTCGCTCACAGATCGGCTCTTCTTCCAGTTGTTCCAGATTATTCAAATCCGTCACGGGTTCATCTGCGCTCGCCAGAAATCGCGAGGGTTGCTGCGCGTTCATGCGTGACGGCTCTCGGTCGAATGTGCGGCCTGAATCCACTGAAAAGCCTGTAAACCGGCGTTACGTGCATACATCTCCCACATGGCCCGTGCCCGTTGCTGAGCCTGTTTGCGTTTGCGGTAACTGGCGAAGTCGATGAGGTTGTCAGTCGGATTCATGGGGCACTTCACTGTGATGATGAATGACGGGATGAGCTGAGAGTACGTGGATATTTTTATAACTATAAATACTGATTTTGTATTTATTAATTCTATTTGGTTCTTGTCGGTTGGGCCGGGCGAACCGCGCTGCAAACCCTCGCAGGCTCGACAGCTGCTACAAAGAGTGCGTCGAGGCTTGATTTATCGGCATTAGGATTTACGCAGCACAAGCAACAGCAGCGCCGCAGCCGCCAGCACCGCGCCGACGATGAAGGTGCTGGCGGAGCCCGAGGTCTCCCACAGCGCGCCGGCGAGCACACTGGCGATCAACAGGCACACGCCGCTGATCAGATTGAACAGGCCGAATGCCGTGCCCCTGAGATGTTCGGGCGCGGTGTCGGCGATCAGCGTCGCGAGAATCCCTTGGCTGAAGCCCATGTGCAGGCCCCACAGGGCTACGCCCGCCAGCATGGTCATGATCGAATCCGCTTGCGCCAATAACAGGTCCGCCAGGATCAGCAGGACGATGCCGACACACAGCACTTTGGTGCGGCTGATCCGGTCGGATAACCAGCCGGCCGGGTAGGCGGACACCGCATAGAGCAACGACATGACCACCATCACCATCGGCACCCAGGTGACCGACAGGCCTGTTTGCTGCGCTTTCAACACCAGAAAGGCCTCGCTGAAACGGGCCAGCGTGAAGAGCCCGCCGATGATCACCACCCACCAATAATCACGGGAAAAATCCCGCAGAACCTTCCAGTGGATGGGCGAGCGAAAGGCGCGTTCGCCAGCGACAGCGGTCGGCTCCTTTACCCCGCCGACAATCAGCGCCACCGATATCACTGCCGGGATCACCGCAAACCACAACACCAGATGGATCTGCCCGAGCCAGAGCATCAGCACGATAGCGAGGATCGGACCCAGAATGGCGCCCACGGTGTCCATCGATTGGCGCAAACCAAAACAGGCGCCGCGGATTTCGGCGGGTGCGATATCGGCGACCAGCGCATCTCGCGGCGCGCCACGAATGCCTTTGCCGATCCGATCCAAAAAACGCGCGGTGAACACCACATCCACCGAATGCGCGAGAGGAAAGAGCGGCTTCGACAAGGCGGCTAGACCGTAGCCCATCAACAGCAAGCCTTTGCGCCGGCCGATAAAGTCGCTGAGGGCGCCGGAGAATATCTTGGTCAGCATCGCGGTGGCCTCGGCGATGCCCTCGATCACCCCGACGGTCAATGCGCTCGCGCCCAAGGTTGTGACCAGAAACACCGGCAACAGGCTGTGCACCAGCTCTGAAGACAGGTCCATGAACAGACTGACAAAACCCAGGGCCCAGACTGTGGAGGGGATACGCAGTGAAGCCGGTCTGGGTTTTGAGAGGTTGTCCATGCTGGTTTCCGGGATTGAATGCTCACCGATTGTTTATGTCGCCAACCCCAGCGATCAGGCCTTAAAGATTCTGACTCAAAAACAGCAACGTATTGCCATGCGCTTCAACCGCCGCCCGCTGGTTATAGCTGTCCCGGTGTGAGCAGTTGAAGCCATGTTCGGCCCCCGGATAAACCTCGATATCGACGTCGTCGTTGAACTCGAAACGCTCGGCGATTTGTTTCACGGCGTCGATGGGGATGTGGCTGTCCTGTTCGCCGAAGTGCATCAGCATCGGCACCTTGAGTTCACTGGCCCGATCCAGTTGGTTCTGAATTCCGCCGCCGTAGTAGGCGATCGCCACGTCGACGAAACCGTTGGCCGCGGTGTTGTACGACAGCATGCCGCCGAAGCAGAAACCGATAGACGCGATCCTGCCGTCCAGCCCTGGCTGCGCCTTCAGGGCGTCGATGGCCAGTTTGATGTCGGCCTGGGCCTTGGTGGTGTCGGTGGCGTTCATCAGCTCGACGGCGCGTTTCCAGCCGGCTTCGTCGTAGCCCAGTTCGATACGGTGGCCGTGGCGCCAGAACAGATCCGGTGCGATGACCAGGTAGCCGTCGGCGGCGTATTGCTCGGCGACCGAGCGAATGTGTTCGTTGACGCCGAAGATTTCCTGAATCAGCACAATTCCCGGACCTTTACGGGTGTGGGGGATGGCCAGGTAAGCGCCGAATGTGCCTTCTGCGCTGGTGATCTCGATCCATTGGGTGGTCACGCTCATGATGGCTCCTTTACATAAGTTGGGTGGGTTATCGAGACGCTGGCATATCAGCGGTGACTGTGCCGCCAGAAGTATCGAGCCAACAGCGCGTCCACGCTGAGTTTGCCGGCCCCCGAGAGCAACAATGGCACGAGGGCGGCGAGGTAGATCAGCGGCAGTTTGAAGTTGCCGTGGCCTTTATTGCTGATGGCATAACCCTGGGCAAGTTCACTCAATGTAGACCAATCGGCCGGCCAGTGAACGGCAGCGGCCGCAACGATCGTGACCACGGTCAGAATAATCGCCGAGACCCGCGTTCCCAGACCCATCAGCAGGGCGAGGGCGCAGATCAGTTCGGCCCACATCGCCAGTTCCCAGTTCAGCGTGGCCGGAACGTGGTTGAAGGGGAACGGGAGGCGGTTCTGGATGTCGGCAAACCAGTTCTGGCCGTTCCATTTTTCCAGGCCTGATTCGAAAAACTCCCAGGCCAGAAACACCCGCAAGGTCAGGGGCGCGATCCAGCTTCCGGTACGGTCGAGGTTCAGGTGCAGGTTTTTGACGGCCGATGAGATAGAAGTGTTCATGGGCTTGAGCTCCGGGCAGAGGATTGTTGGTGTTCTGGGGGCTTCATTCGGTCAATAACGCATTCCTGACGGATCGTTTGTACTTCAGCGCAATCTTGCCCAGCAGCCGAATGACGATCGCCGAAAACATCAAGCCGAACGGAAGGACGTACCAGGCGCTCAGGGGGATGCGTTTGAAGTTGGAGTAGGTGAACACCGCTGCGAGCACCCACATGCCGCTGACGTGCAGGGCTTTCCAGGGTTTGGGGCCAATCAGCCGCGCCGTGGTTTTGAAGGAAGTCAGCGCCATTAACAAAATAAACAGATAACCAACCGAGCCCGGGATGTTGCCGACCGTGGTGCGACTGGGCCAGAACTCGGGGTTCAATTGGCCGTAGCTGTAGATCAGGATGGCGTGCACCAGATGGGAAAACGCAAAGGCCAGGCCGATGAAGCGTCGTTCGCGCACCAGCGATCGGGTGAAAGGCGAGGGCACCAGCACGGCGAAGGCAGAGGCGGTGAACGCGGCCAGAAACAGCGCAAAAGAGGTGCGTGCGGTAGCGCGAATGGCGCTGCGGGTGGCTTCCACCAGATCCGGGTTGAGCAGCAGAATCAGACTGGTCATCAACAGCACCAGCAAAGACAGCAGGCCAAACAGCGACCAGCCGTGGTAACGAGGAACTTGGGTCATCATGACAACACTCCTGAACAAGTGCCGACCCGTTTTTACCGGTGGTCGGCGGACGGCAGGAGTGTTTCAACCGGGTATGTTGGCGGTATGTCCGCAAGGTCGCCGGGCGCAAGTTCATGTATCCCGGGCCACGACAGATACATTCCCATACAAAACTGTGATTCAGCCGCGACCAGCAGCGTCTAGCGACAGTGTCCCCGCAATCCCATGGGGCGAGACTTCGGAACCCGGCATGCAAGCGCTGTTGAACGAGATCCTTGACGCAGTCCGACCGTTGATCGGTCAGGGCAAAGTGGCTGACTACATTCCCGCCCTCGGCACGGTGCCGGCCAATCAGTTGGGCATTGCCGTGTATGGCAATGACGGCGAGTTATTTTGTGCCGGAGACGCCAACACGCCGTTCTCGGTGCAGAGTATTTCCAAGGTATTTAGCCTGGTGCAGGCCATCGACCATTCCGGCGAAGCGATTTGGGAGCGTCTGGGTCACGAGCCGTCCGGCCAGCCGTTCAACTCGCTGGTGCAGCTGGAGTTCGAGCGCGGGCGCCCGCGCAATCCCTTCATCAACGCCGGTGCGCTGGTGATCTGCGACATCAACCAGTCACGCTTTGCCGCGCCGGCATTATCGATGCGCGATTTTGTCCGGCGCTTGTCCGGCAATCCGAATGTCATGGTGGACGGCAAAGTCGCCGAGTCGGAATACCAGCACCGCGCGCGCAACGCGGCCATGGCCTACCTGATGCAGTCGTTCGGCAACTTTCATAACGATGTCGAAGCCGTGCTGCGCAGTTACTTCAGCCATTGCTCGCTGCGCATGAGTTGCGTGGATCTGGCCCGGACCTTCTGTTTCCTGGCCAACGACGGTTTCTGCAAGCACAGCGGCGCGCAGATCCTCAGCGCCCGCCAGACCCAGCAAGTCAACTCGATCATGGCCACCAGCGGGCTGTATGACGAAGCGGGCAACTTTGCCTATCGCGTCGGTTTGCCGGGCAAGAGCGGCGTGGGCGGGGGAATTGTGGCGGTGGTGCCGGGGCAATTCACGGTGTGCGTCTGGTCTCCGGAATTGAACACTGCCGGCAACTCCCTCGCGGGCATGGCGGCGCTGGAATTGTTGAGTCAGCGGATTGGCTGGTCGGTGTTCTGATGGCCCGTCTTGACTAGCGCCCGATGACCGCTACCGTGAAGCAGGCATTCTTTGACTCACCCGAACGGGTGAAGGAGCGGGTGACTTCATGGTGAATTTCGGTTCCGCGCTTCTAGTCTTCAATGACCCGGACACTCATTTGCGCAAAGGGTTGTCTGCCGTGGTCCAGATAGGCGACACCCTGTGGGTCGCCAATGATGAATCCTTGAGCCTGGAGCGCTTCACCTTGCGTGAGCGCGTCGGTGCGGGCGAGTTTCTGTTTGACCAGCACAAACAATTCCCGTTGGCATCCCTGTTGACGCTGCCGGTCATCCCCACGATTGGCGAAGAATTCGTTGAAGCAGATCTGGAAGGCATGAGTTACGACCGCGACACGGGGTATCTCTGGGTTGTGGGGTCTCACAGCCTGAAACGGAAAAAACCCGATAGCACCAAGTCCCTAAAGAAAAACGCCGAGCGTCTGGCAACTGTCAGCAGCGATGGCAATCGTTTTCTCCTGGCCAGGATTCCGGTGGTCGAAGAAAACGGGACGTTCACTTTGGTGAAGAGCACCGCCGGCGATGATCGGGTTGCCGCCCAATTGGCCGGCAATCAACTGGGTAACGAATTACTCGATGAGCTCAAGGACGACGAGCATGTGGGGGCATTTCTGCACATTCCCGGCAAGGACAACGGGTTCGATACCGAAGGCCTCGAGATCAACGGCAAGCGCGTTTTTATCGGGTTGCGAGGGCCGGTGTTGCGGGGCTGGACAATTGTTCTGGAGATTGAACCCGAGGACCATCCCAAGGCCGCTCACACGCTGACACTGAAAAAAATCGGGTCTGGGGGGCGAAAATATCGAAAGCATTTTCTCCAGTTGGGCGGACTCGGCGTCAGGGACTTATGCATCGATGGTGACGACATGTTGATCCTGGCCGGTCCGACGATGAACCTAGACGGGCCTGTCAGCGTATTTCGATGGCTCGACGGTGCCAGGCCAGCAGACGAAAGTTTTGTCTTCAGCGAACAATTGACGCCGGTTCTGGAGGTTCCTTACGGGCAAGGAGAGGATAAAGGCCGCGATCATGCCGAAGGGCTGACCTTTATCAGCACTGCGGGCGTAGAAGAGCCCTTGCTACTGGTGGTCTATGACGCGAACGCCGGGTGGCGCAAACAGGGGAGCAATCGCCTGGAGCAAGATGTATTTCGACTGGCGAAAAAGTAACCGCCACCACGCCCCAGTGAATGACGCTCCACGGATTTTCCTATACATTTTCTGGCCGCCCCCCTGCATGGTGAAACCGTTTCATGTCTCTTGCGCTCGAACGTCTAGTCGCTGGCACGCCGATCCCTTTTGCCGGTAATCGTGTCACGGTCGTCAGCCCCGAATTGGCGGCGCGCTTTCAGCCCGGTGACCATCTGCTGGTGGAGCAGGTCAGCGGCGAATTGTTGCTGATCCCGGTGGCGGATCAACAAGCGGCGGCGGTCGCCATCGAGCGCGCCGAAGCGGCGTTCGCTGCGATGTCCAGCGTCTCGGATCACGCTATCAGCGAGTTCTTCGATCACTTTGCTCAACGTCTGGAAACCCCGGAATGCTGGGCCTTGATTGCGGCCGCCAACCTGGCCGACATCGAGCGAGCCAAGGCGCGCGGGCGTTCCACCACGCGGTTGCTCGCCGATGAACGCATGCGCGGCGACATGATCGCCGGCCTCAGGGCCTGGCGCGATGCTCCCGCCACCCGCGGCAAGGTCGTAAGCTGCGTCGAGCATGACGGCTGGAAAGTCGAGCAAGTGGTGTCGCCGCTGGGCATCGTCGCGTTCGTGTTCGAAGGCCGACCGAATGTCTTTGCCGACGCCGCCGGTGTATTGCGCACCGGTAACACGGCGGTGCTGCGCATTGGCAGCGATGCGTTGGGCACCGCCCAGGCCATCGTCACCCACGCATTGAATCCGGCACTGGTTGACGCCGGGTTGCCGAGCGGTGCAGTGTCGCTGGTGGAAAGCGTCAATCACGCCGCTGGCTGGGCGATGTTCGCTGACCGGCGCCTGTCGCTGGCCGTGGCCCGTGGTTCGGGACGGGCGGTCAGCCAATTGGGTAGCATCGCGCAACAGGCCGGCACTGCCGTCAGCCTGCACGGCACGGGTGGTGCGTGGCTGATCGCCGACAAGGACGCCGATGCCCGGCGCTTTGCCGCCGTGGTGCGCAACTCGCTGGACCGCAAAGTCTGCAACACCCTGAACGTTTGCCTGATCCACCGCGACCGCGCCGCCGAACTGGTGCCGTTGTTTCTCGACGCACTGCAACAGGCCGGCACCGCTCGGGGCCAGGGCTGCAAGTTGCATATCGTCGAGGGCAGTGAGCCCTGTTTGCCGGCCGATTGGCAGACCGCGAGCGTCGAGGTGTATCGCGCCGAAGGCTATCAGACCGAAGCGTTGGCCGAACCGCTGCCCGAAGATCAATTGGGGCGCGAGTGGGAATGGGAAGAAACCCCGGAAGTCAGCCTGAAAATCGTCGAAGACCTGGACCAGGCCATCGCTTTGTTCAACCGCTATAGCCCGCAATTCACCGTGTCGCTGATCAGTGAAGATGCGCTGGCGCAGGAGCGTTTCTACAACGCGGCCAACGCGCCCTTTGTCGGCAACGGGATCACCCGTTGGGTCGATGGGCAGTACGCGCTGAACAAGCCGGAATTGGGGCTTTCGAACTGGGAGAGTGGACGCCTGTTTGCACGCAGCGCGATTCTTTCGGGGGATGGTGTGTTCACCATCCGTAGCCGCATGACCCAGACGGATCTATCGGTCAAACGCTGACGGTGAGGGGACAGCCCCCGACCGCAGGCAACGGCACGCACTATACTTAATGTGTGTCCGTGTCTGCGTGGGGACGGACAGCGCTCATCTGACTACGTGAGGGAGGGTTGCGCCATGAAACTTCATTCCTTTCAACATTACTCACATGATCTGGAAATGGTCGTTCACGACGCGTGGATTACCACCAGAGTGAAGTCGGCCCTGGCATTGGCCGACTCAACCCTTGGCCTGCATGTCCATGTCAAAACCCATGCGGGCAGGGTGGCATTGAGCGGCCGCGTCAATACTCATAGGCAGTGTGAGCAGGCTGTTGCTCTGGCCCGTTCGGTTCATGGTGTCGTCGACATCGATGCCAGTGAATTGCTCACTCACGTGTTCACGCCAGGAAGTTTCCCTGAAGCGCCCAATGGCGAAGACACTCCTGAGCGTCGGCCACAATCGTCAGCGAAGACGGACGACAAATGACAACGACGCGTGCGCACTTTGTAACGCTGCGCCAAGCCTGGCGCAGCTCGGGCGAGCGAGGCCTTCAGGCGGCTTCGACCGCTTGACCATACACCGCACAGGTGTCCGGGTGCTCGGCCAGCGACACGAAGTTGCGACGGCTGGCATCCAGAGCATCGACCGAACCGGTCTCGATGTCATAAACCCAACCATGCAGATTCAGCAGGCCTTTTTCCTGGGCCAGACGCACGCTCGGGTGAGTCTGGATATTTGCCAGTTGGGCGATGACGTTTTCCCGGACCATCGAACTCACTTTGGCTGCGTCGCTGGCGTGAGGGCGGGAGTCATTGATCACCTTGGCCGACTCGGCGTGTTGCAACCAGCCACTGACGGCAGGCAAGTGATCCATGCATTTGCACTGGGCGATGGAGGTCATGGCGCCGCAGTCCGAATGCCCGCAGATCACGATGTCAGTCACACCCAATACCGCGACCGCATACTCGACCGTGGCCGACACGCCGCCGGGATGCGGACTGTAAGAGGGCACAATGTTGCCGGCATTACGCACTACGAACAGTTCGCCGGGTTCTTGCTGGGTCAGCAGTTCCGGCACCACTCGGCTGTCGGAACAGGTGATGAACAAAGTGCCGGGATGCTGGGTGGTGGCCAGGTGTTTGAACAGGTCGGTACGTTGGACAAAGGCTTCGTTCTGGAACTTCAATAAACCTTCGATGAGCGCTTTCATGGCGGACTTCCTTGCAATGAATGAGGGGGGCTAATGCCTGCAGAACTGTAGGAGCGAGGCTTGCCCGCGAAGAATGCAGCGCGGTTTTTCAGGTACTACGCGTCATCGTTCTTCGCGGGCAAGCCTCGCTCCAACAGGTTCTGCGTCTTAGTTGACTGTGTTGTTTTAGAAAGGGCGTAGCGGCAAGAACTTGCCGTCCAGAGTAATCACTGCGCGAGAACCACCTTCCGGGTCTTCAACTTTCTTCATGTCCAGCTTGAAGTTGATCGCGCTGATGATGCCGTCGCCGAATTGCTCATGAACCAGGGCTTTGAGCGTGGTGCCGTAGATCTGGATCATTTCGTAGAAGCGATAAATAGTCGGGTCGGTCGGGACACCCGAGAGGCTGCCGCGCAGCGGAATGATCTGCAGGCGAGCCACGGCGTCGGCATCTAGTTCGAGTTTTTCGCCAATCACCTTGGCGGCGGCTTCCGGCAACGGATGCTGGCCGAGCAGGGCGGCGGTGACGTAGGCAAGACCCAGGCCGGTGCCGTCGGTCAGATCCTGCCAGGACAGATTCTTGCGTGCCTTGGCATCGAGGATCGAAGTGGTCAGGGCCAGACTCGGGTCCTGGTAAGCGTGGGACTGTTGCATGGTGTGACTCCTATCGGTTGTGGCTGGAAAGTGGAGCCATCTTCGGTCGATTGATCCATAGCGTCCAAGACCGATATACAATGCTTCGCATAAGTCCTGCCTATAGATGGTGTGCCCCATGCTGCTCCGACATTTGCGTTACTTGCTGGCAGTCGCCGACCACGGCGGCTTCACCCGCGCCGCCGAGGCATTGCACGTCTCTCAACCGACGCTGTCCCAGCAGATCCGGCAACTGGAGGAAACCCTGGGCGTGAGCCTGTTCGATCGTACCTCGCGCACGGTCAAACCGACCGATGCGGGGCTGGCCTATATCGAAAGTGCCCGTCGGGTATTGGTGGAACTTGAAGCAGGGAAACGTGCGCTGCATGACGTGAAGGACTTGTCTCGCGGCACTTTGCGATTGGCCATGACGCCAACGTTCATGGCGTATCTGGTGGGACCGTTGGTGCGCGACTACGTGGCGAAGTTTCCAAACATCCATCTGCAGATTTTCGAGTTATCGATGGATGACATCGAGACCGGGTTGCTTGATGACTCGCTGGACATTGCCATTGCCTTTACCCCGGTGAGAAGCCCCGACATCGAGTGCGTGCCGGCGTTTGTCGAGACCTTGGGCGTGATGGTCGGGCGCAGTCATTCGTTGTATCAGCGTCAGAGCCCGCTATCGCCAGAGGAGGTGGCCCAGCTGGATTTCGCATTGCTGACGCCGGACTTCATCACCCGATCCTCCATCGACGGGTATTTTCGGCAACAGAACATCACGCCCAAAGTGGCGATTGAGGTGAACTCGGTGAGTTCGCTGTTGGAGGTCATTCGCCACGCGCCGATGGCCACCATCCTGCCGGAACCCATCGCCACTGCGGAACGGGCATTGCGCAAAATTCCGCTGTTGGGGGAGGCGCCCAACCGAGAGGCCGCGCTGCTTCGGCGCAAAAACAACTATCACAGTGCGGCGTCGGTGGCCTTCATGGACCTGGTGTTGGGCGAGGCTGCGGTCGAGTCGGCAAAGTCAGTCATCCACTGATTGGCACAGCCCGTTGGGCGCCTTGCCAGTGGAGGTCACGGTTACCGAGTCGTCATCAGCGAGGACGATCGAGAGTGTGACGCCCGAACCCTTGGCTTCGAAGCGGCGATCGTTGATGGCTTTGGTTTCCGCCTCTTTACTGTTGATCAATACAGGGCCGTCCTGATCCGCATGGACGACGACTTTACCGGGGCAGTCCACATCGAATGAGGGAATGCCAGGGAGGGTGTTCGCATGAGCAACATTCGCCATTGCGAATACTATGAATATCAGGATTTTGTTCATCGCAAACCTCCAGCGATCCAGCAGGGCATACGGTTAACCATAGCTTTGTTTGGTGCGCACGAGACAAACGAAAAGGCCCCGCTCGATATTCCGAGCGGGGCCTTTTTTCTTTACTGAGGGGGGATATCAATACAACCGATCAATCACCCGAGCTTCGTTCTGGTTCTGCATCGATGCCCACGCCTGTTTCAGCGTTTGCAGCACATTACCGATGAAGTCCTTGTCGGCCGCAGCTTTCTTGCCGACATAACCCTGGCCGCGACGGTACATCTTCAGTCGGGCCAGCAGGTTCTGGTTGTTCTGGTCGAACTCTTCTTCATGGGCATGGGGCGACAGGCAGTCGATACGAACCTGGCCCGATTTGCTGATCCACAGAATATGGCTGTCCTGGCTGTCTTTTTGCGCAGCGAACAAGCGAGCCAGTTCATCGATAGTAGGTTGATTGTTCAGATTCATTGTAAGCCCCTTGACCATTTGGTGATCTTTCAAAGTTGATTCGCTAATACAGGTAGCCCATCGGTTAGTTGATCCCTGGCACCGAAACCAGGACGTCAGCGGTTGGCCGTCAATACGACGGGGTCCCGCGTCTGTTGCATGTAGTCGTGTTGAATAACTGCTACGCAATAGCGTCACAACGAAGAGAAGCAGCGAAAACCTGGAGGCCACTGCCGACGTTTTCAGGGTCGGCCACAAGCTTCATGAGGATTGATCGCCAGCGCTTCTCGCCCTTGTACTGGACGTTCAGGCCAGGTCAGCTTCTTCAATCTGCCTTGTGGGCAGCGTGTATCCGGGAAAAACAGCTCGGCGGTCAGACGAGCTTGCTCAAACGTGTTGCCTGTACTCCCGATCGGGGAGACGTCTGCATCATGCAAGGGCAAATCGGAGGCGTCAACGGTTTTGTAGTGAATATTTTTATTCACTACATATTGTCGGACAAAGTGGTTTTGGAATTAAAAAGGCAGATGTGGCTGGCTGTGGCGTCGTTGGAATCGCCAAGATCGCAACCTTCTGTAGGAGCGAGGCTTGCCCGCGAAGAACGATGACGCGGTCCTGCCGTTTGTCCGCGTGATGGCTTTCGCGGGCAAGCCTCGCTCCTACGGGACTGGGGTAGGAGTTGCCGAAGACTGCGATCTTTAAAAGCGGTAAACGGTGCATGGATAACCGTCGATCGGCAGGTGATGCAGGGTGAATTCACCGCCCGTGAGATCGGGCATCACTTTGGCCCAAAACAGCCGCGCAGGCTGGTTGGCATCGATGTGGAAAATTTGCCATTGACCGAGGAACCGGCTCAAGAGGGCAGAGATGACAAACTTCGCGACGCCTTGGCCACGAAAGCGTCGACTGACAAAAAAGTAGCCAATGTTGTGCTCGGCACCGAGGATATGGGTTTCGTTATCCACGGTCACAAAACCCGCAAGCTCGCCGTCAACCTTGATCAGAAATGGCCTGGTTGCCGGGTTGCGCCAGTAATCAAGCCTGGGCTGGATATTGAAGAAGCCCTGTTCACCAAGTTTCAGCGGCAGCCATTCACTGAAGTCATACATGTAGAACTGCATCAGGTTTTCGATGGTCTCCAGTTCGTCGCGGTGAGCGACGTGCAGTTCTATTGAGGGCTGGCTTCTGATTGTCGTCATGGTCGATACCTTTTCAGAAAGCAGGCTGTTGCCCGATACGCCGCGGAACCTGTAGGGGCGTGGCTTGCCCGCGAAGAACGATAACGCGTAATACTTGAAAAACCGCGGTGAATTCTTCGCGGGCAAGCCACGCTCCTACAGGTTTCAATTCGTTGCAAGTGCCCTCAACCCTTGCCCGCCGGTTTCGCCGCGCGTTTGGTGCCGGTCGAGGGCTTGCGTTTGGCTGGTTTTCGCTTGTTTTTCCACGGTGTGGCGCCACGCCCGGCCGGGCTTGCCGGCCCGCTGATGGTCAGGTTCAGGCCGGCGCAACGCGCCACCTGCTTGCTCATCCACGCAGCCTGTTTGGTGACGAACTCTTCCAGGCTCATTTCACCGCTCTGCACCATGTCCAGGGCCTGCTCCCAGATCGCCGTGGTTCCGGGATCGGCAATGGCGCGCGGCACGGCGTCGATCAGGCTGAAAGCCGCCAGCGTCGCGGCCAGGGCCTTGCCGTTCTTGATCAGATAACCGCGGTCCAGCAGGCCCTGGATGATCGAGGCGCGCGTCGCTTCGGTGCCGATGCCGGTGGTGTCCTTGAGTTTTTGCTTGAGCAGTGGATCTTCCACCAGTTTGGCGACGTTTTTCATCGCCTTGATCAGATCGCCTTCGGTAAACGGCTTGGGTGGCTGGGTCCAGAGGTCCTTGAGCTTCACATCGGCCACCGCGCAGTCACGCCCTTCGGCTAATGCCGGCAGTGTTTGCGGTGCCGGTGCTTCGCGTCCCTTGGCAGGCGCGAGAGCTTCGGGCAGGGCGCGTTTCCAGCCGGGCTCGACGATCTGCTTGCCCACGGCACGCAAGGCTTCACCGGCACAGTCGAAGTCGGCCTGGGTCCGGTCGTATTCATGGTTGGGCAGGAACTGGGCCAGGTAACGCGCACGAATCAGGGTGTAGACCGCCCGTTGTTTGCCTGCCAGTCGGTCGAGGTTTTTCGCCGCCGCCGTGGGGATGATGCCGTGGTGAGCGCTGACCTTGGCATCATTCCAGGCCCGTGAGCGGCGCTGGGGCTCCAGGTGATCGTGCAAGGCGTTCAGGGCTGGATCGGCTTGCCTCAGCGCAGCAAGAATACTTGGGGCTTCGCTGTGCTGACTCAGCGGCAGGTAGCCGCAGTCGCTGCGTGGGTAGGTGATGACTTTGTGGGTTTCGTACAGCGCCTGGGCGATATCGAGGGTTTCCTGAGCGCCGAGCCCGAGCTTCTTCGAACAGACTTCCTGCAACGTACCCAGATCGAACGGCAAAGGCGCGACTTCGCGCATGCGCTCGGTGCGCAGTTTGATCACCCGGGCGCTCGTCGCACTGCCGATGGCCGCAGCCGCTTTCTGAGCCAGCGCCTGATTCAGGCAGCGGTCCTGATCGTCGCAAACGTCGGAGGCCGCACGCCACTGGGCGGTGAACGCGGTGCCATCGTGCAGCAGTTGCACATCGATGGCCCAGTAGGCCACCGGGACGAAATCGGCAATGCTGCGGTCGCGATCCACCACCAGGCGCAAGGTCGGTGTCTGTACCCGGCCGACCGGCAATACACCCTGATAGCCGGACTGACGCCCCAGCAGGGTGAACAGCCGACTCATGTTCATCCCGATCAACCAGTCGGCCCGGGAGCGCCCCAACGCCGAATGATACAGGCTGAATGTCTCGGCCCCGGGCTTTAGCGCCGCCAGTGCCTTGCGGATTGACGCATCGTCCAGCGCCGACAGCCACAGCCGCCGGATCGGCCCGCGATAACGGCAATGCTCCACCAGTTCCCGGGCGATCATCTCGCCCTCACGGTCGGCGTCGGTGGCAATCACCAGTTCACTGGCCTCGCCGAGCAAGCGTTTGACCGCCTTGTACTGGCTGGCCGTGCGCGGTTTGACGGTCATCTTCCATTTTTCGGGAATGATCGGCAGATCCGCCAGCACCCAACGCTTGTAACGCGCGTCATAGGCATCCGGCGGTGCGGTTTCCAGCAGATGGCCGATGCACCAGGTCACCGTGACGTCCGTTCCCAGCCAGCAGCCATCGCCCCGGCGCTTGGCGCCGAGCACGGCCGCGATGTCTTTGGCCTGGGAAGGTTTTTCACAGAGGTACAGCCGCATAACCACCATCGTCGATCAGTGTTCGAGAGGTGCACAGAATGGCGGTTGATGAGCGATGGAGCAATCTTTATCTGTATGGATGTACAGCTTAAGCTGTTGCGGTTGATGACAGCGGTCAGTCCACCACAAACAATTTGGCGCCAATGGCGGTGGATGACCGATGCGCTTCGGCATTGTCTGCCACTTGATAGCTCATGCCCGGCGTGAGAACGAAGACTCGACCATCCTCCAGTTCGGTGTGCAGTTCTCCCTCCAGGCAAAACAGCACATGCCCCTTCGAGCACCAGTGATCGGCCAGATACCCCGGCGTGTATTCGACGATGCGCGCTCGAATCGCGCCGAACTGCCGGGTGCGCCACTGCGCGCTACCAGTCTCGCCCGGGTGTTCGGTGGGTTCGATTTGCGACCAGTCGGTGGTGCCGAAGGGGATGTTGGCAATGTCCATGTTGCTCTCCAGGTTTGGCATGAGTCGTGGGGACTTGCACTGTAACTGAAGCAAGCTCCGTTCGGCTGCGAAGTGCTCGGGATGCCGAAAGATGGGGTATACCTGATGGGGCACGGATACAACGTAACAGCAATGGAGGAACCTACCCCATGAAAGCCCCAGCTCCCGGTAATCCCATCGCCATCAGCCCTCAACCCGGCTGCGTGGTGGTGAAATTCCATGGCATTCAAGTGGCGTCGTCCACTCGGACGCTGGTCATGCATGAGGCCAATTATCCTTCGGTGTACTACATCCCGCGGGAGGACATCGCCGAACAATATTTCGCCCGCACCGACCACACCAGCTATTGCCCGTACAAGGGCGATGCCAGCTATTTCAGCCTGCAAATCCCCGGACATGAAGGCGCCAATGCGGTATGGAGTTATGAGCACCCGAAGGTGTCGGTTGCGCAGATTGGCGGGTATGTGGCGTTTTATCCTGAAGAAGTGACGTTTGAGGTGCTTGATACCTGAGGTGCAGAAAACATTGTGGTGAGGGAGAACTCTTTGTAGCAGCTGCCGAGCCCGCGAGGCTGCGTTCGGCTGCGAAGCAGTCGTAAAATCAGAGATTGCGGTACGTCAGGCAGACTGCGTCAGCCGAATTCACGACTGCTGCGCAGCCGAACGCAGGCTTCGCCAGCTGCTACAGATCGCATCACGGCTTAGCGGATCGGCGAGGGCAAATCCCCTCGCCACACCTCCCGCTAGCCGTCAGTTTTTGTCCAGATCCACGTTTTTGGTTTCACGCAAACACATCATCCCCACCACCAGGCTCACCCCGGTAATCACCACCGGGTACCACAGCCCATAGAAAATATCTCCGGTGTACACCACCAGGGCAAACGACACCGTCGGCAGGAAACCACCAAACCAGCCGTTGCCGATGTGGTAGGGCAGGGACATGGAGGTGTAGCGGATACGGGTCGGGAACAGTTCGACCATCAGTGCCGCCAGCGGGCCGTAGCACATGGCGGAGATGATGATCAGCGCGACGATCAGCGCCACGATCATTGGTTTGTTGATCTGTTGGGTGTCGGCTTGTGACGGATACCCGGCCAGGGTCACCGCGCCGCGCAGGGCAGCTTCATCGTAGCCATCGATTTTCACCTCGCCGATGCTGATCTGCACGGCGCTGCCGGCCGGAGCCGCTTCGCTGTTGTAGGGCAGGCCTTGTTTGACCAGGAAGGTTTTGACCTTGTCGCACGGGCTATCAAATTTAGCCTTGCCGACCGGGTCGAACTGGAAGGTGCAGGTGGCCGGGTCGGCCAGAACGGTGATCGGTGCCTGGCGGCTGGCCAGGTCGATGGCCGGATTGGCGTAGTGGGCCAGGGTTTTGAAGATCGGGAAGTACAACGCGGTGGCCAGCAACAGGCCGATCATCAGCACTGGTTTGCGCCCGACTTTGTCCGACAGCCAGCCAAAAAAGATGAAGAATGGTGCGCCGATAATCACACTGACAATCAGCAGACTGTTGGCCAGCGCCGGGTCCATTTTCAGGAACTGGGTGAGGAAGAACAGCACATAAAACTGCGCCGCGTAGAAGGTCACCGCTTGCCCGGCGTTGATGCTGAACAGCGCGATCAGCACCACTTTCAGGTTGTCCCATTTGCCGAAGGAATCGCGCAGCGGCGACTTGCAAAGCTTGCCTTCTTCTTTCATTTTCACGAACGCAGGCGATTCGTGCAGGCTCAGGCGAATCCAGGTCGAGATACCCAGCAGTACGATTGAAAACAGAAACGGAATGCGCCAGCCCCAGACTTCGAACTGGTCACCGGTGAAGTAGCGGCAACCGAGCACCACCAGCAGCGACAGCAGCAAGCCGAGGGTGGCAGTGGACTGAATCCAGCTGGTGTGGAAACCGCGTTTGCCCATCGGCGCATGTTCCGCGACGTATGTGGCAGCGCCGCCGTACTCACCGCCCAGCGCCAGGCCCTGAAGCATGCGCAACACCACGAGGATGATCGGCGCGGCAATGCCGATACTGGCGTAAGTCGGCAGCAAGCCGACGCAGAACGTCGCCACGCCCATGAGGACGATGGTTGCGAGGAAGGTGTATTTACGCCCGATCATGTCCCCCAAGCGTCCGAACACCAGCGCACCGAACGGCCGCACGATGAAGCCGGCGGCGAAGGCCATCAGTGCAAAGATGAACGCCGTGGTGTCGTTGACCCCGGCGAAGAACTGTTTACTGATGACGGCCGCGAGGGCGCCATAAAGGAAAAAGTCGTACCACTCGAACACCGTCCCGAGGGACGAGGCGAAAATGACTTTCTGGGTTTCCTGACTGGTACCGGCGCTGCGGACGGCTTCCAGGGGCTGAACATGTTCTGACATATCGGTATCCCTCACAGTGATTGTTTTTGTTGTTCCACTGTCGGCGCCAACCTTGTGGGCAGGTGCCGCTACTGTCGATGCATCGGGTGTACTCCTTCCCTGTAGGAGCTGCCGAAGGCTGCGATCTTTTGATCTTGATCTTCCAGCGCCTGCAAGGACGCCAAAAGATCGCAGGCTTCGCCAGCTCCTACATTGATTGCGTGTTGCTTCAGGCCGATGTGGTCTGTTGTTTTTCGGGGGGCACGCTCCTTGTGTCAGGGCTGAGGATCAATTGCGCGGCTTTCTCGGCGATCATCAGCGTCGGCGAACAGGTGTTGCCCGAGGTGATGCGCGGCATGATCGAGGCGTCGGCGATGCGCAGGCCGGGGATGCCGTGGACGCGCAACTCGGCGTCGACCACCGCGCCCGCATCGTTGCCCATCCGGCAGGTGCCCACCGGGTGGAAAATAGTCGTGCCAATCCGGGCGGCGGCTTCGTGCAACTGCACTTCGCTCTGCAAGCTGTCACCGGGCAGGTACTCGACCGGCTTGAACGCTTGCAACGCGGGTGCGGAGACGATGCGCCGGGTCAGGCGGATGGCGTCGGCTGCCACTCGCAAGTCTTCGGGATGGCTCAGGTAGTTGGGCTGAATCAGCGGCGCTTCCCGCGGATCGGCGGAGCGAATGTCTATTCGGCCACGGCTTTGCGGGCGCAGATCGCAGACCGATGCAGTGAACGCGGGGAAGGCGTGCAGCGGCTCGCCGAAACGCTCCAGCGACAACGGTTGCACATGGTATTCGAGGTTCGCCGAGGTCTGCTCCGGCCCTGAACGGGCGAAGGCACCGAGTTGGCTCGGAGCCATGGACAACGGGCCGCTGCGGTCATACAGATAACGCAGGCCCATGCCCATCTTGCCCCACAGCGTGCTGGCAATCTGGTTCAGGGTGCGGGCGTTTTCCAGTTTGTAGATCAGCCGCAGTTGCAGATGATCCTGCAGGTTGCCGCCCACGCCGGGCAGTTCATGAACAACGCCGATGCCCAGCTTTTGCAGGAGCGGGCGAGGGCCGATACCGGAACGCTGAAGGATGCCCGGTGAACCGACGGAGCCGGCACACAAAATGATTTCCTTGCGCGCCTTGAAGGTTTTGGCCTGGCCTTGCCAGCGCGCGTTGACCGCCGAGGCACGGCCGTTTTCCAGCAATACGCGGTCCACTTCGACATCGGTCAGCACCGTCAGATTGGCGCGCTGGCGGATCGGTTTGAGAAACGCCTTGGCCGCGTTCCAGCGGATCCCGGCTTTCTGATTGACCTGGAAATAGCCGCAGCCTTCATTGTCACCCTGATTGAAGTCATCAATGCTGGCGATGCCGCTTTGCTCGGCCGCCGTTCGGAAGGCGTCGAGGATCGGCCACGACAGCCGCTGCCGCTCGATCCGCCATTCGCCGGCAGCGCCGTGAAATTCCGAGTCGCCGGCAAAATGGTTTTCGCTGTGTTTGAACAGTGGCAGCACGTCCTGCCAGCCCCAGCCGGCATTGCCCTCGGCCGCCCAGCCATCGTAATCGCCAGCCTGGCCGCGCATGTAGATCATGCCGTTGATCGAAGAACAGCCGCCGAGCACCTTGCCGCGTGGGTAGCTCAGGGCGCGGCCTTGCAGGCCCGGTTGCGTTTCGGTCTTGAAGCACCAGTCGGTGCGTGGGTTGCCGATGCAGAACAGGTAACCGACGGGGATGTGAATCCACGGGTAATTATCGCGGCCGCCGGCTTCGAGCAGCAACACGCGATGCTGCGGGTTGGCTGACAGTCGATTGGCCAGCAAACAACCGGCCGGCCCGGCGCCGACCACGATGTAGTCGTATTCATCAAGGGAAGTCTGCATCCCTGACCTCGTATTGTTGTTCTTGTTGTCGGTCATCCTAGTTGTTAGCTTTCGTTAAAAGAATGTTAGTTTTTACGCAGCTGCTGTGCGTTTTTAAACAGCGTCGTTAACGGCATAACGTCAAGGATGGTTCATGTTCGACTGGAATGACCTGCGGTTTTTTCTCGAATTGCAGCGCAGCGGCCGCTTGCTGACCGCCGCTCGCCGTTTGAACACCACCCACGCCACCGTGGCCCGGCACATCGAAGCCATCGAAAAAAGCCTCGGCACCGCGCTGTTCGTCCAGCATGCCCAAGGCTACGAATTGACCCCGGCTGGCGAAGCGCTGCTCAAACACGCCGAAGCCATGGAAAACGTCGCGCTGCTGGCTCAGGAAGAAATCACCCAGTCATCCGCGCCGCTGGGCAAGATCCGCGTCGGGGTGACAGAAGGGCTGGGCATCATGTTCCTCGCCAGCCGCATGAACGGGTTGTTCGAACGCTATCCGGGGCTGGAGGTGGAGCTGGTGGCGGTGCCGCGTTTCGTCAGCATCCTCAACCGTGAAGCCGAGATCAGCATTCATCTGGAACGCCCGGCCGCCGACATGCTAGTTACCCGCAAACTCACCGATTACCGACTGGCGCTCTACGCCAGTCAAGCCTATCTGGACCGCTCGCCACCGCTGCGCAGCCGCGAAGACCTTGGTCGCCATGCGTGGATCGGTTACGTCGACGACTTGCTGTTCAGCCAGGAACTGATGTTCCTCAACAGCTTCTGCCGCAACCCTCAGGTGGTCTTCCACAGCACCAGCGTCATCGCCCAGCAACAGGCCGCGCGCTCGGGCCTGGGGATCGCCGTGCTGCCGTGCTACATGGCCAGCGCCGATCCCCAACTGGTGCCGTTGCTGCCGGATGAAAGCATCCAGCGCAGTTATTGGATCAGTACGCGGCGCGAGCTGCATAAATCCGTGAGGTTGCGGGTGTTGTGGGATTACGTGGTGGAGTTGTGTGAGCGCGAGCAGGATCTGCTGCGAGGCTCCATTCCCCTGTAGGAGCGAGGGGTTATTGCCGGGAAAGCGTTTGGCGTCCAATCTATGGCATGACGACAAGGAGCGTTATCCGACACTCCGTCGCGATAAAGGGAGCTTGCAACATGACCGACGATACAAAAACAAAAGGCCCGGCGTCGTATTTCCCATCGATCGAGAAAAAATATGGCCAGCCAATCAACCACTGGCTGGATCTGCTGGAAACAGTAAGCGGCAAGAAGCATATGGAAATGGTGGCTTGGCTGAAGGCTGAACACGGTATGGGGCACGGGCATGCCAATGCTTTGGTTGCCTACTATTTGGCGAGTTCACCAACCTAACCTATAGCCCATTTAAACAAGAAAAACCGCGATCGTTTAAATGAAGCTTGCCGTTACCATCCAGAGGCTACAACGCCTTGCGCCACCCCCTACACGTAAGACAGAATCCGCCGGCTTGTGCGTCTAGGAGCCGCTCGGTAACTTGATTCCTGTCACTGCTCATCAGTGATCGGGTTTAGTAGCCCGTGGCTAAATCTAAGACGTACGACGCTTCTATCAGTCGGGCTTTGCGCCTGCATTTTGATGGTAGCTGTACGTAGGGCGTCCTTGGGCGCGCCGGCTTCTTAGATTCCCCGGTCTACTAACCTGCGTACAGCTGCCACCCCTTCTTTAGTAGAGAAGTGATGGGAGCCCACATCAGGAATCTAAGACATGTTCAAAGTTACGCCAAATCCGCCGGACACCGATCCGATATCCCCGTACGAACCCGATTCGAAAAAACTCAACGAGGCCGCCAAACGCGCCCTCGACTTCCACTTCCCGTCGAATGCCGACATCAAAGCCACCGCGCGTAAACCCAGCAAGCTGTTTGCCGTAGACCCAGAGGCGACTACCGAAACCCTGGCGGTTTTTTTGGTCGAGACGCTGGCCTCGGTCGATGTGATGGTCCATCAGTTGGTGGATCATCTAGAGGGTGAATCGCGTCACGCCCTACTGGGTATTTCAAATAGCATCATGGTGGCGGAGATCACTGCGAACCGGGTGCTGGATCACATTAATACGCCTTAGATGTGTGAGCTCCATTCTCTTGTAGGAGCGAGCGGTGCGGCGATCCTACAAGGGAGTGTGTTTTGGCGCACATTCAGCCATTGGGCGGCAGCTCGCGGGTGGTCCGCTGCACAGAGCTGTGGTTCTGGCCATCGGGAATCGACAGGGTTGCCCGCAGCCCGCCTTCGGGTGGGTTGACCAGCGTAATCCGCCCACCCAGCCGCGTCGCAATGGTGCTGACGATGGTCAACCCCAACCCCGCGCCTCCGGTGTTTCCGCGGCTGTAAAAACGTTCGAACAACCGCGCGCGATCTGCTTCGTCGATGCCCGGTCCCTGGTCCTGGACGCTCAAGTTGTAGAACCCTTCCTCCTGGCTCAATTGCACGGTGATGACGCCATGTTCCGGTGAAAAATTCGCGGCGTTGGTGACCAGATTGTTCAGGGCGATGTCGATGTCGGCGGCGTCGGCGAGGACTTCAAAAGGCTGGTCATCGACGTCGAAGGCCAGTTCCAGGTTCCTGCTCAATAACCAGGGCGTGAGTTGGGCCAGACTGGCGCGCACGGTTTCGCTCAGATCAATACTGTGCAGCACCGGCGCCACAGTCTTGGGTTCGAGACGGGCCATGGTCAGCAACTGATTGACCAGGCGGCTGGTGCGGTCGACCCCGGCAATCAGAAACGCCAGGGACTCACGACGTTCCTGTTCCGTGCCGGCTTCCTGCAGGTTTTGCGCATGCACCCGCAGCACTGCCAGCGGCGTGCGCAGTTCGTGGGCGGCGTCGGCGATGAAGCGCCGCTCGCGGCCAAGCACTTCTTGAATTTGCGCGAGCATGCGGTTGAGCGCTGCTTGCATCGGTTCCAGTTCGCTGGGCAACGGAGTCAGTTGCAACGGCTCCAAAGAACCGCTGTGCCGTGCCCGCAACGTTTCCGCCATGTTGGCCAGGGGTTTGAGCCCCCAACCAATGGCCAGCCAGACCATGGCCGCCAATATCAGGCTGCCCAGCACATTGGGCCACAGGGTATGACGCACGATCCGGTCTACTAGGTCCGCACGCACGTCATCCCGTTCACCGACCCAGATGCGCAGGTCATTCTGTTTGTCTTCGAGCATGAACACCCGCCAATGGCGGTTGTGCAGATCCACTACGTCGCTGAAACCGGGTTTCGTCGGCGGGGCCGTGAAGGAGGGCGCACTGGCGGTGTGCACCAGTACTTCGCCCTTGCGATTCCATACCTGAAAGGCAATTTTGCTTTCATAGGGATGACCATCGACTCTCGGCACCGCTTCACTCAAGGCCTTGTTGAACGCTTGATACAGTTCGGCGTGTTCATTGCTGGCCAGCGGCATGCGCATCACACCCTGCAGCAGCCGGGCGTTCTGGGCCAGTTGAGCGTCGTAGACTTCGGCAATTTCGTGATTGCTGTCGTGCAGGTTGAGCACGCTGATGATCGCCAGGCCAGTCAGCAACAGGCCAATGATCAGCGTCAGGGTGCGACGCCGGATCGAAGTCATCGACGCTCCTCCACCAGGTACCCGACACCGCGAATGGTGCGGATCAGGTCGGTGGAGAACTTCTTGCGCAGGTGATGGATATGCACTTCCAGGGTGTTGCTTTCGGCTTCTTCGTTCCAGCCGTAAAGCAATTGCATCAGGTGATCGCGAGTCATGACCCGGCCCGGCGGCGAGAGCAGTTCGTGGAGCAGTTGATATTCCTTGGGCGTCAGCGCCACCGGCTCGCCTTGATAGCTGACTTGCTGGGTGCCGGGGTTCAGGCTGATGCCGGCGTGTTCGATCAACACTTGGGCGCGACCGGCGCTGCGTCGCAACAAGGCCCGCAGGCGAGCCTTGAGTTCGTCCAGGTCGAAGGGTTTGATCAGGTAATCGTCGGCCCCGGCATCCAGCCCGGCGATGCGGTCTTCGGTGGCATCGCGGGCGGTGAGGATCAGTACCGGCAAGTTGGAGCCGCTTTCACGCAGGCGGCGCAACACTTGCAGACCGTCCATGCGCGGCAGGCCGAGGTCGAGCACGGCCAGGTCAAACGTCTCGCTGAGCAGCGAATGCAAGGCACTGTTGCCGTCCTGCAGCCAGTCGACGGTGTAACCCTCACGGCCCAGAGCCTGATGAATGCCCTCGCCAAGGGCCACGTCATCCTCGATCAGTAATAAGCGCACGCGGACTCCTGTCAGTTGAGTTTCTTGTTCACGTCCACCAGTAACGCCTGGATCTCTTTGCGGCGCCCGGCGTCGGCGCTTTCCCGGCCAGGACGCGGTGCCGCTTGCAAGGCTTTTTGCAGTGCTTCCCTGGCTTCACCATAGCGCTTTTGACGGTAAAGGTGATCGCCCCAGAAGTACAGACTGTCGATGCCAGCGGGGTTCAGCTGCAAGGCCTGCTTTAACAATTGTTCAGCCTTGTCGGCATCGCCGAAACCGAGGGGCCAGCCGGGCACGCGATCATACAGCGCCGCGAGGCTGGTGTAGGCCGAGCCTTGCAGGGCCTTGGGATCAATGGTGAGGGCTTTTTCCAGGTCGACTTTGGCGGCCTTGACCTTGCTCAGGGCACCGAGGCCACCCTGGGCTCCGGCCCAACTGCTGGTGACAATGCCGGACCAGATCCATGCTTCGGCCAGGGATTGGCGTTCCTGGGTAAACGCCGAGGCCTGGGTCGCGAGTTTTTCGAAGGCCGCGGTGCGTTGTTCGGCGGGCAATTCGTATTGAATGTGCGCCCAGCTTTGCTGAATGCCATTGAGGCGCTGCTGATCGGCGGCGTCGAGCGCCCAGACGCTTTGGCTCAACACCCCTAACAACAGGCAAGTGACGATTTTTTTCATGGTTTGAGACTCTCGTTATCAGGCTTCTGACTGAGGCGACGGATCAGCGGCAACTGCTTGCGCAAGCCACGGTCCACCAGATGCGGCAACAGACTGTTCAGGCGGACGAAAAAGCGTTCCGGCCAGCCCAGGTACAAATCACGCCGGTCACCGGCAATCGCGTGGATGACCGCCGAGGCGACGGTTTGCGGATCGTCGACATTGGCTTTGAGCGCATCGTTCAGCGCCTGGGCCGCCGGGCTGTTCATGCTGGTGTGGGTCGCCCGGGGGGCAACGTAAAGCACGTTGATCCGGGTGTCGGCCAGCTCCCGGCGCAGGGCTTCGGAGAAACCGCGCAGGGCAAACTTGGTGGCGCAATAGCTGGCGTAACCGGGGTAGCCGATGGAGCCGTAGGTCGAGCCGACGTTCACCACCATGGCGCTCTCAGCCTGCTTGAGCAGCGGCAGCAAAAGCTTGGTCAGGCAGATCGGCGCGCTGATGTTCACCGCCAGCATCGCATTGATCTCGCTGTCATCGAGCTGTTCGAGCATGGCGAAGTGATTGACCCCGGCAGCGTTGACCAGCAGGTTGATGCCGCCGATGGCTTTGGCCGCGGCCAGCACTTTGTGTCGGTCGCCGGGGACGGTCAGGTCAGAGCCGACCCAACACAGGTGCAGCGGGTAGCGTTCGAGCAAGGGTTCCAGCGCCTCCCGGTGCCGGGACACGGCCAACACCCGCGCGCCACTGGCACACAGGGCGCTGGCGATGGCCAGGCCGATACCGCCGCTGGCTCCGGTCAAAACCACACGGGCTTCATGCAGCTGCATGCAGGTTCTCCCCATCGCGGGGCAGGCCGCGGAACATGTCTGTATAGAGCTTGTACACGACCTTCGAGGCATGAATCACTGCGGCTTGATCGGCCGGGTCTTCGAGTGTGTTCATCAGCCGGCGGTAGGTCTGCATGTGTTCGATATCCAGCGAACCATGGGAACTCAGGTAGCTGAAGGCGGTTTCCGGCAGCGCCAAACGCTCGCGGATGCTGCCGGCCGCGTGGGTGGCCAGGGCAATGCTGGTGCCTTCCAGCACATTGACCATGCCGAACAGGCCTACCGGGTTGTCCCGTGCAATCAGGTCGTAGAGGAAGCTGACCATCAACTCGATCGGCAGCGAGGGACGACCGTCACGCACCGCCTCTTTGTCGCCGCCACAGGCCGCGATGTCGTCGAGTACCCATTGTTCGTGGCCGTATTCCTCCTCGATGTATTCGCACACCGCTTTACGCAACCATTCCAGCCGCTGCGGCAGACGTGCGCCGCACGCCATCATCAACGGCACGGTATGGCGCACGTGGTAGTAGGCCTGGGCGAGAAAAGCGCGGTAGCTGTCCAGGCTGACCTTGCCCTCAAGGGCATCGCGGATGATCGGCAGGTTGAACAACTCGTGGCGTTCTTGCAGGGTGGCTTCTTGTAGGGTGTCGAAAAAACTCATGATGCGGATTCCTCGGAAAAAACGGATTCAGTGAGCTGCGCCCGGTAACGTTCGACGATGGCGTCGCGGCGCGGTCGGCCATTGGCGGTCAGCAAGCCGTTGGCGGCGGTGAACGGTTGATCGAGACGGGTCCAGTGATGAACCTGGGCGTAATCGGGCAAGGCCTCGTTGGCCTGGGCCACGGCGGCAGCGAGCTCTTCATCGGTGCAGTCCGGCCGATGGGGCCAGAGCAGGGCGTGGTTGGTTGGCATCGCTTCGCCATAGACAAACGCCTGAGCGATGTGGCGACGCTGAGTGAGTTCGGCCTCGACCCATTCCGGATTGACGTTGCGGCCGAAACTGGTGACGAACTGATGCTTCTTGCGCCCGTTGAGGTAGAGAAAACCTTCTGGGTCGAACTCGCCGAGGTCGCCGGTCGGCCACCAATCATCGCGGAAGGGCGCTTGCCCCAGATAACCGAGCAGGGTCGATCCCTTGACCAGCACTTCACCATCGTCGGCCAGGCGAAGCTCGACATGGGGCAGGGGCCGGCCGACGCTACCAGGGCGGTGCGACCCCGGGCGATTGAGGCACACCACCGACGAGCATTCCGACAACCCGTAACCCTCATAGACCGGAAGGCCGATGCGCTGGGCACGATGCAGTAACTCTTCGCTAACCCGCGCACCGCCCACTGCGGCAAAACGCAATGACTGAGGGTTGAATGCTTTTTGCTCGGCGGCGCTGACCAGCATCAGCAGCAACTGCGGCACCAGGATCAGACTTTCCGGTTTTCGGGTGGCCAGACAACCCAACAGCCGCGGCACATCGACACCGCTGGCACCCTGAATGCCCAGGGTTTTCTGGCTCGGTACGCTCAAGGTCGCGCCGGCATACAGCGCGGCATAACAGCCGAGGTTTTCCAGCAGAATCGCCAGGGGCAGCAGCGCCAGGTGATGCCGTGGATCGGTAGGTTTGCTTGCCTGATCCAGTTCACGGGCCACCCGCAAAAGGCTTTCGGCGCTCAGGCACACACCTTTGGGCGTACCGGTGGTGCCTGAGGTGAAGGTCAGTTTGGCGGTGCCTTCGGGTATCCGGTTCGGACCGCTGAAGGCGCGACGCCAGAATTCGCCGGTCTTCTCGTAGCCGGCCGCCTGCAGTTCGGCTTCCAGTTCCGGTTCGCCAATCACCAGTTCGGCCTGGCTCTGTTGCAGGCAATGGCTGCGTTGTGCCGGGCTGAAGAAAGGCGGCAACGTCAGGCCGGTCAGGCCTTCGAACAGTACGGCCAGGTCCCAGAGCATCGCCTCGGTGCCGTTGTCCAGGGCCAGCGCGACCACTTTGACGTGCTCATCGCGCAGACGCTGTTGGCGATACATGACCTCGGCGTACAGCGTGGCGTAGTCCAGTTTCAACTGATCGCCCCACAAGGCGATGGCGTTGGTCTTGCGCTCGGCATGACTGCGCAGGGTCTGCTTGAACCGCTCCATTTCAGGCGACATGGCTGGACTCCTCAAGGGAGATCGGCAACCCCAGACGATTGAACAGACCGATGTTGCGCAAATGGATGAAACCGGCGCGGATGTTGCCGACATGCACCCATGGCTGACTCTCGTAATAACTGCCCCAGAGGTGACGGTCGTCGCCCAGCCGCTCAGGGTCGGCGGCGCAGAGCGTCACCGGCTTCAAGCCCAGGCGATGAAAACTGTTCACCAGCCCGATGTTGCCGGTGAATGCCACCCATTCCAGCCCGCCCATGGCCAACAGGTAGGTGATGGCGATGATGCTCAGGCGCGCGCTGCCGGTATCGCTGGCGGCGAGGTTACCGACCTCGACAATACCGGTCCGGTCCACGGGTTGGCCGGCAGCGTCGCTGATCAGCGGATCGATGGCTTCGTCCAGGTAACGCTCCAGAAACAGCGGTTCGGCGCTGGCCAGTCGTACGCCGGCCACCGCAGACAGCGCGCCTGACGCATCGCTCATGCCGAACAGCTGCGGCATAAATTGGCGGATATCGGCGCCGTGGGCCTTTCGAAAACGTTGCTGGATAAAGGCTTCGAGAACCGGACGCTGGGGATCGTCCGGCAAGGCTCTGGCCAGACTCATCTGCGGGGTTTCGGCTTGGCCGAAGTGCAGGGGCAGAGGGATGTTCCAGTCGAAATCGGGCATGGGCAAGAACGCCTCCCTGAGTAAGTTTGGGAGGAGTATCAAAGGCAATTCTTAACGGAGTCTGAAGGTGACCTTCAGATTGTCTTAAGACTGGACGGGCAGGGTGGCGCCGGTCGGTTCGACGAAACCGGATCCAGGCTGTGCGAATGAGTCGGCAGCCGCCACTGAGCTTCACGAGGCCCCGTATGACCCGAGATTCAGCAGTACACCGGTATGGAAAACTCTCGATCACCTTGCACTGGCTGATGCTGGCGTTGTTCGTCGGCGTTTATGGTTGCATCGAGATCAAAGGATTGTTGCCCCGTGGGCATGCCTTGAAGGGCCTGTTTCTGGGGCTGCACGGCGTATTCGGGTTGAGCATTTTTGCGCTGGTCTGGGTTCGCTTGCTCGGGCGCCTCACGCCCCGGCCACCGATTACCCCGGCCCCGCCCACCTGGCAGACCGGCGTCTCGCACCTCATGCATCTGGCGCTATATGGGTTGATGATCGCTACGCCGCTATTGGCCTGGTTGATGCTGGCCGCCGGGGGCAAGCCGATGCCGTATTTCGGCTTTTTCTTGCCGGCGCCGGTGGCGGTTGATCCCGATCTGGCCAAGCAACTCAAGCATTGGCATGAATTGCTCGGCAGCACCGGCTACTGGTTGATTGGTTTGCACGCAGCGGCGGGGTTGTTCCATCACTACTGGGTCCGCGACAACACGCTCACGCGCATGCTGCCGGGCGGCTCTGGTGTGGGCATCAATGAGCGTCAGCGATAATTCGGAATTGGGTGCTGGCCAAGCGTTCGCCATTTACCAGAATGTGCACCGCGTGCTGGCCGGCATAGTGCCTGCGGGTGGTCAGTTCCTTGATGTGCTGACTGCGGCTAATGGCTTTGCTGGCATTGTCGGACAGTGTGAGGGCTTTAAGTTTGAACACCTTTGCCGAGGTGCTGCCGTTGGCTTTGACATAATCGATAGCGTAATCGATCACCAATCGCTGACTGTCCGGGACCGTGGACTTCACTCTGAAAGACAGGGTGATTTTCTCACCCAGGCGAATCACCGCCGGTTCGACCTTCACGTCAATGATCTCAACTTCGGGCTTGCCACCCGCGCCAATGATTGCCAGCGCCCGCTTGTTACCCTGTTTGATCAAACTGCGCAGAGCGTGTCTGGCGATCCACGCCGTATGCTTGTTGTCCAGCGACCAACCCTCGATCAGCGCCAGCACCCACTCGGGATGATCCTTGGTGATGTCGTTGAGGTGGTTGGCCACGGATTTGCGCACGTAGAGGCTGTCGTCGGCCTTGAGGTTGTCGAGGATCGCAGCCGCCAGTGTCGGGTCGGCCTGGACCTGTTCCAGGCGGAACGACCATGGCAGGCGCGGTCGGCTACCTTCGCTCGCCAGGCGCCGGACATGTTCGTTTTCATCCAGCGACCAGTCGTGCATCAGCGCCAACGAGCGTTCGATATCGCTGCGCAGGAAGTGCCGAATGGCGAATTCCGATGAGCCGAAGGCTGTGAAATATTTGAGCGCATTCATCGACAGGTCGAACGTGTGAGCGCCGTAGGTCGCGACGTAGTGCGGCAAAAACATGCTGACGAAGGCGCTGTTGAGGCGCGGGGCGAGGGCGCGCAGGACGTCGAGGGATTCTTCATAACCGAGTGGCAATACCGCGTGCAGGCATTCGCTGACGCGGGCCATGCGTTGCATGACTGACAATTCCGCCAGACCGGTTCTGGCCAGTTTCAGGAAGGCCTTGGCATCGAACCCGGGATAGACCGCAGTCATCTCGGTGGCGATGTGTGCGAGGCGTTCGGCGTTGAAGATTTCCTTCAGGGCGGGGGAGGTCTGGTCAGCCATTGTGGGTTCCTTGCCAAGTGATCGTTCCCACGCTCTGCGTGGGAATGCATCCCGTGACGCTCTGCGTCACATTTCAAGAGCGGACGCAGAGCGTCCATGGCGGCATTCCCACGCAGAGCGTGGGAACGATCCGTTTCAAACCTTACCCGCTTCCTCCTCCAACTGATCCGACTCAAACAGTTTTGCCAATTCCGCCCGCGCTTCCTGAGCGGTCTGCATCACCTTGGCCGCATCGTCATACACCGCATGCTGGGCTTCCAGCACCTGTTCATCGTGATGGGTAAAACGCTTGATCCGCGCATCCGCCTGGGCCTGGGTCAACCCTAGTCCAACCAGGGTGCGCCGGGTCATCTCCAGGCTGGAGTAATAGGTTTCCCGCACCGCCTGAGCCCCGACATCCACCAACCGGTGCACATGCTGACGGTTACGGGCGCGGGCGATGATTTTGATGTGCGGATAAAGCTTATGCACCACCTCGGCCGTCTTGATGTTGGTCTCCGGATCATCGGTGGCGATCACGAAAAACTCCGCTTGCTCGACCTTGGCCGCGCTGAGGATTTCCGGGCGCATCGGGTCGCCGTAGAACACTGGCACACCGCCGAAGCTGCGGGACAGTTCGATGGTTTCCACCGACGTGTCGAGGGCGACGAACTTGATGTTCTGCGCCCGCAGAATCCGCGCAACGATCTGCCCCATACGACCCATGCCGGCAATGACCACGCGCGGTGTGTCGGTGTCGATTTCGCGAAACTTCTGCGGCACCTCTACCGGTTGAACCTTGGGTTTGACCAGTCGTGCGCAGGCCAGCAGCAACAGCGGTGTCAGCGCCATCGACAGGGTGATGGTCAGTACCAGCAAGTCGTACAGGCGCGGCTCAAACAAGCCCTGATCCCGGCCGATCTTGAACACCACAAAGGCAAACTCACCACCGGCCGCCAGCACAATCCCCAAACGAATCGCATTGACCTTGCCCAAGCCCCCGGCCAGTCGACCGACCACAAACAGCAGCGGCAGCTTGATCGCGATCAACAGCACGGTCAGCCCCAGCACCGCAATCGGCGCGCTGAGCAGCAAACTCAAGTTGGCGCCCATGCCGACGCTGATGAAAAACAGCCCCAGCAGCAGCCCCTTGAACGGCTCGATCTGCGCTTCCAGTTCGTGGCGGTATTCGGAATCCGCCAGCAGCAAACCGGCGAGAAATGCGCCGAGTGCCATGGACACGCCGACCAGGTCCATCAGCCACGCTGTACCGATCACCACCAGCAATGCGGTGGCGGTGGACACCTCCGGCAAACCAGTCTTGGCCACCACGCGAAACACCGGGCGCAACAGATAACGCCCGCCGATCACCACCACTGCGATACTGCCCAGCACCCGCAAGCCATGGTTCAAATCTTCGGCGGCGCTGGTGGTGTGATCGCCGCCGGCCAGCAGTGGCACCATCGCGATCAATGGGATTGCAGCAATGTCCTGGAACAGCAAAATCGCGAACGCCAACCGTCCGTGAGGGCTGGTCAGTTCCTTGCGCTCGGCCAGGCTTTGCAAACCAAATGCAGTGGACGACAACGCCAGGCCCAGGCCCAACACGATGGCACTGTTCAGGGATTGGCCGAACACGAACAACGCCAGTACGCCAATCACCGAACCGGTCAGCAGCACCTGTGCCAGGCCCACGCCGAACACCGATTTGCGCATCACCCACAAACGTCGCGGCGACAACTCAAGGCCGATGATAAACAGCAGCAACACCACCCCGAGTTCGGAAATGTGGCTGACGCTTTGCGGGTTGCCGATCAAGCCCAGCACCGACGGCCCGATGATCACCCCGGCAAACAGATAGCCGAGCACCGCCCCCAATTGCAGGCGCTTGGCCAAGGGCACGGTGAGCACCGCCGCGAATAAAAAGACGACAGCGGCTTGCAACAGGTTGCCTTCGTGGGGCATGGCGAAACTCCAGGGTGTGGCAGGCGAGAGCGGCGCTCGCCCGATTTTCAGCGGGGCGTCAGGATAAAGGCTGGCGTCCTTTCAGTCAGCAAGGAGGTTGCTGATCGAGCTCACGGCTCAGTGGGGCCATTGTTCGAGCAGGATCGAAACGAACTTCTCCGCCGCCGGCGATAACGATGCGCCCCGACGGTACACCAGGCCGAGTGTCCGGTTCACCACAGGATCGGTGAGCGGAATGCTCACCAGCGTCGGGTGATCCGCCGTCGGCATCGCAAGGCTCGGCATCGCGGAAACCCCCAGACCGGCTTCGACCATGCCCAGCGAGGTGGACAAATGCTGTACCTCATAAAACCACTGCGGACGCCAGCTCAGGCCCGACAAGGCGTGGTCCAGGATCATGCGGTTGCCGCTCAGGCGCCCGACGCCGATCAACCGGTAGTCGCTCAATTCTGACCAGGTCACGGACGTCCGCCCGGCCAGTTCATGGTCACGGCGGCAGGCAAGGACAAAGGGCTCGTTGACCAGTGAAACGAATTCAATGTCCGGGTGCTGGCCGCTCATCATGTTGATGCCGAAGTCGGCTTCCCCTCGCAGCACCGCTTCGAGCCCTTCATTGGCGCTGAGGTCGAGCAAACGGATGCGGATTTTCGGGTAGCGTTCGTTATAAAGACGAATCACCGACGGCAGGAAGTAAAACGCAGCGGTTGGAATGCAGGCCAGGGTCACCTGACCAATTTGCCGCTCAGCCAACTCGCGGATATTCAGGATCGAGTCGTCGAAGTCATCCAGCAATCGGCGAGCCTTGGGCAGGAAATCACGGCCGACACTGGTCAAGCTGACCTTGCGCGTGGTTCGGTCGAGCAAGGTAGTCCCCAAACCCTCCTCGAGTTTTTTTATCCGTCGGCTCAAGGCCGGTTGTGATAGATGCAGTGCGTCGGCAGCCTCATGAAAATTCCCCAGTTCGGCGATTTTCACGAAAGATCGGATGTCCTGGAGCTCATATTCCATGTTCTGTCTCGTCGGAGGAGGGCGCTGAATCACGGTAAAGCTTTCTTTTGTGAAACGCAATAATTGCTCCGATCTTTGCATTGGAAACACAATTACTTCCCTGTCACTCTTGTTTGCAAGACATCAATTACCTCGATTGATTAACAAGAGTTAGTAGTCATGCAACGAATTCCTTGTGTGCTGATGCGCGGCGGTACTTCAAAGGGGCCGGTTTTTCTCGCTTGGGATCTGCCGGTTTCGATTCAAGAACGCGATGAGCTGTTGCTCTCGGTGATGGGCTCCGGTCACGAACTGGAGATCGACGGCATCGGCGGTGGCAGCCCGCAAACCAGCAAGGTCGCCATCGTCAGCCCTTCGTTGCATCCCGATGCCGATGTTGATTACCTGTTCGTCCAGGTCATGGTGTCTCAGCGTCGGGTGGATACCGCGCCCAATTGCGGCAACATGCTCTGCGCGGTCGGGCCATTTGCCATCGAGCAGGGTCTGGTCAAGGCGGCCGGTGAGCTGACCCGCGTGCGGATTCGCAATCTCAACACCGGCACCTTCGTCACCTCTGATGTGCAGACGCCAGACGGCAAGGTCAGCTATGAAGGCGACACCGCCATCGATGGCGTGCCTGGCAGCGCGGCACCGGTTCAGCTGACATTCCTCGATGCCGCTGGCAGCAAGACCGGCAAGCTGTTTCCAACTGGCAGCACCGAAGACCGATTCGACGACATTCCAGTGACCTGCATCGACATGGCCATGCCAATGATGATTCTCGAGGCGCGTCACCTGGGCAAACGCGGCGACGAAACGCCGGCCGAACTGGACGCCGACAAAGACTTTCTGCAGCGCCTCGAAGCCCTGCGGCTACAGGCCGGCATGGCCATGGGCCTGGGCGATGTCAGCGACAAGGTCATCCCCAAGCCGGTGCTGGTATCGAAGGCCAAGGCTGGCGGCACGATTCAGGTTCGCTACTTCATGCCGTACAACTGCCACCGTGCGCTGGCCATTACCGGTTCCATCGGTCTGGCCACGGCCTGTGTCAGCGAAGGCAGTGTGGTCGCGCAGATGCTCGGCAATACCGGCGGGCCGCGTCTGCAACAGGTGCGAATCGAGCATCCGAGCGGCGGCATCGATGTCGTCTTGTCCTACACCGGGAAGAACGGTGAGACAATCCGCGCCTCTGTTGTTCGTACCGCCCGAAGGCTGTTTTCCGGCTTTGTGTATGCCCCGGTTTCCCAACGGTTCGCTGGGTAGTCTTCCCACGTAGTCACCGCAGTTTTGCATCAGAACAAGCTCGGGGTCGTACGCCTGGCGCGTCGGCCACGTCTTCCATAACAACAAGAGAGTTGCCCTATGCTTGCCTTACTCGGCTTGGCCATGGTGGTTGTGTTCACGTTCCTGATCATGACCAAGCGTCTATCACCCATCGTTGCATTGACCATTGTTCCGATTGTCTTTGCGATCATCGGCGGCTTTGGCGGAACCACCGGCAAAATGATGCTCGACGGCCTGAAGATGGTCGCACCGTCCGCAGCATTGCTGCTGTTCGCGATTCTGTTTTTCGGATTGATGATCGACTCAGGACTGTTCGATCCGCTGATCCGCAAGATTCTCAAACGGGTCAATGGCGACCCGATGAAAATTGCGGTCGGTACTGCGCTGCTATCGCTGACTGTCGCCCTGGACGGCGATGGCACCACCACTTACATGATCACCTGCGCGGCAATGCTGCCGTTGTACAAGCGCATTGGGATGAACCCGATGATTTTGGCGACCGTTTCCATGCTGTCGTTGAGCATCATGAGCGGCATGACCCCTTGGGGCGGCCCGGCGACCCGGGCGATTGCCGCATTGGGGCTGGATGCCGGGGCGTACTTTGTTCCGTTGTTGCCGACCATGATCGGCGGCGCTGCGTGGGTGGTATTCACCGCGTTCCTGCTGGGCCGCGCCGAGCGTAAACGCATTGGCAACGTCCAGCTGCAAAGCGGCGGGAGTGATTGCTATATCAAGGCGATTCTTGAGGACACGCCGCACAAACGCCCGAAACTGGCCTACGTCAACCTGTTGCTGGTGACGGCGGTGATGGTCGCGCTGGTGATGGGACTCATGCACTCGGCAATCCTGTTTCTGATTGGCTTCGTGCTGGCGCTGATGATCAACTACCCGCAACTGAACATTCAAAAAGAGCGCATCCTCGCGCACTCCGGCAATGCCATGACGGTAGTCCTGCTGGTGTTCGCGGCCGGTATCTTCGCCGGGATTTTCTCCGGAACCAAAATGGTCGACGCTCTGGCGCAAACCCTGGTTGACTGGATTCCACCGTCCTGGGGGCACTTGTTCCCGCTGGTGGTGGCGATTACCAGCATGCCGTTGACCTTCGTGCTGTCCAACGATGCCTATTATTTCGGCGTGGTGCCAATCCTCGCTAACGCGGCGGCGGCCTACGGGATCGATCCGGTGGAAATCGCCCGGGCGTCGATTCTTGGCCAGCCGGTGCACTTGATGAGCCCACTGGTGGCCTCGACCCTGTTGCTGGTGGGGATGGTCGATCGCGACCTTGGCGACTTCCAGCGCGCCACCTTCAAATGGGCGGTGTTCACTTCCCTGGTGGTCACAGCGTTAGCCCTGCTGACCGGGGCCTTGACGCTGTTCGCCTGATTCATCCCTGACTCGCTACTTGATAGAACTTCACGCGCCCGATGGCGGGCGTGCGGTCACGTGCATCCTTAAAACAACAATATGAGTAGTTCGACATGACCCACTTTCTGACTCGCGGGGCTCTTCTTCCTCTTCTGGGTGTGTTGCCGATGGCTACTGCCGGTGCGAGTGATTTCATCGACGACAGCAAGTTGAAGTTGCAACTGCGTAACGTCTATATCAACGAAAACTTTCGCGATGAGCATGGCTTGAGTGCGCGTTCGGCCAGAACCGCCAAAAGTGAGCGCACTGAGTGGGCCCAGGGCTTCCTGCTGGATTTTCAGTCGGGTTTCACCCCTGGCACAGTGGGTTTCGGGGTCGATGCACTGGGCTTGCTGGGGGTCAAACTTGATTCCGGTCGTGGCCGCAGCGGCACCGGTCTGCTGCCTGTGCACGATGACGGCCGTGCCGCCGATGAGTTTGCCAGTGCCGGGGCGGCGGCCAAGGTCAGACTGGCCAAGACCACCCTCAAGTACGGCACTTTGCTGCCCAAAAACCCGGTACTGATCTACAACGATGCGCGCTTGCTGCCGCAAACCTACGAGGGAGGGCAAGTCACCAGTACCGACATCGAAAACCTGACCCTGACCGGCGGCCATCTGGACCGATTCAAACTGCGCGATTCCACCGACAGCGTGTCGATCGTTCCTGACGGTTATTCAGGCGATAAAGGTGGCGATTTCACCTACGCCGGCGGTGACTACAAACTCGGCAAGAAGACGCGAGTGAGTTACTTCTACGGTGAGCTGGAAAACTTCTATCGGCAGAATTTTGCCGGCATCCAGCACGATCTGCCGTTGGGTCCCGGGGTGTTGACCGGTGACCTGCGCTATTTCAACAGCAAGGACGCGGGCCGTGCCTACGCCTCGAAAATCGATAACGACATGCTCAGCGGCCAGTTGTCTTACGCGGTGGCGGGGCACACCTTTGGTGGCGGTTACCAACAACTCAGCGGTGACGCCGGGTTGCCATACATCAGTGGTGCGACGGTGTACTCGTTCAGCAACGCTGGCATCGGCAAGTTCATCGAAGAGGACGAGAAGACCTGGATGCTCAGTTACGGTTACGACTTTGCGCCGATGGGCGTGCCGGGGCTGACGTTCATGACCCGTTATCTCAAAGGGAACGATGGCAAGTCTGATACCAACATCAAAGAGTCCGAACGCGACACGGAGCTGGCCTATGTGGTCCAGAGTGGCACGTTCAAGGGCTTGGGCGTGAAGCTGCGCAACTACGTCTACCGTTCGGACTTCGCCCGCGGACGTGACAGCAACCGGATCTATTTCACCTACGATATTGCTCTCTGGTAGGCGCGCCGGGGCGCCTGCATCAGACCCGGCTCACCGTCTGACCGCCCAACCGATACTGATTATTCCCGCTGCGCTTAGCCTCATACATCGCCAGATCGGCAATGTGAATCAACCGGTCCATGCTCGGCGCATGGTCCGGGAACACCGCCACGCCCAGGCTGCTACCGATGTGGCGCTGGTCGTTGCCGATGACCACTGGCGGTGCGAGTTCGATGAAGATTTTCTGGCAGATGCTGTGGGCTTCGTCTTGCAGGCTGTTGCCTTGGGGCAGGCCTTGCAGAATGACCACGAACTCGTCGCCACCGATCCGCGCGACGGTGTCGGTTGAACGCAGGATTCTCTTCAGGCGTGTAGCGGTTGCGACCAGCACGCGGTCGCCGGCCGCATGGCCATAGTGGTCGTTGATTGCCTTGAAACCATTGAGGTCGACAAACACCAGGGCAACCCGCGTGGCGCTGATGCGGGCCTGTTCCAGGGCCTCGGACAGGCGTTCTTCAAGCACCAGTCGATTGGGCAGGCCGGTCAGCGGGTCGTAATGGGCCAGGTGTTGCAGGTAACTGGCGGAGGCTTTTTCTTCGGTGATGTCGCGTACCACGCCCATCATCTTGATCGTTGCGTCATGGGCATTCTTGACCACATTGCCGGTTTCCCGCAGCCAGCGGATGCTGCCGTCCGGCCAGACCACGCGGTATTCCTCGTCATGGTTTTCACCGGTTTCCAGACAACGCAGTTCTCCGGCGCGGACCTTGACCCGGTCGTCCGGGTGCACGCAGGCGCAGAACAGAGCGTAGGAGGGCGTCACCTCGCCGATCTTGAACCCGAACATGCCGTAGATCGCGTCCGACCAATAGAGTTTGTCGGTATCGACTTCCCAGTCCCAGGTGCCAATGCGGGCAAAGTATTGGCTGCGTTTGAAGCGTTCGACGTCACCTTCCTGGCGGATGCTTTGTCCCTCTGTGAGGTCGTCGATCAGCGCACGGCACTCGGCCAACTGCTTTTGCAGCCAACGATCGCGCAAGATCAGCGCGACGATCAAGGCAAGCGTCATTGAGCCGATGGCCGCGTTGGTCCAGAGCTGACTCATTGAGGAATTGCGATCATGGTGTATCGAACCGTGGGAGGAGGTGGTGGGTATATTAGTTCACGGCCACCGCCGGAGACAGGCCGAAACGGTTGCCAACAGCCTGTATTTCTGGGAAAACGGCGCCCATGAAGCCTGTTCGGGCAAGCGCACACTAGAGTGAATGTAATGAATGATGAATTGCAGGTAATCGACCTTGAAGTGGGCGACGGAAAAGCCGCCGTCAAAGGCGCGCTGATCACCACTCAATATCGGGGTTGGCTGGAAGACGGCACTGAATTCGATTCTTCCTACAGTCGGGGTAAACCGTTTCAGTGCGTGATTGGCACGGGGCGGGTGATCAAGGGCTGGGATCAGGGCATCATGGGCATGCAGGTTGGCGGTAAACGCAAGCTGCTGGTGCCGGCGCATCTGGCCTATGGCGAGCGGACGATGGGCGCGATCACGCCGAATTCGAACCTGATTTTCGAGATTGAATTGCTGGAAGTGCTGACGCGGGATGATTGATGGCTGTGTGAGCTGAAACGACAAAACCCGCCATTTCTTTCCACAGAAATGGCAGTTTTTTTTGTCTGTGGCGAGGGGGATTGCGCTGATGCCAGGTAGTTAAGCGTTGGCTGTCCCAAAAGATCGCAGCCAGCGGCAGCTCCGGATGTCGTACGGCTTCGATTCCACGGGTGTACCCGGTCGGCGAGCTGTCGAAGGCTGTGATCTTGGCGATCCCCAGTGTTCTTTTGCCGATGGGTGAGTCAGGTGAATGCCTCAATATCATCAAGGGTGTCCGCCACAGTCCCTTCCAGGGAGGGGAATTTTTCCTTCAGTTTTTCAAGGGCCGGGAGTACAGCACCCAAGTCCAGATCACCCTGTCTGCGGGCTATGTGACCGAGCGCGGTGATGGCAGCTGCTGCAACCGATTCGGATTCACTCTCGAGGTACTTCAGGCAGGTGTTCTGAGCCCAAATCTTGTCTTGCTCATTCAGCCCGATAGAAACCAGTGCGGTGGCAACGTTAGTTTCTTCGCCGCTAGCTAGAAGCCTCATCGCTTCCTCGTGGCTCATTGATGGATCTTGGTAGCGAAGGCTCACTTTTTAACTCCCATCTCAGTTGTACCTACTCCCGCACCCCTATGAAGAGATCCAGTTCGGTCGGTAACTGCTCATTGAGAACTATAGCGATTTGTTGGATTTGCTCGCCGGTTAGTAACCATTCTCCATCCGCACTTTCATCAAGACTTTTCCACCCAAGAACACCCATTACCGCGACTTCAAACTCAGGTCGAACTGTAAAGTCGTATTTTAAGGAATCATCTTCGCCATCACCTTTTAAAAACCCACTAATCCATAAAAACATAAATAGCCTCTTAATTTATTTTGGGGTGGTTCTGCCGGGTTTTGCGGGGTCTATCTGTTCACCAGTTTCGTGACTGAACTCGCCAAGATGCTTACCTTGACTGTCATACTTCTCTATTGCGCCTGTCTTACTGTCCCATTCATATATTCGCCCCTTTCGGTCTTTCCACCGGCTGCGCTTACTCCCCCCGCCCTGAACACTGCTTTTTGATTTAACAGGAAGGGCATCTGGAAATGCAGGCAATGCCAACGGCGGCCGGTGGTACTTTATATCACCGCCGCCAGCAGATCTTGAAACCACAACATACAGCGGCTGCACACCTGAATCAGCCGGGAAAACAAGAATGTAGTCCTTGTACTCAGTCGGGTAGATCGGGTTGACGATGATGTTATCTGCCTGTTCGGTAGGCGGATAAATCCAGATCTGAGGTGCTTGTGGTGCGGCCTCTAGCGGGGGAATCCCTGAGGTGCTGGATGGGTCAACCGCTGGCGTCCATATCAAGGTTATCCCATTACCAAAGTCAGCCACCTGCTGAGAACCCTGACTCTTGAACCGGACTACAGGAATTATTTCCCAGTCACGGCGCTTCTGGGTGTTGTACCCATAACCCTTCAAGGTGCCGTCAGCTTGTTGCTCGACATGCAGTCGAACCCGTGTACGGCCTTCCTTGAGCGATTTGAGCTGTTCTTCTGTGTACAGGGAGCTGTCGCCCAAGCTCGACGGCCACAGCAATGCAACCATTCCAGCCAAGGCTCCAGCTGCAACACCAGCCGTCACTATACCTGCGCCAGCAGCACCCATCCCGGTACCAGCAGCACCAACTCCGCCCAGAAGAAGCGTTCCCAGTGCAGCAGGTAACGCGCTGCCACTGATTTTTTTGAGTGGGATGTTTCCCGCCGCATCCCTTTCGCGGCCACCCAGCAGGGAGAATTTTCCGTAGTCGGTCAGTTTCTCGACAGGGACGAACCCGGCTGGGTTGTCGTGGTTTATTACGCCGTCGGGGAGGTTGCAGCTTTTGGTGAACACGCAACCCATGGAGCTGGATTGATCCTGCTGCAGAGGTTGCCTGACAAAACGGTCTTCATATGCCTGCTGTCGGGCCAATATGTCGTCATAGGATTTTTGTCTGGCGTCGCGCTCTGCCAGTTCGGTGGCGGTCATGTAGCGGCTGGTGATGTGGTGCCCGTCGCCCGATGGTGGGTTTTGAACCCGAGGTATGTCTGTTTTGCGAGCCATGAGCGTCCTTGTTTCATCTTTTGAAAACGATGCGGACGCTATATCAAAGGGCATTTGAAAGATGTAGGACGGGTCTGAAACTCTGGCCGTTGTTACAAATGGCGTTTGTCGCTATGCGTTGAGCTGAAACGGAGAAACCCTCCATCTATGCAAACAGAGATGACGGGTTTTTCGTTATTCGTGGCGAGGGGGCTTGCCCCCGTTGGGTTGCGCAGCGACCCCAAATCCAATCATCGCGGTTCTTCAGACTGACCGCATGCACCGATTTTACGGCTGCTGCGCACCCGAGCGGGAGCAAGCTCCCTCGCCACAAATGAAAGGCGATGTGGCCTGTTGCGCCAGGCTGAAATGATGCGTTGTTTGTCAGGAGCCTTCGCGGGCAAGCCCGCGATGAACGATGACGTGGTCAACCTGACGAAACACGGATTAATGTCTTGCTAGCCCCGGTTTTATCGGTAGAGACTTGCTGCAAGCCATCCGCCGTTACTCGAAATAGAGGCTCGCCCCATGACACTGACACCTCAAACTTCGCGTTTTACCCACGACCACCTGTTTCTGGGGGCGGCCCACGATGACAATGCCCGCCGCACGTTGTGGGTGGTGGCGCTGACGTTTGTGATGATGATTGGCGAAATTGCCGCCGGTTACATCACCGGTTCCATGGCACTGCTGGCGGACGGTTTTCATATGGCGACCCACGCCGGGGCCTTGGGCATTGCCGCGGCGGCTTACGGTTTTGCCAGGCGGCATGCCAACAACTCGCGCTTCAGTTTCGGTACCGGCAAGGTCGGGGATCTGGCGGGTTTTGCTTCAGCCGTAGTGCTGGGCCTGGTGTCGATCGGCATCGCTGGCGAATCCATCGTGCGACTGTTTCAACCGACCACCGTTGCCTTCACCGAAGCGACGGTGATTGCGGTGGTGGGGCTGGCAGTGAATATCGTCAGTGCGTTTCTGTTGTCGGGCAATCATGGACATCACGGCCATGATCATCACGATCACAGTCATGCCCACGCTCATCATCACGACAACAACCTGCGTTCGGCGTATTTGCATGTACTGGCCGATGCGTTGACCTCGGTGCTGGCCATCGTGGCGTTGCTGGCCGGGCGCTACCTGGGTTGGGTCTGGCTGGACCCGGTGATGGGGATCGTCGGCGCCATCGTGATCGCGAGATGGGCTTATGGCTTGATGCGTGACAGCGCCGCCGTGTTGCTCGATACCACCGATGAGCACGTCGCCGCCGAAATTCGTGAACTGCTCGAATCGACGGACGATGTTCGCATCAGTGACCTTCACGTCTGGCAAGTCGGCCCCCAGGCGCGGGCGGCGATAGTCAGCGTCGTGGCCGTGGCGGGTGTCAATGCCGACGCCATTCGCGAACGTCTGGCGCCGGTTCATGAGTTGTCTCACCTGACGGTTGAATATCGCAACGCTTGAGTCAGGCAAAGACCGGAATGCGCCCATTCAGGGAAGGGCGGTAGTGCCAGGTCAAACAGTCCAAAGCAGGTTTCATCGCCAGGATCTCAGTCAGGGTGGCACTGGCAATGCTCATGGCCAACACCTGCCCCGGACATTGATGACGACCCGCGCCGAAAGTGAAGCTGCGACGGTTCGGGCGGTCGAGCAAAAACGCATCGGGATTGTCATTAAGCTGCGGATCGCGATTGGCTGAGGCCAGCAGCACCAGGATGACGTCGCCGGGGTTCAGGCTCACGCCGTCGATTTCACACGGTGCGGCGACGAAGCGGCGGGTGTTTTGCACCGACGGGTCGAAGCGCTGGACTTCAGCGATCAGGTCATCAACATGAGTCGAATCCAACTGTGGGTTTCGGATCAACGCCAATAGCGCATTACCGATCAGCCCGGCGGTGGCTTCATAGGTCTGGGAGAACAGGCCGATCAGGTTGGCGATCAAGGTTTCAGAATCGGTCGATGTGTCAGCGAAGCGCTGCCGGATACCGGCGAGTAAGGTGCTTCGATTGTTCGGGTCGTCCAGAAGCTCGATGAAATAACCCTTCAGCTGTTCCGCCGCGACATGGGCGGCGTCCAGTTGCGCCGGATCGCTGAGCGGTGACAGGCAGGCAACGAAATCGGCGGTGAGCTCGCTGATGGCCCGGCCCTGAGCCGGAGAAAACCCCGGCAACGCCGCCACTACGCAGACCGGCCCGCGAAACATCGCCGCGTACAACCCGTCGGCACCCGGGGTAATCAATCGAGCGCCGACCAATGCATTGACCTCGTGCACGTCAATCAACGTCAGCCCCGGCTCAATCGCCGCCCTCGGGCAACGCTGCCGTTCGCCCTCGTTCATCCGCATCAACTGACCGAACACCTTGCCGGCCATGCCTTGAGCAATCACTTGGGGCACCGGCTCGTGGGACGGCCGGACATGGCAGTCCGGATGCGCCAGCACGGCGGCAACGGCACGGGCGCTGCTGGCCACCCACAGTTTCAGTCCTTGATGAAAAAACAGCCCACCCTCGGCGCGCAATTGCGCGTAGTAGGGATAAGGGTCGGGGTGAGTCGCAGCGATGATCGGATCCATGGGTCGCAGCCTTGTCGGTCGGGAAAGTGTTGCTACTATCTCCCACTCGAAAAGACGACGATTCGTCCGGGAGCGAAATATGAACGCAGAACAACATGACATCGGCGTCTCTCAAGTGGCCGCAGCCATCGCGGAACCCGCCCGGACGAAAATCCTCTGTTCGCTGATGGACGGCCACGCCCGCACCAGTACCGAACTGGCGGCGGTTGCCGAAGTCAGCGCTTCCACCGCCAGCGCTCACTTGGCCAAGCTCAAGGAACTGGCGCTGGTGCGTTTACACGTTCAGGGCCGTCACCGCTATTACAGCCTCGCCGACAAACGCGTGGCCCAGGCCTTGGAAGCGCTGATGGTGATCGGCCAGAACGCTGCGCCGACGTTCAACCCACGCACTCCGGATCGGCTGCAATTCGCTCGCACCTGCTACGACCACATGGCCGGCACGTTGGCAGTGTTGCTGCATGACCGGATGATCGAAGCGGGGTGGTTGCTGGACACCGACGAACAGGCTTATCGCCTGAGCGACAGCGGTGAAGTGCTGTTCGAAGGCTTGGGTATCGACATCAAGGATCTCAGCACTTTGCGCCGCCGCTTCGCCTGCCCGTGTCTGGATTGGAGCATGCGTCGGCCGCACCTGGGTGGCGCGTTGGGCGCGGCGTTGCTGCACACGGCGATCAAACGTAAATGGGTGACGCAGGATCTGGACAGTCGGGCGCTGGCGTTGACGGCGCTGGGGCGCAAGGAATTCAGTAGCCGCTTCGCCGTTGAGCTACCGGTTCAAGTGACGGCAGAACAACCCGCGCCCATCGAGAGCAGGCGCGGCGCGATGGCCAACCCTGTGGCTTAGCGACTGGCCGAGGCCATGAGCACGCCAAAGGCTGTGAAGGTCACGCCCGAAACTTTGGCGGCCACCCAGGAACCCTTCGGGCTCGACAACCAGCCTTTGGCGGCATTGGCGAGCAAGGCATAGCTGCCATGCACCAGAATTACCAGTACGGCATAGGAGGCGACCAGTTTGAAGAACTGGGCGTAGAAGTGCGCCGAGGTGTCGATGAATTGCGGGAACACCGCCAGAAAGAAAAACACCGCCTTGGGGTTCAAAAACTGCAGCGAAGCCGCTTCAACGAAGCGATAGCCGGGGCTTGAGGGGCGCGTTTCAAGCAGCGTGCTGGAACGATCCGAGCGCCAGCTTTTGTAGCCCAGGTACAACAAATAGGCGGCCCCGGCGTATTTCAACGCGGTAAAGGCGTTCGCGGAGGTGCTGAGTATCAGGCCCACACTGGTGGCGCTGATGGCGGCGACGACGAACGCCCCCGACGCGATCCCCAGAATGCCCGGCACGGCTCCCGCCCAACCGTGGCGTATCGCGTTGGACAGGGTCAGGACCACGCCAGGCCCCGGGCTCAAAATGGTCAGGGTGGCGAAAAGTATAAAGAGTCCGTAGCTGTTCATGTCTTGCTCCGTCAGGTGGCGCTGGCTGCGTGCTGGCAGATTGGCGTGACGACGAGGGCGTGACAAACGCTTTAATTAAAGCGCATAGGTGACTAAATTAGACGCATGAAAAATCAACTACCGCCGCTTAATGCTGTTCGCGCCTTCGCCGTTGCTGCTCGTCATCAGAGCTTCAGCCTGGCGGCCGAAGAGCTGCATGTCAGCCACAGTGCCGTCAGCCGGCACATCAAATTGCTGGAGGAGTACCTGGGCGTGCTGCTGTTCGAGCGGCGCATCCGTCAATCGGTACTGACGCCGGCCGGCCAGCGCTTTTATGAGCAGGTCAGTGCCGGGTTGGCGCAGATCGCCAACGCCGCCGCTGCGCTTAAGGAGCATGCCTCGCTGCCTACGGTGAAGATCAATGTCCGCCCGTCCTTTGCCGCGCTTTGGCTGACGCCCCGGCTGCCGGATTTCATGGCGCAGCACCCGGACATCAAACCGCAGGTAATCACTCAAACCCAGGCGCCCGATCAGGCTCGCGATGGGTTCGATATCGTCATTCGCCGTGGTCGTGACGATTGGGCTCCGGCGATCGAGGCGCGAGCGCTTTTCGAAGATGAACTGTTACTGGTCGCGGCGCCATCGCTGATCGAGCGCCTGCCACTTGAAGACCTCACTTCGCTGAGCCGGCACACGTTACTGACCGCCAAGGCGCGTCGCGAAGACTGGCACCATTGGGCCATGCATTTTGGTCAAAGCCAGTCAGCCACTCAGGTCACCCGGCAATTTGATCACATGCATCTGGTGCTTCAGGCCGCGGTGATGGGAGAGGGTATTGCCTTGTGCCCGACCTCTCTGCTGGGCACCCATCTTTCAAGCGGCCAGCTGATCTGCCCGTTGCCCGAGTTGCGTGTGCCGTTACCGCGTTATTACTACGGTGTTGCGCCGGACGTGACGGCGCACACACGGGTGTTTGTGGAGTGGTTGTTTGCCCGGATTGCTCAGGATGAGCTGCATGGGCAAACACCTCATGCTGTGACCGCTACGCCCTGAAAACCCAGACGATCTCCACCACACGCACTGCCAAAATCAGGTAAAGCAGAAACAAAATAATTTGAAGCACCGTGTGATACGGCAACTTGGACAGCCGTCGCAGGCCGTCACTGACACTAAGCAGCATCAACACCGCTGACACCAGAATCAGCCCCCAACCCGCCAGACTCGAGGCGAGCAAGCCCATAAACAACTGTTGATCGCTATGCAACGCATTGGTGCCCGCCGCAAATAGCAGGGCGCAGACCAACAGGTTCTTGATGTTATCGAACACTTGCGTGGTGAAATCGGTGTCCAGCAAGGCCAGATACTTTCGCCAGAATTTGCCCATGGTTTGATGGCACCTGTTAATAGCTGTTACGTGGGGCAAGTCTAGTGGCGTTTCCCACGAAACACGGACGAAAAAAAGCCCGGCCTTCAAGGTGATGGCCGGACTTTGATGTTCAAACGGACAGGTGCGTCAAATCAAACCTTGACGATCCAGCCCGCTGGCGCTTCGACATCGCCGGTCTGTACACCGGTCAGCTCTTTGTAGAGCTTCTGGGTGATCGGACCGACTTCGGTTTCGCTGTGGAATACATGCAGCTTGTCGTTGTAGCTGATGCCGCCGATCGGCGTGATCACCGCAGCAGTACCGCAGGCACCGGCTTCCTTGAAGTCGGACAGCTTGTCGATGAGCACATCACCTTCGACCACTTCCAGGCCCAGACGGGTTTTGGCCAGTTCGATCAACGACAGACGAGTGATACCCGGCAATACCGAAGGGGAATTCGGCGTGACGAACTTGTTGTCGTGGGTGATCCCGAAGAAGTTGGCCGAGCCGACCTCTTCGATTTTCGTGTGGGTCAGCGGGTCCAGGTAGATGGCGTCGGCGAAATGCGCCTTCTTGGCCTGGGAGCCCGGCATCAGGCTGGCGGCGTAGTTGCCACCGACCTTGGCCGCGCCGGTGCCTTGTGGGGCAGCGCGGTCGTAGCTGGAGATCAGGAAGTTGTGCGGGGTCAAACCGCCCTTGAAGTAGGCGCCGACCGGGATGCAGAAGATCGAGAAGATGAACTCGGGCGCGGTACGCACGCCGATGTTGTCACCCACGCCGATCACGAACGGGCGCAGGTACAGCGCGCCGCCAGTGCCGTAAGGCGGGATGAAACGCTCGTTGGCGCGCACCACGTCCTTGCACGCTTCGATGAACTGTTCGGTGGATACGTGCGGCATCAGCAGGCGTGCGCAGCTGCGTTGCATGCGTGCGGCGTTCTGGTCCGGGCGGAACAGGTTGATCGAGCCGTCCTTGCAGCGGTAGGCCTTCAGACCTTCGAAGCACTGCTGGCCATAGTGAAGGGCAGTGGAGCCTTCGCTGATGTGCAGCACGTTGTCTTCAGTCAGGGTGCCTTTGTCCCACTCGCCATTACGCCAGTGCGACAGATAGCGCTTGTCTGTCTTGATGTAGTCAAAACCCAGCTTGTCCCAATTGATGCTTTCGTTACCCATGACACCCTCTATCACTTAACAACCGCCGAAACGGTTCAAGGCTTCTGACATTTTTCTGGATGGGGACAACAATACTTCATTCCGGGCCCATTTCGCAGCCCAGATTGCGATCTCTCTCGCACTGATCATTCCCTGTGGGAGCGAGGCTTGCCCGCGAAGAACGATAACGCGGTGGTTCAGATACACCGTGGTGTCTTGTTCGCGGGCAAGCCTCGCTCCTACAGGTTCGGTTTACAGGTGCAGCGCGTGACCAAGGGCACGCAACGCCGCTTCCTGCACTGCCTCGCCGAGCGTCGGATGCGCGTGGATGGTGCCGGCAATATCTTCCAGCCGGGCGCCCATTTCCAGGCTTTGACCGAACGCCGTCGACAACTCCGACACGCCCACACCCACCGCCTGCCAGCCAACAATCAGATGATTGTCGCGACGCGCTACGACCCGCACGAAACCGCTTTTCGACTCCAATGTCATCGCCCGGCCATTGGCGGCGAACGGGAAGCTGGACACGATGCAGTCCAGCCCCGCAGCCTTGGCTTCATCCGGGGTCTTACCGACCACTACCAGTTCCGGGTCGGTAAAGCACACGGCGGCGATGGCGGTCGGGTTGAATTCGCGGTGTTTGCCGCTGATCAGCTCGGCAACCATTTCACCCTGAGCCATGGCCCGGTGGGCGAGCATCGGTTCGCCGCTCAAGTCGCCGATGGCGTACACATTGCGCATGCTGGTCTGGCACCGGTTGTCGATCTTGATCGCCGAACCGTTCATCTCCAGATTCAAGGCTTCGAGGTTCCAGCCTTGGGTGTTGGGTTTGCGACCGACGGCCACTAGCACCTGATCGGTTTCCAGGTTCAAGGTGTCACCGTTCGGATCCCGAACTTGCAGATTATTTCCTTGTAAATCAAAGCCTTCAACGCTGTGATTCAAGTAAAGCTTCACGTCGAGTTGCTTCAGCGCTTCGTGCACCGGATGGGTCAGTTCGGCATCGTAAGCCGGCAGAATGCGATCCTGCGCCTCGACCACGCTGACCTCGGCGCCGAGTTTGCGATAGGCAATCCCCAGTTCCAGACCGATGTAACCGCCACCGACCACGACCAACCGTTTCGGCACGCTTTTCGGCGCCAGCGCTTCGGTGGAGGAGATGATCGGCCCGCCAATCGGCAGCATCGGCAGGTTCACACTTTTCGAACCGGTGGCCAGCACCAGGTGCTCGCACTGAATACGTGTGTCGCCGACTTCGACGGTTTTACCGTCAATGACCTTGGCCCAGCCTTGAATGACCTGGACCTTGTGCTTCTTTAATAGCGCCGAGACGCCGGTGGTCAGGCGATCAACAATGCCATCCTTCCACTCGACGCTCTTGCCGATGTCCAGGGTTGGCGCCGACACGCTGATGCCCAGCGCCGAGTGTTGGCTGTGGCGTTGTGTCTGGTGGAACTGTTCGGCGACGTGAATCAACGCCTTCGACGGAATGCAGCCGATGTTCAGGCAGGTGCCGCCCAACGATTCGCCTTCCACCAGAATGGTCGAGATGCCCAGCTGGCCGGCACGGATCGCCGTCACATAACCGCCGGGGCCGCCGCCAATGATCAGCAGCGTGGTATTCAGAGTTTGCATTCCTTACTCCACAAATAAGGTAGCGGGTTGTTCGAGCAAGCCACGGATGGCCTGGATGAATTGCGCCGCGTCCATGCCGTCGACCACGCGGTGATCGAAGGAGCTGGAGAGGTTCATCATCTTGCGAATCACGATCTGGCCTTTGACGACCATTGGTCGTTCGACGATCTTGTTGACGCCGACGATCGCCACTTCCGGCAGGTTCAGCACCGGCGTGCTGACGATGCCGCCCAAGGCGCCGAGGCTGGTCAGGGTGATGGTCGAGCCGGACAGTTCATCGCGGCTGGCCTTGCCAGTGCGCGCAGCAGTTGCCAGACGCGAGATTTCCGCGGCGCTGTCCCACAGGCTGCGGGCTTCGGCGTGACGCACCACCGGCACCATCAAACCGATGTCGGCTTGCGTGGCGACGCCCACATGCACCGCGCCAAGACGGGTGATGACTTGCGCTTCGTCGTCGTAACGGGCGTTGATCTGCGGGAAGTCGCGCAGAGCCACGACCAAGGCACGGACCAGGAATGGCAACAAGGTCAGCTTGCCGCGGGTCGCGCCGTGTTTCTCGTTCAAATGTGCGCGCAGTTCTTCCACGGCGGTGACGTCGATTTCTTCGACGTAGCTGAAGTGAGCAGCGCGCTGGGTGGCGTCTTGCATGCGCTGGGCGATCTTGCGGCGCATGCCGATCACCGGGATTTGCTCTTCGTCGTTGCGCTGGGCGTAAGCGGCCGTGGCAGGTGCCGAGGCGTTCGACTGACCCTGAGCCAGATAGGCTTCGAGGTCTTCATGCAGCACGCGACCGGCAGGGCCGCTGCCACGCACCAGACGCAGTTGAATGCCGAGATCCAGCGCATGCTTGCGCACGGCCGGAGAAGCCAGCGGACGCTCATCGGCTTCACGCGCCACCATCGGGCCTTGGCATACCGCTGCCGGGCGCGGGGCCGCCATCGGTTTGCTTTCAACGACGGCTTCAACTTTCGATGCCACAACTGGCGCTTCTTTCACGGCAACAACAGGCTGGGTCGACTCTTTAACGTTGCCCGCGCCTTCGACTTCAATGCTGATCAGCACACTGCCGACCGCCATGACTTCACCTGGCTGTCCGCCCAGCGCAAGCACCTTGCCATGCACCGGCGAAGGGATGTCGACCATCGCCTTGTCGGTCATCACATCGGCCAGCACCTGATCTTCGACGACCATGTCGCCGACCTTGACGTGCCACTGCGACAATTCAACTTCTGCAATGCCTTCGCCAATGTCCGGCATTTTAATAACGTGCGTGCCCATTCAGACCTCCATGACCCGTTTCAAAGCCGCGCCCACACGGGACGGACCAGGGAAATACGCCCACTCTTGCGCGTGCGGGTAAGGGGTATCCCAACCGGTAACGCGTTCGATCGGCGCTTCCAGGTGATGGAAGCAATGCTCTTGCACCAGAGACACCAGCTCAGCGCCGAAACCGCAAGTGCGGGTCGCTTCGTGAACCACCACACAGCGCCCGGTTTTCTTCACCGATTTGACGATGGTTTCCAGGTCCAGCGGCCACAGGCTGCGCAGGTCGATGACCTCGGCGTCGACGCCGGTTTCTTCAGCGGCGACTTGCGAGACGTAGACGGTGGTGCCGTAAGTGAGCACGGTCACGTCCTTGCCCGGACGGGTGATAGCGGCGACGTCCAGTGGCACGGTGTAGTAACCGTCCGGTACTTGCGCGGCGGGGTGTTTCGACCACGGGGTTACCGGACGGTCGTGGTGGCCGTCGAATGGGCCGTTGTACAGGCGTTTTGGCTCGAGGAAGATCACCGGGTCATCGTTTTCGATGGAGGCGATCAGCAAGCCTTTGGCGTCGTAAGGGTTGGACGGCATGACCGTGCGCAAACCGCAAACCTGGGTGAACATCGCCTCGATGCTCTGGCTGTGGGTCTGCCCGCCGTAGATGCCGCCGCCGCATGGCATGCGCAGGGTCATCGGCGCGGTGAACTCACCGGCCGAGCGATAGCGCAGGCGAGCGGCTTCGGAAATGATCTGGTCCGACGCCGGGTAAACGTAATCGGCGAACTGGATCTCGGCCACCGGCCGCAAACCGTAAGCGCCCATGCCCACGGCGACACCGACGATGCCGCTTTCGGAGATTGGCGCATCGAACACCCGGGAGGTGCCGTACTTGTTCTGCAGCCCTTCGGTGCAACGGAACACGCCGCCGAAGTAGCCCACGTCCTGGCCGAACACCACGACGTTGTCGTCACGCTCAAGCATCACATCCATGGCCGAGCGCAGGGCCTGGATCATGGTCATGGTGGTCGTGGTCATGGCGGTTTCCAACTCGATTTTGTTGTTGTGATCGTTCATGTCAGATCCCCAACTCCTGACGCTGGCGCTTCAAATGCTCCGGCATCTCTTTGTAGACGTCTTCGAACATGGTCGCGGCGCTCGGAATCTGGCCGCCGGCGAGGGTGCCGTACTGCTCGGCTTGTTTCTGCGCGGAGATCACTTCGGCTTCCAGTTCGGCGCTGACGGCGGTGTGTTCCTCTTCTGACCACTGACCGATCTTGATCAGGTGCTGCTTGAGGCGCGCAATCGGGTCGCCCAACGGGAAGTGGCTCCAGTCGTCGGCAGGACGGTATTTGGACGGATCGTCGGAGGTCGAGTGCGGGCCGGCGCGGTAGGTGACCCATTCGATCATGGTGGGACCGAGGTTGCGGCGTGCGCGTTCGGCGGCCCAGGCGGAGGCGGCGTAGACCGCGACAAAATCGTTGCCATCGACCCGCAGGGAGGCGATGCCGCAACCGACGCCACGTCCGGCGAATGTAGTGGCTTCACCACCGGCAATCGCCTGGAACGTCGAGATCGCCCACTGGTTGTTGACCACGTTGAGGATCACCGGCGCACGGTACACGTGGGCGAAGGTGAGGGCGGTGTGGAAGTCTGATTCAGCGGTGGCGCCGTCGCCGATCCAGGCCGAGGCGATTTTGGTGTCACCCTTGATCGCCGAGGCCATGCCCCAGCCCACGCCCTGGACGAATTGGGTGGCGAGGTTGCCGGAGATGGTGAAGAAACCCGCGTCCTTGACCGAGTACATGATCGGCAACTGCCGGCCCTTGAGCGGATCGCGCTCGTTGGACAGCAGTTGGCAGATCAGGTCGACCAACGGCACTTCACGAGCCATCAGGATGCTTTGCTGACGGTAGGTGGGGAAGCACATGTCGTCGATGTTCAAGGCCAGGGCCTGGGCGCTGCCGATGGCTTCTTCGCCAAGGCTTTGCATGTAGAACGACATTTTTTTCTGACGCTGGGCGACCACCATGCGGTTGTCGAAAATCCGCGTCTTGAGCATGGCGCGCATGCCTTTACGCAGGATATCCACCGGCACGCCTTCGGCCCATGGACCGAGGGCATTGCCCTGGTCGTCGAGCACGCGAATCAGGCCTTTGGCCAGATCAGCCGTGTCGGCCGGTTCAACGTCGATTGGGGGTTTGCGCACCAAGCCTGCGTCGGTCAGATGCAGGTAGGAGAAGTCGGTTTTGCAGCCGGGGCGGCCCGAAGGTTCGGGAACGTGCAGGCGCAGCGGTTCGTACGCTTGGTTCATGGCTTCTACGCTCGATCTTGTGAATTTCTTGTAGTGAGCTGGCAGTCATTCTTCGGTAAAAGAATTCTTGTCCTACAACAATGATAGGTCGGGCCAAGAAGAATATTTCTCTGTGTTTCATTGCGCTTAAGGTTATTTAAGGATAGAAATTCTGCATAAACATAAAAAACAGGTGTTTTTATCTCATGCGCAAACTTGACCGTACCGATATCGGCATTCTCAACAGCCTTCAGGAGAACGCGCGCATCACCAACGCCGACCTCGCGCGCTCGGTGAACCTGTCGCCGACGCCGTGCTTCAACCGGGTCAAGGCGATGGAAGAATTAGGGCTGATTCGTGAGCAGGTGACCCTGCTGGATGCCGATCTGCTGGGGCTGCATGTGAATGTGTTCATTCACGTCAGTCTGGAGAAACAGGTGGAGGAGGCGTTGCAGCATTTCGAAGAAGCGATCTCGGATCGCCCGGAAGTGATGGAGTGCTATTTGATGGCCGGCGACCCGGACTATCTGATCCGCGTGCTGGTGCCGACTATTCAGTCGCTGGAGCGCTTCATGATGGACTTTCTGACCAAGGTGCCGGGAGTGGCGAACATCCGTTCGAGCTTTGCGCTCAAGCAGGTGCGGTATAAGACGGCGCTGCCGTTGCCGGCGAACGGGTTGACCCTGGCCAACTGAAGAAACCCCGATCGAAGGTCAGAGTTGATTCAGGGGGATCTTCAGGTACGTCACGCCATTGTCTTCCGCCGGCGGCAGATTCCCCGCCCGCACATTCACCTGAATCGCCGGTAACAACAACGTCGGCATGTCCAACCCGGCATCGCGCCGGGTACGCATGGCGACGAACGTGGCCTCATCAATGCCGTCGTGAATATGAATGTTGCTTTGGCGTTGCTCGCCAACCGTGCTCTGGCATTGCGGGGCGCGGCCAGTGGGCGGGTAATCATGGCAGACGTAGAGGCGCACGCTGGCGGGGAAGGCCAACAGTTTCTGGATCGAGGCAAACATCTGGTTGGCGTTGCCGCCGGGGAAGTCGCAGCGCGCGGTGCCGACGTCCGGCATGAACAAGGTATCGCCGACCAGAATCATATCGCCGTCAATCAAATAAGCCATATCCGCCGGGGTATGCCCGGGAACATGCAGGGCGGTGGCCTTGAGGTTGCCAATGCGAAATGACTCGTTAGGCGCGAACAGGTGATCGAACTGTGAACCGTCGACAGGAAATTCCGTTTCCAGATTGAACAGGCTTTTGAACACTGCCTGAACCTTGTTGATCGACTGACCGATCGCAATCTTGCCCCCCAGTTCCCGGCGCAGGTAAGGCGCGGCCGACAGGTGATCGGCATGGGCATGGGTTTCCAGCAGCCATTGCACCTGCAGCTGGTGTTCGCGCACGAAGGCGATGATTTTATCGGCCTGGACAGTCGCGGTGCGCCCGGCGGCGGGGTCGTAATCCAGCACCGGGTCGACAATCGCGCAGTACCCGCCATCGTGCTCATGGATCACGTAGCTGAAGGTCTTTGATGCGGGGTCGAGGAAGGCTTCAATCAAGGCGGGCATGGTGGGCATTTCTTCTTGGATAAGTCTTGAGGTTAGTTTCATTTTCCCTGGGTTGACCAGCCCCGCATCAATTCAATTAATGAAAAAAACTGTGCGGCCTCTATCCTGTTACTCAATCGATACCGGGCGTTCCCGGCTTTTCTGGATCACGAGTGTTCTATGTTGTTGGCAAGTTTTTTTGGCCTGGTCATGGGCCTGGTGCTCGGTTTGACCGGCGCTGGTGGCGGTATTCTTGCGGTGCCGGCCTTGGTGCTGGGATTGGGATTAAGCATGACTCAAGCGGCACCCGTCGCCTTGTTTGCGGTGGGCAGTGCGGCGGCGATCGGTGCGATAGACGGTTTGCGCCATGGCCTGGTGCGCTATCGCGCGGCGTTGTTGATTGCTCTGCTGGGCGCGGTGTTTTCGCCGGTGGGCATCTACTTCGCCCATCAGTTACCGGAAAAAGTTCTGATGATCCTGTTCAGTCTGCTGATGGTCATGGTGGCCTGGCGAATGCTGCGCCGGGAAAAGCACGACGTCGGTCCAAGCGATCACGGGCATGCCAACTGGGGCCAGAAGAACTGCATGCTCGATCAACAGACCGGGCGCTTTTCATGGACTGCCAAATGCACGGCAACCCTGGCGGCACTCGGCGCGGTGACCGGCGTTGTCTCCGGCCTGCTTGGGGTGGGTGGCGGGTTTCTGATTGTCCCGGCGTTCAAGCAACTGACCGATGTGCAGATGCGCGGGATCGTCGCCACGTCGTTGATGGTGATCAGCCTGATCTCGGTGATCGGCGTGATCGGCGCGTTTCATGCCGGGGTGCGGATCGATGGTTTGGGCGTGTCGTTCATTGTCGCCAGCATCGTCGGGATGATCCTCGGTCGAAAACTCTGCGCGCGGGTGCCGGCCCGAGGGCTGCAGATCGGCTTCGCCAGCGTCTGTGTGGTGATCGCCGTTTACATGCTGTTTAGAGCGCTCGCCTAGCGGGCACCGGTTCCTGTGGACGCCAGTCCGGTCCACAGGCTTACACCCTAAGTTCCGGGTCTGGCTAGCGGGCGGTCTTACGCCGAATTTGCCGCGCGCTACCCGCCAATCCAAAGCAGCTGACAACCGCCCCGAAGGCAGCGTATGACGCCGCCGGTCAGCTTTCGATAATCGCCTCCGACATCAAGTCCCCCGTTGCGGAGCGCGTCATGCACAACAATAAGAACTTCAAGCATCGTTTCTTGCCGGCCCTCATCGCCAGCCTGTCGTCCCTTGGCCTGAGCTCAATGGCCGAGGCCGAGATCATGCTGTACGACAAGGACCAGACCACGTTCTCCACGGATGGCTACATCAACGCCTTCTATGTGAACAGCGACGTGGACCGGGCCGGCGAGCAGTACGACCGGCGTCAGGCGCGGGTGAAGATGGGGTTTCTGCCCAACTACCTGGGTTTCAACATGGGCAAGCAGGTCGATGACCTCAAGCTCGGCGCCCGCGCCTCGTTCTGGGTGACCATCAACGACAGCGAAACCAACGGCACCGACACCGCCATCGACGTGCGGCAGTTCTACGGCACGGTGGCCAATCCAGAGTGGGGCGAGGTGTTGATCGGCAAGGACTTCGGCCTGTTTGCCCGCTCCAACATCCTGCTCGACGAATTGCTCGCCGGCTACGGTCAGGTCAGCGATACGTTGGGCCTGGTGGACGGCGGCGGGGTGTCGTTCGGCAACATCGGCAGCGGTTACCCGTACCCGTTCCCGACGTCGCAGATTACCTATCGCACCCCGGTGATGGACGGTTTGCGGGTGGCGGTGGGGATCATGGACCCGGTCGATACCAACGACAGCAGCGCGACGGGCAAGGCGTATCAGGAGAACCCCCGCACCGAGAGCGAGATCACCTATCAGTTCGACGTCGGCGGGGCGAAGATTTACAGCTGGCTCAACGGCAGCTACCAGACTTCGGACAACACCGACTCCAGCGTCGAGTCCGTCACCTCCAAAGGCGTCGGCTACGGTGTGCAGGCGAAGATGGGCGGGCTGTCGCTGACCGGCTCCGGTTTCCAGGCCAAGGGCATCAACCCGTTCTTCACCAACAACGCCGGCGAACCGACCCTGCGCAATGTCGACAGCGACGGTTACCTGTTGCAGGGCTCCTATAAACTCGGCAAAAACCGCCTGGCGCTGTCTTACGGCAAGACCGAGGACGACGGCAACGGCGTGGTCGGCAGCGGCGCCGATTACGAGACCCGCGGCATTGCGCTGTTCCATGACGTCAACGACAACCTGAAGTTGGTGGCCGAGTACAACCAGTTCGAAATCAATGGCCATGACACCAGCGCCCAGAATGAAGACACCGATACATTTGCGGTGGGGGCGGTGTTGACCTGGTAATGCAGATCCCCTGTAGGAGCGAGGCTTGCCCGCGAAAGCGGTGTGTCAGTCGACATGAATGTTGAATGTGACGGCCTCTTCGCGGGCAAGCCTCGCTCCTGCAGGGGAATTCGGTGGTTTGAGGATGCCGTCCGGCTCTCATCCCATCGAACCACCCACCCGCTACCCAAGTAGCATTCGTCACCACCCGCAGGCTTCGTACACTCGAACCTCATACAGGCGCACCGGCGAGGGGCGAGGATGGAGCAGGTTCAGAACGACGGTGTGGTCAGTGCCATGTCCCAGGCCACCGATGCCCAGCAAGCGGCTCAGGATCTGGCGCGACAACTCTTGCACCCGCATTTGGGTTTCGTGCTGTTCTTCTGCTCCGCCGAGTACGACTTGCAGGCGCTGGGGCAGGCGTTGCAACAGAGTTTCGGCGGCATTCGTCTGGTGGGCTGCACCAGCGCCGGGGAAATCACCCCCCAAGGTTATGGCCGCAGCTGCGTGACGGCGGTGGGCTTCGATCATCGGCACTTTTCCATCTCCACCGAACTGATCGACGAGATGGAGCATTTCAGCCTGATCGATGCCCAGCAAATGGTCGAGCGACTGGTCAGTGGCTGTCGCAGCAATACCTTGGCGCCGATCAAGGGCAACAGCTTTGCCCTGACCCTGCTCGATGGCTTGTCCAGCCGTGAAGAAATGGTTCTCGCCGCCTTGAGCGCGGCGTTGGGCGACATTCCGCATTTCGGCGGTTCGGCCGGCGACGACAACTACCTGACCCACACCCATGTGTATTTCGGCGGTGAGTTTCACAGCGGCGCGGCGGTGGTGGTGCTGGTCAATACCTGGCTGGACTTCGAAGTTTTCACCACCCACCACATCCTGCCCAGGGCCGAGAAACTGGTGGTCACCGCGGCCGACAGCGCCTCGCGCCGAGTTTTTGAACTCAACGCCGAACCGGCCGCCGAGGAGTACGCCCGGCACATCGGCGTGGCGGTGGCCGACCTCGATTATCGGATCTTTGCCGCGCACCCGTTGGCGGTGCGGATCAACGATCAGTATTACGTGCGGGCGATCCAGCAGGTTCATCCGGACCTGAGTCTGAGTTTTTACTGTGCGGTGGAAAACGGCATCGTCCTCACCGTCATGACCCCTGGCCCCATGCTACCAAATCTGCAACGCCTGTTCGACGGTTTGCAGGAACGTCTCGGGGAGCTGTTGCTGACCATCGGCTGCGACTGTTTTCTCAGGCGTCTGGAACTGGAAGACGGCGGCAATCTCGAGCAGATCGGCGCGTTTCTGCGGGACCAGCGGGTGATGGGTTTCAACACCTACGGAGAACAGTTCAATGGCATGCACATCAACCAGACCTTCACCGGGGTTGCCATTGCCCGAGGCCGCTCCCCTGGACAGCGCTGACCTTCAGGCGCAGATCGCCAGCCTGCGCCACGAAAACCACAAACTGCAGCGCATCAATGGCGCGCTGATCGAGCGCATCGAATCCGGCATCACCCGGGGCAACGACCCGTATGCGGCGTTCCAGCATTCGGTGGTGCTGGCCGAGCAGGTGCGTGAACGCACCGATGCCCTGAACCAGGCCATGGCCGAACTCAAGGCCGGCAATCATTTGCTCAGCGAGGCACGGCTGCGTGCCGAAACCGCCCATCAACACTTGATCGACGCCATCGAAAGCATTTCCGACGCCTTTGTATTGTTCGATGCCGAGCAGCGGATCGTGCTGTTCAACAGCCGCTTCAAGGCGTTTTGGGGCAACAGTCGAGTGCGGATCACCGCCGGCATGCGCCTGCGCGAGGTCAAACGGTTGATGACCGCTACCGGACTGTTCAGCGAAGAACCTCGCGGCCATGCCGACGAAAACCTGCTCTATCGCCTGCACAATGGGCGCTGGCTGCAAGTCAGCGAACGGCCGACTCAGGAAGGTGGACGGGTGTTCCTGTTCACTGACATTACCGACGTCAAACTCAGTGAAACCCTGCGCCGCGAGCAGGCCGTGGCGCAGAAGTCGCACTTGTTGCAACGAGCGGTCGATAACCTGTCCCAAGGGGTGGCGATGGTCAACGCCGAGGGCATTCTGGAACTGTGGAACCGGCGTTTCCTGGAACTCAGCGGCCTGGCCCCGGTGGCGGCCCATCGGCCGTTCGCCGAAGTAATCGCCGACAGCGAACTGAACCTGCTGACCCCGGCCAGTCGCGATGCAAACGGGCGGCACGTGCAGGAATGCGAGCAGCGCCTCTATGATGGCCGGGTGCTGGAAATCCGCACCCATCCATTGCCCACCGGCGGTTTCGTCAACACCTTCACCGACATCACCGAACGCTATCAGCACGCCGAAGCCCTCAGTGAAAGCGAGCGCTGGATTCGCCTGATCACCGATCATGTGCCGGCGCTGATCGCCTACCTGAATGCCGATCTGGTCTATGAGTTCACTAACAAGGTCTACGAAGAATGGTACTGCTGGCCCCGGGGCGTGATGCTCGGGCAGAGCCTGCGCGAAGTGCATAGCGAACAGCATTATCAGCGCCTGGAAGCCTACGTGGAGCGGGCGCTGGCCGGCGAGAGCGTGACGTTCGAATTTGCCGAAACCAACATCAATAATCAGGAGCGCTACATGCTGCGCTCCTACGTGCCCAATCGCCTGGCCACCGGGGAAGTGGTGGGGATTTTTGTGTTGATCCGCGACATCACTGAGCGCCGCCGCACCGCCGAGGCGCTGCATCAGGCCTATCAGAATCTTGAGTTGCGGGTGCGTGAACGCACCACCGAACTGACCACCCTCAATGACCAATTGCTGCGCGAAATCGATGAGCGCCGTCGCGTGGAGTCACGCTTGCGCGAGGCCAAGCTCGAGGCCGAGCAGGCCAACCTGTCGAAGACCAAATTTCTCGCCGCCGTCAGCCACGACCTGCTGCAACCGCTGAATGCCGCACGTCTGTTTACCAGCGCGTTGCTGGAACGCCGGGAGCCGATGGCCAACGAGATTCTGGTGCGCAACGTCAGCAATTCCCTGGAAGACGTGGAAAACCTGCTGGGCACCCTGGTGGACATTTCCAAACTCGATGCCGGGGTGATCAAAGCCGACATTGCGCCATTTGCTTTGAGCGAATTGCTGGAGAATCTCGCCGCCGAATACACCCAAGTGGCCCGCAGCGAAGGCCTCGAGCTGCATTTCATCCCGTGTTCGGCACTGGTGCGCAGCGACATTCAATTGCTCGCGCGGATCCTGCGTAATCTGCTGAGCAATGCCATTCGCTACACCTACAACGGGCGCGTGGTGCTCGGCTGCCGGCGTCATCACCAGCGGCTGACGATCGAAGTCTGGGACAGCGGCATGGGCATTGCCGAAAACCGTCTGGAGGAGATTTTTCAGGAATTCAAACGCGGTGACGTGCAGCGTCCGGATCAGGATCGCGGCTTGGGGCTGGGTCTGGCGATAGTGGAGAAAATCGCCCGCATTCTTGGCCACCGGATTCACGTGCGTTCGTGGCCGGGCAAAGGCTCGATGTTTTCCGTCGAAGTACCCTTGAGTGCCACGGCGCCGAAGGCATTGCCGAGCCTGCTGATGAGTGAGCCCATGCTCGAGCGCCTGCGCGGTGCACGGGTGTGGGTGCTGGACAATGACGCGGCCATTTGTGCCGGGATGCGCACCTTGCTCGAAGGGTGGGGCTGCCGGGTGGTCACGGCGTTGTCGGAGGAGGACCTGGCGCGGCAAGTGGATAATTATCACGACGAAGCCGACCTGCTGATTGCCGACTATCACCTGGATGACGAGAAGAATGGTGTCGACGCCGTGGCCCGCATCAACGCCCGCCGCGCTTCAGCGATCCCGGCGATGATGATCACCGCCAACTACAGCAACGAACTCAAACAGCAGATCCGCGAACTGGGCCATACCCTGATGCACAAACCGGTGCGGCCGATGAAGCTCAAGACGGCGATGAGTCATTTGCTTGGCCGGCCCTGATCGTTCCCACGCTCTGCGTGGGAATGCCTCAATGGACGCTCTTGGGACTCTTGGAACGCGGAGCGTCCCGGGCTGCATTCCCACGCGGAGCGTGGGAACGATCAAGTCTCAACGCCGCAAATACGACCCGAAATCAATATCCCCGGCACTCAAAATCGCCTGCACCCGATTGTGCACATTGAGTTTGCGCAATATCGCCGAGACGTGGGCCTTGACCGTGGTTTCGGCGATTTCCAGGGTGTAGGCGATCTGTTTGTTCGATTCGCCTTTGGTCATGCGCTCAAGTACCAGCAACTGCTTGCGGGTCAGTGCCTGGAGCAACTCCGGCGGGAAACTCGGGGTGTCATTCATCCGGCGATGAGTGCTGCTTTTTTGCGTGCGGATGATGTCCGGCGGCAGGTACACGTTGCCATTGAGAATCTGCTGGATCGCCTCGGTCATCTGTACCCGAGGCGAGGACTTGGTGATGAACCCCACCGCGCCATAGGTGATGGCTTGCAGCACGATTTGTTTGTCCTGTTCGGCGGAGACGATCACCACCGGAATGGTCGGCGCTTCGTTGCGCAGGTTAATCAGGCCATTGAGGCCATGCATGCCGGGCATGTTCAGGTCGAGCAGGATCAGGTCCAGGTCGTCGTGTTCCTGAGTCAGGGCCAGGGCGCTGTCGAGGTCGGCGGTTTCCATGACCTCACTGCCGGGGAAACCGTCGCTGATGACGTTATGAATGGCTTCGCGAAACAGCGGGTGATCGTCGGCAATCAGAATTTTGTACATGGCCTTTCACCTCATTATTTTTTTGATCCGGGTGTGGCAACAACACGCAAGCACTCACGTCAGGGAAAGGGCTCGGGCCGGGCCGGCGTCACGGGCAGGTTTGCCGCTTGCCATGCATCCAGTCCGTCGCGGTACCAATACAGTGTTTTATAGCCTATGGACGCGGCGCGTTTTACCGCGTTCCAGCTCAACCAGCAATCGGAGCGGCAGTAAAAGACCAACGGTCGAGTCAGATCGCCCGCCGTCAATTGCTGCAGGTGGCGGGCGAAATAATCCTGCCACGGGGGCGTCAGGTCGCCGTCACCGGTATTGGCCAGCCAATGGCTGCCGGGCAGGTTTTCGTGGGCCTCGTTTTCGATGAAACGGCCTTGCAGCCATTGCCGACGGTAGACATCGATCAGTAGCGGCTGCGGCGTGTGCTTGAGCAAGTTTTGCAGGGCCGGCGTGTCGATGATACTTGCCCCCTGGAGCTGAGTCGGGGTCGGGCTGCGGTACAGACCGATGCGATAACCTTCGGCGGAGAACAGCGCTGTTTCGGCATGCGCGGCGCCCAGCAACAGGCTTAGCGACAGCGCTGCGAGAGAAGGGCACAGCAGATCACGTCGTGCACGCGGCATGGGGTTCAGTCCTTATAGTTATGAACCCATTACATGCCAGTAGCGGTGCGTTGTGAATGCGACAATAGACAGGTAAACCAGTACTAAAGTAGTAATTTGCCCTGTTGATCGTTCCCACGCTCTGCGTGGGAACGATCCGGAGTAGTCAGCCGGTTTTGCGCAAAGCGGCATGCTGCGGGTTAAAGGTGAGCACGGCGAGCAGGGCGAACACCAGTGTCAGCCCCACGCACACCGTCAGCGCCAACGGATTGAAGCGTTCATACAGCGCAAACCGCACCAGTTCCACCGCATGGCTGAACGGGCTCAAGGCGCACAGCCAATACAACCACTCGCTGGACTCGCGCATTTTCCACAGCGGATACAGCGCCGACGACAGGAAAAACAGCGGGAAGATCACGAAGTTCATCACCCCGGCAAAGTTCTCCAACTGACGAATCGCGTTGGATAGCAACAGCCCCAGCGCGCTGAGCATCAACGCCACCAGCAACAACGCCGGCAAGGCCAGCAATAAACCCATGGCCGGCGGTTGCACGCCGTACAGCCAGGCAATCGCCAGAAAGGCATACACCTGCAACAGCGAAATCAGCGAGGTCGCCAGCAATTTGCTGCACAGCAGGAAGGTCCGGGGCAGGGGGCTGGTCAACAGCACGCGCATGCTGCCCATCTCCCGGTCGTAGACCATCGACAGCGAACCTTGCATGCCGTTGAACAACAGGATCATGCAGGCCAGGCCCGGGATGATGTAAACCTCATAGGGAATATAGGTGTCGTAGGGCTCGATGATCGCGATGCCGAGTGCCGCGCGAAAACCGGCAGCGAACACCAGCAGCCACAGCAATGGCCGCACCAGTGCGCTGAGAAATCGCGTGCGCTGCAACACAAAGCGTAGCCATTCGCGCAGTACGATACCGCTGAAACATTGCCAGTAAGCGTTCATTGGACGACTGCCCCTGAAGATACCGAGGTGGTCAGGCGAGCGAAGGCCGAACCGAGGTCACCGCCATGTTCCAGGCTCAACGCGTCTGCCTGTCCGCTGGCCACCAAACGGCCTTGATGCAGGATCAGCAAGTCGTCGCTGGGCTGTACTTCATCCAGCAAATGAGTGGTCCAGAGCACGCTGATGGTGTGCTCGCGGCACAGGCTGCGGATGTGTTGGTTGAGCGCCAGGCGACTGGCCGGATCGAGGCCGACGCTCGCCTCGTCGAGCAGCAACAGGCTTGGCTCGTGCAGCAACGCGCGGGCGATTTCCACCCGGCGGCGATGGCCGCCATTGAGTTCGCGCACCCGCTCGCGACGGCGCTCGGTCAGCGCCTGACGCGCCAGTTCGGCGTCGACCCGAAGGCCAGTCTGGCGTCGGGACAAACCATGCAGCGCAGCGTGGTAACGCAGATTCTGCTCGACGCTGAGGTCCAGATCCAGGGTGCTTTGCTGGAACACCACCCCCAATTGCTTCAACGCCGGGCGTGCCGCGTTGCGCAACGAACAGCCACCGACCCGAATATCACCGCGCTGCACATCGTAAAGGCGAGTGAGCAGGGAGATCAGGGTCGACTTGCCCGCGCCGTTCGGTCCCAGCAGCGCGGCAAAACGCCCGGGTACCAGGCTGAAACTCACCTGACGCAAGGCCTCGCGCTGGCCGTAAGCGAAACTCAGGTCACTGACTTCAAGGGCGTTCATGGCGTCACCACCACGCCCCATGGATAGCGCCCGACCTTCACCGACTTGGTGACCTTGAGGCTGTCGACATCGATCACCGACACATCGCCACTGACGCCATTGGTAGCCAGTAATTGCCGTTGGTCCGGGGTAAACGACATCTGCCAGACTCGTCGGCCCACCAGCAGGTAATCGAGAATATCGAAGGTCTTGGCGTCGATCACCGCCACATGGTTGGCCGGGCCGAGGGCGACGAAACCGTACTTGCCGTCGGCGCTGAGTTTGATCCCCACCGGTTGGACTTTGTCCGGGTGCACGCCTTTGATCTGGAAGGTCAGGGTCTTGAGGACTTTGCGGCTGGTGACGTCGAGAATCGTCACCGTGCCACCGATTTCCGCCGAGGCCCAGAGCTGCGAGCCATCGGGATTGAATTCGACGAAACGCGGCCGCTGATCGACCAGGGTGTTGTCGGCCAGGGTCTGGGTACTGGTGTCGATCCAGTGCAGCATGTTGGTGGTTTCACTGGTGTTCACCGCCCACTTGCCGTCGGGGCTGACGGCCATGCCTTCAGGCTCGACGCCAACGCTGATCTGCCCGAGCACCTTGGAGGTTTCGGTGTCGATCACCGTCACCAGCGCATCGTCCTCGTTGGAGACGTACAACCAGCGATTGTTGGGGTGCAGGGCGAATTGCTCGGGGTCTTTGCCCGAGGGCAGTTCCTTGATGATCTTGCGGGTGGCGACGTCCATCACCTGGACCCGGTCCGAATCGCTGGCGCAGATGTACAGCAGCTTATTGTCGTGGGACAGCAACAGGCCACGCGGTCGCTGGCCGACGGGCAGGGTCTCGGTGACTTGCAGGGTCTGCATGTCGATCAGGCTCAGGCTGTTGTCCTTTTCGTTGGAAACCCAGGCGGTGCTGGCCGCCGCATGCCCGGCGGCGAGCAGTAGAGCGCATGAAAGCAGGGTGCGGCGCATGGCAGATTCCTTCTTGTTGTGGTTGTAGGACTTTCAGAGAAAGCGGCAGCTGACCTCGGCTTTGTCGTAACCCAGGCTGTCCATTTCATTGACGGGGTGCAGGAAACCGTCTTGCGGCGAAGTGCTGACCAGTGCCCGGGGTTGCACGATGGGGATCGGCTGGCGCAACTGACCGTTCCACGGCCGATAACTGAGCTTGCGACCCTTGAAGCCGTCCAGTGGCAATTGATCGCTGATTTCCAACTGACGAATCGCCATGGCATCGGCCTGACGCAGTTTTCCCACCGCACTGGCGATGCTGCGTACGGCCATCCAGGCGGCGAAATCCCGGTCGTTCATCCAGCGCCCGGCCAGGGCTTCAAAGCGTTTCTGCAACTGCGCGGCGCCGTAGGTTTCCACGGTCTTGTGCCAGCCCACGGGCGTCAGGCCCTGAGTGCCGGCAACCGGCCGTGGATACCAGGTCTGGTAGGGCACGTACTCGCCGAAGTCGCCGCGTTCATCGGCCACCAGCACCACGTCGTACTCGGCGGTCTGGGTGAACAGCGGCATGTCGGCCTGGGCGCTGCGGCGCTGGTCGTTATCGAAACTCCAGGCTTTTTCTGCCACCAGTTGCAAGCCGAAGCGTTTGGCCGCCCGACGCAGGGCGGCGGCATAGGCTTGATCGTCCGCGGTCGGGCCGACGATCAGCAGCGCCCGTTGCCATTTGCGCAGCACCAGAAATTGCGCCAACGCATCGGCCAGCATCGCGCGGCTTGGCAGACTGTGCAGCACGTTTGGCAAGCAGTCGGTGCTGCGCAGGCTGTCATCCGGGCTGCCGGCATTGAATAGCAGGCTGTCGGGTAGCACGGCGCTGAGCCGGCGCAGGGTCTGCGCTGGTGCATTCACCACAAACAGGCGCAGGCCTTGTTCGTGTTGGTGTTTGGCCGCTTCGATCAGCGCCTCCGGATTGTCGACGTTGGCGCTGACCAGGCTGTAACTGTGATTGAGAAAGCGCCCGGTACTGTTGCTGTCGGTGATCGCCAGTTCGGCGCCACGCAGGCCGGCATCGGTCGGTTCGGGAATGACGTTCGACAGCAACGGCCCGGGGTCAGGGCGATAACCGAGGTAGCCGATCTGCACCTGCAACGGCGCGTTCGCCGCCTGAACCTGGGTCGCCACCCCGGCGGCGCAGGCAATCGCCAGCAAGTAGATCAAGGCATAAGGGGCGAGCTGGCGCATAAAGGCACTCCATCACAGGTAGGGTCAGCATAGGAACCCTGGACGGGCGGGGAAATATGCAGAAAGTCCCGATGGGCCAGTACCAAGGTAGTAACTCACCCCGGACGGCGCGGTTTTAGCATGGGCAACAACGGCCATCACTCAAGGGGGGAGATTGACCATGCGAATTCTCAAAGCACTGCTCCTGCCGTTTTTGCTGATCCTGACCCTGATCGGCGTCGACAAGCTTCACGGCACGCGGCCCGTATTGGTTGGGCCTGCACCACAAGCCCTACTACCAAGGGAGTAGGCCGCGGCCACCAAAGCAGCATGGGGTTGGCGCAAAGCCGTTCCTAAGATGGGTGCCATAGCCTCTTCAAAGAGGTTTTGCGTGCAATCTTGAGGGCAGAACAATGACAACAAAACGCAACGCCTTGCTCGTTGCCGGACTGCTGGCCGGTTTTATCAGCGCAGGTTCCGTCTGGGCCCACGGCAACGTGGTACCCCAAGCCGTCGAAACCCAGGGACTGACCCCGATCAAGGATGCCGGTGTGCAGGTCGATGCCGATGGTTGGGCGGCGGCGAACCCTTATCGTTCCTCCCCGGATCGTGATAAAGCCGTGCAAATCGGCTCTTCGGCCTACAACCAGAACTGCGCGGCCTGTCATGGCCTGGAAGCCAAGTCTGGCGGCATCGCTCCTGACTTGCGCATGCTCGACGCCGACGAGGCCGGTGATGAGTGGTTCGTCGAACGCGTGCGCCATGGCGCCGTGCGTGACGGCCGGGTGTACATGCCGAAAATGGCCGACTACCTGAGTCAGGAAGCCTTGTGGGCGGTACGCACCTATCTGGACAGCGTGCGCGTCGAGGAGTGACCCATGCGTTTGCTCGCGGTGTTGATCAGCGCTGTGTGGCTGTGTTGCCAGACAGCGCAGGCGCAGGTCCGTACCTATGACGAAATGATCGCCGCCGCCGAGCTGAAAGTCGCGGTGTACAAGGACTTCGCGCCCTACAGCTTTGAAGACGCTGGCGAGGCTCGCGGGGTCGATGTCGAACTCGCCCAGGCTTTGGCCAAGGCCATGGGGGTGCGTCTGAAACTGATTTGGGCACCCGCCGGGGAAAAGCTCGACGACGACTTGCGCGATTACATCTGGCGGGCCAGTCAGTTGCACAATCAGCAACTGGCCGACCTGATGATGCGCGTGCCGTACGATCGCGATTACTCACAGAAACGCAATGAACTGGGTGAGCTGGAAAACGGCCATGTGGTGATGTTCGGGCCGTACCAGAGCGAACAATGGCAAGTGGCTTATGACCGTCGTCGACTGGACTCAGTGGCCAGCGTCGCGGTGTTTCAGCAACACCCGATTGGCGTTGAAGTCGACAGCGTGCCGTCGTTTTACCTGACCTCGGTGTTCAACGGCATGCTTGCCGCCAAGACCCATCATTACCCGAGCGTGCCCCTGGCGTTTGCTGCCATGAAGGCCGGTGAAGTCGACGCGGTGATGGCCATGCGCGGCGAGATCGACTGGCAAGTCCATCAGGCCGCCGACCCGCAAGTGGCGCTGGCGGAAAACGCCTATCCGAACATGGGCAAGCAGCTTTGGGAGATCGGCATGGCGGTGCATGAAAGCAATCGTCAATTGGCGTATGCCGTGGAGGAGGCACTGGAAGCGTTGATTCGCGAGGGCTCGGTGAAAGCCATTTATGCCCGTTACGGCCTGCGGTATGACGTGCCCGAGATGTATCAATAGTGAACTGGCGCGCGAGTTGTCTGTTGGCCTGCTGGCTGCCCTTGGCCGCGAACGCGGTTGAGGTCGATCCGGTGCCGTCGGTGATGTGGGGGTTCTATCACAAGCAGATGTTGGGCGATGCACCGTTCGTGTTCGACGAGCGGGTCAAGTTGCTCGCTCCGCCGTTTGCCGAAGACGCCCGACAAGTGCCGCTGGAAATTGACGCCCGGGCGTTCAAGGGCGAGGTGGTGCGAATCCTCGCCTGGGCCGAACTCAATCCGCTGCCGAAAATCGTCGACTTCGAACCCTTGACCGGTGTGCTGCCGTGGCTGTCGATCCGCATCCGCGTTGAACAGGCCACGCCATTACGTGCGGCGGTACTGACCCGCGATGGGCTGTGGCATGTCGGCTCGACCCTGATCGACGCGGCAGGCGGCGGTTGCACGGCGCCGAGTGTGGTGCGCACCCAGCCGGGTTGGGAGGAACACATCGGCGAGGTGCTAGGTGGCCGTTATCCCCGTGGTGAATTCAGTCGCGTACGTTTGCAGGTGGCGCATCCGATGGACAACGGCATGGTCAGCGGCATCCCGGAATTTTTCATCAACCAGGCAGAGCTGCACGATCAAAACGATCAGCTGCTGGCGCGTCTGGAGTTGTTCCCGGCGGTCAGCGAAAACCCCAATTTGGCCTTCGATATCGAAGGAGCAGGGCAGACGCGTCTGGTGCTGCGCGACAACAGCGGCAATCAATTCGATGCGGCCATACCCTGACCCAAGGAGCGTGTGATGCGCTGGATGCTGCTGTTGTTCATCACTCTGAGCCTGCCGGCCCTGGCCGATCCCGATTACGCACTCAAGCCCCGACAGATCGCCGAAGACACCTGGCTGCTGGAAGGCAGCACCGATAATTTCGCCAAGAGCAACGGTGGCAACATCGTCAACACCGCATTCATCGTCACCGAGAAAGGCGTGGTGGTGATCGACACCGGGCCGTCGAAGCGCTATGGCGAAGCGCTGCGCAAAGCAATTGCGACGACCACCGATAAACCGGTGATCCAGGTGCTGCTGACCCATCACCATCCTGATCATGTGCTGGGCAATCAGGCTTTCACCGACGTGCCGATCGGAGCCTTTGCCGGTACCACTGAACTGTTGCGGCAACAGGGTGAGGCCATGGCCGAGAACATGTATCGGCTGGTGGGTGACTGGATGCGCGGCACCGAAGTGGTGTTGCCGACGCAGACGCTGACGCCCGGCGTGCAAAGTTTTGGGAACCACGATTTGCGCCTGCTGAGTCTGGGTGGGCACACCGGCGCGGATCTGACTATTCTCGACCAGAAAACCGGCGTGCTGTTTGCCGGGGACCTGGTGTTTTATCAACGCGCCCTGACCACCCCCAACAGTCCGGGGTTGTCAGTATGGCTTGCGGACATCGCGGCTTTACAAGATTTACCGTGGACGATGATCGTCCCCGGCCATGGGCCAGTGGCCACGGATACAAAACCGTTCGAGCAGATGCGCGATTACCTGACCTGGCTGGACCAGCTGATGCGCGATGGCGCCGCTCATGGCAGCGACATGGCCGAGATGATCCGCAGCCCCATCCCCGAACGTTTCGCGGGGATCAGCCTGAGCCGTTATGAGCTGATTCGCAGCGTCAGCCATTTGTACCCGCGTTACGAACGGGGGCAGATGAGGCGGGTGGATTCCGGTTCACTCAACTGACTGATCGTTCCCACGCTCCGCGTGGGAATGCAGCCCGGGACGCTCCGCGTCCCTTGCAGAGCCGAACGCGGAGCGTCCGTTGAGGCATTCCTTTGCTGCGCGTGGGAACGATCAATCCGCGACCCATTCCCTCCGACCCGGTACTAAGGAACTAGCAATCTCCGCATTGCGGGCAATTGTTGCAAGGGCGGCGGCGCCCAAGAATCTGCACTAGACCGGGAAAATTTCCCGGGTATAACAAAAACCGCAGAGGCAGCCGTCATGACCCAACCCGCACGTCGCCAACCCTTCGTTTTGAGCATGCTGCTCAGTGCCATGCTGTTATCTGGCCAGGCATTGGCCGCAGTCTCCGATCAAGACATCCTCCAGGACCCGAAGAACCCGGAGCAGGTCGTCACCAATGGCCTGGGCGTCCAGGGTCAGCGCTACAGCCCGCTGGACACCCTCAATGTCGACAACGTGAAGGATCTGCGACCGGTCTGGGCCTTTTCGTTCGGCGGGGAAAAACAGCGCGGTCAGCAGGCGCAGCCGATGATCAAGGACGGCGTGATGTACATGACCGGCTCCTACTCGCGCGTATTCGCGGTGGATGCGCGCACCGGCAGGAAGCTCTGGCAATACGATGCGCGCCTGCCCGATGACATCCGCCCGTGCTGCGATGTGATCAACCGTGGTGTTGCTCTGTACGGCGATCTGGTGATTTTCGGCACCCTCGACGCCAAGCTTGTGGCCCTGAACAAGGACACCGGCAAAGTGGTGTGGAGCAAGAAAGTCGCCGACCACAAGGAAGGCTATTCCATCAGCGCCGCGCCGTTGGTTATTAACGGCAAATTGATCACCGGTGTGGCTGGCGGTGAGTTCGGGGTAGTGGGCAAGATCGAAGCCTACGACCCGAAAAATGGCAGCCTGCTGTGGAGCCGGCCGACCGTCGAAGGCCACATGGGCTATGTCTACAAGGACGGCAAAGCGGTAGAAAACGGCATTTCCGGCGGCGAAGCGGGTAAGACCTGGCCGGGCGATCTGTGGAAAACCGGCGGCGCGGCGCCTTGGCTGGGTGGCTACTACGACCCGGAAACCAATCTGCTGCTATTCGGCACCGGCAACCCGGCACCGTGGAACTCGCACCTGCGTCCTGGCGACAACCTTTATTCGTCGTCGCGTCTGGCGCTGAACCCGGATGACGGCACCATCAAATGGCACTTCCAGAGCACACCGCACGACGGTTGGGACTATGACGGCGTGAACGAACTGGTGTCGTTCAACTACAACGAAGGCGGCAAAGAAATCAAAGCGGCGGCCACCGCGGACCGTAACGGTTTCTTCTACGTGCTTGATCGTACCAACGGCAAATTCATCCGTGGCTTCCCGTTCGTGGACAAAATCACCTGGGCCAGCGGCCTGGATAAAAACGGTCGGCCGATCTACAACGACGCCAGCCGTCCGGGTGCGCCGGGCTCCGAGGCCAAAGGCAGCTCGGTGTTCGTCGCGCCAGCCTTCCTCGGGGCGAAAAACTGGATGCCGATGGCCTACAACCGCGACACCGGCCTGTTCTATGTGCCGTCCAACGAATGGGGCATGGACATCTGGAACGAAGGCATCGCCTACAAGAAAGGCGCGGCGTTCCTCGGTGCCGGTTTCACCATCAAACCGTTGAACGAAGACTATATCGGCGTGCTGCGCGCCATCGACCCGAAAACCGGCAAGGAAGTCTGGCGCCACAAGAACTTCGCGCCGCTGTGGGGCGGCGTGCTGACCACCAAGGGCAACCTGGTGTTCACCGGTACGCCGGAAGGTTTCCTGCAAGCGTTCAATGCCAAGACCGGCGAGAAAGTCTGGGAGTTCCAGACTGGTTCCGGCGTGCTGGGTTCACCCATCACTTGGGAAATGGACGGCGAACAATACGTCTCGGTGCTCTCTGGCTGGGGCGGCGCGGTACCGCTGTGGGGCGGCGAAGTGGCCAAGCGCGTCAAGGACTTCAACCAGGGCGGCATGCTCTGGACGTTCAAGTTGCCTAAAGATCTGGTAGCCAAACACTGATCGCTGCACTGATCGTTCCCACGCGGAGCGTGGGAACGATCAGATGAAGACACCTTCGCTGGCAAGCCAGCTCCTACTACCAAATAACGAGAATCCCCCTGCCAACGGCGCATTCGTCTGGCAGGCGGGGCTCTCTACTATCGGTTCATCGCCTGTTGGCTCGACAGGCATCGACCCAGACAGAGGCCCACCATGATCTACGCACAACCCGGAACACCCGGCGCCGTCGTTTCCTTCAAACCGCGCTACGGCAATTTCATCGGCGGCGAATTCGTTGCCCCAATCAACGGCGAGTACTTCACCAATACCTCACCGGTTACCGGTGAAGTGATCGCCGAGTTCCCGCGCTCCAGCGCCGCCGACATCGAAAAAGCCCTTGATGCCGCCCATGCCGCCGCCGATGCCTGGGGTAAAACCTCGGCGCAGGATCGCTCGCTGGTGCTGCTGAAAATCGCCGACCGCATCGAGCAGAACCTTGAAATCCTTGCCGTCACCGAAACCTGGGACAACGGCAAGGCCGTGCGCGAAACCCTCAACGCCGACGTGCCGCTGGCTGCCGACCACTTCCGTTACTTCGCCGGTTGCATCCGCGCTCAGGAAGGCGGCGCCGCCGAGATCAACGAACTGACCACCGCCTATCACTTCCACGAACCGCTGGGCGTGGTCGGGCAGATCATTCCGTGGAACTTCCCGCTGCTGATGGCCGCCTGGAAACTCGCTCCGGCCCTGGCTGCCGGCAACTGCATCGTGCTCAAACCCGCCGAACAAACGCCGCTGTCGATCATGGTGTTCGCCGAGCTGATCGCCGACTTGCTGCCGGCGGGCGTGCTGAACATCGTCCAGGGTTTCGGTCGCGAAGCCGGTGAGGCGCTGGCCACCAGCAAGCGCATCGCCAAAATCGCCTTCACCGGTTCCACGCCGGTTGGCGCGCACATCATGCATTGCGCCGCCGAGAACATCATTCCGAGCACCGTTGAACTGGGCGGCAAGTCGCCGAACATTTTCTTCGAAGACATCATGAATGCCGAGCCGCAGTTCATCGAGAAAGCCGCCGAAGGCCTGGTGCTGGCGTTCTTCAACCAGGGCGAAGTCTGCACCTGTCCGTCCCGGGCGCTGGTGCAGGAATCGATCTACGAGCCGTTCATGGCCGAGGTGATGAAAAAGATCGTCAAGATCAAGCGCGGCAACCCGCTGGACACCGAAACCATGGTCGGCGCCCAGGCGTCCGAGCAGCAATACGACAAGATCCTCTCGTACCTGAAAATCGCTCAGGAGGAGGGCGCCGAACTGCTCACCGGCGGCGCGGCCGAGCGTCTTGAAGGCGACTTGTCGAGCGGCTATTACATCCAGCCGACCCTGCTCAAGGGCCATAACAAAATGCGCGTGTTCCAGGAAGAAATCTTCGGCCCGGTGGTGGGTGTCACCACCTTCAAGGACGAAGCCGAAGCCCTGGCGATTGCCAACGACAGCGAGTTCGGCCTCGGCGCCGGCCTGTGGACCCGCGACATCAACCGCGCCTACCGCATGGGCCGGGCGATCAAGGCCGGGCGTGTCTGGACCAACTGCTACCACCTGTACCCGGCTCACGCCGCGTTTGGTGGCTACAAGAAATCCGGTGTCGGCCGTGAGAACCACAAGATGATGCTCGACCATTACCAACAGACCAAAAACCTGCTGGTGAGCTACGACATCAATCCGTTGGGGTTCTTCTGATTCGACTTGAAATCGGGTGATGGCCTTCGCGGGCAAGCCTCGCTCCTACAGGGTTGCGCGAGTTTCACGGCCAACACATAACCTGTAGGAGCGAGGCTTGCCCGCGAAGGCGTCATCACATTCAACATCAATATTGAATGTGCAGGCCTCTTCGCGGGCAAGCCCGCTCCCACATTAGTTCTCCGTGTACTTGAAGACCGCGCAACACCCCCTACCAACGCACCCCACAACCTCCTTCGAAAGTAGCATTCGGTCACCTCTTTCCCCGTGCATTAATGGTCTTACCGGAATCGTCCGGCACAAGAAGAGGATTGACCCATGTGGAATAAACCCGCGTTTACCGATCTGCGCATTGGCTTCGAAGTGACGATGTATTTCGCCAACCGTTGATTGTTTGCCCGGTCAGCCGTCGCGTTGGCCGGGCCTGCCTTCTGGAGCCATCCCATGCACATCCGCGTTCTCGGTTCCGCCGCTGGCGGCGGTTTTCCGCAATGGAACTGCAACTGCCGTCAATGCGCCGCTATGCGCGACGGCAGCCTGCGCGCACAACGTCGCACACAGTCGTCCATTGCCTTGAGCGACGACGGTGTGGAGTGGGTGCTCTGCAATGCTTCACCGGACATTCGCGCGCAACTCGAAAGCTTTCCGGCGATGCAACCGGCCCGACGCTTGCGCGACACGGCGATTGCCGGTGTCGTCCTGCTGGACAGTCAGATCGACCATTGCACTGGCCTGTTGAGCCTGCGCGAAGGCTGCCCGCATTCGGTCTGGTGCACCGAGCGGGTTCACGAAGACCTGAGCAGCGGCTTTCCCTTGTTCAGCATGCTCAAACACTGGAACGGTGGCTTGCAGTGGCAACCCATCGGACTGGATCGCGAGCCGTTCAGTATCGCTGCCTGCCCACACCTACAATTTCGTGCGATTCCACTGGTCAGCAATGCACCACCGTATTCTCCCAACCGTGGCAACCCGCAACCGGGTGACACCATCGGCCTGTTCATCGAAGACTTGCGCAGCGGTGCATCGGTTTTCTACGCGCCGGGGCTGGGGCAGATCGATGTCGAGGTATTGAGCTGGATGCAGCGCGCCGACTGCCTGCTGCTGGACGGCACGCTGTGGCGCGACGATGAAATGCGCGTGTGCGAAGTCGGCCAGAGCCTGGGCCGCGAAATGGGCCACCTGCCACAAAGTGGTCCCAGCGGCATGCTCGACGTGCTGGAGGGCTTCAATCGCCAGCGCAAGGTGCTGATCCACATCAACAACACCAACCCGATACTCGATGAAGACTCGGCCGAGCGCGCATTGCTGGAGCGGCGCGGGATTGAAGTGGCTTATGACGGCATGAGTATTGAGCTGTAGCGGAAGGCGCCTTCGCGGGCAAGTCGGATCGCCGCACCGCTCGCTCCTACAGGGGTTGCGTCGTACGCGAATTTCATGGCCAACACAAAACCTGTAGGAGCGAGGCTTGCCCGCGAAGGGGCCAGACCAAACACCGCGAAATCCGGAGAACCGCAATGACTGACACGCCGATGTCCCCCGTGGAATTCGAACAGGCCCTGCGCGCCAAGGGCGCCTATTACCACATCCACCACCCATTCCACCAAGCCATGTACGCCGGGCGTGCCACCCGCGAGCAGATCCAGGGCTGGGTCGCCAATCGCTTCTATTACCAGGTGAACATCCCGCTCAAGGATGCCGCCATCCTCGCCAACTGCCCGGACCGCGACGTGCGCCGGGAATGGTTGCAACGGATCCTCGACCATGACGGCGTTCCCGGCAGTGAAGGCGGCATCGAAGCATGGTTGCGATTGGGCGAAGCAGTGGGGCTGGAACGCGCACAAATCCTCTCGCAAGAGTTGGTGCTGCCGGGCGTGCGTTTCGCCGTGGACGCCTACGTCAATTTCGCCCGTCGCGCTTGTTGGCAAGAAGCGGCCAGCAGTTCGCTGACCGAACTGTTCGCGCCACAGATCCACCAGTCCCGGCTCGACGCCTGGCCAACGCATTACCCATGGATCGACCCGGCCGGTTACGACTATTTCCGTACGCGCCTGAGTCAGGCCCGGCGTGATGTCGAGCATGGTTTGCGCATCACCCTGACGCATTACGTCACGGTCGAAGGCCAGCAACGCATGCTGGAGATCCTGCAGTTCAAGCTCGATGTGCTGTGGAGCATGCTCGACGCGATGAGCATGGCCTATGAACTGGACCGGCCGCCGTATCACACCGTCACCACCGAGCGGGTCTGGCATCGGGGGATCATCTTGTGAGCCAGATCGAACAGCAACCCGGCCCACCGCTGTGGTTGCTGGCGGAGTTGACCTATCGCTGCCCGTTGCAATGCCCGTATTGCTCTAACCCGCTGGATTTCGCCCAACAGGGCGAGGAGTTGAGCACAGAAGAGTGGATTCGGGTGTTCCGCGAGGCGCGGGAGATGGGCGCTGCACAACTGGGTTTTTCAGGTGGCGAGCCGTTGGTGCGCCAAGACCTCGCAGAGCTGATCAAGGCCGCGCGGGACATGGGCTACTACACCAACCTGATTACCTCGGGTATCGGCCTGACCGAACAGAAGGTCCGCGACTTCAAGATCGCCGGGCTGGACCATATCCAGATCAGTTTTCAGGCCGCCGACGAACAGGTGAACAATCTGCTCGCCGGCTCGCGCAAGGCCTTCGCCCAGAAACTGGCGATGGCCCGGGCGGTGAAAGCCCAGGGCTACCCGATGGTGCTGAACTTCGTCACCCATCGGCACAACATCGACCAGATCGCGCAGATCATCGAACTGTGCCTGGAACTGGAAGCGGATTTCGTCGAGTTGGCGACGTGTCAGTTCTACGGCTGGGCTGAACTGAATCGCGTCGGCCTGTTGCCGACCCGCGAACAGTTGCAGCGCGCCGAGCGCATCACCAATGAATACCGCCAGCGGCTTGAGGCCGAGGGCCACCCGTGCAAGCTGATTTTCGTCACCCCGGATTACTATGAAGAACGCCCCAAGACCTGCATGAATGGCTGGGCCAACCTGTTTCTCGACATCACCCCGGACGGCACGGCATTGCCTTGTCATAGCGCCCGCCAGTTGCCGGTGCAGTTTCCCAACGTGCGCGAGCACAGCATCGCGCACATCTGGAACGACTCCTTCGGTTTCAACCGTTTTCGCGGCGATGACTGGATGAAAGAGCCGTGCCGTTCCTGCGATGAAAAGCACAAGGACCTCGGCGGCTGCCGCTGCCAGGCGTTCATGCTCACCGGCGATGCCAGCAACGCCGACCCGGTGTGCAGCAAGTCGCCGCACCACGACGTTATTCTCAAGGCCCGGGACGAAGCCGATGCGCCGGGGCAGGGCATGGAGCACCTGATGTTGCGCAATGAAAAGGCTTCGCGGCTGATTTATCGCGGATGAATCGAAAAGGTGCATCCGACGCAGATCCCTGTGGGAGCGGGCTTGCCCGCGATAGCTGCATAACAGTCGACATCTATGTTGAATGTGCTGGCCTCATCGCGGGCAAGCCCGCTCCCACAGGGATTTTCAGTGAATACATAATCGGAGTGCACCCCCCGGGCGGGCTCGCTATCCATTGGTCTGATTGCATTCGCAGCCGGATGCTTTAGTGTGTTCTTTACCTTCAAAACAATAAAAAACAGGCTTTCCAATGAGCCAGAATCTCAGCCAGCTGCGTAAATTCGTTTCGCCTGAAATCATCTTCGGTGCCGGCTGTCGGCACAACGTCGGTAATTACGCCAAGACCTTCGGCGCCCGCAAAGTGCTGGTGGTCAGCGACCCCGGGGTGATTGCCGCCGGTTGGGTCGCCGACGTCGAGGCCAGCCTGCAAGCCCAGGGCATTGATTACTTTTTATATAGCGACGTTTCGCCTAACCCGCGGATCGAAGAAGTCATGCTCGGCGCCGAGCTATACCGGGAGAATCACTGCGATGTGATCGTGGCAATCGGCGGCGGCAGCCCGATGGATTGCGGCAAGGGCATCGGCATTGTCGTCGCCCACGGGCGCAACATCCTCGAATTCGAGGGCGTGGACACCCTGCGCATCGCCAGCCCACCGCTGATCCTGATCCCGACCACCGCCGGCACTTCGGCCGACGTGTCGCAGTTCGTGATCATCTCCAATCAGCAAGAACGCATGAAATTCTCCATCGTCAGCAAAGCCGCAGTACCGGACGTGTCGCTGATCGATCCGGAAACCACCCTGAGCATGGACCCGTTCCTGTCGGCCTGTACCGGCATCGACGCGTTGGTCCATGCCATCGAAGCCTTCGTCTCCACCGGTCACGGGCCGCTCACCGACCCTCATGCGTTGGAGGCGATGCGGCTGATCAACGGCAATCTGGTGCAAATGATCGCCAACCCCAGCGACATCGCCCTGCGGGAAAAAATCATGCTCGGCAGCATGCAGGCCGGGCTGGCGTTTTCCAACGCGATCCTTGGCGCGGTGCATGCCATGTCCCACAGCCTAGGCGGCTTTCTCGATCTGCCCCATGGCCTGTGCAATGCGGTGCTGGTGGAACACGTGGTGGCGTTCAACTACAGCTCGGCGCCGGATCGCTTCAAGGTGATCGCCGAGACCTTCGGTATCGATTGCCGTGGCCTGAATCACCGGCAGATTTGCGGACGGCTGGTCGAACACCTGATCGCCCTCAAACACGCCATCGGCTTTCACGAAACCCTGGGCCTGCACGGGGTGAGTACGGCGGACATTCCGTTCCTGTCGCAACACGCCATGGATGACCCGTGCATCCTTACCAATCCGCGCGAATCCAGTCAGCGCGACGTCGAGGTCGTCTATGGCGAAGCCCTCTGACGAGCAACAACGGGCGCTGGCCGGGTTACTCGGCTTAGGCAACCACTCGGCGCGCAAGAGTCATTACCCGGAACTGGCCGCGCGCCTGGATGAGCTGGAAGCCGAGCGCAACCGCTATAAATGGCTGTTCGAAAACGCGGTGCACGGGATCTTCCAGGCCAGCCTTCAGGCAGGCATGCGCGCCGCCAACCCGGCGCTGGCGCGGATGCTCGGCTATCAGGATCCGCAGGAGGTGCTGTTTTCCCTGACGGACCTGGCGGGCACGCTGTTTGTCGGTGGGGCGCAAGAGCTGGAAAGCATCGGCGAAATCCTCCAGCGCGAGCGCAGCCTGCTGGGCTATGAAACTCAGCTGCGGCGCAAGGACGGCAGCGTCCTCGACGTGTTGATGAACCTGCTGCTCAAACCGGATCAGGAAGGTTTGGTGGAGGGCTTTGTCGCCGATATCACCGAACGAAAACTGGCCCAGGAGCGCCTGCAACAACTCAATGACGAACTGGAGCAGCGGGTTACCGCGCGCACCAACGAGTTACTGGACGCCAACCGCAACCTGCAACAGCAGATCACCCAGCGCAAACAGATCGCAGAAGCCTTGCGCGATGCCCGTGATGCCGCCGAGGCGGCCAATCGCAGCAAGGACAAATACCTCGCCGCCGCCAGTCACGATCTGCTGCAACCGCTCAACGCCGCGCGTTTGCTGATCTCGACCTTGCGCGAACGCAAACTGCCCGACGTCGAGCAGGTGCTGGTGGAGCGCACGCATCAGGCGCTGGAAGGGGCCGAAGATTTGCTCACCGATCTGCTGGATATTTCCCGGCTCGATCAGGCCGCAGTGAAGCCGGACATTGCCCTGTACCGCCTCGACGAATTGTTCGCGCCACTGGTCTCGGAGTTTCAGTCGGTGGCCGCGGCAGCCGGGTTGAACCTGCGGGTGCACATGGGCGATTACGCCCTTCATACCGACTTGCGCTTGATGACGCGGATTTTGCGCAACTTCCTCAGTAATGCCTGCCGTTATACCGACGCAGGCTGCATTCTGCTGGGGGCAAGACGCCGGGGCGATGCGCTGCGTATCGAAGTCTGGGACACCGGGCGCGGGATTCCTGCGGATCGTCTTGACTCGATCTTCCTCGAGTTCAACCAACTGGACGTCGGGCGCGCCGCCGATCGCAAGGGCGTGGGTCTGGGACTGGCGATTGTCGAGCGCATCGCCAAGATCCTCGACTACAGGATTCAGGTGCATTCGCGGCCGGGGCGCGGTTCGATGTTCAGCATCGAAGTACCGATTTCCCATGAAATTCCACTGCCGATCAATCAGGCCGCGCCGCAGCCGACTACCGGAAACCCGTTGCCGGGGCGGCGTTTGTTGGTGTTGGACAACGAAGTCAGCATTCTTGAAAGCATGAGCGCGCTGCTCGGGCAGTGGGGCTGTGAAGTGGTCACCGCCACGGATGAGGCCACCGCGTTGGTGGCTTTGCAGGGACAGGCGCCGGAGCTGATTCTGGCGGACTATCACCTGGATCACGGGGTGGTGGGCTGTGAAGTGGTCCGGCATTTGCGCGAGCATTTTGGCCAGGCAATTGCGGCGGTGATCATCACCGCCGACCGCACTGACCAGTGTCGGCGCTCATTGCAGCGCCTCGACGCGCCGCTGCTGAACAAACCCGTGAAGCCCGGCAAGTTGCGCGCGGTGCTGACTCAGCTATTGGCGTAGCGATAGCGTACAGGGGATTCGTGTTCGTTTTCCCCTGTCGCCCGATCCAGAGCGGATGCTAGTCTTGACCAACGCTGTTGCCAGGGAGCCCTCATGGGCAATCACAAGATCGAAATTCGTCGCAGTAACGTTGACAAGATTCTGCTGGGGGCCGAGAAAGTCTTCGCCGAAAAAGGTTTCGGCAGCACCGCCATGGCCGACATCGCTGCCGAAGTGCAACTGCCGCGTTCCAACCTGCATTACTACTTCAGCACCAAGAGCGAGCTATACAGCGCGGTGCTCCTGGGTTTGCTGGAGGTCTGGAAGCAGGACGCCCTGTGCTTCGAGATGTTCGACGATCCGCGAGTGGTGCTCAGCAGCTACATCCGCGCCAAGATGAACCATTCCCGCAGTCGGCCGTACGGTTCGAAAGTCTGGGCCAACGAAATCATCCATGGTGCGCCGACACTGGGTGAGAAACTGGATGCCAGCCTGTACGACTGGGCCAAGATGAAAGAAGCGAAAATTCGCCAGTGGGTGGAAGACAAACGCATCCTGCCGGTGGAGCCTTCCAGCCTGCTGTACATGATCTGGGCCTCGACCCAGCACTACGCCGACTTTGACCACCAGGTGAATATTCTGAATGATCATCAGCCGCTGTCGGACATGCAGTTCGAGCGGGCGGTGCAGACGGTGACCAGTGTGATATTGCGTGGGATCGGGTTGGAGCCGTAACCAGATCGTTCCCACGCGCAGCAAAGGAATGCCTCAATGGACGCTCTGCGTCCGCTCTTGGGACGCGGAGCGTCCCGGGCTGCATTCCTTTGCTGCGCGTGGGAACGATCGGTTAGACGGTGGTGTGATAGGGATTACGCGGATCATGGTTCCAATCCAGAAACGGCTTGCCGGTATCCATCGGCACCATCTCGATGCAATCCTGCACCGGACACGTGATCTGGCACAGGTTGCAACCCACGCACTCATCATCGATCACTTCATATTTATGCGTCCCGTCCGCCTGTTTGAGGCTGGCAATCGCTTGGTGCGAGGTATCTTCACAAGCGATGTGGCAACGACCGCAACCGATGCACGCCTCCTGATCGATCTTGGCAATCACCTGATAGTTGATGTCCAGGTACTTCCAGTCCGTGGTGTTGCCCACCGCACGCCCGGAAAAATCCGACACGCTGGCGTAGCCCTGACTGTCCATCCAGCGTGACAAACCGTCCTTCATCTCCTCGACAATTCGGAAACCATGCAGCATCGCCGCCGTGCACACCTGCACCGAGCCGCTGCCCAGGGCAATGAACTCCGCCGCATCGCGCCAACTGCCGATGCCGCCGATGCCCGAGATCGGCAGGCCTTGGGTCTGCGGATCGCGGGCGATCTCGGCGACCATGTTCAGCGCAATCGGCTTCACCGCCGAGCCGCAATAACCGCCATGGGTGCTTTGGCTGCCCACCATAGGATTGGCCACCATGCGTTCCAGATTGACGCTGGTGATCGAGTTGATGGTGTTGATCAACGACACTGCATCGGCCCCACCACGGTGCGCGGCACGGGCGGCGACGCGGATGTCGGTGATGTTCGGCGTGAGCTTGACGATCACCGGCAGCGAGCAATACGTCTTGCACCAGCGGGTGACCTGTTCGACGTATTCCGGCACTTGGCCGACCGCCGCGCCCATGCCCCGTTCCGGCATGCCGTGGGGGCAGCCGAAATTCAGTTCGATGCCATCGGCACCGGTGGCCTCCACCAGTGGCAGGATGTTTTTCCACGACTCTTCGACACAGGGCACCATCAGCGACACGATCAGCGCGCGGTCCGGCCAGTCCTTTTTGACCTGAGTGATTTCCTGCAGATTGATTTCCAGCGAACGGTCGGTGATCAGCTCGATGTTGTTAAAGCCAAGCACCTCCCGATTAGCCCCGAAGTGCGCCGAGTAGCGCGACGATACGTTGACCGCCGCCGGGTCTTCACCCAGGGTTTTCCAGACCACGCCGCCCCAACCGGCCTCAAACGCGCGAACCACGTTGTAGGCTTTGTCGGTCGGTGGCGCGGAAGCCAGCCAGAACGGATTGGGGGCTTTGATACCGGCGAAAACAATCGAGAGATCGGCCATTTACGCAGCCTCCACGTTGAGCATGAGTTGAGCGTTGATGGCCTCGGCGGCCAGCTTGCCGTGCTGCACGGCTTGCACGGTGAGGTCCTGATCGAGGCTGGTGCAGTCGCCACCGGCATACACGCCGGGAATGCTGGTACGCAGCTGTTCGTCGACGAGGATGCGGTCGCCCTGACGCTTGAGTTCACGGGCCAGCGGATCGGCGAGGGCGCTGGTGTCAAAGGTTTGGCCGATGGCTTTGAAGATTGCGTCGGCGGCCAGTTCAAAGGTTTCGCCAGTGGTTTGCAGGCGACCGTCTACCAACCGGGTGCGGGCGAAGCGCATGCCGCACACGTTGCCCTTATCGTCGAGCAGCACTTCTTGCGGTTGCGCCCAGGTCAGCAGTCGCACCTGATTGGCCTTGGCGATGTCCTGTTCGTGACCGGTGGCGCCCATGTCCTCGACGCCACGGCGGTACACCAGATTCACGTCGCGAGCACCGAGACGAGCCATTTGCACGGCCATGTCGATGGCGGTGTTGCCGGCACCGAGGACAATGCAGTGCTCGGCCAGCGGCAGTTGCGTCAGGTCATCGGCCTGGCGCAGTTCGCGGATGTAGTCGGTGGCAGCGAGCAGGCCGGGGGCATCCTCGTGAGCAAGACCTAATTGTTTGCTGGCGGCCAGGCCGAGGCCGAGGAATACCGCATCGAATTGCTGATGCAGTTCGCTGAGGGTCAGGTTGTCGCCAAGTTTCTGCCCGTGGCGAATCTCGATCCCGCCAATCCCCATCAGGAATTCAAGCTCCTTCTGCGCGTAATCATCCACCAGTTTGTACTTGGCGATCCCGTATTCGTTGAGGCCGCCAGCCTTTTCCCGCGCCTCGAAAATCACCACGTCATGCCCATGCATGGCGCTGCGGTGCGCGCAGGACAAACCGGCCGGGCCGGCACCCACCACAGCGATGCGCTTGCCGGTTGCGGCGGCGCGCTGGAACGGGTGTTCGCTGAAGTGCGCGTTGTCCACGGCATAGCGTTGCAACAGGCCAATCAGCACCGGCGCGCATTCCTGGGCGTTGTTGCGCACGCAGGCTTGCTGGCAAAGGATCTCCGTCGGACAGACCCGGGCGCAACTGCCGCCGAGGATGTTCGCCGAGAGAATTTTCTGAGCCGCGCCCTGAACGTTTTCCTGATGGATATTGCGGATGAACGAGGGAATATCGATGTCGCTCGGACAGGCATTCACGCACGGCGCGTCATAGCAGTACAGGCAGCGCGAGGCTTCCAGATGCGCCTGACGGTCGTTGAGCGGCGGCGCCAGATCGGTGAAATGGCCGGCGAGGGCGGCCGCGTCCTCATGGGGATGCGGGAGGTGGTTCAGGGTCTTGATCACGGTGTTGGCCTCACGATTATTTGAGGTACTGCCTCTGGTGGGCATTGGTTTTTTTGTTGTCTGGGCCGGCCTCTTCGCGGGCAAGCCTCGCTCCTATAGAGGTATGCATTCCAAAATGTGGGAGCGGGCTTGCTCGCGAAGGCCGAAGGCCTCGATCTCAGCGTTTCACAGCAACCGGCCTGCACATCTCAGCCCGCTTGCTCAGCAAATCAAACACCGCCGGATACGCCGGCCGTTCGACATACCGACCGGCACCACGCTCGGCCCGCAAATCACCATCGGCCCACACCACTCGGCCCTGGCTGACGGTGTGGCTCGGCACGCCGCGCACGGTCTTGCCTTCAAAGATGTTGAAGTCGACTTGCTGGTGATGGGTCTTGGCTGAAATCGTCCGCGTGCCTTCCGGATCCCACAGCACCAGATCGGCATCTGCACCCACACGAATCGCACCCTTGCGCGGATAGAGGTTGAAAATCTTCGCGGTGTTGGTGGAGGTGAGGGCAACGAAGTGCTGCATCGACAAGCGCCCGGTGTTCACTCCTTCATCCCAGAGCACCGCCATGCGGTCTTCGATCCCGGCGGTGCCGTTAGGGATCTTGCTGAAGTCGTCACGGCCGGCAGCTTTTTGCTCGGCGCAGAAGCAGCAGTGGTCGGTGGCGGTGGTGTGCAGGTTGCCCGCTTGCAGGCCATGCCAAAGGGCTTCCTGATGGCCGCGAGGACGGAAGGGCGGGCTCATCACGTAACCGGCGGCGGTCTGCCAGTCCGGGTGTTGGTAAACGCTGTCGTCCAGCAGCAGATGCCCGGCCAGCACTTCGCCGTAAACCGGTTGGCCCTTGCTGCGGGCGTAGGTGATTTCGTCGAGGGCTTCCTTGGTCGAGACGTGGACCAGGTACAGCGGCGTGCCGAGGGTTTCGGCAATGCGGATCGCCCGGCTCGCGGCTTCACCTTCCACCTGCGAAGGCCGCGACAGCGGGTGCGCTTCCGGCCCGGTCATGCCCTGAGCCATCAATTTGCGTTGCAGGTGATAGACCAGCTCGCCGTTTTCCGCATGCACGGTCGGCACCGCGCCCAATTCCAGACAACGCTCGAAACTCGCCACCAGCGTATCGTCGGCAGCCATGATCGCGTTCTTGTAGGCCATGAAATGCTTGAAGCTATTGACCCCGTGGTGGCTGACCAACTCAGCCATTTCTTCGCGGACCTGCTCACTCCACCAAGTGATGGCGACGTGGAAACCGTAGTCAGACGCCGATTTCTCGGCCCAGCCGCGCCATTGATGAAACGCTTCCATCAGGGATTGCTGCGGGTTGGGAATCACGAAGTCGATGATCGAGGTGGTGCCGCCGGCAAGCCCCGCCGCGGTGCCGCTGAAGAAGTCTTCGCTGGCCACCGTGCCCATGAAGGGCAACTGCATATGAGTGTGCGGGTCGATGCCGCCGGGCATCAGGTATTGGCCGCTGCCGTCGAGCACTTCGGCATCGGCGGGAACATCGAGGTTTTCACCGATGGCTTTGATCACGCCCTCGGCGCAATAGACGTCGGCGCGATAACTTTCATCATGGGTAATAACGGTGGCGCCACGGATCAACAGAGACATTCCGAGTTCCTCGCAGGCATTGACCGACTGATGCCGGTTCTAAATGTTTTATATGAAGCAGACGCCAATCGGTGTATTCCTGTCAGCGCTGTCAAGAATAGACGCTAGCTGCAGTTTGTCGATTGAGCAAGAATATTTTTTATAAGCTTATTACTGTTTTAAATAATTGATAAATAACGATTAAAGCTGAAAATCACCAAAATGGTGAGGCCTCTCACCATTTTGACGCACTTGACAGGTTCCAAAAATAGACGAGATTTTCTATGTGAAATCAGCCGCTTGAGGATGGTCTATGGTTGATGCGCAATCTTTCAAAAAAGATCGACGCACCAGATTGAGTCCTGACTGTTCGGACAACTTGCCTGACATTCGGCCTGAGTGGCATGGCAACTCACCGCGGATTCAATAGTTGGATAAATAAAGCTGATCAATATCAGTTGGTTAGCGAAATTTTATGGCACTGCTCGATGCGTAAGCGGGGCACCCGGCACGTTTATTGATGCCGCCGCTGACACCTTGGCCGGTCCGTAAAAGTTGTCAGTTTCTCCGGCCATCGTCCGGCTTGCGCACTCGCGCCAGCCCCTGATGAGCAAAAATAATCAAAAGAACAGTGGAGCGGCCATGCAACAGATCAGATCGCAAGTGACCGAGCGCGACGGCTTGTTTGAGCTAGAAGCCGGCAGCGACGTCCTCGACAGTCCCCGTTACAACCACGACATGGCACCGACCAAGGTGCGCGAACGAACCTGGAACAAATGGCACATCACCGCGTTATGGGTCGGCATGGCGATCTGCGTGCCGACCTACACCCTCGGCGGCGTGCTCACCGCTTATTTCGGCCTGACCGTCGGCGAAGCACTGCTGGCGATTCTGTTCGCCAACATCATCGTGCTGATCCCGCTGACCCTGAACGCCTTTCCCGGCACCAAATACGGCATCCCGTTTCCGGTGTTGTTGCGCTCATCCTTCGGCATCCTCGGTTCGAACATTCCGTGCCTGATCCGTGCTTTGGTGGCGTGTGGCTGGTTCGGCATCCAGACCATGTTCGGCGGGCTGGCGATTCACCTGTTTCTCGGGTCGGTGTTCGATGACTGGAAAGCCCTCGGCGGCACCGGTGAAGTGATCGGCTTCATGGTGTTCTGGGCCTTGAACCTGTGGGTGGTGATTCGCGGGGCGGACTCGATCAAATGGCTGGAAACCCTCTCGGCGCCGTTGTTGGTGCTGGTGGGCGTGGGGCTGCTGGTGTGGGCGATGCCGAACGTGTCGATGAGCGAATTGATGGCGATCCCGGCCAAGCGTCCGGAAGGGGCCAGCGTGGTCAGCTACTTTGCCGCCGGGCTGACCGCCATGGTCGGGTTCTGGGCGACCTTGTCGCTGAACATTCCGGACTTTAGCCGCTACGCAAAAAGCCAGAAGGATCAGATCATCGGGCAGATTATCGGCTTGCCCCTGACCATGTTCCTGTTCGCCTCCCTTGGTGTGGTGATGACGGCCGCTTCGGTAAAACTGGTGGGCGTCACTGTCTCTGATCCGGTCACGTTGATTGGTCATATCCAGAGCCCGGTCTGGGTCGCCCTGGCCATGGCCCTGATCATCATCGCCACGTTGTCGACCAACACCGCAGCCAACATCGTTTCGCCGACCAACGACTTCCAGAACGTTGCGCCTAAAGTCATCAATCGCACCAAAGCGGTGATGCTCACGGGTTTGGTCGGCTTGGCGTTGATGGCCCATGAACTGTTGAAGAAGCTCGGGCTGATCGTTTCGGATTTAAGCCTGGAGACGGTGTATTCCAACTGGTTGCTGGGCTATTCCAGTCTGCTGGGCCCGATCGCCGGGATCATGGTGGTGGACTATTTCCTGATCAAGAAACAGCAACTGGACCTGGCCGGCCTCTACCGCGATGACGTTTACCCGGCGTGGAACTGGTTCGGTTTTATCGCATTCGGCGTGCCGGTGGCGTTGACGCTGCTGTCGCTGGGCAGCGATGCGTTCAGCTGGTTTTACAGCTACGGCTGGTTCACCGGCTCAGCCCTTGGTGGGCTGATCTATTACGGGTTGAGCGTGATGCGGCCGAGCCCGACAGCCGTGAAATCTCCGGTGTGAGGGATTGATCGTTCCCACGCTCTGCGTGGGAATGCAGCCCGGGACGCTCCGCGTCCCAGAAGCGGACGCAGAGCGTCCATGGATGAATTCCCACGCAGAGCGTGGGAACTATCAGAAGAAAAACTGAGGAGATCATCATGAACGCTGCCGTAGACGTTCTGCAGTCCACCCATCAGCACATCAACCGCGACCGTCTGTGGCAGTCGCTCATGGAGCTGGCCAAGCTCGGCGCCACGGTCAAGGGCGGCGTCTGCCGGCTGGCCCTGACCGACCTCGATCGCCAGGCCCGGGACATCTTCGTGAACTGGTGCGAGGAGGCCGGCTGCACCGTCAGCATCGACGCTGTCGGCAACATTTTCGCCCGGCGTCCGGGGCGCAACCCGAGCCTGCCGCCGGTGATGACCGGCAGCCACATCGACACCCAGCCCACTGGCGGCAAGTTCGACGGCTGCTTCGGCGTGCTGGCCGGGGTCGAAGTGCTGCGCACCCTCAATGACCTGGGCGTGGAAACCGAAGCGCCGCTGGAGGTGGTGGTCTGGACCAATGAAGAAGGCTCGCGCTTCGCCCCGTGCATGATGGGATCCGGCGTGTTCGCGGAAAAATTCACCCTCGAAGAAACCCTGGCCAAGGTCGATGCCGAGGGCGTGACCGTCGGCGAAGCCCTGAACGCCATTGGTTACGCCGGGCCGCGCAAAGTCAGCGGCCATGCCGTCGGTGCGTATTTCGAGGCGCACATCGAGCAAGGCCCGATTCTTGAGGACGAGCGCAAAACCATCGGCGTGGTCATGGGCGCCCTAGGGCAGAAATGGTTCGACCTGAAACTGCGTGGTGTCGAAGCCCACGCCGGCCCGACGCCGATGCACCTGCGCAAGGATGCTCTGGTCGGTGCCTCGGTGATCGTCGGCGCGGTCAATCGCGCTGCCCTCGGCCATCAACCCCACGCCTGCGGCACCGTCGGTTGCCTGCAAGCCTACCCCGGCTCGCGCAATGTGATTCCCGGCGAAGTGCGCATGACCCTGGACTTCCGTCATCTGGAGCCGGCACGTCTTGACTCAATGATCGCCGAAGTTCGCGAGGTTATCGAAACCACTTGCGAGGAACATGGCCTGACCTTCGAACTGACACCCACCGCCGACTTCCCGCCGCTGTACTTCGACAAGGGCTGCGTCGAAGCGGTACGCGGCGCCGCTCAAGGGCTCGGCCTGTCGCACATGGATATCGTCAGCGGGGCAGGGCATGACGCAATCTTCCTTGCCGAACTCGGCCCCGCCGGGATGATCTTCGTGCCCTGCGAAGGCGGCATCAGCCACAACGAAATCGAAAACGCCACGCCGGATGACCTGGCTGCCGGGTGTGCGGTGTTGTTGCGGGCGATGCTGGCGGCTTCGGATGCGATTGCCAGCGGCAAGCAAGCGGCTTGAGGCATCGGTTGTTCGATAGCCTCATTGTGTTGGCGGGATGCTCAACGGCGGGTTTGCAACGCTTTGAACATCAGCATCCCCGCCAGCATGGCGATGACGAACACCCGGGCCTGCCAATGGCCCGTCGGCAGTAACACCAGCGCCGGGCCGGGACAGATGCCGGCAATCCCCCAACCGACTCCGAAGAGCAGGCTGCCACCGATCAGGCGCCGATCCAGCTCACGGCTGATCGGCAACTGCATAGGCGCCCCCAGCAAGGACGTCGGTTGTTTCATGGCCCAATGAAACGGCCCCCAGGCCACGGCAATGGCCCCGATCATGACCAGCGCCAAGGAGGGATCCCACACACCGGTAATGTCCAGAAAGCCCAGCACTTTGGCCGGGTTTGCCATGCCGGCCAGCAACAGGCCGATGCCGAACAGCAGGCCAGCGAGGAACGCGGTCAGTTTGCGCATGTTCAATACCCCAGCAGATGGCGCAGGACGAACACCGTCACAAAGCCGGCGAACATGAAGCTCAAGGTGGCGGCAATGGAGCGCGGTGACAGGCGGGAGATACCGCACACGCCGTGGCCACTGGTGCAGCCGGAGCCGTAACGAGTGCCGACACCGACGCACAATCCGGCGACGATCAGGCCTACGGCACCGGTTTTGAATTCGATGGCCGGCCACACATGAAACAACGCCCACAACAACGGCGCCGCCAATAGTCCGAGCAGGAACAGAGCTTTTTCGCCCCGCCCCGAATCATTACCCTCAAGCAGGCTGCCTAACAACCCGCTGATCCCGGCAACCCGTCCGTTGGCCACCACCATGACGCTTGCGGCCAAACCGATCAGCGCACCTCCCGCCAAGGCGGACCAGGGGGTGAAGTGAAGCGAATCAAGCATCATGGCAACTCTCCATACGGGCAAGAAACGGCACTAAATCACTCTTTTTTGTTTGAGCATAGAGCTGCTTTTGGGTACCCACGTCACAAAACCGAATCCTCAATCGTCATCCTGTTGAACCCCTCAATTAGCGGAGCAACACGATGTCGTCCAACACTCAACCAGTCAACCTGCTGCAATCCATCCCTCAGGTTTTCGAAAGCCTGACCCAAGTCCATGTCACCCTCGACAGCCATGACCTGGACCCGACCCTCAAACACCTGCTGCACCTGCGTGCTTCGCAGATCAACCAATGCGGTTTCTGCGTGAAGATGCACACCCACGAGGCGCGCGAAGCCAATGAAACCAACGAACGCCTGGACCGCCTGATCGTCTGGCGCCATGTCAGCGATTTCAGTGCCTCGGAACGCGCCGCCCTGGCCTGGACCGAAGCCCTGACCGTACTCGATGAAAAGACCGATTACGCCACTCTGCGCGGCGACTTGCGCGAGCATTTCAACGACGCGCAAATCGGTGCCTTGACGGGCGAGATCGGCATGATCAACCTGTGGAACCGTTTGCAGGTGTCGAGGCACTGATCGATGAACTCAGCTGAAAACGCCGCCGCTGTATTCGAGCAGCGCCGGCCCTTTTTGCTCGGTCTGGCCTATCGCATTCTCGGCTCGCGCACCGAAGCCGAGGATGTGGTGCAAGAGCTGTTCATCAAATGGCTGGAGGCCGACCGGGCCTCCATTGCCACGCCGGCCGCCTGGCTCACCACCGCCTGCACCCGGCACTGCATTGACCTGCTGCGCTCGGCGCACACGTCACGGGTCGACTACATCGGCACCTGGCTGCCAGAGCCGATTCACACCACCCATCAGCATTCACCCGAACACATGCATGAACTGGCCTCGTCATTGTCCACCGCGTTCCTGCTCTTGCTGGAACGGCTGACCCCCAAGGAACGCGCCGCGTACCTGCTCTACGAAATTTTCGACATGGATTACGCGCAAGTCGCCGAGGCGATCGGGGTCCAGGAAGCGGCTTGCCGCAAGTTGGTGTCCCGGGCCAAGGCCTGTCTGGGTAACGGGCAAATCCGTTATCAACCGGAGCCGGCGCGTCAGGACCAATTGCTGAACGCCTTCCACAGCGCCATCGCCAGCGGCTCGACCGCGTCCCTGACCGCGCTGCTGGCCGAAGACGTCGAACTCTGCGCCGACGGCGGCGGCAAGGCCTCGGCCATTCGCGAAACCCTGTTCGGCATCAACAGCGTGCTGGACTTCATCGGCCAGTCGCTGCATGCCTACTGGCAGACGTACGAATGGCTGCCCACGCAAATCAACGGCGCTCAAGGCGTGATCATCAAAGCCGACGGCGATCTCGTTGCGTCGCTGAGTTTTGGTTTTGACGAAGCAGGGCGGGTGAGCCGGATTTTCATCATGCGTAATCCGGATAAGTTGGCGGGGCTGTCGGCGGGGTTGGACGTGCAGTAATTCATCGGCCCGAAAAGATCGCAGCCTTCGGCAGCTCCTACATTGACCGAGTACAACCGTGATCACGCGGATGTACGCAATCCCTGTAGGAGCTGGCGAAGCCTGCGATCTTTTGATCTTGATCTCTCAAATCCAAATGGCATCCCACAACGGATAGTCACCCACCCGTTTCACCAATCCCGCACGCAACGGATTCATGACGATGTAACGTGCTGCATCCTTCAGGTCTTCATCACGACGTAATGCTCGGTCGTAATATCCACGCTGCCACAGACGGCCAGGATCGCCACGCATAAGATTGATCGAACGGCTGCTCCTGGACTTGATGCGGCACATCAGCTCGGCCAACGTGCCGTGCTTGAGTTCCAACAACCAGTGCAGATGATCCGGCATCACTACCCAAGCCATGGAGTTGACCATCGAGGCTTGATCGGCGCAGCGCAGTTGGTCGACCAGAAGCCGTCCCAGCCGCCAATCTGCGAACACCGGCTCTCGTTGATGAGCGACGACGGTCAGCAGATAAATACGACCTGATTCGGAAAATCGAGCCTTGCGCAGGCGACATCCATTTGCAGCAATAGCCATTCCTTGGCCTCCTTGAGGTGTGTTGTCAGATAAACATTAGTCGTTAGCCTGAGTGGCACGGATGAAAGCGTTTTCGGAATATTTCGAATCCGCCGAAAAGATCGCAGCCTTCGGCAGCTCCATTGACCGAGTACACACGTGATCACGCGGATGTACGCAACTGCGACTGGGTACACCTGCGATCACGCGGATGTACGCCCCCCCCCCCGGTAGGAGCTGGCGAAGCCTGCGATCTTTTGATCTTGATCTTTTGGGGCTGCTGAAAATCAAAGGATCGCAGCCTTCGGCAGCTCCTACAGGCGGTGCACTATCGCAAACGCTCGCGGTCGTAATTTCACAGGGCAGCGCACAAAGGTGCCGCCGCAATCGTGGAGATCCAATGAGCCAGGACGTCCTGACCACCGAAACCAATCGCCGCCAGTTGCAGCAGATCATCGCCGGCCTGTCCGAAGGGGTGATTCTGCTGGAACTCGACCAGACCATCATCTGGGCCAATGACGCCGCGCTGGCCATGCACGGGGTCAGTCGGCTCGGTGAGCTGGGCGCCAATGCCAGGGAGTACGCGAAGCGGTTTGCCTTGCGTTATCGCAACAATCACCCGGTAGCGACGGAGAATTATCCGATCAGCCGCGTTGCCCGGGGCGAGATGTTCAGTGATGTGCTGGTTGAATTGACGCCAGTCGAAAACGAAGAGCGCACCTGGGTTCACAGCGTGCGCAGCATGGTGCTGGCCGACCACGCCGGCGAGCCGGAGTCGTTGGTGCTGATCATGAACGACGTCACCGAATGGGCCAGCGCCGAGCAGCGTTTCGAAAAGACCTTCAATGCCAACCCGGCCCCGGCGGTGATCTGTCGCCTCAGCGATTTGCGCTTCATCAAAGTCAATCAGGGCTTCCTGGAAATGACCGGCTATGCCCGTGATCAGGTGATCGGCGCTTCGACCTATGAGCTGGATGTGCTGGAGCGCGCTGAAAACAAGGACCTGGCCAAGCAGCGTTTGCGTGATGGGGCAACCATTCCGCAGATGCAGGCCGAACTGCAATTGCCCGACGGTGGCAGCAAACAGGTGATCGTTGCCGGGCAACCGCTGGAGCTCAACGACGAAGATTGCATGCTATTTTCCTTCGTCGACATGGAGCTGCGGCACAAGGCCGAAATTGCCCTGCGCCAGAGCGAGGAACGATTCGCGAAAGCCTTTCGCCTCACCCCGGTGCCGATCCTGGTGTGCAGCGCCGACGATCAAGTGGTGATGGACGTCAACGAAGCCTTTCTCGATACCCTCGCGTGCCCCAGTGAAGAGGTGCTCGGCAAGACCGTGGCGCAACTCGGTTTCATCGATGACGCAGGCACTCGCACGCGACTGTTTGCGGCCCTGGAGAAAACCGGGCGCGTGGATCGCGTCGATGTCAGGGTACTCCGCAAGGATGCCGGGCTGATCGATTGCGCCGTCTCGGCGGACACTGTGAACATTCAGGACGGCACTTGTTATCTGCTGGTGTTGATGGACATCACGGAGCGCAAACGCACCGAGCTGGAGTTGGTGTCGGCGATTGAAGAGGTGATGAAAGATGCCTCCTGGTTCAGCCGCACGCTGATCGAGAAACTGGCTAATGTGAAGAACGTCAATTTGCCGCAATTGCCCAGTGTGTCGTTCACCGACCTGACCGCCCGGGAGCGTGATGTGCTCGGCTTGATCTGTGAAGGCCTCGCCGACAAGGAAATCGCCGCGCGCCTGAAACTGGCGCCTAATACCGTGCGCAATCATGTTTCGACGGTGTATTCCAAGCTCGACGTGCACAGCCGCAGTGAGGCGATTGTATGGGCTCGCGAACGGGGTCTGTTCTCCAGCGAGAGGCGGCCCAAGGGGCAACGTTAAGATGCAAATGCACTAGTTGGGATGGTGCAATTTGATGTTCAGTTGGGGGGCTGTTTTTTCTAGGCTGTAAGGGTGCGATACGTGACTTCGGGTCGGTATCGGGTCCTCTTCGATGCAGCTAAAGGAGCAGCCACATGGGTGCGAACAGATCAAGCGTGGGGGCGATTTTGCGTCGTCGCCAAGGTGAATCGGGATGATTCATCTGGCGCAATTGCGTATGCAACTGGAGCGGAGTTTTTCGCCGTTGGCCTGTGAGTGCGCGCTCACGGGGGATAATTCGTTGACGGTGAAGCTTTATCACCCGGCGACGGGGCAGGTGGATCTGGTGGTCAGTGGGTTGAGCATGGCGATGCTCAGGACGCCAGAGGCAATGACGGCGTTGATTGAAGAGTTGCGGTACGAGCTCGAGAGCATTGGTCTGCATCGGTCCAATGCTTCGTAGGCGCTGGCCAGTAATTCGTGTCTCACGGATGTCCCCGATCCACTGTAGGAGCGAGGCTTGCCCGCGAAGACGGCCTGGCAGTTAACCTGTGTTTTGTTGATTGAGTACATATCCATTTCTGCGGTAACGGCGGCTTATGGTTTCGCCCTTACGGCGACTCACTTTTTTTACAAGCGCCTAAAAAAAGTAAGCAAAAAAACGCTCGCCCCAAGCGTCCGGCCCCTCGCTAAGGCTCGGCGTTCCTTCGCTCCGGTATCCATCTGGGGGCATCGCCCTACGGTTGGCTTCGCTTCAACCTACATGCGATGGGTTCGACTGCGTCGAACGGCGCTGCGCGCCAATCCCCAGATGAACACCTCCACTCTGCCTCCCGAAGGGGCGGGTGGATCAAGATCAAAAGCCAAAGCCAAAGCCAAAGCCAAAGCCAAAGCCAAAGCCAAAGCCAAAGCCAAAGCCAAAGCCAAAGCCAAAGCCAAAGCCAAAGCCAACCCCAGTCCATCCGCTGTTTTTCTGGCATTGGCGGGTGGCTGGGCTATAAGGAATGCGAGGTATTTCTTTTCTGTGACGGGGCCGCGGGTGTGCGGTGTGGTTTTTGTGTCGCGGAAAATGTCGATTACTTACCGCGGGTCAGCCTATGAACAGTTTTGGGATACGTATTTTTTCGCCACTGTCGCTCGTACTCTGCGCGGCGATTCTGGGTGGTTGCGCCAGTCCGCCGCCTCCGCCACCCGCTGCGCCGCCACCGCCACCGGTTCGTACCTGTCAAACTTCCGAAAACACCGATGTGCAGGGTGATATGAGGGCTGAAGGGCAGGTGACCCGGACCACCACCTTGACCCGTTGCGTCACTCAGTAAGCAGTGGTGTGTACCGCCAGTTGCCTTCTGCGCGACTGGCGGGTGTGGCCTGAGTGGCGGGTCAGAATTCCTCGATCCTGACCCATCGCGACTCTTGTGCCGCGAAACGGATCGCGGTCGCCAGGCGCTCGACTTCCCATGCCTGCTCGAAATCTGTCCCGTCCTGACCGAGGCCGGCCAGCGCCATCACCAACTCGTGCACTTCAAGGGTCTTGAGTTCGTTGTAACCCAACTGATGCCCCGGTGCCGGGCTGAAAGCGGCATAACCCGGTAAATCCGGCCCTGCCAGCAGCCGTTGGAAACCGCCTTGCCCAGCGCGATACATCCGCAGTTCATTCAAGCGTTCCTGATCGAACGCCAAGGTGCCTAGGGTGCCGCTGATTTCAAAACTCAGGTGATTCTTATAACCGTGTTTGAGCCAGCTGCTGCTGAACGTCCCGCGCGCGCCGTTGGCGAACCGCAGCAACGCGTGGACCTGGTCGTCGACCGCGACCTCACGTCGCTCCTGGCCACCTAACGTTACGGGGCGTTGCGCATGTACGGTCTGGGTATCCGCGCACACGGCCTCGATGTCGCCCAGCAGATGACGGGCCATGGCCAGCAAATGGCTACCCAAATCCGCCAAGGCACCGCCGGCGTAATCGGCGTCGCAACGCCAGGACCAGGGCGAAACGGGGTCGGCCATGAAGTCTTCGCTGAATTCGCCCTGGAAACTGATGATCTGCCCCAGTGCTCCGTTTTGAATCAAATCCCGAGCGAGGCCGATGATCGGGTTGTGCTGATAGTTGTAACCCACCCGCGTCACCACGCCTGCGGCTTTAGCAGCAAGACGCATGGCACTGGCCTGTTCGAGGTTCACGGCCAGCGGCTTTTCGCAGTACACCGGCTTGCCGGCGGCGAGGGCGGCCATGGCCATGGGGTAGTGCAGATGGTTAGGGGTGGTGATGGCGATCAGGTTGACTTTGGGGTCATTGATCAGCTGTTGCCAGTCGCTGTGGGCTGTTTCGAAACCCCAGGCATCGGCGCAGGCTCGGGCGCGTTGCGGGTCGGCATCGGCCAGGGCCGCGAGTTTGAGCTTCAGGGGCAGTTCGAAGACCGCACTGACGTTGCGAAAGGCTAAGGCATGAGCGCGGCCCATGAAACCTGTGCCGATAAGTCCGATACCGAGTTCGCGCATAGCCGGGGTCCTTTTGGATTTTTGTTTTCAGGAGAGCTATTTATGGAATAAATATTCTCAATATGCAATTAGTAGAATAAATATTCTTATACTGGATCCGATACGGCTGCGATCTGAACGTTCCCACGCTCCGCGTGGGAATGCAGCCGGGGACGCTCCGCGTCCCAAAAGAGCGGACGCAGAGCGTCCGGTGAGGCATTCCCACGCAGAGCGTGGGAACGATCAACACATGGGAAACAAAAAAGGCAGCCTTTTGGCTGCCTTCGGTTCATTCACAGAACCAAATCAGGACAGAAACCCGCCATCCACATTCAACGAAACCCCAGTCGTGTAGCTCGACGCATCACTCGCCAGGTACAACACCGCACCAGCCATTTCACTCGGATCCGCCACACGCTTGAGTGGAATCTGCTGCAGCGCGGTTTTCAGAATGGCGTCGTTTTTCACCAGTGCCGAAGCGAACTTGGTGTCGGTCAGACCCGGCAGCAGTGCGTTGCAACGAATGCCGAATTGCGCGCATTCCTTGGCGAAGACTTTGGTCATGTTGATCACCGCTGCCTTGGTCACCGAGTAGATGCCCTGGAAGATCCCCGGCGAGATGCCGTTGATCGAGGCAACGTTGATGATGCTGCCGCCACCGTGTTCGCGCATCAGTTTGCCGGCTTCCACCGACATGAAGAAATAGCCGCGAATGTTCACGTCGACGGTTTTCTGGAAGGCGCTGAGGTCGGTGTCCAGTACGTTGCAGAACTGCGGGTTGGTCGCCGCGTTGTTGACCAGAATATCCAGGCGCCCGAATTGTTCGCGGATGCCGGCGAAGACTTGGGTGATCTGCTCCATTTCGCCGATATGGCAGGCAATGGCAGTGGCCTTGCCGCCGGCGGCGATGATTGCATCGGCGACGTGCTGGCAGCCATCGAGTTTGCGGCTCGAAACGATGACGTGGGCGCCTTGCTGCGCCAGCAGTTTGGCGATGGCTTCACCGATGCCACGGCTGGCGCCGGAGACGAATGCGATCTTGCCGTCGAGGTCGAACAACTGAGTCTTGGACATGATTTTTCCTGGTTATGGAGCCGCGATCAGAGAGTGGATTTCTGGATGACTTGCAGGCTCATCTGCTCCAGCAGTTTGTTCATGTGAATGAACTGCGCGAAGCGTTTGTCCTGGGTCTGACCATGGAAGAAGCGGTAGTAGATCTGCTGCACGATGCCGGCCAGACGGAACAGGCCGTAGGTGTAGTAGAAGTCGAAATTGTCGATCTGGATGCCTGCGCGCTCGGCGTAATAATCGACGAACTCACGGCGGGTCAGCATGCCGGGGGCATGACTTGGCTGGCGGCGCATCAATTGCACCGGCGCCGGGTCGTCGGCTTCGATCCAGTAGGCGAGGGTGTTGCCCAAGTCCATCAGCGGGTCGCCGAGGGTAGTCAACTCCCAGTCCAGCACGCCGATGATCTGCATCGGGTTCTCGGGGTCGAGGATCACGTTGTCGAAGCGGTAGTCATTGTGGACGATGCTCGACGTCGGGTGATCGGCCGGCATCTTGTCGTTGAGCCAGGCCTTCACCGCTTCCCACTTTGGCGCGTCCGGGGTCAGGGCTTTTTCGTAGCGCTCGCTCCAGCCTTTGATTTGCCGCGCGACATAACCTTCGGGTTTGCCAAGGTCGCCCAGACCATAGGCCTTGTAGTCGACTTGGTGCAGTTCCACGAACTTATCGATGAAGCTTTTGCACAGGGCTTCGGTCTTGGCTGAATCAAGACCCAGTTCCGGTGGCAGTTCGGCGCGCAGGATGATGCCCTTGACCCGTTCCATCACATAGAACTCGGCGCCGATCACCGATTCGTCGGTGCAGTGCACATAGGCTTTGGGGCAATAGGGGAAACCGTCCCGCAGCTGATTGAGAATGCGGAATTCGCGGCCCATGTCGTGGGCGGACTTGGCCTTGTGGCCGAACGGTGGTCGACGCAAGACGAATTCCTGTTCGGGGTATTCCAGCAGGTAAGTCAGGTTCGATGCACCGCCCGGAAACTGGCTGATCACAGGAAAGCCACTCAGGCCCGGAATGTGCGCCTTGAGGTACGGATCGATCAGGCTGGCATCGAGTTCTTCGCCGGAGCGGATGCGGGTGGACTGGTCAGTAAGCGCCATGCTTATCCCTTCTGCTTATTTTGGAGGCCAGACATCATTGGCTAATCTAATGGTGCGCCGGGGTGGCCACAAGCGCGGCACGGTCTTATAGGTTAGCGTGTTGCCGGATAATCAGCGTTCCTGATGTGCGCGAACAGGCTTGGCGGAGGAAGGAGATTCGACATGGGCTATCCGCAAGTGTGCGCCACCGCGACCCTGCAATGCAGTTTCGCGGGTCTCAGGCGATATCGATGTTGAATGTGCCGGCCTCATCGCGGCATGGGTATCTATACATCTCTTGAGCTACAGAGATTCACTGGCGGGGCTTGGGGCTTGGTGTTGGGAGTACATATCCATTTCTGCGGTCACGGCCGCTGGCGGTTTCGCTTTTACAGCGAGTCACTTGGAAAAGCCCCAAGTAACCAAGGGCTCTTGCCCCGCCATTCGGTGCCTCGCCCAGGCTTGGCATGCCCTCACTCCGGCATTGCTCCGGGGGCCCGCCGCCATCGGCCATCCATGGCCGGCGGCGGCTACCGCGGCATCCTTGCCGCGGTGCCCCCTACGCAATACCTGCGTTCGGCCTCTGGGAAAGGGGCAAGCAGATCAGGATCAAAAGCCAAAACAACAGCAACGGCAACGGCAACGGCAACGGCAACGCCAACGCCAGATCAACGGCAGATCAACGGCAGATCAACAGCATCGCGAGCAGGCTCGCTCCCACCGTCGGAGTGGGTACATCCGGGGAAAGATTGGTCGGCTGACAGGCCGCCATCGCAGCGATGCGGCGACCCGACAAGCCAGCTCCCACAAAAAATCAGAGCACATCCGCCTTGCCTTTCACCACTCAACAGGCCGAGCGTTAGCTCGCCTGCAGCTATTGATCTTGATGCACCGCCCCCTCGAGAGGCCGAGTGGAGGTTCTGCGCAGTGGGCAACCCGGCATGGATGCCGGGTTAGCCGCGCACGGCCATGGATGGCCGATCGCGGCGGGCCCGCGGAGCAGGACCGGAGCGAGGGCATGCCGAGCCTTAGCGAGGCACCGAACGACAGGGGCAAGAGCGCTTTGGTTACTTTCGCGCTTTTCGAAAGTGACTCGCTGTAAAAGCGAAACCGCCAGCGGCCGTGACCGCAGAAACGGATATGTACTCCAAAACACCAAGCCCCGGTAGTGAATCTCTATAGCCCAAGAGATGTGTAGATACCCATGCTCATCGAGGCAAGCCTCGCTCCCACAGGGGATCGTCTGTGAATGCAGTATTCAAACGGGGCGTGGAGTGGGGCAACAAACCCTTGAGCGAGCTGCTGATCAGCGCCGATGCCGATCCCGGCGACTCTGCGCGCTGTTGGGCGTCCGTTAGTGCGTCTTTTAATGAGCGTTCCCGGCGGCTGCCGATGGCAACGGTAAAGCAATGGGGGTCAGTACCGGTTGACCGGAAAAAAAAGCCGTCAGGTTTTTACCGACCAGTTCCACAGTGCCTTGGGTGGCCTCCGGGGACAAACCGGCGACATGCGGGGTCAGAATCACGTTGGCCAACCCCTTCAGCGCGTCCGGCACCTGGGGTTCGTTATCGAAGACATCCAGCGCGGCACCGGCGATCCGTCGCTGTTCCAGCGCGCTGATCAAGTCTGCCGTGACGATCACGCTGGCCCGCGCGATATTGACGATGAACCCGTGGGGGCCCAGGGCGTCGAGCACCTGCCTGTTGATCAAGTGCTGGGTACCGAGCCCGCCGGGTGCGGCAATGATCAGAAAATCCGAGTGGCGCGCCAGTTCGGTCGGCGTCGAGCAGAAGCTATAGGGCACATCGCTGCGATGCTGGCGGTTGTGGTAACTCACGCTCATGTCGAAGCCGTTGGCCGCACGTTTGGCGATAGCGATGCCGACGGCCCCAAGGCCGAGGATGCCCAGGCGTTTGCCAGCCAGGGACGGGCGCATGATTTTCGGCCACTCGCCCCGACGCACGGCAGCATCGGCCCGAGGGATATCGCGCACCAGTGCCAGCAGCAGCGCCATGGCATGGTCGGCGACGGAAGAGGCATTGACGCCGGCCCCATTGGTGACGGTGATGCCACGGTCGGCGGCGGCTTGCAGGTCGACATGCTCATAGCCAGCGCCAATCACGCAGATGATCTTGAGGTTGGGCAGGGCGGCAATTTCATCGGCGTACAGGCCCAATGGACCGCGCGTCAGCACAGCATCGATATGATCGCCCTGTCGGGCAATGGCGGCGGCGCGCTCGGCCGGAGTCGGGGCCAGGATCAGATGAAACCCCTGATGTTCGAGAATCGGCAGGTATTCATTGATGGTTTCAACCAGTACCAGAACGGTGACAGGCATGCTGGGCTCCTGTGGGCAGCGGAATATCGGGGCTCGAACGTCGCATCAGATTGCTGACACCAGAGCGGTTTGGCAATGGTCAGGGTTTTTGGCTCCCCGTGTCGGAGCTGGCGAAACCTGCGATCCGTCTAATGACAACACTAGATCAGTGCGAGGCAGATGGAGAGGATTTGTCCGCAATGACAACGCTGCGCGGTCGTAATGCAATCTGTAGCAGCTGTCGAGCTTGCGAGGCTGCGTCCGGCTGCGAAGCAGTCGTCAAACCAGAACTTGCGGTGCGTCAGGCAGACCGCGTTAGCCGGATTCACGACTGCTGCGCAGCCGGAAGCAGCCTCGCAGGCTCGACAGCTGCTACAAGCCGAAGGCTTCGACAGCTGCTACAAGGAGCGCGTCGTGCCGACTCCCATCTGATCCGCACAACCATTGCTCAGCTAAGTCTTTGCTTCTGTTGATTAATCCCGGACAATCGCGCCCCTGTTTCGGCCAGGGCGCTGCCTGTCGGATTCTTCCGACTCGTCCTGACCGGGTGGCAAGTGACCGGAAAGCGGAGATCCGACCGGATGAATGATCAGGCCAATAGCGTCGACGAACGCTATGTAGCGGCGACACCAGCGAGCCTCGAAAGCTGGAATCGCCATGACACCACCTGGATGCTGGGCCTGTTTGGCACGGCCATCGGGGCCGGCACCCTGTTTTTGCCGATCAACGCGGGGCTGGGCGGCTTCTGGCCGCTGTTGATCCTGGCATTGCTGGCATTTCCCATGACGTTTTACGCACACCGTGGCCTTACTCGCTTTGTGTTGTCCGGCCGCGAAGGCGCCGACATCACTGAAGTGGTGGAAGAACACTTCGGCATCAAGGCGGGTGCGCTGATCACGTTGCTGTATTTCTTTGCGATCTTCCCGATCCTGCTGATCTACAGCGTGGCCCTGACCAACACCGTGGGCAGTTTTCTCGAGCATCAATTGCACATCATGCCGCCACCGCGCGCTGTGCTGTCGTTCGTGCTGATCCTCGGCCTGCTGGCGGTGGTACGTTGCGGTGAGCAAGTGATCGTCAAAGCCATGAGCCTGATGGTGTACCCGTTCATCGTTGCGCTGCTGTTCCTGGCGGTGTTTCTGATTCCGCACTGGAATGGCGGCATCCTCAGCACCGCGACCACGCTGCCCGAGTCGTCGGCGCTGCTGCATACCCTGTGGCTGGCGATTCCAGTGATGGTGTTCTCGTTCAACCATTCGCCGATCATCTCGGCGTTCGCGGTGGACCAGAAGCGTCGTTACGGCGCGCATGCCGAAGAGCGCAGCTCGCAGATCCTGTCCCGTGCCCACATCTTGATGGTGGTGATGGTGCTGTTCTTCGTCTTCAGCTGCGTGCTGACCCTGTCGCCGGCGCAACTGGCCGAAGCCAAGGCGCAGAACCTGTCGATCCTGTCGTACCTGGCCAACCACTTCAGCAACCCGACCATCGCCTTTGCTGCGCCGTTGATTGCCTTCGTGGCCATTTCCAAGTCGTTCCTGGGCCACTACATCGGCGCCAGTGAAGGCTTGAAGGGCCTGATCGTCAAGAGCGGCAAACGCCCGGCACCGAGAACGCTGGACCGCATGACTGCGGCGTTCATGCTGGTGGTCTGCTGGATCGTTGCGACCCTGAACCCAAGCATTCTCGGCATGATCGAAACCCTCGGCGGCCCGATTATCGCGGCGATCCTGTTCCTGATGCCGATGTACGCGATCCGCAAGGTTCCGGCGATGGCGCGCTTTCGTGGTCAAGCCTCTAACGTCTTCGTGACGGCGGTAGGCCTGGTGGCGATTTCGGCGTTGATCTATTCCCTGACAGCCTGATCAAGCAAAACAACGGCCGCACAGTGCGGCCGTTTTTTTTGGTGCGCCAGGCATGGCGCGTTGCGCGCAAGCGCAACCCGCTTGGCTGTGGTGGCCAAGCGGGTGACTTGGAGGTGCAAGTCCTCTACACACCCGGCAAGGGGAAGTGTTAGCCAGAGGCAAGGGTG
>NZ_FYEB01000009.1 GCF_900187445.1 Pseudomonas sp. Irchel s3b2
CAACTTGACCATGACACTGGCCGGTGCCTTTTTTTCAAACCGCGCTAGAACTTCTGCCCACATCGTTTTCGTCACCCTGACTGGAGTTTTGGGGGGATTCTAAACGAAGACCTTGAAAGGGCTGGCTGTAAAAGCGAAACCAATAGAAGCCGTGACCGCAGAAACGGATATGTACACCATCAAAAACCACGTCGCCTGACATCCAGCCTTCGCGGGCAAGCCTCGCTCCTACAGGTACGGTGATGCTCTTTGATCAGGTACGCATCCCACGCCCACTCACCAGCAACCGCGCACAACCGATATACAGCACAACAGTCGCAATGAGCATGAAGGTAATCGCCACGCTGATCCTGATATCCGACACACCGAGAATGCCGTAACGGAAGGCGTTGACCATGTGCAGCACCGGGTTGGCCAGCGACACGGTCTGCCAGAACGGTGGCAGCAAACTGATCGAGTAGAACACCCCGCCCAGGTACGTCAGCGGCGTCAGTACGAACGTCGGGATGATCGAGATATCATCAAAGTTGCGCGCAAATACCGCGTTGATGAAACCCAGCAACGAGAAGATCGTCGCCGTCAGCACCACCACCAGAACGGTCACGCCCAGGTGATGCACCTGCAATTGAGTGAAGAACAGCGACAGCAGGGTCACGATGATCCCGACCATCAACCCTCGCAGCACGCCGCCCAGGGTGTAGCCGATCAGAATCGTATGCGGTGACACCGGCGACACCATCAATTCTTCGATGGAACGCTGGAACTTGCTGCCAAAGAAACTCGACACCACGTTGCCGTAGGAGTTGGTGATCACCGACATCATGATCAGCCCCGGCACGATGTACTCCATGTAAGTGAAGCCACCCATGTCGCCGATCTGCCGGCCGATCAGGTTACCGAAAATCACGAAGTACAAAACCATGGTGATTGCCGGCGGCAGCAAGGTCTGCGGCCAGATCCGGGTGAAGCGCTTGACCTCACGGTAGACGATGGTATTGAGGGCAACGAGGTTGGGTTGCAGCTCGGAACTCATACCGCCACCTTCGACAGATTCTTCTCCACCAGAGACACGAACAACTCCTCGAGGCGATTGGTTTTGTTACGCAGGCTCAACACTTCGATGTTCTGCTGCGCCAATTGGGTGAAGAGCGCGGTAATGCCCATGGCCTTGTCGACCTGGACTTCCAGGGTATGACTGTCGATCAGCCTCGTCGGGTAACCGAGCAACTGCGGGGCCACTTGCAAGGTGTTCTTCATATCCAGCAGGAAGGTTTCGACATGCAGTTGGCTGAGCAACTGCTTCATGCTGGTGTTCTCGACAATGGTGCCGTGGTCGATGATGCCGATGTTGCGGCACAACTGCTCAGCCTCTTCCAGATAGTGAGTGGTGAGGATGATGGTGATGCCTTTTTTGTTCAGTTCGGTGAGGAAGGTCCACATCGAGCGACGCAATTCGATGTCCACCCCCGCCGTCGGTTCGTCGAGGATCAGCAGGCGCGGTTCGTGAACCAGCGCACGGGCGATCATCAGTCGGCGCTTCATGCCGCCAGACAGGGAGCGCGACGGCACATCGCGCTTGTCCCACAGGCCCAGCTGGGTCAGGTACTGCTCGGCGCGTTCTTTGGCGATTTTCGGCGGAATGCCGTAGTAACCGGCCTGGGTAACGACGATGTCGAAGGTCTTTTCGAACTGGTTGAAGTTGAATTCCTGGGGCACCACACCGATGCAGCGCTTGAGCGCCGCTGGTTCCTTGTCCAGGTCATGACCGAAGATATTCACCGTTCCGCTGGTCTTGTTCACCAGGGTCGAGAGTATGCCGATGGTCGTGGATTTGCCGGCGCCGTTGGGGCCGAGCAAGGCGAAAAAGTCACCTTCGGCGACGTCCAGATCGATACCACTCAAGGCCTGGAAACCGTTGCCGTAGGTTTTGGTTAGCTGCCGGATGGACAGAGCGGAACTCATATCGGATTTACGCACCAAGAAGGGAAGAAAGGAATAAATAAGGGCGGGCGGCGAGCAATGCAACCGCGGCGCATGAGCGCAATGGTGCTTGTCGCTGCCGCACAAGTACAGTCAAGCGTGTCGATAGTGAGTATTAAGTCAACGCGGTCATGACGGCTTTGCGATACGCCGGACGCTGTTTGAGGCGCTCGTACCAGGCCTGCAAATGAGGCTGCGGCGCGCGCTCGATCGGCATCTCGAACCAGGCATAAATGAAGCAGCCCAAGGGAATGTCGCCCATGCCGATTTCATCGCCGGACAGGTACGGTTTAACCGCCAGCGCTTGATCGGCCATCGACAGCAGATCGTCGCATTCCTTGATCGCAGCCTTGATGGCTGGCCAGTCCTGCTGGTCTTGCGGGGTGCGCAACACGCCCCAGAACACCGTGCGGAACGGGGCGGCAAAACTTGAGGTGGTCCAGTCCATCCACTTTTCGGCAGAGGCTCGGGCCTGCAGGTCTGTCGGGTACCAGGCCGTATCGCTGGCATGACGGGCCAACAGATAACGGACGATGGTGTTGGATTCCCACAGCACAAAACCGTCGTCTTCGATCACCGGCACGCGGCCATTGGGATTCATCGCGCGGTACTCAGGCGTGTCGACCACGCCAAAGGCGCCGCCGGCGTCGATGGCTTCATAGGCCAGGCCCAACTCTTCGGCCGCCCACAATGGCTTCCTGACATTCGACGAATTTTTCCGACCCCAGATCTTCAGCATGACCGCCCCTTTTTGGATGAATGCGCAGGCAGCATACGCCGGATCAGGCGCGACTCAAATCGCTCTGCATGTCACCCAGCAACACTGGCAGTTGCTCGCCGAACAGATGCGGATAGCACTTTTCCAGGTGATCAAAAAAGAACGCTTCAGGCACATCGGTGAACTGACCGTGATCAATCAGGTACTCCATCAATTGCTCGCCGTCACGATTGAAGGGATGGAACACGCTGTCGTTGATCCCGTCGAATTCCAGCGGTGCGACATTGAACAGTTCGCAGAGTTGTTGATTGAACGCCGGTGTAGCTTTGACCCAACGATCGTTCAGATAGAACTCGGTGTAACCGTGCATGGCGAACACATCACTTTTGAGCAATTCGAGCAGACGCGGCGTCGACAGGTGATTACGCACATCTGCCAGACCGATACGCGCCGGGATCCCGCAATGCCGGGCTGCACCGGCCAGCAGTGTGGCTTTGGGCACGCAATAACTCTCCCCCGCCGCCAGCGCATAGCTGCCGCGCAAGGTCTCTGGATCGCGGCTGAAGGTGTAGGGGTTGTAGCGCACGGCCTCGCGCACCGCGTAATAGAGATTGATTGCCTGTTCGAGCGGATCGCGCCCGACGCCACGATGTTTTTCGGCGAACTCCACCACCGAGGGATGGTCACTGTCGATGAAGCGGCCGGGGCTCAGACATGCGTGCATGGGAACAATCTCCAGGGGGAAGCCACGAGTCTAGCGACACCTTCAGCACAGAGATAACGACGTATCGGCCAAATATCAGCGTTTGCCGCGCAGTCTACAAAAGCACTTAACCGTCCGCCCTCGAAATAACTGACGAATTTCAGCCGCAGCTTCCTACGCGCTCAGACTCATCGCTCTGACCCCGCATTTTTATGGATGCCGTCTAAGCTCTGAAGGTGGTTTTGCCCTTGGCTTCACGGAGAATTGAATATGCTGCTGTTGTGGATACTGGTTCTGGTGGTCGGGATTGCCTACTTGGCACATCGCCGCACTGCGCCTCTGCCCGCCTTGGCCATCATTGCGGCCTATCTGCTGGCGATGGGCATCTTCAGCCGTGCCCCCGTCTGGCTGATGCTGATTTTCTGGGTGATGCTCGCAGCCGTGAGCGCTTTCCTGTTGCTGCCGGATCTGCGCCGAAAACTCTTCACGGCCCCGATGTTCAGCTGGTTTCAAAAAAACTTGCCGCCGATGTCGCAAACCGAGCGTGAAGCCATCGAAGCGGGCACGGTCTGGTGGGACGGCGAGCTGTTCAGCGGTCGCCCGGACTGGAACAAGCTGCTGGCCTATCCAAAAGCGCAACTGAGCGAAGAGGAACAAGCCTTCATCGATGGTCCGACCGAAGAGCTCTGCGCCATGGTCAGCGATTGGCAGATCGGCCAGTTACTGGATCTGCCGCCCCAGGCTTGGGATCACATCAAACAACATGGCTTTTTTGCCCTGATCATCCCCAAAGAGTACGGTGGCAAAGGCTTCTCGGCCTATGCGCACTCCCAGGTAGCGATGAAACTGGCCACCCGCAGCGGCGACCTGGCCTCGACCGTCATGGTGCCCAACTCCCTCGGCCCGGCGGAACTGCTGCTGCATTACGGCACCGACGAACAACGCAATCATTATCTGCCACGGCTGGCCCGTGGCGACGATATCCCCTGCTTCGCCCTGACGGGCCCGATGGCGGGCTCCAACGTCGGCGGGATGACCGACACCGGGGTGATCTGCAAAGGTGAATGGGAAGGCCAGGAAACCCTCGGCCTGCGCCTTAACTGGGAAAAACGCTACATCACCCTCGGCCCGGTGGCGACCTTGATTGGCCTGGCCTTCAAAGCCTATGACCCGGATCATCTGCTGGGCGACAAAGTCGACCTGGGGATCAGCCTCGCCTTGATTCCAACCCAGACTCCTGGTGTAGAAATCGGCCGCCGTCACCTGCCGCTGGGCGCCTCGTTCATGAACGGCCCGAACTCCGGCAAGGACGTGTTCGTACCGCTGGAATTCATCATCGGCGGTCAGGAGATGCTCGGTGAGGGCTGGATGATGCTGATGAACTGCCTGTCGGTCGGGCGTTCCATTTCGCTGCCTGCCATCGGTACCGCTGCGGGTAAGTTCACCAGTCTGGTGACAGGCCAATACGCGCAGGTTCGTGAACAATTCAACGCACCGCTGTCAGCCTTCGAAGGGATTCAGGAAGCACTGGCGCGGATCGCCGGCAGTACCTGGCTGATGGACAGTGCACGGATGCTCACCGCCAACGCGGTCGACCTCGGCGAAAAGCCGTCGGTACCTTCGGCCATTATCAAATACCACCTCTCCGAGCGTGGCCGCGAGTGCATCAGCCACGCCATGGATGTTCACGGCGGCAGGGCCATCATCATGGGCCCGAACAACTACCTGGCGCGTGCCTGGCAAGGTGCGCCCATTGCCGTCACGGTCGAAGGTGCGAATATCCTGACTCGCAGTTTGATGATCTTCGGCCAGGGCGCTATTCGCTGCCATCCATTCGTGCTCAAGGAAATGGCCCTCGCCCACCGCGAAGACAAACAGCAGGCCCTGATCGAATTCGATGCACTGCTGCTCGACCACATAGGTTTTGCCGTGAGCAACGCCGCCAGCACCCTGGTACTGAACCTTGGTCTGGGGCATTTCGAACACATGCCTGGGGACAGGCTCAGCCAAAGCTATCTCCGCGCCCTCAACCGTCAGGCCGCGGCCTTTGCCCTGCTTGCAGACCTGAGCATGATGCTGCTGGGCGGTGATTTGAAACGTCGCGAACGGCTGTCCGCACGTCTGGGCGATGTACTCAGCTACCTGTATCTGGCTTCCGCCGCACTCAAGCGTTATCACGATCTCGATTCGCCGGAGCATATGCATCCGCTGTTCGCCTGGGCCATGGAAGAGAGCCTCGGCCAGTCGGAACGTGCGCTGGACGAACTGTTGAGAAACTTCCCGAACAAGGTATTCGGATGCCTGCTGCGGGTGATGGTGTTCCCGTTCGGTCGCAGGCACAGAGGCCCGTCGGACAAACTGGCGGCCGAAGTCGCAGCCGTCATCGGCCGCGCCAAGGGCGATCCAACGCTTGAGGAGTTACTGGGGGGGTGCTATCGCCCGCAATCGCCAGAAGATTCGGTCGGCGCCCTGCAGCACGCCTGCGACTTGTTGAATGCTGCGAAGCCGATACAGAAAAAACTCAATACGGCGCTGAAAAGTCGCCAGGTCAAACCCACTGTCGGAGAATCCGCCATCGATGCCGCCCTGGAGGCTGGCGTCTTGCAACCGGTTGAAGCCCAGACCTTGCGTGAAGCAGAAGTGGCGCGACGCAAGGTGATTGATGTCGATGATTTCGACCCTAAGGAGTTGGTATTGGCCAAAGGCAAGGTCCGCTGATCCGGCGGACCATGTGTCTTGCATGGGGCTCTTTACCATGTGCTCTCTATCATGGGAAAAGGGGCGCAAGAGCTTTATACTCTCGCGCCCGTTTTGCTCTTGAGGACTTATCTCGTGTCCAACATCGTTGCCGATCATCTCGTTTTGCTCGACCACCTGCGCAGCATCCTGGTCGCCGTAGGTGAGGCCGAACAGGTTCCCGAAGAAAGCCATGCCTTGTTCCTGGAGCGCTTTGACGAACTGCTGGCGTCACTGCCGATCGAACCGATTGAAAGCCAATACCTGGGCCAGGACATCCTGACTCAAGTGATTTCCCGTTATCCGCAAATCGCCCATCTGATCCCGCGGGATCTGCTTTGGTACTTCGCCGGCGACTGCCTGCACTACCTGTCCGACGAAGAAATCGATCTGTACCAGGCCCTTGAAGAACGTCGCTTCGAAGCCGAACAGAACGATGAACCATTCGACTGGAATCAGGAAAAACAACTGCTGGCGATGTCGAACCAGGACAGCAAGCACTGATCCCCAATCAGTCATGCAAAAGGCCCGCATGGTTGAACATGCGGGCCTTTTTTTTAGTGATGTGGGTGATTCGAAGTCAAGCCGCGAAACCCTTAGGAGCGAGCTTGCTCGCGAAAGCGGTATCTCTCACGACATCAATGTTGACTGTACCGCCGCCTTCGCAGGCAAGCCTGCTCCTACAGAGCTTGCGCTTAACTGACTGGCATTATGGCTTGCCCGGCCTTCTCAGCGTCGGCTCCTTCTCCAGGCATTCCACCAGATAATCGATAAACACCCTTAACTTGGGCGGTAGATAGCGGGTTGGAGAATGCAGCAGCCAGGCGCCTCCGTGGTAGGACGCCAGAAAAGTCCAGTCCGGCAGTACTTGCACGATCAGTCCTTGTTCCAGCGCATAACGGGCAGTGAAATACGGCAGGCTGCCGATTCCGATGTGTTGCAATACTGCGTCTAGTCGCACACCCGTGTGATTGGCGGCATAACGTCCACGCACACCGACAGTCACAGCCTTGGTGCCCTTCTTGAATTTCCAGCGCGCATCGTTCGGGGTTTCGCCCAGATAGACGCAACTGTGGTTGAGCAAATCGTGGGGATGAATCGGTGTACCGTGCTCGGCCAGGTACTGCGGCGTTGCACAGAGCAAATGATCGATGGTCAACAACTGCCGTCCCACCAGTCCCGCGGGCGGGCGATCGGTAATACGGATCGCCAGATCGACGTTGTCGTCGATCAAATCTACCTGACGGTCCTCGAGTAACAACTCCACGTTCACTTTGGGATAACGCCGCAGAAATTCCGGCATATGCGGATGAATCACAAATCGCCCGACGGCCTTGGGCACGCTGATACGCACCAGCCCTTCTGCTTCATCGGTGAATTGACCGCTGATTTCCATCACCGACTTCGCGGCGCTGACCATCTCCTGGCAACGCTTGAACACCTCTTCGCCACCGTCACTCAGACGCAGCTTGCGTGTGGTTCGTTGCAACAGCCGCATGGCGAGCGCCTTCTCCAGCCGCGAAATGCTGCGACTCACCGCCGAGGGTGAAGAACCTGACTGGCGCGCCACTTCGGAGAAGCTGCCGGTTTCGACCACTTTGACAAAAATTGCCATTTCACCGAGCAGCGGCAGGGGAAGATTTATGCTCACAGCGCAACAGTCCTTTGATGGTTGAACGGATTATCACGCAATTTCAGGGTTCATATAATAAAGACAGAAACTTTAACAAGAGCATGAAATATGACGTTCCGCCTCTTTTTCCATAGTGATGACCTCAAGGCCGATGTGGAAGTCCTGGATTGCACGCCCCACGAAAACGAATTCGCCGTGGTGCTGCACTCCACCCTGTTTCATCCCCAAGGCGGCGGGCAACCCTGGGATATCGGTTGGATCGGCGAAAGCCAGGTACTGCGCGTGGTCCAGGATCCGGACCGGATCATCCATTTCGTCGACCACCCGGTAAAACCCGGCATGACCCGGATTCGGGTCGACGAGCAACGCCGCCGGTTCAATACGCGCATGCATTCGGCGGGGCACCTGATTGGTCATTTCGTCCAGGCAATGGGCTGGATGCCGACCAAGGCTCATCACTGGCCGGACGAAGGACGTGTGCAATTCAAACCGGGCGACGGTGCGCAGGAGGTCGATACCCAGACGATTCAGCACGGCATCGAACAATGGATCGCCCATGATCTGCCGCGCCTGACATCGTTGCGCGAAGGTGCCCGGGAAATCGGCTTCGGTGAATTGCCCGCCTACGGCTGCGGCGGCACCCATGTACAGAGCCTGAAGGATTTGGGCACGGTCACGATCACTTCCCTTTCACAGAAAAAGGGAACGCTGTCAGTCCACTACAGCGTGGACTGAGCATTTGGGCGATGACGACGCCGGGGAACCTGCGTTCGCGGGTTCTATTGACTATCTGACGTGGTGCGACATGGCCGTTCTGTATCTCGTAGCGTCGCCGTCAGCCCCGCCGCTGAGCATCCTTACCGAGGAATTCCCTGCCAGGTTGGCGGCCTTTAACGGCCTGACCCGCGACATGCGTGACGCAGGCATTGCAATCAAAGCGTTAGTGCTTTCGGACAACATGATTTGCGTCGATTGCAAAAGCCTCGACCTGCTGTCGCGTCACTTTGGGCATGAGTTTCGCGGGATGCGCTGCAACGCTGAGGGCCAGGTTGCCCGCAACACGGCGACTATCCGGGGCATTGGCGTGGTCTGGTTCACGCAAGTCAAGCAACAGGACGAATAAGTTCGCTCGAGAGTCGCCGAAGTCGCCCCCTCGAACAGCCTCATGTGCCACTCCATCACCTCCAACCTGCCTATCTCCACCCTTTGAACGGAAAGTTTTCGTTCAAAGCGTGGCGCTTTGCCTTGGTTGAACTACCTTTCAAACAAGAAGAAATCATAACGGTTGGGAATGACCACGTTAGGTTCAGCGATCAGATAGCGGATTGGCAAAAGGAGTTACCTCACTATGGTCCTGGCAAGCGTTTTCCGGCTCTGTGTTTTGATTGCCGGGTGCTTTTTCGGGGAGTCAGGTCGGCGGACAGTGCCGTCTTTAGCTGCTGTTGCTTTCAAGCCTGAACTTATCGTTCGGGTCGACAGCCCAGGTATCTGGATCACTAAAAACCGTTTTAGCGAAGGTCGCTCGCTGTTCAGTCAGACCAGCGTATTGCACCTGTTTGCAGGTAGCACCACGGAATATTGCCGGGGCCATTAGTCAGGGGTCTGGCGGGGTAGAGGGCCACTCAAGGCCCCTTGTAGTGATCCGAGGCAACTTAATCAGCCTCAAAGATGGCCTATTCAGCGAGGATGCACTTAATGAGCTATCGTACCGTGCCCGCTTTCAAGCGAATTATCCATGGCCTATTCTGGACGGGCCTCAGCGTGAATGCGGCTCAGGCCGCGCCGGCCAATTGTCCACAACTGGAGAGTTTGCCGGCAACGTTCGAGGTCGGTCAGGGGCTCCAGAATGAACTGCGCGTCCCCGTCCCGGTGACGCAGCTGGCAGTCGGCGACCCAAAAATCGCCGACGTGCAACCCAGCGGCAGCAACGCCTTCATCCTCACGGGCCTCGCGCCGGGGGCCACCAGCCTGATGGTCTGGACCGCCTGTTCGAAAACGCCGCGCCAAAGCATGGTGTTCGTCAAGGGCAAGGCCACCTCGGCGCTGACCAGCGTCTCGACAGTGCCTTCCGAAGACCCGCTGTTGCCGATCCAGGTGCAAACCGACATCCGCTTCGTTGAAGTCAGCCGGACCAAACTCAAGGAAGCCAATGCCTCGATTTTTGGCCGCCAGGGCAACTTTCTGTTCGGCTCGCCGAGAACCTTTCCCACCATCGACGGCATTGTCACGCCGTCGGTGCCGGTGAACAATGACATGTTCAACTTCGCTTTTGCGTCCAGCGATACTCTAGTGTCGATCAACGCACTGGAAGGCAGCGGTTTCGCCTACACCCTGGCACGGCCAAGCCTGGTAGCGCTCAGCGGACAGAGTGCGAGCTTCCTGGCCGGTGGTGAAGTGCCGATTCCGGTGCCCAGTTCAGGCAGCGATAACGTGTCCATCGAATACAAGGAATTCGGTATCCGCCTGACCCTGACGCCCACCATCATCGGCAAAAACCGGATCGCGCTGAAGGTGGCACCGGAAGTCAGTGAACTGGACTTCACCAACGCTGTAAGCATCGCCGGCACCATCGTTCCGGCGCTGACCATACGCCGTACCGACACCAGCATCTCCCTGGCCGACGGCGAAAGCTTCGTCATCAGCGGCCTGATCAGCACCCGCAACAGTTCCCAGGTGAACAAGTTTCCGGGGCTGGGCGACATCCCGATTCTGGGCGCGTTCTTTCGCGACAACACCATCAACCGTGAAGAGCGCGAACTGCTGATGATCGTCACCCCACACTTGGTTCAGCCACTGGCTGCCAACGCACAACTACCGTCATTGCCTGGCGAACAGCTGCGCAATTACGACCCGAACTTCTACCGCATGTTCTTCCTCGAAAACGGCGATTTCGACAGTCGCTCCGGGCTTTCGCAATGAGCCAGAGCCTGAATCAGACTTGCCTCGCCCTCACTCCTGACGGTGACCTTGAGCGCTTGCCGGGCCAGCTTTCTTGCCATTGGCCAGGCGTTCAACGTGTTGTAGCCAAAGGACATTCGATGAAAGCAGTCATTGCAATAACGGCGACATTAATGCTCGCCGGTTGTGCCACCAATGGTTTGTCTTCGCGACCGGCTATCTGTGCCAAGCCCGATTCGGAAAAAGAGTTGGCCCTGAGCCTGGCCGACAACATGGCCAATGAAGGCCGTTTGTATGCCAGCCTGGCGAATCTTGAAGGTTTGCCCGACAACATGGTTCAGGTTCGCCTGCGCAAGGCTCGGGTGCTGCGTTTGATGGGGCGTAACGAAGCGGGCCCGTTGTATCAAAGCCTGCTCGGCACTTGCCTGGCCGCTGATGGGGAACATGGCTTGGGCCAATTGGCCGCGGCCAAAAATGATTACGCCACCGCGACCACTCACCTTGAGCGTGCGGTGAAGATGGCCCCCACCGACGAAAAGATGCGCAATGACCTGGGAGTCGTCTACCTCAATCAGCGACGCATCCCTGAAGCACGCTTCGAGTTCATGACCGCCATGGAGCTCAAACAGTCCAACTCACTGGCGGCGCTCAATATGGTGACGCTGCTGATCTATCAGGATAACTGGAAGGCGGCTGCCGAACTCGCGACCCGCGCCAGTTTGAGTCCTCAGCAAATCACAGAGGCTCAAACCCGCGCGGATAAACTCAAGGCTTCTGCTAAAAAAGCGGTGGCTTCCGAGGGGAATCGCAGGACTGAGGTAGCGGATGCCTCATCCAGTGCGACGAAGTAAAACGTACGAGGAGTCGAGATGAATACCAAGAGGCTGTTGATCGTGTGCATGGCTTGCCTGTCCACCAGTGCCTGGGCTATTGAGCCGGGCCCCTCTTCGAAGGAGCAAAAAGGCACCGAACAGTGGTTGGTGTTACAGAGTCGCGGCGTCGTTGCTTCACCCAAAGTGCAAACCGCTTCGGCAACTGAGCGTGACCTGGCCATGCAGCGTTGGCTGAACAGCTTCCTCTACCCGATTCCGGAGTTTTTTGACCAGGATACGGCGGGTGAGATCACCAGCAGCAACTGAGACACATCAGTGGGTGATCAGTCTCTGGCGTCGTTCAGAGTGGCCTGGCTGCAAAGCCGGGCTGGATGACGTCTGCAGGAAAGTATGGGTATCGACACATTATCCAAGCCAGACCGGATTACCCTGTAGGCGCTGCCAAAGGCAGCGATCTTTTTGATTTTCAGTCTGTCAGCCAACATCCCGAATCAGCCGCCATGCCTCGCCCACCGGCGGCTGTTTCATCCGTTCCGCATCACAGGCAATGGCCGCCGTGCTCATGCAGTGTTCGGCGCTTACCCCCCATCCCCTGACGAAACATTCTGAACTTGGGAAGTTTCTGACCGGGCGCCACGATCCCTTCCTACATCAATCCCACTCATGCCTTGTTAGCGTGTTCAGCCATTGACGCCTGTCCGGGCCAGGTTTGGCTTGGGCATCGCAATTTGTTTTCCTCAGCTTAAGGACGAGCTACTAAAAAGCAAAAGGATAAGCGCATGTTCGCCCCGGCCAACGCTGCCCAGTTCACGCTTGAACTCCCGACGGTTCGCCACGATTTCAAAGTGCTGGCCTTTGCAGGCACTGAAACCATCAGCGCCTTGTATTCGATCCAGGTTGAACTGGTCAGCGAGTACCGCGATTTCGATCTGGAGAGCCTGCTCGGCCAGCCGGCGTTCCTCCAGTTCGGCTTTAACGGCGAAGGCATTCATGGGCATGTCGACGGGGTGTTCGCGGGAGAAGTGGGTAAACGCCTGACCCGCTATCGCCTGACCTTGGTACCGGCGCTGCACTACTTGCAGTTCAGCCACGATCAGCGGATTTTCCAGCACCAGACAGTGCCGCACATCATCACTCAGGTGCTCAAGCAGCATGGCATCCTGGCCGATGCGTTCAGGTTCCACGTCAGAACCAGTCCCGAGCGCGAATACTGCACGCAATACGGGGAAAATAATTTCGAGTTCATCCAGCGCCTGTGCGCCGAGGAAGGCATCGCCTGGCACCACCAGCATTCCCGGGACGGCCATGTGCTGGTGTTCACCGAGGACCAGACCTTCTTCCCCACCCTGGGTGAAACCCCTTTTCTGGAAGACGCCGGGATGGTGGCGGAGCATCCGGTGATCAGCCGGTTTTCCCCGGGTTTCAGCACCCGCCCCAGCCAGGTCACGCACCGGCACTACGACCTGAAACGCCCGAGCCGGTTACTGGAAAGTCGCTTCAGCGGCGAGTTCAGCCCTGCGCTTGAAGACTATCGCTACCCGCTGTTTTTCGAGAGCGAGAAACGCGGGCAACAGCTCGCCCGGCAGGCGCTGGAGCGGCACCGGACCGATTACCAATTGGCCGAGGGCGAAAGCGACCAGCCGACCCTGCGCAGCGGTCATTTTTTCAGCCTGACGCAACACCCACGCGGCAAGTACAACGATTTGTGGCTGCTGCTCAGTGTCACCCACCGCGGAAAACAGCCTCAGGTGCTGGAAGAGTCAGTCACCAGCGACGCCAAATCCGAGGACGGGTTTACCCAAGGCTATCGCAACCGCTTCAGCGCGATTCCCTGGGACGTGTTTTATCGGCCACCGCTGCCGGCCCCAAGACCGGCGCTGGTCTGCCAGACCGCCCGCGTCACCGGGCCGGCCGGCGAAGAGATCTACTGCGATGAATATGGTCGGGTCAAAGTCGAGTTCCATTGGGACCGGGCCGAGCGCAACAGCGAACACAGCAGTTGCTGGCTGCGGGTGTCCTCCAGCTGGGCGGGTGAACATTTCGGTGCGGTGACCATTCCGCGCATCGGCATGGAAGTGGTGGTCACCTACCTCGAAGGCAATCCCGACCATCCGTTGATCACCGGTTGTGCGCCGAACAAGCTCACGCCCGTCCCCTATTCCTTGCCCGAACACAAAACCAAAACCGTACTGCGCAGCCACAGTTCACCGCACACCGGTGGATACAACGAACTGTCGATTGAAGACCGCGCCGGGCAGGAACTGATCTACCTGCGCGCCCAGCGCGATCTGGAGCAGAAGGTGGTCAATGACAGCCGGCTGGAAGTGGGTAATGAGCGTCGGGAAACCATCAAGGGCCACAGCATTACGCTGCTGGAGGCAGAAGAGCATCGCACGGTCATGGCGGATCGCAAGGTGCAGCTTCAGGCCAGCGACTACCTGCAGGTGGCCGGGAGCAGCCACACGAGAGTCGATGACACGCTGGTGGTCGAGGCCGGTCAGCAGCTGCACATCAAGGCGGGTACCCACCTGGTGCTGGAGGCGGGCGAGAGTATTTCGTTGAAGGTGGGTGGTCAGCACATCGTGCTCAATGCCGACGGCATTTTCAGCAGCCGCGAGCTTGAGCTCGGCGGTTCGCCGGTGGGGGGGATGGCCGCCCAGGCCTTGTTGCCGGGGGCAGCGGCCGGCTGGTGGGTCTCCGTCGCGCCGGCGTCACTGGACGAGGATGAGTCGGCCGAACTGGAGGAAGAGGAGGAAGAAGTTGAGTTGCAGGGGATTACCCTGCGGATCGGCGTGTTCTTCGATGGCACCGGGAACAACAAAGCCAACAGCGAAACCGTGGCGGCCTGCTACGCCCCGGATGCGAAGCTGGCTGAAGCCGCCGAGGAGATACAGAAGCATTGCGCGGCTTACGGGTACGACGGCAACGGGAGCTCGCCGGACAATAGTTATGGGAATGATGTGAGCAATATCGCGCGGTTGTATGAGCTGTATACCGATCACGTGTTCAAGCCCTTACCCGAAAACTCCAAAAATGCATCTATAGCGGTTTACATCGAAGGTATAGGCACCGAAAGCAATGGAGCCGATTCGCTTTACTCACAAGCCACGGGTCTGGGCGAAACAGGGGTAGTCGCCCGAGTCGAGCAGAGCCCAGCGCTTATTGGGGAGCAGATACGTCAGCTAAGAGAGCGGACCCCGGAACTGATAATTGATCGGATTGAATTCGATATTTTCGGCTTTAGCCGAGGGGCGGCAGCGGCGCGGCACTTTGCGAACGAAGTGCTCAAGGGCAATCAAGGCATTCTTGCCCAAACATTTCCTAGTGGCTTCGAAGGCTTGGCCAAAACCTTTACCTGGCGACCGAAAATAGATACGGCCATCAACTTCATTGGCCTGTTCGATACCGTCGCCGCAATCGCCAACCCTGGACTGTTCGATTTCACCGGCGCCAATAGAAGAAACCCCGGCGTCAGTCTGAAACTACCAGACGACTGCGCCAATAAAGTGGTGCATCTGGTTGCCCGTGACGAAATCCGTGAAAACTTCGCCCTCAACAGCCTGGGAAGCATCGATCTGGCCTTGCCCGGCGTGCACTCGGATCTCGGCGGCGGCTACTTGCCCAGAGCCAGGGAAAAGCTTCTGCTGGGCAACCCGGTGACCAGCACCATCAGCCAAAGCATGTCCCCGACCCGCAGTGCGGCTTACCTTACCGCCGAAAAGGAAGCGTTCAACTGGTACCAAAGAGGTGTCATCGATGTCGACGGACCGGGCAACGAACTCAGAGTGGCACTCTGGGAACGACCGCTGACTCAATCAGTAGAAAGGGGGGGACCCGATCGCGATCCGCAGAAGCGGGTTTATGCCGCCGCCAGCATTGAACGCCCGGTTCATGGCGAACTGTCGCTGGTGTACTTGCGCATCATGCGCGAGCTGGCCGTCAGACATGATGTGCCGTTTGACCTCATCGATGTCAACGACCCAAAACTGGCCCTGCCTGACGAATTGAAACCCATTTACCAAAAACTCCAGGCCTATGCATTGGGGGAATCATCCGTTGAAGGGCTGACGATCAAAGAAAGAGCATTGTTACGCAGTCGCTATATCCACCTCTCCGCTCATTGGAATGCAGCCAAGGACTTGAACAGCAGTGATATGGAATTTGTGTTTATCAACCGACCTGCCGACAAAAACCGGCGAGTGGTGCATCCTCATGAATAACGTTGCCCGCCTTATCAAAACAGGCGCGGGCCTGCTTTTCGGGGGGCTGTTAACGGGATGCACCCAAAGCTTCGCACAATCGCCCGATAACGAAGCATGGTTTCTGGGTTTTGGAGTCCCGGATTACATGGAGGTCTGGATTGAAACGGCGGACGTCGTGGATATCCGAGAGCGTGTCTTCCGACGCGCCGGTTCTGGGATTGCCTCGATACAAACCCCCAATAACAATAAAGGGAGCCCGGCAGGCTGGCCAGATAGCCCTGCCAGTGGCAAAGGCCGAAACGTCACGGGTGCTGATCTGCCCCGGTTGATTTATGTGCGTTGGCAATCCCTGGCCGAACCACAAACCTATGAGGCCTACATCGTCATTCCCGAATCTGCACGGGAGATCATGCGCAAACCAGAAAAGGCCTTTTGCCGCTTTGGCGCCGAATGGATCACCGAGCGCCGTGACAACATGGGTATTGGTCTGGCGCCGGGCGGCATTGCCAAGGTCTGGCTGGGTGGTGCCTGCTTGAAGTCGGTCGAGATTGCTCGGGTCGTAGGCACCATCAACCCAAAAGGACCTTACGAAGGTAAATCCGGCGGCAAGCATCGACCCCTTTCGGAAGTGTCCAAAGCCTACATCGAAAAATTCGGAATTCCTTATGGCTCCTGGTAACAGCCACCGCACGGCCTCGTCTATCAACAAGGCGTTCCAGCCACTCAAAACATGCTCAGGTCTGCTGGCTGGGTTGCTGTTGGCTGGTTGCACACAAAGCTTCACGCAATCACCCGATCACAAGGAATGGTTCCTGGGCTTTGGAGCACCCAACTATATGGAGGTCTGGATTGAAACGGCGGACGTCGTGGATATCCAGGAGCGCGTTTTACGAAGAGCCGGCTCCGGGATTGCGTCGGTACACACTCTCAGCGACAACAAGGGCAAGCCCGCAGGCTGGCCCAAAAGTCCCGGCAGTGGAAAAGGCCGGTACGTCAACGGGGTCGATCTGCCCCGGCTGATCTATGTGCGCTGGCAATCCCTGGCCGAACCGCAAACCTATGAGGCCTACATCGTCATTCCCGAATCCGCACGGGAAATCATGCGCAAACCAGAAAAGGCTTTTTGCCGCTTCGACGGCAAATGGATCACCGACTACCGCGACAGATTCGGCATTGGTCTGGCGCCCGGCGGCATAGCCAAGGTTTGGTTGGGCGCTCCCTGCTTGAAGTCGGTCGAGATTGCTCGGGTCGTGGGCACTATCAATAAACAAGGACCGTCTCAGGGCAAAAATGAAGGCCGTTATGCCTTACCCCTGTCGCCGGAGTCCAAAGCCTACATCGAAAAATTCGGCATTCCTTATGACTCCTGGTAACAGCCACCGCGCGGCCTCGTCAATCAACAAGGCGTTCCAGCCACTCAAAACATGCTCAGGTCTGCTGGCTGGGTTGCTGTTGGCTGGTTGCACCCAAAGCTTCGCTCAATCGTCCGATCACAAGGAATGGTTCTTGGGCTTTGGGGCACCGGCTTACATGGAGGTCTGGATTGAAACGGCGGACGTCGTGGATGTTCAGGAACGCGTTTTACGAAGAGCCGGCGCCGGGATTGCCTCGGTACAGACCCCCAGCAATAACAAGGGCAAGCCCGCAGGCTGGCCAGATAGTCCCGGTAGAGGCGCTGGTCGCCATATCAGCCAAGTCGATCTGCCCCGACTGATCTACGTGCGCTGGCAATCCCTGGCTGAACCACAAACCTATGAGGCCTACATCGTCATTCCCGAATCCGCACGGGAAATCATGCGCAAACCTGAAAAAGCCTTTTGTAGGGCTGATGGCAAGTGGATCACCGACTACCGCGACGACATCGGCATCGGTCTGGCGCCCGGCGGCATTGCCAAGGTCTGGTTGGGCGGTCCCTGCTTAAAGTCGGTCGAGATTGCTCGGGTAGTAGGAACCATCAACCCAAAAGGACCTTACGAGGGTAAATCCAGCGGCAAGCATCGGCCCCTTTCTGAAATGTCCAAAGCCTACATCGAAAAATTCGGCATTCCTTATGGCTCCTGGTAACAACAATCCGGCTGCCACGCAGAGCAAACCGTCCTGTCCCATCAAAAAATACGCAGGTCTGCTGGCTGGGTTGCTGTTCGCTGGCTGCTCGCAAAGCTTCGCTCAATCAAACTACGACGCCTTGGATGCATTGAGCTGGAATGCTTAATGTAACTGCGCATTGAAAACTCAGACTGGCCCCATGGAGCTGTCGAAGGCTGCGATCCTTTGATTCAGAGGCCTGGGCAACGAATTGCCTGCCAGAAAAATCAAAAGATCGCAGCCTTCGGCAGCGCTACAGGGGATGTGTAAACCTATGGCAGGAAAGTTCAGATCAGGCTCGGATGGCAAGGCCATCGTGCTCGACCGCCTCTGCCCGTTTACCTCACCCGAATGCTTTCATCACACCGATCAGGGCAGGGCCGATGGCGACCAGAAAGAAGCTCGGCCACAGGCAGAAAATCAGAGGAAATATCAGTTTGGTACCGATTTTTGCCCCCGCCTCTTCGGCAGCCTGCATACGCCGGTCACGGAACTCATCGGCATAGATGCGCAAAGTATCGGCTACGCTGGTACCAAAGCGGATACTCTGCGCCAACAGGCTGACCAACCCTTGTACGTCATCCAGACCGGTGCGAACGGCCAGTTGCTTGAGCGCTTCGGTACTGGTGATGCCCGCGCGGATTTGCGCATTGACCAGGGCCAGTTCCTCAGCCAGTTCAACCTGACTGACCGACATCTCCTCAGCCACCCGCTCGATGGTCGTGGGCAGGGCCAGGCCCGACTCTACGCACACCACCATCAGATCCAGAGCATCCGGAAACGCGGCACGCAGCCGGCCTTGCCTCGATTGTTTGCGCTTGCCGACATATATCGCTGGCAGCAGCCACCCGATAGCGGCCACCATGACCAACAGCAGCAGCCCGGTGATCAGGGAAACCTTGGGAATTATCGGCAACAGCAACAACGCAATGCCAACCAGCAACAGAGGTAACAGCAAGCGCACCGCCCAGTACATCTGCACCGCCGAAGAGGAACGGTACCCCGCGTGTGTCAGTAAAGTCTGGGTTACGGACGCCTGAACCGATTCGGTCGAGGCAAAGCGCTGGCCGACCCGTTCCAGCAACAGTTGCAGGTTACCTGGAGCTTCCTGTCCGGCAGTGTTGCCTAAATGACCACGCTTGATCAGCGCCAGACGGCGCTGTACCGGGTCCTGAAGACCCAGCATCAGCAAAATCACGGCGACGACCGCAAGCACCGTACTCAAACCGATCGCACCGAGGAACAACAGGCGCCCCATCTCCTCGTTCCCCGTGACCCGACTGAACAACCCAAGTAAAAAGTCCATGACCTATACCTCCCGGTAGCGAGTACCGCTTAAACCTGAATCCGGATGATTTTTTTTATCCAGAAAATCCCGATCAACATGGCGCAGAAAGCCCCGATGATCAGCTTATGGCCCGTGGGATCATTGATCAGCACAGGCAGGTAAGTGGGGCTTGTAACGATGATCGCGATCGCCAGTACAAAGGGAATCGCCACCAGTATCCAGGCGGACATACGCCCTTCCGCCGACAAGGTTTTGATCTTGCGCTGAAAACGGAAGCGTCCACGAATCAGTCGACTCAGACGCTCCAGCACTTCAGTCAGATTGCCGCCCGTCTCGCGATGGATGAGGATCGAGGTCACCAGCATCATCACTGTCATGCTCGGCATACGCTCGAGCAGGCCGAGCATGGCCCGGCGCACATCATTACCGTAGTTGATATCGGCGAAGGTCAGGCCGAACTCATGAGCGACCGCCCCTTTGTGCTCCTCGGCGACCAGACGCAGGGTTTCATTGAACGGGTGCCCGGCGCGCAGGGCTCGGCACATGGCATCCAGCGCATCCGGCAAACCCTCCTCGAACTCCGCAAAACGTTTGTTGCGATCACGGAAGATTTTCAGGACGGGGAGACAGGCCACCGCAAAAGCCACTGCCAGCGCCATCCACCAGATCTGCGAAAACATCAGGACTACGGCGCCGGCTGCAACGCCCAGAGCAAGCCCGAGCAATATCACCCGATAAGCACGATATTCATGGCCGGACTGCTCGATCACTTGTGTCAGGTTAGCCATAAAAGGCAACTGCTCGAGCATGGCCTCCAGTGGCGACAAGCGCGTCAGGTATTTCTGCCGCAACACCGTCTGCATGTTGGGCAGATTGTTGGCCTTCTCCAATACGTGCAATCGACCGCGAATGCGCTTGCGCATCTTGCCGGCCTCACCGAACACAGGCACTACCACACCTTGGGACAGGAGGAACACAGCGATAAACACCATGCCGAGGAACATCAGAATGAATTCGCTGGGAATATTGTTCATGGCTGACGTGCCTCCATCCATTCAGGCCTGAACATCGTCAGCGGCAACTCGATGCCGCGCTTGGCCAGTACATCGCGGAAGGCCGGGATCATGCCGCTGGGGCGATAATCGCCGAGCACTTCGCCGTTTTCGCCCATGCCCTGGCGCGCAAAGGAGAAAATTTCGGTCATGGTGATGATCTCGCCTTCCATGCCGTTGATCTCTTGCACGCTGACCAACCGGCGCTTGCCATCCTCCTGACGTTCCAGCTGAATCACCACATCGATGGCCGACGCGATCTGCTGCCGCATGGCCTTGATCGGGAAGGTCGCACCGCTCATTGACACCATGTTCTCGACTCGCCCCAACGCATCGCGGGCGGTGTTGGCGTGGATGGTGGTCAACGAACCGTCGTGACCGGTGTTCATCGCTGTCAGCATGTCCAACGCCTCGGCGCCGCGTACTTCGCCGATGACAATGCGGTCCGGGCGCATCCGCAAACTGTTGCGCACCAATTCACGCTGGCTCACCTCGCCACGCCCCTCGATATTCGAAGGCCGGGTTTCCAGGCGCACCACGTGGGGCTGCTGCAGTTGCAGTTCGGCCGAATCTTCGATGGTAACGATCCGCTCGTTTAGCGGAATGAAACTGGACAGCACATTGAGCATGGTGGTCTTGCCGCTGCCGGTACCGCCGGAAATCAGCACGTTCAAGCGTCCACGGACGATCGCCTTGAGCAGAAGGGCAATGGCCGGGGTCAGCGTTCCCACCGAGATCAAACTGTCGGTATTGAGCAGGTCCACCGCAAAGCGGCGAATCGACATGCTCGGGCCGTCGATGGCCAACGGCGGGATAATCGCGTTGACCCGCGACCCGTCCTTGAGCCGGGCATCCACCAATGGCGAGGACTCGTCGATACGCCGCCCCAGACTGGACACGATGCGGTCGATGATGTTGAGCAAATGCTGATCATCGCGAAAACGCACATCGGTCCGTTGCAGTTTGCCGAAGCGCTCGACATAGACCGAGGCATGGCCGTTGACCAGAATGTCGGACACGCTGTGATCGGCCAGCAACGGTTCCAGAGGCCCCAGGCCAAGCACTTCGTCAGTGATCTGCTTGATGATCAACTGGCGGCTGGTGGTACTCACCGGTGCCGAATGCTCATCGAGCAGGCGCTGGCAAATATCGCGAATCTGCCGCGTGGCCTCGGCCTGTTCAAGGGAGTCCAGCAAGGACAGGTCCATGACCTTGAGCAACTGCTGGTAGATCTTTTCCCGCCACTCGGCCTCCACCGGGGTAACCTGGCTTCTGGTTTCGTAAAGAACATCCGGGACTATGTGTTCCCACGCCATCATTTCATCTGCCGGATCCGGCACATCGCCGTCCAACTGGGTTGCCGACGATGAGGCGGGTTTACCGGACTGTTTGCGCAAGCGGTTACGAAAGTCGCTGATCATGGGTCATCCCCCGAAAAAACGGTTGAAGGCGCGTTTGAGTAAGCCTTTGTTCCCGGCCACCTGTTGACCGACCAGGTCCTCGGTCATGTCGCGCAGTGCGGCAGTGATCGCTGCCCTCGGCGCATGCAGTCCCAACGGCACGCCAGTGTTCTGACTCTGGCTGACCAGGTTGAAGTCGTTGGGTAATTTCGACAGATTGGTGCAGCGCAGCGCCTCGCCGATGTCTTTGAGGCTGATCGGTGCCGCCTTGTCAAAGCGGTTGACCACGATCTGCAATTGATCCCCGCGCACGCCCAGGTCATCGCGAAGAATCCGCACCAGGGAGCTGGCATCGCGCAGATGACTGACGCTCTGCTGCACCACCACGTACACCCGATCCACTTGCTCCAGCACCGAGCCGGTGAGGTGGTCGATTTGCCGCGGCAGGTCGATCACCACCCAGCCATAGCTGGCGCGGGCCAACTGCAACAGGGTGTCAAGTTGTTCGGGTTGGGCATCCTGCGGCAGACACAGCTCACCGGCCCGACCGCCCAGCACATGCAAAGTCGGGCTGAAGTGACTGCAAAAACCGCGTAATGCGACGCTGTCCATGCCGTCGATCTGGTGCAACACCTCCAGATGGCTGTGTGTCTGCGCCACATCCAGATAATGCGTCACGCTGCCAAATTGCAGGTCCATGTCCAGCAACAGGGTACTGCCGCCCTTGGCACTGAGCTGCTGAGCCAGGTTGCAGGCCACCAGGGTTCCGCCGGAGCCACCCTTGGCGCTCATCACGGCGATCAATTTGCCTTCTGCCCCACTGCCGGTCCGAACCTCCGTGACCAGACGATTCAAGGCGGCGACCAGTTCGGTCTCGGCGATGGGCTCGGGCAATACGTCACGGGCGCCGGCCTGCATCGCCATACGCATGCCTTCCTGTTCGCTCAGCAGACCGCAGACCAACATCGGCGGACGCTCATGGGCCGGGTGCAGCAACAGCGCCGCCAGCTCCTCGCGCCACAGGTGGCTGACGCGCAGCAGCAACAGATCGGGCATGCGGTCCAGACCGTAGAGCGGGTCGACATGCCCATTGCTCACCAGGCGAGTGCTCACCTCAAGGCCGGGCATGCGCTGGCAGACACTCTGCAGATCGCGCAAAGAGGTGGCATCACGGCTGCTGATCAGCAACCGGAGCCCGGCTTTGCCAGTCGAGCTGGCGACTGGCGTTTCCTTGGTATTCAGCATGGTGTGATCTCCCCGGAATCGGAATGACGCCCGAGGCTTTCGCGTGGCAACGTTGCCCTGAATGTGGGCAAGGTAATGGGCACGCCGAACCCGGGAATAAACAGGTTGAAAACGAAGTTTTGCAGGCTCAACTGGACGTAGCGGATGGCACGGAATCCATTGACCCCACTCGTGTCGGCAGGGTTGGCCACTAGAGCGCCGTTTGCATCCAGATAAGTCAGTACCAGGTTGCTGGTAGTCAGATCAGTGATCAGCTGGCTCGTACCGGCATCCCCCGCGGCATTGAAAATCGCCCGCTGCAGGATCACCGGATCGCTGATATTGCACACTGCCGCCAGGCGTGCACCGCGACGGGCTGCTTCATCCAATGCATTGACCGTGAAGTACAGGCGGCCCATTTCCAATACGGCGAACAACAGCGTGAATACCAGCATGCCAATGATGGCGAACTCCACGACATAGGTGCCGCGCATGCGTTTGCGATTCATCACAGTGCCCTCATGACAGTCGTGGCGACCAGCGGAATGCTCAGCGCAATCTGACTACCAAAAAAACCCGGAATCGAGCCGGTACAATTGCCACTGCCAATCACCGGGCAGAATGTATAAGTGATGGTGACCCGAACATGGTCGGTGCCCACTGCGGCGACCTGTACCATGCCAGTTGTTAACCCTGACACCACCGCGGAGCCTGTATTGGCAGGCACGCCATAGACCGCCACGTTTTTCGTCTGGGTCAGCAGCGCACTGCTCAGAGAGACTTCTCCGAGCGTCGAGTTCCAGGCCTGGCTGGCGACGAAACGGTCGGCATCACGGCTGGCCTGCAGCAGGACGTTGTACTGATAGAGCATGCGGCCGAACTCGCCGAAGGCCAGCAACAGCAGCAGCAACACCGGCAGGACCAGGGTGAATTCCACCAGTGCCACACCCTGCTGGGCCTGTGCTCGTTTAAATGCGTGAAGTCTCATGACGCCTCCTACGAGTCAGTGCTCGGAGTGCCGCTGCCGTTGAGATAGGTTTTGTAGAGCTGAATGATATTCGGGCCGGAATCGTTCATCGGTGTAGGACTGGGCACGTTGTCGCCTTCGCACTCCTGCACAAACTGGCCAAAGATTTGCGCCTCCGTGCCGCCGCCATTCATTGGCTGAACGACGAAATAGCAGCCGAACCCCAGGACGGGAACCGAGGTTGAACCGCCCTGTTTCCCGGTGCAGTTGCCCACCACGATTTTCAGCATCCGGCGCTCGAACACGCCATTGCTTTCACAGCCACTGCCGGACCCTGCCACACAGGCGGCAACGCTCGCACGCCAGTCGTTGTAGTCGTATATCGCGTTACTGCCCGCCGTGAGATTGCCGTCGCTTGAGGTGACGGGTTGTCCCTGGTATTGCGTTTGTGCCGGGCTGACTGAGTCGTTGTAGGTGATCGAGGGGTTGCTGGATGTCGTCACCAGGTCTGGTGGATAGTCCGAGGCACTGACCGGGCCGTTGTAGATGCCGAAGCGCGTATTCAACCCCTGGGACGCTGGGCCGACCTTGTTGCCAGGTGCGGTCTGGACATTGTCCCCGACATTGCGGCAGACCTCGCCGCCTCCGGCCAAGTCGTCTCTGACCGTACTGCCACCCGAGCCGAAGTCGAGCAACTGAAAGTTGCCTGGGCCAATGGGCGAGGAATTGCCGGCAGCCGATTTGAGTACCTGCAAATCACCAAACTGGAAGCCCCAGAACATGCCAGCGTCCGGATCGTATTGAGTCTCGTCACCACAGACCATCAAAGGTGCGAGATCACACGGGCTGGTAGGGCTGGGGCCAGCGGTGGCGATCGCCGCCACCGTTTTGTTCCCCAGAACGCCCAATGACTGGGCGAAGTTCCAGAAAAATCCTGTCAGGCTATAGCCAGGGACCGATACCCGAACGTATTTGGCATCCGAAGGCCCGGGAAAGGAGAACGGGCCATAGACGCTGCTGGACAGTTCCACCGCCGCGAATGCGCTTGGGTTGCCGGCGACCGCCGTGGCCAATTCGTTGTTGCCCGTGGCATTGGCATTTTGCGTCAGCGTGTTGAGCGCGGCAGCTTGCGTCGCGCTGGCACTGTTGATTCCCCCTGCCACCTGACTCAGGGTTTTGGCGCCACTCAGGGCGGCGGCGTCCACCGCATTCTGCAGGCGCGTTTTGTTCAGCAACATGTGTCCGCCGTCCAGAGCCAACGCCGCCATCATGGCCATTGCCGCCAACGCCATCACCATCAGTACACTCACCGCTCCTTCCTGGCGCCTTGGCGTCGCAGTGAACGGCTGCTGAATACGAAGATTCATCATCAAGCCCTCATTTTGCCGATGCTGATCCGGATCGGCTCCGCCAAGACCTGGTGTCCAGGACCTGTTGCGCCCTGTCAGCGAATGTTGACTACTTTGGTTTCGATCCCGCGAATGATGGTGATAGCCCCACCACTCTCGCCGCCGCTGCGCCGCACCACGCGTTTTGGCACCGTGGCAGTGGCTACAGCCATGACCGGTGCGGCAGGCGCAACAGGCGCAACGGCCGCAATTTTTTTCTCGGAGTTCAGCGGGTTGCGCAGGGTCAGTTGCAGTTTCCCTTCCGTTTGCGCCGTGACCAGGGTTTCAGCCTCTGCAGTCGTCATCTCCAGCGTTACCGCACGCACCACTACCGGTTGGGTCTTGTCGGTACCTGCGGTCTGGTCCACCGCCAACACCCGCAAGTTCTCGAGGATGGTCCTGGACACGGCACTGTTACTGCCGGCACTGGTGGTTTTGGTCGCCAGCACATCGACCCGGTTACCTGGCAGAAGGAACCCGCCCACCCCGACCACATCGTCCACGCGGACCGAGATGGCACGTTTGTCTGCCGCAATCAGCGAGGCAAGGGTACTGCCACCCAAATGCTCACTCAGACGTGCGCCGCGCATGATGTCGCCCTTCAGGATGTCGAACGTTGCGATCTTGCCCACGGCCTTTTCGGTGGAATCGAAGGCATCGTCCGGGATCGTGTCCATGGGCATGCGCAGGGTCGTGACCTGTTGAGCCTCGACCATCTGGCCGAATGGAATTTCTACCGTGGCAACCACAACGCTTCGAAGGTGATCATCCGGGCTGGCATTGAGCCGTGCGCTCAGCCAGGAGTCGGCCATCCATGCAGCACCAAGGCCCATGACCAGGGAAACGCCTATCAGGGAAACAGTACGAGAGCTCATGTCAGTATCTCCGCATCAAAGAAAGTCGAGCTGGACGAAATAGTTGTGCCAGGCCCATTCCAGTTCCTGTGGCGACAGAGCCCCGGAGCCGCCCAGGTAACGCTGACGGTCGAGTGCCATGTTCAGGAGATCGCGGGGATGGCAAGGCACCAGGGGCATGCCTTCACTTGCATAAAGCCTTTGCAGCACATAACGCAGCAGCAACGGGTCAAAAGGAATGCCCAGACGCTCGCTTTCCTGACGCCAGATCTTTTCGTACTCCTCAGGCTTCAGGTAACCGAATTGCAGCTTGTAGCCAATCCGGCGCAGGAAGGCCTCATCAGCCAGCTCCAGGGGATTGAGGTTGGTGGAGAACACCAGAATCAGATCGAACGGCAGCTCGCAATGCCGACCACCGCCCAGGTTGATGAAGTCGCGCTTCTCTTCCATCGGTACGATCCAGCGATTCAACAGCTCGGCAGGAGCCATGCGCTGGCGTCCCATGTCGTCGATGATGAACAGGCCATTGCTGGCCTTGAGCTGCAAGGCGGCCTGGTATTGACGGGTGTAGGGGTCATAGCGAACGTCCAGCTGTTCCATGCTCAACTCACCGCCCGTAATGACGATCGGGCGTTTGCAGCGCAGCAGTCGACGGTCGATCCCTTCGTTGAGCATCAGACTGTTCGGTTGACTGTTGTCATCCAGACGCTGATGCACCTGCGGGTCATAGATCTCGATCACCGACTCGTTGATCACGATGGCATGAGGCACCCAGATGGCCTCGGCGAACAGACGAATCAGCCGACTGCTCACATACGTCTTGCCGGTACCCGCGGGGCCATAAATCATGATTGCGCGACCGGAGTTCAGGGCCACGCCCAGCTGATCGAGCATGCCCTCGGTAAGCACCACGCCAGCAAGGGCGTTGTGCATATCGTTGGCATTGATACGACCATGGTGAATGGTCTGGAGTTTGATCAGGGAACGGTAGGTACTCACCGGAAAAGGTGCCGCGCCGATGTAGCCACTGCGCGACAGGGCATCACGGGCGGCACTGCGTCCGCGTTCGGTCAGGCCATAACGCAGCATCTGCCCACCGGATTGCCCCATCTGGCCAAGCACTTCGACACGGCCGTCCTTGCGCAGAAACGCCAGGACCTCTTCAAGGACGGCGCCGGTCAACGCCAGGCGTTCTACCAGCCGCGGCATGTCGAGCACGCCGGCGTCATGCAGATGCTTGCACACCAGCTCACCGAGAAAACTGTCTGTCAGACCGGTATCGCGGATTGTGCACGGCTGAGGCGCCAGTCGTTGCACCGCATCCCGGTCGCTGGAGTAGGCACCACTTTCGACGATGACGTGCATGACTAACCTCCCAATCCACCGGCAACGAGTTGCCAGTAGACGCTGTTCAAAGTGCCTATCAAGATTGCAATCGAATAGGGGAAAGGCTTGCCGGCTACTTCATCTGAAGTCGGCGCCAGATAGGACTGCGCCCTCAGAATCAGCCGATAGCGGCCCAGGGTCTGCAGCAATTGACCGCGGAACAGCACGATCAGGAAACCGCATACGCCGCCGGCCATCAGACTGAACAAGGCAGCCCACAACGCGAAATGAACCGGTAAAAAACTGCCGACCATAGCCATCAACTTGACATCACCGGCGGCCATACCACCCACGGCGTACATCGGCAGAAACAACCCAAAACAGATCAGCATACCCAACAGGCCGTCACCCAATCCGCTGACACCACCTGTATAAGTCTGACCGGCCAATCCCAGGGCAAGGCCCAACAAGACCAGCATGTTGGGAATACGGTGGCGAAGCAGATCGCTCACCACCGCGACGCCCAGCAGTCCTAGCAGTACGACTGTCGACACCAGCAATTCCATGGACATGGCGCGTCTCCCGAGTGCGACTTATTGTTATCAGCAAGCGGCCCCACCGTTGACCGCGGCACACAGCCCTTCGATTTTGGTATTCACCTGCCCCCCAAGCGTTACGAACGCTGCTGCGACAGCCACCGTAATCAGCCCACCCGCCACCGCGTATTCCACAATGGTCAGGCCATCCTCGTCTTTGACGAACTTCAGTACCGAAGCCTTGATTGTTTGCAGAGTCATTTCGATCACTCCAGCGGCCATGCCGCTCATTACGTAAGTTGGTAGGGACAACGCGAAGCCCATTAAGAAAGTTGCCCGGCGCCCTATCAGAAATAGTGGCAAACCGGTTCTATGGGCATCGCCGCGTCCCCGAGTAGGAATTATTGTTATCAGCAAGCGGCCCCACCGTTGACCGCGGTGCACAGCGCTTCGATTTTGGTATTCACCTGGCCCCCAAGCGTTACGAACGCTGCGGCGACAGCCACCGTGATCAGCCCACCGGCCACTGCGTATTCCACAATGGTCAGGCCGTCTTCGTCTTTGACGAACTTCACAACCGAAGCCTTGATTGTTTGCAGATTCATTTTGCCCACCTCACTCGAATGTTGTTTTTTCGGGAAGGCAGTACGTTCTGTGCTGCCTGGATGCAACACTAGTCAGGGGCAGGGCATAGGCGTTAGGAGGATTTTGCACATCGCTAGGACTTTTTTGCGGACGCGACCCAATACCGGTTCATGGGTCTGTGCAGGAGAAATAAGAGGGTCAAAAGACATGGCACTGCGAAGGCCATGGTCGAGGATTCACACGCGACGAATGGTTTATGCCGCGCGTGTCGAACAAATGCCGGTAAACAATCGTCCAGAGCTGGGGTCCAGAAATACATAGAAGTAATAGAACTAAGCTTCTTTTTCCTTATCAGCATTTATTCTGCAAAGTGATAGCACATTAGCAATACTACTCAGCGAACAGAGGCATGAAGAACCCCAGAGTAGAGACATGACGTCCAATTTGACCAGAAGGCCATCGCTACTGTGGTTCGATCTGACTCACGATCGTTCCACGAAGGAACTCATCGCGCAGTTCGAGGGTACCTGCGACTGCAAATTGACGAAAAACTCCTTGTTGCCCCACGGGGAACAGGCAGACATGATCTGCATCCATTTCGATCGCCCCGACACGCCGGGCTTGAGGCTGTTGCTGGAGATCAAACGCACCACCCCCTCCATCCCGATCACCATGTTCACCGTGCAGCACTCAGAGGAACTGGCGGTCTGGGCCATGCGCTCCAGTGTCTGGGAATACATGGTGCTGCCGCTCTCGGCCACCGAGAGGAAGCGCTACCTGTTGGCGCTGGCGCAGCTCTGCGAGCTGCGCCGAAATGGCAAGACATCACTGATCGACCACTCCCCTACTCTCCCGGACAGCATCCGGTTGACCTCGGGACACCAAAAACACCAGGCGCTGAGCCATATCATGCTGTACATCGACCAGCACTTTCGGGACAGCATCGATCAGAGGGATTTGGCCAAGCGCTGCGGCATGACGACCTTTCGCTTCAGCCGTCTGTTCAAGGAAGCCAATGGCGTTGGCTTCACCGATTACGTCCTGGACAAGCGCATGAACTTCGCCAAACAACTGCTCGACAACAGCCAGATGCCGATTACCAGTATCGGCTATGAGGCCGGCTTCAAAGACCCATCCTACTTCGCTCGCGCCTTCAAGCAGTTCGTCAACTGCACGCCCAGCGAATACCGTTTGACATGCCAACTCAGAGCGGTAGCCGCGCAACCGGCGCTGGAGGATACAACCGTTGAAGCGCTCGAAAGCCTGGTGCAGAGCCTCGGAAGTTGAGGCATTTTTCAGGTGCCTGTCAGTTAAGACACGAAACCCTGTAGGAGCGAGCAAGCTCGCTCCTACAGGGTTTCGTGTCTTTGGCGAGGGAATCAGAAGCGAGCCTTGACCGTCATGGCGAAGTTGCGCGGGTCACCGTAATAGTTACCGAAGTTTTCGGTGCCAATGGTGGTGTAGTAGCGCTTGTCGAACAGGTTGTTGCCATTGAGCGCCAACGACCAGGTGTCATCGATGCGATAACCGATACGCCCATTCCAGACGGCGTAGCCGGCCTGGGTAATCTTTTCGCCCGTTGCCGGGGAGACTCGAAAATTGTCGCTTTGCGCGTTGACGCCGGCACCTAGGCTGAACCGCTCGAGCGCTCCGGCAAGGGCGTAATCGCCCCACATGCGCAGTACATGGCGCGGCACATAAGTGTTGAAGGCGGCGCCATTGAGGCTGGTGTCAATGTCGTCGAGGGTCTTGGTCTGGGTGTAGGTGTAACCGGCGAGCAATTGCAGGCGCTCGATGACCTCACCGCTGATTTCAGCTTCGAAGCCCTGGGCGCGGACTTTGCCGGCATTCAAATAGCAGAAGCCGTCCGATGACGGACAGGTCGAGTTGTAGTCCGTCTGTGCCTGGTCTTTCTGCAAGGTCCGGAACAGGTTGAAGGAGGTGTTCAGGCGCCCCTCAAACCATTCGCCCTTGATCCCCAGTTCATAACTTTCCCCCACCAGCGGCTTGAGCGCCGAGCCGCTTTGCGAGCGGTTATTGCCTTGGGGCGTGAAGATCTCCGAGTAACTGGCATAGGCGGTCAGGTGCTCGTTGAGGTCCAGCAACACGCCGGCAAACGGGGTGACTTGACCGGTCTCGGTGCTTCTGGCGTGTTCCGAGGTTCCCGAATTGATGAACACCGAGTCGGTTTTAGAGCTGTACCAACTCACTCGACTGCCCACGACAAACGTCAACGGGTCCGCCAGTTTGAGACGCAGGGTCGAGTACAGGCCTTGCTGTTCGGTGACGGTTTTCACCGGGCCACCGCGTGTCGAGTTCTCGATGAAGTAGCTGTCGTCCGGTTCAGGAATATGTCGATCCGGGTTGAACACGTTCTGCTTCTGCGGCAGCAACGCGACCGAGTAGAAATCATCCTTGTCCGAGCGACTGGCATTGAAACCGACGATCAGTTCATGTTGCTGGCCGAACGCGCCGAACTTGCCATCCACGTAGGCATCCAGGCCGTAATCGACCTGATCGTAGTCGTACATGCTGCCCAGCATATCTGTGGTCGAGGTACCAGGCGTCACCGAGCCTGCCGCAAACGCATATTTGATGTCCTGGGTGTTTTTCGTATAAACCCCTGCCACTTTCATGGCCCAGTCGTCGTTGATCTGATGTTTCAGATCGCCGAATACCGTAGTCCTCTGGCTGCGCCAGGTATTCCAGGACGGATCCAGGCAGGTGGAACGACTCAGTTTCAGATCGCTGCCGTCCTTGTAGCGAGGCAGGCCACCCCAGCAAGGGCTGGCATCGACATCTTCATAGGCGACTCCCAGGCCGAGCGTCGTGTCGGGCGTCAGATCGAAGTCCAGCGCACCGTAGTAGATCTGGTCCTTGCGACGGGCATCGTCATAAAAATAATGCCGGCTCTGTTCAGCAATCACCGCCCTGCCGCGCACAGTGCCGGCATCATTCAACGGGCCACCGGTATCGACTTGCCCACGGTAGTTGTCCCAGGTGCCACCGGAGAGGCTGAGTTCGGTCTGGGCCGTAGCCTGGCCGCGTTTACGAACGAAGTTCACCCCGCCCGAGGTGCCGCCCGAGCCCTTCATCATCCCCGCCGCGCCACGCAAGATTTCGACCCGGTCGTAATACGCCATGTCGCTGGTGAAACTGTCGGCCTGGACATAGCTGTTGCCCATGTCCAGCGGCACACCGTCGTACTGATACTGACCCGACATCCGGAACCCGCGGGAATAGAAATACTTGCCGCCCATGGTCGAGTCGTAGACGGTAATGCCCGGGGTCTTTTCCATCACCTGATCGATGGTGTGCAGGTTCTGGTCATCGAGCATCTTGCGGGTCATTACCGTGACCGATTGAGGCGTTTCCCGCAGGGAGTGCTCGCCCTTGCCGATAGTGACCGCTCCGGTAGTGTACGAGCCGCTGTTCTCGGTGGTCGCTCCCAGTAGTTGCCCGTTGATGGTGGTAGCGCCCAGTTCCAATGCCGAACCGGTGACAGGCGCGGAACGCAGCACGTAGGTGCCGTTGGCCTGGGGTTCGGCTTGCAGACCGCTGCCGCTCAGTAGGCGAGCGAAGCCTTCGCTGACCCCGAATGAGCCTTTCAGACCTGGCGATTGCAGGCCCTGGGTTTGCCGGGCATCAAACGAAATCGCGGCCCCGGCGGCACTGGAGAAACGGGTGAGAACATCCACCAGGCTGCCGGCCCCAATATCGTAGGACTGAATCAAACGCTGTTGCGTCGAGGCCTCTGGCGCCGAACCGGCATTCGCCGACCAGGCGCTGGCCATCGTGGCTGCCAGCAATCCGATTTTCACTGCGATCGCCAGACGACTTGGCGCGTTCACCCGAGACATGCTTGCTTCCCCCAAAACGGTCAATAAAAACTCACTGAGGGATGAGCCGAACGATGCCGGTGAAAAGTGCAGACGAAGCAGAAACTTTTTATCCGCGCCGCACCGTCAGCGCGAATCACCATTCGATACCTGGACCCAGAAATGGCTGTATCGCGTCACGCGCAACGAAAAACCGCTCTCCAATGCCGCCAGGGCTAGATCGGTGTTATCGATGGGAAAAACCCCGGAAACCTTCATGTTGCCGATGGCCGGATCACAACGCAGCACGCCCGCGCGATAACGCGAAAGATCGCTCAGCAACACCGCCAAAGGACGGTCGATGGCAATGATGCTGCCTTGCTGCCAGGCGCCTACCGAGACATCGTTGCCGCGCAGCGTTCCCAAAGTGCGGTCATTGAAATCCAGACGTCTGCCGGCTTCGACCCGCCTCCTGGACCCGGCCTCCGGCAAACTGACCTCTACTGCTTTCTCCAGCACCGCCACCTCACCGCCCTGCGCCTGAGTGCGGACGATAAAACGCGTCCCCAATGCGAGCACCTCGGCATGGCGAGTGACGACCTTGAAAGGACGCTGCAACGGATCGACCGCCGTCGTCACGAGCATCTCGCCCCACAACAGTTCCAACACCCGCTGTCGTCCATCGAAACGAACGTTGACCGAGGTGTCGGTGTTGAGCAGTACAGTGCTGCCGTCCGCCAGCCGAAATTCGCGGCGCTCCCCCACCGCCGTGCGCAAATCGCAAATCAGGTTTTGTGTGGTCTGACTGCGCCAACCCAACCAGCCCAGGGCGCCGACAGACGTCATCAATAAGGCACTACGCAGCACCTGGCGACGGGATCGATTGTCGGTATTGCTCAAGGTCGGCGCCGCCAAGGCGCCCGGCACGCTCGCCATCTGTTCGGCCACTGCCGCCATTCTTTGCCAGGCCTGGCGATTCAAGGGATCTGCGACCAGCCAGGCGTTCCAGGCGGCTCGATCCGCGTCGGTCGTGGTGCCGGAATGAAGCCGGGCGTACCACTGCGCGGCGACGCTGATGGCTTTCAACTCCTGGGGGGGCAGGTTCATGCGAGCTGCAACTGAATCTGCATCAGACAGCAATGCTCCATGGCCTTGGCCATGTGGTTATTCACCGTGCGAACACTGACGCCCAGACACTCGGCAATTTGCGGGTACGTCAGGCCATTGAATTGCGACAGGATGAAAGCTTGTTTGACTCGAGGCCCCAGCCCTTGCAGCAGGCGGTCTATTTCCATCAGCGCCTGGAACAGGATCGCCTGCTCCTCCAACGATGGCTGCTGTGATTCGGGCGTGGCGGCCAGCGCTTCGAGATAGGACTGTTCCAGCGAACGACGACGAAACAGATCGATCAACAACCCCTTGGCGATCATCGACAGATACGGTCGCGGCTCGCGGATATCCAGGGCGGTGCGAGCCTTGATGACCCTGACGAAGGTATCCTGAGTCAGGTCCGCTGCATCGAAGGCATTGCCCAGACGCTTGCGCAGCCAGCCCTGGAGCCAACCATGATGGTCACAATACAGATCGTTGACAGCACTGCGTAAGGACAAGTCGTTGGCGGGCATGACAATGGAATAATTCGCGACTGATAATGACTCGCATTGTCGTTCGACCAACGGCAGGTTGCAACACAAACATATCGCCTTGTAGGAGCGGGCTTGCCCGCGAAGGCGGCGGTACAGTCAACATTGATGTCGCCTGATACACCGCTTTCGCGGGCAAGCCCGCTCCTACTGGGTTCCGTGTCTTGACTGATTGGCCTTATTTCCATTCCAAATGACAAATAACGCGCACAAAAAAACGCCGCTCAATGAGCGGCGTTTTCTTTGAATTTGGAGCGGGAAACGAGACTCGAACTCGCGACCCCGACCTTGGCAAGGTCGTGCTCTACCAACTGAGCTATTCCCGCAAATGGCGTCCCCTAGGGGACTCGAACCCCTGTTACCGCCGTGAAAGGGCGGTGTCCTAGGCCACTAGACGAAGGGGACACGCTGCCCGGAACACATGGTGTGTGTTTCGGTGCCCAGATCCGCATCCGAAGATTTGGTTCTGGTTTCACTCAGCCCTGCCCGAAAGCAAAGCCGTTTAAAACTGGAGCGGGAAACGAGACTCGAACTCGCGACCCCGACCTTGGCAAGGTCGTGCTCTACCAACTGAGCTATTCCCGCATTGGCGTCCCCTAGGGGACTCGAACCCCTGTTACCGCCGTGAAAGGGCGGTGTCCTAGGCCACTAGACGAAGGGGACACACGTACAACATTCACTCCCTACCGCGTTTCGCTGTGTGCTTTACGCTGTAAGTGGCGCGCATTCTATGGATGGATTGAGGGGTCGTCAACCCCCAGATATAAATTTATTTAAATCAATGACTTCGACCTGCTTTCGGCTGCCATCCAGGCTTTTCCGTCGCCTGACGTTTGGCGCCTATATTCTGGCATCCGGCAAGGCGCTATAGTCCATGCCGAGATGATGGCAATGTGCACCTACCCCACTATTTACTTATATATGCGGCATTGCGGCCGATATAAGCAGAACTATAAGCCGACTCACTCGTCGAGCGGCCCTAGTCGCCCAAATGCCGAGCCACTACACTCGACTCGCACGCGAACCCTAATAAGAGGTCTTACCGGTGACACCACTCATGATCACCCTGCTAGTCGTAGCCGGGATCGCACTATTGATCGCCATTGGCTACATGAACCATGTGGTGGAAAACAATAAGCTGGAAAAGGCCCGCACCAAGGTTGAACTCAACGACCGCCTGCGTCGCTGTGGCGAAATCACCGAGACCTTCCCCGGTCAATTGATGACACCGGCGCTCAAGCTGCTGTTGACCCGTCTGGAACTGAACGTCTGCCAGCGCCTGCTGAACCTGGAAAAATCCAGTGCCATATTGAAGGCACGGATTACCGAGCTGAGCGCCTTGGTCGCCCAGGGTGAATCAATCCCCGTCAACAACCCACCGGCCCCGATCCAGACCGAAGCCAAAGCCAAAGACGTGCGCTTCCTGCTTGAAGCCATGCATGGCCAGATCACTCGTGCCGCACAGGACGGTTTCCTGCCGCCCAACGAAGCCAAGCGCTGGATCCGCGAAGTGCGCCACATTCTGGTGCTGCTGCACATCGAATTCTTCAACAACCTGGGCCAGCATTCCCTGCAACAAAACCAGCCCGGCCAGGCCCGCCTGGCCTTCGAACGCGGCGTGCAATACCTGCGCAAACAACAGGAGCCGCAGGTGTACGCCGAACAGCTGGAATACCTGGAAAAACTCCTGGCCCGCGCCAACGCCTTGGTCATGGACACCATTGCCCCGGTTGAAGGCGAAGTAAACCAACTGACTGAAGGCCTTAAAGACGTCGAGGCTGATGCCGACTGGAAGAAAAAAGCGATCTACGACTGATCATGCAAATGCTGAAAAGCCACCGGGGCAGGTGGCTTTTTTTTGCGTTGGGATTGGTGGAGGGCAGCCCCTACAGCCTGAAGTGCCCCACCATCCCCTTCAACTCAACCCCCAACTGCGCCAATTCAATACTCGACGCCGCATTGCCCCGCATCGCCAGCGACGACTGATCCGCACTGGCGCGGATACTGGTGACACTGCGATTGATCTCCTCGGCCACTGAACTCTGCTCTTCCGCAGCCGCCGCAATCTGCTGGTTCATCTGCTGAATCAACGACACCGCTGCCGCAATGCTCCCCAAGGCGCTCTCGGTCTGCAACGCATCGCTCACCGCCAGCTTCACCAACTCGCCGCTGTTCTGAATCTGCTGCACCGACGATTGCGCCGCTGAACGCAAGGCACTGACCAGCCGTTCGATTTCCTCGGTTGATTGCTGGGTTCGCTTGGCCAGTGCCCGAACTTCATCGGCCACCACCGCAAAACCCCTGCCCTGCTCACCCGCCCGCGCCGCCTCGATGGCCGCATTGAGCGCCAACAGGTTGGTCTGCTCGGCGACGCTTTTGATTACGCTGAGCACCGTGCCAATGTTCTGGATTTCCGCACTGAGGCTTTCGATGCTGGAGCTGGCCGAGGTGGCCGAGTCCGCCAATTGTTCGATCCGCGCCATGCTCTGACGTACCACCTGCTGACCGCTTTCGACCTTGCCATCGGCAGTCTGCGCCGCCTGGGCGGCCTCCTCCGCGTTACGTGCGACGTCGTGCACCGTGGCGGTCATCTGGTTCATCGCGGTGGCGACTTGCTCGGTTTCTTCCTTCTGGCTACTGACTTCAAGGTTGGTCTGCTCGGTCACCGCCGACAGCGATTGAGCAGAGCTTGCCAGCTGTTCGATACCGGCCTGCAAACCACTGACGATACTGCTGAGCCCCGCGCCCATTTGCTGCATGGCCTGCATCAACTGGCCGATCTCGTCGCGGCGGGTCACATCAATCGTTGCACTCAAATCGCCTGCGGCGATCTGCTGAGCGACGCGGATCACACGGCGCAGCGGTGCGACGATCAAACGGGTAATCACCCACGCAGCAATCAGCCCCACCAGCAAGGCCAGTGCCGAGGAGCCGATAATCAACAGCGAATTCTTTTTCAGCTCTGCCTGCATCGACTGATCTTCGGCAACATAGGCCTGGTCCACCCGCGCCACCACTTGAGCGGCACGCTGGTGAAGCTGCTCGTAGACGGTCTTTTCCTGCGCCAACAAGTCGGTGTACTCGGCGAGTTTTTCACTGAAACCGGCAATATGACCGGACACTTCATTGAGGACGGTCTGGTAACCCTCATCCTTGATCGTGGTTTTCAGCTGCCCGGCCTGGGTCAGCGCCTGATCGGCCTGCTCGATCTTGCCCTGCCCGGCGCTGTCGTCGCCCTTGCGGCTCAGGTCCAGGCGCACGCGCGCTTCGTTCATGGCCTGCAACATCAGCCGCGATACCTGACTGACCTGATTGGCTTGCTCGATGAATTGCGCGCCGTCCTTGCCCTCGGATTCCTTCAAGGTATAGGCACCATCATCGGCAAGACCGGACTGCAACACGTCCAGGTTATTGGCCACGCTGGACACCGACCAACTGGCCATTTCCAGTGCCAGATCCTTGGCCTGACTCAGCGAGACAAACTCGTCAAAAGCCTTGCGATAGGCGCCCAGAGATTGCTCGACGTCATTCATGACCGGCACATTGGTCGCCGACTGAGCCTTGAGCTCGGTCGCCAGAGCAACCAGAGCGTCCACCCCGGCGCGCAAGGCGTCCGCGGTTTTCGGATTACCGTGCAAGGCGTATTCCTGCTCGAGCAAGCGCACCTTGAGCAAACCGCTGTTGAGCGACGACATCTGCTTGAGCCCGTCGAAGCGTTGACTGATGGTTTGCAGGGACCATACGCCGATGGCCGCCACCAGGGCGGTCAACAGCAGCACCAGTACAAACCCGACACCCAGTTTTTTCGCCATACCGAGGTTGGCAAAACGTCCTTGCACGGCCGAAATCATTGCGCTTAGTCCCCTGCCATTGTCTGTTGATGCAGATTCGCAACGGGCTTGTGCCAACACAAGTCTCCGGCGTCTGAATAATGGCAAAAAGCTACGCCTACGTCGCTTTCAGAACGTTTGAGGTCGATTCAGAGCGGTCGCCTGAAAAAACGCCCGTGCGCGAGGATCACAGGCATAGGCGACGTTAATGCGCTGCCAGTCATGGGCCTGGCCAGTGGGACTGAATGCCGTTGCGCAAGACAGCAAGACACCGAAGCGCCGCGCCTGAGCCCGCACCTGAGCAGAGTCGGAGCGGCGTGATCGCGCCCAGATGAACAGGCCGCCCACCGGTTTGCCGAAAACCTCCCACTCCGCGTCTTCGAGCACCTGCAAGGCCGCCTCCCGGTCTGTGCTTAAACGCTGACGCTGACGTTGCACCAATTTACGATAGGCACCACTGGCCAACAGACAAGCCAGCACCGACTCGCTAAACCGTGAAGCGCCCATGCTGCTGATCATCTTGACCCTGGCGAGTCGCGAAATAATGTCGGCATCGGCCACGACAAAGCCAACCCGCAACGAACTGCTGAGGGTTTTGGAGTAGCTGCCGACGTAGATCACATTGTCATCGATGCCCAGTGCCGCAAGGCGCGTGCCGGGGCCGCTGTGCAAATCGGCATAGACGTCGTCTTCGATCACCAGTACCCCATGGTTTTTGGCCAGTTGCAGGACCTGCTGAGCTACCCCCGGGGTCAAACTGCTGCCGGTGGGGTTGTGATAAAAGCTGTTGATGAACAAGCCACAGGGTTTGTACTTGCGCAACAGTGCCTCGAGTGCTTCGGTGTCTGGCCCGCGTGGGGTTCGTGGCACCTCGATCATGCTGACCCCGTGTAGCCTGAGCAAATCGAACAACATCGAATAGCCCGGACTCTCCACCACCACGCAATCGCCCGGTTTGAACAAAGTACGCACAATCAAATCGAGCCCATGACTGGCCCCCGCCGTGGTCAGGATTCGGCTTTCATCCACCGCAATATTCAGCTGCTGCAATCGTTTGAGGATCTGCTGGCGCAAGGCAGGCAGGCCCAGCGGCGTGCTGTAGTTGAACAACCCGGCCATGTCGGTGCGGCTGACCTGGCGTATGGCGTAGCTCAGATCGTCAGTCTCACGCCAGCTTTCGGGTAATCCGCCGCACCCCAGCTTCAGTTCGCCGACGAGGCCGCTCTGCTGCTCACCCCCTTCGGACCAAGGAAGGTCCCATTGCCCCTGAGTGGCCAGCGCCGTTGCCGCGACAAAGAAACCCGCCCCGTTACGCGTCGCCAGCACCCCTTGAGCCACCAGCCGTTCACAGGCCTCGACAACACTGGATTGACTGAGCAGATTGATCCGCGCGATTTGCCGCACGGAAGGCAAACGCGTCCCAGGCAACACCTCGCCGCGACGAAGCCAGTCGGCCAATGCGTCGACGATTTGCTGCACGACAGGCACCAATGCCTGTCGATCGATTCTCAACTCCATGAGCAAGCAAACTCCTGTCTGTTTTGCGGGAAACAGTTAATCACAGGAACGCTCGAGGGGATGTGCGACAAAGCCGCCAAAACCGCCGGTTCTAACCATTTGAAACACAATGACCGGCGTCTTCACGGAACCGGCGCCGAGCGATAAAAAACTGTAGGAGCGGGCTTGCTCGCTCCTACAGGGATTGGGTCTAAAACGCTGTGACCCCACCATCCACCGCCAGCGAATGACCGGTGGTGAACGCCGCGCCGTCACTGCACAGGTACAGCACCGCGCTGGCAATTTCTTCGACTTTGCCGATACGCCCGACCGGGTGCATGGCATTGGCGAACTCGCCTTTCTTCGGGTCCGCTTCGTAGGCTCGGCGGAACATGTCGGTGTCGATCACTGCCGGGCATACCGCATTCACGCGAATCTTTTTCTTGGCGTATTCGATGGCCGCCGATTTGGTCAGGCCGATCACCGCGTGTTTCGAGGCCGCGTAGATGCTCATTTTCGGCGCAGCCCCCAGGCCGGCAACCGAGGCGGTGTTGACGATCGCGCCGCCGCCCTGGGCCAGCAGCAACGGCAACTGATACTTCATGCACAACCAGACGCCTTTGACGTTGACGCCCATGATCGCGTCGAACTCATCGACCGTGCCTTCGGCCAGTTTGCCTTTCTCGATTTCGATACCGGCGTTGTTGAAGGCATAGTCGAGACGGCCGTAGGTATTCACGACCTCGTCCATCAGATTTTTTACATCGCTTTCCACAGTGACGTTGCAGCGCACGAAAGTCGCTTCACCGCCGGCGGTACGAATCAGCGCCACCGTGCCCTCGCCACCGGCCGCATCCAGATCGGCAACCACCACTTTCAAACCTTCGGCGGCGAACGCCAAAGCGGTCGCGCGGCCAATACCATTGGCCGCGCCTGTCACAACGGCAACCTGGCCAGAAAACGTCATGCTCATTGTTATGTCCTCAGAGGGAAGAATGCAGGGGATCGCGTGTGGCCAGTCTAGTCATAGGGGCGTATGGCACGGCAGCACTATCAGAAGGCCGGTTGGTTGCCCATGAGTTGCAGTGATAGAACCACCGCCCTGACTATCACTGCACTGGATCGATGTGCATTCGCAGCGTCAGCCAACCTTGCGACATCGCCCATGAAGGTCTATCAACAAGACTTCATTCATCTTGAGTGCCTGTCATGACTACCCAGACCAATCGCCAGTTCCTGCTCGCCAAACGTCCCGTGGGGGCGGCCACCCGTGACACGTTCACCTATCAAGAAGTACCGGTCGGCGAACCGGCGGCGGGTCAGATCCTGGTCAAAAACGAATACCTGTCCCTGGACCCGGCCATGCGTGGCTGGATGAACGAGGGCAAGTCCTACATCCCTCCGGTTGGCATTGGCGAAGTGATGCGTGCATTGGGCGTAGGCAAAGTCATTGCCTCGAACAATCCGGGTTTTGCCGTGGGGGATTACGTCAACGGCGCCTTGGGTGTGCAGGATTACTTCCTCGGCGAGCCGCGAGGTTTCTACAAGGTCGATCCGAAACTGGCGCCGCTGCCGCGCTATTTATCCGCGCTGGGCATGACCGGGATGACCGCCTACTTCGCCCTGCTCGATGTCGGCGCGCCGAAAGCCGGCGAAACAGTAGTGCTCTCGGGCGCGGCCGGTGCAGTGGGCAGCATTGCCGGGCAGATTGCCAAGATCAAAGGTTGCCGGGTGATCGGCATCGCCGGCGGCGCGGACAAGTGCAAGTTCCTGATCGACGAGCTGGGTTTTGACGGTGCCATCGACTACAAAAACGAAGACGTGCAGGCCGGCCTCAAGCGCGAATGCCCGAAAGGCGTCGACGTGTATTTCGATAACGTCGGCGGCGATATTCTCGACGCTGTGCTGAGCCGTCTGAACATGAAAGCACGGGTGGTGATTTGCGGTGCCATCAGCCAGTACAACAACAAGGAAGCGGTCAAAGGCCCGGCCAACTACCTGTCGCTGCTGGTCAACCGTGCACGGATGGAAGGCTTCGTGGTGATGGATTACGCCGCGCAGTTCGCCGCTGCCGGGCAGGAAATGGCCGGCTGGATGGCCAAGGGGCAGCTCAAGAGCAAGGAAGACATTGTCGAAGGACTGGAAACATTCCCGGAGACGCTGATGAAATTGTTCAGCGGCGAGAATTTCGGGAAGTTGGTGTTGAAGGTTTAAAAGCTTCGCGGGCAAGCCTCGCTCCTACAGGTCATATGTCGGTCATGACACATAACTTGTAGGAGCGAGGCTTGCCCGCGAATGGTTTTAGCAGGCGCCGCTCAAGCGATTTCTGCGACGACCGCTGCCAACGCCTTCGCCGGATCCGCCGCCTGGCTGATCGGACGGCCGATCACCAGATAGTCGGAACCGGCGTCCAGCGCCTGACGCGGGGTCAGGATGCGGCGTTGATCGTCCTGGGCGCTGCCCGCCGGACGAATCCCCGGGGTCACCAGTTGCAGCGACGGGTGAGCGGCTTTCAAGGCCTGGGCTTCCAGGGCCGAGCAGACCAGACCGTCCATCCCGGCTTTTTCCGCCAGCGCGGCCAGGCGCAGCACCTGCTCCTGTGGCTCGATGTCCAGACCGATACCCGCCAGATCCTCACGCTCCATACTGGTCAGCACGGTCACGCCGATCAACAACGGTTTCGGGCCGCTGCGCTGATCGAGCACTTCACGGCAGGCGGCCATCATGCGCAGACCGCCGGAGCAGTGCACGTTGACCATCCACACACCCATTTCCGCAGCGGCCTTGACGGCCATGGCGGTGGTGTTCGGGATGTCGTGGAACTTGAGGTCCAGGAACACTTCGAAACCCTTGTCGCGCAGGGTGCCGACGATTTCCGAAGCGCAACTGGTGAACAGTTCTTTACCGACTTTGACCCGGCACAGCTTCGGGTCCAGTTGATCGGCCAGCTTCAGTGCGGCGTCACGGGAGGGGAAATCCAGGGCGACGATGATAGGCGTCTGGCAAGCGGACATGAGTGGGCTCTCAGGCAAGTCGAAATCGGCGCGCATTGTAGCGGAACCAGCGCCGCTGCGGGACCCGATGATCGGTAATTCGTCGTCGCGGCTCAGACAAGACTAGCTGCTGCGGAAATTGTGTCGAGTTCGGTACACACATGACACGCCCACAACACCCTTCAACGCTACTCTCGGCAGCCGCAACAGGTCCTACAGCACTTCCCGCCTCACGGCCGGACGCCTATGCTGAAGCCACAACCTCGCAGCCTATCTTTGTGGTTGGCAGCCTATCTGGCAGATGAACACACGCATGCACAACTCCCCAGCACCTCTGAACGACGATCAAAAAGCGCCGGCCGACGATAAACGCTGGAGCATTCGCGCCCTGATCGTAGACGATGACATCCCGATCCGTGAACTGATGATCGACTACCTGGCCCGGTTCAGTATCCACGCCAGCGGCGTCACCGATGGCGCCGCCATGCGTCAGGCCCTGCAAGCCGAGCATTTCGACGTGGTGGTGCTCGACCTGATGCTGCCGGGCGAAGACGGTTTGTCGCTGTGCCGCTGGTTGCGCGCCGAATCGGACATTCCGATCCTGATGCTCACCGCCCGCTGCGAACCCACCGACCGGATCATCGGCCTGGAATTGGGCGCCGACGACTACATGGCCAAGCCATTCGAGCCGCGGGAACTGGTCGCGCGAATTCAGACCATTCTGCGTCGGGTGCGCGACGACCGCACCGAACAGCGTGCGAATATTCGCTTCGATACCTGGCGACTGAACAGCGTGCTGCGTCAGTTGATCGCCGCCGATGGGCTGGTAGTGCCGCTGTCCAACGCCGAATTCCGTTTGCTCTGGGTGTTCATCGAACGTCCGCGCCGGGTACTCAGCCGCGAACAACTGCTGGACGCCGCCCGTGGTCGCTCGATCGAAGCCTTTGATCGCAGCATCGATTTGCTGGTGTCGCGCCTGCGCCAGAAACTCGGCGATGACCCGAAAGCCCCACAGCTGATCAAGACCGTTCGCGGCGAGGGTTATCTGTTCGACGCACGAGACATTGGCTGATGCGTGCGCGCTTCGATACGCTGTTCGGCCGCCTGTTTGGCGTGCTGCTGCTGGCGATCGTACTGGCGCACTTGTTGGCGTTCTTCTGGTTCAAACATTACGGTCCACCGCCTCCCCCTCCTCCGCCGTCGGAATTTTCCGAGCGCTTCGACGGACAACGCCCACCAATGGACCCGCGATTCGACAACCGGCCACCGCGACCGTGGTTCGGCGGGCCACTGGTGCCACTGACCTTTCAGTTTGTCTCGCTGATCATCGCCGCCTGGTACGGCGCCAAGCTGCTAACCCGCCCGATCCAACGCCTGAGCGACGCCGCCGAGCGCCTGAGTGAAAATCTCGACAGTCCACCGCTGGATGAGTCGGGGCCACGGGAAGCGCGGCAAGCGGCGCACACCTTCAATCTGATGCAGCAACGCATTCTTCAACAAGTGCAGCAACGCTCGCGGATGCTTGGCGCGGTGTCCCATGACCTGCGAACACCGCTGTCGCGGCTCAAGCTGCGACTGGAGCAGGTCGATGACGACAAGCTGCAAGGCCAGATGCGGCAGGACCTGGACGACATGATCAGCATGCTCGATTCCACTCTCACCTACCTGCACGAACAGCGCACCAGCGAGGTGCCGCAATGGATGGACGTGCAGGCACTGGTGGAATCCCTGAGCGAAAACGCCCAGGACCAGGGCGCCAACGTCAAGACCAACGGCCACTGCGCCCCGTTGCAGGTTCAGCCGATGGCCTTGCGCTCGTGCATCAACAATCTGCTGGACAACGCCCTGCGTTATGCCGGGGACGCGCTGATCACGCTTGAGGACAGCCGAGAGGAACTGGTGATCCGGGTCATCGACCATGGCCCGGGTATCGCGGCGGATAAACGTGAAGCGGTGTTCGAACCGTTCTTTCGTCTGGAAGGTTCGCGTAATCGCAATTCTGGTGGCGTCGGTTTGGGCATGACCATCGCCCGCGAGGCAGCGGAGCGTTTGGGTGGGCAGTTGAGCCTGGAAGAGACCTCCGGTGGTGGTCTAACCGCCATCATCCGCCTGCCGCGCTTCTGAGTCACACACCCCTCGCCACAGGATCGCAGGCTGGCCTGATATCTGTGTGTGTGTACCGGACGGTACAAACCCCACATACCCACGACAATTTGCCCCTTGAGGCTGCATAAACCGGTGCACCCACCGGTTTCCCATTAGGAGTGAGCCCAATGATCGGTAGTGTCAGCAACTACACGAGCTATACCAGCACCAGCAGCACCTCCACCAACAGCGCCCGCAGCCAGCAATTCCAGAAAGACTTGCTCGCCAAACTCGACAGCAACAGCGACGGCGCGGTGGATCAGGACGAGCTCACGAGCGCCCTGTCGCAGAAAACCGATGACGGTTTGCTGGTCAGCCTGAGCAAAAACTTCAGCGACCTGGACAGCGACGAAAGTGGCAGCCTGAGCAGCGAAGAAATGGCCGCGATGGCCCCTCCTCCGCCGCCACCACGTGATCAGGCACCGAGCACCGAACTGGCCGATGCGCTGATCAGCGCCCTGGACACTGACAGCGACGGCGCCATCAGCAGCGATGAACTGAGCAACGGCCTGACCAGCGCCGGCAGCACGGCCGACAGCGCAGAAATCTTCTCGGCCCTGGACAAGAATGAAGACGGCACCATCAGCCAGGACGAACTCGTCGCCAGCCTGACCCCACCGCCACCTCAGCAGGTGTCCAGCGAAGAGCTGTTCAGCCAGCTCGATACCGACAGCGACGGCAGTGTCACAACCACCGAACTGAGCAGCGCCCTGGCCAGCGACAGCACCTCGTCGACCAGCACCGACAACAGCGCCGCGTTGCTCAAGATTCTGGATAGCGACAGCAGCGATGAACTGAAAGCCACCCTGCAAGCCGGCCGCGAGCAGAACACTGACAGCTCCACCGAGCAGTTCAACGTGACCGAAGCCCAGAGCAAAATGATCGCCAATCTGAGCAAGCAGTACTCGCTCGACAACGTGGCGACCGTGGGCAAATACCTGAACGAGGCGACCTGAGTCGAAAGCTTCGCGGGCAAGTCGGTGCGCCGGGTTCCTTGATGCCTGGTCTGCTAACCCGCGTACAGCCGCCACTCTATTCGATCCGCCGTCCTGACCATTGACCCGAGGCCACAGGGCTTGATCGTTCCCACGCTCTGCGTGGGAACGATCAAAAACCCGCCATCCCCTTTCACCGGGATGGCGGGTTTTGTCGTTTCAACTCACACGGTATCCACCTTCAACGAATGGTCATTAAGCATGCCGTTGATGATCGTCGCCGTGTCCGCCCCACCGGCAATCACCCCACCCGCCCCCGGCGTGACGCCATAGTGGCTGGCCAGGTTCACACCGGCCAAGTCGATGGTCTGGTTCGGCGTGGCGCCGGCCATGGCGCTGACGTCGATGCTGGTGAGCACCGACGCGCCGCTGCCGGTGACGGTGAAGTGCAGGTAGTCATCCAGCGACGCCGCGGTGCCGTTTTCCCCTTGCAGCAGTTGTGACAGATCGAGCTTGTCGGTGCCTGGGGTGAAGTCGGTGATGATGTCGTGGCCGCTGTTGCCCTTGAGCCACTGGAAGGTGTCGGCGCCGCTGCCGCCGGTGAGGGTGTTGTTGCCCAGGCCGCCGATGAGGAAGTCGTCGCCGCCCCCGCCGTTGAGCACATCGTTACCCAAACCACCGTTGATGATGTTGCTGTTGTTGTCGCCCGTGAGGCTGTCGTTGAAGTTTGAACCGGTGAGGTTTTCGATGCCGGTCAGGGTGTCGGTGCCTGCGCCAAGCGTGTTTTGCGCGGTGAGCAGGCTCAGGTCGACGGCGACGCCGGCGGTGGCATGAGCGTAACTCGCGGTGTCGTTGCCGCTACCGCCGTCGAGCAGGTCGTTGCCCGCTCCGCTGAACAGCAAGTCATTGCCGGCGCCGCCATGCAGCTCGTTGTTGCCTGACCCGGCGGTAAGCAGGTCATTGCCGTCGCCGGCATTGAGGACATTGTTGCCAGCGCCCGCCACCAGTACATCGTCGCCCGAAGTGCCGGTCAGCGTATGGCCGTCCTGATAGCTGATGGTCACATTGGCCGCGTCGCTGCCGCCGTGGTTGTCGTTGGCGATGTAGGTGCCGTGGAAATCCGGAGTGCTGTCCTGAGCGTCGGCGTAGTTGACGGTCATGGTCAGCTGGTAGTTTTCCGCCCCCTTCCCGCTGTTGCCCGGACCACCGTCGTCGATGTTGGTGATATGGATCCGGTACGTGCCGTCCGCCGTGGCGGTGATGGTCTGGCCGTCGGCGATGGCAGTGAAAGCCCCGCCGTTGACCGAGTACTCCAGGGTGATGCGGCCGGCCGCCAGGTTGTGGTCCAGGTTGAGGGTTTCCCCCTGTTTGAGGTTGACGGTGATGAGATCCTCGTCATTGGTGTTGTTGTTACTGACCGAGCCCAGCGCCCCGCTGACCACCAGCACCGCCGTCATGGCCACGGTGTTGGCGACGAATGCGCTACGGGCGATGGTGACACCCTGGACGTTATTGCCAGTGAAGCTGAAGCTCGAGTTGGTGCCGATGAAGTCTGCGCCCTTGCCCCCCCATCCGGTGTTGAAGGTGGTCGGCGATGCCGTGAGCGCATCGCCATTGACGTCGGTGTCATTGGCCAGCAGCAATTCGCCCGGCAGCACAATGCTGCCCGACAGCACGTTGGTGATGACATGGTCATCGACCGCCACCGGTGGCGTGTTCGGAATCACGTTGATCACCAGCGTGGAGCTGGCCAGATCGCCGTCGTTGTCGCTGGCGGTGAAGCCGATGTTTTCGCTGATCACCGCGGCCGTGGTTGTCTGCGAGGTGTAGGTGTACTCGCCGGTGTCGAGGTTCACCAGCAGCGTGCCGCTGTTGTCGGTGGCGATGCTCAAGGTGTTGTTGGCGGTGTTGAACGTGCCGTGGTTGGCGCCGCCGCTGAAGTTCAGCGAGCCCTGATTGCTGTTGGCTTTTGGATCATAGGTATAGGTGGTGCCATCGACGGTGATGGTTTTGATGAAGCCGCCATCGGCGCCGAACGTACCGCCCTCGCCCTCGCCGTCGCCCAGCAGCGAGCCGGTGACCGGCGCGCCTTGCACGGTGCCCGAGAGTACCGAGTTGAGTTGATTGAGGTCGGTCACCGCCACGGCATTGGTGTCGGTGTGCGTACTGCCGTCATAGGCCACTGGATCGAGGCTGTCGTTACTGACACCGCTACCCAGGCCGATGGCGTAGTTCTTGATGCCATTGGCGTCGAGGAAGGCTTTGAGGGCGATCTCGTCCGCGGTGCCGATGTCGCCTTCGTTGGGCTTGCCATCGGAGAAGAAGTAGCCGACGTTCTGCGCCCCGATGAGTTTGCCCGTGGTGTTGAATGCGCTTTGCATGGTCGCCACGGCCGCGTCGTAGTTGGTCCCGCCGCCCGCCGTCAACGTCGCGATAATCAACTTGGCCGTCGCCACATCGACCCAGATCGACGTCTGGTCCGTAGCGCTGCTGCTGAAGGTGACGATCTGCACCTTCACGTCGCCCAGGTCGTCGTACTTGTCGAGCAGCGCACTGATCGCCTGCTTGGCCAGGTCCAGCCGCGACAGCCCCGACACGCCGGAGGGGTCGTCCATGCTCCCGGACACGTCGATCACCAGCAGCAGGTTGGAGTCGATCTGCACCGCGGGCACCGAACGGTCCGAGGCGACGGCGTCAGGCGGCACGTCATCGACGATGTTGACTACAAGGGTGCCGGTGGTGCTGTTGCCCACGGCATCGGTGGCGGTGTAGGTGAAGCTTTCATTCAGGGTGTTCGCGCCGTCATTGGCGTCGGGCGAAGTTTTCGGCGCCGAGGTCAGGGTGTAGGTGTAGCTGCCATCGGGGTTGAGCAGGATTTGCCCGTAGGTTCCGGTGGCACTGCCGACCAGGGTGTAAGTGATCGCGCCGCTGGCGCCGGTGACCGCACCGACTAGCGTACCGGAGCCGGTTTCACCGGTGTTGCCAGGCTCGCTGCCGATGACCGTGCCCGCGGCCAGATCCTGCCCATCCTGGGTCAAGTCCAGGGCTTTTTCGTAAACGGTCACGTCGGTATCAGTGACCACTACAAGACAGTTGTTGGACACGCCGATGGTCAAGGTTGTGGTGCTTTCATCACCGTCGGCATCGCGCACGGTGTAGGTGAACACATCCGTGGCGCCCGGCTCGTCGACCGAGTTCGGGTTGCTGTGGTACACGGCGATGCCATTGGCATCCAGAGTCAGATAGCCGTAGGTGCCATTGATTTGACTGTTCAAACCGCCGATGGCAGAGGTCGAAGTGTCGCTGCCGGCGCGCACGCCAACCACTGCACCACTCGCGGCTGCGCCATCAGCACCGAGCACATCGTTGTGCAGCACATTCCCGCTGACCGTCCCGCCCTCCACCACCGAGACTGAATCGCAGTGAGCCGTCGACACGTCATCGACGATGTTGATCACGATGGTACTGGTGACGCTATTGCCCAGGGAGTCGGTGGCCTGATAGGTGAAACTTTCGCTCAGGGTATTCGGCCCGTCGTTGGCGTTGGGTATGGTCGTAGGTGCGGAGGTCAGGGTGTAGGTGTAGCCGCCGTCCGGGTTGAGCAGGATTTGTCCGTAGGTTCCGGTGGCGCTGCCGACCAAGGTGTAAGTGATTGCGCCAGTAGCGCCAGTGATGGAGCCGACCAGCGTGCCGGAGGCGGTTTCACCGGTATTGCCCGGCTCGCTGCCGGTGACGGTGCCTGCTGCCAAGTCTTGGCCGTCCTTGGTCAAATCCAGAGCTTTTTCCTGAACCGTCACGTCGTTATCGGGGACCACTACAAGGGAGCAGTTGGACACGTCGACGGTAATGGTCGTGGTGCTTTCATCGCCATCGGCATCGCGCACGGTGTAGGTAAACACATCCGTGGCGCCCGGCTCGTCGACCGCGTTCGGGTTGCTGTGGTACACGGCGTTGCCATTGGCATCCAGGGTCAGGTAGCCGTAGGTGCCGTTGATTTGCGTATTCAGGCCGCCGATGGCTGAAGTCGAAGTGTCGCTACCGGCGCGCACGCCGACCACTGCACCACCCGACGCAGGGCCATCAGCACCGAACACATCATTGCCCAGCACATTCCCGCTGACCGTACCGCCCTCTACCACCGAGACCGCATCGGCGTGAGCGGTGGGTACGTCATCAACAATGCTGATCACGATGGTATTGGTGACGCTGTTTCCGAGAGGATCGGTGGCTTGGTAGGTGAAGCTTTCGCTCAGGGTATTCGGCCCGTCGTTGGCGTTGGGTGTGGTCGTTGGTGCGGAGGTCAGGGTGTAGGTGTAGCTGCCGTCGGAGTTGAGCAGGATTTGCCCATAAGTCCCGGTGGCGCTGCCGATCAGGGTGTAGGTGATTGCGCCAGTGGCGCCGGTGACGGAGCCGACCAACGTGCCGGAAGCAGTTTCGCCGGTGCTGCCTGGCTCACTGCCGGTGGTCGTGCCCGCCGCCAGGTCCTGCCCATCCTGGGTCAAATCCAGGGCGTTTTCGTTAACCGTCACGTCGCTATCGCTGGCCGCCACGAGGGTGCAATCGGCCACGTTAATGGTGATGGTCGTGGTGCTTTCATCGCCGTCGGCATCGCGCACGGTGTAGGTGAACACATCCGTGGCGCCCGGCGCGCTGACCGAGTTCGGATTACTGTGGTAAATGGCGTTGCCGCTGGCATCCAGAGTCAAGTAGCCATAGGTGCCGTTGATTTGAGTGTTCAAGCCACCGATGGCCGAGGTCGTGGTGTCGCTGCCGGCGCGCACGCCGACCACTGCACCACTGAGTGCCGGGCCATCGGCGCCACCGATGTCGTTGTCCAGCACGTTGCCCGAGGCCGTTTCGCCCTCGCCCACCATGGCGAGATCAGGGTTGGCGGTGGGCAAGTCATCGACGATGTTGACGTTGATCTGACCCAATGCCGTGCTGCCATCGACGTCGGTGGCAATGACGTTGAGGTTCTCGGTGATGCTGTTGGTGCCGTTGGCGTTCGGGTGGGTTTCGTTATCCACCAGTGTGTAGCTGTAGCTGACCACGCCGGTCGCAATGTCGAAGCCGGTGATGGTCAGCGTACTGCCGAGCGGCGTGACGATCGATTGCGGGAAACCTGCGGCCACACCGCCAGTGACCACCGCGATGCCGCCCACGGTCAGGGTTTGCAAACCGTCGAGGGCGGTGACGGTAAAGGTGCCGCTCTGGGTCAAGGCCGGTGTGTTGGGGCTGGTGCCGTCGCTGAGGTTTTTCTCGTAGACGGTGAGTTCGCCGCCGTTGACGTTCAGGCCATCGAGGGTCACCGGGTCATCGTTGTCATGGATGTTCAGCACCAGCGTCGCAGTGCTGGTATCGCCATCGGAATCGGTGAGGGTGTAGACGAAATTCTCGGTAGCATTGCCACCACCGTTCAAGGCTTTGAAGTCCGCATCGCTGGTGTTCAGGGTGTAGATGTACGTGCCGTTGGGGTTGAGTACCAGAGTGCCGTAAGTCCCGTTGAACGTGCCACCGATGATCGGCCCGCTGTCGGGGCCGATGGCAATGCGGTCGGCGCCCTGGATATCGTTGGGCAGCACGCTGCCGGTTAACGTCAACAGGGTTTCCGAGGCGGTGTTGGCATTACTGTCGTCCACGGCTTGTGGCACGTCATCGACGATGTTCACATCGAGAATGCCGTGGGCGATGGTGCCGTTGTCGTCCACCATCATTACTGCAAATTGCCCGGCCAGGCTGTTGCCGCCGTTGGCCCCCAGGTGCGCGTCGTTAGCGTTGAGGGTGTAGCTATAAGTGACCACGCCAGTCGTACGGTCAAACCCGGTGATGGTCAGCGTATTGCCCAGCGGCGTGACGAACGATTGCGGGAAGCCTGCGGCCAGACCGCCGAGCACCACGTTGATTGCACCTATGCTGAGGTTTTGCACTCCGTCTGGAGCAGTGATGGTGAAAGTGCCGCTGCGGGTCAGCGCCGGTGCATCGGGGTCACTGCCGTCGGCGAGGTTTTTCTCGTAAACAGTCAACTCGCCGCCTTCGATATTCAGCCCACCGAAGGTCACCGGATCATCGTTGTTGTGAATCTCCAGCACCAGGTTCGCGGTGCTGGTATCGCCGTCGGCATCCGTCAGGGTGTAGGTGAAGGTTTCCGTAGCGCTGCCGTCGCCGCGCAAGGCTTTGAAATCGGCGTCGCTGGTATTCAGGGTGTAGGTGTAGGTGCCGTTGGCATTGAGTACCAGTGTGCCGTAAGTCCCGTTGAACGTGCCGCCGATGATCGGCCCGCTGTCGGGGCCGGTGGCAATGCGGTCGGCACCCTGGATGTCGTTGGGCAGCACGCTGCCCGTCAGGGTCAGCAGGGTTTCCGAGGCGGTATTGACGTTGGTGTCGTCGATGGCTTTGGGCACATCGTCGGTGATGTTGACGTCCAGCGAACCGGTGGCGGTATCACCGTTACTGTCACTCGCGACCACGGTGAACTGTTCACTGAGGGTGTTGGCGCCGTCGCCCGCCGAGTGGGTTTCGTTGCCGACCAGGGTGTAGCTGTAACTCACCACGCCAGTGGCCGGGTTGTAGCCGGTGATCGTCAGGGTGTTGCCCAGTTGCGTGGTGATCGATTGCGCAAAACCGGCAGGCACACCGCCACTGATCACGTTGATTCCGCCGATGTTCAGGCTGGTCAGGCCGTCAGCCGCAATCACGGTGAAGGTGCCGTGTTGAATCAGCGCTGCGGGGTTGCTGACCGAACCGTCCGCCAGGTTGGCTTCATTGAGGGTCAGTTCGCCTCCTGCCGCCGACAGGCCAATGAGGGTGACGGGGTTATTCGGTGCATCGCCGTTGTCGCCGTTGTCCGGGTCCCGGCGCTCCAGAGGGAATTCGGGAATACCGTTGAAGCCCGCCGTGGGGAAACCAATCGTGGGATCCACCCGGCCCGCCACTTCCTCCAGCAGTACAAAACTGTGACCACCGCCCAGTGCGCCAGCCGTTGCGCCTGGCCCGGCGGCGGTGGCCTCACCGGTCTGGGTCGGGTCGGCGCCGGCGGCAATGGCTTTTTGCAGTTGCTCGACATCGGTCAATTGCGCCTGGCTCGGCGTCATCGCCTCAGAGGTCTCCACGTGCGGGACCTGATGCGCCAGTATTTGGGACGTCATCTGCAGGCTGCTGTCACGACCCAAGGTCAGCTCCTGGCCATTTTGCAGTTGCACCGCCACCGCGCCTTCGGCCCCGGTGACCAGCTGCTCGCCGGCAAACAGCCGATCGCCCTCGACCAGGGTGCGTCGGGTGCCATCACCCGCCACTGCATACACCTGACCGATGACCTTACTGACGATACCGATGAGCGTTGCCATGTGCATTTCCTCCGCTGCCAACTGCTGTCGGCATCCTGTTTGCGCGAAGAACGTGCCCATGGTTCAAGCAGGTTGGCTTGGCGAATCGTTTGCCGAGAAAGCGTTTACCTGACGTAAACCACTGCCTCCCGACACTTTCGCCAGGCGTGTCGCTCGCGAGGGGAATTTCTGGATCGGGATAAAACCCTCTGCAATCAACGGCATCGGGGTCCACTTCCAAAATAACCGGCCTGCGAACAATGCGTAACGGTTCTGAATCACCCGAGTGACAAAAAAACGTCACTGGAAAACCGTCTCGCTTCCCTCCCCTCCAGCACTTCTTCGCCCTGTGTCGACAAGTGAATGGAACTTTCCTCAAGCCCGTCGATGTTCCTGAGAACTCATAAAAACAAGGCTTTCGGATTGAACAATGTGCTGGATTTTTCAGCGCGCATAAGTTTTTTTCGACATAAGTTTTATGAGAAATCCTTCTTAGCTTCCCGTCAGGATGTTCTTAGCTTCTGTTGTAACAAGCGTGAAACGGATTCACTTAAAAATAACGTCAAATATTTGGCGACCGCTAAGCACCATCAGGAATCAGGGAGAGGCATCCATGCGCGTTTTAACCCCCCTCTGCAGCGCGATTTTGCTGGCCATGGCCTGCACTTCTCAAGCTCAGGCGATGTCATTGACCGAGGCGATCCAGAGCACCATTGCGACCCACCCGGAATTGGCGTCGCGGGTCGACGCCCGACTCTCGGCCGACGAGCAGATTAAAGTCGCCAAAGGGGGTTTCTATCCATCGGTGGATTTGAACGCCGGCTACGGACGCGGCTACAGCGATAACACCACCACTCGGGCGCAGGGCAATCACCACACCGAAATCCTCAATTACACCCAATCGGAACTGCGCCTGCGGCAGATGCTGTTCGACGGTTTCAACACCTCCAACGAAGTCGCGCGCACCAAAGGCGTGGCCAACTCGCGAGCCTATTACGCTCAGGGCACCGCCCAGGATCTGGCCCTGCGCACCGTCGAGGTGTACCTCGAAGTACTCAAGCGCCGCGAACTGGTGACCCTGGCCAAGAACAACCTGCAAGCGCACATGCGGGTCAACGATCAGATCGGCCTGCGCACCCAGCGTGGGGTCGGCAGTAACGCTGACTCCGACCAGTCCACCGCTCGCCGGGCGCTGGCGCAAAACAACCTCGACACCGCCGAAGTCGATCTGGCCGATGCCGAGACGAATTTCTACAGCGTCGTGGGGCGCATGCCCGATGAACTCGAAGCGCCGCCATCGACCCGTGGCGAATTGCCCGCCACCCTGCCGGAAGCCCAGCAGAGCATGGTGGAAAACAATCCGTACCTGAAATCCGCCCAGGCCGATGTGCAATCGGCCGAGAGCCAGTATGAAGTCGCCAAGTCGCCGTTCTACCCTCGCTTCGACGCTGAAGCGGCGGTGGGCGCGAATAACAATATTCAGGGCGACGAAGGTCACGACAACCAATGGCGAGTAGGTGTGCTGATGAACTACAACCTGTTCCGCGGCGGTAGCGATAAGGCCCGGCTGGCCTCCGATGCGCACCAGATCAACCAGGCGCTGGACATCCGCAACAACGCCCTGCGCCAGCTCAACGAGAACATTCACCTGGCCTGGAACGCCATGCTCAACGCCAAGAAACAAACCCCGACCGCCCGTGAATACGCCGAAACCACCACCCGCGTACGGGCCGCGTATCAGGATCAGTTCGGTCTCGGTCAACGGACCCTGCTCGACTTGCTCGACAGTGAAAACGAGCTCTACAACGCCAACCGCCGCTACACCGAAGTGCGCTACACCGAGGAATTCTCGATGTACCGCGTGCTGGCGAACATGGGCCAGTTGCTGAGCAAACAACGGGTGGTGCTGCCCGCCGATGCGATCGCCTCCACCGAAGTGAAAAACGAAGCTCGTTTGCCTGAACTGAAATGAAGTAGCTCGACGTGACCAATTGTGGCGAGGGAGCTTGCTCCCACTGGGTTGCGCAGCAACCCCGAACACCGATTGAGGATGAAGACAGTGTGAGTGCTGCGCACTCAAGCGGGAGCAAGCTCCTTCGCCACAGGCAATCAATATGACCAGCATGGAAACCGGCAACACGAGTGTCGATCCGCGTTTGAGCTTCGACGACCCGCTTCTGGACGGTCTGTTGATCCTCTGCAAACTTCATGGCGCGACGGTCAGTCGCGCCAGCCTGAGTGCCGGGCTGCCAATGGCACACCAACGCTTGAGCCTGGACCTGCTGCCGCGCGCAGCGGCTCGGGCCAGTTTGCAGGCGCGTGTGTTGCGCCGTGAGCTGGGAGAAATTTCCGCGCTCAACCTGCCTGTGATGCTGATCCTCAACCATGGCCGCTGCGCGGTCTTGCGTCGCTTCGGCGATGACGGTCAGGCACTGATTCTGCCGAGCGAAGCCGACGGCGGAGAACAATGGGTCAGTACGGACGAGCTGGTCGCCAACTACAGCGGCCAGGCTTTGTTCGCCCGGCCGCGACATGAACTCGAAGACTTGCGCGCGCCGCTGGTGCCGCGAGTCGAGGCATGGTTTCGCGACACGCTGAAGTTGTCGAAATGGCTGTACAGCGACGCGATTCTGGCGAGTTTTCTGATCAACCTGCTGGGGCTGATGGTGCCGCTGTTCGTGATGCAGACCTACGACCGGGTGGTACCGAACCAGGCCACTTCAACGTTGTGGGTGCTGTCGATCGGCTTGCTGATTGGCACCGGTTTCGAACTGGTGCTGCGGGTGGTTCGCGCGCACCTGCTGGACACCGCCGGGAAGAAAACCGATGTGATTCTTTCGGCGACCTTGTTCGAACGCATCACCGGCATGGCGATGAAAGCGCGGCCAGCGACCATCGGCGGTTTCGCCCAGAGCATTCATGATTTTCAGGGCCTGCGGGAATTTCTCACTGCCGTCACGCTGACCAGCCTGATCGACCTGCCCTTCGCGGTATTGATGCTGGTGGTGATCGGCCTGCTCGGCGGCTGGCTGGTGGTGATTCCGCTGCTGGCCTTCCCCCTCACGATCATCTTTGCCATGGTGATCCAGGCACGTCTGCGCGACACCGTGCAGAAAAGTCTGAGCCTCGGCGCCGAACGTCAGGCCTTGCTGATCGAAACTCTCGGCGGCCTGGAAACCCTCAAGGCCTGCAGCGCCGAAAGCGAACGCCAGCACAAATGGGAAAGCACCCACGGCGCCCTCACCCGCCTCGACAGCCATGCGCGCAACCTCTCGGCGCTGGCCACCAACGGCACGCTGTTCATCCAGCAATTCTCCGGCATGGCGACCATCGTCGCCGGGGTCTACAGCATCATCGCCGGCAACCTCAGCGTCGGCGCGCTGGTGGCGACCTACATGCTCGGCAGTCGTGTGCTCGCGCCGCTGGGGCAGATCGCCGGGCTGATCACCCGTTATCAGCAAGCGCAACTGACCATGAAAAGCACCGACGCGCTGATGTCGTTGCCGCAAGAACGTGACGCCAAACAGCGGCCGTTGGAGCGCACACAATTGCAAGGCGCACTGGATGTCAGCGGCGTGACGTTCCACTACAACGGCCAGAATGCTCCCGCCTTGGCCAACGTCAGCTTCAGCCTGAAACCCGGCGAACGGATCGGCATCATCGGCCGCAGTGGTTCAGGCAAAAGTACGTTGGCGCGCCTGGTGATGGGTTTTTATGCCCCCGAGGAAGGTCAGCTGCTGCTCGATGGCCTGGACCTGCGACAACTGGATGTCGCCGACCTGCGCCAGCAAATCGGTTACGTCGCCCACGACCTGCCGTTGCTGGCCGGCAGCCTGCGCGACAACCTGACCCTCGGCGCGCGTTACATCAGCGACGCGCGGATGCTTGAAGTCGCCGAACTGACCGGTGTCACCGAACTGGCTCGCCAACATCCCCAGGGTTTCGACCGGCCGGTGGGCGAACGCGGTCAGTTGCTGTCGGGCGGTCAACGGCAAGCGGTGTTGCTGGCGCGGGCCTTGTTGCTCGACCCGCCGATCATGCTGCTCGACGAACCCACCAGCGCCATGGACAACAGCAGCGAAGACGTCCTGCGGCAAAAACTCCACGGTTGGATTCAGGGCAAAACCCTGCTGTTGGTCACTCACCGCACCTCGATGCTCAGCCTGGTAGACCGGCTGGTGGTACTGGACAACGGGCGGATCGTCGCCGACGGCCCGAAAGAAGCGGTCATCGATGCATTGCGCAAGGGCCGTGTCGGCTCTGCGACGGTCTAGGAGTTGCCCATGGCTGATTCATCGTCCGCATCATCAAAAGACAGAGGCTACTTCGGCAGTTTCAGCAAAAGCGCCGAAAGCGAATTCATGCCGGAAACCGCCGGCGCCTCGTTGCAGGATTCGCCGCGCTGGTCACGGATCACCGTGTGGCTGGCGGCAGCGCTGCTGATCACCGCGCTGCTCTGGGCCAAATTCGCCGTGTTGCAGGAAGTCACCACGGGCGAAGGCAAGGCGATTCCGTCGAGCAAGGTGCAGGTGATCCAGAATCTGGAGGGCGGTATCGTCACCGAGATCTTCGTCCGCGAAGGGCAAATGGTGAACAAGGGCGACACCTTGCTGCGCCTGGATGACACGCGATTTCTGTCGAACAAAGGTGAAAGCGAAGCGGACCGCTATGCACTGACCGCGCAGGTCGAACGGCTATCGGCCGAAGCGGAAGGTCGGCCGTTCAAGCTGTCTGCGGAAGTGATCGCCAAGGCGCCGCAAGTAGCCGAGGACGAACGCTCGCTGTATGAACAACGTCAGCGCCGGCTGGCCAGTGAACAGCGTACGCTGACCGAACAACTTCGACAGAAAACCCAGGAGCTGGCGGAATTCCGTTCCAAACAGGGGCAGTTCAGTTCCAGCCTGGCCCTGCTGCAACAAGAGATGAACATGTCTGCGCCGCTGGTGGGCACCGGGGCGGTTTCGCCGGTGGAAATCCTGCGGCTCAAACGCAGCGCGGTGGAAATCCGTGGCTCGCTGAACGCCACGACCCTGGCGATTCCCCGGGCGGAATCGGCGATCAATGAGATCAAAAGCAAGATTGATGAGTCCGAACAATCCTTCCGTTCGGACGCGGCAAAAGAGCTGAATGAGAAACGCACCGACCTGTCGAAAATAACCGCGACGAGCATCGCCATCGATGACCGCGTGACGCGCACCACCGTGGTGTCGCCGGTTCACGGCATCATCAAAGTGCTGAAGGTCAACACCATCGGCGGCGTGGTCCAGCCGGGCAACGACATGGTGGAAATCGTGCCGCTGGAAGACAACCTGCTGATCGAAGCCAAGGTCCGCCCTCAAGACGTAGCGTTCCTGCACCCGGGCCAGAAAGCCATGGTCAAGTTCAGCGCTTATGACTACACGATTTACGGGGGGCTGAGTGCCAAGCTGGAGCTGATCGGGGCGGACACCATCACCGATGACAAGGGCAACAGTTTTTATCTGATTCAGGTAAGGACCGATAAAAATCACTTGGGCGGGGATGTGAAACCGCTGCTGATCATTCCGGGGATGGTGGCGACGGTGGACATTATTACCGGGGAGAAAACGGTGCTGGATTATTTGCTTAAACCGGTGTTGAAAGCCCGGACCGAGGCGATGCGGGAGCGGTAGTCATTCTCCGAAGGAGTGATCGTTCCCACGCTCCGCGTGGGAATGCCGCCCGGGACGCTCCGCGTCCCTTCCCGGATGTGACGCAGAGCGTCACTGGATTCATTCCCACGCAGAGCATGGGAACGATCATCGCCCGTGATTCTTCTGATAGGTCTCCTCCCCCATCGCCGCAATCTGCCCCTCGATCAACGCCTCGAATGGCTTCAACAACGGCTCAAAACTGGCGGGTGACTCAAGCGTCTGCAACGCCTGCACAATCGCCTCCACCGTCGACAACGCCCCCGGCCCCGGAGCCTTGCGCAAGCGATATCGGGACACCCCGCCCTCGGCCAATGTCACTCTGGGCAACGCCGCCAGCAACGGATTGAGGTGCAACATTTTACGCGCCTTGCGCCAGGTGCCGTCCGGAACCACCAGCAGCAGCGGCTCATCATTCGCGGTGTAGGCCTGCATCGGCTGCGCCTCCTCACCGGGAAACAGCAACCGTGCCTGATAGCCCGGCTGATTCAACAGCGTCGGCAAATCCTCGAACACCTCGCCCACAATCAACTCGGCATTCTTCAACCCCAACGCCGCCAACCGCGCGGTGTTCAGCGCGTGGTTCACTTCGCTTGGATGCTGAAGCAGCAACACTCGAGTGCGGCTGTCGAGGCTCGGAATCAGCGGGCACAGACAATGGGTTTGCGGTCGCAGACAGCGTGGGCATTGGATTCTGGACATTTTCTTAAGCCTGATTGAGCTGCGCTTTGAGCAGGTCGCGGAAAGTCTGGATCAGCGGTTCGCGGCTGCGGCCACGGCGCACGATCATCGAGAACGGTGCCTGATAACCGAACGTCGCTGGCAGCAGCACGCGCAAATCACCTTTGTCGGCCCAGGCCTGGGCGTAGTGTTCCGGCAGGTAACCGATGTAGGCACCGGACAGCACCAGAATCAGCTGAGCTTCCATACTTTCCACCGTCGCCGCGCTGTGTTTGAAACCGTGGCGGGCCAGTTCGGCCTGGCTCCAATAGCCGCGACCGACCATGCGCTGTTGGGTGATGACTTGCTCGGGAATACGCCGCTCGCTAAACAGCGGGTGGCGGCTGCTGCAATACAGCCAGTGCTGCTCGCGGTAGAGCGGCATGTAGACCAGACCGCTCATGCGCGTGGAAAAGGCACCGATGGCCAGGTCGAGGCGGTTGTCCTGCACGCCGAGTTGCAGTTCGTAGGGGCTCATGACCGACAGATGCAAATGCACCGCCGGGTGTTCCTGACTGTAGGCACCGATGGCTTCGGCGAACGGCAAGGCTTTGTCGCTGACGGTGGAGTCGATCACGCCCAGGTTCAAGGTGCCGCGCAACTCGCCTTTGAGGGCGGCGGCGTATTGTTCGAAACCTTCGAGTTCGCCCAATAGACGCAAGGTTTCCTGATGGAACAGCTCGCCCTTGCTGGTCAGGCTGAAACCACCGCGACCGCGATGGCAAAGCACCAGGCCCAGAGCCGCTTCGAGCTGGCTCATGTAAGTGCTGATGGCCGAGGTCGAGAGGTTGAGCTCTTGCTGGGCGTTGGCGAACCCTTGATGGCGGACCACGCTGACGAAAATGCGCAATAGTTTCAGGTCGGGTAAAGCGTTGGCCATGGGGGACTCCAAGCACCTAGATCGTTCCCACGCTCTGCGTGGGAATGCAGCCCGTGACGCTCTGCGTCACATGCAGGAAACAGCTGGACGCGGAGCGTCCGTGGATGCATTCCCACGCAGAGCGTGGGAACGATCACGCGAAAGAGTCTATCGCTGCCCTCGCCATTAGTTTAGAAAAATCTGAACTAAGTATTTGCCCGTAGCGATTCTTCCCGGCCACTACATTTCGCAGAATCGGCCCACAGCGGTGCCCGTCTCTCCCCGAGCGTGCAACCGACATAAATAAAACAACGACGATGAGGCCTTACCCGTGGACAAGATTCTTCACCAACCACTGGGCGGCAACGAAATGCCGCGCTTCGGCGGCATCGCCACCATGCTGCGACTCCCCCATTTGCCATCCGCTGCCGGCCTGGATGCTGCCTTTATCGGCATCCCGCTGGACATCGGCACGTCCCTGCGCCCCGGCACCCGTTTCGGACCACGTGAAATCCGCGCTGAATCAGTGATGATCCGCCCGTACAACATGGCCACCGGCGCCGCGCCGTTCGATTCGCTGTCGGTTGCCGACATCGGTGACGTGGCGATCAACACGTTCAACCTGCTGGACGCCGTGCGGATCATCGAAGAGGCCTACGACAATATCCTCGAACATGATGTGATCCCCCTGACCCTCGGCGGCGATCACACCATCACCCTGCCGATCCTGCGTGCCATCCATAAAAAACACGGCAAGGTCGGCCTGGTGCACATCGATGCTCATGCCGATGTGAACGATCACATGTTCGGCGAGAAAATCGCCCACGGCACCACCTTCCGTCGCGCTGTAGAAGAAGGCCTTCTGGATTGCGACCGCGTGGTGCAAATTGGCCTGCGCGCTCAGGGTTACACCGCCGATGACTTCAACTGGAGCCGCAATCAAGGCTTCCGTGTGGTTCAAGCTGAAGAATGCTGGCACAAATCCCTGGCACCGCTGATGGCCGAAGTTCGCGAGAAAGTCGGCGGCGGTCCGGTGTACCTGAGTTTCGATATCGACGGTATCGACCCGGCTTGGGCACCCGGCACGGGCACCCCGGAAATCGGCGGTCTGACGACCATTCAGGCGATCGAAATCGTGCGCGGCTGCCAAGGCCTCGATCTGGTCGGCTGCGATCTGGTAGAAGTCTCGCCAGCGTACGACACCACCGGTAATACCTCGCTGTTGGGCGCCAACCTGCTGTACGAAATGCTCTGCGTACTGCCAGGCGTGGTCCATCGCTGAGGATCGGTCATGAACGAACGTGATCAGGTACTCAACGCCGCCGCGGAGCTGGTATCGGCCTTTGCCCGTAACGATCGCGAAGCCTACTTCGGTGCATTCAGCGTTGATGCCAGCTTCGTGTTCTACACCCTCGAGCAGCCCCTGCTGTCGCGCGATGCCTATCAGGCGTTGTGGGACACCTGGCGCGCCGAGGACGGCTTCGAGGTGCTGTCGTGTACCTCGAGCAACGCCTTCGTCAGCCTGCAGGGTGACGTGGCGATTTTCATCCATGACGTGGCCACCGAGCTGCGCATGCAAGGGGAGCAACACTTCAGCCAGGAGCGCGAGACGATTGTTTTCAAGAAACAGACGTCTGGCCAAGAACAACAAGGCCTATGGCTGGCCTGCCACGAACATTTGTCCGCAATGCCGGAAGGGCTGCCACCCTCTTAGCCAAACAGGTGACGCTCACGCACGATGAGCGCGCCTTTATGATCGGAGCAGATCATGAATAACAACAACAAAGAAAAAAGCCTTAGCAGCATCGAAACGAACGGGGTCGAACAGATCCCGGACAATGAACGCGACGCCCGGCCCAGCGACCTGTTTCGCCTGATCTTCGGCGGTGCCAATACTTTTGCCACCGCCGTGCTTGGCAGCTTCCCGGTACTGTTCGGCCTGTCCTTTCAGGCAGGCGTCTGGGCAATTGTGCTGGGCGTTGTACTCGGTGCGCTGATCCTGGCACCGATGGGCCTGTTCGGGCCGATCAACGGCACCAACAATGCCGTGTCATCCGGTGCGCACTTCGGCGTGCATGGACGAATCGTCGGCTCATTCCTGTCACTGTTGACCGCTATCGCATTCTTCTCGCTCTCCGTCTGGAGTTCGGGCGATGCGCTGGTGGGTGGCGCCAAACGCCTGATCAATCTACCGGAAACCGATCTCACCCTGGGCCTGGCCTACGGTCTGTTCGCGCTGCTGGTATTGACGGTGTGCATCTACGGCTTCCGCTTCATGCTGTGGGTCAACCGCATTGCGGTGTGGGCCGCCAGCCTGTTGTTTCTGCTCGGTATCTTCGCCTTCGCCCCGGCATTCGACAGTCAATACGCCGGCAGCGTGGCCCTGGGTCAGGCGGGGTTCTGGGCGGCGTTCATCGGCGCCGCGCTGGTGGCCATGAGCAACCCGATTTCCTTCGGCGCGTTCCTCGGCGACTGGTCGCGCTACATCCCGCGTGATACGCCCAAAGGCCGGATCATGCTGTCGGTGATCGCCGCACAACTGGCCACGCTGATTCCGTTCCTGTTCGGCCTCGCCACCGCCACCATCGTGGCGATCAAGGCACCCGATTACATCGCGGCGAACAACTACGTCGGCGGTCTGTTGGCGGTGTCGCCGAGCTGGTTCTTCCTGCCGGTGTGCCTGATTGCGGTGATCGGCGGCATGTCCACCGGCACCACCTCGCTGTATGGCACCGGGCTGGACATGTCCAGCGTGTTCCCACGGGTGCTGTCGCGGGTCAAGGCAACATTGCTGATCGGCGTGATGTCGATTGCCTTCATCTTCATCGGGCGCTTTGCGGCGAATCTGGTGCAGAGCGTGTCGACCTTCGCCGTGCTGATCATCACCTGCACCACCCCTTGGATGGTGATCATGATCATCGGCCTGCTGGTGCGTCGTGGCTTCTACTGCCCGGATGACCTGCAAGTGTTCACCCGTGGCGAGACAGGTGGCCGCTACTGGTTCACCCACGGCTGGAACTGGCGTGGCCTGGGTGCCTGGATCCCAAGCGCGCTGGTGGGTTTGTGCTTCGTGAACCTGCCGGGGCAGTTTGTCGGGCCACTCGGGGATCTGGCGGGAGGGATCGACATCAGCCTGCCGGTGACCCTCGGCCTGGCCTCGCTGGTGTACCTGACGCTGCTGAGCCTGTTCCCGGAACCGGCTACGGTGTTCGGCCCCAGTGATCCACGCAGCAAGGGCACGGATTCGCTCGGTAAACCGGCGATGCGACAAACGGCCTGATTCAACGCATTACCTGTGGTCAACGCATTACCCGTAGGAGCGAGGCTTGCCCGCGAAGAACGATGACGCGGTCTGCCTGCGGACCGCGGTGCTCCCTTCGCGGGCAAGCCTCGCTCCTACGGGGGTCGATTTTCCACAAAGATTGATTTTCGCCTCACCATAAAAAAGACAATCGGAGACACGCCATCATGGCTTTGGATTTATTCGTCGTTCTCATTTACGCCGCCGCGATGCTGGTGCTCGGCTACTACGGCATGCGCAAGGCCAAGACCCACGAAGACTATTTGGTCGCCGGTCGCAACCTCGGTCCGGGTCTCTACATGGGCACCATGGCCGCTACCGTTCTGGGTGGCGCGTCCACCGTTGGCACCGTGCGCCTGGGCTATGTTCATGGCATTTCCGGCTTCTGGCTATGTGCCGCACTGGGCTGCGGGATCGTGGCGCTGAACCTGTTCCTCGCCAAGCCGCTGCTGAAGCTGAAGGTATTCACCGTTACCCAAGTGCTGGAAAAGCGCTATAACCCAATGGCTCGTACGGCGAGCGCGACCATCATGCTCGCCTATGCACTGATGATCGGCGTGACCTCGATCCTGGCGATCGGCACCGTGCTGCAAGTGCTGTTCGGCCTGCCGTTCTGGCTCTCGGTGCTGCTTGGTGGCGGTATAGTGGTGATTTACTCGACCATCGGTGGCATGTGGTCCCTGACCCTGACCGACATCGTCCAGTTCGGTATCCAGACCGTCGGCCTGATGTTCCTGTTGCTGCCGATCTGCCTGTACCGGGTCGGTGGCTGGGATCAACTGGTTGCCCAATTGCCGGCCGCCAGCTTCAACTTCACCAGCATCGGCTGGGACACGATCATCACCTACTTCCTGATCTACTTCTTTGGCATCCTGATCGGTCAAGACATCTGGCAACGGGTATTCACCGCACGAAGCGAGAAAGTCGCCAAATACGCCGGTACGTCTGCCGGGATCTACTGCATTGTCTATGGTCTGGTTTGTGCGCTGATCGGCATGGCCGCTCATGTGCTGATTCCGGATCTGGACAACGTCAACAATGCCTTTGCCGCCATCGTCAAAGTGTCCCTGCCGGACGGTATCCGTGGCCTGGTGATCGCAGCTGCACTGGCGGCCATGATGTCCACCGCCAGCGCCGGCCTGCTCGCCGCATCCACCACCCTGACCGAAGACCTATTGCCGAAACTGCGTGGCGGCAAACAATCGAACGTGAGCGTTAACCGCCTTTTTACCCTGCTGACTGGCATCGCGGTATTGGGCATCGCACTGGTGGTCAATGATGTGATCAGCGCACTGACCCTGGCTTACAACCTGTTGGTGGGCGGCATGCTGATCCCGCTGATGGGGGCCATCTACTGGAAACGCGCCACGACGGCCGGTGCGATCACCAGCATGGCACTGGGCTTCGTCACCGCGCTGGTGTTCATGTTCAAGGACGGTATGGACGCCAACACCCCGATCTACTACAGCCTCGGCGTGGGCCTGGTGAGTTTCGTGGTGGTCAGCTTGCTGTCCCGTCGCCCGGCAGTGGTGGCGAGCGCTGTCTAAGCTGATGTTGTAGCAACAGTTTCTTCGACGGGCGTGGCGTCGGTTGCCACACCCGTTTTTTTTCGTCTGAAGGAAACTGCTATTTACGCACGATGATTGACGAGTGGCAGCGCCGACACGCCTGAAGCCTGCTGTACTCAGCACCAGGGACAACAACAATAACGCCCTCGAAGAACAACCATGACAAGAGCCGACGTTCATACAGCCGTGCATCGCTTCATCCGCCGCCTGCTGGAAAATCAGGATGACTTTGATGACAACACTTGCCTGGCGCAGTTGGGATTGGATAAAGAGGATATTGAAGAGCTGCTCTTCCATCTGGAAGATCAGCTGGGATTGACGGCATTTACCGCCGAAGAAGACCGGATGCTCAAGACCGCGACGACCGTCGACGACTTGAGCCGGTTTTTGATTGAGATTGGGCGGTATTGAGACCGATCGTCAAATACACCCGATGCGACGAATAAACCTCTGTGGCAAGGGAGCTTGCTCCCGCTCGATTGCGCAGCAATCGCAAGCTGGATCCGCGTTCAACCTGCCCTCCCTGATGACGATGAATGGGGCCGCTGCGCGCCCCAGTGGGAGCAAGCTCCCTCGCCACAGGTGATGTGCCAGGCTTACCTGCGGCGCTGCTGTTGGCGGCGACGTTGTTCGTCGTCAGTGCGAACAGGCACGGGTTGCAGAGGCGGTTCGATCAAACCGAGTGCGACACCCAGGTCATGCAGCCAGTTTTGGATTTTCTCTTTCATGATGCCCCCCTTCAGGGTATGCCGAGCGGCCGAAGTTCTGTAGCCCCTTCGCACTGATAATAGTCCGAAGTCCTACGCAATGCTCGCCCAAGATCGCAATGATCTGTTACTGAATTGATCAGATCCCTGACCGTTGGTTTGTTTTGCCGTGGGTTGGCTCAGCGGGCCATTGCTCGCGGCGCTGAGCAGTCACTTCAACGGTGAATTGCAACTCGCGCTGTGATCGTCGGTAACGATTTGCTGCATCCGATCAGGGTTGTCCAAGTGCTTTGCGCAAACGGCGGCGGACCCACTGTTCTGCGCTCACAAAAGTGATCCCGAGCAAAACCAGCACCGCGCCGATCACGAAGTTGAGGCTCAGTTCTTCGCCCAGCAGCACCACGCCGAACGTGACGCCAAACAGTGGCGTCATGAACGAAAATACCGCCAGGTTCGCCGCCAGATAACGACGCAGCAGCCAAAACCAGGTCAGGTAACTGAAGAACGACACCACCAATCCCTGGAACAGCACGCTGGCCACGGCAATAGTGGTCAGGCTGACATGGGTGACCTGCCCGCTGAGGATCGCGATCAACAGCAGGCCGACGAAGCCGACGATCAGTTGATAAAACAGCGTCAGGGTCACCGGCGCCTCCGATAGACGCGAGGCACGCACCACCACGGTGGTCGCGCCCCATGACGCGCCGGCCAGCACGCCCAACGCATCGCCCATCAACATGCGGCGATCGAGGTTGTCCCACGACACACCACCGGCAAACGCAATGGCAATGCCGACGAAGGCGAGAACAATCCCCAGCCACTGCACCGGTCTTAAACGCTCACTCGGCAGCAGCCAATGCACGCCCAACGCGGTGAAGATCGGCGCGGTATAGAGGAACACTGACATGTGCGCCGCCGTGGTCAGTTGCAGGCCTTCGGAAATGAAGTAGAACTCCAGGCCAAACAACGCACCCGCCAGCAAGCCGCCGCGCCAGGTAGTGCCGACCTGATCCCAGCCGCCCTTCCAGCAGATCAACAATCCTACGAGTAACGCAGAAATACCCGACCGCCCCGCCGCCTGCATGACCGGCGCGATGTCGGGCGCGGCCCATTTGATCATCACCTGCTGCACGCCCCAGATCAGGCACAGCCCGACCATCACTTGCAGGGCAAACCCATCGGCACTACGCCGGGTGGCGCTCACCGGAACACCTCGACAACACAATCCATGGCAGTGACTCGACAGTAAAAATAAAGCCCCGGCCTCCTCTTGCTGAACAAAGGGTGCCGGGGCAAAAAATGATGCTGCCGATTATTAACCAGATGGACAGAAAAAGGTGTCTGCAAAAGACCTTTAAATCGCCGCTTGCGTCATAGGGCCAATCAAAAGAGTCACTGCAGCGGCCGGCGTCAGGTCAGCTGAGTTCGATACGATCAGCGTGAATGACGATCTGGCCGTTCTTGTACAGCGCGCCGATGGCCTTTTTGAAGTTGCCCTTGCTGACGCCGAACATACTGCTGATCAGCGTCGGGTCGCTCTTGTCGCTGACGGGCAGCGTGCCGTTATTGTCGCGCAACTTGGCGAGAATCTTCGAGTTCAGACTGGTGGCCGCTTCTTCGCCCACCGGTTGCAGGCTCAGGCTGATCTTGCCGTCGGTGCGGACTTCTTTGATAAAGCCCTTCTCTTCTTTACCGGCGCGCATGAACTTAAAGATTTCGTTCTTGTGGATCAGGCCCCAGTGCTTGTTGTTGATGATTGCCTTGAAGCCCATATCGGTCGCTTCGGCCACCAGCAAATCAACTTCCTGGCCTGGACTGTAGTTAGCCGGAGTCTTGTCCAGGTAGCGGTCCAGACGTGCTGTCGCGGTAATGCGTCGAGTATGCTTGTCGAGATAAACATGCACCACGACATACTCACCGGCCGTCATCTGGCGCTTTTCTTCGGAGTACGGCAACAGCAGATCCTTCGGCAACCCCCAATCCAGGAACACGCCGATGCTGTTGACTTCAACGACTTTCAAACTGGCGAATTCACCGACCTGAACTTTCGGTTTTTCGGTCGTGGCGATAAGTTTGTCATCGCTGTCCAGATAAATAAAAACGTTGAGCCAGTCTTCATCTTCGCTGGGAATATCTTTGGGGATATAACGATTAGGCAGAAGGATTTCGCCATCCGCGCCACCGTCCAGATATAAACCGAAGTTAGTGTGTTTAACCACTTGCAAACTGTTGTAACGCCCGACTAAAGCCATGTCCAATACCCTCATTGCGTGGGCGGCATTCTACCCGGTTTTGCGGACGGTGTTCGGCGGCCAGCCCGGTGGCGCAAGAAAATCCGCGCAAGGCCTTAATTTTCCTGGGTTTGGCCATGGTCATTTGGCCGCTCGTCAGACCGTTCGGGTGTTCCGTTCTCTTGCCAGCCCATCCGAAAAGCGCTTTTTCTCCAGCAGGGTTCTTAGTTAAAACAGCAGCTTAGGGGAACATTGCAAATAATAACTTGCGATAAATTGCGTTTCTCCAAGGTGTATTTCGGGAGGATATTTACCAAGCAATTGTCAAGTATTTCCTGTACGATGCCTGGCCAAGTTAATTTCTACAGGTTAATGGCCGCCATGCGTGTAAAAGCATCCAACAGCAAAGCAAAGCCAGCTCCAGCCGTTGAAACCAGCGAATCGATCAACAACCAGATCGCTGCGTTCCTCAAGTCCGGCGGAGAGATCCAGCAAATTGCCAAAGGCGTCAGCGGCCAGACGTTCGGCCCGTCCAAGCAGATCACGCTAGGCAAGAAGTAATTTCCCCTGCGTTAACTGGTCCATAAGCGCTTTGAGCTTCGAAGCGCTTGGACTGGAACCCTCCCGCAATACCCCATCAAACAAATCAATATTTCAAAAATCGACGAACGGCCCTTGATGCCGAACATTCGCCGGTATGCTTGCACGTGTCTGGATCAAGCGTTTCAGTAGGTTTTCAGGACCTGCACCTCGCTGCTCATGGAGTGACGCATGTTCAAGCCCTCTCTTTTCCTGCTCGGCAGTCTGCTGTGGTGTTCGGACGTCCATGCGCAAGTCTTCCAGCGCGAACTGGGCGACTTCGATCTCAAACTCGCCACCACCCCGAGTCGCAGCATGGCCCAAGGACTGGTCAAACCCTCGACGACCGGCTCGTTCCACGGTGGCCTCGACTTGAGCCACGACAGTGGCTTCTATGTGGGTCAATGGTCCCCCAGCATGGGGCTGAGCCCGTCGAGTAACCTTGAAGTGGATTCCTACATGGGCTTTAAACAGCCTTTCGATCAATCCCTCGGTTACGAAGTGGGCATGATCCGTTACAGCTACCCGAAAATGGAAACCCTCGACAGCCAAGAGCTGTTCGGCGGCCTGACCCTGCTGGGCAGCCGCTTCGGCGCGGCCTTCAGCAACGACCCGGACAAACAGAACAGCACCCTGTTCGCCGACCTCAGTGGCAATCAGCCCTTCGGCATCGGGATCAGCCTGAAATACACCACCCACCAACTCAACACACCGGTGTCCGTTGATGATGGGTATGTAGGCAGCTTTACCGACTGGTCAGTGAAATTGTCCCGGCCGTTCATGGGCATCGATCTGGACTTGATCTACAGTGACTCAAGCCTGAGCGGCAGCAACTGCTCCGCCTATTCCGGCCACAATAGCGAGTGCGACGGCCTGGTTACGCTCAAGGCTGCGCACAGCTTCTATTAATCGGCTGAACTGCCGGGTTAATCCTGCGATCACATAAAAGAACCCTTTAAAGAAACCAGGTCTTCGCAAGGACTCGCCATGTCGCACTGGTGGAAACAGATCAGTGTCATCATCACCCTCAGCCTCACTGTCGCCGCATGCAGCCGCGTGGGCCTGGCTTATCGCAACCTGGACGTGATCATTCCCTGGACGCTCAGCGACTACCTGGAGATGAACCACGAGCAAAAAGACTGGTTCAACGAGCGCCTCAAAGAACACCTGAGCTGGCACTGCACCACGCAATTGCCCGGTTACCTCGACTGGCTGGATCGTTTACAGGCCATGGTCGAGGCCAACCAGATCACCGACGCCGCACTGCAAACCCGTACCCAGGAAGCCAAACAGGCCATCGCCGAAACCGCCCGGGAAATCACTCCATCGGCCATCGAGTTGTTGCAAGGGCTGGATGACAAGCAAGTCGCGGAAATGAACGACGCCTTCGCCAAGGACCAGCGCAAACGCCAAGAGGCCTACCTCAAGCCGTCTCTGGAGCAACAGATCAGAGAGCGGAGCAAGCGCATGGAGAAACGCCTGAATGTCTGGTTCGGCCCGCTAAGCCCGAGCCAACAGCAACGGGTAGTGGCCTGGTCGAATGCCTTGGGTGATCAGAACAAACAATGGATTGCCAACCGCGCCCATTGGCAGCAGCAATTCAGCGCGGCAGTCGCGCAACGGCAGAGTCCAGAATTCCCACAGCGAATCGAGACACTTCTGGTGAATCGCGAGAGTTTGTGGACGTCGGCTTACCGCGAGGCCTACGCCAATACCGAAACCCAGGCTCGGGCGTTGCTGGTGGATATAATGACCGAGAGCACGCCGGTTCAGCGTGAACGGTTGCTGATGAAGATTGAAGGCGTGCGCAAGGATTTCACTGATTTGCAATGCCTGAAAGCGGCGCGACAGGGCTAGGTTCTGGTTCTATAGATAAAAAAGCTTCGCGGGCAAGCCTCGCTCCTACGGGTTTGGTGTTGCTCACAAAATGTGTGAACAACGCTTACCTGTAGGAGCGAGGCTTGCCCGCGAAGCTTTTTACGGTATCAGGCAATCTGCGCCTTCGACGCCACCTCATCAAACGTCAGCTCAGCCAACGCATCCTCCTGTTCATCCAGCACCTGCCGCGGATGCTCATTACCCGGAATGCTGCTGTCGATCAGGCTCAACAATCTCGAGCCCCGGGGCGTCAAAATGTAATTCTCGCCATTACCACCCTGGTCCTCCGGCCGAGGCTCGATATAACCCCGCAGCAGCAGTAACTTTTCGTACTCACCAGCCACGGTTTTCAGTTGATCCAGGTTCTCAAACGGCTCGCCCGCGTTGGCTTTCGCCGCCGCATACTGCTCGGCATAAGGCCGTGGGGTGAAACTGTGGCCGGCGCCGTTCTGCACTTCATGCAGCAAGCGTTCAATCAAATCCCAGTTATAAGTCATCCTGATCAACCTCCAGTGCCCGCGAGTGAGATGGCCTTCATAGGTTGTGACCGACAGGGACGGCGGCCGTTCAGCCGAGGTATTCCGCCCTACCGACCGGCGGTATGTCGAAAAGGGCACAGGCCAAACGACTAGGCTATGTAAGACGGTTTACCCCTCTGCGCGGATCGACTTTCGCCAAAGCATGCAGGAGAAATCACCATGAACATTCAGAATCATCCGGTCGTGTCCCGAGAAGAATGGCTCGCCGCTCGCAAACAACACCTGGCCCACGAAAAAGCCTTCACCAAGGAACGCGACAAACTCAGCGCAGAACGCCGCGCCCTGCCCTGGGTAAAAATCGACAAACCCTATCGCTTCCAAGGCCCAAACGGCGAACTGAGCCTGGCCGATCTGTTCGGCGGCCGTAGCCAATTGATCATTTATCACTTCATGTTCGCCGCTGGCTGGGATGAAGGCTGCCCGGGTTGCTCGTTCCTGTCCGACCACATCGACGGCGCCAACCAACACCTGGCTCACCACGACGTTGCGGTGGTAGCGGTTTCCCACGCACCGTTCGCCGAATTCCAGCCCTTCAAACGCCGTATGGGCTGGAAATTCGACTGGGTCTCGTCAGAAGGCTGCGATTTCAACTATGACTTTGGCGTCTCAGCCCGAGCCGAAGACGTCGCCGCCGGAAAAGCTACTTACAACTACGAAAAATCCGACGGCGCTGAAGAAGAACTTCCCGGTCTCAGCGTGTTTTATCGCAATGAAGCGGGGGAGATTTTCCACACCTATTCCACTTATGCTCGCGGCCTGGATCTGCTGGTCGGCGCCTACAACTACCTTGACCTCACGCCCAAGGGGCGTAATGAAGAGGAAATCATGGATTGGGTGAGGCATCACGATCGGTATGAGGACAAGGCACCGGGCAGTTGCTGCCATGGGGGATAGACCGCAGCCATCGCGGGCATTGGGCCAGGTTGAACACAACATCCATGAACACCACTAATCCCCTGTGGGAACGAGCCTGCTCGCGATGACTGACTGACATTCAACATTGATGTCGACTGATACACCGCTTTCGCGAGCAAGCTCGCTCCTACAAGGTTGCGTGGTGTTCTGTAGATCGCGTGCGTTTACCTGCGCCCTACACCAACCTCGGAATCAGGCGACCTGTGGGTCACCCGTTTCTGTCACTGAACTTTTTCCGCCCTTCAGCCCTCAACCGGATAACTCGCCTTTACCGGAACCGAGGCCCGTCTCCATGAAAAGTCTGCTAAAAGTCACCCTCGCTGCCACTCTCGCCTGCGCCCTCCCCGTATGGGCCTGCCCTCCCGATGAAGCCACCGTCAAGCGCGAACAACTGGCCAGGGAGGTCGCCAAGATCACTGAGCAGAACCCGGCCAAGGCCAAGGAGATCAATGACGAGTTGCAGAAGATGGACCTGGAGACGGCCAGCAAGGATTTGCCGGACAAGTGCCAGTTGATCGATCAGCGTCTCAAGGAGTTGCAGTCGGCGGAGAAGAAAGCCGAGAGCTGAAGGCGAGATCAAAAGATCGCAGCCTTCGGCAGCTCCTACACCGGTTTGAGCGTGCAACTGTAAGAGCTGCTGCGATTTTTAGACGTAAAAAAACCCGGACACTGTCCGGGTTTTTTATTGGATCGCTACCGTGCTTTACTCAGCAGCCGGCGCTTCCGGCTTGCGGCGCTTGAGCGGGGCCATGCCGTCTTTGCTGACCAGCGACAGGGCGTCGGTCTTCGGGCGGTTGGCGATCTTGCGCTTGGTCGGAGCCTTGGCGCCGGTTTTCTTCTTGTCGCCTTTGGCGTCGACCTTTTTCTTCTTCACGCCAACGGCTTTGCCCGAGGCCTTGACCTTTTTCGGTCCGCCGTAGGTGCCTTTGACTTCCTTGATGGTGCGGCGCTCGAAGCTCTGCTTGAGGTAGCGCTCGACGCTCGACATCAGGTTCCAGTCGCCATGGCAGATCAGCGAGATGGCCAGGCCATCGTTGCCGGCGCGGCCGGTGCGACCGATGCGGTGAACGTATTCGTCGCCGCTGCGCGGCATGTCGAAGTTGATCACCAGGTCCAGGCCTTCCACGTCCAGGCCACGGGCAGCGACGTCAGTGGCCACGAGGATCTTCACGCCGCCCTGCTTCAGACGGTCGATAGCCAGTTTGCGGTCTTTCTGGTCTTTGTCACCGTGCAGCACGAACGCTTTGTATTCCTGCGCCACCAGACGGCCGTAAATACGATCGGCCATGGCCCGGGTGTTGGTGAACACGATGGCCTTCTGATAGGTCTCGTTGGCCAGCAGCCAGTTCACGATCTGTTCTTTGTGCTGATTGTGGTCGGCGGTGATGATCTGCTGACGAGTGGTGGCGTTCAGATCGCTGACGTTGTTCAGCTGCAAGTGTTCAGGGTTGTTCAGCACCTTGGCGACCATCTCGCGCAGGCCCGAACCGCCGGTGGTGGCGGAGAACAGCATGGTCTGCTGACGGTTGGTGCACTCTTCCACCAGACGCTGCACGTCTTCGGCGAAGCCCATGTCGAGCATGCGGTCGGCTTCGTCGAGCACCAGCACTTCGACTTCTTTGAGGTCGAGGTTGCCGGCGTTCAGTTGCTCGATCATCCGGCCCGGCGTACCGATCAGGATGTCCGGCACCTTGCGCAGCATGGCGGCCTGGACCTTGAAGTCTTCACCGCCGGTGATCAGGCCGGACTTGATGAAGGTGAACTGAGCGAAGCGCTCGACTTCCTTGATGGTCTGCTGGGCCAGCTCGCGGGTCGGCAGCAGGATCAGGGTCTTGATGCTGACGCGGATTTTGGCCGGGCCGATCAAGCGGTTGAGGATCGGCAAAACGAAGGCGGCGGTTTTGCCGCTACCAGTTTGCGCTGTCACCCGCAGGTCACGCCCCTGGAGCGCCAGCGGGATAGCCGCTGCTTGCACAGGCGTTGGCTCGACAAATTTAAGCTCGGCCACGGCTTTGAGCAGGCGTTCGTGCAGGGCGAATTGGGAAAACACGGGTGCTACCTCGAAGAAATACAAAAAACAGCTGCATAGGGTAACGGTTTCGAGCGCGAAGGCCGAGTTTCTTTATACAAACGGCTGCAAACAGTGGTTTTTTTGTTGCCTGTTTTGTCTCAAAACGTCATCCGGAAGGTCTTAAATGCTCTAATCGCCCCGTCGCGTCCTATAGAAGAACCGTTTTTAACCATGGATATCAAACAGCTCTGGCTCAACGCCCAAGACCTCTGGGGTGCCCTCGATCAGCACCCGCTCCTGCATTCCACGCTCGCACTGATGTTGCTGCTGGTGGTGGCGCTGGTGCTCGGACGAGTGGCGCGTTACCTCATTCTTCATGTGACCAAAATACTCGGCCGCCAGCCGTCGCTGCACTGGATCACCGATTTTCGCCACAACAAAGTGTTTCATCGCCTGGCGCAGATGACGCCCTCGCTGATGATCCAGTTCGGCCTGCACCTGGTGCCGGACTTGAGCAAGACCAGCCTGAACTTCCTCGGCAACGTGGCGCTGTCGTTCACCATTCTGTTCCTGGTGCTGGCTGTCAGCGCACTGCTCAATGCCCTGCTGGACATCTATGCCCGCACCGAACACGCCCGCACCCGCTCGATCAAGGGTTACGTGCAACTGGCGAAAATGGTGTTGTTCGTGTTTGGCGCGATCATCATCGTCGCCACGTTGATCGACCGTTCGCCGCTGTTGCTGCTGTCGGGTCTGGGTGCCATGTCGGCGGTGATTCTGTTGGTCTACAAGGACACCCTGTTGTCATTCGTCGCCAGCGTGCAACTGACCAGCAACGACATGCTGCGGGTCGGCGACTGGATCGAGATGCCGCAAGTCGGTGCCGATGGTGATGTGGTGGACATCACCCTGCATACGGTCAAGGTGCAGAACTTCGACAAGACCATTGTGTCGATCCCGACCTGGCGCCTGATGTCCGAATCGTTCAAGAACTGGCGCGGCATGCAGCAGTCCGGCGGACGACGGATCAAACGCAGCCTGTTTATCGATGCCAGCGGTGTGCGTTTCATCCGCGATGACGAAGAGCAAAAGCTGTCCCAGGTACACCTGCTGACTGACTACATGAGCCGCAAGAAAGCCGAGCTCAAGGCCTGGAACGAAGCCCAGGGCAACGTCGCGGCGATGTCGGCCAACCGTCGACGGATGACCAACATCGGCACCTTCCGCGCCTATGCGCTGGCGTATCTGAAGAGTCACCCGGAGATTCAGCCGAACATGACCTGCATGGTTCGCCAGATGCAGACCACCTCTCAGGGCATTCCGCTGGAAATCTACTGCTTCACCCGCACCACCGTGTGGGCTGATTACGAGCGGATTCAGGGGGATATTTTCGATTACCTGCTGGCGGTGCTGCCGGAGTTTGGCTTGAGCCTGTATCAGCAGCCGAGCGGGGGTGATCTGCGGTCGGGATTACTTCCGGCAGTGCTCGGCGCGAGCCACATTCCCGAGCCCGAAAAACACGTGATGTAGCACCACCTCCTCTTGTAGGAGCGAGGCTTGCCCGCGAAGGCGGTGTATCAGCCAACGTCAATGTTGCCTGACACACCGCCTTCGCGGGCAAGCCTCGCTCCTACGAAGAGCGGATTGCGGTCGGCCTGATACCCAACCGACTAATCCACACCGCCATCAGAATCACCATCCCGCCGAACAACAACCGCCCCAACTCTTCATGCTGATTCCAGATCAGCAGATTGATCAGCAACCCCACCGGCACATGCAGGTTGTTCATCACCGCCAACGTCCCGCCGTTGACCAGGCACGCGCCCTTGTTCCACCAATACAAACCCAGCGCGGTCGAGACCAGGCCGAGGAACAACAACACGCCCCATTGCAGCGGCGCTTCGGGCAGGAAGTTCTGTTTGCCAAACAGCAGAAACGCCGGCAACGCCACCGCCAACGCGCCCAGGTAGAAGTAGCCGAAACGCCGGTAATGCGGCAAATCGCTTGGATGGCGGGCCACCAGATGTTTATAAAGCACCTGTCCGGCGGCGTAGGTGAAATTGGCCAGTTGCAGCAATAGAAAACCCATGAAGAAATCCGGGTTGATCCGATCAAAGCGAATCACTGCCGCGCCCGCCACCGCCACCAATGCCGCGATCAAGGCCCACGGATTGAAACGCCGGTTCAGCGCGTCTTCGATCAGGGTCACGTGCAGCGGCGTGAGTATGGTGAATAGCAACACTTCCGGTACCGTCAACACCCGGAAGCTCAAATACAAACAGACGTAAGTCACGCCGAACTGCAACGCGCCGATCAGCAACATACCCCGCATGAACGCTGGCTCGACCTGACGCCAGCGCGTCAGCGGAATGAACACCAAGCCCGCCAGCAGCACCCGCACCAGCACCGCGAAGTAACTGTCGACATGCCCGGCCAGGTATTCGCCGATCAAACTGAAGGAAAACGCCTGGATCAGCGTGACAAAAAGTAGATAGCCCATGGTCGCCTCGTTTCGAATGGCGGCGACGATAGCGGGTTTTGCCCTTCATCGCGAACAGTCAGCCAATACACAACCCCTGTAGGAGCGGGCTTGCCCGCGAAAGCGGTGTGTCAGTCGACGTCAATGCGCCTGACATACCGCTTTCGCGGGTAGCCCGCTCCTAGAAGGGTTGTGTGCTCATTCACTAAATTCCAGGCAAAAAAAAGCCCGATCTCGCTAATGCGTTCAATCGGGCTAGAGCACTCAGGAGCAACAAGTGCAAAGGGAGGTTCGATGCGCGTACAGGCTTGAAGGGTTGCGCCAGGTCACTAGACCCTCCAGCGATTATCTGGCGATTAACGGCTCAGGCAACCTGAGAAAGTTTGGCGTTGGCCTGGTTCAAGCCTTTCTCCTGGAAGCCGCCGCCCAGGTTCATGCCTTCGGCGTGGATGAACGTCACGTCGTGGATGCCGATGAAAGCCATGACCTGACGCAGGTACGGTTCCTGGTGATCAGAGGCGGCTCCGGCATGGATACCACCGCGCGCTGTCAGCACGTACGCACGCTTGCCGTTGAGCAAACCCTGGGGACCGGTTTCGGTGTACTTGAAGGTCACGCCAGCACGCAGAACGTGGTCGAGCCAGGCTTTAAGGGTGCTCGGAATGGCGAAGTTGTACATCGGTGCAGCCATCACCAGTACGTCGGCGGCCAGCAGTTCGTCGGTCAACTGGTTGGAGCGTTCCAGCGAGGCCTGCTCGATGTCGTTGCGTTGTTCGGCAGGTTTCATCCAGCCGCCCAACAAGTTGATGTCCAGGTGTGGCACCGGGTTGGCGGCTACGTCACGGACAGTGATCTGGTCGTTCGGGTGTGCGGCTTGCCACTGGCTGATGAACGTCTGGGTCAACTGACGGGAAACCGAGTCTTGCTGACGGGCGCTGCTTTCGATGATCAGAACGCGGGACATGGGATGTAGCCTCCATCTGAGAATGCTGTAGGTCGATGGAGTGAAGGTTAAACAGAGTCATATCGATGAAAAAGCGCAAATAACTGCTATAAAGCATCGATAAATTCGTTTATAAGCGGAGCATGCCCAAGCCGGCATGCTCTCCGCTCGATGTCATTTCGGGGTGCAGGTCAGGTTGATACGCATCTTGATAATGGTCCGGGTGAACTTTGCGGTGGCGTTTTTGTGTTTACCGGCAGGCACTTCGATTGTGCGGTTACGCGGCGCTTCTGGACCATTGTTGAAAACCACTTTGCAGATCGCATCGGTGCTGCCGTAGTTGTTCACCTGAATGGAGGCGATATCGGCATCTGTATCAAAGGCGTTGTAGTCGATGCTCAAGCCGTTCAATTGCTTTTGAACGTCGATCGGATAAGCAAATGCAGTCAGCGGCAGCATCGCCAACACCGCACAACCCGCCATCACACAACACAGTTTTTTCATTCGGCAGTCTCCAATAAGGACTGCCAGCTTAGGACAAGAGGAGCTCAACATGAAAGCGCCCCGCGTGACCCTTGATCAATGGCGAACGTTACAGGCCGTGGTCGATCACGGCGGTTTCGCCCAGGCCGCCGAAGCGCTGCACCGCTCGCAATCGTCGGTCAGCTACACCGTAGCGCGCATGCAGGACCAGCTCGGTGTGCCGCTGTTACGTATCGACGGCCGCAAAGCGGTGCTCACCGAAGCCGGCGGCGTGTTGCTGCGCCGTTCCCGGCAACTGGTGAAACAGGCCAGCCAACTGGAAGACCTGGCCCATCACATGGAGCAAGGCTGGGAAGCGGAAGTGCGGCTGGTGGTCGACGCCGCCTACCCCAGCGCCCGCCTCGTTCGCGCCCTGACCGCGTTCATGCCTCAAAGTCGTGGCTGCCGGGTACGTCTGCGCGAAGAAGTGTTGTCGGGTGTCGAGGAAGTGTTGCTTGAAGGCGTGGCCGATCTGGCCATTACCGGTTTCAGCATTCCCGGGTATCTGGGCGCAGAATTGAGCGACGTCGAATTCATCGCGGTCGCCCACCCCGAGCATTCGCTGCATCGCCTGAACCGCGAACTGAACTTCCAGGACCTGGAAAGCCAGATGCAAGTGGTGATCCGCGACTCCGGCCGTCAGCAACCGCGAGACGTCGGTTGGCTCGGCGCCGAACAGCGCTGGACCGTCGGCAGCCTGGCCACCGCCGCGACCTTCGTCAGCAGCGGCCTGGGCTTCGCCTGGCTGCCCCGGCACATGATCGAGCGCGAACTCAAGGAAGGGACGCTCAAAGTGCTACCGTTGGACCAGGGTGGCAGCCGCAACCCTAGCTTCTATCTGTATTCAAACAAGGACAAACCCTTGGGCCCGGCCACGCAGATTCTCATCGAACTGCTGCGCACCTTCGATACCGCGCCGCTGGATGCGCCCTTCGCCGCCCCTGAACAAGCCTGACACGGAGTGTACCCATGGCTTATTTCGAACATGAAGGTTGTAACCTGCACTATGAGGAATATGGCCACGGCACCCCGTTGCTACTGGTTCACGGGTTGGGTTCCAGCACCCTGGACTGGGAAATGCAGATCCCGGCGCTCTCGGCCCACTATCGGGTGATCGTCCCGGATGTGCGCGGCCACGGGCGCTCCGACAAGCCCCGCGAGCGCTACAGCATCGCCGGGTTCAGCGCCGACCTGATCGCGCTGATCGAGCACTTGAACCTCGGCCCTACACATCTTGTCGGACTTTCGATGGGCGGCATGATCGCCTTTCAACTGGCGGTGGATCAGCCGCAACTGCTCAAGAGCCTGTGCATCGTCAACAGCGCGCCCGAGGTCAAACGGCGCAGCCGCAACGATGACTGGCAGTGGTTCAAACGCTGGAGCCTGATGCACGTGCTGAGCATGGGCACCATTGGCAAGGCCCTCGGCGCCAAGCTGTTCCCCAGGCCCGAACAAGCTTCGTTACGACAAAAAATAGCGGCGCGCTGGGCAAAAAACGACAAACATGCTTATCTCGCCAGTTTCAATGCCATCGTTGGCTGGGGGGTTCAGGAACGACTTTCCCGGGTGTCCTGTCCAACCCTCATCGTCAGCGCCGACCGTGACTACACCCCGGTCACGCTGAAAGAAACCTATGTAAAACTGCTGCCCGATGCGCGGCTGGTGGTGATCGCCGACTCGCGCCACGCCACCCCGCTGGATCAACCCGAACGCTTCAACCAAACGCTGCTCGAGTTTCTCACCGCAGTCGACACCACCACTCAGGATCACTGACCCATGCTGAAAAAAATCGCCCTCGTCGCCGGCTCCGTTCTGTTTGCCGCCAACCTGATGGCCGCCACGCCCGCCAAGGCGCCGCACGTGCTGCTGGAAACCACCAATGGCCAGATCGAAATCGAACTGGACCCGGTCAAGGCGCCGATCAGTACCAAGAACTTTCTTGAGTACGTCGACAGCGGCTTCTACAACAACACGATTTTTCACCGTGTGATTCCTGGCTTTATGGTCCAGGGCGGCGGTTTCACTCAACAAATGCAGCAAAAAGAAACCAAGGCGCCGATCAAGAACGAATCCAAAAACGGCCTGCATAACGTGCGTGGCACGCTGTCCATGGCCCGTACTTCCGTCCCGGATTCGGCCACCAGCCAGTTCTTCGTCAACGTCAAAGACAACGACTTCCTCGATCAGGGCGACGGTTACGCGGTGTTTGGCAAAGTGGTCAAGGGCATGGACGTGGTGGACATCATCGTCAATTCGCCAACCACCACCCGTGGTGGCATGAAAGACGTGCCGGCCGACCCTGTGTTCATCAAGTCGGCCAAGCGCATCGACTGAGAGTAAGCTGAACAGGGAGTTTTGAGCGGCCGCCGGTGCTTCCGGCGCCGCTCATATCGTTTAAAGGAGAGCCCGTGCGCGGGCGGAGAACTGATGCTTTATCGCCGTTTTGAAAAACTGATCGATATCTTCCGCGATGCACCGACGGCGGCTCCGCCGGATCGGGTTCTCCCCTTCTATACCTATTACCTGAAGCAGGTCTGGCCGAGTTTCGCGGCCCTCCTGATCATCGGCCTGATCGGTGCGCTGATCGAGGTGGCGCTGTTCAGCTACCTGAGCCGCATCATCGATCTCGCCCAGGGCACGCCCAACGTCAACTTTTTCCAGGATCACGGTCTCGAATTGGCCTGGATGGCGGTGGTTGCGCTGGTCCTGCGCCCCATATTTGTTGGCCTGCATGACTTGCTGGTGCATCAGACCTTGAGCCCCAGCCTGACCAGCCTGATCCGCTGGCAGAACCACAGTTATGTGCTCAAACAGAGCCTCAATTTCTTCCAGAATGACTTCGCCGGGCGCATCGCCCAACGCATCATGCAGACCGGCAACTCGTTGCGCGATTCGGCTGTGCAAGCGGTGGATGCGCTATGGCACGTGCTGATCTACGCGATCAGTTCACTCGTGCTGTTCGCCGAAGCCGACTGGCGCCTGATGATCCCGCTGTTGACCTGGATCGCCGCCTTCATCGGCGCCCTCTACTACTTCGTGCCACGGGTCAAGGAACGCTCGGTGGTGTCTTCCGATGCACGTTCCAAACTCATGGGGCGGATCGTCGATGGCTACACCAACATCACCACCTTGAAGCTGTTCGCCCACACCAACTTCGAGCAGCAATACGCCCGCGAAGCGATCAAGGAGCAAACCGAAAAAGCCCAACTGGCCGGCCGTGTGGTGACCAGCATGGACGTGGCCATCACCAGCATGAACGGCCTGCTGATCGTCAGCACCACTGGCCTCGCGCTGTGGTTGTGGACGCAATCGATGATCTCAGTGGGTGCAATTGCCTTGGCCACGGGCCTGGTGATCCGCATCGTCAATATGTCTGGCTGGATCATGTGGGTGGTCACTGGCATTTTCGAAAACATCGGCATGGTTCAGGACGGTTTGCAGACCATTTCCCAGCCGGTCAGCATCACCGACCGTGAGCAGGCCAAGCCTTTGAATGTGGCGCGTGGCGAGGTGCGTTTCGAGCACGTCGATTTCCACTATGGCAAGAAGAGCGGGATCATCGGCGACCTCAACCTGACCATCAAACCCGGCGAGAAAATCGGCCTGATCGGCCCTTCCGGTGCTGGTAAATCGACGTTGGTCAATCTGCTGCTGCGCCTCTATGACGTGCAGGGCGGGCGGATCCTCATCGACGGCCAGAACATCGCCGAAGTCAGCCAGGAAAGCCTGCGTGAACGCATCGGCATGATCACCCAGGACACCTCGTTGCTGCACCGCTCTATCCGCGACAATTTACTGTATGGCAAACCCGACGCCACCGATGCCGAACTCTGGGAAGCGGTGCACAAGGCTCGCGCCGACGAATTCATCCCGTTGCTGTCGGACTCTGAAGGCCGCACCGGTTTCGATGCTCACGTCGGTGAACGTGGGGTGAAACTCTCCGGTGGTCAGCGTCAGCGGATTGCGATTGCCCGGGTGCTGCTCAAGAACGCGCCGATCTTGATCATGGACGAAGCCACTTCGGCACTGGACTCGGAAGTCGAAGCAGCAATCCAGGAAAGCCTCGAAACCCTGATGGAGGGCAAAACCGTGATCGCCATCGCCCACCGCCTCTCGACCATCGCGCGGATGGATCGCCTGGTGGTGCTGGAAAACGGCAAGATCGCCGAAACCGGCAGCCACGCCGAACTGCTGGCCCGTGGCGGCTTGTATGCGCGGTTGTGGCAGCACCAGACCGGAGGGTTTGTCGGCATCGATTGAGGCTTGTGATCAGCACCGGCCCGCACTGGATCTGGGCCGGCCCGCGGGTTACAGCATCAACACCATCTCATGCCACGCCATCCCGCCATGGTCCGACGCCGAAGGCTTTATGTAGGCAAAACCAAAACCGGCGTAGAGCGCAATGTGCCGCTCTTTGCACATCAGATGGATGCTGGCCTTGTTCAGTGCGCGCATGCGCTGGATGAACTCACCCAGCAAGCGTTTCGCCAGGCCCTGCCCTTGGTAGTCCGGATGCACCACCACCGACATGATCACCACATGCGGGCCGGCCGGATCGTGGCCGATCAGCTCCTTGAACGCCTCGTCCGACATCTCCACCTGAAAGGCCGCACCTGAATTGATGAAACCGGCTACAACGCCATCCACTTCGGCGACGATGAAGCCCTCGGGCCAGGTGGCGATGCGGGTGGCGATTTTCTCGCGGGTCGCGGCTTCGTCGCCTTCGTAGGCAACGGTCTCGATGGCGTAGCAACGGTCCAGGTCAGCGGGGATGACGTGGCGGATGACGGTGTTCATGGCAGCTCGGAATCGGCACGGGAAAGGTTGGGGATCATAAATCAGCATCAACACGACATCGAGAGGCGGATCACCGATCCGCCGCTCGACTCGCTCATTACGCTTTGAGCGGCAGCCAGATTTCCATCGTGCCGGTGTTGAGCTTCGGGTTGAAATCGTCGCTGTAGCGTTCGAACTCCGGAGCGTCCGCAGCTTCATGCCCGGACTTCGGCAACCAGGTTTTCCAGATGTATTGAAAGGTCTGGGGCAAGGTATCCAGCGAGCCCTGGTGTTCGAAAACTGCATACTTCTGAGGCTGAACTTCGATCCAGCGGTACTTCTCGGGCAGGTCGTCGAGCTTGCTGATTTCGACACCGGCGATGTATTCGAAACCACCCTTGCCATCCGGATTACAGCAGATGCCGTAGGTTACTTCGCTTTTCTGACCGGGAATTTTGCCAATCTCGGGAATGAATTTCTCCCAAAGGTCGGGGATTGCCTTGGTCGTATCCGCAGTAAATCGTCCACCAAGCCCCGCTATGAGCATGAAGTGCCCGTTTTCGAAGCGTGGCTCGGCCGTTTCGACGCCTGTTTGCTCATCCATGACTCAACTCCTGGTACTGAAAGGTGGGTTCGGCTGGGAGTATAGAAGCCAAACCCGATTCGCCCAATTACAGTGCGTGCAACTGTTCGATGGTGCTTGGACCGATGAACTCGTTATAACCCGATAGGATCACGTAGACCGCGAAATAGCAGAAGATCGCTGCCGATGCCATGTAGGAGTAACGCAGTAGTTTGTCGCCGAGCAATTTGCCGCCGTGGCTTGCAGCGAAGCACAGACCGACACACCAGAGCACCCCGGCGCACAAGAAACCGCCGAGAAACAACGCCGAGCTGATCGCACCACTGCCGCCGGAACGGGCGATCAGCGTGCCGCCCACCGCAGCAAACCAGAGAATTGCACTGGGCGATGACATGGCGAGAAAAATCCCGCGAAAAAACTCCTTGCGGTGGGAGTTATGACCGACTTCAGCGGTTTGCGCCAACAGCGCTTCATGGTGAATCGCCGAATAAATCATCTTCGCCGCGAAGTACACCAGCAATACCGACCCACCGATCCATAACACCCACCGCACGGTTTCGTACTGCAGCAATACGGTCATGCCGGCCAATGCCAGCACCGCGTAAATCAGGTCGCCGACACACGTCCCCAGGCCCAGGGCAAAGCCTTGAAAGTAGCCGCGCTGCATCGCCAGCGTGATCATCGCGATATTGGCCACGCCGATGTCCAGGCATAGCGAAAGGCTCAACAAGAAGCCACTGGTAAATTCCATCGACCATATCCTTGGGGAAAATTTATTGATGCGCAGGCTAGACAGTTTGCCACGACTGCCCTTACATTCCGCCACAGGCCACCGCAGTGGCCAGCGTCGCTCGGACGGTTCCGGGCGCTTACGTTATCCGAGGCAACAATGGCCGAACAAGGTTCGCCGCGCCGCTTTGCGCGCATAGATCGACTCCCTCCTTACGTTTTCAACATCACTGCCGAGCTGAAGATGGCCGCCCGTCGTCGTGGCGAAGACATCATCGACTTGAGCATGGGCAACCCCGACGGTGCTACGCCGCCGCACATTGTCGAAAAACTGGTCACCGTCGCCCAACGCGAAGACACCCACGGCTACTCCACATCCAAAGGGATTCCGCGCCTGCGCCGGGCGATTTCCAATTGGTACAAGGATCGCTATGAAGTTGATATCGACCCGGAAAGCGAAGCCATCGTCACCATCGGTTCCAAGGAAGGCCTGGCGCATTTGATGCTGGCCACCCTCGACCAGGGCGACACCGTGCTGGTGCCTAACCCGAGCTACCCCATTCACATCTACGGTGCCGTGATTGCCGGCGCCCAAGTGCGGTCGGTGCCGCTGATTCCTGGCGTGGACTTCTTCGCCGAGCTGGAACGGGCGATTCGCGGCTCGATCCCGAAACCGAAGATGATGATCCTCGGCTTCCCGTCCAACCCCACCGCCCAATGCGTGGAGCTGGATTTCTTCGAGCGGGTGATCGCCCTCGCCAAGCAGTACGATGTTTTGGTGGTGCACGACCTGGCCTACGCCGACATCGTCTACGATGGCTGGAAAGCCCCGTCGATCATGCAGGTGCCCGGCGCCAAGGACATCGCTGTGGAGTTTTTCACCTTGTCCAAGAGCTACAACATGGCTGGCTGGCGCATCGGTTTTATGGTCGGCAACCCGGAGCTGGTCAACGCCCTGGCGCGGATCAAGAGCTACCACGACTACGGCACGTTCACCCCGCTGCAAGTCGCGGCCATCGCGGCGCTGGAAGGCGATCAGCAGTGCGTCAAAGACATTGCCGATCAGTATCGGCAGCGGCGCAACGTGCTGGTCAAAGGCCTGCATGAACTGGGCTGGATGGTCGAAAACCCGAAAGCCTCGATGTATGTCTGGGCCAAGATTCCCGAGGCTTACGCACACATGGGCTCGCTGGAATTCGCCAAGAAACTGCTGGCCGAGGCCAAGGTTTGCGTCTCGCCGGGTGTGGGATTTGGCGAGTATGGGGATGATCATGTGCGCTTCGCGCTGATCGAAAACCAGGACCGGATTCGTCAGGCCGTGCGCGGGATTCGCGGGATGTTCCGTGCGGATGGCCTAGTGACCAAAACCAACGCCTGACATGATCGTTCCCACGCTCTGCGTGGGAACGATCATCACCCACAAAAAAACCGCATCGCTGCGGTTTTTTTGTGTTTGCCAATCGTGTCAGACGAACAACGACAACAGCAGGATAAAGCCCAGGCCTACCACCGACAGGATGGTTTCCATCGCGGTCCAGGTCTTGAAGGTTTCCGCCACGGTCATGTTGAAGTACTGCTTCACCAGCCAGAAACCAGCGTCGTTGACGTGAGACAGGATCAACGAACCGGCACCGGTGGCCAGCACCAGCAGCTCACGATTCACGCCCGGAATCATCCCCACCACCGGCACCACGATGCCTGCGCCAGTAATAGTCGCCACGGTTGCCGAACCGGTCGCGATACGGATCACCGCCGCCACCAGCCACGCCAGAAGGATTGGCGAGATCTGCGCTTCCACCGCCATGTTGCCGATGACATTACCCACACCGCTGGTCACCAGCATCTGTTTGAAGCCGCCACCGGCACCGATGATCAGGATGATCGCGGCGGTTGGTGCAAGGCTCGCGTCCAGCCATTTGAGCATCTGTTGCGAACCGATGCCCTGCTTGTAGCCGAAGGTGTACAGCGACAGCAGCAATGCCAGCAGCAGCGCCGAGATCGGGTGACCGATCAGGTCCATGAAGGTGCGGAAGAAGTTGCCGTCCGGCAGCGCCACATCGGCAAAGGTCTTGAGCAGCATCAGGAACACGGGCGACAGCACGGTGACCAAGGTAATGCCGAAGCTAGGCAGATCGCCTGCATCCTCATCGCGCACCAGTTGATCCACCAGTTCCTGATTCGGATGACCAGGAATGTGCTTGGCAATGAACGTACCGAAGATCGGGCCGGCAATAATGGCCGTTGGCAGCGCAACGATCAGGCCGTAAAGGATGGTTTTACCGATGTCGGCACCAAACACGCCGATGGCCAGCAACGGACCCGGGTGCGGCGGAACCAGACCGTGCACGGCGGACAGACCGGCCAGCAGCGGGATACCGATCTTGATGATCGACACGCCGGTGCGACGGGCGACGATGAACACCAGCGGGATCAGCAGCACGAAGCCGATTTCGAAGAACAGCGGGATGCCGACCAGGAAGGCCGCGAACATCATGGCCCACTGCACCTTGTCCTTACCGAAGGCTCGAATCAGGGTCTGGGCGATCTGGTCCGCCCCGCCCGACTCGGCCATCATTTTGCCGAGCATGGTGCCCAGCGCCAGAATGATCCCGACAAAACCGAGCACCCCACCGAAGCCGTCCTGGAACGCCTTGATAATGGTGCCGATCGGCATGCCGGAGGTCAGCCCGAGAAAGGCTGCGGCAATGATCAGGGCGATGAAGGGGTGAAACTTGAACTTGGTGATCAGGACGATAAGTCCGATCACCGTGACCACTGCATCAAGCAGCAGAAAGGTCTCGTGGGACATGCCAAACATAAGGGGGTGTCTCCTGTTTGTTGTTGTTATAAAAGCGATTATTCAAAAGCCGTCAGGACAGCGCTATCTCTTGGAGCAAAACTCAACTGGCGAGTTTCAAGCCATGATCGAGCCACCAACGGTGGGCCAGAGCGGCCAATTCATCGACACTGTGACTTGAAGCATCCAGAGCCAGGGTCAGGGGCTCACCAACGGGCGATTCAAGGGTTGCGAACTGGCTGTCGATCAAGGTCGATGGCATGAAGTGGCCCGGCCGATGAGACACACGATCGGCGGCGACTTCGGGGGTCAGCTCAAGGAAAACGAAGCCCAGGCCCGGCAAGGCACTGCGCAAGCGTTCGCGGTAACTGTGTTTGAGGGCCGAGCACGTCAGCACCGGGCGCTCGCCCTTGGCATCGATGCGGCGCAGTTCATCGCACAGGCTGTCGAGCCAGCCGGCACGGTCTTCATCGTTCAGGGGGATACCCGCGCTCATCTTTTCGATATTGGCAGCGGGGTGAAAAGTGTCGCCTTCAATGGCGGTCGCGCCGCTGAGCTGGCACAGGGCCTGGCTGACGCACGTCTTGCCGCAACCGGCAACGCCCATGATGACCAGGGCGGTGATGGGATGATTCATGTAACACCTCAGCGCGCAGACAGCGCTACCTTTGCTACGTAGGACTCAAGTGCAAAAGCAGAAGTTGCCGACGCCTTCTTGTCATTTTTGTGGGTTGCAGCATGTTCGTTCTCGATGCCAAAAAGCGAGGATCAGGCAAGACCCGCTCATGCATTTGCAGCCGCCTCGAGACAGCGCTACCTTAGTGCCTTGAATTTTGTTTGGCAAGCCGTCCGATGATTACCCCTAAAAACGATAAAAATACTCGCACCACTGGCCGCCCTACCCTCAACGAAGTCGCGCGCCTGGCCGGTGTCAGCCCGATTACCGCCTCCCGCGCCCTGCGCGGCGTGAGCACGGTGGCCACCGAACTGGTGGAAAAAGTCCAGAAGGCCGCCCTCGAACTGAACTACGTGGTCAACCCCGCAGCCCGTGCCCTGGCCTCGGCCCAGAGCCATTCCGTGGTGGTTTTGGTGCCGTCGCTGTCCAACCTGCTGTTCATCGACACGCTGGAAGCCATTCATCAGGTTTTGCGACCAAAGGGCTTCGAAGTGCTGATCGGTAACTTCCATTACTCGCGCGATGAAGAAGAAAACCTGCTGCGCAATTACATGGCCTATCAGCCTCGCGGCTTGTTGCTGACCGGTTTCGACCGCACCGAAAGTTCGCGGCGAATGATTGAGGCCAGCAACATTCCCAGCGTCTACATGATGGAACTGGACAGTGCAGCCGGGCTCAATTGCGTCGGTTTTTCTCAAGTCGCTGCCGGCGAAACCGCGGCTGAGCATTTGCTCTCCCGCGGTCGCAAACGCCTGGCCTACATCGGCGCGCAACTGGACCAGCGCACGCTGCTGCGTGGCGAAGGTTTCCGCCGCGCGCTGCAAAAGGCCGGCTTGTATGATCCAGCCCTGGAAGTGCTGACCCCGCGCGCCTCCTCCGTGGGGTTGGGTGGTGAACTGTTCCTGCAACTGCTCGCCAATCATCCCGACGTCGATGCGATCTTCTTCGGCAACGACGACCTGGCCCAGGGCGCATTGCTCGAAGCCCTGCGCTGTGGCATCAAGATCCCCGAACAGGTGGCGATCCTCGGCTTCAACGACCTGCCGGCCTCGGCCCACATGGTCCCGCGCCTGAGCAGCATCAGTACCCCACGCGAGGCCATTGGCCGTCGCTCCGCGGAACTGATGCTGACGTTGATGGCCGGCAATTCAGTGGCCAAACCGGTGCAGGATATGGGGTTTGAATTGAAGGTGCGCGAGAGCACCTGACGCACGACCATTCCCACGCTCCGCGTGCTAGATTCCCGATACCTGGAACAGCAAACGGAGAAGCTCAATGGGACATGCGCTGAAAATTTTGGGTCGAGCGTCGTCAATCAACGTCAGAAAAGTCCTTTGGGCCTGCGACGAACTGGGCGTTTCCTACGAACGCGAAGACTGGGGCAACGGTTTCGCATCGACCCAGAGCCCGGATTTTCTCCAGCTCAACCCCAACGCACAAGTGCCGGTGCTCATCGATGAAGCCGGCGTGCTGTGGGAGTCCAATACCATTTGCCGCTATCTGGCCGGTAAATATCAAAACACTGACCTGTTGCCCATCGAACCGGCAGCCCGCGCTCGCGTAGAGCAGTGGATGGACTGGCAAGCCACCGAACTCAATCCGTCCTGGGGCTATGCATTTTTTGCCTTGGTCAGGCAATCGCCGGACTTTCAGGATTCGCAACGGATTGCCGATGGCGTTCGTGGCTGGAACGCGAAAATGGGCATCCTCGAACAGCAACTCACGGCGACCGGCGCCTATGTCGCGGGGTCACACTTCACACTGGCCGATATCCTCATCGGGCTATCGGTCAACCGCTGGCGGATGACCCCGATGGAGCGCCCGGACTATCCCGCCGTCGACGCCTATTGCCAACGACTGGCGCTGCGGCCGGGGTTCATGGAACACGCCTGTAATGGCGTGCCTTGATTTAGCAAGTGAGCATACCCAACAACGCCCGTACCGCCGCCGAAGGTTCTTTGTCGGGTGCAACCACCAAGGCAAATTCGCGATTGATACGTGGCGTCACGGGCACTACCCGCAAGCCTTGGCGATGGGTCGGCAGGGTCATTTCCGGCACCAGGGTCACGCCGATGTTTTCCCGCACCAGGGTGAACGCACTGCTCCACTCCCGCACCTCGGCCCGCACATCCAACAGTTGCAGCCCGGCGTCGATGGTCAGGCTGCGGGCATTGGTCGAACAACCGCCCGTGGCCAACACAAAGGGTTGCTCCGCCAGTTCCGCCAGTGAGACGCCCTCCTCATTCGAGCGGCGCGCCAAGGGATGGCCACCGGGCAAAACCGCCACCCAGGCATCATGCCCCAAACGACCGGCACTACGCTCGGGGGTCGGGTTCAGTACCACACCGACATCCACCAGTCCGGCGCCGAGCAGGGTTTCCACTTCATCGTCGCTGACCTCCAGCGCCACCACTTGAATGCCGGGATACAGCCGATTGAACTGGCGCAGCAGCGGCGGCAGAAAGGTCGCCAGTACCATGGGAAAACTCGCCAGGCGAATCGTCCCGCGCTGGATATCCTTGGCGGCATCGACGGTACTGCGAATGTTCTCGAGAGCACCGAGCATGGTTCGCGCCTGTTCGATCACAGGCATGCCGATGGCAGTCGGCAGGGTCTGACGGTTTTCCCGGCTGAACAGCTGAACGCCCAGGGTTTCTTCGATCAGTGCCAGCGCCTGACTGGCACCGGACTGGGTCATTCCAACCCGCTCGGCGGCCCGGGTAATGTTGCCGGTATCGGCCACCGCCACCACCATTCGCCAGTGCATCAAATTCATCATGGCAGTAGCTTTCCTAATGGCAGTTTTCTGAAAGATTAATTTTACCGAGCGTGCTGCGCACTATGACACTGGCGCAAACCCGCAACCAGAGCCCTGCCCATGAAGTTGTATTACGCCCCGCAAGCCTGCTCATTGGCGCCGCACATTGTGCTGCGCGAACTGGATTTGCCGTTCGAGTTGGTCCGCGTCGACAACAGCACCAAACAAACCGTCACTGGCGAGGACTTCCTCGCCATCAACCCCAAAGGCTACGTCGCGGCGTTGCAGCTGGAAAACGGCGATGTGCTGACCGAAGGCCCGGCGATCCTGCAATACCTGGCGGATCTACGTTCAGAGGCGAACCTGGCACCGACAAACGGGACGTTCGAGCGGGTGCGTTTGCAGGAATGGCTGAATTTCGTTTCGACCGAGATTCATGGCGGGCTGGGTTGGCTGTTCAACTCACAGTTTCCGGATGATGTGAAAGCGCTCATCAAAGAGAAGCTGTTCAAGCGATTTGTCGTGTTGAGTCAGACGCTGGAGCGGCAGGATTATTTGATGGCTGGCGGATTCAGTATTGCTGATGCGTATCTGTTTACCGTGTTGCGCTGGACTCAGGTGTTTGGCATCGATTTGAATCAGTGGCCGGCGTTGATGCGGTTTCAGGTACGGATTGATCAGCGGCCAAGCGTGAAAGCGGCGTTGGCTGCGGAGGCATAAAAAAAAAGGAGCCCGAAGACTCGGGCTCCTTTTGACGCGGGATCAGTGGCCGAACACACCCACCTTCTTGGCTTTCTTGTCCGCACGCTTCTCAATCGCGGTTTTCGCCGGCTTTTTCTTCGCCGCTTTCTTTGAATCCATACCTTTGGACATGATACGTACTCCACTCAGACCGGATGTGAGATCAGGTATACACCTATCCCCGCGCGCGTGTTCTTTTATAATCACCCGCTTTGCATACCGACTGTCCGAGCCCATGCCCAACACCCAATACACCTTGCTCGACGAGCCGTTATGGCCGTTGATGAACAAGTTTTACCGCGCCCACCAATCGTCGATGAAAGCTGTGCGCGATGCTCAATTGTGGGTGGCGCGCCGCGAGGAGATTGTCGCCGCACTGTGCCTGCGTCCGGTATCTGGCGGGCATTGGCTGACGGGGCTGTTTGTCGATCCGGCGTGCCGTGAACAGGGTGTCGCTGCAGCGTTGATCGCTGAAGCGGTGAAGCGTTTGGAAGCGCCGGTGTGGTTGTTCTGCCATCCGGATTTACGCGGCTTTTATGAGCGCCGCGGTTTTACGTTCGACCCACCCCTGCCCTACGCCATGGCTGAACGTTTGAGCCGTTATGCGCGCAGCAAGCCGATGATTGCCATGGGGCTGGAACCGCGTTCTGCCTGAACAACAGAGATCCTGTAGGAGCGGGCTTGCCCGCGATAGCAATCTGTCTGACAGCAATGATGCTGGATGTGCCGGCCTCTTCGCGGGCAAGCCCGCTCCCACAGTGTTCGGCGGTGACGCAAAGATCAGTCGTCCACTGTGGGATCGAGGTCCGGAAACATCACCTCGGTAAATCCGAATTTGCTGAAATCATTGATGCGCGACGGGTATAACCGGCCGATCAGGTGATCGCATTCATGCTGCACCACCCGCGCATGGAATCCCGAGGCAATGCGCACGATCGGCTCGCCCTTGGGATCGAAACCTTCATAGCGAATCTGCTGATAGCGATCTACCGCACCACGCAGGCCCGGCACCGACAGGCAGCCTTCAAAACCCTCTTCGAGGGTCGGGCTCAAGGGCGTGATCAGCGGATTGATCAGAATCGTCTGCGGCACCGCTTCGGCGTCCGGATAGCGTTCGCTGTGTTCGAAACCAAAGATCACCAGTTGCAGGTCGACACCGATCTGCGGCGCGGCCAGACCAACTCCGCCGACGCTTTCCATGGTCTGGAACATGTCGTCGATCAGTTGCCACAACTCAGGGCTGTCGAACATTTCTGCCGGCACCGGCGGGGCAATGCGCAGCAGGCGCTCATCGCCCATTTTCAGAATTTCACGGATCATTTTATGGCTTCGTCAGTGGTCGGTTTGATCGAGTGGTCCCGTCCCAGTCCTGAAACGTGGTGTTTGGGTTCTTCGGGCACCTGTTCGCCAGGATGCTTGCCTTCGGATGACATGTGCTCGATCACCGCGTTCATTTCCGCGCCGAGCAACAGCACCGCGGCGGAAATATAGAAGTACAGCAACAACACGATGATCGCGCCGATACTGCCATACATGGCGTTGTAGTTGGCGAAGGCTTTGACATAAAGACCGAAGCCCAGCGAAGCGACGATCCAGACCACCACGGCCAGCACCGAACCCGGGGTGATGAAGCGAAACTCTTGCCTGACGTCGGGCATGACGTAGTAAATCAGCGCCACCGCCATCATCAGCAAAATCACGATCACCGGCCAGCGCACAATGGTCCAGACGGTCACGATGAAATCTTCGAGGCCGACTTGCGCGGCGATCCAGCCCATCACCTGCGGCCCGAGCACCATCAGCGCGGCGGCGATCAGCAGCATGCCGGCGATACCGATGGTGTAGAAAATCGACAGAGGAAAACGCTTCCAGACCGGACGGCCTTCGACCACGTCATATGCGGCATTCATAGCGCTCATCATCAACCGCACACCGGCGGACGCGGTCCACAGGGCGATCACGATACCTACCGACAATAACCCCCCCTTGGATTGCTGGAGCTGGTCGATCACCGGGTTCACCTGCTCCAGCGCTTGGGGCGGCAAAACCAGTTCTGATTGCAGGCGCAGCCAGGAAAAGAAATCCGGCAAGTGCAGAAAGCCGATCAGGGCGATCAGGAACAGAATGAAAGGGAATAGCGAGAACAGCATCTGATAGGCCAGCGCCGAGGCATAGGTCGACATCTCGTCGGCGACAAACTCGGTGACCGTGCGCATCATCACCCGATGCAGGGGCAAACCTTTCATGGTCGGAAAAAACATTAGCGTCTCCTTTCGCCGCAAAAAGGTTGAAGACAAGGCGACTCAGGGGCCGTTTTCTACAACAAAGTAGCCTACTTGGCGACTTTGAAACAATTTCCTTGCTCAAGTTCAAGCTGACACAGAAACGGCCATCCGCGGATGGCCGTTTCTATTACTCGTCAAAGCCCGGGTTACGCCTTGTCGATACCTTTTTTAAGAGCATCCTTGGCTTTGCCGATCGCTTGCTGGGTTTCGCCTTTCCTCTCCTGCGCCACGCCTTCGGAGCGCAGTCTTTCGTTGCCGGTGGCCTTGCCGACGCCTTGCTTGACGTTGCCGGCCGCTTCGTTTGCCATGCCTTTAACTTTATCGCCTGTGCTGCTCATGGTATTTCTCCTGTGAACATTTCAACGGGAAAAGTGGTTACACAAGGATTGACCGAGGGCCTTTGCGCGGAGTTTCATTTATTTATTAACCGGACATTTCGCAGATCAGGCTTTATGTTTGCAGGCTTTGCCCCGAGAATGCGCAACGTATTCAGGCCATGGCGCTGAAGATCCAATCCCGTAGGAACGTTATGAAACTCGATAAAAAGCTGGCCATTGCCCGCAGAAACCAGGAACTCGGCGGTGCTGTGCTTGGCGTCAACAACTGCCATTTCACCGAATTGAACCGCAACCGCAATATCTTCTGGTTCGATATTCCGGTCGCGCGCCTGGCCGTTGGTCAGTACGAATGGATTCACTTGCTGATGCACACCCCGGATACCGACGAACTGCTGCACCTGAAAGTGCCGACGGTGTTCCTGCGCGAGAAACTCGAAGGCCTGGTGGTGCGCAACCAAGGCAAGCGCAAGGCAGCCCTGAGTCTGGAACTGAGCGCCGACAAGGACTCCTACCTGCAGGACATGCGCCCGGCCGGTACCAACGTTGATTTCGCGCAGTTCCGGCAGTAACCCCCCGTTGATCGTTACCACGCAGAGCGTGGGAACGATCAGTCCTGGCAAGAAACCAAAAGCCCCGCATCTGCGGGGCTTTTGTTTGACTAGGCGCTGACTTTCTTCACGCCCAGTTTCTTCAACTCTTCGTCACGCAGTTCGCGGCGCAGGATCTTGCCGACGTTGGTGGTCGGCAGCGCGTTGCGGAACTCCACGGCTTTGGGCACTTTGTAGCCGGTAACGTTGGCGCGCATGTGCTCCATCACCTGTTCCTTGGTCAGGGTCACACCCGGTTTGGCGACGATGAAGATCTTGATCGCCTCGCCGGACTTCTCGTCCGGTATACCGATGGCCGCGCATTGCAGCACGCCCGGCAGGGTCGCCAGCACGTCTTCAAGCTCATTGGGGTACACGTTGAAACCGGAGACCAGGATCATGTCTTTCTTGCGATCGACAATGCGCATGTAACCGTCTGGCTGGATCAGCGCGATGTCACCGGTTTTCAACCAGCCTTCGCTGTTGAGTATTTCATCGGTGGCGTCCTGACGCTGCCAGTAACCCTTCATGACTTGCGGACCTTTCACACACAGTTCACCGATAGCGCCCAACGGCTGTTCAACACCGGCATCATCGATGATTTTGCACAGGGTCGATGGCACTGGAATACCGATGGTGCCGATCTGGATGTTCTGGCTCGGGTTCACCGTGGCCACCGGGCTGGTTTCGGTCATGCCGTAACCTTCGCAGATCGGGCAACCGGTGACCGCTTTCCAGCGCTCGGCCGCGGCCAGTTGCAAGGCCATGCCGCCGGACAGGGTGATTTTCAGACTGGAGAAATCCAGCTTGCGGAACGCTTCGTTGTTGCACAGCGCGACGAACAGCGTGTTCAGGCCGACGAAGCCGCTGAACTTCCACTTCGACAGTTCCTTGACCATCGCCGTCAGGTCGCGCGGGTTGCTGATCAGGATATTGTGGTTGCCGATCAGCATCATCGCCATGCAATGAAAGGTGAAAGCATAGATGTGGTACAGCGGCAGCGGCGTGATCAGAACCTCACAACCTTCGTTAAGGTTGGAGCCCATCAGCGCCTTGCACTGCAGCATGTTCGCCACCAGGTTGCGGTGGGTCAGCATTGCGCCCTTGGCCACGCCGGTAGTGCCGCCGGTGTATTGCAGCACGGCAACGTCGCTGCTGGCGGGGTTGGCTTCAGCCACTGGCTGACCATGGCCCTTGCTCAGCACGTCATTGAATTTGATGGCCTTGGGCAAGTGATACGCCGGGACCATTTTCTTCACGTACTTGATGACACTGTTGACCAGCAGACGCTTGAGCGGCGGCAGCAGGTCGGCCACCTCAGTGACGATCACGTGCTTGACGCCGGTTTTCGGCACGACGGCCTCGGCCAGATGCGCCATGTTGGCCAGGCAGACCAAAGCCTTGGCACCGGAATCGTTGAATTGGTGTTCCATCTCCCGCGCGGTGTACAGCGGGTTGGTGTTGACCACGATCAGCCCGGCGCGGATCGCACCGAAGACGGCGATCGGGTACTGCAACACATTGGGCAGTTGCACGGCGATTCGATCACCGGGTTGCAAATCGGTATGCTGTTGCAGGTAAGCGGCAAAGGCACCGGACAATTCGTACAGCTCACCGTAGGTGATTGTCTTGCCCAGGTTGCTGAATGCCGGTTTGTCAGCGAAGCGTTGGCAGGATTGCTTCAACACTGCCTGAATATTCGGATACTCGTCTGGATTGATCTCGGCAGCAATTCCAGCTGGGTACTTATCCTTCCAAAAGTCTTCGATCATGGAAGCCCACTCCTCAGCAACGCGAATTCAAATACCGCATTTGATGCGATTATTATTGATGTTTGATTATTGGTGAGTCTGGCTTTTTTCAAGGCCGAGAAGTCACAAAGCGCGCCGAGAGTAGCAGCTTTGCCAAGGGGCTACCAGAGCCTAAATCGGCCTCTGCGGTCACATTTATGACTCTTGAATATTCAATAGTCACTTTTAGAGCAAAAATTCTATAGAGCCTTGGAAGCCCCTGGAACCGGGGTTTCTGCCTCTTAAAAGCTTCGCGGGCAAGCCTCGCTCCTACAGGGTTCGCGTCGTTCACTGCTATGTGAACAGCACTGGACCTGTAGGAGCGAGGCTTGCCCGCGAACCGTGCGAAGCGCGGCCATTCAGCGATCAGGCGATCTCTCGCAACTCCCGCCGCAGAATCTTGCCCACAGGCGTCATCGGCAATGACTCACGCAAGACAATGTGCTTGGGCACTTTGTACGCCGTGAAGTTTTCCTTGCAGTAAGCCTTCAGCTCTTCAAGGCTGACCCCGGATTCGCGGGCCACCACAAACAACTTCACCGCCTCCCCCGAACGCTCGTCCGGCACGCCGATCACCGCGCAGTTGGCGACTTTCGGGTGGGCCATCACCACGTCTTCGATTTCGTTCGGGTACACGTTGAAGCCCGAAACGATGATCATGTCTTTTTTACGATCGACGATGCGTACGAAACCGTCCGGGTCGATCACCGCAATGTCGCCCGACTTGAACCAGCCGTCGGCGTCCAGCACTTCGGCGGTGGCTTCGGGCTTCTGCCAGTAGCCCTTCATGATCTGCGGACCCTTGATGCACAGTTCGCCACGCTCGCCCAGCGGCTGCTCGACACCTTCATCGTTGATCACTTTCAGGGTGGTGCCCGGTACCGGCAGGCCGACCGTGCCGATGCGCGACTTGTCGCCATAGGGGTTGGTGCAGGCCACCGGCGAGGTTTCGGTCAGGCCGTAACCCTCGGTGATCCGGCAGCCGGTGAGCTGTTGCCAGCGCTCGGCTGTGGCCTTGACCAGCGCAGTGCCACCGGAGTTGGTGAGTTTGAGACTGGAAAAATCCAGGGTCTTGAAGTCCGGATGGTCCATCAGCGCGACGAACAGTGTGTTGAGCCCCAGAAGCATCGAGAACCGCCAGTTCTTCAGCTCTTTGATGAAGGCGCCAATGTCCCGTGGATTGGTGATCAATACGTTGTGGTTGCCGGTCACCATCATGCACATGCAATTCGCCGTGAATGCATAGATGTGATACAGCGGCAGCGGCGCGATCATCACTTCCTGCCCTTCGCGCAGCAGCGGCTGACCGTCGGGACCAAATTGCCCCAGGCAGGCACGCACTTGCTGCATGTTCGCCACCAGGTTGCCGTGGGTCAGCATGGCGCCCTTGGCCAGCCCGGTGGTGCCGCCGGTGTATTGCAGCACGGCGATGTCATCGAGGCCGACGTTCAATGGTTTGATGCCCAGGCCCCGGCCCAGACGTAGCGCGCTCTTGAAGGAAATAGCCTGCGGCAACGAATACGCCGGGACCATTTTCTTGACCTTGTCGACCACGGTATTGATCAGCCAGCCCTTGGCAGTGGGCATCAGGTCGCCCATCTTCGTTTCGATCAGGTACTGGATGTCGGTATCGGGCAGCACTTCCTGGACCTTCTGTCCGAACACGTTCAGGTAGACCAGCGCCCGGGCACCGGAGTCCTTGAACTGATGACGCATCTCCCGCGCGGTGTACAACGGGTTGGTGTTGACCACGATCAGCCCGGCGCGCAAGGCACCGAACACGGCAATCGGGTAATGCAGGACATTGGGCATCTGCACCGCAATGCGATCCCCCGGCACCAGGTCGGTATGGGCTTGCAGGTAACCGGCGAACGCGGCGCTGTAGCGTTCCAGTTCGGCGTAGGTCAGGGTCACGCCCATGTTGCTGAACGCCGGGCGATCAGCAAATTTCTTGCAGGAACGCTCGAACACCTCGAGCACCGACTTATAAGTTCCAAGGTCAATATCCAGGGGCACGCCGGCCGGGCGTTTGTCATTCCAGAAATCAGGTTGCATTATTCTTGTCCTCTTTACCTGAGCCATCCGGGGCCGCTTTTCTGTTCTTCTCTCTCATTCCATAAAAAGCAGGAAGCGAAAAACGGTGCTTCCCGGACACTAGCAGCTATGGTGAATCAGGCAAATATGCGCACGGGCGTCATAGATCGCGTGAATCTTGCTGCCCCGCCGTGGCCTGATCAGACGGCACGCGAAGGATGCGCTATACAATGCAGCGGGGCTGTTTCCCACCCGGCAGCTCAACGCAAAGGAACCGCCATGATCCACGACACTTTCTGGCTGACCGCGAGTGACCGCAGCCGCCTTTTCGTCAACCAGTGGCTGCCGTCCGCGCCGCTCAAGGCGGTGATCCTGCTGGCCCATGGCATGGCAGAACACAGCGGTCGCTACGCCCGTCTGGCGCAAGCATGCTGTGATCAGGATTACGGCGTTTATGCGCCGGACCTGCGTGGACATGGCAAAACTGCCGAAAACGGTACGCTGGGCCATTTCGCCGATGACGATGGCTGGTGCAAAGTGGTCGGCGACCTGGCCAGCCTTAACCAACACATCGGCCAACAGCATCCCGGCGTGCCGATCGTGTTGCTGGGCCACAGCATGGGCAGCTACATCGCCCAGGCTTATTTGCTGCACCACAGCGCCAGCCTGCACGGGGCGATTCTCAGCGGCTCAAACTTCCAGCCCGTGGCGCTCTATCGCGCCGCGCGACAGATTGCTCGCCTCGAACGCCTGCGTCAGGGCCCCAAGGGGCGCAGCGCGCTGATCGAATGGCTGTCATTCGGCTCGTTCAACAAGAAGTTCAAACCGGCACGCACGCCGTTCGATTGGCTGAGCCGCGACCCGGCCGAAGTCGACAAATACGCCAATGACCCGCTCTGTGGCTTTCGCTGCACCAATCAACTGTGGATCGACTTGCTCGGCGGCTTGCAGCAGATCAGCAAAGCGTCCAATCTCGCCCAGATCGATCCGGGCCTGCCGCTGCTGGTGATTGGCGGCGAATGTGATCCGGTGAGCGAAGGCAAACGTCTGAAAGATCTGGCCCACGCCCTGCGCGACGCTGGCTGCCAGAGCCTGCAGCTGACGATTTACCCGCAGGCTCGGCATGAACTGTTCAACGAGAGCAACCGCGACGAAGTGACGGCCGATGTGCTGAACTGGATCGCTCAGGCCTTGAGCGCTCGCCGGCCACCCAGAACCGAATAGTTTTTTTGTGTGTTTTTTAATTCGTCACAGGAATCGAGACAGATGACCCAGGTTACCAACACCCCTTACGAAGCCCTCGAAATCGGCCAGACCGCCAGCTATAGCAAGACCGTCGAAGAGCGCGACATTCAGTTGTTCGCCGCGATGTCCGGCGACCACAACCCGGTGCACCTGGACGCCGAATTCGCCGCCGCCAGCATGTTCAAGGAGCGTATCGCCCACGGCATGTTCAGCGGCGCGTTGATCAGCGCGGCGGTGGCTTGCGAGTTGCCTGGGCCGGGGACTATTTATATCGGTCAGACGATGAGCTTTCAGAAACCGGTGAAAATTGGCGACACCCTGACCGTACGCCTGGAGATTCTCGAAAAACTGCCGAAGTTTCGTGTGCGTATCGCCACGCGGGTGTTCAACCAGCGCGACGAGTTGGTGGTGGACGGCGAGGCGGAGATTCTGGCGCCGCGCAAGCAACAGACCGTGACATTGCCGACGTTGCCGGCGATCAGCATCGGCTGATTCCAAGCTCCCTCGCCACAGCAAGCCCATCCTGACCACAGTTGGGCAATCCCGAACACAAAAAAAACGCCAGATTAACTGGCGTTTTTGACAGACAACGAACGCTTACGAGCGTGCGCGAGCCTGATTACGTAGCGCTTTCACCTGATCGTGGTTGCGTTGCACGCCGTGATACTGGCGTTCAACGATGTCACGAATGCTCACCAGATTGTTCTTGTTGATTTTTTCCAGTGCTTCCCTGTAAGACTTCAGCGCATGGTCTTCACCGCGTTCGGCCTCGTTCAGCACCGCCTCTTCATCCTTGCCGGTGAACATCGCCTTCACGTCGACCCACCGACGATGCATATCGCCGCTGACACTGGTGGAAGTTTCCGGATCACCGCCCAGGGAACGCACAGTCGCCTGCAGTTCAGCAGCGGCAGAGGCGCAGTCGGCGGAGCGCTGAATGAACAGGGTTTTGATTTCTGGATTTTTGAGGTCTTCAGCGCAAGTCTTGAACCCTTCCTGACCGTCTTTACAGGTTTCAATCAGGTCGTTGAGTACAGAGATCGCTTCTTTATTAATGTCGGTCATTTTTCAATTCCTTGCGGTTGATGAAAGATGCAATGAGTAGTTGCACCCTGCATGCCAGCTTTGAATTGACGTATTTTTACTTATATTTCAATCAGTTGGCGTTTAAGGCGAAATCTGTATCCGCTTTTTTTGCATGATCTGTCATTTGGCCTGCATGCAGAATGCCTGTATTTTCCAGACTGTTTTGAATCAAGACGACCGACGATGAATCCCGAAAAGCTCGAACTGCTGATTACCCGCCAAATGCCCTTCGGCAAATACAAGGGCCGCATCATCGCTGACCTGCCCGGCCAGTACCTGAACTGGTTCGCTCGCGAAGGTTTCCCCCATGGTGAACTCGGCGGTTTGCTGGCCTTGATGCAGGAAATCGACCATAACGGCTTGTCGGAGCTGCTCGAACCGCTGCGCGCCAAACACGGCAAACCCGCCCCTCGCCACTGATCCGCCCTACCTTACCGAGTTGCTCATGCCCGATAACACCCGCCGTTCCCGCGATGAAGCCTTTTGGCTGACCTTTGCCGACCGCTATGCTGTCGAGCCCGGCCCTCTGAACCTGGAGAACGGTTACTTCGGGCGCATGTCGCGCACCGTGGTCGAGGAGTATCAGCGCAACATCGAACTGATCAACCGCGGCAACTCGGTGCATGTGCGCCAGCGCTTCGAACAGGGCGAAAGCGTCAAGATTCGTGGGCAGCTGGCCGAGCTGATCGGTGCCCCCGCCGAAGCCGTCGCCCTCACCCGTAACGCCTCGGACGGCCTGCAATCGCTGATCCGCAACTACAACCGCCTGGAACCGGGCGATCAGGTGCTGATAGGCGATCTGGAGTACGACACGGTCAAGAGCGCGATGCGTTGGCTGACCCGCTATCGAGGCGTGGAAGTGATCGAGATCGAACACCGCCACCCCGCGAGTTTCGATAGTTTACTGGCCACTTACCGCGAAGCTTTCATGCGTTATCCGCGTCTGAAGTTGATGGCCCTGACCCACGTCACCCATCGCACCGGGTTGGTGATGCCAGTACAGGCGATTGCCGCTGCCGCCAGGGAATACGGCATCGACGTGATCCTCGACGGCGCCCATGCCCTCGGCCAGATCGAGTTCAATCTCGATGAGCTGGGCATCGCCTTTGCCGGCTACAACCTGCACAAATGGATCGGTGCGCCGCTGACCCTCGGTTTCATTTACATTGCGCCCGAGCGCTTGGCCGATATCGACCCGGACATGGGCGAGATGCATTTCCCGGTCACCGACATTCGCGCCCGCACGCCCTACAGCACGCCCAATATTCCGGCCCTGCTGACCCTGCCGCTGGTGTTCGAAGAACATCGCGCCATGGGCGGTTCCGTCGCCAAGGGCATGCGGCTCAATTACCTGCGCAACCGATGGGTCAATGCCGTTCGGGCGTTACCGGGGATCGAAGTCATGACCCCGGATGACCCGCGCCTGTATTGCGGCATCACCTCGATGCGCTTTACCCGACATGCCGACCAACAGGCGATGGTCGAGCGACTACTCAACGACTACAACCTGTTTACCGTGACACGCAGCGGCGCAGCGTGTGGCCCGTGCATCCGCATTACGCCGGGGCTCACCACCACCGCAGCGGACATGGATCTGCTGGCCCGGGCGCTGAGCGAACTGTGCTGACGTCACACGGTGTACTTGTCGAAGTCCTCGGGCTTGATTTGCGATGACACCGCAAACGTGTCGACACCGATGGTCATGTGCCCGAAAAAGCCGTCTTCATTCGAGTCTCGACCGATGGCGTGAACGTTCAGGGTCGAGGCTTCACCCCCCATGGTTTCATAGAAAAAATCTTGATCGTTGGTCAGCGGTGAGACGGCTCGACCACTGTACTCACGGGCGTTAAGCACCGACCTTGATGCGATCTCGGGAAAATAAAGCTGCCCGACCCAAGCGACATGTCGCTCTTCCAGATAGTTGTTGCCGGCCGTGATACGGACAGCGACGTGGATGTGCACGGCGCGTCCGGCGTAATACCCCGGATAAATGGTGGTAAAACGCACGATGCCTTTTTTGTCCGTGAATTGCCCGCCGCGCAGGTAAGTGTCGTCATCGGTACGCGGGATCGAGCCGATATCACCGACGTCGACCTCCTTGTCCGGGTCGACCTTGCTCCAGCCCGAATACGCCCCGCGCGCGTTGCAATGCCAGATATCGACCACCGCCCCCGTGACCGGTTGATCGGTCATCGCATCGACGATCGTCAGCCGCAGCACCAAGGGGATGCCATCCATGCCTTCGCTGATGTTTCGCCTGATCAGTTTCGGGTTTCGAAAATACGGGCCGGCGATCTGTTCGGGTGACAGTTGGCACACCGGTGGTGGGGATGTAATTGCAGTGTTGTCGTCCATGACGTTCTCTCTTCCATAAGATGAACGCAGGTTAACGCTGGACGAGCGGCGAGATGCGGTAACTATGTATCGCCTGATGTCGATCTAACCTCTGCAAAAAGGCTGCTTTCGCCAGCTGCTACAAAACGCGAGTCGACAGTCATAAGGGTTTTATTTCAGGCAAAAAAAACGGTGCACCGACCAAGTGCACCGTAAAGCCGTAGAACACACAACGAAGTGTTTGGTAAAAATCCGGTGAATCAGTCCAGCAGGGCCAATGCCTCGGCGGTGCACTCCTGGATGCGGGCCCAGTCGCCGTTCTTGATCCACTCGGGGTCAAGCATCCAGCTACCGCCCACGCACATCACGTTTTTCAACGCCATGTAGCTCTTGATGTTGGCCGGGCTGACGCCGCCGGTCGGGCAGAATTTTACTTCGCCGAACGGGCCGCCCAGCGCCTTGATGGCCGCGACGCCGCCACTGACTTCCGCCGGGAACAGCTTGAAGCGGCGATAACCCAGGCTATAGCCTTCCATGATGCCGGAGGCGTTGCTGATGCCCGGCAACAGCGGGATCGGGCTGCCGACACTGGCTTCAAGCAGGTCACGGGTGATGCCCGGCGTCACGATGAATTGCGAACCGGCCGCTTCAGCCGCGGCCAGCATGCTGCGATCAAGCACGGTGCCGGCACCGGTCACCAGTTCCGGACGCTGCTCGCGCAGGATCTGGATCGCCCTGAGACCGAACTGCGAACGCAGGGTCACTTCCAGCGCCGTCAGGCCACCGGCCGCCAGGGCGTCGGCCAATGGCAGCACGTCCTGTTCACGAGCGATGGTGATCACCGGCAGGATCCGCGCCTTGGCGCAGAGGCTGTCGATCAGGGCAACTTTGTCCGCCATGGAAACGGTCGGGGATGTGTTTGTCATAGCGGCTGATCCTTGGTTCATGGGCACCAGTAAATCTCTAACGTAGGTTGCAGAAACGCCCGAATCGGCATGGCAGCGACATCGTCACCGGCCAGTGCGGCATTCAGGGTAGTCAGCTTGGACTGACCGGAAATCGATAGAACAGTGTGCTTCGCCGAGGCCAGCAACGCGCGACTCATGGTCAGGCGTTGACGGGGCACGGTCGGCGCCAGCATTGGCCAGCAGCGACGGGTACCGTCGACTTTCAAGGCATCGGCCAGGTTCGGGCTGTTGGGGAACAGCGACGCGGTATGACCGTCGTCACCCATGCCCAATACCAGTACGTCGATCGGCGGCAATTCGGCGAGCAAGCGATCAGCCTGTTCGGCGGCCTGCTCCAGATTGGCGGTGGCACTGTAGAGGCTCAGGAACTGAGCTTTGGCCGCCGGGCCTTGCAACAGGTAACGCTTGAGCAAACCGGCATTGCTGTCGGCATGTTCCACCGGCACCCAGCGCTCGTCAGCCAGGCTGACAACCACTTTCGACCAGTCCAGCGCTTGCTTGGCCAGGTGCTGGAAAAACGCCACCGGGCTACGTCCGCCAGACACCACCAGCGTCGCGGCGCCTTGTGCGGCAATCGCGTCGCTCAGTTGTTTGGCCACCGCCAATGCCAGGCCTTCGGCCAGCAGCACCGGGCTTTTGAACTCATGGGCGCTGACGCCCTGAGGCAGTTTCAATTCAGATATCGCCATACCACGACCTCCCGTCCCGCGTAATCAGTGCAATGGAGCTCATCGGCCCCCAGGACCCGGCCGCGTACGGCTTGGGCGCATCACCGGATTTTTTCCACCCGGCGATCAACTGGTCACACCACTTCCACGCGGCTTCGATTTCATCTTTACGGACAAACAAATTCTGATTGCCACGCATTACTTCCAACAACAACCGCTCGTAGGCGTCGGGAATCCGCGCGCTGCGATAAGTGTCGGAAAAATTCAGCTGCAACGGACCGCTACGCAGCTGCATGCCCTTGTCCAGGCCTTGTTCTTTGGTCATCACGCGCAAGGAAATGCCTTCGTCCGGTTGCAGGCGGATGATCAGTTTGTTGCTGATCTGCAAACGCTGCTCGGGGGCGAAGATGTAATGCGACGGCTCCTTGAAGTGGATGACGATCTGCGACAGCTTCTGCGGCATGCGCTTACCGGTGCGCAGATAGAACGGCACACCGGCCCAGCGCCAGTTGCGAATGTCGGCACGCAGGGCGACGAAGGTTTCGGTGTCGCTCTGGGTGTTGGAATTAGGCTCTTCCAGATACCCGGGCACCGATTTGCCTTCGCTGTGGCCGGCGATGTACTGGCCGCGCACCACTTGAGTGGTCAGGCCTTCCGGGCTGATCGGCGCCAGTGCCTTGAGGACTTTGACTTTCTCGTCGCGGATGCTGTCGGCGGACAGGTCGGCCGGCGGGTCCATGGCGATCAGGCAGAGCAATTGCAGCAGGTGATTCTGGATCATGTCCCGCAGCTGCCCGGCCTTGTCGAAATAGCCCCAACGGCCCTCGATCCCGACCTGCTCGGCCACGGTGATTTCCACGTGGGAAATGTAATTCTGGTTCCACTGGGTTTCGAACAGGCTGTTGGCGAAACGCAGGGCGATCAGGTTTTGTACGGTCTCTTTACCCAGGTAGTGGTCGATGCGGTAGGTGCGGTTCTCCGGGAAGAACTGCGCCACGGCGTCGTTGACCTTGCGCGAGGATTCAAGGTCCGAACCGATGGGTTTTTCCAGCACCACGCGGGTGTTTTCGCTCAGGCCGACCTTCGACAGGTTCTCGCAAATAGCGCCATAAACCGCCGCCGGGGTGGCGAAGTAGGCAATCACCCGCTGGGCGCTGCCAGCCTGCTCGGCCAGGGCGACGTAATCGTCAGCCTTGAGGAAGTCGACGTGCAGGTAGCTCAAACGGGCCAGGAAGCGCTCGAGCACGGCGTCATCCAGCTCTTTGGCGCCCACGTAACGGCGCAGCTCAGTGGCGATGAATGCCAGATGCTGTTGCTCGCTGCCGGGTTCACGGGCCAGCGCGATAATGCGCGTATCCTCATGAAGCAGGCCGGCACCATCGAGTTGATAGAGGGCAGGAAACAGCTTGCGCAAGGCCAGATCGCCGAGAGCGCCGAACAAGGCAAAGGTGCAAGGTTCAACCGTAATCGAAGGCATGATGTTTGTTCTTTTATCAAGTTAAGCTACAAATACCTTTTTTCAAGGCATCACTCAAGGGAAAATGTAGTAATAACCACAACATTTTCGCAAAATATAGATTCCGAGTGGTGGTCGGTCGGAGCCATCAGTAGGATAGGCCACCGTTATGGGCCGTATCAAAGGCCCAATTTGCATTAGCCGAACGCTTATTTGCGCTGCTGACCTAAGGAACATGAAATGGACCGCGTGCGAAATTTACTGGAACAGATCCAGAATCGCCTTGAAGACCTGAACAAGGCAGAACGCAAAGTCGCCGAAGTGATCCTGCTCAACCCGCAGCAGGCCACCCGGTTCAGTATCGCCGCCCTCGCCCAGGCCGCTTCGGTCAGCGAACCGACGGTCAACCGTTTTTGCCGCTCGTTCGGTGTCAGCGGCTACCCGGAACTGAAACTGCAGCTGGCCCAGAGTCTGGCCAGTGGCGCGGCGTATGTCAGCCGCGCGGTGGAAGCCGACGACAACCCGGAAGCCTACACTCAGAAAATCTTCGGCAGCGCGATCGCGTCCCTGGACAGCGCCTGCCAGGCATTGGACCCGAACCTGATCAGCCGTGCCGTCGACCTGTTGATTCAGGCCCGGCAGATCCACTTCTTCGGTCTCGGCGCCTCGGCACCGGTGGCGCTGGATGCGCAGCACAAGTTCTTCCGCTTCAACCTGGCAGTGACCGCCCATGCCGACGTGCTGATGCAACGCATGATCGCCTCGGTGGCCCATACCGGTGAGTTGTTCGTGATCATTTCCTACACCGGCCGCACCCGCGAGCTGGTGGAAGTGGCGCGCATCGCCCGGGAAAACGGCGCTTCAGTACTGGGCCTGACGGCCGAGGGTTCGCCGCTGGCCAAGGCGAGTACCTTGAGCCTGAACATTCCACTGCCGGAAGACACCGACATCTACATGCCGATGACGTCGCGGATCATTCAGTTGACCGTGCTCGATGTGCTCGCCACCGGCATGACCCTGCGCCGGGGTGTGGATTTCCAGCCGCATTTGCGCAAGATCAAGGAAAGCCTGAATGCCAGTCGGTATCCGATTGGCGATGAGTTTAGTTAACCCGTACCGATCGTTCCCACGCTCTGCGTGGGAACGATCAAGCGCAGAGCGTGGGAACGATCACCCGCGCCTGTAAACTCAAATGCGCCCGCTCCCCCGGCGGCAGGCACAGGCTATCGGTGCCGCCGCTGGCCGCTTCCACACAGACGAACTCTAAAACCTCGCTCCAGCTCACGCCCAGCAATGGCCGCGAGCCCGGATGCCAGACCACCGTGTCCGCATGGTCACCGGTGTCGATGCACAGTTCCCGCTGCCAGGCGTGGTCCTTGAGCTGCAATTCACCGTCATGCTGAAACACGCGCTGACAACCGCCATCTACCCGCAACTCGCCTTCCTGCTGGCAAACCTGGCGGCTCAACTGATCGTAACCCTGCGCGCCGTCAAGCCCAGACAGCGCTACCTCAGCCACGTCACCAATACGCCAATAGGCGTGCAACGCCTGGCTCAACTGGCACGGCATGTCGTCCTGATGCTCGGTGCTCAGGTGCAAATCCATGCGCTCGCCCAGGTGTGCGTGCAAGTCCACTTGCCAGTCGCACAGCTGTAACTGCCAGTGCAGATGCACGCCTTCGTCATCACTGCTGCTGTCGAGCAATTTCCAGTCGAGCAAACGCGCCCAGCCATGGGACGGCCATGCGTTTTCGCTCGGATGGCGACCGTACCACGGCCAGCACACCGGCACACCGCCGCGAATCGCACCGACATGCGGCCACTTCGCCGCGCACCACAGCCAGGGTTTCTGACCCTTTGGCTGGAAGTGCAGCAACTGCGCGCCCTGACGACTGAACACCGCCTGACACAGCGGATGGTCGATCACCAGCACATCGCGCATCTGATAGCGCTCCCACGCAAACACCGGACGTTCGCGCAAGGATTTGAAGAAGCGTTGTAGCGGATGCTCAAGCATGTGCCACGGTCCTGAAAATCATTTTTCTACCCGATCGTTCCCACGCTCTGCGTGGGAATGCATCCCGTGACGCTCTGCGTCACATACGATGGACGCAGAGCGTCCAGAGCGGCGTTACCACGCAGAGCGTGGGAACGATCTGTCCAAGGGGTGTGCTGCCCCCAAAAAAAAGCGGACAGCCATGGCCGTCCGCAAAAATGCGCACATAGAGAGGAGCTTATCGCAGACGCGTTAGAACACCGACTGAATTTTCAGGCCGGCGACCAGCGCGTTGTCGACTTCATCCACACCACCTGGGTGAGTGATGTATTGCAGGTTAGGACGTACGGTCAGCCAGTTGGTAACGTGGAAACCGTAGTTGATCTCATAGTTGTACTCGGTGGAGCGCAACGGCGAGAACAGTGGATCGTTGTAGTCGCTGACACCATTGGCGGCGTTGACCAATTCGGCGTTTTTCTTCACGTCATCGTTGACATGGATACGGGCAAAACCGATCCCGACGTCATCTTTTGGACGTGCGTCGAATGGGCCCTTGTACACAAACATCAGCGACTGGTAGTTGTCGACGATGTTGGTGTCCTTGTCGTGGAAGGTGGCGTTGGCCGCGATGTTCAGACCGCGTGAAGCATCGCCGTTGTGGGTGGTGAGTTGTTGCTGCGCCACGAACCAGTAGCCGTGCTTGCTGTCATGGCTGCGATAGGCGTTGCCGGTGGTCGCTGCATCATTGCCGTTGTCGTCTTTACGGACGTCATCGGCATTGGCCGTGCTCTTGTAGTAACCGACACGGTATTCGCCCGGCAGGTTGTTGACCTTCGGTGACCAGACCAGTTCGACCGGCAAGACGGTGCCCTCGGTACCACTGCCACTGAGCTTGAAGCCGTTACCGTGCTCCAGTTGCGACGGGTTCTGGTTATACGCGCCGATCTGCGCATAGAACTCAGGCGTGATGTTGTACTTCACGCGAACCGCCGCCTGCATGACCGGCCAGTTGTACCAGATGTTGGTAGCCCAGTTACCCGCTTGGGAACCGCAGAATGCCAGGTTCTGGAACTCGCAAGGGAAGGTGTTGAAGTCTTCGCCTTCGCCGAAGTAACCGGCCTTGACGTCCAGTTTACCGTCGAGGAACTGGTGCTTGATCCACAATTGGGTCAAACGGACCATGTGGCCCCGACCGTAGACTTCCTGAGAAGAACTCAAGGTGCCGGCACGCGGGTCGCCGACACGGTCATTGGAGATGTTCTCACCGTTACGGTTGGTGAGCTGGATCTTGGCCTGGGTGTTATCCCAGCCCCACAGCTTTTCCAGGTCCAGCGCCACGCCCAGACCAAACTGATCGGCGTAACGCGCCGTCTTGTCGTCGTTGTAGCCGCCATGCAGATTCGCGCCCACTTCACCGACGTAGTCGGCCTTGATGTCGATACCTTGTTCGATCAGCCTGGTCCGTGCGCCACCCCAATCCCCGGTCATCCACTGCGAGTCGGCACTGAACGCGTCAGCCGCGTGTGCGCTACCGGCCATAATCATCATCGCAAGAGCTGACAACTGGCAGATAAGCTGAGCGTTGTTGTTCTTCTTCATCCCTACATCCTCGTCTTTATTGTTATTAACTGTTTTTATCTAACGCGGTTTACAACGGTTGTGACGGATGACATATCACCCGCCACAGATTCCCCCTGTAGGAGCCAGCTTGCTGGCGAATGCGGACTGACATTCAACATGTGATGTCGACTGTTAAACCGCATTCGCCGGCAAGCCGGCTCCTACACTCAACGGCCTTTGAATTGGGCGACGTTGGCGCTGTGAGCTTCGGTTTTTGGCAGGCCGGCCACCCCCAGGCGTTCACCGGTCTTGGCATCGAACAGCAGCACTTTCGATGGATCGAATTGCAAAGTCAGGGTCTCGCCCACGGCTGGCGCGACGTCCGGTGCCAGGCGGCAGCAGACTTTGGTGTCGTTGAGATTGACGAATACCAAGGTGTCGGGGCCGGTCGGTTCGGTGACCTGCACTTCGGCGCGAATGGTCGGCAAACCATTCGGCTCGCCGTTCGCCAGCACGATCTGTTCCGGGCGCATGCCGAGGATCACTTCGCGGTCTTCGAGGCCGGCGTCCTGCATAGCCAGCGGCAATTCGCAGCGCGCCTGACCACTGTCGAGCAGCGCTATCAATCGACCTTCCTTACGCTGCAAACGCAGGGGGATGAAGTTCATCGGCGGCGAACCGATGAAGCTCGCCACGAACAGGTTGGCCGGATTGTTGTAGATGTCTTTCGGCGTGCCGAATTGCTGAATGATCCCGTCCTTCATCACCGCCACTTTGTCGCCCAGGGTCATGGCTTCGATCTGGTCGTGAGTCACATAGACCGTGGTGGTTTTCAGGCGCTGGTGCATCAGTTTCATTTCGGTGCGCATCTCGACCCGCAGCTTGGCGTCGAGGTTGGACAGCGGTTCGTCGAACAGGTAAATCTTCGGCCGCCGCGCCAGCGCCCGGCCCATGGCCACGCGTTGTTGCTGACCACCGGAGAGCTGACCCGGTTTGCGGCTGAGCAGGTGTTCGATTTGCAGCAGCTTGGCCACGCGAGCGACTTCTTCGTCGATTTCGGCCGTCGGCATTTTGCGAATTTTCAGGCCGAACGCGATGTTGTCGCGCACGCTCATCGTCGGGTACAGCGCGTAGGACTGAAACACCATGGCGATGTCGCGATCTTTCGGGCTCATGCCGCTGATGTCGGCGTCGTCCACCAGGATCGCCCCGCCGCTGATGTTTTCCAGACCCGCGATGCAGTTCATCAAGGTGGATTTGCCACAGCCCGATGGACCGACCAGGATCAGGAACTCACCGTCATTGATCTTCAGCTCGATGTTTTTCAGGGTGTCCGGCAAGCCGGCGCCGTAGGTCTTGTTGACGTTGCGTAATTCGAGAGTTGCCATGTTCTACCCCTTGACCGCGCCGGACGTCAGCCCACGCAGGAAATACTTGCCAGCGAATATGTAGACCAGCAGTGTCGGCAGCCCGGCGATCATCGCGGCGGCCATATCAACGTTGTATTCCTTGGCCCCGGTGCTGGTGTTGACCAGGTTGTTCAGGGCCACGGTAATCGGCTGGGCATCGCCACTGGCGAAGACCACGCCGAACAGGAAGTCATTCCAGATTTGCGTGAACTGCCAGATCAGGCAGACCATCACGATCGGGATCGACATCGGCAGCAGGATCTTCCAGAAGATCGTGAAGAAGCCCGCGCCATCCAGCCGCGCCGCCTTGACCAGCGCATCCGGAATGCTCACGTAGTAGTTGCGGAAGAACAGCGTGGTGAACGCCAGGCCGTAGACCACGTGCACCAGCACCAGGCCCGTGGTGGTGTTGGCCAGGCCGATCTTGCCGAGGGTGAACGAGGCTGGCAGCAGTACGGTCTGGAACGGCAGGAAGCAGCCGAACAACAACAGGCCGAAGAACAGTTGCGAACCACGGAAGCGCCACATCGACAGCACATAGCCGTTCATGGCACCGATGAAGGTCGAGATCAGTACCGCCGGGACGGTGATTTTCACCGAGTTCCAGAAGTAGCTGCCGACACTGTCCCAGGCCTTGATCCAGCCGATGCCATCAATCACTTGCGGCCAGCTCAACAGGTTGCCGGTGCGGATGTCTTCCGGCGATTTGAAGCTGGTCAGCAGCATCACCACCAGCGGGACCAAATAGATCGCCGCGGCCAGCAACAACGTTGCGTAGATTGCGATACGGCTGAAGCTGATCGCCGGTTTGCCAAGTTGATTACTCATGGCGTTTGCCTCGCAATTCGGAGTACAGGTACGGCACCAGAATCGCCAGGATCGCGCCGAGCATCATCATGGCGCTGGCCGAACCGATGCCCATCTGGCCGCGGCTGAAGGTGAAGGAATACATGAACATCGCCGGCAGGTCGGACGAGTAGCCGGGGCCGCCCGCGGTCATCGCCGCCACCAGGTCGAAGCTCTTGATCGCGATGTGCGCGAGAATCATGAAGGCGCTGAAGAACACCGGGCGCAGGCTCGGCAATACGATCTTCAGGTAAATGGTCGGCAGGCTCGCGCCGTCGACTTGCGCCGCGCGGATGATCGATTGATCAACGCCACGCAGACCGGCCAGGAACATCGCCATCACAAACCCGGAGGCTTGCCATACGGCAGCGATCACCAGGCAATACACCACGCGATCCTGATCCACCAGCCAGTCGAGGCGGAAGCCTTCCCAGCCCCAGTCGCGCAGCATCTTGTCCAGACCCAGGCCTGGGTTGAGCAGCCATTTCCATGCGGTACCGGTAACGATCATCGAGAGCGCCATCGGGTACAGGTAAACGGTGCGGATGAAGCCTTCCTTGCGAATGCGCTGATCCAGCAACACCGCGAGGAATACACCCAGCACCAGGCTGATGCCGATGAACATGCCGCCGAACACCGCGAGGTTTTTGCTCGCGACCCACCAGCGATCGTTGTCCATCAGGCGAATGTATTGCTGCAGGCCGACCCACTTGTAGCTCGGCATGAAGCTGGAATTGGTGAAGGACAGAACAAATGTCCAGATGATGTAACCGTAAAAACCAACCAGGACGATCAGCATGCTAGGCGCCAAAACCAGCTTGGGGAGCCAGCGCTGCAATGCGTCGAACGGTGAGGCTTTGCTAAAAACCGCCACAGAGCTCATCGGGATAATCCAGGTGAAGAAGTGAGAATCACAGAGCGATCCTTTGTAGGAGCGAGGCTTGCCCGCGAAGGCGGTGTAACGGGTGACAAATGTGTTGAATGTCAGATTGCTTTCGCGGGCAAGCCTCGCTCCTACAGGGGAACGCTCTCAGATATGTGCCGGAGATTACTGGGCAGCTTTGACGGCCGACGCCAGTTGCGCGCTGGCCTTGGCCGGGTCAGCGTTCTTGTCGTTCATGAAGTTGGTGACCACATCGAAGATCGCGCCCTGCACGGCCAGGGAAGTGGCCATGTTGTGCGCCATGCTCGGTTGCAGGCCGCCGGTCTTCTCGTCAGCCAGGAAATCTTTGGCGGACGCTTGAGCGCAAGAGTCAAAACCGAGCTTGTCCATTTCATTCAGCATGTCGGTACGCACCGGGATCGAACCCTTGTTGATGCTGAAGACCTTCTGGAAGTCCGTGCCAAGAGCGACCTTGGCCAGGTCTTGCTGCGCGGCGATGTCGCCTTTGCGATCGGCTTTGAGCTTGAACACAGCCATCGAGTCGATGTTGTAGGTGAAGGCTTTTTCGGTGCCCGGGAACGGCACGCACTGGTAGTCCTTGCCTGCAACTTTCTTCGCGGCGGTCCATTCGCTCTTGGCCCAGTCGCCCATCATCTGCATGCCGGCCTTGCCATTGATGACGTCGGCGGCAGCGATGTTCCAGTCACGACCGGCGCGGTTCGGGTCCATGTAACCGGTGACTTTTTTCAGCTCGGTGAAGGCCTTGGCCATCTCAGGCCCGGAGAGGGTTTTCTGATCCAGGTCGACCAGGGCTTTCTTGTAACCGTCGGCGCCCATGACCGAAAGCACCACGTCTTCAAACACGGTGCTGTCCTGCCAAGGCTGGCCACCGTGAGCGAGCGCGATGAAGCCGGCAGCTTTCAGCTTGTCGCCAGCGGCATAGAACTCTTCGAGGGTGGTCGGCGCTTTTTCGATCCCGGCTTTCTTGAAGACTTCCGGGTTGATCCACAGCCAGTTGACGCGGTGGATGTTCACCGGAACGGCGACGTAATCGCCTTCGTATTTCACAGTGTCGGAGACTTTCTTGATCAGCAGGCTGTCCCAGTTTTCCGACTTGGAAACTTCTTTCAACGCATCGGTGCTGAGCAGGCCAGTGCTGCCCCACTCCTGGATGTCCGGACCTTTGATCTGAGCAACGCCCGGCGGGTTACCTGCCACGGCGCGGCTTTTGAGTACGGTCATGGCCGTGGAACCGCCACCACCGGCGACTGCGCCGTCTTTCCAGGTGAAGCCGTCTTTTTCGACTTGGGCCTTGAGCACGTCGACGGCTGCTTTTTCACCACCAGACGTCCACCAGTGAACGACTTCCACCGAACCTTTGGAATCGGCAGCAAGGGCACTGACAGGGAATGCAGCAACGGGAAGCAGCGAAGCGAGAGAAATGACAGTAGCGAGGCGAGAAATCGCATTCATCTAGTAGTACCTTTCTTGTTGTTATGCATGCAAGTCTGGTGCTTGCGCTGCATAGGATTCTAAACAGGGGATGCCCCTTCGCAGGTAACGAAGGGACGCGCGAATGTCACCACATGGTTACATAGCTGGTTACACAGTAACGCTCTGGGACAACTGCGCCAGCGCACTGGCCATGCTCGGCGCCAGCGGCAGGCGCGGGATCAAAACGGCTTGCCAGGCGTGATACAGGTCGGGTTTGCCGGCCCAGATATCGGCGCTCGGACGGTTCAGCGGGTCGAGTTCGTGGTGCCAGCTGCCATCGCATCGATCGATGAAATGATTGTCACAAAACTCCCAGAACAGTCGATACCAACGCTCGTATTGCTCATCACCGGTGCGTTTAAGCAGTGCACTGGCGGCGGCGCTGGCTTCGGCGTGGGTCCAGTGCAGGCGATGACGAACCACCGCGCGATTGTCCCAGTCGAGGGTGTAGACAATGCCCGGCGCACCGTCGACGTCCCAGCCGTGACGGCAATTGTGCTCGAAGAGTTTTTGCGCATCGGTGGCGAGCCAGCCCGGCGTGAGTATCCCGGCCTGCACCCGCGCCGCTTCAAGATGCAGCAACAGCCGCGCCCATTCGAAACCATGGCCCGGCGTGGTGCCGTAAGGGCGGAAACCATCGGCCGGGTTGTCGTGGTTGTAGTCACGCAGCGGCTGCCAGTCGCGATCGAAATGCTCGACCACCAGGTAATCGTTGGCCGCGGCGTGATCATGAATAACGCGCTCGACGATGCGTTGGGCGCGAATCAGCCAGCGGTTGTCCTCGGTGACATCGGCCAGGGCGAGGAAGGCTTCGGTGGCGTGCATGTTGCTGTTCGCGCCGCGATAGGCTTCCTCGCAACTGAAGTCGCGGTTGAAGGATTCGCGCATGGCGCCCTCCTCCTCGCTCCAGAAATGCGTGTCGATGATATGGATCGCATCGTCAAGCAACGCTTGTGCGCCGGGACGTTGGGCGACCACTGCAGAACTCGCGGCCAATGCAACGAAAGCATGCAGGTAAGCGGCTTTGTCGGTATTGCCGTCGCGATGTTCGGGCGTGGCGAACCAGCCTCCGTGTTCGGCGTCATGCAGCGGCCCACGGAGGGCTTTGATGCCGTGATCCACCAGCTCGGCAAAACCCGGCAGGCCCTGGATATGAGCCATGGCGAAGCTGTGGGTCATGCGCGCGGTGTTCATGGTTTCAGCTTGCGCGTTGGCCGGGAGGCGACCCTTTTCATCGAGGTTGCCGAAGCCTTCGGCAATCTTTGAATCCTTGGCAAACGCCAACAGACGCAGGCCTTCGGCGGCGAGCCATTGTTGATGGGCAGGCGCGTTCAGCCAACTGCTGAAGGCGGGTTGGAAGGGGTCCATGGGAGTACCTTTTTTGTTGTTATGACTGGGGGCAGTCTAAACAACGGGCGGTGGCGGGCAGGTAACGAAGGGGGCGAGTTGTGTCACCGAGCTGTGACATTTGCCTCGACTCTGAGGCGAGTGATGTCTTGTGGCGAGGGAGCTTGCTCCCGTTGGACTGCGCAGCAGTCCCATTCTTTTTGGGGATAAGCGGGACCGCTTCGCGCCCCGGCGGGAGCAAGCTCCCTCGCCACAGGGGCGGTGTCAATCCATTGATCGCGGCAACTGCAACGTCACCCGCAACCCGCCTTCACGCAGGTTTTGCAGGCTGACTTCACCGCCGTGGCTGTGGGCAATGTTGCGCGCAATCCCCAACCCCAAGCCATAACCCTGCTGCTGCCCGGCCAAGCGGAAGTGCGGCTCGAACACTTGCTCCAGCCGCTGCTCCGGCACGCCCGGCCCTTCATCGTCGACATGCAAGACAAACGCGCTTTCGTCGTCATCGATGTGCAGATGCGCGTTCTGCCCATATTTCAAGGCGTTGTCGATCAGGTTGCCGATGCAGCGCTTGAGCGCCAACGGCTTGCCGGGATACGGTGCCAACGCCCGGCCATGCTGGGTCACACGGCCATTGCCGTTAGGCGCCAGATACGGCTCCACCAGACAGTCGAGTACATGATTGAGGTCCACCGGCTCGATGTTTTCGTGGATGTCGGTGTCTTTCACGCATTGCAGCGCGCCTTTGACCAACAACTCCAGCTCATCCAGATCACGGCCGAACTTGGCTTGCAGCTTTTCGTCTTCGAGCAATTCCACCCGCAGTCGCAACCGGGTAATTGGCGTGCGCAAGTCATGGGAAATCGCACTGAACAACTGGCTGCGTTCGGTCAGGTAACGGCTGATACGTTCGCGCATCGCATTGAAGGCGCGGCCCACCTCCACCACTTCGCTGCCACCGCCCTCGGCTACCGGCTCGACTTCGGCACCCAGAGACATGTCCCGAGCCGCCCGCGCCAATCGCTTGAGTGGCCGGCTCTGCCAGTGCACCAACAGGCCGATGAACAGCAGCAGGAAACCGCTGGTGAGCACGATGAACCAGACCTGCTGCGCCGGCAGGCCTTGTTCTTCAAGACTGGTGTAGGGCTCGGGCAATAGCGAGGCGATGTACAGCCACTCGCCCGGCGCCATCTGGATTTGCGTGACCAGCACCGGCGGGTTCACCGGTTCCAGGGTCAATGCGTAATGTGCCCAGGAACGAGGCAACTCATCGAGCTTCAGACCGCCGTTGAAAATCCGCAGGTCTTCGGGGCTGACGAACGTCACCGAGATGTCAGTGTCCTGCCCCAGCGACTCGCGCAGCACTTCGTCCACCGCTTTGAGCACCGCCTCTTTGCGCGGGGTGATCGGCAGCACTTCCATGCCCAAGGGTTTGTCGTTGAGGGTCACCACGAAACGGGTGCCGCCCATACTGCGCAATTGATCGAGTACCAACGGCCTGAACGCCACCGGCAACGAGCGGAAATAACTGACGCTGGCCGTCATCGAATGCGCCAGGCTACGGGCACTGGTGACTAACCCTTCGAGCTGCGTGGCGCGCAATTGCGAAACCCAGATCACGCTCGACAGCGCCTGGGCGAACAGCACTGCCAGCAGGGTCAGCAGTAACATGCGCCCAAGCAACGACCGCGGCACGGGAACGCGCCCGGCGAGTTTGCGCAGGAACTCAGTGGCCATTGCTGGCAACCACGTTGGCTGCCAATTGGTAGCCGCTGCCACGCACGGTGCGGATCAACCTCGGTGGTTTTTCCGTATCGCGAAGGCGCTGGCGCAAACGGCTGACTGCCATGTCGACGATGCGATCGAGCGGCATCAAGTCACGACCACGGGTGGCGTTGCCGATGGTGTCGCGGTCGAGGATTTCCTGGGGGTGATCGAGAAACAGTTTCAGCAGCGCGAAATCGGCGCCGGAGAGAATCACTTCTTCACCGTCGATATGGAACAGACGATGGCTGACCATGTCCAGCCGCCAGTCGTCGAAGGCCAGCACTTCGCTGCCGGAACGCTCCTGACCGAACTGCGCGCGGCGCAACAAGGCTTTGATGCGCGCCTGCAATTCACGGGGGCTGAAGGGTTTGCCGAGGTAGTCGTCGGCGCCCAGTTCCAGGCCAATAACGCGATCGGCCTCGTCGGAACTGGCGGTGAGCATGATGATCGGCACATGGGCCTGGCGCGGGTGTTGGCGGATCCAGCGGCAAAGGCTGAAACCGTCTTCGTCCGGCAGCATCACGTCGAGAATCACCAGATCGCTCGGCGCGTCGTTCAAGGCCTGACGAAACCCTGCACCATCAGGCGTGGTGCGGACCTGGAAACCGGCGCGGGTCAGGTAGGTGTCCAGCAACTCGCGTATCTCTTGATCGTCATCGACCAACAAAATCGACTTGTTGACTGAGCTCACGGGGCGGCGTCCTTGTTGTTTGTGTTAGAGAGGATTATGCCTGATCGATCGTGGATCTATGGTGCCTGTTCCGGCCTCTTCGCGGGCAAGCCTCGCTCCTACAGGTATTGCATAACCTTGTAGGAGCGAGGCTTGCCCGCGAATGAGGCAACGCGGTCTAAGCCTGATCGAGTGCCACACCCGCGCCAACAAGGCCGGAATACGGCGCCGTCACCAGCCACACCGGAATGCCTTTGAAGTAATCGCTCATGCAACCTTTGTCGGCGAAGCAGCGGGCGAAACCACTTTCGATGAAGAAATCGGCAAACCGTGGAATCACTCCGCCAACGATGTACACGCCACCCCGAGCACCGGTGGTCAGCACGTTGTTGCCGGCCACGCGACCGAGCCAGCAACAGAACTGCTCAAGCACTTCCAGGGCAATCGGATCGCCCGCCAGCCCGGCCGCCGTAATCGACTCAGGCGTGTCGAGCACAGGCGTGTGACCGTCCACCGCGCAGATCGCCCGGTAGACCCGCGGCAAACCACTGCCGCTCAATGCCGTTTCAGCGCTGACATGGCCGATCTCATTGAAGATGTGTTGCCACAGTTGGGTTTCTCGCGGGCTGCTCAGCGGCAGATCGACGTGACCGCCCTCCCCCGGCAATGGGGCAAAACGGCCCTCGCCCAGATCCAGCAACGTGCCCACGCCCAGCCCCGTACCCGGGCCGATCACCACCGCTGGCCGCAACGGTTCCGGCGTGCCTTCGCAGACCACCCGAAATTCGCCAGGCTGCAAACGGGTCATGCCCAGGGCCATGGCCGAGAAGTCGTTGACCAACAGCAGTTGATCCACCTGCAAGGCCTTGCAGAAACCCTTGCGACTGAGCCGCCAGTGATTGTTGGTGAACTTGAATTCATCGCCGCTCACAGGGCCTGCCACCGACAGGCACACCGAGCCGATCGAACCCGGCGCCAGACCGAGCCCGCTCAGGTAGAGCGCAATAGCCTCTTCCGGGCTGGCGTGGTCTGCCGTCGCCAGCACCTGGACCGATTCCAGCTGCTGGTTTTTCCACAACGCGAAACGTGCGTTGGTGCCACCGATGTCACCGACCAGAGCCAGTTTCAATTAAGCGTCTCCAGGGCAGAAGTAAAGGCGCTGGCGCCTTGCTCTGCGGAGCTGAAGGCCATGCGCATGAAACCAAACAGTTCGCGACCGCTGCCAATGTTGTTGCCCAACAAACCTTTGGCTGGCTCGCGCGCTGCGAATTCTTCGGCGTCCACCTTAAGCTCCAAGGTGCCTTTGACGCCATCGACGCGAATGATATCGCCCTCTTGCACCCGCGCCAAAGCGCCGCCCACATAAGCTTCCGGGCTGACGTGAATCGCCGCCGGGATTTTCCCCGATGCGCCGGACATGCGGCCATCGGTCACCAGTGCAACCTTGAAGCCGCGATCCTGCAGCACGCCGAGGAACGGCGTCATCTTGTGAAGCTCCGGCATACCATTGGAGCGCGGGCCCTGGAAGCGCATCACCGCGACGAAATCTTTCTCCAACAGACCAGCCTTGAACGCATCGGCCAGGTCCTGCTGATCCTGGAACACCATGGCCGGTGCTTCGACGATCTGGTTTTCCAAAGCGACGGCGGATACTTTCATCACGCCACGGCCGAGGTTGCCTTCCATCACTCGCAGGCCACCCTCTGGCGAGAATGCGCGAGCGACCGGACGCAGGATGTTTTCGTCGAGGCTTTCGATCGGACCTTCGCGCCAGACCAGTTCGCCGTTATCGAGGAACGGTTCTTTGGTGTAGCGGCTCAGGCCATGGCCGAGCACGGTGTTAACGTTTTCGTGTAGCAGGCCGGCTTCCAGCAGTTCGCGGATCAGGAACGACATGCCGCCCGCCGCCTGGAAGTGGTTGATGTCGGCTTTACCGTTCGGGTACACGTGGCTCAGGGTCGGCACTACCTCGGAGAGGTCGGCCATGTCCTGCCAGGTCAACTGGATGCCCGCGGCCATGGCGATGGCCGGCATGTGCAGCGTGTGGTTGGTCGAGCCGCCGGTGGCGTGCAACGCGACGATGGAGTTGACCAGCGAACGCTCGTCGACGATTTCGCCGATCGGCATGAAGTCGCCGTTCTGCTTGGTCAGGCGGGTGACCTGGTGCGCCGCTTCGCGGGTCAGGGCATCGCGCAACGGGGTGTTCGGGTTGACGAATGAGGCGCCCGGCAAGTGCAGGCCCATGACTTCCATCAGCAACTGGTTAGTGTTGGCGGTGCCGTAGAAAGTGCAGGTGCCAGGGCTGTGATAGGACTTCATCTCCGATTCCAGCAGCTCTTCGCGAGTCGCCTTGCCCTCGGCGTAGCGCTGACGCACATCGGCTTTCTGCTTGTTGGAAATGCCCGACACCATCGGTCCGCCCGGCACGAAAATCGTCGGCAGATGACCGAAACGCAACGCGCCCATCATCAAGCCCGGCACGATCTTGTCGCAGATGCCGAGCATCAGCGCGCCATCGAACATGTTGTGGGACAGCGCCACAGCGGTGGACAACGCGATCACTTCGCGGCTCGGCAGGCTCAGTTCCATGCCTGGCTCGCCCTGTGTCACACCATCGCACATCGCGGGGGTGCCACCGGCGAACTGGCCGACGGAGCCGATTTCGCGCAGGGCTTTTTTGATCTGTTCCGGAAAGACTTCGTACGGCTGATGCGCCGAGAGCATGTCGTTATATGACGAAACTATTGCGATGTTGGCGGAGTTCATCATCCGCAGGCTGTGCTTGTCGTCGCTGCCACACCCGGCCACGCCATGGGCGAAGTTGGCGCATTGCAGCTTGCCGCGCATCGGACCGTCGCTGGCGGCGCTGCGGATCAATGCAAGGTAAGCCTCACGCGTGGTGCGGCTGCGGGCGATAAGCCGTTCGGTGACCTCAAGGACGCGGGGATGCATGTGTAGAACTCCAGGCTAACGGATGTGGCGACCTGATTGTCTATGCTGACCAAGCACCGCTGTGATCGGGGTGACAGACGGTTTTCTTGATCATTCGGACCAGTTGATTCAGGTCACTCGTTGTAGATAAAACAAAATATTGCCACTAAAAAGGCTTGTTTTCTATTTTTTTGCGAATAATCTTGTAATTCCAACAACAAAACGACGGCGGCGCTGTAAATGACTCTTCGAATCGCAATCAATGGTTTTGGCCGTATCGGCCGTAATGTCCTCCGCGCACTGTATACCCAAGGCTATCGCCAGGACCTGCAGATCGTAGCGATCAACGACCTGGGCGACAGCTCGATGAACGCGCATCTGCTCAAGTACGACACCGTTCACGGCACATTCGATGCCGATGTCCAGCACGATCAGGAAAGCCTGACCGTCAACGGCGACCGTATTTCGGTCAGCGCCATTCGCAACCCGGCTGAATTGCCTTGGGCTGCGGAGAAGGTCGACGTCGTGTTCGAATGCACCGGTCTGTTCACCGACCGTGCCAAAGCCGCCGCGCATATTACGGCGGGCGCGCGCAAAGTGATTATCTCGGCCCCGGCCAAAGGCGCCGACGCCACTGTGGTTTATGGGGTTAACCACGACATTCTGCGCCAATCGCACCAGATCATTTCCAACGCCTCGTGCACCACCAACTGCCTGGCCCCGGTGGCCCAGGTGCTGCACCGCGAACTGGGCATCGAAAGCGGTCTGATGACCACTATCCACGCCTACACCAACGACCAGAACCTGACCGACGTCTACCACACCGACCCGTACCGCGCCCGCTCCGCCACCCAGAACATGATCCCGAGCAAGACCGGCGCCGCTGAAGCGGTAGGCCTGGTGCTGCCGGAACTGGCGGGCAAACTGACTGGCATGGCGGTGCGTGTTCCGGTGATCAACGTGTCGCTGGTGGACCTGACCGTGCAGCTCAAGCGTGAAGCATCGGCCGATGAAGTCAACGCGATGCTTAAACAAGCCAGCCAGCACTCGAAGATTCTGGGTTACAACACCCTGCCGCTGGTTTCCAGCGACTTCAACCACAACCCGCTGTCGTCGATCTTCGACGCCAACCACACCAAGTCCAGCGGCAAGCTGCTCAAAGTGCTGGCCTGGTACGACAACGAATGGGGCTTCTCCAACCGCATGCTCGATAACTGCCTGGCGCTGTGCAACGCGGAATAAGCCCGCGCCGTAGGAGCTGGCTTGCCAGCGAAGGCGCCCTCAAGATCGCCTTCGCCGGCAAGCCGGCTCCTACAGGGCGAAGGCGTCCTCAGATCGCTATCGCCCTATCTGTTGCCCTGGAGCAACCCATGATCGGTATCAGCTTTACGCAAAAAACCCTGGCAGCGCGCAAGCGTATCGCCCTGGTTGCCCACGACCACTGCAAAATATTTTTGCTGGATTGGGCTGAGCGGCAGAAAGACAAACTCGCGCAACATGAACTGGTCGCCACCGGCACGACGGGGTTGTTGTTGCAACAACGCCTCGACCTGCCAGTGGAAAGCATGATCAGCGGCCCCTTGGGTGGCGACCAGCAACTCGGCGCGCAAATCGCCGAGCAGAAAGTCGACATGCTGGTGTTCTTCTGGGATCCGTTCGAACCGCAACCCCACGACCCGGACATCAAAGCGCTGCTGCGGGTCGCTGCGGTGTGGAACATTCCGGTGGCCTGCAACGAATGCAGCGCCGATTACCTGCTCAGCAGCCCGTTGATGGATCAGGCTCACGAACACCGCATCCCGGATTACGCGACCTATCTGTCGGGACGGGGCTAGCACAGGCTTGCGGTCTACCGACAGGTTTTGATCCCGGGAAGTCACTCGCCGCGCAGGCGCTCAAAATGAGCCTGCGCGTACTCTTCAGGCCTCGGATCCCAGTTTTTGATACGGGGCGTGTGCATCTCCCGCAAACGCTCGACAACCAAAAAATGCAGTTGCTCCGGCGTCTGCCATCCCCACCGCTGTGCCAGGTCGAGTTGTTCTATCAGCCAGGCTCTCGGCGACAGGCCTTCCGGCAATCGGGCAAGGTCCTCACTGTGCTCGGCCAACAAGTACTGACCCACATTAGCCAACAGGATCGCCCGCTCCTGGTTGACCGGTGCCGGGATATCCAGCCATTGCGCAGAGTCGGGGACCGGGTATTCGCCCGACGCCGGATTCTCTACTGTCGTCCAGTGCTCGCCCTGCCAGTAACAGGCACTGATGACCGGCCCCAGATATTCGGGGTACGCCGACTCGGGAAGATGAGCCAGCGCTCGCGCCAACACCCGATTATCGTGGAAACGGTACAGCGCCTGTTGCGATCGCTTCCCGATTAACAGACGTTCGCGCCAATGTTTCACCAGCATTCCGATCGAGTGATTTTCGATGCTCGCCAGCCACCCCCAATCCAGGGACTGCCCTTCGAACAACTCATTGAGCGATGACGGGTTCAGACTATCGATTGAAAAAATAAACGGGCCGCCCACGGCCAGCGCGGAGACGGCGGTTTCCCTGTAGACGCTGCGATAGTGTTCAGGTGTCAGCTGGTGCAACAAGCTCTGATGAATCCGCGGCGCCGCCTTCGAGTCAAGTATCAAACACAGACCGCGACCAAGTTGTGATTGCTGCGCCATCCACTGAACAGGCAGGTTGCTCATGCGCAGACTCCTTCGGTTGAACAAACTCCCTCTCGACAGGCTTCGCAGATCGGGCAGAAGTCTGCGGATTGCTCGCCAGCCAGAGCCATCAGCGCCCGTTGGACAAGAGCGATGACCGGCGCTCGTTCGATCGGGGCCGTCAATGCCTGAGTTGCACCCGGTATCAACGGTGCCGCCAGCGTACCCAGCGCGGGGCTGCCCCCCACCTCGATTGCACAACTGCTGTAAATGCCACTCGAACTGATCACAAAGTGCTGATCGCCAGCACACAAGGTCATGTTATCGCCTGCGTCGAGCACCAGTTTCACTCCCCCTTTGAAGTGAATTTCCTGACCCGCCTCAGCGACCAGCACCTCACCCACATAGGTATGGCTGCTTAGCGCGATGTGCAGATGATCATTGGCCATTAGCCGGGTTTTGCGGTCGCCTGTCGTGGTGCGATGTTCTTCGGTCTCGAACACACTGGTGCTGGTGCCCCTGATCGTTTCCCGGCGCTCGCGACCGACTTCCAGCCGACTGTCGTTTTCAATTTTTTGCTCCATGTCGCGCTGCGCCCGAACGTAGATCAACTCTTGCCCGGCGCGATCTTCGATATGCAATTCATTGAACCCTGTGCTCTTGCTCGAACTGCGACTACGAAAGACGCTTCGGGTCTTGTTCTGCGGCAGTTCATAGGGCACCGGGTTGGTACGGTGAGGCAGACAACCGGAAATCACAGGGCGATCGGGGTCGCCATCCATAAAGGTGACCAATACTTCCATGCCGACACGGGGAATGCTGACCATTCCGTAGCCGTCGCCAGCCAAAACGGTCGAGACTCTCAGCCAGCAACTGCTTTTATCGGTTTGCGGGTCGGTACGGTCCCAGTAAAAACAGACTTTGACCCGACCGTATTCATCACAGTGGATTTCCTCTTCTGCCGGCCCGGTGACTTTGGCGGTCTGACTGCCGGAAATGGTCGGTTTGGGGTATTTTTTCGGCGGTCGATACAGAGCCTCCCAAGGCGTCGCGGTGAAGGTGTTTCGATAACCCTGAAAGTCCGCGGCATGGATCTGACTGGGCATCGCCTCTTCCAGCACTTGTAATTGCTGGCCTTCATGGGTCACGCCGGTCAGCAGCCAAAGATCATTCCATTGCGCACGATGATGATCAGTCATGACGAGAAAGTGACCGCTGTGCAGGTTACCGAGGTCGCTGGAGCCTTCCGCCAAGCAGTAGTCGCTGCGATGTTGCTCCAACTGGCGCGTGGCCAGCCGCTTGCCCTCATCACCGTTTTTGAAACGTCCCGGCGCCCGGTAATCCTCCAGGGGCGGAGCGACCGGGCTTGCGCGCTTTTCTTCGAGACGCCGGTTCGGCTTTTCGAAGTCATAGTCCCGAATCGCCACCTGACTGGGACGAGTGGCGAAACGCACGCCGAAAGTGTCAATCACCGGGTGATCGGCAACCTGACCATTTTTTTGTCGAAAGACTGACGGCGCTAACCGGCGAAAATAGGTCTGATCATCGCCAAACACTAATAGGTGCCCTTCTGGGCTGTGCTGAAAATGATAGTGAATACCCGACTCTTCACAGAGGCGCTGAATAAACCCCAGATCGGTTTCATTGAACTGAACACAGTACTCGCGCGGCGGATAGACGCTTGGGCCCAATTGAAAAGCGAACGTATCGCCGAGAATGCCGTGCTTGTTCAAAACTTCGGTAATGATCTGCTCGACGCTGCGATGCTGAAAAATTCGCTGGTCGCTGCAGTGGGCCAGATACGCCAGTTGAGGCACTAACGTCAATTCATAACGCGTCAGTCGTTTACCTGACTCTCGCTGCGCAAAGTTATAAACCAGCCCGTGCAAGCCCTCGCCGGGAGGGCCAAAGCCGAGGAATGCAGGTTTGTGCAGCGGCGTCTCGAGGTCAAGATTCGACTGCTCATTGACCAGTTCCAGCGTCACCTCATAGGGCTGGCTGATCGATTCACTGGCTTTGAAGGCCAGGACCTGAAAGTCATGCTGCAACCCGCTGATATCGAGATAGAAGTGCGGTTTGGAGATTGAGTCATGCATCGGATAGTCCTTTAAAAGGTTGGCCACACTCAGCTGATCGAATCGATATCCAGCGGCTCGCGGGCCAGCAAAAATCCATCATCCAATTGCCTTGGAATCATTGCGTACTGCACCGGGCTCTGGTTTTCAGCGTGTTTTGCCCAGCGCTCCACGCTACCGGTGAACTCCGGTAACCGGGCAGCACTGCCGTACACATCCGCCAGGGTAAGGCGGCGATTGCGCACGGTTTGCAAACGCTTTTGGGTTCTCTCCAGCCGATCTTGCTCTCCGTACAGCGCATCCATCGCGGCCTTTTCCTTCGTCGTCGCACCATCCGGCCCCTCGTTATGGCGCGCCTGGCGGGCATACTCGTAAAGTTTCTCCCTGAGCGTTGCCAAGGCGTATTCGATGACGCGGTACTCGCGGTCGGTGACAATGGTTGCGCCGGTTTCCTGGGCTTGTTGCCAGCGGCGCAAGGTTGCCCAGGCAAAAGGAATGTAACTGGCAACCATCATATGGTCGGTGTAGTTGATCAGTTGCGCGAGCAGGCCGTCGCGGGCCGGCATATCACCCCGTCGCGTCTTTTCCAGCATGGCGGTACAGGCGGCATCGTCGATGGACTCGCAATCCGGGTCCCACAAAATCGACGACCACTCTTTGTCATTAAAGCGCACAGGCATGAAATGCTGCTGTTGCCCGTGATGCTGATAGGGATCACCGCCCACGCGCACCAGACCGGCGCCAAACAGCAACATGCCATAGAGTCCGGAAAAGACCGTCGTCACCAGGCCCGGGACCCAGACCTTCCAGTTAGCGTCCATCCACGGCGCCGGTACGCCGGGCACCGGGTCGTTATGGTTGACCATGCGGTGATGGACGAGGTCGGTGGCGCCTTCAACAAAGGTCGAGTCGCCAGCGCGTGGGGCGCCGTAGGTGTAGAGGAGGATGTTGTAATCCTCATCCGGAAATCGACGGAGTGCTTCGGCCAGCAACAAGGCGATGGCACCACCCAGGCTGTGGCCGCAAATGATGACTTTTTGCCCCGTGTGAAATTTATCCAGATAACGCAAAACGAACGCTTTCATCGCCTGAAACGCACTGTAAAAACCCTGATGGACGCTCCCGACACCTTCCTCGAACGGAACCTGAAGCGCGTGCACGTCACGTAATGCATCTTTCAGGCTGGCTGTGCCGCGCACTGAAATCAGAATGCCTTCATCATGGTGACAAATGAACGCCTGGGTATCGCCGCCATCTTCCTGATCATCGAAGAAATGCTGGTTGGCCGGGTGTTCCTGGTCCTTGCCTTTGTCCTGGTGGTTTTGCTCATACAGCGTCGGGTCGAACGGCAGGATTTCCAGCCGTTTTGAATAGGGCACGTCTTCGTACAACGGGTAAAATCTTTGGGACTGGCTCTTATCAATTCGCCAATTTTCCCGGTAACTGGCCAACGCCTCGCCAAACAGATTGCCGATGCTCGGATCCTCAGGAAAGCGCACTTTATCCAGCGGCTTTTCGCGCGGGTCCTGGGCGAAGTCGGTGTAACTCAAGGTCGCCATCAGGGCCAGTTGATAGAGATTCAGCGCACAGAATTTGTCATCGGTAGACAGCAGGGGCCGCAAGGCGCGCATCGGCCGCACTTCCAGCACATTGTGTTGGTTGGGGCTCAGCGCAATGCCGAACGAGTGCTCGGGGCCGAAACCCAGTTCGCTCATGGCCCGAAGCAGTGTGCTTTGGGGTTGGTAGAAGCGCTGGACCACCGGTGGCAAATGCGCACCATCACGGACCAGGTCCCGCACCTCGACCTGGACGAAGACATCGGCGTCTTTGATGGCCGGGTTGTGTTCACGACGAAATCCGTCTTCGTGGAAGAATCGGGTTTGTTCGGCGCGGTACTGGAGTTCGGTGATGGGGAGGGGGTAATAGTCTCGTTTTATCAAGTTTTCATATTGCTTATCGAGTCCGCTGTACCGCTTGTCCATGCTGAGTACGACAGGCCCACGGTAATGGTTCTCTACTTTGGCAAACCCTTCACCATCCAACCGTCCGCTATACTCTTGGCCGATGCTGTCCATAACGGTGTAATGCAAGCCGCCATAGGGTTTTCCATCGCCCTGTTCGTCAACCAATTGAAAACTTGTCCAGTGCCCCCGTAATGGGCAAGCCAGCATTTTTTTGCTGAAACAAGGAGTGTCACGCTCCTGAAGTGCCATGTCTGATTTCCTTATTCAGTGCAGTTGGGGTAAACGGTACAAGTTCTGCCGTCGGGCATTTTGAAAGGTTTGAAATCGACGGTGTTGCCGCGACAGAAGGCGTATTGATCCTCAAGGCTTTCGCCCAGGCAACGTTTCCAACCTTGGGGGAAACGGATCCAGGTGTCCTGCCCAAAGGGCCGCTCCTCGGCCGCCATGCTGAACACCATCCTCACCGTCCTGCCCGGCAACTGATCGCGCTGCAATACCCCGCCCGCCATGCGTTTCACCATCTGTCCATCCGCGTCAACAGCCCGGCAGTGTAGGATCTTCCGAATATTGCGTTTGGGTCCCAGAGTGCGAAACAACCACTGGCATTGCCCTTGAAACGCCTGAATACCGGAGGCTGGAAAACCTGGACGGTCATCTGCAAGTTCGTCGTAAAAGGACAGGCTGGCAAAGTCACCGCCGATGTCAGACCAGCGCGTTCCCCACTTCGCGTCGAGATTCAGTTTCAAGCTACTCAACACCAACGGACAGCCGCCTGCGCGCGTCGTCAGCGGGATCTGAAACTCCGCCGTGCGCGCAACCTTCTGGTATTCACTGGTGAAAAACTTGCGGTTCGGCGCCACTTTTCCGCGCTGGCGCGGCGGCGCCTCACAGGTTTCGCCGCTGGCCGGCTCGTAATAGGCATCGGCCTTAACCCTGAAATCGGCCGGCACTTCGGCCTGCAAGGTAAAGCTTTCTGCCGGTGCAAAAACACAACCGCCAGCGGCAAGCGCCAGCGCAATGATTGTCAGTACGCGAGCAAATTGCCGATTCGCGAAACTCAACGATGGACCGTTATTGAGAACTGGCTTATCCCGTTCCTGGAGTGCCGTCACTTGATGCTCCTGCCAACTGACCCCGTAGAAAACGAAGTATCAACAGAGGTATAGCCGTCATCCAGAACGGTTTGAGGGGCCAGGAAACGTTTGGGACCGCGCCTACGCCAGTCTCTGAAATATCTGACATTTGCAGCCATGCAATGACTGGGAGGGTTGTCACGCTCCTGAGCGAAACCTCTGGCGCTCGTCATCTCGCCGAACCGGCCGGTGGCCGCGCTGAAGGCTGGAAAGCTTCGTCAAGACGCTCGATGGGCTGGCGCCGAGCGTGCAGGAAGAAGCCTTTAAAGGCGCAATCGATGCGTTCAACCGCTTTACTGTATTGCTCGAACAGGCCTACGCCACCACCCCCAAACCGCCCGATCACCCCGCCCTTGTAGGAGCGAGGCTTGCCCTAGGCTTGCCCGCGAAGAACGATAACGCGGTCTGTCTGAAGTACCGCGTCGTACCATTCGCGGGCAAGCCTCGCTCCTACAGGTGACATTTTGATCTATGCTCGGGCCTCTCGCTCCGGAGGGCCTTCGATGACTGATTTACTCACGTCCATTCAAGCCGCACTCGGCTTGCCGCATACACCAATCCCGTTCACCTCGAGTGGCGCCCTGCCCTCGGCGTTTGCCGTAACTGACCTGGCCTGTGCCAGCATTGCCGCCGCCGGTCAGGCTGTCAGCGAATTGCTGCAACAACACACCGGCCGTTTGCCTACCCTTGAAGTCGATCGCCGCCTTGCGTCGTTCTGGTTCGCCACCTCGATCCGCCCTGTGGGCTGGAGCGTCCCGCCGTTGTGGGACGCGGTTGCCGGTGACTATGCGACCAAGGACGGCTGGATCCGCCTGCACACCAACGCGCCTCATCATCGTGCCGCCGCTGAAAGCGTGCTCGGCGCCTGTGCCGACCGCGCCGTGGCGGCGGGCAAAGTAGCTCAATGGGCCAAAAGCGATTTGGAACAGGCAGTGGTCGAGGCCGGTGGTTGCGCCGCCGAGATGCGAACCTGGACACAATGGCAGGTTCACCCCCAGGGTCAGGCCGTGAACGCCGAACCGCTGATTCAGTTCAGCGTCGACGACAGCCAAAACGCCAAACCGTGGCAGGGTTCGGTGGCCCAACCGCTGGCCGGGATCAAAGTGCTGGACCTGACGCGGGTACTCGCCGGCCCGATCGCCAGCCGCTTCCTCGCAGGGCTCGGCGCCGACGTGCTGCGCATCGACCCGCCGACCTGGAACGAACCGGGCGTGGTGCCGGAAGTTACCTTGGGCAAACGCTGCGCACGCCTGGATCTGCACGACAGGACTGATCGCGCAGTGTTCGAAAGCCTGCTCAAGGACACCGACATTCTGCTCCACGGCTACCGCGCCGATGCATTGGAAAGGTTGGGGTACGGCGTCGCCGTGCGTCAAAAACTGGCGCCGGGCCTGATAGATGTGTGCCTCAACGCCTACGGTTGGAGCGGCCCCTGGCAGAACCGTCGAGGGTTCGACAGTTTGGTACAGATGAGCAGCGGGATTGCCGAAGCGGGGATGCAGTGGAAGAAAGCGAACAAACCGACGCCGCTGCCGGTGCAGGCGCTTGATCACGCCACCGGGTATTTAATGGCAGCGGCGGCGATCAAGTTATTGGGGTGTGGCGGGTCGGCCAGGTTGTCATTGGCGCGGACCGCCAAGTTGCTGATTGAAAATGGAGCGGGGACCGATGAGGCGTTGCGGGCGGAGGATCAAAGCGATCAAGGAATGTTGGTTGAACAGACACCTTGGGGTCCGGCCCACCGGCTTCATGTGCCGCTGAAAATCACCGGGACACCACTGCAGTGGGCACTTCCAGCCGCGGAATTGGGTTCCTATCGCGCGCAGTGGTGGTAACCATCAGATAGCTATCGCGAGCAGGCTCGCTCCCACATTAGGTGATCTCATTCCTCCAAGGAAACTCGTTCACTGTGGGAGCGGGCTTGCCCGCGAAGAGGTCCGGAAAATCACTACACATCTCAGCTCAATCCGGTCGGCTCAGCGATGTCCAAAGCACCTGCGCCGCATACCCTCGCCAGGGCCGCCAAGCCTCGGCCCGTGCCCACAACTCCCGAGCCGTCACTGCTCCACCTTCCAGCGCCGCCAGCGAATTGATCAGGCCCACATCCCCATTCGGAAACGCATCCATCTCCCGCAACTGCCGCAAGGCAATGTATTGCGCCGTCCAGTCACCAATCCCATGCAACGCCAGCAACCGCGCCACACCGCCCTCCCGTTCCGGTTCAAACAACCGGGGATCATCCAGCAACGCCTGCGCCACGCCGGACAAGGTCCGACCGCGACTTTTCGGCATCCCCAACGTTGCCAGATCCGCTGCGGCCAATACGGCAGCATCAGGAAACACATGACTCAACCCCGGCATCGGCGACTGCAATGGCTGTCCATATTGCACTACCAGTTTCCCCGCCAACTTGATCGCCGCGACCACGCTGATCTGCTGCCCCAACACTGCACGAATGGCCAACTCCAGGCCATCCCAAGCCCCGGGCACTCGCAGCCCCGGACGCGCGGCAATCAAGCGCGCCATCAACGGATCAACCGTCAGTTGTCGATGAATGGCTGGCAAATTCGCATCCAGATCAAACATCCGCCGTAGCCGCGTGACAATTTCCGGTACTGCCGCTGAATCAGGAAAATCCAGCGTCACTTCCAGCACATCGCCCGTCCCTGGCCTGACCGAAATCACACCGTGAACACCGTTCAACCCGATGCTGCGCGAGTACACCCCATCGACCACGGTTTCCATCCCGACCACGGCCCGCGCCGACAAGAATCCCAGCATCGCCGACCAGTCATAAGGCGGTTGATACGCCAGCAATAACCTCACAACGACAACAATCCGCTGTACAACCCATACGCCGCCAGCCCCGCCCCGGCGATCACACAGCTGAAAATCCCCTTCTCCATCAACGTGAACAATGGCTCACCCTGTTCCCGCTTGGCCTGGGCAAACAAAATCACCCCCGGTGCATACAACAACGCCGAGAGCAGCAGGTATTTCACCCCGCCGGCGTACAACAACCAAACTGCGTAACACAGGGCAATGCCGCCGATCAGCAAGTCTTTCGTGCGCTCGGCCGAAGCATGCTCATAGGTTTCCCCTCGCCCGCTCAACAACACCGCATACGCCGCCGACCACAGGTACGGCACCAGAATCATCGACGAGGCGAGGTAAATCAGGCTGGTGTAAGTACCGGCGGAAAACAGGGTGATCAGCAGAAAAATCTGGATCATCACGTTGGTCAGCCACAGTGCGTTGACCGGCACATGGTTGGCGTTCTCCTTTTTCAGGAAGGCTGGCATGGTCTTGTCTTTCGCGGTGGCGAAGAGGATTTCGGCGCACAGCAGCGCCCACGACAACAAAGCTCCCAACAGCGAAATAGCCAGGCCTATACTGATCAACAGCGCGCCCCAAGGGCCGACCACGTGTTCCAGCACCGCCGCCAGCGACGGGTTCTGCAACGTGGCCAATTCCGGTTGGCTCATGATCCCGAGGGATAACACGTTCACCAGCACCAACAGCGCCAACACACCGATAAAACCGATGACCGTCGCCCGGCCCACGTCCGACCGTTTCTCCGCCCTCGCCGAATACACACTGGCGCCTTCTATGCCGATGAAGACGAACACGGTGACCAGCATCATGTTGCGCACCTGATCCATCACGCCGCCGAAATTCGGGTTGCTGCGACCCCAGATGTCGCGGGTGAAGATGTCCGCCTTGAAGGCCACGGCGGCGATGACGATGAACATGATCAGCGGCACGATCTTGGCCACGGTGGTCAGTTGATTGATGAACGCCGCCTCCTTGATCCCGCGCAGCACCAGAAAATGCACCGCCCACAGCAGTACCGACGCGCAGCCGATGGCGATGGGTGTGTTGCCCTGGCCGAAGACCGGAAAGAAATAACCGAGGGTGCTGAACAGCAACACGAAATAACCGACATTGCCCAGCCAGGCGCTAATCCAGTATCCCCAGGCAGACGAGAATCCCATGTAATCGCCAAACCCGGCCTTGGCGTAGGCGTACACCCCGGAGTCCAGTTCGGGTTTGCGATTGGCCAGGGTCTGAAAGACGAAGGCCAGGGTCAGCATGCCCACGGCAGTGATCGCCCAACCAATCAATATCGCCCCGGCATCGGCGCGCGCCGCCATGTTTTGCGGTAAGGAAAAAATCCCGCCGCCAATCATCGATCCCACCACCAAAGCGATCAGCGCACTCAGGCGAAGCTTTTGCGTCGGTTGCGACATTCGGGCGCTCCATTTACCCCGCCGCGCTATCGCCGCGAGACCGTCACATAGTCCGTTTTTTAACTAAATAGATAAAGCGTAATAACGTTTATCAATTAACGCCAATTTCTGTTTTTAATTTATAACTGATCACGCTATAGCACCGTCCGGAAATAGCGATTTTGTCGGAAGACCCTAATAAATCAATATCACTAAAAAACCCAATGACCATACTTGCCAAAACAAAAAAACAAACTAGCGTCTAAACTTCAACTGATACGCTTTATTTCTTTAACTTTTATCCGAAGCTTCTGCACAGGGCTTTCCGGGCATTAGCCTTATGCCCGCAAAAGACCCATAAGTCTTTACTTAACAATGGAATGTGCCCATGCATTGATCTAAGTCAGATGATTGAACAGCGAACGAAACTAACCTGTTTTTTCTCTTCTCCTGCACTGGAGTCATGCAATGTCTGAATCCCCCGGAAAACTGAAACTCGGCGCCTTGGTTGCATTGGTTGTCGGCTCAATGATTGGTGGCGGGATCTTCTCTTTGCCCCAGAACATGGCCGCCAGTGCAGACGTCGGTGCCGTTCTTATCGGTTGGGCAATTACCGCAGTGGGCATGTTGACCCTGGCCTTCGTTTTCCAGACCCTCGCTAATCGAAAACCTGATCTGGACGGCGGTGTCTACGCCTACGCCAAAGCCGGTTTCGGCGACTACATGGGTTTCTCGTCCGCTTGGGGTTACTGGATCAGCGCCTGGCTGGGCAACGTTGGTTACTTCGTACTCTTGTTCAGCACCCTCGGCTACTTCTTCCCCATCTTTGGGGAGGGGAATACTGTCGCTGCCGTGATCGGTGCGTCGGTGCTGCTCTGGGGCGTACATTTCCTCGTGCTGCGGGGGATCAAGGAAGCGGCGTTCATCAACCTGGTGACCACCGTCGCCAAAATCGTACCGTTGCTGCTGTTTGTCCTGATCGCGATTTTCGCGTTCAAACTGGACATCTTCACCGCCGACATCTGGGGCGTGAAAAACCCTGACCTGGGCAGCGTGATGAACCAGGTGCGCAAGATGATGCTGGTCACCGTCTGGGTGTTCATCGGCATCGAAGGCGCGAGCATCTTCTCGGCCCGTGCAGAAAAACGCAGCGATGTGGGTAAAGCCACGGTGATTGGTTTCATCACCGTGCTGCTGTTCCTGGTGCTGGTGAACGTGCTGTCGCTGGGCATCATGACCCAACCGGAATTGGCAAAACTGCAGAACCCGTCCATGGCCGCAGTGCTGGAACATGTAGTCGGTCATTGGGGCGCGGTGCTGATCAGCGTCGGCCTGATCATCTCGTTGCTCGGTGCGCTGCTGTCGTGGGTGTTGCTGTGCGCGGAGATCATGTTCGCTGCCGCCAAGGACCACACCATGCCGGCGTTTTTGCGCAAGGAAAACGCCAACCATGTACCGGCCAACGCCTTGTGGCTGACCAACGCCATGGTCCAGTTGTTCCTGATCGTCACGCTGTTCTCGGCCAGCACTTACCTGTCGCTGATCTACCTCGCCACCTCAATGATTCTGGTGCCGTACCTGTGGTCGGCGGCTTACGCACTGCTGCTGGCGGTGCGCGGCGAGAGTTATGAAAACGCTTTGGCCGAGCGCAGGAAAGACCTGTTCATCGGCGCCGTCGCGTTGATCTACGCGGTCTGGCTGATCTATGCCGGCGGCGTCAAATACCTGCTGCTCTCCGCCCTGCTCTATGCGCCCGGCGTGATCCTGTTCGCCAAAGCCAAGCTTGAAGTCAACAAACCGGTTTTCACCAACGTCGAGAAGCTGATTTTCGCAGCAGTCGTCGTGGGCGCCCTGGTGGCAGCTTACGGGCTGTATGACGGCTTCCTGACTCTGTAACACCTGAACCCCTTGTCATCTGGAGGATCACTGTAATGACCACCGAAAAAGTTAAGTACGGCGTCCATTCCGAAGCCGGCAAACTGCGCAAAGTCATGGTTTGCTCCCCCGGCCTGGCCCACCAGCGGCTGACCCCGAACAACTGCGATGAACTGCTTTTCGACGATGTGCTGTGGGTTGCCCAAGCCAAGCGTGACCATTTCGACTTCGTCACCAAAATGCGCGAACGCAACATCGACGTGCTGGAAATGCACAACCTGCTGACCGACATCGTCGCCATTCCAGAAGCACTGGACTGGATTCTGCAACGCAAAATCACCGCCAACTCGGTCGGCCTTGGGCTGGTCAACGAAACCGCTTCCTGGCTGCGTAGCCTGGAGCCGAGAAAGATTGCCGAATTCCTGATTGGCGGCGTCTCCGCCGATGACCTGCCGGACAGCTTCGGCGGCAAGACCATTCAGATGTTCCGCGAATTTCTCGGTCACTCCAGCTTCATTCTGCCGCCGCTGCCCAATACTCAGTTCACCCGCGACACCACCTGCTGGATCTATGGCGGCGTGACGCTCAACCCGATGTACTGGCCGGCGCGTCGTCAGGAAACACTGCTGGCCACCGCCATCTACAAGTTCCATCCGCAATTCACCAACGCCGACTTCCAGATCTGGTACGGCGATCCGGATCAGGACCATGGCAGCGCCACCCTGGAGGGCGGCGACGTGATGCCGATTGGTAATGGCGTGGTGTTGATCGGCATGGGCGAGCGCTCGTCCCGCCAGGCCATCGGCCAATTGGCGGTCAACCTGTTCAAGAACAAAGCGGTCGAGCGGGTGATTGTCGCCGGCCTGCCGAAGTCCCGCGCAGCGATGCACCTGGACACCGTGTTCAGCTTCTGCGACCGGGATCTTGTGACCATTTTCCCGGAAGTGGTGAACCAGATTGTCGCCTTCAGCGTGCGCCCCGATGAAAGCAAACCGGGCGGCGTCGACGTTCGCCGCGAAGAAACCAGCTTCCTCGACACCGTGGCCAAGGCCCTCAACCTCAAAGCGCTGCGCGTCGTCGAAACTGGCGGCAACAGCTTCGCCGCCGAACGCGAGCAATGGGACGACGGCAACAACGTGGTGGCCGTGGAGCCCGGCGTGGTCATCGGTTACGACCGCAACACCTACACCAACACCCTGCTGCGCAAGGCCGGCATCGAGGTCATCACCATCAGCGCCGGTGAACTCGGTCGCGGGCGTGGCGGCGGCCACTGCATGACCTGCCCGATTATTCGTGACCCTATCGACTATTAACTTTCAAACCCTGGCCGCCGCTTATCCAGCGCGGCCCGGGGGATAACCGATACCAAAGGAGATCCAAAAAATGGCTTTCAACATGCGCAACCGCAGCCTGCTGAGTTTGATGCACCACACCACTCGCGAGCTGAATTACCTGCTGGACCTGTCCCGTGACCTCAAACGCGCCAAATACACCGGCACCGAACGTCCACACCTGCAAGGCAAAAACATCGCGCTGATCTTCGAAAAAACCTCGACCCGCACCCGTTGCGCCTTCGAAGTCGCTGCCCATGACCAGGGCGCTCACGTCACCTACATCGACCCGGTGTCGTCGCAGATCGGCCACAAGGAAAGCATGAAAGACACCGCTCGCGTACTGGGGCGGATGTTCGACGCCATCGAGTATCGCGGCTTCGAACAGGAAATCGTCGAAGAGCTGGCGAAGTTCGCTGGCGTGCCGGTGTTCAACGGTCTGACCGCTGAATTCCACCCGACGCAAATGATCGCCGACACCCTGACCATGCGTGAACACAGCGACAAGCCGCTGCACGACATCAGCTACGCCTACCTCGGCGATGCCCGCTACAACATGGGCAATTCGCTGCTGATGATCGGCGCCAAACTCGGCATGGACGTGCGTATCGCCGCACCGAAAGCGCTGTGGCCACATCAGGACTTCATTGATCAGTGCAAAGCCTTCGCCGAGGAAAGCGGTGCGCGCATCACCATCACCGAAGACCCGAAAGAAGCGGTCAAGGGCGTGGACTTCATCCACACCGACATCTGGGTCTCGATGGGTGAGCCGGTTGAGGCGTGGGACGAGCGCATCGAGCAACTGCTGCCGTACCAGGTCAACGCCGACATGATGAAGGCCTCGGGCAACCCGCGCGTGAAATTCATGCACTGCCTGCCGGCGTTCCACAACAGCGAAACCAAGGTCGGCAAAGACATCGCCGCGCGCTATCCGCACCTGGCCAACGGCGTCGAAGTGACAGAAGAAGTCTTCGAGTCGCCGGCCAACATCGCCTTCGAGCAGGCGGAAAACCGCATGCACACCATCAAGGCGATTCTGGTGTCGGCGCTGGCGGATATCTGAACACTTGTTCATGACCAGCCACTGAACCTGTAGGAGCGAGGCTTGCCCGCGAAGGGGCCTTCAAGACCGCTAAAAGCTTCGCGGGCAAGCCTCGCTCCTACAGGGGATCATCGAACTTTGAAAGGACTGCATTATGCGTATCGTCGTTGCTTTGGGCGGTAACGCCCTGCTCCGCCGGGGTGAACCCATGACCGCGGACAATCAACGCGCCAACATCCGCGTCGCCACCGAACAGATCGCCAAGGTCCATCCCGGCAATCAACTGGTGATCGCTCACGGTAATGGTCCGCAGGTCGGCCTGCTGTCGCTGCAAGCGGCGGCCTACACCCAGGTTTCCGCTTACCCGCTGGACGTGCTCGGTGCCGAAACAGAAGGCATGATCGGCTACATCATCGAACAGGAACTGGGCAACCTGCTGGACTTCGAAGTCCCGTTTGCCACCCTGCTGACCCAAGTTGAAGTCGACCCCAACGACCCGGCGTTCCAACACCCGAGCAAACCCATCGGCCCGGTCTACACCAAAGCCGAAGCGGAAAAACTCGCTGCCGAAAAAGGCTGGGCGATTGCTCCGGACGGCGACAAATTCCGCCGTGTGGTGGCCAGCCCGAAACCTAAACGCATCTTCGAAATCCGTCCGATAAAATGGCTGCTGGAAAAAGGCAGCATCGTGATTTGCGCGGGCGGTGGCGGCATCCCGACGATGTACGGCGCCAGCGGCAAGCTGCAGGGCGTGGAAGCAGTGATCGACAAAGACCTGTGCTCGGCGCTGCTGGCCGAACAGCTTGAAAGCGATCTATTGGTGATCGCCACCGACGTCAACGCGGCGTTCATCGATTTCGGCAAACCCACCCAGAAAGCCATCGCCCAGGCCCACCCGGACGACATGGAAAAACTCGGCTTCGCGGCCGGCTCCATGGGACCAAAGGTCCAGGCAGCCTGCGAGTTCGCGCGCCATACTGGAAAAACCGCGGTGATCGGCTCACTCTCGGACATCGAAGCGATCGTCCAGGGCAAGGCCGGCACCCGCATCAGTACGGCGACACCTGGCATAACTTACTTGTAAGGAGAGACGTCAATGGCAACGTTTGAGCCCGGTCATCTGCACATCGAGCGCCACGCGCTGACCCCGGATGATGTCAACTACAACGTGCATCTCGACTATGAGGTCACGCAGGATCCCAAGAAAGGCAAAGGGGTGCTGTTCACCATGCACGGCAGCATGCAGGGAAAGGACATGACGGAGACCTTCTTTCTGCCCAAGGAGGAGGCTTACAACTTCGCCAACAACGTAACGAAAATCGCCGAGAAGTACGGAATCCCGAAGACACATAGCCAGATCGGCTCGGTTCACAAGCATTACGATTTAATGTTTGAAGACATCCGGAAGCAGTTGGATATGAAATCCGGCGACCCGGTAAACCTCGAGAACTTCGAATAACCCACTGACCTTGTGGGAGCGGGCTTGCTCGCGATGACGAGCTTTCATTCGTTATGGATGCCGACTGAAAGACTGCGACACACGACCTGTAGGAGCGAGGCTTGCCCGCGAAGCTTTTAGCGGTCTCGATGGCCTCTTCGCGGGCAAGTCTCGCTCCTACAAATAGAACGCGCATTTCACCTAACACCCGCCCCAAGGCATACTTGCCACCCTCCGCACTTCAGAACCCAACCGCCCCATGCGTATCCACGTCAGTTTCATCGACCGCGTCGGCATCACCCAGGAAGTCCTGGCCCTGCTCGGTGGGCGCAATCTCAATCTGGATGCGGTGGAAATGGTGCCGCCCAACGTCTACATCGACGCCCCGACCTTGAGTCCGGCAGTGCTCGAAGAACTGCGCGACGCGCTGTTCAGCGTGCGCGGCGTGCAAGCGGTGACGGTGGTCGACATCCTTCCCGGCCAGCGCCGTCACTTGCAGCTCGATGCGTTGCTCGCGGCCATGACCGACCCGGTGTTGGCCCTCGACAGTGCTGGCAAGGTGCTGCTGGCCAACCCGGCGCTGATTGCCCTGTACGGCCGCGAACCGGCGGATGAAAGCATCAGCGAGCTGTTTGCCGACCCGGCACTGCTCGACGCCTTGCTGGAAAACGGCTTCCGCCTGCCGCTGAGGGAGATCACCGTCAACGGTCAGACCCTGCTGCTGGACGCCACGCCTATCACCGACGCCGGCGCCCTTCTGACCCTGTATCAACCGAACCGCATCGGCGAACGTCTCTCGGCGCTGCACCACGACCACGCCGAAGGCTTCGATGCGCTGCTCGGTGAATCCCCGGCGATTCGTACGCTCAAGGCTCGCGCCCAGCGAGTCGCCGCCCTCGATGCACCATTGCTGATTCAGGGCGAAACCGGCACCGGTAAAGAACTGGTGGCCCGCGCCTGCCACGCCATCAGCGCCCGCCATAGTTCGCCGTTCCTGGCCTTGAACTGCGCGGCATTGCCGGAAAACCTCGCCGAAAGCGAACTGTTCGGCTACGCCCCCGGTGCCTTTACCGGCGCACAACGGGGCGGTAAACCGGGGCTGATGGAACTGGCCAACCAGGGCACGGTATTTCTCGACGAGATCGGTGAAATGTCGCCGTACTTGCAGGCGAAATTGCTGCGTTTTCTCAACGACGGCAGCTTCCGTCGGGTTGGTGGCGATCGCGAAGTGAAGGTCAATGTGCGGATCCTCAGCGCCACCCACCGCGATCTGGAAAAAATGGTCAGCGAAGGCGCTTTTCGCGAAGACCTGTTCTATCGCCTCAACGTCCTGAATGTCGAAGTCCCGCCCCTGCGCGACCGTGGCCAGGACATTCTGCTGCTGGCGCGCTACTTCATGCAGCAAGCCTGCGCACAGATCCAGCGCCCGGTCTGTCGCCTGGCGCCAGGCACTTATCCGGCGCTGCTAGGCAATCGCTGGCCGGGCAATGTGCGGCAACTGCAGAACGTGATCTTCCGCGCCGCTGCAATTTGCGAAAGCAGCCTGGTGGACATCGGTGACCTCGACATCGCTGGCACTTCCGTGGCGCGTCAGAGCGACAGCGAGGTCGACAGCCTTGAACAGGCCATGGAAGAGTTCGAGAAAACCTTGCTGGAAAAACTCTACGTCAGCTACCCCTCGACCCGCCAACTGGCCAGCCGCCTGCAAACCTCCCACACCGCGATTGCCCATCGGTTGCGTAAGTACGGGATTCCCAATAAGCCGTAAGGCTTCGGTACCGGACTAGCTGTATTGATCGTTCCCACGCTCTGCGTGGGAATGCAGCCCGCGTCACTGGACGCGGAGCGTCCCTAGAGGCATTCCCACGCGGAGCGTGGGAACGATCATTTGCTCAACTCAAAAGCGACCCCTATCTGTACTGAAAGCGCTACAGCGGAACGATATCGCTACACCCTCTCCTGATCACCGCTGTGCAAGGTTTTGATCCCCTTAGGCTTTTTTCCCCACCTTGTGCTGTAGCGATTTCGCTACAGCCAGCAAATTCTTACACTTTGAACAAACATATAAGTTATTGATTTATAACGATTAAACAACATTGGCCGCGTTTTTGCTTAGTAACCACCCATTAAGCAGGGCTTTTTGCCCAAGCATTCAATCGCGTCCACCAGACGAGTCTGGCCCCTTAGGAGTTTCCATGAGCGAGTTGCGTTTTACTGAAGATCACGAATGGCTGCGCACCGAAGCTGACGGCACCGTCACAGTCGGCATCACCGCTTTCGCGCAGAACGCATTGGGCGACGTGGTTTTCGTACAACTGCCTGAGCTGCAGTCCTACGACAAAGGCGCTGAAGCCGCCACCGTGGAATCGGTAAAGGCCGCCAGCGGCGTGTACATGCCACTCGACGGCGAAGTGCTGGAAGTGAACCCGGCGCTGGACAGCAGCCCTGAACTGGTCAACGAAGATCCGCTGGGCGAAGGCTGGTTCTTCCGCTTCCAGCCAACCGACGCCTCGGCTGTCGGCCAACTGCTGGATCAAGACGCTTACGACCGTCTGATCAAAGCCAACGCCGAAGCCTGAGGAGCGCCCTACATGACTCAAGTAAACCTAAGCACTGCCAACGAATTCATCGCGCGCCACATCGGCCCGCGTTCCGGCGACGAGCAAGCCATGCTCAACAGCCTGGGTTTTGACTCCCTGGAAGCTCTGAGCGCCAGCGTCATTCCCGACAGCATCAAAGGCACCAGCGTCCTCGGCCTGGAAGACGGCCTGAGTGAAGCCGATGCCCTGGCGCTGATCAAATCCATCGCCGGCAAAAACCAGCTGTTCAAGACCTACATCGGTCAGGGCTACTACGGCACTCACACGCCGTCGCCGATCCTGCGCAACCTGCTGGAAAACCCGGCCTGGTACACCGCTTACACCCCGTACCAACCAGAAATTTCCCAAGGGCGTCTCGAAGCGCTGCTGAACTTCCAGACCCTGATCAGCGACCTGACCGGCCTGCCGATCGCCAATGCCTCGCTGCTCGACGAAGCCACCGCCGCTGCCGAAGCCATGACTTTCTGCAAACGCCTGAGCAAGAACAAAGGCAGCCACGCCTTCTTCGCGTCGGTTCATTGTCATCCGCAAACCCTCGACGTCCTACGCACTCGTGCCGAGCCGTTGGGCATCGACGTGGTGGTCGGCGACGAGCGCGAACTGACTGACGTGACGCCATTCTTCGGCGCTCTGCTGCAATACCCGGCCAGCAACGGTGACGTGTTCGACTACCGCGAACTGACCGAGCGCTTCCACGCGGCTAATGCACTGGTCGCCGTCGCGGCTGATCTGCTGGCCCTGACCGTGCTGACGCCGCCAGGCGAATTCGGCGCCGACGTAGCCATCGGCAGCGCGCAACGCTTCGGCGTGCCGCTGGGTTTCGGTGGTCCGCACGCGGCCTACTTCTCCACCAAAGACGCGTTCAAGCGTGACATGCCGGGCCGTCTGGTCGGTGTGTCCGTGGACCGTTTCGGCAAGCCGGCCCTGCGCCTGGCCATGCAGACCCGCGAGCAACATATCCGCCGCGAGAAAGCCACCAGCAACATCTGCACCGCCCAGGTTCTGCTGGCCAACATTGCCAGCATGTACGCCGTGTACCATGGCCCGAAAGGCCTGACGCAGATCGCCCAGCGCATTCATCACCTGACCGCGATCCTCGCCCAAGGCTTGAGCGCAGTGGGCCTGACCGTCGAGCAAACCAGCTTCTTCGACACGCTGACAATTAAAACCGGCGTTAATACCGCCAAGCTGCACGACCAGGCGCGTGCCCAGCAGATCAACCTGCGCGTGGTCGATGCTGAACGCCTGGGCCTGTCCCTCGACGAAACCACTTCGCAAGCGGATGTGGAAACCCTGTGGGCCTTGCTGGCCGACGGCCAAACCCTGCCAGACTTCGCCGCATTGGCCGCAAGCGTTGAAAGCACGATCCCGGCCGCGCTGGTTCGCCAATCGCCGATCCTCAGCCACCCGGTGTTCAACCGTTATCACTCGGAAACCGAGCTGATGCGCTACCTGCGCAAGCTCGCCGACAAGGACCTGGCCCTGGATCGCACCATGATCCCGCTGGGTTCGTGCACCATGAAACTCAACGCCGCCAGCGAAATGATCCCGGTGACCTGGGCCGAGTTCGGTGCCCTGCACCCGTTCGCCCCGGCCGAGCAAAGCGCCGGTTATCAGCAGCTGACCGATGAACTGGAAGCGATGCTCTGCGCCGCCACCGGTTACGACTCGATCTCCCTGCAGCCGAACGCCGGTTCGCAAGGTGAATACGCTGGCCTGCTGGCGATCCGTGCCTACCACCAGAGCCGTGGTGAAGACCGTCGCGACATCTGCCTGATCCCGTCGTCCGCCCACGGCACTAACCCAGCCACCGCCAACATGGCTGGCATGCGTGTAGTCGTGACCGCCTGCGATGCCCGCGGCAACGTCGACATTGAAGACCTGCGCGCCAAGGCCATCGAGCACCGCGAACACCTCGCTGCGCTGATGATCACCTACCCGTCGACCCACGGCGTGTTTGAAGAAGGCATCCGCGAAATCTGCGGCATCATTCACGACAACGGCGGTCAGGTGTACATCGACGGCGCCAACATGAACGCCATGGTCGGCCTCTGCGCCCCGGGCAAGTTCGGCGGCGACGTGTCCCACCTGAATCTGCACAAAACCTTCTGCATTCCCCACGGCGGTGGCGGCCCGGGCGTCGGCCCGATTGGCGTCAAGTCGCACCTGACGCCGTTCCTGCCGGGCCACGCGCAGATGGAACGCAAGGAAGGCGCGGTCTGCGCGGCACCGTTCGGCAGCGCGAGCATTCTGCCGATCACCTGGATGTACATTCGAATGATGGGTGGCGCAGGTCTCAAGCGTGCTTCGCAATTGGCGATCCTGAATGCCAACTACATTTCCCGTCGCCTCGAAGAGCATTACCCAGTGTTGTACACCGGCAGCAATGGTCTGGTGGCGCACGAATGCATCCTCGATCTGCGTCCGTTGAAAGACAGCAGCGGCATCAGTGTCGATGACGTCGCCAAGCGCCTGATCGACTTCGGCTTCCACGCCCCGACCATGTCGTTCCCGGTGGCCGGCACGTTGATGATCGAGCCGACCGAAAGCGAATCCAAAGAAGAACTGGACCGCTTCTGCGACGCCATGATCCGCATCCGCGAAGAAATCCGCGCAGTGGAAAACGGCACGCTGGACAAGGACGACAACCCGCTGAAAAACGCACCGCACACCGCCGCGGAAATCGTTGGCGAGTGGACGCATCCGTATAGCCGCGAGCAAGCGGTTTACCCGGTAGCGTCGCTGATCGAAGGCAAGTACTGGCCACCGGTCGGTCGCGTCGACAACGTCTTCGGCGATCGCAACCTGGTCTGCGCCTGCCCGTCGATCGAAAGCTACGCTTGATCTATAGGGGGCGGGTTCGCTCGCCCCCATTTTCAAGAACACCACATTCCCCTGTAGGAGCGAGGCTTGCCCGCGAAGGCGATTTCATATTCAACATTGATGTTGGCTGACACAACGCCTTCGCGGGCAAGCCTCGCTCCTACGGATTCGCGGTGCTTCTCATAACAAGAAACCGGAGAACAACCATGTCGTTAAGCGTGTTCGACCTGTTCAAGATTGGCATCGGTCCCTCCAGCTCCCACACCGTCGGCCCGATGCGTGCAGCTGCGCGTTTCGCCGAAGGTCTGCGCCGTGAAGGGCTGCTGGCCGCAACCACCTGCGTCAAAGTCGAGCTCTATGGCTCGCTCGGTGCCACCGGCAAAGGCCACGGCAGCGACAAGGCTGTATTGCTGGGCCTGGAAGGCGAACACCCGGACACCGTGGATACCGAAACCATCGCCACCCGTTTGCAAGAGATTCGCGGCAGCGGTCGCTTGAACCTGCTTGGCGAACACAGCATTGCGTTCAACGAGAAAGAACACCTGGCGATGATTCGCAAACCGTTGGCCTATCACCCCAATGGCATGATTTTTCGCGCTTTCGACGCCGCTGGCCTGCAAATCCGCAGCCGCGAGTACTACTCGGTCGGCGGTGGCTTCGTGGTCGATGAAGATGCCGCTGGCGCTGACCGCATCGTCGAAGATGCCACACCTCTGACCTTCCCTTTCAAAAGCGCCAAGGACCTGCTCGGTCATTGCAGCACCTATGGTTTATCCATCAGCCAAGTGATGTTGACCAACGAAAGTGCCTGGCGCCCCGAAGCGGAAACCCGTGCCGGTTTGCTGAAGATCTGGCAAGTGATGCAAGACTGCGTCGCCGCCGGTTGCCGCAACGAAGGCATCCTGCCCGGTGGACTGAAGGTCAAACGTCGGGCCGCGGCGCTGCATCGGCAACTGTGCAACAACCCGGAATCGTCGCTGCGCGATCCGTTGTCGGTGCTGGACTGGGTCAACCTGTACGCCTTGGCGGTCAACGAAGAAAACGCCAACGGCGGACGCGTAGTTACGGCGCCCACCAATGGTGCAGCCGGAATCATCCCGGCGGTGCTGCATTACTACATGCGCTTCATCCCTGGCGCCAACGAAGACGGCGTCGTGCGCTTTCTACTGACGGCCGCCGCGATCGGCATTCTGTACAAGGAAAACGCCTCGATCTCCGGCGCCGAAGTCGGCTGTCAGGGTGAGGTTGGCGTCGCCTGCTCAATGGCCGCGGGCGCCTTGTGTGAAGTGCTGGGCGGCACGGTGCAGCAGGTGGAAAACGCCGCTGAAATCGGCATGGAACACAACCTCGGCCTGACCTGCGATCCGATTGGCGGGCTGGTGCAAGTGCCTTGCATCGAGCGTAACGCCATGGGCTCGGTCAAGGCCATCAATGCGGTGCGCATGGCCCTGCGCGGCGACGGTCAGCACTTCGTCTCCCTCGACAAAGTCATCCGCACCATGCGCCAGACCGGCGCCGATATGAAAAGCAAATACAAGGAAACCGCCCGTGGCGGTTTGGCGGTCAACATTATCGAGTGCTGATGCGCGCATCTGCACTATTTTCAGGAGCTGGATATGTCCACCGAACAATTGTTGAAAACCCCGTTGCACGCACTGCACCTCGAGCTCGGCGCCCGCATGGTGCCGTTTGCCGGCTATGACATGCCGGTGCAATACCCGTTGGGCGTGATGAAAGAACACCAGCACACCCGTGATCAGGCCGGGCTGTTCGATGTTTCGCACATGGGCCAGATCCGCCTGACCGGCGCCAACGCGGCTAAAGCCCTGGAAACCCTGGTGCCGGTGGACATCATCGACCTGCCGGTAGGCATGCAGCGCTACGCGATGTTCACCAACGACACCGGTGGCATCCTCGACGACCTGATGGTCGCCAATCTCGGTAATGACGAGTTGTTCCTGGTGGTCAATGCCGCCTGCAAGGACCAGGACCTGGCGCACCTGCGCAAGCACATCGGCGACCAGTGCACGATCGAGCCACTGTTCGAAGAACGCGCACTGCTGGCATTGCAAGGCCCGGCCGCCGTCACCGTGTTAGCACGCCTGGCGCCGGAAGTTGCGAAGATGACCTTCATGCAGTTCGCCCGCGTGAAGCTGTTGGGCGTGGACTGCTTTGTCAGCCGTTCGGGCTACACCGGTGAAGACGGTTTCGAAATCTCCGTACCGGCCGCCAATGCCGAAGCCCTGGCTCGTGCCCTGCTGGCCGAACCGGAAGTGGCGGCCATCGGCCTCGGCGCTCGCGACTCTCTGCGCCTGGAGGCCGGCCTGTGCCTTTACGGCCACGACATGAACACCGAAACCACCCCAATCGAAGCGAGCCTGCTGTGGGCCATCTCCAAGCCTCGTCGTGCCGATGGCGCGCGGGCCGGCGGCTTCCCTGGCGCTGAAACCGTGTTCGCTCAGCAGCAAACGGGTGTCAGCCGCAAGCGCGTTGGCCTGTTGCCGCAGGAACGTACGCCAGTGCGTGAAGGTGCGGAAATCGTCAACGAAGCCGGCGACATCATCGGCAGTGTGTGCAGTGGTGGCTTCGGCCCGACCCTCGGCGGTCCTTTGGCCATGGGTTATCTCGACAGCGCTTATATCGCTCTGGATACGCCGGTTTGGGCAATCGTGCGTGGGAAAAAGGTGCCTTTGCTTGTAAGCAAAATGCCATTTGTTCCACAACGCTACTATCGCGGTTGATTGACTGTTTCTATAAGTAACGCAGCTGCGTTAACAGTGCACTAATCTGTAACGCAGCCGCCATAAAACAGTGCGTCCGCTTCGTTTATGAACGTTACTTATAACGTTCGAAAACAACTGAACAACTCTATCGAATAAGCCTGCGCTAGTGCCCCTCTGATTGTCACCAACCCGAGGAAACACGGGCCTTCGCAGGGCTTGTTTTTTCTGCCGTAGTTGGCGTAGAGTTTGTTCACTGTGTTTGCATGGGTCGCTTGGAATCGTGACCTGGGCAGTAGCCTACAAGTTAGCTACATCCCGTTCGACGTCTTCTTACTCTCCTGCAACCAGCCCCAGTACTCTTTCACGAGAAGGAGACTGTCATTCATTTTTGCGTCAAAGGAAATAAGAAATGTCCCAACGTCAGAGCGGTACCGTCAAGTGGTTTAACGACGAGAAAGGTTTTGGTTTTATCACTCCAGAAAGCGGTCCGGATCTGTTCGTACATTTCCGCGCTATTCAGGGAAACGGCTTCAAGAGCCTGAAAGAAGGCCAGAAAGTGACGTTCGTTGCTGTGCAAGGCCAGAAAGGCATGCAGGCTGACGAAGTACAAGCAGAAGCCTGATCTTCTGTAACGAAAAAGCCCCTGATGCTGACATCAGGGGCTTTTTTGTGCGCGTAAATCCGTAAAATGGCTTCTTTTTCCGTTCAGAGGCTGCCATGTCGAAACACCTGCTCAACCCACAGGGCGACTTCCCCGCCGTCGGCCTGGGTCGTCGCCTGGCAGCGATGTTCTACGACTTCCTGTTGTGCACCGCCCTGCTGATCGTCACCAGCGGCGTTTACAAGATGATCCAGATGGCGATCATCGGCGAAGAAAAAATGCGCGCCCTCACCGAAGCCGGCGCGCTCGACGGCGATCCTCTGCTGTCGACGGTGCTGCTGTTCGTGCTGTTCGGCTTCTTCGCCAAGTTCTGGACCTGGTCGGGCCAAACCCTGGGCATGCAGGTCTGGGGCATCCGCGTACAAAACGCCGATGGCTCATCCATCAGCCTGTGGCAGGCGCTGCTGCGGTTTGTGGTGGCGATCGCGTCTTGGCTATGCCTTGGGCTGGGATTCTTCTGGTCACTGTTCGACAAGCAGAAGCGCAGCTGGCATGACATCTATTCCAACACTCAGTTGGTGCGGATTCCGAAGAAGACTAAGTAACTGTGGCGAGGGAGCTTGCTCCCGCTGGGGTGCGAAGCGCCCCCAAATGCGGCTGCTGCGCAACCGAACGGGAGCAAGCTCCCTCGCCACAACAGCTCTCGCCACAGTAAGTGTTAGGCGTTGCCAGCCAACTTCATCCGCGCCGCCTGAGTGAAATCAAGCATCCGCTTCAACGGCCGCACCGCCTGCGGAATCAACGCCGGATCAACGAAGATCTCGTTGGTGCCCTCGCGCAAGCTCTTCAGCGTGCGCTCAAGCGTATTCATCGCCATCCACGGGCAATGCGCGCAACTGCGGCACGCTGCGCCGTTACCGGCCGTTGGCGCTTCGATAAAGACCTTGTCCGGGCACAGCTGCTGCATCTTGTAGAAGATGCCGCGGTCGGTCGCGACGATCAGGGTCTTGTTCGGCAGACTTTGCGCAGCAGCGATCAGCTGACTGGTGGAACCCACCGCGTCGGCCAACTCGATCACTGCGGTCGGCGACTCCGGATGCACCAGAATGGCCGCCTCCGGGTACAGCGCTTTCATGTCTTCGAGCTGCTTGGCCTTGAACTCTTCGTGAACGATGCAGGCACCGTCCCACAGCAGCATGTCGGCACCGGTCTTGCGCTGGATGTAAGTGCCCAGGTGCTTGTCCGGGGCCCAGATAATAGTTTCGCCGTTATCCATCAGGCTTTCGACGATCTCCAGCGCACAGCTGGAAGTCACCACCCAGTCCGCCCGGGCTTTGACCGCCGCCGAAGTGTTGGCATACACCACCACCGTACGTTCCGGATGCTGATCGCAGAACGCCGAGAACTCGTCCACCGGGCAACCCAGGTCCAGCGAGCAGGTCGCTTCCAGGGTCGGCATCAGCACGCGTTTTTCAGGATTGAGGATTTTGGCGGTCTCGCCCATGAACTTCACGCCGGCGACCACCACGGTCTTGGCCGGATGGGCATTGCCGAAGCGGGCCATCTCCAGAGAATCGGAGACGCAGCCACCGGTTTCTTCGGCCAGGGCCTGAATGACCGGATCGCAATAGAAGTGGGCAACCAGCACCGCGTCCTGAGCCTTGAGCTCGGCAGCGATGGCAGTGCGGTAATAAGCCTCTTCATCGGCGGTCAGCGGCTTGGGCTGCTTGGCGTCGAGGTGGGCTTGAACCAGAAGGCGTTCGGAAATCTGCGTCATGTTCGCAAGACCTGCAGGCGCTTTCGCGCGAAAGTCGAGTATACACCCGGCTCCGGACCCTTCAGGGTACCGCCGGGAGAGTGAGTATCCATCAGGCGTGGACAGCGTTGAAGCTGCGCAAGGCTACAGAATATCGGGTGGATGCAAAAGATGATTCTGACCTGCGTCACCCGGACTGAGCCGACCTCAAATCGCGGGCAAAAAAAAACCCGGAAATCCTCACTTACGTGGGCCTTCCAGATTTTTTAAAATGGTGGGTCGTGTGGGATTCGAACCTACGACCAATTGGTTAAAAGCCAACTGCTCTACCAACTGAGCTAACGACCCGCTGTGTGGTGGCGCGTATAATACTGATTTTTAAGGACTATTCAACACCTAATTTGAAATAAATCAAAAATAAGGTGTTGGGTCAGTCACACCGGCCGCCGCGAAGCCTTCTGCACGCAGGCGGCAGCTGTCGCATTTACCGCAGGCGCGGCCATTATCGTCTGCCTGATAGCAGGAAACGGTCAGCCCATAATCGACGCCAAGCTTCACGCCGGCCTGTACGATCTGTGCCTTGCTCAGGTTCTGCAATGGCGCCTGGATACGGAAGCCCTGCCCTTCTACCCCGGCCTTGGTCGCCAGATTGGCCATGCGCTCGAAGGCTTCGATGAACTCGGGACGGCAATCCGGATAACCGGAGTAATCCACCGCGTTTACACCGATAAAGATGTCACGCGCGCCCAGCACTTCGGCCCAGCCCAGCGCCAGGGAGAGAAACACGGTGTTGCGCGCCGGCACATAAGTCACCGGGATACCTTCACCTGGTGTTTCCGGCACATCGATACTAGTGTCGGTCAACGCCGAGCCGCCGATACCGTTCAGGTTCAGGCCGATCACCTTGTGCTCGACCACACCCAAGTCTTGGGCGACGCGTGCGGCGGCGTGCAATTCGGCGTGAGACCGCTGACCGTAATCGAAGCTCATGGTGTAGCAGCTGTAGCCTTCAGCACGGGCCATGGCCACGACGGTCGCCGAGTCGAGGCCGCCGGACAGCAAGATGACCGCACGTTTTTCCGCAGTGTTCAGTTGCTTAGTCATTTCAGCGCCCCGGCTCGTCATTCCAAAGATATTTATGCAGCTGCAATTGCAGGCGCACCGGCAGATTGTCCGCCACCACCCAGTCTGCCAGATCACGCGCATTCAGGTCATGGTGGCTCGGCGAGAACAGGACTTCGCCGGCACGCAGGTCAAGACCGTACTGAATCAGCTTGGACACGGCCCAGTCGTAATCTTCCCGCGAGCAGATGACAAACTTCACCTGATCGTTAGGCGTGAGCAGTTCGATGTTCTCATAGCGGTTGCGGTGCGCTTCTTTCGAACCCGGGGTTTTCAGGTCGACGACACGACTGACCCGTGGATCGACCGCCGAGATGTCTAGCGCGCCACTGGTTTCCAGCGACACTTCGTAGCCGGCGTCGCACAACTGCTTGAGCAAGGGAATAGCATTCGGTTGCGCCAGGGGTTCGCCACCCGTGACACAGACATAACGTGGGCGAAAACCGGCCACTTGCTCAAGGATGTCGTCGAGCGTGCGAATGGTGCCGCCAGTGAAGGCGTAGGCGCTGTCGCAGTATTGGCAACGCAATGGGCAACCGGTCAGGCGCACAAAAACAGTGGGCAGCCCGGCAGTCCGCGTTTCACCCTGCAACGAGTAGAAAACTTCGGTGATTCTCAATGTGTCTTGCATAGTCGCCACGGGCGTAACAGCTAAACAGGCTGTCCGCCTCCGTCAGGCACTTCAAGGAACCCCGCCAACGCGCAGATCCCAAAAAGCGTATTTCAGAAAAAGGGGGTGAATTCTAACGAAAAAACCCGCGACAAGCGCGGGTTTCTTCGAAACGGTCAAGCAGGCTTACATGCGCTGCAAGTCGCGTTGTGCCAGCTGCGCGGCGGAAGTGCCCGGATATTGGGACACAACCTGTTGCAGAATGCCTTTGACCCGGTCGGTATGACCGAGGCGGCGCTCTACATCAGCGAGCTTGTACAGCGAATCAGGCACTTTGTTGTGCTTTGGATACAGCTGCGAAACCTTGGCAAATGCCTGACCTGCACCTTGCAGATCGCCTTTGGCCAGGTTCACTTCGCCCAACCAGTACTGGGCGTTGCCCGCGTATTGGCTGTTCGGGTATTTGCGCAGGAATGCGGCGAAAGCCTGGCTGGCCTTGTCGAAATCCTTGGCCTTGATCAGGTCGAAGGCTGCATCGTAATACAGCTTTTCCTTCGCCGGATCAGCCGGTTCGCCACCCGCTGCAGGGGCTTGAGCGGCGGCCGCTCCCGCACCTGCGCCGGCTGCTGCACCGGGGGCGTTCAGATCGCCACCGGTGGAAGAATTATCAGGAGTCGCGGCTGGTGCAATGCCGGTTCCTATGCGCCGATCAAGATCCTGATATCGCTCCAGGTTCTCTTGCTTCATGCGCGCTACATCATTTTGCAGTTCTTCGATCACACCCTGTTGACGCGAGATCTGATCCTGCATTTGTTGCAGTTGGTTGAACAGCTGACCCTGTGCCGAGACAGGGGCCGAAACCCCTCCCCCGGCATAGGCGCCGTTCGTACCGTAACCCGCAGGCGGATAACTGCTCCCGCTATTGTTATAGCCGGAGTTGTCCTCGACCACAGGAACCGCAGCCCACACCGCAAGCGGTGCGAGACTGAGAGCCAAAACAGTTACAGCACGACGGCACGTTCGCATGACGAATTACTTACGCAGTTCGACGCGACGGTTTTGAGCCCAGGACTGCTCGTCGTTGCCGGTAGCAACTGGACGCTCTTCGCCGTAGGAAACCAGTTCCAGCTGAGCTGGGGAAACACCTTGCAGTACCAGGTAACGCTGAACGGCTTTCGCACGACGCTCGCCCAGTGCCATGTTGTACTCACGAGTACCACGTTCGTCAGTGTTGCCTTCCAGAACAACGCGAGCGCCGTTTGCTTTCAGGTCTTTGGCGTGAACGTCCAGAGCGCGCATGGCTTCTGGCTTCAGGTCCGAGCTGTCGTATTCGAAGTAGAAGGTGGTGATTGCGCGCAGAGCAGCTTCTTCGCTCAGGGAACCGTCAACAGCACCAGTGTTAGCGCCGTAACCAGCGTTTGGATCAACAGCGCCTTCACCGGCGTTGTCACCGCCTTTGGACGAGCAACCTACAGCTACAGCCATGGCCAGAGCCAGCGCAGCAAATTTACCAAACTTCAGCATTTCCATCGTGAAACTCCTAATGAACCCCAGTGTGTTAAGTACAACGTATAGCGCCGCGTCAGTTCAGGTAAGGGGACCAGGACGGTTCTCTGACTTCGCCTTGTGCGGTAGGAAGCGGGAGCCTCACGCGTCCATTAATGGACACGAGCATCAAGACTCCCCGGCCCTGCTGGCGGGTGGCGTAGATTACCATGGTGCCGTTGGGCGCAACAGTAGGCGACTCGTCCAGAGTGCTATCAGTGAGGATCTTTACACTACCGCGCTGCAAATCCTGGGCCGCCACCTTGAAATTGGTGAAACCTTGCTGACGATGGATCATCACCAGGGTCTTTTCATCGGCCGACAGTTTAGGGTTGGCGTTGTAGTTACCGATGAAAGTCACACGCTCCGCGCCACCACCGCTTGCGCTGGTTTTGTAGATCTGTGGCTTGCCGCCACGGTCGGAGGTGAAGTAAATGGTCGAACCATCTTTACCCCAGAACGGTTCGGTGTTGATGCCTTGACCGTTGGTGACGCGACTGATCTGACGCGAACCCAGGTTCATCACATAAATGTCCGGGTTGCCGTCTTTCGACAGCACGAACGCCAGGCGCTGACCATCCGGCGACCATGCTGGCGCACCATTCAGGCCTTCGAAGTTGGTGATCTGCTCACGGCGACCGGTATCGATGTTCTGCATGAAAATACGCGGACGTTTCTGTTCGAACGAAACATAGGCGATGCGCTTGCCGTCTGGTGCAAAACGCGGCGACAGGATTGGCTCGCGCGATTGCAGCAGGGTCACGGCGCGGGCACCGTCATAGTCCGAACGTTGCAGCGTGTAGCGAGTGTTCTTCTCGGAGAACCGCTCAGCTGTCACGTACAGCAGACGCGTCGAGAACGCACCTTTGATACCGGTGAGTTTCTCGAACGACTGGTCGGAGATGTAGTGCGCCATGTCGCGCAATTGATCGACGCTGCCCGAAACGCTGCCGGTCAGCACTTGCTGCTCGGTGGCGACGTTGAACAATGCGTATTGAACCTGCAGACGACCGCCCGCCGGAACAATGCTGCCGACCATGACGTACTGGGCACCCAGCGCCTTGAAGTCACGGAAGATGATTTCGCTGGCCTGGCTTGGCTGGCTGATCATGTTCTGCTTTGGAATCGGCGAGTAGTAACCCGAGTTGCGCAGGTCGTTACCGATAATTTCAGCCATGTCGTCCGGCAGCACGCTGCCGCCCTGGAAGCCAAACGGTACTACTGCGATCGGGGTGGCCCGATCACTGCCGCTGGTGACCAGAATGTTTTTCTCATCAGCTACCGCCATCCCTGCCAGGCAGCAGATAACGACTAGCATTCCTCGAAGAAGGTTTCTCACAAGGCTAGATCCTCAGGTGTGAATGTCATCTTGAATGAACGATACGGAGCGAAATCACTCGGCTTCATTCCCTGCATTTCTGTCAAACGTCCAATGTTCTTGACCGCCGCTACAGCGGAAGCGTCAAACGGACCATCGCCGCTGGACTTGGCCACGCCAACCGAAGTCACCGTACCATCGGGCAACATGCCGATTTGCAACACGACCGTCATGCCTTTGCGTGCCGAAGGTGGACGAGCCCAGCCTTCCGCTGCACGAGCACGAATCAGATCATCGAAACTGCCGGCGACTTCATCACCCTGCTCATCGGCCAAGGCCTGCTGACGCTGCGGCGTGTCGGAAAGCAAATCTGCCAGGGCCTGGGCCTTTTTGTCTTCGGCGGATTTACGTGCCGCTTCCTGCGATTTTTTCTTCGCAGCATCGGCAGCAGCTTTCTTCTTCGCGTCTTCGGCGACTTTCTTCTTCGCCTCTTCAGCTTCAGATTTCTTCTTGGCGTCTTCGGCGGCTTTCTTCTTCGCGTCTTCGACGATCTTTTTCTTAGCTTCTTCAGCGGCCGCTTTCTTGGCCTCTTCTTCAGCAGCTTTTTTGGCTTCTTCTTCAGATTTCTTCTTGGCTATATCAGCCAATTGTTTCTCTTCGGCCTTCTTGGCTTCGGCGGTCTTCTTCGCTTCATCGGCTTTCTTGGCTTCATCAGCCTTTTTTGCCTCTTCCGCTTTCTTCGTCTCGTCGGCCTTCTTGGATTCTTCGGCTTTTTGAGCCGCATCTTCCTTCTTTTGTTCCGCAGCCTTGATCGCTTCCTGTTCGATCTTCTTCTGTTCCATCTGTTCGACTTCGGTCTGGCGCGCAGCGGATTTCTGCGCCTCACCCGCAATCTTCTGATTAGTCTGGGTGGTCGCCCGACTTTTCGATTTCAGCTGGTACAGGGTCGCCTGGACAATCGGCTTGGCCGGCGGCAATTCCGGTGTGAAGGCGAAACTGACGAACAGCATGCCAAACACCAGCACGTGCAAGACAATCGCCCAGACACTAGGCCAGAAGTAGCTTTCCGAGGCGGACGGCTCTCGCATTTGCTGCATCAGGGTGCCTCGGTAATCAAGCCAACATTACCGACCCCGGCTTTCTGCAACCCACCCATCGCGCCCATGACTGCGCCGTAATCGACGGTCTTGTCGCCGCGAATGAACACCTGGGTACGCTTGCCGCCTTCAGTACCGGCGCGAACGATCTTGGTCACGGCGTCGGTCATTTGCGGCAAGGTCATGGCCTTGTCCTGCTGCTTATCGGTGTCGACTTCGCTGCCAAGGTTCCAGTAGTAGGTCTTGTCAGCCTTGATCGAAATGGTCAGGACCTGAGTGTTGTTGTCCTGCGGCAAGGCTTCGCTGGAAACCTTGGGCAGATCAACTTTCACGCCCTGATTGAGCATCGGAGCGGTCACCATGAAGATGACCAGCAGTACCAGCATCACGTCGATGTAAGGCACCACGTTCATCTCGGCAACCGGCTTGCGCTTTTTGCGAGCTCGAGCGATTAAAGCCATTGGAAATTACCTGCTTATTCTTCGCTGGTGTGCACTTTGCGGTGCAGGATCGCCTGGAATTCATCGGCGAAGGTGTAGTAACGGCCCAGCAGGGTTTCGCTGCGGGCAGCAAAACGGTTGTACGCGATAACGGCCGGAATGGCGGCGAACAGACCGATCGCAGTAGCAATCAGTGCTTCGGCGATACCCGGGGCCACAGTGGCCAGGGTCGCTTGCTGGGCAGTTGCCAGACCACGGAAGGAGTTCATGATGCCCCAGACCGTACCGAACAGACCGATGTACGGGCTGACAGAACCGACGGTGGCGAGGAACGGCAGGCTCTGCTCGAGCTTTTCTTCCTCGCGGGAGATGGCCACGCGCATGGCGCGCGCCACGCCTTCCATGACCGCTTCCGGGTCAACGCCGGACTGCTGACGCAGACGGGAGAACTCCTTGAAACCGGCACGGAAGATCTGCTCGACGCCGGAATCCGGATCAGGGTTGCTGCCGGCCTGACGGTAGAGTTTGGACAGGTCGATACCGGACCAGAAGCGCTCTTCAAAGCTCTCCAGGGCACGTCGACCGGCGCGCAGCAAGTTGCTGCGCTGAAAAATCATGATCCATGAGGTTACCGATGCGGCTACCAGGGTCAGCATTACCAGTTGCACCACAATACTGGCATTGCTGACCAGGCTCCACATGGAGGAATGGTCGACGACGTTAGCTTCCACGCTTTATCTCCTGCGTTGAGTGTGTACCCGCGCCGCTCACGTCGGCAAAGGCCGCACGTAGAGCTTCGGGAATGGCCCGGGGTTTCAAACTGTTGGTGCGCACACAGGCCACCAGAAACTGCCCTTCGCAGAGCAGCACATTATCCGTAGCCCGCCTTACCTGCTGCTTGAAGCGCAGGCTGACCCGGTTCAATTCAATGACTTCAGCGCTTACCAGCAGCTCGTCGTCCAGTCGCGCCGGCGCGTGGTAACGCGCTTCGCTGGAATGCACGACGAACAACAGGTCCTCCCCTGCCAGCGCCGACTGGGCAAAGCCCAGCTCCCGGAGCCGCTCGGTTCGAGCCCGTTCCATAAACTTGAGGTAATTGACGTAATACACGATGCCGCCCGCATCGGTGTCCTCGTAATAAACGCGACAACGATGTGCGAACGGCTCAAGCCCGTTTTGCGCGCGCATACTCTAGTGCTTACTCCTCAGGTTGCCAATCCGGCCAGGCAACTGTTTTTCATTGATTCGCGGCTTTCTGGCGAAAGTACGGTCCTGGGACAGCACAAACCCCGAATAAATCAGCGCGCAAAGGCTATTAATCGTCCACGGCATCGAGGAACTCGTCTACCACAGGCATCTCGCCTAATCGTGACGGAATGTTTAAACCAAAGTGCAGGTACGCATGCCGAGTGACCACCCGCCCCCGGGGAGTGCGCATGATGTAGCCCTGCTGGATCAAATACGGCTCCAGCACATCTTCAATGGTATGGCGCTCTTCGCTGATGGCGGCCGCCAGGTTATCGACCCCCACCGGCCCACCGTCGAACTTCTCGATCATGGTCAGCAGCAGGCGTCGGTCCTGATGGTCGAAGCCACGCTCATCGACATCCAGCAGGTTCAGCGCCAGGTCGGCAACCGGTTTGGTGATATGGCCCTTGGCGCGAACTTCGGCGAAATCACGGACCCGGCGCAGCAAGCGGTTGGCGATTCGTGGCGTGCCACGGGCACGGCGGGCGATTTCGAAGGCACCTTCCGGGTCCAGTGGCAAACCGAGAATGCTCGCCGAACGGCTGACAATCGTTGCCAGATCGGCGGTGCTGTAGAACTCCAGGCGCTGGACGATCCCGAAACGGTCGCGCAACGGGTTGGTCAGCATGCCGGCACGGGTGGTTGCACCGACCAGGGTGAACGGCGGCAGATCGAGTTTGATCGAGCGCGCGGCCGGCCCTTCGCCGATCATGATGTCGAGCTGAAAGTCTTCCATGGCCGGGTACAGCACTTCTTCGACGATCGGCGACAACCGATGGATCTCGTCGATGAACAGCACGTCATGGGGTTCAAGGTTGGTCAGCAGCGCAGCCAAGTCGCCCGGACGCTCGAGGACCGGCCCCGAGGTGCTTTTGATCGACACGCCCATTTCCTGGGCAATGATGTTGGCCAGAGTGGTTTTACCCAGACCCGGGGGGCCAAAAATCAGGGTGTGATCCAGGGATTCATTGCGCCCTCGCGCAGCCTGGATGAACAACTCCATTTGCTCGCGAACGGCCGGCTGGCCAATGTATTCGGCCAGGCTGACGGGACGAATCGCCCGGTCCTGGACTTCCTCGCGGTCACGGGGACCACCCGTGGCGGCGATCAGACGATCAGCTTCAATCACTTAGATCATTCCCTTAAGGGCACGACGAATCATGTCTTCACTGCTCAAACCTTTCTCCTTGATCGCAGAAATCGCCTTGCTGGCCTCTTGCGGTTTGTAGCCCAGGGAAATCAGCGCGCTGACCGCGTCATTTTCGGCGGTGGCGACCGGAGGCGCATCTGGCCCACCCGGCTGGTTTGGCACCAACGCGAACATCGCCGGCACGGTTTCCCACGCCTTGAAGCGGTCCTTGAGTTCCACCAGCAAACGCTCGGCCGTCTTTTTGCCCACGCCCGGCACCTTGGTCAGCGCCGAAGTGTCCTGGGACTGCACGCAACGAACCAGCTCGTCGACCTCCAGGCTCGACATCAAGGCCAGCGCCAGTTTCGGCCCCACACCATTGAGACGGATCAATTCGCGAAAAAAGTCTCGCTCGCGCTTGCCAAAGAAGCCATAGAGTAACTGCGCGTCTTCGCGTACGACCAAATGGGTGTGCAAGGTCAGCGGTTCACCGACCGACGGCAAGCGATAAAGCGTGGTCATGGGCACTTCCAGCTCATAACCCAGACCATTTACATCCAGAATCAGGTGCGGCGGCTGTTTCTCAGCCAAAGTGCCGCGCAAGCGTCCAATCACGTTTCAGATCCTTGAGCCCTGGCCAGATCAGTGCTGGCGACTGACAGAACAAGGGTTTTGCGCCGACAACACAGGCGCAAAACCCTCATTCCATAAAAAATGATTGCTGATGCTATCAGAGACGCAGGCGCCCGCCACGACTGCGTGCCGTGCCCAGACCATGAGGCAACAGGCTGGAACGGGTGTGAGCGTGGCAAATCGCGATGGCCAGAGCATCCGAAGCATCGATTTGCGGCTTGCTGGTCAATTTCAGCATGTGCATGACCATCATTTGAACTTGTTCTTTGTTCGCCCCGCCGGTGCCGGTCACCGCCTGTTTGACTTGGGTTGCGGTGTATTCAGCGATTTCCAGGCTTTCCTCGGCACCGGCCACGATGGCTGCGCCGCGGGCCTGACCGAGTTTGAGGGCGGAATCGGCATTGCGGGCCATGAAGACTTTTTCGATGCCCATGGTCACCGGGCCGTAGGTCTGGATCACTTCACGCACGCCGCGATAGACGATTTGCAGGCGCTCATGCAGCTCGCCGGAGCCGGTGCGAATGCAGCCCGACGCCACGTACACGCAGCCACGCCCGGTATCACGTACCACGCCATAACCGGTGATACGCGAACCGGGGTCGATTCCAAGAATTAAAGTCATAACGCCTGCAGAAAGAGATCGCGGTGGCTTGAGGATAACTGTGTAGGAGCTGCCGAAGGCTGCGATCTTGTAAATAAAAAGCCAAAATCAAAAGATCGCAGGCTTCGCCAGCTCCTACAGGGGCCAGGTGAAGGCTGCGATCTTTATCAATGCATCAACCGAGCTGTGCGGCCACCGACTCTGGAATGTCGGCGTTGGAATACACGTTTTGCACGTCATCCAGGTCTTCAAGCATGTCGATCAGCTTCAGAACCTTCTCGGCGCCTTCCAGGTCCAGTTCGGCACTGGTGGTCGGCAGCATGACAATTTCCGCATCATCGCCCTTGAAGCCGGCAGCCTCCAAAGCGTTGCGCACGGAATAGAAGCCGGCGAACGAGGTGAACACGTCGATCGAGCCGTCTTCGTGGGTTACTACGTCATCGGCGTCGGCCTCCATGGCCGCTTCCATCAATGCATCTTCATCAACGCCAGGCGCGAAGGAAATCTGCCCCTTGCGTTCGAACAGATAAGCCACCGAACCGTCGGTGCCTAGGTTGCCGCCGCACTTGCTGAACGCATGGCGAACAGCGGCTGCGGTGCGGTTACGGTTGTCGGTCATGCATTCGACCATCACCGCCACACCGCCCGGGCCGTAACCTTCGTAGGTCAGTTCGACCATGTCGTCGGTATCGGCAGCACCGGCGCCGCGAGCAACCGCGCGGTCGATGATGTCGCGGCTCATGTTCGCACCCAGCGCTTTATCCAGCGCCAGACGCAAACGCGGGTTGGAGCCCGGATCACCGCCCCCCTGACGAGCAGCAACCGTCAGTTCACGAATCCACTTGGTGAAAATCTTGCCCTTCTTGGCATCCTGACGTTCTTTGCGGTGCTTGATGTTCGCCCACTTGGAATGACCCGCCATAACTCGCTCCGAATTATCTTTGAAACATTGCCCGCCACGCCATGATGCGCCAGCCAGCAAAAAAAAATCTCGACCCTATCTATAAAGAAGGGGCGCATCCGAAGATGCGCCCACAAGGTCAGCCTTACTCAGCCTTTGGCGTTTCGCGCAGACGAATGTGCAGTTCGCGCAATGCCTTGGCATCAACCAGACCCGGTGCCTGAGTCATGACGCAGGCAGCGCTCTGGGTTTTCGGGAAGGCGATCACTTCACGGATCGACTGGGCGCCGGTCATCAGCATCACCAGACGGTCCAGACCGAAGGCCAGACCACCGTGCGGCGGCGCGCCGTATTTCAGGGCGTCGAGCAGGAAGCCGAACTTCTCTTCCTGTTCCGCTTCGCTGATACCCAGCAGACGGAACACCGACTGTTGCATTTCCTTGCGGTGGATACGGATCGAACCGCCACCCAGCTCGGTGCCGTTCAGGACCATGTCGTAGGCACGGGACAGCGCGGCTGCCGGGTTGGCTTCCAATTCTTCCGGCGTGCACTTCGGCGCGGTGAACGGGTGGTGCAACGCGGTGAAGCTGCCGTCGTCGTTTTCTTCGAACATCGGGAAGTCGACGACCCACATTGGGGCCCACTCACAGGTCAGCAGGTTCAAATCATGACCGACCTTGATCCGCAGCGCGCCCAGGGCTTCGCTGACGATCTTGGCTTTGTCGGCACCGAAGAACACGATGTCGCCGTCAACCGCGCCAACGCGATCAAGGATCACATTGAGGTTGGCTTCAGGGATATTTTTGACAATAGGCGATTGCAGCCCCTCGACGCCCTTCGCGCGCTCGTTGACCTTGATGTACGCCAGGCCCTTGGCACCGTAGATGCCGACGAACTTGGTGTAGTCGTCGATCTTGCTGCGCGGCATGCTCGCCGCGCCTGGAACGCGCAGAGCGGCAACGCGGCATTTCGGGTCGTTGGCAGGGCCGCTGAACACCTTGAAGTCGACTTCTTTCAGTTGATCGGCAACGTCAACCAGTTCCAGCGGGTTACGCAGGTCCGGCTTGTCGGAACCGTAACGACGCATGGCCTCTTCGAAGGTCATGTGCGGGAAGTCGCCGAACTCCAGGTCCAGCACTTCCTTGAACAGGTTGCGGATCATTTGTTCGGTGATGCCCATGATCTCTTTTTCATCGAGGAAGCTGGTCTCGATGTCGATCTGGGTGAATTCCGGCTGACGGTCGGCGCGCAGATCTTCGTCGCGGAAGCACTTGGCGATCTGGTAGTAACGGTCGAAGCCGGCGACCATCAGCAGCTGCTTGAACAGCTGTGGCGATTGCGGCAAGGCGAAGAAGCTACCTGCGTGAGTACGGCTCGGCACCAGGTAGTCGCGAGCGCCTTCTGGCGTGGCGCGGGTCAGAATCGGCGTCTCGACATCGAGGAAGCCGTTCTCGTCCAGGAAGCGACGGATGCTGGTGGTCATGCGCGAACGCAGACGCAGCTTCTCGAGCATTTCCGGGCGACGCAGGTCGAGGAAGCGATAACGCAGGCGGGTTTCTTCGCCGACGTCGGAGAACTCGTTGAGCGGGAACGGCGGGGTTTCCGCTTCGTTCAATACTTCCAGCTCGTAGCCCAGCACTTCGATCATGCCCGACGCCATGTTGGCATTGGTAGCACCGGCCGGACGCAGGCGAACCTTGCCGGTGATCTTGACCACGTATTCGCTGCGCACGCGATCGGCGGCGGCGAAGGATTCAGCGCGGTCCGGGTCGAACACCACCTGGGCCAGACCGTCACGATCACGGATATCGAGGAAAATCACCCCACCGTGGTCACGGCGACGGTGAACCCATCCGCAAAGGGTAATTTCCTGGCCTTCCAGGCTTTCGTTCAGTTGGCCGCAATAATGGCTGCGCATCATGGTAGTGGTTTCACTTCTCGTAATTCGAAATTCGGTTGGAGGCCTTGCCGCCCCCCGCACTTAAATAAGGTGCCGGATGATGCAAGAACTCGCGCGTGTCATTCAGCCCGGGCGCTAGACCCTAGTCAGCTTTGTCGCCACCGGCCAGATTTTTCTTGGAACCGGTCTTGAAGTCGGTTTCGTACCAGCCGTTTCCGCTGAGGCGGAAGCCCGGCATGGACAGCATCTTTTTAAGCTCTGGCGCCTGGCAGGCAGGGCAGTCGACCAGCGGTGCTGCGCTGATCTTTTGAATGGCTTCCAACTGATGACCACAGGAAGCACATTGATAGTCGTACATCGGCATGGGGGGTTGTCTCGGCGATCAGATTGCTACCGCGCATGCTGGGCTTTGCGGCAAAGAGCGGGATTATATCCATTAAATGCAGCCTGTGCAGCCGTAAGACTGCACAGACCGACACTCGACACGATCAACCTCCGCTAAGCCATGACGAGGCAACCTCCCTCCTTCAAGCTATGCACGACGCAGACAACCCGCACCAGCCCGGTGAAATTCTTCACCCCGCCATGGCGCAGATGCACTTCGCGATCCACGTGGGACAACAGCGCACTGACCGAGCAGCAATTGACCTTGGCCATATCACCCAAAATATCCCAATAGACCTGCTCAAGCCGCAAACAGGTCGCAAAGCCATTCAAACGCACTGACCGGGATAATGGCTGAGCCAGGCCCATATCGAATTCACTGACTAATGAGTCAATCCTTACATCCCTGAGCGGACCGACCCTCTCTTCGTTTCGCCTGCCTTCATGAACCATACCGTTGACACTCCTTTGCCATCCTTGCTGCTTATAAGAGTCATATTCCGTTTACTTATAAAAGCGCAGGCGCACAGGCATAGCCAGATGACTTTTTGACCATCGACGTAGGATAAGCCAACAACGGAGGGGAGATCATGGAGCACGTCCTAGGCCGGACGATTTCCTACAGAAACTGACGCAACATCACTCACTGAAAAGGTAAAAGTTCCGAGGAACACAGCGCCCAAACAACGCTCAGCAAGCGTCATCCGCATTCCAGCCAGTAAAAGCACCGCTGGACCGCCTGATTTGAGTAGCTGCGGGCTTTGCTGTTAAATAGGCAGTGTGTCGCTACCGCCTATTTTCCGGGGGCTGCGCATAGGCTGATCGCGGGTACGTGTCCAACGCCTCTTATTTTTCTGAAGCGAACCGAACTCCATCAGCTCTTCCTTGTGATCCGTCTTAACGTGAGTTAATCAAAATGTTGAAAATCGTCCACTTGCTAATGGGCGCAGCAGCCCTGCTGCTGTCCTTCATCCCTAGCCTGCGATCCGAAGCAGTACCTTACCTGCAACAACCCGATGCGCTGTACCTGGCCTTTTTCGGCCTGCTCAACCTCACCCTTGCCCCTGTTATCCCTTACTGGAACAAAGGCCCGCGTCATCAACTGCAAAACCTGGTCAGCGCCTTGCTGGTTCTGGCTGTGGTACTGCAAACACTGACATTGTTCGCCCCGATGCCTGTCATCGCCGGTCAACCTGCCGTTCTGTTCAGTCTGGTCGTTGCCCTGATCGCCGTACTTTTGCACCTGGCCGTCAGCTTCTACAAATCTTCACCGGCCGCCGCCTCGCCAAGCTATGACATGAGCAACCGCGATACCGGCACTGTCAAGTGGTTCAACACCTCCAAAGGCTTCGGCTTTATCTCCCGTGATTCCGGCGATGATATTTTCGTGCACTTCCGGGCGATTCGCGGTGAAGGCCACCGCGTTCTGGTCGAAGGCCAGCGCGTGGAGTTCTCTGTCATGAACCGTGACAAAGGCCTGCAAGCCGAAGATGTAATCGCCGCCCTGCCGCGTCGCTGATTCCAAGGCTAAAAAAAACCGCGAACAGCCCTGGCTGTTCGCGGTTTTTTATTGCCTGCAGTTTAGTAATGCGGTGGTGGCGCTTCTTCCTCAAACGTCTCGAACTGGCCGGCCATTTCTTCTTGTCGCTTGAGCAACGCGGCCATTTGCAGTTGCAGGCGCTCGACTGCACGTTGCTGCGTGGCCAGCACATCACTCAATGCCTGGATGGTGTCATCCTGAAACGCCAGTTGGCTCTCCAGATCGGTAACGCGTTCTTCCAGGCTCATGACTCAACCCTCCAGAAACGTGAAATCATCGGTCAACACCAGACGCAGCCGTTCACGAATCGTCGCGATCTGCTCTGGACTGTATGGCTTGGCCGGCTGCTTGCCCCAGACCGGAGCTGGCCAGGCGGCGTCCTCACGCTTGCGCACAATCACATGCATGTGCAACTGACTGACGACATTACCCAAGGCCGCGACGTTCAACTTGTCCGCATCGAATGAATCCTTGAGCATTTCCGCCAGCGCAGTCGTTTCCTGCCACAGCTGCTGTTGATCTGCGACATCTAACTGAAATATCTCACTGATATCCTCGCGGCGCGGCACGAGGATGAACCACGGGTAGCTTGAATCATTGGACAACAGCAACCGACAGAGCGGGAAATCGCCGATCGGCAATGTGTCTTGTTGAAGTCGTGGATCTAAAGCGAACACTGCGCGCACTCCCCTCTGGTCATATTTTTTCAGCTTAGCGCCCATACAGAAAAGACGGCACACCAAGCGACAGGAAGGCAGCATACCTGCGAACGCCACGGGCTTCACGAAAACTGCCGCCTGCTGCGTCCTCCGGGTGCCACAACATGAGCCATTTTGATCCGGCATGCACCACGACAGAACCAGCCGTCACCTGTTTGAATCCACGACACAGCGACAGTGTGTGAATTCAGTACAGGAAATGAAATTTTCTGCACCAAAACCGCACAACGCGTCTACGCTCAGTGCGTCAGCATCCGCCAACTACTCACTGGCGGGGTGAACCGGTAACGTTTTTGGTTGTCACCCCCGCTGGTTCGATGTGGCAACCATGATGCGAAGCATGGCGTCAAGCTCAAGTAAAACGAGCTTGAACCCCCCGGTTTTATGAGGTTTTTACAGCAGCAGGCAAATCTTTGAAAAAAAACAGCAACAGAATTCCGATTTGTGCACGCTTGTTGCATTCACACCCGTATCGTCTATAAGCGCTCCGCTGGAAGTGGAAGCCTTAAGGCCAATAAAAACAGTGGCAGGATTGCCCGATGGAGATTCAAGTGCAGGACCAAGGACTCTTTTTTACCGATGCTCAAGCTCTGGAAAACAGCGCTGAAGTTGTCAATCCGGCTGCATCGGAATTGTGAATTTGCGACATCTACCCAGCCATTTGCGACAGGGTCGTAAAGAAGCTGAAAGGTTAGATGCGCAAGTATCGCTAACAAGGTCGGCGTGATATAAGTTTGCGCCGACACAAAAAGAAAGAGCCGCCCAGATAATAAAACAGGTGGGACGGCAGTAACTCTTCTAAAAACCAAAGGAGCAAATCACGATGCGCGTGATGAAGTGGAGCATGATCGCACTGGCAGTTGCAGCAGCAGCCAGTACTCAAATGGCTACGGCCGCACCTTTCGTAAGTGACCAGGCTGAAGCCAAAGGTTTTGTTGAAGACGCCAAGTTCGACTTGCTGCTTCGCAACTATTACTTCAACCGTGACCGCAGAGACGGCGCAAACGACCAGAAAGACTGGACACAGGGCTTCTGGGGCAATTTCAGCTCCGGTTATACCCAAGGTCCCGTAGGTGTCGGCGTTGATGCATTCGGTTATCTGGGTATCAAACTGGACGGTGGCGACGGCACAACTGGCTCGGGTAACCTGAGCCGCGACTCTCAAGGCCGCAACCACGACGACTTCGGCAAAGCCGGTGCAGCCGTCAAGGTTCGTATCTCCAAAACTGAACTGAAGTTCGGTGAGATGCAGCCAAGCACCTCTCCAGTATTCGCTATCGGCGGTTCCCGTCTGGTGCCTCAAACCGCTACCGGTTTCCAACTGCAGAGCAGCGAAATCAAGAACCTGGACCTGGAAGCCGGTCACTTCTACTCGGGCTCCAGCCAGGATGAGATGAACAGCGATGGCGAACTGTGGGCGAACTACGCCGGCGTTACCGCTAACAACGCAGACTATGCTGGCGGCAAGTACGCATTCACCGACAACCTCAGCGCATCGTTGTACGGCGCCCAGCTGGAAGACATCTGGAACCAGTACTACGCGAACCTGAACTACACCATCCCAATGGGTAGCGATCAGTCGATTAACCTGGACGGTAACATCTACAACACCCAAGATACCGGTTCCGCCAAAGCAGGCGAGATCAGCAACACCACGTTCTCGCTGGCTGCTGCTTACTCGTTCCTGAAAGCACACACCGTTACCGTGGCCTTCCAGAAAGTTAACGGCGACGTCCCGTTCGACTACATCGGCGTGGGTGACAACAACCGCGGCGGCGACTCGATCTTCCTCGCCAACTCCATCCAGTACTCTGACTTCAACGGCCCTAACGAGAAGTCTGCCCAGGTTCGTTATGACCTGAAAATGGCTGAGTACGGCGTTCCAGGTCTGAGCTTCATGACCCGTTACGTAAAAGGTTGGGACATCGACGGCAGCAACACTCCAACAGGCAGTGCTTACGCCGGCCTGTACGGTGAAGATGGCAAGCACAACGAAACCAACCTGGAAGCCAAGTACGTTGTTCAGTCTGGCCCGGCAAAAGATCTTTCCTTCCGCGTTCGTCAAGCATGGCACTTCGCTAATGGCGACCAAGGCGAAGGCGATATCAAAGAGTTCCGTCTGATCGTCGACTACCCGCTGTCGATTTTGTAATTGCCGTTAGCTAGTTCGCGGTAATCAAAAAAAGGCCCATCTTCGGATGGGCCTTTTTTATTGACTACAGCATTTGTTTAACAAATCGGGCTCTTGTAAAACAAGTCTGACCGAAAGGTCAAACATGAATCGAAAGACCGATCCTTACACCGTTGCCGATTCCTGAACCACTCGAATAACCCGCTGCGGAAACGGAATATCGATTCCTGCTGCTTTCAAACGATCACGGGCGTGCTCGTTAAACATGAACAGCACATTCCAGTAATCAGCGGTCTTGACCCACACTCGCAGCGAAACAGTGATCGAGCTTTCGCCCAACATGGAAATGACCGCTTCCGGTGCCGGGTCAGTCAACACCCGCTCATCCCTGGCCAGTTCCAGCAACACTTCACGGGCCTTTTGCAGATCCGCGTGGCAATCCACACCGACATCAAACACTACTTTGCGTGTCGTTTGACGGTTGGTGTTAGTGATGATGCCATTCGACAGATTACCGTTAGGCACGATGATGGTTTTGTTATCGCCGGTGCGCAGTACGGTGTGGAAGATCTGAATGCTGTCGACAGTACCCGCAACACCTTGAGCTTCAATCCAGTCACCGATGCGGAACGGGCGGAACAACAGAATCAGTACGCCGCCGGCGAAGTTCGCCAGGCTGCCCTGCAACGCCAGACCGATCGCCAGGCCGGCCGCACCGATGGCCGCGACGAAGGACGTGGTTTCCACGCCGATCATCGACGCTACGCTGACGATCAGCAGCACCTTGAGGATGATGTTCGCCAAGCTGCTGATGAACCCTTGCAGCGCCAGGTCGGCGTTACGCAGCGCGATCAGGCCGCCGAGTTTTTGCGTGACTTTGTTGATCAGCCACCAGCCGATGGCCAGGGTGATCACCGCCAATAGCACGCGGCTGCCGTATTCCATAATCATCGGAATCCAGGCTTGAGACACCTTGACCAGGTTGTCCACTTCAGCATTCAAATCCATCTTCTTTCTCCTGATTTCCGGCTACCCGGCACGCAAAAAATGAGCGGCAGAAAGACCGACCCCGTGAGGTTCGATCGTTTCTGCCGTTGCTTGGGCCTCGGACGTCGAAAACGCCGAGAGGTTCCCGCTGAAAATCAGTCGCGGAAGTTATTGAATTGCAGCGGCATGTCGAACGTCTTCGCGCGCAGGGCTGCAATCGCCTCCTGCAAATCGTCACGCTTCTTGCCGGTGATACGCACTTGCTCGCCCTGAATGGCCGCCTGGACCTTGAGCTTGGCGTCTTTGACGTGAGCGACGATTTTCTTCGCCAGCTCTTTGTCGATGCCTTCCTTGAGGACCGCTTCCTGCTTCATCAACTTGCCCGACGCGTAGGCGTCCTTGACCTCGAGGCACTGCACGTCGATCTTGCGCTTGACCAGGGCCAGCTTGAGGATCTCGATCATCGCTTCGAGCTGGAAATCGGCTTCCGCGGTCAGGTTGACGGTCAGGTCCTTTTCCTTGAACTCGAAGGTGCCTTTGCCTTTCAGGTCATAGCGACGATCGAGTTCCTTGACGGCGTTCTCGACCGCGTTGGTGACTTCGTGTTTGTCCAGTTCGGATACCACGTCGAACGACGGCATGTAATCTCTCCAGTAAAAAGGCGCGCTCGATAACGATGGAGCGCGCTTGGCTTGCGGTTAAAATCGGGCTCATTATAACGGGTCTTTTCCAACCGATACGGCGAGCCTCACATGCCAGCGATAAACCGAGCAAAAAACTGATGTCCACCCCTTGGCATGTTTTGGGCGGCGGGAGTCTCGGCACCCTTTGGGCCACACGTCTGGCGCGGGCCGATGTGCCGGTCAGGCTGATCGTGCGGGACGCGGCGCGCTTGCTGGCCTATCAGGCGACGGGCGGGCTCACGCTCGTGGAGCACAGCGAAGCAAAAACCTATGCCGTGCCCGCGCAAACGGCTGACAGCGACGAGCCCATCAGCCGTTTGCTGGTGGCCTGCAAAGCCTACGACGCCGAAGAAGCCGTGGTCCGGCTAGCACACCGTCTGACACCCGACGCCGAACTGATACTGTTGCAGAACGGCCTCGGCAGTCAGGACGCGGTTGCCGCACAGGTGCCTCAGGCGCGCTGCATCTTCGCCTCCAGCACTGAAGGCGCGTTTCGCGATGGCGACTGGCGTGTGGTGTTCGCCGGTCATGGCTACACCTGGCTGGGGGATGCTGGCCACCCGGTGGCGCCGATCTGGCTGGAGGACTTGAGCGCCGCCGGCATTCCCCATGAGTGGAGCACCGACATCCTCACAAGGCTGTGGCGAAAACTGGCGCTCAATTGTGCGATCAACCCGCTGACCGTGCTGCACGAATGCCGCAACGGCGGTTTGCAGCAACATCATTGCGAAGTCGCCACCCTGTGCGCCGAGCTCACCGAACTGCTGGAGCGCTGCGGTCAGCCGGCAGCGGCGGAAAACCTCCAGGAGGAAGTCGAACGGGTGATCCAGGCCACCGCGGCCAATTTCTCCTCGATGTATCAGGACGTGGCGAATCAACGCCGCACCGAAATCAGCTACCTGTTGGGTCATGCCTGCAAAGTCGCGTCGCGGCATCAGTTAAACCTGCCCCACCTCGATCAATTGCAGCAGCGCTTGATCGCCCATCTGCACAGCCTTGGATTGCCCAGCGACTGAGCAGCGGCTACGCTGGCCACTTGTTCCTTTTCAGCGATGAACCTGATGCCATTGCGCCAGCGCCTTGAAAATCTTCCAGTCGGCCAGAAATTGCTGGCCGCCCTGCTGGTGCTGTTGACCACCGTTTTGCTGGTCGCCAACCTGACCTTTATCAGCGCCGCCTATTACATTTCCCAGGAAAGCATGGCCCCCCAGGCCCTGCAGACCATCGGTCGACTGATATCCAACCCGAGCCTGATCTCCGAAGCCCTCAAGTCGCCGCAAACCGCCGAACGCCTGCTCAACGAACTCAACAGCTATACACCGCTGCGCGCGGCAGCCCTCTATGACGGTAAAGGTGTGCGTTTGGCGCAGTTGCAGCAGGGAGACAAGCTGAACCTGCCGGAGCACTTCCGACACCTCGACGCCTGGCAAGCCACGGAGTTTCGCAGCAATCAAGTGATTACCCTCCCCCGCCCCGGCACCGCGCCGGGGCACTTGCTGCTGGTGGCCAGCAGCGAATTGCCGATGGCGTTCTACACCGGGACCCTGACCGCCAGCCTGGGGATTCTGATCTTCAGCGTGCTGTTGTGGCTGGTGATCGCGCGGCAGATCAAACGCCTGATTACCCGCCCGATTCATCAGCTCGAAGAGTTGTCCCGGCAAGTCACCCGGGAAGAAAACTACGCCCTGCGCGCCTCTCGCGGCAACCACGACGAAATCGGCAGCCTCGCCGAAGCGTTCAACACCATGCTCTCGCGCATCGAGGCTCGGGAGCAGCAGCTCAAGCGCGCTCGCGACGATTCCCAGGCTGCCTACGACCAGGCTCAGGGGCTGGCCGAAGAAACCCGCCATACCAACCGCAAGCTGGAGCTGGAAGTTCAGGTCCGCAGCAAGATCGAGAAGAAACTCACTGGCTTCCAGAACTACCTCAACAGCATCATCGATTCCATGCCGTCGGCACTGATCGCGCTCGACGAGCAGCTCTACGTGACCCAGTGGAATCAGGAGGCGAGCGCCCTGTCCGGCACGCGTCTCGACGAAGCGTTGAACCAGCCGATCTTCCTCGCCTTCGAACCGCTCAAACCGTTCCTGCCGCAGCTCAGGCAAACCGTCGAGCAACATACCGTGGCCAAAATTGAGCGTGTTACCTGGCTCAAGGACGATGAACCCAAGCATTACGCCCTGACGTTCTACCCGTTGATGGGCGGTGCCGGGCGCGGGGTGGTGATCCGGATCGATGACATCACTCAGCGTCTATCCCTGGAAGAGATGATGGTGCAGTCGGAAAAAATGCTCTCGGTCGGCGGTCTCGCCGCCGGCATGGCCCACGAGATCAATAATCCGCTGGGCGCGATTCTGCACAACGTACAGAATATTCGTCGGCGCCTGTCACCCGATCTGCCGAAAAACCTCGAACAAGCGGAGCAAATCGGCATCGAGCTGGAAATGGTGAATCAGTACCTGCAAGCCCGCGAAGTACCGCAGTTACTCGACGGCATTCAACAGGCCGGCGCCCGGGCGGCGAAAATCGTGACACACATGCTCAGCTTCAGCCGCCGCAGCACCCGGCAGATGGCTCCCTGCGATTTGCCGGCACTGATCGATCAAGCGGTGGAAATCGCTGGCAATGACTTCGACCTGGCCATTGGCTTCGACTTCAAGGGTCAGGCAATCATTCGCCAGTTCGATCCGGCATTGGGCCCGGTGCCCGGCACCGCCAACGAACTGGAGCAGGTGCTACTCAATCTGCTGAAAAATGCCGCGCAAGCGATTCATCAACGTACCGACGACCGCGAGCCGGGGCGGATCATTCTCCGTACGAAACTGAACCCGCCGTGGGCAGAAATTCAGGTCGAGGACAACGGCATCGGCATGAGCGAGAGCGTGCGCAAACGCACGTTCGAGCCGTTCTTCACCACCAAGGAAATCGGCCAGGGCACCGGCCTTGGGCTCTCGGTTTCGTATTTCATCATCACCAACAACCACAAGGGCCAGATGGAAGTGCAATCGACGCCGGGCCAAGGCACTTGCTTCACCTTGCGCCTGCCGTTGTCGGGCACTCCGGTGGTCTCTCAAGAACTCAATCAGCTGTCGAGGTAACCATGGGCTTTCGCTTGTCGAAGATTTACACCCGCACTGGCGACAAAGGCGAAACCGGCCTCGGCGATGGCCGTCGAGTGCCCAAGGACCATCCGCGAATCGAAGCCATTGGCGAAGTCGATACGCTGAACAGCCAGGTGGGCGTGCTATTGGCCGGATTGGCAGAGCAAAGTGATACCTATCCGGGATTGAGCGAAGTGATCGAGGTGTTGGCGCCCTGCCAACATCGGTTGTTCGACCTCGGTGGCGAACTGGCGATGCCGGTGTATCAGGCACTGAACACGGCAGAAATCGAGCGACTGGAAGCAGCGATCGATGTGTGGAATGAAGAGTTGGGGCCACTGGAGAATTTCATTCTACCCGGCGGTTCGGCGCTGATCGCCCAGGCTCACGTATGCCGCTGTCTGGCGCGCAGTGCCGAGCGGCGGTGTCAGCAGTTGAATGCGATCGAGCCGTTGGCCGGGGTTGGCCTGGCTTATATCAATCGGTTGTCGGATTTGTTGTTTGTGGCGGCACGGTTGATTGCCAAGCGCCAGGGGATTGCCGAGATTTTGTGGCAAGCGGCAGCGAAACCCGACGTTCAGTGATCGTTCCCACGCAGAGCGTGGGAACGATCGGGTGCTATGCCTCAGGCCAAAACGCCCGAATCCCCGCCACACCCTGCGCCCCCGCTTCCCAGGCTTTCTGCCGTTCTGTCGGACCAACCCCACCGAGCAAGAACACCGGCTTGCTGAAGCCCTCGATCAAAGTCGAAGCCTGCTCCCAACCCAATGGCAGCGCATCCGGATGCGTCTGGGTCGGCTGTACCGGAGACAGGGTCACAAAATCCACGCCCATCTGCTCGGCCAGCGCCAGCTCTTCAGCGTTGTGGCAAGACGCTGCCAACCATCGCGACGCCGGTAGCGGTCGTCCCGCCGCCGCGTACTTGCGCAGCTGCGCCGAAGTGATATGCCAACCGGCGGACGGGAAGTCCCCCAGCCATTCAAACGGCCCCTTGATCATCAACTGCGCCTTGCCGGCACACAGCCCCGCCGCATCCACCGCCAGATCGCGGTATTGCGGGTCGTAGCCGTTGGGCGCACGTAATTGAATCAGTTTGATGCCGCCAGCGATGGCTTTCTGAATACCGCGCAGCAAGGCCGGGGTTTCCAGACCGTCCGGGGTGATCAGGTATTCGCCGGGCAAGCGTGCGGCGGCGACGATCGGCTGGTTGGCGGCTGGAAATTCGTAGTCCACCAGCTCCCGCGCAGTCACCCAGGCCAAGGGCTGACCTTCGGCGCCATGGGGTTCGCCGGTAAACGCCGAGACTTCCCAGACATCCAGCAACACCTGCTTGTCCGGGTAATCGTGGCGAACTTTGATCATTGGTCGCGCGGTATTGACAACAATGCCCAGCTCTTCGTGAAGCTCGCGAGCCAGGGCGGTTTCAACGGATTCGTCATCCTCGACCTTGCCACCAGGAAACTCCCACAAACCGCCCTGATGCTGGGTGTCGGCACGGCGGGCAATGAGGATCTTGCCACTGCTATCGCGGATAACCGCGGCTGCTACATGGACTCGTTTCACCGCTCTATTTCCTCCATGTTCGGGACCTTTTGATAAGAGGTTCGTCCGTCATCGCGGGCAAGTCCCAATGCCAGCCTGTAGGAGCGAGCTTGCTCGCGAAGACGACGGAACAGTCACATTGATGTCGCCTGAAATACCGCTTTCGCGAGCAAGCTCGCTCCTACAGCGCCCACAGGGTTAGCACAGATCCTTTGGGAGCGAGCCTGCTCGCGATGGGATCGACTCGGTCTTAAGTACGGTATTCAGCGTTGATCTTCACGTATTCGTGGGACAGGTCGGTGGTCCAGATGGTTTCGCTGCAATCGCCGCGACCCAGTTCGATGCGGATGGTGATTTCTTCCTGCTGCATCACCGCCGCGCCCTGGGCTTCGGTGTAGGTGGCAGAGCGAGCGCCACGGCTGGCGATGCACACGTCGCCGAGGAATACGTCGATCTTGCTCACGTCCAGGTTCGGTACGCCGGCACGGCCCACGGCGGCCAGAATGCGGCCCCAGTTCGGGTCGGAGGCGAACAACGCGGTCTTGATCAGCGGCGAGTGGGCCACGGTGTAACCGACGTCCAGGCACTCCTGGTGATTGCCGCCGCCGTTGACTTCCACGGTAACGAACTTGGTCGCACCTTCACCGTCACGCACGATAGCCTGGGCCACGTCCATGCAGACTTCGAACACCGCTTGTTTCAGCTTGGCGAACAGATCGCCGGTCGCTTCGGTGATTTCCGGCAGTGCTGCCTGACCGGTGGCGATCAGCATGCAGCAGTCGTTGGTCGAGGTGTCGCCGTCGATGGTGATGCGGTTGAACGACTTATTGGCGCCATCCAGCAGCAGATTTTGCAGCACATCGCGCGCGACTTTAGCGTCGGTGGCGATGTAGCCGAGCATGGTCGCCATATTCGGGCGGATCATGCCCGCGCCTTTGCTGATACCGGTGACGGTGATGGTCACGCCATCATGCTGGAACTGGCGGCTGGCACCCTTTGGCAGGGTGTCGGTGGTCATGATGCCGATAGCGGCGGCTTCCCAGTTATTCACCGACAGATCGTCGAGGGCGGCTTGCAGCGCGCCTTCGATTTTTTCGACCGGCAGCGGCTCGCCGATCACACCGGTGGAGTACGGCAGCACCAGGTTTGCATCGACGCCAGTCAGCTCAGCCAGTTTGGCGCAGGTGCGCTCGGCAGCGGCCAGGCCTGGCTCGCCGGTGCCGGCGTTGGCATTGCCGGTGTTGGTCAGCAGGTAACGCACCGGGCCTTGCACGCGTTGTTTGGCCAGGATCACGGGAGCGGCGCAAAAGGCGTTCAGGGTGAACACGCCAGCCACTGTGGACCCTTCGGCACAGCGCATGACCACGACATCCTTGCGCCCCGGGCGCTTGATGCCGGCCGAGGCGATACCGAGTTCAAAACCGGCAACCGGGTGCAACGTTGGCAAAGGACCAAGACCAACAGCCATGAATGCGCTCCTTAAAAAATGTTGTCTGCACCGTCATTGCGATAGACGGTGGTTTAAATGGCAAAACGCCGCGACGGCATAGCCGGTCGCGGCGCGGGTATTTCAGCGTCTGAAACGGGTTTACTGGATCTGCCCGTGGCAATGCTTGTACTTCTTGCCCGAACCGCAGTAGCACAGCTCGTTACGGCCCAGCTTCTGCTCGTTGCGTACCGGTGCGGTGGCGAGGGCTACATCGACCTCTTCACCCAACACTTCCGGCTGTTCCAGACCTGGTGCTTCGTCGTGCTGGAACTGCATGCGCGCAGCCAGCGCTTCGGCTTCCTGACGCAGGCGGGCTTCTTCTTCAGCCGGATCTTCGCGGCGAACCTGAACGTGCGACAGCACGCGGATCGAGTCGCGCTTGATCGAATCCAGCAATTCGGAGAACAGCGTGAAGGATTCGCGCTTGTATTCCTGCTTCGGGTTCTTCTGCGCATAACCACGCAAGTGGATGCCGTGACGCAGGTGATCCATGGTCGACAGGTGGTCTTTCCACAGGTCGTCCAGTACGCGCAGAACGATTTGCTTCTCGAAGGTGCGCAGTGCTTCGGCACCGGCCTGGTCTTCTTTCTCGTTGTACGCCGCGATCAGTTCGCTCAGCAGTTTCTCGCGCAGGGTTTCTTCGTACAGGTGATCGTCTTCGTCGAGCCATTGCTGGATCGGCAGTGTCACACCGAAGTCACTCTGCAACGCCGCTTCCAGACCGGCCACGTCCCACTGCTCTGGCAGCGATTGCGGTGGAATGTGCGCGCTGACAGTGGCGTCGAGCACGTCCTGACGGAAATCGGCGATGGTTTCGCCAATGTTGTCGGCAGCTAACAAACTGTTACGCATGTGATAGATCACTTTACGTTGTTCGTTGTTGACGTCGTCGAACTCGAGCAGTTGTTTACGGATGTCGAAGTTGCGGCCTTCAACCTTGCGCTGAGCCTTCTCGATGGCGTTGGTCACCATGCGATGCTCGATCGCTTCACCGGACTGCATGCCCAGCGCCTTCATGAAGTTCTTCACCCGGTCAGAGGCGAAGATGCGCATCAGGCTGTCTTCCAGCGACAGGTAGAAACGGCTGGAACCGGCGTCGCCCTGACGACCGGCACGACCGCGCAACTGGTTGTCGATACGGCGCGATTCGTGACGCTCGGACGCGATCACCTGCAAACCGCCCGACTCCAGCACTTGCTGGTGACGTTTCTGCCAGTCGGCCTTGATCTGGGCAATTTGCTCAGGGGTCGGGTCTTCCAGTGAAGCGACTTCCACTTCCCAGTTGCCGCCCAACAGAATGTCGGTACCACGACCGGCCATGTTGGTGGCGATGGTCAATGCGCCCGGGCGACCGGCCTGAGCGATGATTTCGGCTTCTTTTTCGTGGAACTTGGCGTTCAGAACCTTGTGTTCGATGCCTTCCTTCACGAGCAGGCTGGACATGTGCTCGGAGGTTTCGATGGTGGCGGTACCCACCAGCACCGGACGGCCCTGAGCCATGCATTCCTTGATGTCAGCGATGATCGCCGCGTATTTCTCTTCGGCGGTCAGGAACACCAGGTCGTTGTAGTCTTTACGCGCCAACGGTTTGTTCGGCGGGATGACCATGACCTGCAGGCCGTAGATCTGATGGAACTCGAACGCTTCGGTGTCCGCTGTACCGGTCATGCCGGACAGTTTGTTGTACAGACGGAAGTAGTTCTGGAATGTGGTCGACGCCAGGGTCTGGCTCTCGGCCTGGATGTTCAGGTTTTCCTTGGCTTCAATGGCCTGGTGCAGGCCTTCGGACAAACGGCGACCCGGCATGGTACGGCCGGTGTGTTCGTCGACCAGTACAACCTGACCGTCCTGGACGATGTATTCGACGTTGCGATTGAACAGCTTGTGCGCGCGCAGGCCTGCATAAACGTGGGTCAGCAGGCCGAGGTTATGCGCCGAGTACAGGCTCTCGCCTTCGGCCAGCAGGCCGACGCGGGTCAGCATGTCTTCGATGAACTGGTGACCGGCTTCGTTGAGTTCGACCTGACGGGTCTTCTCGTCGACGGTGTAGTGGCCGGCCTTGGTGACTTCGCCTTCGACTTCTTCGACGTGCAATTCCAGCTGCGGGATCAGTTTGTTGATCTCGATGTACAGCTTGGAGCTGTCCTCGGCCTGACCGGAAATGATCAGCGGGGTACGGGCTTCGTCGATGAGGATGGAGTCGACTTCGTCGATCACGGCAAAATTGAGTTCGCGCTGGAATTTTTCTTCCATGCTGAACGCCATGTTGTCGCGCAGGTAGTCGAAACCGAATTCGTTGTTGGTGCCGTAGGTGATGTCGGCGGCGTAAGCGGCGCGTTTCTCTTCCGGCGGCTGGAATGGCGTGACGACGCCAACCGACATGCCGAGGAATTCGTAGAGCGGACGCATCCAGTTGGCGTCACGACGGGCCAGGTAGTCGTTCACTGTCACAACGTGCACGCCCTTGCCGGACAGCGCGTTGAGGTAAACACCCAGTGTCGCCACCAGGGTCTTGCCTTCACCGGTACGCATTTCCGCGATCATGCCTTCATGCAAGGTCATGCCGCCGATCAGCTGGACATCGAAGTGGCGCATACCCATGACGCGCTTGCCGGCTTCGCGGGCGACCGCAAAGGCTTCGGGCAGCAGTTTGTCGAGGGTTTCCCCTTTGGCGAGGCGGGCCTTGAACTCGTCGGTCTTGGCACGCAATTGATCGTCCGAAAGGGCTACCATTTGCTCTTCGAAGGCATTGACGAGCTGCACCGTCTTGAGCATGCGTTTGACTTCACGCTCGTTCTTGCTTCCAAAAAGTTTCTTTAACAAAGGCGCAAACATATCGGCAGGATCTTCCACACTAAAGGGATGGAGGGCGGCCCCGTGAGTCGCCCGTGCAGCCCTCATGGCCGCATGCGAACGAGCATTCTACCCGGAAACGATGGTGAGGAAAGTGGCGTTGTTCCACGATGCATGCACGGCGCTGTGACGGGGCTCACTTTAAATAAGGGCTTTTTACTGAACTTCAACCCATCGAGGGCACAAGTTACTCGTTGATTTAATGGGTAAAGCGTTCGCAAAGCAATGGGTCGGGGCAGCGGGAGCTTTCTGTTACCATGGCCGCTCTGTTACTTCAGGTGTCTGATCATGGCATTTCGCCCTCTCACGGCCAGAGCACCCGCCGTTCTGCTTCGCGAAGCCAAACCGCTGAAAGCCATCTTTGGCCACGCTCAACGCCTGGGTCATTTACAACGTCTGGTGGAAAGCCAGTTACAACCGGCTGCCCGCGAGCATTGCCATGTGGCGTCTTGGCGTGAAGGCAGTTTATTGCTGATTGTCACCGATGGCCACTGGGCCACCCGCCTGCGTTATCAGCAAAAGCGTCTGCAACGCCAGTTACAGCTGTTCAACGAGTTCGCCAGCCTGACGCGGATTCTGTTCAAGGTTCAGCCGCCAACCGTTCAGCAAGGGGCGGTGGGGCATACGATGGATTTGTCGACCGATGCGGCGGCGACCATTCAGGCGACGGCCGATGGGATTACCGACCCGAACCTGCGGGCGGCCCTCGAACGCCTGGCGGCGCACGCCAAACCCAAAACCTGACACCACCATAAACCCTTGTAGGAGCGAGGCTTGCCCGCGAAGCTTTTGGCGGCCTCAAGGGCCTCTTCGCGGGCAAGCCTCGCTCCTACATTGATTGATTGTGCGTTCAATCAAAGGTTTTTAGCGGCGTTTGCTGCCACCGAGCAATGAACCCATCAAGCCGCGCACCAACTGTCGGCCCAATTGATTCGCCGCCTGTCGCATGGCTGATTTCAACGCCTGGCCTGCCGCCGTGCCGAGGAATTCCCCGGCCTGTTCAGTGAAACTCGGCTCTTCAGGTGCAGGTTTGCCCGGCGCAGCTTCAGGATCCGGCGCCAGGCCTTTGCGCCCTATCAGCACTTCATAAGCCGATTCGCGATCGACCGGTTTGTCGTAGCGCCCCTTGAACGGCGAACCGGCGATCAGCACGGTGCGTTCGGTCTCGGTCAGCGGCCCGATCCGCGATTGCGGCGGTGCAACCAATACACGCTGGACCATTCCCGGCGTTCCCTTGTCTTGCAGGGTGCCGACCAGCGCTTCGCCTATCCCCAATTCGGTCAACACCGACAAGGCGTCAAATGCCGGATTCGGCCGGAAACCGTCGGCCACGGCGCGCAGGGATTTCTGTTCTTTGGCGGTAAATGCACGTAAACCGTGCTGAATGCGCAGGCCCAGTTGAGCCAGCACATCGTCCGGTAAGTCGCCCGGCGATTGGGTGACGAAATACACCCCCACGCCTTTCGAGCGAATCAGTCGCACCACTTGTTCCAGACGCTCCTGCAACGCCTTGGGCGTACCGGCGAACAACAAGTGCGCTTCGTCGAAAAACAACGCCAGCAGCGGTTTCTCGGCATCGCCACGCTCCGGCAATTGCTCAAACAGTTCGGCCAGCAACCACAGCAGGAACGTCGCATAGACCTTTGGCGCCTCGTGCACCAGACGACTGGCATCGAGCAAGTGAATGCGCCCGCGACCATCCACGGCCGGTTGCAACATGTCTTCCAGTTGCAGCGCCGGTTCTCCGAATAACGCTTCAGCGCCCTGCTGTTCCAGCGTCGCCAGACGGCGCAACAGCGCCTGGCTGGAACCGGTGGTCATCAACGCGGCGTCATCCCCCAGCAATTCGGGGTTGTCGCGCAGGTGATTGAGCAGCGCCTTCAAGTCCTTCAAGTCCAGCAGCAACAATCCTTCGCGGTCGGCCACCTTGAACGCAGCATAAAGTGCTGACTGCTGACTGTCGGTCAGTTCCAGCAGGCTACCGAGTAGCAACGGGCCCATTTCGCTCAAGGTGGTGCGCAGTGGATGACCGGACTGACCGTTAATGTCCCACAGGGTCACCGGATACGCCTGAGGCTTATGGTTCAGCCAAGGCATCCCGGCGATCCGCTCCGCGACCTTGCCTTGAGGATTGCCGGCGGCGCCCAGGCCGCACAGGTCGCCTTTGATGTCCGCCGCGAACACCGCCACGCCGGCATCGCTGAAGGCTTCGGCCAGACGCTGCAAGGTGACGGTTTTACCGGTCCCGGTAGCGCCCGCTACCAGGCCGTGACGGTTGGTCAGGCGCATGGCCTGGGCGATGGACTGGCCCGCGAGATCGGCGCCGATAACGAGTTGCGATGAGTCAGGCATTTTGTCACCCATGGTTAATCTTTGATCCTTCATGGCCGATAACAAGCGAGAGACCAGACTGAAAATAGCGTCGGTACTTCCCTAAGGAGAGACGGAAATATCAGCTTACTTTCAACACTGCCCATTTTGCGCGCCTTTATAAAAGCACGCCCTGGACATAAAGACTTTAGCGGACCCCCAAGCCATGAATAAAAATCTGCGCTTCAGCCATAAAATACTGCTTGCCGCCGCCCTCATCGTTATTGCTGCCTTTGCCTCGTTCACGCTGTACAACGACTATCTGCAGCGTAATGCGATACGCAAGGATCTGGACAACTATCTGCAAGAAATGGGCAGTGTGACGGCCAACAATATCCAGACCTGGCTTACCGGACGCAGCCTGCTGATCGAAAACCTGTCACAGAACGTCGCACTGAACGCCGACACCGACAACGTCTCGAAACTACTTGAGCAGAAGGCGGTGACCTCGACCTTCATGGGCGCCTATCTGGGCAACAAAGATGGCACCTTCATCATCCGCCCCGACAGCAAAATGCCCGATGGCTATGACCCTCGCGTCCGGCCTTGGTACAAGAGCGCCCAAAGCACCGGCGGCTCGGCACTGACCGAACCGTACATCGATCTGGCATCCGGCCAACTTGTCATTTCCATCGTCAATAATGTGCTCAAGGACGGTCAAAGCATCGGCGTAGTCGGTGGCGACCTGAGTTTGCAGGTGATCGCCGACAGCCTCAACGCGCTGGACTTCGACGGCACGGGTTATGCCTTTCTGATCAGCGCCGACGGCAAGATTCTGGTTCACCCGGACAAAGCCTTGGCGATGAAGTCCCTGAGCGAGGCGTATCCGAAAAACACCCCGCGCATCAGCAGCGAACTCAGTGAAATCGACGTCGACGGCAAGACCCGTATCGTCACGTTCACCCCAATCAAAGGCCTGTCCTCGGTCAATTGGTACATCGGCCTGTCGGTGGATAAAGACAAAGCCTTTTCGATGCTCAGCGAATTCCGCGCCTCGGCGGTCGTCGCGACTGTGATTGCCGTGGCAATCATCATCGCCTTGCTCGGCATGCTGATCCGCTTGCTGATCCAGCCGCTGCACGTCATGACCCGCGCCATGGAAGACATCGCCGACGGTGAGGGCGACCTGACCAAGCGCCTGACCATCCAGAATCAGGACGAATTCGGCATCCTCGGCACGGCGTTCAACCGTTTCGTGGAACGGGTTCATACGTCGATCCGCGAAGTGTCCTCGGCCACCGGCCAGGTCAACGAAGTGGCCCTGCGTGTGGTGGCCGCCTCCAATTCGTCGATGTTCAATTCAGACCAGCAAGCCTCGCGCACCAGCAGCGTCGCCGCGGCAATCAACCAACTCGGCGCCGCCGCCCAGGAAATCGCCCGTAACGCCGCGCAAGCGTCGAGTCAGGCCAGCGACGCGCGCAGCCTGGCCGAAGACGGTCAGCACGTGGTGGATCGCAGCATTGCCGCAATGAATCAGCTGTCGAGCATGCTCAGTGCCTCGAGTACCAACATCGAATCGCTGAACAGCAAAACCGTGAACATCGGGCAGATTCTCGAAGTGATCACCAGCATCTCCCAGCAAACCAACCTGCTGGCGCTGAACGCGGCCATTGAAGCGGCGCGGGCCGGTGAAGCCGGGCGCGGTTTTGCCGTGGTGGCCGACGAGGTGCGCAACCTGGCGCACCGTACGCAAGAGTCAGCGCAACAGGTGCAGACCATGATCGAGGAGTTGCAAGTCGGAGCCCGCGAATCGGTCAGCACCATGAGCGACAGCCAGCGCCACAGCCAGGACAGTGTGGAAATCGCCAACCTGGCCGGCGAGCGCCTGAACAGCGTGACGTTGCGCATCGGAGAAATCGACGGCATGAACCAGTCGGTGGCCACAGCGACCGAGGAACAGACGGCGGTGGTTGAGTCGATCAACGTGGATATCACCGAGATCAACACGTTGAACCAGGAAGGCGTGGAAAACCTGCAATCGACGTTGCGTGCGTGCTCGGACCTTGAGCAACAGGCTTCGCGATTGAAGCAATTGGTGGGCAGTTTCCGGATTTAATACGCTCTTGCGGGCCCCTTCGCGGGCAAGCCTCGCTCCTACAGGTTATGCGCAGTTCAAAATGATGCGCCAATACCTGTAGGAGCGAGGCTTGCCCGCGAAGGCGGTTTGCAAAACCCCACAAAACCCCGCTGACACCCTCCGCCGCAAAACCCCAATCGAACATCTATCCTTCATATAGGTCAACCAAGGGGAACAAACGGACCGGAGGGATGTTCATCGTGCATATCGCTGACATAACCATGTTCTACGCCCCTGCCAGCGGTGGCGTGCGCACTTATCTGGATGCCAAACACCGCCGCCTGAGCAATAAGCCAGGCATTCGTCACAGTTTGCTGATCCCTGGGGCGCATTTGAGTGAACAGGATGGCATTTACACGGTTCCGGCCCCTGCCCTGCCCTTTGGCAAGGGTTATCGCTTTCCCCTCCGTCTCGCGCCCTGGCGCAATGTCCTGCAGGATTTACAGCCCGATCTGATCGAAGTCGGCGACCCATACCTGACTGCCTGGGCGGCATTGGATGCCAAGCGCCAACTCGATGTGCCGGTGATCGGCTTTTATCATTCGGACCTGCCGCTGTTGGTCAGCAATCGCATGGGCAACTGGGTTACACCCAATGTCGAAGCTTATGTCAGCAAACTCTATGGCAACTTCGATCGGGTTCTGGCGCCGAGTCAAATCATGGCCGATAAACTGATCGGGTTGGGCGTGAAGAACGTTTTCGTACAACCGCTGGGCGTCGACCTGCAAACGTTCAACCCCAGTAAACGGGATCCAGGTTTGCGGGCTGAATTGGGCATCGATGAAAACACTCATCTGCTGATCTTCGCCGGCCGTGGGTCCAAGGAAAAAAACCTGCCGGTGCTGCTCAAATGCATGAAACGCCTGGGTCGTCGCTATCACCTGTTACTGGTGGGCTCGTCGATGCCGACCCTGGTACCGCGCAATGTCACCGTCCTCGATGAGTTCTACCCGGCGGCGCAAGTCGCGCGCTTGATGGCCAGTGCCGATGCGCTGGTGCATGCCGGTGATCAGGAAACCTTTGGCCTGGTGATCCTCGAAGCCATGGCCAGTGGCATTCCGGTGGTGGCCGTGGCGGCCGGGGCTTTTCAGGAAATTGTCACCGATCAATGCGGCCTGCTTTGCGCGCCGAACAATCCAGCAGCGATGGCTAATGCTGTACGCGAACTGTTCAGTCAGGGCAGCGCCGCACTGGGCAAACAAGCCCGCAGCCATGTCGAACAGCATTACGCCTGGGACATCGTGGTCGACAGCCTGCTGGGGCACTATCACGCCGTACTCGGCACTCAATGGCCACTGACCGCCAATGGTTGAGCCCATGAACGCGCCCAGCCTGTTACTGGTATTGCACGACGTTGCGCCGCAAACCTGGCCCGATTACCAAACCTTCGTCGAAGCCGTCGACGCGCTGGGTGAGGTGCCTATAACCTGGCTGGTAGTACCAAATTTCCACAAGCATAACGATCTGGACGCGTATCCGGCGTTTCGACGTTTGCTGACCCGCCGCGTCGCTCGCGGCGACGAACTGGCACTGCACGGTTACTTCCATTGCGATGAAGGACCAATCCCTATCACTCCCCGAGACTGGTTCATGCGTCGAGTCTACACCCATGAAGGCGAGTTCTACGACCTGTCACAGGAAGCCGCCCTCACCCGCCTGCGCGCCGGAATAGAGGTGTTCCACCGTTACAGCTGGCCATTGGAAGGTTTCGTCGCTCCGGCCTGGCTGATGAGCGAAGGCACCCGCCAAGCCTTGCGTCAGGTACCGCTGCGCTACACCAGCGACTCGCAACATCTGTATCGATTGCCGGATTTCACCGCGATAGATGCTCCGTGCCTGGTCTGGAGCGCGCGCAGCGCCTGGCGTCGGGGTCTGTCGAAAATCGTCAGCGATCAACGCGAACAACGCTGGCGCCAGGCGCCGGTGATTCGTCTCGGCCTGCATCCGGTGGACATGCGCCATGAGTTCTCGTATCACTACTGGCTGCAAACCCTCAAGCGCTTGCTCGACGAGGGTCGTGTACCGATGACCAAGGCCAACTGGCTGGCACAGCAACGCGCGCCAGTCGGTCGCGCCGCATGAGCCGCGGGATTCTGCTGGTCGTCGCCCTGCTCGCTGCGGTGCTCATCCCGTCGTTGCTGGGCGGCGGAGAGACATGGTCGCGGTTGCAAAGCTTTCCATTGAAGTGGCTGCTGATCATGTTCGGCATGATCCTGCTCTGCTGGATACTCAACACCCTGCGCTTGCGCCTGTTGCTGGGGGATCAGCGCGGCAAGGTAAGTCGTTTCAAAAGCCTTGGGGTGGTGATGTCCGCCGAATTCGCCTATTGCGCCACCCCCGGCGGCAGTGGCGGACCGTTGACCATCATGGCGTTGCTGGCACGTCATGGCGTGCGGCCGGCCAGGGGCAGTGCCGTGTTCGCCATGGACCAGTTGAGCGATCTGCTGTTTTTTCTCTGCGCGCTAAGCGGGATTCTGATTTATGCACTGTTCCAGCACCTCAGTCAGCGCATGGAATGGCTGCTGACCGTCAGCGCCATCTCGATGTTCGGCGGGCTCTTCAGTTGCGTATTAGCGGCGCGCTACCACCGCGCGCTGATTCGTCTGAGTGGTCGGTTGCTCGCTCGCCTCAATGTCAAAGGCACCACCCGGATGCGCTGGGCGCGAAAGCTCTTGCACTTCCTGGCGGCGTTCACTGACACACTGAAGTTGCCCTTTCAGACGCTGGTCACGGTGTTTGCACTGACCTGCCTGCATTGGCTCTTGCGGTATAGCGTGCTGTATCTGGCGTTGCGTGGGCTTGGCGTGGATTTGCAGTGGGCCTGGTGCTTTCTGATCCAGATGCTGTCGCTGAGTGCCGGGCAGTTCAGCCTGTTGCCGGGCGGGGCCGGGGCGGCGGAATTGACGTCGGCGGCGCTGCTGGCGCCCATGGTCGGGAAATCCACCGCGGCGGCGGCGATTCTGATCTGGCGGACAGTGACCTATTACTTCTATCTGGTGGTCGGTGGCCCGGTGTTTTTGCTGATGCTCGGGCGACCCTTGCTCAGAAAGTTGATGAAGCTCAAGCAGGCTTAAAAGATCCCCTGTGGCGAGGGGGCTTGCCCCCGTTGGGCTGCGAAGCGGCCCCCGGCATTCTTTCAGGTATACCCTGCGTGCTGATCTCGCGACAAGCCCCCTCGCCACAGTCCTGCAACTGCTCCCACAACTCGGCGGCACCGGGAAACTCCGTGCCGTCTTCGGGGCTCAGGTCATCCGGATCATAACGACTCAAACAGCCCTCACCCACTGTGGCGGGTGCTTTGGAAGTGGCTTTGTCCAATGGATCGGCCATGGTCATGTTCTCTCTTCACCTGGATCATTCCCACGCTCTGCGTGGGAATGCAGCCCCTCGACGCTCCGCGTCTGCTGTCGGGAGGTGACGCAAAGCGTCCCAGGATGCATCCCTACGCGGAGCGTGGGAACGATCCACGGAGCATCAGAACACCACGGTTTTATTGCCATGCACCAACACCCGGTCTTCCAGGTGATAACGCAGACCACGGGCCAGCACCATTTTCTCGACGTCACGGCCGAAGCGCACCATGTCTTCGATGCTGTCGCTGTGGCTGACGCGCACTACGTCCTGCTCGATGATCGGGCCGGCATCCAGCTCTTCGGTCACGTAGTGGCAAGTGGCACCGATCAACTTCACACCGCGCATCGAAGCCTGATGATATGGCTTGGCCCCAACGAACGACGGCAGGAAGCTATGGTGAATGTTGATGACTTTATGGGCATATTCGCTGCACAGCTCGGGCGGCAGAATCTGCATGTAACGGGCAAGCACTACTACTTCAGCCTCGTGCTGTTTGACCAGACGCGAGACTTCGGCGAAGGCCGGCTCCTTGTTCTGTGGGTTGACCGGGACATGGTAATAAGGAATACCGTGCCACTCGACCATGCTGCGCAAATCATCATGGTTGGAAATCACGCAGGCGATTTCACAGTCCAGTTCGTCGCTGTGCCAGCGGTGTAGCAAGTCGGCCAGGCAGTGGGATTCACGGCTGGCCATCAACACCACGCGTTTCTTCTGCTCGGTGTCGGTGATACGCCAGTCCATCGAGAACTCTTCGGCAATCGGTGCAAACGCTTCGCGAAAGGCTTCGATACCGAAAGGCAGCGAATCGGCACGAATTTCGTGACGCATGAAGAACCAGCCACTGAGATTGTCCGAGTGATGGCTCGCTTCAGTGATCCAGCCGTTATGGGACGCCAGAAAGTTACTGACTTTAGCAACGATGCCGACGCGGTCCGGGCAAGCAATCACCAGCCGAAAAGTGCGCATGAGGGGGAAACTCCAGAACTTCGCAAAGGCCGCCATTCTAGCGATTACGCAGCAAAACTGCAGTATTGATGACGTGTGGCCTTGCATCACGGCCCGAGGCACAGGTTCCGGCAGCGCCATTCGTCAATGCGATGGTGCTCTTGTAGCCAGTCTTCAACAGGTCAACTGTGAATATTTGTGACGCTATTTAACTGTCACTCCAATGTGTGCCTATTCCGAACTAATTTAAATAAAACTCCGGTTAAATGTTTACTTGATGAAACACCCTGACTATTATTGCCGCACTGTCACCCTGTCATCCAGCGCCCAACATAAGGTAGTCCTCATGTCCTTGATCAACGAATATCGCGCCACCGAAGAAGCTATCAAAGAGCTGCAAGCCCGTTTGAAGAACCTGTCCCAAGACGACAAACTGCAAACCGAGCTGGAATTCGAAGGCAAACTGCGCACCCTGATGGGCGAATACTCCAAATCCCTGCGCGACATCATCGCGCTGTTGGATCCAGAGTCCAAAACCAAGGCTCCACGTGGCGGCGCAGTAAAAACTACTGGCACCAAGCGTGCCCGCAAAGTTAAACAATACAAAAACCCGCACAACGGCGAAGTCATCGAAACCAAAGGTGGCAATCACAAGACTCTGAAAGAGTGGAAAGCCAAGTGGGGCGGTGACGTGGTTGAAGGCTGGGCTACCCTGCTGGGCTAAGCCGCAAGCTTGTCGTGGACTGATCCGCGACCTGAAGAACGCCAGCAAATGCTGGCGTTTTTTTATGCCCGGAATTCAAGTGAAGATCATTTTCGTTTTCAAAGATTCAAACGATTGCGTAATACCTGGACATGATTCTGCCATTCATCCAGGACCTCTCGCTGAAACGATGTAGCATTTATCGTCAATTGCGCGGCTTCCTTCAGAAAACTTTCCAGCGTATTTGGCGCGCCCCACTCCGGCGCAGTCAAACGTTGCTGACAGAAAATTCGCCAGCGCTCTTGCTCTTCGAAGCTCAACGTATCGGGAAAGTTGCGTGCGCGATAACGAAACAACAATTCAGGCAAACGTTCATCATCGAAAGGCCACTGTTCTTGTGCTAATTGCGCAGGGTCGGCGATTCTGACTTGCTCACATAGACGCCGGTCCCGATCACCAATAAAACCGTCGTATAACTGTTGCTCGGGGTCCAGGCTCGGAGAGAAATCGTCGCTGGCGTAAATCCCCAATACTTTATCTCGCCAAACTTGTTGTGCGTCACTTAGCCGCAGCGCCCGTTGCTGATAAAGCGCCATATCCAGCCCCAAACGTTGCTGATCTAGAGGACGAAGTACCGACAACGGCGCCACTACCGGGCACTTGTTGATGTGTATGAGCTTGAGCGGCACCGGCAGTTCGCCTTCGGCCAAGTCATCGCGGCGGGTATAAAGCCGCTGACGCAAGGTTTCGGCATCCAGATCGAGCAGCCCCTGAGGGTCCAGGTGCAAGTCACAGACAATCAGCGCGTTGCGATTACGTGGATGCCAAGCCAATGGCAGCACCACGCCCACATAGTTGCGGGCCGCCGAAAAGCGCCCGGAAATATGCACCATCGGCTGCAACAGCCGAATTTGATCCATGACCTTTTGTTTGCTGCGCAATTGAAACAACCACTCATACAACTTCGGCTGTTTTTCCCGAATCAGACGCGCCAGGGCGATGGTGGCGCGAACGTCCGACAGCGCCTCGTGTGCATGCCCGTGATCGATGCCATTGGCGGCGGTCAGACGTTCGAGTTTGAGCGTGACTCGCCCTTCGTCGTCCTTGGGCCAGACGAGGCCATCGGGGCGCAAGGCATAAGCAGCGCGCACCACATCAATCAGGTCCCAGCGGCTGTTGCCACCCTGCCACTCCCGTGCGTAGGGGTCGAAAAAGTTTCGATACAGGCTGTAACGGGTCATCTCATCATCGAAACGCAGCGTGTTGTATCCCGCCCCACAGGTGCCGGGCGCCGCGAGCTGGGCATGAACCCGCGTCATGAAATCGGCTTCACTCAAACCTTGCTCGGCCAGACAACCGGGCGTAATACCGGTGATCGCGCACGCCGCCGGATGCGGCAGGATGTCGTCACTGGGCTGGCAATAAAGGTTGACCGGTTCGTCTATTTCATTGAGATCGAAGTCGGTGCGAATCCCCGCCACTTGCAGCGGACGGTCGCAACGGGGGTTGATGCCAGTGGTTTCATAGTCGTACCAGAAGATCGAGGTCACGGGTTGTTCCTGAACTGAAGACGGCGAAGTCTAGGCACACACACGGCGCCCCGACCAGCAATCTTGTTATTCAAACATCTCTGACCACGCACTGTGCAATACATAGTTATGTCGTTTTCCCCCGAGAGGCTGCTAGCATCCGACGGACCAGGCCACATCAAGGTTGCCCATGCCCGAGATCACAGCACTGCAAAGGAACGCAACGCTGGCCCCGCCACTGGACACGCGGTATCACGTCGAAACGCCCGAAGGCATCGACTTGCCGCTGCGCCCGGCCGGGTTGATGGTACGTGCGCTGGCGTTCGCCATCGACCTGGGCCTGCGCGGGGTGATTCTGGGCCTGCTGTTTATTGTGTTGGCGTTTCTCGGAAAACTCGGTGCAGGGCTTGGCTCGATTCTGCTGTTCGTGGTGAGCTGGTGGTACATGGTGCTGTTCGAGGTGCTCAATCAGGGCCGCTCGCCGGGCAAGCAATGGATGGGGTTGCGCGTGGTGCAGGACGATGGCACGCCGATCGGCTGGTCCGCGTCCTTGCTGCGCAACCTGCTGCGATTTGTCGACATGTTGCCGTTCGGCTACTTTCTCGGGGCGATCAGCTGCCTGCAACATCCCTCCTTCAAACGCCTCGGCGACCTGACCGCCGGTACACTGGTGATCTACCGTGAACAATCGCTCACCCGTCCCCAACTGCCTGATGTCCCGCCGCGGCGTGCAGCCTTCGCGCTGACGCTGACCGAGCAACGCGCCATCCTCGGGTTTGCCGAACGCCAGGGTGAACTCTCCGAAGCGCGGGCCAACGAACTCGCCTCGATACTCGCGCAACCGTTGCAGGTTTCTGTGTCACAGGCGAGGACCGAACTCAACGGTATCGCCCGTGGACTGTTGGGCCCCACATGAAGCAAAGCCTGTTCGAAAGTCGCCACAGTGCCGAATGGGAGCAGTTTGCACTCATGCTTGAACGGTTGGAACGAGACAAGGGCGCCTCTGGAGTCGCCAGTTTCCCCAGCGATTATCGACGCCTCTGCCAACACCTGGCCCTGGCTCGGGAGCGCGGTTACAGCAGTTTCCTGATCGACTCATTACAGCAACTGGTTCTGCGCGGGCATCAACAACTTTATCGGCATCGCAGTCGACTGGGTGCCAACGTACTGAGTTTCATCCTCGCCGACTTCCCGCGACTGGTGCGTGAGCAGTGGCGTTTCGTGCTTGCCGCCAGCCTGATTTTTTTTGGCAGCCTGATCGGTTTCGCGCTGCTGGTGTATCTGTTTCCGGAGCTGGTCTACAACCTGATCCCCGCCGAGCAGGTCAGCCAGGTACAGCGAATGTACGACCCCGACGCCGGTCATCTGGGGCGCTTGGCAGAACGGGCGGCCAGTGAAGACTGGGTGATGTTCGGTTATTACATCATGCACAACATCGGCATCGCTTTTCAGACCTTCGCCAGCGGTTTGCTGTTTGGCCTGGGCAGCGCGTTTTTCCTGTTCTACAACGGCTTGATGATCGGCGCGGTGGCCGGGCACTTGACACACATCGGCTACGGGCAAACCTTCTGGTCGTTCGTGATCGGCCACGGCGCCTTCGAACTGAGCGCCATTGCCCTGGCCGGTGCCGCTGGCCTGCAACTGGGCTGGGCGTTGATCGCGCCGGGACGTTTGCCCCGCGCCGAAGCCCTGCAACTGGCGGCGCGCAAGAGCGTGTTGCTGATATGCGGGGTCATGCTGTTTCTGTTGATTGCAGCGTTTATTGAAGCCTACTGGTCGTCGCGGACCGGGCTCGCGCCGCTGACCAAATACCTGGTCGGCGCGGCGCTCTGGTTGTTGGTGGCGACTTATCTGCTGTTCGCCGGACGGGCTCGCCATGCGCCTGAGTGATGCCAGTGTGGTGATCCGTCCACGCACGACCTGGGAAGCCATGGACCTGGGAGTGCTGCTGAGTCAGCGCCATCGACGCCTGTTGATGACCAGTTGGGCGATCGTGACCTTGCCGATCTTCGCCCTGCTCACCTTGCTGCTGTGGGATTCGCCCTCCCTTGTCGTATTCCTGTTCTGGTGGCTCAAACCGGCGTTCGATCGGCTGCCGCTGTACATCCTGTCCAAAGCCATGTTCGGCGAAACGCCCACGCTGAAACAGGCCCTGCGCCAATGGCCACGCCTGCTAATGCCGCAATTGCTGGTCAGCCTGACCTGGCGTCGCTTGAGCCTGAGCCGCAGTTTTCTGATGCCGGTGGTGCAACTCGAAGGCTTGGCGGGAGAAGCACGCCAACAACGTTTGCGGGTGCTGTTGCAGCGTAACGCCGGTGCCGCGCAATGGCTGACGATTATCGGCGTGCATCTGGAGGCCGCGTTGTGGATCGGCTTGATGGTGTTGTTCTACCTGCTCTTGCCACAACAGATCGAACTCGACTGGGGCTGGCAGACCTTGATTACCGCCGCCACACAAGACTGGCGCTGGCTGGAACACCTGACCAATACCTTTTACGTTCTGGTGCTGATTGTCTGGGAACCGATTTATGTGGCCTGCGGTTTCAGCCTTTATCTGAACCGGCGCACACAGCTGGAAGCCTGGGATATCGAGCTGGTCTTTCGCCGAATGCGACAACGATTGAGCAACGCGGTCGTCCCACTACTGCTGGCCGCAACCCTGCTGGTGCCGACGGTGCAAAGCGTCTGGGCCGCCGAACCGGTTATCTCACCGGACAGTCCGCGTCTGCTGGACCAACCTTTGACCAGCCAGGCCTCCCGGGACAGCATCAAGGCCATCCTCGAACAACCACCGTTCAAGAACAAGGAAACGGTCACGCGCTATCGTTTTGGCGAAGACAAACCCGCTTCCGAGACTGCGGACGATGATCAAACACCGGCGTGGCTGAAGGCGCTGTTCAGCTTGCTGGACAGCCAACGCTTTGGGGTATTGGCCAGCGTGATCGAAGTGTTGCTGTGGGGCACGGTGATCGGCGCCATTGGGCTGTTGATCTGGCGTTACCGCGACTGGCTGCGGGCCTTTGTCAGCCGCCGACCAACGTCAAATCGCAAAGTCGTGCAGCCATTACCGCAGCAGGCGTTCGGCCTGGACCTCAACCGCGAAACCCTTCCCGCCGACATTGCAGCCAGCGCCGAAAGCCTCTGGCAGAGCAATCCCCGTGAAGCCCTCGGGTTGCTCTATCGCGCCCTGCTCAGCCACTTGCTGCACGACTTCAACATGGCGCTCAAACCCGCCGATACCGAAGGCGAAGTGCTTCAGCGCGTCGAACAACTGCAACAACCTGCCTTGCTGGCCTTCAGTAAAAACCTCACCGGGCACTGGCAAAACATGGCCTATGGGCATCGCCTGCCACCGGCGCATTTGCAACAAGAACTCTGTGACGGCTGGCGCACGCTGTTCGGCCCGGGAGCGATCCGTTGAACCGGCGTTTATGGCTTTCGGTCGGTGTGCTCATCGCCCTGCTGGTGGGCGCGCTGAGTGTTTACCTGTATTTCAAGGCCATACCCTATCAGGCAGAAATCGATCACGGCCCGTCCCCCGAAGCCCAGGCCAACCCCTATCTGGCGGCTGAGCATTTTCTGCGCAAACAGGGCCTGACCGTCAATCACGCCAACACCCTCGACATCTTGCCGACCCTCGAACCTCATCAGCGCAGTTTGTTGTTACTCGGCGATCGGTCGAACATGTCCCCACGACAGGTGAATCAGGTGTTGAACTGGACCCGGGCCGGTGGTCGTCTTTTATTCGTCGCCGAAGCCCTGTGGGATGAGAAGACCGGTCAGAGCAATGACCTGCTGCTCGATCGGGTGCAACTGCACCAGTCCCTGAGCAAAGACCTCAAGGAACCGCCGCCCGATCTCAACGACGACCCCTACCCCAAATTGACCAAGCTTTACCTGGAAAACGAAGAGGCGCCGGCGTACGTCAGCTTCGATACCGCGTTCCACCTCGACGATCCGAAAAACATCGTCCAGGCCTGGGCCAACAGTGGCAAAGCCACGCACATGATGCAGCTGAGTCACGGGCAGGGTTCGATCACCGTGGTCACCGACGCCGACCTCTGGAAAACCCCGGCCATCGACCAGTACGACAACGCCTGGCTGCTGTGGTACCTGACGGCCGACACCGACGTGACCCTGCTGTTCAATACCGATCACGACAGCTTGCTGACCTTGCTGTGGCGCTACTTCCCACAAGCCTTGGTGGCCCTGATCGCCTTGATCGTTTTCGGATTCTGGCATGTCGGCGTGCGTAACGGTCCGTTGCTGGAGCCGGCGCCAAGAGCGCGCCGTCAGCTTCAGGAACACCTGCGTGCCAGCGCCGATTTCATGCTCCGTCACAATGGTCAGCACAGCCTGTTGCAAGCCCTGCAACAAGACATCCTGCGTCGTGTCCGTCACCGTCATCCCGGTTTTGAACAACTCGGCGTTGCCGAACAATGGCTGGTGCTCGCACGCCTGACTGGCCAACCCACACGCACCATCAGCCAGGCCATGAGCCCGCGACCGAAGCAGCGGCTGTCCAGCGCTGAATTCAGCCGTCAGGTCGCCCACCTGCAAACCTTGAGGAACGCCTTATGAGTGAACAGTTCGAGCCCGGCACACAGCCCCACGCCGCCCAGCAGCGCCAGCGCGCCAGCCAGTTGGCCCAAGCGATACGGACGGAATTGCAGAAAGCCGTAATCGGCCAGAACAGCGTGATCGACGATGTGCTCACCGCCCTGATCGCTGGCGGCCATGTGCTGCTCGAAGGCGTGCCGGGGCTGGGCAAGACGTTGTTGGTGCGCGCCCTCGCTCGCTGCTTCGGCGGTGAATTCGCACGCATCCAGTTCACCCCGGACCTGATGCCCAGCGATGTCACCGGGCACGCGGTGTACGACCTGCAGACCGAGCAATTCAAACTGCGCAAAGGCCCATTGTTCACCAACCTGCTGCTCGCCGATGAGATCAACCGTGCCCCAGCGAAAACCCAGGCAGCGCTGCTCGAAGCCATGCAGGAACGCCAAGTCACTCTTGAAGGCCGTGCCCTGCCCATCGCGCAACCGTTCATGGTGCTCGCCACGCAAAACCCCATCGAACAGGAAGGCACTTATCCTTTGCCGGAAGCTGAACTCGACCGTTTCATGCTCAAGGTGCGCATGGACTACCCCGATGCCGATCAGGAATTGAACATGGTGCGCCAGGTCAGCCGCTCGACCCGGGCCGACATGCTTGATGTGCAACCGTTGCGCACCGTGTTGCAAGCCAAGGACGTGCTGGCCTTGCAGCGCATTGCCAGTGATCTGCCAATGGACGATCAGGTACTCGATTACGCCGTGCGCCTGGCCCGCACCACCCGGACCTGGCCAGGGTTGACCCTCGGTGCCGGGCCACGCGCCTCCATTGCATTGGTACGTTGCGCCCGCGCCCGGGCCTTGTTGCGCGGGGGTGAGTTTGTGATTCCCGATGACATCAAAGGCTGCGCGCTGGCCGTTCTGCGTCACCGTGTGCGAATTGCCCCGGAGCTTGACATCGAAGGGCTGGAAGTCGATCAGGTGCTCAAGCAACTGCTCGATCAAGTCCCGGCGCCGCGCCTGTGAACACGGTCATGCAGACCAATCCTGTGGCGAGGGGGCTTGCTCCCGTTGGGTTGCGAAGCAGCCTCAAAACCAGGCGACGCGCAATGTCAGGCAAACCGCACCCACCTGTTTTACGACTGCTGCGCAGTCGAGCGGGAGCAAGCTCCCTCGCCTCAAAAAGCTCTTTTGCCACAAAAGGTATGCGCCGATGAAACCCTCGCGCCTGCTGCTGATCTGGCTCGCAATGCTGTTGGCCATCGGCATCGTGCTGGGCGCATTGCGGGCACTGGACATCGAGGTTCCATCGAGCCTTTTGTCAATCAACTGGGGATTGCTGTTAGCGCTGCTGGCCTTGGCGATACTCGATGCCATCCGCCTCAAACGCCTGCCCTCGCCCCGCGTCCAGCGGCAAATGCCCGGCAGCCTGGCGCTCGGTCGATGGAGTGAAGTGCGACTGGAGGTCGAGCACGATTGTGCTCAACCACTGAACGTACACATCTTCGACCATGTGCCGCACGGCCTGGACTTCGAACACCTTCCATTGTCCGTCGAACTGCAACCCGGCCAGCAAAGCCTGATCGGCTATCGGTTGCGCCCGCTAAAGCGCGGGCACTTCACCTTCGAACACTGCGAATTCCACCTGCCAAGCCCCATGGGCCTGTGGTGCGACAAACGCCTGCTGCACAGGGTTGATCACACCCGCGTCTACCCCGACTTCGCCCGTCTTCACAGCGGACAACTGCTGGCGGTGGACAACTGGCTGAGCCAGCTCGGCGTACGCCAGCGTCAACGTCGCGGCCAGGGGCAGGAATTCCATCAATTGCGCGAATTTCGCGAAGGCGACAGTCTGCGCCAGATCGACTGGAAAGCCACCGCCCGCCATCGCACCCCCATCGCCCGGGAGTACGGAGACGAGCGCGACCAGCAGATCATTTTCCTGCTCGACTGCGGCCGACGCATGCGCAGCCAGGACGGCGAACTGTCCCACTTCGATCATGCATTGAACGCCTGTCTGCTGCTCGCCTACACCGCGTTACGACAAGGCGATGCCGTCGGCCTGAGCACCTTCGCCAGCGACCAGCCCCGCTACCTCGCCCCGGCCAAAGGCAACGGCCAGCTCAATGTACTGCTCAACACCGTCTACGACCTGGACAGCAGTCAACGCCCTGCTGACTACCAGACCGTTGCCAACCAATTGCTCGCCCGGCAAAAGCGCCGGGCGCTGGTGGTGCTGGTGACCAACCTGCGGGATGAGGACGATGAAGAACTGCTTACCGCCGTCAAGCGTTTAGGCCAACAGCACCGCGTGTTAGTGGCGAGCCTGTGCGAAGAGAGGCTCGACAGCCTGCGGCATGGGCAGGTGCAGACCTTGACGGACGCACTGGCTTATTGTGGGACGGTGGAATATTTGAATGCACGGGACGAACTCCATGAGCGATTGTGCGCCAATGGAATACTAGTGCTGAATGTCCGGCCTCAACAGTTGGGTGCGCAGCTACTAACACAATATCTGCATTGGAAAAAAGCAGGCGCAATGTGACAGCACGCAGGATTGCGAGCGGGTGATTAAGCCGACATAACAGCAACCTGTAGGAGCCGAGCTTGCTGGCGAAGGCGGCTTCGAAAGCGCCTTCGCCAGCAAGCTCGGCTCCTACAAAAAATCGGTGTGTTCAGGCAGAGGCCGGCAACGGCTGAAAGCTGAAGTACTGCTGTAACGCCACCAGCAATTGCCCATACTCCGGCGGTGCCCGTTGCAGACTGAAGCCGGCGTCATAGTGGTGGGGGGTTGCGTCCTCGTGACACCACAGACAAGAGGCGTTGAGGTCGATCACCTGCTGACAATTGCCGTCCATGGGAATTTTCAGGCGCAGGTCAAAATCGGCGCCCACCATCATCGGCAACTGGCTGATCAGCATCAACCCGTCCTCGGACAGATTGCCCAGAAAGCCAATGGGCTTGTCGGTGACGCTGTTGAACACTTTGAGAAAATACGGCAGTTGATGCCGCTCAATCCGGCGGTCAGTGAACATGCTGATTTCGCTACGCAAGGCCCTTAAGCAGGGCCGCACCAATGCTTCGGAACGGGCCTGCTCAATTGCTTTATAAGCATAAGCCGCGCTCTCCCCGATCCCGGTGCGACAGTCCATCCAGCCGCTGTCACTTACTGCTGCCGATCACAGGTGTTACCTCGAATTAGAAACAAGGCTCTAAACCGATTTACTCGACTATAGCTCACAGCCGCCGGTCAGCCAGCCTTTGAATACCCTTCAATCAGAATCGGGTCGGGCTCACGACCGCCGCGCTGCGGGTCGGGTAATGCCCCAGGCTCTGCAAGGTTTCCAGGCGGGCACGAGCGCGGTAGGCGTATTCGCTCTGCGGGTACGAGGCGATGATGAACTGGTAAGTCTGGACCGCGTCGATGAACATTTTCTGCCGTTCCAGGCACTGGCCGCGCATCATCGAGACTTCCGGCCACACATAAGGCCGCGCGCGACTGGCGCGCTCGACCTTGGACAGTTCGAGCATCACCTGCTCGCAGTTGCCGCGCTCATAGGCGCTGTAGGCGTTATTCAAATGGTGGTCCATCGACCAACGGGTGCAGCCCACAACACTGAGGGCAAGGATGGCAATGAGCACGAATCGCATGGGGGATCTCCTGTCTTGAGTTCTGTATCGACTCGTGGCCAGAAATCTTCAGGAGCATTTGCACCAAGCTGTACCGTTCAATAAAGAAAGAAAGCAATAACCAAGTTCTTCACAAAAAGTAGTGCAAACGAACAATGACTACACCCAAAGACCATAGTAGCCTCTGCTAGCGCTTGAACTCAGGAGTCTTTGCATGTCCGTCCGTCGTACCAAAATCGTCGCTACCCTTGGCCCGGCCAGTAACTCGCCGGAAGTTCTCGAACAGTTGATTCTGGCTGGCCTGGACGTCGCCCGTCTGAACTTCTCCCACGGCACCCCCGACGAGCACAAGGCTCGCGCGAAGCTGGTGCGTGACCTCGCTGCCAAGCACGGCCGCTTCGTCGCCCTGCTGGGTGACCTGCAAGGCCCGAAAATTCGTATCGCCAAATTCGCCAACAAGAAGATCGAGCTGAAGATCGGTGATCAATTCACCTTCTCTACCAGCCATCCGTTGACCGAAGGCAACCAGCAAGTGGTCGGCATCGACTACCCGGACCTGGTGAAAGACTGTGGCGTGGGCGACGAGCTGTTGCTCGACGACGGCCGCGTGGTAATGCGCGTCGATACCGCCACCGCCACCGAGTTGCACTGCACCGTGACCATCGGCGGCCCACTGTCGGACCACAAAGGCATCAACCGTCGCGGTGGCGGCCTGACCGCACCGGCCCTGACCGAGAAAGACAAGGCCGACATCAAGCTCGCGGCCGAAATGGAAGTCGACTACCTCGCGGTGTCCTTCCCGCGTGACGCCGCCGACATGGAATACGCCCGTCAACTGCGCGACGAAGCCGGCGGTACTGCCTGGCTGGTGGCGAAGATCGAACGCGCCGAAGCCGTGGCCGACGACGAAACCCTCGACGGCCTGATCAAAGCCTCCGACGCGGTAATGGTTGCCCGTGGTGACCTGGGTGTGGAAATCGGCGACGCCGAGCTGGTGGGCATTCAGAAGAAAATCATTCTGCACGCACGCCGCCACAATAAGGCTGTGATCGTCGCGACCCAGATGATGGAGTCGATGATCCAGAACCCGATGCCGACCCGCGCCGAAGTGTCCGACGTAGCCAACGCCGTGCTCGACTACACCGACGCCGTGATGCTCTCGGCCGAAAGTGCTGCCGGTTTGTACCCGCTGGAAGCCGTGCAGGCCATGGCGCGCATCTGCATCGGCGCTGAAAAGCACCCGACCAGCAAGACCTCCAGCCACCGCATCGGCAAGGTCTTCGAAAGCTGCGACCAGAGCATCGCACTGGCAGCCATGTACACCGCTAACCACTTCCCGGGCGTGAAGGCGATCATCGCGTTGACCGAAAGTGGCTACACGCCGTTGATCATGTCGCGCATCCGTTCCTCGGTGCCGATCTACGCGTTCTCCCCGCACCGCGAAACCCAGGCCCGCGCGTCCATGTTCCGTGGCGTCTACACCGTTCCGTTCGACCCGGCATCCTTGCCACCTGAGCAGGTCAGCCAGGCCGCGATCGACGAGTTGCTTAAATTGGGCGTTGTGGAGAAAGGCGATTGGGTCATCCTGACCAAGGGCGACAGTTACCACACCATCGGTGGCACCAACGGGATGAAAATCCTGCACGTTGGCGACAAGATGGTCTGAGTACCGGACCGCTGAAAAACAAAAGCCCCGCCATGTGAATGGCGGGGCTTTTTGCATCCTGGTCCTGAAAAATTGTTGTCTGGGCCGACCCCATCGCGGCATAGGTTTCTACACATCTTCCCGACACCACAAAACCCTGATCAATCTTATGTTCGATAATCGCCCAGAACCCGCCATCCCCCGATTGAACCATTTAGTCCATTTCCCTCACCATCGGTCGCACAAAACCAATAACAACAGGTTCGACACCATGTCCCCGCGCCCTGCCCTGTCCGGCTGACTTCGCCCCGCTTTTCCGAATTCGAATCTTTTGTCTGCAACCCGAACGTTGCGGCAATGCCCTGTTTCACCTCCAAGAATTAGAGAGACCCGAGCCCATGACTTCCTCCACCACGCTGTATTTCTTCCCCAGCCTGATCGCCATGGCACTGGCCGGCGCGGCTCTGCCCGCCATGGCCGAGGAATCCGGTTTTGTCGAAGGCGCCAAGGTCAACCTGAACCTGCGCAACTTCTACATCAATCGTAATTTCACCAACCCGACCAAGAGCCAGGGCAAGGCTGAAGAGTGGACGCAAAGCTTCATCCTCGACGCTAAATCCGGGTTCACCCAGGGCACCGTCGGGTTCGGCATGGACGTGCTGGGTTTGTATTCGGTCAAGCTCGACGGCGGCAAAGGCACCGGCGGTACGCAGTTGCTACCGCTGGACCACGATGGGCGCCCGGCGGACAACTTCGGTCGCACCAATGTGGCGTTTAAGGCGAAGCTGTCCCAGACCGAAGTGAGGGTCGGCGAATGGATGCCCGTGCTGCCGATCCTGCGGTCGGACGATGGTCGCTCGCTGCCGCAAACCTTCCGCGGTGGCCAGATCACCTCGAAGGAAATCGACGGCCTGACGCTCTACGGCGGCCAGTTCCGCGCCAACAGCCCGCGCGACGACAGCAGCATGAACGACATGTCGATGACCGGCAAAACGGCGTTCACCTCAGACCGCTTCAACTTCCAGGGCGGCGAATATGCCTTCAACGACAAGCGCACGCAGATCGGCCTGTGGAACGCTGAACTCAAGGACATCTACAGCCAGCAATACGTCAACCTGATCCACACCCAACCGCTGGGCGACTGGACGCTCGGCGCCAACCTGGGGTTCTTCTACGGCAAGGATGACGGCAGTGCCCGGGCGGGCGAGCTGGACAACAAGACCTGGTCGGGCCTGTTCTCGGCCAAATATGGCGGCAACACCTTCTATGTCGGCCTGCAAAAACTCACCGGCGACAGCGCCTGGATGCGCGTCAACGGCACCAGCGGCGGTACGCTGGCCAACGATAGTTACAACGCCAGCTATGACAACGCCAAGGAAAAATCCTGGCAACTGCGCCACGACTACAACTTTGCCGCCCTTGGCGTGCCGGGCCTGACGTTGATGAACCGCTACATCAGCGGCGACAACGTACACACCGCAACCACCAGCGACGGCAAGGAATGGGGCCGCGAAAGCGAACTGGGCTACACCGTGCAGAGCGGCACGCTGAAAAACCTCAACGTCAAATGGCGCAACTCGACCATCCGCCGCGACTTCAGCAACAACGAGTTCGACGAGAATCGGTTGATCGTCAGCTATCCGATCAGTCTGTTGTAAGGCTCTCGGACGCCTTCGCGGGCAGCCTCGCTCCTACAGGTATGTGTCGATCACACAATCCCTGTAGGAGCGAGGCTGCCCGCGAAGGCGTCAGCTCAGGCAACACAACTTTTGCGGATCACTCCCGCGACTCAACCCCCAATTCATCCCACACCGACTCGGCCAGGTGAAAGGTCGCGTTGGCCGCCGGGATGCCGCAGTAGATCGCGCTCTGCATGATCACTTCCTTGATCTCGCCGCGGGTCACGCCGTTGTTGGCGGCGGCGCGCAGGTGCAGTTTGAGTTCTTCGTTGCGGTTCATGCCGATCAGCATGGCGAGGGTAATCAGGCTGCGGGTGTGGCGCGGCAGGCCCGGGCGGGTCCAGATGTCGCCCCAGGCGTGGCGGGTGATCATCTCCTGGAACTCCGAGTTGAACTCGGTCAGCGCGTTCAGGCTGCGGTCGACATGAGCGTCGCCAAGTACTGCGCGGCGAACGCTCAGGCCCTCGTCGTAACGTTGTTTCTCGTCCACAACAATCCCCTCAATGAGCTGACAAAAACGCCACTACTCGGTCGCTGAACGCAGCGCCGGCCTGGACGTTGGACAGATGTGCGGCGTAGAACTCGGCGTACTCGGCGCCACGCACATGTTCCTGAATGAAATGCCCGCCGGACGGCGGCGTCACCGCGTCTTCAGTACCGGCAATTACCAGCAGCGGCACCTGAATCGAGGACAACTGATCGCGGAAATCGGCATCGCGTACCGCTGCGCAATTGGCCGCATAGCCTTCGGGCGACGTGGCCGCGAGCATGTCGGTGATCCGTTTGGCTATGTCTGGGTGCGCCGCGGAAAAGTCCGGAGTGAACCAGCGCGCAATCGACGCATCGCGCAGCGCGACCATCGCCGCCGCGCCGTCACGCAGTACGGTTTCAATCCGTGGATTCCACACCGACGGATCGCCGATTTTCGCCGCAGTGTTGCACACGATCAGTTTGTTCAATCGCTGACCGGCATTGATCCCCAGCCACTGACCGATCAATCCGCCCATGGACAGACCACAGAAATGCGCGCGCTCGATGTGCAAGGCATCCAGCAGCGCCAGCACGTCGCGGCCGAGTTGCTCGATGCTGTACGGCCCCGGCGTCACCAACGATTTGCCGTGACCACGGGTGTCGAAACGCAGCACGCGAAAATGCTCGCTGAACGCCGGGATTTGCGCGTCCCACATGTGCAGGTCGGTGCCCAGGGAATTGGACAGCACCAATACCGGCGCATCGACCGGCCCATCGAGTTGGTAATGCAGTTCGCCCTCGGCGAGTTGTACGAATGCCACGGCAGTCTCCTTCAGGCTATCAACGCAAAATGTTCAGCCACCGCTCGCTCGACCCAGGTATGGGCCTGACCGAGGTAATGGGCGGGGTCCAGCAGACGATCGAGTTCGGCGTTCGACAGTTCGGCGGTCACTTGCGGCTCGTCGCCGAGTACCGCGCGCAGATGACGTTGTTCAGCCACGGAGCGCTTGCAGCATTGCTCCAGCAGATGGTGCGCGGTGTCGCGACCGACCCTTTGCGCCAGGACGATGCTCACGGCTTCGGCCAGCACCAGGCCCTGGGTCAGGTCGAGGTTGCGCGTCATTCGGTCGGCGTCCACTTCCAGTCCGTCGGCCACCAACAGCGCTTGCTGCAGGCTGCCTGACACCAAACAGCAGATCTCCGGCAGGGTTTCCCATTCGGCATGCCACAGACCCAGGCTGCGTTCGTGCTCCTGCGGCATCGCGCTGAACAAGGTCGAGAGCAAACCCGGTACCCGCGTCGCCGCGCCGATCAGCACCGCTGCGCCCACCGGGTTGCGCTTGTGCGGCATGGTCGAGGAACCGCCCTTGCCTGGCGCCGACGGCTCAAACACTTCGCCGGCCTCGGTCTGCATCAACAGGCTGATGTCGCGGCCGAGTTTGCCGAGGCTGCCGGCGATCAATCCAAGCACCGCGCCGAACTCCACCAGACGATCACGCTGGGTATGCCAAGGTTGATCCGGCAAGGTCAGTTGCAGTTCTTCGGCCAAGGCTTCGGCAATCGGCATCGCCTGCTCCCCGAGGGCCGCGAGGGTGCCGGAGGCGCCACCGAATTGCAGCACCAGCAGCCGGGGCTTGAGTTCCTGCAGACGCTGACGGCTACGCGTCACCGCGCCCAACCAACCGGCGATTTTCATGCCGAGGGTGACCGGCGTCGCGTGCTGCAGCCAAGTGCGTCCGGCCAACGGCGTGGCGACGTAACGCCAGGCTTGGGTCGCGAGGGTTTCCCCCAGTTGTGCCAGATCAACTTCGATCAATTCCAGCGCGCGGCGCAGTTGCAACACCAGGCCAGTGTCCATCACGTCCTGACTGGTCGCCCCCAGATGCACATAGCGCTCGGCTTCGGCATCGCTCTTGGCGATCTGTTTACCCAGTGCCTTGACCAATGGAATCGCTGAATTCCCCGCCGTGGCAATGGCCTCGCCGAGGGCGGCGAAGTCGTAATGTTCAGCGAGGCAGGCGCGTTCGATAGACGCGACGGCTGTCTGCGGAATCAGGCCAACCCGCGCCTCGGCCCGAGCCAGTGCCGCTTCGAAATCAAGCATGGCCTGAACCCGGCCCTGATCGCAGAACACTTCACGCATGTCGCGTGCCGTGAAGTAGGCATCGAACAATTGATTGCCCGGTCGCTGGTTCATAAACAGTCCCTGCAGGCGAAGGCCGGTCAGGCCCCCGCGTAAAGATCAAAGGTCGTTTTGCATGCGCCAAAAGATCGTAGGCTGCGATCTTTTGATCTTGACCTCAATAATCGAAAAACACCGTCTCCGCATCCGTTCCCTGCAGAATCACGTTCCACTGATATACACCCGCAGCATCCTGCTTCGCCAGCAAGGTACCGCGGCGTTCGGCAGGCACGCATTCCAGCAGCGGGTCCGCCACGTTGGCCGGTTCGCCATCAAAGTAAATCCGCGTCAGCAAGTGCTTCACTAACCCGCGAGCAAACACCAGCACCACAAGGTGCGGTGCCTGGGTCGTGCCCTTCAGGCCTTCCACTGTGCCCGGTTTGATCGTGGTAAACCGGAAGCGCCCTTGTGCATCCACCGGCACCCGGCCAAATCCTTCGAAGTTCGGGTCCAGGGGTTTGTCCTGATCGTCTTCGGGGTGGTCGTACTTGCCGGCGGCGTTGGCCTGCCAGACTTCGAGCATGGCGTCGTTGACGAAGTCGCCATTGCCATCGACGACTTGCCCGGTGATCGCCACACGCTCGCCAAGGGTCTGTGCAACGGTCAGGTCTTCGCGGTTCAGCCAGGTCAGGCCAATGTGGTAATACGGCCCGACGGTGTGGGACGTGGTCGCAGTCAGCGTCATCTTATTTCTCCATCGGCGTGGCGTCGCGGCCGCGCAAAACGATGTCCCAGCGATAACCGAGGGCGTAGGAAGGAATGGTTTTTTCCAGGTCGAAACTGGCGATCAGGCGCTCTTTGGCGCTGGTATCGGGCACGCAGTTGTAGATCGGGTCGTAGGCCAGCAACGGGTCGCCCGGGAAATACATCTGGGTCACCAGGCGCGTCAGAATACTCGGCCCGAACAGTGAGAAATGGATGTGCGCCGGGCGCCAGGCGTTGTGGTGGTTACCCCACGGATAAGCACCGGGCTTGATGGTCTGGAATTGATACCAGCCATCGGCGTCGGTCATGGTGCGACCGGTGCCGCTGAAGTTCGGGTCCAGCGGCGCGTCGTGCAGGTCGCGCGCATGGTTGTAGCGACCGGCGGCATTGGCCTGCCAGATCTCCACCAGAATTCCCGGCACCGGCAGACCGTTTTCATCCAGCACACGGCCGTGGATGATGATGCGCTCACCCAGTGGTTCGCCCTGATGCTGCGCGGTGAGGTCATTGTCCTTTTCCTGGATGCGCTCGGCGCCGATGGTCGGGCCGGTGATTTCCGACAGCGAATGAGGCAAAAACACCAACGGCTTGGACGGCGAGCGAAGGTTGGTGGATTGATAAGGAGGGTGCAGGTATTCCGGCTGAGTGCCCGCCTGTGGGCGACGGTAACCAGGTTTGTCAGTCATTGCGCTTTCCTCAGTTCTTATTAGTCACTTCTGTGTGTCAGACCCGTTCGATCGCCAAGGCCAGACCCTGGCCGACACCGACGCACATGGTCGCCAGACCTTTCTTGCCACCGTTTTTTTCCAGTTGATGCAGCGCGGTCAATACCAAGCGTGCACCGCTCATGCCCAGCGGATGACCCAAGGCAATGGCGCCACCGTTCGGGTTGACCTGGGCCGCGTCATCCGCCAGTCCCAGCTCACGCAGCACGGCCAAGCCCTGGCTGGCGAAGGCTTCGTTGAGTTCGATCACATCGAAATCGCTGACCGCCAGGCCCAGGCGTTCGGTCAATTTGCGCACCGCTGGCACCGGGCCGATGCCCATCACCCTGGGTGCGACACCGGCACTCGACATGCCCAACACGCGAGCGCGGGCAGTCAGGCCATGTTTCTTCACGGCGTCGCCGGAGGCCAGAATCAACGCCGCCGCACCGTCGTTCACTCCGGAGGCATTGCCGGCGGTGACGGTTTTATCCGGGCCGTTGACCGGTTTGAGTTTGGCCAGGGTTTCCAATGTCGTGTCAGCGCGGGGATGCTCATCCTGCGTGACGACGCTTTCACCCTTCTTGTGGGCTATGCGCACTTCAACGATTTCTTCGGCGAAAAATCCAGCGGCTTGCGCGGCGGCCGTGCGCTGCTGACTGCGCAGGGCGAAAGCATCCTGATCGGCGCGGGAAACCTGGTAGTCGTCGGCCACGTTATCGGCGGTCTGCGGCATCGCATCGACGCCATATTGGGCTTTCATCAACGGGTTGATGAAACGCCAGCCGATGGTGGTGTCTTCCAGCTTCATATTGCGCGAGAACGCCGCATCAGCCTTGCCCATCACGAACGGTGCACGGGACATCGACTCGACGCCACCAGCAATCGCCAGCTCCATCTCGCCACTGGCGATGGCCCGGAACGCCGTGCCAATCGCATCCATGCCCGAAGCGCAAAGACGGTTGAGGGTGACCCCGGGAATGGTTTCCGGCAGGCCTGCCAGCAGCAACGCCATGCGTGCCACGTTGCGGTTGTCTTCCCCAGCCTGGTTGGCGCAACCGAGGAACACCTCGTCCACCGCGTTCCAGTCCACCGACGGGTTGCGCGTCATCAGCGCCTTGATCGGCACGGCGGCCAGATCGTCGGCGCGAACCGCCGACAGGCCGCCGCCAAAACGGCCGATGGGGGTGCGAATGGCGTCGCAGATATAAACGTCACGCATCAGGCTTCTCCAGGTGCTTGGCCGTGGGCCGCAGCGGTGCGGGCTTCCAGATCGCGCAGCGCGGTCAGCTCGACATCGGTTGGCTCGGCGGTGTTTTCCACCTGATCGGCAAAACGAATCGCCCAACCGGTGGCGGCGATCACTTGCTCGCGGGTCACCCCTGGGTGCAACGCGGTCACCACGAATTCATGGGTATCCGCTTCGGGTTCCATGATGCACAGGTCGGTAATAATGCCGACAGGACCGGCGCCCGGCAGACCGAGACGCTTGCGTGAATCCCCGCCCTCACCATGGCCGACCGACGTAATGAAGTCGAGCTTGTCGACAAAGGAGCGCGCCGATTGCTTGAGGATAATCAGCACGCTCTTGGCGGAACCGGCGATTTCCGGCGCGCCACCGGCACCCGGCAGGCGAACTTTCGGCTGATGGTAGTCGCCCACCACCGTGGTGTTGATGTTACCGAAGCGGTCGACTTGCGCGGCGCCGAGGAAACCGACGTCGATGCGCCCGCCCTGCAACCAGTAGCGAAAAATCTCACCGGTCGGGACGACAGTGTCGGCGGTCTCCGCCAGTTCACCGTCACCGATCGACAGCGGCAATACACTCGGTTTGGCACCGATCGGACCCGATTCATAGATCAGGACGACATCTGGCGAGGAAGTCAGACGTGCCAGGTTGGCGGCTTTCGACGGCAGGCCGATGCCGACGAAGCATACCGAACCGTTTTTCAGACGGCGGGCGGCGGCGACAGTCATCATTTCATTGGTGGTGTAAGTCATTACTTGGCCTCCGAAGCAGCGGCCAGCTTGGCCTGGAACTCACTGAAGTCAGCGCTACCGTGGATGTACTCGTTGATCCACGCGGTGAAAGTTTCACGGTCGCGGGCAATCGGGTCCCAGGCTTGATAGAAGCGGTTGTCGCGTTCGGTGTAACCAAGGGCGTAGGACGGATGTGCGCCACCCGGAACATGGCAGACCGCGCTCAAGGCCCAGGTCGGCAGCACGCAAGCGTTCATCGGTGCGTTGAGGTCGTCAACAATTTCTTCAACGGTGACAATGCAGCGCTTGGCTGCCAGCGCGGCTTCCTTCTGCACGCCGAGAATGCCCCAGAGCAGCACGTTGCCTTTGCGGTCGGCTTTCTGCGCGTGAATCACGGTGATGTCCGGGCGCACCGACGGCACCGCTGCCAACACTTCGCCGGTGAACGGGCAAGTAACGGTCTTGATCAGCGGGTTGACCTTTGGCAGGTCGGAGCCAGCGTAGGCACGCAGCACCGCGAACGGTAAGCCCGAAGCGCCCGCGACGTAGGCATTGGCCAGGTCGGCATGGCTGTGCTCTTCGATTTCCAGCGCATGCGGCCACTGCCTTTCGACCGCGTCACGCAGACGGTGCAGCGAGCCCACGCCCGGGTTACCGCCCCAGGAGAAAATCAGCTTGCGAGCACAACCGGCACCGATCAACTGGTCGTAGATCAAGTCGGGCGTCATCCGCACCAGGGTCAGATCTTTCTTGCCCTGGCGGATGATTTCGTGACCCGCCGCCGTAGGAATCAGGTGAGTAAAGCCTTCGAGCGCGACGGTATCGCCGTCGTTGACGAACTGCTTTATCGCGTCATGCAGCGAAAGGATTTCAGCCATGGGGCAGGCTCCCGTTTTGTTATGAACCGACAGTGGTAGAAAAAGGCGCGAGGTTCAGCGCCGGAATGACTGAAGAGTAAGCCCCTGGAAAAACCCAAACAATCCGATAATCGACTGAGTGTTCGTTTATCGAACATATTGTTGTCTCGCTACCGATCTCCTCTGCCGATCGTTCCCACGCTCCGCGTGGGAACGATCACATCTCCCCTCAGGTCGCATCCGCATGGCTGACCATGCCCTTGATCACCACCGCAGTGGTCGCCAACGCGGCCGGGATTACCAACGCCGTCAGCACCTGTTCGAAATTCCAGCCCAGGCCCAGCAGCGTCGCCCCCATCCATGCACCCAGGATCGCGCCGAAGCGGCCAATCCCGAGCATCCACGACACACCGGTCGCCCGCCCTTGAGTCGGGTAAAACCGCGCCGCCAGCGACGGCATCGCCGATTGCGCGCCGTTGACGCACATCCCGGCCACCAATACCAAGGTCGCGAGCAATGTGATGTTGCCCAGGCTCTGCCCTACCGCGTAGGCAAACACCCCGGCGAACAAGTAGAAAATGCCGATGACCTTGTGCGGATTGAACCGGTCCATCGCCCAGCCCACACCCACTGCGCTCAACACCCCACCGAACTGGAACAGCGCACCAATGAACGCTGCCTGCTCCATGCTCGCGCCGCTGTCGCGCATCAGCGTCGGCAGCCAACTGGTCAGCAGGTAAACGATCACCAGGCCCATGAAGTACGTCAGCCACAGCAACAACGTGCCGGTGCTATAAGTACCGGAGAAGATCACCGCAAACACATTGCGCGCCTTCACGGTTTTCTGTTCCGGCACGCTGAAGCTCGAAGCCTGAGCCACCACCGTCGGGTCGATTGGCGCCAGGGCCTTGCGCACTTTGTCCGTGCCCCGATTGCGCACCACCAGATAGCGCGCCGATTCCGGCAACCAGAACAGCAATACAACCGCGAGGATCAACGGCAGAATCCCGCCGATCATCAACAGACTGTGCCAGCCGAAGGCCGGGATCAGTTTGGCCGAGATGAACCCGCCACCGGCCATGCCGAGGTTGAAGCCGCAGAACATGCTGGTCACCAGCAGGGATTTTTTGCGCTCCGGGGTGTATTCGGACAACAGTGTCGTGGCGTTCGGCATGCCAGCGCCCAGCCCCAGGCCGGTAAGGAAACGCAGCACCAGCAGCTGATCGACGTTGGTGCTATAGGCCGACGCCAGGCTAAAAGCACCGAACAACAGCACCGCGCCCACCAGTACGACTTTTCGCCCGAATCGGTCAGCCAACGGGCCGGAACCCAAAGCGCCGAAGACCATGCCGATCAGCGCCGCACTCATCACCGGGCCGAGACTGGCGCGATCGATGCCCCAGTCCTGGGACAGTGCCGGCGCGATAAAACCCATAGCCGCGGTGTCGAGGCCATCGAGGAAAACAATCAGGAAACATAGAATCACCACCCGCCATTGGTAGCGCGAAATGGGTTGAGCGTTGATGAAGGACTGCACGTCGAGGCAGTTTCCTACAGCAGACTGAGGCTGGTTCATTATTTTTATTCCACGCAAAGAACGCAGTCGAACAGGGCCGGGGCTGACGCTGTTACAAGAAAAGGAGGTCGGGCTCAGGCGATCGGGTTTCGGCAGCTAAATCGGGGGAAACAGCGACAGTCGGGAAACGTGCGCATGCTGATGCCTCTTCTCATTATTATTGGGTCGTCGTCCGGCGACTGACTGAAGACAGTAGTGCCGGATGACGCTGCCGCGACATTAATGATCCAAGGGAAAGAGCGTCAATTCGATAAACCCGACTCTGTGCGTTTATCGAACAGCTTAGGCGAAGAGTTGTGCGCTCAGATCACGACTGGCGCTTAACAGACCGGGCAAGAAACGCTGTTCCAGCTCGCTGCGACTGACCCGGCCAGCGTGGGTGCTGACGTTTAACGCCGCCACCACTTGGCCGGAAGCGTCGTACACCGGAACGGCAATCGAGCGCAGGCCCTGTTCCAGTTCCTGATCGACGATGCACCAGCCTTGTTGCCGTACCTCTTGCAGGCATTCGAGCAATGCCTCGGGGGTATGCAAGGTGCGGCTGGTCTTGGCTTGCAGCTCGGCATGGTCGAGGTACTCGCGCAGCGACGTATCGTCCAGCGCGGCAAGAAGAATCCTGCCCATGGATGTGCAATAGGCCGGCAGTCGACCGCCCACCGAGAGGTCGACGGAAATCAGTCGTTGGGTGGTCGCCGAGCGCGCAATGTACAAAATGTCATCGCCTTCCAGGGTGGCCATGTTGCAGGCCTCATGCAGTTGTTCGCTCATGCGGTCCAGATACGGCTGGGCAGAAACCGCCAATGGTGTCGACGACAAATAGGCATGGCCCAGGGTCAGTACTTTGGGCAGCAGCGAATAAGTACGCCCGTCAGTGGTGGCGTAGCCGAGCTTGATCAGGGTATGCAGGCAACGCCGCACAGCGGCGCGGGGAATTTCTGTGCGGTGGCTGATCTGCGCAATGGTCAGGTGCCGCTTGCGTTCCTGGAACGCTTGCACCACCGCCAGACCACGGGCCAGGGAGGTCATGAAATCCGGATCACCGGTCAAGGCCTGGATTCGCTTGGCGGGCGAGGCAACGATCGGTGGTGCCACTGAAGCGAAGGAGTTGCGCATTTGATCGTTCATATCAGGTTGTTTCCCAGACGGATCAGCGACTATTACAAGCGGCTCCCGGTCTGACACACAAGCCACCGGCCACCAAGATTGGGCGATTATCGAATCATTGGCCGATAATCGCAATCGCCGGTGCTTACGAGTGAGGCACACTGCGTTCGCTCGTCGCACAACACGGTTGTTATTTTCTGTCACTGACTTAAAGAAGGACGATGTAATAATCTGTTCAGCTTAATGGCGCCAGAAAGTCACCGGTGCAACTGCATCACCCGCAGCGTAGTTACCGGTAAAACTTTGCAAGTAACAAAACAATCACTCATGAGGAACTACTTTTAACTCTCAAGAGATAGTGTTCTGCGGATCGACCGCTATAATGCATCTCAGTGGCGATCGGTTTTTTACCTGCCGATTCCGCCAACCGGCAGCGCAATATCCATTGCCGCTGTCCGCAGCAAGCGCCTGACGCTCATTTGATATGTTCCGCCAATGCGCTCGCTGAAACAGGAGTCTGATGCTACGTCAGCTGTTTATCTCTGGTGCCGTGGCCGCCTGCAACAAGGACGTATTGATTGCTCCGAGGGAACGATGCCGTATCAGGCATTGTCCCTTCAACGAGCAGGGTCAATAAATCGATGCAGCGCGTTTCACCAGAATTAATCTCAACTCAATCAGGTAGCACTGTGACGAAAGACGAACTGCGCGCGGAACTTGAGCGCCAGGAACAACGTTACAAGGAAGTTTACGGCGGGGAAGTCACCACCTACGCCGCTCAGCCCGAACCCGAACGCAAACCCTGGCGTAAACGCGCCACTGTTCAGGATCAGGCCTTCACTCAGGAATTGCAGAAGATGGAAAAGGAACTCAAAGCCGAAGAGCCATGACCGCCTCGGCCTGAATCCTTTCAAGAGCCTGCGTCTGCATCCGTTAAAAGCGGGTTGTATCGATGATGCTTTTCGTGCCCGCTACAAGCGGGCAGCGGCCCCCTTCATCCGTTGGATGGGGCAAATGGCTCCTGTCTGACCCTCTTCCCAGATATTTCACACAAACGTTCAAAGCTCTCGTCCCGACGGGAGAAACCCTTGTGGCTGCGGCCTTTGCAAGTAAATTCAATGACTTGTAAAACCCTGAAAAAACCTGGGGCTTGGGGGATTGCCACCAAATAATTCGTTGAAGAATGTAACCAATGAGCAGCAAGTGCATTGATCAGCAGTCTTTTCTGGCATAATCGCGCCCCCTTATGACCGGGTCAGAAAACCTTCATGATCGATTTATTCAGCGGACTGGATGCTTGGGTGCTTGTGAGCCTCTTGCTCGCCCTGGCCTTTGTCCTCGCCTTCGAGTTCATCAACGGCTTTCATGACACCGCAAACGCGGTGGCCACTGTTATCTACACCAAAGCCATGCCGCCTCATCTGGCGGTGTTCTTTTCCGGTGTGTTCAACTTCCTCGGCGTGCTGCTGGGCGGTGTGGGCGTGGCGTATGCCATCGTCCATTTGCTGCCGGTAGAACTGCTGATCAATGTGAACACCGGTCACGGACTGGCCATGGTGTTCTCGTTGCTCGCCGCCGCCATCACCTGGAATCTGGGCACCTGGTACTTCGGTATCCCGGCCTCCAGCTCCCACACGCTGATCGGTTCAATCCTCGGTGTCGGCCTGGCCAACGCCCTGATCAACGACATTCCGTTGGCCGATGGCGTGAACTGGCAGAAGGCGATCGATATCGGTGCGTCCCTGGTGTTCTCACCGATGGCCGGCTTCCTGATCGCAGCCTTGGTGCTGATCAGCCTTAAATGGTGGCGTCCGCTGTCCAAGATGCACAAGACACCGGAACAGCGCCGCAAGATCGACGACAAGAAACACCCGCCATTCTGGAACCGTCTGGTACTGGTGATGTCGGCGATGGCGGTCAGCTTCGTGCACGGCTCGAACGATGGCCAGAAAGGTATCGGTCTGATCATGCTGGTGCTGATCGGTATTGTGCCGGCGCAGTTCGTCCTTGACCTGAACAGCACCACCTACCAGATCGAACGGACTCGCGATGCGACCCTGCATCTGAGCCAGTTCTACGAGCGCAACCGCGAATCCCTGGGTGAGTTCCTGGCACTGGGCAAAAGCGTCAAAGGCGATCTGCCGGAGAAATTCCGTTGCAACCCGCAACAGACCGAACCGACCATTGCAGCGCTGCTTGGCACCCTTAAAGGTGTAGCCGACTACCATTCGTTGCCGTCGGAAAGCCGCATCGAAGTGCGTCGCTACCTGCTCTGCCTGGACGACACTGCAAAGAAAGTCGCCAAGCTGCCAGGCCTCGCTGCTCGTGAAAAAGCTGACCTGGACAAGCTGCGCAAGGACCTGACCACCACTACCGAATACGCCCCGTTCTGGGTGATTTTGGCGGTCGCACTGGCCCTCGGCCTGGGTACCATGGTTGGCTGGAAACGCGTGGTACTGACCATCGGCGAAAAAATCGGCAAGCAAGGCATGACCTATGCTCAAGGCATGTCGGCGCAGATCACCACCGCGTGCATGATCGGCATGGCCAACATCTTCAGCCTGCCAGTCTCCACCACCCACGTCCTGTCCTCAGGCGTGGCCGGCACCATGGTCGCGAACAAGAGCGGCCTGCAAGGCGGCACCGTCAGAACCATCCTGCTGGCCTGGGTCCTGACCCTGCCAGCCACCGTGGCCCTGTCGGCCGGCCTGTTCTGGCTGGCGTCGAAGGCACTGGGTAGCTGATACACCGCTACTGAAAAAGGCGCGTTCCGTGAGGTTCGCGCCTTTTTTATGGTTCTTCACGGAATCCCGGGAAACACAGAAACAAGAACGCCGATTTGATTGATGATGTTCGTGCGAGCAAACACATCTAACAAACCGGCGTTCTTATGCGCGATATTAATACTTTCCTTCCTTTTT
>NZ_FYEB01000004.1 GCF_900187445.1 Pseudomonas sp. Irchel s3b2
CATTGGAACCACCTGATCCCATCCCGAACTCAGCAGTGAAACGATGCATCGCCGATGGTAGTGTGGGGTTTCCCCATGTGAGAGTAGGTCATCGTCAAGATTAAATTCCGAAACCCCTATCTGCGTATGCAGGTAGGGGTTTTGTTTTGTCTGCAGAAAAATACCGTGGTGGCTATACCGGGCTGCATTGTTCATGAAGTTTCGGTAGAACGGGCGCTAAAGTAGCCACGCCGTTTTTGGTATGGTGCAGCTCGTTTTTACGGACTGATTTCAAGCCCACGAATCGGCGCCCCTCCACAGTCTAAGAGCTGCTGCAGAAATGCCCGAACCGATACCGATCAAGGACCACGAAAAAGAGACGCGCCTCGTCAACAAAAGACTGATGGCCTGCGCCTTGTTCGTCGTCATTATTACCTGTGCGCTGGTGGTGCGCCTTTATGTTTTGCAGGTGGTCGAGTACGACTACCACTCGACGATTTCTGAAAACAATCGTGTACACGTATTGCCGATCGCCCCTACCCGCGGGTTGATTTATGACCGCAACGGCGTGCTTCTGGCGGACAATCGGCCCAGTTACAACCTGACCATCACCCGCGAACGCGCCTCCGACGTCAAAGAAGAACTGGATGACGTGGTCAACCTCCTGCACCTGCCGGCAGAAGACCGCACACTGTTCGACAAGGCGATGACGCAGGCTCGACACCCCTTCGTGCCAGTTACCTTGTTCTATGAACTCAGCGAAGAACAGATCGCAGTACTGGCAGTCAACGAGTTCCGTTTGCCAGGAATCGATATCGAGCCACAGTTCGTTCGCCACTACCCGATGGGCGCGCACTTTGCCCATTCGATCGGTTACGTCGGCCGCATCAACGAGAAAGAATCCAAGGCCCTGGATACGGTGGAATATCGTGGCACCCAATCCATCGGCAAGACCGGCATCGAGAAGTTCTACGAGTCCGAGTTGCACGGCCATGTGGGTTATGAAGAAGTCGAAACCAACGCTCAGGGCCGCGTGCTGCGGGTGCTCAAGCACACTGATCCGGTCCCTGGCAAAAACATTGTCCTGAGCCTAGACGTCAAACTTCAGGAAGCTGCCGAGCAGGCATTGGGCGATCGCCGTGGCTCGGTGGTCGCTCTCGATCCGTCGACCGGTGAAGTGCTGGCCATGGTCAGTAAGCCAAGCTTCGACCCAAATATGTTCGTGACGGGCATCAGCTTCAAGGAATACGCGGCGCTGCACGATTCCATCGACCGGCCGCTGTTCAATCGTGTGCTGCGTGGGCTCTACGCGCCGGGCTCGACCATCAAGCCAGAAGTGGCGATCGCCGGCCTCGACGCCGGGGTGGTTACTCCGCAGACCCGCGTCTTCGATCCGGGTTATTACCAGCTACCGGACTTCGATCATAAATACCGTAACTGGAACCACAGTGGCGATGGTTGGGTGGACATGGACGCGGCGATCATGCGTTCCAACGACACCTACTTCTACGATTTGGCGCATAAGCTGGGCATCGACCGTCTGCACGACTACATGGCGATGTTCGGCCTCGGCGAGAAGGTTTCGCTGGACATGTTCGAAGAGTCTGCGGGGTTGATGCCATCCCAGGCCTGGAAACGCGCCACGCGCCGTCAGCCGTGGTTCCCCGGCGAGACAGTGATCCTCGGCATCGGCCAGGGCTACATGCAGGTCACGCCCCTGCAGCTGGCCCAAGCCACCGCGCTGATCGCCAACAAAGGTGTATGGAACCGACCGCACCTGGCCAAAACGGTGGATGGCGTAGCGCCGGTGGATGAGCATCCGATGCCGAACATTTTGCTCAAGGACCCGCGTGACTGGGAGCAGGTCAACCACGGCATGCAGATGGTGATGCACGACGCTCGCGGAATTGCCCGAGCGGCAGCGGCGGGGGCTCAGTATCGCATCGCCGGCAAAAGCGGGACCGCGCAAGTGGTGGCGATCAAGCAGGGTGAGCGCTACAACCGGGCGAAAACCCTGGAGCGCAACCGTGACAATGCGTTGTTCGTCGGTTTCGCCCCGGCCGAGAATCCGAAGATTGTCATCTCGGTCATGATCGAAAACGGCGAGGCCGGAGGTCGCGTCGCCGGTCCCGTGTTACGGCAGATCATGGACGCCTGGCTGCTCGATCAGGACGGCCACCTGAAGCCGCAATACGCCGCACCGAGCAAAACGCCGGGCGACCCTCACGTCTAGGGCGGGGCCCTGTGGCATCCAGAGAGTCCTTTGTCGGCGGGTTTTGTATGATGCAGGGAGCCTCCAAGTATTGTCGCAAATTGCGACAACCAATGAGGCGACGAGCAACCTGTTACGGTCTTGAGACACCTGCTATTGAGGATTAGAATTTTCGGGTTAATGGGTGAATGAGGGAGCATTTTCCCGGTCACACATCTGGCGTGAGGGAGGTAGCGATGTTCCTTTCAACCCTGGAAATTCAAAACATCATTGAACATAGTTTTTTGCCCGCTGTGTGCACTTGCAGCATGGAGGCGGACCAGTCCCTGACAATACGGGTCTGCGATTGCATGACCGGGAAAGTGGATCTGGTGGCCACCCATGTTCCGGTATGGACACTGGATAGCCCCCACGCGATCGCGTCGCTAGTGGCTGATATGCGGCAAAAAATCGAGGCTCACAAAGGCATTCACCCTCCGTTTTACCGTTGAACCTGCGTCACGCCGCGCGACGTTGGCGGTGCGGCGCGTCTCCAGTAGGAGCGGGCTTGCCCGCGAAGAGGCCCTCAAAAACACCGCCGCATCAAGTCCCAGGCACCGGACAACTCAAATCCCCTTCCTGACACTTCAAGTAAGTCCTGAACGCCTCGACTCGCGCCTTGGTCAGCTCAGTGGTGCAGCTGCTATAGATCAGCGGATACACGCTGCCACCCGCCACCCCGGACGCCGAGAACTTGCACTCGGCATCGCGAAACCCAATCCATGAGCGCTGCGCACCGACCAACAGTTTTTTGGCCTCGGGATTGTCCTTCAACCGCGTGGTGATCTGCTGATAAAGCGCATTCAGCTCCTTGTCGGCCGCCTTGTACTGCTGCGCTGCGCACTGATTCATCGTCCCCTGGTCGGTGGCGTTGGCGCAGTCGATGGCATGCGCAAGAGGAGTGAACAACAGCGGCGTCAGCGCAAGAAGAAAACGTGGGGGCATGGTGGGCTCGTTGTGATGATGGAAAGTTGGGGGCAGTGTAGCGGGGCGCCGCCAGCCGACAAATCAGAGCCTGACGTAACCCTTATGGTGTCTGCGGAAAACTATGCCTGCCATTCAGGACACTTCTCATTTGATTCATATTCAAGCCAGGGCACTTCATGGGACGTCCAGATATGAGCCTGAGGTGTCATTTTCGGATCATCGTCAAGCGTCGCCACGCGAACGATTACATGGGGTTGGGCCAAGCGTTCCGCCATCAAATGCGATCCGCAGATCGAACAGAAATACCGAAGCTTGCCCGGTGACGACTCGTAGGTGCTTAGTCGGTCCTGTCCTTTTATCCAGCGAAAATGCTCACGCATGACCCCGGCCGTCGAGGCGAATGCCGCTGCGTGCGCCTTGCGACAGGTGTGGCAGTGGCAGTGACTGATGGGCATGTCGAGGCTATCAAGTTCGTATTCGATGGCTTTGCACAAGCAGCTGCCATGCAAATTATTCATGTGGCTTTTCCTGGTTGCGTGGCTGAGATGTCGGCAGCGGTGGCGGCCCGAAGCATCGCGCTGGTGCAGTTTCGCAGGCCAGCGCCGGGGAATGGCTTGAAGGCCATAATGAGCACCGGGCTCCACCTCGCTGCAAACGTTAGCAGTTTCAGCTCGCTGACTCCCCCTTCAAACCAGAACTTATGGCCAAAACTGAGGCCGAATATTTCAGGTACGGGTGATTGCGACACCTGTTTGATACAACTTTTAGGTTGGTCTTATGGTCTTTACAGGCCTACTGTTCAATACAGGAGGTGACTTATGAACCCAGCATCAGATCGCATCGAAAGGAAAATCCTGCTCAAGGTGCCGCGCTCGCAGGTCTGGCGTGTGCTGGCCAATGCCGAAGCCTTTGGGCAATGGTTCGGCGTGGCACTCGAAGGTAAGCGCTTTGTCGCCGGCGAGTGGACCCAGGGGCAGATTACTTACCCTGGTTATGAGCACTTGTTGTGGAATGTGCTGGTGGAGCGGGTCGAGCCGGAGCGGGTGTTTTCGTTTCGCTGGCACCCGTATGCAGTCGAACCCGATACCGATTACTCCCAGGAGCCCACCACGCTGGTGAAATTCGAACTCCAGGATATGGACGAAGGCACGTTGTTGACGGTCGTCGAGTCCGGTTTCGATCACATCCCTCAGTCGCGCAGGCTCAAGGCGTTCCGCATGGACAGCCGGGGTTGGGATGAGCAGATGAACAATATCGAACAGTTTCTGGAAACAAGTACCAAGACCCATGAGCGGCAGGGAGGTTGATGGCTGCAGGCCACGAAACACGGGGCTTCAGCGCATGATGGCTGACTCGTCTAAGGGTTTTCGGAAGGACGGCTATGGCGAATGTCTTACACGCAGTAGTAGCTATGTCGTCTATTGCAGATTGGATCCCAAGCGTAATCTAGCTCCATCAACTGAAGCACAGGAAGTGCTCCAGGGTCACGGATGATCGACCATAGCAAGGATCGCTGCCGACAGGGAGTCGATATGGTCTTGGGAAAAACCCGCTTCGGCGGGTTTTTTTTCGTCTTCAGAAAACTGAAACCCGATCTCCTGTAGCAGCTGCCGAAGGCTGCGTTCGGCTGCGAAGCAGTCGCAGAGTCAGACGCCGCGGTTTTTCAGTTTCACCATATTTGTAGGGTTTACGACTGCTTCGCAGCCGAACGCAGCCTTCGGCAGCTGCTACAAATGCAGATTTCAGGCATTGAATGGTCAATGGCTTACACGGAGCCGGTGGTATGTCGTCTTTTGATGCTTAACCGGTGCGTTTAATCTGGATCCATCAACTGAAGCACAGGAGGTGCTCAGGGTCATGGATGATCGACCATTAGCCAGGATGGCTGTCGACAGGATGTCGCAATGGTCTTGAGAAACCCGCTTAGGCGGGTTTTTTTTCGTCTTCAGAAAACTGAAACCCGATCCCTTGTAGCAGCTGCCGAAGGCTGCGTTCGACTGCGCAGCAGTCGCAGAATCAGACGCCGCGGTTTTTCAGTTTCACCGTGCTTGTAGGATATACGACTGTTTCGCAGCCGAACGCAGCCTTCGGCAGCTGCTACAGGGGCAGGTTTTCAGGCGTTGGATGGTCAAAGGCTTACATGCTTTCCCTGCCTGATTCGGTTTGCGTGGAAAATCTCTAGATCGCCTGAGCGCGTAGTCGGGCGAGGTCCTTGATCGGCGAGGCGCCGAACAGACGGCTGTATTCACGACTGAATTGCGAAGGACTTTCATAGCCCATTTTGTAGCCGATTGATGAAACGTCGCTGCTCTCCGACAACAGCAGCCGCCGCGCTTCCTGCAAGCGCAATTGCTTCTGATACTGCAACGGGCTCATGGCCGTCACCGATTTGAAGCGGTGATGCAGCGCCGAGGTGCTGAGGTTAATCATCTGCGCCAGGTTTTCGATGCTCAGGGGGTCGGCGTAATGGTTGTTCAGCCATTCGATAGCACGGCTGATGCGGTGGGTCTGGGTGTCTGGGATGGCGATTTCATGCAAGCGCTGGCCCTGCTCGCCGCGCAATAACCGATAGAAGATTTCCTGTTGCGCCAGTGGCGCCAGGGTCGCGATATCGTCCGGGGTTTCCAGCAACCTCAGTAGTCGTAACACGGCATCGAGCAAAGGCGCGTCGATTCGGTCCAGAAACAGCCCACGTCCAGAATCCCTCACCCCGGAGGGGCTGACATCGGCGATCAAACGACAGATCTGCGCCGGGTCGATATCCAGACGCAAACACAGATAAGGCCGGTCCGGGCTGGCCTCGATCACTTTGCCGGCCAAGGGCAGGGTGACCGACACCACCAGGTAATTGAGCGGGTCGTAAACATAGCTTTCAGCGGCCAGGCGTACTTCCTTGCGTCCTTCGACAATCACGCACAGTCCCGGTTTGTGCACTGTGTGCAGGTCTTCGGTGGGATGGTCGCTGCGGATCAGGTGTAAGTCCTTGATCGGTGTGGCGTGAACGCCGTATCCCGGGGCAAAGCGCTTCATCAGGCTCACCAGTTCGGCGCGCCGAACGTCGATGCCGTCCTGGGGTAGGGCATTCGCGGAAATGGAAGTCGTCATGCTGAACATCTCCCTGGCCGATGGTTGAATCGGGCTAGTAAAACCGATTGCGCGCGTGTCGGCCAGCGTCGGTTTCGCTGGTACAGGATCGTGCAAGAACCCAGGAGAAACCGGCTAACGAAACCTATCGAAGCGTCCTTAATCTGGACCTGTCGCAACGTCCCCTCCGGGATGTTCCAGCCTCCAGATAAGGAAAAAGTCATGTCCAATATTCAAGGCAAAGTGGTTGTCATTACCGGCGCCAGCAGTGGAATCGGCGAGGCCAGCGCACGTCTTCTGGCCAAACAGGGCGCCCATGTGGTGCTCGGTGCCCGGCGGTTCGATCGTCTGGAAACACTGGTCGCAGAACTCAATGAGGCTGGCCAGAGCGCAGCGTTCAGGGCGGTGGACGTCACCCGCCGCGATGACATGCAGGCCTTCATCGATTTCGCCGTCGAACGCTTTGGTCGGGTCGATGTGATCGTCAACAACGCCGGGGTCATGCCCCTGTCGAAACTCGAGGCGCTGAAGGTCGAGGAGTGGGACCGGATGATCGACGTCAACATCCGTGGCGTCCTTCACGGCATCGCTGCCGGGTTGCCATTGATGCAGCGACAGCGCTGCGGCCAGTTCATCAATATCGCCTCCATTGGTGCCTACACCGTCAGCCCGACTGCCGCCGTGTATTGCGCCACCAAATTCGCCGTGCGGGCGATTTCCGAAGGCTTGCGTCAGGAAGTCGGGGGTGATGTGCGGGTCACGGTGATTTCCCCCGGCGTGACTGAATCCGAACTGGCCGAGAGCATTTCCGATGCCGGTGGCCGCGCCGAAATGCGTGAATTCCGCAAGATTGCCATTCCCGCCGAGGCTATCGCTCGGGCCATTGCCTACGCCATCGATCAGCCGGCCGATGTGGATGTCAGCGAATTGATCGTGCGGCCGACGGCCAGTCCGTTCTGAATCGGCACCTATTCGAAATCGGAAGAACTGAGATGACTAAACCATCAGGCAATCAAGATAAATACGTCGGCCTGTGGGTTACCGCCGACGGCGTGATCCGCCATCAACTGCTGCGCGGCGGTCGCTACGACGAAGCTCGCGGCCATCGTGAAAGCGCCTATCTGGGTCGCTATTGGCTGGAGGGTGACCACATCGAATATGTCGACGACACCGGTTTCACGGCTGACGGCGACTTTCGCGACGGAGTGCTCTATCACGCCGGGATGGTGCTGTACCGCCGGCCGGAGTGACGCGTCATCGCGATTGCCAGAAGGCCGGTGACCCGGACAAGATTGCCTTGGCAATCATCCAGGCGGCCAATGTCGGCGAGCCGACGCTGCACTTGTTTATGGGCCAGATTGCGGTTGACCTGGCGCAGCAGAAAATTACCCGGGTGCAGCAGGACTGAACCAGTGGCAAGCCACATCGCTGGCAACGGATTTTCCGGCCTGAGTAACTGGCTGCGGGGGCCTTGACTCCCGCAGCCGTTTCTTTCACTGGAGGGCGAGTTTCGCCGCTGCACGCTCGGTGATTTCCGAGCGCAATTTCAACGACGCGGCAGCGCGTTTGCGGGCTTCCTCCAGCACACTGGCCGGAGCTGTCTCGGGACTGCCCGAAGCAAACGGTGGCGCCGGCGCGTATTCCAGCTGCAACTGAACCAGTTGTGCCGTGTCCTTATCGAACAATTCAGCGGCCAGGGTCAGGGCAAAATCGATGCCGGCGGTGATCCCGCCACCGGTCAGCAGATTGCCGTCACGCACCACCCGATCCTTCACGGGGATCGCTCCCAAAACCCCGAGCAATTCGTGATACGCCCAGTGAGTGGTGGCGCGTTTGCCCTTGAGCAATCCCGCCGCGCCAAGCACCAGCGCGCCGGTGCAAACCGAAGTGACATACTTCGCATTAGCGGCCTGCACCTTGATGAAGGCCAGGGTTTCGTCATCCTCCATCAACGGCCCGACACCGCCGCCACCGGGAATGCAGATCACATCCAGCGGCGGGCAATCGTCGAAGGTGATGGTCGGCTTCAATGCCAGCCCGGTGCTCGCGGTGATCAGGACCAGATCTTTCCAGATCAGATGCACTTTCACGTCCGGCAGCGAGGCCAGCACGTCATAAGGGCCGGTCAGGTCCAGTTGTTGAACCTGTGGAAACAACAGAAAGCCGATCTGCAACGTCATGGCGTTTTTTCTCCTGGTTGGGGTGGACGGCTTCACTGTAGGCTCGTAGGATCTGGCGCATACGCCAATAACCCCACGAATTACGCCAAACATGCCGAACAACCCGAAAACCATTCATGTGCTGGCCTTTGCCAACGTGCAACTGCTCGACGTCACCGGGCCGTTGCAGGTGTTCGCCTCGGCCAACGACATTGCTCGCCAGCAAGGTTTGCCGCCGCCCTATGCGCCGTCGGTGATTGCCAGCGGTGGCGGGGCGGTGATGTCATCGGCGGGGTTGGCGTTGTTGGCTGAGCCGCTGCCGGATCGGGGCAGCGATACCTTGATCATTGCCGGTGGCTGGGGCGTTTACGCAGCGGCAAAAGATGAGTCGCAGGTGACATGGGTACGTGAGCACGCGATGCAATGCCGGCGGGTGGCGTCTGTGTGCACCGGGGCGTTTTTGCTGGCGGCCAGCGGTTGGCTCGACGGTCGGCGGGTGGTGACGCACTGGACCCGTTGCGAACAATTGGCGCACCAGCATCCCAAACTACAGGTCGAACCCAACCCGATCTTCATCAACGACGGCCCGGTCTGGACCTCGGCCGGGGTTACCGCGGGCATCGACCTGGCCCTGGCGATGGTCGAAGAAGATCTAGGGCGAACCATGGCCCTGGAGGTCGCCCGGCAACTGGTGGTGTTTCTCAAGCGTCCGGGTGGCCAGTCGCAGTTCAGCGTGACCCTGTCTTTGCAAAAGGATGGCGACCGATTTGACGAACTTCACGCCTGGATCAGCGAAAATCTCACCAAGGACCTCGGCATCCCGACCTTGGCCTTGCAAGCGGGCATGAGCGAGCGCAGCTTCGTCCGTCACTACCGTGCCGACACCGGCCAGACCCCGGCGCGGGCCATCGAACTGATTCGGGTCGAGACCGCGCGACGGCTGCTCAGCGACACCGGTGTATCGATCAAACGGGTCGCGGTGCAATGCGGGTTTGGCAGTGAAGAAACCTTGCGCCGCAGTTTTCTACGGGCCATGGGTGTGACACCGCAGGCTTATCGCGAAAGGTTTTCCGTCAGCTCACCAGCAGATTCAGTATTGCCTTGAGGGTCTTGTTCATTTGACACTCCATAGAGGCTGTAATGGGTTATCCGAACAGCACCTTTTGCCAATACTCTTCACTGATGATCGCTATCGGCACACCACTTTCTCTTAGTTCGACCGCTCTTTTGATCTTGGTCCCGTAGGTGCTATGCAGCCATTGATCATTGCCGATGCTGCCTACCACTAGATAGTGGATCTTCTTGCTGACGGATCCGCCGATAAGCCCCCCACGCTCAATAATCAGTGATTCGCACTCCTTGCGCGGACCGTAAGCCATGATCCCGGTAAACAGGAACATTCGGTCAGCCCAACTTAAAGAGGGTGCCGGGTTATCGAGAGGAAGGCTGGTCGGTGCAGCGAACGTTTGGGCCGAACCAATCGGCAGGCCTGCAAACTGGTGAAGCATATCCAACAGTTCGCCAGACTCCTCGGCATCAAGCACGCCGTCGCTCAGCATACCGGCGAGGCGTTTGTAGAGGATATTCACCACCGGATCGCCGAGATGGCTTAAATGAGTTTCGATCCAGGTCTTGAGAAACTCGGCTTCCTGCTGGTTGATCTTGCCGTCGGCAGCGAGCCCGGCGGCGATTCCCACCAGTGCGTCAGCCGAGCGTCGATCAATCCGTGCTTCGTGGAAGAAACCGCTGTTTTGAAATTCCTGATGCAGGTCCACCATGCGTCCTTCTCCTTAAGCCTCCACGTCTGCCACCTGATTGAAATACTTCGACCGGTCCGGCGTAAACGTCACGACCATTTTTGTCCTGGAACAGGTCAACGCCCGTTCTGCACTCAGATCAATATCCAGATCTTCCCCGCGCAACCCCTGCCATTCGGCAAGGTATTTAAGGGATCCGTATTTTTCGAGTTTCTTCAGGCTGCGGCTGACGCCACCTTTCCAGCCTAGCACCGGAAGTTCACCAGTGAGGCATTGTTGGGCGAGGTCGGGGAAGCGGGCGGCGCGTTGGCGGCCGATTTCCCAGCATTTGATCAGGCCTTTGTCATGGCCTTCCCACAATTCATCCCGGTTCAGGCCTGATCGGAGTGGGGTGTCGATGCTGCGATGGATGCGCTGGGTCATTCTGGTTCCTTGAATTCGGGTTTTGTTGGACAGCTCCGCTGTGCCCGTTGACGTGGATGGTAGGGATGGATGTAGGCGCTGGCAACAAGGTATTTCTGGATGTAGGAATGAGTTACCGCGTGTTTATTGGGCTGGTTTTGTTTAGTGATTGTAGGTTCGGCCTACCTGGTTCTGTGGTGAGGGGGCTTGCCCCCGTTCGGCTGCGTAGCGGTCGAAAAGCCAGCAAATGCGGTGCTTCTGGAGGAATGTGGTTGTGGATTTCAGGGCCGCTGCGCGCCCCAACGGGAGCAAGCTCCCTCGCCACAGGAGGTCAGCCCTGTCAGGCGGAGTGTGTTTAAGTTCATCGCGGGTAGGCCTTGATCCTACAAAAAGTGTCGTAAATGTGGATATTTCTGACGAGTTTTGGCGGTTGTAGGTTAGGAAAGGGAGCCGATAGTCTTTCCGGGTCGCTGCCAATTCAGCGACCGGGTTTGGTCACCCGTGCAATGTCAGGCGTGCAAGCGCCAACGTGAGCATGTCGGCGCTTTTTCTTGTGCTTGTCGGTATGCTTCGCGGTGGGCTGTGCGCGGGGCACTTTCGAGTGCGCCGGGTGCCTGACTTCCCGGTTGACCAACCTGCGTACCGCCCACCACCCATCGTTTGGTCACGACGGTGGTGAGCTTCATGAATGTCAGGAGTTACACCATGATAAAAGACAGTCCCAATCCCCCAGAAACCGACAACGTTTCCCCCTACGAATCCCTCGATTCGAAAAAACTCCACGACGCCGCCGAACGCGCGCTCGACCACTACCTCAAGCCACCGCCCAAAGAACCCAAGAGCCGTAAGCCAAGCAAAATGTTTCTGGTTGCCCCGGACATGGACAACGAAAGCCTGCTCGCTCATGTCTGCGAATCCCTGGCCTCAGCCAGCGTCATGACCAGCGACATTGCCGCGTATGTCGACGCCCCGCAGCGGCATACGCTCCTGGCGATTCAGCAGGTCATCATGCTGGCCGAGCTGGCGGTGAATCGGGTGCTGGATAACGTCGACGTACCGAAACCTGCGTCACACAGCTGATCCCCTGTGGGAGCGGGCAGGCCCGCTCCCACAGTTTTGTACGGTGTACATCTCCCACAATTGGAACGGTGTACATCTGCAGGAGCGAGCGATGCGGCGATCCGACTGGCCGGCGAAGAAGGCGACGCCGGTCTTCAAGGCTGCCAAAAGTTTTTCTCCCCGCTCAACTTCCGATCCAGAAAACTCGCCGCGCTGATCAGCGCCAGATGCGTCAGCGCTTGTGGTGTGTTGCCCAAGTGCCGGGCATGGCTGTCGAACTCTTCGGCATACAGCCCCAGCGGGTTGGCATACTTCAGCAATTGCTCGAACTCCAGGTGCGCCTTCTCCACCTGACCGGCCCGGGCGAGGCATTCGACGTACCAGAACGAGCACGCTGCGAAGGCGCCTTCGGTGCCGGGCAGGCCGTCGATCTGGTTGTCGTCGTTACGGTAGCGGTAGACCATGCCCGCGCGCACCAGGCTTTTTTCGATGGCTTTAAGGGTCGCGATCCAGCGCGGATCCCTGGCGCTGACGAAGCGCACCAGTGGCATCAGCAGCATCGAGCCGTCGAGGCCGGTGCCGCCGATGTGCTGGACGAAATGCCCGTGTTCTTCGTTCCAAAAGTTGCTCCAGATGTCGGTGTAGATCGCTTGACGGGTCTGGTCCCAGCGGGCGAACGGGGCGGGTAGCGAGCGTTTGGAGGCCAGCCGAATGGCCCGGTCCACGGCCACCCAGCACATCAGTCGCGAGTGCAGGAAATGATACTGCTCGCCGCGCATTTCCCAGATGCCGACGTCTTTTTGCTGCCAGGTTTCGCAGACCTGATCGACCACTTCCACGGTGTGTTTCCAGCCTTCATGGGAGATCGCTTCACCGTGCTTGTTAACCAGGTACACCGCGTCCAACAGCTCGCCGAAAATGTCGAGTTGGATTTGATCCCAGGCCTGATTACCGATGCGTACCGGTGTCGCGCCGCCATGGCCGGACAAGTGCGCAAGTTCGACCTCCGGCAGTTCCTGACGGCCATCGATGGCGTAGAGGATGTTGAGTTTCATGGTCTTGCCGTGACAATCCCTGACCCGACCGCGCAACCAGCGCGTGTAGGCGTTGGCTTCTTCGACGAAGCCCAGGCGCATGAAGGCATAGACGGTGAACGAGGCGTCGCGGATCCAGGTGTAGCGATAGTCCCAGTTGCGTTCGCCACCGGGCACCTCCGGCAGGCCGAAGGTGGCGGCGGCGAGGATGGCGCCGTGCTTGCGCGAGGTCAGCAGCTTCAGGGCCAGGGCCGAGCGATTGACCATTTCCCGCCAGCGACCGCGATAATTGGATTGGCCGATCCAGTCGCGCCAGAACTTCAGGGTGCGCTCCAGGCACAATGCGGCGGCGCCTTCCTTGAAGCGCGCATCGTCAACGCCGCCGAGTATGAACTCGGCGCTCTGGTCCTGTTCGAGGATGAACTCGGCGACGGCCGCATGGCCCTCGACGCGCAAGGACTGATCCGAACACAGCTGCATGTCTGGCTGGCCGGTGGCCTCGAAATACACACTCCGATCGCGTGCCCGAGCCTTGGTGGGAGCTCGGGCATAGTCATGACGCACGGCGCAGCGCATGCGGATCGTCGCTTGACCGCTGACCACTCGCACCCGACGCATCAACATCGGCAAATCATCCTCGCTGTCGCCGATGGGCAGCAAGTCGGTGACTTCGACCACCGCATGATCGCTGAGCCATCGGGTTTGCAGGACGTTGGTGTCGGGCAGGTAAATCTGTTCGCGGCGGGCGTCGGGCAAGTCAGGAGCAAGCTGGAAGACGCCGGCTTCGGGGCCGTCCAGCAGTGAACAGAAAATCGATGGACTGTCGAATTCCGGCCAGCAGAAAAAGTCCACGCTGCCCTTGTCGTTGACCAGCGCTGCGCTGCGCATGTCGCCAATGATGCCGTGGGCATCGATGGCGCTTTGTCGTTCGGAATGATCAGCCATTGCCGCAGGGCTCCGGGATCTGAGGGCCTAACTAGCTGACCGGTTTTGGCCGCAGAGAGTTCATTTGCTGGCAAACCGCCGTTCACACTCAACCAACAATTCGACGCTATCGCCTGGGCAGATATTTGTGGCAAGTTGCAGGCCCTTGTTGAGGCCGGATCCCATGGCAAACCCCTACCGCGAGCTGTTCCACGCTCCAGGTGCACGCGCCTTTGTGCTGGCCGGCATGATCGCGCGCATGCCGATTTCCATGACCGGCATCGGCCTGATCACCATGCTCTCGCAATTGAAGGGCGGTTACGGCCTGGCCGGCTCCATCGCCGCGACCTTTGCCTTGGCCACGGCATTTTGTGCGCCGCAGGTCTCTCGACTGGTGGACCGTTTTGGGCAAAGCCGGATCTTGCCGGTATCGGCACTGGTCGGTGGCGGGGCGTTGTTGATGCTGTTGCTCTGTACCCGGTTGCAGGCGCCGCACTGGACGTTGTTTGCGTTTGCCGCGCTGGCCGGTTGCATGCCGAGCATGTCGGCGATGGTGCGGGCGCGTTGGACCGAGTTGTATCGCGGCCGCCCTGAGTTGCAAACCGCTTATGCGCTGGAATCGGTGCTGGACGAACTCTGCTTTATTGTCGGGCCGCCGCTGTCGGTGGGGTTGTGCGTGGTGGCGTTCCCGGAGGCGGGGCCATTGGCGGCGTTGCTGATGCTGGCGATCGGGGTCACGGCGTTTGTGTTGCAACGTGGGACCGAACCGCCGGTGCATCCTCATGAAGAGCACCATCAGGGCTCGATCATCCGTTCAAGCGAGATCCAGTTGCTGATGTTGTTGATGGTCGCCATGGGCACCATCGTCGGCGTGGTGGATGTGGTCAGCGTCGCCTTCGCCGAGCAGCAGGGGCAACCGGCGGCGGCGAGCATTGTGCTGTCGGTATATGCCATTGGCTCGTGCCTGGCCGGGTTGGCGTTCGGTGCATTGCGCTCGAAACTGCCGCTGCCTCTACTGTTCCTCTACGGCGGGGTGGCGACGGCGGTGACCACGTTGCCGTTGCTGTTGGCGGCCAATATTTTCGGGCTGTCGCTGGCGGTGTTCGTCGCCGGTCTGTTCTTTGCCCCGACCCTGATTGTGGCCATGGCGCTGGTGGAGCGCATCGTGCCGCCGGCTAAACTCACCGAAGGCCTGACCTGGCTGGTCACCGGTTTGAGCATTGGCGTGGCGATCGGTGCGGCCAGTTCGGGCTGGCTGGTGGATGCGTTCGGTGCGCGCAGCGGGTTCTGGGTGGCGATTGCCGCCGGTGCCGTGGTGTTGGGTTCGGCGGTGCAGAGTTTTCGCCATTTAACCGTCGGGTTACCAGCCTCTTCCTGAGTTCACTCAGAAATTCACCGACAACTTGGTTTTGGTCTGAACAGGAACAAGCACCTGCAGCGCAAATTTAACCGGCGCTGACTAATTTGCATCGCTTGCGGACCGTCCTCCTTTACAGACGACTTTTTGAGGTGAACGTGGTGACCAAGCTGACCTTGCTGTGCCTGCCGTACTCTGGCGCCAGTGCCATGGTCTACAGCCGCTGGAGGCGCAAGTTGCCGCAATGGCTGCAGTTGCAGCCGGTAGAGTTGCCGGGACGTGGTGCACGGTTCGGCGAACCGCTGCACACCGATATGCGCGCGCTGGCGATGCAATTGGCCAGGGAACTGCGTTCGACACTCAAGGCGCCCTATGCCTTGTTTGGTCATAGCCTGGGCGCCTTGCTGGCGTGCGAGATGGCCCACGCCTTTCGTGCGCTGGGCTGCCCGGCGCCGGTGGCCCTGTTTGCCTCCGGAACGGCGGCGCCAACGATGCGCGCCGACTACGACCGCGGCTTTGCCGAGCCGAAAACCGATGCGCAGTTGATCGAACAGCTACGAACGCTCAATGGCACCAGCGAAGAGGTGCTGGCCAATGAAGAGCTGATGAGCCTGACACTGCCGATCCTGCGCGCGGACTTTCTGTTGTGCGGACGTTTTCAGCCGGTGCAGCGGCCATTGCTCAAATGTCCGGTGCATGTGCTGGGGGGCACGTCCGACAAGGCCACCACCGAGCAGTTGATCGGCTGGAGCAAGGAAACTCATGGCAGCTTTTCGGTGGACATGCTGGCCGGTGGGCACTTCTTCATCCATGAGCACGAAGCCAAGGTGCTACGGGTGATCAAGGATCAGCTGGATGTTCATCATCGGCGGCATGCCTTGGCGGCTGTCGGTTAACACGATGCTTCAGTTTGGTGATCTCTGTGGCGAGGGAGCTTGCTCCCGCTCGGCTGCGCAGCAGTCGTAAACCAGCGAATACGGTATTCCTGATACAGCGAGGTCGCAGATTTTAGGGTCGCTTCGCAACCCAGCGGGAGCAAGCTCCCTCGCCACAGGTCTGTGTCTGGCCGTCATTCCTTCGCTGCGTCCCCTGATTCCAGCCGCTTCGACCTCCCTTCCTGATACTTGTTCTCAAACGCTAATTTTTCCGGTCTGCATTCGTTTTATAGGGACGACGTGCCTTTGTGCTTCCTGCCTACTGATCCGGATGCTAAGAAATGAATGCTGAAGACTCCTTGAAACTTGCTCGCCGGTTTATCGGGTTGCCCCTGGAAAAGCGCCAGATGTTCCTTGCGGCCTTGCACAAGGAGGGCGTGGACTTCGCCCGTTTTCCGATTCCGCAAGGGGTCGAGGCCGAGGACCGGCAGGCGCTGTCCTACGCTCAGCAGCGGATGTGGTTTCTCTGGCAGCTGGATCCGCACAGCGGCGCCTACAACTTGCCGGGCGCGGTGCGTCTGAGCGGACGGTTGAACCTGCCGGCCCTGGAGCAGGTGTTCGCCAGTCTGGTGGCGCGTCATGAAACCCTGCGCACGCTGTTCCAGCGTCAGGCCGACGAGACCCTGCAACAAGTGCCAGCCAGTGCGCCGCTGGTGATCGAGCAGGTCGATTTCAGCGCGTTGCCGGCCCTTGAACGCGAGCAGGCCGTGGCTGAGGCCGCCCGGGAGCAATCGCTGCTGCCGTTCGACCTTGCCGTCGGGTCGCTGCTGCGGGTCAAGCTGCTCAAGCTCGCCGAGCAGGAGCACGTGCTGCTGCTGACCCTGCACCATATCGTTTCTGATGGCTGGTCGATGAATGTGTTGATCAATGAGTTCATCCGCTGCTACGACGCCCACGATGCAGGCACGCAACCGCAGCTCGCACCGTTACCGATTCAGTACAGCGACTATGCGTTGTGGCAACGCCGCTGGCTGGAAGCCGGCGAGCAGGTGCGGCAATTGGAGTACTGGCAAGCACAATTGGGCTTTGATCATCCGATGCTGGAGTTGCCGACCGATCACCCGCGCCCGGCGATGCCCAGTTATCGCGGTACACGTTATGAGTTCGGAGTCGATGGTCAACTGGCCGAGCAATTGCGTGCCACCGCGCAGAAACACAACATCACCTTGTTCATGCTGTTGCTCGGCGCTTTCAACGCGTTGCTGCACCGTTACACCGGGCAGACCGACATTCGCATCGGCGTGCCGATCGCCAACCGCAACCGCGGTGAAATCGAAGGCCTGATCGGCTTCTTCGTCAACACCCAAGTGCTGCGCACCCAGCTCGACGGCCAGACCCGCGTGGCGGATTTGCTCAGTGACATCAAGGAAACCGCCCTCGGCGCCCAGGCCCATCAGGACTTGCCGTTCGAGCGGCTGGTGGAAGCGTTGAAGCTGGAGCGCAGCCTCAGTCACACACCGTTGTTCCAGGTGATGTACAACCACCAGCCACAGGTCGCGGACATTTCCACGGTGACCACCGCGTCGGGCCTGGAGCTAGGCGTGATCGAATGGGAAGGGCGTACCACTCAGTTCGACCTGACCCTGGACACCTATGAAAAGGCCGGCAAACTGCACGCCGCGTTGACCTATGCCAATGACCTGTTCGACGTCGAGACGATCGCCCGCATGGCACGGCACTGGACTCATCTGCTGCACGGCATGGTCAGCGACAGCCAGCAGCGCATCAGCGATTTGCCGTTGCTTGAAGCGGCGGAATACCAGCGCATCGTCCATGACTGGAACCGCGCTGACCAAGGTTTCGCCGACAACCTGTGCATCCATGAGCTGATCGCCAGGCAAGTCGCGGCCATGCCAGACGCGCTGGCGGTGACCTTCGTCGCAAAACAACTGACCTACGCCGAACTCGACGCTCAGGCCAACCGTCTGGCTCACAAGCTGATCGAGTTGAATGTTGGCCCGGAAGTGCGGGTCGGCGTGGCAATGCAGCGCTCCGACAGCCTGCTGGTGGCGTTGCTCGCGGTGCTCAAGGCCGGCGGTGCATATGTGCCGTTGGACCCGGATTACCCGGCCGATCGCGTGGCCTACATGCTCGAAGACAGTCGGGCACTGGTTTTGCTGACCGAGCGGGCTGTTGCTGCAACCTTGAACGTGACGGCGGGTACCCAAGTGCTGCTGATGGACGCCGCCGAGCCATGGCTGGCCGCTTACCCGAGCAGCGCGCCGGTGTCCCGCGTCACACCGGATAATCTCGCGTACGTGATCTACACCTCCGGTTCTACCGGCAAACCCAAAGGCGTGGCCATCGCCCATCGCAATGTGCTGGCGCTGATCGACTGGTCGCGGTCGGTGTACAGCCGCGACGATATTCAGGGGGTATTGGCGTCGACGTCCGTGTGTTTCGACCTGTCGGTGTGGGAGCTGTTTGTCACCCTGGCCAATGGCGGCTCGGTGATCATCGCGCGCAATGCCCTGGAGTTGCCGCAATTGCTGGCTCGTGATCAGGTGCGCCTGATCAACACCGTGCCATCGGCGATCAATGCATTGCAGCGCGACGGACAGATTCCGCCGAGTGTGCGCATCATCAACCTCGCCGGTGAGCCGCTGAAGCAGAGCCTGGTGGATGCGTTGTATCAGCAGCCGACCCTCGAGCACGTCTACGACCTCTACGGTCCATCGGAAGACACCACCTATTCCACCTGGACTCGGCGCGAAGGCGGCGGCACCGCCAACATTGGTCGGCCACTCAAACACACCGCCAGCTATTTGCTGGACGCCGATCTGCAACCGGTGCCCCAAGGCGTATCGGCCGAGCTGTACCTGGCCGGCGCGGGCATCACTCGTGGTTACCTGGGCCGGCCGGGCATGACCGCCGAGAAGTACCTGCCGAACCCGTTCGCCGGCAACGGCGAACGCCTGTATCGCACTGGTGACCTGACCCGTTATCAGGTCGACGGTGCATTGCAATACGTCGGTCGAATCGACCATCAGGTCAAGGTTCGCGGTTTCCGCATCGAACTCGGTGAGATCGAAGCGCGGCTGTTGCAGCAGGACGCGGTACGCGAACTGGCGATGCTGGCTCAAGACGGCACCAACGGTCAGCAACTGGTCGCCTATATCGTGCCGACCGATGCTGCCGTGCTGGCGGACGATGCCGATGCCGATGCTCAAGCGAGCCTGCGTGAAACCCTGAAAGCCGCCCTGCGCCAACATTTGCCGGACTACATGGTTCCGGCTTATCTGTTATTCCTCGAACAATTGCCGTTGACACCCAACGGCAAACTCGACCGCAAAGCCTTGCCCGCGGTCGACGGCACTCAGCAGCAACGCGAACACGTGGCGCCACGCACGGTGATGGAAAAGTCGCTGGCAGCGATCTGGCAGGACGTCCTGGCCATCGACAACATCGGCCTGGAAGACAACTTCTTCGAGCTGGGCGGTGACTCCATTGTGTCGATGCAAGTGGTCAGCCGCGCGCGTCAGTCGGGCATCGTGTTGAGCCCCAAAGACCTGTTCCAGCATCAGACCATCCGCAGCCTGGCGCAAGTGGCCCGCAGCGGCGAACAAAACCTGATCGATCAAGGTCCGGCCGTTGGTGCGGTGGCCCTGGCGCCGGTGCAGCATTGGTTCTTCGAGCAAGCCATTGTGCAGCGTCAACACTGGAACCAGTCGCTGCTGCTGGTCCCACGCGAAAGGCTGGATGACGGGGCGCTGGAGCAAGCATTGACGCAGTTGCTCACGCATCACGACGGTTTGCGTCTGCGTTATGAAATGACTGATGCCGGTTGGCAGCAAGCCTATGGCGCGGCGTCCAGCGAGTCGGTGTTGTGGCAACGCTCGGCGCAATCGGTCGAAGCACTGAATGCCTCGTGCGACGAAGCCCAGCGCAGTCTTGATCTGAGTCACGGTCCATTGCTGCGAGCGCTGTTGGTGGACATGGCCGACGGCACGCAGCGGCTGCTGTTGGCTATTCATCACCTGGTGGTGGACGGTGTTTCGTGGCGGGTGTTGCTGGAGGATCTTCAGCAGTTCTACAGTCAGGTACGCGACGGCTCGACACTGACCGCTGCGGCGAAAACCAGTTCCTACCAACGCTGGGTGGCGCGTCTGCAAAGCCATCTGCCCACGTTCCAGAACAGTGTCGATTATTGGCAGGCACAACTGCGCGATGCGCCGCAAAACGACTTGCCGTGTGACCACCCTGACGGTGCACTGCAAAACCGTTTCGAGCAGAAAGTTGAACTCATCTTCGACGCCGAACAAACCCGCAAACTACTGCAAAAGGCACCGGCGGCGTATCGCACGCAGGTTAACGATCTGCTGCTGACCGCGCTGGCGCGGGCCGTTTGCCGCTGGACCGGGCAGGGCAGCACGCTGATCCAGCTCGAAGGGCATGGCCGCGAAGACCTGTTCGACGACATCGATTTGACCCGCACCGTCGGCTGGTTCACCAGCCTGTTCCCGGTCAACCTGAGCCCGGCCGGCGATCTCGGCGCATCGATCAAAACGGTCAAGGAGCAACTGCGCGCGGTGCCGGACAAAGGTCTGGGATACGGTGCGCTGCGCTATCTGGCCGATCCGCAAATTGGCGCCGCACTGGCGGCCCTGCCGCAACCGCGCATCACCTTCAACTACCTGGGGCAATTCGACCGCCAGTTCGACGAAGCGGCTCTGTTTGTGCCGTCCAGCGAAGGCAGTGGAGCGGCCCAGGATCCGTCGGCGCCGTTGGCCAACTGGTTAACGGTCGAAGGTCAGGTGTACGGCGGTGAGCTATCAATGAGCTGGGGCTTCAGCCGTGAGATGTTCGACACGGCGACCATCCAGCAGTTGGTTGATCAATACTCCGTCGAACTCAATGCGTTGATCGAACATTGCTGCACCCTCGAAACCCCACAGGCTACACCGTCGGACTTCCCGCTGGCGCGCATCACCCAGGCACAACTCGATGCACTACCGGTGGCCGCCGGGCAACTCGACGACCTCTACCCGCTATCGCCGATGCAGCAGGGGCTGTTGTTCCACACCCTTTACGAGCAGGCGGCGGGCGAGTACATCAATCAGCTGCGGGTGGATGTGCAAGGCATCGACCCCGAGCGTTTCCTCGCGGCCTGGCAGGCCACTGTCGATACTCAAGACATCCTGCGCACAGGCTTTGTCTGGCAGGGCGAACTGGAGCAACCGGTTCAGATCGTCCACAAACAGGTTCAGTTGCCGTTCACTGTGCTGGACTGGCGTGAGCGTGGCGATCAGGTTCAGGCCTTGCGTGAACGGGCCGATGCCGAACGCCAGCAAGGCTTCGACCTGAGCCTGGCGCCGTTGCTGCGACTGGTGCTGGTGCAAACCGCGGCTGATCGCTGGCACCTGATTTACACCCACCACCACATCCTGATGGATGGCTGGAGCAATTCGCAGTTGCTCGGCGAAGTCTTGCAGCGTTACAGCGGCCGGGCGCCGGTGCCCTCTGTCGGGCGCTATCGCGATTACATCGGTTGGCTGCAACGTCAGAATGGGCAATTGAGCCAGGACTTCTGGCGCGAGCCGTTGGCCGCTTTGCAAGAGCCGACCCGACTGGCCCTGGTGGTGTCCGGCAACGAAACCCTGAGCGGGCACGGCGATCACTTCCAGACCCTGGAAGTCAGCCGCACTCAAGGCCTTGAAGCCTTTGCCCGGCAACAGAAAGTCACCCTCAACACTCTGGTGCAAGCTGCGTGGCTGCTGTTGTTGCAACGCTACACCGGTCACGAAACGGTGGCCTTCGGCGCTACGGTAGCCGGGCGTCCGGCAGACTTGCCCGGTATCGAGCAAGCTGTCGGCTTGTTCATCAACACCTTGCCGGTGATCGGCGCGCCGCGTCCGGACCAGAGCGTGGGCCACTGGTTGCAAGCGGTACAGGCGCAAAACCTCAGCCTGCGCGAGTTCGAACACACGCCCCTGGCGGACATTCAACGCTGGGCCGGGCAGGGTGGCGAAGCACTGTTCGACAACATTCTGGTGTTCGAGAACTACCCGATTGCCCAGGCGCTGCAACAAGGCGCGGAGCAAGGCGTGGTGTTCGGCGAAGTCGCCAACCTTGAGCAAACCCACTATCCGTTGAGCGTGGCCGTGACGCTGGGCCAGACGTTGGCGCTGCATTACAGCTTCGACCGGGCGCATTTTTCCACGTTGGCGATCGAGCGCATCGGTGCGCACCTGCTGCAACTGCTGGAGCAGTTCGCCGAGTCGGCCGAACGCAATCTTGGTGAAATCGCCCTGGCCAGTGCCACCGAGCTGGCGCAGCAACAGGCCGATAACCAGCCGCAACCGTACCCGGTGAACATCGCCGTTCATCAGCGCATCGCCGAACTCGCCGCCCAGAGCCCGGAGCGCACGGCGGTGATCTTCGCCGGTCAGCGTTTCAGTTATGGCGATATCGACCGACGCGCCAATCAGTTGGCCCACGCCCTGATCGCGGGGGGTGTCGGCCCGGAAAGTCGGGTCGGCGTGGCCTTGCCGCGCAGCGAAGGGGTGATCGTTGCATTGCTGGCGGTGCTCAAGGCCGGCGGTGCCTACGTACCGCTGGACACCAGCTACCCGCGTGAGCGCCTGGCCTATCTGATTGAGGATTCGGGTGTGGCATTGTTGCTGACCGATTCTTGTGTTTCTGCGCAATTGCCGGTGGATGATTCGGTCCCGGTGCTGGAGCTCGACCGCCTCGATCTGCGCAGCCAATCCCTCAATGTGCCCAAGGTGCAGCTCGATCCGCAGAACCTCGCTTACGTCATTTACACCTCCGGTTCCACCGGCAACCCCAAAGGCGTGAGCGTTGCCCATGGCCCGTTGGCGATGCACTGCCAAGCCATCGGCGAGCGCTATGAAATGCGTGACAGTGACTGTGAATTCCACTTCATGTCTTTCGCATTCGACGGCGCCCACGAGCGTTGGCTGACCAGCCTGACCCACGGTGCCTCGCTGCTGATTCGCGACGACAGCCTGTGGACTCCGGAACAGACTTACAACGCCATGCGCGAACACGGCGTGACGGTGGTGGCGTTCCCGCCGGTCTACCTGCAACAACTGGCCGAGCATGCCGAACGTGAAGGCAATCCGCCGAAGGTGCGGATCTACTGCTTCGGCGGCGATGCCGTGCCCAACGCCAGTTTCGAGCGGGTCAAGCGCGCGCTCGATCCGGACTACATCATCAACGGCTACGGCCCGACCGAAACCGTGGTCACGCCGCTGATCTGGAAGGCCGGGCGCGAGGTGCCGTGCGGTGCGGCCTATGCGCCGATCGGCAGCCGCATCGGTGATCGCAGTGCTTACGTGCTGGACGCCGACCTGAACCTGCTGCCCCAAGGTATGGCCGGTGAATTGTACTTGGGCGGCACGGGCCTTGCCCGGGGTTACCTGAACCGTCCGGGGCTGACGGCGGAACGGTTTGTCGCCGATCCGTTCAGCGCTGTCGGTGGCCTGCTGTACCGCACCGGCGACCTGGTGCGTCAGCGTGCCGACGGCACTTTCGATTATCTGGATCGCATCGACAATCAGGTGAAAATTCGCGGTTTCCGTATCGAGCTGGGAGAAATCGAAGCGCGCCTGCAAACCCTCGAAGGTGTGCGCGAAGCCGTGGTGGTTTCCCAGGAAGGCACCGCCGGCAGCGGCAAGCGCCTGGTGGCTTATGTGGTGGCCGACGCGCTCAATGCCGATCGCGCCGATTTCGCCGAAAGCCTGCGCGAACAACTTAAAGCCGCGCTGCCGGCGCACATGGTCCCGGCCTATTTGCTGCTGCTTGAGCGCCTACCGCTGACCCCCAATGGCAAACTCGACCGCAAGAATCTGCCAAAACCTGAGGTCAGTCAGTTGCAGCAAGCCTATGTCGCCCCGCAAAGTTTGCTGGAGCAGCAACTGGCGACGATCTGGCAGGACGTGCTGAAACTCGATCAGGTCGGTTTGAGCGACAACTTCTTCGAGCTGGGCGGCGATTCGATCATCTCGATTCAAGTGGTCAGCCGCGCCCGACAGGCCGGTATCCGCTTCACGCCAAAAGACCTGTTCCAGCACCAGACCATTCAGGCACTGGCCACGGTGGCGCGGCTTGGCGAACAGGCTCAGGTCATCGATCAGGGGCCGGTAACGGGCGAACTGGCGTTGTTGCCAGTGCAGCAGGTGTTCTTCGAACAGGCCATCCCCGAGCGACAGCACTGGAACCAGGCGGTGATGCTCAAGCCGACGCAAACCTTGAATGCCAACGTGCTGGAGCTGGCTTTGGGCGCACTGGTTGCGCACCACGATGGCTTGCGCTTGAGCTTCGCCGAGCAGGCCGAGGGTTGGCAGGCGCAGTACCGCGCGCTGGACAGCCAGACCGATGCGATGGTCTGGGCGGTCGATGTCGCCGACGCCACGGCACTGGAAGCGGTGGCCAACGAAGCGCAACGCAGCCTGAACCTGCAAGACGGGCCACTGATGCGTGCGGTGCTGGCGAACCTCGATGACGGCAGTCAGCGACTGTTGCTGGCGATCCACCATTTGGTGGTGGACGGCGTGTCGTGGCGCATTCTGTTCGACGATCTGCAAACCGCCTACCGTCAACTGTTGACCGGCGAAACCCTGCAATTGCCAGCTAAAACCAGCGCCGCCAAGGTCTGGGCCGAGCACCTGCAAACCTACGCTCACAGCGCTGAACTGCGCACCGAACTGGTCTGGTGGCAACAGCAGTTGCAAGGCGTCGAAGTGGCTTTGCCGACGGATAATCCCCAGGGCGGGCAACAGAACCGACACGCACTGACGGTGCGCACGCAACTGAACAAGGAACTGACCCGCCAATTGCTGCAAGACGCCCCGGCGGCCTATCGCACCCAGGTCAACGATTTGCTGCTGACCGCACTGGCCCGCGTCATGGTGCGCTGGACCGGCGCCGACAGCGCGTTGATCCAGCTCGAAGGCCATGGCCGTGAAGAGCTGTTCGACGGCGTTGACCTGACCCGCACGGTCGGCTGGTTCACCAGCCTGTACCCGGCGAAACTGACGCCGGTCGCTGACCTTGGCGGCTCGCTGAAACAGATCAAGGAACAGCTGCGCGCGATCCCGAACAAGGGCGTCGGTTTTGGCGCGCTGGCCCATCTGGGTGACGAGGCTGCACGTAAAACTCTCAGCCAATTGCCGGTACCGTGCCTGACCTTCAACTACCTGGGCCAGTTCGACGGCAGCTTCACCGAAGCTGACGGCGCGTTGTTCGTGCCGTCCAGCGAAGCGGCTGGCGATGAACTGGATGCCCACGCGCCATTGGCTAACCAACTGGCCCTCAACGGTCAGGTGTATGGCGGCGAACTGAACCTGGGCTGGACCTTCAGCCGTGAAATGTTCAATGAGGCGACCATCCAGGGTCTGGCCGACGATTACGCACTGGAACTGCAAGCACTGATCGCCCATTGCTGCCGGACCGGAAATCACGGCGTCACTCCGTCGGACTTCCCGCTGTCGCGCTTGAGCCAGGCACAACTGGACGGCTTGCCGCTGGCGCCGCAGTCGATCGAAGACCTGTATCCATTGTCGCCGATGCAACAGGGCATGTTGTTCCATGCCGTGTACGAAGAAACCACCGGCGATTACATCAACCAGTTACGCCTGGACGTCGAAGGGCTCGACCCCGAGCGTTTCCATCAGGCCTGGCAAGCGGCCGTGGATGCCCACGACATTCTGCGTACACGATTTGTCTGGCAGGGCGAACTGGAAAACCCGGTGCAAGTGGTCAGCAAACATGCACTGATGCCTTACAGCCTGCATGATTTGCGCATGCATCCGCAGCGCGATCAGGCCTTGCAGACGCTCGCCGACACGGAACGCCAAAACCTGGACCTGAGCGCATCGACCTTGTTGCGCCTGGTGATTGCGCGCATCGATGACAACCGTCATCACCTGATCTACACCAACCATCACATCCTGATGGATGGCTGGAGCAACTCGCAGTTGCTCGGTGAAGTGCTGCAGCGTTACAGCGGTCAGTTCAACGCCACTCACGGCGGACGTTATCGTGATTACATCGCCTGGCTGCAACGCCAGGACATGGCGGCCAGCGAAGCGTTCTGGACCCCGGCGCTGCACGCGCTGGACGAGCCGACGCGCCTCGCTCACACCGTCGCGCGGCCATCGACGGCTGATAACGTCCTGGGCTACGGCGATCATTACCAAGTGCTGGATGTCGAACAGACCCGGCGTCTGGGCGAGTTCGCCCGGGCTTCGAAAGTCACCGTCAACACGCTGGTGCAGGCCGCCTGGTTGCTGCTGTTGCAACGCTACACCGGTAAAAACACCGTGGCCTTCGGCGCGACAGTCGCGGGTCGTCCGGCCGACTTGCCGGGTGTCGAGCAACAGATCGGTCTGTTCATCAACACCTTGCCGGTGATCGCAAGCCCACGGGCCGAGCAATCGCTCAATAGCTGGCTGCAAGCGGTGCAAGCGCAGAACCTGGCATTGCGCGAGTTCGAACACACCGCGTTGTTCGATATTCAGCGCTGGGCCGGGCAGGGCGGTGAAGCGCTGTTCGACAACATTCTGGTGTTCGAGAACTACCCGATTGCCCAAGCCCTGGAGCAGGGCGCCCCGCAAGGACTGCGCTTTGGTCCGGTGGCAAGTCATGAGCAGACCAACTATCCGTTGACTCTGCTGGTGGGCCTCGACACGCAACTGTCGGTGCACTTCAGCTATCAGCGCGCCAGTTTTGCGCCGGCGACTGTGGCGCAATTGGCGGCTCATTTGCAGCACCTGTTGAGCCAGATGATCGACACCGGTGAACGCTGCCTCGGTGAGTTGGTGCTGCTCGACGAAGCCGAACAACAGCAGGTATTGGTCGACTGGAACCGCAGCGCCGCCGAGTACCCGACCGACCGTTGCATCCATCAATTGATCGAGGCCCAGGCTCTCTGCACCCCGCAAGCCACGGCACTGGTGTTCGCCGGGCAATCTCTGAGTTATGCCCAACTCAATCGCCAGGCCAACCAACTGGCGCATCGACTGATCGAACTGGGCGTCGGCCCGGATCAATTGGTCGGTATCGCCATCGACCGCAGCCTGGAAATGCTGATCGGTCTGTTGGCGATTCTCAAGGCGGGCGGCGCCTACGTGCCGCTGGACCCGCAATACCCTGAAGATCGGCTGGCGCACATGATCGAAGACAGCGGTCTGCAACTGCTGCTGACCCAGGCGCATTTGCTCGGGCAACTGCCGATTCCGGCCGGCGTGCAGACCCTGTTGCTCGACCCGCAAGGCGAGCACGCTCGTGGTTACAGCGAGGCTGATCCGCAGGTATCGATCAGCGCTGAAAACCTGGCGTATGCGATTTACACCTCCGGTTCCACCGGCAAACCCAAAGGGGTAATGGTGCGCCATCAGGCGCTGGTGAATTTCGTGGTGAGCATGCTCAAGGAACCGGGCATCGATGCCCAGGACCGCATGCTGTCGCTGACCACGTTTTCGTTCGATATTTTCGGCCTGGAAATTTACGGGCCGCTGCTCAGCGGTGCCCGTGTGGTGCTGGTGGACAAGCAAACCGCCCAGGATCCGCAAGCGCTGCTGGAGATGATCCGGCAACAGGCGGTCACGGTGGTGCAAGCCACGCCGTCGACTTGGCGCATGTTGCTCGACCACGAACAGGCTCCCATCCTGCGGGGCTGTAAATTCCTCTGCGGCGGCGAAGCGTTGGCCGATGACCTGGCCCAGCGCATGCTTGGCCTGGCGGGGCAGGTCTGGAACCTTTATGGCCCGACTGAAACCACCATCTGGTCGGCGGCCTGGCAACTGACCCGCGAACAGCGTCAGCCGTACCTCGGCAAACCGATTGCCAACACCACGCTGTACATCCTTGGCGATGATCTGGCGCCGAACCCGGCCGGCTCCATTGGCGAACTGCTGATCGGTGGCGACGGCCTGGCCCGGGGTTATCACGACCGGGCGGCGATGACGGCCGAGCGTTTCCTGCCCGACCCGTTCGGCAACGGTGCGCGGTTGTACCGCACCGGTGACCTGGCGCGCCATCGTCACGACGGCGTGCTCGAATACAGGGGGCGCATCGACCATCAAGTGAAGATCCGCGGTTTCCGCATCGAACTGGGTGAAATCGAAGCGCGCCTGCTGGAGCAGCCAGCGGTCCGCGAAGTCGCGGTGCTGGCGCAGGAAGCCCTGGGCAGCCAGCAACTGGTGGCCTACGTCGTTGCACCGCAACTGAACCTCGATGCCGCCGACGATCAACTGCGCCTGCGTGATGAACTCAAGGCGCGGCTCAAGGAATGCCTGCCGGAATTCATGGTCCCGGCGCATGTGTTGTTCCTCGTCAGCCTGCCGCTGACCCCCAATGGCAAGCTCGATCGCAAGGCGTTGCCGACGGCGGAGACCAGCCAGTTGCAGGTGCGTTATCTCGCCCCGCAGAGCGAGCGGGAGCAGCAGGTCGCCGCGATCTGGCAGCACGTACTGCAAATCGAGCGCGTCGGCTTGCTGGATAACTTTTTCGAACTGGGCGGCCATTCGTTGTTGGCCGTCAATGTGGTTTCACGCCTGCAACTGGAACTGGGCCTGAAACTGACCCCACAACTGATTTTTCAACACCCCGTACTCACGGATTTCGTCAGCAGTCTGGCAACCGCAGGTGAGCAGGTCGATACGTTGAAACTGAGCAAGCTGGACGCCCTGCTTGACGAAATGGAGGAAGCTTGATGGATACCAATGTCGCTTTGAAGATCGCCCGGCGCTTCGTTACTTTGCCGCTCGACAAGCGCAGGGTCTATCTGCAGAAGATGCTTGAGGAGGGTGTTTCGCCGGCGAACCTGCCGATTCCCGAAACACAGTCGCAGTTCGATCCGGTGCCGCTGTCCTTTGCTCAGGAACGCCAGTGGTTTCTCTGGCAGATGGACCCCGACAGCGCCGCCTATAACATTCCCAGCGCGATGCAGTTGCAGGGCGAGCTCGACGTATCGGCGCTCGAACGCGGCTTCAATACACTGATTGCGCGGCATCAAAGCCTGCGCACGACGTTCCAGCAGCAGGATGAGCGGGCGGTGCAGGTGATTCATCCGCACATGAGCCTGACCGTCGCCGTGCACGAACTGGATGAAACCCCCGGTGCCCTGTCGCCAGAGGCGCAGATTCAGGCGTTCGTGGCTGAACAGGCCGGGCAGCCTTTCGATCTGGTCAACGGGCCGTTGTTGCGCGTCAGCCTGTTGCGCGTTGGTGCACAGGAGCACGTGCTGACCCTGACCCAGCACCACATCGCCTCGGATGGAGCATCGATGCGGGTCATGGTCGACGAGTTGCTGCAACTGTATGGCGCCTACCGTCAGGGCCAAGAACTCACTTTGCCGCCATTGTCGATCCAGTACGCCGACTATGGCATCTGGCAGCGGCACTGGATGGAAGCCGGGGAGCGCGAGCGGCAACTGGACTACTGGCGGGCGCACTTGGGCAGCGAGCATCCGGTGCTGGAATTGCCCACCGATTACCCGCGTCCGGCGGTCCAGAGCCTGCGTGGTGCCCGTCATGAACTGGCGTTGCCGACGGCACTGGGCGAGCGCTTGAGAGCCTTGGCCAAAAGCGAGAACGTCACGCTGTTCATGCTGTTGCTGGCGTCGTTCCAGACCTTGCTGCATCGCTACAGTGGTCAGGCCGACATTCGCGTCGGCGTGCCGACCGCTAACCGCAACCGGGTCGAGACCGAGCGGCTGATCGGCTTCTTCGTCAATACCCAGGTGCTCAAGACCGAATTCGATGCACAGGCCACGTTCAGCGCGTTACTGGCCCAGGTCAAGAACACCGCGATGGCCGCCCAGGCGCATCAGGACCTGCCTTTCGAACAGCTGGTCGAGGCCTTGCAGCCGGAACGCAGCCTGAGTTACAGCCCGCTGTTCCAGGTCATGTACAACCACCAGAGCAGTGGCGCTACCCAAAGCCGGCAGGGCGCGGGCGAGTCAGCGTTGACGATCCGCCACTTGCATCAGCCATCGCGCACCGCGCAATTCGACCTGACCCTGGAAACGTTCGACGGCCCCGAAGGCGTCGGCGCACAGCTGACCTACGCCACCGACCTGTTTGACGGCGCGACCATCGAGCGTCTGGCTCGGCATTGGCAAAACCTGCTGGGCAGCGTCGTTGCCGATCCGCAGCAGCGGGTGGGCGAACTGGCCCTGCTCGAGGAGGCCGAACAACAGCAGGTATTGGTGGACTGGAACCGCAGCGCCGCCGAGTACCCGACCGACCGCTGCATCCATCAATTGATCGAAGCCCAGGCCTTGCGCGCACCAGAGGCCACGGCACTGGTGTTCGAGGGACAATCTCTGAGTTATGCCCAACTCAATCGCCAGGCCAACCAACTGGCGCATCGACTGATCGAGCTGGGCGTCGGCCCGGATCAATTGGTTGGTATCGCCATCGACCGCAGCCTGGAAATGCTGATCGGTCTGTTGGCGATTCTCAAGGCGGGCGGCGCCTACGTGCCGCTGGACCCGCAATACCCTGAGGACCGGCTGGCGCACATGATCGAAGACAGCGGTCTGCAACTGCTGCTGACCCAGGCGCATTTGCTCGGGCAACTGCCGATTCCGGCCAGCGTGCAGACCCTGTTGCTCGACCAGGGCGAGCACGCTCGCGGTTACAGCGAAGCCGATCCGCAGGTATCGATCAGCGGTGAACACCTGGCGTATGCGATTTACACCTCCGGTTCCACCGGCAAGCCCAAAGGGGTGATGGTGCGCCATCAGGCGCTGGTGAATTTTGTGGTGAGCATGGTCAAGGAACCGGGCATTGATGCCCAGGATCGCATGCTGTCATTGACCACGTTCTCGTTCGATATTTTCGGCCTGGAAATTTATGGGCCGCTGCTCAGCGGTGCCCGTGTGGTATTGGTGGATAAGCAAACCGCCCAGGATCCGCAAGCGTTGCTGGAGATGATCCGGCAGCAGGAAGTCACGGTGGTGCAGGCCACGCCGTCGACCTGGCGCATGTTGCTCGACCACGAACAGGCTCCCATCCTTCAGGGCTGTAAATTCCTCTGCGGCGGCGAAGCACTGGCCGATGACCTGGCCCAGCGCATGCTTGGCCTGGCGGGGCAGGTCTGGAACCTTTATGGCCCGACTGAAACCACCATCTGGTCGGCGGCCTGGCAACTGACCCGCGAGCAGCGTCAGCCGTACCTCGGCAAACCGATTGCCAACACCACGCTGTACATCCTTGGCGATGATCTGGCGCCGAACCCGGCCGGCTCCATTGGCGAACTGCTGATTGGTGGCGACGGCCTGGCCCGGGGTTATCACGACCGGGCGGCGATGACCGCCGAGCGTTTCCTGCCCGACCCGTTCGGCAGCGGTGCGCGGCTGTACCGCACCGGCGACTTGGCGCGTCATCGCCACGACGGCGTGCTCGAATACAGGGGGCGCATCGACCATCAAGTGAAGATCCGCGGTTTCCGCATCGAACTGGGTGAAATCGAAGCGCGTTTGCTGGAGCAACCGGCGGTGCGCGAAGTCGCGGTGCTGGCGCAAGAAGCCCTGGGCAGCCAGCAACTGGTGGCCTACGTGGTTGCACCGCAACTGAACCTCGATGCTGCCGACGATCAACTGCGCCTGCGCGATGAGCTCAAGGCGCGGCTCAAGGAATGCCTGCCGGAATTCATGGTCCCGGCGCATGTGCTGTTCCTCGCCAGCCTGCCGCTGACCCCCAATGGCAAGCTCAATCGCAAGGCGTTGCCGGCGGTGGATGCCAGCCAGTTGCAGACGCGTTATGTTGCTCCGCAAAGCGAACGGCAGCAGCAAGTCGCCGCGATCTGGCAGGACGTGCTGAAGCTGGACCGCGTGGGCCTGACCGACAACTTCTTCGAGCTGGGCGGGCACTCCCTGCTGGTCACCCAAGTGGTGTCGCGGGTACGTCGGGTGCTGGACATTCAGGTGCCGTTGCGCAGCCTGTTCGAGCACAGCACCTTGCAGGGTTTCGTCCAAGCACTGGGCGCTGAACAAGACGAACAGCCACCGGCGATGACCAGGGTCGACCGTGATCAACCGCTGGCACTGTCCTTTGCCCAGGAGCGTCAATGGTTCCTGTGGAAAATGGACCCCGACAGCGTCGCCTACAACCTTCCGACCGCGCTGCGAATGCGCGGCGCGCTGGACAAAAACGCGCTGCAACTGAGCTTCCAGGCACTGGTGGAGCGCCACGAAAGCCTGCGCACGGCATTCGTCGAGGAAGACGGCCGGACCTGGCAAGTGATTCGCCCGCAAGGGCGCGTGAGCTTTGTCGAGCAGCGTCTGGCCGCCAGCGATGAGGCGAGCATCAAGGCCTTCGTCGAACAGGAGACGCAACGCCCGTTCGATGTGCTCGACGGTTCGCTGGTGCGTTTCGTCCTGCTGCAGGTCGGCGAACAGGATCACGTGCTGGTGCTGACCCTGCACCACATCGTCTCGGACGCCTGGTCGTTGCAGGTGATGATCGATGATCTGATGGGCCTGTACTCGGCGATCAGCCAGGGCCGGCCGGCCGAACTGCCGGCGCTTGCGGTGCAGTACGCCGACTACGCGATCTGGCAGCGTCAATGGATGGCCGCCGGTGAACGGGATCGGCAATTGGCGTACTGGACCGAAAAGCTGGGCAGCGAACAGCCGCTGCTGGAGCTGCCACTGGATCATCCGCGTCCGGCGCAGCAAAGTTTCCGTGGGGCGCGTTTGCCGATCACCCTCGACGAATCCCTGAGCAATGCCCTGAAGGCATTGGCCCTGCGTGAAAACGTCACGCTGTTCATGCTGTTGCTCGGCTCGTTCCAGACCTTGCTGCATCGCTACAGTGGCCAGGCCGACATCCGCGTCGGTGTGCCGATTGCCAACCGCAACCGCTTGGAAACCGAGCGTCTGATCGGTTTCTTCGTCAACACCCAGGTGCTGCGGGCCGAGTTCGACGGCCAGCTGACGGGCGCTCAATTGCTGCAACAGGTGAAGCAGACGGCCATGGCGGCGCAGATGCATCAGGACTTGCCGTTCGAGCAGTTGGTCGATGCCTTGCAACCGCAACGTAACCTGAGCCACAGCCCGCTGTTCCAGGCGATGTTCAACCACCGCAGCGAAGCGGCGTCAACGCTGGCCGAATCGTTGCCGGGCATCGAGCTGGCAAATCTCAGTTGGGAACACCGTACCGCGCAGTTCGACCTGACCCTGGACACCAGTGATAACCCGCAAGGCCTGCACGCCTCGCTGACCTACGCCACCGATGTGTTCGAGCCATCGACCATCGAGCGCATGGGCCGACATTGGCTGAATCTGTTGCGGGGGCTGGTCGAGGATATCAACCGTCCGGTCGGGCAATTGGCAGTGCTTGATGACCAGGAGCGGCAACTGACGGTTGTCGACTGGAACGCCACCGCCGTCGACTACCCGTTGCACCGCAGCGTGCATGCCCTGATCGAAGAACAGGTCGGTCAAACCCCGGATGCGTGTGCGCTGGTGTTTGCCGAACAACGCTTGAGCTACGCCGAACTCAATGGCCGAGCCAACCAACTGGCTCACGTGCTGATCGAGCAGGGCGTCGGCCCGGATGTGCTGGTGGGCATCGCGGTCGAACGGTCGGTGGAAATGGTCGTGGGCTTGTTGGCGATCCTCAAGGCCGGCGGTGCCTATTTGCCGCTGGACCCGGAATACCCGCAGGAACGCCTGGCGTACATGTTTGAAGACAGCGGCATTCAACTGTTGCTGACCCAGAGCCACTTGCTTGAGCAATTGCCGATCCCGGCCGGCATTCGCAGCCTGGTGCTGGACCAGGACGGCGACTGGCTGGAAGGGCGCAACGACGCCAACCCGGGCATTGATCTCGACGGCGAAAACCTTGCTTACGTGATCTACACCTCGGGCTCCACCGGCAAACCGAAAGGGGCGGGCAACCGTCATTCGGCGCTGGTCAATCGCCTGTGCTGGATGCAACAGGCCTATCGACTCGACGCCACGGACAGCGTGCTGCAAAAGACGCCGTTCAGTTTCGACGTCTCTGTCTGGGAATTCTTCTGGCCGCTGTTGACCGGCTCGACACTGGTAGTGGCCGCGCCGGGTATTCATCGTGATCCGGCGCAGTTGATCGAACTGATCACCACACAACGCATCACCACGCTGCACTTCGTGCCGTCGATGTTGCAGGCGTTCCTGCAAGACCCTTCGGTGGGCGAGTGCACCAGCCTGACCCGGATCGTGTGCAGTGGCGAAGCCCTGCAAGTGGATGCGCAGCAGCAAGTGTTTGCCAAGCTGCCCAATGCCGGGCTGTACAACCTCTACGGCCCGACCGAAGCGGCCATCGACGTCACGCACTGGACGTGCATCGAGGAAGGTCGCGACAGCGTGCCGATCGGCCAGCCGATTGCCAATCTGGGCACTTACATTCTCGATCACGAGTTGTCGCCGGTAGCGGTGGGCGTGATCGGCGAGTTGTATTTGGGCGGCGAAGGCCTGGCCCGTGGTTATCACCGCCGTGCCGCGTTGACCGCCGAGCGCTTTGTCACCAGTGCCTTCGGTGACGGCCAGCGTCTGTACCGCACCGGCGACCTGGCGCGTTATCGTGCCGACGGGGTGATCGAATACGCCGGGCGCATGGACCATCAGGTGAAAATCCGTGGCCTGCGCATCGAATTGGGCGAGATCGAAGCGCGCCTGGCCGAACACGACGAAGTCCGTGAAACGGTGGTCATCGCCCAGGACGGCACGCTGTTGGTCGCGTATGTGGTGCCGGCCCGCGACGCACTGCTGCACGCCGACGATGATGTGCGCAACGCCTTGCAGCGCCGTCTCAAGGAACACTTGAGCCAGACGTTGCCGGACTACATGGTCCCGCAGCATTGGCTGTGGCTGGAGAAAATGCCGGTCAGCCCCAACGGCAAACTGGAACGCAAGGCGTTGCCAAAGGCTGACACGACCACCAGCAGCAAGGCTTACACCGCACCGACCACTGCCACCGAGCAGGCGTTGGTGGAGATCTGGAAAAGCGTGCTGGGTCGGCCGCAGGTGGGTATCAGCGACAACTTCTTCGAGCTGGGCGGCGATTCGATCATCTCGATTCAGGTGGTCAGCCGAGCGCGTCAGGCGGGGATTCATTTCACCCCCAAAGACCTGTTCCTGCACCAGAACGTACAAAGCCTCGCAGCGGTAGCGACCATCGGCGACAGCGGGTTGAGCATCGACCAGGGCCCGGTGACCGGTGACACGCCATTGCTGCCATTCCAGCAGTTGTTCTTTGAGCGTGAGATGGCCGAGCCGCACCACTGGAACCAGTCGGTGCTGCTCAACTCCGCCAAACCGTTGCACGCCCAACACCTGGAGCGTGCGTTGCAGGCACTGATCACGCATCACGACGCGTTGCGTCTGGCCTTCATTCGTCACGGCGACCGTTGGACTGCGCAGCATCGCTCCCTTGCCGAGCAACAGGCGCTCTGGCAACAGTCGCCCCTGCTCTGGACTGCCGGGGTCGCTGATGCGCCGGCACTCGAACAGTTGGGCGAGCAGGCCCAGCGCAGTCTCGAACTGGCGAGCGGCAATCTGCTGCGCGCCGTGCTGGCGAACATGGCCGATGGCAGCCAGCGTCTGTTGCTGGTGATCCATCACTTGGTCGTCGACGGCGTGTCCTGGCGCGTTCTGCTCGAAGACCTGCAACAGGCTTACGAGCAATTGCAGGCCGGCGCGGCGCTCAAATTGCAGGCCAAGACCAGCGCGACCCAGGCCTGGGCGCGACGCTTGCAACAGCATACCGACAGCGCCGCGATGCAGGCTCAGCTGACGTTCTGGCAAGGGCAATTGCAGGATTCGCGCAATGACTTGCCCTGCGATCGACCGCAGGGCGAGTTACACAATCGTCACGCCTTGCACGTGCAGACCCGTCTGGACAAAGAGCAGACCCGCCAGCTGTTGCAGGAGGCGCCGGCGGCCTATCGCACACAGGTCAACGATCTGTTGCTGACGGCTCTGGCGCGAGTGATCGCTGACTGGACGGGCGACGCATCGCCCCTGATCCAGCTCGAGGGCCATGGTCGCGAGGCGCTGTTCGACGAGCTCGACTTGAGCCGCAGTGTGGGCTGGTTCACCAGCCTGTTTCCGGTCAAGTTGACACCGGCGTCCACGCCGCAGGATTCGATCAAGGCGATCAAAGAGCAACTACGGGCGATCCCCGATAAAGGCCTGGGTTTTGGCGCGCTGCGCTACCTGGGCAATGACAGCACCCGGCAGGCGCTGCAAGCCTTGCCCGTGCCGCGCATTACCTTCAACTACCTGGGCCAGTTCGATGCCGGGTTCGGCGACGAGGCGGCTGCACTGTTCACCCCGGCCAGTGAATCGGCGGGTGCCGAGCAAAGTCCATTGGCGCCTCTGGACAATTGGCTGACCCTCAATGGTCGGGTGTATGGCGGCGAATTGAGTATCGGCTGGACATTCAGCGGGCAGATGTTCGATCAGTCGACCATCGCGCGGTTGGCGGATGCTTATGCCCGGGAACTGGGGATCTTGATCGAGCACTGCTGTGAGACTCGGCATCAGGGGCTGACACCGTCGGACTTCCCGCTGGCCGGGTTGACGCAACGCCAGCTCGATGCGTTGCCCGTGGCGCCACGCCAGGTCGAAGATATTTACCCGTTGTCACCGATGCAGCAAGGCATGTTGTTCCACACCCTCTACGAGCAACAGGCCGGCGATTACATCAATCAGCTGTGCGTGGACGTCGAAGGTTTGCAGGTCGAGCGTTTCCGCGAGGCCTGGCAAGCGGCACTGGATGCCCACGATGTGCTGCGCAGCAGTTTTGTCTGGGACGGCGAATTGCAGCGGCCACAGCAAGTGATCCACAAGCGCTTGCCGGTACCGTTCACCTTCCATGATTGGCGTGGGCAAAACGATCTGCCACAGGCGCTCGAAGCGCTGGCCAATGTACAACGGCAACAGGGCTTCGACCTGCATGAGGCGCCTCTGCTGCGCCTGGTGGTGGTACAAGTCGCCGCCGAACGCTTTCAGCTGATTTACACCAGCCACCACATTCTGATGGATGGCTGGAGCAACTCGCAGCTGCTGGGCGAAGTGCTGCAACGCTACAGCGGCCAGGTACCGGCGATCGCGGCGGGTCGTTATCGGGATTACATCCAGTGGCTGCGGCAACAGGACGCGCAGGTTACCGAGCACTTCTGGAAGGGCCAACTGGCGAACTTCGAAGCGCCGACCCGTCTGGCCGACGCGCTCGTTTACCGTGGCAACGAGGCTGGCATCGATACGCAGGGCGAGCATTTCCTGACCCTGGACGCGGCTGTCACCGATGACCTCAACACCTTTGCCCGGGGACAGAAAGTCACCGTCAACACGCTGGTTCAGGCCGCCTGGCTGCTGCTGTTGCAGCGCTACACCGGGCAGGACACCGTCAGTTTCGGCGCCACGGTCTCTGGCCGTCCGGCGCAGCTGAGTGGGGTCGAGCAGCAGATCGGTCTGTTCATCAACACCTTGCCGGTCATCGCCAGCCCCCGTGCCGAACAACCGTTGGCGCAGTGGTTGCAGCAGGTGCAGGCACAGAATCTGTTGCTGCGTGAGCAGGAACATACGCCGCTGTTCGACATTCAGCGCTGGGCCGGGCAGGGCGGTGAAGCCCTGTTCGACAACATTCTGGTGTTCGAGAACTACCCGATTTCCCAGGCGCTGGAGAAAGGCGCGCCGCAAGACCTGCGCTTCGGCGAGGTGGCCAGGCATGAGCAAACCAACTACCCGTTGACGCTGGCGGTGAGCCTGGACAGCCAATTGACGGTGCATTTCAGCTATCAGCACAGCCGTTTTGCCGCGACCACCGTGGCGACACTGGCCGCGCAGTTGCAGCACCTGTTGATTCACATGAGCGCGAGCGCCGAGCGTTGTCTCGGCGAGTTGGAGTTGCTGGACGAAGCCGAACAACAATTGGTACTGCGCGACTGGAACCGCACCGAAGCCTGTGGCGTCGAGGATCTGTGCATTCAGCAGATGATCGAACGTCAGGTCGCCCTCCAGCCGCAAGCGTTGGCCGTGACCTTCGGCAATCGGCAACTGACTTACGCTGACATCGACGCGCGGGCCAATCGTCTGGCCCATAAGCTGATCGAATGCGGTGTCGGCCCGGAAGTCCGTGTTGGCGTGGCGATGCAGCGTTCCGACCACTTGCTGGTGGCGCTGCTGGCGGTGCTCAAGGCCGGTGGCGCCTATGTGCCGCTGGACCCGGATTATCCGGCCGATCGCGTGGCCTACATGCTTGAGGACAGCGGTGCTCTGGTGCTGCTGACCGAACAAGCGGTAGCGATGACGCTGTCCACAGGCGCCAACACTCAGGTGCTGCTGCTCGATCAGCTCGACGCGCCACTGGCGGCTTATCCGCACCACGCGCCGGTGACGACGGTGACCCCGGACAACCTGGCCTACGTGATCTACACCTCCGGTTCCACCGGCAAGCCCAAAGGCGTGGCGATTACCCATCGCAATGTGCTGGCGCTGATGGACTGGTCGCGGTCGGTGTACAGCCGCGACGATATTCAAGGGGTATTGGCCTCGACGTCGGTGTGCTTCGACCTGTCGGTGTGGGAGCTGTTTGTCACCCTGGCCAACGGCGGCTCGCTGATCATCGCCCGTAATGCGCTGGAACTGCCGCATTTGCCTGCACGCGATCAGGTGCGTCTGATCAACACCGTACCGTCGGCCATTGCCGCCTTGCAGGATGCCGGGCAGATTCCATCGGGCGTGCGGATCATCAACCTGGCCGGTGAGCCACTGAGGCAGAGTTTGGTGGAGACGTTGTACCAGCAGGCGAGCATCGAACATGTCTACGACCTGTATGGCCCGTCGGAAGACACCACTTACTCCACCTGGAGTCGCCGCGAAGCCGGCGGCACGGCGAACATCGGCCGGCCGCTCAATGGCACCGCCAGCTACCTGCTGGGTGCGCATCTGCAACCGGCGCCGCTGGGTGCATCCGCCGAGTTGTACCTGGCCGGTGCGGGCATCACGCGTGGTTATCTGGGGCGACCGGCGATGACCGCCGAGAAGTTCGTGCCGAACCCGTTTGCCAACAACGGCGAACGCTTGTACCGCACCGGTGACCTGACCCGTTATCAGGCCGACGGTACGTTGCAATACGTCGGGCGTATCGACCATCAAGTGAAAGTGCGTGGCTTCCGTATCGAGCTGGGGGAAATCGAAGCGCGCCTGCTTCAGGCGCTGAGCGTGCGCCAGGCGCTGGTCGTGGCGCATCCGGGCGCGTCGGGCCAGCACTTGGTCGCCTATGTGGTGTGTGACGACCCGGCGCTGGCGCTTGGCGATGCCTCGGCACAGGCCGTACTGCGCGAAGAACTCAAAGCACGACTTAAGGAAAACCTGCCGGATTACATGGTGCCGGCGCATGTGCTGTTCCTCGAAAGCCTGCCACTGACGCCCAATGGCAAGATCGATCGCAAGGCGTTGCCGAGCATTGATGCCAGCGCGTCGGCCCGGGACTTTATCGCCCCGGTCGGTGAACTCGAAGAACAAATTGCGACGGTCTGGCAGAACGTGCTGGAACTCGACCGGGTCGGTCGCGAGGATCACTTCTTCGAGTTGGGCGGGCATTCCCTGCTGGCGACTCAGGCGGTTTCACGCCTGCGCAAACTCACGGCACAGTCGCTGAGCCTGCGTGACCTGTTCAACCATCCGCGGCTCAAGGCTCTGGCGGCCTGGATGCGTCAGCAACTGGACGCACCAACGAGGGGTGCAGGCGTTGGTTCCGTGGTGCTCAAGGCTCATGGCATCAAGCACAGCGCACCGTTGTCGCTGGTGCAACGCCGCTTGTGGATCGCCGAACAACTGTCCGGCGGCGGCTCCGCCTATGGCATGCCGATGGCCCTGCGTTTGCGCGGTGAGCTGTCGGTCGAGCGACTGTTGAGTAGCTTTGCCGAGGTGGTGCGCCGCCACGAAGTATTGCGCACCGCTTATACGCAGGATGACGAGGGCGATCCGATTGCGCTGATCGCCGAACAGGTCGAGCTGGATTTTCCGCTGATTGACTTGTCCGGTCTGTCGCGCAGCGCTCAGGAAGAGCAGGTGGCGCAAGCGGCGCTGGACAACGCACGCACACCGATCGACCTGGAACAGGCACCGCTGTTGCGTGGGCGCATCCTGCACCTGGGACCGACCGAGCATGTGTTGCTGTACGCCATGCACCACATCATTTCCGACGGTTGGTCGATGGGGGTTTTGATCAACGAACTGGTGCAGATTTACGACCGTGCCGACGACGGCGACCTGACGCCACTGCCGGCACTGGAGGTGCAATATTCCGACTTCGCACTGTGGCAGCAGGCGCTCAAGGCGCAAGGGGTTCTGGGGCAACAGGCCGAGTACTGGAAATACCGCCTCGCCGGTTACAGCGGGCAGTTGATGCTGCCACTGGATAACCCGCGCGGCCTGACACCGTCCTTTGCGGGCGACGCGGTGCAGTTCCGGCTCACCAGTGGTTTGACGGGCGCACTGCGCAAGCTGTCCATGGCCGCGGGCGTCACGTTGTACAGCACGCTGCTGGCATCGTTCCAGGTGCTGCTGCATCAGGTCAGTGGCGCCGCCGATGTGCTGGTCGGCGCCGATGTCGCCGGACGCGAGCAGCCGGAGCTTGAGCGGCTGATCGGTTTCTTCGTCAACGTGCTGCCGCTACGTTCGCGGTTCGAGGCCGGCGCCGCGTTCTCGAACTTCCTCGCGCAGACCCAGGAAACCCTGCTCAGCGCCCTGGAGCATCAGGACCTGCCGTTCGACATGATCGTCGACGCCTCGGGCGTACCGCGACACAAGGGCATGAACCCGTTGGTTCAGGTGTTGTTCGTGATGAACAACCTGCCGGGACGCGTGCAGGCCATGGGCGGTTTGAGCGTGGAAGCGCTGCCGGCGCTCGAGACCCATTCTAAATTCGACATGGCGTTGTTCGTTGACGATGAAGAAGGGCAATTGCTGGGTACTTGGCAATTCGCCACAACCTTGTTCGGACATGAGCGCATTCAGTACCTGGTCAAGGCCTGGATAGCCCTGTTGGAACAGATCGTCGCTGATCAGGACATTCAATTGGGAGCTATCAGCATGCCAGTCGACAACCGCGCGGTGGCCGCCATGCCCGCCGCTGTTCCGGGACCCAAGGCCGACAAGCTCGGCAAGTTTCTCAAGCGTTCCCAGGCCCCGGTCGCCAAGGTCCGGCCTCTGCCGGTGCGTGAATCCCTGCTGGCCGCGCCGCAGCGGTTTCCGTTGCTGCTGGAGCCGAACGAGCCGCAGCTGGACGTGATCGAGTGGATCAACCACAACCGGCCACTGATCGAACAGAAACTGGCCGAGCACGCCGGCATTCTGTTCCGCGGTTTCGAACTGGACGGCATTCAGGGCTTTGAAGCCTTTGCCGAAGCGATCCAGCCAGGGCTCTATGGCCAGTATGGCGACCTGCCGAAGAAGGAGGGTGGCAAGAACACCTACCGCTCCACGCCGTACCCGGAACGCAAGATGATCCTGTTCCACAACGAGAGTTCTCATCAGGACCGCTGGCCGCGCAAGCAGATGTTCTATTGCGAGCAGGCAGCGCCCGTGGGCGGTGCGACACCGGTGGTCGATTGCCGGTTGATGTACGAAAAACTGCCGGCGGACCTGCGTGAAAAGTTCGAAGACAAGGGCTTGCTCTACGTGCGCACGTTCACCGACAAACTCGACGTGTCCTGGCAGCATTTTTTCAAGACCGAAGATCGCGCCGAGGTCGAGGCCCGCTGCCGGGCCGGTGGTATCGAATGGCGCTGGCTCGACAACGATGAGTTGCAAACCCGTACGCCGGCACCGGCGATCATCCGTCACCCGATCACCGGCGCGAAGTCGTTCTTCAATCAGGTGCAGCTGCACCACATCTATTGGCTGGAGCCGGATGTGCGTGAAGACCTGCTGTCGATGTTCGGCCTGGAACGCATGCCGCGTCATGTCTATTACGGTGATGGTTCGCCGATCGAAGACGAGGTGATGCAGCGTATCGGTGAGTTGTACGAAGCGTGTGCGGTGCGTTTCGACTGGCAAAAAGGCGATGCGATCCTGCTGGACAACATGCTCGTGGCTCACGCCCGTGACCCGTTCGAAGGCCCGCGCAAGATCGTCGTGGCCATGGGCGACATGTTCGACCGCAGCGCCCTTGAAAGCGCACAGACCACTCAAGGCGCAATGAACACTGAGGAAACCGGAGCATGAACGAGGTATCGATGGCCGCGCAGGATCTGGGTTACGCCTTGACCCCCGAGCAGCAAGGGGTGCTGGAGAAGCTGCCCAAGGCCCCGGTCTGCCGTGATGCGCTGCATTGGCTGGAAGTGGGCATTGCCGGTGAGCTTGACCCGCAGCGTCTGCAAACGGCGCTGGATGCGCTGTTGGCGCAGCAACCCATGCTGATCCCGCGTTTGGCCAAGGCGGCGGGCTTCCATGGTCTGCGCCAGTTCGCCGGGGGCGCCGAGCGCTTCCCGTTGACGGTGCAGACCCGCCCGGAAACGGCGGCCGGCATCCAGGCTCAAGTCGCCGAATGGGCGGCACGCTCGTTTGTTGTCGGTGAGTCGGAGAACGTCCAGGCGGTGCTGTATCGCCTGGCGGACAATCACTGGCAGCTGGTGCTGGGCGTTGCCCGGCATTGCGTCGATGAAAGTGGCTTGCGGCTGATTTATCAGCAACTGTTGCAGACGTATGAGCAGGGGCTGACCGAGGCGGATGACGAGACCGGGGAATTCACCCAGTACCTGGAATGGCGCAGTGAAGTGGTGCTCGACGAGGATGCGGCAACTGCCCGGATTTACTGGCAGCAGCACCTGCAAGGCGCGGATGTCGACCTGTCCACCCCATGGCTGGGCTATCGGGCTGCAACCGCCCAGACTTCTTCCGCGACAGCGCTGTTGACGAGCACGCTTGAGCCCTCGCTACACAACGCACTACAACAGTTGGCAGGCTCGCTGGCGCAACCGCTGAGCGTGGTGATGCAAGCGGCCTGGTGGCTGCTGCTGGGGCGCCTTGGCGGGAACGAACAGATGCTGGTTGGGGTGCGGCACGACAGTCGCGACGACTACGAGTATTTCGCCGACGCCGTGGGCGTTTTCGAGAGAACCCTGCCGCTGCATGTGTCGCTGGCGGCGAGTACTTCGTTCAGCGCCTGGGTCAGTGAACTGGCGACGGGCCTGGATGAGCATCGCACCTGGCAGGAATACTGGTCACCGGAACTCGCGCCCGCAGCGGCCAGCCCGGCCTATGGTTTCGCGGTCTGGCGTGCACCGCAGCCCCAGACTTCAAGCACGCTACAGTGGACACCCGTGCAGCGTCCCGTTGCTCGGGAAACTCAATTTGAACTGATGCTACAACTCGAACCGGGCGAATCGGGCCGCCTGCATCTTCATTACGCCACGCAGCGTTATTCGCTGATGGCTGTCGAAGGGCTGATGGCGCAGTTCAGCGTATTGCTGGCGAGCATCGTGGCCAATCCTCAGGCCGAGCCGGGTCAACTGGCATTGCTGGGGGCCGTCGAGCAACAACGCTTGCTGGCAATCAACCCGCCACCCCGGCCGCTGGTGGATGGCCGATACCTGCCGCAGCGCATTGCCGATTGGACGCATGCCACACCGGACACCGTCGCGCTGACCGACGCGCAGCAACACTTGAGCTACGGGCAATTGCAGGCGAACGTCGACGTGTTGGCCAAGGCTTTGAAAGCTCAGGGCCTGGCCCGTGGTTCGATCGTCGCGTTGGCGTTGCCGCGCTCGGCCGATCTGGTGGTGGCGATGCTGGCGGCCTGGCGTGTCGGTGCGGCGTATCTGCCGCTGGACCCGCAATGGCCGATGGCGCGTCAGGTGTTGATGCTGGAACAGGCCGGGGCCGATTTGCTGCTGGTGGATGCCGCGCAAATCGATCAGTGGCACGGTCATTCGCTGAGCGTCTGCACCCTGAATCAATTGCGCCAATCGGCGGACCTGTCGGCACCGACTGTCGAACTCGATACACAGGGTAGCGATGCGGCCTATGTGCTGTTCACTTCAGGCTCCACCGGCGTGCCCAAAGGCGTGGTGATCGAGCATCGACAATTGCTCAATTACACCGCCAACGTCAGCCAGGCCCTGGGGCTTGATCAGTGCAAACACGTTGGCTTCACCTCCACCGTAGCGGCGGACCTGGGTAACACCGCGCTGTTTGGCGCCTTGTTCAACGGTGCGACGCTGCATGTGGCCAGTGACGAACAGATGCAGGACAGCACCTTGTTCGCTGATTTCCTGAAACAACAGACGATCGATTGTCTGAAGATCGTTCCGTCGCACCTCGCCGCACTGCTCGACAGCGACAGCCCGCAACTACCGTCTACGCTGATTCTCGGCGGCGAACCGATCGCCCCTGCGCTGCTCGAGCGCATCGCTCGGTTACACGGCAATTGCCGGGTGTTCAATCACTATGGCCCGACGGAGGCGACGGTCGGGGTGTTGGTCCATCCGCTGGTGCCGGGCACTGCTGCTGAACACACGGGCGCTGAAAACGCTGCCGCCCTCAGCCAGGTGCTGGGTAACAATCAGGTGTATGTCCTTGACGACCATCTGCAACTGGCCCCGGTCGGGATGTTGGGCGAACTGTACCTGGGCGGCGCGCAATTATGCCGTGGTTACCTCAATGCCGAGGCCGATGCGCAGGTGTTCATTCAGCACCCGTTCAATCCGCAGGAGCGCCTGTATCGCACCGGAGATCTGGCGCGCTATCGCCCGGATCTGGCGATTCAGCTGCACGGTCGGCGCGATCAGCAAATCAAGGTGCGTGGGTTCCGTATCGAACTGGCAGAGATCGAGGCCCAATTGCTGAGCCTGCCTCAGGTCGCTGAAGCACTGGTGTTGCCAGGATCTTCGGCTGAGCAGGGGATGCAGGCATTCGTCGTTCCTCATCAGCCACCTTCGTCGGCCTTGCTTGAAGCAGTTCGCAGTGAAATGGCCCAGCGTCTGCCCGCCGTGATGCTGCCGCAGCATGTGCAGTTCATCGAGCGTTTTCCACGGCTGGCCAATGGCAAGATCGACCGCAAGGCGTTGCAGCAACTCAGCACAAGCCTGATTGACGAAGAGTGTCTGGCGCCACGCGATGCGCTCGAACAATTGCTCGCGGCACGCATGGCGCAACTGCTGGGCGTTGAGCGCCTGGGCATCGATCGGGATTTCTTCGCCGCCGGTGGTCATTCGTTGTTGGTGATCAAACTGGTGGCCGGTATTCGCAAGTTGTTGCAGTGCGAAATCCATCCCGGTGTGGTGTTTGATCATCCGACCGTGGCCGGTCTGGCAGGGGCGTTGCGATCGCGGGAAAGCAGCCCCGGTCAACTGGAGAAACTGGCCCATGCGCGGTTGCGCCTGGACACCATGAGCCCGGAAGAAAAAGCCTTGTTGACGGAAAAAGCCCGGCAACTGCAAAACGCCAAAGCTGCACAGAACAGCTGAGAACCCCGGAAATAGACAGGCCGACGCCCAGAGCGTCGGCTTTTTTTTAAATGTGTCGTTAATGATAAATAAACTCATTCCGGTTTATGCGTGGTGCTACGTCTTACTAAGGTATGCAGACAATTCGGGTCGGGCAGGGTAGCCCCAGGGTTCGAATTTGTAGGGCAGAACACGATTTTGCCGTTGTCCAGACAGATGACCTATGCCCGGGGAGGGGCCGGGTCGACCGCCCGCTAACGTGCTGCCCCTGAGGTGGCCGACAGACAGAGCGGTTTACGTGTCCGGGCAGCGTCGGGCCCTCGGTGGCCCATCGGTCTTATCCACTTCTAACGAATAATAGAGAGCACGATGTCAGCAATTCATGAGTTGAAACCTCTGTTCAAGGCTTTGGTCATTTCCCGAACGCTTCGCTCGCGTCACTCGCTGGCCGGTCTGGGCATGGTCTGTCTGATGCCGTTCAGCGCGCAGGTCTGCGCCGAAGAAATCGCCGTCAACATTGCCGCGCAGCCCTTGCCGCAGGCGTTGCAAGCGTTCGGCGAGCAAACCAACCGGCAGGTGATCTATAACGCCGCCGACATGGCCAACCTGCGCAGCAATCGCGTCAGCGGCAAACTGAGCGCCGAAGCGGCCATTGCCGAACTGCTCAAGGGCACCGGCGTGCGCTACAGCTTTGAAGGCAACACGTTGATGCTGGTGCGCGGTTCCGCCACTGAAGGCCTTGAGCTGGGCGCGACCACCGTCAATGCACGGCAGCTGGATGCGACGACCGAAGACAGCAACTCATACACCAGTAACGCCGTGACCATCGGCAAGGGTACCCATACCCTCAAGGAAATTCCCCAGTCGATCACCGTGATGACGCGTAAGCAGATGGATGACCAGAACCTGGTCGATCTCAAGGACGCCGTCAACCAGACCACCGGCATCGTCGGCCTGCAGGGCGTCGGAGAAGGCATGATTCTATCGTCGCGCGGTTTCCAGATCGACGACTGGCAGTACGACGGTGTGCCGATCCCGCGTAACACCTATTCGCTGGGCAACTGGGCGACCCAGGACCTGATCTTCTATGACCGCCTGGAAATCCTGCGCGGCGCCTCCGGCCTGCTGCAAGGCACCGGCAGCCCCGGTGGTGCCATCAACCTGGTGCGCAAGCGTGGCCAGAACGCACCGACCGTGACCCTGACCGGCAAGGCCGGCTCTTGGGATCACTACGGTCTGCAAGTGGACGCCGGCGGCCCGCTGAACCAGGCCGGCAACATCCGCGGCCGCATCGTCGTCGACGAAGACCAGAGCAACTCGTTCATCGACCACGCGTGGAGCAAGACCCACTCGCTGTACGGCGCCCTGGACATCGACCTGCGCGAAGACACCACCCTGGGCTTCGCGGTCAGCCAATCCAACGGCGAATCGCGCGGCAATATCCGTGGCCTGCCACTCTACGCCGACGGGTCGATGCCGGACGTTTCGCGTTCGACCTACACCGGCGCGCGCTGGAACCGCTCCGAAATCGACGTCACCACCCTCTACGCCGATCTCGAGCACCGCTTCAACGACGATTGGGCCCTCAAGGTCGGCACCGTGTACATGACCGAAGACAATCAGTCGAAAAACCAGCGAACCCAAAGTCCTGGCGGTCTCTTGCCGGATGGCAGTCGCGTGCAATATGCCGACTTCGTGACCGATTTCCAGTCCACGAAGGCCGGTCTGGACATGAACCTGACCGGCAAGTTCGAAGCCTTGTCGATGCAGCAGGAAGTCATGCTGGGCGGCAACTTCTCTCAGCTGGAGACGGATGATCGCTTCGCCCGTACCTTCAACAGCAGCAGCGACACCATCTTCGACCTCGACAATGACCGTCCGGACATCAGCTACAACAGCCTGCTAGCCGCGGGCGGCCAGGGCACCCTCAGCAAATACGATATCCGCCAGAAAGGCCTGTACGGCACCTGGCGCGTCAAGCCGGTTGACGATCTGACGCTGGTACTGGGTTCCCGGGTTAGCTGGTACGACTTCAGCTACAAATCGAAAACCCAGACCGCGTCCAACGGCATCACATCCAACGCTCCAAGCACCGGAAATGAAACCGGAGAGGTCACGCCCTACGCCGGTATCGTCTATGACCTGAGCCGCGAGTGGGCGGTATACGCCAGCTACACCGACGTGTTCCAGCCGCAAACCAACCGTGATTCCAACGGTACGGTGCTCAAACCCATCATAGGCACCAACTACGAAATCGGCCTCAAGGGTGAGTTGATGGACGGTCGGGTCAATACCTCCTTGGCCATCTTCCGTTACGACCAGGAAAACCGTGCCGTCAACGACATCGCCGGTGGTATGGAGTGTAATGGCTGGTACTGCTCGGCAGCCTCGGGGAAAGTTCGTAGCCAGGGTGTCGACGCGGAAATCAGTGGTGAAGTGACGGACAATCTGCAGTTATTTGCGGGCTACACCTACAACACCACCAAATACCTGGAAGACCCGACTAACGAAGGCAGCGTCTATAGTACCTGGACGCCGAAACACATGCTGCGCGTGTGGGGCAACTACCAGTTCACCGGCGACTGGAGCCGTGTCAGCACCGGTCTGGGCTTCACCACCCAAAGCCACACGCTGGTTTACGATCTTAACAAAGACGTACCGGGTTACACCGTGTGGAATGCCCGCATCGGTTACCAGCTGACGCCGGAGATCGGTTTGGCGGTCAACGCCAACAACCTGTTCGACAAGACGTACATTTCGCCCGCTTACAACCAGATCAATGGCAACAATAACTTTGGTGATCCGCGTAACATGATGTTCAGCGTGACCTACAAACCGCAGTTCTGATTGCAAGCGACAACCCTGAGCCCGGCCCGAATTTTGCGGGCCGGGCTTTTTTATTTGCCTATGATTGGGTGGGCGGACACACACACCTGTAGAAGCGGGCTTGCCCGCGAAAGCGGTATGTCAGGCGACATCAATATTGACTGCGCCTCCGCTTTCGCGAGCAAGCCCGCTCCTACAGGCATAGGGACTTGCCCGCTAGTGAGTTGCTGCCGCATAAGTGGATGTCCGCAAACCCTATAGGATGTAGTGACAGGCAGCTTTCTACCCAACGATGCCTTGGAGGTGTCAGTGGATAACGCTTCAAGCGTCCAGGCAATCATTTCAGCAGACCCCGTTCGATGGCATCTACTCCAGCTTGTTCATTCCTTGGGATTACCGGATTGTTGGATCGGTGCAGGTTTTGTCCGGAACGCGGTTTGGGATTACTTGCACGGACGCTACCCATCCCCTGTCTCGACCGACGTCGACGTAATTTGGTTTGATCCATGTCACTGCACACCCGCGGATGACAGGGCATTAGAAGCAGCGCTGCGAAATTTGGACTCTACGGTCCTCTGGTCAGTAAAAAATCAGGCGAGAATGCATGTTCAAAACGGCGATAAGCCTTACATTTCCACGACTGATGCAATGCGTTACTGGCCAGAGACAGCAACGGCAATAGCCGTTAGATGGCGAGAAGGAAATACCTGTGAGGTATCTGCGCCGTTGGGGCTTGATGATCTTTTTAACCTTATTGTCAGACCCACCTGGAGGTTTACAGTAGAAAAAAAAGCGATATACCAAGAGCGCTTGAAATCCAAGGAGTGGGCGGTAGCATGGCCTCTACTCAGGCAGGAGTGTGGTCTACTGACAGACTCCTTCGAATTTGAAAGATGACTGAACCAGACACCCGCACTTTGCGGTGGACACACACTTGTGGAAGCGGGCTTGCCCGCGATGGCCATGGGTATCTACACATCTCTTGCGCTACAGAGATTCACTGCCGGGGCTTGGTGTTTTGGAGTACAGATCCGTTTCTGCGGTTGTGCTGGCTGACGGTTCTTGCCCTTTGTAGGAGCGAGGCTTGCCCGCGAAGGCGGCCTGGTAGGCGATTGGGGTCTTTGATCGTGTACATATCCGTTTCTGCGGTCACGGCCGCTGGCGGTTTCGCTTTTACAGCGAGTCACTTGGAAAAGCCCCAAGTAACCAAGGGCTCTTGCCCCACCATTCGGTGCCTCGCTTAGGCTCGGCATGCCCTCACTCCGGCATTGCTCCGGGGGCCCGCCGCCATCGGCCATCCATGGCCGGGGGCGGCTACCGCGGCATCCTTGCCGCGGTGCCCCCTGCGCAATACCTGCGTTCGGCCTCTGGGAAAGGGGCAAACAGATCAAGATCAAAAGCCAAAGCAACGGCAACGGCAACGGCAACGGCAAGATCAACAGCTTCGCGGGCAGGCTCGCTCCCACATTAGTTGGAGTGGGTACGTCCGGGGAAGATTGGTCGGCTGACAGGCCGCCACCGCAGCGATGCGGCGACCCGACAAGCCAGCTCCCACAAAAAATCAGAGCACATCCAAAATCAGCGCCCATCCACTCTGCTTTCACCACTCTACAGGCCGAGCGTTAGCTCGCCTGCAGCTGTTGATCTTGACGCACCGCGCCCTCGAGAGGCCGAGTGGAGGTTCTGCGCAGTGGGCAACCCGGCATGGATGCCGGGTTAGCCGCGCACGGCCATGGATGGCCGATCGCGGCGGGCCCACGGAGCAGGACCGGAGCGAGGGCATGCCGAGCCTGGGCGAGGCACCGAACGACAGGGGCAAAGAGCCCTTGGTTACTTGGGGCTTTTCCAAGTGACCCGCCGTAAGGGCGGAACCCTAGGCGGCCGTTACCGCAGAAACGGATATGTACACCATCAAAATCGGGAAGATATGTAGATACCCATGCCGCGATAGCTGTGTCTCAGGCAGCACTGAAGTCGACTGACACACCGCTTTCGCTGGCAAGCCTGGCTCCTACAAAAAGCGATTCATTCGCTTATCCGACTGACATCAAAGGCAACCCGCCGAAATCTTCCGGCAGGTTGCGATGGAGCGGGGATCAGCAAGGGGCGGTGGTGGCCAGGAAGGCGTCGATCAGTGAGTCGATCAGTGCGCCATCAAAGATCATGCTGCGGTGCAACAACGGTGAATGCACCGAACATTTCAACTCGCCCGACGGGCTGTAACGCCGGACCAATGCCTCGCAGAACGCCAGTTCTTGCGCAGTCTTTTCCGGTACGGCCCACCAGCAACTGGGCCGGACCCGCACAGGTTTGAAGGTAAAGGCCTTGAAAGCCTCCAGCAGACGGTCATGCACCGAGAACGCCTGGGCATTCATCACCTCGTTTTTGACGCTTTGCACAATCGACAACAAATCACCCTGGCCCGGTTCGACCAGGCTCGCTACCCAGTCATAAAACTGCTTGACCGAACTGTATGGCGAGTCTTTCAAATACGCCGCCGTACGGTCTGTCAGGGTCGGGAACAACAGATCGAAATAGTGAATGGCATCGAGGATTTCTTCCGACGCCTCGCGGCTCTGTTCAGCGCTGGGCAAGCGTCGATAGCGGGGCAAGTCCTCGGGGTACAGGTGTTCCGGGATGGTGCTGTCCACCAAGCCGAGAAAGGCCACCTGATGACCCAGGCCTTCCAGTGTGGCGGCGATATCCAGCGCAATCGCTCCCCCCAGCGACCAGCCCATCAAGTGGTAGGGGCCGTGGGGTTGTGCCTTGACGATTTCCTGACTGTAATCGGCCACCATCTCGTCCCAGCTTTGGCTGCCATCGCTGAAACCGCGATGCATGACGCCACGAACCGAGGCATGGGCCTTGAGTTTCTTCGCCAGCGGCTGGTAACAGAACACGATTCCGCCGCTGGGGTGCAGACAGAACAAGGTCGGTGCGCTGGCCGGGGCCGCATTCAACTCGACCACGCACTGAGTCTGCTCCCGATGCTTGCGCGAAATAAACGCCGCCAGTTCGCCGATGCTCGGATAGGCCAGTAACTCTTGCAGGCGTAGCTCGATGTTCAGACGGGTCTTGAGTGTGGAAATGAACTGAATGGCCAGAATCGAATGCCCGCCCAATTCAAAGAAGTTGTCGGTCACGCCCACACGCTCGATGCCCAGCGATTGCTGCCAGAGCTGAGCGAGTGCCTCTTCCAGCGGGTTACCGGGCGCAACGTAGGCTTGTTGCCACAGACTGACATCCGGCTCGGGCAGGGCCTTGCGGTCGAGCTTGCCGTTGGCGTTGAGCGGGAAGTGATCGATAAACAGCAGGTGACTGGGCACCATGTAATCCGGCAATTGCGCCTTAAGGGCGCTCAGCAGTTGTTCGCGCAGCTCGGCGCCAGCCGGTTCGCTGGCGATCACATAACCGACCAGTTGCAGGCCGCTCGGCCCCTCGTGGGTCAGGACCACGCAATCCTGCACGGTGGCCAGGCTTTGCAGGCGTGCCTGGGTTTCCCCCAGTTCGATGCGGAAACCACGAATTTTTACCTGATGGTCGATGCGTCCGACGTACTCGATGCTGCCATCGACGCCGTAGCGCGCCAGATCGCCAGTGCGATACAGGCGCCCGCCCGGGAGCGGGTCGAACGGATCGGGGATGAAACGGGTGGCGGTCAGGTCGGTGCGTTTAAGATACCCACGTGCCAGGCCGGCGCGGCCGATATACAACTCACCGATGCAACCTTTGGGCACCGGGTTGAGATGAGGGTCGAGCAGGTACCACGACAGGTCGACAATTGGCTCGCCGAGGGGGCTGGTCGTGTCCGAATTCAGATCGTTCAGTGACAACGGCCGGTAGGTCACATGCACGGTGGTTTCGGTGATGCCATACATGTTGATCAGTTGTGGCGCGCGATCGCCGAAGCGTTCGAACCAGGGGCGCAGGCTTTGCACATCAATCGCTTCACCGCCAAAAACCACATAGCGCAGGTGTTGCGTCAGCGACTGCCCGGGTTCGCAGGCGACCTGCATCAGCTGTTTGAACGCCGACGGTGTCTGGTTGAGCACGCTGACTTTTTCCTCGCAAAGCAGTGCGTAGACGTCCTGTGGCGAACGGCTGACCGCGTGCGGCACGATCACCAGTCGGCCGCCGTGCAACAGGGCGCCGAAGATTTCCCACACGGAGAAGTCGAACGCATACGAGTGAAACAGACTCCAGACATCGTCCTGGCTGAAGTTGAACCAATCGGCAGTCGCCTGAAACAACCGCATCACGTTGTGGTGCGGCAGCAGCGCGCCTTTGGGCTTGCCGGTCGAGCCCGAGGTGTAAATCACATAGGCCAGGTTATCCGGGTGCACCGCCACTTCGGGATTGCGCTCATCCAGCGAGTGACTGGACGGTATCTGCTCGAGTAACAGGCAGCGAACCTCAGCCGGCAGCGGCAACTGTTCGCGCAGGTGCTTCTGCGTCAGCACCAGGGCGATGGCGCTGTCCTCGATCATGTAGGCCAGGCGTTCGGTCGGGTAGGCCGGGTCCAGCGGCACGTAGGCGCCCCCGGCCTTGAGGATCGCCAACACGCCGATGATCATCTCTGGCGTACGTTCGACGGCGATGCCCACCAGCACATCCGGGCCGACGCCCTCGCTGATCAACTGATGGGCCAGCCGATTAGCCTGGCGATTGAGCTCGGCGTAACTCATCTGCTGTCCGCCAAAACTCAGGGCGATGGCCTCACCGGTTCTGTTGGCGTGGGCTTCGATCAAATGATGCAGGCAGTGTTCGCGTGGGAGTCGGGTGGGCTGACGATTCCAGTCGACCAGGGTCTGTTGACGTTCGTCCGGGGCCAGCAGTTGCAGCTCGCCGAGGGCGCGATCGGGGGACTCGATGAGGCGCTGCAACAGGTTCTGCCAATGCCCGGCCATGCGTTCGATGGTCGCTGGGTTGTAGAGGTCGCGGCTGTACTCGAAGGTGGCGACAAGGCCTTGGTGCGAGTAGTCGATGTCCAGCGAAAGATCGAATTTGGCCTGGTTTTCCCCTGAACCGAGAAACTCCAGTGCCAGCCCGCTCCATTCCATCGCGGCTGGCTCGGCCGTGCCGGTGCGCCAGTTGAACAACACCTGAAACAACGGATTGGACGTCTGGCCGCCCGGTCGTTGCAGTTGATCGAACATCAGTTCCAGCGGGTAATCGGCATGCTCCAGAGCCGCCAGGGATTGCCCGCGCAGGTCGTGCAAAAAATCCACGGCGGTGCGGGTCGAATCGATCCGTGCCCGGTACACCTGAGTGCCGACGAAAAAGCCCACCAGTTCCTGAGTTTCACCACGGTTGCGGTTGGCATTGGGCACGCCGACGGTGAAGTCGTGCTGGTTGCTGTAGCGGCCTAGCAGCAATTGCCACGCGCCCAAGGCCAGCACAAACGGTGTCAGCCCCTGGCGCTGGCAGAAGGCATTGAGCGCTTGGGACAGAGTGGTGGGAATACTCAATGAAAGGCGCCCGGCGAGGTGTTGTTGACCGGTTGCGCGGGCAAAATCCTGGGGCAGTTCGAGCACGGGCAGCTCGCTGCCCAGGTACTGGCACCAATAGTCGCCGCTGCGGGCGCAAGCAGCGCTGTCGAGGTATTCACCGCGTTGCCAGGTGGCATGGTCGGCGTATTGCATCGCCAGTGGCGGCAGTTGCGCGCTGTCACCGAGGCGGGCCTGGCCATAGGCGCGGGACAGGTCCTGCATGAGAATCGCATTGGACCAGGCATCGGAGACGATGTGGTGCATGTTCAGCAGCAACACATGCTCGTGGGTGTCGAGCTTGAGCAGCGTGGCGCGGATCAGCGGCGCTCGGCTCAGGTCGAACGGGCGCAGCGCCTGGTTCTGGATACGCTGCGCCAGCTCATTGGCGCGGGCCTGGCTGTCGAGCACTGAGAGATCTTGCTTGTGCAGGGTCAGACGGGCGTGACGCTCAACGACCTGGAGGGGTACACCGTCGATTTCCTTGAACGCGCTACGCAAAATGTCGTGTCGATCAATGACCCGCTCAAGCGCCACTTCCAGTGCCCGGGAATCCAGTTCGCCGGTCAGTCGCAAGGCGCGTGGCAGGTTGTAAGCCGAGCTGGTCGGAGCCAATTGTTGCTCCAGCCACAGTCGTTGCTGGGCAAACGACAGCGGGGCTCGATCCAGGCGGCTGCGGGGCGATAAGGCGTGTACATCGTCTGCGGCATCGGCCAGCAGCAGCGCCAGCAGATCATCATCAAGAAGTTCGTTCATGGGGGTTCTCGCAAAAGGCGGCAATGCGTCGGGCAGGGCTCAAGCCGTGGCGGCCGGGGCTTTTTCACTGATGACCTGACCCGCTTCCATACGCACCAGTTGGTCGGCGACATCGAAGTAACGGTCATCGTGGGAAATGACGATGATGGTCTTGCCCAGGTACTTCAGTTCCGGCAGTAATTCGGTGTAGAAAATTCGCCGGAACACCGGATCCTGATCGGCCGCCCACTCGTCGAACACCAGCACTGGGCGTTCCTCCAGCCAGGCGTTCAACAGGGCCAGACGCTTGCGCTGGCCGGTGGATAGATCGGTGGTGCTGAATGCGCCATCGCGAATGCTGACTTTGTGGGCGATTTCCAGGCGTTCCAAATAACGGTTGGCGTCTTCGGGAACCTGCTGGTCGCCTTGCACCAGTTCGTCGAACAGGTAGTAGTCGGCAAAAATCGTGGTGAACAACTGGCGATAATCATCGCGATTGCTGGCCAGTACCGGCGCGCCGTTGAGGATGATTTCACCACCCTGTGGCGCGTAGAGGCCCAGCAGCAACTTGATCAACGTGGTCTTGCCGCCGCCATTCTCGCCGACGATAAAGACGATTTCGCCCTGGGCGATGGAGAGGTTGACCGGGCCGAGGCTGAAGGGTTTGCTGCCGTCCACCGGAGGGAAGGCGTAATGCACGTCGCGCAGTTCGAGGTGTTCGACCACCGTTTTGGCGGTGTTCTTGTCGCTGAGCAACAAGTGCGGCTCGGGCGAGGAAAACTGTTCGGCAAGGTCGGCAATACGCTTGAAGGCGATGTTGGCGCGGCTGATGATCGGCAGGGTGATGACCAGGTATTCCAGCGGGCCTTTCATGTACAGCAACACCAGCACGAAACCGCTGAGCACCGCTTTATCGGTGCCCAGCCAGAACGATTGCAGCGCCAGCGCCAGGCCGATGACCACGAAAAACAGCATCGAACCGAAGGTCTTGGCCACCACGAAGGTGTTGATCGAACGGATGTTGGTATTGCAGATGTAGTCGGCGGTGCCTTCGATGCACTGGCTGAACATGCGTTGGCGGCGCGGGCGATGGATGCGCAGTTCCTTGGCGCCGGCCGCAATCGCGCTGTAGTGTTTTTGCAGTTCGTCTTCAGCCTCGCGAGCGGCTTCGAAGCCCTTGATGCCTTTGGCCCGGGCCGCATATTGCACCACGGTGCCGATCACCAGCGCCACCAGCAACAGGGCAAACATCGGCAGCGACAGATACGCCAGGTAACTCAGGCAGCCAAGGGTCACGGTGAAGGCAATGGCCAGCGGTGCAAAGGAGAAGGCGAAGCTGCTGACGGTGTTGACATCGTGGGTCAGGACCGGAATGAGCCGATGGCTGCGATACCGCTCGATCTGTTCGATCGGGGCCAACAAGACTTTCTCGCCCAGGGATTTACGTAGCGCGGCAATGATGTGCTGCCCGACATGATTGGTGCCGATATCCGACAGAATCGATGTCAGCAGGGCCAGCGCGCACAAGCCGACAAACATCATCAGCACACTGGCGGGTGGGCTGCCTTCGCCGTTCAGGGCGTTGTTGATGGTCGCAAGCAGGGCGGTAATGCTGAGTCCACCCAGCATGCCAAGCATGATCGACAGCACCACGACGACCCGGAAAGGCTTGAGCAGGCTGAGGACTTCACTGATGGCTCCGCGGGAATTCGAGGTCATGGGGGGTTCCGCTTCAAGTGCCGTCAAGGGCAGAAGTTCAAGGGTTGAGGTTCAAGAATTGAGCTGTTCGTGGGCGTGCATCACAGGTCTCGCGCGACGCGAAAACCGATCCAGTCGCCACGGGTATCGGGGTAGGTGGCATTACGGTTGCCCGAACGCGAGAACACCGGTGCTTCACCCCAGTCATTGCCACGAATGCGCCGGGCCTTGCAGTCGCCGGTCAACCACGCGCTGCCATCGCTTGGTGCACCGGTGTAGTTCTCGTTGTAGCAATCGGCGGTCCACTCATAGACGTTGCCGTGCATGTCGTACACGCCGAAGGCGTTGGCCGGGAAAGTGCCCGCCGGTGAGGTGAAGTTGTAACCATCGGCGGCGCCGTAGGTGTTGGCGTGTTTGGCGATGCTGTATTCCTTGCCTTCATCGAACGGGAAGGGGAACGGGCCGCTGCTGCCTGCGCGCGCGGCGTACTCACGCAGCGATTCGCTGACCAGTCGATAATGCTTGCCGGTCTTCTTCGAGAGCCAGGCCACGTAGGCATTGACCTCGGGGAAGTCCATGCACACCGCCGGATGCCTCGCGGTGCGTTCATAGCGCGGCACGCCGGCCTTGCACTCGCGGCCGGGCCGGGTGTCGCCGTCGGGCATGACGTAACCGCTGTCGCGCAGGTACGCGTCCCACTCGCCGGCCAACACCTGGAAGCGGCTGATGGCCAGCGGTTTGGCGAAGGTCACCGGGTGCAACGGGCCTTCATCGGGCTCGCGGCCCACCTCATTGTCCGGGGTACCCATGGTGAAGGTCCCGGTGGGCAGCACGACCATCTCCGGGCAGTCCTTGCAGTCCTTGAAGACTTTCCCGGGCGGGGCAGGTGCTGCGGCCTGAGCGGCGCCCGGCATCAGGTTTGCAACCACGGCGGCGAAGGCCAGTGCGGGGAGCGTCTTCAAGGAAAAACTGCGCAGCTCACTGTTCATCATTGCTCTCGATAAAAAGTTAAAAGGAATCAGGGGGGCTGATGCTCGTAGGAGCCAGGCTTGGGAACGGCATCAGAGCTGTTGGCCGAGCAACGCCATGAAGCGGTCGACCTCGGCTTCAGTGTTGAGCAGCCCCGGCGCCGTGCGGACCACCGGGCCCACGTCGCGCTCCACGGCATCGGCGATCACGCGGTTTTGCATCAGCCAGGCGGCGATCTTGTCGCTGCTCTGGCCCTTGACCCGGAAGAAGCTGAAGCCCGACGACAGCTCGGGACTCAGGGGCGTGACCAGTTCGATCCGAGGGTGCGCTTGCAGGCGTTTTTTCATATAGCTGTTCAAGGCATGGATACGCGCCTGAACCTCGGCCTTGCCCAATTGCAAATGCAATTTGAAGGCTTCGTTCAGCGCCCAGCGGTACTCGAACGAGTGGTAGCCACCCGGCGTCATGGTGGTGGAGAACGCCGTGGCTTCGGAGAAGGTCGGGATGATCGGCGTGACGTATTTGACCTCTTCACTGCGGCTGCAAACGATGCCTGTACCGCGGGGGCCGAACATCCATTTGTGCGTGCCGGCGATGAAAAAATCGCAGTTCATGGCCGGGAAACTCAAATCCTCGACACCAAAACCGTGCACGCCGTCGACCAGGTAAATGATGCGGTCCTGCTCGCTGCGGTGGCGGTTGTGCTTATCCACCAGCGCGCCGATTTGCGCGATCGGCAGTTTCACGCCGCTGCCGGAGTGCACCCAGGTCATGCCCAGTACACGGGTTTCGGGTTTGATGTTCTGGTCGATCGACGCAAGGATCTCGGCTTTGGAGGCCGTCTGCGGATCCTTGAACAGCCTGATCTTGCGCACCCGGGTGCCGTCCCGTTGGGTGCGCAGATTGAGGATCGTATGGGTCGCGTAATGCTCGTGGGCGGTGGTGAGGATTTCCTGGTCCGGTCGCACATGCACGCCGCCGTAAATCATCGCCAGGCCCTCGGTGGTGCTGCCGGTCAGCGCGATCTGTTTGGCATTGGCTTGCAGGTAACGACCTGCCCAGACGCGCACCTCTTCTTCGCGTTGCTCGATAACCCCCAGGTCCCAGTCCATGGCCAGCCCAGGGTTTTTATCGAGGGCGGCGCGGTGCATCTCGATCGCTTCACGCACCGGTTTGGGGTGCGAGGTGATCAGGAAGTTGGAAAAGTGCAGGTAGTCCGGATCCTGGTCGAACAGCTGCCGCAGTTGCGCCCATTTGTCCCCTGGCAGCGAGGGCTGTGGCGTGGCGCTGGCAACGTTGTGCAGGCCGGCAGTCAGGGGCAGGCCGGCGGCGAGGATCCCGGCCTGTTTCAGAAAGGTTCGACGATCGCTCATGGTTTGCTCGTGCCTTGATGTGAAATCAGCGCCGGCTTGGCGGCTTTCTGTACCTGATCCCAGACCCGCAGGAAGTTACCGCCCCAGAGCTTGGCGATGTCTGCTTCGGAGTAGCCGCGCGAGATCAGTTCCGCGGTGACATTGCGAATTTCACCGACGTTGTTCCAACCCTTGACCCCGCCACCTTCGTTGAAGTCGGAGCTGATGCCGACATGATCAATGCCGATTTTTCGCACCGTGTAATCGATGGCGTCACCGAGGTCCTTGAGGGTGGCTTTGGGTTCTTCTTCAAGAATCGCGTAGAGACGGCTGGCGTATTGGCCGAATTTTTTCTCGGACCAGGCGGCGATGACCGGATCACCCGGCATCAACGCCATGGCGAGGTTCGGCAGCGGCGGCAGGTCGAACTGTTGGCGCAGTTCGTTGAGTTTGTCCTGGGTGGTCTGGGTCAGCGGTCGCAGGTATTGGGAGAACCCGACCACCTGCACCACGCCGCCGCTGTTCTTGATCAGCTGCAATTCCTTGTCGCTGAGATTGCGCGGGATATCGACCATCGCCCGTGGCGCCGAGTGCGAAGCGACCATCGGCGTGCGGCTCAATTGCGCGACTTGTTCCAGGGCTTTGGTCGACATTTGCGACACGTCGATGATCACGCCCAGGTCATTCAAGCGATGCACGGCTTGCTTGCCCAGGTCCGAGAGGCCGTCGAGGGCATCTGGCGAATCGTTGAAAAACGGCAAGGGACGCGAAGAATCGGCCCAGTCGTTATTGCCGATGTAGCTGAAACCGAACATGCGCATGCCGCGCGCCGTCCACAAGTCCAGCAGGTTCAGGTCATGGCCCAGTGGATAGGCATTGAGCATGCTGATGAAAATCGCGAACTTGCCTTCTCCGTGCAATCGACGGAAATCGTCGGGGGTGTAGGCAATGGCAACCTGATTGGGAAAATCGCGGACCATGCCGGAAATAATCTTGTAGCGGATTTCCTGCTGGTTGCGTGCCTCTTCGACGAAACCGGCGGTGGGCCGGTGCGGCGCGTTGGCGCCATTCCACAGTTCGGGCCAGCCGAAAATCGTCAGGGCCGCGCCGGACAGATGTCCGCGGTTAGCCTTGACCAGGTCGAACTGGCCTTTGCCATCCTTGTCGGCCTCGTTGCCCCGCGTGCCGAAGTTCTGCATCAGGCTGATGTGGCTATCGAAGGAGAGCATGCGCTCGTGCAACTCGTCGGCCTGTTTCATCACCTTGATCGGGTAACCGAGGTTGTCCTTGAACCCGTAATACCAGACCGCGAAGCCTGCGCTGGCGGTGATCGCCAGGGCCAGCGGCAGGCCGATGTAAAGAGCCTTTTTCGAACGTGGTTTTGTCATTGCCATCTCAGTCAGGTTCGCCGCCCCGGTGCGGGCGCAGGGGCCTTTGCTATCTGGGTGGAACGAGTGGCTGGCCGGGAAATTTAGGTGAGCTTGCGGGCCTCTTCGCGGGCAAGCCTCGCTCCTACAGGTTTTGTGTCGTCCACATCATTGTGATCCACCACCAACCTGTAGAAGCGAGCGGTGCGGCGATCCGACTTGCCCGCGAAGCTTTTAAATTTCCGGACCCAACAAACGTTCTAGCTTGGATAAAGCCTGCTTCATGGCTGACACAGGTAGGGCAATGACGATTTCTCGACGATGGTTCATGGCAGGCCTGGCGCTGACTGGCGCTGCTGTGCCTGCGGCTTTTTATGGGCATCGCGAATGGACGAAGCCAGACCCGACGATCACCCCGGGTGAAGCGACGGTCGATCTGGCGGATACCGCGGGTCAGCAGTTGGCCAACTCGCTGCGAGGCATCTGGGATATCCGCTTCGAAGGTTCCCGCGCGGGCCTCGACGGTTTACCGCAGAGCGGGCTGGAACTGTTTCTCGACATCGCCCAGCGCGGCCGCGGCCTGCGTGGTTGCCTCGATACGGCGCAGCACTTACGTGGCGAAGCCGAGCCACGTTACCGGGTGATCGGCGATCTGGTTTCGCCCGACGCCAGTCAGCTGTACTGGCGTCTGGTCGATACACGATCGGCCAACGGCGCACCGGCCTATGAACTGGCGGTCACGCTCGATGAGGTCTGGGCTGATTTCGGCAATGCCGGCAGTGGCACGCTCAGCGGGCGGATTCTGCGTCTGGATCGCCCGCTCGGCTTGCCGGAACTGGACAATCGATTTGTCGCGCGTAAACGGCTGTTTCCCGAAGCCCGCGAGCGTGTCGGTCTGAATCCGCCGTTACTGGCGTGGCTGATTTCCCCCGAACACCGCTTGTTCCATCAGCTCTGGCATGCCACGCGGGACAAATGGCACAAACTCACCGAAGACCAGCGCGGTGCCTTGCGTGGTATCGGTTGGCAGCCGGGTCCGCGGGGCGAGGAGCGCGATGCCCGTGGGCCGCGCAAAGACCGGAATGGCTCGGGGGTGGATTTTTTCTTCATGCATCGGCACATGCTTGGCACTGCGCGTTCGATGCAGGACCTGCCGTCCTGGCCGAGCTTCCCGATGCCACAGCCGGAACTTGAACGCGACCGCCAGGGCTTTGCCCGCTATTTCGATAATCACGATGGCACGGCGCTGCCGCCCACCTGGCTGGCCGCCGAAGACACCGAGTACACCCGGTGGGTCAGCGACATCAAGACGGCCGAGACCTATCACAGTAATTTCCAGGTTTGGGAATCGCGCTACAGCGATCCGCGTTATCTGTCGAAGCTGACCCTGGGGCAGTTCGGTTCCGAGATCGAGCTAGGCCTGCACGACTGGCTGCACATGCGCTGGGCCTCGGTGCCACGCGATCCCTCCAACGGTCAGCCGGTGCCTTTTGCCCGGGATCCGGCGGACTTTTCCGCGCGTTGGTATGCGCCGGAAAACGACTTCCTCGGTGACCCGTTTTCCTCTCATGTGAACCCGGTGTTCTGGCACTTCCACGGCTGGATCGATGACCGTCTGGAAGACTGGCTCCGCGCCCATGAGCGTTTCCATCCGGGGGAGGTCAGCCGGCTCGAGGTCAATGGCGTGCCCTGGTTCGCCCCGGGGCGCTGGGTTGAAGTCGATGATCCGTGGCTCGGCCCGAGCACCCACGGTTGCAGCACCACGCCGGGATTGCAGGTCGGCAAGTCGGTGGAAATGGACCCGGAAACGATGAAGCTGGCGCTGCGCATTACCTTTGGCACTGACGAAAAGAAACTCGCCGAGTTGTTTCGCCGCGTGCCGCAACGGCCGTGGTATGCGCGGAATCTGAAGGTCAAGCCGCTGAGGTCGTAAGACGGGCACTTGTGGCGAGGGAGCTTGCTCCCGCTGGGCCGCGAAGCGGCCCTAAACCTGCAGTCACATAGTGTCAGGCACACCGAATGCACAGGTTTTGCGACTGCTGCGCAGTCGAGCGGGAGCAAGCTCCCTCGCCACATAGGGCGTACAGATAACCTCGATCAAAGCACCTGCCATCCCCCACCCAACGCCTTGTACAAGGCAATGCTCGCCTGCAACCTCGACAACCGCAGTTGCACATTCGAATCCTGCGCCGCATACAACGTGCGCTGTGTTTCCAGCACCGTCAGCAAATCCTCGGCTCCGGCCTGATAGCGACTTTGCGCAATGTTGAACGCGGTCTGCGCCTGGTTCAATTCTTCGCGTTGCCATTCCCGCTGTTCCTCCAGGCCGCGAATGCTGTTCAGGGCTTTTTCGACGTCGGCAAACCCGTTGATGATCGCGCCTCGATAGGTTTCCAGCAGTTCTTGTTGACGGGCCATGGCCTTGTCACGCTCAGCGCCGAGGCGGCCGTTGTTGAAGATCGGTGCGACCAGCCCGGCGGTGAGGTTATAGAACGGGCTGCGCAGAATATCGTTGGCCGTGTTGGCACCCGAGCCGATGTTGGCGCTCAGGGTCACGGCGGGTAGCATCGCGGCGCGAGCGACAGTGACGTCGGCCTGGGCGGCGGCCAGTTGCGCTTCGGCGCGGGCGATGTCCGGGCGGCGGCTGAGCAGTTCGCTGGGCAGCCCGGCCCCGATGGCAGGCCACTGCAGTTGATCGAAGGACTCCTGGCTGGGCGACAGTTGCTGAACCGGCCGGCCAAGGAGGGCGGCGAGGCTGATCAGGGCGTCCTCGGCTTGCTGGCGAATCAGCGGCAGTTGCCGTTGTTGCGCCGCCACCAGGCTTTTCTGTTGCGCCAGTTCCAGTGCGGTGGCCGAGCCTGAATCGAAACGGGTCTGCACCAGTTTCAGGACATTCTGTGCATTGGCCAGGTTCAGCTCGGCAATGCGACTTCGTTCACCCAGCGCCAAGGTTTGCGCGTAGCTGTCGGCAACCCCGCTGAGCAAGGTCAACTCGACCGTAGCCTGATCGAACTCGCTGGCGCGCAGCCCGAACTGCGCACTGTCTCGGGACGCGCGCTTGCCGCCCCAGAAGTCGATTTCGTAACTGGCGCTGAGGCTGGCGTCAAAGTAGTCCACGGCTTTATCGCTGCTGCTGGCATCGAGTTGGCGGTAGCCGTTGCCGTGCAGCAGTCGCTGGTGGTTGGCGTTCATGCCGGCCGTGACCTCTGGTAACTGCGAGCCGCCGGCAATCACTGTGTCGGCCTGAGCCTGGCGCACTCGAGCGATAGCGGCGGCCAGATCATAGCTGCCGACGCGGGTCTGTTCGATCAGGTGATCGAGCTGCGGGCTGCCAAACTGCGTCCACCATTGCCGATTCGCTAGGGAAGCGCTTTCGCGGTGTGGTGATTGCCAGGCCAGCGGGGGTTGAATGCCGCTGGCCGGGCGCGGAGCGGGGTGGCTGCACGCGCCGAGTAACAGGCAAAGGGTCAACAGGCTCAATTGCGGTTTCATAGATCGATCATTCACTGGTAAGGGCCGTGACCGGGTCGAGCCGGGCAGCTTTGCGGGCCGGCATGAAGCCGAAGACAACGCCGGTAATCAGTGCGCAGGCGAACGCGCCGATGACGGCCGCCAGGGAAAAGGCGACCGCGACGTTGCTGAGCACCAATACGCCGCCGACGATCAGCGCCAGGGCGATGCCGGCGATCCCGCCGACCACCGAAAGCATCACTGCTTCGGTAAGGAACTGGCGCAGAATGTCGCGTTGGCGGGCTCCGGTGGCCATACGGATACCGATCTCCCGGGTCCGTTCGCGCACGGTCATGAGCATGATGTTCATCACCCCGATCCCGCCCACCAGCAGCGAGATCGCTGCAATCGAACCGAGCATCAGCGACAGCGTATTCTGTGTGCTGGCCTCGGCCTGAATCATCGCGGCATTGTTGGTGAGTTCGAAATCGTGTTTGCCGTTGTGCAGGCGCAGCATCAACTGCTCGATGGCCTTTTCGGTCTCTTTGACCTTGCGCGCATCGGCCGCGGCAATGGTCACGTATTCGGGGTTTTGGGTGCCGAACAGCCGGACACTGGCCGCCGAGTAGGGCACGGCGATCCGGTTGTCGCTGTCGGAGTCGCCGGAGCTGGCGCCTTTTTCAGCGAGCACGCCCACGACCTGAAAGGGCACGTTCTCGATCAAGATGTATTGACCGATCGGGTTGGCGACATCCTTGAGTAGCTTGGTGCGAACCTTATGGCCGATCACTGCGACCGCCGCCGCGTTGTGTTCATCGGCCTCGGTGAAGTAGCTGCCCTGAACCACCGGCCAGTTGAAAATCGTTGGAAAATTGGTGTCATTGCCGCCGACATAACTCAGATGGTCGAGGTTGCCGAAACGCACTCCGGCCTGTGCGCCATTGACCGGCATGATCCGCATGACCTGCGGCAGGCTGGCCAGCGCCGCGACGTCATCGAGGGTCACAATGCCCGGCGGTGTGCGCGGGTTGGGGGCGGAGCCGCTGAGGTAAATGATGTTCGAACCGAATGCCCCCATCTGCGCCATCACCTGACGCTTGCTGCCTTCGCCGACGGCCAGCATCACCACCACCGAGGCGACGCCGATGATGATCCCCAACAGCGTCAGGGCGGTGCGGAAGCGATTGATCCACATCACCCGCCAGGCCGCGTGTATGGCATCGACCAGTTCGCCTTTCCAGGCGCCGGAGGCCTCGGCACCTTCGGTCAGCCGCTTGCGCAAATCCACCGCTTGCAGCGCACCGGGATTGGCCGAGGTCTGGGCGGCGGGGTTGTCGCTGGCGCTGTCACTGATGATCAGGCCGTCACGGATTTCGATGACGCGTTTGGCCCGCGCCGCCACATCGCGGTCGTGGGTGATGAGGATCACCACGTGGCCCTGACTCGCCAGTTCGTCGAGCAGCGCCATGACCTCGGCGCCGCTGTGGCTGTCGAGGGCGCCGGTGGGTTCGTCGGCGAGGATGATGTGGCCGCCGTTCATCAAGGCGCGAGCGATGGACACCCGTTGCTGCTGCCCGCCGGAGAGCTGATGCGGACGGTTGCCGGTGCGTGACGCCAGGCCCAGACGATCGAGCAGGGCGGCGGCGCGGGCATGGCGTTCGGTCGCCGGAGTGCCGGCGTAGATCGCCGGCATCTCGACGTTTTCCTGGGCCGAGCCGGACGGAATGAGGTGGTAACCCTGAAACACGAAACCGAACGCTTCGCGGCGCAGCCAGGCCAGTTCATCGCTATCAAGTCGGGCGACATTTTCGCCGGCGAACAGATACTCGCCGCAGGTTGGCCGGTCGAGGCAGCCGATGATGTTCATCAACGTCGATTTGCCGGAGCCGGAAGCGCCGACGATGGCCACGAATTCCCCGGCGTGGATCGACAGGTCGATACCGCGCAATACGTGGACTTCAGGTGCGTCGCCGCCACCGTAGGATTTACGAATGTCTTGCAGGTCGATCAGAGACGTTTGCATTCAGCCTCCGCTGCCGTCGACGGGGCCGATCAACAGGTGATCGCCGTCGTCCAGCCCGTCGAGGATCTGCACCTTCAGGCGATCGCTGATGCCGGTACGCACGGTCCGTTGCTCGATGTCACCGTTTTGGGCGACGACTCGAGCCGATTGACTGTCCGCTTGCGGGCCGCCCTGCAAGGCCGCGACCGGCGCGGTGAGGACATTTTTTGCCTGGTGGGAGACAAAGAACACTTGGGTGGTCATTTCCGCCATCAGCGCGTTGTCGGTGTTGTCGACGTCCAGCAGCACCGTGTACAGCACTACGCGACCGGTGCCGCTCTTATTGGCGCTGGCCGGACTGCCACCACCCCGACTGGTTTGATCCAGTGGTTTGGGTGGTATTGGCAGGATCTGCCGGACCGTGCTGCTCCAGCGCCGATTGCCGCCGCTGAGCGTGGTGAACCAGGCGGTCATACCGGGTTTGACGTGTCCGATATCAGCCTCCGAAACCTCGGCCCAGACTGTCATGGGCGACAGTTTGGCGATGCGCAGGATCAGCGGCGTTTGCTGCTGGGCGTTGAGGGTCTGGCCTTCCCGGGCATCGAGGGCGACGACCGTTCCGCTCATCGGTGCGTAAATGCGCGTATAGCCGAGTTCGGCCTGATCGCTGCGCAGGCTGGCCTGGGCCTGGCGGATCTGCGCCTCGAACATGTCGATGCGCGCCTGGGTTGTACGCAGTTCGGCCTGGGCCGTTTGCACATCTTCGTCGCGTGTGGCGCCGCCGGCGGCGAGGTTCTGTTGGCGTTGATATTTCTGCCGGGCCAGGTCGTGTTGTGCACGTTGCTCCTGAAGCTGCGCCTTGAGGTTGTCGATGGAAAATCGCCCGGCGTCGAGTTTGGCCTGCTGGGTGGAAGGGTCTATTTCCACCAGCAACTGGCCTTCCTTGACGACATCACCGACCTCCACATGAATCTTTTGAATCTGCCCCGAGGCCTGGGCACCGACATCGACATACCGCCGCGGTTGCAGGGTCCCCAAGGCCGTGACGCTGCTTTCAATGTCGCCGCGGGCGACCTGGACGGTGGCGAACCGGTCACGGCCGGGAGGCAGGACCTGCCAGGCTGCGACAGCGATAATGGGGATCAGACAAAGGGCTACAAGCAGGGCGCGTCGGGTATGACGGGGACGTTTCATGCAGGGTTCCGGCCAATGGGATTCGGCCCGTCGCTCAGGTGACGCGCAAAATCTGGCGACAGCTGGACGCTGTCGGAAGGGCCGACAGACACGGGGAGCTGTCCTGTAAACGATGGAAGAGGCGGGGAATTTAACCGCGGACGCTTGGAAGGACAGGCAAGGTTTACAGGTATAGGACAGCACTATTTATCAGGCAAATAGAAACAGCGCTTTAAATCTATATGAGAATTACTATAAATTACACGCTCGAAACTGCCACCATCGTGCCACTGCCTACCCCGCGGTCGCGGATCTGGTTCAAGGATAGAAACCGCACCCTTTGCGGCCGGGAGTCATGTTGGAAAACTACTATCGCGAGCTGGTGTGTTTCCTGAACGCCAAGCTAGGCAACCGTCAGGTGGCCGAAGATGTGGTGCATGACGCTTATCTGCGGGTGCTGGAGCGTTCCAGTGAGACGCCGATCGAACAACCCCGGGCATTTCTTTATCGCACCGCGCTCAATCTGGTGATTGACGACCACCGCCGCAATGCCTTGCGTCAGGTCGAATCCCTGGACGTGCTCGACAGCGAAGAACGCTACTTCACGCCATCCCCCCATAACAGTATCGATCACGGTCAACGCCTGGACATGCTCCAGCGCGCACTGGCGGAGTTGCCACGGCTGTGTCGCGAGAGTTTTCTTTTGCGCAAGATCGACGGCTTGTCGCACCCGCAAATCGCCGAGCACCTGGGTATTTCCCGGGCGCTGGTGGAAAAGCACATCGTCAATGCCATGAAGCATTGCCGGGTGCGCATGCGCCAGTGGGACGCCCATTGATCGGCATCGTTTAAGCCAGCCACGTTAAATTTTTTTTCATTGTCCTCGTTCCTATTCAACAGACGATCTGCTGCCGAAAAGGCCGGTCAGGTCACCCAGGCTTTATCCCCGCTGCTCCGGGGTTCATCCAGAGGACACTGGAAATGACACAGGCAATTGCATCGCCCATCGTTCACGACCTGATCGGCGTCGGCTTCGGCCCTTCGAACCTGGCTCTGGCCATCGCCCTGCAAGAGCGCGGGCCGAGCCAGGGCGAGCTGGATGTGCTGTTTCTCGACAAGCAGGCGGACTATCGCTGGCACGGCAACACCCTGGTCACCCAGAGCGAACTGCAGATTTCCTTCCTCAAGGATCTGGTGACGCTGCGTAACCCGACCAGCCCGTATTCCTTCGTCAACTACCTCAAGCACCACGGTCGTCTGGTGGACTTCATCAACCTCGGCACCTTTTACCCGTGTCGCATGGAATACAACGACTACCTGCGCTGGGTCGCCGGGCAATTTACCCAACAGAGCCGCTATGGTGAGGAAGTGCTGACCATTGAGCCGGTGCTGCATCACCAGCAGGTTGAAGCACTGCGGGTGATCTCGCGCGATACTCAAGGTCAGCAGCATGTGCGCACCACCCGTTCGGTGGTGGTCAGCGCCGGCGGTACACCGCGCATTCCTGAAGCGTTCAAGGCGCTGAAGGATGACGGCCGGGTGTTCCACCACTCCCAGTACCTGGAGCGCATGGCCAAGCAGCCGTGCGTGAACAACCAACCGATGAGCATCGCGATCATCGGCGGCGGGCAGAGTGCGGCGGAAGCCTTCATCGATTTGAACGACAGCTTCCCGTCGGTGCAGGTGGATATGATCCTGCGCGGCTCGGCCCTGAAACCGGCTGATGACAGCCCCTTCGTCAACGAAGTGTTCTCGCCGGAGTTCACCGACCTGGTGTTCCAGCAGGCCAGCAGCGAACGCGAGCGCCTGGTCAACGAATACCACAACACCAACTATTCGGTGGTGGACATCGACCTGATCGAACGCATCTACGGTATCTTCTACCGGCAGAAAGTCTCGGGCATCGCGCGCCACGCGTTCCGTACCCTGACCACCCTCGAAAAAGCCACCGCCACCGAGCGCGGCATCGAGCTGGTGATGCGCAACAACGCCACCGGTGCAGTCAAGGCTCGCTGCTACGACGCCGTGGTGCTGGCCACCGGTTACGAGCGCCAAATGCACCGCAAACTGCTGGCGCCGCTGGAACAGTACCTGGGTGATTTCGAGGTTGATCGCAACTACAAATTGATCACCGACGAGCGTTGCAAGGCCGGCATCTACATGCAGGGTTTCTGCCAGGCCAGTCACGGCTTGAGCGACACCTTGCTGTCGATCCTGCCGATCCGCGCCGATGAAATTGCCGGCTCGTTGTATGACCATGGCAAATCCCCTGGGCATGGCCGGTCGGTGATGGACGTGTTGTTGGCCACAGCGAGCTGATATTGAGTCGCTCCTGAAAAGATCACAGTCTGCCGCAACGCCTACTACAGGAGCGCGTCCGAAAGGGGTACGGCATTTCAGAAAAGTCCTACAGAAAGCCCGAGAGGTCTTCCGTAGCCTTGCGCCCTCATTAATCTGACACCCTTCAGGGGGGCGCCATTGTCGAACAAGTCCTTTCGCATCCTGATCGCTGACGAACAACACTTTAACCGGCTGAGAATCGAGCGTTGTTTCAACCAGCTCGGTTATTACCGGGTAGCGCCGGTGCAAAGCCTGGAAGAGTTGCTGACCCTGGTGGAGTACGGTCGCGAACCCTTCGATCTGTTGGTCATCGATGCCGCGCTGGCGGGTGGGACTCTGGACTTGGTGGATTATTGCCTCGATAACCGGCAACTGGAGCGTGTGCTGATCTACGACGGCCAACAGGCCTGGTTGCCACCGCTGCCAGCCAGGGGGCAACAGAAGATTCAGGTCAGTCACATCTTGCCTGACCTCGCATCAATTCAACGTTTGATGGCGTTCGTTGATCCGCAGGACCGTTCGTCTGAACTATCATTTCTGTCAGGTAGTTCAGACCGGCATTCCATGCAAAAGTCCATGCGCAGCTACTGCGTCTAATCCGGACCTTGCCCATGGGCAGTGAGTGCTCGTGTTTTTGCCTAGGGAGTTGCCATGAAGTCAGCGTTGATTGTGGACGATCATCCGGTGATTCGCAGAGCAGTCGAAATCGTACTCAAGCTTGAGGGATACAAACGCATCTACGAAGCCTCCAGCGGTAATGAGGTCTTGCCGATGATTCGCGAACACAAGCCTGAACTGGTGGTGCTGGATCTCAACATTCCATCCCTCGACGGGCTGGATGTGCTGGCACGGATTCAGGCTGGCGAGGTGCGGTGTCGCATCGTGGTCTTCACGTCCCAGGAGCCCATGTTTTATCAGGATCGATGCATGCGCGCCGGTGCTGCGGCCTATGTCGCCAAGACCAACGATCTGCAGCATCTGCACAAAGCCGTGCACGCCGTGATGGGGGGATACACCTATTTCACACAGCTGCCCTCGAGTTCAGTGTCCTTGAGTATGTTGCAGCGCAGCGAAAAGCAGATGATCGACAATCTGTCGGACCGCGAATTGACGATCTTCCAGCATCTGGCACGGGGCGTGAGCAACAAGGTCATCGCTGAAATCATGCATTTGAGCCACAAGACCGTCAGTACCTACAAAACCCGTTTGATCGGAAAACTCAACGTGGAATCGTCGGTGCATCTGCGTGATCTTGCCCGACGCAATCATCTGATCTGAATGAACACCCTCCGACACTTGCGCTGCCTGAAAAGCCTGCTGTTCCTGGGGCTTGGCCTATGGATGTCGTATGTCAGTGCCCAGCCGCAAACTTTGACCTTGCTGGGTCGTTCCTACGCGCAAGGGTCTACGGTCAAGCTGTCGGAGGCCGATTCACGCTGGCTGCAGCAAAAGGGCCGGTTGGTGCTTGCCGTCTCTGCCCCGGACTATCCCCCCTTCGACATCACTACCACGGGCCATGCGTTGGAGGGGGTTACGGCGGACTACGCCGGTTTGCTCAAACAGCTTTTGCAGGTGGAGATCGACGTTCAACGCTACGGGTCGCGAGAAGAGGCCCTCCAGGCGCTCAAACAAGGGACGGCCGACCTGCTGGGAACGGCTAACAGTTATGAGGCACAGGATCCGCAGCTACAGAAGTCCAGCGCCTATGCCGTCGATCAACCGGTACTGGTGACCCGCACCGATTCGCCTTACACGCTGACCCCGGCACTGGCCGGCAAGCGCCTGGCGATGCTGTACCACTACTTGCCCGAGCAATACGTGCAGCAGTTTTATCCCGAGGCACGGGTCGAGCTCTTTCCTTCGACGCTGGGGGCGGTAGGGGCCGTGGCGTTCGGTCAGGCGGATGTCTATCTGGGCGATGCGATCAGCGCCCAATACCTGATCAGCAAAAACTACCTGAACAACGTCCAGCTGGCTGATTTTTCTGCCATGGAGCCTGGCCGTTTTGCCTTTGCCATGGCCCGCGATAATCGCCGGTTGTTGCGTATCGTCAACCAGGCGCTGACGGCGATCACGACCAATGAACAAATGAATATCTTGCGCCGCTGGGGAGGTGGAGGTGCCTCTATTTCGGGCACTCAGCCGTTGCATTTCAGCGTGACCGAGCAGCATTGGCTCCAGCAGCATCCGCATTTGAGGGTCGCGATCAATGAAAATCTGATGCCGATTTCCTTCTTCGACAGCGAAGGCAGGTTTCGCGGTATTGGCGCTGATGTATTGGAGAAAATCAGCCTGCGCACAGGCTTGACGTTCGACATACGACCGACAAAGTCCGTCGCTGAAATGTTCGAGTGGATCAAGACCGGGCAGGTCGATCTGGTGGCAGGAATCAGCCCCAGCATCGAACGTGAAGCCGAGTTGCAGTTCACTCGCCCGTTTCTGACCAGCCCGAATGTACTGGTGACTCGCGCAGAGCCGGGCAGCCCCGTGACGCTTGATGATATGGCAGGCAAAACCCTGGCCGTTACCCAGGGCAACAGTGCTGGCGAATTCATCCGTCAGCATTTTCCGCAAATCCGGCTGGTCAATGCACCGTTGACGGCAGATGCGATGGAAATGGTCGCCCAAGGCAAGGCTGACGGCGGTATCAATTCGTTGATCGGCGCCCGTTACATGATTTCCCGGCTGTATCGCGGTCGTCTGCAAGTGACAAGCACCGTTGGCGTCGATCCCGCTCGCAGCACGCTGGCGACCGGGCGGGACGCCCCCGAGCTGCATTCGATACTGGACAAGGCGCTGCTCAGTATCGCCCCCGAAGAGATCGACGAGATGACTCAGTATTGGCGCAATGACCTGATGCTGGAGGAAAGCTACTGGCTGCGTCATCGCCAACAAATTCTCCAGGCCTTCGTCGTGGCCGGCGCCTTGTTGCTGCTCGCCCTGGCCTGGATCGTCTGGCAGCGTCGGCAGATTCGTCAGCGTCAGCAGTGGCTCAAACAACTGCAGGACGCCAAGGACGCCGCCGACGATGCCAACCGGGCCAAGACCACGTTCCTGGCCACCATGAGCCATGAGATCCGCACGCCGATGAATGCACTGCTCGGCATGCTTGAACTGGCGCTGAAACGGGCAGATGAGGGCGTTACCGACCGCGCGGCCATCGAGGTGGCGTCAAATGCCGGGCAGCAGTTGCTGGCATTGATCGGCGACATTCTGGACATCGCCCGTATCGAGTCCGGACATCTGTCGCTGTCGCCGGAGCGGGCCAATTTGCAGGCGCTGGTAGTGTCGGTATGCCGGGTCTTTGAAGGCCTGGCACGGCAGAAGAATCTGCAGTGGCGGGTCGAACTGGACGAGCACAGCGACCGTGATGTGTTGATCGACCCCACGCGTTTCAAACAGGTGCTGTCCAATCTATTGAGCAATGCAATCAAGTTCACCCACGAAGGCGAGGTCAGTCTGAGCATGCGGATTGTGCCCGCGCCGCCTGATCGTCTCGTGGTCAGTGTGCGCATCGAGGACAGCGGCATCGGTATCAGCGCCTTTGACCAGCAACGACTGTTCAGCCCTTTCGTGCAGGCAGGGAACAGTCAGCAAACAGGCCGACAGGGTTCCGGTCTGGGGCTGGCGATCAGCCGCACGTTGTGCGAAATGATGGGGGGGCGCTTGCAGCTCGACAGCCTTCTGGGGCACGGCACCCGGGTGGACATCAGCCTTGAAGTGGTCGCATTGCACACGTTGCCCGTCATTGAAATGTCGGAGAGTGAATCACAGATAAAGACCCGCCCTCTGACGATTCTGGTGGTCGATGATTACCCGGCCAATCGGTTGTTGCTTTCGCGGCAACTGAGTTATTTGGGGCACCACGTTCGAGTCGCGGAGGATGGTCAGCAAGGTTTCAAGCAATGGCGTGAACACACCTTCGATCTGGTCATCACCGACTGCAACATGCCGCTGGTCAGCGGTTATGAACTGGCGGGTGCGATCCGCGATGAGGAACGGTTTGAAGTGGGGCAACCGACCGTGATTCTGGGCTTCACCGCCAATGCGCAACCCGAGGTGAAAACCCGTTGTATTGAAGCAGGTATGGACGATTGCCTGTTTAAACCGATTCGATTGATCGACCTGAGTGCATGGTTGGCCACGAGATTTTCCAGCGAACCGGCAGACGCGACCGAAGGCCTTTCCATGGTCGAAATCGATTTAAGCGGGCTGCAGCGATACACAGGGGCCGACTATGAACTGATCACCCAACTGTTGCACGACCTGGCCGTGACCAACCGCGATGATCGCGAACGCCTGCTGCAAGAACATGCCAGCGGCAATCACCACGGCTTGCAGGACCTGGCACATCGCATCAAGGGCGGGGCGCAGATGGTCCGGGCGCTGAGCCTGGTCGAGTGTTGCGAACAATTGGAGCGTGCATGTGGCAAGGGCGATGCCGCATTGATTGATATAGCCGTCGATCAGTTGCATCAAGCCATGACGCGCCTGGACCACAGTCTTGAACAGGGCTGAGGCTTGATCTCCCGTCTATCGCCTGCCTCAAGCGATGTCACTGTGACTGAATTCCTCCCCGAGAAAGTCGATCAAGGTCCGCACCGACGGCAACAATCCGCGTCGTGAGGGGAAGATCGCATGCACGATCCCGCACTTCGGGGTCCAGCCCGGTATCAGTTCCACCAGCCGTCCGGCGGCAATCTCATCACGCACCACCACGTTGGGCAGGTGGGCGATGCCGATGCCGGCGAGCACTGCGTGACGCAAGGCCAGCAAATCGTCAGTGACCATCCGCGGGGTATGACGAATCAGCGCGCTGGCACCGTCGGCGCCGAACAATTCCCACTGATATTCACGCTGCGCGCCACCCCAATGCACGCTTGGCAGACCGCTGAGATCAGCCGGCGTGGCCGGTGACGACAAACGCTGCGCAAACGCCGGACTGCCCACCAGGCATTGGGTGCTGTTGCCCAGCACCTTCATCACCATGTCGGTGTTTTCCAGCGGTGGAAAGCGCACTCGCAGAGCGATATCGAACCCTTCGTGGATCAGATCGACCCGGCGGTTGGTGCTTTCGATGAACAACTCCACCAACGGGTATTTGAGCATGTAGCGGGTCAGCATCGGCCCGACCCAAGTGTTCAGCAGCGCGGTCGGGCAACTGATACGCACCAGGCCCTGGGGTTCGGAACGATTGCGTTCGATCAGTTCGGCGGCGCTTTCGGCTTCCACCCGCATGGCCAGGCAACGCTGGTAATACGCCTGGCCGATTTCAGTCAACGAGCAATGCCGACTGGTGCGGTGCAGCAGCCGCACACCAAGTCGTTCTTCGAGCTCGGCGATGCGTCGGCTGAGCTTGGATTTGGGCATGTCCAGCGCGCGCCCGGCCGGGGCGAAACCGTGGTGCTCCACCACTTGGGTGAAGTAGTACAGGGTGTTGAGGTCTTCCATCATCGTTCTCCAAATAGAACGCTAAGGCTGATTTTTGCAGTCTAGCGCAGCAAAGGCTCCGGTTTTAAGCTTTGTCCATCGCGTCACACAACAGATTTGGAGCAAAAGATGAAAAACATCATCGGTATTTACACCAGCCCACGGACCCATTGGGTCGGCGACGGTTTTCCGGTTCGCACGCTGTTTTCCTACGACAACCTGGGCAAACACATCAGCCCGTTTCTGCTGCTGGATCACGCCGGCCCTGCCGAATTCACCCCGACCACCGAGCGTCGTGGCGTTGGTCAGCATCCGCACCGCGGTTTCGAAACCGTGACTATCGTCTACAAGGGCGAACTGGAACACCGCGACTCCACCGGCAGCGGCGGCAAGATCGGCCCCGGCGACGTGCAATGGATGACCGCGGCCTCGGGGATTCTTCATGAAGAGTTTCACTCCGAAGGTTTCGCCAAGAGCGGCGGCACCCTGGAAATGGTGCAGCTGTGGGTCAACCTGCCGGCCAGGGACAAAATGGCCGAGCCCGGTTACCAGACGATTCTCGACGGTGATATCCCGAGCCTCCCACTCAAGAACAACGCTGGCAGCCTGCGCTTGATCGCCGGTGAATTCGACGGCCACAAAGGCCCGGCGCGGACTTTCACGCCGATAGACGTGTGGGACGTTCGCTTGAAGGCCGGCAAGTTGCTGGCCCTGGATCTGCACGAAGGACGCAACACCGCACTGGTGGTGCTGCGCGGCACGGTGCAGGTCAACCAGAAGGAACTGGTGCGCGAAGGGCAGTTGGCGTTGTTCGAGCGCAATGGCAATCAGCTCAGCCTGGAAGCCAATAACGACGCCGTGGTGCTGCTACTCAGCGGCGAGCCGATCGACGAACCCATCGTCGGCCACGGCCCGTTCGTGATGAACAGCGAGCAGGAGATTCACCAGGCCTTTGCCGACTTCCAGTCCGGTCACTTCGGTCGGATGCCCGGTTGAAATCAATGTTGTAACGCTGTGACGTGCCGGGCTTGCCTGACTACGCTTGCCTGGCCACGTTTAAACGAAAAAACAGAGTTCACTTACGCCGGCCCGTTCGGCATCGATAAAAAGCGAGGATTACTCCATGACTACTTCCTACAAACGTCTCGACAAAGATAACGCCGCCGTTCTGCTGGTGGACCATCAGGCGGGTCTGCTTTCTCTGGTGCGCGACATCGATCCGGATCGTTTCAAGAACAACGTGCTGGCCCTGGCCGACCTGGCCAAGTACTTCAAGCTACCGACGATTCTGACCACCAGTTTCGAAACCGGCCCCAACGGTCCGCTGGTACCGGAACTCAAAGAGTTGTTCCCGGATGCGCCGTACATCGCGCGCCCAGGCCAGATCAATGCCTGGGATAACGAAGACTTCGTCAAGGCGATCAAGGCCACCGGCAAGAAACAACTGATCATCGCCGGTGTGGTAACCGAAGTTTGCGTGGCATTCCCGGCGCTGTCGGCGCTGGCCGAAGGCTTTGAGGTGTTCGTGGTGACCGACGCTTCCGGCACCTTCAACGAACTGACCCGTCAATCGGCGTGGGATCGCATGTCGTCCTCCGGCGCCCAGCTGATGACCTGGTTCGGCCTGGCCTGTGAACTGCATCGCGACTGGCGCAACGACGTGGAAGGTCTGGCGACCCTGTTCTCCAACCACATTCCGGACTACCGCAACCTGATGACCAGCTACAACACCCTTACCAATACCAAGTAACCTGACATACCCTCTGTAGGGCCAGGCTTGCCGGTCAGTTAAGGGAAAATCGGACCTGTAGGAGCCAGGCTTGCCGGCGAAAGCGATCTTGAAACCGCCTTCGCCGGCAAGCCTGGCCCTTACGAAAAGCGGTTCATTCACTTATCTGACGGCAAGCCTGGCTCCTACAGAGATCAATCGCTTGGAGTTGCTTGATGCTGTCACTGCTTACCGATCACCCGTTGCTCAGCGCGCTGATTCTGATCCTGATCGATCTGGGGTTGTGGCGTTTGTTCACCGCCAGCGGCAGCAACTGGAAACTGGCGGTGCGGTTGGTGATTTTTTCGCTGTTCAGCGTGCTGCTGTTCAACGAAGGCTTGAACCCTATGGAGCCGGCGCCCTGGGCCGATAATGTGCCGTTGCACCTGGCGGCGACCGGTTTGCAAATTGGCTGGTGGCTGTTCGCCGCGCGCACCCTGACGGTATTGATCGGCGCGGTGATGATGCAACGGGTCGGGCACACCGGGCGTTTGTTGCAGGATCTGCTCGGCGCAGTGATTTTCCTGATCGCGGTCATCGCCGCCCTGGCGTACGTACTCGAATTGCCGGTCAAGGGCGTGCTGGCAACGTCCGGCGCGTTGGCGATCATCGTCGGCCTGGCCTTGCAAAGCACCCTCAGCGACGTGTTCTCCGGGATTGTCCTGAACACCACCAAACCCTATCAACTGGATGACTGGATCTCCATCGACGGTACCGAAGGCCGGGTCACCGACATCGACTGGCGCGCCACGCGTCTGCAGACCGCGCAAGGCAGCATGGCGGTGATTCCCAATTCCCTGGCGGCCAAGGCCAAAATCGTCAACTTCAGCCGGCCCAGTGACATTTTCGGGGTGTCGATCAGCCTGCAAGTGAGCCCCCACGCGCGTCCGCAAACGGTGATCGATGCACTGGAACGGGCCATGCAAGGGTGCCGCTTCCTGCTGGCCAAACCGGCGCCGAGCGTGTCGTTGAAAAGCTCCGGCAGCACCGGCGTGGAATACGAAATCAGCGGCTTCGTGGTCTCCATGGATCAGAAGCGCATGGTGCGTAATCTGCTGTTTGACCTGGCGTTCCGGCATTTGCAGGCGTCCGGTGTCAGCCTGTTGTCGAGCGTCGAACCCAACGTGCCTGCTGCGCTGTCACGACAGCGGGCGTTGCTGGATAGCTCGAACATCTTCTCGACCCTGCGTCAGGAAGAGAAAGAAACCTTCAGCCAGAACATGAAGCTGCAAACCTTCCGTGCCGGGGAAATGATCCTGCCGGCGGGGGAGGTGAGCGATCACCTGTTCATCATCGAGTCTGGTGTGGTGTCGGTCGCCCTGAGCCGCAGTGGCAAAAAGTTCGAGGCCGGGCGCATGGGGCCGGGTGAGGTGATCGGCGAGGCCGGGATTCTTTCCGATGAATCGGCGCTCGCCGACTTTTCGGCCAAGACTTTTTGCACGCTTTATCGCATCGAGAAGGAATACCTCAAACCCTGCCTGGATGCTCGCCATGACATCAGCGAAGCGATGAAGGCCTTGCTGGATTTCCGTATGTATACGGCTCAGACGCTGATTCAGGAAGTGCCTAAGGTGGTGGCGAAGAAAGGGTTTTTGCAGTGGTTGCGCAGTCGGGCTTAGGCAGTCGAAGGTCATGTGCATAGGTGCATTCGGATTGGCCTTCAACAGGCTGCTGTTCACCGACCGAGGTGCGCCCTTGAGTGTTCCAGTGCTCGAACGGCACATGTTGCAATGTTATGCCGATGGGACCAACCACCAGCAACAGGCCCAGACGAACAAGGGTTTGTCGACGTGTCAGCGGCTTTTTATGCGCCGTTTCAGGGGGCGACGAAGGGGCGCAGGACAACGACATTCGGGATGAGAGTGACATGGGCAGATACTCATTTCGGGCATCCTGGCCTCGTAATCAAGAATGAATCGCATTCTAGTACTGCTAATGAGGTGATGGCAATTACCCATGATGCTTATTTATCGAGCTTATCCATTGGCATCCTCAACTTCCCAATAATTGGCTATTTGTTCAACGCCAGGTCGGCATTAACGTAGCGCCAATCCCACTGGTCATTGGAGCTCACCATGCAACCTCGTATCGATTTCTACACGGCCTCCCCGGACGGACTCAAAGCCATGATGGCCCTGGAAGCTGCCGTTTCGAAACTACCGCTGGAAAAGTCGCTGATCGAACTGGTCAAGTTGCGTGCTTCGCAGATCAACGGCTGTGCCTTCTGCATCGACATGCACACTGCCGATGCCATCAAGGACGGGGAAACGCCACGTCGACTGTTCGCCGTGACGGCCTGGCGCGAGGCACCGTTCTTCACCGATCGTGAGCGCGCCGCGCTGGCCTGGACCGAATCCTTGACCCAACTGAGCCTGACCCACGCGCCGGATGAAGACTATGCGCTGCTCAGCGCCGAGTTCAGCCCTAAGGAAATGGTCGACCTGACCGTGGCGATTTCCACCATCAACAGCTGGAATCGCCTGGCCGTGGGGTTTCGCAAAATGCCTCAGGCGTAACGTCTGGCATTTCTAATGCCTGTAGGCGCGGGCTTGCCCGCGAAAGCGGTGTGTCACCCATTAGCCGTCTTTGCGAGCAAGCCCGCTTGTGTCTTGCTCGTTATTTACTCGCTGTTAATCAGCGAATCCCCCTACATCCATTTCCACCTTTCCCGACTTCTTTCCTGATCGATCCCCCGCAAAGTCCCCGCGGCTAATTTTCTGCGCAAGGGATTGCTCATGTTCGACTCCTTTTCTCCAACAACACCGTACTTTTGGGTGCGTTGATGGAGCACGTCACCCGCATCGAGGAAGAACTCGACAGCTTCCCGCACACCCTCTCGCTCTATCGCGAACAGCTCAATCACTGGCTCAGCCAGTCCGCCGACAAGGCCAGCCACGTGGCGGATCTGCCGTCACTGATGGGCATGGAGCGGATCATCAAATTCGGCAGCTCCAGCACCGCTGTCAGCAGCGGCGACGATGATTTTCTCTCCACCGTTGTCCAGTGCCCGAAAGGCGGAATACTCGAAATCGAGAGCAAGTTCGAATCGGTTTACGACATTCCGTTGGGGAACATTCAGGTCGATGTGATCGCCATGGAGGGCGGGAAGTCGACGCCGGTCACGCTCGATGAAAACGGCAAGGGAATGTTCCGAGGGGAAGAGGGCAAGCGCTACCGCGTTCATGTTCAGAGTGAAGTCACCCCGGATCAGGTGAGCGAGCTGTTTTCCTCCTACGACGGCCTGAGCAAGGCGTTGGAAGCTTGGCTGCGTAGCGAGTGGGAGGGGTTCAAGCCGCAGTGGTCACAGTCGACTTTGGTGGCCGCGGGCAACGGAATGCTCGCGGGAAGTTGGGCGGCGATCGAGGGCGTGTGGGACAGCATCAGCCTGCTGTCGGACATTCTCCAGGATCCCCGCCAGTTCGCTGATCGCTTAGGCAGCGGTGCCGATCAGTTGCGTGAGCTGGCAGAAAAATCACCGCAGGTGATGGAAAAGATCCAGCTGCTGGCCAGTGACGAAGCGGCGCTGTGTTTGCTGCTGCGCACCGCCAGCCTGTGGCTGGAAATGCTGCCGCCCAGCGAGGTCGCCGGTAAAACCGCCGAGGCGGTGTCGACGGGCGTGGTGCAATTGCTGCTCGACATTCTGATCGGGATCGTCCTGACGTTCACCGGGGCCGGCGCCGGGATCGCCTACTTGAGCATGCGCCTGGCCAACTACGGCGCACGGATCATCGATGCCGTGCTGCGCTTGGTCAAAGCGATCTTCACGATCATCGACAGCTTCATGAGCTACGTCGACCGCTACAAAAAGGTCGCCGCGCGGGGCATCGCGGCGGGCCTGAAAAAAGGCCGGATGCAACTGCGCTGGGATGCTCAACGCAACACCACGCTCAAGCAAAACGAACACCGCGACGACGTCTCGAAACAGGCCACCAACCCCAACGGCGACAGCGCCGACTCGGCCGATAAAACCGCGACCAACAAATGCCCGGTGTCGATGGTCACCGGCGAAGAACTACTGACCCTCACCGACGGTGCGCTGGATGGGATTCTGCCGTTCGATTTCATCCGGTTCTATCGCACCAGCGCTGCCGAGATCGACTGCGGGCTGGGTTTTGGCTGGAGCCATTCGCTCGCCCATCGACTGGAGATGGAGGGTGATCAGGTCATCTGGATCGACCACGAAAATCGTCGCACGACGTTCCCATTGCCATCTATTGAGCGTTCGGCGATCCACAACAGCCTGTCACGCGCCGCGATTTATCTCGGGGCTGTTCCCGAGGAGCTGATCCTCGCCCAGGCCGGCGACGACGCGCGTTTCTACCACTTTCACAACGGTCGGCTGACGGCGATCAGCGACGCCTACGACAACCGCTTGCGCATCACCCGCGACCGTCAGGAGCGTATTCAACGCCTCGACAACGGCGCCGACCGCGCCTTGCTGTTGCGCTATGACCGCGCTCATCTGATCGCCGTCGACTATCAGGTGTTTGTCCCGGCGCAGACCCTCGACGAAGCCTGGCAAACCGAACAAACGCTGGTCAGTTACCGCTACGACGAACGCGATCAACTGATCGAAGCGAGCAATGCCGCCGGGGAGAGCGAGCGTTACGACTACGACGACCGGCACGTCATCCTGCAGCGGCAACTGGCCGGTGGCGCGAGTTTCTTCTGGGCGTGGGAACGCTCCGGCAAGGCGGCGCGCTGCGTCCGGCACTGGGCATCGTTTGCGCAGATGGATGCGCGGTATGTCTGGGATGACCACGGCAGCGTGGTGGTTAAAAACGCCGACGGCAGTGAAGAAGTTTACGAGCACGACGACCGGGCGCGGCTGGTGCGCAAGGTCGGGCTGGACGGTGGCGAACAGCTCAAGGTCTATGACGATCAGGGCCGCTTGGTGGCCGAGCAGGATCCGTTGGGGGCCGTCACTGAATACCGTTATGACGAAGTCGGACGGTTGGTGGCGCTGATTCCACCGGAAGACGAGCCAACGGCCTACGAATACCGCAATGGTTTCCTGCATGCGCGCTATCGCGGCAAAGCGGTATGGAAATACCAGCGCAATGCGCAGGGGGATGTGACCGAGGCCACCGATCCCGACGGCCATATCACCCATTACCACTACGACCCTCAGGGGCGCCTGCTATCGATCCGCTATCCGGATACCAGCCGGCATGTGTTCGTCTGGAATGCCTTGGGGCAACTGCTCGAAGAGACCCTGCCGGACGGTGGGCTGCGGCGCTTTTCCTACGATGCGCTGGGGCGGCAGACGACCCGTCAGGACGAACACGGTGCACTCACCCGTTACCAGTGGGACGCCGTCGGACGACTGCTCCAGACGACGTTGCCTACCGGCGCCATTCGCGGGTTCAGTTACAACGCCTACGGCCAGATCACCGCCGAACGCGATGAACTGGGCCGAATCACCCGCTACGAATACGCCGACGACCTGCACCTGGTCAGCCGCCGGATTAATCCTGATGGCACCCAGCTCAAATATCGTTATGACAACGCGCAGCTATTGCTGACGGAAATCGAAAACGAATCCGGCGAAAAATATCAGCTGGACTACACGCCCAGCGGATTGATCCGACAGGAAACCGGCTTCGACGGCCGCCGCACTGCCTACGTCTACGACCTCAACGGCCACCTGCTGGAAAAAACCGAATTTGGCGATGACGGCTCGCAGCTGATCACCGGGTATCAGCGCGACAGTGCCGGACGCCTATTGGTCAAGACCCTGCCCGATGGCATTCAGGTCGAGTACCGTTACGATCGCCTCGGCCGACTGACCAGCGTCGATGACGGCCACGATCACCCGCTGGAATTCGAGTACGACCAGCAGGATCGCCTGATCACCGAGCACCAGGGCTGGGGCACCTTGCGCTATGGCTACGACGCCTGCGGCCAGCTCAAGCGACTGCGCCTGCCGGACAACAGCAAACTCGACTACCACCACGCCAAGGGCGGCGCGCTGACGGCCATCGATCTCAACGGCGCACGTCTTACAACCCACACATACAAATCCGGCCGCGAACAGCAGCGCCAGCAAGGCCTGTTGCTCAGTGAATATGCCTACGACGACCAAGGCCGTTTGAAGGCTCATGCGGTCAGCCAACAGCAAAAAAACCTCTACCGCCGCGACTATGCCTACGGCCTCAACGGCAATCTCGACCAAATCGCCGACACCCGCCACGGCCAGCGCAATTACCAATACGACCCGCTCGACCGCCTGACCCGCTTGCGTCACACCCGCGACGACCCACCTGAGTCCTTCGCCCACGACCTGGCCGGCAACCTGCTGATGCAGGATCGGCCCGGCCCGACTACCGTCAAGGGTAATCGCCTGCTCATGCAGGGCGACCGCCATTACGACTACGACGCCTTCGGCAACCTGACCCACGAACGCCGCGGCACCGCGCAGAAACTCGTCACCGAGTACCGCTACGACTGCCAGCACCGACTGGTCGGCGTCACCACTCCGGACGGTCGTTGCACCAGTTACCGCTACGACGCCTTCGGCCGTCGCATTGCCAAAACCGTTGATGGCAAAACCACCGAGTTTTTCTGGCAGGGCGACAACCTCGTTGCTGAAAGCAGCAGCGAGCATTACCGCAGCTACGTTTATGAGCCCGGCAGCTTCCGCCCGCTGGCCATGCTTGACGGCAAAGGTCCGCGCCAGGCTTGCCCGTTTTACTACCAACTCGATCACCTCGGCACGCCGCAGGAACTGACCGATTTTGGTGGCGAGATCGTGTGGTCGGCGAAGTACAACGCCTACGGCAAAGTCACGCATCTGGCGTTGGGCGGGGGCGAGCAGCTTGAGCAACCGCTACGCTTTCAAGGGCAGTACTTCGACGCCGAGAGCGGTCTGCACTACAACCGGCATCGGTACTATGATCCGGAGGTTGGCCGGTACCTGACGCCGGACCCGATCAAGGTGGCGGGTGGGCTGAACCAGTATCAATACACCCCGAATCCGACGGGGTGGGTTGATCCGTTGGGGTTGAGCGGAAATTGCCCGCCGCCGAATAAGCCTGGGTGTCAGGCGCCGGATGATACGACTGGGATTAAAGTTGATGAGGGTGAGCCTGAGTTACCGAAATCCAAGTTAAGTGCTGAGGAGCTTGCCAAGAAAGAAATTAAGAGATTAAACGACAGTCAGGGCATGCATATGGTGGGGAAGCATGGTCCAGAGGTTCCAGATGCCGCATTGAAACAACGAGCTATTGATGGTACGGATCCTATTACTGGTAAAAAACCGCGAAAAAGAAGAGGTAATTCGAGCTCTAGGTTTTCTAGTTGGGTGATTATGCAAAGGGCATACAATCTTGGAACAACGAGGGTGGAACAAGGCTTGCCGCGGTTTACAGGAAAAGATTCTCAGCAGGCAGATATTGTGAGGATGAGACTTCCTGGCGCAGGAGAGGGTTATATACCCAATGCTAAGTCGGAAAAAAATCCGAAATTGATTGAAATGAATGGGTTTGAAATGAAATTCGATCCTGTAACTGGCGTACCGTTTACGCTATATCCTATTAAGTAGGTGGTAAATGTTTATTGATCCAGATGATGGGCAGCCATACCTTCCGACACCCGCTTTTTTTTTGGCGGGGATTGATATTTATGATCGTGAAGAAACGTTAGGGGAAGAACTGGAAAAACTTGATCCCAATGATCCGACTGATAGAGAAAAAATAATAGTTAAATACTGTTTGCCTACAAGAAAGACGTACCGGCACAAATTTCTGATTTATAAATGTCTGAAGGAGGCTCTTCAGGACGAAACATATGATTTTCAGTCGCTGTTGGCATATGACCCAGAAGCCTTTTCTTCATTTCCTGATGGGTGGGACGAAATGGAAAATACACGGGCTTTTTTTGAAGATATTTTTCGGTTAGCAACCGTGGTATGGAAAAACGACCTTCAAAAAGCCAGTCTCGAAGATCAGTCCACTTGGTAAGTTGAAATTGATGGTGTGGCGGCGAAATTTCTGGACAAGCTCGTCGGAAGTTTCCTTCAACTCGTAGCGGTTTCCATGAACTGGTGTGAATTGTTTTCCAACGATAGTCTCTGGTGGTCACTGAAAATTCAGTGGCAGGGTGTAGGAACCCTTCAAGACTAGAGAGGACGCTTTGGCGTCGACACCTGAATTGCGGCCATCAACGTGTGTCCGTAAGATCAGTTGCGGCGGCTGTGCGCGGGCACGCTTCGGTGTGGTCGAGTTCTCTGGTCTCGATATTCCTACCCCGCGTATAGCTGCCACCCAAGCCTGTAGGAAGGCCGATGGTAGCGCCCATTACTACCAGAGGTTTCAATATGAAAAGTCTTCACCCCGATCCACCCTACGAAAAACCAATGCCCCACCCCAAAAGCCGCTTCATGGCGCTCACCAGCAACTGCACTGACATACCCACCCTGTTCGTCGATACCCACGCGCCGCTCGATGTTTTGTATGACGCCGCCAGCTATCGAATTCGCGCAGTCACTCAGGTGCTCGAAAACATGTCCATGCGCGGCTCGGTCGAGTGCGACTCGATCATCCTCAGCGACTTCGCCTTGCTCTGTGCCATTCCTCTGAGGGATGGGTGTGATGTGCTGGATGTGATTGGGCGGCGGTTAAGGGCACGGCCTTCGGGCGATGCCTAGTGACGGATTAGTCCCTGGGAATTTGCGGTGCCTGAGCGGGCCTTTTCGCGGGCAAGCCTCGCTCCTACAGGGTTTTGTGTCGTTTGTGAGTATTGCGAATGACGCAAGAGGCTGTAGGAGAGCCAGGCTTGCCGCTTCGCGACCCAACGGGGGCAAGCCTCAATGCCCATCGGCACTCGGCGCGGCCGGTGGTTGCACCCTGCGCATCAAGGGCACCATCGCTGTGGCGAGGATGAAGCAGACCATGATCATCAGAAACGCGTCGCCGTAGGTTTGCGTCTGCGCTTCGCGGTAGGTCAGCAGCCATAGCTGACGCAGGCTGGCGGTGACGCCGATGTCGCCGCTCTGGCCGAGGGCGGAAAAATTATTGCCAACCTGGGACAGCCACTGATTCAGCGCTTCGTTGGTGCTGTTGAGGTTCTCCGCCAACCTGGTGAAGTGCAGGTTGGTGCGGTCATTGAGGATGGTCGCGCAGGCGGCGATGCCCATCGCGCCGCCGAGGTTGCGCATCAGGTTGAACAACCCTGAGGCATGTTTGAGCCGTGCCGGTGCCAACCCGCCGAGGGTCAGGGTTACCGCGGGCGGCACTGCCAGTTGTTGAGCGATCCCGCGCAAGGCTTGTGGCAGCATCAATTCCTTGGCCCCCCAGTCGTGGGTGATCGGGCTGAAATCCCACATCGACAGGGCAAACAATCCAAGGCCGGTCATCATGATCCAGCGCAGGTCGATGCGGTTGGCCAGAAAGGCGTACAGCGGAATCGCCAGGATCTGGAACACCCCGGTGGAAAACACTGCCAGGCCAATGTCCAGCGCGCCGTAACCGCGCACCCGGCCGAGAAACAGCGGCGTCAGGTAAATCGTCGCGAACAGGCCGATCCCCGTGACGAATGAAAAGAAGCAGCCGAGGGCGAAGTTACGGTCTTTCAAGGCACGCAGATCGACGATCGGATTGGCCACATGCAGGGTGCGACCAATGAACGCCAATCCGGCCAGGCCGCTGATCCAGGCAGTGGTCAGAATCGTGCTGTCGCTGAACCAGTTCCAGCGCGGGCCTTCTTCCAGGGTGTATTCCAGGCAGCCGAGAAACACCGCCATGAACAGCATGCTCAGGTAGTCGGCGCCCTTGAGCAGCGACAGTTCCGGTTGATCGATTTTCACCAGCATCGGCACTGCCACCGCGACGAAAATCCCCGGCACCAGATTGATGTAGAACAGCCAGTGCCAGGACGAAATGTCCGTGATCCAGCCACCGATCACCGGCCCCAATGTGGGTGCCAGCGAGGCCACGGCACCGATGGTTGCGGCGGCGATTACCCGTTGTTTACCGGTGAAGAAAAAGAATGCGGTGGTGAATACGAGCGGGATCATCGAGCCACCAAGAAATCCTTGCAGGGCGCGGAAGACGATCATGCTCTGGATGTTCCAGGCCGCGCCGCAGAGCAGGCTGGCCAGGGTGAAACCCACCGCCGAGGCGCAGAACAGCCAACGGGTCGAGAACACCCGGGACAGCCAGCCGGACAGCGGAATCACGATGATTTCGGCGATCAGGTAACTGGTCTGCACCCAGGCGGTTTCGTCGGTGCCGGCCGAGAGCCCGCCGCCGATGTCACGCAGTGACGCCGAGACGATCTGAATGTCCAGCAGCGCAATGAACATGCCGATGCACATCGTGGCGAAGGCGAACACCTTGGTCGCCGTCGCCATGTTGGCGGCATTGAACGGTTGCGCGGGGGCGGCGAGGACGCGGTTCATGGCGCGCTGGCTACGGCCGGGGATTCAGCTTCGGGCTCGGTGCGGGTATCCACTTCAGCCGTCACTGACAAACCGGGACGCAGATGACCGAGTACGCCGTCAGCGGGATCGAGCAGGATTCGCACCGGTACTCGCTGGACGATTTTGGTGAAGTTGCCAGTGGCGTTTTCCGGTGGCAGTACGCTGAATTGCGAACCACTGGCCGGTGCGAGGCTGTGCAGATGACCGTGGAATTCACGTCCCTTGAGCACGTCCGCATGAACGATCACGCGCTGGCCCGGCGTCATCCGCGACAGTTGATCTTCCTTGAAATTGGCATCGACCCACAGCCCGCTGGCCGGCACCACCGACAGCAGTTGCGAACCGGCCTGGGCGTAAGCGCCGACCCGTGCCCGACGATTGCCGATCACGCCGTCGACCGGGGCTTTCAACTCGGTGTAACCGACGTTCAACTGCGCCAGATCACGCTCGGCCCGCGCCTGTATCAACGCGGCGCGCGCCTGCTGTTTCTGGGTTTCAATCACATTCAATTGGCGTTGCGCGGCCAGCAATTCGGCCTGAGCCCGGGCACTCTGCGCCTGTGCAGTCTTGAAGGTGGCATCGGCCCGTTGCGCGCTTTCCACCGAGACGGCATTGCTGTTCACCAGGCGTTTGTAGCGGGCGTTATCGTCCCGCGAGCGCGCGGTTTCGGCGCCCGCGGCATCAATGCCGGCACGGGCCTGGCCGATCACCGCGTATTGCAGCTGTTCGGTGGCGTCGAGGTTGGCGAGCAGCGCTTCTTCAGCGGCCACTGCCCCTTCAGCCTTGACCAGGTTGGCGCGATAGTCACGAGCATCGAGGCGGATCAGCACATCACCGGCCTTGACCTTCTGGTTGTCGGTGACCAGCACCTCTTCGATATACCCCGCGATTTTCGGCCCGATCACCGTGACGTCACCACCTATGTAGGCATCGTCGGTTTCTTCGATGAAACGCCCGGCGGTCCACCAATGGGCTGCGTACAGCCCGATGAACACCAGGGCCGCGATGGCCGCCGTCAGCAAGAGCAACCTTTTAAGCAGGGGAGACTTGGGGGTGGTCACCGCGACAGCAAGGTCGGGTTCAAGACTGGGCATGCTGGTCATAGAGAAGTACCTGTGAGAAACGATGCTTTATTACGCGTGTAATATGACGTAGGTAATATTTTCTGACAATGGGTTTAGGCTGCCGGTCGTCAGGTTGGCTTTGAGTTATAGGACGTTCGCGGACTTCTTTTATCGAACGCCTTGGCGCCCGCCCTCGGTTTTTGATTCTGATTCAACATCCCATCCAGTCTTCCGACGGGGCCACAACACGGGGATAGAGGGAATCCATTGCTTCCAGTTAATAGGAAGCATTACTATTCACGCCTCCTCTCCACAGCACACCGCAATGACCCCCAAGCTGCCCCGCAGACCCGGTTTTTTCGAGCATTACGAAGAGTTGATCGGCACCTGGACCCGTCGCCTGAGAAATCGTCAGCAGGCCGAGGACCTGGCCCATGACACCTTCGTGCGGGTGCTTGAGTCCGATTCGGCGGCGGTGCAGCAACCTCGGGCGTATTTGCACCAGACCGCGCGCAATATTGCGGTAGACGGTTATCGGCGTGAGGATCGGCGGGGTGCCATGGAGTCGGAGGCGATCGATCACAGTGTGTCGTCGTCCGGCGACCCGGAGCATTTCATGCACGCGATCCAGTTGGCGGATTCCATTGAACGGGCGCTCACCGAGCTGCCGGTCAACTGTCGCAAGGTGTTCGTCTGGCAGAAGATCGAAGGCCTGACCCAGGCTGAAATCGCCGAGCGCCTGGGGCTGTCCAAGAACATGGTGGAAAAGTATATGATCCGCACCCTGCGGCATTTGCGTGATCGTCTGGACGGGTTACAACCATGATTCGCTGCGTCTTCTCATCCCCGGCCAAACAGGACTTTCCATGATGGATACTCGTGATTGTGCGTGCGGGCGAACAACGGTTCGCGACGACGCGGCGCGGTGGTTTGTGCGTTTGCAGGAACCCGCCGTCAACGCCGAAGAGCAGCGAGGCTTCGAAATCTGGCTGGACGAACATCCTCAGCATCGCGACGAATATCAAATGCTCCAGAGCCTGTGGTCGGCGGCGGATCTGCTGCCGGCCAAGCGTTTGCATGCTTTGTGCGAAACCCCGCCGGCACGCCGCACACGTCATCCGCTGGTGCGTTACGCGGTGGCTGCCAGTGTGTTGACGGTGGCGCTCGGCCTGGGGTTGTTCAGTGGCTTGAACCAGCCGGCGACCTACACGGCTGAATATTCCACGGCCCTTGGCGAGCGTCGCCATGTGGCGTTGCCGGACGGTTCGGTGATAGATCTGAACAGCCGCAGCCGGGTGCAGGTTCGCTATGAAAAGCACCGTCGCGGCATCGAATTGATGCAAGGCGAGGCAATGTTCAGCGTCGAGCACGACAGCCGCCGACCGTTCGTGGTCGAAGCGGGCAGCGGCAAGGTCACGGTCACTGGCACCCGTTTTGATGTGCGTCGCGACAGCGCTGAAACCCGGGTCGCGGTGGAGCAGGGCACGGTCAAGGTTCAAGGTAATGGCGCCGATTTCGTCAGCCTTACCGCCGGCCTCGGTACTCGCGTCGATGCCCAGGGTTTTGTCGCTGCCGCTTATGCGGTCAATCCTGCAGAACTGACCGCATGGCGCAGCGGCAAACTGGTGTTCAACAACGCCAGCCTCAGTGAAGTGGCCGAAGAGGTGTCGCGCTATCGGGAAAAACCGCTGACGGTCGACAATGCCAAAGTGGGCAATCTGCGCCTGACCAGCGTGTTCAAATCCGACAACACCGACGCATTGCTCAAGGCCTTGCCGAGCATTCTGCCGGTAGCCATTCGGACCCTCGATAACGGCAGTCAGGAAATAATTGCCCGATAGATTCAGGTTTTTTTCGAGTTCTTCGTCTTCTTGTCCAACTGCAACTGGTTTGCATTAACAGGCGCACACTCTAGCGATCCACAGGACAATGTTCGACGTGAAGAAAACCACCGCTAAAAATAACAAAGCATCCTGGCTGCCCCTCGCTCTCGCCTTGGCGGTCAGCTCGGCGCTGCCCCAAGCGTTCGCTGCCGATGCCATTCATATTCAGGCGCAGCCGCTAGGTCAGGCCTTGAGTCAGCTGGGTCAGCAAACCTCGCTGCAGGTTTTTTTCAGCCCGGAACTGGTGGCCGGCAAACAGGCTCCGGCAGTCGACGGTAATCTCTCGCCGGAACAGGCTTTGCGCCAATTGCTGCAAGGCAGCGGTCTGGAATATCAGATTGATGAAGGCTCGGTGACCCTGATGCCAGCCCCGACTTCCGCTGCCAATGGCCCGCTGGAGTTGGGCGTGACCGACATCAAAGTGGTCGGCGACTGGCTGGGTGACGCCGACGCCGCCGTGGTGCAAAACCATCCCGGCGCGCGCACGGTGATCCGTCGTGAAGCCATGGTCGAGCAGGGCGCCATGAACGTTGGTGACGTGCTGCGTCGCGTACCCGGCGTGCAAGTGCAGGACGCCAACGGCACCGGCGGCAGCGACATTTCCCTGAACGTCGGCGTGCGCGGCCTGACCTCGCGCCTGTCGCCACGCTCCACCGTGCTGATCGACGGCGTGCCGGCCGCCTTCGCCCCTTATGGGCAACCGCAGCTGTCCATGGCACCGATTTCTTCCGGCAACCTCGACAGCATTGACGTGGTGCGTGGCGCCGGCTCGGTGCGTTATGGGCCGCAGAACGTCGGTGGCGTGATCAACTTCGTCACCCGCGCGATCCCGGAGAAAGCCACCGGTGAAATCGGCACCACCCTGGAAACCACCCAGCGCGGTGGCTGGAAACACATCGACACCGCGTTTCTCGGTGGCACCGCCGATAACGGCATGGGCGTGGCGCTGTTGTATTCCGGCGTGAACGGCAACGGTTATCGCAAAAGCAACAACAGCAATGACATCGACGACGTGATCCTCAAAACCCACTGGGCGCCCACCGATCAGGACGATTTCAGCCTCAATTTCCATTACTACGACGCCAGCGCCGACATGCCCGGCGGCCTGACGCAGAAGCAGTACGACGCCGATCCGTTCCAGTCCGACCGTGACCATGACAACTTCAGCGGCCGCCGCAAGGATGTGTCTTTCAAGTGGATTCGGCAGATCGACGACCGCACCCAGGCCGAAGTGCTGACCTACTATTCCGACAGCTTCCGTGGCAGCACCATCGCCGCTCGCGACCAGAAAACTCTCAGTTCCTATCCGCGCACTTACTACACCTTCGGCATCGAACCGCGTGTGTCCCATGTGTTCGATCTGGGCCCGACCACTCAGGAAGCCAGCGTCGGTTATCGTTACTTGAAAGAAGGCATGCACGAAGAGGCGAGCCGTCTGGCGCTGGTGAACAATCAGCCGGTGGTCACCAAAACTTCCGATGGTCATGTGTTCCAGGATCGCACCGGGGGCACCGAAGCCCATGCTGTTTACATCGATGACAAGATCGACGTCGGCAACTGGACCGTGACCCCCGGCATCCGTTTTGAAAGCATCAGTACCGAATGGCACGACCGACCGGTGCTCGACACCGCTGGCAAGCCTGTGCAGGAAAAACGCCGCAGCATCGACAGCAACGAACCGCTGCCGACCCTGAGCGTGATGTATCACATGTCCGAGGCCTGGAAACTGTTCGCCAACTACGAAACCTCGTTCGGCAGCCTGCAATATTTCCAGCTCGGTCAGGGTGGCTCGGGTGACAACACCGCCAACGGCCTGAACCCGGAAAAGGCCAAGACCTACGAGATCGGCACGCGCTACAACGATGACGTGTGGGGCGGGGAAGTGACGCTGTTCTACATCGACTTCGATAAAGAGTTGCAGTACATCAGCAACGATGTGGGCTGGACCAACCTCGGCGCCACCACACACCAAGGCCTTGAAGCCTCGGTGCACTACGACATGGCGGCGCTGGACCCACGGCTCGACGGCCTGACCGCCAATGCCGGTTTCACCTACACGCGCGCCGTTTATGAAGGCGAGATTCCAGGCTTCAAGGGCCGTGACCTACCGTTCTACTCACGTCAGGTGGCGACTGCCGGCCTGCGTTACGACATCAACCGCTGGACCTACAACCTCGATGCATTTGCCCAGTCCAAACAGCGCTCGCCGGGCACCGCGGTGAACGCTGATGGCAGTTTCAGCGGCAACTACATCACCGAAGGCAGCGCGGACGGTCAGTACGGCGACATCCCGGGTTACGTCACCTGGAACGTGCGTGGCGGTTATGACTTCGGCTCGCAACTGTCGAACCTGAAAGTCGGAGCGGGGGTGAAGAACATTTTCGACAAGCAGTATTTCACCCGCTCCAGCGACAACAACTCGGGGAGGTACGTCGGCGCACCGCGCACGTTCTTCGTGCAGGCCAGCGTCGGTTTTTAACGATTGAAGATCAAAAAATCGCAGCCTTCGGCCGCTCCTACACGGAATATGCGTTTCCCCTGTAGGAGCTGCCGCAGGCTGCGATCTTTTCGCTTTAAACCTTCAACACCTTCCCGCCAATCGCCACGGCTACCAGCAACACCGCCATCAACCCAAAGGCAAAACTCAAACTGCTGCCATGGGCGATAAAGCCGATCACTGCAGGCCCGGCAAGAATCCCTGCATAGCCCAATGTAGTAATGGCCGGCACGGCAATGCTTTCCGGCATGACGGTCTGTTTGCCCACGGCGGTATAAAGCACCGGCACAATGTTCGAACAGCCTGCCCCTAGCAGTGCATAACCCACCAGCGCCGCTTCCCAACTCGGTGCGAACGTCGCCAGCGCCAGGCCTGCGGCGGCCGTCGATCCACCAAACACTATCACTCGTGTCGCACCGAGGCGCCGGACAATGGCATCGCCGGTCAAGCGCCCGACGGTCATGGTCAGCGCAAACGCCGCGTAACCCAACCCTGCATACGCCGTGTCGAGCCCGCGCTCCTGCGCCAGGAATACCGCGCTCCAGTCGAGCGCCGCGCCTTCGGCCAAAAACACGATGAAACACATCCCGCCGATAAACAGCACGATGCCATGCGGCACGGCAAATGCCGGGCCGGAGCTTTCGCTGGCATAGGGCAACAGATGCGGCGCGGCTTTGAGCAACGCCACCACCAGCAGCACGATCACCACCAGCATCGCCCCCAGCGGTGACATCCCCAAGCCGAGCAGGGCACTGACACCCGCCGCGCCGACGATTCCACCGAGGCTGAACAACCCATGAAACCCCGACATCATGGTCTTGCCGCTGGCCCGTTCGACGATCACCGCTTGCAGGTTCACCGTCGAATCCACCGTGCCCAGGCCCGCGCCAAACATGAACAACGCCGCGATCAACGCGGGGATTGAAGACACCGTTGCCAACAGTGGCAATGCCGCACAGATCAACAAGGTCCCGCCGCTCAACACCCGACGGCAGCCAAAACGCGAAGCCAGAATCCCGGCCATGGGCATCGCCAGAATCGAGCCCACCCCCAGACACAGCAGCAACAGCCCTAGGGTTCCTTCATCCAGCCCGGCCCGCGCCTTGGCGTAAGGCACCAGTGGCGCCCAGGCCGCGATGCCGAAGCCGGCGATGAAAAAGGCGATGCGTGTGGACATCTGTTCCAGACGTCCGGGGACGAATGAGGCTTGGGTGTTGAGGTTGGTCATATCGATCCTTGGCAAAAAACATCGCGTCCCCGAGGGACAGTGAACAATCGCACTGGGTTCGATCATCACGTCCGGATGGGGTTGCAGTCAGGCAGGCTGACATCCTTGCACAGCCAGCCGCTGTTTCGCGATATTGTCGACGGATCAATTGCTCATACAGGAGATGCCATGACGCGGATGTACGATGCTCGAGGCAATATCTACGCGGTCGTGACGCCGGACGATGTGCGCAGAAGTGGTATCGAACTGCCTGAACTGGCCAGCCATGCCGCGCAAACCCGTGAGGCCTGGGCGTCGTCGGCCGTAGAGGCGTTCTGCAGCTGGGTTCCCGGTACACAACCGCCCGGCAGCAAGGCGCATCGCTGCGACGGTCTGCTGGTGGGGCCGTTTCAAGCTGCGCCGCCCTTTGACCTGTTAATCGTCAACACCGATGGCACCTTGGCCGAGCGCAGTGGCAATGGGCTGACGATTTTTTCCCAGGCCCTTGGTGAGCAAGGGCTGATGCCGACGAAAGAGGCTTGTCTGCTCCGGGTTCATCACGACAAGAGCGATGCGGTTTCGCCGGTGGAGACTTCAGTGAAACCCGCTGAAATCGATGGCGTGCAAGGGTTCTGGCTGGACCTGGGACAGCCATCGTTCGGGCCTGAAGCGGTGGGCGCGCAAGGCGTGGAACCCGTGATGTTGAAGGGGCGCGAAGTCAGTCATGTACGGCCATTGTCCGCGCTCGATCCTGCCTGGAACCGCAGCCAGTTCGTGCGTATCGGCAATCCGCATTGCGTGACGTTGGTGACAGACGCCGATGCGTTGCCGAGTAACGCGCAGATGCGCGAGTCGGCGTTGGCCGAAGGATTGACCTGCATCGCCTATACCATGCCGACCGGGGCAGGGCAGCCGTGTCCGGCGGGTGTGAACCTGCAATGGGCGATGCTTGAATCCGAGGGGCGAATCGTTGCGCGGGTGTTCGAGCGCGGCGAAGGGCCGACCGCGTCGTCGGGCACCAGCGCCAGTGCGGTGGCGTGCGCGGCGTGGCGAGTGGGGTGGGTGGCGGCGGGTGAGGTGAAGGTGGTCATGCCTGGCGGCACGGCGCCGATTTTGCTGGAAGAAATAGATGGCGAATTGAGTCGGGTGAGGTTGTTTGGTACGGCGCGGTTGATGGGTTGAATTCAAGATCCCTTCGCGGGCAAGCTCCTACAAGGATTAGCGCAGATCTGTAGGAGCGAGGCTTGCCCGTGAAGAGGCCCGTCTGGTCAGCGACTTTCTAAAGCTGATCCGCCCATTCCACCACCGGCATCTGCCGCTTCATCAACACCTTGCCCCCGCGAACCGAATACAGCGGCAAACCCTGGCTGCGAATCACCTCATAATCACTGTCCGCCGACAGAATCAACAGATTCGCCGGTCGCCCTTGTTCCAGCCCATAACGATCGCCCAGGTTCATGGCCTTGGCACTGTTGTCGGTCACCAGGTCGAGCGCACTTTGCAGATTGCGATAACCGAGCATATGGCAGATGTGCAACCCAGCCTCGAGCACCCTCAAGATGTTGCCGTTACCCAGCGGATACCACGGATCGACGATCGAATCCTGGCCGAAGCACACATTCATCCCCGCTTCGAGCAACTCATTCACCCGGGTCACGCCACGGCGTTTCGGGAAGTTATCGAAGCGTCCTTGCAGGTGAATGCTTTCGGTCGGGCAGGAGACAAAGCTGATCCCCGAATGCCCGAGCAGCCGAAAGAGTTTGGCGCAGTAGGCGTTGTCGTAAGAGCCCATGGCCGTGGTGTGGCTGGCGGTGACGCGCGAACCCATGTCGCGGCTGCGGGCCTCTTCGGCAAGCACCTCAAGGAAGCGTGAGTGCGGGTCGTCGGTTTCGTCGCAATGCACGTCCACCAGACAACCTGTGCGTTCGGCCAGGTCCATGAGGAACTTCACTGAGCTCACGCCCTGATCCCGGGTGTACTCGAAATGCGGAATGCCCCCGACTACATCGGCGCCCAGGCGGATCGCTTCTTCCATCAGCTCCCGGCCGTTGCGGTACGACTCGATGCCCTCCTGAGGAAACGCGACGATCTGCAGGTCGATCAGGTGGCGGCTTTCTTCGCGGACTTCGAGCATCGCCTTGAGCGCGGTCAGTTCCGGGTCAGTGACGTCGACGTGGGTGCGCACATGCTGAATGCCATGGGCGGCGAGGGTCTGGATGGTCTTCTTGGCGCGGGTCTTGGTGTCTTCCTGAGTGATGGTCGCCTTGCGCTCGCCCCAGCACTCGATGCCTTCGAACAGCGTGCCGCTCATGTTCCAGCGCGGTTCGCCGGCGGTCAGGGTGGCATCGAGGTGAATGTGCGGCTCGACGAAGGGCGGCACCACCAGATTGCCACCGGCGTCCAGGTCATCAGGCCCCAGGGACGGAGCTTCGGTTTGCCGGGCGATGGTATGAATCAGGCCGTTTTCCAGGTGCAACTCATGCAGGCCTTCTTGGTTGCGTAGGCGGGCGTTGATGATGTGCATCAGGCGAATCCTTTTAGAGATCTTGTAGTGGTGCGTCGGCGGTACGGGCACCCAGTACCCCGGTCAATAGCACATACGTTAGCGCGGCGGCGGCAATCCCTACCAGCGGCGCGACCCACGGCGAGCTGAAGGCGGCGACTGTGCCGACCGCGTAAGCGCTCAGACCCGGCCAGTTGAACGCGGGCAACTGTGTGTCGGCCAGGCGGGGGTAGCGGCCACGATAGCGGAAGAAAAAGTCGGCCATGATCACTCCGCCAATCGGCGGAATCACCGTGCCCAGCAGAATCAGATAGGGCACCAGCATGTCATACATGCCCAGTAGCGCCAGCAGCGTGCCGATCACCGCGCCAGCCAGGGTCACGGTTTTGCGCCGGCCCGTACGTAGCAGGTTGCAACCAGCGACGGCGAAGTTGTAGATGGTGTTGTCCTGGGTGCTCCAGATGTTGAGCAGCAACATCGCCATCGCCGCCATGGCGAAGCCTTGCAACAGCAGCACTTCGACCACGTCCGGTTGCTGATAGACGATGGCGCCGTAGGCACCGATCAACACCATCAGACCGTTGCCGACGAAGAAGCCGATCAGGCTCGCCAGCACCGCAACCCGCGCCGAACGGGAGAAGCGTGTCCAGTTGGTTGCTTGCGTCGCCCCGCTGACGAACGTGCCGAACACCAGCGTAATCGCGGTCGACCAATCCAGCGTTCCTGTCGGAACCACTGCGAGCAAGCCCTCAAGCCCGCCGACCTTCACCGTCGCGACCCACATCGACAGCATCAGCAGCAACATCATCGCGGGTACGGCGATGTACGACAGAATCTCCAGCCCGCGATAGCCGATGTATGCCGTGGCGCAGAAGCCCAGGCCGAACAGCACCATCAAGCCCAGAACGGTGCCCTCACTCAGTTCGAAATACTTGCCGAGTACGACGGCCGCGGTCGCCGTGCCCCAGGCGTACCAGCCGATCTGGGTGAAGCCGAGGATCAGGTCGCTGAGTTTGCTGCCCACTTCACCGAAGCAGAAACGTCCCATCAACACTGAATTGAGGCCGCTTTTGAAGGCGATGTAGCCCAGCCCCGCGGCGTAGATCCCCAGCAGCAGATTGCCGACGATAATCACCGCCATCATCTCGCCGAAACTGAACGCCACACCGAGCTTGCCGCCGGCAAACATGGTCGCGGTGAAGAAGGTAAAACCCAGTAGCACCATGGCGGTGGAGGCAAGTCCCTTGCGGGCATGCATCGGGACTTCGCTGAGAGGGTAATCGTTGCCGGGATCGTTCTGCGTCATGTGGCGTTCCTTGCTGGATGGAGACGCGGAGGGTGTTGCAGTGCTCGTGCCAATGGCGCGAGGGTGTTGTTATTTATAGACGAACAGGCGGATTTGGCCCGCAGAGGGCTCGAAAGCGGTGCATCTGAAGGAGCACATGTACCCATGTGGGAGCGAGCTTGTGGCGAGGGGGGTCCATCGATCAGGCGTTCTGTGCAAACGGCAAAAACCGTAACAGCGCCGCCACAATCGCCTCCGGCGCATCCTCCTGAACCAGATGCCCGGCATTGGGAATGGCATGAAACTGCGACCCCGCAATCATCTGATGCAACGCCCGTCCGCGCTCGATGGGAATCCACTGATCGTCCTCCCCCCAAAGAATCTGCACCGGGCAGCGAACCGTCGGGTACAACCCTTCGATCTCGCGGGTAAAACGTTCATCCATCTGCGCGATCTGCCGATAGAACGCCGCTTGCCCCTGATCTCCGAGCCAGGGTCGCACGTAGGGCGCCAATTCGTGATCGGGAATTTCGCGCTTGATCGCGCCACGAATATAGGTCGGCACAATCGCCTGCTGAATGTAATCGGGCAGTCCACTAAACGCCGCTTCATGCTGACGCACATGCTGCACGAACGGCGAACCCCAGGGCGACAGCGCCACTGGATCGATCAGTGTCAGGCTGCGGTAATCCTTGCCGTTGAGCAGATGGGCGCGCAATGCGGTGGCACCGCCGAAATCGTGGGCCACCACGTCTGGCCGTTCCAGGCCCCAGTGCTCCAACAATTGCGTCAACAGTTGGTTTTGTACGCCCAGCGACACATCGCCGTCCGGCTGTGCGGATAGCCCGTAACCCAGCAGATCGAAGTAGTGCACGCGGTGGGTGGTGATGAAGTGCGGCGCAATCCGGTGCCACACATAAGAAGAGAAGGGCGTGCCATGCACGAACACCAGCGGCGGGCCGTCGCCACGTACGGCGAAGCGAACGGAGTGTCCGTTGAAGCGATAGGTCTGAGCCTGCGGCCAGTCAGCCATGGGAGCGTCCTCTTGGCATGTGCGAGCCAAGAAGCATAGGCATAAAAAAACAGCCATTGAAGGCTGTTTCTCTATTCACTGACGAAACGCATTTCCTCTCTGTAGGAGCGAGCTTGCTCGCGAAGGCGGCGGCACAGTCAACATCGATGTCGCCTGACATGCCGCCTTCGCGAGCAAGCTCGCTCCTACAGCGGTTTATTCACCGCGATAGATGCAACCGCTGGTGCAGGTCTCGTGGATACGAATCGCGCTGAGTTCCGGCAGCAGGGGCTTCAATTCAGTCCAGATCCACTTGGCCAGCACTTCGCTGGTCGGGTTTTCCAGGCCGGGAATGTCGTTCAGGTAGTTGTGGTCGAGGCGCTCGTAGAGCGGCTTGAAGATCGCCTTGATTTCCGAGAAGTCGCGGATCCAGCCCGTGTGCGGATCGAGGTCGCCGCTCAGGTGAATCGCCACTTTGAACGAGTGACCGTGCAGGCGACCGCACTTGTGGCCGTCCGGCACGTGGGGCAGGCGGTGGGCAGACTCGAAGGTAAATTCTTTGAAGATTTCCACAGTGATGTTCAGCTCTGTCAGGTGGCGATCGCCGCGGCGATGGGGGCAGGTGGCGAGTTTACCAGAGCGCTGGGCAAAACACTGACTAAAGGGTCAGCAAGCGCTCGCCAAGGCGACCGTTGGCGGCCAGTTTGATGTGGTCGCGGTCATACCGGTCTCGATGTCTGGCTCCTACCGGGATTTGTGTGTGCCGGTGATGTCGCATTGCAATTGCCAGTGATGGCAATTCAGTTTCAGTTAAGTTCGAATCACTAAGGTAGCTCTCGTAGCAACACATAAAAAAATACGGAGACACCCATGAAAATCCTGACTGCCCTGTTCACCGCCTCCCTCATCACCATGACTGCCAGCATCGCTCACGCACGCGACCTCGGCCCCGACGAAGCCCTTGGATTGCGCGACGCTGGTACCATTGTGCCCTTCGAGAAGCTCAACGCCACGGCATTGGCCAAACACCCCGGCGCCAAAATCAGCGAAACAGAGCTCGAAGAAGAGTACGGCAAGTACATCTATCAGGTGGAACTGCGCGACCCGCAGGGCCTTGAGTGGGACCTGGAATTGGACGCCGTCAACGGGCAGGTTCTCAAGGATCATCAGGATACATAATGAAGGTGTTTGGTTTGAATCGACGCGCCAGCAGTCGAATGGCGCTGGCGCTCCTGGCTTTTTGCTCGGTGGTCATGGCCCGCGACCTGGATCAGGACGAGGCCCTGCGCCTGCGCCAACAAGGTGTGATCCTGCCGCTGGAGCAGCTCTTGCAGCAAGCGCTGGACCGCTATCCCGGGGCCAAGCTGCTGGAAGCCGAGCTTGAGAAAAAACACGACGTTTACATTTATGAAGTCGAGCTGCTGACCACCGAAGGCGTGGTGCGCGAGCTGGACCTCGACGCCACCACCGGCCAATTACTGAAAGACAAGGAAGACTGACCGATGCGTTTGCTTCTGGTGGAAGACCACGTGCCGCTGGCCGACGAACTGATGGCCGGCCTCAACCGGCAGGGTTACGCCGTGGACTGGCTGGCCGATGGCCGTGATGCGGTGTACCAGGGCAGCAGCGAGCCTTATGACTTGATCATTCTCGACCTCGGCCTGCCGGGTTTGCCGGGGCTCGACGTGCTGGCGCAATGGCGGGCCGGCGGCTTGGCCACGCCAGTGCTGATCCTCACCGCGCGCGGTTCCTGGGCCGAGCGAATCGAAGGCCTCAAGGCCGGTGCCGATGATTACCTGACCAAACCGTTTCATCCCGAAGAGCTGCACCTGCGAGTCCAGGCATTGTTACGCCGCTCCCACGGCCACGCCAATCAGCCGACGCTCAAGGCCGCCGGTTTGCATCTGGATGAAGGTCGTCAGTGCGTGACCCGCGACGGTGCCGACATCCAGCTCACCGCCGCCGAATTCCGCCTGTTGCGCTATTTCATGCTGCACCCCGAGCAGATACTTTCCAAAAGTCATCTTGCCGAACACCTCTACGACGGTGAAACCGAGCGCGATTCCAACGTGTTGGAAGTCCACGTCAATCACCTGCGACGCAAGCTCGGCCGCAGAGTGATCGAAACCCGTCGCGGTCAGGGTTACCTGTTCGGCGGGCAAGCCCAGTGAGGTCGATCCAGCGCCGCTTGAGCCTGGGCCTGATCAGCGTGATGGTGATCGTAGGCCTGGTGCTGGCGCAAACCAGCCTGTGGCTGTTCGAAATGGGTTTGCAGCGCTACCTCGAAGCCGGGCTGCGCAACGACAGTGAAAACCTGCTGGTGGCGCTGGTGCGCGGACCGCAGGGATTACAACTGGATGAGCGGCACTTGTCGCCGGTTTATCAGCGACCGTTTTCCGGGCATTACTTCCGCATCGATTTTGCTGACAGCCATTGGCGCTCCCGCTCGTTATGGGATCAGGAGCTGCCACTGCTCGAACACCCAGGCCTGCACAGCAACCTGCAACTGGGGCCGGAAGGGCAGCAGCTGCTGGTATTGCGTTCGGACTACCGTCGGTTGGGCCAGGCGATTTCCATCAGCGTGGCCCAGGATTACACCCCGGTGCGCGAAAGCTTCCGGCGCATGCAACAGGTCGGCCTCGGGTTGGGGCTGGCGGGGCTGTTGCTGATATTGCTGTTGCAACGGATCACCGTGCGCCGCGCCTTGCGCCCGCTGGAAAAGGCCCGCGAGCAAATCGCCCAGTTGCAGCAGGGCCAGCGCTCGCAACTCGATGAAGAAGTGCCGCTGGAGCTGGAACCGCTGGTGGCGCAGATCAACCATTTGCTGGCCCACACCGAAGACAGCCTCAAGCGCTCGCGCAATGCCTTGGGCAATCTCGGCCATGCGTTGAAAACTCCATTGGCGGTGTTGTTGAGCCTGGCTTCCAGCGAAAAACTCGATGCTCACCCGCAGCTGCGCAAAGTCATGCAGGCGCAGCTGGAACAGGTTCAGCAACGGCTCAATCGCGAACTCAACCGTGCCCGGCTGTCCGGCGATGCACTGCCGGGGGCGCTGTTTGATTGCGATGCGGAACTGCCGGGGTTGCTGACCACGTTGAGCATGATTCACGGCGAACACCTCGACCTGAGCTACCGCGCACCGTCCGGTCTGCAACTGCCGTGGGATCGCGAAGATCTACTGGAATTGCTCGGCAACCTGCTGGATAACGCCTGTAAGTGGGCGGATGCCGAGGTTCGGTTAAGCGTGGTCGAAACGGCAGAAAGGTTTGAGTTGAGCGTGGAAGACGATGGACCGGGGATTCCCGAAGACCAGCGCGCTCAGGTGTTCAGTCGTGGCACACGGCTCGATGAACAGACCGATGGGCATGGCTTGGGATTGGGCATCGTGCGCGACATCGTCGATACGTGGGGCGGGATGTTGAAGTTGCAGGAAAGCGAGTGGGGCGGGTTGAAAGTCACGATCGAGTTGCCCAAACGCTGATTTCCCTCCAGTCGATCGTTCCCACGCTCTGCGTGGGAATGCATCCCGTGACGCTCTGCGTCACATCCCAAAGCGGAACGCGGAGCGTGGGAACGATCATGCGTTGAATCAGCCCCGAAACTGATCCATCAAGCTCTGTTGCTGATTCGCCAAGCTGTTAAGCGACTGACTCACCCGTGCCGATTCGTTGGCCTGCCCGACAGCGACTCGGTCACATCCCGAATGGTCGCCACGTTGTTATTGATCTCTGGTTTTGCGACTGCTTCGCAGCCGAACGGGGCGATGCGGCGTTCCGACAAGCTCCCTCGTCACAGATGTAAACCATGTCCCCGGTCTAAACGGGGTGTTGGCTTTGACAAGGCAGCAGCGGTCCGGCACAGTGCGCGCCCTCTAATAAAACCCTTTTCTCCATCCGCTGGCGGCGCTCATACAGACTGCCGGCCGGACTCATTCCGTTTGGCGGTGATTGTCTCACCGCGCTGCTTTTGAGGTAACAACAATGAATGCAGTAATTGCCGCGGTCGGCATCATGCTGATACTCAGCCTGTCCCGCGTGCATGTGGTAATCGCGCTGATTGTCGGCGCGTTGGTGGGCGGTCTGACCGGTGGCCTGGGCATCGACGCGACGCTGAAAGCTTTCAACAGCGGCCTCGGCGGCGGCGCGACGGTTGCGTTGTCCTACGCTTTGCTCGGCGCGTTCGCCGTGGCCATCGCCAAGTCCGGCCTGGCCCATGCGCTGGCCGACAAAGCCCTGGCCATGGTCGATCGCCAGCACGCCAACGGTGGCGGAAATGTCAAATGGCTGCTGATCGGCCTGCTGTGGGTGGTGGCCATCGCCTCCCAGAACATTTTGCCGATTCATATCGCCTTTATCCCGTTGCTGGTGCCGCCACTGTTATATGTGCTGACCAAACTGCAACTGGACCGTCGATTGATCGCCTGTGTCATTACGTTCGGTCTGATCACGCCGTACATGTTCCTGCCTGTGGGCTTCGGCAACATCTTCCTCAATGAAATCCTGCTGGCCAACGTCGCCCGTAGTGGCGTGGACATCAGTGGCATCAATGTCACCCATGCTATGGGTATTCCAGCGTTGGGCATGGTATTTGGCCTGGCGGCAGCGTTCATCAGCTATCGCAAGAAGCGCGTTTACGACCTGGAGAAGATCGAGAAAGTCGAACAGGTCGCGGTGCAGTACAACCCAATGAGCCTGCTGGTGGCCGGCCTGGCGATTGCCGCGGCATTCATTATTCAGCTACTGCTGGACTCGATGATTATCGGGGCGCTGGCGGGATTCCTGATCTTTTCGCTATCGGGGATCGTTAAATGGCGTGAAACCGATGACCTCTTCACCGAAGGCATGAAGATGATGGCGATGATCGGCTTCATCATGATCACCGCGTCAGGGTTTGGTGAAGTGATCAAAGCCACCGGACAGGTGCAAACACTGGTCGAGACTTCGGCTTTGTGGATCGGCCATAGCAAAGCTATCGGTGCGCTGCTGATGTTGCTGGTGGGCCTGTTGGTGACCATGGGCATCGGCTCGTCGTTTTCCACCGTACCGATTCTGACGGTGATTTTCGTGCCGTTGTGCGTGCAACTGGGCTTCAGCCCGATCGCCATCGTTTGCATCGTCGGCACCGCCGGCGCGTTGGGCGATGCCGGGTCACCCGCCTCGGACTCGACCCTGGGCCCGACCTCCGGTCTGAACATCGACGGTCAACATCACCACATCTGGGACACCGTGGTCCCGACCTTCCTGCACTACAACCTGCCGTTGCTGGCGTTTGGCTGGGTAGCAGCGATGGTGTTGTAACCACATTTACCTGTGGGAGCGTGGCTTGCCCGCGATGAACGATTACGCGGTGTGCCTGATAAACCGCGGCGCCTGAATCGCGGGCAAGCCACGCTCCCACAATGACCGCGTTCAACTTTTGAATTGGCCTGCCGTTAAAGCCTTTAACCACGCCAACAAAATCAAAAGAGTGAACGTCATGCGCATGAGCCTGAAGGCTAAAGTCCTGTCCCTTGCCGTCCTCCCGGTGCTGCTCTTTGCGCTGGTCATCAGCCTGACCACGTTGTTCATTCTGCAGGAGCAGGCTCGCAAGGAAGTCGAGGAAACCCGTCAGCGCCTGCTCAGCGATGCCAAGGCGACCCTGCAAAGTTACGTCGCCGTGGCCATGACCACGATCAAACCGCTCTACGACGCGGCCGCCCCCGGCGATGACGCGGCGCGGGCGCAAGTGATCAAGTTGCTGTCGAGCATCACCTATGGCAAGGACGGCTACTTCTTCGGCTACGACTCCAACACCGTGCGCCTGTTCAAGGCCAGCAGCCCCGAAGGCGTGGGCCAGAGCTTCAAGGACAACCGCGACCCGAACGGGGTCTACGTCAATCGCGACCTGGTGAAAGTCGCCAAGGACGGGACCCACTACCTGCAATACAGCTCGACGTTGCCCGGCAACACCCAAGTGCTGGTGCCCAAGCTCGGCTACACCGAATACCTGCCCAAGTGGGACATGGCGGTCGGCACCTCGGTCAACCTTGACGGCATCGAAGCCCAAGTGGCGGTGGTCGAGGCCAAGGTCCAGGAACGCATGCAAGGCGTGGTGCTGAGCATCGTCGGGATTGCCGTGGTGGTGCTGTTGGTGATTGCCGCCGCCGGGATGCTGCTGGCCAACACCATCCTGCGTCCGCTGCACCTGATGAAAGCCAATCTCGACGATATCGCGGCGGGCGAGGGCGACCTGACTCGGCGCCTGACCATCACCAGCCAGGATGAACTCGGCGAATTGGCCGGCTCGTTCAACCGTTTCGTCGACAAAATTCATGGCTTGGTACGCCAGATCACTGAAATGACCTCGCAACTGACCGGGCTGGTGAATCAGGTCTCCGATCAGGCCCAACGCTCGGATCAGGCCATGGAACGCCAACGTCACGAGACCGATCAGGTAGCCACGGCGATCAACGAAATGTCAGCGGCGGCTCAGGAAGTGGCCAAAAGCGCACAAAACGCGGCGGTCGCTGCCCAGCAGACCGACGAAGAAGGCCAGGCCGCCAAGCGCGTGGTAGCTGGCAGTATCGTGAAAATTCATGCGCTGGTGAACGACATTCGCAGCAGCGGCGTGTCCCTCGACAGCCTGCAAAAAGACGTGTCGTCGATTGTCAGCGTGCTCGGGGTGATCCGTTCGATTGCCGAGCAGACCAACCTTCTGGCGCTCAACGCCGCCATTGAAGCGGCCCGCGCCGGTGAGGCCGGGCGTGGTTTTGCGGTGGTCGCCGACGAAGTGCGTGCATTGGCCAGTCGCACGCAAATCAGCACCCAGGAAATCCAGGGCATGATCGACCGCTTGCAGGCCGGCACCCAATCGGCAGTCGAAGCCATGCGCCGCTCCAGCGAGGCCGGCGACGGCACGTCGGCCCAGGCCAATGAAGCGGGGGCATCGCTGGACGCCATGGCCCAATTGATCGGCACCATCAACGCGATGAACGCCCAGATCGCCAGCGCCGCCGAAGAGCAAACCGCCGTGGCCGAAGAAATCAACCGCAGCGTGCATCAGATTGCCGTGGCTGTGGACAACGTCGCCGACGAAACCCAACTTGGCGCCCAGACCTCACGCAGCCTGGCCGACCTTGGTCAACGCCTGGGGCAACTGGTCGGGCAATTCCGTATTTGATTGATAGTGCTCGTGTGGCGTGGGGGCTTGCCCCCCAATGCCGGTAAATCAGGACGCAGAACCTGTAGGAGCGAGGCTTGCCCGCGAAGAATGCGCCGCGGTTTTTCAGGTATTACGCGTCATCGTTCTTCGCGGGCAAGCCTCGCTCCTACAGGTGCTGTGCTTCCCCCCACGCCACAGGGCAGTGTTCGTCCCTGAATAGCAGCATCGCGACTACCCTCATTAGTAAGCAAGCACCGTCCAAGCGTTGGTTTGAACCCGTATCCGGAACGGGCGGTCATTTGCTTCAGGTGGCGCGCACCCGCGGCACCTTGACGACCACAACAATGGAGTCAGACTCATGATCGACAGTGAAAGTATCTGCGACTGCCCCAAATGTTCCTGCAAACTGGGCGAACATCCGATCGCGCGTCACGGCAAGCACTATTGCTGTGAAGCCTGCGCCAAGCACCACGAACATGGCGAAGAATGCTCCACCAAAGGCTGCAAGTGTGCTCAACACTGACTGTTCAACCCAAAAGTGGAGCCGTCCAGGCTCCACTTCGGTTTGAATCTTTCCCCTCCTTTTTGACGCTCAACTGGCCGGTCGCCAGGTCACATTCTCGATGCCGAATTTTTCCGCCAGCGGTTTGCTGGTCTTTTGCACCCGCTCACGGCCAAAACGCGGGATCCGGCCGATCCCTGCGTCGCAACTTGCCCAGTGCCAAGCCTCTGCATTGTCCATTTTGTCCAGGCGGATAATGAAAGACTTGGGCTGGCCATGAAGGGTGTATTCAATAACGAAAAGTTTTGCATTGTTCATAAAGCCTGTATTCCTCCCTGTAGTTATAGAAGGATCGCGAGGCGCGGGGAAAATTCAGTCGGTTTGTCGGACGGTGACAGTGACTGGCGACAGCCGGACGCTTCGTTATCATGGAGCCTTCCTGACCCCCAATGATCCTAGTCTATGGCCCAAGGTGCGCCGGCGGAACCATCACAGTCGGCATTTATGTTGAATGTTCTGGCCCTATCGCGAGCAGGCTCGCTCCCAGTTGATTTGCGCCGCTCACATGATTTGTGAGACCTCTGTAGGAGCAGGCTTGCCCGCGAAGGCGTCCTCCAGCCGAACTCAGACCTCAGGCACGCCTTTCTCCCAAGCCGACCAGTTCTGCAAAATTTCCTGCACCAGCGGGTTCCCCGTGCGGTACAGATTCTCCAGCGCCGGCACAAACCCACCTTGATCGGCGTATTTGAGCAGGTTATCCACCTCACTCTGTCCCGGCGCCGGCCGGTCGAAGTCAGAGCCTGCGCGCACCACTGCCAGGCGCCGGACATCCACCAGCCCCTCGCGGCTGGCGCGCAGCAGCGCTTCATAGGTGGAATTGTCTTCCTGCTGAGTTGTGCAATAGACCCCTTCGTTATTGGTCAGCAGCTTGGTCCAGACTTCCGCCCGTTCACTCAACCGCGTCCCGGAAAACCAGGTATTGCCCGCCAGCGTGTCGCATTGGGTCACCACGGGCGGCTGATTGGCCGGCGCGGATGGATACTTCAAACGCCATGCCGCCGATTCCTTGCTTTCGCTCAGCTGGACCTTGTGGCTCAGGGCGAACGCCTTGGCCTGCAACTTCGGATTGAGCTCGAAGACTTCGGTCTTGTAATCCAGCGGTGGCTTTTCGTTCGGGCCTTGGGTGTTGATGCCCAGATAACCGGTCGGCCAGTCTTTCGGTGCGTCCCGGGAATCCAGCTCCCATTGGGTGCCGAACTCCACCAGATAGTGTGCCCACGCGGTGGTGCCGATGGTGCCATGGTGCGGGCTGATGCCGGCAATCCCGGCGATCAGGAAGTAACTTTTGCGCAGGTCGAATTTCGGCGACAGGGCCAGGGCCAGGGTAGAAGCCGCGGCATTGGTCTGGCCCATGCCGGTGACCATCAGGCACACCTGTCGGGTGTTGCATCGAATGTTCGGGTACTCGGCGGACAGACCCGGCACGCGGACTTCTTGCTTGAGCTCCAGACGATCGATCCAGTTCTGCGCCTCGGGGGCGAACATGGTGATCAGCATTACTTTCGGCTGGATCGGCGCTTCAGTCGCCCATGTAGCGCAAGAGAGCAGGGTGCCTACCGCAAAACCGACAGACAGGGAAATACGCGTCATTGCATTCATAAAACCTCCAGATTCAATAAGCCTTAGAACTGATAACCGACACCGGCGTAGTAGCCCCAGCCGTTGGAACGGGCGCGAAAGTCACCGTCGCCGAAATTCAATTCACTGCCATCCTCCCAGTTGCCGCCGTTGTGGAAGTAACGGCCGACCAGGGTGAAACGCAAGTGAGTGAAGGCGTAGAGCAACACGTTGGTGGCCACGGTGGCGTTGGCGGTGCGGGCCGGGTTGTCCTTGTGCAGGTCGGAGCCGAAGTCGAAGTTGGTGAAACCGATGTAGGTCAACGAAGCGCCGTTGCTGAAACTGCTGATGGGCACGATGTATTTGAGCTGGGCGCGGTAGCCGTCCCACGAATACTCATTGCTGGCGCCGTAGTTTTCCCACTGATAGCGACCGTAGAAGTTGGCCGACAGGTTGACCCGCGAATGGGTGTCGATGTCGGTACCGAGGCCGCTGTACAGCGTGTTGGCGCGGTTGGCGCTGTTGCTGCCGTGGTCGTAGATCCAGTCGAACGCTACATACCACTCCTTGAACGGCCCGATGGCCAGGCTGCGGCCGGCCAGGTAGTCGATGGAAATCCGCGGTTCGTGCTCCATGAACACTGGCGAACCGTGGTCCCACACGCCTTTGTCATGGCTGTTGCCGATGTCGAAGATCTTCGGAATATCGATGTAGCCGTACAACTCGAACGGCCCCTTGCGGCCGAAGTATTCATATTCCAGGTAGATATCGTCGGCCGGTTGCGGGCCGAAACTGATGTCTTTGCTGCCGATGATAGTCAGGTCCTGGTTGAACCAGTCCGACAGGTAGGCGCCTTTTTTCGGCGGGCTGGCTTCAGGGCTGAGAGCTTCGCCCTGGGCAGATTCTTCGGCGGTGGCCGGTTGGGCCAGAACATGGCTGCTGAGTAGTCCTGTAACGCTGGCCAGCAGCAAGGAAACAGCAAAAGTGCGCGAGCAAGTCACGCGACGGGAAGTGCAATGCATTAAAAGTCCCTTTTCGTACGGATCAAAAACCCGGTGGTGCGGGTAGGTGGCGAACAGGCCGGTATCGGCGACTAGCAAACGTTTGCATAAGACATACCAGTTTGTTTAATGCACTGAAAAATAGTGGGAATTGCTGGTTTTTCTGTCCTTTTGGTCAAGGATTTGGAGGGATGAGCAGAAAGAGTAGTTTCAGGGCGAAGGGGGATCTGGCGGGGATATGCACCAAAATGGTGTCGATTGGCCTAACGGGGGCAAGCCCCCAATGCCAGTCAGCTAAGACACGGAACCCTGTAGGAGCGAGCTTGCTCGCGAAAGCGGTGTGTCAGGCGACATCAATATTGACTGCGCCTGCGTCTTCGCGAGCAAGCTCGCTCCTACAGGGGGCGCTTAACTGACAGGCATTAGGGCAAGCCCTCTCGCCAAAGGGTTGCTGTAGAATCCTCGGCATTGACTTCACAAGGTGCACACCCGATGAGCGAGCCGATTCGTCTGACCCAATACAGCCATGGCGCAGGCTGTGGCTGCAAGATTTCACCCCAGGTGCTGGAGGTGATTCTGGCCGGCAGCGGCGCGCAGAACCTGGACCCGAAACTCTGGGTCGGCAACGCCTCGCGCGATGACGCGGCGGTATATGCCATCGACGAAGAACGCGGCGTGGTCTCGACCACTGACTTTTTCATGCCGATCGTCGACGATCCGTTCGATTTCGGCCGCATCGCCGCCACCAACGCCATCAGTGACATTTACGCCATGGGCGGCGATCCGTTGATGGCGATTGCAATTCTCGGCTGGCCGGTCAATGTGCTGGCGCCGGAGATTGCCCGGGAAGTGATTCGCGGCGGGCGTTCGGTCTGCGATGAAGCGGGAATCCCGTTGGCCGGTGGCCATTCCATCGATGCACCAGAGCCGATCTTCGGCCTGGCCGTGACCGGGCTGGTGGAAAAGCGCCACATGAAGCGCAATGACACCGCCACTGCCGGTTGCTTGCTGTACCTCACCAAACCCTTGGGCATCGGTATCCTCACCACGGCCGAGAAGAAGGGCAAGTTGCGCAATGCCGACATTGGCCTGGCTCGTGACTGGATGTGCACCTTGAACAAACCCGGCAGCCGTTTCGGCAAACTCGACGGCGTGACCGCAATGACCGACGTCACCGGTTTTGGCCTGCTCGGGCACTTGGTGGAGATGGCCGACGGCAGCAACGTGACTGCCTGCATCGAATATGACCGAGTGCCGCTCCTGCCGGGTGTCGAGTATTACCTCGATCAGGGCTGCGTGCCGGGCGGCACGCTGCGCAATTTCGACAGTTACGCCAGCAAACTGGGGCGGCTTCAGGAAATGCACAAACGTGTGCTCTGCGATCCGCAGACCAGCGGTGGCCTGCTGATTGCGGTCACGCCTGAGGGCAATGAACAGTTTTTGGTGGTGGCAGCCGAACTCGGCTTGACCCTTGAGCCGATCGGCGAACTGGTTGAGCGACAGACTAACGCGGTAGAGGTGTTTTGATGTCCATCGACTTCACCGATTACCGCGACATCTTTCTCAACGACCGGCCGATGATGGATACTCGCGCGCCGGTCGAATTCCTCAAGGGCTCATTCCCCGGCGTGGTCAATCTGCCGCTGATGAATGATCTCGAGCGGCAACGGATCGGCACTTGCTACAAGCAGCAAGGTCAGCAAGCGGCCATCACCCTGGGACATCAATTGGTGTCTGGCGAGATCAAGGCTGAGCGCATCCAGGCCTGGGCCGATTTTGCCCGGGCTCATCCGGATGGGTATTTGTATTGTTTTCGTGGCGGGCTGCGTTCGCAGATCGTTCAGCAGTGGCTCAAGGACGAAGCCGGTATTGACTATCCGCGAGTCGGCGGCGGCTACAAGGCCATGCGCACCTTCCTGCTCGATACGCTCGATCAAGCCATTACCCAATGTGATTTCGTCTTGCTGGGCGGCATGACCGGCATCGGCAAGACCGAGGTGCTCACGCAATTGAGCAACGGGCTGGACCTGGAAGGGCATGCCCATCATCGCGGCTCCAGCTTCGGCAAACGCGCCACCGGCCAACCCTCCAACATCGACTTTGAAAACTGCCTGGCGGTGGACGTGTTGAAAAAGCGCGCCCGTGGTATCGAACAGTTCGTGCTGGAAGACGAGAGCCGCGCGATCGGCAGTTGCGCCTTGCCGCTGCAGCTATATCAGGGCATGCAGCAGTTTCCGATGGTTTGGCTGGAAGATAGCCTGGAAGGGCGGGTCGAGCGCATTTTGCGCGATTACGTGGTGGACTTGTGCGCCGAGTTCATCGAAGTGCATGGCGATGAAGGCTTCGCGCTGTTTTCCGAGCGGATGCTGGCGAGCCTGAACAATGTCCAGAAACGTCTGGGTGGCGAACGCCATCGGCGGATGTTGACCTTGATGGAAGACGCACTGGCAGAACAGGCGAACAGCGGTGCGGTGGATTTGCATCGGGGCTGGATCGAAGGGTTGCTGCGTGAGTATTACGACCCGATGTATGCGTTTCAGCGGGAGAAGAAGGGGGCGCGAATCGAGTTTGTCGGGGAGCGGGGTGCGGTGCTTGAGTACCTGCGAGCGCGAGGTAATCAGCGGGGTTAGGTGGGGGGTACTGGCCTCTTCGCGGGCAAGCCTCGCTCCTACAGGAGCGAGGCTTGCCCGCGAAGAGGCCCTGACAGGCGCGCCCGACTGCTTACGTCGGACAGGTCTCCTGACCGTTATCCAGCCCTTGTTTGTAGCTGCGGCTCTGCAGGCTGGCCTTGCCGTTGTGCCAGGTCAGCGTGAGCACGTACAGCGAGTCGTAGTCGCTGGATGCCCAGTCATCGGTGATGTTCTGTTTCTTGCCGACGGCTTCCCCGGCGACTTTATTGATCAGTTCGGGCAGGTAGCCGTGGGACCAGGCCGTATAAATGACCGAGTTGTGATACTTGTCGTGGAGCAGCTCATCCGCCAGGTCACTGGTGTCGTTGGCCGAGAATTCGATGTTCACCGGCAAGCCGAGCTTGATTGCGCTGGGGCTGATGGTCATCAGGGGGCGGATGTAACTGTAGGAATTATCAAATTCGCCTTCCTCGACATTGCGCGTCGGATTGGCAGCAAACACGTAGTTGGCCTTGCCGAATTTTTCCGGCAACAAGGTGGCCAGGTCGATGGCGCGGTTCAGCCCCTGACAATTGAGCTGACCCAGGCCACCGACGGGTTTTTCTGCGTGGCGTAAAAACACCAGCGTCTGGGTTCCGTCCGCCGGTTGGGCACGGCTTTCGCTGGACTCCAACGAAAAAAACACGGCGCAGGCCGCCAACAAGGCAGGCAGTAAGACATAGGCGCGATGTTTGAAGCGTTGGGCGAATTTCAGTGGATTCATCATCGAATAGGTCATCTTCAGCGCATTCGGTTAAGGCTGACAAACCTTGACACCGTGAGCTTATGGCTACGGGTGTTTTCCATGTCGTTGACTCGCTCCATTTCCTATAGGGCAATGCTCAGAGTCCTCTGAAGCCCTTTGGTTCGATCCGAGCGAAGTGCCTGGCACTTTAGCGGCAACCTTGAACGGATTGGAAGAAAGGTTATCGACAGGATGTTGCGGATTTATGGACGCGGTACACATATGCGCCCCGTCCCCATTATGATCTTCACTTCGATTTTCTCGTGGATGCCCCTTATGACCGATTTGTCTGCATTCCCCATCACTCAAAAATGGCCGGCCCAATACCCGGAGTGGATCCAGCTCTATTCCTTGCCAACACCCAATGGCGTCAAGGTTTCGATCATGCTCGAAGAGATCGGGATGCCCTACGAGCCGCATCGTGTGGGCTTCGACACCAACGATCAGTTGTCCCCCGAATTTCTGTCGCTGAACCCCAACAACAAGATTCCGGCGATCCTCGACCCTCACGGTCCGGGAGATCAGCCGTTGGCACTGTTCGAGTCAGGGGCGATTCTGATTTACCTTGCCGACAAGAGCGGGCAGCTGTTGGCGCAGGAATCGGCGGCGCGTTACGAGACCATTCAATGGCTGATGTTTCAGATGGGCGGTATCGGGCCGATGTTCGGCCAGCTCGGTTTCTTCAACAAATTCGCTGGCAAGGACTACGAAGACAAGCGTCCCCGTGATCGCTACGTCGACGAAAGCAAGCGCTTGCTCAAGGTTCTTGATGGCCGTCTGCAAGGGCGCGACTGGATCATGGGCGAGCGCTACACCATCGCCGACATCGCGACCTTTCCGTGGGTGCGCAACCTGATCGGCTTCTATGAGGCCGGTGACCTGGTGGGTATCCAGAATTTCCCCAATGTCACCCGCGTGCTGGAACGTTTTCTGGCGAGGCCGGCGGTGATTCGCGGGCTGGAAATTCCCAAACAACCCCTTTGAATCCGTCATCACCAATGAGATGTCACTGACATACCGCTATCGCGGGCAAGTCGGATCGCCGCACCGCCGCTCCCACGGGGTTCTGTGCGGGTTGCGGCCGATTGTTGCCGCTGCGGTAACGCAGTCTTGAGCGATCGAGATTTGTGCCCCGCGCCTTGCAGCGCATAAGCTTCGCCCCCTACGACTTTTGTCTCATTCACCGTTTTTCAGGAAGACCCATGCCCAGTCAGTTCCCCGAAGCACGTCCACGCCGTCTGCGCCGCAATGCGAGCCTGCGCAGCCTGTTCCAGGAAACCGAGTTCAGCTTGAACGACCTGGTGCTGCCGATTTTCGTCGAGGAAGAAATCGACGATTTCGTGCCGATCAAGAGCATGCCCGGGGTGATGCGCATTCCCGAGTCGAAATTGGCCGGCGAGATCGAGCGTTACGCTCGGGCCGGGATCAGATCGGTGATGACGTTTGGCGTGTCCCATCATCTGGACAGCAGCGGCAGCGATACCTGGAGCGACAACGGCCTGGTGTCACGCATGTCGCGTATCGCCAAAGACGCCGTGCCGGAAATGATCGTGATGTCCGACACCTGTTTCTGCGAGTACACCGACCACGGCCATTGCGGCGTGCTGCACCACCACGAAGTCGACAACGACCAGACCCTGATCAACCTCGGCAAACAAGCCGTGGCGGCCGCTCGGGCCGGCGCTGATGTGATCGCACCGTCGGCGGCCATGGACGGGCAGGTCCAGGCCATTCGCCGGGCGCTCGATGAAGCGGGTTTCAGCCAGACCGCGATCATGGCCTATTCGACCAAATTCGCTTCGGCGCTTTATGGTCCGTTTCGCGAGGCCGGCGGCAGTGCGCTGAAGGGCGACCGCAAAAGCTATCAGATGAACCCGATGAACCGCCGCGAAGCGGTGCGTGAGTCGCTGATGGATGAGCAGGAAGGCGCCGACGCGCTGATGGTCAAACCGGCCGGTGCGTACCTGGACATCATCCGCGACATCCGCGAAGCCTCGCGTCTGCCACTGTCGGCGTATCAGGTGAGTGGCGAGTACGCGATGATCAAATTCGCCGCCCAAGCCGGGGCAATCGATGAAGACCGAGTGGTGCGTGAGAGCCTGGGGGCGATCAAACGGGCCGGGGCGGATTTGATCTTCACCTACTTCGCGATGGACCTGGCCCTGGCCGGGATCTAACTGTTTTGAAAGATCGTTCCCATGCTCCGCGTGGGAACGCCTCCTGTGACGCTCTGCGTCACGCTTGATTCCCACGCAGAGCGTGGGAACAATCAGCCTCGTTAATCTTGGGTTCAGCTGAAGAAAGGCCGAATCCCACGGTCCCGGAAATACCGCTCGATCACCTTCGGATCGGCGCTGTACTCGGCAATCGCGACATAGGTATCCGGCCGCAGCAGGTAAAACCCGTTGCGCGCCAGCCCTGCTGTTTCAAATACAGGCCGCCAGTCGAACACCTGCAACGACAGATGATGCTCGGTGCACCAGGCGATCATCTCGTCGCTGGTGTCGCCATACACATGCACCTGCCAGGTCAGGTTTTTCAGTGACTCGAAATTGTCCCCTTCACCATCGTGGGCCCAGGGCAGGCGATCACCGCCGTGAACGTCGCCGGCGACCCCCTCGCTCAATGGCATGCCGCGATAGTTGAGGGTGGTCTGCGACACCGTGCGAAACATGAATTCCCGAACCGCCTCCAGCGATGTCATTTTCGGGATCAGAAATGGCGCCACGCGCATGCGCAGCAAGTCGGCCACTCGTCCTTCGGCGGTGACGAAATTGAAGACCCGGTCGGTTGTCGCCACCAATCGTCGGGCAAAAGCGATGCGTTCGGTTTCATAGCTGTCGAGCAGTTTGCTCGTGGCGCCACCGCGGAGCACCGCGGCGAGTTTCCAGGCCAGATTGATCGCGTCGCCAATCCCTGTGTTCATGCCCTGGCCCCCCGCCGGGCTGTGGACATGGGCGGCGTCACCCAACAGAAACGCGCGCCCCGTGCGAAAGTGATCCGCTACCCGGTGATGCACACGGTACGTCGAGAACCAGTTCACCTGATCGATCTGCACCTTTAAATGCTCGATGGCCCGGCTGCTGACGTCTGCAAACTGAAGGGTTTCGGCACGCTCGGCGCGTTCGTCGCGAACGGTGCCGATCAGTCGGGCGCGACCTTCACCGGCCAAGGGGAATACGGCGAGGAAGTCGGCTTCATCAAGGTCCACATGTAATTCACCGTTGAACGTCGGGCCGCGAGCCTGCACATCCGCCACGTAGAAAATCTGCTGGTAGGTACCACCCGGAAAACCAGTGTCCAGGGTTTTGCGCACAATCGAGCGGGCGCCATCGCAGCCGGCGAGGTAACAGGCCTGGCAGGTTTCCTGCTGGCCATCGGGCAAGCGCAGCCGGGTGGTGATGCCATCACCGGTTTCTTCAAAATTTTCCAGTTCGGTATTGCGCTCCACCGTAATACCGAAGGCCTTCAGGCGTTCGATCAGCAGGCGTTCGTGCTCGTCTTGCGGATACATTTCCAGAAACGCGTAGGGCGTCAGACCTTCGCCAATGGTGCTCAGCGGCAGGCGTGCAACGGGTTCGCCCTTGACCCAGAAATTCGCCGCGGCCACTTTATGGCCGTTTTGCACAACGGTGTCGCTGAGGTCGAGCTGGCGATACAGTTCAAGCGTTCGCGCCTGTACTGCCAGCGCGCGTGAAGTAGTGCCAGGTTCCGACGTCTTGTCGATAATGCGCACCCGAATTCCCAGTTTGCTCAGCCACAGCGCCAGTACCAATCCGGTCGGGCCGGCGCCGATGATCAGCACATCGCTACGGTTCATGAGCTGTCCTCCTCGGTGTGTGGATCAAGTATGGTTCAGCCCGGATGCACCGGCCGGCCGGCTGCCTAACGGAATGCCGCTACAGCGTGCTCCGGGTCAGGGGAACAGTCCCCCACCGTCACAGTCATAGCCTGCGCCATGCATTGATCGTATGGTTAACCCGGCCCAACGGACTTTGATGGAGCACCATGCAAGCCAATCGATTGATCATGAGCGTCGCGGCACTGTTGGTGCTGGCCGGTTGCGGTTCCCAGCGCACTCAAGAACCGCCGGCCCGCAAGCCTGCCGAGGTCAAGGCAGAGATCATGCGTCTGCTGCCGGCCAAAACAGTCGACCGCCAGGGCTGGGCCACGGACATCTACGCTGCGTTTGCCGCGCAAAAAATTTCACCGACCACGCAAAACCTGTGTTCGGTACTGGCGGTCACCGAGCAGGAATCGACGTTTCAGGCTGATCCGCCGGTACCAGGCCTGGGCAAGATCGCCCGGGACGAGATCGACCGCCGCGCCGGCAAGGCCCACATCCCCGGCCTGCTGGTGAGCGGTGCCTTGCAGGTAAATTCACCCAATGGCAAAAGTTACAGCGACCGGCTGAATGCCGCGCGCAGCGAAAAAGAACTCAGCGCGATTTTCGATGATTTCATCGGCATGGTGCCCATGGGCCGGACACTGTTCGATGGTTTCAACCCGGTGCACACCGGCGGGCCGATGCAGGTCAGCATCGATTTTGCCGAGCAGCAGGCGCGGGATTATCCCTACCCGGTGGACCGCTCGATTCGCCGCGAAGTGTTCACGCGTCGCGGTGGTCTGTATTTTGGCATTGCCCACTTGCTCGGCTATCCGGTGAGCTACAAGCAGCCGCTGTATCGCTTCGCCGATTTCAACGCCGGTTGGTACGCCAGCCGCAATGCGGCATTTCAAAATGCGGTAAGTCGGGCGACGGGCATTCCGCTGGCGCTGGATGGCGATCTGGTGCGCTACGGCTCGATCATGCCTGGCACTACGGAATTGGCGGTGCGTACGCTCGGCAAGCAATTGGACATGCGCAACCTGACCATTCGGGATCAATTGGAGCAGGGTAACAGTCTCGAATTCGAGGACACCAAGCTGTATCGGCGCGTGTTCGCCTTGGCCGAGCAGGCTGAAGGCCGACCATTACCCCGTGCGGTGTTGCCGGGAATCCTGCTACAAAGCCCGAAAATCACCCGAAAACTCACCACGGCGTGGTTCGCCAAGCGGGTCGATGAGCGTTATCAGCGCTGTATGAAGCGCGCGGGGATGTGAACGAGCCAGAAAATGTTGTGGGAGCGAGCCGGCTCCGGGCGGCGTTCCGACGATGACGGCGGTATATTCAGCATCAATATTGGCTGACCCGCCGCTCCCACAGGGGCGACGGGCGCTGATGAGACAACCGAACGCAATCTTCAGCAGCTGCTACAAAGAGAGAGTCGCAGAGGAGATTTAGTCATGTACCAGCTTTACGGACATCAGAACTCGGGTGCGGCTGCCATCGAAGCCGCGTTGGAGTTGTGCGAGGTTCCTTATCGCTTCATCGATGTTTCATCGTCCCCGGAGGCGGTTCAGGCGTTGGAGAAGCTCAATCCGCTCAAGCAGATTCCCACTCTGCAACTGCCCGATGGCGGCGTACTCACCGAGAGTGCGGCCATCCTGATCCATCTGGGTCTCACGTTCCCGAAGTCGAACCTGCTGCCGGAGAACCCGCTCAAGCGTGATCAGGTGATTCGTGGCCTGGTGTACATCGTCAGCAATTGCTATGCCGCCATCGGCATTATCGATTATCCCGAGCGCTGGCTGGCCGAGGCGGACGAATCATCCAGGGAAAACCTCATGGCCGGTGCCCGTCAGCGCCTGCACTGGAGTTGGGAGGTGTTTGCCGATCAGTTCGCCGGCAAGTTGTACCTGGGCGAGGGAACACCGGGCGCGCTGGATATTCTGGCGGCGGTGGTGACGCGCTGGGCGGGTACCCGGGAGCACTTGCGCACCGCGCGGCCGGGGTTCTCTGCCTGGCTCGAACGCTTCGACCGGCACCCGGCATTGGCGCCGGTTTTCGCGCGGCATTGGCCATAGGAACACCGCCAGTCCAATGTAGGAGCGAGCGGTGCGGCGATCCGACTTGCCCGCGAAGAACGATGACACGGTTCATCAGTTCCACCGCATAACAGCTTTCGCGGGCAAGCCTCGCTCCTACAGGAGATTTTCGCTGCATCGGGATTGCCGCGTTTTATTCGCCGCGAATGTACTGCTCCAACTGACGAATCAGTTCAGCCTGTTCGGCAATGGCTTCCTTGACCAGGTCGCCGATGGACAGCAATCCTATCAACTCGCCGTTTTCCACCACTGGCAAGTGCCGCAGGCGTTTTTCGGACATGATGCCCATGCAGGTTTCGACGGTTTGGTGGGTGTCTACGGTAATCACCGGCGCCACCATGATGTCGCTGACCGGGGTGCCGACGGAGGAGCGCCCCTTGAGCACCAGTTTGCGCGCATAGTCACGCTCGCTGATGATGCCGACAACCTTTCCCTCTTTCAGCACCGGTAACGCGCCGACGTTTTTTGAAGCCATCACCATCAGTGCTTCCAGCACCATCTGATGAGGCGCAATGGTGTGGACTTCCTGATTCTGTTGGGCCTTTAACTTGAGCAGTTGGGCGACGGTTTTCATGACGGATTCTCGGGTGTTGTCGTTGTTCTTGAAGAATCGTAGAGACGCGCTCACAGAGCAAGGCAGAAAGCGGCACATATCGCGCAAAAAGCGTCATTCAGCGATTTTTCTTTGATTTTGTGGCGAGGGAGCTTGCCCCAATACCAGTCAGTTAAACGCAAAACGGACACGTAGGAGCCAGGCTTACCGGCGAAAGCGCTCTTAAGGACGCTTCGCCGGCAAGCCTGGCTCCTACGAAAAGCGTTCACTCGCAAGCCCCCTCACCACACCGCCGATCACGCGTAGAATGACCCCTTGAATCAGATCGTTGAGGTTGCAGTGGTGGATTTACAGCAGGGCTTCGTCCTGACCCGGCATTGGCGCGATACACCGGCCGGCACGGAAGTCGAGTTCTGGCTGGCGACCGATGCCGGTCCAAGGCACATCCGCCTGCCGTATCAACCGTCGGTCGCGTTCATTCCGGCGGTCCAGCGTGAGCAGGTCGAAACGGTTTTGCGTGGCGAGAAAAACGTCGAGCTGAAGCCCTTGGCACTTCTGGACTTCGAACATCGCCCGGTGCTCGGCCTGTATTGCCAGCAGCACGGTCAGTTGATGCGCCTGGAAACCGCACTGCGCAAATCAGGCATTGATGTCTTCGAAGCCGACATCCGCCCGCCGGAACGCTACATGATGGAGCGTTTCATCACCGCGCCCGTTGTGTTCGGCGGCACGCCCAGCGACGAGGGCCTGCTGCTCGATGCGCAGATGAAACCCGACCCCGGCTACCGGCCGAAGCTCAGGCTGGTCTCGCTGGATATTGAAACCACCGCTCAGGGCGAGTTGTATTCAATTGCCCTGGAAGGCTGCGGCGAGCGTCAGGTGTACATGCTCGGGCCGCCCAATGGCGATGACAGTGGGGTGGATTTCCAGCTCGAATACTGCGACTCGCGAACCCTGCTGCTGAAAAAACTCAATGAATGGTTCGCCCGGCACGACCCCGATGCCATCATCGGCTGGAACGTTGTGCAATTCGATCTGCGCGTACTGCACGAACATGCTCGCCGCCTGGCGGTGCCGTTGAAGCTGGGGCGTGGCGGCGAAGAGATGCAGTGGCGCGAGCACGGCAGCCGTAACCATTACTTCGCCTCGGCCGCCGGCCGGTTGATCATCGACGGCATCGAATCGCTGCGCTCGGCGACCTGGAGCTTCCCCTCGTTCAGCCTGGAAAACGTCGCGCAAACCCTGTTGGGCGAGGGTAAGTCGATCGACAACCCGTACCAGCGCATGGACGAAATCAATCGTATGTTCGCCGAGGACAAACCGGCCCTGGCGAAGTACAACCTCAAGGACTGCGAGTTGGTGACGCGGATCTTCGCCAAGACCGAATTGCTGACCTTCCTGCTCGAGCGCGCCAGCGTCACCGGTTTGCCGGCGGACCGTAGCGGTGGCTCGGTGGCGGCGTTCACTCATCTGTATATGCCGTTGATGCACCGGCAGGGCTTCGTCGCGCCGAACCTCGGCGGCAAACCACCAGAGGCCAGCCCCGGCGGTTTTGTCATGGACTCGCAACCCGGGTTGTACGAATCGGTGCTGGTGCTCGACTACAAAAGCCTCTATCCGTCGATCATCCGCACCTTTCTGATCGACCCGGTGGGCTTGATCGAAGGGCTCAAGCATCCTGACGACAGCGAGTCGGTGCCGGGCTTTCGCGGTGCACGTTTCTCAAGAACCCGGCATTGTCTGCCGGCCATCGTCGCTCGGGTTGCCGAAGGTCGCGAAACCGCCAAGCGCGAACACAACGCGCCGCTGTCCCAGGCGCTGAAGATCATCATGAATGCCTTCTACGGCGTGCTGGGCTCCAGCGGTTGCCGCTTCTTCGATACACGGCTGGCCTCGTCCATCACCTTGCGCGGGCACGAGATCATGTTGCGTACCCGCCAATTAATCGAAGCGCAGGGCCACGCGGTGATCTATGGCGACACCGACTCGACCTTCGTCTGGCTGCGCCGCCCCCACGGTCAGGCAGAAGCCGCGCAGATCGGCCACACACTGGTAGACCACGTCAACCAGTGGTGGCGCGAGCATGTGAAGCAGGAATACGGGCTGGAAAGTGCCCTGGAGTTGCAGTTCGAAACCCACTACAAGCGCTTTCTGATGCCGACCATTCGCGGCGCCGAGGAGGGCAGCAAGAAGCGCTATGCCGGATTGGTCACCCGCGCGGACGGCACCGATGAAATGGTCTACAAGGGCCTGGAAACCGTGCGCACCGACTGGTCGCCGTTGGCCCGGCAATTCCAGCAGGAGCTGTACCTGCGCATCTTCAATCGCAAGCCCTATCAGGATTACGTGCGTGATTATGTGCGCAAGACATTGGCCGGTGAATTCGACGAGCGCCTGATCTATCGCAAACGCCTGCGCCGTACTCTCGACGACTATCAACGTAACGTGCCGCCCCATGTGCGGGCCGCGCGGATCGCCGACGACTACAACGACCAGCAGGGACGCCCGCGGCAATATCAGAACGGCGGCTGGATCAGTTATGTCATCACGGTCGCCGGCCCCGAGCCGCTGGAAATCCGCAGCGCGCCCATCGATTACGACCATTACGTCACCCGGCAGTTGCAACCGGTGGCGGATGCGATTCTGCCGTTCGTGGATGATGATTTCTCAACGCTGGTTGGGGGGCAACTGGGCCTGTTTTGAGTCCAGCAGCGACAGTGTCCAGTCATCCGGTATGCCATGAAAATACTGATCCAGCGCCTGATGGAACAGGCTGCCTTTTGGCGAAACCTGGGCGAACAGCGTCATTGATGAGTGGAACTTGAGGTTGTCGGGGTGACCGAAAATCTTGGTGATCGACTGATGAGGAACGTCCAGGACCAATTGCGTGCAGGCACGCAAGCGTGGACCCAGTAACGGATGCTCCAGATACGCGGTGGCTTCTTCACTGGAGCGAATGGCAAAGTAGCGGGACATCTCGCTGTCGCCCAACCCGGAAAACTGCGGAAAAATAAACCACATCCAGTGCCGGCGTTTTTGTCCGGCGCGCAGCTCCTCCTGCACCCACTCGAACACAGGGTCCTGCGCCTGGACGAAGCGTGGCAAGTTGAAAGAATCGAGCTGATCGGTACTTCTCATGCCGATGCCCTCTGACAGAATCGCGATGGCTCAGACCATGGCCAACCGCTGCTTGCGTTGTGGCGCGCGAAAAGCTTGGTCCAGCGCCTCCAGATCCCCAACTTCAAGCCGCAATTGCGCCGCTTGCGCATTGAGCTGCACATGTTCGGGACGGATCGCTTTGGGGATGGCGATCACGCCGTTCTGACGCAGAATCCATGCCAGCGCTACCTGCGCCGGTGTCGCCTCGTGACGGGCGGCAACCTGCTTGAGCGTCGAATTGTTCAGCATGCTCCCGCCCTGGCCGATCGGACAATAGGCCATCACCGGCATCCTTTGATGTTGACTCCAGGGGAGCAAATCGAATTCGATGCCGCGTTCTTCCAGGTTGTACAGCACCTGATTGGTGGTGCAGGCAGGCGAGGCCAATTCGTCCAGGTCGCCCAGATCGAAGTTGGACACGCCCCAACGGTCGATTTTGCCGCTTTCACGCAGGCGTTCGAAGGCTTCGACGGTTTCCTCAAGGGGATACTCGCCACGCCAGTGCAACAGGTAAAGATCGATGTAATCGGCATTCAACCGCCGCAGGCTACGTTCGCAGGCCTGGGGGATGCCCAGGCAGCTGGCGTTGTGGGGGTAGACCTTGCTGACCAGAAAAACCTGGTCGCGCCTGCCTGCGATGGCCTCACCCACCACCTCTTCAGCGCCTCCTTCGGCGTACATTTCAGCGGTGTCGATCAGGGTCATGCCCAATTCGATGCCCAAACGCAACGCTGCAACTTCCTTTGTGTGTCGGGAGCGTTCCTCTCCCATGCGCCAGGTTCCTTGGCCGATGACCGGCACATGGACGCCGGCCAGCTCAAGAGTACGCATGGATCCTCCTTTGCGAAGTGCGATCGATACTTCAGTTGGCAGCAAAATAGCCCGGTGGTTCCGTTCGGTCAAAAGATCTACAGGGTAGAAAACTTGTACACCGTTGTCTGGGCATAACGCTTGCCCGGGGCCAGCCGTGTGGACGGGAAGTTCGGCTGATTCGGCGAATCCGGATAATGCTGAGTCTCTAAAGTAAACGCCCCCCAATGCGGATACATCTTCCCGGCCTTGCCCACGACCGTGCCATCGAGGAAGTTGCTGGTATAGAACTGTACGCCAGGTTCGGTCGTGTAGAGCTGCAACCGGCGCCCGGATTGCGGATCGCTGACATCGGCGGCGAGTTTGCCCAGATCACCCTTGGCGTCCAACACCCAGTTGAAGTCGAAACCGCCGTGTTTCGTTTCGGCGAATTTCAACTGCGGATGATCGGCTTTGATGTGTTGACCGATGGCGGTCGGTTGGGTGAAGTCCATGGGCGTGCCGGCGACCGGGGCCAGTTCACCGGTGGGGATCAGTTTGCCGGTGACTGGCGTATAGCGGGCTGCGTGCAGGGTGGCGAGTTGCTTCAGTACGTCACCGTTACCGGCGCCGGCCAGGTTGAAATAGCTGTGATTGGTCAGGTTGAGCACCGTGGGTTTGTCAGTGCTGGCTTTGTACTCGATGCGCAGTTCATTGTTCTCGGTGAGGCTGTAGGTGACCTCGGTTTTCAGGTTACCGGGAAAGCCCATTTCACCGTCCGCCGACAGGTACGTCAGGGTCACGCCCACCGAATCCTTGCCCTTGTTCGGTTCAGCTTTCCACACCCGTTTGTCGAAACCTTGAGCCCCGCCGTGCAGCGAATTGCTGCCGTCGTTGAGTGGCACCTGATAGCGCTTGCCGTCCAGTTCGAAGGCGCCGTTGGCCAAGCGATTGCCGAAGCGGCCGATGGTCGCGCCGAAGTACGCGGTGCCGCTTTGATAACCCTGCACATCGTCGAAACCGAGCACCACGTCGTCAAGCTTGCCGTTCTTGTCCGGCACTTTCAGCGACTGCAGAATCCCGCCGTAGGTAATGATCGTGGCTTGCAGACCATGGCTGTTGCGCAAAATGTATTGCTCGACGGGCGTGCCGTCATTGGTTTTGCCGAAGGCTTTATGTTCGCTGGACAAGCCGGCGGCATGAGCGGGGAGGGTGGCGATCATCAGGGACAGTCCGAGGCCGGAGAGCAGGTATCGAGATTGAAGCATGGTTGACCTTCCTTTTTGTTGTTCTATTAGAAGTAGTCATACTAATGATCGAGTTTTAACGAGATCATGGCAGGATTTATAGCTTGTTTATGGAAGGTTGCAATTATAAAGTATGACTAATATGAGGTCGCCTTCACGTTAGTCAGCGCTTACGGACCACCGGCACTGCACTTTTTCGGCTTTCACGGTTCTATCCTTGGCCAGCCCGCGGCGATCCCCACCGCCGGCCCATGCCCAAGTTCAAGAACCCATGGCTCGAGTTTTACCCCGCTTTAACCTGCACATTCGCCGTCATTGCTTGCTGCTGATTAGCTTGTCGATGCTCTTCGCCAGTGGCTGCAGCCATCAGCCGGGCAACGATATCGTCAGCCAGTTTCGCAACGGCCAACCTCAGGAATTCCTCCAGACCAGCGTCGACCGTATGGCGACCCTGACGATGCGCGACAACCTCGAAAGCCTCTACCTGCTGATGAACAAGCTCTACCTGCGCAACCCGGATGAGCTGAAAAAATCCGGCTTCCTCAATGTTGGCACCGCGGGAAAACAAGTGCGCTTGGCCATCGAACAGCAACAGCCGTTACCCACCCTCGGCGGTAAAAAAGACCTCGCCGCGCTGAGCTACGCCATGAGCCCGGAATTCCTCGGCGATCGAGTCGGTGCCTTCATCTATGCCATCGGCAGCATGCTGGTGACGGCCCATGGCAATCGGCTGGAGTTCTACATGACGGACGCGATCAACCCGACCTTCGTCAGCAATGCCGCGCGTAACATCGAGAAAGCCACCTGGATCTTGAGCCAGCGGCAAAACCAGCAGGGCGAGCCTTTGCTGTTTTCCAACGAAATCTCGGAAGAGGGCAGCAACCTGAGTTTTGCCGTGGAGTTTGGCAAAATCGTCGCGCGCCTGGACCTGCTGACCCAGATGCTCGACGAGCGCTACCGACGGATCGGCCTCAACTACGCCCAGAGTTTGCTGTTTTTGAATTTCTTGCCGGTGCAGTGAGATAAAACCTAGCCCGCTGTAGGAGCGAGCTTGCTCGCGAAAGCGGTATATCAGGCGACATCAATGTTGACTGTACCGCCATTTCGCGGGCAAGCCCGCTCCTACAGGGCGATAGGGGTTGGGGGTAGGGGCGATATTCCGATCAGCGAGTGGGCATAACGATAGACCGCATCGATATAACTGGTTATAAGAAAAATCGCTATGCTGCGAGCCGGTTATTTCCTGCGATTTTCTGGGCGTATTAATGGAATTCGGTAATTTCGGGTTGGTCGTTGCAGGTCTGGTGGTCGGCTTTATCGTCGGCATGACCGGCGTTGGGGGCGGTTCGTTGATGACTCCCATTCTGTTGTGGTTCGGCGTCAACCCGGCTACGGCGGTGGGCACGGACTTGCTGTACGCGGCCATTACCAAATCCAGCGGCGTGCTGGTTCATCGCAAGAACAAAAATATCGACTGGGCGATCACCGGTTGGCTGACCCTCGGCAGTGTGCCGGCGGTGGCGCTGACACTATGGTTCCTCAGCACTTTGCAGACCTCACCCGACGCGATGAACGCCGTCATCAAACAGGCGCTGGGCTTCGTACTGTTCGCCACGGCGCTGGCGATTTTCTTCAAGAAACGCTTGCTCGATTTCGCCCACAAACGGGCGGGCGGTCACTACAACCCCAGCGGCTCGCGGTTGAATGTGCTGACCGTCATTACCGGTCTGGTCCTGGGCACCATGGTGGCCCTGACCTCCATCGGCGCTGGCGCTCTGGGCACGGTAGCGCTATTCATTCTGTACCCGATGCTGGCTACCCGCCGCCTGGTCGGCACCGAAATCGCTCACGCGGTGCCCCTGACCCTGGTCGCCGGCCTGGGCCATGCGAGCATGGGCAACATGGATTGGCACATTTTGGGCTACTTGCTGGTCGGTTCGCTGCCGGGGATTTACCTGGGCAGCCATTTGACCGGGCGTATCTCCGACGAACTGCTGCGTCCGTGCCTGGCCACGATGCTGGTGCTGATCGGCTACAAACTGGCGTTCTGATCCGGCACCGTATACATCACTGAATTTAGCGGAATCATGCCCTCGCTGACGTAGTCAAAACTATGACCACGTTCAGATGAGGTCATGACGTCCATGAACAGCCCCGTAAACGATCTTCTACGACGGTTCCGCCGCCCCCGTGGCGAATCACCCGGCAACGCGGCCGAAGTGCTGCGCCGTCATGCCGAGCCGTTGCCTGCACTCGACTCACCTGAATTCGGCGAACTGTTTGACCGCTTTGGCGATGCCAGCGTGGTGCTGATCGGCGAAGCCAGCCATGGCACTCAGGACTTCTACCAGACCCGAGCGGCGATCACCCGCCGCCTGATCGAGCAGCACGGCTTCGGCATCGTTGCGGTCGAAGCCGACTGGCCCGATGCCGGCCAGATCGACCGATGTGTCCGCGACCTGGGCCGCTCCGCCTGGAAAAAACAGGCCTTCGCCCGATTCCCCACCTGGATGTGGCGCAACACGGCCGTGCAGACCTTTACCCGCTGGCTGCACCACCATAATCGCGGGCTGACGCTCGAGCAGCGGGTGGAGTTTCGGGGGCTGGATGTTTACAGCATGCGTCACTCCATCGACGAAGTGCTGGGCTATCTCGATAAGACCGACCCGCAGTTGGCGAAAGAGGCCCGCCATCGCTACAGCTGCCTGACGCCGTGGCATGACGACCCGGCGCTGTACGGTCATTTCGCCGAACGGGGCAATATGGCCACGTGCGAGGACGCAGTGGTCGAGCAATTGAATGTGCTGCTGGGCGAACGGCTTGATCCGATGGTCGCCGACGACGAAGCGTTTTTCAGTGCCACCCAGAACGCTCGCGTCGTGCGGGCTGCCGAGCAGTATTACCGCGCCATGTATCGCGGCTCGACCGCCTCGTGGAACCTGCGTGACCTGCACATGTTCGATACCTTGCAAACCCTGATGGCGCATCGCGGGGCAGGCGCCAAAGCGGTGGTGTGGGCGCATAACTCACACATCGGCAACGCCGCCGCCACGCAAATGGGTTGGGAGGGGCAGTTCAACATCGGTCAGTTGTGCCGCACGGCCTACGGCTCACAAGCGGTGCTGATCGGCATGGGCACCGACCACGGCACCGTCGCTGCCGCCGATGACTGGGATGAGCCGATGCAGGTCAAACAGGTGAACCCGGCATTGGCCGACAGCTGGGAACAACTGTTTCTCCAGGCCGGAGTTCCCGCAGCGCTGCTCGACTGGCGGACGTCACCAAGCGATGAGTTGCTGGACGTACTGGCCGAGCCATTGCTCGAGCGCGCCATCGGCGTCATCTATCGCCCCAGGACCGAGCGCCAGAGCCATTACTTTCAGGCAGTACTGGCGGAGCAGTTCGACGCGTTTGTCTGGATCGAAAAAACCCATGCGGTCTCGCCATTGCCGGCGCCTGAATTCATGGAGCACGAGGAAGACACCTTTCCGTTCGGTATATGACATGCAAGTGACGGGCATCTATTCCCGGGTAAAAATCTCCAGCAGATGCCCGTCCGGGTCGTCGAAATACACTCGCCGGCCCCCGCCGTAATCATTGATCTCATTCGGCCGTTGTTTGCCCGGATCGGCCCACCAGGGCTGCTTGCGCGCTTGCAGGTGAGCGAAGGCCGCATCGAAGTCTTCGTCGCCAATCAGGAACGCATAATGCTGGGAGGCAATCGGCGGGTCATTGTTGTAGAAGTCCAGCGACACACCGTTATCGAATTTGACCACCAGCATTGGCCCGAACGGCTCGGCATCGGGCAGGCCGAGGAGGTCTGTCAGGTAGCGGGCCGACACCTGTTTGTCACGGCACCAGACGATGGTGTGGTTCAGCTGAGCGCTCATGGAAAAATCCTCACGGCGAATCAGGTCGTGCAAGTGGTGCTATGAGATTAGCTCAGGCTGTTGCGCAATGACCGCCCTGACCTAAGCTTGGGGCAAGGCGAAACACAATTGCAGTGCGTCACCCGGAACGTTCGCCGCGATGCGCAATCATTAGAGCGTGGATATCAAAAGGAGATGCGCATGCTCATCAGGTCTTTGACCCTGGCTACTCTGCTGGCTTTCGTCGGCCCCCTGTTCGCCGCCGATGACGATTCCCCTCTGGTTAAAGACGTGGGCAGGGCCCGTCCCCTGATTGTCATCGCGCCCAGTTCGGTCGATCCCACCTGGGTCAGCCTGAAAAAATCCCTGGATGAACCCGCCAGCCGCAAGGGCTTCACCGAGCGAAACATGGTGCTGTACACCGTGATCAACACGATGGGGCAGCGTGACGGCAAAGACCTCGACCCGCAAACGACAATGGCCTTGATTCGCTCGCTCAAGCTGGGCGCCGGGGCGAAGAGCAAAATCATCCTGGTCGGCAAGGACGGTGAAAAGAAGCTTGAAAAGGATGTGGTCGAGCTGAAAGAAATTTTCGCCACCATCGACCAGTTGCCTGCAGCCGAGAAAGAAGCCACGGTGCCACTACCTCCGCCGGTCACCGAAACCGCGCCGGTCAAGGGCGCAAAAGGCAAACCGGCGAAACCTGCCAAGCCGCCTGAGCAGCCGGATGATTGAGTTCTGCTGAGCCCTTGTGATGATGGGGTTTGTGTGGCGAGGGAGCTTGCTCCCGTTGGCCTGCAAAGCAGGCCCCAATCCCCGGTAAACGAAAATGGGCGACCTCAAGAGGTCGCCCATTTGTTTGCCATCCGATACCCGTAGCAGCTGCCGAGCCCGCGAGGCTGCGTTCGGCTACGCAGCAGTCGCGAAATCTGCCACCGCGCTCTTTCAGGTAAACGGCATCCGCGGGAATACGACTGCTACGCAGCCGAACGCAGCTGCTACGGAGCCCCGGCTATTCGGTCAGCGCACTCAATATTTTGTGAGCGATTTTGACTCGCTCCGGGTTCGGGTAGTTTTTGTTGGCCAGGATCACGATGCCGATATCCTTCGCCGGGATAAAGGCGACATAGGCGCCAAAGCCGCTGGTTGAGCCGGTTTTGTTGATCAGCACGGTGTCGTGTGGCGGTTGCGGTGGGTTCAGCGGTTGGACTTCATGGGCCTCCATCGCCATCTGCGACGAGTTACCCGCCAGTAATGTATCGAGCGTTACCGGATAGTTGTAGAGCTCCCAACCCAGCCCTTGAGTCATCTCGCCGACGGTGTAATAACCGGTATGTGTGGTGGCGATGGCTTGCTGCAAGGGTTTTTCCAGCGAAGTCGGATTCATGTTCGCTTCAACATAGCGAAGCAGATCCGAGGCACTGGTTTTCACGCCATACGCTTCGGAATCCAATGCACCCGGCCCGACTCGCACGGGCTTGTCGTCTTTGTTGTAACCCTGGGCGTAAAGCGCCATCTGGTCCTGCGGCACCTTTAGGTAGCTGTGCTTGAGGCCGAGTTTCGGCAGCAAGGTTTTTTCCATCAGTGCATCGAATGGCGCCCCCATGCTGTGGGCTGCCAGATAGCCGAATAACCCCAGGCTGGGGTTTGAATACTGGCGATGAGTGCCGACGGCATAGGTCGGTTTCCATTGCTTGAAATAATCGAGCATCTTGTCGGGATGATCTGCATCACCGGGGAATTGCAGCGGCAGGCCACCGGCGGTGTAGGTGCCCAGTTGCAGCACACTAATGTTGTCGAACGCGCTGCCACGCAATGTCGGCAGAACCTGACTGGCGTTGTCCGACAGGGACAGTTTTCCGCTCGCCTGGGCGTAGGCGGCGAGGGTGGCGGTGAAGGTTTTGCTCACCGAACCGATCTCGAACAGGGTGTCTTCGGTGACGGCTTTACCGTTTTCTTTTGAAGCCACGCCGTAGTTAAAGTAATGAGGTTGGCCATTAACGGTAATCGCGACCGCGACACCGGGGATCTGCTGTTGCTGCATCACCGGTTCAATGGCGGCCTTGACGATGGCTTCGACGCGGTCGTCAGCAAAGCTGTGGCTAACGCCGAGTAGAAGTGCGAAAGCGCTGTAAGACGCGAGTTTTCTCTGATTCTTTTTAGGCATGATTGAATTACTTTCCATGAGTTTCTGTGGTGTTAACCGCTACACTCCGAGCGGTTTTTCAAGCCGGTCCGTTGCTGGGCGAGCCAAATCTATGCAGTTTGTCGAGCGCCGACAAACGACGATATCTTGCACGAGCCATTAGAAAAATTTGGGAGTGGGCATGATCCGACCGCAATTACCCCTGAATGCGCTGCGCGCTTTCGAGGCTTCGGCACGTCATTTGAGTTTCACACGGGCGGCGGTGGAGTTGTGTGTCACGCAGGCGGCGGTGAGTCATCAGGTCAAAAGCCTTGAAGCCCAGCTTGGCGTGACCTTGTTCAAGCGCCTGCCCCGAGGCCTGATGCTGACTAACGAAGGTGAAACCCTGTTGCCGGTGTTGCGCGAATCCTTCGACCGGATTGCCGAAACCCTGGAGCGTTTCGAGGGTGGGCATTTTCGCGAGGTGTTGACGGTGGGAGCTGTGGGGACGTTTGCGGTCGGTTGGCTGTTACCGCGGCTGAGTGATTTTCAGACGAAACATCCGTTCATAGATTTGCGCCTTTCAACCAACAACAACCGTGTGGACGTAGCCGCTGAAGGTCTGGATTACGCCATTCGTTTTGGCGCGGGGGCGTGGCATGGGATCGAAGCGGTACGGTTGATCGAGGCGCCGCTGTCGGTGCTCTGCGTTCCCGAGATTGCGCGACAATTGCACACACCGGCCGATCTGTTGCAGCAAACGTTGTTGCGCTCCTATCGAACGGATGAGTGGCCGGAGTGGTTTCAGGCGGCCGGGCTCTCAATCCATGCGGCACCGCCGAGAAGCATTGTCTTCGACTCGTCGCTGGCGATGATGGAAGCGGCGCTGCAAGGGGCGGGCGTAGCATTGGCGCCGCCCTTGATGTTTTCCCGGCAACTGGCCGCGGACACCATCCAGCAACCTTTCACTATCGGAATCACCACGGGCAGCTACTGGCTGACCCGCTTGCAGTCGCGCCCTGAAACGTCGGCGATGGCCGCGTTCAAGGACTGGTTGCTGCAAGCGGCGCAGCAGAATTAGTGTGAGTGCCTTCCCTGTGGGAGCGAGCCTGCTCGCGATGGCGGTGTGACAGTCAATGATGATATTGGCTGTTACGGCCTCATCGCGAGCAGGCTCGCTCCCACATGGATTGCATTGTCCTCGAGGGTTACCGCACCAGACACGGCCGCTTGTTATCGAACTTCCACCCCGGAATCAGAAACTGCATCGCCACGCTGTCGTCCCGCGCACCCAGCCCCATGCCTTTGTACAGCTCATGGGCCTTGGCCAGTTGATCGATGTCCAGCTCAACCCCCAGGCCAGGTTTTTTCGGCACCTGCACACAGCCATCGACGATTTGCAGCGGCGCTTTGGTCAGGCGTTGGCCGTCCTGCCAGATCCAGTGGGTGTCGATGGCGGTGATTTCACCCGGCGCGGCGGCCGCGACGTGGGTGAACATGGCCAGGGAAATATCGAAGTGGTTGTTGGAATGCGAGCCCCAGGTCAGGCCCCATTCGTGGCACATCTGCGCGACTCGAACCGAGCCCTGCATGGTCCAGAAGTGTGGGTCCGCCAAAGGGATGTCCACCGATTGCAACTGGATCGCATGGCCCATTTCCCGCCAGTCGGTGGCGATCATGTTGGTCGCGGTTTTCAGGCCCGTGGCACGACGGAACTCGGCCATGACTTCGCGGCCGGAGTAACCGTTTTCCGCACCGCACGGGTCTTCGGCGTAAGCCAGAACGTGATGCTGATCCCGGCACAGGCGGATCGCTTCTTTGAGCGACCAGGCGCCATTCGGATCAAGGGTGATGCGCGCGTTGGGAAAACGTTCGGCGAGGGCAGTGACCGCTTCGATTTCCTCGTCGCCACTCAACACGCCGCCCTTGAGTTTGAAGTCCTTGAAGCCATAACGGGCGTGGGCGGCTTCCGCCAGGCGCACCACGGCGTCGGCGCTCATGGCTTTTTCGTGACGCACACGGAACCAGTCGTTGTCGGCGTCCGGTTCACTGCGGTAGGCCAGATCGGTTTCGTTGCGATCACCGACATAAAACAGATAACCGAGCATCTTCACTTCGTCGCGCTGCTGGCCTTCGCCGAGCAGGGCCGCGACTGGCACATCCAGGTGCTGACCGAGCAAGTCGAGCAGGGCGGCTTCCAGGCCGGTGACCGCGTGAATGGTGATGCGCAGGTCGAAGGTCTGCAGGCCGCGACCACCGGCATCGCGATCGGCAAAGGTCTGGCGCACTTGATTGAGGATCTTCTGGTAAGTGCCGATCGGGCTGCCGACCACCAGTGCGCGCGCATCTTCCAGCGTCTGGCGAATACGCTCGCCACCCGGCACTTCGCCGACGCCAGTGTGACCGGCGTTGTCCTTGAGGATCACGATGTTGCGGGTGAAAAACGGGCCGTGAGCGCCACTCAGATTGAGCAGCATGCCATCGTGGCCGGCCACCGGCACAACCTGCATGCTGGTGATGATCGGGGCTTTTGCGGTTTCTTGTGCGTTCATTTTTATGTCCTTAAAAAGCAGGTATTCAGGCGTGACGGGGCGCAGGTTTGCCCAAGGCAGCCACAGGTGCGGGTTTCGGTTTATTGCGCGCGGCGAAGACGATGATCGCGGCGATGATCGAGGTGGCGGCCAGGCCGTACAGCCCGCCCTGAATCGACCCGGTGTGTTCTTCCAGCAGACCGAAGGTGGTCGGCGCAACGAAGCCACCGAGGTTGCCCACCGAGTTGATCAGTGCGATCACGCCAGCAGCAATCCGCGCATCCAGATACGCCTGGGGAATCGGCCAGAACAGCGACGATGCCGATTTGAAACCCAGCGCGGCGAAGCAGATGGCGACGAAGGCGAAGATCGGCCCGCCGGTGGTGGACATGAACATCCCGGCGGCAGCGATCAGCAGCGCAGCGGCGACCCAGGCTTGCTGATGCTTCCATTTGGCCGACAACGTGGCGAAGGCGTACATGCCGACGATCGACAGCAACCACGGAATCGAGTTGAACAACCCCACCTGAATGTCGCTCAGGTCGCCCATCTTCTTGATGATGCTCGGCAGCCAGAAGGTCGCGGCGTAGATGGTCAACTGGATAAAGAAGTAGATCAGGCAAAACAGGATGATCTGACGATCCTTGAGCAGCGTGCCCAGCGACGGTTTGATCGGCGTCGCGGCTTCGCGGGCCAGTTGTTCGTCATCGATAGCTTTGACCAGCGCGTCCTGCTCGGGACGGGTCAGCCATTTGGCATCGTGGGGTTTGGAGTCCAGCCAGAACCAGACGAACACGCACAGGCCGACCGAGAACATCCCTTCAATGAAGTACATCCACTGCCAGCCGTGCATGCCAAAACCGCTGATTTGCAGCAGCAACCCGGACAGCGGACCGGAGATCAGTGACGCAATGGCCGAGCCGCTGAGGAAGATCGCAATCGCCTTGCCGCGTTCGACACCGGGCAACCAGCGAGTGAAGTAATAAATCACCCCGGGGAAGAAACCGGCTTCGGCCACGCCCAGTAGAAATCGCAGGATGTAGAAGTGGGTTTCGTTCTGGATGAACGCCATGCAGGCGGCCACCAGACCCCAGGTCAGCATGATGCGGGTCAGCCAGATTCGCGCGCCGACTTTTTGCAGGAGGATGTTGGAGGGGACTTCGAACAGCGCGTAACCAATAAAAAACAGACCGGCACCGAGGCCGTAGGCGGCAGCGCCAATCCCTAAGTCATGTTCCATATGGGCGCGGACGAAGCCGATGTTCACACGGTCGATGTAATTGACGATGAACATGATCACGAACAGCGGCAGGACGTGGCGTTTCACTTTCGAGATGGCGGACTTCAGGACCGAATCGGCGCCATCGTTCATCCCGGATATGGATGTATTCACTTCTTTTTCTCCCACTCGTTATTTTTATGCGGGGTGTGGCTGGGTGTAGCGTTGTTGATAGACATCATACAACTAGATTTTTCAGGCCGACAAGGGCTGTCTTTCAACAAAATGGCGTTAGGTGGGCGGGTTTTTATTCTTTTTTTTGGTTTTTTGTGGCGTATTTGCTGGGTTGTGTTGGAGTCTGTTCAGTCGGTGATGTTCTCTTTGTCGCGACGAGGAACCTTTATTTAATAGGTTTAAATCGTCTGTTTCAGCATGATAGTTGAGTGTTGTCATACAAGTTTAGCGGCATTTTGTTGAGATTCCCGTCACCGGGAAGCGAGCGCAGTGCTACGATCCGGATACCCGCTTTACGGATAAATCACCATGCAAGAAGACATCGACGCACCCGCCCGCAAGCGTGCCCACAACCTGGCCCATGATCTGGTGAGCAAACTGACCCAGAGCATCCTGCTCGGCCAGATGGTGCCGGGGGACAAGCTGCCGTCGGAGAACTCGATTGTTCAGGAGCATGGGGTCAGTCGCACGGTGGTGCGCGAGGCAATCTCGAAGTTGCAGGCTTCGGGGCTGGTGGAAACCCGTCACGGCATCGGCACCTTTGTTCTCGAGCGAGCACCGGATCAGGGGCTGCGGCTGAATGTCGATACCGCGCTGGGCGTGCGCAGTATTCTGGAGTTGCGCATGGGCCTGGAAACCCAGGCGGCGGCGCTGGCAGCGGTTCGTCGCACAGACCAGCAGTTGGCGCAGATGCGTGAAGCGCTGGATGACTATCAAAGCCTGTTGGCCAACAACGACAGTTGCGTCGAGGCGGACAAACGCTTCCATCTACTGATCGCCGAAGCCACCGGCAACGTGTGCTTCACCGAGATCATGCAACACCTGGGCAGCGCCATGATCCCCCGGACCCGCGTCAATGCCGCCGAGCGCGGGTCGGCGGATTTGAGCAAGCTCGGGCAACTCGCCAACCTCGAACACGAGGCGATTCTCAACGCCATCAGACGCCAGGACCCGGACGCGGCGCGGGCGGCGATGTGGTTGCACCTGACTAACAGCCGCGACCGCTTTTCGGCTGATCGGTAGCCGCCGTTTGTCTCCTCGATAGCACCCCGTTTGCAGGCTCGTTTCCAACCTGTACGGCCCAGATTCGCTGGACCTCATCAGTGAGGTGCGTCATGGCTAACGCTCTAATTCTTCAAGGTGGAATTTCCGATAACGACCCTGTCAGACCCATTCCCGATATGGGCGATCCGTCGATGGATCACGACGCACCACCCGGCATGGACCCTTCGCGAGACCCGGCCGATACGGACGTTGATCGACCTGAAGACTGGAGGGACCCGGATCTGGACCCGGATCTGGATGACGACATTCCGGCGCCGGATGAAGAAACGCCATTGTCCGACGACAGGCGATAAACGAAACCCGGCCGATGCGCCGGGTTTTTTGTGGTTGCAGGTTTACCGCGTCATCGTTCTTCGCGGGTAAGCCTCGCTCCTACAAAAGCACCGTCGCCCCCTGTAGGAGCGAGGCTTGCCCGCGAAGGCGCCAGACGCAGCACCACAAATCCGTGCTCAGACACTGGCCACCTGAATCCCAAAAAACCGCCGCTCCAGATTCAACGCCAACACACTGACCAGCACCACCACGGCACCCACCACCACCATCAACGTCGGCTGCTCGCCCAAGGCAAAAGACGCAATGGCCATAGCCGTCGGCGGAATCAAATACATCGTCATCGTCGCACGGCTCAAATCCACATGAGCCAACACAAACGCCCAGGCCAGGTAGGCGAGGGCGCTGGGAAACACGCCCAATGCAACCACTGCCCATTGCACATGAAGCGGCGCGCTGACGATTTCGCTGGCCAGTCCTGGCAGATAAACCAGCAACAACGCCGTTCCCGACCAGACGGTGTAGCAGACCAGCGTCAACCCGTCGTAGCGCCCGGACTGATGCTTCTGCAACGCAAAGTAGAAACTCCAGGACACCGCCGCCAGCAAAATCAGCAAGCCGTGAGCGTCGATGCTCCCCAATCCATGATCACCGGCCACCACAATCATCACGCCAGTCAAACCCAGAAACACGCAGCACCAGCGCCACACACTCACCCGGTCCTTGAATACGAAACGCGCCAGCAGCGTGCTGAACAACGGCGTGGTTTGCGCCAGCACACTGGACGCCCCGGCGCTGACCCCTTGCTGGCCAAAATTCAGCGCGACGTGATGCAGGCTCACGGCAAAGAAACCGAGCACGATCAGCAGCGGCCAGTCGCGAATGTTCGGCAGGCGGATGCCTTGGAACACAGCGACCACCGCCATGAACACCGAGGCCACCAGAAACCGCAGCAGCGCCAGATGACCCGGGTCATAGGCCTGCAAACCGATATGAATACCGGTCGGGGAATACCCCCAGCAGGCGACGACAAACGCCATCGCCAGAATGATTTTGACGGAGAGATGAGAGGAGGGTGTGAGTGGCTTCATGGTCGGCACCTGTGGGCGTATGCACCGAGTATTGGAAGTCTGACCGTTCGCCACAACTGACTTATACTGTGTAAATTGTTCACTTTTGGTGATGTATGGAGCTGGCGCAGATTCGCATGTTCAAGACCGTCGCCGACGTCGGCAGCATCGCTCGGGCGGCCGAGTTGCTGCATTGTGTGCCGTCGAACATCACGGCCCGCATCAAGTTGCTGGAAACCGAACTGGGTGTCGCGCTGTTTCTGCGTGAGGGACGAGGGTTGCGCATCAGCCCGGCGGGGCAGACCTTTCTGGCTTACGCCTCGAAAATTCTCGCGCTGACGGCTGAAGCCAAACGCGCATTGGACCCTTCGGCCGAGCCATCCGGACCGCTGCGCATTGGTGCTATCGAATCGTCGGCGACCGGTCGATTGCCGCGTCTGCTGGCCAAGTTTCACAAGCGCTATCCGGGCGTTGCGCTGGAACTGACCACCGGCAGCTGGGGCCAATTGCTCGATGACACGCTCAATCACCGGCTCGACGGCGCGATCGTCGCGGTGGATGTCGAGCGCTCACACCTCAAGCGCACGCCGATGTACCGCGAAGAGCTGCTGCTGATTGCTTCGACGTCGTTGGGACCGGTGCGCGATATCGCGGATTTGCAGGACAAGACCGTGTTCATGTGGCCTCAGGGTTGTCCTTACCGGGCGGCGCTGGAACATTGGTTGTTGCGTCAGGGCCAGGCGTTGCCGATTGTCAGCCTGGCCAGTTATGGCGCGATTGTCGGCTGCGTCAGCGCCGGGGCCGGCGTCGCACTGGTGCCCAAAGGGATCTTCGATCAGTACGCCAAAGGGGCGGGGTGCGCGGGGTACGAATTCCCCGAGCTGACGGCGATCGATAACCTGTTTTACTGGCATGAAAACGCTGGGGTTCATCCGGCGCGAGAGGCGTTTGTGGGGATGTTGCGCGAAGAGTTTGTGTGATTACTCAAGGCTTGCTCCAATGCCAGTCAGTCGAGCGCAATCCATGTGGGAGCGGGCTTGCTCGCGAAGGCGATGTATCAGGTTGCATCAATGTCGACTGACACGGCCTCTTCGCGAGCAAGCCCGCTCCCACAGGTTTGGTGTCGTGTTCGTGATGGGCTTTAACTCACACTGACATCCCGCATCAACAACCCAAACTGCAAATCCACCGCGTCCGGTATCGGCAAATACACCATGTGCCCATCCCCTGGCGCCACTTCAATTGCCTCGCCTTTGCTGTTCTGCAGTTGATGCAAATCGAAGTGGAAGTTGCCCTTGGGTGTCATCAGTTCCATGTGATCGCCCAGACCAAAGCGATTCTTCACCCGCACCTCGGCCAGCCGATCCCGGCGTTCGCCGGTCAACTCGCCCACGAACTGCTGGCGCTCTGAAACCGAGCTGCCGTTCTGGTAGTTCTGGTATTCGTCATGCACATGCCGCCGCAGAAAACCTTCGGTGTAGCCACGCTGGGCCAGGGACTCCAGATCGGTCATCAAGCTGCGATCAAACGCCCGGCCAGCCACTGCATCATCGATCGCGCGGCGATACACCTGGGTGGTGCGCGCGCAATAGAAATGTGATTTGGTCCGGCCTTCAATCTTCAGTGAATGCACGCCCATCTGCGTCAGGCGTTCGACGTGCTGGACGGCGCGCAGGTCCTTGGCGTTCATGATGTACGTGCCGTGTTCATCCTCGAATGCCGGCATCAGTTCGTCAGGGCGATTGGCTTCTTGCAGCAGGAACACTTGATCGGTCGGCGCACCGATGCCCAGCGTCGGTTCGGGTCGGAACTGCTGAACGATTTCGCCGAGCTGATTTTCGCTGGCCGGCGTTGCCGAGTATTTCCAGCGACAGGCGTTGGTGCAGCTGCCCTGATTGGCGTCGCGCTTGTTCATGTAGCCCGACAACAGGCAGCGCCCGGAATAGGCCATGCATAACGCGCCGTGGACGAACACTTCCAGCTCCATCGCCGGGACGTGCTGGCGGATTTCGGCGATCTCTTCCAGCGACAGTTCGCGGGACAGGATGATCCGGCTCAAGCCCTGTTGCTGCCAGAACTCGACGCTGGCCCAGTTCACCGTGTTGGCCTGCACTGAGAGGTGGATCGGCATCTGCGGGAAATGCCGGCGCACCAGCATGATCAGGCCCGGGTCGGACATGATCAGCGCGTCCGGCGCCATGGCGATCACCGGTTCCAGGTCCTTCAAGAACGTTTTGAGCTTGGCGTTGTGCGGGGCGATGTTCACCACCACATAGAAGCGCTTGCCCTGAGCCTGGGCCTCGGCGATGCCGAGCGCGAGGTTGGCGTGATCGAATTCGTTGTTGCGCACCCGCAGGCTGTAGCGCGGCTGGCCGGCGTATACCGCGTCGGCGCCATAGGCGAAGGCATAACGCATGTTTTTCAGGGTGCCGGCAGGGGCGAGTAGTTCCGGGGGGATAAGCGTCATGGCGCAGGTCATGGCAGTGTCGATCGCAAAAGCTGGCGAAGGTAATCCACTTACCCGCGGGGTTCATTGATCTGGATCTATGCTTGGTGAACAAACAGATGGCACTCGCGCGAACCATGGCGGACTAAATATCAGTACGCGCAACGGCGCTCCCTGCGCACTGATATGGATCGGACATGAACGAAACGAAACTGCAAAACACATCGCTAATGGTCTTGCTGACCGTGGTGAGCATTGCCTTCGTCTGGATTCTGCTGCCGCTCTATGGTGCGGTGTTTTGGGCGGTCATCCTCGGCATTCTGTTTTCGCCCTTGCAGCATCAGTTGCAACAGAGGTTTGGCTGGCCACGCAACCTGACGGCCCTGTTCACCTTGAGTCTCTGTGTGGTGATCGCGATCCTGCCGGTGATCACCATCAGTACCTTGCTGGTTCAGGAAGGCGCGGCGCTGTACAACCGGATCGAAAGCGGCGAACTGGACATTGCCGGGTATGTGTCGCAGTTCAAACACAGCCTGCCGCCCTACGTTCAGAACTTGCTCGATCGTTTCGGCATGGGCGAGCTGAGCGGGCTACGAGAAAAAATCATCAAGAGCACGATGCAAGGCAGCCAGTTTGTCGCGACCCAGGCATTCAGTTTTGGTCAGGGGACGTTCGAATTCGTGGTGAGCTTTTTCGTCATGCTGTACCTGCTGTTTTTCTTCCTGCGGGACGGGTCAGAACTGGCGCGCAAAGTACGTGCGGCGATACCGCTGGAAGATAACCAGAAACGTCGCTTGCAACTGAAGTTCAATCGCGTGGTGCGGGCCACAGTGAAAGGCAACCTGCTGGTGGCAATCACGCAAGGGGTATTGGGTGGTTTTATTTTCTGGTTTCTGGACATCCCGAGCGTGCTGCTCTGGGCGGTGTTGATGGCGTTTCTGTCGCTGTTGCCAGCGGTGGGGGCGGGTATCGTCTGGATACCGGTGGCGGCGTATTTCCTGTTCAGCGGTGCGATCTGGCAGGCCACGGTGCTGACCTTGTTCGGTGTGTTCGTGATCGGCTTGGTGGATAACGTCCTGCGACCGATCCTGGTGGGCAAGGACACCAAAATGCCGGACTACTTGATCCTCATCTCGACCCTGGGCGGCCTGGCGCTTTTTGGCCTGAACGGTTTTGTCATCGGGCCGTTGATCGCCGCGTTGTTTGTGTCGAGCTGGGCGATTTTCATCGATTCCAAGCCCAAGGTTCAGCTGCCTTAAGCGCTGAGCTGGCCTGAGTCGATACGTTGCGACAAGGCTTGGGCGGCGGGAAGCGAGGTGAGCGGGCCGCTGATCGGTTCGCCGTCCTGCACCAGATACCAACAGGCTAGCAACCCCCGCGCTCTGAGTTGTGCGGGAACGGCGCTGCCAATAACGGACATGATCTGAACCTGAGCCATAAGTACCTCCATTAATCTATGGAGCTACCTTACGGATCGGACGCTTGAACGGACAATCAACGCTTTCGATAGTCGTCATTGATGCCGATGAGTTCTGTGGTCAGTCCACCACTTGGTCGAGCATGTGCATCACTTCCTGCTCATTGAGCAGGCCTTTGCGCACCAGGTTTTCCGCCAGCAGCGAGAGAAACTTTGCGCTGCGATGACCTTCCAGGTGTTTGAGTTCGGTCAGTGCGTTGTACACCTTGCCGGAAGTGCACAAGCCGACAATGCGATGCGGGTTTTGTGTGGGCATGGAGGTCGTCCTTGTTTTTATCAACCTGTTGTTTACGGACAGATCCAAGCTTGCGGACCTGACATGACATAAATATGACCGTTATCACCAAAGTCGGAGTAGGGCGGTCAGCGTCAATCATGCCAACTTTACCTGTCGGTATTGTCCCGACAGCGACCTTGGCGAGATTTATTCAGACTTCGTCCCACCGGTGGTCACAAAAAAAGCCCCGCTTTTAAAGCGGGGCCTGAGGAATGTATTACCAGCGGTCACCACGATAATAACCATGGGGAGGGCCGTAATAGCCGCGTGGTGGGCCATACCCGCGTGGCGGACCGTAATAGATCGGTGCCGGGCGGTAGTACATCGGTTGTTGAACATAGACCGGCGCCGGTTGGTAATAAACAGGAGGTGGCTGCACGTACACCGGTTGTGGCTGAACGTAGACCGGTTGTTCCACATACACGGGTCGGTCGCGGCCGATTATTGCTGAGCCGATGATTGCCGAGCCGACGATCGCACCAAACACAGCTGGACCTTCCCAGCCGCCATGACCACGACCACCTGCTTCTGCCTGCCCTGCGATAGCGAGAGCACCGATCAGCAAGGCTACTGTGGGGATTTTACGGATCATGATAAGTCCTCGGTTCTTCGACCCGGCGCTTGCGTCTGCAATAGACACAAGTTGTCGCGGGGATACTTCTAAGACAGTTTTTTTTGAAAATCAGCACAGCCGTTGGGTAAATTTTGTGTAAGGTCTGTACCGGCTTCTTTACGGCTGTGTGCCGGGTGCAGACAGGCCTTTATGATCGATCAGAACCGGTGGAGTGGCTAATCCCGTCCATCTGAAAGTGCTATTGAAGGAGATTCCAATGCAGATGAACCCCAACAGAGACACTCAACTGTGCATGTCACTCTCGGGGCGGCCCGGCAATTTTGGCCTGCGATTTCATAACCATCTGTACGAACAACTGGGCCTGAATTTCTACTACAAAGCCTTTAGCAGCCAGGATTTGCCGGGCGCCGTTGGCGGCATCCGCGCCCTAGGTATTCGGGGCTGCGGAGTGTCGATGCCATTCAAGGAAGCTTGTATCCCGTTGGTCGATGAGCTGGACGCATCGGCTGAGGCTATTCAATCGATCAATACTATCGTCAACACCAACGGTCATCTCAAAGCCTACAACACCGATTACATTGCCATCGCCCAGTTGCTCGAAACCCATCAGGTTCCCAAGGATTCGACCTTTGCCCTGCGCGGCAGTGGCGGCATGGCCAAGGCTGTAGCCAGTGCCTTGCGCGATGGCGGTTACAAAAACGGCCTGATCGTGGCCCGTAACGAGCGCGCCGGGCGTGCCTTGGCTGAATCGTTGGGTTATTCATGGCAGGCAGAACTGGGGGACCAACGCCCGCAGATGCTGATCAACGTCACACCCATCGGCATGACGGGCGGGCCGGAGGCCGATCACTTGGCGTTCGAGCCTGACGCTATCGCTTCGGCCGAAACTGTCTTCGATGTAGTAGCGATCCCCTCGGAAACACCGTTGATTGTGCGCGGTCGTGCCGAAGGTAAGCGGGTGATCACCGGACTGGAGGTGATTGCGATCCAGGCGCTGGAACAGTTCGTGCTGTACACCGGCGTACGGCCGACCGATGAGCAGTTCCAGAAGGCCGTGGCGTTTGCCCGGGGCTGATTACCTCAATTTTTTGTTGGCTGTACCGGCTCCTTCGCCGGCAAGCCGGCTCCTACAGGTTCAGCGCTGAACCTGTGGGAGCGAGGCTGCTCGCGATTGCCGCGATTCGGTCTCCAGCCAGCCCCGTTATTCGAGACGTGCCAGTCGCTCTTCCAGCGCCGCAATCCGTGCTTCAAGTTCTTCGATCCGCTCAACCGACACGCCGCCACTGGTGCCACGTTCCACCGGATTCTGCCGAGCCGCCAGGATCGCTTCAATATCCGCCGGATCGCCCAGTGCATGCATGTAACGGTCTTCGCGCTGGCCGGCCTGGCGCGGGATCAACAGCGCCAGACCCCTGGCGATCAAACGTTCCAGCTGGTGCACCACCTGCTCGGCATCTTCGAAGTCATGCATGCGGCCGCTGCGGGTCAGCAGCTCATTGACCGTCTGCGGGCCGCGCAGGAACAACAACCCCGTCAGAATCACCTGCGCCGGCACCAGTTCCAGCGCCTTGTCGACCCGATGCTCCCAGCGGTCGGCGCGGCTGCCCATCACCAGTCGGGTGAAGCCGCGACCTTCCAGCACGCGCAGGCTCTGGCCGACCTGGCCCTGGCTGAGATTCATCACCGGTTCACGGCTGGTTTTCTGGTTGCAGGCAATCACCAGCGCATTGAGCGTCAGCGGATAGGTTTCCGGGCTGGTGGCCTGTTTCTCGATCAACGAGCCCAGAATGCGAATTTCCGTGCTGTTAAGCCGCGGTTCGTCGGAGGTCGTTTCTTGCTCAGTGCTCATCGCGCTTTTCCCTATGCAGTCGAAGCATGCAGTCGAAGCCGCCTAGCCTAATCCTTGCAGGATAAAAGACAAGCCGCAGGGCGGTCGGGCATGGCTATAATCGCTCCACGTTTTTACTCCTGTCACCACACGAGACCATCATGACTATTTCCCTGTACGCCGCTTCCGTTCCGGTTTTCCAGCAAATGCTCAATGCCCTGAGCAACAACCTGAGCAAGGCCGAAGCCCACGCTACCGCGAAAAACATTGATCCGAACGCGTTCCTGCAAGCCCGTCTGTACCCGGACATGTTCCCGCTGGTACGTCAGGTGCAGATCGCCGTTGATTTCGCCAAAGGCGTTTCGGCGCGTCTGGCTGAAGTCGAATTGCCGAAATATGACGACACCGAAACCACCTTCGCCGAACTGCAAGCGCTGATCGCCAAGGTCCTGGCCTTCATCGGCGAGATCAAACCCGAGCAGATTGACGGCAAGGAAGGCATCGAAATCGTTACCCGTCCAGGCACCCCTAAAGAGAAGCGCTTCACTGGCCAGGCTTACCTGCTGAGCTACGGTCTGCCACAGTTCTTCTTCCACATCACCACCGCTTACGCATTGCTGCGTCATAACGGTGTGGAAGTTGGCAAGCGCGATTACATGGGCGCGTTCTAAACCACCCAGGTGCAAAAAAGCCCGCCAAGGTTTACGCCTTGGCGGGCTTTTTCATTGTGCCTTCTGTAGGAGCCAGCGGTGCGTTGTTACGCCATACGTTGGGCTTCCCGGGCTTTCTGGGTCTTCTGCTCCTCACCCTGGCACGCCGCCGCAGTGAATAGCACGTCGGTGGAGGAGTTCAGCGCGGTTTCCGCCGAGTCCTGCAACACGCCAATGATGAAGCCGACTGCTACCACTTGCATGGCGATTTCGCTCGGGATGCCAAACAAGCTGCACGCCAGTGGAATCAGCAGCAACGAGCCGCCGGCCACGCCCGAGGCGCCACAGGCACAGATCGCCGCGACGATGCTGAGCAGAATGGCCGTCGGAATATCCACGGCGATGCCCAGGGTGTGCACGGCGGCCAGGGTCAGCACGGTGATGGTGATCGCGGCGCCGGCCATGTTGATGGTGGCGCCGAGCGGGATCGACACCGAATAGGTGTCTTCATGCAGGCCCAGACGCTTGCTCAACTCCAGGTTGACCGGAATGTTCGCCGCCGAACTGCGGGTGAAGAAGGCGGTGATGCCGCTCTCGCGCAGGCAAGTGAGTACCAGCGGATACGGGTTGCGACGCAGCTTCCAGAACACAATGGCCGGGTTCATCACCAGCGCCACGAACAGCATGCAGCCCAGCAATACGGCCAGCAGGTGCATGTAACCGATCAAGGCACCGAAACCGGAAGTGGCAAGGGTCGAGGCTACCAGGCCGAAGATCCCCAGCGGCGCAAAGCGAATCACCACCCGTACGATAACCGTCACGCCATTGGACAAATCCCCCAGCACCTCACGGGTGGTCGCACCGGCATGGCGAATCGCGATGCCCATGCCGATCGCCCAAGCGAGAATGCCGATGAAGTTGGCGTTCATCAATGCACTGACCGGGTTATCAACCACGCTCAGTGCCAGGCTTTGCAGCACTTCACTGATGCCGCCCGGTGCGCTCACTGCCACATCCTGGGTAGCCAGCACCAGACTCGACGGAAACAGTGTGCTGGCGACCACCGCTACCACGGCTGCCGCGAAGGTGCCCAGAAGATACAGAAACAGAATCGGCCGGATATGGGTTTCCTGGCCGTGCTTATGGTTGGCAATTGAGGCCATGACCAACACGAACACCAGAATCGGCGCGACAGCCTTGAGTGCCGACACGAACACTTTGCCAATGAAGGCGGTGGACTTGGCCAGCTCAGGCGCGAACAGCGCCAAGGCAATCCCGGCGATCAGGCCGATGATGATTTGCGTGACCAAGCTGCTGCGTTTCAGGCGTTGCAAAAGAGAAGGGGATGAAGCGGTCATAACGGCATCTCTGATTATTAGGGTGCAGGGTTCTGCTCATGCAGCAAAAAGCCGGGCAGGCCACATGGAGGGAACCGAAGGGTCGCTACATCAATGCCAATGAATGGCCGATGAGCAAAGTGTAAGTACCGCAGGCCGCGGACTTTATCACAGCGTAGCCGCGATCCTTCAGACCTGTGACGATCTGCCACCCGATTGCTAAACGCGATTTGCAGGTTCGTGCAACCTTGCCCGGAAACACTCTGTTAAGCTTCGCCATCCTCATTTTCAAGTTCTGCCAGTGAGCCTTCGGGCTGTCGCTGGTGTCGTCGTTTTCCTGGAGTTCTGCATGCTGTTGCCCATTCTTCTGTTGTCCGCCGCCGGTTTTACGGTGCTGACCACGGAATTCATCATCGTTGGCCTGTTACCGGCAATCGCCCGTGACCTGGACGTCAGCATCCCCCAAGCGGGTTTATTGGTGACCTTGTTTGCGTTCACCGTGGCCGCGTTCGGGCCGTTTCTGACCGCCTACTTCGCCAGGTTTGAACGCAGGAAACTGTTTATCAGCGTGCTGATCATGTTCGGCCTGGCCAACACGCTGGCGGCGCTGGCGCCGAACATCGGGGTGATGGCCATTGCGCGATTGATTCCGGCGCTGGGGTTGCCGGTGTTCTGGGCATTGGCCAGTGAAACTGCGGTGGACATCGTGGGGCCGGACTACGCCGGGCGTGCCATTGCCAAGATCGGTTTTGGCATCGTCTGCGCCACGGTGTTCGGCATTCCGGTGGGTACGCTGATCTCCGATGCGTTCGGTTGGCGCAGTGCCTTTGCCATTCTGGCGGTAATCGCGTTTGCCAAGGCGTTGTTGCTGTTCATTTACTTGCCGAAAACCAATCTGCACCAACATCAGGTGAGCTTCCGTTCGCAATTCAAAATCCTGCGCAGCCCATTGATGCTGGGGCATGTGCTGTTATCGATTCTGGTGTTCAGCGGCATGTTCACCGCTTACACCTACCTGGCCGACATCCTTGAGCGCCTCGCCGGTTTCAACGGCACGGTGGTCGGCTGGTGCCTGATGGGCTTCGGTGCGGTCGGCTTGATCGGCAATTCATTGGGCGGTCGCGCGGTGGATCGGCATCCGCTCATCGCTTCAGTGACGTTCTGTGCCTTCATGATCGCCGGCATGGTGGCGTTGGTGCCGAACATCCATTCACCCCTCGGTCTGGCGGCAGCGATGGGGATTTGGGGCGTGACTCAGGCCGCACTGTTCCTGGTCAGCCACGTGCGCCTGATGAAGGCTGCGCCTGAGGCTCCGGCCTTTGCGGCATCGCTGAACATCGCCGGGGCCAACCTCGGAATCGGTCTGGGCGCGATGATCGGTGGGCGGGTGATCGACAGTGTTGGCTTGGGCGGCCTGGGTTTTGCGGCAGCCGGTTTTATCCTTGTCTCGATCCTGTTGGCGATGGCATTGATGACCTTCAAACCTCGAGAAATCTGCGCCTGACGCTCACATCGCGGTGAATAGCTCGCGGCGAGCACCTTCGGTAATGGCGACAATGCCGGGGTGCTTGACCTTGCGTTCCACCGAGATGGCGTAGAACGACTCGCGCACCGCGTCGGTCTGCCCAATCACTTCCACGCCATATTGGCGTTTCACCTCGTCGGCAATCACGCTCGGGCCGATGAATATCCCGCTGCCGGATTGGCCGAAAGCCTGCATCAAGGCGCTGTCGTCGAACTCGCCGACGATCTGCGGCTGGATCTGTTGTTCGGCAAACCAGCGTTGCAAGCGACTGCGCACCACGGTTTCCGGCCCGGGAATCAGCAGCGGCGCGCCGTGCAGGCTGCGGGGGAAATTCTGGCCGTAACGCGCCGCCAGCTCAACGGTTGCGAAGAAGCTGATGCCGCATTCGCCGAGTTTCTGGCTGTAGCCCTTGATGTCCAGATGCGAGGGCATCGGGCTGTCGGAAATCACCAGATCGAGGCGTTGAATCGCCAAGTCAGCAAGCAAGCGTTCCAGTTTGTCTTCGCGACAGGTAATACGCAGCGGTTCGTTCAACTCCATGGTCGGCGCGATCAGGCGATAGACGATGGATTTGGGCACCACATCGGCGACGCCTACCCGAAACAGAATTTGTTGCTCATTGGGTTGTGCGCGGAGCATCAATTCCAGCTCGCCACCGAGTTGAAACATCTGCTCGGCGTAAGGCAGGGTCTGACGTCCGGCTTCGGTGAGTTCCAATTGCCGGCCGACCCGGCGAAACAACTCGATGCCATAGGTCTGCTCGAGCAAGGAAATCTGCCCGCTGATGGTTTGTGGCGTCAGGTTCAGTTGCTCGCAGGCACGCACGATGCTGCCGGTCTTGGCCACCACCCAGAAGTAGTGCAGCTGTCGATAATTCAACATGTTGGTGAAAATCCCCTTGTTCACATCATCCGCAGGCACATACAAATACGGTGTCTGGATTCGTTAAAGACGAAGTATAACCGCTAAAAATACGAATTTTCCTGAAGTGTTTGCTTCCTTAGAATGCCTCGCTATCGACGGATCGCCTTTTCGATTCTGTCTGTTCTATCGAGGAAAGCATCATGAAGCTTAAAACGACGGCACTGCTGATTGCGTCTTTACTGGTGTTGGCCGGTTGCGACCAGGCCGAGAAAAGTGCTCAGCAATTGATGGGCAAGGCTGCTGAATCCGCCAAACAGGCGATTGACGATACCCATAAAGCCGCCGAGCAAGCGTTGAGCGATGCCACGGGCGGTTTGATCAGCAAGAAAGAACAACCGGCCAAAGAGACGTACAAAACCGAATCTACGTCCCAGGAAATCTAAACCGTCTACAACGAGTCAGGACTGACCCATGGAATACCTTTTAGAACTTGCTGCAAGCCCCACTGCCTGGGTCGCCCTGGCCACATTGGTGGTGATGGAAATCGTGCTCGGTATCGATAACCTGATCTTCATTTCGATCCTCACCAACAAGCTGCCCGAACAGCATCGCCAGAAGGCGCGACGCATCGGTATCGGCATGGCGTTGATCCTGCGTCTGGCGCTGTTGAGCACCATCGCATTCATCGTCCAGCTGACCGAGCCTGTGATCGAGATTCTCGGCCATGCGTTCTCCTGGAAGGACATGATCCTGATTGCCGGTGGCTTGTTCCTGTTGTGGAAGGCGACCACCGAGATCCATCACAGTATGGACCCGGCCCCGGATGATCCGACGTCGGCCACCTCGACAGTGACCTTGGGCTTTGCCGCTGCGATCGGGCAGATCCTGATGCTGGACATGGTGTTCTCCATCGACAGCATTATTACCGCTGTCGGCATGACCGAGCATTTGCCGATCATGATCATCGCGGTGGTGGTGTCGGTACTGGTGATGTTGTTGGCGGCTGATCCTCTGGCCAAGTTCATCAACGACAACCCGACGGTGGTGATGCTGGCGCTGGGCTTCCTGATCATGATCGGCATGACGTTGATTGCCGAAGGCTTCGGCGCCCACGTACCGAAAGGCTATGTCTATGCGGCCATGGCGTTCTCGGCCACGATCGAAGGCTTGAACATGTTGTCGCGTCGGGCCAGGCAGAAGCGCATCGCTGCTGAAGTTTAACTTTCGTTAAACAAAAACGGCCGCCTGAACTCGCAAGAGTCCAGGCGGCCGTTTTTGTTTGTACGCTTGAAAAGCGCTTCAATCAGTGGGCAGTGGCGGGGCGTGCAGTCGGTTGATCGTTTTTCGCCACGGGCGCCGATGGAGCCGGGTGGTGATGATGCCGTCGGGTAATACGCAACACTCCCCACAGCATGGCGGCGGCCACGGCCAGCCAGCCGGAAATCAACATTACAATGGTCATTGTCAGGCTCATCAGTGCCTCCTTTTTGCCCTGCATCGGGCGCACGCTCTTCCTTGGTAAATGACAGTCTAGCCGCTGCTGTATTTCAGACAATTGACCAAAGGTCGCCTGTCACCAACCAGTTCGCTCTATCGAATGCAATCAGCTGCCGGTTAAGGCTATACCGCTGTCGCGCGGCATCCTATGATCGACGGCCAAGCCGGGAGTGTGGATACCTGGCGTCTGAACAAGAGAGTGATGATGGTGCGGGTATTTTCGCGAATTCGGTCTTTAATGCTGATCGTTGGCTGCGTGGCCGGCCTGGCTGGCTGTGCGGGGAGCGTGGCGCCTGAGATCAAGCGCCTGCCAGAACGGGTCGAACTCAGCGGTACGTTCTACCGTGGGCAAAGTTATCAAAGCGGGCCTCAGGTACTGGCCAGCCTGCTGTCCCAGCAAGGCATCGTGATAACCCCGGGGTTGCTCGACAAACCGCTGCATTTGCCGGGTGCCGAAGACCGCTTGCCGCAGAATATGCAAAACCTCGCGCGCGAGTACGGGATGGTGGTTTATCCCCTCGACAGTCATTTGCCGGCGCTGCTGGCCCAGGTTGCGGCCGGTTATCCGGTAATGGTGCGCTTCACCGAAGGTTCGGCGTTCTGGGCAGAGCCCCGGTACGCCATTCTCGCCGGTTACAACCGCCAGAAGCAGACTGTATTGCTGCGCGCCGGGATGGATCGTCGGTTGCTGATGGGGTTCAGTGCCTTTGAATCGGCATTCGAGAATGCCGGCGGTTGGGCCGTATTGATCCAGAAACCGGACCAGATTCCGGCCAACGTCGATCAGCCGCGCTGGCTGAAAGCGGCGAGCGATCTTGCCCAGTCAGGTCAGGAGCAGGCGGCAGCCAGGGCGAAGAAAGCGTTGGGCGCGCAGTAGTTCCCGTTTGTCATCTGTAGGGCACCACTCAACGTTATTGGCCTCTCATGTAAAGGACCCGAATAATCGCCGGGTCTTGACCAGGAGGCACCCATGGCACATTCCAATACCCCCACCGGCCCGCACTCGTCTGAGCATTCGTCCGATAACGAGTTGGGGTTCGACCCCGATTCTCCGGACGTTGCCGATCCTCAGGTCGATCCCATCGGCCCCGCCAAGGCGCCCAGGGATATAAAACCGGGTGAGGAAGGCAAGAAAGCCCCGGCGAAACCTTACGATCCACTTGGCGATCTGAAACCCAAGTTCTAGTCAGAGGTGCATATGTCTACCGATTCGAGCTTTGACGACAAACGTCCAGATCCTCCAGACAGTGTTCCAACAACCCCCGAAGCGGATGTGGATCCGGTGATGGATCCGGATAGCCCGTTAAGGGACCCCTTGGCCAGACCGACAGTGGTGCCGACAAAGCATCCGCAGGGTTGGAAAGACCCCAGTGCCGGGGATGGCATTCCGGATGACGATCAGATGCCATTGCCCAATGATTAACTCTGGACAAAAAAAGCCCCGACTATTCGGGGCTTTTCGTTTGCAGAGATTTTGATCTTACTTCGACGCTTCAACCACACCGCTCTGGCGATGTTTGAGGTTCTTGTCAGACTTGTACTGCAGGGCAACGGACGGCACGTTGGCGCTCTTGCCGGTTTCCATCCAGCTACGAATCCGGTTCGCATCGGCAAAGTGCGTGTACTTGCCGAAGGCATCGAGGATCACCAGTGCAACCGGACGGTCGCCCATGTGGGTGACCAATACCAGACAATGGCCCGCTGCGTTAGTGAATCCGGTCTTGGTCAGCCGGATGTCCCAGTTGGGCTTATTGACCAAATGATCGGTATTGCGAAAGCCCAGGCTGTAGTTGGGTTTACGGAATCTGACGGTTTTTTCCTTGGTGGTGCTCAGTTGAGTCAATAGCGGGTACTTGTGTGCGGCGATCAGCAATTTGCTCAGGTCGCGGGCGGTGGACACATTGCGCGGAGAGAGGCCCGTCGGCTCGACAAAGTGGGTACTGGTCATTCCCAGCGCTTTGGCTTTGGCGTTCATTGCAGCAATGAACGCGACATAACCGCCCGGATAGTGATGAGCCAGCGTTGCGGCAGCACGGTTTTCCGATGACATCAGGGCAATCAGCAGCATTTCCCGGCGCGGCAATTCGCTTTTGAGTTTGACTCGGGAAAACACGCCTTTCATTTCCGGGGTGTCGCTGATGTTGACGGAAAGGTATTCATCCATGTTTTGCCGGGCTTCTACCACCACCAGGCCGGTCATCAGTTTGCTGACGGACGCGATTGGCACTACGACGTCAGGGTTGCTGGCATAGATGACTTTGTTGGTTTGCATGTCCATCAGCAAAGCGCTGCCGGAAGCGATCTTCAGTTGTGAAATGTCTCGGGGTGCCGCGGTGGTTTCTGCGGCGTTGACCGTTGGCGTGGTGAAAGTCCCTGTAAATGCAAAAAATAGGCTCAGGATTGAAATACGGATTTTCACGCTGGCGAACTCATAAAGGGTGGATATACCGTTTTGTAACGGGCTGTTTCTTTAAAACGACGCATTTTAGGAGTATGGCTGAAGAACTGTCGATGGTTGTTCAATGTTCAGGTGAAAGTGTCTCGGAACCTGAGAAAAGCAGGCTTTTCCGGCGGATGGTCGAGCTTTCTTCGTGGGCGAAAAAAACCCCGCGATTGGCGGGGTTCTTTTATGCGGCGCTGCAAGCAAGCGTGAACTCAGTCGTGCAGTGTTTCTGCGGCGTACAGCGTGTTTTCCAGCAGGCAGGCGCGAGTCATCGGACCCACGCCACCCGGTACCGGAGTGATCCAGCCGGCGCGGGGCAGGGCGGCTTCGTAGGTCACGTCGCCGACCAGCTTGCCGTCTTCCTGACGATTGATGCCGACGTCGATCACGATCGCGCCTTCCTTGATCCATTCACCTTTGACCAGGCCCGGCTTGCCGGCGGCAACCACCACCAGATCGGCGCGACCGACATGGCCCGCCAGATCCTTGGTGAAGCGGTGGGTAACGGTCACGGTGCAACCGGCCAGCAGCAGTTCCATCGCCATCGGGCGGCCAACAATATTGGAAGCCCCGACAATGACCGCGTCCATCCCGTATAGATCGGCACCGGTGCTTTCCAGCAACGTCATGATGCCTTTGGGCGTGCACGGGCGCAGCAGCGGAATGCGCTGGGCCAGGCGGCCGACGTTATAAGGGTGGAAACCGTCGACGTCCTTGTCAGGACGAATGCGCTCCAGCAATTTGGAGGCGTCCAGGTGTTCAGGTAAAGGCAGCTGAAGCAGAACGCCGTCAATCGCCGGGTCGTCGTTCAGGCGATCGATCAGATCGGTCAGTGCTTCTTGAGTGGTTTCGGCAGGCAGGTCATAGGCTTGGGAAAGGAAGCCGACCTCTTCACAGTCTTTACGCTTGTGCGAGACATAAACCTGAGAGGCAGGATCGCTGCCGACCAGGATCACTGCGAGGCCGGGCGTGCGCAGACCTTGCTGGCGACGCTCGGCGACTCGTTTGGCGATCTGCTGGCGCAGGCTGGCGGCGATCGATTTGCCGTCGATTAGTTGTGCAGTCATTGCGCGTGATTAACCATCGAGAGGGGAAAAAAAGAGAGCGCATTCTCGCATGTCATGAGGTGAGGGCAAAGGCGCTTGGTCTGCAAATTCCCCTAACCCCTTTAATTAAATGAATTTTTTATAAAAAGGATTTGACGCCCTCTGGGGGGCTCTATACTATTCGTCGCACTTGTCGGGCACAGCCTAGCACTGGTTGAGAAGGTCGAGCGGAATCAAGGTTCTGCAAGGCTGAAAAGCACTTAGTTTGTAGTCCTTCAAGGTTACAGCTAACAAGGCGCCCGTAGCTCAGCTGGATAGAGCATCCGCCTTCTAAGCGGATGGTCGCAGGTTCGAGTCCTGCCGGGTGCGCCATTAGGCAGCTTTGGCACAAGTAACGCGATATGGTGGGCGTAGCTCAGTTGGTAGAGCACGGGATTGTGACTCCCGTTGTCGTGGGTTCGATCCCCATCGTCCACCCCATATTTCGAAAGGCGCCAGATTTAACGGTCTGGCGCCTTTGCTTTAACAGCTTCAATCCGCGGATGTGGTGGAATTGGTAGACACACTGGATTTAGGTTCCAGCGCCGCGAGGCGTAAGAGTTCGAGTCTCTTCATCCGCACCAAATAAAGCTTCGCTCATGCCGGTGGCATGATTGGGGTTCAACAAAGAAGTCGTTCATTCTTTGTAATGCAATATGGTGGGCGTAGCTCAGTTGGTAGAGCACGGGATTGTGACTCCCGTTGTCGTGGGTTCGATCCCCATCGTCCACCCCATATTTCGAAAGGCGCCAGATTTAACAGTCTGGCGCCTTTTTTGTTTCAGTGGCCGCAGGTTCTGGGTCGCAGCGGCGGGGCGTTTCGTCGTATTTATGTTTCTCGATGATGCCGCGCTGCCCGCCGGCCTTGCTCGCAAGATCGGCTGTCAGGGAGATTGTTGGCAGTCTCTTCTATATATAGAAGGGTTGGTGCAGAGCCCCGGCATGACTGGCTGTATTTGCTAACAGGGCGAGGCACAACCGTTTGTCCCCGCCTATAAATTGCCTGCTGCTTTTTTACCCGTTTTCAGTAGGGTGACTTCTTGAGTTTGACCCACTAGAATGCATGCCCTTGATTCTGGGGTCGGAAACGGCCGGCTAACGTCTGTGCAACGAGGAATATCCATGCAAGTTTCTGTTGAAAATACTACTGCTCTTGAGCGCCGCATGAGCGTCACCGTGCCGGCTGAGCGCATTGAGAGCCAAGTCAACAAGCGTCTGCAGCAGACTGCCCAAAAGGCCAAGATTGCTGGCTTCCGTCCAGGCAAAGTGCCAATGAGCGAAATCAAGCGCCGTTTCGGTGCTGACGCTCGCCAGGAAGCTGTAGGCGACGTGATCCAGTCTTCCTTCTATGAGGCTGTGGTTGAGCAGAAGCTGAACCCGGCTGGTTCGCCGTCGATCGAGCCAAAATCCCTGGAAGCTGGCAAGGACCTGGAATACGTCGCTGTTTTCGAGGTGTTCCCTGAGTTCACCGTTGCCGGTTTCGAAGGTATCACCGTAGAGCGCCTGAGCGCTGACGTGGCTGATGCCGATCTGGACAAGATGCTGGAAGTCCTGCGCAAGCAGAACACCCGTTTTGAAGTCGCCGATCGCGCTGCTCAGAACGAAGACCAACTGAACATCGATTTCGTTGGCAAGGTCGACGGTGAAGTGTTCGCTGGTGGTTCCGCCAAAGGCACCCAGCTGGTGCTGGGTTCCGGCCGCATGATTCCTGGTTTCGAAGACGGTCTGGTTGGCGCTAAAGCCGGCGAAGAGCGCGTTCTGAACCTGACCTTCCCAGAGGACTATCAGAACCTCGATCTGGCAGGCAAAACCGCTGAGTTCACCGTGACCGTGAACACCGTTTCCGAGCCTAAGCTGCCAGAGCTGACTGAAGAGTTCTTCGCTCAATTCGGCATCAAGGAAACCGGCCTGGAAGGCTTCCGCACCGAAGTTCGCAAGAACATGGAGCGCGAACTGCGTCAGGCGATCAAATCCAAGGTCAAGAATCAGGTGATGGATGGTCTGCTGGCCACCAACCCGATCGAAGTGCCAAAGGCTCTGCTGTCCAACGAAGTTGACCGTCTGCGCGTGCAGGCTGTTCAGCAGTTCGGCGGCAACATCAAGCCTGACCAACTGCCGGCCGAGCTGTTCGAAGAGCAAGCCAAGCGCCGCGTTGTGCTGGGTCTGATCGTGGCTGAAGTAGTTAAGCAATTCGACCTCAAGCCTGACGAAGCCCGCGTTCGCGAGATGATTCAGGAAATGGCTTCGGCTTACCAGGAGCCTGAGCAGGTTGTGTCTTGGTACTACAAGAACGACCAGCAATTGAACGAAGTCCGTTCGGTTGTGCTGGAAGAACAAGTTGTGGATACTGTTCTGCAGAAAGCTAGCGTGACCGACAAATCGGTCTCTTACGAAGAAGCGGTCAAGCCGGTAGAAGCTCCACAAGCCGACTGATTGTTTTTGCGGTAAGAAGCACACACCATAAGCCAGCCTTCGTGCTGGCTTATGCGTATTCAAGACATAACTATTTGGGAGTGACTGCAGAGCATGTTCCGTAATTCGTATATTCAGCAGAACTCTGATATCCAGGCCGCAGGCGGCCTGGTCCCGATGGTTGTCGAGCAGTCTGCTCGTGGCGAACGCGCCTATGACATCTACTCGCGCCTTCTCAAGGAGCGAGTGATCTTTCTGGTTGGTCCGGTAGAGGACTACATGGCCAACCTGATCTGTGCGCAACTGCTGTTCCTTGAAGCGGAAAACCCGGACAAGGACATCCATCTCTATATCAACTCGCCGGGCGGTTCGGTGACGGCGGGCATGTCGATCTATGACACCATGCAGTTCATCAAGCCAAACGTGTCGACCACCTGTATCGGTCAAGCGTGCAGCATGGGTGCGTTTCTACTCACGGCCGGTGCCCAAGGCAAGCGTTACTGCCTGCCGAACTCGCGTGTGATGATTCACCAGCCACTGGGCGGTTTCCAGGGCCAGGCCTCGGATATCGAAATCCATGCCAAGGAAATCCTCTTCATTCGTGAGCGTCTCAACACGCTGATGGCCAAGCATAGCGGGCGCACTCTTGAAGAAATCGAGCGCGATACCAACCGCGATAATTTCATGAGTGCAGAAGCAGCGCGTGAATACGGGTTGATCGATGAAGTGATCAACCAGCGCCCCGCTTAAAATAAGCAGCTCAAAATAAGGTTGGTCGGCGGGTCCGATCACCAGCGGGCTTGAAAAAGCCCGCAATAGCCTTCATCTTGTGTTGCAAGCCTATCGGATTTGGATCGAACGAATGACTGACACCCGCAACGGCGAGGACAACGGCAAGCTGCTCTATTGCTCCTTCTGTGGCAAAAGCCAGCATGAAGTGCGCAAATTGATTGCCGGCCCCTCGGTCTTTATCTGCGACGAATGCGTCGACCTGTGCAATGACATCATCCGTGAGGAGGTGCAGGAAGCCCAGGCCGAAAGCAGCGCGCATAAATTGCCTTCGCCTAAAGAAATCAGCGGCATCCTTGATCAGTACGTGATTGGTCAGGAGCGTGCGAAAAAGGTTCTGGCCGTAGCGGTGTACAACCACTACAAGCGTCTGAACCAGCGTGACAAAAAGAATGACGACGTCGAACTCGGCAAAAGCAACATCTTGCTGATCGGCCCGACAGGCTCGGGTAAAACCCTGCTTGCCGAAACACTGGCCCGCTTGCTGAACGTTCCGTTCACCATCGCCGACGCAACCACTCTCACCGAGGCGGGTTATGTCGGTGAAGATGTTGAGAACATCATTCAGAAGCTGCTGCAGAAGTGCGATTACGACGTAGAAAAAGCCCAGATGGGCATTGTCTACATCGATGAGATCGACAAAATCTCGCGCAAGTCTGACAACCCGTCGATCACCCGGGACGTTTCCGGTGAAGGCGTGCAGCAGGCCCTGCTCAAGTTGATCGAAGGCACGGTTGCCTCCGTTCCGCCTCAGGGCGGTCGCAAGCACCCGCAGCAGGAATTCCTTCAGGTCGACACCCGTAACATCCTGTTCATCTGCGGTGGTGCGTTCTCCGGTCTGGAAAAGGTTATTCAAAACCGTTCCACCAAGGGCGGCATTGGTTTCAACGCGGAAGTGCGCAGCAAGGAAGAAGGCAAGAAAGTCGGTGAGTCCCTGCGTGAAGTCGAGCCTGACGATTTGGTCAAGTTCGGTCTGATCCCGGAATTCGTCGGTCGTCTGCCGGTACTTGCCACGCTGGACGAGCTCGATGAGGCTGCATTGATGCAGATTCTCACCGAGCCGAAAAATGCTCTGACCAAGCAGTATGCCAAGCTGTTCGAGATGGAAGGCGTGGACCTGGAATTCCGGGCCGATGCGCTGAAATCAGTCGCCAAACGTGCTCTGGAACGCAAAACCGGTGCCCGTGGACTGCGCTCGATTCTCGAGGGTGTATTGCTCGACACTATGTATGAAATCCCCTCGCAGTCCGAGGTGAGTAAAGTAGTGATCGATGAAAGCGTTATAGAAGGCAAGTCCAAGCCACTGTATATCTACGAAAACAGTGAGCCGACTGCCAAGGCAGCGCCGGACGCCTAAGCGTCACACTGCTGGAATAAAGAAGGGGCCTTCGGGCCCCTTTGCTATTATGGGCCCCATAGTAGGTGCTGGCTTGTAGGAGCTGGCTGGCCGGCGAAGGCTGCCTGTTTTCGGTTGTGCTCGGGCCATCGCAAGCAGCAATCGTTTAACTGGTACTTTTATCAGCTTGTTTTTTTCCAAAACAGCCCCCATCTTGGTTTCAAGCTTACTTCCATCTGTTTACGGCCTTATGGCCGCCGTAGAGGCGAAATCATGAAGACAACCATCGAATTGCCTCTCCTGCCATTGCGTGATGTCGTGGTTTATCCGCACATGGTTATCCCGCTGTTCGTGGGGCGCGAGAAATCCATCGAAGCCCTCGAGGCAGCGATGACGGGCGACAAGCAAATCCTTCTGTTGGCTCAGCGAAATCCTGCTGACGACGATCCCGGTGAAGAAGCACTTTATCGCGTAGGCACCATCGCTACCGTTCTGCAGCTGCTCAAGCTGCCTGACGGCACGGTCAAGGTTCTTGTCGAGGGCGAGCAGCGAGGCGCCGTGGAGCGCTTCAGCGAAGTCGACGGCCACTGCCGCGCCGAAGTTTCGCTGATCGACGAAGCCGACGCGCCTGAGCGCGAGTCGGAAGTGTTTGTCCGCAGCCTGCTGGCTCAGTTCGAACAATATGTGCAGCTGGGCAAGAAGGTCCCCGCTGAAGTCCTGTCGTCGCTTAACAGCATCGACGAGCCAGGCCGCCTGGTAGACACCATGGCCGCGCACATGGCCCTGAAGATCGAGCAGAAGCAGGAAATCCTCGAAATCATCGATTTGTCGGCCCGGGTCGAGCACGTTCTGGCGTTGCTGGATGCCGAGATCGATCTGCTGCAAGTCGAAAAACGCATTCGTGGCCGCGTTAAAAAGCAAATGGAGCGCAGCCAGCGCGAGTACTACCTGAATGAGCAGATGAAGGCCATTCAGAAAGAACTGGGCGACAGCGACGAAGGCCACAACGAAATCGAAGAGCTGAAAAAGCGCATCGATGCCGCCGGTCTACCGAAAGACGCGTTGGCCAAGGCTCAGGCCGAACTGAACAAGCTCAAGCAAATGTCGCCAATGTCTGCGGAAGCGACGGTGGTGCGTTCGTACATCGACTGGCTGGTTCAAGTGCCGTGGAAAGCTCAGAGCAAGGTGCGTCTGGACCTGGCCCGTGCCGAAGATATTCTTGATGCCGACCACTATGGCCTGGAAGAAGTCAAAGAGCGGATCCTCGAATACCTCGCTGTACAGAAGCGCGTGAAGAAGATTCGTGGCCCGGTGCTGTGCCTGGTCGGTCCTCCTGGGGTGGGTAAAACCTCTCTGGCGGAGTCGATCGCTCACGCCACCAACCGCAAATTCGTGCGCATGGCCCTCGGTGGCGTGCGCGATGAGGCGGAAATTCGTGGTCATCGCCGGACTTATATCGGTTCGATGCCAGGAAGATTGATTCAAAAGATGACGAAAGTGGGCGTCCGCAATCCGCTGTTCCTGCTCGATGAAATCGACAAAATGGGCAGCGACATGCGTGGCGATCCGGCGTCGGCGTTGCTGGAAGTGCTCGATCCCGAGCAGAACCACAACTTCAACGATCACTATCTGGAAGTCGATTACGACCTGTCCGATGTGATGTTCCTGTGCACCTCCAACTCCATGAATATTCCGCCGGCACTTCTGGACCGGATGGAAGTGATTCGTCTGCCGGGTTACACCGAAGACGAGAAGATCAACATCGCCGTCAAATACCTTTCGCCGAAGCAGATTACCGCCAACGGTCTGAAGAAAGGCGAGCTGGAATTCGACGCCGAAGCGATCCGCGACATCATCCGCTATTACACCCGCGAAGCCGGTGTACGTGGGCTGGAGCGCCAGATTGCCAAGGTTTGCCGCAAGGCAGTCAAAGAGCATGCAATGGAAAAACGCTTCTCGGTGAAGGTCACTGCCGACATGCTCGAGCACTTCCTGGGTGTGCGTAAATTCCGCTATGGTCTGGCTGAGTCGCAGGATCAGATCGGCCAGGTAACTGGCTTGGCGTGGACCCAGGTGGGCGGCGAATTGCTGACCATCGAAGCCGCGGTCGTACCGGGTAAAGGCCAGTTGATCAAGACGGGGTCCCTGGGTGACGTGATGGTCGAATCGATCACCGCAGCCCTGACCGTTGTCCGCAGTCGTGCGAAGAGCCTGGGGATTCCCCTGGACTTCCATGAGAAGCGCGACACGCACATCCACATGCCTGAAGGGGCGACGCCGAAGGATGGCCCTAGCGCCGGTGTAGGCATGTGCACGGCCCTGGTGTCGGCATTGACTGGCATACCTGTACGAGCGGACGTCGCCATGACTGGCGAAATTACCTTGCGTGGTCAGGTGCTGGCGATCGGTGGCTTGAAAGAAAAACTGTTGGCTGCTCACCGTGGCGGAATCAAGACAGTGATCATTCCTGAAGAGAACGTACGCGATCTGAAGGAAATTCCTGACAATATCAAGCAAGATCTACAGATTAAACCCGTTAAATGGATTGACGAGGTCCTGCAAATTGCGCTGCAATACGCGCCGGAGCCCTTGCCGGATGTGGTTCCGGAGATCGTTGCAAAGGATGAAAAACGCGAGTCTGACTCTAAGGAAAGAATTAGCACGCATTAGTACGCATTTGCCTGGGGGGGCTTGTTGACAGTTTTTTAGAGCCCTTGTTATAAAGCGGCTCTTAAGTGTCTGTAGGCCATTCAGCACTCGTTTTTTTGCTTTCACCAAAAAACTTAGAATCAAACTCAAATAGATATAAGGGGACTTAGAGTGAACAAGTCGGAACTGATTGATGCTATCGCTGCATCCGCTGATATCCCGAAAGCTGCTGCTGGCCGTGCGCTGGACGCTGTAATCGAATCCGTCACTGGCGCTCTGAAGGCTGGCGACTCTGTTGTTCTGGTTGGTTTCGGTACCTTCTCCGTGACCGATCGTCCAGCTCGCATCGGTCGTAACCCACAGACCGGTAAGACGCTGGAAATCGCCGCCGCCAAAAAACCAGGTTTCAAAGCTGGTAAAGCACTGAAAGAAGCTGTCAACTAAGTTCGATTCAGGTTTTTGCCCATCCGGGTCGGGGTCATTCCTGACTTGGCAGCGGAGCGGTAGTTCAGTCGGTTAGAATACCGGCCTGTCACGCCGGGGGTCGCGGGTTCGAGTCCCGTCCGCTCCGCCAGTTACGAGAAGGCGCATCCTCGGATGCGCCTTTCTTCTATTCGGATTCTACCCACGCTCCACGGTTGCCTAATTTTGAAGTTCAACCGTTTCTGGGGGACGCATGCTGCAGAATATCAGGGACAATTCACAAGGCTGGATTGCCAAGACCATTATCGGGATCATCGTTGTACTGATGGCTTTCACCGGTATCGAGGCCATTTTCCAGGCGACGACCAACAGCCAGGATGCGGCCAAGGTCAATGGTGAAGAAATCAGTCAAAACGAGCTGAACCAGGCGGTCGATATGCAACGCCGTCAGCTCATGCAACAGCTGGGCAAGGATTTCGATGCTTCCTTGCTCGACGAAAAAATGCTGCGCGAATCGGCCCTCAAAGGCCTGATCGATCGCAAACTGCTGCTGCAAGGCGCAGAAAAATCGAAATTCGCTTTCTCCGAAGCGGCTTTGGATCAGGTGATCCTGCAAACGCCTGAATTCCAGGTGGATGGCAAGTTCAGTGCCGAACGCTTCGATCAGGTGATCCGTCAACTCGGCTACAGCCGTCTGCAATTCCGCCAGATGCTGGCTCAGGAAATGCTGATCGGTCAGCTGCGCGCTGGCCTGGCCGGTAGCGGCTTTGTCACCGATGCACAGGTTCTGGCCTTTGCCCGTCTGGAAAAACAGACCCGCGATTTCGCCACCCTGAACATCAAGGCAGATCCTGCGGCGGTGAAACTGACCGACGATGAGGTCAAGGCTTACTACGACGAACACGCCAAGGAATTCATGACGCCGGATCAGGTGGTCATCGACTACCTCGAATTGAAGAAGGCGTCCTTCTTTGATCAGGTCAGCGTCAAGGACGAAGACCTGCAAGCGGCGTATCAGAAAGAAACCGCAAACCTGTCCGAGCAACGCCGGGCTGCGCATATTCTGATCGAAGTGAACGATAAGGTGACCGAGGCGCAAGCCAAGGCCAAAGTCGAAGAAGTGCAGGCGCGTCTGGCCAAAGGTGAGAAGTTCGAGGCCCTGGCCAAGGAGTTCTCCCAGGATCCAGGCTCGGCGAACAACGGCGGTGACCTCGGTTTTGCAGGTCCAGGTGTCTACGATCCAGCGTTTGAAAAAGCCCTGTATTCGTTGGCCAAGGATCAGGTATCAGAGCCGGTTCGCACGGACTTCGGTTTCCACCTGATCAAGTTGCTGGGCGTTGAAGCCCCTGAAGTGCCAACGTTCGCCAGCCTGAAAGACAAGCTGACCCGCGAGCTGAAAACCCAGCAGGTCGAGCAGCGTTTCGTCGAGGCGACCAAGCAATTGGAAGACTCGTCGTTCGAAGCCTCCGATCTGGCCCAGCCAGCACAGGACCTGAAGTTGACCGTCCAGACCTCCGCGCCATTCGGCCGGGAAGGTGGCGAAGGTGTTGCGGCCAACCGTGCCGTGGTGACCGCTGCGTTCAGTCCTGAAGTGCTGGATGAGGGTGCCAACAGCACCGCCATCGAGCTGGACCCGGAAACCGTGATCGTTCTGCGCGCCAAGGAACACCGCAAGCCTGAGCAACTGCCGCTGGAAAGCGTGGCTGCCAGCATTCGTGCGCAGTTGACCAAGGAGCATGCCAGTGCTGCCGCCAAGACCAAGGCTGATCAACTGATCGTCGGTCTGCGCGATGGCAAGACTGCACTGGACAAGGCGATCGATGGTCAGAACTGGAAGGTGACTCAAGTGGCGACTCGTGCTCAGGAAGGGGTCGACCCAACTGTGCTGCAAGCGTTGTTCCGCATGCCCAAGCCAGTCTCCAAAGACAAGCCGACCTTCAGCAGCGTGACCCTGGCCGATGGTAGCCTGGTGATCGTGCGTCTGGACGGCGTGAACGAAGCCGCGGCGCCGACCGAAGAAGAGAAGGTTCAATACCGTCGCTACCTCGCCTCGCGCATTGGCCAGCAAGACTTTGCGGCCTACCGCAAACAGCTGGAAAGCGAAGCGGACATCAAGCGTTTCTGATGCCTGACTGAGTGTTGCGCGACACAAAAGACCCCGGCCGAAAGGCTGGGGTTTTTTTTTAAGCCTACGCAATGTGTTTGTGTGACTTCTCCTTAGAACCTGGCTCAACAAACATGTAACCGTTTTAAGACATAATCGATGCTCCGCTAAGCATCGATCTGTTGCACAATACGCCCCGAACCGTTTTCCTCAGGATGTTCAATGTTTAGATCAATTCCCATGCGTGTTGTCGGGCTGGCCTTGGTGCTGGCCGCCGCTGCCGGTTGTTCGTCGAAGAAAGCCGCCATCTATGAGCATGAGAACTTCGACGACTCCGGAACGTTTTCGCGCAACTACCCGGTGACCGATGCGCAGACCTGCGAGGCCGCCCGTCGGGCTTTGCTCAGCCAGGGTTACATCATCACCAGCGCCGATTCGAAACTGGTCAGTGGGCACAAAAGCTTCCAGCAGACCGGCGAGACCCACATGGAGATCAGCTTCAACGTGGTCTGTGCCGATGACGGCAGCGAAGGGCATCACGCGACGATGTTCGCCAACGCCTTGCAGGACCGTTATGCGCTGAAAAAGACCAACAACTCCGCCAGCCTCGGTGTCGGTGTGTTGGGCTCGGTATCGATGCCGATCGGTTCGTCCGACGACTCGATGGTCAAGGTTGCCAGCGAAACCGTATCTTCAGCCAAGTTCTACGAACGTTTCTTTGCCCTGGTCGAGTTGTTCTTGCCGCCGGAAGCGAAGAAGGCCGCGCACATCCCCGAGAAGCCGAAAACCGACCTGGGTGTGCCTGAGGCCAAGGCTGCGCCGGCTGAGTTGGCGCCAACCCCGGTCCCGGCGGCAGAACCTGCTCCTGCTCCAGCGCCGGTAGTCGAACCTGCTCCAGCCGCTTCGGAGCCTGTTGTGCCACCCGCTGAAACGGCACCGATTACCCCAGCCGAGAACACCGAGCCGACTTCGTCCACGGAAACGGTCACTCCTCTGTCGGATTCCGGCGCCATGCCGGCACCGACCGAGCCAATTTCAGCCATGCCTGTCTCCGGCCAGTAATAGGCTGATGTTACGGATCGGGTCAGACGACTCCGATCCCGTAACACCTTCCAAGATTGATCCACATCAAATCGAGCTATATTCCTACGGCTCGTATCGAAAAATCCTGTGATAAATTCCTGACCACCTGCTACGTTTATTCAGTAGCGACGTAGTGTCGTGCCAGTGTCATTTTTCTTTCATGCGGGCACTTTATGCTCGGGGCGCTGGTCATTTATTCAGACGATTTTTTCAACAAGCGATGGGGGTTTAATAATGGACGATTATCAAGAAGAACTGCTCGAGTATCAGGCGTTTGAACTGGACCCGCTGGAACCGGCCGAAGACGCTACCGAGCTTTAAGGCGACAACGCGGTGGGGAAACTAATTGAGAACGTCCCCTAACCTTACGCGGATTGGCGATGACTGCGGCGGAACTCGCCGGGGGTCTGGCCGTTCCAGCGTTTGAAGGCCCGTTGAAAGGCTTCGGCTGAAGCAAACCCCAGCAGATAAGCGATTTCCCCGAACGCCAGTTCGGTGTCGCGGATGTAGGTCATGGCGAGGTCGCGGCGTGTATCGTTGAGAATTGCACGAAATTGCGTGCCTTCCTCGGCGAGTTTGCGACGTAAGGTCCAGGTTGGCAGCTTCAGGCGTGCCGCCACTTCTTCCAGGTCGGGTTCCCGACCACCATTGAGCAACGGCCCCAGTAACTGAGTGATGCGTTCACGCAGGCTGCGGGTGCGTGTCAGTTGCTCCAGTTCCCGTTCACACAGTTGCAGCAGGTGCCGCCAGGTGCTCGGGCAGTGCTGCGGGTTGCGCTGGGCGAGGCTGTCCAGGCTCAGGCGCAGTTGATTCTGTTCGGCGCCAAACTGAATCGGACAATCCCCCAGCACGGCGTATGCCTCGCGGTAATCCGGCGCCTGGAATTCGATCTCGATCCGTTCGGCGCGTAGCGGGGCAGGGCTTACGCTGGATAATTGCTGCAACCAGCCGGCGATGATTGAATCCACCACGAAGCGGTTGTAGGCGTTGTAGGGGCTGATGGAATAGAACCGCAGCCAGGCGCCTTGGGCGTCTTCGTGAAAGCTCGACTGGCCGCGATAGTTGGAGCCGTACAGTGCTTCGAAGCGAATCAGGCAGCGCGCCGCTTCCCGCACGGTGGGGGCCTGGGCGGCGGTGACTCCGGCCAGGCCGGCCTGGCTCAGGCGACTGAGCTGGCCCATGCGCAAACCCAGTGCCGGATCGTCAGTCAGTTGAATGGCGCCGTGACCCAGGCGCATGTAGCGTGGGATCGAGAGACGGGCGCCGGCCTCGGCCAGTCGCGCGGCGTCGAGGCCGTACTGTTCGAGCAACGGTTGTGGGTCCAGGCCATGGCTGCGCACGGCGTCGGCCAGGCTATGGACGAAGCCCACCGACAAATCTCCGAGGCGCATCGGCTGCGGTTTCATCGCTTACAGCCAGAGATTCAGCAAACGCGCGCCCCGGGCATCGCCGTCGGCGAAGTGTTGCCCGTTGCTGCTGAGGAAGCTTTGACCGGCGCTGCCCTTGTCCCAGAACTGGCCACGCAGGAACACGCTCATGCCGGCGATGGTCTGGCTGCCGGCCGGTTGGGCAATCAGCGTCAGCCGATGCCAGGCCTGACCTTCACTGAGTTCGCCAGCCTTGAGGCTCACAGAACTCGGTGCGGACTGGCCTTTGTAGCCGCGCCACGGTTGATCCCAGGACCCCCGCCCGACGACGAATGCCGGGACCGCCACCAGTTGCGCGCCTTGATCGTCGAGTTTGCGATAGTTGTCGGGGTACCAACTGTCGCTGCCGATCAGCACGCCCAGCCGTCCGGCCGGTGTATCGACGACGTTGATCGTATGCTCGGAATTGGCTTCGACAGTGTCGCGTCCAGCGAAAGTCGGGTGTATTTGCCGCTGGGGCTGGCCGATCGGCAAGCCGTCGCGACCGAACACTACGCTGCTGTTGTACAGCGCGCCGTGGCCAATCTTCAGGGTGCCGTCGCTGACGCTCGGCTCGGGCAACACGATGGAACCCGCCACCAGAGTGATCTGGAATTCTTTCGCCAAGCCGCCGAACAGCGCTTGGTAACTCTTGGCCATTTTCTTGGCTTTCATCCGCAAATGCGCGTCGTCGAGACGGTTGCCGCCCTCGGCACTGATCAGGGCGCGGATGAACTGCAATGGGTTGCTCACCGCCAGCCAGTTCATGGCTTCCTTGAGCGTAGTGGCCTGGTACAACTCGTCTTTTTCGTCGCTGATCATCAGCCAGGTGCCGACATGTTCGGGCAGTACGACGATGGTCTTTTCATTAAGCAGGCCCTGATCCTGAGCCTTCTGCAAGTAAGCCGCGAGCTTGCGGTGCAGGCGTTCGGGGCTTTGATAATCGGTGGGGAACAACTCGGGCTGGATACCCAGCAGATTGCCGCGATCGGCGGGGGTGCCTTGATCAACCGCGAGACTGATGCGCAGGTCCGACAGGTAGTGACCCACCGGACGATCCGCGGCCCATATCGCGTAGGTCGTGAGGGCGGCGATCAATGCCATGGAAAGGATCAAGTACAAAAGTTTGCGCATGTGGAAACAGTCAACGGCCGCGTGCAGGGTTCGCGACTAGGGTAGGGCTCACGCCCGCGCTTGCCAAGGGGCGCTGCGCATTTGGATCAATAAGTTGTCAGTTACGGTCATTGAGTGACGGCAGTGCGACTCTTAGTCTGTCGAACATGACTGACGGGGCCGAAGAGCTCCTGCATTTTTTCAGTGATCGCTCGTTGTGGAGTTACCGATGGCCGCCGCTCATTACCCGCACCTGTTGGCCCCGCTAGACCTGGGTTTTACCACGTTGCGCAACCGCACCCTGATGGGCTCGATGCACACGGGCCTTGAGGAAAAGCCCGGCGGTTTCGAGCGCATGGCCGCCTACTTTGCTGAGCGTGCCCGTGGCGGCGTTGGTCTGATGGTCACCGGCGGTATCGGCCCGAACGATGAGGGCGGGGTTTACTCCGGCGCGGCCAAGCTGACCAACGAAGAGGAAGCGCTCAAGCACCTGATCGTCACCCGTGCGGTGCACGAGGCGGGTGGCAAGATCTGCATGCAGATTCTCCATGCCGGGCGTTATGCCTACAGCCCGAAACAGGTGGCACCGAGTGCGATTCAGGCGCCGATCAATCCATTCAAGCCTAAAGAGCTGGACGAGGAAGGCATCGAGAAGCAGATCAGTGATTTCGTTACCTGCTCGGCGCTTGCGCAAAAAGCTGAGTACGACGGCGTCGAGATCATGGGCTCCGAAGGGTATTTCATTAACCAGTTCCTCGCAGCCCACACCAACCATCGCACCGACCGCTGGGGCGGCGCTTACGAAAATCGCATGCGCTTGCCGGTAGAAATCGTCCGCCGGGTGCGCGAAGCAGTCGGTCCGAATTTCATCATTATCTTCCGCCTGTCGATGCTCGACCTGGTGGAAGGCGGCAGCTCTTGGGAAGAAATCGTGCAATTGGCCAAGGCCATCGAGCAGGCGGGTGCGACGATCATCAACACCGGCATCGGCTGGCACGAAGCGCGGATTCCGACCATCGCCACCAAAGTGCCCCGTGCGGCGTTCAGCAAAGTCACGGCCAAGTTGCGTGGGGAGGTAGGCATTCCGCTGATCACCACCAACCGCATCAACACCCCGGAAGTCGCCGAACAGATCCTGGCCGAAGGCGATGCCGACATGGTGTCCATGGCGCGGCCGTTCCTCGCCGACCCGGATTTCGTCAACAAGGCTGCGGCCGGTCGTGGCGATGAAATCAACACTTGCATCGGGTGCAACCAGGCGTGCCTGGACCACACCTTTGGCGGCAAGTTGACCAGTTGCCTGGTGAACCCGCGGGCCTGCCATGAAACCGAACTCAATTACCTGCCGGTGCAGCAGATCAAGAAAATCGCCGTGGTCGGCGCCGGCCCTGCAGGTTTGTCGGCCGCGACCGTAGCCGCCGAGCGTGGCCATCAGGTGACGTTGTTCGATTCGGCCAGTGAAATCGGCGGCCAGTTCAACATCGCCAAGCGTGTACCGGGCAAGGAAGAGTTCTTCGAAACCCTGCGTTATTTCAACCGAAAACTGCAGACCACCAATGTCGAGCTGTGCCTGAACACCCGCGTGAACGTGGCGCAGCTGGTTGAGGGCGGCTACGACGAAATCATCCTGGCGACCGGCATTGCGCCACGTGTGCCGGGGATTCCGGGCGTTGAGCATGCCAAGGTGCTGAGCTACCTGGACGTGATTCTGGAGCGCAAGCCGGTGGGCAAGCGCGTCGCGGTGATCGGCGCCGGTGGTATCGGTTTCGACGTGTCGGAATTCCTCGTTCACGAGGGTGTGGCCACCAGTCAGGACCGCGAAGCGTTCTGGAAGGAGTGGGGCATCGATACACATCTCGAAGCGCGCGGCGGTGTTGCAGGTATCAAGGCTGAGCCGCATGCGCCGGCCCGTGAAGTGTTCCTGCTGCAACGCAAGACGTCCAAGGTCGGTGACGGCCTGGGCAAAACCACCGGCTGGATTCACCGCACCGGTCTGAAGAACAAGCAGGTGCAGATGCTCAACAGCGTCGAGTACCTGAAGATCGACGACGAAGGCCTGCACATCCGCATCGGCGAAAGCGGCGAACCGCAGGTGCTGCCGGTGGATAACATCGTGATCTGCGCCGGGCAGGATCCATTGCGTGAGTTGCAGGATGGTCTGGTCGCGGCCGGGCAGAATGTGCACTTGATCGGCGGGGCGGACGTGGCGGCGGAGCTGGATGCCAAGCGTGCGATCAATCAGGGTTCGCGGTTGGCGGCTCAGTTGTAATGGTGTAGGCAGGCTTAGCTTGCCAATGGCCTTCGCGGGCAAGCCTCGCTCCTACAGGTTTCAGGTTATTCACCCAATGGTGCTTTAACTCGAAACCCTGTAGGAGCGAGGCTTGCCCGCGAAGGCATCCTGTCTGCTGCTAAGATGCCGGCTCTTTACCCCGAGTCGGCATCAATGCTTTCCCCACTAACGGACTGGCTACCCCGAGCCCCTCTCGAACCTCTTCACCTCGACTGGCTCACCACTGCCGGCATCGACGTCGCGATCCTGCGTCTGGACCAGATCGACCCGCTGATCAGTGGCAACAAGTGGTTCAAACTCGTCGAACACCTGAAAGCTGCCGACCAGAATGGCGCCCAAGGCATCATCAGCCTGGGTGGCGCTCATTCCAATCATCTTCATGCACTGGCTGCGGCGGGCAAACGCTTGGGTTTCACCACGGTTGGCCTGCTGCGCGGGCATCGGCAAGAAACGCCGACGGTGAAGGACTTGCAGGCGTTCGGCATGCACTTGCATTGGTTGGGTTATGGAGGCTATCGAGCACGGCACGAACCAGGCTTCTGGGCGCCATGGCGGGAGCAATACCCCGAGCTACATCCAGTGCCGGAAGGTGGCGGCGGATTGCTTGGGGCGAAAGGTTGCCGGCAATTGATGACTCAGGCCTGCGAAAAGTTGAGCAGTCTGGGCTGGAGCCACTACGACGGCTGGTGGCTGGCCTGCGGAACGGGCACCACCTTGGCCGGTCTGGTTCTGGCCGAGGCGGGCGAACATCCGGTGTATGGCGCGTTGGCGGTGCCTGACGATCATGGCGTGGCGCAGCAGGTCGAATCGATTGTCCGCGAGGCGGGTTTACAGGGCCCGGCTTATGAGCTGTTCGATGCTAGCCGTGGCGGTTTTGCCAAAGTCGATCCGTTGTTACTCGAATTCATCGAGCAGACCGAGCAGGCCAGCAGCATCCTTTTCGAACCGCTGTACACCGGTAAAGCGCTAATGGCGCTCAAGCAGCAAGTCGAGGCGGGAAGATTTGCCCGGGGCACGCGGCTGATCTTCATCCACACCGGCGGCTTGCAGGGCCGCCGGGGTTTCAGTTCACAAACCTGAAGGGCGCAGTCAGAGACTCTCGCGAACCCTCTGCCACCACCCGCTGTGGGCAATCGGTGATCGACGAAGGCGTTACGGCATGAGATCCGAGCGGTTGACCAGCCAATCGAGCAGCAGACGACCATCGCGGCGTGGCTCCGGAGCGGGCCGGGAAGGCTGGGGATGGCCCATACCGGCACACAGCACCGGTCGGTCCGGGTCGCTGTCGAGAAAACTGACCAACACTTCGGTGCCGGCCATGGGCAGCCTGGCCGGATCGATTCGGCCGTCCGGCGCTGTGAGGGCTACCGGTAGCCAGAGACCGGCGGATTCATCCGCCTCGAATGTCGGCGTCGGCCATAGCATGACCTGTATCCGGCCCAAATCATCGAGCGTCGCCGGTTGCCCGACGGAGCCCAGCACCCGGGCAGTCTGATAGCCCGGGATGCTCGGCCGGGCCTCTTTGAGCGCCGGCCTGAAGACCGTTGACCAGGGAATGGCAGTGAACTGATTGCTGTAGCGCCGGGCACTATCGGGCTGGTCCTCGGTGAGAATCGACGGCTGCTGTCCTTGGTGCCGGATGTCGGTGAGCAGCCACTGATCGTTGAAACTTGAGAGCGGGTGTTGCGCCACTTGCAGGATCCGTCCGCTGCACAGTTCGCTCTGGTTGCTTTGGCCGTGGATCTGCCGTTGCTGACAACGCAGGCGTTCCAGCCGTCGGCGGCTGAGCTGATCGTGATGAAGCTGTTCGGGCGCGGGGCGTGTTGCCACCGGAGCCGTTCTGGCGAATGGGTGGTTAGCTGCTCCGTCGCCGATCATCTGCGAGCCGCGGTTTCTGGCCTCCCATTGTGCAGGGGCGGGGTCCGGGTCATGGCGCTGGAACAGTTCGCTGATCACCGGCGAGACGGAGTCGTTGAATGCGTCGTCATGGAACGGCATCAGCAATGGCTCCTGAGGGAAACTCAGGCTGTCATCGGCGAGCACCAGCACATGCCCGTCGTGCTGATGCTCGAAGTGATAGTGGATGCCTTCTTCTTCACACAACCGCTGCAGGAAGGCCAGATCGCTCTCATCGTACTGAATGCAAAAAGGCCGGGGCGGGTAGCACCCGTTTGCCAGTTCGAAGCGGTAGCTGTGCTCGGGCAACTGATGCTCGTCCAGCAACTGGCGCACGATCGCGGGCACGCTGAGACGATGAAATACCCGACGCGAGCTGTGCAGGTGAAGTTGTTGAAGATGGGGCGCGAGCACCAGAGAGTAGCCGACCCGGTGCGGCCCGCGATGTTCGCGACTGACGCTGTGGATCACGCCGTGAATGCCCTGGTCATCTGCCAGCCGCAGGAACGCCGGTTGTTGCAACCATCGGTCAAGGTGCATAGACGGTGCGAGGCCGATCACCTCGATATCGAATCGATAGGGCTGGTTAAGACCTTCACGGCCACTGAACTGCAACACCTGCAGGCTCAAACCGCCGTCGAGGAGTGTCAGGGTGAAGGGGCTTTCCTTGTCGTTGTGCATCGAACGCGCTTCTGCCAGGGATGATGGGCGCAGAGGGTACGAAACCACAGCCCTGAAGCGTCACCGCAAATCGACTTTTCAGAATCGCCCTACATGCACTGGTGAAAATGTCGATCGGTCATGGGATGAAGATGTTGGAATTTTTGGTCGATTGGCATCTTTAGGCCGTATAAACTGGCGCAATGCGTCGGCCAATAGATGTCTCGGCGCCACAGATCAAGAGAGTGAGTAATGGGCGCACAGTGGAAGGTTAAACACAAAGAAGCGGCAGCCAACGCCAAGGGCAAAATCTTCGGCAAACTGGTGAAAGAAATCACCATCGCTGCGCGCAACGGTGCCGATACCGCCACCAACGCACACCTGCGTCTGGTGGTCGAACAGGCGAAAAAAGCCTCGATGCCCCGCGAAACCCTGGAACGCGCGATCAAGAAAGGCTCCGGCCAGCTCGGCGAAACCGTGCAATACCATCGCGTGACGTATGAAGGGTTCGCACCGCATCAGGTGCCGCTGATCGTTGAATGCGTGACTGACAACATCAACCGCACCGTCGCTGAAATCCGCGTCGCGTTCCGCAAGGGCCAGTTGGGCGCTTCCGGTTCAGTGGCCTGGGACTTCAACCACGTCGGCATGATCGAGGCGTCCCCGGACAGCCCAGACGCCGATCCGGAAATGGCTGCGATCGAAGCCGGTGCCCAGGATTTCGAACCGGGTGAAGACGGCGCGACGCTGTTCCTGACCGAACCTGCGGACCTGGATGCGGTGCAGAAAGCGCTGCCGGAGCAGGGTTTCACGGTGTTGTCGGCCAAGTTGGGTTACCAGCCGAAGAACCCGGTCAGTGGCCTGAGCGACGAGCAGATGGCGGAAGTCGAAGCGTTCCTCGAAGGCCTCGATAACCATGATGACGTGCAGGACATGTTTGTCGGGTTGGCGGGTTAAGCGGCTCCGACAGTCTGTGATCTGACTTGTGGCGAGGGAGCTTGCTCCCGTTGGGTTGCGAAGCGACCCCAAAAAGCGACGGCTGCTGCGCAACCGAACGGGAGCAAGCTCCCTCGCCACAGGTTTTATATTTGCCGCTAGTTGAACGCAGCCAACTCCCGCACAACCTCGCTGAACCCCGGTCTCGCCAGTACATCCGGCTGGCAGCAGCGCTGCTGCAATGCCTCTAGCGACTCACGACCTTCATCGCTCAACCCCGAGTCGATCCGCGCCAGCAATTCCCCCAGCAGCACCCCGAACGCCCGCACCTCGATCCGTTGCAGCGCACGGCTTTCAAGGCTGTCCGAAGTAGCATGGAAAGACGCCGCGCCAAAGTCGCCCAACAGGCAATCGCCGTGCTCGTTCCACATGATGTTGTGACCATAGAGGTCGCCGTGGGTGATGCCTTGGCGGTGCAAATGTTCAGCCACTGAAGCGATGCCACTGGCGATGCGCAGCGCCACGCCAGCGCCGAACCGGGTGTCGTCGGCATAGACGTCGCGGGTGCAGGACGCCAGGCTCGGCAGACCGGCGAGGTTGCAGTAACTCGGATCGATCAGTTGCATCACCAGCCCGGCCGTTTGCTGCGGGTGATCGACAATTCGGCCCTCGACCCGGATCAGGTTAGGGTGGATACCGGCGGTGATGCAGGCGTTCATTTCGTGCAGCGGTGAGCCATCGCTGGTCATTTCGCCTTTGTAGAGTTTCACCGCGACCTGTTTCGTCTGTTTCCACAACCCCTGATGAATGACCCCCGACGCGCCTTCGCCGAGTTTTCTCTCCAGGCTCAGTTGGGACCAGGGAATGCTCGCCGTAGCTTGGAGGGCGGCGGCATCGGCTTCGGTTTCCAGCGGGTTACCGGCGTACGCCAGCCAGGTCAGGCTCGGCAGGGTCAGCAGCCACTCGGGAAGCTCGGTGAGTTGATTGGCGGCGATGCGGATCAGTTCGAGTCGATGACAATGACTCAGGCTTTCGGGCAAATCCTGTAACTGGTTGCCGGCGAGCATGAGCTTTTGCAGATGCGGGCGCTCACCCAGTTCGGTCGGCAGATCCGTGAGACGATTGTCTGTCAGGATCAGCCAACGCAACAGCGGCGGCAGGGCGGCGCCCGGCACGTTTTCGATGACGTTGGCCTTGAAGCCGATCATCGTCAGCGCGGTGCACTGGCCAAGGCAGGCCGGCAGTTCGGTGAACAGGTTGTCCGAGCAGAACAGCACGCGCAGACGGGTCAGGCGATGCAAGTCGTCCGGCAGGCTGCGTAAGGCGTTGCCGCTGAGGTTGAGCACTTCCAGCGAGTCCGCCAGGTCGAAGATTTCCCGGGGGAACTCGGTCAGGCCGCAGGACAGATCCAGACGGGTGATGCCCGACAGTTGGCCGGCGCGCAGTTGTGCGAGGGTATCCATTGGCAGGTTCGCTATTGATCAGGAGGAGGGCGTGGAGCCCTGGAAATGGGCGACATGATAGCGGGAAAGTTGTGTTATCTGTCAGGCCGCCTTCGCGGGCAAGCCTCGCTCCTACAAGGGATCGAGGTACGACACAAAACCATTGTAGGAGCGAGGCTTGCCCGCGAAGAGGCCAGTAGCCCAACACAAGAGTCTTGATCAAACCTCTCCCTTGACCTCCACCAACTGCCCCAACCGGCTGCGCGTACGCGCCAGGTCGATAGCATCGCCGCCCAGGCTTTCGCGCAATGACTGGTACCCGAGCAGAGTCAGGTGCTTGTCCTGGTCGTACAAGACGTCGATCAGGTTGATGAAGCGTTGCTGAGCGGCGATTGAACAGTCGGCGAGGCTGGGCAGTTTGTCGATGATCCAGCGGTCGAAACACCGGCACAGTTCCAGGTAGTCCATGACCGCGGTGGGGTGCTCACACAGGTCGTCGAAGGTGAAGCCGATGCTTCGCCCTTTACAGTATCGGGCTTGCAGGTGCCGCGTGCCGACGGGCAGTTGGATGGCCGGTGCGTCGTGTTCAGGCAGACTTAATGCCTGACGCTGCGCCACCGTGGCTGGCCAGACATACCGGCCCTGGGTGAACAACTGCTGTGCGTGGGTGCGCGCCTGACTGCGGTAATCATGCGGGCCGCCGACCTCCATGACCCGCATGCATGTGTTGATCAGGTCGATCACTGGCTTGAAACGGGCGTGGTAGAGCGGGTTGGGCAGCAAACCTTCCGGCGGGTAGTTGGAGGTCACCAGCAATAGAATCCCCCGGCGAAACAGCGCCTTGAACAGCCGCGTGATGAGCATCGCATCGCCGATGTCATGCACGTGGAACTCATCGAAACACAACACTCGGCAATCTTGCAGCAGTTCGTCGAGGGTGACCGCCAGTGCATCGGGCTGATCGCGATGGCTGAACATGCCCTGATGCAGTTGCGCAAAAAAATTATGGAAGTGCAGGCGCTGTTTTTCGGCGATGGGGATGGCCTGGAAAAAACCGTCGAGCAGCCAACTCTTGCCGCGCCCGACGGCACCATAGAGGTAAAGACCGGGGAGTGTCGGCGCCGATGCGCCTAGCAGCGCCGATGCATGCTGCGCCATGCAGTCGATCACTCGTTGCTGGCTATGGCTGAGGGTGTAGCCCTGGGTATGGGCCTTGTGGTGGAAGAAGTCGTGGATCACCCGACCCTGCGCGCAGCCACTGGTCGGTGCCGCTAATGCCTTGCCGAAAAAACGGCGTAGCACGGGCCAGCGTGGTGTGAGTCGCGGACGGTTGGATGGTCGAATGGCCACTGTGAAGTCACCCCGTAGTCTTAAGGCCGGCTCCCCGAGCTGCGGCGGCGTAGTGTAACCAAATGGGGAATTTTCCTTCCACTGGTGTTGGTGAAGCTACTGTGGTGAGGGGGCTTGCCTGTGGCGAGGGAGCAAGCTCCCTCGCCACATGGATCTTTTGATCTTCGAGGTTAGCGCTCGATACTGCGATTCCATCGGGCATTCCACGCCGGGCGCTGTTCGTTGACCTGATCCCAGTCGATGGCGATCGCGGTGGTCAGATACTGTTTCATCGCCTCGACCTGACCGCGGGTCTTGTCGGTGGTTGGCGTATTCGGGTTGGACGGAATCTGATCGCCATCTTCAAGCGCAGCAGCTTGTGCTTCGGGCGTCAGCAGGAAAGCTGCGAGTTTCTGCGCCAGTTCCGGTTGGGTGTTGTTGGCGATGGCGCATTCGGCGACGTTGAGCACCACGGAGCCTTCCTTCGGCTGCGCATATTCCACCGGCATGCCCTTGAGTTTCAGCGCGGTGACCTGGGTCGGGGTCAGCGGGAACAGGGCCGCTTCGTCGGTCTGGAGCATTTCGGAAATCTTCGCCGAACTCGGAATGTACTCCAGCACGTTGCGCCCGACAGTGTTCGGCCAGGCCTTGAACCCCGGTTCGACGTCGGTTTCGCTGCCGCCCTGAATTCGGTTGAACATCAGAAAACCGTGCAGGCCGAAGGTTGATGAGGCCATCGACTGGAACACCAGTTTGTCCTTGAAACGCGGGTCGGCCATGTCCATCCAGGAGGTCGGTGCGTTCCAGCCTTTTTCCTTGAACAGCCTCGTGTTGTACGCCAGCCCCGTGACGCCGAGGCTGACTGCCACGGCTTGATCCTTGATCCGGCCCTTGGCCGGAATCTGTGCCAGGGGCGGGCTGTCTTCGAGTTTGTCGCACAAACCCATGGCGATGGCGCGGTACATGATGCCGTCGTCGAGGAACATCACGTGCATCTGCGGGTTGCCTTTGCTGGCCTGGACCTTGGCCAGAATATCGGCGGAGGTCCCCGGCACGATCACGACTTTGACGTTGTTGGCTTTCTCGAAAGCTGGCAGCACCTTGTCGGCGTAGAGCCGCTCCATGGTTCCGCCGTTCATGCCCAGGTAAAGCGTCGGTTCGGCCTGGGCCTGGCTGACCGTCAGCAGGGCGCCCAAGCAAGAGAAACCGAGCAGTGCACTGCGTTTGAAGTTATTCATGGCGCGACCTTCCTCTATCAAACAATGGAGATGGAGTGAAACCGAGTGATGGAAAACGCATCCAGCGGCGTCTTTGATGCGCCGCTACAGATGATTTCGGTGAGCGCCTGGCCCACCGCAGGCCCGATCTGAAATCCCGCGCCGGCAAAGCCGAACGCGTGCAATAGACCGGGTTGGGTGCTGCTGTGGCCGATCACCGGTTGGCGATCGGGCAGATAACCTTCGGTGCCGCTCCAAGTGCGAATCGCCTGGGCGCCTTCAAGAAACGGGTAGAGTTCGACGGCTTGGCGCAGGATCTCGATGACGGCGTTCTGACCAGGCCGGGCGCGGGCGTCATCGAGGGCAAAGCCCTGGCCGCCGCCCAACACACAATTACCGCGAGCGACCTGACGGGCATAGATGCCGCCGCCCTCGACTCCGGTGCTGGCATTCATCACCAAGGGCAACGGTTCGGTAACCAGCATCGCCGGGTGACCGGCGTGCATTGGCACCGTTTCGCCGAATTGTGCGGCAAGGCTGCCGGCCCAAGCCCCGGCGCAGTTCAGCAGCCAGGGAGCGTGCAGTTCGAGGCCGCTTTGAGTGCTGACGCGAAAGCGCTGACCGTCATGCTCCACCGCTGTCACCGCGCATTGTTCATGGATCTGCGCACCGTGCCGACGCGCCGCCTGCGCGAAGGCCGGAGACACCAGTCGCGGGTTGGCGTGACCATCGTCCGGGCACAACGAGGCACCGACCGCCACCTCACCGACCCACGGGAAACGTGCGCGCAACTCATTGCGGTCGAGTACCTGCAAATCGAGGCCGAACCCCTGGCTGCTGGCGGCGTAGTCCTGCAAGGCATGCAGATCATTGAGACTGCGGGCGAGTTTCAGGTGACCGCTGCGCTGGTACTCGCCGTCGATGCCGATCAACTGTGGCAGCTGCCCCCAGATCTCGTGAGCCCGTTGTGACAGTGGCAATTGCGACAGCGGCCGGCCCTGACGGCGCACGCCACCGTAGTTCACGCCGCTGGAGTGCGAACCGCAAAAGTCCCGCTCCAGCAATGCAACGCGCTGACCGGCCTTGCTCAAAAACAGGGCGGCGGAGGAGCCGACAATGCCGCCGCCAATGATGATTGCATCGACCTCGATCATGGCTCGACCTCCAGACCGAACGGCAAGGGTTTGATCGGCGCCTGTGCCCGCAACCGGCCGATGTCGGCCACGGTGCGCTGGCTTTCGCAGGCAATGATTTCCGCTGCGGCGGCGCCACACATTCGCCCTTGGCAGCGACCCATGCCGACCCGGCAATGGGCCTTGACCCGGTTGATCTCCCAATGGCCTTCGCGCACCACTTGGCGGATGTCGCCGGCGCGCACTTCTTCGCAGCGGCAGATCATCAGGTCATCCGCGGCGTCGGAGGCCCAGCTTTCGGGAAAGATAAAGGCGTGCTCAAGGCCTTGGCGGAATCTGCCGATAGTGTTCAGCGACTGTTCCAGCTGAGTGGCGCGCTGTGGCGGGATCAGGTAACCGATGTCTTCGAGCAGCGCCAGGGCCGCCCGTTCACCGGCCATTTCCGCCGCGTCGGCGCCCATGATGCTGGCGCCGTCACCGGCCAGATACACCTCGGCGATGCTGCTGCGACCGGCGCTGTCACGCTGCGGTAGCCAGGCACGGTTGAGTGGGTTCCAGGTGAATTCACAGCCCAGGAGATCGGCGAGTTGGGTTTCGCTGCGCAGGCCATGGGCGAAGGCTACGGCGTCGCATTTGATTCGATATTCGCTTGCTGCGTTACGCCAGTTGATCGATTGCACGCGGTGTTCGCCATCGATGCGTTTCAAGGTGGCGCCCTGATGTACCGGGATGCCGTGGGCGGTTAGCCAGGTGCGGTAATAAATGCCTTTGGCCAGCGTGGAGGGTTGCGACAGCAAGCCGGGCAGGGCACGGGCCTGAGCGCTGAAGGGCGAGCTGTCGAGCACGGCGATCACGTTGGCGCCGGCCTTGGCGTATTGGTACGCCACCAAGTACAGCAACGGTCCGCTGCCGGCGAACACCACACGTTCACCGATGGCGCAGCCTTGAAACTTCAAGGCGATCTGCGCCGCGCCGAGGCTGTATGCCCCCGGCAACGTCCAGCCTGGCACCGGCAGAATCCGGTCGGTGGCGCCCGTGGCGACGATCACCCGGGAGAACTCCAATCGTGCGGCGCGGCCCTCATGCAAGGTGTCGAGCGCGCCAGCCTCGGCGTTCCACACCAGCGTGTCGGGGCGGTAATCGAGTTGCTCATGCAGTTCGTCGATTGTCTGATGCAGTGCCTTGGCCTTGCGTGCTTCGAAGCCATAGAGCTTGACCGGCGAACGCTTGAAATTCGCCGGCTGACGCCGATAAATCTGCCCGCCACCGCGCGCGGCTTCGTCCAGCAGGACAGGGCCCACGCCATGGGCAACGAGGGTTTGCGCCGCCCGGATGCCAGCGGGACCTGCGCCGATGATGACTACAGACTTCATACCCACCTCATCGGCGTTGCCCACATTGTTTGTGACTGCCACTGAACCCCTGTGGGAGCGGGCTTTCCCGCGATGACGGCGGAACATTCAACATCGGTGGTAGCTGATAGACCGCTATCGCGGGCAAGCCCGCTCCCACCGTTAGTTGAGGTATGCCGCATTATTTGTGACCGGCTCCCACAGGGGGTTGGGTTTCCGCAGGGAAAGTTGGTGTTCATACCGATCGCCCCGGTTCGCGGCTGATGTGCTGTCCGGCTTCAAGCAGCGTCGAACAGGCCCGCACCCGGCGCCCATCGCCCAGGCGCACCCAGCAGTCCTGGCAGGCGCCCATCAGGCAGAAACCGGCGCGGGGTTCGGCACTGAAGTCGCTGCCGCGCAAGTGTTCGCTGCAGGTCAACACCGCCGTCAGCAAGGTGTCACCGAGCAGGCCACTGGCAGGCTTGCCGTCGAGGGTAAAGTCCAGGGCCGGGCGGTCGCCTTCGGCCAGTCGTTTCAGCAGAGCCATGGCGCCCTCATTGTGTACCCACCAGAACCCGATCCAGGCCGTAGACCCGATCGAGCAGAATCATCGTCAGCGCGGTCAGCGCGATGACCAGGGCCGACACCGCCGCCATCATCGGATCGATGGATTCGGTGGCGTACACGTACATGCGCACCGGCAGCGTTTGCGTGGCCGGGGAGGTGACGAAGATCGACAACGTGACCTCATCGAAACTGTTGATGAACGCCAGCAGCCAGCCACCGGCGACCCCCGGCAAAATCATCGGCAAGGTGATTTGCCGGAATAGCGTGAAGCGTCCGGCGCCCAGCGATTGCGCTGCATGTTCGGCGCTGCGGTCCAGGCCGATGGCCGAGGCCAACACCAGTCGCAGCACATACGGCGTGATCACCAGCACATGGGCAAAGATCAGCCAGGCGAAGCTGCCGTTGACGCCCATCAGCGCAAACAAGCGCAGCAACGCCACCCCCAGCACCAGGTGCGGAATGATGATCGGCGACAGGAACAGACCGTTGAAAAAGTCCCGTCCGGGGAACTCAAAACGCGTGATCGCCAGGGCTGCCGGCACCGCGATCAGCGTCGCCAGCGTGGCGGCGCAGAACGCCAGGATCAGGCTGTTGTAGAACGCATCGACAAAGTCCGCGCGCTCGAACACCGCGCGGAACCAGCGCAGGGAAAACTCCGTGGTCGGCAGGCTCAGGGTGTTTTCCGGGGTGAAGGCGACGAGGCACACCACCACCAGCGGCGCGAGCATGAACAGCACCACCAGGGTATGGAACAGCAGGGCGAAAGGACCGTTTCTGGACATGACGAGTTATCCCAATGACTTCTTGTAGCGGCCTTCGATCATCCGGTTCCACGACAGCATGATCAGCAGGTTGAGCAACAGCAGCGCGACAGCGATGGCCGCGCCCATCGGCCAGTTGAGCTCCGACAGGTACTGGTCGTAGATCAGCGTGGCGACCATCTTTATCCGGCGTCCGCCGAGCAGTCCGGGGATGGCAAATGAACTGGCCGCGAGGCCGAATACGATCAAGGTGCCGGAGAGCACGCCGGGCATGATTTGCGGCAGCACCACTTTGCGCATCACCGTGAGGTGGCTGGCGCCCAGTGACAGCGCGGCCTGTTCGGCGGCCGGGTCGAGTTTTTGCAGCGAGGTCCAGACCGGAATGATCATGAACGGCAGCATCACGTGAACCAGCGCAATCACCACCGCGAACGGCGTGTAGAGCAACTTCATCGGCGAACCACCGAAGGCTTGCAGGGTCTGGTTGACCAGGCCGTCGGCGCCGAGCAACAGGCTCCAGCCGAAAGCGCGCACCACCACCGAAATGAGCAACGGCGTGAGGATCAGAATCAGGAAGATCGAGCGCCACGGCGCGCCCATGCGGCTGAGGATGTAGGCCTCGGGCACGCCTATCACCACACAGAGAAGGGTGGTCAGGGCGCTGATCCAGAATGTGCGCAGAAAGATCTCGTAGAAGTACGGATCACCCAGCAGGCTGCTGTAATGGTCGAGGGTGTAGGCGTCGCTGTTGATCCCTGAGCTGTAGTCGAAGACGTTGAACGACAGTACCAGCGTCAGCAGCAGCGGGATCACCAGCAGACCGAAGTACAACGCCAGGGCCGGTGCGGATAACCAGTAACCCTGACCTCCCTGACGGATGACGGCAAGCGTACTCATGCCGACACCTCGTCGACACTCAGTACCCGCAGCAATGTTGCATCCCAATCGAGCCCGACCGCCGTGCCTTCGGCCAGCGGTGCCGAGCCGTCGTTGCGGCGCACCACGCAGAGTTCGCCCAAGGTTGTCGCTACGCCGTACAGCCATTGGCTGCCGAGGAAAAAGCGGCTGACGATCTTGCCTTGCAGGCGGCCCTGACCTTTATCCAGCAAGTCGATTTTTTCCGGGCGCAGACTCAGGGTCAGTTCGCCGTCGCCACGGTTGCAGACCTGTACGACGCCAGCGCTGTCCCGCTCCCCGGGCAGCAGATTGGCCTTGCCGACGAAGCCGGAAATGAACTCGGTGCGCGGGTGTTCGTAGAGGGTGTAGGGCGCGTCGATCTGAGTGATGCGCCCGGCCTGCATCACCACCACCCGGTCGCTGATCGACAGCGCTTCAGACTGGTCGTGGGTGACCATCAGCGTGGTGATGCCGACTTCGCGCTGGATGCGGCGGATTTCGAACTGCATCTCTTCGCGCAGATTGGCGTCGAGGTTGGACAGCGGCTCGTCGAGCAGCAGCACCGGCGGTTCGATCACCAATGCCCGGGCCAGCGCAACCCGTTGGCGTTGGCCGCCGGAAAGCTCCCGTGGATAACGTTCGGCGTGCAGGTTCAGCCGCACCAGTTTCAGCACCCGATCCACCCGTTGCTGCAGCTCGCCGTTGGGCACTTTGCGCATGCGCAGGCCAAAGGCGACGTTGTCTTGCACGGTCATGTGCGGGAACAGCGCGTAACTCTGGAACACCACGCCCAGACCACGACTGGCGGGTTTGGCGTGGGTGATGTCGCGACCGTCCAGGACAATGCGCCCGCTGCTGACTTCGACGAAGCCGGCAATCATTTGCAGCGTGGTGGTTTTGCCGCAGCCGGAGGGGCCGAGCAAGGAAACGAACTCGCCTTTTTCCACCGACAGATTGGTGGCGACGACCGCGTCGATCTCACCATAACGTTTGCCGAGGTTTTCAAGTTGCACGAAGGCCATGACTGCGCTCCACCTGAGATTGTTATGCGTCGCCAAAGGCGCGCTTTTTTGTATGGGCAGATACGAAAAGGATGTTGCCGGGGTGCGTTGGCGCTCGACTTCTGTCGGCTGCCGCTGTTGTTCGAATCGCCCCTGATGGACGCAGAGTAGGACGAAGAATAGGATGGGCTCAATGGCCTATTTCACTGAAGCGATGACTATTTTCAGTTTCATTCAGTGAGTAAATTTATCGACGAGAAATTACATGTCTGATTCCATTGAGCGGAATGAAAACAAAAATGAAGTCGGTGTCGGCGCGGTCTCGAGACTGTTTGCAGTGTTGCGCAGCCTGGGTGACACCGTCGAAGGTGGAGAGCGCGTTACCCAACTGGCGCAACGCATTGGTTTGTCGCAACCGACCACCCACCGCTTGCTGCGCAACCTGATGGACGAGGGCATGGTCGAGCAGGACGCGCGCAGCAAACGCTATCGCCTGAGCCTGGAGTTTTTTGCCTTGGCGGCCCGCGCCGGCAACACCGGCAACTTGCGCGAACTGGCGCGGCCGGCGTTGCTGCGGTTGTCGGCATCGTTGGGCGATTCGTTGTTTTTACTGGCGCGCAGCGGCTTCGATGCGATCTGTCTGGACCGTAGTGAAGGGCCGTTTCCGATCCGCACGTTTACCGGTGATATCGGCGGGCGGGTGGCGCTCGGCGTGGGGCAGGGCAGCCTGGCGATTCTGGCGTTTCTGCCGGAAGAGGAGCGCGACACGGTGATCCATTACAACTTGCCGCGGCTTAAGGATTTTCACCTGTATGACGAGGTGTTCCTGCGCTCGGAAGTCGAGAATGTACGCACCCTTGGTTACGCCGGGCGCAATACCGGCGTGTTGCAAGGCATGGCCGGTGTGGCTGTGCCGATCCTCGATCGCGAAGGCCGGGCGGTGGCGGCGCTGAGTGTCGCCACGGTCAGCGATCGCCTGGGGCCGGATCGCTTGCCGACGGTGGTGGAGATGCTCAAGCGTGAAGCTGCGCTGATCGGGCCGCGGATCAATCCATTTGATCCGCTGTTGCGAAGGCCTTCGCAGGTGTTTGGGCAGGGGTGACCACAATCTCCAAATAATCACTGACCCCTATGGGATTGGCGGTGGTGATCAGAACTGCAGCGTCTGCTTGAGCATCTGCGCCGCCGGTGTATCACTCGGGCTGACCATTGCGTAGTTGTATCCGGCCCCCGACCAGTACTCGGCCTGCAGTTCACCATCACTGCGACTACCTCGAGGCAAAAGAGTATTTTTCGGCCCGGGTGGACGGACGTAGAAGCTGACTTTATGGCCGCTCTGATCCTCGTACACCACCATCGCCGCCGGCCCTTGTTCGGTGCTGAGCAGTCGCCCGCTGATGGGTGTGTATCCGGACGCGGTCAGGTTCGGCAGACGATGGGCCTGGCTGAAATAGCGGTCGAGCCAACTCTGCATATCGCCGTCATCGCTGACTTTGTAATCCGCCGGCAGGATGCCTTGCTGGGCAATCAGCCGGTAGGCCTGCATCGCATCGGTCATCGGCAGTGGGGCGCGGACCAGGGTCATTTCCCGTGCCTGCCAACCGCTCAAACCGCCAACGCTAACCGCGATCAGCAACACCGCGGCGCTGGCCAGATGACGGCGCGATTGGCGTTTGACTCGCTGGCGAATCATTGCCGGTTCGAGTTCCGGGTTGGCCGGTTGCCGCAAGGCGCCGCTCAGGGCCGCGCGCAATTGTTGGGCATCGTGCTGCCAGGCGCGTACTTGCGTGGCCACTTCGGCGTTATCGGCCAGATAAGTCTCCACCCGATGTCGGTCGGCATCGTTGAGTTGGTGATCGACATAGGCGTGCAGGTCATGCTCGCTGGGAGGCATGCTGATCATTTGAGTCTCCGCAGGGAAGGGCGGGTGATTTCGCCGTCGCTGAGCTGGCGCAAGGCCTGGCGTGCGCGGGACAGGCGCGACATCACGGTGCCAATGGGGACGTCGAGAATCCCGGCGACCTCCTTATAACTCAAGCCTTCCACCGACACCCAGAGCAGCAGCGCGCGCTGTTCGGTGGTCAGTTGGTCGAAGGCTTGCAGGGTCGATTGGGCGATCACCGTACGTTCCACGGAAGGCTGCGCATCGTCACGTCCGGTAAAAAATTCGAGCATCCGCGCATAACGCCGGGAGCGCCGATGGGCGTCTAGAAACTGCCGATAAAGAATCGAAAACAGCCAGGCACGCAAGTCACCCTCGGGGCATTTGCCGCCCCAACTCGATAGCGCTCGTTCAAGACAGGCCTGCACCAGATCATCTGCGCTGCTGGGGTTGCGCGTCAGCGATGCGGCGAAGCGGCGCAGCCTTGGAATGACTTCCCTGAGTTTTTCGTCGATATCGTTCATGAAGTTCTGACTAGTCACTACGCTGTGGACTAGGTAGACGGTCGGCATTCGAGGTTATTCCACGCTTGGAAAAATAAACACCGGGCGATGGAATAAACCCTGGCGCGGTTCGTCTGCCTGATTCTTCTCACTTGTGGCCGATGGCCCTGGAGTCATTCATGGTAGATCGCTCATCACCGCCAACGGGGCCTGGCCGGCCACCGCTGAGTGCCGCGAGCCTGACGTTGCGCCTGACCGGCATTGCCGTGGTGGTCGCCGCGCTGGCCGGGGCTTTTGCCTACGTCAACGGCACACTCGACCCACAGCGCCTGACGCCGAAAGCGCTGATCAATGTGCTAGAGAAAAACAACGGCGTGCACTCGGGGTTTCGTCGTAACCACGCCAAAGGCGTATGCGTGATCGGGCATTTCGAGAGCAGTGGCCAGATGCGCGAGTATTCCAGTGCCCAAGTGTTCAGCGAAGCGCGGACTCCGGTGGTCGGGCGTTTCGCGCTGCCGGCCGGCAATCCTTATGCGCCAGACAATAGTGTGCCGATTCGCAGCCTGGCGTTGCGTTTCACCCAAGCCAACGGTCAGCAGTGGCGCACAGGGATGAACAGCATGCCGGTGTTTCCGGTAGGCACACCGGAGGCGTTCTATCAGTTGCAACAAGCGCAGTCACCGGATCCGGCTACCGGCAAACCGAACCCGGCGGCTGTTCCGGCATTCTTCAGTTCTCATCCAGAAGCCGCACCATTTCTGGCCTGGATCAAAACCGCCAAACCCTCGGCCAGTTACGCGACGCAAACCTATAACAGCGTCAACGCGTTTTACCTGGTGAACGCCGCCGGGCAACGGCAGGCGGTGCGTTGGAGCATGGCGCCGGTCGCTCAGGACGCGGCGGGTGCAACAGCCCCCGAGGGCGGTGATTTCCTTGAGAAGGATCTGGTACAGCGCTTGTCCGCCGGGCCGCTGCGTTGGCAATTGAACTTCACCTTGGCGAACCCTGAAGATCCGGTCAACGACGCGAGCAAGGCCTGGCCCGACGGCCGAAAAGTGCTGAACGCCGGCACGCTGGTACTCGAAAGCACCCAGCCGCAACTCAACGGCGAGTGCCGTGACATCAACTACGACCCACTGGTATTGCCTAGCGGTATCGAAGGCTCCGACGACCCATTGCTTGCCGCTCGTTCTGCGGGTTACGCCCGTTCCTACCTGCGCCGCACCAGCGAAGTCAGCCAGTTGCCCTCTGCGAATAAACAGGAGTCTCGTCAATGAGCGCTCAACCGAACCATTTCGCGCCGTTGGCGCGGCTGCTGCACTGGCTGATGGCGCTGATGATCATCTCGATGCTGTTTATCGGCGCGGGCATGGCTGCCTCGGTGTCCGAGCGCCATCAGTGGCTGATCCATCTGCATAAACCTTTGGGCGTTGCGATTCTGTTACTGGTAATCGTGCGCCTGGCCGTGCGTTTTTCGACCCGGCAACCACCGCTGCCGGCGGACCTGCCGGGTTGGCAAGCGTTCGCGGCCAAGGCTTCGCATATCTTGTTGTACGCCTTGATGCTGATTTTGCCGCTGCTGGGCTGGGCGATGATTTCCGCGGCCGGCGATCCGGTAATGCTCAGTAGTTCACTGCAGTTGCCGTCGATCCTGCCGGCGAATGCGCAGGTGTTTGCGTTCCTGCGCAAGGCGCATGGGTATCTGGCGTATTTGCTGTTTCTGACTGTGCTGCTGCATTTGGCGGCGGCGTTGTTTCACGGTTGGGTGCGTCGTGATGATGTGCTGGACAGTATGTTGCGGGGTAAGGATCGCGGGTGAGTCAGGGTTGCTGAAAAATGTGACGAGGGGGCTTGTCGGAACGCCGCATCGCCCCGTTGGGCTGTGAGCCAGCCCAACATGCCGGATTGCTGTCGAGTGAAGCGTCAAAAGATCGCAGCCTTCGGTAGGCGTTGGCGAAACCTGCGATCTTTTGATCTTAAGGGCAATCAGCGCAGGGTATCGACTATGTCGGCGATGGTCGTCAACACATCCTTCCCCAACTGCTTCGAGCGCTTGCCGGACCAGCCGGTCAGCGGGTTCGGTGCGTCGTTATTATCCTTGAAAGGCATTTCCAGGGTCAGTGACAGGCAGTCGAACTTCTGACCAACGCTGTTGCAGGCCAGGGTCATGTTGGCTTTGCCGGGCAAGTCGCGGGTGTAGCCGTGTTTGGTCTGGAAATCCCTGGTTTGATGTTTCAGATGACTACGGAAATGCTCTTCGAGCTTTTCGATCCGTGGCGTATAGCCCGGATTGCCTTCGCAACCGGCGGTGAACACGTAGGGGATTTCTTCATCGCCATGGATGTCGAGGAACAGGTCGACGCCATACTTTTCCATCTGCTGCTGAACGAAGAGCACTTCCGGGCTGATTTCCTGACTGGCGTTCTGCCAGGCGCGGTTCAGGTCCTGGCCCATGGCGTTGGTGCGCAAATGGCCGTGGAAGGCGCCATCCGGGTTCATGTTCGGCACCAGATACAGGTCGGCACTGGCCAGGAGTTTTTTCAGCACGGGGTCATCGTGTTTTTCCAGGCGCTCGATCACTCCTTCCATGAACCATTCGGCCATGTGTTCGCCGGGGTGTTGCTGGGCGATGATCCAAACCTTGCGCTGACCTTCGGCACCTGAACCTTTACGCAACAACTGGATGTCGCGACCTTCAACGCTCTTGCCGGTGGCCAGCAGTTCGGTGCCGGCTTTGGTCAGTGCCTGTTCGATCAGCCAGTCATGGCGGCCACGGCTATAGGGCTCGAAATAGGCGAACCAGGCATGAGTGGCCGTGGCTTCGAGGCTGAAACGCAGGCAGTCGCCTTCGAAAATGGTCGGCACCCGGAACCAGTTGACGTGGTCATAGGACGCCACCGCCTGATAGCCATCCCAGGCTTTGTTGTATGAGGATTTACTGGCGTTGTTCAGACGAAACCAATGTTCTTGACCGACGTGCAAACCACTGGCTTTGAAATGGAACCATTGGAAGTGCTGGCTGCGGGTGTCTGGCTTGATCGCCAGTAGCGCTTGCAGAGGATTGCTGATGTCCAGCACTTCGATGTTGCCGCTGTCGAAGTTTGCGCTGATGTCGAAAGAAGATTTAGCCACGGCCATAATCAGTTCCTGAATATGATTTTTATGGCTGCTACTTTACACGCAAGGGAGAGATAAACCGGGGGGAAAATTGCGGGGTTGAAAAGGGGGGCGTCCTCCTTGACGCCGATGCAGCTTAGAGACTGTACAAGTGATTCTCAAGTGCTATTTTGCGTTAGTTTGGCCCAATGCTACCGGGCCTCTCTTGCCAACAGATATTCTTTTGATATCATCCGCGCCAATCGAATTTGCAGCACCCACAGACTTCATTAGCCTGAAGCCAAAGCCAGAATAACTGGCAAAAAAAAGACCCGGCAAAAAGCCGGGTCAAAAACCGTGATTAGCCTGATGAGGAGATAGTCCAGGAGACCGACCTAAGGCCTCTTGGTCCATCGACTGATCTCGCGACCAGTCGATGCAATAGTAATCATTATCATTTGCAAGTCAAATGTTTTTATCTGCGCGATTGGGAAAATTTTCCTGTCTTTCTCCAAAACGCTTCCTCGTCAATCGTTCTGATTGCCCTCCAGGGACCGGTCGACCATCGCCTTGGCCATGTCGATCATGTGCACCGTCGAAAATGCCAGATCCCGACTTGCGCCCTGCAGCTGGTTGGCTGATTCATGCGCGGTGGCGGCGGCACATCGCAACAGATCCGAAGCATGGACCAGTGCCTCTTCGCTGCTGATGTTACGGTTCACATCGAAGAAACGTTCTTCGCTGGTCTGTTCTGACACAGCTGGTTTCAAGTAATAGTCCAGCGCCCGCTGCGCGGCAGCAGAGCCTTTTGGCGAGTTGAGGGTGGTATCGAATTGCATGTCGGGCAGGGTATTGCTGGGGATGGTCATGACGATGGCAAGCTCCGTGATTAGATTCAAATCCGTGAGCTCAGCTTAGTACGTACTGTATTTGTGTCTTTAATTTAAATACTACAATTTGTGTTTTGTTGGTCGGAGTACCCCACGTATCGTGCCGCACATGGATAAATGGATTGAATTGGTCAAGGCCAAAATGAGTGAACTCAAAGTCACTCAAGAAATACTCGCCGAGCGCATCGGAATGTCCCAGGGCGGCGTCGGCCATTGGCTGAATAAACGTCGTCAACCCGGCATCCAAGACATGAACCGTGTCTTGCAGGCGCTGGGGATGGACTATCTGGAAGTTGCGATGGTGATCAGGGAACCGCAGATCTCACAGGATGAAGAGATCTCTCTGGCGCAAAAGTACAACCCGTACTTTCGCTACCCGGTCAGTGACTGGCGGGAAACCGGGGAGGTGCGCGACGGGGAGTTATTGACCTACGTCGCTTCATCGGCTGTCAGCAAACCGCGCTTCGAACTGTCCGATTACCATGCACAGGGCGCAGCGTTCTGGCTGGTGGTGGTCGGCGATGCGATGACCGCACCCACGGGTGTGAGCATTGCCGCGGACATGTTGATTCTGGTGGACCCGGCCATCGTGCCGGAGCCTGGCAAACTGGTGATCGCCCAATGGCCCGGCAGCGCCGAGGCGGTTTTTCGCAAACTGATCGAAGAGGGCGGGCAGCGTTATCTGGTCCCGCTCAATCCGACCTATCCGAAAGCCCTTTTTACCGAAGAATGCCGAATCATCGGCGTGGTGGTTCAGGCGACTGCCAAATTCTAATCAGATCGGTCCTCGCAACGCGTAGGACCGATCTTCATTTCACGCTTGTTCCAACTCCACCAACGCACTGCCTTCGCTGACCATCTCGCCTTCCTGGCAATACAACGCCTTGATAATCCCGGCGTGAGGCGCGCGAATGCTGTGCTCCATTTTCATCGCTTCCAGCACCACCAATTGCGCCCCGGCGTCGACCGTTTGCCCGGCCTCCACCAGCACTCGCACGATGCTGCCGTTCATGGGCGCGGTGAGCCCGCCCTGATGGCTGTGACTGGCTTCGACGGCACTGATCGGGTCATACGCCTCGATGCGGCGCAGCTCGCCGTCCCATTGCAGGTACAGCGTATCGCCACGGCGGATTGCCCGGTGCTGGCGGCGCAAGCCGTTGTGTTCGGTCAGCAGGTATTCGCCCTTGAGCTGTGCGGTATGAGCGTCGATATTGCCCAGGGTCAGTGCCTGGTCTTGCCCTTCGCAACTCAAATGCAGAGTGATTTCTGTCGGCAGCCCCGCACGAAATCCGTTGCCGATACCCCAAGGCGAACTCGGGTCATCAGCGCGGGTTGTGCCCGGCTGGCTCTGGGCAAATGCCTGCGCGGCCGCTTGCCAGAATTCATCGCTGAGGTCTGAAGGTGCTGGCAACAGTTGTTCCTGATAACGCGGAATGAACCCGGTATCCAGTTCAGCCGCGGCAAACGCCGGGTGACCGATGATCCGGCGCAGGAAGTTGATGTTGGTTTTCAGTCCGCCAATGGCAAACTCGTCAAGCATGCTCAGCAGTCGCAGCCGCGCCTGTTCACGGTCTTCGCCCCAGGCAATCAGCTTGCCGAGCATCGGGTCGTAGAACGGCGAAATCTCGTCGCCTTCTTCGACGCCACTGTCCACGCGACGGCCCGGTCCTTCGGCGGATTCGCGATACAACGCCAGACGCCCGGTGGCCGGCAAAAAATCATGGCCCGGGTCTTCGGCATACAGCCGAACTTCAATCGCATGGCCGATCAGCGGCACCTGATCTTGAGTCATCGGCAACGCTTCACCGCGAGCCACGCGAATCTGCCAGGCCACCAGATCGAGGCCGGTGATGGCTTCGGTGACCGGGTGTTCAACTTGCAAGCGCGTGTTCATCTCCATGAAGAAGAACTCACCGCGCGCATCCAGCAAAAACTCCACGGTGCCGGCGCCGACGTAACCGATGGCCTGTGCCGAGCGTACGGCGGCTTCGCCCATGGCCCGACGCAGTTCCGGGCTCAGCCCTGGAGCGGGTGCTTCTTCGACGACTTTCTGATGCCGACGCTGAATCGAGCAATCACGCTCATTGAGGTACAGACAGTTGCCATGCTGGTCGGCGAATACCTGGATTTCCACGTGACGCGGCTTGAGCAGGTACTTTTCCACCAACATCCGCGAGTCGCCGAACGACGACTGCGCTTCACGCTGAGCCGAGGCCAGGGCTTCGGCCAGTTGGCTGACTTCCTCGACCACTTTCATGCCTTTTCCGCCGCCGCCCGCCGTGGCTTTGAGCAACACCGGATAACCGATGCGTTCGCAGGCGTCGCGGAAGGTGTCGAGGTCCTGGGCTTCGCCGTGATAGCCCGGCACCAGCGGCACGCCGGCGGTTTCCATCAAGGCTTTGGCCGCGGACTTGCTGCCCATGGCGTCAATGGCCGAGGCGGGCGGGCCGAGGAAGATCAGGCCGGCCGCTTCGATCGCGCGGGCGAACCCGGCGTTTTCCGAGAGAAAACCATAACCGGGATGAATCGCCTGAGCGCCGCTGGCTTTCGCCGCGGCGATCAGTTTGTCGATTTGCAGGTAACTGTCGGCGGCTTTGCTGCCGCCCAGGTCGATGCGGATATCGGCTTCGCGACTGTGCCGGGCGTCACGGTCGATGGCGCTGTGCACGGCCACGGTGGTCAGACCCAGCGTTTTGGCGGTGCGCATCACCCGGCAGGCGATTTCGCCGCGGTTGGCCACCAGCAGGGTGGTGAGAACAGGTGCGCTCATCAACGCGGCTCCTTGAGGGTGGTTTCGGCTTGCCAGTTCGGCGGGCGTTTTTGCAGGAAGGCGCGCAGGCCTTCCTGGCCTTCGGGACTGACGCGGATCCGGGCGATGGCATTCTCGGTGTAGCGCCGCAACGCCGGGGTCAGCGCGCCGTGGCCGACTTCACGCAGCAAATCCTTGCTGGCGCGCATGGCCGCCGGGCTGTTGAGCAGCAGGTTGTCGATCCACTGATCGACATTCTGCTCCAGTTCAGCCATCGGGTAGCTCTCCGACAACAGGCCGATTTCCCGAGCCCGTTGCCCGCCAAAACGTTCGGCGGTCAAGGCATAGCGCCTCGCCGCGCGCTCGCCGATGGCTTGCACCACGAACGGACTGATGACCGCTGGCGCGAGGCCGATGCGCACTTCCGACAGGCAGAACTGTGCGTCATCGGCGCCGATGGCCATGTCGCAGCAACTGATCAGGCCCAAAGCGCCGCCATAGGCCGCGCCTTGCACCACCGCCACGGTCGGGATTTTCAGTTTGGCGAGGTTGTACATCAACTCCGCCAGTTCCCGCGCGTCATCGAGGTTGGTGTGGTAATCGAGTTCGGCCGATTGCTGCATCCACGCCAGATCGGCACCGGCGCTGAAATGCTTACCGCGACCGCGGATCAACAGAAAGCGCAGGCTGGGATCGCTCGATACTTTGTCCAGGGCGAGGATCAGTTCGCGGATCATTTCGGCGTTGAAGGCGTTGTTCTTTTCTTCACGGCTGAGCCACAAGGTTGCAAAACCCCTTGGATCGCTCAGCAGTTCGAGGGTGTTGAAGTCGCTCATGGTTTTCTCCAGATCACATCCGGAACACGCCGAAGCGGCTCGGTTCGATTGGCGCGTTCAGCGACGCCGACAAGGCCAGCGCCAGCACGTCGCGGGTCTGCGCCGGGTCGATGACGCCGTCGTCCCATAGTCGGGCGCTGGAATAATAGGGATGCCCCTGTTCTTCGTACTGATCGAGGATCGGTTGCTTGATCTCGGCTTCCTGCTCGGCGCTGAAACCATGGCCACTGCGCTCCGCTTGCTCACGCTTGACCTGCACCAATACCCCTGCTGCCTGTTCGGCACCCATCACGCCGATCCGCGCGTTCGGCCACATCCACAGGAAGCGTGGATCGTAGGCCCGACCGCACATGCCATAGTTACCGGCACCGAAGCTGCCGCCGATGATCACGGTGAATTTCGGTACCTTGGCGCAAGCCACGGCGGTCACCAGTTTCGCGCCGTGCTTGGCGATGCCGCCGGCTTCGTATTTCTGGCCGACCATGAAACCGGTGATGTTTTGCAGGAACAGCAATGGGATGCCGCGCTGGCAGGCCAGTTCGATGAAGTGCGCGCCTTTCTGCGCGGCTTCGGCGAACAGGATGCCGTTGTTGGCGAGGATCGCGATCGGATAACCATGCAGATGGGCAAATCCGCACACCAGCGTAGTGCCGAACAAGGCCTTGAATTCATCGAACACCGAGCCGTCGACCAGTCGCGCGATCACTTCGCGCACATCGAACGGTTGCTTGGCGTCCGCCGACACCACGCCGTACAACTCATCGCTGCTGTACAGCGGCGCGATCGGCGTACGTTGCTGGAGTTCGCCGAGCTTGCGCCAGTTGAGGTTGGCGATGCTGCGTCGGGCCAAGGCGAGGGCGTGTTCGTCGCTCTCGGCATAATGGTCGGCGACCCCGGAAATCTTGCAGTGCACATCGGCCCCGCCGAGGTCTTCGGCGCTGACCACTTCACCTGTCGCGGCTTTCACCAGCGGTGGGCCGGCGAGGAAAATCGTTGCCTGCTGACGGACCATGATGGCTTCATCGGCCATCGCCGGTACGTAAGCGCCACCGGCGGTGCACGAGCCCATGACCACCGCAATTTGCGGAATGCCCATGGCACTCATGTTGGCCTGGTTGAAGAAGATCCGCCCGAAGTGTTCGCGGTCCGGAAACACTTCATCCTGACGCGGCAAGTTGGCGCCGCCGGAGTCCACCAGATAAATGCAGGGCAGGCGATTTTGCTGGGCGATGGTCTGCGCGCGCAGGTGTTTTTTCACGGTCAGCGGGTAGTACGAGCCACCTTTCACGGTGGCATCGTTGGCGACGATCATGCATTCGACGCCTTCCACCCGACCGATTCCGGCAATCACGCCAGCGGCGGGAACATCTTCGCCATACACCGCGTAGGCCGCCAGTTGGCTGATCTCGAGAAACGGCGAGCCCGGATCGAGCAAGCGATTGATCCGTTCACGGGGCAGCAGTTTGCCTCGCGATGTGTGGCGTTCTTGAGCCTTCGGGCCGCCACCTTGCTGCACTTGCGCGAGCAGGGTGTGCAGGGCGTCGACCTGTTTGAGCATCGCCGCGCTGTTGGCCGCGAACTCCGCCGAACGGGGATTGAGCTGGGTATGCAGAATAGCCATGTGCAGCTCCGTTTAGCGGGTTTCGTTGAACAGTTCGCGACCGATCAGCATGCGACGGATCTCACTGGTGCCGGCGCCGATTTCATACAGCTTGGCGTCACGCAGCAAACGACCGGCCGGGAATTCGTTAATGTAGCCGTTGCCACCGAGAATCTGGATCGCGTCGAGGGCCATTCGGGTCGCGCATTCGGCGCTGTAGAGGATGACTCCGGCGGCGTCCTTGCGGGCGGTTTCGCCGCGCTCGCAGGCCAGGGCCACTGCATAAAGGTAGGCGCGGCTGGCGTTGAGTTGGGTGTACATATCGGCGACTTTGCCCTGGATCAGCTGGAATTCGCCGATGCTCTGGCCGAACTGTTTGCGGTCGTGGATGTACGGAACGATCAGGTCCATGCAGGCCTGCATGATCCCGGTCGGACCGCCCGAGAGTACAACGCGCTCGTAGTCGAGGCCGCTCATCAGCACTTTCACGCCGCCATTGAGCACGCCGAGGATGTTTTCTTCCGGCACTTCAACGTCATCGAAGAACAGCTCGCAGGTGTTGGAACCGCGCATGCCGAGCTTGTCGAACTTGTTGCTGCGGCTGAAGCCTTTGGAGTCACGCTCGACGATGAACGCAGTGATGCCGTGCGGGCCTTTTTCCAGGTCGGTCTTGGCGTAGATCACATAGGTGTTGGCGTCGGGGCCGTTGGTGATCCAGGTTTTGCTGCCGTTGAGCACGTAGTGATCGCCGCGTTTGTCGGCGCGCAGTTTCATCGACACCACGTCGGAACCGGCATTCGGTTCGCTCATGGCCAAGGCGCCGATGTGCTCGCCGCTGATCAGTTTCGGCAGGTATTTACTTTTCTGTTCGTGAGTGCCGTTGCGGTTGATCTGGTTGACGCAGAGGTTGGAGTGGGCGCCGTAAGACAAAGCGACCGAGGCCGAACCGCGGCTGATTTCTTCCATGGCGACGACGTGCGCCAGGTAACCCAGGCCAGCGCCGCCGTACTCTTCCGGCACGGTAATGCCGAGCAGGCCCATGTCGCCGAATTTGCGCCACAGGTCGGCGGGGAACAGGTTGTCGATGTCGATCTGAGCGGCGCGCGGGGCGATCTCTTTGGCGACGAAGGACTGAACCTGATCGCGCAGCATGTCGATGGTTTCACCGAGGGCAAAGTTCAGGGAGGGGTAGCTCATGGGGCACCTTTTGGCTTTTTTGTAGGGTGGTGAGGGCAGTGATTCGATTCTCACCTTTACGTTAACGTAAGCCTGTGACGAATGGCTGTCAATCACCCTTTACGTTAACGTCAACTTAGGTGATTCTGTAGGAGCTGAGCTTGCTCGCGATGAACGATGACGCGGTCCTATAGCTAGACCGCAGCGCTCCTATCGCGGGCAAGCCTCGCTCCTACAATAAAGACAATAGGGGTCGTCATGGATCAACCCAGTGCAAGCCCGCAGCGCAGCTATACCCGTGGTTCCCAGGACAAAGCCTTGCTGGCGATGACCATCGGTCAGGCTTTCGATAACACGGTCGCGCACTACCCGAACGGGGAGGCGCTGGTCGTGCGCCATCAACAGCTGCGTTACACCTGGCAGCAGCTGTCAGAGGCCGTCGACTTACATGCCAGAGCATTTTTGGCGTTGGGCTTGCAGGCCGGTGACCGGCTCGGCATCTGGGCGCCGAATTGTGCCCAGTGGTGCATCAGCCAATTCGCCAGCGCGAAAATCGGCGTGATCCTGGTCAACATCAATCCGGCTTACCGCAGTTCCGAACTCGAATACGTATTGAAGCAGTCCGGTTGCCAGTGGCTGGTCTGTGCTGGCGCCTTCAAGACTTCCGACTATCACAGCATGTTGCAAGGGCTGGTACCGGAACTGGCGGAGCAATCCATCGGCCAGTTGCAGAGCGAACGCCTGCCGGAACTGCGTGGGGTGATCAGCCTGGCTGCGCAACCGCCATCGGGTTTTCTGCCATGGTCGCAGCTGACCGATCTGGCGGCCAGCGTGTCGGTCGAGCAATTGCGCGAACGCCAGGACAGCCTGCATTTCGATCAAGCGGTGAACATCCAGTACACCTCCGGCACCACCGGTTTCCCCAAGGGCGCGACCCTCAGTCATTACAACATTCTCAACAACGGTTACATGGTCGGCGAAAGCCTCGGGCTGACGGCCAATGATCGGCTGGTGATTCCAGTGCCGCTGTATCACTGCTTCGGCATGGTCATGGGCAATCTTGGCTGCGTCACCCACGCCAGCACCATGATTTACCCCAACGACGCCTTCGATCCATTGCTGACGCTGAGCACCGTCGCCGAAGAAAAAGCCACCGCGCTTTACGGCGTGCCGACCATGTTCATCGCCATGCTCGATCAGCCCAAGCGCGCCGAGTTTGATTTGTCGAGCCTGCGCACCGGGATCATGGCCGGGGCGACCTGTCCGATCGAGGTGATGCGCCGGGTTATCAATGAAATGCACATGAGTGAAGTGCAGATTGCCTACGGCATGACGGAAACCAGCCCTGTGTCTTTGCAGACCGGCCCCTCAGACGAGCTGGAATTGCGTGTCACCACCGTTGGCCGCACCCAGCCGCAACTGGAAAGCAAAATCATCGACGAGGCGGGCAACCTGGTGCCACGCGGCACCATCGGCGAGCTGTGTACTCGGGGCTACAGCGTGATGCTCGGCTACTGGAATAACCCGCAAGGCACCGCTGAGGCTATCGATGAGGCGGGCTGGATGCACACCGGCGATCTGGCGAGCATGAACGACGAAGGCTATGTGTGTATCGCCGGGCGCAACAAGGACATGATCATCCGCGGCGGTGAGAATGTTTACCCAAGGGAGCTGGAAGAGTTCTTCTTCACCCACCCGGCGGTAGCCGACGTGCAGGTGATCGGCATTCCTTGCTCCCGCTACGGGGAGGAGATCGTCGCCTGGATCAAATTCCACCCCGGCCACAGCGCCACCGAGCAGGAACTGCAAGCCTGGTGCAAGGAGCGCATCGCACACTTCAAGACGCCGCGTTACTTCAAGTTCGTCGAGGAGTTTCCAATGACGGTGACCGGCAAGATTCAGAAGTTTCGGATGCGTGAGATCAGCATCGAGGAGCTCAAAGCGATGCCGTAGGAGCTGGCTTGCCAGCGAAGGCGGCAGGTCAGTCGACATGGGTGTTGAATGCCCCACCGCCTTCGCTGGCAGGCCAGCTCCTACAAGGGACGGTGGATAACACAAACACGAGAAAGCACAAAGGGGAGCCTAAGCTCCCCTTTAATTTTATCGCACGTGCTCTTTTTTTATTATTGAGGGGCGGTCTGTTGTTGTTTTTGGCAACCGTGGCCCTTTACCGCTGTTTTTGTCGATCCCCATCCGGGATCAAGAGCAAACGTATTTTTTTGAGCGCTGATCTACTTTTTCGCCAAGCGATCCAACCAGTTCGGGAGCTACCTGAAGGTAGTTTTATTGTTCTCTGCCCGGTTGCGGGTTACTTCGAAAAGCACCCTGAAAAGCACATCTTCTCCAAAAAAATCTGTTAGCTGCGTCTCTGCCGTGTTGTTCTTGTTATGTCAGAGTCGTTACGTCTTATTTTTATTGGTTTGCAGTTTTTATTCTTGTTATGCCATAGAGATAGCAGAAGCCGTGCCAACTTTTAAAAACCCTTTAAAATCAATGCTTTGAGTTTTTCATAAGAATTTTCATCCGATCCAAACCTGACAATTTGTTTCCGTGTTACTCGTTTCCGCCCACATTTCAGAACACGCGGTAACACCCGGACACATCCACACTGTCACTGTGCGCTGCGGGCCTTGGCCACGCGCGAACCGGTAGGGCGCCCCAGCACTGTACAAATCTGTTGGCCGGCCCGAATCAAGGCATCCAGGTCGATGCCCGTCTCGATGCCCAGGCCGTTGAGCAGGTAAACCACGTCTTCGGTCGCGACATTACCGCTGGCGCCTTTGGCATACGGGCAGCCGCCAAGGCCGGCGATGGAGCTGTCGAACACCGCAATGCCTTCCAGCAGGCTGGCGTAGATGTTGGCCATGGCCTGGCCATAGGTATCGTGAAAGTGCCCAGCCAGTTTTTCACGTGGCACATCGGCCGAGACCACTTCGAACATCTTGCGGGTCGCGCCAGCGGTGCCGGTGCCGATGGTGTCTCCCAGGGAGACTTCGTAGCAGCCCATGGCATAGAGCTCGCGAGCAACCCGGGCAACTTGTTCCGGTGCAATGTCACCTTCATAAGGGCAGCCCAACACACAGGACACGTAACCGCGCACGCTGACGCCGTGTTGTTTGGCGGCATCCATGATCGGCACGAAGCGCTCCAGGCTCTCGCTGATCGAGCAATTGATGTTGCGCTGGGAAAACGCTTCGGACGCTGCGGCGAATACGGCGACTTCCTTGACCCCGGCGGCGATGGCGTCTTCAAAGCCCCGCAGGTTGGGGGCGAGGGCGCCATAGGTCACGCCCGGTTTGCGCTTGATTTGCGCGAAAACCTCGGCGGAACCGGCCATTTGCGGCACCCATTTGGGCGAGACGAAACTACCGACTTCTATGTAGCCCAGGCCCGCGGCGGTCAGTGCGTCGACCAGCTGCACCTTGTCCGCGACGCTGATGGGTTGGGCTTCGTTTTGCAGACCGTCGCGGGGGCCGACTTCGACCAGGCGTACGTGGGTAGGTAGGGACATGGGAATCGACCTGTTGAAATTGTATGAATGTTTACAGAACCCTGTAGGAGCTGAGCTTGCTCGCGAAAGCGTCAGGTCAGTCGACATCAATGTTGAAGGACATACCGCTTTCGCGAGCAAGCTCAGCTCCTACACGAGCTGCTGGCTCTTGATCGTCTGTTCCAGCGCCTGAGTACAGCGCTCTTCAGCCGTGTCGAGTTCCAGTTTCATCTGTTCGATGTCCAGCAGTTGCTGTTCGAGTTGTTCCCGACGTTCGGCGATTTTCGCCAGCATGCTGTGCAGTTGTTTGGTGTTACCACTGGAGGGGTCATAGAGCTCGATCAGCTCGCGGCATTCGGCCAGGGAAAAACCAATGCGCTTACCCCGCAGGATCAGTTTCAGACTGACCTTGTCACGGGGCGAATAAATGCGTTCCTGGCCGCGACGCTCGGGGCTGAGCAGACCTTGCTCCTCATAGAAGCGAATGGCCCGTGTGGTGATGTCGAGCTCGCGGGCGAGGTCGGAAATGCTATAGGTCTGGCTGCTCATGGAAGCGCTCGAAAAAGGTCATGGCGCTAAGCTAATGGCAGGTTGACGTTTACGTCAAGGGGCATGGGTCTTCATGGGTATCACTGGCCTCTTCGCGGGCAAGCCTCGCTCCTACAAGGTTCGCGTCAAGCCACGATTAAATGACCGACACCGAGCGGTGCGGCGATCCGACTTGCCCGCGAAGAACGATGACGCGGATTAATGTCCTACACCTTATCCAGCTTCTTCTCATGCGCCGTAACTTGCTGGCACAGCTCGATCATCTGCTCGCGCATCCAGCGGTTGGCCGGGTCCTGGTCAGTGCTTTCGTGCCAGTAAAGGTGAGTTTCCACTGGCGGTACGTCGTTGACCGGCAGGTTAACCGCGTACAAATCATGGCGACGGGCGAAGCGTTCCGGCACGGTCATGACCATGTCAGTCTGCTGCAACACCTGGGACGCCATCAGGTAATGCTGGGAGCGCAGGGCGATTTTGCGCTGGATACCCATTTTGCCCAAGGCCAAATCGACATAGCCCAAACCGCTGCGGCGGCTGGAAATATGGATGTGGGTCAGGGACAGATAATCGTCGAGGGTGAATTTGTCTTTGCCTGCCAGTGGATGGCCCTTACGCATGGCGCACACGTAACGGTCCTCCATTAGCTTGACGTGACGCACCTGCGGGTCAGTGTTGAGCGGCGCATCCACCGCGAAATCGAGACGACCGGCTGCCAATTCCTTGGTGGTCTCGCGACGTTTGGACAGGAAACTTTCGATGATCACCGTCGGCGCCAGGCGTCGCAGGCGCTGGAACAGCGGCGGCAGAATCACCGCTTCAGTGAGGTCGGTCATGCTGATGCGGTAGGTCTTGACCGCCTGCAACGGGTTGAAGATGCGGCTTTCCTGCACCGACACCCGCAGCAAGGAGAGGGCATTGCGCACGGGGCCGATGATGTTTTGCGCCATCGGCGTGGGCACCATGCCCTGGGCGGTGCGCACGAAGAGTGGGTCGTTGAAGGTCTCGCGCAGACGCGCCAGAGCGTTCGAGACTGCCGGTTGAGTAATGCCGACTATCTGCCCGGCGCGAGTCAGGTTGGCTTCGGTGTAGATCGCGTCGAAGACGATGAAAAGGTTGAGGTCGACCTTGCTCAGATTCATTGCGCTGCGCTCTCTGCTCTTGTTATAGGAAGGGGGCTCGATCAGTCGATCATATATCGGTGATGAATGTTAATACACGCCGAGAATAGGCTAGGTAAATTATCAACGCTGTTCTAGCATCGATTGCATGCCCTGAACAACCTCCCTTAAGTAAGAAGGTAGCTGCCCATGGATTTCGCTTATTCGCCCAAAGTGCAAGAACTGCGTGAGCGCGTGACTGCGTTCATGGACACCTACGTTTATCCCGCTGAAGCGGTGTTTGAGCGCCAGGTCGCCGAGGGCGATCGCTGGCAGCCAACAGCGATCATGGAAGAACTCAAACTCAAGGCCAAGGCTGAAGGCCTGTGGAATTTGTTTCTGCCTGAATCCGAACTCGGCGCCGGCCTGACCAACCTCGAATATGCGCCACTGGCGGAAATCATGGGCCGCTCGCTGCTGGGCCCTGAGCCGTTCAACTGCTCCGCGCCAGACACCGGCAACATGGAAGTGCTGGTGCGTTACGCCAACGAAGAACAGAAGCAACGCTGGCTCGAACCGTTGTTGCGCGGCGAGATCCGCTCGGCGTTCGCCATGACCGAACCGGACGTGGCTTCGTCCGACGCCACCAACATGGCCGCCCGCGCGGTGCGTGATGGCGACGAATGGGTGATCAACGGCAAGAAATGGTGGACTTCGGGTGCCTGTGATCCGCGCTGCAAGATCCTGATCTTCATGGGCCTGAGCAACCCGGATGCACCGCGCCATGCGCAGCACTCGATGATTCTGGTGCCGGTGGATGCCCCGGGCGTGAAGATTGTGCGTCCGCTGCCGGTGTTCGGTTATGACGACGCGCCTCATGGCCACGCCGAAGTGCTGTTCGAAAACGTCCGGGTGCCGTACGAAAATGTCCTGTTGGGTGAAGGACGCGGCTTTGAAATTGCTCAGGGTCGCCTCGGCCCGGGCCGGATTCACCACTGCATGCGTTCGATCGGCATGGCCGAGCGTGCGTTGGAGCTGATGTGCAAACGTGCGGTCAACCGCACTGCGTTCGGCAAACCCCTGGCGCGTCTGGGCGGCAACATCGACAAAATCGCCGACTCGCGGATGGAGATCGACATGGCGCGCCTGCTGACGTTGAAAGCGGCGTACATGATGGACACCGTCGGCAACAAGGTGGCGAAGAGCGAAATCGCGCAGATCAAAGTCGTCGCGCCGAACGTGGCATTGCGGGTGATCGACCGGGCGATCCAGATCCATGGCGGGGCAGGGGTTTCCAATGATTTCCCGCTGGCCTACATGTATGCCATGCAACGCACCCTGCGCCTGGCCGACGGCCCGGACGAAGTGCACCGCGCGGCGATCGGCAAGTTCGAGATTGGCAAATATGTACCGAAAGAGATGATGCGCAGCGGGCAGTAAGACCGCGTCATCGTTCTTCGCGGGCAAGCCTCGCTCCTACAGAAATTTACCATCCCCTGTAGGAGCGAGGCTTGCCCGCGAAGGCGTCGGCCCATTCAACACAGCCACTTCAGTAAACCCAAACCTCAACCCGCCGATTCTTGATCCGCCCCTCATCCCCGCTGTTGGTCGCCACCGGCATTTCGGCGCCGAAACCGCGAATCTCGCGAAACACCACGCCGCTTTTCACCAATTCTCGTCGCACCGCCATGGCCCGCAGTTTCGACAGCAAGTCGGCCCGCACCGGGTCGCTCTTGGCGTCGCCAAACCCTACCAGCGTCACCTGCCGATTGGTTTTGTCGTGCTGCTTTATATAGTCGAGCACCCGCGACAAGTCCTGTCGGGCCTTGTTGTCCAGCGTCGCGCTGCCTTCTTCGAAGCGGAAATTCACCGTGAGCCGCTGGGCATGACGACTGAGCGCCTGATAACCCTCAGGCATCAACGCATTCGGCGTGACGGCCATGGCCTGAACGGTCTGCGCGATAAAGCCATTGGCTGCGACGATCGCCTGGCCTTTGCTGCTTTGGGCAAACTTCACCAAAGCCTTGGCCCAGGGATTTTTCCCATTCGGTGGCAGGTAAAAGAACAGCCGACGGGACAGCGGGTAATCTTCCGTCGCGATCAGGCTATTGAGCGGCAGCATGGCCTGGGAGTCACCATCGACAATGGCCACAGCTTTGGCCTGGCGTACATAAGGCAAACCGATGAAGCCGATGCCTTGCAGGTCCAGACTGACTGCGTCGGACAATTGCTCGCTGGATTCGAAGCGTTTCGCGTTGCCGCTCAGCGTTTTCCCACGCGGGCTGAGGACCAATTCCTTGAACGTGTCATAGGTGCCCGATTGATCATCCCGCGCATAGAGATGAATCGCCCCACCGGTGCCACCGAGTTCTTCCCAGGTTTTCGCTTCGCCGCTGAAGATCCGCGCCAGTTGTACGGTGTTGAGTTGCTGCAGCGGATTATGCGGATGAAGGATGATTGCCAGCCCATCGATGGCGATGACTTGCTCGGCAATCGGGCTTTTCAGGTCGCCCAGCGGCTCAAGATCCAGCCGTTCGCTGTCCTTGATCGGCCGTGAGGAGGCCGCGAGATCGGCAGATGCGATTTTCAGGGCTTTGAATCCGGTGCTGGAACCGTGGGCCGCGACTTCCACTTCGACTCGGCGTCCCTGAACGGTTTCGCCGACGATGCGTTGTTCGTTGGCTTTGTCCGGAGCTTCGCGATGAACCTTGAGCAGACCCTGTTCACGCATCAACCCCTCGACCAGCGCCGGGCCTAATGCCGCGCCAATGGTGTTGGAGCCCTGGATGCGCAGCACCGGACCACGTTCGGGCGTCGGCAAGTCGCCGGCCGATACCGTTAACGGCAGCAGGGCGGCGAGCATCGACAGAAACAACACGCGCAGCGTCATGCCGGCACCTTATAAGCCTGGGAAAGTGCCGGGAGAATAAGTCAGTAAGGTTTCTGAACGATGACAGATCAAAAGATCGCAGCCTTCGGCAGCTCCTACACTGGGTCGGCGTACATCCTGTAGGAGCTGCCGAAGGTTGCGATCTTTTGCTTTTAGCTCAACTCAAGCCAGATCGGCGCATGATCGGAAGGTTTTTCCATCCCGCGCAGATCGTAATCGACACCCGCGTCCTTCACCCGTGGCAACAACCCGTGGGACGCCATGATCAAGTCAATCCGCAGCCCGCGCTTGGGTTCATCCTCGAAACCGCGGCTGCGGTAGTCAAACCAGCTGAAACGGTCGGCAACGTCCGGGTTCAGGTGACGGAAGCTGTCCACCAGGCCCCAATTCTTCAGGCGGGCCATCCATTCGCGTTCTTCGGGCAAGAAGCTGCATTTGCCGGTTTTCAGCCAGCGTTTCATGTTGTCCGGGCCGATGCCGATGTCGCAGTCTTCCGGGGAAATGTTCACATCGCCCATCACCACAATCGGCTGGTCGTTGCTGAACTGGTTTTCCAGCAACTGCTGCAGATCGCTGTAGAAACGTTCCTTGGCCGGGAATTTGGTCGGGTGATCGCGACTTTCGCCCTGTGGGAAATAGCCGTTCATGATGGTCACCGGCACGCCATTGGCGTCGGCGAACGTGCCCCATATGAAGCGCCGCTGAGCGTCTTCTTCGTCAGTGGTGAAACCCTTGTACAACGCGATCGGTTCCTTGCGCGAGAGCAGGGCCACGCCGTAGTGACTCTTTTGCCCGTGAAAATACACGTGATAACCCAGCGCCTGAACCTCGGCCAGGGGGAACTGGTCGTCGTGGACCTTGGTTTCCTGCAGGCCGATCACGTCCGGTTGATGTTTCTCAATCAGCGCTGCCAGCTGATGCGGGCGAGCGCGCAGCCCGTTGATGTTGAAGGAGACGATCTTCATGGTCGGCAGTCCTGGCAAAAGTGCGATGCTAGCTGACATGTAGGAATGGGGCCAGCCTTGGGGTGAGGGGATTCGTTGTGTTCTGTCAGAGATGTGTTGGCAGATCGGGCCTCTTCGCGGGCAAGTCTCGCTCTTGTAGGAGCGAGGCTCGCCCCAATGCCTGTCAGTTAAACCGCGAAACCCTGTAGGAGCGAGCTTGCTCGCGAAGACGGCAGTACAGCCAACATTGATTTCGCCTGACCTACCGCTTTCGCGAGCAAGCTCGCTCCTACAGGAATTCGCTTAACTGACTGGCATTGAGGTTTGCCCGCGAAGGCGTCTGCTCAGTCGATGAAGATCCTGGCTTGGTCTATACCTGTGTGGGGAACTGTGAAGCTACCCAAAGGCTCGTACCAATAAGAACGCGGCCTTCTGAGCCGCGCCCAGGGGAGATCTACCGTCATGCCCGAAACCTCCACCACCATTGCCGATATCCACATGCTCGACAGTGGCTATTCCCGCGAAGCACGCTCCTTGCTGTACCAGGCTTACCGGCACGAGCCGACGTTCGGCTACCTGTTCGAAGCCGAACGCCCCGGGTATGAACAACGGGTACGGGCGACGGTGCGCGAACTGGTCAAACAACACTTTTTTCAGGATTTGCCGGCCATTGGCTTGCTGGTCAACGACCGCTTGATCGGCATCGCCCTGATCGCGCCGCCGCAACGTCGCCTGGGGATCACCGAAAGCTGGGCCTGGCGCCTGCGGATGGTGCTCAGCACCGGGTTTCGCTGTACCCGACGCTACCTTGATTACCACGCCGCCGTGATGGCGTGTGTACCGTCCGACTCGGTGCATGTCCTGCCGTTGCTGGGGATTCACCCACAATTTCAAGGCAAACACTTTGGCGAACAATTGCTGCAAGCGGTGCACAACTGGTGCGCGGTCGATGAGCACTCCCAAGGTGTGATTCTCGACACTGGGAATCCTCGTTATCTGGAGTTCTATAAGCGTCAGGGCTATGAGGAAATCGGCGAAGTTGCCGTAGGACCGATTCGTGAGCACGTGTTTTTCCACGCCAACCCGCAGGTGTTACAAACAGCAACGGCGTGAAGGTGAAACTTTCGCGGCACGCCAGGCTCTATCACGCTCCCAAGCTCGTGATAGCATCCGCGCCTATGAAGTTTCCAGGAAGATTTACCAGTGGCGTGCTGATGCTGATCTCCAGCTACGCGGCGCTGGCGCAAAGTGAATTGGATGTGCGGATCAAACCGTCCAACGATGAACTGAAGGCCAATATAGAGGGCTATATCGGTAGTCTCGGCGATCGCGATGAAGAAGCCTTGCTGCGCTTCAGTCGTGGCGCCGAAGAACAGGCGCGCAAGGCCGCCCAGGCCTTGGGTTATTACCAGCCGCAAATCGACAGCGACGTGAAGGGCGGCAAGACGCCGCGTCTGGTGCTGAACATCGATCCGGGCGAGCCGATCCATTTGCGCAATGTTACGGTGCGCATCGACGGCCCGGCGGCCTCGTTCAAATCCTTTCGTGTACCGAAAAGCGACCTGCTGAAACCCGGCGCGGTGCTTAACCATGGTCGTTACGAAGACGCCAAGCGGCTGATCCAGAACCAGGCCTCGCGCTACGGTTTTTTCAGTGGGCGCTTCACCCGCCAGAAACTGTTGGTGGACCCGCGTGCCGGCGTCGCCGACATCGAATTGATCTACGACAGCGGCCCGCGCTATGCGCTGGGTAAAGTCAGTTTTGAAGGCGACACGCCGTTCGACGAAGACCTGCTGCAACGCATGGTACCGTTCAAGGCCGGTGCGCCCTATGACTCCGAACTGATTGCCGAACTCAATCAGGCGCTGCAGTCGAGCGGTTATTTCGAGGGCGTGCGCGTGGACGCGGCGCCGACTGCGTCCAAGGACGACGTGATCCCGGTGGCGGTCAAACTCGAAACCCGCAAGCCACGGACCATGGGGCTGGGACTGGGTTTTTCCACCGACGTCGGTCCACGGGTCAAAGCCAACTGGACCCGCCACTGGGTAAATCCTCAAGGGCACAGTTACGGCTGGGAGGCCGAGATTTCGGCGCCACGGCAGAACGTCGGGCTGTTTTACGACGTTCCGCTGGACCCACCATTGACCGACAAACTGCGCTTTGCCGGTGGTTATCAATATGAAGAAATCGCTGGTACCGATACCCTCAGCAAACTGCTGACCCTCGGCCCCGAGTGGCACAGCAAATTGCCCAGTGGCTGGCAGCGGGTGGTGTCGCTCAAGTGGCAGCACGAGGAATACACACTCGGCGACGACTCAGGGCTCAGCACTTTGCTGATGCCCGGCGTCAGTTATTCGTACCTGAAAAGCGACAATCGCATCGACCCGCACAACGGTTATCGCCTGCAATTCGACACCAAAGTCGCCAAGGAAGGATTGGGGTCGGACACCAACCTGATCTACGGCACGGCGCTGGTCAAAGGCCTGACCACAGTTTTCGACAAACACCGCTTGCTCGGTCGGGTGCAGGTCGGCGGCAGCGCCACCAACGGCTACAAATCGGTGCCGCCGTCCTTGCGCTTCTTCGCCGGTGGCGATCAGAGCGTGCGCGGTTACGACTACCAGAGCCTGTCCCCGGAAAACTCCGATGGCGACCGCATCGGTGGCCGCTACATGGTGGCCGGCAGCGTCGAGTATCAATACTCAATCGCCGAAAAATGGCGGGTCGCAACCTTCGTCGACCAAGGCAACTCCTTCAACACACTCGAATTGCCGAACCTCAAGACAGGGGTCGGTATCGGCGTACGCTGGGTCTCGCCGGTGGGGCCGATTCGCCTCGACCTGGCCCACGCGATGGACGACGACGGCGGCATTCGACTGCACTTTTCCATGGGGCCTGAACTGTGAAGCGCGGTTTGAAAATAACGCTGCTGGCAATTCCGGCGCTGCTGGTGCTGATCGTGCTGACACTGGTCACCGTGCTGGGCACTTCGACGGGCAGTCGTTGGGCGCTCGGGTTTGTGCCGGGTTTGACCGTGGAGAATTTCCAGGGGCGCTTGGGTGGGCAGTGGAGCGCCGATCATCTGGTGTGGCAGCAGGACAGCAGTCGGGTTGAGCTGAGCAAAGCGATTTTCGCCTGGTCGCCGTTGTGTTTGACACGCATGACGCTGTGCATCGAGCAACTGCAGGCCGAGCAGGTCAGCCTGCAATTCCCGCCGGGCGTGGAAGAGGAAAGCAGCGGCCCGATCAGTCTGCCGGATTTGAAACTGCCGCTGGCTATCGAATTGGGCGACGTCAAGGTTGGCAGCCTGTTGTTCAATGGCAGCGAAGAACTCAAGGGGCTGCAACTGGCGGCGCACTGGACCGAGAAAGGTTTGCAGATTGACTCAGTGCACTTGCAGCGTGATGAACTGAGCCTGAACCTGTCCGGTCTGTTGCAACCAAGCGGCAACTGGCCGCTCACCGCTGAAGGCAAACTGACCTTGCCGTCGCCGGCCCCCGAACCCTGGGCACTGGCCTTGAAGGTGGACGGTGATCTGCTGAAAACCCTGAACCTGAAAGCCGACAGCAGCGGTTATCTGAACGGCCAACTCACTGGCGAGTTGCAACCGCTGGTGGAAAACCTGCCGGCCAAAATGCGCATCACTGCCGACAGTTTCAAACCCAGCGCCGAGTTGCCGGACACTCTGCAACTCAATCAACTGGAACTCACCGGCGACGGAGACCTGAAAAACGGTTACCAGTTGCTCGGCAAAGCCACGTTACCCGCAGAGCAAGGCCCGGTCGCGCTGTTGTTACAAGGCAAGGTCGACGCCAAGGGCGCGCAGATCATCGGTCTCGATCTGACGGCCAACGACAAACAAAGCCTCAAGCTCACCGGGCAAGTGGACTGGAGCAAAGGCCTGAGCGCTGATGCAAAAATAGACTGGCTGGATTTCCCGTGGCACCGTCTCTATCCGTTGATCGACGAGCCGCAAGTGGCACTGCGCAGTTTCAACGGCGAAATCTCATACACCGACGGCAACTACATCGGTAACTTCAAGGCCTCACTGGATGGCCCGGCCGGTGCATTCAGTCTGAACAGCCCGTTCAGCGGCGACCTGACAAAAATCCACCTGCCGCAATTCAAACTTGAAGCCGGGCAGGGCAAGGCCGAAGGGCACCTGAGCCTGCAGTTTGCCGACGGTATCGCCTGGGATACGGCGCTGGACCTCTCGGCAATCAACCCGGCGTACTGGCTCGCGGAGTTGCCTGGCACCTTGGCCGGCCCCTTGCGCAGTAAAGGCGAGATGAAGAATGAAAAGCTCAGCCTGACCGCCGACCTGGACCTGAAAGGCAAACTGCGCGGGCAACCGGCGGTGTTGCAAGCCAAAGCCGATGGCGGCGGCGAGCAATGGAACCTCAGTGCACTGCAGATTCGCCTCGGCGACAACAGCATCAACGGCCAGGGCAGCCTGCAACAGAAACTCGCCGGCCAGATTGACATCAAACTGCCGCGCCTGGCCCAGCTCTGGCCGCAACTGCGCGGTCAGCTCAATGGCCGGGTCGATGTCGCCGGCACGCTCAAAGCGCCACAAGGCAAACTCGGCCTGCAAGGCACGCAACTGGCCTTCGAAGACCATCGCCTGCAAAGCCTCAATCTGGACGCCACCCTCGACAGCGCTCAGCGGGCGAAGATCGACCTCAAGGGCAGCGGCATTCAGACCGGTGATTCGTCGCTGGGCACCTTGACCGCCAGCGGTCAGGGCGACATCAAAAACCAGAAACTTGCCCTCGATCTGCAAGGGCCGAAGTTGAAACTGGCGCTCGGTCTCGACGGCACGCTGGACAAGGGCAATTGGCGTGGGCGTCTGGCCAGTGGCAATATCCAGGCTGGCGGTCAGGACTGGAAACTGCAAAATCCGGCGAAGCTCGAGCGCCTGGCGGACGGCAAAATCAACTTTGGTGCCCATTGCTGGATGTCCGGCCCGGCCAGCCTGTGCGGCGAAGATCAGCGCTTGATGCCCGAGCCGAAGCTGCGTTACCACCTCAAGCAATTTCCTATCGACAGCCTGGCGCAATGGTTGCCAAAGGATTTCGCCTGGAAGGGCAAGCTTAACGCCGACCTGCAACTGGACTTGCCGGCCAGCGGCCCGAATGGCCAGATCAGCATCGATGCCAGCGGCGGCACTTTGCGTATGCGCGAGAAGGAGCAATGGCTGGACTTCCCGTACCAGACCCTGAAGCTCACCAGCAAACTCACACCAAAGCGCATCGACACCGACCTCAACTTTGTCGGCGGCAAGCTCGGTGAACTGATGGTTCAGGCGCAGATCAACCCGCTGCCAAAGAATAAACCGCTGACCGGTTCATTCCGCCTCAGTGGTCTGGACTTGTCGGTGGCGCGGCCGTTTGTGCCGATGGTCGAGAAACTCACCGGGCATTTGAGCGGCAGCGGAACATTGTCCGGCGGACTGCTGGCGCCGCTGGTCAACGGCAACCTTGCGCTGCGCGACGGTGAAATCTCCGGGCCTGAACTGCCGATGGCGCTCGAAGCCTTGCAACTTCAAGCCGTGATTGCCGGCGAAACCGTGCAACTGAACGGCGGCTGGAAAAGCGGCAAGACCGGGCAGGGCAGCCTTAATGGCAACATTGCCTGGGGCCAGGCGCTGGTGGTGGATCTGGCGCTCAAGGGCTCGCAGTTGCCGGTCACCGTTGAGCCCTATGCTGCGCTGGAAGTCGCGCCGGACCTGAAAATCTCCATGAAAGACGACAGACTGGCGATCGTCGGCAAGGTGCTGGTGCCCAAGGGCGAAATCACCGTGCGCGAGCTACCGCCGTCGACGGTCAAGGTCTCCGATGACACGGTGATCGTCGGTCAGCAGACCGAAGAGGGCAAACCGCCGATGGCCATGGCGATGGACATCGATGTGGTGGTGGGGGAGGACAAGCTGAGCTTTACCGGGTTTGGCCTGACCGCCAACCTGCAAGGTCATGTGCACATTGGCGACAACATGGACACCCGTGGCGAGCTGTGGCTCAACGACGGGCGTTATCGCGCCTATGGCCAGCGACTGACGGTGCGCCGGGCGCGCTTGTTGTTTGCGGGGCCGATCGATCAGCCGTATCTGGACATCGAAGCGATTCGTCAGACCGACGATGTGATCGCCGGCATTCGGTTGAGCGGCAGCGCCGAGCAGCCGACCACGCAGATCTTTTCCGAACCGGCGATGAGTCAGGAGCAGGCGTTGTCCTATCTGGTGCTGGGGCGTCCGCTGAGTACCACCGGTGAAGACAACAACATGCTCGCCCAAGCCGCCCTCGGGTTGGGTTTGATGGGCAGTTCCGGAGTGACCAGCGGCTTGGCCAAGAATTTGGGTATTCAGGATTTCCAGCTCGATACCCAAGGCAGCGGCGCCAGCACCGCGGTGGTGGCCAGTGGCAACATCACCGAGAAGCTCAGCCTGCGTTATGGCGTCGGGGTGTTCGAGCCGGCCAATACCATTGCCTTGCGCTACAAGCTGAGCAAAAAGGTCTACCTCGAAGCCGCCAGCGGCGTGGCCAGTTCGCTGGACATCTTCTATAAGCGGGATTTCTAGGTCCCGTCTCCCCTTTAATACCGAGTCGCTCCATTCGCTGGCAAGCCAGCTCCTACGGGTGCCGGCCTTGAACACGCTGGGCGGGGCGGGTAACCCGGCCTACGCGCAGCTGGATCATGTGCTGACCAGTCAGGCGTACATGCTCTCCACCGTGGATTACTTCACGTTGCTCGGGTGGGCATTCATGGGGTTGATTCTGCTGGTGTGGCTGGCGAAACCGCCGTTTGCGGCGAAGGCGGGCCCGGAGCCCGGAAGATCGTTCCCACGCTCCGCGTGGGAATGCAGCCCGGGACGCTCCGCGTCCCATTCAAAGCCGAACGCAGAGCGTCCGTTGAGGCATTCCCACGCAGAGCGTGGGAACGATCGGGTCGATTAGGCAGAAGGTGCTGCCAGTTGTGGCGGCGGGGTGAAATCAAACGGCGCCAACGCAAACCCTTGCTCATCCACCTGCAACGCCCAGCCCTGACGATCCCAATCCCCTAATACAATGCGTTTGGCCGACTGCTCGCCAATCTGCAATTTGTGTATGGCGGGGCGATGGGTGTGCCCGTGGATCAAGGTTTTCACGCCATATTGCTGCATGATCCGCGGCACTTCTTCCAGCGTGACATCGACAATGTCATTGGCCTTCATACGCGTTTGCGTGCGGCTTTCATTGCGCAGCTTGCGCGCCAGTTTATGGCGAGTACGCAAGGGCAGATGTCGCAGGATGAACAGGGCGATCGGGTTGCGCAGATAACGACGCAGCTTCATATACGCTTCGTCACGGGTGCAGAGGCTGTCGCCGTGCATCAACAGCACCGGCTCGCCGTAAAACTGCACGACACTCGGGTCCTTCAGCAATGTACAGCCCGCCTGTTTGCAGAAGGCCTGACCAAGCATGAAGTCGCGATTGCCGTGCATCAGAAAAATGGCCGTGCCGCTGTCGCTAAGTTCGCGCAGGGCCTGGCAGATGGAACGCTGGAACGGCGTCATGGCATCGTCGCCAATCCACGCCTCGAAAAAGTCGCCCAAAATGTACAACGCACTCGCTGAGCGGGCACGTCTAGCGAGCAAATCCAGAAACGCCCGGGTAATGTCCGGGCGCTCCTCTTCCAGATGCAAGTCTGAAATCAGCAGTATCACTCAATGATCTCGGCTTTCTCGATGATCACGTCTTCTGCGGGTACGTCCTGGTGGCCGGCTTTGGAAGTGGTGGCCACGCCTTTGATCTTGTCGACCACGTCGGTGCCTTCGACTACTTTGGCGAATACAGCATAGCCCCAACCCTGAGTGGTTTTGCCGCTGTGGTTCAGGAAGCTGTTGTCAGCCACGTTGATGAAGAACTGGGCGGAAGCCGAATGTGGCTCCATGGTGCGGGCCATGGCTACGCTGTACTTCACGTTCGGCAGGCCGTTGTCGGCTTCGTTCTGGATGCTTGGGCGCTTGTCTTTCTTTTCTTTCATGCCTGGCTCAAAACCGCCGCCCTGGATCATGAAGTTGCCGATAACGCGGTGGAAAACGGTGTTTTCGTAGTGACCGGCTTTGACGTACTCGATGAAGTTGGCCACGGTGATCGGGGCTTTCTCAGCGTTCAGTTCCAGGACGATGTCGCCGAAGTTGGTAGTCAGTTTGACTTGGGTCATGATCTGTACTCGTTCTATGAATTCGTGGGTTTCGGGGCGCGCTGGCCCTCAACCAGTCCGGCCAGTGGCGGCCAAGGCACGCAGTTTAGCGTGCCGGGCGCGAATTTCGAGGCTGTTTTTCATTGCCGGCCGATTAAATGCAACCGATTGCCGGCCTGCTCTGTCAGCCACTTGACAGCATCGGCTATGATAAGCCCCTTTGATTTATAACAGCCGCTTTGATTTGGCCAACTGGCCGCGCACTTGTACGTTCAAGGATCCTATGAGCAAGCCCACTGTCGACCCTACCTCGAATTCCAAGACCGGCCCTGCCGTGCCGGTCAATTTCCTGCGCCCGATCATCCAGGCGGACCTGGACTCGGGTAAGCACACGCAGATCGTCACTCGTTTCCCGCCTGAGCCCAACGGCTACCTGCACATCGGTCACGCCAAGTCGATCTGTGTGAACTTCGGTCTGGCCCAGGAATTCGGCGGCGTCACGCACCTGCGTTTCGACGACACCAACCCGGCCAAGGAAGACCAGGAATACATCGACGCGATCGAAAGCGACGTCAAATGGCTGGGCTTTGAGTGGTCCGGTGAAGTGCGCTATGCCTCGCAGTATTTCGACCAGTTGCACGACTGGGCGGTAGAGCTGATCAAGGCCGGCAAGGCTTATGTCGACGACCTGAGCCCTGAACAGGCCAAGGAATATCGCGGCACGCTGACCGAACCGGGCAAAAACAGCCCATTCCGTGACCGCTCCGTGGAAGAAAACCTCGACTGGTTCGCCCGCATGCGCGCCGGCGAATTCCCGGACGGCGCACGCGTGCTGCGGGCCAAGATCGACATGGCCTCGCCGAACATGAACCTGCGCGACCCGATCATGTATCGCATCCGTCACGCGCATCACCACCAGACCGGTGACAAGTGGTGCATCTACCCGAACTACGATTTCACCCACGGTCAGTCGGATGCCATCGAAGGCATCACCCATTCGATCTGCACCCTGGAGTTCGAAAGCCACCGTCCGCTGTACGACTGGTTCCTCGACAACCTGCCAGTGCCGGCGCACCCGCGTCAGTACGAGTTCAGCCGCCTGAACCTGAACTACACCATCACCAGCAAGCGCAAGCTCAAGCAACTGGTCGATGAAAAGCACGTCAACGGCTGGGACGATCCGCGCATGTCCACGCTGTCGGGCTTCCGCCGCCGTGGCTACACGCCGAAATCGATCCGCAACTTCTGCGAAATGATCGGCACCAACCGTTCCGACGGCGTAGTCGATTTCGGCATGCTCGAATTCAGCATCCGTGACGACCTCGACCATAGCGCCCCACGCGCCATGTGCGTGTTGCGTCCGCTCAAAGTCGTGATCACCAACTACCCGGAAGGCCAGGTCGAAAACCTCGAATTGGCGTGCCACCCGAAAGAAGACATGGGCGTGCGCGTTCTGCCGTTCGCCCGTGAGCTCTACATCGACCGTGAAGACTTCATGGAAGAGCCGCCAAAAGGCTACAAGCGCCTGGAACCGAACGGCGAAGTGCGTCTGCGCGGCAGCTACGTGATCCGTGCCGACGAAGCGATCAAGGACGCCGATGGCAACATCGTCGAACTGCGTTGCTCCTACGATCCGGAAACCCTGGGCAAGAACCCGGAAGGCCGCAAGGTCAAAGGCGTGGTGCACTGGGTGCCGGCCGCGGCCAGCGTCGAATGCGAAGTGCGTCTGTACGATCGCCTGTTCCGTTCGGCCAACCCTGAAAAGGCCGAAGACAGCGCCAGTTTCCTGGACAACATCAACCCTGACTCGCTGCAAGTCCTCACCGGTTGTCGTGCCGAGCCTTCGCTTGGCAATGCACAGCCGGAAGACCGTTTCCAGTTCGAGCGCGAAGGTTACTTCGTCGCGGATATCAAGGACTCGAAGCCCGGTCATCCGGTGTTCAACCGTACCGTGACCTTGCGTGATTCGTGGGGCCAGTGATTCAAGGAAACTAAAGTGCTTACGATCTACAACACGCTCACCAAGAGCAAAGAAGTCTTCAAGCCTCTGGATGGCAACAATGTGCGCATGTACGTCTGCGGGATGACCGTGTACGACTACTGCCACATTGGCCATGGCCGCAGCATGGTCGCGTTCGACCTGGTGACCCGCTGGTTGCGGTTCAGCGGTTATAACCTGACTTATGTGCGCAACATCACCGACATTGAAGACAAGATCATCAATCGGGCGAAGGAGAACGGCGAGCCGTTCGACGCGCTGACCGAGCGCATGATCACCGCGATGCACGAGGACGAGGCGCGCCTCAACATCCTCAAGCCGGACATGGAACCGCGAGCTACCGATCACATCGCTGGCATGCAGAGCATGATCCAGACCCTGATCGACAAGGGCTATGCCTACGCACCGGGCAATGGCGACGTGTACTACCGCGTCGCCAAGTTCATGGGCTACGGCAAGCTGTCGCGCAAGAAGATCGAAGACCTGCGCATTGGCGCACGGATCGAAGTCGACGAGTCGAAACAGGACCCGCTGGACTTCGTACTGTGGAAAGGCGCCAAGCCGGGCGAGCCGAGCTGGCCTTCGCCGTGGGGCGACGGACGTCCGGGCTGGCACATCGAGTGCTCGGTGATGTCGACCTGCTGCCTCGGTGAGACCTTCGACATTCATGGCGGCGGCAGCGACCTCGAGTTTCCGCACCATGAAAACGAAATCGCCCAGAGCGAAGCAGCCACCGGCAAGACCTACGCCAACGCGTGGATGCATTGCGGCATGATTCGCATCAATGGCGAGAAGATGTCCAAGTCCTTGAACAACTTCTTCACCATTCGCGATGTGCTGGAAAAGTACCACCCGGAAGTCGTGCGTTACCTGCTGGTATCGAGCCACTACCGCAGCGCAATCAACTATTCGGAAGACAACCTCAAGGACGCCAAGGGCGCACTCGAGCGTTTCTACCATGCGTTGAAAGGCCTGCCGAATGTGGCGCCGGCTGGTGGCGAAGCCTTCGTCGAGCGTTTCACTCAGGTGATGAACGACGATTTCGGCACGCCGGAAGCCTGCGCGGTGCTGTTTGAGATGGTCCGCGAGATCAACCGCCTGCGCGAGAGCGATCTCGATGCGGCGGCGGGTTTGGCGGCTCGTTTGAAAGAATTGGCCAGCGTGCTGGGTGTGTTGCAACTCGAGGCCGATGACTTCCTGCAGGCCGGTGCCGAAGGGCGCGTGGACGCAGCCGAAGTCGAGGCGCTGATTGCTGCACGTCTGGCAGCTCGTGCCGGTAAAGACTGGGCCGAATCCGACCGCATCCGCGACCAGCTCACCGCCATGGGCGTGGTGCTGGAAGACGGCAAGGGCGGGACGACCTGGCGTCTGGCTGACTGATTGCTTGATTGGCTACGCCTTTCACAAAAACAGAAACCCGCCTTGTGCGGGTTTTTGTTTGTGGGTTGAGCGTAGTGAGGCGGTGTCTGGGCTGACGTCTTCGCGGGCAAGCCTCGCTCCTACAGGGATCGCGTCGCTCACGATATTGGCGAATGGCGCGGTCCCTGTAGGAGCGAGGCTTGCCCGCGAATGTTCTCAAGTCGAACGCCGCCAGTGCGGCTCACTCGTCACTCGGCCTGGCGCAATCGCTTGTAGAGGGTATTCCGGCTAACCCCCAACCGCCGGGCTAAATGCGAAATATTCCCCCCAGCCGCCTGCAACTGCCGATTCAATTGCTCGGCATCATTCAAATCAACCGCCAACGTCTGCGGTGAATCCACCGGTTCCATCTCCAGATCGACAAAAAAATCATCCGGCAAATGCTCCGGCCGCACGGGTTGTTCCTCGGCCATCGCCAGCGCCACCTGCATTACACTGCTGACCTGACGCAAGTTCCCCGGCCACGGATGACGACTGAACAGTTCCATCACCTCGGGGCTCAACCCGGCCCACTGCGACGGTTCACGATGCTGTTCCCACAAACGCTTGAACAGCGCCTGCTTGTCGCTGCGTTCCCGTAGCGGCGGCAGTTCCAGTGTCAAACCACCAATGCGGTAATACAAATCCTCTCGAAACCGGCCGAGTTGAACTTGTTCTCGCAACGAGCGGTTAGTCGCTGAAATGATCCGAATGTCCACCGGGAATAACTCGCTGCTACCTACCGGTTGCACGCAACGCTCCTGCAACACCCGCAGCAGCCGAGCTTGGGTCGGCAGCGGCATGTCGCCGATTTCATCGAGGAACAGCGTGCCTTTATCGGCCTTGCGGATCAGCCCGATGCTGCCTTTCTGATTGGCACCGGTGAATGCGCCTTTCTCATAGCCAAATAGCTCTGACTCCACCAGTTCGGCGGGGATCGCTGCACAGTTGACGGCAATGAACGGCTGTTTGCTGCGTGAACTGGCCTGGTGCAGGGCTTTGACGAAGACTTCCTTGCCGACCCCGGTTTCCCCGTGGATCAACAGCGGAATGTCCTTTTCCAGCAAGCGCTCGGCCTGGCGCACGGCTTTTTCCACGCGGCTGTCGCCAAAATGCAGGGTGTTGAGGCTGATCGCGGCGGGCGTCATCACGGTGGGGTCGGCAAACACTCGGGCTTGAATCGGCACTTGTTTCGGTCGCTTCAACAGGCATTGAAAACGGTTGCGCCCCGAGGCCTGCAGGGCAAACGGCAGGCCGTCCGGCTGGTTCAGCAGTTCCAGCAATGAGACTTTGAACAGGCTCTCGACGCTGACTCGCGACAGGCTGATCCCCAGCAGATTGTCGGCCCGGCGATTGGCGGACAGCACCTGACCGGTCTCGTCGAAAATCAGCAATCCGGCCCATTGGCTGTCGAGGTTGTTCAGCCCGGTGTTAAACGTCAGTTGGAAATGCTGGCCATGGAACAGGTTGAGAATCAGCCGGTTCTCCACCGTCTGGCTCATCATTTTGACCATGCCCAGTGTATGGGACGGCGGCAGATAACTGTCGCTGGACACGTCCAACACCGCGATCACCTTGCGCTCGGCATCGAAAATCGGTGCGGCGGAACCGGTCATGAAACGGTTGGCCTTGAGAAAATGTTCATCGTGCTCGATATGCACCGCTTGCTCGCAGGCCAACGCGGTGCCGATTGCGTTGGTGCCGCTGCAACGTTCTATCCAGCTGGCGCCGGCACTGAAACCGCGAGTCAGGCTCGGTTCGATGAAACGCTGGGTGCCCCAAGACGTCAGCACCTGGCCTTGATTGTCGGCGAGCATGATCAGGCAATTGGAGTTGCTGAGGATGTTCTCGTAATACGGCAGGACTTCCTGATGGGTGGTCTGCACCAGTGAATGCTGGCTTTCCAGCAACTGGGCGATGCCATCGGCGGGTAGCTGATCGAACGCCGGCGCGCTCTGATGATCGAGCCCGAACGCGCGGCAGCGGGACCAGGAGTCCTGGATGATGGCGTCGTGGGAGAGCGGTGGGGCAGGTGCGGCCATGGCGGTCGATCTCTGAGCAAGCTTTTATTGTTTTTATTGGTTTTTGCATCACGTTCAAACGCCACCTACCCGTAGGAGCCAGGCTTGCCGGCGAAGGCGATTTCGACGACGCCTTCGCCGGCAAGCCTGGCTCCTACGGGAGCAATGTGTGGCTAAAAACGTCTGTAGAGTGTTGTTCACATTTGTTCATTGTCAATCTTTGAACTGTTCAATTGTTCAGTCACGGTTGTTCATTTCTGTTCAGCAACGAACGCGGTTTTTATCTCATTTGAAGGAATTTCAAGCCAGATCAACCCCTTGGAATTTCTGGCACGAATGTCGCTGTAGTGCTCAGGTCGCTTGACTCCAATAATAAAAAGGCCGAGCCATGACATTAATCCTGGAGCACGTCAGCCGTACCGTCGAGGGTCAGACCTGGATCGACGATGCGTGCCTTAACTTCGAACCCGGATCGTTCAACGTTTTGCTCGGTCGCACGCTGTCCGGCAAAACCAGTCTCATGCGCCTGATGGCAGGTCTGGACAAACCTGACAGCGGCCGCATTCTGATGAACGGTGTCGACGTCACCCAGCGCCCGGTGCGTTTGCGCAACGTATCGATGGTTTATCAGCAGTTCATCAATTACCCGACCATGACGGTGTTCGAGAACATCGCCTCGCCGCTGCGTCAGTCAGGCGTTTCCAATGAGCTGATCCAGAGCAAAGTGCTGGAAACCGCGAAGATGCTACGCATCGAGAAATTCCTCCAGCGCTATCCCCTGGAACTCTCCGGCGGCCAGCAACAGCGCACGGCCATGGCTCGGGCGCTGGTCAAGGATGCCGAGCTGATTCTGTTTGACGAGCCGCTGGTGAACCTCGACTACAAGCTGCGCGAAGAGCTGCGCCAGGAAATGCGCGAGCTGTTCAAGGCCCGGCACACCATCGCGATTTACGCCACCACGGAACCCAACGAAGCCCTGGCGCTGGGCGGCACCACCACGATTCTTCATGAAGGTCGGGTGATTCAGAGCGGCAAGTCCTCCGAGGTGTATCACCAGCCGCAAACCGTGCTGGCGGCGGAGTTGTTCTCCGAGCCGCCGATCAACCTGATGCCGGGGCGAATTGCCGGCAACGAAGTCAGTTTCGCCAATTTTGTGCACTTCCCGTTGAACGTCGATCTGCGGCCGGTGGGCGAGGGCGAGTTTCGTTTCGGCGTGCGCCCCAGCCATATCTCGCTGGTGCCGAGCAACGACGACGACCTCGAACTGGCGGTAACCGTCGAGGTGGCCGAGATCAGCGGCTCGGAAACCTTCCTGCACGTGCGCAACGAGTATTTCCTGCTGGTGCTGCACTTGCCGGGTGTCCACGAATACGACGTCGATGCGCCGATTCGCATCTATATCCCGACCCATAAACTGTTTGTGTTCGATATGCAGGGGCGGCTGGTTCAGGCGCCCGGTCGCCGCATTGCGAGGGTTGCCTGATGGCCGAAATCCGTTTGCAGAACCTTGCCCACAGCTATACCCCAACGCCGACCGGCCCTGAGGATTACGCGATCCGCGAGATGGATCATGTCTGGGAGCAGGGCGGTGCTTATGCGCTGCTCGGGCCTTCGGGGTGCGGCAAGTCGACCTTGCTCAACATCATTTCCGGGTTGCTCAGCCCATCCCAAGGACATGTGCTGTTCGACGGCAAAGCGGTCAATGATCTGACCCCCGAGAAGCGCAACATCGCCCAGGTTTTCCAGTTTCCGGTGGTCTACGACACCATGACAGTGTTCGATAACCTGGCTTTCCCATTACGCAATCAGGGCATGGATGAAGCGAAGATTTACAGCAAGGTGCATGAAATCGCCGAAGTCCTCGACCTTCAGGCGTTGCTGCACAAGAAGGCACGCAATCTAACCGCCGATGAAAAACAGAAAGTCTCCATGGGCCGTGGGCTGGTGCGCGATGACGTGTCGGCGATCCTCTTCGATGAACCGCTGACGGTGATCGACCCGCACCTGAAGTGGAAGCTGCGGCGCAAGCTCAAGCAGATCCACGAGCAGTTCAACATCACCATGGTCTACGTCACCCACGATCAGCTCGAAGCTTCGACTTTCGCCGACAAGATTGCGGTGATGTACGGCGGACAGATTGTGCAATTCGGTACGCCACGGGAATTGTTCGAGCGGCCGAGCCATACCTTTGTCGGTTATTTCATCGGCAGCCCGGGGATGAATCTGATCGAGGTTCAGCCGCAAGCCGGCGGTGTCGGTTTTGCCGGGACTCATTTGCCGTTGTCCGACGCGATGCAGAAACGAATCGCCGAGTCCGAATGGAAAACCCTGAAAGTCGGTATCCGTCCGGAGTTCGTTCATGTGTGGGACGAGCCCTTTGATGACGCGATGCAGGCACAGGTCGTACACGTCGAAGACCTGGGCACCTACAAGATCATGACCCTGAATCTCGACGGTGCGCCGCTCAAAGTACGCCTGGCCGAAGACAAACCGGTGCCCGAAGGCACGGCGTACATCAGCTTTCCGGCGCAATGGCTGATGGTCTATGCCGATGATTACCTGCTGGAGGTGCTGCCATGAACAAGGTGCAGAACAACAAGGCCTGGTGGCTGGTGTTGCCGGTGTTTCTGCTGGTGGCGTTCAGTGCGGTGATCCCGATGATGACCGTGGTCAATTACTCGGTGCAGGACATTTTCGACCAGTCCAGCCGCTACTTCGTCGGTGCCGATTGGTACAGGCAGGTGCTGCTCGATCCGCGACTGCACGACTCACTGCTGCGCCAGTTCATTTACTCCGGCTGCGTGTTGCTGATTGAAATTCCCTTGGGCATCGCCATCGCCCTGACCATGCCGACCAAGGGGCGATGGTCGTCGGTGGTGCTGATCATTCTGGCGATTCCATTGCTGATTCCATGGAACGTGGTCGGCACCATCTGGCAGATTTTCGGCCGGGCCGATATCGGTTTGCTCGGTTCGAGCCTCAATGCCATGGGCATCAGCTACAACTATGCGGCCAACACCATGGACGCCTGGGTCACGGTGTTGGTGATGGACGTCTGGCACTGGACGTCGCTGGTGGCGCTGTTGTGTTTCTCCGGTTTGCGGGCGATTCCGGACGTGTACTACCAGGCAGCGCGGATTGATCGGGCATCGGCCTGGGCGGTTTTCCGACACATCCAGTTGCCCAAGCTCAAGAGCGTGCTACTGATCGCGGTGATGCTGCGGTTCATGGACAGTTTCATGATCTATACCGAGCCGTTCGTGCTGACGGGTGGCGGTCCGGGTAATGCCACGACGTTCTTGAGTCAGACGCTGACCCAAATGGCCATCGGGCAATTCGACCTCGGCCCGGCGGCGGCTTTCTCGCTGGTGTACTTCCTGATCATCCTGTTGGTGTCGTGGCTGTTCTATACCGCCATGACTCACTCTGACGCCAATCGGTGAGGCCTGCCATGAGCAAGAGAAAGCTAATCCCGTTGCTGATCTACATCCTGTTCCTGCTGGTGCCGATCTACTGGCTGCTGAACATGTCCTTCAAGAGCAACACCGAAATCCTCGGTGGCCTGACGCTGTTTCCCCAGGATTTCACCTTCGCCAACTACAAGGTGATCTTCACTGACCCGAGCTGGTACACCGGTTATCTCAACTCGCTGTACTACGTGAGCCTGAACACCGTGATTTCCCTGAGCGTGGCGCTGCCGGCGGCGTATGCGTTTTCGCGCTATCGTTTTCTCGGAGACAAGCACTTGTTCTTCTGGCTGTTGACCAACCGCATGGCGCCACCGGCAGTGTTCCTGCTGCCGTTTTTTCAGCTGTATTCCTCGATCGGGCTGTTCGACACCCATATCGCGGTGGCGCTGGCTCACTGTCTGTTCAACGTGCCGTTGGCGGTGTGGATTCTTGAAGGCTTCATGTCCGGCGTTCCTAAGGAAATCGACGAAACCGCCTACATCGACGGCTACAGTTTCCCCAAGTTCTTCGTGAAGATCTTCGTCCCGCTGATCGGCTCCGGGATCGGTGTCACAGCGTTTTTCTGCTTCATGTTTTCCTGGGTCGAGCTATTACTGGCGCGAACCCTGACCTCGGTGAACGCCAAACCCATCGCGGCGGTAATGACCCGCACGGTCTCGGCGTCCGGCATCGACTGGGGTGTGCTGGCGGCTGCGGGGGTGTTGACCATTCTGCCGGGCATGCTGGTGATCTGGTTTGTTCGCAACCACGTGGCCAAGGGCTTTGCCCTGGGCCGGGTATGAGGAACTGATGATGGAATGGATGAGTTGGACTGGCCCCACGGCGGCGTTCTTCAGCGTCATTGCCTTGACTCTGGCAGGCATGACGACCTGGGAGTTGCGTTCGCCGAGTATCCCTCGGCGTGGCTTTTTGCCGATTGCCACCACCCGTGGCGATCGGCTGTTTATCGGTCTTCTCGGCAGCGCCTACCTGCATTTGCTGGTAATCGGCGTCACCGACTGGAGCATCTGGGTGGCGTTCGCGTTGTCCCTGGTGTGGCTGTTGGCTGTGATGCGTTGGGGCTAGTCGAATCGCTCGGCAATCGTGCTCCGCCACTTAAACAGGAGGTCTTATGTTCGATAAAAACAATAAGCTGCGACATAGCATTTCATTGGCAGCCCTGCTGGCACTCAGCGGTTTGAGCGCATCTGCCTGGGCCGATGCCTACGAAGATGCTGCAAAGAAATGGATTGGCAGCGAGTTCAAACCGTCCACCTTGACTGCTGAACAGCAGCTGGAAGAACTGAAGTGGTTCATTAAGGCATCCGAGCCGTTTCGCGGGATGAGCATCAAGGTGGTTTCGGAAACCATTGCCACCCACGAATATGAATCCAAGGTGCTGGCCAAGGCCTTCACCGAGATCACCGGGATCAAGCTGACCCACGACTTGCTGCAGGAAGGCGACGTGGTGGAAAAGCTGCAGACCCAGATGCAATCGGACAAGAACATCTATGACGGTTGGGTCAACGACTCGGACCTGATCGGCACGCATTTTCGCTACGGCAAGACCGAATCGATCACCGACCTGATGGCCAACGAAGGCAAGGCTTACACCTCGCCGACGCTGGACATCAAAGACTTCATTGGCATCTCGTTCACCACCGCGCCGGACGGCAAGGTTTACCAATTGCCCGACCAGCAGTTCGCCAACCTCTACTGGTTCCGTGCCGACTGGTTCGAGCGGGCGGATTTGAAAGCAAAATTCAAAGAAAAGTATGGTTATGAACTAGGCGTGCCGGTGAACTGGTCAGCCTATGAAGACATCGCCAAATTCTTCAGCGAAGACGTCAAGGAAATCGACGGCAAACGCGTCTATGGCCACATGGACTACGGCAAGAAAGATCCATCGCTGGGTTGGCGTTTCACCGATGCCTGGTTCTCCATGGCCGGCGCTGGCGATAAAGGCATTCCCAATGGCTTGCCGGTGGACGAGTGGGGCATCCGCGTCGAGGATTGTCATCCGGTCGGCTCCAGCGTGACCCGCGGCGGCGACACCAACGGCCCGGCGGCGGTGTATGCGACCACCAAGTACGTTGACTGGATGAAAAAGTACGCACCACCGGAAGCGGCGGGTATGACCTTCTCCGAGTCCGGCCCGGTGCCGTCTCAGGGCAACATTGCCCAGCAAATCTTCTGGTACACCGCGTTTACCGCCGACATGACCAAACCGGGCCTGCCGGTGATGAACGCCGACGGCACGCCGAAATGGCGCATGGCACCTTCGCCGAAAGGTCCGTACTGGGAGGAGGGCATGAAACTCGGTTATCAGGACGCCGGTTCCTGGACCTTCCTCAAGTCCACTCCTGAAAAGCAAAAACTCGCGGCCTGGCTGTACGCGCAGTTCGTGACCTCGAAAACCGTATCGCTGAAGAAAACCATCGTCGGCCTGACCCCGATCCGCGAGTCGGATATCAACTCGCAAGCCATGACCGACCTGGCACCGAAACTCGGTGGTCTGGTGGAGTTCTATCGCAGCCCGGCCCGCGTGCAATGGACTCCGACCGGGACCAACGTGCCGGACTATCCTCGCTTGGCGCAACTGTGGTGGAGCCACATCGCGGAAGCCGCCAGTGGCGAGAAAACCCCGCAGCAGGCATTGGATGGCCTGGCCAAGGATCAGGATGCGATCATGACCCGTCTGGAGCGCTCCAAGGTACAACCGACCTGTGGGCCGAAAATGAATCCTGAGAAGGATGCGCAGTACTGGTTCGATCAGCCGGGTGCACCGAAAGCGAAACTGGCGAACGAGAAGCCTAAAGGCGAAACCGTGAGCTATGCCGAACTGTTGAAATCGTGGGAGGCGGCGCGTAAGTAATCGTCTGTAATATGAAACGCGAACGGCACCGTAAGGTGCCGTTTTTATTTGTATCTGTGCCACTGCCTTCGCGAGCAGGCGCGCGAAGACGTCATTGAAAACACCGCGGGCACTTCAGGTCAGCGCCGCCAGTTGTTGAACCGTCTCCGGAAAGCGCTCAACCAGCCGGATCAGCGTTGTCGCCTGAGCATTAGGTTTCGCCCGTCCTTGCTCCCAGTTCTCCAGCGTCCGGGTATTGGTGCGCAAGTACATCGCAAACACCGGCCGGGAGAGATTCAATTGCTGGCGGATGCCAACCACTTCCTCTGCCGTAATCGGAGCCAGCTTGGCCAGTTTTACTTTGTGGGTGCGTAGTGTGACTTTACCTTGGCGCTCATCGGCCAAGGCTTCAAACCCCTCTACCAGCTCGGAAAAAATGTCACGTTTCATCGTTCGTTCTCGCTTTGATTTCTCGATAAAGTATTTCTTTAAGCAGTTTTTTCTGTTGTGGCGTCAGATCGTCCTGTTCGTTTTTGCCATACAGGGTAAAGAGCCAGAATTGGTCGAAACCGGACCACCAGTAATAAATCACCCTCAGCCCACCGCGCTTGCCCTTGTTTCGCCGCTCATCCACCACTCGAATTTTGCGCAGGCCTCCAGTGTCTTCGACGACATCTCCCGCTTCCGGGTTTTGCAGCAGCTCCTGCTGGAACCGGTGAAACAGATCATCATCCAGATAGTCACTTCGATGCTTTTGAAATACGGGTAATTCGATAAAAAGAGCGTCCATGTTCTGTACGTTACCTGCGTATATTTCTATCACAAGAATCGAATAGGTCAAGGCTTCTGTTCCTGCCCAATTCGGTCAAGTCATTACGTTAAAGTCGAAGGCAGGATCGGGATGTAGGACGCGGCTGATTCACCCGCGAGGCGATTCTGGATATCGGGGAGGATGGGGGCGAGCAATAAGGATCAGAAGCGTACGCAATACCCTGTAGGAACTGCCGAAGGTTGCGATCTTTTGATCTTATCCAAAACGCAAAAACGGCACCCGAAGGTGCCGTTTTTGTTTGTTTCCGAGTATCGCTTACGCGATCAACCCGCCAACCCCGACTGCTGAACCAGGTTCAACAACGGCTGTGGATACAGACCGAGGAAGAATGCCAGTACGGCAATCGCCAGCAGCATCACGCCGCCTGCACGTTGTTCCCAGTGCAGCTGGGCATCGTGGCGACGCAGGTTCGGTTCCATCAGGTACAGGGTGACCATCACACGCAGGTAGTAGAAAACGCCGATGGCGCTGCCCAGTACCAGGGAGCCGACCAACCACCATTGCTGCGATTCGACACCGGTAGCGATGATGTAGAACTTGCCGATGAAGCCCGCGGTCAGCGGGATACCGGCCAGGGACAGCATCATCACGGTCAGGACGGCGGTCAGGTACGGACGGCGCCAGAACAGGCCGCGGTATTCGTACAGGGCATCCGCGTCACGGCCGTTGTACGGCGAGGACATCAGGGTGATCACGCCGAACGCGCCGAGGCTGGTGATCACGTAGGTGACCAGGTACACGCCGATGGCTTCCACGGCCAGGCCTTTGCTCGCCACCAGGGCGATCAGCAGGTAGCCGAAGTGGGCGATGGACGAGTAACCCAGCAGACGCTTGAGGTTGCTTTGGGTCAGTGCCAGCAGGTTACCGAACAGGATCGACGCGATGGCGATGATGGTCAGTACGTCGCTCAGTACGCCACTGCTCGCCGCTGGCGAGATCTGGAACAGACGCACCATCACCGCGAATACAGCGACTTTCGACGCGGTGGCCAGGAACGCTGCCACCGGTGCCGGAGCACCTTCGTAAACGTCCGGGGTCCAGAGGTGGAACGGTACCAGCGACAACTTGAACGCCAAGCCGATCAGCATCATGCCCAGGCCTAGTTGAGCCAGAGAACTTGGCAGACCGGTGGCCGCCAGGGCCTGACCGATGCCGTTGAAGCTCAGGCTGCCAGCGTCGGCGTAGAGCAGCGCCATGCCGAACAACAGGAAAGCGGAACCGGCGGCCGACAGCACCATGTACTTGATGCCGGCTTCCAGCGAGCGCTTGTTGAAGAAAGCGTAAGCCACCAGACCGTAGACCGGTACCGAGAGCAGTTCCAGACCGACGAACAAGCCGGCCAGGTGCTGCGCGCTGACCAGTACCAGGCCACCGGCGGCGGACATCAGGATCAGCAGGTAAAGTTCTTCACGGTTGCCCGGGTAACCCGAACCGCCATCGCCGAGGTAGGCGTGGGCGAGTGTCACACAGGCAAGGGTGGCGACCAGGATCAGCGCCATGTACAAGCAAGCGAAGGTGTCGATCTGCAGCAATGGCGTCACGGCCAGCGGCGCGACTTTCAGGGCTGGCAGGATCGACAGCAAGGCCAGGTTCAGACCTGCCACCGACAGCAGGAAGGTCTGTGAGTGGTTGCGACGCCAGGCGATAGCCAGCATCACCACGATGATCGTGGCGCTGGTGATCAACAATGGCGCAAGCGCGATAAAGTGTTGAGTCGTGAATTCCATAGCGCTCTTACCGGGCCGAAGCGAGTTGAGTGAAGGCGGTGCCGAGCCACTGCTGCACGCCATGCATCGTCGCGGCAGAGGTGTCGAGGAACGGTTGCGGGTACACGCCGATGTAGATCAGCAACGCCGCCAGTCCAACCACCATGATCAGTTCGCGACCGTCCATGCCATGCAAAACCGCGTCCGATTTCGACGGGCCGAAGAAGGCACGGTGGACCATGATCAGCGAGTAAACCGAGCCGAACACCAGCCCGGACGTCGCGATCACGGTGATCCATGGGGCGCTGGCGAAGGTACCGATCAGGATCAGGAACTCACCGACAAAGTTACCGGTCGCCGGCAAGCCCAGAGACGCTGCGGCGAAGAACAGGCTAAGGGCTGGCAGGTAGGCAATCTTCGACCACAGGCCACCCATCTCACGCATATCGCGGGTGTGGGTACGCTCGTACAGCTGACCGGAGAGGATAAAGAGTGCCGCGGCCGACAGACCGTGCGCCAGCATCTGCATCACTGCGCCCTGCAGCGCCAGTTGGCTGCCGGAGTAGATGCCGATCAGCACGAAGCCCATGTGGGAAACGGACGAGAAGGCAATCAGACGCTTGATGTCGGTTTGCGCGAAGGCCAGGAACGCACCGTAGAAAATCCCGATCAGACCCAAGGTCATGGCGAACGGCGCGAACTCGGCCGAGGCATTCGGGAACAGCGGCAGGGCGAAACGCAGCAGGCCATACGCAGCAGTCTTCAACAAGATACCGGCCAGGTCCACGGAACCCGCGGTCGGTGCCTGGGCGTGAGCGTCAGGCAACCAGGAGTGGAACGGCACCACGGGCAGCTTGACCGCGAAGGCGATGAAGAAGCCGAGCATCAGGATGTACTCGGTGGTCATCGACATCTTGGTCTTCAACAGATCGGCGTAGTTGAAGGTAATCACGCCGGTGTCGTTGAAGTTGACCAGTACCAGACCCAGGATCGCCACCAACATGATCAGGCCGGAAGCCTGAGTGAAGATGAAGAACTTGGTCGCCGCGTAGATCCGGGTTTTCTTGCCGTCCGAAGAACTGTGACCCCAGAGCGCGATGAGGAAGTACATCGGCACCAGCATCATTTCCCAGAAGAAGAAGAACATGAACAGGTCGAGGGCGAGGAACACGCCGACGACACCGCCCAGGATCCACATCAGGTTCAAGTGGAAGAAGCCCACGTGACGCTGGATCTCTTTCCACGAGCAGAGTACCGAGAGGACACCCAGCAGGCCGGTCAGCAGGATCATCAACAGCGACAGGCCGTCGAGGGCCAGGTGCACGTTGATGCCGAAGCGCTGGATCCAGACGTGTTTGAACTCAAGCACCCAAGTCGGATCGGCACCAGGTGCCGGAGCAAATGAATAGTCACCGTTGGCCCACAGCCAGAGGCCGAGGGAGAGCAGCAGGGACATGGTGATCAGCGCAATCCAGCGCGGGAGGGTAGCGCCGAAGCGCTCACCCATCCAGCACAGCAGGCCGCCGATGAAGGGGATCAGGATTAGCCAAGGCAGAATCATGACGGGCTCGTTTCCTTTCGCAAGTTCGCAAGGTTCATATCAGACCGCTACCAGCACGACGGCGCCGATTACCAGCACGGCACCAGCAGCCATCGAGGCGGCATACCAACGCAATTGACCGGTCTCGGTGCGGCTCAGGGCGGTGTGACCGCCTTTTGCCATACGCGGGATCAGACCGATAGTCTGGTCGAGCGGGTCTTTGCGCAGTACATGGCTGATCGCAAGGTAAGGCTTGACGAACAGTTTGTCGTAGATCCAGTCGAAGCCCCAGGCAGCGAACCACCAGGCCGAAAGGACGCGGCCGATGCCGCTGTTGGCGACGGCGGTGGCGAAGCGACGCTTGCCAAGGAACAGCAGCGCGGCCAGCAGGATACCGGCCAGGGCGATGGCGCCCGAGGCGATTTCCAGGCTGTGCTTGGCTTCGCCGCCGGCATGGCCGACGCTTTCTGGCAGTACACCGTGCAGCGGCGGAACGATCATCGCGCCGACGAACGTCGACAGTACGATCAGCACCGACAGCGGCAGCCAGTGAGCGATACCGTGGCCGGCGTGCGCTTCGGTCTTCGCTTCACCGTGGAACGCGATGAAGATCAGGCGGAAGGTGTACAGCGAGGTCATGAACGCACCGACCAGACCTGCATAAAGCAGACCCTGGTTACCGCTGGCGAACGCTTCCCAGAGGATTTCATCCTTGGAGTAGAAGCCTGCGGTCACCAGAGGCAAGGCCGCCAGGGCCGCGCCGCCGACGATGAAGCTGGCGTAGGCCAGTGGCAGTTTCTTCCACAGGCCACCCATCTTGAAGATGTTCTGCTCGTGGTGGCAGGCAACGATCACCGCACCCGATGCAAGGAACAACAGCGCCTTGAAGAAGGCGTGAGTCATCAGGTGGAAGATCGCGCCGTCCCACGCGCCTACGCCCAGGGCCAGGAACATGTAGCCGATCTGGCTCATGGTCGAGTAGGCGAGGATACGTTTGATGTCGGTCTGAACCAGTGCGGCAAAACCTGCCAGTACCAGCGTCACGCCACCCACAACACCCACCAGGTGCAGGATGTCCGGCGCCAGGGCGAACAGACCGTGGGTACGAGCGATCAGGTAGACACCAGCAGTCACCATGGTCGCGGCGTGGATCAGTGCCGAAACCGGCGTCGGGCCGGCCATCGCATCCGCCAGCCAGGTTTGCAGCGGCAGTTGCGCGGATTTACCGACAGCGCCGCCCAGCAGCATCAGGGTCGCCAGAACGATCCAGAAGTCACCGGCCTTGAAGTGCTCAGGCGCCTTGACCAGCAGCTCCTGGATATTCAGCGTGCCCAACTGTTGGAACAGGATGAACAGGCCGATGGCCATGAACACGTCGCCAACGCGGGTCACGATGAAGGCTTTGAGTGCCGCGTTACCGTTGTTGCGGTTGCTGTAGTAGAAACCGATCAACAGGTACGAGCACAGGCCCACGCCTTCCCAGCCGAAGTACACGAACAGCAGGTTATCGGCCAGGACCAGGAACAGCATGCTGGCGATAAACAGGTTGGTGTAGGCGAAGAAGCGCGAGTAGCCGGCTTCACCGCGCATGTACCAGGACGCGAACAGGTGGATCAGGAAGCCGACGCCGACCACCACACCGAGCATGGTCAGTGACAGACCATCCAGGTACAGCGCGAAGTTAGGCGTGAAGCCTTCTACCGCCATCCACTGCCACAACACGTGGGTGTAGTGACCGCCTTCAGGTGGCGCAACGTTGAACTGCCAGATGATGTAAGCAGTGACGATTGCCGACAGGCCAATGGAGCCGACGCCGATCAGCGCCGAAAGGTTTTCCGACCAGCGACCGCGTGAGAACGCCAGCAGCAGGAAACCTATGAGAGGGAATACGAAAGTCAGATAGAGAAGGTTCATCCGCGCATCTCGCTGGCAGCGTCGATATCGAGAGTGTGGAAGCGGCGATACAGCTGCAACAGAATCGCCAGGCCAATACTGGCCTCGGCGGCTGCCAGGCTGATCACCAGAATGAACATGATCTGTCCATCCGGCTGCGCCCAGCGGCTACCGGCAACGATGAACGCCAACGCGGAGGCATTCATCATGACCTCCAGGCTCATCAGCACGAAGAGAATGTTGCGCCGGACCATCAGGCCGACCAGACCGAGGCAGAACAGGATGCCGGCAACCGCCAGACCATGCTCCATAGGGATAGCAGGCATCGTCATTGCTCCTTGGCTTCGTTGCGGCCCAAGTGGAACGCCGTGACGGCTGCGGCGAGCAGCAGCATCGAGGCGAGTTCGACCACCAGCAGGTAAGGACCGAATAGGCTGATGCCCACGGCCTTCGCGTCTACGGTGGTGTGGCCGATGGCCTGACCGCTGGCATCGCTGAACAACACGTACAGCAGTTCAACCAGCAGCAGGGTGCCGAGTGCGACCGGGCCCAGCCAGATGCCGGGTTTGAGCCAGACGCGCTCTTGCTGAACCGAGGCGGGGCCCAGGTTCAGCATCATCACCACGAACACGAACAGCACCATGATGGCGCCAGCGTAGGCGATCACTTCCAGTACACCGGCAAACGGTGCGCCGAGGGCGAAGAACGTCATGGCCACGGCGATCAGCGAAATGATCAGGTAGAGCAGGGCGTGCACGGGGTTGGTGTTGGTGATCACGCGAAGCGTGGACACAACAGCGATACCCGATGCGAAATAGAAAGCGAATTCCATCTTTCTTCCTTAAGGCAGCAAGCTCTTCACGTTGATCGGCTGGGCTTCATTTTGCGCGGAGCCTTTCGGCTTACCGGCAATCGCCATACCTGCAACACGATAGAAGTTGTAATCAGGGTTTTTGCCGGGGCCGGAGATCAACAGATCTTCTTTCTCGTACACCAGGTCCTGACGTTTGAACTCGGCCATCTCGAAATCCGGTGTCAGCTGGATCGCGGTGGTCGGGCAGGCTTCCTCGCAGAGGCCGCAGAAAATGCAGCGCGAGAAGTTGATACGGAAAAACTCCGGGTACCAGCGACCGTCGTCGGTTTCAGCTTTCTGCAGCGAGATGCAACCCACCGGGCACGCCACGGCGCACAGGTTGCAGGCTACACAGCGCTCTTCGCCGTCGGGGTCGCGGGTCAACACGATACGTCCACGGAAGCGCGGCGGCAGGTACACGGCTTCTTCCGGGTACTGCAGCGTGTCGCGCTTGCGGAAGGCGTGGCCGAAAATCATCACCAGGCTGCGAAGCTGGGTGAAGAAGCCATGCACGATGTCAAAAATGTACTTCATGATTCTCTATCCTCACTGAGCCGCGACGGCGGGCGTGTTGAGCAACACGACCGCAGCGGTCACCAGCATGTTGACGAGGGTCAGCGGCAGGCAGAACTTCCAGCTGAAATCCATCACTTGGTCATACCGTGGGCGCGGAATCGAGGCGCGCAGCAGGATGAAGAACATGATGAAGAACGCGGTTTTCAGTGCGAACCAGATGAACGGGATCTGCGGCAGAATGCCGAACGGACCGTGCCAGCCACCGAAGAACAAGGTCACCAGCAGCGCCGAAATCAACACGATGCCAATGTACTCGCCGACGAAGAACATGCCCCATTTCATGCCGGCGTATTCAATGTGGTAACCGTCGGCCAGTTCCTGCTCCGCTTCCGGCTGGTCGAACGGGTGACGGTGAGTCACGGCGACGCCAGCGATGAAGAAGGTCAGGAAACCGAAGATCTGCGGAATGACGAACCACAGGTTCTGCGCCTGGTATTCAACGATGTCGCGCATGTTGAACGAGCCAACCTGGATCACGATGCCCATCAGCGACAGGCCCATGAACACTTCGTACGACACGGTTTGTGCCGAGGCCCGCAAGCTGCCCAACAGGGCGAACTTGTTGTTACTCGACCAACCGGCGAACAGCACCGCGTAGACCGACAGACCGGCCATGGCGAAGAAGAACAGGATGCCGATGTTGATATCCGCCACGCCCCAGGTCGGGGTGATCGGGATGATCGCGAAGGCAATCAGCAAGGCGCTCATGGCCACGACCGGCGCCAACGTGAAGATCACTTTGTCGGCGAACGGCGGGGTCCAGTCTTCCTTGAAGAACATCTTGATCATGTCGGCGGCGATCTGGAACGCGCCGAACGGGCCAACGCGGTTCGGACCGTAACGGTCCTGCCAGAGGGCGAGCAGACGACGCTCGACCCAGCTCAGCAGCGCGCCGCACACCACCACGGCGAGCAGAATCACGATGGCCTTGAGGACCGCGATGATTACGTCGATCACTTCAGGCGTGAACCAGGTCATAGCGCTGCCTCCTGCAGACCGTCAACGGATTTGCCAAAGATCGCAGGCGGAATGCCGGCGAAACCGGCCGGCAATGCGACCAGACCGGCACCCAGCTCTTCGTTGATGCGCAGCGGCAGACGCAAGGTCTGGCCGGCCACGTTCAGGCTCAGCAGGGCACCGTCATTGACACCCAGGCGATCGGCTTCGGACTTGGCCAGCGACAGGTAAGGGGCTGGAATGCGTTCTTGAACCGGCGCGGCTTTGGAAGAGTTCTCTTCGCTGCCGAACAGGTGGAAGAACGGCACGACCTGCCAGGTGCCCGGAGCCGGGTTGAATGCGCGCGGAACACTGGCGAACCAGTTCAGCGAATCACCGGTGCTTTCGATCAGGCGAGTGCCCGGGTCGCCCGCGCGGATGTGACCACCGACTTCGTCCTGGAACTTGTTCCAGGCTTGCGGTGAGTTCCAGCCCGGAGACCAGGCGAATGGCACTTGCTGACGCGGTTCGACCGAGCCCGAGTAACCTTCCATGGAGAACGAAAACGCAGTGTCGTTGTCCTGGGAAGTACGCGGTTCGTGCACGCTGATGTCGGCGCGCATGGCGGTCCGGCCGCTGTAACGCAGCGGTTCGCGAGCCAGCTTCAGGCCTTTGATACGGAACGCGGCGGACGGTGCAGCATCGACGATGCGCGCCAGTTGCGGTTTGCTCGCAGCAACGGCAGCGGTGACGTGGTCCAGTTGGGTCCAGTCGATCGGCTGGTTCAGCAGGGTCGAACGCAGGGCATGCAGCCAGCGCCAGCCTTCGTGAACCAGGATGCTTGCGTCGAGGTAAGTCGGATCGAATACCTGGAAGAAACGCTGGGCGCGACCTTCCTGGCTGACCAGCGTACCGTCGCCTTCAGCGAAGCTGGCGGCTGGCAGAACCAGGTGCGCGCGATCGCTGGTAGCGGTCTTCTGATGGTCCGCCACGATCACCACTTTCGCGGCGTTCAGGGCAGCATCGACACGAGCTTTGTCGGTGCGGGTGTACAGATCGTTTTCCAGCACGACGATGGCGTCTGCCTTGCCGTCGATCACCGCTTGCAGGGCTGCGTCGACCGAGTCACCACCGAGCATGGCCAGGCCGAGGCTGTTGGCCTCTGGCACGATCAGGCTGATGGAACCGTTCTTCTCGCGCAGCTTCAGCGCCTTCGCAATGTTGGCAGCAGCCTCAATCAATGCCTTGGAACCCAGCGAGGTGCCAGCAATGATCAGTGGACGCTTGGCCGCGAGCAGGGCGTTGGCGATGCGCTGAGCCAGTTCGAGGGCTTCAGCGTCCAGGCCTTCAACGGCCGGCGCACTGGCATCGAGGGCGTGAGCCACGGCGAAACCGATGCGGGCCAGATCGTCGGGAGCGGCGTGAACGCATTCTTCCGCCACGTCGTCGAGCTTGGTTTCAGCCAGGCTGGCGATAAACAGCGGGTTCAGCGCGTCCTGACCGATGTTCTTCACCGCGGCATCGAGCCATGGCTGAACGCGCATGGCATCGGCCATGTCTTCAGCCTTGCCCTTGACCGATTGACGCAGGGCCAGGGCCATACGCGCAGCGGTCTGGGTCAGGTCTTCACCAAGGACGAAAATCGCATCGTGATCTTCGATGTCGCGCATGTTCGGGATCGGCAGCGGGCTGTCTTTAAGCACCTGCACAACCAGACGAATGCGCTCGAGCTCAGCGGCTTCGATACCGGAGTAGAAGTGCTCGGCGCCGACCAGTTCAAGCAACGCGTAGTTGCTTTCGAGGCTGGCGCGCGGCGAACCGATACCGACGATGTTGCGACCGCGCAGCAGGTCAGCAGCTTTATCCAGCGCTTCGTCGAGGCTCAGCTTGGTGCCGTTGGCCAGCAGTGGCTGACGCGGGCGGTCTTCGCGGTTGACATAGCCATAGCCGAAACGGCCACGGTCGCACAGGAAGTACTGGTTCACCGAACCGTTGAAACGGTTTTCGATGCGACGCAGTTCGCCGTAACGCTCGCCCGGAGAGATGTTGCAACCGCTGGAGCAGCCATGGCAGATGCTCGGCGAGAACTGCATGTCCCACTTACGGTTGTAGCGCTCGGAGTGAGTCTTGTCGGTGAACACACCGGTCGGGCAGACCTCGGTGAGGTTGCCGGAGAACTCGCTTTCGAGGGTGCCGTCTTCAACGCGACCGAAGTACACGTTGTCGTGGGCACCGAATACGCCGAGGTCGGTGCCGCCAGCGTAGTCTTTATAGAAGCGCACGCAGCGATAGCAAGCGATGCAGCGGTTCATTTCGTGGGAAATGAACGGGCCCAGTTGCTGGTTCTGGTGAGTACGCTTGGTGAAGCGATAGCGGCGCTCGTTGTGGCCGGTCATCACTGTCATGTCTTGCAGGTGGCAGTGACCGCCTTCCTCACAGACCGGGCAGTCGTGAGGGTGGTTGGTCATCAACCATTCAACGACGCTGGCGCGAAACACTTTCGCTTCTTCGTCGTCGATGGAGATCCAGCTGCCGTCGGTGGCGGGGGTCATGCAGGACATGACGATCCGACCACGCTTGTCGTTCTCGTCGGTGTACTGCTTGACCGCGCACTGGCGGCAAGCGCCAACGCTGCCAAGGGCTGGGTGCCAGCAGAAATAAGGGATATCGAGGCCTAGCGACAGACATGCCTGTAACAGGTTGTCTGCCCCATCGACTTCGAGCTCTTTGCCGTCTACGTGGATAGTGGCCATGGTTCAAAGTTCTTCGTTGGCCCGGTGTCAGCGGGCGTGGCTAATGGAATCTTGTTATCCGTCCGAATCCAAACAGCCTCGAAAGGCGTCATCGGACGAAAAGGCGAAGGGCACGGACCCTTCGCCTTTTTTAAGCGTTTACGCGCCGACTACGATCGGCTTTGCCAGAGGCGGGACGACGGCGCTGGTGGGCGCGATGCCGGCTTCGAACTCTGGACGGAAGTATTTGATGGCGCTGCCCAACGGCTCCACGGCACCCGGTGCGTGTGCACAAAAGGTCTTGCCCGGGCCGAGGAAACCGACCAGACCCAGCAGGGTCTCGATATCGCCGGCTTGCCCTTCACCGTTCTCGATCGCGCGCAGCAGCTTGACGCTCCACGGCAGACCGTCACGGCATGGGGTGCAGAAGCCACAGGACTCGCGGGAGAAGAACTCTTCCATGTTGCGCAGCAAGGACACCATGTTGACGCTGTCGTCCACCGCCATGGCCAGGCCGGTACCCATACGGGTGCCCACTTTGGCGATGCCGCCGGCATACATTTGTGCGTCCAGGTGTTCCGGCAACAGGAAACCGGTACCGGCGCCGCCTGGCTGCCAGCACTTGAGCTTGTAACCGTCGCGCATGCCGCCGGCGTAGTCTTCGAACAGCTCGCGACCGGTGACGCCGAACGGCAATTCCCACAGGCCAGGGTTCTTGACCTTGCCGGAGAAGCCCATGAGCTTGGTGCCCATGTCTTCGCTGCCTTCGCGGGCCAACGATTTGTACCAGTCCACGCCGTCGGCAATGATCGCCGGGACGTTGCACAGGGTTTCAACGTTGTTCACGCAAGTCGGCTTGCCCCACACGCCCACGGCGGCAGGGAAGGGCGGCTTGGAGCGCGGGTTGGCGCGGCGGCCTTCGAGGGAGTTGATCAGTGCGGTTTCTTCACCGCAGATGTAACGCCCGGCACCGGTGTGGACAAACAGCTCGAAATCGAAGCCGCTGCCCAAGATGTTTTTACCCAGCAGGCCTGCTGCCTTGGCTTCTTCCACGGCACGGTTCAGGTGCTTGGCGGCGGTGGTGTATTCGCCACGCAGGAAGATGTAGCCACGGTAGGTTTTCAGCGCGCGAGCACTGATCAGCATGCCTTCGATCAGCAGATGGGGCAGTTGCTCCATCAGCATGCGGTCTTTCCAGGTGTTCGGCTCCATCTCATCCGCGTTGCACAGCAGGTAGCGGATGTTGATGGATTCGTCCTTGGGCATCAGGCCCCACTTCACGCCCGTGGGGAAGCCTGCACCGCCGCGGCCCTTTAGGCCGGAATCTTTCACGGTCTGGACGATGTCGTCCTGGGCCATGTCGGCGAAGGCCTTGCGCGCAGCGGCGTAACCGTTCTTGGCCTGGTACTCGTCGAGCCATACGGCTTCGCCGTCGTCACGCAGACGCCAGGTGAGCGGGTGAGTCTCGGCCGAACGCTTGATGCGGTTGGCAGGACCGAAGGAAGTCAGGGTCATACGTAGCCCTCGAGCAATTTGGCAACGCCGGCAGGCTGCACATCACCGAACGTGTCGTCATCGATCATCAGCGCCGGCGCCTTGTCGCAGTTGCCGAGGCAGCAGACCGGCAGCAGGGTGAAACGACCGTCGACGGTGGTCTGACCCAGGCCGATGCCCAGCTTGCTCTGGATTTCGCTGACCACCGACTCGTGGCCGCCGATGTAGCAGACCATGCTGTCGCAGACGCGAATGATGTGACGGCCCACGGGTTGACGGAAGATCTGGCTGTAGAACGTCGCCACCCCTTCAACGTCGCTGGCCGGGATGCCGAGGATCTCGCCGATGGCGTAGAGCGCGCCGTCAGGCACCCAGCCACGTTCCTTCTGGACGATCTTCAGGGCTTCGATCGACGCCGCGCGCGGGTCTTCGTAGTGATGCAGCTCATGCTCGATGGCCGAGCGCTCGGTTTCGCTCAGGGCGAAACGGTCTGTCTGGATAAGCGGGCTGTTCATGCTTAGCGGTCCACGTCGGCCATAACGAAATCGATACTACCCAGGTACGCGATCAAGTCCGCGACCATGCTGCCTTTGATCACCGAAGGGATCTGCTGCAAGTGCGGGAAGCTTGGGGTACGAATCCGGGTGCGGTAGCTCATGGTGCCGCCATCGCTCGTCAGGTAATAACTGTTGATGCCCTTGGTCGCTTCGATCATCTGGAAGGATTCGTTGGCCGGCATGACCGGGCCCCACGAAACTTGCAGGAAGTGCGTGATCAGGGTCTCGATGTGTTGCAGCGTGCGCTCTTTGGGCGGCGGCGTGGTCAGCGGGTGATCCGCCTTGTACGGGCCTTCAGGCATGTTGCGCATGCACTGCTCGATGATCTTGATGCTCTGGCGCATTTCTTCGACGCGAACGATGCAACGGTCATAGGCATCGCCATTGGCCGCCAGCGGCACTTCGAATTCGAAGTTCTCGTAGCCGGAGTACGGGCGTGCCTTACGCAGGTCGAAGTCGCAGCCGGTGGCGCGCAGGCCGGAACCGGTGACACCCCATTCCAGGGCCTCTTTGGTGTTGTAGTCGGCGACGCCGATGGTCCGGCCACGCAGGATGCTGTTGTCCAGTGCGGCTTTCTGGTATTCGTCCAGACGCTTGGGCATCCACTCGACGAAATCCTTGACCAGTTTTTCCCAGCCGCGTGGCAGGTCGTGGGCGACGCCACCGATGCGGTACCAGGCCGGGTGCAGACGGAAACCGGTGATGGCTTCGATCACCGTGTACGCCTTCTGGCGGTCGGTGAAGGTGAAGAACACCGGGGTCATGGCGCCGACGTCCTGGATGTAAGTCCCCAGGAACAGCAGGTGGCTGGTGATCCGGAAGAACTCGGCCATCATGATGCGGATGACGTCGACCTTCTCGGGCACCTTGATGCCGGCCAGCTTCTCGACCGAGAGCACGTACGGCAGGTTGTTCATCACGCCGCCGAGGTAGTCGATACGGTCGGTGTACGGAATGAAGCTGTGCCAGGACTGACGCTCGGCCATCTTCTCGGCACCACGGTGGTGGTAACCGACGTCCGGCACGCAGTCGACGATTTCTTCGCCGTCCAGCTGCAGGATGATACGGAATGCACCGTGAGCCGAAGGGTGGTTCGGGCCGAGGTTGAGGAACATGTAGTCCTCGTTCGGACCGGAACGCTTCATGCCCCAGTCTTCAGGCTTGAAGCGCGCGGCTTCTTCCTCAAGCTGTTGCTTGGCCAGGGTCAGGCTGAACGGGTCGAACTCGGTGGCACGGGCCGGGAAGTCCTTGCGCAGCGGGTGACCTTCCCAGGTCGGCGGCATCATGATACGGGTCAGGTGCGGGTGACCGGCAAAGTTGATGCCGTACATGTCCCACACTTCACGCTCGTACCAGTTGGCGTTCGGCCAGAGACCGGTAACGGTCGGCACGCTGAGGTCGCTCTCGGACAAGGCGACCTTGATCATTACGTCACTATTACGTTCGATCGACATCAAGTGATAGAACACAGTGAAGTCGGCGCCGCTTGGCAGCCCTTGACGCTTGGTGCGCAGACGCTCGTCCACGCCGTGCAGGTCATAGAGCATGACGTACGGCTTGGGCAGGTTGCGCAGGAAGGTCAGGACTTCGACGAGTTTGGCACGGGCAACCCAAAGCACCGGCATGCCGGTGCGGGTCGGCTGGGCGGTGAACGCCTCCGGGCCAAAACGGTTATTCAGTTCGACGACCACATCCTGGTCGTCTGCCTTATAAGGCGGGATGTACAGAGCACTGCCTGTAGTCATGGTTATTTATCGCTTTCGGTCAACGTAAAGAATGAAGCCAGTTTCTCGTTTCTTTGTAAGAACAGATCTGGATCAGACTTCGTCGGGGCTGCGCAGGTTGGTGACTGCGATTCGCTGTTCGCGGCGCTGTTCCTTTTGCGAAGGCATCTCGGCGCGGTACACGCCTTGATCGCCGACGACCCAGGAAAGTGGGCGACGCTCCTGTCCAATCGACTCTTGCAAGAGCATCAAGCCTTGCAGAAAAGCTTCAGGGCGGGGCGGGCAGCCAGGCACGTAGACGTCCACGGGCAGGAACTTGTCCACCCCTTGAACGACGGAGTAGATGTCGTACATGCCACCGGAGTTGGCGCACGAACCCATGGAGATGACCCATTTAGGCTCGAGCATTTGCTCGTAGAGACGCTGAATGATCGGCGCCATCTTGATGAAGCAGGTACCGGCGATAACCATGAAATCCGCCTGACGCGGCGATGCCCGGATAACCTCGGCGCCAAAGCGCGCGATGTCGTGGGGCGCCGTGAAGGCGGTGGTCATTTCCACGTAGCAGCACGAAAGACCGAAGTTATACGGCCACAGGGAGTTCTTGCGCCCCCAGTTGATCGTGCCGTTGAGCACGTCTTCGAGCTTGCCCATGAAAATGTTTTTGTGGACTTGATCTTCTAACGGATCGGAAACGGTTTCCCGCTGGCCAATCGGATACTGCTCGTTAGGAGCATCGGGGTCGATCCTGGTGAGATTGTATTGCATTGCCAAAGCCTCATTGTTTCAGCTTCGCTTGCCGCTTGCGCCGAGCTTCCGGAGCCCAATCAAGGGCGCCCACTCGGAATAGGTAGACAAGACCTGCCAACAGAATTGCTATGAAAACGAGAGCTTCGACGAATCCGGTCCAGCCGCTTTCGCGGACGGACACAGACCAGGCAAAGAGAAAAAGGGCTTCGATATCGAAGATCACGAAGAGCATCGCGACCAGATAGAATTTGGCTGAGAGCCGCAAGCGGGCGCCACCGGTAGGTAGCATGCCGGACTCGAACGGTTCGTTTTTGCTGCGACCCCAGGCTTTTGACCCAAGGAGGCTGGAGACGCCGAGCATGAAGGCGCAAAGGCCGCCGACACCCAGAAGGAAAATGGCAAAGCCCCAGTTGTGGGCCATGAGTCCGGTCGCTTCGGGCATGCTGGTAATCCTTAACAGAGAGCAAAGGTCTCTGAGCTTGAAAAGAAACAAAGCAGTGACGATATGTCGCAGCAATCAATCCCGCTGATTTTATGGCTAAACACCGAGCAAGTAAAATTCCGATAGCGAAATTATTCACAAGAATAAGGACATCGCGCGCCTCCAAAGCCCTGTAGCCCATGCCGCTCGGGCATTAGCGGGGATTTTGTCAAATATGTCTTGTAGGTAATGTAACGAACATAGTTACCGCTAAATGATAATCAATATTATTTGTCGTGGCTTTCAAACTGTTTAACGGGTGAGTGGCTGGGAAGTTGTCTTATATGCGCGTTACTGCAAGTAGCGAGCGCGGTCGTTTTACCTGATTTTCCGGGTCGTGAAACTGCTCTGGATCAAGGTTTTTGTCCGCAAATCCACCCACGTCTGTAGGAGCGAGCGGTGCGGCGATCCTACAGGGGGGGAGAAAAATCGCGGGCAAAAAAACGCCCCGAACCAGTCGGGGCGTCAGATGGGCGGCTTTGCGGTTAGCTTTTTATTCGGTCCGCAAGGGCCGTTTGCTTAAACGAAGCAGATCAGTGGAACTGTTCTTCTTCGGTCGAACCGGTCAGCGCGGTCACCGAGGACGTGCCACCTTGAATTACGGTGGTCATGTCGTCGAAGTAGCCGGTGCCCACTTCCTGCTGGTGAGCCACGAAGGTGTAACCCTTGGCGGCGTCAGCGAACTCTTGCTCTTGCAGTTTCACGTAGGCAGTCATGTCGTTGCGGGCGTAATCGTGCGCCAGGTTGAACATGCTGTGCCACATGTTGTGAATGCCGGCCAGGGTGATGAACTGGTGCTTGTAGCCCATGGCGGACAGTTCGCGCTGGAACTTGGCGATGGTCGCGTCGTCCAGGTTTTTCTTCCAGTTGAAGGAAGGCGAGCAGTTGTACGACAGCAGTTGGTCCGGGTATTCCTTTTTGATCGCTTCAGCGAAGCGACGAGCCTCGTCCAGATCCGGCTTGGCGGTTTCGCACCAGATCAGGTCGGCGAACGGCGCGTAAGCCAAGCCGCGAGCGATGGCCTGGTCGAGACCGGCGCGCACTTTGTAGAAACCTTCCTGGGTGCGTTCGCCAGTCACGAATGGCTGGTCGTATGGATCGCAGTCGGAGGTCAGCAGATCAGCTGCGTTGGCGTCGGTACGCGCCAGGATGATGGTTGGTGTACCGGCAACGTCAGCTGCCAGGCGGGCAGCGGTCAGCTTCTGCACTGCTTCCTGGGTCGGAACCAGTACCTTGCCGCCCATGTGGCCGCATTTTTTCACGGAAGCCAGTTGGTCTTCGAAGTGAACGCCGGCGGCGCCTGCTTCGATCATGCTTTTCATCAGTTCGTAGGCGTTCAGAACGCCACCGAAACCGGCTTCAGCGTCAGCCACGATCGGAGCGAAGTAGTCGATGTAACCTTCATCGCCCGGGTTCTTGCCGGCTTTCCACTGGATCTGGTCAGCGCGACGGAACGAGTTGTTGATGCGCTTGACCACGGTCGGAACCGAGTCCACCGGGTACAGCGACTGATCCGGGTACATCGATTCGGCGGAGTTGTTGTCCGCAGCCACTTGCCAGCCCGACAGGTAGATCGCCTGGATGCCGGCCTTGACTTGTTGTACAGCCTGGCCGCCGGTCAGGGCGCCCATGCAGTTGACGAAATCTTTCTCAGGACGGAAGGACGGCTTGGCACCCTGGGTTACCAGGTTCCAAAGCTTCTCGGCGCCCATTTTTGCAAAGGTGTGCTCAGGTTGAACCGAGCCACGCAGACGGACGACGTCAGCAGCGGAGTAATTGCGTGTCACGCCTTTCCAGCGCGGGTTTTCAGCCCAGTCTTTTTCGAGGGCTGCAATTTGCTGTTCGCGTGTCAGTGCCATGGAGATAAACCTCGTCGCGTCTTTAATCGAAAGTGGTTCTGGGGTGGACAATTCCTGCGTGCCAACTACGCATTTCAAAAGGGGCGTAAAAGGCTGCTCGCTGACCAGAAGCTTAGGCGGTCAAGTCGGGTTCGGCGGGGAAGGCGACGGGATGAACGATGGGCTCGAGGGGGAAGTGAGCAGGTAAGGGCGAACTGACGGGCGCATTCGGGCGTCGTGGGCCTTGGTGCGAACTTCAGTGTGGAGCCGGGTTACCTAATACGCTTCCGTCCCTCGGGACAACTTCGTTCCAGTCGGCAACCTCGTCAAACACGCCTTGTGGGCGGTACAGACACGAATCGGCTCGCGGGGTAGGTGCGAACAGCAACTCGAAAGCCCTTGCCAGGGCCTCTGATTAGCGGGAGCGAGGCCATCATGCCTTTGCTTTTTTGGCTCGTCAAACGTTTTGTAGTGCTTTTTTTATAGCACTACATCTTTGGTCTAATACGACTAATCAGTCAGTTTTTGGTGCTTTAGTCCAACGTATCGACTTTCACCCGCAGAGACATGTCATCCCGCCCCTGAGTCGAGTAGCTGCGGGTCAGGCCCTGTTTGTCGGCTTGAGTCTGGCGATTCACACCGGCCAGGGTGATCCACTCGCCCAGTCGACCGCTGACCGTTGTGTCGGTACTTTGCACATTCACTACATCGGGACGATCCTGGCTCATCCGGTCACGGTTAGTACTGATTGCCAGATGAACGATGTCGCCGGTGACGCTGGCGGTAACGTAGAAGCCTTGGGTGACGTTGCGGTATTCAGTCTGGCTGCGCAGGTCGCCATAGCTGTCGGTCTGGGTGCTGGTGAGCGGCACGCTCTGTCCGACCTGGATCAGCGCCGGTGTGCCTTCGCTGGCCTGAACCTGCTGGATGCCGCCGTCGCGGCTGTCGGTGCTGCGGTTGATGATGCGAGTCTGGCTCGGCTTGGCGCCGTTCACCGAGTAACCCTGATCGCCCTGGAAATTGTTTTCGTTGGTGTCGACGGTGATCAGCAGGCGCTTGGCGGCCACGTCGAGTTGGCTGATCAAGGCCTTAAGTTCGTCGATCTTGCGCTGTTCCGCGTTGACGATCAGCTGATTGCCATAGGCGCTGACCTGGCCGTCCTTGCCGATGAAATTCTGCGCCACCGGCAGCAGGTCGGCGCTGGTGCGATAGTTCAGGGGCACGATCTCGGTGGCGGCCATGACCGAAAAACTGCAGATAAGCAGCAGCGTGGTGAGTAGGGTGCGTAGGGACATTTCCGGTATCTCCGCCAACTTAAAGTATTGATATTGCCAGTTTGTCGGCCCGGCGTGGTGCGAGTTGAATCACAGACAGCAAAACGCCCCGGCATCGGTTGATGGCGGGGCGTTTTGTGTGGCGTGATCGTTCCCACGCGGAGCGTGGGAACGATCAGTTGCAGGGTTTCAAGCCGAATGCCGCACCATGTCCACATGCGGAATCCCGGCTTCCAGGAATTCCTCACTGACCATGCTGAAGCCTAAGCGCTCATAGAACGCTGTGGCCTGCACCTGCGCGCTCAGCATCTGCTGCTTCAGCCCGCGCGCCTCAGCTTCGCCAATCACCGCTTGCATCAGCGCATCGCCGACTTTCAAGCCGCGCCAGTCCTTCAGTACCGATACCCGGCCAATATGCCCATCGGGCAGCAGGCGGGCGGTGCCAATCGGAAAGTCGCCTTCGAAGGCCAGAAAATGCACCGCCGTAGCGTCATCGGCATCCCATTCCAGTTCAGGCGGAACGGATTGCTCGGCGACAAACACCGTTTCACGAATGCGCCGGATCTCGGCGTTGTCCTTTTGCCAGTCTGCGACACGTACGTGAATTTTATTCATCGGCAAACCCCAGGCTGCCTTGCTTGATCAGTTCGCACAGCAGGCCGCGGCCGTCTTCGTCGCTCAGCCATTGGCCAAGGTTGTCGACGTGCAGCGCATCGGCGGCGCAAATCATCTTCAGCAACTCGCGCAGTTTGCCCGGCAGGTAACGGCTTTGACCGCTGGCGAACAGCAACAGGTCGTCATCGACTTCCGACCAGGCCAGACGTGCGCTTGGGTTGCGGATCAGCACCGCCCCTTGCTCGAGGCTGGCGAGCAGGTCGTCTTCTTCGATCTCTTCCGGGCCAACCACCAGTTCCGGGTAGCGCGGCTCGGTCATGAACTGGCCGAACCAGGTCAGCAGCAGACGCTCGTCGCTCATGTGCTCGGCCAGCAGGCTTTTCAGGCGATCGAGGGCGTCGTGCTGGATCTGATGAGGATCGACCGCCGGCAGGGCGTCGGCGTCGGTGTAACGCTCTTCGTCCGACAGGAACTGGCTGAGGAAATCGGTGAAGTGGGTTAGCACTTCAGCGGCGCTCGGTGCACGGAAACCGACCGAGTAAGTCATGCAGTCGTCAACGGCCACGCCGCAGTGAGCCAGGCGCGGCGGCAGGTAGAGCATGTCGCCCGGTTCCAGAACCCACTCATCGGTGGCTTCGAAATCAGCGAGGATGCGCAGGTCCGCGTGTTGCAGCAGCTTGCTCTCGGAATCGCACATCTGGCCGATTTTCCAATTGCGCTTGCCGTGGCCTTGCAGCAGGAACACGTCGTAGTTGTCGAAGTGCGGACCGACGCTGCCACCCGGGGCGGCGAAGCTGATCATCACGTCGTCGACACGCCAGCTCGGCAGGAAGCGGAAGTGCTCCAGCAGTTCGCTGACTTCCGGGACGAACTGGTCGACGGCTTGCACCAGCAGAGTCCATTCGCGTTCCGGCAACTTGCTGAATTCGTCTTCGGCAAACGGACCGCGGCGCAATTCCCATGGGCGCTCGCCATGCTCGATCACCAGGCGCGATTCGACTTCTTCTTCCAGCGCCAGGCCGGCCAGTTCGTCGGCGTCGATCGGGCTTTCGAAATCAGGAATCGCCTGGCGGATCAGCAATGGTTTTTTCTGCCAGTAGTCGCGCAGGAATTCCCGTGCCGTGATGCCGCCCAGAAGTTGAAGAGGAATGTCAGGATTCATGTGTAACCTATTGAAAAAAAGCACTTTTCAGACGGGAATAAAAACGCCCGGCGCTGCCGGGCGTCTCAAACGGGTAGAACGGTCGATCAGATGCGTTTGGCTTGCGCCACAGCGTTGCCGATGTAGTTGGCCGGGGTGAGCAGCTTCAGCTCGGCCTTGGCTTGCGCTGGCATGTCCAGGCCATCGATGAAAGTCTGCAGCGCTTCAGGGCTGATGCCCTTGCCGCGAGTCAGCTCTTTCAATTTCTCGTACGGGTTTTCGATGTTGTAGCGACGCATCACGGTCTGGATCGGCTCGGCCAACACTTCCCAGCACGCATCCAGGTCAGCGGCAATCTTCTGCTCGTTGAGCTCCAACTTGCTGATGCCTTTGAGGCTGGCTTCGTACGCGATCACGCTGTGGGCGAAGCCGACACCGAGGTTGCGCAATACGGTGGAGTCGGTCAGGTCACGCTGCCAGCGGGAGATCGGCAGCTTGCTCGCCAAGTGCTGGAACAGTGCGTTGGCGATGCCCAGGTTGCCTTCGGAGTTTTCGAAGTCGATCGGGTTGACCTTGTGCGGCATAGTCGACGAACCGATTTCGCCAGCGATGGTGCGCTGTTTGAAATAACCCAGGGAGATGTAGCCCCAGATGTCGCGGTCGAAGTCGATCAGGATGGTGTTGAAGCGCGCGATCGCGTCGAACAGCTCGGCGATGTAGTCGTGCGGTTCGATCTGCGTGGTGTACGGGTTGAAGCCCAGGCCTAGCTCGTCTTCGATGAAGGCGCGGGCATTGGCTTCCCAGTCGATCTCAGGGTAGGCCGACAGGTGAGCGTTATAGTTGCCGACAGCGCCGTTGATTTTGCCCAGCAGCGGAACGGCAGCGACTTGAGCGATTTGACGCTCCAGGCGGTAAACCACGTTCGCCAGCTCTTTGCCCAGGGTGGTCGGCGATGCCGGTTGACCGTGGGTGCGCGACAGCATCGGCACGTCAGCGAAACGGATCGCCAGTTCGCGGATGGCTTCGGCGGTCTGGCGCATCAGCGGCAACATCACGTCATCACGGCCTTCGCGCAGCATCAGGGCGTGGGACAGGTTGTTGATGTCCTCGCTGGTGCAGGCAAAGTGGATGAATTCGCTGACGGCAGCCAGTTCTGGCAGCTTGGCCGCTTGCTCTTTGAGCAGGTATTCGATGGCTTTGACGTCGTGGTTGGTGGTGCGCTCGATCTCTTTGACACGCTCGGCGTGCTCCAGAGAGAAGTTTTCCGCCAGTGTGTTCAACACAGCGTTGGCTTCGGCGGAGAACGCCGGCACTTCGCTGATGGCAGGATGAGCGGCCAGGCGCTGGAGCCAGCGCACTTCAACCAGGACGCGAGCACGGATCAGACCGTATTCGCTGAAAATCGGGCGCAGGGCCTGGGTTTTGCCGGCGTAGCGGCCGTCAACAGGGGAAACCGCAGTGAGCGAAGAGAGCTGCATGGGGTGTTCTCGGACAGTCGGGCAACGAAATGGGGCGCGTATCATACATGAAAAAATCCGCCGGTCCGTTGCCAACTGACCGGCGTATTACGCGTTACTGACTACAAAGCGGTATTGCGGGCGCGGTTCAGCTGCTGCGCATCAGCGGGTAAAGCTCTTTAAGCAACTTGCGCCGGCTGATCACCAACTGCCAGCGATGACCGCCCAACTGCCGCCACAGGCGTGCCGAACGGATCCCGGCCAGCAACAGCGCGCGAATCTTCGAGGCATTGCTCGGTTGCTGCAGGTTGCGCATGTCGCCATGCACCTGAATCCGTTGGCGCAGGGTGCTCAGAGTGTCCTGATACAGCGCACCGCAGGCGGCGATCACGTTTTCGTGGGCCGGACCGAAGTGTTCGACCTGAGATTGAATCTGCGGCAGACGCTTGCCGATCACTTCCAGCATGTCTTCGCGCTTGGCCAATTGACGCTCCAGCCCCAGCATTGACAGGGCATAGCGCAACGGTTCGCGCTGAAGGGTGCTGGGGTCGCGCTCCAGAGCGCCGATCAATGCGCGGTAGCCTTCACGCAAATTGATGTCGTCACCGCCATAGACTTCCAGCGTGTCCTTGGGGTCGCGAATCAGCAGGCTACCGAGCATGCAGGTCAGGCCGGCTTCGTTGGTCTGGCCGGTCTTGGCGATCTTGTCCACCAGCACGGCGGCGAGAAACACGCCACCCAGGGCTGTCAGTTGCTCCTGAGTCGGGCTCATGGTCGCTGGCCCTTGCTGGTCCAGGGTTCGGCCACTTCGATCACGCCGCCGCCGAGGCAGATTTCGCCGTCGTAGAACACCACGGATTGGCCTGGGGTGACCGCGCGTTGCGGGTCATCGAAGGTCGCGCGGTAGCCGCTGGCGGTCTTTTCCAGCATGCAAGGCTGGTCACTCTGGCGATAACGTACTTTGGCGGTCAGCTTGCTCGGCTCGGTCAAATCGATCGGGTTGACCCAATAGATGTCCGAGGCGAGCAGGGCGCGGGAGAACAGATAAGGGTGATCATTGCCTTGGCCAACGATCAGCTCGTTGTGTTCCAGATCCTTGATCAGCACGTACCACGGCTCGTCACCGGCGTCTTTCAGGCCACCGATGCCCAAGCCTTGGCGCTGGCCGATGGTGTGATACATCAAGCCGTGGTGGCGGCCGATGACTTCGCCTTCGGTGGTCTTGATCTCGCCGGGCTGGGCCGGCAGGTATTGCTTGAGGAAGTCGCTGAAGCGGCGTTCGCCGATAAAACAGATCCCGGTGGAATCCTTTTTCTTCGCGGTGGCCAGGTCGTGTTTCTCGGCAATCGCGCGCACTTCGGGTTTTTCCAGCTCGCCGACCGGGAACAGGGTCTTGGCGATCTGTTCGCCGCCGACGGCGTGCAGGAAGTAGCTCTGGTCCTTGTTCGGATCCAGGCCCTTGAGCAATTCGGTGCGGCCATCGATGTCGCGGCGGCGCACGTAGTGGCCGGTGGCGATCAGGTCGGCGCCGAGCATCATGGCGTAATCGAGGAACGCCTTGAACTTGATTTCGCGGTTGCACAGGATGTCCGGGTTCGGCGTGCGACCGGCCTTGTATTCGGCCAGGAAGTGTTCGAACACGTTGTCCCAGTACTCGGCGGCGAAGTTGGCGGTGTGCAGCTTGATGCCAATCTTGTCGCACACGGCCTGAGCGTCCGCCAGGTCATCCATGGCGGTGCAGTATTCCGTTCCATCGTCTTCTTCCCAGTTCTTCATGAACAGGCCTTCCACCTCATAGCCCTGTTCGATCAGCAGGAGAGCGGAAACGGAAGAGTCCACGCCGCCGGACATGCCGACAATGACGCGCTTCTTTTGTGTGTCAGAAGGGGCTGGATCACGCATAGGGATTCAATGAGTGTCTTGAAAAAGGACGCGATTCTAGCAGGCTGGAGCCCGCAAGGCTAAAGAGAAGGGCGGATCAGCTCAAGGCTGAAGTGTTTACCGTCCAGATAATCATCGATACAGCGGATGATCAGCTCACTGCGCCAGTTTGCGCGCTGTTGCAGCAGTTCGTCACGCGTCAGCCATTTTGCGCCGACGATACCGTCATCCAGCTGATAGTCCGGGTGGTGTTTGAGCGGTTTTGCGCTGAAGCAGACCCGCTGGTAGGTCACGCCGTTGCTCGGGGCTGTATAGAGATAAATGCCCACCACGCCTGTCGGCTCGACGTCCCAACCGGTTTCCTCGAGGGTTTCACGCACGGCGGCGTCGATCAGGGTTTCGTCCGGGTCCAGATGGCCGGCGGGCTGGTTGAGCACCGTTTGTCCGTGCTTGAGTTCTTCGACCATCAGGAAGCGACCATCGTCTTCGACGATGGTGGCGACGGTGATGTGGGGTAGCCAATCCATGAAGTTTCCTCGATTTTTGAATATTGAAACCCGATCCCTGTAGGAGCTGGCTTGCCAGCGAAGACGGTGGGTCGGTCAATGAAATGTTGAATGATAAACCGCTTTCGCTGGCAAGCCAGCTCCTACAGGGATCGGGTTCGGCAGATAGGTGTGTGAAATCCGGAAACACAAACCCCGGCACATGGCCGGGGTTTGTGATGTTCCCTTACACCTTAAACCAGCGCAGCGATCGCGGCGTTGAAGGTGTTGCTCGGGCGCATGGCCTTGCTGATCAGCTCGGCATTGGCGTGGTAGTAACCGCCGATGTCCACTGGCTTGCCCTGAACGGCGTTGAGCTCGGCAACGATGGTCGCTTCGTTCTCGGTCAGGGTTTTGGCCAGTTCGCCGAACTGCGCTTGCAGTGCAACGTCTTCGGTCTGGGCGGCCAGGGCTTGAGCCCAGTACAGCGCCAGGTAGAAGTGGCTGCCGCGGTTGTCGATGTTGCCGACTTTACGCGATGGCGACTTGTTGTTATCCAGGAACTGGCCAGTGGCCTGATCCAGGGTCTTGGCCAGCACCAGCGCCTTAGGGTTGTTGTAAGTCACGCCCAAATGCTCAAGGGAAGCGGCCAGGGCCAGGAACTCACCCAGGGAATCCCAGCGCAGGAAGTTTTCTTCCAGCAGCTGTTGAACGTGCTTCGGTGCCGAACCGCCAGCGCCGGTTTCGAACAGACCGCCGCCGTTCATCAGCGGAACGATCGACAGCATCTTGGCGCTGGTGCCCAGTTCCATGATCGGGAACAGGTCGGTCAGGTAGTCGCGCAATACGTTGCCGGTCACCGAGATGGTGTCCTTGCCTTCGCGGGTGCGCTGCAGGGTGAACTTCATCGCGTCGACTGGCGACATGATCTGGATGTCCAGGCCGGTCGTGTCGTGATCCTTCAGGTAAGCCTGAACTTTCTCGATCACTACGCCATCATGGGCGCGCATTGGGTCCAGCCAGAAAATGGCCGGAGTTGCGCTTGCACGGGCACGGTTGACGGCCAGTTTGACCCAGTCCTGGATCGGCGCGTCTTTGGTCTGGCACATGCGGAAGATGTCGCCGGCTTCAACCGACTGTTCCAGCAGAGTGCGGCCAGCGCTGTCGGAAACCCGAACCACGCCGTTTGCCTTGATCTGGAAAGTCTTGTCGTGGGAGCCGTACTCTTCGGCTTTTTTCGCCATCAGGCCAACGTTTGGCACGCTGCCCATGGTGGTCGGATCGAAAGCGCCGTTAGCCTTGCAGTCTTCAATCACTGCCTGGTAGATGGTGGCGTAGCAGCGATCCGGGATCACAGCCTTGGTGTCGTGCAGCTGGCCATCAGTGCCCCACATCTTGCCGGAGTCACGGATCATCGCCGGCATCGAGGCGTCGACGATAACGTCGCTCGGCACGTGCAGGTTGGTGATGCCTTTGTCGGAGTTGACCATGGCCAACGACGGACGAACGGCGTAGACCGCCTGGATGTCCGCTTCGATCTGCGCTTGTTGCTCAGCCGGCAAAGCCTTGATGCGAGCATACAGGTCGCCGATGCCGTTGTTCAGGTTGAAGCCGATCTGTGCCAGCACGTCAGCGTGTTTGGCGAGGGCGTCTTTATAGAACTCGGCAGCGATCTGGCCGAACATGATCGGGTCGGAGACCTTCATCATGGTGGCTTTCAGGTGAACCGACAGCAGCACGCCTTTGGCTTTGGCATCTTCGATCTCGGCCGCGATGAAGCTACGCAGTGCGTTTTTGCTCAGAACGGCGCAATCGAGGATCTCACCGGCTTGTACGGTGGTCTTTTCTTTCAGAACGGTGGTGGTGCCGTCTTGAGCGATCAGTTCGATTTTGACGGCGTCAGCGGCGTCGATCAGGGCGGCTTTTTCGCTGCCGTAGAAATCGCCGGTGCTCATGTGAGCCACGTGGGACTTGGAGTCTTTGGCCCAGGCGCCCATTTTATGCGGGTGCTTGCGCGCGTAGTTCTTGACCGACAGCGGTGCGCGACGATCAGAGTTACCTTCGCGCAGAACCGGGTTCACGGCGCTGCCCTTGATCTTGTCGTAACGCGATTTGGCGAGCTTGTCGGCATCGCTGGTCACGGTTTCCGGGTAGTCCGGCAGTGCGTAACCCTGAGCTTGCAGCTCTTTGATCGCGGCTTGCAGTTGCGGAACCGAAGCGCTGATGTTCGGAAGCTTGATGATGTTGGCTTCCGGCGTAACGGCCAGGTCGCCCAGTTCGGCGAGGTGGTCGGCTACGGCTTTGTCACCCAATTGCTCGGGGAAGCTGGCCAGAATGCGCCCTGCAAGAGAGATATCGCGGGTTTCAACGGCGATATCAGCCGAGGCGGTGAAAGCCTCTACGATAGGCAACAGTGAATAGGTGGCGAGGGCTGGGGCTTCGTCGGTGAAGGTATAGATGATCTTCGAGCGGGTGGGCATATTCGGATTAACTCTCTCTTCTTTGCTAAAGCGTGCGCAGAAACTCGAGGGGCGCCGGGTAAGCGCGTTCGTTCAAAGTCATCCATGAGCCGAATGTCGAGATTTCTTCGCGGTGATGTTGGGTGCATCAGTCGAGCGTCAAGCGGGTGGACTGCGATAACAATCCGGCTTATTCGGGCCCAACGTCTTGTGATAGAGCGGTCGGCCGTCGTGACTCTTTGGTCAGCGGCGGCATTATACATAGGTAGCTGGCAATCTGCCGATGGTTCATAAGCAACGTTTTTCGTCCATTGGTCTAAAGGTCGCAGGCGGACGTGGGGCGTAGAGTCGTTCGCCGTGCTTGAGTTTGGCGCTTTTCCCTTTGCTTTCAAGCTTGTACGTCGCGAACTGTGCAGCTTTGCGGCAGATGGGCGGAACATAGGGTTTGCGCGCCGATTTAACTGGGGTACGCTCGAACGCAGCCAGATGTTCAATCCAAACAATGGAGTTCAGCATGGGATACAAGAAGATTCAGGTTCCAGCCGTCGGCGACAAAATCACCGTCAACGCGGACCATTCTCTCAATGTTCCTAACAACCCGATCATCCCCTTCATCGAAGGCGATGGTATTGGCGTTGATATCAGCCCGGTCATGATCAAGGTTGTCGATGCTGCTGTTAAGAAGGCTTACGGCGGCGAGCGCAAAATTTCCTGGATGGAAGTCTACGCCGGGGAGAAAGCGACTCAGGTTTACGATCAGGACACCTGGCTGCCTCAGGAAACCCTGGACGCGGTCAAGGATTACGTGGTTTCCATCAAGGGCCCTCTGACCACGCCGGTCGGCGGCGGCATCCGTTCGCTGAACGTGGCCCTGCGTCAGCAACTCGACCTGTATGTGTGCCTGCGCCCGGTGCGCTGGTTCGAAGGCGTACCGAGCCCGGTCAAGAAGCCAGGCGATGTCGACATGACCATCTTCCGTGAAAACTCGGAAGACATTTATGCCGGTATTGAATGGAAGGCCGGTTCGCCGGAAGCGACCAAGGTTATCAAGTTCCTTAAAGAAGAAATGGGCGTCACCAAGATCCGTTTCGACGAAAACTGCGGTATCGGCGTCAAGCCGGTTTCCCTGGAAGGCACCAAGCGTCTGGCGCGCAAGGCTCTGCAGTATGTGGTCGACAATGACCGCGACTCGCTGACCATCGTGCACAAAGGCAACATCATGAAGTTCACCGAAGGTGCCTTCAAGGAATGGGCCTACGAAGTGGCCGCTGAAGAATTCGGCGCAACTCTGCTCGACGGCGGTCCGTGGATGCAGTTCAAGAACCCGAAAACCGGCAAGAACGTCATCGTCAAGGACGCCATCGCCGACGCCATGCTCCAGCAGATCCTGCTGCGCCCGGCCGAGTACGATGTGATCGCGACCCTGAACCTCAATGGCGACTACCTCTCCGACGCCCTGGCGGCCGAAGTGGGCGGTATCGGTATCGCGCCGGGTGCCAACTTGTCCGACACCGTGGCCATGTTCGAAGCGACCCACGGTACTGCGCCGAAGTATGCCGGCAAGGACCAGGTCAACCCGGGTTCGTTGATCCTGTCCGCCGAAATGATGCTGCGTCACATGGGCTGGACCGAAGCGGCCGACCTGATCATCAAAGGCACCAACGGCGCGATCTCTGCGAAAACCGTGACCTATGACTTCGAGCGTCTGATGGAGGGCGCGAAACTGCTGTCATCTTCCGCGTTTGGTGATGCGTTGATCTCGCATATGTAAGCCGGCTGACAAAAAAACCGCCTTCGGGCGGTTTTTTTATGACTGGATGACGAGCTGCGTCAGCTCGACATTGTTTCTGGCCGGATGGCAGGGGCGCTCTGTTCGTTCGGGGGTGTGGCGGACGCGATCTTTACTGCATGCAATCCTTTGGGGCCTTGAATGATCTCGAAGCTAACGCTTTGCCCAGCCTTGAGGGTTTTGTATCCGTCCATCTCAATGGCCGAATAGTGGGCAAAGAAATCGATTTCCTTGCCGTCCTCGTCGCGACCTTCTCTGGCGTCGGTGTTAATGAAACCGAACCCCTTGGCATTGTTGAACCATTTCACCTTACCGACAGCCATACCCATATCCCTCTGCAACAGACTCCATCACTGGAGTATCATCCAGTTAATCCGCAGTCTAATCTTGCAAATAGATTGACTCCGCGGACCTTTTTTACCCACTGTGGGCTCTATTGTTTGTAACACCGATTTTCCGATAGTCAAGGTGACCGGGCAGTCGGAGTTGAAAACGTTCATAACCGCCCCCACCACTGTATTTGCACAACTGACGAACCTTTCTTTCCATGCATGCAATCAGCCAGATTCGACTAACATTCAATCAGGATCGCCCGACTCTCCAAAAAGATCACCCGGAGGAACACGACGACGATTCCGCAGGCATTGCTGTTCAGGAGGCTAAGCCTGCTTTACAGGCGCCGCCTATGTACAAGGTGGTTTTGTTTAATGATGACTACACACCGATGGATTTCGTCGTCGAAGTGCTCGAGGTGTTTTTTAACCTGAATCGCGAGCTGGCGACCAAGGTCATGCTGGCCGTCCACACAGAAGGACGGGCAGTATGTGGAGTGTTTACCCGCGACATCGCCGAGACCAAGGCCATGCAGGTCAACCAGTACGCCAGGGAAAGCCAGCATCCGCTACTCTGTGAAATCGAGAAGGACGGTTAATCGCCGACCACTTGGGTATGAGGTGAAGCTATGTTAAACCGCGAGCTCGAAGTCACCCTCAATCTTGCCTTCAAGGAGGCTCGCTCGAAGCGTCATGAATTCATGACCGTCGAGCACCTGCTGCTGGCCCTATTGGATAATGAGGCTGCCGCCACCGTTTTGCGTGCCTGCGGCGCAAACCTCGACAAACTCAAGCATGATCTGCAGGAGTTCATCGACTCCACCACGCCATTGATCCCTCTTCATGACGAGGATCGTGAAACCCAGCCAACCCTGGGCTTCCAGCGTGTATTGCAGCGTGCTGTCTTTCATGTACAGAGCTCGGGCAAACGCGAAGTGACTGGTGCTAACGTGCTGGTCGCAATCTTCAGTGAGCAAGAGAGTCAGGCAGTGTTTCTGCTGAAACAGCAGAGCGTTGCGCGCATCGATGTCGTCAACTACATCGCCCATGGCATTTCCAAAGTGCCGGGGCATGGCGATCACTCTGAAGGTGAACAAGATATGCAGGACGACGAGGGCGGTGAGTCTTCTTCTTCAGGCAATCCTCTGGATGCTTATGCCAGCAACCTCAACGAACTCGCGCGCCAGGGTCGTATCGATCCGTTGGTAGGCCGTGAGCTGGAGGTCGAGCGCGTCGCGCAGATCCTCGCGCGCCGTCGCAAAAACAATCCGCTGCTGGTGGGCGAGGCGGGCGTGGGTAAAACCGCGATTGCCGAAGGCCTGGCCAAACGGATTGTCGACAACCAGGTTCCGGACCTGCTGGCCAACAGTGTGGTGTATTCCCTCGATCTGGGAGCCTTGCTGGCCGGGACCAAATACCGCGGTGATTTCGAGAAGCGCTTCAAGGCGCTGCTCAATGAGCTGAAAAAACGTCCACAGGCGATCCTGTTCATCGACGAGATCCACACCATCATTGGTGCGGGCGCTGCGTCCGGTGGCGTCATGGATGCATCGAACCTGCTCAAGCCATTGTTGTCTTCGGGCGACATTCGCTGCATCGGTTCGACCACGTTCCAGGAATTCCGCGGGATCTTCGAGAAGGACCGTGCTCTGGCCCGGCGCTTCCAGAAGGTCGATGTATCGGAACCTTCGGTGGAAGACACCATTGGCATCCTGCGTGGCCTGAAAGGGCGTTTCGAAGCGCACCACAACATCGAATACAGCGATGAAGCCCTGCGCGCCGCGGCTGAACTGGCCTCGCGTTATATCAATGACCGGCACATGCCGGACAAGGCCATCGACGTCATCGACGAGGCGGGCGCCTATCAGCGTCTGCAGCCGATCGAGAAACGCGTGAAACGCATCGAAGTGCCTCAGGTCGAGGACATCGTCGCGAAAATCGCGCGAATTCCACCTAAGCACGTCACCAGTTCCGATAAAGAGCTGCTGCGTAACCTTGAGCGTGACCTGAAGCTCACGGTATTTGGCCAGGATGCGGCGATCGACTCGCTGTCGACCGCGATCAAACTGTCCCGTGCCGGCCTCAAGTCGCCTGACAAGCCCGTCGGTTCGTTCCTGTTCGCAGGGCCGACCGGTGTGGGTAAAACCGAGGCCGCGCGGCAATTGGCCAAGGCGTTGGGTGTCGAGCTGGTTCGCTTTGACATGTCCGAGTACATGGAGCGCCACACCGTATCGCGTCTGATCGGTGCACCTCCAGGCTATGTCGGGTTCGATCAGGGCGGTCTGCTGACCGAAGCCATCACCAAGCAGCCTCACTGCGTGCTGCTGCTCGATGAAATCGAGAAGGCGCATCCGGAAGTCTTCAACCTGCTGTTGCAGGTCATGGACCACGGTACGCTGACCGATAACAACGGGCGCAAGGCGGACTTCCGTAACGTAATCGTCATCATGACGACCAACGCCGGTGCCGAGACTGCAGCGCGTGCTTCGATCGGTTTCACTTATCAGGACCACTCGTCCGATGCGATGGAAGTGATCAAGAAGAGCTTCACGCCGGAATTCCGTAACCGTCTGGACACCATTATCCAGTTTGGTCGCCTCAGCCATGAGGTCATCAAAAGCGTGGTGGACAAGTTCCTTACCGAACTTCAGGCGCAACTGGAAGACAAGCGTGTGCTGCTGGAAGTCACCGACGCTGCTCGCAGCTGGCTGGCGGCCGGTGGCTACGACTCGGCAATGGGCGCTCGCCCAATGGCGCGTTTGATTCAGGACAAAATCAAGCGTCCGCTGGCGGAGGAGATTCTCTTTGGCGAACTGGCCGAACATGGCGGTGTGGTACACATCGACATCAAGGACGGCGAGCTGACCTTCGAGTTCGAGACCACGGCTGAAATGGCCTGACGTTAAACCGCAAGACAGCAAAAAGGCGCCGATTGGCGCCTTTTTGCTGTCCGCCATGATCGTTCCCACGCGCAGCAAAGGAATGCAGTCCGGGACGCTCCGCGTCCCTTCAAAAGCCGAACGCAGAGCGTCCGTTGAGGCATTCCCACGCTGAGCGTGGGAACGATCCACAAACAAAAACGCCCGGCATGGCCGGGCGTTTTGTATTGACTTGATTAGCGAGCGCGGTAGGTGATGCGCCCTTTGCTCAAGTCATAGGGCGTCAGCTCGACGCGCACTTTGTCGCCGGTAAGAATACGGATGTAGTTCTTGCGCATCTTGCCGGAGATATGCGCGGTTACGACGTGCCCATTTTCCAACTCCACACGAAACATGGTGTTGGGCAGGGTGTCGACGACAGTGCCTTCCATTTCGAAGCTGTCTTCTTTCGACATGCAGTAAAGCCCTCGGTGTCCAATGAATGGCCCGGTGCAACTGCGCCAGGCAAAAGCGGCGTGCATTGTGCCCGAAAAATGGGGTTTAAGCCAAGGGGTTCTAGCTCAGGATGACCCAACGCTGATTAATCAGCAGTTCGATAGGGCGATATTGGGTCTTGTAGCTCATTTTTTTGCAGTTTTTGATCCAGTAGCCGAGATAGACCGCTTCCAGGCCCAGGCGCCGGGCTTCGGCGATCTGCCAGAGAATCGCGTAACGCCCCAGGCTGCGACGCTCCTCACCGGGCTCGTAGAAGGTGTAGACCGCCGACAGACCGTTGGGCAGCAAGTCAGTGACGGCCACTGCCAGCAGCCGGCCTTCGAGACGGAATTCGTAGAACCGGGAAAACGGCAGGTCACGCACCAGGAAGGTCGAAAACTGGTCGCGGCTCGGCGGATACATATCGCCATCGGCGTGACGTTGTTCGATATAGCGCTGATAGAGGTCGAAGTACTCTTCGGTGAACTTTGGTCTGGCCGGGCGCACTTGCAGGTCGGCATTGCGTTTGACAATGCGTTTTTGTTGGCGGTTGGGCGTAAATTGCGCCACAGGAATGCGCGCCGGTACGCACGCATTGCAATGCTGGCAATGGGGTCGGTAGAGATGATCGCCACTGCGACGAAAGCCCATTTCCGACAGATCTGCGTAGACATGCACATCCATGGGCTGGCTAGGGTCGAGGAACAGCGTGGTGGCCTGCTCCTCGGGCAGATAACTGCAAGAGTGGGGCTGAGTGGCATAGAACTTCAAACGCGCCAACTCGGTCATGATCAACCCTCGGGATAAGCTTTTGATTAGGGGGCGCTCTCAATTCGTTTCCCCGCATTAAGTGTAAGCCACGCGCGCAAAAGTCGCTCAGCAAACCCAGGTGGCACGGCCGGGTTGATCCAGGTGCCGGGCAAGGTAGCCAGCAAATTCGCGGCGGGGAATCGCTCGGGCACCGAGGCTGTGCAGATGATCGGTAGGCATCTGGCAGTCGATCAGTACAAAACCTGAGTCTTTCAGATGTCGCACCAGTGTGGCAAAGCCATATTTGGAGGCGTTGTCGGCGCGGCTGAACATCGACTCGCCGAAAAACAGCTGCCCCATGGCCAAGCCGTAGAGCCCGCCGACCAGCACGCCATTGTCCCAGACTTCCACCGAGTGGGCGTAACCGCGCTTGTGCAGTTCGACGTAGGCGTCCTGCATCGCTTGGGTGATCCAGGTGCCGTCAGCGTACTCGCGCGGTGCGGCGCAGGCGCGGATGACTGCGGCAAAATCCCGATCGAAGGTCACTTGATAGCGTTGTTGGCGCAGCAGTTTATTCAAGCTGCGGGAGACATGCAGTTCGTCGGGAAACAGTACTGTGCGCGGATCTGGCGACCACCAGAGAATTGGCTGACCCTCCGAGAACCACGGAAAGCAGCCGTGACGATAGGCTTGAATCAGACGATCGGCGGACAGATCGCCGCCCGCGGCCAGCAACCCGTTGGGATCGCGCATGGCTTTTTCCAGCGGCGGGAAGGTCAGGGTATTGCGTTGTAACCAAGTCAGCATGGCATCCGGGCTTGCAGAAGGGGAGGGCGATAGCGGGCCGGTGAGCCCGCCTTGAAGGAGGTTAACCGTCAAACGGTGGGGATGTCATCGAGATACTTCTCGGCGTCCAGCGCGGCCATGCAGCCGGCCCCGGCGGACGTCACCGCCTGGCGGTAAATATGATCGGCCACATCACCAGCGGCGAACACGCCTTCAATGTCGGTGGCAGTGGCGTCACCTTCGCTGCCGCCCTTGACCAGCAGATAGCCGTCACGCATTTTCAGCTGCCCTTGGAACAGGTCGGTGTTGGGCTTGTGGCCGATGGCGATGAATACGCCGGCCAGCGACAACTCACTGGTTTCGCCCGTATGGCTGTGCCGTAGACGGGCACCGGTCACGCCGCTGGCGTCGCCCAGTACTTCGTCCAGGTTTTGGTTCCAGTGCAGGCGTATATTGCCGTTGGCGGCTTTTTCGAAGAGCTTGTCCTGGAGGATCTTCTCCGAGCGCAGTTTGTCGCGGCGGTGAATCAGGTGAACTTCCTTGGCGATATTCGACAGGTACAGCGCTTCCTCCACGGCCGTGTTACCGCCGCCGACCACCGCGACCACTTGGTTACGGTAGAAGAAGCCATCGCAGGTGGCGCAGGCCGAAACCCCTTTGCCGGCAAAGGCTTCTTCCGATGGCAGCCCCAGGTATTGTGCGGAAGCGCCGGTGGCGATAATCAGCGCATCGCAGGTGTAGGTGCCGCTGTCGCCAATGAGTTCGAACGGGCGCTGTTGCAACTTGGCCGTATGGATGTGGTCGTAAACGATCTCGGTGTCGAAGCGTTCGGCGTGTTTTTGCATGCGTTCCATCAGTACCGGGCCGGTCAGGCCTTCGACGTCGCCGGGCCAGTTGTCGACTTCGACGGTGGTGGTCAGCTGGCCACCTGCCTGTATGCCGGTGATGACAACGGGTTTGAGGTTGGCGCGAGCGGCATAAACGGCTGCGCTGTAACCGGCAGGGCCGGAACCCAGAATGATCAGGCGGGAATGCTTCGCTTCAGTCATAAAAACACCTCATAAGCCTTTGTCACAAAAGAGAATGCATGCTCAAATTGGACCGCGCGTACTGTGCTGTTGGCTATGCTGCACCCAAGGGTCTCAAGCATGGCATCGGGCGAACAAACCCGTACAATGCCTGCTTGTAACAGTGTTTGTATCAAAAAAGCGGTGCGTGCCGTATTTCGAAAAACCAGGGCACAGTGTTAAAAGTAGTCCCGGTTGCGCCTGTTAACTTTTTTACCTGCCTGGATTGGGCAGTTTTTATCGTCATTCAACAGATGGACGCGCCATGGGCGCAGGAAAAGAAGCGTTTTGAAGAAATCCACCGCAGCACCTAAAACAGTCGTTCCGCTCTGGCGTCAGCAATTGCACTACCGGCTCAAGGAAGGTGCATTGATCGCCATCGGCGCCTTGTGCCTGTTCCTGATGATGGCTTTGTTGACCTACGGCAAAGACGATCCGGGCTGGAGCCATAACAGCAAGATCGACGATGTGCAGAACTTCGGCGGGCCTGCCGGCTCCTACAGCGCCGACATCCTGTTCATGGTCCTGGGTTACTTCGCCTACATTTTCCCGTTGCTGCTGGCGGTCAAGGCCTATCAGATCTTCCGCCAGCGCCACGAGCCGTGGCAGTGGAGCGGCTGGCTGTTCTCCTGGCGCCTGATTGGCCTGGTGTTTCTGGTGCTGTCGGGCGCGGCACTGGCCCACATTCATTTCCATGCGGCGACTGGTCTGCCGGCCGGTGCGGGGGGCGCTTTGGGCGAAAGCCTCGGCGATCTGGCCAGGAACGCGCTGAACATCCAGGGCAGCACGCTGCTGTTCATCGCGCTGTTTCTGTTCGGCCTGACGGTGTTCACCGACCTGTCATGGTTCAAGGTGATGGACGTCACCGGGAAGATCACCCTGGATCTGTTCGAACTGTTTCAGGGCGCGGCCAATCGCTGGTGGGCGGCCCGTATGGAACGCAAACAACTGGTCGCCCAGCTGCGTGAAGTCGACGATCGCATGCATGACGTGGTCGCACCGACAGTCTCCGACAAACGCGAGCAGGCCAAGGTCAAGGAGCGCCTGATCGAGCGCGAGCAGGCCCTGAGCAAGCACATGTCCGAGCGCGAGAAGCAGGTGCCGCCGGTGATTGCCCCAGCTCCGCCCAAACCCGCAGCGCCCAGCAAACGCGTGGAAAAAGAGAAGCAGGCGCCGTTGTTCGTCGACAGCGCCGTGGAAGGCACCTTGCCACCGATCTCGATTCTCGACCCTGCGGAAAAGAAACAACTCAATTATTCGCCTGAATCCCTGGCGGCCGTCGGCCACTTGCTGGAAATCAAGCTCAAGGAATTCGGCGTCGAAGTCTCGGTGGATTCGATTCACCCGGGCCCGGTCATTACCCGTTACGAAATCCAGCCGGCAGCCGGCGTCAAAGTCAGCCGCATCTCCAATCTGGCGAAAGACCTGGCCCGTTCCCTGGCCGTGACCAGCGTGCGTGTCGTCGAAGTGATTCCGGGCAAGACCACGGTCGGTATCGAGATCCCTAACGAAGACCGGCAGATCGTGCGCTTCTCCGAGGTCCTGTCGACCCCCGAGTACGATAACTTCAAGTCCCCGGTCACCCTGGCCCTGGGTCACGATATCGGCGGCAAACCGGTCATCACCGACCTGGCGAAGATGCCGCACTTGCTGGTGGCCGGTACGACCGGTTCAGGTAAGTCGGTGGGTGTGAACGCGATGATCCTGTCGATTCTGTTCAAGTCTGGCCCGGAAGACGCCAAGCTGATCATGATCGACCCGAAAATGCTCGAGCTGTCGATCTACGAAGGCATTCCGCACCTGCTGTGCCCGGTGGTCACCGACATGAAGGACGCCGCCAATGCCTTGCGCTGGAGCGTCGCCGAGATGGAACGGCGTTACAAGCTGATGGCGAAGATGGGCGTGCGTAACCTGTCGGGCTTCAACGCCAAGGTCAAGGAAGCCCAGGACGCCGGCGAGCCGTTGAGTGATCCGCTGTACAAGCGCGAAAGCATCCACGACGAGGCTCCACTGCTGCAAAAACTGCCGACCATTGTCGTGGTCGTCGACGAATTCGCCGACATGATGATGATCGTCGGCAAGAAGGTTGAAGAGCTGATCGCCCGTATCGCCCAGAAGGCCCGTGCGGCCGGCATCCACTTGATCCTCGCGACCCAGCGGCCGTCGGTGGACGTGATCACCGGCCTGATCAAGGCGAACATTCCGACCCGTATGGCGTTCCAGGTATCGAGCAAGATCGATTCGCGGACCATCATCGACCAGGGTGGCGCCGAACAACTGCTGGGCCACGGTGATATGTTGTACATGCCACCGGGCACCAGTCTGCCGATTCGTGTTCACGGCGCGTTCGTGTCCGATGACGAGGTTCACCGGGTGGTTGAAGCCTGGAAACTGCGCGGCGCACCGGAATACAACGATGACATCCTCGCCGGTGTCGAAGAGGCCGGTAGCGGCTTTGAAAACGGCGGCGGTGGCGGTGACGATGATGCCGAAACCGATGCGCTGTACGACGAAGCGGTGCAGTTCGTACTGGAAAGCCGTCGTGCGTCCATTTCCGCAGTTCAACGCAAGCTGAAAATCGGCTACAACCGCGCGGCGCGTATGATCGAAGCCATGGAAATGGCCGGGGTCGTAACGTCCATGAACACCAACGGCTCGCGTGAAGTCCTGGCCCCTGGTCCGGTGCGCGACTGATCCGGTTTTGAAAGGGGCGGTGTCTTGAGGCGCCGCCCGCACTCCCACGAATGTTTATGAGGACTCCCATGCGTCTTATCCGCATGCTGTTGCTGCCGGTACTGGCTTTGACCACGCTCTCGGCCCATGCCGATGACAAGGACGTGGCGCGTCTGACTCAACTGCTGGAAAAATCCCAGACCCTGACCGCGCGCTTCTCCCAGCTGACCCTCGATGGCAGTGGCACTCAGTTGCAGGAAACCGCGGGTGAAATGTCCTTGCAGCGTCCTGGCTTGTTTTACTGGCACACCAACGCGCCGGCCGAACAAACGATGGTCTCCGACGGCAAGAAGGTGACGTTGTGGGATCCGGACCTTGAGCAGGCCACCATCAAGAACCTTGATCAGCGCCTGACCCAGACCCCGGCATTGCTGCTGTCGGGCGACGTGTCCAAGATCAGCCAGAGCTTCGACATCAGCGCCAAGGAAGCCGGTGGCGTGATCGACTTCACCCTGAAGCCGAAAACCAAAGATACCCTGTTCGACAGCCTGCGCCTGTCGTTCCGCAACGGTCTGGTCAATGACATGCAGATGATTGACAGCGTCGGTCAGCGCACCAATATCCTGTTCACCGGCGTGAAGGCCAACGAGCCGATTCCTGCGTCCAAGTTCAAGTTCGACATCCCCAAGGGTGCCGATGTGATCCAGGAATAAAATGCAGGATCCTGTAGGAGCGAGCTTGCTCGCGAAGGCGGAGTATCGGAAACATTGATGTCGACTGATACTCCCTCTTCGCGAGCAAGCTCGCTCCTACAAGGATTGCGATGCCAAGCTCAGGACCCAGTGAGGTTTCATAAGTAGTGATGGACCTGTTTCGCAGCGCCCCGATTGCTCAACCTTTGGCCGCACGCCTGCGCGCGACCAATCTGGACGAGTATGTCGGTCAGGAACACCTGCTCGCTCGCGGCAAGCCTTTGCGCGAAGCGCTGGAACAGGGCGCCCTGCATTCGATGATTTTCTGGGGACCGCCGGGGGTGGGTAAAACCACGTTGGCGCGACTGCTCGCGGAAGTCTCGGATGCGCACTTCGAAACGGTTTCGGCGGTGCTGGCCGGCGTAAAGGAAATCCGTCAGGCGGTGGAAGTCGCCAAGCAGCAGGCGGGGCAGTACGGCAAACGCACCATTCTGTTCGTCGACGAAGTGCACCGCTTCAACAAGTCCCAGCAGGATGCATTCCTGCCATACGTTGAAGACGGCACGCTGATTTTCATCGGCGCGACCACGGAAAACCCCTCATTCGAACTCAATAACGCGCTGCTGTCCCGGGCTCGCGTCTATGTGCTCAAAAGCCTCGACGAAGCGGCCCTGCGCAAGCTGGTGCGTCGCGCGCTGACCGAAGAGCGTGGGTTGGGCAAGCGGCAACTGACCCTCAGCGATGAAGGTTTCCAGATGCTGTTGTCCGCCGCCGATGGCGATGGCCGGCGTCTGCTCAATCTGCTGGAAAACGCCTCGGACCTGGCCGAAGACAACAACGAAATCGGCGTCGATCTGCTGCAAAGTCTGCTCGGTGATACCCGTCGACGCTTTGACAAGGGCGGCGAAGCCTTCTACGACCAGATCTCCGCGCTGCATAAGTCGGTGCGCGGTTCCAATCCCGATGGCGCGCTGTATTGGTTCGCGCGGATGATCGACGGCGGTTGCGACCCGCTGTACCTGGCCCGGCGCGTGGTGCGCATGGCCAGCGAAGACATCGGCAACGCCGACCCTCGCGCCCTGAGCCTGTGCCTGGCGGCGTGGGAAGTGCAGGAGCGCCTCGGCAGTCCCGAAGGTGAGTTGGCGGTGGCCCAAGCCATTACCTATCTGGCCTGCGCGCCGAAAAGCAATGCGGTGTACATGGGTTTCAAAGCTGCGATACGCAGCGCCGCCGAACACGGTTCGCTCGAAGTGCCGCTGCACTTGCGTAACGCGCCGACCAAGTTGATGAAGCAATTGGGTTATGGCGATGAATACCGTTATGCCCACGATGAACCGGATGCCTATGCTGCGGGCGAAGACTATTTCCCGGACGAGCTAGAACCCCAACGGTTTTATCAACCCGTGCCCCGCGGCCTGGAGCTGAAGATCGGCGAAAAGCTTAACCACCTCGCGCAGCTTGATCGTCTAAGCCCACGGCAGCGGAGAAAATAGTGATTCCATTGATCGTTGCCGTTTCTGTCGGCGGTGTCGCCGGTACGCTATTGCGCTTCGCCACCGGTAACTGGATCAACGCGAATTGGCCGCGGCACTTCTATACCGCGACGCTGGCCGTTAATATCGTGGGCTGTTTGCTGATCGGCGTTCTATACGGTCTGTTTTTGATTCGCCCGGAGGTACCGTTTGCGGTGCGCGCCGGGTTGATGGTCGGCTTCCTCGGGGGGCTGACGACTTTTTCATCCTTTTCACTGGATACGGTGCGCCTGCTGGAAACCGGGCAAGTGCCGCTGGCCCTGGGCTATGCGGCCATCAGCGTATTCGGCGGGCTGCTCGCCACTTGGGCCGGCCTGTCCTTGACCAAACTTTGATAACGAGAAACCGACATGCTCGATTCCAAACTGTTACGTAGCAACCTTCAGGACGTAGCGGACCGCCTGGCATCCCGTGGCTACACGCTGGATGTTGCGCGCATCGAAGCGCTGGAAGAACAGCGCAAGACCGTCCAGACCCGCACCGAGGCACTGCAGGCTGAACGTAACGCGCGCTCCAAATCCATCGGTCAGGCCAAGCAGCGCGGCGAAGACATCGCGCCGTTGATGGCGGACGTCGAGCGCATGGCGGGTGAGTTGAGCGCCGGTAAAGTCGAGCTGGACGCGATTCAGACCGAGCTGGATTCGATCCTGCTGGGCATCCCGAACCTGCCGCACGAATCGGTGCCGGTTGGCGATGACGAAGAAGGCAACGTGGAAGTGCGCCGCTGGGGCACGCCTAAAGCCTTCGATTTCCCGGTTCAGGACCACGTGGCTCTGGGCGAGAAGTTCGGCTGGCTGGACTTCGAAACCGCCGCCAAGCTGTCCGGCGCCCGTTTCGCCCTGCTGCGCGGCCCGATCGCTCGTTTGCACCGTGCGCTGGCGCAGTTCATGATCAACCTGCACATCAACGAACACGGTTACGAAGAGGCTTACACCCCGTACCTGGTGCAGGCGCCTGCGTTGCAGGGCACCGGTCAGCTGCCGAAGTTCGAAGAAGACCTGTTCAAGATCAGCCGCGAAGGCGAAGCCGATCTGTACCTCATCCCGACCGCTGAAGTGTCGCTGACCAACATCGTCGCTGGCGAAATCGTCGACTCGAAACTGCTGCCGATCAAGTTCGTGGCGCACACGCCGTGCTTCCGCAGCGAGGCCGGTGCATCGGGTCGCGACACTCGCGGCATGATTCGTCAGCACCAGTTCGACAAGGTTGAGATGGTCCAGATCGTTGAGCCATCGACCTCGATGGAAGCGCTGGAAGGCCTGACTGCCAACGCCGAGAAAGTCCTGCAACTGCTGGAACTGCCGTACCGCACCCTGGCGTTGTGCACCGGCGACATGGGCTTCAGCGCGGTCAAGACCTACGATCTGGAAGTGTGGATTCCGAGCCAGGACAAATACCGCGAGATTTCGTCGTGCTCCAACTGCGGCGATTTCCAGGCCCGCCGCATGCAAGCGCGTTTCCGCAACCCGGAAACCGGCAAGCCTGAGCTGGTCCACACCCTGAACGGTTCCGGCCTGGCGGTTGGTCGCACCCTGGTGGCGGTACTTGAGAACTACCAGCAGGCCGACGGCTCGATCCGTGTGCCAGAGGTGCTCAAACCGTACATGGGTGGCCTTGAGGTCATCGGCTAAATGGACTATCTGCCGCTGTTTCATAACCTTCGCGGCAGTCGTGTATTGGTCGTCGGCGGCGGGGAGATTGCCTTGCGCAAATCCCGCCTGCTGGCCGAAGCCGGTGCGCTGCTGCGGGTGGTCGCGCCTGAAATCGAACCGCAACTGCGCGAGCTAGTGGTCGGCAGCGGTGGCGAGTGCCTGTTGCGTGGCTACGCCGAAACGGACCTGGACGGTTGCGGGCTGATCATCGCCGCCACCGACGACGAACCGCTGAACGCCCAAGTCTCCGCCGATGCTCATCGGCGTTGCGTGCCGGTCAACGTGGTGGACGCGCCGGCCCTGTGCAGCGTGATCTTCCCGGCGATCGTCGACCGTTCCCCATTGATCATTGCGGTGTCCAGCGGCGGCGATGCGCCAGTTCTGGCGCGGTTGATCCGCGCCAAACTGGAAACCTGGATTCCTTCCACCTACGGTCAACTGGCCGGCCTGGCGGCGCGTTTCCGCCATCAGGTCAAAGGCCTGTTTCCGGATGTACAGCAACGCCGGGCGTTCTGGGAGGATGTATTCCAGGGCCCGATTGCCGACCGGCAACTGGCCGGGCAGGGCGCCGAGGCCGAGCGCTTGATGCTGGCGAAAATCGCTGGTGAAGCACCTGCCGCTACCGGTGAGGTTTATCTGGTGGGCGCCGGGCCGGGTGACCCCGACCTGTTGACCTTCCGCGCCTTGCGTCTGATGCAGCAGGCCGATGTGGTGCTGTATGACCGTCTGGTGGCGCCGGCGATTCTGGATTTGTGCCGTCGCGATGCCGAGCGAGTCTACGTCGGCAAGCGCCGCGCCGATCACGCCGTGCCTCAGGAGCAGATCAACCAGCATCTGGTGGATCTGGCCAAGGCCGGCAAGCGCGTGGTGCGGTTGAAGGGCGGCGATCCGTTTATCTTCGGGCGCGGCGGTGAAGAGATCGAAGAACTGGCAGCCCATGGCATTCCGTTCCAGGTCGTTCCGGGCATTACTGCAGCCAGTGGCTGCGCAGCGTATGCCGGGATTCCGCTGACCCACCGCGATTACGCGCAGTCGGTGCGATTTGTCACCGGGCACCTCAAGGACGGTTCCACCGATCTGCCCTGGGCCGACCTGGTCGCGCCGGCGCAAACCCTGGTGTTTTACATGGGGCTGGTGGGCTTGCCGATCATCTGCGAGCAGTTGATCAAACACGGGCGCGCGGCCGATACCCCGGCGGCGTTGATCCAGCAGGGCACCACGGTCAATCAGCGAGTGTTTACCGGCACCCTGGCTGACCTTCCACGGCTGGTGGCGGAGCATGAAGTGCATGCGCCGACGCTGGTGATCGTCGGGGAAGTGGTGCAACTGCGCGAGAAATTGGCGTGGTTTGAAGGGGCTCAGGCGCAAGTCTGATTTTTGTGTTTGATCGTTCCCACGCGGAGCGTGGGAACGATCATCAGACCTCAGCTTTGCGCCAAACCCCTTTCCCATTCAACCGCGCCCGATCATGAGTCGCAGTGAAATCCTGCGCCGGCCCTTTAGGTACGATCCCGGTCGGATTGATGGTCTTGTGGCTGCTGTAGTAGTGATTCTTGATGTGCTCAAAACTCACCGTCTCGGCTATCCCCGGCCACTGATAAATCTCCCGTAGCCAGTTCGACAGATTCGGATAATCGGCAATCCGCCGCAGATTGCATTTGAAGTGCCCGAAGTACACCGCATCGAAGCGAATCATCGTAGTGAACAGCCGTATATCCGCTTCCGTCAGGTACTCACCCGTCAGGTAACGATTCGCGCCCAGCAATTGCTCCAGCCGATCCAGCTCACCAAACAGTTCATCGAATGCTTCTTCATAAGCCTGCTGCGACGTAGCAAACCCGGCGCGATAGACGCCGTTGTTTACCGCTGGATAAATCCGCTCGTTCAGCGCATCGATCTCGGCCCGCAATGGAGCCGGGTATAAATCCAGATCATTGCCGGTCAGCTCATCAAAAGCGCCGTTGAACATGCGGATGATCTCCGCCGATTCATTGTTGACGATGCGATTTGTCTGTTTGTCCCAGAGCACCGGCACAGTGACGCGGCCGGTGTAGTCGGCGGTATCGGTGGTGTAGCGCTGGTGCAGAAAATTGAAGTGATCGAGTTTGTCGCCGGTCGAGCCCAGGTTTTTATCAAAGGTCCAGCCATTTTCCAGCATCAACCAACTGACCACCGACACATCGACCAGGCTTTCCAGGCCTTTGAGCTTACGCAGGATCAGCGTGCGATGAGCCCACGGGCAGGCGAGGGATACGTAGAGGTGATAGCGACCGGCGTCGGCGGCAAAACCACCGACGCCGGTCGGGCCTGGCTTGCCGTCGGCGGTCAGCCAGTTGCGACGCTGCGCCTGTTCACGCTGGAACGTGCCGTCCTTGCTTTCATACCACTGATCTTGCCAGCGGCCTTCGACTAACAAACCCATGTTCAGAACTCCTCAACCGATAAGCGTTGGAGAGGAGTCTATGCGCATAGGTTCGAACAAAAAGCGCAAAGGTTGGGGGTTTATGATCGGTTAAATCGATCGGTCTCTTGCATCCCAATATTGCTGGGCGGTTTCGAACGCTTGCTCGCGGGTCTGGCCGAGGCCGCGCAACGCCAGGGCCATGGTCGAGATCAGTGCCATTTGCGGATAGCTGTCGACCACGTCGCCACGCCATACAGCTTTCAGGTGTTCCGGATCGAGGCTGGCCGGTTTGACGTGGCGCTGGGTCGACAGCTGTGGCCATTCTTCATCCCAGCTTTCGCCGCCGGTGGTGCCGTACAGGTGACTGTCGGCGTCCGGGTTGATCTCGATTTCGCCGCCATCGCCCTTGATGACGATGGCGGTATCACCCAGCAAACCGCTGGCATCGCGATGCACGGCCTGATAACCGGGGTGGAAAATGCTTTGCAAGCCACAGCGAGCGCCCAACGGGTTGAGAATCCGCGCCAGGGAATGGATCGGCGAGCGCAGGCCCAAGGTGTTGCGCAGGTCGATCATTCGCTGAAGTTGCGGAGCCCAGTCCACCAATGGCATGAACGCCAGACCGCCCTGGTCGAGCGCAGTGCCGACCTGCTGCCAGTTGCGGCACAGTGGAATATTCAGCGTATCGAGCAGTTGTTCGCTGTACAGCCGGCCCGCCGTGTGCGCGCCGCCGCCATGCATGAAGATGCGCACACCGTTCTGCCCCAGGCACTTGGCCGCCAGCAGATACCACGGCAGGTGACGCTTCTTGCCGGCATACGTCGGCCAGTCCAGATCGACCGCCAGCGCCGGTGGATTCAGGCGCTCACGCAAGGCTTCGGTGAACCCCGCCATTTCCTCGGCGCTTTCTTCCTTGTGCCGCAACAGCATCAGGAAGGCGCCGAGCTGGGTGTCCTCGACCTTGTCGTCGAACACCATGCCCATGGCCTCGCGGGCTTCCTCTCGGGTCAGGTCGCGGGCGCCGCGTTTGCCTTTACCAAGGATCCGCACGAACTGGGCGAACGGGTGCTCGGCGGGCGTTTCGAGGGTCAATGCTGGATAGTCGGTCATAAGCAATTCGTCGGTTTGGGCAGGCCCGCCAGTTTCGCGGCGAGTTTGGCAGGGGTGCCTTTGAACAGTCGGTTCAGGTGCAGGCTGTTGCCCTTGTCGGGGCCGAGTTTCAATGCGGTGTACTTGATCAGCGGGCGAGTCGCCGGGGACAGCTGGAATTCGTCGTAGAAACGGCGCAGCAGTTCGAGGATCTCCCAGTGTTCCGGGCTCAACTCGATGTCTTCGGCAGCGGCGAGGGCGGCGGCCACCTCGGCAGACCAGTCACTCAGTTCGACCAGGAAACCGTCCTTGTCCAGTTCAATGGCGCGTGCGCCGACCGTCAGGGATTTCATAGCCAGCTGTTGACCTTGTCGTAATGAATCGACAGCTCGACGAAGGCCGGATAATCAATGGCCTTGGCCCAGTCCGGGACTTCCAGAGCCCGTGCTTGAGCATCTTCGGCCAGCACGAACAGTTTCAGGTTGCGAGCCTGCAGCGTACCGAACGGTGCGGTGCCTGGTTGCAAGGCATAAGCCGCATCGCCACTCAGCAGCAACGCATCGTTGGCGCCGATCACGCGCAGGCAACTGCTCAGGCGATCGTCGCCGAAAGGGGAATGAGACAACACATGCAAAGTCGACATCAGAGGGTGATCACCTGGTCGTAACGGTCAATGAGGGCGGTGATTTCCTGGGCGGCCAACACCTGGGCTTCTTCAAGCGACAGACCTTTTGGGTCCAGACCACGGGCCGCGGCGCTTTCAGCACACACGAACAGGTCTTCGACACCAAACATCGGCAAGGCTTGCAGGTTGGCGCTCAGGTCTTTCTGTTGCAGCGCTTTGGCGTCCTGTTTTGCGGCGAGCTGGAACACGCCGTCATCGAGAAACAGCAGGCCGATCGGCAGATCGAAGGCTCCGCCGGCCAGCACGATGTCCAGCGCTTCCCGTGCATTCGGCCCGGACCACGGTGCCTGACGGCTGATAATCAGCAAAGATTTAGCCATTTCACGCGCCTCCGAAACAGATCAAACGGTCAGCGTCTTGCACCGCGTCATGCAACTGGCCGAGGCCGGACAATTCCCACGGCGCACCCACCGCTACCGCTTCACGCTGATAGCGCTGGGCTTCTTCCTCGTTCAACACCCCACGGCGCAGGGCGGCGGCGATGCAGACCACGCCATCGAGTTGATGCTCGCTGACAAAATTGCGCCATTGTTTGGGCAAATCCTGTTCATCCTGAGGCGTGACCACGCTGCCGGACGCGTTGTAGACGCCATCCTGATAGAAAAACAGCCGGACAATCTCATGCCCGCCGGCCAGCGCGGCCTGGGCGAACAGCAAGGCACGGCGCGAGGAGGGCGCATGGGCGGCGGAAAACAGCGCAATGGCAAACTTCATGACGGACTCGATCAGCAAAACTGCGGCCATGATAAAGCTTTATCGCCGGGGCGGCGAAGGGCGTTTACTCGTAGACCGCGATGAGACACGACTAGTCAATACAAGATTCAGCGCGGCATATAACCCAACTGCCAACGCCGTGGAATCTTCAACGACAGCACCCCCAGCACCCCCGCCAGCAGCCCGCTGACAAACAGGGCCTTGAGCCCAAGATGATGTTCCAACAAAGCCCCAATCACCGCGCCGGCAAACATCCCGGCCCACGGGATCAATTGCACTCGCCAGCCATTGCGCCGCTCGCCAAGCATCCACCGCCCCAGCCCACGGCCAAACCGCGACAACGCGCCAGTGACGTAAGTCAGCCCGACCGGCAGACCATTCACTTCTTCCACGGCGGCATTGAGCATGCCCATGGCGATGATCGCCGCCAGCAGCGCCGGCAATTGCGTTTCGTAGGGCCAGGCCGCAGCGCCGCAGAGCAGGGTGGCGATGCACAGCAGCAACGGCAACGCCCGACGGCCACCGAAACGGCTGACGACAATGCCCAAGGCGTTGCCGGCGACGAACGTGGCCACGAGGATTACCAGGCGCAGGGTCAGCCCGAGGTCGCCATCGCTGATCGCCACGGCCAGCCGGGTGGTGTTACCGCTCATGAAGGACACGAAGTCGCCGCTGGCCATGAAGCCGATGGCATCGGTCATGCCGGCGAGCACCGACAAACTGGCGACCATCGACAGACCGATGCGTCCGCGCCATTTATGGGTATGCAAATGGCCCGGTGTGGCCCGGGTACTTGAGGGCAAAGGCAGCATCGACGAAAGCTTCCTTGAGCAGCGATGATTATTTGGTTAACCCATATAACTCGCAATACTCCAGCCAGTCCATGCCGGCCATCTCCGCGACTTCCTTGTGCACCTCCAGGCGGTGGGCCTGGTAATCCTCTGGTGTGGCGGCAGTCAGTTGCAGCGTCAGCTCCCAGGCAAACAAACCCAGGCGCTCCGCCTCGGCTTCGAACGCTTCATGCAAGCGCTCGTCGCGGTACTGCGCCACTGTAACGCCCTTGGCTTGGGCCAACAGTGGATTCAGGTTGTCCAGTTCGATGCGCAGTTCAGGACGCTCATCGAGAAACTTTTTCAGCGCCTGCTCGTGTTGCTGTTCGGTTGCCGCCATGGTCACTCCTTAGAAGACTGCTTTTTGCTCGCCTTGGCGGCTGCGGCCAGACACTCCAGAGCAAATTGCTCGGGGTAGGTCATCTGGATCGGCGTGGTTTCGCCTTTGACGGTTCTTTCGCCATCGAGAATGTAGCGAATCCGCTTGTCGGTAACGCCAATTCGCTTGGCGATCCAGGAAGGCGTCTGACCGATCTGGCTGATCAGTTTGTCGGCATAGTCAGTGGAAGGTTTGTAGAACTCGGCGTTGGGTGTCATAGCCTTTCCAGAAAAATGAGCCCGAAAAAATGGGCGATGCGACGTTAATGGCGCGACAGGGTGCGCGAATCGTTGCGCGGTGTCGCGGTATAAATGAAGTAAAGCAGAACGATACGCCGCGCCGCGGTGATACAGTCCGCTTTTTCTTGATGAGCGAACGCAATGCGAATTCTGATGGTGGCGCTGGCCGCAACCTTGCTGGCGGGCTGCGCCGGATCGGCGATGAATGACGCCCGCACCAAAACCCCGTACAAAACCCTGACCTCGGACAAACCGGAAAAAGTCGTCGCCCAGTGCGTGCAATTTGCCTGGCAGGACGAAGCGGTGTTCGGCGTCGATGCGGGTGCTTATTTGCAGCCGGGCAAGAAGGGTGGCTCCACGGTCTACACCCGTTCGGCCGAGTCCTTCGTGGACGTGACCACCGATGCCTCGGGTACCGCGTTGAACTATTACGCCCAGCACGACGATTTTGTCGCCAAGCGCCGATTGGCGGCGTTGGCGACCTGTCTTTAAAGAGGTTAATGGGCTGACGCAGTACCCCTGTAGGAGCGAGCTTGCTCCTACAGGTCAAGCGTCGTTCATCAACCGCTTCTGAAAAAAGAAGCGCTTATGGCCCGGCGGGTAATCGGCGATGTGCCCCAACTCGCTGTAGCCGTGTTTCTTGTAAAACTCCGGAGCCTGGAAGTCGAAGGTGTCCAGCCAGATCCCCACGCATTCCTTTTCCCGCGCCAGGTCTTCGGCCATCTGCATCAGCTTCGAGCCCATCCCTTGTCCCCGGGCCTGCTCCGGCACCGACAACAACTCGATGAAAAACCACTGGTAAAACACTCGGCCGTAAAGCCCGCCGAGAATCTCGTCGTTGTCATTGCGTACCAGCAAAGCAATCTGCTCTGACACCGTGGTTCCAACCTTTGAAGCGTTGTAGGCACGCAGCGGTGTGAGGATCGCCTCGCGTTCTTCCTGAGTGGCATTTTTCGACAATTCGACTCGCAGGGTCATGAGCTACATCCTTATGGCAATGAACGCAGAGCCTATCCCGGTCGCAGCGATTGTTCTATCCCCCGGAATTTGAGAAATCCGTCGATCGTGGTTTCGGGGCTTTTCTTTTTTCGCCTAACATTGACGCTTTCTGACGAACATAAGGATGGGATTGTCATGTCGAACACAGCCGAGCGGGTCAACATCATCGAGTCCCAGGTGCTGTCCCACGACTGGTATCTGCTGAAGAAAATCACTTTCAATTATTTGCGCAACAACGGCGACTGGCAGCGTCAGACTCGCGAGGTCTATGACCGCGGCAATGGCGCGGCGATTTTGCTGTTCAATCGCGAGAAGAAAACCGTTGTGCTGACCCGCCAGTTCAGGCTGCCGGTGTTCGTCAACGGCCACGATGGTTTGCTGATTGAAGTGGCCGCCGGGCTGCTGGAAGGCGCTGCGCCTGAAGAGCGCATTCGCGCTGAGGCCGAAGAGGAAACCGGCTATCGCGTCCATCATGTGCAGAAGGTTTTCGAAGCCTACATGAGCCCCGGTTCGGTGACTGAGAAGCTGCATTTTTTTGTGGCCGAGTACGACGCCTCTTCGAAAGTCAGTGATGGCGGCGGGCTGGAGGAAGAAACCGAAGAACTGGAAGTGCTGGAATGGAAGTTCGACGACGCGCTGGCGGCGTTTTATCGCGGGGAGATCTGCGATGCCAAGACCATCATGCTGCTGCAGTATGCGGCGATGAAGGATGTCTTCGGCGCGGTTTGAGCCGGTGCGGTTTTACAAGTGCAGTTCATCTGATTCGAGAGAGCGTTCAGGCACAATGGTCGAGCATTTCGGCACAATAACCAGCCTTTGCTCTCTCTAAACTCGTGCCTCACCAACACTCAGATGAGGTCACGATGAACATCAGAATAATCCTCTGCGCATTGTCCATGGGAGTCGCCCTCACGGGCCACGCTGCCGACTTCTCGCTGACGAGCCAGGACATTGGGGAAAACCGCCCGCTGACCAGTCGCGAAGTGTTCCAGGGCTTTGGTTGCGAAGGGGGTAATACTTCTCCCGAACTTTCCTGGCGCAACGCCCCGGCGGGCACCAAAAGTTACGCGATCACGGTCTACGATCCTGATGCGCCGACCGGCAGCGGCTGGTGGCATTGGACGGTGGTCAACTTACCCGCTTCAACCAGCAGTTTGCCAAGAGGGGTCGGTTCGAACCTGCCTGCTGGCGCAGTACAGGGGCGAACCGATTATGGACAGCCTGGATTTGGCGGGGCTTGCCCCCCTGTAGGGGATAAACCGCATCGCTATCAATTCACCGTATGGGCGTTGAAAGTCGATAAGCTACCCCTCGACAACCAGGCCAGCGGAGCCTTGGTGGGCTATATGCTCAATGCCAACGCCTTGGCCAAAGCGACCATTACTTCAACTTACGGACGTTAAGAACGATGCGCCCTTGTTTCGGCATACAGCACCGGGAAAATATTATCGATGCTTGTGTCATACGGGCGCGACAGCCCCATACATTGCAACGGGTGCCGATATTCGCTACGACCTTGTGTCGAGTGCGGCAGGGGGAAAAACTGCTGCAATGGGATGACCGGCAGATGCGTGCAGGGCCGCAACATCTGATTCTGATGCCGGCCGGGCGCGAGCTTGGCATCTCAAACTTCCCTGGCCTTCACGGTCACTACATCGCCGATGTGGTGACCTTTCCCGGTTCGACACTGCGTAGTTTCAGCAGCCGATATGGCCAGCAGATCATGAGCCATCGCCGTGCCCTGAAGACAGATCTATGTGTCCCTCTGGACAGGCATACAACACAGGCATGGGATCAGTTATTGGCCTCGATCAATGCGAATGCTCCAGATGCATTACGCACCCACTATGGGGAAGCGGTTCTTCTGAGCCTGTGTCTTGGTGGTCAGGCCGGACCGCTGCTGATGGATCGCAACGATCCCCTGCGCGAACGGGTGCAGCAGCTTGTAATGAGCAGCCCGGAGAGAGACTGGACTGTTGCGGACGTCGCACAACACCTGAACCTTGGCGAGTCGACTTTGCGTCGCCAACTGGCCAATGAAGGGGACAGTTTCAGGAATATTCTGGAAAGTGTTCGACTGGCAACGGCGTTGCAATGGCTGCAAACCACGTCTCGTCCCATCGGTGAAATTGCCGGTGCCAGCGGTTACGCCTCGGCTTCACGTTTTGCAGTGCGCTTTCGCTCACACTATGGCTTGTCGCCACGGGAATTACGGGCGGCGATTTAGGCAGTTTGTGTGAGTCCGTTAGATAAACAAATCATCCATCCTGCCAGCCCCGTGGCACTCGTACCCTTCCAGTGTCAGTAGCCGTTCCTTAGCCTCAAGCCCACCGGCAAACCCCGTCAGTTTCCCTGACGCACCGATCACCCGATGACACGGCGCGACAATTGAAATCGGATTCTTGCCATTAGCCGCACCCACCGCCCGAACCGCACTGGGATTGCCGATTTGCCGGGCAATCTCGCTGTAGCTGCGAGTCTCGCCAAACGGAATCGTAAGTAGCGCCTGCCACACCTTCTGCTGAAATTCCGTCCCGGAAAAATCCAGTTCCAACTCGAAACGGTTACGCGTGCCGGCGAAGTATTCCTGCAACTGCTGTGCGGTGCGCACCAGGATCGGGTTGTCCGCTGATTCAGTCATCGGCCCAAGCCTTACCCGACCCGGTTTGTCGTTTTCCCAGAGGATGGCCGCCAGTCGCGCACCTTTCGCGACCAGTTTCAATTCGCCGACCGGAGACGCCAGGGTAGTGAAGGTGTAGGACATGCCGGCGGACTCCGTAAAAGTGCTGAACAGGGGACTCAGCATACTGCCTCGTCGGGGAGGCGCAATACGCAATCCCAGCCATACTTGCCTACTGCTCTTGAACCGTTCCCTCTGTTTTTGAACAGAACCTAAAAACAAAAAGAGACTGACTCATGAAGTTCGAACCTTTTACCAAATCGCTCGTGGCAACCGCATTGGCGCTGAGTTGCCTGACCGCCCATGCGGCCTCCGTCGCCCCGGTCGCGGCCGAAAACGGCATGGTCGTCACCGCCCAGCATCTGGCCAGCCACGTCGGCGTCGATGTGCTCAAGAATGGCGGCAACGCCGTCGATGCCGCCGTTGCGGTGGGTTATGCGCTGGCGGTGGTGTACCCCGCGGCGGGCAACCTGGGTGGCGGCGGTTTCATGACGATTCAATTGGCGGACGGGCGCAAGACCTTCCTCGACTTCCGTGAAAAAGCCCCGCTGGCCGCGACCCCCGACATGTACCTCGACAAAGCGGGCAACGTCATCCCGGACCTGAGCACCCGCGGTCATCTTGCCGTTGGCGTGCCGGGCACCGTTTCGGGCATGGAACTGGCCCTGAAAAAATACGGTACCAAACCCCGCAAGGAAGTGATCGCCCCGGCGATCAAGCTTGCCGAAGACGGTTTTGTGCTGGAGCAGGGCGATGTCGACTTGCTGGAGTACGCCACCGACGTCTTCAAGAAAGACATGCGCGACTCGGGCTCGATCTTCCTGAGCAATGGCGAGCCGATGCAGGTCGGCCAGAAACTCGTACAAAAAGACTTGAGCAAAACCCTGCGGGAAATTTCCGAAAAGGGCGCCGACGGTTTCTATAAAGGCTGGGTGGCCGACGCCATCGTCACCTCCAGTCAGGCCAACAAGGGCATCATCACCCAGGCCGACCTCGACAAATACCAGACCCGCGAACTGGCGCCGATCGAGTGCGATTACCGTGGCTATCATGTGGTCTCGGCGCCACCGCCAAGCTCCGGTGGCGTGGTGATCTGCGAGATCATGAACATCCTCGACGGCTACCCGATGAAAGACCTGGGCTTCCGCTCGGCTCAGGCGATGCACTACCAGATTGAAGCGATGCGCCACGCGTATGTGGACCGCAACAGCTACCTCGGCGACCCGGACTTCGTGAAAAATCCGATCACCCATCTGCTGGATAAAAACTACGCGACCAAAATTCGCGAAGTCATCGACCCGCAGAAGGCCGGCGTATCCCGCGAGATTAAACCCGGCGTAGCGCCCCACGAAGGCAGCAACACCACCCATTACTCGATCGTCGACAAATGGGGCAACGCGGTGTCGGTGACCTACACCCTCAACGATTGGTTCGGCGCCGGCGTCATGGCGAGCAAAACCGGGGTCATCCTCAACGATGAAATGGACGACTTCACCTCGAAAATCGGCGTGCCGAACATGTACGGTCTGGTGCAGGGCGAAGCCAACGCCATCGCCCCCGGCAAAGCGCCGCTGTCGTCCATGAGCCCGACCATCGTCACCAAGGACGGCAAGGTCGTCATGGTTGTCGGCACCCCCGGTGGCAGCCGCATCATCACCGCAACCCTGCTGACCATCCTCAACGTGATCGACTACGGCATGAACATCCAGGAAGCGGTGGATGCGCCGCGTTTCCACCAGCAATGGCTGCCGGAAGAAACCAACCTGGAGAACTTCGCCACCAGCCCGGACACCAAGAAGATGCTCGAAAGCTGGGGGCATAAATTTGCCGGGCCGCAGGACCCGAACCATATCGCAGCTATTCTGGTAGGTGCGCCTTCACTGGAAGGCAAGCCAGTGGGCAAGAACCGCTTCTATGGAGCGAACGATCCACGGCGTAATACCGGGTTGTCACTCGGTTACTAAAGCAGGCGATCAGCGGCCACCTGAACTCCCCGGGTGGCCCCGATCTCCGATCCTCGAACGCAGCCTCGACAGCTGCTACAGACCAGAAAGGGAGTTGTAATCCATCGTTTTACCGACCTATCTAAGGAAGGAAGCCATGAGCACCGCACTCCTGATCATTGATGTCCAACGCGCGCTGTGCATCGGCGAGTATGAATGCTTCGACATCAAGCGCGTCATCGACACCATCAACGATCTCAGCACCAAAGCCCGGGCCGCCGACATCCCGGTCATCCTGATCCAACACGAAGAAGGCGACCTGCTGCAATACGGCGGCGAAGGCTGGCAACTGGCCGACGGTCTGAAGACCTCCCCCCAAGACCTGCACGTGTACAAAACCACCCCGGATTCGTTCTACCAGACCGACTTGCATGAACAGCTGCAAGAGCTGGAAGCCGACCGTCTGATCATCTGCGGTCTGCAAACCGACTACTGCATCAACGCCACCGTCCGCCAGGCGCATCAATTGGGTTACGACGTCGTGCTGGTGGCCGACGCCCATTCCACCATCGACAACGGCATGATGAGCGCCGAAGACATCATCGCCGAACACAACAAGGATCTGGCGCACTTGACCGGCTCCGTGGCGCGGATCGATGTGATGCCGGCCAGCGAAATCAAAGTCTGAAAACACCGCCAGTCCCGTGGCGGGCGAGCTTGCGCGCCTGGGGCTGGACGCAATCGCTGCGCCTATGGCATGGTCCAAAAAAATAATACGCCATGCAGCGAACGGGATCAGAGCGATGGAGGAGGGTGATGAGGTCGGCGCCAAGACGTCGATGGCAACGCTGCAAGCATTCAATCGTTGCGTGTTGCACCTGGGGCGTCTTGCCCGGGATCGCGGTGCATCGCAGTTCATTGCGGACGGCCTGCAGGCATTTAGCCAACTGGTGCCCTTCGCTTCGGCCTGGTGGGGCGAGATGTCTGCGTCAGGCGTCGATGTTTCGCCCAGAAACTGGATGCACGGGCGAATCAATCTGCCCGAGTCGTTTGCCGCCGAGTGGCATACCTGTGCGCGCAACGACAAATTCTCCCATGACACCATGAGTCGACCCGGTGAGGTCTTGCGCGACAGCGGCTTCACCGACCCCAATGAAGAAGTGAACGTTTTCGCTCGGCGCCACGACCTTTACTACCTGATGTGCATCACCTTCGAGTTACCCGAAAGCGGTTTGATGTTCTTCGTCTGTCTCTACCGAGGCATTGAGGCTTCGGCTTTCAACGACAGCGAGGCCGATCTGTTTTCGGCCTTCTGCGACCATCTGTTGCAGCTATGGCGATTCCAGGTGCAGGACATGATCCGTTTCGACACAGGCAACGGGGCGTCGGACTTTGGTGTCGCGCGCATGGATGGCAGCTTGCTGTACGTGGGGGCAACGCTGTGTGCAGCCATTGAACGTGAGTTACCCGGCTGGAACGGTTCAATGCTTCCCGCGCAGGTGATCGCACAACTGCAAAAGGCACCCTGCGTGATGCGTCTGGGCCGCTGCGCCCTGACACTGACCCCCAACGCCGAGCACGTCATCCTGTCGCTCGAAGCCCAGTCGCGCGGGGCGATGCTTGCGCCACGCGAGCGAACGGCAGCCATGCTGTTCGCCGCCGGCCATTCCTACAAGGAAATCGCCAAAATCCTTGAGTTGAGTCCTGCGACAGTCCGCACCTATCTGCGCAACTGCTACTTGCAACTGGGTGTGAAGAGCAAGGTGGAACTGGGTTCGGTTCTGCGTTCAGCGACCTCGGCCTCGGAGACGACACGTCCTTTGTAGGAGCGAGGCTTGCCCGCGAAGAACGATAACGCGGTGTGCCAGACCTGACGCCTTCGCGGGCAAGCCTCGCTCCTACAGGGGAATGGAGCTCACGTTTCTAAGGGGTATCGATTTTATCCAGCACGCGGTTCGCCGTGATCTCCGCCACCATTATGCTGTTTGAAATGCCCAGCAGGGCGTAACGCGATTCACCCTCCAGATGATCCACCAACTGATGGACCATCACATCGACCGAGGCCAGCGTCTCGACCAAAAAAACCGCCAGGGTTTCGGCTGTGGCCTCTGGGGCCACGACAAACAGCTTGCTGGGGTTACGCGCGGTGGCTTTGATATCGGCATTCGACGGGAAGTGGAAGTTGAGGGCGCGTTCGGCGGCCTCGTTGAGTTTTTTTGAATCGGGTTCGTAAGGGGACACTGAATCGGTGTCCGGCGGGTTCGGTGAAGGCTTTATCATATGCTGAGTTACCTAATGGTGTGCCGACCCTCCTGCTGCTAACGAAGAGGGTGGCAGCTGTACGCAGGTTAGCAGACCGGGGAACTCAGCAATCCGGCGCGCCCGAGGGCGCCCTACGTACAGCCACCATCAAGTTACAGGCAATGAAAATACCTGCATGACAGATGCACGCACAGCCGAGTTATCGCGGGCTGCTAAACCCGATCACTGATGAGCAGTGACACGAATCAAGTTACCGAGTGACCCCAAGGCGCACAAGCCGGCGGATTCTGGTGCAGCCGTAGGCAACGGCGCAAGGTTTTGTAGCTTTCAGGACGTAACGTTGAGGTTTTTTAAACAAGCCTCTTCGGTCAATGTTGACTGTGCCGCCGTCTTCGCGAGCAAGTCGGATCGCCGCACCGCCGCTCCCACAGGTTCCGCCGCTACACCCGATCGGACCCCTGTCATTTAATTACCTCACCCCTCCTCATTTGTAGAGGTCCATCCGACGCCTGCGCCCTATAGGGTATGCCTGCATACCAGAGGCTTGCGGCCGTCTGTTCGGGCCACTTCCAAAACTATAAGAATAGAGGTGAGGCAGTTGAAATTTTCCAGGCTGTTTATCGCCGTTGCGTCGACAACGGCATTTTCCTGCATGGCGCTGGTGGGGTGTCAGACACAAGGTTCGACACCGGCTGACATGGTGATGCGCAACGGCTTTGTCTACACCGTCGATGGCAAGAACTCCGTGCAGCAGGCGATTGCCGTCACGGGCGGGAAGATCGTTTATGTCGGCAGCGATGAAGGGGTTGCCTCGTACATCGGCACGCAGACACAGCTGATCGATCTGGCGGGGCGCATGTTGATGCCCGGCTTCGTCGATGCGCACATGCACCCGGGGGATGGCGGTCGCGCCATGACGTTGTGCGACCTGAAATACCAGACGATGACCCGCAAGGTTTTCCAGGAAACCATTCAGGCGTGTCTGGATGCCGACAAGAGCAAGGGCCCGGATGTCTGGCTTGAAGTGGGTAGCTGGGACCGCATGGGTATGACCGGGCTCGACGGCGATCCCGACAAGTCGACGCTGGATGCGCTCAAGACCAATCGCCCGATTCAGGTCCGTTCTACCGACTTCCATACCGTGCTGACAAACTCTCGCGGCCTGGCGGTTGCCGGCATCAACAAGCACACGGCCAATCCGGGGGATGGCAAGTACGTGCGCGACAGCGCCGGCAACCCGACCGGTATCTGCGAAGACGGTGCCGCCGATGCCATGGCCGCCGTGGTGCCGCCAGCCAGCGACGCAGAAAAACTCAACCAGACCCGCGCGGCGCTCGATGCCATGCGCCAGCAAGGCATCACCAGTTTTTTCGATGCCTTGTCGGGACCTGAAAATGGCAAAGCGTTTACCACCCTGCAACAGTCGGGCGAGCTGACCGCACGGGCCTTGCTGGCGATCAAACTCGACCCTGCCGCGGCCGCTGCAGCCCCGGCGAAAACCATTGCCGAGGCCAAGGCACTGGCCAACACCTACGACCAGGGCGAAGCCAAAGTCGCGCCGGGCGTGAGCATGCGCCACGTCAAATTGTTCATGGACGGCATCATCAACGCTCCAGCGGATACCGGGGCAATGTTGGCGCCGTACCTGCGCAATGCCGGCACCGATGCCGCGCCCAAATGGACGCCTGGCAAGAATGCCGGTGAGCTGTACTACCCGCCGCAAGTGCTCAATCCGCTGCTGTTGCAAGCGGTGCAGGCCGGCCTCGATCCGCACCTTCACGCCACCGGGGACCGAGCGGTGCGTGACTCGTTGAACGGTATCGAATACGTGCGTCAGCAACTGCCGGGCAATAGCTTTCGTCCGGCCATTACTCACGCCGAATCGGTGGACCCCGCCGACTATGCACGTTTCAAGGCGCTCGATGTGACCGCCAACATGTCGTTCCAGTGGGCCCAGCAGGCACCGTCCACGGTTGATGGCACCAGCGATCATCTCGGGCCGGCGCGTTTTGCCCGCATGGAGCCATCCGGCAGCATCAGCCGCGCTGGCGGTCGGGTTGCTTATGGCAGCGACTGGCCTGTCGACCCGCTCGATGAATTCCTGGCGTTGAAGATCGGTGTCACCCGCTCGGGCGATCCGCTGAACCCGCACAGCTATGGCCCCAAGTATGCGGGCAGGTTGAATGCCGACCCGGCGCTGTCGCGCACTGACGTGCTGCGCACCATCACCATGAACGCCGCCGAGCAGCTGAAACTGGACGCTGTCGTCGGTTCGGTCGAAGTGGGCAAGTTCGCCGACTTGATTGTGTTGGACAAGAACTTCATGCAGGTGCCAGAGGATGAGCTGGGCCGAAACGACGTGTTGCTGACAGTGGTCGGCGGCAAGGTCGTGTGGGCCAAGACGCCGTTCGTTGGACTTGATCCGAAGGCGTTGTCACAAGCTTCCACATCCCGAACCACCCAATAAAAACAAGAGAGTGTTCCGATGCAATTATTCATTCCCAACCTGTTGGCCGCAGCCCTGGCCCTTTCCTCGGTGCAGGCCATGGCCGCCGCTGATCTTGTGCTGTTCAACGGCAAGGTTTTTACCGCCGAACCCGGTCAAGCACTGGTTCAGGCAGTGGCGGTGCAAGACGGCAAGATTCTTAAAGTGGGCAGCGATGCCGAGATCAACGCCCTGGCCGACGCCCAGACGCAACGAATCGATCTGGCGGGCAAAGTATTGATGCCTGGAATGATTGATACCCATAGTCACCCGGTCGTTGCGGCCTTCAACAGCCAAGGGGCCAACCTGCTGGATGAAGTAAAGCCGTTGCCGGAACTCGAGCAATGGGTGATCGAGCAGGATGAAGCGGGGCGTGCACGGGCCGGTGATGTGATCAGCATTGCCGGGGTGAGTTCGGCCTATTGGGAGAAAAGCCGCGAGCTCGGTCAGCGCTTCAATCAGGGACGCTGGGCGGACCAACCGGTGGTCCTCAGCGGGATTGACGGGCATACCGGCTGGGCCAACAACGCGATGCTCAAGCGTCTGAAGATCGACGCAGCATTGGTAAAAGGCCTGTCGGAACAGGACCGCAGCTTCGTGGGGCACGCAGCGGACTTCACCCCCAATGGTTTGTTCGCCGAGTCGCGCTGGGATACGGTACGCAGTCAGATCCCCGCGCCCGGCAACGAGGTCATGCTGAAGGCCGCCCGCGAGGCGGTGAAGGTCAATAATCAATATGGCGTTACCGCCTGGATGGACGCGGCAGCGAATGCCGGAAGTGGTGATTCGCTGTTCGATTTCCAGGCCACCGAACAGAGTTACGGTGTTCTACCGCTTTACCGCGAACTGGCAGAGAAGGGCGAGCTCAATGCCCACGTCGCGGCTCTGCTGCTGGCCAATCCAAAAAGTCGGCCAGCCGATCTGGAAGTGCTGGCCAAGGTGATGAAGAAATTCGAGGGCGTGCCCAACCTGAGCTTCCCTGGCATCAAGGTCTTCGCTGACGGCGTTCTGGAGTTTCCGGGGCAGACGGCAGCGGTGATTGTTCCGTTCACCAACAGTCACAAAAATGGTCAGTTGCTGATCGACCCGGCACACTTTGGTGAGTTGGTAGTCGCGGCGGAGAAGCGAGACTGGATTGTGCACACGCATGCGGTCGGCGACCGTGCCGTACGTGAGTCACTCAATGGCATTGCATACGCGCGCAAACTCAATCCGACGCCGATGGCCCACAGCATTACCCACCTGCAACTGGTCAATCCAAAGGAATTTCCGCGCTTCAAGCAACTGGGCGTGATCGCTTCCATGCAGCTGCTGTGGGCTACCGGCGAGTCTTACACGGTGGAGTTGGTCAAGCCGTATATCAGCGCGTTCGCTTACGGTTATCAGTATCCCGCCAGGTCTCTGCATAACGCCGGTGCGCTCATCGCCGGTGGCAGTGACTGGCCGGTGTCCAGCCCCAATCCGTGGAATGCCATCGCTCAGGCCAGCACTCGTAAAGGGCCGCTGGGTGTGTTGAATGCCAATGAAAGCATTGATCGCCAGACCATGTTCTACGCCTACACCCTCAATGCCGCCAAAGTCCTGCGGCTGGATCAACAGATTGGCTCGTTGGCGCCCGGCAAACAGGCCGATCTGATCATCCTCGACCGCGATGTGTTCAAGGTCAGCGACGACGAACTGTTCGACACCAAGGTCCTGAAGACTTTCTTCGCTGGCAAGCAGGTTTACGCGCCCGCGTCCTGACGACCACTCGCCGGCAGCACCGAAAAAAATGCTCCTGCTCCTCGCATTGCGAGGGGCTGGGCAACGCCATGCCCGAAATCACCCGCTGATCCATAAAAATAAGAGACTTGTATGAACGTACGCTCAGCATTGACCCTTGCCAGCCTTGTATTGGCTCCCCTGACCAGCCAGGCACTGACACTTAACGACAACTTCAGCCTGGACATGACCTTGGGCGTTGTCAGCGACTACCGCACCCGTGGCATTTCGCAAACCCTGGGGGATCCGGCAGTTCAGGCCGGCGCCACGCTGGTGCACAGCAGCGGCTTGTACATTGGCGCCTGGACCTCGAATGTCGATTTCGGCGGCCCCTACAAAACCCGGCAGGAACTCGAGTACTACGCGGGCTACTACTGGCAGGCGACCGAAGCAATCAGTCTCGATCTGGGGTACCTCAAGTACGACTATCCAAAGGAAGGCCAATTCAACATGAGTGAGGTCTACGCCATCCTTGACGTTTATGGCGTGAAGCTCGGCGCCAACTACTCAAACGATACGCCGAACTTCTTTGGCGAGGACCAGGACACCCTTTACACCTACCTCAGCTACAAAATCGAATTGCCGGCCGAGATCGGCCTGGACCTGCGCGTGGGTCGCAACGATGTCAAAGACCCGGCTTTCTGGTCCGCCAACGGTGAAAGCCGTGATGCCTACACCGAGTGGGAAGCCAAATTGACCCGTGATTTCGTGGGCGTGACCTGGGGACTTAGTTACGTCGATACCGACCTGTCGAAAAGCGAATGCGCGAGCTGGTACGGCTATGACGATCTATGCACTGCCACCGTGGTGGCCAGTGCCAGCAAGGCCTTCTAAGCGTTAAAAGTCCTGTCAGTCAGTTAACAGAAGTCCAGGGGCAGCGATCAATTGTGGCGAGGGAGCTTGCTCCCGTTGGGCTGCGAAGCGGCCCCAAAATTCTGACAACAATGCGATTTTGCGACTGCTGCGCAGTCGAGCGCGAGCAAGCTCGCTCGCCACAAAACAGTATTCGACTTGAAACCCCTTGCCCGTCTGCCCCCTCAGAAGAGAACACCGTAATGACCAAGGTCAGCGATAGTCAGCAGCGAAGTCCCCTGATCGAGACACGTTCAATCGATTACATTCCCGAGGCCGAGCGTCATGGCAGCCTCTATAGCCAGTTCACCCTGTGGCTCGGCGCCAACCTGCAGATCACCGCGATCGTCACCGGCGCTCTGGCCGTGGTGCTGGGCGGCGATGTGTTCTGGTCACTGATTGGTTTGCTGATCGGCCAGTTGCTCGGCGGCGCAGTAGTTGCCCTGCACGCTGCTCAAGGACCGAAGCTTGGGCTGCCGCAGATGATCTCCAGTCGCGTGCAGTTCGGCGTCTATGGGGCGGCGATCCCGATTGTGCTGGTGTGCCTGATGTACCTCGGTTTCAGCGCCACCGGCGCGGTATTGTCGGGGCAAGCCATTGCCCAGCTGATCGATGTCAGCGACAGCGCCGGCATCCTGATTTTCGCCGCCTGCATCGCGTTTCTGACGATCTTCGGTTATCGGGTCATCCACTTGGTCGGTCGGGTGGCCAGCGTGCTGGGCATCATTGCTTTCGTGTATCTGTTTACCCGGTTGATGACGCTCAACGACATCGGTCTGTTGCTGCAAAATCGCCATTTCGGCTGGAGCACTTTCCTGCTGGCGGTATCCCTTTCCGCATCCTGGCAGATCGCGTTTGGCCCTTATGTGGCCGACTACTCACGCTACCTGCCGAGCAAGACCTCGTCCTGGAAGACGTTCACCGCCGTAGGCCTGGGAACGGTGCTGGGCGCTCAAGCGTCCATGGTGCTGGGGGTATTCGCCGCTGCGTTGGCGGGCACGGGTTTTCGCGGGCATGAAGTCGCCACCATCGTTGGGTTGGGCAGTACCGGGGTGATCGCTTCCTTGCTGTACTTGAGCGTGGTGTTCGGCAAGGTCACGGTGTCGACCCTCAACGCTTATGGCAGCTTCATGTGCGTGGCCACCATTATCAGCGGCTTCCGTCGAGGCTTCGAGATATCCGCCGGCAAACGCATGCTGTTTGTGCTGGCGATTGTCGGCGCGTCCACCGCGCTTGCACTGCTGGGGCAGCACTCGTTTCTCACGACGTTCAAATACTTCATTCTGTTTTTGTTGACCTTCTTCACGCCGTGGAGCGCGATCAACCTGGTGGATTATTACTTCATCAACAAAGAGCGTTATGACATTCCCGCGTTGTCCGACCCGGCGGGGCGTTATGGGCGCTGGAATGTGTTGGGGATCAGCGTGTATGTCTTCGGTGTGCTGGTTCAGCTGCCTTTTGTCGACACTCACTTCTATTCCGGACCGATGGTCGCGCAGCTTGGCGGTGTCGATATTTCCTGGATCGTCGGGCTGGTGGTGCCGGGCATTCTCTACTACTGGGTGGCCAGGACAACCGGGCTTGCGGTGTCGGTCGAAGGTAACGCGAAGGCTTGAAGGCCACGTCGATCAAGGGCTGCAGTGTGGGCGCGGCGATAACTGCCTTATGTTCAAGCGTCTCCTATACTGATCCGCGTTGACAGGTTCAACGCAGATCCTGAAGGCCGTTGGCACAGCAGCCAGCGGCTCCCCACGACTCAACAGTAAGGAGAACGAACATGGCAATCCGTATTGGCGACGAAGCACCGGACTTTACCGTCGAAAGCACCGAAGGCCCGCTGCATTTCCACGAGTGGATCGGCGACAAGTGGGCGATCCTGTTTTCGCATCCCAAGGACTTCACCCCGGTGTGCACCACTGAGCTTGGCTACATGGCGGGGCTCAAGCCAGAGTTCGATAAGCGCAACACCAAGATCGTCGGGCTCAGCGTCGACCCTGTCAGTAACCACCAGACCTGGGCCAAAGACATCGAAGAGACCCAGGGGCATGCGGTCAACTATCCGATGATCGGGGACGAGAACCTGGTGGTGGCGAAGCTCTACGACATGATTCATCCGAATGCCAGTGGCGGCGCACGGACTGCCGTTGACAACGCGACGGTGCGTTCAGTGTTCATCATCGGCCCGGACAAAAAGGTCAAGGCGATGCTGATCTACCCGATGAGTGCCGGGCGCAACTTCGATGAAGTACTGCGACTGCTCGATTCTTTGCAGTTGAATGCCAAGCACACCGTCGCCACCCCGGTGAACTGGCGTCCGGGCGAGGACGTGATCATTCCCACTTCGGTCTCCGATGAGGACGCCAGGAAGAAATATCCGGATGGCTTCAAGACACTGAAACCTTATTTGCGCACGGTGGCGCAACCGAAGTAATCGATCAGTTGGGAGACTCCAATGCCCGCCTGCGGCGCGGGCATTGATGGGTAAGATTCGGCGGTGACTGCAGGTTACTCGCCCTCAAGCGCAAGTTCGCTCGGCTCGACCCCACACATCTGTGCCAACACCTGAACCACCAAGGCATGATCCTCGCGCTGGGGCAGCCCTGAAACGGTGACGGCGCCAATGCACCCCACGCCCTTGACCGACACCGGAAAGCTACCGCCATGATCGGCGTAATCACGCAGCGGCAACCCCATCAAACCTTCGAGTGAATCGCCCTGAAGCTTGAAGGACAGGCCTACGCGGTATGAGCTGAGTTCCATCAGTTCCACGACATTTCGCTTGCGTCGTGCCCAGTCGGCATTGCTGGCGGAGGTTCCTGGCATCGAGTAGAAAAACACCGTGTCCCGCGCCAGCCTGACCTCAATCGTGGCGGACACGCCTTGCTCTTCGCAGGCGGTTTTCAAACGGGTGCCCAAGTCCCAGGCCGTCGCTTTGTCGAAGCGCTCGAACCTCAGGGTTTCTTCCTGGAGCGCGATGCGTTGCAGGTCGGTTTTGATGTCCATGATCTCTCCCTCATCCCTTTCGGGCGGTCGTACTGTTACGCACGGTTAATGTGAACGGCAGCACCACATGGCGCTCCGGGATGGGCCTTTTTTCAATGAGGGCGATCAGCATTTCAACAGCCTTTTGGCCGAAGATTTCGGCGGGTTGCGCAATGGTCGTCAACGCCGGATCACAGTAGGCCGCGAACGGGATGTCATCGAAACCGACCAACGAAATATCGTCGGGTACCCGCAAACCCTGTTGTTTGATGCGCTTCAAGGCACCGATCGCCATTTCATCGTTTTCGCAAAAGAATGCGGTCGGACGGTCGGCCAAATCCAGCAGCATTCCCGCGCCATCAAAACCGGCCTGCAACGTGAAGTCGCCGTGGCAGATCAATTGCGGGTCCGACTCGATACCGGCCTGGTGCAATGCATCTTGATAACCGGCCACGCGGTCGCGGGTGAGCGGGCTGCTTTTCGGGCCTTTGATCAGGCCGATCCGGCGATGGCCCAGATCGATCAGATGCTCTGTCATGGCCTTGGCCGCTGCCCGGTTGTCGAGGCTGATCGTCGGGTGCCGCCCGCCTTGAATCACCTCGCAGGCGTTGACCAAGGGCAGTGACTCGCCGTGGGGAAAAGGCGATTCAAACGGGTCGTAGGCGCGCAACTGAATCACGCCGTCGGCTTGGTGGGCGTACACCAGCGCGGCAAATTCCCGTTCGATTTCCTCGCGGCCCTGGGTGTCGCACAGCAGCAGGCGGTAACCGGCCGTCTGTGCCGCCTGTTGGGCGCCGCTGATCACCCGTGCGAAAAACGTGTTGGCGATGGCCGGGACCAGAATCACCAGATTGCCGGTTCTGCGCGAACGAAACTGCACAGCCATGAGGTTCGGCCGGTAGCCAGCCTGTTCCACGGCTGCGTTGACTCTGTCCCGGGTGTCGGGGAGTACGCGCTCGGGCGACTTCAGCGTTCGGGACACGGTGGCCACCGAGACGCCGGCCAGCCGGGCTACTTCACGGATATTGGACAAGACGACCTCGTTATCGAACCGGCAGATGTAAACGTGGCCGGCGAGCTTACCGCAGTCCGGCCGTGCGCTGAAATGACCTTCATTTTTAATCCAAGGTTTGACACCTGAAGTAACTGAGCCTAAATTTCCGGCATGATGTAACCGGTTACATCATAGTCAAACCTGAGCGTTAATCTGCCCCGAACAAGAGAAAATTCGCGATGAATGTTGCAATGGCAAAAATAAGAATGGGGTTTGTCGGGGGCGGCGAGGGTGCTTTCATCGGCAAAGCCCACCGCCAGGCCGCCGGCCTCGATGGTCGTTTTGAACTGGTGTGCGGTGCCTTCAGCCGAGACGCTCGCAACAATCAGGACACCGGCGTCGCGCTGGGGTTGTCCGCCTCACGCTGCTACAGCGACTGGCAGCAGATGCTGGATAGCGAGCGTGCACTGCCTGCCGATCAGCGCATGGAGCTGTTGGTCATCGTCACGCCCAATCACTTGCATGCGCCGATCGCCAGCCAGGCACTGAATGCGGGTTTTCATGTGTTCAGCGAAAAGCCCGCGGCACTGAATCTGTCCGAGTTGCTGGCGCTCAAGGCAGTGGTGAAAAGCAGTGACCGCCTCTATGGATTGGCCCACACGTATCTGGGTTATCCGATGGTCTGGCAGGCGCGCAAGATGGTGCGTACCGGGGTGATCGGTGCTGTGCGCAAGGTCATCGTCGAGTACCCGCAGGGCTGGCTGAGCCGGGATGTGGCCGGGCAGGGTAACAAGCAGGCAAGTTGGCGCGATCAGCCTGAGCAGTCCGGGCTGGGCGGCTGTATTGGCGACATCGGCACCCATGCCTTTTCACTGGCCGAATTCGTCGCGGACCAACCCATCGAACAGGTGTGCGCAACCTTGGGTGCGCACGTTGCCGGGCGACAACTGGACGATGACGCGGCGATGCTGTTCAAGATGGCCGCCGGGGCCAGCGGGGTATTGATCGCCAGCCAGGTCTGCGCCGGCGAAGAGAACCCGTTGAAGATCCGCGTCTATGGCGACAAGGGCGGGCTGGAGTGGCGTCAGGAAGAGCCCGCAAGCCTGATCCATCGTTCCCTCGATCAACCGTTGAGCATCCTTCGTTCCGGTGTCGGTCAGTCCTGGCTATGCGAGGCCGCCAGCCAGCGCATGCGTTTGCCGGCAGGGCATCCCGAAGGTTATCTCGAGGCCATGGCCAATCTCTATGGTGATTTCGCCACCGCGATCCGCAGCAACGTCGAAGGCAACGATGCCCCCGGCGTGCCGGGCATCGACGTCGGGTTGCGTGGCATGGCGTTCATCGAGGCAGTGATCGCCAATCATCGCGGCGACGCGAAGTGGACCGAACTGGTGTGCAATCCATGAATCCGCAGAACCCTCCCGTGAACCACACCTCCCCAACACCGGCAGGCCTGCGCGGCCCGGGTATTTTCCTCGCGCAGTTCATGTCCGACGAAGCGCCCTTCGACACGCTCGCCAACATTGCCCGCTGGGCCGCAGCGCAGGGTTACAAAGCCATTCAATTGCCGACCCTGGGCACGCAGTACATCGACCTGGCGCGCGCCGCCGACAGTCAGGATTATTGTGACGAGTTGAAAGCCGTCTGCGCCCAGGCAGGTGTCGAAATCAGCGAGCTGTCGACGCATCTGCAGGGCCAACTGGTGGCGGTGCATCCGGCGTTCGATACGTTGTTCGATGACTTCGCCCCCGCGCATTTGCGCGGCCAGCCTCAGGCACGCACCGAGTGGGCCATCGATCAGTTGAAGCTCGCCGCACGTGCCAGTCAGCGCTTGGGGTTGAAGGCGCACGCGACGTTTTCCGGTGCGCTGCTCTGGCCCTATATCTACCCGTGGCCGCAACGCCCGAACGGTCTGGTCGAGCAGGGTTTTGCCGAACTCGCCAAGCGCTGGCTGCCGATCCTCGATTGTTTCGAAGAGGCTGGAGTCGATCTCTGTTACGAGATCCATCCCGGCGAAGACCTGCACGACGGCGCCTCGTTCGAGCGTTTCCTTGAGGCCGTCGATCACCATCCGCGCGCCGCGATTCTCTACGACCCGAGCCATCTGCTGCTTCAGCAAATGGACTATCTGGGCTTCATCGATCGCTACCACGAGCGCATCCGCATGTTCCACGTCAAGGACGCCGAGTTCCGGCCCGATGCCCGTTCGGGTGTCTACGGCGGTTATCAAGGTTGGGTCGAGCGGCCTGGCCGCTTCCGTTCCTTGGGCGATGGGCAGATCGATTTCAAATCGATTTTCAGCAAACTGACTCAGTACGACTTTGCCGGCTGGGCGGTTCTGGAATGGGAATGTTGCCTGAAGGATTCGGAGCAGGGCGCCGCAGAAGGCGCGGCCTTTATCCAGCAGCACATGATCACCAAGACTCGAAAGGCGTTCGACGATTTCGCCAGCGTGACGTCCGACGAAGGTTTCAATCGTCGACTGCTGGGTTTGCCCGACGCCTGAATACAACCTTGTTCGTTCCTCTCTCCGCAAAAAAACAATAAGACGGTGACTGATATGACCACGATGACTGCGCGATTAAGCGTAATGATGTTCCTGCAGTTCTTTATCTGGGGCGGATGGTTCGTGACCCTCGGCACCTTCCTCTCCAGTAATCTTGGGGCCAGTGGCGGGCAGATCGGCATGGCGTTCTCGACGCAGTCCTGGGGTGCGATCATCGCGCCCTTTGTGATCGGTTTGATTGCCGACCGCTACTTCAATGCCGAGCGCATCCTTGCGGTGTTGCATCTGATCGGCGCGGTGCTGCTGTTGCAACTCTATCGAGCGCCTGACTTCAGTGCCTTTTACCCGTTCGTGCTGGCCTACATGATGATCTACATGCCGACACTGGCATTGGTGAATTCGGTGGCGTTCCGGCAGATGCGCGACCCGGCCCTGGAGTTCTCGCGGATCAGAGTGTGGGGCACCATCGGCTGGATTGTGGCGGGCGTGGTGATCAGCTTTGTGTTTGCCTGGGATTCGCAACACGCGATCTCATCGGGTGGCTTGCGCAACACGTTTCTGATGTCGGCCATCGCCTCCCTCGTACTCGGGCTCTACAGCTTCAGCCTGCCGCGTACCGCGCCGCTCAAACCTGAGCCGGGCAGCGTCGGCCTAAAGCAAATGCTGGGGCTGGATGCCTTGGGTTTGTTGAAGGACCGCAGTTACCTGGTGTTCTTCATCGCCTCTATTTTGATCTGCATTCCGTTGGCGTTTTATTACCAGAATGCCAACCCGTTTCTGGCGGAAATCGGCGTGACCAATCCAACCGCCAAGATGGCGATCGGGCAAGTCTCGGAAGTGCTGTTCATGTTGCTATTGCCGCTGTTCATCCAGCGTTTCGGCATCAAAATCGCGCTGTTGGTGGGGATGCTGGCGTGGGCGTTGCGCTACTTGTTGTTCGCCTACGGTAACAACGGCGACCTCGCCTTCATGTTGTTCACCGGCATCGCTCTGCACGGCATCTGCTACGACTTCTTCTTTGTCTCAGGACAGATCTATACCGATGCCAAAGCCTCGGAGCGATTCAGAAGCTCCGCGCAAGGGTTGATCACGCTCGCGACGTACGGCTTGGGCATGCTGATTGGCTTTTGGGTGGCCGGGACGGTCACCGATCACTATGCATCGGCTGACAGCCATGACTGGAAAAACATCTGGCTGTTCCCGGCCGGGTTCGCGTTGGCGATATTTTTCTGTTTTTCGCTGGCCTTCAAAGGGCGGCAACGCGTGGCAGCGCCGTCGAGTATTTGAAGTTCGGCGGTGTTCACACAATAACGGTGGGTGCACAAATGGGTAGGAGCTGGCTTGCCAGCGAAGACGGCCTCACGTCGTGCAGCGCCCATGGCGACGCCTTCGCCGGCAAGCCGGCTCCTACGGATTCAGGATTGACTGCTGTTCTCAAGGCGCGCCAAACAGCATCGTCCAATAAACACCCTTGTCACTGCGCGAATCGGCGGCGTAGGCCGCGCCCACCTGAGTAAACATCGGGTTCATCAGGTTGGCGCAATGCCCGGGGCTGGCCAGCCAGCCGGCCATCGCCTTGCTCGGCGAACCTTGCCCGGCGGCGATGTTCTCGCCGATCTGCCGGCCCCGGTAGCCGGCAGCTCGGGCTCTATCTGCCGGCATATCACCATCAGGATCGCGGTGGGCGAAGTAATTGCCGTAGGCCATCGCCTTGCTGTGCCCTTGTGCGGCGGCCCCCAAAGCCGCATTCCAGGTCAATGGTCGTGCGGCGGCGAAGCGCTGGCGCCCACAGAGCCGCGGCCTGGCCCGTGCCGCATTGACCTCGGCCAGCAACGTCTTACCCGTTGCTCGCGAATCGCCGATACGCCCATCGAGCACCGGTTGTGCAAGCACCACTTGCCATTCGCTGCGGGCGCGAGTGACGCCGATGTCGGCGTACTGGGCATCGAGCAGCGCACCGCAATAGTCGCTCTCAAGCATGTCAAACGCCTCATCGGCATCTTGTGCGCCGACCAGGCGAATGGTGCGCACCGTCACCGCTTGATAGCCTTTAGCTTTCAAGGCACTGCGCAAACCGCCGCCATAGCCGACCGGCAAGGCCAGGTTCGATTTCAGCGACAGCGGCCGCAACGGCTTGACCGAACGCCCTGCGCAGCGATCGGGATCGGCGCGGTAGTCGTTGATGACTTCCACCAGTTGCCGCTCTCCACTTGCATGGGCGGGGCTGACGAGTAACGGAAGCAAAGGCATCAGGCACAGAGAGATAAAGCGACAGCGGCGGACGGTTGGGCGCATGAACGGACAGCTCTGATGAGATGACGACGAAAGGGGGGGATAGGAACGAGCAATGACCGTAGGAGCGCTTCGTTGGGTGAGCTTCTTTTACGGCACGGCTAAGACTGCGGGTCTGAAGACTGGTTCACGACGGGAAGAGACAAATTTAACGACGAGGCCGTGGGGGGATTCAGGCTAGTCACTCAAGGACATCAGGCGTCCGGACTGGTACCGTGCTGACATCATTCGGGCGGTACAGGGACATGACTAAAACCAGGGGCGACATGGATTGGGTAAAGCGCTCGGCTCAGCCGTTGAAGATGGAGCGTATCGAAGCCTTTTTTGGCGGCCATGGGTTTACGCCGCATCGCCACGATACGTACGCCATCGGACGAACGCTGTCGGGTGTACAAAGCTTTCAGTACCGCAACGCCAAGCGTCACAGCCTGCCCGGAAAAACCATCGTTTTGCATCCGGACGAGGTGCATGACGGTGAAGCCGGTACCGAAGCGGGTTTTCATTATCGAATGATCTACGTCGAACCTGCCTTGATTCAGCAAGTATTGGGCGGCAAGCCCTTGCCCTTCATCGAGGGTGGTTTATCCAGCGACCCACGGCTTGGTGCCGCGACCCAGGTGCTGCTGCAAAACCTCGACGCTTGCATCGAACCTCTGGAAGAAGACGATGCCATTTATGACCTCGCGCAAGCGCTGGATGTGCTCTGCGGTCAACGCGGGCGGCGCAAGTCGTTTGATTTTGCAGCGGCCGAGCGCGCGCGTGCGCTTATTCATGAGTCGCTGGATCGCGTCATTACCCTGGAGGAGTTAGCGCAGGCGAGTGGCCGAGACCGCTGGAGCCTGAGCCGTGATTTTCGTGCGCTGTACGGCACGAGCCCCTATCGATACATGACTCAACGACGCCTCGATCTGGTAAGAGCACTGATGCTCGGGGGCTACTCGATGGCGGAGGCGGCCGTATCCGCAGGCTTTTTCGATCAAAGCCACATGACGCGTCAGTTCGTCCAGACCTACGGCGTCTCTCCCGGCCGGTGGATGAAGCGGCTGGGTCTTGCTTGAGAATGTTGTCGGGCTACTTGCACAATCATGCAATACGCAGCGCTGCTCCTCTCCTAAAGTCAGAACTCGATAACTTGGCTAGAAAGGGCGACCCACATGCATTCCCAACCCGGCGTAACGACCTGCACCGCGATTAACTTTGCCGAAAAATTTGCTTTGTTCAGTGAGCAATGGGCACCCAAGGTCATTGCCGAAATGAACGATTACCAGTTCAAGGTGGTGAAAATCGAAGGCGACTTTGTCTGGCATTCCCATGCCGATACCGATGAAACCTTCATCGTTCTCGAAGGGGAACTTCGCATTGATTTTCGAGAGGGCGCCGTCGTGGTAAGGCAGGGAGAAATGTACGTCGTCCCCAAGGGGGTAGAACACAAGCCTTATGCTGATCGAGAGGTGAAGATGCTACTGATCGAGCCGCGTGGCGTGATGAATACCGGCGATCAGGACGGAGAAAGAACCGCAATCAATGACGTCTGGATTTAGACGTCTGGGTATTGGTTCATCTGCCAGTGAGCATTCAGGAGCGCAGTGTCATTAACGGCGTTTTTCAGTAAAACGGTCGATGGCATGTGGCGAAGTGCCTCTCGTCGGAAGGCAACGCGGCTATTTTGCGCTTTTCAGCTATTCTTCCGGTATCAAGATGGTGCCATTTCGTACTGGCACACAATGCGCAAGGAAGGGAAGACAAAATGGATGATGTGCATTGCGTGCAAGTTGTCGCTGTAACGGGCGGTAAAGGTGGCGTGGGCAAGACAACGGTGGCGGTTAACCTTTCGTTGGCGCTGGCAAAAATGGGGCGGCGCGTCGTATTGCTGGACGCCGATCTGGGCCTGGCGAATATCGATATTCTGTTGGGGCTGACTCCGCGCTACACACTGGCCGATGTCATCGAAGGACGTTGTGAGCTGTCCGACGCGCTGTTGCCGGGGCCTGGAGGTATTCGTGTTGCCCCGGCCTCTTCGGGTTTGCAGAGCATGATTCATCTGGAGCCGGCGCAATACCGTGCGCTGATCCAGTCCTTTAGCGACATTGGCGATAAGCTGGATGTGCTGATCATCGATACGGCCGCGGGTATTGGTGGCTCAGTGGTCAATTTCATCCGTGCGGCGCAGGAAGTGATAATAGTTGTATGCGATGAACCCACCTCAATCAGCGGTGCCTACGGGCTGATCAAATTGCTCAACCTGAACTACGGCCTGCATCGGTTTCGCGTGCTGGCCAACATGACGGGCAGTCCGTCGGAGGGCCGTAATCTGTTTGCCAAGCTGGAAAAGATTACCGATATGTTCTTGGACGTCTCTCTGCAATACGTCGGCGCGGTGCCGAATGACGAATGTGCGCATAAAGCCGTGCAGAAGGGGCGTGCGGTGTTTGAAGCTTTCCCCCGTTCCAAATGCGCTCAAGCCTTCCAGGCCCTGGCTCACAACGTCGACACCTGGCCATTGCCGACTCATCCGAGAGGGCATGTGGAGTTCTTCGTTGAGCAACTTGTGCAGAATTCGGGCAGGTGAGCCTAAAAGCCTAGGCGTAATGAGCAATTTCAGCCGCGGCGCACTCCTTGTAGCAGCTGTCGAGTTTGCGAGGCTGCGTTCGGCTGCGCAGCAGTCGTAAAACCAGAGATTGCGCTGCGTCAGGCAAACCGCGTCAGCCGGATTCACGACTGCTTCGCAGCCGAACGCAGCCTCGCTGGAGCTCGACAGCTGCTACAGCGAACGCAGCTTTCGGCAGCTGCTACGGATCGCATTACGGCTTAACTGACTTCGTTTACACAGACTCAAATCACAACTTGTAGCCGATCTGCCGCAACAGGTTCTTGCGCCACAGAATGTCTTCATCACCTTCAATGTCTTTGGCACAGAAGCCATCCACCACGCCCAGAATCCCTCGTCCCTGTTCCGTCTCAGCAAGAATCACTTCGGTTGGATTGGCCGTTGCACAAAAAATGCGGCACACCTCTGGAACCATTTTGACGGTGTTCAAAACGTTCAGCGGATAGAAACCGTCGCCCAGAAAAATGATGAAGCTATGGCCTGCGGCAATGGCTTGCGCATTTTTCTGCGCCAGTTCGATCATGGCGGTATCGGTGCCGGACCATCGCACCAGGCATTTACCGGAGGCTTCACAAAAGGCCACACCAAACTGGATACCTGGCACGGCGTTGACCAACGCTTCGTGGATGTCCTCGACGGACTTGATGAAGTGCGTCTGGCCCAAAATGAAGTTCGTCTCTTGCGGCTTGTCGATTTTCAACGTGATGAGTTGCATTTCAAACGCCTCCTTTCACGATGTTGCGGACCAGAGTCAGGCCTTTAATCAAGCCGGGACGGTGTCTTGCTCTATTGGCGGTGTCTCTGTATGGACGCGAACATCCCCCAGTTTTCTGATCGTCGACTTGGGCAAGGTCGGGGCATCAAGAAGAATCGAATCAATGCGCTTGCGGATGTCCAAAACGATTGGGCCCAGGATCGCTTCGTCCTTGCCGCTGGCGATTTCGTCCTGAATCTCACGCGATATCGCCCCGAGTTTCTCGGCGGTGTCCTTGTGCCCGGCAGCCCGGGTGTCAAAGTTCAGGAAGGTCTGAACCGAACTCAACACCAGGGTCAGGAGTGACAGGACGCCGGCTACGTATTGGAGCCATACGGGCGAGGAGTCACTGATCGAGCCAAAGACACTGGCGCTGACGATCGCCGACAGAACAACGCAGGGGATGCCCAGTTTCCAACTGAATTTCTCGAAATCCCGGGCACTGATTTCGTGTTCGATCTGCAACCGAACGATCATGCGATTCCATTTGGTCAGTAGCTCGAGCCGGCTCATGGTTGCAGTCCTTGGCAGGGGATTCAGAGAAATATTAGCTTCTATTTGGCCGCCTGTTAGGGTTCGGAGACAGGATGAACCTGAGGCGCCAGGCCTTCTTCCTCTCGGAGTTGGCGGCTCATGTCGTCGCAGCTTTGCGACCAGGCTGTCAGCCACGGCGACATCTCGGGTGACTGTTCGGCCAATCCCAGCTCCCGGACAAACTCGGCAGGTGGGACCGTGCCTTTGGCCGCGCGGAACAGACCCCGCATGATGACGACGCCAATCACCCGTCCTTTGCTCACGAAGCGGTGTTCCATCAAGCTCCACTTCTCGTCCCAGCCGAGTATTCGGGTATGAATCTCAAATGATTCGAACAGCTTCAGCTCACGACGAAACTTGCCCCAGGTATCCCCAACGATCGGCACCGCTTTGTTACGCAGGGCCACTCGATAGGCACCGCTGCGCAGGACGAAGTCCATGCGGCCCACGTCGGCCAAGGTGAAATAGCGGCCATTGGTGACGTGCCGGTTGAGGTCGAGATCGAGCGGCCAGACGCGCATGCGGATGACGGTAGTGGCCAGCGCATCAACCGGCTTGCGCCATGGGCGACGAAACAGCATGAGGATAAGTCGAAACCAGAGATTCATAAGTACGCCGAGGGCTGGAGTAGAGCGGTGCACTTTAGGGCGGAAAAATCGGATAAGGTAGGTGCACAAATGACTTTTTTCATGCGAAAAGCGCAATATGGATCATTCATTCATGCACGTTACTCTGCTATTGGCTGATCAATGTTCCGCCGCCAGCACTACCTTGGCGCTGGAGGTGCTCAGTGCCGCCAACCTGTTCGCCGACACCACCAGTGCGCCGTTTGATGTGGTCGTTGCCTCATTGGATGGCGGTGACGTTGCCGCGTGGGGCGGGCAGACGCTACACGTAGACCGATCCATCGACGAAATCTGCCGAACCGATCTGGTGGTGATCCCGGGATTCCTCTTCACGTTGAAGGACGCCTTGCCTGCATTTCCAGGTTATGGGCCGTGGCTGCGCCAACAGCACGCGCAAGGTGCCGTTGTGGCTTCAATGTGTACAGCAGCGTTCATGCTGGCCGAAGCGAGAATGCTGGACGGTATTCGTGCCACCACGCATTGGGCATTTGCCGATCTTTTTCGCCGTCGGTATTCCGCGGTCTGTCTGGAGGAGGCGCAAATCCTTTGCGAGGACAATCGCGTCATTACCTGCGGGGGTGCGAGCGCTGCCATGGATCTTTTGCTGCACCTCATCCGCCGGTTCGCTTCCCTGGAGTTGGCGCAGAAGTGTGGCAAATACTTGTTGGTCGACAACGTGCGTAGCGAGCAATCGGTCTATGTCATGTGGTCACTGCCGAAGAACCATGGGGATGGCGATATCCTGCGAGTTCAAGATTGGCTGGAGGATCACTTTCATCAGCCGCTGTTGATCAATGACGTGGCCCAGCGATTCGGGTTCGGCGTCAGGAACTTCAAAAGGCGTTTCAAGGAAGCCACTGGTTATACGCCGCTGACCTACCTGCAAGCGCTACGCGTGGAGAGGGCAAAGCAGCTGCTTGAATCAACACGAATGACGCTGGACAGCATCACTTACAAAGTCGGCTACGAGGATGGCAACTCCTTTCGCAGGCTTTTTCGGCAGCGAGTGGGCCTGCTTCCAGCGGCTTACCGGAAGAAGTTTCAACCGAGTGCGAGCTGAGCGGCTTTTCAATCGCAGGTATTCCGCTCAGGAATGCCCCCATAAAAATCATGAATTTTCTTTATGACTCTGGATCTCGTAGCGTGTCTGCTCCCCATATGGAGATGACCCCCGTGAATGATTCCCGCCTGCGCCTGTACGTTGATGCTCAATTCACCAGTCCTTATGCCATGTCGGTTTTCGTGGCCCTTCGCGAAAAGGGCATCGAATTCGAACTGAGCCCGCTGGACCTCGACGCGTTCGAAAACCAGTCAGAAGACTATGCCAGCCTCTCGCTGACCCAGCGCGTACCGACGCTGGTGCATGGCGATTTTGCCTTGTCTGAATCGTCGGCGATTACTGAATACCTGGAAGACGTTTTCCCCCAGACGCCGGTCTACCCGCAAGACCTGATGCAACGCGCGAAGGCACGACAAGTCCAGGCGTGGCTGCGCAGTGACCTGCTACCCATTCGGCAGGAGCGATCCACACTGGTGGTGTTTTATGGCCTCAAATCAGCGCCCTTGTCGCCCGCTGCCGAGTCGGCCGCGCGCAAGCTGATCGGTGCCGCGCAAGCGCTACTGGCTGACGGCCGCGAGAACTTGTTCGGGCTATGGTCGATCGCCGATGTGGACCTGGCCTTGATGCTCAACCGGCTGATACTCAATGGTGACACCGTGCCACCCGCGCTGGTGGAATACGCGCAGTGTCAATGGCAGCGGCCTGCGGTGCAGGAATGGGTCAACCTGCAGCGTCCTGCGCTGTAACGGTGTGGAATCAGGTCAACTGCGCTCAATAAATTTCACGATGACCTGATTGACGATCTCGGGATGCGTAATCGGCCCCATATGACCGAGCCCCTCGAGTTCTACCACTTCAACGTTCGGCAGTGCGCCGGTCAGCAGCCGCGCCACTGCCCGTGACGATGCCGGTGAGTCCTTGCCGACCATGAAAAGCACCGGCAGGTTGAGCGAGCCGAACGCCTGCAATGGCGTTGGCTCGTTCAACAAGGCGTGAGCCCAGCCCTGCACATTGGCGACCGCGGCGGCGATGGAGGGCTTGCGTTGTTCCGGGGTTTGCTCCCAGGCCCCGGCACCCATCCAGTAGTCAATGAAGTGCTGGGCCGCTGCGTCCAGGTTACCCGCTTCAAGCGCCAGCCCGGCGTCTGCGACGACTTCACGGATGGCATCCGCCTCATTGGGTGGGGGCGATTCGGCGTCGAGCAGGGCAAATAATGTTGGCTCATACAACGCCATGGCGCGCACCCGGCCGGGGTTCTGCAACGCCGCGATCAACGCCACCGCCCCACCATAAGAGTGACCGACCAGAATGAGCGGTTCACCGGCGCGGGCGAGCACCGGCTCGGCGAAGCGCGCTTCTTCACTGAGGGTGACAATTCGATCGGTGGGCCACGCCGGGCTCTTGCCGGCGCCAAACGAATCGAGCGCCAGAACCCGAAACGTTGCGGCCAGGTGATCTTGCAGTCCACGCCACTGCACCGAGTGACTCGCATTGGCATGAAAGCAAACAACACCCGGGCCCACGCCTGAGTCCCGGAAAAAAGGTTCGACGGGTTTCATCCTGGCCTCCTGCAACGAGTTAAAAGGACAAAGAGCGTTAGAGATTAGCTTCGAGGCTTCGGTGTAGCCGCCAGTCATGATGAAATAGCCGCCCGTTTTTGCTGCCAGCAACACCTGATTTGGAGCACCACATGAAAAACGCCGCCATCCTTACCTTCGCCTTGATGCTCAATACCGGGTTATTCAGCATGCAAGCCGAAGCGGCGGGGGATGCTGAAGCCGGTCAGAAACTATTTAACCGTATCTGCGGCGGCTGTCATCAAGTAGGGACTTCGGCGCGGGGTTCTTTTGGTCCGCAACTCAATGCCATCTTCGGGCGCCCTGCGGGAAGCACGACGGACTATCAGTACTCAACCGCGATGAAATCATCAGGCGTCGTCTGGACCCGCCAAACACTCACCGCATACATCGAAGCGCCCAAAGAAGTGGTCCCCGGAACCCGCATGATTTTCTGGGGCCTCAGCGATCCGGAGAAGATCGAAAACCTGTTGGCCTACCTTCAGACATTTCAGCCGCAATAATTTGTGCCTCATCAAAATGATTGCCGCGTAAAGGCTGTATAGGTGATATCAACGAGCCATTTCATCCGTTAAAGTATGCGCCGCCCGAGAGATGGATCCCGGGTATTTCTAATGGAGTGACTCAGTGAATTATCTCAGCAAAGTTGTTGCCGTAGCCCTGTTCGGTCTGGTTCTGGCGGGTTGCACCGGCGCCCCGATGAAGACTCAGCAGTACGACAGCAGCCAGTACACCGTTGTCGGCCACAGTGAAGCGACCGCCACTGGCCTCCTGCTGTTTGGCCTCATCCCGATCCAGCAGAACAACCGTTTCATCCGCGCTCAGAACGCCGCGATCAAGGCCAAGGGCGGCGACGCCATGATCAACACCCAGGTTCAGGAAAACTGGTTCTGGGCCTGGGTCCTGACTGGTTACACCACCACAATCTCCGGTGATGTCGTCAAGCTGAAAACTGTTCAGTAAGCGACAGGCTCTGCCATTGTGGCGAGCACGCTTGTGGCGAGCGAGCGAGCGAGCTTGCTCGCGCTGGGCTGCGTAGCGGCCCCCAAAATCCGACAGCAATTGCCGATTTTTGTGAGCGCTACGCACTCAAGCGGGAGCAAGCTCCCTCGCCACAGGTTTCTCACTCATTGATCGTACCTCATCCCCAAGCTTTTCCGAGCTCCTCCAGACCCGCGTCTTGCAGGTTCTGCGCACTCATGACCACTCGGAATTTGCAGTTGGCCTGGAAGTTGAGAAAGAAAGGTTCCGCATAGCCGGGAATTTCGGAAGGGTCTTCTATATCGATCAGAAAAATCCCACTTCGCATGCCATCGTGCTCAGTGAAATAAGTCGCCTCCGGCTTAATGGTTTCCAGGACGCGGTTCATGATTTCGCCGATTTTCCCCGACCTGACAAGCGCGTTGAAAGGCTCATGGGGAAACTCGACCATCAGTAGCATTTTCATTATTCGATACTCTGTTGAAGTGGCGTGCTCCTTACCCTGATCCCTACTCCTGACGATGATGCCGCAAGCCCTGCGTTCAGCCGTGCCAGCGGTGGTGTGTGGTTAAGAATAGCGAAGGGTGAGAGGCTGCCGGGGCAGAGTTACGGACGGTCGTTTTGGATGATTCAGCGGCGAGACGAAGGGCTTGTTGGCTGAAGTCATGCAGTTCTGTGATGAAAGCAATTTTATGCAACGTGGTTTTGGACGTTCGAAGAAAGACACGCCAGCATCGCCTATAGAGGCGATGCCGACTCGTCGATCCCCGATTACTGCTGTACCGGCGTGCAGAGTTCTACCAACGTTCCGTCAGGGCATCGAACGTAAGAGACGATTTGTCCCCAGGGCTTGGCGCTTGGTGAGGAAATTTCGGTGGCTCCCGCCTTCAACGCTCTGGCGTGCGCCGCCGGAACGTCCTCGGTCACCAAGCCTACTTCGATTCCGAGTGGTTTGGGGGAGGAGTGTGCCGAGACATGGCCCGTACTGAAGTTCATCGCGGCCAGTTCATCGGCGGCGAATGCCAGCGCCGTTTCCCCTGTTTCGAGTTCGCCGTAGGTGTTGGATTCATGGAGGAAGCGAACGCTAAACCCGAAGGCTGACGAAAAGAACTGGAGTGAGGCAACGACGTCCGGGACGTAGATGATCATGTAGCCAAATTTCATGAGCGGGCATTCCTTGTCTTGTTAATTGAGTGGCAAATCACAGTTAACCAGGCAGGTTTGCCGATAATGCCTAACTGTTTCTCAAGCCTGGCTGATGTCTAGCAACCGAGGCTTGGCAATCGCCAGATAATCCTGCGTATCAAGCACCATCGATGCATCCAGCCGACCAGCGTTGAAGGCGATTTCGCTATAGCCTGTGGTCAGGGCCGGATCGACGATCAATTGAATCCGCTCATCGAAGACGAAAGGAGGGATCGCGCCGATCTGGCATCCGGTCAGTCCCATGGCGGTTTCGGCCTTCACCAGTTCGGCTTTTTTCCCGCCCAGGGCCGCTCCGACCTTCTTCATGTCGAGCTTCTGGTCGCCTGGCAATATCACCAGGGCATACGGTTCGGCCTGACCCTTGAGCGAGCAGAGCATGGCCTTCGCGCCTTGGCCGGGCTCGGTGCCACGGATTTCGGCGACCCGCGCCGACTGGCCCTCGGCATCGTGCATCAACACTCGGTAGGAGGCTGCGCGGGCATCGAGTAGCGCCACCAGGCGATCGAACATGGGATGCATGTGGTTTTCCTCAGGTTTACAGGAACAGGTCGTAGGACAGCTTGCTGATCAGGATCACCAGCAACACCAGGAACAGGGCCCGGACAAAGGGCACGCCTTTATGAACCGCAAGCCAGGTACCGGTCAGCGCGCCCAGGATATTGAATGCCGCCATGGGAATTGCAACCAGGTAGAGCACGTTACCCGTCGGAATGAAGAATATCAGCGCCGCTACGTTGGTCGCGATGTTCACCAGCTTGGCCGATGCCGAGGCATGAAGGAAGTCGAAGGCGAAGAAGCGGATAAACAGGAAGATCAGGAAACTGCCAGTGCCGGGACCGAACAGTCCGTCGTAGAAGCCGATGGCACCGCCGATGATGATCGCCAACAGTTTTTCCTTGGTACCGATGCGCATGGGTTTGTGCAGGGCGCCGAAGTCCTTTTTCCAGAAGGTGTAGATCGCCATCAGTACGATCAACACCAGCACCGCCGGCCGGATCATCGACTGGGGTACGAACGACACCGTGGCCGCTCCGAAGAAAGCCATGACAAAGGCCGCACAGGCGGCGGGGATCACCAGACTCCAGTTGATCACCACCTTGCGCACGAAGGACCGGGCCGCGAATGCGGTGCCGCAGGCCGCTGCGACTTTGTTGGTACCCAGAAGCGCCGCCGGTTGTGCCGTGGGCAGCACGTTGAACAGCGCGGGTATCTGGATCAGTCCGCCGCCGCCCACCGCCGCATCGATCAGGCCGGCGGCGAAGGCGAACACGCAAAGGATGACAATATCGACCATGAAATCAGGCTCTGACGATGAAGGGGAGGTGAGGGTCCAGCGGCATCACGCGTGCCAGGTCGTTGACCCCGAAGACACGCAGCATCCAGCGGTCGCGACCGTCGTAGCGGGGGGTAAAACCGTCCCGGGCATGCAGGGTTTGCTGGTTCTTGAAGATCAGCATGTCCCCCGGTTGCAGCAGTATGTGGTGCACGACATCGGGATGATTGGCGGCGGCGGCGAACAGTTGCAGGGCAAACTGCGCATCGGCGCAGGTCGCTTCGACACTCGCTTTGTTGTAGCGGCAATACAGGCCACCGGTTGCGCTTCTGTACAGCAGTGGGACGTTTTCCAGCACATTACCCTGTTTGCCGAAGGAGGCCGGTCGGCGAATGGCGAAGTTCGGTCGTGACAATTCTTCTTCGACGCTGGCCGGCAGCATGGCCAGCACGTCGTCAATGGCGACGATGCGCGTCGGCACGTCGGGCTCGCAGCGCAGGCCGGTCAGGGACAGGTACTCCGGACAAGCCGACAACTGCGAGACGGGTTCGCAGGTCAAGGGCAGGTGAGGGTTGTCGACATGCATGTCCAGGTCCGCGCGCGAGCCATAGGAGCTCTTTTCGGTCTCTCGCTTGTGCTTGGGCGATACGTGGCGGAACACTGTGTCGTCGCTTTCACCCTCGTACGCCAGCGGACAGGTTTGCAGGGTTTGCAGCACGGACAGGATAGCCCCGGCCAGAACCGATACGTTCTCGATACCCGGCTCCATGTCGTAGGGCGTGGCGGGCAGTTGCGGGTCCAGCGGCAATCCCCTGACGATCATTGCCACTTCTCGGGCCTGGGGAAAGTGGCGCAACTGCTGGAATTTCTCGGCGCACAGGACACTTTCCAGCAACTGCCCCAAGGCCGGCATGTGGCGGATGCCCGAGGCGCTGTCGGTCACGGCCAGCGATGCCAGGCCGGTTTGCAGTGTGCGCTGTTCTTCGAATGACAGATGAATTTGCGGTATCTCCTGTCGGGTCGGAGTCGCTGATTTTTTTTCCAGCCATTCATGAACTTCTTCACCGATATGGGCCGCGGATTTTCCGACTATTTCATCCAGCTTCGACACGTCCTTCTGCTCCTGTTTGCCCCATCCTTGTGGGTTGAGCGGGAAGGTTAACGGAAGGGCCTTTTTTGTGTTGCAATGCCACGTTGTGAAAAGTGCAATGAGGTGGTCAGTGGCATTGAATATGTTGGGGGAACTTGAAGCCTTCGCGACGGTGGCTCGCAAGCGCAGTTTTGTCGCGGCGGCACGTACTCTGGGGCGCTCCCCCAGTGCGCTGACCCGCGCCGTTCAAGCCCTGGAGGAAAGTGTCGGGGTCAAGCTGTTCAATCGCTCATCCAATGCCGTGAGTTTGACCGAGGCGGGTGAGCGCTTGATGCCTCACGCTTACAAAATGCTGGATCTGCAACGTGAGGCGGAGGAAGACCTGGCCGGTCTCAGTGGCCTGGCCTGTGGCTGGATCCGCTTTTCCGCCCCCGAGTTTCTCGGGTACGGAGTATTGCCCCGGTTGATCGCGCAGTACTGCGAGCGTTATCCAGACGTGAACGTCGATGTGATTTTCACCGATGAAACCATTGACCCGGCCAAGAACAAGCTGGACTTCTCGATTCGCGGCGCGTTTGCGCAATCCAGTGACCTGATCGGCTTTCCACTCTGGAGTTATTCACGTTACCTGTATGCCAGCCCCGGGTATCTGGAGCGACGCGGAATGCCCGACTCCATCGAGGCCCTGGAGTCGCACTCACTGATCCTGCATACGGCGCCACGGATTCTCAAGGAGTGGAATTTTCGCAGTGAGGAGCAGGCCATCAGCTTTCGGGTTCATCCAAAATTTCGTTTCAGCTCCGGTTTGGCAGTGTTCCAGGCGACCCTGGCGGGTGTCGGAATCGCCCGTCTGGCGGACTGGATGGCGGAGCCCGAAGTGCAAGCGGGGCGCCTGCTTCGGGTCTGCCCCGAGTACAAACTCACCTCCAGCGGCGGTGAGAGCCCGCAGATGCACGCTGTGTACCCGGCCGGGAATCTGCCGCTGCGGGTGAAGTCTTTGTTGGAGGTGATCCGTGGCTTTGGCGACAGCCTTGATCGAAAGCGTGCAGTGACGCTTTAGGTGGCTGACGCTGACCTCAATCTGTGGCCTTCCAGGTGCCTTCGGCCTATGGCTGCGGAACCAGCGTCATTTGTATGAGGGCTGATCGACCGTTTCCCAACGAAGGTCGTTCCTCTATGGCATAAGGCACAAACCCAAGCCTGGGGTAGAGCAATAGCCCAGCCGTATTTTCGTTGAAACAGGAGATCTGCACCTCGTTGGCTTCATAACGCTCGAATGCCAAGCGTGTCATTGTCTCTACGATAAACGTGGCCACACCTTTGCCCCGAGCGGTCGGCGAGACGATGACATTGCCGATACAGCAAACGCCATTGCGTTCAGCCCGATAGAAATTGGCGAATCCGACGACGGCTCCATCAAACTCAACGACAGTAGAGTCGAAGCGTTGGGTGATCGCAGTGATCAATTGCGCTTCTGTTAGCGGGTAGTGCGCTTTCGGAAACATGAAAAACAACTCTTGGGCGTTCTGAGGAAAGCCGCAGATCGTTTTAATGTCGTCCGCCTTCACTGGCCTGTGTTTCAGTTTCATTGCATATCCCTAAGCTCCATGAATCAGCACTCTAGCCGAATACCGAGGTTCGTGCAGTGAGGGAAATTATTGGTATGGATGGCCGATTGCTGCCTGTCGTGAAGGGCTGCAATCGACCGATTCTGTTGAAAAAGTCGGCCATGGTTTCCACGGCAGAAAAGTACGCGCTTGAGATTGAAATCTTTACTTTGAGCAGAGGATTCCGGGCTCAGATTTCGCATAGCTGCGTGCAAAAAAAGCGTTTTCAGCAGTCAGTATGCGGGCAGTCTGGAAGGACCGACTTTTTCAACACAATCGACCCAAAGCTGTCACTGGTGTTGCGGCCAATGATCCGTGATTTCATACCACGAGGCCTTGGATGGGACCTGAACGTGCTTTTGTTTATCAGAGGTGAATGTTGTATCCAAGGTGCCCAAGGCGATCGAGATCCAGCCAGAGTATTCACCTTGGCTTGTTGACCAGAACAGCGACGAACCGCACTGGCCGCAAAACTGACGCAGGACTGACTCAGAAGTCTGGAACGACTTAATGCAATCGGCACCGTTAATAAGCTGCAGATTGCCGCGCAACACGCTGCCATAGCTGGCGAATGCGGCCCCATGGCTTTTGCGGCATTGGCTGCAATGGCAGTGAGAAAGTGCTTTAGGTCGTGAAGAGATTTGGTATTTGACGGCGCCGCAAAGGCAGCTGCCCGAGAAGGGGGCATTCATGTAGGGGAGCACCTTCAGACGAGGAGACAGCCAATTTAAACGGCCAGCGTAGACGAAGTCGACCGATTCCTGTCGCGAAAAAAGCCGGCAATTGTGCAGGTTTTGGTGATCGGTTAAACGCTGATGCGCAGCAGACCAAGTGCTAAACCAGCTGGCGGATCCCTAGAGACAAAATCAAACCACCGCACAGTCGATCGATTGCTTTTTTCCTCCCTTGATACGCGGAAGCAATCTTAGGTTGCGAAAGAGCGATTGCGACCATTCCATACCAGGTCGTTGAAACCACCACTACAACTGCCAGCATCGACAAAAACGTGCCTGGCGAAACGTGGGCGGGGGCTGCGGCTGAAAAAACAGCGGCATAGAAGGCCATGGACTTGGGGTTGCCAATGTTGGTAATCACCCCCTGAATGAAGGACTGCCTGCAACTACCGGCGACGCCATCATTTAGCGGGCCCAGCGCATTCTTCCCCGCGTTGATCAGCAGTCGGAAGCCGAACCATATCAGGTAAGTGGCCCCCAGAATCTTTACCACAAACGCAGCCCAGGGGAGCGCAGCAAATACAACCCCGAGACCTGCAATTGCACAGGTGGACCAGAACAAGTTGATCAGTACGATACCCGCTACCAAGGCCAGAGCTTCTGACCGTGTAGCAGCCACCGCTTTATGGACCACTGCGACGAAATTTGGCCCAGGGATAACAACGCCTGCCAAGTAAACCAAAAAAACTGTCAAAACGGCGGAACCGTCGATCATGTCCTTCCTCGCAAGTCCTATGGACGGCTTCTTCCCTGAGTAGTGCTGGGCGCTGAAAACCCGGCTCATTCTCGACGATGGGTGTGCGGCTGTCGAGATACCGCTTCAGGTCGATTGCTGCCTGTCGCGAAGGTCCGGAATCGACTGTGGACTCGCTATTGTGGCCGTGCAGGCATTGATCAGGCTCTACAGATATTTGTGGTGGCGTTGATTCGACAAATTGACGTGTGCATGGATCTGCACATATAGTCATCCGTATGACAAACCGAGCTTCTACACGTTCACGGGCAATTGATGCCGCAATCAACTCTCTCGATGGAGCCTTCTTCAAAGCTCTGTGCGAGCCGTCGCGGGTAGCTGTGCTCAAGCGAGTCATGCAACTGGGGCGTGCGGATATCGGCGAGATTGCCGAAGGATTACCTCAAGAGCGTTCAGTGGTGTCCCGTCATCTGCAAGTGCTATTAGACGCGGGCATCGTCCGTGCTACCAAGGTCAGCCGGCAGATGTTCTACGAGGTGGATGGGCCGGCGGTGGTGACACGGCTCGAAGCCATTCTTCAGCACATGAAGAGTCTGGCCCCGTTTTGCTGCCCTGGCGTGCCAGAGTAGGTTTTTTATTATCTCTATATATGCATGGGTGCGCATACATGAATGTAAAAAATGAGCCCATGGACGCCATCGTTATTGGTGCGGGCCAAGCCGGGCTCGCGTGTGGCTGGCACCTGCGGCAGCAGAACCTCAGGTTTCTCATCCTGGATGCCGAGAGCCAGCCAGGTGGAAATTGGCGCAACTACTACGACAGCCTGAGACTTTTTTCCCCTGCTGCTTACTCATCGCTACCTGGGATGCCCTTTCCCGCTGAAGCCAAGCATTATCCGCTACGCGATGAAGTTGTACGTTATCTGGAGCAGTACGCGGACGCTTTCCAGCTACCCATTCGGCAGAACATACGAGTCCAGAAAGTGTGTAGGGAGGATGGACTATTTTTGCTTCAGACATCTGATGGTCAGCGTTTGCGCTCAAAAGCATTGATCGTTTGCACTGGCGGATTCAATCAGGCGTTCATCCCTGACATTCCAGGGCTGGAGAGTTTTCGCGGGCAACGTTTACACAGTGCTGATTACCGAAATGTCGACGGCTTCAGTGATCAACGAGTAGTGGTCATAGGTGCGGCCAACTCAGCGGTACAAATTGCCCATGAGTTGGCTCAAGTCAGCAGCGTCGTATTGGCGACGAGGGAATCGATTCGGTTTTTTCCGCAAAAGATCCTCGGTGTGGATTTTCATGCTTGGCTCAAGTGGACAGGGATGGAGAAGACTCGTTGGCTGAATGACCAAAGTACCCCTGTACTGGATGACGGCACCTATCGTCGAGCCATGAAGCAGGGACTTTTTGAGCGTAAGCCGATGTTCACGGAGGTAACGTCAACGGGCGTGATCTGGGCCGATGGGCAGCACACCGAAGTGGACAGTCTGGTTTTCGCGACCGGGTTTCGTCCGAACCTTGGTTTTTTGGCAGGTCTGCACGTGGCGGGCAATGAACGCCTGAGGCAACGCAACGGGCAGGCGGAGCACGTGCCGGGTTTGTATTTTGTGGGGTTGCCGAAACAGCGCAACTTTGCTTCGGCCACCCTCAGAGGCGTTGGGCCAGATGCTTCTCACATCATCCCTAGTTTGATGTGCTTCATCCACGATGCATCGTCCCCAGTGTTCGCTTGATGCCGAGTCTTTTTTCTGCTTAACACTGTTCTTTACCTTGTATACGGAAAACCATATATTCGTTAAACCGTATATGAGCTGAGACTTCACAATGACCAGCAAAGTCCGTGTCCTGTTCGTCTGTACCGCCAACGCTGCACGCTCTCAGTTGGCCCAAGCGTTGCTGAGGCATACCGACTCGGAGCATTTCGAGGCGTTCAGTGCCGGCACTGCTCCGACTCAGGTAGACCCGCGCACCTTTGAGGCGCTTTCACACATTGGTGTGAGCACCGAAGGATTACGTAGTAAGTCGATAGACGAGTTCCGTGGTGAGCGTTTCGATTACGTCATCACCTTGTGTGATAAAGCCGCAGCGGAATGCCTGTCTTTACCTGGAGCCGGTGAGTCGTTGGTCTGGAGTTTTGAGGATCCGGTCACCAGTGCCAAACCCGATGCCTTCCGTCACACCCTTCACGAAATCCATGAGCGCATCAAGATGTTCGTCTTGGTCAAAAGCAAACACTGAGAAACGATATGGCTGACCATCTGACACCGACCACCGTTTTCAAATGCCTGGCTGACGACACTCGGGTGCGCACGATGATGCTCATCACTCGTGAAGGAGAGTTATGTGTTTGCGAGCTGACTTGCGCGTTGAATGAGAGTCAGCCAAAAGTCTCCAGGCACCTTGCACAGCTGCGCAGTTGCGGTTTGCTGTCGGACCGTCGGCAAGGCCAATGGGTGTATTACCGACTGCACCCGAATCTCCCCGATTGGGTCCATCAAGTGCTGACCACTGTGCTCGAAAACAACAAACATTGGTTGAGCCCTGAGGCCAAACGCCTCGATGAAATGGGCGACCGTCCTGAACGGGCACTCGCCTGCTGTGAAAGCTAAATCGCCTGATTCCGCCTTCGAATACGACATCGCTCGCAAGGCAGAGCTGGCCCTGGCTCGATGAATCCAACAGCGCCGTTGCGCAGGACAAAGACTATGTTTGATGACCCTATCCCCCAACTTGATACCGAACTGGTTGATCTCCCATCGGCAGACAAGCTGGGTATCGAAATGACTTCCATCCACAAACCGCGCATTTTGTTGCTGTACGGATCGACCCGTGAGCGCTCCTTCAGTCGCCTGCTGGTAGAGGAAGCCGCTCGGTTGCTGGAGCACTTCGGCGCCGAGGCGCGGATTTTCAATCCGTCAGGTTTGCCGTTGCCAGATGACGCACCTGACGATCATCCACGTGTGAATGAACTGCGCGAGCTGATGCTGTGGTCCGAGGGGCAGGTCTGGTGTTCTCCAGAACGTCACGGCTCCATGAGTGCGGTCTTCAAGGCTCAGATCGACTGGGTGCCACTGGCCATGGGCGCAGTCCGCCCGACCCAGGGCAAAACCCTCGCCGTGATGCAGGTGTGCGGCGGTTCGCAGTCGTTCAACGTGGTCAATCAGTTGCGAGTGCTGGGTCGCTGGATGCGCATGTTTACCATCCCTAACCAATCCTCCGTACCGAAGGCCTATATGGAATTCGACGACAACGGCCGGATGAAACCTTCTCCGTTCTACGACCGTGTCGTTGATGTGATGGAAGAGTTGGTGAAATTCACGCTGCTGCTTCGCGACCGTCAGGACTATCTGGTTGATCGTTACTCCGAGCGCAAGGAGTCGGCGGAACAACTCATGAAACGGGTCAATCAGCGCTCAATTTGAGGATTTTTTACTGTGCAACAACACCCATATTCCGTACTACCCCTGGCACAGTTCACTGGCCAATTGATCTTTACCCCGTGCCCAGGCACGAAGGGCACCAAGCCGTTTGAGGCGTTGCAAACCCTTAAGGATGCGGGGGCATCTGCCTTGCTGACGCTGATGCCGACCGAGGAGTTGCTTCAGAACGAGATCGACCTGCTGCCCGAAGAATGTCAGATGCTCGGCATCGAATGGTTTCACCTGCCCGTAGACGACGATCAAGCTCCTGGCGAAGCATTCAAGGCCGCATGGGAGCAGCACCATTTGCGACTCACGCGGCTACTGACCGAAGGAAAGACCATCGCCATCCATTGCAAGGGTGGCTCAGGCCGTACCGGTTTGGTCGCCGCTCAGCTGTTGATCGAGAGCGGTGTGCCATTTAGCGATGCTATCCGCGATGTTCAATCGCTGCGCCCTCGCGCCATTCAGCATCCTGCCCATATCGAATACATCGGCCGGTTCGACACCCAGTCGAACGCCTACTGACAACGGATACAGAGCACAACAACATGACTATCAAAGTGGGTATCAATGGTTTTGGCCGGATCGGTCGCCTCGCTTTGCGCGCCGCGTGGAGCTGGCCAGAATTCGAGTTCGTGCAGATCAACGATCCGGCAGGTGACGCAGCCACGCATGCGCACCTGCTGAACTTCGACTCGGTGCATGGCCGTTGGAATTACCAGGCCGACTCCGAAGGCGACAGCATCGTCATCGACGGCAAACGCATCAAAGTCACTGCCAACAAGGCGATTGCCGACACTGATTGGTCGGGCTGCGATCTGGTGATTGAAGCCAGCGGCAAGATGAAGACCGTTGCGGTGCTTCAGGCTTACCTTGACCAGGGCGTTAAACGTGTAGTGGTCAGCGCGCCGGTGAAGGAGAAGGGCGCGCTGAACATTGTCATGGGCGTCAACCATCAGCTGTTCAATCCGGCGGAACATCGCATCGTTACCGCCGCGTCGTGCACCACCAACTGTCTGGCGCCGGTGGTAAAGGTGATCCACGAGAAACTGGGCATTCGCCACGGTTCGATCACCACCATCCACGACCTGACCAACACTCAAAGCATTCTTGATCAGCCGCACAAGGATCTGCGCCGTGCGCGTGCATCGGGCATGAGTTTGATTCCGACCAGTACCGGCTCGGCCACCGCCATTGCCGAAATCTTCCCGGAACTGCGCGGGCGTCTGAATGGCCATGCCGTGCGTGTGCCGCTGGCCAACGCTTCGCTGACCGACTGTGTCTTTGAAGTCGAGCGCGTTACCACTGTCGAAGAAGTGAATCAGTTCCTCAAGGACGCGTCCGAGAATGAACTGAAAGACATCCTCGGTTTCGAGGAGCGTCCGCTGGTGTCCATCGACTACCGCACCGACCCGCGCTCATCGATCATCGATGCGCTGTCGACCATGGTCATTAACGGCACCCAGGTCAAACTCTATGCCTGGTACGACAATGAATGGGGTTACGCCAACCGCACCGTCGAACTGGCCAGAATGGTCGGCCTGGCCGTTTAAGGAGCGGTGATGAAAGCGTTGTCAGCCCTCGCGCCGCAAGTGCGACAGTACCTGCTCGTGACAGGCAATTACTGGGCCTTCACCCTCACCGACGGCGCCTTGCGCATGTTGGTGGTGCTGCACTTTCACGCGTTGGGCTACAGCCCTCTGCAAATCGCGGCGTTGTTTCTGTTCTACGAACTCTTTGGTGTGATCACCAACCTGGTGGGCGGTTATCTCGGCGCCCGATTGGGCCTGAACCGGACCATGAACATCGGGCTGGGAATGCAGGTTGTGGCGTTGTTGATGCTGACGGTGCCAGTGGCCTGGCTGACGATTCCATGGGTGATGGGCGCTCAGGCGCTTTCGGGGATTGCCAAGGACCTGAACAAGATGAGTGCCAAAAGCTCCATCAAACTTCTGGTTCCTGATGGGCAGCAGGGCAAACTCTACAAGTGGGTGGCAATCCTCACCGGCTCGAAGAACGCACTCAAAGGTGTCGGCTTTTTTCTTGGCGGAGCCTTGCTGGCGTTGATCGGTTTCAAGGGCGCCTTGCTGGCCATGGCCGGTGTTCTGGCGCTGATCTGGATCAGCAGCTTGATTCTGTTGAAGAAGGACTTGGGCAAGGCCAAAGCCAAGCCAAAATTTCGCGACATCCTGTCCAAGAGCCGGGCGATCAATATCCTTTCAGCGGCGCGGATGTTCCTGTTCGGTGCCCGCGATGTCTGGTTCGTGGTGGCCTTGCCGGTGTACCTGAGCAGTGTCTTCGGCTGGGACTTCTGGGAGGTTGGCGGATTTCTTGCGGCCTGGGTTATCGGCTACGGCATCGTGCAGTCCTTCGCGCCCAACATCACTGGAAAGAAACGCGGGCACGTACCGGATGGTCGTGCGGCATTTCTGTGGGCACTTGCACTGGCGGGCCTGCCTGCGGCAATTGCTCTAGGGCTGAACACCGGGTTATCGCAACAGGGGGGGCTGCTCGGCGGATTGATGGTTTTTGGTGCGCTGTTCGCGGTGAACTCTTCGCTGCACAGCTACCTGATCGTGTCCTACGCCAAGGAAGACGGCGTGTCGCTGGACGTGGGTTTCTATTACATGTCCAACGCCATGGGCCGCCTGATCGGCACGGTGCTTTCCGGTTGGGTCTATCAGGTGTATGGACTGGAAGCGTGCTTATGGATATCGAGTGGATTCGTGCTGATTGCAGCTTTGATTTCGATTGCCTTGCCTCGTCACACGCTTGGTAAATGACTACTTTTGGCCGACAGCTGTCTGTCGGGAAGGACTGCAATCGATCCGAAGCTGACGTTGTCCTCAGTCAGCTCCAAGTCTTCTCTCGATCCAGTCGGTTGTGGGTATTCAGCGGCGCCACGATCCCTCGGGCAATTCGACCTGCCGATAGGCCGCAGCCAAGGCAACCTTCAGCCCCTCTTTATCCAGCGGTATGCAGTAGGCGGGTTTAGCCCGTTCGAATCGCCAGCTTTCATCGAGGCTGCCCGCATCTGCCGCGTCGAATCCAATCTCGTCCAGCAACGTGATTACCAACGCTTTCGCCGCCGGATCATCCGCCGCGATCGGCAGTGCGCGTCGGTCGGGCGCTGCTTTCGGGCGCGAGTCCTGCAGCAGGTCTTGGGCGAGGATTGCATTGAATACCTTGACCACGCTGGAGTGGGGCAGATGCTCGGCGAGCAGGCGGCTGGTGGTGGTTTCGAATCGGTCGAGAACGGCAATGTGACCGTCGCGTTCCGGGTAGTAATTGTTGGCATCCAGCACGATTTTGCCCTCTAGCCACTTGGCCGGCACGCTCCGGTAATGCTCAAGAGGAATGGCCACGAGTACAACGTCGCCAAATTGTGCTGCGTCCTCGACAGTGCCTACCTGACTGCCAGGAATGCCACTGAGCACGCTGCTCATGGTCTGTGGCCCACGTGAATTGCTGAGCATCGCCTCGTGTCCCGCCGCGATGACCAATTGTGCCACTGCACGTCCGATGAAGCCTGCCCCAATAATGCCGATACGCATGTCCTTGCTCCGCTGGTTGGTAAGAAGAAACCATGATGATTGCCAACCAAGGGCAGATAAATAATCATCGGCTACTTAGTCTCGTTACCAGGAGTGTTGAATGATGGATCGCCTGACGAGCATGGGGGCGTTTGTGATGGCGGCGGAATCCGGCTCCTATGCCAGCGCCGCCGAGCGATTGGGCCTGTCGCCGCAAATGGTGGCCAAGCATGTTTCCGCGCTTGAGCAGCGGCTAGGTGCGAGGCTACTGAACCGTACCACCCGACGCCAGAGCCTGACTGAGTTGGGCAGCGCTTACTACGAACGCTGTAAGCACATTCTGAGCGAGGCTCAGGCTGCCGACTCCCTTGCGCAGATCATGAACGACACCCCGCGCGGCAAACTGAGAATCAGCGCTCCTGTAACATTCGGCTCCTATAGCCTCATGCCCTTTGTGACGGAGTTTTTGCGTCAACACCCGGAGGTTGAAATCGATCTGCATTTGACCGACCGCTTCGTCGATCTGGTGGAGGAGGGGTATGAAGTGGCTTTCAGGATTGGCCCATTGGCCGCATCCAGTTTGACCGCCAGGCCATTGGCGCCTTACCGGTTGGTAGCCTGTGCGGCACCGAGCTATCTGACCGACCGCGGAGTGCCGCAAATACCGGATGATCTGAAGTACCATGAGTGTCTGGGGTATGCCTATTGGTCCCGGCCGGCCGACCGCGAATGGGTATTCTGTAAAGGCTCCGCAGTTGAACGGGTACAAGTCGTCAGTCGATTGCAGGTCAATGAGAGCAAAGCACTGCTGTCGGCAGCACTGGAGGGGTTCGGGATTGTCCTTGGACCGGAAGACTTTCTTGAGCCCGCGTTGCGCCGCGGCGGGTTAGTTCGACTGTTAACTGACTACCAGGCACCGAGCCGACAAATGCATTTGCTCTACACGGCCAATCGTCAGAGAACAGCCAAACTCCGACGATTTATCGATGCTGCGCTCGCCTGCTTTGGTGCTCATTGAGCAGGCTTTGGAGTTGTCTCAGCCGAATTGATCTGTGATTGATCTCGGTCGCAGGCTACTGGTTCATTCCTTTGGTTCCTGAATAAAGCCCGATGCCGTGCACGATCGGCGAGCAAAGAGCCTGTCTCAATCGGATTCATGCAGCCGCTCTTGCTTCTTCATGCGTACGCGCTCGACCCAGCAAGGCGAACACCAGCAACGCAGTCAGTGCCGATGATGCGGCCAGGACGTACAAGACCCAGCGGAATGCCTGGTCGTAGGTCGCCAGCAGCAAAGCGCGTTCTCCGCTTACAAGGGCGCCGGCCTGCGCAAGATCGCCGAGCGCGGCGCGATTGGCGGCTTCGATCACAGCGGCTGGATCGGCTGTGCCTAAGGCCCCGAGCAACCCGCCCTGAATAAGGAACGCCAGCAGCGCGCCCGCCACCGCGATGGCGATGCCATCAGCCGAAACACGCACGCAGTTGAAGATGCCCGTCGCCATCCCAACACGTTCCTTCTCCACCACGCTCACAGCCATGCCATCCATCAATCCCCAAGGCAGTCCAATGCCTACGCCGATCAGCGCCAGCGGTGCTACCAGCGCAGGGCCAGCCCCGCCGGACAACACCTGGCCCACCCAGACCAGCCCGACCGTTACCAGCAACAGCCCGACACCGGACAACATGCCGGCGGTGAACCATCGCGACAGCAACGCGGCAAGAAACGGCACGACCAGCAGCGGCGCGGCCAAGGGAATCATCATTTGTCCCGCTTCAAGCGCTCCCAGGCCGTCAATACCGATGAAGCGTCCCGGCAGCATCACGATCAACGTGACGAAAAAGAAGGCCGGCGACGCGGCCAGTATTTGCACGCCGACGAAACGCGCACGACCGAACAGCGACAGGTCGAGCATCGGCCGCGCCACTTTCCGCTCGATGCGCACAAACGCCATGAACAGCACGGCCGCAACCAGCAGCGACCCGATGACCGTGGCACTACGCCAGCCTTTTTCGGGTGCCAGCAGGACGCCATAGGTGAACAGGGCGAGCGCGGCGGTGAAACTGATAGCGCCCGGCCAGTCCAAGCCGGTGGCCTCCGGGTCTCGGGATTCCGTAGCGCTGGCCCATACCAGCCCGAAACCCGCCACGCCGATCATCGCCGTCGCCAGGAACACCCAACGCCAGCCTGCCACCTCCACCAGCCAGCCCGCTGCCAGCGGCCCGAAGGCCAGGCCGATGCCGAACGTGGTGCCGAGCAGGCTGAATACGCGGGTGCGGATCGGACCGGGGAAGGTCTGTGCCAGCGAGGACATGGCACCCGCGAAGGCGGCCGCGCCGCCCAGCCCTTGCAGCAGGCGCAGGCCGTCGATCCAGATCACCCTCGGCGCCAACGGAATGATGAACGTAACCACTGCGAACAGCGCCAGACCGACCAACCACACGCGCTTGCGGCCATAGATGTCGGTCAGGCTGCCGGCCGCCATCATGGCGCTACCGTAGGTCAGGATGTAGCCGTTGACCACCCAATTCAGCTGAACTGCCGTCCCGCCCAGCTCCTGGCTGATGGACGGCAGCACGACGGCCGGCCCGGTGAAGCACAGCGGGATCAGGATGCCGGTAAGGCAGGCGGCCAGCAGTTGTAGCCAGTCACGGCCAGTGGGGCCGCTTGTGGCGGCCAAGACTTGAGTCATAGAAAATATCCGTAAAGAGTCCGGGGGAGAAACAGGCGCGCGTCAAAGCCGTATCTCGAAAATCAAGACAGTCGTGTCCAGCCTACGCAGCCGTCATCGTAGGGGTGCGCGCTATTAAGAAAAATGGGCTAAGGTTCCGAACATATCGGACAATATTTCTTAAATTTGGCGGAAAAATGGACTCTCTGAATGGCATTGCATTCTTCGTGCAGGCGGCGGAAACCCGTAGCTTTTCGGAAGCCGGCCGAGTGCTCGGCATTTCGTCCTCCGCCGTGGGCAAGAGCGTGGCCAGGCTAGAGGAGCGGCTGGGCGTGCGCCTGCTGCACCGCAGCACGCGCAGCATTACGCTGACCGCCGAGGGCGCGTTGTTCCTGGAGCGTTGCCGGCGCATCCTCTGCGAGCTCGAAGCGGCCGAGCTGGAACTGTCGGAGACTCGGCAGGCACCCCAAGGCAAGTTGCGCGTGAGTCTGCCGCTGGTCAGCGGCTTGGTGATGCCGGCGCTCACGGCTTTCATGCGCCGGTACCCGGCCATCCAGTTGGACGTGGATTTTTCGGATCGGATGGTCGATGTAATCGAGGATGGATTTGATGCCGTCATTCGCACCGGAGAACCGACGGATTCCCGGTTGATGTCCCGTCCACTGGGAAGCTTCAAGCTGCTGCTGGTCGCCTCGCCCCGATACCTCGCCGATCGCGGCACGCCGCGTGTGCCCGCCGATTTGGCGGGCCATGCCAGCTTGCAACACAAGTTCCCGAGTACCGGCAAGTTCGAATCCTGGCCCTTGCGTATGCAGGAGGGCGAAGCAGAACCCATCCTCTTGGCCTCGATGGTATGCAACACCACCGAAGCCCTGATTCATGTCGCCCGCGATGGCCTTGGAATCGCTTGTCTGCCGGATTTCATGGTGCGCGATGCCATAGCGGCCGGCGAACTGCTGACGGTGCTGGACGACTTCAACCAGCATCACGGCACCTTCCGCTTGCTCTGGCCGTCGAGCAAGCACCTGGCGCCGAAACTGCGTGTGTTTATCGACTTCATGAGCGCGGAGCTTTTTAAGACCTGACTCGACCGGGCAGAGTTTATGGCATGTGTAGAATAGCGGTTTCCCCATTTTCAAAGGAATGATCCAGTGATCACTTGCCATGTCAGGTATGTAATCGATCCCTACCAGATCCCGGCTTTCGAAAGCTATTCTCGCCATTGGATTCGTGTGGTGACCCGTATGGGAGGAAAGCACCACGGCTACTTTCTACCAGCCGAAGGCGCCAACAACATTGCTTACTGTCTATTCAGCTTTTCCAGCCTGGCAGATTATGAGCAGTACCGTAGGGAGGCCGGAGTAGACCCTGAGTGCGTTCAATTGGTGACGCAGGCTACCGAGCAAAAACTCATCCTGAGCTACGAGCGCAGTTTCCTTCGTCCCATTCTTGATTGAACTAACGTGTTTGCGGCTGCGCGCGGGCGCCCCAAGAGGCTGCGTCAGGCCGATTTCGGCCTATCGCGAGTGGCCGCCAACGACCCAGGCTGTGTGAAAACGTTTTAGAGCAAGTTTGACAGTCAGAATCGGAACAAAAATCGCGTTCCTATGCAAATTTTAGGTCTGGCTGACCAAGCCAAACGCCGACAGATTTTACGTAGCAACGCAGACTTCAAAACGGCGCATGCGTTTTCACACAGCCTGGACCCAAAGCAGCCGGTCAGCATTGGCTGAAATTGGCCGATTAGCTATCGGGCCAAGATCAAAACGTTGTCAGCACAACAGCTTCTGGTAATAGAGTCGGGTATGTCCCGGTGGATAGTCTGCCAGGCGTCCGAATTCGGAGTAGCCCAGTTTTTGATAAAAGCCTGGCGCCTGAAAGCTGAAGGTCTCCAGCAAGATACCAGTGCAGTTCTTTTTCTGAGCGATATCTTCGGCCATGCGCATTAGCCGTTCTCCGATACCTCGGCCACGCATCGACTCGGGAACGCTGACAAGATCAATGAGCAGCCATTGATATGAGACCTTGCCGTACAGCCCGCCTATAACTTCGTTACTGTCAGTGTCTCGTAGCAACAGGGCAAATGTTTCATGGGCATCGTCCCCACCGTTGGCCAGATTATGGGCCAGTAATGGAGTCAAAATTCCTAACCGCTCTGCTTCAGTCGCATTTTCCGAAAGCTGAATTTCTACAGACATGGCGCTCTCCCTGAGCTATGAGTAAATGGGTCAACAAGGTAGCCCATTTCTGTCACCCCATGGCGAATCAGTAAATGCATCAATCGTCCGTCTTTTGATGGGCTGGACGGCTGCTTTTGGCCGCTTTCTGCCTGTCACCAAGGGCTGTATCCGACCCATTGCTGCCGGTGGCGATAGTCAAAAACGGCCAACAGCTGCCTGTCAATTTCGTCTGAGGAAACCCAGACGATCTGTCTCTTGCCGCGCCTTGTTATAAGACTTCGAGTTGTCCACGAAACCAGGTGAGGGCAAACTCATCCAATGAGCGTATGCCCAAGAACTGATTGGCCAGGAGTATCCGATCAAACAGTAAGCGCGGCCACACGGTGCTGGTGGCAGCTGTAAGTGCCAAACGAATGTAGATGCGCTACAACAATACATAGAACTCTGGGGGCCTGACAGGAAGCGAGCGAATGTGGATGAAACCCAAACTCTGCGTCGTCAGGCTGGTTCGGTTCGCATCCGCTTCGCTCATCATCGTAACTCCCGGTGCAGGCGCAGAGGATCTCGAACCTAGGTCCTACGCCAATACGCCGGTCGGTATCAATTTCTTGCTCATGGGCTACAGCGATCTCCATGGCAACGTGACGGCCAACCCCTCTGTCCCGCTCCAGGATGCCAAACTCAACATCAAGACTGTCGTGTTTGCCTTTGCCAGATCCCTGGACGTCTGGGGCCGCTCCGGGAAGTTCGATATCATCGTGCCTGAGGCAAGATTGACTGGCTCTGCCCTATTCGCCGGTGAACCCAAGGAGCGTAATGTTACGGGGTTGATCGATCCAAGATTCCGGTTCTCGGTCAACTTATATGGCGCCCCGGCGCTGTCCCTGGCTGAATTCCCCAGCTATCAACAGGATGTGATTATCGGCGCCAGCCTGGCGATCACGGCGCCACTCGGCCAATACGATGCGAGCAAGCTGATAAACCTCGGCAACAACCGCTGGTCATTCAAGCCTGAACTAGGGATTTCCAAGCGTCTGGGGCCAGTGACCGTGGAGTTATCCGGCGCGGGAACCTTTTACACCGACAATGACGAGTTCCTCGGTGGCCACACATTCTCCCAGAACCCGATTTACCAGGTACAGGGGCATCTTATCTATGCCTTTAGCAACGGTGTTTGGGCTGCGCTGGATGGGACCTACTTCGCTGGCGGGAGTACTTCAATCGATGGCGTCGGTAACCACGATTTTCAGGAAAACACACGCTACGGATGCACCCTCACGCTGCCGTTGAACCGGAACCATTCGGTGAAGCTGAATGCGAGTAATGGCGGACATACTCGCACGGGCAGCGAATACGATGTCATTGGCATCGTCTGGCAGTATCGCTTCGGCGGAGGGCTTTGAAACTTAGGGCTTACGCTACATTCCATTCATGCATTAGTGAGACATTTGTCTGATGCTGGTTGTTTACTAATGCCCGGTGGTGGCTCAGGAAAATCGAGAGTCACCTGGTCTGATTCGATGGATAAAGACCGGCAAGCCGCGCTATCACAGGATGGTAGGCCGGACGCCCCATTGCAGCAGGATCAACACCTTCAAACCCAAGTACACCCAGGTCGAGTTAGTCGACGAAAACGTCGACCACTCGGACTGGATTTTCTTTGGCTACGTAATCGTCCAGGCACTCCGGCAGAAGCGTCACTTACGTCCGAGTCTCACCTTCGATGAATCGCTTCATGATCGCGGCATCGATCAGGATTTCGCCCAGCCGCACATTGGGGCGCGTCGGTTCTGTGCGTAATACCTGGGCTTCGTTGGACAGGGTCGGTGCGGGATGCTCGACCCCCGACATAAGCGGTCGTCTGCGCCAGAAATCAACTGCCGATAAACGCCCGGAGATCAGCATTCAATTTATCGATCGCGGCTTTGAAATCCTTCGTGGTGATTTTCTGGCTCTCGTTCGAAAGCTGGCTGCCAAAGACCTTGCGCACTCCTTTGGCCACGCTCTGATTGGTTTTCGCGTCGATGAACTCGGCTTCGATGAACAGGTTAGTGTCCTGATCACGATGACCAGTGGCAGCTTGGGTCGCCCCGACTACGGCCGCAACCGGCACCACTTCATACCATTTCATGCCTTCATTCGAGGCGCTCACCCCGGTGATCGCTGCGCGAAGGATCAGAGGGGTTGACCCGACGGGTGCTGCGCTCTCGTTCGATACCACTCGGTATTTCTGGCCCAGCACGCCTTTGGCCTTGTGGGTCATGTAGGCCTGCAATTCGTCGAGTGTCTGCTGGTTGACCCGCTCGTTGGGTTTGGGCGCCGGATAGAGTTCGAGTTTGTTGAACACTACTGTGTCATACGCATTAGGGTTCCATGACGGACTCACCCAACGCATGGCTTTCTCGCCAGTGGTAGTCGTTACTTCTTGCAGATTGTTGTAGTTGGGGAGGAAACCGGAGTATTGATCTTGTTCGGTGACTTGCGAGGTGCAACCGCTGAGCATCAGACCGGTCAGTACGGCGCCGGCGAGCAGGTTTAGGGACAGGTTCATAGTGGTGTTTACTCCTTGGATGAAATTGTCGTTCTTTCGTTTACTGTGCATCAGAATCGCCAGGTCATGTTCCCGGTCAGGGCTTGAATCCAGGCATTGTCGAATTGACCGGATACTCGATTGCCCGATACGGATTTGGTCTGCTCCACCGGCATATCGCCGAGCCATGCCATGACCCAACTGACGTTGACATCGGTGTCCTTGTTCAGAGCATAGGTGGCGCCTGTGGCAATGCGCCATTCTTCGTTCATCGGCACGACCACGCTGCGGTTGCTGTCCGAGACGGCGCTGCTGTCGTAGGCCACGCCGAAGTTCCACAACCACTGCTCGGTGGCCTGGGCCTCGGCGCTACTTGACCTCTTCAACCTCATAATTCGCATAGCCGAACTCATTGCTGCGAGCCGCCATGTATTTGCCGTTTTGCTCGAATACCGTGACCTCGAAGGGTGTGCCGCCGAGTGTTGTCATTAGATGCCCATCCTTTATTTCATATTTGGCCGGCACGCCAAACTGTCCGTCATGCAGCATGTTCAGGTATTCCCCTTGCGCAGGCGGCTTGCCATCGACACTGATGATCAGGCGTTGTCCGTCGGAGCCATAAACGATTTCAAACGTCTGGCCGGTGACCGTGTTGCGCACCTTCAAGGTTTTGCCCTCCACGTAGGCTTGCAACTGGTCGTTAGTGAGCGCTTTGGCACCTTCGGTTTTCAGCTGATCGATGGTTTTGCCACCAGCGACAAGCTTGCTGTCCTCAGCATTCGGCGTGTACCAGATCGGCGAAGTCCACGCGCGTTCCTGGACGGTGGCCGAAACGTCAGCCGGAGGTGGTACTTGCAGCTTGGCCGCGTCATAGGTACTCCAACGCGGTGTCGGGATCTGGAGCACTCGGGTGTAGTAGAACGCGTGCTGGGCCGGATCGAAATCCGGATCGACCCAAACTTTTTTCAGCTCGGTGGCACCGATATTATTGGTGTAAGTCGCCTTGGAAACATCGACCGTGGAACCCACCGGTGGGACCTTGCCGGTGTCTTGGTCCAGTTGGCGATCACCTGACCAGGCGACGTCGTAGATCTTCTCGAACGTCTGGCCGTTTTTGGTCCAGCCCTTGATGATCTGGATTCGATCGAGGTTGCCATCGTCGGCATCCTTGACCGCCCATACCACGAAGGACGGAGTCTGTTTACCCTGTTTTGCCGGCAAGTCGCCGCCCATGGGAACGCCCTTGGCGTAGGCGGCATGCACCCAGTCTTTTTCATTCCACACACTGCTGTCGAAGCCCCAGCCACCAAACATGCGCACGGGGATGCGCACGCCGCTGGTGCCATAGACTTCTTTACGCTTCATGGCATCGAAGATCGATTCACGGGTATTTTCTTCGGCCCAGACACCGGCCAAACCGGACGTGCTGGTTTGCAAGGCCATCAAGCCCGAATTCTGTTTGCCGGAAAGACGCGCCGCCGGGGTGCTGTCGGTAAAGCCGTGGGAGCCGAAGTTGTTGCTCTGCGAATAAGGAATCACCCCATTGTGCGAGTCGCTGGCGCCGACCACGCCCATTTTGTAAGGGTTGTATCCACGAGCTTGCTGCAAAGCCATTCCGTTTTGCCAGGCTTGCCTGACGTAACTGCCATTGAGTTTCGATGTGCTGTTGTCGATGCCAAGCAGGAAATTCATGATTTCATAATTGGCAAATTCGTCTGTCGGCGACAGTTCGGGGTGGGTTTCTGAGGTGCCCTTTACCTGGTGAATTTCGGTGAGGGATTCATTGCGCATCCGCGTCTCGGCCCAGGCGGTATCGATGGGGCGGCCACGGTCATCTACGTCCACCGGAAACATCAGGCCGTTGCTGAGGTTGGCATTGTGGGAGATCGCCAGCACCTCGTTGCCTTTTTTGCGTTGATCGTCCATCCATCCCCACAAATCCTCCGGTTTGTCCGAATCGATGGCCGTGAAGGGCAGATCCGGCACCTTCTTCGAATCGCGGAAAAACACATTGCGGTGCATGTTTTGATTGTTGGGGGCTGAGGTCCATTCATAGGCGACAAACGTGGTGAACTTGCCGGGCTTGTAGTACTTGTCGGCAATGGTGATGCTCTGCTGCCAGATGTTGCCGGCAACCTTCGGATCAATCAGCTCCTTGATCGGGTGGCTCAAGCTGCCGACGATCCATTTGAACACCCGATTGAAATCTCCGGGGTTTTGACAATCAGCTTTTGTGCGATGGGCAGTGCCAGTCGAAAACGCAGTAACAGTGCGCGAAGGCTCAGCACAGCGGCGACGAACATCAACTGGCCGACTTCCACGCCGACATTGAAGGTGAACAGCGCCAGGGGCAGGTCACGTTGCGGCAAGCCAATTTCCGCCAGCGCACCGGCAAAACCAAAGCCGTGCAACAAGCCAAAACAGAACGCCACCACCCATGGCCATTGGGTGGTGAAACTGATTTCACCACGGTTCTTGCGGGCGATTTCAACTGCCAGCAACAGAATGCTCAGCGCGATCGTCGCTTCAACAGGAGGGCCGGGCAGCCGCACCGCACCCAGTGTCGCGAGTGCCAGAGTGATGGAATGGGCGAGGGTGAATGCGGTGATGGTCTTCACCAGCATCCAGCCATTACTCACCAGCAGCAGGAGGCTGAAGACGAACAGTAGGTGATCGCCCCCCCCCAGGATGTGTTGTATGCCATGAACCAGAAATGCACCGGCCACCGAGAACGCTCCCGGCGTGGCGGCGATCTCTATCCAGGGTTGCGCGGGGTGGACAAGGGTGGTCGTCAGGCTGCCGTCCAGGCGCGAGACACGCACCAGCACATCGGTGATGCTCGCTTGCAGGCCGATAAATTCGATGCGTTGCCCGATCAGTCCTGCGGGACCGGTATCAATGACTCGACGCTCGATCAGTGAATCGTTCAGTTCGCTTTCCACGGGCTCAACGACAGTGCGCACACCTTCGGCAAACCGGAGCGCAATCGGCAATCGCACACCTGAAAGCACCGGCGTGCGCCACAGTACGTTATAGCTCCCGGCGGCCGTTTCGTTGATTTCCAGGTAAGCGGGGCGGGACTCATGGGCCATGGCCGCCTGCCCCATGAACAAAAGCACCAACAGCAGCCAGACCGTGCACCTCATCACGGCCGCCCCGTTTGAGTGGAAACAATCCCGCTGGTCGATGCCGGCATCATCACCACGACTTCATAGCGTGCTTTCAGGGCCTCGAAATTGGCGCGTTTCGATTCGCTGCGTTGCTTGGACAACCAATCGGACTTGACCTGCTGGGCCACGGTTTCGAAGGGCGGTGCCGGTGGTTTGGCCAGCGTATCAATCCACACTAGATGCCAACCAAAACCTGACTCCACAGGCCCCACCCAACTACCCGGCGTTTGCTTGAACAATGAAATGGCGAACGTTGAACCAAAGACCCGCGCCACCTGATCCTGGGATTGTTCTGTGTAGGCGTTTTTAAACATGAAGGCATCGCCTTCACCACTGTTTTTGTCTGTCAGGCCACTTAATGCAGCCTGAGCCTGCATTCGCGCATCCGAGCCGCGTTTGTCCATGGCGAAGAACAAATGACGGAAGGTCGCAAGTGGCGGTGGGGCATATTGGTCCTGATGCTGGTTGTACCAAGCCTCAAGTACGCCGGGTGCAGGTTCGCGAAGCGACGCTACATCCTCTGCGAGGAAATCCATTTTTTGCGCCAGTCGGCGACGAATGATGGTGTCGTCTTTATCCAGGCCAAGTTTCAGTGCTTCGCGAAAAAGGATTTCCTCTTTCACATATTCATCAATCATGCCCTGCAACTGTTGCTCCGATGCGGGTCGTTGCCATCGTGCCAGCCAGGAAATCGCGATCCGCTGAACAACTTCAGGGGTAATTTCGATGCGTTGCGGATCTTGATTGAGGGGTGAACGGTGCAAACCTCCGTACAGCACAAAGAGCGCAAAACCGGCGATTAGAAAGTGCAATAACGGCTGGCGAAGGCATCGCTTGATTAACGAAAGACGAGATTCTTTCACTTCGCAGACGCTTAAGCTCATGACTTATTACCCCACGCTATACTCGAATGGTTTTCGAGCACAGTGGAGTATTGCTGCAGGATTGGAACTTTCCACCAAGGCTAATCACGATAAGCACTAAGGCTTAGTCGCAATCGGATTAACCAATTCCTCAGGGCTGTGCAGTCTTGCACCCATGCAGCCCGGGATGGAGCGCCCATAGGATGAAAGGACTGCTTGTTTTCGCCGCAATCATCGAGGCAGCCACTGGCGTGGCGCTGATACTTGTCCCGTCGCTGGTAGGGCAACTTTTGCTTGGCATCGAACTAACGGGCGTCATCGTCCGCGTTGCCGGTATCGCCCTCATCGCATTGGGCGTCGCCTGCTGGCCCCGCTCACCCTTGTTCGGCATGTTGATCTATAACGCAGCCGTGACGGTGTATCTCACCTACGTTGGCATCTCGGGCAATTCGAGTGGGGTTCTCTTGTGGCCCGTGGTCATTCTGCACGGAGTCATGACGGTACTTTTGATTCGAGCAATGACCAGGGAAACTTCACATTGAGCCAATTCTGTTGAAAAAGTCGACTTCGGTTGTCATGGCTGAAAAGTACGCGCTTGAGATTGAAGTCCGAGACTTGCGCAGAAGATTCAGGGCCAGATTTGATGTAGCCGCGTGCAAAAAAAGACACTTTCACCGTTCAATGCATTGCTAGCCAGGCCCGGCCGACTTTTTCGTCACAATCGGCCGATTGCAGTCTGTCACGAAGGGTTGTAATGAACCCATAGCGGACTATCAGAGATGCCCCCGAAGTCAGGGGGAATTCGTCGCGTCTGGGGGCCGTGCCTCCGGGGCTCCGGACTTAGCACCAAGAATTTGAATCGGTCAAAGGTGTTCATCCGCCGCACTGACACTGATTTTAGCTTCTTGGGCGAAGCGAAACAGACCCACACCGAGGAAGAATGTGGCAATTACAAAAAGAAGGCCGGCACCATAAGCGTACTTGAAGCCCATGAACTCAGTTACAAAGATGATAGCGAGCAGCAGGGTGGCGCAAAGTCCGCCGCGCAAAGAAGACAGGATACCAGCGTTCAATAAGTCAGCCCGCCGCCTCAATCGCTCCAGATCGGCCCTGAGGTGCGCACGCCTCTGGTCGTCTTCGGGGATCGCATTGAGTACCCGTGTACGGTCGATGACAGCTGATAACCTCGAAGTCATTAACGAAACGAACGCAGCTATTGCACCAAGGAAAAACGTCGGGGCTGTTGCTTGTGAAAAGATTTGCGACAACCGCACAGCGTCAGGAATGAATTCGTTCAATTTAGGGACCACCTATAGGCCGAATATTTGCAATTCTCCATTTGACATAATTCGTGGTGAAAAGGCAGGGCGCACCCCTGTTATCAGCTGAGGGCCTCAGTACAGTCTTGGGGGCTGAGTATTACTGACAATAGGGCACCAACGTCAGCCTAAGCCTGCGAGTTGGTCGGGGCGCCCTGTCGTGAAGCGTAGAGCAGTCCAGGAGACTTTCAACAGTGAGCAAACGTTTTTATGCCGTGTAGTGGGGCATCCTGACACTAATGAAAATAAATACAGGTCCTTCGAATCTTGTTGCTGGACACTTGCGACTGGCTCCTTTTGGCTGATTTCTGCCGGTCACAAAGGGCTGCAATCGACCCTGAACGGACACTCGTCAACGTCAGTTCAGGGTCGAAAGCTGCTCGCTCCGCTGTAATTTAGTCGCCCTTATAGATCAACGCTAAACCATTACCTATGGAGCCTTGGCGTCGGCCCGGTTGACCATGCTGGTGCAGGTCTGGCGCAATGTCGCTCAACAGGCACCTATTAAACACCGCCGTGTTGATACACCGTCGCACTCCAATACTGGCTGCCATTACGGTTTTGGCGAGTCCATCCATCTGCCACCAGTTGTTTGGCAATCATTCGATTCATAATGCCATGACCGAGCAGCAGAACCGGTCCTTCGCTGGCAAGGGACTGAAGTCGTTGAGCTGCCGTGCTGGCGCGCATCCTCGCCGTGCCGACGGATTCGACGCTGCGTGAGTAACCGCACAACCATAAGACTCGAAGGATAAATGCCCAGGTAAACGGCGATAGCCGTGGCAGTTTCCAGTGACCATAAGGCAGTTGCGCTTCACGGAAAAGCGCGTCGACGAGGGCGGGCTTCAGGCCAAGCGCCTGGACGGAAGTCAGCGCACGAGGCGCGTCGCTTGAGACAACCACCGTGGCGGTTGCGGCGAGCTGCATGCTGGCATCCGGGACGGGTTGGTTGGTGATTTCGGACTGGTTGTAGTGTTCGATCCAGTCTTTCATATCGAGTGCTGACATTTTTTCGGTTGCGACCAACTTTGGCTGGCCGTGGCGCATCAGGATTATTTTCCTGCTCACAGTATGTTTACGTCCTTGTCCTGGTGTGTGTTTCAAACCAATCGTGATCACGGTACCACGCCACGGTGTCGGTGATTGTCAGCTCTAGCGCCCGGAAACTCAGGCCAAGCTCTTTTTCACTTTTACTGTGGTTGAAACACGAGCGGTCCTTCTCTCGTACCAACAGGCGCAACGTGGCCATGCTCAGCAGGATGGGCTTGCCGGTAATACGCGCATAGATTTCCTGCACCGCCGCCAAAGTGTATAGAAAGGCCAGCGGTAATTGTCGAACGGGTGTCTTGACGCCCGCTATACGTCCCAGAACAGGCACCAGCTCACGCATTGTCATATGCCGGCCCGCCGCGAGATAGCGCTCACCGCGCCGTCCATGCCTGGCGGCGGCAATCTGCGCCAATGCCACATCGCGGGCATCGACAACGGAGAAACTACCGGGGATCAGTCCGGGCAATTTGCCGCGCACGACATCGTTGACCAACTGTCCCGAGGAGGTCGGGCCAATGTCGGCTGGGCCCCACATCCAGCCAGGCAGGACCATGCAGGCATGCATCTCGGGATGGACCTCCAGGAACGACAAGACGACACGGTCGGCGAGGATCTTGCTACGGTAGTAGTCATCCGCATCGGCGTCGGCCCGCAGACATGTCTCATCGATGGACGTGCCAGGTGCGCCGTCGAGCACGGCAATGGAAGACGTATGGATGAACCGTCGAATACCGGCGCGGTAGGCCTGGTTAAGCAGGCACCGCGTACCAGACACGTTAATCTTTTCGAGTTCCTTCCAGTGGCTGCCGCCCTTGTAGTTGTCGCGAAAGAACGCCGCAGTGTGAAATACCGTATCGCAGCCTTGCAGCGTCGCTGCGAATGCGTCGACATCGGCCATGTCCCCTACGACCAGTTCCACCCCCGGCAGGTTGTTGAATTGCTGTTCACCTTTGGCCCTTGATCGGACCAGCGCTTTGACCGTACAGCCATGAGCGACCAATTCACGCACCAGGTTATTGCCCAGCAAGCCTGTTGCGCCAGTAACGAATACGCTGTGCATCTCTCAATCCTCAGTTTGATCGGCTAAAAAATGACATCAACACCGCACTGTCGAAGAAGGCCTCTTCACGAATGGCCAGCCCGTCTTTGAAGGTGAAGTGTGCGGCGTAGTACACGGCGATGTGGCGACCATGGGGTGGAATCACCCGGTCCGGCAGCACTAATGGTGCGGTGAAGGTGCCGGTCAGGAAGGCGGTCAGTGCTAAACGATCGTTATCGACGGCAAATGGGCTGAAGGTCAGCTGGGCATCGGGGAACGCTTCGAGTAATGCGGTTTCTCGCTGGCGCATGGATTCGCGACCGGTTTGCATCCCCATCCCATCGAAGTAGATGAAGTCTTCGCAAACCAGCGCAAGCATCGCCTCCACATCACGGCGATTGAAGGCGCTGGCGGCGCGTTCCGCAAAGTCGTTGGGGCCAGTAGTCATACAGTCCGTTCCATTCCATTCGTTTCGAGGGTCTGTAGATATACCTTTGAGGTCTCTGTCGAAAAACAGCGACTACTGCATAATGGCTTTGCATATATGCAGACCAGGGAGGCTATGAAGCATGGCGTTGCAAGCAAATTGGGATGATCTTCGTCTGCTGTTGGCCGTCTCGCGGCGCGGTAGCTTTCTTCAGGCCGGCCAATTGCTGGGGGTCGCTGCGTCTACGGTGTCGCGACGGCTGACCCAGCTTGAAGGTGCACTTGGCGAGCCACTCGTCGAGCGGGGCGTTGAAGGATGCTGGTTGACCCCGCGAGGCCAATCCCTCGTGGACGTTGCCCTGGCTGCTGAAGCGGGCTTGAGGCGTCAAACCGTTACGGGCATGTCCGAGTTACACACAGAGCTATCTGGTAGTGTCGTGGTCAGTGCAGGAGAGGGATTCTCGTCTTGCGTGCTGGAGGCCGCGAGTCGCTTCACCTCTGCGCACCCACGATGCTCGGTGGAATTGCTGATAACCGCCGACTTTCACAAGATTGTCCGCGGCGCCGCAGACATTGCAATACGCACAGTTCATCTGGGCGAGCCGTCGCTGATTTATCGCCCCATAGGCAGGCTCGCTTACGGTGTCTTCGCCGATGCAGGTTATCTGAAGCGGTTTCCAGGAGTGACGCCAGCCACTGCGGTCAATATTGCCTTGCTTCCTCCGCTGGATATGTTGCCGCAAATGTGTGCGGCAAAGGCTGCGGGGCTGGATCGCACGCAGATCAGCGTGAACTCATTCGCTGTTCAGCTCGAATCGGTGAAGCGAGGTATGGGCGTGGCAGTGCTGCCCCGTATTCTGGCGAAAGACCTGATCGGGGTGTTCCCGGATCTCCAACTTCCAGATATGGAGGTCTATCTGGTGACCCGGCCGCAGGCATTGAAACAGGCTCACATCAAATGTTTTTTTGTCATCCTGGAGCAGGTACTGCTTGAAGCCCTTTGCGTAGATGTCGGCACTGATTGAAAACTGCATTCATATCTGTTCCAGCAACCAGGTACGGAACGCCATGAGTGACGGTAGCATTTCATTGCGCGGCGGATAGGTCAGGTAGTAACTGCGCTGACTGGCGAAAGGCAGGTCCAGGCTGATCAGCTCTGAGTTGGCCAGCTCGTCGGCCACCAGAATACGCGGCACCAGACCGATACCGATGCCGGCTCTGACGGCCTGGATCAAGTGCGAGGTGAGTTCGAAACTTGGCCCCAGGCGCATCATTCGATGGGGCAAGCCGTGGTGGCTGAACCACTCGCCCCAAACGTTGGGATTGTTCGTGACATTGAGCAGTATCTGTCCACCAATGCGCTCCGGTGTCCAGTCGTCATGGGCCTGGGCCGCTTGCGGCGAAATGATCACCATCATTTCTTCTGCGTGCAGGCGATGGCTGATCAGGCCCGGTAAATCGGCATTGCCGACAATGATCGCGGCATCGATGCCGCTGGTTTCAAAGTCGATGGCGTCGATCCGGGAGTTGATGTGCACCAGCATACCGGGATGGGTTTTGTAGAAGTCATGAAGGCGCGGCAATAACCACTTCGAGCCGAAGGTCGGCAATGTGGCCAGGCGCAACGTGCCGCTGCCTGATTGATAAGCCATTGCCTGCAACGTGGCGCTGCGGATGCGTCCGAGCGCCTCAGTCATTTCCCGCTGATAAAGACGACCGACATCGGTCAACTGCACCTGCCGGCCTTCACGGCGAAACAGCGTCAGGCCCAGTTGCTGTTCCAGCGCCTGGACTTGGCGGCTGACTGCACTTTGAGTCAGTGAGAGTTCCATCGCGGCGCGGGTGTAGCTTTCATGTCGGGCGGCGGCTTCAAAGGCCAGCAGCAACGACATCGAGGGGGTGAGGTGGCGGTAATTCATTCGTAAAAGTCATCGATAGCAGCAGGATTATCCGTTTGTCCGGCACCAGAACCTGCAGGATCATTGGCGCAGCCGACGACCTGAGGCTGAACCATTAATGCTCAGGCGACAAGTGTTTTGATTTTTCCGTGATTAGACCTACAAGAGACCATCCTGCGATGATCGCCCAGTTGACGACCGTTGAACCCGCGGCACAGTACCCGGAATTTCTGCAAGCCCTGCGCGCCAGCGGCTTCCGCGGTCAGCTCAGTGCCGACTATGCCACTCGGACCGTGCTGGCGACCGACAACTCGATTTACCAGCGTTTGCCGCAAGCGGCGGTGTTCCCCCTGGACGCGGACGACATCGTGCGCATCGCTACCTTGATGGCCGAACCACGCTTTCGCCAAATCAAGCTGACCCCGCGGGGCGGCGGCACCGGGACCAACGGCCAGTCATTGACCGATGGCATCGTGGTCGACTTGTCGCGGCACATGAACACGGTTCTGGAAATCAACGTCGCCGAGCGTTGGGTGCGGGTGCAGGCGGGCGTGGTCAAGGACCAGCTCAATGCCGCGCTCAAACCTCATGGGCTGTTCTTCGCCCCGGAGCTGTCGACCTCCAACCGCGCCACCGTGGGCGGCATGATCAACACGGACGCCAGTGGCCAGGGCAGCTGCACCTATGGCAAGACCCGCGATCATGTGCTGGAGCTGCACAGCGTACTGCTCGGCGGTGAGCGCCTGCACAGCCAGCCTCTCTCCGATGCGGAGCTGGAGGCGGTGTGTACGCAGCCCGGCCGCATCGGCGAGGTGTACCGCACCGCGCGGCAGATTCAGGAAACCCAGGCCGACTTGATCGAGTCGGTGTTCCCCAAGCTCAACCGCTGTCTGACCGGTTACGACTTGGCGCACCTGCGCGATGAGCAGGGGCGTTTCAACCTCAATAGCGTGCTCTGCGGTGCAGAAGGATCGTTGGGCTACATTGTCGAAGCCAAGCTCAACGTGCTGCCGATTCCCAAATACTCGGTGTTGGTGAACGTACGCTACGGCAGCTTCATGGATGCGCTGCGCGACGCCAACGCGCTGTTGGCGCACAAGCCGCTGTCCATCGAAACCGTGGACTCCAAGGTGTTGCTGCTGGCGATGAAAGACATTGTCTGGCACAGCGTCGCCGAGTATTTCCCGACCGACGCCGAGCGCGCGACGCTGGGCATCAATCTGGTGGAGTTCAGCGGGGAAGACCTGACGCAAGTGAACGCTCGCGTGGCATCGTTCGTGGAGCATCTGCAGGCCGACACAACGATCGAGCGGCTGGGCCACACGTTGGCCGAAGGTGCCGAAGCAGTGACCCGTGTATACGCCATGCGCAAACGCTCGGTCGGGCTACTGGGCAACGTCGAAGGCGAGATTCGCCCGCAGCCTTTCGTTGAAGACACCGCCGTGCCGCCGGAGAAGTTGGCCGACTACATCGCTGAGTTCCGCGCCTTGCTGGACAGCCATGGTCTGGCCTACGGCATGTTCGGTCACGTCGATGCCGGTGTGTTGCATGTGCGCCCGGCGCTGGACATGAAAGACCCGGCCCAGGCCGCTCTGATCAAACCGATTTCCGATGCCGTGGCCGAGCTGACCCTGCGTTATGGTGGGCTGCTGTGGGGCGAGCACGGCAAGGGTTTACGTTCGGAATATGTTCCTGAGTTTTTTGGCGAACTGTACCCGGCGCTGCAATCGCTCAAGGGCGCGTTCGACCCACACAATCAGCTCAATCCCGGCAAGATCTGCACGCCGCCGGATGCCGCCCAAGGCTTGCTCAAGGTCAACGAAGTGACACTGCGCGGTGATCTGGATCGGCAAATCGACGAGCGCGTCTGGCAAAGTTTCGGCACCGCCGTGCACTGCAACGGTAACGGCGCTTGCTACAACTACGACCCCAACGATGCGATGTGCCCGTCGTGGAAAGCCACCCGTGAACGCCAGCATTCGCCGAAGGGCAGGGCGTCATTGATTCGCGAGTGGTTGCGTCTGCAAGGCGCGGCCAATATTGATGTTCTGGAAGCGGCGCGGGGCAAATTGTCGTGGTTGAGCGGGTTGCCGACGCGGTTGCGCAATAACCTGGCGCGCTCGCGCGGCGAGGCGGATTTCTCCCACGAAGTCTACGACGCGATGGCGGGCTGTCTGGCCTGTAAATCCTGTGCGGGACAATGCCCGGTCAAGGTCAACGTCCCGGAATTCCGCTCGCGTTTTCTGGAGCTGTACCACGGTCGTTATCAACGCCCGATTCGCGACTACCTGATCGGCTCGCTGGAGTTCACCATTCCTTACATGGCCTATGCGCCGGGCCTGTACAACGCGGTAATGGGCTCGAAATGGATGAGCCGCTTGCTTGAGCGACACGTCGGCATGCTCGACAGTCCGCTGATCAACCGCTACGACTTGCAGGCCACGTTGACCCGCTGCAAGGTCGTTGTCGCCAGCGTGCCGGCCCTGCGAGAACTGACGCCTGCTCAACGTGAGCGTAGCGTGGTGCTGGTGCAGGACGCCTTCACTCGTTACTTCGAAACCCCGTTGCTGGCGAGCTTTATCCAGTTGGCGCATCAGTTGGGCTATCGGGTGTTTTTGGCGCCCTATAGCGCCAACGGCAAGCCTTTGCACGTACAGGGCTTCCTCGGCGCATTCGCCAAGGCGGCGATCCGCAACGCCCATCAGCTCAAGGCACTGGCAGACTGCGAAGTACCGCTGGTGGGCCTGGATCCAGCGATGACGCTGGTCTACCGTCAGGAGTATCAAAAAGTACCGGGGCTCAATGATTGCCCGAAAGTCTTGCTCCCTCAGGAGTGGCTCTTCGATGTGTTGCCCGAAAACCCGCATCCCGCTACCCAGACATTCCGTTTGTTGGCGCACTGCACCGAGAAGACCAATGTGCCGGCCAGCACTTCGCAATGGGAAACAGTGTTTGCAAGGCTTGGGCTTAAGCTGGTGACTGAGGCGACCGGCTGTTGTGGCATGTCCGGTACCTACGGCCATGAGGCGCGAAACCAGGACACCTCGCGGACCATTTTCGAGCAGTCATGGGCCGGCAAGCTGGACGCGATGGGTGAAGCACTGGCAACGGGTTACTCCTGCCGCAGTCAGGTAAAGCGCCAGGCCAACAGGCAACTGCGCCACCCATTGGAAGTGGTGTTGGAGCATGCGCGCGCAGAGTAGGGGAGCTTGAGTAACCTTGTGGATCGCCAACGTGTGTTCAGGGCTACGCTAAAGCTATGCGAGTCGTCGATCAATGGTGATCCACTGTTCGCGCTGCGTCCGCCCCTGGAGCGCCCAATGTCGCCCATCACCCCGCGCCTGATGGCGCTGTTTGCTCTTTGCCTGACGCTTGAAGCGCCAGCCCAGACCAACGCCTGCCCAGCTGGCGAGAAACAAGTGTGCCTGGACGGCTGCATCTGCCTGCCAGATCCGGGACAGGTGCTCGGCCCCTTGCCAGATGGCATCTATCAGATCGCGACACCTGCCCTGGCGCTGTGGCTGACCCAGGCCCGCGCTGAAGCAGCCAACGCCGGCCTCCAACCCATTCCACCGCACATCCGGGCGCAACTGCTGCGCTGGTACGACCCCAGCGTCCTCGATACCGCGCGCTACAAAATTAGCGACAACGGCGAATTCAGCACCGCCACTGCCATGCTGCAAAACCCCGATGTCGGTGCCGTGACGCTGATCGACATCATCCTCTTCCGGGACGCTCAAGCCGCAGAACAGAACATCGCGCTCTGGGCTCATGAACTAAAGCATGTGCAGCAGTTTCAAGAATGGGGGGTAGAGGAATTTGCCCAGCGCTATACACAAGATTTCAATGCTGTGGAAGCGCCGGCTTATGCCATACAGGCTGAGGTCAGACGATGGATGCGGGAAGGGACTTACTGAAGGGTCGCGAGGCTGCCTGACAGGCAGCCCGGACACCATAATCAGGTTTCGGCTTGATGGGCCGCCCAGTGTTTCATCTCTTCGGCAATGAAGTGGTTCACCAGATCGCTGTACATCTTCTCGATGGCATCCGGGCTCAGGCCCTCGGCCTCGGCCCACTCGCGACGTGTCGCCAACATCGCCTTGAAACGCTCCGGAGCACGCACCGAAGTCGCCGAGGTCTTGAACTTCGAGGCCGCCAGCACGTAGTGAAAACGCTTGCCCAACAGCTTGATAACGCTCTGATCAAGAGCATCGATCTCACGTCGGATGTCCTCCATGCCTGCGCACTCTGCGGGTTGCAACTGATTGATGACTTCCATGTAAGTGACTCCGTTTGCTGCAGTTGATGAGACGCCAACACGCCGAAACCCCACCCTCGGCTACCTTGGCGAGCATCGACAATAATCCATCTGACGATGCAACTGGGCAAAAAAACGCAAAAAAAACCGGCTGATGAGGCCGGTTCCTTTTTCGAGTGTCGCGGTAAAGCCACTCATTCATGCAGTACGATTTTGAATCAGACGATCCGAACCACCTTCAGCGACGCGGTTTTCGATCAGACGATCCGAACCACCTTCAGCGACGCGGTTTTCGATCAGACGATCCGAACCACCTTCAGCGACGCGGTTTTCGATCAGGCGATCCGAGCCGCCTTCAGCGACGCGGTTCTCAATCAGACGATCCGAACCACCTTCAGCGACGCGGTTTTCGATCAGGCGATCCGAGCCACCTTCAGCGACGCGGTTTTCGATCAGGCGATCCGAACCTCCTTCAGCGACGACCGGGTGAGCAGAGGAAGCGGCGAAAGCGTTAACTGCAAAAACCGAGAAAGCGATGCTGAGGATGATTTGGCGTTTCATGATGGTGTGCTCCGGGGTGTTATTGGTTGGGTATGGAGCGGATGTTACGCCGAGGATTTTTTATGAGAACTTCATTGCGCTGATGGTGACTATCGATGCGAGCGATGGATGCAACGAGCGGGTGAGCGTCGCGTCTACGCCGGGGCAAACGCCTGACCGAGCGCAATCCTCCAAACACCCAATACCCTGTGGGAGCGAGCTTGCTCGCGATGGCGTAGTGTCAGCCAACATCAATGTTTGGATGTGCTGGCCGGCACTACGCCGCGCGCCATGAACGAGGATCGAAGCCTTATTCGACTGTCGCCGTCTCGGCCACACTTTGAACCGTGGCCGGTTTCAACGGCGTCTCGGGCAACGTCTCTGGCGTGTTCAGGTCACGGGCAAAGGTCCTGTCGTTTTCGCCACGGAAAAAGTTCTTGCCGTAGATCAGCAAGCACAACACCACGCCGATGGCGAACGCCCAGCTCGCGCCCTTGATTGCCAGCACCGCGCCGATCACCCCGGCGATACCCAGGTCACGCTGGCTTCGCGCTTCCAGGATGCCCAGACGCACGCTGACATAACCTTGGATCAGCAGGGTCAGGGACAGCGCGACGCCCAGAATCGGTTGCACCAGGGTTACCACTGGCAATAGCAGCAGCCCGGTATTGGTCCCCCAGCGGAATGAGCCGACACCGCCAATGATCGAACCCATTGCCTTCGGCCCACCCTTGAAACGTTCGATGATCACCACCAGCATGGCTGCCCACTTCGGTCCGCACATGGCGACGTCGGGGCCGAAGATGCTCATGATGGCGTTGCGTCCGCCGAAGATCAGGTGCGCGCGGTCCGGGTTGTAGTCGATCTTCTGGTCGGTGCGGATCTGTTCAGCTTCGTCCAGCAGTACCTTGGCGCTGAGCACGTCGCCAAACACGATGATGTACACCGCCAGCACCGTTGGAATTGCCGAGATGAACATCGACAAAGGCGGTATGCCGAGACCGAACACCGTGTAGTGGGTCCACAAACCAATGAAGTCCGGCTGGCTGATGCCCCATTGAATGGTCGGCCACGGCGCCTCGTTGAACAGCGGAGCGATGACCACCGCCAGCAGGACAATCGGCAGGATGCCGAGCTTGGCGAAGTTCCACCAGAACGCGTTCTTCTGCTTGAGTACCTGGAAGTGCTGGGAAAAAATCAGGTAGAACGCCAGGCCCACCGCGATGGAGATCGTCCATGGGAACGCGTCAAACTTGCCACCCACCTGAAACACCGCGATCACTGCACTCAGGCCCGCGCCGACGATGATTCCGGATTTCATGGCCGCCGGTATGTAGGTGAACACGCGTTTCGCCATCCCCGTGGCCCCCAGCGCAATGGAGAACACGCCGAGCATCAATTGAAACGCAATCAAGGCATGGACACGTTCCGGGCCCACCGGAAAGGTTGCGCAATAGGCCATCAACAGCGGCACCGCCGGGGTGATCCAGCCCGGTACGGTCGGGTCGCCGAGCAAGTGGTGGGTGAGGTACAGCAAGCCGTTGAGCATGACCACTGCCAGTGCCACTTCGAATGGCATCCCGAGCAATTCGGTCATCAGCGGGATCGCCGCCAGGTCGACTGCGCACATCAGCAAACCTTGCAGGTAGTCCGGCAACTCGAATTTGTAGTGGATAAACGGCAAGCGCACCTTGAAAGGGCCAAGGGCAATGTACGGACTTTCGTATCGTGATTCAGGGGAACTGGACATAGGCTGCACCTGTTTTATTGATCTTGTAGGTGAGCGCTCGATGAGTCATCGAGCGCTGAACGGTTTGAGGGCGCCAATCAAAACGCCGAGCGATAGATTTTCTCGATATCGACGGCGCTCAGGCGGCGCGGGTTGTTGCGCATCAGGCGCTCGATCTTGCTGGCCTCTTCGGCCATGGCCGGGATGGCGTCCTCAGGAACGTCAAAGGCGCGCAGGCTTTTGGGAATCTCCACCGCCTCACACAGATCGGCCATGGCCTGCACAGTGGCATCGGCGGCTTGCGGGTCGCTCAGGTGGGACACGCGCAGGCCCATCGCTTCGGCGATATCACGGAAACGCTCGACACAAGCCAACTTGTTCCACTGCATCACGTGCGGCAGTAGCAAGGCATTGCTCACGCCATGGGCGATGTTGAAGCGACCGCCCAACGGGTAGGCCAACGCATGCACCGCGCCGACGCCGGCATTGCCAAAGGCCATGCCGCCCATGAGGCTGCCGGTGGCCATGTCTTCGCGAGCTTGCAGGTCGGCCGGGTTGGCATAAGCCTTGGGCAGGGCCTTGGCGATCAATTTGATGGCGCCCAGTGCCAGTGCGTCGGTGATCGGCGAGCGATTGACCGACAGATAAGCTTCGATGGCGTGAACCAGGGCATCCACGCCACTGGCGGCGGTGACGCTGCGCGGACAGGTCAGGGTCATGGCCGGGCTGACCAGGGCGACATCCGGCAGCAGGTAGTCGCTGACGATGCCCTTTTTCAGTTGCGCTTGCTTGTCGGAAAAGATCGCGACGCTAGTCACTTCCGAGCCGGTGCCGGCGGTGGTCGGAATGGCGATGAGGGCAGGGCCCTTTTGCTTGACCAGGTCGACGCCGAACAAGTCGGCCAACGGGCCGTCATGCCCGGCGAAGGCCGCGACGCCTTTGGCGATGTCAATGGCGCTGCCGCCTCCGAGGCCGATCAGGCCGTCATAGCCGCCTTCGTGGAATGCGCGGGTGCAGTCTTCAACGATGGCGATCTCGGGTTCAGGCTTGACCTGATCAAAGATGCCGTAACGCCGACCTCCCAGTTGCGCAAGGGCAAGGTCTACCGTGCCGGACTTGACCAGCACCACATCAGTGACGATGAGCGGAAAGTTGATATTCAGGCGGGTGAGTTCAACGGATAGCTGCTCGATGGCGGCTTCTCCGGTAATCAGTCGATTGGCGATTTTGAACGCTGAGGCAGTCATCGGCTCGTCCTATGTAGTTGTTGTTTGCGCAAGGGCGTGTCAACTGGACATAGCGAATGGCGTGCCAGAATGCGCAAAGCCCCGGATGGCGGGGCTTTGCGGGAAACAGGCGGGATTAATGCAGGGGAGTTGTGATCAGGATCCTGATCGCCTGGGGGCTGTTTTATCCAAATACTAATCAAACGTTGTCAGTCAGAGTGTTCCCAGCGTTTCATTTTTTGCACCACGGTGGCCTGGCTCACACCCAAGGCCTTCGCCGCCAGGCGAGTGGTCTTGTGCAAGCGCAGTGCCGCGCGAATCGCTGTGCGTTCGGCGTTCTCGACAATCTTGCGCAGCGGCAGGCGGCCCTGGTCGGTGTCCTGCGGGCTGAGGTTGAGTATCTCTTCGGGCAGATCCAGCGCCTCGATGGTGTCGCCCAGGGTGGTCACCACCAGCCGCTCCACCACGTTGATCAACTCACGGATATTGCCTGGCCAGGCGTACTCACACAGCAAGTCGAGCGCTTCCAGGCTCCACTGCACCTGGCGTGCGTAACGGCCGTTGCAGGTCTCCAGGTAGAAATGCAACAGCGCCGGGATTTCCTCACTCCGCTCGCGCAGGGCGGGAATGTGGATGGGGACGACGTTGAGTCGGTAGTACAGGTCCGCGCGGAACAGCCCCTGTGCCACCCGCTGTTTGAGGTCATGATGGGTGGCGCTGATGATCCGCACGTCCACTTCCTTGAGCTCCAGCCCGCCAACCGGAATGAAGCGATTTTCTTCGATCACCTTAAGCAACTTGACCTGGACCGCCAACGGCAGATCGCCAATTTCGTCCAGAAACAACGTCCCGTGGTGGGCCAGTTCGAGCAGACCGCGCTTGCCTTTTGGCCCGGCGCCGGTAAAGGCACCGGGGACATAGCCAAACAGTTCGGCCTCAATGAGATTTTCCGGCAGTGCACCGCAATTGAGTGCCAGAAACGGCTCCTTGGCACGGGGGCCGGCATTGTGGATGTATTGCGCGACCAGGGTCTTGCCGACTCCTGTTTCGCCTTGCAGCAGCACCTTCACCGAACTGCTGGCCACCTGGCGCGCCAGGGCGAAGACCCGGCCGGAAACTTTTTGGTCCGCCACGGGCAGGGAGTTCAACAGTTCGTCGCGTTGACCGGCATGCAATTGCGCGGTGCTGTTGCGCAGTTGTTTGAGCTGATGCAGTTCGTCACGCTCATGCTTCATGCGCAATAACTCGGTCATGTCGCGTACGGTGCTGACCACGTAACGGATGCGTTTGACGCTGTCGAAGATCGGTGTTGCGCTGACCAACAGCTTTTTCCCGTGACTCACGCTCTGCATTACCGAAACGGGCAAGCCTTCGCGTAAAACCCGCAGGGTGGCGGACTGAGAGATCGTCCCTTCATTGACCAGCACTTGCATGGAGCGCCCCACCAGTTCGGCACTGTTGAGGCCGGTCAAGCGTTCGTAGGCCTTGTTGACCTTGAGTGTGTTGCCATCGCCGTCGGTGATGTAGACGCCGTCGTGCAGGGCGTCCAACAGTTCTTCGAAACTTGCGTCATTGACGTTCATGCAGGAATCCAGGACGGCATAGTGGGGTGTTTGAAGCGCTAGTTTAATGCGCCACCCCGGTCATGTTCGATCGATTGCTGCGGTTTTTCAGCCAGGCCGCTATCGCAGCGATGAAGATCGGCACGATCAGCAGGATGAACAATTGCTCCGGGTTCCATTTCAAGCCCGGCAGCAGACCACCGCCATACGCGCCGAACACCGCCCCCGAACCGCGGTTAGTTCTTCGCGGATGAACAGCGCCGGGTGTCCCGATATTCTCCTGTCCCAGCATCACAATATTGTGTCCTGAAAAGCTGAGTGCAAGACGCCCTCTGAGGACTACCTTCAAGCCGACTACTGAAAATAGATGGAGGTAGAAAGTGGATGCACTCACTGCAATGCGCATTGGTCAATCCTGACCGCCGAACCCCTGCTCAAGAACGTTCTGCCGGGCAACAACATGACCCTGGCCATGTAGATGCACTTCCGTGCGGGCCTTGAAGACACCATCGCTCGCCGTCCGGCTACACGCTTGATAACAACAATAAAATAAAGACTTCGAGGAGGCTGCATGGCCTTTCACCCAATCGCCGCCGACGATGACGACGCTGGTTGCGTCAGCGTTTCGCGCCAATATGCCTGGATCGTTTTTGCACTGACGTTCGGCCTGTTGATTTCCGATTACATGTCGCGTCAGGTGCTGAACGCGGTGTTCCCGTTGCTCAAGACCGAGTGGGCGTTGAGCGACGGACAGCTCGGCCTGCTCAGTGGCATCGTTGCCCTGATGGTGGGCCTGCTGACGTTTCCCCTGTCGTTGCTGGCCGACCGTTTCGGCCGGGTCAAGAGCCTGGCGCTGATGGCGTTGCTGTGGAGTGTGGCCACCCTGGGTTGCGCGCTGGCGCAGGATTACCAGCAGATGTTCATCGCGCGGTTCATGGTCGGCGTCGGCGAAGCCGCCTACGGCAGCGTCGGCATCGCCGTGGTGATCTCGGTATTCCCTAAACATATGCGCGCCACCCTGACCAGTGCCTTCATGGCCGGCGGTTTGTTCGGTGCTGTTTTAGGGATGGCCCTGGGCGGCGCCATCGCGGCCAAGCTGGGCTGGCGCTGGTCGTTCGCCGGCATGTCGTTGTTTGGCCTGGTGCTGGCGATGCTTTATCCGCTCATCGTCAAGGAAGCAAGGATTGCGCCGCCACCTGTCGCGCAAATGGCGAACAAGGCAGCGGTGGCGGTCAAGCGTCCGCTACGCACGCTCTGGTCCAGCCGTTCGGTGGTCTCGACCTACATCGCCAGCGGTTTGCAGTTGTTCGTCGGCGGTACGGTAATGGTGTGGATTCCCAGCTACCTCAATCGCTACTACGACATGCCCACCGACAAGGCCGGTGGCATCGCGGCAGGCATCGTGCTGTGCAGCGGTGTGGGGATGATTGTGTGCGGCGTGCTCAGCGATCGCCTGTGTCGGCACTCGCCGGAGCGCAAGGTCAGCCTGGCCATTGGTTTCTGCCTGGGCAGTTGCCTGTTGCTGTCGTCAGCCTTTGCCTTGCAAGCGGGGCCGGTGCAATTGGCGCTGATCTGCCTGGGCATGTTGATTGCCACCGGCACTACAGGCCCCAGCGGCGCGATGGTTGCCAACCTGACCCATTACTCGGTGCACGGTACGGCGTTCGCCACGCTGACCCTGGCCAACAACCTGCTGGGGCTGGCGCCTGGGCCGTTCATCACCGGCCGGGTGTCGGACCTCATCGGTCTGCATGCCGCGTTTCAACTGGTGCCATTGATCAGCCTCGTGGCGGCGGCGGTGTTCTTTTATGCCAAGTGCCACTACCACAAAGACATTGCCCGCCTTCAGGGGCAGAGCGTTCCTGAGTCCATCAGCGAAGTCGGGTTGGAGGTGAAATTGTGAGTCGTCGTTGACATCCCGACCTGTGCCACAAACACTTTTTTTGCGGCGACTGTAGGCGACTGTACCAGCAGTCGCCGTTTTTTTTGCCGTGTGTTCAGAATGACTTGGAGGCGGCAGCGTCCGAACCGGACTGTTTCTGCGCGCTGCGCCACACCGCCGGCGGCATGCCGAACTGGCTGATGAACCAGCGGGTAAAGGAGCTCGCCATGGAGAAGCCGAACATGTCGGCAATGTGGCTCATCGAGTGGTTCGGGTTTTCCAGATAACGCAGTACCAAGGCGCGGCGCACATCGTTGATCAGGTCGCTGAAGGCACAGCCGTGGTCCTTGAGGCGACGTTGCAGGGTGCGCACGTTCATCCCCTGGGATTGGGCGATCTGCTCGATGGTGGCGCGGCCCATGGGTAACAGCAGGTAGATGGCCTTGCGCACTTCGAACAGCATCGAGTTGCTTTCGGGGCTTTGCAGCGAGTCAAGGTAGCTCTGTGCATGACGGGCCATGGTCGGGTCGGCATTGAGATTGATCATGTCGAGGCAGGCGGCAGGGCAAACGATGCCATTGAACTCGCTGCCGAATTCCAGGTTGCAACCGAACACGCGCCGATGCGGGTACAGGTTGTCTGGCGGCTGGTGCATGAAGTTGACGCTGTAAGGGCGCCAGTGCGAGCCGAGCAGGGCCGAGCACAGACCGAACGTCACGCCGATGGCCAGTTCCGTAGCCTGGCGCCTGGGCATCGGCGACTCGGTGACCATCTCTTCACGAATGATCACCATTTTGCCGCTCTCTTCAACGAAGATGGCCAGCGAGTCGTTCATCAGATGACGGTAGCGCACCATGACCTGCAACGCTTCGCGCAGGGTGCGTTGATGATTGAGCAGCAGGCTGACCACGCCGAAGTCCGAAAGCTGGCGCGACTCGGCCATGCTCAGGCCGAAGGTCTGGCAACCGCTGGCGGCGGCCGTATCTTCCAGCAGACGCACGGCGGCATCGATGGGGATGCGGGATTCGGGGGCTTGCAGCTGAGCCTTGTTCAGGCCTGCGACTGCCATGACGTCGTGCGGGTTGAATCCCAGGTCCTGGGTAACTTCCAGGTATTTGGTCAAAACGGCGGCGCGAACAAGCGTGGGCATGTGTAGGACTTCCCTCGGCCGATGGTGACGTTTCATTGACGATGTGTTGCGCGATCAGGCGCTGTTCTGATGACGTTTGTGCTGCTCCCGGGGCGATCCCGGTGGAGGACTGCAAGTAGCGCGATCAGATTCAGGATCGTATTTTTTGCATCACCATCGAATTGGTTGCTGGACTCGAATTCACAAACCGCTGGAGCCATCAAGGATCCAGGATTCTGGGCGGTAAACGTGTATCCGGTGGATGTTGTGGCCCCCATCAACGGAACAGGGGCCACTGACCCATAGTAGGTTGCACGAGAGCGATGCAATGGGCGTTGCGGGACAGAATCTTCGCGTATTGGGACGCTGGCGGCGGGATGGCGGGGGCAGAAACGTCGGGTATGGCAGTTCAGGCCAAATGGCTGGCCAGCAGGTTGGAGTTGCCCATGAACCTGTTTTTTATTCAGGCGATAGGGGCCCGGATGCCGCCTTGCTCTCTCGGTAGGAGACGGCCCAAGCCGAGGGTGTCTTGCCAAAACGGCTGCGGAACCAGCGCGAAAAGTCACCGGCAGAGGAAAATCCGAGGAGTTCGGCGACCTCATACAATCGGCGCTTGCTGTTGGCCAGATACTCTTCGGCAAGTTCGGCGCGTACCGCATTGATGATCGTCGTGACACTCTCTCCCTCGGCCGCCAAGTGTCGGTTAAGGGTGCGTCGGTGCATCCCAAGATGCTGGGCCACGCCATCGACAGAGCACAGTCCGCTTGGCAGCAGCATCCTGACGATCTGGCGTACCCGCTGCGCCGGTTCGTCGCGCAGGTTGGCCAACTGCATGTCCAGCGATCGCTTCACCTCGCGATGCAATGCGGGGTCGGCCGTGGGAATGGGCATGTCCAGATCGCGCCGACGGCAAACGATGGCATTGAATTCCTGGGAAAACTCGATAGTTGTACCCAACACGCGGTGGTGCACTTCAAGGCTGGAAGGTCGGTCGTGAGTAAAGCTGACCCTTACCGGCCGGAAGGTATGGCCGCTCAGAACGCTCAACATCCGAAGCATTATGCCGGTTGCCTGTTCAATCGCCTGGCGCCAGACGCCATGATGGCCCTGCATATTCACACCCACATGCAGCAGGGTCAGTTCGCCTACATCCTCGAGCCACAATTGCACACCGGCGTTATGCAGGCGCGTATAGCGGAAGCAAGATTGCAAAGCTGCGCGAAGCGTTGGCTCTTCGCGGATGAGTAGCGCGAGCATGCCAAAGTTGGAAAGGTGTCTGGTTTCCGCGAGCAACAGTCCGAAGGCCTCCTGGCCGGACAGACGGGCTGACTCCTCCAGCAGCCAACCTACCGAATCGCTGCTGATCATGATGTTCGGATCGTCGAGGACACTGGCCGGTAGCCTGGTCATGCGCAGCATGCGAAATGGATCGAGCCCCACTGAACGGGCAACCTGCTCAAAGTCGGTAAGGCTGGCGCTTCGCGTCAAGGTATACATGCTTGGCCTCGTGTCCCAGTTTCACCAGATTGTGTCCTGAGAAGCTTAGTGCAGGACAGCCGCTCAGGGCTACCTTCACGCCGACAATGACAACAAAGATGGAGGTAGATGATGGACACGCGCACCGCTACAGGTATCGGTCACCCGCTCGCGGCAAGGGCACAGGTGGACGCCGATGACCCCGATGCATTCAACCACTGCTTTGCCGAACTCAACGGCATTCGCATGCATTACATCGACGAGGGGCAAGGGCCTCTCGTCATCCTGCTGCACGGTTTTCCTTATCTTTGGTACATGTGGCGGCACCAGATCGCGGTGTTGGCCGAGGCCGGCTATCGAGTTGTGGTCCCTGATCAACGGGGGTTTGGCCAAACCGATCGGCCCGATGCCATTGAAGCCTATGACATGAGTCAGGCCGTCGGCGACATGGTGGGCTTGATGGCGACACTGGGCGAAACATCCGCGGTGATCATCGGGCACGACCTGGGCGCCTGGGTGGCCCAGGCGGCGGCCATGCTGCGGCCGGATCTGTTCCGTGGCCTGGTGATGCTCAATACGCCGGTGCCACCGCGCGGCAAGGTCAAGCCGACTGTAGGTTTGCAGGCAATGGCAAAGGGCAGGGTGTATCACCACCTGTATTTCCAGCAGCTCGACAAGCCGGACCGCGAGTTGGCCAGCGATCCGCGCAAGACCTTGCGCAGCGTCTTCTACTCGATCTCCGGCAGCGCTGTAGGGGCTGAACGCTGGCGCCTGTTCGTCGAGCCTGGTGAGCCCATTCTCAACGCGTTCACTGAGCCGAAGGGCGAGTTCCCGTCGTGGCTGAGCGCACGGGCGCTCGACTACTACGTCACTGAATACACGCGCACTGGGTTTACCGGTGCTTTGAACTACTACCGCTGTCGCGACCGGAACTGGGAGATCACCGCGTTTCTCGACGGTGCGCTGGTGCGCCAGCCGAGCCTGTTCATTGGTGGTGCCGCCGACCCTTCGCTGGAGCCGGTCGAAATCCGTGCGCTCTACGAACAGCTCGACACTTATCTACCCGGGCTGCAGAAGAAGGTCTTGCTACCCGGCGTGGGCCACAGCGCCGCGGAAGAAAGCGTCGATCAAGTCAATGAGTTGCTCCTGACGTTTCTCGAGCAACTGGAGCGCTAGAAACGATCGCACTGTGCGTGGTCGCGATCACTCGCGGCCACGCACAGTGCATGCACCCGTTCAGCCGGCAGCCTTAACCATAAGATGGTCACCGAACTGCTCCCGCAGACGGTTCTTCTGGATCTTGCCCGTAGCGCCCAACGCAATTGTGTCGACAAAGATCACATCATCCGGCGTCCACCATTTCGCGATCTTGCCTTCATAAAAGGCGAGCAGTTCTTCCCGCGTCAGTGTTGCTTGCGGCTTCGTGACGACGATCAACAATGGGCGTTCGTCCCATTTTGCGTGTCTAGCGGCAATGCAGGCCGCCTGGGAGACTGCCGGATGGGCCATCGCAATGGTTTCCAGTTCGATGGAGCCTATCCATTCGCCACCCGACTTGATCACATCCTTACTGCGATCGGTGATCTGCATGAAGCCATCGACATCGATGGTCGCTACATCGCCGGTTGGGAACCACCCTTGACCTGCGTGTTCGAGCAGCGGCGAACTGTTTGCTTCGTTCCTGAAATAATCGCGCACCACCCATGGCCCGCGCACCAACAGCTCGCCCGAGGTTGCGCCGTCCCAGGGCAATTCCATGCCATCGGCGTCAACGATCTTCATGTCGACGCCAAACACCGCTCGGCCTTGCTTGGATTGCACGGCATGACGCTCTGCCGGGGACATTTCAATATGCCTGGCCTTGAGGGTGCCAACGGTTCCGATAGGGCTCAGTTCCGTCATCCCCCAGACGTGCAATACCGCTACACCGTAGGTTTGCTGAAAGGTGTGCAGCATGGACGGGGGACAGGTGGCGCCACCAATGATGCTGCGTTTCATGCTGGAGAATTGCCGGCCGGTTTTTTCCAGATGACCAAGAAGGCCTTGCCACACGGTCGGGACACCCGCGGACAGTGTCACCTGCTCGACTTCGAGCAGTTCGAACAGCGACTCTCCATCCAGAGCAGGTCCGGGAAAGACAAGCTTCGCACCGACCATGCACGCAATGTACGGAAGTCCCCAGGCGTTGATATGGAACATCGGCACAACGGGCAGAATCACGTCGTGTGCCGAACAATTCAGGGCGTCGGGGAGCGCGGCCGCATAGGTGTGCAGCACCGACGAACGATGACTGTACAAAACCCCTTTCGGGTTGCCCGTCGTGCCAGAGGTGTAGCAGAGCGTGCTGGCGGCATCCTCGTCGAAAATCGGCCAGGCGTAGTCAGGGGATCCCTCTTGAAGGAGGTCTTCATAGCACAGCAAATTGTCGATGCCGGCATCCTTGGGCATATGCGCCTGATCGGTCATGGCGATGAACGCCTTGACCCCATTGCAGCGCCCGGCGATGGACTTGATCAGCGGCAAGAAGGTCAAGTCGAAGAAGATGTACTGGTCTTCGGCGTGATTGGCGATGTAGGCGACCTGGTCTTCATGCAGACGAGGGTTGATGGTATGCACAATGGCACCCATGCCGGCAACGCCGTAGTACAACTCCAGGTGCCGATAGCCATTCCATGCCAGTGTGCCGATCCGCTCGGAAGGCTTGACGCCCAAGCGGGTCAGCGCGCTGGCAAGCTGGCGCGCGCGATGGTGGCAGTCACGGAAGGTGTAGCGATGGATATCGCCCTCCACCCGGCGGGATACGATCTGCGTATCGCCGTGATGGCGGTCGGCATGTTCAATGAGTGAGGAAATCAAAAGCTGCTTTTGCATCATCAGGCCTTTCATGGCATCGCTCCGCTCGCTTGTCTGTGATCGGGGAGCGAGCAGGCGGCCAGGCCCGGGTCAGATTTCGCGTCATGACCGCGACCCGTCACAGCCTGTTTCCCTCCCCTGAATGATTGCTAACCGGAAACTGGCCCGGTCGCCCCTTGAACCAGAGGCGCCGGGTTTTCCCGTGAAATCCGGGTCAGTTGAATGCCGTCAGGTCTTTCGGCGCGATGTCATGCTGCTCGCAGTAAGCAAGATAACGTTGCAACCCGGTCTTCCAGTTTTCCAGCGCGACGATGTTGTCGTTGCCGTCCAGGAACGCGAGATCGCCCGTCACTTGAACCAGCATGAGCGAATACCCGTCCGCGCTTCCCGTGCTGACGACTTCAGGTGTGTGAGTCGACGCGGCCGTCTCGTAGACGATGCTGCCGGGGCCAGCGATCCAGTCATGCTCCTTGTATTTCCACTGGCCTTCGATCGTGTAGACCATGACCGTGCCGGTGTGGTGGTGCTTGGGCAGCTGCATGTCCAGCGGCGCCTTCATCATGACGATCCATTCACCGCGGATCGGGTCAAGCTTGAAGTACTTCAGCAGGACGTTTTCCGCATAGGGCGTAAAGGGTATCCACGGCAGCGATTCGCCATCGATGACGGCAGTGTCTATGTGTTCGTAGAGCATAGGTATCTCCATTGTTTTTGTTTGAGGTCGAGCATTTGTGAGCGGCCAGGGCTGCCCGACTGACTCAGATGGTCGGTCGGGTGCCCTGAATTCCCCCGGAGGGAACCGTTTAGATCAGGTGAGCGGGGTACCTGCGAGGGTGGCGCGCAGCATCTTTCTGGGTGCATTGCCATAGTCAGCCACCGCGTAGTGCTGGACTTGCAGGTTGTCCCACATGGCAACCGTGTTGGTTCGCCACTTCAGGCGAACCTGGTATTCCGGAATCGCGGCCTGAGACATCAGGTAGTTCATCAGATGATGAGCCTCCGGCATGAAGTCCTGGCCGTAGCGGATATCCTCGAAGTTGAAGAAATTCGAGAAATGGGTCGTGAACGCGGAGTTGACGAACAAGACCTTTTCGCCAGTCTCTGGATGGGTAAGCACAACCGGGTGTTCAGCGGCAGGGTTCTTCGCAGCCATCGCATGACGTTCTTCGCGTGGCAACTGGGCGCCAAAGGTCTGCTCGGCACCGTGTTTTGCGTACAGGCGTTCGATTCGTTGCTTGATGGCCTGTGGCAGGTTTTCGTAAGCCATCACCATGTTGGAAAACAGCGTGTCGCCGCCGGCCTCCGGACCCAGTTCGCAGCGCAATACCGCGCCGCGGGGCGGCGCCTTCTTGTAGGTGACATCGGCATGCCAGAGGTTTTCGCGGCTGGCCTTTTCGACATAGCTCTTGGGCTTGCTCGGATCGAGATTGCGGTACAGCATCAGCAGCTTGTCCGCCTCCGGATGGCTCGGCGCCAGGGGATGGGCTTCCAGCTCAGCGAATTGCGCGGCGAAGTGCTGTTGCTCCAGGGGGGTGATGTCCTGATCGCGAAAGAACAGTACTTTATGCTTCAGCCATAGCGCCCTGATTTCTGCGATCAGTTCGGGGTCCTGGGCAGCATCGGCCAGATTGATGTTGCTGAGTTCGGCACCGATGGCGGGGGAGCAAATCTCCACCTTGATCGAATGCTGGCGCACTGACGACCGGATAGTGGCAGGTGCCGAGGGGGTAAGGGGTGAAGGAGTGTCTTGGGCTGCGGCGACTGTTGTCATTGTTGTCTCCAATCCGTGCTGTACGGCGGTGCGCAATATGAGCATCCGGTGTAGGTAACTGCCCCCTACCAGTTATTGATAGGGGTGGTCCTACAGTAGTGATTTCAGGCGCAAGACTATGGGCGTAGCGGGACAGTTTCTTCGCATATTGGGACGAAGAGCCGGGACCATGACTGGAAGAGGAATGACGGCCTAATTCGGAAGGTGCTTGGTCAAATTGACCGCGTAACTAGCGCGATATCCGGTTTTTCATCAAAGGATTTTGAAGCTCGTAGACAAATTCGAGCGTCTGCTTTTGGCCCGATTTCTGCCTGCAGTGAAGGGCTGCAGTCGACCTAGGCTGTGTGAAAACGTTTTAGAGCAAGTTTGACAGTCAGAATCGGAACAAAAATCGCGTTCCTATGCAAATTTTAGGTCTGGCTGACCAAGCAAACGCCGACAGATTTTACGTAGCAACGCAGACTTCAAAACGGCGCATGCGTTTTCACACAGCCTGGACCCAAAGCTGCCGGTGGCGATAGATAGTCAAAAACGGCCAAGTGCGGACTGACACACGGATTCCGTCCATTTGCGCGAACCAATGGGCACTCCATAACAACCGCTGAACCTAACGACTTTCGTAGAGAGGTTGCCTATGCAGGACACACCAACCATGTACGGTACCCACACGCTACGGAGAACCAAGGTATCGCTAATCTATCGCAGGACGAAGAACCTGAGAGCAGTGCAACTCCTGCTTGGCCGTACGAAGCTTGAATGTACCGTCAGATACCTGGGGATCGAGGTCGACGACGCCCTGGAAATGGCGGAACAGACGGACGTCTGACCACCCACTGCAACGGTCGAGGCTAGACGTCGCAGTCTCTTGCCAGGCTCGAGGTCGGCCAATGCCAGATCCCGACAGGGCCGAATGACTTCAATCACCATAACTGCCTGCCGTTACGCGGACGCGTTGATGCCAGCGTTGATTTGCCGGATGCAATTTTGCCAGACATTAAATGAAGTATTGGTTTTGGCACGGGAGGCCAATGGTTGCGCGGCTTGGCTGACGCAGTCGAGGTTTCCCACTGCGTCCACTACATCGAGGTGGACGATGATACTTGCCGAGGCCGGTTGCATCTTCGCAATGGCCGCGCAGAGCATGAGTTTGCAGCAACCGACGCTGAGTTCGATTTGATCACAAGCTACTTTCGGACACCCGAGGAGCAGGAGGGGCTCCAGATTAAAATTCACTGTCTCTGACGGTCAGTAATCGCCAAGGTAATGAGGTATCTGGAAGGTCTGCTATTGGCCGATTCTGTTGAAAAAGTCGGCCATGGTTTGCTCAGCGGAAAAGTGCGCGTCTGAATTTGAAATCTTTACTTTGGGCAGAGGCTTCCGGACTCAGATTTCACGTAGCAGCGTGCAAAAAAGGCGTTTTCACCGGTCAATGATCAGACAGTTTGGGCGGATCGACTTTTTCAACAGAATCGGCCGAAAGCTGGCGGTAGCGACAGGATGCTATCCACCCGTGAAGCGGACACAAAACTCCTCTGAGACCGTGTCATGGCGTCCCGTTTCTTCCGTACAGGCGGTAGCCTGGTCGACGACTCAAGCGTTCGTAATAGTCGCTCACGGCAGGAAAGTCCGGATGAGCAAGCGGTGTTTCAAACCACCGATTAACTGACAGGCCGATCGGTATATCTGCGAGAGAAAACTCATCGCCGCTGACGTAGGCCCCGGTTGAATCGAGCTGTCGATTGAGGATCTCCATGTACCTCGACCAGTTGTTGCACGCGGCCGCCAACGCACGGCTGTCCTGATGCTCAGGCGAATGCCTGACCAGCGACATGAAGGCATAACTCCACGACTTGTTGAGATCTGACGCTTGCCAATCGATCCATTGATCCACCCGCGCTTTGGCTCTCGCTTCAGTCGGGTAAAGGTGAACGCCGTTGTAGCGCGATGCCAGGTAGCGAATGATCGAGTTTGACTCCCAAAGAATGAAGTCGTCGTCCTGGATGACCGGCACCATGGCATTGGGATTCAGCGCCAGGAATTCAGGTGTGTGCGTCGATCTGAAGCCAGAACCCCAATCCACCCGCTCAAAGGGAATTTCAATCTCGGCGCAGGCCCAGAGCACCTTTCGTACATTGATCGACGATGCCTTACCCAATATGCGCAACATTCCATGTCCTTATCGTTCGGGGTAGTTGGTCTGAACTACTGACTCTATCGCCTTGTGGAGCGGATTGTCCAGAGTCTGCTTTTGGCCGATTGTGTTGAAAAAGTCGGCCCTTCCAGACTGCCCGCATACTGACTGCTGAAAACGCCTTTTTTGCACGCAGCTATGCGAAATCTGAGCCCGGAATCCTCTGCTCAAAGTAAAGATTTCAATCTCAAGCGCGTACTTTTCTGCCGTGGAAACCATGGCCGACTTTTTCAACAGAATCGGCCGAAAGCAGACATTACTCATGCCACCCAAATCCGCAAAACAGAAGCGCCTCGTTCCCAGTTCCGTAGCGTAGAATTTCCCAAATGCCAACCCCCACCCGAGACGGAACCTCAATGCAAACCCCCACCAAATCCCACCCCCTCTGGCAAACCTACCTCCTATTCCTCGCCCCCATGGTCCTCTCCAATTTCCTTCAATCCATGTCCGGCACGATCAACAGCATCTACATCGGCCAAATGCTCGGCACCCAGGCTCTCGCGGCGGTATCGGGCATGTTCCCCATCGTGTTCTTCTTCATCGCCCTGGTCATCGGCCTCGGCGCGGGCGCTGGGGTGTTGATCGGCCAGGCCTGGGGCGCTCGTGAGCCGCATTTGGTGAAGGCTATCGCCGGTTCGACGTTGCTGTTGGGGGCGATGATCGGGTTAGTGGCGGCGGTGTTGGGCAGTGTGTTTGCGCGGCCGGCGTTGCAGGGGTTGGGGATGCCGGCGGATGTGCTGGACGATGCGGTGGCGTATGCGCAGGTGATGATGTGGATCTTGCCGTCGCTGTTGGTGTTTGTGTTGTTTACGCAGTTGCTGCGTGGGGTGAGCGATACGCTGTCGCCGTTGTTGGCACTGGTGGTGTCGACGTGTGTCGGGCTGGCGCTGACGCCGGCGTTGATTCTCGGGTGGTTGGGGCTGCCGCCGATGGGAATTCAGAGTGCGGCGTGGGCGGGGTTGGTGGGTAACTTGTCGGCGATGGGGTGGCTGGCGTGGCGGTTGATTCGCAAGGGGCATCCGTTGGCGCCGGATCGGGAGATGTTGGCGGCGATGCGGCTGGACATGGAGATCCTCGGCAAGGTGCTGCGCATCGGGCTGCCGACCGGGTTGCAGATGGTAGTGCTGTCGTTGTCGGAGTTGGTGATTCTGGCACTGGTGAACCAGCACGGTTCTCAGGCGACGGCGGCGTATGGGGCGGTGACGCAGATCGTCAATTACGTGCAGTTCCCGGCACTGTCGATTGCGATCACGGCGTCGATCCTCGGTGCGCAGGCCATCGGCGCCGGGCGCATCGAGCGCATGGGGCCGATTCTGCGCACGGGGTTGTTGATCAATGTGTGCCTGACCGGTGGCCTGGTGGTGTTGGGGTATCTGTTGTCGCACTGGTTGCTGGGGTTGTTTCTCACGGATGATTCTACGCGGGTGATGGCCGAACACCTGTTGCACATCATGCTCTGGAGCCTGTTGGTGTTTGGCTTTCAGGCGATCATCGGCGGCATCATGCGCGCCAGCGGCACGGTGTTGGTACCGGTGGCGGTTTCGATCATTTGCGTGGTCGGTGTGCAATTGCCGGTGGCGTATCTGCTGGATGCGCGCTTTGGGCTGCAAGGTGTGTGGATGGCGTTTCCGGTGGCGTACCTGGGCATGCTGATGCTGCAGACGCTGTATTACAAAATGGTCTGGCAGCATCAGAAGATCGAGCGGTTGGTGTAGGGCCCTCGTTTGAGTATCAAACGCTGCTCTTGAGCCAGGTTTCGAAGCGCGTCGGCCCGACGATGGGGTGTTCTCCCGGCGTCAGCGAGTGGTCATCGATCGGCGCACCGAAGTAGGGGACCGTGTCGTCCGCTTGGGCCTGGCGCGGGTCGTTGGTGTGTTGCAAAAACAGGCGCACGAATTCCACCAGCGGCCAGCGTTCAGGGCCGGCTACTTCCAAGGTCTGGTTGCTCGGCGCTTGCACCGCGACTTTCGCCAGCGCCGTCGCGACATCGACCGCGGCAATCGGTTGCAGCTCGGCGGAGGTCAAACGCACGGTGTCGCCTTCTTGCACGCCTGAGTACGAAATGGCTCCGATGAATTCGAAAAACTGCGTGGCCCGCAGGATTGTGTAAGGGATGCCTGAGTTTTTGATGAGTGTTTCCTGCGCCATTTTCGCCCGGAAGTAACCGCTGTCGAGCATGCGCTCGGTGCCCACCACCGACAGGGCGACATGGTGTTTGACGCCTGCGGTTTTCTCGGCGGCAAGCAGGTTGCGCCCGCTGGTTTCGAAGAACTCGAGCACGGCAGCGTCTTCGAAGGAGGGCGAGTTGGCCACGTCGACCACTACGTCGGCGCCTTGTAAGGCCTCTTGTAATCCTTCGCCGGTGAGGGCGTTGACGCCGGTGCTCGGTGACGCGGCCAGGACTTCATGCCCCAGGTCTTGCAGGTTTTTGCACAGGTGTCTGCCGATCAGCCCGGTACCGCCAATGACGACGATTTTCATGTTCAGTCTCCCGATGCGTGCGCAGTGGGTGCAGTGGCTTTAAATCCTGCAACCATTAAAGACCCGGAATCTGCTGAATGACGGCGGGGCGACGATCGGGTTATCGGAAAGAATGCAGCCCGGTTCACAAAAAGATCAGAAAATTGCACTGCTGGCAATGTTATATTGCCGGCCTCTGGCCTAATGCCAGTTAAGCCGCTTTTTTGTAGGAGCCAGGCTTGCCGGCGAAGGCGTTCTCAAGGACGCCTTCGCCGGCAAGCCTGGCTCCTACAGACAGATCAAACACCGCGCCGAGGATCGGGCGCCAGGTTTCGTTATGCATGGCAGGAGGCGTTACATGCGTTGTGTTCGTTCACTGCTGATCACGCTGGTCTGCGCCCAGGTGGCATGGGCCGAGCCCACGGCCGAGTTGTCGGAGCCGGTGGGCGGCTGGCGTTATCACGGCCTGCTGGACCGCAGTGAAAACCCTCGCGTCGCCTATCCCACGCCGCCCATCGACCGGGGCGTGCAGCGCAATCGCACGATGATCGAAGGCCAGCTCAAGGCTCTCGGCACACTCCGACCGCCGCACAGCCTGGCGGTCAACGGCAATCCCCTGAATTTGTACACCGACGACCAAGGACGTTTTGCCCGGCCGTATGCGTTCGGCGCCGGGTCCAACAGCGTCGAAGTGCGCAGTTCCGAGGGCAAGTCACTCAAGCGCGTTCAATTCTATGAAGCCAACAACCTGCGCACGCCGGCGCGGATTCGCGTGGTGCTGGGCTGGGACGATCCCAAGGCTGAACTCGACCTGCACATCATTACCCCCGACGGCCAACATGCGTTCTGGGCTCGCCCGGCGATGAGCAATGGCGGCGGGTTGGACCCGGACGGCGTCGATGGCCCCGGGCCGGAGATGTTCACCATGACCGCGCCGATGCATGGCACTTATCTGGTTTACGTGAACTATTGGGGCAACTTCGGCAGCGGCGGCTATAACTTCGATGAGACCAGCAACCAGAACGAGGTGATCACCTCGCAAATCAATCTGGTGCTCAACGAAAACACCGTCGACGAAAAACGCGAGACGTTCATCGTGCCCTTGCGGGCAATCGGCGACCTGCTGCTGGTCAAGACTTTCAACTATTAAACATCCCGCACCACGGATGAATTGGGTTTGTGAACATGAGTGATAAGACTGTTTCCCCGGCCGCCGACACGCCAGCCGCCAAACCTCCTCGTCGCTGGCCGGCGCTGCTGGTCGGGCTGTGCCTGGTGGCCGGCGTGGCGGGCGGGTTGGGGTGGTTCCTGAACAAACCCAAGGCCCCGCCGGCGGAACTGGCCAGTGACAAACTGGGCATGAGCCGGCCGGACGGTCTGCTCGAAACCCACTCCCTGAGCCAGCTGCCCAAGGACTTGCTGGCGGTGCCGTTTCTCAAGGAAACCCTGACCGAAGATTTCGTCTTCTATTACGAAGCCCACGCCGACCGTCTCGGTTTGATCGGCAGTCTGCGGCGGATCATTTACGAGCATGACCTGAAGTTGCAAGACAGCCTGATCGAGCAACTCTTCGATCAACCGGCGGATGTGGCGCTGTGGCGCGGGGCGGATGGGCGTCTCAAGGATTTCCTGTTGGTGATGGATCGCGGCGGGCTGGCCAAGGTGCTGGAGCCGCTTGCGAAAGTGGTGCTGGATGATACGCAGCTGAGCAAACTCAGTGAGGTGAAAGTCGGCGCCGACGCTGTCACGCTTTATCAGCTCAACTACAACGCCAGCAAGTCATTGGTGTTCGCCTCCCACGGCGACAAACTGGTGGTGCTGTCCAATCCGGCCAAGCTCTACGATCCGGAAAACGGCGCCTCGGAGGATGCCGGCAGCGTTTCGACCAAAGCCATCGCCGCCTTGCTCAACGGCGACAAACTCTTCCCCGAAGCCTTCGGCCTGCCACCGCGTACGCCCGAGGTGAAACAGCGTCTCTCGGTCAATTCCAGCGTGCTGGCCATGGGTTACCAGCGCTTCATCCCGAACTTCGCCGGCCTGCGTTTCGACATGGATGACAAGGGTTGGCACAGCTTCCTCGCCATGGACGAACTGGACAACCAGCCGGACTTCGACTTCAAACCGATCTGGCAAGCCATGCCGATGGGCGCCAGCGCCTGCGTGGCCTTGCCCCTGGCCGCCGAACAACAGCAACCGCTGCTGGTGAAACTCGGTGCCGAAGAGTCCGTGGCTCAGGCCTTGACCGAACACATGGCCGGTGCGGCCGGCCTGTGCTGGTACGCCGAGTCGCGGCTGTACACGCCGCTGCTGGTGGCCAGCCTGAATGACGATGACAGCGCCAAACTCGACGGCGACCTGGGCAACCTGTTCGGCTCGATGGTCGGCGCCTACGAAGGCAAAGTCGCCGATCACGCGTTCCCGGTGGTCGAGAAACAGCAAGGCCAGACCCATCAGTGGCAGCGTCAGGTCAGCTCCAACTTCGGTCCCTATAAGGCCAAGGATGCCGAGCAACCGGACGCGATCACCGGCAAAGCCTTTATGCGCGTAAGCCTGGCGCGTCACGGTTCGACGCTGCTGTTTTCCCTCGACGACAAACTGGTCGACAAAGCGCTGGGCACCTTGGACAAACGCTTCCCACCGCTGGCTGACGTACTGCCGAAAGACCTGCTGATGCCGATCTATTTCGGTCCGGATTCCATGGCGCAACTGATGCAGCAGGAAACCCTCGACAGCCTGCCGCAAGACATGGAACCGGTGTTTTACAACGCCGCGCAAACTTACCTGATTCCGAAACTGCGCACCCTCGGCGGCTACGGCAAATACGCCCTGACCTTGCCCAAAGGCAGCGAGCCTGACGGCCATTGGCAGTGGCTGCCGCTGGAGTGGAAAGCTCTGTGACCGCACTCATCCGAGGCCTCGGCCTGCTGGCGTTGCTGCTAGGGACTCGCACCTTTGCCAGCGAAGCCCCGGCGCTCGACCCGCAGCAATCCCAGGTATTTCGCGCCTGGTTCGTGCGCATCGCCCAGGAACAACTGACCCAAGGCCCGAGCCCGCGCTGGTATCAGCAGGACTGCGCCGGGCTGGTGCGGTTCGCCGCCAACGAAGCGCTGAAAGTCCATGACGACAAATGGCTGCGCAGCAATGGCCTGTCCAATCGCTACCTGCCGCCGGAACTGCAACTGAGCAACGCCCAACGCGGCCTCGCCCAGCAATGGCAGCAGGGCGGCGGCAAGGTCGGGCCCTACGTCAACGCAATCAAACTGATCCAGTTCAACAGTCATCTGGTCGGTCGCGATCTGGCCCACGCCCGGCCCGGCGACCTGATGTTTTTCGATCAGGGCGACGACCAGCACCTGATGATCTGGATGGGCCGCTTCATCGCCTATCACACCGGCACCACCACCCCCAATGACAACGGCATGCGCTCCGCAAGCCTGCAACAACTCATGACATGGAAGGACACCCGATGGATACCCGACGCAGCCAACCCCAACTTCATCGGCGTCTATCGACTGAACTTCCTCTCCCAATGATCGGTGCCCGCATGCTGCGCATTTGCTCTCGAATTCCACTGCTGCTGGCCCTGCTGGTACCTTTGACCACGGTCAACGCCGAAGACACCGTCGAGCCGAGCGGCTATACGCCGGTGGCCGGTGAGAGTTTCTTCCTGCTGGCCGACAGCAGTTTCGCCAGTGATGAACAGGCGATGGTTCGCCTCGAAGCGCCGGGCCGGGATTACCGTCGGTTCCGCATGGAACCTTACGGCGGCGCGGACATTCGCGTGTATCGCATCGACAAGCCGCTGGATTTCCTCAAGCGCCAGAAGAACCTGCACCGCGTAGTCAGTGACGGCCAGTTCAAGGGCGAAGGCCTGTCGAACACCCTCGCGTATTTGTGGGACAACTGGTACCGCAAATCCCGTCGGGTGATGCAGCGGGCGTTTTCCTACGAGTCGCGTCAACAAGTCACCGAGGAAGTGCCGGAACTGAAGATGGGCACCGCCATCGCCGCGCCAACGCCTTACGACGCACAACCGCAGTTCGCGTTGATTCCAGGCCTGCCGGTGGTCAGTCAATTCCGTTATCCGCTGTGGCAAGCCAAACCGATCCAGCCGCCTAAGGGCGTGAACCTGGCCGGTTCTTCCAGCGAATTCGTCAGTGTCTCGCCGGGCAACGTGTACATTCCGTTGGGCAACCTGAAACCGGGCCTGTATCTGGTGGAAGCGCTGATCGGCAAGTACCGCGCGACCACCATGGTCTTCGTCTCCAACACCGTGGCCGTGAGCAAGATTGCCGGCGATGAATTGCTGGTGTGGGCTGCGCGCAAACACGAGGGCAGTTCGGTGCCCAAGGTCAATGTGCTGTGGACCGACGGCCTGGGCGTGATGAGCAGCGGCGCGACTGACGCCGATGGTTTGCTGCGACTGAAACACGTCAGCCCGGAGCGTTCGTTCGTGATCGGCGAGGACGAAGAGGGCGGGGTGTTCGTCTCCGAGAATTTCTATTACGACAGCGAAATCTACGACACCAAACTTTATGCATTCACCGACCGGCCGCTGTATCGGCCGGGGGATTGGGTGTCGCTGAAAATCGTCGGCCGCGAGTTCAAGAATGCGCGGGATTCCGTGGCGCCGGCCGCTGCCGACGTTAATGTGACTGTGCTAGATGCCACTGGCACTGCATTGCAGTCGCTGGCGCTGAAGCTCGATTCCAAGGCCGGCACTCAGGGCCGTTTCCAGTTGCCGGACAACGCGGTGGCGGGCGGTTATGAGCTGCGTTTCAGCTACAAGGATCAGGCCTACAGCAGTGCCTTCCGTGTCGCTGAATACATCAAGCCGCACTTCGAAATTTCCCTGAACCTGGCCAAGCAGGATTACCGCACCGGCGAACCGGTGAAGGGCAGTCTGGTGTTGTTGTACCCGGACGGCAAACCGGTGGCCAACGCCAAGGTAAGCCTGAGCCTGCGCGCCCAACAATTGTCGATGGTCGATAACGAACTGCAGTACCTCGGGCAATTCCCGGTGGAGCTGACCAGTGCCGAATTGACTACCGACGCCAAGGGCAACGCAAGCCTCGATCTGCCCGCCGCCGAGAAACCGAGCCGCTACATGCTCACCGTGTTCGCCAGCGATGGCGCGGCGTATCGGGTCAAGACCACCAAGGAAATCCTCATCGATCGCGGCGCCGCCAGTTTCCGCTTGAGCGCGCCGCAGCGGTTCAGCGCGGTGGGCGGCAAGGTTGCATTCAGCTACGTCAATGAAGGTGGCAGCGAGCAGAGCAAAGCGGTCAACCCGAGCAGCTACAGCTGGGTGCGACTCGAAGATCAAACCACTGGCGAAGGTAAACTCGCCGCCAAAGATAAAGGCTTCACCCTGGCCTTTGACCGTCCGGGCACTTACAACCTGACGCTGAAAGATGACCATGGCCGCGTACTTGGCGCGACCGGTCATTCGGTCACTGGCGACGGCGTCAAAGCCGTGCCCGGCACCGTGGAAATCGTCCTCGACAAACCTGAGTACAAGGCGGGCGACGAAGCCCTCGCGTTGATCACTTTCCCCGAGCCGATCATCGATGCGCTGTTGTCGCTTGAGCGCGACAAGGTCGAGGCCACCGCGCTGCTGTCCAAGGGCAGCGACTGGCTGAAGATGGAAAAACTCAGCGACACCCAATACCGCGCGCGCATTCTGGTGAAGGACAACTTCGCGCCGAATCTGACCTTCTCCGTGCTTTACACCAAGGGTGGTCAGTACAGTTTCCAGAACGCCGGCATCAAGGTGATCGCGCCGCAAATCGACGTGGCCATCACCACTGACAAAGAGGCGTATCAGCCGGGCGATACCGTGTCGGTTGACCTGACCACGCAGTTCGCCGGCAAGCCGATTCCGGCGCACCTGACGGTCAGCGTGGTCGATGAAATGGTCTACGCGCTGCAACCGGAAGTCGCGCCGACCATCGATCAGTTCTTCTATCACCCGCGCCGCAATAACGTGCGCACCAGCGCCAGTTTGTCGTTCATCAGCTACGACGTCGCATTGCCGGGCAGCCCAGGCGCACCGGGTAAAGCCAATCGCAGCGAGCGTGGCGTGAAAGTGTTGGAGCGGCCGCGTCGCGAAGACGTCGACACCGCTGCGTGGCAGCCCGAATTGATCACCGACGCCAATGGCAAAACCCGCTTCACCTTCAAAATGCCGGACTCCTTGACCCGCTGGCGCATCACCGCCCGAGCCATCGCCGATGACGGCCAGGTCGGGCAGAAGAAGCAATTTGTTCGCTCGGAAAAACCGCTGTACCTGAAGTGGAGCGGCCCGACCCGATTCCGCACGGGCGACAAACCGGATCTCGGTGTGTTCGCTTTCAGTCAGGCCGAGCAATCGGTCAAGGCTGAGCTGGTGGTTCATTACGCGGGCGCCGAGCAACGTGTGCCGGTCACGTTGAACAACGGCATCAACTACATCGCACTGCCAGCGTTCACAGTGGCCAATGGCGAGTGGACCGCCGAGCTGGTGCAGGACGGCAAAACAGCTGATGCCCTGGCGGTGCGCCTGACCGCGACCGGCGAAGGCTGGCAGGTGACGCAAAGCCAAAGTCTGGACGTGGTCAGCGGTGATACACCGCTGACCTTGCCGGCAGACGCCACGGATATTCGCCTGCGTCTGGATGACAGTCCGCAAGCGCTGTTCCGTTCGGCGCTTGATGATTTGCTGAGCTATCCGTACGGCGGTGTCGAACAGACGGCCAGCCGTTTGCTGCCGCTGAGCATCGCTTATCCGACCTTGTCGTCGAACCCGCAGATCCGCGATCGCTTGCGTTTGATCATGCAGAACAGCCGCCTGCGCTTGGTGCAAATGGCCGGCCCGTCGGCGAGCTTCACTTGGTGGGGCTATGACGGTGAGCCGGACGCGTTCCTCACTGCTTACGCCTATTACGCCGACTGGCACGCCAGTAAAGCGCTGGAACTGAGCCTGCCGCCGGAGCATTGGCAGCGGGTGCTGGAGGTGTACGCCAAGCAGGCGCAGAACACGCCGCTGTTGCAGCGTGCGCTGATTCTGTCGTTCGCCAAACAGATGCAGTTGCCGGTGAACACGCTGCTCAGCGGTTTGATCGACGACCTGGTGAAAGCCGGCGAAGGCCATGCGGCGAGCATGATGGACGATGGCGCAGAGAGCCTGGTCATGAGCGATCCGGATTCGGCGTTGGGGCTGGCCAGCGCTCGAGTGCTGACCGCCTCGTTGGCGCGTCAGGCCAAGGTCAATCTGCCGTCGGCGTTCAATGGTCAATTGGAGGCTGCGCAACAACAAGTCGCCGTCAGTTCTCAACCGTTTGTCGAAGCGCTGAACCTGTCGCTGCAAGCTTTCGATCAGGCGCATGCGCAAGCATTGTTGCAACGCCTGTTGCCGCAGCAATCGACCCTGGAGCGCGCCTTGGCGCTGACCTGGCTGCAACGCAGCATCGAACAGGCATCGCCCACTATCGCACTGGCGCCGGGTGAAGGCTGGAAGAAGAAGTACGGTGATACCGGTGAGATGTATTGGACGTGGCAGGGCGCTTCGCCTGTGCCGGCAGTGTTGTCGCTGACCGGGGAGCAAGAGCGTCCGCTGCGTGCCGCGTTGAGCTTCCAGAGCAAGCAACCGCCAGTGAGCCCGATGGCGGTGACCATCACCCGTCGGCTGTCGCGTCTGGTGCCGGGTGACGAAGCGTTCGAATTCAAACTCGAAGCCGTCGGCAGCAAACCGTTGTCCAGCGACAGCCTGTACCTGGACGAAATAATCATCACCAGCAAGGCTGCGAAACCGCTGCGCTACGGCATGCTCGAAGTGCCGCTGCCACCGGGCGCGGACGTCGAGCGCACCACGTGGGGCATCAAGTTGATGGGCAAGGCCGGCACTGAGCCGACCGCGCTGGAGAAGGCTCGTTTCGAACCGGGGCAAATGGCTTACGCGATCCCGGTGGACGCCTTGAGCGGTGAATTGCGCCTGCGTCATCTGGTGCGCTTCTCGCAAAAAGGTCAGTTCAGCCTGCCACCGGTGCGTTTCACTCAGGTCTACGCACCGCAGAACCAGGCTCAGGAACAGAAACCGGCGCTCGGTCAGGTCACGGTTCACTGACATGCCCCGGCGTCTGGTCTGGTGGCTGCTGTGTTTGATGCCTGCGCTGGCGACAGCGCAGGACGAGCCGTTGCGCCTGGGCTTCAAGGGTGAATTGCTTTCGTTGAGCGGGACTCAGGTGATCTCGCGTGAGCCATTGCCTGCTGATGTGCAGACGCCGCTGGGCAGTGTGTGGAAGTTGTTTGTCTACGGTTGGCTGGTGGACACCGGCGCGCGTGAACCGGCTTATGAGTGTCGCGGGCAATCGAAGGAGGAGGTTTATTGCTGCACCGCGGGCGGCAGGATTGAGCGCGATCAGGCGTTGGTGAAGTCCTGCGGCTTGTACTTTGAGCCTGCGCGTTTGGGCATTGCTGGCGCTGAATGGCGCGAGTATTGGCAGGCGAGACAAGCGCCGAAGTGGTTGCTGGATTTGCCATCGTTGCAACCGCAGACCCGGGTTTCGGTGGCTGAGTTGCTGAAGGTATTGGCCGTGATGCCGGCGCAGGATCAGGCGCGGCGGGTATTACTCGATGTGGTGCTTAATGCGGCTGACGGCAATGTTGTGGGCGAACTCGGCGGCCGGTTGCGAGTGAAAACCTGGAGCTGGCTGGGGGATCAGGATCCTTCGTCGCGTCAGGGCGGATTTGCTGGCTGGACGGCTGATGGCACGCCGATCTGGGCTGGTGGGCGCGGCACCAGTCAGATGGTTTTGCGCAATTACGGTCCAGCGCTGGCGACGGTATTGCCTTCTTCATGGCCAGCCGAGGCGGGGAAGTGTGTCGAAGTCGGCCTGTTCGCGCGTTATCCGCTGAAACGCGTGCTGTCGGGGGATCGCGTGTTAGCGCCCGGGCCCTTGCAAGGTGACTATCGTGTCGAGTTCGCCAACGGCAATCAACTCGATATCCATAGCGACGGTGAGTTGTTCTTGCTCAAAGACAAACTCGTCGCTCGCCTGGACCGCGAAGAATACGTCGCCCGCGTTCTGCAGCGCGAAGCCAGGCCGGAACCTGCCGAAGCCGCCAAAGCCCTGAGCGTCGCGATCCGCACCTACCTGCTGCAAAACGCCACGCGCAACGGTGATTGCCTGAGCATCGATGACAGCAGCAACCGACAACGCGTCGCCCCACGCCCGGCCGCGACCGAGTCGCGCAACATCGCCGCGTGGACCAGCGACCTCGTCCTCGCCGGCAGCAACGTCACCTATCACTCCGACCAACCGGGGCCGGACAAGCTCTCTTGGCTGCAAGCCGTCGAACAGGCCAATGCCGGTCAACGCTACGACGCCATCCTGCTGCACGCTTACCCGCGCGCGAGCCTCAGCCGCTGGGACAATCCCGTCGCTTCCTGCGAGGCATTGCCCGCCGCGCAAGACTGGCTGCTGAGCCAGCGTCGCGGCTGGCGTCCGCGGTTGGAAAGCGAGGTCGGCTACAGCGAAGTCGGCGCTTTCGCCGTCTGCCGCCTGGCTTTCGGCCGTCCTTTTGTCGACCGCGAACGCCAGCGCATTTACGTGCGCGGCGTGCTGTCGCTGCAAGACCGCCTCGACCTGACCCACGAATACCTGCACCTGGCCTTCGAAGCACACCCCAACGGCCAGGATGAAACCTACATCGAAGGGCTCGCCCGCCACCTCTTGCTGGAATAGGTCATGAAACTCCGTTACCCACAGGTCTTGCTGTTCATTTGCGCCTTTTGCGTGGGGCCGACGACGTTCGCCGCCGTCAAACTTGATACGCCCGTTGGAGGCTGGCGCACAGGTGCCCCTGAAGGCGAGGGTGAAAACTTTCGTCAGACAGTCAATTACCCGGCGTCGTCGGTCAACACCCCGGTGGGGCAGGCCAATACCGCTCGCATCACCGGCCAGATCAACGCCACCCCCAAGGGCAATGACCCCGGCAAACTGATCGTCAACGGCGTCAGCATGCCGCTGAAAATTGACCCCGCCGGCCGCTACGACCGTCCGTTCTCATTCCCCAACGGCAGCAACAGCGTTGAAATCCGCAGCCCCGATGGCCAACAACGCCACCGTACCCAGTTCCTCAACACCAGCGGCGGCGCCACCCCGGCCAAGTTGCGCGTGCTGCTGGCCTGGGACAGCGACGGCACCGACCTCGACCTGCACCTGGTCACGCCTGACGGCGGCCACATCTGGTACGGCGACCGCGTCGCGGCCAACGGCGGCGCACTCGACGTCGACGTCACCACCGGCTACGGCCCGGAAATCTTCGCCATGCCGGCGCCGATCAAGGGGCAGTATCAGGTGTACGTGAACTACTACGGTGGTGGGTATCGCAGTGATGAGGACGGGCAGGAAGAGGCTGTTCAGCCGCTGACTACCGCGCAGATTACGGTGATTACGGAAGAGGGGACGCCTAATGAAAAGATGGAGACGTTCCTGGTGCCGATGCGGGCGGTGGGGGAGTTGACGTTGGTTAAGGGGTTTAGTTATCCGTGAATGCAATAGTCGCAGCAGTGCTGCGACTATTGAATTAGTCAGCAGGCTGCTGACCAATTCCGTCATCACATGACACTGTTTCACGCCGAAACACTTCGTGATTTTTATTGTTTCAAGGTGAGGAGTACTAGTGAGCGTCGCCTACTAAACAGGAACGCCTTCACGTGAATGACCTCAGCTCTACTGCGCCGTCCATTGGCGCAAGCTTTAACGAAATCACGCAATTGATCATCACTGCCCGGCAGCGAGCGGTGCAGGCAGTCAATACCGAGTTGATTGAACTGCATTGGCAGGTTGGGGCTTACATCAGCCGGAAGATCGAAGCAGCGGAGTGGGGGGATGGAGTGGTCGCTCAGCTGGCTACTCACCTCGCTCTTACTCAGCCGGGATTGCGTGGTTTCACGCAGCGGAATCTGTTCCGCATGCGTCAGTTTTACGAGACCTACAAGGACGACGCAATTGTGACAGCACTGCTGTCACAATTGCCTTGGACCCAAAACCTGATCATCCTCAACCAAAGCAAACGCCCGGAAGAGCGTGAGTTTTACCTGCGCATGGCGATTCAGGAGAAGTGGTCGAGCCGGGAGCTCGAACGCCAGCTCAAAGCTGCGTTGTTCGAGCGTAGCGTCATCAGTCCCCTAAAAGTCTCACCACTGGTGAGACAAATGCATCCTGAGGCCATGAGTGTATTCAAGGACACCTACATGGTCGAATTTCTCGACTTGGCGCACGGTCATGTCGAGGCTGATTTGCATGGCGGGTTACTGCGCAGGCTCAGGGATTTTCTGATCGAGCTGGGGCGTGATTTTTGTTTCATTGGTTCTCAATACCCGTTGCAGGTTGGCGGTCGTGATTTTGCGTTGGACCTGCTGTTCTTCCATCGCGGGCTCAATTGCCTGGTGGCCATTGAGCTCAAGGTCGGACGCTTCGAGCCAGAATACCTCGGCAAGCTGGACTTCTACCTTGAGGCGTTGGATCGCAATGTCCGCAAACCCCATGAAAACCCTGCACTTGGGGTCTTGCTGTGCGCCAGCAAAGATGACGAAGTCGTCGAGTACGCCCTGAACCGTTCACTTTCGCCAGCATTGATCGCGGAATATCAGACTCAACTGCCTGACAAGAAACTGTTGCAGGCCAAGTTGCATGAGTTTTATGCGCTGAATGCTGACGAGTGAGGGGCTTGCGGGCCCCATCCCAAAACCGGAAAAACCTGCTGACAATCTCGTCCAGACCCCAGTGATCAACGTAGATAATGTTTCCTTTCCGACGATCAGCCCACAGTTTCGTCTCACCAAAGGAGAAAGCTGCCGCAGAGCGTTGTCGTATCAGCAGCGGGCGTATCGTCTTTAATTGCTGAGGAAGTGAAATGAGTGCGAGACCCATGCTGGGCGTGTGGATATGGGCTGCGATGAGTTCAGTCATGTTGACACCCGCGTCAGCGGATCACTGGCAAGGCGTACGCGAGGGGGACGAGTGGAAGAATGAATACCGGGACGGGCCATGCAAGGTAAAGATCGAATCCAAAAATAATGAATACAAGGAAGAGGTCAAATGCCCGAATGGCCGCGGTGCCAATTGGCGTCGTGGTGAATGGAAAGACGAATTCCGCGAGCATGGCTGCAAGGTCAGGATCGAAGCCAAGCAGGAGGAGTACAAGAAAGAGGTCAAATGCGACGACGATTGATCAGTTGTTCGGGCTACCCTGTTCTCGCATGACTGATGTTAATCAATGACTGCAACAGGAGGACCGCATCATGAAATCCATGCTCAGAAGCATCGGACTGTCATTGCCACTGGTGGCCACTGCGGCGTTCGCTCATCACGGCTGGAGTGAGTATGACTCCAGCAAATCCATGCAACTGAACGGAACGATCGAGGAATCCGGCTATTCCCATCCGCACGGGCTCCTGCGTCTCAAAACATCCGACAAGACGTGGATCATCGTTCTGGCCCCTCCATCGCGCATGGAGAACCGTGGGCTGTCGAAGGACATGCTGAATGTCGGTACGACGGCTACGGTGGTCGGCTATCCGAATCGAAACAAACCCGATGAACTACGAGCGGAACGCATCACCATCGGCGATAAAACCACCGAGTTGCGCTGATGGACACCACAAGTTTCAGCGGAGGATCAGGTCCGCAAAGCTGGCTGGACTGGCTGGATGACTCGCGACTTGGGCTGGCCATGCGAGGCGAGCTGTGGCTTTACCCGATAATCGAGGTGGTTCACATCATTGGCTTCGTGGTGCTTGTGGGCTCGGTCTTCATGTTCGATCTGCGGGTGCTCGGCCTGTCCAAGGATATTGCGGTGACGGCCCTGGCCCGCCATCTTCTGAGATGGTCCGTCGCTGCCTTGGTATTGATCGTACCCGCTGGCCTGATGATGTTTACCGCCCATCCCCATGACTTCGCCACCAACAACATTTTCATTTTAAAGTTGAGCCTGATCGCTACGGCGGGCATCAACGCGGCCCTTTTTCACATCGGTGTATACCGTTCAGTCAGCCGATGGAACACAGGCGTCGCGGCACCGGCCATTGCAAAAGTGCAGGCAGTGCTTTCGATGGGGTTATGGGGCACGGTGGTGCTTTGCGGCCGTCTGTTGGCCTACACCTGACTCATAACGCGGCACCGAGCATCTTTAGATATAGGGGGCTCTCGGATATCGAATTGTGGCCCGTGCCCGGTATTACCTGCAGCGTGGCCACGCCCTTGGCGAAATGCGTGTAAAGCTGTTCCGTGCTTGAGCGCGGTATGACTTCGTCGTGCTCGGCCGCGATCAATAGCGTCGGTATGGTGATGTGTGCGGCGTATTTCCACGATTCGTATTTGTCCTGAAGCAGCCACTTCACCGGGAACCAGCGGAACTGGCGCACGGCGAGGTCTTCAAGACTGCTGTATGGCGAAATCAGAATCAACCGCGAGGCCGGGCGCTGGCTGGCGAGGCGTACGGCGACGCCCGAGCCCAGGCTGCGCCCGACCACGGCAATGGTGGGATGGGCGCTGTAGACCTTGTCGAACAAGGTCATGGCATCGCGCTGAATCGCCTCCTCGGACGGCGACCCGGAACTGCCACCGTAGCCTCGGTAATGCAGCAAGTAGATCGCATGGTCCGCAAAGGCTTGCGAGAACCCGGGCAGGTTACGGGAAACATCCTCGGCATTGCCGCCAAAGTAGATCAACGCCTTCGGGCCGTCGTGCGCCCTGACGGTCACCAGCACCTGCGCGTCGGCGACTGACAGCATAAGCGACGTTTCGGGCGCGTCGATGGCGCGGGGTTGCGGGTAGTAGATGAGGGCGCGTTGAAACACGAACAGCGCCGCGCAGAGCAGCAGGTACGCAATGGCAACGAATGCGAAGAGAGACATCAGGGTGCGCGACATTCGGCTAACTTTAGTGGACGACATGGACTGCTCTGGACCTGACGACGGCTATCGCTTGAGCGTTGTCAGAGTGTAGTCCATCGATAGTCGCCATACGGGAGCGCACCGATGTCCAAGAGTCGACGCTTGTATCCGGGGCCTGTGCCATGACGGCCATCGACGCGCTGAAATGGGTCAAGGTTCTGCCGGCCGAACGAACGGCCCTGATGCTGGGTTTCGCCTTCCATTTCTGCGTGCTCGCCAGTTATTACCTGGTGCGACCCTTGCGCGATGCCTTGGGCCTCGAGGGCGGTGCCGACAAGTTGCAATGGTTGTTCACCGCCACTTTCGTGGTGATGCTGTTGATGGTGCCGCTGTTCGGCGTGCTGGTTTCGCGGCTGCCGGCCACCCGTTTCGTGCCGCTGATCTATCGCCTGATCGCTTTGTCGATGCTGGTGTTTGGCGTGTTGATCACCAATCACATTGCGCCGGTGGCGGTGGGGCGGGTGTTTTTCGTCTGGATCAGCATCTATAACCTGTTCATCGTGTCGATTTTCTGGAGCGTGCTGGTCGACCGTTTTTCCAGCGAGCAAGGGCGGCGGCTGTTTGGCTTCATCGCGGCGGGAGGAACCCTGGGCACGTTCATCGGGCCGTTGCTGGCCGCGACCATGGCCACGAACCTTGGGCCGGTGGCGTTGACCATTGCGGCGGCTGTGTTGCTGGAAAGTGCGGTGCGCTGCTATCGGGCGCTGTTGTCGCGCACGGCGTCGCAGTCCGGCAGCCGCTGGCTGGATGAGCGGCGCATGGGCGGCAGCATGCTGGCCGGGATCACGCTGATCCTGCGCTCGCGTTATCTGATGGGGCTGGTGCTGTTCATGCTGTTGCACACCAGTGCCGCGACCTTGCTGTATTTCGAACAGGGAAGAATTGTCGCCGGCAGCTATGCTGATGTGTCCAGCAGGACGCAATTCTTCGCCGTCGTCGATTTGATCGTTTCGACGCTGACGCTGATATTTCAATTACTGCTGACGGCGCCGTTGATCCGCTTGATCGGCATCGGCGGGGCGCTTGTCGCCTTGCCGCTGGCGACGGTCGTGGCGTTCAGCGCCATGGCCCTGGCGCCCCTGCCTGCAACCGTCGCGCTGGCGCAAGGGCTGCGCCGCGCCGTCGAGTTCGCCATCGTGCGTCCGGCGCGAGAAGTGCTGTGGACAGTGGTGAGCCGCGAGGAAAAGTACAAGGCCAAGAATGTGATCGAAACCCTGGTGTATCGCGGCGGCGATGCCGCCAGTGGCTGGCTCTCCGCCGGATTGACGGCGCTGGGCGCGGGCTTTGGCCTGGTGGCGGTGGTGATCGTGCCGTTTGCCGGGCTGTGGGGCTGGTTATGTCTGTGGCTGGCCAGACGACAAGAGCAAAGGGCGACCATGAATGAACAGCCAGGGGGAATTCCTTGACCGATCCTGCTGTCTTCACGCGTAGAAGACTACTCACGTTGGCTGCCGGTGTTTCGGCGGTCTTCACCTTCGATCCGGCCTTTGCCGCATCGGCGCCGTCGACGGAAACAGGAGGCAAGAACATGCTGACCCGAGCCATTCCTTCCAGCAACGAGCCGTTACCCATGGTCGGGTTGGGCACCTATCGCGGCTTTGATGTCGCGCCTTCCGAGGCTGCCTACAAGCAACTGCCCGCCGTACTCAGCGCGTTGTTCGAGAAGGGCGGCACGGTGATCGACAGCTCGCCGATGTATGGTCGCGCCGAGCAGACGACCGGTGAATTGCTGTCGATCCATCGGCCGCGCTCGCCGGCCTTTCTGGCCACCAAGGTCTGGATCCAGGGTCGCGAAGAAGGCATCGCGCAGATGGAACAGTCGTTCAAGCTGTTGCAGACCGACCGTATCGATCTGATGCAGATTCACAACCTGCTGGACTGGAAAACCCACCTGCCGACCCTGCGCCAATGGAAGGCCGAAGGGCGCATCCGCTACATCGGCATCACCCATTACACGGCGTCGGCGTATGACGAAGTGGAAGCGGTACTCAAAGCCGAGCCACTGGACTTTTTGCAGATCAACTATGCCCTGGACGACCGCGGCGTCGAGAAGCGAATCTTGCCGCTGTGTCGCGAGCGCGGTGTGGCAGTGATCTGCAATCGGCCTTTCGGCGGCGGTGGTTTGCTGGCTCGATTGAAAGGCAAACCGTTACCGGGATGGGCTGCGCAAGTGGGGGTCAATAGCTGGGCGCAACTGACGCTCAAGTTCCTGCTGGCTCATCCGGCGGTGACCTGTGTCATACCCGGCACGAGCAACCCGCGTTACATGGCGGAAAACGCCAGCGCAGGTTTTGGCCCGATGCTCACAGATGCGCAGCGCCAGCAGTTGATGGCTTTGGTGGGGTAGGCCCGTTGGCAGGGCGAGCGCAATCCCCTGTAGGAGCGAGCTTGCTCGCGAAGATGGCGGCACAATCAACATTGATGTCGACTGACATACCGCTTTCGCGAGCAAGCTCGCTCCTACAGGGATTTTCGCGTAACTGACTGGCGAGGTCATTGCAGGACTGCGGCTGCTGGCAATGCGTCGGCAGTCTCCAGCGGAATATCCAGGGTGAAAACCGCTCCCTGGCCGGGCCCATCGCTATGGACGCGCAGGTGCCCGTTCATCTCCACCGCCGCGAGCGCACAACTGTGCAGGCCAAAACCATGACCTTCCTTGCGCGTGGTGAAGCCGTGATTGAAGATGCGGGTCAAGTTTTCGGCAGCAATTCCTTCGCCCTGATCCTCTACGCTGAGGCGCAGCGTTGCGTTATCGATAATCTTCACGCCCAGGGTCATGTGGCGCTGACGGTCGCTGACCTTGGACATTGCATATTTGGCATTGCTGATCAGGTTGATCAGGATCAACAGCAGTCGGTGTTTGTCGCCGATAATCGTCGGTGTGTCCTGGTAGTCCTTGGTGACGACGACATGGTGCCGACTCAAGGCGCCGGAATTCATGCGTAACGCATCTTCAAACAGATCAACGATGTTCAACGGCTCGACCAACCTGGCGGCGCCGGCATAGGCTTGTTGAGTGGCAACGATGTCCTTGATGTGATCGATGCTTTTGGTGAGTTGTGACAGTTCGTCAACGATGCTCGATTGCTCGGCCGCGATAGAGTCGACCAATTGATTGAGGTAAAGGGGAAGCAATTTGCCCTTTTCATCAAGCGTGATGAACTGCCCCAGGTCTTCGGCATGCTCGTTCATCATTTTCACCGCTTTACCCAGGCCAAGGGTTTTGCTGGCCGCCAATTTGCGGGTAATCAAATCTGCCGAGACGTTAACGCTGTTCAGCACATTGCCGACGTTGTGCAGCACATTGGTGGCGATCTCTGCCATACCGGCCATCCGCGCGGCTTCGACCAACTCGCGCTCGGCTTCCAGCAGTTCGCGGGTGCGCTCCTCGACGCGTTGCTCCAGTCGCTCGTTTGCTGTCTGTAACGCGTTGTTCATCTTGTTGATCACGGCATAACTGCGAATCAGTCGGGCGGCCAGGTACAGCAACAGAAACGCCATGATGCCGGCGCATATCCCGAGATAAAGGTGATACTGGCGGTCTGTCGCGCTTGTGCGCCGTTGTGTTTCGTTCAATAACTCGGTGATGCTGTCCAGTTGCTGTGCGACCGGAATCATACTGATGCGATCAACCAAATCATTGACGATGGGCTGCTCTCGAACAATGGTATTCACAGCGTCTACAAGTGCAGTGAAAGGCGGGCGCTGTTCAGGCGGCAGTTGATTGATGTATCCACTCAGATATTCCAGATGCCCGGAGATTTCCTCAGCCCTTTCGCTGGAGACATAGAGGGCGTATTCGAGGGTGTCCAACGTAAGATCGAACACCACGGAGCCCGCAGCAGCATCCACTGACGGGCGTTTGTCGTTGGAATCTTCCAGCAACGCCCGAATGCCATCTTCCAGCTCAGGCAGTGCCTCGAATGATATTCGCAAGGCCGTGTTGTGCTGTTTGAATTGCTCAACCAATCGGGTTTTGTTTTCCACCGCATTCAGATAACCCTGCCGTCGAGATTGCCAAAGGGTCGAAAGCGGGCCGGCAGCGTTAAGCTCGTCGAGCTGCTGCCATCGTTGCTCTGCTTCAGGATGCGCCACCAGAAGCAAATTGTTGTTCATGCCGATCTTCGCTCGAAGAATCTTCACGTTCCAAGTGGCATCGTACTGCTTGAGTTGACGCACGAAGTCGCGCGATTCGAAGTAGGACGAAGTGTCGTACGAGTAGGATTTGATCAGCAAAAATATCAATACGCTGAAAAGGGCAAGCGCAATGACGCCCAAGGCAGACCATTTGTAATGATTGGAGAGCTTCATTGCGGCATTCCTCCCTGGGCCATCCTGAGAGAGAGGTACCGCCAACGGTTAATGATTTCCATTTTTGCGCTCCCTGCAAAATGGCGAATAATCACCACATTATTCGTAAGCCTAGCGTTGTTGGCGGGCCGCGTTGAAAAAAAGCACTGAACGGCTGGCTGGCACCCGTCGTTACAGCCCTGAATGTAGAAACGCCCCACGGCAGATCAATGATGCCGAGGGGCGTTTTTTACAGGTGGAGGCAGTGAATGACCTGGCGACTGTCATCGGGATCGTGACGGGTCTCAAACCCCAGGGCTTTGGCCAAATCACGCATGGGCGCATTGCTGGCGGCATCGACGGAATACATCTGATGAAAACCATTCTTACGCGCGGCCTTGATCAAGTGCTCCATCAGCGTCGTGCCCAGGCCCAGGTGCTGGTATTCATCGGCAACCGTCACGGCGCATTCACACTCGTGGTCGGCGGTGGCGGCATAGCGGCTGACACCGATTTCGATCAGTTTGCCGTTGTCGTGGATCAGGGCGATGTAGGCCATCCGCTTCTTGCCATCGACATCCATCAACTGGTCGAGCATGGCTGTGCCGGGCTCATTGACTTGCGCCAGAAAGCGCATGTGCCGCGACTCGGGGGACAGGTGCTTGATAAAGGCATATTCACGTTCGCGATCCTTTTCCGCCAGCGGCCGGATCAGCACATGGCGCCCGTCCCTGAGTGCTTCAATCCAGTATTGTCCGGAGACGGCAGCGTAGGCGGCAGCGGCTCTGTCGTTATGGTCTTTAACAGTGAGCATGGTGCAATTCTCCATCCGGGTTGAAAGGCTCGCGTGTCGCAACGAATCACGCGGTTCATTTCTTTTTACGCCGCTGGCGGCGCTTGAATCTGATCTGGATCAGACACTCGTGACAGGCAGGCTCAAACGCTCGCATCTGATGTAAATCAACCGGGGTAGGGAGTAACGGGCGCAGTCTGGGAACATGCCGGCGCTTTGGACCGGCACCGAGTCGAGGTGTGTGATGGGTCAATATCAACGTGTGTTGCTGATCGCCGACCGAACCCTTTACCAGTCCCCAGCCTTGCTGCGTGCCGTTGCCCTCGCCAAGGCCAGCGGGGCGGCGCTGGATGTGCGGGCGTTTATCGAGCCGGCACCGATCATCCATTTGTGGGAGGAAAAAACCGATGAGGCGGAGTACCAGCGCTATCTGCGCCGCTATCGCCGCTGGATGGCGGAAGAAATCCAGCGCCTCAGCGGTGAGGGATTGAAAGTAAGCGTGGAGGTGGTCTTCACCACTCATCCATTACTGGACATCTTGAGATGCGTCGAAGAACTCAAACCCGACCTGCTGATCAAGGACGCTACGTTGGAGCCGCTGCTCAAACGTGTGTTCATCACCCCTCTGGACTGTCACCTGCTGCGCGAATGCAGGGTGCCGGTGCATCTGGTCAACCAGGCCCGTTACGGTTTGCCGCACCGGATCGTGGCGGCAGTGGACCCGTTCGACCCCTCGACGCAAATCAGTGGTCTCAACGACATCATCATTCAATCGGCCAATGCACTGGCCCTGCAATGCGATGCACCGCTGCATCTGCTGTACGCCTATGACTTGTCGCCGGTCTTCAATGGCGATGCGCCCCTGGTCAGCGGCGGGTGGAATGTGGACTTCATGGAGGACCTGCGGCAATCCCTGCATCAGGCGTTTGTCACCCTGGCTGATCGTTATGGCGTGCCGCCAGAGCGCCGACATTTCATCATGGGCCTGCCGGTACCGGTGCTGAGTGAGTTTGTCGAGGAGTATCTGGTCGATGTGGTGGTGATGGGCACCGTGCATCGAGTGGGGTTCGATCGGTTGATCGGCAGCAATACGGAACGGGCCCTTTACTCGGTGCCGGGCAGTATTCTGGCGGTCAAACAGCCGGGGTCGCTCGTCAGGGGATGAGCACGATCGCCCCTTTGACCTGACCGGCCCTCAGGCTTGCCAGCGCCTGGTTGGCATCGTCCAGGGCGAAACAGGTGACATCGCTGTGTACGGGCGTATGGCGCAGCTCTGCAAAAAACGCCGTGCCGTCTTCGCGAGTCAGGTTCGCCACCGATCGGATGCTGCGCTCGCCCCATAGCAGTCGATAAGGGAAGCCGGGGATGTCGCTCATGTGGATGCCTGCGCAAATCACACAGCCACCCTTGACGGTGGCTTCCAGCGCCAGTGGCACCAGCGCTCCGACGGGGGCGAAGATCAGGCTGGCGTCGAGCGGGTGCGGCGGCGGTTGATCCGAGGGGCCTGCCCATTCGGCGCCCAGGGTTCGGGCATAGGCCTGGCCCTCGTTGTCGCCCGGGCGGGTGAAGGCATACACCTGCTGCCCCCGGCCCCGCGCTACCTGAATCGCCAGATGCGCCGCCGCGCCGAAGCCATAAAGGCCCAGATGACGAGCTCCTTTTGCCATTTGCAATGCGCGAAAACCGATCAGCCCGGCACACAGCAGCGGTGCGGCTTCGGCGGCCGAGAGCGCGTCCGGAATGGGGAAACAGAAATGGGCGTCGGCCACGGTGTACTCGGCATAACCACCATCCAGGTGACAGCCGGTGAACTGGGCCTGGTCACAGAGGTTCTCGCGGCCCGAGCGGCAGAATGTGCATTCACCGCACGTCCAGCCAAGCCAGGGAACGCCGACGCGCTTGCCAATCCAGTCGGGCGCCACATTGGCACCCACCGCCGTCACTTCACCGACGATTTCATGGCCTGGCACCCGCGGCAGCAGCGCTTGCGGCAATTCACCGTCCACCAGATGCAGGTCAGTGCGGCACACGCCACAGGCCAGGACTTTGATTAACAGTTGGTGTGCGTCGGGTGTCGGGATGGCACGCTCTTCCCGTTGCAGCGGCTGGCCGGGAGCGTGCAGAACCATGGCGCGCATGACGACTCTCCAAAAGCCTGTGAACCGTAGGGCGTCAGAGGGGTGACTGCCGGTGACAGCCGGCGACCAGTTGCTTGAGCCCCTCCAGATTCAGGACTTTGACGTTACGCCCGGAAATCTCGACCAACCCCTGATCCCGCAGATGAGCGATGCCCCGGCAGATGGTTTCCAGGCGCAGGCCCAGATACGAGCCGATCTCTTCACGACGCATCTTCAGCACAAAGTCTCGGGACGAGTAACCTCGAATGCTCAGCCGTTGCGACAGGTTCAGCAGGAAGGCTGCCAGGCGTTCATCGGAGTTCATGTTGCCCATCATCATGAGCATGCTGTGATCACGCACGATCTCCCGGCTCAGGAGTTTGTTCATGTTGTGTTGCAGTGAGGGCAGTTCCTGGGCGAGTTTCTCCAGTTGTGCGTAGTGCAGCGGGCAGACTTCGCTGTCCTCAAGGGCAACGGCACTGCAGGCGTGCCGATCGTCGCTGATGGCGTCCAGACCGAGCATCTCGCCGGGTATCTGAAAACCGGTCACCTGCTCACGGCCATCCACAGACAGCATGCTGGTCTTGAATGAGCCGATCCGTACGGCATACAGCGAGCGCAACGGATCACCGGCCCGGTACAGGGCGGCACCTTTTTTAACCTTTACCCGCTGAACGATCAGGGTATCCAGCCGCTCGACCTCCTTGCCGGTCAAGCCAATCGGCAGGCACAACTCAAGGACGCTGCAATTGGAGCAGGCGGCCTTCAGATAGTGAGGTTGGTATGGCCGGGTTTCGGGCATTGCAGAGAGTCTCCCTGAATTGAGGTGAAGGATAGTTCGGATCACCGTTTCAATCGGGCGTTTACGGGGGCAATCGACGAGTGGAAAAAAGGCTCCCCGTTGCGCCGGGGCGGCGTGTGCAAAACTTGATGTAAATCAAGTCGTGCGCTGTACAGGCTCCCAGAATTGACGCCGGTCTATTGGGTAGGCCGAGCCCCTCGCGGAGAACTTCATGAACGATTTTCTGAGTGTCGAGCAATTGGAAGGGCTGGATGCCTACTGGCGGGCGTCCAATTATCTGGCAGTCGGGCAGATCTACCTCAAAGGCAACCCGCTGATGAAGGAGCCGCTGACGCTGGCGCATGTAAAGCCACGGTTACTGGGGCACTGGGGCACCACGCCGGGGTTGAATCTGATCTATACGCACCTCAATCGCCTGATCATGGCCTATGACCTGAACATGATCTTCATTGCCGGCCCCGGGCATGGCGGCCCGGCGGTCGTGGCCCAGACCTACCTGGAGGGGACGTACACCGAATTCAATCCCTCGGTGGAGTGCAACACCAACGGTCTGACCCGACTGTTCCGGCAGTTTTCCTGGCCCTACGGCATTTCCAGCCATGTTTCGGCGCAGATTCCGGGGTCGATCCATGAAGGGGGCGAGCTGGGTTATAGCCTGGCCCATGCCTACGGTGCCGCGTTCGATAATCCGGACCTGATGGTGGCGTGTGTCATTGGCGACGGCGAGGCCGAAACCGGGACATTGGCGGCCAGTTGGCATTCCAACAAGTTCCTCAACCCGGCGCGAGACGGGGCTGTGCTGCCGATTTTGCATCTGAACGGGTACAAAATCGCCAACCCGACAGTGCTCTCCAGCATCAGTGAGGAGGAGTTGTCCGCATTGATGTTTGGCTATGGCTACGATCCGTATTTCGTCGAAGGCGATGACCTGACAGAGGTTCATCAAGCCCTGGCCAAGACGCTGGACATGATAGTGCTGCAGATTCGTGAAATTCAGCGGGTCGCGCGTCAACGGCCGCAAACCCGGGCACCGGAACGGCCCTTGTGGCCGATGCTGGTATTACGCACGCCCAAAGGCTGGACGGGACCGAAGTTCGTCGATGGCCATCGGGTCGAAGGCACCTGGCGTGCGCATCAAGTCCCCCTGGCCGATTTCCAGCAACCCATGCACTTGCGGCAACTGGAGGAATGGCTCAACAGCTACCGCCCTGACGAATTGTTTGACGCCAATGGCACCTTGCGGCCCGAAATTGCCGCCCTGGCGCCGACTGGCCATCGGCGTATGAGTGCCAATCCCCACGCCAACGGTGGGCTGCTGTTGCGACCGCTGGAGCTGCCGCGGTTTACCAACTATGCGGTGAGTGTCGAGGTTCCCGGTGGCCTGCGGGCAGAAGCCACACGAGTACTGGGAACGTTTTTGCGAGACGTGATGAAAGGCAATCTGACGTCGAGCAACTTTCGCCTGTTCGGCCCGGACGAAACCGCCTCGAACCGGCTGGATGCGGTCTATGAAGTCAGCGCCAAGGCATGGATGGAGCCGCTGGGCATCGACGACGTCAACTTGGCGGCCGATGGCCGGGTGATGGAAATTCTGAGCGAACAGGTGTGCGAAGGCTGGCTCGAAGGCTATTTGCTGACGGGGCGACATGGCCTGTTTTCCTGTTATGAGGCGTTCATCCACATCGTCGACTCGATGTTCAACCAGCATGCCAAATGGCTGAAAACCGCCGCCGAAGTGCCATGGCGCAGACCCATTGCCTCGCTCAACTATTTGCTCACGTCCCATGTCTGGCGCCAGGACCATAACGGCTTCTCCCACCAGGACCCGGGGTTCATTGATCTGGTGGCGAACAAGACCGCGGACGTGGTCCGGATTTATCTGCCACCCGATGCCAATTGCCTGTTGTCAGTGACCGATCATTGCCTCAGAAGCCGCAATTACGTCAACGTGATCGTGGCCGGCAAGCAACCGGAGTGGCAATGGCTGAATATCGATGCGGCGATCCGTCATTGCCAGGTCGGTATCGGACGGTGGGACTGGGCCTGCCGGGATGATAACGATCCGGACGTGGTCATGGCCTGTGCCGGCGACGTTCCGACCCTGGAAACCCTGGCCGCGGTCACCTTGCTGCGCGAATACGTGCCGGATTTGCGGGTGAGGGTGATCAATGTCGTCGATTTGATGGTCCTGCAACCGTCGTACCACCATCCCCATGGTTTGCCGGACAACGCGTTCGATGAACTGTTCACCGTCGACCGCCCCGTGATCTTTGCCTTCCACGGTTATCCCGCGCTGATCCACCGACTGCTGTACAAGCGCACCAATCACGAAAACTTCCACGTTCGCGGCTTCAAGGACGAGGGGGCGACCACCACACCCTTCGACATGGCGGTGCTCAATAATCTGGATCGCTATCAACTGGCGCTGGATGTCATCGAGCGCGTGTCCCGGCTGCACGATCAGCTCCAGACCGCCCGGGCGCGGTACTGGGCGACGATGGAAAAACACAAGCTTTACCTCATCGAACACGGGCAAGACATGCCCGAGGTGATGCAGTGGCAATGGACACCTGCGCCGGGCAATCGGAATTGATGGATATCAGGGTTTCGGTAATGGCGGGGCAGGGTGAAGCGGCATCAGTGGCGGAAATTCCTCGGGCGTGAGGGTTTCCTTCTCCAGCAACAAGCGGGCGCCCTCGTCCAGGTCGGCCCGCCGACTCGCAAGCAATGCCTTGGCCCGTTGGTAGGCTTCATCGAGGAGGGCGCGAATACCCAGATCGATTTCCCGGGCGGTCTGTTCCGAATAGTCCTTATCACCCAGCGTGGCCATGCGATCCCCCAGGTACGTTGGGGTTTGCCGCTCCAGCACCGACTGCCCAAGTTCAGCGCTCATGCCGAACCGGGTAATCAGTTGCCGGGCGATATCGGTCGCACGGCCCAGATCATCGGCAGCCCCGGTGGAGATCTGGCCATAGACAAGGTCCTCGGCCGCGCGCCCGGCCATCAGCACGACAATCCGGTCCTTGAGTGTCTGGCAACTGATCAGGAAATGATCCTCGGTCGGTCGCTGCAGGGTATAGCCGAGCGAGCCGATGGCGCGGGGCACGATCGACACTTTATGCACCGGGTCCATCGCCGGCAGCGTGCTGGCGGCCAGGGCATGCCCCATTTCGTGATAGGCCACCACCCGGCGCTCGTCAGGATCGAGCAGGTTGCTCTTGCGTTCGAGCCCTGCGATGAGGCGTTCTACTGCCGCGGTAAAATCGTCCAGGTTGACTGCGTCGGCGCCGCGACGGGTGGCAACGATGGCCGCTTCGTTAACCAGGTTGGCCAGGTCGGCGCCGGTGAAGCCAGTGGTGATCTCGGCAATACGCGCACCATCGAGCCCTGGCTCCACGGTGATTTTCTGTAGATGAACTTTAAGGATCGCCTCCCGCCCTCTGCGATCGGGGCGGTCGATCACAATCTGTCGGTCGAAGCGGCCGGCCCGCAACAACGCCGGATCGAGAACCTCCGGCCGGTTGGTCGCAGCCAGCAATACGACGCCCTCACGGGGATCGAAGCCGTCCAGCTCGGCCAGTAACTGGTTGAGGGTCTGTTCTTTTTCGTCATTGCCGCCCAGCGTACCGACGCCGCGCATCTTGCCCAGCGCGTCGAGTTCATCGATGAAGATGATGCAGGGCGCCGCCTGTCGTGCCTGTTCGAACAGGTCGCGGACCCGGGCCGCACCGACGCCGACAAACATCTCGACGAACTCGGACCCCGAGATCGAGAAAAACGGCACCCCGGCTTCACCGGCGATGGCTTTGGCCACCAGGGTCTTGCCGGTGCCGGGCGGGCCGACCAGCAAGGTGCCCTTGGGAATGTGCGCCCCCAAGCGTGCGTATTTGGCCTTGTCCTTGAGAAACGAGACGATTTCCACCAGCTCGGCCTTGGCTTCGTCGATGCCCGCGACATCGGCGAAGGTCACTCCGGTATCGCGTTCGACAAACACCTTGGCCCGGGATTTTCCGACATTCATCAGCCCGCCCAGGCCTTGTTTGTCCGCCATTCCCCGAAACAAAAAATTCCAGAACACCATGAGCAGGATAAACGGCAACAACCAGCCCAACAGACTGTTCATAAAGGTGTTTTCGGTGGTCCCGGTAAAACCGACGCCCGACTGGGACAGTTCGCTCGCCAGCGCCGGGTCGACCCGCACCGTGGAGAACCGCTCGCGTCCGTCGATGGGCTCTTGCAACTTGCCGCTGATCTGGTCCTTCTCGACCCGCAAATCACTGACTTTTTGCTCGTTCAACAGTTGCAGAAATTGGCTGTACGGCAGGGGCTGCACGGCCTGGCGCTCGCCAAAGAAGATCTGCATGAGGCTGAGCACGATAAAAGCAATCGCGAAGTAGGACAGGTTCCACTGGTCGTTCTTTTTCATGGCCTTGGCTCAGAGAGGGAACGCAGGGTCGTTTACAACGGGCCGCGACCGCCCGGTCAGAGTTGTTCTTCGTCCGGGCGCCGAAAAATCATTGAGTTACAGCAATCCTGTTTTTGTGGGGCTGCGGCCGACCCGTCTAATAAAGATAGACTGCTTCAGCTTTTCCCTCGCGGGTGGAGCCATCCAGTTAATGCCGGATGCCAGCAAATATTGACCATTATCAACGTCTCTTCCGTCATACCGGCGCAGTCTTGGAGGGTGTTGCAATTACACCGCAATGGCGTGTCAGGGAGACTCTCGAGGTTTAACGGAGGTTGTCTATGATCATTGATATCAAGGAGGAGCGGACAACCCATGGCTGGGTCGTGCAGATGGATGCCCTGAAAGTGAACTTCAACAGCCTGGAAGCCGCGAAGGTATTCGTTGGCCAACTCAAGGCGCGTATCGAGGCGCCGCACGAATGGCCGATGACTACTGGCCCGGCGACATTTGCGCGACCGACGCCTGACCATCGCATCACGTCTGCCACAGATCAAAAGGCTCGCACCGACCTCGTGAAATGACGCGTCGGACCAGGATGGCAAGGCTTACCCGGACGGGAATCGCATGAACGACATCTTGGGCCTGGCAGGGGCGTGGGCGGGCATCTTGCTGCACTGATGCGCATCCGGGCTCTATAGCTGAAGATCAAATCATCCGAGTCTGGAACGATCACTCTGTAGTTCTAGCCACTGCATCGAAATGGCCGTGCGCCGAGGTGCGCCGTGTGGGTGCGACGCGCCGTCAGCGGGCGGCGCCATGACGCAGCACTTCAATGCAAAACTCCGTTTCGTAGGGAGGCACGTTGCATTCGACGATGTCATGGGCGGCCACTTGCAGGTGCACGCCGACAATATTGGCATGGATCGGCTGCTGGCAGACATGCCGGTCGACCAGTACTGCCGTGTAGACCCGACGAGCACCGAGTTGCACCAGGTACGCGCAAGTGCGCAGGAGCGAATGGCCTTCAAACAGCACATCATCGACAACCAGCAGGGTGGTATTGGCAAGGTCCAGCGTGTTGAGAAGCGGGTTCTCGGTCAGTGCCGTGTGTGCATGCAGCACCTTGAGGTCATCGGCATAGCGCTTGACCTTCAGGGGGTAGAGAGGCAGTTCTGGCTGGCCGGTCTGACGTGACAGATGTTGCTGTAAACGCTGTGCCAGAGGCTCACCGCGGCGCTGGATGCCAATCAGTGCCGCTTGAGCGGGCGGCAACAGTATTGCGGCCTGGCGCGCCATCGCCTGCAGCACCGAATCGAGTTCATCGCTGTCGTACAAGCGCAATCGCTGACTCGCAGGTAGGATCGACATGGCAGTCTCCCGTCGAGAGCCGATGGGTGAATCATAGCGTAAGGGCTACGTTGTAGCCTGCGCGAGACTTCCTGGAAGTCGTTGGTCCACTGGACAGCCTTGCGCGGGGATTGGCGCGGTGATCGACCGAACTGCTGCCGCATAGGCGATTGCCCGTTCAAGCACGCAAGGTGAGTTGAATCCGGTTGTTCAGGTGCCAACAATCGCGACGGTTTGCCCGATCCTGGATTAGAACTGCCGTGGAACATCTAGCCGTTGGCAGACGCTCACGATGACAGAATTCTTTCACACGCATTCGCGACTAGAATTTACAGCTATCCATTCTTCTAAAGTCTGGTCAAGTTTCAACCGCGCAATTTCAGGTCGCGAGCATTAGTTCGGTCTCTGGGAAGACTGCTATGAAAAATCCGCAAGATGAAGCCAAATCCGACGAGGATTTAGCTCAGATGATCATAGGCCACGGGCCCTGCACCTATCTGTTGCTGCTCTTGCTTGGCTTGATCCTGCTGTTTCCCTTCCTTGAGGAAGGCATATTCGCTCGCACGTTGCTCGGTGTTCTGTTTTCAATCGTGCTGCTCGTGGGCGCTTTCGCTACCAGGCAGACTCGGCGGGGGTTCATTCTCAAGCTGGGCTTGGCGGTGCTTGGGGTTGGCCTTCAATGGGCGGGGTTGTGGACTGGGAGTATCGTGATTCTGGACCTTGCCGCGATAACGTATGCCGCATCCCTTGCAGTTTCGATCAGCGGAGTGCTTCGCTATGTTCTCAAGCGCGGCCCCATTACAGCCGACAAGCTGCATGGTGCGCTTGCGGGCTACATCATGATGGCCTTCATCTGGTCCTTCATCTACACCCTGATCGAGAGATCCAGCGCTGGCTCATTCGGTCCTGGCCACCTCGACTTCACACAGCCCGGCACTTTCTTCAAACTGATTTATTTCAGCCTCTCGACGCTTACGACCACCGGTTACGGTGATCTCATCCCATTGACCAACCACGCCCGCTCATTGGTGATGATCGAAGAGTTTGCAGGTGTCTTTTACGTTGGCGTCCTGATCGCGCGCCTTGCCGGTCTCTATCCGTCGACTTCGACCAAGTGACTCTCGATCTGCCTGAGGCAGGCCTGGTGTAGAGAATCCGGCAGTGTTCCGGTCAGGAGAATTCCAATGTTTGAGCCTTTCTATCGAAAGCTGGACCTGGGGGACGTGGCGCTGTCTGCCGATCTGAGGCTGCCAAAGAACGCTATCGGTCTGGTGGTGTTCGTCCATGGCAGCGGCAGCAGTCGTTCAAGTCCGCGTAATCAACAAGTTGCCGAGTCGCTGGCCCGGCGGGGGTTGGGCACATTACTGTTCGATCTGCTCACGGAGCCCGAGCAACACCTGGACAATCAGACACGGAAATTGCGTTTCGACATCGAGCTGCTTTCCGGGCGACTGGTGAAGGTAATCGACTGGATTGGCCGGGATGCCGAATTGCAACAGCTTCGGATCGGATTGTTCGGCGCCAGCACCGGTGCCGCTGCGGCGCTAATGGCAGCAGCCGAGCGTGCGGACGTGGTGCATGCCGTGGTGAGCCGAGGAGGGCGGACCGACCTTGCGGGGGCGGCGCTAGCCTGCGTGAAGGCACCGACCCTGCAGATTGTCGGTGAGCAGGATCCGGTGGTGATCAACCTTAATGTGCAAAGCAGTCATGCCCTGCACTGTGAAAAATGTCTGGAAGTCGTGCCGGGCGCTACGCATCTTTTTGAAGAAACAGGCGCGCTTGAAGCAGTCGCCAGACTGGCTGGCGACTGGTTCGAGCGGTATTTGCAAGGTAGTCGTCCAACGTCGACCACCACCGTCTGATGCTGGTCATATGCCAAATGGAAAGGTTTCGTCTTCCGGTTCCAGCGTCTGGCTTTTTGGCAAGGGCAAGGCCGTCACCGGCGTCGTCTGTTCAATCCAGACCATGGCGTCGAATTGTTCGGCGAGCATTGCCTCGAAGTAGTGACTGCTGCGTTCGGTTTCGGGGCGATAAATCACACCGATGGCCCGCTCCAGCAGAGGTCTGGACAGTGCTTGACGCAGATCTTTTCGCTGCGGATCTCGCCAGTCGGTCAATGAAGCCGGGACGCCGGCCTTGAGGAACTGACGCTCCCAACTGTCTGGACGAGACGGCTGGACGTCCTTGTAGAGCATCTCGCCATCCCAGTCATCGGCCGCAGCCGAAACTCGACGCGACGTTCAGGCGAGTGTTGATGATTGTACTGATGCAGCCAGTGAGCGAACGCTTTCACATCGGTATTGCGCCGCATCCAGGTGGGGAGCCGGCTGAAGATGTGCCGTGTCCACGCCGAATGCGCCAGTCCGAATGGCGACAATCCTGAACCGCGACTGAAGTCTTCAAACAGGTGATCGACCTGTTGGCGAAGCTTTTCCAGGGGGGCGCCACAGATCGGGTGTCGATGGGCGCAGGCCGGTTTTTTCTTCGGTTTTCACGGATACTTTTTTCGCAGAGTCGGTCATTTCATTTCTCCACTGAGTGAATAGAAGATACGGCGGTGTGAACGCTGACTCTAATTTCTACGTGAACGGCCAAAGCCTGTTTGATTTAGATCAGAAGGAGGGCAGACAGCAGTGGGGCTGGCCGCAGCCGTTGCGCTAACGATAAACACAGCCTCAATGGATGACGCAGAGCGAACACGCCGGGCATTCGAGTCCTAAGCTCTATCCATTCGTGTCGCATGCTTGCAGCGTTGCATCGGAAGCACTTTTTTGGAGGAAGTCAGATCAATGCTCGGTAAGTGGCTGGACCCGGCGCTATTGCTGCTCACCACCCTGACCCTGCTGGCCGGTGCCATTGCGCATTTTGCTCAGAAGTCTGACTGGGCATCGATTTTCTGGGCCGCAGGTAGTCTGGTGATGGCCCTGGTATTGCTCGTTGAGATTGCCAGGCGCCTGGCCCGGCGCGAGGCCGGTGTAGATCTGATTGCATTGCTATCGATTGCCGCGGCGTTGTTTTTTGAACAGACGCTGGTGGCGGCGGTGATCGCCTTGATGCTGGCGTCTGGACGCATCCTGGAGTTTTTTACCAAACAACGCGCCGAACGCGAGCTGCGTGCGCTGGTCGACCGGGCGCCACGCTTTGCCTGGCTGCAAGAAAGTGGCGATTTACGGCAGATACCGGTTGAGCAGATCCAACCGCAGCAGACACTGCTTGTACGCTTGGGGGAGGTAATACCGGTCGATGGTCGTCTGCTCAGTTCTACCGCCGTTCTGGACGAATCGGCGCTCAGCGGTGAGTCATTGCCGGTCACCCGCCGGGAAGGGGAACCACTGTCCAGCGGCGTTACCAATGTCGGTGCGCCGATTCTCCTGACAGCCACACGAACGGCAGCGCAGAGCACCTATGCCGGGGTGGTGCGCCTGGCCGAAACCGCACGACGCTCGCGTGCGCCCTTTGTGCGTTTGGCTGACCGTTACGCGTTATTCTTCATTCCGCTGACGTTACTGATTGCCGGGATCGCCTGGTACTTGAGTGGAGATTCTTTACGAGCGCTGGCGGTTTTGGTGGTGGCCACACCTTGCCCTTTGATTCTGGCGGTGCCGATCGCGATCATGTCAGGTATTTCCAGGGCGGCGCGGCGCGGGATCCTGATCAAGGACGGCGTGACCCTGGAAGCGCTGGCCGGGGTCAAGCAGGTGTTTCTCGACAAGACCGGCACGCTGACCAGCGGCCACGCCCGTCTGCAGTCGATTGAAACCAACGGAACGGACGATCCGCAGCGCCTGCTTGGGCTGGCCGCTTCGCTGGCGCAGGCCTCCACGCACCCGATCTCCCAGGCCATTGTCGCAGCGGCCTATCAGCGTGGATTGTCACTCAGCGTGCCGCAGGACGTTGAGGAAAGTCCGGGCGCGGGTCTATGTGGGCTGATCGATGGCCTGCGAGTGCGCTTCGGCACCTTGTCGTTTGTTCATAAAGAAACGCCTGTGCCTGGCTGGGCCACAACCATGCTGCGCCACATGGATTACCTGGCGTGCAGTGGCAGTTTCATTGAAGTGGATGGGGCGCTCGCCGGTCTGCTGATTTTCTCGGACACCCTGCGTCGGGAAACCCCGCTAACCCTGCGCCGACTGCGCAACAGAGGTATCGAAAGGATCGTCATGCTCACGGGCGATCGCCTGGAAACCGCCGAAATGATTGCGCTGTCTGCCGGTATTGACGAGCTGCGTGCCGGGTTGACCCCTGAGGATAAAGTGCGTGCGGTCCAGGAAGGTTGCCTGCGCGCCAGCACTCTGATGGTCGGCGATGGCATTAACGATGCCCCCGCTCTGGCGGCGGCCAATGTCGGTGTGGCGATGGGGGCCAGCGGTGCCACGGCCTCTGCGCAAGCCGCGGGGGTTGTGCTGCTGGTGGATCGTCTGGATCGTCTGGTCGAGGCGCTGGACATTGCCCGCCGTACCCGACACATCGCCCGCCAAGGCGTGCTGGTCGGCATGGGAATGTCCTTACTGGCCATGGTTGTGGCTGCCTTCGGTTACCTGCCACCGCTTATCGGCGCCATTGCGCAGGAGGGCATCGATGTGGTGATCATTATCAATGCCTTGCGTGCATTGATGCCGTCGCGAGGTCTGCGCCATAAGCTTGCCGGGGAGCATATCGATCGCCTGCAGGATGAACACAATCAGCTCTCCACAGTGCGCAATGACCTGCATCAGATGGCAAATGACTTTGCCCTGCGTCCACTTGAGCAGGCGCAGGCCGACTTGGGCGAGCTGGTGAAAAAGCTGCAAGTCTCACTGGTCTGTCATGAACGCGAAGATGAAAAAAACCTGTACCCGCTGCTGACGCGAAGCATGCAGGGTGAGGACCCCTTGTCGGCATTGAGTCATGCCCACCGAGAGATTTTCCGCCTTATCCATTTGCTGGCGCGAATGAGCGCTGACTTCAGTACCGACCCTGCAACGGCTTGCGCCGATGAGATTCAGCATCAGTTGATTCGTCTGGATACCCTGGTGCAACTGCACTTTGAACAGGAGGAGGAACTGTTCCGTTATCTCGACAGACGCTAATGAAATGTCGGTTTCAGGCAGTTTATTTGCGCTTCCAGTACTTCTGCATTTCGATAAACAGAAAGGATGCCGTCCAGGTGATGAGTACCAGACCGGTCAGGGCCTCCAGCCCCGTCAGGTACTTGAGGTTGCCCACGGGTGAAATATCGCCGAAACCGATTGTCGTGTAAGTGGTGAATGAAAAGTACACGCAGTCCATCAGTGAACCATCGAAGTTGCCGATCAGGCTGCCCCATTCGCCGGAGCGCACCATCAGGTAATAGACCAGCGCGAAGCACCAGACCTCTATTGCATGGGCCAGCAGAGCACCGAACACTCCGACGACAATCCTGAAACGGCTCCAGAGTTTAAGCCTCGGCAACCAGTCATTGAGGCGTAACAGGCATTCGTAGTGGATCAACACTGCGACGACCACCGCCAGCGTATTGATCAACGTGACTGCGAACATCATGCACCTCCAGTGAAACGCGGTCGGTGCGATCCACGATTTCCCCAAGTCGTTGACTCAGGCGAGCAGCAAATGATTTTCAACCTGCTTCACACCGGGCACCGACCAGGCTGCACGTTCCGCGATCTTGCGTTCGCGCCACAAATGAACCCTGCCTTCAAGCTTCACGACGTCGCCTTCGACTTTGACGTGGATCCCCTTGGCATCGACTTCGGCATTGCGCTTGAGGGCATCTTCGATACGCTGCTGGACATCGACCACGTTCACCCGCGCACGAAGGGTCAGCCGATTGTCTATGCCGACCACTCCTGACAATTTGTGCACGGCCAGTTCCACGGTTTCTTTCTGGTATTGCCAGTCCACTTCGCCTTCCAGGGTGACCCACCCGTTCTGCACCGTGATTTCGATGTCTTCCTCGGGAATGTCGGAGCTCCACGCGATGATGTTCAAGGCCCGGGCTGCGATGGTGTCATCCGCCGTGCCAGCGTTTTTCTCCGGTCTGACCTGAATTTCTTCGGCCAGCGCGCGTACGCCTTTGATGCTTTTTACCGCGCGTTCTGCGTTGATTTTCTGCAAGTAGCTCTTGACGTGCCCGGAGAGCGTGACGACGCCGTTGTCCACGGTCACACCGATGTTGGCAGCATCGATATCCGGCTGGAATTCAAGCTCTTCCAGAATATGTTGACGCAAACTCAAGTCGCTCATGGTGATGCCCTCTGTCTGATGCGTGGGTTGTGGGTTACAACGGACGCAAGCCTGGCCCGATCAGTTTTTTCTACACTTGAACGACGTCAAGACATTGAGCTAAATCAACAAGGCTTCTGTGAGTGCGTCCAGCTATCACCAGGCGGTCATTAGTTGACAAAAATCATAGCCCCACGGCGATAACGCCAGATACTGTTCATCACAGCCTGACACTTCCCTGCCGCGATGAACTGAGGGGAAAACCATGGATAAGCGTTTATCCGTCGGGTAAAGCGTTACCTGGTTTGAGGAAATGACGATGCGAATGACATTTCTCGGTGCGGCGGGCACGGTGACCGGCAGCAAGTACCTGCTGGAACATCACGACCACCATGTGTTGATCGATTGCGGTTTATTCCAAGGCTATAAGCAACTGCGTCTGCACAACTGGGATCGCTTCCAGGTACCGGTTCGCGATCTTGACGCTATCGTGCTGACCCATGCCCATCTGGATCACAGTGGCTATTTACCAGTGTTGGTGCGCAACGGTTATCGCGGACCGGTGTATGCCACGCCCGCGACCTGTGAATTGGTGAAAATCCTGCTGCGTGACAGTGGCCGCTTGCAGGAAGAAGAGGCCGAATTCGCCAACCGTCATGGCTTCTCCAAACACACCCCGGCGCTGCCGCTGTATACCGAGCAAGACGCCGAGCAGGCGCTGAAACTGTTGCGGCCGGTGGAGTTGCACCACCGGGTCGATATTGTGCCGGGGATGAGCATCCTGTTGCGCTGCGCCGGACATATATTGGGCGCCGCCACGGTGGAAGTGGTGGCTGATGGCATGACGCTGGTGTGTTCCGGGGACCTGGGGCGGCCGAACGATCCATTGATGTTCGCCCCGGAAATCATCGAGCAGACCGATTACCTGTTGGTGGAGTCGACCTACGGCGACCGACAGCACCCTGTTGAGTCCCCGGAGGAGCAACTGGCGCAGGTCATCACCCGCACCGCTTTGCGCCACGGCATCACGCTGGTGCCATCGTTTGCGGTCGGGCGTGCGCAATTGCTGATGTATTACCTGTACAGGCTGGTCCAGAAGCGGGCGATCCCGGACCTGCCGATCTACCTCAACAGCCCCATGGCCACCGACGTCACGCGCCTGTACCAGCGTTTTCGCAGCGAACACCGGTTGTCACCGCAGGAGTGCGAAGGCATGTGCCACGTCGCGCATTTCGTGCGCTCGACCCGCGACTCTATCGAACTGGACCAGCAACGCACCCCGGCGGTGATCATCGCCGCCAGCGGCATGGCCACCGGTGGGCGCGTCCTTCATCACCTCAAGGCACTGGCACCCAACCCGTTGAATACGCTGCTGGTGCCGGGCTTCCAGGCGGGCGGTACCCGCGGTGCGCAGATCGTCGCCGGAGCTCCATCGGTGCGTATCCATGGCAAGGATGTGCCGATTCGGGCCGAGGTGGTACCGATGGAAACCCTGTCGGCGCATGCCGATGCGGATGAAATCATGCAGTGGTTGCGCGGGTTCAAACGGCCGCCGAAACATACTTATGTAGTGCATGGGGAACCGAATGCCTCGGATGTACTGCGTCGGCGTATCAGTCTGGAACTGGGCTGGTCGGTTTCGGTGCCGGAGTACCGCGACAGTGTTGAGTTAACCCCTGTTGATCAGCCCTTAAGCTCATCACTCTGACAATAAATTCCCCCAACCGGTTTTCCGGCAAGGGGCAGGGGACTAGATGAGCATTACAGTTGAGTTTGGCAGCCATAGCATTGACGCTGAACCACTGGCGACCGAGCGCTGTCGCAACGTTGTGTCTTGGCTGTTTCGCGAAATAGCCCGCTACAGATCCTCTGGTGAAACCACCCATACACTGCACGGCATTTTGTACAGCAGATGCTCCACCGTGCTGCCCACCAATCGGCCCATGCCACGATGGCCGACCCGGCCCATGACAATCACATCGACGTTGTAGGCATCGGCGTAATGGCTAAGAACCTTGGTCGGGTTGCCCATGATCATGTGCTGTTGCTCCGGCGCAATACCGTTGCGCTCGGCCAGTTCGCGGAAGGCATCGGCCTGTGCGTCGAACAGTGTCTTGGCTTTGCCTGGAGAGAAAAACGTCGAGGCGTTGTCGAAATCGAACTCGTCCGCGCTGATCGATGACAGGTCATGGGCATAGATAACGTCGAGCTCGGCGTTACAGGTACTCGCCAGTTTTGACGCCTCGCGCAGAATCCTGTCGTTGAAATCCTTGTACTGAGTATCGCTATGGAAGGGGTCGACCGCGGCGACGATCTTGCGCGGCAAAGCGTGCTGCACATGGCTGACAAAATGCAGCGGCACCGGGCATTCGCGCAGCAGATGAATATCCAGGGGCGTGAACATGATCCGTGACAGCAGCGACTCGTATTCCAGAGCCTTGATCAGGACTGCCATCGGCTGTTCTTTGAGGTGAACGAGGATTTCCTGCAACGGCCTTTCTACCCAAACCACCTCAGTGGTGACGGGCACACCGATTTTACGCAAGGGACGGGCCTGTTCTTCGAGCCATTGGCGATGGCGCTCGACATACCCGAGCCGCATCTGCTCCAGCGCTTGTTCGTTGACCAGGCTGGCCGTTGCCAAACCCTCCAGGTAATCGAAGGCGACGATGTGCAGGGCAGCGCCCGAGGCTTTGGCCAACGCGGCTGCGCGGTCGAATGCGGGGCTGTTTTCCATGAGGGGCGAGACGACCAGCATGAAGCGTAATTGCTCAGACATGACAAAACTCCCGGCAAAAATTGCAGAAACACCTGTACTCCATGGCACCCATGCGTTTGGGCGCGGAGGCCGTGTTTTTATCCTGCCACTGACCGGAGGAGTGGGATTGATCTTTATCAACCCGACGAGAGATGCAGCATGCGGCCCGATCCATATAGCTGACAAAGATCAAATCCCCCGGCTCTGGAGCGATCACTCTGTGGTTCTACCCACTGCATCGAGATGGCCGTGAGCCGAGGTGCCCCATGTCGCAGATACAGCGTTTACTGTTGATCGCTCCTTCAGCCATGACCCGTACCCCCGAAGACCACCGCACCGATGTCATTGTGATGGGAACGGTGCAACACACGGGGTTGAACAAGTTATTGGGGGCCACTGCCGAACAGCTCTTGCATCGAGCGCCTTGCAGTGTGCTGGCGATCAAACCCGGCAGGATGTTGTAAGGAGAGTAGGGGTGAGAATTCAACGTCTGCTATTGATTGCCCCGACCGAAATGGTCCATACACCGGCTTTCGATCGGGCGCGAGCCCTGGCCTGTGCAACCGGTGCAATGTTGCACATTGTCGCTTTCGATCATGTTCAGGCACTGGCGGTGGCCGGCCTGTTTGATCACGACGCGATGGCCCAGGCGCGGGAAGGTTATTTGCAGGTGCATCGTCACTGGCTTGAGCAGCAAGCCCGGTTTCAACGATGCGAAGGGTTGCAGGTGACCACTGAAGTGGTCTGGGCCAGACCGAGCCTGGCGCACCTGCTTGAGTACGTGAATGACTTCCATGCGGACCTGGTGATCAAGGACACACACCGCGTGTCGGCATTCGACCGCGCCTTCCACCGACCTCTGGACTGGCAGTTGCTGCGCGACTGTCCGGCCCCTTTGCACCTGGTCATCGATGCCGTACACCCAAACCCATTGAACATACTCGCCACCATCGACCTGTCCCATCTGGAGGCGCTGACCCAAGGGCTGAATGACCGGATTCTCGACCTCGCCTCGACGCTGGCTGAGTCGTGTGGCGCCACTTTGCACCTGCTCAACGTCGACGGCTGGTCGGAGTTGGGAGAGTCTGAGGTAAACGTGCCGACAGCGACACTGGATGGCAGTTTGAGAGACGCAATCAGCGATGCTCAGCTGGAGGCCTTTGAGGTGCTTGCCGAACGCTATGGTATCGAAAAACAGCAGCAACATTTACTGCCTGGCATCCCCACTGAGGTGATCACACATTTCGCACAACAACATGCTTTCGACATGGTGGTATTGGGGACAACCTATCATCGCGGGATCGATATTTTCATCGGCAGTACGGCCGAAAGCGTATTGAACCGGGCACCTTGCAGTCTGACGATCATCAAGCCATTGCCCCAGGTCGACTGACAGGTCCTGCCAGTCTCTTTCACGAACAAAAAAAGCCCCTCGCCGGTTTCCCGATAAGGGGCTTTCTGTCGCGTGAAGGGGCGATTCAGCTGGATTTGATTTGCACCTTTTTGTCCGCGTTCATGGCTTCAGGCTTCTTCGGCAGCGAAATACTCAGCACGCCTTTGCTGAAACTTGCTTCGATCTTGTCGGCATCGACGCCTTTGGGCAGGCTGAACGCCCGCTGGAAGGAGCCATAGTGACGCTCTGACAAGTGATAGCCCTTCCTTTTTTCTTCCTTGTCCTCTTTCTTTTCACCCTTGATGATCAGATTGCCGTTGGACAATTTGATGTCGATATTTTCCTGATCCATGCCTGGCAGTTCGGCGGTGATTTCGAAGCTTTCCTCCTTCTCGGTAATGTCTACCGCCGGCAGGCTGCGACCGATAAATTCCCGACTCCAGAAGGGTTCGACATCGAACAGCCCACGCCGGAAAGGCGTCAGCGCCGAGCCACGATTGAAGTCTTCGAACAGGTGATCGACCTGCTGGCGCAGTTTTTCCAGGGGCCGCCAAGGATCTGTTGCCATCGGTTGCTGATCGGTTTTTTCGTCGTCGGTGTGCACCGGCATTTTCTTCTCGAAATTGGCCATTTTTCATTCCTCCTTTCCAGTACGTCGGTGGGCCGGGAACATCTCGGAGGCCGGTCCACCACAACAGATTCAGGCCTTACCTTAAAAGGTTAGTATTCCTGTGGCTCAGGGGCCGACCAACAGTCGGTTTCTAGCCACGCCCCGTCTATTTCGAGAACTTGCGTGCACCAACCACGCAAAGGATTACCGTAACGGTCACACCCAACATGCCAAGGCTGACTTGCTCATGCAGCAACGTGGCCGCCAACGCCAGGCCAAAAAATGGCTGTAGCAGCTGCAGCTGACCGACGGCGGCAATCCCGCCCTGGGCCAGCCCGCGGTACCAGAACACGAAACCGAGAAACATGCTGAACAGCGAGACGTAAGCCAGGCTGAACCACGCGGGAAGGGTGATGACCGAGAGCGTAGGGGGGGCCAGGAACCAGGTCAGCGGGATCATGACGGGCAACGACAGCACCAAGGCCCAGGAAATCACCTGCCAGCCGCCGAGTGTTCTTGAAAGCTTTGCGCCTTCCGCATAGCCCAGTCCGCAGGCGAGGATCGCCAGCAACATCAGAACGTCCCCGGCAGCAGAGGCGGTCAGACCCTGAGAGACGGCAAACCCCACCACCAGCAGGCTTCCCAGCACCGAGAAAAGCCAGAAAACCGGCCGGGGACGTTCGCCACCGCGCCAGACCCCGAAGGCTGCGGTGGCAAGTGGCAACAGGCCAACGAAGACGATGGAGTGCGCAGACGTTACATATTGCAGGGCCAGCGCAGTCAGTAATGGAAACCCCAATACAACGCCCAGCGCCACGATTGCCAGGGAGAAAAGCTGACTTTTGGCCGGCCGTTTTTCGTTGAAAAGCAGCAGCATGCACAGCGCCAGAATGGCTGCGATGCTGGCCCGCGCAACCGTCAAAAAGACCGGGTCAAACTCCAGAACGGCCACCCGTGTCGCCGGCAGCGAGCCACTGAAGATGAGCACGCCGATGAACCCGTTGAGCCAGCCGCTCGCGGTCTTTTCCGTGGTGTGGTGTTGCAGATTCGATGTGCGTTCCATTGAGGATTCCCTTTATGCAGGTTGCATGGGAGGCATCGTATGGACGAAACTCAATACAATCAAAATATTGTCATGGATACACTTGCGCATGCCTCGTTCTCGCTACAAATCACTGGTGGATGCGTTTGCGGCGGATATCCGTTCCGGACGATTGTTGCCGGGCACGCGTTTGCCGACGCACCGTCAGTTGGCGGCAACCAAAGGGCTGGCTCTGGTGACCGCAACCCGGGTTTATGCGGAGCTTGAAGCCATGGGCCTGGTCAGCGGGGAAGCGGGGCGGGGGACGTTCGTCCGGGAAACTTCGTGGTCGCCTAACCAGGCAATCGACCAGCATGCCGTTGCCGCTGGCATGACCGACCTGAACTTCAACTATCCAGCGCTTCCCGGGCAGGCAGAACTGTTGCGCAATGCCCTGCGCCAGCTCGCAGCGGCCGGCGATCTGGAATCGCTGCTGCGCTACCAGCCACACGCCGGGCGCCCGCATGAACGCGCCTCTGTGGCACGCCATCTGCGCGTCCGGGGCCTGACGGTTGAGGCGGAGCAGGTGCTGATCGTCAACGGTGCCCAGCAGGGGCTGGCCGTGACGATGATGGCGCTGCTGCAACCCGGTGATGTGATTGCGGCGGACGCGTTGACCTATTCAGGATTCAAGGCCCTGGCCGACTCACTGCACCTTGAAATCGTGCCCATTCCGGTGCTCGATCAAGGGCCTGATCTGCAGGCGCTGGAAAGCCTGTGCCGGCATAGACGCGTGCGGGCCGTGTACACGATGCCGACCCTGCACAATCCGTTGGGATGGGTGATGAGTACCGATCAACGCGAGTACCTGGTGACGATTGCGCGCCGGCATGGACTGCTGATCATCGAAGACGCCGCTTACGCGTTCCTGGCGGAGAATCCCCCCGCACCGCTGGCGGTACTCGCCCCCGAGAGGACGGTTTACGTGTCAGGGCTCTCCAAGAGTGTGGCTACCGGATTGCGCGTCGGCTTCGTCGTCGCCCCCCTCCAAAATGTGCCCGCGCTGGAGCGCACGATCAAAGCGACCACCTGGAATACCCCAGGCGTGATGACGGCGATCGCCACGACATGGCTCGACGACGGCACCGTCCTGCAACTGGAAGCTGAAAAGCGCCGGGACGCGCAAGCGAGGCAAGTCGTGGCCGGCGAGGTACTGGCGGGACTGCACTGCATTCGCCATCCATCGTCGTATTTTCTTTGGCTGCCATTGTCGGAAGACGCCAGGGCCGACCAGATCGCCATGGCGTTGATGCGCGAAAACGTGTCGGTTTCCACCGCCGAACCGTTTGCCACCTCTGCCAACGTCCCGCATGCATTTCGCCTGGCGTTGGGCTCCGTGGAGATGGGCGCACTGAAGGAGGCGCTGGAAAAAGTGAAGTGGATGGTTGGGGCTTATTCGTAGCCAGCCCCTACAGACCGCATTTAACCCAGCACCTGGCGTAATCATCGATTATTTGCTTAAGTCCAGCTATTGCAGCCATACGGGTGCGGTACTTCAATTCCTGAAGGGCGCTTCAACCGGAGAATCCCATGTTCCCCCGATTCCCGCGTTTCGCCGCATTACTCGCCATCCTCACGGTCGGCACCTTTTCCTGCGCCCAGGCCGTCGAATACACCCAGGTGAACACCACCGCCAGCAAGATCTCGTTCACCTATAACCAGTTCGGCTCCCGGGCGTACGGCACATTCGGCAAGTTCGACGCCACGCTCGATTTCGACACGCAAAACCCCGAAGCGGCGCACGCCAAGTTGACCATCGACCTTGCCAGCATCGACGCCGGGGGCAGCGATGCCAACAGCGAACTGCAAAAGCCTGCCTGGTTCAACACGGCGGATTATCCGGTGGCGACCTTTGAATCGACCGCGGTGAAAGCACTGGGCGATCACCGTTACTTGATTACCGGCAACCTCACGCTCAGGGGCATGACGCGCGAGTTGCAGGTGAAGGTGCAGTTGAAGCCGGAACATGCCATCGGGATCTTCGATGGTGACATCGTTGTTAAACGCAGCGACTTCAAGATCGGGGAAGGGGAGTGGGCGGGTAATGTTGTCTCCAATGACATCAATATCCGCTTTCGCATCGTCGCGCCCGAGCAGTGATTTTCCTGTGAGGGGCTCGATCTGTGACAATAGCGGGGCTGATGCTCAGCAAGCCTTAACCCGGAGTCAGAAACGCAATGCCCCAGCTCACCCACTTCGCCACCTCGTGCCCGGAGCCCATCAACAGCCAGATCCTGCAGATGGTCGTCGATAATCTGACCGACATCAGCATGGTGGGCATCGCGCCGAGCAACCCGTTGTACAACGTGTATCAATACACAGTGGGCTATGAGGTTCATCTCTACCTCGAAGCGCTCGGCGGCGCCAAAGGCATTGCTGTCGAACTGATCGTCGCAATGGACGATGAAGACCCTGAAAAGCTCATCGGCTTTCTGCTGTATCTGCCGGTCAAGGACGATCCCGAGGCGTGCGGCGTGGCATATATGGCGGTGCAGGCCAGCCATCGGCGTCGCGGCGTCGCGCGGGCGATGCTGCAAGACATGCTCGGTCGTTACCCGCATGCCGAACTGACCTGCACCGTCGCCAAAGTGCCCTGGTTCGAATCGATGGGCTTTCAAGTGCTGGGCGTGCGCGGCACTCAAGTGCTGATGAACACCCGTGATCACGGCACCGAAGGCTTGATGGGCTTGCTGGATGTCACTTCGATCTACAGTTCTTTGGAGGTGCGGCAGATACATACGTATCTGCTGCAGAAACACGGCAAGCGGGCGATGATCGATGCAGAGAAGCAACGTGACCGTCATCTCGACCAAATGACGCGTACCGCCAAGGCGTTTGTGCTGAATCGTTTGGGCGAAACCGCAGTGCGCGGGCCTCGTCCCGTCTAGACTGTTGAGTCCTTTCGGGCGCGCAGGCTGGCCGAGGCGTGATATTCTGTCGCACTAACTTGGTTTGACTTATTCAGTTCGCATGTCCACAGACGTGCAGACAGAATCAATGTCGCTCAAAGTAGCTGAGCCAATAACGATAAAAATCAGTGCACGAGGGACATATAACTGAGGTCGATGGAGTCACGTCGGCCTTGTGTGCCCACCTTCAAATCCTTGTGAGTGCATAAACCCCGGCACGCTGCCTGCGTACCCGTGAACAGGGTTGCTCATGATCGAGGATTGAAAGCGGAAGACGTTTATCATAGGTGCTACAGATGTTTAAGAAACTGAACACGGCCCTGCTGGGGCTGGCTTTGTCGATGGGGATCACGTCCGCCTACGCGGAAGAGACAAAGAAAGTCGATGTGCTGCTCATTGGCGGCGGCATCATGAGTGCAACCCTGGGTGTGTGGCTCAATGAGCTGGAACCCGGTCTGTCGATGGAAATGGTCGAGCGCCTCGACGGCGTCGCCCAGGAAAGCTCCAACGGCTGGAACAACGCCGGTACCGGTCACTCCGCCCTGGCCGAGTTGAACTACACCCCGGAAGACGATAAGGGCAACGTCCAGATCGCAAAAGCCGTTGAAATCAACGAAGCCTTCCAGATCTCCCGTCAGTTCTGGGCCTGGCAAGTTCAGCAAGGCGTGCTGAAAAACCCGCGTTCGTTCATCAACTCCACTCCGCACATGAGCTTCGTGTGGGGCGATGACAACATCAAGTTCCTGAAAAAGCGCTACGAAGCCCTGCAAGCGAGCCCGCTGTTCGCCGGCATGCAGTACTCCGAAGACCCGGCTGTGATCAAGAAGTGGGTTCCGCTGATGATGGAAGGGCGTGACCCGAACCAGAAAGTCGCGGCCACCTGGAGCCCGATCGGCACCGACATGAACTTTGGCGAGATCACCCGCCAGTTCGTCGCGCACCTGCAAACCACGCCGAAGTTCGACTTGAAACTGTCTAGCGAAGTGCAAGACATCACCAAGAACGAAGACGGCAGCTGGCGCGTCAGCTACAAAAACCTGAAAGACGGCACCAAAACCGAAACCGACGCCAAATTCGTCTTCATCGGTGCGGGCGGCGGTGCACTGCACCTGCTGCAGAAGTCCGGCATTCCTGAAGCCAAGGAATACGCAGGCTTCCCGGTCGGCGGCTCGTTCCTCGTGACCGAAAACCCGACCCTGGCCGAACAACACCTGGCCAAGGCCTATGGCAAAGCCTCCGTTGGCGCACCGCCAATGTCGGTTCCGCACCTGGACACCCGTGTTCTGGACGGCAAGCGCGTCATCCTGTTTGGCCCATTCGCGACCTTCAGCACCAAGTTCCTGAAAGAAGGTTCGTACCTGGACCTGCTGACCACCACGACCACGCACAACGTGTGGCCAATGACCAAGGTCGGCATCAAGGAATACCCGCTGGTCGAGTACCTTGCAGGCCAACTGATGCTGTCTGACGAAGACCGCCTCAACGCCCTGAAAGAATACTTCCCGAACGCGAAAGCCGAAGACTGGCGTCTGTGGCAAGCCGGCCAACGCGTGCAAATCATCAAGCGTGATGAAGCCGCTGGTGGCGTGCTGAAACTGGGCACCGAGATTGTTGCTTCTGCTGACGGCACTATTGCTGGTCTGCTGGGCGCATCGCCAGGCGCTTCGACTGCTGCGCCGATCATGCTGACCGTGCTGCAGAAAGTGTTCAAGGACAAGGTTGCGACCCCAGCCTGGCAGGAAAAACTGCATCAGATCGTGCCTAGCTATGGCACTCAACTGAACAGCAATCCTGCGAAAGTGGCTGAAGAGTGGGCTTATACCGCTAAGGTACTTGAGCTGACTCCGCCGCCGGTGATTGGTCAGGTGGCGGCTCCGGCTACTGCTCCGGCCGCTCCGGCTAAGGCGCCGAAGGCTAATGCTGCGACGGATATGGCTTTGTAAGTAGAAGCGTAATCGGAAAGCCCACTGGATCGGTGACGGTCAGTGGGCTTTTTTGTGGGCGGAGTTCAATTTCTGAGATTCGCGAAAATTGCAGATGCCGACCCCATGGTAGATGCTATGTTATGGGCTTGCCGCGCCGACACGGTGCGTATCGTTTTCCAACTGCAACAATAAATAAAGTCCAAGGGCTCGGATAACTTTCGGCAAGTGATAATTATAGGGAAATAGATCAATGCCTGATGCGGTTTTTGTCAGTAGGACCATTTTGTTTGGAGATTGTGATCCCGCTGGAGTGGTTTACACTCCACGATTTTCATATTTTGCAACAGAGGCTATATATGTAGCACTTGATAAGTGGCTAGGAGCGCCCGGGCTTAGAACCCTGATGGGGTTTGATATATTGCCACCAGTACGCGCCATGTCATTTGAGTTGCTGGCTCCTGTAACGTGGGACGATGAATTGAATATTAAGGTTGGTGTGGCAAAGTTAGGCGTTCACTCGTTCACCTTTTTGATTGAGGGGTTTCTCAGTAACGGAACATTATCTTTTGTCGCGAATATCACTCATGTGTGTGTCTCGCCAGAAACCAAAGAGATTGTCGACATTCCAGCACCGCTGAGAGCGCTTCTTTCATGACTCGCCGGAAATAGCCCCTGCAAAAATTGATCTCAGCGGTTTGCTTCTAGTGCCTCAAACAATTCTTCTTGAGCAAAAGGGGATGGATTCTGAGGAATCCCCGATTTTCTTACAGTAAATCAAGAAGTCAGGAATTGAAGAGGCCTGCATGGGTCGGCAGCTTGTATTGCACCACACAAAAACAAGACCCCGATCCCATGCGGGCTATCCGATTCTTACTTGACGCGCTCGCCCAAGCACACTCGTCATCGTGTCATTCGAAACAACTGAATTCCGCGTCTAGTCCTGAAACAGGTGTAAACCTTATTCAGGACGCGACAAGGCCTTGTCAAAAGCCCACTGAACCGGTGACGGTCAGTGGGCTTTTTTGTGTCTGGAATTCGATCTTGCAGATTACGAAATGCTAAGGCTGACGATTTTTTTGTGGCGAGGGGGCTTGTCGGAACGCCGCATCGCCCCGCGGGGCTGCGAAGCAGTCGCAGAAAAGTAAACGATCATTCAACGTCGTACATCAATTCCAAGCTTTTTATCCATTCATCTGTAGCGTTGAATCTTGCGTAATAAATTTCCCTTTCTGCTCCGCTTAAATTAGTAAAAAACGGGGAGAAGTAATTGTCGTTGTAATAGCCCTGGGCGCCTTGCATATCGTCTGACCACCACGAAGGGTTGTACCCCTCAAACGCTATCCAGGGTGGCGGAACAGCCAGTCTTTCGCTCTGAATGATGCTCAGAAACTCAACGCTGTTCGTAACCATCCGAATCGTTGCGGAATTAAATTCCCCGTCGGATCTGAAATAGATCAGGTGCTGGTTCTCTCGGATGTCGAAATAGCGTTTTACGGGAAGATCGTTGAATGGTTTTTCAGTTTTGAACCTGAAATTCGATCCGACGAGTACCGAAAATTTATGAACGTCTTCATCGCCGATTAAAAAAGCAGAGTAATAGGCCGAGACACCGAAATCCTCCAAAGACGCCACTTGCGGATAGTCGGTCAGAGGCCGAGTGAGGCGTGATAAATGCTCAGTAAAAACTGACTTCAACTCTGGTATGGAATAGCCGGCGACTTGCTCTTGCGCACCGCGCCTGATGAGGGTTTTGACGCGACGGAAAATGCTCATTCCCAATCCTCAATCCTGAGATCACCAATCAATTCTGTTCGTTTTTGAGCGCTGACAGATACGCGTGCTGCTCTGCAATCCACGCCTCCGGGTAGGGTTCCGAGTCCTCAGGAAACTCAGTTCGATACGTTCCGAAATCCAGAAAGTCGTAGTAAATCTGCATCGCTTCAATGTGGGATCTCGCCCAGAAAACCCATACACATTCACTGCCGGGCTCGTTCAGGTTTCTGGCGGCATCACCGGTAGGGCCCAGGGAGATGCAGGAGGGAAGCAGTTGGCCGTCTTCGTCAGGGGAACGCCAGATTTCGTGGTAGTAACTGTTGGGCATTAGGAGTGCTGTATCGATCAGGATGGGCGATTTATGGCATGCATAGCGTTTAATCTCAAGTATCCGGTATCTACCTTGCGAGATAACGTGGAAAAGCTCGATTTCTTCGGTTCTTTCTTTAAGAGATATTGATCTGTAAACGGTTCTACAAATTTTTCCTTGCTCGACATTGCTTTATCAGAAATGGGTGTCTATTGTTCAATAAGAAGTTTTCAAAAAAATTAACTTTTTTAGTGTCTCTAATATTTGTTAGACATGGCTGGAGGGGGTTTAGTGAAGGTTGATATAGTGTAGGTTCACAATCATGGCGACTCTAAAGAGGAATATGTCCTGTTGAAGGTTAAAGAGGATTGTGATATTGGTCGCTATCAGTTGTGTGATTCCACTTATACCGCTGATGGAGCAGTATCGAATAAGTTACGCCATACGTATTGGTTTCCAGATAAGGAGATGAAGAAAGGAGATCTAATATCTGTGTGGACTAAAGACGGAACTAATGTAACCAAAAAAAATGCCTCTGGAACCCCAGTCCATAGATTTTATTGGGGGTTGGCGAAGGCGATTTGGAATAACGATGGGGACTGCGCTGTGTTGCAGCACGTTGCTACTTGGCAGCTTTTTAAAGCCAAAGGGTGACTCCCAAAGGCACAATCGCGTAAGGGAAAGTGCTAAAGGGGATAGTCTGTTTCTTAAATATGAAAATAAAACAGTCCCCTTTTTTTGGGTCAAACGTCTGTATTGGCCGCTTTCTGCCCTGCGTGAAGTGCAGCAACAGATCATGCTTAGATGTTGGGGTGGTAAAAAATGATACTGGTTGCGACGGCCGTTGCAGCAGGAACTTCAGGGTATTGACCAGGTCAATAGCGGCCCTGTATCGGAAATGCCGAGCAGCGCTGTGGTCTGTTTTACGGCAGTGCCGTCCGAGTCCAGTCGAGTCCGCTCCCTGATGCCAACCAAGAGTTTTCTGCCGGGCCTCATCCTGGTGTTCTGCGCCGTCGCGTCGTTTTGTTCTGTCGCTGCCGAGCGAAGAGCACCCGCGCAAAGCAACAGCGCGTCAACCACCCTGATCGAAACAGCCTCGCGACAGTATGAAAATGGCCAACTGGAGCAGGCCGCCGCCACGCTGGAGCGTGCTCTGCATATCCAGCCGAACAATCCCGCGACTCTGCATTACCTTGGTGTACTGCGTCTTCAGCAGGGGCAATACCAGCAGGCTGAAACCTTGGCGGTGCGCTCGAACATGCGGGTTGGTCGCAACGTCGAGTTGCGCAACCGCAACTTCCAATTGATCCAGGCGGCGCAGCAGGCCCAATCTTCGGGTACCCCACCCAATGCCAAAGAGGGCCTGGTTACAGTACAGAAGGGGCTGGAAGAGGAGATCCAAAGACGCCACGAAGTGGAAATGGCGGTTGTTGAGCAATCCACTCCGGACACTGGGCGCGACGCTGATAACTTCGCCAGCGCAGAGACAGATCGGGTTTCGGATGCACCGACGGCTGGCAGAGCCGAGCCCGAAGGAAAATTGCAAATGGGTAATGTCGAGCCAGAGCGGGCGTACGCTGAGGTTGAAATTCCCCGCGGCCATATGCCGCCTCCGGGTAAATGCCGAGTTTGGTTTCCTGATCGTCCGCCGGGGCATCAGCCTGCACCCGGCAAATGCAAGAAGCTGCGACATCGGGTTCCCTCAGGAGCCTACCTGGTGCGCGGTTGAGTTTCTGAATGTCCACAGCCGATTACAGCCATTGGTGACGGGTAGCAATCGACCCCAAAGCAGGCAATCAGAAAATCTGCTTCGCCAGTATCGCCATAAAAACTCGAATGAAAGACTGGCGATTGCCCCTTAACCCCGAATGCTGGAATGGCCCGGTTAAAAAGTGATCGATTCGATCGGGTCTTTTCGCCGAAAGCTGCCGATCATCCCGGGCAGCTTCCGGACCCATTGCGGACTCTGAAGAGCGTGGCCCAGGTTTGATGCGTGCGGCAGTTCTCATACCACGAGTTTACAAACTGTCTTCTTTGTAGATAGATGACTGAAGAAACTCTGCTATCAGCGATGTAATCTGCTGTTGAATCACCCCACGCGGGCGAGCGCTGTCGCCATCCCGGCAAATGATGCCATCACCTGGTACTTCTTCTTCGAGCATTACCTGCGCGCCAGGTTTGCACACTGACAAGAAGCTGAAATGGCTGGCGTCGCTGATTTCGACGTAACGGCTTGACGCCGCAGGCAGGCGTTTGGCCAGGTTGGCAGACTCCAACTCAGCGGGAAGCTCGCGCGACGGTACGCCGGCAGCGATCACCAGCGCTGGTACCGGCAGCGCGGCCAGGCTTTCATCGGTCAGGCCCCGTGAAAGGCCCAGGTCCAATGTAACCACAGCAGTGACGCGTTTATCGCGCCAATTGGCGGCCAACGCGGCCTTTGATTCTGAGGTGCTTGCGGGGTTTATCTTTTCAAAGACGGTGCAACTTGATAACTGCGGGTGGGCTTTGCAGTCATGGGCGAAGCGGTCTGGATCGAAACGAGCACCGGCGATCTCCAGGGCGGTCCAGCCGCCGAGTGAATGGCCCACTACTGCAATTCGGTCATTGGCGACCAAGCCGAATTTTTCAGGTTGAGTCGTGACCCTATCAATGGCTCGGCGCAAATCAATTGGCCGCTGCCATAACTGTGCCGCTGCTTGGGGGCTACGGTCGTGGGTCGTGGTGCCAGGGTGATTGATTGCGGCGACGATGTAACCCCGATGGGCCAGGGCACTGGCAAGCCAGATCTGGTTGCTCCAGTTCCCCCTGTATCCGTGGGAGAGCACCAGCAATGGATGCTTGCCCGCAGCTGGCGGCGCGTTACGAACGGCAGAAGCACCGACAAACACCGCATCATCGCCAATCAATTGCGTGGCTGCGGTAGTTGCACTGGGGTACCAGACGACCATCTCCAGTGAGCGGTCATTGTGCGAGTCCGGCAGTGTGGAAGATTGGAAGCCGACAGGGTTCTCGTCAGCGAGTGCGAGAGTAGTCAGCCAAGTCAATAACAGGGCGCCGAAAGCTATTTTCAATGTTGTTTCTTCCTTGAATGGACAAGTGCATAGCAACCTGAACCCGCATCCACCTTCGTACGGAGTCGACGCTAATGTGGCTGCCTATAAGCACGGACATTAAAGCCCACATTCGAACCGCCGCGCATAACGTTCATCGTTAACTCTGTTCGCGGTTTTTAGCGAGAAGGCTGAACGTCCGCTTTTTGGTTGGCTATTTAAGCAGCGGCACCCTAGAACTTTTCCTTATTTATCTGTCTATGTGGATAGGCACATCCGCTCGGTAAGCGCGAACTCGCAGGCTTCCCGCAGCCAGATGGCCACACACCCAATTGTCTATCAGAGGTTGTCTTCGCTCATGAAATTTCATGACCTACGGATGGTGCTCTTCGGCCTGTTCGCGTTCGCGGCAGTGGGCTCGGCATCAGCAACACAGATGAAGACCTCAACCCCTGTTTTCGCAACTGAAGTCACAGCCGTTCAGGCTCCTGTCCAAGCCGCCGGCAACCCTTGGCCGACCTTGGCCAGTATGGCCGGCAAGCCGTCAGGGACGTTGCTTGCCCATGACGACCGATACTGGCATGACCACCGTCGGTACGATCGTAGAGACCATTGGCGCCGAGACGACTGGCGTAGAGATAACTGGCGTAGAGAGCAAGCCCGCCGAGAAGCTGAACGCCATCGTGATTGGGAGCGCCGCCAAGATCGGGCCATGCGGTACCGCTACGAAGACGATCACCGCTACTATCGTCGCTAGTGCGACGCCACGGGATCAATCCGCCTGCAACACGTCCTTCGGATGACAGTCACTGCTGAGCATTCACGGCTTTGTTCGAACGAAAGACCACCCAGCTCGCCGCCACAAGCACCCACGCAGCAATACCGCCATACAGCATCACCCAGCCAAACCCATGCGCCAACGCTGCGTTGGCGACATCGAGCGTAATCGTAGCGCCCTGGCCGGTCTGCCCCAACACCGCGGAGTTACCGGCTGAAATATTCTCCGCCAGCAACCTCAATTGCACTTCATCGGGCGAGCCCGATAACTGGTTACGCAGGGAAGACAGGATGCCTTCCACCAAGATGAATCCCATCAGCGCGATATTGATCGCAAGGCTGATCATACGAGCGCTGATATCGATGCCCGATGCCATGCCGGCACGCTCACTGGGCACCGACCCGGTGGTGGTATTGGTCACAGGCGTGTTGGTCAGTCCCAGTCCGATCCCGGCGATCAGGCAGCCTGGAAGCATCGTCAGCCAGCTGGCATGCGTGACACTGCTGCCCCATTTCATCAGCAGGAACCCCAGACCTATGGTGAACAAACCCGCGGGAATCACCACGTCAGGTCGATAGCGCAGCGCCAGCCGTTCGCCTAACGGGGGGACTATCAGTGTCGGCAGCGTATAAGCGAGTAGTGCCAGACCGGTGCCGATACCGGCGTAGCCCAGACTATTTTGAAAGTACAGAGGCAGGTAAATCATGAAGGGCCAGAAGCTGAAGTTCATGCCTGCCGACCCGAGCAAAGCACCCGAGAAGCGGCGGATACGGAACACCGAGAAGTCGAACATGGGATCGGCATAGCGTCGCTGGGCGACGACAAAGACGATGAAGCTGAGCATTGCCACAATCAGGCTGGTGATGGCCGAACCGCTGGAGAAACCCACTCCCGCTCCTTGAGTGATGAACCAGGAAAGACCCAACACTGCCAGCGATAGCGAAATAATGCCCAACACATCCAGCCTGCGACGCTGCGGGTCGCGTGATTCATCGACACCGGCGATCACCAGCACCAGCGCGAGCACGGCAATGGGCGCATGCACCAGGAACACCCATTCCCAACTCGACAGCGCCACGATAGCTGCACCGATAATCGGGCCGAACCCCAGACCGATGCCGAACACGATCCCCCAGGCACTGAACGCTTTGCCGCGCGCAGCTCCCGACTGGAATCGGTGAGACAGCACTGCCACCTGACAGATCAGCATGGCACCACCGGACATGCCTTGCAGAAATCGGCTTGCAATCAATCCGCTGGCGCTTTGCGCCCATCCACAGGCCAGTGAGGTAATGCCGAAAAGCACCAGGCTAATGACAAATACTCGCTTGCGCCCATACCGATCCGCCAGTGTGCCAGTGGCCATCAGCACCATGGTGCAGGCGATGGTGTAGGCATTCATGATCCACTGCATATCGTTGAAATCGCTGTGCAGAACCGATTCAAGCGTGGGCAGGATGGCCGGCACGCTCGAGATTTCCAGGCCGAACATCAGCGAGGCCAAACAAACGGCGGCTATTGTGAAAACATCTTTTTGCGAAGAAGAGAACGGCATCGTGATCTTCCAGATCAAGTTGATGGGCACTGGCAAGGCCGCCCCAAGGGGAGTTGGTGCGATCGCCTGACCAGCGTCACCAGACATAACTCCAAGTGACCGGCCGCATTCTGGAAGTAATTAAAAAATGACAGAAATGATTTAATTTCGTAAGTTTTATTAATATTCATCATGAGTGGGCTAAATGGACTTCGACCCAGCGCTGTTGCGTGCTTTTGTCGCGATCAAGGAGACCGGTAGTTTCACTCGTGCCGCAGAGCGGCTGCACTTGAGCCAGTCAGCGATCAGTCATCAGGTCCGGCGTTTGGAAGAACAGGCCGGTACCTCGCTACTGGTGCGCACCACCCGACGTTTGACGCTGACAGAAGATGGCGAAGATTTTCTGCGCCATGCCGAACACGTCCTCAGAGCGCAAGACGCTCTCTCCCGGCGTTTCGAAGCGTCATCGGTATCCGGTGCCGTGCGCTTCGGTGTGCCGGAAAACTTTATCGGCGATGGCCTGCCGCCGTTACTGACTCGGTTCGCCAGACAATTTCCCGCCGTACGTCTGGATGTAACCGTCGGCACCTACCTCGACCTGCGCGCGCTGGTCGATGCCGATGGACTCGATCTGGCCGTGGTCATGGCATTGCCGGGCAGTCAGTGCGGCGGCACCGTGCTGCGCGAAACCCGGTTTGTCTGGGCCGCGGCGCAGGGTTTCGACTTTACCGGCGATTGCCCTTTGCCGCTGGCGTTTGCACCAGCGCCTTGCGTACACCGCCAGGTGGCCGTAGAGGCGTTGGCGAGTTCCACCGTGAATTGGCGGGTCGCCTTTACCTCTCCCAGTCAACAAGGATTGCGTGCGGCGGTATTGGCGGGACTTGCCGTCACCGCGCTACCGCTGGGAGATCTAGAACCCGGCATGGTGGTGATTGACGGTCAACATGGCCTGCCACCGCTGCTGGAGGCTGATTTCAGACTGATATGGAGTGTCACAGGAAAGACGCCGGCGGCCCATGCATTTGGTCAACTGCTGGCGGAGATGTCTGAGTCGCCATCGATGTAGAACAAATTGATCAGAGCGTCCATCGGCACCGGACCTTCTCACGCTGATTGTCTGCGCCAAGTGCCAGGTGATGTGCCGAACTGGCGTTTGAATGCGCGACTGAACGCGGCTTCGGATTCATAGCCAACTGCAAAGCCAATTTGCGCCACATTACCGCGACCTTCGCGCAGCTGTTGAGCCGCCACGTGCATACGCCAGAGCGTCAGGTATTGCATCGGTGGCTGTCCGACCAATGCCGTGAATCGTTCCGCGAATACCGAGCGTGACATGCCCACTGCAAGAGCCAGGGCTTCTGCAGTCCAGCCCTCGGTTGGACGAGCATGGAGCAGCGCCAGTGCGCGCCCGATATGCGGATCTCGCAAACCCGCCAGCCACCCGCGCCGCTCAGCGGGGAGGCTCGCGACATACTGGCTGACGGCTTCGACGAATAGCAATTCGGAGAGCTTGGCGATGACCGTTGTCGAGCCGAGGCGCCCCGCCGCAATCTCACTGACAGCGAAACGGAATGAGCTTTCAATCCAGGCTCCCGAAGCCGTCGCGCGCAAGTCTAATTTCAATAAGGAGGGCAGCGACGAAAGCAACGGATTGAAGGGGGTTTCAGAACCGAGGAATCCGCACAAAAGCTGCGTGACTTCGCCGCCCCCGCCGTACTTGATTCGTGAAATAGCGCCGACTTCTGGCGGCTGAATAACTTCGCCCGCCGGCATGGGCGCAATGCTTAGATCGCTGCCAAAAGAATGAGCGTCATTGTGAGGAAGCAGAACGAGTTCGCCTGCCCGCACGTCAATGGCGTCACCACCGTCGACTTGTAATTGCATATGCCCTGCGGCGACAAAATGCGAAGCAATGATATGTCGAGGTGCCTCCAGGAACGGTTTGCAATCGTCCGCAGAGATTCTTCCCTTGATGCACCAGGGCGCAGTGAATTCCGACTCGAGGAAGACCCCTCCAGACAGCCGAATCACACGCAATACATCAGAAAACGCATCCAACAATTGCCAGCCCTCCGTTCCGGAGTCCGGAGCATGTAATCAGGCGGACTGGTCATTCATCGCCTGAACTGCGAGGCCTAGATTAGCACCAACGCGGACTCAGTGATCGAGACTATCCCCAGATGCTTCACCGCTGGTCATGGGCTCCGACGTTAACCGTAATTGCCCCATTCCAACTCGACCAGGCTAGCAGGAGATCTATATGAACACCGTTGCTACCATGCCCAGCTCAGATTCGGACAACGCCGACCGTTATGCTCAACTTGTCAGATCATCGAAGAAAGCGGAATGGCAGATCGATCGTGATTTGCTACAGGACCGGAGTTTCGACTTCTCGCGCAAATTCTTGCCCGACGGACTGTCGCGGATCGACCGCCTGACCTTTCTCGCCGCGGATGAGGCGCGCCTGCTCAGTCAGATTCAGGGCCGAACCTATGCGTATATCTTTGGCTTGGTCGAGCGTTTTATCAGCGCCAAAATGCTCGATCAAGGTCGAGCCCATGTCTTTGACGATCAACTCGCACTCGAAGCACTGGTGCGCTTTTCTAACGACGAGATCAAGCACCAGGAGCTGTTCCGGCGCATGGAGACGATGATGAGTTCGCAATTGCCAGCGGGATATCGTCAAGTTGCCGATCCAAACGATGTGGCGCGCTCGGTACTTGCGGCCAGCACTTGGTCGGTGTTGGCGCTGACCTGTCATATCGAGCTGTTTGTTCAGGCGCACTACGTGCAAAGCATCGCCCCGCGTGAGGAGTTGTGCCCGCTATTCAAGGATGTTTTCAAATTTCACTGGAAGGATGAAAGCCGGCACGTCGTACTCGATGAACTGGAGTGGAAGGCGGAGCACGCGAAACTCTCACCAACCGAGCGCGACCAGGCAGTGAACGATCTGATTGCGCTGGTGGCGGCCGTCGACGGAATACTGCAGGCACAATCGGCAGCCGATGCCGACTACTTTATTCGCATTGTTTCACGATCATTCAGTGTCGATGAGACAGCGCAAATCAACGCCTGCGTGCTGAGCGCCTACCGCTGGCAATACATAATCTCGGGCGTGCAGCATCCACACTTTGGCCGGTTGCTTACACACATGACAACACCCGCACAGATGTCCACGATTCAGACCGCACTGGCGCCAATCATGAGCAATTGATCGACTGCGGCGGCCGACCGTACGTCGGCCGCGCGGCTGTGGAATGACGTGCTGAAATGATTTATCGAGGCTGGCAGCCATGACAATACCGATGTGGATGTTGCTTGGATTTGCGACCTGGACTTTGCTGCTGTTGATGGCAACCGTCGGGGTGTATCGCTGGGTTAGAATCTTGTTCTCGAATGTTCCGATTGCCTCTTTCCGATGCGATCAGCTCGAAGGCGAGGATTGGTATCGGCGTGGGATAAGAGCACACGCGAACTGTGTGGAAAATCTGCCTGTCTTTGGCGCCATCGTGTTGGTGATTTCAACCCTTGGTGTCGACGACCCAGCAGTGAGCTACTTGTCCGTAATCGTCCTGATTGCCCGCGTGTGCCAGTCACTGGTTCACGTATCCCATGTGCAAACCAATACGTTCGTGGCGGTTCGATTTACCTTCTTTTTCGTTCAGTTGGTCTGTTTTCTCGCGCTCATTTTTATAGCCGCTTGTTACGGCGTATGAATACACAAACATAGGGATGAATCCAGGCTTGCTCCTGCAGGACAGAAGCTACCTGTCGCGTCCAGGCTCAAACCATTTTGCACGTCAACCAGGCACTCCAGAACAGGCTGCTGAAGAAACGGGTAGCGTCCCCGAATCCGGCGTCGTGTAACAGTTTTTGAACCGCTGCCTCAGAATGTGGAGGGTCAGCGCCTTGGAGGATTTTCCCCAGCTTGACCTTCACTTCATCCGGACTGGCTCCATGCTGCCGCCACCGTTGCCCCCAAGCAGCAAGCAATAGCGGTTGGCTGGCATAAGCGTACTGATTCCCCGCGACAATCAGCGGCGCGCCCGGCTTTAGATGAGCCTGAATGGATCGTAAAATTTGTCGTTTGGCATCATTTCCATCGAGATGATGCAGTACACCGATCAAGGTAGCTGCGTCATATGATTGGTCTGCTGCCAGGTCTTCAACATGCCCAAGATGCATGTCCGTTCTTTCACGCAAGTTGTTTGCCTCTAACTGCTGCTTCGCTGCCTCCAGCATTGGCTCGGATGGATCAACGGCAGTGAAGCGCCAACTAGGCACCAGCGTTGCCATCGCAATAATTTCCTGCGCCGTGCCGCCAGCGCCAACTACCAGTATCTTCGCCGAATTTGTATTGCTGAGGCTTGCCGCCAGCATGCACGCAACAAGATCGTGGCAGGCGTCATATCCTGCTAATGCGATACGGCTCTGTCGTCCGTATTCATTGGCCCGTGTGGTATCAAATTTTTCAGCTGAGTTGAGAGGTGCTGATTTCAAGGCGGTTCTCGATGTCCTTGAATCAAGTTATGTCATATACAGCGATAATAAAAATTCATAAATTTTATTAACTGCATTCCTGTGCGGAATACCACTCCCAATCGCAGTTTGCCTTGAAGAAGTCATCTATGGGTCGATTTGCAGCCCTTCGCGACAGGCAGCAATCGGCCAAAAGTGCCCGGTAGTCGTTGTCTTTCGCTTGTCGCCAGCGTTTGGCTAAGCTGAATAAATCGGGAGCGAACCGAAAACTGAGTGATAGCGATGATCAGCGGATCTGGATTGGCATCAAGACGGTACTCCCAAAGGAGACGACTATGTATGCGGTTATAAGAACCTACTTGGGTGCTGGAGCAAAGCAGCTTTTCGAGCTTTTAGAACAGCGCAACGCTGATGTCGAAGCTACCCTGCGGACAGTGCCTGGCCTCGTAAGCTACACACTGCTGAATACGGGTGATGGCGGTACTGCGGTGACTGTTTGCACGGACAAGGCCGGAACTGATGCGAGCTTGAAAGTCGCGCGCGACTGGATTCAGAAAAATGCTTCGAATATCCAGGTGAACCCGCCGATCGTAACGGAAGGCCCGGTCATTGTGCAGATCAAATAGCGCACTCTTGCGATTGATCGCGTTAGTCAATGTCATGGCCAGCGAGCTGGCGTTCAGTCTCACCGGCCCGCAATGCAGCATGGCGCGAGCCATCCGGCAGATGATTTCCCTGGCGGAGCTGTCGGTGAATCGGGTGTTGGTTCAGATCGATCCGCAGGAGTAGGTGAGGGCGTTGTCTCAACGCGTCACGCAGTGAAAAGCCCACTGAACCGGTGACGGTCAGTGGGCTTTTTTGTGTTCGGTGTCTCGTCCTGAAACAGGTGTAAACCGTGCTGTAAACCGTAACCGTCCGGCCAAGTCATCTACCCAGCCCCGCAAAGCCAAGACATGGTGTGCACTTAAATTTAAGTGGGCACCAGTTCTAGCCTTTTAAGCGGGTATTTCATGCAGCCAACACGCCGTTCCTATTCCAAATCCTTCAAGGCCCAGGTCATTCAAGAGTGTGCCCAGCCCGGCGCTTCGATTGCCAGCGTCGCACTCAGCCATAGCCTCAACGCAAACCTCGTCCACAAATGGATTCGGCTGCAAACGCAGAAAAGCACGGCGCCGCAACCTGCGTTTATTCCGTTACCCATGCCGCTGGCCGGAGTAAACTCGCAAGCTGCATCGTCGAATATTTGCGTTGAGATCCAGCACCCGTATGGCACCGTCAAAGTGAACTGGCCAACTGAAAATGCTGCTGCCTGTGCAACCTTTCTTCGAGACTTACTGCGATGATCCGCATCGACTCCATCTGGCTCGCCACCGAACCAATGGACATGCGCGCCGGTACCGAAACTGCGTTAGCCAGAGTGATCGCGGTGTTCGGTGCGGCGAAGCCGCACTGTGCTTATCTGTTCGCCAACCGCCGCGCCAATCGCATGAAAGTGCTGGCGCATGACGGCTTCGGAATATGGCTGGCGGCGCGCCGGTTGAACCAAGGCAAGTTCCACTGGCCTGGCATTCGCCATGGTTCTGAGATGGAACTGGATACCGAGCAACTTCAGGCACTGGTGCTGGGTCTGCCATGGCAACGCACAGGTTCTGGAGGCTCGATCACACTGCTTTAACGGCTGCCATTAGCCTATCGGTCTATCGTCGCGAATTGCCTGCTCTGGCAAAATCGGCTCCATGACTTCGCTACCCAATCTCGATCACCTGCCCCCTGAACAACTGCGCGCCTTGGAGGCGCAGTTGATGCAGCGTGTCGAAACGCTCGACCACCAGGTCGACACGCTGGGCAAGACGGTCGAAACGATGGGCAAGAAGATCAACCGCGATCAGACGGTGATCGAGAAGCTGACCCACGAGATCGCCCAGCTCAAGCGTTTGAAGTTTGCCAAGCGCAGCGAGCAGATGAATCCTGAGCAGGCCAGTTTGCTCGATGACCTGATCGATACCGATATCGCAGCGATTGAAGCAGAGCTTCAGGCCTTGCAAACAGTGCCAGCGACGACCGAGAAAAAGCAAAAGCCCAAACGCACTGCATTACCGGCTGAGTTTCCACGCACACTGATCCATCACGAACCGGACAACACTCACTGCCCATGCGGCTGCGCACTGAAACGCATCGGTGAATATGTCAGTGAGAAGCTGGATTACACACCGGGCGTGTTCACCGTAGAGCGTCATGTCCGTGGCAAATGGGTCTGCGATGACTGCGAAACGCTCATCCAGGCACCGGTTCCGGCTCAAGTAATAGATAAGGGCATCCCGACTGCGGGCCTACTTGCCCACGTCATAATCGCCAAGTTTGCTGACCATCTGCCGCTTTACCGTCAGGAATCGATCTTCGGTCGAGCGGGCCTGGCGATTCCACGTTCAACCTTGGCTCAATGGGTTGGCATGACGGGCGTGCAGTTGCAACCTCTGGTCGATGCGCTGCGCGACGTAATGCTTGGGCAGCAGGTTATCCACGCCGATGAAACACCCGTGCAAATGCTCATGCCGGGAACGAAGAAGACTCACCGTTCCTATGTTTGGGCCTACGCCACCAGCCAGTTCTGCGAAACAGCAGCTGTCGTTTATGACTTCAGCCCGAGCCGCGCCGGAGAGCATGCTCGCAACTTCCTGCATGACTGGAAAGGCAAGTTGGTCTGCGATGATTTTGGCGGTTACAAAGCCAGCTTCGAACTTGGCGTTACCGAAATCGGGTGCATGACCCATGCACGGCGCAAATTCTTCGAGCTGCACGCTACGAATAAAAGCACGCTTGCTGAGCAAGCACTGCGCTATATCCAGTTGTTGTACGAAATCGAGAGCGAAGTCCGCGATCCGGAGCCGGATTTACGGCGCCGAATACGGCAAGAAAGGTTCTTCACGGAATCCCGGGAAACACAGAAACAAGAACGCCGATTTGATTGATGATGTTCGTGCGAGCAAACACATCTAACAAACCGGCGTTTATGCGCGATATTAATACTTTCCTTCCTTTTTAGGAGGGCTTTTCTGTCGTCACGATCAAGCCTGATGGCGACGCGCTTCAGATCGACCTGATTCCCCACGCCACCCGATTCCCTTCCTGTAGCGGCT
>NZ_FYEB01000015.1 GCF_900187445.1 Pseudomonas sp. Irchel s3b2
CACCCTTGCCTCTGGCTAACACTTCCCCTTGCCGGGTGTGTAGAGGACTTGCACCTCCAAGTCACCCGCTTGGCCACCACAGCCAAGCGGGTTGCGCTTGCGCGCAACGCGCCATGCCTGGCGCACCACAAAAAAACCGGCCGAAGCCGGTTTTTTCATTTCTACGGAATCAGAACGAAGCGTTCTGCAGGCCGTCGAGGTAACGCTCGGTGTCCAGTGCCGCCATGCAGCCGGCGCCAGCCGAGGTGATGGCCTGACGGTAAACGTGGTCAGCCACGTCACCGGCGGCGAAAATGCCTTCGACGCTGGTCGCCGTTGCGTTGCCATCACGGCCACCCTGCACAACCAGGTAGCCGTCTTTCAACGTCAGCTGGCCTTCGAACAACGAAGTGTTCGGGGTGTGGCCGATGGCGATGAACACGCCGTCGACTTTCAGCTCGTCGAAGCTGCCGTCGTTGTTCTTCAGGCGAGCACCGGTCACGCCCATGTTGTCGCCCAGCACTTCGTCCAGGGTCGAGTTCAGCTTCAGGATGATCTTGCCTTCGGCAACCCGGGCATTGAGCTTGTCGATCAGGATCTTCTCGGCGCGGAACGTCTCGCGACGGTGAATCAGGGTCACAGTGCTGGCGATGTTGGCCAGGTACAGGGCTTCTTCCACAGCCGTATTACCGCCACCCACCACAGCCACTGGCTTGTTGCGATAGAAGAAACCGTCGCACGTCGCGCAGGCCGAAACGCCTTTGCCCATGAACGTTTCTTCCGACGGCAGGCCCAGATAACGAGCGCTGGCGCCGGTGGCGATGATCAGTGCGTCGCAGGTGTAAGTCGCGCTGTCGCCAATCAGGGTGTACGGCTTGGCGGCGAAGTCCACGGCATTGATGTGATCGAACACGATCTCGGTTTCAAAGCGCTCGGCGTGCTCTTTCATCCGCTCCATCAGCGCCGGGCCGGTCAGGCCGTGGACGTCGCCCGGCCAGTTGTCGACTTCGGTGGTGGTGGTCAGCTGACCGCCAGCCTGCATGCCGGTGATCAGCAGTGGCTTGAGGTTGGCACGGGCGGCATAGACCGCAGCGCTATAACCGGCAGGGCCGGAACCGAGAATAATCACTCGCGAATGACGAACTTCAGACATGACCTGCTCCTGTTGACCGGGCCCGAAACACTGGGCGCGGAACGCCGGATTGCCGGCGGGAATAAAAAAGGACCGTTGAAAGCACTTGGGGAAGGCTTGGGCTCGACAGTCCTGTAAAAGAATGGGTGCAGCGTATCGAGGGGGCGAAGATTAAGGAAATACGGTTTAACAATCCAGCTCATAGGCGGTCTCTATCCCATCATGATGGATACATAGACGCCTTTGTTACAGTTAATGTCGATGCCGTTACCGCACTTTCGCCCGTCAGGCAAAGCCGGTAAGGTCGCCCCGTTTACCCTTTGCTCGGAGCACGTTTATGCCCGCCCCCGTTCTGTCCGGCCCGCAATACCTGCGCGAGGGCCTCAAGCTGGTCCTGAGTCCTAGCCTGCGCTTGTTCGTGTTGTTGCCGCTGGCGATCAACCTGGTGCTGTTCGTCGGATTGATCTATCTGGCCGGCCATCAGTTCAGTATGTGGGTCGATACGCTGATGCCGTCCCTGCCCGATTGGCTGAGCTTCCTAAGCTACGTCCTCTGGCCGATTTTTGTCGTGTTGGTGGTATTGATGGTGTTCTTCACCTTCACCATGCTGGCCAACGTTATCGCCGCGCCATTCAATGGCTTCCTCGCGGAGAAAGTCGAAGTGGTGGTGCGCGGCACCGACGACTTCCCGGCCTTCAGCTGGGGCGAACTGATCGCCATGATCCCGCGCACCCTGTCCCGGGAAATGCGCAAACTCGGCTACTTCCTGCCCAGGGCCATCGGGCTGTTCATCCTGTCATTCATCCCGGTGGTGAACATCATCGCCGCGCCGCTGTGGCTGTTGTTCGGGGTGTGGATGATGGCGATCCAGTACATCGACTACCCGGCGGATAACCACAAACTCGGCTGGAACGAAATGCTCGCCTGGCTGCGGCAAAAACGCTGGCAGAGCCTCGGCTTCGGCGGCAGCGTGTATCTGGTGTTGCTGATTCCGGTGGTCAACATTCTGATGATGCCGGCGGCAGTGGCCGGTGCAACGCTGTTCTGGGTGCGTGAGCGTGGCGCGGAGAATCTGGTGGCAGAAAGCCGTTAATCGCGTCACAAATCCATCATCCCTCCGTCACAATGACGACATGGCCTCAGTCGACACTGAGGCCATGACGACAACTCTGCATATCACCCTGATCACCGAAACCTTCCCACCGGAAATCAACGGCGTGGCCAATACCCTTGGCCGCTTGTTCGATGGTTTGCGCGCGCGCGGGCATCAGGTGGAGTTGGTGCGGCCACGTCAGGGTGGCGACCCGCTCATGGGCAGCAACGATGACTTGCTGTTGTGTCGAGGCTGGCCGTTGCCGGGTTATCCCGGCTTGCAATGGGGTCAGTCGTCGATGCACAAACTGCTGCGGCGCTGGAAACGCCATCGCCCGGACGTGTTGTACATCGCCACCGAAGGACCTCTGGGGTTGTCAGCGTTGCGCGCGGCACGGCGTTTGGGGATTTCGGTGGTCAGCGGCTTTCATACCAATTTTCAGCAGTATTCCAGCCAATACGGCCTCGGGCTGCTGACCCGCTTGCTGACTCACTACCTGCGCTGGTTTCACAATAGCTCGACTCTGACTCTGGTGCCCAGCGCCAGCCAGCGACTGGAGCTGGAACGTCGCAGTTTCGAGCGCCTGGCGCTGCTCTCTCGAGGCGTCGACAGCCAGTTGTTTCATCCGGCCAAACGGCTGAAGCCGCTGCGCGAGCAATGGGGACTGGCCGAGGATGATATTGCCTTCATCCACGTAGGACGCCTGGCCCAGGAGAAGAATCTTGGCTTGCTCAAGCGCAGTTTCGACACGCTGAAAATGAGTTATCCACAACGAAAAATGAAACTGATTGTGGTCGGTGACGGTCCGCAACGATCGACGCTGGAGAAGGAATTGCCCGAGGCGATTTTCTGCGGCTCACAACGCGGCGAAGCCTTGGCCAGTCACTATGCGTCGGGGGATGTGTTTCTGTTTCCAAGCCTGACCGAAACTTTCGGCAATGTGGTGCTTGAGGCATTGGCCTCGGGGCTGGGGGTGGTGGCGTACGATCAGGCTGCGGCGGCCCAGCATATTCGCCATGGCTACAACGGCGTATTGGCCATGCCCGGGGATGAAGAGGCGTTCTGCGATGCGGCACGTTGGCTGCTGGAGGAGCGCGAAAACTTGCGGTGCGTGCGGCTCAATGCGCGCCAGCATGCGAGTCGGCAGGGGTGGGCGGCGATTATTGAGCAATTCGAGGGGCAGTTGCGCGGGGCTTGTGTGCAGGGGCAATCCCTGCCTGATGCGGCGTTGTTGCCTTGAAAAGCTTCGCGGGCAAGCCTCGCTCCTACAGGGTTTGTGTCGTTCGCAATATTGCGTGCGACGCTAACCTTGTAGGAGCGAGGCTTGCCCGCGATGAAGAGGCCCGACCGGATGCCGCTTAAACCAGCGTCATCAACGCCTCACGACTGAACGGCAGAATGTCTTCCTCACGACCGTCCCGCACTTTCTGCGCCCAGTCCGGGTCCACCAGCAATGCACGGCCCACGGCCACCAGATCGAACTCATCGTTGTTCAAACGTTCCAGCAGTTTTTCCAGGCTGGCCGGTTGCGCGATCTTGTCGGTGTTGACCATGAATTGCAGGAACTCACCGTCCAGGCCGACGCTGCCGACGGTGATGGTTGGCTTGCCGGTGAGCTTGCGGGTCCAGCCGGCCAGGTTGAGCTCGGAACCGTCAAACTCCGGTTCCCAGAAACGCCGTGTCGAGCAGTGGAAAATGTCCACGCCGGCGTCGGATAACGGCTTGAGGAATTCGCCCAAAGCTTCCGGGGTTTGTACCAGACGCGCGGTGTAGTCCTGCTGCTTCCACTGGGAGAAACGGAAGATGATCGGGAAACCCTGGCCGACCGCTGCACGCACCGCCTGAATCAGTTCGATGGCGAAGCGCGAACGATTGGCCAGGCTGCCACCATATTCGTCAGTGCGCTGGTTGCTGCCTTCCCAGAAGAACTGGTCCACCAGATAACCGTGGGCACCGTGGATTTCCACGCCGTCCATGCCGATGCTCTGAGCGTCTTTGGCGGCTTGGGCGAACGCGGCAATCACGTCCTGGATATCCTGTTGGGTCATGCCGTGAACCACGACCTGACCCTCCTTCAATTTCTCCGACGGACCGTAACCCGGAACGCTGGCGTCCGGCTCGGTGCCGATGCGGCGCACGCTGCCCACATGCCACAGTTGCGGAACGATCTTGCCACCCTCGGCATGCACCGCGTCGACGACTTTCTTCCAGCCGGCCAATGCCGCTTCACCATAGAAGTGCGGCACATTCGGGTAGCCGTTCGAGGCTTTGTGACCGACGGTGGTGCCTTCGGTGATGATCAGCCCAACCCCGGCAGCGGCGCGACGACGGTAGTACTCGATCACTTTGGAGTTGGGCACGCCGCCCGGCGAAAACGAGCGGGTCATCGGTGCCATGACGACGCGGGTCGGCAGTTCGAGAGCGCCGAGGTGGAAAGGCTTGAACAGGGCTTTGACAGGCATGGGACGCTCCACGGGATATAGACTTTATGACGGCGATAATATGGAGAGTGCCAAGCCTTGAAAAGCACTATTGATTTAGGTGATTAAGGATCAAAAGATAGAAAACATTTGTAGGAGCGAGGCTTGCCCGCGAAGGCGTCATGTCAGTCGATATCAATGTTGAATGACATGACGCCTTCGCGGGCAAGCCTCGCTCCTACACAGAGGGGGAACTCAGCCCAGCGCTTTTTCGATCGCCTGGATGACAGCATGATCATCCGGCGCCGTTCGAGGCGAGAACCGCGCCAGTACGCGACCGTCCTTGCCCAACAGGAATTTCTCGAAGTTCCAGGTGATGTCGCCCGGGAATTCCGCGCCCTCGCCCGCCAGCAGACGGTACAACTGATGACGCTCATGACCGTTGACTTCCAGCTTGCTGGATAACGGAAAGGTCACGCCATAGTTGAGGCTGCAGAATGCCTGGATCTCCTGTTCGGTGCCCGGTTCCTGTCCGGCAAACTGGTTGCACGGCAAGCCCAGCACACTGAAACCCTTGTCCTTGTATTGCTGGTAGAGGTTTTCCAGCGCCGCGTACTGTGGGGTCAAGCCACATTTGGAGGCGACGTTGACCACCAGCACGACGTGCCCTTTGAAGGGCGCCAGAGGTAACTCCTGGCCATCCAAAGCTTTCAATGTAAGGTCGTGAAAAGCACTCATGACGGACTCCAAATTTCCCGTGTTCTTCTCGAAACAGCCACTTGGCGGTGCCATCAAGGACAGCCGCGGACTAAAAAGGCGCCCTCGGGCGCCTCTCCAGATCTCGAAAGCTTAGCGCAGAAAATCAGTGGTGATGGCCACCTTCGCCATGGACGTGACCATGAGCGATTTCTTCCTGGCTGGCGTCACGGATGTCGATGATCTTGACCTGGAAATTCAGGCGCTGACCGGCCAACGGGTGGTTGCCATCAACGGTGACATCGTCGCCGTCCAGATCGCGAATGGTGACGATCTGCATCTGGCCGTCCGGAGCGGAAGCGTGGAACTGCATGCCCACTTCCAGTTCGTCGACGCCTTCGAACATGCTGCGGCTCAAGGTGCTGACCAGTTCGGCAGCGTATTCGCCGTAGGCATCTTCAGGTTCTACAGCGACAGTCAGTTCGTCACCGACTGCTTTGCCTTCCAGTGCCTTTTCCAGGCCCGGGATAATATTACCTGCGCCTTGCAGGTAGACCAGCGGCGCGCCGCCGGCGGAGCTGTCGATGACCTCACCAGCGTCGTTGGTCAGGGTATAGTCGATGGAGACAGCCTTATTGGCGGCGATCAGCATGGGGCGAGACCTTTTGCATAAGAATATAGAAAGACCAAGTTTAGCGAAGCAATCGCCCGAAAGCGAACACAACCCGGACAGACGGGGTGCGACGAAAACTTCGACCGTCACAGGCTTTCATCAGGACGAGGACGGACACTGGGTAGCCGAGCTTTCCTGCGGCCATACCCAACACCTGCGGCACCAGCCCCCATGGCAATCCCGGGCCTGGGTGCTGGACCCTTCGCTGCGTAATGAAAAAATAGGCCAGCCCTTTGATTGCGGATGGTGCGCACAAGGCTCGGTTAGCGATAACCTTGACGACTGATTTGGGCAGATCGTCAGTTATAGATGATCGCCACTGCCATGCACCTCCAGAGAATCCGCATGCAAACTTTTTTTATCGCGCCCACCGATTTTGGTGTGGGTCTGACCTCCATCAGCCTCGGGCTGGTGCGTACGCTTGAGCGGGCCGGCCTCAAAGTCGGCTTTTTCAAACCGATTGCCCAGCCGCACCCGGGCGACACAGGCCCTGAACGCTCCACCGAACTGGTGGCCCGCACCCACGGCTTGAAACCGCCTCAGCCGTTGGGCCTGGCTCACGTTGAGCGGATGCTCGGCGACGGTCAGCTGGACGAGTTGCTCGAAGAAATCATCACGCTTTATCAGCAAGCCGCTGTCGGCAAAGATGTGCTGATCGTCGAAGGCATGGTCCCGACCCGTAGCGCCAGTTACGCGGCGCGGGTCAATCTGCATTTGGCCAAGAGCCTGGACGCCGACGTGATTCTGGTCTCGGCACCGGAAAACGAAGTGCTGACCGAATTGTCCGGCCGGGTGGAGTTGCAGGCGCAATTGTTCGGCGGGCCGAAAGACCCGAAAGTGCTGGGCGTGATCCTCAACAAGGTCAAGACCGACGAAAGCATGGAGGCCTTCGCCTCGCGCCTGAAAGAACACTCGCCGTTGTTGCGCAGTGGCGATTTCCGCCTGCTCGGCTGCATCCCGTTCCAACCCGAATTGAACGCCCCGCGCACCCGTGACGTAGCCGATCTGATGGGCGCTCAGGTGCTCAACGCTGGCGATTACGAAACCCGGCGCATGACCAACATCATCATCTGCGCCCGCACCATGCGCAACACCGTGGAGCTGCTCAAGCCCGGCGTGCTGGTGGTGACTCCCGGCGATCGCGACGACATCATCCTCGCCGTCAGTCTCGCAGCGATGAACGGCGTGCCCCTGGCCGGTCTGTTGCTGACCAGCGACACCCTGCCCGATCCGCGCATCATGGATCTGTGCCGTGGCGCCTTGCAGGCCGGCTTGCCGGTGTTATCGGTCAGCACTGGTTCTTATGACACCGCCAACCAGTTGAACAGTTTGAACAAGGAAATCCCCATCGACGATCGCGAACGTGCGGAGATCATCACCGATTTCGTCGCCGGTCACCTCGACGCCAACTGGCTGCACCAGCGCTGCGGCACGCCACGGGAAATGCGCCTGTCGCCCGCGGTGTTCCGTTATCAACTGATCCAGCGCGCCCAGGCCGCCAACAAGCGCATCGTATTGCCCGAAGGCAGCGAGCCGCTGACGGTGCAAGCCGCGGCAATCTGCCAGGCCCGCGGCATTGCCCGTTGCGTATTGCTGGCGAAACCGGCGGACGTCGAAGCCGTCGCCCGCGCCCAGGGTATCGAGTTGCCGCCAGGGCTGGAAATCCTCGATCCGGACCTGATCCGCGAGCGTTACGTCGAGCCGATGGTCGCCCTGCGTAAAAGCAAAAGCCTCAACGCGCCGATGGCCGAGCAACAACTGGAAGACACCGTGGTGATCGGCACCGTGATGCTGGCGCTGGATGAAGTCGATGGGCTGGTGTCCGGAGTCATTCACTCCACCGCCAACACCATCCGCCCGGCCCTGCAGCTGATCAAGACCGCGCCGGGCTGCACGTTGGTGTCCTCGGTATTCTTCATGCTGTTCCCGGAAGAGGTGCTGGTCTACGGCGACTGTGTGATGAACCCGCACCCGAGCGCCAGCGAACTGGCCGAGATCGCCTTGCAAAGCGCCGATTCGGCAGCGGCATTTGGCATCACTCCGCGCGTGGCGATGATCAGCTATTCCAGCGGCGAGTCGGCCAGCGGTGAAGAAGTCGAGAAGGTCCGCGAAGCGACGTTGCTCGCCCACGAACAACAGAACTCATTGTTGATCGACGGCCCATTGCAGTACGACGCCGCCGCCAACGAAACCGTGGCCAAGCAACTGGCGCCGAACAGTCAGGTGGCCGGTCGTGCCACGGTGTTCGTGTTCCCCGACCTGAACACCGGCAACACCACCCACAAAGCCGTGCAGCGCAGCGCCGACTGCGTCAGCCTCGGGCCAATGCTGCAAGGCTTGCGCAAACCGGTGAATGACCTGCCGCGCGGCGCGCAGGTCGACGATATCGTCTACACCATCGCGTTGACCGCGATCCAGGCTGCCAACCGACCTATGGACGTTTAAATGCTGGATTTTCTACCTGCACCCCTGCGCGGCGTGATCGCTTCGCTGTTGTTGGCGCTGAACACGATTGTCTGCTGCACGCCGCTGTTCGTGGTGGCGATCTTCAAACTGCTGCTGCCCTTCCCCGCCGCCCAGCGTTTCACCGACTGGCTGATGGGCCATATCCACGAAACCTGGATCAGCAACAACAAGGCCTGGATGGACCTGCTCGGGCATACGCGCTGGCAGCTCAGCGGGCTGGAAGGCCTGGACTATCAGCACTCGTACCTGATCACCAGCAACCACCAGAGCTGGGTCGACATCATGGTGTTGCAGTATGTGCTCAACCGTCGCATCCGCCCGCTGAAGTTCTTCCTCAAACAGCAACTGATTTGGGTGCCGGTGATTGGCCTGGCATGGTGGGCGCTGGGTTTCCCGTTCATGAAGCGATACTCCAAGGCCTATCTGGAAAAGCATCCAGAGAAGAAAGGCAAAGACCTGGAGACCACCCGCAGGACGTGCGACAAGTTCCGCAATAACCCGGTGGGGATTTTCAACTTCATCGAAGGCACGCGCTTCACCGAGGGCAAGCACGTACAACAGGGTTCACCGTTCCGCTATCTGCTCAAGCCGAAAGCGGGCGGTATTGCCTTCGTGCTGGATGCCATGGGCGATCAGCTGGAAGCCATCGTCAATGTGACCATCCACTATCCGGCCGGGCGTCCGGGTTATTGGGATTTGCTCTGTGGGAATGTGAAGGATGTAGTGGTGCACTGTCAGGAGCTGAGGATTCCACCGCAATTTGTCGGCAAGAACTACGACCAGGATGGGGTGTATCGGCTCGAGTTTCAGGGTTGGATCAATCAGCTGTGGAATGACAAGGATGCGCTGCTGGGGCAGATGCACCGCGAGTATCCGTCTAACTGATCGTTCCCACGCTCCGCGTGGGAACGATCATCTCAAGAACACAAAAAAACCCGCAGACGATCACTCATCTGCGGGTTTTTTATTTGCAGCTAACGCTTAGATCGCGCCACGCTGACGCAGCAGATCCAGCACTTGCTTGACGCTTTCTTCCAGCGACAGTGACTGGGTGTCGATCACCAGATCGGCATTCAGCGGCACGTCGTACGGGAAGGATTCGCCCGGGATGTTGTCGCCACCCGCCGCGTACAGACCTTGCGGATCACGCTCGGCACAGACCGTCGGCGAGGCCTGGACGTAGACCGTCAGCAGACGCTCCTTGCCGATCAGTTCCCTGGCCTGCTCACGACCTTCAGCACTCGGCGCAACGAAGGCTGCCAAGGTCAGCAGACCGGCTTCGTTGAACTGACGCGCAACGTGCGCCGCACGACGCCAGTTTTCAGTACGCCCGGCGCGATCCTGCGGCAGACCTTTGTTCAGGTCATGACGCAGGTTCTGGCCATCGAGTACAAACACCGCACGACCCAGGTCGAACAGCTTGCGTTCAACCGCGTAGGCCAAGGTGCTTTTGCCAGCGCCCGACAGGCCGCTGAACAACACGGTGGCCGGTTGCTGACCAAAGCGCTGGGCACGTTCTTCGGTAGCCACGTGAGCCAGTTTGCCGTGATGGGTGCTGGTGCCATGGCTCAATGGCTGGGCGATGATCATGCCCGCCGCGACCGTACCGTTGGTCAATCGATCGATGACAATGAACGAACCGGTGGTGCGGTTGCTGTCGTAACCGTCCAGCGCGATAGCCGCGTCGAGACTGATCTTGACCCGACCGATCTCGTTCAACTGCAAAGCGCTGGCCGGCCCTTCGGCCAAGGTGTTCACATCCACGCGATTGACGATGCTGGTGATCGAACCCGGCACGTACGTCGTGGCGCGTTTGATGTCATATTTCTTGCCCGGCAGCATCGGCTCTTCGGCCATCCATACCAGCATGGCGTCGAAGGCGTCGGTCACTTGCGGCTGGTTGTCGGCATGCACCAGCAAGTCACCGCGGGAGATGTCGATTTCGTCTTCCATGGTCAGCGTCACCGCTTGACCAGGACCTGCATGCTCCAGCTCACCTTCGAAGGTGACAATGGATTTCACGCGGCTGCTCTTGCCCGACGGCAACACAACGACTTCGTCGCCCTTGTGCACGATGCCGCTGGCCAGGGTGCCGGCGAAACCACGGAAGTTCAGGTTCGGACGGTTGACGTACTGCACCGGAAAACGCAGGTCGGTGTAGTTGCGGTCGCTGGCGATTTCGACGGTTTCCAGGATCTCCATCAGCGACTGGCCGGTGTACCACGGCGAGCGCTCGGACTTGTTCACTACGTTGTCGCCCTTGAGAGCGGACATCGGCACGAACGCCATGGTGGTCGGCTTGAACGCGATGCCTTCGGCGAATTTCAGGTAATCGGCCTTGATCGACTCGAACACGCTTTCGTCGAAGCCGTTGAGGTCCATCTTGTTGATGGCGACAACGATGTGCTTGATGCCCAGCAACGAGGCGATAAAGCTGTGGCGACGGGTCTGGGTCTGCACGCCGTAACGGGCGTCTACCAGGATGATCGCCAGGTCACAGGTGGATGCACCGGTGGCCATGTTGCGGGTGTACTGCTCATGGCCGGGGGTATCGGCGATGATGAATTTGCGCTTGGCGGTGGAGAAATAGCGGTAGGCGACATCAATGGTGATGCCCTGCTCACGCTCGGCCTGCAAGCCGTCGACCAGCAACGCCAGGTCGATGTCTTCGCCAGTGGTGCCGACTTTTTTCGAGTCGCGGGTAATGGCTTCCAGGTGATCTTCGTAGATCATTTTGGAGTCGTGCAGCAGACGCCCGATCAGGGTGCTCTTGCCGTCGTCGACGTTGCCACAGGTAAGAAAGCGCAGCATTTCCTTGCGTTCGTGCTGGCCCAGATAGGCGAGGATGTCCTCGCTGATCAAATCAGATGCGTGCGACATGACAACCCCTTAGAAATAACCCTGACGTTTCTTTTCTTCCATCGAGCCTGCGCCATCGTGATCGATGACCCGGCCCTGGCGTTCGGAAGTTCGCGTCAGGAGCATTTCCTGAATGATGTCGGTCAGGCTGGTGGCCTCGGACTCGACCGCACCGGTCAACGGGTAGTCGCCCAGTGTACGGAAACGGACCTTCTTCTTGACGATGCGCGCCTTGTCTTCGTCGCTCAAGTGATTGAGCAGGCGCTCGTCGTCGATCATGATCCAGGTGCCATTCATCTCGATGACATCGCGTTCGGCTGCGAAATACAGCGGCACGATCGGGATGCCTTCGAGGTAGATGTACTGCCAGATATCCAGCTCGGTCCAGTTCGACAACGGGAATACGCGGATCGATTCACCCTTGTTTACCTTGCCGTTGTAGACGTTCCACAACTCGGGACGCTGGTTTTTCGGGTCCCAACGGTGCTTGGTGTCACGGAAGGAATACACGCGCTCTTTGGCCCGGGATTTCTCTTCGTCGCGACGGGCGCCACCGAATGCCGCATCGAAGCCGTACTTGTCGAGGGCCTGTTTGAGGCCTTCGGTCTTCATGATGTCGGTGTGCTTGGCACTGCCGTGGGTGAGCGGGTTGATACCCTGCGCAACACCCTCAGGATTGACGTGCACCAGCAGGTCCAGGCCGAGTTCTTCGACCATGCGGTCGCGGAACGCGTACATTTCCTTGAACTTCCACTGGGTGTCGACGTGCATCACCGGAAACGGAAGTTTGCCCGGGAAGAATGCTTTGCGCGCGAGGTGCAGCATCACGGCGGAGTCTTTACCGACGGAGTACAGCATCACCGGGTTATCGAACTCGGCGGCGACCTCGCGGATGATGTGGATGCTTTCGGCCTCCAGCTGTTTCAGATGCGTCAGTTTGTCGACCATGGCTACTCACGAAAACGATCTTATGGACGGCCGGCGGGCCGTGTTCGAGCGGGGAATCCTAGCACAGCGCCCCCTTCTAATCAGGACCACGGCTAGATCGAAAGAGTATATGAATATACCCCCTCGTTCGGGCTTCTTCCCCTGTAGGAGCGAGGCTTACCCGCGAAGAACACTGATGAACCGCGTTATCGTTCTTCGCGGGCAAGCCTCGCTCCTACAGGGTGATCCCATTCAGCCGTGAAATCAGATGGGGTTCGGGCAATCGATGAAGATGTGCTCGAGGGCGAAACGTCGCGCCAGGTAATCGCCCAATGCCTGCACACCGTAACGCTCGGTGGCGTGGTGACCGGCGGCGATGAAGCTGATGTCGTTTTCCCGGGCGCTGTGGAACGTCTGCTCGGAGGCCTCGCCGCTGAGGTACAAGTCGACACCAGCCAACACCGCCTGATCAATGTAACCCTGGCCGCCACCGGTGCACCAGCCGATCCGACGAATCATCTCGCTGCCTTCGATCAACAATGGCTCGCGCCCCATGACTTCCTGCACTCGACGGGCGAAATCGCGAGGGGTCATCGGCTCGCTCAACGAGCCAACCAGGCCAACGACTTTCAGATTGTCCGGATCCAGCGGGCCTTCGACGGTGATATCCAGTTGCCGGGCAAGCTGCACGTTGTTACCGACTTCCGGGTGCAGGTCCAGCGGCAAGTGATAGGACAGCAGGCTGATATCGTGCTTGAGCAGGGTTTTCAACCGGCGCTGCTTCATGCCGGTGATGCACGGGTTCTCGCCTTTCCAGAAATAACCGTGGTGCACCAGCACCAGATCGGCCTGGGCCTCCACCGCAGCGTCTAGCAACGCCTGGCTTGCGGTGACACCGCTGACGATGCGCATCACCTGCGGCCGGCCTTCGACCTGCAAACCGTTGGGGCAGTAATCGGCGATCTTCGCACTTGCCAGGTAGCGGTCGGCTTCTTCGACCAGGGTGCTCAGGGCGACGGCCATAAAAGACTCCTAAATATCCCGTTCAGAGGCGCGCGTGGCCTCGTATAATGCGCGACATTATGGGCGGTCTCACACCGCCTGCAACCTCTGTAGGACGTGCTTAATGCTCAAAGCGCTGCGTTTTTCCGGCTGGCCGCTGTTGGCCGGCGTGCTTATCGCTTTATTGATAATTCAGCGTTACCCAGAGTGGGTCGGGCTACCGAGCCTGGATGTCAATCTGCAGCAAGCCCCGCAAACTCTCGGTCTGCAGCAGGGTCCGGTGTCCTATGCCGACGCGGTGACCACAGCTGCACCGTCGGTGGTCAACCTGTACACCACCAAAGTGGTCAACAAACCCAGCCATCCGTTATTCGAAGATCCGCAGTTCCGCCGTTTCTTCGGCGATAACTCGCCCAAGCAGAAGCGCATGGAGTCGAGCCTCGGTTCGGGCGTGATCATGAGCCCGGAAGGTTACCTGCTGACCAACAACCACGTGACCAGCGGTGCCGACCAGATCGTGGTGGCGCTCAAGGATGGCCGTGAAACCCTGGCCCGGATCATCGGCAGCGACCCGGAAACCGACCTCGCGGTATTAAAGATCGACCTGAAAAACCTGCCATCGATCACCGTCGGCCGTTCCGACAATATCCGCATCGGCGACGTGGCCCTGGCCATCGGCAACCCGTTCGGTGTCGGCCAGACCGTGACCATGGGCATCATCAGCGCCACCGGACGCAATCAGCTCGGGCTGAACAACTATGAAGACTTCATCCAGACCGACGCCGCGATCAACCCCGGCAACTCCGGCGGTGCGCTGGTGGACGCCAACGGCAACCTGACCGGCATCAATACGGCGATTTTCTCCAAGTCCGGCGGTTCTCAGGGTATTGGCTTCGCGATCCCGGTCAAATTGGCGATGGAAGTGATGAAGTCGATCATCGAACACGGCCAGGTCATTCGAGGCTGGCTCGGTATTGAAGTGCAACCGTTGAGTCAGGAACTGGCGGAGTCGTTTGGTCTGTCGGGACGTCCGGGGATTGTAGTCGCGGGGATTTTCCGTGATGGCCCGGCGCAGAAGGCCGGCCTGCAATTGGGCGACGTGATCCTCAGCATCGACGGTGAACCGGCCGGCGACGGTCGCCGTTCGATGAACCAGGTGGCGCGAATCAAGCCGACCGATAAGGTCACCATTCAGGTGATGCGTAACGGTAAAGAGCTCAAGCTCACGGCAGAAATCGGCCTGCGTCCGCCACCCGCGCCGATCAAGGAAAAAGAAGGAGAGTAAGCCGGTAGGAGCTGCGCCCTCAGCAGCCCCATAACTCCGAAGCCGTAACAGCAGACATTCTCATTAGGCATGTTATGTTGTTTCAATATCACTATTGGAACAACATAACATGTCGTCTCGAACAATGGCTTCCCTCGCAGGCCTGGCCCTTGGTTTGCTGGGGGATCCGGTCTTCGCCGAAGAGTCGAAAACCGTTGAGCTGGACGCCATAAGCGTCACTTCCGACTACGAATCCCCCACTGGCCCGGTCAAGGGTTACCGCGCCACCCGCTCTTCCAGCGCCACCAAAACCGACACCGCCCTTCGCGATATCCCGCAATCGATCAGTGTGATTCCCGCCAGTGTGCTCAAGGATCTGGGCAGCACCAGCGTCGAACGCGCACTGGAATTTGCCGGCGGCGTGTCGAAGCAGAACAACTTCGGCGGCCTGACGCTCTACGAATACAGCGTGCGCGGCTTCACCACGTCGGAGTTCTACAAGGACGGCTTCAGTGCCAACCGCGGCTATCCAAGCACGCCGGACGTGGCCAACATCGAACGCATCGAAGTGCTCAAAGGCCCGGCCGCCAGCCTCTATGGTCGTGGCGATCCGGGCGGTACGGTGAACATCGTCACCAAAAAACCCCAGCCGGAAGCCTTCACCACACTGCAAGCCAGCGCCGGCAGCTGGGATCGCTACCGCACCGCCGTGGACGTCAACACGCCGCTGGATGATGACGGTAACGTTCTGTCCCGGGTGAACCTGGCGGTCGAGGACAACAACAGCTTCCGCGATCACGTCGACAGTCAGCGAGTGTTCGTTGCGCCTTCATTCAGTTGGCAACTTAACCCGGACACCAGCCTGTTGGTGGAGAGCGAATTCGTTCGCCACAGCTCGACATTCGATCGCGGCATCGTCGCGCCAAACAATAAATGGAGCGGCGTCTCTCGTTCGACCTTCCTCGGCGAACCCAACGACGGCAATGTCGACAACCACAACAATCTGCTGCAAGCCGCCCTCGAACATCAGCTCAACGACAGCTGGAAACTGCGCCTCGCCAGCCATTACAAGGAAGGCAAACTCTGGGGCTTCGCCTCAGAAAATCGCCCATTGAACGCCGACGGCCACACCGTCAACCGCCGCTACCGCGAGCGCGATATCAACTGGCACGACAGCATCACCCAACTCGAACTGCGCGGTTTGTTCGACATCGGCAGTTGGCAACACGAACTACTGATCGGCAGCGAATACGAGAATTTCCGCAAGAACGAACGGGTTACGACCATTGCCGGCAGCCCTTACGCCATCGATATCTATCGACCAATCTACGGCCAGCCGAAACCTGATGGTGCGCGCTCCGGGACCGATTTCTTCGAGCATGTCAAAAGCCAGGCGTTGAACCTTCAGGACCAGATCATCTTCACTGACAAACTGCGCGGCATGCTCGGTGCCCGCTTCGAGCACTTCGAACAAAGCATCGACGATCACAGCCGCAACGCGACCAGCCGCCAGCGCCACGATGCCCTGACCCACCGAGCCGGGCTGCTTTACCAACTGACGCCCGAAGTGGGGCTGTTTGCCAACGCCTCCACCTCGTTCAAACCGAACAACGGCCTGGACGCCGCCGGCAAATCCTTCGACCCGGAAGAAGGCGTCGGTTATGAAGTCGGGATCAAGAGCGAGCTATTCGACGATCGCTTGAGCAGCACCCTCGCCGTTTTCCATATCGACAAGGAAAACGTCCTGGCCCTCGATCCGAGCACAGATTCCAGCCGCGCCATGGGCAAGGCCCGCAGTCAGGGTGTCGATCTGCAAGTCAGCGGGCAAGTGACCGATGCCGTGCGAGTGATCGGTGCCTTCGCTTACATCGATGCCGAAGTCACCCAAGGCGACAAGGTCATTCCCGCCGGCAGCCGGATTCTCGGCGTGGCCAAACGCAGCGGCAGTTTGCTGGGGGTTTACGAATTTCAGGATGGCCATTTACGCGGTTCGGATCTCGGCGCCGCGTTCACTTATGTTGGCGATCGCTCGGGTGAAGCCGGCAGCGATTTCGAACTGCCGGCCTACCATACCGTCGATCTGCTCGCGCATTATAGAGCCAGCGAAAACGTCACCCTCGGCCTGAACCTGAACAACCTGTTCGACGAGAAATACTTCGAGCGCTCCTACAGCAACTACTGGGTCAATCCCGGTGAGCCGCGTAATTTCACTGTCAGCCTGACACTCAATCTGTAAAAGGAAAAATCTCCATGCAACAAGGCAAATCATTGGTTCTGCTGGGTCTGTTCGGCGCGATGTTCGCCACCCACGTTTCGGCCCATGGCCTGTGGACCGAACAACGTCGCGGCAATATCGAAGCCATCTACGGTGATGGCGCTGAGGACAATGCCTTCAAGGCGCAGAAAATCAGCGGCGCCTGGGCCTACGACACCGAAGGAAAAATGATCCCGGTTACCGTGGAACGCCTGGCCGACCATGCGCGTCTGCAACCACTCAAACCGCCCGCGGCGCTAGCAGTCGCGCTGGACAATGGCATGTGGTCGCTGACCGCCGACAAAAAGTGGATCAACGAAGGGCGCAGTAAGGTGCCAGGATCGATCGAGTCGACCGAGACGTTCAAATACAGCCTGGCCATTTACCAGCCGGGGGCGAAGTTGCCGAAGCTCGATCAGATGAAATTGGTGATTTTGCCGGAAGTCGATCCGCTGACGGTCGGGCCGGGCAGGTCGTTGCCGGTACGGGTGCTATTGGACGGCAAGCCGGCGGCGGGCGTGAAGTTGGTGGGCGACTATCGTAGCGCGCCGAGTACCATGAGCACCGAAACCGATGCGGACGGCCGGGCGCAGGTTCTGGTGCGCAATGAAGGGTTGAACGTGATTGCGGCGCAGGTGGAAGTGCCAGTGAAAAATAGCCCGGATGTGGCGACACGCGGGCTGTTCACGTCGTTGACCTTCCTGGGCGAACCGCATCACGAGTAACCACCGCATGATCGTTCCCACGCTCTGCGTGGGAATGCCGCCATGGACGCTCTGCGTCCACTGTGACGCGGAGCGTCACGGGATGCATTCCCACGTGGAGCATGGGAACGATCAGTCCGGGGGGGCGTTAGAGGTCGCCTAGTCCGTCGATCAGCGCCTGATTCTGTTCTGGCGTACCGATGGAAATCCGCAGGAACTGGGCAATCCGCTCCTGCTTGAAGTGCCGAACGATCACGCCCTGTTCGCGCAACTTCGCCGCCAGCCCTGCCGCATCGTGCTTCGGGTGACGAGCGAAAATGAAGTTCGCCGCCGATGGCAACACCTCAAACCCTTTCGCCTCCAGCTGCGCGACCACCTTCTCGCGACTCTCGATGACCAACCGGCAGGTCTTGTCGAAATACTCGCGATCCTCGAACGCCGCCGCCGCCCCGACAATCGCCAGACGATCCAGCGGATAGGAGTTGAAGCTGTTCTTGATCCGCTCCAGCGCCTCGATCAGGTCCGGGTGCCCCACCGCCAGACCAACCCGCAGGCCCGCCAGCGAGCGGGACTTGGACAGGGTCTGAGTCACCAACAGGTTCGGATAACGGTCCACCAGCGTGATCGCCGTTTCACCGCCGAAATCGATGTAAGCCTCATCCACCACGACCACCGAATCCGGGCTGGCCTTGAGGATCTGCTCAACCGCGTCCAGCGCCAACAGGCAACCGGTCGGCGCGTTCGGGTTAGGAAAAATTATCCCGCCGTTCGGCTTGGCGTAGTCTGCCGGATTGATCTGGAATTGTTCATCCAGCGGCACCGCATCGAACTTAATGCCATACAACCCGCAGTAAACCGGGTAGAAGCTGTAGCTGATATCCGGGAATAGCAGTGGCTGATCGTGTTGCAGCAGACCGTGGAAAATGTGTGCCAGGACTTCATCGGAACCATTGCCGAGGAACACCTGATTGCCCTGCACGCCGTAGTACCTGGCAACAGCCTGCTTGAGCTGGTCGCTGTTCGGGTCCGGGTACAGACGCAGGTTGTCGTTCAGTTCGGTCTGCATCGCGGCCAATGCTTTGGGCGATGGACCGTACGGGTTTTCGTTGGTGTTGAGCTTCACCAGTTTTGCCAGCTTCGGCTGCTCGCCCGGCACGTAAGGCACCAGATTCTTGACGAAGGGACTCCAGAATTTACTCATGCTTAGTTGCCCTTCTTTTCGTCAACGATGCGGTATTCGGCGCTGCGGGCGTGAGCGGTCAGCGACTCCCCACGGGCCAGCACAGAAGCGGTTTTGCCCAGTTCGGAGGCACCTTGCTCGGAGCAGAAGATGATCGACGAACGTTTCTGGAAGTCGTAAACACCCAGCGGCGAAGAGAAGCGCGCGGTGCCGGACGTCGGCAGCACGTGGTTCGGACCGGCACAGTAATCGCCCAAAGCTTCGGACGTGTGACGACCCATGAAGATCGCGCCGGCGTGACGGATCTGCGGCAACCAAGCCTGCGGGTCGGCGACCGACAACTCCAGGTGTTCTGGCGCGATACGGTTGGCGACTTCGATGGCTTGTTCCATGTCGCGAACCTTGATCAGCGCACCGCGACCATTGATCGAGGTTTCGATGATCTCGGCGCGCTCCATGGTCGGCAGCAGTTTGGCGATGCTGGCAGCGACCTTATCGAGGAACTCGGCGTCAGGGCTGACCAGGATCGCCTGGGCATCTTCGTCGTGCTCGGCCTGGGAGAACAGGTCCATGGCAATCCAGTCCGGATCGGTCTGACCGTCACATACCACGAGGATCTCCGAGGGGCCGGCGATCATGTCGATGCCGACTTGGCCGAACACATGGCGCTTGGCGGTGGCGACGTAGATGTTGCCCGGGCCAACCACCTTGTCGACCTTCGGCACGCTTTCGGTGCCGTAAGCCAGCGCGGCAACTGCTTGCGCGCCGCCGATAGTGAACACCCGGTCAACGCCGGCAATGCAGGCTGCGGCCAACACCAGCTCGTTGATTTCGCCGCGCGGAGTCGGCACGACCATGACCACTTCGGTCACGCCCGCCACCTTGGCAGGAATCGCGTTCATCAGCACCGAGGACGGGTACGACGCCTTGCCACCCGGCACATACAGACCGGCGCGATCCAGTGGCGTGACCTTCTGGCCCAGCACCGTGCCATCGGCTTCGGTGTAGCTCCAGGAATCCTGTTTCTGTTTTTCGTGGTAGCTGCGCACGCGGGCCGCGGCTTTTTCCAGCGCGTCGCGCTGAGGCACGGTGATGCGGGTCAATGCCAGTTCCAGGCGTTCGCGCGGCAGGATCAGGTCTGCCATGGAGGCGACTTGCAGGCCGTCGAACTTCTGGGTGAATTCCACCAGCGCCGCGTCACCACGCTCGCGCACAGCCTTGATGATGTCCAGCACCCGCTGATTGACCGAGTCGTCAGACACACTTTCCCAGCTCAGCAGATGATCCAGATGATGTGCGAAATCCGGGTCAGCAGCATTGAGTCGGCGAATTGCAGTCGGTGCGGTCATAGCGAGAGCCTCATAGGATTGGCAAAAACTCAGGCGCCCGAAGCTAACATTCGATCCGCTTGGGCACCTGAGAATTCTGGCTATGAGGCGGATAGACGGCGCGACTCAAGGTCGCGCAGGTAAATCAGCCGCGGTGTCGAGACTCCACTGCCTTGCGCAGGGTGTCGATCAACGCCTGGATACGGGCGTGTTGCATTTTCATCGAAGCTTTGTTGACGATCAGCCGGGAGCTGATGTCGGCAATGAAATCCTGAGGTTCCAGGCCATTGGCACGCAGGGTGTTACCGGTGTCGACCACATCGATGATCTTGTCCGCCAGACCAATCAGCGGCGCCAGCTCCATCGAGCCGTAGAGCTTGATGATGTCGACCTGACGGCCCTGCTCGGCGTAGTAACGCTTGGCGACATTGACGAATTTGGTCGCTACCCGCAGACGGCCCTTGGGCTCGACATCGCCGACACGGCCGGCGGTCATCAGCTTGCACAGGGCAATTCGCAGATCCAGAGGCTCGTACAGACCCTGGCCGCCATATTCCATCAGCACATCTTTACCGGCGACGCCGAGGTCCGCGGCACCATGCTCGACATAGGTCGGCACATCGGTGGCGCGCACGATCAGCAAGCGCACATCGGCCTGAGTCGTGGGGATGATCAGCTTGCGGCTCTTGTCCGGATTCTCGGTCGGCACGATGCCCGCTTCAGCCAGAAGCGGCAGGGTGTCGTCAAGGATGCGGCCCTTGGACAGTGCGATAGTCAACATGGGAAACGTCAGTCCTTATCAAGGTACTCATGCCCGGTCGCAAGTGACGCCGGACACACATCGAGGGTGTCACCACCCTCGACTCATAACAAATTCAGCAGGCGCGTCCTTGCGCCCATACGGCAACGACTAGCCCGGTACGCGGCGGATCTTGGCGCCGAGCATCTGCAGCTTCTCTTCGATGCACTCGTAACCACGGTCGATGTGGTAGATGCGGTCGATCAGGGTATCGCCTTCGGCGATCAGCGCCGAGATCACCAGGCTGGCCGAAGCACGCAGGTCGGTGGCCATTACTGGCGCGCCCTTGAGCTTTTCGATGCCGGTGACGATGGCGGTATTGCCTTCGACCTGGATGTGCGCGCCCATGCGGTGCAGTTCGTAAACGTGCATGAAGCGGTTTTCGAAGATCGTCTCGATCACCGCCCCAGTGCCTTCGGCAATGGCGTTGAGGGAGATGAACTGCGCCTGCATGTCAGTCGGGAACGCCGGGTACGGAGCGGTCCGCACGTTGACGGCTTTTGGCCGCTTGCCGTGCATGTTCAGCTCGATCCAGTCTTCACCGCAGGTGATTTCAGCACCCGACTCGCGAAGTTTTTCCAGAACGGCTTCGAGGATGGTCGGATCGGTGTCCTTGACCTTCACACGGCCGCCGGTGACCGCTGCCGCCACCAGGTAGGTGCCGGTCTCGATACGGTCAGGCATCACTTTGTACGTGGTGGTGTGCAGACGCTCGACGCCATCGATGGTGATGGTGTCAGTGCCGGCACCGGAAACCTTCGCGCCCATGGCATTCAGGAAGTTCGCCAGGTCGACGACTTCAGGCTCGCGAGCGGCGTTGGCCAGCACGCTACGGCCCTTGGCCAGAGCAGCCGCCATCATGATGTTTTCGGTACCGGTCACGCTGACGGTATCAAAGAAGAAGTGCGCACCGCGCAAGCCGCCTTCAGGCGCCTTGGCCTTGATGTAGCCGCCTTCGACATCGATCACCGCGCCCATGGCTTCGAGACCACGGATGTGCAGGTCGACCGGACGCGAACCGATGGCGCAACCGCCAGGCAGTGCGACTTCGGCTTCACCGAAACGGGCAACCATCGGGCCCAGCACCAGGATCGAGGCACGCATGGTTTTCACCAGTTCGTACGGCGCGATCAGGGTCTTGATGGTGCGCGGGTCGATTTCGACGCTGAGCTTCTCGTCGATCACCGGCTCAATGCCCATGCGGCCGAACAGCTCGATCATGGTGGTGATGTCGTGCAGGTGCGGCAGGTTGGCAACGGTAACCGGGCCATCGCACAGCAGGGTTGCAGCCAGGATCGGCAGGGCAGAGTTCTTTGCCCCGGAGATGCGGATCTCGCCATCAAGACGAGCGCCACCGGTAATAATCAATTTATCCATAAGAATCTCGACGCCCTTGGGCTCAGGTGCGCTCGGCCCAGGCCGCGCTGCTGAAAAATTTCATAGTGACCGCATGGATGCTGCCATCGGTGATCCATGGGTTCAAATGGGCATAGATCTGCTGCTGACGCTTGACCGGGCTTAACGCCGCCAGTTCATCGCTAATCACGTTCAGCTGAAAGTTGCAGCCTTCGCCCTCAACTTCTACCAGCGTTCCGGGCAGCTTTCCTTCAAGGAAGCTCTTCACTTCTACGGCCTGCATGCTCAACCTCAATCGGCGCCCTGTGCGCGCGGGTCGGACATCATACAAAAAAGCCCCGCGCCTGCGAACCCCGCGAAGCAGGACTCTGACGGGGGGCTTCTTTATAGATGCGGTTCAGGGATGCGCCAACAGCTCGGTCAATTCGCTGACCTGAGCAATTTCGCGCATATCGTCGGGTATCGCACGAATGCTCAGGGCCTTGCCGGCCGCCTGGGCATCGCGCATGAAGCACAGCAGCAGCGACAAGCCGACGCTGCTGGACTTCTCCACCGCGGAGCAATCAACCACCAGCGCAGCCGCGTTACTGGACTTGATCAGCGCCTGCCCCTGCTTGCGCAGGTTCGGGCCTGTCCGGTAATCCAGCACACCACTAAGCAGCAGCTCGCCGGATTCGCTCATGCGAATGGCCGACTCACTCATTGGGTTTGGGTCTCGGTGGATTTTTCGGTGGCTTCCTTGGCTTTGGCGACTTCCCCGGCCCAACCGTTGATGGTTTTGTCCAGGTCGTTGCCATTGCGCTGCATTGCATCAGCGAACTGATCGCGGAACAGCTTGCCAATGTTGATGCCATTGATGATCACGTTGCGCAGCTTCCACTCGCCATTGATCTTTTCGAGTGTGTAAGACACAGGGTAGATCGCGCCACTGCTGCTTTTGACCGTCATGCCAACGCTTGTACGGTCTCCCGATTCATCCTTGGCTGGGTCAACGGTGATGCTTTCGTTGTCGTACTCCAGCAGGGCATTGCCATAGAACTGGAACAGGCCCCTTTTGAAGTTTTCGACAAACTTCTGCATCTGCTCGGGTGTGGCCTTGCGTGAATACTTGACCGTCATGATGCTTTTGGAAATACCTTCGGCATCCACCACAGGTCCGACGATGGTATTCAGCGCCGTATAAAAGTCTTGCGGGTCCTGCTTGTACTTTTCCTTGTTGGCGGCAAGATCCGCCAGCAACCGGGTGGTGGTGTCCTGTACCAGTTCATGCGCGGAAGGCGCCGCTACGGCGTTAGCCATCAACGGCAAGGCCGCGAGTATTACCAACAGGCCACGTCGCAATATAGAGATCATTTAAAAGCTCCTCATTTGGCGTCTTTACTAACGGTATTGAGCAGGAATTTACCGATCAGGTCCTCGAGCACCAGCGACGACTGCGTGTCGTGGATGGTTCCACCCTCCTTGAGCAGGGTTTCTTCCCCACCGACGCTCACACCGATGTACTTCTCGCCCAACAGGCCAGCGGTCAGGATAGATGCAGTGGAATCAGTCGGCAGGTTATCCACGCGCTTTTCCAGTTGCATGGTCACCCGGCCAGTGAAGCTGTCGCGGTCCAGATCGATCGCCGTGACCTTGCCGATGGTCACACCGGCCATGGTCACTTTAGCTCTGACCGTCAAACCGGCGATATTGTCGAAATACGCATAAAGTTTATAAGTATCGGTGGTGGCGCTCGGGGACAGGCCACTGACCCGCAACGCAAGCAACAGCAAAGCCAGGATGCCAGCCAGCAAGAAAAGGCCGACACCGATTTCCAGGGTGCGGTTTTGCATCAGAAATCTCCAAACATCAAGGCGGTCAGAATAAAGTCCAGGCCGAGTACAGCCAAAGAGGCATACACCACGGTCTTGGTAGTGGCACGACTGATCCCCTCGGAGGTGGGCTCGCAATCATAGCCTTGGAATACGGCGATCCAGGTTACGACGAAGGCAAAAACCATGCTTTTGATAATGCCATTGAGCACATCGTCGACAAACGTCACGCTGTTTTGCATGTTCGACCAGTAAGAGCCTTCATAGACACCCAGCCAGTCGACTGCCACCCACGAACCGCCCCAGATACCCACCACGCTGAAGATCATCGCCAGCACAGGAAGGGAAATGAAGCCGGCCCACAGGCGCGGGGCAATGATGTACTTGAGCGGGTCGACCCCGATCATCTCCAGACTGGACAATTGCTCGGTGGATTTCATATTGCCGATTTCGGCGGTCAGGGCGGAACCTGCGCGCCCGGCGAACAGCAAGGCTGTGACCACCGGACCCAGTTCACGCAACAGCGTCAGCGCAACCATCTGCCCGACGGCCTGCTCCGAACCGTAGCTGGACAGAATGTTGAAGCCTTGCAGCGCCAGCACCATGCCGATGAATATCCCGGAGACGACAATGATCACCAGGGACATCACGCCCACGGAATGCAGTTGCTTGACCAGCAGGCCAAAACCACCGCCGATGCCGCCACGACCGAGCAAGGCATGAAACAGGAACAACGCCGAACGCCCGAATACCGCCAGCACATCGATGCCGGCGTAGCCGAAGCGGCGCACTCTTTCTATCAGTGAAATCTTGCGCATCAGCGCTTCCCCAGAAGATCTGCGCGGTAATCCGTCGCTGGAAAATGATAGGCGACCGGACCATCGGGTTCGCCCGTCAGGAATTGACGAATACGTGGCTCGTCCGACTTCATCAAATCCTTGGGCGCGCCCTGGCCCAACACTTGCCCGTCACCTACCACAATGAGGTGGTCGGCGATGCTCGCGGTCTCGGCCAGATCGTGGGAAACCACGATGCTGGTGATGCCCAGCGCATCGTTGAGCAGGCGGATCAGGCGTACCAGCACGCCCATAGCGATCGGATCCTGGCCGACAAAGGGCTCGTCATACATGAGGATTCGCGGATCGAGAGCAATTGCCCGGGCCAACGCGACACGACGCTTCATGCCGCCGGACAATTCGTCAGGCATCAGGTCGATGGCACCACGCAGGCCCACAGCCTGCAACTTGAGCAGGACAATGTCGCGGATCATTTCTTCCGGCAGCCCGGTATGAACACGCAGCGGAAAGGCGACGTTCTCGAACACATCAAGATCGGTAAACAGCGCGCCGCTCTGAAACAACACACCCATGTGCTTGCGCGCATCGAACAGATCGCTGCGCGACAACGTTGGCAGGTTCTGGCCGTTGACCCAGACTTCGCCGCTGGTGGGGCGCAATTGTGCGCCTATCAGCCGCAACAGCGTGGTCTTGCCACACCCGGAAGGCCCCATGATGCCGGTGACCTTGCCGCGCGGGATACGAATATCGACGTTATTGAAAATGCTGCGCGTACCGCGCTTGAAGGTCAGTCCCTTCAGCTCGACCGCGTAGGCGTTATCGGCGCTCATCTAAACTCCTTGCGATGCAGCCTCTCACTCGGACGCCTGGCTTTCTGGCGAAAGCACATACCTCCCCGGGCAGGCCGAACTGGCGGCGAACTATATCACTGCAAAGGCCAAGCGCCCAAGGCCCAAGCCGGGTACGTTCAGCATCATGACCGCCTGAAATCATCTATTTAGAGAGATTCGGTAACAAGGAATGACAAACCGCGACGAACTTGCGTGAGGGTTTTGATCATTACCGTTATAATCGCCGCCTTTTCATCAGGCTATTCGATTTCCGACATGAACCAATCCAGCGACCTGATTCAATCAGCACAACGTACCATCCGCCTCGAACTGGAAGCCGTACAAGGCTTGCTACCCCATATCGATGCAGATTTCGTACGTGCTTGCGAGATGATTCTGGCCAGCAAAGGCCGCGTGGTCGTGGTCGGCATGGGCAAATCGGGGCATATCGGCAGCAAGATTGCCGCCACCCTGGCCAGCACCGGCACCACGGCTTTCTTCGTGCACCCGGCCGAGGCCAGCCATGGCGACATGGGCATGATCACCCGTGATGACATCATTCTGGCGCTGTCGAACTCCGGGTCTACCAACGAAATCGTCACCTTGCTACCGCTGATCAAGCGCCAGGGCATTCAAATGATCAGCCTGACTGGCAACCCCGAGTCGCCGCTGGCCAAGGCTGCGGAAGTCAACCTCAATGTAAGCGTCGAACACGAAGCGTGCCCGCTGAATCTGGCACCTACTTCATCGACCACTGCTGCGCTGGTCATGGGTGACGCTCTCGCCGTTGCCTTGCTTGAGGCTCGTGGCTTTACCGCTGAAGATTTCGCTTTTTCCCACCCGGGGGGTGCCCTTGGCCGCCGCTTGCTACTGAAAGTGGAAAACGTCATGCATGCCGGCACCGAGTTGCCGCAAGTGACGTGCGGCACGCTGCTCAAGGATGCCTTGATGGAAATGACCCGCAAGGGGCTGGGCATGACCGTCGTGCTGAGCACGGATGGGAAACTCGCCGGGATCTTCACCGACGGCGACCTGCGACGCACTCTGGACCGCACCATTGATATTCACAGCACGACCATTGACGAAGTGATGACCGCCCATGGCAAGACCGCCCGCGCCGAGATGCTCGCCGCCGAGGCGCTCAAAATCATGGAAGACCACAAGATCAATGCACTGGTAGTGGTCGACAGCGAAGACCGCCCGGTCGGCGCCTTGAACATGCACGACTTGCTGCGTGCGGGAGTAATCTAAATGAGCACGGACCTGCTGCAACGTGGCAAACAGATCAAACTGGCGGTATTCGACGTCGATGGCGTACTGACCGACGGGCGCTTGTACTTCCTTGAAGACGGTAGCGAATTCAAGACGTTCAACACCCTCGACGGCCAGGGCATCAAGATGTTGATGGCTGCCGGCGTGCAAACCGCGATCATCAGCGGCCGCAAAACGCCGGTGGTCGAACGGCGCGCGAAGAACCTCGGCATTCCACACCTGTTCCAGGGCCGAGAAGACAAACTGGTGGTGCTCGATGGGCTTCTTGCCCAACTCAACCTGAGTTATGAACAAGTGGCTTACCTCGGCGACGACTTGCCAGACCTGCCGGTGATTCGCCGCGTCGGCCTTGGCATGGCGGTGGCCAGCGCTGCCAGTTTTGTGCGCGAACACGCCCATGGCATCACCCAGGCCCGCGGTGGCGAGGGTGCCGCTCGGGAATTCTGCGAGTTGATCCTGCGCGCCCAGGGCCACCTCGATGCGGCCAATGCCGCGTACCTGTGAGCCCATCATGCTGAGCAAAAAGATTCGCAACATCCTGGTGTTCGGTTGCATCGCAGCGATTTTTGCAGCGGTCGGCTATTGGAACATCAGCCCGGAACGCTTCCTCGACAAGCCGGTGGTGAAGGTCGATGAAAGCGCGATCGACTATTACGCCGTCAACGCCCACAGCGTGCAATACCTGCCCGACGGCAAACTGCAATACGAGATGACGTCGGACAAGGTCGAACACCTGAAAGCGACCGAAGTGACGTTGCTGACCAATCCTGACCTGAACATGTTCCGTGGCACCGAATTCCCCTGGCACGTCCAGAGCGAGCGCGGCGAAGTCAACCCGGACGGCACTCAGGTCGAGCTGATTGACTCGGTACGTATCACGCGTTTCGACGAAAAAAACCGCAAGACCCTGATTACCACCACCCGTATGACAGTGTTCCCGCAGCAGCAATATGCGCAGACCGATCAACCCGTTAGAATCGATGGCGCTGGCGGTGTATCGACAGGCAACGGAATGAAAGCGTACTTGAAAGAAAGCAGGATACACCTGCTATCGAACGTAAGAGGACAGTATGAGGCTCGTTAAAACTCTCCCTATTTTGCTCAGTCTGGGCGCAGCACTGGGAAGCGTGAGCGCCTGGGCTCTGCCGAACGATCAAGAGCAGCCTATCCGCATTCAGGCCGACGATGCCCAACTGGACGACAAGAATGGCGTTGCCACCTATAAAGGTGACGTGATCATCACCCAGGGCTCGATGAAGGTCACCGGCAATACCGTGACCATCACCCGCACTCCAGCCGGCGACATCGACGTGGTGACTTCGGTGGGCAACCTCGCCTACTTCGAGCAACTGCAAACGGCAGGCGACACCAAGCCGGTTCAGGGCTACGGCGTCACCATCCAGTACCACGCCTCGCAAAACCGTGTCGTTCTGATTGATCGCGCCAAAGTCATCGACAAAGACAACAACGTCACCCAAGGCGAGAAAATCGTCTACGACACGGTCAAAAAGCTTGCGAGCGCCGGTCGCGCCACGGGTAACAAGGTCACCGAGACGCGTCCTCGCATCGACATGGTGATCCAGCCGAAGAAGAAAACCGACGAGCAAAAGGCCCAGTAATGGCAACTCTGAAAGCTCAGCATCTGGCCAAGAGCTACAAGAGCCGCCAGGTCGTGCGCGACGTCAGCCTGTCCATCGACAGCGGTCAGATCGTCGGCTTGCTTGGCCCTAACGGTGCCGGTAAAACCACCTGTTTCTACATGATTGTCGGCCTGGTACAGGCCGATCAGGGCCGTGTACTGATCGATGACCTGGACGTCAGCCACCAGCCGATGCACGGTCGTGCGAAGGCGGGTATCGGCTATCTTCCGCAAGAAGCGTCGATCTTCCGCAAACTGTCGGTGGCCGACAACATCATGGCCATCCTCGAGACCCGCAAGGAACTCGACAAGGCCGGTCGTCGCCAAGAGCTGGAAAGCCTGCTGCAGGAATTTCACATCCACCACATCCGCGACAACCTCGGCATGAGCCTGTCCGGTGGTGAACGCCGCCGTGTGGAAATCGCCCGGGCCCTGGCTACCAACCCGAAATTCATCCTCCTCGATGAACCCTTCGCCGGCGTAGACCCGATTTCGGTGGGCGACATCAAGCAGATCATCCATCACCTCAAGGCCAAAGGCATTGGTGTGCTGATCACGGACCACAACGTCCGCGAAACCCTGGATATCTGCGAAACGGCCTACATCGTCAACGACGGACAGTTGATCGCCGAAGGTGACTCCGCCACCATCCTGGCCAACGAACTGGTCAAGGAAGTGTATCTGGGCCATGAGTTCCGACTGTAAGCGCTGAGGTGCCTGGCCCAGTCGCCCACAGCGCTGTAATAGTAAAAAATCAATAAGTTTTTATTGTTACAGCACTCTAGGCAAACACTTCAGTTTCAGGCATATAATTTGCTTATGTTTGGCGCTTCGGCGCCCTGTAGTGGATGGCGCATGTGCGCCGGCGAATTAAGGTGTTAAGCCCCTGCCATGAAACCATCGCTAGTCTTGAGAATGGGCCAGCAGCTGACGATGACACCGCAGCTGCAACAGGCCATCCGCCTGCTCCAATTGTCGACCCTGGACCTGCAACAGGAAATCCAGGAGGCCCTGGAGTCCAATCCGATGCTCGAACGCCAGGAAGAAGGCGACGACTTCGATAACGCCGACCCCTTGGCCGATAGCGCCGAACAGAAACCCAATGCCGACATTCAGGAACCCTCCTACCAGGAAACCGCCCCGACGGTGGATAACCTCGAGGAAGGTGACTGGAACGAGCGCATTCCCAACGAATTGCCCGTCGACACGGCCTGGGAAGACGTCTACCAGACCAGCGCCAGCAGCCTGCCGAGCAACGATGACGACGAGTGGGATTTCACCACGCGTACGTCGGCCGGTGAAAGCCTGCAAAGCCATTTGCTCTGGCAATTGAACCTGGCACCGATGTCTGACACCGATCGCCTGATCGCCGTGACCCTGATCGATTGCATCAATAATCAGGGCTACCTGGACGAAACCCTCGAGGAAATCCTCGATGCATTCGACCCGGAACTGGACATCGAACTGGACGAAATCGAAGCCGTCCTGCACCGCATCCAGCAATTCGAACCCGCTGGCATCGGCGCCCGCAACCTTGGTGAATGCCTGCTGCTGCAACTGCGTCAACTGCCCGCCAAGACCCCATGGCTGGCCGAAGCCAAGCGCCTGGTCACCGATTACATCGACCTGCTCGGCAGCCGCGATTACAGCCAGCTGATGCGCCGCATGAAACTCAAGGAAGATGAACTGCGCCAGGTCATCGAACTGGTCCAGAGCCTCAACCCGCGCCCGGGCTCACAGATCGAGTCCACTGAAGCCGAATACGTCGTTCCCGACGTGATCGTGCGCAAGGACAACGAGCGCTGGCTGGTGGAATTGAACCAGGAGTCGGTGCCACGCCTGCGGGTCAACGCCCAATACGCCGGTTTCGTACGCCGTGCCGATACCAGCGCTGATAACACCTTCATGCGCAATCAGCTGCAGGAAGCTCGCTGGTTCATCAAGAGCCTGCAAAGCCGCAACGAAACCCTGATGAAAGTGGCTACCCAGATTGTCGAGCATCAGCGCGGTTTTCTTGAATACGGCGACGAAGCCATGAAACCGCTGGTACTGCACGACATCGCCGAAGCGGTGGGCATGCACGAATCGACGATTTCACGGGTGACCACGCAAAAGTTCATGCATACCCCACGGGGCATCTATGAATTGAAATACTTTTTTTCCAGCCACGTCAGCACCTCCGAAGGCGGTGAATGCTCGTCCACGGCGATCCGCGCGATCATCAAAAAACTGGTTGCCGCGGAAAATCAGAAAAAGCCGTTGAGTGACAGCAAGATCGCTGGTTTACTGGAGGCACAAGGCATTCAGGTAGCCCGTCGTACCGTCGCCAAGTACCGCGAATCTTTGGGGATCGCGCCTTCCAGCGAACGGAAGCGGTTGATGTAGCCGCCGGGCTCGCCACAGCGTTCCAGTGGCAGGCATTTCTGCCTGCCGCTTTATGCACTGGCAACGAAGGAGAAGCTGTATGCAAGTCAACATCAGTGGACACCAACTGGAAGTGACCGAACCCCTGCGCACCTATATCGGCGAAAAACTCGACCGATTAGAGAGGCATTTCGACAGGATCACCAACGTGCAAGTCACGATGAACGTCGAGAAGCTGCTGCAGAAAATCGAAGCCACGCTGCATATCCCCGGTGGAGAAGTGGTCGCCAATGCCGAGCATACGGACATGTATGCCGCCATCGACCTGCTGACCGACAAGCTGGATCGCCAACTCAAAAAGCATAAGGAAAAGACCCAGAGCCTCCTCCAGGGCGCGACCGGTCGTTAACACTCCCAACCCATGATCCGACTAGAAACCATCCTGACCCCCGGCCGTTCCCAAGTGAACGCGCCGGGTGGCAGTAAAAAGAAAGCCCTCGAGCAAATTGCCAACCTTATCCACCGCGAAGTGCCGGATCTGGAAATGCAGGACGTCTTCGAGGCTCTGATTGCCCGTGAGAAACTCGGTTCTACCGGTTTCGGCAACGGCATCGCCATCCCCCATTGCCGGCTCAAAGGCTGCACCTCGCCAATCAGTGCGCTGCTGCACCTGGAAGCCCCTATCGATTTCGACGCCATTGATGGTGCCCCGGTTGACCTGCTGTTTGTGCTGCTGGTCCCGGAAGCCGCCACCGATGCACACCTGGAATTGCTCCGTCAGATCGCCAGCATGCTGGATCGCAAGGAAGTGCGTGAAAAACTGCGCAGCGCCCCGAGCAACGAAGCCTTGTATCAGGTTGTCCTGGACGAGCAGAACGGTCACTAATCATGCGCCTGATCATCGTCAGCGGCCGTTCCGGCTCAGGTAAAAGCACCGCCCTCGATGTGCTCGAGGACAACGGCTATTACTGCATCGACAACCTGCCTGCCGGCTTGCTGCCGGAACTGGCCGAACGCGCGCTGATTCACACCGAACTGGCACAACCGCTGGTGGCCGTGTCCATCGATGCACGTAACTTGCCAAGTCACCTGTCACGGTTTCCCGAACTGCTGGAAGAAGTCCGCGGCCGGCATATCCAGTGCGACGTGCTGTACCTGGACGCCGACGAAGAAACCTTGCTCAAACGCTTTTCGGAAACTCGCCGTCGTCACCCACTGAGCAGCGCCAATCGCTCATTGGCGGAGGCGATACAGGACGAAACCAATCTGCTGGGGCCTATCGCCGATCTGGCCGACCTCAAGGTCAATACCACCAATCTGAACCTGTATCAGCTACGCGATACCATCAAGCTGCGCCTGTTGAATCAGCCGGAGCCCGGTACTGCATTCCTGGTGGAATCTTTCGGGTTCAAGCGTGGCATGCCGGTGGACGCCGATCTGGTGTTCGACGTGCGCTGCCTGCCCAACCCTTACTGGAAACCGGAACTGCGGGCACAATCCGGGCTCGATCAACCGGTGGCCGAGTACCTGGCGGCACAGCCGGACGTCGAAGAGATGTTCCAGGACATTTCCTCCTACCTGCTCAAGTGGTTGCCCCGCTTTGCCGCCAGTAACCGCGCCTATGTCACCATTGCCATTGGCTGCACCGGCGGGCATCACCGCTCTGTCTACCTGACCGAACGTCTGGGTCAGGTCCTGCAAAAAACCCTGAAGAACGTCCAGGTTCGCCACCGCGACCTCAGCTAAAGGATTCACATCGCGATGCCTGCTCTGGAAATCGAAATCATCAACAAGCTGGGCCTGCATGCCCGCGCGTCTGCCAAATTCGTTGGAGTGGCGGGTCAGTATCCCTGCCAGATCAGGGTAGGACGCACGCCTGAATCCGTGGTGGACGGCAAAAGCATCATGGCCATGATGATGCTGGCCGCTGGCAAGGGCACCACAATCCACCTGAGCACTGAAGGCGAACAAGAGCAGGAAGCGCTGGATGCACTGGTAGCGTTGATCAACAACTTCTTCGATGAAGGCGAGTAATCCTCGCGCTCTAGGCAAGCGCTGTATCCATCACCATCATCAGACAAAACCCGATCAGCAGCCCAAGGCTGGCCAGTTTATCGTGACCATGGCGGCGCGATTCGGGTATGACTTCGTGAGTCACCACCAGCAGCATTGCACCGGCCGCCAGTGCCAGCCCCAAAGGCAACAGCAGTTCGGCCAGGCTCACCAGCCAGGCGCACAACAGCGCAAAGACCGGCTCGACCAAACCTGACGCCGCTCCGATCAGGAACGCCTTGACCCGCGACATCCCTGCTGCGGCCAACACCAACGCAATCACCAGCCCTTCCGGTACATCCTGCAAGGCAATGCCCATGGCCAGGCTGTCGGCGTCAGGCATGCCACCACCGGCCGAGACACCGACTGCCATGCCTTCGGGGATGTTGTGGGCGATGATGGCGAACACAAACAACCAGATTCGCGGTGCAATTACCGATCGCTCCAGTGCCCCCACGAGCATTTCCGGCGTAGCGCCGGACACCTTGCGATCCACCAGAAACAGCCCGAATGCGCCCAGCATGATGCCGAAACTGATCAGGCCGCTCGCCGCCCAAGGCGTCAGGCCGAGATTTTCAGCCGCGGCAATGCCCGGCACGATCAGCGAAAACGCCGTCGCAGCGAGCATCACTCCGGCCCCGAAACCGAGCAATATGTCGCTGACTACCTGAGGCATCTGCCGAATCACCAGCACCGGCACCGCGCCCAAAGCCGTGCCCAAGGCACAAATCACCCCGCCTTGCAGGGCACGCTGCAGTTTCGATTCGAGGTCCAGCCAGCTCAGCCCTTGGGCAGCCAATAACGTCATGCCCGCCAGCAGTAACAGCGATCCCAGTGCGTAACGAAACATCCGTCCACTTCCGACTGCCAGTGTTTCAGTGCCCATAGTCAGCCCTGGATTGTTTTATAGAGACTTAGGGGGCGTTCTCAACTAGTTCCCCCTCCGCGTTGTCGCCTTAAAGCGGGCCAGGCAAGGCGCAGGCTGCTGGGAATGGTTGTTCCCTTTCCAAGGCCTGCAACGCAGGCTGGCCCGTTTTAAGGCACAACCCGAAGGGCCGGGCCTGCTGTTGTGCAGGGCTGCGTTGCTCGAAGCTTATTTGGAATGACCAAACCACGCTTCTCGCGCCTTGCCCTGCACAACAGCAGACCCGGCGCGGAGGGGAAACTAGTTGAGAACGCCCCCTAAACCAGCGCAGCCTGATAACGCGTGGCGACTTCGGGCCAATTGATCACGTTGTAGAACGCATTGATGTATTCCGGACGGCGGTTCTGATAGCGCAGGTAATAAGCGTGTTCCCAAACGTCCAGGCAGAGAATTGGCGTATTGCCGCTCATCAATGGGCTGTCCTGGTTGCCGCTGCTTTCAACGATCAAGGTCTTTTGCGGCGTCACGCTCAACCAGGCCCAACCGCTACCAAAACGGGTCAGCGCGGCTTTGGTGAAGGCCTCCTTGAAGTTGTCGAGGCCGCCCAGTTGCTCGTCGATCGCCTTGGCCAGCGTACCTTCAGGCTGGCCACCGCCGCTGGGCGCCATGACTTCCCAGAACAACGAATGGTTGGCATGCCCACCGCCCTGATTGATCACCGCCGCACGAAGTTTTTCCGGCAATTGCTGGACAGCCGCCACCAGTTTTTCCACGGGCCATTCAGCAAATTCAGTGCCTTCGACTGCAGCGTTGAGGTTGTTGATGTAGGTCTGGTGGTGTTTGGTGTAGTGGATTTCCATGGTCTGCGCATCGATGTGCGGTTCCAGGGCGTCGTAGGCGTACGGCAAGGCAGGCAGGGTAAAAGCCATTTCAATGAACTCCATGTTGTAAGGGCGCAGGCTGATGCGAGGGCGAAGCGGTGTCGGTGTGCAGCAAACGGTGGGTGCGCGGATACTCGCCGTGATCGCTGATGAAATTCAGCAGCTCGACATAGGTTTTGCTGCTCTGGCGCAGCGCGGCTTCACGCAAAGCCGGCGCCAGTCGTGGGTTCTGCATGGTCTGCAACAGCCGTTGATGGATCGCGCACAGGTACTCGGCGCTCTCCTCCGGCTGGTTCAGACGCAAGTGCAGGTCCGCCAGGTTATGGTGGGAAATCACGCAAGCCGCCACCGCTTCGTCGGCATCCGCCCAGCGCTCGAACAACACCTGAGCCAAAGCCAATGCCTGCAAATAAGCCTCGCGGGCATCGACCAGCTCGCCCAGCATGAAACAGCGATTTGCTCTTTCGATCGTGCGTTTCCAGTGCTCCATGGTGAGCCTCCAAAGCGGTAGCAGTGATTACACGCCGCCTGCGGTGAGCTTCTCTGGGTTGAGCAATTCTTCCAGTTGGCTGCGCGTCAGGTCGGTGTATTCCAGGGCGACATCGATCACCGGTCGGCCCTGCTGATAAGCCTTCTTGGCAATCTCAGCGGCTTTTTGGTAACCAATGATCGGGTTGAGTGCAGTGACCAGAATCGGATTGCGCGACAGCGCTTCCTTGAGCCGGGCCTCGTTGACCTTGAAACTGGCGATAGCCTTGTCGCCCAGCAGACGGCTGGCGTTGGCCAGCAACTCGATACTGCTCAGCAGGTTCTGGGCGATGATCGGCAGCATGACGTTCAACTCGAAATTACCCGACTGGCCGGCGACGGTGATCACCGTGTCGTTGCCGATCACTTGAGCGGCGACCATCGCGGTGGCTTCCGGGATCACCGGGTTAACCTTGCCGGGCATGATCGACGAGCCCGGCTGCAAGGCTTCGAGCTCGATTTCACCGAGCCCGGCCAACGGGCCGGAATTCATCCAGCGCAGGTCATTGGCGATTTTCATCAAGGAAACCGCTGTGGCCTTGAGCTGCCCTGAAACGCTGACCGCCGTGTCTTGCGAGCCGATCAGCGCAAACAGGTCCTTGCCCGGCGTGAACTGCACCTGGGTCAGTTGGCTGAGTTGTTGGCTGAAACGCGCCGCAAATTCCGGATGGGCATTGATCCCGGTGCCCACTGCCGTGCCGCCTTGGGCCAGGGATTGCAGGCTTGGCAGCAGATCCTGCAAGTGACCGATATTGGCCTTGAGCTGTTGCGCCCAACCATTGAGCACCTGACTCATACGTACGGGCATGGCGTCCATCAAATGGGTACGCCCGGTTTTGACGAACGGATGAACCTGCTCGGCCTTGTGCTCGATCACCTGCACCAGATGCACCAGCGCCGGCAGCAACTGCTCATGCAAGCTCAATGCGGCGCTGACATGGATGGTGGTCGGGATGATGTCGTTGCTGCTTTGGCCGCAATTGACGTGATCGTTGGGATTCACCGGCTCGCCCAACAAGCGGCTGGCCAGGGTGGCGATCACTTCATTGGCGTTCATGTTGGAACTGGTGCCGGAACCGGTCTGGAAGATATCCACCGGGAAGTGCTGCATGAAGTCGCCTTCGAGCAGGCCTTGAGCCGCATCGACGATCGCCTTGCCTTGGGATTCGCTGATCTGTTTGAGCTCGACGTTGGCTCGGGCGGCCGCAGCCTTGGCCAGAATCAACGCCCGGATGAACTGCACGGGCATCGGTTTGCCGCTGATCGGGAAGTTATCCACCGCGCGCTGGGTCTGTGCGCCATACAAAGCATCAATCGGGACCTGTAACTCGCCCATGCTGTCGCGTTCGATACGTGTGTTATTCATCAGGAGATCCTTGCACCAGTTCTATGAGAGGAATCGAGGGTTGCAACTCGCAGGTCGCCAATTGCCAGGCATAGCTTTGCCAGCGCTTGAGGCGGCAACCGCAGAGTGATTGCCGTTCGAGATCGCGCAACGGCCGCCAAGCCTGGTCGAGACACAGGCTGCGCCAGTGCCAGGGCAGCGCGACATCGACGGCAGTGTCGAGCAGCAAACGGAAAGAGGTTTCGGCGATGGTCCAGGGAGAGGTGGCCGTGCAACACGCCAGATACCGGCCTTCGGCCAGGTAATGCTCGATCAGGCGCGGCTCGTCAGGGTCCATGGCGCAACGGATCTGGCGACTCATCCAGCGCCAGCTTTCAAGGTAAGGCTGCTCGTGCAAGGCAGAACTCATGATCCGGGCTCATTCGGTAATGAGATTTATTATTAGATGATAATGAGAACCAAAACAAGAGCCAGAGTAAAGCGGATCCTGTAGGAGCGAGGCTTGCCCGCGAAGACGGCGGTACAGTCAATTGATGTCGCTCGATATACCGCTTTCGCGAGCAAGCCCGCTCCTACGGGGGTTGTGTGAGCCCAATAAAAAAGGCGCGCCATCCGATAGATGGCGCGCCTTTTTGTACAGCGAGCGGAGGTTAGCTACCCGCCACCGTCATCCGCTCGATCAATACCGAACCGGTGCGAATGTTGCTGCGCAGTTCCAGGTCATTACCGACCGCAATGATCTGCTTGAACATGTCGCGCATGTTGCCGGCGATGGTCACTTCCTGCACCGCGAACTGGATTTCACCGTTCTCGACCCAGAAACCCGCTGCACCACGGGAGTAATCGCCGGTGACCATGTTCAGGCCTTGGCCCATCAGCTCCGTCACCAACAGGCCGCGGCCCATGCGGCGCAGCAAGGCTGCCTGGTCTTCGTCGCCGTGGGTGACGAACAGGTTATGCACGCCGCCGGCATTGGCGGTGCTCGGCATGCCTAGTTTGCGGCCAGAATAGGTACCGAGCACGTAGGACACCAACTCGCCATTCTCCACAAACGGCTTGGCATAGGTCGCCAGGCCATCGCCGTCGAAGGCCGAACTGCCCAGGGCGCGCATCAAGTGCGGACGCTCATCGAGGGTCAGCCATTCCGGGAACAGCTTCTGCCCCAGGGTGCCCTCGAGGAACGACGATTTGCGGTACAGACTGCCGCCAGAGATCGCCGAGAGGAAACTGCCGAACAAGCCACCGGCCAGTTCCGCGGAAAACAGCACCGGCACTTCGCAAGTCGGCACCGGACGCGCACCCAGACGGCTCGCCGCCCGTTGCGCGGCACGTTGGCCGATACTCTCCGGAGTGGCCAGCAAGTTGCCCTGACGGTTTACGTCGTACCAGTAATCGCGCTGCATCTGGCCATCGGCTTCGGCAATCATCACGCAGCTGAGGCTGTGACGAGTCGACGCGTAACCGCCGATAAAACCGTGGCTATTACCGTAAACCCGGCAACCCTGGTGAGTGCTGAGGGTCGTGCCGTCGGCGTTCTGGATCCGGCTGTCGGCGGCAAACGCCGCCGCTTCACAGGCCAGGGCCTGCTCGATGGCTTGCTCCGGGGTAATGTCCCATTGATGGAACAGGTCGAAATCCTGCAGATCCTTGGCCATCAGCGCGGCATCCGCCAAGCCCGAGGCTTCATCTTCGGAGGTGTGCTTGGCAATGGCCAGCGCGGCGGCGACGGTTTCGCGAATGGCTTCCGAACCGCTGGCCGAGGTGCTGGCCGAGCCTTTGCGCTGCCCCACATACAAGGTGATGCCAAAGCCCTGATCGCGATTGAACTCAACGGTTTCGACTTCCCGCTGACGCACCGTGGTCGACAAGCCCTGCTCCAGCGACACCGCCACTTCACAGGCACTGGCGCCCTGGCGCTTGGCTTCAGCGATGATCTGCTCGACTTGTTCTTGCAGTGCCGGCAACGCTTGTGGGCCGACGCTTTCAACTGCACTCATGCTGTTCTCCACTCAAATTCTGCTTTCGGCTGGGGCCTTCGAGCGACCGGGCCGGACAAGCGGCCCCCGACTGGTTATCATGGCGGCGTTTCTTTGCGGACGGCCACCATGGTTGATTCTTACGACGACTCCCTCGATACGGGAGAAAAAAGCAAATCCCAGGTTAAACGCGAGCTTCATGCTCTGGTTGACCTCGGCGAGCGCCTTACAACGCTCAAGCCTGACTTGCTGGCAAAACTGCCGTTGACCGACGCTTTGCGCCGGGCTCTGGGCGATGCCCCCAAGCACACCGCGAATATCGCGCGTAAACGGCACCTTATGTTCATCGGCAAACTGATGCGCGATCAGGACACTGACGCCATTCTGACTCTGCTCGATCAACTGGATGCCTCCACTCGGCAGTACAACGAACGTTTTCATGGCCTGGAACGCTGGCGCGATCGCTTGATCGCGGGCGACGATGCAGTCCTGGAGAAGTTCGTGCTCGACTACCCGGAAGCTGATCGTCAGCAATTGCGCTCCCTGATCCGTCAGGCCCAGCACGAACTGGCGACCAACAAGCCACCGGCTTCGAGCCGTAAAATCTTCAAGTACATCCGTGAGCTGGACGAGACTCAACGCGGTCTGCGTTAAGTCCCGAATCGGGTGAGCCGCCTGGCGGTTCACCCGAAGCTCCACTTTTTCAAGAGCCCTTACGCGCCCGTGCCACCCACGGTAATCGCGTCGATTTTCAGCGTTGGCTGGCCGACACCCACCGGCACCGACTGCCCATCCTTGCCACACGTTCCCACACCGCTGTCCAGCGCCAGATCGTTACCGACCATCGACACCTTGCTCATGGCTTCCGGCCCGTTGCCGATCAATGTCGCACCTTTGACCGGGGCAGTAATCTTGCCGTCTTCGATCAGGTATGCCTCGCTGGTGGAGAACACGAATTTGCCACTGGTGATGTCCACCTGACCGCCGCCGAGGTTGGCGCAATAGATGCCTTTTTTTACCGAGGCAATGATTTCCGCCGGGTCGCTTTCGCCAGCCAGCATGTAGGTGTTGGTCATGCGTGGCATCGGCAAGTGCGCGTAGGATTCGCGCCGACCATTACCGGTACGGGCCACGCCCATCAGGCGCGCATTGAGCTTGTCCTGCATGTAACCTTTGAGCACGCCGTTTTCGATCAGCGTGGTGCACTCGGTCGGCGTGCCTTCGTCGTCGACACTCAGCGAACCACGGCGCCCGGCGAGGGTGCCGTCATCGACGATGGTGCAGAGCTTCGAGGCAACCATCTCGCCCATGCGCCCGCTGTAGGCCGAACTGCCCTTGCGATTGAAATCGCCTTCCAGACCATGGCCGACGGCTTCGTGCAGCAACACGCCGGACCAACCCGAACCCAACACCACCGGCAACGTACCGGCCGGGGCCGGGATCGCTTCCAGATTCACCAGTGCCTGACGCAACGCTTCGCGGGCATAACCCATGGCGCGGTCATCGCTGAGGAAATAGCGGTAGTCGGTACGACCGCCACCGCCATGACCGCCGCGTTCACGACGACCGTTCTGCTCGACGATCACGCTGACGTTGAAACGCACCAGCGGTCGCACATCCGCCGCCAGGCCGCCGTCGGTGGAAGCAATCAAAATCCGTTCCCAGACCCCAGCCATGCTCACGGTGACTTGCTGGATACGCGGGTCGAGGGCGCGAGTCGCCACGTCGATACGCTTGAGCAGCTCGACTTTCTCGGCACGGGTCAGCACTTCCAGCGGGTTGTCCGGCCCGTACAACTGGGCGACATCCTGGGTGGTGAACGCCTGCACGCTGCCATTCTGCCCGGCCCGGGAGATCGAACGGGCCGCACGGGCCGCCGCGCCCAAGGCTTCGAGGGTGATTGCATTGCTGTAGGCGAAACCGGTTTTTTCGCCCGATTGCGCACGCACGCCGACACCCTGGTCGAGGTTGAAGCTGCCTTCCTTGACGATCCCGTCTTCCAGTGCCCAGGACTCGGAAATCTGCCCCTGGAAATACAGGTCGGCGGCATCGATGCCCGGGCCGGCCAGATCGCCGAGCACACCTTGCAGGCTTTCGATTGTTACGCCGCCGGGCGCCAGGAGGTGTTCACTGACGGAGGACAACAACTCGCTCATATGCTTTACGCCTTAAATTCGTCGTTCTGATGCAGGTCGCTGGGCGCCCTGCGAGAAAAATCGCCGGTGAGTGGACACCGGCATCCGCGCCCTGATGGACGCCTGTTCGCTGCTGTCGCGTTGGGCCAGCAGCACGGCCTCGCCTTGATCCTGTTGTGCCAGCACACGCCCCCATGGGTCGACGATAGCGGCATGACCAAAGGTTTCTCGTGGCCCCGGATGCGTCCCACCCTGGGCGGCCGCGAGCAGGTAACACTGAGTCTCGATGGCCCGTGCGCGAATCAACACGTCCCAATGGGCCGCGCCGGTTACCGCGGTAAAGGCCGACGGTGCGGTAATCAATTCCGCGCCGGCAGCACGCAATTCACTGTAAAGCTCCGGAAATCGCAAGTCGTAACACACCGTCAGGCCGACTCGACCGACGGGCGTGTCGGCAACCACCACGCCACTGCCATAAGCATAGTCATCGGATTCGCGATAACGCCCGCGATTGTCCGCCACATCTACGTCGAACAGGTGCAGCTTGTCATACCGTGCAATGGTTTCGCCCTGGTCATCGACCAGCAACGAGCACGCATGCACCTTGGCCGTCGGTTGATCCACCGGCGGCAACGGCAATGTGCCGGCCACTATCCATAACTTGAGGTCGCGGGCGGTCTGTTTCAACCACGGCAGAATCGGGCCTTCGCCCAAGGCTTCGGCGCGGCCGATGTCGGCAATGTCGCGACGGCCCATGGCGGCGAAGTTTTCCGGCAGCACGGCAAGCCGCGCGCCACCGGTCGCCGCCTGCTCAAGCAGACGACGGGCCTGGGCCAGATTGACCAGCACGTCGCTCTGGCTGACCATTTGAATCACCGCTACAGACATGGCCTATTCCTTACTTGTGATTTCACCCTGCCGTCGGTAAACGACACGACCTTGTAGCAGCTGGCGAAGCCTGCGTTCGGCTGCATAGCAGTCGTAAATCCGCAATGCACGGTTTGCCTGAAGGAATGCGGCATCTGATTTTACGACTGCTGCGCAGCCGAACGCAGCTGCGGCAGCTGCTACAGGGAAACGTGGCGGCTACAAACCAACCTTTGGACATGCTACTCCATAGGCCCAAAGAGTGCTTTTTCAAAAGAATTCAAAAAGGCTTGTCGAAGGTGATTTTCGGTTCTTTCCACGGGCCTTTGACGGTGTATTTGACACTGGCAAAGCGCGCCACGCGATCACCGATCAACTTATCGATCAGGAACAGCGCCCCGCCGACGGCCGGTGCACCGACGATCAGCGCAGCAATCGGCAAATTGTTGGTCACCGGCAAAGTCACCAACAACTTGGCATCGATCTGATCGCCCACTAGGTCCAGCGTGCCATTGAGCTCCACATTGCTCGACGGGCCGGTCATCAAAATCGGCTCACGGGTGACGTAGACCCCGTTACTGGCGACCAACAGGCCTTTGACGCGGTCATAGCTCAAGCCTTTGCCAAACAGATCGGAGAAGTCCAGGCGCAAGCGGCGGCCAATGGAGTTGAAGTTGAGCAGGCCGAATACGCGTAGCGCTTGGGCGCTGCCCTCGACTTCAACGAACTGACCTTTTTTCAGCGAAGCATCAAGGCTGCCGGAAAAGCGCTTGGTGGCCAGCCACGCCGGTGAGCCGGGCCAGCGACCGTCGACATCCATATGAAATTCTTCACTGGTGACGCTCGGTGCAAAACCCCAGCCCTTGAGTACGTCAGCGAGGTTCTTGCCTCTGATCCGTCCCTTATACCAACTGCTGGAGTTACCCGGCGTGCCTTCCCAGCCGCCGCTGCCCTGCAGGAAGATACCCTTGAGGCCCAGATCCAGGTTATTGAAGGCAATGCCTTTGGCGGTCGGCCGAATTTTCAGATGCCACGCGCCCACCAGATCCGGCCCCTGGAACAGCTGATTAATGGTGACATCCAGCGCCGGGATCTTCGTCGGGTCTACGGTGGCCAGCGGATCCGGCGAATTCTCGTCAGCCAGCGCCGTTGGGTCTCGTGCCGGCAAACGTACGTATTGCAGATTCACCGCAATCGGTGCGGCTTTCGCATCGGCAATAACGGCGCTGCCCTTGGCCTGCTGACTGTCTAGCTGCAAGCTCCATGCGGCCGGTTTGCGCGTCAATTGCACCGAGGCCTGATCGAAGGTCGTGCCGAAACCGCTGAGCTTGCCAATCTTGAAATCCGCGCCGCTGAGCAATTGTTTGGCACTGCCTTCCGGATCCTGGCCGGCATATTTGCTCAGCAGATCCTGCCAAGGGGCGACATCCAGCTCGGACAGTACGCCACGCACACGCAAGCCTTTGGCACCAGGCAACACGGCATTGCCACCACCGAGAAACAGCTCGCCGCGACCTGCGGCGAAATTACCGGTCGGTGCCGCAAACGTGAAGTTCGCCAGTTCACCGTAATTGACCCAGTAGCGCCGCTCCGGCCCTTGCAGGGTCATGCGGAACACGGTATCGCGCCCGACATCGGCCGCCATGCCGAACGGCGCCGGCAAATCCACCGCCACGCCTTTGAGGTTGGAACTGACCATTAATTGACTGTCGACGCCATCAAGGTTGAGCTGCAACTGGTAAGGGATCATCCCTGTCACCGGCAATGGCTGAGTGACATTCAGCCATTCAGTGAGTTTTTTGACCTCCACTTCGCTCGATGCGGTGATCCGCGTGATGAGTTTGCCCTCACGGCCCTCGGCATGGATCCGTGCGGTCACCGGCTTGTCGAATACCCTCGCCGTGATCTTTTGCCCACTCAGCCCCTTGATGCTGTCGAAACGGAAATCGCCCTTGAGTTGCGTCAGCTCCAGGGTGGGCTCGCGGAGCTTCAAACGGGCTTTGTCGGTCTTGAAATCCACAAGGATTTTCGGCCGCTCGCCTTTGACCAGAGGGATATCGAGTTTGAGCTTGCCTTGCAGATCGCCCTCGCCTTCCCAACCGGCGAAGGTGTCGGCGGTGCCGATTGGCGCTTCCTGCAGAATCTTCAGGCCATCGCCCAAGCCACCAGCAAACGCGCCGTCGAGAAACAGATGAGTGCTCTGCCCGGCAGGTACACGGGGAATATTGACGTAGACGTCGCTGACCTGAGTGTCGAGCAATTGACCCTTGCTCGCGAGGATCCGCACGCCGCTGTCTTCGATGAACACATCGCCGCTGACCTTGCTGACATGCGGCCAGCCCGGCTGAAACGCCAGCTCGGCATCGTGAACCTTGAAAAACAGGCTGATGCTGCGGGCCGTTTCGGCGGCGCCGTGGTTCAGCGAACCCTGATACTGGAAGAAGCCTTCATCCACCGCGCCTTTGAGAATCGCGGTGCGCAGCCATTCGTCCAGCCCCGGGCTGAGCACCGTCGGCAGGTACTTGGCGGTGTAGCGACCGTCGCCGTCCACCAGGCCGACCCGCAGGTCCATGTAGTCTTCCCGGGTGTGATCGAAATGCAGGCGGATCAGGAAGTCGCCGGCAATCTTGCCCTCCTCGCCCAATACCTTCAGGTACGGTGCGATCAGGGTGAAACCTTCTTTGTCGAGTTTCCAGGTCAACCGGGCGTTGGCCTGAATGTACTGCCATGGCTTGGCGAAAATCGGGTCCAGGTGCAGGGAGAAATCCTTGCTGTCCATGCGCAGCTCACCCTGCCCGAGGTCGCCGCTGATGTTGCCACTGACATTTCGCACCGCCGGCGCACCGCGATAAGCGTCGAAGCCGACTTTTTCCAGATTGGCGGCAAAGCTGAATTTGCTGTCATCGGTAGCGGCTGGGCGGAAGTCGATCAGCACGTTGCGCAAAACCCCGGTGACCTTGAGCCGCTCGACCGCCGTGGCAACACCTTCGGGCAGTGGGCCCAGTGCGTTCAGCAACGGAGTGAGCGGCGTGAGATCGATACGGTCGGCTTGCAAATGCAAGAGCTCTGGCGCCGTATCGTTCGCCGCCGTTTGTTGAAATTGCAGTTTCGATTCCCAGCGGCTATCGCCCAGACTCATCGCCAGCGAATCCAGGGTCACCAGAACGCCTGTGGAACTGCGCTGGAAATACCCGTTCAGCGCCAGATTATTGATCTGGATCGGCTGGCGCTCGGCATAGGCGCCTTTGAGTTGCGGCGCGTTCAAACGAATCGCGGCGCGTTGCACGGTGCCCTTGCTCCAGTTAATCCAGAACTCGCCACCTGCCTTGATCTCGGAAAAATTCCATTGCTGAGTCAGGCGCTCGGGTAACCATTTCGACCAATCACTTTGCGGCAGGCTCAGGTAAGCGTCCGCTTCGCCGTCCTTCCATTGGGCAGCGCGCAAACGGGTGCGCAGGCTCATCGCAACCGGCTGGCCGTCGGGCAAGGTCAAACGGGCATCGAGCCGCTGGCGGGATGGGCCGGTTTTCAAATTCAGGCCGACGTACGTCAGGGTCAGCGGCGACTCCCCCAATGGCTGCAAGGTGACCTGGCTGTCGAGCACCGACAGCTGCTGGATCATCTGCATACGATTGAGCAGTTGCTCCGGATTCAGCGGCTGGTCTTGCTGCACCGGTAAACCTTCCAGCGCCCAATGACCGTCCTCACCTTCCTTGAGGCTGATCTTCAGGCCGTTGAGTTCCAGATGTGCGATGCGCACTTCGCGCGCCAGCAGGCTGGCCCAGAGATCCGGCACCGCGCGCACCTGATCCAGGCGCAAGGCATTGGAACCCTCGCCGACCATCACGTCATGGGCCAGCAGAACCGGGGCGAGGCCGCTCCAGTTGCCTTCCAGCTTGCCGATTTGCAGGGGCATGCCCAAGGCATCGCTGGCTTTGTCTTCGACATCGGCACGGTACTCGGCCACCAGCGGCGTCAACTCCCGGCCGAGGCTGACGAACAGCGCCGTCAACACTAAAACCAACGCGCACAGGCCCAGGCCCCAGCGGGTCAGTGCGGCCAAAATGCGTGTCAGACGCTCCATGTCAGTTGGCTCCCATGGCAAAAATACTGCAAAAAGCTGAGGCCAGCCGCTCTAGTGGAGTTGAAACCCAACGATTCAGAGCAACACCACGTCGTATTGTTCCTGGGAATACATGGTTTCCACCTGGAACCGAATGGTGCGCCCGATAAAGTCTTCGAGCTCTGCGACGTTGCCCGACTCTTCGTCGAGCAAACGGTCGACCACTTTCTGGTTCGCCAGCACCCGATAACCTTCGGCCTGATAGGCCCGGGCCTCACGCAGGATTTCACGGAAGATCTCGTAGCACACGGTTTCCGGAGTCTTGAGCTTGCCGCGACCCTGGCAGCTGTTGCACGGTTCGCACAACACTTGCTCAAGACTTTCGCGGGTGCGCTTGCGGGTCATCTGCACCAGGCCCAACTCGGTGATGCCGATGATGTTGGTCTTGGCGTGATCGCGTTCCAGTTGCTTCTCGAGGGTGCGCAACACCTGACGCTGATGTTCTTCATCTTCCATGTCGATGAAGTCGATAATGATGATCCCGCCCAGGTTACGCAGGCGCAGCTGACGGGCAATGGCGGTGGCGGCTTCGAGGTTGGTCTTGAAGATGGTTTCTTCGAGGTTGCGATGACCAACAAAAGCGCCGGTATTGACGTCGATGGTGCTCATGGCTTCCGCCGGATCGATCACCAGATAGCCGCCGGACTTGAGCGGCACTTTGCGTTCCAGGGCTTTCTGGATTTCGTCTTCGACGCCATACAAGTCGAAGATCGGCCGTTCACCTGGGTAATGCTCCAAACGGTCGGCGATTTCCGGCATCAGTTCGGCGACGAACTGCGTGGTTTTCTGGAAAGTTTCCCGCGAATCGATACGAATCTTCTCGATCTTCGGGCTCACCAGATCGCGTAAGGTGCGCAGCGCCAGGCCGAGGTCTTCGTAGATCACACTCGGCGCGCTGATGGTCTTGATCTGGTCGTTGATCTGGTCCCAGAGCCTGCGCAGGTAGCGGATGTCCATGAGGATCTCATCAGCCCCGGCCCCTTCGGCAGCAGTGCGCAAAATGAAACCGCCGGCTTCCTTGATGCCTTCTGTGGCCACGCAGTCGGTGACCACTTGCTTGAGGCGTTCGCGCTCGGCTTCGTCTTCGATCTTCAGGGAAATGCCGACGTGGGCGGTGCGCGGCATGTACACCAGATAGCGCGACGGAATCGACAGTTGCGTTGTCAGGCGTGCGCCTTTGGAGCCGATCGGATCCTTGGTGACTTGCACCACCAGGCTTTGACCTTCATGAACCAGCGCGCTGATGCTCTCCACCGTCGGGCCTTCGCGAAGAGAAATTTCCGAAGCATGAATGAACGCGGCACGGTCCAGGCCGATGTCGACGAAAGCGGCCTGCATGCCCGGCAATACCCGCACGACTTTGCCTTTATAGATGTTGCCGACGATCCCGCGCTTTTGCGTGCGCTCGACGTGGACCTCTTGCAGGACACCGTTTTCGACCACCGCCACGCGCGATTCCATCGGCGTGATGTTGATCAGGATCTCTTCACTCATGGCAGGGTCTCGTTCAGGCATGTTCACGATAATGGCCGCATCTTGTCAGTACGACGCTCAGCGCGCGTTAAGGGTTTGCCAACAGGGTATGCCGAAATGGCCGAGTAGCTCGAAGGTTTCGCACAGCGGCAATCCGACCACCGCCGAATAGCTGCCATTGAGCCCGGCGACGAACACCGCACCCAATCCTTGAATCCCGTAGCCGCCAGCCTTGTCCCGGGGTTCGCCGCTGGCCCAGTAGGCCGACGCTTCGTCGCGATCGATGGTGCGAAAACGCACCAGACTGCGCACCACCAAAGACTCGCAGCGCTCGCCATCGCGCACTGCAATCGCTGTCAGCACTTCATGCTCACATCCGGACAACAGCATTAGCATGGCGCACGCGTCGGCTTCGTCCACCGGCTTGCCGAGAATTTTCCCGTCCAGCACCACGGCGGTGTCGGCACCCAGCACGCAGAAATCCGCGTCGGACACGACCGTTCCATGCCCGGCTTCGGCCTTGCCGCGCGCCAGACGCTCGACATAGGCCGATGGGGATTCTTCAGATAAAGGGGTTTCATCGATGTCAGCGCTGATGACGGAGAACGACACGCCGATCTGCGTGAGCAGTTCACGCCGACGCGGCGAACCTGAGGCGAGGTACAGCTGTTTCATCAAGACATCTCCCTGCTAGCGCCCTGTCTCACAAATACTGTTCCTTTTCGGCGAGACAGAGCACCAGGTGCGGGCACATGCCTGACCGAATTAATTGATTTTGTAGCGTCGACGCAAACCGCGCAAACCGTAGCTGATCCATGGCCAGAGCAATGCGCTGACCAGTGCCGGCAACACCAGTGCCAGGGTCGGCTGACGATTGCCGGTCAGGGCGCTCAGCCACAACTGAACCAATTGGGCGAGGCCGAAGATCACCAGGATCACCAGGCTCTGTTGCCACATCGGGAACATGCGCAGGCGCTGTTGCAACGACAGCACCAGGAAAGTAATGAGCGTGAGGATCAACGCGTTCTGGCCCAGCAACGTGCCATACAGCACGTCTTCGGCCAACCCCAGGCACCAGGCGGTCACCATGCCGACTTTCTGCGGCAGGGCCAACACCCAGAACGCCAACAGCAAGGCCAGCCACAGAGGACGCAGGATTTCCATGAACTGCGGCAGCGGCGAAACGCTGAGCAGCATGCCGATGGCGAAGGTCAGCCAGACCATCCAACCGTTTTTGGATGAAGTAGTACCGCCCATTATTCTCTTCCCCCAGTGGTGGCCGGCGCGGAGACAGGCGGTTTGGCAGCAGGCTTCACGGCAGCAGGCTGGGCCGTCGGTGGTTTGGCGGCGGCCGGTGCAGACGCGGGTGGCTTGCCGGCAGCATGGACAGCGGCAGGTTTTGCCGGCGTCGCGGCAGCAGGTGCCGTCGCAGGAGCAGCCGGAACAGCCGGAGCAGCGACGGCAGCCGGGATCACCGACACAGCCGGTTTCGGCACAGTCGCAGGAATGATCGGCCCACCGCCGTGCTGGTCCAGCGCTTCCTGAGCCTGGGCGGCGTCGTTGGCGCGCTCCTCGGCGGTGCGTCCGTCACTGAATACCAACAACAGATAACGGCTGCGGTTCAACGCGGCGGTCGGCACGGCACGGACGATGGCGAACGGCTGGCCGGAATCGTGGATCACTTCCTTAACCGTCGCCACCGGGTAACCCGCAGGGAAACGCTGACCGAGGCCGGAACTGACCAGCAGATCGCCTTCTTTAATGTCGGCGGTATCGGCCACATGACGCAGCTCAAGGCGTTCCGGGTTACCGGTGCCGCTGGCAATCGCCCGCAGACCGTTACGGTTCACCTGCACCGGAATGCTGTGGGTGGTGTCAGTCAGCAACAGGACGCGGGAGGTGTATGGCATCAACTCAACCACCTGGCCCATCAGGCCCCGTGCATCGAGCACCGGCTGACCGAGGACCACACCGTCGCGCTCACCTTTATTGATGATGATGCGATGGGTAAAGGGGTTGGGGTCCATGCCGATCAACTCGGCCACTTCGACCTTCTCGTTGACCAGCGCAGAAGAGTTGAGCAACTCGCGCAGCCGAACGTTCTGTTCGGTGAGGGCGGCAAGCTTTTGCATGCGCCCCTGCAACAGCAGGTTTTCGGTTTTGAGTTTTTCGTTTTCGGCGACCAGTTCGGTCCGGCTGCCAAACTGGCTGGCCACACCCTGCCATAACCGCTGCGGCAGGTCGGTGATCCAGTAGGACTGCATCAGCACCAGCGACATTTGGCTACGCACTGGCTTGAGCAGTGTGAAGCGGGCATCGACCACCATCAGCGCGACCGATAGCACGGCCAGCACCAACAAGCGCACGCCCAGTGAGGGGCCTTTGGTGAAAAGCGGTTTAATAAGCCGCTCCTCCCAGGCAAATGTTCTCTTTATTCATACGGCATCAAACCGGCCTGGATGCAGACTGACAGAAGATAAACGCCAACAGGCAGCACTGCAAAGTGCTGCCTGCGCGCTCAACAGCATAGAGGCGATCCGGCAACTTATTCGCTGGAAAGCAGATCCATGGTGTGTTTATCCATCATTTCCAATGCACGGCCACCGCCGCGAGCAACGCAGGTCAGCGGGTCTTCGGCGACGATCACCGGCAGACCGGTTTCCTGGGCCAGCAACTTGTCGAGGTCGCGCAGCAAGGCGCCACCACCGGTCAGTACCAGACCACGCTCGGCGATATCCGATGCCAGCTCCGGAGGCGATTGCTCCAGCGCACTTTTCACAGCCTGAACGATGGTGGCCAGGGACTCTTGCAGAGCTTCCAGCACTTCGTTGGAGTTCAGGGTGAATGCGCGTGGAACGCCTTCGGCCAGGTTACGGCCACGAACGTCGACTTCACGAACTTCGCCGCCTGGGTAGGCCGTACCGATTTCCTGTTTGATGCGCTCGGCGGTGGACTCGCCGATCAGGCTGCCGTAATTGCGACGCACATAGGTGATGATCGCTTCGTCGAAGCGGTCGCCGCCAACCCGTACGGATTCAGCGTAGACCACACCGTTGAGGGAGATCAGCGCGATTTCAGTGGTACCGCCACCGATATCGACCACCATCGAACCGCGCGCTTCTTCAACCGGCAGACCGGCACCGATTGCAGCGGCCATCGGCTCTTCGATCAGGAATACTTCACGGGCACCGGCACCAAGGGCCGATTCACGGATGGCACGACGCTCAACCTGGGTGGATTTGCATGGAACGCAGATCAGCACACGAGGGCTAGGCTGCAGAAAGCTGTTTTCGTGAACCTTGTTGATAAAGTACTGCAGCATTTTTTCGCAGACGCTGAAGTCGGCGATCACGCCGTCCTTCATCGGACGAATGGCAGCAATGTTGCCCGGCGTACGACCGAGCATGCGCTTGGCCTCGGTGCCGACAGCAACGACACTTTTCTGATTACCGTGTGTCCGAATAGCCACAACGGAGGGCTCATTCAGGACAATACCGCGCTCGCGCACGTAAATAAGGGTGTTGGCAGTGCCCAGGTCAATGGAAAGATCGCTGGAAAACATGCCACGCAGTTTCTTGAACATGGGAAAGGGACCCTAGGCAACGCGTGGGTAAAAAAGTGCGGCAAACTCTAACAACGACAGGGATTTTGGGCAAGGCGCCAATATGTTAAATTGGCCGCTTTTCTGTGCACCAAGCCCCACAATCGCGGCCTTGAGACCGTAGAAATGCGGTAGTGTTCCGACAATCTAACACACGGACGCCGTCCGTTCTGTTTTCCACTGGAGAATCCCATGGCGCTTGAACGCTCCGACGTGGAAAAAATCGCTCATCTGGCCTGCCTTGGCCTCAATGATGCCGATCTTCCACACATCACTTCGGCCCTGAACAGCATTCTCGGGCTGGTCGACGAAATGCAAGCGGTCGATACCGACGGTATCGAGCCGCTGGCCCACCCATTGGAAGCGAGCCAGCGTCTGCGTGCAGACGTCGTGACCGAAACCAATCATCGCGAGGCCTATCAGTCCATCGCACCAGCGGTCGAAAACGGCCTGTATCTGGTTCCGAAAGTCATCGACTAAAGGGAAAGAGCCTGCAATGCATCAATTGACTCTGGCCGAGATCGCCCGCGGACTCGCCGATAAAAAGTTTTCTTCCGAAGAGCTGACCAAAGTCCTGCTGGCGCGCATCGCCCAGCTCGATCCGCAGCTCAACAGTTTCATCAGCCTCACCGAAGACCTGGCGCTCCAGCAGGCGAAAGCCGCTGACGCTCGTCGGGCCAACGGTGAGAGCGGCGCCCTGCTCGGCGCGCCGATCGCCCACAAAGACCTGTTCTGCACCCAGGGCATCCGCACCAGCTGCGGTTCGAAGATGCTCGACAACTTCAAAGCCCCGTACGACGCCACCGTGGTTGCCAAACTGGCCGCTGCCGGGGCCGTGACCCTGGGCAAGACCAACATGGACGAATTCGCCATGGGGTCGGCCAACGAGTCGAGCTATTACGGCGCGGTGAAAAACCCGTGGAACCTGGACTACGTTCCGGGCGGCTCGTCTGGCGGTTCGGCTGCGGCAGTGGCCGCTCGTCTGTTGCCAGCGGCGACGGGCACCGACACCGGCGGTTCGATTCGTCAACCTGCCGCGCTGACCAACCTCACCGGCCTGAAACCGACGTACGGTCGCGTTTCGCGCTGGGGCATGATCGCCTACGCGTCCAGCCTCGATCAGGGCGGTCCATTGGCCCGCACCGCCGAAGACTGCGCGATCCTGCTGCAAGGCATGGCCGGCTTCGATCCAAATGACTCCACCAGCATCGATGAACCCGTGCCTGATTACAGCGCCAGCCTCAACGGTTCGCTGCAAGGCCTGCGCATCGGCGTGCCGAAGGAATACTTCAGCGCAGGTCTGGACCCGCGTATTGCCGACCTGGTCATGGCCAGCGTTGAAGAGCTGAAAAAGCTCGGCGCCGTGGTCAAGGAAATCAGCCTGCCGAACATGCAGCACGCAATCCCTGCGTACTACGTGATCGCCCCGGCGGAAGCGTCCTCCAACCTGTCGCGTTTCGACGGCGTGCGTTTCGGCTATCGCTGCGAAGACCCGAAAAACCTGGAAGACCTGTACAAGCGTTCCCGTGGCGAAGGTTTCGGCCCGGAAGTGCAGCGCCGGATCATGGTCGGCGCCTACGCGCTGTCGGCCGGTTACTACGACGCCTATTACCTGAAAGCGCAGAAGATCCGTCGCCTGATCAAGAACGACTTCATGGCGGCCTTCAACGAGGTCGACATCATCCTCGGCCCAACCACGCCGAATCCGGCCTGGAAGCTCGGCGCCAAGAACAGTGACCCGGTCGCTGCGTACCTGGAAGACGTCTACACCATTACCGCCAACCTCGCCGGTCTGCCGGGCTTGTCCATGCCTGCAGGTTTTGTCGATGGCCTGCCGGTCGGCGTGCAGTTGCTCGCCCCGTATTTCCAGGAAGGCCGCCTGTTGAACGTTGCCCATCAGTATCAGTTGAACACTGACTGGCACACCCGCACCCCAACCGGCTTCTGAGGAGAAACACATGCAATGGGAAGTCGTGATCGGGCTGGAGATTCATACCCAGCTCACCACCCGGTCGAAAATCTTTTCCGGTAGTTCCACCACCTTCGGTTCCGAGCCGAACACCCAGGCCAGCCTGGTTGACCTGGGCATGCCCGGCGTATTGCCGGTGCTGAACCAGGAAGCGGTGCGCATGGCGGTGATGTTCGGTCTGGCCATCGATGCCGAGATCGGCCAGCACAACGTGTTCGCCCGTAAAAACTATTTCTACCCGGACCTGCCCAAGGGCTACCAGATCAGCCAGATGGAATTGCCGATCGTCGGCAAGGGTCACCTGGATATCGCGCTGGAAGACGGCACGGTCAAACGCGTCGGCATTACCCGTGCGCACCTGGAAGAAGACGCCGGTAAAAGCCTGCACGAAGAATTCAGCGGCGCCACCGGCATTGACCTGAACCGCGCAGGCACACCGTTGCTGGAAATCGTTTCCGAGCCGGACATGCGCAGCGCCAAGGAAGCCGTGGCTTACGTCAAGGCTGTCCACGCGCTGGTGCGTTACTTGGGCATCTGCGACGGCAACATGGCCGAAGGCTCGCTGCGTTGCGACTGCAACGTGTCGATCCGTCCGAAAGGCCAAGCTGAGTTCGGCACGCGCTGCGAGATCAAGAACGTCAACTCGTTCCGCTTCATCGAGAAAGCGATCAACAGCGAAGTGCAGCGTCAGATCGAGTTGATCGAAGACGGCGGCAAGGTGATCCAACAGACCCGTCTGTACGATCCGAACAAGGACGAAACCCGTCCGATGCGCAGCAAAGAGGAAGCCAACGACTACCGTTACTTCCCCGACCCGGACCTGCTGCCGGTAGTCATCGAGGATTCGTTCCTCGACGACGTGCGCGCCACCCTGCCGGAACTGCCACCGCAGAAACGCGAGCGCTTCCAGGACCAGTTCGGTCTGTCGGTCTACGACGCCAGCGTCCTGGCCACCAGCCGCGAGCAAGCCGATTACTTCGAGAAAGTCGTGAACATCAGCGGCGACGCCAAACTGGCGGCCAACTGGGTGATGGTTGAACTGGGCAGCCTGTTGAACAAGCAAGGCCTGGACATCGAACAGTCGCCGGTTTCGGCCGAGCAACTGGGCGGCATGCTGTTGCGCATCAAGGACAACACCATCTCCGGCAAGATCGCCAAAGTGGTCTTTGAAGCGATGGCCAATGGCGAAGGCAGTGCGGACGAGATCATCGACAAGCGCGGCCTCAAGCAAGTGACCGACACCGGCGCGATCTCGGCGGTGCTGGATGAAATGCTCGCGGCCAACGCCGAGCAGGTCGAACAATACCGCGCGGCAGACGAAGCCAAACGCGGCAAGATGTTCGGCTTCTTCGTCGGCCAGGCCATGAAAGCCTCCAAAGGCAAGGCGAACCCGCAACAGGTCAACGAACTGCTCAAAAGCAAGCTCGAAGGCTGATGAGAATGGAGCCAGTTCTAAATATTGGCTCCATTCCCTGTGGGAGCGGGCTTGCTCGCGAAAGCGGTTCGGCACTCAACACAAGGTTGACTGTCAGAATGCATTCGCGAGCAAGCCCGCTCCCACATTTGTTTCGGGAATACCTTTTATGAAGCGTCTGCTCAGTGCCTGCGCCCTGCTCTCTCTGCTGGCCGGTTGTGCCAGTACGGATACCGTCGATCCACACGGCTACGACAAGACCGGCGTAGCTTCGTATTACGGCGCCAAACACCATGGCAAACGCACCGCCAGTGGCGAGCGTTTCAACCAGCACGGCCTGACCGCCGCCCATCGCCAGTTGCCGTTCGGCACCCGGGTGAAGCTCACCAACCTGAAAAACGACAAGTCCTGCGTGGTGCGCATCAACGATCGCGGGCCATACTCTCGTGGGCGCCTGATCGACGTGTCACGTGAAGCGGCCGAACAGTTGGGCATGCTGCGCAGTGGCACCGCGAAGGTTCGCGTGCAAGCCCTCGACGACTGATTGACGGAGCGCTGACTATTTTCGGACTTGCCGATTTACCCCTGATCAGCGTGATTGAATTGCTCTGCGGTCTGTTTTTACTGATCGCCGGCGCCGAACTGATGGTGCGCGCCGCCGTGCGCCTGGCCGCGCGACTGCAGGTGCGGCCGCTGATTATCGGCCTGACCATCGTGGCCCTCGGCAGCAGCGCACCGCAGATGGCGGTCAGCCTGCAAGCCACCCTGGCGCAAAACGTCGACATCGCCGTTGGCAGCGTGATCGGCAGCAGCATCTTCAACATCCTCGTCACCCTCGGGCTCTCGGCGCTGATAATTCCGCTGCGGGTTTCGCGGCAATTGGTGCGCCTGGATATTCCACTGATGATCGGCGCCAGCCTGCTGGTGTTCGTACTGGCGTGGAACGAAGAACTGAACCGCACAGATGGCATTATTTTGCTGGGCGCGCTGGTGCTGTACCTGGGTTTGCTGCTGCGCCAGTCGCGACACTCGGCCCGTCCGCCATCGGGGGCGCATGAAGCGCCACAGGCACCGTGGTTCAGCAGCCTGCTGATGATTATTGCCGGGCTGGTGATGCTGGTGTTCGCCGGGCACTTGCTGCTTGGCGCCGCAGTAGCGGTCGCGACCGACCTGGGGTTGTCTGAGCGGATCATCGGCCTGACCATCGTCGCCGTCAGCACGTCCCTGCCGGAGTTGGCCACTTCTTTGATCGCTGCGTTGCGCGGTCAGCGAGACATCGCGGTGGGCAACGTGATCGGCAGCAACCTGTTCAACCTCTTGGGCGTGCTGGGCTTCACCGCGTTGATCGCGCCATCGCCGCTGTCGGTGTCGCCCAACGCCCTGGATTTCGACTTGCCGGTGATGCTCGGCGTCGCGGTGCTGTGCCTGCCGGTGTTTTATTCCGGTTACCGGGTGACCCGCGCCGAAGGTCTGCTGTTTTTGGGTTTGTATCTGGCTTACGGTCTGCACGTGGTGTCGTTCACTACCGGCATGCCGCTGGCCGGCAAGCTTGAACACCTGATGCTGTTTTTTGTCCTGCCGGCGCTGATGGCGTTTTTGCTGTTCACGTCGCTGCGCGCCTGGCGTCGCCAACACCACAAGAGGGAATTGCCATGAGCACTGATAAAAAGGCTGGGGTTGAAGTCCGTCGCCAAGTGATGGGCGACGCTTTCGTCGACCGCGCTTTGGGCAACGCCACCGAGTTCACCCAGCCACTGCAAGACTTCGTCAACGAACACGCCTGGGGGGGTGTGTGGAACCGTGAAGGTCTGCCGCTGAAAACCCGCAGCCTGATCACCCTCGCCGCGCTGACCGCGTTGAAGTGCCCGCAAGAATTGAAAGGTCACGTGCGCGGAGCGCTGAACAACGGCTGCACCGTGGAAGAGATTCGCGAGGCGCTGCTGCATTGCGCGGTGTATGCGGGAGTGCCGGCGGCGATCGATGCGTTTCGGGCGGCGCAGGAAGTGATTGATAGCTACCAGAAGCCGGAGTAGGCAAATCGATCGCCTTCGCGGGCAAGCCTCGCTCCTACGGTGTTGTGTCGTTTGCGAAATTTGCACACGACAAAAAATCCTGTAGGAGCGAGCGGTGCGGCGATCCGACTTGCCCGCGAATGGCCATAAAGAACACTACAAATTCCGAAATTAAATCCACCCACCCCACTGCAACAAAAAGATCCCGACGTTGGTGGTGATCGCCGCCATCAGCGTGGTAATCACAATGATCGCTGCCGCCAGTTCATGATTGCCATTAGCCTGCCGGGCCATGACGAAACTGGCCGCGGCAGTCGGGCTGCCGAAGTACAGAAACAGAATCCCCAACTCCGCCCCGCGAAAGCCCCAGAGCCAGGCGCCAAGCGTCGCCAGCACCGGCAGGCCGATCATTTTCAGCAGACTCGAACTCAACGCCATCGTGCCGCTTTTGCGCATCGCCGCCAGCGACAACGTGCCACCGATGCAGATCAGTGCCAACGGCAAAGTGGTTTGTGCCAGGTACTGGCCGGACGTTTCCAGCCATCCCGGCAGCCCGATCTTGAACCAGGCAAACGGCGCCGCCGCAAACACACTGATGATCAACGGATTGACCATCACGCTTTTGCATATGCTCCACGGATCAGATTTGATCACCGGACTGTAGACCGCCAGTACGATGGTCGAAAGCGTGTTGTAGAACAGGATCACCAGTGCCGCGAGAATCGCCCCAAGGGAAATCCCGTAGTCGCCATACATGCTCGCCGCCAATGCCAGACCGATAACACCGTTGTTGCCGCGAAACGCGCCTTGGGTATAGATACCTCGGTCTTCCCGCGGGCATTTCCAGATTGCCCAACCCCAGGCAATCGCAAAGCACGCCAGGGTCGCGACCGAGAAGTAGATCAGCAGCGCCGGTTGCAGCGCGGCATGCAGGTCGGCATGCAAGATACCCAGAAACAGCAACGCCGGCATGGTGACGTTGAACACCAGGGCTGACGCGGTATGAATGAAATTGTCGTTGATCCAGTCGATGCGCTTGAGCAGCGCCCCCAGAAACAGCATGGCAAACACCGGCGCGGTGATGTTCAGGGTTTCGAGGAAGATAGCCAGCATGCCGGGGGGGAACCTTGGGTGAGTGTCGTTAGGGGGCTAATGATAAGCCACTTTCACCCGGATCGTTCCCACGCTCTGCGTGGGAACGATCACTCGGTCTCAGGTAATCGGCGCCGGGTTGAACAAGGTGATGTCGTTATGCAGCTTATGCTGCTCCGCCCACGTCTGTTTCTTGCCGCTGGCCACGTCCAGGTAGTAGTGGAACAACTCCCAGCCAAGGTCTTCAATCGACGCCCGCCCGGTGGCAATCCTCCCGGCATCGATGTCGATCAAATCCGGCCAGCGTTGCGCCAGTTCTGTGCGGGTCGACACCTTCACCACCGGCGCCATCGCCAACCCATAAGGCGTACCCCGCCCGGTGGTGAACACATGCAGGTTCATCCCAGCCGCCAACTGCAACGTCCCGCAGACAAAATCACTGGCCGGGGTTGCGCAGAAAATCAGCCCTTTGCGCTTGAAGCGCTCCCCAGGGCCAAGCACCCCATTGATCGCGCTGCTGCCGGATTTGACGATCGAGCCCAGGGACTTCTCGACAATGTTCGACAACCCGCCCTTCTTGTTCCCTGGAGTGGTGTTGGCACTGCGATCCGCTTCGCCCTTGGCCAGGTAACGGTCGTACCAGTCCATTTCCCGCACCAGTTCCTGAGCAACTTCCTCAGTTTCGGCGCGGGACGTCAGCAGATAAATCGCATCGCGCACCTCAGTGACTTCGGAAAACATCACCGTCGCCCCCGCCCGCAGCAACAGATCCGAGGCATAGCCAAGCGCCGGATTGGCAGTGATGCCAGAGAACGCATCGCTGCCGCCGCACTGCATACCGAGGATCAGCTCGGACGCCGGCACAGTTTCCCGACGACGCAGATCGAGCTTCTTCAAACGAGTCTCGGCCAGCGCCATGATCTGCTCGATCATCTCGGTGAAACCGTGGCCGGAATCCTGCAAGCGGTACAGCCACGGCTCGCTGAGATCGACCGAACTGTCGTTCTCGTGCATCACCTGCCCGGCCTGCAATTTCTCGCAGCCCAGGCTGATCACCAGCGCCTCGCCACCCAGGTTCGGGTTGCGCGCCAGATTGCGCACGGTGCGGATAGGGATGTACGCGTCGGTGGCGGTGATCGCCACGCCGCAACCATAACTATGAGTCAGCGCCACCACATCGTCGACGTTCGGGTACTTGGGCAGCAACTCGTCCTTGATGCGTTTCACCGCGTGATCCAACACCCCGGTGACGCACTGCACCGTGGTGGTGATGCCCAGAATATTGCGCGTGCCGACGGTGCCGTCGGCGTTGCGATAACCCTCGAAGGTGAAGCCTTCCAGCGGTGCCTGCGCGGCCGGCACTTCGGTGGATAGCGGCAGGCTATCCAGCGGCGGCGCGGTCGGCATGCGCAGTTGATCTTCCTTGACCCAGCTGCCGCGAGGGATCGGCTGCAACGCGTAGCCAATGGTCTGACCGTAACGAATCACCTGGCCGCCCTCTGGGATATCCTCAAGAGTGACCTTGTGGCTCTGCGGCACGAAATCCACGGTGACCAGGCCATCGGGGAATTCGGTGCCGGCCGGCACGCCCTGATCGTTGACGATGATCACCACATTGTCCCGCTCGTGCAGGCGGATGTAGCGCGGCGAGTCGGAATGTTCAATCAACTGCATGACGCCGCTCCTCAGGAATGCGCTTCAGATAACTTGTTGCTGGTTTCAGCGCCGCTGACTGGCGGCTCTTTGAGCACCACACGCTTGATCGGGCCAACGATCACCAGATAGCTGAAGACGGCTACCAGCGCGTTGCAACCGACGAACACCAGCGCCCACTTGAACGAGCCGGTGGAGCTGATGATGTAACCGATGACAATCGGCGTGGTGATCGACGCGATGTTGCCGAAGGTGTTGAACAGGCCACCGCTGAGACCGGCGATCTGTTTCGGCGAGGTATCGGACACCACCGCCCAGCCCAACGCACCCACGCCTTTGCCGAAGAAAGCCAGGGCCATGAAGCCGACTACCATCCATTCCACGTCCACGTAATTGCAAGCCACGATGCTACTGGAAACCAGCAGGCCGGCGATGATCGGCGCCTTGCGGGCGAAGGTCAGCGAGTGGCCTTTGCGCAGCAGGTAATCGGAAATCACCCCGCCGAGCACTCCACCGATAAACCCGCAGATCGCCGGCAGCGAGGCAATGAAACCGGCCTTGAGGATGGTCATGCCGCGCTCCTGCACCAGGTACACCGGGAACCAGGTCAGGAAGAAGTAAGTGATGCCATTGATGCAGTACTGGCCCAGATACACACCAAGCATCATGCGGTTGGTCAGCAGTTGGCGGATGTAGTCCCACTTCGGACCGTCGCCCTTTTTGCCTTTGCCTTTGTCCTGGTCCATGTCGACCATGCCGCCGTTGTCGGCGATGTGCTTGAACTCGGCGTCGTTGATCATCGGGTGTTGGCGCGGGCTGTAGATCACCTTCAGCCAGATGCCCGAGAAGACGATGCCGATCACGCCCATGACGATGAACACATGCTGCCAGCCGAAGGAATAAACGATCCAGCCCATCAACGGTGCGAACAACACGGTGGCGAAATATTGCGCCGAGTTGAAGATCGCAGAGGCGGTACCGCGTTCTGCGGTCGGGAACCAGGCCGCTACGATGCGTGCGTTGCCGGGGAAGGATGGCGCTTCGGCCAGGCCCACCAAAAAGCGCAGCATGAACAGCGCAACCACCGCCGTGGACATGCCGAACTCACCGACATAGCCCTGCAGCACGGTGAACAAAGACCAGGTGAAGATGCTCAGGGCGTAGATTTTTTTCGAACCGAAACGGTCCAGCAGCCAGCCACCGGGAATTTGCCCGGCCACGTAGGCCCAACCGAATGCGGAGAAGATATAACCGAGAGTGACCGCGTCGATGCCGAGGTCTTTTTGCAGGCTGGAGCCGGCGATTGCGATGGTGGCCCGGTCGGCGTAGTTGATCGTGGTCACCAGAAACAGCATGAGCAGGATCAAATAGCGGACGTGAGTCGGCTTGGTCGATTGCATTGTAGATGTACTCCCACTGATTATTTTTATGCGCGGGTGAAGTTGTTGTGTTGCGGTATCGATGCCGATACCGCGGTGTTCCTGTCAGGAGCCGATGTAGCTGGTCTTCACGACCGTGTAGAACTCTTGCGCATAGCGACCTTGCTCACGTGATCCATAGGATGAACCTTTACGCCCACCGAACGGAACGTGGTAATCCACGCCGGCGGTCGGCAGGTTGACCATCACCATCCCAGCCTGGGAGTGGCGTTTGAAGTGGTTGGCGTACTTCAGCGACGTGGTGGCGATGCCCGCCGACAGTCCGAACTCGGTGTCGTTGGCCATGGCCAGCGCTGCCTCGTAATCGGCCACGCGAACGATGTTGGCCACCGGGCCGAAGATCTCTTCGCGGCTGATGCGCATCGCAGCTTCGCTGTCGGCAAACAGCGTCGGGGCGAGGAAGTAGCCTTCGGTGTCGCATGTCACCAAACCACCGCCATTGACCAGACGCGCACCTTCGGACTGGCCGATATCGATGTACTTCAAGTCTTGTTCAAGCTGAGCCTGCGAGACGACCGGACCGATATCGGTGCCGGTTTTCAGCGCGTGACCGACCTTGATTGACTTCATGCGCTCGGCCATGGCTTCGACGAATTTGTCGTGAATCCCGGCGGTGACGATGAAGCGGCTAGACGCGGTGCAACGTTGGCCGGTGGAGTAGAACGCGCTCTGTACCGACAGTTCGACCGCTTGCTTGAGATCGGCGTCATCGAGAATGATCTGCGGGTTCTTGCCGCCCATTTCCAGCTGAACCTTGGCTTGGCGCGAGACGCAGCTGACAGCGATCTGACGACCCACACCCACGGAACCGGTGAAGCTGATGCCGTCGACTTTCGGGCTCTGCACCAGCGCATCGCCAACCACGCGACCGCTGCCCATCACCAGGTTGAACACGCCGGCCGGGAAGCCTGCGCGGGAGATGATTTCTGCCAGCGCCCAGGCGCAGCCCGGCACCAGATCAGCTGGTTTCAGCACGACGCAGTTGCCGTAGGCCAGGGCCGGGGCGATTTTCCACGCCGGGATCGCAATCGGGAAGTTCCACGGGGTGATCAGGCCGACCACTCCGAGGGCTTCGCGAGTGACTTCGACGTGGACGCCCGGACGCACCGACGGCAAGTAGTCGCCAGACAGGCGCAGGCATTCACCGGCAAAGAACTTGAAGATATTACCGGCGCGAGTCACTTCGCCGATGGCTTCTGGCAGGGTCTTGCCCTCTTCCCGGGCCAGCAAAGTGCCTAACTCTTCGCGACGGGCGAGGATCTCGCTGCCGACTTTATCCAGTGAATCGTGGCGAGCCTGAATACCCGAAGTGGACCAGGCCGGGAACGCGGCGCGAGCGGCGTCGATGGCGGCGTGGACCTGAGCCAGGTAGGCCTTGGCGTATTCGCCGATGGTATCGGTCAGCTCGGACGGATTGATGTTGGCGCAGTAATCACTGCCCGCCACCCATTCGCCGTTGATGTAGTTATCGAAACGCTTTGAATCAGCCACGGGCTGCCCCTTTTAAAAGAAGTCCTCACACAAAAAGCCACTAATTGCTCAGCGGCCTTGTTTAATCGGTTGTTACTGCGCACCTTGCTTGTCGATCAGCGCAGCAAGCATTTCGTACTCTTCGCCCGTCAGATCGGTCAGCGGTGCACGCACCGGGCCTGCGTCATAACCGGCAATTTTTGCCCCGGCCTTGACGATGCTCACGGCGTAACCGGCCTTGCGGTTGCGGATGTCCAGGTACGGCAGGAAGAAGTCATCGATGATCTTGCCAACGGTGGCGTGATCTTCGCGAGCAATCGCGTGGTAGAAATCCATCGCGGTTTTCGGGATGAAGTTGAATACCGCCGAGGAGTAAACCGGCACGCCCAGCGCTTTGTAGGCCGCGGCGTAGACTTCGGCGGTCGGTAAACCGCCCAGGTAGCTGAAGCGATCACCGAGGCGGCGACGGATCGACACCATCAACTCGATATCGCCCAGGCCATCCTTGTAGCCGATCAGGTTCGGGCAGCGCTCGGCCAGACGTTCCAGCAACGGAGCGGTCAGGCGGCAGACGTTACGGTTGTAGACCACTACGCCGATTTTTACCGATTTGCATACCGCTTCAACGTGGGCAGCAACACCGTCCTGGCTGGCTTCGGTGAGGTAATGCGGCAGCAGTAAAAGGCCTTTGGCGCCCAGACGCTCGGCTTCCTGAGCGTATTCGATGGCCTGGCGGGTGGCGCCACCGACACCGGCGAGGATCGGCACGCTGGTGGCGCAGGTATCGACGGCAGTCTTGATGATTTCCGAATATTCGCTGGCCGCCAGAGAGAAGAACTCACCGGTGCCGCCCGCGGCGAACAATGCCGAGGCGCCGTATGGGGCCAGCCATTCGAGACGCTTGATATAGCCCGCGCGATGGAAATCGCCCTGAGCATTGAAGTCGGTGACCGGGAACGACAGCAGGCCGGAAGAGAGGATGGACTTCAGTTCTTGTGGATTCATTTATTCGAACACCCTGGGTAGCAACGTTGTATGAGAAAACCGTTCAGCCTTCGCCGAAGTTGTAGGTCATCGTACAACTTAAAATACAACCGTCAACTGCATTTCATCGCGGGCCTCAACATTTGCGTCAGAAAAGGTAATTCCGTATCTGCTGCTCAAGGACTGGAAACCGGCGGGCGTTGTGAATTCGCCGGCCAAGGTAGATTTCCCAGGGGAGGGCCTCGCAGAGCCTACCGGCGTCTGGGATGAAGCCAGTGACGATGTGGTAACACAGACGGGAATTGAGCTGCGAATTCCGAAAGCGGAACTGGAAAAGTGCCGGAACACAGAAATCGAATTGCGTTACAAATTCGCGGATGAGTCGAGTATGGAGCCGTGTTCGGATCCCCTCATGACATCCAACCTGCGCCTGGCCTTTATAGTTCAGGCGCATTACGACACGACCGAAGTGAAGCCGTAACGCCTGTCACCCCTGTGCCTGCGCCTCTTCATGGGCCTGGCGCAGCCTTTCGCGGCTATTGGTCAGGTGCAGACGCATCGCTGCGCGCGCCGCATCGGAATCCTGTCGCGCGATCGCCTCGTAGATTTCCTCGTGCTCGCGGCTCAGGCGACTCATGTAGTGCTGCTGGTCGTCATGGGCCAGGCGCGCGGAGTTGAGGCGTGTGCGCGGAATAATGCTGGTGCCCAGGTGGGTCATGATGTCGGTGAAGTAGCGGTTGCCGGTGGCCAGGGCAATCTGCAGGTGGAACTGGAAGTCCGAAGCCACTGCATCGCTGGCGTGGGAGACGCTTTCATTCAGCGCGTCCAGCGCCGCTCGCATCAACGCCAACTGCTCAGGGCTGCGACGTTGCGCGGCAAGGCCGGCGGACTCCACTTCCAGGCTGATGCGCAATTCCAGAATCGCCAATACGTCGCGCAAGGTCACCACGGTGGCCGGGTCGATACGGAAACCGCTCGGGCTCGGGGTGTCGAGCACGAAGGTGCCGATGCCGTGGCGGGTTTCAACCTGCCCTGCCGCCTGCAAACGGGAAATCGCTTCGCGCACCACGGTGCGGCTGACGCCATGGGCCTCCATGATCGCCGACTCGGTGGGCAACTTGTCGCCACGTTTGAGGTGACCATCGCGGATCTGCTCGGACAGCACCGTCACCAGTTCCTGAGCGAGGCTGCGGCGCTTGCGAGGGAGGCGAGGTGTGTCGATCGGGTTTTCCATGGTGAACGTCTGTCTCAAAAATTCGGCTGAGCCCGCATCATAGCGCATGCGAGTTGTACGATCACCACCGCCCCCTGTAGGAGCGAGGCTTGCCCGCGAAGGCCTCCCCGCGGTTTTCAATCGAAGACCGCGTTATCGTTCTTCGCGGGCAAGCCTCGCTCCTACAGGGGGGAGGTGGTGTTCAGGCGGTGACGGTCTGGTCCACCAGATGGCCATTCTCGATGCGCACATGCCGTGGATGGAAACGCTTCAGGCTGCTGCGATGGCCGACGCTGACGATGCTCAAACCCGGCAACTCGTCGATCAACGCCTGATACAACGACGCTTCATCCTCTTCGTCCATCGCCGAAGTGGCTTCATCCATATACAACCATTGCGGCGCATAAAGCAGCGCGCGGGCGAAGGCCAGTCGTTGCTGCTCACCTGGCGAGAGCATGCGCTGCCAGTGATTGCCTTCATCCAGACGCGAAACCAGATGCGGCAAGCGGCAGGTTTCCAGCACGTGGACGTAGCGCTCGTGCGGGTAGGTGTCGCCGGGTTGTGGATAACTCAGCGCCTCGCGCAAGGTGCCAATCGGCAGATAGGGTTTTTGCGGCAGGAACAGATACCGTGCCGTCGGCAGACGGATGCTGCCATGGCCAGCCGGCCAGAGGTGCCCCATCGCCCGCAGCAACGTCGATTTGCCGCTGCCGGAACGACCGCTAAGCATGACGCGCTCGCCCTCCTCCACAGTCATGTCGGCGTTGGTCAGCAGATGACGACCGTCTGCGAGATCGAGGCCAAGGTTATGTACCTTCAACGTCGTGCCTTGGTTCTGTACATCGATGGCCGGTGCGCGCTGTTCGTTGTCAGTCATGGCCTGATGGAAACTCAATAGACGATCGCAAGTGGCGCGCCACTCAGCAAGGCCCTGGTACGCACTGATAAACCAACTGAAGTTCTCCTGCACGTTGCCGAACGCCGAGTTGATTTGCATCAATTCACCAAGCTCAATCTTGCCGGCGAAGTAACGCGGTGCGGCGACCATGAACGGAAAGATGATTGCGATCTGGCCATAACCGGAAGTGAAAAAGGTCAGGCGTTTGGACACTTTCATGATGTCCCAGAAGTTGTGCCAGACCAGGCCGAAACGGCTGCTCAGACGGCGGTTCTCATTGGGCTCACCGTTGTACAACGCAATGCTTTCGGCATTCTCGCGAACCCGCACCATGGAGAAACGCAAGTCGGCTTCGAAACGTTGCTGGTTGTTGTTGAGACCGATCAGACGACGCCCGATCAAATGCGTGAGCCAGCTGCCGACGATGGCGTAAACCAATGCACACCAAAACATATAGCCGGGAATCGTATAGCCAAATACTTCGATGCTGCCTGATACCCCCCACAGAATGATTGAGAATGACACTAGGCTGACGACGGTGCGGATCAAACCAAGGCCCAGGGCCAAGGTATTGGAGGTGAATTTATTGAGGTCTTCGGAAATCCGTTGGTCCGGGTTATCGGTGTAACCGCCCTGCTCCAGTTGGTAGTAGTTTTTATTGCCGAGCCAACGGGTGAAGTGCTTCTCGGTGAGCCAGGCCCGCCAACGGATGGTCAGCATCTGGGTCAGATAGAGCTGATACACCGCGCCGAGAATCGCCACCGCCGCGATGCCGCAGAAATACAGAATCAAATGCCAGAACGCCGCTTCGTCCTTCTTCTGCAAGGCGTTGTAGAAGTCCTTGTACCAACTGTTGAGCCACACTGAAATCGCCACGCTGAACAATGACAGCGCGATCACGGCGATCAGCAACGTCCAGGCCTTGCCCTTCTCTTCGCTACGCCAGTAAGGCGTGGTCATTGCCCAGACTTTGCGAAAAAACTGCCCGCGCACAGCATCGTTGACCGCGGAATATTCAGCGTTCTGATTCATGGATAAGGCTCGATAAAGAAAAGAACACACACGAGCCGATCATAAATGATCGACCCGGCTTGTAACGAGGTGTGACAACAATTGTTCAGCGCCAGTTCAGCGACGGACCGGGCGCTTCTGCAGTTTGCGCTGCAGCGTGCGGCGGTGCATGCCCAAGGCGCGGGCAGTAGCGGAGATGTTGCCTTCGTGCTCGGTCAGTACGCGCTGGATGTGCTCCCACTGGAGACGGTCCACGGACATCGGGTTTTCCGGCACCAGCGTGTCAAGGTCGGCGTGCTCGGAGAGCAATGCGGCCAGCACGTCATCGGCGTCCGCCGGTTTGCACAGGTAATTGCAGGCACCGCGCTTGATCGCCTCGACAGCGGTGGCGATGCTCGAGTAACCGGTGAGGATCACCACGCGCATTTCCGGATCGAGTTCGAGCAGCTTGGGCAGCAACACCAGGCCCGAGTCGCCGTCCATTTTCAGATCAAGGGCGGCGTAATCCGGAATGTCGGCCTGGGCGATGGTCAGGCCTTCTTCGGCGGAACCTGCTGTACTGACCCGAAAACCACGGCGGGCCATGGCGCGGGCCATCACGCGGGTGAAGGTTGCGTCGTCATCTACCAGCAGCAAATGCGGCAGTTCTTCGCCTTCGACTTGGATCTCGTCACTCATGTTCGTCTCCTCGGGCGACACGGGGCAGGCGCAGCTCGGTCAGCGTGCCACCTTCCTCATGACTGTAGAGTTTCACTGAGCCGCCGGCGCGTGTCACGCTGGCCTTGCTCAAAAACAGGCCCAGGCCGAAACCTTTGCCCTTGGTGGTAAAAAACGGTTTGCCGATCTGCTCGGCAATGGCCAGCGGCACACCGGCGCCATGGTCGCGAATGCTGATGGTCAGATCCTCGGCATTCCAGTCCAGGGTCACTTGCAAGCCTTCGGGGCACGCATCGGCGGCGTTGTTCAGCAAATTTAGCAGGGCTTGGGTCAGGTCCGGCGGCGGCGCCATGCGCGGCACGGTCCCCTGGCCCAGGCGCTGGAAGCGGTAACTGGCTTCCGGGCGCATCAGGTGCCAGCGGTTCAGGGCTTCGTCGAGCCAGTCGGTGACGTCCTGCATCTCCACCGCCAAGCGACGATTGGCTTCCGCCGCCCGAACCAACTGCTGCAAGGTTTCTTTGCAGAGTTTGACCTGATCCTGCAACACGCTCAAATCGTCCTGCAACAGCGGGTCGGGATGGTCCTGGCGCATTTCCTTGAGCAGCACGCTCATGGTTGCCAGTGGTGTGCCCAGTTCATGGGCTGCGCCGGCAGCCTGGGTCGCGACGGCCAGCAATTGCTGATCGCGCAGGCCTTCTTCGCGACGAATGGCACGCAGTTCCTCTTGGCGGCGTAGCTCTTCGGCCATGCGGGCGGCGAAGAAGGTGATGACTGCCGCAGCCAGGGCGAAACTCAGCCACATGCCATAGATCTGCAAATTTTCCCGGGCGATCGGGAACGTTTCCAGTGGGTAGAACCGCGCCAGCAGCAACGTGTAAAGCGCCAGGGCAATGCCCGACAGAATCACCGAATAACGCCAAGGTAGCGTCACGGCGGCGATGGTCAGCGGCACCAGATAATAAGAGACGAACGGGTTGGTCGAACCGCCGGAGAAGTACAGCAAGGCACTGTGGATAAACAGGTCGCAGGCCAGTTGCAGCGCGTATTCAAGCTCGGTGACTGGCCAGGAGGTACGCAGGCGGACGGCGGTGAACACGCAGAGCAGGATCGAGCAACCGAGGGTCATTGCCAGTTGCACCCACGGCAACGGCAGCAGGTCGAACCAGTAGGCCAGGCCCACGGAACCGGCCTGAGCGGCCAGCACCAACGTGCGGATGAACGTGAGCCGCCAGAGGTTCTGGCGAGTGGCGGAAGTGATTTGAACGGGGGCGAGCATGAGCTCTCCTGATGAGCGCTCCAGGCGGATCGCACGGAGTATAACCAAGCACAGGGGGTGACAGGCAAAAGTGCGGCAAACGGCCACATGGCAGGAAGGTTTGCTGCGTCTATAAGGACGCCTTCGCGGGCAAGTCGGATCGCCGTACCGCTCGCTCCTACGGGATTTTGGCGTGCAGGAGTTTATATACGACGTATTCCTGTAGGAGCGAGCGGTGCGGCGATCCGACTTGCCCGCGAATGGCCGCAACGCGCTCACCAGCCTTCCATCTGTATAGAAGTTGTAACTGTGCGAACCGGACCATTGAGGCTAGAGTCTGATGGTTTCACGCAGGTTCGGACTTTAACCCCTGCGCATCGTCCAAGGAGCTTTTCATGCACACATTGCGCCGCAGCGCCGCCCTTCTTGCCTTAAGCGTTGGCACCGTCAGTCTTCCGGCCCTGGCCGTCGACGAACTGCATTACAACCAGATATCCCTGCGCGCCGAAGTCAGCCAGGAAGTGGCCCGCGACCTGATGATCGTGACCCTCTACACCGAAGAGCAAAACACCGACCCGGCCAAACTCGCCGCCGACGTCAGCACCACCATGAACAAAGCACTGGCCCAGGCTAAAGAAGTCAAAGACATCACCCTGCGTCAGGGCAGCCGCAACAGCTACCCGATCTATGACACCAAAGGCCAGAAAATCACCGGCTGGCGCGAACGCGCCGAACTGCGCCTGGAAAGCTCGGACTTCGCCGCCCTCTCCAAACTCACCGGCGAACTGCTCACCGACCTGAAAATGGGCGGCATGGACTTCGCCATCGCCACCCCAACCCGCAAGGCCAGCGAAGACGCACTGCTCAAAGAAGCCGTGACCGCCTTCAAATCCCGCGCCCAACTGGCCACTGACGCCCTGGGCGGCAAGAGCTACAAAATCGTCAACCTGAACCTCAACAGCAATGGTTATCCACAACCGTACATGCGTGGGCCGATGATGATGAAAGCCGCGGCAATGGATTCAGCGCCAGTAACGCCAGAGGTTGAAGCAGGGACCAGCCAGGTCAGTATGACGGCGGATGGGGCGATTGAAGTGTTGATGCAGTGATTGGATAAGGGTTAAACGAAAACCGGCGATCAATAAGTGATCACCGGTTTTTTTGTGCCCTGAAGAAACGGAGTTTGTCCGTCAGGCCCTGTGTTGATTGATCTGCCGTCAATCGCGGGCAAGTCGAATCGTCGCACCGCCGCTCCCACAAGGTCATGCGCCAATTTCAAATCAGCACAAATCCTGGGGGAGCGGGCTTGCCCGCGATGAACGATAACGCGGTCTACGCCGGATCGACGTTATCCAGCGCCCGGTTCACCGCCAATTCCGCCAACATAATGATCTGTTGAATCGCCAACGCCGTATGACGCTGCGGGCCGATCAGATTGTTGGCGAAATCGCTGGCCAGGACACTCGCTGAGGCCAACGATTCGTAGGCGTAGGCCAGCAGGCTTTCGGTGCCGGCACCCGGGGCGACCATGAACAGGGTGCTGGGGCGACGGGGTTTTTCTGTGTATTGCGCGGGGGGATCGAGATAGTAGTCGAGGGCGCGCTTTATGGCTTCGCGGTCTTTGAGTAATTCTTCGGTGCGCGAAGCTTCGGCGTTGGGTGTGGTGGTGTTGAAGGGTGGGTCGGGGATTAATTTGTCCATTGAAAAATTTCTCCAGCGTTGGAGCCTCCACTCGCCGCTTCTCACACGGCGAAGAGGTGGCAGCTATGTGCGAGGTGAGAAGACCGGTTATGGACACCCGGCCGGACCGAAGTCCGCCCGCACACAGCCGCCATAACGCATTTGCAGGCAGCTAATAAACTGGCGGCGATTATGCGTGTACAGACACTGGATGACCATAAGTTGCCGGGCTTCTCACACCCGATCGCTGAGTTGTCAGCGACAGCCAAAGGTTATTGGGCCCGCGTCCGACCGACAACCTGAAAAATGCGTGGGAAAGTTCCATGTTTTGACACATCCATTAAACATTCAAAAGCGGAACGCGGAGCGTGCCTGGCGGCATTCCCACGCGGGAGAGTGAGAGCGATCAATCCCACGTCTGACACCGAATTATCGTCTGACACGGATTACTTGTAGGGGCTGTCGAGTGAAACGAGGCTGCGATCTTTTGATCTTAAAAAACAACGTCAAAAGATCGCAGCCTTCGGCAGCTCCTACAGTGGAGCGGTGTGCCCCGCCCCTCGCCACTCGTTGCAAGCCAAGGTGTCCACCGACAAACAGCAGCGGGTCAAACTGTACCAACAGGCACATCAAATCTTGAGCAACAGGTGCCGATTACACCGATTGCGAATTCGACAGTGTTCCAGCCACTGCGCAAGGAAGTTGCCGACTTCAAGATCAGCCCATTCGGCCTTACCCCCTTCTATGGAGTGGGTATAAATAAGTAACACCAGGCTCCAATCGGGTGCGCCAAACGCCCCGATTGCCCTTTGTCGGTGCGCGGTTTGCACCGTAAAAAACCTGCGCAAACGGTCAAATACCTCAGCATTTATACATATGCGACATTAAGGTACGTTCGTGCCACTGTTTAAGGCTTGTGACCATTCGGGATCTTGCATTGGGTATGGCCCCTGCATAAGTATCCGCAGGAACGACTCACGAGGTCGTACCTCAAAATCCAAAAATGACAACAAATCATGAGGCCAACATGCTTAAACACGCGGTCATTCCGTTTTTAGTCGGCGCAGGCTTGTTAGCCAGCGCACCTTTCGCCGCCGCGGCGACTAACCTGGTGTTTTGCTCCGAAGGGAGCCCGGCCGGTTTTGACCCTGGTCAGTACACCACCGGAACCGACTTCGACGCCTCTGCAGAAACCATGTTCAACCGCCTGACACAGTTCGAGCGTGGCGGCACCGCCGTTATTCCTGGCCTGGCGACCAAGTGGGACATTTCCGATGATGGCCTGACTTACACCTTCCACCTGCGTGAAGGCGTCAAGTTCCACACCACCCCGTACTTCAAGCCAACTCGCGAGTTCAACGCCGACGACGTCCTGTTCACCTTTAATCGCATGGTTAACAAGGATGATCCGTTCCGCAAAGCGTACCCGACCGAATTCCCGTACTTCACCGACATGGGGATGGATACCAACATCACCAAGATCGATAAAGTCGACGACCACACCGTCAAGTTCACCCTCAAAGAAGTTGATGCCGCGTTCATCCAGAACATGGCCATGAGTTTCGCTTCAGTCCAGTCTGCCGAATACGCTGCCCAGTTGTTGAAGGAAGGCAAACCCGCCGACATCAACCAGAAGCCGGTCGGTACTGGCCCGTTCGTGTTCAAGAGCTACCAGAAAGACTCCAACATCCGCTACACCGGGAACAAGGACTACTGGAAGCCTGATGACGTGAAGATCGACAACCTGATCTTCGCCATCACCACCGACCCGTCGGTACGTATTCAGAAACTGAAAAAGAACGAGTGTCAGATCACTCTGTTCCCGCGTCCGGCCGACCTGAAGGCACTGAAGGAAGACAAGACCCTGAAGGTACCTGACCAGGCCGGTTTCAACCTGGGTTACATCGCCTACAACGTGATGGACAAGGTCAAGGGCAGCAACGAGCCGAACCCGCTGGCCGACCTGCGAGTTCGTCAGGCGCTGGACATGGCAGTCAACAAGCCGCAGATCATCGACTCGGTTTATCAGGGCGCGGGCCAACTGGCCGTCAACGCCATGCCGCCGACCCAATGGTCCTACGACACCACCATCAAGGATGCGCCGTACAACCCTGAGAAAGCCAAAGAGCTGCTCAAGGAAGCCGGCGTCAAGGAAGGCACCGAAATCGTTCTGTGGGCGATGCCGGTACAGCGTCCGTACAACCCGAACGCCAAGCTGATGGCTGAAATGCTGCAGTCCGACTGGAAGAAGATCGGCCTGAACGTCAAGATCACCAGCTACGAATGGGGCGAGTACATCAAACGCTCCAAAGGCGGCGAGAACCAGGCGATGATCATCGGCTGGAGCGGCGACAATGGTGACCCGGACAACTGGCTGAACGTGCTGTTCGGCTGCGATTCGCTGCAGGGCAACAACTTCTCCAAATGGTGCGACAAGAAATTCGACGGCATCGTTAAAGAAGCCAAGCGCACGACCGATCAGGCCAAGCGCACCGAACTGTACAAGCAGGCGCAACACGTCCTCAAAGACGCCGTTCCAATGACACCTATCGCTCACTCGACGGTGTTCCAACCCATGCGCGACAACGTGCAGGACTTCAAGATCAGCCCGTTTGGCTTGAACTCCTTCTACGGCGTCAGCGTCAGCAAATAAGAAAAGGCAGCGGCGACGTTTTCAGCGTCACCGCTGCTTTTTTCTGCCGAGAAGCCAGGAATTTTCCTACGTCCAAATCCACTGCTTGGTACAGCAGGGCATAGGACGTGTTGACTTTTCCTACGAGTTTTTAGGACTCAACGCATTTACTGCCAGATCCACGGTCCCTACCGTCGGGTTCTGACCAGTAACTGTGTGGACTATCGGTTTGCTGTCCTGGTTTGAGCTCAATGCAGCCACTACGTCCCCAGACGGGATCGCGGCGCATTGAATAACACTACAAAAAGAGGGAGCGTCATGCGCCATACCTTGGTTTTATCCGCATTGCTGGGCACTGGCCTGCTGGCCGTCACTTCCATCAGCCAGGCCGCCAATAACAGTCTGGTGTTCTGCTCCGAAGGCAGCCCTGCCGGTTTCGACACCGCGCAATACACCACGGCGACCGATAACGACGCCGCCGAACCGCTGTACAACCGATTGGCAGAGTTTGAAAAAGGCGCCACCAACGTCGTACCGGGCTTGGCAACGAGTTGGGATATTTCCGAGGACGGCCTCAAGTACACCTTTCACCTGCGCGACGGAGTGAAATTTCATACAACCAAGTACTTCACGCCAACCCGCGATTTTAACGCCGATGACGTGCTGTTCACCTTCAATCGCATGCTCGATCCGCAGCAACCCTTCCGAAAGGCTTATCCGACCGAGTTCCCGTATTTCAACGGGATGAGCCTGAACAAGAACATCGCCAAGGTCGAGAAGACCGGGCCGCTGACGGTGGTGATGACGCTCAACAGCGTCGACGCCGCGTTCATCCAGAACATCGCCATGAGCTTCGCCGCGATCCTTTCCGCCGAATACGCCGACCAGTTGCTGGCCTCCGGTAAGCCGAGCGACATCAACCAGAAGCCGATCGGCACGGGTCCGTTCGTGTTCAAGAGCTATCAGAAAGATTCCAACATCCGTTACAGCGGCAACAAGCAGTACTGGGACCCGAGCCGGGTCAAGCTCGACAACCTGATTTTCGCCATCAACACCGACGCCTCGGTGCGTGTACAGAAACTCAAGGCCAACGAATGCCAGATCACCCTGCACCCGCGCCCGGCCGACGTAACCGCGCTGAAGAATGATCCGAAACTGCAACTGATCGAGAAACCCGGCTTCAACCTCGGTTACATCGCCTATAACGTGCGGCACAAGCCTTTCGACCAGCTCGAAGTGCGCCAGGCGCTGGACATGGCGGTGAACAAGCAAGGCATTCTCAATGCCGTCTATCAAGGCGCCGGTCAACTGGCGGTCAACGCCATGCCACCGACCCAGTGGTCCTACGACGAAACGATTAAAGACGCCGCCTACAACCCGGAAAAAGCCAAGGAACTGCTCAAGGCCGCCGGCGTCAAGGAAGGCACCGAAATCACCCTCTGGGCCATGCCGGTCCAGCGTCCGTACAACCCCAACGCCAAGTTGATGGCCGAAATGCTCCAGGCGGATTGGGCGAAGATCGGCCTCAAGGTCAAGATCGTCAGCTACGAATGGGGCGAGTACATCAAGCGCACCAAGAACGGCGAGCACGACATCAGCCTGATCGGCTGGACCGGTGACAATGGCGACCCGGACAACTGGCTCGGCACGCTGTACAGCTGTGATGCCATTGGTGGCAACAACTACTCGATGTGGTGCGATCCGGCTTACGACAAGCTGATCAAGCAGGCCAAGGTCGTCACCGATCGCGACCAGCGCACCGTGCTCTACAAACAGGCGCAACAGTACCTCAAGCAGCAGGTACCGATCACGCCGGTCGCCCATTCAACGGTTAACCAGCCGTTGAGCGCCAAAATCGAAGGATTCAAGGTGAGTCCGTTCGGTCGTAACGTTTTCTCGGGTGTCAGCATAGAAAAATAACCGCTTAGCCAAGAACCCGCTGAGGGCGCATTGCGCCCTCACGCAAGCGTATTGCCGTAATTCGCCAATCCGGCCTATAGCAAACGTTTGCGATGCGTGCATGAGTTCTAAACCAAATAGCCGGATCACCAAAAAAGACCGGCGTTAAAAAAAAGAAAGTAAGGAGCTTCACCCATGAAACTGAGCAGCACCGCGTTATTGGCCTTGGCCATCAGCAGCGTGACCGCCACGGCTTACGCAGAATCCCAGAGCCAGGCTTTTACGCCGGTTACCGTGAAAGAGAAAAGTGCTCAGAGTGAAGCCACTGGCTTTGTCGAAGGCCAATCGATCAGCGGCACTACGCGCAATTGGTACGCCAACGAGCAACTGAAACGTGGCGCCACGTTCAGCTACAAGAAAGACGGCGTATCGACCCCGACTGATCGTCGTATCAACTGGGTTCAGGGCACCATCCTCAAGTACAACTCCGGCTTCACTGAAGGCACCGTGGGTTTCAGTACCGAAGTGGCGGCCTACAACGCCATCGCTCTGGATCGTGATCGCAAGGATCTGGCGTCCAACAACGGCGGCGCACCGGGTACCCGTTCCGGGGCGGGCAACAACCGTACCCTGACCGAAGAAGGTGGCGACGCCGTCGGCCAGTGGAGCAAGCTGGGCCTGGCCAACGTCAAGGCCCGTGTGTCCAACACCACCCTCACCGCCGGCCGCCAGAACTTCAGCAGCCCGATGGTCGATGTCATCGGCAACCGTGCGCTGCCTTCGAGCTTCCAGGGTGTGACCCTGCACAGCGAAGAGCTGGAAAACCTGAGCTTCGACCTCGGTACCTTCGATCGCAATTCACCGCGAACCGAACAAAGCCAGCGCAAGTTCCGCACCGAATACGCCAACGGCATTGTTGAAACCGATCACGTCCACACAGCCGGTATCACCTACACGCCATTTGCCAGCCTGACCACCAGCCTGTGGGCAACCCAAGCCGAAGACATCTGGAACCAGTACTACTTCGGCGCCAGTCATGTGCTGGGCGACAGCTCGATCCTGAGCCTGACCACTGGCCTGAACTACTACAAAACCCAGGAAGAAGGTAAAGCGCTGATCGGCAAGATCGACAACGACACTTACTCCCTGTCGTTCGGCCTGACCCACCAGGCGCACAGCCTGACCTTCTCTTATCAGGAAGTGAACGGTAACGAGTACTTCGACTACCTGCACGAAACCAACGGCATCTACCTGGCCAACTCCCTGCTGTCGGACTTCAACGGCCCGAACGAGAAATCCTTCCAGATCGCCTACGGTCTGAACATGGCCGAATACGGCGTACCAGGCCTGAAGTTCAACATCTACCAGGCTCGCGGCTGGGGCATCGACGGCACCCACTACACCGGCAACGGCGGCGTGGCAGGCAAGGGTTACGACGGCATCCAGGCCCAGGATGGCGAACACCACTATGAATACGGCATCGGTGCTTCGTACGCCGTGCAGAGCGGTCCACTCAAGGCCACCGCCATTCGCGCGACCTACACCGCGCACCGTGCCAGCGAAAATCAGGCGGATGGCAGCATCAACGAGTTCCGTCTCGTGACCACCATCCCGTTCAACATTTTGTAAAACGCAGGCCTGCGGCTGACTCATGCTGAGTCGGCCGTCTGGCTTTTCTGTTCAACCGATTGCAGAGGGCTCTAGATGAAAATGCTTCCCCTACGAGCGGCCATCGCTGCCGCGTTGCTGAGTGTCGCCGTCGGCGTCTCGGCCAAACCCTTGGTGGTCTGTACCGAAAACAGCCCGGAAGGCTTTGACATGGTCCAGTACACGACTGCAGTCACAGGCGATGCAGTGTCCGAAACCATCTTCAACCGTCTGGTGGGTTTCAAGCCCGGTACCACCGAAGTGATTCCGTCATTGGCCGATTCGTGGGAGATCAGCGATGACGGTCTGACCTACACGTTCCACCTGCGCAAGGGCGTCAAGTTTCACACCACCGACTACTTCAAGCCGACCCGCGACTTGATTGCCGACGACGTGGTCTGGAGTTTCCAGCGTCAGCTGGACCCGAATCATCCGTGGCACAAGCAGTCGAGCGTGGGCTTCCCGTACTTTGAAAGTATGGGCTTCAAAGAGCTACTCAAGAGCGTCGAGAAGGTCGACGACAACACGGTCAAGTTCACTTTGACCCGCCGTGAAGCGCCGTTCCTGGCCGACATCGCCATGGCCTTCTCCTCGATCTACTCCGCCGAGTACGCCGACCAATTGCTCAAGGCCGACAAAATGGGCGACCTGAACAACAAGCCGGTCGGCACCGGCCCGTTCGTCTTCCAGCGTTACGCCAAGGATGCTCAGGTTCGCTTCAAGGCCAACCCGGACTACTTCCTGGGCAAGCCACCGGCTGACGCGTTGGTCCTGGCGATCGCCACCGATAACAACGTGCGCCTGCAAAAGCTCAAGGCCAATGAGTGCCAGATCGCGCTGTATCCAAAACCGGATGACATCCCGAGCATCAAGAAAGACGACAAGCTGAAGGTCGATGAACTGAACGCGATGACCGTCTCCTATATCGCCATGAACACCACTCGCAAGTACATGAGCGACGTGCGAGTGCGTAAAGCCATCGATATCGCCTTCGACAAAGAAGCGGCGGTCAACGCCCTGTTCGGCAAAGGCAATGCCACCGTGGCGGTCAACCCGTACCCGGACACCTTGCTGGGCTACAACCACACATTGACCAACCCGCCCCGCGACCTGGACAAGGCTCGCGCCCTGATCAAGGAAGCCGGTGTGCCGGAAGGCACGGTGTTTACCCTGTTCACCCGCAACGGTGGGGGTGCAACCAACCCGAACCCGATGCTCGCCGCGCAGATGATGCAGGCTGACCTGGCGAAAATCGGGATCAACGTGGACATTCGTGTCATGGAATGGGGCGAAATGCTCAAGCGCGCGAAAAACGGCGAGCACGATATGGTGTCTGCTGGATGGGCCGGCGATAACGGCGACCCGGATAACTTCCTGACGCCTATGCTCAGTTGTGAGGCCGCCAAAAACGGCGAAAACTATGCACGCTGGTGCAACGAGAAGTTCCAGGCACTGCTCGACCAGGCACGGGCCAAAGTGGATCCGGCCGAACGCGCCGCGCTCTACGAACAGGCCCAGGCCATTTTCAATCAGGACCAGCCGTGGATCAGCCTGGCGCACACCCGGATGTTCACTGCAATGCGCGCCAACGTAGAGGGCTATCACATTAGTCCCCTCACCACGAATAACTTCGCCACCACCCAGGTGAAGTAGATAAGAAACGCTCGGCATCGCTGACCCCAGCGCTGCCGGGCACGCCTAACCGGCTGATGAGGTACACCTTACGATGTTTAGTTTTATTGCCCGCCGACTGGGGTTACTGATCCCTACGTTCTTCGGCATCACCTTGCTGACTTTCGCGTTGATTCGCATGATTCCTGGCGACCCCGTGGAAGTGATGATGGGCGAACGTCGAGTCGACCCCGAAATGCATGCTCAGGCAATGGAACGCCTAGGTCTGAATAAACCCCTGTATGCCCAGTACCTGGATTACATCGGCAAACTGGCCCACGGCGATCTTGGCGAATCCCTGCGTACCCGGGAAAGCGTCTGGACCGAGTTCAGCTCTCTATTCCCCGCGACCCTGGAACTGTCCATGGCCGCCCTGTTGTTCGCCGGTATCCTGGGCCTTCTGGCCGGGGTGATCGCAGCACTCAAGCGAGGGTCCCTGTTCGACCACGGGGTGATGGGCATCTCCCTGGCGGGATACTCGATGCCGATCTTCTGGTGGGGCCTGATTCTGATCATGTTCTTCTCGGTGAGCCTGGGCTGGACCCCGGTGTCCGGGCGGATCGACCTGCTCTACGATATCGAGCCGCGCACCGGCTTCATGCTGATCGATACGTTGTTGGCCGATGACGTCGGGGCGTTCTTCGATGCCCTGCATCACCTGATCCTTCCGGCCATCGTGCTCGGCACCATTCCGCTGGCGGTGATCGCGCGGATGACCCGTTCGTCGATGCTCGAAGTGCTGCGTGAAGACTACATCCGTACCGCCCGCGCCAAAGGCCTGTCGCCGGCGCGCGTGGTATTCGTTCACGGCCTGCGTAACGCATTGATTCCGGTCCTGACCGTGGTCGGCCTGCAAGTCGGCACGTTGCTGGCCGGTGCAGTCCTGACCGAAACCATTTTCTCCTGGCCCGGCATCGGCAAATGGCTGATCGAAGCCATTGGCGCACGGGACTATCCCGTGGTGCAGAACGGCATCCTGTTAATCGCCTGCCTGGTGATTCTGGTCAACTTCGTAGTGGACATCCTCTACGGCTTTGCCAACCCACGCATCCGTCATCAGCGCTGAGATCAAGACCATGACCACTCTCACTACACCGGTAGCAGTCGATCAAAGCCTGCTGTATCCGTCGCCCTATAAAGAATTCTGGCATGCGTTTTCCAGGAACAAAGGTGCCGTCGCCGGCCTGATGTTCATGCTGCTGGTGATTTTCTGCGCGATCTTCGCCCCATGGGTCGCGCCGCATAACCCGAGCGAGCAATACCGCGACTTCCTGCTGACGCCGCCGTCCTGGCTGGAAGGCGGGCAGATCCAGTTCCTGCTGGGTACCGATGAGCTCGGTCGCGACCTGCTGTCGCGTTTGATTCACGGCTCGCGCCTGTCCTTGCTGATCGGCTTGTCGTCGGTAGTCATGTCGCTGATTCCGGGGATCCTGCTGGGGCTGTTCGCCGGATTCTTCCCGCGCATACTCGGCCCGTCCATCATGCGTCTGATGGACATCATGCTGGCCCTGCCGTCCTTGCTGCTGGCCGTGGCGATTGTCGCCATCCTCGGCCCTGGTCTGATCAACACCATTATCGCCATCGCCGTGGTTTCGTTGCCGTCCTATGTTCGTCTGACCCGCGCCGCGGTGATGGGCGAACTGAACCGCGACTACGTGACCGCCGCGCGTCTGGCCGGTGCCGGTCTGCCGCGCCTGATGTTCATCACCGTGCTGCCCAACTGCATGGCGCCGCTGATCGTTCAGGCCACCTTGAGCTTCTCTTCGGCGATTCTCGATGCCGCGGCACTGGGCTTCCTCGGCCTTGGCGTACAACCGCCAACCCCGGAGTGGGGCACCATGCTGGCTTCGGCTCGCGACTACATCGAACGCGCCTGGTGGGTGGTGAGCTTGCCTGGTTTGACCATTTTGCTCAGCGTGCTGGCAATCAACTTGATGGGCGACGGCTTGCGCGATGCGCTGGACCCGAAACTCAAGAACGCCGCCTGAGGAGATTCAAATGTCACTGTTAGAAATCAAGAATCTCAACGTTCGCTTCGGCGACGCCAACGCTGTTCCGGTGGTCGACGGTCTCGACATTTCCGTGGACAAGGGCGAAGTGCTGGCCATCGTCGGCGAATCGGGTTCCGGCAAGTCCGTGACCATGATGGCGCTGATGGGCCTGATCGAGCATCCGGGGATCGTCACCGCCGACGCCCTGAATTTCGACGGCAAGAACATGCTCAAGCTCAGCAACCGTCAGCGTCGGCAAATCGTCGGCAAAGACCTGGCCATGGTGTTTCAGGACCCGATGACCGCGCTGAACCCAAGTTACACCGTCGGTTTCCAGATCGAAGAAGTGCTGCGTCTGCACTTGAAAATGTCCAGAAAGGATGCTCGCAAGCGCGCCATCGAACTGCTTGAAAAAGTGGAAATCCCGGGCGCCGCCAGCCGTATGGACGCCTACCCGCATCAACTCTCCGGCGGCATGAGCCAGCGCGTGGCGATTGCCATGGCGATTGCCGGCGAACCGAAACTGCTGATCGCCGACGAACCGACCACCGCGCTGGACGTAACGATTCAGGCGCAGATCATGGACCTGCTGCTGGCCCTGCAAAAAGAGCAGAACATGGGTCTGGTGTTGATCACCCACGACCTCGCGGTCGTTGCCGAAACCGCTCAGCGCGTGTGCGTGATGTACGCCGGCCAGGCTGTTGAAGTCGGTCAGGTGCCACAGCTGTTCGATATGCCGGCGCACCCCTACAGCGAAGCACTGCTCAAGGCCATTCCTGAGCACAGCCTGGGTGCCGCGCGCCTGTCGACACTGCCGGGCATCGTTCCCGGTCGTTACGACCGCCCGCAGGGCTGCCTGCTGTCGCCACGCTGCCCGTACGTGCAGGACAACTGCCGCGTGCAACGTCCAACCCTTGACCCGAAAAGCAACAGCCTCGCCCGCTGCTTCTACCCGCTGAATCAGGAGGTGGCGTAATGGCCGTCGTACTTACCGCCCGCAACTTGACCCGTCACTACGAAGTGTCCCGGGGCCTGTTCAAGGGTCATGCGACCGTGCGCGCCCTTAACGGTGTGTCGTTCGAACTGGAAGCCGGCAAAACCCTCGCCGTTGTGGGCGAATCGGGTTGCGGCAAATCCACCCTGGCCCGCGCCCTGACACTGATCGAGGAGCCCTCCTCCGGCTCCTTGAAAATCGCCGGACAGGAAGTCGCCGGCGCCGACAAGGCTCAGCGCAAGCAGCTGCGCAAAGATGTGCAGATGGTGTTCCAGAGCCCGTACGCATCGCTGAACCCACGGCAGAAGATCGGTGATCAGCTGGCAGAGCCGCTATTGATCAACACCAACCTGAGCGCCGCGGAACGTCGCGACAAAGTCCAGGCGATGATGAAACAGGTGGGCTTGCGTCCCGAGCACTACCAACGCTATCCGCATATGTTCTCCGGCGGTCAGCGCCAGCGGATTGCCCTGGCCCGCGCGATGATGCTGCACCCGAAAGTGCTGGTCGCAGACGAACCGACCTCGGCGCTGGACGTATCGATTCAAGCGCAGGTACTCAACCTGTTCATGGATTTGCAGCAAGAGTTCAACACCGCCTACGTGTTCATCTCTCACAACCTGGCCGTGGTGCGTCACGTCGCCGATCACGTGATGGTGATGTACCTCGGCCGCCCGGTGGAAATGGGCCCGAAAGAGGACATCTATACTCGTCCTCTGCACCCGTACACCCAGGCGCTGTTGTCGGCCACTCCGACCATCCACCCGGATCCGGACAAGCCGAAAATCAAAATCGTCGGCGAACTGCCGAACCCGCTGAACCCGCCATCCGGCTGCGCCTTCCACAAGCGCTGCCCGTACGCGACCGAGCGCTGCACCACCGAAGAACCGCTGCTGCGCCTGGTCGATACGCGTCAGGTGGCTTGTCACTACGCCGAGCAATTTCTCGACGGCGCGACATAAAAAAACGCGCCTCGGATATCGGGGCGCGCTTTTGCTGAGTTGACCAGATCCCTTCCGCCAGACTGCGCATCAGTCCGGCAGGAGGGGTTTTCTTTTGTCCGTCATTTACGTTTGCGTGTCTTCCTCATCTTCATCTTCATCGGCGTCCGGGTCGTCATCGTCTGTTTCGGTCGCAGCGATCATCAGCTCGCTGTGCACGCCTTGCCCGTTCAAGGCCTGTTTTTCATGGTCCTGACATTCTGCCCACGCCACCGCCGACGTGCCGAGGGACAGCATCACCAAAACCTTTAGCAACAACACAATGCGTTGAAAAATGCTCATAGCCGATTCCATCCTTTGTGGGTGACGCATGGATGCCTGAAAGGTACTGAATGAAATTTAGTTCCGATTGACCGGGTTCTCCAGACAGGACGCTACCGGGTAGCAGAAAATCCCGTTGTCGAAGAGATTGGTTTCGAATAAGCCTTATATCCAAACCCACTAACAATGATGATCCAATGTGGGAGCGAGCCTGCTCGCGATGGCGGATAGGCAGTCAACACATGTCTGAATGCCAGACCGCTATCGCGAGCAGGCTCGCTCCCACGGGCAATAGTGGTCAATAAAAAAAAGCCCCGAGGCTTATGCATCGGGGCTTTGGTTGTTACGGCTCAGCGCTTAATGATGCTCACGCGTCGCACGGAACTTCACGTCTGGCCAGCGCTCTTCCATCAATGCCAGGTTGACCCGGGTCGGGGCGAGGTAGGTCAAGTGACCGCCACCGTCCAGCGCGAGGTTTTCCACCGCTTTGTTGGAGAATTCCTCAAGCTTCTTCTTGTCGCTGCATTCGACCCAGCGCGCGGAATAAACGGTAATCGGCTCGTAAGAGCATTCGACCTTGTATTCCTCTTTCAATCGGCTGGCCACCACATCGAACTGCAGCACACCAACGGCGCCGAGGATGATGTCGTTGCTCCGCTCGGGGAAGAACACCTGGGTGGCGCCTTCTTCGGCCAGTTGCTGCAAGCCCTGGCGCAGTTGCTTGGATTTCAGCGGATCACGCAGACGCACGCGACGGAACAGTTCCGGGGCGAAGTGCGGGATGCCGGTGAAGCCCAGGACTTCGCCTTCAGTGAAGGTGTCGCCGATCTGGATGGTGCCGTGGTTGTGCAAACCGATGATGTCGCCGGCAAATGCTTCTTCCAGCTGCTCACGCTCGGAGGAGAAGAACGTCAGCGCATCGCCGATCCGCACGTCTTTGCCGGTGCGTACATGGCGCATTTTCATGCCTTTTTCGTACTTGCCGGAGCAAATCCGCATGAAGGCGATGCGGTCGCGGTGTTTCGGGTCCATGTTCGCCTGGATCTTGAACACGAAGCCGGCGAATTTCTCTTCAACCGGTTCCACGGTGCGTTCGTTGGCGACACGGGCCAGCGGTTTCGGCGCCCAGTTGACCACGGCGTCGAGCACGTGATCGACACCGAAGTTGCCCAGTGCGGTACCGAAGAACACCGGTGTCAGTTGGCCGTCGAGGAATTCCTGTTGATTGAATTCGTGGCAGGCGCCCTGCACCAGTTCCAGCTGATCAACAAAGCGATCGTATTCGTCGCCCAAGTGCGCGCGGGCTTCGTCGGAGTCGAGCTTCTCGATGATTTTCACATCGGTGCGCTCGTGGCCGTGACCGGCGGTGTAGACAATGATGTAGTCGTCGGCGAGGTGATAAACGCCCTTGAAATCGCGGTAGCAACCGATCGGCCAGGTGATCGGCGCAGCCTTGATCTTCAGGACCGCTTCGATTTCGTCGAGCAGTTCGATCGGGTCGCGGATGTCACGGTCGAGTTTGTTGATGAAGCTGACGATCGGCGTGTCACGCAGACGGCAAACATCCATCAGGGCGATGGTCCGTGGCTCTACACCCTTACCGCCGTCGAGGACCATCAAGGCCGAGTCCACTGCCGTCAGGGTGCGGTAGGTATCTTCGGAGAAGTCTTCGTGGCCCGGGGTGTCGAGCAGGTTGATCATGTGGTCGCGATACGGGAACTGCATGACCGACGTGGTAATGGAAATACCCCGTTGTTTTTCCATTTCCATCCAGTCGGAGGTGGCATGGCGGTCAGATTTTCGAGATTTCACCGTGCCGGCAACCGCAATCGCCTTGCCCATCAGCAAGAGTTTCTCGGTGATGGTGGTTTTACCGGCATCGGGGTGGGAAATAATGGCGAAAGTGCGGCGTTTCGCGACTTCGGCGGCCTGTTTGGTCATGGGAAATCGCCTGGCAGGTGATTCAAAAAAAGGGCGCAGATTATAGCCCAACTTGAGTCAATAACCGAACCGTTGAGCACATTAGGGGTGGCCAAATGCTGCCGTAGATGGGAACCTTTTAAAGCACGGAGACGTCCACTCCCCCGTAACGACCACTCGTCGGGGGCCTGAAACACCTGCAATTCGGCCTGACGAGGCTGTGCTCACGGCTCGATTGCATACTGTTTCACCGGTATGACGAGCTGCTTCTCGCGATCATTTTTTCGGCAGCCAAGAAAGGCGTTGCCACACGAAAGAGTGTTCGCCGACTGAAAAAAAGGAGTCCGCCTGTGGCTATCCACTATGGCAAAGGGCTGATAGGAGGCGCGCTGGTAATCGCCCTTCTGGCCCTGCTGATCCACTGGATCGGCATCAACACGATCGAACAGTACCGCGAAGATTTGTTGTTTTACCTGCAAGCTCATCTGATTCTTGTCCTCGCTTCCATGCTGGCCGCCCTCGTTGTAGGCATCCCCGCCGGCATCTTCCTCAGCCGCCCGACCATGGTTGGACGCGCCGAACGCTTCATGCAGATCTTCAATATCGGCAACACTGTGCCGCCTCTCGCCGTACTGGCCATCGCCCTGGGTATCCTCGGCATCGGCAGCGGCCCTGCGATCTTCGCCTTGTTCCTCGCCTCACTGTTGCCGATTGTGCGCAACACCTATGAAGGGCTGAAAAACGTTCAGGGTTCGCTCAAGGAAGCCGCCGTCGGCATCGGCATGACACCGACTCAGGTGCTGTGGCGGGTCGAACTGCCGAACGCCATGCCGATCATCATTGGCGGCGTGCGCGTGGCGCTGGCGATCAACGTCGGGACTGCACCGCTGGCGTTCCTGATCGGCGCCAACAGCCTGGGCAGCCTGATTTTCCCCGGCATCGCCCTGAACAATCAGCCGCAACTGCTGCTCGGCGCGGCATGCACCGCCCTGCTGGCCTTGCTGCTCGACGGTCTGGTGACACTCGCCAGCCGCCTCTGGCTCGAACGCGGCTTGCGCCCGTCTTAAGCCTCGGCAAAGGAATATTCATGAAGACATTTAGCTTTTTACTAGGCTGCGTTCTGCTGTTCGCAGGATTTGCCCAAGCCGCTGATAAACCGCTGATTCGCATCGGCGCCCGGGTGTTCACCGAACAAACCTTGCTGGCGGAAATCACTTCCCAATACTTGCGCACCAAGGGTTACGACACCCAAGTGACGGGCGGCCTGGGCAGCAATCTGGCCCGCAGCGCCCACGAAAGTGGTCAATTGGATTTGATGTGGGAATACACCGGCGTTTCGCTCGTGGCCTACAACCATGTCACTGAAAAACTCGACAGCGAACAGTCTTACGCCCGAGTAAAAGAACTCGACGCGAAAAAAGGCCTGATCTGGCTCACCCCGTCGAAGTTCAGTAACACCTACGCCCTGGCACTGCCGGAAAACACCGCGAAGGCTTATCCGCAGATCAACACCATGAGCGAGCTGAACGCGGTGATGCAGGCGGAGCAGAAGCAAAATCATCTAGTAGCGCTGGACACTGAGTTCGCCAACCGCTCCGACGGTCTCGATGGCATGGTGGATCTCTACGGCATGAACCTGACCCGCAACAACATCCGTCAGATGGACGCCGGGCTGGTCTACACCGCCCTGCGCAATGGCCAGGTGTTCGCCGGTCTGGTCTACACCACCGACGGTCGCTTGAACGCCTTCAAGCTCAAATTGCTGGAAGACGACAAACACTACTTCCCCGACTACACCGCCGCGCCGGTGGTGCGTCAGGTTTACCTCGACGCCCACCCGAAACTCGCCGAAGAGCTCAAGCCGCTGGCTGAGCTATTCGACGACGCCACCATGCGTCAGCTCAACGCACGGGTCGATGTCGATCACGAAAGTCCTTCATCCGTTGCTGCAGATTTCCTGCGCCAGCACCCCATCAACTGAGGAGGAAAAGCCATGGAATTTTTGAACGCCTTTTCCCATCTCGATTGGCCGCAGGTTTTGCAGCTGACCTGGCAGCACATCACCCTGGTCGGCATCGCCGTGACCCTGGCGATTTTGGCCGGCGTGCCGCTGGGCATCCTGATGACCCGCTTCCCGACGCTCGCCGGCCCCTTGCAAGCCAGCGCCACGGTGCTGCTGACCGTGCCATCGATTGCGCTATTCGGCCTGCTGCTGCCCTTCTACTCGAAATTTGGCCAGGGCCTCGGCCCGATGCCGGCAATCACCGCGGTGTTTCTGTACTCGTTGCTGCCGATCATGCGGAACACCTACCTGGCCCTGACCAACGTCGAACCGGGCATTCGCGAAGCAGCGCGTGGCATCGGCATGACCTTCGGCCAGCGCCTGCGCATGGTCGAACTGCCCATCGCCGTGCCGGTGATCCTCGCCGGTGTGCGCACCGCCGTGGTGATGAATATCGGTGTGATGACCATCGCCGCGACCATCGGCGCCGGTGGCCTCGGTGTACTCATTCTCGCTTCCATCAGCCGCAGTGATATGTCGATGCTGATCGTCGGTGCCGTGCTGGTCAGTCTCCTGGCCATCTTCGCCGACCTGCTTCTGCAATGGCTGCAACGCACGCTGACTCCAAAAGGACTGCTCAAATGATCGAACTTCAAAACCTCAGCAAGACCTTCCAAAGCAACGGCAAAGATGTGAAAGCCGTGGACTCGGTAAGCCTGACCGTCAATGAAGGCGAAATCTGTGTGTTCCTCGGGCCATCGGGCTGCGGCAAAAGCACCACGCTGAAAATGATCAACCGCCTGATCAAACCGACCTCGGGCAAGATCCTGATCAACGGTGAAGACACCACCGACCTCGACGCCGTGACCCTGCGTCGCAACATCGGTTATGTGATCCAGCAGATCGGTCTATTCCCGAACATGACCATCGAAGAGAACATCGTGGTGGTGCCGAAACTGCTCGGCTGGGACAAACAGAAATGCCACGACCGTGCCCGCGAGTTGATGAGCATGATCAAGCTCGAACCCAAGCAGTATCTGACTCGCTATCCGCGAGAACTGTCCGGCGGCCAGCAGCAGCGGATCGGCGTGATTCGTGCGCTGGCGGCGGATGCGCCGCTGTTGTTGATGGACGAACCGTTCGGCGCGGTCGACCCGATCAACCGCGAGATGATTCAGAACGAGTTCTTCGAGATGCAACGGGCGCTGAACAAAACCGTGATCATGGTCAGCCACGACATCGACGAAGCCATCAAGCTGGGCGACAAGATCGCGATCTTCCGTGCCGGCAAACTGCTGCAAATCGATCACCCCGACACTCTGCTCGCGCACCCGACGGATGACTTTGTCAGCAACTTCGTCGGCCAGGACAGCACCCTCAAGCGTCTGTTGCTGGTCAAAGCCGAAGATGCAGCGGACAACGCGCCATCCGTCAGCCCGCAGACTCCCGTGGCCGAAGCGCTGGAATTGATGGATGAGCATGACCGGCGTTATGTGGTGGTCACCTGTTCCGAGAACAAGGCCCTGGGGTATGTACGACGTCGCGACCTGCACCGTCAGACCGGCACCTGCGCGCAGTACTTGCGCGAGTTCAACGCCACCGCGGCGTATGACGAGCATTTGCGAATCCTGCTGTCGCGCATGTACGAGTTCAACCGCTCGTGGCTACCGGTAATGGATGCAGAGCGGGTGTTTTTGGGTGAGGTGACCCAGGAATCGATTGCCGAGTATTTGAGCTCCGGCAAGTCCCGTGGGGGCAAGACCAGCATTGTTTCGCCGGCCGAGGTTGCAATGGCCTGACCTGACCCTGTGGCGAGGGAGCTTGCTCCCGCTCGGTTGCGAAGCAGCCGCAAAATCTGGGGCCGCTACGCAGCCCAGCGGGAGCAAGCTCCCTCGCCACAAAGGCAATGCAAATCCCTCCAAAATTCCTCATTCGGGGAACATCACACTGTCATGCAGGTCGGTTACATCAGTAGCTGTCCGGCACCGCACGACGGATGCGTGCAAAAACGCGACATTTTTTGTTGATCTCAAGCCCCTCACGCCCTAAAGTTCGCGCCGAACGTCCATGCTGGAAACGATCCATCCGGCTCAAGTACTGACGACGAGACAGCAAGGCCAAGGGTAAGCACCGCCTCCCATGGCCTTTTTGCTTTCGGCGACATGCCTTGGGAAGTAGGCGAACCAAAGTGGGGATACGGAGGGCGTTCATTTGCACCCATTGATAATTTCAGTTTGCCAGTAGGAGTTCCCAGCATGTCGATCAACGTCGAAGACTATTTCGCGCGCGATACCTTCCAGAAAATGAAGGCTTTCGCCGACAAACAAGAAACCCCGTTCGTGGTGATCGACACCGCGATGATCAGCCAGGCCTACGACGACCTGCGCGCCGGTTTCGAATTCGCCAAGGTCTACTACGCAGTCAAGGCCAACCCGGCCGTTGAAATCATCGACCTGCTCAAAGAGAAAGGCTCGAACTTCGACATCGCCTCGATCTACGAGCTCGACAAAGTGATGAACCAGGGCGTCGGCCCGGATCGCATCAGCTACGGCAACACCATCAAGAAATCCAAAGACATTCGCTACTTCTACGACAAGGGCGTGCGTCTGTATGCCACCGACTCCGAAGCCGACCTGCGCAACATCGCCAAGGCAGCTCCAGGCTCGAAAGTCTATGTGCGCATCCTGACTGAAGGCTCGACCACCGCTGACTGGCCACTGTCGCGTAAATTCGGCTGCCAGACCGACATGGCCATGGACCTGCTGATCCTCGCTCGCGACCTGGGTCTGGTGCCGTACGGCATTTCCTTCCACGTCGGTTCGCAGCAGCGCGACATCAGCGTCTGGGACGCGGCGATCGCCAAGGTCAAAGTGATCTTCGAACGCCTGAAAGAAGAAGACGGCATCCACCTGAAGCTGATCAACATGGGCGGCGGCTTCCCGGCCAACTACATCACCCGCACCAACAGCCTGGAAACCTACGCTGAAGAAATCATCCGCTTCCTCAAGGAAGACTTCGGCGACGAGCTGCCGGAAATCATCCTGGAGCCGGGCCGTTCGCTGATCGCCAACGCCGGTATTCTGGTCAGTGAAGTAGTGCTGGTGGCGCGTAAATCCCGTACCGCCGTTGAGCGATGGGTGTACACGGATGTGGGCAAATTCTCCGGCCTGATCGAAACCATGGATGAAGCCATCAAGTTCCCGATCTGGACCGAGAAGAAAGGCGAAATGGAAGAAGTGGTTATCGCCGGCCCAACCTGCGATAGCGCTGACATCATGTACGAAAACTACAAGTACGGCCTGCCGCTGAACCTGGCCATTGGTGATCGCCTGTACTGGTTGTCCACCGGTGCGTACACCACCAGCTACAGCGCCGTTGAGTTCAATGGCTTCCCGCCGCTGAAGTCGTTCTACGTGTAAAAACCACGCGCAGAAATCAAAAAGCCCATGACATGTCATGGGCTTTTTTGTGTCTGACGTTCCAAGCTGTCGAGGTAGTTGCTATCGGTCTTCCCGCACATGCCATAGACGAAGTATGTAGAGCGTGGAGCCTTGAATCTCATACCGCATCTCATAATGACCAACCAAAAGTCGTCGCACATCTCGCGGCGCGAACTCGTCGACTCGCTCCCCGATTCGCGGATTGCTGAGCAAGGATGTGGGGGCCTGAGTAAGAGATTGCACAGTACGCGCTGCAGCAGGACGATTGACCACCGCAAGAAACTCAAAAAGTCGTGCGAGATCCGATAACGCTTTATTCGTCCATTTCAACTCCATCAGTAAGGTACCGGCAACGGCTTATCGGTACTCAAACTGTCTGCCCAAGCCTGGACAGACTGATGATCGATCACCCGCCCAGCATCAACGTCAGCCATTGCCTCGCGGGTAAGTCGGCTTCGTTCTTCTTCCAGATCTACCCAATCGGCAAGCGCCTGCTTCACGATCCAGCCCCGTGAGCGCTCCATCCTCGCAGCCATCTGATCGACTTTATCAGCAAGCTCCATGGGTACATGGGCAGTCAGGACTTTGGTTGCAGCCATGATTTCATCTCCAGGAAGCAATTTTGACGAGATTTGATTAGTTTTCAATCATAGTGATTTAAACCAACTCAACAACCCTTGATACGCTCCGTTCATCGCTCATCTGAACGAAGCGTTGATCATAGAGGGTCGCCATTTCCCGAATTTGTAGATTATCTGCGTTAAGCAGTGCCTTTCTCGCCACCCGCAAAAAATTCAGATTCCCACCATCCAGTGCCTTGTGCAGCCAACCCAGCGCCTCGTCGATGCTCCCTTCATCCGCCAACACCGCTGCATAACTGAACTGTCCACGAAAATCCCCGCCGACCGCCGAGCGTCGATACCAGTCACGAGCAGCTTGCGGATCTGCCGGACAAACCCGCCCCTCTTCCAGATAACGCCCCAGCAGGTTCATCGACTTTGCATGCCCCCAGTTCAGCGGCGCGGCGATAAAGGCCTAGCGCTTGTACCTGATCCTCGATCACTCCACGACCAGTAGCCAGCAGATTGGCGTAATTGTCGTAACTGACTGACATCAGGCCAAAGCCCCGTTCATCGAAGTGAACGGGGCTTTTGTGTGTAAAAAAGAATGCTTCTCGACAACTCACGGCATAATGCGCGCCGTGATGATAATTTTTGAACGAACAAGGCGAGCGACGTGTTGAAGAAATCCCTGTTCCAGTTGCACTGGTTTTTCGGCATCAGCGCCGGACTGGTCCTGGCCCTGATGGGCATCACCGGGGCGACGGTATCGTTTCAGGATGAAATCCTGCGGGCGCTGAATCCCTCTGTGCTGCACGTCGAGAAGCAGATAGCCGGCGTGCTGCCCCCGGCTGAGCTGGTGGAAAAAATCGAAGGTGCTTCGGGCAAAACCGTCTCGATGCTCTGGGTCGAGACCGACAGCGGCAACGCCGCGCGGGTGATCTTCACCGCTCCGCCAGGCGAGCGCCGTGGGCCGATGCGTTACTTCGATCCGTACACCGCCGAGTTCATGGGTGACGTCACGGGCCAGGACTTCTTTGGCCTGATGCTGCAACTGCATCGGGTCCTGGCCATGGGCGATATCGGTCGGCAGATCACCGGCGCCTGTACGCTGATTCTGCTGTTCTTCTGCCTGTCCGGCCTGTACCTGCGCTGGCCGCGCCAGTGGAAAAGCTGGCGCGCCTGGCTGACCCTGGACTGGAATAAAAAGGGTCGTAGCTTCAACTGGGATCTGCACTCGGTGGCCGGTACCTGGTGCCTGGTGTTCTACCTTCTGGCAGCGCTGACCGGGCTGTCCTGGTCGTACGAGTGGTACAACAAAGGCCTGACCCGACTGCTTTCCGATTCGCCGCAAAACGAACGAGTGCGCAGCGGTCGCGGCCCTGCGCCAAGTGGTCCGGCTCCCACTGCCGATTACGCCGCCATATGGAGCAGCATCTACAGCGCCGCCGGCCCTGATCTTTCATCCTACAACGTGCGTATGCCGCCCGTGGCCGGGCAACCGGCAACCGTGTTCTACCTGCTGAAGAATTCACCCCACGACCAAGCTCGGAACCAGATCACCCTCGATCCGGCGACCGGCATCATCAGCCGTCATGACCGCTACAGCGATAAGAGCCTCAAGGCGCAATTGCTGACCAGTATTTATGCGCTGCACGTCGGCAGTTATTTCGGGATGGTCGGTCGGATAATCCTGACGATCGCCGCGCTGGCCATGCCGCTGTTTTTCATCACTGGCTGGTTGCTGTATTTGGACCGTCGACGCAAGAAACGTCAAATCAAGGATGCCCGCAAAGGCCTCGCGCAACCGGGCAGCGACGCGCCCGCATGGCTGATCGGTTTCGCCAGCCAGAGCGGATTCGCGGAGCAACTGGCCTGGCAGACCGCCGGGCAATTGCAGGCTGCCGGGTTGCCGGTGAAGGTTCAACCGTTGGCGAATGTCAGTGAACAGGACCTGCAGGATTCCAGCAACGCGCTGTTTGTGGTCAGCACCTTCGGCGACGGTGAAGCGCCCGACAGTGCCCGAGGATTCGAACGCAAAGTGCTGGGCCGTGCGCTGAGCTTCGACAGCCTTAACTATGCCGTGCTCGGCCTCGGTGACCGCCAGTATCAACACTTCTGCGGCTTCGCTCGTCGCTTGCACACCTGGCTAGGCGAGCACGGCGGCAAGACCTTGTTCGCCCCGGTGGAAGTCGACAGCGGTGACCCCTACGCCCTGCGCCACTGGCAACAACAACTCGGCCTGCTGACGGGCCAGGCGCCGGTAGATACCTGGCAAGCGCCAAGCTACGACAACTGGACCCTGATCCGCCGCGAATTGATGAACCCGGACAGCAGCGGTTCACCCGTGTACTTGCTCGGCCTCAGCGCCCCCACCACCAGCAGCTGGCTGGCCGGTGACCTGGTGGAAGTGCTGCCGCGCAATTGTCCGTGGGCCATCGAGCATTTCCTCGACGGCCTGGGGATTGACGGTCGAGCCACGGTTGAGTTCGATGGCCTGTCGCAAACGCTGGAACAAGCCCTGGCCAGCCGCCAACTGCCCGAGAACCGCGCTCATCTGGTCGGCCTGCACGCGCAAGCGCTGACGGACGCCTTGGTGCCGTTGGCCATGCGCGAATATTCCATCGCCTCGATCGCCGCCGACGGCGTGCTGGAATTGATTGTGCGTCAGGAACTGCATTCCGACGGCACCTTGGGCGTCAGTTCCGGCTGGTTGACCGAGCATGCGCCCGTGGGTAGCGGCATCAGTTTGCGGGTGCGACGCAACAGTGGTTTCCATTTACCAAACGAGCCGGTGCCGATGATCCTGCTGGGCAACGGCACCGGACTGGCCGGGTTGCGCAGTTTGCTCAAGGCACGGATTGCCGACGGGCAGCAGCGCCAGTGGCTGCTGTTCGGCGAGCGTAATCGGGAACACGATTACCTGTGTCGCGCAGAGCTTGAGGAATGGTTGATTGCCGGGGATCTGGAACGACTGGACCTGGCGTTCTCCCGAGATCAGGCCGAGAAGATCTATGTGCAGGATCGCCTGCGCGAGTCTGCTGACGAGTTGAAAAAGTGGCTGGCCGATGGCGCCGTGATTTACATCTGCGGCAGTTTGCAGGGGATGGCTTCAGGGGTGGATCACGTGCTTAACGAATTGCTGGGCATTGAAGAAGTCGACCGCCTGATCGAACAAGGTCGCTATCGCCGCGACGTCTACTGACACCGCACAGCCAATGTGGGAGCGACCTGTGGCGAGGGGGCTTACCCCCGTTGATCGTTCCCACGCTCCGCGTGGGAATGCAGCCCGGGACGCTCCGCGTCCCTTTCAAGCCGAACACGGAGCGTCCGTTGAGGCATTCCCACGCAGAGCGTGGGAACGATCATGCGGCCCTCACACCGGCTGCAACGTGCGCTCCCCCCCCCCCCGCAGCACCACACTCATCTCCCCCATCTGCCCGTCGATGTTCACCTCCGAAAGCTGCGGGCCGCAGCCGAACCAGCGCCATTGCTCATCAGCCTCCAGTAACAACATGAAATAGGAAATTTCAGCGCCGCTTTTGGGAAACGTCCTAACGCCAGCCTCTGAGACTTTCAGTAGGTTCGAGGCGAACCCAGACGAACAAGAAGCGCTAATGAAAAAGCTCGGTTTCCCGGACACCCCGGATTTTCTGCCCGCCCCAAGACAACAACCCACCCAGGCGCAGATACAAGCCTTCCAGGACGCCGGCGCAGCGGTAGCCGCCATTAACCGAAAGAATGAACTGGACGCCAACGCCCGCTGGGAGATGCATCAGAAAAAACAACAGGACGCCCTCAATACTCAGCCCGACTCGCAAGGTTGCGTGTTCGCCAAGAGCTGCAACCTCCCTGACGGCGTCATCAATCACAGCCACCCGAGCGGATTTGTCCCCGTAGAGAAATTGGCCGACTACGGATTATGGGCCGTGCTCGACACCGGTGCGCCGATCACAGCCGCCGGGGTCCCCCTGAAACTGGTGAGAGGCTCAGCCACGGCCGGCGCCATCGCCCAACGTCTCGGCGGCTCGCTTGCACTCGGTCTGCTATCAGGCTCCACGGCAGTGGCAGCCGGCGCAGCGCTCGGGACCGTGGCACTCCTGATGCCGAATACCCGCCTTTCCCCCGACAGCGCCTTCTACAAGAAAGAACAGTACACAGAACTGAACACCGGGCGAACCCGTGTGCGCCTCAACGTGAAGACCTTGCCGGACGGCTCCGTCAACGCCTACGGCTTCTACACCGGCGGGAAAAAAGACTGGGAATTTGTCCCGGTCATCAAGGCCACCCAAGAGGGAGAGAAATTTGTCGCCGACCTCGGCAACGGCATCGGCCTGATCTGGACGCCTGCGGCGAACCCCGACGATATACCACGCATCCCGGCCCTCGAAGGCGCCCCGCCACTGCCAACGATATGGGTGTACCCGCCCACCGAGCAAGCCAACAAGGCTCTGGTGAACCCGGAGCATCCGCCCGATTATCAGGACGCGATTATCTGGTTTCCTGCGGATGCGGGACTTGAACCGATCTACATCGTGCTCAATGCCCGGTTTGAACCCGGTGGGGTTACGGGGGTGGGCGAGGATGTGTCGGGGGTTTGGCTTGCTGGGGCTGGCACTGGGTTAGGCGCTCCCATTCCGACGCGGATTGCTGACCAACTCAGGGGGAAGAGTTTCAGTAGCTTCGACACTTTCAGGAAAGCGTTCTGGATGGCGGTTGGGAGTGATGCCGAACTAGCCAGCCAATTCAATGACAGCAACAAGGCACGAATGCTTGAAGGCATGGCACCACGCGCAAAAGCAATCGATACAGTAGGCAAACGACGATCCTTTGAACTACACCACGGCATACCCGTTTCAGAAGGTGGAGAGGTTTACAACATCGACAACCTCAGTGCCATGACTCCGAAACATCACATTGGCACACACAGGAGCCCAAAATGATCGCACTTAAAAGCAGTCTGTCGGAATACACAGAAGACGAATTTCTGGAACTGATCAAAGAGATATGTAGCGCAGTCGGCACAGAGGAGTATCAGGACGAGCTTCTGGAGCGCTTCATCGATGCGACTGGTAACGCTGCTGCATCTGATTGGATCTACTACCCGGAGAACGGTGAGGATGATTCGCCGAAAGGCATCTTGAAAGCGGTCAAGGAATGGCGTGCAGCTCAGGGTTTGCCGGGGTTTACAGACTGATCCTGAAAACGGAAGTCATGCCGAGGAGGCAAATGAAACCACCGACCTGATTCGATATCGGGGTGACATTAAAAAGATCGCAGCCGTCGACAACTCCAGATTCGATGTACGCCGCAACATCGCGGTCGAACACAATCCAGGGTAGGAGCTGCCGAAGGCTGCGATCTTTTGCTTTTAAGCCTTGACCGGCTCCAGCACCAACTCCACCGTCTCAGGCCGTTTGAGCACCGAATACGTCACCGCCGTCAGCAGACTCCCGGCCACGATCGCCAGCAGATACAACAGCGCATGGTTGATCGCATTCGGAATCAGCATCACGAACAACCCACCGTGCGGCGCCATGAGTTTGCAGCCGAAATACATCGACAACGCGCCGGTCAGTGCGCCGCCGGCGATGCTCGCCGGAATCACCCGCAGCGGGTCTTTCGCCGCAAACGGAATCGCCCCCTCGGAGATAAAGCACAACCCCAATACCAGCGCCGCTTTACCGGCTTCGCGTTCAGTCTGGGCGAACTTGCGCCGGGCAATGAACGTGGCGATGCCCAAGCCAATCGGCGGCACCATGCCGGCGGCCATGGTCGCGGCCATCGGCGCATAACTTTGCGACGCCAGCAGCCCCACCGAAAACGCGTAAGCTGCCTTGTTGATCGGCCCGCCGAGGTCGACGCACATCATGCCGCCCAGCAATACACCGAGCAGAATGGCGTTGGTGGTGCCCATGCTGTCGAGGAAGTGTGTGAGCCCCGCGAGCATCCCGGCCACCGGTTTGCCGACCACGTAGATCATCACCAGACCGGTGAACAGGCTCGCCAGCAACGGGATGATCAGGATCGGTTTCAGTGCCTCAAGACTTTGCGGCAAGCGCGCATAGCGGTTGATCGCCTGGGCCGCATAGCCGGCAATGAAACCGGCAATGATCCCGCCGATGAAACCGGCGCCCAGGGTGCTTGCCAGCAAACCACCGATCATCCCCGGCGCCAGGCCCGGGCGGTCGGCGATCGAGTAGGCGATGTACCCCGCCAGCAGCGGCACCATCAGCTTGAACGCGGTCTCGCCGCCGATCTGCATCAGCGCTGCCGCGAGCGTGCCTTCCTCCTTGAATGCGGTGATGCCGAACACGAAGGACAAGGCGATCATCAGACCGCCCGCCACCACCATCGGCAACATGTACGACACACCGGTCAGCAAGTGTTTGTAGAGGCCTGTCTTCTCTTGCTTGGCCGGGCCTTTGGCGCCGGTCGCAGCGCTTTCCTGCTTGCCTTCGGCCAGGGCTTTGTTCAGCGTCGCTTCGGCCTGTTTCAGGGCGATGCCGGTGCCACAGCGGTAGATTTTCTTGCCGGCGAAACGCTCGGTGGCGACTTCGATGTCTGCCGCCAGCAGCACCACGTCAGCATCGGCAATCGCCTCTGCGCTGAGCGGATTGCGTGCGCCAACCGAGCCTTGGGTTTCCACTTGCAAATCGTAACCCAGGCGTTTGGCCGCTTGCTGCAAAGCTTCGGCGGCCATGAAGGTGTGGGCGACGCCGGTCGGACATGCGGTGATGGCCACCAGGCGCGGTGCATTTTTAACCACCGCAGCAGGCTCGGCGGTGGCTTCGGGCGCGACGTAAACCTCGGCCTCTTCCACCCCGCGACGTAGCAGCGCTTCGACATCTTGCAGGGCCTGGGCCGGGGTGCTCTGGAACACACGCTTGCCGACGAACCGTGACATATCCACCGGTCCGCTGGTGACCAGCAACACCCACTCAGCGGCTTCAAGGGTCGAGGCCGACAGTTGACGTTCCGGATGGGCCGCATCAACGACTTCGACACTGGTGCTCCAGCCCTGACGCTGGGCGGCTGCATCAAGCAGACGAGCACACAGCACACTGGTGACCATGCCGTTCGGGCAGGCCGTAACAATGGCTAACTTCATGTCAAACCCTCTTATTGTTCTGTCAGGGGGCGCACGCGCACGCCCTGTTCAAGCTGCGTCAGTTGCGCGGCATCGCCGATACCAAAACCGATCTGGGTGACGGCCATGGCGGCAATCGCGGTGGCGGTGCGCAAGGTTTGTTCGGGCGTATCGGCACTGAGCAATCCGTGCAGCATGCCCGCCAGCAACGAATCCCCCGCACCGACGGTGCTGACCACGCTGACCTTGGGCGGCGTGGCGTGCATGGCCGAGCCGACACTGAACCAGTTCACTCCGTCGGCACCATGGGAAATCACCACGTGCTCGATGCCATGGGCATGCAAGCGGCTCGCCGCTTCGGCTTGAGCGGTCACGGAAACCACCTCGCAATCCAGCGCCTCAGCCAGTTCTTCGGTATTGGGTTTAATCAACCATGGGCCGGCCGTCAGACCTGCGCGCAAGGCTTCACCGCTGGTGTCGAGCGCCACTTTCAAACCGCGCCTTTTCAAGCGCTGGATCAACTCGCGCAACCATTGAGGATTCACACCACGGGGCAAACTACCGGCAACGACGACGGCATCATGACCCGGTGCAATCTGGTCGAGACGATCGAGCAAAGCCTGCTGCGCCGCTTCACTGACCCTCGGCCCCGGACCGTTGAGATCGGTGATGCGCCCATCGCTTTCCGCCAGTTTGATATTGCTGCGGGTCTCGCCGGGGACGCGGATGAATGCGTCGGTAAAACCGCGTTTGGCGAACAGGGTTTCGAACGCCTGAAGGTTGTCTTCCCCGAGAAAACCGCTGACGGTCAGCTGATGACCGAGGTCGGCCAGCACCTGGGCCACGTTCACCCCTTTGCCAGCGGCGTGGGTGTGCATTTCGTCGCTGCGGTTGACCTGACCGGGTATCAGATGCGGCAACTGAACGGTGAGGTCCAGCGCCGGGTTAAGGGTCAGGGTTAAAATCTTGGCCATTACAGGGCCTCCACTAATGCGCGGACTTCGTTCGCGCTGCCCACAGCCAGGGCTTGTTGGGCAAGGGTTTGAGTCTGGGTCAGGCTGAGTTCACGAATGCGCGCCTTGACCTCGGCAATGCTGCGGCCCGACACGCTCAACTCATCCACACCCAGGCCCACCAGCACTGGCACCGCCAGCGGATCGGCCGCCAGTTCACCGCACACGCCGACCCACTTGCCATGAGCATGAGCCGCACGCACGGTGATGTCGATCAGTTGCAGCACCGCCGGATGCAAGCCGTCGGCCTGGGCCGACAAGGTGGGATGACCACGGTCGATGGCCAGGGTGTATTGCGTCAGGTCGTTGGTGCCGACGCTGAAAAAGTCCACCTCTTTGGCCAGCACCGGCGCCAGCAAGGCGGCCGACGGTACTTCGATCATGATCCCCAGTTGCAGATCGGCCACCGGAATTTCCAGGCGCAGACGTTCGGTCATGTCCCGCGCCTGGCGCCACTCATCGACGCTGCCGACCATCGGGAACATGATCCGCAACGGACGGTTGTCAGCCGCACGCAACAAGGCGCGCAACTGCGCTTCCATGACCTGCGGGCGTTGCAGGGTCAAGCGAATGCCACGCACGCCGAGGAACGGGTTTTCTTCTTTCGCGATCGGCCAGTACGGCAGCGGTTTGTCACCACCGACGTCGAGGGTTCGCACCACCAGCGGTCGACCGGCCAGGCCATCGAGTACGCGACGGTATTCGACTTCCTGAGTCGCCTCGTCCGGCGCTTGTGGGTGGGCCATGAAAATCAGCTCGGTGCGCAGCAGGCCAATGCCTTCGGCGCCCTGCTCCACCGCACTGGTGACGCCGGCGCTTTCACCGATGTTGGCGAACACTTCCACCGCGTGACCATCGGTGGTCAGCGCCGGTTGATGGCGTTGTTCAGCGGCGGCTTTCAAGCGCAGTTCGCGGGTATCCCGCTCTTCGGTGGCGCGTTGCAAGGTTGCGGCATCAGCGTCCACGTGCAGGCGACCGCGTTGGCCATCGATCAACAGCGGCGTGCCCGGTTTCAGCAGCAACACGGCGGCACCGGCGCCCACCAGCGCCGGAATACCGAGGGCGCGGGCGACGATGGCGCTGTGGGCCGTGGCACCACCGCGAGCGGTGAGGATGCCGGCGACGCGCGTCGGATCGAGACGCGCCACGTCGGACGGACCGACTTCGTCCATCACCAAAATGTACGGCTGCGCGGGCTCGGCCGGTGTTTCGACGCCACTCAATTGCGCCAGCACCCGACGGCCAATATCGCGCAAGTCAGCGGCACGCTCGGCGAGCAAGGCGTCCTGCAGCGATTCCTGTTGTTTGGCGGCCGCTTCAATCACCGCCATCCATGCCGCTTCGGCGCTCTCGCCTTGCTTGAGGCGGGTGTCGACTTCGTCGGTCAGTTCCGGGTCGTCGAGCATTTCCTGATGGGTGATGAAAATCTCGCGAATCGCCTTGGCCTTGCTGCGCTCGATCAGGCCTTCAATGTCGCGACGCACATCCGCCAGCGCTTGCTTGAGACGTTCACGCTCGACGGCGGCAGACTCACCGCGCAGCGGGTAATCAATGATTTGCAGCACTTGAATATGCGCCGGGCCGATGGCGATCCCCGGTGCGGCGGCAATCGCCTGAACCAGGCTGCCGGACGTTGGCGCGAGCAGCACTTCGACGACTTCGGCGAGCACTTCGCGCTGTTGGCTCACGACCGGCAGTGGCTCGACTTCTTCACCGAGGCCTTCTTCGATGGCCGCCAACAAGGCTGGCAAGGCATCGGCGGCGATGGTCGGTTCGGCGATGAATTCCAGCACCTGACCGCGACGGGCGCCAAGGCTGAGCAGTTTGCTCAAACTCTTCACCGACACCGCGCTGTCATGGCCATCGACAATGCGCACGCGGATTTCGCCTTCAAAGCTTTTCGCCAGTTGCGCGAGGATCTTCGCCGGGCGCGCATGCAAACCGTGGGCGTTGGCCAAGGCAATGCGTACGTTCGGCCAATCCGCCGGCACTTCACCGCCGAGGACTTCCAGCACCGCGCGACTGCTGGTGGCACGTCCCAATTCATGACCCCGGCCTTCGATCAGCAACGCGCAAAGGCGTTCGAGCAGCGCCTGATGGGCCTCACCGAGGCTAGCCAGGCAGAATAGACCGCTCAACGGCTGACCGAGGTAGCGTATGGGTTTGTCCGGGGTGACGAAGGCCAGGCCCGGACGCTTCACCGTTTGTTCGCTGTGCAGCCACCACAGGCCATCGCCCAGGGGCAGCGCTTCGACCTGCTGTAAAACGCCGGCAAAACCATTGCTCACGCAATCGGCCTGCCGCAGCAAACGGGCACCGCGCCAGACCAGTTCTTCGAAGTCATCGGCGGAAACACTGAGGCCGATCATCTGTGCGTCCAGCGCCAGTTCTTGCGGTGCGCCTTGCAGCAGTTTCAGCAAGGCTTCGGCGGAACTGGCGCGGCGCAGAGCCTGGCCCAGATCGGTTTCACCGAGGGCGCGGGTCAGCAGTTGCAGCAGGCGCAGGTGTTCATCGGATTTGGCGGCGATACCAATCGCCAGATAAACGATCTGACCATCGCCCCAGTCCACGCCGTCAGGAAACTGCATCAGCCGCACGCCAGTAGCGAACACCTGATCGCGGGTTTCCGGGGTACCGTGAGGGATAGCGATACCTTGGCCGAGAAAGGTCGAGCCCTGGGCTTCCCTGGCCTGCAAGCCCGCGAGGTAGCCATCGGCCACCAGGCCATCGATCACGAGTCGGTCAGCGAGCAATTGCAAGGCGGTGGCTTTATCCATAGCCGACTGGCCCATGGATATCTGCTCTATGGTGAGCTCGAGCATGCTTTCTCCTTTTTGGCGCCGTGTGACGCCAGGTATTGTTTTGATTGATTCAGCTTAGGCGTTTGGAAACACCTTTTCAGAGGCAGTTTTGGCGGTTTCGAGGCAGAACCTTCCAAAGCGACCTGTAACGTAGAAAATACGCCTGCTGAAACGTTTAATCTAGAATGTTAGGCACGTTACTCGATAATGTCTCATCCTTGAAGTCCAATTGTCGGACAGACTGCGACAATGGTCGCCTGCCTGAATCAGGTAGGATTGGCGAAAATGTCGGGGCAAGCTCGAAAAAACAAGGAATACCGGGTTGAAACTCAGTGATATTGCACAGTTGGCCGGCGTCTCCGTGACCACCGCCAGTTATGTCATCAACGGCAAGGCCGAACAGCAACGCATCAGCAGCGCCACTGTCGAGCGCGTGCGTGCGGTGGTCGAACAACATGGTTTCACACCCAACCCCCAGGCCGCCGGGCTGCGCAGTCGGCATACCCGCACGCTGGGGTTCATTCTGCCGGACCTGGAAAACCCCAGTTACGCGCGAATCGCAAAACTGCTGGAACAAGGCGCCCGGGCTCGCGGCTATCAGCTGCTGATCGCCAGTTCCGACGATGCGCCGGACAGCGAACGGCAATTGCTGCAACTGTTCCGCGCCCGACGCTGCGATGCGCTGATCGTCGCCAGTTGCCTGCCGGCCGGCGACGACAGTTATCGCCAGTTGCAGGCCAAAGGCATTCCGATCATCGCCATCGACCGGGTGATGGAGCCTGAGCACTTCTGTTCGGTGATCAGCGACGACCGCGAAGCCAGCCTGCAGCTTACCCGCAGCCTGCTGGACCCGCTGCCCAAGCAAATCGCGCTGATCGGCGCCCGCCCGGAATTAAGTATCAGCCAGGAACGGGCGGCGGGCTTCAAGGAAGCGCTGAACGGTTTCCAAGGCGAGGCGCTGATCGAACACGGTGAGTCGTTCAGCCGTGAGTGCGGCAAACAATTGATGGAAGAGTTGCTTCAGCGCCTGGGTCATTTGCCGGATGCGCTGGTGACCACGTCCTACGTGCTGCTTCAAGGCGTGTTCGATGCCTTGCACGACTTCCCTCTGAAGTCCCGCCCGCTACGCCTGGGCACGTTCGGTGATACGCAGTTGCTGGATTTCCTGCCGCTGCCGGTCAACGCCATGTCCCAGCAGCATCAGCTAATCGCCGACAAGGCTTTGCAACTGGCGTTGGCGGCCATTGAACAGGCCGAATACCAACCCGGTGTGCAGGCCATCGCGCGGACCTTCAAGCAGCGAATCAATCAGGACTGAACCGTGGAACTGATCGACACCCACACTCATCTGGATTTCCCGGATTTCGACGTGGATCGTCAGGCGCTGCTGACCGAGAGCCGCGCCCTTGGCGTGCGACGGATGGTGGTGCTGGGGGTTTATCAGGCCAATTGGCAGCGGGTCTGGGATCTGGTGCAGAGCGATCCCGATCTGCACGCGGCGTTCGGTTTGCACCCGGTGTACTTGGATGACCATCGCCCTGAGGATTTGACCGAACTCGGTAACTGGCTGACGCGTCTGGCGGGCCATCGGCAGTTGTGCGCGGTGGGCGAGATCGGCCTGGATTACTTCATCGAAACCCTGGATCGCGAACGTCAGCAGGCGCTGTTCGACGCTCAATTACAACTGGCGGCGGACTTCAATCTGCCGGCTCTGATTCATGTGCGACGCAGCCATGCGGCGGTGATTGCCACGCTCAAACGATTTCGCTTGAAACGCGCGGGGATCATTCATGCCTTCGCCGGGAGTGCGGAAGAGGCTCGTGAATACATCAAGCTGGGTTTCAAACTCGGCCTCGGCGGTGCCGCGACCTGGCCGCAGGCCCTGCGCATGCACCGTGTGATCGCCGGTTTACCCATTGAATCGGTGGTACTGGAAACCGATTCACCGGACATGGCCCCCGCCATGTTTCCCGGCCAACGCAATAGCCCGGCTCATTTGCCGGCAATCTGCGAGGCACTGGCCGCCCTCATGGCGATCAGCCCCGAACGACTGGCTGCTGCCAGCACGGCCAATGCGTGTGAGTTGTTCAACTGGTAATCAGTCGCCCCGCTCCCACAGTAAATCAACTCCGTGGTATCAAACCCGGAAAGCGCTGATCAATTGTTTGAGCTCCACCACCTGAGCCGACAACGCACGACTGGCATTTTCAGTCTGGTGCGCGCCTTCGGCGGTGCGCTCACCGGCGCGGTTGATCTCGACGAGGTTCTGGTCGATGTCGTGAGCCACGGCGGTCTGCTGTTCTACCGCGGCGGCGATTTGCTGGTTCTGGTCGACGATCATGCCAACGGCGCCGAGGATGTTTTCCAGCGCCTGCTGGACCTTTTCCGACTGCCCGACCGTGCCGTTGGCCATCTGATGGCTGGTGCCCATCGCCTTGACCGCCGCACCGACACCGCTGTGCAGCTTGGCGATCATCTGCTCGATTTCTTCGGTCGATTGCTGGGTACGTTTGGCCAGGGTCCGGACCTCGTCCGCCACCACCGCAAAACCACGGCCCTGCTCGCCCGCGCGTGCGGCTTCGATGGCCGCGTTGAGGGCCAGCAGGTTGGTCTGTTCGGCAATGCTTTTGATCACTTCCAGCACACGACTGATGGATTGGCTGTCGCTGGCCAGTTGATTGATCACCCGCGCCGACTGATCGATCTCACTGGCCAGTGCAGCGATGCTGCCCTGCTGGGACTCTACCAGCCCGCGCCCGCTAATGGTCTCGTCGTTGACGCTGTGGGCGCTGCTGACGGCCGCCGCGGCACTGCGCGCCACCTCCAGAGAAGTGGCTGACATCTGGTTCATCGCTGTGGCGACCTGCTCGATCTGCGTACGCTGCCCCGCCACCGCCTGATTGCTCTGGGCAGACACGTTTTCGACCTGGCCGGCCTGGCGCTCGACCTCACTGACGGTCTGGCCCACCCGCTCGATCAGATCATGGATTTTCTTCACGGTGCCGGTGAATACCTCGCCCAACTCGCCCAGTTCATCGCGGCTGTTGGCGCTGAAGGTCACAGTCATGTCGCCGGCCGCCACCTTGTCCATCACCGCGCCAAGACGCTTGAGGGTGGTGCGGGTCGAGGCATAGAAACCGCCGTAGAGGTAAAAAATCAGCACAAACACCAGCGCGAGCGCCACTGCCTGCAGGATCATGTGAGTGCGGTGCTGCTCCAGCCGCTGCTGCAACTGGGTACCGAGAAACTTCAGGGTGGCTTCATTGAGTTGGTAGGTCTGGTCGATCAGGCCCGTGACCTGATCGTAAAAGGTCTGCCACGGTGCATCGAGGGTGTCAGCCATCACCACGTGTTCTTCGAACAGTTCACTGGCCTTTTTCAGCGAGGCCTTGCTGCTTTCGGCCTGAGCAGCCAGGGTTTCGTGCGCCGCTTTACTGGAGCCCAGAGCATCCTGCAATTTCAGGCCGTATTCGGCCTGAAGCTTTTCGATCTGCGCCAGCAACTCATCGAAACGGGTGCTCGACGCCGAATTGAGAAAGCCCTGTCCCAATGAGTAAGAACCCATCGCCCGACCTTCGCCGAGCGTCTGGGTGACGGCTGGCGTGACGTTGGTAATGAGCTCGCTCAGCTGACGCATGTCGCTCTGGCTGTCGCGGCTCAGGCCTGCCTGACTGGTGATGATCTGGCTGAAAATCTGCGCGTTGCCGAGCAACTTGCCGATCAGCGCACTTTTGCTTTGCAGGGAGTTTTCTGCTTGCTGGGCCTTGAACGCGGCGATCATTTCATCGCGCTTGCCATCGAAAAAGGTGATTTGTTCCGGGTCAGTGGTCATCGCCGCCAGCCCTTGCAAACGGCTCAGAACACTTTGCTCCAGGGCGCTGATATTCGATTCGACATTGCCGGCCTTGCCGGACTGGCCGAGGGTGACATTGATCTGCACCAGGTTGTTCAGGGTTTCCAGATCCCGGCGCAGGCTCAGGCCGCTGCCCAGCAGATCGAGGCTCTGCAGCTCGACCCGAGTGCCCTGGAATTCGCGATAGGAGTCGCGCACCAGATAGAAGTTGGTCACCAACATCGGCACGAGGAATAGCACGCTGATCAGGCTGAACTTCATACCGAAGTTCAAGCGGTTCATCAGCGCAACGGCGGGATAGAGCAAGCTCTTCACTGTGAAGTCTCCCTGTGAATTCTTATTTTTATGGCAGGCGCGCTGAGACAGCAGATAGCCACTATTGGCGCTATCTCTGTATAGCCTAAATCGGCGGAGGGTTTTGTAACTTAAGGTTAACGGCGGGGTGCCGTCGTTGGAGCGGATGAGCCCCCCTGTGGCAAGGGAGCTTGCTCCCGCTCGGCTGCGAAGCAGTCGTAAATCCGGACAACTCGATCTATCTGAAAGGGTGTTGGGGGGCCGCTTCGCGGCCCAGCGGGAGCAAGCTCCCTCGCCACAATGAAGTTCGCTTCAGATGCGTTGTGGATTAAGACAAAACAGTCCACAACGCGAACCCGGCATACCAAAGCACTGCCGCCCGCAGCAGCAGTTCCCAGATCCGGTCCAGGCTGTTGATGCCGTCCGGCCCGACCATCGGCGCCGGAATTTCACCTGCCACCAACCCGACCTTCTCGATCAGTTGGGCGGCGCTGATGTTCCAGTTCAGCAGCTCGTGCAACATCACCCGGCTGACCGCGACAAAGTTGCCGACCAGCGCAAAACTCGCCGCCAGCAGCCGCACCGGCACCCAATCGAACGCATGACGCAGCTGTGCCGCTCGCTCGACCACGGCCGGGTTCTGCCCGTGCTCCTCGGCCAGCGCCAGCAATCGATAGCTCAGGGCCGCGACAGGGCCCAGCAAGAAGTACCAGAAGATCACGGCGAAAAAGCTCTGGTACGCCTGCCACAGCAGATGCGCCTGGACTCGTTCCAGCAATTGCTCGCCGCTGTCAGCGCAAATATTCAGATCGCGTTTGGCCACATGGGCGGCGGCTTGCAGGTCTTCCCGGCGCCAGGCATCGCGAAACGACCCGAGGTCGGCCAGCAGATCACCACGGCCCAGACTGTAAATCACCACCAGCAGGTGCACCGGTAACGCCAGCAAACCGTAGGCCACCGGGTCCAGCACCACCAACAGCAAACCCAGCAGCGCCACCGGCAACAACACCAGCACCACCAGTATCAGCCACGGACGGTTTGTCATGCGCGGGCTGGCTTCAAGCTTGTTCAGCTCACGCACCCAACCGCCATCACGTTGAACCCGATGGCGCAGGGCTGAGAACTTCTCGATCCATACCGCCAACAGCAGCACCAGAAAACTCATTGTTACTCCTTTTTCTCCAGAGCAGCTTTTGCCAGAGCCGCGCGATAGCGTGTCCAGTCAAATGCCGGTCCCGGATCAGTCTTGCGCCCGGGTGCGATGTCGCTATGCCCGCAAATTCGTTGCGCGGTGATGCCTGTGAAGGCGCTTTGCAGCTGTCGTGTCAAGGACGTCAACGCTTGATATTGGGCGTCGGTGAACGGCAGATCATCCGTGCCTTCGAGTTCGATGCCCACGGAAAAATCGTTACAGGTTTCCCGTCCTTCGAAACACGAGACGCCAGCGTGCCAGGCGCGCTCAAGACAAGAGACAAACTGAGTGACGGTGCCGTCACGTTCGATCAAAAAGTGTGCAGACACCCGCAGGTCGGCGATTCCTGCAAAGTAGGGATGTTCCGTGACATCCAGACGATTCTGGAAAAATTCCTGCACCTTGCCGGTCAGAAACTGCGCGGGCGGCAGACTGATGTTGTGAATCACCAACAGGGAAATTTCGCCCTCGGGGCGCGCATTGAAGTTGGGCGAAGGGCATATACGCACACCCTGACACCAACCGCTCGCGGGGTCCAACTGCATACAGGTTCCTTCAACGACGACTGTGTTGGTGCCCAGTATGCCGCGATAGACCCTTGGCGCGCGATCACTTGCCGCGATTGAGACGCCGCAGGTTGCCCAGCACCGACTCCAGCGCCCGGTCGAACAGCAAGGTGTCGTCCAGCGTTCGCACCGCGCCACGCCGGAACTGCAGGGCCAGCCCGGTACGGCTGTGCTCCAGCACTTTCATCCCGGTACGGTTGACGAAGATGTACTTGCCGGTGGCTTCAATGATCGCCGCCAGCTTGCAGCGCAGGGTGTTTTCCTCGTCTTCCTGAATCTCAACCCAGCAGCCCGGGTGCAGTTGATCGACTTGAAGCAGTGCGACATCGCCCTCCGGCAAACGCACCGAGGCCTTCTCGACCGGGCCTTCATCAGCGGTGCGAAGCACGATTTCCTGCTGCACCTGGACCATCATCGGTCCGCCAACAAGCGTACTGTTCTGGCCCGGGCGTTCGAACTGCTGAACGTGCAAAACTTCCAGCTCGCTGAAAAACTCGCCGGTGGCGAACGGGTCGAATGCCGAGCTGTTCAACCCATCGCGCAACGACTTGAGCAACCCCGGCACCAGCGCCAACAAGCGCTGGCTTACATCGGGTTCGTCATGACGCTGCACGCTCCAGATCAATTGTTCCATGGTCTGCACATCGGCATGCCATTCGGCGGACTGGTCACCGTGCTTGAGGCCGGTCAGCAACAGCACTTTGCTCCAGGCCTCCTGGACAAACGCCACCACGCTGTGCGGCAACACCTTGCCCACCAACGCCTGGTTCAGCGCCTGCTCGACGCGCTGACGCGCCAGTTCGGTCCTCGCGCGGCCTTCTTCGGCGTCACGGGTGCGCTGCTCGAGTAATTCGCTGCGACGGCGCTCGTCACTGGTGAAGGCGAGAAAATCCGCCAGCAATTCGGAAAAGATCGCCGGATCATCGACAAAATCGTTTAACAAGCGCTGCACCACTTGCTCGATGCGCAGGTACAGGCTGTCGCGCTCATGGTCATCGCACTCGCCCCAGCCCATGGCCGCAGCGGCAATTTCGTTGAGCAAACGCCGGGCCGGATGGCTGTTGCGGCTGAAAAAGCTCTTGTCGAGCACCGCGACTTTCAGCATCGGGATCTGCAAACGGCCGATCAACGCCTTGAGGGAGTCCGGCAGGTTGCGGTCATCGAGGATGAATTCGAAGAGCATGGCAATCAGGTTGATCACGTCTTCGTCGGCCACCCCCACCACGCGGGATCTGCCGCTTTTGACGCTGACCCGGGTCAGCAGTAGTTCGAGCTGGTTACGCAGATCGAAGTCGTCCTGAGCCGCCAGCGCCGGCACATATTGTTGCAAGTGTGAGAGCAGGCGCAGCAAGTCGCGGGTGGAAATGGGCTGGGTCTGGGCACTGACTTCCAGGGTCGGCGCAACGCTGCCACGCACATGGAGCAGCAATTCCTGCAATGCGGCGAAGACCTCCTGTACCCCATCGTCGATCTGAGGATTGCCCATCAGTACGCCTGTCTCGTCGGGAGAACCACGAACACACGCCGCCGCCCGATCGGTGGCGCGTCGCGCCGGTGCTGGCTTGAGGTCCGGCAGCACGCCGGTGGCAATCAGCAATTGATTGGCTTCGGCGTACAGCTGATCAGCATTGCTGAGCACATAACGCCCGAACAATTTGAGGATGATCAGCTTGACCTTGATCTCCATGCCCAGGTTGCGCCCGGCCTGCAAGAAATACTCGCAGAGCAGCGTTGGCCCCAGGGGGTTGTGCTGTTCGACCAGCGTTTTGCTCAGCAGTGTGCTGAGTCGAGCGGTGAGCTGGTCGAGGGCGAAACCGTCGCGATTCAGCACTTTGCCGACCATGGCCTCCACCGCCACGCTGCGCTCCATGTCGTCGCTGGGCACCGACGTCGAGGCATCGAAAACCAATGTCCGGGGCAAGGCAGTTTGAGAAATGTCGTACTGCGCGAGGCTGACGAAAGCCTCGAAGAATTGCTCGAGAAATCCGCGTTCGATGCTTTTGCGCTTGAGGCGCAAATCGCGCATGGCCTCGAAGAAGATGTTTTGCTCGACATTGTTTCGGGCGCGGTCGGCCATTTCGAACAGGGTGTCGTCGGCGTTATCGAACAGCTCCTGCAAACCTTGCTTAAGCTGTTGAGCAGCCTTGTCGCGAACCTGAAGCAGAATCACGGGCAGGCGGGCGAGCGGCGAGTGAGTCGCCTGGTCGGTAGCGGCCTTGTGCAAAGGCACTACATTCCCGTCGTTGTGCATTCAGGCCTCCTGAGACGGTGATGCTTCGATTCGGCAAGAAAGATCGAGCGAGCAGGCCCCATAGCCGGCGCTCGACAGAGACACTCGTCACCGTTGTCATTCGGAATCCAAAATTACGTCAAAGCCATGGCGTCAAATGAAAGGCGGATTATCTGCAAAAGACCTTCCTTGTACCAGCGGACTCTGCGCTCCCCGGGAAACTAATTGAGAACGCCCCCTAGAGCTGATTGCTCGCGCGAATCGACCAAATGCAGGTTTGCGAACAAGGGAATGGCCGTTGATACCTTGGGTTGCCTCGCAGCATGGCCCTATAATCGGGCCACTTTGTTTGTGGAGCCCGTTATGCCGAATCTACGTCTCGCCGATTTGACCGCCGAAATCGAAGCCAACGTGCGCCGTGCGTTGCTCGAGGACATCGGCAGCGGCGACATCACCGCGCAACTGATCCCGGCCGAACGCCTGGCCAAAGCCACCATCATTACCCGCGATGCGGCTGTCATTGCTGGCACCGCTTGGGTCGATGCAGTTTTTCGGCAATTGGACCCGCGGGTTGCCGTTCATTGGCAGGTGCGCGATGGCGAACGAGTGAAACCCAATCAGGTGCTATTCCATCTCGAAGGCCCGGCGCGCTCGCTGCTGACGGGTGAGCGCAGTGCACTGAATTTTCTGCAAATGCTTTCCGGCGTGGCCACTCGCGCGCAGTATTTGGCCGACTTCGTCGCCGAGACCCAGGTGAAATTGCTCGACACCCGCAAAACCCTGCCGGGATTGCGCCTGGCCCAGAAATACGCCGTAACCTGCGGCGGTTGTCACAATCACCGCATCGGCCTGTATGACGCCTTCCTGATCAAGGAAAACCATATCGCCGCCTGCGGTGGCATTCCTGAGGCTATCGCGGCCGCACACAAGATCGCCCCGGGCAAACCGGTGGAGATTGAAGTGGAGAACCTGGCGGAGTTGAAAGAAGCCCTGGCGGCGGGTGCCGACATCATCATGCTTGATGAACTGAGCCTGGACGACATGCGCGAAGCCGTGCGGTTGAACGCCGGCAAGGCAAAACTGGAGGCCAGCGGCGGTATCAACGAAAGCACGCTGCTGCCAATCGCCGAAACCGGGGTGGATTATATTTCGATTGGTGCGATGACCAAGGATGTGAAGGCGGTAGACCTGTCGATGCGCCTGAGTCTGTGACCCGCAAAGCAAACCTGTAGGAGCCCGGCTTGCCGGCGATGGCGATCTCAAGGACGCTATCGCCGGCAAGCCGGGCTCCTACAAACGCGGTTATCCAGGCGTTTTTGTCAAACCACCAGATTATTCATCTCGCAGTACTCTTCCCACTCGACGCCCAATACCTCGGCCGCCTCCTTGTGCAGCGCCAGGCGCGCGGCCTCGAACTCTTCCGGGGTGGTCGTGTACTTGAGCGTCAGCTCCCAAGGCTGCAAGCCCTGAGCCTCTGCCTCATCCTCGAACGCCCACTGAATCTGGTCTTTCTGATCGTCGGCTGGCAAGTCCTTGATCTCTTCGGCTAGCTGGGGTGACTCAAGCAGGTACTTTTTGAGGGCTTCTTCGTGTCTGGCTTCTTGGGTCAATTCTTTAACGGTCATGGCGTTCTCTCTGATCTGGGGAATGGAAGATGGATCTGGATCATCAAGGATCTCTCTGACGCAAAAAAACCGTTTTAAGCCCGGTTTGTCTGGCCTTCAGAACCATTCGGGATCATCTGAAAACAAAGTGTCGCTGGTGCCCGAGACAGGAATCGAACCTGCGACCTTCGCGTTACGAGTGCGCTGCTCTACCGACTGAGCTACACGGGCGGTGGGCTAAACCTAGCACCGACTTCAGGGGCAGGCAACTTCGCGAAGTGCTTCAATTTTTTGCAGGCAAAAAAAAACCCCGCAGCGTTCACTGCGGGGCATTTCTACAACGTTGAAGCGGTCAGGCGAAGGGGGTGATTAAACGCCCGAAGCCTTGGCTGCTGCTACGTCTTTGATGGACAGCTTGATACGGCCGCGGTTGTCCACGTCCAGTACCAGCACTTCCACTTCCTGGCCTTCTTTCAGGATGTCGGTCACTTTCTCGACACGAGCATCGCTCAGCATCGAGATGTGAACCAGACCGTCCTTGCCCGGCAGGATGTTGACGAATGCGCCGAAGTCGACGATGCGCTCAACCTTACCGACGTAGATCTTGCCGATCTCGGCTTCAGCGGTGATGCCCAGAACGCGCTGACGTGCCGCTTCAGCCGCTTCCTTGGTTTCGCCGAAGATCTTGATCGAACCGTCGTCTTCGATGTCGATCGAAGCCTTGGTTTCTTCACAGATCGCACGAATGGTCGCGCCGCCTTTACCGATGACATCACGGATTTTGTCGGTGTCGATTTTCATCGCGATCATGGTCGGAGCGTTTTCCGACAGCTCGGTACGCGACTGGCCAATGATCTGGTTCATCTGACCGAGGATATTCAGGCGCGCTTCCAGGGCTTGGCCCAGAGCGATTTCCATGATTTCTTCGGTGATGCCCTTGATCTTGATGTCCATCTGCAGCGCGGTAACACCTTTGGCGGTACCGGCTACTTTGAAGTCCATGTCGCCCAGGTGATCTTCGTCGCCTAGGATGTCGGTCAGAACAGCGAATTTCTCGCCTTCCTTAACCAGACCCATGGCGATACCGGCAACCGGTGCCTTCATCGGAACGCCGGCATCCATCAGCGCCAGGGAAGCGCCGCAGACCGAAGCCATGGAGCTCGAACCGTTGGACTCGGTGATTTCCGACACCACACGAATGGTGTACGGGAACACGTCGGCAGCAGGCAGCATGGCCTGAACCGAACGACGGGCCAGACGGCCGTGACCGATTTCGCGACGACCGGCGCCACCCATGCGACCACACTCACCTACCGAGAACGGAGGGAAGTTGTAGTGCAGCATGAACGGGTCTTTTTTCTCGCCTTCCAGGGTGTCCAGCAGCTGTGCGTCACGGGCAGTACCCAGAGTCGCGACTACCAGGGCCTGGGTTTCGCCACGGGTGAACAGTGCCGAACCGTGGGTCTTCGGCAGAACGCCGACTTCGATGTTCAGCGGACGTACGGTCTTGGTGTCGCGACCGTCGATACGTGGCTTGCCGTTAACGATGTTTTCGCGAACGGTGCGGTATTCGATTTCACCGAAAGCCGCTTTGACCTCAGCGGAAGTCGGCTGACCTTCTGCACCGGACAGGTTGGCAACCACCAGGTCTTTCAACTCACCCAGGCGAGCGTAACGGTCTGCCTTGATGGTGATGGTGTAAGCCTGGGAGATCGCTTCGCCGAACTCGGCACGGATAGCGCCCAGCAGTGCGGTGGCTTCTGGCTGAGGAGCCCAGGTCCAGGTTGGCTTGGCAGCTTCAGCGGCCAGTTCCTTGACGGCGTTGATCACCACCTGGAACTCGTCGTGAGCAAACAGTACAGCGCCCAGCATCTGGTCTTCGGTCAGCTCTTTGGCTTCCGATTCAACCATCAACACAGCTTCCGAAGTACCGGCAACGACCATGTCTAGGCTCGAAGCTTTCAGTTGTTCGTAAGTCGGGTTCAGCAGGTAACCGGTGCTTTCATGGAACGCAACGCGGGCAGCGCCGATCGGACCATCGAAAGGAATACCGGAGATGGCCAAGGCAGCTGAGGTACCGATCATCGCAGCGATGTCCGGATCGGTCTTTTTGCTGGTGGAAACGACGGTGCAGACAACCTGCACTTCGTTCATGAAGCCTTCTGGGAACAGCGGACGGATCGGACGGTCGATCAGTCGGGAAGTCAGGGTTTCTTTCTCGGAAGGACGGCCTTCACGCTTGAAGAAACCGCCAGGGATCTTACCGGCAGCGTAAGTCTTTTCCTGGTAGTGAACGGACAGAGGGAAGAAGCCCTTGCCTGGATCGGCTTGTTTGGCACCGACAACGGTCACCAATACGCTGACGTCGTCGTCAACGGTGACCAATACTGCGCCGGAGGCCTGACGGGCGATACGGCCAGTCTCGAGGGTAACGGTCGACTGACCGAACTGGAATTTTTTGATTACCGGGTTCACGGTGTCCTACCTTCTTTTGTGGCTCTTGGGGAACTTGTCTTCTTGCGAAATTCTTGGGCAATGTCGGGAATCGGCCCAACGCCTGTCCAGAGTAAAACGTATATCCAGATAAAACTTGAGGCTGGGAGCCTGCCATGCGCCAGCGGGAAACCCACTGACGCACGACAGACAACCAACCTCTAGCGCAATCGCTTATTAGCGACGCAGACCCAGGCGAGCGATCAGAGCGCTGTAACGGCTCACGTCCTTGCCTTTCAGGTAGTCCAGCAGCTTACGACGCTGGTTTACCATGCGGATCAGACCACGACGGGAGTGGTGATCTTTACCGTTGGCCTTGAAGTGACCTTGCAGTTTGTTGATGTTGTGGGTCAGCAGTGCAACTTGCACTTCTGGCGAACCAGTGTCACCAACAGCTTGCTGGTAGTCAGCTACGATTTGAGCTTTTTCTTGAACGTCGAGAGCCATGAGGCAATCCTTTTATCAGGAAACTGTTTCAAAGAAACAGCTTCAACAGGCCAGGGACAAATCCCTGTATCTATAAATGAGTAGTGACCGTGCCTGTTAACAGCCACACTCGCCGGCCTGCTGTTACACAGGCCGGTTCCGGTCATTCTGACCGAATCAGTCGACGCGGCGCGATGCGCCCGTCTTCGCTCACTTCACCGATACCGATGAAGCGACCGTTGTGATCCTGTACCCGTACCATGCCGAACTTCGGTGCATCCGGGGCGCGTACCGGTTGGCCGTTAAGCCAGTAGAACGCGCTGTGCTCCGAGAACTGCAACAGTGGCCAGTCCAGCAGGCCGCTGTCCGATGGCATCAGGAAGCGGTCGACCGCTTCGTTGCCGCCTTCGGCATGTACCGCTTCAAGCTCTTCCAGAGTGACGGTCTGTGCAAGCGTGAAAGGCCCGGCCTGGGTACGTCGCAATTCAGCCACGTAAGCGCCACAACCGAGTTGCTCACCGATATCCTCCACCAGGGTACGGATATAGGTGCCTTTGCTGCAATCCACCGCAAGCCGCGCAGTATCACCCTCAAAGGCCAGTAATTCCAAGCGCGCAATAGTAACAGAACGCGGTTCGCGCTCCACTACTTCGCCTGCACGGGCCAGCTTGTACAGCGGCTGCCCATCACGCTTGAGCGCCGAGTACATCGGCGGTATCTGACTGATTTGCCCACGAAATTTCGGCAGCACAGCTTCGATATCGGCGCGACCAACGGTCACCGGACGCTCCAGCAAAACTTCACCTTCGGCATCGGCCGTGGTGGTGGTCTTGCCCAGTTGCGCCAGGGTTTCATAAGCCTTGTCGGAATCGAGCAGGTATTGCGAGAACTTGGTGGCTTCGCCGAAGCACAACGGCAGCACGCCAGTGGCCAGCGGATCGAGACTGCCGGTGTGCCCGGCCTTCTCGGCATTGAGCAACCAGCGGACCTTCTGCAACGCCGCGTTGGAGGTGAACCCCAACGGCTTGTCGAGCAGGATGATGCCGCTGACGTTACGACGGATACGTTTGACCTGAGCCACCGATTACTCCTTGGCGTCTTCGGGTTCAGCCGCTACCGGGTGCTGATTGTCTTCAGCCACCGCACGCTCGATCAGGGCCGACAGGTGCGCGCCACGCACGACGCTTTCATCGTAATGGAAGTGCAACTGCGGAACGCTGCGCAACTTCATTTCGCGAGCCAACTGCATACGCAGGAAACCGGCGGCGGAGTTGAGCACCTTGATGCTTTGCGCGATATCTTCAGCGCTGTCCTGCCCCATAACGGTGATGAAGATCTTGGCGTGACCGACGTCACGGCTGACTTCAACAGCGGTAATGGTGACCAGACCGACGCGCGGATCTTTGACTTCACGACGGATCAGCTGTGCCAGCTCACGCTGCATCTGATCGCCGATACGTTGGGTACGGCTGTATTCTTTTGCCATGTCTTGTTACCTGTTACTGCCCCACGGTGAAACCCGAGGGGTCTGAAAGCGGCAAACGCCCGGCCTGACAAAAGCCAGACCGGGCGTTGCGTTTAGAGTCCGGACGTTGCGCCGCGCATCTGCATGCAGCGGCTCATCGTGGCCCTTGAAGTGCGCGAGTTAGAGGCTGCGAGCAACCTGCACCTTCTCGAAGACTTCGATCTTGTCGCCGACTTTGACGTCGTTGTAGCTCTTCACGCCGATACCGCATTCCATGCCGGCACGTACTTCAGAAGCGTCATCCTTGAAGCGGCGCAGGGATTCCAGCTCGCCTTCGAAGATAACGATGTCTTCACGCAGTACACGGATTGGACGGTTACGGTGAACCGTACCCTCGAGCACCATGCAACCCGCAATCGCGCCAAACTTCGGCGAGCGGAACACATCACGCACTTCGGCGATGCCCAGGATGTTCTCGCGAACATCGCTGCCGAGCATACCAGTGAGGGCTTTCTTGACGTCTTCGATGATGTCGTAGATCACGTTGTAGTAACGCATATCCAGACCTTCCTGCTCGACGATCTTGCGAGCGCCGGCATCGGCACGCACGTTGAAGCCGAACAGTACAGCGTTGGAGGCCAGTGCCAGGTTGGCATCGGATTCGGTGATACCACCGACACCGCCACCGACAACACGCACTTGCACTTCGTCGTTACCCAGGCCGTTCAAGGCACCGTTCAACGCTTCCAGCGAACCACGGACGTCGGATTTGAGGACGATGTTGAGCGTCTTCTTCTCTTCCTGACCCATGTTCTCGAAGATGTTTTCAAGCTTGCCGGCGTGAGCACGGGCCAGTTTGACTTCGCGGAACTTGCCTTGACGGAACAGAGCTACTTCACGGGCTTTCTTCTCGTCGGCAACAACGCTCATCTCGTCGCCAGCGTCCGGGGTACCGTCCAGGCCGAGAATCTCGACAGGGATGGAAGGACCGGCTTCCTTGATTGGCTTGCCGTTCTCGTCGAGCATGGCGCGAACGCGGCCATAGTTCGAACCGACCAGCACCATGTCGCCTTGGCGCAGGGTACCGTCTTGAACCAGAACGGTTGCAACCGGGCCACGACCTTTGTCGAGACGCGATTCAACCACGACGCCACGGCCAGGAGCCGAAGGGGTCGCTTTCAGTTCGAGAACTTCAGCTTGCAGCAGAACAGCTTCGAGCAACTCGTCCACGCCAGTACCGACTTTCGCCGAAACCGATACGAACGGGGTGTCGCCGCCCCACTCTTCCGAAGTCACGCCGTGAACCGACAGTTCGCTACGGATGCGATCGAGATCGGCGCCCGGCTTGTCGATTTTGTTCACTGCAACAACCAGCGGAACACCAGCAGCCTTGGCGTGCTGAACGGCTTCAACGGTCTGCGGCATTACACCGTCGTCTGCTGCAACCACCAGGATCACGATGTCGGTCGCCTTGGCACCACGGGCACGCATGGCGGTAAACGCAGCGTGACCAGGGGTGTCGAGGAAGGTGACCATGCCGCGTTCGGTTTCGACGTGGTACGCACCGATGTGCTGGGTGATACCGCCGGCTTCGCCAGCAGCTACCTTGGCACGACGGATGTAGTCGAGCAGCGAAGTCTTACCGTGGTCAACGTGGCCCATTACGGTCACAACCGGTGCACGGGAGAACGCTTCACCTTCAAACTTCAGAGACTCGGCCAGGGAATCTTCCAGGGCGGTGTCGCTGACCAGGGTCACTTTGTGGCCCAGCTCTTCGGCAACCAGTTGGGCAGTTTCCTGATCCAGTACCTGGTTGATGGTCGCTGGAGTACCCAGTTTGAACATGAACTTGATGATTTCAGCAGCCTTGACCGACATCTGCTGGGCGAGATCGCCAACAGTGATGGTCTCGCCGATCTTCACTTCGCGCACAACAGGGCCGGTTGGGCTCTGGAAACCGTGGGCGTTGCGTTTCTTCAGCTTGGCCTTGCCGCGACCACCACGACGGAAACCATCGCTTTCTTCGTCGGTAGTACGTGGCGCAACACGTGGAGCAGGCGCTTTTTCCTTGACCGAAGCACGATGCGGAGCGTTTTTGCGCTCGCCATCGCCACTGCCACGACGATTGCTATCGTCGGCACGTGGTTTGTCCGGACGACGCTGCTCGTCGCGTTTGCGAGTGTCGGCCGCAGGTGCTGGTGCAGCTGCAACAACCGGCGCGCTTTCACGCACTGGTTCGGCAACTGCAACAGGCGCTGCAACGGCGTCGTTGGTAGCGGTTTGCGCAGCAGCAGGCTGACGACGCGCTTCTTCTTCGGCGCGACGCTTGGCTTCTTCTTCAGCCTTCTGACGTGCAGCATTTTCTACTGCGCGACGTTCATCCAGTTCGCGTTTGCGCTCGGCTTCGATTTCTTCCGGGCTGCGCTGTACGAAGACTTTCTTCTTGCGTACTTCAACGCTGATGCTCTTGCTACCAGCAACACGCAGGGTGCTGGTGGTTTTGCGCTGCAATGTAATCTTGCGCGGTTCTTCCACTTTCGCCTTGTGGCTGCTCTTCAAGTGAGTCAGCAAAGACTGCTTCTCACTATCGCTCACACCTTCATCGGCGGCGGTGTGCGGCAGACCTGCCTCACGCATCTGCTGCAACAGGCGCTCTACCGGTGTTTTGACCTCATCGGCCAGTTGTTTCACCGTGACTTGCGTCATGCACTTCTCTCCTCAGGCCGCGCCTAATTACTCGAACCAATGGGCTCGGGCGGCCATGATCAACTTGCCGGCACGATCATCGTCAATGCCGTCGATGTCGAGCAGGTCGTCAATAGACTGCTCGGCCAGGTCTTCGCGGGTAATTACGCCGCGCACCGCCAGTTCCATCGCCAAATCCTTGTCCATACCCTCAAGCGAGAGCAGGTCTTCGGCCGGATGGGCGTCTGCCAGCTTTTCCTCAGTAGCGATGGCTTTAGTCAACAAACGATCCTTGGCGCGAGCGCGAAGCTCGTTGACGGTTTCTTCGTCAAAGCCGTCTATGTTGAGCATTTCTTCCAACGGTACGTAGGCAATCTCTTCCAGGCTGGTGAAGCCTTCATCTACCAGCACCTGTGCCAGGTCTTCGTCGACTTCCAGCTCGTCGATGAAGTTGCGCAGGATGTCGCCGGTTTCTGCTTGCTGCTTAGCCTGGATGTCCGATTCGGTCATCACGTTCAGGGTCCAGCCAGTCAACTGGCTAGCCAGACGCACGTTCTGACCACCGCGACCGATGGCCTGAGCCAGATTGTCTGCGCCAACGGCGATGTCCATTGCATGGGCATCTTCGTCAACGATAATTGCCGCCACTTCAGCCGGCGACATTGCATTGATCACGAACTGCGCCGGGTTATCGTCCCACAGGACGATGTCCACACGCTCACCGCCCAACTCGCCGGACACTGCCTGGACGCGCGAACCGCGCATACCGATGCAAGCGCCTTGTGGGTCAATGCGTTTATCCTTGGAGCGGACCGCGATCTTGGCGCGCGAACCCGGGTCGCGGGACGCAGCCATTACTTCGATCAGGCCTTCAGCGATTTCCGGCACTTCGATGCGGAACAACTCGATCAGCATTTCCGGCGCGGTACGCGACAGGATCAGCTGAGGGCCGCGGTTCTCGGTGCGAATTTCCTTGAGCAGCGCACGCAGACGCACGCCAACCCGGAAGGTTTCGCGAGAAATGATGTCTTCACGGGCCAGCAACGCTTCAGCGTTATTGCCCAGGTCGACGATCACGTTGTCGCGGGTGACTTTCTTCACGGTGCCGGAGATGATTTCCCCCAGGCGCTCACGGTAGGCGTCAACGACTTGAGCACGCTCGGCTTCGCGAACTTTCTGCACGATGACCTGCTTGGCAGTCTGTGCAGCAATGCGGCCGAACTCGATGGATTCGATCTTTTCTTCGACAACATCGCCGACCTTGGCACCAGGATGCGTTTCTGCAACCTTGCTCGGCCAGGTTTCGATGGCCGGATCGTCCAGGTCTGCTTCTTCGACGACCGTCCAGCGACGGAATGTCTCGTAAGCACCGGTGTGGCGATTGATTTCCACACGCAGATCGACTTCGTCCTCGAAACGCTTTTTGGTAGCAGTGGCCAGGGCCAGCTCCAGCGCTTCAAAAATTACGTTTGCCGGTACGCCCTTTTCATTGGATACCGACTCAACAACCAGCAGTACTTCTTTGCTCATCGTACGCCTCGCCTTTCGCAAGCCATTGGATCCGCGGGATCCGCGTCTCAGTCAAAACTGGGAATAATGTTGGCCTTGTCGATCATATCGATCGGCAACAGGAACTCGTGATCTTCAACCTGCACCACGACGTCCTGCTCTTCTACACCGCGCAGAAGGCCCTGAAAGTTGCGTCGACCTTCGAAAGGCGAGCGCAGCTTGATCTTCACTTGTTCACCGGCAAATTTTGCAAACTGCTCAATAGTGAACAGTGGGCGTTCCATGCCAGGCGAGGAAACTTCAAGGGTGTATTCAACGGCGATCGGATCTTCAACATCCAGTACACCGCTGATCTGACGGCTGACGATGGCACAATCGTCCACCAGCACGCCGCCCTCTTTATCAATATAAACGCGCAACATCGAGTGGCGACCTTGGGCCGAAAACTCAATACCCCAGCATTCATAGCCTAGGGCCACGACCACCGGGGCCAGCAAGGCCTGCAACTCTTCTAGCTTGCTCGACACCTGAACCCCCTCGTGCATGTATGTGCATGCTGTGCAAAATAAAAAAATGGGCGAAACGCCCATCCTTGAAACGCCGTTGAACAGCGGCGTTGAAAGTGTCCAGCTAACAAAAAGCCCCTGAAAAGGGGCTCCTTAAACTGGTTGCGGGGGCCGGATTTGAACCGACGACCTTCGGGTTATGAGCCCGACGAGCTACCAGACTGCTCCACCCCGCGACAAAGCTGGGGCGGAAGTATACGACCGATCCCTGACAGGGTCAATGTAACCTTCCACCTACAAGAAAGCCCGCAACAGCGGGCTCTCCTGATAATTGGTACCGAGAAGGGGACTCGAACCCCTACACCCTATGGGCACAACCACCTCAAGGTTGCGTGTCTACCAATTCCACCACCTCGGCAATACTACGTTTGAAACCCTTCTTACTTCTGCTCTTGAGCTGGAGGCACGTCAGTCGCTGGAGTAGCCGACTTTTGCTCTTGAAGCACCGGGACATCATCAGAAGCCGGTTGTTGCTTTGGAACTTCCAACACTGCTGGATTTGGCAAACCTACTTGAGTCAGCTCATGAGCCTTCTCTTTAGCAAAGTAACCTAACCCCAAGCTGGTTATGAAGAAACCGGCGGCAAGTATAGCAGTAAACTTACTAAGAAAGGTAGAGGAACCTTGGCTTCCGAACACAGTATTTGAAGCACCTGCTCCGAAAGACGCGCCAGCATCCGCACCTTTACCCTGCTGCAGCAAAACCAGAGCAACTACGCCCAATGCACCCAGCAGATGAAAAACGACTACGACTGTTTCCAGCATTTTTTCAGTTTCCCGCGGCGCGACAAATCGCACCGAACTCATCTGCATTCAGGGAAGCTCCACCAATGAGCCCCCCATCGATATCCGGCATGCCGAACAGTTCGACCGCATTGGCCGCCTTCACGCTGCCGCCGTATAGAAGCCGCACACCTTGCGCGACTTCAGAATTCTCTGCCGCCAACTGAGCGCGAATGGCTGCATGCACATCCTGCGCTTGTTGCGGCGAAGCAGTCAGCCCAGTGCCAATGGCCCAGACCGGCTCGTAAGCGATTACTGCCCTTGCAAAGACACCTACACCCAGCTCCTCAATGATACTGCCAAGCTGACGCCCGACAACCTCAAGAGTTTTTCCAGCTTCGCGCTCTTCGAGGGTCTCCCCTACGCACAACACCGGAATCAAGCCACATGCCTGCGCCGCTGCGAACTTGCGAATCAGCATTCCGTCCTGCTCGCCCATTATCTGGCGGCGCTCGGAGTGCCCGACAAGCACCAGGGAACAACCTGCATCCACCAACTGACTCGGCGCAATTTCACCAGTCAGTGCACCTTGCATGGATTCCACTGCAGAATTCTGCGCGCCGACCGAAATCGACTTGCCTTTCAAGCCATCAATCACTTGATTGATATGCAAGCAAGGCGGGAATACCGCGACATCAACACCGCTCGGCAAGGCCAGATGACTAAGGCCATTGATCAGCTCAGCGACGCTGGCGCGGGTACCGTGCATCTTCCAGTTACCAGCTACCATAGGGCGACGCATGCTGTACCTCGTCGGTCAAAGTGGGCGCAGATGTTACCCAACACAATCATGGCTGGCAAGCCGAAATCAGACAGAAACTTCAGTTACCAGTTTTGCCAGCTCTTCGGCGTAACCGCGAACCTGTGTTTCGTCCTCGCCCTCGACCATGACCCGCACCAATGGCTCTGTCCCGGACTTGCGCAACAACACGCGCCCACGACCAGCCATCGCCTGAGTAACACGGTCGCTGGCCTCCTTGACGGTCGGATGTTCGAGTGGATTCGCACCACCGCCAAACCGGACATTGATCAACACCTGAGGGCACTTGCGCAGCGCCTGACGGGACTGAGCCAGGCCTTCTGTGCGCCTCTTCAGAGCCATCAACACCTGCAGCGCAGCAATGATCGCATCACCAGTGGTGGTGTGACTGAAGCAGACAATGTGCCCCGAGTTTTCCCCACCCACCTGCCAATCGCGCGCCAGCAACTCGGAGATCACGTAACGGTCGCCAACGTTAGCTCGCACAAAAGGAATCGCCAGATCCGCCAAGGCCAATTCCAGCCCCAGGTTACTCATCAGCGTACCGACCACACCGCCCTGCAACTTGCCGCGCTCTTGCAGATCGCGAGCAATGATGAACAACAACTCGTCGCCGTCGACAACAGCGCCAGTGTGATCAACCATCTGGACCCGATCACCATCACCGTCAAAGGCGATACCCAAATCGGCCTGCTCGGCCAATACGGCGGCTTGCAGCGGCTCCATATGGGTCGAACCGCAATTCTCATTGATGTTCAGGCCATTGGGATGAGCAGAAAGCACAACGACATCGGCCCCCAGCTCACGGAACACACTAGGCGCCACTTTATAGGTCGCACCGTGGGCACAGTCGATCACGATCTTCAGCCCAGCGAAACTGGTGCCGGTCGGAACGCTACTCTTGCAGAATTCGATATAACGGCCCGAGGCATCGTTGATTCGCGACACCTTGCCGATCTTGCTCGATTCAACCACGGTCATCGGGGTGTCGAGCAACTCTTCAATCATCAACTCGACTTCATCCGGAAGCTTGGTGCCCTTCCCGGAGAAAAATTTGATGCCGTTGTCGTCATGAGGGTTGTGCGAAGCGCTGATCACGATGCCGGCTTCGGCATGAAAGGTACGCGTCAGATAGGCGATGGCCGGCGTCGGCATCGGCCCCAAGAGCATCACATCAGCACCTGCCGAGGTCAGCCCGGCCTCAAGCGCCGACTCGAACATATAACCGGAGATCCGGGTGTCCTTGCCCACGAGCACCTTGCAGGCACCCATGCTGCGAAATGCCATGCCTGCCGCCCAGCCAAGCTTGAGCATGAAATCAGGAGTTATCGGGTATTGACCGACCCGACCACGAATGCCGTCGGTGCCAAAGTATTTTTTACTCATAAGTACTCCATCATTCTTATTCGGCTGATTCTACTGCGGCAATCATTCGCACTACGTCGACCGTTTCAGCCACATCATGGACGCGCAATATACGCGCCCCCTTGACCGAAGCCAGTGCCGCGAGCGCCAAACCACCATGCAGGCGCTCTCCCACCGGCCGATTCAAGGCCTGCCCGATCATGCTCTTTCGCGAAACCCCGACCAACAGGGGCCGCCCCAAGGCATGCAAGGCTTCCATATGCTTAAACAAGCTCAGGTTGTGCTGCAAGGTTTTCGCGAAGCCGAAGCCGGGATCGAGAATGATCCGCTCAGCGGGAATGCCCACCGACGCGCATTGAACCATGCGCTCAGCGAGAAACTCGCCGACCTCTTTCGTTACATCCTGGTACTGCGGATTGTCCTGCATGTCACCCGGCTCACCGAGCATATGCATCAGACACACCGGCAAACCGGTGGCCGCCGCCGCATCCAGGGCGCCATCTCGACGCAACGAACGCACATCATTGATCAAACCCGCCCCCAGCCTTGCGGTTTCACGCATGACCGCCGGCGTGGAGGTATCGACCGAGATAATCACATCGAGTTCACGACTGATACGCTCAACGATAGGCGCTACACGCTCGAGCTCTTCAAGCGGCGAAACCGCCCTGGCACCGGGCCGGGTCGATTCGCCACCAACGTCGATCAGCGTCGCGCCAGCCGCCACCATCGCCTCGGCGTGGCGCAGCGCCGCATCCAGCTGGCTGAATTGGCCGCCATCGGAAAAGGAGTCGGGAGTGACATTGAGAATGCCCATGACATGCGTCTGGGCCAAATCAAGAACCCGGTTGCCGCAAGGCAACCGGGTCGAGGACTGAACAGAAGTCATTTCAAACCTTATACGTCAGCAGCCGGGCCACCGATTGGTGTTTCCGGACGCCCATCCTGCACCGCCGGAGGCGTGCCGGAAGCATCACTTCCACCAGACCAGTCGCGAGGTTCGCGAGGCGCACGTCCTGCCATGATGTCATCGATCTGATCAGCATCGATTGTCTCGTACTTCATCAAGGCATCCGCCATGGCGTCAAGCTTGTCGCGGTTATCCGTGAGGATCTGTTTGGCCGTGCCGTAGCACTGGTCAATGATGCTGCGCACTTCGGAATCGATCAGCTTGGCTGTCTCGCCGGAGAAGCTGGCATGCTGACCACCGCCGCCACGACCAAGGAACACTTCGCCCTCTTCTTCGGCGTACATCAACGGACCGAGTTTTTCCGACAAGCCCCACTTGGTCACCATGTTTCGTGCAATCTGGCTGGCACGCATGATGTCGTTGGATGCACCGGTGGTGACACCGTCGAAGCCCAGGGTCATCTCTTCAGCGATACGACCACCGTACAGCGAGCAGATCTGGCTGATCAGCGCACGCTTGGACAGGCTGTAGCGATCTTCTTCCGGCAGGAACATGGTCACACCGAGCGCACGACCGCGCGGGATGATCGACACTTTGTAGACCGGGTCATGCTCAGGCACGACGCGGCCGACGATAGCGTGGCCAGCTTCGTGATAAGCGGTGTTCTGCTTCTCTTTCTCGGACATGACCATGGATTTGCGCTCGGCACCCATCATGATCTTGTCCTTGGCCAGTTCGAACTCTTTCATCTCGACGATGCGCTTGCCGGCACGGGCTGCAAACAACGACGCCTCGTTCACCAGGTTGGCCAAGTCGGCACCGGAGAAACCAGGAGTACCACGTGCGATCACGGCCGGAGCGACGTCGTCACCCATTGGCACTTTGCGCATATGGACTTTGAGAATCTGCTCGCGACCACGGATATCCGGCAGACCGACCACGACCTGACGGTCGAAACGGCCCGGGCGCAGCAATGCAGGGTCCAGCACGTCGGGACGGTTGGTCGCTGCGATGACGATGATGCCGTCATTCATTTCGAAGCCGTCCATCTCTACCAGCAACTGGTTGAGTGTCTGTTCGCGCTCGTCATGACCGCCACCCATGCCAGCGCCACGGTGGCGACCGACGGCGTCGATTTCATCGATGAAGATAATGCATGGCGCGTGTTTCTTCGCCTGCTCAAACATGTCACGAACACGACTGGCACCGACACCGACGAACATTTCGACGAAATCGGAACCGGAAATGGTGAAGAACGGCACTTTGGCTTCGCCGGCAATCGCCTTGGCGATCAAGGTTTTACCTGTACCAGGAGGGCCGACCATCAGCACGCCACGAGGAATGCGACCGCCCAAACGCTGAAACTTGCCCGGATCACGCAGGAATTCAACCAACTCGCCAACTTCTTCCTTGGCTTCGTCGCAACCGGCAACGTCAGCCAAAGTGGTTTTCACCTGATCTTCAGAGAGCAGGCGTGCCTTGCTCTTGCCGAAACTCATCGGCCCGCCTTTGCCACCGGCACCACCCTGCATCTGCCGCATGAAGAACATGAAGACGGCGATGATTACGAGGATCGGGAAGCTTGCGACCAGGAGTTGAGTCCAGATGCTTTGCTGCTCAGGCTGCTTGCCTTCGACTACGACGTGGTTATCCACGAGGTCGCCGATCAGGCCATTGTCCTGAATTGCCGGACGAATGGTCTTGAAGCTATCACCATCGTTGCGCTTGCCGGTAATCACGTAGCCATCAACCGCTACGCGCTCGACCTTGCCATCCTTGACCTGCTGGATGAAGTCGGAATAGTTGAGGGTCTGCGGCTCGTTAGGGCTGGAGAAGTTGTTCATCACCGTCACCAGGACAGCCGCGATGATCAACCACAGGATCAGATTCTTTGCCATATCGTTCAATTAACTACCCTCTGAAGCAAGCTCGCTGATGGCGCGTGCTTCGCATGATATTCACCGGCCTAACTTACTACATTACCTACGGCTCTGGCAGGCGCCGTCTGTAACCCTTTGTGAAACACTTTCTACACAATATTCGCTAAAGCTCACGGGACGAAATACGAAAAACCTATCGCCCCGCAAAAAAACCTCGATTTACTCACTACGGCCGCGGTAGCCCCAAGCCAGCATGTATTGCTCGCGGGAACTGCCACGGGAAGAGTCCGGCTTGATCATCTGGACCTTGTCGAATTTCTGACGAGCGTCCTTCACGTAAGCATCAAACCCTTCGCCCTGAAACACCTTGATCACGAAATTACCACCCGGCTTGAGTATCCGAGCCGCCAGATCAAGAGCCAGCTCACATAGAAACATGGCTTTTGGCATGTCCACCTCAGGCGTACCACTCATATTGGGGGCCATATCGGAAATCACAAGGTCCACCTGCGAATTACCCACTGCTTCAAGGATCTGAGCGAGCACTTCGTCCTGGGTGAAGTCACCCTGGATGAAAGTCACGTCCGGAATGCTGTCCATTTCCAGGATGTCCGAGGCGATCAGACGCCCCTGACCACCGATCAGCCGACTAGTGACCTGCGACCAGCCGCCGGGCGCCGCACCCAGGTCGACAACGCTCATACCCGGGCGGATCAGCTTGTATTTCTCCTGGACCTCCAGAAGCTTGTAACTCGCACGCGAGCGGTAACCATCCTTCTGCGCCTGCTTCACATAGGGATCATTGACATGTCTTTTCAGCCAACCAAGGCTTGTCTTGGAACGCGCCATTGGGCACCTCGATGATAAGGGTCGTGATTAATTGGGCGGATCCACGAACCCTCGGGTAAAATGGCCGCCATTTTACAGAATCCAGACTAAAGGGTCAGATTATGCCGCTCACTCAAGAGCAGAAGAAACAGTACAAATCCATTGGCCACCATCTGAAACCAGTTTTGATTGTGGCTGACAACGGTTTGACTGAAGGTGTGTTAGCCGAACTTGAACGCGCTTTGGCGGATCACGAGCTGATCAAAATCAAGCTCAACATCCTCGATCGCGAATCGCGCCTGGCAGCCATTGCAGAGCTCTGCAAGGCCGGGAAAGCCGATCTGGTTCAGGTCATCGGCAAGATGGCACTGATTTACCGCAAGAATTTCAGCGTCAACAAGCAGCTGTCGAACGTCCATCGCTTCAAGTGATGACAAGGGTCAAGGGTGTGCTTCGCGCACCCTGACACTCCATCCCGGCACCGGCTGCATCACCAGTACCAGCCCGGAAAACCCCAGAACAAGATAGCTGAACAGCTGCCAATGCGCCGCCTGCGGCCAGCCGACGTGGACCGCGAAATACATCGCGCCCCCATACAGCGCCATCATCAGCAGTTGCCCGCGAATATCGCGCCATAGACTGGCAAGGCCCTCGGCCTGAACCAGCACCAAAGCCTGCAAAATCACACACGCCGTGGCAAATCCCACCATCAGCGTATTCAGCATGCCTGCAATTTCGTCGATCAGCAGCGGTGCCAGGCCTATTCGCCCCAGCACCGGCAGCAGACCGATGTGCAACAGCCACAGGCCGCCAACCCACAACATTTGGGTCAGTTGCCAAAGCATGGCGCCCGCACGTAGCGGGCGCCTTCTTTCAGATGTGGCGAACTTCGACAATCTCATACTCGATAACGCCACCTGGCGTTTTCACGGCGACCACATCACCCTCTTCCTTGGCAATCAAGGCGCGGGCCAGTGGCGAACCCACCGAAATCTTGCCGAGTTTGAAGTCAGCCTCATCCTCACCCACGATGTGGTAAGTGACGCTTTCATCAGTCTCGACATTGGCGATTTCAACGGTGGTGCCGAAAATCACTTTGCCGGTGTGAGGAATGGTCGTGACATCGATGATGACCTGATTCTGAATCCGGCCTTCGATGTCACGAATCCGCGCCTCGACCATACCCTGCTGCTCGCGAGCAGCGTGGTATTCGGCGTTTTCCTTCAAGTCACCCAACTCGCGGGCCGTACCGATGTCCTGGCTGAGCTTCGGACGGACGACCTTGGTCAGATGAGCATGCTCTTCTTCCAGGGCTTTCGCGCCCTGGACGGTCATTGGGTATTTGATCATGCCTTCAATCCTGCGTGTAGATCCTGCAAGCGGCGCACGGTCTTCTCGGGACCGAACTTCAGCGCTTCGCAGATAGCTTCGCCAGCAGCAATGGTAGTGGTGCAGTAGATCTTGTGCTGCAAGGCATTACGACGAATGGAGTAGGAATCGGCGATCGACTGGCGACCTTCGGTGGTGTTGATGATCAGGGTGACTTCGTCATTCTTGATCATGTCGACCACGTGCGGACGACCCTCGGTCACCTTGTTCACACGACGCACTTTCAGGCCCGCGGCTTCGATCAGCTTGGCAGTACCGGCAGTGGCGACTACTTCGAAGCCCAAGTTGATCAGATCACGGGCCACGCCTGCAACCAGTGGCTTGTCATCGTCACGCACACTGATGAACGCGGTACCGCCAGTCGGCAGCACTTCGCTGGCACCCATCTGGGCTTTGGCAAAGGCTTCGCCGAAGGTGTCGCCCACGCCCATCACTTCACCGGTGGACTTCATCTCTGGGCCCAGGATCGGGTCCACGCCAGGGAATTTGGCGAATGGGAACACCGCCTCTTTCACGCTGTAGAAGTTCGGAATGATTTCTTTGGTGAAGCCGATTTCCTTCAGGGTTTTACCGGCCATCACGCGAGCCGCGATCATTGCCAGGGAAACACCGATGCACTTGGACACGAACGGAACTGTACGGGAAGCGCGCGGGTTGACTTCGATGACGTAGATGTCTTCGCCTTGCAGCGCCAACTGAACGTTCATCAGGCCGACAACGCCCAGTTCCAGGGCCATTTTCTTGACCTGTTCGCGCATTTCGTCCTGGATGTGAGCAGGCAGCGAGTACGGCGGCAGGGAGCATGCGGAGTCACCGGAGTGAACACCGGCCTGCTCGATGTGCTGCATAATCGCGCCGATCACCACGTCGGTGCCGTCGCAGACCGCATCCACGTCCATTTCGATCGCGCAATTGAGGAAGTGGTCCAGCAGCACCGGGCTGTCGTTGGACACTTTCACCGCATCACGCAGGTAGCGCTTGAGTTCTTCTTCTTCGTAGACGATTTCCATCGCGCGACCGCCCAGTACGTAGGACGGACGAACCACCAGCGGGTAACCGATCTTAGCGGCGGCACGAATCGCTTCGTCTTCGCTGCGCACGGTGGCGTTTGGCGGCTGACGCAGGTTCAGACGCTCAACCATTTGCTGGAAGCGCTCACGGTCTTCGGCACGGTCGATGGCGTCAGGGCTGGTGCCGATGATCGGCACGCCGGCTTCTTCCAGGGCACGCGCCAATTTCAGCGGAGTCTGACCGCCATACTGAACGATCACGCCTTTCGGCTTCTCGACACGGACGATTTCCAGTACGTCTTCCAGGGTCACTGGTTCGAAGTACAGGCGATCGGAGGTGTCGTAGTCGGTGGAAACGGTTTCCGGGTTGCAGTTGACCATGATGGTCTCGTAACCGTCTTCGCGCAGGGCCAGTGCCGCGTGTACGCAGCAATAGTCGAACTCGATGCCCTGGCCGATACGGTTTGGACCGCCGCCGAGGATCATGATCTTGTCGCGGCCCGACGGCGCGGCTTCGCACTCTTCCTCGTACGTCGAGTAGAGGTAAGCGGTGTCGGTGGCGAACTCGGCCGCGCAGGTGTCAACGCGCTTGTAGACCGGGAAGATTTCCAGCTTGTGACGGTGGCGACGCAGAGCCTTCTCGGTCACGCCCAGCAGCTTGGCCAGACGCATGTCGGAGAAACCTTTGCGCTTGAGGCGGAACATCAAGTCGTGGTCGATGCTGGCCAGCCCCAGGGTCTTGACCTTCTCTTCTTCCTTGATCAGATCTTCGATCTGCACCAGGAACCACGGGTCGATCATGTTCATGCCGAAAATATCTTCGACCGACAGGCCGGCGCGGAACGCGTCAGCGACGTACCAGATACGCTCGGCGCCCGGCACGGTCAGTTCGCGCTTGAGGATGCTCATGCTTTCCGGGTTGCTCAGGTCGAGCTTCTCGTCCAGGCCGCAAACGCCCACTTCCAGACCGCGCAGGGCTTTCTGCAGGGATTCCTGGAAGGTCCGGCCGATGGCCATGACTTCACCGACCGACTTCATTTGAGTGGTCAGGCGCGCGTCGGCTTTCGGGAATTTCTCGAAGGCGAAGCGTGGCAGCTTGGTCACGACGTAGTCGATGGACGGCTCGAAGGATGCAGGAGTAGCGCCGCCGGTGATTTCGTTCTGCAGCTCGTCCAGGGTGTAGCCGATCGCCAGCTTGGCAGCGATACGCGCAATCGGGAAACCAGTGGCTTTCGAGGCCAGTGCCGAAGAGCGGGATACACGCGGGTTCATCTCGATCACGACCATACGACCAGTGTCCGGGCAGATGCCAAACTGAACGTTGGAGCCGCCGGTTTCCACGCCGATCTCACGCAGTACCGCCAACGAGGCGTTACGCATGATCTGGTATTCCTTGTCCGTCAGGGTTTGTGCCGGAGCAACGGTGATCGAGTCACCGGTGTGCACGCCCATAGGGTCAAAGTTTTCGATGGAGCAGACGATGATGCAGTTGTCCTTCTTATCGCGGACAACCTCCATCTCATACTCTTTCCAGCCGATCAGCGATTCGTCGATCAGCAGCTCTTTGGTCGGCGACAGATCCAGACCACGGGCGCAGATTTCTTCGAACTCTTCACGGTTGTAAGCGATACCGCCACCGGTGCCGCCCATGGTGAAGGACGGGCGGATGATGCACGGGAAGCCCAGGCGTTCGAGAACGGCGTTGGCTTCTTCCATGCTGTGGGCGATACCCGAACGCGGGCAGTCCAAGCCGATGGATTTCATCGCCTTGTCGAAGCGCGAACGGTCTTCAGCCTTGTCGATGGTGTCCGCGTTGGCGCCGATCATCTCTACGCCGAACTTCTCCAGAACGCCTTCGCGCTCCAGATCCAGTGCACAGTTCAGAGCGGTCTGGCCACCCATGGTTGGCAGCAGCGCGTCCGGACGCTCTTTCTCGATGATCTTGGCAACGGTCTGCCACTTGATCGGCTCGATGTACGTGGCGTCGGCCATGTCCGGGTCGGTCATGATGGTCGCCGGGTTGGAGTTCACCAGGATGACGCGGTAACCCTCCTCGCGCAGGGCTTTACAGGCCTGGGCGCCGGAGTAGTCGAATTCGCAGGCCTGGCCGATCACGATCGGGCCAGCGCCGAGAATCAGGATGCTTTTAATGTCTGTACGTTTTGGCATGGGTTGTCACTCAAATCCGCAGGTCAGTCGGCAAGCCGTCTTGTTCAATCTCTGAAGCCTTGAGGGGGCCACCGGTTTCGGGACCGCCCTCAGGCTTCGCTACATCAGGGCGAGCGATTAGCGTCGCTTGGCCATCTCGTTGATGAAGCGATCAAACAATGGCGCTACGTCGTTCGGGCCAGGGCTGGCTTCAGGGTGACCCTGGAAGCTGAAGGCGCTCTTGTCGGTACGCTCGATGCCTTGCAGGGTACCGTCGAACAGCGATTTGTGGATCGCCCGAACGTTGCCTGGCAGGGTCGCTTCGTCTACCGCAAAGCCGTGGTTCTGGCTGGTGATCATCACCACACCGCTGTCCAGATCCTGGACCGGGTGGTTGGCACCGTGGTGGCCGTGACCCATTTTCAGGGTCTTGGCGCCGGAGGCCAGAGCCAACAGCTGGTGACCGAGGCAGATGCCGAACACCGGAATCTCGGTTTCCAGCACGTCCTTGATTGCCTGGATCGCGTAGTCGCATGGCTCAGGGTCGCCCGGGCCATTGGACAGGAACACGCCGTCGGGCTTGAGTGCCAGCGCTTCGGCGGCTGGAGTCTGTGCAGGCACCACGGTCACGCGGCAACCGCGCTCGACCAGCATGCGCAGAATGTTCAGCTTGACGCCGTAGTCGTAAGCCACCACGTGGTATGGCAGCTCGGAGGCTTCCAGAGTCGCGTGGCTGTCGGTTTTCAGATCCCAGACAGTCGAGCGCCACTCGTACTTCTCTTTGGTGCTGACGACTTTTGCCAGGTCCATGCCTTTGAGGCCAGGGAAACCCCGAGCGGCGGCGATGGCGGCTTCTTCGGAAATGTTGTCACCGGCCATGATGCAGCCGTTCTGCGCGCCTTTTTCACGCAGGATGCGCGTCAGGCGGCGGGTGTCGATACCGGCGATTGCCACCACATTGTTGGCTTTCAGGTAGTCGGACAGCGACATCGTGTTACGCCAGTTGCTCGCAACCAGTGGCAGGTCACGGATGACCAGGCCAGCGGACCAGACGCGGTCGGACTCGGCGTCTTCCGGCGTGGTGCCGGTATTGCCGATGTGCGGGTAAGTCAGGGTAACGATTTGTTGGGCGTAGGAAGGATCGGTAAGGATTTCCTGATAGCCGGTCATTGCGGTGTTGAACACCACCTCACCAACGGTTTGACCGTCGGCTCCAATGGCTTCGCCGCGAAAAATGCTGCCATCAGCAAGGGCGAGTATGGCTGGCTTAGTCAAGAAGACCTCCCGTAAATAAAGCCTGAAAGGGCGATCGCAGGTTGTAAAAAAGCGGAGTGACGTATGGACACGTCACCCCGCTTGTTCACTGAATTATTCTGCGCGCTTTTAGTGGACACACTAAAGCTGTAGCTTACAGAAAAAGGCATTTTTGGTCTACCGCCAATGAGCCCTAAAGGCCGGAGAATGCGACAGGACGTCGCTTGGCGGTTAAAAACGGGGTCAAACGCTAGATTTGAACCCGATTTCGGGTGCATCTTAACGCAGGTCGAGCACGTCCTGCATATCGTAAAGGCCTGGCTCACGACCGTCCAGCCACAAAGCTGCACGTACCGCACCCTTGGCGAAGGTCATACGACTGGATGCTTTGTGAGTGATTTCCAGTCGCTCGCCTTCACAGGCAAACAGCACCGTATGATCACCGACCACATCACCACCGCGAACAGTGGCAAAGCCGATCGTTTCACGCTCGCGCACACCGGTGTGACCTTCACGACCATAGACCGCAACCTTTTGCAGATCACGATCCAGCGCGCTGGCGATCACTTCGCCCATGCGCAAAGCCGTACCTGAAGGCGCATCGATCTTGTGCCGATGATGGGCCTCAATGATTTCAATATCGGCGTCATCACCCAGCACACGAGCCGCCATATCGAGCAGCTTCAGCGACAGGTTTACACCGACACTGAAATTAGCCGCGAACACAATCGCAATATCCTTGCTCGCCTCGACCAGCAATTGCTTCTGCGCGGCATCCAATCCCGTGGTGCCGATCACCATGGCCTTGCCCGCCTTACGGCAGAACGCCAGATTGTTCAGCATGACTTCCGGGAGCGTGAAGTCGATCAACACATCGAACTCATCAGCCACCGCATCCAGCTTGCCGGACAACGGCACACCGATTCGCCCCAGCGATGCCAGCTCACCGGCATCCACGCCAATCAGCGTACTGCCAGGGCGCACAATGGCTGCCGTGAGGCCAGTCAGCGGCGCGCGTTGCTGCACCGCCTCGACCAGGATTTTTCCCATGCGCCCGGCAGCGCCCATCACAGCAATACGTCGCATGCCTGCCTCCTTACAAATCGCCGAAGAAGCGCTTCACGCCTTCGAACCAGCCGGTGGTTTTCGGCGAGTGACTATTGTCGTCCGCCAGGGAGCTGCGGAACTCCTCCAGCAATTCACGCTGACGACGACCCAGATTGACCGGGGTTTCGACCGCCACGCGGCACATCAGGTCACCAGCACCGCCGCCGCGAACCGGCGCGACGCCTTTGCCGCGAACACGGAACTGCTTACCGGTCTGAGTCCCCTCAGGGATCTTCAGTTTGACCCGACCATCGAGGGTCGGAATCTCCAACTCGCCACCCAGCGCTGCGTCGACGAAGCTGATTGGCACTTCACAGAACAGATGCTTGCCGTCACGCTGAAAGATCGCGTGCTCGCGCACATTGATCACCACATACAGGTCACCGGTCGGGCCGCCCTGCGCACCCGCCTCGCCTTCGCCAGACAGGCGAATACGGTCACCGGTATCGACACCGGCCGGCACTTTCACCGACAGGGTCTTGTACTCTTCGACGCGACCTTCGCCGTGGCAGGAATCGCACGGGTCGGAAATGATCTTGCCTTGGCCATGGCAGCGTGGGCAGGTTTGCTGCACCGAGAAGAAGCCCTGCTGCATGCGTACCTGACCGATACCGCCGCACGTCGGGCAAGTGATTGGCGAGGAGCCTTTCTTGGCACCCGAGCCATCGCACGGCTTGCAGTTGACCAGTGTCGGAACACGGATATTCACCGTCGTGCCGCGCACCGCTTCTTCCAGGTTCAGCTCCAGGGTGTAACGCAGGTCGCTGCCGCGCTGAGCGCCACCACGGGAACCGCCGCGACCGCCACCGAAGAAGTCACTGAAGACATCGCCAAAGATGTCGGAGAAGTTCTGACCGCCAAACCCGGCACCGCCGCCACCCATGCTCGGGTCGACACCGGCATGACCGTATTGGTCATAGGCCGCGCGCTTGCTGGAATCGGACAGCACTTCGTAGGCCTCGTTGGCCTCCTTGAACATATCCTCCGACGCTTTGTCATCGGGATTACGGTCCGGGTGGTGCTTCATCGCCAGGCGACGGTAGGCCTTTTTCAGGTCCGCTTCGCTTGAACCACGTTCAACACCCAATACTTCGTAATAGTCACGCTTTGCCATAAGTCTTTGCACTCTTAAGGACGTTCGGCAAACCTCTCCTGAGCCTCGCCAAACTCGTTGAGCCCCAATACAGGCCCGGACCCAACTCACGTCAATTCAACGATCCTGGTCTTTGATTCAATGCGGTATCTATGGGCCGGAAAGCAGGAGCATCCCCGACCATACCGCCAGCATTCGAGCGTTGTCGCATGCTGTAAAAATTCGCTTACTCCAGACACGCCAACGCGGGAGCAAGCTCCCGCGCGGCGACATCCTACCAGTCACCGCCTGAAGGCAGTCAACCGGGCGACCAACAACTTACTTGTGGTCTTTGACTTCTTCGAACTCGGCATCGACAACGTCGTCAGCCTTTTCAGCCGATTCGTCTTTCGGCGCCGCGCCTTCAGCTGGCTGAGCCTGATCAGCGTACATTTTCTGAGCCACTGGCGCGGAGACCTTGGACAGCTCTTCAACCTTGGCTTCGATAGCGGCCTTGTCGTCGCCTTTGATGGCGGTTTCCAGGGCAACGACAGCTGCTTCGATTGCAGTCTTCTCTTCAGCACTCACTTTGTCGCCAGCATCAGCGATCATTTTGCGTGTCGAGTGAACCAGGGCATCGCCCTGGTTACGGGCGCTGGCCAGCTCTTCGAACTTGCGGTCTTCTTCAGCGTTCACTTCAGCATCGCGAACCATCTGCTGAATTTCTTCCTCGGACAGACCGGAGTTGGCCTTGATCACGATCGACTGAGTCTTGCCGGTAGCCTTGTCTTTCGCACCGACGTGCAGGATGCCGTTGGCGTCGATGTCGAAGGTCACTTCGATTTGTGGCACGCCACGTGGTGCTGGTGGAATCTCAGCCAGGTCGAACTTGCCCAGGGACTTGTTCTGTGCGGCTTGCTTACGCTCACCTTGCAGCACGTGAATGGTCACTGCGCCCTGGTTGTCGTCGGCAGTCGAGAACACTTGCGATTTCTTGGTAGGAATCGTGGTGTTTTTCTCGATCAGCGCGGTCATTACGCCGCCCATGGTTTCGATACCCAGAGTCAGCGGGCTGACGTCGAGCAGCAGAACGTCTTTCACGTCACCGGCCAATACCGCGCCCTGGATAGCAGCACCCATGGCAACAGCTTCGTCAGGGTTGACGTCTTTACGTGCTTCTTTACCGAAGAAATCGGTCACCAACTTCTGAACCAGTGGCATACGGGTCTGACCGCCGACCAGGATCACGTCGTTGATCGCGCCAATTTCGATACCGGCGTCTTTCATCGCAATGCGGCAAGGTTCGATGGTGCGCTGAACCAGGTCTTCAACCAGCGCTTCGAGCTTGGCGCGGGAGATTTTCACGTTCAAGTGCTTAGGACCGGTAGCGTCTGCAGTGATGTACGGCAGGTTCACGTCGGTCGACTGGCTCGAGGACAGTTCGATCTTGGCTTTCTCAGCGGCTTCTTTCAGGCGCTGCATGGCCAGCGGGTCACCCTTGAGGTTCATGCCGCTTTCTTTCTTGAACTCGTCAACGAGGTAGTCGATCAGACGAATGTCAAAGTCTTCACCGCCCAGGAAAGTGTCACCGTTGGTGGCCAACACTTCGAACTGGTGCTCGCCATCGACTTCAGCGATTTCGATCACGGAAACGTCGAAAGTACCGCCGCCCAAGTCGTAAACGATCACGGTGTGATCGCCTTTCGCCTTGTCCATACCGTAGGCCAGTGCGGCCGCGGTTGGTTCGTTGATGATACGTTTAACGTCCAGACCCGCGATGCGGCCGGCGTCTTTGGTGGCTTGACGCTGGCTGTCGTTGAAGTAGGCCGGAACGGTGATCACCGCTTCGGTCACTGGCTCGCCGAGGTAGTCTTCGGCGGTCTTCTTCATTTTCTTCAGAATTTCAGCCGAAATTTGTGGCGGTGCCATTTTCTGGCCGTTCACTTCAACCCAGGCGTCGTTGTTGTCAGCCTTGACGATCTTGTAAGGGACCATCTGGATGTCTTTCTGTACGACTTCTTCGTCAAAACGACGACCGATCAGACGCTTCACCGCGTACAGGGTGTTATGCGGATTGGTCACTGCCTGACGCTTGGCCGACTGGCCAACCAGGATTTCACCGTCGTTGGCATAAGCGATGATCGACGGCGTGGTACGCGCGCCTTCAGCGTTTTCAATAACTTTGGCTTTGCCGTTTTCCAGCACGGAGACGCAGGAGTTGGTAGTCCCCAGGTCGATACCGATAATTTTGCCCATGTTCACTCTCCCGAAACTTTGGATTTGGATGCCGCAGTAGTGGTGGCTGACTGCGGTAGCACTTAAACGCTTGACTTCTAAATGGGGGCCTTGCGGCTAATTTCAAGCCTGCTCGTCAATCGAAGGCGAAACCGGTGCAGGTGCCTTGCTGACCACGACCATGGCCGGGCGCAGCAGGCGACCGTGAAGCTGGTAGCCCTTCTGAAACACCTTGAGCACGCTGTTTGGCTCAACGTCGGCGCTTTCCTGCATGGCCATCGCCTGATGATGCGAGGCATTGAAGGGTTCGCCTTCAGGATCGATCGCTTCCAGGTGATAGCGCTTCAGGGTGTCCTGGAACATTTTCAGGGTCAGTTCGATCCCTTCGCGCATCGGACGAATGTTTTCGTCGTCAGGGTTGGATAGCTCCAGACCGCGTTCCAGGCTGTCAATGATCGGCAGCAGGTCGCCAGCGAACTTTTCCAAGGCGAATTTGTGAGCCTTTTCAACGTCCTGCTCGGCACGGCGGCGGACGTTCTGCAGATCGGCGGCAACACGCAAAGCCTGATCCTGCGCACCAGCCAATTGCTCTTCGAGCACTTGTACACGAGCCACCAGGTCTTCACCCGAAGCCTCGGGGCCCTGGTTGGCGTCTAGATTTTGCGTATCCACTGTCTGTTCGTCAGCCATAGATTTCTCCTTCCAATATCGTCCGCGAGCTCAACTCGCGCTTCTGCCCCGGTATATGGGGCCGCAAAATTCAGCTTCAAGGGCTATTTGATGATTAACCCTACAAAAAACAGCTGCATTGTCATTCCTCATTGCGCTAATGATTTCCTTCAATCAAGCAAATCGACCTAAGAAGAGGCATTGTCAGCCAGAAACAAAACACTGTATAAATAACCAGACCTAAAGCTTGGGAGCGGCCTTTATGCTGGTGCACCTGTCCGTACATAACTACGCCATCGTTGAACATCTCGATCTCGAACTCGATCGCGGGATGAGCGTGATCACAGGGGAAACCGGTGCCGGCAAGTCGATCATGCTCGACGCCCTCGGCCTGACCCTGGGCGATCGCGCCGACAGCGGCGTGGTCCGCCCGGGTGCGGACAAGGCCGATATCCTGGCCACTTTCGATCTGGTCGACATCCCGGAAGCCAGTGCCTGGCTGGCTGAGCGCGACCTCGAAAACGACGGCCCGTGCATTCTGCGTCGAGTGATCACCGCCGAAGGGCGCTCGCGCGGCTATATCAACGGCACCCCCTGCCCCCTCGGTGACCTGAAAGCCCTGGGCGAATTGCTGATCGATATCCACAGCCAGCACGAACACCAGTCCCTGCTCAAAACCGATACTCATCGCCGCCTGCTCGACGAATACGCCGGCGCCACGGACCTGGCCCGCCAAGTGCAATTGGCCGCCCAACGCTGGCGTCAGACCCGCCAGGAACTGGAACGCCTCTCCAACTCCGGCGACGAACAGCGCGCCCGTCATCAGTTGCTCAGCTATCAACTCGAAGAACTGGAAAACCTCGGCCTCGGCGAAAACGAACTGGAGCAACTGGAACAGGAACACAAGAACCTGACCAACGCCGAAACCCTGCTGGGCATTTGCCGGCAAGTGGTCGAACAATGCAGCGAAAGTGATTCCGGCAACGTACTGAACGCGCTGACCGCCAGCCTTAACCGCCTATCGAGCGTGAACAATTCGATCGGCGCCTTGGGCGAAGCCAGCAGCCTGCTGACCAGCGCGCAGATTCAGGTTGAAGAAGCCGTAGGTGAGTTGAACCGTTTTCTCGACAATTTCGACGCCGACCCGGCCCGCCTTCAATACCTGGAAGAGCGCCTCGATGCCATCTACACCCTGGCGCGCAAACACCGCATCCAGCCGACCGAAGTCGCCGAGATGCAGCAGAAGCTACTCGATGAAATCGAAACCCTGAATGCCAACGACGAATCCATCGAACGACTGAGCGATGAGCTGGCCTCCTACGCCCGCCACTATCAGGAAAAGGCTCGGGATCTGAGCGACCTGCGGCACCAAGCCTCGAGCAGCCTGGCCTGTGCCGTGGAACAGGAAATCCAGCGCCTGGGCATGCCCGGCGGCCGATTCACCATCGAACTTCGTCCCAACAGCAGCGATGAACTGCTGCCCAACGGGCTCGAACAGGTAGAACTGCTGGTGAGCGCCAACCCCGGGCAACCGTTGAAAGCCCTGGCGAAAGTGGCGTCGGGTGGCGAACTGTCGCGTATCAGCCTGGCGATTCAGGTGATCACTGCACAGACCTCGCGCGTACCGACCCTGGTGTTCGATGAAGTGGACGTGGGTATCGGCGGCCCGACCGCCGAGATTGTCGGCCAGTTGCTGCGACGTCTCGGGGAGCGTGGGCAGGTTCTGACCGTGACACACCTGCCCCAAGTTGCGGCGCAGGGGCATCAACATCTATTTGTACACAAGGTGCGCGGTGAAGATGCTACGCATACGGCAGTTTCTAAACTGAGCAAGACCGATCGCGTCGAAGAAGTGGCACGAATGCTGGGCGGCATCGATCTCACCAAGGAATCACTGGCTCACGCGAAAAAGATGGTCGTTACCGCGAAAATTTAAGAACGACAGAAAGCACGAAGGCGACCCTGGGGTCGCCTTCGTTCGTTTCGCGAACCTGAAGTTCGCGCGACATGCTTACTTTTTCTTGCGCACGTACAGTACAAGATTGTGATCAACCATCTCGAAGCCATACTTGTCGACGATTGCTTTCTGCAGCCGCTCGATTTCTTCGTCGAAGAATTCGATCACTTCACTGGTCTCGACGTTGACCATATGGTCGTGATGCTTGCCGTCGTCCAGCTCGAAGACCGCGTGGCCTCCGTCGAAGTTGTGCCGCACCACAAGGCCAGCTGCCTCGAACTGGGTCAGAACACGGTAAACCGTGGCCAGACCGACGTCCTCACCAGCCTCCATCAGTGCCTTGTAAACATCCTCGGCACTCATGTGGCGTTGCTCGGCGGAATCGAGCATTTGCAGAATTTTGACCCGTGGAAGGGTCACTTTGAGGCCGGCTTTGCGTAGTTCGCTATTTTCAACCATGGTCAGCTTTCTCGCGATGCTGCTTCGCAGCTTCTCTTAATGCGGGTATGATCGGCGTTTACGTTGTCCCAGCCAAGATAGTGGAAGTCGCCCACCGATGCAAAACACCAAGCTCTTGCTAACCAGTTTCACCTTTGTGGGACTGCTCGCACTCGCCGGTTGTTCATTCCCCGGGGTTTACAAAATCGACATCCAGCAGGGCAATGTCGTCACGCAGGACATGATAGACCAGTTACGCCCGGGAATGACCCGCCGGCAAGTACGGTTTATCATGGGCAACCCTCTGCTGACCGACACGTTCCACGCCGATCGCTGGGATTATCTGTACAGCCTGCAACCGGGTGGCGGTGAACGCCAACAGGAACGCATTAGCGTCATCTTCAACCCAAATGATCAACTTGTCAGCCTTTCTGGCGATTTCATGCCGGGTGTGAGCCGCGACGAGGCCATTCTCGGCAAGGACAGTGACACTACCGTGACCACGCCTGCAGAAAACGCCGAGAAGCCGAAACCGGAAAAGCCGGTCAAGCCAGGTTCATTGCTGGACCAGATCCAGAAAGACGTGGACAACGTAGAAACCGTTCCAGTCCCGACGCCAGAACCGCTGGAAACTTCGCCGCAATAAATAATTGCGACGAAGATCAAAGCCCCTTAGCTGGGGCTTTTTTTTGGTTCTTCACGGATTACCGGGAAAGACGCTCTTGATCTTCATGAAAAAGAATTCGCTATCCCGGTAACCGTACGCCATCCGCTTGATGACCTTTATTCGATTGTTTATTCCCTCCAACTGACCGGTGTGCATCGGCCAGCGAACCCGGCTGACGATGCCCCGCCAGTAACCCTTTAGCCGTTTGGTGAACTGGATCAGAGCTGGTATTTCGCTTTCATGCGCATGGCGCAGCCATTGCTTCCAGGCCGATCGCCAACCCCAGGCAGTACTCGGGGTCCAGAGTGTTTTGAGTTCAGCCTTCATCAAGTAGACCGTCATCAACGCTTGGTTGGCCGCCAGTAGATCCTCCAGGCGGACCTGTTGTTCCGGCGTTT
>NZ_FYEB01000016.1 GCF_900187445.1 Pseudomonas sp. Irchel s3b2
CCAGAGGCCGAACGCAGGTATTGCGTAGGGGGCACCGCGGCAAGGATGCCGCGGTAGCCGCCCCCGGCCATGGATGGCCGATGGCGGCGGGCCCCCGGAGCAATGCCGGAGTGAGGGCATGCCGAGCCTGGGCGAGGCACCGAATGGCGGGGCAAGAGCCCTTGGTTACTTGGGGCTTTTCCAAGTGACTCGCTGTAAAAGCGAAACCGCCAGCGGCCGTGACCGCAGAAACGGATATGTACGCCCAACACCAAGCACTAAGCGCCAAGCACCAAACCCCGGCAGTGAATCTGTAGTTCAAGAGATGTGTAGATACCCATGGCTATCGCCGGCAAGCCCTAATGCCAGTCAGTTAAGGGTAAATCGGACTTGTAGGAGTCAGGCTTGCCGGCGAAGGCGTCCTTAAGAGCGCCTTCGCCGGCAAGCCTGGCTCCTACGAAAAGCTAGGGCAAGCCCGCGATGGGGCCTTGAAGGCAACCGATCAATCCCGGTAAAACACCTGCACCAGGTGATACCCGAACTTGCTCTTGATCGGCCCATGCACCACCCGCAGCGGTTTTTTGAAGATCACCGCATCGATCACCCCGACCATCTGCCCGGGCCGCACTTCACCCAGGTCGCCGCCGCGTTTGCCGGACGGGCACGTGGAGTATTTCTTGGCCAGCACATCGAAGGCTTCGCCCTTGGCGATGCGTTGTTTGAGCTGCTCGGCTTCTTCCGAGGTTTTCACCAGAATATGGCGGGCTTGGGCTTTCATTGGCAGTACCTTGCAACGGTGGTGGCTATGTTGGTGTCAGCGTAGGGCGCGCGATTATGCCTTAACTCAGTCCGCTTGGCCGATCATCGTGCGAATCTTGTGGGCCAACAGGTCAATGGAAAAGGGTTTGGCCACCATGTCCATACCTTCCTCAAGGAAACCCTGGCGTTCGGCGGCGTTCTGCGCGTAACCGGTCATGAACAGCACCTTGAGACCCGGACGGTGCTGACGGGCGATTTCCGCCAGCTGTCGACCGTTCATGCCCGGCAGACCGACATCGGTCACCAGCAGATCGACCCGCAGGTCAGATTCCAGCAAGGGCAGGGCAGCCTTGGCGTCTTCGGCTTCATGGGCGTGATAACCCAGTTCATTGAGCAGGTCGAGCACCAGCATGCGCACCGCCGGATCGTCTTCCACCAACACCACGGTCTCACCGGCAATCGCTGCCGGTGCTTCGCCAGTGGCCGGCAGCAAAGTGTGCTCTGGCAGCGCAACGTGCAACCGTGGCAAATACAGGCGAACGCAGGTGCCTTGGCCCGGCAGGCTGTGAAGGCTGACGTGCCCGCCAGACTGCTGGGCGAAACCATAAATCATCGACAGTCCAAGACCGGTGCCCTGGCCGATGGGTTTGGTGGTGAAGAACGGATCGAAGGCCTTGGCCAACACAGACGGGGTCATGCCGGCACCGTTGTCGCTGACCGCAATCATCAGGTAATCCCCGGCCCTGACCGGTTCCAGGGGGGTGATGTCGCTACCGTCGAGGTGAACGTTGGCGGTTTCGATCAGCAACTCGCCGCCTTCGGGCATCGCATCCCGGGCATTGATGACGAGGTTGAGCAGAGCGTTTTCCAGTTGACTGACGTCAGTGCTGACCGGCCAGACTTCGTCGGCCAGTTGCAGCCGCATCTCGATGTGATCGCCCTTGGTCCGCCTGAACAAATCTTCCAGAGAAAGCACCAGCTGGTTGGCATTCAGCGGTTTGCGATCCAGCGACTGACGTCGGGAGAACGCCAGCAGGCGATGGGTCAGCGCAGCGGCGCGGTGGGCCGAGGACACCGCGGCGTCGGTAAAACGACCGATCTCGTCAGCGCGACCATTGGCGATGTAGCGTTGCATCAAATCAAGACTGCCGATGATTCCCGTGAGCATGTTGTTGAAGTCATGGGCGATGCCGCCCGTGAGTTGTCCGACCGCTTCCATTTTCTGTGCATGCCGCAAGGCGTCTTCGGCGCGCTCGCGTTCGAACATCTCGTTTTGCAGCCGCTGGTTGGTTTCGGCCAATTGTTGAGTGCGGGCGCTCACCCGTTCTTCAAGGGTTTCGTTAAGGTTGCGCAGGGCTTCTTCGGTCTGTTTGCGCTCGGTCTCGTCGATCACGAAGATGTAAAAGCCATTCACCGCGCCGTCCGGGCCATGACGGGGCAGGTAGTTCATCAAGGCCTGACGGATGCTGCCATCGCGGTGCGGGGTGCTGATGCTGAAACTGCAAGCCTTGCCTTTCAATGCCTCGGCAATGTATTCGGCGCGCAAGGCATAAGCTTCCTCGCCCAGCACCTCACGGATGGTGCGGCCGTAAAGCTCCTGGGGCGTCAGACCGTACCATTCCAGATAGGCGGCATTGTTCAGGCGAAAGCGCTCCTCGCTGTCGACGTAACTGATCAGGATTGGCATGGCGTTGATGATCAGTTGCAGCTCGGTCTGGCTCTGGCGCAAGGCCTGCTCGATGTGTTTGCGTTCGGTCAGGTCCAGTGCCGCGCCAAGGAAACGGATCGGCCGGCCATGATGGTCCTTGTAGCAGCGGCCTCGGGCAAACACCCAGCGCAGTTGGCCGTCAGGTTGCAGCAAGCGATACTCCTCGGCGTACTCGCTGCCATGGGTGATGCAATGCTTGATGCTGCGGGCAATCATGGCGCGATCTTCCGGGTGCACGCCGTGGAGGTATTCGCTGATGGGCAACTGGCTGGCCATGGCCGGGTTGATTCCATGCAGTTGGGCGAAGTGGGCATCAGCGATGAAACGGTCTTCGCCGATGTCCCAGTCCCAAGTGCCGACGGCATCGGTAGCGGCCAGTGCCAGTTGCAGGCGCTGCTCGGTTTCTTGCTGGGCCTTGAGGCTGGCGGCGGAGCGCTGTTCGAGTTCCAGGGCGATGCGCCGGCGTTCGTTGGTTTCGATGGCGGTGACCAGAATCCCGGCAACCTCGGCGCTTTCATTGCGAATGGGGCTGTAGGTCAAATCCAGCCAGAAGTCGGAATCCTGACCGTCACGCTGCAAGGTGAAGCGCTGTTCGCTGTAGGTTCGCACCTGTCCCTGTAGGACGGCGCTGTAAATCGGGTCGGTGAAGTCTTTCAGTTCTGGCCAGATCAGGTGCGTCGGTTGCCCGAAAGCGTGAGGGTGTTTGCTGCCGGCGAGAAGGGCGAAGCCGTCGTTGTAGATCTGTGTGAGCTGCGGACCCCACAGCAACAGCATGGGCATCGGCGAGTGGATCACAATGTCCACGGCGGTGCGCAGGCTCTGCGGCCAATGATCGGCGGCGCCCAGCGGGTTGTTTGTCCAGTCCAGTCGGGCAATCAGGGCCTGGGCGTCGCTGGCGGTCGGTGGTGCGTTCATTACAATGTCCTGCGCGTCAGTCGGTGTGGCGGCGTCTACTATCCTTGCATGGCGGTAGACGCTGGATGACCCGTTTTGGGTCATTTTTTCAATTGAATGCTTCGCGGGTGCTTTTTGCCATGGAAATCGATGCACTGTTGCAGATTCTGGCCAGCCGCAATGGCTCCGATCTTTACCTGTCCACCGGCGCGCCACCCAGCGCGAAATTTGACGGTGTGCTCAAATCCCTGACCGATCAACCGTTCAAGCCGGGGGAAGTGGCGGCCGTTGCCGCGTCCATCATGGACGCCGAGCAGCGCCTGGAGTTCGATAGGGAACTGGAGATGAACCTGGCGCTATCATTGGCCGGAGTCGGGCGCTTTCGGCTCAATATTTTCAAGCAGCGTAACGATGTGTCTATCGTGGCGCGCAACATCAAACTCGACATTCCACGCTTCGAAGACCTCAAGTTGCCGCCGGTGCTGCTCGAAACCGTGATGCTCAAACAAGGGCTGATACTGTTCGTCGGCTCGACCGGCTCGGGCAAGTCGACCTCGCTGGCGGCGCTGATCGATTACCGCAACCGTCACAGCAGTGGCCATATCATCACCATTGAAGACCCGGTCGAGTTTATCCATCGGCACAAGAAATCAATCATCAACCAGCGTGAGGTCGGCGTCGATACCCGCAGTTTCCACGCCGCGCTGAAAAACACCCTGCGCCAGGCACCGGACGTGGTGCTGATCGGCGAGATCCGCGACCGAGAGACCATGGAGCACGCGCTGGCGTTTGCCGATACCGGTCATCTGGTGATTTCCACTTTGCATGCGCACAACGCCAATCAGGCGCTGGACCGCGTGATCAATTTCTTTCCCGAAGAGCGTCGGGCGCAATTGCTCCATGACCTGGGCAATAACCTCAAGGCCTTTGTTTCCCAGCGTCTGGTACGTACCCGCGATGGGCAGCGCCGGGCGGCGGTGGAGGTGATGCTGGGAACGCCGACCATCGGCGACTTGATCCGGCGCAATGAGCTTTCTGAACTCAAGGGGATTATGGAAAAGTCTTCAGAAGCGGGGATGCAGACGTTTGATGGGGCGCTGTTTGAGCTGTTTGCCGAAGGTGCGATTGATGAGGCAGAGGCGTTGAAACATGCGGATTCGGTGAACAACTTGCGCCTGCGCCTGAAAATGCATGCAGAGGCTACCCCCGGGCCCCATTCACCGCCGGGGGAATGGGGATTAGTAGACTGACGGGGCCGCCGCTGATCAAACATGTGGGAGCGAGATAGCGGTGTGTCAGGCGACATCAATGTTTGACTGTCCCGGCGCCATCGCGAGCAGGATCGCTCCCACAGTGGATCTACGTTTCAATCGTTCAATTCGGGGCGGTCGCGAAACTGCTCCAGCGCCTCGGGATTGGCCAGTGCATCGGTGTTCTTCACCTTCTGGCCATGCACCACATTCCTCACCGCCAGCTCGACCACCTTGCCGCTGATGGTCCGCGGAATGTCCGTCACCGCGACAATCTTCGCTGGTACATGCCGGGGTGTGGTGTTGGCGCGGATGACTTGGCGAATCTGTTGTTGCAGCGCTTCGTCCAGCTCGACACCGTTGCGCAACTTCACGAACAGTACCACCCGCACGTCATCCTGCCATTGCTGACCGATGGCCACGCTGTCCAGCACCTGCGGGACTTTCTCCACCTGACGATAGATTTCTGCTGTGCCGATGCGTACACCGCCGGGGTTGAGTACCGCATCGGAACGCCCATGGATCAGCATGCCGCCATGGGGCAGTTGCTCGGCGTAATCGCCTTGGGCCCAGATGCCGGGGAACAGGCTGAAATAGGACTTTCGCAGCTTCTCTCCGTCAGGGTCGTTCCACAGACCGATGGGCATGGCCGGAAAATGTCGAGTGCACACCAGTTCGCCTTTTTCCCCTATCACAGGCTGCCCGGCGTCGTTCCAGACTTCCACCGCCATGCCCAGGCCCTTGCACTGCATTTCGCCACGGCGCACCGGCAGCACCGGGTTACCGATCACAAAGCACGACACGATGTCGGTACCGCCGGACATCGAGGACAGGCACAGGTCGGACTTGAACGCGCGATAGACGTAATCAAAGCTTTGCGGCGACAGCGCGGAACCGGTGGACAGCACGGTTTTCAGGCTGCTCAGATCATGACTTTCGCACGGCTTCAGGCCATTGCTTTCCAGCGCGGTGAGGAACTTGGGACTGGTGCCGAAGACGTTGATGCGTTCGTCGTCGATCAGGTCAATCAAGCGCTCCGGACCTGGATGAAATGGCGAGCCGTCATACAACACCACGGCGCTGCCGACAGCCAGGGCCGAGACCAGCCAGTTCCACATCATCCAGCCACAGGTGGTGTAGTAGAACAAACGGTCGCTGGGGCCGAGATCGGTGTGCAGGCCATGCTCCTTGACGTGTTGCAGCAGCACGCCGCCGGTGCTGTGAACAATGCACTTCGGCACGCCAGTGGTGCCGCTGGAATAGAGGATGTACAGCGGATGGGCGAAGGGCACGGGGACGAATTGTGGCTCGCCGCCCGGGTCGTAGAAATCATCCCACAGCGTCACGTTGGCCTGGCAATGGAAATCCTTGATGCGCGCCTGGGCGCGTACGTAAGGCACAACGATCAACTGCTGCAGGGACGGCAGTTGTCCGAGGATTTCGTTGACCTTGGCGCTCTGGTCGATCTCTTTACCGGCGTAGCGGTAACCGGCGCAGGTGATGAGTACTTTCGGCTCGATCTGGCCGAAACGGTCGATCACCCCGTGGGTGCCGAAGTCAGGTGAGGAACAGGACCAGATCGCGCCCAGACTGGTGGTGGCAAGCATGGCCACCAGGGTTTGCCAGGTGTTCGGCATGCACGCGGCCACGCGGTCGCCAAGGCCGACACCGGCGGCTTTCAGGCCGTTTTGAAAACCGGCGACATGGCTCGCGAGTTCGGCCCAGGTCAGTTGTTCCCGTTGGCCGTTTTCGCCGATGGCCACCACTGCCACGGCATCGTCGCGACGGCGCAGCAAGTGCTCGGCGAAATTCAGCGTGGCGCCGGGGAACCACTGGGCGCCGGGCATTTGTGCGCCCTCTATCAGCACCGCGTCTGGCTGATCGTGAAAACGGATGTCGAAGAAATCGACGATGGCCTGCCAGAAAGCTGCCCTCTGATCGATGCTCCATTGGTGCAAGGCAGGGTAGCCGGCGATCTCAAGGGTATGGCGCTGATTGACGAAGCGCCGGAAGGCCTCCATGCGGGTCTTGCCGATGCGCTCGGTGCCGGGTTGCCAGAGGATGTCGGACATGGCTTGGCCTCTTTTTCTTATGTGTACACAGTCTACTGTGGCGAGGGAGCTTGCTCCCGCTGGACAGCGCAGCTGTCCCAAACCGATTTACGACTGCTTCGCAGCCGAACGGGAGCAAGCTCCCTCGCCACAGGGGTTATCGGTGATTCATTGCGCCAACCATCCACCATCAATATTCCACGCAGCGCCCCGCACTTGGCTACCGGCTTCGCTGCATAAAAACAGCACCAACTCACCCAGCTGCGGCGGGGTCACGAACTCCAGCGACGGCTGCTTCTCGGCCAGCAAATCATGTTGCGCCTGCTGCGGCTCGATCCCGGTCGCGGCGCGATCATCGATCTGCTTCTGCACCAGCGGCGTCAGCACCCAACCCGGGCAGATGGCGTTGCAAGTGACGTTCGTCGTAGCGGTTTCCAGACCGACCACCTTGGTCAGGCCGATCACACCATGCTTGGCCGCGACGTACGCCGCCTTACCCACCGAACCGACCTGGCCATGCACCGAAGCGATGTTGATGATCCGTCCCCAGCCCTTGGTGCGCATGCCCGGCAAGCTCAAACGGGTGCTGTGAAACACCGACGACAGGTTGATCGCAATGATCGAGTCCCAGCGCTCCACCGGAAAATCTTCCACCGACGCCACGTGCTGGATGCCCGCGTTGTTGACCAGGATATCCACGCCGCCGAACTCACGCTCGGCGTACTCGATCATGTCGGCGATCTGCGCCGCGTCGCTGACGTCGGCTGGATGATGGCCGACCTTGCCGCCGAATTGCTCCACTTCGGCAATCACCCTGGAGGCATCGCCGAAACCGTTGAGAATCAAGTTGGCGCCGGCCTTGGCCAGGCTCAGTGCGATTCCCAGGCCAATGCCGCTGGTGGAACCGGTGACCAGTGCGGTCTTGCCCGAAAGAGTCGTCATGAATACCTCACACAATGCCAGTGGCGTAGAAAGTACCGATCACCACAAAAACAGCGAGTGTCTTGATCAGCGTAATACAGAAAATGTCTTTGTAGGCCTCGCGGTGGGTCAAACCGGTAACCGCCAGCAAAGTAATCACCGCGCCGTTGTGCGGCAGGGTGTCCATGCCGCCACTGGCCATCGCGGCGACCCGGTGCAGCACTTCCAATGGAATATTGGCGGCGTGGGCGGCGCTGATGAACGTCTCGGACATCGCTGCCAGGGCGATGCTCATGCCGCCCGACGCCGAACCGGTGATGCCGGCCAGCAGGGTGACGGTAATCGCTTCGTTGACCAGCGGATTGGGAATGCTTTTGAGCCAGCCGGACAGCACCAGAAAACCCGGTAGCGAAGCGATCACTGCACCGAAACCGTATTCCGATGCTGTGTTCATCGCTGCCAGTAATGCGCCGCTGACCGCACTTTTACTGCCTTCGGCCAACTTGCCGCGAATCGTCTGGAAGGCGAACACCAGCACCATGACGATGCCCACCAGCAAGGCCGCCTGGACCGCCCAGATCGCTGTCAGCTTGGCGATGTCGGTGGTCACCGGCGCTGCCATGCCCGGCAGCGAAAGGCTGTGAGTCTTGCCATACCACTCTGGAATCCAACGGGTGAATAGCAGGTTCATCAGGCCCACCATCAATAGCGGCGACAGCGCGATCCATGGGTTGGGCAGCTTGATGTCCGGCGCGGTTTCCGGCTCGTTGCGCAGCGCCGAACCATAACCTTCACCCTTGCGCTGGGCCTTGTTGCGCTGGCTCTGCAAAAACAGCATACCGGCGCAAAACACGAAAATCGTGCCGATCACCCCCAGCCACGGTGCGGCCCAGGCAGTGGTGTTGAAGAAAGTGCTGGGGATGATGTTCTGGATCTGCGGCGTACCGGGCAGGGCGTCCATGGTGAACGAGAACGCGCCGAGGGCGATGGTCGCCGGGATCAGGCGCTTGGGAATATTGCTCTGGCGGAACATCTCGGCGGCAAACGGGTAGACCGCAAACACCACCACAAACAGCGACACGCCGCCGTAAGTGAGCAGGGCGCAGACCAGTACGATCACCAGCATCGCCTGACGAGTACCGAGCAAGCGAATGGCCGCTGCAACAATGGATCGCGAGAAGCCCGACAACTCGATCAGCTTGCCGAATACGGCACCGAGCAGGAACACCGGGAAATACAGTTTGACGAAACCGACCATTTTTTCCATGAACACCCCGGTGAAGACTGGGGCAACGGCGGAAGGGTCGGTGAGCAGGACGGCGCCGAGGGCGGCGATCGGGGCAAAGAGGATAACGCTGTAGCCACGGTAAGCAGCCACCATCAGCAGCGTGAGGGCTGCCAAGGCAATGATCACACTCATGGTGTGTCTCCTGGATTGTTATTTTTGTAGGTGAAGCTTTGTTGGGAGGGCTATAGCGAGTTTCGTGCCAGAAGATAAGTTGTTGAAATTTAAAGGGATTATAGATTTTTGAAGTGGGTTTGTGAGTTTTTGTCTCTGTATTGAGATTTTTGGTGACTGGGCCGACGCTTTCGCGGGCAAGCCTCGCTCCTACGGGATTGTGGTGATTTACAACATTTGCACTATCTGTAGGAGCGAGGCTTGCCCGCGAAGAGGCCATATCTACCAATGGAGATCAACGTCTCGTTATTGAGACTCCGCAATCCCCAACGCCACCATTTTCTTGTACAGCGTCGATCGCCCCAACCCCAACCGTGCTGCCGCTTCGATAACCTTCCCACCGCATTGCGCGAGGGCGGATTCAATCAACTGCCGATCAAACCGTTCGCGAGCCTCACTGAAGGTTTCATGGGCAATCGGTTCAAGGGGCGGAGGCGTCACACGCTGCACCGGCATAAAACTGCCAATTGCCGCGCGGATATCCGCTGCATTCAGCATCAAATCATCACTGAGCAAGGCCGCGCGTTCCAGCACGTTGCGCAGTTCGCGGATGTTCCCCGGCCAGGCGTGTTGACCCAGCAACTCCAAGGCTTCGGGGTTCAGTTCGTGCTGACTGAGCAGCTCTTCCAGAATCGCTTCACTGAGGGCCGGCAGGTCGTCGAGGCGATCACGCAGGGGCGGCACCTGGATCGGCAGGACGTTGAGACGGTAATACAAATCGGCACGAAACTCGCCGCGTTTGATTGCCGCCTCCAGATCGGTGGAAGTGGCCGCGATTACCCGCACATCACTCTGGATCACTTCGTTGGAACCAACCGGCTCGAATTCCTTTTCCTGCAGCACCCGCAGCAACTTGCTTTGCAGCGGCAGCGGCATGTCGCCGATCTCGTCGAGAAACAGCGTGCCGCCCTGAGCGATCTGCAACTTGCCGGTGCGGCCCTTGCGATCGGCGCCGGTGAATGCGCCGGGGGCGGTACCAAAGAACTCGGCTTCCAGCAGTGATTCGGGAATCGCCGCGCTGTTGATGCTGACGAAGGCTTTGTGCGCCCGAGGGGAGGCGCCGTGAATTGCTTGGGCCAGCAGCTCCTTGCCGGTACCGGTTTCGCCGAGCAACAACACCGGAGACTCGGCACTGGCGCTGCGCCGGGCGCGGCGTTTGACTTCCAGGCTGGCGGCGCTGGTGCCGATGAAATGGGCGAAGTTGTACTTGGTCTGCCGTGCCCGCAGCAGCGAGCGGGTAGAGGCCAGTTCTTCCTGCATGCTCAGGTAGCGTTTGAGCATCGGCGACAGGCTGCGCAATTCGTCGAACAGGGCAAAGCCGATGGCGCCGATCACCGCGCCGGCATCGTCGTGAATCGGCAGGCGCATCACCACCAGCGGTTCCTTGGGGGTGTCCTGCATGTCCAGCAGAATGGGTCGTCCGGTGCGCACCACCTCGCGCAACAGACTGCCGGGAATCACACTTTCACAGGCCCTGCCGATCGCACCAGCGGCCGATTCGAGACCGAAACGCTTTGCGTAACGCTCGTTCATCCAGACGATGTTCGCGTCGCGGTCGACAATCACCGTGCCTTCGCTCGATTGCTCGATGATCTCGAACAGCGAGCGGATCGCCAGGGTGCGAACGCGCTGGTAGTCCTTGAGGCTTTCGGTGGTGTTCATGGGCTTCATGTCCAGAATGTTTGTTGTCTGTGCGGGCGCCTTCGCGGGCAAGCCTCGCTCCTACAGGTCGAGGTGATCCGTAGGAGCTAAGGCCGCGACGCGGTCTGACTGCATGGCGCCGATTATGCCCACCCCGGACGCGCCGCCGCCAACAGCTCTTTGGTATACGGATGCTGCGGCGAATCAAACACGTCGTGGCTCGCGCCGCTTTCCACCACTTTGCCATCCTTGATCACGATCATGTCGTGGGCCAGGGCGCGTATCACGGCCAGGTCGTGGCTGATGAACAGGTAGGTCAGGCCATGTTTTTCCTGAAGCTGGCGGAGCAGGGCGACCACTTGTTTTTGCACCGTGCGATCCAGCGCCGAGGTCGGTTCGTCGAGCAGGATCAGCGCCGGTTTCAGTACCAGCGCGCGGGCAATGGCGATGCGTTGGCGTTGGCCGCCGGAGAACTCGTGCGGGTAGCGATGACGACTTTGCGGGTCGAGGCCGACTTCTTCCAGCACCTGGATCACTTGCGCTTCGCATTCGTCCGGGGTGGACTGGCTGTGAACCTCAAGACCTTCACTGATGATCTGCGCCACCGACATCCTCGGGCTGAGGCTGCCGAAGGGATCCTGAAATACCACCTGCATCTTTTTGCGCCACGGTCGCAGCTGCTTTTGCGTCAGGCCATCCAGGGCCTCACCCTGAAAGCGAATGCTGCCCTGCGAGTCGAGCAAGCGCAGGATCGCCTGACCGAGTGTGGATTTGCCCGATCCGGACTCGCCGACGATGCCCAAGGTCTTGCCGCGCTGAACATTCAGGCTGATGCCATCCACCGCGCGTAAGTAAGTTTTACGCTGAAACAGCCCGCCACCGAGGGCGAACTGTACGTGCAAATTGTCCACTTCCAGCACCTTTTCACGCTCGTCCCGGGACAGGGCTTCGCCTTCCGGTTCGGCGTTCAACAGCACGCGGCTGTAAGGATGTTTCGGCTCGGTGAACAGTATTTCGCAGGGCGCCTGCTCGACGATTTCCCCGGCTTTCATTACGCACACTCGCTGGGCGATGCTGCGCACCAGATTGAGGTCGTGGCTGATCAGCAACAGTGACATGCCGAGCCGTTGTTGCAGGGACTTGAGCAGCAGCAGGATCTTGCGCTGCACTGTCACATCCAGCGCGGTAGTCGGCTCATCGGCGATCAGCAATTCCGGCTCGCAGGCCAGGGCCATGGCGATCATCACCCGTTGCCGCTGACCGCCGGACAACTGATGGGGATAGGCCTTGAGCCGCTCTTCGGGTTTCTGGATGCCCACCAGTTGAAGTAACTCGAGAGTCCGCGCTTGCGCCGCTTTGCCGCCCAGCCCTTTATGCAATAGCAGGGTTTCGCCGATCTGCTTTTCAATGCTGTGCAGCGGGTTGAGGGAGGTCATCGGCTCCTGAAAGATCATCGCGATCCGGTTGCCGCGCAGCTCGCGCAAAACCTTGATGTCGGTGCCGATCAATTCCTGGTCTCGATAGCGAATGCTGCCGGTGGTTTCAGTGCCGGTCTCGGGTAGCAGTTGCAGGATCGAGTGGGCGGTCACCGACTTGCCGCAACCTGACTCGCCGACCAGCGCCAGGCATTCGCCGGGGCGGATGTCCAGGCACAGGTTGCGCACTACGGTCTGGCCGCTGAAGGCCACGTTGAGGTCACGGATTTCGATCAGGTTGTCACTCATATCAACAGTCCGTCTCATCATCGTGGATCAAGATCGTGGATCAAAGGCATCACGCAACGCCTCGCCAATGAACACTAATAAAGAAAGAATCAGCGCCAGGGTGAAAAACGCCGTCAGCCCCAGCCACGGCGCTTGCAGATTCTGCTTGCCTTGACCGATCAATTCACCCAGAGACGCACTGCCGGCCGGCATGCCGAAGCCGAGGAAGTCCAACGCCGTGAGGGTGGAGATCGCCCCGGTCAGGATGAACGGCAGATAACTCAGGGTGGCGTTCATCGCGTTGGGCAGAATGTGCCGCACGATCACCTTACGGTCGGTCAGGCCCAGCGCACGGGCGGCCTTGACGTATTCCAGGTTGCGCCCGCGCAGGAATTCGGCGCGCACCACGTCCACCAAAGCCAGCCAGGAAAACAGCGCCATGATCCCCAGCAGCCACCAGAAATTCGGCTCGACGAACCCCGACAGAATGATCAGCAGGTACAGCACCGGCAGCCCCGACCAGACTTCCAACAAGCGCTGACCGAGCAGGTCGACCCAGCCGCCGTAATAGCCTTGCAGGGCACCGGCGGCGATGCCGATCAGCGCGCTGATAAACGTCAGCGCCAACGCAAACAAAATCGACACCCGTGCGCCGAAAATCACCCGGGCCAGCACGTCCCGGGCCTGATCGTCGGTGCCCAGCCAGTTGACCTTCGACGGTGGACTCGGCGCCGGTTGGTTGAGGTCGTAATTGGGCGTGTCGTCGCTGAACGGGATCGGCGGAAACAGCATCCAGCCGCCGTCCTTGTGAATCAGCTTCTGCACGTAATCGCTGCGGTAGTCGGCCTGGAACGGCAGTTGCCCACCGAACTCCTGCTCGGTGTGGCGTTTGAACGCCGGGAAGTACAGCGAGCCCTGATAACTGACCATCAGCGGTTTGTCGTTGGCGATCAGCTCGCCGCCCAAGGTCAGCAGGAACAGGCCGATAAACAACCACAGCGACCACCAGCCCCGGCGGTTTTTCTTGAAGCGGTCGAAACGGCGACGGCCCAGCGGCGAGAGCTTGAACATCAGGCGTTCCTCGCCGCGAAGTCGATACGTGGATCGACCAGGGTGTAGCAAAGGTCGCCGATGAGTTTTATCAGCAGGCCGAACAAGGTGAAGATGAACAGCGAACCGAAGACCACCGGGTAATCCCGTGAAACCGCAGCTTCGTAACTCATGCGACCCAGGCCATCGAGGGAAAAAATCACTTCGATCAGCAGCGAACCGGCGAAAAATACACTGATGAAAGCCTGCGGAATCCCCGACACTACCAACAGCATCGCGTTACGAAACACATGGCCGTAAAGCACCCGGCGTTCGCTCAAGCCCTTGGCACGGGCAGTAACCACATACTGGCGTGTGATTTCATTCAGAAAGGAGTTTTTGGTGAGAATGGTCAGCGTGGCGAAACCGCCGACCACCAGCGCCGTCACTGGCAGTACCAGGTGCCAAAAGTAATCGGTGATTTTGCCCAGGGTCGACAGCGACTCAAAATTGTCCGAGACCAGTCCGCGCACCGGGAACCAGTTCAACGAGGTGCCGCCGGCGAAAACCACGATCAGGAACATTGCGAACAGGAATGCCGGCATCGCATAACCGATGATGATCGCGGTGCTGCTCCAGATATCGAAATGGCTGCCATGGTGCACAGCCTTGCGGATGCCCAGAGGGATCGACACCAGATAAGTGATCAGCGTGGCCCAGAGCCCGAGGGAAATGGTCACCGGCATTTTTTCCAGGATCAGGTCGGTGACGGTGGCGCCGCGGAAAAAACTCTTGCCGAAGTCGAGGCGGGCGTAGTTCTTGAGCATCAACCACAGACGTTCCGGTGCCGGCTTATCGAAGCCGTATTGCTTTTCGATCTCTTTGATCAACTGCGGATCGAGTCCACGACTGGCACGCGAACTGCCCTGCACGGCGTCGCTGGAACCGCCGCCGACATTCGTGCCGCCGATGCCTTGCAACTGCGCAATGGCCTGTTCCACCGGGCCACCAGGCGCGGCCTGAACGATGATGAAATTGACCAGAAGAATGATCACCAGTGTCGGAATGATCAGCAGCAAGCGCCGCAATACGTAAGCCCACATCAGTGTGGCCCTCCGGGTTTGCCGCGTTTGATGAGCTCGGCAGTCATCTGTTGGTTGGTCAAGGGAGTGGAGCTCACTTCCCACCAACTCTCGATGGCTGCGTCATTGCTCGCCTGTACAGAGGGAATGCCGAAGCGGTTCCACCACACGGTCGAGCTGCCTGGCGGGTAATAATTGGGAATCCAATAGAAGTTCCATTGCAGGACACGGTCCAGGGCATGGGCGTAGCGCAGCATGTCAGCCTGGGTGGTGGCGCGGACCAGGCCGTTGACCAGCGTATCCACCGCCGGGTTCTTCAGCACCATGTAGTTGTTGGAACCGGGATCGTTGGCCGCCGCCGAGCCAAAATAGTTGTACAACTCGTTGCCCGGCGAAGTGGTGACCGGGTAGCCGGTGACGATCATGTCGTAATCCCGGGACATCAAGCGGTTTACGTATTGGGAGGCGTCGATGTGGCGAATATTCATGTCGATGCCGATTTGTTTGAGGGTGCGCTTATAAGGCAGCAGCAATCGGTCCATGCCGTTCTGGCTGATCAGGAAGGTGAAGCTCAGCGGTTGACCTTCTGCATTCACCAGTTGATCGCCATCGGGTTTCCAGCCCGCCTGTTCGAGCAAGTCCAGGGCTTGCAACTGTTTGTCGCGAATCACGCCGCTGCCGTCGGTTTTCGGTGCTTCGAAGACCTGGGTGAAGACTTCGTCGGGGATTTGACCGCGCAGCGGTTCGAGAATCGCCCGCTCACCTGCGTCGGGCAGTTGCCGGGCTGCAAGGTCGGTATTGGAAAAGTAGCTCTGCTGGCGGATGTACAGGTTGCGCATCATTTGCCGGTTGCTCCACTCGAAATCCCAGAGCATGGCCAGGGCCTGGCGCACTCGGCGGTCCTGAAACATCGGGTTTTGCAGGTTGAACACAAACCCCTGGGCCGTTTGCGGTGCCTCTTTGGCCAGGTGGGCCTTTTGCAGGCGACCGTCGCTCAGGGCCGGGCTCTCGTAACCAATGGAGTAAGCGGTGGCGGAGAATTCGCGGTTGTAATCGTAGGCGCCGCCACGCAGCACCTGACGGGCAACGTCGGTATCGCCGAAGTACTCGATGCTGAAATGATCGAAGTTGTAGAGGCCGCGACTGACCGGTAAATCCTTGCCCCACCAGTCGGCATTACGCTCGAAGGTGATGCTGCGCCCGGAGTCGACCTTGTTCACGCGGTACGGCCCGCTGCCCAGTGGCGGCTCGTAACCGCCACCATTGGCGAAATCGCGGGTCTTCCACCAGTGCTCGGGAAATACCGGCAAGGTCGCGAGGTCCAGAGGCAGGGTACGGTTTTCATTGCTCTTGAAGTCGAACCGGACAGTGAGTGGCGACTCTACTTCGACGCCTTTGACGTCGGCGAATTGCGTGCGATAGCGCAGGCTGCCCTGGGTCATCAGCAGGTCGAAAGTGTAGCGCACGTCTTCGGCGGTGATCGGCTTGCCGTCGGCGAAACGGGCCTTCGGATTCAGGTAGAAACGCAGAGACAGTCCGTCGTCGGAACGCTCGATCTGTTGGGCCACCAGACCGTAAACGGTATAGGGTTCGTCTAGCGAGCGCTGGGCCAGGGGCGAGTAGATCAAGCCGTCGATCTGCGTGACACCCGTGCCCTTGTCGATGTACGGCAAGATATGGTCGAAATGACCGATTTCCATCGCCGAGCGACGCATCGTGCCGCCCTTGGGCGCTTGCGGGTTGGTGTAGGCGAAATGGCTGAAGCCAGCGGGATACTTCGCCGGTTCACCGTATACGGTCAACGCATGTTGCGGTGCAGCGTTCACACCGGCGGCACTCAATAACAGGGCCACGGCAGTGAACAATAAAGTAGGGAAAGCCAGTCGCATTGTCAGCCTTGGAGCCGGGTGGTCGATAACCACAATTTGTACGCTAGCGGCGCGTCCCTCGCCAGCCGTATCACGTAACGAAAGCACAACGGCCCACCAAAAGGCGGGCCGTTGTGTAGAAAGTTTAGGGGTTGATCAGTCCTGACGGCTGGTCACTTCCAGCAGGTGGTAACCGAACTGGGTCTTGACCGGACCTTGTACCACGTTGATCGGTGCGCTGAAGACCACGGTGTCGAATTCCTTGACCATCTGGCCTGGACCGAACGAACCCAGGTCACCGCCCTGGCGGCTGGACGGGCAGCTGGAGTTGGCTTTGGCTACTTCGGCGAAGTCGGCACCGGCCTCGATCTGGGCTTTGAGTTCATTGCACTTTTCTTCGCTGGAAACCAGGATGTGACGGGCAGTGGCTTTGGCCATGGGAAAATACTCCATTCAATGTTCAATAAAGTGCGGAGCCTACCGGATTCAGTGGGCTATTTCTCTCTCAAAGTTCCGTCAATGTCAGTTCCGTCTATCTCGCATGGCATCGTGGCATTGCCTAAAGGCCGGCATTTCTCAAGCGTTCGGCATGCTGTACGTACAGGGCGATTGGGTCGATGCCCTTGCGGACCTGACCGGTTGTCTGGCCGAGGCTGTCCAGATGATCCAGCGGATAGTCCGAACGGATCACTTTCCCCAGATGGGTACTGAATCGGCCGACCATGCCGTCATTCTGCTCGGCTTCGGTGGTGAAATAGTGGGAGAAGGCCCGCAGGAAACCGTGCAGCGGATTGAGTGCATGGAGCCCCTCATCGGGAATGTTTCCCTGCAGGGTGCCGCTCCAGGAATAGTAGCGCACGCCGTTCACCAGTTCGCGACCCTTGCCGCCCCAGGTTTTCGGTAGGCCTTGAGGGTACTTGTCGTTGAATGCGCCGACGCCTTCGGTGGTCAGTGCATTGAGCGCGGCGATGGCGTTCTGCGGCAGGTGCCGGTTGCCACTGAGCAACGACAGGAAGTCGGCGAACAGGGTGGCCACCGCTCCGGCGACATGCTCCGGCAGGCGCCCGGGCGTCAGCGCCTTGCGCAGGAAGTCGGCCAGTTCCGAGCCATGGTTCGGCCCGCTGACCGATGTCACCGAGGCGACCGCCTCCGGCGCCAGTGCTCCGGCATACCGTGCAGCCAATGCGCCCTGACTGTGACCGATCAGGTTGACTTTGCTTGCACCGGTTCCTTGCAATACCCGATCGATCTGCGCCAACAGTTGTTCGCCGCGGGTTTCATTGCTGTGGGTAGCTGACAGATGTGGGATGAAAACCCTCGCGCCGGCACTTCTCAGGGCCAGCTTGACGTCATGGAACAGTTCCAGATTGCCGATGCGATCGAAGCCGAAGAGCCCATGGGTCAGCAGGATGGGATACTGAGTGGTTGCATTCCTTAGCATGTAGATTCCTTTTTCGCAGTAGGTCAGGTGTGTACTCAAGGGGCACTCTAAAGCACACCAGCCGTTCGGCGATGTATGGAAAAGCCGCTGCAACCTGATGAAAACGGAATAGAAACGGTACGAAAGTTCGGATGAACATGAGGTCTTGGTCGGAATTTCCGGACATCTTTTTAACGATGGCTGAACGCTTCTCCGTAATGACCTACCTCTGAAACGTCCTTTTACCGTGCAAGCCGACGCGATTGTCCGGCAGCGCGGATCGGCGTCGTGAGGTTCAATAGGCTTCGTTTGATGCCGACCGTCAAGGCGGCATTTATTCCAAGGACTGGAGCGTATGAATGACTACTTGTGAAGCAGAGAGCCTGAATGTCGTAGAGCAATATAGGGTGGCACCACAGCTGGACCAGGCGATTAACGCTACGCTCGATCCATCCGAAAAAAAGGCCATCGTCACCGTCGCGGCTTACCCCGACATGGTCTGTGGAGACAAGCTGGACATGCGCTGGTCAGGTATCGACTCAGAGGGTGTTGCGTATTGGCATGAGGTGTCGCGTTTTGTCAGCGAAGCTCAGGTGGGCAGGGCGATTGTCTTTTGCGTATCGGGTGTACACATCGCCGCACTGGACGGTGGGTCACTCGAGGTTTACTACATCCTCTACACTGCGCGCCTTCGTGAACCTGTGGAGTCCGGGCGTTTATACCTGAACGTCGGTGATGCCCGGCCAGGTTTGTTGCCTGTGATTGTGGACGATGCGGTGGGCGGCACGCTCGATCCGGACAGGGTCGCGGAGGGCGCGCGCGTAACGATCAGGCCGTATGCCCGGATGGCGGCTGGAGATCGGGTCTTGTTGTCCTGGGCAGGTGTTACGCCACAAGCGAGCTTCAATGACGCATTGAAAATCGAATCTTTTGCAGTCGGCGGCGAACTATCGTTTTGGGTAAATCCCGACTGTATTGCACCCAATCTCGGGGCAGTTGTTACGATCAGCTATTGCGTCGAGCAGAAGGGGCAAGCGTCACGCTTCTCAGAGCCTGCACGGCTATTGATCGGCCCGCTGGAGCGAGGACCGCTTTTGCCACCTACCGTGCTGGAAGCCGATGAGGGTTGGCTGGATCTGCAAGATGCGATCGATGGTGTCACGATTGTGATCGACGATGCCCAAGCCGAGGAGGGGGAACTGGTCTATCTGAAATGTGATGGGGAGCATTTCAGTCACCGTGATGATCGTGAAATATCCAGGGAAATGGCCGGTCAGTCGCTGGTATTTATCGTTCCCTACAGATTCTGGCGCGAGCATCGGGACTTGACGGTCCGAGTAGCCTATTCAGTTGAACGTCTCGACGATGTGAGCCAGCAGTCCGAAGTGACGTTGGTGCAAGTGCAGTCATAGCTGATTTAACGTCAACCACCGTCCGGTTTTCGATTGAAACCGGACGGCGGGCACTGGTCACTTTGGTTGTTGAGTATGGCGCTGAGAACGAAGTCGCTCGGCTGCCTGCAGCAACAATTGTTCCGTCCCGGTCCAGCCAAGACAGCCGTCCGTTACCGAAACGCCGTAACGCAGCGACGGGCTCAACGGTTGGCAGCCTTCGAACAAATGGCTTTCAAGCATCATGCCGACCAGCGAGCGATCACCTTGCAGGCGTTGTTCGAGCACGTCATTGAACACGGCTGGCTGACGCAATGGATCTTTACCGCTGTTGGCATGGCTGCAGTCGACCATGATCCGTGCCGGAATCTTGAGTCTGGTCAAATCGCTGTGCACTTGGGCAATGCTGTCGCGGTCGTAGTTCGGCCCGCGATGGCCACCACGCAGTACCAGGTGGGTGTCGGGGTTGCCTGGTGTCTGGATAATTGCAGGGTGCCCTTGGCTATCGACGCCGAAATGGCGATGCGGATGGGCGGCCGAGCGCATGGCGTCGCTGGCGATAGCCACACCGCCATCGGTACCGTTCTTGAACCCTACCGGCATGCTCAGGCCGCTGGCCATTTCCCGGTGGATCTGTGATTCGGTGGTACGGGCGCCAATCGCGACCCAGCTCAGCAGGTCATCGAAGTAGCCGGCGGCCATCGGCTGCAGCAACTCGGTAGCAACGGGTAAGCCCAGTTGGAGCATTTCGCGCATCAATTCGCGGGACAGCGTCAAACCGCCCGCCATATCGTCGCTGCCATCCAGATGCGGGTCGTAGGCCAGGCCTTTCCAGCCGATCGTGGTGCGGGGTTTTTCGACGTAGGCGCGCATTACCAGCAGCATTTCATCGCTGACTTGCGCGGACAGACGAGCCAGGTTGGCGGCGTATTCGAGGGCTGAACGGGGATCGTGAATCGAGCAGGGACCGACGATGACCAACAGACGGGAGTCTTCACCGTTGAGGATCGCGCGAACCGCCTGACGGTGGTCGGCGACTTGCCGGGTCAGGGCATTGCTGAGGGGTAATTGTTGTTTAAGCTGCAATGAGCTGGGCAGACGCAAAGTCAGCGCTTCATTGGCAGGGCTCAGGGTGGACAGTGGCAGAGCAGAGACGGACGAGTTCATATTCGGTCTTCCTGGGCTGGCGGCGGGTTCGTTCCCGCACGCTCGGCCCTACTGGGGTGTTCGACAATTGGCCGGATTGGCTGCGTGTGTGTGCTTGCCACCTGTGGGTGACCGATCGGAGGCGGCAGGCTGTCCCGAGCGGAGGCTGGTAAATCGCCAGGCGGTAAAGCTGTCGTAACGGTAATAAGTGGCGTAGTTCATGTTCAAAACTCCTGGATGTCTGATCTGACGCTAAAAATGTTCAGGGCTGAAAAAACAAAACCCCCGGTCGGGGAGCCGACCGGGGGTTGAGAATTCTCTGGTGGCGACCCGTTTAAAGTGGGCGCCGTGTGGGTATCAGGCGCGCCAGTGGCTAAACCAATACCCAAAATAAAAGCTGACCGAAGCACAAACGTCATTCGCCCGGGCAGCCACAACCGAGCGCGAGGCGCTGGCGGTACGAAGCTGTAAGAGGGCGTTGAGCATGGTCTGTCTCCGATGAATGCACCGAGCTTACTAGAGGCCGGTACGCGGATTCAATCAGAAAATGCTATCGATGATCACGGGTTTTTCTATCGCTTGAGTACATAGAGGGTTGTGACACACTTTGCACTGCGCCCAAACACAACGACACAAGGACGAACCATGACGACACTGAGCATCGCCGCCGCTCAAGCGATCTCCATCGCTGGTGATCTTGCCGCCAATATTTCCTGGCACCAGCGCTTCATGCAGGTTGCCGCGGAGCAGGGCGTGCAATTGCTGGTGTTCCCGGAGTTATCGCTGACCGGGTATGAGCGTAGCCTGGCGGCGGAGTTGGCCATAACGCCTGACGCCGGGGTGTTGCAGCCGCTGCGCGATTTCGCACGGGAAGTCGGTGTGACCAGTATCGTCGGGATGCCGATTCGTCTGTCGGACGATTCGCCGATATTGATCGGTGCTCTGGTCTTGGGCGCCGATGGTTCGCTCGGGGTTTACAGCAAACAGCATCTGCATCCGGGCGAAGAGGTAGCATTTGCTCCTGGAACGGGCGGTTCGACATTGAAAATCGGTACCGACACCGTCGCACTGGCGGTATGTGCTGATTTTTCTCACGCCAGTCACGCGACAGCGGCGGCGGCTCAGGGCGCTGATCTTTACGCTGCGGGCGTGTTGATCACAGAAAACGGCTACGCTCCAGATACCGCACTATTGCAAGGTTATGCCCAAACCCATGCGATGGCGGTGCTGATGGCCAACCATGGCGGCGCAACGGGTGGCTGGGAATCGGCAGGACGCAGTGCAATCTGGGCGGCGGACGGGACGTTGATTGTGGCGGCACCGGGCACGGGGAATCTTATGGTTGTTGCTCGCCGCAATGCCGACGGCTGGAAGGGGCAAATCGTGGCTGTGGCGGAGGCTTGAATGGGGTTCGAATTACGTCCGGCAACATCTCGGGACCTGGACTTCGCTCGTAACCTGACTTGCCGAAACATGCTTCGCTACTACATTCAACATGATCTGTTATGGCTGGACGAGGCCTTCGATGTCGCTTGGGAGGGACGCGAAAACTGGCTGATTGTGCGTGATGAGACGCTGATGGGTTATATCAGCCTGAGCCGTGATGCCAGGGCCTTGTATATCCGCGAATTGCATTTACTTGAAGCGTATCAGGGCCAGGGCGCAGGTTCCTGGGCGATCGATCAGGTATTCGCCATGGCATGCAAGGAGCGACGTTCGGCATTGCGTCTGACCGTTTTTGAAAATAACCCGGCAAAAAAGCTCTACGAAAGAAAGGGTCTGAAGGTGGTCGGCAAAGACGACTGTTTCCTGAGAATGCAGCGTGATATCAATGAACTGCTTCGCTGAAACACTCTAGTGGCAAGCCTCGCAAGAAGAATTGACACTTTTTATATGCTGCTTTCCGCTAGGTCTGCCAGTTGCTTTTTGCTAAGGTGTTCGGCAATCCAATAAGACCAAATCGCGAGGTGTCTGCTTGATTAGGGTGCTAGTAGTCGATGACCATGATCTCGTTCGTACAGGCATTACACGAATGCTGGCTGACATCGATGGCCTGCAAGTAGTCGGCCAGGCTGAGTCAGGGGAGGAATCCCTGCTTAAAGCGCGAGAGTTGAAACCCGATGTGGTGCTGATGGACGTCAAGATGCCCGGGATCGGTGGTCTTGAAGCCACGCGCAAATTATTGCGCAGTCATCCAGACATCAAAGTCGTCGCAGTTACCGTATGCGAAGAGGATCCGTTTCCTACCCGGCTGTTGCAGGCAGGTGCCGCAGGTTATCTCACCAAGGGCGCCGGATTGCCTGAAATGGTCCAGGCCATTCGCCTGGTGTTTGCCGGGCAACGCTATATCAGCCCGCAGATTGCCCAGCAACTGGCGATCAAGTCGTTCCAGCCAACCAATGATTCGCCCTTCGACGCCTTGTCGGAGCGGGAAATCCAGATTGCGTTGATGATTGTCGGCTGTCAGAAGGTGCAGATCATTTCTGACAAGCTGTGCCTGTCGCCAAAAACAGTGAATACCTACCGTTACCGAATTTTCGAGAAGCTTTCGATCAGCAGCGATGTCGAGTTGACGCTGTTGGCGGTTCGTCACGGCATGGTTGATGCCAGCCTCTGAAAATGACTGAAACCTTCGATCCAAGTGCTTTTCTGTCGACGGTCAGTGGGCGGCCGGGCGTCTATCGCATGTTCGACATCGATGCGCGTCTGCTTTATGTCGGCAAAGCCAAAAATCTCAAGAAGCGTTTGGCGAGCTATTTCCGCAAAGCGGGTCTTGCCCCCAAGACCGCTGCGCTGGTAGGCCGTATCGCCCAGGTCGAAACCACTATCACGGCCAACGAAACCGAAGCCTTGCTGCTTGAGCAGACGCTGATCAAGGAATGGCGCCCGCCATACAACATCCTGCTGCGCGACGACAAATCCTACCCTTACGTCTTTCTCTCGGATGGTCAGTTCCCACGCTTGAGCATTCATCGGGGGGCGAAAAAGGCCAAGGGCAAATATTTCGGCCCTTATCCCAGCGCCGGTGCGATTCGCGAAAGCCTGAGTCTGCTGCAAAAGGCTTTTTTTGTTCGTCAGTGTGAAGACAGCTTTTACAAGAATCGCGCTCGACCTTGCCTGCAATACCAGATCAAGCGCTGTAAGGCGCCGTGTGTGGGACTGGTGGAACCCGAGGTGTATGCCGAAGATGTACGCCACTCGGTGATGTTTCTTGAAGGGCGCAGCAACGCCCTGGCGGACGAGTTGTCTGCGGCCATGGAGGAGGCGGCGGTCAACCTCGAGTTCGAGCGTGCCGCCGAGTTGCGTGACCAGATCTCATTGCTGCGTCGGGTCCAGGACCAGCAGAGCATGGAAGGCGGGACGGGCGATGTCGATGTGATTGCGGCGTTCGTCAATCCAGGTGGCGCCTGTGTACACCTGATCAGCGTGCGCGGTGGCCGGGTATTGGGGAGCAAGAACTTCTTTCCGCAGGTGGGTATTGAGGAAGACGTTGCCGAAGTCATGGCCGCGTTTCTCGGCCAATATTACATCAGCAGTCCCGAACGCGACTTGCCGAGCGAGCTGATCGTCAACGTGGTACACGAAGACTTTCCGACCCTGATCGCAGCCATCGAAGAGCTGCGCGGTCGTGAGTTGACCATCAGCCATCGAGTACGCGGCACCCGAGCGCGCTGGCAGCAATTGGCGGTCACTAATGCTGAGCAAGCGCTGGGCGCACGTCTGGCTAACCGGCAACACGTTGCGGCACGTTTCGATGCTCTGGCCGACGTGCTGAGCCTGGATGAACCGCCGCAACGTCTTGAGTGTTATGACATCAGTCATTCCAGCGGCGAGGCCACTGTGGCGTCCTGCGTGGTGTTCGGCCCGGAAGGCCCGATCAAATCCGACTATCGCCGCTACAACATTGAAGGCGTTACGCCAGGCGACGACTATGCCGCGATGCATCAGGCCTTGAGCCGGCGCTTCAGCAAATTGAAGGACGGCGAGGGTAAATTGCCGGACATTTTGCTGGTCGACGGCGGTAAAGGTCAGCTGTCGATGGCGCGTGACGTGCTAAACGAACTGGCTGTGCCGGATCTTATTCTCTTGGGTGTGGCCAAGGGCGCAACACGCAAGGCCGGTTTCGAAACCCTGTACCTCAACGATGCGGCCCATGAATTCACCTTGCGCGGCGATTCCCCCGCGCTGCATTTAATTCAGCAGATTCGCGACGAAGCCCACCGTTTCGCCATTACCGGGCACCGCGCACGTCGTGGAAAAACTCGCCGCACGTCTACACTTGAGGGCGTTGCCGGCGTCGGACCGACACGTCGACGCGATTTGTTGAAACATTTTGGTGGATTGCAGGAGCTGTCTCGTGCCAGCATCGAAGAGATTGCCAAAGCACCCGGAATCAGCAAAAAGCTCGCAGAGTTGATTTATGCAAATCTGCACAGCGAGTAGAATGCCCAACTCACCTCGTAGCCAGTTGTGCCGATGAATATCCCTAATCTGATTACCGTTCTACGCGTCCTGCTCATCCCGATCTTCATTTTGCTGTTTTACTTGCCTTACCATTGGAGCTATTTGGCGTCCGCCTCGGTCTTTGCATTTGCTGCCGCGACCGACTGGCTCGACGGGTATCTGGCCCGTCGTCTGGAACAAAGCACACCGTTCGGGGCCTTCCTCGATCCTGTTGCGGACAAGCTGATGGTCGCTGTTGCCCTGGTTCTGCTGGTGCAAGAGCATGGCAACCTGTGGCTCACGCTGCCGGCCGCCGTAATCATCGGTCGTGAAATTGTCGTTTCGGCACTGCGCGAGTGGATGGCCGAACTCGGTGCCCGTGCTCATGTGGCGGTGTCGAACCTGGGCAAATGGAAAACCGCCGCGCAAATGCTGGCGCTGGTGATCCTGCTGGCCAATCCGTCGAGTTTCAGCTTCTGGGTCCTGATGGGTTACGCCTTGCTGCTGGTGTCCGCGGGCCTGACGTTGTGGTCCATGGTCCAATACTTGCGGGCCGCCTGGCCACATCTGAAGACGGACGTGGAAAAGAAATAAAACTTTTTTGAATCAAGGGGTTGACGGAGCATCTGGATTCTATAGAATGCGCCTCACCAAGACGCGGGAATAGCTCAGTTGGTAGAGCACGACCTTGCCAAGGTCGGGGTCGCGAGTTCGAGTCTCGTTTCCCGCTCCAAATATTGCGCTACAGAGTTCCACTGAATTCTGTAAGTGATTGAAATCAGGACCTTCGGGTCCTTTTTTCGTTCCGGCGGGAAGCACTGAAATCCAGCACTATCCGGTGCGTTTAAGTCCAGGATTCTGACGCGTACTAAATCGGTTTGTTGCTGGAGCAGTTTACGTAGCGAGATGAGCATCTAGCCCTGACTCTGTTCAGGAGCTCGCGATGGCACTCTCAGAAATGGCTGTTCGACACGCCCGAGTCACAGGTAATGACTACACGCTCGGTGACAGTGATGGCCTCACGCTCAACGTGGCGGTTAGCGGCGGAAAAATCTGGCTTTTCCGTTACTACTGGTCAGGCAAGCAGAAGCGCATGTCTCTCGGTAGTTACCCGCAGATCAGCCTCAAAGAAGCCCGAGCGCGACGCGATGAGGCGCGTGCCTTGGTAGCCTTTTAGGCGGCATCACTGGCCGGTGTTCGTCAGGCCAGCACGTCCAGGCGTGACGTTACTGCGCCTTGATCGCTGTAACCGTGATCTCCACCAACCAGCCCGGCGGTACCAGGCGTATGACTTGAGCGCGGGTACGCGCAGGCACGTTAGGCTGGGCCTGCGTTCCGAAGTACTGGTTGTAAACCTCTGAGAAGCCCTCGAAGTCGGCCTCTCCGTTCAACGCCGGGTCGCCGACGACAAGCGCTTGCATACTCACCACGTCACCCAAGGTATAACCGTGACGCTTCAGTGTGGCCTCGATCTGCTTGATGACACTCAGGGTTTGCGCCTTGGTGCCGCCGTAGGCCTTGATCGAGCCGGCTGCGGCGCTGGGGTCGGCAAGCTCCGGCCCGACCCCGCTGAGGACGATCTGCCTGGCATTGGCAGGGACCTCGATGGCTTCGGCGAATTCCCGAGCCCAAGGCTCGCTGGCACTGGCGGGGTTCAGGTGGCGAATGATGTTGTCACTGGCTTGAGTGGGCATGATGGATAGCATTCCAGTTAGTACGATAAAGAGGGTTGCAACACGCATTGGAGTGTCCCTTTGATGTCTTGGCATTGCCACGCCGAGCAGCCCTGCCATCAGGGATTGCGGCGCAGCAACCGATCATCGGCAGGTGCTCATGCACTGACAAACGATTTGATTGCACACATGCATGAGCTGAGGGCATGCATGGTGGAATTCACTTGGTTTCATGAATGATCTTGCTCGCCAGGTCACGAATCTGCGCCGCCTCGCTCTGTACCCATTTGCAGAATAATCTCAGGGAGCGGTCCTCCGCCGCGTCTTTGCCGGTCAGCAGGTAATACTCCCCGGCGCTCTCAAGCCCAGGCTCGAAAGGGCACAGCAGTTCATGGCGAAAATCGCATTGCTGGAGTAGCACCAGTGGCACGATCGCCACGCCCTTGCAATCGCGTGCCGCCTGCAACGCAATAAAGAAGTGCCCGAAATCCGCCGTCTCCTTGAATTTTTCGTAATTGAGCTTGTGCTGGCCAAGCCAGTCAGGCCAGGCATGCTTGCGGCTTGAGGTATTTATCAGCCGGTAATGCAGCAGATCCTTGGGCGTCTCCAGCGGTGCGCCTTGGGACAGTAGGCGGCGGGCAATGACCGGCACCAGCACGTCGGCAAACAACGGCTCAGCCCTGACGCCGGTCCAATTGTCGACCATCTCCATTTCTATGCGCGGCTGTTTCTTCTGATAGACCTTGCCCGGCAGCCGCCCCACCCGTAGGGCGACGTCGACGGTGCCTGAATGAAAATCCACCGGATGGATCGAGGTGATCAGGCGTAGCTCGATGTCCGGATAAGCCTGGGTGAACTTGCCCAGGCGTGGCATCAGCCAGAGTGTGGCGAGCGTCGGCAGCACGTTGACCGTCACTATCTGCGGGTCCTTGCTGTTCCTGACTTTGGTAGTGGCTTTGGCGATGGCCTGAAACGCGGCCTGAATGCTCTGCAAGTATTGACTGCCGGCATCCGTCAGCTCAATGCGCCGGGTCATGCGCTCGAACAGCTTGCAGCCCAGGAAGGATTCCAGGGCGCGGATCTGGCGACTGACGGCGCTTTGGGTAATGAACAGCTCCTTGCCGGCGTCGGTGAAAGACAGATGACGGGCGGCGACTTCGAACACTTTGAGCGCAGCGAGCGGGGGCAACTGAGGCGACATGTAGGCACCACCTAGGAAAGGTTTATGCATGATTCTGGCTCATGCATAGAGGTGCAACAAGTTGTTTGTCAGGCCTCGAAGGTCGGCCTTACGATCACCCCATCAGCCGGCGACCAATGTCGGCTGGGGCGTGCAAACCCAGAGCTGGAAGAGCCTAATTACAATGAAAACCATTTTTCAGGCGTCAGGAATTTCCAAACACTACGGCACCACCTGCGCTCTGCGCGATGCGAACCTGGTGTTGAAAGCAGGGCAGATTCACGCATTGATGGGGGAGAACGGCGCAGGAAAATCGACATTCGTCAAAATCCTGGTCGGCGCCATTCGCCCGGATGGCGGGGCACTGGTGCTGGACGGGCAACCGGTGGTCTTCGGTTCGGTGCGTGATGCATTGAAACAGGGCGTGGTTCCGGTTTATCAGCACTCCACCTTGTTCACCCCATTGACCGTGCTTGAAAACCTGAGTGCCTTTGGCCTGGGTAGCGCGCAACGTTCGTGGGCCCGGAACAACTGCCTGGATCGCCAGCAAGCGACTGAAGTGCTGAGCCTGGTCGGCCTGGATGTATCGCTGGACAGCCTGGTCGATGAGCTGTCGCTGGGCGAGCGGCAGTTGCTGGAAATCGCCCGTGGCGTGGGCCGCCGCTGTTCGGTGCTGATTCTCGACGAGCCGACCGCCGCCCTGGGCGCCAGGGAAGCCGATCGCCTGCACCAGGCGTTGCAGGTGCTGTGCGCCAAAGGCACGGCGATTCTCTACATCTCGCACAAGATCGACGATATCAAGCGCATGGCGGACGCCGTGACCATTCTGCGCGACGGTTTGACGGTGGTGAATGCCGCTGCCCGCGACGATATTTCAGCAGAGCAGATCGTCCAGCACATGCTCGGGCAAACCTTTGAGCCGCAAGCGTTGTGCGTGAGTACCCGAGGTGAGGTGGTGCTTGAGGCCAAGGACATCCGGCTGACACCCACGGCGCAACCGTTGTCGCTTTGCGTGCACCAGGGTGAAGTGCTCGGCATCGTCGGTGTCGCCGGTTCTGGCGCCCTGCGCCTGGGCGAGGTGCTGGCGGGTGCGGCCAGCGGCCACGGCGGGACGGTCTCGCTCAATGCAACGTCGGAGGTGGTCAATGATCGCCAGTCGGCAATGCGCGCTGGTATCGGCTACGTGCCCTCGGATCGACATGCCGATGGTTTGTTCCTCGGCTTGTCCGCGCTGCAAAACGCCTCGGCATCGGTCTTGCGTGGTTTTTCGAGCTGGGGCGTCCTGCGCTTGCGCGAGGAGGCCGGTCCGTTCGACGCCTTGATCGCTCAATTCAATCTCAACCCGCCACGACTGGATCTGGACGCGGCGTATTACAGCGGTGGCAATCAACAAAAGCTGCTGTTCCTGCGCAACCTGGTGCTACCGAACCTGCGCGTCCTGGTGGTATTGGAGCCGACCCGAGGGGTGGATGTGGGGGCCCGCGAAAGCATTCATCAAGCGCTTCGTGCACTGGCCTGTCGCGGCATTGCGATCATCGTGGTGTCGTCCGATCTGCTGGAGGTGAACACTTTGTGTCATCAGTTGCTGGTGGTCGCTTCCCATCAGGTCGCGGGCCGGATGATGGCCGACGCGCAAACCGATGCAGTCCTTTCAATGATGGCGGGAGCGTGCTGATGACGACGTTGATCAAACAGCATCCGGCGATTGTGCTGGGCTCACGGATCGGTGTGATTGCCGTGCCGTTGCTGGTGTTTATCTTGTGTATATTGTTCGTGCCGAGATTCCTGTCCGTGGACAACCTGCAGAACGTATTGCGTGTCGGCTCGATTCTGCTGATTGCGGCCTGCGGGCAAACCGGGATCCTGATCGTCGGCGGAATCGATTTCTCAATGGGCTCGGCGGTCGCGCTGCTCAGCGTTGTGACCGTGATACTGGCGCCTGAGTTGGGGGTCGCGCTGGCATTTACCGGCGGTATCTGTGTCGCGGTGCTGGTCGGTTTATGCAACGGTTTACTGATCGCGTACCTGAAGCTTCCGGCCTTTCTGGTGACCCTGGGCATGTTGCTGGTGCTGCATGGACTGGCGTCGCTGCTGTCCGGCGGAATGCCGCTGGACGCCGCACCTTCGCCGGGCTTCTTGTGGCTGGGCAGCGGGCACGTCGCGGGTATACCGGTGCCGATCATCCTCGCACTGCTGGCGGTACTGAGCCTGCATGGCCTGTTGCGGTCCACGCTGGTCGGGCGCAGCTGGTACCTGGTCGGGACCAACTTCAACGCCGCGCTGAATGCCGGGCTGCCGGCACGGCGCATGGTGTTGCTGGCCTATATCGTCGCCGGGCTGTTTTGCGCACTGGCCGGGGCGATTCTGACCAGCCGCGTTGGCTCCGGCCAGCCCAATCTTTATCCCGACCTGGCGTTCGCAACCATCGCGGTCTGTGCCATTGGCGGGATTCCGTTGAATGGCGGGCGCGGCTCTGCGGTGCAGGTGGTGTGCGGTACGCTGATCATCGCCATGCTCAATAACGCTGTGGTGCTGCTCAACCTGACGTCGGCCTGGCAACAGTTGCTGATGGCGCTGGTTATCGGTGCCGCGGTGGTACTGCCGCAATTGCCCAACGTTCGTCGACGCTGCATCCACCTGCTCAGGGGCAACGTTCAATGAAGGCATCAACGATCAACCGCCAGGCACGTTTTCTGGTGGCCCCCGGTGCTTTGCTCCTGGTTTTATTGATGGCCGGGGCCCTGGTTGCCGATTACGCAAGCCTGGGCAACCTGCAAAACATCGGCTCGCAAGCCGCCATCCTCGCGCTGCTGGCGTTGGGGCAGATGCTGGTGATGCTGGTGCGCGGCTTTGATATTTCGGTGGGGGCGGTCGCGGCCTGTTCGAGCACCGTCGCGGCATTGACCATGGATTGGCTGGGTACGCCCTCGATCACCCTCGCGGTGGTGGTCGGTTTACTGTTTGGTGGCCTCAATGGGCTGCTGATTGCCTACCTTCGGGTGCAGCCGATTGTCGCGACACTGTGCAGCATGATCGCGGCTCAAGGCCTGGCGCGGCTGATTTCCGATGACGGTCAACCGGTGGTGCCCATCGACGCCAGCGCACTGACAGACCTTGCCTTTCAAAACGTCGCGGGGATCCCCCTGCTGCTGGCCCCGGCCTTGATCTGCATGCTGCTGGTCGGGCTGACCCTGAAGAAATTCACCCTCGGGCGGCACCTGTTCATGGTCGGCTGCGACCCGCAGGCCGCGTCACTGGTGGGCGTCGACAGTCGCCGGGTGACGTGCATCGCCTATCTGGCCTGTGGCGCATTGGCGGGCCTGGCCGGCGCCGTGCTCTTCTGCAAGACCGGCACCGGCTTGCCCACCGAGGGCGTCAGTTGGGCACTGCAGTCGGTGGCCGCGGCCGTGATCGGCGGCACCGCGTTGCAGGGCGGGACGGCGAGCGTCTGGCCAGTGTTTTTCGGCGTGCTGCTGATCCAGGCGCTGGAGACCGCATTGAATATCGAAGGGGTGTCACCGTTCATTGCGGAGATCGTGATGGGTCTGATCATCCTCGTTGCTGGCGGCCTGGATCGTTTGATCCTGCGGCTTTTTTCCTCCTCTACCGCATACGGTGAATCATGATGAAGACGTTCATACAGCCTTGGCGTGCGCCACTTGCAATGCTTGCCGTGACCCTATCGTGCGTCGCCGAAGTGGGCGCCGAGGAGTTGACGATCGGTTATGCCGTGCCAAGCCTGTCGCAGTCTTTCTGGATATCCAGCGCCTATGGCGCGCAGGACGAGGCGAGCAAGGAGGGCGTCAAACTGATCAAGCTCAGTGCTGGCGGGGATGGCAATGTCGCCCAGCAGATCTCCCAGTTGCAGTCGTTGATCCAGCGACGTGTCGGGGCCATCGTCGTCGGGGCAACCAATGGTGACGCGGTGCGCGCGGTGGTCGATCAGGCGGTGCGCCAGGGGATTGCGGTGATCGGTATTTCGTCACCGCCCAACAGCCAGCACCTGACCTCCATCGTCACCGCCGATCATTACGACATGGGTCGCATGCAGGCCGAATGCCTCGGTGAGGCGCTGCAAGGGCAGGGCGATGTGGCAATGCTCGCAGGTCCCGCCGGGCAAGCGTGGTCGGACCTGCGCGCCCAGGGTTTTCGTCAGACCCTCAAAGACAAATTCCCCGGGATCAACGTGGTAGCGCAATCGCGCCTGGCAGACAACCGCAACGCCTCGCTCAATACCACCGAAGACTGGTTGCAGCGATTCGCCAACCTCAAAGGCATCTACTCGGCCACCGAAGACATGGCCGCAGGTGCCGTGGCCGCGCTGCGTGCCTCGGGCCGTCTGGAGCAAGTCAAGGTTTCCACCTCTAACTTCAGCCCGACCACCCGGGAGCTGTTGGCCAACAACGAGGTGGTGTGCAGTTCGGTGCAACAGGTGGTCGAGCAGGGGCGTTCCGCCTTGCGCCTGGCCGTTGCGGCAGCGCACAAGCAAAGCGTCGAAAAAGTCGTGTCGCTGCCCGCCCTGAAAATCTCGCCCCAGGACGTGGCAACAATCAACCTGGACCAGGTCATGGCGCCTGCCAGTTACACCCCGTGACCATCGGCCAACGGTTTCTCCCGCTCCTTCAAGAACCGTCATCAAAAGAGGCTTGCTCATGCTACCTGGACCTAATCGTTTCGCTTATTCAGGCATAGAGTCACGCGCAGATTTTCAATGGCCGGAGGGCAAGCGACTGGCGTTTTATGTCGCGCTCTGCGTCGAGCATTTTTCCTACGGCAGCGGCGGGCTCGGGCTGTCTTACTCGCCCGGTATTTCTCAACCGAACACCTACAACTGGGCTTGGCGCGAGTACGGCAATCGCGTCGGCGGCTGGCGCATTCTTACACTGTGCAAGGAGTTGGGCATTCCGCTCACGGTGCTGCTCAACACTGAATGCTATGAGCACTGCCCTGAGCTGGTACAGGCACTGGTAGATGCCGGAGCGGAAATCGTTGCCCATGGGCGCAGCAACTCCGAAATACAGAACGGTTTGTCAGAAGAGCAGGAACGACAGTTGATCCATTCGGCGACCGAATCGATCAAGCAACACAGCAGCTTACAGCCCGTCGGCTGGATGAGCCCCGGTGCCAACCCCAGCGCCGTGACCGAGGACCTGCTGCAAGAAGCCGGCTATTTATACACGCTGGACTGGCCGATGGATGACCAGCCGGTATGGATGAAAACCCGTGAAGGCAAGCTTCTGAGCCTGCCTTACCCGCATGAAGTCAACGATGTGCCCATGGTCGTTCTGCACCACGGAACCGCACCGGCCTTCGCGGAAATGGCGATCGCCAATTTCGATGAAATGCTGGTCCAGTCCACCCAGCAGTCCCTCGTCTACGGCATGACCCTGCACACCTTCATCATGGGTCAGCCGTTTCGGCTACAGGCCTTGCGCAAACTGCTCGAACACATCAAGCGCCGGGACGATGCCGTTTGGTTCACCACCGCCGGGCAAATTGCCAAGCATTACGCGCAGCAGATTGCGCCGGATTTCAACGATAGCCCTCAGGGAGCCCCAGCATGACCACTAGCCCCTATTCTTCCGATTTACGCATCGGCATCGTCGGTCTGGGCGCTGTGGGTGCGTCGTTGGCGCGAACCTTCGACGCAGGCATCCCCGGCATCCGCCTGGTGGGCATCACCGTACGCAACCCCGAGCGCGCAGCAGGGGTGTTGGCCAACCTGAAGAATCCACCGGCGCTGCTGGACCTGGATGAATTGGCGCAGGCCAGCGATGTGGTCATCGAATGCGCACCCGCGACGCTGTTGCCGCAGATTGCGCTGCTCGTTCTGAGCGCCGGTAAAAAGCTGGTGGTGCTCAGCTCCGGCGCCTTGCTGGAAAACCCGCACCTGATCGACCTGGCGCGCCTGCATGGTGGCCAGATTCTTGTGCCCACCGGTGCCTTGCTTGGGCTGGATGCAGTGACCGCAGCGGCGGAGGGCGTGATTCACTCCGTACGAATGATCACGCGCAAGCCACCTCGTGGCCTGGTGGGTGCGCCTTATCTGCTGGAGAACTTCATCAGCATCGAAGGGCTCGACAAGCCCAAGCGCGTGTTCAAGGGCAGTGCACGCGAGGCCGCTCGCGGGTTTCCGGCCAACCTCAATGTGGTGGTGGCCCTATCGCTGGCGGGGATCGGCCCTGACCGCACGACCCTGGAAATCTGGGCAGACCCGTCGGTGACCCGCAATACTCATTTGATCGAGGTCGATGCCGATTCGGCGAGCCTGACCATGACCATCGAGAACATCCCCTCGGACAACCCCAGGACCGGTCGCATCACCGCGCAGAGTGTGGTGGCTCTGCTACGCAAAATGAACGCGCCGCTGCGCATCGGTACGTGAAGCCGCAGCCCCATGGCGTCTGTCAATTGGCCGCCTGCTGCTTGCCAGTGCCGACGCCGAGCGGTCGGCCCTGGCTAATCGCCCGATCGATCATGGAGCATTGTCCGTCATGAGCATGATGTCGCTGGAGTCATTGCGTATTGAGTTGGCGCGCGGTCGAACCACCAGCCGCGCACTACTTGAAACCTGCCTGGAACGCGCACTCGATCCAGACGGTGAAGGTGCGCGCACCTTTTTGCATATTGATGTGAGAGGCGCCCGGCTGCGGGCGGATTCGGTCGATGCCTGGCGGCAGAAGGGCCAACAGATGTCGCCTTACGCGGGGCTCGTGGTCTCGGTCAAGGACCTGTTCGACGTGGCGGGGCAAGTCACGGCCGCCGGCTCCTGGGTGCTATCCAGCGCATCGCCGGCCCACGAGGACGCCTTCGCCGTTGCGCGACTGAAGGCCGCGGGCTTGATCATCATAGGCCGAACCAATATGAGCGAGTTTGCCTATACCGGCATTGGCCTCAACCCCCATTACGGGACGCCGGCCAACCCCTTTGAGCGGGCACTCAAACGCATCCCCGGGGGCTCGTCTTCGGGGGCGGCGATATCTGTCACTGACGGGATGGCGGCGGCGGGGCTCGGTACCGATACAGGTGGCTCGTGCCGGATTCCTGCGGCCTTGACCGGCATTAGCGGCTTCAAACCCAGCGCATCGAGGGTCAATGGCAGGGGCGTGTTTGGGTTGTCCAAGAGCCTCGACTCAGTAGGCGTACTGGCGCCTGACGCGGGCTGTTGCGCGATTATCGATAGCATCGTTGCCGGAACAGACATCCGCCTGCCCGCTGAAATCAATCTGCGTGGAGTGAAGTTCGGCGTGCCCCAGACCCTGGTGCTCGATGGCCTCGATCAGCACGTGGCGCAGACGTATTCGGCAGTCTTGAAGCGCTTGCACGATGCCGGCGCCGAGCTGCGGGAGATGGCGCTTGATGAGTTGGCCGAAGTGGCCACGATCAATCGCCGGGGAGCGATTGTGGCGTTTGAAGCTTATGCCTTGCATCAGGAGATATTGCGCACCCGTGCGGATCAGTACGACCCCAATGTACGGGCGCGTATCGAGAACGGTGCGTTGTACCGCCAGGCTGATTATGAGGATGCCTGTAACGCTCGCCGGGACTGGATCACGCGTGTGCAGCGGCGCATGCAGGACGTGGATCTGTTGATATGCCCCACGGTCCCGATCATCGCACCGACCTTCTCCCAAGTGGCAGACAACAGGGATTTCCAACACTTCAACCTGCTATTGCTGCGCAATCCCATGCTCGCCAATTTTCTTGATGGCTGCTCTGTTTCCATCCCTTGCCATGAACCCGGCACAGCCCCTGTGGGGTTGATGCTGATCGATCGGCATGGCCGCGATGAATCGTTGTTGAGTGTGGCTCAGTCCGTGCAACGACTTTTACGAAGCGTCGAAAACCGCGTGTGACCTAACGTTCAGTTGTTATCTGGAGAACATCATGCAATCAATTTTTCACTTGGCTTATCACGTTCGCAACCTTGATGAATCGCGTCATTTCTACTGCACGTTGTTGGGGTGCAAGGAAGGGCGGAGTACCGAGACCTGGGTCGATATCGACTTTTTCGGTCACCAGCTCTCATTGCACCTTGGCGAGCCTTTCGCCGTGACCAACACCGGACGCGTCGGCGAACATTGGGTGCCGATGCCACACCTGGGGGTGATTCTCGCAATGCCCGACTGGCAGGCGCTGGCTGATCGACTGGTAGAGCAGGGGCTTGCATTTGTCATGGCGCCGAGCATTCGTTTTGCCGGCCAACCGGGCGAGCAGGCGACGATGTTCTTCCTCGACCCGGCGGGAAACCCGATTGAAGTGAAAGGCTTTGCGGATCTGCAGCAGGTGTATGCTGTATGAATCCGCCGATTCCGTTTCTCGCCGCGCCTGGCTATCCGGCGACGCAACAATGGATCGCAGCCCTGCAAGAGGCGATGCCTGGCGAACGTATTGTCATGTTCAGCCAACTCAATGATGCTGATAAAGCCGCGTGCACCCTGGCCATCGTGGCCAATCCCAGCCCCGCCGACTTGAAGCAGTTGCCTGAGTTGTGCTGGGTACACAGCGTCTGGGCGGGCGTCGAACGCCTTGTCGCCGACCTGAAGCAGACTCAGGCTGAACTGAAGATCGTCCGCCTGATCGACCCGCAACTCGCCGAAACCATGGCCGAAGCCGTACTGGCCTGGACGCTGTATCTGCATCGCGACATGCCCAGCTATATCCGTCAGCAACGGCAGAAACGTTGGCAGCCACTGCCTGCCGTGCGCGCTCAAGAGCGGACGGTCGGCTTGCTTGGCATGGGCGTGCTGGGCGAAGCGGCCGCACAGCGTCTGCATGCGGCGAACTTCAAGGTCAGAGGCTGGAGTCGCGAGCGCAAGGCACTGGCGAATGTCGAGTGCTTCGCCGGCGCTGCAGAATTGCAATCGATGCTCGCCGCGACCGACATCCTGATCTGCCTGCTGCCATTGACCGAGCACACCACCGGGTTGCTCAACGCTCAAACCCTCGGCTGGTTACCGGCGGGCGCGAGCCTGATCAACTTTGCCAGAGGGCCGATCATCGATGACGCAGCGCTGTCGAGCGCACTGGACAGCGGCCATATTGGCCATGCGGTACTGGACGTCTTTGCCGTCGAACCCTTACCCCAAGATCAATGGCAGTGGACGCACCCACAGGTGTCGGTGCTGCCACATTGTTCCGCACCGACCCATCATCAAACCGCATCAGCCATTGTCGCATCCAACATTCAGGCATTTCGCAGCAGCGGTTTGATCCCAGCAAGCGTCGATACGCAAGCAGGTTACTGATTCGGCCGGGGTGGTCCTGTTCATTATCCTGGAGGGTGAGGGTGCATAGCACCCTTTTAATCGTCAGAGGCTTATGGGCTCTTGTGCGAGGGGGCACACAGTGATCATGAAGGTGTGCAGAGTCGGTGCTAAGTGATAAGTCGATTCCTGCAACCTGCTGGCTGCTCCTCCAGTTGGCTATGAGAAAATCCAATATCGTGGCTTGGAATTGCCCCCTTTTTTTGTTCTTGATACCCCCTGAAAACACTCAGATCCAGCCCCAATGGGCACATTTTGCACTGCATCAATCCGGTGCTCGGCAGATCGGTTTTCTCGTGGCGTATGGCGCTCACCAAGACCGCGGTCCGACACGCCAAGCCCGGAGCCAAGGATTACACCCTCCCTGACTTCAACGGCCTCGCGAAAGGCGCCAAGTGCTGGCACTTCCGCTTTTCCTGAGCGGATAAGCAACCCCGTATTTCTCTCGGTACCTATCCTGAAATTAGCTTACGAGATGCTCGCGCTCTGCGTGATGAAGCGAGGGCACTGGTCGCCAGGAGCATCGATCCGCGTGTCCATCGGCAGCTGGAGCGTAATGCCAGGCGCCAGGCCTCGGAAAAACGCCTAAGAAGCGCTTGTTCAGCATTGGCCTCCCGCTTCAATTGGCCGCCGAGTCGGCTGACAGCGAGGGCGCTCAGGTTGCGATGTAGAGGCGGGCGCCTTTCCTACGCTGTTCATGGGCAGTTAAGCCTTTTGGGCCGGCCAGGTCGGTGATCAGTCATTAGGCAAGTGCAACTGCACTTCCATGGCGTCATGAAGGAGTCGGACGACCTCGATCACGTCGTCGTTTGCCACACGATAGAACACGATATGGCGCGGGTTTTTGACCATCCCATGAGGGTGTTTGGCCTGCTGGCGTGAATAGACGAGGTGATAGCTGCGAAGCCCCGGTGCAAGCTCATCGCGATCGTGGCTGCCAATGCGATAAGGCGTGCCGGCAATCGCTTGCAGCGCCGCGAGGATCAGTGCCTGGTAGCGCTGGCGTGCTTGATCTCCGAACTGAGTCTGGGAGAGCCTGAGGATGTCGACAATGTCGGCGCGCGCCGCGTTGGAAATCCGATACGGCGGCATGCTCAGTCTTTCTTCCGCGCGGGGAGGGTTGCCTCCATGCTCAAGTCCTCGAGGTAGTGCTCCAGATCTCCTTCGGTCAACTGAGTAAAGCGCTCGTGCTCAAGATCCATGATGCCGATCGAGGTCGCCTGGCGCAGGGCTTCAATTTTGGCGGTGTCTTCGGCGACGCGCTGTTCCAATAGACGCAAACCTTCTCGCATCACTTCGCTGGCGTTCTGATAACGGCCGGACTGGACCAGGTCATGGATAACCTGTTCCTGGTGAGGGGTGAGCACAACGTTTCGCGTCGCCATAATTAGCTCCAGCCTTGGGCAGACAAGTTCTTCCGATCATTGGCATATAATGCCATTTTACCTGCGTACATATAGTTTGGGATTTGTATCTGACGAACTGTGTCGTTCGACATCCGAAGGGAGTTTTTTGAACGCTACCATGAGACGGGAAAAGGCGGGTGGGGGTTTGGCCAATGCTTGAGGGCAGAAATATTGCTGCTGAGCGTGCTGAAGATAAAGCTGGGGTCGGTTGGCCGAGCCCCGGCGCTGTCAATCGACGCAATACTTGCGTTGTGGCCTCAAATCCCCGGACTGGACTGCCCCTGCATGGGCTCTTTGGACATGTTGAGCATCACCAACTGAATCAGCCCCAAAGCAATGAGGACGACCATCGAAATCAGGATCAGCCACTTGTTCAGCCATCCTGCTTCCGGCGTGCGCGGCCACATCAGGTTGATGATGGAGGCAATGCCGAAAACCAGTGTGATCACTTTAACCACAAGGCCCGCAGATCCAAGTTGAAATCCCCATCAGCGCGCCACCCGCGAAGACTGATCCCGCCGACCAGCTAAAGCTCTATCTCTACGGCCATTTCCAGCGGATTCGCTCTTCGCGTCGACTTGAAGCCGAATGTCAGCGCAACATCGAGGTCATGTGGCTGATCAGCTGACTCAAGCCAGACTTCAAGACCATCGCTGACTTTCGCAAAAACAACAAACCCGCCTTTGTTGCGACTTGCCGTGCCTTCGCCCGGTTTTGCCGCACGGCCGGCCTGATAGCAGGCGTGGCCTTCGATGGCAGTAAGTTTCAGGCCGTCGCTTCCTCGCGGCGTCAGCGCCTGTCAGCGTAAGGCGCTATGGGTTCGACCGGCAACGGCAGGTTGCCTTGCCAGGGGTCGAAGGTGTAACGCAGGTAGAGCAAGGCCCGGCTCGGAGCGTAGCCCTCGCTGTGCTGCCAGGTGATGCCGGAGCCCAGGACCAGGTTGTCCGATAGCCTGCGTTCGAACAGGCCTTGCAGGCGGACGTTAACCCCGCTGCTACTGCTGCCGGTGTTGGCCTGGCTGGCATTTTCGTCGAACACGTAGCCGGCCTGCTCGACCAGCTCGCGCAACTTGTCCGCCCCATGAGCGGGATAAAGATCGCTATCGCTGGTCTTGGCATAGGACCAGCCCACCGAGCTTTCCAGCAGCACTGACCAGTCGGCATTTCGCCAGGCATAGTTGAGCGGTACGCCGATGGAATAGTACTGCTGTGGGCTGTAGTAACCGCCCTGGCCCAGGCTGTATTCGCTCAGGTCTTTGTCGTAGCCCCAGTACATGAGGGTCAGACCGGTGCGAAGACGCTCGTCGGCGCGGTCGATCAGGCGGTAGTAATAGCCGGCCATGGCCGACCGGCGCTGGTTGTCGGCGACGTTCTTGCCCCGCAACCAGTGGGCGCCGAGGCTGGCCCAGACGCCGTCGACCCCCCCTTCGTCATGACTGAGCCCCAGGGTGACGCCATTGGCGGTGACGCCCCCCCAGGTGATTCCGGTGATCGGGTCGACCGCGCCGGCATAGGACACCAGAGAGTTGCTCAGCGGCCGTCGCGAGGCCGTAAGGGACCAGCCAAGGGACCGCCAGTCACTGCTGTAGGTGACCCCGCCGAGCCAGTTCGGAACCTTGAAGCCTTCTGGCGAATGTCCCAGATCCAGCGCCCAGCGCTCATTTTTCCAACCCATCGCCAAGCCTGTGCCGCTGGTACTTTCCGAGGTATCCGGGCAACCGCTGGTGACCAGTGCGCAGGTACCGAACTGCTCGCGGTGCAGGCCGTTGGCATCGGTGGCGAAACTGCCGGCATCCAGCTCCACCCGCTCGGCCTGGAGGAAGCCCTGACCTTCGGTAATCGGCGCATCCAGGCGCAGGATGGTGGTCTGTGTGGTCAGGTCGGAAATTCCCGACGACGAGTTGTCCGTACGCCAGGCGAAGTCATGGGAGAGGTGCACAGTCGGGTTCTGCGCCTGGTACAGGGTGTCCACGTCACTGCGCAGGCTGCGCGGCAGCCACTCGTCGGCGTCCTTCGCCCGGCTCGCCAGGGTCATGGCGCGATCGTCGCGGGGGTTGGCCTGCGCGGGATCGATCAAGCTGGCGGCGGCCATGCTGCGGGCATAGTTGTCCAGCGCCTGCTGGGGCTGTTGGCGGGACATCAGCCGCGCCGCATCTCGATACAGCAGCGGATCGCTCTGTGGCGTATCGAGCAGGCGGGCGTACAGCGCGCGCGCCTTGTCCGGCTGGCTCACCCCGGTCCAGGCATTGGCCAGGCGCCGCTGGTAGGCCGCTGGCGCGTTCGCTGGCACCGCCAGTTCTTCCAGGGCGCGCTGCGCCGGCGCAAGCTGGCCGCGGGTAATCAGGGTTTCGATCAGGCCCAGCTGTGCCTCGGCGTTGTGCGGCTCGCGCTGCAGGACTTGCCGATAGTAGGTCTCGGCTTGCAGCTGATCGCCGCGCTGGTAGGCCCAGTCTGCCAGGGTCGCCAGATCGTCGGTGCTCGGGGCGCGCAGCAGCAGGGCGATCGCCTGCGGCTCGTGACCGGCATCACGCAGGGCCCGGGCCCGGGCCAACAGCTGACGGCGTTCGACCCGGCTGGACAGATCGCGCATATTGTCGTCCCACTGCGCCGCGGGAATGGCGGCCAGGGTGGCGAGAGTCTCGCTATCACGCCCGATCGAGGCCAGGTACAAGCCGTGGGCGTAACGGGCCTGGGCATTGCTGCCCTGGCGCCGGATCAACTGGCGGAAGCTGTCTTCGGCCGCGCTGTCCTTCCCCTGTTCATGCTGGGCATTGGCCAGGCGATAGGTCAGCCAGGGATCGTCCGGGGCCAGTGGCCGGGCCTTGAACAGCACCCGCGAAACCGTAGGCCAGTCGGCGCGCTGGGTCGCGGCATCTGCTTCGAGGTTAAGACGGTCGAGTTCCAGGCTCCGGCGCAAGGCCGCAAATTCGCGCTGGGTGGCCGCCGGCAAAGTGTCGAGGTAGCCCTGGGCCTTTTCCGGCGCTTGCGTCTGGTACAGACGCACCAGAGCGCGCACCGCCTTGCCGTTGTCGGGCTGCAGCTTACGCGCCTGCAGCAGCAGGGCCTCGGCCTGAATGTCTTCGCCTTCGGCCAGTGCGACATTGGCCAGGCCCACTAGCCAGTCGGCTTCGTCGGGATTGACCTGGCGCGCCTGTTGATAGGCTTTGCGGGCCACCGCCAGGTCCTTGCGCTCCAGGGCTTCGTCACCCTGCTGCAGCAGCATCCAGTTGCGGTTGGCCAGCTGCAGGTCTTTCCACTTGCTGATCCAGGAAGTGTCCTGTTCCTTGCCCAAGGCTTCGGTGAACGCCGTATAGGCCTGGTCATGCTTGTTCTGATGCATCAATGCGATGCCTAGGGAGCCGATCAGGCTGGCATCATCCGGGTAGCTGCGCGAAGCGCGGCGCAAGAGCTTTTCGGCGCCGACATTGTCGTTGGCCTCCAGCAGCTCCTTGCCTTTGACGCCGGCCTGCCAGGCCGGGTCGCCGAGCAACTGGCGCTGATGCTGCAGCTGCTTGGCTGCTTGGTTCTTGAAGGTCGAATAGGGGTAATGCCGTTGGAAGTCTTCCCAGGCGCGAGCGGTTTCGCCGTTGACCGGCAGCTTGCTCAGGTAGTTGTATTCGCGCTCGGAGGCGAGGTTGCTGGCCTGGGGATCGCTGGCCAGCTGGTGCAGAATCGCCAAGGCTTCGGCATCGCGCTGTTCGGCGAACAGCAGGCCGGCGAGCATCTGGCGCAGCCCCGCGTTACCCGGGTACTGGCTGTCGAGGCTTTGCAACTGCTGGGTCACCGCGGGGCGCTGGCCGCTGATGGCACTGCGCACAGCCCAGTATTCCAACGCGCTGGAGAAGTCCGGCGGCTCGCTGCCGAACAGCTCCTGGTACTGTGCGGCGGCCTCTTCGGCCCGTCCGGCAGCTGCCAGCAGGCGGGCTTGCTGCAACAGATGCTGACCGTCCTTGCTCTGCAGCTTGATCAGGGCCTGGGCCTGGTGCAGAGCCGGCGAACCCGGGGCCTGGCGGCGCAATTGCTGCAGGCGTTGCTCGACCAGCGGCTGGTTATGTTGCAGCAGGGCTTGGCGAATCCCGCCGACCAAGACCTGCGGATGTTCTGGAGCAATCGACTCCAGGCGCGCCAGCGAGTCGCGCACCAGGTCCTCGCGATACATCGCCTCGCCCAGGCGTACCTGTCCGAGCAGCCACTGTTGCTGGTCCTGGGGGGTAACCGGCTGAGCCAGCGCGGTGCCCGACAAGCAGCTCAACACCAACGTCCATTGCGACACGACTTTGCGCATGAGCACTACTTGCATGATGAAGTCCACGCCGGCAGCAGCCGGCCGTCCTTGTCGAAACGATAACGCTGTTGGTCCCAGCCTTGGCCGAACATCAGCAGTGATTGGTTGTAATAGGCGTCCGCCGGAGGCGGGTTCTGGCGTAGGCGTTCGCGTTGGGCCGCCAACGCCGCATCGCCTTCGGCTGCGCTGGCCAGCAGCGGCAACAGCGCCGCCGAGAAGCCAACCGGGCCGACGCCCTCTGCGGTGCCTTGGGCGATATCCACACGCTCCGGCGGATGGCCGAGCCGCGCCGTCAGCGCCACCATGGGTTGCACCTGCGCGAGCAACTCGGTCCTGTCCGGGGCTTGGGGATCGAGCATGCCCAGCCAGAGGTAGACGCGGATCGCGTCATAGCTGCCGATAGCGCCCTTGGCATCCGCTGCCCAGCCTTGCCCTGCCTTCCAGGCCACCCAGTCGGCGACTTGGCCCTTGGGCGAGCTTTCCAGCAGCAGGCGCCGGGTACTGTTCGCCACGTCGCCCCACACGGGAGCGACCAGGGCAAAACGCGCCAGCAGTTGTGGCGGCAGGTAGCTGGGGTTGAGTCGCCAGCCATCGGCGGATTCGAAGCCGACATCCCCCGGCAACAGCATCAGGCCCAGCCCGGGCAGCGGGCGCAGGGTTTGCGCGGCGCTGCGCCAGAGCATGTTGCGGCCAAGGGTTTCATAATCCGGTCGCTTCCAGAGGCGACCGGCCTCCAGCAGGCTGTAGGCCATCCACAGGTCGGCATCGCTGGCGTTGTTCGGATCCAGCACCTGCCAGCGACCCTCCTTGCTCAGGCCCCACTGCCAGGCGGGCAGCTGGTGGTTCAGGTCTCCGCCGGCGAGGTTGTCCCGGGTCCAGTTCAGCAGCTTGGCGAAGCTGTCACGGTCGTTGCCCAGCAGGGCAAAGAACATTCCGTAGCTCTGGCCTTCCGAGGTGGTGATCTGCTGCTGCAACGAGTGATCGATCACCCGTCCATCGGGGCTCACCATCGCCTTCTTGTAGCTCTCCCAGGCCGGCCAGGTGCACTCGGCGGCAGTCGCCAGACCCGGCAGGCTCAGGGCCAACGCCCATGCGATGGCGGCTTTCATCCCTTACTCCTCGTTCGCCAACCGACGACGCGCAGCCCAGCGCAAGGCGCGCCACAGCAGGAAGGCGGTCAGCAGCACGCTCAGGACCGCCATGCCAGCCAGCAGTACCGGATGTTCCGAGAGCTGGAACCAGAGCATCAGCCACCAGGGCAAGTAGCCGACAAAGTACTGCTCGCCGACCAGCTGGCTGTTCACGCCGCTGCTGCGGATCATCGCCACGGAACCGGACACGGCATCGATTTTCCCGTTATCGCTCAGGGTTTCGCGCAGCATCTGGTAGTCGGGGGTATCGGTGGCCAGCAGCGCGACAATGCTGCGCTGGCTATGGAAGGGCGACTGCATACCGACGATCGCTGCCATCGGGGCCTTGGCCGACACTTCGACCCGGTTGGCTCCCAGGTTGCGCTCATCGTTGATCTGCCCGGCCCGGGGCGAAGACTGACCGGCGGCGGCATTCGACGCCTGCATCAGGGAGTCGCGGGTGTGGTCGAGCCACAGGTTGAGGTCCGGTTGGTCCCGCAGGTCCGCGGGCAGGGCGCCCAGCACAAGCAGGTCGACGTCGGCTTTCCTGGCGTCATCCCATTTGTCGCTCAGGTTCAGGGCCAGCGCCGGGAAGCCGGTTTGCGAGGAGATCTTGGCGACCGCCTCAAACAAGGTGCTGAGCTGGGTGGCGGTCGGATTGGCCGGCACCACCACCAGGGTCTCCGACAGGTCGGCCATGCGGCTGAACGGGAAGCCGCTGCGGGCGAAAGCGCGCAGGTCCGGCATGGCGATGTAATGGTGATAGCCCGACAGGTCGATGGTCGACTCATCGTCGATCAGGGCCCGGGTGTCCACCGGCAGGGAGGTCTGGCAACGGTCGCGCTGGGAGCTGCCGAAAGTGCTGGCGAAACTGAAATCGAAGCGGATGCTGTTGCGATCGCCGATTTTCAGTGCCGGTACCAAGAGGTGGTCGCTGGTGTTTGCCGACTCGTTGGACAGCACCGCCAGGCGCAGTTCTTCCAGACGGCTGTTGGTGTTGCGCAGCAGTGGCAGGCTGGTGATGAACTGGTTGTTGAGGCTGATGTTCAGGCGCGACTCGTCGTTGGTCGACGGCGGCGTGTAGCGGTACTTGGTCTGCAGCGGGATGCCCTGGTTCCGCCAGACGAACAGGTCGGGCGGCAGGTTGATGTCGAGGATGATCGGCCGCGGCAGAAGGCCGCTGATCTGCAACTGCTCAGGGTACTTGAGCAGTTCGGCGAAGCGCACCGGGCGGTCGGTACGCATCCAGTTGGGGGCGTCGTAGGGCTTGCGCGGCTGCAACTGCTGGACGTTTTCCACCGTCACCCGCGAGCTGCGGAACAGCTCGCCGCCCAAGGCCAGGGCACGGGCGGCCACCGCCAGGTCAGCGTCATTGCGCCCCATTACCAGCAGCACTTTACTGTAGCGGTCGTTGGGGTGGTCGATCAGCTGCACCACTGGCGCCTGCACCAGCGGGAACTTCTCCAGGTCAGCGAGGAACTGTGGCCGATGATCGTTGGTGGCGAACACCACCGAAGGGTTGAGGGTGTCCTGGTCCTGGCTCGCCGGCAACTGATCGAATAGCACCGGGAACCGGGTACCACGCCAACCCGCCAGGCTGCCGAAGTAAGAGGCCAGGATGCCGGCGGCGCGCTGTTCGCCTACGGTCGGGGAGGCGGCGAACAGCAGGTTGATGACCGGCTTGCCATAGCCCAGTGCGTCGAAGAATGGCCTCGGGAAGAACGCCAGATCGTTTTTGGTCGCCAGTGCCTGTTCCTGCAGGGAAACCTGGCTGGCGCGGCTGACGTTAACCCACAAGGCGCTGTTGGCGGGGTCTTCGCACATGTCGGTGTAATGGCCGACGAATTCCAGACGGACGCGGTTGAAATCGGTGACCAGCCGGGGATCCAGGGCGATCTGCTGCGTGGTCTTGCGCCCCAGTTGTTCTTTCTCGATGGGCACCACGCTCATCAGGGTGTCATTCAGGTAGACCCGCATATGCGAGAGCGTCGGCAGCAGCGCCGGAGACGGGGTGTATTCCAGCTTAAGCCTGGCATCGCTGGCGATACGGTCGCGCCGCAGGGTGAACTCGATCTGATCGCTGTTGTGGATCCCCAGCAACAGGCTGTCGGCCGAACGCCCCAGCTGTTCGAAGGTGCGCGTGGTGGCCCAGCTCGGGGCTTGCTGCTCCTGCGCCAGCGGAGGAGTGACAGGCGCCGGGGCGGCCTGCGCGCAGGCGACGGCCAGGAGCGCCAGGCTGGCAAATAAAGATTTGCTGAAATAGCGGCTCATGATGCGTTCACCGTTATAGAAGAAGAGGAGGGGGAAGACGCCAGGGGCATACGCGGCAGGTAACTGCCCAGCAAGGCCAGCAGGCGCAGGAACGGACCGATCACCACGCGGGCCCAGGCTGGCAGGTATTCGTAGAGCCGGTAGTAACCCTTGGCGCCCAGCTTGAGAATGTCCAGGAAACTGTGCAGCGGCCGGTCCTGGGCGAAGTCTTCGCGCCAGTTAAGCCAGGCGTCGGCCCGGGCGAAGGTGCACTGCACGAAATCGATCTTTTGTTGCTCCGTGAGCTGGGTGAAGCTGATGCCCACGAAGTTCTTGTGGCTACGACAGACCACGCCGGGAAACAGGAACTCGCGCTGCCCACGCTGCATCAGCAGAGAAACGCGACTGCCCGCCGGCAGCGACAGCGGCACATCCACCTGGAACCCGGCGCCGCCGTCGGAGTAATCCACCAGCATGCCGGAGTAGAAGCGACCGTTATCCAGACGCACGGCCGCCGGCAGCTTGGACTGCACCCTGTGGGTCTGGCGCACCTGCCGAACTTCAGCGGCAATCGCCACTGCGGCACCGATGATCAGCAGGTTGTAGACCACCCAGAGAGTGCTCACCAGCACCGTGCCGATCTCGGTCGCGGGGCCAGTGAACAAGCGCCAGAAGGCGAAGCCCAGGCCCGCTATGTTCAGGGCCGAGAGCACCAGATAGGGCTGGGCGATTTTCCAGTCGAACTGGTTGTGCTCCATCAGGCCGCCTTTGGCCGTGACGTTGAACTTGCCTTTCCTGGGGTTGAACAGCGCCATGGTGGTGGGTCGGGCGATGTACCAAGCCAGCACCGTTTCGTAGACCTCACCCCAGAATGTCTGGCGAAAACTGCCCTGCATCCGCGAGTTGGTCAGGCTGGCATGGATCATGTGCGGCAGCACATACAACAGGATCATCAACGCCGGGGCGTAGATGATGTAGGCGTGCAGAAACAGGAAGGCCAACGGCGCGGTGAGAAACACCAGCCGCGGCAGCCCGGCCAGGAAGTGCATCATCGCGTTGGCATAACAGACCCGCTGGAAGATCGTCAGGCCCTTGCCCAGCAAGGGGTTGTCGGTGCGGAAAATCTGCGCCATGCCGCGGGCCCAGCGAATCCGCTGACCGATGTGCGCCGACAGGCTTTCGGTCGCCAACCCGGCAGCCTGGGGAATGCGCATGTAGGCCGAGTTCCAGCCGTGCCGGTGCAATCGCAGCGCGGTATGGGCGTCCTCTGTCACGGTTTCGACCGCGAAGCCGCCGATCTCGTCCAGCGCGGCGCGGCGCAATACCGCACAGGAACCGCAGAAGAACGCCGCGTTCCACATATCGTTGCCGTCCTGCACCAGGCCGTAGAACAGTTCGCCCTCGTTGGGCCGGCGACGGAACATGTTCAGGTTGCGCTCAAACGGGTCGGGAGACAGGAAGTGGTGCGGGGTCTGCACCAGGGCCAGCTTCGGATCGCGCAAAAACCAGCCCACTGTGAGCTGCAAGAAGGAGCGCACAGGGATGTGGTCGCAGTCGAAAATCGCCACCAGCTCGCCATCGATACGGCTCAACGCATGGTTGAGGTTGCCGGCCTTGGCATGCCGGTTATCGGCGCGAGTGATGTAGCCGACGCCGACGTCGGCAGCGAACTGGCGGAAGTTCTCGCGCTTGCCGTCATCGAGAATATAGATGCGCAGCTTGTCCTGCGGCCAGTCGATGCCCAGGGCGGCGTAGACCGTGCCGCGGACCACCGAGAGGTCCTCGTTGTAGGTCGGGATCAGCAGATCGACGGTGGGCCACAACCGGGTATCGCGAGGCATCTGCGCCGGCTGGCGCTCCAGCGGCCAGCAGGTCTGGATATAGCCCAGGATCAACACCACCCAAGCGTAGGTTTCGGCCGCCAGCAGCAACAGGCCGATGGTCAGGTCCAGCGGGTTGTTCCAGTTTAGGGTCGAGGTGTAGCGCCACCACAGGTAACGGCAGGACACGATGGTCGACAGGACGATCATCAACAGCGTCGGGAAGCGCCCCGGGATACGCCGCACCAGCATGGCCAGCGCCCAGAGCAGAATCACGAACACCAGTTGGGCGATGTAGCCGAAGGGTTCGGTGATGCACACCAACATCAGCACCACCGCTACCACGCCCACACCGATGTTCAGCCAGCGCTGACAGCGAGGCTCCAGGTCTTTCCACCAGATCTGGCTCTGCCGTACTCGCCGGCTTTGCTGGACATGGCGCGGCAAGGCTTCGAGCAAGCGGTCCAAGCGCACGCCGAGCAGGCGTTGCCGCAGCCGCGCGGGGCGCGTCCAGCGCGGCCAGCTCAGCGGGTGGCGTGGCCGCAGCGGCTGCACCAGCAGCAACCAGACGCTTTGCACCAGGAAACGCAGCGGATCACCCAGGCTCGGTGGCTTGTTCGCCAACTGCGGATACCAGCGCTGGCGCTGCTCGCGCAACTGCTGCCAGCCCGGCGCCTCCAGGCGCAGGAACAGCCAGGCCAGAGCATTGAGCGAGGCCAGCCAGAGCCCGGTCAGAGGGGGGGTATCGTACTCGCGACGCAGGTAGGTGTAGGGAAACCAGCGGGCAATCATGCCACCTCCCGGCGGCGGGCCAGGCACCAGGTCGCCAGGCTCAGCACGTCCTGGGCCGCCAGACTGCCCGGCGCATACAGCCCGATCGGGGTCTTGAACGCGAGCGACTCGCGCATCGCCTCATCGTTGTGCACGGTCAGGGACAGCAACCGATCGGCGTGGGTCTTGCGCCAGATAAGCATCAAGTCGCGCTGCAACTGGCTACCGGGATCGAAACGATTGACCAGCAGCGGACCGCTTACCGTCTCTTGCTGTTGCAGCAGCACATGGCAAGCAGCGTCCGCTTCGGCGATCTGGATAGGGAAATGGCAGGGGCCGGTGTTGCCGTGCCCGACCAGGCGCTGCGGCACATCGAACAGTACCCAGTCGTAGTGTTCGGCCAGGCTGGCCTGACGCTTGGCCCACAGGGTGTGGTCCATCGCCAGGCGGCGTTCCATTTCAAGTTGTTCGTCACGGTCGAGGCGGCCATAGGGCAGCAAACTCAGATTTGGCGCCAGGCTCCAGGCCTGGTTGTACCAATTCTCGCCATCGAGCATGCCGCGGGCCCAGCCGCCGCTTTCCAGGGTCGCCAGATTGAAGTACAGGCGCAGCAGGTTTTCCGGACACATGTCCACCACCAGCACCCGCTCGCCCAGGCTGTGCAGGGCGTAGCCTATCCCCGCCAACAGGGAACTGCTGCCGACGCCCCCACGCAACCCGCGCAGACTCAGCGATCTCACGTCCTCACCTCCTCTGGGGCCTTCAGTTGTGTTTCCAGCTGCAGTGCCTCTTCGAGCTCGGCCAATAGCGGCCAGCGCTGCAAGGCGCGGCGCAGTTCCAGTTCGGCGGAAATGTCCAGGTACTCGAGGTCCTGCAGCTCCAGCTCAAGCTTCAGTCGGGCGATGTCATCGGCCCGCCCGTTACGGGCATGCGCCAAGGCACTCATTTGAAGCGCTGAGGGTAAGGTAGCCATGCACCTTTCTCCTTGATCCGGACATAGGGCTTGCCGGCGTAGTCGAGCACCACGGTGCCGGAGTTCTCGGACACCGCAGGGGTCTGCGGCAGATCGCTCAACAGCGCCTGCCAGTCCAGCCCCTGGCCCTCGGCCTGAGGAGCGGCGGCATACAAACGGGCGATGATTTCGGACAAGGCCAGGTAACTGGTGGGTGCGCTGACATGCAGTGGGGCTGAGTTCGCCGCGGAACCCATGCCGATCAGCTTGATGCCCACCGGCACGTGAGTGATCGACGGGCTAGGAATCTCGCGCATGCCGGGGATCTGCATGCGATCGCCATGTAACGCCGCGCCGTGCTCGGGCACTATCACCACGGCCACGCGTCGACCGCTGCGCTCGAGTTTCTTGATAAAGGCCGTCAGGTCGTCGATCAGGGCCTGGGCACGAGGTTTGTACTCGGCGCTCTTGGTGCCGCCGTCGGCAGTCAGCGCTCGGTTGCCGTCGTGCAGCGTGGTGGTGTTGTAGAACAGCGCCACGCGCGGATCCTGATTGTTCTCGCGGTGCTGCCACCACTTGTCCAGGACTTCCCGGTCGCGCCAGATCGGCGAGCCGTCGAAGCCCACCAGTGCCCGCGACAGGTTCGAGGCGCTCACCGCCGGATTGGGCAGAGCTCCCTGGCTGCGGACTTCATCGAGGAAGCCTTCGAACTGCCCGGTGTGGTTGAGCATTACTTCGCTGGCAAACCCGAGCTTGCGCAGATCGTCCATCAGCAGGCATTGCTCCGGCGCCACGCCGTAGAGCTTGTGGTGCGGTTGCTGGCCACAGCTGGCGCGCAATAGACGTATCGCCGCCGGGCCGCTGTAGGCGGTGGCCGAGTTGAAGTTGTCGAACACCACATCCATCTGCTGCAACAGCGGGTTGTCCCGCAGGCCCACGGAGTCCAGGTCGTCCCAGGCCATGGAGCAGATATTGATCAACAGCAGATCGAACGGCTGGGCCGCCGAGGTCGAGGGTTTGAACTCGACGCGCCGGCCGGCCTCGGTGTCATAGAACTTCTGCAGGTAGTCGTCCAGCGTCGCGCTGTCGGGCTCTGCGTTGTTGACCACGGCGCTGGCAGAAGCCGTGCCGGGGTTCGCAGCCTGTTGCGCGGGTGCTTGCAAAGCCAGCAGGTTGGCGCTGCCCAGCAACGCCAGCCAGCCCAGGGTCAGGGTGGTCAGGCGCAGCCACTGGCTGACGAACAGGTAGGCCACCACCACGATCAGCAGCAGCCCGCAGAGGTTCCAGTCGATGAAACGACCGGCCAGCTCCAGTAGGTATTCACCGGTGAAGTTCAGTACGCCGGGTTGGTCGAGCAGGCGGCTGAACGGCGGCAACCAGGAGTCCTGATAGAACAGCGCCACCCCCAGCGGCACGGCGATCAGCCAACGCAGAAGACTCGCATGGCGATTGCGCAACGGCACCAGCAAGACGGCAGCGAACACCAGATTGGGCAGGATCTGCAGGTTGAGGTAACCGCCCCAGAACAACAGCAACTTGATCAGGAAGTACAGGTTCCACAGGCCCAAACCCGGCCAGCTCCACGCAGGTTGCGCGATGACAGGGATTTCAAGACGGCTCATGGGGCTCACTCTGGGCAGGTTGCGGGGTCGTACGCCGACGTACGCCACGGGATTTCAAGTAACGCGGGCGCAAGTAACGCTCAAGCCCGCGCCTGATACGCTGACTGAAACGGCTCAGCAGCAGCGCCAGCGCCAGCGTCAGCAGACTGCTGGCGGCTATCACCTGCAGCAACTCGGAATACATCATGCGCAAGGTTCCGTGAGCGAAAGGGTGATGCGGTGTGGCGTAAAGCCGGTCAACCCGACGGGCGGCAACAGGTTGTCGACGACCCGCTCATCCGCCAGCCGGAAGGTCTCGGGCAATTCGGTCGCCTCGATAAAGTCCTTACGCGGCAAGTGATCCACCGACGACAATGACTCGCAGGCGCTGAAAATATCGGCCCATGGCAGGCGGCATATATTGCCCAGGGCCGGCTCCAGGCCATCGGCGCGACAGGCGAACAGAAACAGGTAGAAGGTGCCGTCCAGCACGCAAGCGATGTCGCCATAGCGGCGCAGGCTGATCTGACTCAGGTATTGCTCGATCTCGAGCCCGCCACGTGACTGCAGTTTCAGCAACTGGTGGCTGATCTCGCCCGAGGCGCCGCTATACACCTGGTCCAGGATTGCGATGAACGTGCTCGGTGTCAGCAGCCCGCGAACATGAGGGGGGTGCATGCGGTCGTACAGGGTCTGGAAATCAATGTCGCTGCGGTAATGCCAGAGCTGCCCCTGCACGCTATCGGTCAGGCTTAGAAAGTGCGCCAGCGAGGCCTTCAGCGGCACGATCAGATTGGCGCCGCAGGCCAGCAGCAGACGCTCGTCGCGGTAGCGCAGGCAGGGCTCCATTTCGCGAACGATGATTTTCAGTGCCGCTCCGCACTGATTGCGCAATTTGTGCAACTGACGGGCAAGGTCTTCGACCTGGTCGTTGCCTTCGATGGCCACGATCACGCTAGCGGCTCGCATCTTGAGGGCGTGCAGCAGCAACTCGTTGCGCCCCTCGAACAGTCGCCATTGCTGGGACAGCGGCGGTGCGCCTTCGAGTACGCTGCGCTGAATCAGGTAGATGCGCCGGTCATCGGTGCGGATGGCTTGCGGGCTGCCACGTTGCGCCTGGCTCAAGCCAAGAACGCCGTCGGCCTGCTCCAGTTCGAACTCTTGGGCGGTACACACGCCCAGCTCGTTGTGCCAGAAGTGCAGCTGATAACGGATGCTGCCATCACGCCGATACAACTGCGCCAACCCCGATAACTCTTCGTTGAGGCCCACCAGTTCGGCATGCACCGCCGGTTCCTGACCGTGGCACAGTACCACCAGGGTGCAGCGACGCTGGCGCAACCACTGGCGCACTTCTTCACACCATTGCTGCAGATGCCGGGCGTCAAAACGCCGCCAGGCCAGGGCCGGTAATAGCAGGAGGATTTGACTGCCTGGGGTCCTGACGCTGCGATGCAGCTCGGACACCCAGGATTTCAGGGCCATCCCGAGATCATCATCGGCTAATTCGAAGAGCCGCAGACGCTCCGGGCCAGACTCGCCGTCGAGGTTTTCCAGAAGGATCCATGGATCGCATCCGCCGCATACCAGTGTGGTTGGCTGGGCTTGCGGCAAGGCGCTCAGGAACTGAAGCGCAAGCGTCTCGGCATCGCCGTTCAGGTCGACGGAGACCCAGTACAGGCCGCCTTGACGCAATAGCACTTGCTCATCCTGCAAATGCCGGATGCCTAAGCTGACATGACTCAAACTGACCTCTGCGTAACAGAAAAATGCCTTAAACCAAACGGGCCGCAAGCCCAATGCAACAATCGATCCTCTACCGCTTTCTTACCCTGTGAACCGGGTGTGCAACGGCCGTTGCAAAGGAGCTGCCATCTGGCCGAAATACCTCGAAAAAACGTTCAGGATGAACCCTGCGCCTGACATGATCTGAATCATCCTTGCTGCTGGACGGGGCAGACCCGTTCATGTGCCAGTTGCCATATCGGATGCGAAAACAATCCGGGGCGCTCCGTGTCTGGCTCGTGTGACTTCTTGAACCATCCACGGCAGCGCCTCGGGATCCCGTAAAGCCGGGACTCGCGGCGTGCAATCATCGAGTGTTTTTTCGAGTAATGGATAACGTCCTTGTCATCTTGCAGCGAACCTTTCCTTGGTTATCAAGACTTTACGACAATGATCGGTGAGCTTCGCGTTCAGGGCCGAGGGCGCTGTCAACGCGGCACCTCGTTGGCGTGGCGGGATTCCCATGCAACTTGAACCAGCCCTGTCGTCACCAATCACTCAGTCGAGTGTCTTGTCTGAATACTTTTGTGTTCACCAGGGTGCATGGCAAATCAAGCTGCTGGTCTGTGCATTTTGATCCGAGCCCGGTAGGCGCCGCAAACAGCGCAACGTACAGGCAAGTGCAACCACGGTTTCGAAGCCTATCCGCTGCTTGTCATGTCGGTTAAGCAAGTCGACAGCAAGGTTGATATTAAAATGATACCGCCAATTTTTTGAATTGTCCAAGAGTTGATTCGGGAATTATCATTAGAAACAACCAAATGGCGCCAAAAAAATGGCGGCATGCGCTTGGCCATCGTCACAGCCCATTCGAGAGCGCAAAAAACTCAGCGGGCTGCGCCGATGATTGCAATATCGACTGTAATTGCCTTTTGAAGGGGAAGCGTCGGCGTTCGCCGGTCCAGCAGCTCAACCCAACCGGAGGTCGTGGTCAGTTGCAATTTTGAAGCGACGAACATGGTGTTTCCCTTGCTCAAGACGCAGCTGGCTTCGAGTTCTACCAGTTGCCCTAGCGCGTCGAGTAGCACTCTGGTTGCTCGGCAGAAAGGGGAGTCAGGGGACGCCGGGGTTGGCCGGCACCGTATCCGGTGATGTCGGCGCCGGCATAAACGGATTGAACGTAGTCGCCCTCCCAAATCAGCGACATCACGGGTTCAAGCAGCGTTCAGATTTCCCGAGCCTCATCCCAAAGATGTTGGGTGGCGGCTTTTACTAGCGCGACGCAGGTCTTGGGAGCCATGTTCGCACCGCCCCAGATGAGCCCTGCACAGCCAGCAAAGAGCGCATAGGGAACCAAAGGGGTCAGCGCCATTCATGACAGGCAACCCGGTGCGGATCAGTGAGGCTTGTTTGCCGAGATCGCCGCTGCTGTCCTTAACGCCTGAAAAACCAGGGATCAGGCACAGTTTGCGGTGAAGATCCGGAGTGACTTCGACGCCGACCGCTTGAGGTGCGTTGTAGCCAATGATCGGCAAGCGCGATATCACTCTACTTCATCCTGGATTCGGTTAATTGCGAAGTAATCGAGCGGTCGCACTGACAAAAACCAGCAGAACACTTATGCAACCCAGAGCGAATGACAAGGTGCTTAGATGGGCGACCGCCCCGATAAATACGGGACCGATCAGAATGCCCGCGTAGCCCATCGAGATGACAGCGGGGATGGCTACCGACTGTGGCATCCGTTGCTGGCGGCCTACAGCGGTAAAGAGCACTGGGACAATGTTTGAGCATCCAGCCCCGACCAGAGCGTAGCCAATCAAGGGCGCGACCCAACCTTCGATCTCAAGCGACACGAGCATGCCTGCGGCTGCGCAGAGCCCGCCTAGCGCAACGACGCGCGCACCGCCAAGTTTGCTGACGATGGCATCTCCTGTCAGGCGGCCCACCGTCATCGCAGCGGCGAAGGATGCGTAGCCCAAACCGGCGATGCTCGGCTCTAACCCTCGGCTCGAGACAAGGAAAACCGCGCTCCAGTCGAGTATTGCGCCTTCAGTGAGGAAGACGATGAAACAGAGCGCCCCTAAAAACAGCACGATACCCCTGGGCACCGCGAACATTGGTCCACCCCGTTCAGTGCCATAAGTCAGCAAAGCAGGCGCAGCCTTGTAAAGCGCTCCCAAAACGGTGGCAACGATGCAGAGCGCAGCAATCAACGGATTCAGGCCGAAGGTCAGCAGGGCGGTCATCGCCCCGGCGCCCAATATGCCTCCGACGCTGTAAAGGCCATGGAAGCCGGACTGAAGTGCCTGCCCGCTGTTTTTCTCGACGATGACGGACTGTATGTTCATGGCGCAATCAAGCATGCCCATGCTGGCGCCGAAGATAATGACAGCTATGACCAGGCCGGGCAGCCAGACCACGGTGCTCAACAGCGGAAAAACGGCGCACAAGACAATCGTCGACCAGATTACGACCGGTCGGCATCCATAGTGTGCTGTGAGATAACCAGCGAAGGGCATGGCCACAATTGATCCACCGCCCAGGCCAAGAAGCAGCAACCCTAGGCCACCATCGTCCAAGCCAGCGCGGGCTTTAACCAATGGGACCAGAGGCGCCCATGCGGACATGAGTAAGCCCGCGATAAGGAAGGCGATGCGTGTAGACATCCGCTCGCTGTGGTTAGCCGTGGGTACCAACACTTGCGATGGAGCATTCATAATTCTCGGTAATCCTTATCGATGATGCTAGTCATCATTTGCTCGGCTTAGACAGTGCGGGTTCTTGTGTTTTTTGCATGCCCGGGTTTCGGAAAACTTAGCGCCTGCGCTCATGCGTCGCTCTATAACTACTCGGCGCGACGCCAAAGAAGTCCCGAAAGCGCATATGGAAGTTGGCGAAACTACAGAAGCCGGTCGCAATCGCGATATCGGTGATCGGCCGATTGCTCTGCAAAATAAGCTGTCGCGCTCGAGTCAAGCGCAGCTCAAGGTAGTAACGTGTGGGCGTGGCGCCCACGAAACGACAGAAGCGACGTTCCAATTGTCGTCGGGAAATGTTCACACACTCAGCCAGTTCATCGATCGATAACGGCTCTTCGATGTTCTTTTGCATCAGCTCTAAAGCGAGCTTCAGGGTTTGTGGCAAGGTGGGGTCAGAGTCAACGATGACAGTCGATATCCCAGAAACTTCAGAGCTCTGATCGCAACTGAGTATTTCCTCGACAGCATGGGTCAGTGACACGCCTTGTTTAGCGGTGATGAGCTCCAGCATCATTCGTAACGAGCTGCTGGCGCCGGCGCACGTGATACGGTTTTTGTCTATTACGTGAGTTCGACAAGAGACCAGGACTTTGGGGAAAACATCCTCCATCATTGCTCGCCCATCTGGATGGAAGGCGCACTCGACACCGTCCATTAGCTGAGCTTCCGCCAGGAAAAATGCACCGTTCCACAATCCCCCCATGGTCGCGCCAAGAGAGGCGACATTACGATGAGATTTCTCCATTTTTTGGCCCTAATCAAATGCCGTCTTCTCTGCCGCAATTCGAGAAGGTTGCCGAAGATTACCATTCCTCTGTATTGGCACTCGCGCGAATGCTTATTGGCGGGATCGCGCTGAGCTTGGGTTTACCACAAGATTACTTTGAACATCTTCAGCGTAAGCCCATCACTATTCAACGGATTTTGCGTTACCCGCCCCAGATCGGAAGGGTTTCCCAAGAGGAGATCGGTATCGGGGCACACACGGACTATGGTTTCTTGACGGTCCTGTCCCAAGATGCAGTGGGCGGTTTGCAAGTCAGGAACCGTGCAGGGGAGTGGGTTACTGCCCCACCAGTCGAAGGCACTTTTATCGTCAATATTGGTGACCTGGTTCAAACCCTCACCAACGATCGCTACACCTCAACAATGCATCGCGTCATAAATACTAGCGGTCTAGAGCGCTATTCAATTCCTTTCTTTATTGATTTGGATTTTGATGCAGTTGTTGAGCCTGTGCCAACCTGCGTGAGTGAGGCTCAACCCGCGAAGTACGAAGCGTACACTTGTGGTAAACACAAATTTAAGCGTTTCGTTGATAGCTATGCGCATCTTCAAGAAATCGAGAAGGTATGATCGCTCTTCTGGCTACGCTAATGCCTGATTTAGGTATTGTTGAGTAATAGCAGTGAGGTTACCGCGATCACCAATTCGTCGAGAGATCAAGGCTTGTCCCAAGTAAATTGGTGCCCTTTGAACCAGCCGGCGCGACTTAGCGAGCATGATCCTTATGCCTGTTTGAAGGACATTCTCACGCGCCTGCCAACGCATTGAGCGAATGAAATTGCCGAGCTGCTGCCACATAAGTGGCAGCCTGCGTGATGACAAATGGGATCTAAGCCGGGATCGTTGATCCAAGGTGCAAAACGGTCGCAGGGCCTGCCCTGAAGGTAGGACTGTATGCGTCAGCTGCAATCATATGAGGCGTAATGTCATGAGCTTCCAGGGCTGATTTCGACGCCCATCGCTCAATCAAAACAAATTGGTCTTCATCGTCAGTGACCCTATGAAGGTCGTATTGCAGGCACCCATCTTCATTTCTGACAAGTGGGGCAAGTTTTTCAAATGCATCAATTTGCTCTTGTCCTCGCCCCGCCTGCGTAGAAATCAAAATTATCAGCTTCACTTCACTAGCCATAAACATGCTCCATGCTGGTATTCAGAAATTTGATTGCATTACCTATTGAGAACACATGAATTGTCAACTTTGTAGTGAGGTGAACAACGAGAGGACGGGGTGGCATCCTCTTTTCTAGTAAGTTCGCGCGCTTACGCCAGTTCTGCTGTTTCAGTTTGCCTCTGAGTGACAGGACTGATCTTGAACCAGATGGAGTACATCGCTGGCAGGAACACTAGCGTCATGATGGTTCCGACGAACGTACCTCCGATCAGTGTGTAGGCCAGGGTCCCCCAGAAGACGGAGTGTGTCAGGGGGATGAACGCCAGGATGGCTGCCAGCGCTGTCAACAGCACCGGGCGAGCACGTTGTACTGTGGCTTCGATCACTGCGTGGAACGGATCCAGTCCTTCTTGTGCGTTGTGATGGATTTGCCCGATCAGAATCAGCGTATTACGCATCAGAATGCCAGACAGCGCGATCAGCCCAACCAGGGCGTTGATACCAAACGGTTGCTGGAAGATGAGCAATGTCGGCACCACGCCAATCAACCCCAGCGGCGCGGTGAGAAACACCATGATCATCGCCGAGACCGAACGTACCTGCAGGATGATGATCAGCAGCGTGATGGCAATCATGATCGGGAGCAGCGGCAATATCGCCTGGCCAGCCTTGCCCGACTCCTCGATTGCACCGGACTGCTCGATACGATACCCATCAGGCAACTTGTCGACGACCGGCTGCAGTTCCTTTGTGATCACGCTCGAGACGTCCGGTGGCTGCAAGCCTTCGGCAATATCGCCGCGCACGGTAATGGTTGGTGTGCGGTCACGACGCCGTAGGATCGGATCCTCCATACGCACGTCGACTTCCCCTACCTGGGACAGCGGAATCCGCTGGCCCGCCGTGCCCACGAGTGTAAAGCCTTCTATTTTTGCAGGGTCGAGCCGGATATCACCCGCAGCACGCCCGATCACCTGCACCGAACGAATGTCTTCACGAACTGCCGTGATGGGTACCCCCGCGAGCAGGAACTGCAGCTGCTGCGCGACAGCACTGGACGTCAGCCCCACCGCCTGCAAGCGGTCCTGATCCAGGGTGAAATGCAACGTCGGCGTAAGCGAGCCCCAGTCGGTGTTGACGGTTCTCATCATCGGGCTCGCCTGCATCACTTCCTGTACCTGGCCGGCGATCTCGCGCAATTTTGTCGGATCAGGTCCCATTACCCGGTAGGCAACAGGGAATGGCGAATACGGACCAAACACCAGTTGAGTCACCCTGACACGGGCTTCTGGGGCAAGTCCTTCAGCAACTGCCTCGCGAATACGGAACTTGAGGGCCTCACGCGCCTCCTGACTGTCCGTCAGCACCACAACCTTCGCGAATGATGGGTCAGGGAGTTCCGGCGCCATCGCCAAGTAGAAGCGCGGTGCACCTTGCCCGATATAGGCTGTGACGATTTTTGCTTCAGCCTGCTTTTGCAGCCAGGCCTCTATCTTGGCGGTGGTGGCGCTGGTCTGCTCGATGGAGGTTCCATAGGGCATTTGCACTTCGACCAACACCTCAGGACGGTCTGAGGTAGGGAAGAACTGCTTCTTGACCAGGCTCATGCCGAGAATCGCTACGACAAACGTAGTAATAACAGTACCGGCCACTAGCCATTTGCGGGCGATGACGCGCGTCAAAATCTGGCGGAAGCGGTTGTAATTAGGGGTGTTATAGATGGCCGCGTGACCACCTTCGACCTTCTTGATCTTCGGCAACATCTTCACGCCCAGATAGGGGGTAAAAACCACCGCAACTACCCATGATGCAATCAGGGCAATGCCCACGATCCAGAACATATTGCTGGTGTACTCGCCGGCTGTCGACTGTGCGAAACCGTTGGGTAAAAAGCCGATGGCGGTCACCAGCGTACCGGAAAGCATCGGTGCGGCCGTATGACTCCAGGCATACGCGGAAGCTTTGATGCGGTCGTAGCCTTCCTCCATTTTTACCACCATCATTTCGATAGCAATGATGGCGTCGTCCACCAGCAGTCCAAGCGCCAGAATCAACGACCCGAGGGTAATACGGTCAAAGTTCTTTCCAGTGGCCGCCATCACCACAAACACTACGGCCAGTGTCAATGGCACAGCCGCCGCCACCACAATACCTACGTGCCAGCCCATGCTGAGAAAGCAGACAAGCATCACAACCAGCAGGGCGACGAAGAACTTGACCATGAACTCGTCGACGGCCGAACTGATATTCACGGACTGATCAGTGACCTTGGTGAGCGTCATGCCCAGCGGCATGCCTTCATTGATCCTGGTCGTCTCCGCGTCCAATGCCTTGCCCAGGTCAAGACCGTTCCAGCCCTCACGCATCACGACCCCCAGCAGCAGGGCCTCCTCACCGTTATTACGCACGAGGAAGGTGGCCGGATCTTCATAGCCACGCTCGACCGTAGCCACGTCCGAGAGCTTCAGTGTTCGACCTTGCACCGCAAGAGGTGTGTCACGAATCTTCTGCACCTTATCGAATGCACCGTCGAGGCGGAGGAAGATTTGCGGCCCATCGGTTTCAATTGAGCCGGCAGGCGTAAGCGCATTCTGATTGTTCAGCGCGGCAAAAATGTCCTGGGGAGATACACCCAGCGTGGCCAACCGATCATGAGAGAAGGAAACAAAGATGCGTTCGACCTGCTCACCAATGATATTGACCTTCTTCACACCCGGCACGTGCAACAGGCGCTGGCGCAACGATTCCGCATCACGCACCAACAGTCGCTGCGGCTCGCCTTTGGCTTTCAAGGCGAAAAGCGCAAATGTCACATCTGAAAACTCGTCGTTGACCATCGGGCCAATGACACCCGCCGGTAGCTTGATGGCTTCATCGTCGAGCTTTTTACGCGCCTGATAGAACTCCTCCTGCACTTGGGAAGGCGGTGTGCGATCGAGCAGTGTCACCATGGTGAAGGCAAGACCTGGACGGGTGTAGGTTTCCGTGCGGTCGTACCACTTCAGTTCTTGCAGGCGTTTTTCAAGTGGCTCTGCAACCTGATCTTGCATCTCCTGCGCCGTAGCGCCTGGCCACGCGGTTATGACCGTCAACTGCTTTACCGTAAACGGAGGATCTTCCGCACGCCCCAGCTGGAAGAACGACAGGATCCCTGCAACAGCGATCAGCAAGATCAGGAATACCGTGATCGAGTGCTCGCGAACGGCGATCGCCGAAAGGTTGAAGCGCCCCTGGCTCATGGATGGCCCCCGGCAACTTTGACGTCACCCTGTTGAGCCAGTCTCACCTCCTCACCATCGCGCAGCAGATGTGCGCCTAACGCGACAATCTGCTCGCCGACCTTGAGATCGCCTGCAACTCGCGCTGCGTCGTCGCTCAAGCCCAAGACCCGAACAGGCCGCCAGGTCACCTTTGCTGGTTCGCCAGCAATGACCCACACGCCAGTACCTTTGCCCGGGTCATAAACGGCAGCGATCGGCACTTGCAACACCTGTCCATTTGCGGTGCCTTCGGCGATCCGAAGAGTGACGGTCGCCCCCAGCGGCGCATTGGCCAACGCGCCCTCAAGCACATACCGCGCCTCAAAGGTGCGCGTCATACGGTCGGCCGAGTCAGAAAGCAGCCTCAGCTTCGCTGTAACAGCACCCATGGTATTGCCGTAAAGCGTTGCTTGCGCAGTGGATCCTGCTGCCGGGCGTAGCGTCTCGGGCAGGTGCACGATGGCTTCGCGCTGCCCGGCCCGTGCCAGTCGAACCACAGGCTGCCCCGGGCTGACGACTTGCCCGGGCTCGGCGAGCGTCTCCACCACAACTCCATCGGAATCAGCAAACAACACCGCATAACCAGAAGCATTGCGAGCCACGTCAGCCTGCGCCTCAGCAGCGCTGAACTGTGCCTTTGCGGTGTCGGCCGCTGCTTTGATCTGGTCGTAGGCCGATGCAGAAATAGCGCCTGCGGTGACCAGGTCGCGATATCGAGCCTCGTCATCGGCTGTCTGCCTGGCTCGGGCCCGAGCGGCTGTGACCGACTCTTGCTGTGCTCGCGCCTGCAACCCCAGGTCGATTGGGTCAAGACGCATGAGCGGCTGACCCCGCTTAACGGTCTGACCAGTGTCAACCAAACGCTCAAGTATCTTGCCTGATACCCGAAAGCCCAGGTCAGCCTGGACGCGGGCAGCCACGACGCCAGTGAAAGAGCGTGAAACGTCGGACGAACCCTGAGCCGCAGAGGACCTCACCAGAGGAGCATGCGTGCGTGGATCTTCAGCGGTGGATGAGTTGCCACACGCCGTCAGGACTAGAGGCAATAAGCAAGCAGCAATAGGGACAGGTCGAAGCCGGCGCATAGATTCCCTTACTTAAAAAATAGGACATGCGCCACATTCTCAGGCTGGTGACCATATCTGTCAATGGTCACAATCTGGAAGTGTTGGGAATCTCTGTGTTTACGCAAAAGCAGCCGTATTCATTGGAGAGAATTTTGAGGCCTGATCAAATGGCGTTGATTGACAGGATGTGACCATAACGTAATATGGTCACAAATATCCTCGATTGAAGGAACCTCAATGCCTCTCCATCGTCCCATTGCTCTTTTGGTGAGCGCCAGCTTAATGGCAGGCTGCGCGGTCGGTCCGGACTATCAACGTCCAGACGCTCCTCTTTCGGATCGTTACGTGGGTCAATCTGCTGTCGAGCAGAGGCCCGTAGTGACGCCGGCCAGTCTTGTGGCCTGGTGGGAAGGTTTTGGTGATCCAGTGTTAACCAACTTCGTCTCCAAGGCTCTTGAGCAGAATCTGGATCTGGCGCAGGCGTGGGCGCGAGTCACGCAGGCGCGGGCGGGATTGGGTGCGGCAAATGCCGCTTTACTGCCCTCGGGGAACATCAGTGGCCAGGCTGCGCGCTCCTACCAGTCAATCGAAACCCCGCTCGGCCAGGTGTTGAACTCAACGCCTGGCTATGATCGGTACGCAAGCGCCTATGAGGTTAATCTCAGTGCTGGCTGGGAGGTTGATGTCTTTGGCGGCCTGCGACGCGGACGCGAAGCCGCACTCGCCGAGTACCAGGCTTCTGAGGCGGGCGTCGCTGCCACACGACTGGCCATCGCCGCGCAAACCGCCGATATCTACATCACTATCCGCGGATTGCAGGCCCGGTTGGACATTGCGAACCGACAAGTCAGAACGCAGCAGGGACTGCTAGAGAAAGTCCGCTTGCTCTACGGCAAGGGCCTCGCTGCCAACTATCAGGTTCACCAGACCGAGGGAGCACTATCGCAGGTCCAAGCGACAGTGCCGGTCCTGCAGACCGGACTGGATGCTGCCACGAATGCACTGGATGTAATGCTCGGTACACCACCAGGCACTCATCGCACGCAACTGGCAAATGCAGGGAGCATTCCTCTTGCGCCGCAGATAAAGACCACGGGAACGCCGGCCGATCTGCTGCGCCGCAGGCCCGATCTCATCGTGGCTGAGCGCCGACTTGCGGCCTCCAATGCACGCATCGGGCTGGCGATTGCTGAGTACTACCCGAAATTCTCCCTCAGCGCATTGCTGGGAAGTGCCACGACCGTCTCCGGCGGCAACCTTTTCACCGGTGGAGCCAGCCAGTCGGCGGGCGTACTGGGGCTGCGCTGGAGGCTTTTCGACTTTGGCCGGATAAATGCTCAAATCGATCAAGCCAAGGGACAGGAAGCCGAAGCCCTGGCCGCTTACCGTCAGTCCGTATTACGCGCCACCGAGGATGTTGAGAATGCCTTCTCCGCCCTGGTGAATCGGGAAGCTCAGGCAACCACCCTGACTGGAGGCGAGGCATCTCTGGCACAGGCTCGCCAATCGTCATTCATTGCCTACGAGAAAGGCACAGCCAGCCTGATCGATGTTCTGCACGCCGACGAAACGATGCTGCAGGCTTCCGATGCGCGAGCACAGGCGCGAACGGAATCGGCACGGGCGGCGGTCGCAGCATTCAAGGCGCTCGGTGGTGGTTGGCAGCCTCCTGAGGCCCGGTCTGTGGCGACTCGATGATTTAACCCCAATCATCGTTTTGACCTGGGCCGCGCAGGACGAGCGTATTGCCATGTGACTATTTCAGATAAAAGTCACATAACGGGCAAATAAATGCCCTTCGACGGCTGGAGGAAGGGCAAAGTGAAAAGCCGATTGGGTGATATGTCGCTCAGGCCAGTAGGCGTTCGACCGTTAGCTGAAGATCAAGGCATGAGGCTACGCAAGATGAGATTAGAGGTGAGCGTAGGCGCCTCTTCGACGAAATCGAGGTTGTATTGCAGCAGTAGAGGGTTGACGAATGGCCGCAGAGCAAGATGTATTGCTTCTACAGTCTCGTCCAGGGGAGTCTTGCGCTCAAACTCACCCATCTCTCGCCCTTCACGCACAATTTGTAAAATAAACTGCTTGATCTGTGCATCATAAACTTGCGAACTGGGCCAACGCTCCGACGCAGCAAACGCTGCAATATCATAGAGTTTCCGATCATTAAAGAACAGATTCACACCTGTGGCGATCACCGTTTTGACCAAGCGTCGAAAGCGCTCCGTTGGCGAAAGGGTCTCTACATTGATGGCCTGCTCAACAGCCGCAACGATTTCCGCCAAACAATTTGCACAGATGGCTTCACCGATCGCCTGCTTGGAATCAAAAAATTTGTAGATATAGGCCTTGGAAAAGCCGATGGCTTTAGCCAGGTCGGAGACCGTGGTTTTGCCGTAGCCGTACTGACTGAAGTGTTCGTTGGCCGCCGCGACAATTTGGTTTCGAATGTCGTGATCGGCTGGGCCACGGGCGCTGGGCGAAGATATCGATGGCTGATTCATGAGAACAGCTTACTCACCCTATAGCTGACTGACAACTTGTGACCGACAGGATATACAGTCACAAATCCGCGCAGCGGATGGCGCTGTAAAAAAGGCTCAAACGACCGAAGGATAGTTCAGGGTTCCTCCTGGCAGCCGAAAGGGCCGCCAGGTGAACGCGTTGAAGTGTCGAGTAGAGTTAAGCCCGAAGCCTTACATCGTCAGTTGCTGAAGGCTGCAGCAGCGAGAACAGGTTCTTGGGATCCTGCAGCTCTGGCACCAGCTGAATGTCGCTGCCAATGTTGAGCGTTTTTGCAACATCCAGCACATAGCGCAAGGCGGAGTAGTCCTCGATGGCGAAGCCGACAGAGTCGAACAAGGTGACTTCCTCGGCATCCTGCCGACCTTGAGTCTGACCATTGATGACTTTCCAGAACTCGATAACCGGTGAGTCGACGGGCATCTGCTGTATTTCGCCTTCAATGCGGCTTTGCGGTTCGTACTCGACCATGACCCGCGCACGTTCGACGATGTCCCGGTGCAGTTCGGTCTTGCCGGGGCAGTCGCCACCCACTGCGTTGAGGTGCATCCCAGGCTCGATCATCTCAGGCGTCAAAATAGTTGCGTAGGCTTTGTCGGCCGTGACCGTGGTCACGATATCGGCGCCACGTACCGCTTGCGCGACGGTTTTGGCAACGGTCACCTGTATGGCGGGGTAGGCCCGCAGGTTGGCAACCAGCTTCGCCGTCGCGGCAGGATCGATGTCGTAGAGACTGATTTCAGTGATGCCCAACAACGTATGAAATGCCAGGGCCTGGAATTCGCTCTGTGAGCCGTTGCCGATGAGCGCCATTCGGCGACTGTCCGGTCGGGCGAGGTAGCGGGCGGCGAGTGCAGAAGTGGCAGCGGTGCGAATGGCGGTAGTCAGCGTCATTTCACTCAGTAAGACAGGCTTGCCGGTATCGATGTCTCCCAGCGCACCAAAGGCCATGACCGTCAGCATGCCATTGTGCGTGTTCTTCGGATGTCCATTGACATACTTGAAGGCGTATAGCGATGCATCAGACACGGGCATCAACTCGATGACGCCCTCGGGTGAGTGGTTCGCCAGGCGCGCGCATTTCTCGAAATCCGGCCAGCGTACGTAGTCTTGACGGATGTACTCGGCCATTTCGATCAGGCAACGGGGCAAGCCTTTTTCCTGGACGAGACGGCTCAGATCATTGACGTCAATGTAACGGGTCATATTGGGTTCCTTTGGGCGATTTTTGGTGTGCCGGTCTGGACTATTGTCGAGGCAACTCAGAGAAGATTTCGGCCAATATTGACCCTGGATACAGCAAGAGAAGTCGAAAACAGCGAGCGCACAGCGCAATCGGCGAAGTGACAGCCACTGCAATATCGTCATGCAGATGAAGAAGGTCGCAAAGACAAGCACATGCCTGTGCCGCTCCCTTCAAGCGGGGACACAGTGACTTGTAGCGACGACAGAATCGGCTGTGAAAGCCCTTCGTTCAGCACAGGCACGCTGTTTGAACGTGGAGTTACGACACCAGCTCCCTCCCGGCAATTGGCATTCTGACGGTCCGTTTCAAGCGCTTGTTGATCGCTGCTTAAGATGGAATGCAACTCCGACGACTGGCTGCTTCCAGTCGATAACAACAACAAAAACGGCTGCGGTGAAGACCGCATCGACTCTCTGCCCCTGTCAAAAAGTGTGGTCCGACGCAGGCGCTGGATCGCGATAAATCCAAATAATCCGGGACTCAAGAAATGAACATCAAATGGCTGACTTTGCCGGCACTCGCGTTGCTGTGCTGCACCACGGGCGCCAGTGCCAAGGAATGGAAGGAGCTGCGATTTGGCGTCAACCCAAGCTACCCACCCTTTGAATCCACCACGGCCGATGGCGGGGTTCAGGGCTTCGGTGTGGATCTGGGCAATGCAATATGTGCCGAGCTGAAGCTGACCTGCGTGTGGGTCAGCAATGATTTCGACGGGCTGATTCCGGGGCTCAAGGCCGGTAAGTTCGATGCCATCGAATCTTCGATGACCGTTACCGACGCACGCAAAAAACAGATCGACTTTACCGATCGCCTGTACGCCGGACCGACCGCCATCGTTACCCGCAAGGATTCCGGACTGCTGCCCACCGCCGAATCGCTGCGTGGAAAAACCATCGGTTACATGCAGGGCACGATTCAGGAAACCTACGCCAAGGCCAAACTGGGGCCGGGCGGGGTGAAACTGCGGGCCTATCAGAATCAGGATCAGGTCTATGCCGACCTGGTATTTGGCCGTCTCGATGCGTCGATCCAGGACAAGTTGCAAGCGCAGATGAGTTTCCTGACCTCGCCACAAGGGGCGGACTTCCACAACAGTGAAGGCATCAGCGACCCGTTGGTGCCAGCGGAAATCGCCATTGGCGTGCGCAAGGACAACGAAGAGCTCAAAGGCATGCTCAATGCCGCCATCAAGGCCCTGCACGACAAGGGCATCTACGCGCAGATCCAGCAGAAACACTTCGGTGATCTGGATCTCTACAACAACTGATCCTCGCGCCCCGGTCGCTGTGTCGCAGCGACCGGGGCGCATCAAGACAGGTGACTGGCGTGAACTCCTTCCTGAATATTCTGGGGCTCGATCTTTCGGCCCTGCAAGGCTATGGCCCTTTGTTGCTGCACGGCACCTGGGTCACCCTCAAACTGTCGGCGCTCGCGCTTTTGGTGAGCATGGCGCTGGGGCTGCTCGGCGCGGCGGCCAAGCTGTCGCCGCTGAAGCTGTTGAATCTCCCGGCGACCTTTTACACGACGCTGATCCGTGGCGTGCCCGACCTGGTGTTGATGCTGCTGATTTTCTACAGCCTGCAAGGCTGGCTCAGCGCCCTGACTGAGTCCATGGGCTGGCCCTACATGGAAATCGATCCATTCGTGGCCGGCATCCTCACCCTTGGTTTTATCTACGGGGCGTATTTTACCGAGACCTTTCGCGGGGCGATTCTGAGTGTGCCACGCGAGCAGCAGGAAGCCGCGGCGTGCTTTGGCCTGAACCGTTGGCAGCGTTTTCGTTTCGTGGTGTTCCCGCAAATGATGCGTTTTGCCTTGCCGAGCCTTGGCAACAACTGGCTGGTGCTGCTCAAGGCCACGGCGCTGGTATCGATCATCGGTTTGTCGGACCTGGTCAAAGTCGCGCAGGAGGCCGGCAAAAGCACGTTCAATATGCTTGATTTTCTGCTGCTGGCGGCAGCGCTGTACCTGCTGATCACCAGCGCTTCGAACTATGTCTTGCGGGTGCTGGAACGCCGCTATAACCAGGGTGTGCGGGGGATGGCGCGATGATCGAGTTGATTACCGAATACTGGAAACCCTTTCTGTTCAGCGACGGCGAGACCCTCACCGGGTTGGCAATGACCCTGTGGTTGCTGGTGGCGAGTATCGCCATGGGCTTTTTCCTGTCGTTGCCCCTGGCGATCTTGCGCGTCTCGCGCTGGGGCGTTTTGCGTTGGCCGGTTCAGCTGTTTACCTACATCTTTCGCGGCACGCCGTTGTATATCCAGTTGCTGATTTGCTACAGCGGGATCTACGGCATTGCAGTGGTCCGTTCGCAGCCATTGCTCGAAGCGTTTTTCCGTGACGCAATGAATTGCACCTTGCTGGCGTTCACCCTAAATACCTGCGCCTACACCGTGGAAATTTTCGCCGGAGCGATCCGCAGCATTCCCTACGGTGAAATCGAAGCGGCACATGCCTATGGCCTCAGTGGCTGGCGCCTGTATCTGCAACTGATCCTGCCTTCGGCGCTGCGCCGCGCGCTGCCGTACTACAGCAACGAAGTGATCCTGATGTTGCACGCGACTTCGGTGGCGTTCACCGCAACGATTCCGGACATCCTGAAAATCGCCCGGGACGCCAATGCCGCGACGTTCATGACCTTTCAGGCCTTCGGTATTGCCGGTCTGCTGTACCTCGTGCTGTCGTTCGGGCTGGTCGGTGCGTTCCGCCTGGCTGAGAAACGCTGGCTGAGCTTTCTGGGCCCGGCCCACTGACTTCCATTCTTTATCCAGAGCGGCACCGATAAGTGTGCCGCTCCAGGAGTATTCGCATGTACAAACTCACGGTTGAAAATCTGTATAAACGTTTTGGTGACAACGAAGTACTCAAGGGCGTCTCGTTAAACGCGAGGGCAGGGGACGTGGTGAGCATGATCGGTGCCAGCGGTTCGGGCAAAAGCACCATGCTGCGCTGCATCAACTTTCTGGAGCGGGCGGACGAAGGCGCCATTGCTCTGGATGGAGAACGAATCCTAACCCGTCAAGGCGTTGGTGGCATGCGCGTTGCCAATCCAAAGCAGTTGCAGCGCTTGCGCACGCGACTGGCGATGGTGTTCCAGCATTTCAACCTGTGGAGTCACCTGACCGTACTGGAGAACATCGTGCTGGCGCCGTGTCGAGTCTTGGGCATGAGTCGCAAGGCCGCCGAAGAGAGCGCACGGGCGTATCTGGACAAGGTCGGCTTGCCGCAACGGGTGGCCGATCAGTACCCGGCGTTTCTGTCGGGCGGGCAGCAACAACGGGTAGCGATCGCGCGTGCCCTGGCAGTGGAACCGGAGATTCTGTTGTTCGACGAGCCAACCTCGGCGCTCGACCCGGAATTGGTAGGTGAAGTGCTGAAGGTCATTCAGGCACTGGCCGAAGAAGGCCGGACCATGTTGATGGTGACCCACGAAATGGGGTTTGCCCGGCAGGTCTCCAGCCAAGTGTTGTTCTTGCATCAGGGACGGGTCGAGGAGCAGGGTAATGCCACAATTCTCGACCGGCCAAACAGTGAACGTTTACAGCAATTCCTATCGGGTCGTTTGAAGTGAGGCAAGACGTACATGGCGGATATCCGCGATCTGTCGATCGTGCTTGATCGTATCGATCAGGCGATCATTGAAGTGTTGCGCCACGAAGGGCGCATCACCTATCAAAAGTTGTCCGAACGCGTGCATTTGACGCCCAGACCATGCCTGGAGCGGGTGCGCAAACTCGAGCAGCTCGGCGTCATTCGCGGCTATGGCGCGATTCTCGATGAGAAGAAGCTGACGCCGGGCTTGTCATTGCTGGTGCTGGTGGCGTTGTCGAACCAGAGCGGACGCTCGGCGCAAAAGGCCTTCGAAGCAACGGTCCGTGCCTGCCCGCAAGTGCTGGAGTGTCGCCTGATCAGTGGCGCTTTCGACTACAGCCTGCGCATGCGTTGCCGTGACATGGAGCATTACCGGGTGTTGACCGAAGTCTGGTTTGACGACCCGGAATTGCACATCGACAAACTGGTCAGCCACCCGGAGCTGGCGATGGTCAAGACCACGATGGAGTAAGACAAGAATCGCTGCCAAAAGCAGCGATTTTTTGTTTTTCAGCCGCGCCGAATCGGCTGGGCAAGCAGCAATCTTCAGCCGTTTTCATCCGCACAAAAGTCGTTATCAACCGGGTTTTTTCCACCTCGAAACAGACAATGAGCCTCTCTCGCCCCCTCATTGAGTCTGTGCCCATGCAAACCACCAATACCGTTTTAATGATTCGCCCGACACGTTTCTCCTTCAATCAGGACACGGCGGCGAACAATCGCTTCCAGCGTCCGGCAACCGTTGCTGAGGACGTACAATTCAAGGCCCTTGCCGAGTTCGATGGCTATGTCGCCGCGTTGCGTCGGCATGGCGTTGAAGTGCTGGTGCATAACGATCGCGAAGCGCCGCATACCCCGGACTCGATCTTCCCCAACAACTGGTGGAGCAGCCACCCGGATGGCACCTTGGTCCTGTATCCGATGCAGGGCCACAACCGGCGTCTGGAGCGGGACAAAGGTGTACTCGACGAGTTGTTGGGCGAATACCGGGTCGAGCAGGTGCTGGACCTGTCCAGCCTCGAAGAGCAGGAGGTTTTCCTGGAGGGCACCGGCAGCATGGTGCTGGATCGGCAACAGCGGATTTGCTACGCCGGGTATTCCACGCGCACCCATACCCAGGTCCTGGATCAGTTGGTCAGTCATCTAGGTTATGAGCTGTGCGCCTTCCATGCGGTGGACCGCCAAGGCGTGGCGATTTATCACACCAACGTGATGATGAGTGTCGGCACCCGCCTTGCGGTGGTTTGCCTGGAGTCCGTACCCCAATCGGGCGAACGTGCGGCGCTGCTTGAACGGCTCGAAACCAGCGGCAAACAAGTCATCGCCTTGAACTGGGTGCAGCTGGAGTCCTTTGCCGGAAACATGCTGCAAGTGCACAGCGCAGCGGGCGAGCCGCTGCTGGTGATGTCGCGCACAGCCTGGCATTCCCTGGACGCCGATCAGCGTCGCTTGATCGAAGCTCACACCACGCCGTTGCCGGTGAACATCGACACCATCGAGCGCATCGGTGGCGGCAGCGCGCGCTGCATGCTGGCCGAGGTGTTCCTGCCCAAGCATTCATCCACCAAGGAATGAATGCGATGATCGTCCGTCCTGCAACGGCTGATGATCTGCTCCTTGGTCCATAGCGCCTGTTTGTTGTCGAAGGCGCGCTCCCAGAGAGGATTGCCACTGCTGTCTGTGAGTTTTGCCGTTTCGATGGCAAACAGCGAGTCGTCGGTTGTCACCGTCCAGTAGCGCGTGTTGCTGTCGATGCCGTTGATACCGATGCCGTTATTAATCAACCCAGGCAAGTGCGAGTTTTCATTGCAGTGCTCCAAATACCCGGCAACAGCCGGGACCAGGGAATCACGCGGTGCGGCAGACGTGTTAATTCAGTCGAGCAAGCAATGCCTTGCCGACCTCTATGGCCGAGGTCGGATTCTGGCCCGTGATCAACTCGCGATCGATGACCACATTAGGCGTCCAGTTCGAAGCGTTGCTGCGGTACACCCCACCGGCTTTTTCCAGCGCGGTTTGCGGGTAGAACTTCATGGCGCCACCGTTGAGCAGACCTTTGGCTTCTTCCTCTTCCTTGTTGCTGATAACGGTCATCTTGTAGCCCGCATAGATCCAGTCGGCGCTGCCGTTCACCGGTTTCGCGGTCTGGAGTTGGCGGGTAAAATTTTCGGCGTCAGGCAAGGTCGACAACAGGGCGATCGGACCATGGCAGACGAGTGCGGTGGTCTTGCCTTGTGCATGGAAATCCGCCAGCAAGCGACCCAGCGGACGGCTGTGGAGCAGATCCTGCATGGGGGCATGGCCGCCGGGAATGTAGACCGCATCGAAGTGCGCGTAACCGATCTGTTCCACCCGGGAAAGGCTAATGACTGGCGACTGTTCTGGTTGGGTCAGTTTCAGTTGATCGAGCAAGTCCTTATAGGTCTGAAGCGCTGCTTCATCGTTGTTGAAGTACATTTTGTCGATGGATGTCTTGTCCACCGTCGGCACGTTTCCGTTCGGTGTCGCAAAGGTGACGTTATGACCGGCGTCGAGCAGCAGCTTCACCGGTTGCAAAAGCTCGTTCAGGTAAAACCCGGTCGCAAAGACCTTACCGTCCTTCAAATCGAGTTTCGCCGAGTCGGAAAGCACTACAAGCACGTTGTCCGCGCTGGCCGCCAGGCTAGTGCTGGCGAGGGTTGCGGCCAATGCAATACGGGTCAATGTTTTCATGTCACGTCCAAAGTAGTTGGGCGAACACTTGCCGCCCCTGCCTGGATACTCTATTGATGTGTGTTATGGCGATAAACTACCGCCAATGGAATTCATTTGGACTTGGAAAGCAATAATGCCTCGTAGATTTGACCATCTTGGCGATGTGGAAGCTTTTATTCGCGTAGTTGAGCAGGGCACCGTTAGTGCTGCTGCCGTCGCCTTGGCGACCACACCTTCGGTGCTTAGTCGTGCGTTGACCAGGCTTGAATCGCGTCTTGGCGTGCAATTATTGCGACGCACTACCCGCAGGCTCAGCCTGACCGACGCCGGAAAGTTGTATCTGGAACAGACTCGTTCTGCGTTTGCGCAGATCGAAGAGGTGGAGCGCAGTATTCTCGGCCAGGAAGGCGAGTTGAGCGGGCGCGTTCGGATGAGCGTGCCGACGACTTACGGGCATTATCGTCTGCCGCCGCTGGTCAGTGCCTTTGCCCGGCAATACCCAGCTGTGCGGGTGGAGCTGAGCATCACCAATCGCAATGTCGACCTGGTCGCCGAAGGCTACGATCTGGCGATTCGCCTGGGGCAGTTGCCGGAGAGTGGTCTGGTGGGGCGCAAGCTGGAAGATGCACGACTCTGCCTGGTCGCGTCTCCCCAATACCTGGCACGCGCCGGCGTCCCTACGACGCTTGAGATGTTAGGCGAACATGTTTGCCTGCCGTTCATCATGCCCAGCAGCGGCAAGATCGGGCCGTGGTTGTTCTGCCTTGATCAAAAAAATATCGAATGGTTGCCGCAAGCCAATGTGCAGGTTTTGGATGATGTTCTCGGCATCGTTTCGTTGGCCGAAAGCGGTCTGGGCATCTGCCAGACATATGACTTCGTTATCCGGGACAGAATGCGGCGCGGGCAATTGGTGGAAATACTTCCGCAGTTGAGCGGGCGCAGTCGGCCATTCTCGATTATTTACCCGCCTCACCGGCAATTATCAGCCGCATCCCGGGCGCTGATCGAGTTCATCCTGGATAACACTCGAGCCTAGTATCGAGCAAGACTATCGGGATGAGGACCCAAACTCGTGATATCTCGCAGCTGCATGTTGGTGAGCACTTCTCAGCTCTGTAAGCCGCATCCAGCCATTAAAAAAAGCACCCCTTACTCCCGGATATCATGATTTTTCACAAACATGAGCCTTCCTTATAGTCTTCCCAAGCCCACTTGGAACACGGTTGTGTTTCCCTTGATGCGAGACATTGTTATGGAAAATAAGAAACGCGCCATCCAGGCTTCAGAGGTTGGGATGGGGACTCGAGTCGTATGGGGAGGAGAGCAAGTTCAACATCCCTACAATGCGACCCAGACGCCCATTGTGGTCAGTGCCGCCTATGGCTACGACGATATCGATAAGTGGTATGACGTGGCATTGGGAAAGGAGCCCGGCTTCATTTACAGCCGGATGAGCAATCCCACTGTCTCTGTCTTGGAAGATAAACTTTGTGAGCTCGAAAACGCAGAGTCGGCTGTAGCTTTCAGTACCGGAATGGCTGCAATCAGCGGTGTACTACACACCTTCCTTTCCTATGGACAGCGGGTGATATCTACACGTGACAGCTACGGTGGTACGAACAAAATTTTTGAAGAGTTTCTTCCACGCATGGGCGTGGAGGTAACCCTTTGCGATACGCTCGACACTGTGGTTCTTGAGCAGGAGATTGCTAAAGGCTGCAGCGTCCTGTACCTGGAAACACCCACGAATCCAACGCTGAAAATCGTTGATATTCGGCGCCTTGTGGCAGCCGCGAAGCGAGTGGGCGCTTTGGTTGTTGCGGACAATACATTCGCGACGCCTCTGAATCAGAATCCGCTCGCTTTAGGCGTTGATGTGGTTGTGCATAGCGCGACCAAATTCCTGTCCGGTCATGGTGATGTACTCGGCGGTGTGGTTTGCGGAGCCGAGTATTTGATGTCTCAAGTTCGCCATTACCGCGAAATAAATGGAGCCTCGCTGGATCCTTTTTCGGCGTATCTAATCATCCGAGGCATCAAGACTCTGGCTCTGCGTCTTCGCCAGCAACAGGCGAGCGCGCAACTTTTGGCCGAGTACCTCTGTACCGAACCTCTCGTCGAGTCTGTGAACTATCCGGGGTTGCCTCAACATCCTGGCCATGACATCGCTCGTTCGCAAATGAACGGATTCGGAGCCATCGTCAGCTTCGTGCTGAAAGGAGGCATGGACACAGTGACCCGTTTGCTACCTCTGCTCAGATATGCGCATCGGGCGGGTAATTTGGGAGCAGTCGAGACCATTTATGGGCCGGCTCGGACAACCAGTCACGTGGAAAACACCTTGGAAGAACGTCAGGCACTTGGAATTTCCGAAGGTTTGGTTCGAGTATCCGTAGGTATTGAAGATTCAGCAGATTTATTGACTGATCTAAAACAAGCCTTCGCTTTAGTGCGAAGTAAACAAGGTGATGCAAGCCTTCACGCTGACAGTGCCCAACGTTTCAATGAGGTAGGAGCCTAAACACCGACAGGACTTTAAACGCTCATCTTAAGCCCTTCATGAAGAATGAAAATAATAAAATCCAGCGACAAAAAAATTGTACTGCCCAACAGCCAGTTACAAGGCGTTTGTCCGAACATTTCATGAGAATACAACTATGACCACACAGATGGAAAATAATCAGCCCGACCCTAATTCGCGTTTCAAAAAGGAAATGCAAACTCGCCACATCGTTATGTTGGCACTGGGCGGTGTTATCGGTACGGGGTTATTCCTGACCTCCGGTTACACGGTTAATCAGGCAGGGCCCCTCGGTGCCGTGATCGCTTACATCATCGGTGCAGTGATGGTGTATTTAGTCATGGTCTGTCTCGGTGAGTTGGCTGTACAGATGCCAGAAACCGGATCTTTCAGTAGCTACGCAACGCGATACCTTGGCCCAGGCACAGGCTATACCGTGGCTTGGCTTTACTGGCTCACTTGGGCCGTCGCCATCGGTTCAGAATTTACAGCGGCGGGCATACTGATGGTGCGGTGGTTTCCTGATACACCGGTCTGGATTTGGAGTGCGCTGTTTGCCATTGCAGTCTTCTCAAGCAATGTTGTCTCTGTTCGGCTGTTTGCGGAGACTGAATTTTGGCTTTCGCTGATTAAGGTTCTGACCGTTATCACGTTCATTGTGATCGGCGGAGCGGCAATTTTCGGTCTTTTTCAAGTACAGAATTTGCAGGGTACCGGACTTTCCAACTTCACCCGTGAAGGGCTTTTCCCCACAGGGTTCTTACCCATTGCAATGACCCTCCTGGCTGTTTCCTTCGCATTTTCCGGAACCGAGCTCATCGGGATTGCGGCAGGGGAAGCGCAAGATCCACAAACTAGCGTTCCCAAGGCAATTCGCACGACAGTGGTACGTTTGGCGCTGTTCTTCGTGGGGACGATTTTCGTCCTGGCGACGTTACTGCCACGAGAGCAAGCGGGGCTCGTAGAAAGTCCCTTCGTCATGGTGTTTGAGTTGATTGGCATCCCATACTCTGCCGACATTATGAACTTCGTCATTCTCACCGCGCTGATTTCCGCCGCTAATTCGGGCCTGTATGCAGCGTCGCGCATGTTGTGGACATTGAGCGATCAAGGACATATGCCTAAGCGCTACGCCAAGCTTTCCAGTCGGGGTGTACCGGTGAATGCCATCGTTCTCAGCATGGCGGGTGCAGTGGCTTCTCTGCTCAGCAGTGTGCTTGCCCCTGATACGGTTTATTTAGCCTTGGTGTCCATTTCCGGTCTGGCGGTGGTAGTCGTGTGGATGAGCATCGCTGCAAGCCAGATCGCGTTCCGTCGTCAATACGTCGCTAATGGCGGACGAGTTGAAGACCTGCATTTCCGTGTGCGTGGCTATCCGTGGGTGCCTATCGGTGCACTGTTGTGTTGTCTGCTGGCTTGTGTGGGTATCGCTTTTGATCCTGAGCAGCGCGTGGCGCTTTACTTCGGCCTTCCCTTTATCGCGTGGTGTTATTTCATTTACTGGATCACTCGAAACAAGAGAGCAGAGCGGTTGGCTTTAGCCGCAGCTGTTCATTCCTCTGGCACCGCGTGAATTTCTCAGGCAATGATTAAGCATAGATAAAGTCCTGATGAGGTTGCGCCGATGAGTCAAAAGTCACTACCACCCTTGAACTGGTTGAGGGCATTCGAAGTATCGGCGCGTTATTTGAACTTTACCCACGCGGCAGAAGAACTCCATTTGACTCAAGGGGCTGTGAGTCAGCAGATCCGTCAGTTGGAAAGTCACCTCGGTGTAGCGCTGTTCAAACGCTTGCCTCGAGGGCTTGGCTTGACCGAGGAAGGGCAGTCGTACCTGCCTGTCGTACAAGACGCGATCAGTCGACTTGCAGTCGGCACAAACGAGATTTTCGGCCAGCGCAATCGAAGACATTTGAAAGTGCGTGGCAGCCTTTCCTTTCTTCACTATTGGTTGGCACCCCGGCTCGCAGATTTTTGTCGGGAGTATCCGCAGATCGATATTCGGTATATCAGCAATATTTGGGTGAAAGAACCAGACGGCGAGGACGACCTGGAGATTCGCTGGGGATGCGGTGAGTGGTCGGGCTTGCACGCTCAGCGATTGACTTGGGACATCCTCCAGCCTGTTTGCTCCCCAACGCTCATGGCCAGCTCACCCATATATGAGCCTCGCGACTTGATGAACCATTCTCTACTTCACGTGTTGGGTTACGAAGAAGGTTGGGGTTACTGGTTGAAGCGAGTTGGAGCAGACGACGTCGACTATTCCCGTGGCCTTCAGTTTGACACGCTGATCTCCACGATCCGCATGGCCGAACTGGGGCAGGGCGTTGCGCTGGCACGATCTTCCGTGGTCGAGGATTTGCTCAAGAGTGGGCAATTGGTTGCGCCATTCAATCACCGAATCGAGGCCAGCGAATCCTTTTATCTGGTGCACGAACAGGCCGAAGCGCTATCGCCTGATGCCGCAAATTTTTCTACTTGGCTGGTGGCCCAAGCCCACCGCCTTCTGTAATACCGATTGGGGGTGGTCATGGATTATGTAAGTACACGCGGCGGTGACACGCGGGCGGATTTTCGCAGTGTGGTTTTGTCGGGGCTCGCCGAAAATGGAGGTCTGTATGTTCCGACCCGTTTGCCAGTATTCACTGAGAAACAAATTACCAGTTGGTCATGGCTGCCGTTTGATGAGTTGGTATGGCGGATAATTTCGCCCTTTGTTGGCTCGTCCATGGACGAAAGCACCCTGCGTGACTTGCTCAGCGATAGCTATCAACAATTCAAGCATCGCGCTATTACGCCGCTTGAGCAGATCGGGCATAACGAGTGGATACTCCAGCTGTTTCATGGCCCGACCCGTTCTTCCAAAGATTTCGCCGCGCAATTGCAAGCGCGCTTGGTCAAGCATTTTCTGAAGGAGGTCGGGAAACAAGCATGGGTGGTCGGTGCAACTAACGGTGATACGGGCCTCGCGGCGCTTGAAGCCTTTGCTGACTGCCCGGCCGCTCGCCTGGCGATACTGTATCCGCGCGACGGGCTTGCGCCTGAGCAACTCAGTGCCTTGCAGGCAGCCGACCCGCAGCGGGTTCTGCTGATTGCGGTTGATGGAAATTTCGATGATTGCCAGACACTGGTCTCCCGACTCTTGCGTGAGTGGCCGTTGGACGGCGTGATGCCGGTCTGTTTCAACTCGACCAATTGGATCGGCGTCCTGGCCCAGATTGTTTTTTACTTCCATGCGGCCTTGCAACTGGGCGGTGGCTCGCGTCCCGTGGGCTTCAGCGTTCCAGCTGCCAGCTCGGCCGAGATCTACGCCGGTTACATTGCGCAGAAAATGGGGTTACCGATCAACCAAGTGATCATTTCCACCAACAGCAATGATGCCCTGCACCAGTTTTTTCATTGCAATCGCTACTCCACCCGGATGACTGATCGAACAGTGTCGCCGGCGATGGATTTCTCATTGTTTTCCAACCTGGAGCGGTTTATCTGGGAGATTTACGAGCACGATGGCTGCTCGACAAAAGGGCTGATGGAGCATTTTGAACGTTACGGGGAAATGAGCATCGGCAACCAACAATGGCTGCGTGCTCGGGTACTCTTCGATTCCTATGCCGTAGATGAATCTCAGGTGCGTGATGAGGTGGTCGAGCTGTTCCGGGAAACAGGCTCGGCCATCGACCCCCACACCGCTGTCGGTGTACTGGCCGGCAGGCTTCATCGACGCAGCCTGGGCGCACCGATGGTCACTTTCGGGCAAATTGCGCCGGCCAAGTCGGCGGCGCTGTTGGCTGAGCTGGGCGTCTGGCAAGCAAGCGTTCCGGGTACAGTCGAGGTGCGCGCGCAACCACCCTACCTGGCCAGGGACGATCTGGGCGGTCTGTGTCAGGTTCTTCGTCTGGCGCAGCAGAGGTTTGCATGAAGCGCATTCTGGATCCGCTGGACGAACGCATACTGGCCGAACTGACCGCCAATGCGCGAATAGCCCATATCGAACTGGGCGCCAAGATCAACTTGTCGCGCAATGCTGTGCGCCAGCGCATCGAACGTCTTGAGCGCGACGGTGCGATTCAGGGCTATACGGTACTTCTCGGTGAGTCGCGGCGGCCTGCGTCGCTTATCAGCGCGGTGATCTTTGTCTACCGCTACGACCGCATGCGTGGCGAAGAAGTACTGGCTGCGCTGCGCTCCATTCCTGAAGTCGTGCAATGTGAAGTGCTCAGTGGTGAGTTCGATTTGATGCTGCGCGTGAATGCCGCCACACCTGAACGTGTCCATCTCGTCTGGAAGGAAATCGCGGCCATGCCCGGGGTGGAAAACACCGTGACCTCGTTCGTTCTTTCTGCTGTGTTTTGAATACATCGAGCTTGGGCAAAACGCCCAACTAATACAGCGTTTTGCCATATTCAACTGCCCAAGCCCGGCTCTTAGGATGTTCCTGTCGAACAACATCAATAAAGGAACAGCTTTTATGACTGAGTACAAAATCGCCTTGGTTGGGTTTGGTGGCGTGAACCGTGGTTTCGCCCAATTGGTCGCCGATCGTAATGCCGAATGGAAAGAGTCCCTGGGCTTCACTATCAAAATCGTCGGTGTCACCGATCTGTTCCTCGGCTCCATCGTTGCTAAAGACGGTCTGGATGCAAAGCAGTTGGTCGCGCTGCCCGTTGAGAAAGGCGTGTTCGCTCAACTGCCCGGTGGTCATGCTGAGGCCTTCAACGAAACCGTGATCAAGCATTGCGGTGCAGACATCATCGCTGAGGCCACTTTCACCAATCCGGTGGATGGCGAGCCCGCCACTACCTTCTGCCGCTGGGCATTGGAAAGTGGCATTCATGTAGTGACCACCAATAAGGGCCCCATTGCGTTGCACGGTGCCGAGCTCAAGGCGTTGGCCCGTCGCAACCAGGTGGCTTTCGAATACGAGGGAGCGGTGATGAGCGGCACCCCGGTGATTCGTCTGGCCAGGCAGGCCTTGGCGGGTGCCAACGTACAAGGCTTCGAAGGCATCCTGAACGGTACTTCCAACTACGTGCTCACCCAAATGAAAGACGGCCTGAAGTTCAATGATGCCGTCGTACAAGCGCAACAGCTCGGCTACGCCGAGGCAGATCCAACCGCCGATGTGGAAGGGTTTGACGTGCGTCTCAAGGTGGTCATCCTGGCCAACGAACTGCTCGATGCACATCTGAATGTCAGCGATGTGATGTGTTCGGGTATCAGCAATATCAGCGCGCAAGATATTGCCCAGGCAAGTGCCAATGGCGCGAGCTGGAAACTGATTGGCTCAGCCGATCGTGAGGCAGATGGCTCGGTTCGAGCGAGCGTGGAGGCCCGGCTGCTGCCGAACTCGCATCCTCTGGCAGGTATTGTCGGCGCCACGAATGCAGTGTCATTCAATACCGGACTGCTAGGCGCTGTCACGGTGTCCGGGCCTGGGGCAGGGCGTATCGAGACGGCCTTCGCATTGCTGTCGGACATCGTCGCCATCCACACCGCCCACGGCAAATAACAGGAGATTGTCATGAGCGTATCCAGCAGAGCCAGTATCCAGCTTGTTGAAGCCAAACAGATTGATGTGTTCAGTCCATTCGATGGTCACCTGGTAGGGAGCGTCCCTTGCCTCGATGCTGCCGCCGTTCCTGGCTTGCTGGAACGCGCGCGAATCGGCGTGCGCGAGGGGGCGGCAATGCCTCGTCATTTGCGTGCGCGCATTCTTGAGGACGCCGCCCGGTGTGTGGAGCTTGAGTCCGAAGCATTTGCCAGACTGATCGTTGCAGAGGCGGGAAAAACACTGCGACAAGCAGAAAAGGAAGTGAAGCGTTGCGTGAACACGTTGAAACTATCGGCGGAAGAGGCGCGTCGTAACGCCGGGGAAGTGATTCCATTTGGGGCTTATGAAGGATCGGAGTCGCGTCAAGGTTGGTTCACGCGCGAACCGTTGGGGCTTATCGTCGCGATCACTCCCTACAACGATCCGCTGAATCTGGTCGCCCATAAACTCGGCCCGGCAATCGCCGGTGGCAATGCAGTGATTTTGAAACCCTCGGAACTCGCGCCGTTGTCTGCTCTCAAGCTCGTTGAGTGCCTGGTGAAAGCGGGTCTTCCACCCTCGGTGATTACCCCGGCTACAGGTGGCGTCGACTTGGGTAAAGCATTGGTAGAGGTTCGCGAAGTTCGGATGATTTCCTTTACGGGTGGCTTTGCCACGGGAGAGGCCATTGCTCGTAGTGCTGGGTTGAAAAAGTTGGCAATGGATCTCGGAGGAAATGCCCCGGTTCTCGTGCTTGAAGATTGTGATATTGAACCGACCGTGGAGTCCTGTGTGTCTGGTGCCTTTTGGGCCGCAGGGCAGAATTGCATCGGCACGCAGCGCATCCTTGTTCATCGTTCAATTTATGAGGACTTCCGTGAGCGTTTTGTCAGCCAGACGCGTGCATTGGTGGTGGGCGATCCTGACCAGCGAGCAACAGATGTAGGCCCGATGATCACGGAACAGGCGGCGCGTCGTACCGAACAATTGGTAAATGATGCGCTGGCCGAGGGTGCCGTTCTTCTGTGTGGACACCATCGCCAAGGGGGAAGTTATGCGCCGACCGTGCTTGAGCACGTGAGGCATAGCAGTACGATTTGGCAGCAGGAGGTCTTCGCGCCGGTGGTTATCCTGGAGCCTTTTGACCATCTCGATGATGCTGTTGCTCTGGCTAACGCAACAGAGTACAGCTTGCATGCAGGTCTATTCACACGTGATATCGCCAAGGCTTTAAAACTGGCGCGTCAGATCGAGGCGGGTGGCGTGATGATCAATGACTCTTCCGATTATCGTTTCGATGCCATGCCTTTCGGAGGTTTCAAGTACGGAAGTCTGGGGCGCGAAGGTGTTCGATTTGCGTATGAGGACATGACGCAGCCTAAAGTGGTTTGCATCAGCGAGTTGGATGAGGATTGACAGGCGAATGCAATCAGGTGCGCAACTGGAATGCAGTTTCGCACCTGAGAGGTCGATTGACACCCCAAAGAGACCTGACGAAATGCCGGATTAATGCAACAACGAGCGGCGCCTCGCATAGGCGAAGTAGATCACCAGGCCAATTGCCAACCATGCCCCAAATACCAGCCAGGTCGTCTGCTTGAGGAAGGTCATCAAGGTTACGCAGAACGCGATGGCGAGCAACGGAACAACGGGCACGCCCGGGCATCTGAATGCGCGAGGGAGATCGGGTCGGGTCTTGCGCAATACGATCACTGCCACCGAGATCAGACTGAATGCGGCCAACGTACCGATATTGATCAGCTCGGCGAGGACGTTCAGCGGAATCAGTGCCGAGATCAGCCCGAAGACTATTCCGACCATCCAGGTGGCGAAAAATGGTGTGCCGAATCGTGGATGAACCCTGGAAAGGCGCTGTGGAAGCAGTCCGTCGCGCGACATCGCGTAGATGATCCTGGTTTGACCGTACGCCATAACCAGAATGACCGTCGTCATACCGACGATTGCGCCTAAATCAACGAACCCGGCAACCCAGCTTTCACCGGCATATTGCAACGCCAATGAGACCGGATGATCAACGCCAAGGAATTGGGCATAGGGCACGATGCCGGTCATGATCATTGAAACGGCAACGTACAACACCGCACAAACGGCCAAGGAACCGATAATGCCGATGGGGAGGTCACGCGCCGGTTTTTTCACTTCTTCGGCGGCAGAGGAAACCGCATCGAAACCAATAAAAGCAAAAAAAACCAAGGCCGAAGCATTCAAAATACCTTGGCCACCGAAGGGAGCGAAAGGTTGCCAGTTAGCCGGCTGAACATGTCGCGCACCAACGGCGATGAAGAGCAGCACCACGGCGATCTTGATGATCACCATTACGTTGTTTACGCGCGCGGATTCTTTGATGCCCATGGAAAGCATCCAGGTAATTGCCAGCATAATCACCAGCGCGGGTAGGTTGAACCAGGTTTCCACACCGGGCAAAGAGCCTGGAGCCGCCGTAAGCACAACCGGAAGATTCAGCCCAAATCCGCTCAGCAGGGACTGGAAGTAACCCGACCATCCAACAGACACAGCCGAACTGGCCAGTCCGTATTCGAGCATCAGATCCCAGCCGATCATCCAGGCCACCAACTCTCCCAGCGTCGCGTAGCTGTAGGTGTAAATCGAGCCTGCTACCGGTACAGATGAGGCGAACTCGGCATAACAGAGCGCTGCAAATGCACAGGCCAACGCCGCTAACAGGAATGACACCGTGAGGGCCGGTCCCGCAGTCAATGCGCCGGTTCCGGTCAATACAAAGATGCCCGTCCCCACGATTGCACCGATACCAATCAGGACCAGATCCATCGGCCCCAGCACTTTTTTCAACCCGGCAGGAGCTCGGGCAGCAGCCATCATTGCGTCCAGGTCTTTTGTTCTGAAAATGCTCAATATTGCCTCCGTTGTTACTTGTTTTTATTGTCAGAGCCAGTGGCTTGGGTGTCGGAAATGACAAGAAATTGTATTTCAGCGCCTTGAAAATTAGCTTTCGAAACGGATCTGTATTTAATGATTTTTCAGACGTTAATTATCCAAAATGTGTTCTTTATGTAATTTCCTTTCTAATATTTGTCGTCTCTAGAAATGGATGCTTGATCAAGGACCTGCGGGATGGGGCCAATCGCCCTACCGCGTACTCATTGTTAAAGGGAGAGAACACATGGCGGAAATGGATAAGGTTGATCGTTCAATTCTGGAAATTCTGCAAATGAATGGTCGCCTGACGAACGCCGAGATCGCCGCTCGTGTCTGCCTGTCAGCGCCAGCCTGCTGGAAGCGACTGAAGCGCCTGGAAGAGGAGGTGATTGTTGGGTATCACGCGCACTTGAACCCAAAGACCATGGGGCTGGGACTTTTTGCTTTCATCAGCGTCACCCTCGATAGTCACTCCGAGGACGCCATGGAGCATTTCGAAGCCGGCGTTCTGGCGCTGCCCAACATCATTGCCTGTCACAAAGTGTCGGGGAAATACGACTACCTCTTGCAGGTAGTCGTCAAAGACATGGAGGCATTCCATGAACTCGCCATGCATCGCATACGTACGCTCGGCAATATCAAGGAAATGTACACCGGGTTTTCGCTCAAGGAGATCAAGCACTGCAATACCTTGCCACTGTAAGTGCCTGGACTTGCCCCTTTCAGGACGGTCAAGCATTATAAAAAGCCCCGCCAAGAAATCCTGAGCGGGACTTAATGAGAGGGTCAGCCTGACCGGGAAGCCCAGCGAGTTTACGTTTGCAGGGCCGACATTCTATCTAACGACAAAGCAACGACAGGGACCGTCATCAATGCAATCCAGTTTCAGCAAAGGCGTCATGTTTGCCCTCTCCGCCGCGGCACTGAACGCGACGATCGGTGTGCTTAGCAAAGTACTCATGAGTAATGGCTTCACTGCCAGCAGTGTGGCCGTCATCAAGACCCTGCTGGGTTGCATGCTACTTTCGATCCTATTGCTTTTCCTCAAGCGCCCGGCGTCTACGGCCAAATGGACTCAGGCGGCAATCTGCGCCTTCCTTGGCATCTTCGTGCTTTTTCACTTCGAAACGTCCGCCTATCGGCATTACGCTGCGGCAGGTGTAGTGGTGGTGCTGATGGCCAGTGCCTCGATTTCCTCGATCATCCTGGGGCGCATTTTCCTCAAGGATGCCATCACCGCGAACGCGACCGTGGGCGCCGCACTGGCCATCGCCGGGATCGCGGTGATCTTTGGCGCCGATTTGCAACAGGGCTTTACCCTGCAAGGCGCTGCGCTTGCCTCCGTGGCCGGCTGCGGTTATGGGGCCTTTTCGGTTGCCATGAAGCAGATGGGCGTTTCCGGGGGGCTGCACCTCACCCGGCAATTGCTATTTTTTGGCAGTCTGTACCTGCTGATGCCGGCTGCGGCCGATGGTTTCGTGATCGGCGAGCTGTCGCCATTGGCGATCGCCGCACTGCTGGCGCTGGCCGCGCTGCCGACCATCCTCGGCTTCTTTTGCACCACCAAGGCCATCGAATATCTCAAGCCATCCCAAGTGCAGGCGCTGGAACTGACCGAGCCGCTGTTCGCCGCGCTGCTGGCGTTTGTGGTGCTCCATGAAGTACCGCGCGAAAGCCTGTTCGCGGGGGCGGCACTGATCATCGTCGGGCTGTGTTTCTCCAATGAGCTGATCCGCTTGGGCAGTAAAGCCCCGGCCCCGACGACTGAGTGAGCGATTGACGGGGCCTTTGCTGTCATATTGAGTCAATCCGCTCGGACTTTTTCAATAGAATCAGTCGTTTACAGCCTGTCGCGGAGGGCTGCAAACGACCCAGAGTGTGTAAAAACGGTAGATCCCGTTTCGATTTTCAAGGCTGAGTGGCTGTCCGGCTTTGTAGCCTGATCAAGGCACGATGTCCCTTCCTGACGAGCTAAACCGCCCCAGCAACGCGCCAGATCATCGGGAGACGTAAAAACAGGCCGGTTTTAGGCCGTTAGCGCCTTCATCAAGTGATGGGTACCGATGATTTTCATGACCCGTTTCAAGTTGTAGGCGAGCACATTCAAGCTCATCTCCGCGCTCACCCCGGCCAGCTTTCGCGTCAGGAAGTGCGTTGCACCCATCCATTGTTTGAGCGTCCCGAAGGGATGCTCAACAGTCCGTTTTCGGACTCGCATCATCTCTGGTGCTTTGCTCAGCCGAAGCTGCATCTCCTCCAATACGTCTTCATGCTCCCAGCGTCGAACTCGTCGTTCCGTGCTCGGTGTGCACTGCAATTTCAACGCGCAGCCCTGGCATTTCGAACTCCAGTAACGGTGCAACTTCAGGCCTTTTTCAACGTAGGAGTAGTGCCAGATCAGCGCCTCTCCAGCCGGGCAAATGTATTCGTTTTTTGCCGCGTCATAGACGAAGGCATCGTTATTGAAACGCCCGTCAGCCTTGGCTCCAGAGGTCATCGGTTTGGGCACATAGGCGGTGATGCCGGCATCGTGACAAGCCAGGATTTGTTCGCTTTTGAAATAACCTCGGTCCGCCACCACCGACAACGTTTCTGACGCTATTGCCTCGCGGGCCTGCTTGGCCATTGAACTGAGTTGATCGCGGTCGGAACCGACGTTGGTCACCTCATGTGCAACGATCAAATGGTGCTGAGTATCGACCGCTGTCTGCACGTTGTAGCCGACGATTCCTGTGCCGCGCGTCATCATGGAACGGGCGTCTGGATCGGTCAGTGAGACCTGTTTATCCGGCGATTCATTGAGCTGGATTTCGATCGCTTGAAGCTCCTTCATTTGAGTTTTGAGCTTGGCGATTTTCTCTTCCAGCCGCACGGCACTGGGCTCGGAAGCTGTGGGTTCTTGCCGATCGGCAGCATCGAGTGCCGCCAGGTAACGGTTGATACTCGATTCAATTTCTTCCATGCGCCGCTTCAGTTTGGCGCTGGTGAAATTGCGGTCGCGGTTGTTGACTGCTTTGAATTTACTGCCATCAATGGCGACCAGATTTTCTCCAAACAGTCCCAACTGCTGACACAGCACAACGAACTGGCGACAGACACCTCGGATGGCCTTGCTGTTGTCTTTTCGGAAGTTGGCGATGGTCTTGAAATCGGGCATTAAACGCCCGGTCAACCACATCAGTTCGACGTTGCGTTGAGCTTCTCGCTCCAAACGTCGGCTCGACTGAATGCGGTTGAGATAGCCGTAGATGTAGATCTTCAGCAGGATCGCGGGGTGGTAAGCCGGCCGGCCAGTATCGGCTGGAATGGCACCTTCAAAACCCAGATTGACCAGGTCGAGTTCGTCGACGAAGACGTCGACTACACGCACCGGATTGGTATCGCTGACGTAGTCGTCGAGGCTCTCGGGAAGTAAGGTGCCTTGGCCTCGATGTTCACCTTGGATAAAGCGCTTCATGGGCGATCCCTGCGATGAAATCCTCAGAAATCATAGCAAGGGTTCGCGAAGGCGTTTTTACACACTCTGGACCCTGAGCTGCCGGTAAAGACCTGTAGAAATTGGCCAGGAGTGGCCGATCCATGGATGGAAAAAATCTGTGCGCTTTTTCCTGCCAAGACGGTGGCGCTGGGCCCGGTATCAGCGCGCCAACAGGTACGCAAACGCCTGCTTGAGGGCGTTCTGCGGCGAGCGCGGCTGGTAGCCCAGTTCATTGATGGCCTTGTCGATGCAGTAGACCTGGCGCACCCCATATAACATCTGCACCTGGCTGAGCAGCAGCTCGGCTGGCTGACCGGTGTACCGTGCCCGCTGTTCCTGCAGCCAGGCGATCAGCAACAGCAAGGCTTTTGGTGCGCGGCGTGGCAGACGATAGCTGGGGCATAACGTGTTGAGCGCCTCGATCACCTCAGCCAGTGATGAAGCCCGCTGATTGGCCAGTATGTAGCGCTGGCCGGGCCGGCCTTTTTCAGAGGCGCGGATCAGACCGTCGGCCACGTCGCGCACATCGACAAAGTTGAAATGAAAGTTCGGGTCCAGCACCAGCTTGCGCGCCAGCACGGCGGCAAGAAATCCCATCGTGTCGGTCAGCCGAGTGGCATGAGGGCCGATGATTGCCGAGGGCAACACCGCGACCATCGGCAGCTCACAGGCCTTGGCGGTTTCCCAGGCAGCGCGTTCAGAGAGGATTTTCGAGCGGTAGTACGGGTTGTCCTGATCGGTGTTCCAGCTGTTTTCATCCAGGCGCTGGCCGTTGTGTCCCACCGCTGCCACGGAGCTGACATAGACTACGCGCCGGACCCCGGCCTCTGCGGCGGCCCGCAGCACATTACGCGTACCTTGTACGTTGACGTCGACGATCTCGGCCTGTGGATTCCTCGCCCAGTGCTTGAACACTGCCGCTACCTGGTACAGCACGTCCACCCCCTGCAGGGCCTGGCGCAGTGAGTCAGGGTCCTGCAGTTCGGCGCGTACCACCTGGCAGTCGAGCCCGTTCAGGGCTGCTCTTCGGTCCGGGTCACGGACCCCGGCGCGCACTTGTTGCCCTCGGGCGAGCAGTGCCCGGACCAGGGTGTTGCCCAGATGCCCGTTGGCACCTGTGACCATCGATAGCGTCTTCATGGATTGCCTTATCCGCTGACGGCGGAAACTGAAATGGACAAGGCAGGGTACGGGTTGCCCCAAGGGACAGAGTCAAGCGCTGGCGTCCGGCCAATCGAAGGTGACAGCACAGGACCAGGCACTTTAAAGCTCATCGGTTTTGTGAAATCACACCACCCATGTATTGATTCAAATCGCGCAGATCTTTAATGCTCCATGAGTGCGGCGATAGCTTTACACCATTCTCACGCAAGGTTCTTGGAATCAAGTCTCCATTTGGGCGAAGTATTATCGAAGATACAATCACGCCCGGATAATCATTTAATCGTTTTTTGAAAGTGGATGTTGTTAGATCAGGTGTAGGAGGATTGCTTTTATTGGCCAGTGGTCCTGTTGCTTTGAGATCCATTCCGTGGCACATGCTGCATCGCTGTAGATAGAGATTTTTTCCATTAGCATTATCCGCGAAGGATAGTGATGTTTGAGTCAGCGATAAAATTCCTAGCGAAGCGATGAATAATATTTTCATTGTTTTTATCTTCCTTGATGGGATCAGCGTCGATTGGAGGCGATTTGGAGCGCGGGAAAGATATCAGCCATCGCGTTGGCACTCACAGTCATTTCTGATGCTCAACTCGTTTTCCCGGCGCATCCCGGTGACCGCTCTTGGCCGATTTCTGCCCTCGTGACAGGCAGAAATCGGCCGATTCTGTTGAAAAAGTCGGCCATGGTTTGCTCAGCGGAAAAGTACGCGTCTGAGATTGAAATCTTTACTTTGGGCAGAGGCTTCCGGACTCAGATTTCACGTAGCAGCGTGCAAAAAAGGCGTTTTCACCGGTCAATGATCAGGCAGTTTGGGCGGATCGACTGTTTTCAACAGAATCGGCCGTTTTCTGCCGGTCACCACCGGCAGCTTATGGGATGAAAGCCACCTCTGACGACTCGACTGCGTCGGCCAAAACCAATTGCTTGCGGCACGGAACCTCTCATCTTTGGCATGACGCCCACGTCCACATTTTCAAATGTTTAGCTTCGAAGCAGGAAAGGCGTCACCCTCGCTGATCGACACAGCGAGACGTGTGAACTGCGGCAAGCGGCGTTCCAACAGGCCATTCGTCTCACCAGGGTCTGTTGACGTTTCGCTCCGAACCGCCGCGATCAGGGAAACACGACCGCCGCCGCGAGATATAGCAGCAACGCCATCAGCAATACCACGGTGAAGCCCAGGTGGATCGCCAGCAGGGTCGCCAGCACGGCCGCCACCACCGATACGCTGGCGTTAACGCCCCAAGCGATCGGCACCAGTGCTTCGGCGCGCGCGGAGACGCGCTCGAGTCCGAGCGGAAACGGCATGCCCATGGCGAACGCCAGCGGCGCTACCAGCGCGGCGCAGATGCCAAACCTAGCGAGGGTCTGCACCGGCGCCAGCAGCTGGAACAACGGGGGCAGGGCGATCAGGTAGAGCAGGGCGATCGCGCAGATCGCCAGGACTGGCCGCGCGAGCGGATGACGGGGCCCTACACCCGTTCCAATGTCCCCCGGCTGCCGGCCGGAGTAATGGCTGCCGAGGCCAGCGAAGATCAGGAACGCGCTGAGCGTTACCGCCACCGAATACAACGGGTGGCTGAGGAAAAGGGTGAACTTCTGGATGAAGGCGATTTCCACGAACATGAAGGCGAAGCCGATGGCGGCGAAGTAGGCCACGACCCGAAGTTCGAACCTGGCCAAAGCCGCATTCCGAGAGCGCCGCTGGCGCCGCCGCGCCACCCATAGCGGCGCCAGGATCAACAGCACGGCGGCCACGCTGGCCTGTATCAGCGTGGCGATCAGCACCGGATAGCCCCACTCCAGCATTGACAGGCCGCCCTGCTCCTTCAGCGCCAGCAGTTCCGGCAGCGAGCGCCACTTGAAGAAGTGGAAGAAATACGGCCGGTCATCCATGGTCGGACGCACGTCGAACTTGTAGCGTGCCAGGAACTCCGCGCGCTCGCCGGACAGCAGGGCCTGCGCCGCTTCGAAGAACCAGGGCCGGTCGAGCAGGTTGTAGCGGTTCGCTTCGGCCACGGTCATCCCAGGGTAGTAGGCCAGGTCGAAGGAGCGCGCCCGGCAGAACTCCCGCAGCACGGCGATGCCGGCGTCGTCGAAATCCCTGTTGCTGACCAGCAGCGTCGCGGTCTTCCAGCCGCGGATCATGGCGATGCGGCGCGCCGCGCTGGCCTGCCCGTCGCGCTCGATGGCCGCGGCTGCGGTGGCCAGGAGCCTGGGAATATCGCGGGGCGGCAGGGTGACCCAGCGGGTGATAGCCAACAGGCCGCCGGGCGCGAGATGGTGCAGGTACTCGGCGAAGGCATCCACCGTGTACAGGTAGTTCTCGGACAGCGCATGCAGGCCGCCCGAGGCAGTGCCGAAGGAGTCCAGGAGGGCGATCTGGATCAGGTCGTAAGGCTCTTCGCGCGAAGCCACCAGGCCGCGCGCCTCGCCGATCAGCACACGGACGTTGGGCGCGCTGTACGGCTTGCCGGAGAAGTCGGCGAAGCGGTGCTGGACCAGATCGATCACCTGCGGGTTCAGTTCGATGGCATCCACCGCGCTGGCGCCGTGGTAGATCGCCTGCAGCACATCGGCGCCGGCGCCGCTGCCCAGCACCAGCACGCGGGGTTGGCGCAGCAGGTGATAGGGCAGAGCCGAGGTCAGGTAGTCCAGGTAGGCGAGCGGCTCGCGGCGCCCGTCATAGCGGTTCAGCACGGAAAGGCCGTCGCCGTCGGTGAAAATGGCCAGTTGTGCGGGCGGTTCCTGCGTCGCGTTGAGGCTTAGGCCCGGCGCATGGCGCAGGGGAATGGTCGGGCTGTCGACGACCGTGAGCAGGCCCAGCGGACTCCAGGTCTGGGCGATTGCGCGCGCATCCTTGATACGCAGCGTCTGGCTCAGTTCCTTGTACTCGGAGGGCGACAGGGCGATCCAGCGTGCGGGCACGCCGGCCGGCACCGCGACCGCCGCCGCCAGCAGCAACGGCACGAGCCAGTGCCTATGCCCCGTGTAAACCATGCCGGCCAGCGCCCCGGCGGCGATGCCGGTGCCGCCCAGCAGCCGCAGCGCATCGACGGGCGTCAGGGCGAAGAGCGCGGCGATGATCACCAGGCTGCCCACGCCAGCTCCGAGAATGTCGAAGGCGTAGATCCGATGAATCTGTTCCTGATAGCAGGTGAAGGTCAGGCAGATGCACACCGCCGCGCAGAAGAACGGCACGAACAGCAGCAGATAGATCATCAGCAGGCGCGCCGACTGCCGCGCGTCCCAGAGGATCTCGAGGGGATTGAATGGAACCTGCTGGGCCAGGCTGAAGCAGGCGATGGCGCTCAGCCCGAACAGCACCGCGCCGCCGATGAACACGCCGTGGAAGCGCGGCGCCAGCACAGGCCGCGCCAGCGCCACGGCGGTGCCGGCAGCGCCGTAGCCGAGCAGCGCGACGCTGATCATCATGTAGGCGAAATGGTGCCACTGGATGATCGAAAGCAGTCGCAGCAGCAGCACCTCATAGCCGATTGCGGAGGCAGACAGCAGCGCCAGGGCGAGCAATGGCGGCGAATGCATGCTCAACCGCCTTCGACCAGTGGCACGAAGCGCACAGGCAGCACCTGCCGGGTGGACACACTGCCGTCGCCAGCCTTCTCGATCAGCAGCAGGTACTGAATCATGAACGGCGCGCCGACCGGGATTACCATCCGGCCGCCGGCCTTGAGCTGGGCGATCAATGGCGGCGGTACATGGCTGGCGGCGGCAGTGACGAGGATGGCGTCGTAAGGCCCGTGCTCAGGCCAGCCGTGGTAGCCATCGCCCAGTCGGGCCTGCACCTTCGCATATCCCAGTCGGCCCAGGCGCTCCCCGGCCTGCACTGCGAGCGGCTCGATGATCTCCATCGTGTAGACCGCCTGCGCCAGCTCGGCGAGGATCGCCGCCTGATAGCCCGAGCCAGTGCCGATCTCGAGTACCACGTCGCCGGGCCCGACCTGCGTCAGGTCGGTCATCAGGGCGACGATGTAGGGCTGGGAGATGGTCTGGCCGTAGCCGATCGGCAGCGGGCGGTTCTCATAGGCGTAGGGCACCTCGTCGGGTGGTACGAACTTATGGCGTGGCACCTTGGCCATGGCGGCCATCACCGGCGCGGCAAACTCGACCCTGCCGGTTTCGGTGCGGGTGGCGGACGACAAGTTGGCGATCTCTCGCACCATGGCGTCGCGCAACGGCGCGAACGGGTCGTCGGCATGCAGGCCGGCGGATGCCAGCGCCAGAGCGATGGCAGGCGCCAGGATGCGCATCAGGAGCATCACCGGCTTCACAATGACTCCTCCGCCTGAGGAATAGTCGAATCGTATGGCCGGCGGGCTGGCTCGGCAAGCCTGGGGTGCCGGCGACCAAACCAGGCTGCGGCGACTGCCTGAGAAAATATCGATGCGCCTTAAGGGGGTGAACCATGGAATCGTTGCTGCCTTTCCTGTTGTTTGCGTTCGTTGCCTCGATTACCCCAGGGCCGACCAATATTTTGGTGTTGAGCCACAGTTCGCGGCTGGGGCTGGGTGCCACGCTGCCTGTCATTTTTGGCGCATGCGTGGCGGCAGCGCTGATTGTCTTTGCAGTCGGGCTCGGCGTGGGCGAAACACTGCTGCGGTTTCTGTTGGTCTCCTTGCCGTGCATGACCCTGTGGGCGTTGCTTGGCGTGGGGAGTGCTCGGGTTTTTGGTTCGCCACAGGCGTTCAAACGCATGAACCATGCACTGGCTTTTTTGCTGCTGGTGTCGGCCTGGTTGACCGTGCTGATGTAGGTCGAAACATTGCTTGGGCAGGGCGAAGTAAGTCACAGATGGCCAAACTAAAGCGCAGAGCCTGGACGATTCGTATTGGTTGGGAAGGGGGACGGAAGGAGCCACGCTCCTTCCGCTGGTTCAGCTAGTCAGTTCGTACCAATGTAGGGGTCCCATTGGATGAAACGTGTCGATGGCCGAAGTCCTCCAGAGGTCACCTTGACCTGGATCTGGTAGGTAGTCTGAGACGATGCGTTGCGAGCCAGGCCCACCCAATAGTTACCAGTGGCACCGACTTGCATCGGGTAGCCATCGCTGCCGAACACGCTGCCCTGGGAAATTTGGAAGCCGGTGATGGACACCGTGTCGCCAGCGTTCTGATCGATCGGTACCACCTCGAAGCCGATGTAGTCCCCGATGTTGCAGTGGGTGCGCAGTTCCAGCGTTCCTTCGCCGCTGCTGTCATTGCTCAGACGATTGTCGAACATGTACACACCGGTGGAAATGTTCCCGCCACCAGTGCCCAGTACATATGAGGTATCGATAGCAATGGTGATTGCGGTTTGCGGATTGGCGATACCGGCAAGCACCTGCGAATCAGCAACCCAGACCTGGGCAGTACTTTTTTGGCCACTCATTGTCGTGCTCCTTCCTTAGGCAGAGACAGTCACGCTGGGGTTGAGCTTCACGGTGATACCGGAGCCGCTCGCCACCTGTACGTTGAGGGATACCGGGTAGGACGCGGTACCTGCGTTCTGCACGGTGCCGGTGAACGCGCTCGGGTTATCCGAAGCGGTTTGCGGCTGGCCACTGAAGCCCCAGGCGCTCGAGTTACCGAAGGCGGCAATGGAGACCTGCGAGGTCGACTTGGGATTGATCAGGAACACTTGCCAGCAGACATTGCTGCCTTTGGACGCAGCAGTATTCAGGTTGGCGGTGCCTTCTTGGGTGGTGCCAGCAGAGATACGGTTATCGACCAGATAGACCCCCGCGGTGGAGCCATTGGTCACTGCATTGTCGTCGACCCAGATTTGCACCTGGACGTCACAACTGGTGGTAGGAATTGCCATGAGAGAACTCCTTGTAAGGTTTCGACGCAAGCGTCGGGCGTGCCCTATGTCGACCCCACACACTTACCTGCAGGCGTGGTGCCGCACCTCCTTGAGCCTTGTGGTCGCGAGGACCTTGGCAAAGCATCTCGGTCAGGCGAGTGGGAAGATAGACCAAGCAAGGAAAGGCAACTTGCCATTACGCTATTGGCGCTAGAGACGTTCGAAATAACTACCGCGACAGAAGCCTCAAATCGCCTTGGGGCGGTTTGGCGAACCCACGGAATACAAGGTTCTCGAGCTTTCGGCATGGCAACCTTAATGCCGATACGGCTGGCGATGGCTTGGTGCCCACTCATCGGCAAGGTCAGTTCACGGCTGTCCAGGTCCTGGGGTCAGCCACTGGCGCTTGACTGCCGGAAGCGCCCGTTTTGAAACTCCGCTTATGGCCGGTTTCTGCCTGTCGCCAAGGGCTGCAACCGACCCAATAGCAGTCTGTTGCACCAGGTAGAAAACGACCAGGAGCGGGCCTGGGCCTTCACAAGATTTAGTATCATAAGGCCATTTTTCAGTATCGTTCGGCCCCTGAGATTTTCAGGGGAAGTCCGGAGGTATCAGGGAGCAGTTGATGTACGGGAATGACAAGTTTGGCTGGACGTATGCGCTGCTGGCTGGAGCAGTGGCTCTCAGCGGTTGTACTTCACTATTTCAGGGCAAGCAGTATCTCTTTCCCCGGCCGGATGAACCCTCGGCGACGGTTCGCCTTAAATATGAAAGTGGCACCAACCTGGACGCCATGACCTTCAACGAATCGGGTTGTTACGCGGGCTTCACGCCATTGCCATACACCGACGGTTTTATCGAAGCGCAGGTAGCAGTGGGTAAAGAGCTGGTATTGACGTACCGGCAAGTAGTCGCGGGTAGCATGTGTCAAATACCCTTTTCTTTCACACCTCAGGAGGGGGCCACTTACATCTTGAAGTCGGGCTTCTGGAGTGAGTCCAAGACGGGCATCCTACCCCTCTTCACCAGCGACCAATATTACTGCGGACTTGGCGTAGTCAAAAAAGTCGGGACTCAGGAGAGCGTCGAACCCATTCAACAGCTGCGCATCAAGACGGGTTTTGCGTGCCTCAGGTTCGTCAAGTAGAAGCAATAGGCTGTCTGTCTCGGAGCCGAGAAAGGGGACAATCTGTACCCCTTTTTCTCTGTCTGTTTTTGGTGACCTCGACACGTACTGACTCGACGATCCACATCGGCAAGGTGACCAGCCGTTCGTCTCGTGCAACGACGTTGTTTTCTGTGGGCATGGGGCGTCCTGTGCCGGGTCATGCCCGGGCGAGGCGGGATCAACTACAGTTGATAGATGATTGGAGGTGCGTATGAGCATTACTGTCTGCGTCGTATGTGGCGATAGCGCCGAGAAAGCTTATCCAGTAGGCAGTTTTGATGAGTTCAAATGTCCGAACTGTGGCTACTACTCAGTCGATCGGCAGTTGATTGACGAGATGGAGGCAGCGAGTCAGGTCTTTGATACGGAGCGTACGCAGCAATATTTGATGATTCACTCTCAGCCGGGCCAAGTGCCTGCGATTACGCGTGTCGAGACTACAAAGCATCAACTAATTGTGGAGAGCACGTGAAAAAGGTGGGGGTTGATCAGGCTGCCACTTGCTGCTGTTCCTGGCTGAGGGTCTGTTGCACGGCTGCAATGATGCGGCACAGGTAATGCCAATCGGCTCTACGGCCTTCTCGTCCATCAGGTATCACGCAACCATGATGCGCGGATGTTTTCCCGTAGCGGCACCTGCTTCGCCAGCTGGCGTGAAGTGAGTTTGTGGGCTATTTGTTGATGGTCCGGCATAAGGCCGGATCCAGGAGAATCGATATGGCTCATTGGGATTCATACGGCTACCCGGAGAACGATCCAAAAGTTTGGATCACGTTTGGCCCACAAAAGGATGGTTCGCCGCAGGTGGCGTTTCTCGGCCCTATTCAGCCAGAGGGTGATAGCCCCCAAGCGGTCGAGTACTACCAAGAGGTGGCAGGGCGCTGGACTGATGAGCTTGTAGCCCATGAAGAACTGGACAAAATGGCTCAAGCGATCATTGAGCAGAAACACCTTTAGCAATAGGTGAGGATGGGTCAGGCCGGTTGCCCGGCTGGCGCCGGTCTCGCTAATGGTGTGATCGGATTCGGTTACGCGGCCTTAACCATGATGGTGCGCAATGGTTCAATGGCCTTGGTTGTCAAAGGCTCACGCCGGTACTGTCGCCCCGCGTATTCAGGAGATCTCCAACTCGCCTTCGAGAAAAATCTTGCGGCGTTTCTTATGGCTGAACTTGTTGTGCTTGCTCGCCGTGTAAATCCGCGCGAACGCAGCGCTATCGATTTCCACGCACTCACGCAGAAAGTCGGCGACCAAACCGTCGTACAACGCTTCGTCGATGAAATGGTTCATTTCTTTGTGATAGAGAAAACCCAACTGAAAACCCAAGGTTTCAGAGGTGAAATCCGATGGGCGGGTGAAAACATTCTCCATATCGATGACCCGCAGAGTACTCCACTGCTTTTCAGGCACCATGACGTTCGCCACCCATAGGTCGAGGTGAATCAGACCACGCTTGCGCATGTCGACAATGAGGTTCATGCACCCTTTGATGAACTCGACCACTCGCTCAGGGTGCTTCTGCAACCATTGCAAACCATTCAAGTGTCCCTCGAGGAATTCTGTCAACAGCACGAACTCCTGGATAATACCGAACCTCGGCTTGACCACCCCGAAGCCCACAATGCGAGCAGTCTCAACGCCGCGTTCTGCGGCTATGATCGTGTTCAACAGCTCCTCAACAGGCCAGTCGAACCTGCCTGAGCGCTTTGGGCGTCCCAGCGCTATACGGAGTTTCTTTGGCAGGGTCGCGACACGTTGAACCTTCATGAAGAGCTTGCATTCGTCATGACCCACTAATTGCCTGATGCGGTTGGGGCGGTCCAGGTAATGCGGTTCTATCAACTTACCGATGGAGTCGAGGACCGCTACGCTCGGGGGGTGCGAGAAATTCAAGGTCGCCTTAGCGATTTGATGGCAGAAAGGAAAAGCTGATTTGACGGTTTTAAGCGATTGCACAGGACATCCGGTCTTCTTTTGAAGCGGCGCATAGGGCCAAAAATCCGACAATTGTATCAAGATTTATATCTAGAGTAATCCTGGGTGAACCCTTTTTCACCGCAATGCGCGCCTTAGGGTTTTGGCACCCCCAACGACCAGCCTTGACATGTCGTTGTTTGCTCGGCGCGCATCACTCTTCTTTCAGATATTGACAGTTAGCTATTGTCGATATTTTTATCTCCGGACAGTATCGTAATCGAAGGGTTTAGTTCCATAGAAAGAATGGATTTCCGTTGCCCAAGACTCATCGGCCATATTAGGCCAATTATCCTTGTCAAAACCTGGTGCATTTTCCAAGCGCTCTTTCTCTACGTTTAGTATGAAGCGCTTATTTACTGTATCGAGTGTCAACGCATTCCAGGGTACCGCAAACAGTTTTTCTCCCATGCTAAGAAAGCCACCACAGGATAGAACGGCATAACTCACTCTACCGCTGCGAACATCCAGCATGATTTCCTTAATATCCCCCAGGTCTTCTTCATTATGGTTATAAACATCATTTCCAATGAGTGTGTCTGCCCCCATCAGGTCGGGGCCAGGTCCCTGCTCCTCAGAGTCAGCGTCTCGTATGAGGTTGGTTTTGTATATGCCATAGGTATCGCGATCTTCGTAGTTCATTACTATCTCCTATCAGCAAGCGCCAATCAATCAGGATAGGTATCCACAGCTTTGTTGGCTGTATGGGTGGGAGTCATCCCTTTCGAAAAAAGTTGAATTTTTTTTCTGCATGACGACGAATGGTGAGTTGGAATTAAAAAATAGTTAATCAGCTTTTAATTAGTGCGCTATCCATGGGCAACTGTATCTATGGCTCGCATATAACTTCATAAATATGAAGATTATTTGGGTCGTTATTCATAGTCGATCTCAGTCAGTGAAGGCGAACTTATTTGAACGATAAATCAATATAGGGAAGTTCAGTAAAGTCCAGGGCGGGACATAAAATACGGTCTAAGTCTAATTCGGGGTAAACACCCAGCCCCCCCCCCTAAGGCGAGCTGGTTTTGGTGAGCACTCTGGGCGTAGCGACGAGCCAAGACGCGTTGCTGGCCCGTGCTTCGTCGCTGACCGATTATCCGGTACCCGCGTAATGCAGGCTTACTTCGAACCTCCACCGATCTGCCAGACATAGGGCGGTTCGGTGCCGTTGATTTCCCAGTCGCCGATGATGCGTTCCTTGTAGATCAGCGGGTTGTGTGAGGCCGCGGTGCGCGCGTTGCGCCAGTGCCTATCGAGAGCCTTTCCGGTGCTGGTGGCCGAGGCGCTGAGGGCGTTGAACAGGTCGCTGGTGGCGCGCAGCACCAAGTCGGCGATCACCACCTGGGCCTGGGCCGATTCCAGTTCGGCGGCGATGTTGGCCTCGCGCTCGGCGACTTCGTCATGGGCGAAGCGGCTTTCGTACGCCACCTGCAAGGCGGTCGCCGCGCGCAGGGTGGTGGCATGTGCGGCGTAGACCTGCGCCGACGCCTTGCCCACCACTTGCTGCACCTGGACATCCTGGCTGACGTGGCTGGCATTGCCGGTGCTGAAAATGCGCGTGCGCTTGCGCACTTCTTCCGTGATGTCTTGTACTGCGGCACGGCCGGCACCGGTCTGAACCGCCAACAGCACCAGTTGATAGAAGGCCGTCTGGTACTTGAAGCGGGTGGCGAAGTCCAGCAGGTTCTCGGGCTCCACCACTGCGTTCTCGAACACCGAGGTGCCGCTGCCGGTGGTGCGCTGGCCAAAGCCATCCCAATCGTCGCTCTGCGTGATGCCCGGTTGTTGTACGCGAACGGCGGCAATCACGTCGGCGCCGGTGTCATCGCGCTGGGCATAGAGGTCGATCCAGTCGGCGAAGATGCTTCCGGTGCTGTAGTACTTGGTGCCGTTGACCACCCAATGCTCACTCAGGCGCGAGACACGGGTGCCGACCTGGCCGATCTTCACGCTGCCGACTTCGGTCCAGGCGTTGCCCACCAGATCACCCTCGACAAAACGCTTGAACCAGGTGTCCTGCGGCGCGTCGGCCTGCGCATTGAGACGATCTTCGACAAAGGCAAAGTGACCGCGCAACGCCTGCGGCAGGTTGGAATCGGCTGCGGCCAGTTCGATCAGTAACTCAAACAATTGGGGTAGGGAAGCGCCGGCGCCACCGTACTGCACCGGCACGCGCACGGCGCCAAAGCCTGCTTCCTTCAGCCACTTCACTTGTTCAAAGGGCAGGCTGCGGCTTTGCTCGCGCTCCAGTGCGCCGGCGGCGATGCGTGCAAAGATCGGCCGGAAGCGCTCGGCCAGGGTTTGGTAATCGGTACCGCTGGAGAGGGGGTGTGGCAGGTGCTGTTGCTGGACAGTCATGGTGCAGCTCCTTATTGAAGGCAAGAGTGCAACAGAACATTCGATCTGTTGCGTACTGCTATCAGTGCACAGGTCGTGCCTGGGGCTGCAAAAAGCCGTTTTTCCGGGGTGCGCGGGGGTATTGACGAAGCTCGCGCGTGTCGCCTGCCGGGCAACTTGCTGAAGCACTGACCGCCCGGCAACAGCGGCCGAGGCGCGCTGTGTTGTGTGGACCCGGAGCAACTGTTGTCCGCGCAACAGTTGATCAACAGCCTGTCCGGCAGGCGACACTGCGCAAGTCCGAAGAAATCTAATAACTAGTTGATTTTTATAGATTTATTGAAGTGGCACGGTTGCTGCTCCAGTCCTTGTGCAGGTGCCGCGGTGGACTCTGCCAGCACGAAGGACAAATCAATGGAGTACATGCAATGAGCCAGGACAACATCAAGTTTGCCTACTGGGTGCCCAACGTCAGCGGCGGCCTTGTGGTCAGCAAGATCGAACAGCGCACTAGCTGGGACATCGATTACAACCGCAAACTGGCGCAAATCGCCGAAAAGGCCGGCTTCGAATACGCCTTGTCACAGATTCGCTTCACTGCAGGTTATGGCGCCGAAAACCAGCACGAATCGGTGACTATCAGCCACGCACTGTTGGCCGCCACCGAGAAGCTCAAGGTGATCGCGGCCATCCTGCCTGGCCCATGGAGTCCGGTGCTGGCGGCCAAGCAGCTGGCCACCATCGACCAGTTCACCAACGGTCGCGTCGCGGTGAACATCGTGTCGGGCTGGTTCAAGGGCGAATTCCGGGCCATTGGCGAGCCATGGCTGGACCACGATGAGCGCTATCGCCGCTCGGAAGAATTCATCCAGGCGCTGAAGGGTATCTGGACCCAGGACAACTTCAGTTTTCATGGCGATTTCTACCGCTTCCACGACTACACCCTCAAACCCAAGCCACTGCAGCAACCGCACCCGGAAATCTTCCAGGGTGGCAGCTCGCGCGCGGCGCGGGACATGGCTTCGCGGGTTTCCGATTGGTACTTCACCAACGGCAACAGCATCGAAGGCATCAAGGCCCAGGTCGACGACATTCGGGCCAAGGCCGCGATCAATGGCCACTCGGTGAAAGTCGGAGTGAACGCCTTTGTCATTGCCCGCGAAACCGAGGCTGAAGCCCGCGCGGTATTGCAGGAGATTATTGCCAAGGCCGATCCGGAGGCTGTCAACGGTTTCGGCAGCGAGGCGAAAAACGCCGGTGCCTCCAGCCCTGAAGGCGAAGGTAACTGGGCCAAGTCCACCTTCGAAGACCTGGTGCAGTACAACGATGGTTTCAAGACCAACCTGATCGGTACGCCACAGCAGATTGCCGAACGCATCGTCGCCCTCAAGGCGGTGGGTGTGGATCTGGTGCTCAGCGGCTTCCTGCACTTCCACGAAGAAGTGGAATACTTCGGCCGCAAGGTGTTGCCGCTGGTGCGTGAGCTGGAGCGCGAGGCGGACACGGCCAAGACTGCGGCACTTGCCTAAAGGACGGGAAGGTCAAGGCGACATTCACCGATAACCCGCAACCCGGCACCTTGCCGCAGCCGGCACAGGTGCAGCCGCTTGACGGAGTGGCCAGTCCTCAGATCGACAGGTTGGCCACGTTCACCGCTTGCCCGGCCTGGGTTGGACGGCGTTTGTTGACTACCAGCTCACCGACCTTGATCAGCATCGAACGGGTGACGTTGCGACTCCGCCCCAGCAGGCTGGCGGTGTGTACCTGGTTGTAGTGGCAGAAGCGATAAGCCGCGCGCAGCAGCGCTTCCTCGACTCGCTCATGCAGGGCGCCACTTTCTTCCTCGAACAGCTTCTGGAAGGCTTGCTGCAACAGGGCGTCGGCACTGTCGTCCTGAACGGTGGTGCTGGTGTCCTGGCGTTCGATACGCAGGTTGGACAGGTGCAGGTCCTGGACGCGGATCAGGTTGTTACGGCAGATCAGCAGGGTGTGGTGAATGACGTTTTCCAGTTCGCGAATATTGCCCGGCCAGGAGTAATTCGCCAGCTTCCGTTCGGCTTCGCTGTCCAGCACCACTTCGCCATAGCCCAACCGGCGACTGTACTCGGCGATGAAGTGGCGGATCAGCGGCAGGATGTCACCCGGCCGTTCGCGCAGCGGGCTGAGTTCCAGGCTGACCACGTTCAGCCGGTAATAGAGATCCTCGCGAAAGTGCCCGGCATTGATGGCTTTTTCCAGCTGCACGTTGGTCGCGGCCAGCACCCGCACATCGATGGGGATGCTTTTGCGTGAACCCAGGCGTACCACTTCACGCTCCTGCAGCACCCGTAGCAATTTGACCTGGATCGGCATCGGCAAGTCGCCGATCTCGTCGAGGAACAGGGTGCCGCCGTTGGCTTCCTCGAACCAGCCGGCCTTGGCGCTCAGCGCGCCGGTGAAGGCGCCTTTTTCGTGGCCGAACAGTTCGGCCTCCACCAGGCTTTCGGAAAACGCGCCGCAGTTGACCGCGATAAACGGCTTGTTGCGACGGGCGCTGAGGTTATGCAGATGACGGGCCACCAGCTCCTTGCCGGTCCCGGTTTCGCCGATGATCAACACGCTGGCATCACTGGGCGCGACCTGTTGCAGGTGCGCCAGCAGCGCCTGTGATTTCGGGTCTTCGAACACTTGCGCGGTGGCGCGTATCGAGGTGGCCAGGGCTGGAGAGGGCGGTAGCGTGAGTAGTTGCATGGTCGGGCCTATGAGTAAAAGGACGGAGTGGGCAGTGCGGTGTTGAGTGCCCTTGTAATCCACCGGCCTGGCTGACGTTGGCCTTAAACCAGGGACGCGTTTCCTTGAGGGTGTAATTGCGGGCCTCTTCGAACGCACCTCGGCAATACCAAGGAAGATATTGGTGAAGGTCAATTGGGCGCATGCCGATCGCTGCCATCGGTGGCGGCGAGCAATGTAGATGATCTAAAAAATATAAAATAAATACTATTTGGTTATTAGCTTAAGGCGCGCCACCGGCATCGATGGTTTTCTGGCGCACGTTTTGGGGGCAGATAAGCAACCCCGTATCTCTTTCGGCACCTGTCCTGAAATGGTTTACGGGATACGCGCTCTGAAAACTCAAAGCGATCCCAGCTTGAGCGGGTACTCGATAACCACATAAGTTCGGTCGATGTCATCGCCGGCCTGAGCGTTATTGCCTCGATGCGTCACATGGGACAGCTGCACGGACAAGTCCTTGGCCCGGCCCGACTGCACGATATAGCGTAGGTCTATATCGCGTTCCCAATGCCGGCCGCCATCCCCTTGTTGGGGGTGGTAATCGCCGGTGGCCGGGTCGAACGGGTTATACGCACCGCCCTTGGGTGCCTGGCTGCCGTCGATGCCACGCCCGGTCACGTAGCGGGTCATGAACTTCAAGCCGGGCAGGCCGAAAGTGCCGAGGTCGAAGTCGTAGCGCACCTGCCAGGAGCGTTCATGGGGACCGTTGAAATCAGCGTACTTGATCGAGTTGGCCAGGTAGATGGAATCACCACCGACGAAGTCGAAGGGTGTGTCGCCGTTGATTTTCTGATAAGCGAAGGTGAAGGCTTGGGCACTGGTGGTGTATTTGGCTGACAGGCTGTAGGCGGTGTTATCGATCGCCCCTGCCACGGCCTCGCCATAGTCCTGGGTGTGGTAAAGATTGCCATCGAGGAAAAAACCGGACTGTTTCAGGTGCAGGTTGGCGTAGTACTGACGCCAGGTGTCGCTCAGTTCCGAGGCATAAAGGGCACCGCCCACCAGGCGATCTTCGAACAGGTTGACCCCGATAAAATCGATGCCACCCGTACCGGTGCTCACACCGTAGCCGGAGAAGTCGCCCTTGCGGGTGGACGCATCCTGATTCTTGAAAGCGGTGAAGTGACCGGCCAACAGATGCACATCATCGATTTCACGGCTATCGATCAACAGGCCCGTGGCGTATTCCGGTTGCAGGCGTTTGTCCGACGTGTCGAACACCGGGGTTTCCACGGTCATTTCACCGAACGCCAGGGTGGTGCGGGAGGCTCGCAGCTTCAGGGCTCCACCACCGCTGGAGTAGCTGTCTTCGCTGCGACCTTCATCATCCAGAGGTAACAATCCCGTCCCGGAATGCCCCTTGCCGCCGTCCAGTTTCAAGCCGAGAAATCCATGGGCATCGATACCCACTCCAATCATGCCGGGAGTGAACCCGGATTCGAACGAGGTGATGAAACCCTGAGCCCATTCCTGTTTGTAACTCTTGTCTGCCGGCGAGGGCGATCGATAGTCATTGTTGAGGTAGAAGTTTCGGCTGAGCACCTCAAGCGTCGACCCTGCCAGCAAACCTTGTGCGGTTTGTACGGGCTCGGCGGCTATCGCGGTTCCGGCTGTGCTCGTGAGCAACATGCACAACCAGAAGGGCATCAGGGGGCCGGTCGCCTTGCCCGGTCCTTGAATTGCAATGAGGTCTTTGGATGCATAGATCATATTCATTCACTGGTCGTTAGTGACGGCGACCGTCATGGCTGAAGCGACCGCCACCAAAGGCCAGGATCTGCAGAAGACTACCGGCCATGGCGATGTTGTTGGAATGAACCGGATCCTGTGATCACTGGATCAGCGGGACATTTTTCGGTCGTTGGTAAGGGCCGTATTCGAGAGGCACCCAGGCGAAGGCTTTTTCGCGATTGCTGATATGCCCGATACCAGGGAAGGGCAAGTGAGCACCGGCAACCCAGGTGCGGTCATGAGCGACCTGTTTGAACAGTTTTTCGCGAGTCTCGACGGCCTGTTTGCCCTGGACATCGAAGCCGATGCTCACTTCCGGATGCTGGAACTGCACGGCGAAACTGTGGACCAGGTCACCCATGAATAGAATGCTCTGGCCGTTGGAGCTGAACGTGTAGCCGCTGCTGCCGGGTGTGTGGCCGGGCAGGCTGACCGGGATGACGCCAGGCACCAGCGACTGCTCGGGGGTGAAGGTTCTGAAGCGGTCGGCGGCGACATAGGGAGCCACCGATTTACGGGCAATCTCGAAGTAGCTACGGGCGTCTTTCGGGGCCTTGTCCAGGTTTGCCTGGCTGAGCCAGTAATCGGCTTCCAGTTTGGCGGCATACACCGTGGCATTGGCGAACTCTGGTTCACCCTTGGCGTTGATCAGGCCACAGACGTGATCGACATGCATATGGGTGAGCAACACGGTATCCACTTGCTCGGGCTGGTAACCGGCAGCGCGGATATTGTCGGGCAGCCAGCCAGCGGTTTCACCGAAACAGGCACCGGCACCGGCATCCACCAGCACCAGGTTTTTGCCGGTGTTGATCAGGAATGCGTTGAACGCGGTTGGCATGCCTTGGGTAAAAATGAACTTGCGTTCGAGCATGGCGCGAATGTCTTTTTGCGAAAGGCCTTTGAGCAGCGTTGGCCCGAGGTCGCTGTAGCCATCGAACAACGCGGTGACTTCATATTCACCCACCGCCAGACGCTGATAGCCAGGGACTTGGGTTTGTACTTGCGACGGTGGCGCCGCCTGAACCTGACTGGCTGCAAACGTGAGACCGAGGGCCATCAGTGAGCCCTTGAAGTAGGCGGGGAGGTGTTTGAGAAGGCTCATGGCTTGCTTCCTGGTTGCAATAAAAAAGGCGTGAGGAAGCGGCTACGCATGTGCGCAGCCGCTGTCGTCGCTTAATGGCCTTCAGAGGCGTGGAACATGGTTTTGGCGTAGATCAGACCCAGGCCGTAGGCGCCGCCATTAGCGATCGAGGTCTTGACGGTTTCCTCGTAGGTTTCAGTACGAGCCCAGTCACGTTGCAACTCCAGCAGGTATTGCAATGCCGTCATCGGGCGGGCACCGATCTGGATCATGCGTTGCACGGCCATTTCATGGGCTTCGATGGAGACATCGCCGCAGGCATCGGCGATGAAGTAGACCTCAAAGCCTTGGTCGATAGCTGACAGCGCCGGGCCGACGATGCACACGGAGGTCCACAGACCGGCGAGGACGATTTTCTGTTTGCCGAAGGCGTTCACTTCGACGGCGATGCGTTCGTCTTCCCAGGTGTTCATGCTGGTGCGGTCGATTACTTTGTGGTCCGGAAACACTGACTTGATTTCGTCGAAGATCGGGCCGGAGAAGCTTTTTTCGGCAACGGTGGTGAGGATGGTCGATACCTCGAAGCCCCGGGCGGCCTTGGCTACCAGCGCGGCGTTGTTACGCAGGGTGACGGCATCGATCGACTTGGTCGCGAAGGACATTTGCGACTGATGGTCGATCATGATCAGGGTGTGGTCAGTTGGGGTAAGAAGGGTTTTGCCTGGAGCTGCTTTTGCGAGAGCCATGATGTTTTTCCTTACGTATTGACTGAGGGTTACTTGGGTTGCTCGACGACGTGTGCCGTTGATGATGAAAAAAGTCATCGAGTCTTTCGTGGCGATGGGCTGGAGGAGCCGTCGCCTCATTGGTCAAGTCGAGGAAATAGTCACGCATTCCCACCTGGCAGGATTGAACAGTTGTGCTGCATTTTTGGATGTTTGTGCGATAGCGTGCGGTTTTTTCGATAGGGCAGCGGTCTGACGCCAGGATGATTGCCAGGGAGGGAAAATGATTCAGAAATGGCAAGGACAGGGTTAGCGGCGACGATTTTCAGATTGAGCGTTTGACTCAGCGCATCTCTCGCAACACCCATTTCACGGTCGCAGGGCAGGCCTATTTCGATTGAAGCGCAATCTCGACAGCCGCCAACAACGCGTCGCCGCTGAAGGGTTTACGCAGACATTCGTTGGCGCCGTAGCGGCTGGATTCAGTCAGTGTCGCTTCATCCCAGTATGCCGACATGCATATCACCGGAAATTTTCTGTCCAGGAGTGCAAGCGCTTGCATGACCTCTATTCCCGAGAGGCCCTTCATCTTCAGATCCAGCAGCAGACAGGCGACGTCATCAAAGTTGTCGAGCGCCAGGAATTCCTCTCCCGAAGCGAATATCCGACAGCGGTAGCCAGCCGACCGGAGCAGGTTGGCCAGGCTTTTGCGCACGGACGCATCGTCGTCCACGATGCAGACGATAATCATGACGGATGATCCGGGGGCGGCGCAGTCAGTGCCGATAGTCATGAAGAACCCTGCATGACTGACGCCGGCTCCGCGCTGATCAAGCCATACAGGCTGACCAGGCTGACCAGCGAGCGCGTCTGCATCTTCTCCATGATGTGTTTTCGGTGGACCTTGGCGGTGACTTCACTGGTGCCCAACCGGTTGGCGATGTGCTTGTTGGACAGCCCTGCGACGATCAGCGGCAGCACTTCGCGCTCACGGGGTGTCAACAGGGCTGCCCTTTGACGGGCGCTCTGAATACGCTGCCATTGCTCGAAGGACTTCGCTGCACGCTGTCGGGTGGTGCGCAGGATGTCCAGCAACTGGTCGTCATTAAACGGTTTGGTCAGGAATTCGACCGCTCCCGCTTTCATGGCCTGCACCGACATTGGAATGGTGCCGAAACCGGTCATGAAAATGACCGGCCACGGATGCCCGCGTTGTCCGAGCGCCGATTGCAGTTCCAGCCCTGTCGCCTCGGGCAGGCTTATGTCCAGCAGCAGGCAAGCGGGGCCGATGTTGAGGTCAGCGCCAAGCAACTCCTCCGCCGAGGCAAATATCCGGTGCACGATGCCTTCGGCTCGCAGCAGTCGGCTGAGCGCTGTGCGCACGGAGGCTTCATCGTCCACGATGAGCACCGGCACGCTGTCAGGATCGATCCTCTGCTGATCCTCGGACGCCAAGGGGCCCAGGGCCGCAGGATGGAACAGGGGCAGGGGCGGTTCATGCTCTTTCAATAATCGGTAACCTCGGCGCGGGACCGTCTGGATGAGTTGTTTTTCTCCGAGCAACTTGCGCAGTGAGGAAATCTGCACCTGCAGATTGTTTTCCTCGACGACGGTGTCAGGCCAGACCTGTGTGATCAATTCATCTTTGCTGACGATTCGGCCATCGGCCTGCATCAGCACCGAGAGGATTTCGAACGCCCGGCCCCCGACACGCAGCGGCCGTCCATCAAGAAAGGCTTCACGCCGTTCCAGGGAAATAGTGGCTTGGCCGAGTCGGATCATACGTTCCTCTGCACTGCGTTGACGGGGAGTGACGCCGGAACGTCGTTTTATCAGGGCTACACGCTAGGGGACGGCCCGACATATTGCAATTATCCCGAGGGATAACACGCGATGATTTCCAGGTGCGAAAACCACCGGCAGTGGGGCCTCTCAACGGCCATCGTGGTGCCGATTACGGACAAGATGGTTCGCCCGCAGGCATCTGGTCAGAGCGCTGCGTATACTCTCCAGGCTTAGCCCGAAACGAATCTTCAGCGGTGATTGTTCATGCCCAGCAGCCCTCTCTCAGCATCCGGTTCCCGTGGTCTTGATGTCGTACATGATGAAGCCTGGCTGGAACGTTGCACCTTCACCATGCTGCGCCGGGAAAACGATCTGACCTGGTTTACGCTTCAGGATCCGCAGTCTGGAACATCCTGGCTCGCCGCCCGGGCACCGATTCAGCGGCCTGCCACATGCCAGCGGCTGGAGCGCGATTTTCACCGGGACCTGGATCCGGCTTGGGCGATTGCTCCTGTCGCGTTCATCCGTTCGGCCGAGGGGCCTTCGTTGATCTATCCCTCGTCGGGGACGCCGCTGATGGATCTGATCAGTGATACAGGGCTGCCACTGGGACGCATGCTGGCCATCGCCGTAACAGCGGCCAATGCGCTTTCATGTGCGCAGAAAGTGGGCGTGCGACATGCCTGTCTGCAACCCCACCATCTGATGGTGGATACCGCCAATTCGGTCAAGCTTCTGGGTTTTCACAGCCATTGCGGGGAAGCGTGCGCCGCGCAATTACCCGATTTGGAACAATGGCCGTATCTAGCCCCCGAGCAGGTACGGCGCGATGCCGCCAGTTTTGACGCGCGCAGTGACGTCTATGCCCTGTCTACGATTCTTTATCAAGCGCTGACCGGCAACCTGCCGCTCACTGCCCGAGACCCGTCCCAATGGCTGCACGTGCATGCTGCCGTCCAACCGGAATCACCGGCGATTCATGTCGCCGATCTGCCGGAAGGTATCTGTCGGGTTCTGCTCAAAGGCTTGGCAAAAGAGCCGGGTGCCCGCTATCAGAGCGCCGCATCGATGGCCGCGGATCTGGCTTGGTGCCAAAGTCAATGGCTGGAACATGAGTGCATCGACGCGTTTCGGCTGGGCGCTTTCGATGCGTTGCCTTCCTTGGCCCGCGGCGGTGCTCTGTTCGGTCGAGACACCGAGCGCACGCAGCTGATTGAACTGCTACAGCAGGTACGCAACGATGGCATCGCCCGGGTCCTGCTGGTCGGCGGCGCGCCGGGCGCCGGCAAGTCGACGCTGATCCATCAGGGTGTCCGCCCCTTGGCGCCCGGCTACTGGGCCAGCGGCAAGAGCAATCTGCTGCAGCAGGAAATTCCCTACGCACCGTTGTCGGAAATTATCAGATCGTTGATGACCCAGTTGCTAGGCAAGCCAGCCTTGGAGCTGGAGATGCTTGGCGAGCAACTGGTCGAACGGCTAAAGGGGCGGGGGAGGGTCCTGGTGGAGCTGGCGCCCGAGGCTGAGCTGGTCATCGGTGTCACGCCTGAGTTGCCGAACATGCCGGCGCGGTATGCGCTCGATCGCGCTAACCGCACCTTGCTCGATGTACTGGAAGTCTTCGCTCAGCCGGGAAGACCCTTGGTGCTGTTCGTGGATGATGTGCAGTGGGCGGACGATTCGACCCTCTCGTTCCTTCAGGCCTTCGTCGATCGGCGGCCCAGGCATCTGCTCCTGTTCCTGGCGTACCGCGAGGCCGAGTCGCAGGCTCTCGAGCGTAAAGGTGGATTGCTGGAGGTGCTCGGCCGTGGCCAATCGGTGCCCTGTACACGCGTCATGCTGGGTCCATTGTCGGAGCCCGCGGTCGCTGAACTGATCGCCGCTGAACTGGACACTGACACCGCGGGTATTGAAGCACTCGCACAAGTCGTGCACTACAAGACGGCCGGCAACCCGCTTTTCGTCCGTCAGGTGTTGCGGGCGTTGATCGATGAGCGCCTGGTGCGCTTCGACGTGCTGAGTCGCCGCTGGGTCTGGAACCAGGAGGAGGTGGACAGTTATCGCTATGCGGACAATGTCGCCGACTTGATGGTGCAGCGTCTCGAACGGCTGTCTTCGATGGAGCGCGAAGTGATGCGCACGGCCGGATATATCGGCGGGCGCTGTGACGAATCGCTGCTGCACCAGCTAGTGCCGTGTGATCCGCAGCAGATCAGCATCGATGTGCAAAGCCTGGTCGATGCAGGATTACTGCTGCGCGAACGCGAGCAACTGGTGTTTCCCCACGACCGTGTACTAGAGGCCGCCTGCGAGCTTCCTGCGCAGTCGGGACGCGCCGCCGAGCATGCCCGTATCGCCGGCGCCATGCTGGATCAGTGGGGCGAGCAGATCCATGAGCGTGTGTTCGAAGTCGCCAGCCAGATCCAGCGTATTGACGTCGATACACTGGAGGCATGTCGCCGTACCGCGTTCGTTGAACTGTTGGTCGAAGCCGCCAAGCGCGCCAGGGATACCGCCGCCGTCGCGCAGGCCGTGGGTTTTCTGCGCACTGCCGAGAATTTGCTCGGCCAGTCGGGTTGGTCCGGCCTCTACACCCAAACGTTCGCCACCCAATGGCTGGCTGCCGAGTGCGACATGCTTCTGGCCGATCTGGCCGGTGCCCAACGACGCCTCGATGATTGCCTGACCCACGCCACCACAGTACTCGATCGCGCGAAGACCTATCGGTTACGGGCCACCTTGCGCACGCTGCACTCCGATTACGAGGGGGCGATCACCGAGGCGCTGAACGGACTGACCCTGTTGGACATTCCCCTGCAGCGCAACCCCTCGCAGGAACAACTGACCCTAGCGTTTTCCCAGGTACGCACACTCATCGGCACACGTCAGATCGCTGATCTGGTGCATTTACCCAAAGCGAATGACCCGTCTGTCGAAGCGGCCATGGAACTGCTCAGCACGCTGACTTCTTCATTCTTCGTCAATGACGGTATTCGTTTGTTGCATCTGGCGAAAATGGTTGAACTAACATTGCTGCATGGCACGACGCCGGGCAGTGGTTACGGGTTTGCCTGGTTTGGCGTGATGATTGCCGAACGCTATGGCGAATATGTGGACGGACAAGCCTTTGCTGAATTAGCGCTTGAGCTCACCGACAAGCATGGCTATGAAGCAGGGCGCACAGGCACGCTGGTAGCGCTCGATCAAGTCAGCCCGTGGACCCGACCGATGGCCTACGCTCGACAGAAGGCGTTCGCCGCATTCGCATGCGGCCAGGCCGGTGGCGACCTGGGCATGTCCTGCTATGCCTGCAACCACATCGTCTCCGATCTGCTGTTCATGGGCGAACCCTTGCAAGGCGTGTTGAACGAACTGGATCAGGGTCTGGCCTGGGTGCGGCAATTTCACTACATCGATATTGAGCGCATCCTGCTGGCGCAACAGGCGTTCGCTACCGATCTGCGCGACGGGCGCGCGCAACGGCCGCTGGCCGAACTGGACGGCGCGGAGCATGACAGGTTCGGCCCCATCGATCGACGCAGCGTCTCACAACCGACACTGTTCTATTTGTGGCTGTATTCCGGCATGTCCGCGTTTCATTTCGGTGATATCCCTTACGCATTGCGACGTTTCGAAGAAGCTGCCGCGCTGGCCTGGTCCATTCCGGCGCATATCAATCTCGCGGATTACTACCTGTTCTACAGTTTGGCGCTGGGCAGTGCGCAGGCGCCCGGCGAGGTGGTCGAAAAGCTGCAAAAGCTCGAGCAGCAACGTCAGCGGTTTCTGTCATGGGTCGAGCTCAACCCAACGACCTTCCGCAGCAAACTGCTGCTGATCGAAGGGGTGATTGCCCGTTTGCGCGGTCAGGAGCTGGTGGCCATCCGCTGCTTCGATCAGTCGCAGATCGCCGCGACGGCGGCCGGTTTCATCCATGAGCAGGCGCTGGCCCACGAACAGCTGGCCGATATCTGTTTACCGAACGGACTGGTGTCCGGCGCCAACCACCATCTGCGCGTCGCGCGCGACTGCTACAACCTGTGGGGCGCCGGCGGCAAGGTACGTCAGCTGGAAGCCTTGCATCCGTTTCTGAAGGCTGAGTCGTCATTCGACTCGGCCCGGCCCGTGACCCAGGTCCGGCTCGATCTTGAAGTGGGGATCGAGGCGGCGCGTGCGCTTTCGCAGGAGGTGTTGCTCGAACGTCTGGTCGAAACCCTGATGAATCACCTGATGATTCAGGCCGGTGCCGACAATGGCGTGCTGATGATCGTCATCGATGCCGAACTGCAACTGGCGGCGACGGCCTCTGTCGAGGCCGGCACCGTGCGGGTTGCACTGGACGCTGGGCAACCGCTCGAACAGTTGGCGCCGACCTCGGTACTCAACGCGACCATGCGCACGCGCATACCTCTGGTGCTCGATGATGCCGGGGACGATTGTCCCGAGGCCTATAGCGCCGATCTGCAACGGCGCCAGACGCGTTCCATGTTGTGCCTGCCGTTGCTCAAACAGGGTATGTTGATCGGTCTGGTCTATCTGGAGAACAGTCTCGTCCCTGATTTGTTCAGCGCCGAGCGCCTGACCATGCTGGAAATTCTCGCCTCCCAGGCCGCCGTGTCATTGCAAACCGCCCGGCTGTATGCGCAGCTGGTCGAGGACAACCAGCTGCGCGCGCAGATGGAAGCGGACTTGCGCAGCTCCCGGGCTGAACTGGCGCGCAGCTCGCACCTCAAGGTCATGGGTGAGCTTTCAGCTTCGATTGCCCATGAAATCAGCCAGCCGCTGCTGGGCATTTTGTCCAACGCCTCGGCCAGTCTGCGCTGGCTCAAGCGTGATCAGCCCGATCTGGAAGAAGCTATTCAGGGGCTCGAAGACATCCGCTCGGACAGCGCCCGCGCCGCCGACATTGTCCAGGCGCTTCGCGCGCTCGCCAAACAAGCGCCATTGCAACGGCTGCCGGTGCAGGTCGACGATTTGATTGGTGAGGTCGTGCGCCTGATCGCCACCGACCCGGCGAACCGCAACGTACGACTGGAAACCCGGCTCGATGCGCAATGCCCTGTGTGGGTCGATGCGGTGCAAATCCAACAGGTGGTGTTCAACCTCATCACCAATGCGCTGGAGGCCATCGCCGAAGCTGCAATCACGGATGGGTGTCTCATCATCGGCTCAGCGGTCAAGGACGATCATGTCCAGGTCTGCTTCCAGGACAACGGACCGGGAATTGGCGCGCAACAGCGCGAGCAGATTTTCGATGCGTTCTACACCACCAAAGGCAGCGGCATGGGTATGGGGCTGGCCATTTGCAGGTCGGTGATCGGCGCGCACGGCGGGATGCTGGTCGTTCAGGACAGCGAGCAGGGTGCCAGGATCTGCTTCAACCTGCCGCTCGCGCCAGCCAGCGCCGGATAAAAAAGGGCCGCATGAGCGGCCAAAGGGAGGAGCTCGTTTTGTCGACCTCGATCAGTTCACACGTGCAGCTCCTGCACGCGCGACTGTCCCATGCCGTCGACCAGACCATCGCGAATTCTCCAATCGGGTATGTCCCGATCAATCACTGACGGCTGGGGAAGATGGCTTGTTGCATGATCAAAGGCCCGACGCCATGCCTTGGGCGTCATCCCTTCCAGGCGGCTGAAGGTGCGGGTGAAATGCGAGTGGTCCGCGAAACCGCATTCATAGACGACATCGGTGATCGGCATCGAGGTGACTAGCAGGCTTTTGGCTTTTTCGATTTTCATCCTCATTAACCAGCCTTGCGGCGAGTGGCCGGTAATCTTTTTGAATGCCCGGGAAAAATGGCTACGGGACAGGTTGCAGTGTTCGGCAATCTCGTTGATGCGAATGCAGCTGCCCATTTCACGGAGCATCAGTTCCTTGGCGCGGCGCTCCTGCCAGCCGGACAGGGCACCCAACGGCCGGACAAGGGTGCATGGATGGTTTGAATTCACCGATTGCGGGTTCATGGCGGCTCTCCTTTTCGTTCAGGAAAGTCTGTCCCTCGGCGACATTTAAAGTCCTTAAGCAAACCTTAAGAGTTATGAAACGCTGCCTGCGTCTGGTCGAAACGCTGGCAGCCAGGATCCTGTAAGCATGTGCTTGTCTGGATTACTTGATTGACGTCAACCGCAGGTGTCGGCCTGCTCTGTATTCTGCGCTGAAACAGACTGTTGGTAGCGCAAGGCTTATTGCTTATGACTGAATTGATGTTGACTCACCTCGACTCACTGGGACGCGCGCGTATGGTCGACGTTACGGATAAAGGCGTGACGTCCCGAGAAGCAGTGGCTGAGGCATGGGTTCATATGCTTGCCGAGACCCGACAAATGATTGCCAGCGGTGCTCACCCTAAAGGTGATGTATTTGCGGTAGCGCGGATCGCTGGCATTCAGGCGGCCAAACGCACGAGCGAGTTGATTCCGCTGTGTCATCCGCTGCTTCTGAGCAGTGTTAACGTTGAGTTGAGTTTTGAAGGTGACCGACGCGTACGCATTGTTTCTCGGTGCAAGTTGTCCGGACAGACCGGCGTCGAGATGGAGGCACTGACCGCCGCCAGTGTGGCGGCCTTGACCCTGTATGACATGTGCAAGGCCGTGGACCGGGGCATGAGTATCGAATCGGTGCGGCTGTTGGAGAAACGGGGTGGTAAAAGCGGTGGGTATCAGGCGCAGGAACAATGAAGCTGAATGTTTTGTATTTCTCGCGGTACCGCGAAACGCTTGGCCTTGACGGTGAAACGATTGAAGGCGATTTCACTTCTGTCGATCAGTTGCGTCAGCACCTGATACATCGTTCTGGTGCCTGGCGGGTGCTGGCCGAACAGAACATCATGTGTGCTCGCAATCAGGACATGTGTGGGCTCGATGAGCCGTTGATAGACGGTGATGAAGTGGGTTTTTTCCCAACCGTAACGGGAGGGTGATTCGATGATTCGAGTCCAGGCAGCCCGCTCCGACCCCCGTCGAGGCGGCGCAACGATGGGAGTGACGCGAGTGAATCGTGTTCAGCTGTATTGAGAGCGAGAATCCCATGCTCTATCCACTGTTTCTGATGTTGCATCTGTTTGCCGCGCTGATCTTCATCGGCACGGTGTTCTTCGAAGTCCTGTTCCTTGAAAGTATCCGCAAACAGCTGCCCGTCAAGGTTATGTTGCTGGTCGAGCAGGGTATCGGTCGACGCGCACGCACCCTGATTCCATGGGTCTTGCTGGTGTTGTTCGGTGCCGGGTCGGGGATGGTCTGGCTGCGCTATTTGCCGGCCCTTGCCACACCAATGGCCTCATCGTTTGGCACATTGCTGATGATGAAAATCGTGGTGGCCGTCAGCGTACTGCTGCATTTCCTGGTCGCCATGTTTTTGTTCAAAAGTGGCCGGATGAGTGCTCGATACCTGCATTTCATCCATGGCAGCCTGTTCTGCCACATGGTTGTCATCGTGCTATTGGCCAAGTGGATGTTCTACCTGACGTGGTGACTGGGCAAGCGCTAATGCCAGTCAGTTAAGACAGGAACCCTGTAGGAGCGAGCTTGCTCGCGAAGACGGCGGTACAGTCAACATCGATGTCGCCTGATATACCGCTTTCGCGAGCAAGCTCGCTCCTACAGGGGGCCGTGGCTTGCCTGGTGTCTGTTGCGCGACAAGCACTTTGCTCGCGCTTGATGCAAATCAAGGCGCATTGATCGCCAGACTCCGACACTGGCGGTCCGCAGCCAGTCTCGGAGACTCGTTATGCTCAATTTATTTCACGGCCCCGGTGAGCCGAACGTCCGGCGCGATCAAGGCGCGCTCGACCCCAACTGCCATGTCGACACTGAAAAATTTCATGGCGGCATCGGCTCTCTGGATTTGCTTCGTGCATTGCGCGTCAGCCGTCAGAAGTGCCGTCCGTTATCGCTGAACGTGCAACTGCCTTCTAACCTTAAGCCTGCCTTGTGGTCCCCTCGCGAAGCTTCAAGCGAGCACAGTGTTGTCGAACACTATCTTCAGCGTCTGCAACATGAGATCGACCTTGTCGGTTGTCATCTGGGAACCGGGCAGCGGGTCGAGCAGTTCCATCTGGGGGGCGGAACACCCGCCATCGCCCACCTGAGACGGCTGATGAATCACCTTCGTGGCCGATTCAACTTTCTTGGACATGAGTGCGGTGACTACAGCATACAAGTGGACCTTCACCATACGGATTGGGCGACCATGGGTATGCTACGTGACCTGGAGTTCAACCATGTCAGCATCGGCGTTCCGGACATTGGTGCCGACAGCGCGATGTCGCTGACCTGCTACCAGAACCCGGCACCGATCCATTCGCTTATCGATGCCGCTCGTACCTTCGGCTATCGATCCATCAATGTCGATCTGGGTTATGGCCATGCTTGGCAGACGCCAGAAAGTTTCGCACTGAAATTGGCAACCATCATCGAACTGGAGCCGGACCGGCTGCTGGTGTTTGATTATGCCCGGCCACCTCAACGCTATCGGCCAAAGGCCGCAGACAACATCAGGGCGTTTTGCAGCGAGGAAGATAGAAGCACCATGCGCCGGATCTGCTTTGAACAGTTGATCGACGCTGGTTATCACTACATTGGCCTGGGGCAGTTTGTCCGGCCCGATGACGATTTGGCGATTGCTCAGGAGCGCGGCCGGTTAAGTCGCAATTGTGAGGGGTTTACCCGTCACGGACATTGCGACCATATCGGGCTCGGTTTGGGCGCTGTCAGTCAGATCGACGGTTTGTATGCGCAAAACACCGACGAATTGGAGCGGTACCAGCAGCAACTGGACATGAACCAACTGCCGACGAGTCGTGGCTGGCGCTGTGAGGCAGGGAATCAGGTCAGGCACAGGGTCATGGAACGCCTGGCGTGTGATCTGGAACTGGATGTCCAGGCAATCGAGACGCGTCATGGACTCATTTTTCGCCAGTACTTTTTCACCGCCTGGCCTGTGCTGGAGCAATTGAGCCGTGACGGATTGATCGAACTGTCTGACCGTTTCATTAGTATTCTTCCGGCCGGTCGGCCGCACGTGGATGCCATCTGCAACCTGTTTGAAAAGGATTCGGGCGGTGCGGGGCATGAACCCCATTGCGAATGGATTGATCATGACAACTTCATTTGATTTCAATCGCGCCCTGGTCGAAAAGTATGACCTGCCGGGGCCGCGCTATACCTCTTACCCGACCGCGCCGCAGTTTCATCAGGCATTCGCCGTCGATGATTATCAGCGTGCCGCCTCCGACAGTAACCTGGCGACGGTGCCCAAGCCGTTGTCGGTGTACATCCACATCCCGTTCTGCAAGAGCCTTTGTTACTACTGCGCCTGCAACAAAATCATTACCCGGAAAACCCATCGGGCTGTCGAATACCTGACGTACCTGAAGCGCGAGATCGCCATGCAGGCGGCCTTGTTCGACAGCACACGCAAACTCACGCAGCTGCATCTGGGCGGGGGCACCCCGACGTATTTGACCCGTGAACAGTTGGCGGACCTGATGGACTGCCTGCACCAGGCATTCGACATGGACGACAGTGATGACCATGAGTTTTCCATCGAGGTCGATCCGCGCACCATCAGCACCGAGCAGATCCAGTCGCTGCGCCAACTGGGGTTCAATCGTCTGAGCTTCGGCGTGCAGGACTTCGATCCCGACGTCCAGGCCGCGGTCAATCGGCAACAAAGCGAAGAGCAAATCTATGCGCTGGTCGCGGCGGCGCGCGGAGCGCAATTCAAGTCGATCAGCGTCGATTTGATTTACGGCCTGCCACTGCAAACCGTGAACAGTTTCGACGTCACCCTCGGCAAAATCATCGCCCTGCGTCCGGACCGGATTGCCGCCTACAGCTACGCCCATTTACCGGAGCTGGTGCGCGCGCAGCGGCTGATTCGTCCGGCAGACATGCCGCCACCGGAGCGCAAGCTGGAGTTGCTCGAGTTGACCATCCGCCGTCTGACCGAGGCCGGTTATGTCTATATCGGCATGGATCACTTCGCCTTGCCGGACGACGAACTGGCGCTGGCCCGCACCCATGGCACTTTGCAACGCAATTTTCAGGGTTATTCGACCCATGCCGATTGCGACTTGATCGGCCTTGGGGTGTCTTCGATCGGCAAGGTCGGCGACAGCTATAGCCAGAGCGTCAAGGAGCTTTCGCAGTACTACGCCCGTATCGATCAAGGTTTGTTGCCGGTGCATCGAGGGTACCGTTTGAGCGCCGACGACTTGCTGCGCCGTGATGTGATCAGCGACCTGATGTGCCACGGGCGGATCGATTTCGCCAAGTTCGAAGCGGGTCATGGCATTTGCTTCACCGAGTATTTTGCCGATGCGCTGGCGCAACTGGACGAGCAGGTGCGTGACGGACTCCTGCAGATTCACAGCGACGAGTTGGTGCTGTTGCCGCAAGGACATTTGATGATGCGCAGTGCCGCGATGGCTTTTGATGCTTACTTGGGCGAACAGCAAAAAGGCCGGTTTTCTCGCACCGTTTGAGGCTTCGGGCGCTCTGGCGCAAGGAATTTTATCGAGTTGATTTCAATCAAGGGCAGCGCGCGCAACGCTCCCTAACATGGCCGCAAGCCCCTTGAAATCAGCGAATTCATGACAATCCATCAGCCTTCGACACATGGCAACCTGCGCATCTGGAGCGTCGGGCTGGTGGTGATGGTCTTGCTGATGATCGCAGCATTCGCGACGGTGCAGGCCAAGTCATACGGCGACCTCGAGCAGCAGCGCATCGAGAAGGTCTTCCCGCAAACCGATTCGGTGTCCGCAGCTGAAGGCAAGTTCAAGGTGCGCACGCTGTCCGCCGCCGGCAAGGTCATCGGGTATGTGTTCCAGAGCCTGGATGTGGTGGATATTCCGGCCTACTCGGGCAAACCCATCAACACCCAGGTGATCCTCGACACCGCCGGGGTGATTCAGGACGCCTATGTGCTGGAGCACCACGAACCGATTCTGCTGATCGGCATCCCCGAGGAAAAACTCCACGGTTTCAGCGCCCGATACAAAGGAATCAATGTCAGCCAGCGGGTAGTCGTCGGCCATTCCAGCGACCCGAGCGCGGTCACCGTGGATGCCATCGCTGGCGCAACCGTCACCGCCATGGTGGTCAATGAGGTCATCATGCGTGCCGCCCATGAAGTGGCCGTATCGCTGAAGCTGATCGAGGACAGGGGTGGGGTGGTGAACAAGCCCGCCATCGTGCGCCAGGACTTTTTCGAGCCCGCCACCTGGGAGCAACTGACCGGTAACGGCGCCATTCGCCGGTTGAACCTGACCCGTGGACAAGTCGATGCAGCCTTCAAGGGCACCGAAGCCGAAGGCGTCGACAACGCCGGCCCGGATCAAGTCGATGACACCTTTATCGAGCTGTACACCGCCGACTTGAACCCACCGACCATTGGCCGCGCGCTGCTGGGCGACAATCAATATCGCTTCCTTATGCAGGAACTCAAACCCGGCGAGCAGGCCATCGTGGTGCTGGGTCGTGGGCTGTTTTCCTATAAAGGCTCGGGTTATGTGCGCGGCGGGATTTTCGATCGGGTGCAATTGCGCCAGTTCGGCAACGTCATCAGCTTTCGCGACATGGACCATCAGCGGCTCACCGACGTGTTTGCCGAGGGCATGCCCGAGTTCAATGAAATGTCGGTGTTCATTGTGCGCAAACCGGCGGGGTTCGACCCGGGATCGCCCTGGTCCCTGGAGCTCCTGGTGCGGCGTCAGACGGGACCGGTCAGTGGCACCTTCAGCAGCTTCGAACTGCCTTATCAACTGCCCGAGCCCTACCTTGAACGCCCCGCGCCCAGTGCCGAAGAACAGGCGGCCATCGAGGAAGCCAGCCGGCCGATGTGGTTGAACATCTGGTACCAGAAATACTTCCAGATCGCCGTCCTCGCGAGCGCGTTGTTGCTGCTGACGGCCATCCTGTTCCTGCAAGACAAACTCACCCGCCGGCCACGCTTTCTGCACTGGCTGCGTCGTGGTTACTTGCTCTTTACTGTGGTCTTTCTGGGCTGGTATGCCTTGGGGCAATTGTCGGTGGTCAATGTCCTGACCTTTGTGCATGCGCTGTTCGAGCATTTTCGCTGGGAGCTGTTTCTCACCGATCCGCTGATCTTCATGCTCTGGGTCTTCACCGCCGCGAGCATCCTGCTGTGGGGCCGTGGGGTGTTCTGCGGCTGGCTGTGCCCGTTTGGTGCCTTGCAAGAGTTGATCAACGAAGCCGCGCGCAAGTTGAAAATTCCCCAGTACGAATTGCCTTTTGCGGTGCATGAGCGGCTGTGGGCGATCAAATACATCATCTTGCTTTTGCTCTTCGGCATCTCCCTGGAATCGATGTCCACCGCCGAGCTGTTCGCCGAGGTGGAACCTTTCAAAACCGCCATCACCCTCAAGTTCGACCGCCAGTGGTGGTTCGTGCTCTACGCGGTGGCGCTGCTGGTGATCAATCTTTTCACGCGCAAAGTCTATTGCCGCTACATCTGTCCGTTGGGTGCGGCGCTGGCAATCCCGACCAAATTGCGCCTGTTCGACTGGCTCAAACGCCGCAAGGAATGCGGCAGCCCCTGCCAGTTGTGCGCCAAGGAATGCGAGATCCAGGCGATTCACCCCGATGGCCGGATCAATGCCAACGAGTGCCACTACTGCCTCGATTGCCAGATGACCTACCACAACGAAGACAAATGTCCGCCGTTGATCAACAAGCGAAAGAAGCGCGGCAAACCGGCACCCGTAGCGGTGCAACTGATACCTGTCGTGGAAGTTCCGGCTACTGAATGAAGCTCGCGAACGCACGTCCGCAGTGACCGTTTTATCTCTTCAAGGAGTACGCAACATGACTGACACAGAATCCAAAAAAGCCATGCCGGAAGAAGAACACGCGGGACTCAGTCGTCGCGGCTTTCTGGGCAGCAGTGCCGTCACCGGTGCGGTGCTGGCGGGGGCCACGACCCTCGGCGGCGCGGTGTTCAGCCGTGAGTCCTGGGCGGCTGCGGTCAAGGATGCGCAGGCGAAAAGCCATGTCGGCCCCGGTGAGCTGGACGAATACTACGGCTTCTGGAGCGGTGGTCATCAGGGCGAAGTGCGGGTACTGGGCGTACCGTCGATGCGTGAGTTGATGCGTATTCCGGTGTTCAACGTCGACTCGGCCACCGGTTGGGGCCTGACCAACGAAAGCAAGCGGATTCTGGGCGACAGTGCAAAGTTCCAGAACGGCGATTGCCATCACCCGCACATCTCCATGACCGATGGCAAGTACGACGGCAAGTACCTGTTCATCAACGACAAGGCCAACTCCCGGGTTGCGCGCATCCGCCTGGACATCATGAAGTGCGACAAGATCCTCACGGTGCCGAACGTGCAAGCCATTCACGGCCTGCGTCTGCAAAAAGTGCCCTACACCAAGTACGTGTTCGCCAATGCCGAATTCGTCATTCCGCACCCCAATGACGGCCGCACCTTCGACCTGCAAGACAAGAACAGCTTCACCATGTTCAACGCCATCGATGCCGAGAAAATGGAGATGGCTTTCCAGGTGATTGTCGACGGCAACCTGGACAACTCCGACGCCGATTACACCGGCAAGTACGCCGCGTCCACTTGCTACAACTCGGAGAAGGCTTACGACCTTGGCGGCATGATGCGCAACGAACGCGACTGGGTCGTGGTGTTCAACATCCCGCGCATCGAGGCCGCGATCAAGGCCGGCAAGTTCATCACCCTGGAAGACTCGAAAGTGCCGGTGGTCGACGGTCGTAAAACCGATGGCAAGGACTCCGAATTCACTCGCTATATCCCGGTGCCAAAGAACCCCCATGGCCTCAACACCTCATCCGATGGCAAGTACTTCATTGCCAACGGCAAGCTGTCGCCAACGGTATCGATGATTGCCATCGACCGGCTGGACGACTTGTTCGCCGATAAATTCAAGGACCCGCGCGAGGTCATCGTCGCCGAGCCGGAACTGGGCCTGGGCCCGTTGCACACCACCTTCGACGGTCGCGGCAACGCTTACACCACGCTGTTTATCGACAGTCAGGTGGTGAAGTGGAACATGGAGGAAGCGATACGTGCCTACAAGGGTGAGAAGGTCAATTACATCAAGCAAAAGCTCGACGTGCAGTACCAGCCTGGCCATAACCATGCCTCGCTGACCGAAACCAGTGAAGCGGATGGCAAGTGGCTGGTGGTGTTGTGCAAATTCTCCAAGGACCGCTTCCTGCCGACCGGGCCGCTGCACCCGGAAAATGACCAGTTGATCGATATTTCCGGCGAAGAGATGAAGCTGGTGCATGACGGCCCTGCGTTTGCCGAACCTCACGATTGCATCCTGGCGCGCCGGGATCAGATCAAGACCCAAAAAATCTGGAACCGCAACGACCCGTTTTTCGCCGCCACTGTGGAGCTGGCCAAGAAAGACGGCATCAACCTGGAGACCGACAACAAGGTCATCCGCGACGGCAATCATGTGCGGGTCTACATGACCTCCATGGCTCCGGCCTATGGGCTGACCGAGTTCACCGTCAAGCAGGGCAACGAGGTCACCGTGATCATCACCAACATCGACCAGATTGAAGACGTGACCCACGGTTTCGTGATGACCAACCATGGCGCCAGCATGGAGATCAGCCCGCAGCAAACCTCGTCCATCACCTTTACCGCCGACAAGGCCGGCCTGCATTGGTACTACTGCAGCTGGTTCTGCCATGCGCTGCACATGGAAATGGTCGGCCGCATGAAGGTCGAGCGGGCTTGACAGTTGGCATTCGACAGGAGCGGGCCGATGACCGATATCAAGGAAAACCCGGTGAAGGTCATTGCCCTTGTGCTCCTGTTGATGTCAGGCGGCGCACTGGCGGCGGTGCAACCGATCACCACGTTGCCGTTGTGGCTTGACGCTGAACAACGCTGGCACTTGCCGGCGGGCGAGTACCGTGGTTCGTTCAGCGTCGACCAACCGATGCAGATTGTCTGCGAGCCCGGCGCGGTGTTTCAGGCGCAAGGGCAGGGCAACGGCGTGATTGTCAGCGCGCCCGATGTCCGGATTGAGGGCTGTACCTTTCTGGATTGGGGGCGCGACCTCACGGCCATGAATGCGGCGGTGTTCCTCCAGCCCAAGGCCCGTGGCGCGGTGATCAAAGGCAATCGCATGCAGGGCCAGGGTTTCGGTATCTGGGTCGACGGGACGCAGGATGCGAGCCTGATCGACAACCGCATCCAGGGGGATCCGGCGCTGCGCTCCCAGGATCGCGGCAACGGTATTCATCTGTATGCGGTGCATGGCGCCAGAGTCATCGGCAACCAGGTGCGCGACACCCGCGATGGTATCTACATCGATACCTCCAACGGCAACCTGCTGCAGGGCAATACCCTGGAAGACCTGCGTTACGGCGTGCATTACATGTTCGCCAACGACAACCGGTTGATCGGCAACACCACCCGCCGCACCCGCACCGGCTACGCCTTGATGCAAAGCCGCAAGCTCACGGTGATCGGCAACCGCTCCGAACAGGATCAGAACTACGGCATCCTGATGAACTACATCACCTATTCAACCTTGCGCGACAACTTCGTCACTGATGTGCGCGATGGCTCGACCGGCGACAGCATGATCAGCGGCGCCGAAGGCAAGGCGTTGTTCATCTACAACTCGCTGTTCAACCGCATCGAACACAACCACTTCGAGCACAGTGCCGTGGGCATTCACCTCACCGCTGGTTCTGAAGACAACCGCATCGCCGACAACGCCTTTGTCGGCAACCAACGGCAGGTCAAATACGTCGCCACCCGCTTGCAGGAATGGTCGGCGGATGGCCGGGGCAATTACTGGAGCGATTACCTGGGCTGGGATCGCAACAACGATGGCCTGGGCGATATCGCCTACGAACCCAACGACAACGTCGACCGCTTGCTGTGGCTGTACCCGCAAGTGCGGCTGTTGATGAACAGCCCCGGGATCGAATTGCTGCGGTGGGTGCAACGGGCGTTTCCGGTGATGAAATCGCCGGGCGTCCTGGACAGCCATCCGCTGATGAATCCCACCACACGACCCCTGACCCAGGAGCCCACCGCATGAACGTCATCGACATGGAAGGCGTCAGCCAACGCTATGGGCACACCACGGTGTTGCATCAATTGAACCTGAGTCTGGGCGAAGGCGAAGTGCTGGGCTTGTTCGGGCACAACGGCGCGGGCAAGACCACCAGCATGAAACTGGTGCTCGGTCTGCTCCAGGCCAGCGAAGGGCTGGTCCGGGTGTTCGGCCGATTGCCCAGTGATCCGCAGGTTCGGCGTCTGCTCGGCTATTTGCCGGAGAACGTGACCTTCTATCCGCAGATGAGCGGCTTGGAGACCTTGCATCATTTTGCCCGACTCAAAGGTGCAGCGCCCGCGCAGGTGGACGTGCTGCTGGAGGAAGTCGGCCTGGCGAACGCGGCGCATCGACGGGTCAAAACCTACTCCAAGGGCATGCGCCAGCGACTGGGACTGGCGCAAGCCTTGCTCGGCGAACCGCGTTTATTGCTGCTCGACGAGCCGACCGTCGGCCTCGATCCCATCGCCACACAAGACCTGTATCGGTTACTCGACCGGCTGCGCAGACAGGGCACCAGCATCATTCTCTGTTCCCACGTATTGCCGGGCGTCGAGGCGCACATCAACCGTGCCGCGATTCTGACCCAGGGGCGCCTGCTGGCCCTCGGCAGTCTGCGCAGTTTGCGCGAGGAAGCCGGGTTGGCGACGCTGATTCGCGCCAACGGGCTCAAGCACGCCGGGCCGTTGCAGCGATCCTGGAACAACGCCGGGCACGTCACCCAGCGCTGGGGCGTGGAGGGCCTTGAAGTGGCTGCGCTCAATGGCAACAAATTGGACCTGTTGCGCGAACTGCTTAATGAACACGAGCCAGCTGATGTGGAAATCGACCCGCCGTCCCTGGAGGACATCTACCGCTATTACATGGGCCGGGCCGGCGCGACCCCCAGTGGAGAGACCGTATGAACCCGATCTGGAACATGGCCCGCAAGGAATTCAATGACGGTTTGCGCAACCGCTGGTTGTTGGCGATTAGCCTGCTGTTCGCCGTGTTGGCGACCGGCATCGCCTGGTTGGGTGCGGCGGCTTCCGGGCAATTGGGCTTCACCTCGGTGCCCGCCACCATCGCTAGCCTGGCCAGTCTGGCGACATTCCTGATGCCGCTGATTGCCTTGCTGCTGGCCTATGACGCGATTGTCGGCGAAGACGAAAGCGGCACGTTGCTGCTGTTGCTGACCTATCCGCTGGGGCGCGGGCACATCCTGCTCGGCAAATTCGTCGGCCATGGATTGATCCTGGCCCTGGCGACCCTCATCGGTTTCGGCTGCGCGATGCTCGCAATTGCGGTGCTGGTGGAGGACGTCGAACTGAACCTGCTGCTCTGGGCGTTTGGACGATTCATGCTGTCGTCGACGTTACTGGGCTGGGGCTTTCTAGGGCTGGCGTATGTGCTGAGCAGTGTGTCCGCCGAGAAATCCACCGCCGCCGGGCTGGCGCTGGGGGTGTGGTTCTTCTTCGTGTTGGTGTTCGACCTGGCGCTGCTGGCATTGCTGGTGCTCAGCGAAGGGCAGTTCAACCCGAAGGTGCTGCCCTGGTTACTGCTGCTCAACCCCGCCGACATCTATCGCCTGATCAATCTCTCCGGTTTCGAACCCGGCGCCGGCAGTGCTGGCGTGCTGACCCTGGGCAGCGATTTGCCTGTACCGGGCTCGATGCTCTGGTTGTGCCTGTTGCTGTGGGTGGCGGTGCCTTTGGGCTTGGCCTGGTTGCTGTTCCGTCGACGGGCGACATGAATTCACACCTTGTTTTTTGGAGCATCTGACGATGAGCACTCTTTATTCGACGACGGTACGCGCCGTGGCGGGCCTGATGGTCTGTCTGTTGCTGGCGGCCTGTGACAAACCGGTGCAAGCCACCTACAGCGATGCCGCTTCTGCTTTTCATCCCAGTGATGAATGCCATGTTTGCGGCATGATCATCGACGGCTTCCCCGGGCCCAAGGGCGAAGTGGTCGAGCGCAGCGGCATCAAGAAATTCTGCTCCACGGCGGAGATGATCGGTTGGTGGCTGCAACCGGAAAATCATCATGGCGAGGCCCGGTTGTATGTCCACGACATGGGCCGCAGTCCGTGGAACGCCCCCAATGATTCGCATCTGATCGATGCCAAGGATGCGTTTTACGTGGTCGGCACCCAACTCAAGGGGGCAATGGGTGTGGTGTTGGCGTCCTTCTCCAGTCAGCAGGCTGCGGAAAAACTGGCCGCCGATCAGGGCGGTCGTGTGCTGCGGTTCAGCGAGATCGATCAGGCGGTGCTTCAGCAGCAGCCAGCGATGTCGCACTCGACTCATTGATCGGCGAGCCATCGAGAAAAGTGATCGCCGTCAAGTCGGTATTTTTGCGTCTGTTCAAAGATAGGGGCTCACAACGTCCCCAGTGCTTGGCATTAACGATGCCCAGGAGAACATGATGCAAACCGAGTTTCAGGATCGTCTGGCGGTGATCACCGGTGCCAGCTCCGGGATTGGCCTGGCGTTGTGCGCCGCGCTGTTGCCTCGTGGGGTCAAGGTGCTGGCGATGTCACGCACTGTCGGTGAATTGCCGGCCTTGCAACAGATCTACGGTGAACGGCTGCAATGGTGCGCCGGGGACGTCACCTGCCAGGACGACCTTTACGAGTTGGCCCGCCGGGCTGCGGCGCTGGGACCGGTGGATTATCTGGTGCCCAACGCAGGCATTGCCGAAATGGCCGATAGCCTGGACATGCCGGCCTTCCAGCGCCAATGGGCGGTCAACGGTGCCGGGGCGTTGAACACCCTGGCGGCGTTGCGCGGTGAGTTGGCGAACCCGGCTTCGGTGGTGTTTGTCGGTAGTTTTCTGACCGGTTCGAGCTTTCCCGGTCTGGCTGCCTGCATCGCCAGCAAGGCCGCGCTGGCGGCTCAGGCGCGTACATTGGCGGTGGAGTTTGCGCGTTATGACGTGCGCATCAACCTTGTTTCGCCGGGGCCGACCGCGACCTCGATGTGGGACAACCTGGGGTTGAGCGATGGGGAACTCGATGACGTCGCTGATACCCTTGGCAAGCGGCTGCTGCCGGGGCATTTTCTCGATGCGTCGGCGGTGGCCAATGTGATTATTTTTCAACTGTCCCAAGGCGCCCGGGGTGTCTATGGGCAGGATTGGAAGGTTGATAATGGGTACACGTTGGGCTGACGGGTGAAGCCTGCTTGCAAAGGCGGTCGGTGGTTTGTTGATCGAGTACATATCCGTTTCTGCGGTAACGGCGGCTTAGGGTTCCGCCCTTACGGCGGGTTACTTTGAAAAGCGCAAAGTAACCAAACGCTTTCGCCCCTGACGTATGGTGGCTCGCCTAGGCTCGCCATGCCCTCACTCCGGTCCTGCTCCGTGGGCCCGCCGCCATCGGCCATCCATGGCCGGGGGCGGCTATCGCGGCATCCTTGCCGCGGTGCCCACTGCGCAGAACCTGCGTTCGGCCTTCCGACGGGGCAGGTCAAGATCAAAATCAAAAGCCAAAGCAAAGCAAAGCAACAGGAGCCGTTCTCACTCTGATCGTTCCCACGCTCCGCGTGGGAATGCCGCCGGGGACGCTCCGCGTTCCGCTGTCGACGTAAGGCTTGAGTCCTGCGCAATGGTGACGCAGAGCGTCACGGGATGCATTCCCACGCGGAGCGTGGGAACGATCATCAGGGTGTACACAACCCGAAATAAGGCCGGCCGGTAGGCCGCCTCGCGGTGCTGTTGCGGTGCACGCCCCCTCGAGAGGCCGAGAGGAGGTTCTGCGCAGTGGGCAACCCGGCATGGATGCCGGGTTAGCCGCCCCCGGCCATGGATGGCCGATGGCGGCGGGCCCACGGAGCAGGACCGGAGCGAGGGCATGGCGAGCCTTAGCGAGCCACCGAACGAAAGGGGCAAAAGCGCTTGGTTACTTGGCGCTTTTCCAAGTAACCCGCTGTAAGAGCCAGCCCTTTCAAGGTGTTTTCCCTTTATGGGCCTTAAGCACCCGGTCGGTCGACACATGAGCATTGGCAGCCTTTCCCTCCAGCCATTCCTTGGGCTTGGCAATTTTGGGGCCGCGTATGCTTT
>NZ_FYEB01000017.1 GCF_900187445.1 Pseudomonas sp. Irchel s3b2
AAAGCATACGCGGCCCCAAAATTGCCAAGCCCAAGGAATGGCTGGAGGGAAAGGCTGCCAATGCTCATGTGTCGACCGACCGGGTGCTTAAGGCCCATAAAGGGAAAACACCTTGAAAGGGCTGGCTTTTACAGCGAGTCACTTTCGAAAAGCGCGAAAGTAACCAAAGCGCTTCTGCCCCTTTCGTTCGGTGGCTCGCCTAGGCTCGCCATGCCCTCGCTCCGGTCCTGCTCCGTGGGCCCGCCGCGATCGGCCATCCATGGCCGTGCGCGGCTAACCCGGCATCCATGCCGGGTTGCCCACTGCGCAGAACCTCCGCTCGGCCTCTCGAGGGGGCGGTGCGTCAAGATCAAAAGCTGCAGGCGAGCTAACGCTCGGCCTGTTGAGTGGTTGAAAAGCGTTGTCGTACGCCGATCTATTGTGGGAGCGGGCTTGCTCGCGAAGCGGTTGGTCTTGCCGTTGCCGTTGCTTTGGCTTTAGATCTGCCGCCCCTTTCCCAGAGGCCGAACGCAGGCGTTGCGCAGGGGGCACCGCGGCAAGGAGGCCGCGGTAGCCGCCCCCGGCCATGGATGGCCGATGGCGGCGGGCCCCCGGAGCAATGCCGGAGTGAGGGCATGCCGAGCCTAAGCGAGGCACCGAATGGTGGGGCAAAAAGCGCTTTGGTTACTTTCGCGCTTTTCGAAAGTGACCCGCCGTAAGGGCGGAACCCTAAGCAGCCGTTACCGCAAAAACGGATATGTACACAACCGAAAAGCCAGCGCTCAGAAAAACGGCCTCCCAAGCGGAGGCCGTTTTTCATTCTCACATCCGGCTTTTCTTACGCCGCTTCCACTGCCGACTCACCCACCAGCGCCAATACATCATCACCAGGCAATAGGCGAGGGCACCCAGCACCAACCCCGTGACCACCGAACCGAGCAAGAACGGTTGCCACAGGCTCGAAAGTTCGCCGCTGATCCACTCCCAGGTCAGCGCGTCCGGCAAGCGTCTGGCGGGGACGTCCATCAACCAGGCACCAGTCTGATAAGTGCAGAAGAATACCGCCGGCATGGTGATCGGGTTGGTCAGCCAGACCAGGCTGACGGCAATCGGCATGTTGCCGCGCGCGATGATGGCCAGGAACGCCGCCACCAGCATCTGCAATGGAATCGGCAGGAATGCGGCGAACAGACCGACCGCCATGGCCCGCGCGACGGAGTGGCGATTGAGGTGCCAGAGGTTCGGGTCATGCAGCAGGGTGCCGAGAAAGCGTAAGGATTTGTGTTCCCTGATGCTGGTCGGGTCTGGCATGTAACGTTTGAATAAGCGCCGGGGCATAAGGCTTCTCGGTCGGTTCAGGCGGCAAGTATGTCTGGATTCTACGAACCGCCCATTCAGACTTTGTGACAATTGATAACGACGTACGTGCGGTACACCGGCTAAGCATAGGAAGGGACTCTCAAGGACGGGCTTATGCGCACAGGGATGATGGCGCTGGCGTTGGGTCTGCTGGCCTTGCGTTTTTTACCGGCATTACCGCCGACAGGGTTGTGGCTGTTGTTACCGGTGGCGGGTTTGATGTTGCTGCCGTTTCGCACTTTTCCCCTGGCATTTTTTCTGTTCGGTTTCAGTTGGGCCGGCGCGAATGCACAGTGGGCGCTGAATGATCGCCTGGCACTGAATCTTGATGGCGAGACTCGCTGGGTCGAAGGTCGTGTGACCGGGTTGCCGCAGCAGACCGAGGGCGTAGTGCGTTTCGAACTGACGGACAGTCAGTCGCGTCGCACCAGACTGCCTCGGCACCTGCGTCTGGCCTGGTATGGCGGGCCGCCCGTCAACAGCGGCGAGCATTGGCGGCTGGCCGTCAAATTGAAGCGTCCTGTCGGGTTGCTCAACCCGCATGCGTTCGATTACGACGCCTGGTTATTGGCCCGGCACATTGGCGCCACCGGGACCGTCAAAGATGGCCAGCGACTGATGGAAGCGCAGTGGGCCTGGCGTGACGGCATCCGTCAGCGTTTGCAGGCCGTGGATGCCCAAGGGCGAACGGGTGCGCTGACAGCGTTGGTGCTGGGGGATGGCGCCGGATTGAGCCGTGAGGACTGGCAGGTGCTGCAAGACACCGGCACCGTGCATCTATTGGTGATTTCCGGGCAGCACATCGGTTTGCTGGCGGGAGTGGTGTATCTGCTGATTGCCGGGTTGGCGCGTTACGGCTTATGGCCCAAGCGTTTGCCGTGGCTGCCATGGGCGTGCGGACTGGCGTTCGCGGCCGCGCTCGGTTATGGGCTGCTGGCCGGCTTCGAAGTGCCGGTGCGGCGGGCCTGCCTGATGATCGGTCTGGTGCTGTTATGGCGACTACGGTTTCGTCACCTCGGCGCATGGTGGCCGCTGTTGCTGGCGCTTGACGGTGTTTTGCTGCTGGACCCGCTGGCGAGCCTGCAACCGGGTTTCTGGTTGTCCTTTGCGGCGGTCGCGGTGCTGATTTTCACTTTTGGCGGCCGATTGGGTGCGTGGCGCTGGTGGCAAACCTGGACTCGCGCTCAATGGCTGATCGCGATCGGCTTGTGTCCGCTGCTGTTGGTGCTGGGGTTGCCGATCAGTCTCAGCGGGCCGCTGGCCAATTTGCTGGCGGTACCTTGGGTCAGCCTGGTGGTCCTGCCGCCGGCTCTGCTTGGGACGATGTTGTTGCCCGTTCCTTATGTGGGCGAAGGATTGCTGTGGTTGGCCGGCGGTCTGATCGATCTTTTGTTCAAGGGGTTGGCGTTGATCGCCGGGCAATTGCCCGCGTGGGTGCCGGTGGCGGTCCCGTTGTGGGTATGGGCGCTCGGCATGTTGGGAGCCTTTGTGCTGTTATTGCCGCGAGGCGTGCCATTGCGCCCGTTGGGCTGGCCGATGTTGCTGGTACTGGTTTTTGCGCCCCGGCACACATTGCCTGAAGGCATGGCCGAGGTCTGGCAGTTGGATGTCGGTCAGGGTTTGGCAATCCTGGTGCGTACCCGTCATCACACCTTGCTGTATGACGCCGGGCCACGGTTCGGCGATATCGACCTGGGGGAGCGGGTGGTGCTGCCATCATTGCGCAAACTGAGTGTGAACGGCATTGATCTGATGCTGATCAGCCATGCCGATGCCGATCACGCCGGCGGTGCGCGAGCAATTGCCAGTGCAATACCGGTGAAGCAAGTACTGAGTGGCGATCACCTGGCCCTGCCAGACGAATTGCACGCCGAGGGTTGCGAGAGCGGTCAGCAATGGGTCTGGGACGGCGTGAAGTTTCAACTCTGGCAGTGGTCATCGGCCAGCGACAGCAATCAGAAATCCTGCGTGTTGCAGATTGAAGCCAATGACGAGCGGTTGCTGCTGACCGGCGACATCGATGCCGCCGCCGAACGGGCGTTGCTCGACAGTCCATTGGCGGTGCCGACGGATTGGTTGCAGGCCCCGCACCATGGCAGTCGCAGTTCGTCTTCAATGGTGTTGCTCAGCACCTTGCAGCCCAAAGCGGTGCTGATCTCCCGTGGCAACGGCAATTCTTTCGGCCATCCCCATCCCACGGTCGTGGCGAGGTATCAAAAGCGCGGTATGGCGATCTACGACAGCGTCGAGCAAGGTGCCATTCGTCTGCAACTGGGACGCTTCGAGCCGCCGTGGACGATGCTTCAAGAACGGCGCTTCTGGCGCGATCCGCCACCATCCAGCCAGTAACCCGAACTATCGAAGCCCGACCGGATGCGACATCGCGGTCTTCGGTGCGTCCACCCCCTATGTTAGAGTGGCGCACTTTTCGAGGGGACTGTCACTGTGTGGGAATTGGTCAAATCCGGCGGCTGGATGATGCTGCCGATCATTCTGAGTTCCATCGCCGCCATGGCGATCGTTGCCGAGCGTCTCTGGACCCTGCGTGCCAGCCGCGTGACCCCGGAGCACTTGCTCGGGCAGGTCTGGGTCTGGATCAAGGACAAACAACTCAATAAAGAAAAACTCAAGGAACTGCGCGCCAACTCTCCGTTGGGCGAGATCCTGGCCGCCGGTCTGGCGAACTCCAGGCATGGTCGCGAGATCATGAAAGAGTGCATCGAAGAAGCCGCAGCGCGGGTGATTCACGAGCTCGAACGCTACATCAATGCCCTCGGCACCATCGCCGCCATGGCCCCGTTGTTGGGGTTGCTGGGTACGGTGCTGGGCATGATCGATATTTTCAGTGCGTTCATGGGCACGGGCATGGGCACCAACGCCTCCGTGCTGGCCGGTGGTATTTCCAAAGCGCTGATCACCACCGCCGCTGGCCTGATGGTCGGCATCCCGGCCGTGTTCTTCCACCGTTTCCTGCAACGCCGCATAGATGAGCTGGTGGTGGGCATGGAGCAGGAAGCGATCAAGCTGGTCGAGGTAGTGCAGGGTGACCGCGACGTGGATCTGGCTGAGGGCAAAGCGTGAAATTCCGTCGTAAACCACGGGAAACGATAGACATCAACCTCGCGTCGTTGATCGACGTGGTGTTTATCCTGCTGCTGTTTTTCGTTGTGACCACCACCTTCACCCGTGAAACCCAGTTGCGCGTCGACTTGCCGGAAGCGGTCAGCGGTTCCCCGGCCGAAGACCAGCAGGCCAAACAATTGGACATCGCCATCAGCGCCGAAGGTGTGTTCTCCGTGAACAACCAGTTGTTGCCCAAGAATGACCTGACCAGCCTGATGGAAGCGCTACAGAAAGAATCCAACGGCGACACCAACCTGCCGCTGTCCATCAGCGCCGATGGCAAGACCCCTCATCAGTCCGTCATCACTGCGATGGACGCTGCCGGCAAGCTCGGTTTCAGTCACTTGCGTATGACCACTGTCGAGGCGGCGCCAGCATCCTGATGGCCATGTCCGATCGATTGCTCGCTGCATGGTACGAAGGCCATCCGGCATTGAAGCTGTTGCAGCCTCTGGAATGGCTGTATCGGCTTGTGGTCACCGGCAAGCGCAAGCGCTTTTTGGCGGGCGAGGGCGAGATCTACCAACCGCCGGTGCCGCTGATCGTGGTCGGCAATATCACGGTGGGCGGTACCGGCAAGACGCCGTTGATCCTGTGGATGATCGAGCATTGTCAGCGCAGAGGTTTACGGGTCGGCGTGGTCAGCCGTGGTTACGGTGCAAAACCTTCACAATTGCCGTGGCGAGTCGAGGCGGATCAAGGCGCGGACGTGGCGGGCGATGAGCCGTTGTTGATCGTTCAGCGCACCGGCGTGCCGCTGATGATCGACCCGGACCGCAGCCGCGCGGTCAAAGCCTTGCTGGCGAGTGAGCCGCTGGACCTGATCCTCTCCGACGACGGCATGCAGCATTACCGGCTGGCCCGGAACCTGGAACTGGTGCTGATCGATGCCGCCCGAGGGCTGGGCAACCAGCGTTGCCTGCCGGCCGGGCCATTGCGCGAACCGATCGAGCGTCTGCAAAGCGTCGATGCGGTGCTTTACAACGGCGCCACGGCCGACCGCATTGACGGTTTTGCCTTCCAGCTGCAACCCACGGCGCTGGTCAATCTGCATAGCGGTGAACGCCGGTCTCTCGAACACTTTCCCGCAGGTCAGGCGCTGCATGCCGTGGCGGGGATCGGCAATCCCCAACGTTTCTTCACGACCCTCGAAACGCTACACTGGCGGCCAGTGCCCCATGCGTTTGCCGACCACGCCGAGTACAGCGTGCAGGCGTTGAATTTCACCCCGTCATTGCCAGTGGTGATGACGGAAAAGGACGCGGTGAAGTGCCGTGCCTTCGCCGCCGCCGATTGGTGGTACCTGGCGGTCGATGCTGCGCCATCGCCGGCCTTCGTGGCCTGGTTCGATACACAGTTGATGCGCCTGGTGCCGGCTCGTCTTTTGCCTTAACTCCGTTTCTATCCAGGGAATGTACATGGACACCAAATTGCTCGACATCCTCGCTTGCCCGGTCTGCAAAGGTCCGCTCAAGCTCAGCGCCGACAAAACCGAGCTGATCAGCAAGGGCGCCGGCCTCGCGTATCCGATTCGCGACGGCATCCCGGTGATGCTCGAAAGCGAAGCGCGCACCCTGACCACCGACGAGCGTCTGGACAAATGACTACACCTTTTACCGTTGTCATTCCCTCGCGTTTTGCCTCCACCCGTCTGCCGGGCAAACCCCTGCTGCTGATCGCCGGCAAGCCGATGATTCAGCACGTCTGGGAACAGGCGAGCAAAAGCAGCGCCCAACGAATCGTTGTGGCCACTGACGATGCGCGCATCATCGAGGCCTGCAAAGGTTTTGGTGCCGAAGTGGTGCTGACTCGCGAAGATCATAATTCCGGCACAGATCGTCTGGCCGAAGTCGCCGCGAAACTGGGCCTGGCCCCGGACGCCATCGTGGTCAACGTTCAGGGCGACGAGCCATTGATCCCGCCGAGCGTAATCGATCAGGTTGCCGCCAACCTGGCGGCCCATACCGAGGCGCGCATGGCCACCCTGGCCGAGCCGATCGAAGATGTGGAAACCCTGTTCAATCCCAACGTGGTCAAAGTGGTCAGCGACCTCAATGGCCTGGCGCTGACGTTCAGTCGTGCCTCCTTGCCGTGGGCTCGCGACGCGTTTGCCAAAAGCCGCGACCAATTGCCGGAAGGCGTGCCGTATCGCCGTCACATCGGCATTTATGCTTATCGCGCCGGTTTCCTGCAGGACTTCGTCTCCTGGGGCCCATGCTGGCTGGAGAACACCGAGTCTCTGGAACAACTGCGGGCGCTCTGGCATGGCGTGCGAATCCATGTCGCTGATGCATTGATCGCGCCGCCCACCGGCGTCGATACCCTTGAAGACCTCGAGCGCGTTCGTCGCTTGCTGGAGGCCTGATGCGGGTTCTGTTCGTCTGCCTGGGCAATATCTGCCGTTCCCCCACGGCCGAAGGCGTGTTGCGGCACAAACTGCGTGAGGCAGGGTTGGCCGATCAAGTCGAGGTGGCTTCCGCTGGCACCGGTGACTGGCACGTCGGCAAGGCCCCGGACAAGCGCAGTCAGGCCGCGGCGAAACTGCGCGGCTATGACCTGTCGGCCCAGCGTGCGCAGCAAGTCAGCCGTGCCGATTTCGCCACCTACGACCTGATTCTGGCGATGGACAACAGCAACCTGCGCCACCTCAAGGCCTTGCAACCAGCCAAGGGCAAGGCCGAGCTGGACCTGTTCCTGCGTCGCTACCAGTCGGAAATCGATGAAGTGCCGGATCCTTATCACGACAGCGACCAAGGGTTCGAAACGGTACTGGACCTGATCGAGCGCGCCAGCGATTTGCTGGTGATCGAATTGAAGGGCCGGTTATGAGTTTGCAGGTGCAATCCGAGGTTTCGCTCAAGCCGTTCAACAGCTTTGGCGTGGATGTTCAGGCCCGGCTATTTGCCGAGGCGCATAGCGATGCCGACGTGCGCGAAGCCCTGGCCTATGGGGTGGAACATGATGTGCCCGTGCTGGTGATTGGTGGCGGCAGCAATTTGCTGCTGACCGCTGATGTCCAGGCGCTGGTACTGCGCATGGCCACACGCGGGATTCGTGTACTGAGCGATGACGGCAACCAGGTGGTGATCGAAGCCGAGGCGGGCGAGCCGTGGCATCCGTTTGTGCAACACTCCCTGGCGCAAGGGTTGTCGGGGCTTGAAAACCTCAGCCTGATTCCCGGCACCGTGGGCGCGGCACCGATGCAGAACATCGGCGCTTACGGCGTCGAGATAAAAGACGTTTTTGCCGGCTTGACAGCCCTCGATCGCCAGACCGGCGAGTTGCGAGACTTCACGCTGGCCGAGTGCAACTTCGCCTACCGTGACAGCCTGTTCAAACAGGAGCCGGGGCGTTGGTTGATCCTGCGGGTGCGTTTCACCCTCACGCGCACCGCGCACCTGCACCTGGAATACGGCCCGGTTCGCCAGCGCCTGACGTCGCTAGGTATCGATCACCCGACGCCAACCGATGTCAGTCAGGCCATTTGCAGCATTCGCAACGAAAAACTCCCCGACCCGGCAGTGCTCGGCAATGCCGGCAGCTTCTTCAAGAATCCGTTGGTACCAGCCGCACTCGTGGCACAACTCAAGGGTGAATACCCGGATCTGGTGGCGTATGCGCAACCCGATGGGCAAATGAAACTGGCGGCGGGCTGGCTGATCGAACGGGCCGGCTGGAAAGGCTTTCGCGACGGTGATGCCGGTGTGCACAAATTACAAGCGCTGGTGCTGGTCAACTACGGCACCGCAACGGGCCTGCAATTGCTGAACCTGGCGCAGCGTATTCAGAAAGACATTTCAGAGCGTTTCCATGTCGACCTGGAAATGGAGCCCAATCGGTATTGAGGCTACGCTTTCACGGCTGATTTCAAAGCCCTGCACATCTTCAGATGTGCAGGGCTTTTTTGTTAATGCTGGGTTAACTTAGCGACCTAACGATGCAAGCATTTGCTCCACCAAAGGCCCGGTGCAGACGTTGTGTCCGCATAAGAGAGCCCATTAGCCTGAGTCGATCTGCGTGAAGGAACCCACGCGGCAGATTGCTCGACCCCATAACCTCTATAACTATGCGGGCGTGCCCATGATTACCCTGAAACTCAATGGACAAGATCATCAACTCGATGTCACCGAGGACATGCCGCTGCTCTGGGCGATCCGTGACGTGGCCGGTTACAACGGCACCAAGTTCGGCTGCGGCATGGGCCTGTGTGGCGCCTGCACCATTCATATCGACGGCGCGCCTGCGCGCAGTTGCATCACGCCGATCGGCTCGGTGGTCGGTCAGAACATCACCACCATCGACAACCTGCACGCCGATCCGGTTGGCAAAGTCGTCCAGCAAGCCTGGCTCGACAGCGCCGTGGCGCAGTGCGGTTATTGCCAGGGCGGACAAATCATGTCGGCCACGGCGTTGCTGAAAACCAACCCGAACCCCAGCGACGAGCAGATCGAAGAGGCGATGGTCGGCAACATTTGCCGTTGTGGCACCTACAATCGGATCAAGACCGCCATCCGCCAGGCGTCCACTCACCTGAAGGAGGTCAAGGCATGAGTCGGCTACCGAATGATTTTGCGTTGAGCAATCTGAGCAACCTCAGTCGCCGCGGTTTCCTCAAGGGTGTGGGCGCTACCAGTGCGCTGGTGCTGGCAGCCAGTTGGGGCTGGCAGGACGCCCTCGCTGCCGAAAAAGACAAGAAGTTCGGCGCCGATGGCATGCCCAACGGCTGGATCGATGATCCTAAGGTGTATGTCAGCATCGCGGCCGATGGCAGTGTGACCGTGGTTTGCAACCGCTCGGAAATGGGTCAGGGCGTGCGCACCAGCCTGACCATGGTAGTAGCCGATGAGCTGGACGCCGACTGGGCGCTGGTCAAAGTGCAACAGGCGCCGGGCGACGAAGTGCGTTTCGGCAACCAGGACACCGATGGTTCGCGGAGCATGCGTCACTGGTATGAGCCGATGCGCCGTTGCGGTGCTGCCGCGCGGACCATGCTTGAGCAAGCCGCTGCCGCGCAGTGGAGAGTGCCGGTCGGCGAGTGCCGTGCGCAACTGCATAAAGTCATTCACCAACCGACCGGTCGTGAACTGGGCTACGGCGCGTTAGCCGCTGATGCCAGTGCACTGGCGGTGCCTGCCCGCGACAGTCTGCGGCTCAAGCAACCGTCGGAATTCCGTTATATCGGCAAGGAAGGTACCAAGGCCATTGACGGTGCGGACATCGTCAATGGTCGTGCGGTCTACGGCGCCGATGTGCATTTCGACGGCATGCTTTTCGCCACCATCGCGCGTCCAGCAGTCTACGGCGGCAAGGTCAAGTCCTTCGATGCCAGCGCCGCGATGAAAGTCCCGGGTGTGATCAAGGTCCTGCAAATCGAAAGCCGTCCATTGCCGTCCGAGTTTCAGCCTCTGGGCGGTGTGGCCGTGGTGGCCAGCAATACCTGGGCGGCGATCAAGGGCCGTGAAGCACTGAAAATCGAGTGGGATGACGGCCCCAACGCCAGTTATGACTCGATCGCCTACCGCAAGGAACTCGAAGCCGCGTCTCTCAAACCCGGCAAAGTGGTGCGCAATACCGGCAGCATCGACCAGGCCATGAGCAGCGCCGACAGCACCCTCGAAGCCTCTTACTACCTGCCGCACCTGGCGCAATCGCCAATGGAACCGATGGTCGCCATCGCCCGTTTCAAGGACGGCGTGTGCGAAGCCTGGGCGCCAAGCCAGGCACCGCAAGTCACCCGTGAACGGATCGGTGAGCGCCTCGGGATTCCATTCGATCACGTCACGTTCCACGTCACCTTGCTCGGCGGCGGTTTCGGTCGCAAATCCAAACCGGACTTCGTCGTTGAAGCGGCGATCCTGGCCAAAGAGTTTCCGGGCAAGGCGGTGCGGGTGCAATGGACCCGTGAAGACGACATCCACAACTCCTATTTCCACACCGTGTCGGCCGAATACCTGAAGGCCAGCCTGAACAAGGACGGCCTGCCGTCCGGCTGGCTGCACCGCACGGTGGCGCCGAGCATCACCGCGCTGTTCGCGCCGGGGATGAACCATGAAGCGGCTTTCGAGCTGGGCATGGGCTTTACCAACATGGCTTACGCGATCCCCAACGTGCGTCTGGAAAACCCTGAAGCGACGGTCCATACCCGGGTCGGCTGGTATCGCTCGGTATCGAACATTCCCCACGGCTTTGCGATTCAGAGCTTTGTCGATGAACTGGCCCACAAGGCCGGTCAGGATCCGCTCAAGTACCAGATCAAACTGCTCGGCCCGGACAGATCGATCGATCCGCGCACCTTGAGTGAAGAGTGGAACTACGGCGAATCTCCCGAGCGTTATCCAATCGACACTGCACGGATGCGCACTGTGCTGGAAACCGCCGCCAAAGCGGCCGGTTGGGGGCGTGAGTTGCCCAAGGGCCGAGGTTTGGGCCTGGCGGTGCACTATAGTTTTGTCACTTATGTGGCGGCGGTGATCGAGGTTGAAGTCAAAGACGATGGCACGTTGATCGTGCACAAGGCCGACATCGCCGTGGATTGCGGCCCGCAGATCAACCCTGAGCGGATTCGCTCGCAGTTTGAAGGTGCCTGCGTGATGGGCCTGGGCAACGCGGTGCTGGGGGAAATCAGCTTCAAGGACGGTAAGGTTCAGCAGGACAATTTCCACATGTACGAGGTAGCGCGCATGTCTCTGGCACCGAAAGAAGTCGCGGTGCACCTGGTTACGCCACCGGGCAATGTGCCGTTGGGCGGGGTCGGTGAACCGGGCGTGCCGCCGATTGCGCCAGCGCTGTGCAACGCGATCTTCGCTGCCACCGGCAAGCGCATCCGTAATCTGCCAGTGCGTTATCAACTGCAAGGCTGGCAGAAGGCGCAAGCCTGATGGACAGCGTCGATCTGAACGTCCTGCGCAGCGTGCTGCAATGGCGTCGCGCCGGTCAGCGGGTGATGTTGTACAGCGTGGTCCAGACCTGGGGCACCGCGCCTCGGGCACCTGGCGCCATGCTGGCGTTGCGTGAAGACGGCGTGGTGATTGGCTCGGTGTCCGGTGGCTGTGTCGAGGATGACCTGATTGCCCGGCTGCACGATGGCCGTATCCCGGCTGAGGGGCCGCCGGTGCAATTGATTACCTATGGCGTCACCCGTGAGGAGGCCGCGCGGTTTGGTTTGCCATGCGGCGGCACTTTGCGCCTGACCGAGGAGCGCGTCGGCGATCCGGCGTGGGTCGCCGAATTGCTGACACGTTGTGAGGCGCATGAAATCGTTGCGCGTGAGCTGAATCTGGCGACCGGTGACGTGGTTTTGCGGCCAGCGAGCAAGACTGATGCGCTGGTGTTTGACGGGCAGACCTTGCGCGCCATCTATGGTCCGCGCTGGCGGCTGTTGCTGATCGGCGCCGGCCAACTGTCGCGCTACGTTGCCGAAATGGCGCGGCTGCTGGATTTCGAAGTGCTGATCTGCGATCCGCGCACCGAGTTCGTCTATGGCTGGGAAGAGCAACACGGTCGCTTCGTCCCGGGCATGCCCGACGAAGCGGTGCTGACCATCCAGACCGACGAGCGCACGGCCATTGTCGCCCTGACCCACGATCCACGCCTGGATGACATGGCGCTACTTACCGCGCTGGACTCCAAGGCGTTTTATGTCGGAGCGCTGGGTTCGCGGGTCAACAGCCAGAAGCGCCGGGACAACCTGGCTCAGCTAGGCTTGTCACAACAGGCCATTGAGCGCTTGCACGGGCCGATCGGTTTGCACATCGGCAGCCATACGCCGGCGGAAATCGCCTTGTCGCTGCTGGCCGAAATTGTGGCGATCAAAAACGGCGTGGAATTGAAACAGAAGAGGCCGTTGCAGGAGGGCATATGAGCGACCCCATCGGCGTTATCGTAGTGGCCGCGGGGCAGGGCAGCCGGTTTCGACAGGTAGCGGGTGCCGAGAAGGACAAGCTGCTGATGGACTGTACCGGTCGTGACGGCGTCACCGTGCATTCGATGATCGAGCAGGTGCTGGTGAATCTGCCGGCCGCGCTTGAGAAGCGCGTGCTGGTGACCACGGCGGGTCGCCCGCAAGTCATTCGTATGGCTCAGGCCTATGGTTGCGAGATTGTGCGGATCGAGTCGACCGGCCTGGGCGACAGCATTGCGGCGGGTGTGGCGGCATGCTCACAACTCGGCGGCTGGCTGATCATGCTGGGGGATATGCCGTTTATCCTGCCGTCCAGCATTGAACAGGTTGTTGCGAATATTGCGCAGGATGCCATCAGCGTGCCGGTGTATGAAGGGCAATATGGGCACCCGGTGGGGTTCGGGCGAAGCTTCGGTCCGGGATTGATGGCGTTGACCGGTGATCACGGCGCCAAGTCGCTGTTTGCACAGGCGAGGGTGGTCGAGGTGAAGGTTGAGGATCCCGGGGTGTTGTGGGATGTGGATGTGCCTGAGGCGCTGGTTTTTCAATAACGGTTGTCAGCGGGATCGCATTCGCACTTCCCCGGAATAATAGGCTCTTCCTTTCGCCCATTCGTATTTATCGATGGGTGCCAGATATAAAACTCGTTATTCAGCGGGTTCTATCCCACATACGATCATGTGGCGTGTGATGTTCACAGTTGGGGTGAACGTCCGGTCAGTACTCACTGCATTCATCGCGGCCGGCGATTTTACTATCGCCGTCGATGGGGTGACTCACTGATTGTCGCCAACAGTTCGCCTGTCGAGGCCGAGCCTTGCCGAGTCTATGTCAATGAACTGGCCCGGGTGCTGGCGACGCAGGCACTGTTGTTGGTGCCCATTACGGATGTGTTGCAGGCGCAACTGTCTGTGTATCAAGACTTGTTCCATCTGCAAGGGGAAGCCGAGTTCGACGGTGCCTCTTTCATGTCAATGAAGAAGATCTAACGGAGGCGTCAATGCCGTACTTATTACTTTCACTCGCTGCGGTGTTCTGGGGCGGTAACTATGTGGTCGGAAAGTTGATGGTGGTGGATGTTGATCCAGTGCTGCTGTCACAACTTCGATGGCTGATTACCAGCGCTTTACTACTGCTGATTAACTATAAAGCCGTGATCGCCAGTTTGCCGGCCGTACGTAAGTCATGGTTGACCCTGGTTATGTTGGCGATCTGTGGCCAAGTTATATTTCCGCTGACCTTATATATCGGTTTGCAATACACCAGTTCGTTGAATGCGGCGATTTATCTGTCGGCCACGCCCTGTCTGGTACTGGCCCTCAACCGTTTCGTTTTCGGTGATTTCATCTCTAGGTCGAACATGCTTGGGGTGGTCATCAGTACGGTGGGTGTGTTCTGGCTGGTGACGATGGGGCATCTGTCCGATTTGAGCTTCCTGGAAGGCTTCAACAAAGGCGATTTCTGGACCATGGCCTCGGCTGCCAGTTGGGCTGTCTATTGCTCCTTTTTGCGGACAAAGCCCAAAACCATCGCCGGCAATGCGTTCGTGACGTATTGCGCAGTGGTGGGGGCGTTATGCCTGATTCCGTTCAGCTTGGGTATTTGGGCGTTGCACCCTGATCTGACGTTCAACCTGGGGCAGGGCGCTGCACCGTGGCTGGGCCTGGCGTATCTGGTGATTTTCCCGTCCTGGCTGTCGTACTTGTTCTGGAGCAAAGGCATCGGTGAAATCGGTGCCACCCGTGGTGAGATCTTCACTCACTTGGTACCACTGTCCGGTGGGCTGTTCAGCATCGTGTTCCTCGACGTGCAACTGCACGCCTATCACCTGGTCAGTCTGGTGCTGATCGTGTTTGGGGTGATCCTCTGTTCCATTAAGAGGCGGGCACCGGTGGCACTGCGCGCGGAGGCGGCTTGATTGATGTTTCCCAAACGTGAACTCGAAGCCCTGCTGTTCCAGGGTGACGTCATTCGGGCGAGCAGCCAGGAGGATGGACTGCAACTGTCCAACCTCTTCGAGGGTGAGGTGGTGCGGCAATCTGTAACTGCTGACGGGTGCCCGGCCCGTTACCCTTCCGTCAGCGGTAAGCGGGCCGGTTTTTCGAAGTCGAGCACCCATTGCGCCAGCGCTCTGGGGGCTGGTTTGCCAGGGTGATCGAAAAACACGAATTCGGTGGTCAGCGAGGCATATGAACCACTCAGGAAATATGTTTGCACCTGTTCACTGCGACAGCACGAATCGACCAGTGACAACGGTACCAGAGCAACGCCCACGCCGTTGATCACATTAGAAAACAACAGCGGATAAGAGCCACACTCGATGATTTTTTCCGGGGTGATATTGCCCATCATGAATAGTTCGTCGAGATTACGTTGCGAAGCGCTGCGCCGGCTGTTGACCAGGAACACTTGGCCACTGAACGCTTTCAGGTCCTGGATGGTGGGGTGTGCTGCGCTGTAGATCAAGGCCAGCGGCTCGTTGAACAGCGTTACCCGGCGATAATGCGAAGGTGCAAAGCCTGCGCCGACAATCACTGCGTCGAGTTTGCCGGCCTCGAACTCCTTGAGCAGCGACTGTGTATTTCCAATGCTGACATCCACTGCCAGCCCGTCGGGATTGGCAACGATGCTTTGCAACAGGTTCTGGCGAGTAATAGTGAGGTTTTCGATGACACCCAAACGCACCCGAGTTTCGGTTTTTGTCTGGCTCAGGCTGGCTTGAGCGCGAGCAACCAGTTCGAGGATTTGTGAGGCATAGGCATAGAGCTCCTTGCCTGGCGCCGTCATCGTGATACCGCGACCGGAGCGTTCAAACAGCTTGGTATCGAGCCGTGATTCGAGTGTCTTGATGCGGAAGGAAATACTGGATTGAGCGCGGTTTAACCTGATCGCTGCTTGTGTGACGCTGCCGTAGTCAACAATCGCTTTGAAAGCGTCCAGTTCAGCAATTTCCATAATCACGCACTCTTTGCTCCATAACGGGCCGAAGGCTTTCGGGCCGTGGCAGGACCTACTTTGAACCCTGCACCGCTCTATTCTGCACGTTGCACAGCTCTTTCGTAATACTTGCTTACAAATATTTAAGCGGGTGTTTAGCGAGGAACGCAATCGCCTCGACAATAAACCGTTGCCAGGCAGCAACAGGCTTCAGTTTCTATTAGCAAAAAAAAGCCCCGCCTGGATCACCAGGCGGGGCTTTTTAGTGGCCGATGGAATCAGACGAGGGGTTTAGGCTCGTGCTCTTTTTCCTGGGCTTGCTCGTGTTGCTCTACCGCTTCCTGAACGGAGCGCGGTGCTTCGTCGATCACGGATTCAACCGGTTCGGCAGCGGCTTCAGCGGCTGGGGCAGGGGCTGCCTCGACAACTTCAGCAGCAACCGGTGCTGGCTCGGCAGCAGCCGGAGCAGCAGCGGCAGCCAGTTCGGCTTCCTTCTGCAGACGCTCTTCTTCACGCTTGCGACGACGTACTTCACGCGGGTCGTTCGGTGCGCGGCCACTTGGGGTCAGAGCGCTGACAGGGGCGGCTTCGGCCACCGGTGCAGCCTCTTCGGCAACAACCGGCGCTTCAACCACCGCTGGAGCAGGCTCGGCAGCAGCCACCACTGGCTCGGAAACCATGGCTTCTTCAGCGACTGGCGCTGGAGCTTCGACTGCTACAGGTGGCTCGGCAACCCAGTTGAACGCGGTTTGTTCTTCGCGAACTTCACGTACTGGTTCAGCCGGCGCTTCAACTACAGGCTCAGCGGATGCAGCAGGCTCGACAGCAACGGTAGGCTCAGCGGCAGCTTCAACTTCAGGCTGTGCTTCACGAACCGGTGCCACTTCGATTTCCGGAGCAGCGCTGACTTCTACTGGCGTGGTCGCTTCAACGACTGGCGCTTCAACCGGAGCAGTTTCCAGCGTGGCGGCAGTGGCGCGTTCAGCTTGCTCGTTGGCTTGTGCTTCGGCAGGCGCGCTGATCACGGAGCTGGCAACGGCTGCGGTAACAGCCAGGCCGGCGGCCAGATCGGCAGCGCTTGGCGCTTCGGCGTTTTCAGTCGATTCAGACTCTTCCGAACCTTCGATCACGTTGCCATTGGCATCGCGTTGACGCTCACGACGGTTGCTGCGACGACGCTGGCCACGGGAGCGGCGGCGTGGACGATCGCCTTCGGCGCCTTCCTGACCGTCTTCCTGCAGTTGCTCTTCGTTGGCTGGCAGCTCTTCTTCGGCAACGGCAGCAGTGGCTTGCTCGGTACGTGGCTGACGTTCTTCACGCGGTGGACGTGGAGCGCGTTCTTCACGTGGCTGACGGGCTGGACGCTCTTCAGCGTTGGCAGCGGCGGCAGGAGCGGCATCCAGAGGCTCGCGCAGTTCACGAACCGGGCGTTCTTCACGCTCGCCACGTGGCTTGCGATCTTCACGCGGGGCGCGCGGTGCACGTTCTTCGCGAGGGGCGCGTGGTGCGCGCTCTTCACGCGGAGCGCGTTCTTCACGGGCGACTGCTGGGGCTTCTTCGCGGGCTTCGCGTGGTTGACGCTCTTCGCGTGGCTCACGTGGTGCGCGTTCTTCACGCGGTGCACGTTCCTCACGAGGCTTGCGCTCTTCATCGCGGCGACCGTTACGGTTGCGGCTCTGCTGGCGGCCGTTGCGGCGCTCTTCGTTGCGGGCAGGGCGTTCGGTGACTGGCTTTTCAACCACCACCGGCGCAGCAGGCTCTTCCTTGGTCGCGAACAGGCTGACCAGCGACTTCACCAGACCTTTGAACAGGCTTGGCTCAGGCGCGGCGACCGGTACAGCAACAGGTGCGGCAGCGACAACTTCGGTCGGAACCGGAGCGTTGGCGCGGGCCGGAGCAGTCTTGACCGCTGCTTCCTGGCGAACCAGGGTGCGGGTCGCGGCGGCTGGCTGGACTTCTTCGACTTCGGCAGCGGCAGCCGCGATTTCGTAGCTGGACTGGTTGATGCTGGCTTCCGGGCTGTCATCGCGCAGACGCTGAACTTCGAAGTGCGGCGTTTCGAGGTGATCGTTCGGCAGAATGACGATGCGGGCACGGGTGCGCAGTTCGATCTTGGTGATCGAATTGCGTTTTTCGTTGAGCAGGAACGCAGCCACTGGAATCGGCACTTGGGCGCGAACTTCGGCGGTGCGGTCTTTCAGGGCTTCTTCTTCGATCAGGCGCAGGATCGCCAGCGACAGCGATTCAACGTCACGGATAATGCCGGTGCCGTTGCAACGCGGGCAGACGATGCCGCTGCTTTCGCCCAGCGATGGACGCAGGCGCTGACGGGACATTTCCAGCAGGCCGAAGCGCGAGATGCGACCGACTTGCACGCGAGCGCGGTCGGCTTCCAGGCATTCGCGGACTTTTTCTTCCACGGCGCGCTGGTTCTTGGCAGGGGTCATGTCGATGAAGTCGATGACGATCAGGCCGCCGATGTCACGCAGGCGTAACTGACGGGCGATTTCTTCGGCGGCTTCAAGGTTGGTCTGCAGTGCGGTTTCTTCGATGTCGCTGCCTTTGGTGGCGCGCGCCGAGTTGATGTCGATGGACACCAGGGCTTCGGTCGGATCGATAACGATGGAGCCGCCGGAAGGCAGTTCGACGACGCGCTGGAAGGCGGTTTCGATCTGGCTTTCGATCTGGAAACGGTTGAACAGCGGAACGCTGTCTTCGTACAGCTTGATCTTGCTGGCGTACTGCGGCATTACCTGGCGGATGAAGGTCAGGGCTTCGTCCTGGGCTTCAACGCTGTCGATCAGCACTTCGCCGATGTCCTGGCGCAGGTAATCGCGGATGGCGCGGATGATCACGTTGCTTTCCTGGTAGATCAGGAACGGCGCGGAGCGATCCAGCGAGGCTTCTTTGATTGCGGTCCACAGTTGCAGCAGGTAGTCGAGGTCCCACTGCATTTCTTCGCTGCTGCGGCCCAGGCCGGCAGTGCGAACGATCAGACCCATGTCGGCTGGGGCAACCAGGCCGTTCAGGGCTTCACGCAGTTCGTTGCGCTCTTCACCTTCGATGCGACGGGAAATACCGCCGGCACGTGGGTTGTTCGGCATCAGAACCAGGTAACGACCGGCCAGGCTGATGAAGGTGGTCAGGGCTGCGCCCTTGTTGCCACGTTCTTCTTTTTCGACCTGAACGATGACTTCCTGGCCTTCGCTCAGGACGTCCTTGATGTTGACGCGGCCTTCGGGGGCTTTCTTGAAGTATTCGCGGGAGATTTCTTTGAGGGGCAGGAAGCCGTGGCGCTCAGAGCCGAAATCGACAAAGGCAGCCTCAAGGCTTGGTTCGATGCGAGTAATCCGGCCTTTATAGATGTTGGCCTTCTTCTGCTCGCGTGCACCGGATTCGATATCCAGATCGTAGAGGCGCTGGCCATCTACCAGTGCAACACGCAACTCTTCGGGTTGAGTTGCGTTAATCAGCATTCTTTTCATGTAGTACCGTCGGTTTCCGGGCTGCCGGAAACGGCGTTCGGCACACACGACTTCTCATGGTCGGTGTCAGGTGCGTCGGGAATGGTTGGCCATTCCCGTGTCCAGCGAAGTCCGGCCAATGCGGGCCTTCATCGCGACGTACGCGTCCTGCTTGCTGTGGCTACTTAAGCACTCAGTCAGGAGGAGGAATCAACCGGCGGCTGTGGACGAGATGAAGCGTCTTGATAAAGCCTATTGCTACACAGTCCAGCGGTTGTGCATCTCCACCCTACACGTATCCCTGATAATTCGGGTGCTGCCGCGCGCAGAATCCGCAGCGGGTTGGCATTTACCGTGAGCTCCGAAGGGGGAGGTCACGCATCATGGCTAATTTAGGCGTTGTTTCCGAAGCGTTCGCTCGGGGTCGTTCGTAGCTGACTGCACTTTGTGAACTGGCCGTGAATATTTGCTCGCAAGGCGAGTGAAAACTCTGCTTTGCCGCATGATTCAGGCCTCATGTCACCTGCGCTCGTTACACCTGCAAACTCCACCGTTACGTAGCGAAAGCCCCGTAGGACGGCCTCGCGTCCTGGTGAATTGCGTTGGTCAGGGCCGGTTTTTGACCGTTGGTCCGCTGTCCAGGCCGCTTTTGGCGGCGTTCGCGACTATAGCAGCAATGATTAAGTGCTTCAATTCCATAAAAAATTGTTATCATCCGCGCCATGACGACTACTGCCCCTTCGACCCCAGGCGTACAACTGCTTGAGGTCTCGCCGGAATATGCCGGCCAACGTATTGATAACTTCCTTCTCGCTCGGCTCAAAGGCGTGCCCAAGACCTTGATTTACCGCATTTTGCGCAAAGGCGAAGTGCGAGTGAACAAGGGGCGGATCAAGCCCGAATACAAGCTGCAGGCGGGCGATATCGTGCGCGTGCCGCCGGTTCGCGTGCCTGAGCGCGACGAGCCCGTGCCGCTGGCCCAAGGTCTGCTGCAACGGCTCGAGGCCTCGATTGTCTATGAAGACAAGGCGCTGATTGTGGTCAACAAGCCTTGCGGCATTGCGGTTCATGGTGGCAGTGGCTTGACCTACGGTGTGATTGAAGCCTTTCGTCAGTTGCGTCCGGATTGCAAGGAGCTCGAACTGGTTCATCGTCTCGATCGTGATACCTCCGGCCTGCTGATGATTGCCAAAAAGCGCAGCATGTTGCGCCACTTGCACACGGCATTGCGCGGCGATGGCGTCGATAAGCGCTATATGGCCTTGGTGCGCGGCAACTGGGCGGCCTCGATCAAGCAAGTCCGTGCGCCGCTGGGCAAGAGCAATCTGCGCTCCGGCGAGCGCATGGTCGAGGTGGACGAGGAGGAGGGTAAGGAGTCTGTGACCGTGTTCAAGGTCCTGCGTCGTTTTGGCGACTTCGCTACCCTGATCGAAGCCAAGCCGATCACCGGCCGGACTCACCAGATTCGCGTCCATACTCTGCATGCGGGGCATTGCATCGCTGGTGATACCAAGTATGGCGATGAGGGTTTCAGCAAAGAGATTCGTGATCTGGGCGGCAAGCGCCTGTTTCTGCATGCCTACATGCTGACCGTGCCCCTGCCTGATGGTGGTGAGCTAAAGTTGCAAGCACCGGTCGACGAGATGTGGACCAAAACCGTGGAGCGATTGAGTGCGCCCATCTGATTACAAACTGCTGATTTTCGATTGGGATGGCACGCTCGCTGATTCCATTGGGCGAATTGTCGAGGCGATGCATGTTGCATCCGAGCGGTCCGGTTTTCAGTTGCGTGATGATTTTGCCGTCAAAGGCATTATCGGTCTGGGCTTGCCGGAAGCGATTCGCACGCTGTATCCCGAGATTGGCGACGCCGAGCTGATAGCGTTCCGTCAGCACTATGCGGATCACTACATTGCGTCGGAGGCCGTGCCTTCCCCGCTGTTTGAGGGGGTTGTCGAGTCCCTCGAAGCATTTCGTGTCGAGGGGTATCATCTGGCAGTAGCGACCGGCAAGGCTCGTCGTGGGCTGGATCGGGTGCTGAAGTCTCACGGCTGGGAAGATTATTTCGATATCACCCGTGCTGCTGACGAAACCGCCAGCAAACCCCATCCGCTGATGCTTGAGCAGATTCTCTCCCATTGCGAGGTGCGTCCGGAGCAGGCGCTGATGGTTGGCGATTCGTCGTTCGACCTGCAAATGGCGCGCAATGCGGGCATGGATTCGGTGGCGGTCAGCTACGGCGCTCAATCGATTGACGCATTGAAATTGTTCGAGCCGCGACTGGCCATCGATCGTTTTTCAGAATTGCATGCCTGGCTGAGTCAGCGGGCTTAACGGGTTTTTGCTGGGGTAAATGTCATGACCGACGAATGGAAGGCTCCCGCCAAGGCTGGCGCAGAGAGCAGTGACGAAAAAAGCTGGAAGCTGCTGGAAAAGACCCTGCTGGCGGGCGTGCAGGAGCAGCGCCGGTCCCGTCGCTGGGGGATCTTCTTCAAATCGCTGACCTTTTTGTACCTGTTCGGCGCGTTGATTTTGTTATCGCCCCTGATGGATATGGAGAAAAGCGCTACCCTCGGTTCCGGCTACACGGCGCTGATTGATATAACGGGCATGATTGCCGACAAAGAGCCGGCCAGTGCCGACAATATCGTCGGCGGTCTGCGCGCAGCCTTTGAGGACAAGAAGGTCAAGGGTGTTATTCTGCGGATCAACAGCCCGGGCGGCAGTCCGGTACAGTCGGGTTATGTCTACGACGAGATCCGTCGTTTGCGCGGCCTGCATCCGGATACCAAGGTTTACGCGGTAATCTCGGATCTGGGTGCTTCCGGTGCCTATTACATTGCTAGCGCCGCGGATCAGATCTACGCCGACAAGGCGAGCCTGGTGGGTTCCATCGGTGTGACAGCGGCCGGTTACGGTTTTGTCGGGACCATGGAGAAGTTGGGTGTGGAGCGTCGTACCTACACCTCTGGCGAGCACAAATCGTTCCTCGATCCGTTCCAGCCACAGAAACCCGCGGAAACCCAGTTCTGGCAGAGCGTGCTCGATACCACTCATCAGCAGTTCATCAGCAGTGTCAAGAAAGGGCGTGGTGATCGCCTGAAGGATAAAGAGCATCCGGAGCTGTTCTCCGGGCTGGTCTGGTCGGGTGAGCAGGCGCTGTCGCTGGGCTTGATCGATGGACTGGGCAATGCCAGTTCGGTTGCGCGTGATGTGATCGGCGAGAAAGAGCTGGTGGATTTCACGGTTGAGGAATCGCCATTCGATCGCTTCTCGAAAAAGCTCGGCGCCAGCGTGGCTGAGCATTTGGCGATGTGGATGGGCTTTCAAGGGCCTTCGCTACGCTAATCGCCTGGGCGCATAAAGAAACCGGCCTGTGTGGCCGGTTTTTTTGTGCGAGTGCGGTCTATGTAGCAGCTGGCGAAGCCTGCGTTCGAGCGCTACGCACTCGAACGCAGGCTTCGCCAGCTGCTACATAGGTACGGTTCAAGGGATTTTTACGTTTTCAGCCAGCAGCATATCGATCAGGCGAATCAACGGCAGGCCGATCAGGCTGGTAGCGTCAGGGCCTTCGGTGCTTTGAAATAGACTCACCCCCAACCCTTCGGCCTTGAAGCTGCCAGCGCAATCGTAGGGCTGTTCGGCGCGCAGGTAGCGTTCGATGCGCGCTGCCTCGAGTGTGCGCATGTGTACGGTAAAGGGTACGCAGTCGACCTGGCAGTGGCCGGTCTGACTATTGAGCAGCGCCAGGCCGGTCAGGAAGGTCACGCTCGCACCGCTGGATGCCAGCAGTTGTTCGCGGGCCTTTTCGAAGGTGTGAGGCTTGCCGATAATCCGCTCGCCGAGTACCGCGACTTGATCCGAACCGATGATCAGATGGGCAGGATGACTGCCTGCAAGTGCGCGGGCTTTTTCTTCGGCGAGGCGCTTTACCAGTTCGGCGGCTGACTCGTCAGGTCGATGGCTTTCGTCGATATCCGGCGAACTGCACGTGAACGGCAGCTGCAAGCGGGCCAGCAATTCCCGGCGATAGGCCGAGCTTGAAGCAAGTAATAAAGGCAGCATGCGCATCTCCAAAGGGCAGGGGCGAATTCTAGCGCAGGCTCAAGTGACGGACAGGGCTGAATTTCCTTTGACATGGCCGGGGGCATCCCTATAATGCTGCGCCTATGTTGAATGACCCGATTCCACCTCACGTTGACCCGCGCAAATTGGCTGACCGTGGCACCACCCTTCAAGGTGAACTGCTGCTGGCCGATTTGGAGAGACTCTGCGACCCGCTTTCCGATACTGTCGGTACGGTGCAGGCTAAATTCGTTTTTGAACGAGATGAACGTAAATCTGTGGTGATTCACAGCTTTATCGACACCGAAGTCAAAATGGTTTGCCAGCGTTGTCTTGAGCTGGTCACCCTGCCGATCCATAGCGAATGCAGTTATGCTGTGGTGAAGGAGGGTGCGAATACCCAGTCGTTGCCGAAAGGTTATGACGTGCTGGAACTGGGCGAAGATCCTTTGGATCTGCAGTCACTGATCGAGGAGGAGCTTCTGCTCGCCTTGCCCATTGTGCCTGCTCATCATCCGGAAGAATGCCAGCAGCCGGCGGGTCTCGATGAGCCCGAACCGAGCGAGGACGAGGTAACGCGGTCCAACCCGTTCAGTGTATTGGCGCAGTTAAAGCGTGACCCAAACGTTTAGGAGTTAATCAATTATGGCTGTTCAGCAGAACAAAAAATCCCGCTCTGCCCGTGACATGCGTCGTTCGCACGACGCTCTCGAGGCTAGCACCCTGTCTGTAGAAAAAACCACCGGTGAAGTTCACCTGCGTCACCACGTATCGCCAGAAGGCGTATACCGTGGTCGTAAAGTGATCGACAAGGGCGCTGACGAGTAATCCTTGTCCGCTCAAGTCATCGCGATTGACGCAATGGGCGGGGACTTCGGTCCCCGCAGCATTGTTCAGGCCAGCCTTGCTTGTCTGTCTGCTACACCTTCGCTGCACCTGACCCTCGTCGGTCAACCCTCCCTTCTTGAAGAATTGATTGCCAGCCATTCGGCTGTGGATCGCGCGCGTCTGTCGATTACGCCGGCGTCCGAAGTCATCGGCATGGACGAAAAGCCTGCCCAGGCCTTGCGTGGCAAGCCTGATTCGTCGATGCGCGTGGCGCTGGAGTTGCTGCGCGATGGCAAGGTCCAGGCCTGCGTCAGTGCTGGTAACACCGGTGCGCTGATGGCGTTGTCACGGTTTGTGCTCAAGACCTTGCCGGGCATCGATCGGCCCGCAATGATCGCGGCTATTCCGACGCAGAAGGGCTACTGCCAGTTGCTCGACCTGGGTGCCAACGTCGATTGCAGCGCCGAACATCTGTTGCAGTTTGCGGTGATGGGCTCGGTGGCTGCGCAAACCCTGGGTATCGTTCGCCCCCGGGTGGCGTTGCTGAATATCGGTACTGAAGACATCAAGGGTAATCAACAGGTCAAGCTGGCGGCGACTCTGCTGCAAAACGCACGTGGCCTGAACTACATCGGGTTTGTCGAAGGTGACGGTTTATACCGCGGCGAGGCGGATGTGGTGGTGTGTGACGGCTTTGTCGGCAATATCCTGCTCAAGTCCAGCGAAGGCCTGGCGACCATGATTGCCGGGCGCATTGAGGCGTTATTCAGGAAAAATTTCGCGTCAAAAGTGGTGGGCGCTCTAGCGCTACCGCTGATGAAACGCTTGCAGGCCGAACTGTCGCCGGCACGACATAACGGCGCAAGTTTCCTCGGTTTGCAGGGAATTGTCGTGAAAAGCCACGGTTCGGCGGGGGTGCAGGGTTTTCAGAGTGCGATTCAGCGCGCGTTGATCGAGATCCAGGAAAACCTGCCGGAACGGCTTCATGGGCGCCTGGAAGATTTGTTGCCTTAGGTGTTTTCGTCGGACAATGCTTAAATGTGACCGCTCAGTTCAATGGGCCATCCAACTGTGAGTTTCTTGCGTTCCACAAACGGGACGTCAAATCTCCGACGACAAGATCATTAGGGGCTTGTTACATGTCTGCTTCCCTCGCATTCGTCTTTCCAGGACAGGGTTCGCAGTCCCTCGGCATGCTGGCCGATTTGGGCGCGCAACATCCGGTGATCCTCGAAACATTCAAAGAAGCTTCCGATGCTCTGGGTTACGACCTGTGGGCACTGACCCAACAAGGTCCGGAAGAGCAACTCAATCAAACCGATAAAACCCAGCCGGCCATTCTGACCGCCTCGATCGCCTTGTGGCGTTTGTGGCTGGCTGAAGGCGGTGCGCGTCCGGCTTATGTGGCCGGTCACAGCCTGGGTGAATACAGCGCCCTGGTGGCTGCGGGTAGTCTGAGCCTGGGCGACGCGGTGAAACTGGTAGAGCGTCGCGGTCAGTTGATGCAGGAAGCCGTTCCAGCCGGGCAGGGCGGCATGGCTGCCATTCTCGGTCTGGACGATGCTGACGTACTGGCAGCCTGTGCCGAAGCGGCGCAAGGCGAAGTGGTCAGTGCGGTCAACTTCAACTCCCCGGGTCAGGTGGTTATCGCTGGCGCCAAAGCGGCGGTCGAGCGCGCCATCGAAGGCTGCAAGGCGCGTGGTGCCAAGCGCGCCATGCCATTGCCGGTCAGCGTGCCGTCCCACTGCGAATTGATGCGTCCGGCCGCCGAACGGTTCGCCGAGTCGATCGCCGCGATCGACTGGCAGGCACCGCAGATCCCTGTGGTACAGAACGTCAGCGCTAGCGTGCCGGCCGATCTGGAAACCCTCAAGCGCGATCTGCTTGAACAGCTCTACAAGCCTGTACGCTGGGTCGAGTCGGTCCAGGCGCTGGCTGCCAAGGGCGCGACCGAACTGGTCGAATGCGGCCCTGGCAAAGTACTTGCCGGTTTGAACAAGCGTTGCGCCGAAGGCGTGTCCACCTCTAACCTCAATACCCCAGACGCTTTCGCTGCCGCCCGTGCAGCGTTGGCCTGAACAAGGAGAAGCTTGCATGAGTCTGCAAGGTAAAGTTGCACTGGTCACCGGTGCCAGTCGTGGTATCGGCCAGGCTATCGCTCTGGAATTGGGTCGTCAGGGTGCCATTGTCGTTGGCACTGCGACTTCCGCTTCGGGGGCCGAGCGTATCGCTGCTACCCTGAAAGAAAATGGTATTCAGGGCACTGGTCTGGAACTCAATGTCACCAGCGACGAGTCCGTAGCCGCCGTGCTGGCGAGCATTCAGGAGCAATTCGGTGCGCCGGCGATCCTGGTCAATAATGCCGGTATCACCCGCGATAACCTGATGATGCGCATGAAAGATGACGAGTGGCATGACGTCGTCGATACCAATCTGAACAGTCTGTTCCGCCTGTCCAAAGGCGTTTTGCGTGGCATGACCAAAGCCCGTTGGGGACGAATTATCAGTATTGGCTCGGTTGTGGGTGCCATGGGCAACGCAGGCCAAGTAAACTACGCAGCCGCCAAGGCCGGTCTGGAAGGTTTCAGCCGTGCACTGGCGCGTGAAGTCGGTTCGCGTTCGATTACGGTAAACTCGGTGGCCCCTGGGTTCATTGACACCGATATGACCCGTGAACTGCCCGAGGCGCAGCGTGAAGCCTTGCAGACGCAGATTCCGCTGGGTCGTCTGGGGCAAGCTCAAGAGATCGCGTCTGTGGTCGCTTTTCTTGCATCCGACGGTGCGGCTTACGTTACTGGGGCTACAATCCCGGTGAACGGCGGGATGTACATGAGTTAAATGTGACGGATTGCTTCAAAAAAATGTCATACGAGCTGTCTAAAATCCGTTATAAAGCTGCAATCTATTTATAGACAGAGGGTCGCTGGGTTTGAGGAGTGAAGCTTTCAGTTGAAAAACTGAAAAGTCTTTCTATACACTTACCCACCGGCCAGCTGCCTGAATTTGTCCATTAGGAGTGAAAACAAGGTATGAGCACCATCGAAGAGCGCGTCAAGAAAATCGTTGCCGAGCAACTGGGCGTTAAAGAAGAAGAAGTGGTCAACACTGCTTCCTTCGTTGAAGACTTGGGTGCCGACTCCCTTGACACCGTTGAGCTGGTGATGGCTCTGGAAGAGGAATTCGAGACCGAAATCCCTGACGAAGAAGCTGAGAAGATCACTACTGTACAAGCAGCAATCGACTACGTTACCAGCCATCAGGCGTAATAGTTTTTAGTCGTCGCTCGCTGTCATGGAAAAACCGCACTGCCATCATGGCGTGCGGTTTTTTCTTTAGGCCTGATGCAAAGTCGTCATTTGAAAAAGGAGAGTGCTGTGTCGCGTAGACGCGTCGTAGTCACCGGTATGGGTATGTTGTCGCCACTGGGCACGGATGTGCCGAGCAGCTGGCAGGGCATTCTGGCTGGCCGCAGTGGCATTGGTCTGATCGAACACACCGACCTTTCTGCCTATTCCACCCGTTTTGGCGGCTCGGTAAAGGGCTTCAATGTCGAGGAATACCTGTCGGTCAAGGAAGCTCGCAAACTCGACCTGTTCATTCAATACGGTCTGGCTGCAGGTTTTCAAGCCGTGCGTAACGCAGGTCTTGAGGTCACCGACGCTAACCGCGAGCGGATTGGCGTGGCCATGGGCTCGGGTATTGGCGGTCTGACCAATATCGAAGAAACCAGCCGCACGCTGCATGATTCCGGCCCACGACGGATTTCTCCGTTTTTCGTGCCTGGCTCGATCATCAATATGATTTCTGGTTTCCTGTCCATCCATCTGGGGGCACAGGGACCTAACTACGCCATCGCCACGGCGTGTACCACCGGTACGCACTGCATCGGCATGGCGGCACGCAACATCATGTACGACGAAGCCGACGTCATGATCGCCGGTGGTGCCGAGATGGCCGCGTGTGGTCTGGGCATGGGCGGCTTCGGTGCCTCCCGCGCACTGTCGACTCGCAACGACGAGCCTACCCGCGCCAGCCGTCCATGGGACAAGGGCCGTGATGGCTTCGTGCTGTCCGACGGCGCCGGCGCACTGGTTCTCGAAGAACTGGAACACGCCAAGGCCCGTGGTGCGACCATCTACGCCGAGCTGATCGGTTTCGGCACCAGTGGCGATGCTTATCACATGACCTCGCCCCCGGCCGATGGCGCGGGTGCTGCGCGTTGTATCACCAATGCCTTGCGCGATGCGAAGATCAATGGCGATCAGGTTCAGTACATCAACGCCCACGGCACTTCGACCTCGGCTGGCGACCTCGCCGAAGCCTGTGCGATCAAATCCGTGTTCGGCGATCACGCCTACAAGCTGGCGGTCAGTTCGACCAAGTCCATGACCGGTCACCTGTTGGGTGCGGCAGGTGCGGTCGAGGCGATTTTCAGTGTGCTGGCAATCAACAGCCAGGTAGCACCACCGACCATCAACCTTGATGAGCCGGACGAAGGTTGCGACCTCGATTTCGTACCCCACACCGCGCGTGGCATGGATATCGACGTGGTACTGTCCAACTCCTTCGGATTTGGCGGTACCAATGGCTCGCTGGTGTTCCGCCGGTTCGCTGACTGATGGACAGCTGGGTCGACGGTCAACCGGCTGACGCTTTGTCGCTGAAGGATCGCGGCCTGGCTTACGGTGATGGTCTGTTCGAGACCATCGCAGTCAAGGGCGGGCAGCCACTGTTGCTGGACCGGCATCTGTCGCGTCTGGCCGACGGATGTTCGCGCCTGGCGATTGCCACTGATCATGAATTGATCCGCGCGGAATTGCTGGCCTATGCCGCCGCGTTGGGCGAGGGCGTGCTCAAACTCATCCTCACCCGTGGCGACGGCCAGCGCGGTTATGCTGCCGATCCCTCGGTTCAGGCTCGACGCATTCTGCAAGGCAATCCTCCTGCTGTTTATCCGGCTGTTCATGCGAAGCAAGGTGTTCGCCTGTTTCCTTGTGCAACACGGCTTTCCAAACAACCATTGCTCGCCGGTCTCAAGCATCTGAATCGTCTGGAGCAGGTCATCGCCCGTTCCGAATGGCAGGACACCGAGCATGCCGAAGGCTTGATGCTGGATCAGGTCGGACGGGTTATCGAAGGTGTGTTCAGCAATCTGTTCCTGGTACGCGATGGTGTGCTGGTTACGGCTGATCTCAAACGCTGTGGCGTGGCGGGCGTGATGCGTGCCGAATTATTGTTTCAAGCCGAGTCATTGGGGATTCCCACGCAAATCACCGATATCACCCTCGAGCAGCTGCAATGGGCTGACGAGGTCTTTGTCTGCAACAGCGTGTATGGCGTTTGGCCGGTGCGCGCCTATGCCGCACTGAGCTGGCCGGTTGGGCCGCTCACCCGTAAACTCCAAACCATTGCTCGTGCGCTACTGGATGCTTGATTCGTGAGACGTAAATTCTTGCTGCTGCTGGAAACCGGATTGGTTCTGGCGGGGCTGTTCGCGGGCGCTTGCGCCTGGAAAATCGATTCGGCGCTGGAACAGCCGCTGAACATCGCCCAGGAAGAGCTGTTGGAGGTGCCCAAAGGCACGACGCCAAACCGCACCTTCCTTCGACTCGAAGCCGATGGCGTCATCAAAGACGCTTTCTGGCTGCGCGTGTATTGGCGCTTCAATCTGGCGAGGCAACCACTGCACAGCGGCGAGTACCGCATGGTGCCCGGTATGACAGTCAACGGGCTGATCGAACTGTGGAAGCGCGGGGAAATGGTGCAATACAGCCTGACGCTGGTCGAAGGCTGGAATTTCCATCAGGTCCGCGCAGCCTTGGCCAAGGATGAAAAGCTCGAGCAGACCCTCAACGGTCTGAGCGACAGTCAAGTGATGGACAAGCTCGGGCACAGCGGGATTTTTCCCGAAGGACGATTCTTCCCTGACACGTATCGTTTCGTGCGCGGCATGACCGATGTCGATCTGCTCAAGAAAGCTTACGACCGCCTCGATGAGGTTCTCGCCAAGGAATGGAACCAACGCGCTGCCGACGTACCCTACACCGAGCCCTATCAGGCGCTGATCATGGCCTCGCTGGTGGAAAAGGAAACCGGTGTGCCGCAGGAGCGTCGGCAGATCGCCGGCGTGTTCGTGCGGCGCATGGAGATGGGCATGTTGTTGCAGACTGATCCGACCGTGATTTATGGTCTGGGTGATCGTTACAACGGCAAGTTGACCCGCGCTCATCTCAGGGAGCCGACACCGTATAACACTTACATGATTGCTGGCCTGCCGCCGACGCCGATTGCGATGGTGGGGCGCGAAGCGATCCATGCGGCGCTGAACCCGGCGGACGGCAACAGCCTGTATTTTGTCGCGCGCGGTGATGGCAGCCATGTGTTCTCCGATGATCTGGATGCCCACAACAATGCGGTGCGGGAGTTCCAGATCAATCGACGTGCCGATTACCGGTCCAGCCCTGCGCCGACTGTTACGCCGTCGACGGAGGATACCCAGGCCCCGATCCCGGCAGCTTCGCCCGACACGGCGATCGAAGAAATGCCGCCAGTAGCGCCGCAAGATTCCGGGCAAGACTCTGTACAAGAGCAAGAACCGGCACAAGAACCTGCGCCAGCACCCGAAGCGGATGCGCCCGCGCCGCAAAGCCCGCAATGACTCTGACTAAGGACTGCCTGTGACTGGCTTGTTTATTACCCTGGAAGGCCCGGAAGGTGCCGGCAAGAGCACCAATCGCGAATACCTGGCCGAGCGTCTGCGCGCTGCCGGGATCGAGGTGGTGTTGACCCGGGAGCCCGGCGGCACGCCCCTGGCTGAGCGGATTCGCGACGTGCTGTTGGCGCCGGTCGATGAGGTCATGAACCCCGACACCGAGTTGCTGTTGGTGTTCGCCGCGCGAGCCCAGCATCTGGCCGAGGTGATCCGCCCGGCACTGGCCCGTGGCGCGGTGGTCCTGTGTGATCGTTTTACCGATTCGACCTATGCCTACCAGGGCGGTGGTCGCGGTTTGTCGCTGGAGCGCATCGCGACTCTCGAAACGTTCGTCCAGGGCGATCTGCGCCCCGACTTGACGTTGATCTTCGATCTGCCGGTGGAAGTGGGCCTGGCTCGCGCCAGTGCTCGCGGTCGGCTGGACCGCTTCGAGCTTGAAGGTCGAGCGTTTTTCGATGCAGTGCGCACTGCCTTCCTCAAGCGTGCCAAAGCGGATCCTGCGCGTTATGTCCTGGTGGATGCCGCTCAGCCGCTGGCACAGGTTCAGCAGTCTCTGGATACCTTATTGCCACGTCTGCTGGAGTTGAGTCGTGGCTGAAGCCTATCCGTGGCAGGACAGTCTCTGGCAGCAATTGGCCGGGCGTGCTCAGCACGCTCACGCCTACTTGCTACATGGCCCGGCTGGCATCGGCAAGCGTGCGCTGGCCGAGCGTCTGATGGCCCGTTTGTTGTGCCAGCGCCCGACCGTCGAGGGCGCCTGCGGTGAGTGCAAATCCTGCTTGCTGCTGAAGGCCGGCAGTCACCCCGATAACTACATCCTGGAGCCGGAAGAGGCGGACAAGGCGATCAAGGTAGATCAGGTTCGTGATCTGGTCAGCTTCGTGGTTCAGACCGCGCAGATGGGCGGTCGCAAAGTAGTGCTGATCGAGCCGGTCGAATCGATGAACATCAACGCCGCCAACGCCTTGCTCAAAAGCCTTGAAGAGCCGTCCGGCGATACCGTTTTGCTGCTGGTCAGCCACCAGACCAGCCGGTTGCTGCCAACCATCAAGAGTCGCTGCGTGCAGCAGGCCTGTCCGTTGCCGAGTGAGGCCATGAGTCTGGCCTGGCTGGCCAGCGCCTTGCCGGACTGCTCGGAAGAAGAGCGCATTGAACTGCTGACCCTTGCCGCCGGTTCGCCATTGGCCGCGGTCAAATTGCAGGCTCAGGGCGTGCGTGAACAGCGGGCGCTGGTGGTTGAAGGCGTGAAGAAGCTGCTCAAGCAGCAGCAGTCGCCGACGCAACTGGCCGAGGAGTGGAAAACCATTCCCATGTTGCTGCTATTCGACTGGTTCTGCGACTGGTCGAGCCTGATCCTGCGTTATCAATTGACTCAGGATGAAGCGGGGCTGGGGCTGGCAGACATGCGTAAGGTGATTCAATACCTGGCGCAGAAATCGGCACAGGACAAAGTCCTGAATATCCAGGACTGGATTCTCGCCCAGCGCCAGAAAGTGATGAGCAAAGCCAACCTTAATCCGGCGTTGTTGCTGGAGGCGCTGTTGGTGCAATGGGTATCCTTGCCTACCCAGAAGTGACTCTCTAGGCCTAGACTCTGATCATCAGACAGTGGAGGTCAGCATGAACGAACCCATCAGTCCGGGGCCACGCAATGGCATTTTGTCCTTGACCATCAAGGACAGGGCCGTGCTTTACGCGGCCTACATGCCGTTCATCAAGAACGGTGGCCTGTTCATTCCGACCAACAAAAGCTACAAGTTGGGCGATGAGGTCTTCATGCTGCTGCACCTGATGGATGAACCGGAAAAGATTCCGGTCGCCGGCAAGGTCACCTGGATTACCCCCAAAGGTGCCCAAGGCAATCGCGCCGCCGGGGTTGGCGTGCAATTCAACGAAGGCGACAACACTGCGCGCAGTCGAATCGAAACCCATCTGGCCGGAGCGCTGAAGTCCGACCGTCCCACTCATACGATGTAAGTTGCAGCCCTTTTATGCTCGTAGATTCCCATTGTCACCTTGATCGCCTCGACCTCACCGCCCATGACGGCTCCCTGGATGCCGCGCTCGATGCGGCCCGTGCGCGCGGGGTAGGGCACTTTCTGTGTATTGGCGTCAGCGCCGATAACGCCGCCGACGTCAAAGCCCTGGCCGAACGTTACGACGATGTCGATTGTTCGGTCGGCGTGCATCCACTCGATGTGCAGCCGGGTGCCGCTCCGGCGCTGGATTGGCTGTTGCGCGAACTCAATCATCCGCGGGTGGTGGCGATTGGTGAAACCGGCCTGGATTACCATTACGAGCCGGAAGCGGCAGCGTTGCAGCAGGAATCGTTCCGTCTGCACCTGCAAGCGGCGGGGCAGACCGGCAAACCGGTGATCATCCATACCCGTGGCGCGCGGGCCGATACCCTTGAGCTGCTGCGCGAAGCGGCGCTGCCTCAGGCGGGTGTGCTGCATTGCTTCACCGAAGACTGGGAGATGGCCAAGGCTGCGCTGGACATGGGGTATTACATTTCCTTGTCAGGTATTGTCACTTTTCGCAATGCCGATGCCCTGCGGGATGTGGCCAGCAAGGTACCGGCTGAGCGGTTGCTGGTGGAAACCGACTCGCCGTACCTGGCGCCGATCCCTTATCGCGGCAAACCGAACCTGCCGCAGTACGTGCGTGAGGTAGCGGAATTTCTGGCAATGTTGCGAGGCGAGTCCTACGAGCGATTTGCCGAGCAGACCACCGAGAATTTCAAGCGTTTGTTCCCGTTGGCGCACGTCAGGACATCGGTGTAACGTTAGAAAAGATCGCAGCCTATGGGATTTTTGGCCGCTGAATCGCAGGCAAAAAAAACCCGGGTTCTGGGGGGTGAATCCGGGTTAAGACCATTAGGAGTAAAACAAAGGTACGCAGTCCTTTGGCACCTTCATCGGCGCGACACTTGGGGGAGATGCCTCGCCGACAGTTGAAGTATTGATCAGTATTGCGCCGAGTCCAGTTTAGCTGGTCGGGTTTTTAAACAAATTTGGAATACGTGCGCTTCGGTTGAGTTCTCATTCACCTGCGAGGTGGTGCGAATTCATCAAGAAACATATATATGGTCGGATGATCCGTGCATTTTGGCGTAAGTTAGGCATAATACGCGGCTTCGAATTTTGACCCCTACAGACCTTTTCTTATGCATAAAGAACCTCGTAAGGTCCGTGAGTTTCGTCGCCGCGAGCAAGAAATTCTCGATACCGCGCTCAAGCTGTTCCTCGAACAAGGTGAAGACAGTGTCACCGTCGAGATGATTGCTGATGCCGTCGGTATCGGCAAAGGCACGATCTACAAGCACTTCAAATCCAAGGCGGAGATCTATCTGCGTCTGATGCTCGATTACGAGCGCGATTTGAACGAGCTGTTGCATTCGGCCGATGTCGATAAGGACAAGGAAGCCCTGTCCCGGGCCTACTTCGAATTCCGCATGCGCGATCCGCAACGCTATCGGTTGTTCGATCGCCTGGAAGAAAAGGTGGTCAAGGGCAACCAAGTGCCGGAGATGGTCGAGGAGCTGCACAAGATCCGTGCCTCGAATTTCGAACGCCTGACCCTGCTGATCAAGGGCCGGATCAGCGAAGGCAAGCTCGAAGACGTGCCGCCATACTTCCATTACTGCGCGGCTTGGGCGCTGGTACACGGCGCCGTGGCGCTGTATCACTCGCCGTTCTGGAGCAACGTGCTGGAAGATCAGGAAGGTTTCTTCCAGTTCTTGATGGACATCGGCGTGCGCATGGGCAACAAGCGCAAGCGCGATACCGACACGCCGAGCAACTGAATCCGTCAGTTGCCTTGTTGCGCCATGATTTAGCTACATGGCGCAGTACCGCAGGAATATACTCAGGCATAGGGCTTGCTAAAACTTGATTTGTGAGTCAAGTTTTGCGCGTTCGAATCTTCTTTCGCCGGAGTGATCATGATCGTTGACCGTCAAGGCAGGCGTTTTCGCAATTTGCGGATCAGTCTGACCTCAGCCTGCAACTACGCTTGTACCTATTGCGTGCCCAACGGCAAGCGGCTGGTGGCTGCGCAGGATGAGTTGTCGGCGGAGGCTATGGCACGCGGCGTGGCCTATCTGATCGAGGCGGCGGGCATCGAGCGTTTGCGCATTACCGGTGGCGAGCCACTGGTCAGTCCCAAACTCGAAGCCTTCATGACCGCCGTCGGGCAGATGGGCCTGGCGGATATCAGCCTGACCACCAATGGTCAGTTGCTGGCGAAGAAGCTGCCACTGCTGGTGGATGCCGGCATTCGGCGCATCAACGTTTCCCTCGATACGCTGGATGCCAGTGCTTTTCGCAGCATTGCGCGCGGCGGTGATCTGGCGACCGTACTCGATGGCATGGGTCAGGCCGCAGCGGCTGGCATGAAGATCAAGGTCAATATGGTGCCGCTGCGTGGGCAGAACCTCGATCAGGTAATGCCACTGCTCGACTACTGCCTGGAACGCGGCTACGAGTTGCGCTTCATCGAGTTGATGCGCATGGGCCACCTGGCCAGCGACTCCAATGCCTTCCTGCAGCAATTTGTCAGCCTCCAGCAGTTACTGAGCCTGATCGGCGAGCGCTATGAGTATCTTCAGGCCGATGCGCCGGTCGATGCCACGGCGGTGCGTTACCAGATTCCGGGGCTGGGCCACTTCGGCGTGATCGCCAACGAAAGCGTTCCGTTTTGCCGCACCTGTTCGCGTCTACGCTTGTCGTCCACGGGTTGGCTGCATGGCTGCCTGTCGTCGAGCAATCGCCACTATGTCGGCGACTTGCTGGACAAACCTCGTCACCAGGCACTGCCTGCGTTGCAGCGACTGCTGGTCAAAGCCTTGGGGGACAAGCAGGAAGTGGCGTTCTCCGGTGGCGCGACCATCATGAAAATCATCGGCGGCTGATCGGGCCTCTTCGCGGGCAAGCCTCGCTCCTACAGGTCATACACATGACCTGTAGGAGCGAGGCTTGCCCGCGAAAGCTATCTTCCGGTCCCCCAAAAATCACCTGACACGCCTTGTCACATCGAGCTGGCGCAAAAGCTGCATCCCATGGCCATTCGCCGGTTTTCCGTCACCGGCCTCTGGAGGGTAGGATGCGTAGCCTGGTTTTGCTGCTGGCCGTTTTGGCGCTTGGTGGCTGCATGAATGTCAGCGATATGGCTGAAGGAACCCGCTACCACATGAGCGATGCGGGGCTGCTGGACCACAGCGACAGCCGTCGCGTGAATAACTTGCGCATTCAACCGGACTCGTTCATCTACATCGCCCAAGGCGCCTTCGCACCGCCGGGCAGTGCCTACCCGCGACCTAATGTGGTGGCCGAAGAGGCCTTCAACGGCTTTATCGAATATTTCCCGATGGTCCGCCGCGCTCGCGCCCCGGCAGGTCTCGACGCTGCCATGGGTGAAGCCCGTGCAGCCGGCGCTCATTACCTGCTCTACACGCGTTTCGCCAAGGCTGACGACCGCATCGGCAACTCGGACGAATGGCTCGACCAGGAACAGGTGGATCGCCTCGGCATCGACAATGGCGTGATTCAGATCATGTTGATCGAGACCAGCACCCAGTATTTGATTGATACTGCACGTATCAAGAGTCGTGGCGGTTTACTGACGTTCCACGACAACAAGCCAGAAGACTTGCTGGGCCCGCCGCTGGAGCAATACGCTCGTAGCCTGCTGGGGCTCAGCGACCAGTAATTCAAAGGAGAACGCCATGAGTGGCCCGCAAAAAGCCAACGATCTGTTGGGGCAAATCCCCAAAACCAAAGGCTTGCCGCCGGTCCACTTGTGGAACCCCGACTTCTGCGGTGACATCGACATGCGCATCGCCCGCGATGGCACCTGGTATTACCTGGGCACGCCGATCGGGCGCAAGCCGATGGTCAAACTGTTCTCCACCATCATTCGCCGCGACGGCGATGATTACTTTCTGATTACTCCGGTCGAAAAGGTTGGCATCAAGGTCGACGACGCGCCGTTCGTGGCGATTGCCGTAGAGGTCGAAGGCGAGGGTGAAGACCAGGTCTTGCGCTTTACCACCAACGTCGATGAAACGGCCGATGCCGGCGCCGAGCACCCTATGCGTGTAGTGATCGACCCGGTAACTCAGGAGCCCGCGCCGTACGTGCATGTACGCACCAACCTTGAAGCGCTGATTCACCGCAATGTGTTCTACCAACTGGTGGAGCTGGCGGTGAGTCGCGAAATCGACGGGCAGCGTTGGTTGGGCGTGTGGAGCGGTGGCGAATTCTTCCCTATCGGGCTTGAGCCGTAACGGGCTGAGCTTGAAACGAAACGGCCCGTTTACTTCAACAGGCCGTTTTTTTGGGACTTACAACCCCTTGCTCTTGAGTCGTTCAGCATGTTCCAGGTAGAGCCTGACCGGGCTCACGTTCCAGCTGTCGACTCCGGCTATCTGATTGACTGCATCAAAGTGGTCCATCGGGTAATCCGAGCGAATCACTTTGCCCAAGTGCGAGCTGTAGCGGCCGACCAGCCCATCGTTGGCGTTTTCCTCTTTATAAAACAACTTCGATAGCACGATACAATTCAAATGACTCGGGTCGAGTGGTTGCAGACTTTGGAAGTTCTGCACGATCCCGCTCCAGGAGTAGTAATACACGCCGTTTTCAACTTCGTTGCCTTCCCCTCCCCAAACTTTTGGCACCCCTTGCGGGTACTTGCGATTGAAGGCAGCCAATCCTGCACTGGTCAACGATTCGAATGCTGCTTCAGGGTCAATCGGGTTTTCCGGATGGCCGCTGATCAACGAAATGAAGGTGCCGACCGCGCCCAACAGGGCCAGTACGAATGCTTCGGGCAACTCTCCGGGCGTCAGCGCCTTATGCAATTGGTCGGCAATCTCGGAGCCATGATTGGGGCAACTGACCGAGGTGACCGAAGCGACTTTTTCCGGGTGCAAGGCTGCTACGTAGCGTGCGGCCAGGGGACCTTGGCTATGCCCGATCAGATTGACCTTGGCGGCTCCCGTTTCCAGCAAAATGCGGTTGACGTGTTCAAGCAGTTTTTCACCGCGTTCCTCATTACCGTTGACGGTTGGAATATTGACGGCAAACACCTGGGCGCCGGCGCGTTCCAGGGCTTCCTCGATTTCGAAGAAGTAGGGATAACCAGCGATTTTATCGAAGCCGAAAAGACCGTGAACCAACACAATGGGGTATTTCGTAGACGCATCCATGTCCATGTTCATACCTATCAATAGCGGATTTGAAGGGGAGCAGATCGCTGACTGCCTGATCTGTTGCGGCTAACCGTAGTTTACAAAGTGGATGGGATCAAAGCGCTTCGAGCAGGATTCGGACGAACAGCCATGTCCATATTGGCGTGGCAGCTGAAAATCCAATTGACACCCAATCATATGATGATTAGCGTGGACACCCATCGCGAACGGCTTTGCGCCGTTTCTTTTTTTATCACCGGTCGACGAGGTGCCCATGTCCAGCAGTTTTCATGCGTCGACGGTCGACTGGCTGGGGTGCTGGATTGCTGCCGGCCAGGTAAAACCCGGCGAAACCATCAAGGTCGAAGCCGATCTGGGCGAGCAACTCGGTGTCAGCCGCACGGTCATCCGCGAAGTCATCAAAACGTTGGTCGCCAAAGGCATGCTCGAAGTCGGGCCGAAGGTCGGCACACGCGTATTGCCGGTGCGGCGCTGGAATCTCTTCGATCCACAAGTCGTCGGCTGGCTGTCGCGCAGCGGGTTACCGGAAAATTTCGTCGACGACTTGCTCGACCTGCGCCGCACCATCGAACCCATGGCGGTGCGCTGGGCCTGCGAGCGAGCGACGGTGGAACAAGTGCAAGCCGTACTCCAGGCCTATAACGCGCTGGAGCGGGCAGTGGACAGCGGCGTCGATTACAACCGCGCCGACCAGTTCTTCCACGAGTGCATCCTCGCCGCCAGCCACAATCAATTCATCGAACAAATGGTTCCTGCCCTCGGCGCGTTGCTGGCAGTGTCTTTCGAAGTGTCTGCCGCCGATCCGGACGAACTGCGCCGAACCCTGCCAATCCACAAAGACATGGCCGACGCCATCGCCGCCCGGGATTCCGCGCGGGGGGTATGGGCTTGCATGACCCTGATCGATAACGCCGACCTGGCGATCAAACGCTTCTACCCCCAAGTCATGGCCGACAAAAAGGCCAGCTAACAAATAAAGAACCCCTTGTGGGAGCGAGCCTGCTCGCGATAGCGGTGGATCAGATGACATCTATGCCGGATGTAACTCAGTCATCGCGAACAGGCTCTCTCCCACATAAAAAACAAGAACAATGCAGGAGGTTTCATGACGTGGACTGCGGTTACCGGACACCGTGCGCGACTCGGCGAAGGCCCGTTCTGGGATGCTCCGACCCAGGCGCTGTATTGGGTAGATATCGCCGGTAAACAAGCGCTCAGGCTGATCGGCGCCAATGTGGACATCTGGCAGATGCCGGAGCACGTGTCCGCGTTCATCCCCTGCGAAAGCGGCGATGCCCTGGTGACATTGAGCAGTGGAGTTTATCGGCTGGATCTGGATTCTCCAGGCCTGGAACCTCGGCTGACCTTGTTCTGCGTCGCCGATCCGCAACCCGGCAATCGCCCCAACGAAGCCCGCTGCGATGCACAAGGCCGGCTCTGGCTGGGCACCATGCAAAACAACATCGGTGAGCAGGGCGAAGATTTGCCCGTCGTGCGCCGCTCCGGTGGCCTGTTTCACATCGATCGCGAGGCTCGAGTCACGCCGCTGCTTCGAGGATTAGGCATTCCCAATACATTGCTGTGGAGCGACGACGGAACAACCCTGTATTTCGCCGACAGCCTCGACAGCACGTTGTACCGGCATTTCATCCATACCGATGGCAACCTGGACACCGCCTATGTCTGGCTTGGCCCCCACGAACGTGGCGGCCCCGATGGCTCGGCGATGGATGCCGAGGGCTATATATGGAATGCCCGTTGGGATGGCAGTTGTCTGCTCAGGCTGACCCCCGAAGGTCATGTGGATCGGGTGATCGAACTGCCGGTCAGCCGTCCCACCAGTTGTGTATTCGGTGGCGAAGACTTCAAAACCCTGTACATCACCAGCGCCGCAAGCCCGCTCAATCACCCGCTGGACGGCGCGCTGTTATCGATTCGAGTGGATGTGCCCGGAAAAGCTTGTCAGCGATTTGCTGGATAAATCCCTAAATATGGGATGTAAAATTATATATTGAGATTATTTGGTGGTCGGGTTTATAGTCGGCCCCATCAGTTACACGCACTCACACTTAAAAAAACAAAACAGGTGAAGTGATGCAGCGATATTCCACCGCACTCCCTTACGGAGTCAGTGCTTCAGGCCGCCTCGGCGCCCGGGCGTTTTCGCGCCTGCCTGCCTATTCCCAACAGCTTTTTGACCGGACATCGACAGATGTCCGGTTTTCGTCGTGCCTTCGAACAGGAGTGTTGATCCATGGCTGAACCTCTGTCCTTGCCGCTAGTGCCCGAACCACCCAAGGGTGAGCGCCTGAAAAACAAGGTCGTGCTGCTGACCGGCGCGGCTCAGGGAATCGGCGAAGCGATTGTCGCGACCTTTGCGTCCCAGCAGGCCAAACTGGTCATCAGCGATATCCAGGCCGAGAAAGTCGAAAAAGTCGCGGCGCACTGGCGTGAACAAGGCGCGGATGTCGTGGCGATCAAGGCCGACGTGTCACGCCAGCAGGACCTGCATGCCATGGCCAGACTGGCGATTGAGCTACATGGTCGGATCGACGTGCTGGTCAACTGCGCCGGGGTCAACGTGTTCCGCGACCCGCTGCAAATGACCGAGGAAGACTGGCATCGCTGCTTCGCCATCGACCTGGACGGCGCCTGGTATGGCTGCAAAGCGGTGTTGCCGCAAATGATCGAGCAGGGCATCGGCAGCATCATCAACATCGCCTCGACCCACTCCACTCACATCATTCCCGGCTGCTTCCCGTACCCGGTGGCCAAACATGGCTTGCTCGGGCTGACCCGCGCCTTGGGCATCGAATACGCACCCAAAGGTATTCGCGTCAACGCCATCGCGCCGGGTTACATCGAAACCCAACTGAACGTCGATTACTGGAACGGGTTTGCCGACCCCCATGCCGAACGTCAGCGGGCCTTCGACCTGCATCCACCGCGGCGCATCGGTCAACCGATTGAAGTGGCGATGACTGCCGTGTTCCTGGCCAGCGATGAAGCACCGTTCATCAACGCTTCGTGCATCACCATCGATGGTGGTCGCTCGGTGATGTACCACGACTGAATAACTCGGGCTTAAGGCGCGAAACTACGCCTGAAATACAATCATCATACGATATGACTATTGGCTGCATGCTTTGAAGGCTTTCAAATAACGCTCAAAAAAAATAACAAGGAGTCAGGTTATGAAACGTCGTCGTGGGATCCGTTCCCTGTGCTGTGCCGCTTTGGCGGTTACCGCGGTCAGCCTGAGCAGTACGTTGCTGGCGGCCGAGGAAGTGAAGATCGGTTTTTTGGTCAAGCAAGCGGAAGAGCCCTGGTTCCAGACCGAATGGGCCTTCGCCGAAAAGGCCGGCAAAGACAAGGGCTTCACCGTCATCAAGATCGCTGTGCCTGACGGCGAGAAAACCCTCTCGGCCATCGACAGCCTGGCGGCCAACGGCGCCAAGGGCTTCGTGATCTGCCCGCCGGACGTCTCCCTCGGCCCGGCGATCATGGCCAAGGCCAAGCTCAACGGTTTGAAAGTGATCGCCGTCGATGACCGTTTCGTCGATGCCGGCGGCAAGTTCATGGAGGACGTGCCGTACCTCGGCATGGCAGCCTTCGAAGTCGGTCAGAAGCAGGGCGCCGCCATGGCCGCCGAAGCGAAAAAACGCGGCTGGGACTGGAAAGACACCTACGCGGTGATCAACACCTACAACGAACTCGATACCGGCAAAAAACGCACCGACGGTTCCGTCAAAGCGCTGGAGGACGCCGGTATGCCGAAAGATCAGATCCTGTTCTCAGCGCTGAAAACTCTCGACGTACCGGGCAGCATGGACGCCACCAACTCGGCCTTGGTGAAGCTTCCGGGCGCGGCGAAAAACCTGATCATCGGCGGCATGAACGACAACACCGTGCTGGGCGGCGTGCGCGCCACCGAGAGTGCCGGTTTTGCCGCCGCCAACGTGATCGGCATCGGCATCAATGGCACCGATGCCATCGGCGAACTGAAGAAACCCAACAGTGGCTTCTTCGGCTCGATGCTGCCGAGCCCGCACATCGAGGGTTACAACACCGCGAGCATGATGTACGAGTGGGTCACCACCGGCAAAGAACCGCCGAAATACACCGCGATGGACGACGTGACGCTGATCACGCGTGACAACTTCAAGCAGGAACTGGAAAAGATCGGCCTGTGGAACTGAGGCGCGGTTGATTTCATCGGCAGCCCTGGCGACGGGGCTGCCTGACCGGTGTGATGAGGTGGGTTTATGCACGCACAAGTACAGACAGATCAACAGAGCATTGGTGGCAGTCTGCGCTTCAACGGGATCGGCAAGACTTTTCCCGGGGTGAAGGCGCTGGACGGCATCAGCTTCGTCGCCCATCCGGGGCAGGTTCACGCCTTGATGGGCGAGAACGGCGCCGGTAAATCCACGCTGCTGAAAATCCTGGGTGGCGCTTACACGCCGAGCAGCGGCGATCTGCAGATCGGCGAGCAGACGAGGGTCTTCAAGTCCACCGCCGACAGTATTGGCAGCGGGGTTGCGGTGATCCATCAGGAGTTGCACCTGGTGCCGGAAATGACCGTCGCCGAGAACCTGTTTCTCGGCCATCTGCCGGCGAGTTTCGGCCTGATCAATCGCGGCGCTTTGCGGCAACAGGCATTGGCCTGCCTCAAAGGCCTGGCCGATGAAATCGACCCGCAAGAGAAAGTCGGGCGCTTGTCACTCGGCCAACGGCAACTGGTGGAAATCGCCAAGGCGTTGTCCCGTGGTGCGCATGTGATTGCGTTCGACGAACCCACCAGCAGCCTGTCGGCGCGGGAGATCGATCGCTTGATGGCGATCATCGGGCGCCTGCGCGATGAAGGCAAAGTGGTGCTTTACGTCTCCCATCGTATGGAAGAAGTGTTCCGTATCTGCAACGCAGTGACGGTGTTCAAGGACGGTCGCTTCGTGCGCACCTTCGAGGACATGAGCACGCTGAGCCATGACCAGTTGGTGACGTGCATGGTCGGTCGTGACATTCAGGACATCTACGATTACCGCAGTCGTCCCCGCGGCGCAGTGGCGCTCAAGGTCGACGGGTTACTTGGGCCGGGCTTGCGCGAGCCGGTAAGTTTCGAGGCGCACAAGGGTGAAGTCCTCGGGCTGTTCGGCCTGGTCGGGGCCGGGCGCACCGAACTGTTCCGGATGCTCAGCGGGCTCACGCGCAACACCGCCGGGCGCCTGGAGCTGCGCGGTCGTGAACTGAAATTGCATTCGCCACGCGATGCCATTGCGGCAGGAATTCTGCTGTGCCCCGAGGACCGCAAGAAGGAGGGCATCCTGCCGCTCGCCAGCGTCGCCGAGAACATCAACATCAGCGCTCGCGGTGCTCATTCCACCTTCGGCTGCCTGTTGCGCGGCTTGTGGGAAAAGGACAATGCCGACAAGCAGATCAAGGCGCTGAAGGTGAAGACGCCCAACGCGGCGCAGAAAATCATGTACCTGTCTGGTGGCAATCAGCAGAAGGCGATTCTCGGTCGCTGGCTGTCGATGCCAATGAAAGTCCTGTTGCTCGACGAGCCTACTCGCGGCATCGACATCGGGGCAAAAGCCGAGATCTACCAGATCATCCATAACCTGGCCGCCAGCGGCATCGCGGTGATTGTGGTGTCCAGCGACCTGATGGAAGTCATGGGCATTTCCGACCGCATCCTGGTGCTCTGCGAAGGCGCGATGCGCGGCGAACTGACCCGCGAACAAGCCAATGAATCCAACCTGCTGCAACTGGCTTTGCCACGCCAACGCGCTGCCGACGTGGCGAACTGAGAGGTGACTATGACCGTCCAAAACAACGCTTTGCCAACCCCGCGCAAACCTCTGGACTTGCGGCGCTTTCTCGATGACTGGGTGATGCTGTTGGCGGCCGTCGGGATCTTTGTGCTCTGCACCTTGCTGATCGACAACTTCCTGTCGCCGCTGAATATGCGCGGGCTCGGCCTGGCGATTTCCACTACCGGGATTGCCGCGTGCACCATGTTGTATTGCCTGGCGTCCGGGCATTTCGACTTATCAGTGGGCTCAGTGATTGCCTGCGCCGGCGTGGTTGCGGCGGTGGTTATGCGCGATACCGACAGCGTGTTCCTCGGTGTCAGTGCGGCGCTGGTGATGGGGCTGATCGTCGGGCTGATCAATGGGATTGTGATCGCCAAGCTGCGGGTCAATGCGTTGATCACCACGTTGGCGACGATGCAGATCGTTCGTGGTCTGGCTTACATTTTTGCCAACGGCAAAGCGGTGGGCGTTTCCCAGGAACAGTTCTTTGTCTTCGGCAACGGCCAGTTGTTCGGCGTGCCGGTGCCGATTCTGATCACCATCGTCTGCTTCCTGTTTTTCGGTTGGCTGCTGAATTACACCACCTATGGGCGCAACACGATGGCCATCGGCGGCAACCAGGAAGCAGCGCTGCTGGCCGGGGTGAACGTTGACCGGACCAAGATCATCATCTTCGCCGTGCATGGTGTGATCGGTGCATTGGCCGGGGTGATTCTGGCGTCGCGCATGACGTCCGGTCAGCCGATGATTGGCCAGGGTTTCGAGCTGACAGTGATCTCGGCTTGCGTGCTCGGTGGGGTGTCGTTGAGTGGCGGGATCGGGATGATTCGGCATGTGATTGCCGGGGTGCTGATTCTGGCGATTATCGAGAATGCGATGAACTTGAAGAATATCGATACCTTTTATCAGTACGTGATTCGTGGGTCGATCCTGCTACTGGCTGTCGTGATCGACCGACTGAAACAACGCTGATTTTCTCTGTGGGAGTGGGCTGTCACCGATCATTCCCACGCTTTGCATGGGAATGCAGCCCGGGACGCTCCGCGTCCCAACAGCGGACGCAGAGCGTCCATTGAGGCATTCCCATGCGGAGCATGGGAATGATCATTTGGAGGATCCTTCACCCACTTTCACAAAATATTCCTTGCTCGCCCCAACCCGTTTCAGCTATGACGGTACACCCGAGGTGTGCATGATTAGACCGGTACGAATTGACAAGAAACAACAGGTGGGCGACGAGCTCATCCGGCGCATTGAAAACGGCCTCATGGAGGACGGCATTCTATTGCCGGGCGAACATCGATTGGCTCAGGAATTCCAGGTCAGCCTCGGCACGCTGCGTGAAGCCCTGGCCGAACTGAAACGACGCCATACCATCGCTACGCAAGGCGCGGTGGGCTCTATCGTCACTTACGATGGTGTGGTGCTCGATCAGCGCAACGGCTGGGCTAAGGCGCTGGCCGACAGCGGGGCGCTGATCAATACCGAAGTGCTGCGACTGGAAGCGGTGACCCGTCCGGACCTGCTGTCGCGTTTCGGTATCGATCAGTTCATTACCCTCGACCGTCGCCGTCGCGGCACAGATGGCACGCTGGTGTCTCTCGAGCGCTCATTGATGCCCGCCACCGGAGGCCTGGAAGGCCTGCCGCGAGTCGGTCTGATCGACGATTCCCTGACCATCACTCTGGCCGCCTACGGCTACATCGGCGAGCGCGGGGATCAGTGGATCGGCGCCGAACCCTTGAACGCCGAAGACGCTGAACTGCTCGGGCGTCCGGTCGGCACAGTATTTCTCAAAGCCTTGCGCACCACTTACGACCGCCAAGACCGATTCATGGAACAAGTCGAAAGCCTGCTCGATCCGGTGCACTTTCGCCTGCACCTGCAAACTGGCGCTGCAAAAAAATGACCGCGCTCAACCGTGCCCTCGGCGCGTTCTACGGACTGGCCCTGGGCGATGCGTTGGGCATGCCGACCCAATCCTTGAGCCGTGCCGAGATCAAGGCGCGCTTTGGCGAAATCACCGATCTGCAAGACGCTGGCCCGGATCAACCGATTGCGGCGAATATGTCCAAAGGTTCGATCACTGACGATACCGAACAGGCGATCCTGGTCAGTCAGTTGTTGATTGAGGGCGAAGGCCGGATCGAACCGGCAGTGCTGGCCCAACGCTTGATCGAATGGGAAGCCGGGATGCAGGCCAAGGGCTCGCAGGATTTGCTCGGCCCCTCGACCAAGCGCGCGATCGAGATGATCCTCGCCGGCCACTCGCTGGAAGAGGCCGGTCGCTACGGCACCACCAATGGCGCGGCAATGCGCATCACGCCGGTGGGGATTGCGGCCGATGTTGCCGATCCCGAGCATTTCATCCGCGCCGTGGTGCAAGCCTGTCAGGTGACCCACAACACCACGCTGGGAATTGCCAGCGCGGCGGCAGTGGCAGCGGTGGTTTCTGCCGGGATCAACGGCATGGAGTTGGGCGAGGCGTTGAACCTGGGCCAGCAGATCGCTCAGCAAGCCGAAAGCCATGGCCACTGGGTCGCTGGCGGGCGTATCGCCTCGCGCATCAGTTGGGCGTGGAGCATCAGCATCGACAGCGACAAGGCGTTGCTGGCGGACGTGCTGTACGACGTGATCGGCACTTCGGTCGCCTCGCAGGAATCGGTGGTGGTGTCGTTTGCGCTGGCTCAGCAAGTGGCTATCGCAGAAATGAGCGCTTTCGAAGCGTTGTGCATGGCTGCCAGCCTGGGCGGTGATACCGACACCATCGCGGCGATTCTCGGCGCCATGCTTGGGGCTTGTCTGGGGCTTGAGAGTTGGCCGGTGGCGATGATCGAAAAGGTCAAAGCCGTTAATTCGTTGGAGTTGGAATCATTGGTGCAAGGACTGCTGGCTTTGCGTCGTCAAGCGAAATCCCTGTAGGAGCGAGCTTGCTCGCGAAGACGGCGGTACCGTCAACATTGATGTCGCTTGATATACCGCTTTCGCGAGCAAGCTCGCTCCCTACAGGGTTGCGCTTAACTGACTGGCATAAGGGCTTGCCCGCGATGGACGCGCCGCATATTTGAATTTTTCACCCGCAATGGAGCGCACTGATATGGACAGGATCGCCAGAATGTTATGTCGACTTCCGAAATTGCCCATAACTACAACAATGGCAACAGGAGCATTTTCATGACTTCATCGAACACCGGGCAAAGTGCCGGGCAATTGGAAACCCGTGGCATCGAGCCGGTGCCGGAAGGAGAGTGCAACGGTCATCCACAGCAACTGTTCTGGGTCTGGTTCGCGGCGAATATTTCCATCCTCGGCTTGCCATTGGGCGCCACGCTGGTGGCTTTTCGTGGCCTGGCGATCTGGCAGGCGATCATCGTCGCGATCCTCGGTGCCGCCGGCTCTTTCGCGGTGGTCGGGATCATCTCCATTGCCGGTCGTCGCGGTCGCGCACCGAGCCTGACGCTGTCGCGAGCAATCTTCGGGGTGCGCGGCAATATCGGCCCAACGCTGGTCTCGCTGATGTCGCGTCTGGGTTGGGAAACCGTCAACACCACCACCGCCGCATTCGTCTTGTTGTCGCTGTGCTCGATGTTGTTCGGCTCGCCGGTGGAAGCCAAAAGCGCGCCGCTACTGACCCTGGTGTTCATCGCGATATTTGTGCTGCTGACGTTGTCGGTGTCCGGTCTCGGTCATGCCACGTTGCTGGTGATCCAGAAATGGGCGACATACGTGTTCGGTGCGTTGAACGTGCTGGTCGGCGGTTTCCTCTGCGCAACCATCGACTGGAGCGCCGTATTCAACGCCACGCCCGCGCCCCTGAGCGCAATGATCATCGGCATCGGCACCATGGCCGCCGGCACGGGGATCGGTTGGGCCAACGCCGGTGCCGACATGTCACGCTACCAGCACCGCAGTGTCAAAGCCGTGCGCCTGGTGGCGTCAGCGGCGTTCGGTGCGGGGATTCCGCTGGTGCTGCTGATCACCCTCGGCGGTCTGCTATCCGTGGGTAACAATGATCTGGCCTCGGCGACGGATCCGATTGTCGCGATCCGCGACATGCTGCCGACCTGGATGGCCGTGCCGTACCTGATCACCGCGTTCGGCGGGTTGCTGCTGTCGAACAACCTGTCGGTGTACTCCGCCGGTTTGACCACCCTGACCCTCGGCCTGAAGGTCAAGCGCGTGTATGCGGTGGTGCTCGATATCATTGCGATCTTCGCCGGTTCGATCTACTTCATGCTGATCGCCGAGAGCTTTTACGGCCCGTTCATCACCTTCATTTCCTTGCTGGCCGTGCCGATCACGGCGTGGGTCGGGATCTTTGTGGTCGACCTGATTCACCGGCATTACTACAGCCCCAAAGACCTGCTGGACGTCAGCCCGAGCAGCGCCTACTGGTATCGCGGCGGCGTCGAGTGGCGCGCCTTCGGTGCATGGGCAGTGGCGATCGTGTTGGGTTTCAGTTTCACCACCATTGGCACTACTGAACAAGACGTCTGGTTCCGCGGCTTTTTGTCCGACTCCTGGCTGGGCCACAACGGCCTCGGCTGGATCGTGACGTTCCTGGTGGCCGGTGGCATTTACTGGATGCTCGGCGGTGCCAAGGATCGCCGCGCCGCGTTGCTCGAGAGCGCTCATGCCTAAGCTGTTGCACACCGGCCAGGTCATGATCGATCTGGTCATGGCCGTGGATAAATTGCCTCATTCGGGCGGTGATGTGCTGGCGCAATCCGCCCGTTTCGAGGCCGGCGGTGGCTTCAATGTGATGGCTGCGGCCCAGCGAAACGGCTTGCCGGTGGTTTACCTCGGGCGCCATGGCAACGGCCATTTCGGTGACCTGGCCCGAGAGGCGATGACGGCTGAAGGCATTCGGCTAGGCATCGAACAGAGCACCGAGCGCGACACCGGGTTGTGCGTCGCGCTGACCGAAGCCTCGGCCGAGCGCACGTTCATTTCCTGCATCGGTGCCGAGAGCGAATTGACTGGTGAAGACCTGGCGAGCGTGGCGGTGGAGGCGGGCGACTTTGTCTATGTCAGTGGCTATAGCCTGCTGTATGGCGGCAAGGCTCAGGCGCTGGTGGATTGGGTGCTGGATTTGCCGGGCGGGATCAAGGTGGTATTCGATCCCGGGCCGTTGGTGGATTCGCCGGACGCGCCGCTGATGAAGGCCTTGTTTCCGCGCATCGATCTGTGGACCGGTAACCGTGTCGAGGCGCTGCGGTTTACCGGGACGACGGACATTGCCGAGGCGTTGAATGGACTGGCGGATCATTTATCGGCGAACACCTTGATGGTGGTTCGCGATGGGCCGCAGGGGTGCTGGATCAGCCAGCATGGGGATCACCGGCATGTACCGGGATTCAAGGTCGTGGCGGTGGACAGCAATGGCGCGGGGGATGCTCACGCAGGCGTTTTTGTCGCCGGGTTGGCGCACGGGTTATCGGCCGTCGAAGCGGCGTGGCGGGCGAATGCGGCTGCGGCAATGGCGGTCACTCGCTGGGGGCCGGCGACCTCGCCGGGGGCGGCTGAGGTGGATGCGTTGATCCGCGAGACTTTCGGCGCCTGATCCACCGCTTTCGCGAGCAAGTCGAATCGTCGCACCGCCGCTCCCACATTTGATCTGTGTCGTTCACATATTCAACCATCAACATAGATCCAGTGTGGGAGCGGGCTTGCTCGCGAAGAGGCCCTCAAACTCTCCATCAATTCAGATCTTCAACCCGCCTTGCGCAACGCCTCGATCAACTCCTGCTTGCGCATGCTCGAGCGCCCCGGAATCTTCTTCGCCCGGGCTTCTTTCATCAGGCTGTCCACCGTCTGCGTATCGCGCGAAGCCTTGCTATTGCGCGGCTTGCCTTCACGGGTGGCCACCGCACGTCGGGCTGATTCCTTACGATCTGCAGACTTGGCGCTGGCCGGTTTCTTGCGCCCGGAGCCGCCGGAGCGTTCACCGCCACCCGACTGCTTGTTCACCGTGGCCCAGGCACGAGCTTCGGCTTCATCTTTCGACACGCCTTTGTGCTCATAGCTTTCTTCAATGTGTTCAGCCTTGCGTTTTTGCTCGGCGGTGTATTTGTCTTTGCTTCCACGAGGCATGGGATTTCTCCTGGCTGTAGGAGCTTTCGCCAGCTCCAATAGGGAGCTCCAATAGGGTTAGTTATCCAGCTTGCGCGCTGCTTCAACCCCTGCTGCGCTGAGTTTGATTGGCAGGTTCAACGAGTGCTCGCCTGCCTCGTTACAGATCACATGACCGTGCTGAATCAACCCCCGCTCTTGTAGAGTCGCGAGGGTACTTGCCACGACTCTCTCCCCCCGGTAATTGTCCAGAACCTCCTTGCCCAAGCCATTTGGGTGGGCGTGCAGCAGGCGGGTCAGGACTTCTTTTTCCAGGTTTTTATCGACGTTCATGGTTACCTCTTCGTCAGGATGGGTAGGTATTGCATGTTCACTCGCACCGGCGAACTTATTAATTGACGCTACGGCCTTCGGAGCCCGAGCCACCGGTGGTGGTTTTCGAGCCGACGCCGGTTCCGGCGTTATCAGGAGTTTGGATACCAGGTGTATTCATCCCGCCCTGACGACTCGCGTCGTCGTGATAAACCCGTGGGTCTGTGGCCGTCGGAGAAGGCGAACGGCCGCTGTCGATGTCTTGGGTGGCCGCAGATTCGGGCCTTGCGACTGGATCGGTCGGGTCGGTCCCGGAAGAGCTGGTCGCGGCGAATGCGACAGAAGTGAGCAAAGTGGTGAGAGCGAGGGTGGTCAGTCGGGACGTGATCATGGTGTCGTCTCCATTGATTAGAGTCCTTACCCGATATTGATCCTTCCCGAGCTGGATTGGTGCCTGATGAACGACGAGTGGTCCAGGGGGCGTTCTCAATGAGTTTCCCCGCCGCGTTGTCGCCTTAAAGCGGGCCAGGCAAGGCGCAGGCCGCTAGGAATGGTTGTTCCCTTTCCAAGGCCTGCAACGCAGCTGGCCCGCTTTAAGGCACAACCCGAAGGGCCGGGCCTGCTGTTGTGCAGGGCTGCCTTGCTCGAAGCTTATTTGGAATGACCAAACCACGCTTCTCGCGCCTTGCCCTGCACAACAGCAGACCCGGCGCGGCGGGGAAACTCATTGAGAACGCCCCCTAGGCCTGCTGCAACGTTTTGATCCCGCTCACGTGACGCCAGATCAACCGACCTACGGTAATCAGCCAGTTCAGCAGGGCCACCGCCACTACCGTGAGCAACAGTGTCACCATCCCGTGTTCGACGATGATTCTCCCGGCCAGCAACGGAAAGCCAAACACGCCGACGAAGTAGGACAGGCTGAACAACAGCAAGGACTGCGAGGTGGTGCCGGACGGCGCTTCATTCGCCGCCAAACCATTGATCACCGAATACGTCAGCCCATAGCCCACCCCGAGCACCATTGCCGCCAGCACATAGCTGAACCCGTCGTCGACGACAAAACCGAACATCAGGATCGAAACCATCATCAGGCCCGACAACAGGCAGGAGGCACGCAATGGATCGCGTTTGACCACGAACCCGGCAATCAACATTCGGCTGCTGATCGCCGCGCCCATGAAGCCGAAAAAGAACAGTGAATAATCAAGTGAACGGGACGCCGCGTAACTGGTTTGAAAACTCGACAGGCCACCGAATACACACCCGCCGAGGCCGACCATGATGATCGGGAACACGGCTCTGGAGGACAACACCCGAGCCACTGCGCGCCAGGATATTCGTGCCGCTGACGCTGAAGCCGAGGGCGTTTTTTTGAGCTGGACATCCAGCCGCCAGAACAGCAAAGCACCGATCAGGCTGGCCAGCGCCGCGAGGTAAAACGCTGCCGTCACCGGATACCCGAGAGCACTGGCAGCACGGCCCAACAATGGACCGCTGCCGATCCCGGTCATCATGCTGCCCGACAGCAGCGCAAAGTATTTCGCCCGTTGCGCAGGCGTCACCAGACTGCCGCAAAGGTGCTGAGCATCGCCGCCGAAATCACGTTGCCGGCATCGTGTTCATTACCGCCGCGAGAGCCGATCAGCAGCGACAGTAAAAAAGTCGAGCCATAGGACAGCGACAACAAATAGCTGGCGAGGCAGAACAGGCTGAACAACCTGCTTGAGACGGGTGGGGCGGCGGTGGACATGAGGCGGTTCCTTGACCCGATAGAAGCGAATGTCATCTATCTATCACGCAAGGTACCGATGATAGGTCTGTGGTTACCGATTTCAGGGTTAGTGGAGGCCGGAGTAATGCTCTGGGCAGACGCCGATTTCTTCCTTGAACAGCTCCATGAAACCCTTCAGGCGTTCGTGGCGAATCTGTGCCAGACGTTGACCGGTAGTCGTTTGGAAACCGTCCGCCAGGTGCAGCAGCTTGGTCTGGAAATGATCGAGGCAAAAGCGCTTGTCGTCGTAGTCCCGTTCTTTTGCCTCTGGGTCCAACGGGTCGTACAACGCACTGCCCATGCGCCCGGCAATGTAGAAGGTACGCGCCACGCCAAGCATGCCAAGGGAGTCCAGGCGGTCGGCGTCCTGGATGATTTTCGCTTCGAGGGTGGTGGGCGTGATGTTGGTGCTGAAGCTGTGGGCTTCGATGGCGTGGGCGACCGCAGTGATTTTTGCGTCAGGCCAATCCATGGCTATCAGTACAGTCGAAGCTTTCTGCGCCGCCAGTCGTGATGCCTGTGAGCGCAACGGCGAGTTTTTCTCCACCGCCACGCAATCGTGCAACAGCACGGCTGCCAGCAGCACCGCTAGATCGCCGCCTTCTTGGGCATGAAGCGTGCGCACGTTGTGCCACACCCGCTGTAAGTGCGACAGATCATGGGCACCATCCTCGCCAGGTTCCAGTGCATGAGGAAGCAGTTCAGAAGCCAGATTGTGCAGCGGTGCGAAAGCGGCAGTGGTCATAAAAGTCCTTTTGTGGGAAACGCTTCTGTGGCGAGGGAGCTTGCTCCCGCTGGGCTGCGCAGCAGTCCCAATCCCGGATGGCACGATATTTCAGTTAGATCAGCATCGCCAGCTTTGCGACTGCTTTGCAGCCGACCGGGAGCAAGCTCCCTCGCCACATTGCTTTCAAATGTGACGAGCGCCGCGCGCGGACTTAGTATGGCGTTTTCAACTTTTGACAAGGCACGTCCATGACGATCGAAATCCGCCCGGCAACCCCCAGCGATGCTCCGCAAATCCTCGCGTTCATCACTGAACTGGCCGACTTCGAACGTGCCCGTCACGAAGTCATCGCCAGCGTCGCTGACATCGAGCGTAGCCTGTTCAGCGAAGGCGCCACCGCCCATGGCCTGATCTGCCTGCGCGACGGCTCGCCGATCGGCTTTGCGGTGTTCTTCTTCAGCTATTCCACCTGGTTGGGTAGCAACTGCCTGTACCTCGAAGACCTCTACATCACTCCCGAACAACGGGGTGGCGGCGCTGGTAAAACCTTGCTGCGCCACCTGGCGAAAATCGCCTGCGCCAATGACTGCGGCCGTTTCGAATGGAGCGTGCTGGACTGGAACAAACCGGCGATCGAATTCTACAAATCCCTCGGTGCACAACCGCAGGAAGAGTGGGTACGGTATCGGATGGATGGGGCGGTGTTGAGGGATTTTGCCGCGGGCAATTGACCCCCTAAAAGATCGCAGCCCTCGGCAGCTTCTACACGGGATTGTGTTCGACCGCGCTATTGCGTCGTACATCGAATCTGTAGGGACTGCCGAGGGCTGCGATCTTTTTTGTGCCTACTCCCAATATATGGGATTGATATTTATATATTGAGATTTGCCTTCATCCAGGTTTATAGTCCAGCTCACTCACTGCCAAAAAACAAAACAGGTGAAGCGATGCTGGCGCAATTGATCGCGCTCGATTGGGGGACGACCTCATTACGTGCTTACAAACTCGGTTTCGGTGGCCAGGTGCAGGAACAGCGCTCGCTGTCATCCGGGATCATGCAGCTGCCCAAGACGCCGCGAATCATCGCCGGCCAGGCATGCGCCGACGGCTTTGAACTGGCCTTCGATGAGGCCTGTGGTGACTGGCTCGATGCGCAGCCCGATTTGCCGGTGATTGCGTGTGGCATGGTCGGCAGTGCTCAGGGCTGGTGCGAAGTGGCCTACTGCGACACGCCGGCGAACGTCGCCAATCTCGGAACTTCCCTACAAACCGTTCGCAGTCTTCGCGGTGTCGATGTGCACATCGTGCCGGGGGTGATTCAGCGTTCGCGCTTGCCGAACGTGATGCGCGGCGAGGAAACCCAAGTTCTCGGCGTGTTGCAGAAACTGCCGAGCGGGGCGGGCAACGATCTGTTGATCGGCCTGCCGGGCAGCCATTCGAAATGGGTGGAAGTGGCCGACGGCTGCATCGTGCATTTCGATACTTTCATGACCGGCGAAGTCTTCGCCGTGCTCAGCGAACACAGCATTCTCGGGCGGACTCAGCAACGCGGCGCGTCTTTCGATGGCGAAGCGTTCGATCGTGGCGTGCGAGTGGCTCTGTCGGCGGACGGCGAGATCGGGCCGCTGTCGACATTGTTCAGTGCCCGCAGTCTGGGGCTGACCGGCGAACTAAGCGCCAGCGCGCAACCGGACTATCTGTCCGGCCTGTTGATCGGCCATGAACTGTCGGCCCTGGCCAACGTTCAGCGGCGCCGACGCAACAGCGTGCATCTGCCTTCGATCATCCTCATCGGCAATGCGCAACTCTGCGCCCGCTACAGCCGGGCGCTCGACGCCTGCGGTTTTGCCCGGGTGACCATGGCCGAGCAGGCCACCGAACGCGGGTTGTGGCAGTTGGCGGTCGCCGCCGGGCTGATCACGACACCCTCATCACGTTAAACCTGACTGGAGGTCTGACATGCTCAAGCAAGCTCTGGCACAAAACGGTCTGATCGCGATCCTGCGTGGCCTGCGTCCGCAAGAAGCGGCAGCTGTTGGCGAAGTCCTGTACTCGGCTGGATTTCGCGTCATCGAAGTGCCGCTTAATTCCCCCGAACCGTACGAAAGTATCCGCATCCTGCGCAGTACCTTACCCGCCGATTGCCTGATCGGTGCGGGCACGGTGTTGACGCCGGAACAGGTCGAGCAAGTGAAAGCGGCGGGCGGCCAGGTGATCGTCATGCCTCATAGCGATGCCAAGGTGTTGCGTGCGGCGAAGGCAGCGGGGCTGTTCCTGTCGCCGGGTGTCGCGACCCCGACCGAAGCCTTTGCCGCATTGGCCGAAGGGGCGGATGTGCTGAAGATGTTCCCGGCCGAACAAATGGGTCCCGCCGTTGTGAAAGCCTGGTTGGCGGTGTTGCCGGCAGGGACGGTGCTGGTGCCGGTGGGCGGGATTACGCCGGACAACATGCAGGTGTTTGTCGAGGCCGGCGTCAAAGGTTTCGGCCTCGGGTCCGGGTTGTTCAAACCGGGCATGACGGCTGATGAAGTAGCAGTGCGCGCCAAGGCGTATGTCGCTGCCTGGAATGCTTTGCGTTAAGACTTTTTGGCGCTGTGAGCGCTGCATCTTAATAAGAGAGACAAAAGATGAAAATCACCAAACTCACGACCTTCATCGTTCCGCCGCGCTGGTGCTTCCTCAAAGTCGAAACCGACGAAGGCGTGACCGGTTGGGGTGAGCCCGTGGTCGAAGGCCGCGCGCACACCGTGGCCGCTGCTGTTGAGGAATTGTCCGACTACCTGATCGGCAAAGACCCACGCAACATCGAAGACATCTGGACCGTGCTCTACCGCGGTGGCTTCTACCGAGGCGGCGCGATCCACATGAGCGCCCTGGCCGGCATTGACCAGGCGTTGTGGGACATCAAGGGCAAGGCTCTGGGTGTGTCGGTCAGCGATCTGTTGGGTGGTCAGGTGCGGGACAAGATTCGCGTTTATTCGTGGATCGGGGGTGATCGCCCGGCGGACACCGCGCGTGCCGCGAAAGAAGCGGTCAGCCGTGGTTTCACCGCGGTGAAAATGAACGGCACCGAAGAGCTGCAATTCCTTGACTCCTTCGAGAAGGTCGACTTGGCGCTGGCCAACGTCGCCGCCGTGCGCGATGCGGTCGGCCCGAATGTCGGCATCGGCGTGGACTTCCATGGCCGGGTGCACAAGCCTATGGCCAAGGTGCTGATGAAGGAACTCGACCCATACAAACTGATGTTCATCGAAGAGCCGGTGCTCAGCGAAAACTACGAAGCGCTGAAAGAACTGGCGCCGCTGACCAGTACACCGATTGCCCTCGGCGAGCGGTTGTTCTCGCGCTGGGATTTCAAACGGGTGCTCAGCGAAGGCTACGTCGACATCATCCAGCCGGATGCCTCCCACGCGGGCGGCATCACCGAAACCCGCAAGATCGCCAACATGGCCGAAGCCTACGATGTGGCGCTGGCGCTGCATTGCCCGTTGGGCCCGATTGCCCTGGCGGCGTGCCTGCAACTGGACGCGGTTTGCTACAACGCGTTCATCCAGGAGCAGAGCCTGGGCATCCATTACAACGAGAGCAATGACCTGCTCGATTATGTGAAAGATCCGCGGGTATTCGACTACGACAAAGGCTTCGTGAAAATCCCCAACGGCCCGGGCCTGGGCATCGAGATCAACGAGGAATACGTGATCGAGCGCGCCGCCGTCGGCCACCGCTGGCGCAATCCGATCTGGCGCCATGCCGATGGCAGCTTTGCCGAGTGGTGATTTGACACCGTCCTTGTAGGAGCGAGGCTTGCCCGCGAAGGTCACGCCTCGGTCTGCCTGATTCTCATCGGCGTTCCCACTGACGCCTTCGCGGGCAAGCCTCGCTCCTACAGATTTTGTTGCGTTTCGTCCATTGACCTCAATAAACATAAGAAGAGGCACCCCCCATGCAACCGCAAACCCTTACCGGGCAGGCGTCGTTGGTGACGCCCAGTCGCAAGCGTTTTTTCATCATGGTCCTGTTGTTCATCACCGTGGTGATCAACTATCTGGACCGCAGCAACCTGTCGATTGCCGCCCCGGCGCTGACCAGCGATCTGGGTATCGATCCGATCCATGTCGGGCTGATCTTCTCAGCCTTCGGCTGGACCTACGCCGCCATGCAGATCCCTGGCGGCTGGCTGGTGGACCGGGTGCCGCCGCGCATCCTCTATAGCGTCGCATTGCTGCTGTGGTCGGTGGCCACGGTGATGCTCGGCTTCGCCGCCAGTTTCATCGCGCTGTTCGTGCTGCGCATGGCCGTCGGTGCCCTGGAAGCGCCGGCGTATCCGATCAACAGCCGCGTGGTGACGACCTGGTTCCCCGAGCGCGAACGCGCCACGGCCATCGGTTTCTACACCTCCGGGCAGTTCGTCGGCCTGGCGTTTCTCACGCCGGTACTCGCTTGGTTGCAGCACCAATATGGCTGGCACATGGTGTTTGTCAGCACCGGCGCGGTGGGCATTATCTGGGCGGTGATCTGGTATGCGGTTTATCGTGAACCGCGGGACTTCAAGGGTGCCAATGACGCTGAAATCGAGCTGATCCGCGAAGGCGGCGGGCTGGTGGATATCCAGGCTGAAACCGCGAAGGCCAAGGCGAAATTCAGCTGGGTCGACCTTGGGATTGTCCTGAGCAAACGCAAGTTGTGGGGCATTTACCTCGGTCAGTTCTGCCTCAATTCGACGTTGTGGTTTTTTCTGACGTGGTTCCCGACCTACCTGGTGAAATATCGCGGCATGGACTTCATCAAGTCTGGCTTGCTGGCGTCGCTACCGTTTCTAGCAGCCTTCGTCGGCGTGCTGTGTTCGGGGTTCTTCTCGGACTTTTTGATCCGTCGCGGCTACACGGTGGGTTTCGCCCGCAAGTTGCCGATCATTGGCGGCCTGCTGATTTCCACCTCGATCATCGGCGCCAACTTCGTCGAGTCGACGCCGCTGGTGATTGCGTTCCTCGCGTTGGCCTTTTTCGGCAATGGCCTGGCTTCGATCACTTGGTCGCTGGTGTCGACCCTGGCCCCGGCGCGCTTGCTTGGACTGACCGGTGGGGTGTTCAATTTCATCGGCAACCTGGCGGCGATTACCACGCCCATCGTCATCGGTTTCCTCGCCTCCGGTGATTCGTTTGCCCCGGCGATTACCTATATCTCGGTTCTGGCGTTGATGGGGGCGCTTTCCTACGTGTTGCTGGTGGGCAAGGTCGAGCGTATCAAGTTGTAGTCGCAGCCTTCGGGCGACCATAATGCCGCCCGTTCACTCGCTCAACGGTAAAGGCTGGATATGCAGGAAGACGCCCCAAAAATCGCCAAGGACGCCGCGCCGACTGGCACCCAGACACTGCTTCGTGGTTTGGGTGTGGTTCAGGCCGTGGCCAGTGGCGCCCGCGATCTCAAGGAAATCGCCCGGCTGATCGGCACGACGCGCAGCACCACTCATCGTCTGGCCAGTTGCCTGGTGGACGAGCGTTATCTGCGGGTGGTGCCGCAAGTCGGTTATCTGCTGGGGCCGAAACTGATCGAGCTGGGTTTCCAGGCACGTGAAGAGCTGCCGCTGGTGACACTGGCGGGGCCGTATCTGGATGAGTTGTCGGCGTTGACCGGTGACACCATTCACTTGGCGATTCGTGAGGGCGACGAGGTGTTGTACCTGCTCAAGAATCCGGGGCGCAACGGTCCGGAAATGCGCTCGCGAGTCGGCCATCGCATGCCATTGGCGCGTACCGGTATCGGTAAGGCGTTGATGCTCGATGACACGCAGGAAGAATGGCAACGGCTGTACGAAATCAGCTTGCCGGTGGGTGGGAAAAATCAGTTCTGGCCGCAACACCCGGAGCAATCCTGGGAGCAGTTTCAGCAGCGCATGATTGAGTACGTGGCCGGCGGTTATGCCTTCGATCTGGAAGACAACGAACCGTCGATCCGCTGTGTGGCGGCGCCGATTCGTGACGCCAGCAAGCGCATCGTCGCCGGTATCAGCATCGCCAGCACCGTGCCGTACATGCCGCTGGAAAAAATGGCCGAGCTGATTCCCCTGATCAAAGGGGTCACAGCTCGGCTTTCTGCTGAACTCGGCGCGAAAGTCTGATCAGACTTTCAGCGTCGCCATATCGATCACGAAGCGGTACTTCACGTCACCGGCAATCATGCGAGTGTAAGCCTCGTTGATCTGGCGGATGTCGAGCATTTCGATGTCGCAGGTGATGCCGTGTTCGGCGCAGAAATCCAGCACTTCCTGGGTTTCGGCGATGCCGCCGATAAGGGAACCTGCCAGTACCCGGCGACCCAATATCAGTTTGGCAGCGTGAACCGGTGGATCGATCGGCTCGACCAAGCCCACCAGAATGTGTACGCCATCGAAACGCAGGGTATCGAGGTAGGGATTGAGGTCGTGCTGCACCGGAATGGTGTCCAGCAGGAAGTCGAAATGTCCTGCGGCGGCTTTCATCTGTTCTGCGTCGGTGGACACGATCACGTGGTCCGCGCCTTGACGACGACCTTCTTCAGCCTTGCTCGCCGAGCGGGTGAACAGCGTCACTTCAGCGCCCATTGCCTTGGCGAACTTGATGCCCATGTGACCGAGGCCACCCATGCCGAGAATCCCGACCTTGTCGCCCGCCTTAACGCCGTAGTGCTTGAGCGGCGAGTAGGTGGTGATGCCGGCGCACAGAATCGGCGCGGCGCTGGCCGGATCGAGTTTCTCCGGGATACGCACGACAAAATGCTCGCTGACCACGATGCTGTCGGAGTAACCGCCCATGGTGTTGCTGCCATCGACCCGGTCCGGGGTGGCATACGTCATGGTCGGACCTTCGAGGCAGTATTGCTCCAGATCCGCCTTGCAGGCTTCGCAGTGGCGGCACGAGTCGACCATGCAACCGACGCCGACCAGATCGCCGACTTTGTGTTGGGTAACATTCGCACCGACGGCGGTGACTTTTCCGACGATCTCGTGGCCGGGCATCAGTGGGTAAACCGCAATGCCCCACTCGTTGCGTGCCTGATGGATGTCGGAATGGCAGACGCCGCAGTAGAGAATCTCGATCGCAACGTCGTCGGCCCGTGGGCTGCGGCGTTCGAATTTCATCGGGGCGAGGGGAGTGGTGGCTGACTGAGCGGCGTATCCGATGGCGGTGTACATGGTGAACCTCGCAAAAGCAGTGACAGGTGAGGCGAGCCATTCTGGGCGCCGCACGGGTGACCGGCCATGGCGATTCCTCCGGGTGTCATGCCTAATCCTCCGGCTTACACCGTTGATTGGTCGAATTGGCGTTCAGACCTGCGATGATGCTTTCATCCCTTTTTCGCGACTTTTTTTGTGAAGAGCTCCTCATGTTGTTGACCCGTCATCTCGATGCCAACGCCACTCTGGTTTCGCTGATCCAGCCGCTGACCATTCGCGATGGTTTCGCGCCCACCGCATTGCCGGGGGTGCAGGTTTTGCGCGCCAGTTGTGATGTCGCCCGTGGTCCGCAAATCTACGAGCCGAGCCTGGTCATCATCGCCCAAGGCAGCAAGTTGGCGTATCTGGGCCCGCGTACGCTGGAATACGGCGCCGGGCATTACCTGATTCAGGCGTTACCGGTACCCTTCGAATGCGAGACGTTTTCGGCGCCGGATGGCCCGATGCTCGGCGTCTCCATCGCCATTGACCGGGTAATGCTCGGTGAATTGGTATTGGCCATGGGGCTGTCGCCGGGGCGCACGGTTCCCGCACAGACGCCCGAGTCCATGACCTCGGCGGTGCTCGACGATGCCATGCGCGGTTGCGTGGAACGGTTGTTGCGCTGCCTGCACGATCCACTGGAATGCCAGATCATGGGCCCGGCGCGCTTGCGTGAATTGTTGTTCGTGGCGTTGCGGGGGCCGCAAGCCGATGTATTGCGCGCGTTGGTGGAACAACAGGGGCAGTTCGCCCGGATCGCGGCGTCCCTGAGCCATCTGCATGCCCATTACACCGAGCCGCTGAACGTCGAGACCCTGGCCAGTTGCGCGAACATGAGTGCGTCGACGTTTCATGAGCATTTCAAACGCAGCACCTTGTTGTCGCCGGTGCAGTATTTGAAGCGTTTGCGTTTGCTCAGGGCTCAGCAGTTGTTGCTGGGCGAAGGACTGGGCGTGGCCCAGGTGGCGCATCGGGTGGGGTATCAAAGTACGTCGCAGTTCAGCCGCGAGTACAAACGCTACTTTGAGCGCAATCCTGGGGATGAGCGGGCTGCTTGATGTCTGGCACCGCTTCGCGGTGTTCGCGGGCAAGTCGGATCGCCGCACCGCTCGCTCCTACAGGGTTTTGTGAATGACACATCACCGTAGGAGCGAGGCTTGCCCGCGAAGGCGTCCTTGAAGATTACGCCCGCTGTAACTTTCATCGGGCAACAAAAAGGCCCCCATTTCGGGAGCCTTTGTTGTTCAGCGATTCGACTTACATGTTCGGGTAAGTCGGGCCGCCAGAGCCTTCTGGCGCCACCCAGGTGATGTTCTGTGCAGGGTCCTTGATGTCGCAGGTCTTGCAGTGAACGCAGTTCTGGGCGTTGATCTGGAAGCGCTTTTCGCCGTCTTCCTGGGTCACCACTTCGTAAACACCGGCCGGGCAGTAACGCTGGGCAGGTTCATCGTACAGCGGCAGGTTCTTGGCGATCGGAATGCTCGCGTCGGCCAGCTTCAAGTGGCAAGGCTGTTCTTCTTCGTGGTTGGTCCCAGAGATGAACACCGAACTGAGTTTATCGAAGCTGATCTTGCCGTCCGGTTTCGGGTAGTCGATCTTCTTGCAGTCTGCCGCCAGTTTCAGGCAAGCGTAATCCGGCTTGGTGTCGTGCAGAGTGAACGGCAGTTTGCCGCCGAAGATGTTCTGGTCGAGCCAGTTGAAACCGGCACCGATGATCGGGCCGAACTTGTGCATCGCCGGGCCGAAGTTGCGGCTGGCGAACAGTTCGTCGTAGAGCCAGCTCTTCTTGAACGCGTCGACGTAAGTGGTCAGCTCTTGCGTGCCGTCCTGCTCGGCAAACAGCGCGTCGGCCACGGCGTCAGCGGCGAGCATGCCGGACTTCATCGCCGTGTGGCTGCCTTTGATCTTGGCGAAGTTCAGCGTGCCGAGGTCGCAACCGATCAGCGCGCCGCCCTTGAAGACCATTTTCGGCAACGAGTTCAAGCCGCCTTTGCTGATAGCACGCGCGCCGTAGCTGATGCGCTTGCCGCCTTCAAGGTATTGCTTGAGCACCGGGTGATGCTTGAGGCGCTGGAACTCGTCGAACGGCGACAGGAAGGTGTTGCTGTAGGAAAGGTCGACGATCAGGCCGACGACCACCTGGTTGTTTTCCAGGTGATAGAGGAACGAGCCGCCAGTGTTCTCGGTGCCCATGATGTCCAGCGGCCAACCGGCGGTGTGGACCACCAGGCCTGGCTGGTGCTTGGCCGGGTCGATTTCCCAGATTTCTTTCAGACCGATGCCGTAATGCTGGGCGTCAGCCTCGCTGTCGAGGTTGAAACGCTTGATCAGTTGCTTGCCAATATGGCCACGGCAACCTTCGGCGAACAGCGTGTACTTGGCACGCAGTTCCATGCCCGGGGTGTACAGGCCTTCTTTCGGATTGCCTTCGCGATCAACGCCCAGATCGCCGGTGATGATTCCGCGAACCACGCCGTTCTCGTCGAACAGCGCTTCCTGGGCGGCGAAGCCCGGGTAGATTTCCACGCCCAGGTTCTCGGCCTGCTGGGCCAGCCAGCGGCACAGGTTGCCCAGGGAGATGATGTAGTTGCCTTCGTTGTGCATGGTCTTGGGCACAAAGAAGTCAGGAATCTTCTGCGCGCTGTCGGCGTTCTTGAGCACGAAGATGTCATCGCGCGTGACTGGCGTATTCAGCGGCGCGCCGAGTTCTTTCCAGTCCGGGAACAATTCGTTCAGGGCCCGTGGTTCGAACACGGCACCGGACAGGATGTGAGCGCCGACTTCGGAGCCTTTTTCGACCACGCAGACGCTGATTTCCTTACCGGCTTCGGCGGCCTTCTGCTTCAAACGGCAGGCGGCGGACAGGCCAGCGGGGCCGGCACCGACGATGACCACGTCGAATTCCATGTATTCGCGTTCCACAGGCTATCTCCTACTCAAGGCTCAACAGTTTTTTTCTAATTGGAGGTTTGGCGTTGCATCCATTATTTCCTCCGGCAAACGCCGAAAGGGACAATGGATGACCCACCTTTCTCTCTAGGTGGCGCATTATATCTACACCACTCCTAGCGTCCAATACAAACGTTTGTTTGAATTGGCTCAAAGCCAGAGAAATCAAAGTCACGCGGCTTATGAACGGCTATTTTGCCGTATTGACCGGAATAGGCGTTCCGGTCAAGATACGGGCGGTTTTGCGCTCGCCGTAGGCTGACTGTTGGTTTCAAGAGCACCTCTAAAGACAGGGCGATGGCAATATAAGGTGATGCGCAGTGCAGGTTAGGCGTGCAGTTTACACGCCGTGATAATGAATGACTCGTGGGTCACCACTGACGAACGGTTATCAGCCTCGTGAGCAATGTTCACCCGATACACCTGCCAGCGTTTTTAGAGGTGCCCTTGCGCCGATGAGCATCAACCGCCAGGTTCGCCTAGGCGACTTTCTTTTCACCGGAGAGTAACGAGGAATCCATGAAGGTTCTTGTAGCTGTCAAACGCGTTGTGGATTACAACGTCAAGGTTCGTGTCAAGGCGGACAATTCCGGCGTCGACCTCGCTAACGTCAAGATGTCGATGAACCCGTTCTGCGAAATCGCAGTGGAAGAAGCCGTACGTCTGAAAGAGAAAGGCGTTGCGACTGAAATCGTCGTCGTCTCCATCGGCCCGTCCACCGCTCAAGAGCAACTGCGCACCGCGCTGGCTCTGGGTGCCGACCGCGCCATCCTCGTCGAATCCGCTGAAGATCTGACTTCCCTGGCCGTTGCCAAGTTGTTGAAAGCTGTTGTCGACAAGGAACAGCCTCAGCTGGTGATCCTCGGCAAACAAGCCATCGACAGCGACAACAACCAGACTGGCCAGATGCTCGCTGCATTGAGCGGTTACGGTCAGGGTACGTTCGCTTCGAAAGTCGAAGTCAGCGGCGATACCGTTGCCGTGACCCGCGAAATCGACGGCGGCGCGCAGACGGTTTCCCTGAAACTGCCGGCCATCGTCACCACCGACCTGCGTTTGAACGAGCCGCGCTACGCGTCTCTGCCAAACATCATGAAAGCCAAGAAGAAGCCTCTCGAAGTGCTGACTCCGGACGCTTTGGGCGTTTCCACCGCCTCCACCAACAAGACCCTGAAAGTCGAAGCGCCGGCTGCACGCAGCGCAGGTATCAAGGTCAAGTCGGTGGCTGAACTGGTCGAGAAACTGAAAAACGAAGCGAAGGTAATCTAATCATGACTATCTTGGTAATCGCTGAACACGACAACAAAGTGCTGGCCCCGGCCACGCTGAATACCGTTGCTGCTGCCGCCAAGATCGGTGGCGACATCCACGTTCTGGTTGCAGGCCAGGGCGCTGGCGCCGTGGCTGAAGCCGCTGCGAAAATCGCTGGCGTGAGCAAAGTCCTGTCTGCTGACAATGCTGCTTACGCGCATCAGCTGCCGGAAAACGTTGCTCCGCTGGTTGCAGAGCTGGGTAAGGCTTACAGCCACATCCTGGCCGCCGCCACTTCGAACGGCAAAAACATCCTGCCGCGCGTTGCCGCGTCCCTGGACGTTGACCAGATATCCGAGATCATCTCGGTCGAAAGCGCTGATACCTTCAAGCGCCCGATCTACGCCGGTAACGCCATTGCTACCGTACAGTCCAACGCTGCGGTCAAAGTGATCACCGTGCGTGCCACCGGTTTCGACCCGGTTGCCGCTGAAGGTGGTTCGGCTGCCGTTGAAGCCGTTGCCGCTGCCCACGACGCTGGCACTTCCAGCTTCGTTGGCGAAGAGCTGGCCAAGTCCGATCGTCCGGAACTGACCGCTGCCAAAATCGTCGTTTCCGGCGGTCGCGGCATGCAGAACGGCGACAACTTCAAACACCTGTACGCCCTGGCCGACAAGCTGGGCGCTGCCGTCGGTGCTTCCCGCGCCGCGGTCGACGCAGGTTTTGTACCCAACGACATGCAGGTCGGTCAGACCGGCAAGATCGTTGCGCCACAGCTGTACATCGCCGTCGGTATTTCCGGCGCGATCCAGCACCTGGCCGGCATGAAAGACTCCAAAGTGATCGTTGCGATCAACAAGGACGAAGAAGCGCCGATCTTCCAGGTGGCCGATTACGGCCTGGTGGCGGACCTGTTCGAAGCCATCCCTGAGTTCGAGAAGCTGGTCTAATCCGGCAGCTTGACTTATAAAGAGCCCGGCCTTTTGGTCGGGCTTTTTTTTGTTCTTCTGTAGGGTTTGAGTGGAGTGTTTCGCCATGGATTTACGCCGCGTGTGTGGCTGGTCATTGCTGCTGGGGCTGACGTTGCTGCCGACGCTGTCCATCGCCGCGGGTAAATGCGAGCGGCTGGTGGTGACCGGTAGCCCGGACGCACCGCCGTACCTGTGGCAAGACCCGCAAAATCCCAAGTACCTGATAGGCGCCAGCGCTGATCTGTTGCAGCACGTGGCGGGGGAGTTGGGGATCAAGGTCGAGCTGCTTTACGCCGGCAAACGCTCCCAGGCCCTGGACGAAGTGCGCAGCGGGCGGATGGACATGCTGGCCGATGCGCCGTTGATGGTCAGTGAGCTGGAAAATCTGGATTACATCCATCCACCGCTGCTGGAAAACAATTACCTGGTCTGGACCCGCAACGACTCGTTGCTGGTCTACAACGAAGCGCAGGACCTGCACGATCATCCCGGCGCGTTGTCGGAAAAGGCTCGAGTGACTCCGGCATTCGGCACTTTCGCCGAGCAGCAATTGACCCTTGTGCGCACACCCAATCTGACCCAGGCCTTTCAGAAATTGCTGCTGAACGAGGTGGAATTTGTCCTCGCCGGACGCTACTCGGGCATGGCCATGGTGCAAACGCTGGGGATGGCCGATGACTTGATGGCCCACCCACAACCCATCGACAAACCCGGCCTGTATCTCGCGGTTTCCCATAACTCTGCCTGCAACGATCCTTGGTTGCGCGGACAGCTGGCCAAAAAGATGACAGAATTGCCCGCGTCCGGACTGACAGAAGCTGCGCTGCTGCGCAATATCGAGCGTTGGAAAGCGCAACTCTCACAACCGCAGCCACAACCTGTCAGTACCCCAAAACAGTAGGGATTTTTAGTGAGTATTCGACCTCTTTTCGCTGCCCTGGCCGTTCTGGCTCTGGCGGGTTGTGCAGCCGATCCGGCGCCGAATGAACAAATACGCCTGACCGAACAGGCCCTCGAACAAGCCAAGGCCGTGGGTGCTACCGCCGACGAAGTGCCGGAGCTGAAACTGGCCGAAGACAAGTTCAAGCGTGCCAAGGGCAACATGGCCGACCAGTCCTTCAAGAATGCGCGCATGCGGGCCGAGCAGGCCGAGCTGGACGCGCGTCTGGCCGAAGCCCGGGTTCTGACCCTCAAGAGCGAGGAGCAGTTGAACGTGCTCAATACCCGCATCACTCGCCTGCGCAAGCAACTGGGAGATGCCCAATGAGCCTGAAGACCAAAGCACTCGGCGGCTTGATCCTGGCCGGCTGCGCAAGCCTTTATGGCTGCGCTGGCCAACACAGCGAAGCCGCAATCCAGCAGGCAGGCACCGACTTCCAGAAGGTCAAGGAAGACTCCAACGTGCTGCGCATTGCGCCCAAAGACGTGATCCGTGCCGGCGAGTCCCTGGCCCGCGCCGATCGTCTGTCCAGCTACTGGGGCAGCGGTTCGGACGTGGTGCATTACGCCTACCTGAGCCGGCGCTACAGTGAAATTGCCCGGGAACACACCAATCAAGTGCTCAACGAGGAACGCGCGACGAAGCTCGAACTCGAGCGTCAGCGCCTGCAGTTGGCCCTGCGTGAGTCCAAGTTGCTCAGCGTGCAGCAGCAGGGCAAGTGGCTCGAAGAGCAGATTGTGGCATTGGCGACTACCCAAACCGACCGTGGTCTGGTGATGACCTTGGGTGATGTGCTGTTCGATACCGGTGAAGCAGAGCTGAAAAGCTCGGCAAACCGTGTGGTGCTGAAGATCGTCCAGTTCTTGCAGCTCAACCCCAAGCGCGTGGTGCGGATCGAGGGCTATACCGACAGCACCGGCGGTAAACAGGAAAACCTCAAGCTGTCCCGTGACCGTGCGCAATCGGTGGCAGATGTGCTGATGGACCTGGGCATCGACGACAAACGTATCAAAGTCGAAGGCTACGGCGATGAATACCCGGTGGACGTGAACGCTTCCGAGCGCGGTCGTGCGCAGAACCGTCGGGTGGAAATTGTGTTCTCCGACGAAAAAGGCCAGCTCGGCGCCACTCGCTAAGGGTTATCGGAAAAGGCAGGTGACGTCCGAAATCCTGTAGGAGCTGTCGAGTGAAGCGAGGCTGCGATCTTTTGATCTTTCGCTTGGGACTCAAGTGAATCTGGAAAGATCGCAGCCTCGCTTCACTCGACAGCTCCTACACAGCTCCTACAACCCGGCCTGTCAGTCAGCGCCGGGTTTTTTTGCGCCTGCCCATCGGTCCACAGTACAGTTTTTGCTGACAATGGACTGTACGGTCGACTATTGTGGCAACTGTCCCAGTACACTTCTAAACTGTTCCGGTATTGTTTCACACAAGAATAAAATGCCCGTGAAATCGAGTGCTGCGTCATGACCAATCTCTTGCTCTATCAACGAATTGCTCAGCAACTGGCTGAAGACATCCGCCGCGGTGTCTATCAACCGGGGGAGCGCGTGCCTTCGGTGCGCAAGATGAGCTCGCAGCTCAACGTCAGCCATGCAACGGTGTTGCAGGCCTACGCCAACCTTGAGGATCAGGGGCTGATTCGTGCCCGGCCGCAATCCGGTTACTACGTGCACCAGACGCCGGCGCTCACGGCGCCAACCCCGGATATTGCCCGGGTCGAGCGCCCTGGCCTGGTCACCCGCAGCAGCATCATCCAGCAAGTACTGGTCGAATCCCGCCGCGAAGGCGTCTTCCCGTTGGGCGCGGCCGTACCGAGCGTCGACTATCTGCCGGTGCGGGCGCTGCATCAGCAACTGGCCAAAGTCACCCGTTTCCATAGCCCTCGGGCGTTCAGCTACATGTTCAGCCCCGGCTTCGAGCCGTTACGTCGGCAAGTGGCGATCCGCATGCGTGATGCCGGCGTGGTGGTCGATCCGTCGGAAGTGGTCATTACCCACGGTTGCGTCGATGCATTGCAGATGTCTCTGCGCGTGTTGACCCGGCCGGGCGATCTGATCGCGGCCGAGTCGCCAACCTATTATGGTTTGCTGCAACTGGCTGATCTGCTGGGGCTGAAAGTCATCGAGATCCCCAGCGATCCGGCTACCGGCATGAGCCTCGAAGCCCTGCAATTGGCAGCCAACCAGTGGTCGATCAAGGCGCTGGTGCTGACCACCCGTCTGAGCAATCCCTTGGGCGGCACCATGCCTGAAGAGCGGCAGAAACAACTGCTGCGTCTGGCCTCGGATTTCGATATTCAGGTCGTCGAAGACGATATTTACGGCGAACTGATGTTCGAGCAGGGCCGCACCAAATCGCTCAAGGCCTATGACCGGCTGGATCGAGTGATCTATTGCTCCAGTTTCTCCAAAACCCTGTCGCCCGGTGTGCGCATCGGCTGGATGATTGCCGGCAAGTACCAGCAGGAAATCCAGCGCTTGCAAACCTTCAGCACCCATTCGGCTTGCAGCGTCACGCAAATGGGCATCGCAGCCTATCTGGAGAACGGTGGTTACGACCGGCATTTGCGCTACATCCGTCAGGAATACCGCAAGAACCTCAGTGCTTTTCAACTGGCGGTGCAGCAGTACTTTCCGGAAGGCACGCAGATGAGCCGGCCCACCGGTGGTTTCATTCTGTGGGTCAGCCTGCCGGGACGGGTCAACACGCAGGAACTGCATGTGCGTGCGTTGCAGCAGGGCATCAGTATTGCGCCGGGGCTGATCTTCAGTAACACCGAGCAGTTCAATCACTGCATTCGTCTGAACTGTGGCACCCCCTGGAACCGTGAAGCCGAGCGTGCATTGATGACGTTGGGGTTGCTGGCGACGCAACTTTGTCAGGAGACGACGATCGGTTTTTGATCGGCCGGGCAGTTCTGAACTGCCCGCTTGTCTTGTTGTCTCCAACAGGCGAGCATATAACCTTCTGCCGTTCGCGCCGTTGGGTCCATGAAGCCGATTTTTCCTGCCGCCTGGTTGTTGATCTGCCTGTTGATGACCTGTCACGCGGAAGGCGTCATGGCGGCTTCCGTTGAGGAAAAACCGACAGCCAGCACAACCGCGGAAAAAGCGGCACCGGTCAAAAAGGCCGCGCCGACCAAAAAGAAGGCTACTGCGGTCAAAAAACGTTCCCCCATTGCTTCCAAGTCGAAACCGGCCAGTGAAGTCGTGCAAGCCAAACTCCCTTCCGCAAATCTCGACTTGAGCTTGCCCAAGGACATGGTCGAAGAACTGAAGCCGGTCGGCACGGTATCATTGCCCCGACACGATGCACTGTTGCCGCAAATGTTCGGTGACAAGAGCAGCCCGTTCCAGCTCAACGGTCGCCTGCTCAGCAACGAAATGCAGTTGCAACTGCGCAATGAAGAGCGTCGGGAAGTTGAAGGCGCGGCGCTGGAATTTGAGTTCAAGCAGTAAATCCACCCATTCGTGACCCGTGGACCAGACGCTTTGTCGGAGACTGGTCAGTCACGTTCGTTTGAGCGAAAAAACCCGGGCTCAGGTAATTTTAAACAGTCGTTTTAGTCGTTACTCTGTGCCCCGTCCCTTTACCCGTCGCGAGGAGCTTGTCGTCATGAGATGCCGTGAAGGCTGTGGCGCCTGTTGTATTGCCCCTTCCATCAGTTCGCCGATTCCCGGAATGCCCAATGGCAAAGCTGCCGGAGAGCGTTGTGTGCAGCTGTCTGCCGATAACCTGTGCAGCATTTTTGGCAAGCCGGAACGTCCTGCGGTGTGTTCGGCATTTGAAGCCGATATCGAGGTCTGCGGAAACAGCAGCGACGAAGCGATCAAATTGCTGGGCTGGTGGGAGCAAATGACGGCCGCGTGATGTGTTCATCGAACAGAACTTCAACAATAAGGAATAAGACTATGGGTTCGCTGCATCGTATGGCTGTGCTGTGTGGTTTGACGGTTTTGCTGGCCTCCACGGCCCAGGCCGAAGAATGGAAAACGGCCAAGGAAGAAGAGGGCATCAAAGTGTCCTTGAGTGAAGTGGCCGGTTCCCAATACAAGGCTTACCGTGGCGTGACCGTCATGAAGACCACCATGGCCAAACTGCGTGCATTGCAGGAAGACGTGCCGGGTGCCTGTGCATGGATTCACGAGTGCAAGACTCAGAAGTTGCTCAAACATGAAGGTAACCAGAGCTGGACCTACACCCAGTTCAATACACCTTGGCCGGTCACTCCTCGCGACTCCGTGTTGCATGTCACCACCGTTGAAAGCGCCGATGGAAGCCTGACCCGAGAATTGGAAGGGCAGCCCAAGTACCTTCCAGAAGAAAAAGGTTTTGTACGGGTCGCCCAGGTCAAAGGTTTCTGGAAGCTCGTGCCTAAAGGCGATCAAGTCGAAGTGACTTATCAGGCCCATACCGAACCCGGCGGCAGCGTGCCGTCGTGGTTGGCCAACAAGTTTGTGGTCGATGCGCCGTTCAATACCCTCAAAGCCCTGAAAGAACGCGCCGAGAAGTAACCCCCCGATATAGCCTGTTCGACAAACGCCCCGATGAATAACCTGTGGCGAGGGAGCTTGCTCCCGTTGGACTGCGAAGCAGTCCCCTTCTTTTTTAGGTAGAGAATGGGACCACTTCGCGGCCCAGCGGGAGCAAGCTCCCTCGCCACAGGTTCAGTATCGGGGCTTTATTTTGTTTCTGGATATGCGTTGAACGAAATTTTCACAAAGCCTCCAAGACAATTCACCCACGCCCCAACCCGTCAGCCTCCGCAACTTTGCGACACGTCTCTTGTCCAGAACGCTGCAAGCGACAGTCGGGCCTGCGGGTCAGTAATTCAATGGTAATGCCGCGGGTGATCGTGCAACATTTGCGCACCGCGCAAGCCCCGGGGCCGAGGATGGTCAACAGAGGGCAAGGCGCCGCTGTATTTTTGAAACTTCAACTTCCAATGGGTCCTAAAACGACATGGCAAACCCGGACGCCCTGAGTCAGCAGCGAGCTTCTAGTCGCCTGCTGCAACCGACCGTCAAATCGCATCTGGCCTACACACTGTTGTGTGCCCTGGTCATGATGGTCATGTTCAGCCTGCTGCGCGTGGCGCTGCTGGTCTACAACAGCTCGATGATCCTCGATACACCGGCTTCGACCTTTCTGGAAGCGTTCGCCAACGGCCTGCGTTTCGACTTGCGTCTGGTGGTTTACCTCAGCATTCCGCTGGTGCTGGCATTGTTCAGCGCCCGGGCCATGGCTGCCCGTGGGTTCTTCCGGCTGTGGCTGACCGTCGCCTCGAGCATCGCGCTGTTCCTTGGCCTGATGGAGATGGACTTTTACCGCGAATTCCACCAACGCCTCAATGGCCTGGTCTTCCAGTACGTGAACGAAGACCCGAAAACCGTGATGAGCATGCTCTGGTACGGTTTTCCGGTGGTTCGCTACTTGTTGGCCTGGGCCGTGGGCACGTTGATTCTGACCCTCGCGTTCAAGGGCGCCGACCGCGCCACGCGTCCTCGCGGGCCGTTCAGCGGTGGCAGCATTGGCACGCGGCAGGTCGCTCCGTGGTATGCGCGTGGCGTGGTGTTCGTGGTCTGCCTGCTGGTCTGCGTGGTCGCCGCTCGTGGCACCTTGCGTCAGGGTCCGCCAATGCGTTGGGGTGACGTTTACACCACCGACTCGAACTTCGCCAACCAGTTGGGCCTTAACGGCACGTTGTCGCTGATCGCAGCGGCGAAAAGCCGGATATCCGCACATCGCGATAATGTCTGGAAAGCCACGCTGCCACAGCCTCTGGCCCAGCAGACCGTGCGCGATTCGTTGCTGACTCCGAGCGACAAGCTGGTCGATCCCGAGACCGCAGCGATGCGTCGCAACTACAGCCCCGACACCAACAAGACACTGCCGATCAAGAACGTCGTGGTGATTCTGATGGAAAGCTTCGCCGGTCACTCGGTGGGCGCTCTGGGTCGTCCGGGTGAAATCACACCGTACTTCGACAAACTGTCGAAAGAAGGCCTGTTGTTCGACCGTTTCTTCTCCAACGGCACCCATACCCACCAGGGCATGTTCGCCACCATGGCCTGCTTCCCGAACCTGCCGGGTTTCGAATACCTGATGCAGACGCCTGAAGGCAGCCACAAACTGTCCGGCCTGCCGCAGTTGCTCAGCGCCCGCGACTACGATGATGTGTACGTCTACAACGGCGACTTCGCCTGGGACAACCAGTCGGGCTTCTTCAGCAACCAGGGGATGACCAATTTCATCGGGCGCAATGACTTCGTCAACCCGGTGTTCTCCGATCCGACCTGGGGCGTGTCCGACCAAGACATGTTCAACCGTGGTCTGGAAGAATTGAAGGCCCGCGATGGCAAGGATAAAAAGCCGTTCTATGCCTTGCTGCAGACCCTGTCCAACCACACGCCGTACGCCTTGCCGACGCCATTGCCGGTGGAGCGCGTGACCGATCGTGGCAGCCTGAACGAACACTTGACCGCCATGCGCTACTCCGATTGGGCGTTGGGTCAGTTCTTTGAACAGGCCCGCAAGGAGCCGTATTTCAAGGAAACCCTGTTCGTGGTTGTCGGCGACCATGGTTTTGGCAATGAACAGCAAATTACCGAAATGGACCTGGGCCGCTTCAACGTACCGATGCTGATGATCGGGCCGGGCGTCCAAGAAAAATTTGGTCAACTTGACCACACCGTGGGCACCCAGATCGACGTCGTGCCGACCATCATGGGCCGGATCGGTGGCGACGTGGTTCATCAATGCTGGGGGCGCGACTTGCTGAACCTGCCGGAAGGCGATAAGGGCTTTGGCGTGATCAAACCGTCGGGCAGTGATCAGACGGTTGCATTGCTCACTGCGGATCGCGTGCTGGTACTGCCCAAAGAGATGCCGCCGAAGTTGTATCAATACGAACTGGGCGCCCACCCGAAAGGTGAAGTGATCCCGGCATCGGCGGACGAAGCGGTGCTCAAGCAGAAACTTGAGTCGTTCATCCAGACGGCCACCAAAAGCCTGATCGATAACACCGCCGGTGTGGTTGACGGCAAGCCGGACTAAGTTTTGGCGCAATAGAAAAGAGGCCCTTCGCAGGGCCTCTTTTTTTTGCCGGCAAAACCTTTATATCTTGCCGAGTAGCAGCAGGATCAATAGCACCACCAACACCACGCCGATGATACCTGACGGGCCGTAACCCCAACTTCTGGAGTGCGGGAAGACCGGCAAGCCACCTATCAACAACAGGATAAGAATAACGATAAGAATTGTGCCCATGTCTGTTTCCTTGTTGGAAGCGTTGTGGTTGACCTAGCGTTTTAGCTTTTAGCCATCAGCTGGACTTGTATTAATCCTAGCTGCTTACAAAATCCGACTCATGGATATGAAGAAAAATTCCAGGTTTTCTTAATGTTTTTGGAAAGCATGTTTATTTCTTTTATTGCGTATCAAAGTTGAAACAACCGGACCGCGCCGTGGTTCATTACTGGCCATTCAGCAATCTGATGGAGCGTGGGTGGCGCAGTATCCTTCGCTACACTTGGTGCATCTTCCCCGGAACAACAAGGCTGTTTGCTATGCAAAATCGCATGATGATCACTGGCGCGGGCTCAGGCCTGGGTCGCGAAATCGCGCTGCGCTGGGCGCGTGAAGGCTGGCAGCTGGCCTTGTCGGACGTCAGTGAACCCGGCCTGCAAGAAACTCTGAAACTGGTTCGCGAAGCCGGTGGCGACGGGTTCATCCAGCGTTGCGATGTGCGTGACTACAGCCAGCTGACGGCGTTCGCCCAAGCCTGTGAAGAGAAGTTCGGCGGCATCGATGTCATCGTCAACAACGCCGGTGTGGCCTCGGGCGGGTTCTTCAGTGAACTGTCGCTGGAAGACTGGGACTGGCAGATCGCGATCAACTTGATGGGCGTGGTCAAGGGCTGCAAGGCGTTCCTGCCTCTGCTGGAAAAAAGCCGAGGCAAGATCATCAACATCGCCTCGATGGCGGCACTGATGCAAGGCCCGGCCATGAGCAACTACAACGTGGCCAAGGCGGGGGTGGTGGCTTTGTCCGAAAGTCTGTTGATCGAACTGGCCCACGAGGAAGTCAGCGTGCATGTGGTCTGTCCGTCGTTCTTTCAGACCAACTTGCTGGACTCCTTCCGCGGCCCGACCCCGGCCATGAAAGCCCAAGTCGGTAAATTGCTGGAAAGCTCGCCAATTACCGCTGCCGATATTGCCGACTACATCTATCAGCAGGTCGCCGTCGGCGAATTCTTGATCTTGCCTCACGAACAGGGCCGCATGGCCTGGGCGATCAAACAAAAAGACCCGCAATTGCTCTACAACGAAATGACCGTGATGGCCGACAAAATGCGCGCCAAGGCCAAACAATCCGCAAGCTGAACTTGCCCGTGCGCAATACCGTCGTTAGGGTGGCCGCCATCGGCCATCCCAACGAGACATCTGCATGCTCAATTACCTGTGGTTTTTCCTCGCCGCGCTGTTCGAAATCGCTGGCTGCTTCGCCTTCTGGATGTGGCTGCGCCAAGGTAAAAGCGCGTGGTGGATTATCCCGGCGTTGCTCAGCCTGATCTTGTTCGCGGTGCTGCTGACGCGGGTCGAAGCGAGCTACGCCGGCCGCGCCTATGCCGCCTACGGTGGCATCTACATCATTGCGTCGATCGGCTGGCTGGCGGTGGTCGAGCGGATTCGTCCACTGGGCTCGGACTGGATTGGTGTGGCGCTGTGTGTGATCGGGGCGAGTGTCATTCTGTTTGGCCCGCGCTTCTCTGCTTCCTGAAGGATCGGTCCTTCATTTAACCGGTTTGTCAGATGCGTCCGTCAGGGCGATGCATTCTGTGCCGTAGGGCAAGACTGTTTTGCTGCCGTTGCATTGAAGGCCCGTCGTGTACCGGGCATCTTCAAGGGCCGGTAACCCTGAAGGATGAATGCCATGCTTGTACTTAGTCGCGTTGTGGGCGAGTTGATTTCCATTGGTGACAACATCACCGTGCGGGTTCTCGCCGTGAACGGAAGCAGCGTGCGTTTCGGTGTTGAAGCGCCACAGCAGGTCAACGTACATCGCGCCGAAGTCTATGAGCGCATCCAGGTCCAGCAGGCCAGAGCGAAAGCTCGTTAAGGGCCTCAGTCGAACAGATGCTTGGGCACATCGTGCTTGAGCATCAACTGGCATTGCTCGCTTTCCGGATCGAAGACAATCAACGCCTGGCCTTTGGTCAATGCCTGACGAACACGCAAGACGCGGGTTTCAAGCGGTGTGTCATCGCCGTTGTCCGTGCCGTCACGGGTCACGAAATCCTCGATCAGGCGGGTCAGCGTGTCGACTTCAAGTTGGTCATGGGGAATCAGCATAAGGCACCTCGGCTAAACAATGGCGCGATGCTACGGCGAATGGGCGTTTGCGGCTAGCCTGGGGCTCATGTGGTGCCTGATCTATCGCCTTCGCGGGCAAGTCGGATCGCCGCACCGCTCGCTCCTACAGGTACGTGGCGCGCGGGATATTACTCTGTAGGAGCGAGGCTTGCCCGCGAAGGCGATAGACCAGACACCCAATACCTCAACCAAAGAATCAGCCCTCCGAACGCTGACCCACCAAACTATCCACCGACGGTACCCGGGTATCACTTTCCATCTGCGTCTCGTGTTCGATCTGGTGACTGAACCGGTCCAGCGATCCCTTGGCCGGTTGTGCATCGCTGTCGAATACCGGCGGGCTGAGGATGTAGGCGCCAAGCAGGCGGCTGAGGGCGGCGAGGCTGTCGATGTGGGTGCGTTCGTAGCCGTGGGTGGCGTCGCAACCGAAGGCCAGCAGGGCGGTACGAATGTCGTGGCCGGCAGTGACCGCCGAGTGAGCATCGCTGAAGTAATAGCGGAACAGGTCACGGCGCGCCGGCAGTTCGTTGTCGCTGGCCAAGCGCAGCAGGTGGCGCGACAGGTGATAGTCATAAGGCCCGCCGGAATCCTGCATTGCCACGCTCACCGCGTGTTCGCTGGAATGCTGGCCGGGCGCGACCGGCGCGATGTCGATGCCGACGAATTCGCTGACATCCCAAGGCAAGGCCGCCGCCGCACCGCTGCCGGTTTCTTCGGTGATGGTGAACAGCGGATGGCAGTCGATCATCAGTTCTTCGCCGCTGTCGACGATGGCTTTCAGCGCCGCCAGCAGGGCGGCAACGCCGGCCTTGTCATCGAGGTGACGGGCGCTGATGTGGCCGCTTTCGGTGAACTCCGGCAACGGGTCGAAGGCAATGAAATCACCGACGCTGATCCCCAGCGAATCGCAATCGGCGCGGGTGGCGCAGTAAGCGTCCAGACGCAATTCGATGTGATCCCAGCTGATCGGCATTTCATCCACGGCAGTATTGAACGCGTGCCCGGAAGCCATCAGCGGCAATACGCTGCCGCGGATCACGCCGTTGTCGGTGAACAGACTGACGCGGCTGCCCTCGGCAAAACGACTGGACCAGCAACCGACCGGCGCCAGGGTCAAGCGACCGTTGTCCTTGATCGCGCGAACCGCCGCGCCAATGGTGTCCAGGTGCGCGGAGACGGCGCGGTCCGGGCTGTTTTTCTTGCCCTTGAGGGTGGCGCGCAGGGTGCCGCGACGGGTCATTTCAAAGGGAATGCCCAGCTCTTCGAGGCGCTCGGCGACGTAACGCACGATGGTGTCGGTGAACCCGGTAGGGCTGGGAATGGCGAGCATTTCCAGCAGGACTTTTTGCAGGTAATTGAGGTCCGGTTCGGGCATTTTGCGGGTCATGGAAACTCCTGATGAAGTGAGAGCTGATCGTTCCCACGCTCTGCGTGGGAATGCAGCCAGGGACGCTCTGCGTCCCAAGCGATTGCTGCGCGTCCGAGGAGTCATTCCCAGCGGGAGCGTGGGAACGATCATGAGGGGGCTAGACCACCGGCTGACTATGCGCAAACAACAAATCCACAAACCGCTCGGCCGTCGGCTGCGGTTCATGGTTGGCCAGCCCGGCGCGTTCATTGGCTTCGATAAACACATACTCCGGCTGGTCAGCGGCCGGCACCATCAGGTCGAGCCCGACCATCGGAATATCCAGTGCCCGCGCCGCGCGCACTGCTGCATCCACCAAGGTCGGATGCAAAATCGCGGTGACGTCTTCAAGCATGCCGCCGGTATGAAGATTCGCCGTGCGTCGTACGAACAGGTGCTCACCGGCCGGCAGAATGCTGCTGTAGTCATAACCCGCCGCCTGCAACGTACGCTGGGTCTCATGGTCCAGCGGAATCTTGCTTTCACCGCTGGTCGCCGCCTGACGGCGACGGCTCTGCGCCTCAATCAGCGCGCCGATGGTATGTTGACCATCGCCCACCACTTCCGCCGGCCGGCGAATGGCGGCCGCGACCACTTCGAAACCGATCACCAGAATCCGTAAGTCGAGGCCTTCATGGAAGCTTTCCAACAGCACTCGACTGTCGAATGTGCGGGCATTTTCAATGGCTTGCCGGACCTCTTCGAAGGTGCGCAAATCCACCGCCACCCCTTGGCCCTGTTCACCGTCCAGCGGTTTGACCACCACCCGTTGGTGCTCATCGAGAAACGCCAGATTGTCGTCCGCGCTCCCCGCCAGTTGCTGGGCGGGCAGTTTAAGACCGGCGTTTTTCAGTACCTTGTGGGTTAGACTTTTGTCCTGACACAACGTCATGCTGATGGCGCTCGTCAGATCGCTCAGTGATTCGCGACAACGTACCCGACGGCTGCCGTGAATCAGGGTAAACAGGCCAGCCTGGGCGTCATCCACCTGCACTTCAATACCGCGCCGGTGAGCCTCCTCGACGATGATTCGCGCATACGGATTGAACTCGGCTTCCGGGCCGGGGCCGAGAAACAGCGGCTGATTGATGCCGTTCTTGCGCTTGATGGCGAAGGTCGACAAGTTGCGAAAACCCAACTTGGCGTAAAGACTTTTCGCCTGACGGTTGTTGTGCAGCACCGACAGGTCAAGGTAACTCAGGCCACGGCTCATGAAGTGTTCGATCAAGTGCCGCACCAGCACTTCACCGACGCCTGGGCGGGAACATTGCGGATCGACCGCCAGGCACCACAGGCTGCTGCCGTTTTCCGGGTCGTTGAAGGCCTTGTGATGATTCAGGCCCATGACGCTGCCGATGATCGCGCCGCTATCCTCATCTTCGGCCAGCCAATAAACCGGGCCGCCCTGGTGATGAGGCGTCAGCAAACTCGCATCAATCGGCAGCATGCCGCGCGCCTGATACAGCTGATTGACGGCCTGCCAGTCCGCTTCACTTTGCGCCCGACGGATGCGGAAGCCGCGAAAAACCCGGGTGGCCTGACGGTAATCGCTGAACCACAAGCGCAAGGTGTCGGACGGGTCGAGAAACAGCTGAGCCGGCTCCAGCCCCAGCACTTGCTGCGGCGCGGCAACGTACAAAGCGATGTCGCGCTCACCGGGCTGCTCATTGAGCAGTTCTTGGGCAAGGCTCGCTGCATCGGGAAAGGTATGGCCGATCAGCAACCGGCCCCAACCGCAATGCACCGCGATTGGCGCGGCGCCCAATTCACTGCCGTCTTCGGCCAGGCGCGCCTGCAAGCGTTCGTAGGAGGGCGCCTGACCGCGCAACAAGCGTTGGCTATAAGCCGTGGCGTGAGGTTTCATCGATCAGATTCCTTGTTCACTGAGCCACAGGTTCAGGGCCGCCAATTGCCACAGCCTGGAGCCGCGCAACGGGGTCAACTGGCCTTGCGGATCGGTCAGCAGGCGGTCGAGCATGGCGGGGTTGAACAGGCCACGATCCTGACTCGGATCGAGTAGCAGTTCACGCACCCAGTTCAGCGTATCGCCCTGCAAATGTTTGAGGCCGGGGACCGGGAAGTAGCCTTTTTTGCGGTCGATCACTTCACTCGGAATGACCAGGCGCGCCGCTTCTTTCAAGACGTGCTTGCCGCCATCCGGCAATTTGAATTTACCCGGTACTCGCGCTGACAACTCCACCAGGCGATAGTCGAGAAACGGCGTGCGCGCTTCCAGTCCCCAGGCCATGGTCATGTTGTCGACCCGTTTGACCGGGTCGTCCACCAGCATCACGGTGCTGTCCAGGCGCAGGGCTTTGTCCACAGCTGCATCGGCACCGGGCTGGGCGAAATGTTCCTTCACGAAGTCGCCGGCCGCGTCGTTGGTCGTTAGCCATTTCGGCTGCACCGTGGCGGCGTAGTCGACGTAGCTGCAGTCGAAAAACGCCGCGCGATACGCCGCGTACGGATCGCTCGCACCGTCCACCTGCGGATACCAGTGATACCCGGCGAACAGCTCGTCCGCGCCCTGGCCGCTTTGCACCACCTTGCAGTGCCTGGCCACTTCGCGAGACAGCAGATAGAACGCGATACAGTCATGACTGACCATCGGCTCGCTCATGGCGCGGAATGCCGCGGGCAATTGCTCGATGATCTCTTTTTCATCGATGCGCAGTTGATGGTGCTGCGTGCCGTAGTGTTTGGCGATCAGGTCCGAATATTGAAACTCGTCACCACGCTCGCCGCCGGCATCCTGAAAACCAATGGAAAAGGTCGACAGGTTTTCGACCCCGACTTCGCGCAACAGGCCCACCAGCAAACTCGAATCGACGCCACCGGAAAGCAGCACGCCGACATCCACCGCCGCCCGCTGACGGATCGCCACCGCTTCACGAGTGCTGTCGAGCACGCGGTCGCGCCAGTCATCGAAGGTCAGATTCTGCTCGTCGGCGTGTGGACCGTAGGGCAGGGTCCACCAGGTTTTCTGCTCGGTGGTGCCGTCCGCTTCGATGCGCATCCAGCTTGCCGGAGGCAGTTTCTCGATGCCCGCCAGCAAGGTGCGCGGCGCCGGGACTACCGCATGGAAGTTCAGATAATGATTGAGCGCCACCGGGTCGAGGATCGGGTTGATGTCGCCGCCCTTGAGCAATGCCGGCAGGGCCGAGGCAAAGCGCAGGCGTTGACCGGTGCGCGACAGGTACAACGGCTTTACGCCGAGACGGTCGCGGGCAATGAACAAACGCTTGGCGTCGCGCTCCCAAATAGCGAAGGCGAACATGCCGTTGAGTTTGGGCAACAAGGCTTCGCCCCAGGCGTGATAACCCTTGAGCAGCACTTCGGTGTCGCCGCCGGAATAGAAGGCATAACCGAGGCCTTCCAGCTCGGTGCGCAGTTCCGGGAAGTTGTAGATCGCGCCGTTGAAGGCCAGGGACAAGCCCAGTTGGTTGTCGATCATCGGCTGTGCCGAGCCGTCCGACAGGTCCATGATTTTCAGGCGCCGATGGCCCAGGGCAATCGGCCCCTGACTGTGGAAGCCCCATGCATCAGGGCCGCGAGGGGCCAAGTGATGGGTGATTCGTTCAATGGCTGCGAGGTCCGCAGGTTGATGGTCGAAACGTAATTCTCCAGCTAATCCGCACATAAGTCCTTACCGGTTTTTCCGTTGGGGAGGGTCAATCGATACGCGCCAAAAACGGCGGGTACTCGGAAACTGACCCATGTGAATCCCTGGAGTTTTAGACCGATAAGTTATAAGGCTGCGTGTCAGGCTTTTCCGCGGATCAATTGGCGGAGGGCAAAACGGTTGGGATGGCAGGCCTCGGCCACTGTTTTTGGCAGCGGCAACGGTTCGTTTTCAAGCCATGCCGCCAATAGCTCGCCAGCCAACGGCGCGGTGATCAAACCGCGAGAGCCATGACCGCTGTTGACGTAAAACCCCTCAAGCCATGGGCAGGGAATATCGGGCACTTGCCGGGCATCTTTGCTCAGCGCGGCATAGGCCTCGGCGAAGGCGATTGGTTCGGCCAACGGTCCGACGATCGGCAGATAATCCGGGCTGGTGCAACGGAACGCCGCGCGTCCTTCAAGCTGCTGCGGGTCCAGGTCTGGAACATGCAGACGCGCGACCAGGTCAGTGGAGATTTCTTCGAGCAACGCCAGGTTGCCGAGGTGTTCGGCGACGGTCGGGGTCAGCTCATCGCTTTTGAAATCGAAGCTGGCGCCGAGGGTGTGTTCGCCCAGGCGAGCGGGTGCCACATAGCCTTCGGCGCAGACGACGGTCGCCAGGCTCTGGCTTTCGGAGGTTTGCGCCAGTCGGGTGATCTGCCCGCGAATGCGTTTGAGGGGCAGGTCGGCGCTGTGTGGAAAACGCTTGATCTCGGCGGCGCCGGCCAGAATCACCACGGGCGCGCTGGCCAGCAGTGCATTACCGTCCCAGGCCTGCCATTGATCATCGACCTTGCGCAGTTCCAGCACCTCGCGATGGGGCAGCCACTGGATGTTCGTTGAGGACGCCTGCCACTGGCACAATGCGGGCGGATGAACCCAGCCGCCTTCAGGGTAGAACAGGCCGCCGTGTTCCAATTCGATGCCGGCCCGGGCCTGGGCCTGGGGTTGATCGAGCAGGTGCACCAGGCTCGGTGAAAAGGCCGCGGCCAATTGCGCCTGACGCTCGGCTTCCTTGGCATTGAAGGCCAGTTGCAAGACTCCGCAATCGTCCCAGTCGACACCACGCTGCAGTTGTTCCAGCAGACGCCGGGTGTAGCCAAAACCGCTGACGATCAATTGCGACAATGCCGTGCCATGGGCCGAAAGCTTGAGGTACAGCACGCCCTGAGGATTGCCCGAGGCTTCCTGCGCCAGTGCCGCGTGACGGTCCAGCAGGCTCACTTGCCACCCCCGCGCGGCGAGGCTGGCGGCACTGGCGCAACCGGCCAGCCCGGCACCGATCACCAGGGCGCGGCGTTCGCCGGTCAGCGGCTGTGGGCGAGCAAACCAGGGTTTTGTCGCGGCAGGCAGGGTTACGTCTTCAGGCCAACCGAGGAACGTGCCCCGCAGAATTTCCCATTTATGGCCGATGCCTGGCGTGCGCTTCATCTTGAAGCCCGCCGCGTTCAACAGGCGCCGTACCCAGCCGGTGCTGGTGAAGGTGCTGATGGTCGAGCCGGGGGCCGCGAGACGAGCCAGTTCGGCAAACAATTCGGCGGTCCACATGTCGGGGTTTTTCGCCGGGGCGAAACCGTCGAGAAACCAAGCATCGATCTGCGCATCCAGTTGCGGCAACTGCTCCAGCGCATCGCCGATCAGCAGGGTCAGGGTGACGCGGCCATTGCCCAGCACCAGGCGCTGAAAGCCTTGATGGATCGCCACGTATTGCGCCAGCAATTGATCGGCGAATGGCTTGAGTTCTGGCCACAACGCCAGGGCTCGTTGCAGATCGGGCGCGCTCAGCGGGTATTTTTCGACACTGACAAAATGCAGCCGCGCACCGGCCACCGCATGCTGTTCGAACAACTGCCAGGCACAGAGGAAATTCAGCCCGGTACCGAAACCGGTTTCGCCAATCACCAGTCGACCATCCGCCGACAATGCGGCGAAGCGGTCGCGCAAATCGTTTTGCTCCAGAAACACGTAGCGGGTTTCTTCAAGGCCCGACAGGTCGGAAAAATACACATCATCGAACACCCGCGAGCGTGGGCGACCTTGGTCGTCCCAGTCGAGCTGGGCGTGGGGCAATACAGGTTTCATGGCAGGCTCGGCAACGGCAAGGAGGCCATTCTAGCCGATCGCCGCAGCGGTGCTTGATCCAACTGCAGGAGCGAGGCTTGCCCGCGAAGAACGATGACGCGTATTACCTGAAAACCACGGTGCATTCTTCGCGGGCAAGCCTCGCTCCTACAGGTTTTGGGGCAAGCCCCCTCGCCACAAAAGCTTCTCAGGGAATTTCTCTGATGACCACCTGCCCAATCCGCTAGTCTTGCTCAATCCTGGAAGGAGCCGCTCCATGTTCGAATCTGCTGAAATCGGTCATGTCATCGACAAAGAAACCTATGAAGCCGAAGTGCCAGCGTTGCGTGAAGCCTTGCTCGAAGCGCAGTTCGAACTTCGCCAGCAACAGCGCTTTCCGGTCATCATTCTGATCAACGGCATCGAAGGCGCCGGCAAGGGCGAGACGGTCAAGTTGCTCAACGAATGGATGGACCCGCGCTCGATCGAGGTCCGCACCTTCGATCAACAGACCGACGAAGAACTGGCGCGACCGCCGGCGTGGCGCTACTGGCGAATGTTCCCGGCCAAGGGCCGCATGGGGATTTTCTTCGGCAACTGGTACAGCCAGATGCTGCAAGGGAGGGTTCATGGTTTGTTCAAGGATCCGCGACTCGATCAAAGCATCAACGGAGCCGAGCGACTGGAAAAGATGTTGTGCGACGAAGGCGCGCTGATCTTCAAGTTCTGGTTTCACCTCTCCAAAAAACAGATGAAAACACGGCTCAAGTCGCTGGCCGACGACCCGCTGCACAGCTGGCGCATCAGCCCGCTGGACTGGCAACAATCCGCGACCTATGACAAGTTCGTGAAGTACGGTGAACGGGTGCTGCGCCGCACCAGCCGCGACTATGCGCCGTGGCATGTGATCGCCGGCGTGGACGCGCGCTATCGCAGCCTGGCGGTCGGCAAGATCCTGCTCGAGGGCCTGCAGAACGCGCTGAAGAGGCCCAGGATTCACCCGGACAAAGTCAGCGCCGCGCCCTTGTTCCCCAGTGTCGATCAGTTCAACCTGATCGACAGCCTGGACTTGACCCTGCACCTGGACAAGGACGACTACGAAGAGCAACTGATTACCGAGCAGGCACGGTTTTCCGGGTTGATGCGCGACAAGCGCATGCGTCGCCACGCGTTGATCGCGGTGTTCGAAGGCAACGACGCGGCAGGCAAGGGCGGGGCAATTCGTCGAGTGGCCGCGGCGCTCGACCCACGCCAATACAACATCGTGCCGATCGCCGCGCCTACCGAGGAAGAACGGGCGCAGCCATATCTCTGGCGGTTCTGGCGGCATATTCCGGCGCGAGGAAAATTCACCGTGTTCGACCGTTCCTGGTATGGCCGGGTGCTGGTGGAGCGCATCGAAGGCTTTTGCAGCAAGGCGGACTGGATGCGCGCCTATGGCGAGATCAACGACTTCGAAGAGCAGATCGCCGATGCCAGAGTGATCGTGGTCAAGTTCTGGCTGGCCATCGACAAACAGACGCAGATAGAGCGTTTCAAGGAACGCGAGCAGATCCCTTTCAAGCGCTTCAAAATCACTGAAGATGACTGGCGCAATCGCGACAAGTGGGACGACTACCGCGTCGCAGTCGGCGATATGGTCGATCGCACCAGTACCGAGATATCGCCGTGGACGCTGGTGGAAGCCAATGACAAGCGCTGGGCGCGGGTCAAAGTCCTGCGCACCATTAATCAGGCGCTGGAAGAGGCCTTCGAAAAATCCGACAAACGCGAGCAGAAACTGCAAAAACGCAAGCGCTGAACCGATGGCTACGCATACGCGGGGTGAATGATTGTCGCGGTCAGTCATAGGGTGGACTTATGCTCGGTCCAACTCCTGACTGACAACAACAATGAGGTGTATGCCATGCGTGAAGTGGTGATCGTCGACAGCGTACGGACCGGCCTGGCCAAATCCTTTCGCGGCAAGTTCAACATGACCCGTCCGGACGACATGGCGGCCCACTGTGTCAATGCGCTGCTCACGCGCAATGACGTCGACCCGGCCAGCGTCGAGGATTGCATCGTCGGCGCCGGCTCCAACGAAGGCGCCCAGGGCTTCAACATCGGTCGCAACGTCGCGGTGCTGTCGCACTTGGGCATCGGCACGGGTGGCATGACCCTTAACCGCTTCTGTTCGTCGGGCTTGCAGGCCATCGCCATTGCCGCCAATCAGATCGCTTCGGGGTGCAGCGACATCGTCGTCGCCGGTGGCGTCGAGTCGATCAGCCTGACCCTGAAAAGCGTCAACACCGACAACCTGATCAACCCGCTGCTGAAAGAGCAGGTGCCGGGCATCTATTTCCCCATGGGCCAGACCGCCGAGATCGTCGCGCGACGTTACAGCGTCAGTCGCGAAGAGCAGGACTTGTACGCCCTGCAAAGCCAGCAACGTACCGCCCAGGCGCAAGCTGCCGGGTTGTTCAACGATGAAATCGTACCGATGGCGGTGAAATATCGCGTTGAAGACAAAGCCACCGGCCAAGTGCAGATCCTTGACGGCATCGTCGATCACGACGACTGCAACCGCCCGGACACCACCCTGCAAAGCCTGGCCGGGTTGAAACCGGTGTTTGCCGAAGACGGCTCGGTGACCGCCGGCAACTCGTCGCAACTGTCCGACGGCGCTTCGATGACCCTGGTGATGAGTCTGGAAAAAGCCCTGGCACTGGGGCTCAAGCCCAAAGCCTTCTTCCGCGGTTTTGCCGTGGCCGGGTGCCAGCCGGACGAGATGGGCATCGGCCCGGTGTTCTCGGTGCCGAAGTTACTCAAGGCCAAGGGTTTGCAGATTAGCGACATCGATCTGTGGGAGCTCAACGAGGCGTTCGCCTCGCAATGCCTGTACAGCCGCAATCGGCTGGAAATCGACAACGACAAATACAACGTCAACGGCGGCTCGATTTCCATCGGCCATCCGTTCGGCATGACCGGTTCGCGTCAGGTCGGGCACATCGTGCGTGAACTGCAGCGACGCAATTTGCGTTACGGCATTGTCACCATGTGCGTGGGGGGTGGGATGGGGGCAACGGGGTTGTTTGAGGCGGTGCGGTAAGTACCCTGGTTTATGTAGCGACTGTTGCATTGCCATCGCGGGCAAGCCCGCTCCCACAGTAATTAGCGGCGATCACAAATACTGCGAACGCCACAAACTGTGGGAGCGGGCTTGCCCGCGATTCAGGCGACGCGGTTTACCGGCTCGTACACAAAACCTGCATCCGCTCGATATACGCCTGAATCTCACGCTTCGCTGCCTCCCGGTTTTCAAACGGCCCCTCCAGGGTCAGTTCCCGGGTGGTGAAATACAGCTCACCATTGACACGACACAACCGCTCACAGCGGAAGTGCATGGCGGGGGCATTGTCCTGGGCGCGCATGCCATACATGGGCGATCTCCTGCGGATGACGGTTTCCATGAGCTTATGCATGAACCACTTGCCATGCCTGGCCAGCTGATCGACGGCATATCGTCAACGTTATGGTACGACCTGCACAGTTTCATTCGCGGCCCGTTGGCAACTGTCCCTGTGTCGCGCCTTGGTCTAAGCCTAGAATGACCGTTTTGCCAATCGGCTTCGGGGTCAGCATGCATATTTCATCGGGTCGCTGGGTTTATGGTCTGTGCCTGGCCTTACTGACCGCGTTGCTGTGGGGAATCCTGCCGATCAAGCTCAAGCAAGTGCTGCTGGTGATGGACCCGGTGACGGTGACCTGGTTTCGCCTGCTAGTGTCCGGCGGTTGCCTGTTCATTTATCTGGCAGCGACCAAACGCCTGCCGAGTCGCAAAGTCCTCGGCCCGCGCGGTGGCTGGCTGGTGTTGATGGCGGTACTCGGACTGGTCGGCAACTACGTGCTGTACCTGATGGGCCTGAACCTGCTCAGCCCCGGCACCGCACAGCTGGTGGTGCAAATGGGGCCGATCATGTTGCTGATCGCCAGTCTGTTCGTGTTCAAGGAACGGTTCAGCGTGGGGCAGGGGATTGGCCTGTTGGTGCTGCTGATCGGCTTTGCCCTGTTTTTCAATCAGCGCTTGAGTGAACTGCTCACCTCCCTGACCGATTACACCGCTGGTGTGCTGATGGTGCTATTGGCATCCACGGTCTGGACCTTCTATGCCTTGGGCCAGAAGCAGCTGCTCACGGTGTGGAATTCGCTGCAGGTGATGATGGTGATTTACCTGTTCTGCGCGCTGTTGCTGACGCCATGGGTGCATCCGCTGGAGGCGCTGCAATTGAGTCCGTTGCAAGGCTGGCTGCTGCTGGCGTGCTGTTTGAACACCCTGATCGCTTATGGCGCCTTTGCCGAAGCCCTGGCCCATTGGGAAGCCTCGCGGGTCAGTGCGACGCTGGCGATCACGCCGCTGGTGACCTTTGCCGCCGTGGCCATAGCCGCGTGGTTATGGCCGGAGTATGTGCAGGCCGAGCAGATCAATGGCCTGGGGTATGGCGGGGCGGTGTTGGTGGTGTTGGGGTCGGCGCTGGTGGCGTTGGGGCCATCGTTGATGGCCGGGCTCAAGGCGCGGCGGGTGCGGATGGCGGCCAGTTAGACCGCGTTATCGTTGTTCGCGGGCAAGCCTCGCTCCTACAGGTCATGTGCCGAATCGACACAAATCCTGTAGGAGCGAGGCTTGCCCGCGAAGACAGACTGTCAGGCGCTAAATCACTTTCAGATTCACCCCTGCTTGCCAGCCTCCAGCATATCCTCCGGCCTCACCCACGCATCAAACTGTTCATCCGTCAGATACCCCAACTGCAACGCCGCCTCACGCAAGGTCAGTCCTTCGCTATAAGCCTTCTTGGCAATCTCCGCCGACTTGTCGTAGCCGATATGCGGATTCAGCGCTGTCACCAGCATCAAGCCACGCTCCAGGTGCTCGGCCATCTTTTCGGCATCCGGTTCCAGGCCGGCGATGCAATGCTGCTGGAAGTTGCTGCAGCCATCGCCCAGCAAGCGGATTGATTGCAGCAGGTTGTGGATGATCACCGGTTTGAACACATTCAATTGCAGGTGGCCCTGACTGGCGGCAAAACCGATGGCGACGTCGTTGCCCAATACCTGACAGGCCAGCATCGATAGCGCTTCGCACTGAGTCGGGTTGACCTTGCCGGGCATGATCGAGCTGCCCGGCTCATTGGCCGGCAGTTTCACCTCGGCGAAACCTGCTCGTGGTCCCGAGCCCAGCAGGCGCAAGTCGTTGGCGATTTTCATCAGGGTCACGGCGAGGGTTTTCAGCGCCCCCGACAGCGTGGTTAGCGGTTCATGGCCGGCCAGGGCGGCGAACTTGTTCGGCGCGGTGACGAACGGCAGGCCGGAGAGGGCGGCCAGTTCAGCGGCAATCGCTTCGCCAAAACCGTGGGGCGAGTTCAATCCGGTGCCGACCGCGGTGCCGCCCTGAGCCAGCTCACAGACGGCCGGCAGCGCGCTGCGGATCGCCCGTTCGGCGTAATCCAGTTGCGCGATGAACGCCGAAAGTTCCTGGCCGAAGGTCATCGGCGTGGCGTCCATCAAGTGGGTACGACCGGTCTTGACCAGTTTCATGTGCCGCGCGGACAACTCCGCCAACCCGCCAGACAACTCGCTGATCGCCGGCAGCAAATGCCGCTGCACCGCCTGAACCGTTGCTATGTGCATGGCCGTGGGAAAGCAATCGTTGGAACTCTGGGAACGGTTGACGTGATCGTTGGGATGCACCGGCGTCTTGCCGCCGCGCGGGTTGCCGGCCAGTTCGTTGGCGCGACCGGCGATCACTTCGTTGACGTTCATGTTGCTCTGGGTACCGCTGCCGGTCTGCCAGACCACCAGCGGGAACTGATCGTCATGGTCGCCGTCGAGCACTTCGTCGGCGGCCTGTTCAATAAGCCGGGCGATGTCGGCGGGCAGGTCGCCATTGCGATTGTTGACGCGCGCCGCGGCTTTCTTGATCAGGGCCAGGGCGTGCAGAACCGCCAGCGGCATGCGCTCGTTGCCGATGGCGAAGTTGATCAGCGAGCGTTGCGTCTGAGCGCCCCAGTAAGCGTCATCCGGGACTTCCACCTGGCCCAGGCTGTCGGTTTCGATACGGCTCATCATGCACACTCCTGTAGGTCTGATAGCGCAGTTTAGGCCGTGATCGCCGGTCGTGGTTCCATCAGTCTGGAATTTGACCGTTCAACCCCTCTAAATCAGGTGCGACAAGGCTTGGGGTTGAGTGACACACTTTTTTAGGTGCAGAATGGACGCCCTTGAGGTTTTGCCTCGCCTGCTAGAAAAGGAAACTCGATGACTCGTCTTCGTGCCATCTGTACCGCGGTTGCACTGGTTTGCGCCAGCGGCCAGGTTTTTGCCGATACCGCCAGCCACAACGCCAGTGCCGAAGCTTTCCTGACCCTGGCGCACGCTGACAAACTGGGCACTCCGGTGTACATGCAAGTGCAGCAAATGTTCGCTCAGCGCTTTGAACAGACCAAAGCCCCTGAATCGAAAAAAGCCCTGCTGGAAACCTACCAGGCCAAGGCCAACGCCGCTCTGGACGCAGCCATTGGCTGGAACAAGCTGAAGCCGGACATGGTCAAGCTCTACACCACCAATTTCAGTGAATCCGAGCTCAAGGATCTGGTTGCTTTCTACAAGTCGCCACTGGGCAAGAAAGTCCTGGAAAAAATGCCGCAGCTGACTCAGCAATCGGCCCAGATGACCCAGGCCAAGCTGGAAAGCGCGGTACCTGTGGTCAACAAACTGCTGGCTGACATGACGGCCGAGCTGACGCCGAAAGACGCGGCCGCTCCAGCCAAGAAAAAGCCATAAGCGGAGTTCGGGATGACCATGCAACAACGCATCGAATCGACGCTGGGGCTGCTACAGCCCGAGCATCTGCAAGTGCTGGATGAAAGCCACATGCACAGCCGTGGGTTACAGACCCACTTCAAGGCGATAGTGGTCAGCGAGCAGTTCGAAGGCCTCAATCGCGTCAAGCGTCACCAGAAGGTGTATGGCACTTTGGGCGAGCTGATGGGCGAGTTCCATGCGTTGGCGCTGCATACCTACACGCCGCAAGAATGGGCACGGATCGACGCGGCTCCTGCCTCGCCGACCTGTGCTGGCGGCAGCAAGCACTAACACGCCTCCCCGTAGGAGCTGGCTTGCCAGCGAAAGCAATCACAAGGACGCCTTCGCTGGCAAGCCAGCTCCTACAAAGAGCATTGTTTTTGTTAGACTACGCAACGCGCCGCTCACCCGGCGCGTTTTTTTTCGCATCCGGTTCACCCCTTACGAGGGTAGCCACCTGGAGAATTACCCATGACACAACAGATTGTCGTGGCGGCACTGTATAAGTTCGTCACCCTGGAAGATTACATCGCCCTGCGCGAGCCGCTGCTGCAAGCAATGGTCGATAACGGCATCAAAGGCACGCTGCTGATCGCCGAAGAAGGCATCAATGGCACCGTGTCCGGCAGCCGCGAAGGCATTGACGGGCTGATGGCCTGGCTCAAGAACGACCCACGCATGGACGACATCGATCACAAAGAGTCGTACTGCGACGAGCAGCCGTTCTACCGCACCAAAGTCAAACTCAAGAAAGAAATCGTCACCCTCGGCGTCGACGGTGTAGACCCGAACAAAAAGGTCGGCACCTATGTCGATCCAGAGAACTGGAATGCGCTGATCAGCGATCCTGAAGTGCTGTTGATCGACACCCGCAACGACTATGAAGTCTCGATCGGCACCTTCGAAGGCGCCATCGATCCGAAGACCACCAGTTTTCGCGAATTCCCCGACTACATCAAAGCCAATTTCGACCCGGCCGTGCACAAGAAAGTCGCGATGTTCTGCACCGGCGGCATTCGCTGCGAGAAGGCCTCGAGCTACATGCTCAGCCAGGGTTTCGATGAGGTCTATCACCTCAAGGGCGGCATTCTGAAGTACCTCGAAGAGGTGCCGCAGGAAGAAACCAAATGGCAGGGTGACTGCTTCGTGTTCGATAACCGCGTGACCGTGCGCCACGACCTCAGCGAAGGTGACTACGATCAATGTCATGCCTGTCGTACGCCTGTCAGCGTGGAAGACCGTGCATCCGAGCATTATGTGGCCGGCATCAGTTGCCCGCATTGCTGGGATAAGCTGAGCGAGAAAACCCGTCGCAGTGCCATCGACCGGCAGAAGCAGATCGAACTGGCCAAGGCGCGCAACATGCCGCACCCGATCGGTTACAACTACAAGCAAACCCCTTCCGAGGCTTGAACCATGTCTGCACGTCGCCTGCTCTATGTGATGGATCCGATGTGTTCCTGGTGCTGGGGTTTTGCCCCAGTGGCCAACGCGCTGGTCGAGCAGGCGCAGGCAGCGGGGGTGGACGTGCATCTGGTCGTCGGCGGTTTGCGCACCGGCAGCGGCTCAGCGCTGGAGCCGACCACTCGGCGCTACATCCTTGAGCATTGGCAGGCGGTCACCGAGGCCACCGGCCAACCGTTCAAGTTCGAAGGCGCGTTGCCTGACGGGTTTGTCTACGACACCGAGCCTGCGTGTCGGGCGCTGGTGACGGCGCGCAGCTTGGCGCCGGATTGCGCGTGGACACTGCTCGGGTTGATCCAGCATGCGTTCTACGCTGAAGGTCGCGACGTCACCCACGCCAGCGTATTGGTGGAACTGGCGGAGCAAGCCGGTTTGCCGCGCATCGAATTCGCCGCCGCGTTCGACCGTGCCGATATGCACGCCGCGACCGCTGCCGATTTCACCTGGGTCCAGGACCTGGGCATTGCCGGTTTCCCGACCTTGCTGGCAGAGCGTGATGGTCAATTGGCGTTGCTGACCAATGGGTATCAACCTCTTAGTGTGTTGTCACCGTTGCTCGGCCGCTGGCTGGAGCGCGCTGCCTGTGCATGACCTGCCCGACGACGTTCCAGCCCCTGCACCTGTCGACCGTCTGAGCTGGGCGGAAATCCGTCGCTTGGCCCTTCACCATAAAAAATCCCTGTGGATCGCCAACGGCGTCGCCGTGTTGGCGACGCTGTGCAGTGTGCCGATCCCCTTGCTGTTGCCGTTGCTGGTCGACGAAGTACTGCTGGGCCACGGCGACGCCGCGCTGAAAATCATGAACCACGCGCTGCCCGATGTCTGGCAGAAAGCCGCGGGTTACATTGGTCTGATGCTGCTGGTGACCCTGGCGCTGCGTTGCGCCGCGCTGTTGTTCAACGTGGTGCAGGCGAAATTATTTGCGGCGCTGGCCAAGGACATCGTGTATCGGATTCGGGTGCGGCTGATCGAGCGGCTCAAATGTATCTCGCTGGGCGAATACGAAAGCCTGGGCAGCGGCACGGTGACCACGCACCTGGTCACCGACCTCGACACGCTGGACAAATTCGTCGGTGAAACTCTCAGTCGTTTCCTCGTGGCCATGCTGACGCTGGTGGGCACCGCCTCCATTCTGATGTGGATGCACTGGAAACTCGCGCTGCTGATCCTGCTGTTCAATCCGCTGGTGATCTATGCCACGGTGCAGTTGGGCAAACGGGTCAAACACCTGAAGAAACTCGAGAACGACAGCACCTCGCGCTTTACCCAGGCCTTGACCGAAACCCTGGATGCGATCCAGGAAGTGCGCGCCGGTAACCGTCAGGGCTTTTTCCTCGGACGGCTGGGCCAGCGAGCGCGTGAAGTACGCGATTACGCAGTGAGCTCACAATGGAAAACCGATGCATCGAACCGTGCCAGCGGTTTGCTGTTCCAGTTCGGCATCGATATTTTCCGCGCCGCGGCCATGCTCACCGTGCTGTTTTCCGACCTGTCCATCGGCCAGATGCTGGCGGTGTTCAGCTACCTGTGGTTCATGATCGGTCCGGTGGAGCAACTGCTCAACCTGCAGTACGCCTTTTACGCCGCCGGCGGTGCGCTGTCGCGAATCAACGAGCTGCTGGCCCGCGCCGATGAGCCGCAATACACCAGCAGTGTCGACCCGTTCCAGGGGCGCGACACGGTGGGCATCGAAGTGCAGGGGCTGAGTTTCGGCTACGGTGACGAGTTGGTGCTGAACCAGATGAACCTGTCGATTGCCCCCGGTGAAAAAGTCGCGATAGTCGGCGCCAGTGGTGGTGGCAAAAGCACCTTGGTGCAGTTGCTGCTGGGCTTGTACACGCCGCTGGCCGGCACCATCCGTTTCGGCGGTTCGACTCAGCAAGAGATCGGCCTGGAAACCGTGCGCGAAAATGTCGCCGTGGTCTTGCAACATCCGGCGCTGTTCAACGACACCGTGCGGGCCAACCTGACCATGGGTCGCGAACGCAGCGACGAAGCCTGCTGGCAGGCATTGGAAATTGCTCAACTGCATAACACGGTGCGTGAATTGCCCAACGGCCTGGACAGTATTGTCGGGCGCTCCGGTGTGCGTTTATCCGGCGGGCAGCGTCAGCGTCTGGCGATTGCGCGAATGGTGTTGGCCGAACCCAAAGTGGTCATCCTCGACGAGGCCACGTCCGCCCTGGACGCAGCCACCGAATACAACCTGCACCAGGCACTGGCGCGGTTCTTGAGCAACCGCACCACGCTGATCATTGCGCACCGGTTGTCGGCTGTGAAACAGGCCGACCGAGTGCTGGTATTCGATGGTGGGCAAGTTGCCGAGGATGGCGACCATCAGCAATTGATTGCCGATGGTGGATTGTACGCCAAGCTTTATGGGCATTTGCAGCAACACTAGATGAGTGCCACAGCAAGCTCAGGGCGCTTTTCCCGGCAAGGATTAACCCATGAGGACGAAGCCCGGTCCTGAAGTGCTGGGACTATGCTGCTGTTTGAGCAGGAGCTTCCCCGGCTTGCCTAGAGTGAGAACCCATCCTAGTCTAGCGGTAGCGTTTTCGTCCGGACGACGATCGAGCAGTGTCAAGACAAGGGACCTCATGAAGCAAAAAAGGACTCTCGGAACCCCTCGGTTGTTGGGCATCGTCTGGCCTTTTATCGCCGTCGTGTTGTTCCAGGCACTGTTAGGAGGCGTCAGCCTTTACGTTCTTTCGGCGGTTCGCGGCTACGTCGGCGGTGAAAGCCTGTGGTCCAAGGGCCAGAAAGACGCCATCTATTACCTCAATCTCTACGCCGACAGTCGCGACGAAACGATTTTTCTCAAATATCAGAATGCGATTGCCGTGCCTCAGGGCGGCCATGAGTTGCGTCTGGCGCTGGATCAACACCCCCCTGATATCGAGGCGGCGCGAATCGCGATCCTCAAGGGCGGCAATCACCCAGACGACGTTTCCAGCCTGATTTGGCTGTACCTCAATTTCCGGCACTTCAGTTACCTTGAAAAAGCCATCGAACTCTGGGCAGTCGGTGATGCGTACCTGGTGCGACTCGATGATGTCGCGCGCGAGATGCATCAGCGCATTGCCGATAGCCAGGTCACCGATGCCGATGTCAAACGCTGGAGGGACCAGATTTTTGCCATCAACGATGGCGTGACGCCTGCCGCCAAAGCGTTCAGCGATGCCTTGGGTGAAGGCTCGCGGATGATTCTCCGGCTGCTGTTGGTGACGAACCTCGCCACCGCGCTGGGTTTGATTGTGTTGGCCCTGTTGCGTACCCACAAACTGCTCAAGCAGCGTCATGCCTTCGCCGATGCCTTGCAGTTGGAGAAAGACCGGGCGCAGATCACTCTGCAATCGATTGGTGACGGGGTGATCACCACGGACGTTGAGGGCGCGATCGCCTACATGAATCCGGCTGCCGAGGCCTTGACTCACTGGAAGGCCGAACAGGCGGTGGGGTTGCCGTTGGCAGCGCTGTTCAATCTGCTGGACGAGAACGCCCAGGCTGACGGTTTTACCTTGATCGAGCACATTTTGAATGGTCAGCTCAGCGGTGGCAGCGAGCATTCCAAGCTGATCCAGCGCCTGGATGGCAGCACGGTTTCGGTCACTCTGGTCGGCGCGCCGATCCGCAACGCCGGCAAAGTCAGTGGCACCGTGCTGGTGCTGCATGACATGACCCAGGAGCGGCAATACATCGCCACGCTGTCTTGGCAGGCGACTCATGACGCCCTGACCGGACTGGCCAACCGCCGCGAGTTCGAATATCGCCTCGAACAGGCCCTGCATAACCTGACGCGCCAGGCGGGGCGTCACGCCTTGATGTTTCTCGACCTGGATCAATTCAAACTGGTCAACGACACCTGCGGTCATGCGGCGGGCGACGAACTGTTGCGGCATATCTGTGCGTTGTTGCAATCAGGTTTGCGCGAAGGTGACACCTTGGCGCGATTGGGTGGCGACGAGTTCGGCATTCTGTTGGAAAACTGTGCGCCGGAAGCGGCCGAGAAAATCGCCGAAGGCCTGCGCCAGACCGTGCAGAACCTGCACTTTGTCTGGAAAGGCCGGCCGTTCGTGACCACCGTGAGTATCGGTCTAATGCATGTGGCCCAGAGTCCGGCCACCCTTGAAGCTTCGCTGCGTGCCGCTGACATGGCCTGCTATATGGCCAAGGAAAAGGGCCGCAACCGGGTTCAGGTCTATCACGCCGACGATTCGGAGCTGTCCCTGCGCTTTGGCGAGATGGCCTGGGTGCAGCGCCTGCACGTGGCGTTGGAAGAAGACCGCTTCTGCCTGTACGCTCAGGAAATCGCGCCCCTTGGCGCTGGCGAGCAGGGCCGCGGGCATATCGAAATCCTGCTGCGCCTGCATGACGAAGCGGGACGCATGATCTTGCCGGACAGTTTCATTCCGGCCGCCGAGCGTTACGGTTTGATGACGTCGATTGACCGTTGGGTGGTGGAGAACGTTTTCAAGGTAATTGCCCAATGCATCGCGCAAGAGCGCGAAGAGCCGTTGGCCATGTGTGCGATAAATCTGTCAGGTATTACTATCGGAGATGAGGCGTTTCTGGACTTCCTTCGTGAACAGTTTGTTGCATACTCAATTCCGCCTGAAATGATTTGTTTTGAAATCACAGAAACCAGCGCCATTTCAAATTTGCCTAGTGCAATTAGATTTATCAATGAACTCAAAGGCTTAGGTTGTCATTTTTCACTAGATGACTTTTGCGCCGGTATGTCCTCATTCGCTTACTTGAAACATTTACCTGTAGACTTCCTGAAGATCGACGGGAGTTTCGTAAGGGATATGCTGGACGACCCGATTAACCGCGCTATGGTCGAAGTGATCAATCACATCGGTCATGTGATGGGTAAGCGCACGATTGCCGAGTTCGTTGAAACACCTCAGATCGAGCAGGCATTGCTGGAGATCGGGGTGGATTACGCTCAAGGGTATGTGATTGAACGCCCGCATCTGTTTACCCTGGATAGTCTGCAAAGTCGTCCTGCCCGGCCCAGACCTTTATTGTTCAAGGCGCCAGGCACGTTCCGTTGAAACTCTTGCCGATCTAAAAATCACAATCAAAAGGAGCGCGACAGTGATCGACATATTCAACAGAACCGGACCACTCATGGAAGCTGCAAGTTATCCCGCCTGGGCTCAGCAACTGATCCAGGATTGCAGCGAGAGTAAGCGCCGGGTAGTCGGACACGAACTGTATCAACGTATGCGAGATAACAAACTCAGCGCAAAAACCATGCGTCAGTACCTTATTGGTGGCTGGCCGGTGGTCGAACAGTTCGCGTTATACATGGCACAGAACCTGACAAAGACCCGTTTTGCGCGTCACCCTGGCGAAGACATGGCGCGTCGCTGGCTGATGCGCAACATTCGCGTCGAATTGAACCATGCCGATTACTGGGTGCATTGGAGCCGTGCTCACGGTATCAGCCTGGAAGATCTGCAAGCCCAACGGGTGGCCCCTGAACTTCACGCCTTGAGCCACTGGTGCTGGCACACCAGTTCGTCGGATTCGCTGATCGTGGCCATCGCCGCCACCAACTACGCGATCGAAGGGGCGACCGGAGAGTGGTCGGCCGTGGTTTGCTCCAATGGTGTCTACGCGGCTTCATTCCCCGAGGAGGACCGCAAGCGGGCCATGAAGTGGTTGAAGATGCACGCCCAGTATGACGATGCCCACCCATGGGAAGCGCTGGAAATCATCTGCACCCTGGCAGGCATGAACCCGAGCAAAGCGCTGCAAGTGGAATTGCGCCAGGCTGTCTGCAAGAGTTACGACTACATGTATCTGTTCCTGGAACGTTGCATGCAGTTGGAACTGGCAGGGAAAGCCCCGGTAGCCCGTGAGCGGATGGCATTGGCCGAAAGCTGATCTGAAGGTTACGCAAGACAACTGTAGGAGCGAGCTTGCTCGCGAAGGCTGCTTAACATTCAACTGAGAGGGTGAATGTCAAACCGCTTTCGCGAGCAAGCTCGCTCCTACATTGGTTATGCGGCGTTGCTGAAATATCAGCCCGCCATCGCCAGGCGATTACGCCCCTCGCGCTTGGCCACATACAGGGCACTGTCGGCCCGTCGCAGCAGACTCTCGGCAGATTCGCCGGGCAACAGCGTCGAGCAACCGATACTGACCGTCAGCTCGATCATCTTGCCCTCGGCCACATAGTCCTGAGCTTGCGCCGCAAACCTCAGCCTTTCACCGACCATGGCCGCGGCCTCGCGGCTGGTGTTGGAAAGCAGGATCAAAAATTCTTCGCCACCAAACCGAAAAACCATGTCGACGTTGCGCAACTGGTTTTTGATCGAAGCTGCGACGGCCTTCAGTACGTCATCACCGGCACTGTGCCCGTAGGTGTCGTTGATCTGTTTGAAGTGATCGATGTCCAGCATCAGCAGTGAAAGAGGCTGCGAGTGTCGCTGCGACATCTCGATTTCCCGATGCAGCGTCTGATCCATAGCGATGCGGTTGCCCGTGTCGGTCAGCGGGTCGCGCAGGGCGCTTTGGGTGGCGGCACGGTAGAGCAAAGCATTGCGCATTGGAAAGAGAAGCGCTGACAGCAGCGACTCCAGATGGCCTTGCTCTTCATCGCTGAAGCGTTGATTGCGCCGGAACACCAGCTCACCCAATTGCTCACCTTCATGGCTGAGGCTGTAGCTGATTGAATGATGACCCCGCGCGCCGAATAGCAGGCGCAAGTCACTGGGCTGATGCTCATAACTCAAGGCATCCAGCGGCACAAGGCGCTGAATTTCGCGGAAGAAAAGCCCGAGAATGCGTTGCGGCTCAAGACTGGTTTGCAGTTGCAGGCCCAGCTCCTGACGCAACTGCGCAAGACTGACGGGCCGCTCCAGGAGGGGAGGCTGCTGACCAAAGCCCAGGCGTTGCAATTTGGCATTGTCGAAGTCAATTGCGTTGGTCTGGGAAGGTGATTTCATATGGCGTGAGCCCCTAAGCAGTAAGGCTGTCTTACAGGCTGGGTGAGAGCGGCTTTGGGCTGCGCGTCATACTGGTCCATCAGTCCCGTAGGACATTTGGCACGAGTTTAGTCCGCTTTGCCGAAGATTAGTAACCTCCCGGCTCAAGCTCCGCCTCGTCTGCTTTCACACGGCGTGTCTGAACAAAATTAGAGCGAAAGTCATGCCATTCGGTTCAGTCGTATAAAAAAGTGTTCTAAATCAAAAAGATGGAGGTTTTTACGAGGGATGTCAGTGGGAGCGCTGACATTTATTTGACTTGAAATAGAGATGGTTACCACGACTTTGAATGCCGCGGCGGGAATCCGTCGCGGCACAAAAGCGACGCACGGGCGTTATTGGGCGTTGAATGCCTGACCATTGATGCCGGTACTGTCCGGCCCCATCAGGTAAAGGTAGACCGGCATGATTTCCTCGGGTGTCGGGTTGTTCAGCGGGTTTTCACCGGGGTAGGCCTGAGCGCGCATGCTGGTGCGGGTGGCGCCGGGGTTGATGCTGTTGGAGCGTACCGGTGCCACTGTGTCCACTTCGTCGGCCAGGGTTTGCATCAGGCCTTCGGTAGCAAACTTGGAAACGCCGTAAGCGCCCCAGTACGCACGACCCTTGCGACCGACGCTGCTGGAGGTGAACACCACCGAGGCGTCCTGAGACAGCTTGAGCAGCGGCAACAGGGTGCTGGTGAGCATGAACATGGCGTTGACGTTGACGTGCATGACGCGCATGAAGTTCTCGCCGGACAACTGCTCGATCGGGGTCCGGGGACCGATGATGGATGCGTTGTGCAGCAAGCCGTCGAGGTGGCCGAACTCGGTCTCGATCATGGCTGCCAGTTCATCGTATTGATGGGGCAGGGCTGTTTCCAGGTTGAACGGGATCACCACCGGCATTGGATGCCCGGCCGCTTCGATTTCATCGTAGACCTGAGTCAGGTTGGCTTCGGTCTTGCCCAGCAACAGCACGGTGGCGCCGTGGGCCGCGTAGGTTTTTGCGGCGGCAGCACCGATACCACGGCCAGCGCCGGTGACCAGGATGACCCGGTCCTTGAGCAATTCGGGATGGGCGGAATAATCAAACATGAAAAACCTCAACACAATTTAAAGCGGACCCTGTAGGCGCCAGCGAGTGAACCGCTTTTCGTAGGAGCCAGCGGTGCGGCGATCCGACTTGCCGGCGAAGGCGTCCTTGAAAGCGCCTTCGCCGGCAAGCCTGGCTCCTACAAAAGCGTTCTCAGCTCAGCAGCTGCACAACGCGTTATCCAACACCTCGAGCAGCGCCAGCGGATGATCGATCACCACGTCCGCGCCCCAGTGCTTCGGGTTGTCGTCCGGGTGAATATAGCCGTAGGTCACTGCGCAAGTTTTGGTGCCAGCATCACGGCCGGACTCGATGTCCCGCAGGTCGTCACCCACAAACAGCACACTGGCCGGGTCCAGGTCGAGCATCTTGCACGCCAGGATCAACGGCTCCGGATCCGGTTTGCTGTTCTTCACATGATCGGGGCAAATCAGCACTTTCGAACGTTCGGCCAGGTCCAGTTGCTGCATGATCGGCTCGGCGAAACGCACCGGTTTGTTGGTGACCACGCCCCAGATCAGGTTGGCCTTTTCGATTTTTTCCAGCACCTCGGCCATGCCGTCGAACAGATGGCTGTGGACCGCGCAACCCTTGAGGTAGCGGTCGAGAAATTCCTGACGCAGTTCCTCGAACCCCGGCGATTCCGGGTCCATGGAAAAGTTTGCGGCGACCATCGCTTTGGCGCCGCCGGAAATTTCATCGCGAATGTGTTGAGTGTTGATCGGTGGCAAACCACGGTCAGCGCGCATCGCCTGGCAGATGGCGATGAAATCCGGCGCGGTGTCGAGCAGGGTGCCATCCATGTCGAAAAGGACTGCTCTGATACGCATCGGCTTACTCCTCGCGCAGGGTCTGGATCATGTAATTGACATCGACATCGGCCGCCAGTTTGTAATGCTTGGTCAGCGGATTGTAGGTCAGGCCGATGATGTCCTTGACGGTCAAGCCAGCCATGCGGCTCCAGGCGCCAAGCTCCGAAGGGCGAATGAATTTCTTGAAGTCGTGGGTGCCGCGCGGCAGCAACTTCATGATGTATTCGGCACCGACGATGGCGAACAGATAGGCCTTCGGGTTGCGGTTGATGGTGGAGAAGAACACTTGACCGCCCGGTTTGACCATGCGGAAACAGGCGCGGATCACCGACGACGGATCGGGCACGTGTTCAAGCATTTCCAGGCAGGTGACCACGTCGAACTGTTCAGGCATTTCTTCAGCCAGCGCTTCGGCGGTGATCTGCCGGTACTCGACGCTCACGCCGGATTCCAGCTGATGCAACTGAGCAACCGCCAGCGGCGCTTCGCCCATGTCGATGCCCATCACGGTCGCGCCGCGTTGAGCCATGGCTTCGCTGAGGATGCCGCCGCCGCAACCGACGTCGAGGACTTTCTTGCCAGCCAGATTGACGCGCTCATCGATCCAGTTGACCCGCAACGGGTTGATGTCGTGCAGCGGTTTGAACTCGCTTTCGCGGTCCCACCAGCGATGGGCCAAGGCTTCGAATTTGGCGATTTCGGCGTAGTCGACGTTGCTCATGGTGTCAGTCCTCTAAAACTTGAAAAATCCTGTTGCCCCGGTTTCGGTCCAGGGTGCTTACAATTCGGTGCTTACGATTCGGTATGGCCGCTGATGCGCTGGCCCCAGGCCTTGGCGGTGGCGCACAGTTGCGCTTCATCCAGGCGGGTCAGGCGGCGGTCGTCGAGCAGTTGCTTGCCGGCGACCCAAAGGTGTTTCACGCAGTCGCGGCCAGTGGCGTAGATCAGTTGCGAAACCGGGTCGTAGACCGGTTGCTGTGCCAGGCCCGACAGGTCGAACGCAACGATGTCCGCCGCTTTACCGACTTCCAGTGAGCCCGTCTCAGCTTCGATTCCCAGCGCGCGGGCGCCGTTGAGCGTGGCCATGCGCAGGGCGCGATGGGCGTCCAGTGCGGTGGCGGAGCCGGCAACAGCCTTGGCCAGCAACGCAGCAGTGCGGGTTTCGCCGAGCAGGTCGAGGTCATTGTTGCTGGCCGCGCCATCGGTGCCGACCGCCACATTGACTCCGGCCTGCCACAAGCGCTCCACTGGGCAGAAACCGCTGGCCAGTTTCAGGTTCGACTCCGGGCAATGAATCACATGGGTGTTACTTTCTACCAGCAGCACCAGGTCTTCATCGCTGATCTGGGTCATGTGAACGGCCTGGAGGCGCGGCCCGAGCAGGCCCAGGCGGCCGAGGCGGGCCAACGGGCGTTCGCCGCGCTGCTCGACCGACTGCTGCACTTCGAAGGCGGTTTCATGGACGTGCATGTGAATCGAAGCGTCCAGTTCTTCGGCGATGACCCGGATTTTTTCCAGGGTTTCGTCGCCCACGGTGTAGGGTGCATGGGGGCCGAAGGTGACTGTGATCCGCTCGTGATGCTTGAGATCGCCGAATAATTCCACGCCCTGACGAATGGCTTCATCCGCCGTGCCGGCGCCTGGAATCGGGAAATCGAGGATCGGAATGGCGATCTGGGCGCGAATGCCGCTGTTATGTACGCATTCGCTGGCGATCTTCGGGAAGAAATACAGGTCAGAGAAACAGGTGATGCCGCCCTTGATCTGCTCGGCGATGGCCAGGTCAGTGCCGTCGCGTACGAAAGCTTCGTCTACCCATTTAGCTTCAGCAGGCCATATGTGGTTTTCCAGCCAGGTCATCAGCGGCAGATCATCGGCCAGACCGCGAAACAGCGTCATTGCGGCATGCCCGTGGGCATTGATCAGGCCGGGGCTGAGCAACATGTCCGGCAGTTCGCGGACTTCGGTTGCGTTAAGCTTCAAGGCTGCTGCGCGCGGGCCGATAAAGACGATACGACCGTCGCGGATGCCCAGGGCATGCTCTTTAAGGACCACGCCAGCCGGTTCGACGGGTACCAGCCAGGTCGGCAGCAATAATAGGTCGAGCGTAGCGGTGGGGGTCGGCATCGAGAATCGGTTCCGGCTTTTGTAAAGGATGGCGAAGTATACCCGAGCGTCTTCGCGGGGGGATCGCTATAATCGGCGGCTTTTGTTCATGAGTGCGGGGTAAGTGGATGCGCGATCGACTGTTGGCTGCGGAGAAGGTGAAGGCCATCGATTGGCGTGATGGCGCACTGTACCTGCTGGATCAGCGTATTTTGCCGTTCGAGGAAACCTGGATCGCCTACACCAGCGCTGCGGGTGTGGCTGAGGCCATTCGCTCGATGGTGGTGCGCGGCGCCCCGGCCATCGGTATCAGTGCCGCTTATGCCATGGTGCTGGCAGCCCGCACCCGAATTGCCGAGGGCGGTGACTGGCAGGCAGCGTGGGAAGAGGATTTCGCGTTGCTGGCTGATTCCCGTCCAACGGCGGTGAATCTGTTCTGGGCCTTGAGTCGCATGCGTGACCGCCTGGATCGTCTCAAGGAAGATGCAGACCCTCTGGCGGCGCTGGAAGCCGAAGCCATCGCCATCCATGAAAGTGATCGCGAAGCCAACCTGACCATGGCCCAGCTGGGTGTCGACCTGATCCGCAAGCATCAGGGCAACGCCCAGGCGATCCTCACGCACTGCAATACCGGCGCATTGGCCACCGGCGGCTTCGGCACGGCGCTGGGGGTGATTCGCGGGGCTTTCATCGAAGGTATGGTCGAACGCGTCTATGCCGATGAAACCCGGCCATGGCTGCAAGGTTCGCGATTGACCGCATGGGAATTGGCCAATGAGGGCATTCCCGTGACCCTCAATGCTGACTCCGCCGCCGCGCACATCATGAAAACCAAGGGTGTGACCTGGGTAATCGTCGGCGCCGACCGCATCACCGCCAATGGCGACGTGGCGAACAAGATCGGCACCTACCAACTGGCGGTCAACGCCATGCACCACGGCGTGCGCTTCATGGTGGTGGCGCCGAGTTCGACCATCGACATGAATCTGGCCAGTGGTGATGAGATTCCCATTGAAGAGCGCGACGGCCGCGAGTTGCTGGAAGTCGGCGGCAAGCGAGTCGGGGCGGATGTCGATGCGTTCAACCCGGTGTTCGACGTGACGCCTGCGGATTTGATCGATGTGATCGTTACCGAAAAAGGCATCGTCGAACGGCCGGATACGGCGAAAATGGCCCAGTTGATGTGCCGTAAGCGTCTGCATTAAAAGTATCTGGCGCCTGAGAAGTCGCCTTCGCGGGCAAGCCTCGCTCCTACAGTAGATTTGTGAACGGCACAGATCAATGTAGGAGCGAGGCTTGCCCGCGAAGAACGATGACGCGATCTGTCTTTCCTGATGGCCGCATTTGGCATGCGGATCGGGCTTGATAATCCCTCTAAGCCCCTCTCGTCCCTTTCAAGCCTGTCACCGGTCAACTAACTATGCTCCATGCGCATCTGGGGGATAGGTGCGTGGCGGCTCTTGTGATAACATCCGGCGGTTTCCAGGGTAGCCTGATGTGGCTGCCTTTACTGCGCAGATCCATGGCATAACTCGTTGATTTGTCGTAAGTCGGTGCATGGCACTCAGTCTGCATCGGCGAGCTTCGTTCGTCCCATATGGATGTGACGAAGTTTCACCAGAAAAAGGAATCAGGCTTCTCATGGGCGAACTGGCCAAAGAAATCCTCCCGGTCAATATCGAAGACGAGCTGAAGCAGTCCTACCTCGACTACGCGATGAGCGTGATTGTCGGGCGGGCACTGCCGGATGCGCGCGATGGCTTGAAGCCCGTGCACCGGCGTGTGCTGTTCGCGATGAGCGAGCTGGGCAACGACTTCAACAAGCCGTACAAGAAATCTGCCCGTGTTGTCGGTGACGTGATCGGTAAGTATCACCCGCACGGTGACACCGCGGTGTACGACACCATCGTTCGGATGGCGCAGCCATTCTCGCTGCGTTACCTGCTGGTAGACGGTCAGGGCAACTTCGGTTCGGTGGACGGCGACAACGCCGCGGCCATGCGATACACCGAAGTGCGCATGACCAAGCTGGCGCACGAGCTGCTGGCTGACCTGCACAAAGAAACCGTGGACTGGGTGCCGAACTACGACGGCACCGAAATGATCCCGGCGGTTATGCCGACCCGTATCCCCAACCTGTTGGTCAACGGCTCCAGCGGTATCGCCGTGGGCATGGCGACCAACATTCCGCCACACAACCTCGGTGAAGTCATCGACGGTTGCCTGGCGCTCATCGACAACCCTGAGCTGACTGTCGACGAGCTGATGCAATACATCCCCGGTCCGGACTTCCCGACCGCCGCGATCATCAACGGTCGCGCCGGCATCATCGAAGCCTACCGCACCGGTCGCGGACGCATTTACATGCGTGCCCGCTCGATGATCGAAGACATCGACAAGGTCGGTGGTCGTCAGCAGATCGTCATCACCGAATTGCCTTACCAGCTGAACAAGGCCCGTCTGATCGAGAAGATCGCCGAGCTGGTCAAAGAGAAGAAGCTCGAAGGCATCACCGAGCTGCGCGACGAGTCCGACAAGGACGGTATGCGCGTCGTGATCGAGTTGCGTCGCGGTGAAGTGCCAGAGGTGATCCTCAACAACCTCTACGCCCAGACCCAGCTGCAAGCGGTATTCGGTATCAACATCGTCGCGCTGATCGACGGCCGTCCGCGGATCCTCAACCTCAAGGATCTGCTGGAAGCCTTCGTGCGTCACCGTCGCGAAGTGGTGACCCGTCGTACCGTGTTCGAACTGCGTAAAGCGCGTGAGCGTGGCCATATTCTGGAAGGTCAAGCCGTTGCCCTGTCGAACATCGACCCGGTCATCGCCCTGATCAAAGCCTCGCCAACGCCGTCGGAAGCCAAGGAAGCGCTGATCAGCACGCCTTGGGAATCCACTGCCGTGGTTGCGATGGTCGAACGTGCCGGCGCCGATTCGTGCCGCCCGGAAAACCTCGATCCGCAATACGGTCTGCGCGATGGCAAGTACTTCCTGTCGCCAGAGCAGGCGCAAGCCATTCTGGAACTGCGTCTGCATCGTCTGACCGGTCTGGAACACGAAAAGCTGCTGGCCGAGTATCAAGAGATCCTCAACCAGATCGGCGAGCTGATCCGCATCCTCAACAGCGCCGTGCGTCTGATGGAAGTGATCCGCGAAGAGCTGGAAGTGATCCGCGCCGAATACGGTGACGTGCGCCGCACCGAGATTCTCGATGCCCGTCTCGACCTGACCCTGGGCGACATGATCCCGGAAGAAGAGCGCGTCGTGACCATTTCCCATGGTGGCTACGCCAAGACCCAGCCATTGGCTGCGTACCAGGCTCAGCGTCGTGGCGGTAAAGGCAAATCGGCCACTGGCGTCAAAGATGAGGACTACATCGCTCACCTGCTGGTCGCCAACAGCCACACCACGCTACTGCTGTTCTCCAGCAAGGGCAAAGTGTACTGGCTGAAAACCTACGAAATCCCTGAGGCGTCCCGCGCGGCCCGTGGTCGTCCGCTGGTCAACCTGCTGCCGCTGGACAGTGATGAATACATCACCACCATGCTGCCGGTCGAGGAATACACCGAAGGTCACTTCATCTTCATGGCCACTGCTAAAGGCACCGTGAAGAAGACCCCGCTGGAATCCTTCAGCCGTCAACGCAGCGTCGGCCTGATCGCGCTGGAGCTGGACGAAGGCGACGTGCTGATCTCTGCCGCCATTACCGATGGCGAGCGTGAAGTCATGCTGTTCTCCGACGGTGGCAAGGTCACTCGTTTCAAGGAAACCGACGTTCGCGCCATGGGCCGTACCGCTCGCGGTGTCCGCGGTATGCGTCTGCCGGAAGGCCAGAAGCTGATTTCCATGCTGATCCCGGAAGAAGGCAGCCAGATCCTCACCGCTTCGGCGCGTGGTTTTGGCAAGCGCACTGCGATCACCGAGTTCCCTGAGTACAAGCGTGGCGGTCAGGGCGTTATCGCCATGGTCAGCAACGAGCGTAACGGCCGTCTGGTCGGCGCAGTCCAGGTGCTCGACGGCGAGGAAATCATGCTGATTTCCGATCAGGGTACTTTGGTTCGTACCCGTGTCGACGAAGTCTCCAGCCTGGGTCGTAACACCCAGGGCGTGACCCTGATCAAGTTGGCCAACGATGAAACGCTGGTGGGCCTGGAGCGGGTTCAAGAGCCGTCGGAAGTCGAAGGCGAGGAGCTGGAGGGCGAAGGGCTCGACGGTGAAGAGGGTGCAGTGTTCGACGGTGAAGTCGTGATTGACGACGTTGCCGAAGACCAGCAACTCGACGCCGCCGCTGACGAAGAGCCGCAAGAGTAAGTGGGCAAGCAGGGGGCGGATGAAGATTCGCCCCCTTGTTGTTTGTTCTGTTTGAAAATTTGCGACACTGCACAGGATCGTTCCCACGCTCTGCGTGGGAATGCCGCTCGGGACGCTCCGCGTCCCATGACGCAGAGCGTCATTGGATGCATTCCCACGCAGAGCGTGGGAACGATCATCCGCAGACCGAAAGATTAAGTGACCACCAGATCAGAGCGAGATTGGATGTGAGCAAGAGAGCCTATAACTTCTGTGCCGGTCCTGCGGCGCTTCCCGAAGCTGTCCTGAAGCGCGCCCAGGGTGAACTCCTTGATTGGCACGGCAAGGGCCTGTCGGTCATGGAAATGAGCCATCGCAGCGATGAGTTCGTGTCCATTGCCACCAAGGCCGAGCAGGATCTGCGTGATCTGCTGAATATCCCCTCGAACTATAAAGTGCTGTTTCTGCAAGGTGGCGCGAGCCAGCAATTTGCTCAGATTCCTCTGAACCTGTTGCCGGAAAGCGGCACCGCCGACTATATCGACACCGGTATCTGGTCGCAGAAAGCCATCGAAGAAGCTTCGCGTTACGGCCACGTCAACGTTGCCGCGACCGCCAAGCCTTACGACTATTTCGCGATTCCCGGTCAGAACGAATGGAGCCTGTCGAAAGATGCGGCCTACGTTCACTACGCACCGAACGAAACCATTGGCGGCCTGGAATTCCAATGGATCCCGGAAACCGGTGATGTGCCGCTGGTCGCCGACATGTCCTCGGACATCCTGTCGCGTCCGGTGGACGTTTCGCGCTTCGGCATGATCTACGCCGGTGCCCAGAAGAACATCGGCCCGAGTGGCGTCGTCGTCAACATCGTTCGCGAAGACCTGCTGGGTCATGCCCGTTCCATTTGCCCGACCATGCTCAACTATAAGGTCGCGGCTGATAACGGCTCGATGTACAACACCCCGCCAACCCTGGCCTGGTACTTGTCCGGCCTGGTGTTCGAGTGGCTGAAAGAGCAGGGCGGTGTCGAAGCCATCGGCAAGCTCAATGAAGTGAAGCAGCGCACGCTGTACGACTTCATCGACGCCAGCGGCATGTACAGCAACCCGATCAACAAGTCGGACCGCTCGTGGATGAACGTGCCGTTCCGTCTGGCCGACGATCGTCTCGACAAGCCGTTCCTGGCGGGTGCCGACGAACGCGGCCTGCTGAACCTCAAAGGCCACCGTTCCGTGGGCGGCATGCGTGCCTCCATCTATAACGCCGTCGATATCGTTGCGGTCAACGCACTGGTTTCGTACATGGCAGAGTTCGAGAAGGAACACGGCTAATGTCTGAGCAAGAACTCAAGGCACTGCGCCTGCGCATTGATGCTCTGGACGAAAAAGTCCTGGAGCTGATCAGTGAGCGCGCACGCTGCGCCCAGGAAGTTGCGCGAGTAAAGATGGCCTCGCTGGCCGAAGGCGAAGTGCCGGTGTTCTATCGTCCTGAGCGTGAAGCTCAGGTGCTCAAGCGTGTGATGGAGCGTAACCAGGGGCCGCTGGGCAACGAAGAGATGGCGCGGCTGTTCCGCGAAATCATGTCCTCGTGCCTGGCCCTCGAGCAGCCGCTGAAAGTGGCTTACCTCGGCCCTGAAGGCACTTTCACCCAGGCCGCCGCCATGAAGCATTTCGGTCACGCAGTGATCAGCAAGCCGATGGCGGCGATCGATGAAGTGTTCCGCGAAGTGGCTGCCGGTGCGGTGAACTTTGGCGTGGTCCCGGTGGAAAACTCCACCGAGGGCGCGGTCAACCACACCCTCGACAGCTTCCTCGAACACGACATGGTGATCTGCGGCGAAGTCGAACTGCGGATTCACCATCATCTGTTGGTCGGTGAAAACACCAAGACCGACAGCATCAGCCGCATCTATTCCCATGCCCAGTCCCTGGCTCAGTGTCGCAAGTGGCTGGACGCCCATTACCCTAATGTCGAGCGCGTGGCGGTTTCGAGCAACGCCGAAGCGGCCAAGCGGGTCAAGGGTGAGTGGAACTCGGCGGCGATTGCCGGCGACATGGCGGCAGGCCTGTACGGGTTGACCCGTCTGGCCGAGAAAATCGAGGATCGCCCGGACAACTCCACGCGATTCCTGATGATCGGCAGCCAGGAAGTACCGCCGACCGGCGACGACAAGACCTCGATCATTGTCTCCATGAGCAACAAACCCGGTGCGCTCCACGAACTGCTGGTGCCGTTCCACGACAATGGCATCGACCTGACGCGTATCGAGACCCGTCCGTCGCGCAGCGGTAAATGGACCTACGTGTTCTTCATCGACTTCGTCGGCCACCATCGCGATCCGCTGATCAAGGGTGTGCTGGAAAAGATCAGTCAGGAAGCAGTGGCACTCAAAGTGCTGGGTTCCTACCCGAAAGCAGTTCTCTAAGGGCGGTAGCAAATGAGTGGCAACTTCCTCGCTCTGGCACAGCCGGGCGTGCAACAACTTTCGCCTTACGTTCCGGGCAAGCCCGTGGACGAACTGGCCCGTGAGCTGAATCTCGATCCGGCCAATATCGTCAAGCTGGCGAGCAACGAAAACCCGTTGGGCGCCAGTCCGAAGGCGCTGGCAGCGATTCGCGAAGCGCTGGCCGAGCTGACCCGCTATCCGGACGGCAACGGTTTTGCGCTCAAGACCCTGCTGGCCGATCAGTGCCGCGTCGAGCTGAACCAGGTGACACTGGGTAACGGCTCCAATGACATTCTGGAGCTGGTGGCGCGTGCCTATCTGGCGCCGGGCCTGAACGCGGTGTTCAGCGCGCATGCGTTTGCGGTCTATCCGATCGTGACCCAGGCCGTTGGTGCCCAGGCAAAAGTGATCCCGGCCAAAGACTGGGGTCATGATCTGTCGGCCATGCTGGCCGCGATCGATGCCGATACCCGCGTGGTGTTCATTGCCAACCCGAACAACCCGACCGGGACCTGGTTCGACGCCCAAGCGCTGGATGACTTCCTGCAGGACGTACCGGCTCATGTGCTGGTGGTGCTGGATGAGGCCTACATCGAATACGCCGAAGGCAGCGACTTGCCCGATGGCCTGGACTATCTGGCGGCCTACCCGAACCTGCTGGTCTCGCGCACCTTCTCCAAGGCCTATGGTCTGGCGTCGCTGCGGGTCGGCTATGGTTTGTCCTCGGCCATCGTCGCCGATGTGCTGAATCGTGTGCGTCAGCCGTTCAACGTCAACAGCCTCGCACTGGCCGCCGCTTGTGCAGCGCTGCAAGATGTCGAATACCTGGCCGAAAGCCGTCGTCTGAACGAGTCCGGCATGCAGCAGCTGCAAGCGGGTTTCCGTGAGTTGGGGTTGAGCTGGATCCCATCCAAAGGCAACTTCATCTGTGTCGATCTGGGGCGCGTTGCGGCTCCAGTGTTCGAGGGGTTGCTGCGCGAGGGTGTGATCGTGCGTCCGGTGGCCAACTACGGCATGCCGAACCACCTGCGTATCACCATCGGTTTGCCGGCTGAAAACAGCCGCTTCCTCGAGGCGCTGACCAAGGTTATGGCTCGTGGTTGATGTCACTGCACTGCAATCTGCGCAACCTATGATCGGTCGCCTGGTGGTGGTCGGCCTGGGCTTGATCGGCGGTTCATTTGCCAAAGGCTTGCGTGAAAGTGGTCTGTGCCGCGAAGTGGTCGGGGTCGATCTCGACCCGCAGTCGCGCAAGCTGGCGGTTGAGTTGGGCGTGGTGGACCGCTGTGAAGAAAACCTGGCCAAGGCTTGCCAGGGTGCTGACGTGATTCAGTTGGCGGTGCCGATCCTGGCCATGGAGAAATTGCTCGCGCTGTTGGCGGGCATGGACCTGGGGCAGGCGATTCTGACCGACGTCGGCAGCGCCAAGGGCAATGTGGTGCGCGCGGCGACCGAGGCGTTTGGCGGCATGCCGGCGCGTTTCGTGCCGGGGCATCCGATTGCCGGTTCCGAGCAGAGCGGGGTGGAAGCCTCTAATGCCGAGCTGTTCCGTCGCCATAAAGTGATTCTGACGCCGCTGGATCAGACTGATCCGGAGGCTCTTGCAGTGGTCGACCGGTTGTGGCGCGAATTGGGCGCCGATGTCGAGCACATGCAGGTCGAGCGTCACGACGAAGTGTTGGCGGCGACCAGCCATCTGCCGCACTTGCTGGCGTTCGGTTTGGTCGATTCGTTGGCCAAACGCAATGAAAATCTTGAGATCTTCCGTTACGCTGCGGGCGGTTTCCGCGATTTCACAAGAATCGCCGGTAGCGACCCGGTCATGTGGCACGACATCTTCCTCGCCAACCGCGAAGCTGTCCTGCGCACACTCGATACATTTCGCAGCGATCTCGACGCCTTGCGCGACGCGGTCGATGCAGGGGATGGGCACCAATTGTTGGGCGTGTTCACGCGCGCCCGGGTTGCCCGCGAGCATTTCAGTAAAATCCTGGCCCGCCGGGCCTATGTGGACGCTATGAATTCCAACGATCTGATTTTCCTGGCACAACCTGGTGGCCGCCTGACTGGGCGGATTCGTGTACCGGGCGACAAATCGATTTCCCACCGTTCGATCATGCTCGGTTCCCTGGCCGAAGGCGTCACCGAAGTGGAAGGTTTCCTCGAGGGCGAAGACGCCCTGGCGACCCTGCAAGCTTTCCGCGACATGGGTGTCGTCATCGAGGGTCCGCACCACGGTCGTGTGACCATCCACGGTGTCGGCCTGCATGGCCTGAAGCCTGCGCCGGGCCCGATCTATCTGGGCAACTCCGGTACTTCGATGCGTCTGCTGTCTGGCCTGTTGGCTGCGCAGAACTTCGACAGCACGCTGACCGGCGATGCTTCGCTGTCCAAGCGTCCGATGAATCGCGTGGCCAATCCGCTGCGCGAAATGGGCGCCGTGATCGAGACCGCTGCTGAAGGTCGTCCACCGATGACCATTCGTGGCGGCAACAAGCTCAAGGGCCTGACTTACACCATGCCAATGGCCAGCGCGCAGGTTAAATCCTGCCTGTTGCTGGCGGGTCTGTATGCCGAAGGCAAGACCACTGTCACTGAGCCGGCACCGACTCGCGACCACACCGAGCGCATGCTGCGCGGCTTCGGCTACCCGGTGACCGTCAACGGCGCGACCGCATCGGTGGAATCCGGCCACAAGTTGACCGCGACCCACATTGAAGTGCCGGGCGATATCTCGTCGTCGGCGTTCTTCCTGGTGGCAGCGTCGATTGCCGAAGGTTCGGAGCTGGTGCTTGAGCACGTCGGCATCAACCCGACCCGTACCGGCGTGATCGACATTCTGCGCCTGATGGGCGCTGACATCACCCTGGAAAACCAGCGTGAAGTTGGCGGCGAGCCGGTAGCGGATCTGCGCGTAAGGGCGGCTAAACTCAAAGGTATCGAGATCCCTGAGGCGCTGGTTCCACTGGCGATCGACGAGTTCCCGGTGCTGTTCGTGGCTGCTGCATGTGCCGAAGGGCGCACCGTGCTGCGCGGTGCCGAAGAGCTGCGCGTGAAAGAGTCGGATCGGATCCAGGTCATGGCGGACGGTCTGCTGGCGCTGGGCGTCAAGTGTGAGCCAACCCCGGACGGCCTCATTATCGATGGCGGCCAGATCGGCGGCGGCGAAGTGCACGGTCACGGCGATCACCGGATTGCCATGGCCTTCAGCGTGGCTTCTTTGCGCGCCACTGCACCGATCCGCATCCATGATTGCGCCAACGTCGCGACCTCGTTCCCGAACTTCCTTGCGCTGTGCGCGCAGGTCGGTATCCGTGTTGCACAAGAGGCTCAGTCGTGAACAACATCGCACCGGTCATCACCATTGATGGGCCAAGCGGCTCTGGCAAAGGGACTGTCGCCGGCATGCTGGCCAAGCGTCTGGGCTGGAACCTGCTGGATTCCGGTGCGCTTTATCGATTGCTGGCGTTCGCGGCGCATAACCATGGCGTCGACCTGACGAATGAGGAACTGCTCAAAAAGCTCGCCGCTCATCTGGATGTGCAATTCATCGCCGCGACCGAAGGTCAGCTGCAGCGCATTATTCTGGAAGGTGACGAAGTCAGCGATGTCATTCGGACCGAAAGTATCGGCTCGGGCGCCTCGCAAGTCGCTGCGTTGCCCGCCGTGCGCGATGCGCTGCTCCAGCGCCAGCGGGCCTTTCAGGAACCGCCGGGTCTGGTGGCCGATGGTCGCGACATGGGCACGGTGGTATTTCCCGACGCGCCGTTGAAGATTTTCCTCACTGCCAGTGCCGAGGAGCGTGCGCGCCGTCGATACTTGCAGTTGAAGGGCAAAGTCGATGGTGTTAGTCTGTCGAGTCTGCTAGATGAGATACGTGCACGCGATGAGCGTGACACCCAGCGAGCGGTAGCCCCGCTTAAACCGGCGGCTGACGCCATACAGCTGGATTCCACGGAATTATCCATCGATCAGGTGCTGGAACGCATCATGAGCGAGATCGCCATTCGCGATATCGCCGGGTGACCAAGAAGGCCGCAGGGGACCAGTCATAGTCCTGTGGTGGCTTCTTTTAAATAAAACTAACCCACACCGTCTGGGGTGTGGAGATGGGCGTATTCTTCGCCCTCATCAACAGGAATTAAAATGAGCGAAAGCTTTGCGGAACTCTTTGAAGAAAGCCTAAAAACCCTGAACCTTCAGGCAGGCTCCATCATCACCGGTGTTATCGTTGATATCGATTACCAGGCTCGCTGGGTAACCGTTCACGCTGGCCTGAAGTCTGAAGCACTCATCCCGCTTGAGCAGTTCTACAACGACGCTGGCGAACTGAACATCAACGTCGGTGACGAAGTTCACGTTGCGCTGGACTCGGTTGAAGACGGCTTTGGTGAAACCAAGCTGTCCCGTGAAAAAGCCAAGCGCGCTGAATGCTGGATTGTTCTGGAAGCAGCCTTCGCAGCCGAAGAAGTGGTCAAGGGCGTTATCAACGGTAAGGTTAAAGGCGGCTTCACTGTCGACGTTAACGGCATCCGTGCGTTCCTGCCAGGTTCTCTGGTTGACGTCCGTCCAGTGCGCGACACCACGCACCTGGAAGGCAAAGAGCTGGAATTCAAGGTCATCAAGCTGGACCAGAAGCGCAACAACGTTGTCGTTTCCCGTCGCAGCGTCCTCGAAGCCGAGAACTCCGCCGAGCGTGAAGCTCTGCTGGAATCCCTGCAGGAAGGCCAACAAGTCAAAGGTATCGTCAAGAACCTCACCGATTACGGCGCATTCGTCGATCTGGGTGGCGTCGATGGCCTGCTGCACATTACCGACATGGCTTGGAAGCGTATCAAGCATCCTTCCGAAATCGTCAACGTTGGCGACGAGATCGATGTCAAGGTTCTGAAGTACGATCGCGAACGCAATCGTGTTTCCCTGGGCCTGAAGCAACTGGGCGAAGATCCATGGGTTGCTATCAAAGCCCGTTACCCAGAAAGCACTCGCGTTACCGCTCGTGTAACCAACCTGACCGACTACGGCTGCTTCGCTGAGCTGGAAGAAGGCGTTGAAGGTCTGGTACACGTTTCCGAAATGGACTGGACCAACAAGAACATCCACCCTTCGAAAGTCGTACAAGTCGGCGACGAAGTGGAAGTCATGGTTCTGGACATCGACGAAGAGCGTCGTCGTATCTCCCTCGGCATCAAGCAGTGCAAGTCCAACCCATGGGAAGACTTCTCTGGCCAGTTCAACAAGGGCGATAAAATCTCCGGCACCATCAAGTCGATCACCGATTTCGGTATCTTCATTGGTCTGGACGGCGGCATCGACGGCCTGGTTCACCTGTCCGACATCTCCTGGAACGAAGTGGGCGAAGAAGCCGTTCGCCGCTTCAAGAAGGGCGACGAGCTGGACACCGTTATCCTGTCGGTTGACCCAGAGCGCGAGCGCATCTCCCTGGGCATCAAGCAACTGGAAAGCGATCCGTTCTCCGAGTACGTTCAAGAGAACGACAAAGGCGCCATCGTTAAAGGCATCGTGAAAGAAGTTGACGCTAAAGGCGCCATCATCACTCTGGCCGACGATATCGAAGCGACTCTGAAAGCCTCCGAAATCAGCCGTGACCGCGTTGAAGACGCGCGCAACGTTCTGAAAGAAGGCGAAGAAGTAGAAGCCAAGATCATCAGCGTTGACCGCAAGAGCCGTGTAATCCAGCTCTCGATCAAGTCGAAAGACGTTGAAGACGAGAAAGAAGCCATCCAGAGCTTGAAAGACAAGCCTTCGGATAGCATCGCTGCTGGTCCTACCACTCTGGGCGACCTGTTGCGTGCACAAATGGAAAAGCAGAACTAAGTTCTGTCAGACCATAGAAAAAGGGCGACTTCGGTCGCCCTTTTTTGTGGTGCGCCAGGCATGGCGCGTTGCGCGCAAGCGCAACCCGCTTGGCTGTGGTGGCCAAGCGGGTGACTTGGAGGTGCAAGTCCTCTACACACCCGGCAAGGGGAAGTGTTAGCCAGAGGCAAGGGTG
>NZ_FYEB01000018.1 GCF_900187445.1 Pseudomonas sp. Irchel s3b2
AAGGCCAGTTTGAAGTGAACCTCGAAGACGACATCGTCGCCGCGTGCCTGATGTGCCGCGACGGCCAAGTCATCCGCAAAAACGCCTAAGCAGGGATTCAGACGATGGAAGAGCTTATCTCCCCCGGTATCTACAACCTGATCATCTTCGTGCTGGCGATTTATGTCGGTTATCACGTGGTCTGGAACGTGACACCTGCACTGCACACGCCGTTGATGGCGGTGACCAACGCCATTTCGGCGATTGTGATCGTCGGCGCCATGCTGGCGGCGGCGCTGACCGTGACCCCATTGGGCAAGACCATGGGCACCCTGGCCGTCGCACTGGCAGCGGTCAACGTGTTCGGTGGCTTCCTGGTCACCCGTCGCATGCTTGAGATGTTCAAGAAAAAAGCCCCGAAAGCCGTAAAAGAAGAGGCGCCCAAGTAATGAGCATGAATTTGGTAACGACGCTCTACCTGATCGCGTCGATCTGCTTCATCCAGGCCCTCAAAGGCCTGTCGCACCCCACCACGTCGCGGCGCGGCAATGTCTACGGCATGCTCGGCATGGCGTTGGCGATCCTCACTACCGTGGGCCTCATCTATAAGCTGGGCGCTGAGCTTGCTACTGCCGGTATCGGTTACGTCATCGTGGGTCTGCTGGTCGGCGGCACTGCCGGCTCGATCATGGCCAAGCGCGTTGAAATGACCAAGATGCCGGAACTGGTCGCTTTCATGCACAGCATGATCGGTATGGCCGCAGTGTTCATCGCTATTGCGGCGGTGGTCGAGCCGCAATCCCTCGGCATCGTTAAAAACCTGGGCGATTCGATTCCGGCGGGCAACCGTCTAGAGCTGTTCCTCGGCGCGGCCATCGGTGCAATCACCTTCTCCGGTTCGGTGATCGCGTTTGGCAAGCTGTCGGGCAAGTACAAGTTCCGTCTGTTCCAGGGCGCACCAGTACAGTTCAGCGGTCAGCACAAGCTGAACCTGCTGCTGGGCCTGGCGACGCTGGCACTCGGCATTACTTTCATGCTGACCGGCAGTCTCAGCGCTTTCGCGCTGATGCTGGCTCTGGCCTTCGTGATGGGCGTGCTGATCATCATCCCGATCGGCGGCGCAGACATGCCCGTCGTGGTGTCGATGCTCAACAGCTACTCCGGCTGGGCAGCGGCGGGTATCGGCTTCTCGCTGAACAACTCGATGCTGATCATTGCCGGCTCGCTGGTGGGCTCGAGCGGTGCGATCCTCTCGTACATCATGTGCAAGGCGATGAACCGCTCGTTCTTCAACGTGCTGCTCGGCGGTTTCGGCAACACGGCAGATGCCGCTGGCCCGGCAGGCTCCAAAGAAGCTCGCCCGGTGAAATCCGGTTCGGCTGACGACGCCACCTTCCTGCTGACCAACGCCGACACCGTGATCATCGTTCCGGGCTATGGCCTGGCGGTGGCTCGCGCGCAGCATGCCTTGAAAGAGCTGACCGAGAAGCTGAGCCACCGCGGCGTGACCGTGAAGTATGCCATCCACCCGGTTGCGGGTAGGATGCCTGGTCACATGAACGTGTTGCTGGCCGAGGCCGAAGTGCCTTACGACCAAGTATTCGAGATGGAAGACATCAACTCCGAGTTCGGCCAGGCCGACGTGGTGCTGGTACTCGGCGCCAACGACGTGGTCAACCCGGCGGCCAAGAACGATCCGAAATCGCCGATTGCCGGCATGCCGATTCTCGAAGCGTTCAAAGCCAAGACCATCATCGTCAACAAGCGCTCGATGGCCAGCGGCTATGCCGGTCTGGACAACGAGCTGTTCTACCTGGACAAGACCATGATGGTTTTCGGCGATGCCAAGAAAGTCATCGAAGACATGGTTAAAGCCGTCGAGTAAAACCCTTCGGCAACCTGAACGCCCCGACTCGTCGGGGCGTTTTTGTTTGTGGCTGTTACCGATCCTGTAACGGTGTTTTGCTTGAAAGGCCCAGAATAGACGCCTCAAATGCGACCTTGGTAGCGGGACGGAGGCTCATCAAATTCACTAGACTGCGCACCTTGCTTCCGTTGCCCCGAGAAAACAATTATGTACCGTGACCGTATTCGCTTGCCTTCGTTGTTGGACAAGGTGATGAGCGCCGCCGACGCTGCCGCTCTGATTCAGGACGGCATGACCGTCGGCATGAGCGGCTTTACCCGAGCCGGCGAAGCCAAGGCCGTACCTCATGCACTGGCCGAGCGCGCCAAGGTCACGCCGCTGAAAATCACCCTGATGACCGGTGCCAGCCTGGGCAACGACCTCGACAAACAACTGACTGAAGCCGGCGTACTGTCGCGACGCATGCCGTTCCAGGTGGACAGCACCCTGCGCAAGGCGATCAATGCCGGCGAAGTCATGTTCATCGACCAGCACCTGTCGGAAACCGTAGAGCTGCTGCGTAACCAACAACTCAAGCTACCGGACATCGCGGTGATCGAAGCCGTGGCAATCACCGAGCAGGGCCATATCGTGCCGACCACCTCGGTAGGCAACTCGGCCAGCTTTGCGATTTTCGCCAAGCACGTGATCGTCGAGATCAACCTGGCTCACAACCCGAATCTCGAAGGTCTGCACGACATCTATATCCCGACCTACCGGCCGACCCGCACGCCTATTCCGCTGGTGAAGGTCGACGACCGCATCGGCAGCACCGCCATCCCGATACCGGCAGAAAAAATCGTCGCGATCGTGATCACTAACCAGTCCGACTCTCCATCCACTGTCTTGCCACCCGACAGCGACACACAGGCCATCGCTGACCACCTGATCGATTTCTTCAAGCAAGAAGTGGCTGCTGGGCGCATGACCAACAAGCTCGGCCCGCTGCAAGCCGGTATTGGCACTATCGCCAATTCGGTGATGTGCGGCTTGATCGACTCGCCGTTCGAAGAACTGACCATGTACTCCGAAGTGCTGCAGGATTCGACTTTCGATCTGATCGATGCTGGCAAGCTGAGCTTTGCTTCGGGCAGTTCGATCACCCTGTCGAGCCGGCGCAATGCCGATGTATTCGGGAACCTGGAGCACTATAAGGACAAGCTGGTGCTGCGCCCTCAGGAAATCTCGAACCATCCCGAAGTGGTGCGGCGCTTGGGCATTATTGGCGTCAACACTGCCCTGGAATTCGACCTGTACGGCAACGTCAACTCCACCCACGTCTGCGGCACGCGGATGATGAATGGCATCGGCGGCTCCGGCGATTTCGCGCGCAATGCGCACCTGGCGATCTTTGTCACCAAGTCGATCGCCAAGGGTGGCGCGATTTCCAGCGTGGTCCCCATGGTCAGCCACGTCGACCACACAGAACATGACGTCGACATTCTCGTGACCGAGATAGGTTTGGCCGACCTGCGTGGCCTGGCACCGCGTGAGCGCGCCCGGGTCATCATCGACAACTGCGTTCACCCGGACTATCGACCAGCCTTGAATGACTACTTCACTGCCGCTTGCGCAGTCGGCGGGCATACCCCGCACATTCTTCACGATGCCCTGAGTTGGCACATAAACCTGGAAGAAACCGGGCGCATGCTGGCGGAGTAATTGATACAGATTGCAGCTGACGCAAACACAGTTTCGTCAGCTCGCGGTGATAACACTCCACCACGCAAAAAACTGTACTGCTGTACCGGTCTTTTCCTACGGCATCTGCCTACCTTTTTCGTTGAAATGATCAAAAACGCACCTAATCAGTGCGAACAGGTACAGTTGCCTCAATTTCGACCAGTACACCGCCATTTAACAGTTAACTGGTCTCTCACAATACAGGTGAACTGTATCTACAGAGACTGGCCAAACGAGAGGATCATTGGCATCAGTTAAACCACTACCTAATCCCGCCATAAGCGGAAGGATGAAAACCATGGAACGTACACTCAGTTCCGAACTGTTCTTCGAAGACACCGCTGCAAAAACCCAGGCTTCCATGCCCCTGCGCGTTCTCGCCAACCTGATGCTGTGGCAGCGCCGCATTACCAGCCGCCATCAACTGGCTCGTCTGGATTCGCGTCTGCTGGCTGACGCCGGGATTAGCGAAGCACAACGCTACGAAGAGCTGAGCAAGCCGTTCTGGCGCTAAGTTAGCGTCGCTGGCTCTGATCCTCCGGATCCACCGCCAGCACCCCGAATTGAACAAACAAAACCCGTCGTGGGAAACCACGACGGGTTTTGTCATTTTGGAGCTTCAATTGAGTCGTACAGACGAGACAGTCACAATATAGGTACAGATTCAAAATAACCAATATTTAACCAGTACAATTTTATTGGACTGTTCTAATCGATATGCACAGGCCTAATATCCAGATAGAACGTGGCGAACGCTTTACAACAGGCGTCTGATCCTGTGCCACTTCTCAATCGGTTTATCCAAAGGAGCTTCTCTATGTCCCGTCTTCGTCTGCTCAGCGCTGCCGCCTTGCTTATCGTGGCTGCCAATGCCCATGCCACCAGTTTCATCGTGACCACCGATTCCATTGTTGGTGGGCTGAAGTCCTCTTCCGACGCTACTTCGGACATCTCGTCTTCCTTTCGCGACGACAAAATCGTCCGTGCTGCTCGTGACGATGCCGCCAGCTTCGTCGCTAGTGAAGGTGCCATTCGCGGTGTGAAACTGGAAAGCGCACTCGACCACATCCGCCAGCAGACTCCACAACTGAATGCGACCGACGCACAGCTGGCCCAGGCCATCCTGACGATCTAAGCGACAGCTTTGACGCGGGACACGCCCGTCGTGTCCCAATGTTTCGGCGCTGGCTCTAGCCCGGGCATTGCGCTAGCCTTGGGACTCGCTTTCAGCTATCGAGTCTCATGCGTTTTCTTTCCAGTCTTTCGATCACTGTGGTTTTTCTTGCGGCTTGCTGGTCGGGTTCGGCCCATGCCTTCGATGCTTTCAACTTGTCTACGCAAGGCACCGTAGCCAGTGGTTATGCCACCAGCATGGTGACCTCCGCGCCCTTCGACCATAAACTGCTGATCGCCGCCCGGGATGACGCTGCCGCGTTCATTGCCAGTGACGGCCAACTGCGAGGAGCGCAACTGGAGTCCGCCTTGATTTACCTGCGCCGGACCCAGCCGAAACTTCATGCCAGCGACCTTGAACTGGCACAGGCAATTCTCGTCCAATAGTTATCCCTTGTTCCTCCGGAGTCGTTCCATGCGTAGCCCGCTGATTGCTGCCACCCTTGGCCTGCTGTTGTTGGCCGACGTGGCCCAGGCGCACACCCTGGTAGCCACCAGTAACATCATTATTCGTGCCTCCGAGCGCACGCTCGATTTCACTTCCGACACCACCACGTCCATTCGCGATTCGAAGATTGTCCGTGAAGCTCATGACGATGCGGCCAGTTTCGTCGCCAGCGACGGTGAAATCCGTGGCGCACACCTGGAAGCGGCCTTCGACACCTTGCGCACCCGCGTACCGGAAGCCCGCGACGCCAGTGATCAGGTTCTCGCCGAAGCCATCCTCGCACTGTGAAGTCCCTAGGCGTCTGGTTGCTGGCCGGGGTCGTGTTGCTGCTTGGCAACACGGCTCAGGCCGGCCTGCAATTACGGCTCAAGACCGACGGTCTGAGTCCCGCGCAACAACAGGCTAGTCAGGCGCTGCTCGATGAAGCCATGCAGGCGTTACCGCCGCGTTTCATCGAGCAACTGGACCGGCGCATTGATGTCGGCTGGACCGACGACATGCCGAGCGATGCTTATGGTCAGGCGTCGCTGGTGTCCGAGCTCGACCTGAATCGCAATCTGCTCGCCAGCCTCACCAACGGCAGCGCCGCGACCCAAAAAACGTATCGTCCCCACGGCACCGTGCGCCGGGAAATGCTCGCCACAGTGTTGCACGAGCTCACCCACATTTATGACCGTGCGCGCCTCTGGCCAGCCGCCGAGCGCACGCTGATCCAGCGTTGCAAGCAACGCAACAGCAGCTCCGGGCTGATAGGCATCCCCGATCAATGCCGTGGGCAGACGGAGCGACGCTGGACCCTCAGCGATGACCCTCGTCTGCTGGATTTGGCCGGCTGGCCGCAATACGTCGGCCGGCGTGGCGAGCGCGAACAGCACAACCGGCAGATTGCCCGCAGCCCGGACATTTACGAGACGAGCAGCCCGAAGGAGTTCGTCGCGGTCAACATGGAGTACTTCCTCCTCGACCCAAGCTATGCCTGCCGTCGTCCTGCGCTGTATCGCTACTACAAAGAACATTTCGGCTGGGCGCCCGCCGCCAAAGACACGTGCACCCAATCATTTGCCTTCCTCAATGCGGGTAACGATTTCGCCAAGCAGCCCTTGGGTCAGGTCGATCCGGAACGGGTTTACGCTGTTGATTATCTGCTGGCTGAAGCCAACCAGAACTGGGTCAGCCGCTGGGGCCACAGCATGTTGCGACTGGTGATCTGCGCACCAGGTCGGCCTCGTGGGCCGGATTGTCGACTGGATCTGGATCAGCATCTGGTGCTGTCCTACCGCGCCTTTGTCGGTGACGTACAGCTGTCGAGCTGGGATGGGCTGGTGGGCAAATACCCGTCGCGCCTGTTTGTCTTGCCATTGGCCCAAGTGATCGACGAATACACCAAGACTGAATTGCGCAGCCTGGCCTCGGTGCCGCTGAACCTGTCGCGCAACGAAATCGAAAACGTGGTGGAACACGCCGCTGAGATGCATTGGGGTTACGACGGCAACTATTTTTTCCTGTCCAACAACTGCGCGGTAGAAGGCCTGAAATTACTGCGCAGCAGCACCAACAATGCGCAATTGGTCGGCCTCGACAGCATCATGCCCAACGGCTTGCTGGAAGTGCTCAAAGGCCGCGGGCTGGCAGACACCAGCGTGCTCGACGACCCTCGTGAAGCGTTGCGCCTGGGCTATCGCTTCGACTCCTTCCGCGAGCGTTATCAAGCGATGTTCGATGTGCTGAAGAAGCACTTGCCGATCAAGCAGGACAAGGTCGAGGACTGGCTATCCTTGAAAGCTGAAGAGCGCCGCAAATGGATTGACCAGGCTGACTTGCGCACCAGCGCGGCGTTGCTGCTGCTGGAGCAGGCCAGTTTCCGTCAGCAGATGGTGTTGGCCCAGGACGAAGTGAAGCAACGCTATCTGGGCGCTCGGGAATTGAACAAGGGTGGTATGGACAAGGCCAATGCCACCTTGCAGCAGATTCTCGCCAATAGCGGCTTCCTCAGCCGCCCGGCGGAACTGCTCGGCACCACTGGGGGATATGGTTTGCCGCAACCGAACGAGTGGACGCGTCTGGAGTCGGAAAGCAACCTGCGCCAGAAGCAGCTGCAGGCGCTGACCGGGGATCTCGACAAGGAAGTGAGAGCGTTGCTCGAACCGAGTCGTGCCGCCGAGATGGCCGCCAACGAAGCCAACCTGAAGCAGGTTGGCGAACATTTGCGCAAGTTGCACAAGGCTGCGGGTGGGTTGGAATTGCCCTGAAGCATAAGACCCCGAGAGAGCAAAATCCTCTGTGGCGAGGGAGCTTGCTCCCGTTCGACGGCGAAGCTGGCGCGATAGGGTGCCTGGTCGATTTTGGGGCCGCTTCGCGCCCCAGCGGGAGCGAGCTCCCTCGCCACAGTGGGTCGCCTGATTGCTTAGCTGTGGGTCAATACAAAACCCCATCAAGAATCTCATAAACAATCCCGGTGCCTACGGCGATCAGCACCATATCGCCGCCCGCACGACGCCACTCATAACCCGGGTAATACGGCAGCCGGCCCAACGCGCGGTTATCCAGGCGTTCGCCGTAATAGCCGTGAGGCAACGGCCGGCCACGAACCAGATGAACGCCTGGAGGTGGCGGCGCACCGCGTACGAAATAACCATGGTTATCGTGGATGGTCTGGCGCACCGGGCCGAAGTCCCGGGGTGGACCGCCGCGACGATTATCCTGCGGGCCACGGTGATCGTCGCCACGATTGTCACCGCGGTTATCGTAATGGCCCTGCTGCGGCCCGCCGCGATCGTGATCGTCGCGCTGATCGGCGCTCACATGCAGCAACGGGGTCGCACTGAGCATCAGCACGCCCAGGCTGGCAATTAGACGTTTCGGCATTTTCATCAGATCTTTCCTCACAGCCATACAGCAAAAAGGGCTTCAGAACGTAGTCCTGAAGCCCTCGGTCTTGCTGTTTAGTCTGTGCCGCGAAGCTCTAATTCCTCTGTATCAGGATCTTTACCTTCAGCTGACCCGCGCTTTACGTACGCCGTCAGACAAGGCTGCGCACAGGCTGAGTACACCCTCCACAGCCTGATCCGGCGTCGAGGCATTGGCGATGTGATCGATCAGTGCCGACCCCACCACCACACCGTCAGCCAGACGCGCGATGGATGCTGCCTGCTCCGGTGTACGAATACCAAAACCGATGCTGATCGGCAGATCGGTATGGCGACGCAGACGGGTGACGGCTTCTTCGACATGTTCCAGAGTCGCCGCGCCCGCACCGGTCACACCCGCCACCGACACGTAGTAAACAAAGCCGGAACTGCCGTTCAATACAGTCGGCAAGCGCACGTCATCAGTCGTCGGAGTGGTCAGACGGATGAAGTCCAGCCCCGCCGCCTGTGCCGGGTCGCACAGCTCGGCGTTATGCTCCGGCGGCATGTCGACCACGATCAGGCCATCGACACCGGCCTCTTTGGCTTCAGCGATGAAGCGAGGTACGCCGTACATGTGAATCGGGTTGAAGTAACCCATCAGCACCAACGGCGTCTCGTTATTGCCTTCGCGGAACTCGCGAACCATTTGCAGGGTTTTCGCCAGGTTCTGTTTGGCGCCCAAGGCACGAATGTTGGCCAGTTGAATCGCCGGGCCATCAGCCATTGGATCGGTGAAGGGCATGCCCAACTCGATCACGTCGGCACCTGCTCCCGGCAAGCCTTTGAGGATCGCCAGAGACGTGTCGTAATTCGGGTCGCCGGCGGTCACGAAGGTCACCAGGGCGGCGCGGTTCTGTTCCTTGAGTTCGGCAAAACGCGTTTGCAGGCGGCTCATCAGTGTTTCTCCTGCTTGGATTGCTCTTGTTGAGAGTGTTCCATGTGGTGCATCACGGTCTGCATGTCTTTGTCGCCACGGCCGGACAGATTGACCACCATCAGGTGATCTTTCGGCAACGTCGGTGCGCGTTTGAACACTTCGGCCAGGGCATGGGCGCTTTCCAGCGCAGGAATAATCCCTTCCAGACGACAGCATTTGTGGAACGCGTCGAGGGCTTCATCGTCGGTCACCGAGGTGTACTGGACGCGGCCGATATCATGTAACCAGGCGTGTTCCGGGCCGATGCCTGGATAGTCGAGGCCGGCGGAAATCGAGTGGGCGTCGATGATCTGGCCGTCGTCGTCCTGCAACAGGAAAGTACGGTTGCCGTGCAGAACACCCGGTACGCCGCCGTTCAGGCTGGCCGCATGCTTACCGGTTTCGATGCCGTAACCGGCGGCTTCGACGCCGATGATCTCGACGCTCTTGTCATCGAGAAACGGGTGGAACAGGCCCATGGCATTGGAACCACCACCGATGCACGCCACCAGGCTGTCTGGTAGACGGCCTTCCTGGGCTTGCAACTGCTCACGGGTTTCCTTGCCGATCACAGCCTGGAAGTCGCGAACCATGGCAGGGTACGGGTGCGGACCGGCGACGGTGCCGATCAGGTAGAAAGTGCTGTCGACGTTGGTCACCCAGTCACGCAGGGCTTCGTTCATCGCGTCTTTAAGGGTACCGGTACCGGCGACCACCGGGATCACTTCGGCGCCCAGCAGCTTCATGCGAAACACGTTGGCTTGCTGACGTTCGATGTCGGTGGTGCCCATGTAGATCACGCAATCGAGACCGAAACGCGCGGCCACGGTGGCGGTCGCCACGCCGTGCATGCCAGCGCCGGTCTCAGCGATGATGCGTTTCTTGCCCATGCGCCGCGCCAGCAGGATCTGGCCGATGCAGTTGTTGATCTTGTGCGCGCCAGTGTGGTTCAGCTCTTCGCGCTTGAGGTAAATCTTCGCGCCGCCACAGAACTCAGTAAGACGCTCGGCGAAATACAGCGGGCTTGGACGTCCGACGTAATCTCGCTGGAAGTAGGCCAATTCTTCTTTGAACGCCGGATCTTCCTTGGCCGCTTCGTATTCACGGGCCAGATCGAGGATCAACGGCATCAGGGTTTCGGCGACGTAACGGCCACCGAACGCGCCGAACAGGCCGTTGGCGTCAGGGCCGTTGCGCAGATTAGTCTGGGTCATGGGGCGCTCCAGTTGTATTCGAGAGGTGACGATGGGGTTCACTCTACCCCTGACATCCGGCACTGAAAACCGATAAGATCGCCGAAACCTGTCAGGAAAACTCACAGATCCCATGAGCCACGACCTTCCGCCGCTGAACGCCCTTCGCGCCTTCGAAGCCACTGCCCGCCTCAACAGCGTCAGTCAGGCCGCCGAACAGCTACACGTCACTCATGGGGCGGTCAGCCGGCAACTCAAGGTACTGGAAGAACACCTCGGCGTGAGTCTGTTCATCAAGGATGGACGCGGCCTGAAACTCACAGATGCCGGCGTTCGTTTGCGCGATGTCAGCGGTGAAGCCTTCGAGCGATTACGCAGCGTTTGCGCCGAATTGACCCAAAGCACCGCCGATGCGCCATTCGTGCTCGGCTGCTCGGGTAGCTTGCTGGCGCGCTGGTTCATTCCGCGTTTGGGGCGGCTCAATGCGGACCTGCCAGATTTGCGTTTGCACCTGTCGGCTGGCGAAGGCGATCTCGATCCACGGCGGCCCGGCCTGGATGCTTTGCTGGTGTTTGCCGAGCCGCCATGGCCGGCGGATATGCAGGTCTACGAATTGGCCAGCGAACGCATCGGCCCGGTCATGAGCCCACGATTCGTCGGCTGCGAAAGGCTGCAGAATGCACCAGCTCACGCGCTGCTGACCGAACCCTTGCTGCACACCACCTCACGTCCGCAAGCCTGGCCGAGCTGGGCACAGCAAAGCGGTCTCGACGCCAAGGCGCTGAAGTATGGTCAAGGGTTCGAGCATTTGTATTACTTGCTGGAGGCGGCAGTGGCCGGGCTGGGTGTGGCCATCGCGCCCGAGCCACTGGTGGCCGAGGATTTGAAGGCCGGTCGCCTGGTTGCGCCATGGGGTTTCTGTGAAACCCCGGCGCAACTGGCGTTGTGGCTACCCAAGCGCGCCGCGGACGGGCGCGCTCGGCAATTGGCGCAATGGCTTAAAAACGAACTGCGCCAGACACCTTAATTACCGCGCTTGCACAGCAGGTAAGCTGCCAGAAGACCCAGCGCACCGACTGCGACGCCGGCTGTAGTCCAAGGGTGTTCCTGGGCGTAGTCGCGAGTCGCGATCCCGGTTTCACGGGTTTTGACCTTGACCTCTTCATAGGCATCGGAGAGCAGATGACGCGAATGTTTCAGCGCGTTTTCGGCGTTGATTTTCAGCGTTTTAAGCGTTTTACGCGACTCGTCCGAGGCGTCGTCCTTCAGGCTTTCCAACGATTTCAGCAGACTCTCGATCTCGGCTTCCATGCTTTGCAATGAGGCTTTGCGTAACGAGGTATTGGCCATGGTGGCTCTCCTGCATTGTTTGAGTTGCGTGTGTTGGTTGGGACTTCAGGGGTTCGAGAAAGTGCAGTAAATCTGAACTTCCATCTGGATTGGTCGACAGAAGAAATAAGAAAAATCACTGCTAGGCTGTATTTCACACCCTTAGGAGAACGCCATGACTGACCATCACACCTACAAGAAAGTCGAGCTGGTTGGCTCATCCACCACCAGCATTGAAGACGCCATCAATAATGCCCTGGCCGAAGCCAACAAAAGCCTGAAGTACATGGAATGGTTTGAAGTGACCGAAACCCGTGGGCACATCAAGGACGGCAAAGCGGCACACTTCCAGGTGACGCTCAAAGTCGGATTCCGGATTGCCAGTAGCTGAGCTTAAGCTAGTCTTCTGAACTTGCGCGCCGGCCGAATGCCATAGGGAATGGCAAAGCGCTACGCGGTGAGTGCGTCCGGCCGATAGCTGGATGCCCTCCCCCTATTGATCCGACCAGGGAGTGCAACCCATGAAGAAGTTTATTTTGGCGCTAGGTCTGTTGAGCCTTGCGGGAACAGCCTTTGCCCAAGGCAAGTCGTGTGATGAGCTTAAAGCCGAAATCGCAGCGAAACTGGATGCCAAGGGTATTGCCAATTACACACTGGAGATCATCGACAAAGGCGCTGCAGCTGACGGAAAAGTCGTCGGCACCTGTGAAAAAGGCTCCAGGCAAATCATCTACAAGCAGGGCTGACCGCCCTCGAAAATGAAAAGCCGACGCAATGGCGTCGGCTTTTTTGTGGGTGCGGTTTGCGTTTCAGCCCTTCATGACCTGCGCCAGCAACTCATAGGAGTGCAGGCGATCGGCATGTTCGTACAGGTCACAGGTAAAAATCAGCTCATCGGCCTGAGTCTGTTCGATCAGCACTTCCAGCTTGGCGCGAATCTTCTGTGGGCTGCCGACCATGGCCAGGCCAAGGAAATCACCGACCGCTTCTTTCTCATGGGGCAGCCACAGGCCGTCCATGGTCTTCACTGGCGGGCGTTGCACCAGGCTCTGGCCACGCATCAACGCGAGAATCCGCTGATAGACCGAAGTGGCCAGGTAATCAGCCTGCTCATCGGTGTCCGCGGCCACCAGTGGCACGCCGAGCATCACATAAGGCTTATCCAAAACCGCGGAAGGCTTGAAGTGGTTGCGGTAAACGCGAATCGCCTCATGCATGAAGCGCGGTGCGAAATGTGAGGCGAAGGCGTAGGGCAAACCGCGCTCACCGGCCAGTTGGGCACTGAACAGGCTCGAACCCAGTAACCAGATCGGGACGTTGGTGCCGGTACCCGGCATGGCAATGATCCGCTGGTCCGGCGTGCGTGGACCGAGGTAGCGCATCAGTTCGGCCACGTCTTCCGGGAAGTCGTCGGCACTGCCGGAGCGCTCACGACGCAAGGCGCGGGCGGTCATCTGATCGGAGCCGGGGGCGCGCCCCAGGCCCAGGTCGATCCGCCCCGGGTACAGACTTTCAAGGGTGCCGAACTGCTCGGCGATCACCAGTGGCGCGTGATTGGGCAACATCACGCCACCCGAACCGACACGAATGGTCGAAGTGCCGCCAGCCAAATAGCCCAGCAGGACCGAGGTCGCCGAACTGGCGATCCCGTCCATGTTGTGGTGCTCGGCAACCCAGAAGCGGTTGTAGCCGAATTTTTCGACGTGCTGCGCCAGATCCAGGGAATTGTGCAGGGACTGGGCCGCACTGCCGTTCTCCCGAACGGGCACTAGATCGAGGGTCGAAAACTTGATATCAGACAGTCGTTTCATAAACCTGCTTCTCCAATGGGTAAGCAGGTTTTTTCACGAACGAAAACCTGCCGAGTCTATAAGCGTGTTCTCTGCAATGAGGGCATATACCCGAGTTTCAATAGAAGACACCAAATTCCTACACAATTAGAGGACTGATCGGATGAGGTGAACTTTGCCTGACGGTCTATCCTCAGAACCCTGGTAACCGAAAACCACGAAGGCGCGACGTTTCGCGCCGGATCTTGAGGAGGCAGACATGGCTATCACAAAGAAAGCATCGGCTCATTGGGAAGGTGATCTGAAAACCGGTATCGGCTCGATTTCCACCGAAACCGGTGTCCTTAGAGAAGCGCCCTACGGCTTCAAGGCCCGTTTCGAAGGGGGTAAAGGCACCAATCCGGAAGAGCTGATCGGCGCGGCTCACGCGGGCTGTTTCTCCATGGCGTTTTCAATGATTCTCGGCGAGGCCAACCTTAAGGCTGACAGTATCGACACCAATGCCGAAGTCACCTTGGACCAGGTAGACGGTGGCTTTGCAATCACAGCGGTAAAACTGATTCTCAAGGCGAAAATCCCCGGCGCGACCCAAGCGCAATTCGAGGAACTGAGCAACAAGGCCAAAGAAGGCTGCCCGGTGTCCAAAGTGCTGAATGCGAAAATCAGCCTGGATGCGACGTTGGTCAGCTGATAATGGGTTGATACGTTAGCGGGTAAAAGATCGCAGCCTTCGCGGGCTCCCTTCCGCAGGTTGCGGTCTTTTTTTGCCCTGAAACATAACCTGACAGACAAAATTGTGGTCGAATAAATGACAGCAGCTTCAGCGCATCACCATGCGCGCTGCCTCAAGGGAGCTTCAACCATGAAACGTTTTGCCTTGGCAGTTATCTGTTGCACGCTGGCCACATCGGCCCTCGCGGCACCGAAATCCTGTGAGGAACTCAAGGCCGAGATCGAAGCCAAGATCCAGGCCAATAACGTCACGTCCTACACCCTGGAAATCGTCACCAATGACGAAGTGCACGATCAGAACATGGTCGTCGGCTCATGCGAAGGCGGCACCAAGAAAATCATCTACCAAAAAAATGACCGCTGATCTGCCTCACATAACGCAGTTGGCCAATCGATCTTCAGCAACGATTTCCCGCTTGGCGTTGTACAGCCGGGCGCTGGGGGTGAACGCTATAGAACGCGCTTCCAGCAGATAACGCTGTCCGGCCTCGAAATGGTCGTAGTTGATGGTCAAGTAGCAAAGTCGCTCCAGCGGAGCACTCATCAATCCCGAACCACCACCCATCACTTCAAAATCGAAACGGACTCTCAGCTCATGGCTACCCGGGGTGACCTGGAAGTAACGCCCATCGCTCAGCCGCTGGTTATCCAGCCGATCGGCCATCAGCAATTTACCGCCAGGGCTTGGTGTAGCGAAGTCGACCCAGGCCATCTGCGGATCGACCGCCGGCAACGGACTCGCGCAACCGGCAAAGGCGCCAGCAGCGAGTAACAGCAACAACCTGCGCATGATGAATATCCCAAGGACGGGTCATTCAGCATAGCGCTGATCAGGTGCGCTGGCAGCCTGCCGGTGTGCCCTGCCCAATCACTTTGCGCTGTTGATCATAGAGCTTGGCCCACGGCCGAAAGCCGATATTCCCCGCTTGCAGCTGATACCGCTGACCGGCGTTGAAGTCCTTGAATTTCACATTCAACTGACAGTCGCGCCATAGTGGCTCGGCGTCGGGGCCAATGTTGGTCGGCTGGACAGCAAACAAGTAGCGAACTGTCAGCTCATGGCTACCGGGCTGCACCTCGAAGTAACGCTTGTCGATGGAAGCCTTGTCATCGACTTCTACCGCTTGCAGCGCGGTGTCTTCCTGCCGTGAATCCAGATCGATCCATGCCTGCGAAGGATCAGGGGTGGGCAATCCAGCACAACCGGCCAGCATCAGCAGGCCTCCCGTCAGCATCAACTTGCGCATAGCGGAGCTCCAATAGGCGGGATAGTCTTGCGGGCAGACTTTCCAGGGATGATTCATTTTGATCAGGCCGCGTCCAAGCCTCGGGTTACTTGATCGCGTTTTACGCATTTTGTTTCCGGGTGTGTTTCTTTTGTTGCTCAATGGCTGCGCCAGCGTCAGCTATTACGGCCAATTGGCCAGTGGTCAGCTGCAGTTGTTGCGGGCACGGGAGCCGGTTTCCAGTGTGATTGCCGATCGCGGCCGCGATCAGCAATTGCGCGCGCATCTGGCCCAATCACAAAAGGCCCGAACATTCGCCAGCCAACGTCTGCACCTGCCGGACAACCAGAGCTACCGCCTGTACGCCGACATCGGCCGACCGTTTGTAGTCTGGAACGTCTTTGCCACGCCGGAGTTTTCGCTGAAGCCACAGAGCCATTGCTTCCCCGTCGCCGGCTGCGTCGCCTATCGCGGGTATTACAGCCAGAGCGCTGCCCGCGGTGAGGCCGCGTTGCAACGATTGCAAGGTATGGACGTGTCAATTGGCGGCGTCGAGGCCTATTCGACGCTCGGTTGGTTCAACGACCCGATCATGAGCTCGATGATGGGTTGGGGCGACGAACGGTTGGCGACGCTGATTTTTCACGAACTCGCCCATCAACGTTTTTATGTGAAAGACGACACCGAGTTCAACGAGTCCTTCGCCACCTTCGTCGAGCAGGAAGGCACTCGGCAATGGCGTGCATTCCGAGGCATGCCACCGGACAACGGAGCTTTGGAGCAGCAACGCGATCAGTTCATCCAATTGGTTCTGGACGCCCGCAAGAGGCTGGAACGGCTTTACGCCCTGCCACTGCCTGCCGAGCAAATGCGCGAGCGGAAAGCGGCAGAGTTCGAACAATTGCGCCGTGAATACCGCACGCTACGCGACAGCCAATGGGCTGGGAACAAACGCTACGATGCCTGGATCAACACCCCGATGAACAATGCTCGACTGCTCCCGTTTGGTTTGTATGACCAGTGGGTGCCGGCGTTTGCCGCGTTGTTCGGGCAGGTCGATGGGGATTGGGTGAGGTTTTATGCGGCGGTGGAGAGGTTGGGCGCGTTGCCGGTTGAGGATCGTAAGGCGGCGTTGAAGGTGTTGGCGGGATCAAAGAGCCCTGGCGGCTGAGCGGGCCTCTTCGCGGGCAAGCCTCGCTCCTACAGATGATCGAAGCCCCCCTGTAGGAGCGAGGCTTGCCCGCGAAGGCGTCTTTGAATGTCACAACCAAATTGCATCCCACAACGGATAGTCCCCAATCTTCTCTACCAGTCCCGCTCGCAACGGATTGGCGACGATGTATCGAGCAACTGCCTGCAAATCTTCTTCCTTGCGAATGGCGCGATCATGATAGCCATGCTGCCAAACCGGACCTTGACGTCGAATCGAGCGATTGACCGTCACTGCAATCCGGGATTTGGTACGGGCCATCAATGTAGGTAGTTGAGTATTTTGTAACTCAATCAGCCAATGAAAATGATCAGGCATCACTACCCAGGCTAACGATGTTGCAAACCCTTCTCGCTCAGCCGTTCTAAAAGCATCGACCACCAGACGCCCATTCTTGAAGTTGCGAAACAACGGTTCTCGATTCAAAACCACCGCAGTCACCAGGTAAATCTGCCCGGACTCCGAATATCGCCAGGTGCGCAATCGATGAGCATGTTTGAGCTCTGGCAATGATGATCCTCCTTGATCGTGGCCGGAGTGTTAAGGCTAGGACGATAAGAAGGGATTGGAGTGATGACTTTTACTCAGGATGTGTCTGGGGGGACGCCTTCGCGGGCAAGCCTCGCTCCTACAGGGGCCTTCGATCATCTGTAGGAGCGAGGCTTGCCCGCGAAGGCAATTCAACTAACGCTGCAAAAACGCCTGATGCAACTCATCCAGCGTCTCGAAGTGATACGCCGGTGCTTCTGCGCTCAACTCCTCTCGGCTGCCAAACCCATAACCCACCGCCGCCGCATCCAGTCCATTGCTGCGAGCGCCGATCAGATCGTGTTTACGATCGCCAATCATCAGGGTATTGGCCGGGTCCAGGCCTTCTTCGCTCATCAAGTGCGCAATCAGCTCGACCTTGTTGGTCCGCGTGCCGTCCAGCTCACTGCCGTAAATCACTTTGAAATGCTTGGCGAAGTCGAAGTGCCGGGCGATTTCCCGGGCGAAAACCCACGGCTTGGAGGTCGCGATGTACAGCTGTCGCCCTTGCCCGCCGAGGGTTTCCAGCAGCGGCGTGACGCCGTCGAACATGCGGTTCTCATACAGGCCGGTGACCTTGAAGCGCTCGCGATAGAAGTTCACCGCTTCCCAGGCCTTGGGCTCGTCGAAGTCGTAGAACTGCATGAATGCCTGCAACAGCGGCGGGCCAATGAAATGCTCGAGCCTGGTCAGGTCCGGCTCATCGATCCCCAGTTTGCTCAGGGCGAACTGGATGGAGCGGGTGATGCCTTCGCGCGGATCGGTCAGCGTGCCATCGAGGTCGAACAGTACGGTTTGGTAATGCATGAAAATTCCTGAGCAATAGCGAGACACTTTCCGTTATCAAGCGAATTAGAGCTGGTCGTAGCCTTCGGCCAGATGCAGGTCCTTGAGCTTCACGTAGTTCGCCGCACTGTAGGTGAAGAAGGCTTTTTCCTTGTCAGTCAGCGGCCGGATCTGTTTCACCGGGCTACCGACATAGAGGAAACCGCTTTCCAGGCGCTTGCCCGGGGGGACCAGGCTGCCAGCGCCGATGATCACATCGTCCTCGACCACCGCACCGTCCATGACGATGCTGCCCATGCCGATCAGAATCCGGTTGCCCACGGCGCAACCATGAAGCATGACTTTATGCGCGATGGTCACATCGTCGCCGATCAGCAGCGGGAAGCCATCAGGATTGAACGGCCCGGCGTGGGTAATGTGCAGCACGCAGCCGTCCTGCACGCTGGTGCGCGCACCGATCCGGATGCGATGCATGTCGCCGCGGATCACTGTCAGCGGCCAGACGGAGCTGTCTTCGCCGACTTCGACGTCGCCGATCACCACTGCCGAGCCGTCGACAAAGGCGCCTTTGCCCAGCAACGGCGTGTGGTTCTGATACTTGCGAAGGGTCACGATAGGCTCTCTCTCTTTTGCTGATAGCTGCGGTCGGCGTCGATTGTAATTAAGATGTGGCTTTGTTTCTTCCAGCATGTTTCTTCCCGCATGTTTTCCAGCCAAGGTGCCAACCGTGAGCGTGAACAACCCTCTTCTGCAGTCCTACGACCTGCCGCCGTTCTCGGCGATCCGTGCCGAACACGTGCAACCGGCCATTGAAAAGATCCTGGCTGACAACCGCGCCGCCATTGTCGACATCCTCAAAACCCAGGGCAAACAACCGACCTGGGCCGGCCTGGTGCTGGCGATGGATGAGCTCAATGATCGTCTGGGCGCCGCCTGGAGCCCGGTCAGCCATCTCAATGCCGTGTGCAACAGTGCCGAGTTGCGCGAAGCCTACGAGTCCTGCCTGCCGGCCTTGAGCGCCTACGCCACCGAGCTGGGCCAGAACCGTGAACTGTTCCAGGCCTATGAAGCGCTGGCCAACAGCCCTGAGGCTGCCGGTTTCGACGTGGCGCAGAAAACGATCCTGGAACACGCCCTGCGTGACTTCCGTCTGTCGGGTATCGACCTGCCTGCGCCTGAGCAAAAGCGTTACGCCGACGTGCAGAGCAAACTGTCGGAGCTGGGCAGCCGCTTCTCAAATCAATTGCTCGACGCCACCCAGGCCTGGACCAAGCATGTCACCGACGAAGCCGCCCTCGCCGGTCTGACCGAGTCGGCCAAGGCGCAAATGGCCGCCGCCGCACAAGCCAAAGACCTCGACGGCTGGCTGATCACCCTGGAATTCCCGAGTTACTACGCGGTGATGACCTACGCCCACGACCGCGCCCTGCGTGAAGAACTCTACGCCGCTTATTGCACCCGTGCGTCGGACCAAGGCCCGAATGCCGGTCAGAATGATAACGGCCCGGTCATGGAAGAGATCCTCGACCTGCGTCAGGAGCTGGCAAAACTGTTGGGCTTCACCAGCTTCTCGGAGCTGAGCCTGGCCACCAAAATGGCCGAGTCCAATGATCAGGTGCTGAGTTTCTTGCGCGACCTGGCAAAACGCAGCAAGCCGTTCGCTGCCCAGGATCTGCAACAGCTCAAGGCCTATGCTGCCGAACAGGGTTGCCCGGACCTGCAAAGCTGGGACAGCGGTTTCTACGGTGAAAAACTTCGCGAACAGCGCTACAGCGTCGCCCAGGAAACCCTTCGCGCGTACTTCCCGATCGACAAGGTTCTGGGTGGGTTGTTCAGTATCGTCCAGCGCCTATACGGCATCGAGATCGCCGAGCTGAAAGGCTTCGACACCTGGCATACGGACGTCCGCCTGTTCGAAATCAAGGAAAACGGCCAGCACGTCGGTCGTTTCTTCTTCGACCTGTATGCCCGCGCCAACAAGCGCGGCGGTGCCTGGATGGACGGCGCTCGCGATCATCGCCGCACAATCAATGGCGTGCTGCAAAGCCCGGTGGCGAATCTGGTGTGCAACTTCACTCCGGCTGATAGCGGCAAACCGGCCCTGTTGACCCATGACGAAGTGACCACCCTGTTCCACGAATTCGGTCACGGCCTGCATCACCTGCTGACCCGCGTCGAGCACGCGGGCGTGTCCGGCATCAATGGCGTGGCCTGGGATGCGGTCGAGCTGCCAAGCCAGTTCATGGAAAACTGGTGCTGGGAACCGGAAGGTCTGGCGCTGATTTCCGGTCACTACGAAACCGGCGAACCGTTGCCTCAGGATCTGCTGGAGAAAATGCTCGCAGCGAAGAACTTCCAGTCCGGGCTGATGATGGTCCGCCAGTTGGAGTTCTCGTTGTTCGACTTCGAATTGCACGCGACCCACGGCGACGGTCGCAGCGTGCTGCAAGTGCTCGAAGGCGTGCGCGACGAAGTCTCGGTCATGCGTCCGCCGGCCTACAACCGCTTCCCCAACAGCTTCGCTCACATCTTCGCCGGCGGTTATGCGGCGGGTTACTACAGCTATAAGTGGGCAGAAGTATTGTCGGCCGATGCCTTCTCGAAATTCGAAGAAGACGGCGTGCTCAATGCCGAGACCGGTCGTGCCTTCCGTGAAGCGATCCTGGCGCGGGGTGGTTCCCAAGAGCCAATGGTGCTGTTCGTCGACTTCCGTGGCCGTGCACCTTCGATTGACGCACTCTTGCGCCACAGCGGCCTGAGTGAGGACGCGGCAGCATGAGTGAGGGACCTGTGATTACCAAAAAACGCTTTATCGCCGGGGCGGTCTGCCCGGCCTGCAGCGAGCCGGACAAGTTGATGATGTGGAGCGAAGACGCAGTTCCGCATCGCGAGTGCGTGGCCTGCGGTTATTCCGACACGCTGAATGAACAAGGCCTGTCGGTGCCTAAGGAATTGGGTACGCGAGTCAATACTTCGGCACTGAAAGTGCCGGATGCCAAGGTTCAGGCCGTGCAGTTTTTCCCGAACCCCAAGTTGAAGAAAAAGCCTGACTGACCGAAGCGTGTGCTGAAATCACCTTCCATTGCGCAATGCAGTGGGAGGTGGCGCTACTCGGCATGGCCCGTCTTGAACCAGCGGCTCTTCATCGAACACATGGCTACTGGGTGACCGCTCAGGGAAAAGCCTGGATATTCGCATTCAGATTCAGCCCGGAACGGTCAAAGGTCGGTGAGCCGGTTGTCAAATAATCGTGGATCCAGTGATTTGCGCACTAAGCCAGACTGGATTTTATTTATTTAACATCAACTTTCTTACAGGCCTTGATCAAGGATTGACAATACTGACGTACGCTTTGGCCAAGGCCAAAAGTTTGGTCTTATCGTCGGCATCAATGTCACCGTCGCCATCCACATCTTTACTCATATTGCCGAGACGAAAAGACTGCCCCCCATCATTCGAAGACGCAATGATCATGGTGGAATCAAGCAGATTCACCGTTTTTACAGACTTATCAGCATCCCAGCTGTCCTCTTTCAATGCGAACTGCATCGATACAAGTACTTCATTGGGATCGACAATGGTGGGGCCAAGCTTTTGCAGAAAAATGCCACGACGATTAAAAAACGACATAATTAATTCCTTTTAAAGTAATGTTCCTGTTTATTCTTGCAGCGACAAAATAATACCGACACTTTCATTTTATCAGCGAGCGCTTATATGTATCCGTTAGTTGCCTGCTGGTATTGCCCATTCCTAAAAAACGAATAGGTGCCGAACGGCACTGGTCGGCCGAACCGTCTGGATATACTGTATGTACATACAGCTATCAGGATTATCCAATGCACACGCCATTGCCACCTCGCGGCCGCGGCACCGCGACCAACCTGCACAACCGCTTCGCACCGAGCCGCTCGGTAGCCGAAGATGACGGCTGGTATCAGGAAGCGCCCGTCACCCAAGGCACTGAAGTGCGCATCGAGACGGCGAAAACCATCATCACCCGTAACAATTCGCCGGATTTGCCCTTTGATCGTTCGATCAATCCCTATCGTGGCTGCGAACACGGCTGCATCTATTGCTATGCGCGGCCCAGCCATGCCTATTGGGACCTGTCACCGGGGCTGGACTTCGAAACCAAGCTGATCGCCAAGACCAACGCCGCCGATGTGCTGGAAGAGCAGCTGTCCAAGCGCGGCTATCAATGCGCGCCGATCAACCTGGGCTCCAACACCGACCCTTATCAGCCCATCGAGCGCGAACACAAAATCACCCGCAAAACCCTGGAAGTGCTGCTGCGTTACCGCCACCCGGTGACGATCATCACTAAAGGCTCGCTGATTCTTCGCGATCTGGACTTGCTGGCCGAACTCGCCGAGCAAAGGCTGGTGGCAGTGATGATCAGCCTGACCACGCTGGATGACGAACTCAAACGCATCCTCGAACCGCGCGCGGCGGCGCCCAAGGCACGACTGCGAGCGATCCGGGTGATGCGCGAAGCCGGGATTCCGGTGGGTGTTTTGTGTTCACCGATGATTCCAATGATCAACGACAGCGAACTCGAAAGCCTGCTCACCGAAGCCCATGCGGCCGGAGCACAAAGCGCGGCCTACATGATGTTGCGCTTGCCGCTGGAAGTGGCGCCGCTGTTCGAAGAGTGGCTGGCCGCCCACTATCCTCAACGTGCAGCTCATGTGTTGAGCCTGATCCGCCAAAGCCGTGGTGGCGAGCTCTACGACAGCCGGTTTGGCGCACGAATGCGCGGTGAAGGGCCATTTGCCGACCTGTTGGCGCAACGCTTCGCCAAAACCATCAAGCGCCTGGGGCTCGATCGTCGGAAAGATTTCAATCTGAATTGCGAAGCCTTTTGTCCGCCGGGTCGCCAAATGTCGTTGATTTAAGGACAATTAGCCCTATGGTTGAGTAGAGGAAATGATACAGCGCGTTTAGGCTGGTCACGTTTCTTGTGACCTGGAACACTCGTTCTAGAGCGTTTTAATTCAGTTTGAGTTAAGTTTCGACGGCTACCTTGTTCATCGAGTGACTGACGGGTCTGGCTTTTCGACCTGGATGTTTTTTATACAGCCACTGGCTTCATACCGGACAAAACGGGAAAATTCCCTGACTCCGCCAAAGAGGATGAATCATGAGTGACAAGGATAAACAGCCTTTGGCTGCGTCGGCTTCAGCCCAACCCGAGGCGGAAACCGCCGATGCAGCGCTGCAGCATATCGTTGACGGCTTTTTGCACTTTCATCACGAGATCTTTCCGCAGCAGGAAGAACTCTTCAAAAAACTCGCCACGGCCCAGCGGCCTCGGGCGATGTTCATCGCGTGTGCCGATTCACGCATCGTTCCCGAACTGATTACCCAAAGTGCCCCCGGCGACCTGTTCGTGACCCGTAACGTCGGCAACGTCGTGCCGCCTTACGGGCAAATGAATGGTGGTGTTTCCACAGCCATCGAATACGCGGTGCTGGCCCTCGGTGTGCATCACATCATCATCTGCGGGCACTCCGACTGCGGCGCAATGCGCGCGGTACTCAACCCGCAGAGCCTGGAAAAGATGCCGACGGTCAAGGCCTGGTTACGGCATGCCGAAGTGGCAAAAACCATGGTCCAGGACAACTGCAACTGCATTGACGAAAACGAAAGCATGCACATCCTCACTGAAGAGAATGTGATCGCTCAGTTGCAGCATTTGCGCACGCACCCGTCGGTGGCCTCGCGTATGGCCAACGGTCAATTGTTTATCCATGGTTGGGTTTACAACATCGAAACCAGCGAAATCAAAGCTTACGATGCGGATCAGGGTTGCTTCCTGCCGCTCGATGGCAGTCATCCGATTCCGGTGGCGACGCCCAAAGCGCGCTTCTAAATCCTCCTAAAAAACCCTGTGTGGTTTCAGTGCCGGCCGCAGCTCAGCGGCCCGGCCTCGCCACGCCTGAAGAAAATTTCGGGAGTCCACCATGCGTGCTGCTCAATTAAAAGCTGTTCTGCCACGGGAGCTATTGGCTTCGGTGGTTGTGTTTCTGGTCGCCCTGCCCTTGTGCATGGGTATCGCCATCGCCTCGGGGCTGCCGCCGGCCAAAGGCTTGATCACCGGCATCATCGGTGGTCTGGTGGTCGGCTGGCTTGCCGGTTCACCGCTGCAAGTCAGCGGCCCGGCGGCGGGTCTGGCGGTATTGGTGTTCGAACTGGTGCGCCAGCATGGTATCGCCATGCTCGGGCCGATCCTGCTGCTGGCGGGCTTTCTGCAATTGGTGGCTGGACGCCTGAAGCTGGGTTGCTGGTTTCGGGTCACGGCGCCCGCGGTGGTGTACGGCATGCTCGCCGGGATTGGGGTGCTGATCGTGCTGTCGCAGGTGCATGTGATGCTCGATGCCGTGCCCAAGCCTTCGGGGCTGGATAATCTGGCGGCCTTCCCCGCTGCAGTGATTCAGGCTTTGCCTTCGTTTGGCTGGCAAGCAGGTTTGCTCGGACTGTCGACCATTGCCGTGATGTGGTTGTGGGAAAAACTGCGTCCGCATTCCCTGCGGTTCGTTCCCGGAGCATTGCTCGGGGTTGGCCTGGCAACGGTCGCCAGCCTGGTGCTTGCATTGCAGGTCAAACGCGTGGAAGTCCCGGCCAACCTGGCGGAGGCCATCGATTGGTTGCGTCCGTCGGACCTGCTCAACCTGGCTGACCCGGCGCTGCTGATCGCGGCCTTCGCCGTGGCCTTTATCGCCAGCGCCGAAACCCTGCTCTCGGCCGCCGCAGTGGACCGCATGCACAGTGGACAACGCTCGGACTTCGACCGCGAACTGTCAGCACAAGGCGTCGGTAATATGCTCTGTGGCTTGCTCGGTGCGCTGCCGATGACCGGGGTGATCGTGCGCAGTTCGGCCAACGTTCAGGCCGGCGCCACCACCCGACTGTCGACGGTGTTCCACGGTCTGTGGTTGCTGGCTTTCGTGCTGCTGCTATCGAGCGTGCTGCAAAGCATTCCAGTGGCGAGCCTGGCGGGCGTCCTGGTTTACACCGGTTTCAAACTGGTGGACCTCAAGGCCTTTCGCGGCCTGGGCCGTTATGGCCGGATGCCGATGTTCACTTATGCGGCGACCGCACTGGCAATCATCTTCACCGACCTGCTGACCGGCGTGCTGATCGGCTTCGGCCTGACGCTGGCCAAACTGGCCTGGAAAGCTTCGCGCCTGAAAATCAGCCTGATCGATCTTCCAGCGGACGGCGAAATGGAACTGCGACTGGTGGGGGCGGCGACTTTCCTCAAGGTACCGGCGCTGACCCAAGTGCTGGGGAGCATTCCCGCAGGTGCAACGGTGCATGTGCCGCTCAATAACCTGAGCTATATCGATCACTCGTGCCTTGAGTTGCTGGAGGAATGGGGCCGGGCCAATGCGGCCAAGGGTTCGAAGCTACTGATTGAAGCGCGAGGGTTGAAGCGCAGGCTTGAAGGACGGTTGCGCACCACAACCGGAGTCGGTTCAGCCGCTTAAGCCACTTATAGGAGCGAGGGCTTGCCCGCGAAGGCGGCGTGTCAGTCGACATCAATGTTGAATGTCACGCCGCCTTCGCGGGCAAGCCTCACTCCTACAGGTATTGCATAGACTTACGCGGCTGGCTGATCCAGCTCAAGCCCCACGCCCAATTGGCGCGACAGGCACGGCCAGCGCTTCCACGCGGCGCCGGTGTCCGGGCTGTTGAGTTTCTCGCGGTAGGCTTCTACCGACTCCAGCGCGAAACTTTCATCGTTAAGCATCTCGTCCACAGCGTGATGCACCGCCTCATCCAGTTGATTGGCAAATTCCTCGCCGATCAATTGGTGGGCAATCAGGTTGGCAACAGTCATGTCCAAGGGGATCAATGGCTGGCCAAAATGCTTGATGTACAGATCGTTGACCTCTTCGACCAACCGATGCGCCAGGTAAGCTTCATCCAGCAGGCCGTCCAGGCCGATATGACCGGCCATGATCGCCGGCGGCTGGAGGAAGAACTGCTCGGCGATTTTCAATACCGGTTTGATCTGCGATTCGATGCCCGCTTCCCTCGCGACTTCATTGGCTGCGTCCAGCAGGTCCGGTACTTGTTCTATATACGCGGCCACAAAACGCGTCATCACGCCGTTGGCATCGATATCCGGCAATTGGATGGCGGAATGAAGGTGCGGCAGTTGGGTTTCCAGTTGACGAGTTAACAGGCCGGTCTCGGCCTCATGTTGTTGGGCTTTTTGGATCTGCTCGCGCAATGCGGCGGTGTTCATGAAAACTCCAGGAAACAAAGGCAATGAAATAGGGAAGACATAACTTAGCTGGCTTACGAAAAAGGCTAAGACGCATTTGTCATAATTATTTCATCCTTGAGACTTCAAAGTTATATCCATTTGCCACCACTCGTCTGCATCCTTCTCCATTCGCGACCTGGAACGCAAGTCCAACCTGTTTCGGTTGATTTACGCCATCGCGTTGCGAGGTGGCAGTCGCTGTCTATACTCGGTTTTGAATGGAGTTAGCTGATGACGCCCGACTGCATATGCAGCAAGGCTCGGCGATTCAAGTTCGTAGTCTGAAAAAGCCGCTCCCTTGCCGCAGGTGAAAGCCGGCGGGATAAAAAGAACTATAAGGGGAACCCGCAATGATGCGACATCCACATGTCTGGATGGGCCTCCTGTTGTGGTCGATTTTCAGTCAGGCGCAAGCGGCCTGGACTGTGAATATGGCGCCTGGAGCGACTGAAATCAGTCACGCAGTATTCGATCTGCACATGACCATTTTCTGGATCTGTGTAGTGATCGGCATCATCGTCTTCGGCGCCATGTTCTGGTCGATGATGGTCCACCGCCGCTCTACCGGGCAGGTGGCCGCCAAATTTCATGAAAGCACCACCGTCGAAATTCTCTGGACCATCGTGCCCCTGCTTATTCTGGTGGCCATGGCGGTCCCCGCAACCGCCACCCTGATCAAGATGTACGACAACACTGAGCCGGATATCGATATCCAGGTCACCGGCTACCAGTGGAAGTGGCACTACAAATACCTGGGTCAGGACGTCGAATTCTTCAGCAACCTGACCACCCCTGCCGATCAGATCCACAACAAGGAAGCCAAGGGCGAGCATTACCTGCTGGAGGTCGACAAGCCGCTGGTGCTGCCGATCGGTGCCAAGGTGCGCTTTCTGGTGACCTCCGCCGACGTCATCCACTCCTGGTGGGTGCCGGCCTTCGCGGTCAAGCGCGATGCGATTCCGGGCTTCGTCAATGAATCCTGGACCCGTGTCGAAAAGCCCGGCATCTACCGTGGCCAGTGCGCCGAGTTGTGCGGCAAGGACCACGGTTTCATGCCGATCGTGGTCGAGGTCAAGGAAAAGGCCGATTACGAAACCTGGCTGGGCGAACGCAAGGCGGAAGCTGCGCAGCTCAAAGAGCTGACCAGCAAGGAATGGACTCTCGACGAGCTCAAGGAACGCGGTGACAAGGTCTATCACACCACCTGCGTGGCCTGTCACCAGGCTGAAGGCCAAGGTCTGCCGCCGATGTTCCCGGCACTCAAGGGCTCGAAAATCGCCACCGGGCCGATCAAGGATCACCTGAACATCGTCTTCCACGGCAAGCCCGGCACTTCCATGGCGGCGTTCGGCAAACAGCTGTCGGAAGTCGATATCGCGGCGGTCGTGACCTATGAGCGTAACGCCTGGGGCAACAACAAAGGCGACATGGTCACCCCTAAAGAAGTGCTGGAGCTGAAACAGGCGGAAAGCCAATGACCCGGTCTATTGCGTACGTAAGGAACCGCTCGGGGCATGACGCCCCGGCCCGCCCAGCCCATCCGTTTGCAGGAGACAGGACATGACAGCTGTAGTCGATGACCATGTTCATACCGGCACCGCCCACGCCCACGGCCCCGCCAAAGGCCTGATGCGCTGGGTGCTGACTACCAACCACAAGGATATCGGCACGCTGTACCTGTGGTTTGCGTTCTCCATGTTCCTGCTGGGCGGCTCGTTCGCCATGGTGATCCGGGCCGAACTGTTCCAGCCGGGACTGCAAATCGTCCAGCCGGAATTTTTCAACCAGATGACCACCATGCACGGCCTGGTGATGGTGTTCGGTGCGGTGATGCCGGCCTTCGTCGGCCTCGCCAACTGGATGATCCCGTTGATGGTTGGCGCGCCGGACATGGCCCTGCCACGGATGAACAACTTCAGCTTCTGGCTGTTGCCGGCAGCGTTTCTGCTGCTGGTATCGACCCTGTTCACCCCCGGTGGCGGGCCAAACTTCGGCTGGACCTTCTATGCACCGCTGTCGACGACCTACGCACCGGAAAGCGTGACGTTCTTCATCTTCGCCATCCATTTGATGGGGATCAGTTCGATCATGGGGGCGATCAACGTGATCGCGACCATCCTCAACCTGCGCGCCCCCGGCATGACGTTGATGAAAATGCCGCTGTTCGTCTGGACCTGGCTGATCACCGCATTCCTGCTGATCGCGGTGATGCCGGTATTGGCCGGCTGCGTGACCATGATGCTGATGGACATCCACTTCGGCACCAGCTTCTTCAGTGCCGCCGGTGGCGGTGACCCGGTACTGTTCCAGCATGTGTTCTGGTTCTTCGGTCACCCCGAGGTGTACATCATGATCCTGCCGGCCTTCGGTGCCGTCAGCTCGATCATTCCGGCCTTTTCGCGCAAGCCACTGTTTGGCTACACCTCGATGGTCTACGCCACGGCGAGTATTGCGTTCCTGTCGTTCATCGTCTGGGCGCACCACATGTTCGTGGTCGGCATTCCGCTGGTGGGCGAGTTGTTCTTCATGTACGCCACGCTGCTGATCGCGGTGCCCACCGGGGTCAAGGTGTTCAACTGGGCCAGCACCATGTGGCAAGGCTCGCTGACCTTCGAGACGCCGATGCTGTTCGCCGTGGCGTTCGTCATCCTGTTCTCCATTGGCGGGTTCTCCGGTTTGATGCTGGCCATCGCACCGGCGGACTTCCAGTACCAGGACACTTACTTCGTGGTCGCGCACTTCCACTACGTGCTGGTGCCGGGGGCGATCTTCGGGATCTTCGCCTCGGCCTACTACTGGATGCCGAAATGGACCGGCCACATGTACGACGAAACCCTCGGCAAGCTGCACTTCTGGCTCTCGTTCATCGGCATGAACCTGGCGTTCTTCCCGATGCACTTCGTGGGCCTGGCGGGCATGCCGCGGCGGATTCCGGACTACAACCTGCAATTCGCCGACTTCAACATGGTGTCGTCGATCGGTGCGTTCATGTTCGGGGCCACGCAGATCTTCTTCCTGTTCATCGTGATCAAGACCATTCGTGGCGGCGAGCCGGCACCGGCCAAACCGTGGGATGGCGCCGAAGGCCTGGAATGGAGCATTCCATCGCCCGCGCCGTATCACACCTTCACCACGCCGCCGGAAGTGAAATGAACGCACACCCCGTAGGAGCTGGCTTGCCAGCGAAGGCAGCGATTCGGTGTGTCAGACATACCGCTTTCGCTGGCAAGCCAGCTCCTACAGGGTTCAGTGTGGAGGGCTTGCATCGTGGCTGATTCGATTTCGACGAAGAAACTGGTCACCCGCCTGTTGCTGGTGGTGGTGGCGATGTTTGTTTTCGGCTTTGCCCTGGTGCCGATCTACGACGTGATGTGCCAGGCGTTCGGCATCAATGGCAAAACCTCCGGGCAGTATGAAGGCGAGCAAACGGTCGACGTCTCGCGGCAGGTTCGCGTGCAGTTTCTGTCGACCAACTCCGCCGACATGACGTGGGATTTCTATCCCAAGGACGATGAACTGGTCGCTCACCCGGGGGCGGTGAACGAGATGATTTTTATCGCCCACAACCCGACCGATCGGCCGATGAGCGCCCAGGCGGTTCCGAGCATCGCACCCAGCAACGCAGCCGCGTACTTCCACAAGACCGAATGTTTCTGCTTTACCCAGCAAGTGCTTCAGCCCGGTCAACGCATCGAGATGCCGGTACGGTTCATCGTTGACCGCGACATGCCCAAGGAAGTGAAGCACCTGACGCTGTCCTACACGCTGTTCGATATCACCGCACGTCATCCGCCCGTGGCTGTTGCAGCAAGTACCGGCGGCTAGGCGTTAAAGCGTGCCCGATAAGGAGAACAATAAATGGCAACTCACGAACATTATTACGTTCCAGCCCAGAGCAAATGGCCGATCATCGCCACGGTCGGCATGTTCGTCACGGTGTTCGGCCTGGGCACCTGGTTCAATGACCTGAAGGCTGCGCGGCCGGAATCCCACGGCCCGCTGATCTTTTTCGTTGGCAGCCTGTTGCTGGCCTACATGCTGTTCGGCTGGTTCGGTACGGTGATCAAGGAAAGTCGCCAAGGGTTGTACAGTGCACAGATGGACCGCTCGTTCCGCTGGGGCATGAGCTGGTTCATTTTCTCGGAGGTGATGTTCTTCATCGCCTTTTTCGGTGCGCTGTTTTATGTGCGCAACATCACGGGCCCGGCATTGGGTGGTGAAGGCACTAAAGGCCTCGCCCACATGCTGTGGCCGACGTTCGAATTCACCTGGCCGCTGCTGAACAATCCGGACCCGAAACTCTTTCCTCCACCCAAGGAAGTCATCAGCCCCTGGGGCCTGCCGCTGCTCAATACCGTGCTGCTGGTGAGTTCCAGCGTCACCGTGACCATTGCTCACCACGCCTTGAAGAAAGGCCATCGCGGCGCACTGAAAATCTGGCTGGCGCTGACCGTGTTGCTCGGTTGCGCGTTCCTCGGTTTCCAGGCCGAAGAGTACATCCACGCTTACCACGAACTGGGCCTGACTCTGGGTTCCGGCATCTACGGCGCAACGTTCTTCATGCTCACCGGTTTCCACGGGGCCCATGTGACCATCGGCACCATCATTCTGTTCGTGATGCTGATGCGGATCATGCGCGGGCACTTCGATGCCGACCACCAATTCGCCTTCGAGGCGGCGAGCTGGTACTGGCACTTCGTGGACGTGGTGTGGATCGGGTTGTTCGTTTTCGTCTACGTGCTGTAGGAGCGAGCTTGCTCGCGAAGGTATGTCAGACACGTTGAATTCGACTGATACACCTTCGCGAGCAAGCTCGCACCTACAGCTACCAAGGCACGTGAGACACCAACTGGCCGCTGAAAAAACCCCAGGCGATCAAGCCGACAGTGGTGGCGGCCAGCGCAACACGAACACTCAAGGCGATGACCAGGCGATTCGAGTGGCTGTCGTCCTTGACCAGAAAAAACAGGCCGCTGAACAGGCTGACAACCGTGGCAATCAGCATCAGGACGATGGCTGCTTTGAGCATGGTGACACTCCGGGGGACAGGCGATGCATTTGAGTATAGCTATCGCGATTACCGACTTTCTGGCGATGCCATGAAACGCTTCCGGCCGGGCCTCGTGCCGACCTTGGTGGTCGCGGTGCTGCTGCCCTTGCTGGTGTCACTCGGGTTCTGGCAGTTGAGCCGGGGCGCGGAGAAAAGCGCGCTGCTGCAAAGCTACGCCGAGCGCCGGGCGGCCGAACCGATGGCCAGCACCGAACTGCAACACACCCAAGATCCGGCCTTCCGCCGGGTTCGCCTGCATGGCCAGTTCGATGCCGAACACAGCCTGCTGCTGGACAACCGTCAGCGCGACGGCAAGGTCGGGGTCGAGTTGCTGCAACCGTTTCAGGACCGGGCAACCGGGCTGTGGCTGCTGGTCAATCGCGGCTGGTTGCCGTGGCCGGATCGGCGCACACCACCGTCATTCACCACGCCGACTCAGCCAATGAGCCTCGACGCCTGGGTCTACGTATCCCCCGGTGCAACGTTCCAATTGCACGCCGACCCAAACGCCACGACCTGGCCACAACTGATCACCGCCGTTGAGCCGGCCAGGCTCTGGGCGGTGCTTGATCGTGACGGTTTCGCCTACGAATTACGCGCGCAAAGCGGTCCCGCGACCTACCAGGCCGATTGGCCGGTGGTGGCCATGGGGCCGGAAAAACACGTGGCTTATGCCGTGCAGTGGTTCGCCCTGTCGATCGCCCTGCTCGGCCTTTACCTCTATCTCGGCTGGCACAACGCAAAGGAGAACAATAATGGGAGCGGCCATGAATCCACCCGGCATGTCTGAGGCGAAAACGCCGGTAAATCGGCGGCGCGGGCGCTTACAGTTGCTACTGATCCTATTGGGAGTGGTGGGTCCGATGATCCTCGCCACCGGCATGTACAAATTGCAGTTCTGGGTACCCGAGGGCCGCAGTTATCACGGTGAACTGATCGGCAACGGCCAGACCCGCGCCGACATCGGCGTGCAGGCGCAAGAAGACCGCTGGCAGTTACTGGTGACAGCGCCCAGGGATTGTTCGGTGGACTGCCAGCAGTTGGTGTATCTGGCGCGCCAGATCCAGATCGGCCTCGGTCGCGAGGCCTCCCGCGCCAGCCATGCGCTGGCCATCGCGCAGCCGCTGAACAGCGATTACGAGACTAAACTTCAACGCGAGTACCCGCAGTTGCAGCGCTATTCGCTGGACCCGCCGACCTACATCAAAGGCGCTAAGAGCAATGACACGCCGCACCTGTGGATCATCGACCCTCACGGCAACCTGGTGCTGCGCTACGACCCGACGGTGAAGGGCAAGGACCTGCTCAACGACCTGCGCCATTTGCTGAAACTGTCGAACATCGGATAAGGGCATCGTCATGGCCAAACCTGGATTTCGCCTCGCGCTGTTTGCCACCTTGCTGGCACTGATTGTGGTGTTGCTCGGCGCCTACACACGCCTGACCCACGCTGGCCTCGGCTGCCCGGACTGGCCCGGCTGCTACGGCTTTATCAGCGTGCCGAACAGCGAAGCCCAATTGGCCCATGCCGAACTGCATTTTCCCGACGCGCCGGTAGAAGCCCACAAAGGCTGGAATGAGATGCTTCATCGCTACTTTGCCGGCACGTTGGGGCTGTTGATCACGGTGCTGGCGGGCCGCGCCTGGACCCATCGTCATCACCCGGGGCAGCCGGTGAAATTACCGTTGTTCTTGCTGGCGGTGGTGTTCGCTCAAGCGGCGTTCGGCATGTGGACGGTGACGCTCAAGCTCTGGCCGCAAGTGGTCACCGGGCATTTGCTCGGCGGCTTTGCGACGTTGAGTCTGTTGTTTCTGCTGACCTTGCGCCTGTCCGGCGTGTTGCCGGCGCTGACCGTGCCTCGACGTTTGCAGCACTGGGCGACCGCCGGCTTGTTGCTGGTGATCCTGCAAATTGCCCTTGGTGGCTGGGTCAGCTCCAATTACGCGGCGGTGGCCTGCATCGACTTTCCGACCTGCCACGGACAATGGCTGCCACCGACTGATTTCGCCAACGGCTTTCACCTGACCCAACACATCGGCCCCAATTACCTGGGCGGGCAACTGGACAGCGATGCCCGCACCGCGATTCACCTGACTCACCGCATCGGCGCATTACTGGTCACCTTCGTTCTGCTCGGTCTGGCCTGGCAACTGAAGGTCGTCGGCATGACGCGCTTGGCCGCCATGGTGTTGATCGCCCTTGCCGCACAAATCACCCTGGGCATCAGCAACGTGCTGTTTCATCTACCTCTGCCGGTGGCTGTCGCCCACAACGCGGGGGGCGCGGCGCTGTTGCTGACGATGGTGCTGGTCAATTACCACGCGCGGACCAGTCTGGTTCGGGTCAAGCAGCCGACACGCTGGCGCTTCAGCCCGCGTAAACATTCAACCGGGCCCATAACAATAAAAGGAGAGATGCCATGGCGATTCTGATCGGCGAACGTCACAGCCAAGCCATCTGGCGGGATTACCTGGAACTGACCAAGCCCAAAGTGGTGGTGCTGATGCTCATCACCTCGCTGGTCGGCATGTTCCTCGCGACCCGCGCCGGGGTGCCGTGGACGGTGCTGGTGTTCGGCAATCTGGGGATCGCCTTGTGTGCCGGCGGTGCGGCAGCGGTGAACCATGTGGTGGACCGACGGATCGATGCGGTGATGGCGCGCACCCACAAACGTCCCTTGGCTGAAGGCCGGATTTCGCCGGCCGCCGCGCTGACCTTTGCCCTCGTGCTGGCGATACTCGGTCAGGCTTTGTTGCTGGCCTTCACCAATCCGCTGACCGCGTGGCTGACCCTCGCCTCGCTGCTTGGCTATGCGGTGGTCTATACCGGCTTCCTGAAACGCGCGACGCCGCAGAACATCGTCATTGGTGGCCTCGCCGGTGCGGCCCCGCCGCTGCTTGGCTGGACCGCCGCCACCGGCCATGTCAGCGCCGAACCGTTGCTGCTGGTGCTGATCATCTTCGCCTGGACCCCGCCGCACTTCTGGGCATTGGCGATTCATCGCAAAGAGGAATACGCCAAGGCTGACATTCCAATGCTGCCGGTGACCCATGGCGAGCACTACACCAAAGTCCACATCCTGCTTTATACCTTTGCGCTACTGGCCGTCAGCCTGATGCCCTACGTGATCCACATGAGCGGCGTGCTCTACCTGATTTGTGCCCTTGTACTGGGCGCGAGGTTTCTGCAATGGGCCGTGGTGCTGTACCGTGGCACTCGGCCGCACGCGGCGATCAACACGTTCAAGTACTCTATTTACTACTTGTTCCTGCTGTTTATCGCGCTGCTCGTAGACCACTACTTACTGTTGAACCTATGACTCGAACCCAGAAAACCGTCTTCATTCTCGTCGCCTTGATCGCGCTGATCCTGGGCCTGACCATCAATAAAGTACTGACCGGAAAAAACCAGGGCGACCCGACGGCACTGATCGATGCGGGAATCATCCTGTTGCCCCAAAGCCGTAACCTGCCGGACGTGAAGATGACCGATCAGGACGGTAAGCCTGTGGCGGTCAACGAGCTCAAAGGCAAGTGGAGCTTGCTGTTCTTCGGCTACACCTTCTGCCCGGACATCTGCCCGACCACCCTCGCCCAGCTGCGGCAGATCAAGAGCGAACTGCCAGCGGATTCGGTGGACAAGTTGCAGATCGTTCTGGTCAGCGTCGACCCGAATCGCGACACACCCAAGCAACTCAAGCAGTACCTGGGCTACTTCGATCCACAGTTCATCGGGCTGACCGCATCTTCGGTGGAAGACATTCAGAAACTGGCCAATGCGGTGAGTATTCCGTTCATTCCGGCGGACACCAGCAAGCCGAACTACACCGTCGACCACAGCGGCAACCTGGCAGTGATCGGCCCGGATGGGACTCAGCGCGGGTTCATTCGTGCACCGTTGAACAATCAGAAGCTGGTGGCGCAGTTGCCGGTGATGCTCAAGCGCGAATAACCAACACCACCCTGTAGGAGCCCGGCTTGCCGGCGAAGGCGATCTCATGGACGCCTTCGCCGGCAAGCCGGGCTCCTACAGGGTTGGTATTTCAGGCATAAAAAAACGGGGACGCAATCAATGCGTCCCCGTTTTTCTTATTGCGTCAGATCAGAACGCCGGCAATACCGCGCCTTTGTACTTCTCGAGAATGAAGGCTTTCACTTCCGGGCTATGCAGCGCAGCAACCAGTTTCTGCATCGCTGCGTTGTTCTTGTCGTCCGGACGGGCAACGAGGATGTTCACGTACGGCGAGTCGCTGCCTTCGATGACCAGCGCATCCTTGGATGGATCGAGCTTGGCTTCCAGCGCGTAGTTGGTGTTGATCAGCGCCAGGTCGACCTGAGTCAGCACGCGCGGGATGGTCGCGGCTTCCAGTTCGCGGAATTTCAGGTCCTTGGTGTTTTCGGTGATGTCCTTAACGGTCGACAGGATGTTGTTGGAATCCTTCAACTTGATCAGGCCAGCCTTTGCCAGCAGCAACAGTGCACGACCGCCGTTGGTGGCGTCGTTCGGGATCACCACGTTGGCGCCGCCCGGCAGCTCGGTCAGCGTTTTGTGTTTGCTGGAGTAAGCGCCCAGCGGTTCCAGGTGCACACCGGCAACGCTGACGAGGTTGGTGCCCTTGGCCTTGTTGAACTCATCAAGGTACGGCTGGTGCTGGAAGAAGTTGGCGTCCAGACGCTTCTCGGCCACCTGTACGTTCGGCTGGATGTAGTCGGTGAAGACCTTGACCTTCAGGTCCACGCCTTCTTTGGCCAGGGCCGGTTTAACGAACTCGAGGATTTCCGCGTGAGGCACCGGAGTGGCCGCGACGGTCAGGATGTCGGCAGCGTGTGCGGAAAAGGCTGCAACGGCAGCGAACGCGACGAGTAGTTTTTTCATTCAGCTAACTCCTTGTGAGGCGCCCGTTTGGCGCCTGCCAGCGAATGGCCGGCTCATGACTTATTTACGTGAGAAATGGACAACCAATTTGTCGCCAACGGTTTGCAGCACTTGAACCAGCATCAGCAGCAACACCACCGTCACAACCATCACATCCGTCTGGAAACGCTGGTAACCGAAACGTATCGCCAGGTCGCCCAGGCCGCCAGCGCCGACCACACCGGCCATTGCCGTGTAGGACACCAGTGTAATCGCTGTCACCGTAATCGCCGCGAAGATGCCCGGGCGTGCTTCTGGAAGCAAGGCATTGGTGATGATCTGACGTGTCGTCGCGCCCATGGCTTGGGTCGCCTCAATGATGCCGCGATCCACTTCACGCAGGGCGGTTTCAACCAGTCGCGCGAAGAACGGCGTGGCGCCCACTACCAAGGGTGGAATCGCACCGGCGACACCCAGGGAGGTGCCTGTGATCAACACGGTGAACGGAATCATCACGATCAGCAAAATGATGAACGGCAGCGAACGCAGAATGTTCACCATCAGCGACAACATCGCGTAGACGCCTTTGGCTTCCAGCAACTGGCGCGGGCTGCACAGGAACAACAACACGCCCAGCGGCAGACCCAACAGCACGGTGAACAACAGCGAACCGCCGAGCATCAGCAGGGTGTCGCAGGTAGCCAGCCAGATTTCGTACCAGTCGATATTGGAAAAGAAACTCATCAGGACGTCCATCAGCGCAGCACCTCCATGTGGACGTCAGCTGCGGTGAAGTGGGCAAACGCCGCTTCCATGTCGCCACCGGTGACGGCCAGGGTCAATTGCCCATAAGGGACGTCTTTGATGCGATCGATGCGACCGGCCAGGATGCTGTAGTCCACGCCCGTTTCCCGGGCGACGGTACCCAGCAACGGCGCGTAGGTCGCTTCGCCCTGGAAGGTCAGACGCACAATGCGCCCCGGTACGTGGGCGAAGTCATCGCGCTGTTCGCTTTCGTCGATTTGCTCGTCTTCCTGCACGAAGCGCTTGGTGGTCGGGTGCTTGGGATGCAGGAACACCTCGGCCACCGAACCTTGCTCGACGATCTTGCCGGCATCCATCACTGCCACCTGATCGCAGACCCGACGGATCACATCCATTTCGTGGGTGATCAGGACGATAGTCAGTTTCAACTCGCGGTTGATCTCGGCCAGCAATTGCAGGACCGACGCCGTGGTTTGCGGGTCCAGGGCACTGGTGGCTTCATCGCACAGCAAGACTTTCGGTTTGGTTGCCAGGGCGCGGGCGATGCCGACACGCTGCTTCTGACCACCGGACAATTGCGCCGGGTACTTTTTCGCATGGTCAGACAGACCGACCCGCGCCAGCAACTCCGCCACACGCCGGTCGATTTCGCTACGGGACAGTTCACCGGCGAGGGTCAGCGGCAGCGCGACGTTGTCGGCCACAGTCTTGGACGCCAGCAGGTTGAAGTGCTGGAAAATCATCCCGACCTGCTGACGGAAACGCCGCAGGCTATTGGCGTCTAGCGCGGTGACTTCTTCGCCATCGACGATGATCTTGCCGCCACTGGAGTTCTCCAGGCGGTTGATCAGACGCAGCAGGGTACTTTTTCCCGCGCCGGAATGGCCGATCAGGCCAAAGACCTGCCCATTCTCAATCGTCAGATTGGTTGGATGCAGGGCGGGAATATCCTTACCGGCGACGCGGTAAGTTTTGTGGACGTTTTGAAACTCGATCACGTAGCGAACCTTGTGGGGCGCGTTAGAAAGGGATCAGCGGTTAGCCGGGCGCGCATTTTAGCCTGTCCGTATAGAGGTTCTTAGCATTTATTTCGCATCCAACCAGCGATTTGGCAATAACGCGATCAAAGGTAGGGGAGCCTAAGGCCAAGGCGATTCCTGCTGGAGGATCTTTTTCGAATGGGAGGACGCCTTCGCGGGCAAGCCTCGCTCCTACGGGTTTAGCGTCGTTCGTTGATTAAGGAAACGATACCAACCTGTAGGAGCGAGGCTTGCCCGCGAAGCTTTTAAGGCTTACGCGGACTCAAAACCATTTGCGCCGGAATGTTGCGCAGAATCTGCTTCTCCAGCTTCAGATCAAACTCCGAATCCAGTTTCTTCACCCGTTTTGTCAGCAGCGTGGCCAGCCATGGGTAATCCTGGGTGCGCGGCGCCTGAATGCTCACGTCGCATTGATAATTCACTACATCGGCGGCGATGGCATCCAGTTGACGACGAAGCTTGCTCATATCGGTGAGGTTCAACGCCACCGTAGTGCTTTCAGCCGTCGGGTCGATGACTTTGGCCTGAGGTTTGGCTTCGGCAGCCTTGAGGGCCGCTTCGGCTTGATCCAGTTCAGCCTTGCGCGCATGAACAATGGCGCTGTTAACGCCGCCGGTCAGCGCCGGAGCCTTGGGCATCAATACCCGGGCACGGCTGAGGGCAGTGGCCGCGGCATTCACATCACCTTTTTGCAACACGATCTGGCTACGCAGCAAATAGGCTTCAGCCAATTGCCGCTGGTATTGCTCGAGGGATTGATCGTTGGGTGACTCGGCCTGCAAGGCTGCCAATTGTCCTTCGGCCGTGGCCAGCTCGCTGCTGGCCAGGCTTTGTTCCAGCTGTGCGATGGCCGTGGCCCGCGCATCGGGATCCTCGGTGGCCGCCGGTGGCGTGCTTTGGCAAGCGCCCAGCAGCAGCGAAAATGCGACAAGGAGCAGATAACGGGAGGCGAACGGCTTCATTCCTGCGACTCTCTATTTGCGCAAAAAACGAGCAAGTCTACACCCCTCGACGGGGCAGGACAAAACTCAGCAGAAACAGCGCGGCGGCCGTCACCACAATCGACGGGCCGGCCGGGGTGTCCTTGAACCAGGACAACGCCAGCCCGCCACACACCGCGAGCATGCCCAGCAGGCTCGCGCCCAATGCCATCTGCTCCGGCGAGCGGGCGTGACGCTGTGCCGCAGCCGCCGGAATAATCAGTAACGAAGTAATCAGTAACACGCCGACGATTTTCATCGCCACCGCGATCACTACTGCGATCAGCAACATCAGGGCCAGGCGCAACGCCGCCACTGGTAAACCTTCCACCTTGGCCAGTTCTTCGTGCACCGTGATCGCGAGCAAGGGTCGCCACAGCGTGACCAGCAATGCCAGCACCGCCGCGCTACCGCCGAGGATCCAGACCAGATCGGTCGGGCTGATCGCCAGCAAGTCGCCGAACAGATAAGCCATCAGGTCGATCCGCACTTCATGCATGAAGCTTAGTACCACCAGCCCCAGGGAGAGCGTGCTCGGTGCGAGAATTCCCAAAAGCGTGTCGGATGCCAGCGGCTGACGTTGTTGCAGCGTCACCAGCAATACCGCCAGCAACAAGCAGCCTACAGTGACGGCAACGGTCGGGCTGACATCCAGCAGAAAACCCAGCGCCACACCGAGCAGTGCGGCGTGGGACAGGGTGTCGCCGAAATAGGCCATGCGCCGCCAGACCACGAACGAACCCAGCGGGCCCGCGACCAGCGCCAGGGCCAGACCTGCAAGCAGGGCGAAGAGCAGAAAATCAGCCATGCTTGCAGCTATCTCCATGAACGTGGGTAGTGGCCGACGGGGCCGCGCTGACCACCGAACCATGCAAATCGTGGGCATGGTCGTGATGGTGGTGATAAATAGCCAGGCTTTGTGCGTTTTTTCCGAACAGTTCGACGAATGCCGGATCGCCGCTGACCTGTTCAGGATGCCCGGAACAGCAGACGTGGCGGTTCAGGCACACCACCTGGTCGGTGGTGCTCATCACCAGATGCAAATCGTGAGAAACCATCAATACGCCGCAACCATGACGGTCGCGCAAGCGTGTAATCAAGCTGTAGAGCTCTGCTTGACCGGCCACATCGACGCCTTGCACCGGCTCATCAAGCACCAGCAATTCCGGCTCGCGCAGCAATGCCCGCGCCAGCAGTACACGCTGCATTTCGCCACCGGACACACTTTGCACCGGGCTATCGATCACCTGTTCGGCACCGACTTCCTTGAGGGCGGCCAAGGCCCGAGCGCGATCCACGCCCGGCACTAGACGCAAGAAGCGCAGCACCGACAGCGGAAGGGTCGGATCGACGTGAAGTTTTTGCGGCATGTAACCGACCCGCAGTTTCGGCTTGCGCCACACACTGCCGCTGTCCGGCTTCAACAGGCCAAGCACCGCGCGTACCAGCGTGGTTTTGCCGGCACCGTTGGGGCCGATCAGGGTGACGATCTGCCCCGGCTCGACGCTCAGCTCGATGTTGTCCAGCACGTTTTGCCCGGCAAAGGTGACGGCTACCTGCTCAAGGCGAATCAGCGCGTTGCTCATCAAGCCCCCTGGCAACCCGAGCAGAGACCAATGACTTCAACGGTCTGGGCCTCGACGATAAATCCGACATCCCTGGCGCTGCCGATGATCGCGTCGCTGATGGATTTCTGTTCGAGTTCGATCGCGGCGTGGCATTCGCGGCAGATCAGGAACTGGCCTTGGTGAGCGTGTTCCGGGTGATTGCAGCCGACGAAGGCGTTCAGCGAAGAGATCCGGTGTACCAGGCCGTTTTCCAGCAGGAAATCCAGCGCGCGGTACACGGTTGGAGGCGCGGCGCGGCGGCCGTCCTGCTCACTGAGCACCGCCAGAATGTCATAGGCACCCAACGGTTTGTGGCTTTGCCAGACCAGTTCCAGCACTCGCCGGCGCAAAGCGGTCAGTCGCAGCCCCTGACGTGCGCACAAGGCATCGGCCTCAGACAATGCGCTATGCACGCAATGAGAGTGGTCGTGGGGACGGCTGGCGATCGGTGTTTTAGGCATGAGCGGCGACGAGTTTTGTGAGAGACGTTATTATGTTACCCGTTCTCGCCTCTTCGAGTGGTCATCGTGTCCCGACTTTTTTCTACGTTTGTCGCATTTGTCGCAAGTTTTCTGCTGATCGGCTCAGCCCAAGCCGAAGTCAAAGTGCTCACCAGCATCAAGCCCCTGCAGCTGATCGCCGCTGCGGTACAGGACGGTATAGCGGTTCCGGAAGTCTTGCTGCCGCCCGGCGCTTCGCCCCATAACTATGCCTTGCGCCCTTCCGACGTACGGAAAGTGCAATCGGTGGAGCTGGTGTACTGGATCGGCCCGGACATGGAAGGTTTCCTGCCTCGCGTGCTGAAAGGTCGTACGCTGCCCAGTATCGCGGTGCAGGATTTGCCTGGCCTGAAACTGCGACATTTCGCCGAAAATAACCACTCTGACGCCGAAGAAGCGGACGAGCATGATCACGATCACCGCCCCGGCAACCTGGATGCGCATTTGTGGTTGTCACCGATCAATGCCCGCGTGATCGCCACCAAAATGGCCACCGATCTGAGTGCTGTAGATCCAGCCAATGCGGCGCGCTACCAGAGCAATCTCAAGGCGTTCGATGAGCGTCTCGATGCTTTGGACCTGCGCCTGAAGGCTCGCCTGGCAGGTATCGCGGGCAAGCCTTACTTCGTGTTCCACGAAGCCTTCGACTACTTCGAAGACGCTTACGGCCTCAAGCACACCGGCGTGTTCAGTGTCGCTGCCGAAGTGCAGCCCGGTGCCCAGCACGTGGCAGCGATGCGCACGCGGTTGCAGGAAGTCGGCAAGACCTGCGTGTTCAGCGAACCACCGTTGCGCCCGCGCCTGGCAGAAACCCTGGTGGCCGGGCTGCCGGTGAAACTGGCGGAACTGGATGCATTGGGCGGGTACACGCCAGCGACCGCTCAGGGGTATGAGCAGTTGCTGGAAAAGCTGGGGAATGATTTGGCGGGGTGTTTGGAGTCGTTGTAAACAGAAAGTTTGGTGGTGAATTGTTCGCGGGCAAGCCTCGCTCCTACAAGGATTGCACACATCCTGTAGGAGCGAGGCTTGCCCGCGAAGCTTTTAAAGGGCGAACGGCAACGGCGTACTGACCTTCTGCCGCTGCGCCAACCGCAGCTGAAATTCCATCGGATCGTGAATCAAAACATCCTGCCCGGCGAAAGACTCCGCGGCGATCAACCGCGACAACCAGAACCGTACGCACGCCACCCGCAGCATGGTCGGCCATAGCTCGGCTTCGGCAGCGGTAAACGGTCGCAGCGCGGCATAAGCGCCCAACAATGCCCGCGCCCGAGCGCCATCAATCTGCCCTTGCTCATCCGAACACCAATCGTTCAAGGCAATTGCCACGTCATAGAGCATCGGCCCCGAACAGGCGTTGTAGAAGTCAATCAACCCGGTCAGGTGCGTGCCTTCGAACATCGCGTTGTCGCGGAACAAGTCCGCGTGGATATTGGCCCGCGGTAGTGCCAGAATTTTCGTCTTCTGCTGCGTGATTTCATCCAGAGCCCGTTGCAGCAGATCGCTTTGCTCGGCATTCAGGTGCGAGAGCAACTGCGTGCCCTCCTCCAGCATCCAGTCCAGGCCGCGATCGGTTTTACGTTTGATCATGTTGGCCTGGGTCGCCAGATGCAGATGAGCCAGCAGCTCGCCGACCTGAGCGCAATGCTGCGCGTTGGCGTCCTTGATGTGCTTGCCCGCCAGACGTGGCTGCAACAGCGCAGGTTTACCGGCCAGTTCGCGCAACGCGACGCCGTCGGTGGTGCGCAACGCATAAGGCACTGGAAGATCAGCGTCGTGCAGTACATCGAGCAATTCGATGAAAAACGGCATCTCCTGCACCGGGCCGCGCTCGACCAGAGTCAGGACAAATTCGCCCTGCTCCAGGCTGATAAAGAAATTGGTGTTTTCGCTACCGGCGGCGATCCCCTGGAAATCAAGCAGGCGGCCAAGCCCGTAAGGGGCGAGAAAGGTTTCCAGCTCGGGCCGAGCCAGGGGAGTGAACACAGACATGGTTAAAACTGCCAGTACGGGCGCTGCGACTGCCTGCGCCAATTTAAATTAGGAGCGGTTTACCACTCGAATATTTTCCACGACGGAATCAGCATATCCGGCTGATCCGAGCGAATGAAGTTACCGTCCGAACCATCAGCGCGCACCAGGAAATACGGTTTACCGACTTTCGGGGTCACCTTGATGGCATACAAAAAGCCATTTTGCCGATATTCCTGAATCGTTTTATCGCCTTCCGTGCGGATCGTTACATCCGGGTCCGCCGAGGGCGCGTCGTCCGCCGCCATGACAGCCAATGGAGTGATTGCAAACAAGCCAGCCAGCAACAAGCGATTTAGTGTGCGCATGATAACCTTGTCCCTTTGTCGTCAACGGTCCCGCTATTCTAGCGCCGGACCCGCCGAAAAGGTTGATCCTGCTCATGAGCCAAGCCCCCCTCGTCCTGGTGGACGGTTCTTCTTATCTGTACCGCGCCTTTCACGCGCTGCCACCGCTGACCACGTCCAAAGGCCTGCCGACCGGAGCGGTCAAAGGCGTATTGAACATGCTCAAAAGCCTGCGCAAGCAGTACCCGGACAGCCCGTTCGCCGTGGTATTCGACGCCAAGGGCGGGACGTTCCGCGACGCAATGTTTGCCGAATACAAGGCCAATCGCCCAAGCATGCCCGACGACATGCGGGTCCAGATCGAGCCGCTGCATGCCAGCGTCAAGGCCCTGGGCTTTCCATTGCTATGCGTGGACAACGTTGAAGCGGACGACGTGATCGGCACCCTGGCGCGCAGCAGTGCGGCCGCCGACCGCCCGGTGGTGATCTCCACCGGTGACAAGGACATGGCGCAACTGGTCGACGGGCACATTACCTTGGTCAATACGATGACCGGTAGCGCGCTGGACGTGGAAGGCGTGAAGGAGAAATTCGGCGTCGCTCCCGAGCAGATCATCGATTATCTGGCACTGATGGGCGATTCGTCCGACAACATTCCGGGCGTTCCGGGTATCGGTCCCAAGACCGCTTCCGGCCTGCTGGTCGGCGTGAACGGCGGCCTGACCGAGCTCTATGCGCAGCTCGACATCGTCCCGACCCTGCCGATTCGCGGCGCCAAAACCCTGCCGGCCAAGCTCGAAGAGCATAAGGAGATGGCGTTCCTCTCCTATCAACTGGCAACCATCAAGATCGACGTGCCGCTGGACATCGGTCTCGATGACCTGCAAATGGGCAAGCCGGATCACGACAAGCTCGCCGAGCTCTACACCCTGCTGGAATTCAAGAGCTGGTTCGAAGAGAACCAGCGCGATGCCAAGCGCTCGGGTCAGGACATTGTCGAGGTCGTCCAGGAACAGCCGGGCGCCATTGAAGCGAAGTACGAAACCATCCTCGACCAACCGCGTTTCGAGGCCTGGCTGGACAAACTCGACAAGGCGCCGTTGATCGCCTTCGTCACCGAAACCAACGGCAACGATGCCCAACATGCACAACTGGTGGGTCTATCCTTTTCCGTCGCGGCCAACGAAGCGGCCTACGTTCCGCTGACTCATTCCTACATGGGTGTGCCGGAACAGCTGGATCGCAACACGGTGCTGCTGGCGCTGAAGCCGCTGCTGGAAAACCCGAACAAACTGAAAGTCGGCCAGCACGCCAAGTTCGAGACCAATATCCTCGCCAATTGCGCTATCGGTGGTGATCAGAGCAACGGGATTGTTGTTCGGGGTATTGCCTACGACACCATGCTCGAGTCTTACGTACTGGACTCGACGGCCACCCGCCACGACATGGACAGCCTGGCACTCAAGTACCTGGGCCAAAGCAAGACCGACATTCAAGAGATTGCCGGCAAAGGCGTCAAACAGCTGAGCTTCGACCAGATATCTCTTGAGCTCGCTGGCCCCTATGCCGCCGAAGACGCCGACGTCACTTTCCGCCTGCATCTGGCATTGCAGGAAAAACTGGCAACGACGCCAAGCCTGGGCAAAGTGCTCAACGACATTGAAATGCCGCTGATGCCGGTTCTGGCCCGAATCGAGCGCCAGGGCGCGCTCGTGGACGCCAACCTGCTGGGCATCCAGAGCGTCGAGTTGGGCGAGAAACTGGTCGCCCTTGAGCGTGAGGCTTTCGCCATTGCCGGTGAAGAATTCAACCTGGGTTCGCCGAAGCAACTGGGCGTGATCCTCTACGAAAAGCTCGGCTTGCCCGTACTCAGCAAGACCGCCAAGGGCCAGGCCTCGACGGCCGAAGCGGTATTGGCCGAGTTGGCGGAACAGGACTACCCGCTGCCCAAGGTACTGATGCAGTACCGCTCACTGAGCAAGCTCAAAAGCACCTACACCGACCGTTTGCCAGAGCAGATCAATGCTCGCACCGGGCGCATTCATACGTCTTACCAGCAAGCGGTCGCCGCCACCGGACGTTTGTCGTCCATCGACCCGAACCTGCAGAATATTCCGATCCGTACCGCCGAAGGTCGTCGAATTCGTCAGGCGTTCGTCGCACCGAAAGGCTACAAGCTGCTGGCGGCGGACTATTCGCAAATCGAACTGCGGATCATGGCGCATCTGGCCAAGGACGAAGGCTTGCTGCACGCCTTCCGCAACAACCTCGATGTACACCGGGCAACGGCCGCAGAGGTGTTTGGTGTGGAGCTGGACGCGGTCACCAACGATCAGCGTCGTAGCGCGAAAGCCATCAACTTCGGTTTGATCTACGGCATGAGTGCGTTTGGCCTGGCCAAGCAGATCGGCGTTGACCGTAAACAATCCCAGGCCTACATCGACCGCTATTTCGCCCGTTATCCCGGCGTACTGGCATACATGGAGCGCACGCGCGCCCAAGCCGCCGAGCAAGGTTTCGTCGAGACCATTTTCGGTCGTCGTCTCTACCTGCCGGAAATCAATGCGAAAAACCAGGCTCTGCGCAAAGCTGCCGAGCGCACGGCGATCAACGCCCCGATGCAAGGCACCGCGGCGGACATCATCAAGAAAGCCATGGTAGCGGTGGATAACTGGCTGACATCGTCAGGCCTGGACGCCAAAGTCATCCTGCAGGTGCACGATGAATTGGTGCTTGAGGTACGTGAGGATCTGATTGACCAGGTACGTGAAGAGATTCGCGTGCACATGAGCAATGCCGCCCAACTGGATGTACCGCTCCTGGTCGAGGTGGGTATAGGCAACAACTGGGATGAGGCGCACTGAACCGCCTGAACACTCGTGCCTGCGGCCTTATGCCGCAACACAAAATAACGAAGGGCTATAGTGCGGAAAATTAAGTCGATTATTTCCAAAGGTTTTTGAAAATAGTCTGAACTAAATCCGTGAACCGTCACTCAGAGATACTGAATGGCTGGTGAAGCCCTTCGATGCTCCTATGTTGTGTTAAGTGTTGGCAGATATCTGGACCCCGCCCTAGCGGTCCGGAAACTTGAACCCCGGAACTTCTCCCTCCCCATACGAAGTCCGGGGTTTTTTTTGCCTGCTGATTTGTCTGGAGAGCTTTATTCGGCAGCCTCAGCGCCTTTGTCCGCCAGCTCCATCCAGCCCGCCAGTACAGTGTAGGCGTCTTCCAGCCCCATGCGTTTGGGTGCCGAAAACAGCTGGATAGTGATCGTATCGCCCCAGCCCTTGCGGATTTCCGACTGAACCTTGAGCAGCGTGTTCTTCGCCGCGCCGTAGGTCAGCTTGTCTGCCTTGGTCAGCAAAATATGCATCGGCATGCCACTGGCGACGGCCCAATCGAGCATCAGCAGGTCGAAATCGGTCATTGGATGACGGATGTCCATCATCAGAATCAAACCTTTCAAACTCTCGCGACCGCCCAGATAGGCTTCCAGGTGACGCTGCCAGTGCATCTTCAACGGGATCGGCACTTTCGCGTAACCGTAGCCCGGCAGGTCGACCAGACGGCGTTCATCGTCTAGCTTGAAGAAGTTCAACAGCTGTGTGCGACCCGGAGTTTTCGAGGTCCGCGCCAGGCTGGCGTGTGTCAGGGTATTCAACGCGCTGGACTTGCCGGCGTTGGAACGCCCGGCGAAGGCCACTTCAAAGCCTTCGTCGTCGGGGCATTGGTCGACTTTGGCGGCGCTGAGCATGAAGGTGGACTGTTGGCACAGGCCGAGGATGGGATTCTTGAGTTGCATGGGATTTCCGATGTGGGCGGCGCCGGGAATGGACGCGGCAAGCAGTGTCGTTTCCGTTTCAGTGACGCCAGTATATAATGCCGCAGATTTTGTGTGCGCTTTGTCCCAGCGTAGGATGAAGTTCACGAGAGCGATTGACCTTGATTGCGCACTAGAACGCAGCACGCTCTCAACCCTGAAAAGGTCGTTTTATGACGAAATGGCTGCTAGCTGCCGGTATCTTGATGCCGCTTTACAGCGCTCAGGCTACACAGGATCCGGAAGCTGTGTACAACCGTGTTTGTGGTGCCTGTCATTCCGGCCAACTACCTATGGCGCCCAAAAAGGGCGATCAGGAAGCCTGGACGCCGAGGTTGGCGAAAGGTATGGAGACGCTGGTGCAACACGTGACCCAGGGTTTCAAGGCGATGCCGCCGCGTGGTTTGTGCATGGACTGCAGTGCCGAGGATTACCGAGCCATCATCCAGTGGATGAGCGAGTAAACCCGGTCCATAACTCTTTAACCCTTAGCCGTAGTTGGATTAGCTGATGAACAAATTGATCGTGAGTCTGCTGTTGACCGTGGGGATCTCCGGCATTGCCCATGCTGCAGGTGATGCGACTGCTGGTCAGGCGAAAGCCGCAGTATGTGGCGCCTGTCATGGCCCGGATGGCAATAGCATGGCGCCTAACTTTCCGAAACTGGCAGGTCAGGGCGAGCGTTATCTGAACAAGCAGCTGCACGACATCAAGTCCGGCAAACGCACGGTGCTGGAAATGACCGGCCTGCTGACCAATCTGAGTGATCAGGACCTGGCTGATATCTCCGCCTATTTCGCCAGCCAGAAAGGCAGCGTTGGCGCCGCCGACCCGAAAGTCGTGGCTCGCGGTGAAGCACTGTTCCGTGGAGGCGATCTGGCCAAGGGCCTGCCAGCCTGCACCGGCTGCCACTCTCCAGATGGCAAGGGCAACGCTGCTGCCGGCTTCCCGCATCTGGGCGGCCAGCATGCCCAGTACGTCGGCAAGCAACTGACCGACTTCAGAAAAGAAGAAGGCGGCCGGACCAACGACGGCGATACCAAACCGATGCAGAGCATCGCTAAAAAGCTGAGCGACGAAGATATCGCCGCAGTCTCCAGCTATATTCAAGGCTTGCACTGAGGTCTGTGATCGAGCGTTGTGAGGGGTGTACATCTCTTGCAACGTTAACACTCGATTAATCCGTCGATGCAAACATAAAAAGGGTAGCTTTGGCTGCCCTTTTTTGTGGCCGCTGCCGTTACACTACAAACTCAAGCCCGCCAGGATCTGTCTGAAAACAGGTCGTGCGAGGCGACCCAATTGTCCAGGAGTAAAGCATGCGTAATCTGATCATCAGCGCCGCGCTCGTCGCTGCCAGCCTGTTCGGCATGACTGCCCAAGCCGCCGAAAAACCTGAAGCGCCCTATGTCGAGCTGAGCACTCCGGTCCCGGTGGCCGTGCCTGGCAAGATCGAAGTGGTGGAGCTGTTCTGGTACGGCTGCCCGCACTGCTATGCCTTCGAACCCGTTGTTAATCCATGGGCTGAAAAGCTGCCTTCCGACGTGAACTTCGTGCGCATTCCGGCCATGTTTGGCGGCCCTTGGGACGCACACGGCCAGATGTTCCTGACCCTTGAAGCCATGGGTGTCGAGAACAAGGTTCACGCAGCAGTTTTCGAAGCGATTCAGAAAGAACACAAGAAACTGACTGACAAAGAAGACATGGCCGACTTTCTGGCGACCCAAGGTGTAGACAAGGATAAGTTCCTGGCCACCTTCGACTCCTTCGCCATCAAGGGCCAGATCAACAAAGCCAAAGAACTTGCCAAGAAATATGAAATCACCGGCGTGCCTACCATGGTCGTCAACGGCAAATATCGCTTTGACATCGGCTCTGCCGGCGGTGCCGAACAAGCGCTGAAACTGGCCGACCAACTGGTCGCCAAAGAGCGAGCGGCGACCAAGGCCGTCGCCAACTAAGCGCGGCACCTGCCATGCGCCGCTGGGGAACTGAACGCATCGTTGGCCTGCATCATCCGCAGGTCAACGAGCATCACCTGGAATCGACGGGGTTGCCCGTGGACAGCCGTCTGCGTTTGCTCAGTTTCAATATCCAGGTCGGCATCAGTACCGAGCGCTATCGGCACTATCTGACCCGCGGCTGGCAGCATCTGTTACCGCATACCGGGCGTGCCGACAACCTGCAAAAAATCGGTAATCTGCTGGGCGACTTCGATCTGGTCGCCTTGCAGGAAGCCGATGGCGGCAGCCTGCGATCAGGCTACGTCAATCAGGTCGAACACCTGGCGCAGCTCGGCGCTTTCCCCTACTGGTATCAACAACTCAATCGCAATCTCGGTCATCTCGGCCAGCACAGCAATGGCGTGCTCAGCCGCCTGCGCCCGTGGGCGATTGAAGATCATCCTCTGCCAGGGCCCAAGGGTCGCGGGGCGATTCTGGTGCGCTTCGGCGAAGGTCCGGAGGCGCTTGTGGTGGTAATGATGCATCTGGCGCTGGGCGCTCGCACCCGTAGCCTGCAACTGGCCTACATCCGCGAATTGATCGGCGGCTTTAAACACCAGGTGCTGATGGGCGACATGAATACCCATGCCAGTGACTTGCTGCAAAACTCCCCGTTGCGTGATTTGGGCCTGCTCGCGCCGCAACTGGAAGCGACCTTCCCCAGCTGGCGCCCACAGCGTTGCCTGGACCATATTCTGCTCAGCCCCACCCTGACCCTTGAAAAGGTCGAAGTGCTGGCACAACCCATTTCCGATCACCTGCCGGTCGCGGTAGAGATTCGTCTGCCGGGTTCGCTCACGGTCGATGCATTACCCGCGTTGAGTCCTGCCTGAATGAGCGACGAAACACAGCGCTGGAAAGAGAAATACCTCAAAAGCATCGAACAACAGGAAAAGCTGGAACGTCGATGGGACGCCCGGCTCGACCTGCTGCGTCGTGGGCTGGTGCGCAGTACCCTGGCCGCAGAAGGTACCGATCGCGCCGTTGACCAATGCATGAAGGAAATGCGCGAAGTCGTACGCACCGATGACATGGACGCCGGCCTGGCGGCCTTACTGCCGCGCCTGGAAAAAGCCGTGCTCGACTCCGAGCAACGCCGGGAAACCCGGGTCGATCAAGTCAGTGCCGCCCTGGCGGCGCTGGTCTCTCAGCTGCAAGCATTGCCTTTGCCCCGGGAAGTGAGCCGGCCGCTGAAAAATTTCGCTAAACAACTGGACGGACGCGTAGGCCAGGCCCGCGAAATTCCGTTGCTGCTCAGCGAGCTGAGCGGCTTGCAAGGCAAAGCCTTGAACCTGCTGGAGACCCCTGCCGAACCTGATCGTCCAGGTTTTCTGCAGCGCCTGTTCAGTAGGGAAACGGAGGAGACCGCGCCACAACTCGTCGCCGCCGAATCGCAAATGCCTGCCCCGCAACCTGTCGAACCGGTTGCAGCATCGGCCGAGCCCCCACAAGCGATGGCCAATCTCACGCCAGCCGCCGTTAAACCGCTAGTGGCGTTGCCAACCGTAGAAGCCGCCCTGCCCGCATCTGCACGTCCTGAGCCAGCGCACATTCAGGCGCCAACAGCAATGACATCTGCAACTGAAGTCGTGGCGTTTGACCCGCCCGTCTTTGAACCAGAAGCCACGAGCAGCCAGGTTCCGGAGTTACAACCCCGTCCGAATATCGAGCAACCCCAAGAGCCGGCTCCATCTATCGCCCTACCGGCCATACAGGCTCCGTCGGCAATCAATCCCGATGAACTGACACCGGAGCCCATCGATTCAGAGCCTTCCGAGCACGATATTCTGTATGCCCTGCCGGACTCACCGGAGCCGTCCTACAGCTCTGTCGCCAAGCACATCGAAGATACGCTGCTGGGCCTTCTCGATGACCTGGCATTGCCCGAGCGCTATCGTCCACAAGCCGAGGCGATGCGCGATCGTCTTCAAAGCGGCTTGAACTGGTACGAACTGCTGCCCATCCTCGATGACCTGGCAACGTTAATGCTGGCAATTACCGACAGCGGCCAGCACGAATTCGAGGCGTACCTGCAGCAACTCAACGAACGCCTCGAGTCATTTCAGAGCAACCTGCAAGCGGCGAGCGACGGCCACGCTGACAACCGCTCGGCCGCGCGGGAAATGGACACGCAAATTCGCGAGCAAGTCGATGGCTTGCAAAGCAGCATGCAAGAAGCGGCGGACCTTGATGACCTCAAGCATGTGCTGGAAAACCACCTCGAAGGCTTGCTCGGCACCATGGACCAGCACCAGAAACAGCGCGACGAGCGTGAGCAGGAAGTAGCCGCCCGCTTGCAAAGTCTGGCCGAAAGGGTTGCCCATATGGAGGAGGAAGCCCTGGGCTACCGCGAACATCTCGAAGAGCAGCGTCAGAAGGCGCTGATCGATCCATTGACCGGCCTGCCGAATCGAGCGGCCTGGGGCGAACGCCTGGAGCATGAAATCGGCCAATGGCAACAACAGGGCAATACCTTGTTGCTGGCAATGCTCGACCTCGATCATTTCAAACGCATCAATGACAACTATGGTCATCTGGCAGGCGACAAGGTGCTGAAAATCATCGCCAGCGTGCTACGCAAGCGTCTGCGCGGGACTGATTTCATTGCCCGGTTCGGCGGTGAGGAGTTTGTACTGTTGATGCCTGCCACACTACCTATGGTCGGCGCGAAACTGCTGGAAACCTTGCGCGCATCGATCGAAGCCTGCCCGTTTCACTTCAAGGGCAAGCGAGTCACCATTACCATTTCCATGGGACTGACCGCCTTCAGACCAGGCGAACATAGCGATCTTGTGCTTAAAAGAGCTGATCAGGCGTTATACCGGGCGAAAAATACCGGACGAAATCGAGTTGAACTGGGCTAACGGGCCAATTGTTCCATTTTGTTTAAAGGAGTGTTTTTTGCCGTTAGCGCCGCAAGGCAATACGTTACACTGTTGCATTATTGTCTTTGCGTGTACTGTCTCCTGCCATGAAATGTCTTATTTTTATTGCGTCGCTGCTTCTATTAGCCGGTTGTGCCAGCGGCCCACGAATCGATACCAGCCACTCTTCAGCCAATCACGACAGCCGTATTCAGTTCGTGGTGATGCATTACACGTCCGCATCCCTGGAGAACTCGTTGCAATTGCTGACCCATGGCGAGGTCAGCAGCCACTACCTGATTAGCGACGACAAGCGCGCCACTATTTATAAGCTCATGGATGAAAATGTCCGGGCCTGGCACGCAGGCGAAAGCGAATGGCAGGGCCGGACCTGGCTGAACTCCAGTTCCATTGGCATCGAAATCGTTAATCAGGGCTTTGAGGACACCCCGACCGGGCGTCTCTGGTATCCCTATAGCGAAGCCCAGATTGAGTCGATGATCTTCCTGCTCAAGGACATCAGCAAGCGCCAAGGCATCAGCCCCCGCCATATCATCGGCCATAGCGACATCGCACCGATGCGCAAGCTTGACCCTGGCCCACTGTTCCCCTGGAAGCGCCTGGCTGCCGAAGGCTTGGGGATCTGGCCGAACGAGCAGGCCGTGGCGCGGCAACAAGCGCAGTTCGCCGTGCAATTGCCAAGTATCAGTTGGTTTCAGGCACAGCTTGCCCGCGTGGGATACGCCACGCCGCAAACCGGCGAACTGGATGCAGCGACACGCAATGTGCTGGCGGCCTTTCAACTGCATTTTCGCCCTTCCCGTTTCGACGGCACACCGGACGCACAAACCGCGGCGCTTCTTCAGGTGTTGAACCAGACAAAATAATGACGCCCGCCCGACGGTCAGCGCTTTTTCCTGATCAGCAGCTATAACTCATTGGTAATTCTTCGGATATTCCATGATGCCTGCTGCTCGGGAGAGACTGCATAGCTGGTTCTATCGCCCTTGGTTTTTGGCGATGCTGGCGACTGCCTTGAGCGCAACGATTCTAACGGTCGGCAGTTTGTTCGTGGCGATGAATCAAGTCGAGCACAACGAAAGCCAGGAAATGAATGCCCAAGGTGAGCGCTTCCTGGCCCGCCTGGAGCAACTGTTCGGACAACTGCGCGAAAGCCTCGATGACCTGCAAGCCCAGCCGCTGCGAAGTTGCGATGACGAAATGATCGCTACCCTGCAGCAGGTCAGCTTCAATTACCGCTTCGTTTATGAAGCCGTTTATATGGACACTTCGCGAACCTGCTCCAACCGGCCCCGCCAGGAAGGGGTATCGCTGATCCGACCGCCGGACATCAAGGGCCCCACCTACAGCTATTGGCTGAACACCACCACCGAACCCGATGAGAACCGCGCCGCACTGATGCTTGGGCGTGGCAATTTCCGGGTGGCGACATCGCGCGGGCATTTGACCGACATGGTCGATCTGTCTCCCGGGAGTAGCCTGTTGGTGGTGCTCGACCACGGCAGCCGGGCGGTTCCGGTACTCGGTGTCGAGCAGGCCTGGCCCCCGGCGGAACCCTGGCCGCCGAAAAGCCGCGATGCGTTGCAAGTTACTCATACCCACCTGATTTACCAAATGCCCAATAACACACCCGACTACCAACTGGTACTGATCACCCCTCGCACCGGAATGCATGTACCCGCGGTATGGTGGTGGCTACTGCCGGCCAGCCTGGCGCTGAGTGCTTGTGTCGGCATTTTGGTGTTTCTGCTAGTACGCCAGCGGCAATCGCTGGATGCCGAACTGCAAGGCGCCATTCGGCGAGGCGAGTTGCAGGTGTTGTATCAACCGATCTTCGACCTCGACAGCCGCAACTGCGTCGGTGCCGAAGCCCTGCTGCGCTGGCGAAGGCCGGACGGTACGCTGACCAGTCCCGACCTGTTCATTCCGATGGCGGAGAATACTGGCCAGATCCGCCAGATGACTGACTTCGTATTGCAGCGCCTGCTGGAACAGCTCGGGCAACTGTTGCGGTCCAATCCGCAACTGTACATTTCGGTCAACCTGGCGGCCTGCGATGTCATGGTGCCGCGTATTGGTCAGGTAATGGCGCGCCTGTTGAGCCTGCACCGAGTGGCGGCCAGGCAGATTGCCTTTGAAGTGACCGAGCGCGGTTTGGTGGATGTGGTGGTGGCCAGAGAAAACCTGCAAGCCCTGCGGGATGTCGGGCATCAGGTGCTGATCGACGACTTTGGCACCGGCTATTGCAGCCTTGCCTACCTGCAAACCCTACCGGTGGACTGCCTGAAAATCGACAAGGCATTTATCGACGCGCTGGGCCATGATGCCGCCAGCAGCGGCGTGGCACCGCACATCATTCGCATGGCTCAGGCCCTGCAACTCAAGGTCATTGCAGAAGGCATCGAACATGAAGCCCAAGTGCTGTTTCTGAGCAGTGAAGGGGTGAAGTTCGGTCAAGGCTGGCTGTTCTCCCACGCACTGAGCGCCGTACAGTTCATCGAACTGATTACCCGTGGCCGCCGACTGACCACGCGACGTCTGGATGACGACGCCTGAGATGGGTCAGGCTTATACCACCAGCGCCATGTAGAACTGCGTACCCTGTCCAGGCCGGGAGTAGACACCCATCCGCCCGCCATGCAGCTGCACGATTTCCTTGCACAGCGCCAGACCGAGCCCGGCCCCGCCCTTTTTGCGGCCAACCTGGACAAAGGGTTCGAAGATCCGTCCCTGCTGGCCGTAGGCAATGCCTTCGCCGTTGTCCTCGACACTGATAATCATCCGCTCCCCATGCCGCCTGGCCTGCAAACGTATCAGCCCGTCACGGGAGGTATGGCGCAAGGCGTTGTCGATCAGGTTGTCGAGCACCCGCTCCAGTTGCACCTGATCGGCTTGCAGTCGCGGCAACGGTCCCTGCACTTCCACCAGCAACTCAATGCCCTTCTCCTGCGCCGAGCTGGCAAAACGCACCTGGGCCTGCTCCAGCAAATCCTCAATGGAACACGGTGCCAGCGTGAGTTTTTGCAGGCCATTCTGATACCGGGAGAAATTCAGCAGATCATTGATCAACTGCATCAGGCGCTGCATTTCTTCGTTGACGGTGTCCAGCAAGTCAGCCTCACGGGAGTCTTTGGCAAAATGCACCCGCTCGCGGAACAGACCGAATGCCATGTGCATCCCGGTGACCGGTGTGCGCAACTCATGGGAAGCACGCAAGACGAACTCGCTGCGCGCCCGTTCGAATGTGCGCTGCTCGGTGACGTCATGCAGCACCATTACGGCGCCGAGAATATGCCCTTGGGTATGGCTGACCGGCGTCAGGCTATACGTCAACAATCGAGACTCACCATCGACCTCGATGCTCAGGTCGTCCGGCGCTCGCTCCAGAGCGCCGCCGCGCAGCACCAGTTGCAGCTGTTCATCCAGTTCGGGACGCTCAAGCGCCGTGCCCAGCCCTTGACCGAAACGATCGCTGTCCCAGCCTAACTGGCGCTGAGCCACGGGGTTAAGGTGCTCGAGATGACCTTGACGATCAATGATCAGCAAACCGTCGTCGATGCTGTCGAGCACCGCTTGCAAACGTTGTTGGCCGGCGAGCAGTTCGTCGATATTGGTCGCCTGGTGCTCACGCAAGGCCTCGGCCATGATTCCAAAACGCCGGGTCAACTGGTTCATTTCCAGCCCGGAAGAAATCGGCAGGGTCACTTCGAAATTGCCTTGGCCAATATTGTCAGCGGCCTGCACCAGCGCCTCGATCGGAGCCCCGAAACGCCGGGCGATCGCATGGGCGGTAATGAAGCCGATGAACAACACCCCCACCCCGACCAACCCAAGCAGGCCGGCAATCAACAGTGCCCGCTCCCGGGCCTGACGTTCGATCTCAGTGATGCTATCCAGCGCGCGCTTCTGTTCAGAGATCAAACCGTTGCGCAACACGTTGAATTTTTCCGTGAGATCCCCGTCACCACTGACTACCTGTATCGGAGCGCGGGAAAGATCAAAGGCCTGCAACAAGCTCTGATAATCAGCCTTGGCCTTTTTGAAACTGTACTGGGCAACCTCGCTGGAAGGCTCGCGGGCAATGCCTTCGTCGAGCAACTCAAGGGAATGCTGCCTGGATGCCTCGAACGCCGCAGGATCAGGGTTCTCGCCGAGCATGATGATCAGTTGATCACCCAGGGCCTGACGCAGCTTCAATCCCAGATTCAGCGTGACGAAGTTGTCACGGATCAGGGCTTCCTGAGTCCCTGCCATCTGCATCACGCTGACCAGCCCGAGCAACAGCCCAAGCAGCGCCACGGTCATCAGCGCGGAAATACTCAGAAACAGCCGGGTGCGCAACGTCATCGCCAGTTTCATCGATTACAACTCACAGATTGTACTGCTTGCGTTTGCGGTACAGGGTCGAAGCATCGATACCCAGGGTCTTGGCCGCCTGATCCAGCGTATCGGCCGTGGCCAGGACCGCGCCAATGTGAGCTTTTTCCAATTCATCCAGGCTCAGTGCAGCGCCGATGCGCGGCGTGTGGTTGGTCGGGATCTCGGCCATGCCCAAGTGGCTGAGCTCTACCCGCTCCTGCGGACAAATAATGCTCGCGCGCTCCACCACGTTGCGCAGCTCGCGAATGTTGCCCGGCCAGCGGTAGCCGAGCAGCGCTTCGCGGGCCTCGTCGCTGAAACATCTGGCCGGGCGCGAGTATTCCTTGACGAAGCGTGCCAGGAAACGGTCAGCCAGGTTCAGAATGTCTTCCCTGCGTTCGCGAAGTGGCGGCAGGTGCAAGGTGATGACGTTCAGGCGATAGAGCAAGTCTTCACGAAAGCGGCCATCGCGAACCATGTCTTCAAGGTTGAGGTTAGTCGCTGCGAGGATTCGCACATCGGCACGGCGGGTCACCGGGTCGCCCACGCGTTCGTATTCCTTGTCCTGAATGAAACGCAGCAATTTTGGCTGCAAGGTCAATGGAAAATCGCCGATCTCGTCGAGAAATAACGTTCCGCCGTCGGCCTGGTTAACACGACCCAAGGTACTTTCACTGGCACCGGTGAACGCGCCGCGGCTGTGTCCGAAGAGTTCGCTGTCCATCAATTCTGCTGTCAGGGACGGGCAGTTGACGGTGACGCAGGACTTCTTCTGGCGTTTGCTCCAGCCGTGAATGGCCCGTGACAGCTCACCTTTACCCGTGCCGGATTCGCCGAGAAGCAGGATATTGGCGTCAGTACTGGCGACCTGGCGCGCCGTTTCGAGCACCACTTTCATGGCCGGACTGTGGGAATCCAGGCCCTCCTTGGGTTTTCGCACTTCACCTTCGAGGGCTTCCAGGCGCGCCGAGAGTTGCCGTACTTCCAGCTGTTTGGCAGTGGCCAGACGCAACTGGTCGGGGCTGCAAGGTTTGACCAGGTAGTCGGCGGCGCCGGCCTGAATCGCATCCACGGCAGTGTCCACGGCCGAGTGAGCAGTGACGATCACCACCCGCATCCAAGGCGCCTGGATGCGCATCTGGGCCAGCACATCCAGGCCGTTATCTTCCCCCAGGCGCAAATCGAGGAAGCACAGATCGAAAACCTGGCGCTGCAACAAGGCTTCGGCCTGAGCAGCGCTGGTCGCGGTGGCCACGCTGTAGCCTTCGTCTTCGAGGCAATAGCGAAAGGTTCGAAGGATGGCGGATTCATCATCCACCAGCAGAATGCGGCCTTGATGCTCAGTGGCTGATTCCATGTTCCTACGCTCCTTTAATTGATGATTGGGTTAGTCCCGGAAAAAATCGGGCAAGTTGCATGATTGAGTGTGGTCGATTCCAGACAAAACAGCGGAGCTATCTACTCAGCGACAACATAATTCACTGATTTATCTGATTTTTTATTAATAGACCATTCTTCGGCGATTGCCTGCGTCCCTTTCTGACATCTGTGCCCTTCCCTCAATTCCAAAAATATTGAAAGTTTCGGCGAGCTCATCGTGCATTAAGCACGACCTCAAAAGAGGCATCGTGCAGGATGCGTCCGAAACGATTTTCACAGAACATATAACTTATTGATTTTAATCGTATTAAACCTAGCAATAAGGTGGCATGCAGGCTGCAGGAGTCTGGGTAATCAGGGCATTTAATGAACCAGCGCCCGCCAAAGAATACGACCCAATGTGGGGAGGAACTTCAGGATGAATCGCCAAGGTGCCGCCCAATTACGTATCTCGCCATTGCATGTCCAGCAAGGCCTGATTGCCTTGCTGGCGCTGTTGATCACCTTGATTGGAGGCCAGCAATTCTTGCGTTGGGAACAGAGCCAGCAGCCGGAGACGCCGCACCTGTCGATTCCACATACCCCACAAACCCACTTCAGCGCCGCCAGCAACCTGACTGACAACGACTCAATGCGAATGATGGACGTCGACCAGGCCCAGCCTGTTGATGAGACGCCTCAAGAACGTTGGGTGTTTTAAGCAAACGAACTTGGCGTGCTCGACACGCCCGGAAAGCACCACAAGCAACTCCTTTAAACAGATGCGTAAGGAGAATCACCATGTTGAGCTGGGCAATCACATTCTTGATCATTGCCATCATCGCCGCAGTACTGGGCTTCGGTGGTATCGCGGGCACCGCCACGGGTATCGCCAAGATTCTCTTTGTCGTGTTCCTGGTGATGTTCATTGCTTCCTTCTTCTTTGGCCGCCGCGGTCGAGGCTGAAATAACTGAAGAAAGAGTTCGAAACATGAAAGAGGCCACAGCGCTTCTTTCCACTGCGCTACCCGAGGACGGTAGACGCATGACCAAGGGGTCGGGACGCTCTGACTGCTTCAGGGTCGCAGTGACCTACAGGTACAGGGAGTACCTGCGCAAGGGCCGGGTCAGGCAAAGCTGCGACGCAAGTTCGCCGGGGCCCGAGGTGGCTCGACGAACTTGCGGAGGGCTTCAACGTGCAAAACGTTGATCTAGAGCATTCAGCTCATCTGTTATTGCTGCATATTCCCCGCAAAACCGTTTCGCGGTGTTTCTTCGTGACCGTATATCGAGAAAGCTCCGACGCTCTCGATAGGATAATTCGCAGCAAAACGTAGGCCTTTTCCCAAATTTCCATCTATTTAAAAAACATCGACCTGCGCTGAAATGGCCGGTTCACGGCACTTATGCCCGCCTGAATGTCATATTCAAACCGGCTGGGACGCGGGTTTCAGTTGGAAAATCTCATGCCGATTCGGCATAGGGTAGGCGTTTACGGCATTAGACGGCGCTTCCCGGCATCGGAATAGTTGCGCCTTTTTTCGCTGCCTGAGAGCCGTAAATGCTCGCTCGCGGGGACCTTATACGGGGGCCGGTGCAAAACTTGTTCGCCATTAGGCGTTTCAGTTCATGCATCGGCCTGAGTCAAACGCAAGTAAGGGTAAAGATATGAAGAAGGCAAAGCTTAGCCTCGCCTGGCAGATCCTCATCGGTCTGGTTCTGGGGATAGCAATTGGTGCACTGCTCAACCATTTCAGTGCCGAAAAAGCCTGGTGGATCAGCAACGTCCTGCAACCGGCAGGCGATATCTTTATCCGTCTGATCAAGATGATCGTGATCCCGATTGTGATCTCCTCGCTCGTCGTCGGCATTGCTGGCGTGGGTGACGCGAAGAAACTCGGTCGCATCGGTCTGAAGACCATCATCTACTTCGAAATCGTCACCACCATCGCCATTCTGGTCGGCCTGGTGTTGGCCAACGTGGTCCATCCGGGCACCGGCATCGACATGAGCACCCTGGGTACGGTGGATATTTCCAAGTACCAGGCCACTGCCGCCGAGGTTCAGCATGAACATGCGTTCATCCAGACCATCCTCAATCTGATCCCGTCGAACATCTTTGCGGCCATGGCGCGTGGCGAGATGTTGCCGATCATCTTCTTCTCCGTGTTGTTCGGCCTCGGTCTGTCGAGCCTGCAATCGGACCTGCGCGAGCCGCTGGTGAAGATGTTCCAGGGCGTGTCGGAGAGCATGTTCAAGGTCACTCACATGATCATGAACTACGCGCCTATTGGTGTTTTCGCTTTAATCGCGGTGACCGTGGCCAACTTCGGCTTCGCCTCTCTGCTGCCGCTGGCCAAACTGGTCATCCTGGTTTACTTCGCCATTGCCTTCTTCGCCTTCGTGGTGCTGGGCCTGATCGCTCGCCTGTTCGGCTTCTCGGTGATCAAGCTGATGCGCATCTTCAAGGATGAGCTGGTCCTGGCCTACTCCACCGCCAGTTCCGAAACCGTGCTGCCGCGCGTGATCGAGAAGATGGAAGCCTACGGCGCGCCGAAAGCCATTTGCAGTTTTGTGGTGCCGACCGGCTACTCGTTCAACCTCGACGGCTCGACCCTGTACCAGAGCATCGCGGCGATCTTCATTGCCCAGCTCTATGGCATCGACTTGTCCATCAGCCAGCAAGTGCTGCTGGTGCTGACGCTGATGGTCACCTCCAAAGGCATCGCCGGCGTACCGGGCGTGTCCTTCGTGGTGCTGCTGGCCACATTGGGCAGCGTCGGTATTCCGTTGGAAGGCCTGGCATTCATCGCCGGTGTCGACCGCATCATGGACATGGCCCGTACCGCGTTGAACGTGATCGGCAACGCCTTGGCCGTATTGGTTATCGCTCGTTGGGAAGGCATGTACGACGATGCCAAGGGCGAGCGCTACTGGAACTCCCTGCCGCACTGGCGCAGCAAGGAAAAGCTGCCGGTTGGCGAAATTTCCAGCAACTGACGTAGATCCCTGTAGGAGCGAGGCTTGCCCGCGAATGGGACGCCGCGGTGTTTCAGTTGCACCGCGTCATCGTTCTTCGCTGGCAAGCCATGCTCCTACAGGACGGAGTTGCACGCACATTATGTGTAGGGCGCAATCCCGCAGAGCGATAAACGCTCGCAAACAAACCCCGGAGAAATCCGGGGTTTGTCGTTTCTGCCTGCCCCGCTATCATTCGCCGCATCTTCCGGGGGATTTGACTGATGCTTAATGGCCTGTGGCTTGGCTTCTTCATCGTGGCTGCCGTTTCGGCGCTGGCGCAATGGCTGATCGGCGGCAACGCCGGGATCTTCGCGGCGATGGTAGAAAGCATTTTCGCCATGGCCAAATTGTCGGTCGAGGTCATGATCCTGCTGTTCGGCACTCTCACCCTCTGGCTGGGTTTTTTGCGGATCGCCGAAAAGGCCGGGATCGTCGAGTGGCTGGCCAAGGCGTTGGGCCCGCTGTTCCTGCGCCTGATGCCGGAAGTGCCGCCCGGACACCCGGCCATCGGTCTGATCACACTCAATTTCGCCGCCAACGGCCTGGGGCTGGACAACGCCGCCACGCCGATCGGCCTCAAAGCCATGAAGGCGCTGCAAGAACTCAATCCCAGCGACACCATCGCCAGCAACGCGCAGATCCTCTTCCTGGTGCTCAACGCCTCGTCCCTGACCCTGCTGCCAGTGACGATCTTCATGTACCGCGCCCAGCAAGGCGCGCCCGATCCGACCCTGGTGTTCCTGCCGATTCTGCTCGCGACCAGTTGTTCGACCCTGGTCGGTCTGTTGTCGGTGGCGTTCATGCAGCGTCTGCGCCTGTGGGACCCGGTGGTGCTCGCCTACCTGATTCCCGGTGCCCTGGCCCTCGGTGCGTTCATGGCGCTGCTGGCGACGCTCTCGGCGACCGCTCTGGCGAGTCTGTCATCGATCCTCGGCAACCTGACGCTGTTCGGGCTGACCATGCTGTTTCTGGTGATCGGCGCATTTCGCAAAGTGAAGGTCTACGAGGCGTTCATCGAGGGCGCCAAAGAAGGCTTCGACGTGGCCAAGAATCTGCTGCCGTATCTGGTGGCGATGCTCTGCGCCGTGGGCGTATTGCGGGCGTCCGGAGCGCTGGATTTCGGTCTGGACGGGATTCGTCATCTGGTGGAGTGGGCCGGTTGGGACACGCGTTTCGTCGATGCGCTGCCGACGGCCATGGTCAAACCCTTCTCCGGCAGCGCCGCGCGGGCGATGCTGATTGAAACCATGAAGACCGAAGGGGTAGACAGCTTCCCGGCGCTGGTGGCGGCGACGATTCAGGGCAGTACCGAGACGACCTTCTATGTACTGGCGGTGTACTTCGGCGCGGTGGGCATTCAGCGTGCACGGCATGCGGTGGGGTGTGCGTTGCTGGCGGAGTTGGCGGGTGTGCTTGGCGCGATCGGGGTTTGCTACTGGTTCTTTGGCTGACCGAAAAACCTGTGGGAGCGAGCTTGCTCGCGAAGAGGCCGGTACATTCAACATCTCTGTTGACTGACACACCGCCTTCGCGAGCAAGTCGAATCGTCGCACCGCCGCTCCCACATTAAAAATGCGTCCGACCTTTATGGCGTCAACGGCGGCACAACCTTCTGACCTTGCTCCACCGTCCAAGCCACCACCTGCGCCGTCAATTGATCGCTGGCCTGGCCAAAACCGGTCACCACCGCCGGCACCTTCACATCGCTCAACGGCTGACGCACTTCAAAGCGCCGACTGGCGAGGATTCGCTGGTCATACCCACGCACCAACAACGCATCCAGGCGCACGACCACGCTCGCCGCCGTGCCTTGGTACTCGGTCTGGAACGCTTGCAGGTTGCCGCCCAGCTCCAGGTCTGCCTGGAAATTACTGTCATCGGTGCTGAGCAACGGCACGCGACCGTCACCCTGGAAACCATCGAGCAGACGATTGCGCAACAGCACCGGTGCCGGATCGCTCCAGCGTGAAGCCTTGTAGCTGCTGATCAGGTCACCTTGAGGTATCACTGCGATTTTCGAGTTGTTCAAGGCTTCGCTGGTCTGAGGCTTGGCCAGCCGCAACGACCAGCGTTGCGGCGTGCCGTGAAGGGCCGATGCGTCGCTCTGCGTCGATGGCAGGCGATAGACATCGGACGGCTCGGTCTTGGGGAAAATCGAACAGGAAGCGACCAACGCAAAACCGGCGAGGAGGGCGAGATGAGCCAGCTTCATGGCGTGAACTCCTTGTTCTTGTCATTGCCCAGCAGGTAACCGCTGGGGTTGGCCTCAAGCCGATGGGAAATGGTTCGCAGCGAACTCAAGGTATCGCGCAGCTCACGCACCGCCGGCGCCAGGCCATTGAGGCCCTGCATGCCGCTGTTGAGGGAATCCTGATTGGCGGAGAGCAACGTGTTGATGGTCGCGCTGCTTTGTTCCAGGGACTTCATGGCTTGCTCGGCACTGCCGAACATCTGCTTGCCCTGATCGTTGAGCAGGCCGTTGGCGTTGCGCATCAACGCGGTGGTCTGTTCCAGGGTGGCGCTGGCCTGCTTGCCAACCGAAGCCAGTTGCTGCATCGCCTGACGAATGTCGCCGCGCTGGTCGGCGATGGTGCCGGTGGTTTGCTCCAGATGCTCCAGGGTGCTGCTGATAAGCGCGACGTTCTCCGAGGAAAACAACTGATTGGCGTTGTGCATCAACACGTTCACGCCCTCCATCAGATCGTTACTGTCATTCATCAACCGGGCAATGGGCGAGGGCGACGCAACGATTGTCGGCAAATTGCCGTCCTTGCCCTTGAGGGTCGGACTTTGTGGCGTGCCGCCGCTGAGCTGGATGATCGAGGTCCCGGTGATCCCGGTCAGCGCCAGTTTGGCCTGGGTGTCTTCCTTGATCGGAGTGTCTCCGCCCAGGCGAATCCGCGCCAACACCCGGCGCGGATCATTCGGGTCCAGGCGCAGCATCACCACATCGCCGACCTTGATCCCGCTGTACTGCACGGCGCTGCCCTTGGACAGGCCGCTGACCGCCTCGTTGAAGACGATTTCGTAATCCTTGAATTCGGTATCGACGCTGGACTTGGCCAGCCACAGACCGAAGAGCAGGGCGCCCGCCACCACTATGACGGTGAACAGGCCGATCAATACGTGATGGGCTCGGGTTTCCATGTCAGACCTCGTTGAGCTGGTTAGCGGCCGTCAGCGCCGCGCGGCCGCGAGGGCCATGGAAGTATTCGTGAATCCACGCATCATCGGTTTCCGACACCTTGTCGATGCCGTCCGCCACCAGCACTTTCTTCTGCGCCAGCACCGCCACTCGGTCGGTGATGGTGTATAGCGTGTCGAGGTCGTGGGTCACCAGAAACACGCTCAGGCCCAAGGCATCGCGCAGAGTCAGGATCAGCTGATCGAAACCTGCGGCGCCAATCGGGTCTAGACCGGCGGTGGGTTCGTCGAGAAACAGGATGTCCGGGTCCAGGGCCAAGGCACGGGCCAGGGCCGCGCGCTTGATCATGCCGCCGGACAGTGAAGCAGGGTATTTGTCGGCCGCCGACAATGGCAGCCCGGCCAACGCCAGTTTCACCGCCGCCAGGTGCTCGGCATCGGCACGGCTCAGGCCGGCATGTTCAATCAGGGGCAGAGCGACGTTCTCGGTCACGGTGAGCGAAGAGAACAAGGCACCTTTCTGGAACAACACACCGAACCGCCGTTCGACCAGCGAGCGCTCGTGTTCCGACAGGCTCGGCAAGTTCTTGCCGAAGACCTTCACCAGCCCTTCGCTGGGCTGACGCAGGCCGACAATGCTGCGAAGCAGCACCGATTTGCCGCTGCCGGAACCGCCGACCACCGCCAGAATCTCGCCCTTGTACAAGTCCAGGTCGAGGTTCTCGTGCACGCTCTGCCGGCCGAAGCGATTGCACAGCCCACGGACTTCGATCACCGCCTCTGAAGGCGCTCGGGGTAAACGACTCACCAGTCCATCTCCATGAAAAACAACGCAGCTACGGCGTCGAGCACGATCACCACGAAAATCGACTGCACCACGCTGGACGTGGTGTGCGCGCCGACGGACTCGGCGCTGCCGCTGACCTTGAAGCCCTCGAGGCAGCCGATGGCGGCAATCAGGAACGCAAATATCGGCGCTTTGACGATCCCCACCAGAAAGTGCTGAACGCCGATGTCCGATTGCAGCAGTGACAGGAACATCGCCGGCGAGATATCCAGCGACAGCGCGCAGACTACGCCACCGCCGACAATCCCTGACACCATCGCCAGAAAGGTCAACATCGGCAACGCCACCAGCAACGCCAGGACGCGGGGTACTACCAGCAACTCCATCGGGTCGAGGCCGAGGGTGCGGATCGCGTCGATTTCTTCGTTGGCCTTCATCGAACCGATCTGCGCGGTGAACGCACTGGCGGTGCGGCCCGCCATCAGGATCGCCGTGAGCAACACGCCGAACTCCCGCAGAAAAGAGAACGCCACCAGATCCACGGTGAAAATACTCGCGCCAAAACTGGCCAGAACCGTCGCCCCAAGAAACGCCACCACGGCGCCCACCAGAAAGGTCAGCAGGGCGACGATGGGGGCGGCGTCGAGGCCGGTCTGTTCAATGTGAGCGACCATCGGCGTGAGGCGCCAGCGCTTGGGCCGAAACAGCCCGCGAGCGATGGTTTCCAGGATCAGGCCGACGAAACCCAACAGTTGCAACGTGTCCTGCCAGACCGCGTCGACCGCGCGGCCGATGCGGGTCAGCAGTTGAATGCCGACGCTGATTTCCGGTTCTTTGATCGGCACGCAGAAATCGCTGAGTGAGCAGTACACCGTCTGCAACAAGGCGCGATCCGCGGAAGAAAGGGTGCAATCGGGGTGTTCGGCAGATTTGCCCAGACGCTCGGCCCCCAGCAACTCCACCAGCAATGACGCACCCGCCGTATCGAGCGCGCCGAGGCCATTGAGATCGATGTGGGTGTTGTTGTCGTATTGGCCACGGAGCTTTTCGCTCAGGCGGCTGAGATCGGCGTAATGGGCGAGCGTCCAGTCACCCGTGACCCGCAACAGGGCAGGGCTGTGCGAGGTATCCAGTCGGGCACTGCCGGGCATTGTGCTGCTAGTCATAAGCTCCGTGCTTGTTCGGCTATTACGCAGACCTGACTAATAACACGAACCGCGTTACTTTTCTTTGATGGGTGTGCTGTCCAGGACCTTGAAGCGCAGCACGCCAATCAGCTGACCATCCTCAGTCAGCACCCGTACCTGCCATTTTCCGGCGGGATTACCGGGGAAGTTCTGCTTGTGGGTCCAGGCGCGGTAGCCTTCCTTGCGCCCCCCGTTGATGTCCAGCGGGATACGATCGACTTCTTTACCGTTGAACATCCAGACGTGATAAATCCGTTCGGCCAGACCCCGCGGAGCGTTGATCGCGGTGAATGCATATAGCCCACCGCCACGAATCTGCTCGGCGCTGACTTCTTCCAGGCTCTTGCCGGGAGTTCGATCCTGCATTTGGGTGCTGATCGCCACATCAGTCATCCACAGGGTCGCCGGCGGCACCCAGGAGCGCAGCACCCAACCGGCGGCACCGATGCCGACGGTGATGCTGAGGATCGCCAGCGCATTGCGCACCGTGCGAATCGGGAAGATCGAGGCCAGGCTCGGGAACGACAGAAGCATGGCAATACCCAGCGCCAGCTTGAAGCTTTGGGCGGTGGTCAGGTGCAGGATGACGGGCAGGGCGGTCAGCAGGGCCGCGAACAGGGTCAGGGTATGCAGCGCCAGGAACGCCCAGCGGCGCGGTGCCAGCCATTTGTAATAGAGCGGGTCGATGATCGAAATCAGCGCCGCCATGCTCAGTAATCCCGTGAAGAACAACTGGCCGCTGTTCCAGGTGGTGGTGATTAAAAAGAACGGCAGGACAAAGAACAGGCTTTCCTGATGGATCATCTGCGTTGCATACCGCAGCAACGGCTGGGGTATTTCCCGCTTGAAGACCCTGGCGAACAGCTTGGTGAGGCTGTTTTCCAGCATCAGCCAGACCCAGCTGATCAGCATGATGGTGGTGATCCAGGTCGCCAGACCTTGTTGGCGATCCACCAGCATGAAACTGCCGACCCCGGAGATGAAACCGCCAAGCGCAATGACCCCGGGATAGCGCTTCATCAATTCGAGGATGCGCTGTACGTACAGGGTCAGATTCGGCATTCGGCGATTCACAATAGTCGTGGGAAAAATCCTCGACAGGGTACCGCCCGGGGGGGCCTGTGGCGAGGCTTGCGGTCACTTTGATCTAACCCAAAACCCTGTGGCGAGGGAGCTTGCTCCCGCTCGGCTGCGCAGCAGCCGCAATATCGGTGAATGCGGTGTGTCTGATAAACCGGGGGTGCCGTTTTCAGGGCCGCTTCGCAGCCCAACGGGAGCAAGCTCCCTCGCCACACAAAACCCATTGCCATAGGGAAATCATTGCTTTCTGCGGTGAATGCGCCAACCCAATATTCCAAGCACCATCAATCCAAATCCCCCGACAATCGCCCACATCACTTGGTCATAACTCATCAGCGGCTTCTCGATCCGCAGATAGCCCGGTTGCAGTAGCAACTGACGCATTGCCTTGTTCGCCTCGGCCAGCGTCACGCCTTGCAACGCCCTGGCCGGGTTGATGAAATGGCCGTCTTCGTAATCGCCAAGGGCGCTCCAGTAATAGTTCGCCAGGGCGCTATTGCCTTGCACGGCCCAGGCCTGGCGAGCGATGGCCGCTTGCTTGAGACGGGCGAAGGTGGCGGCATCGAGGCCGTTCTTGAGCAGATCGGCTTGAAGCTCATCCAGCACCTGTTCCGCTGCCAGCACGTCGTCGCGATCAAGGTCGGCGTTCAGGCTCATGAAGCCCACCCCGCCAAATACCTCGCGCTCGGCCGAGGGCCCGTAAGACAACCCATGGGCCAGGCGCAATTGGCGATAGAGCGCCCAGTCCAGATAGTCCTTGAGCAGGTCGAAGGTTTCGTCGTGCTGGTCTTGCAGCACCGGTTCCGGCACCAGCCAATGCAATTTGGCACCGCCGCCGACGAAACCGTTGCTCAAATTTCGCTCGTGAGCCGCGCTGGCCTGAATGTCTGGCAACGGCAGGTGAGCGCTAGGCTCAACCGCTTCGAGCGCACCATAGGCCCGTTCCAGATAGGCCGGCAGCAGGCGGTCCAGATCGCCGACCACGATCAGGGTCATGTTGTTGGGCGCGTACCAGTCCTTGCGCACCTTCTCCAATTGCTCGCGGGTCAGATGATCGACTTGCGCGTGCTCAGGGCATTTGAGGCCCAGTTCCACCGCCAACTGATTACTCGCGGTATGCCCCACGTCCTGGCGATCCAGCCAGCGTTGCAGGTGCGAGTAATGACCGCCATCTTCGCGCTCGACTATTTGCTTGGCGACGTTAATGGCATTGTCGTCAATACGAGTCTGGGTCAGCAGCGCCAACAGCAGGTCGAGGACCTTGCGCTGGTTTTTCGCCGGGGCTTCGATGACGAAGGTCGTGTCGGCATTGCTGGTGTAAGCATTCCACTCACCGCCCAGGACCTGCATGCGTTCTTCCAGACCGTCTTCGCCGGTCGCATCAATACCGCTGAACAGCAAGTGTTCGAGCAGATGCGGCAGCTCCTTGTCGGCACAGCTGAAATCATCCAGGCCGACGCCAACCACTAACCGGATCGCCACATGCCCGCGCTCAGTGCCCGGTTTGAGCACCAGTTGCAAGCCGTTGGGCAACGTATAGCCCTCGACCTGAAAGCGATCTTGGGCAAATGAAGGCAGTGAGCCAAGCAATAGACAAGCGAACAACAAACAGCGCATAACGAAGTTTCCTACGACCAGCGTAAGTTCAACAGACTTCAGGCAATGATGGACGTTCAGGGTGAATGAGTGATGTCAGCCGTATCATCGACTGCCAGAGCGCCAGTGTCTGAGGTGCCCAAAACCGCATAGGCACTGCTGCAAAACAATGAATTCAAGCGTCTCATGTCAGCAATCAGCTCCAGATGCAGCGAACTGGTCTCGATACTTTGCACGATCTTACGGTGTAAACGGCTGACATGAGCATGGGCGAGGCGGCGTTCCTGTGCACGAAAGCGACGTTTCTCACGCAGCAACTGGCGGGCACTTTCCGGATCGGCGCTGAGGAACACCGACAATCCCAGACGCAGATTGGCGATCAACTGACTGTGCAGCCCCGCCAATTCCTCCAGACCGACCTCGGAAAAAGACCGGCGTTGCGAGGTTTTCTGCTGCTGAACCTTGCGCAGCATGCGTTCGATCACGTCGCTGGCCAGTTTCAGGTTGATTGCCAGCTCGATGGTTTCCGCCCATCGCCGGCTGTCCTGCTCGCTGAGGTCTTCGCGGGGCATTTGCGCCAGATAGAGCTTGATGGCGCTGTAGAGCGCTTCGACATCATCGGTCAGGCGACGAATTTCCTGGGTGACGGCGGTCTGTTTGCCGCGCAACACGGCGAGCATGGCTTCGAGCATGCTGTCGACCAGATCGCCGATGCGCAGGGTTTCCCGAGCAGCATTGGCCAGCGCCAGACTCGGGGTGACCAGAGCGGTCGGGTCGAGATGCCGCGGTTTGGCGGTGCCGTTGATGTCCGGCCGCTCTGGCAGTAACCACCCACAGAGCTTGGCCATTGGTCCAACACTGGGCAACAAGATCAGGCAGCGCACGGTGTTGTAGAGCAGGTGGAAGCCGATGACCATTTCCTGAGGGCTGAAGTCGAGGCTGTCGATCCAGTGCACCAGCGGATCGAGCACCGGAATGATCAGCAGCAGACCAATCAGTTTGTACAACAGGCTGCCAAGCGCCACCTGACGGCCGGCCGCGTTCTGCATGCTGGTGCTGAGAAAAGCAAGAATGCCGCTGCCGATGTTGGCGCCGATCACCAGGCCGATGGCCACTGGCAAACTGATCACGCTGGCACCGGCCAGGGTCGCGGTCAGCAGGACGGCAGCCAGGCTGGAATAGGAAACCATCGCGAACAGCGCACCGACCAAGGCATCGAGCAGAATGTCGCCGGTCAAAGAGGCGAAGATGACTTTCACCCCTTGCGCCTGAGTGATCGGCGCGGCGGCCTCGACGATCAGTTGCAGCGCCAGAATGATCAGCCCCAGACCAATACTGACCCGGCCCATCTGCCCGACCCGGGTCTGCTTGCGCGACAGAAAGAAAATCACCCCGAGGAAAATCAGCAACGGCGACAGCCACGACAAGTCGAGGGTCAGTACCCGCGCCATCAGTGCGGTACCGACGTCGGCACCGAGCATGGTCGCCAGAGCCGGGGTCAGCGCCATCAGGCCCTGACCGACAAACGAGGTAACGAGCATGGCGGTGGCATTGCTGCTCTGGACCATGGCGGTCACCATGATGCCGGCAACAAACGCCAACCAGCGCCTGGACATGTTATGGGCGATCACGTGACGCAAGTTGGAACCATAAACCCGCAGGATGCCGGTTCGGACGATGTGCGTGCCCCAGATCAACAAGGTCACGGCTGATAACAAATTGAGCAGGGTGAGCATGCAGACCCCCTGTGGTGGCAGCGCCCCAGTGGGGCAAGTCGACGGTGCCGCGCGTTTTTCTACGTTCTGTACTTAAGCTGTAGTTGGCTAACGGTCTGGGCGCCAGCATCGCATAGCTAAAGAGGCGATTGAAACAAAACTGTCATGAAAACAGTTTGCTGCAGAGATGACAAAGGGGCCCGAAGGCCCCTTTGTCATCGCAGGGTGTTCGGGTTACTGACCCGGAACATCCTTGCGCAGTTTCACCGGCTCCTGCTGTTTGCGCTTTCTCGCCATCGCGGTGCGCATCTTGATGTTGATCGCTTCCACCGCCAGCGAGAACGCCATGGCAAAGTAGACGTAGCCTTTTGGCAAGTGCACGTCAAGCGATTCGGCAATCAGCACGGTACCCACCAGCAACAGGAACGACAGCGCCAGCATTTTCAGCGACGGGTGCTTGTCGATGAACTCGCTGATGGTGCCCGAGGCCCACATCATCACTAGCACAGCGACGATGATCGCCGCGACCATGACCGGTACGTGGGACACCATGCCAACGGCAGTGATGACCGAGTCCAGCGAGAACACAATGTCGATGATCGCGATCTGAATAATGGTGTAGATAAAGCTGCCACCCTTGCCGCTCGGCTCGTCGCTGACTTCATCTTCGCCTTCCAGCCCGTGGTACATCTCTTGCGAGCTCTTCCACAGCAGGAACAGACCACCGAAGAACAGGATCAGGTCACGCCCGGAAATACCCTGGCCGAATACTTCGAACAGGTCTGAGGTGAGGCGCATGACCCAGGTGATCGACAGCAGCAACAGGATCCGCGTGATCATGGCCAGCGCCAGGCCGAAAATCCGGGTGCGCGCCTGCATGTGCTTGGGCATGCGGCTGACCAGGATCGAAATCATGATGATGTTGTCGATGCCCAGGACGATCTCCAGGGCAGTCAGGGTGAAGAAGGCAACCCAGATTTCAGGGTTGGTCAGCCATTCCATGTGTATTCCTTTGAGGATGTGTTAAACCACGAAGGGCCCGGGCTTCAAACAACAAAGCCTGGACCCGTCATGGTGAGTCTTGGGCCTATAGAGTGCTGAACAGCGGAAAAATCCCCATCAGCAATGCAGCGACCAGTATGCACAGGCAAACCAGCACTGCCCACTTCAAGGTGAATCGCTGATGATCACCGAATTCGATACCGGCCAGGGCCACCAACAGATAAGTCGATGGTACCAGCGGGCTCAGCAAGTGGACGGGCTGACCGACGATCGAGGCACGTGCCATTTCCACCGCGGTTATACCGTAATGACTGGCAGCTTCGGCAAGTACCGGTAACACGCCGTAATAAAAAGCATCGTTCGACATAAAGAACGTGAACGGCATGCTCACCAGCGCGGTGATCACGGCCAGATACGGGCCGAGGAAATCCGGGATGACCGCCAGCAGGCTTTTCGACATGGCATCGACCATGCCGGTGCCCGACAGGATACCGGTGAAGATACCCGCGGCAAAGATCAACCCGACCACCGCCAGCACGCTACCGGCGTGAGCCGCGACGCGGTCCTTCTGCTGTTGCAGGCACGGGTAGTTGACGATCATCGCGATACTGAACGCCACCATGAACAGTACCGGCAGCGGCAACAGGCCGGCGACCAGGGTGCACATCAGCGCCAGGGTCAACGCGCCGTTGAACCAGATCAGCTTTGGACGACGGGCGTCCGGGAACTGCGAAACGCTGATTTCGCTGTGATCGACTTCATCACCGACCAGATGTAGCTCACCCAGACGCGCACGCTCACGTTTACCGTAGAAGTAGGCAATTGCCAGGATCGCCACCACGCCGGCCAACATCGCCGGAATCATTGGCACAAAGATGTCGGACGGATCGACATGCAGCGCACTGGCCGCACGAGCCGTCGGGCCACCCCAAGGGGTCATGTTCATCACGCCACCGGCGAGGATGATCAGACCGGCCATGATCCGCGGGCTCATGCCGATGCGGCTGTAGAGCGGCAGCATGGCGGCCACGCAGATCATATAAGTGGTCGCGCCGTCACCATCGAGGGAAACGACGAGCGCCAGTACGGCGGTACCGACCGAAACTTTGAGCGGGTCGCCCTTGACCAGTTTGAGGATCTTGCGCACGGCCGGGTCGAACAGGCCGGAGTCAATCATCAGGGCGAAGTAGAGAATGGCGAACATCAGCATCACACCGGTCGGCGCGAGCTTGGTGATGCCTTCGAGCATCATCGGGCCGATCTTCGGTGAGAAACCACCGAACAGGGCGAAAATGATCGGGATAATGATCAGAGCGATCAGCGCAGACAGGCGCTTGGTCATGATCAGGAACATGAACGTGATGACCATGGCGAAGCCAAGGAAAGTCAGCATAGGAATACTCCAGGCGTGGCGCGGCTAGGGAATGGGCGAACCGGATGGGGTCAGCGCAGAACGGGAAGCACGAGACGTACGGGCGGAGTGACAGCGAAGAGGCGGGTAGTAGCGGACATCAGAATCACCATTGTTGTTGTTTAATGGACCGGGCGGGCGATAAAACACTCGCATTGGCCAACCGGTCTATTGCCGGCAGTGAGGGCGATCCTAATGGGGGAAGCTTTCAGCCAGCTTTCGCGAGTGAAAGCATTGACCGAATGTACAACCGGTCGTCGGCCCGGTTGAAAGGCCGTAAACACGGGTCAGGAGCAAAAGACATGGGCGAACTTCACACTGGCGGCTGCCACTGCGGACAAATGCGCTATCAATTCAGCGGGCCATTGCACGACATCGCTCACTGCCATTGCTCGATTTGCCGACGGGTCAGCGGTGGAATCGTGACCACCTGGATCACCGTGCCGGCCTCAGCATTTAAATGGATGGCGGGTACGTCATCCCGGTACGAGTCTTCGTCTACTTGCGTGCGATATTTCTGCCCAAACTGTGGGGCGCAACTGGCGCTGGTGACGCAGCTCAGCCCCGAGAGCATCGACGTGACCATCGCCACCCTCGACCATCCCGAGCAGGCACCGGCCGAGCGGCATATCTGGACTAACAGTCGCTTGCCTTGGCTGCATCTGGATGAGCACCTGCCCGGCGAGGCCGAGGAACAACTCTGATCAGAAAACAGACAGGTTCAGCGGCCGGATCGCGCCCATCCAGATCGCGTGCTCGGTGTGGTCGAGCAGATCGTCGCCCGTGTCCGGGTGCAGGAACACCACCAAACCTTTGCGGTTAAGCGCCAGCCACGGCAACACCTCGCCAATGTATTGCGGCTCGAAAGCCAATTGGCAACTCCAGTCCGGGTGCGGGCCAACCGGGCGTTCGTGCACGCGCCCCATCTTCAGCGGAAACAATTGCGCTGCCTGCTCACACAAGGCCCGGGCCTGCGGGAGGGTGCTGACATCGAAATAGACATGGGCGTGGTAGCCCTTGATCCGTTGCATCTAAAAGCCCTCTGAAACCTGCTCGAACCCACATCGCTCCCCACAGGCCATACTCTATATAGGCAGGAAGTACGGAGCACGGCCATGAAAAATGCCGAAACCCCGGTGGTGAAGGTAGTGCTTTATGGTGCCATGAGTAGCCTTGGCAGTGCGCTGATGGCTGAAATGCTGCGGCGCCAGCATGAAGTGATCGCGATACTAGATGACCTGAACGCGCTCGCGCCGCGCCCGGGTTTACGCACCAAGGCCGGCGACCTGTTCGATGCCAAGCGGGTCAAACAGAGCGTGGCCGGCTGTTCGGCGGTGATCTGTCTGCTCGATGCGCCAGGGTTACCGATGAACAGTGAACACATCGAAAAATCCATCGTGCCCGGCCCGGTCGAAGAGGTGCTGGCGGTGGATGCGCTGATCGATGGCATGCAGGCGGCGGGCATCGTCCGGCTGTTTGTGGTGGGCGATTTCGAGGTGCTGGACGATCCGGAAATAGAAGACCCGCTGCAGCGCCACGCCGCCGAAGAAATCCGCGAGGCTCTGCAAAGCAGCTCTTTGCACTGGACCTTGGTGAATGCACCAGCCCGCGTGCCCGGGCTGACCATCGAGCATTTCAGTCATGTCAGCAGTAGCCTGGAACCTGGCTTGGCCGCAGCGCTGGAACAGTTGAATCGAGTCGCCGTGGGGATTGCCGATGAGCTATGGCTGAATTTGCATGTCGGGGAACATGTGAGTTTTGTTGCGACTTCGGAACCGTAAAAGCCTTCATACCGCAATCGAAGGTAAAGGAAAACCATCGAGCGATTGCCCACTGCTGGCCTGCTCCGCCCTCAACCAATCCACAAACAGCTGAATCAACGCCCCACGCCGTTTGCGCTGGGGCAGGACCACGTAATAGCCCAGCCTGGACATCACCGTGTCGGCAATCGGGCGACACAACAGCCCTTGCGCCAACAAGTTATCCACAAGGTGCCGCCAGCCGATCGCGACACCTTGACCACCAATCGCCGCTTGAATCAGCAAGGTGTAATTGTCGAAGCGCAGTTGCCCCGGCGCTGGGGCAGAGGTGATCCCCAGTTCGCGAAACACGCCGCTCCAATCGAACCAATTGCTGCTGTGTTCGCCTCGCAGGTGCAGCAGCGGAAACTCCAGCAATGCCTGAGCCGGCAAGGGCAGGGCACGGTCCTTCAACAGCAGCGGGCTGCATACCGGAAACACCTCTTCGCTGAACAGCCAGTGGCTCTCGCCTTGCTTGAACCGGCCATCGCCGAACAGCACCGCCACATCGATATCGGTGCGCAACATGTTGTGGCTGCGTTCGCTGGTGACCAGGCTGACGTCCACTTGAGGGTTGGCGGTATGGAAGCGGTGCAGTCGCGGCATTAGCCAGTACGCGGCAAAGGCGAAGTCGGTGGCCACCTGCAACACTTCGTGCTGTTGTTGTGCGCCGATTGCGCTCAATCCTGCATCGATATTCTGCAAACCAAGTTGAACTTGCTCGAACAGAATGGTCCCGGCCTCAGTCAGCTCAATACCGCGATAAATACGATCGAACAACCGGGTAGCGAGTTGCTCCTCCAGCCGTTTGATCTGCTGACTGATGGCTGGTTGTGTGGTGCCAAGCTCCACCGCGGCGGCGGTGAAGCTGCGCTGACGGGCCGCCGCTTCAAAAGCGCGGAGCAAATCCAGGGACAGATCACCAAGGGCGTCATACATAAGCTGTGCTTATCCTAGTCATTGCCTGACATGGGCTTTACCACAAAGGTAATGGGTTTCATGCTCGATCCCAGCACTCTCGCATAAATATCCACTATGGAATGCCGCGATCACATGAAGCGCAAGAATATTCTTTTCATCATGGCCGATCAGATGGCCGCGCCAATGTTGCCGTTCTACGGCCCTTCGCCCATCAAGTTGCCGAATCTCAGCCGCCTCGCCGCCGAAGGCGTGGTGTTCGACGCCGCGTATTGCAACAGCCCACTTTGCGCACCGTCGCGTTTCACCCTCGTCAGCGGTCAGCTGCCGAGCAAGATCGGCGCCTACGACAACGCCGCCGATTTCCCCGCCGATGTTCCGACCTATGCCCATTACCTGCGGCGCCTCGGTTATCGCACCGCGCTGTCGGGCAAGATGCATTTCTGCGGCCCGGACCAGTTGCACGGCTATGAAGAACGCCTGACTAGCGACATCTACCCGGCCGACTACGGTTGGGCAGTGAACTGGGATGAACCGGACGTGCGGCCGACCTGGTACCACAACATGTCATCGGTGCTGCAAGCCGGGCCATGCGTGCGCACCAATCAACTGGATTTCGACGAAGAAGTGGTGTTCAAGGCCCAGCAATACCTGTTCGACCACATCCGCGAGGATGGCGATCAGCCGTTCTGCCTGACCGTGTCAATGACTCACCCACACGATCCGTACACGATTCCCAAAGCTTTCTGGGATCTGTACGACGACGCCGACATCCCTTTGCCTACAACACCGGATCAGCACGAACTCGATCCACATGCCCAGCGTCTGCTCAAAGTCTACGACCTGTGGGACAAGCCGCTGCCTGTGGATAAGATTCGCGACGCGCGTCGCGCCTACTTCGGTGCGTGCAGCTATATCGACAGCAACGTCGGCAAACTCCTGCAAACACTCGAGGAAACCGGCCTTATCGACGACACCATCATTGTGTTCTCCGGGGATCACGGCGACATGCTCGGCGAGCGCGGCCTCTGGTACAAAATGCATTGGTACGAAATGGCTGCCCGGGTACCGCTGCTGATCAGTGCACCAGGGCGATTCGGGGCTGGGCGGGTCAGCGCGGCGGTATCAACCGCCGACCTGCTGCCGACCTTTGTGGAATTGGCCGGCGGCTCACTGGAACCGGGCCTGCCACTGGATGGCCGCTCGCTGGTTTCGCACCTGCAAGGGCAGGGTGGTCACGACGAAGTGTTCGGTGAGTACATGGCCGAAGGCACCATCGGCCCGTTGATGATGATTCGCCGTGGCGCCTACAAATTCATCTACAGCGAAGACGACCCTTGCCTACTCTTCGATGTACATAACGACCCGAAGGAACAAGAAGAACTCAGCCACTCGCCGCAACATCGACAGCTTTTCGAGGAGTTTCTCGCCGAAGCGCGGACCAAATGGGATATCCCGGCGATCCACCAGCAGGTGCTCGCCAGTCAGCGACGCCGGCGTTTCGTCGCCGACGCCCTGACCATCGGCAAGCTGAAGAGCTGGGATCACCAGCCTCTGGTGGATGCCAGTCAGCAGTACATGCGCAACCACATCGACCTCGACGATCTGGAACGTAAAGCACGTTACCCACAACCCTGCCAAAACCAATAATGTTAAGGGGAAGTCCATGCAAAGGTTATCCACAGCACTGACGGTCGGGCTTCTGGCTCTGGGCAGCGCCTCGGCTTATGCGGAGCAAAGCTGCGAGACGGTGAAGATGGCCGATCCTGGCTGGAGCGACATCGCTGCAACCAACGCCATCACCGGGTTTCTGCTGGACGGCATGGGCTACAAGGCCAAGGTCGACACGCTGGCGGTGCCGATCACCTTTGGCGGTCTGAAGGATGGCCAGGTGGACGTGTTCCTGGGTAACTGGATGCCGGCGCAGCAAGGCTTCTACGATAAGTTCGTGGCCAACGGCGACGTTACGCAACTGGCGAAGAACCTCGACGGCACCGAGTTCACGCTGGCGGTCCCGGATTACGTTTGGGACGCGGGTGTGCATAACTTTAACGATCTGAACAAGTACGCCGACAAGTTTGACAAGAAGATCTATGGCATCGGCTCCGGCGCCCCGGCGAACATCTCGCTGCAAGAGATCATCAAGAAGAACGACTTCGATCTGGGTCAGTGGAAGCTGATCGAATCCAGCGAGCAGGCGATGCTGGCCGAAGTGTCTCGCGCCGTGAAGAAACAGAAGTTCGTGACCTTCCTTGGCTGGACGCCACATCCGATGAACGTGCAATTGAAAATGCATTATCTGAAGGGCGGCGAGAAGTACTTCGGTGACACCGGCAGCGTTTATACACTGACCCGCAAAGGTTATGCACAGGCCTGCCCGAACGTTGGCAAACTGCTCGCCAACCTGAGTTTTACCCAGGAAATGGAGAACAGCATCATGGCCGAGGTGGTGAACAAAAAGATCAGCAATGCCGCGGCGGCCAAGGCTTGGATCAGGGCCAATCCGGCGGTGCTGGATAAGTGGCTGGACGGTGTGAAGACCGTGGACGGGAAGGATGCGTTGCCGGCGGTCAAAGCCAAACTGTAAGGTTCTCTGTGGCGAGGGAGCTTGCTCCCGCTGGAGCGCGTAGCGCTCCCATTTCGGCAAACACGGTTTATCTGTCTCACCGAGTTGTCCGGATTTGCGGCTGCTGCGCAACCGAGCGGGAGCAAGCTCCCTCGCCACATTGACCGTTTTACCCTGCTACCCTTGCGCAAAATCCCACCCGAGAGGACCCATGGCCTTCCCCAGCCGCCATTCACTCTTTCCCTTCCTGATCTGGTTGCCCCGGCAAACCCGCGCCAGTGTCGGTCGTGACCTGATCGTAGGCTTGAGCGGTGCAATTCTCGCGTTGCCACAATCGATTGCCTACGCGCTGATCGCCGGCCTCCCACCGGAATATGGCTTGTACGCCGCGATCATCCCGGTACTGATCGCCTGCCTCTGGGGTTCGTCGTGGCATTTGATCTGCGGTCCTACGGCGGCCATTTCCATCGTCCTGTATGCCAGCGTCAGTCCTCTGGCCGTCCCCGCGTCGCAGGACTACGTCACGCTGATCCTGCTTCTGACATTCATTGCGGGCATTTTCCAGTGGCTGCTGGGTTTGATGCGTTTCGGCGCCCTAGTGAATTTCGTCTCTCACTCGGTGGTGCTGGGCTTCACCCTTGGCGCAGCGGTGGTGATTGCCATTGGGCAACTGCCGAACTTGCTGGGGCTGGATGTGCCCAATCAACCCACAGCGCTGAACAGCTTGGTGCTGCTGTTCAGTCATCTGAGTGAGGTGGATAAACCTTCGCTGGTACTGGGCCTGGCCACGGTCGTGGTGGGCGTCGTGCTGAAACTGCTGTTGCCGCGCTGGCCGACGCTGTTGATCGCTCTGGCCTTGAGCGGATTGCTGGTGTGGTTGTGGCCAGCGATGTTCGGACATGTGAAGCTGGTCAGCGCCTTTGTCGGACGTCTGCCGCCCTTCAGCCCGCTGCCGCTGGATCTGGACCTGGTGTTGCGCCTGCTGCCCAGCGCGGTGGCGGTCGGCATGCTCGGGCTGGTGACAAGCCTGTCGATTGCCCGCTCGTTGTCGGCGCGTTCGCAGCAATTGCTCGACGCCAATCAAGAAGTCCGCGCCCAGGGTTTCTCGAACATGGTCGGGGCGTTTTTTTCCGGCTCACTGTCAGCCGGTTCCTTCACCCGCTCGGCCCTGAGCTATGACGCCGGTGCCTGCTCACCGTTGGCGGGTGTTTTTTCAGCGGTGTGGGTGGCGCTGTTCGCTATCTTCGGCGCGGTATTGATCGCGCACATTCCGATCCCGGCCATGGCCGGCAGCATTTTGTTGATCGCCTGGGGATTGGTCGACCATCGCGGCATTCGCGCCTTGTTGCGGGTCAGCCGTGCCGAGTTTCTGGTCATGGCACTTACCTGTGTTGCGACGCTGTTGCTGGAATTGCAAACGGCGATCTATGCCGGCGTGCTGGCCTCGCTGTTCTTCTACCTCAAGCGCACCTCGCAACCACGGGTGCAGCATTGGCGTGAGGGCGATGAAGACATTCTGCGAGTCGGCGGTTCGATCTTTTTTGGCGCCAGCCATTACCTGCAAGTGCGTTTGCAACGGATGCACGGCGCGCGGGTGGTGATCGAGGCGCAGCAGATCAACTTCATCGACTATTCGGGGGTGGAAATGCTGCACCAGGAAGCGCGACGGCTGCTGCGCCAGGATCGCAGCCTGACCCTGCGGCGAGCACGGCCGCAGGTGGTGGAAGAATTGAGAAAGCTCGAAGGCGCGGAGAAATGCCCGATTCGCTTCGAAGATTGAAACACTGACGTCGATGCAACGCCACAAAGAACTACAGCGCCAATTGCCGGCGGAGTTCGGCCAGCACCGGCGCTGTATCCGGGCGCACGCCGCGCCACAGATAGAAAGCTTCCGCCGCCTGCTCGGCCAACATTCCCAGGCCATCCATTGCCACCGCCGCACCGTGCTCACTGGCCCAGCGGCAGAACGAGGTCGGCTCCTTGCCGTACATCATGTCGTAGCAAACCGTCTTGCCCGGTTCGATCAAACTGCTGGCAATCGGCGGTACATCGCCTGACAGACTGGCGGACGTAGCGTTGATGATCAGGTCCACCGGTTCCAGCAACCAATCGAAACCGCTGGCCGACACCGGCCCCAAATCCGCGAACAACTCCGCCAGCAATTCGGCTTTTTCCACCGTGCGGTTGGCAATGATCACCGACGCCGGTTGCTCCGCCAATAACGGCTCCAGCGCACCGCGCACCGCACCGCCGGCCCCGAGCAGCAGGATGCGTTTGCCCGCAAGGCTGAAACCCGCATTAACCGTCAGGTCCCGCACCAGCCCGGCGCCATCGGTGTTGTCGCCCAGCAAACTGCCATCGGCCAGTTTGCTCAGGGTATTCACTGCGCCGGCCCGCTGCGCTCGCTTGGTCAAGCTGTTCGCCAAACGATAGGCGTCTTCCTTGAACGGCACCGTCACATTCGCCCCACGCCCTTCGCGGAAAAATGCCTGGGCACAGCCGGAAAAATCATCGAGGGGCGCCAACAAAGTGCTGTAGTCCAGTTTTTGCCCCGTCTGCTCGGCGAACAAACGGTGGATCAGCGGCGACTTGCTGTGGCCAATCGGGTTACCGAATACGACGTAACGATCCATCAGGATTCCTCGTTCTTGGCCAACCAATCGCGGTCTTGCAGGAAGTACTCGGTCAGACGCGCTTCTTCACTGCCCGGTTCGGCCTTCCAGTCGTAGGCCCAGCGCACTTGTGGTGGCAGCGACATCAGAATCGATTCGGTACGCCCACCCGATTGCAGGCCGAACAATGTGCCGCGGTCATAGACCAGGTTGAACTCGACGTAACGACCACGACGAAACTCCTGGAATTCACGCTGTTTGGCCGTGAACGCATCATTCTTGCGGCGCTGCACGATCGGCAGGTACGCGTCGATGAACGCATCGCCTATGGCGCGCATGAAAGCGAAGCTGGTGTCGAAGTCCCACTCGTTCAAGTCATCGAAAAACAGGCCGCCGATGCCACGCGGCTCGTGGCGATGCTTGATGTGGAAATAACTGTCGCACCAGGCTTTGTAGCGCGGGTAGACGTCCGGGCCGAACGGCGCGCAGGCCTGTTCGGCGACGCGGTGCCAGTGCACGCAGTCTTCTTCATTACCGTAATAAGGGGTCAGGTCGAAGCCGCCACCGAACCACCAGACCGGCTCTTCACCTTCTTTTTCAGCAATGAAAAAGCGCACATTGGCGTGGGACGTCGGTACATGGGGGTTGTGCGGGTGAATCACCAGAGACACGCCCAAGGCTTCGAAGCCTCGGCCGGCCAGTTCTGGCCGATGAGCGCTGGCGGAGGGTGGGAGTCCGCTGCCAAAGACGTGGGAAAAGTTGACGCCGCCCTTTTCGATGACCGCGCCGTTTTCTATCACCCGGGTGCGACCGCCACCGCCAGCAGGCCGGGTCCAGGCGTCTTCGACGAAACGCGCGCCACCATCTTCGGCTTCCAGAGCAGCGCAAATACGGTCTTGCAGGTCAAGCAGGTAGGCTTTTACGGCCTCGGTGCGGGTAGTCATGGCATCACCTTGAATCGGGCAAAGCTACGCGGCGCTCATACAGGCCGGCGGCAAATTGCTGCGTAGGATAACACTGCACCTTGTGCCGTCGCAGTTGACGAAGGTCAAGCTTGGGAGTTCGATAGGGCGCTCGGCAAAATGACCTAAAGGAAAGTGCAGATGGCAAAGCGTATCCAGTTCCGCACCCATGGCGGCCCCGAAGTACTCGAGCATGTAGATTACCAACCCGCCGAACCCGGCCCGCTGCAGGTGCGCGTGACCAACAAGGCCATCGGCCTGAACTTCATTGACACCTATTACCGCGGTGGCCTTTATGCGCCACCCGCCTTGCCGTCGGGCCTGGGCGCTGAAGGCGCGGGCGTGGTTGAAGCAGTCGGAAGCGAAGTCACCCGCTTCAAGATCGGCGATCGCGTGGCGTACGGCAGCGGCCCATTGGGCGCTTATAGCGATGTTCACGTATTGCCGGAAGCCAATCTGGTGCATCTGCCGGATGCCATCAGTTTCGAACAGGCCGCCGGCGTGATGCTCAAAGGCCTGACCGTGCAGTACTTGCTGCGTCAGACGTATGAACTCAAGGGTGGCGAAACCGTTCTGTTCCACGCAGCGGCTGGCGGCGTCGGTTCCCTGGCCTGCCAGTGGGCCAAGGCCTTGGACGTGAAGCTGATCGGCACAGTCAGTTCAGCCGAAAAAGCCGCCTTGGCGAAAGCCAATGGTGCCTGGGCGACCATTGATTACAGCCATGAAAACGTCGCACAACGCGTGCTGGAATTGACTGACGGTAAAAAAGTACCGGTGGTGTACGACGGCGTAGGCAAAGATACCTGGCTGACGTCACTCGACAGCGTCGCGCCTCGAGGGCTGGTGGTGAGTTTCGGTAATGCTTCAGGCGCAGTGGATGGAGTGAATCTGGGAATTCTCGCGGGGAAGGGTTCGCTGTACGTGACCCGACCGACCCTGGCGACCTACGCCAACAATGCGGAAAACCTGCAAAGCATGGCTGATGAGCTGTTCGGGATGATCATCAGCGGCAAGTTGAAGGTGGACATCAGTCAGCGGTATCCATTGGCTGAAGCGGCGAAAGCGCAGACTGAATTGTCGGCGCGGCGCACGACGGGCTCGACTGTTTTGTTGCCTTGAGGGCCTCTTCGCGGGCAATCCGACTTGCCCGCGAAGAACGATGACGCGGTCTCAATCCGGGCGCACAACGTGGCCGGTCGCCAGATCGCGAATCACACTCGGATTCTTGCGCCCACCCAGATTGCCACCCAGCACCCAATCAACCTGCCCACGGAAATATTGCTCCACGCGAATCCGCGTCCGCGCTGCAGGCCGTCCCTGAGGGTTGGCCGAGGTCGAAACCAATGGCCCGACCAACGCACACAAATCCCGCACCAATGGGTGATCGCTAACCCGCAACGCCACCGTTTCATGCACACCGGTAATCCACTGGGGCAACATATTTTGATGCGGCACCAGCCAGGTGTTGGGGCCAGGCCAGGTGCTGGCCATGCGGTCCATCCACAATTCAGGGAAGTCTTCGAAGAGGAAGTCGAACTGGCGAATATTGTCGGCCACCAGAATCAGGCCTTTATCCACAGACCGTCCCTTGATCAGCAGCAGACGATCCACCGCCTCTTCGTCCCACGGATCGCAACCCAGGCCCCAGACAGCTTCGGTTGGATAGGCAATGACCGCCCCGGCGCGAATTTCTCGTGCGGCTTGTTGCACACGCCAACTGTTAACCATGAAAAACTCTCCGGAATAAGGCTCTGCGCAGTTTACCGATCTTCCTTATAAAACCTAGTTTACCCGTGCAAACCATCGGCCGCTTTCACAGACCGCACGGCCATCCATTTCCAGTTCCGTCAGCGCTGCCAGCACTTTCGGCAACGCCCAACCGCTGCTGACCGCCAAGGCTTCGCTGGTATGGGGCGCCGCGTGGAGCAACAGGAGCAGCGGATGAGTTTCTGTCACCGGCGGCGTTTCTGTGGATAACGGCAGCCGTTGCCAGCCGCGCAAGGCTTCGAGGATGTGCTCGATGGTTTCCACCAGCATCGCACCGTCGCGGATCAGCTGATGACAACCCTTTGCGCCAGGATGATGGATCGACCCTGGAATCGCATAAACCTCACGCCCCTGTTCCGCCGCCAGCCTCGCGGTGATCAATGAACCACTGGCCACACTCGCCTCGACCACGAGCACGCCGAGGGACAAACCGCTGATGATTCGATTGCGCCGGGGGAAATTACTGGGGGAAGGGCCGGCGTCCAGCGGGAACTCCGACAGTACTGCGCTTCCCGAGGCGATCATGGCGTCCGCCAATCGCCGATTGCGCTGTGGATAAAAATTTTCCAGCCCTGTGCCAAGTACGCCGATCGTTTGCCCGCCAACATCCAGAGCCGCCTGATGCGCAGCAGCATCGATGCCCAAGGCCAGACCGCTGGTGATCACAAAACCGGCGCCGGCCAAAGTGCGGGAAAACGCGGTGGCAGTGTCCATGCCCGGTCGCGAAGCACGACGGCTGCCGACCATCGCCAGCTGCGGTTTTTCCAGAATGCCCGGATCGCCCGCGACGAATAACAGCGGCGGCGCATCACTGATTTGCGCCAGTAACGCGGGGTAGTCAGGTTGGTCCCACATCAGTAAATGCTGGCCCGGGCGCTCTAACCAGGCCAATGCGTGACTGGCGCCGTCACGGACTTCAATAGAGCGCCGGCCCTCCGCGCAAGCGAGTGGCAGGCCCAATGCACGCCAGGCACTGGCCGGTGCGCTGATGGCTTTGGAAGCAGAACCGAAGGCCTCAAGCAACTTCTTGAAACGCGCAGGGCCGAGTTCCGGCAAACGGTGCAGGCGTAAACGAGCTTCCAATTCCGCAGGGGAAACGGACGTACAGGCAGGCAGCGACATGGATCATCCTTGATCGTTATAAAGTCCCATCGAATCGGGAATAAGCTGTGGATAACTCTGTTGGTAACTTGTGGAGCAGGCTTAAGGATTTCGCACCTTGTCCATCACCGCCAAAGAGCGCGATGCGTTAAGGACCAGCCCGTAGCTGAGCTTGTCGTAAGTGCGAAAGACCATCAGCAATCCGGCCCGCTCGTCGGGAATTTTCAATGGCTGGCCGGTGATCCGGTCACGCACGGTTTCACCGGTTTTCATTACCACCAATACATTGCCTTCAGCCAGGCCATCGCGCTGCCCCTTGTTCAGCGTGACGACATCCAAAGCGCCGATCTGGGTGACCCCACGCGGCACATCAATGATCAAGCCGTTGATGTCGGTAGTTGGCGCACTGGGCATGAAGGTCGAATTGATCGAGCGCTCTTCGCCGCTGAACAGCCGGTCACCAAGTCGCACTTCCTGAGTGGTGCGCTGCAGGGCCAGGGTAGCGACGTCGCCTTCAGTGGCAATGATCTCGCCGCCACCGATGTCGTCGGCGTTGATCCCCAGAAACTCCTTGCTCTGTGGATCGGTGTAGACCTTGCCCTGACGGAAGATGCCATACACCGGTTGCGCCGGGTCAAAATGGCCCCGCGCGAATATTCGATCACCCGTGCCGCTGAGCACCCGTTCGGCATCGCCGGCGACGATGTAGGGCGCCTTGTCGAAATCCTCTGCCTTGTCGACGATGCGATTGCTCAGCAGAAAGCTGTTGATCGATTTCAGCGGAATGCTCGGAATGGCATCGGCCACCGGCGAGCTGCGGATTCGTGGCGAAAGCTTGATGGTGCCTCGTGAAGCGCCGCGATTGAGGGTCAGACGCGGCTGACCGTTGACGTAAACCAGCGACAGCGTATCGCCGGGATAGATGAGATTGGGGTTTTCGATCTGTGGATTGGCCTGCCAAAGCTGCGGCCATTCCCACGGTTCACGCAGGTATTTGGCGGAAATGTCCCAGAGTGTGTCCCCTGTCACCACGGTGTATTGCTGTGGAAAACCTTCCCTGAGTTGCACTTGCCCATGCGCAAAACCGGCCGAGGCCAGAAGGAGCAAGGCGAGTAGTGATTTCCTCATGCGGTGAATCCCTTTATTATGTACGTTCGCGTGAAACGCCAGAGCCCTCGTGGCTCGCTTCCGGCTCATTATTGAAAAGCCGGAAGCTACGTTCACAACGGTAGCCTGCATCCTCGGACTCGCCAGGCCATCGACCCGACTTTACCTCACACGTGCAGCAATTGAGCTTATGGCCATTTTAGACATCCTCGAATTTCCCGACTCGCGCCTGCGCACTATCGCCAAACCAGTGGCCGTAGTGGACGACGAAGTGCGTCAGTTGGTCGATGACATGTTTGAAACAATGTATGAAGCGCCAGGCATCGGCCTCGCCGCGACCCAGGTCAACGTGCACAAACGTATCGTCGTGATGGACCTCTCCGAAGACCGCAGCGAACCGCGGGTGTTCATCAACCCCGAGTTCGAAGTCCTGACCGACGAAGTGGACCAGTACCAGGAAGGCTGCCTTTCGGTCCCGGGTTTCTACGAAAACGTCGACCGCCCGCAAAAGGTCAAGATCAAGGCCCTGGACCGCGACGGCAAACCGTACGAACTGATCGCCGAAGGCCTGCTCGCGGTCTGCATCCAGCATGAATGCGACCACCTCAACGGCAAATTGTTCGTTGATTACCTGTCTACGCTCAAACGCGACCGGATCAAGAAGAAACTGGAAAAGCTCCATCGCCAGAACGCTTGATGCCCTTCTTTCAAAGGCTTGCTGCGGCAAGCCTTTTTCTTTTCAAGACGCTTTGTAATTGAGAGTTTTCATGACTGAGCCACTGCGCATTGTCTTTGCCGGTACCCCGGAATTCGCCGCCGAACACCTCAAGGCCCTGCTCGACAGTCCTTACGAGATCGTTGCGGTCTACACCCAACCGGACCGTCCGGCGGGCCGTGGACAGAAGCTGATGCCGAGCCCGGTCAAGCAGTTGGCTCTGGAGCACAACATCCAGGTATTGCAACCGCCAACCCTGCGCAACGAAGACGCTCAGGCTGAACTCGCCGCACTGAAACCGGATTTACTGGTAGTGGTCGCTTACGGGCTGATCCTGCCGCAAGTGGTGCTGGATATTCCGCGTCTGGGCTGCATCAACAGCCACGCTTCATTGCTGCCACGCTGGCGCGGTGCGGCACCGATCCAGCGCGCCGTTGAGGCCGGTGACAGCGAAAGTGGCGTGACCGTCATGCGCATGGAACTGGGTCTGGATACCGGGCCGATGCTGCTCAAAGTCACCACGCCGATCACCGGTGAAGACACCGGCGGCAGCCTCCATGATCGCCTCGCAGAAATGGGCCCACCGGCCGTGGTTCAGGCGATTGCCGGCCTGGCTGCAGGCACTCTGGAAGGCGAAGTGCAGGACGACAGCCTCGCCACCTATGCACACAAATTGAACAAGGACGAAGCGCGCATCGACTGGAGTCGCCCGGCAATTGAGCTGGAGCGGCTGGTTCGTGCCTTCAACCCATGGCCGATCACCCACAGCACGCTGAACGGCGAAGCGCTGAAAGTGCTGGCCGCAAGCCTGGCCGAAGGGCAGGGCGCACCGGGTGAAATCCTCAGTGCCAGCAAGGACGGTTTGATCGTCGCCTGCGGTGAACAGGCGCTGTGTCTGACCCGTCTGCAATTGCCCGGCGGCAAGGCGCTGAACTTCAGCGACTTATTCAACAGCCGTCGTGAGAAATTCGCCCTCGGCACCGTCCTTGGTCAAACGGCGGACTCTCAATGAATCCACGTCTGGCTGCCGCCAAGGCACTTGCTGCTGTTCTTAACGGAAAAGCCTCACTCAACAGTTCTCTGCCTACGCAAATGGACAAGGTCGAAGACCGTGATCGCGGCTTCACCCAGGACCTGGCGTTTGGCACGGCTCGTTGGCAGCCACGTTTGTCGGCGCTGGCGGCCAAGTTGCTGCAAAAGCCGTTCAAAGCAGCTGATGCCGATGTCGAGGCGCTGTTGCTGGTCGGCCTCTACCAACTGCTCTACACCCGGGTTCCGGCCCACGCGGCCATCGGCGAAACCGTCGGTTGCGCCGACAAGCTGAAAAAGCCGTGGGCCAAAGCCCTGCTCAATGCCGTGCTGCGCCGCGCCCAACGGGAAAGCGAAGCGCTGCTGGCCGAGCTGGAACGCGACCCGGTGGTGCGCACCGCTCACCCGCGCTGGCTGCAAAAATCCCTCAAAGCCTTCTGGCCTGAGCAGTGGGAAGCCATTTGCGCGGCGAACAACGCTCACCCGCCGATGATTCTGCGGGTCAACCGTCGCCATCACACCCGCGATGCCTACCTCGGCTTGCTGACTGAAGCGGGCATCGCTGCCACGCCGTGCATTTACAGTCGGGACGGCATCATCCTCGACGCAGCCGCCGACGTGCGCAGCCTCCCGGGTTTCGCCGAAGGCTGGATCAGCGTGCAGGACGAAGCCGCGCAACTGGCCGCCGATCTGCTGGACCTGGCGCCGGGCCAACGGGTGCTGGACGCCTGCTGCGCACCGGGCGGCAAGACCTGCCACATCCTGGAAGCCGAGCCAAAACTGGCCGGCGTGGTGGCGGTGGATCTGGAAGCCAAGCGTCTGGTACGAGTGCGGGAAAACCTCGAACGCCTGGGCCTGAGCGCCGAACTGATCGCCGCCGACGGCCGTGACACCGCGACTTGGTGGGATGGCAAACCGTTCCAGCGCATCCTGCTGGATGCGCCATGCTCTGCTACCGGTGTGATCCGTCGTCACCCGGACATCAAACTGACCCGCCAACCTGATGACATCGCCGCGCTGGCGGTGCTTCAGGGTGAGCTGCTCGATGCCATGTGGATCACATTGGAAGTGGGCGGCATTCTGCTTTACGCCACCTGCTCCACGCTGCCGACCGAGAACACCGAAGTCATCGAAGCGTTCCTCGCTCGCACACCGGGCGCCCGTGAACTCGACATCGCCAGTCAGGCTGGCATCAAGCAGCCCCACGGTCGCCAATTGCTGGCCCAGGAAGGCGGCCACGACGGGTTTTATTACGCCAAGCTGATCAAGATTGCCGCCGCGCGCGGTTAACCGGTTTTAAGGGAGTGACTGGATGAAAATCATCATCCTCGGCGCAGGACAGGTCGGCGGTTCGCTGGCAGAACACCTGGCCAGCGAAGCCAACGACATCACCGTGGTCGACACCGATGGCGAACGCCTGCGCGACCTCGGCGATCGGCTGGACATCCGCACCGTGCAGGGTCGCGGTTCGCTGCCGACCGTACTGCGTCAGGCCGGTGCCGACGACGCCGACATGTTGGTTGCAGTAACCAACAGTGACGAAACCAACATGGTGGCCTGTCAGGTCGCTCACACCTTGTTCCACACCCCGACCAAAATCGCCCGGGTCCGCGAAGCCGCGTACCTGACCCGCGCAGAATTGTTCGACAACGAAGCGATTCCAGTCGACGTGCTGATCAGTCCGGAGCAAGTCGTTACCAACTACATCAAGCGCCTGATCCAGCATCCGGGTGCGTTGCAGGTCATCGACTTCGCCGAAGGCAAGGCGCAACTGGTGGCAGTGAAAGCCTATTACGGCGGTCCGCTGGTGGGTCAGCAACTGCGGCAGCTGCGCGAACACATGCCGAACGTCGAAACCCGCGTGGCGGCGATTTTCCGTCGTGACCGGCCGATCCTGCCCCAGGGCGATACGGTGATTGAGGCCGACGACGAAGTATTTTTCATCGCCGCCAAAGCGAATATTCGCGCGGTGATGAGCGAAATGCGCCGCCTCGACGAGAGCTACAAACGCATCGTCATCGCCGGTGGCGGGCAGATTGGCGAGCGTTTGGCCGAGGCCATCGAAAGCCGCTATCAGGTGAAGATCATCGAGATGAACCCGGCCCGCTGCCGCCATCTCTCGGACACCCTCGACAGCACCGTGGTGTTGCAAGGCAGTGCCTCCGACCGCGACTTGCTGATGGAAGAGAACATCGCCGACGCCGACATCTTCCTGGCGCTGACCAACGACGACGAAGCCAACATCATGTCGTCGCTGCTCGCCAAGCGTCTGGGCGCGAAGAAGGTGATGACGATCATCAACAACCCGGCCTACGTCGACCTGATCCAGGGCGGCGACATCGACATCGCCATCAGCCCGCAACTGGCGACCATCGGCACCTTGCTCGCCCACGTGCGACGCGGCGATATCGTCAGCGTGCACTCATTGCGTCGAGGGGCGGCGGAAGCCATCGAGGCCATCGCCCACGGTGATGAGAAGTCGAGCAAGGTGATCGGCAAGGCCATCGAAAACATTGGCCTGCCGCCGGGGACCACCATCGGCGCGATCATCCGCGACGAAGAAGTGATCATCGCCCACGACAAAACAGTGATCGAAGCTGGCGACCATGTAATTCTGTTCCTTGTGGATAAGAAGCATATTCGGGATGTGGAAAAGCTGTTCCATGTGGGGTTGAGCTTCTTCTAACTGATCGTTCCCACGCTCTGCGTGGGAATGCCTCAACGGACGCTCCGCGTTCGGCTTTGAATGGGACGCAGAGCGTCCCGGGCTGCATCCCCACGCGAAGCGTGGGGGACGATCACTGACTGAGGAAGCACCGATGATCGAATCCCTGGAAAAAATGCTCGCCAAGGGTGTGGATAACTCGCTGCTGCGCTTCGGCCTGGGCAAGGGTTATCTGGATCTTGGGGAAAATGCCAAAGCCGCAGAACATTTCCAGCGTTGCGTCGAGTTCGATCCGAAGTATTCGGCGGCTTGGAAGCTATTGGGCAAGGCCCATCTGGCGCTGGCGGATTACGCAGCGGCGCGTCAAGCCTGGGAACAGGGTCTGGAAGCCGCCCGCAACCATGGCGACAAGCAGGCCGAGAAGGAGATGACGGTGTTTCTGAAAAAGCTCGAGCGTCAGATTTGACACAAGACCCCGTGGGAGCGGGCCTGCTCGCGAAAGCGGAGTGTCAGGCGACATCAATGTTGACTGTGCCGCCGTCTTCGCGAGCTCGCTCCTACAAGGGACCACCGCGTTAGATCATCCAGTGTCTCAATACCACCGTGCCTCACCCGGCGGACGCTTCTTGAAGCGCTTCATGCTCCACATGTACTGGCTCGGATAAGCCCGCACGTAGCGCTCGACCACCTGGCTCATGGCCGCGCAGGACGTTGCAGTATCGGTGCTGTACATGGCCTCGGGCGCAGCTTCCAGGATCACCTTGTAGCCCGAACCATCCGGCAACCGCAGGGCATGCAGGAACACGCCAACGGCTTTTCCACCGGCGAGCATGTTCGGCACGAACTTGCTGGTGAGTGCCTGGGTGGCGAAGAACGGCACGAAGATCCCGGCGGATTCGGCCGGTTCCGGGTCAGCGGGAATGCCCACTGCACCACCTTTGCGCACTTCCTTGATCACGCTGAGAATGCCTTCTTTGGTGGAAGCGGCAACCTTGTTGCCCAGTTGCACCCTTTGCTTTTGCAGCAGTTCATCTACCGCCTTCAATTTTGGCGGCCGGTAGAAAATGATCGGTTTGCACTGGCTGCAATAGAAGTGGTTCAACACTTCCCAGTTGCCCAGGTGGCTGGTGATGCCGACCACGCCTTTGCCGGACGCCAAAGCCTCTTTCAAAACGTCGAGACCTTCGACTTCGCGCACCAGATCAATGGAACGCTGGGCCGGCCAGATCCACGCGCAAGCGCTCTCGGTCAGGGATTTGCCAATGTCTTTCAGGCTCTGGCCCACCAGACGCTCGCGCTCGGCAGGGTCCATCTCCGGAAAGCACTTGGCGAGATTGATCCGCACCACGTCGCGAGAACGGTTGGGGGTTTTCCACATCACCCAGCCAATCGCCGAACCCACCGCCTGTACTGCCCGCCACGGCAGCAGGGCAAACAACCGCAGAGCGCCTACCAGCAAGGCGCCTTTCAACTTATCCACAGGTCACTCCTGATCTTGTGCTGTGCGCGAGGCGGCTATTCTAACCGCCGTTCGCCAAGGTGGCGTAGCGATCGCAATCCCGAGTGTGGTCCATGACCATGCCCGAGGCCTGCATCAACGCGTAACAAATGGTCGGGCCGACGAACGTGAAGCCGGCTTTTTTCAGGCCTTTGCTCATCTCCACGGCACTCGGTGTCACGGCCGGCACTTCACTGCGATCCTTGAAATGATTGATCACAGGCATTCCACCGACGAACGACCAGAGAAACGCCACCGGATCCTCCAGCGCCAGCCAGGCCTGGGCATTGCGCCGGGCCGCATTGAGTTTGAGACGATTGCGGATGATCCCCGGATCGAGCATCAATTCATCGATTTCCGCGTCGCTCATCTGTGCCACGCGCTGCACGTCGAAGCCAAACAGCACCTCGCGATAACGCTCTCGTTTGCGCAACACGGTGATCCAGGAAAGCCCAGCCTGGAACCCTTCGAGCAAAAGCAACTCGAACAAACCCTGCGCATCGCGTAGCGGCGTGCCCCACTCCTGATCGTGATAAGCCATGTACAACGGATCTTCGGTACACCAAAAGCAGCGTGGCATAAGGCTCCAGGGGGCGTGCGCAGGACCGAATCGGGTATACTCCCGCTCTTTAAATCGCAGCCCAAGAAACAGGTGAATTTCGTGAGCCAGCCTACGCCAGCCGTGCGTACCTTCCAAGACTTGATCCTCGCCCTCCAGCAATACTGGGCCGAGCAAGGTTGTGTGGTACTTCAGCCCTACGATATGGAAGTAGGCGCCGGCACTTTCCACACTGCCACGTTCCTGCGCGCCATTGGCCCGGAAACCTGGAACGCCGCTTATGTGCAGCCCAGTCGTCGCCCGACTGACGGCCGCTACGGCGAAAACCCGAACCGTCTGCAGCACTACTACCAGTTCCAGGTAGTCCTGAAGCCGAACCCGGACAACTTCCAGGAACTGTACCTGGGCTCCCTCAAGCACGTGGGCCTCGACCCGCTGGTGCACGACATCCGCTTCGTCGAAGACAACTGGGAGTCGCCAACGCTGGGCGCCTGGGGTCTGGGCTGGGAAGTCTGGCTCAACGGCATGGAAGTGACGCAGTTCACTTACTTCCAGCAAGCGGGCGGCATCGAGTGCTACCCGGTGACCGGCGAGATCACTTACGGTCTGGAGCGTCTGGCCATGTACCTGCAAGGCGTCGACTCGGTCTACGACCTGGTCTGGGCTGATGGTCCGTTCGGCAAGGTGACCTACGGCGACGTGTTCCACCAGAACGAAGTGGAGCAGTCGACCTACAACTTCGAACACGCCAATGTCGAGAAGCTCTTCGAGCTGTTCGACTTCTATGAAAGCGAAGCCAAGCGCCTGATCGAACTGGATCAGCCGTTGCCGTTGCCGAGCTACGAAATGGTGTTGAAGGCCTCCCACACCTTCAACCTGCTGGATGCGCGCCGGGCGATCTCGGTGACCGCGCGTCAGCAATACATTCTGCGTGTACGCACCCTGGCGCGTTCCGTTGCGCAAGCCTACCTGCTGGCTCGCGCCAAGCTGGGCTTCCCGATGGCGACCCCGGACCTGCGTGATGAAGTACTGGCCAAGCTGGAGGCTGCACAATGAGTGCTCAAGATTTCCTGGTTGAATTGGGCACCGAAGAACTGCCACCCAAAGCCCTGAACACCCTGGCCGAAGCGTTTATGGCCGGTATCGACAAAGGCCTGCAAGCTGCCGGCCTGAACTACGAAACCAAAACCGTCTACGCCGCGCCACGTCGTCTGGCTGTACTGATCACCGCGCTGGCGACCCAGCAGCCGGATCGCAGCATCAACCTCGACGGCCCGCCGCGTCAGGCCGCGTTCGATGCCGAAGGCAACCCGACTCAAGCAGCCCTGGGCTTCGCCAAGAAGTGCGGCGTCGACCTGAGCGAAATCGATCAGAGCGGTCCGAAACTGCGCTACAGCCAAAGCATCGCCGGCAAGCCAACCGCGAGCCTGATGCCAACCATCGTCGAAGATTCCCTGAACGACCTGCCTATCCCCAAGCGCATGCGCTGGGGTGCGCGCAAGGAAGAATTCGTTCGCCCGACTCAATGGCTGGTGATGCTGCTCGGTGATCACGTCATCGACTGCACCATCCTTGCGCAAAAGTCCGGCCGCGATTCCCGTGGTCACCGCTTCCACCATCCTGAAAGCGTGCGCATCACCTCGCCGGCCAACTACCTGAGCGATCTGCGTGCTGCCTATGTACTGGCCGATGCCAACGAGCGTCGCGAGCTGATCAGCAAGCGCACCGAAGAATTGGCCACATTGCAGGAAGGTACGGCCATTGTGCCGCCAAGCCTGCTCGACGAAGTGACTGCACTGGTTGAATGGCCGGTGCCGCTGGTGTGCTCGTTCGAAGAACGTTTCCTCGACGTGCCGCAAGAAGCGCTGATCACCACCATGCAGGACAACCAGAAGTATTTCTGCCTGCTGGATGCCGACGGCAAGTTGCTGCCACGTTTCATTACCGTGGCCAATATCGAAAGCAAAGACCCGCAGCAGATCATCGCCGGTAACGAGAAAGTGGTTCGCCCACGCCTGACCGACGCCGAGTTCTTCTTCAAGCAAGACAAGAAGCAAAAACTCCAAGATTTCAATCTGCGTCTGCAGAACGTGGTGTTCCAGGAAAAACTCGGCAGCGTCTACGACAAGGCCGAACGCGTGTCGAAACTGGCGGCGTACATTGCCGCTCGCATCGGCGGCAACGCTTCCTGGGCGGCACGTGCCGGCCTGCTGTCCAAATGCGACCTGGCGACCGAAATGGTCGGTGAGTTCCCGGAGATGCAAGGTGTCGCCGGTTACTACTACGCCCTCAACGACGGCGAGCCGCAAGACGTCGCCCTGGCGCTGAACGAGCAGTACATGCCGCGTGGCGCTGGCGCTGAACTGCCGACCACCCTGACCGGTGCGGCAGTTGCTATCGCTGACAAACTCGACACCCTAGTCGGGATCTTCGGCATCGGCATGCTGCCTACCGGCAGTAAAGACCCGTATGCCCTGCGCCGTGCTGCGCTGGGTGTGCTGCGGATCCTGATCGACAAAAAGCTCGACCTCGACCTCAACGACGCCGTGGCGTTTGCCGTAAATGCGTTCGGTACCAAGGTCAAGGCTGCCGGCCTCAACGACGCCGTGCTGGAGTTCATCTTCGACCGCCTGCGTGCCCGTTATGAAGACGAAGGCGTGGACGTCGCGACCTATCTGTCGGTTCGCGCCTTGAAGCCGGGTTCGGCCCTGGACTTCGACCAGCGCGTACAAGCGGTAGAAGCGTTCCGCAAATTGCCGGAAGCCGCTGCCCTGGCCGCCGTGAACAAGCGCGTTTCGAACTTGCTGAGCAAGGTCGAAGGTTCCGTGCCGACGGTCGTTGAAGCCAAGTACTTCGACAACGCCAACGAGTTCTCCCTGTATTCGGCGATCCAGCAGGCTGACCAGGCTGTTCAGCCAATGGCCGCTGCTCGTCAGTACAGCGAATCGTTGGCGCGTCTGGCGGCATTGCGCGAGCCGGTGGATGCGTTCTTCGAAGCGGTGATGGTCAACGCCGAAGATGCCAAGGTGCGAGCCAACCGCTATGCGCTGCTGGCGCGTCTGCGTGGTTTGTTCCTCGGCGTCGCTGACATTTCGCTGCTGGGCTAAGGGGCTGCTGTTGAAACTGCTGATTCTCGATCGGGACGGAGTGATCAATTACGACTCCGATGCGTACATCAAGTCGGTGGAGGAGTGGATTCCACTCCCCGGTTCGATCGAAGCGATCGCGCAGTTGAGCAAGGCTGGCTGGACGGTAGCGGTCGCTACCAACCAGTCAGGGATCGCTCGCGGTTATTACGACATCGCCACTCTGGAGGCCATGCACGCTCGTTTGCGCGAGCTGGTGGCGGAGCAGGGCGGCGAAGTCGGGCTGATCGTCTATTGCCCACACGGGCCAGACGATGGCTGCGATTGCCGCAAGCCAAAACCCGGGATGTTGAAAACCATCGCCGCGCATTACAACGTTTCGCTGACGAATCTATGGTTCGTCGGCGATACTCTCGGTGACCTGGAAGCCGCCAAAGCCGTCGACTCTCAGCCAGTTTTGGTAAAGACCGGGAAAGGCGAAAAGACTCAGGGCAAAACCCTACCGGCGGGCACCTTGATTTTTGACAATCTGGCGGCGATTGCCGCGGAACTTATCCACAACTAAGACTCTTCTGACCATCCTGGCCAAGGACTGATCGGGAGTGCGCTTGAATAGGCGGGCAATGCCCGCAACGGTAAATGTCGCCATGTCGATACTGCAGGCCATCAGAACTTCCCTCTTTTACCTGCTGCTGGGCACCAGCTCTTTGCTCTGGTGCACCCTGAGCTTTTTTATCGCGCCGTTTCTGCCATTCAAGGCGCGCTATCGCTTTATCAACGTGTACTGGTGCCGCTGCGCCTTATGGCTGAGCAAAGTCTTTCTGGGTATCCGTTACGAAGTGAAGGGTGCCGAGAATGTGCCTGACCAGCCCTGCGTAATTCAGTCGAACCACCAGAGCACTTGGGAGACATTCTTTCTCTCGGCGTACTTCGAGCCTCTAAGCCAGGTGCTCAAGCGCGAACTTCTCTACGTTCCGTTCTTCGGCTGGGCCATGGCCATGCTGCGACCGATCGCTATCGACCGTGGTAATCCTAAAGCTGCGCTCAAGCATGTGGCGAAGAAGGGCGATGAGCTGCTCAAGGACAATGTCTGGGTGCTGATCTTCCCTGAAGGGACTCGCGTTCCCTACGGCACCATCGGCAAGTTCTCCCGTGGTGGCACCGCGTTGGCCGTCAATGCGTCATTACCAGTGCTGCCGATTGCGCACAATGCCGGCAAGTTCTGGCCAAAAACCGGTTGGGCCAAGCGGCAGGGCGTAATCACGGTGATCATCGGTGCGCCAATGTATGCCGAGGGCAGCGGGCCGCGAGCCATTGCCGACCTGAATGATCGGGTGCAGGCCTGGAACGAACAGATGCAGCGCGAGATGGGTTCGCTGCCAGCAGCCCCGGCGGCACCCAGCGCTACCGATCAAGTGACTGTCTGAGATTCTGTGGATAACCTGTGTACCGTTTTGTTGAAAACCGTCGTTTTTAGTTTTTAAGCTTATGATTTACATACATATTTCTTAAGCAAATAAAACGTCGAAAAAGGTGCATAAGTTTATTTCGGACATAAAAAACCGGCTGATATAGCCGGTTTTTTTATGCTCGTTGAAAGCATCTGGCTCACTCACTCAATAGCGGTAACTGGACACTGAACGTCGTGCCTTGCCCCACCACGCTATGACAGGAAATCCTCCCGCCATGACGATCCACCACCGCCTTGACCATGGACAAACCCAACCCCAGGCCGTCGCTGCCATGCGCCGAAGTAAAACGCCGATACTGACTGAACAACTCGGGAAGCTCTTCGACGGCGATCCCTCGGCCCTTATCGGCGATCTCGCACATCAACCATCCCTCGGCACAACTCACCCGTACCGAGATCCGCGAATCCGCCGGACTGTATTTAATGGCGTTTTCCAGCAGGTTGAACAGTGCCCGTGTCAGTAGCGACTGGTCGGCCAGGATCAGGGCTTCAGCGTCTTCGTCGAGGTCATGCACCAACTGAATGTTCTTCAGATGAGCGATGCTCGAGGCCTGATCGAAGGTATCGAGCAACAACATCGCGAACATGCTCGGTTGAAACTGGTAAGCCTCGGACTCGGCCTTTGCCAGCTGCACAAAAGCTTCGGTCAGGTTCAGCGCCTTGCGCACTTGTAACTCGATCTGACTGAACACTTGAGTGTCGACGGATACCTGATGCCGCTGAACGTCGAGCAAGGCGAGTATCGCCGAATGGGGAGCTCTGAGGTCATGAGACAAAAAGCGCAGCAGTACGGCTCGCTGTTCTTCGGCATCCCGCTCGACGCTCAAGTCAGTGAGGCTCAGTAGCCAGCCAATCACGGAGTCTCCTTCGGCTGGCAATAGCGGCTCCAGGTCCAGACGCAGGCTGCGTGCCTGAGTGTCACGAAACTCCAACGGCTCCAGGGTCGACAACGCAGACGGCATTCCATTGGACGGCACCGGGTAACCCAGGTCGCTCAGTTGCTCGAGCATGTCCTCACCTACCAGGCCATGACAAAAGACTTCTCGAGCCTTGCGGTTGGCCAGCAAAATGCGCCCTTGCGGATCGCTGATCAGCGTCGCCACCGGCAGGTATTCAAGTCCATCGGCAATGAAACGTCGGGTGTCGCGGGTCCGGCTCATGGCCTGCTCCAGCGCGACGATTTGCCCTTGCAGCACATCACCGGCCGGGGCCAGGGTGCGACGACGTTCGGGAAAGACTTTTGGCTCGCTGTCCAGGCGCGCCAGTTCCCAGCCGAAATAGGCGAGCACCGCGTTCAGCCTTCGCCAATTCCAGATCAGATAGCCCAGCATCATCCCTAGCAGGCTCGCGGCCGGTGACCACCACCAGCCAAGCCGCAACAGTACACCCGAACCCAGTAGAGCGGCCGTCATTGCACCCAGAGTCAGCCATAGGGCGCGACGCGGACGTACCAACAGCAAGCCCAGCAACTCACCGACAATCATCATCGATAGCAACGCCGCCAAGCGCTGATCGAGTACCACGATGTTGCGCTGTTGCAGCAGCCCGTTGAGGATATTCGCCTGAATCTCGATGCCCGGCGTGGTGCCAATGCTGGCCGATTGTGGTGTCACGTAGCGGTCACCCAGGCCTGGAGCGGTTGAGCCGATCAGGATCAAGCGATCGCGCAACAACTCGGGCGGGACTTCACCGCGCAAGACGCTGACGTAGGGCACGCTGGGAAAGCCCGCGTCGGAATGGATGAAAGGAATCCGTATTTCGTGGGCTCGCTGCCAGCCTTGCATCGATGGCAGGGCCGGGGTACCGGGCATCGGTGCATTTCCCTTGTCAGCAAGGGTTTCTTCGTACAGCAGCCAAGCCAGTTGCGGGCGTGTTTTTTGCGCCGGCCCTTCGCTTAAATACACGCTGCGCACAATTCCATCGGCATCCGCTTCGGCATTGATATGCCCGACGCCTTTGGCGCAATGGCTCAACGCGGCCACCGGTTCAATTTCCCCCAAGGGCTGCCCATATCGCGCGACACCTTCGCGCAGCAGCGGCACGAAAACATTCCCGGCCCGACAGACCGCCTGGGCCAAAAGCTGATCGTTGTCGGGATGGCTATCGGGCTCGCTGAAGATTACGTCGAAAAGAACGCCTTTAACGTTCGCGGCGCTGAGCCGATCCAGCAGTTGCGCGTGCATGGCCCGCGACCACGGCCATTGGCCAAGCTGCTGCAAGCTGTAGTCATCGATCGTGACAATGAGTATTCGCGGGTCCACCGGCAGAGGGTTCAGCCGGCGCAGGTTGTCATACAGCAGATTGCTCAGGGCCAGCCCCTGATTCATGGACAGCAACGCCGTCAGCGGCAACAGGATCAGACAGACCCATAGCCACTCGCGGACCATCCGCTGAAACAACCGCTGGGCCTGGGTCGGCTCGCGGTCATCCTTCCTTGGCCGTCTCTTCATCGGTCGTCGGCCAGGGCGCTATTGGACACGGGTGGTCCTGGGGTAATAGAAAATGTCATACACCCCGGTCTCTCCCTCTAACCCCTGAGCGTCATAGGCCGACAGGCGAACATGGTAGAAAAACGCTTTCAGACCGCTGAATTTGACCTCTGGCGTGCTGGAAAACTGCTCTTGCTTGATGTCCAGAAAGGCTGCGTCAGTGGCCACTTGCGCCCGATAACGCGTGGCCCCTTCGATGGGTTTCATGTTCAATTGCCAGACAGGCACATTACCCGTCTGACCGGCCTGCCCCAACAAACGTGGGGCAGGCAACAAGTCGATGGGTGTCAACGTGCCTTGCTTCTGAATACGCAAACCTTGACGGGCCATGACCTGCACCTCGTCAGCTTCAGAGCGCTGAGTCCGTTTGGCAGCCGACCGGGCAGGGCGGGAGCCCGACGTTTCCTCATCACGATTGACCGCCACGTATCCGTTCAGAACCTCCAGCAGCGCCTCGCCACGGTCATCGTTGCGCACCCGAAAGTGCGTGCCCCGTACGCCCAGTACACCGACCGGCGTGACGATCTGAAAGCGATCATGGTCGCTGGCACGTTTGATCACATACGACTCGACCTGCCCCTGCTCAAGGATGACCTGCGGGATCGAATGTTCTTCATTGAGGTGCAGGGTGATATGGGAACTGGAGGGCAACACTACCCGTGAGCCATCACCCAGGGACAGGCTGACAAACGCCGAGGGTGAGGTCATGACGCCTTCCAGCTCGTCGATCGACATACCTTCCTGCAGGGGCGTCTGCTTGCCTTTGGCGTCCAGCTTCCAGGCTTCGCCAGTCAAATGCTCGACAGTCGCCGGCAGCGGTCGACCACGGCATTGTTGGTTTTCATCGATATAGGGCAGACGTTTTGCCGAGGCGATAGCCGCTGATGCACTTTGGGTGAGCAATCCCATCAGGCCGGCAATCAGTAAAAAACAGACACCAGAATGGCGTGGAAGCAATAAGGTCATGGGGTTCATGGATTGCTTTTGATGCTCTGATAAAAATCATGCCGGAAGAATGACGCACGATACCTGACCAGACGCTCTGGCAGATAGCCATGGGGAGCAAAGGAAAAAAGATGACACCCCTGTGTCGAGAACCGAGCAGGCACTCCGTGTATTTCCCCAGAACAGCAGACAGCCGAAAACCGGTAATCGACGGTCCGCCAGGTTGGCCTTGACGCTTCCTGCGTCGGAGCATATCCCAATGCTCCTGTGCCGCTCAGTGGCAAAGAATTTACCGGCAAAAGGCATCTTGCGAGTTCATTCTCAATATTTGTTCAGAATTGGCAAACACTAAAACAATCAACGTTCGCGAGACTTGGGAACTTCCCAGTTCAGATTCAATCAATCAGCCTGAACTACCGTAGGAATTTTCTTAAACCTTTGCATTTACGAGATGAAGGAAACACTCGGCATGCGTGTCGCAATACTGGATGACGAACCCGCCGAACTCCGCCGGGTAGAACAGACACTGCGACAGATGCCCGCAACGGGAGAGCGGGCGTGGACGTTGCACAGTTTCGAGCGGGGAGAGGATTTGCTTCGGCAACTTCGACGGGAGACCTTCGACCTACTGATCCTCGATTGGCAACTGCCCGATATCAGCGGCCTGTCATTGTTGCGCTGGACCCGTGAACACATGGACGCACCACCCGCCGCGATCATGCTCACCAGTCGGGATACCGAAAGCGATATCGTCCAGGCATTGAACGCCGGGGCCGATGATTACGTGAGCAAACCGTTTCGTCCCAACGAGCTGATGGCTCGGGTCAACGCGGTGCTTCGCCGGCATGGACTGCAACGGGCGGCAGCCACCGAAATACTGACTTTTAATGACCTTGAATTCGACGACGCCGAACTCACCGTCACCCGCGCCTCCACCCCCATCAGCCTGACCGAACGGGAATACCGTCTCGCCCGTTGCCTGTTCGCCAATCTGGGCCGACCTTTGTCCCGTGAATACTTGTATGAACGCTTTTGGACCCATGAAGAAGTGGTGTCCTCCCGCCCGCTGGACACCCATATTTATCGCCTGCGTAACAAGCTGGGCCTGACGGCTGATCGAGGTTGGCAACTGCTGACGATTTACGGATATGGGTATCGGCTTGAGAGCGTAGCGGCTGCTACTGAATGACGATGTTTCGATCGATAAAAAAGGCCAACGCCAAGCGTGGCCTTTTTTGTTTTAGCGGTTCTGCCGGAAACGCGTTCACTTCAATCTACACCCTGCAATGGCTTAACCATTGGCGAGCATTCATCAGACCATTACATCTGAACCAGTCTTAGGATACTTTTTTCGAGGGAGGACAAACAAAACCCCTACCTGCATACGCAGATAGGGGTTTCGGAATTTAATCTTGACGATGACCTACTCTCACATGGGGAAACCCCACACTACCATCGGCGATGCATCGTTTCACTGCTGAGTTCGGGATGGGATCAGGTGGTTCCAATG
>NZ_FYEB01000026.1 GCF_900187445.1 Pseudomonas sp. Irchel s3b2
CAACTTGACCATGACACTGGCCGGTGCCTTTTTTTCAAACCGCGCTAGAACTTCTGCCCACATCGTTTTCGTCACCCTGACTGGAGTTTTGGGGGGATTCTAAACGAAGACCTTGAAAGGGCTGGCTGTAAGAGCGGAACCAATAGCAGCCGTTACCGCAGAAACGGATATACACCCAAACCCAAACCCAAACCCAAACCCAAACCCAAACCCAAACCCAAACCCTAATGCGAAGTCCCCTCCACAAACTCAATCTTGTTCCCCACGTTATATTTGCCCGACGGCTTGTTCATCGGCAGTCGCTTGATCTCCTCAAGCGTATTGCTGTCATACACAATCAGCGCGCCATCGCTGGCCCAGACGCTCAGCAACAAGTAGCGGCCATCGCGAGTGAACTCAACGTGGGCGGCCGTCTTGCCAGGCATCGGGCGCAAGGTGTGGGCGATTTCCAGAGTCTGTTTGTCGATCAGGTGGATCGCATCGTTGTCGGGCCCGAAGAACACGTCGGTCCAGGCATACCGCGAATTGACGTGACTGCGCATGAAAAAGCCCGGCCCCAAGGTCGGAATTTCCTTGATCAGTTTCCAGGTCTTGAAATCGATGACCGAGATCAGCCCCTTGCTGATGTTCGGCGTGGCGAACACCCACTCACCGTTACGTTTCCAGTAGGTCCCGGACCCAAGATGCGGCATGCCCGGCAGCGGTATGTCGGTGACCACCTTGCCACTGTCGAGGTCGATCACCTGACCGCCCTTGGCCTTGCGCGACGTGGCCAGCAGTTGCTTGTAGTCCGGTGAAAAGGAAAAGTCGTCCAGCACATCCTCGGCCTGGATGCGTCGTGGTACGAAGTCCGGTGTACCGGCGCTCGACAACTCCCAGACTTCCTTCACATCCTTGAGCGCCACGATGAAACTGTCTCGTGGCGGAGCGGTGTAGACCGCGCTGACCCGTGACGCGGTGCCGTCCTGGCCGATTGCGGGGATGGTTTTGACCAGTGACAGATCGCGGGCATCGAGCACCACCAGATTGCCCGGCAAATAATTACCCACCAGCACCCAGCGGCCATCCTTGCTCACCGCCAGGTTGCGGGTATTGAGCCCGGCGCGGACCTCGGCGATCAGCTTCAGGTTGTGCAAGTCGTACAGGCTGACCCAGCCATCGCGTGAGGCGACGTAGACGAAGCGCCCATCCGGCGAGAACTTCGGTCCGCCATGCACCGCAAAGTGTGAAACAAACCGCGCCAGCACGTCGAAACGATCGCCGTCGAGGATGTTGATGTGATGGTCGCCGGCTTCCACCACCACAAACAGGTTCAGCGGATCGGCGCCATGCTGGGGCGTGTCGGGCAGTTTGCTGATATCGGCGAGAATGGAATGACTGCCGCGAATGTCGTCGTTATTCCAGGTGGGTGGAGTGGCGGGTGGTTGCTGAAGGTAATCCACCAGGGCGTCGATCTGTGCCGGACTGAACACGTTGGCATACCCGGTCATCTGACTCGCGGGACGGCCGTTCTGGATGACGCTGCGGATTTCATCGGGTTTGATCCGGCTCAGACTCTCCGGCAGCAAGGCCGGCCCCGTACCGCCAAAACGGTTGGCGCCATGGCAGCTCTGGCAGTGTTGTCGGTAGAGGTCGGCAGCCGCGTCGGAGGATGGAACCGTTGCACCGGCATGGGCCGCACCGATCCATAGCAATGGGGCAAGCAGCATGCGCCTCATATCGCCACCTTACCGTGGCGTTGCAACACGGGAGCGGAGTAAAAGCGCGCCGGGTATTCTTGCTGTTGGGTAGCGAACAGATCGACCACTTTGCCGATCACTGTCAGCGTCGGAATGCCCGGTGGGCAATCCAGCGCCAGGGTCGGCAGCTGGTGCAACTTGCCTCGGGCGACGTGCTGGTCGGGACGTGTGCCATTGCTGATCAGCGCCGCCGGTGTATCGGCGGCCATTCCGGCTTCGATCAAGCGCTGGGCGATCATTCCGAGATTCGATAACCCCATGTAAAACACCAACGTCTGGCTGCTGTCGGCGAGGCTGCTCCAGGGTAATTGCAACTCACCATCGCGCTGCAAATGCCCGGTAATGAAACGACAGGAGTTGACTAGGTCCCGGTGGGTCAGCGGAATGCCGGCGTAAGCGCTGCACCCGGAAGCGGCGGTAATGCCCGGGACTACCTGGCAGTCAATATTGCGCTGCAGCAGATACTCCAGCTCCTCGGCACCACGGCCGAAGATGAACGGGTCGCCGCCCTTGAGCCGGACCACGCGTTGCCCCCGATCGGCGAGGTCGGCGAGCAGTTCGTTGATTTGTTCCTGGGGCAGGCTGTGGCAGCCGCTGGCCTTGCCGACGTAATGCCGGGCGCAGGTGAGGGGGATCAACGTCAGCAGCTCGGGGCTGATCAGGCGGTCGTAAACCACGGCGTCGGCCTGCATCAACAGGCTCCAGGCACGCAGGGTCAGCAGGCGTGGATCGCCGGGGCCCGCGCCGACCAGGGCCACTTCGCCCGGTCTGAACGGGGACGCAAGTGCGGCCGGTAAAACAATCGATGGGTGCATGGGACGTCCTTGGTTCTTCATCAGGTGGGCCGGCCCCATCCTTTGCCAGATGGCTCGCCAGGCGGGTGCTTCAGTGCATGACGCAAGGGATGGTCATTAATGGCGGCATACCGATTTCTTCATCGCTGAGATGGCAGCCGGGGTCCTGGCCCCAGAGGTCGCCTTCGGCCCACGCGCGGGTGCGGGTATTGCCGTTGCAGATGGGCAACCAGCGGCATTGGCCACAGCGGCCACCGACGGCGCGCGGATGCACACGCAGCTGCTGCAACAAGGCGTCCGGCCGATCCAGCCAGAGCGTGCGAAATGGCGTGTGCCGGACGTTGCCCACCGAGTGCTGCCACCAATAGGTGTCGGGGTGCACTTCGCCGGTGTTGTCGATGTTGGCGATGCCGCTGCCCGAGGCGTTGCCGCCCCAGGCCCGGAGCATGTGTTCCAGGCGCGGGTAATGTTCGGGTAGACGCAGGCCCACCCATTGCAGCAAGAGAATCGCATCGGCATCGTTGTTGCCGCTGACAAAATCGCTGTCGCGACCTTGTTGGATGTCTTCCCAGGCCCGTTCGAAAATCAGCGTCATTGCCTCGCGGCTCATCTGCTGCCGGGCGTCGAGCTGGCGGCTGCGTTTGCCGCGACCGCTGTAGTTGAGGTGTGACAGATAAAACTTCTGCACGTCGTACTCGCGCATCAGCGCCAGTAATTGGGGCAGTTGTTGATGGTTCTCTTGGGTCAGGGTAGTGCGTAGGCCGACGCGAATGCCTTGTTCACGACAGAGCCGGATCGCTCGCATGGAACTGGCGAAACTGCCCTTGAGTTGGCGGAATGCATCATGGGTAGCTTCCAGACCATCGATGCTGATCCCGACATAGTCGAAATTCGCCGCGCGGATTTGTGTGATGTTCTGCTCTGTGATCAGCGTGCCATTGGTGGACAACGCCACAAAAAAGCCCTTGGTGCGGGCGTAGGCGCTGAGCTCAAACAGATCGTCACGCAGCAGGGGTTCACCGCCGGAAAGAATCAATACCTTCACGCCGGCATCGTGCAGATCGTCTATCACAGTCATTGCGGCGCGTGTATCCAGTTCATCGCGAAAGACGCTGTCGGCGGACGTGGCGTAGCAGTGTTTGCAGGTCAGGTTGCAGCGCCTGAGCAGATTCCAGATCACCACCGGTGGTCGGTTGCTGCCCGGTGGGCTGGTTCTGGGGGCAGGCGCCGGGCCGGTCAGGGCACGCAGGTATTGGCTGATCCTCAACATGCAAATCTCCTTGAGCAAACGCGTGTTCAGCGTGGCATTAGCGGCAGCCGCAAACCGGTTTTCTTCAGGATGCGGCTGCTCACCAGCATCTCGTCGGCGGCGCAGGCGTCGCCCAGCAGGTAGCGCAGGTGTTCGCGGTAGCTGTCGATTTCCTCGCGGCTGCGGCCGTGGACCATGGCGAACAGGTTGTAGCGCCAGGCGGGTCGTCGCGGGCGTCGATAACAGTGGCTGACAAAAGGCTGCGCACCGATCAGCGCACCAAGGCGCGGCATGTCCGTGTCGCGCACATCCCAAACGGTCATACCGTTGTAGCGATAGCCGAGGCGATAGTGGTTGGGGACGGCGGCGATGCGCCGGATGGCGCCCTCGGCCTGCAAACGCTTGAGCAAGTCCAGGGTGGATTCGATGCTCAGCTCCAGCTGTTCAGCGAGCCAGGCCCACGGGTCGTCCAGCAGCGGCAGGCCGGCCTGGGTCAGCTCGATCAGGCGGTGCGCCAAGGTGTCTTCAAACCGGGAAGTACAGACCGACATGGTAGGTCTCCTCTTTGGGCAAGTTGAGCAGCGGCAGGCCGGTCAGGTTTTCGATGTGCTGCAGGGTCTCAGCGATACCTTGTTCGGTCGGGCAGCCGAGCACGAACCACATGTTCCAGGCATGTTCGCGTCGGTAGTTGTGCGCCACTTCAGGCAGGCCCTGCAGTTGCTCGGCGACGTCTTCGAAGCGCTCTTCCGGCACCGCCAGCGCCGCGAGGGTAAAGGCGCCGCCCAGGCGTTCGATGTCGAACATCGGGCCGAAGCGCGTGAGCATGCCGTCTTCCAGCAAATCATGGAGGCGGTCGAGCAGCTCGGTGCTGCTGCTGTCCAGTTCGGCGGCCAGTGCTTGCCACGGGTGGCGCACCAGCGGCAGGCCCAGTTGCAGGCGGTTGATCAGCCGACGGTCGAGATCATCCATGGGTGGGGGCTCCGGTTGGCGGGGGTGCAAAGCGTCCGCCGCATTGTTTGAAGGCTTGGGTGCTGAACAGCAGTTGATGGGGCAGGTCGCTCAGCAGGTGTTCTTCCAACAACGTCTGGATCTGCGCCTCGACCTGCGCGCGTTGACGCCCGTGAACCATGCAGAACAGGTTGTAGCGCCACTGCGGCAGACGCCGCGGCCGTTGGTAGCAGAGGGTGATGCCGTGCGCCCGGCCCAGGCGCTGGCCGACTTCGTCGATCAGCGCGTCCGGAACATCCAGCACCAGCATGGCGTTGGCGGTAAAACCCAGCGCGCGATGGTTGAGCACCAGGCCGACCCGGCGAAACAGCCCTTGCTCGTGCCACTGATGCATTTGCGCGAGCACCTGGTTCTCGTCGGCGTCTATCCGTTCGGCGAGGGCCTGGTAGGGGTGTGATACCAGCGGCAATCCACCTTCCAGATGCCGACGCAGCGCCAGTGCCTGCTTGGGACTCAACCCCGGCGTCATGAGCTTTCTCCCAGGGCAAAACCGAGGTCGATGCGGTAAGCGGTCAACATCGGCAGATCCAGCGGCATGAGGCCGGTGTCTTTCTCAAGTTGTTCGAGAACGCGTTCGATGTGTTGGCGATCAGGGCCGGTCAGCACAAACCACAGGTTGTAGAAATGCTCCCGTGCATAGTTATGGTTGACCTCGGGATATTGGCTGACGCGCTCGGCGACCTGTTGCAAGCGTTCGGCGGGCACGGCGAGGGCGGCGAGGGTGCTGGCCCCGGCGCGGCTGTGTTCGAACACCGGGCCGATCCGTGAGAGGGTGCCGGCCCGATCCATTTCTTCCAGGCAAGCCATCACCTGGCCCACGCGACAACCGAGAATCCGCGCCATCTCTTTGTAAGGTTCCGCGCACAGCGGCATGCCATGCTGGAAGCGGTCGATCAGTTGGCGGCTGAGCAGGTCCAGGTTCATTTCAATAGCCCATTTTTTGCGCGCGACTGCTGAAGAAGATGCCGCTCGGCGCGGTGGCGGGAAGGGTGCTCAGCTGCTTCAGGCTGTACGGGTCCCAGACCTGAACCTGATCGCCATCGCGTAACGACAGCCACAACTGGTCGCCGCGAGCGGTGAATTCCATGTGCAGCACCGCCGGCCCTGGCCGCAGATCGGCGACCACGGCATGGGTTTCGCTGTCGATGACTTGAACCCGATCGTTGTCCGGGTAGGCGAAATTGACCCACAGCTGCCGACCGTCCGGCCGCGACGTGACGAACACCGGTTGACCGGCCACCGGGATGACAGCGGTCTGCTTCCACGTGCGCGAATCCATCACCAGCACCTGGTGACGGCCGACGGCGGGCACAAAGGCCTGATTGTCGGCAACGGCCCAACCTTCCAGATGCGGCATCTTGTAGACGGGCAGTTTCGCCTGGCCGCGTCCGTAATCACCGAGCACTCGCTGCACCCCGCGCTCCGGATGCCAGAGGTCGAGTTGCGCCATGCCGTCTTCGCCGAACAGTCCCGCCATGTAATAGCGACCATCCGGGGTCACCAACGCGTCGTAGGGTTGCCGGCCGATGCCGGTGAAACGGCTGATCTGTGGCGTGTTGCCCTGACTGAAATCGGCGGTCCAGATCTCGCCGGTATCGAACAGGCTGAACACAAAACGCTGACCGGGCGCGTCGACCAGGCCGACCACCCGTGAGCGCTTGCTGCCATCGGCCAGGGGCGTGGCCGGAATATCGGCCACCAATTGCAGGGTTTCAGCATCGAAGACCTTGACCCCGCCGGGCACGTAGTTGGACACGGCGATGAGCTTGCCGTCCTGACTGATCGCACCGCCGATGCTGTTACCGCCCTGTATCACCCGTTGATCGATGCGTTGGGTCAGCAGGTCGATTTTGCTCAGCCCGCCGTCGCGACCGAATACATAGGCATAACGCTGGTCGCGGGAAAACACCACCGAGGCATGGGACAGATCGCCCAAACCCTCGAGTCGGGCCAGTGCCGTGCGGGTGTCGCTTTCGATGATTTGCACGCTACCGGTGGCGCGCTCCACCACCACGCCCAGATCGCCGGTACCACGCAACGGGGACTGCGCGCAGGCGGATAACAACAGCCCGGTCGCCGCTAAAAGCAGGGTTGAACGGATCATGGTGCGGGATATCCCTGGAGAAGAAGATCGACCAGCCAACGGATGTCGTCCGGGCTGAGCAGCGGGGCCCAACCGGGCATCGCGGTGCCGGGGCGGCCTTGGGTGACGGTGGCAATCAGGCCGTCCCTGGACTTGCCCGCCAGTGTTGCGCGGGTCAGGTCGGGACCTAGCCCGCCGGTCATGTGCAGGCCATGGCAGGCGCCGCAGTCCTGGGCCAGCAAATGTTCGAGTTGTGCCTGACGCTTGGCGTCCGGCGCGGCAACCGCGGTTGCGCAAATGAGGAGGAGGGCCGCCACAATCGCAGCGTGTCGATAAACCTTCATGACGCCCTCCAGTTGGCTATTTGAGACTCAGGACCCAGGTTGCAAGTGTCTTCGCTTCTTCATCCGTCACCGGGTTGGCCGGCATTGGCATCGGGCCCCAGTTGCCTTGCGTGCCGTTCTTGATGTGGCTGGCCAGGGTGTCCACGGCCCCGGCCACGCCAGCGTTCTTGGCCGCGACATCCTTGAGCGCCGGGCCGACCAGCTTGGTGTCGATGGAATGGCAGGCGGCGCAGGGTTTGCTCTTGAACAGCTCCTGACCGTCTTGGGCCATGGCCGGTTGCACGCTCAGCGCAGCGGTCAGGGCGAACAGTGAAAACAGAATATTTTTCATGGGGATTCCTTGCATTGATGGAGCTCAATAGATGTCGTGTTGGGTGTTGTAGACGTTGAATTTTCCGGTGGGGGTGATCAGTCGTTTGTCCTTGATGACTGATTTGAGCTTCAGCGTTTTGTCGTCGATCACCACCAGCGCCGACTCCTCTGACTGACCGCTCCACACGGAGAACCAGACCTCATCACCGGCCTTGTTGTATTCCGGCTGCACCACCCGCATCGCGCCTTGCTTGATGCCGGCGTACTCGGCGATGGGCAGCACGGTGTAGCCGGCATCGAGTTTGTCGATGTTGAACACCGCCACCGATTGGCTCAGCTTGGCGTCCGGGTTGAGGGTGGTGTCGACATACAGGTGACGGGAGTCAGGGTGGGTTTTGATGAACAGCGATCCGCCGCCCTGGCCCTTGAGTGAGGCGACCTGTTTCCAGGCGTATTGCGGGTATTTGACCGGATCGGTACCGATCAAGGAAATGCCGTCATCACCCAGATGGCTGGTGGCCCAGACCGGGCCGTAGGTCGGATGGTTGAAGTTGGCGCCGCGCCCCGGGTGAGGGGTTTTACCGACCTCCACCAAAGCTGCCAACTTGCGATCTTTGGAGTCGATCACGGCGACTTTGTTGGAGTTGTTGGCGGCGGTCATGAAGTAGCGGTGGGTGCTGTCCCAACCGCCGTCATGCAGAAACGGCGCGGCATCGATGTAGGTGATGGTGAGGTTTTTGATGTCCTGGTAATTGACCAGCATGACCTTGCCGGTTTCCTTGACGTTGACGATGAACTCCGGCCATTCATGGGAGGCGATGATCGCCGCGACCCGGGGTTCGGGGTGATATTCCTGTTTGTCGACAGTCATGCCGCGGGTCGAGACGATCTGTTTGGGCTCCAGGGTTTCGCCATCCATGATGGTGAATTGCGGCGGCCAATAGGAGCCGGCGACGGTGTATTTGTCTTCGTAGCCCTTGAACTTGGAGGTCTCCACCGATCGCGCCTCGATGCCCACTTTGACTTCGGCGACCTTGGTCGGCTCCACCGGCCACAGGTCGATCATGTCGATCCGCGCGTCTCGACCAATCACCAACAGGTAGCGACCGGAGGCAGAAATGCGCGAGATGTGCACCGCATAACCAGTCTCGATCAGCTTGACGATTTTCTTGCTATCACCGTCGATCAAGGCAATCTTGCCGTCATCGCGCAACGTCACCGAAAACAGGTTCGGCAGGTTGAGTTTGCTCAGTTGCTTCTTCGGACGATCCTCGGGCTTGACCAGCACTTTCCAGGTTTTCAGCGTCTCGGCCATGCCCCATTCAGGCGGCGTCGGCGGCGCGTGCTGAATGAACTTGGCCATTGACGTGATCTGATCCTTGGTCAGCGCATTCGACGTTCCCCAGTTCGGCATGCCCGCCGGTGAACCGTAGGTAATCAACGCTTCCAGAAACGGTTGACCACGGGACTGGGTGATGTCCGGTGTCAGTGGTTTGCCGGTGGCGCCTTTGCGCAGAACACCGTGGCAGCCGGCGCAGCGCTGGAAGTAAATCTCCTTGGATGAGTCGAACTCGGCCTGGCTCATGTCGGGCGCTCCGGCGGATTTGACCATGAGCGGGCTGGCCGCAGCGGCAGCGGGCTCGTTGGCTCTCGCCGCGTGAGTCACCGCAAGGGCCAGCGCCGAACACAATGTGGCGACAGTCAGAGCAAACGTTTTTCTATTGCTGATCAGCATTCCATTTCTCCTCAGGCAAGACCTTTGCGATGTGCTGAAACGGCAGCGCAGAACGCAGGTTCTTAGTGCCGTGCAAGGCTATGCCCGAGCAGGCCAATGCTCGCTTGACCGCGATCAAGTTTGCCGACCATGTCACTTGCCAGGTTGTCGCAGGGGCCCGTAGCGTGTGGCTTGAATCCGCTTTTGGAACAGACAGCCCATGGACCGAATCCAGTCTTGTGAACCCTTCTATCAACCGCTCAATAATGAGGAGGCGCTGTTCGAGCAAGCCTGGCGACACGGCATGCCGGTGCTGATCAAAGGCCCGACGGGGTGTGGCAAGACCCGTTTCGTCCAGCACATGGCCCATCGGCTGAAATTGCCGCTGTACACCGTGGCTTGCCATGACGATCTGAGCGCTGCCGACTTGATTGGCCGTCATTTGATCGGTGCACAAGGCACCTGGTGGCAAGACGGGCCGCTGACCCGCGCGGTGCGTGAAGGCGGCATTTGTTATCTGGACGAAGTGGTCGAAGCGCGCCAGGACACAGTGGTCGTACTGCACCCATTGGCCGATGATCGTCGTGAGCTGTTCCTGGAGCGCACCGGCGAAGTGCTGCAGGCGCCACCGTCATTCATGCTGGTGGTGTCGTACAACCCCGGCTACCAGAACCTGCTCAAAGGCATGAAACCCAGCACCCGCCAACGCTTCGTGGCGATGCGTTTCGGCTATCCGCCGGTGGCCGATGAAGAGCGCATTGTCGCCCGGGAAGCGCAGGTAGACAGCGCGCTGGCGGCGCAAGTGGTCAGCCTGGGGCAGGCACTGCGCCGGCTGGATCAACATGACCTGGAGGAGGTCGCCTCGACGCGGTTGCTGATTTTTACCGCGCGCATGATCGGGTCCGGCATGAGCCCGCGTGAGGCGTGCATGGCCTGCCTGGCCGAGCCGCTCAGTGATGACCCGCTGACGGTTGCGGCGCTGATGGACGTGGTTGATGTCCACTTCGGCTGAGGCCAGACGCGTTGCGCCGGGTCACTTGCCGGGTGATCTGGCGATGTGGTTTTTCATTCTGGCCGAACTGTCGGTGTTCGCCATTCTTATTCTGGTATTCGCCGTGACCCAGGCACTCAAGCCACAGCTGTTCGCTGAAAGCCGTCTGTTGCTGAACACATCGACCGGTTTGGCGATGACCCTCAGTTTGCTCACCGCTGGGCTGTTTGCCGCACTGGCTCAAGAGCAAGTCAGGCGCTCTCGGTCTCGCCACGGCGCGGTCTACCTGCTGGCAGCGTTGCTCGCCGCCAGTGTCTACGTGGTGTTGAAGCTTACCGAATACCGACACTTGCTGGCCTCGGGGCTGGGCATGGAGCACAACACGTTTTTCACCCTCTACTGGATCCTCACCGGTTTTCATTTTCTCCATGTACTGCTCGGCATGGTCATTCTCGGATGGCTGGCCGAGCGCTGCCGTCGTGGCCTGTACAACGTCGCCAACCGCAGCGGGCTTGAATCGGGTGTGCTGTATTGGCACATGGTCGATCTGATCTGGGTCGTGCTGTTTCCGCTGGTCTACGTTCTGAATTGACGGAGGTTCTGATGTCGGCTTCCAGGTTTTTGCTCGTCTGCTGGGCAGCGCTGGCCACGTTAAGCGTGTGCACGGTAGTGCTGGCACAGGCGGGCGCGACGTGGCCGCTGTCGGTGGCCATATTGCTGGTGGCGGTTGGCAAGGCCTGGCTGATTGCCGATGGCTTTATGGAAATGCGCGATGCCCCGCGATTGTGGCGGCGGTTGATGGTGGGCTGGGCGGTGGTGTTGGCAGCCGTTGTAGGGCTGACGCTGGTGTCGATCGGCTAAGGAATACAGTCTGTAAAACCGCGCGATTCTAATGTGGGAGCGGGCTTGCTCGCGAAGGGGACGGTACATTCAACATCCATGTTGACTGACACTCCGCCTTCGCGAGCAAGCCCGCTCCCACATTCAATCTCTGTCAGCCATACGATCTATACCCGACCCAAACCATCTGCCTTTCTTGATCGCCATCAAGCAGCTTTCAGCCCTTCGCTTTCTATCATGGGAACGCCAAGCAAAGAGGAAGCGACCATGTCAGAGACCTTCACCAAAGGCATGGCCAGGAATATCTACTTCGGGGGAAGCATCTTCTTCTTCCTGATATTCCTGGCCTTGACCTATCACACGGAACAGACCTTTCCAGAGCGCAGCAATGAAGCGCAGTTAACCGAATCAGTGATCCGCGGCAAGACGGTCTGGGAGCAAAACAACTGCATCGGCTGCCATACATTACTGGGCGAGGGCGCCTACTTTGCGCCAGAGCTGGGCAACGTGTTTCAGCGGCGCGGCGGGGAGGCGGGCTTCAAACCCTTTCTACATGCCTGGATGAAAATGCAGCCGCTGGGCGTACCGGGTCGGCGAGCGATGCCGCAGTTCAAGTTGAGCGAGCAAGAGGTGGATGACATCGCCGAGTTCCTCAAATGGAGCTCGAACATCAACACCAATGGCTGGCCGCCAAACAAGGAGGGCTAAGAGATGAGCATTGCTAATCCGCATCTGAAATTCGCCTCGCAAGCCGTGGCCAAACCGTACTTCGTGTTTGCCCTGATGCTGTTTCTCGGTCAGGTGCTGTTCGGTTTGATCATGGGCGTGCAATACGTGGTGGGAGACTTTCTGTTCCCGATCATTCCCTTCAACGTGGCGCGGATGGTGCACACCAACCTGCTGATCGTCTGGCTGCTGTTCGGCTTCATGGGCGCCGCTTATTACCTGATTCCGGAAGAGGCCGACCGCGAACTGCACAGTCCGAAGTTGGCGATCATTCTGTTCTGGGTATTCGCCGCCGCGGGCGTGCTGACGATTCTCGGCTATCTGCTGGTGCCCTATGCGGGCCTGGCCAAACTGACCCACAACGAGTTGTTGCCGACCATGGGCCGGGAGTTCCTTGAGCAGCCGACCATCACCAAGATGGGCATTGTGGTGGTGTGCCTGGGCTTCCTTTACAACATCGGCATGACCCTGCTTAAAGGTCGCAAGACCACCGTCAGCATGGTGATGATGACCGGGCTGATCGGGCTCGCGGTGTTCTTCCTGTTCTCCTTCTACAACCCCGGAAACCTGGCCCGTGACAAGTTCTACTGGTGGTGGGTGGTGCATCTTTGGGTAGAAGGCGTGTGGGAACTGATCATGGGTTCGATGCTCGCCTTCGTACTGATCAAGATCACCGGTGTCGACCGGGAAGTCGTGGAGAAATGGCTCTACGTGATCATCGCCATGGCGCTGATTACCGGGATCATCGGCACCGGTCACCACTTCTTCTGGATCGGTGCGCCTGAGGTCTGGTTGTGGGTCGGCTCGATCTTCTCCGCACTTGAGCCGCTGCCGTTCCTGGCCATGGTGATCTTCGCCTTCAGCATGGTGAAGAATCGTCGCCGGCAACACCCGAACCGCGCCGCCACACTGTGGGCCAAGGGCACCACGGTCACCGCGTTCTTCGGTGCGGGCGTCTGGGGTTTTCTGCACACCCTGGCACCGGTCAACTTCTACACCCATGGTTCGCAACTGACGGCGGCGCACGGTCACCTGGCCTTCTACGGTGCTTACGCGATGATCGTGATGACCTTGATCAGCTATGCCATGCCGCGTTTGCGCGGGCTGGGTGAAGCCGCTGACGAGCGTTCGCAAACCTACGAAATCTGGGGCTTCTGGTTGATGACCCTGTCGATGGTGATGATCACGCTGTTCCTCACCGCTGCCGGTGTCGTCCAGGTTTACCTGCAACGCTGGCAGGCCGACGGGATTGCGTTGCCATTCATGGCCACGGTCGAACATCTGCAGGTGCTGTTCTGGGCGCGTCTGGGCGCCGGTCTCGGGTTCTTCGCCGGGCTCGTGTGTTACCTGTTCAGCTTCAAGCAGCGTAGCCGCGCCGCCTTGCGCGCCCCGGCTGCGGTTGTACCTTCATGAACGAGTGCAATGGCTAGAAAAGGTCGGCCCGGCTGATACAGCGGGCCGTTTTTTTGGTTTCCAGGAAGGGCAAGCATCATGGCGTTTACCGTCGAACTGGAAGAGTGGGTTGGCAGTGTCTGGCATCGTTTCATCACTCGGCGTGCCAGCCCGGACTTCCCTGAAGCACGGGTTGAACTGGCCAGTCAGCAACGCCCGCTGGCGCTGTTGTTTCGTGCCATGGGCGGTGCCAATGGCATCGGTGTGGAAGCGGCCAGCGATCGCGATCTGCTGCTGCGGCGCAACGTGTTGCAGCAGATCGCTGGTACCTGCAAGCAAGTGCCGTTGGCGTGGTGTGACGCGAGTAATTTGCGGCTGCCATCGAGCCTGGCGGTCTTCCCTGAAGTCGCACTGAACGAGGAGCTCTATCGCTGGCTCGCGTTGCTGGCGGCACAAGCCGGGCAGATGCGCCACTGGGGGCGGGATAATCAGCGCTGGACGCAACAGCTGCTGCGACGCTATCCCGCGCTGCGTACTCGTTACAAACGACTGGTCGATGCCCATTTGCAATTGCGCCCCGATCCCGCCTCATTGAACGCTAGCGAAGCCGCTTTGGAGCGGGCGTTATGTCAGGCGTTGCGCGAGCCCGGCAGTGTCGAACATTTCCCGCGCAGCGAACGGGCCGCGTGGCCGCTGCCGCTGTGGTTGTACCCGCCGCAAAACCTCGCCAGCCCGCAGGCTGCCGATCTGGGCGATGAATCCGAAGAGTCGCTGACCACCGCTCCCGGTGAGCAGAAAGGTGGACGCAAGCGCGCCAAACGCATTGATGACAGTACCCGCGATGGCGGGCTGTTGGTGGTGCGTCTGGAGAACCTGTTCAGCTGGACCGAGCACGTCGACCTGGATCGCTGGTCGGACGACAGCGAGGACCCGGACGCCGCCCGAGTCGCCGACGACCTGGATGAACTGACGCTGTCGCGCACCCGTCTGCGCAAGGGCGGCGGTCTCAAGCTGCACCTGGATTTGCCACCGGCCGATGTCGACGATATTCCCCTCGGCGAGGGCATTAAGTTGCCGGAGTGGGACTACCGCAAACAACAAATGCAGGACAGCTTCGTCAATCTGCAAATGATGGTGCCCCGCGACTGTGAAGCACAGCCGCTGCCATTACGGTTAAAGGCCTCGGCGCACCGCTTGCGGCGCCAGTTCGAGCACCTGCGTAATGATCGTCAATGGTTACGCCAGCAACCCCAGGGCTCTGAGCTGGACATGCAGGCCTGGCTGGATTTTCACGTTGAGCGCGAGCATGGCCAGTGTGCCGAACGCGGTCTGTTCATGGAGCAGCGGCAGACCCGCCGCGACCTGGCCTGCCTGTTGCTGGCCGACGTGTCGATGTCCACCGACGCCCACCTGAACGATGAGCACCGCGTCATCGATGTCATCCGCGACAGCCTGCTGCTGTTCGGCGAAACCTTGTCGGTGCTGGGTGATGATTTCGCCCTGTACGGGTTTTCCTCGCTGCGTCGTCAGCAAGTGCGCATGCAGGAACTCAAGGCGTTCACCCAGCGCTATGACGACACCACCCGAGGTCGCATTCAAGGTCTCAAACCAGGGTATTACACGCGCATGGGAGCCGCCATTCGCCAGGCCACGCAACTATTGGGTACGAGCAAGCGGCGCAGCAAACTGTTGCTGCTGCTCACGGATGGCAAACCGAATGATCTGGATCTGTACGAAGGACGCTACGGTGTTGAAGACACCCGCGAGGCGGTGCTGGAGGCGCGGCGCCAGGGGTTGACGCCGTTCTGCATCACGATTGATCGCGAGGCCGGGGATTACCTGCCGTACATGTTTGGCACCAATGGCTACACCTTGATCCGTCAGCCTGAGCAGTTACCGCTGCGCTTGCCGCAGTTGTACCGGCAGCTGACTCAACCTTGAACCCCGGGTTGATCAACGCAGCATCAGCTGATGCTGCGCGGCAGCCAGAAAAACATCGTCACGCAGAAGATTGTCAGGCCGATGCAGAACCACTTGAATCGGCGCAACCGACGTTGCGCTGCATGTGCCGCCAGTGCCGGCAGGGGCATACCGCATTGGCGGCATTCGACTTTTTGTGGTGGGTTGGCATGTTGGCAATACAGGCAGACGGGCATGGCGCTCACTCGAACTGTTCCAGGCGCAGACGATCAAGAATGGCGATCTGACGGCCGTCCTGAGTGATGATGTTTTCATCGATCAAGCGGCGGATGATTCGCGAAAAGGTTTCTGGCTGGATCGACAGATGCCCGGCAATCAGTTGCTTGGCCATCGGCAGTTCAAATTGGCTGTCTACGGTTTGCTGGCGCACCAGTTGCGTCAGCAAATAACGCACGACCCGGTGGGTGGCGTTTTTCAGCGACAGGGTTTCGATTTCGTTGACCCGTTGATGCAAGCGAACACAGAGCTTGCCCAGCAGCGCAAAAGTCAGCCGGCTGTTGCTCTGCAGCAGGTGCATGTAGGTGCTGTTGGATATCCGGTAGAGCTGGGTGGGGCAGATGGCTTCGGCCGAGGCCACATAGTTCGGGGTATCCATCAGCATCATCGCCTCGGCGAAGGTTTGCCGATCGCTGATGACCTCGAACACTTTCTCCTGCCCATCGGGTGTCAGCCGGTAGATCTTCACCGCGCCGGCAATGATGAAATAGAACGAATCGGCCGGCTCACCCTGACGAAACAACGGCTCGCCCTTGTCGATGCTCAGCAAGTGGCTGGTACTCATCAGTTCATCCAGCTGTTCTTCGTTCAACGGCTCGAACAAGTGATGACTGCGCAGAATCTGGTGATGGACGCGATGAAGCACCATGAGAATTCATCCTGAAGATTGAGAGGGGGATCAGGTCAGACGAGACCCAGGGAGACGCCGCTGGCCAGGGCCAGGATTGAGGTCAGCACAACAAACCAGGCCAGTGGCTGGATGACTTTTTTCATGACGACTCCGGGTAATCGAGAGGGATCCAGGATTTCTGAAAGGTTGCCCATGCAGAGCAAGACGCGGGCCAGGCTCGGAGGGCCTTGTTTATTGGGGGTGTTAGCGATCAGGGTAAAAAATACCGTGATGTTTATGGTTTAAATGACCATCAAAGGGTCATTTGTACCCCGGTCGGGAGCACCTTGTGGCGAGGGAGCTTGCTCCCGCTGGAGTGCGAAGCACTCCCAAACATCGGCCATCGCTATCCTCCAGATACAACGCGTCAGCCGGTTTACGGCTGCTGCGCACCCGAGCGGGAGCAAGCTCCCTCGCCACAAAGGGCGTGCGCTCGGCATAGGGGCACGTCCCTTGCACACTTGATCTGTGACAAAGGCAATGGATCGGTAATACCCGATGATTGCCCCCTGGATTTACCTCGGCGCGTGCGGGTTGGCGCCAGGTCAGCAAACAGGTAGAGGAGTGGCTTTATGCAAGTGCTTGACCGCCGTAAAGCGATGGCGATCCCACCGTTGTTACGGCTGGCCTTTCGGCCGTTTTTCCTCACCGGCTGCCTGTTGGCGGTGCTGGCCATTCCGCTGTGGCTGGCGGCTTTTGGTGGTTCGATTTCCGACTGGCAGCCGGCAGGCGGTTGGCTGGGCTGGCATCGGCATGAATTGCTGTTCGGGTTCGGCTTGGCAATTATCGCGGGCTTTCTACTGACGGCCGTGCAGACCTGGACTGGTCGCCCCGGCCTCAGCGGCAAACCATTGGCCGCTCTGGCGCTGCTGTGGTTATTGGCGCGAGTGGCCTGGTTGGCCAATGTGCCGTGGCCGTTGCTCGCAGTGCTGGAACTGGCGTTCCCGTTGGCGGTGGCGGTGCTCATGGGCTTCACCTTGTGGAAGGTGCGGCAGAAACGTAACTACGCGATTGTGGTGGTTCTGCTGTTGTTGGCCGTGGCCGACGGGTTGTCCCTGTACGGTTTGGTCGAGGGACATGAAGGCTGGCAGCACCAGGGTGTGCTGACCGGCATTTGGCTGGTGGCGGCGATGATGGGGTTGATCGGCGGGCGGGTGATTCCGTTCTTCACCCAGCGTGGCCTTGGTCGGGTTGAAGGCGTTGCCGCCTGGCCCTGGCTGGATCGACTGCTGTTGGTAGGTTCGCCGCTGGTGGCGTTGTTATATGCCGCAGGACCTGCGCTCAACCCCAATGTCTGGGTGGGCCTGCTGTTCGCGGGGCTGGCTGCGGGACATCTGGTGCGACTGGTGCGCTGGCATGACCGGGCACTCTGGCACGTACCGTTGCTGTGGTCGCTGCACCTGGCTTATGGCTGGTTGGCGGTGGCATGTCTCGGGATGGCGCTGTGGCATTTCGGCGCGCCGATCAATCCGAGTCTGGCGGTGCATTGCCTGACCATCGGGGCCATGGGCGGCCTGGTGCTGGCGATGATCGCGCGCGTCAGCTTGGGCCACACCGGCCGCGCATTGGAGCCGCCGTCGGGCATGACCCTGGCGTTCATCTTGCTCAACCTGGCGTGCCTGAGCCGGGTCGTGTTGGTCGAGTTCTTTCCCTTGCCGGCGTTGTGGTTGGCCGGTCTGTGCTGGACGTTGGCGTTTGCGCTGTACGCCTGGCGCTATGGGCCGATGCTGCTGCGGACCCGGGTCGACGGTCATCCGGGATGAGTACGCGAACTGACAGAGGCAGGCGCTGATGTATCCCTTTTTACTGGTCACGCATTTGCTGGCAGCGATTGCGTTCATCGGCACGCTGTTTTTCGAGGTGGTCATCTGGCATCGCGCGCGCCAGCCGTTGACGGATATTGCGCAAGCGACGGCGGATCAGGCGATTGCACTGCGTTCGCGTAAGGTCCTGCACGGCGTGGTGTTGCTGTTGTATGGCGCCGGCATCGGTTTGGCGTGGCAGTACCGGGGCGCATTGAGTCAGCCGCTGGCCAGCAGTTTTGGTACGTTGCTGAGCCTGAAAATCCTGTTGGCCCTGAGCATCATTGGTCATTACTTGCTGTTGGCTTATTGGCTGACCCACGGGCGTCTGACCGCGACCCGCGCAAGCTGGATTCGCCGCAGCATCCTCGGGCACATGGTGTTGATCGTGATCCTGGCCAAGGCGATGTTCTATTGGCATGGCTGATCACAAGCAGTTCCGGATAAACAGAACCCGCGTCAACCGATGGGCTGCCGCGGGTTGGGTGTGACAGGCAATCGATCAATGACGAGGGTTCAGGGCGTTGATGAACAGCACGTTGTTCTCCAGATGGATGTGTTGCATCAGGTCGTCTTTGAATTCCAGCAGCCCGCGATAGAGCGCACGCCAAGTGTTACAAGCATCGGCAGGCGGGATGATGTGATTGGTCAGGGCAAGCATCTTCTCCAGCGCTTCGCCATGTTGATCATGTTCGAAGCGCAACACCTGGATCGGCGGAGCCGCTTGAGCACCGATGCCTTGTTGCAGCATCGGGAACAGCACTTGCTCTTCCTTGAGCATGTGGCCCTCGAGCTCTTGCTGCATGTCGGTCAGGAGATCGGCCAGGCCGTTGGGGCAGCTGCTGCGCGCGCCATGGACCTGCTCGACGCGGCGGGCCAGACGGATCAGTTCCGGCAGTTGCTCGCGGTGGCGAGCGTGGTAGCGCGCCAGAAGGTGGGCGATCAGCAGTTCCGACGGTTCGTTGCGCCAGTCGTGCTGGGTTTCGCCGGCGTCTTGCAGAATCTGCAGGGCGTCGGCAATGAGGACCGGATCGAGGTTTTTGCCAAGGGCCGCTTCACGCAGGCTTTTATGCCCGCCGCAACAGAAGTCCAGTTTGAAGGTGTGAAAGATCCGGGTGGCACCGGGAATGTCGCAGGCCAGTTGGCCGAGGCTTTGTTCCAATAGGGGCTGGCTCATCAGGGTTCCTTGTTTGGGTTTCAACGGTTCCCCTGATCCATTGCATCCGGCATGCCATATTTAAATGATTGAAAAACATCGATTATTTTTTAGCTGTGGTGATAGGCACCCTGACGCTTTAGGGTGAATCCAACCATAGAGGGTGATTACTACCATGCTGCGAGAAAGCCTGGCAGCCGACCTGATCGTCGAGTTGCCCAATGCCGTGCGGTTGCAACGATTGGTCCAGACCCTGCGCGAATATTTCAACAGTGGCGCCGTGGGCTTGCTGCGTCTGGATGACGACAGCCTCAGGCCCGTGGCGACGGTGGGGCTGGTTCATGAAGCGTTGGGGCGCCGGTTCGTCATCGCCCAGCACCCTCGTCTGGCGGCAATCATGGCGTCGCGCGAGCCGACCTGGTTCGAACCCGACAGTCGCCTGCCGGACCCCTATGACGGCTTGCTCGACAACCACGTCGGCGAACCGCTGCCGGTGCATGACTGCATGGGCGTGAGCCTGTATGTCGAGGGGCGGATCTGGGGCGCGATCACCCTCGATGCGCTGCACGCCGGAACCTTCGACAGCCGCGCGCGGGAGGAGCTCAAGCGCTGCACCTTGCAGATCGAAGCCGCTGTGCGGGTCACCCGGCTCGAGCAGGAAAACCGCAGCTTGCGTCTGTCCCGCAGCGATCCCCAGGACTTGCGAATGCCGGTCGAGGAGGGGGAGATCCTCGGGCAGAGTGAGGTGTTGCATCAATTGCTCAATGAGCTGGATGTACTGGCCGATTCCGATCTGCCGGTATTGCTGCTGGGCGAGACCGGCGTCGGCAAAGAGCTGTTCGCCCGGCGCTTGCATCGTCTTTCAAGGCGCCACCACAAGCCTCTGATACACGTTAACTGCGCCGCCTTGCCGGAGTCGCTGGCAGAGAGTGAGTTGTTCGGGCATGTCAAAGGTGCGTTTTCCGGCGCCACAAGTGACCGCGCCGGACGCTTCGATGCCGCCAACGGTGGCACGCTGTTCCTCGATGAGGTCGGGGAGTTGCCGTTGAGCGTGCAAGCGAAGTTGCTGCGCACCCTGCAGAACGGCGAGATCCAGCGCCTCGGCGCTGACAAGCCGTTGCATGTTGATGTGCGAATCATCGCCGCCACCAACCGGCACCTGCCGGACAGCATCCGCGACGGCTTGTTTCGCGCCGATCTGTATCACCGGCTCTCGGTGTATCCGGTGCCGATTCCGCCACTGCGTGAGCGCGGTAACGATGTGTTGATGCTGGCCGGGCGTTTCCTTGAACTCAATCGGGCGCGGCTCGGCCTGCGTGGTTTGCGCCTGTCGCCGGCGGCCGAACGCGCGCTGCTGCTTTATACCTGGCCGGGCAATGTGCGCGAATTGGAACACGTGATCAGTCGGGCTGCGTTGAAGCAGCTCAGTCGTGGGACGAGTCGCGCGTTGATCATGACGCTGGAGCCTGAGATTCTCGATCTCGACAGCGCGATGACGGCCCCGGGATCGGTGATCGAGCCATCCCCGGACGTTACGGCTGATCTGCCGTTCCAGCCCTTGGGCGAAGCCGTCGACGATTACCAGCGCAAGAAAATCCTCGAGGCCCTGAGCCTGTCCGGGGAAAACTGGGCCAGCGCCGCGCGGATTCTGGAAGTCGATCCCAGCAACCTGCACAAACTGGCGCGGCGTCTGCGTCTCAAGTAGGCGACAGTGTTGATGGCGGTCAAGGTGGCTTTGCGCAGTGCCTCGCACACTGCGTAAAACCTTCCGGAGATCACCGTCATGCCGCTTTCCCTGGCTCAAATGCGCCGCAACTACACCCTCAATGGTCTGCAAGATGAGGCGGCACTGGACGATCCGCTGGCGATGTTCCGGCAGTGGCTGCAACAGGCCCGCGACACCGAGTGCGCACCTGTCGAGGCCAATAGCATGGTGCTGGCGACGGTCGACCCTGAAGGACGGCCGCACTGTCGGGTTCTGCTGCTCAAGGGGTTGAGCGACGAAGGGTTTACGTTCTTTGGTAATTACCAGAGCGATAAGGGTCAGCAACTGGCCGCCAATCCCTATGCCGCCATGACGTTCTTCTGGCCGGGGCTGGAGCGTCAGGTGCGTATCGAAGGGCAGGTGTCCAGGCTCGATCCGGCGTTGTCGGATGCGTACTTCGATTCTCGTTCCATGGCCAGTCGCCTGGGGGCCTGGGCTTCACCGCAAAGCCGCCCGCTGACCAGTCGCGCAGCGCTGGAATCCATGCTGGCTGAAACCATCAAGCGCTTCGTTGGCCAGACCGTGTCGCGCCCCGAACATTGGGGCGGCTACTGCCTGCGCCCTGAACGTCTGGAGTTCTGGCAGGGGCGGGCTGACCGCTTGCATGATCGACTCGATTACCGGTTGCGCGATGGTGTATGGCAACGAAATCGCTTGGCGCCTTGAGCCCGCAGAACGCGCAGCGATGGAGAACAATGTGGGAGCGGGCAGGCTCGCTCCCACAGGTTTTGTGTGCCCGACACAATCTTCTTATGTCCCCGACGAGGTACCTCCTTGGAGGAATAGGCTCACCGGGCATTCCAGTTCAGGCTTTGTCCTATACCCTCATTCACGGGAAGGCTTGGATATGGCCCATCTGGCGCAACGCACGTTTGAACCCCTGAACATCGCCGTACTGACCATCAGCGATACGCGCACCTTTGACACCGACACGTCGGGACAGACCCTGACGGATTTGCTGCAAACAGCCGGGCATGTGTTGATCGATCGCGATCTGGTCAAGGACGACATTTATCAGATCCGCGCAACCGTTTCCCGGTGGATCGCCGACCCCAAGGTGCAGGTGGTTTTGATGACCGGCGGCACCGGTTTCACCGCTCGCGACAACACACCGCAAGCGGTGCTGCCATTGCTGGACAAACATGTGGAAGGCTTCGGCGAATTGTTCCGCCAGGTGTCTCTGGAGGAGATCGGCATGTCCAGCCTGCAGTCCCGGGCACTGGCCGGGATGAGTAACGGCGTACTGGTGTGCTGTGTCCCAGGTTCGCCGGGTGCCTGCCGGACGGCCTGGAACAAGATTCTGCTCGAACAACTGGACAGTCGCACCGGCCCGTGCAATTTCGCCCCGCATTTGAAACCGCAAGCGCAGCGGGTCATCGACGCCTGCGGGACACGCTCATGACCGGGCGGGTGTGTGACCTCGGCAACCTGATGCCCGTGGACGAGGCCATCAGCCGTCTGCTGGACCAGGCACCGCCGCCGCCCTTGGCGCAATTGGTTCGTCTGGATCAAGCCATGGGGCGGGTGATGGCGGCGGACATTCATTCCCCGGTGAACCTGCCACCCTGGGACAACAGTGCCATGGACGGTTATGCCCTTAGGGCGGCTGATCTGCCTCAGGCGGGTGGCTGTTTATTGATTGGCGGGCGCATTGCGGCGGGGGATCAAGCCTGCTCGCCCTTGCTCGCGCAGCAAACGATGCAGATATTTACCGGCGCGCCATTGCCACCGGGTGCCGATACCGTGGTGCCGCAAGAGCGCTGTCGGGTCGAAGGCGAGCGCGTCTGGTTCCCGCCTGTATCCGTTGGTGACCATGTGCGCAAGGAGGGTGAGGAAGTTCGCTGCGGGGATCTGCTGCTCAAGGCCGGCAAACGCCTGCGCGCACAAGAGTTGGGGTTGCTGGCCGGCGCTGGTATCGCCCGGGTCGAGGTCTATCGGCCGTTGCAGGTGTGCCTGCTCAGCAGCGGTAATGAACTGCGTGAGCCGGGCGATCCTTTGGCGCCGGGGCAGATTTACAACAGCAACCGGTATTGCCTCGCTGCGTTGTTGCGCGGCTGGGGCGTCGAGGTGCACGACTATGGCGTCATGGTCGATGAGTTGGCGGCCAGCCGGCACGCCTTGAGCCTGGCGTCCTCGGAATGCGATTTGCTATTGAGTTCCGGTGGCGTGTCGGTGGGCGAGGAAGATCACCTCAAACAGGCGATCGAGGAACTGGGCAACGTCGATTTCTGGCGGCTGGCCATCCAGCCGGGCAAGCCACTGGCCTTTGGTGAAGTGGCCGGCAAACCCTGGATCGGCATGCCGGGAAATCCTTCGGCGGCATTGATTACGGCGTTGGTGGTGGTGCGTCCGTTCCTGCTCAGGGCCCAGGGCGTGACTGACGTGCTGCCGGTGCCGTTGGCCGTGCCCGCCGGGTTCGACTGGTTGCAGCGTAACAAGCGTCGGCAGTACCTGCGGGCCAGATTGACGCCCGGCGCCGACGGCCAGTTGAGCGTGGAACTGCACCCTCAGCAAAGCTCGGCCATGTTGACCGCCGCGTGCTGGGCCGATGGGCTGGCGGTGATCGAGTGCGAGCAGCAAGTGCTCAAGCACGACAACGTGATGTTCCTGTCCTTCGCCGACCTGATGCATTGATGGCAATTGATTGCCGTCAAGGCCGTGCCTGCCGGTCTCGCTAGACTGTGTGGCGAGGGAGCTTGCTCCCGCTGGGTCGCGAAGCGGCCCTGTTATTTAGGCCTGCTGCGCAGTCCAGCGTCGGAACGCCGTCCGGAACAAGCTCGCTCGCCACAAGCGCATTCCAACCATGACTGATTAGGTCCCGGACTACGCTTTTTGATGAGGATTACCCATGCAACTGGTCTGCCCGGCAGGGAATCTGCCTGCGCTTAAAGCGGCGGTGCGCCAAGGCGCCGATGCCGTCTATGTCGGCTTTCGCGATGACACCAACGCCCGGCATTTCGCGGGGCTGAACATGGACGACAAACAGTTCGACGCCGCGGTCGCCCACATTCGCCAACATCAACGCAAACTCTACGTCGCGGTCAACACGTACCCGCAACCCAAGGGCTGGGAGCGTTGGCAGCGAGCGGTGGATCGTGCCGCCGATTTCGGTGTCGATGCGCTGATCGCCGCGGATCCCGGAGTGCTCAACTACGCCAGTCAGCGTCACCCGCAACTGGCGTTGCACCTGTCCGTCCAGGGTTCGGCGACCCATGCCGCGGCGCTGGAGTTTTATGCGCAGCGCTACGGTATTCGTCGCGCGGTGCTGCCACGGGTGTTGTCGTTGGCGCAAGTACGTCAGGTCGCTGCCAGCAGCCCGGTGCCCATCGAAGTCTTTGGCTTCGGCAGCTTATGCATCATGGCCGAAGGGCGTTGCCATCTGTCTTCCTACATTACCGGCGAGTCGCCGAACCTGTGCGGTGTCTGTTCGCCGGCCAAGGCGGTGCGCTGGAGCGAGGATGCCGAAGGCTTGAGCGCACGCCTCAGCGAAGTGCTGATCGATCGCTACACCCCTGACGAACCGGCCGGTTACCCGACCTTGTGCAAGGGCCGCTTCCTGGTCGGCGGTAAACGCTTTCATGCGCTGGAAGAGCCCACCAGCCTCGACACCCTGGACTTGCTGCCGGAACTGACGGCCATCGGCGTCGAAGCCGTGAAGATCGAGGGCCGCCAACGCAGCCCGGCCTATGTCGAACAAGTCACCCGTGTCTGGCGCGCGGCACTGGATGCCCATCGTGGTGCGCCGGGCAGTTTTCGGGTCAAGGAGGAATGGCGTCAGGTGTTGGCCGGTTTGTCCGAAGGCAGCCAGACCACTCTGGGTGCTTATCATCGATCATGGCAATGAGGGATTGGACATGAAACTCAGCCTGGGACCGGTCCTGTTTTATTGGGACAAAGAGCAACTCAGCAATTTTTACGCCGAGATGTCGACCCTGCCCCTGGATGTGATTTATCTGGGGGAAACAGTGTGCTCGAAACGCCGGGCCTTTTCATTGGATCAATGGCTGGGGTTGGGCCGTGAGTTGCAGGAATGCAGCCAGGCCCAACTGGTGCTTTCCAGCCTGACGCTGATCGAAGCAGCATCCGAGCTCTCCAGACTGCGCCGGCTGTGCGACAACGGCCAATTGCTGGTGGAAGCCAACGACATGGGCGCGGTGCAGTTCCTGGCCGAGCGCAAGTTGCCGTTCGTGGGCGGCCCGGCCCTCAATCTGTACAACGGTCATGCGCTGGCGCAACTGCTCGACAGCGGCATGACCCGCTGGGTGCCGCCCGTGGAATGTTCGGCGGCGCTGATTGGTGATGTGATTGGGCAGGTGCGCGAACTGGGCCGTGCAGTGCCTGAAGTTGAAATCTTCGCCTATGGGCATTTGCCGTTGGCCTATTCCGCCCGCTGCTTTACGGCTCGGGCGGAAAACCGACCCAAGGACGACTGCCAGTTTTGCTGCATCAACTACCCCGACGGCCTGGCGCTGACCAGCCAGGAAGGGCAGGCGCTGTTCACCATCAACGGTATTCAAACGATGTCGGCCGAGGTGACCAATTTGCTGGCCGATTACTCCGGGCTGGTGGCCTGCGGTGCCGATTTGCTGCGATTGAGTCCTCGCGCTCAGGGCATGGCCGAGGTGGTCGCCGCCTATCAACGGGTTCGTCTGGGCGAGACACCGCCGCTGTTCGTCGAAGGGTGCAATGGTTATTGGCATGGCCAGGCCGGCATGCTGCGTGTTGAGGAGGTCGGCCTGTGTTGAATCGAAAAAAGTGGCTGTTGAAAGGTGCCGACCGGATATTGCCGCTGGTGCGCCGGGTGCCTTTTGCCGTGCAGCGTCTGGCGTTGCAGCAGGCGCTGAATCGCTGCCTCGCCGGGCCGTTGCGCGATGGTGAGTTCGAGGTTTTGCGTGGGCGTTGGTTGTGTTTGCGGATTCCGGATCTGGGGTTGTCCTGGTATCTGACCCTTAGCTGTGAAGGGTTGCGGATTGCCCAGCACGCCACGGCGCATGTGACGATCAGCGGCAACTGGCGTGAGTTTTTATTGCTGGCGAGTCGTCAGGAAGATCCGGATACGCTGTTCTTTCGCCGGCGTTTGGTGATTGAGGGGGATACGGAGTTGGGGCTGGCGCTGAAGAATCTGATCGACAGTCTGGATCCTGATGTGTTGCCTGTTTGGTTGTGGCGCAATCTGGAGCGGGCGGGGAAGGGGTTGGCGGCCGGTTAGCCGGGCTGTGTTTTTGGTCGGGGTACATATCCATTCCTGCGGTAATGGCCGCTTAGGGTTCCGCCCTTACGGCGGGTCACTTTGGAAAAGCGCCAAAGTAACCAAAACGCTTTGGCCCCTGACGTCCGGTGCCTCGCCGAGGCTCGGCATGCCCTCGCTCCGGTCCTGCTCCGTGGGCCCGCCGCCATCGGCCATCCATGGCCGGGGGCGGCTACCGCGGCATCCTTGCCGCGGTGCCCACTGCGCAGAACCTGCGCTCGGCCTTCCGACGGGGCAGATCAAGATCAAAAGCCAAAGCCAAAGCCAAAGCCAAAGCAAGATCAACAGCCAGAGCCAAAGTGGCGTTGAACCTGTGGGAGCGAGCCTGCTCGCTCCCACAGGGGAATGCGTACGTTTGAAGAGACAGGTCGACCGGTAGGCCGCCTCGAGGTGCTTTTGCGGTAGTCGCCCCCTCGAGAGGCCGAGTGGAGGTTCTGCGCAGTGGGCAACCCGGCATGAATGCCGGGTTAGCCGCCTCCGGCCATGGATGGCCGATGGCGGCGGGCCCACGGAGCAGGACCGGAGCGAGGGCACGGCGAGCCTGGGCGAGCCACCGAACGAAAGGGGCAAAAGCGCTTTGGTTACTTTCGCGCTTTTCGAAAGTGACTCGCTGTAAAAGCCAGCCCTTTCAAGGTGTTTTCCCTTTATGGGCCTTAAGCACCCGGTCGGTCGACACATGAGCATTGGCAGCCTTTCCCTCCAGCCATTCCTTGGGCTTGGCAATTTTGGGGCCGCGTATGCTTT
>NZ_FYEB01000022.1 GCF_900187445.1 Pseudomonas sp. Irchel s3b2
CAACTTGACCATGACACTGGCCGGTGCCTTTTTTTCAAACCGCGCTAGAACTTCTGCCCACATCGTTTTCGTCACCCTGACTGGAGTTTTGGGGGGATTCTAAACGAAGACCTTGAAAGGGCTGGCTGTAAGAGCGGAACCTTAAGCGGCCGTGACCGCAGAAATGGATATGTACTCCCAACACCCAACACCAAACACCAAGCACCGGCAGTGAATCTCTGTAGCTCAAGAGATGTGTAGATCCCATGCCGTGATAGCGGTTTGTCAGTCGACATTTGTGGTGGGATTAAAATCGCCATCGCGGGCAAGCCCGGCTCCCACAGGTATTGCGTCGAGTCTTCAGATTTCGATCAGTGCGCCCAGCTCCCGCTCCAGCTCTTGCGGATCGCCCAGGTTGAACTCGATCAACCGCCGCAGGCGTTCAATCGATTCCAGGCTGATGTGTTTGCAGACAAACCCGAGTTGACCATGGTCATCGTGGGTCAACATCACATCCATCTTGATCTCGACGTCTTCGTTAAGATGAATATCAACCAGGAAATGCCAGTCTGGATTACCCAGCCACGGCTCGGGCTTCTCGATAAGCAGCCCCTTGAGCGACAAGTCGATCAACTTCACCGGCCAGATGAATTCCCCCTGGCTCAGCTCGGTTCGGGCATCGAACGCAATACGTTTGAAGCGGCGGCGATCAGCAGGGTGGTCACTCATGGCGCAATCCTCTGAATGTCCGCTGACTATAGACCCGCATTGTTGAAGCCTGCCAGCCAAGACGGGTCTTGGATCAATGTCGGGGATGGCCTTTGCCGTCAGTAGCGCTAAACTCCGGATGGCTGTCTTTCTTGTCCACTCTGGCTGGAATCATAAAATGAAAAATAATAATAGCCTGCTACGCCACCTACCCTGGCTGCTGCTGGCAATCCTGGGAGCGTGCGCCCTGGGCGTAGTGGCATTGCGCCGAGGCGAGGCGATCAATGCCTTGTGGATTGTGGTTGCCGCGGTGGCCATTTATCTGGTCGCGTATCGCTACTACAGCCTGTTCATCGCTAACAACGTGATGCAACTCGATCCGCGTCGGGCTACACCTGCCGTGCTCAACAATGACGGTCTGGACTATGTACCGACCAACAAACACATCCTTTTCGGTCACCACTTTGCAGCCATCGCTGGCGCAGGGCCACTGGTCGGCCCGGTATTGGCGGCGCAGATGGGCTACTTGCCCGGTACGCTGTGGCTGATTGCCGGCGTCGTGCTGGCCGGTGCGGTTCAGGACTTCATGGTCCTGTTCCTGTCCACCCGCCGCAACGGCCGTTCCCTGGGCGACATGGTCCGTGAAGAAATGGGCCGCATCCCCGGGACCATCGCGCTGTTTGGCTGCTTCCTGATCATGATCATCATCCTCGCGGTGCTGGCGCTGATCGTGGTCAAGGCCCTGGCCGAAAGCCCGTGGGGGATTTTCACGGTGATGGCGACCATCCCGATCGCGATGTTCATGGGCATTTACATGCGCTACATCCGCCCGGGGCGCATTGGTGAAATCTCGGTAATCGGCGTGGCGTTGCTGCTGGGTTCGATCTGGCTGGGCGGGCAGATTGCCGCTGACCCGGTGTGGGCCAAGGCGTTCAGCTTTACCGGGGTCCAGATCACCTGGATGCTGATTGGCTACGGTTTTGTCGCGGCGGTGTTGCCAGTCTGGCTGATTCTGGCCCCGCGCGATTACCTGTCCACCTTCCTCAAGATCGGCACCATCGTTGCGCTGGCGATCGGCATTCTGATCACCATGCCCGAGTTGAAAATGCCGGCATTGACCCAGTTCATCGACGGCACCGGGCCGGTGTGGAAGGGCGGTCTGTTCCCGTTCCTGTTCATCACCATTGCCTGTGGCGCAGTGTCCGGTTTCCACGCGCTGATCTCCTCCGGCACCACACCGAAACTGCTGGATAACGAGGTTAACGCCCGTTACATCGGTTATGGCGGCATGCTGATGGAATCCTTCGTCGCCATCATGGCCATGGTGGCCGCTTCGGTGATCGAGCCGGGCGTGTACTTCGCCATGAACAGCCCGCCAGCGGTCGTCGGCGGTGACGTGGTGGCTGTGGCACAAGCTGTCAGCGGCTGGGGTTTCGCGATTACCCCGGAAGCGCTGCAAGCGGTGGCCAAGGACATCGGTGAAACCACCATTCTGGCCCGTGCCGGCGGTGCGCCGACCTTGGCGGTCGGTATCGCGCAGATCTTGCACAGTGTGCTGCCGGGCGAAAACACCATGGCGTTCTGGTACCACTTCGCGATCCTGTTCGAAGCGCTTTTCATCCTGACCGCGGTCGACGCCGGCACCCGTGCCGGTCGATTCATGCTGCAGGACTTGCTCGGCTCCTTCGTGCCAGCGCTCAAACGCACCGAGTCCTGGACCGCCAACCTGATCGCCACCGCCGGTTGCGTGGCGATGTGGGGTTATCTGTTGTATCAAGGCGTGATCGACCCATTGGGCGGGATCAACACCTTGTGGCCGCTGTTCGGCATCTCCAACCAGATGCTGGCCGGAATCGCGCTGATGCTGGCAACCGTTGTGCTGATCAAAATGAAACGCCAACGCTACGTCTGGGTGACCATGCTGCCAGCGGTGTGGCTGCTGATCTGCACCACCACAGCAGGCTTCATCAAGCTGTTCGACGCCAACCCGGCGATCGGCTTCCTGTCGCTGGCGAAGAAATACAGCGATGCGTTGGCCAACGGGCAGATTCTGGCCCCGGCCAAGAGCATCGAGCAGATGCAGCATGTAATCTACAACGCCTACACCAACGCAACGCTGACGGCGCTGTTCCTGTTCGTGGTGTTCAGTATCCTGTTCTATGCGCTCAAGGTCGGCATTGCCGCCTGGGGTACCAAAGAACGTACGGATAAAGAATCGCCGTTCCAGGCTCAGCCGGATGCGTAACCTGAGGATTGCACCATGTTCAATGACCTGAGTCGCCTCGGTAAATACCTCGGTCAGGCCGCGCGCCTGATGGTCGGCATGCCCGACTACGACAACTACGTCGAGCATATGCAAACCAAACACCCGGACAAACCGGTGATGAGCTATGAGATGTTCTTTCGCGAGCGTCAGGAAGCCCGTTACGGTGGCAAGGGTGGACCGAAGTGCTGTTAATGCACGCGGTTTAGGCAACACACCACTGTAGGAGCCCGGCTTGCCGGCGATGGCGATCTTCAGGACGCCTTCGCCGGCAAGCCGGGCTCCTACAGTTTTTTTGCGTCCGGGAGACCTTATCTTGTTAGCCCCAATTCCTGTCACGATCCTTAGCGGCTTTCTAGGCGCCGGCAAAACCACGTTGCTGCGCCACCTACTCAAAGCCGAGCACGGCCTGAAAATCGCCGTGATCGAAAACGAATTCAGTGATGCCGGTATCGACACCCAACTGTTGGGCGACGAGCCGGTGCAAGTGATGACGCTGTCCAACGGCTGCGTCTGCTGCACCATCCACACCGATTTGACCAAGGCGCTGTACCTGCTGCTCGAACGCCTGGACAGTGGCGAAATCGCCTTCGATCGTCTGGTCATCGAATGCACCGGTCTGGCCGATCCGGCCCCAGTAGCGCAAACCTTCTTCATCGACGAAGAGCTGCGCGAGCGCTACATCCTCGACGGCATCATCACTCTGGTCGACGCCAAACATGCTGAACATCACCTGACCCAGACCATCGCCCAGGCGCAGATCGGTTTTGCCGACCGCTTGCTGGTGAGCAAACGCGATCTGGTGGACGAGCCGACCTTCACCGCCCTTAGCGAGCGTCTGACCCGCATCAACCGTCGCGCGCCGATTCGCTTGGTCGACCACGGCAAGATCGACCTGGCCGAGTTGCTCGACGTGCGCGGCTTCAATCTCAATGCCGATCTCGGCGGTGGAATGAGTCTGCGTCCAGTGAGCAAGGCGCCGTCCATCGACCGTATCTCCAGCCTGGTGTTGCGCACCGACAAGCCGCTGGATATCGACAAGCTCAGCGAGTTCATGAACGAACTGCTGGAAGACCATGGCAAGCAACTGCTGCGCTACAAAGGTGTTTTGAACATCCTTGGCGAGCCGCGGCGCATGGTGTTTCAGGGGGTCTTGAAGTTGTACGGCTTCGACTGGGATACGGAATGGGCTGATGATGAAACACGCGAAAGCGTGATCGTGTTCATTGCCGATGATTTGCCGGAAGAGAAGATTCGTGAGGGGTTTGCGCGGGTCGCGGCGGATTGAAACGTTGTGTTCGTCAATGATGACGTCTTCGCGGGCAAGCCTCGCTCCTACAGTTGAGTGTGGGTCATCCGATCATCTGTAGGAGCGAGGCTTGCCCGCGAAGGCGATCTAACCGGCAACACGATTTCGGCTAGATACCGGTTCTGAGTTCAGTAATGTCTCTTCCAAATGATCAAGATGCCGGGTCATCAACGTCACTACCATTGCCACATCCCCGTACTCAACCGCATTCAAAATCCCTTCATGCTCCTGCCAGGCGCAATAACCTTCCGCCTGCGTATCAAACTGCGCAATCGCCAACGATGTCAGTGGCACCAGAGTGCCAAGAAAATGCGCCAACGGTGCATTCCCCGCCATTTCGGCCAGTTGCAGATGAAATTCCCCTGACAATCGAATGGCCGGACCACGCGCCGTGCATTGGCGCTCGCTATTAATCAAGGCGCGCAGGCGTTTCAGGTCCTGCGGACGAGGCTGCTGGCAGGCCAGTCGAGCCAACATGATTTCGGTCAGTCGTCGGGCATGCAGCGTCTGTCTAGTCTGTTCGGCATCGGGTGCGGCGACTCGGGGACGATGATGGGTCCGAAGGATAATGATCTGCTGATGGGACAGCTGCGTCAGCACGCCGCGAATGTCACTGCGTCGAGCACTGAACATCTGCGCCAGGCTTTCTTCGGTAAAACGACTGGCTGCATGGATGCGCTGTTCGAGAATGGCGTCGAAGATCCGTGAATAGAGATCATCCGCTGGCGGTTTCCCGGTGTCCGTTCGGGAGAAGGGCAGGGCAGTGAATATCTGTGGTGAGGCGAAGCTGTTCATGGCCTGTCTCCAGTTCGAAGAGGGGTTCAACTGCCGAGGTGGTCGTCCGGGATGTTCAATTCGATGCCCATCCGCTGGCCTTCGCGAAGGATGTGCCGACGCATCTCGGCGCTGGCCTGGGCGCTGTTCTTGCTGCGGATGGCACGCACCACGGCTTCGTTTTCTTCAAGGCGTTCAGCCAGATGCTCCGGCGAATTGCGCAGCACGTCGGCGCTTTGCTTGAGGGCATTGCTGGTCTGCTGCACCACGCTCTGGAAAATCGGGTTCGAGGTCAGGGCGAACAGCTCCTCGTGGAACGCGATGTAGGCATTCACGCCAGCCTCGCTGTCGTTGGCCTCAAGGGCTTCGCGCATGTCCATCAGGGTCAGACGTAGTTGTCCGACTTCTTTGCTGCTGATGGACTGCGCCACCAAGCCGACGATGAAGGGTTCGAGGGTGTAGCGCAGTTGCAGCACGTCTTCCAGGCTGGCCCCGGCTACCGCGCTGTCGTGGCTTTGGCTGTCGCTGAGGTTGGCCTCCAGCACCACAACGCCTTTGCCCGGCATGGAACGCACCAGCCCGAGGGTTTCCAGCACGATGACTGCTTCGCGCAGGCTCGGGCGGCTGATGCCCAGTTGTTCGGCCAATTCACGTTGCCCCGGCAGCATTTCGCCGGAGCGCCACTGACCACGGGCCAGCGCGGCCCGAAGTTTTTCTACGACTGAATTTACAACGGTCGACGAGGTAATCACTGTTCGCTCCATGAGCATCCATAACGTTTGATGACCGTGCCTGCCCTCAGACAGGCACGGCGATTATTCAAAATTCCTGCTGATGCGCCGGGGCAACGGGTTTTCTCGGCTGGAAGGTATAACCCACCTGACCAGAAAGCACTTTGTTCGCCCGTTGGATATCGATGTCCTTCTCCCAGCGGGCGATGGCCACGGTGGCGACGCAATTGCCGATCAGATTGGTCAGCGCCCGGCCGATGCCCATGAACCAGTCCACCGCCAACACCAGCACCAGGCCTACTACTGGAATCGCCGGGATCGCCGTCAATGTCGCGGCGAGAATCACCAGCGCAGAACCGGGAATCCCGTGGGCGCCTTTGGAAGTGATCAGAGACACCAGCAAAATTGTCAGCAAATCGGTCATGGCCAACGGCGTGCCGGTGGCATTAGCGATGAACACAATGGCCAGGGTCAGGTAGATCGAAAAACCATCAAGGTTGAACGAGTATCCGGTCGGAATCACCAGCCCGACCGTGGAACTGCCGATGCCCAGATGTTCAAGCTTGCGCATGATTTGTGGCAGCACGGCGTCGGAGGAAGCGGTGCCCATGACGATCATCAATTCTTCGCGCAGGTACTTGAGCAACGGCCACATCTTCAGGCCTGAAAGCCGCATCACCAGGCCGAGAATCAATGTCACGAAGGCCACACAGGTCAGATAAAACAGGCCGACCAGGCTGCCCAGGTGCTGCAGCGAATCCAGGCCATATTTACTGGTTGTGAAAGCGATGGCGCCGAACACGCCGATCGGCGCCAGGCGCACGATCATGCCCATGATGCGGAAGATCACGTGGCTCAGCTCATTGATCAATCGGGAAATACCCGACGCCGCTTCGCCCACCAGATTCAGCGCACTGCCGAACAGCACCGAAAACAACAGGACTTGCAGAATGTTGTTTTCCGCGAAGGCACCGATCACCGAAGTCGGAATCAGACCCATCAAAAACTGGGTGGTAGTGTGCATGTGCTGCCCGCGCTGGGCGATATCGCCAATGTCCGCGGCGGAGAGCTGATCCAGATGAATGTTCGCGCCGCTGCCGATGCCGGTCGTGAAGGCGAACACCAAGCCGATCACCAAGGCGATGGTGGTCAGGATTTCAAAATAGATGACTGATTTGAGGCCGATGCGGCCGACCTTCTTCAGGTCGCCGGCGCCGCTGATACCGCTGACCACTACGCAGAACACGATCAAGCCAATGAGCATCTTGATCAGTTTGATGAAACCGTCGCCGAGGGGTTTGAGCTGGGCGGAATATTCGGGAAGGGTCAGCCCGCAGACGATGCCGAGCACCAGTCCGAGAACCACTTGAAGGAAGATTGAACGCGAGCACCATCTGAGCATGGGAGGAATCCTGGTCGGTGTCCTGGCTGCCGTGCGCGAGGCGCATCAGATTCAGGACTTAATTATTGTGGTCTTACCGGTATGTCCAGTGCAGGCGCAGTCTAGGCGCTGTTTTTGGGTGATCGCAAGCATATTTTGAATAATTGGCATGACCGGTCTTACCAGTTGGACGCAATGCCCCGACCTTGAGCCTTTTCATTATTTGAAAAAAACGCGGACGAAAAAAAACCGGCCATCACTGGCCGGTTTTTCATTACTGCGGTTTAGCGGGGCAATTAAGCGCCGTATACCGGCAGCTTCTTGCAGATGGCCTTGACCTTCTCACGAACGGCGTCAATCACCGCTTCGTTGTTCAGGTCAGCCAGGATGTCGCAGATCCAGCCGGCCAGCTCTTTGCACTCTGCTTCCTTGAAGCCGCGAGTGGTCACTGCCGGCGTACCGAAACGCAGACCGGAGGTGACGAACGGGGAGCGTGGATCGTTCGGTACCGAGTTTTTGTTCACGGTGATGAACGCTTTGCCCAGTGCGGCGTCGGCGTCTTTACCGGAGATTTCCTGCTTGATCAGCGACAGCAGGAACAGGTGGTTCTGAGTACCGCCCGACACCACGTCGAAACCGCGCTCGATGAACACGCCGGCCATGGCCTGGGCGTTTTTCACCACTTGTTGCTGGTAGGCCTTGAACTCAGGCTGCAGCGCTTCCTTGAAGCAGATCGCCTTGGCAGCGATCACGTGCTCCAGCGGGCCACCCTGGGCGCCCGGGAATACCGCGGAGTTCAGCTTCTTCTCGATGTCGGCGTTGGCGCGAGCCAGAATCAGGCCGCCACGTGGACCGCGCAGGGTCTTGTGGGTGGTGGTGGTCACGACGTCAGCGAATGGAACCGGGTTCGGGTAGACGCCAGCGGCGACCAGACCGGCCACGTGAGCCATGTCGACGAACAAGTAGGCGCCAACTTTGTCAGCGATTTCGCGGAAGCGCGGGAAGTCGAGGATCTGCGAGTAAGCAGAGAAACCGGCCACGATCATTTTTGGCTTGTGCTCAACCGCCAGGCGCTCGACTTCGTCGTAGTCGATCAGGCCATTGGCATCGATACCGTACTGAACGGCGTTGTACAGCTTGCCGGAGGACGAAACGCTGGCACCGTGGGTCAGGTGACCGCCGTGCGCCAGGCTCATGCCCAGGATGGTGTCGCCCGCTTGCAGCAGGGCCAGGTAAACGGCGCTGTTGGCTTGGGAACCGGCGTGTGGCTGAACGTTGGCGTAATCGGCGCCGAACAGCTCTTTGGCACGGTCGATGGCCAGTTGCTCAACCACGTCGACGAACTCGCAACCACCGTAGTAGCGCTTGCCCGGGTAGCCTTCGGCGTACTTGTTGGTCAGTACCGAGCCTTGAGCTTCCATCACCGCAGGGCTGGTGTAGTTTTCCGAAGCGATCAGCTCGATGTGTTCTTCCTGGCGCTGAGCTTCTTGCTCCATGGCGGCAAAAAGGTCGGCGTCGTACTTGGCAATAGTCAAATCACGGCTGAACATGGCGGTCCTCAAGGATCGGGGCAGAAAAGGGGGGCATTCTAACCCAACCGCTTTTAGATGGCATATGAAAGGACATCATGTCGCAGACAAGTGGTGTTCATGCCGTTGAATCACCCCCTCAAACCGGCCTCGAAAAGCGTGGATACAAAATGATCGATAAGACGCGTAGCCCTATCGGGCACTATCCGCTCTCTGGGGGGCCTTGGGGGATGTATCCCGGAAGAGGCTTGAATCGACGAAAAATGATCTTCGCTAACCATAAAGCGCAAGGGCCATGACCATCACCGATCAACTGCCTGCAACGCGTCAGCTTGTTTCCCTTTGCCGCTGGATAGCGTTTGCATGGGCGATTGTATTTGCCTGCATGGCATTGGCGGTCGAGCGAGCCTGGGCGGCTACTCCCGTGTTGCTGGACAGTCCTGCCGGGCAATTTTCGATCGAGCCGGATACCTTGGCCGTTTCGCTCACTCCTGCGAACGGGCAACCAATGGCCTTGGTCTCCCCGGCATTCAGCGGCGCGACCATTGAGTCGTTGGCCAAGGGGCAGTGGCAGATTATCGTTGGCGAAGAGCGTTACAAGGTTACAGCCAAGGTCGAGGACAGTGCATTGCGGGTCTCCATCCTCTCGCAACGTGCTTCAGTGTTGAACTGGCCGCAGACCGCTGATCCCGGGGCCATCAAGGCCTATGCCTTTCCTTTTGGCGAGGGCAGTTATGTGCCTGCCGACGACTCCGGGTGGCTCGACTGGTTGGTGCGTCGATATGAACCGGAAAGCGTTTTGAGCATTCTCTCCATGCCGTTCTGGACCGAGTTGCGGGAGGGGCGCTCGATTACCTGGTTGCTTGAAACACCCTTGAACACCACCTTCCATGTTGAACGCAAGGCAGAACGCCCGCGACCGGCATTTACCCACCGGTTTTCCCCTTTGTCGCTGGATGCCGCCTATACCTTGCGCATAGTGGTCGGGCCGGAGGATCCACTGGCGGGGGCGCGCAGTTACCGGCAATGGCTACAGGCCGAGGGGGCTTTTGTTTCCTTGAATGACAAGATTGCCCGAACGCCCGAAGTTGCCAAGCTGGGGGGCGCGCCCCACATCTATTTGTGGGGCGCCGATCCGTTGAAAACTACGGACATTGTTCAATGGCGTGCGTTTGTGGAGCAGTTCCAGCGCCAGAAAAGCGATCCGGCGCAACTGGCGGGCCAATTGTGGAAAACGTTCGATGCCGAGGCTCGGAAAAACTTCGAAACCGCATTCAAGGCATCCGCCAAGCGCGAGGGTAATGTCGAGCCGTGGCTCAAACGTGAGGTGGTTCGTGCTCTCAATGGGGCATTGTTGAAGGTGATCGCCCGCCCCGTCGTAACGCCTTTGCCGGGAGGTCATGATCCCGGCGGCGAGGTCCTTTGGGCCCGAGAAATGAAAACTGCGATGAATCAGGCCTTTGGCCCCTTGCTGGCTCCTGAGCAAGATTGGGGCGGCGGTTTGTCGACCGTATTGGTTCAGGCGCTGCAATCTGCCGGTTTGAGCCGTGCCTGGCTGGGTACCAACGAATGGCGCTCGGCGCTCTGGCACCCCGAAGCCGTCGAGAAGGCGAAGGCTGCGGGTTATCTGGTGGGGGTTTATGACAGTTATGGCAGCGCGCACCCCTCCGATTTCAAGGCGACCTGGTCTACCGCGCAAATGGGCGATGAGCTGGCGAAGGCCGGTTACCTGGATGAGAGCGGGCAACTCGTCACGGGTTTTGCCGGTCGAGGTGTCTACGTCAGTGCGCGTGCTGCTCACAGTTATGCGCTGAAGCGCATCGATGCCATCGTAAAAAATGCCGGGCTCAACAGTTATTTTCTGGATGTGGACGGGGCCGGCCCACCGCTTGAGGACTATACCCCGGGCCGAGAGACCAGTGAGGCGCAAGATAGTCAGGAGGTCCGCCTCAGGCTGGCTTATCCGACCGAAAAGCTGGGACAGGTCACCGGAACGGAAGGCGGGTTGTCCTGGTATGTGCCACAGTTTGCCTTTGCCCACGGCATGACGACCCAGCCCTTTGCCTGGATGGATCCTGATATGAAGGATCCACGCTCACCGTTCTATCGAGGGCGTTATTGGCCCGACGAGACCCCCAGCCTGTATTTCAATCCCGTGACGCTCAAGCCCACCATTGCGCGCTACGTGCGTTCGCCACAGTTTCGCCTGCCCCTTTATCAAATTGCCCTGCATGACAGCGTGGTGACGACTCACCACTGGGAATACGGCTCGTTGAAATTCGCCAATGAGCTGGAGGCGACGGCTCTCATGCAACTGCTGTACATGGTTCCGCCGCTGTACCACCTGGCCGATGAAGTCATGAAGCGCGACGTGCCCCTGATAGCGGCTTATGACCGTATCTTCCGCCCCCTGCATGAACGGCTATATTCAGTGGCGATGATGGATTTCGAGGTGTTATCCGAGGATCGCGTGCTACAGCAATCGACGTTTGCAGATGGAACTCGCATCACCGCTAATTTTGGCGCCGAGTCGCGTGCCATTGGAGAGGCGACATTGCCCGCCCTGTCGGCACGTATCGAGGAGCCCGGTCAGCCTGTGCAAGTGCATGAAATGAGTGCGGTGTTCAAGCGACGTTGACAGCGTCAGTCAGCGTTCAATCAAGCATGAAGAGCGCATCATTACTGAACTGCGCCTCAAACCGACTCGCCGGCATCGGTCGGCCGAACAGATACCCCTGAACCTCATCGCAACCATGCTCACGCAGGAAGTCGAGCTGCTCATGGGTTTCCACGCCTTCGGCGATTACCGCCAGATTGAGGCTGTGGGCCATGGCGATGATCGCCCGGGCAATTTGCGCATCCTGTTCGCCCGAGGGCAGGCCATCGACGAAGGTGCGGTCGATTTTCAGCACGTCGATCGGGAATTGCTTGAGGTAGTTGAGCGATGAATAACCAGTGCCGAAGTCATCGACCGCAATGCTCAGGCCGAGGTTTTTCAATCCGGCGAGGATCTGCATCGCCTCGCTGACTTCGCGCATCAGGATACTTTCAGTCAACTCCAGCTCCAGGCACGCCGGCGACAGACCGGTTTCCTTGAGGATGGTAGCGATCCGTGTGCCAAGCTGCCCGTCCGAGAACTGCCGAGCCGAAATGTTCACCGAAACTTTCGGCACCCGCACCTTGGCCTGATGCCAGGTCTTGAGCTGACGGCAGGCTTCGCCGATCACCCAGTCGCCGACATCCACCACCAGCCCGAGCTCTTCGAGCACCGGAATGAAATCCCCCGGGGGCACCAGGCCGCGTCGCGGGTGGCGCCAGCGCAGCAGGGCTTCGGCACCGGTCAGGCGTTTGCCGTCGCCGCTGAACTGCGGCTGGTAATACAGCACGAACTCGTTTTGCTCCAGGGCATGGCGCAAGTCGCTTTCCAGCTCCAGACGCTCCAGGGCGCTGGCGTTCATGTCCGCCTGATAGAACTGGAAGTTGTTCTTGCCGCGCTCCTTGGCGTGGTACATCGCGGTGTCGGCGTTCTTCATCAACTGACTGAGCTCGCTGCCGTCCTGAGGGCTCAGGGCAATACCGATACTGGCAGTGACAAAAAACTCGCGGCCTTCCAGCACGAACGGTTTCACCAGGCTGGCGAGGATCTGTTCGGCCACATGAATCGCCCGGTTCAGGGCGATCTCGCGGTTGACCCGCGGTTGCAGAAGCAACGTGAACTCATCGCCGCCCATGCGCGCCACGGTGTCGTCATCGTCGACGCAACCCAGCAGGCGCGTGGCCATTTCCTTGAGCATGCGATCGCCGGCGGCGTGGCCCAGGGAGTCGTTGATCGGCTTGAAACGGTCCAGGTCGAGGAACATCAGCACCACCCAGGACTTCTGCCGTTCAGCCGATTGCAGCGCGGTGTGCAGGCGATCCTGGAACAGTGTGCGGTTGGGCAGATGGGTCAGTGCATCGTAATAGGCGAGGCGATGAATCCGTTGCTCACTGGCCTTGCGTTCGCTGATGTCACTGAAGAAACACACGTAGCTGGCCAGATCGCCTTCATCATCGAGCACCGCCGTAATCCCGACCCAGGCCGGGTAATGCTCGCCATTGCGTCGCTTGAGCCAGACTTCGCCTTCCCAGGTGCTGTGCTGATGCAATTGCTTGAGCACATAGCGCAGATGAGCTTCCTGCTGCTCATCGACGGTGAGCATGTTCGGCAACTGATCGAGGACCTGGGCCACCGCATAGCCGCTGACGCGACTGAAAGCCTCGTTGGCCTGGACGATGTAGCCGGCCGGGTCAGTGATCAGAATTGCCGAGGTCGAGTGCTCGAATACCGTGGCCGCCATGCGCAGGTCTTTTTCGGCCCGACGTTGCTGGCTGATGTCGCGACCGACCCCGAGCACACCTTCAAAGGCACCTTGCTCGTCCCAGACCAGCACCAGACGCAACTCGATGGGGATCTTGCGTCCGTCGGCGCGCAGGCAGTCGAACAGAAATAGCTGGGTCTGCACCTGACCGCGCAGCAGCGCCAGTTGTTCGGGTTTATCCAGCGCTTTGCTGACCCGGTCCATCAGGGTGTAGATGCCGGTCAGTTGTTGCGGGTTGGCGATGGTCGATTGCCAGCCGTTCTGGAATATCCAGTCGGCGTCGAAGCCCAGCACGGCTAGCACCGAGGGGCTGACGTAATTGAGCGCCAGTTTGCTGTCGGTGGAGAAAATCACATCACTGATGCTTTCGGCGAGCATCCGGTAACGCTGCTCGCTGTCGCGCAGAGACTCACTGGCTTCGATCTGCTCGGTGATGTCTTTGGCCACGCCGATGATGCGCGTGACCTGATCGTGTTTGTCTCGTGCCAGGGCTTGTTCGCGAATATCGAAACGCCGCCATTTACCGTTGCGATGACGGAAGCGCAGTTGGCATTGCAGCAATTGGGTGTAGCCGGCATGGCGCTGGGACTGGCGCGATCGGTGGTAGTAGTCGGCATCTTCGGGGTGCAACAGGATTTCCCAGAAATACTCGCCCATCTGGTGCAGTTCGGTGCGGTTGTAACCCAGTGTTTGCCCCAGGTGATGGTTGCTGAAGATCATCCGCTGGCTGATCACATCCTGCACATACAGATGATCCGGCACGGTGCGTACCACGTCGGACCAGAACCCTTCACGTTCCAGCAGCGACAACTCGATGAGTTTGCGGCTGGTGATGTCGCTGATACTCAGGATTACCGCCTTGTAGTCGGCCTGATCTTCCGGCAGGTGCAGCACCAGCCACAGATGCTGGTCGCGGCCATTGGCGTCCTGGAGTTTGATTTCCAGCTCAAGCTGTTTCTGCTGGTGCAGCACCGCTTCGAGCACTTGATTGCCAATGGCCGTGCAGTCCAATGGGTAGCCGTCGATCAGCAATTTCCAGGCTTGATCGCAGGAATTGACGTTGAGCAGTTGCAGGGCGACCTGGTTGACCTCGGTGATGCGCAGTTCCTGCAGCAGTTGCTGGCGTTGCTCTGATGTCTGGAGCCAGGCCTTCAGCTGCTCGCTGCTATTGAGTTGAGCCTTGTCGAAGATGCTTCTGAGCCCGGACAGGTCCAGCACGCACAGCGCAACGCCGGTGCCTTCGAAAATGTCCTGATAGCGTCGGCGGCCCTCATGCAATTGGCGTTGACGGCGACGAATGTTCAGTAGAGCGATGAATGGCAACAAGGAGAGGGCCAGGCCCAGCAGGCATTTGCCGATGAACGCCGGCAGCAGTTGTTCGATCACCCGTTGCCGGTCGAACAACCCGCGCAGTTGCCAATCACTGCTGCTCAAGGGGACTGTCAGCACGCTGTTGGCCAGCTCATCCGATGTCAGCACGGCCGGTTTGCCCGAGGGCTGGGCGTCATCGCGACTGATGATTTGATGATTGATGCGGTTTTCCACCAGCCACTGGGGGCGGATGCCGACGTCGCCCTGTTTGGTCAGTGAGGAGAAAAACGTTGGCGTCAGGCGCAGGACCCAATAGCCGCGGCTGCTGCCGCTGCCCTGATGCAGGAGCAGGTGCACCACCGAACCGTCATCGGCATTGCTGAAATAGTGGGCCTGGGCGTGGCTGCGCTGGACCAGTTCGCTCAGGTAATTGGCGTCCTGGCTGTCGGCGGCGCTGTCGCTGAGGATTTTTCCGGAGGGACTGAGCAGCGCCAGGCTGCGCAGGTCGGGCAGCGATTGTTGCAGTTTGCGCAGCAACGCCTGCTGTTCGTCGGGACTTTGTGGTTGTTCGATGATCGGTAGCAGATTAAGGGCGATCTGGGCATTGAGCGCCATGTTCAGGCTGACTTGCGCAGCCAGATCGGCGGAGTAGTCGATGGTGTACTGGCGCTGGTTTTTCTGGGTTTCGCGAAGCTGATCCAGCAGTTGCCAGAACAGCAGTGCGAGCAGCAACAGCACAAGGGCCGCCAGCGCACCCTTCAAGGTTCCGCGCAGGGGCGAGCCGGTCGCAGGATTGAGTGCGCTCGCGGACGATGGCGGAGAAACATTGGACAAACTGTAATCCTGCGGTTTGGCTGGACTGACGCGACGTGCACTATAAGCCGGACGCCCAAAGGGCGGCTAGCATGCCTTGAGTTGTGGCGAAGTGCCAGCCCCCGCTCGGCTGGACTGCCTTCTATCAATCAGGTAGCTTTGCCGGTTACGCGGGAGCGTTCCAGCTCCTAAACTCAGGCTTTTTCCGCGCGCCGGTATTGAGATTAATCAATCGCTTGCACTGCGCATGGCCTGGCCCGGGCTTCGCCCGCGCTTTAATTCATCAGTCACTGACCCTAGGTTCTCCATGGCTCAATACGTCTTCACCATGCATCGGCTGGGCAAAGTTGTTCCGCCGAAGCGGGAAATCCTGAAAAACATTTCGCTGTCGTTCTTCCCCGGCGCCAAGATCGGCGTACTCGGCCTCAACGGTTCGGGTAAGTCCACGCTGCTGAAAATCATGGCCGGCGTCGATACCGAGTTCGACGGTGAAGCCCGTCCGATGCCGGACCTGAACATTGGCTACCTGCCACAGGAACCGATCCTGGACCCGACCAAGACCGTTCGTGAAGTGGTCGAGGAAGCGGTCAGCGTGATCAAGGACGCCCAGGCGCGCCTGGACGAGGTCTATGCGGCCTACGCCGAGCCGGATGCCGATTTCGACAAACTGGCAGCCGAACAGGCCAAGCTCGAAGCCATCCTGCAAGCCAGCGACGGTCACAACCTGGATCGCCAACTGGAAGTCGCCGCTGATGCGCTGCGTCTGCCAGCGTGGGATGCCAAGGTCGAATTCCTGTCCGGTGGTGAAAAGCGTCGTGTGGCCCTGTGCCGCCTGCTGCTGTCCGCACCGGACATGCTGCTGCTCGACGAACCGACCAACCACCTGGACGCCGATTCCGTCGCCTGGCTGGAGCACTTCCTGCACGATTTCCCGGGCACCGTGGTTGCGATCACGCACGACCGTTACTTCCTGGACAACGTCGCCGGCTGGATCCTCGAACTCGACCGCGGCGCCGGTATCCCCTACGAGGGCAACTATTCGGGTTGGCTCGAAGCCAAGTCCGACCGTCTGGCGGCCGAATCCAAGCAGCAGTCGGCTCACGAAAAGGCCATGAAGGAAGAGTTGGAGTGGGTGCGCAAAGGCGCCAAAGCCCGCCAGTCCAAATCCAAGGCTCGTCTGCAACGCTTCGAAGAAATGCAATCGCAGGAATTCCAGAAGCGCAGCGAAACCAACGAGATCTACATCCCGGCCGGTCCGCGCCTGGGCGACAAGGTCATCGAGTTCAAGAACGTATCGAAGGGTTATGGCGATCGCGTGCTGATCGACAACCTGTCGTTCTCCATGCCTAAAGGCGCCATCGTTGGCGTGATCGGCGGTAACGGTGCCGGTAAATCGACCCTGTTCCGTATGCTGATGGGCAAGGAAACGCCGGATTCGGGCTCCATCGAAGTCGGCGAAACCGTGCAACTGGCGTGCGTCGATCAGAACCGTGAAGACCTGGATGGCAGCAAGACTGTGTTCCAGCAGATCTCCGACGGTTCCGATCAGATTCGCATCGGCAACTACGAAATCCCGTCGCGCACCTACGTGGGTCGCTTCAACTTCAAGGGTGGCGATCAGCAGAAGTTCGTCAAGGACCTGTCCGGTGGTGAGCGTGGTCGCTTGCACCTGGCCCTGACCCTGAAAGAGGGCGGCAACGTCCTGCTGCTCGACGAACCGTCCAACGACCTCGACGTTGAAACCCTGCGCTCCCTGGAAGAAGCCCTGCTGGACTTCCCGGGCGCCGCCATTGTGATCTCCCACGATCGGTGGTTCCTTGACCGCGTCGCGACTCACATCCTGGCGTATGAAGACGACTCGCAAGCCGTGTTCTTCGAAGGCAACTACACCGAGTACGAAGCCGATCGCAAGAAACGCCTCGGCGAAGCGGCTTCCCAGCCGCACCGGGTACGGCACAAGAAACTGGCCTGATTTCAGGTTGGTTGGATAAAAAACGGAGCCTTCGGGGCTCCGTTTTTTATGGGCGTTCAGTAAGGCCGTGGTGCGGCCTTCGCGGGCAAGCCTCGCTCCTACAGGGGGCGGTGCTGCCCGCGAAGGCGTCATCGAATTCACCCGATTTCTATGGTCAACACCTCAATCACCAAATCCCCCGCCGGCCGTTTCCACAACACTTCATCGCCTACTTGCGCCCCGAGCAACGCTCGCCCCAGCGGCGAACTCCAATTGATCAAGCCATGGGCGGCATCCGCCTGGTCTTCTCCGACCAATTGCACGCGTTGCTGATGATCGTGTTCGTCGGCAAAGGTCACCCAGTTGCCGATCTGCACTTTCTCGGCCGAGGAGGCCAGCGCGACCACTTGAGCGCTTTGCAGGCGATGTTTGAAGTAGCGCCAGTCGCGATCGAGGTCGGCCTGGCGCTGCTTATCGGCCAGTTCGCCTTTGGCGCTTTCCTGATCAAGCAGTTTTTGCAGCTCGGCGACTTTCGCCTGAAGCTGCTCCAGCCCGGCGGGCGTGACGTAATTGGGCTGCGCGCTGACCTGCCGTTCGACTGGCAGATCGGCTTGCTCGGCAGCGTTATCTTCATTGACGAAGGCACGGCTCATGCTGTTCTCCCGTTATAGGATTTGGGCCATGGTCACAGGCTTTAAGTTTCGACGAATGTCTGTAAACGACTTATTGCGAGCGATAGGCTCGCGCGGCGTCCCGGTCTTTCTCTTGTCGCCAGGTCCGTTCGCGCTCGTCCCAATGGCCTGGCACTGACGCAAGCCATTAGCCGAGCCGGTCTATAAGAGAAGTCTAGAAGTAGATTCGTCGCTGGGGAGTGAAAGAAAGGGCAAAAGATCGCAGCCTTCGGCAGCTCCTACAAAAAGCGCGGTTACATGTGATCCTGTAGGAGCTGCCGAAGGCTGCGATCTTTTGCGGTTAAGCAACGATCAATAGTGATACCACTTCACCTCAAGCATCACTTCGTTTTCGGGCGAAGCCAGGTGGCTGAATTCGCGTTGGGCAGTCAGGCGTACACCCAGATTTCGCGACAGTTCCCACTGCTGATTCAGGCTCACACTCCGGCGCACCTCGCCATTGGTGAAGTAATCGCCCTTGGCTTCCAGGCTGAAGTTACCCAGCGGGTTTTTCCATAGCAAGCCGCTGTTAAAGCCCGCCGCCGGGGCAATGAAGGCCGCGAAGTCGTTGTTATGCTCAACACGCACGGTGCCCAAGGCGAAACCGAGCATATCCTCACCCAGTTGCCAGGTCCCGCCGCCGCCACCGTTGACATGGCTGACCAGGGTTTCGTCATCATGCTTGCCCGGTACGCGCTCAAGGCCACCAGTGACTTGCCACGACAGCGGCTGCAACAATTGATTGCGAGGCGTTAGCGAGCGGATGGTCGCCAGATCCAGTTGCTGTAACTGCCAGTCATTGCCTTCGTATTGACGCAGCTTCATCTGCAGAATTTCGATTTGTGCGCCGAGAGGGAAGCTTTCCATATTGTCATTGAGATCGTGATAGGCCATGCGCAGGCCATATTCTCCGAATGCCTTGTCGCCGCGGGTGCCGATGCCGGCCTGCCAAGTGCGGGATTCATGACCATTCTCGGGCAAGCCGGGCTGCGCAATGTCCAGTTCCGGGGGCGGGTTTTGGTTGATTGCGCGCAGCAATTCGAAACTGCGTTGGGCCCGTTGCGGGTCACGCTCCTGACCATTGGCACGATAACGCTCCAGGCGATAAGCCGCATCGATGATCAACGCCTGACGGTCGCGAGGTCGGGCCTTGAACGCCGGGGCCTGCAATTGCTTCTGATCGGCGCTGACTTTCAGCACCCAATCCTGTTCTTCAGAAGTTAACGGCTCGGCACGGCTTAGCAGTTCACGCTCGCGGGACGGTCGATACTCGATCGATTCCACCAGCCCGGCTTCTTTCACCGCTTTGACCGTGTCAGTGGGGATGGCCGTCAACGGGAACTGCTCGGTCAAATGCAGGTTTGGCCGCGCCACTTGCAGCAGTTCAAGCAGACGGTAGGAGCAGTTTTCGTCGAAGAAAAAGTAGTCGAACTGGATCTGCTTGAGTTCCCAGACATGCTCGACCATGCGCTCGGTTTCCTGCTGGGTCAGGTTCAGGCGGTATTCCCACAGGTCGCGGTTCTCCAGGCTGCGGTATTCCGAGAGTTTTTCCTGATACGGCACCAGCGCGAACAACCCGGGATAGCCGCCCATCAAGCCTTTCCAGGCGTACAGAAGGCTGTTGTCCGAACCTTCGATGTAGGCGCCGAAGTTGATCGCATAACTGAGCAGCGAGGTCTTGTCGCTCTGCACATTGGCCTGATCGATGCGCAGCAGGGTGTGGCCGAACATTGACGACGGGCTGTTCAGGTAGGCCGCCGGGAAAATCATCACCGCGCTGTGGGGCGAAACGTCCTTGAACCATTGCTTGAACTCAGCACAGTCCGGCATCGGCAGATCGCTCAGCTCAAGTTGCGCCTTGAGCCAGCGGGTGCGGGCCGGATAGACGCATTGGGCATGCTGCTCGCCGGCACTGGCCGGGGCATACAGTGCCTGCACGGTCGCCGCCAGTTCGCGGTCGGGATGTTCGTTGCCATCGGGGGCGAGAAAGAACTTTTTGTCGCTGACATAGCTACGCCAGCCACCGAGCTTGGCGGTTTCGTAATGCCCCAGGGAAATCCAGAAGGGGTCGTTGGCCAGTTGCTGCAAACGTTGATTGTCGATGTGTGGCGCGGCGGACAGCGGGGCGCAAAAACAGAGCGCCAGCCAGGCAAGGCGTTTGAGCATAGTGAGCAACTTAAGCCGAAAGAAACAAAGACCCCGCGTGGCGGGTGCCGTATGACTGTAGGAGCTGGCTTGCCAGCGAAGGTTTCAAAGGCGCTGTGTTTATCCAGTAAACACGCCTTATCGTTAACGACCATCGCTGGCAAGCCAGCTCCTGCAATCAGCAACATTACCCAAAAAGGGGCGGGTCAAAAAAAACAAAACCCGCTTCTCGGAAGAAGCGGGGTGCGTTCGAGCTTAAGCTTGAGTAGCGTACTTGGCCAGACGAGGGTCGCTTTTCAGCACGGCCAGGGTGTTGGTATGCACGTCATCAGCGGTCACGTCAGCTTTGCTGAAAATTTGCTGGAAATGTTGATGAGTCACAGCGGCGAAGTGCGCACGGTCTTCCGGCGCCACGCCCAGTACCACGGCGTAAGTGGTCAGCGCTTCGCCCTGACCTTTGGCCATGTCTTCGGACAGCTCGTTCATCATGCCATTCATGGCGATCCAGGATTTGCCGCCGTAGGTCAGCGACGCATTGGTCGAGCAACCGTTGGTACCGGAGGTCATACCGAACGTTGCGTTACCGGAAGTGCCGTTGGTGGTGGATGCCAGGAAGTGTGCCGGGGTGCCACGCTGACCTTCGAACAGCATGTTGCCCCAACCGCAATCCGGACCGCCTGGCGCCTGAGCCATGGCGTTGATGGATACAGCGGTGAAGAGAGTACCGAGAAGAATCCGTTTCATAGCTATGTTCTCTTTGTGTGCATTCCAATGGACAGGGGGCTGGCTTCTGAGAACGCCAGTGGGCCGGTTATTGTTTCCAGCCGCGCAGTCTGGAGTTTAGGCACGATCCTGGGGTTCCGTTATTTTTTGCGAAACAATCGTTGAAAACCCTGATTTTGACCCGTTCGGCCCGAGGCTGACGCTTTGTCTGAGCTTTGGCTTGAGGCGCGCCTTGCCAGTGAGGTACGGGCAGCGCCAGAATGCCGCTATCTGCCCCGCCTGATGTAAGGAAGCCCGATGCCTGATCCTGTTGCTGCCAGCTTGCGTCTAGCGCCTGAAGCGCTGACCCGTCCGTTTTCCGCTGAACAGTTCAGCTTCTCTACCACCAATGATCTGGAGCCCTTCCGTGGTGTGCTTGGCCAGGAACGTGCGGTCGAAGCCTTGCAGTTCGGTGTGGCCATGCCACGCCCCGGTTACAACGTATTTGTCATGGGCGAACCCGGCACCGGCCGGTTTTCGTTCGTCAAACGCTACCTCAAGGCCGAAGCCAAACGCCTGCAGACCCCGGCGGACTGGGTCTACGTCAATAATTTCGATGAACCTCGCGAACCTCGCGCCCTGGAATTGCCGTCGGGCACCGCCGGAGCTTTCATCGGTGACATCAACGGTTTGATCGATAACCTGCTGGCGACCTTTCCGGCCGTGTTCGAGCACCCGTCCTATCAGCAGAAGAAAAGCGCCATCGACCGCGCTTTTAACCAGCGCTACGACCGTGCCCTTGATGTGATCGAGCGACTGGCGCTGGAGAAAGAGGTTGCGCTTTACCGCGACAGCAGCAACATTGCCTTCACCCCGATGAGCGAAGGCAAGGCACTGGATGAGGCTGAATTCGCCCAGTTGCCGGAAGCCGAGCGCGAACGCTTTCATGACGACATTTCCGGGCTGGAGGAGCGGCTGAACGAAGAACTCGCCAGCCTGCCGCAATGGAAGCGCGAGTCGAGCAATCAACTGCGTCAGCTCAATGAAGAAACCATCACCCTGGCCTTGCAGCCATTGCTCGCGCCGCTGTCGGAAAAGTACGCGGAAAACGCAGGCGTTTGCGGTTACCTGCAAGCGATGCAGGTGCACCTGCTCAAGACGGTGGTCGAGCAACTGGTGGATGACAGCAAGACAGACGCCATCGCCCGTAAAATGCTCGAAGAGCAATACGCCCCGAGCCTGGTGGTCGGTCATCCGTTCAGCGGCGGTGCGCCAGTGGTGTTCGAGCCGCACCCGACTTACGAAAACTTGTTCGGCCGCATCGAGTACACCACCGATCAGGGCGCGCTCTACACCACGTATCGGCAGTTGCGACCGGGTGCGCTGCACCGGGCCAACGGCGGTTTCCTGATCCTCGAAGCGGAAAAAATGCTCAGCGAGCCTTTTGTCTGGGATGCGCTCAAGCGCGCCCTGCAATCGCGCAAGCTGAAAATGGAATCGCCGCTCGGCGAGATGGGCCGCTTCGCCACCGTAACCCTGACACCGCAGCACATTCCATTGCAGGTCAAAGTCGTCATCATCGGCGCCCGGCAGCTGTATTACACGTTGCAAGACCTCGATCCGGACTTCCAGGAGATGTTCCGTGTCCTGGTGGATTTCGATGAAGACATCCCAATGGTCGACGAAAGCCTGGAGCAGTTCGCCCAGTTGCTCAAAACCCGTACGTCCGAGGAAGGCATGGCGCCGCTGACCGCCGATGCGGTGGCGCGTCTGGCGACTTACAGCGCGCGTCTGGCCGAGCATCAGGGGCGTTTGTCGGCGCGTATCGGCGATCTGTTCCAACTGGTCAGCGAGGCGGATTTCATTCGTGACCTTGCGGGCGACGACATGACCGACGCCGGGCATATCGAGCGTGCGCTCAAGGCCAAGGCCACCCGCACCGGGCGCGTTTCGGCGCGGATTCTCGATGACATGCTGGCGGGGATCATTCTGATCGACACCAATGGAGCAGCTGTCGGAAAGTGCAACGGGCTGACAGTGCTGGAAGTCGGCGATTCGGCCTTCGGGATACCGGCGCGGATTTCCGCCACGGTTTATCCGGGCGGCAGCGGCATTGTCGACATCGAGCGTGAGGTTAACCTCGGCCAGCCGATTCACTCCAAAGGCGTGATGATCCTCACGGGTTATCTCGGCAGCCGTTATGCCCAGGAATTCCCGCTGGCGATTTCCGCGAGCATTGCCCTGGAGCAGTCCTACGGTTATGTCGACGGTGACAGCGCTTCCCTGGGTGAGGCGTGCACGCTGATCTCGGCCTTGTCGAAAACTCCGCTCAAGCAATGCTTTGCAATTACCGGTTCGATCAACCAGTTCGGTGAAGTGCAAGCGGTGGGCGGGGTCAACGAGAAGATCGAAGGTTTCTTCCGACTCTGCGAAGCTCGCGGTCTGACCGGTGAGCAAGGGGCGATTATTCCCCAGGCCAACGTTGCTACGCTAATGCTCGACGAGAAGGTGCTGGCGGCGGTGCGCGCGGGACAGTTCCATGTCTACGCGGTGCGCCAGGCCGATGAAGCCCTGAGCCTGTTGGTCGGCGAGCCGGCTGGTGCGCCGGATGAGAATGGCGAATTCCCTGAAGGCAGCGTCAACGCGCGAGTGGTGGAACGCTTGCGGGTGATCGCGGAAATGATCAGCGACGAAGATCTCAAAGAGGCCGAAAAAGAGTTGGCGCAGGAAGCAATGCTGGAAATCAAACCGGCTTGAGTTGTCTGCAAAAAGAAGCAAGCCCCCTGTGACGAGGGGGCTCGCCCCCGTTCGGCTGCGAAGCAGTCGTAAAATCGGTTGATACGGTCTTTCTGATAAACCGCTCCAGCCGCTTTCGGGGCCGCTTCGCGGCCCAACGGGGGCAAGCCCCCTCGCCACAAATATGGCGTCAATATTCGCGCGGTGACCACTCGGCACCTTCTGGTCTCGGTTCGCGTGCGAGCCAGACTTTTCTTCTATTATCTGCTCAAGGATATCGACAGTAATCACTGGATCGAGACAGCCTTCCCGTGGAGGCTGAATACCGGATCTACCGAGGGTCGCCGCCATGTCGCGCAACCTCTGCCTCACCCGTCAATGCCTGGGCCTTGTGACCCGTATCGAATGTGCGATCCGCCCGCTGGCGGGAGATACGGGCATGTGGACCTTGCTCTTCGCCGCCGGTATGGCCGGCGAGCAACCCTCCGCCATCAAGGCCCAAGGCCCGTTCCGTGGGCCGGTCGTGGCTGAATCGATCCTCGATACCATCGTTGAAAGTCTGACCTTGCATGGTTATGAATTGGCCGATGACCCACAGATCTGGTGCCTGCATCTGCAAGCCCAATTGCGAGAGATCAACGGTGGTCGTTACCACAACCTTAGCGGTCCCGAGTTTCGGCCCGAGCGCTGAACAGGTTATCGATCAAGGTTGCCTGGCTCAGCCTTGTCGAGTTTGACCTCGAAACCATATTGCACGGTGGTGAGGTGGGTGCGCTGATAAGATTCCAGACGTGTGGGCTGGCCATAGAAGTAATGCACTGCAAATAATGCCGGGCCTTGCGTGCTCGCGTCGTGAGTGACTGAAAGAATCTCCTTCAAGTAGTTGCCACTGTCGTCCTTGGCGAAAAAACGCCAGTCCTGCGCGGGAAACAACGTCAAATCCACCACCAACGCATTCCCTTTGAGCTCAAGGCCTTTGGGCAATTGGCGGGTGTCGTACGTTTGCTGGTCGACAGTCGCGAGGAACTGGGGCATGGAGCCCACGGCATAAGCCGGCGTTTCCGGAAACAGGTTCAGATCATAGGTGATGTCGCCGCGTATCGGATCGACCTGATACGCCTCCGGCGGCAACTCGATCGGTCCATCGCGCTGGCCATTGCGGTCTTGGGTAAAGAACGTCACCGGGCTTTCGCCGGGATTGAAAGAGGTGCCGAGCAGTTCGTCATTGAAGCTTCTGGGGTGATCGAATGCGATGCGCGCGGCACTCGGGTCATCCACCGACTGACTGATGCTGATGCTGTTTTTCAGTTGTTCCTCGCTCAGCGTTGCACCTTTGAGCCAGGTCGCGGCCTGGTCGTCATACACCACCACCGGCAAGGTCAGTGGCTGGATGGTTTTCTGCGTGGTGTGAGGGTCGAAGCGCCGTATCGGCAGGTTCAGGTCCTTATGGGTCACCGTGACCGCCGAGAAGTCCAGCAGGCTGACTTCGAGGGTATCGATGGGCCCATTGAAGTACACCTTGGTGTAATGCCGGGTGTGTTGCTTTTCAAACGCACGCTGCTTGTCGTCGAGCTGTTTTTCGAGCGCCTCGCTCCAGGCCTTCTGCTGTTGCAAATACACCAGTTGTTTTTGATAGAACGCAATTTGTTCGGCGGTTTCGTTGATCGCACCTGAGCGAGAGATGAATTGTCCTGTGGCGTCCCGGGCCTGAACGATCAACGGGTTGAGCGGTATGTCGCGGACCTCGGGGGCCAGCGGCGCGCTATTGCTGAACTCCATTTCGGCATAGTTATTGGTCAGATTCAGCAGGGTGACACTGACGTTGTCGTGGGTGCGAGTCTGGCCAACGTCCTTTTTCGTCAGGTCGAAGCTGTAGAGTTGGCGCGGGGCGATGACTTCCACCTTGCCTTGCAGGCTCACCGGTTGTGGCTGGTTTTTCTTATCCACATCCAGGCCTTCGATGAAGGGGTAGGTCACCGTCAAATCATCGGGGTTGGTCAGGTTGGAGCTCGACGGGCTCAGCTGAATGCCGGGATCGGTTTCCGACCATTCCGGCTGAAACGCGATGATGCGCTTGTTGCTCAGGGTCACCGATTGCCATTCCAGGCCATGAGGAAAAACGAATGCACCCGGGATGCTGAAGTTGAAGGGAAATACCGGCTGCAGGTCGGTCAGGTAATCCGAGCTGGATTCCTTGTGGAGCACGAACAGGCCGTTGATGTAGGTTTCGACGAGCACCTGGGGTGTGGGGTAGTGCTTAAGCGCGGCGAGGGCGTCTTCGCCGTATTCGGTGACCACTGGTTTGGTATCGAGTTTGAGTTGCGCGCGTTCGAGCAGCAGTAGTGAACTGCCAAGCTCGGCCACGGCATCCTTGAGTTTCGGATCTTCGATGGTCTCCAGGGAGTGTTCGAACTGCGCGGTCTTTTCTTCGAGGTTGACCTGGCGTTTCTCATCGCTGGGTGAACAACCACCGAGCAGCAACGTGAGGCAAAGTCCGGCACTCGTTAAAGGCAATCGCACATCCATTTCCAGTCTTCCTGTCCGACGTCGCTGACCTGTCAATAATCTGGACACTAGCAGAAAAATTTTGTCACACACACGCAGGTTGCGGATTTTTCGGCGGTTTCTGGGTGTAACAGGTGGCTGTTATACTCGCCGCCATTTCCAGCCCCTTGTGTGAGATTCAATGGAACGCTTTATCGAAAATGCAATGTACGCCTCCCGCTGGTTACTGGCGCCGATCTATTTCGGTTTGTCCCTGGGCTTGCTGGCGTTGGCACTGAAATTCTTCCAGGAAGTCTTCCACGTCATTCCTAACGTGTTCTCGATGGCCGAGTCGGATCTGATTCTAGTGCTGCTGTCGCTGATCGATATGGCGCTGGTGGGCGGTCTGCTGGTGATGGTGATGATCTCCGGTTACGAGAACTTCGTTTCCCAGCTGGATATCGACGACAGCAAGGAAAAGCTCAACTGGCTGGGCACCATGGATTCCTCTTCGCTGAAGATGAAGGTTGCGGCTTCCATCGTGGCAATTTCGTCGATCCACCTGCTACGGATTTTCATGGACGCCAAGAACGTCGATCCCGAGCATTTGAAATGGTATGTGGTCATTCACATGACTTTTGTGGTGTCGGCGTTCGCCATGGGTTATCTGGACAAGCTGACCAAGCACTGATCTGCACAGTCCCTGTAGGAGCGAGGCTTGCCCGCGAAGGCAGCGTAACAGACAACACTTATGTCGACTGACACGACCTCTTCGCGGGCAAGCCTCGCTCCTACAAGGGGTGTGAAACAGACGGGCGGTGTCGCTTGCGGCTTGTACTTTGGCGCGTCGAGGCATTCCATGTAGGGATCCTGGCTCGCCACAGCGTGAGGTGCGCTCATGAACCTGCAAGAACTGAATGCGTTTGCCATCGCCGGAAAGATCGATGAGCTGAACCTGATCTCGGTAGACGGCGTGAGCTACGTGCTGGAGGCTCGGATGCATGGCGCGGCCTATCCATTGCGCGATGCCCACGGCGAGATACAGCATCTGCGCTCGGTCGAGCATGCGCGTGACCTGCTTCATGCCTTTCCCAAGCTGTCGTTCAACGTTGTGCATGCTTCAGTACATGACGAAATGTGCGGTGCCAGCACCGAGGAAAGCCTGAAAGTACCGATCACCTTCCGTTCTGCGTGACAGCGCTGACGCCGCTCAAACGTGGCGGCATCTGTGCTAGTCTGCTCGCCCTTTTGATTCCGGGCGCTCCGGGATGCGCTGTGCACGCACGGCAAGTTCCAGGGCCGTCCGCATAGCGGAGCAGTGTCATGTCCGAAGTAAATCTGTCCACCGACGAAACCCGCGTCAGCTACGGCATTGGCCGTCAGCTGGGCGACCAGCTGCGTGACAATCCGCCACCGGGCGTAAGCCTGGACGCAATCCTGGCTGGCCTGACCGACGCATTCGCCGGCAAGCCAAGCCGTGTGGGTCAGGAAGAAATGTCCGCCAGCTTCAAGGTGATCCGTGAAATCATGCAAGCCGAAGCCGCAGCCAAGGCTGAAGCCGCTGCTGGCGAAGGCCTGGCTTTCCTGGCTGAAAACGCCAAGCGCGAAGGCATCACCACCCTGGCTTCCGGTCTGCAATTCGAAGTGCTGACTCAAGGTGAAGGCGCCAAGCCAACCCGTGAAGATCAAGTGCGCACTCACTACCACGGCACCCTGATCGACGGCACTGTGTTCGACAGCTCCTACGATCGTGGTCAGCCTGCAGAATTCCCGGTGGGCGGCGTCATCGCCGGCTGGACCGAAGCCCTGCAACTGATGAACGCCGGCAGCAAATGGCGTCTGTACGTGCCGAGCGAACTGGCTTACGGCGCTCAAGGCGTTGGCAGCATTCCGCCGCACAGCGTACTGGTATTCGACGTCGAACTGCTCGACGTTCTGTGATCCCGTGATCCCGTGATCCTGTAGGAGCGAGGCTTGCCCGCGAAGGCATCAACTCGGTTTCAAGCTCAAACCGAGTTGCCTGCTTCGCGAGCAAGCTTCGCTCCTACAGAGATTTGCAGTGTTACTCATATTTCGATCTTGTGATGCAGCTCATTCGTCGGGCGCAACGCCCGGGCATAGCAGAACAAAAACAGATTGCGTACCAGCTCCTTGAGCACCACCGGCTCGCTGGAACTCAAGCCGTTGACGTCCAGATCACCCTGATCCTGCAACTCGTTCAAGGCTTCTTCTTCAAGCACTGCACAGACTTCCCCGGTTTCCCGATGCAGGATTCTGAGGTAGGGGTGTGGGCGGTCCAGCCAGGCATCGATCAAATAAGTCATGGGTCTCATCTCCATTGATGGGTTTCAATGAGAATAATTCTTATTCGTCAAATAGCAAGGGCCTATTGGTGCTTTGTGTTTTTTTCCGGGTAAAGGGTGCGTAAGGTCAAAACGACTGGCGTTTGGCTATTGCGCAGGAGTGCTGGGTGGTGCGGGGAAGGGCGAAGCGCCATCCCACGCCGGGCGCGGGATGGAATACAGCAGATTCAGACTTTTCTGACGAACTCGGATTTGAGTTTCATCGGGCCGATGCCATCGATCTTGCAGTCGATGTCGTGGTCGCCATCGCACAGGCGGATGTTCTTGACCTTGGTGCCGACCTTGACCACCAGCGACGTGCCTTTGACCTTGAGGTCCTTGATCACGGTGATGGTATCGCCGTCCTGCAGGACATTGCCGACCGAATCCTTTTTCACAGTGTCATCGGAGGCCACTTCGGTTTCGCCGCTGGCGGACCACTCGTGGGCGCACTCCGGGCAGATCAGCTGTGCGCCGTCTTCATAGGTGTATTCGGAATTGCATTTCGGGCAGGGTGGCAACGTGCTCACTAAGGCTCCTTGGATTCAGGATGGCTAAAAAGCGCACATTATATAGGGTTTATACGGGGGAGGGGGGGCGACACATGATTTTGTAGGAGCGAGCGGTTCGGCGATCCGACTTGCCCGCGAATGCGGTGTGTCAGTCACATTGGTGTCGACTGGTAGATCGCATTCGCGGGCAAGCCTCGCTCCTACAGGGCGCGTGTTAGTGCGTACGGGCAACCGCAAACTCGCTCAATTCCACCAATGCGTCGCGGTATTCGCTGGCGGGCAGGGCGTCGAGGCACTTGATCGCACGGGCCACGTAATCGCGGGCCAGTTGCGCGGTGTAATCCAGCGAGCCGGAAGCTTCAACAGCTTCGCGAATGCTTTCCAGGTCTTCAATGCCGCCTTTCTGGATTGCCTGACGAACCAGTGTAGCCTGCTCCGGAGTGCCTTCGCGCATGGTGTAGATCAGCGGCAGAGTCGGCTTGCCTTCGGCCAGATCATCACCAACGTTCTTGCCCAGGGTCTCGGCGTCGCCACGGTAGTCCAGCAGGTCGTCGACCAATTGGAAGGCCACCCCCAGATGATCGCCGAAGGTGCGCAGCGCTTCGCTCTGTTCCGGCGAGGCACCAGCCAGGGCCGCTGCACTGTGGGTCGAGGCTTCGAAGAGCATCGCGGTTTTGCCGCGGATGACTTCCATGTAGGTTTCTTCAGTGGTGCTGGCGTCACGGACCTTCGACAGCTGCAACACTTCGCCTTCAGCGATGATGCGCGTGGCTTGCGAAAGGATTTTCATCACCGGCATGGAGCCCAGTTCGACCATCATTTCGAAGGAGCGCGAATACAGGAAGTCGCCCACCAGCACGCTCGGAGCGTTGCCCCACATGGCGTTGGCGGTCGAACGGCCACGGCGCATGCCGGACATGTCGACGACGTCGTCGTGCAGCAGGGTGGCGGTGTGCAGGAACTCGATGGTCGCGGCCAGCAGGCGCAGGTCATCGCCTTCGCGGCCGAGCGCCTTGCCGCACAGCAGCACGAGCAACGGACGCAGGCGTTTACCGCCGGCCGAGGTAATGTAGTCGCCGATTTTCGATACCAGCGGCACTCGGGAAGTCAGCTGTTTCTTGATGATGCCGTCGACGGCGCTAAAATCGTCCGCCACCGCGCGGTAGAAAGCTTGGGGTTGCATCAGCGACAGTTGCTCCAGAAGGGTTGCGCGGCATGCTAGGACCCACGTCCGGGCCTGTCAAGGCACGATGGACGACCACTTGCATCGCCTTGGCAGCTTGCGTACAATCGCGCACCCTGAACTTCCTGGGCAGCACCTGCCTTACGCAATTGCAAACAGGCCTTCCAGCCTTATGCAGCCATGCCAGCCAATACCTCTTCTTATAAAGAGCTGGGTGAGCAGGATTATCGGAGAAATACCATGTCTTATGCAGTAATCGTTACTGGTGGCAAGCAGTACAAAGTTGCTCCAGGTGAATACCTGAAGATCGAAAAACTGGAAATCGCTACCGGCGAATCCGTTACTTTTGATCGCGTTCTGTTGGTTGCCAATGGCGACGACGTGAATATCGGCGCTCCAGTTGTTGCTGGCGCTACCGTTGTGGCTGAAGTGATCTCCCAAGGTCGTCACGATAAAGTCCGCATCATCAAGTTCCGTCGCCGTAAGCACCACATGAAGCGTATGGGCCACCGCCAGTGGTACACCGAGATCAAAATCACCGGTATTCAGGCTTAATTTCAGCCTAATTCCTCACTAGGAGAATTGAACTCATGGCACACAAAAAAGCTGGTGGTAGTACCCGTAACGGTCGCGACTCAGAAGCCAAGCGCCTTGGCGTGAAGATGTATGGCGGCCAGGTTATCATTCCGGGCAACATCATCGTGCGTCAGCGCGGCACCCAATTCCACGCTGGCTACGGCGTTGGCATGGGCAAAGATCACACTCTGTTCGCTAAAATCGACGGCGTGATCAAGTTCGAAGTAAAAGGCGCCTTCGGTCGTCGTTACGTAAGCATTGTTCCGAAGACTGACGTCGTCGCGGCATAATTACGTAGTTGCTGGAAAAGCCCTGTCTTGCGACGGGGCTTTTTCGTTTGTGGGGTGAGTCTCTTGCAAAGCTGTTTGTGATGGGCTCCAGCGCTGTATTGGCGGTCGTTGATTGAGGTCGCTGCGCTCATTTTTGCAAGAGTCTTATGTCTAGGTTTTTTCGGCTCGTCCGTATGGCGAGAGGCGTTTTGTTATGAAGTTTGTTGATGAAGTATCGATTCGAGTAAAGGCCGGCGACGGCGGCAACGGTTGCATGAGCTTCCGTCGCGAAAAATTCATTGAAAACGGCGGCCCGAACGGCGGTGATGGTGGTGATGGCGGCTCGGTCTACATGATCGCCGACGAAAACCTGAACACCCTGGTGGACTACCGTTACACCCGGCACTTCGATGCCGAGCGCGGTTCCAACGGCGGCAGCACTGACTGCACTGGTAAAAAGGGTGAAGAGCTGGTGCTGCGCGTTCCGGTCGGCACCACGGTGATTGACTCCGCCACTCAGGAAGTGATCGGCGACCTGACCAAGGCCGGTCAGAAACTGCTGGTGGCTCACGGTGGCTGGCACGGTCTGGGCAACACCCGATTCAAATCCAGTACCAACCGCGCACCACGCCAGACTACCCCGGGCAAGCCAGGCGAGCAGCGCGACCTGAAGCTGGAAATGAAAGTGCTGGCGGACGTTGGTCTGCTCGGTTTGCCGAACGCCGGCAAAAGTACCTTCATTCGTTCGGTATCGGCCGCCAAGCCGAAAGTTGCCGACTATCCGTTCACCACTCTGGTGCCGAACCTGGGTGTAGTCAGCGTCGATCGCTGGAAGAGCTTCGTGGTGGCGGACATTCCGGGTCTGATCGAAGGCGCTTCCGATGGTGCGGGGCTGGGGATTCGTTTCCTCAAGCACTTGTCGCGTACCCGTCTGCTGCTGCACCTCGTCGACATGGCGCCGCTGGATGACACCAGTGCTCCGGATGCCGCTGAAGTAATCGTCAGCGAGCTGGCCAAGTTCAGCCCGTCCCTGGCTGAGCGTGATCGCTGGCTGGTGCTGAACAAGTGCGACCAGATCCTTGAAGAAGAGCACGACGCTCGCGTCAAGGAAATCGTTGATCGTCTGGAGTGGACCGGTCCGGTCTACGTGATCTCCGCTATCGCCAAGCAAGGCACTGAGCGTCTGTGTCATGACATCATGCGTTACCTGGAAGATCGTGCCGATCGTCTGGCTAACGACCCTGTCTACAAAGGGGAGCTGGCCGAGCTCGATCAGCGCATCGAAGATGAGGCTCGTGCCCAGTTGCAGGCGCTGGACGATCAGCGTGCCCTGCGTCGCAGTGGTGTGAAGTCGGTCCATGACATCGGTGATGACGATTGGGATGAAGAAGATGTGGATGACGAAGACGGTCCGGAAATCATTTACGTGCGTGACTGATTCGTTGCGATAAACTTAAGCGCCGCTCACCAGAGCGGCGTTTTAGTATCTGGAAATCGGTAGTCACGAATAACGTTACGGGCAGCGCTGGGTCGCGCTGTCCTCAAGCTAAGGTTGAAGATGATGCGGAGCAAGGTGACAGGTGCGCAGCGTTGGGTCGTGAAGATCGGCAGCGCTTTGCTGACGGCGGACGGCAAAGGCCTGGATCGCGCGGCAATGGGTGTCTGGGTCGAGCAGATGGTTGCCCTGCACGAGGCGGGTGTTGAGCTGGTGCTGGTGTCCTCCGGGGCGGTGGCGGCGGGGATGAGTCGCCTGGGCTGGACCGCGCGACCCAGTGCGATGCACGAGTTGCAGGCGGCTGCTGCCATCGGTCAGATGGGCCTGGTGCAGGCCTGGGAGTCGAGCTTCGCCGAGCATGGTCGGCATACCGCACAAATTCTCCTGACGCACGACGATTTGTCTGACCGCAAGCGCTACCTGAATGCTCGCAGTACGCTGCGTGCGTTGGTCGAGCTTAAAGTGATTCCGGTGATCAACGAGAACGACACCGTGGTCACTGACGAAATCCGTTTCGGCGACAACGACACGTTGGCGGCGCTGGTGGCGAACCTGGTCGAAGCTGATTTGCTGGTGATCCTCACCGATCGCGACGGTATGTTCGACGCCGATCCGCGCAACAACCCCGACGCCAAGCTGATTTACGAGGCGCGTGCCGATGATCCGGCGCTGGATGCGGTGGCTGGCAGCACGGGCGGTGCGCTGGGTCGTGGCGGCATGCAGACCAAGTTGCGCGCTGCGCGTCTGGCGGCGCGTTCCGGTGCGCACACCATCATTGTCGGTGGGCGCATTGAGCGGGTGCTGGATCGTCTCAAGGCTGGTGAGCGCATCGGCACTTTGTTGTCGCCTGAGCGTGGCATGCTGGCGGCGCGCAAGCAGTGGCTGGCCGGGCATCTGCAAACCCGCGGCACGCTGGTGCTGGATGCAGGGGCGGTGACGGCGTTGTCCCAAGGCAACAAAAGTTTGTTGCCAGTGGGTGTCAAGCTGGTCCAAGGCAGTTTCCGTCGTGGCGAAATGGTGGTCTGCGTGGCGCCGGACGGTCGTGAAATCGCCCGCGGCCTGGCCAACTACAGTGCTCTGGAAGCACAAAAAATCATCGGTCAGTCGTCTGAGGCGATTGTCGGTCTGCTGGGTTACATGGCAGAGCCGGAGTTGGTTCACCGCGATAACCTGATTCTGGTCTGAAGGAATACCTGAATGCGTGTGGCAAAAGGATTATTGGGCTTGTTGTTAGCGATGCCGCTACTGGCCTCGGCCGATGAAATTGGTCAGGTGTCGACGGTGTTCAAGTTTGTCGGCCCCAACGACCGCATCGTTGTCGAGGCGTTTGATGATCCGAAGGTGGATGGCGTGACCTGCTACCTGTCGCGCGCCAAGACTGGCGGCGTAAAGGGTGGGTTGGGTCTGGCTGAGGATCGCGCTGAGGCATCTATAGCGTGTCGTCAGGTCGGGCCGATCAACTTCAAGGGTGAGCTCAAGGATGGCGAGGAGGTGTTTAAGGAGCGCACGTCCTTGGTGTTCAAGACCATGCAGGTGGTGCGATTCCTCGACAAGAAGCGTAATACGCTGGTGTATCTGGTCTACAGCGATCGTTTGATCGAGGGCAGTCCGCAGAATGCGGTGACGGCGATTCCGATTCTGCCGTGGACGCACGCTCAGTAATCTGACGCAAGTCGAAGTGTGGGGGCGAGCAGGATAGCTCCCACATTTTTTGCGGTGTATTTGATAAATCGCAGGCAATAAAAAACCGACCCTGAGGTCGGTTTTTTAATGAGCGTGTCGCTTAGGCAGCAGCGGCAACGTTCAGGGCCTTTACGTGGCCATTCAGGCGGCTCTTATGACGAGCAGCTTTGTTCTTGTGGATGATGCCTTTATCGGCCATGCGGTCGATAACTGGCACAGCCAGAACGTAAGCGGCTTGAGCTTTAGCAGCGTCTTTTGCGTCGATGGCTTTAACTACATTCTTGATGTAGGTACGAACCATGGAACGCAGGCTGGCGTTGTGGCTGCGACGCTTCTCAGCCTGTTTTGCACGTTTTTTGGCGGAAGGTGTGTTGGCCACCGTCGAGCTCCTCGAAAGACTTTTTAGGAAATAGCAAACAAAATAGGCCGCGAATCATGCCGATGAGTTGATGTCTTGTCAAGGGCGGGAGAAACGTTCCGCTAAGTGGCCGGTTCCGACCCCATGAAAACTACTGCGCTCGGCAATACAGCGTTGAAAGCAGGCTCGAAATGCTCATTGACTAAAGTCAACTCCGCTTCCTCGCCTGCTTTCGCCTTGTCTTGCCTTCGCTCGCTACGTTTTCAAGGGGACGGTGAGCTGGATATTTCTTTCCGGCGTGCGACCTGTAAACTCGCGAGCTTTGGCTCTGTGCTGTTGCGGCGCGGAGTATCGCATAAGTGGGCGCGTTGTTCGCCTGCTGTTTATCGACAGGCAAAAACTCTTTCAATGAATCTGCTCAAATCGTTGGCCGCTGTCAGCTCTATCACGATGCTTTCCCGGGTGTTGGGGTTTGTTCGCGACACTCTTGTCGCACGTGCATTTGGTGCGGGAATGGCGACCGATGCCTTCTTTATCGCCTTCAAATTGCCCAATCTGCTGCGGCGGATCTTCGCCGAAGGGGCTTTTTCCCAGGCCTTCGTGCCAATTCTTGCCGAATACAAAAGCCAGAAGGGCGAGGAGGCGACGCGAACTTTTATCGCCTATGTCTCGGGCTTGCTGACGCTGGTGCTGGCGCTGGTCACCGCGTTGGGCATACTTGCCGCGCCTTTGGTCATCTGGGCCACGGCACCGGGTTTTGTCACTACCCCGGAAAAATTCGAGCTGACCACCGATCTGTTGCGGGTCACTTTTCCTTATATATTGCTGATCTCCCTGTCTTCATTGGCCGGAGCGGTCCTCAACACTTGGAACCGCTTCTCGGTGCCGGCCTTCGTACCGACCCTGCTCAATGTCAGCATGATCATCTTTGCGGTGTTCCTGACGCCGTATTTCGATCCGCCGGTAATGGCGCTGGGCTGGGCCGTTCTGGTGGGCGGTCTGGCGCAGTTGCTGTTTCAGCTGCCGCACCTGAAAAAGATCGGCATGCTGGTGCTGCCGCGCCTGAATCTGCGCGATAGCGGCGTCTGGCGGGTCATGAAACAGATGCTGCCAGCGATCATCGGCGTTTCGGTAAGCCAGATTTCGCTGATCATCAACACCATATTTGCCTCGTTCCTGGTGGCGGGTTCCGTGTCCTGGATGTATTACGCCGATCGCCTGATGGAATTGCCATCCGGCGTGCTGGGTGTGGCTCTGGGCACGATTCTGCTGCCGACGCTGGCCAGGACCTATGCCAGCCAGGATCGCCACGAATACTCGCGGATCCTCGATTGGGGACTGCGCCTGTGCTTCATGCTGGTGCTGCCGTGCGCCCTGGCGCTGGGGATTCTGGCTGAGCCGCTGACGGTTTCGCTGTTCCAGTACGGTCAGTTCAGCGCTTTCGATGCGGCCATGACTCAACGCGCATTGATTGCTTATTCCGTCGGCTTGCTGGGGATTATCGTGATCAAAGTGCTGGCGCCGGGCTTTTATGCGCAACAAAACATCCGCACGCCGGTAAAAATCGCAATTTTCACCTTGATCGTCACCCAGCTGTTCAACCTGGTCCTGATCGGTCCGCTGGCTCATGCCGGTCTGGCCTTGGCCATCAGTGCTGGCGCCTGCCTCAATGCCGGGCTGTTGTTCTATCAACTGCGCAAGCAGCAGATGTATCAGCCGCAACCGGGCTGGGCAAAGTTCGGGCTCAAATTGCTGGTGGCGGTGGCGGTGATGTCCGCGGTATTGCTGGGCGCAATGCACTTCATGCCAGCTTGGGGGGAAGGGCATATGCTGGAGCGTTTGCTGCGTCTGGGCGCATTGGTGATCGCTGGCGTGGTGGTCTACTTCGGCATGTTGCTGTTGATGGGCTTCCGTTTGCGCGACTTCAATCGCAAGGCCTTGAACTGAGGCTTTTGTCTCGATAAACACGGGCGGGCCGGCGGTTTTGTCGGCTCGATCACTTTGGGTTACGGTGTTGCCTGTCGTCGGCCGCCGGGTGTGGTTATAATCGACCACTTTATGAGCAAGAAGCGCGTTATGCAGCTGGTTCGAGGCCTCCACAACCTGCGCCCCCAGCATCGGGGCTGTGTCGCCACTATTGGCAACTTTGACGGTGTTCACCGTGGTCACCAGGCTATCCTGGCCCGGCTGCGTGAGCGTGCGCTCGAGTTGGGTGTACCCAGCTGCGTGGTGATTTTTGAGCCGCAGCCGCGAGAGTTCTTCGCCCCGGACACCGCCCCGGCCCGTCTGGCCCGCCTGCGGGACAAGCTGCAGTTGCTGGCCGAACAAGGTGTCGACCGGGTGCTGTGCCTGGCGTTCAATCAGCGCCTGAGCAAACTCAGCGCCAGCGAATTCGTCGATACTATTCTGGTGGACGGCCTCGGCGTGCAGCATCTGGAAGTCGGTGACGATTTCCGTTTCGGCTGCGACCGGCTAGGGGATTTCGATTTCCTGCAACAGGCCGGCGTCCTTCAGGGGTTTACCGTCGAAGCGGCGCAAACCGTCGAGCTGGATGGCATTCGTGTCAGCAGCACCCAGGTGCGTAATGCCCTGGCCGCTGCCGATTTTGCCTTGGCCGAGCGGCTGCTCGGTCATCCGTACCGGATTGCCGGGCGGGTGCTGCACGGCCAGAAGCTGGCGCGCCAGTTGGGTACGCCCACGGCCAACGTGCAGCTCAAGCGTCGTCGTGTGCCGCTGAGCGGGGTTTACCTGGTCAACGTCGACATCGACGGCAAGACCTGGCCAGGCGTCGCCAATATCGGCGTGCGGCCAACGGTCGAAGGGGATGGCAAAGCCCACCTCGAAGTACACCTTTTAGATTTTGCCGGCGATCTGTATGACCGGCGTTTGACGGTGGTTTTCCACCACAAGCTGCGTGAAGAGCAGCGTTTCGCCTCTCTGGAGGCGCTTAAGACGGCGATCAATGCGGATGTCGCCGCCGCCCGTGCCCTGTCGCACCTAGCGCCAATCGCTAATGAAGAGCCTTAAATGACCGACTATAAAGCCACGCTAAACCTTCCGGACACCGCCTTCCCAATGAAGGCCGGCCTGCCTCAGCGCGAACCGCAGATTCTGCAGCGCTGGGACAGCATTGGCCTGTACGGTAAGTTGCGCGAGATTGGCAAGGATCGTCCGAAGTTCGTGCTTCACGACGGTCCTCCGTACGCCAACGGCACGATTCACATCGGTCATGCACTGAACAAGATTCTCAAGGACATGATCATCCGCTCGAAAACCCTGTCGGGTTTCGACGCGCCTTATGTGCCGGGCTGGGACTGCCACGGTCTGCCGATCGAGCACAAAGTCGAAGTGACCCACGGCAAGAACCTGGGCGCGGACAAAACCCGCGAACTGTGCCGTGCCTACGCCACCGAGCAAATCGAAGGCCAGAAGTCCGAATTCATTCGTCTGGGCGTGTTGGGCGACTTCGCCAACCCGTACAAGACCATGGACTTCAAAAACGAGGCCGGTGAAATCCGTGCCCTGGCGGAAATCGTCAAGGGTGGCTTCGTGTTCAAAGGCCTGAAGCCTGTGAACTGGTGCTTTGACTGCGGTTCGGCCCTGGCTGAAGCGGAAGTCGAGTACGAGAACAAAAAATCCGCGACCATCGACGTGGCGTTCCCGATCGCCGACGAAGCCAAGCTGGCCACCGCGTTCGGTCTGCCATCGCTGGGCAAACCCGCCTCGATCGTGATCTGGACTACCACCCCGTGGACCATCCCGGCCAACCAGGCGCTGAACGTTCACCCAGAGTTCAACTACGCCCTGGTCGACGTCGGCGACAAACTGCTGGTGCTGGCTGAAGAGCTGGTCGAGTCGTGCCTGGAGCGTTACTCGCTTCAGGGTTCGGTAATCGCCACTGCCACCGGTTCGGCGCTGGAACTGATCAACTTCCGCCACCCGTTCTACGATCGTCTGTCGCCGGTTTACCTGGCCGACTACGTCGAACTGGGCGCCGGTACCGGCGTGGTTCACTCCGCCCCGGCTTACGGCGTGGACGACTTCGTGACCTGCAAGAAATATGGCATGGTCAACGATGACATCCTCAACCCGGTGCAAAGCAACGGCGTCTACGCGACATCGCTGGAGTTCTTCGGCGGCCAGTTCATCTGGAAAGCCAACCCGGCTATCGTCGACAAGCTGACCGAAGTCGGCGCGCTGCTGCATACCACCATCATCGAACACAGCTACATGCACTGCTGGCGTCACAAGACCCCGCTGATCTACCGCGCCACCGCGCAGTGGTTCATCGGCATGGACAAAGAGCCTGCGACCGGCGAAACCCTGCGCAAGCGGGCGATCAAAGCCATTGAAGACACGAAGTTCGTTCCGGTCTGGGGCCAGGCGCGTCTGCACTCGATGATCGCCAACCGTCCTGACTGGTGCATCTCCCGTCAGCGTAACTGGGGCGTGCCGATCCCGTTTTTCCTGAACAAGGAAAGCGGCGAACTGCACCCACGCACCGTCGAGCTGATGGAAATCGTCGCCCAGCGCGTCGAAGTCGAAGGCATCGAAGCCTGGTTCAAGATGGACGCCGCCGAGTTGCTCGGTGAAGAAGCGCCGCTGTATGACAAGATCAGCGACACCCTGGACGTCTGGTTCGACTCGGGCACCACGCACTGGCACGTCCTGCGCGGTTCGCACTCGATGGGCCACGAGACCGGTCCACGCGCCGACCTGTATCTGGAAGGCTCGGACCAACACCGCGGCTGGTTCCATTCGTCGTTGCTGACTGGTTGCGCCATCGACGACCACGCCCCGTACCGCGAGCTGCTGACCCACGGTTTCACCGTCGACGAATCCGGTCGCAAAATGTCCAAGTCTTTGGGCAACGTGATCGCACCGCAGAAGGTCAATGACACCTTGGGCGCCGATATCATGCGTCTGTGGGTCGCATCTACCGATTACTCCGGTGAAATGGCGGTTTCCGAGCAGATCCTGCAACGCAGTGCGGACGCCTACCGGCGTATCCGTAACACTGCGCGCTTCCTGCTTTCCAACCTGACCGGTTTCAACCCGGCCACCGACCTCCTGCCGGCCGAAGAAATGCTGGCGCTGGACCGTTGGGCCGTGGATCGCACCCTGCTGCTGCAACGTGAGCTGCAAGAGCACTACGGCGAATACCGCTTCTGGAACGTCTACTCCAAGATCCACAACTTCTGCGTGCAGGAGCTGGGCGGTTTCTACCTCGACATCATCAAGGACCGTCAGTACACCACTGGCGCCAACAGCAAGGCCCGTCGTTCGGCGCAAACCGCGCTGTACCACATCAGCGAAGCGCTGGTGCGCTGGATCGCGCCGATCCTGGCATTTACCGCCGACGAGCTGTGGCAGTACCTGCCGGGCGAGCGTAACGAGTCCGTGATGCTCAACACCTGGTACGAAGGCCTGACCGAATTGCCGGAAGGTTTCGAACTGGACCGCGCCTACTGGGAGCGGATCATGGCGGTGAAGGTGGCGGTCAACAAGGAAATGGAAATCCAGCGTGCGGCGAAGGCCGTCGGTGGCAACCTGCAAGCCGAAGTGACGCTGTTCGCCGAAGACGCGCTGAGCGCCGACCTGGCCAGGCTGAGCAACGAACTGCGCTTCGTGTTGATTACCTCGACCGCCACCGTTGCACCGTTCGTGCAGGCTCCGGCCGACGCGGTGGTCACCGAAGTCGGTGGCCTGAAACTCAAAGTGGTCAAATCGAGCCATGCCAAGTGCGCCCGTTGCTGGCACTGCCGTGAAGACGTCGGCGTGAACCCGGAGCATCCGGAAATCTGCGGTCGTTGCGTCGACAACATCAGCGGCGCTGGTGAGGTTCGTCACTATGCCTAACGCCGTTGGCCGTTTCGGACGACTGAGCTGGCTCTGGTTGAGTTTGCTGGTCCTGGTCATCGACCAGGCCAGCAAGTTCTACTTCGAAGGCTCGCTGAGCATGTACCAGCAAATCGTGGTGATTCCCGATTACTTCAGCTGGACCCTGGCCTACAACACCGGCGCGGCGTTCAGTTTCCTGGCGGACAGCTCGGGCTGGCAGCGCTGGCTGTTCGCTCTGATCGCGGTGGTGGTCAGTGCGGTGCTGGTGGTCTGGCTCAAGCGCCTGGGGCGCAACGAAACCTGGCTGGCAGTCGCCTTGGCGCTGGTGCTGGGTGGCGCGCTGGGTAACCTGTACGACCGCATTGCCCTGGGCCATGTGATCGATTTCATTCTGGTGCATTGGCAGAACCGCTGGTATTTCCCGGCGTTCAACTTTGCCGACAGCGCAATTTCTGTCGGTGCTGTGATGCTTGCACTGGATATGTTCAAAAGTAAAAAGACCGGAGAAACCGTTCATGACTGAACAGGTATTGGCTGAGCAACGCATCGGCCAGAACACGGAAGTCACCTTGCACTTTGCATTGCGTCTGGAGAACGGCGACACCGTCGACAGCACCTTCGACAAAGCCCCGGCGACCTTCAAGGTTGGCGACGGCAGCCTGTTGCCAGGTTTCGAAGCAGCGCTGTTCGGCTTTAAGGCCGGCGACAAACGCACCCTGACCATCGAGCCGGAAAACGCCTTTGGTCAGCCGAACCCGCAAAACGTGCAGATCATCCCGCGCTCGCAGTTCAAGGATATGGAACTGTCGCCTGGCTTGCTGGTGATCTTCAACGATGCGGCCAATACTGAGCTGCCCGGCGTGGTGAAAGAATTCGATGACGCCCAGGTGACCATCGACTTCAACCATCCGCTGGCCGGTAAAACCTTGACCTTTGACGTCGAGATCTTCAACGTCAAAGCGCTGTAACTGACCGAATACGGTCACCTGTAGGAGCAGAGCAAGCTCTGCTCCTACAGTGTTCTAACTTCTTGCGCGCAAGACACGAGGCACAGCATGCAAATCAAACTCGCCAACCCCCGTGGCTTCTGCGCCGGTGTGGACCGGGCGATCGAAATCGTCAACCGCGCCCTGGAAGTCTTCGGGCCGCCGATCTACGTGCGCCACGAAGTGGTCCACAATAAATTCGTCGTCGAAGACCTGCGCGCCCGTGGGGCGATCTTCGTCGAAGAGCTGGATCAGGTGCCGGATGACGTGATCGTGATCTTCAGTGCCCATGGCGTCTCCCAGGCCGTGCGTACCGAAGCCGCAGGCCGTGGCCTGAAGGTGTTCGACGCGACCTGCCCGCTGGTGACTAAAGTACACATCGAAGTTGCGCGCTACAGCCGCGACGGCCGTGAGTGCATCCTCATCGGCCATGCCGGCCACCCGGAAGTCGAAGGCACCATGGGCCAGTACGATGGCAGTAATGGTGGCGCGATTTATCTGGTCGAGGATGAGAAAGACGTCGCCGCGTTGCAGGTGATCAACCCTGAAAGACTGGCCTTCGTCACCCAGACCACCCTGTCCATGGACGATACCAGTCGTGTGATCGACGCCTTGCGTACCCGATTCCCGGCGATCGGCGGTCCGCGCAAGGACGATATCTGCTACGCCACGCAAAACCGTCAGGACGCCGTCAAGCAACTGGCCGACGAATGTGACGTGGTGCTGGTGGTTGGTAGCCCGAACAGCTCCAACTCCAATCGTCTGCGTGAACTGGCCGAACGCATGGCCACCCCGGCCTATCTGATCGACGGCGCCGAAGACCTGCAAAAGAGCTGGTTCGACGGTGTCGAGCGGATTGGCATCACCGCCGGTGCGTCCGCTCCGGAAGTGCTGGTGCGTGGCGTGATCCAGCAATTGCAGGCCTGGGGTGCCACAGGGGCTGATGAGTTGGACGGACGCGAGGAAAACATCACGTTCTCCATGCCTAAAGAGCTGCGCGTGCGTTCCGTGCTTTAACTTTTTTCGCCTTTCGACACAGCGCCTGCTCGGCCTTTTCGCTGCTCAGGCGCACTCGGCCACTTCGTGCCAGTACAACCTGGAGGTGGCTGACTGGCTCACGAGCCGCGCAAATGTGCAGTCTCCCTACCTGAAATGTCCCCTCAGACAGCAGCGGTTCCCCCAGATTGCTGAACCGCACAAAACGTCTGACCCACCAATTACCGACAATCGGCGTCCGAGCATCACTCGCACTCTCCACCAGCAGCGGATTGCTGCTGTCTTCCGGCCCTTTGCCGCTGATGTCCAGAATGATCCGCCAGCCCTGGCTCCAATCGCCGTTGATACCATGAATGACCACACTCTGGTTGCGGGTGATGGCCAGGGTTCTGGCATGCCGGATCCCGCCGATCAGCGACTCGGCTGCCTGTTGCCGATGGTTCGATTCGGTGAGCGTGGCAAACGCCGGACTGACCAGCGACAGAACAATTGCGCCAATCGCCAGTCCCATAAGCAGTTCGACCAGACTGAAACCCTGTTGCGGCATTAGCATTCCCTCCATGGAATGTGCGATGCGGCGCAATCCGTGCGCCGCTCGCGGCAAATCAACCGACGGGGGCCGGTCGAATGTTCTAGCGTGTAGAAGCAGGTATAGCCGACGGCAACGGAGCGCACCGATGGATCATCGTACAAAAGGTTTCACGCTGATCGAGCTGCTGATCACGCTCGCCGTGTTTCTGATCCTGATCAGCCTGGCCGTTCCCGCGTTTACGCGCTCAGTGCAAAGCACCAAGGCCGATACCGAGATCGGGGACCTGCAACGCGCGCTCAATTACGCGCGGCTTGAGGCGATCGACCGGGGCATTACCACCCGGGTTCGCCCGACAGCAGGCGGGAGTGTCTGGACCGGCGATCTGACCGTTTATGACGGTACCGGCAACCCGGCCAATGTATTGCGGGTTGTTCCAGCGATGAGCAGTGGTGCAACTCTGACGCTAACCTCAGGAGTGACTGCGATTGATTTCAACAATCTGGGCGGTTTGTCGGCGCCGTCCACGGCCGTTGTGATCAGTTATGTACTGGGGGCACAGAGCAGGACGCTGAATGTGTGTTTGAACGGACGAATTCAATTGGGTGGAAGTTGCGGATGAGAGGTTGGAGCAAGCGCGCACAGGAGGGCATGACGCTGATCGAGGTACTGGTCGCGTTGTTGGTTCTGGCCGTGGGATTGTTGGGCGCCGCAGCGATTCAGCTCAATGCGCTGAAGTACACCGACAGCTCGCGGATGACCAGTCAGGCGAGTTTTATCGCCTACGACATGATGGACCGCATTCGTGCCAACTCCGGCGCCGATTACACCGTTACGCCACCGACCTCGGGCAATTTGGGCGTGGCCCGGGATCAGGATCTGTACGACTTCACCCGCAATATTGTCAGTTTCGGCGGTGCCACGGCGACCGGCAGCATCACCCGCAACCAGCGGGTGTACACCATCACCATTACCTGGGATGACTCGCGGGCCGCCAATACCGCCGACTCACGCCGCAGTTTTGTCCTCACCAGTCGCGCCACCGTTGATCCGGCGACGACACCATGATCAGAGCCAACAGAGGTTTCGGCCTGATCGAGTTGCTGATCGCCCTGGCGTTGAGTCTGGTGGTGATTCTGGGTGTGGCGCAGATTTTCATCGCGGCTAAAAACACCTACGTCAGCCAGAGCACTGCCGCCGGCATGCAAGAAGATGCACGGTTTGTCCTGAGCAAGATGATTCAGGAGATCCGCATGGTCGGCATGTTCGGTTGCCTGGGTACGATTACCGACGAAAGCTCGGCAGGGAGTTTCAATGCCAGTCAGATCACGCCGATCAGTTGGGACAATGCCAACCAGAAATTGACCCTGGTGACGGCGGATATCGGCAGTGGTGGCGGTGCGCCGACCTGGACGGTCATTTCCGATTGCCGCAATACCGCGACGGCCCATAACGGTGTCCCCACGCCGACGTCGGGGCAGTTGGCGTTCCCGATCCGGCGGCTGGTCTACAGCTTCAGCAACGACCAACTGCTGATGGGTTCCGGTACCACACCGATACAGCAGGTGCTGGTGAACAATGTCAGTGAGTTCAATGTGAGCTTCGGCCTCGCCAGTTCGGGCACGGATACGGCTGCCTCCAGCTACAGCAGCAATCCATCCGATCCGGCGCGAATCCGCAGTGTGCGACTGACGCTGAAGCTGAGGGACCCGAACAACCGGGTACACGAACAAACCTTCAACGTGGTTGCCGCCTTGCGCAACCGGTTGCCATGAGGGGAGGGCCGATGAGTATTTCTCCCATGCCCCCTCACGCCCAGCGCGGTATGGCACTGTTGGTCAGCCTGGTGTTTCTGCTGGTGCTGACGTTGATCGGTCTTTCGTCGATGCAAAGCGCTACGTTGCAGGAAAAAATGGCCGGCAGCGTGATCCTGCGCAATCAGTCGTTCCAGGGCGCGGAAGCGGCGTTGCGCGTCGGTGAAAGCGCGGTGCAACTGATTACCTATTCATTGCCGGTTTGCAGCGGTACCAGCCAATGCGCGCCGCCGGCCGAGGCGTCAGTCGTTACCGCCGCCGGGTTCAACTCCGTCTCGGGGGTGACCTGGATCGCCTCCGGCAGTGGCTTTTACGGGGTGCAGAACATCGGCACCACACTGACGGCCGTGAACGTACCGAGCAACACGTCGGCAACGCTGTACCGGGTGACCGCCGTGGGCATCGCAGGCAACTCGCGCAGTGTGGTGGAGAGTATTTATGCGAAGTACTGAGACCCGCACAGGCTGGCGCCGTTGGTTGTTGCAGTTGTTCTGCGGCGCGGTGTTGAGCCTTTATCTGGCAGCGCCGACTTACGCCTTCACCCCCTCGGATTCGCCGCTGTTGAACGCCGCCGCCGTGGCACCCAATGTGATGCTGTTACTCGATGACTCGAAGGGTATGAACAGCATTATCTGGGCGGCAGGCTTCGACCCGACGGTCGCACGTCCCCCGGTGGCTATTTGCCTCTCCAATGGTTCGTGCAACAAAGGCCGAGAGCTTGACGTGGCTGATGGCAATATTCCCTTGTCGAGTTTGACTCATGGAACATGCTCAAAGGCCGGATGGTACGGTTTTTATATGAACAGCGTTTCCGGTCTGGATTCGCTTTGCCTCAAGCTTCCCGATCCGGTGGGCCGCGAGGACACCCTATATACCGCGAATTACCTGTCCTATCTGATAACCCTGGCCAACAATTCCGACCGGGATTTCACTGATGGTTCGATTCCCAATGATTACCGGATGAATGTGGCGCGCACCGTTTCCAAAACATTGGTGGCCAGCAACCGCTCGCTGCGAATAGGCCTTGCGACATTCAATCTGGCCGTCGGCAATCATAAGAACGACGGCGGTTACATCGTCCGTTCGGTCAGTGATTTGTCGGCAGTCAGCGGCAGCGTGACTCAGGCTCAGGCTGATACCAACTACAACGAATTGATCGCCGGAATCGATGAGCTGAGCGCACAGGCCAGTGTGCCGCTGGCTGAAGCCTATTACGAGATCACCCGCTATTTCCGTGGGATGACGCCTTACAACAACTCGACGCCCACCACCTACACCAGTCCGATTCAGTATCGCTGCCAGAGAAATTACGGGGTGGTGATCACCGGTGGTCTGCCGACCTTCGATCACACCTTTCCGACCGATGATCCGCTGGGTGGCAACCGCTTACCGAACTGGGATGGTATCAGTAACGATGGCGCCAACCCCGTCGGCGACAAAGAGGGCGACACCTTTTATCTGGATGACATCGCCAAGTTCGCCTTCGATATTGACATGCGGTCCACGGGTACCGACATCACAGGAAAAGGCTGGAACGCCCTGGATTTTCCCAAGCAGAACCTCAACACCTATACAGTGGGTTTCACCACGGCAAACCAGATGTTGTCGGATGCCGCCAGCTATGGACAGGGTAAGTACTACCAGGCGACCGACAGTACGGGGCTCAACAGCGCATTGTCTTCAGCCTTGAGCGACATCACCGCCAAGGCCGGGTCGGGCGGCAGCGGCGTGACCAGTGGCACGACCCTGACCAGCAATTCGAGCTACTTCCAGACCAGCTACGATACCAAGGACTGGCGCGGCACCATCAAGTCCTTTGGTTTCACGTCGGCGGGTGCAGTTAACACGGCTACGGTGCTGTGGACTACCGATACCACTATCGTGCCGGGTGCCACCGCGCCGATATACCAGTCCTGGAATACCCAAACCAACGCGGCTGTCACCCTGGCTTACAGCAATTTCTCAGCGGCCCAGCAGACATCCCTCAGCCAGGGGCTGCCTAGCGGTATTACCGGCAGCGATCTGCTGGAGTGGAGCAAAGGCACTAACAAAACCGGACTGAAAGTGCGTGGCGTATTGCTCGGCGACATCATCAATTCGCCACTGGTGCTGGCCGCACCCACGGACCACACCGCGTCCGATCTGGTGGGCGATACCAGCTACAGCACCTACTTGACCACCAAAGCCGCGAATATGAATGCCAGCCTGGTGGTGAACGCCAACGACGGATTCGTAAATGTCATCAACTCGACCAATGGTGTCAGGCGTTATGCCTACATGCCCTCCAGCGTGTTGCCATCGCTCAAGGACATCGCTGACCCCATTTACATCAATGGTGTGAGCCACAAGTTTTTGGTCGACGGCCAGGTCGGTGTGTTCGATGCCCAACTCGATAGCGCCTGGAAAACCCTGGCGATTGGCGGAACAGGGGCGGGCGGCAAAACCTTTTATGCGGTGCAATTGTTCGACGCATCGGCCGGCAACGTGACTAATGCGTTGTGGGAAATCAGTGCGCCGGCCACGGCCAGTACGGCGAACGTTTTCAATGATCTGGGTTATGCCTATGCGCGCCCGGAAGTGGCACGCTTGGCTGATGGTCGCTGGGCCGCGTTCATCTCCAACGGCTATGGCAGCAACTCCGGGGTGGCGGCGCTGTATGTGGTGGATATTCGCGACGGCTCGCTGATCAAGAAAATCGTGATCGACAGTACAGAAACCAGCAACGGCCTGTCCTCGGTCAAGCTCAGGGTCAACTCGCAGAACGTGGTGCAGGCTGCCTATGGTGGCGACCTGAAAGGGCGCTTGTGGAAGTTCGATTTGAGCGGCGCCACCACGGATACCTGGGGCGTGGCGTTTTCTGGCAAGCCATTGTTCACCACCGCGGGTGGCGCAACCCAGCCGATCACCGTACAACCATTGCTCGCCGATCACGCATTGGGCGGCAAGGAAGTGTTCTTCGGCACCGGGAAACTCAATGAGACCGCCGACAAGACCAACAAGGATCTCCAGGCGTTCTACGCCGTATGGGATGCCGAGGGCGGCGCGGGGCAAATCACCACTTCCAGTTTGCAGGCGCAGTCGGTGACGGGCGTTTTCTCAGGCAGCACCGGGCAATTCATCACCACCAGCCAGAACGAAGTGACCTACCCGGCAAAGAAAGGCTGGTACTTGCCGCTGGTGTACAACAATGTGCTGACGGGAGAGCGGGTGATCAATCAGGCCAGCCTGGTGTCGGGGCGAATCGTGTTTACCACGGCCAGTATGGAAGCCACGGATCCCTGTGCCAGCTTCGGCACCGGCAAACTGGTCGAACTCGATGCATTCAGCGGTAAGATGCTCAATTACGCGGTGCTCGACACCAATGCTGACGGGACAGTCGACAGCACTGACACGATTTCCAGCGGGGTGATTTTCACCGGTGGTATTCCGACCCTGAACGCGGTCGTCAATGACGCTACCCGCAAGATTGTGAACGACTCCGGTGGTGGCGTGACCACTCTGGTGGAAAAAGCCGGTGACGGCAGCGCCCGTCGCATCATGTGGCGACAAATACAGTAAGTGAGAGTTGAGGCATGCGCAGATCAAACCGAGGTTTTACCCTGATCGAAATCATGATCGTGATTGCGATCATCGGGATCGTCATCACTATTGGCTACCCGAGCCTCACCGAATATGTAAAAAAGGGCCGCCGCACTGAAGTGGCCGGGCTGCTTTCCGAGCAGGCGCAGATTCTGGAGCGTTTCTATACGAAGAGTAATGCCTACACCGGCGCCACCGGTCTGAGCGCCGGCAATGACTTCTATACCATCACCCCGACCTTGACCGATCAGACTTTCCTGCTGACGGCAACACGCAAGGCCGGTTCGTCCATGGCGAGCGACAAGTGCGGTGATTTCACCCTCACCAATACCGGTGTCAGAAGCATGGTCAATGCTACATCCGGCTTGACCACCAAGGATTGCTGGGGGCGCTGAGTTTCTTTTTCGGGCGCCCTTTGCGCTCTCTGTCTATTGAACGGTTGGATCAGAACATGAGCAGGCAACAGCAAGTAGTGATTGTCGGTGGCGGGGTGATTGGCCTGCTGACGGCGTTCAATCTCGCGTCCGAAGTGCAGAGCGTTGTGTTGCTGGACCGCTTGAACGTTGGTCAGGAATCCTCCTGGGCCGGTGGCGGGATCGTCTCGCCGCTCTATCCGTGGCGCTACAGCCCGGCGGTCACTGCGTTGGCTCATTGGTCTCAGGATTTTTATCCACAGCTGGCGGAACGTCTGTTCGCCGCCACGGGTGTCGATCCTGAAGTGCATACCACCGGGTTGTACTGGCTGGACCTGGATGACGAGGCCGAAGCGCTTGCCTGGGCCAAACGGGAAAACCGTCCGCTGAAGGTTGTGGATATCGCTGCGGTCCACGATGCGGTGCCGGTATTGGGCGCCGGTTTTTCGCGGGCGATCTACATGGCCGATGTGGCCAATGTGCGTAATCCTCGGTTGGTGAAATCCCTCAAGGCCGCTTTGCTGGCGCTGCCGAACGTGACAATTCATGAGCAATGCGAGGTCAGCGGGTTTATCCGTGAAGGCGCCGCCGTGGTCGGGGTGCAGACTTCGGTGGGGGCCATTCGGGGTGATGAGGTGGTTTTGACGGCGGGGGCCTGGAGTGGGGACTTGCTGAAAAAACTGGGTCTGGAGTTGCCGGTCGAGCCGGTCAAAGGCCAGATGATTCTCTATAAGTGCGCGGCGGATTTCCTTCCGAGCATGGTCCTGGCCAAGGGGCGTTATGCTATTCCTCGGCGCGATGGGCACATTTTGATCGGCAGTACGCTGGAGCATGAAGGCTTCGACAAGACGCCGACCGACACCGCGCTGGAAAGCCTGAAGGCCTCGGCGGTGGAGTTGATTCCGGCGCTGGCGGATGCCGAAGTGGTGGGGCATTGGGCCGGGTTGCGGCCGGGCTCGCCGGAAGGGATTCCCTATATTGGCCGGGTGCCGGGGTTTGACGGGCTCTGGCTCAACTGCGGGCATTACCGTAACGGGCTGGTGCTGGCGCCGGCATCGTGTCAATTGTTTGCGGATGTGATGCTGGGGCGGTCGCCGATTATCGACCCTGCGCCGTATGCGCCGGCCGGGCGGATCTGACCGAACGATCTTTGTTGTCGGTCAGATCGCCTTCGCGGGCAAGCCTCGCTCCTACAGATTGATGTCGTTCACAAATTTATTGATCAACTCAAATCTGTAGGAGCGAGGCTTGCCCGCGAAGGGGCCCTCAATCCAAGCCCAATTTCTTGAGCCTGTAACGCATCGACCGAAACGACAGATTCAACCGCTGAGCCGCCGCCGTGCGGTTCCAACGGGTTTCTTCCAGGGCCTGGAGGATGAGTTTGCGTTCGACGTTTTCCAGATAGGCTTCCAGATTGTCGATCTGCGTCAGGTCCGGCACACCGCCATCCGGGTTGCAGTTGCCTTCGGCCAGCCGTAGGTCGCTGGTTTCTATTTGTTTGTTCTCGCACAAGGTGTGCGCCCGTTCGAGCATGTTCTCCAATTCCCGCACGTTCCCTGGAAAACGATAGCTTTTCAGTGCGTCGAGGGCTTGTGGGTGGAGTTTTGCGGCGGGTTGGCCAGTGCCGGTCGCCAGTCGCTTGAGCATATTGTTGGCCAGAAGCTCAATGTCGTCGCGGCGTTCGCGCAAGGGTGGCACCCGCAGCTCGATCACGTTCAGCCGGTAGTACAAGTCCTGGCGAAAGCGTTCGGCGGCGACTTCGGCATCGAGGTCTTTGTGGGTGGCGCAGAGGATGCGCACATCGACCACGGTTTCCTGCTGGCCACCGATGCTGCGCACGGCTTTCTCTTGAATGGCCCGCAAAAGTTTGACCTGCATCGCCAGCGGCAGGTCTGCGACTTCATCGAGGAATAAAGTGCCGCCATGAGCGGCCTGGAACAGCCCGGGTTTGTCTTCGATGGCGCCGCTGAAACTGCCTTTGCGATGGCCGAAAAATTCACTTTCCATTAATTCCGACGGGATAGCCCCGCAGTTCACCGGCACGAACGGTCGGCTGGCGCGTGGGCCTTGCTCATGGATCAGCCGGGCGACCAACTCTTTGCCGCTGCCGGACTCGCCGCTGATGTACACCGGGGCCTGGCTGCGGGCCAGTTTGTCGATTTGTTTACGCAGGCTGCGCATGGGCAAGGAGTCACCCAGCAGCCGACGGTCAATGGCGCTGCTGGCGCCGCCCGGTGCAGGCAAACTCAGCGCGCTGATGACCAGTTCGCGCAGACGGGTGAGGTCGACCGGTTTGGTCAGAAAATCGAAGGCACCGGCCTTGAGGGCGTTGATTGCTGTCTCCAGGCTGCCGTAGGCGGTGATCATCGCCACTGGCACTTGCGCATAACGCTGCTGGATGTGCTGCACCAGCGCCAGACCGGTGCCGTCGGGCAGGCGCATGTCGGTCAGGCACAGGTCGAACGTCTCCCGTGCCAGCAATGCTTGCGCTTCTGCGAGGTTGCGCGCACTGAAGGTGTCGAGTTTCATCCGTCCCAGGGTGATTTCCAGGAGTTCGCGGATATCCGGCTCGTCGTCGACGATCAGGATTTTTTGCCGTGGGCTCATGTTCAACTTTGTTTCCGTCCGTGAGCAAAGGTGATGCGAAAGCAGCCGCCGCCTTGGCGTGGTTTGAAGTCTAGGCGGGCTTGATTGCTTTCGCACAGCTCACGGGACAGATAAAGCCCCAGGCCAGTACCCTGGCTGCTGGTGGTGAAGAACGGTTCGAACAAATGCGTGCGCTGGTCCGGCGCCACGCCGGGGCCATCGTCCAGGACTTCAAGGGTCGGCAACTGGCTGTCCGGGTCGACAAACAGTTCGAGCCAGGCCTGCGCCTGATCGTGGTTCAGGGCGCTGTGGCGCCAGGCGTTGCGCAATAGATTGTCGAGAATCTGGGTCAGTTGATTCGGATCCATCAGGGTTTTGAAGTCTCCCGAACCGATGCGCAGGTGAATCTGCTGATGCTCGGTCGTAGCTTCGTGGGTTTCGGCGACGAAGTGCTCCAGCCACGGCCGCAGATCAAGCCGTTGCGGCTCGGTTTGCTGGCGGCGGGACAGTTGCAGGACGTTTTCGATTACCCGATTCATGCGCTGAGAGTGGTCTTGAATGATCTGCGTCAGACGCCGATCCGTGCTGTTCAGTTCCTCGGATTCCTGCAGCAATTGCGCGGCATGACTGACGGCGCCCAGTGGATTGCGGATCTCATGGGCAATACCGGCGGTCAGGCGACCGAGGGCGGCGAGTTTCAGTTGCTGGGCTTGTTGAGCGATTTGGGCGATGTCTTCGAGAAAAACCAGCGTCTGGTGGTGCGGGCTTTGGTCCAGGGCAATGAAGCTCGGTTGCAGCTCCAGGCCATTGCTGGCAATTTTCAGGCTTTGCGGGCGCAAAGTCGGATTGTTGAACCACAGTTGGAGCCGCTCGACCAACGGCATCGCATGATCGTCGATCAACTGGCCATCCAGTTTTTCCCGCCCCAGCAAGGTCAGGGCGCTGTGATTGGCCAGTTGTACCCGCCGCTGCTCGTCGAGCACCAGAATGCCTGTGCGCATGCGTTGCAGGATTAGTGCGTTGAGGGCTTCGAGGCCGAGTACTTCGCTGGCCCGCTGCTCGGCCAGGGTTTCGCTGACTTCCAGTCGTCGGACCAGACCTTGCACCAACAATGCTGCGGCAAAACACAGGGCGCCGAGGGTGCCGACTTGCAGATAATCGCTGGCGCTGGCGGGGTGGCTGAAGCTCAGCAGGAAGCTCAAACCGACGATGCCGAGGGCGCCGACCGCGGCAATCAGCAAGCCAATATGCCCGCGCAGCAGGGTATTGCCGATGGCCACTGACACGATCAGCAAGTTGCCGATGGCGCTGGCCACGCCCCCCGCCGCGTAGAACAGGCCGCACAGCAGCAAGACATCGACCAGCGTCAGGCTGAACAACTGCGCCGGGCGCCGGGCGTTTCCCAGAAAGACCACCAGCAGGATATTCAGCACCAGGTACGACCAGCTGCCATTGCGCAGCAGGTCGTCATTGGCGAACGTCAGCAACTGGTTGTCCATGTTGCTGGAGATCAACAGCACCAGGGTGATGCCGACGCTTAAGCGGTAGAGGTGATAGAGGCGCAGCAGGCGCTGGGCCTGTTTGTTGCCAGGGCTGGACGTCTCAGCGATCACTGGAGCCCGGGCCTTGCTCAAGATGAGCCTGGCTGCAATACCACTGCTGTTCAAGTCTCAGCGCACGGTCGCGGGGCAGGTGTACGCCGCAATGGGCGCAACGCACCATGGGAGGGGCATCCTGTTCGCGTGGTGTATGGGGCCCAGACGTAGGACCTTTGAACTTGCGCCAGAGCCATACCGCCGCGGCAATCAGGACGATCCAGAACAATAAACGAAGCATGGTGAGCTGCTTTTTGATTAATGAAATGGCAGTTTAGCCAAGGACGGAGCAGGCGCACAGCGCAATACGCCCAACCCTGAAATCCGGCAACAAAAAAGGCGCCTCGAAAGGCGCCTTCTCGGCACAATCCCCAGCGTCAGTCGAACACGCCGAAGGTCATGTAGCTGAACCACGAGCGGTCGGTGTTGTTGGCTTCGGACTCGTGCTGCTCTTCTTCGATCACATCGCCGTTTTCATCTTTAGGCTTGAGCTCGTTCGGAATCGAGTCCTTGGCATCCTGGAACTGCCTCTGCACGTCCTGGTTGGCGCGGGTTTGGCCCGGCGGCAGCGGCGGACGGGATTCGATCAGGCCCAGGGTGGCCTTGCTCAGCCACGAACGGTTGTCGGCTTCATCCCTCGACGGCACAAATTGACCGTCCACCAGGCTTGGGTGGTTCGGGTAGTTGAGCTTCAGGGTTTCGAGGCTGGTTGCGGCCAGTTCGTCCAGGTGCAGACGCTGATAGGCTTCAGTCATCACCGCCAGGCCGTCACCGACCGAAGGGGTTTCCTGGAAGTTTTCCACCACGTAACGACCACGGTTCGCGGCGGCGACATAGGCCTGACGGGTCAGGTAATAGTCGGCAACGTGAATCTCGTAGGAAGCCAGCAGGTTGCGCAGATAGATCATGCGCTGCTTGGCATCCGGCGAGTAGCGGCTGTTCGGGAAGCGGCTGGTCAGCTGGGCGAACTCGTTGTAAGAGTCGCGAGCGGCGCCCGGGTCACGCTTGGTCATGTCCAGCGGCAGGAAGCGCGCGAGCAGACCGACGTCCTGGTCGAAAGAGGTCAGACCCTTGAGGTAGTAGGCGTAATCGACGTTCGGGTGCTGCGGGTGCAGACGAATGAAACGCTCGGCGGCGGACTTCGCAGCCTCAGGCTCGGCATTCTTGTAGTTGGCGTAGATGAGCTCGAGTTGAGCCTGATCAGCGTAGCGACCGAACGGATAACGCGACTCCAGAGCCTTCAGCTTGGCTGTGGCGGCGGTGTAGCTATTGTTATCCAGATCGTGCTGAGCCTGCTGGTACAGCTCGACTTCGCTCAGGTTTTCGTCTACGACTTCCTTCGATGAGCAAGCAGCGGTCAATGCGAGGATGGCGATCAGCAGCAGGTGTTTCACTTGCATGGCGGCTTGCGTCCCTATGACGGCCGCTGTCTTGGGCGGGGCCGTCCTGTTATGATGAGCGCCCCGTTGAAAAGCCTCGGGGCAAAAGACGCCGTATTTAACCACAAGCGCGCAGCCGAAACCAAAGGCTGTGCCGACGCCTAGTCTGAGCATGTCCGATAAAATTGAACTTCGCGCAGAGGTGCCGTCCGAATTGGGCGGCCAACGCCTCGATCAAGTCGCCGCACAACTATTCGCTGAGCACTCGCGCTCGCGCCTTTCCGCCTGGATCAAAGACGGCCGCCTGACTGTGGATGGGGCGGTTATCCGCCCGCGAGACATCGTTCACGGTGGCGCCGTTCTTGAGCTGACTGCCGAGCAGGAAGCTCAAGGCGAATGGATCGCTCAAGACATTGAGCTGGACATCGTCTATGAAGACGACGACATCCTGGTGATCAACAAGCCTGCGGGCCTGGTGGTGCACCCGGCTGCCGGTCATGCCGACGGCACCTTGCTTAATGCCTTGCTGCACCATGTGCCGGACATCATCAATGTGCCCCGCGCCGGTATCGTGCATCGCCTGGACAAGGACACCACCGGTCTGATGGTGGTGGCCAAGACCATTCAGGCGCAAACACAGCTTGTCACGCAATTGCAGAGCCGCAGCGTCAGCCGGATCTACGAATGCATCGTGATTGGTGTGGTGACAGCCGGTGGCAAGATCAATGCGCCGATCGGTCGTCATGGCCAGCAACGCCAGCGCATGGCTGTAATGGAAGGTGGCAAGCAAGCCGTCAGCCATTACCGCGTGCTCGAGCGTTTCCGCTCCCACACTCACGTGCGGGTGAAACTGGAAACCGGTCGTACACACCAGATTCGCGTGCACATGGCGCATATCAACTACCCGTTGGTCGGAGACCCTGCCTATGGCGGTCGCTTCCGTATTCCGCCGGCTGCCAGTGTGACCATGGTCGAATCCTTGAAGAATTTCCCGCGCCAGGCGCTGCATGCGCGGTTCCTGGAACTGGATCATCCGACCACCGGTAAACGCATGAGCTGGGAATCGCCATTGCCAGATGACTTTGTCTGGTTGCTGTCCCTGCTCAAGCAAGACCGCGAGGCGTTCATCGGATGAGTGACTGGCTGATTCCCGACTGGCCTGCGCCTGCCGGGGTGAAAGCCTGCGTCACCACCCGTGCGGGCGGCGTCAGTCTGGCGCCGTTCGACAGCCTCAACCTCGGCGATCACGTCGACGACAGCCCCGACGCTGTCGCCGAAAACCGCCGTCGCCTTACCGATCATTTCTCCATTCAACCGGCCTGGTTAAAGCAGGTGCACGGCATTGTCGTGGCTTATGCCAACCCAGACCTGGTGGCCACTGCTGATGCCAGCTGGACGGCAACACCCGGTATCGCCTGCGCGGCAATGACCGCTGATTGTCTGCCAGCGCTGTTTTGCGACCGCGCCGGCACCCGCGTCGCTGCCGCCCATGCCGGTTGGCGCGGATTGGCGGCGGGTGTGCTGGAAGCGACCCTCGACAGTCTGGCTGTACAGCCTGCAGACGTGCTGGTCTGGCTCGGCCCGGCCATTGGCCCAAAAGCCTTTGAAGTCGGCCCGGAAGTGCGCGAAACCTTCGTCCAGCAATTGCCAGAAGCCGCCAAAGCCTTTGTGCCGAGCCAAAACGCCGGCAAGTTCATGGCCGACATCTATGAGCTGGCGCGTTTGCGTCTGGCTGCTCGGGGCGTTACCGCTGTTTATGGCGGTGGTTTCTGCACCGTGACCGATCCTCGCTTCTTTTCTTTCCGCCGCAGCCCACGCACCGGTCGGTTTGCTTCCCTGATCTGGCTCGAACGCTAGACTTCTCTGATCTACATCAACTGTACGACGCTTGAATCTCCCAGAATCGACCGCATCTATAGCGGTATCTGGCAGGTTTCTTCATTCAGGATGTTTATCGGTCCGGCCTGCTCAAAAGGAAGGTGACCCATGCGTATAGACCGTTTAACCAGCAAGTTGCAGTTAGCCTTGTCCGACGCCCAATCCCTGGCCGTCGGCCTCGACCATCCGGCCATTGAACCGGCGCATTTGATGCAGGCCATGCTTGAACAACAGGGTGGTTCTATCAAACCCCTGCTAATGCAGGTGGGTTTCGACGTCAACAGCCTGCGTAAAGAGCTGACCAAAGCCCTCGATCAGTTGCCGAAAATCCAGAACCCGACCGGCGACGTGAACATGTCGCAGGATCTGGCGCGCCTGCTCAACCAGGCTGATCGCCTGGCCCAGCAGAAGGGCGACCAATTCATATCCAGCGAACTGGTGCTGCTCGCCGCGATGGACGAGAACAGCAAGTTAGGCAAATTGTTGCTGGGCCAGGGCGTGAGCAAGAAAGCCCTGGAAAACGCGATCAACAACCTGCGCGGCGGTGAGGCAGTCAATGACGCCAACCACGAAGAATCGCGTCAGGCGCTCGACAAGTACACCATCGACCTGACCAAACGCGCCGAAGAAGGCAAGCTTGATCCAGTGATCGGTCGCGACGACGAAATTCGCCGGACCATTCAGGTCCTGCAACGCCGTACCAAAAACAACCCGGTGCTGATCGGCGAGCCTGGCGTGGGTAAAACCGCCATCGCCGAAGGCTTGGCCCAGCGCATCATCAACGGCGAAGTGCCGGATGGCCTGAGGGGCAAGCGCCTGTTGTCTCTGGACATGGGCGCGCTGATTGCCGGTGCCAAGTACCGCGGCGAGTTCGAAGAGCGCCTCAAATCCCTGCTTAACGAACTGTCGAAGCAGGAAGGGCAGATCATTCTGTTCATCGACGAACTGCACACCATGGTCGGCGCCGGCAAAGGCGAGGGCTCGATGGATGCGGGCAACATGCTCAAGCCAGCATTGGCTCGCGGTGAACTGCATTGTGTGGGCGCGACCACGCTCAACGAGTACCGCCAATATATAGAGAAGGACGCGGCCCTCGAGCGGCGCTTCCAGAAAGTCCTGGTGGATGAGCCGAGCGAAGAAGACACCATCGCCATCCTGCGTGGCCTGAAAGAGCGTTACGAGGTGCACCACAAGGTGGCGATCACCGACGGCGCGATCATCGCCGCGGCCAAGCTCAGTCATCGTTACATCACCGACCGTCAGCTGCCGGACAAAGCCATTGACCTGATCGACGAAGCTGCCAGCCGCATCCGCATGGAAATCGACTCCAAGCCGGAAGTGCTGGACCGCCTGGAACGTCGCCTGATTCAGCTGAAGGTGGAATCCCAGGCGCTGAAGAAAGAAAGCGACGACGCGGCGAAGAAACGTCTGGAAAAACTGCAGGAAGAAATCGACCGTCACGAGCGTGAATATTCGGACCTCGAAGAGATCTGGAATTCGGAAAAAGCCGAAGTACAAGGTTCGGCACAGATCCAGCAGAAAATCGAACAGTCCCGTCAGGAACTGGAAGCCGCACGCCGTAAAGGCGACTTGAACCGCATGGCCGAGCTGCAATATGGAGTGATCCCGGACCTGGAACGCAGCCTGCAAATGGTCGACCAGCATGGCAAAAGCGAAAACCAGTTGCTGCGCAGCAAGGTGACTGAAGAAGAGATTGCTGAAGTCGTGTCGAAGTGGACCGGTATCCCCGTGGCGAAAATGCTCGAGGGCGAGCGCGAAAAACTGATGAAGATGGAAAGCCTGTTGCACCAGCGCGTGATCGGTCAGGACGAAGCGGTGATCGCTGTCTCCAACGCGGTGCGGCGTTCCCGTGCCGGGTTGTCCGACCCGAATCGCCCGAGCGGCTCGTTCATGTTCCTCGGCCCGACCGGTGTCGGTAAAACCGAGCTGTGCAAGGCGCTTGCCGAGTTCCTCTTCGATACCGAAGAGGCGATGGTGCGGATCGACATGTCCGAATTCATGGAGAAACATTCCGTGGCTCGCTTGATCGGCGCGCCACCGGGCTATGTGGGTTATGAAGAGGGCGGTTACCTGACCGAGGCGGTGCGTCGCAAGCCTTATTCGGTGATCCTGCTGGACGAGGTCGAAAAGGCCCACCCGGATGTGTTCAACATCTTGCTGCAAGTGCTGGAAGATGGCCGTTTGACCGACAGCCATGGCCGCACGGTGGATTTCAAAAATACCGTGATTGTCATGACGTCCAACCTGGGCTCGGTGCAGATCCAGGAACTGGTGGGTGATCGCGAAGCGCAGCGGGCTGCGGTAATGGATGCGATTTCCACGCACTTCCGGCCGGAGTTCATCAACCGGGTCGACGAAGTGGTGATATTCGAGCCATTGGCTCGGGATCAGATTGCCGGCATTACCGAGATCCAGTTGGGGCGTCTGCGTAGCCGCCTGACAGAGCGTGAGCTGAAGCTTGAGCTGAGTCCGGAAGCGATGGATAAGCTGATCGCCGTTGGTTACGACCCGGTGTATGGCGCACGGCCGCTCAAACGGGCGATCCAGCGCTGGATCGAGAACCCGCTGGCACAGCTGATTCTGTCGGGTCGATTCATGCCGGGCGAGACCGCCAAAGGTGTGGTGGAGAACGACGAAATCGTCTTCGTCTGATCCCCTGCGGCAACAAAATGAAAGAGGCCTCGCATTGCGAGGCCTTTTTTTCGATAGGCTGTTGAACTCAAAGGAAAATGCTTGTAAAGTGCGCCCCGCAGTAAGTCACCCGCCAGGGTTTCCGCTCCCCAAGCAGGAATCCAAAATAAGTTGCAAATCATTAACTTGAAAGCAATTTAGGGGGTTGACAGAGATGCTTAAGATTGTAGAATAGCGCGCCTCAGACATACGAACGCAGCGATGCGAACGAGTTGAAGAGAACGCAGTAAAGCTTCACTGTTGTAAATTGAAATATGTAGTTCCGTGATAGCTCAGTCGGTAGAGCAAATGACTGTTAATCATTGGGTCCCAGGTTCGAGTCCTGGTCACGGAGCCAATTTCAAACCGGGGTATAGCGCAGTCCGGTAGCGCGCCTGCTTTGGGAGCAGGATGTCAGGAGTTCGAATCCCCTTACCCCGACCATTTTTGGGTCGTTAGCTCAGTTGGTAGAGCAGTTGGCTTTTAACCAATTGGTCGTAGGTTCGAATCCCACACGACCCACCATTTTTGAAACCAGTTAGCGCTGGAATCGAATCTTAAGATCAGAGGCCAAAAGCGCTGATCGAAGAAGGCGCCTTTCAAAGGTGCCTTTTTTTTACCGGGGTATAGCGCAGTCCGGTAGCGCGCCTGCTTTGGGAGCAGGATGTCAGGAGTTCGAATCCCCTTACCCCGACCATATTAAAAATCCTCGTATCGAAAGATACGGGGATTTTTTTTGCCTGCTGCAAATGCAAAAAAGCCCCGCTTCTCGATGGAGAGGCAGGGCTTGGGGCTTCAGGGACTTAGCTATTGTCTTTCAGGTGCTCGAACAAGCCCTTCGGCATTTTTTTGCCATTGGCTTCGTAGTTGGTTTTCACGTTATCAAAAGCCTCTTGTTCGTCGATTTGGCCGTCATGGTTGGTGTCGATCTTGTCGAAGTCAGCTTTGGGTGCCACTTTCAGGAATTCCGCACGGGATACCTTGCCGTCGTCATCGGTGTCGGTTTTGGCCATCGAGGCATCGCCGCACTTGCCTTCGCCACATTTGCCTTCAGGCGTCTTCACGACCTGTTCCGCCGAAGCTAGCAGGTAGCCTTGAGTCAGTGGCTGCGAAGCGAATACGGAACCGGACAACATCATGCCACCGGCCAAGACTGCGCCGAGCAGGCCAACGGTATTTTTGCTGAGAGTAGTGGTACGGGACATTACAAATCTCCTGGGTTGCACGACGCAACCGCTCGATAAAGGACGCCACGCAAATGCGGCGATGACCGAAGCAGGCGGTGCCTTGCTCGGGTGTGGCCATTTAGCGGGCGTGGTGTATCGCTACTGTGTCGCGTAAGGGGGGCTTTGTAAGCGAAGGGATGGAATCAGCGGGGAGACACAGTGAGACACACAAGTGTCTGGAAGTTGGACCGAGGCGCCTGCTTCGCGGGCAAGTCGGATCGCCGCACCGCTCGCTCCTACAGTGAATCTGTGTCGTACACAAAATATCGTTGTAGGAGCGAGGCTTGCCCGCGAAGAGGCCCTAACTAACGCCGAAAATCTTAATGCAGCTTCAGCCGCGGCTCAGTCCCGCGACCAATCTTGCTACCCAGCATCAACATCGCCGTACGAAACGCGCCATACAGCGCCATCTGGTGCATGCGATACAGCGACACGTAAAACATCCGCGCCAGCCAGCCTTCAAGCATCACGCTACCGGTGAGGTTGCCCATCAAGTTACCCACAGCCGAAAAACGCGACAGCGAGATCAATGAGCCATAGTCGGTGTACTTGTACTCCGGCAGGGTCTTGCCTTCGATCCGCAGTTTCAGCGATTTGGCCAACAACGAAGCTTGCTGGTGCGCCGCCTGCGCCCGTGGCGGTACATTGCGATCAGTGCCCGGTTGTGGGCAGGCCGCGCAGTCACCGAAGGCGAAGATGTTCTCGTCGCGGGTGGTTTGCAGGGTCGGCAACACTTGCAGCTGATTGATGCGGTTGGTTTCCAGGCCATCAATGTCCTTGAGGAAGCCCGGCGCACGAATCCCGGCGGCCCAGACTTTGAGGCTGGCATTGATCACTTTGCCATCGGCGGTAATCAGGCTGTCTGCCGTCACTTCGCTGACCGCGGCATTGGTCATCACGTTGACCCCGAGTTTCTCCAGGGTTTTATGCACCGGGCCACCGATTCGGTCCGGCAGCGCAGGGAGCACCCGTGGTCCGGCTTCGATCAGGGTGATGTGCATGTTTTCCGGTTTGATCCGGTCCAGGCCGTAGGCCGCGAGTTCATGGGCGGCGTTGTGCAGTTCCGCCGCCAGTTCGACGCCGGTGGCGCCAGCACCGACGATGGCCACGCTGATCTGCTGCACCGTGTCGGTTTGCCCGGCGTGGGCGCGCAAGTAGTGATTGAGCAATTGCTGATGGAAACGCTCGGCCTGTTTGCGGGTATCGAGGAACAAACAGTGCTGCGCCGCGCCTTGAGTGCCGAAATCGTTGGTGGTGCTGCCGACGGCAATCACCAGCGAGTCGTAAGGCACTTCGCGCGCTGGCACCAGTTCCAGACCGGCATCGTCATAAGTGGCGGCCAGCTGGATTTTCTTCTGTTCGCGATCGAGCCCGCTCATGCGCCCAAGCTGGAACTCGAAGTGGTTCCATTTTGCCTGGGCAACATAGTTGAGTTCGTCTTCGGAAGAGTTCAGGGAACCTGCCGCCACTTCGTGCAGCAGCGGTTTCCAGATGTGGGTCAGGTTCGCGTCGACCAGCATTACACTGGCCGTGCCGCGCTTGCCCAGAGTCTTACCCAGACGGGTAGCCAACTCCAGACCGCCGGCGCCGCCGCCAACGATGACAATACGATGAGTCATGGGGATATCTCGCAAGGCTAAAAGAAATCGGTGCAATTACCCGAGCGAGCGCGATGCAGCTCATAGCGTCAGGTAACTGATAAGTCGGCTCAACAGGCCCAAACCAATGGTCACTGCCAACACCATCACCAGGAGCATCCACGGCCGGAAAGGCCGGCGCTCGACTTGGTGCTGGGAAAGGCGCAGGTATTGTTCGACATGCTTTTGGTCGTCCGGGTTCAGGCGGCTGGTCATATTGGGCCTCGTCAGGTAGACGTTGCTGAATGTTTAGAAGCTACAGGGCTTTTATCCTGGGTTGAACGGAGCATAGCCGCTGTCCGGAGTCGGCTCGACATTCACCCTGTCGTCCAGGCGAATGATGCCACTTTGTAACACTCGTCGATCAGCTCCTGCAACGGACTCACAGGCTGATCCCGACATCGAAAACGATGCTGCGACCCAGATTGCTGCGCAAGAAATCCGGGGCATCCGGATGGGCGAATAGCACTCGGGCAAAGGTCGGGCCGACCAGCGACAACGAGCGCCAGCCCTGACGCAAATACTCGGTAGGCGGCGGAAAGTGGCTGTTGAGGTCCAGCACTTCGCGCTTGAGGCTGGCGAAGGCGATGATGTCCAGCTCCCCCAGGTCCATGCCGCGCTCTTTGTAGTTGTGGGCTTTTTTGCGCAAGGTCGGCGCCAGCCTTAGCAGAAATTCATTGGCGGGGATGCGTCGGGGCTTGGTTTCACGGCGCACCAACTGGCTCAGGGAAAACGCGCTGCGCCGACGTTGCAGCTCGTCGCGCCATTCGTCGTTGAGGCGCCGGCCTTCGTCGAGCACGAAAAACACCTCGAAATTCGCGTCGCGGAACAACACGTCCGGCGGCTCCCCGGCGGGGGCAAATTCGTCGGCGCGATAGGGAATGTTCAGGCCTTGCAGCAGGCGCTGGCAAACCCAACGCTCACGCTCCCATTTGCGGGCATTGGACAGGAACGTGTTGGCTTGCTCGGCCGCAATGGTCAGCAGGCGTAAATAATCTGAGTCATCCATAGGCCCAAGCTTAGCGTTCATTTGCGACAAGCAGAAAGTGTGAAATGGTAAACGGAGGCACTGGGCACTCGGAACGGGCGGTGTAGACTGATGGCCATTACGCCTATGCGCTCGAACGAGGAGTAGAACTTGAAATATTGGCCGGTGTTATTGCTCAGTCTTCTGCCTCTTTGGGCCCAGGCGCTGGAGGTTGGTGAGCGCTTGGCGCCGTGGACCTTACTTGATCAGTTCGATCAGGCTTTCACACTCGATAACCAGACTCAGACGCTGCTGGTGGCGCGCAGCATGGACGCCGCCAAACTGGTCGGCGCCGCTCTGCAGGACCAGCCCAAGGGCTACCTGGAGGCTCGGCACACGGTATTTATCGCGGACATCCAGCGCATGCCTCGACTGATCGCGAAGATGTTTGCAGTACCGGCTATGCGCGATTATCCCTATCGAGTGATGCTTGACCGTGATGGTCGTGTGGCGCCGCGCTACCCCGGGTCCGTGGATAAAGTGCTGTGGCTGCAGCTCAAGGACGGTCAATTGGTGGGGAAGCACGAATACGCCACGGCGGCACAATTGCGTGAGGCGCTGGAAAAGGCTCTGCCATGATCGGCGCATGCCTATGGGCGTTCACGCTGCTGTAGCCTTTCCATGTTGTGTTTTATGACATCCATCACCGCAGCGGTCATCACCGAGGTGGAGACACCAAACATCAGGATGCCGTTGGCGGCCTCCAATGGGCCAAGCAGACGCCAGCGAGAGGACATGACGATGTCGCCGTAGCCTAGCGTGGCGAAGTTGACCGCCGAGTGATACAGCGCGATGGCGAATTCGTCGAACTCATCGAGCAGCATGAACAGCGTGGCCCAGATGGCGATCTGCACGAAATTACTCAGCAACATCAGCAGCATCACCATCGACAACAACAGGATATTCAGCCATTGCGTTTCAGGCGGTTTGGAATGCCTGAAATGCACGTATTGACGCAGGCATATGGTCACGAAAACGGCTTGCATCAGCAGGCAGAACAACATTACGGGGAGGCCGGCCAGCAGGTTTAACAGCATGGGGATATCCTCGGCCGCCGTGTCAGGTCTGCCCCTGGTTGTCTGGTCCGGGTTCTTGCGCTTGATCCACCCATTCCCAGAACAGCTGATAGCCGACCGCGAGTATCACAGGGCCGATAAACAGGCCGAGGATACCGCCCGTGACCATGCCGCCCAAGGCACCGATCAGCACCACAGGCATCGGTACATCGACACCACGGCCTAGCAACAGTGGTTTGAGGACGTTATCGACCAATCCTGCGATGAAGACATAGATGGCAAACACAATGGTCGCCGTGCTGGCACCTTCGCTCATGAAAACAAAGGCGATGACCGGAAGGGTAATCAGGCTCGCCGGTAATTGCATGATGCCAAGAAGCAGCACCGCCAAAGCGAGAAGACCGGCGCCGGGGACGCCCATGAGCACAAAGCCGATGCCCACCAACAGCATCTGGATGAAGGCGATACCGACCACTCCCAACGCCACTGCCCGGATGGTGGCGGTGCACAGGTCGGCGATTTTCGGCCCGTTGATCGGACCGCTGAAGCGCGAAACGATTTGCACCGCGCTGCGGTGACCGCTTTCGCCATACGCTAAAAAAATACCGGCAATAATCAGGGCGACGATGAATAAAAGGAGCCCCATGCTGACACCCGCAAGCTTGCTCAGCAGGGAGAGGCTGACACCTTTGATCTGCGGTATGAACTTCTGTGCCAGATCGGGCAGGTCAGTGGTGGCTTGCACCCACAAGTTATAAAGAGGTTTTCCCACGAGTGGCCAGCTGGCTACCGTATCGGACGGTGGCGGAATATGGAAACTGTCGGTTTTGACCATGGTCATGACCTTCTCCACGGATTCCGCAAGCGAGGCTCCCAACAAATAAACAGGCACCATAAGAATACTGATGGCGATCAATACGATCAGCGTCGCGGTGAGCCCGTCTTTGTTCCCCAGCTTGCCATTGAACCTGACTTGCAAGGGGTAGAGGGTGATTGCCAGGATCACCGACCACAGCATCAGGTCGAGGAACGGGCTGAATATCTGAAAACAGAACATCACCAGAACGGTAATTACTCCGGCACGAATCAGCACATCGAGCAGATCCCGGGAAAAAATCTTTTCGAGCATGGGCGTGGGAACCATTGATTACCTCCAGTAGAGAGTGACAAAGGCTGCGATCGGTAAGTCCAGCATAGACGCGCTGGCAATCTGCGTGCTGGTCGCGGGTATCTCCGATGCCACTCAGTGATCCTGGTCCTCCCAATCCACCGGATGAATCATCAGATAGCTGTCGACTGCAGTGCCTATTGTTGGAAAGAACGCCGTTTCGCCAAGTCGCGCGAATAGTCCGAATCGCTTCAGCTTGTCCTTGACCGGATCCTTCATCTCGGCCACGCATAACTTGATACCCGCCGCGTGCAAGGTTTCGTCCAGCTCCGCCAACATGTCGGCGGAGGTCACGTCCACGCTGGTGACAGGTTCCGCCGCAACGACCAACCAGCGCACTGGCGTAGGCGATGCCGCCACGGCGTCGAGCACTCGGTCGTGGAACAACTCGGCGTTGGCGAAAAACAACGGCGCATCCCAGCGAAACAGTACTAGACCGGGTACAAGGCGCGCGTCGGGATAGCGCTTGATGTCGTGATAACCCTTGACGCCTTCCGCGCGTCCCAGAACGGCAGAGTAAGGGCGCCAGCCATCCCACAGAAATTCGATGACGGCGATCACGATGGCCAGGCCGATGCCTTCAATCGCCCCCAGCACGGCCACGCCGACGGTGCAGACGATTGACAGCCAGAACTCCCAACGCTGGATTCGATAAATTCGTCGCAGGTCGCTGACCTCGATCAGGCCGATGGCGGAGGCGATCACCACCGCAGCCAGTGCGCTGGTAGGTAAATCCTTCAACAGGTCCGGTGCCACCACCAGCAGTAAGGCAACCGCAAGCGCGCCGATGACTCCAGTCAACTGGGTTTTGGCGCCTGCGGCCTCGGCCACGGGCGTACGTGACGAACTGCTGCTGATTGCAAAACCCTGAAAAAAACCGGCGGCCAGGTTGGCGACGCCGAGGCCCACCATTTCCTGGTTCGGGTCCACATAGGTACGGGTGCGCGCCGCATAGACACGCGAGAGCACGCTGGTATCGGCGAATGAAACAAGGGCAACGGCGCAACCGCCGATCAGGACGGGGACGATATCGTCACGAGTGATCCAGGGGATGGCGAACGCAGGCAAGCCTTGTGGAAGAGAGCCGAGGACCGATATTCCGGACCGCGCTGCAAGGTCCAGCATGCCCACAACGACGGTCGCCCCTGCCACGGCAATCAGAATGCCCGGCACGCGCTTGTTGCCCTTGAGCAGCATAATCACGGCCAAGGTGCCTGCGCCGACCATGAAAGCGGTCCAGTTGGTTTTCCCCTCCATTACCGCAGTAGCGATCGCCCACAGGTTTCTCAGCGGGCCGTCGGATTCAATCGAAAAACCGAAAAACTTGGGCAACTGACTGATCAATACCGTCAGCGCGATCCCGTTCATGTACCCGTAGCGGATCGGTTTGGAAAGCAGCTCCGTGATAAAGCCCAGGCGCGCTATGCCAGCCAGGATGCACACCACCCCCGACACGATCGCCATCATGCTCGCAAGGGCGATTGCACGATGCGGATCACCGCCGGACAGTGGCAGGACGACGGCGAGGATGACGGCAGCCAGCGAGGAATCCGGCCCCAGCACCAGAATCCGGCTGGGTCCGAACAGCGCATAAGCGAGCAGCGGAACGATGGTCGCGTAAAGGCCATAGATGCCGGGTACGCCCGATGCCACTGCGTAGGCGATGCCGACAGGCACCAGCATCGTGGTCAGCACCAGGCCGGCGACGAGGTCGTGCCGCAACCATGCCATTTTGTATCCATGCAGCGTGCGCAGTCCCGGCAGCCAGCGACTCCAACCGGCCTTGTCGTCGCTGGTATCCCGACGTGCAATCCGGCCCGGTTCCGGGACGGGAGACGAAGAATCTGAATCGCTCATAGGACTGTGGCCCTTTGATGTACAGCGCAGATCTGCTTAAACGTGCCAGTCAGAATTTTTCCGGAATTCGCCGCAACGGATAATTCGGTTCGCGATAGCCGCCTGATTTCTGTCGTTTGGGCAAAATCACCTTCTCGCGCGGTACATCCTTGTACGGAATGCGGCTGAGCAAATCAGAGATGATGTTGAGGCGGGCCCGTTTCTTGTCGTTTGAGTTGGCCACAAGCCACGGAGCATGGTCGGTGTCGGTCGCCTTGAACATATCGTCACGTGCGCGCGAGTAGTCATACCAGCGGCTGTATGACTTTAAATCCATTGGCGTCAGTTTCCAGATTTTGCGGCCATCATTGATCCGTGCCTCGAGCCGACGGGTCTGCTCCTCTTCGCTGACTTCCAGCCAGTACTTGAACAGCATTACGCCCGAGTCGACCATCATGCGTTCCATGAGCGGGGTCAGGCTCAGGAAACGGGTCACCTGCTTATCGGTACAAAATCCCATCACCCGCTCGACCCCGGCGCGGTTGTACCAACTGCGATCGAAGATCACCACTTCGCCAGCCGCTGGCATGTGCGCCATGTAGCGCTGCATATACATCTGGCTCTTCTCGCGATCGGTCGGTGCAGGTAGCGCCACCACCCGAAAGACACGCGGGCTGACCCTCTCGGTGAGCGCCTTGATCGTGCCGCCCTTGCCGGCGCCGTCGCGCCCCTCGAAGACGATACAAATCTTGATGCCCTTCTGTTTCACCCATTCCTGCAACTTGACCATTTCGACATGCAGTAGGCGTAACTGCTCAAGATAGTCTTTGTTCGTCAGTTTCAAGCGTTCAGCGGAGTTACTTTTAACAGGGGTTTTCTTCTTGTCCTTTGCCATGACCCAAGCCTCACATATGCCAGTCGCTGACTACCGATAGATAGACCCTGCAGGTGCAGCTATCAGCCTGCAGATTGCACATTGCTTCGAGCAAAACTGGCGTCAGTCGTGGACGGCCCCTCTGCTCTTGACGTTTAACTCCATCACCAACCGCGTGAGTCTAGTCCATGAATCTGCCCTCTATAGGGTTGCTACAGGCTCTTGGAGCATGACGGTTATCCGCCGAGCGCGATGATCGCGATAATAAGCATCGCACCGATGACTGCCACCACAACTGCGCCTTGCCACGGTTTTGCGCCTGCGTATCGCGCAAGCATCCAACCGGCTATGAACAGCACTGCGAGTCCGATCAGGTTAGACACGCGTATTGCCGGCCCCGTCTGATCGAGCAACAGGAAGGGCACTACGAGCGGGAATGTCGAAGACACTACCAATAGGAAAACGCCGATTGCGCCCTTGAAATCATCCCAACCGAGGCGCGGCTTTACCGGGATGTCCGAGGACTCGACCAGGCGGCGGCGCAGCAATTCCAGCCCATCGGTGCCGGCCGCTCCCGCGAGACGCGGCGGTAACGCCTCAGCAATCAGCGCATGCCCGGTGGTCGCATCCACCCCGGCACACAAGTTTGTGAGTAGCGTGTGGCTACGCGTTCGCTCGATCAGGGTGCGCAGTAGATACATCATCGCGTCCGCGAGTCCCCAGGCGAGGTTGCAGCCGAGCGCGGCGAGCATCATCGTTCGCTCCGCCTCCTGGCCTGCCGTCGCCACGCTGATCGTTCCGGTGAAGGTCATCGCCATGAGCAGACCGAAGATCACCTCCGTGGCACGCTCGATCGGATTGAGCACACGTGCCCGCTTTTGTTCTCCAGTGTTTTGCATGCACCCAACCTCGCTGCCGGGGCGATTTTTCAAAGGGACTTCTCCAGCCCCATTTCAGTGTAGTTAGAAACGATATTGCCGCCTCGTAGGCAGGTGAATCTCCATCAGCCGGTTCAGGGCGTTGCACAAAATGGATAGCGATCTGCGCAAAGCGGCTATTGCCCCGTGCCCGGCGACTCTACCCTCGGCTTTACGGGACGTCAGCCGCGTTACCGACGCTCTAAAAACAACAACAAGAGATAGATGCCATGCGCAAGATCAACGTACATGAGGTTATCGACAACGCTCGATTCAACCGCTTTCACTGGATGGTGCTGTTCTGGTGCGCCCTGATCATCATCTTCGACGGATACGATTTGGTGATCTACGGCGTGGTGTTGCCGATGCTGATGAAAGAGTGGGGGCTCAGTCCCCTGCAAGCCGGCGCGCTGGGAAGTTATGCCCTGTTCGGGATGATGTTCGGCGCACTGTTTTTCGGCCCGCTGTCGGACAAGATCGGCCGCAAAAAAGCCATCACGATCTGCGTGATGCTGTTCAGCGGTTTTACCGTGCTCAATGGTTTTGCCCGTAACCCCACCGAGTTTGGTCTCTGCCGGTTCATTGCCGGGCTGGGCATTGGCGGGGTGATGCCCAATGTCGTGGCACTGATGAATGAGTACGCGCCGAAAAAAATCCGCAGCACGCTGGTGGCGATCATGTTCAGCGGCTACTCGGTGGGCGGCATGCTCTCGGCAGGGCTCGGCATCGTGCTGATCCCGAGTTTCGGCTGGCAGTCAGTGTTTTACGTGGCGGTGCTGCCGTTGCTGCTGTTGCCGTTGATCATGTATTTCCTGCCCGAGTCGGTGGGTTTCATGCTGCGTCAGGGGCGCAATGAAGAGGCGCGCAACGTTCTGGAGCGGGTTGACCCGGCTTACGTTGCACTCGCCAGCGATCAGTTGCACATGAGCGAAGTGAAGGGCACCGGCACCCCGGTGTTGCAACTGTTCCGCGAGGGCCGTGCGCTGCGCACGCTGATGCTGTGGCTGGCGTTTTTCTGCTGCTTGCTGATGGTCTACGCCTTGAGTTCCTGGCTGCCGAAACTGATGGCCAACGCCGGTTATAGCCTGGGCTCGAGTCTGTCGTTCCTGCTGGTGCTCAACTTCGGCGCCATTTTCGGCGCGGTCGGTGGCGGGGTGCTGGGCGACAAGCTCAACCTGCCGCGGGTGTTGTCGGTGTTCTTCGTCGTGGCTGCGGTATCGATCAGTTTGCTGGGCTTCAACAGCCCGATGCCGGTGTTGTACCTGCTGATCGCCCTGGCCGGTGCCACCACCATCGGTTCGCAGATTCTGCTGTACGCCTGCGCCGCGCAGTTCTACTCCATGACCATTCGCTCCACCGGTTTGGGCTGGGCCTCGGGCATCGGGCGCAACGGCGCCATTGTCGGTCCGCTGCTGGGCGGTGCCTTGCTGGGGATCAACCTGCCGCTGCAACTGAACTTCATGGCGTTTGCCTTGCCCGGTGCGGTGGCCGCCCTCGCCATGACCGTGTTCGCCATCAGCAGCCGGCGTAGCGCTGGTGTCAGCCGAGCGCTGTCACCGACCGGTGCTTGAGTCATGAAAGCTCTATTCCAGGACTTTTCCCTGTCAGCCGCCGTCGCCGGATTTATCGCCACAGTGATTTCCTACGCCGGCCCCTTGGTGATCATCTTTCAGGCGGCCGAGGCGGCGCAGCTCTCGCGTGAAGTGTTGTCGTCCTGGGTCTGGGCAATCTCCATCGGCAGCGCCGTGCTCGGCATCGGTTTGAGCCTGCGTTACCGCGTCCCGATGATCATCGCGTGGTCGGCGCCGGGCTCGGCATTACTGGTGGCGCTGTTGCCGGAGATCTCCATGCCGGAAGCGGTGGGAGCCTATCTGGTCAGCAGCCTGATTATTTTCCTGGTCGGCGTGTCGGGGGCGTTTGACCGGATCATCGGCAAACTGCCCGCGGCGATTGCGGCGGCGATGCTGGCGGGGATTCTGTTCAGCTTCGGTACGGGGTTGTTCGTCTCGCTACAAGGCAAGCCGCTGCTGGTGCTGGCGATGTTTGCCACGTACCTGATATGCAAGCGGGTGATGCCGCGCTATGCGGTGTTGATGGTGCTGCTGGTGGGTTGTTCGATTGCGTTTCTCTCCGGTGATTTGCACCGCGAAGCACTGGTGATCGGTTTGGCTACGCCGGTGTGGATCACCCCCGTGTTCAGCCTGAGCGCGACCCTGAACATCGCTTTGCCGCTGGTGATGGTGGCGCTGACCGGCCAGTTCGTTCCCGGCATGGCGGTGCTACGCGCCAGCGGTTATTCAACGCCGGCCGGTCCGATCATCGCCAGCAGTGCGTTGGGCACAGCGCTGTTGGCCCCGTTTGGTTGTCACGGGCTGAATCTGGCAGCGATTACCGCGGCCATATGCACCGGCCGCGAGGCCCATGAAGATCCGCGCAAACGCTATGTGGCCGGGGTCGTGGGCGGACTGTGCTACCTGGTGCTGGGGATCTTCGGTGCCACGCTGGTTTCGTTGTTTTCGGCGTTCCCCAAGGAACTGATCGCGGCTCTGGCCGGGCTGGCGCTGTTCGCGGCGATAGCCGGAGCGTTGGCCGGTGCAATGGCGGTGCCGAGTGATCGCGAAGCCGCGCTGGTGACCTTTCTCACCACCGCCTCGGGCATGTCGCTGTTTGGTTTGTCCGCCGCTTTCTGGGGCCTGATTTTCGGCATGGTCACACACGTGCTGTTGAGCGCACGGCGTCCCGTTCCAAGCAGCGAAACCGCTGCGACTGAAGTACTTCAACCTGTCGATCAATAAAAATAAGAGAAAAACCGATGAAACAGATTCTTTCAACAACCGGTTCAGTGTTGTCCATGGCTGTCGCCTCGAGTTTCTGCGCAGGTGCGCTGGCCGCCGAGGGCGGTTTCATCGAAGACACCACGGCCACCTTGCAAGCGCGCAATTACTACTTCAGCCGGGACTTTTCCGACATCGTCGGGGCCAACCAACAGTCGAAGGCCGAAGAGTGGGCGCAGGGCTTCATCCTCAACGTCAAATCCGGTTATACCCAGGGCCCCGTCGGTTTTGGTGTGGATGTCATCGGCCTGCTCGGCCTCAAACTCGACAGCAGTCCGGACCGGGTCAATACCGGTTTGCTGCCGGTGCACGGTGACGGGCGCGCGGCGAATGAGTACAGCCGCCTGGAAGGCGCGTTGAAGATGCGTTACTCCAAGACCGAGCTGAAAGTGGGTGAGTTGCAACCCAACGTGCCGGTGCTGGCCTTCAGCGATATCCGTCTGCTGCCGCCCAGCTATCAGGGGGCAAGCATCAGCTCTAATGAAATCGATGGCCTGACCTTGCAGGGCGGTCACTTGAATTCCACCAGCCTGCGCAACGAGGCCGGCGACGAAAAGATGCAAGCCATGCTCGGTCATGTGCCGCAGCGCCAAGTCAGCAGCGATGGTTTCAACTTTGCCGGCGCCGATTACGCCTTCAATGACAAACGCAGCTCGGTCAGCGCCTGGTTCGGGCAATTGGAAGATATCTACAACCAGCGCTTCCTCGGCCTCAAACACAGCGAGCCAATGGGCGACTGGACCCTGGGCGCCAACCTTGGCTATTACGATTCGCGTGAAGACGGCAAAAAGTTGCTGGGCAATATCGACAACCAGGCGTTCTTCTCCTTGCTGTCGGCCAAGCGTGGCGGCCACACGTTTTATGTCGGCTATCAGGGCATGTTCGGCGACAGCGCCTTCCCGCGGGTATTTGCCAACATCTCGCCACTGGGCAACGAAGTGCCGACCTACGAGTTCGCCTACACCGATGAGCGCTCCTGGCAGGCGCGTTACGACTACGACTTCGCGGCCCTCGGCATGCCGGGGCTGACCAGCACCGTGCGCTACATCACCGGTAACAACGTCGACACCGGCAAAGGCTTTGAAGGCAAGGACCGCGAGCGCGATCTGGATATCGGCTATGTACTGCAGAGCGGCAGCCTCAAAGGCCTCGGGATCCGCGTGCGCAACGTTATGGCGCGTTCCAACTACCGCAGTGATATCGACGAAAACCGCCTGATCCTCAGTTACACCTGGAAGCTGCTATGAACCTCGTTTTCTCGATGCCAAGGTCCGGACCTGGGTGGCCTTTCTCAAGGCCGAATTACCCAGGCTGTTCGCCGAACATGACGCCGTGATGAACGATCCACGGCATTGGGCCTGAGGTCCCGGTTACGTCATCCCCAGCCAGTTCGGCAGGACCAGAGAAATCCACGGTACGTAGGTAATCAATACCAGGAACAGCAGCAGGATAATCAGCCAAGGCATTGCTGCACGGATGGTGGCGGTCAGTGACATGCCAGTCACCGCCGAGGTGACGAACAGGTTCAGGCCTACGGGCGGGGTAATCAGGCCGATCTCCAGGTTCACCACCATAATGATCCCCAGGTGAATCGGGTCGATCCCCAACTTCATGGCGATCGGGAACATGATCGGCGCCAGGATCAGGATGATTGCCGAGGGTTCCATGAAGGCGCCAGCCACCAATAACACGATGTTCACCACGAGCAGGAATGTGACCGGTGTCAGGCCCGCGCCGATGACCCAGGCGGTGATTTGTTGGGGTAATTGCTCGGTGGTCAGTACATGAGCGAAGAGCATGGCATTGGCGATGATGAACATCAGCATGATGCTCAGCTTGGCGGATTCGAGCAGCACCTTCGGCGTTTCACGGAGCGACATGTCCTTGTAGACGAACATCGCAACGAATGCCGCGTAGACCGCCGCCACGGCCGCCGCCTCGGTCGGGGTGAACATTCCGCTGTAGATACCGCCCAGAATGATGACCATCAGCAACAGGCCCCAAATGGCCTTGCGTGCCGCACTCAACCATTCACGAAAGGTCGCCCGCGGCATGGCGGGCAGGTTTTTCCTGACGGCGACGACGTAGATGGCCACCATCAGCGCCGTACCCAGCAGCAGGCCGGGCACCACGCCGGCCATGAACAGCTTGCCGACCGAGGTTTCCGTCGCCGCCGCATACACCACCATCACGATGGAAGGGGGAATAAGAATCCCCAGCGTGCCGGCGTTACACACAATACCGGCACCAAATGCCTGTGGATAACCGGAGCGGACCATCCCCGCGATGGCGATGGAACCCACAGCCGCTACCGTCGCAGGGCTTGAGCCGGACAGCGCGGCGAACAGCATGCACGCCAGCACCGCCGCGATGGCCAGGCCGCCGCGAATATGCCCAACGCACGCGTTGGCAAAGTCGATCAAGCGCCGCGCCACACCGCCTGTGGTCATGAAGGCACCGGCCAGTAAAAAGAACGGGATGGCCAGTAATGTGTAGTGCTCGGAGGTCTCGAACAGCTTGATGGCCAGGGAACGCACGGAGTCAGGGCTGAAAAAGATGATGGTCAGCGAACCGGCCAGGCCCAGGGAAATGGCGATCGGTACGCCGATAAACATCAGCACGAACAGGGCAACAAAGAGGAAGAGAATAGTCATTTTTTGTCATCCTCATGCTCGGTCAGTTTCATCACCTCCGCGGCCTCGTCGGCCAGGCCCAGGCCCGTTTGACGGTTTTGCACGATGCGCACCAGGATCTCGGCAAAGCGGATGAACACCAAGGCAAAACCCACCGGCACAATCAGCCCGATGTGCCATTGCATGATGCCGTAATGACCGAGGTCCTCGGCACCGATGCCGGCGATGAACAACGTCTGAATCCATTCGAAGCTGGCGACGCTGAGCAGGCCCGCATAGGCCAGACTGCTGAGGCAGGCAATGATGCCAATGATTCGCTGAACCGGTTTGCTGGCCAGTTTCACCAAGGCATCGACACCGATATGCCCGGCCGTGCGCACGCCATAGGACAAGCCGAAAAAGATCAGCCAGGCGAACAGGGCTTTGGTCAGCGATATGCTCCACGTCATGGCCTGGGCCATCCCCATGACACTGTCGCCAATGGCCAAAAACGGTTCACTGGCGCTTGGCCAATAGTCGGCGAAGCTGTAGAAAACGCTATAGAGGTTGTTGAGGATGACGTAAACGAACGTTACCAGCGTCATTGCCGCCAGCAGGAAGACGATAAAACCTTCTTCGAAGTGATCCCAGATTCGCCGTAAGGCATTCATGAGTGGCATCTCCCGATCGAGTGACGACGATGAAACAGGGCCACCCTTTCGGGCGGCGCCCGCCGGCAGATTACTGAGCCTGGTTGGCGGCTTCGGCGGCCTTGATCAGGTCGGCACCGATATCACCTTCAAACTTCTTCCAGACCGGTTTCATTGCTTCGCGCCACTTGCCACGTTGCTCTGGGGTCAGCGTGATGATTTCAGTGGTTTTGGCGTTGATGATGTTCTGTTTGGCATCCTGGTTCAGTTTCTCCGCATCCTTGTTCACCTGAGTGGTGACCTCGACGATGATCTTCTCCAGTTCGGTTTTTATATCCGGCGGCAGGCCAGTCCAGAACTTGGTATTGGTGATCAACATGTAATCGAGCAAGCCATGATCGGACTCAGTGATGAACTTCTGCACTTCGTGCATTTTCTGGCTGTAGATGTTCGAGTAAGGGTTTTCCGCGCCGTTGACTACGCCGGTCTGCAAGCCCTGATACACCTCGGCGAAGCTCATCTTGCGAGGGTTGGCGCGTACCGCCTTGAATTGTTCTTCGAGCACGGCTGAAGCCTGCACGCGAAATTTCAAACCGCGGGCATCGCCCGGTTCACGCAGCGCCTTGTTGGCGGACAACTGCTTCATGCCGTTGTGCCAATAGGCCAGACCGGTGATGTTCTTGCTTTCCATGGCTTTGAGAAGTCCCTGGCCGTCAGGGCTTCGCTGGAAGCGATCGACTGCCGAGATGTCGTTGAACAGGAACGGCAGATCGAACAATTGCAGCTTGGGTGTGTATTGCTCGAACTTGGCCAGCGACGGCGCAATCATCTGCACATCGCCCGACAGCAACGCCTCCATTTCCTTACCGTCACCAAACAGCGAAGAGTTTGGATAAACCTCTACCTTGACCTTGCCGGGCAGACGTTCTTCGACGAGTTTCTTGAACAGCAGGGCGCCTTGGCCTTTAGGCGTTTGTTCGGCGACCACGTGAGAAAACTTGATAATGACTGGATCAGCCGCCAGCACCAGGCTCGACGCACCCAGGGCGAGTGTGCAGACGGCCGCGCTCCACAATGATTTGAGCATTTAGATGTTCCTCTTGTTTTAGTTTTCGTGCCGTTCATGTCTGAAACGCATTTGCACGGTGGACAAGAGGAGTCTAGGCAACAAATCACTATTGGTCGTTGGGCCTAGTATTTCCAGAAAACCGGTATGAACAGCACCAGAACGGTGAGGATCTCCAGTCTTCCCAGCAGCATGCCAATGGTCAGCAGCCATTTGGCCGAATCGGGCAGTGTCGAGAAGTTACCTGCCGGGCCAATAATCGAACCAAGGCCTGGCCCCACGTTGCATACGGCAGTGGCCGCGCCACTCAATGCAGTGGTCCAGTCGAGGCCGATGAGCGCCAATCCCATGGCGATCGCCCCGATGGTGATGGTGAAAAAGAATGAAAACGTCAGGAGCGAACGGGCGATATCCTCGTCGATGGGATGGTTGTTGTATTTTTTACTGATGACGGCTCGAGGGTGAATCAGTTGTTTCAGGCTGCCCATGAGCAATGCGCCAGCCACTTGAAAACGGAAGATTTTAAGGCCACCAGCGGTGGAGCCGGAGCAGCCGCCGACAAAAGTCAGATAAAAGAACAGCAACACGGAGAAACTGCCCCATAGCGTGTAATCCCCCAGCGCCACGCCAGTCGTCGTGACCACCGATGTCACGTTAACCGCCACGATCCGAAACGCCTCCCACCAGCTGTACTGGCTGTGCAAGTACAACCAGGTGCCGAACAGCAGCCAGGTGATGAGCAAAAAGCCAATGAACCCGCGTACCTGATGATCGTTGAACAAGGCCCGTTTGTTCCCGCGCAACAGGCTCACATACAGCGTAAAAGGCAGGCTGCCCAGAATCATGATAACCACGGCCACCCAATGAATGGCCGGTTGCGTCCAGTGCGCCAGAGAAGCATCGGAGGTGGAAAAACCTCCCGTGGAAATCAACGACATTGCATGGTTGATGGCTTCGAACGGGGTCATGCCTGTTATCCACAGCGCCAGCGTGGAAACAGCGGTCAGCCCGATATACAGCCCCAGAATATATTTTGCAGCGACGTGGGAACGTGGTGTGACCTTCTCCGACCAGTCGGATGATTCGGTCTGAAACAGCCGCATGCCCCCGACCCGCAATAGCGGCAGGATGGCCACGGCCATGCCGATGAAGCCGATTCCGCCCAGCCAATGCAGCATTGAACGCCAGATCAGCAATCCGGGAGAGGCGGTGTCCAGACCGGTCAGGATGGTCGAACCAGTGGTGGTAATGCCGGACATCGTTTCAAAAAACGCGTCGGTGTAGCTGATGTGCTGGATCAGGACCATGGGTAATGCGGCGAACATGCAGACGACTACCCAACTGGCGGTGGTCAGCATGTACATATCGCGGGGACGCAACTGAGCGTCCTCAGGACGTCCCTTGTTAATCAACAGCAGCCCGGACACCGCCGTGATCAGACTCGACCACAAAAAGGCCGACATATCATCGTTGCGTTCATAGATCACCAGCGTGAGCATTGGTATCGCCATGCTCACTGCCAGTGTGATCAAAAAAATACCTAGGATGAAACCGATAAGCCGCAGTACCGCAATGGACATAAATAACGCCTGTCTTGTTCGCGCCGCGCAGTATCGATCGGCTTGTCGTTTTGTCTCGTAAAGTTTACGTAACTTTTTTCGTTCCCGCGGATTCTCTGTGCGCCTGGCTAGAAGCATAGGTATATCGGCCCTGGTAGGAGCGAGGCTTGCCCGCGAAGGCGGCCTGATAGCCGATTGGGGTCTTTGATCGTGTACATATCCGTTTCTGCGGTTGTGCTGGCTGGCGGTTATTGCTCTTTGTAGGAGCGAGGCTTGCCCGTGAAGGCGGCCTGATAGTCGGCTGGGCTCTTTGATCGTGTACATATCCGTTTCTGCGGTTATGGCCGCTTATGGTTTCGCTTTTACAGCCAGCCCTTTCAAGGTGTTTTCCCTTTATGGGCCTTAAGCACCCGGTCGGTCGACACATGAGCATTGGCAGCCTTTCCCTCCAGCCATTCCTTGGGCTTGGCAATTTTGGGGCCGCGTATGCTTT
>NZ_FYEB01000020.1 GCF_900187445.1 Pseudomonas sp. Irchel s3b2
CATTGGAACCACCTGATCCCATCCCGAACTCAGCAGTGAAACGATGCATCGCCGATGGTAGTGTGGGGTTTCCCCATGTGAGAGTAGGTCATCGTCAAGATTAAATTCCGAAACCCCTATCTGCGTATGCAGGTAGGGGTTTTGTTTTGTCCGCAGGAAAGTTCGTACAGCATCATCGGACCGCTCCCGGCTGTCACAGTCTGCCGACAGTGCTAAGGTTCGGCCCTAGCTTTTGTATTTTTCCAAGGAAGCCTTTATGCCGGACGCTACGTCCCTCAGTGCTGGTTTTATGGTGGTCCACGGCAACCGCCTGGACGAGTTACGCAGCCTGGTGGTTAGCTGGATGCGGCGCTACCCGCTGGCTCCCTTGGAAAATGAAATCGCCTTGGTACAGAGCAACGGCATCGCTCAATGGCTGAAGCTGGCATTGGCCGAAGATCCTGAAGATGACGACATGGGCGGCTGCGGAATCGCCGCTGCCATCGACGTGCAGTTACCGGGCAGCTTCATGTGGCAGCTCTATCGCATGGTGCTGGGACGTGACGAAATCCCGGTCAAATCCCTTCTCGATAAAGCCCCGCTGACCTGGCGTCTGATGCGTCTGCTGCCACAGTTGATCAATCAACCGCACTTCGAACCCCTGCAGCGTTTTCTTACCAATGACACCGACTTACGTAAACGCTATCAATTGGCGGAGCGACTGGCAGACCTGTTTGACCAATATCAGGTCTACCGTGCCGACTGGCTCGAAGACTGGGCAGAAGGTCGTCATCAGTTACGAAATGGCAGGGGCGAGGCCAAAGCCCTGACCCCGGCCAACTGCTGGCAGGCGGAGCTGTGGCGAGCGTTGTTGCTGGATGTTGGTGAACAAGGCATGGCGCAAAGCCGCGCAGGCGTCCACCAACGCTTTATCGAGCGGATCAATAGCCTCGAAGTAGCGCCCAGTGGTTTGCCTTCACGGGTGATCGTTTTCGGTATTTCTTCCCTGCCTGCTCAAGCCCTGGAAGCGCTTGCCGGGCTTGCTCGATTCAGCCAGGTCTTGCTGTGCGTACACAATCCATGTCGTCACCATTGGGCGGACATCGTCGCCGACAAAGATCTATTGCGACATCAGTACAAGCGTCAGGCTCGCAAGAGCGGCATGCCAGTTGTGCTCGACTCGCAAACGCTCCATCAGCACGCCCACCCGCTATTGGCCGCGTGGGGTAAGCAGGGGCGGGACTACATTAATCTGCTCGACAGCTACGACGATCCGAGTAGCTATCGCTCGGCGTTTCGCGACGGGCGCATCGACCTTTTCAGCGAAAACCAACCACATAACATGCTCAATCAGTTGCAGGACGACATCCTGGAATTGCGTCCCCTGAACGAGACCCGCGAGCGTTGGCCTGCTATCGATTTGAAAAAGGACGAATCGATCCGTTTTCACATCGCCCATAGCGCTCAACGCGAAGTGGAGATCCTCCACGACCAATTGCTCGCACGATTCAGTGCCGACCCAGACCTGAGGCCTCGCGACGTAATCGTAATGGTCCCGGACATCGACAGTTATGCCCCGCATATCCGTGCTGTCTTTGGTCAGCTTGACCGCTTTGATCCGCGCTTCATTCCTTTCACGCTTGCGGATCAAGGCCAGCGAGGTCGTGACCCGCTACTGATCGCTGTCGAGCATCTGCTCAAACTTCCTGATAGTCGCTTCCCCGTCAGCGAAATCCTCGATCTGTTGGACGTTCCGGCATTACGCGCTCGCTTTGGTGTAGAGGAAAGTGACCTGCCAACCTTGCATCGCTGGATTGAAGGCGCAGGTATTCGCTGGGGGATGAACGCCGAGCAGCGCGCGGGCCTGGGCCTGCCTGAAGAACTGGAGCAAAACAGTTGGCGTTTCGGTCTGCGACGGATGCTGCTGGGTTATGCCGTGGGCAGCGCCAGTGCCTGTGAGGGGATCGAACCCTACGACGAGATTGGTGGTCTGGATGCCGCACTCATAGGTCCTTTGGTGGCATTGTTGGATGCGCTGGAAATTGCCCACCAGGAACTCACTCAACCTGCAGCGCCCAAACAATGGGGCTCGCGGTTGCAAGCTTTGGTGCAGTTGTTCTTCCTGGCCAGTAACGAGCATGACGACTATTTGTTGGCCCAACTCGAAGAGCTGCGAGAGACCTGGCTCGAGACCTGCGAGTCCGTAGGTTTGCAGGACGAGTTACCGCTGACCGTAGTCCGTGAAGCCTGGCTGGCGGGTCTCGATCAAGGTCGCCTGTCTCAGCGTTTCCTCGCCGGGGCCGTTAACTTCTGTACCTTGATGCCCATGCGAGCGATCCCCTTCAAACTGGTCTGCCTGCTTGGCATGAATGACGGCGATTACCCTCGCGCGCAGCCGCCGCTGGATTTCGACCTGATGGGCAGTGACTACCGTCCCGGCGATCGTTCCCGACGCGAGGATGATCGCTATCTGTTGCTGGAAGCATTGTTGTCCGCACGCGACCAACTCTATATCAGCTGGGTCGGCCGCAGTATTCGGGACAACAGCGAGCGCCCTGCTTCGGTGTTGATAGGGCAGTTGCGTGACCATCTTGGCAGCGGCTGGCGACTGCACGATGACAATGATGACCTGCTTGAGTCCATGACTCAGGAACACCCGCTGCAACCTTTCAGCGCTCGCTACTTTCACGAAGGCGATGATCTATTCAGCTACGCCAGCGAGTGGCAGGTTCTTCATCAAGCCGGTGATCTGGCGACTGATATCGAAGTACTTGAACCCTACGTCCAGGACGAACCACTGAGCCTGGGTCAACTGCAGGATTTTCTGCGCAACCCTGTACGACATTTCTTCAGTCAGCGGCTCAAAGTGTTCTTCGAGGCTGCCGAAGTGCCTTTGGCAGATGAAGAGCCATTTGTACTCGACGCGCTGCAACGCTATAGCCTCAGCGACAGCTTGCTCGAAGCGGCGCTGGGGCAATTGGACCAAACCGATCAGGTACTGGAAGCGCAGGCGAAACGCCTGCAAAACAGCGGGCTCTTGCCCATGGCTGGTTTTGGTGAATGTCTTCAGCGAGAGTTGATCGAGCCGCTACCAGATCTGCTACTGCGCTATCAGCAACTTCTGGCGTTATGGCCGACCCCGCTCACCAGCGCGTTGCCGGTGAGTCTGGAACTACAAGGATTGCGTCTGGAGGGTTGGCTCAGTGGCCTGCATCAACGCGCAGATGGCGGGTTGTTGTCGGTTACTACGATTCCCAACAGCATCGGTTCGATCAAAGCCCGCAAATGGCATCGCCTGACGCGACCTTGGGTCAATCACCTGGTGGCCTGTGCCAGCGGCATGCCGATGACAACTGCATTGGTGGCCAGCGACGACAGTTTGCTCCTCGGTCCGATAGAGGAGGCCGCAGCATCCCGGGTTCTGGGCGATCTGTTGTTGGCCTGGCAAACGGGCATGCGTCAGCCGCTGCCGATTGCAGTAAAAACAGCGTTCGCCTGGCTCGCTCAAACCGATCCGGCCAAAGCTGACGCCGCTGCCCGCAAGGCCTATGAAGGCGATGGCCAGACCACTGACGGCGAGCGCCGCGAAAGCCCGGCACTCGCTCGGCAATTCGCCGATTACGATGCACTGATTGCCGACGAGACCTTCCCCGATTGGTGCGACGCTTTATATCGGCCGCTGTTTGAGGCCTCGTGGCGTTCATCGACCAGCGAGGAGGCGCGCTCATGACCACGAAAACACCGCTGGCCCTGGCATTCCCTCTGCGTGGCAGCCAACTGATCGAAGCCAGCGCCGGGACCGGTAAGACCTTCACCATTTCTGCGCTGTACTTGCGTCTGGTCCTTGGCCACGGCGGCGAGTCGAGTGGTTTTGGCCGTGAACTGCTGCCGCCGCAAATCCTCGTGGTCACCTTCACCGATGCCGCAACCAAAGAACTGCGCGAACGTATTCGCACACGGCTGGCTGAAGCCGCACGGTTTTTCCGTGATGAGACACCGGCACCGGATGGCCTCATTGCCGAATTGCGCGAGCAGTACCTTCCCGAACAGTGGTCCGGCTGTGCAAACCGCCTGGACATCGCTGCCCAGTGGATGGATGAAGCGGCGGTATCGACCATCCATAGTTGGTGCCAGCGCATGCTGCGCGAACATGCGTTCGACAGTGGCAGCCTGTTCACTCAGACCCTGGAAACCGATCACAGCGATTTACTCGGCGAAGTCCTGTGCGACTACTGGCGACTGTTTTGCTACCCGATGCAAGGCGATGCGTTGAACTGGGTTCGCGGCAATTGGGGCGGCCCGGCGGCGTTGCTGCCGCGAGTGCGAGGGTTGTTCGCCAGCGAGCGTGACAGCGTTGCAGGTAAAGAGCCTGCCGAGTTGATTGCCGAATGCCTGCAGGAGCGACGGGCCGCTTTGCTCGAACTCAAGATGCCCTGGCGCCAATGGGCGGATGAGTTGCTTGCCATCTGTCACCAGGGCGTCGCGAGCAAAAGCGTCGATGGCCGCAAGATGCAGCCGCGCTACTTTGAACCCTGGTTCGAAAAGCTCCGAGCCTGGGCCGAAGACGAATCTCTCGAGCAACTGGACATTGGCACTGGCTTCACTCGTCTGACCCCTGATGGCATGGCTGAAGCCTGGAAGGGTGAAGCTCCCCGTCATCCCGGTCTTGATGCAATGCCCGGTCTCAAGATCAGTCTCGAGCGTTTGCCGACTCCCGATGCCGCCGTGCTGCAACACGCCGCGCATTGGGTGGGTGCTCGGTTCGAAGAAGAAAAGCGTCGCCGCGCGGAAATGGGCTTCGATGACATGCTGCTGCGCCTCGATGCGGCGTTGCAGTCCGAAGGCGGTGAGCGCCTCGCAACACTGATCCGCGAGCAGTTCCCGGTCGCGTTGATCGACGAATTCCAGGACACCGACCCGGTGCAGTATCGAATCTTCGAGAGCATTTATCGCATCGAAGACAACAATCCTGAAACCGGTCTGTTTCTGATCGGCGACCCGAAGCAGGCGATCTATGCCTTCCGCGGAGCCGACATCTATACCTACTTGCGTGCCCGCCAAGCCACCACTGGCCGCCTGCATACCCTGGGCACCAACTTCCGTTCCAGTCATGGCATGGTCAGTGCGGTGAACCATGTGTTCGAGCGCGCCGAATCTCGTGAGCAGGGACGCGGAGCATTCCTGTTTCGTGAGAAAAATGGCGAGAACCCGGTACCGTTCCTGCCCGTCGAATCCCAAGGGCGCAAAGAAATTCTGCAGATTGATGGTCAGGTTGTACCGGCCCTGAACATCTGGCACCTGTCCGCCGATCAGCCACTGTCTGGCGCGGTGTATCGACAACAACTGGCCGCTGCCTGCGCCAGTGAAATCACCGCGCTGCTCAATGGTGGCCAGCAAGACCATGCTGGCTTCATCCAGGACGGTAAGGACTTCAAAGGTCTGCTGCCATCGGATATTGCAATTCTGGTGCGCGACGGCAAAGAGGCCCAAGCTGTGCGTGGCGAACTTTCGGCCCGCGGTGTGCGCAGCGTTTACCTGTCAGACAAGGATTCCGTGTTCGCCGCGCAGGAAGCCCATGATCTGCTGACCTGGCTCAAGGCGTGTGCCGAGCCGGATGTCGAGCGTCCCCTCCGGGCCGCGCTGGCCTGCATCACGCTGAACCTTTCGCTGGCTGAGCTGGAACGGCTGAATCAGGACGAACTGGCCTGGGAAGCACGGGTCATGCAGTTCCGCGGTTATCGCGAGCTCTGGCGCAAGCAGGGCGTGCTGCCAATGTTGCGGCGTTTGTTGCACGACTTCCAACTGCCCCAGGCGTTGATCGCGCGTAACGATGGCGAGCGAGTATTGACCAACCTGCTGCACCTGTCCGAGCTGCTGCAGCAGGCCTGCGCGGAACTCGATGGCGAGCAAGCCTTGATCCGTCATTTGTCCGAGCATCTGGCATTGTCCGGTCAGGCTGGCGAAGAACAGATCCTGCGCCTGGAAAGCGACGAACAACTGGTCAAGGTTGTGACCATCCACAAATCCAAAGGGCTTGAATATCCGTTGGTGTTTCTGCCGTTCATTTGCTCGGCAAAACCGGTGGATGGCAGCCGTCTGCCGTTGTATTACCACGATGCGATGGGCAAGGCTCAAGTGAGCTTGAAGCCGACGCCCGAGTTGATCGTCCAGGCCGATGATGAGCGCTTGGCCGAGGATCTTCGGCTGCTCTATGTCGCTCTGACCCGGGCGCAACATGCTTGCTGGGTCGGTGTGACTGACCTCAAGCGCGGCAACAACAACGGTTCGGTTCTGCACCTTTCGGCGTTGGGTTATCTGCTGGGCGGTGGTGCGCCATTGGCCGAGTCGGCAGGGTTGCGGCGTTGGCTGGAAGATTTGCAGCAGGACTGCCCGGCGCTGAACTACGGTGAAATACCTGAAGCGAGCGCCGAGCATTACCATCCGCCGCGCAATGAAGCGACCTTGCTTGCGCCGCTGATACCCAAGCGCAAGGCCAGCGAAAACTGGTGGATCGCCTCCTACAGCGCCTTGCGCATTGGCGACAGTCTGAGCATGGGAAGTGACGAAGCTCCAGAGAGCCCGCAAGCACAAAAGCTTTTTGACGACGAACGTCTCGATCCGCAAGCGCCGCGAGAAGTGATTGCTGGCGGGGCTGATATCCATCGATTCCCTCGCGGGCCGAACCCCGGCACTTTTCTCCATGGATTGCTTGAGTGGGCCGGTGACGAAGGTTTTACCGCTGCACCCCAGACTGTGGAAGACGCCATCGCCCGCCGCTGCAATCGCCGTGGCTGGGAAGGTTGGATCACGACGTTGAGTGACTGGTTGCAGCACTTGCTCAAATCCCCGCTGCACATCGGCGGCGGGCAGCCACCAGTGGTGTTCGAGAAGTTGACCCAATACCGGGTCGAGATGGAATTCTGGTTCGCCAGTCACAAAGTCGATGTGCTCAAACTCGATGAACTGGTGCGCCAATACACCCACAACGGCGTGGCCAGGGTGGCCGCCGAACCGGTGCTGCTCAATGGCATGTTCAAAGGCTTCATCGACCTGACGTTCGAGCACGATGGTCGTTATTACGTCGCCGACTACAAATCCAACTGGCTGGGTGTCGATGACGCGGCCTATACCGAGCAGGCCATGGAGCAGTCGATTCTCGATAACCGTTACGACCTGCAATATGTGTTGTACCTGCTAGCCCTGCATCGCCAGCTCAAGGCGCGGCTGGTCGATTACGATTACGATCGGCATGTCGGTGGGGCGTTGTATTTGTTCCTTCGCGGTACTCGCGCGGCCAGCCAGGGCGTGTATTTCGCCCGTCCGCCACGGGAGCTGATCGAGCGTCTGGACCGGTTGTTCCAGGGCAAGCCAGAGCCCAAGGCCGAACCCGCCTGGGAACAGGGAGTACTGCTATGAGTCGCACCTTCGCCGATTTGCTGCCCACGCCATTGGCGGCCGAAAGTCTGGCGGACCTGGCCCCCCTGAGTCGCGCAGATGACTTGTTGCTGCTGCTCACGCGCTGGGTCGAGCGCGGTTGGCTGCGGGCGCTGGACAAGGCCTTCGTGGCCTTTCTCCACGAACTCGCCCCCGACGATGATCCACTGATGCTGTTGGCCGCGGCGTTGACCAGTCACCAACTGGGTCACGGCCATGTTTGCCTGGACCTGTTCGAAACGCTGAAAGAACCAGACTTCGCTCTATCGCTGCCGCCGGAAGGTGATCTGCAAAGTGGCGCGATGTTGCTGCCGTCGCAATTGCTTGAGGCGCTGGACGGTGCTCATTGGTGCAAGGTCCTGGCGTCCAGCCGCTTGGTGGCTCTGGCCGTCGACGAGCGTGAAGCCGCGCAGCACCGGCCGTTGGTGCTATCGGGTAAACGCCTGTACTTGCGTCGCTACTGGGCTTACGAACGGCGGATCGATAACGCCCTGCGTCAGCGTCTGGCGGCATACGAAACAACACCGAGTGATTTGCCCCAGCGCCTGACGGGCCTGTTCGGTCCAGCCAGACCTGATGACGTGATCGACTGGCAAAAACTCGCTTGCGCCCTGGCCACACGTAGCGCATTCAGCATCGTCACAGGCGGCCCGGGAACCGGTAAAACCACCACGGTCGTGCGTTTGCTTGCATTGCTCCAGGCGCCCGCAGTGGAGGCCGGCAAACCGCTGCGCATCCGTCTTGCGGCACCCACTGGCAAAGCTGCTGCACGCTTGACCGAGTCCATCAGCCAGCAGGTTCAAACCCTGAAAGTCCCTGAAACGGTGCGCGGGAAGATCCCGTCGGATGTGACCACCGTGCACCGTTTGCTCGGCAGTCGTCCCGGTACCCGGCATTTCCGGCACCACGCCGGCAATCGCTTGCCGCTGGATGTATTAGTGGTGGACGAAGCCTCGATGATCGACCTGGAAATGATGGCCAATCTGCTCGACGCATTGCCAGCCCATGCCCGTCTGGTGCTGCTCGGTGACAAGGATCAACTGGCGTCGGTCGAGGCCGGTGCCGTGCTGGGTGATCTGTGCCGCGATGCCGAAGCCGGTTGGTACAGCCCGCAGACCCGCCAGTGGCTGGAGGCGGTCAGCGGTGAAAATCTTGGTGCGAGCGATTTGCACGAAGACATCAACGGAGCGCATCCCCTGGCTCAGCAAGTCGTGATGCTGCGTCACTCACGGCGCTTTGGTGAGGGCAGCGGCATTGGCCAGTTGGCCCGTTGGGTCAACCGGCAGCAACCTGAGGACGCCCGCAAGTTATTGGCGGCTGGAAGCCATGACGATGTATTTTCCCTGCCTCTCAAGGGGGAGCAGGATCGGGCGCTGGAGCGCTTGCTGCTCGAAGGCCAGGGTGAGAGGCCGAAAGGTTATCGGCATTACCTGAGTCTTTTGCGCAGTCAGCGGCCACCGCTCGACTGCCCACTCGATGATCCACGCTGGACCCATTGGGCTCGTGTGGTGCTGCAAGCCTTCGATACCTTCCAGCTGTTGTGCGCGGTACGCAAAGGGCCTTGGGGTGTGGAAGGCTTGAATCAGCGAGTGACTGACGCGCTGCTCAAGGCTCGGCTGATCGACAGCGACCACCAGTGGTATGAAGGTCGGCCCGTGCTGATGACCCGCAACGACTATGGCCTGGGTTTGATGAACGGCGATATTGGCATTGCGCTCAAGCTGCCGGAACGTGAGGGGCCCGATGCAGGGCGGCAAGTGCTACGTGTGGCCTTCCCGCGCAACGATGGTCAGGGCGGTGTGCGCTTTGTGCTGCCAAGCCGGCTCAACGATGTCGATACCGTGTACGCCATGACCGTACACAAATCCCAAGGCTCGGAATTTGCCCATACGGCGTTGATTCTGCCGGACGCCCTGAACCCTGTGCTCACCAAGGAACTGATCTATACCGGGATTACCCGGGCCAAACACTGGTTCACCCTGATTGAGCCTCGCGCCGGCGTATTCGAAGAGGCCGTGCGGCGCAAGGTCAAGCGCTTGAGCGGGTTGATGCTGGAGCTGGAAGAGGGTATCGAGCCGGGCCACTAAGCGGGCGGCGCCAGACGACGGAATCTGTCCGAAGTGCCGTGGTGCGTGGCCTCGCTGGTGTTTCGGTGCTGTGCTATCGTTGCGGCATCATTTCGTTGCGATCGAAGAGAATCCCTGCATGAAGGTGGCTGTCTGGGCGACAGAGCGCGTTGTTGGCTGCAAGCAAGTGCTGCTTGCCGGCCTTCTCTGTTTGTTGACGGGCGTTGCCTGCGCTCAGCCGGAAATTGCCGTGAGCAAGGCCGACCAGCGCGCCAGAGCGGTCACTCAGGTAGTGCTCGGGATCCTCAGTTATGCCCGGTGGCCTGTTGAGCCCCAACAGTCGCGACTGTGCGTGGTCGGCCCTACCGAGTACACCGACGACTTGGTCAAAGGCACGACCCAGCCCACTGGTCGGCCTGTCACCGTGCGCCGGCTTTTGGCCGACAACCCGGCCATTGCCGGTGAATGCGACGCGGTGTACATCGGTAAGCTGACCAGCGACGAGCGTAGTCGGCTATTCGCCTCGCTGACAGGACGCCCGGTGGTGAGCATCAGCGAAGGCGACGATCAATGCACCGTTGGCAGTCTGTTCTGCTTGCGGGTCGGCGATCAACAGGTGTCCTTCGAGGTCAACCTCGACTCGGTCGCCCGCAGCGGTGTGCGCATTCATCCCAGCGTGCTGCAACTGTCGCGTCGCAAGCCGGCGGCGCCATGAATCTATTCAAATCTCGTATACGTCCGACCTTAGGGTCGCTTATCGGCCGTGGGCATTTGATCGTCGCCCTGGTGGGCGTGGCCATGGCCAGTGTTTCGTTGACCCTGCTGGGCGTTCTGGCCTTGCGGGTTTATGCCGATCACAACCTGCATCTGATTGCCCGCTCGATCAACTACACCGTGGAAGCCGCGGTGGTGTTCAACGATAAGGTCGCCGCCACTGAGGCGTTGGCATTGATCGCGTCCACCGAAGAAGTGGCTGATGCCCTGGTGATGGATGGGCAAGGGGAGTTGCTCGCACGTTGGCAACGACCGGAAACGGGATTGCTCTCCGATCTTGAAATGCAGGTCGCCCGGGCGATTCTGGAAAAACCCATCAGCATGCCGATCGTCCATCAAGGTCAGGAAATCGGCAGCATTCTGCTCACCGGCCACGGCGGCAGTCTGATGCGCTTTTTGCTCAGCGGTCTGATGGGGATCGTCTTGTGTACCGCCGTCAGTGCCTGCGTTGCGCTCTATCTGGCGCGTCGGCAATTGCGGGGGATCATCGGCCCGTTGCGCAGCCTGGCTGCCGTGGCTCACGCCGCCCGCAGTGAGCGAGCTTTCGACCAGCGCGTGCCGCCCGCCGACATTGCCGAACTCGACAACCTGGGCAACGACTTCAATGCCTTGCTCGATGAACTCGAATCCTGGCAGACCCACTTGCAAAGCGAAAACGAAACCCTGGCCCACCAAGCCAGCCATGACAGCCTTACCGGGCTGCCGAATCGAGCATTTTTCGAAGGCCGCCTGATGCGTGCCTTGCGCAATGCAGGCAAGCTCGATGAGCGAGTGGCCGTGCTGTTTCTCGACAGCGACCGGTTCAAGGAGATCAACGATAACTTCGGCCACGCTGCCGGCGATGCGGTGCTGATCGCCGTGGCAACCCGGGTTCGCGCACAGCTGCGTGAAGAGGATCTGGTTGCACGTCTGGGCGGCGACGAGTTTGCAATCCTGCTCACACCGCTGCACAAGGCCGAAGACGCCGAACGGATTGCTGACAAAATCATCGCCAGCATGGAAATACCCATCCAATTGCCGGGCAGTACCCAGGTGTTGACTTCACTCAGTATTGGCATCGCCGTGTACCCCGATCATGGGGTCACACCGGGTGAGTTGCTCGATGCTGCCGACGCCGCGATGTACCAGGCCAAACGCCTTTCCCGAGGCGCGCAGCAAACGGCAGGGGCGGAGCTCCCTGTCGCCCATGTTCAAACCAGGAGCTAGTTTCTGTGTTCACCCCCAATCAGCATTCTCTACGACTGTTCACGATCACCCTGTTCCTGGCCTTGCTGGCATTGACCGGTTGCCAGATGGCACCGCAACAAGGCCTGACCCCGGCGCAGATCGCCGAGCTCAAGCAGCAAGGTTTCGAGATGACTGACGAGGGCTGGGCCTTTGGTCTGTCCGATAAAGTGCTGTTCGGCAGTGATGTCGAGAACCTCAACGCCGTTAGTACCGAGATTGTCGAGCGCATTGGCAAGGCGTTATTGAGTGTGGAAATCGAACGGGTGAGGGTCGACGGCCACACCGATGCTTCGGGCAAAGAGTCCTATAACGAACAGCTTTCCCTGCGTCGCGCAAAAAGCGTCGGCAAGGTTTTGGCCGCCGTCGGCATGAAAGAAGAAAACATCCAACTGCGCGGTCTGGGCAGCAGCAACCCCGTCGCTTCCAACGACAGCGCGGTCGGACGCACCGAGAACCGTCGGGTATCGATCGTGGTGAGCGCGGATTAATCGGCGAACAGCATCTCTCTACTTTCCCCCATCAACAGCCCTTGATTCTGCTCGGTGACGGCACGGATGTAATCCCACAGCAGTGTGATTCGCTTGAGCTTGCGCAGGTCTTCCCGGCAGTACATCCAGAACTACAGGACGTAAGGGTTCCACCCAATGATTACGGGGCCCTAATGCCATGATGACCATTTTCAAGCTCTGTCCTGTTACAAGTGCTGTCACAAACTCTGCTGTCTCCCTCAGGCCCACTACAAGGCTCGCTAAGCCCTATCACTACAGGCGCAATGGCATCTACTATCTGCGCCTCAGAGAGACCGGCAGCACCACTCAAACCACCTCAGTTTCCCTTAAGACCACCGATAGAAAGGCCGCTATGGACGCTTCACGACGACTTGCCGAGACCATCAAGGCTTTCCACTTGGACCACCCTCAGGCGACTTGGCTTGAGCTGCGGGAGCATCTGTTGTGGGTCGCTGAGAGTCTCTTGTCGACTGCCCATGATGTTCACTCGTTACGTGACTGGGGCGACCTCTACGAAGACGTTTGGACCAACCTGTCTGAGATTGCTGCAACGATGCCACTCAGCGTCGATCAGCATGAACACGTAGCGAGAGCGAGGGAGGTGATGTCTGCTGCTCAGGTGCGCCTACAGGGCGACTCTGTGCCATTGGTGACCATCATCCGGGACCTTGAAGGTGACCAAGCGAAGCCCGCAGAGAGCGTCCCTGTGTCTCTATCTGTATTAGCTCCAATGACCTTTGAGGTTCTCTCGGGGCTCTACTTGGCGGACCGCGCTCAGGACCAGAAGGCATCGACCCTTAAGGAGACTAAGGTGTGCCACGGAACACTCTCTGCTCAGTTGGGAGACCTTGATCTACGGAATCACTCAAGGGCTGACCTTGTGGCTCTCCGAGATCGCCTCTCCGAAGGCCGGATGTCCTCAACGGTCAACAAGCTGCTCGTGAAACTCTCGGCGGTACTCGCTTGGGCTGTGGAGAACGGTCATCTGGTAAAGACCTACGACAAGAAGCTGAAACTCACGAAGGGCCTCGAATCGACCCGTAAGACGTTCTCTCAGGCTCAAGTGGTCAAGGTGATGGAGTATGCGAGCAACCTCCCAGAGACCTCATGGAAGCGCTGGCTGCTCAGTCTTGGAGTCATCACTGGCGGGCGTCTAAACGAAATCTCTCAGCTAACAACAAGCGACATACAGACTCTTGCGTCGGGAATCGTTGCCATCCACATCAATGAGGCTGGAGAAGGGAAGTCGATAAAGAACAAGCGCAGTGAACGATTGGTGCCGTTAACTGATGGCGCCTATGGATTCGACCTTGCAGCATTCTTGCGATATGTCGAGTTATGCAAGCTCAGTGGGGCGGAGCCGGAGCCATTGGCGCAGATCGGGTACAAGACAGCGGGAGACTGGGCAAACCGTCAAGCAATCCCTGTGGCTCTTGGAGCTGATCACAAGGCTGGCCTCACTTACCACTCATTCCGCCATTCCTTGGCTTCGCTGATGCAGGTTCAGGGCGTTCCTACGGTTCATGCTCAGGCGGTCATGGGGCATGCCTCGGGGACCATCACGTTCGATATATATGGAAACGGTGTACCCATTGAGGCACTCGCTAAGGTGCTTTCCGGAGTCTTTCGGGAAGTTAGCTGACGCTTTCAGGACTCGTGCGCTGGACACCAAGGCTACCGTCCCTATGCAAAGATCAGCTCAGTTTTCGCGCTCCTACGTGAAATCTGAGTATCTCTCAGAGGGGGTGAACCTCAGAAATTCAAGGGGAACCTGATTTTAGATCCCCTTGACTCCGCAGCTCCGTCTAACACATGAAGCACTACCAAATCTTCTGAGGTGTATCAGTAATAGAGTCGGACACCCTCTGCGAGCATCCGGAATTCCTGTCTTCAAGGCCCTTAGGACGGGACTCGTACCTCAGCAGCAGGCTTTATTGCATTCTCAGCCGATGTTGTCAGAGTACTTTTTATACTGGTCATGTTTAAGTTTGTTGGCTCGCTCACTAATAATCATGCTGATCCTCTCAGGAGGTCGATCACCCCACTCTTCAGTGTCGCCCATTAACTGATGCATGGTCGCTGAGGGTAGATGTCTGCCAAGTTGTAAGCCTGCGGTAGTTGGCAATAGATCAGAAAATAATCTTCTGACATTTTCAGCGTTAGCAGCCAAGGAAACAAAGTTTAGTATGAACTCAGGTCGCATGATGTAGGGGGCCCCTCCTTGAGACTCGACAAGAGCCTTCGAGAAATTCAGTACGTGAGTTTCCTTTGTAAGCCACCACGTCCTGTAGCCAAATCCGTCATAGATACCGGCTTCTTCGTTTTTTCTCCTTTGCGCATATGTGGCATATGCCATCAAAGCATCGTTATATGAAAGGTCTTCATGCTTAGACGGTCTTGCTTCTTCGAGCTTGGCCGCAAGCTCCTTTACTTTCTCATCGTTCACGGATGCCTTGAGTTCCTCTGTTGAGAGAAATTTCATGCTAAATTTTTGAAGCAGAAAGCCCTTGAGATCCTGTCGAGCACTTTCAGAGCGATTTCGAAGTGCTGAATGTGTGACGACTTGCTCTATAAATTGAGTCCAGGTTTTAGGGCCTTTAGCAGCTTTGCGAGAATGAAAGTATGCTCGGATCATAATTCGGTCACTATCAATCGTCATATCTTTTTGTAGGTACTTTTCTTGTTCCGCATAGTGATTTCTGAATTCTAAGTCAGTGGCGTGTAGGTGAGTGAAAACTTCATCCAGTACTGGTTCGGTTAAAGTCAGCTCTGACCCCAGCTGTTTACATACCTCAAGTATTCTGGTGACCTGCTTGTTTGCGTCCTCTACGTACCTCTCAGAGATTGCCTTAACAATCAAATCAGTTCCGATGAGCAGTCGGAAGTTTCCTCCCATCTTGTTAAAGTACTCCAGAAGCCTCGGTGCAGACTGCATGGTAACCAATAGGCAGGAAGTCTTAGAGAGGTAAGCCATGTATTCTCTTTCCTCCGTTGAAGGATGGTAGAATATCCCTCGAAGAGAATTAAGACAGGCTCCAAACATTTCTGGGGTGAGGGATTTTCCGTGGTCAATTTCGGAAAGTACTCTCACCATAATATCTTCTACCACTTGGTCAGAGATATGTATTGTCTCAAGTTTTCCTTCCAGAAAAGCCGCGAGTAGTAGGCCCTGATCGATGAAGTAGCGATGCACGGTTTGAAACACAAGTGTGTTGCAAGCAACTTTTTGTATTGCCTTCTCTATATCACCGATTTCCCCGACCAATCTCGCGGTGATCGAGTGTCGAAATGTGGTCTGCCGCGCCAGAGCTGCGCTTGCCTCAGTGGCCAATATTGTTCGCATCTCGTAGGGCAATGAAAAACTGTCAGTAGCTTTATAGTATCTGAGACGCTCCACTCCGCCTGCTTCTTTGGTCATGAGGGCCGTCAGGCGCTTATTGAGATTTGGAAGTAATACGGTTTTTGCTTGCGGGAATAATTCCGATATTGAAGTGTGTATTGACGAGCGATTTACCAAGATTTTGGTATCTGGATCGGTATCTCTGAGAGACCAATAAATCAATGCGTCCAAAACCTGTTCGTTTAAATGGTTCTTTACATGCTTGCTTTTTAGTTCGTAATTTAGATATACATAAACCGTAGGGTCCGTTGCATACTCATTGACGGCGGTTAGGTTGCTGCTTGCTGCTCGTGACAATGCAGATATTTCAGAAGTGAAGAACTCATAAAACATACTGTTGTACTTTTCGTCAGTATTAACGTAACCCTTGATTTTTTCATAGTCTCTGAATTGAACCATGATGCCATGATTTTCAATAATTTCTTGTACAATGATGTCCGACTTTGGTAAGGCAATGCTGGTGACGTAAATTATTTGAAGAGGGGTGCGTCCACTGGTTTGTAACGCTTTTATCGTCTCATTAACCTTTGCTTTGACACCCGCTTCAGCAGTAATTGTAAACTGTACGAAGGTATTTGGTTTTCCGGTAATTTCCTGTATGTAGCTGGAAAGTGCCCCATCCGCCCCACCGTCATGTATTCCGCCCATAGGAATAAAGCTTTCCTTAAAGACGAGGGCAAATAGCTGTTTCGCAAATACTTCAAAGCGAACGCCAGAAATTTTTCCCATCAAATAAGAAAACAAATCATCCGGTACAATTTTTATGGACATGGGGTGGGGACTTCCTTGATTGGGTGGCGGCGTCACGGTTCTTCTTCGCTAAGGTAATCCAACACCGATTCTATGGTTTTGTCAACGCGGATAATGCCGAAAGCATCTAAACGTGATTGAAGCCTGTTCGGTTAAACCATTTGTTGCGGGCAGCAGCTTAGAATCGGCTCGACGCCACGTTGATTTACGTAAAGATTAGCTCCTGTCGGTGAAATTTCCATCGGGTACACCGTGGAATTAAAAACCCTCACTATGGTTACCAGTAGCACGAGCCTCTAATAAAGTTCAGTTGATGGTTACACAAGCGAAATGCAGCGTTTCACGAGTAGGCCTGTAAAGATATTAAATCCCCTCACTATTACGGGACAGGCCCTCTGCTTGTTCATCTGAATAGGAGTCCTCATCATTGACCATAATTTCGAACCGTCTCAAAACCACCATCGACATTACAACTGAGCAAGAACTGACATTTGATACCCATACAGGTGAAGTCCTTGTGAGCCGAAAGGAGATCATAAAAAGACATAGAGTCACCACGGACGTGGGCAAGCAATGCAGACACCCAGTTGATGCTCGCAACTTTGAGGAGCTCGCTGAGATCCTTTCCGTTCACGACCATTGGGCTGACAATCTGACCGTCGAGGCTGACAAGCTTCTGGACCTACTGGAGACAGGAAAAATCACTGCGGGCGCCGTCAGGTTGTTCCGGCAGATCCTACTTGGATTGGCTGGTCGGAATATCTGGTTTGGCAAGCTGGCCGACATCGGGACCAAGCGGGAGATTGGAGACTTGAGCCAAGCTGGCTTAATCCGTGTGATCCGACAAGGGAAGACACTTCCGACCAAAGTAACCGTTCATCCGTGGTACGGCTGGCGTGGCGATCTGGCCAGTCGTCAGTCCTACATTGGTGACTGGATCGGCGGCATCGAGGATTGAGGTCAAGGTTCCGAAACTGCTACCAACACATGACTGGAGACCATATCCACCATGGGCTCTCGAATCCGCCTATATATATAAAAGACCAACTTGGAGGACCCATGAGGATGCCCGGTAAGAAGGAGGGGAGTAATGATTATCACCCTCCATCGAAAAGGGCATCTTGAAGGTACCCATCCGCTTCAACTCAACGAGCCTAAGTCTGGGCAGACTGAACCCTCTCGCCCGTCGCTGGGCAATTAATCGAGCAGAGTCTTTCTGATTGTTCCTTGTGCTACTCGCCAGAACCCTTGTCGTGGGTCTCTGTGCTGGTCGGTGGGAGTGAACTCAGGGAGCAATCAAAAGGAGTAACGACTAATGAAAGAAATGATCAGCACTACCGCAGCCACCTTCGAGAAGATCAACAAGGCTGGAGTGATGACCCCAACGACCATCAACGGTTTGCCCGGTATGTCGTCCTTGGAGATCGCTGAGATCACTGGCAAGCGGCATGACCGTGTTCTGAAGGACGCCAGGAAGATGCTCGAAGAGTTGGGATTAATAGGAGTCGTCAAAACCGACGCGTCCTCCTTTGTCGAGACCAGCTACCAGAATAGTCAGAACAAAGCTCAGCCGATGGTTATCCTCGACAAGGAACTGACCTTTACGCTCATCACCGGCTACAGCGTCAAACTACGTCACCTGATCGTCAAACGCTGGCTTGAACTTGAAGGGGTAGGCTTTGAGCATGTGTCCGTTCAGGCCGCTGTGGTCCATCTGATCGAACGTGAGAAGGACAATCGGCAAGCAGCCCTTCATGCCATCAAGAAGGCCATCAGGAAGACTCCACGGTGTCCTCTGAGCCCTGCCGAAAAGGAGCTCCAGCGTTTGAGGCGACTGGCCTACAGGAACTCCCAAAGGGGCCTGTGAGGTCGTCCAAGCAAACACTCAATATGCTTTGGGGTTGTATAGGGTTAGGAGTGTAACTGCATTAACTTGACCGCCTAATTGAGCTTCTCATGAACAAATGCCTGCAAAAGAGCGAGTGGCCGCACTCAACTGATTCTGTTGAAACAGTCGGCGCGGCTTCCTGCTCAGAAAAAAGCGCCTCTGAGATTGAATCCGCAATACGCGCATAAGGATCAAGGCTCAGATGTTACGTAGCAACCACAAAAATCACGTTTTCATCGCTCCATGATTGCCCATTTGGCCGGGTCGACTTTTTCAACACAATCGATCAGTTGCTGTCATCCATAGTGTCTCGACCCCAAATAGCAAAAATAACGGATTGCGCCGAACTTGTTCTAATTCAAAGTTTATGGAATATGGCGTACTGCTTCCCTTTTGTCGTAAGGTACAGAAGCTTGCCCGCGCCTTGAGTTAAAAGGCCGTCTTCTTTGGCTTGCTCGATCAGCACATCAAGCATCAATCTGGATATATTGATGTCAGCACGCAATTCGCTGTAACTCAGATAGTCTTCGTTTTGCCTTTCAAAGATACGTACCAAACTCTTCATGAGTTCGAGAATGGCATCGCCTTGCCGCTCAGGTGGGTTGTTTAGTACAGGTATGAAGGGACTATTTCCTACCGGAGGTTTAACAAAGAGCGGTGTGCCATGAAGAGTCCGAATTAGCTCGTCGAAGGAAAATTCGGTTTGATCGTCGCTCGAAAAATCAATAAATAACTTTGACTTCAAAAACGTAGGAGTTTCATGAGTTCCAGTTTGACGAATTAAAGGTATCACCTTGTTAGAATCAATGGTCCTCATCAAATCCGCCGTAACAATCATCTTTTCATAACCGACCCCACCTGATCCCGAGTTGGCTTTCCCTACATAGCGTTCAGTGCAGATCATGAGCACTCGGTCGGAAGACGCAAGGTTTTGCTCCATGAAATGCGGAAGGTCGTCTCCTGGCTGTAACTCCCATTGGTCCAGTATTGCGTCTACACCAGAGTTACGTAGCCTTGTCGCAAATTCTAAGACCCACTGCTTATGTTCTTGCGAATCGTGCGAATAGGAGATGAATACTTTCGGAATGCTCATGGTTCTCTACGCTCAAAGCTCTTTGGTCACGGGCTGTCAATGCAGTCAAACTACCAGTGAGTAAAATTCCTTGTCATCGATTCGCTGGAGTTCACTTGTTGCCTAAAGCGAGGTTGGCGCGTGTGTACTCCGAGGCAGGCAAGGGCCAACGGCGAAATTACGTACTTACCGAAGATCTGTCCACTGCTTACTTCTGTTGGTTCTCTGGTTGTGGTCGTGTAGGCCCCTTAGCGGGAATTTGATAGAAATTTCCGAGACATCACCTCATTGATTCATTACAGCGTAGGTTCCCCCGTATGCCCTCGCGCAGGTGCCCACACCGATGCCCGCATGGGGTCCTAAACGCGCCCATGTACGCCACTGTAAGAACCTTTTCGACTGTCACAAGTGCTGTATCAACCCCTGTCACAAACCGTTGCCAAGGGGCTGCTGACCTCGTTACGATGAGGCTCCCTTACTCCTTGTAGATTCTCAGTCTGCAAACCGAAGGACATGCGTTTCGCCCAACAATAACGGGCGGTTAAGCTCGGTGACGGCACGGATGTAATCCCACAACAACGTGATCCGCTTGAGCTTGCGCAGGTCCTCCCGGCAGTACATCCAGAACTGCCGGGTAATGGTGATCTCTTGCGGCAACACCGGCAGTAATCGCGGGTCCTGAGCCGCCAGGAAACACGGCAGAATCGCCAATGATCGTCCCTGCTGAGCTGCCACGAACTGCGCGATCACACTGGTGCTGCGCAGATTGGCACTCGCACCGGGCAACACATTAGCCAGGTACAGCAGCTCCGAGCTGAACGCCAGATCGTCCACATAACTGATGAATTGATGCTTGCCCAAGTCTGCCGGGCGGCGGATCGGTGGGTGCTTGTCCAGGTAATCCTGGGTCGCATACAGCTGCAATCGGTAGTCGCAGAGTTTGCAGCAGACATACGGGCCGTGTTCCGGCCGCTCCAGCGCGATGACAATGTCTGCCTCGCGCTTGGACAGACTGATGAAGTGCGGCAGTGGCAGGATGTCCACCGAGATCGCCGGGTAGGCGTCGACGAAATGGCTCAGCTGCGGGGTGATGAAAAAGCTGCCGAACCCTTCGGTGCAGCCCATGCGCACATGCCCGGACAACGCCACGCCTGAGCCCGAAACCTGCTCGCAGGCCATGTGCAGGGTGCTTTCGATCGACTCGGCATAACCCAGCAGCCGCTGGCCTTCGGCAGTCAAGACGAAACCGCTGGTCCGGGACTTTTCGAACAGCAATGTGCCCAACGCAGCTTCCAGCGAACTGATGCGTCGCGACACGGTGGTGTAGTCCACCGCCAAGCGCTTGGCCGCGGTGCTGGCCTTGCGAGTGCGGGCAACCTCGAGGAAAAACTTGAGGTCATCCCAGTTCAACGAGCCTAAAGACGTGATGTTTTTTTGCATGATGGACCGGCTTTTATGTGCGTTCTTATTAGAAGTTTGCACATCTATACTCCAAAAACAGTCCGACAACCAATTCGCGACACACGCCTCATCTCAAGGCGACTTTCTCGCCTTGGCTCCCAAGATAGCTCTCTTAATAAGAACAACGTCCCGGAGACCAACATGAACGCATCGCTAGAAACCACCGTGCAAAAGGTCAAATTGTTGATCGATGGCGAGTGGGTTGAATCCCAGACCACCGAATGGCATGACATCGTCAACCCGGCAACCCAACAAGTGCTGGCCAAAGTCCCATTCGCCACAGCCGCCGAAGTCGATGCTGCCATCAGCGCCGCCCATCGCGCCTTCCAGACCTGGAGGCTGACGCCGATCGGCGCGCGGATGCGCATCATGCTCAAGCTTCAGGCGTTGATTCGCGAACACTCCAAGCGTATTGCCGTGGTGCTCAGCAATGAGCAGGGCAAAACCATTGCCGATGCCGAAGGCGATATCTTCCGCGGCCTGGAAGTGGTCGAACACGCCTGCTCCATTGGCAGCCTGCAGATGGGCGAGTTCGCCGAGAACGTCGCTGGCGGTGTCGATACCTACACCCTGCGTCAGCCGATCGGCGTCTGTGCCGGCATTACCCCGTTCAACTTCCCGGCGATGATTCCGCTGTGGATGTTCCCGATGGCAATCGCCTGCGGCAACACTTTCGTACTCAAGCCGTCCGAACAGGATCCGATGTCGACCATGCTGTTGGTGGAACTGGCCATCGAGGCCGGCATTCCGCCGGGTGTGCTCAACGTTGTTCATGGCGGCAAGGATGTCGTGGACGCTCTTTGCACCCACAAGGACATCAAGGCTGTTTCGTTCGTCGGTTCGACCGCGGTCGGTACGCACGTCTACGACCTGGCCGGCAAACACGGCAAGCGTGTGCAATCGATGATGGGCGCCAAGAACCACGCCGTTGTGCTGCCCGATGCCAATCGCGTACAAGCGCTCAATGCGCTGGTGGGGGCTGGTTTCGGTGCCGCCGGGCAACGCTGCATGGCCACGTCCGTGGTGGTGCTGGTGGGCGCGGCCAAGCAATGGCTGCCAGACCTGAAAGCACTGGCACAGAAACTTACAGTGAATGCCGGCAGCGAGCCGGGCACTGATGTTGGTCCGGTGATTTCCAAACGTGCCAAGGCACGGATTCTCGATCTGATCGAAAGCGGCATCAAGGAAGGCGCCAAGCTTGAGCTGGATGGTCGCGACGTTACCGTTCCAGGCTTCGAAAAAGGCAACTTTGTCGGCCCGACCCTGTTCTCCGGTGTGAAACCCGATATGCAGATCTACACCCAGGAAATCTTCGGTCCAGTGCTGGTGGTACTGGAAGTCGATACCCTCGATGAAGCCATCGCACTGGTCAACGCCAACCCATTCGGCAACGGCACGGGTTTGTTCACCCAGAGCGGTGCGGCGGCGCGTAAATTCCAGACGGAAATCGACGTCGGCCAGGTCGGCATCAACATCCCGATTCCGGTACCGGTGCCGTTCTTCAGCTTCACCGGTTCCCGTGGTTCGAAGCTCGGCGACCTCGGTCCGTATGGCAAGCAAGTGGTGCAGTTCTACACTCAAACCAAGACCGTCACCGCACGCTGGTTCGACGATGACAGCGTCAACGACGGTGTGAACACCACCATCCACTTGCGTTAAGGAGCCGGACATGAAAATCGCTTTTATCGGTCTCGGCAACATGGGCGCCCCAATGGCGCGCAACCTGATCAAGGCCGGCCATTCACTGCGCCTGGTCGATCTGAACAAAACTGTGCTGGCAGAGCTCGAGCAACTGGGCGGCAGCATCAGCGCTTCGGCACGTGAAGCGGCTCAAGATGCAGAGCTGGTGATCACCATGCTGCCAGCCGCTGTGCATGTGCGCAGCGTCTGGTTGGGCGAAGACGGCGTGCTGGCCGGGATCGCCAAGGGCGTGCCCGCCGTGGATTGCAGCACCATCGATCCGCAGACGGCGCGCGACGTTGCCGCCGCCGCCGCCAAACAAGGCGTAGCGATGGCCGATGCCCCGGTCTCTGGCGGTACCGGTGGTGCTGCGGCGGGGACGCTAACCTTCATGGTCGGCGCCACCCCTGAACTGTTCGCCACCCTGCAACCGGTACTGGCGCAGATGGGCCGCAATATTGTCCATTGCGGCGAAGTCGGCACCGGGCAAATCGCCAAAATCTGCAATAACCTGCTGCTGGCGATTTCCATGGTCGGTGTCAGCGAGGCCATGGCCTTGGGTGATGCGCTGGGGATCGACACGACGGTGCTGGCGGGGATCATCAACAGTTCCACCGGGCGTTGCTGGAGTTCGGAGATGTACAACCCGTGGCCCGGCATCGTCGAAACGGCGCCGGCCTCGCGTGGCTATACCGGCGGTTTTGGTGCCGAGCTGATGCTCAAGGATCTGGGGCTGGCCACTGAGGCGGCACGTCAGGCGCACCAACCGGTGGTGCTCGGCGCGGTGGCGCAGCAGTTGTATCAAGCGATGAGCCAGCGTGGGGAAGGTGGGAAGGACTTCTCGGCGATCATCAATAGCTATCGAAAACCGCAGTAAAGTTTTTCGGCAAGCGGGTTTTTGTGACGAGGAGCAAGCTCTCTCGCCACAGGGTCATGTATCGCTCTTGAAAACCTATTTACCGGGAGATCACGTCGGGTGATCCCCCGGTTTTTTTGCATCAGGCAAACACGAAATACTTACGCACGGTCTCAACCACTTCCCACGTGCCTTTCATCCCTGGCTCGATGACGAAAATATCACCGGCGCGCAGGTGGATCGGTGCCATGCCTTCGGGAGTGATGACGCAGTAGCCTTCCTGGAAATGGCAGTATTCCCACTTCACGTATTCCACGTACCACTTGCCCGGCGTGCAGATCCAGGTGCCCATGATCTTGCTGCCATCTTCGCTGGTGTACGCGTTGAGGTTGACGGTGTGCGGGTCTCCTTCCAGTTTTTCCCATTTGCAGGCGTCGAGCACGGGCAGCGGATGGGTATCGCGTAGGACGGTGATAGGTGCGGGCATGTCAGCTCCAGGCTAGCGGCAGGATTGAATGACCAGCCTATCGTCGGGAGGGGGCACCCGGATGTCTGGGGTCGACATCCAGTTACCTGTAAACGCTGATGCGAGGGCCTGTGCAGAGACTGTTTCGCACTATTGCTGTGCGTGTATGACAGTTTTACTACAGCGGCGCACCATAAAAGTTCAATACATTTTTAGACGCAAACGAAATAACCAGTCAGACACCTATTGCAAAACAAAATTGTCTGTACTATAACATTCGTACTAGCGGACTTTCCCGCCAATGGAGCTACCTTTTAGTCACGGACAGACTTTATTCAGCTTTCTCTATCATTAATTACTGACTTGGTCGTTGGCTCAAGCGCTGCTGTCTATCTGTTGTTATTGGAATGACGATGTAGCAGTGAATGAACAGTTAATTAAAGTTGCGCAGACGCAATGTCATGCGTGCTTTGAGAGTGCGAAAGAAACAAATAGTCAATTGTTGTTTGTGCACGAGCGGAGATGTCCGCGGGGTTTCTGTGTGCATTAAATCATCATGCATCCCGTATCAATGGAATGAGGCTTTACTGTGGATGACACTAATGTAGTCGAAGTTTCAACGACGATTGATTCAGGCAGTGAACTCGGTCGGCATGTATGGATTCGTGCCGCCAGCCGTCTGCAAAATGTACAACTGGGTAATGACTGCTTTGTCGGCTTCAAGTGTGACTTGAAGTTTGTCTCCATCGGCAACTCAAGCATGCTGGCTACCGGCGTGCAGTGTCTGGGTATTGCTCAATCACCGATCCGGATCGGCGCAAACGCCTGGCTCGGTGCGAAGGTTACGGTGAAAGCCGGTGTCACCATCGGGGCTGGCGCGGTGGTTGCCGCAGGCGCTCTGGTGGTCTCGGATATTCCGCCCGATGCTGTCGCGGTAGGGCGCCCCGCGCGCGTTATCGCCTATCGCAATGTGGTGGAGGATGGCTCGCCGAGCCCGGAACGCGTGCTGGCGAAGGTGCGGGAGCGGGCTCGTCAAGGCATGCCTTCATTGCTCGACCGGGCCTCGTTGTCCGTTGCCCGACTCAAGACACTGAACCCGGATACCCAAACCTGGGATATCAGTGAAGACACGCTTATCGATGCCGAATTGCGCGGTGGTGCCTCGGTGGAAATCGCGCGGGACTGCATCCTGATCGGGCGTAGTGCGCGCCAGGGCGGAATGTCGCAATTGGGTGGCATCGATATTGGAACCGGGGCTTCGTTGGGTGAAGGCATCGTCATCGAGGCCGCAGGCGGAGTCACGATCGGTGACTTCAGTGAGTTGGGCGCACGAGTCACTGTCGTTACCTCTTCACACGATCATTCATTTCGTTCACTGCCTTGGGAGGAGGCCCCTGTACGCATTGGAAGTCGCTGCGTTATTGGTGAGGGAGCAATCATAGTTGGTCCACTGAGTATCGGTGATGGTGCCGTTATAAAACCCTACTCAGTGGTTATAAGGGATGTATTGGAAAACACTGTGGTCAATGGCGTTGTTCAACTAATGGAGATTCAGGAATGATTTTATTTGCCCCCAACCCAACCGGTTCCGGACATAACATGCGGGCTCTTTCCATCGCTCAGGCGATAAAGAAACAGCGTCCGGATATGGCGCTGACCGTGGCGCTGGCTTCCTTGCAACCGACCTTTACGCCATTGTTTGAAAAGGCCGGCGTCGAGGTGGTGGATATTGCTGGACGACTGGTCGATTATTCGAAAAAGAGTAACTTGTCGAAAGAGCTGGACTGGGCCAATTACATTGGTGGTTATATCGCCAATACCTTTTTGTCCGGTGAGCGAATCCTGTCTTACCTGGCGCTGATCGCGGAATACAAGCCGGCGGTGCTGGTGTCGGACTACAACATGGCGGCCTGCCTGGCGGCGATTTTCAGCGGTACGCCGCTGGTATTCGTGACCGAGCGTTATGACTTCACCCTCTGCCAACTGGAAGACAGCGACCTGGCCGACGGCGGATTCGAAGTCAACGCCCTGGAGATGGCCAGAGCCCGCACGGCCCTGCACAGCCAGTTCTCCTGGATGATCAATCAGAGCCAACTGGTCCTGACCGACAAACCCTATGTCGCTTCCCTCGATCAAGGCACTCCGGTTGCCGAGGCCTTGAGTGCCGGCAAAGCACACTTCGTCGGGCCGATGATCCGTGACATCAAGGTGCAAAGCGGCTTGAACGTGCGCGCCGAACTGAACCTTGGCGACTCGCCGTTCATTGTCGCCTCCATCAGTGGCACTACGATGTTCTCGCAAAACAAGGAAGCGCTACTGGCGGCGTACCTGGAGAGTTTCAAAACCCTGCGCGAGCGCAATCCCGAGCTGAAAATGGTGCTGCTGGGGCGTCAGGATATCCAGGCCCAGGAAGGCGTGATCTGCGTGCCGTACTACCCGGACTGGATGGGCTTGTTGCGTGAAGCCAGTCTGCTGATTTCGGCCCCAGGCTGGATCACCGTGACGGAAATTTCAGCGCTGAACATTCCTACATTGTTCGTCCTGCCGTCGAAATCGGAATACCACGAACTCGAGGCCCTACGTCGTCTGGAGCTTCTGGGTTTCCCGACCCATCTGGGGCACGACCAGCACCGGATCGTTGAGTTGGTGGCGGGCGAGCTCGAAAAAAATACCAACGCAGCCGATTACTTTGCCCCTCATCAACAAGTGGCCGCCCCGGACGGCGAAGGCGCTGCCCGCGCTGCCACGCGGATTATCGAGTTGTGCCAGGACGCCATTGTCCCGTTGACCGAAAGCAAAGCTGCCTAACCTCAAGGAAGAGGGATACACCATGTCGCTTCATCCACAGTTCCTTTTTGATCAAGGCCTCAAAGACGCCGAGTACGGTGGTTATTTCGCAATCACTGATGCCAGCGGGCAGGTCGCGATTTCCAGTGACAAGCAGTTGCAGGATCAGGTTGAGGTGACGCTCTACCAGGCAGCACATGGCAGCGAAGCGCAATTGCGTTTCGCCCATGAGGGCCTCATGCGTTTGTACGATGGCCAGCACGCGGGGTTTCACGAGCTCGCCGATCGGTTCTGGACGCCTCACGGTTCGGGCCGTTGCCGGACGCTTGCGCTGCAACTGGACGCGTTGGCGGCGTTGATGGCTTACCAGCGCAAAGTGCCGCAAGACACCGCAAACCTGGGCAACATCAAGGCGATGCTGGAAAAAATCGAAACGGTCTATAGCCGATCGGTCGTGGCAGGGATGTACAGCAGTGACTGGTCTGAACCGCTGGAACTGGCCACCTCGATCGAGCTGGACATCAGCGCCGTCAACTTGCTCGCGCTGATCGGCACCGATTCGCTGGGTGCCGGCCTTGTCAGGCATCTTGAAGTGCATGCCGAAAACCTGATCGCCCGCGTCGCCGGCAGTGATAGCGAGCAGGGCGTCGATGTGGCGTTGAGCCGCTGTGCCGTGCGGGCGCAGACCAGTCTTGCACTGGTCGGATTGTCCAACGTTCGTGATGACAATGCATTGTCGAATCTGGCCCGCTCGTTTCTCAAACAGACCTTGGCGTTGTTCCGCGATCCGGCCTATGGCGGGTTCTGGGACCGGGTGTGTATCAACGGCAAAGTGCGGGTCGATTGGCACACGTCTTATAAGAAGCACGAGTCGCCCTTTCCGATCAAAACGGCCTATGACGCAGCGTTGCTGTTGCAGGCGATTGAGGCGTTTCCGGCTGATGCGCATGACCTCGATCGGGCTGGCGTGACGGCGGCGTTGCTGGACTTTCACGACAGCCGCAACGGTGGGCTGTTTATGGGCAAAGGCTATTTCTGGTCGACTCCCAATGACCCGACGGTGCCCTTCATTCGGCAATTCTGGGCGGCGCCGCGCCAGCCAGGCGTGTTCACCATCGGCAATCTGACGTACCTGCCGTTGCATTTGAAGAGCCTGAAAACCCAGCTCGCCGCCGCGCAGGCATTGCAGGCGATCCAGCCAGCCACGGCGGTGCATCATCACGATGACGCGGCACTGGTGGAGCAGGGGCTGGAGAGCATCGATGGCGGTGGTGATGTGCAGGACATTCATCCGGCAGCCGTGCCGGCAATCAATGTTGATTTGAAGCGTTATCTGGCGTGGCTGTCCCAGGCTCGGGCCTCTTGCGACACACCGTACGGGTTGACCGCTGAAACCGCTCCGCTGGGGTTCCGGGCAGACAAGACGTGGCAGGTGTTTTCCGGCTTGCATGTGATTTCGGATTTGCACGCCCTGGGCATCGAGATTGAAAACAAGGCGAGCCTGATCAACTGCATCAAGTCGTCGCAAAACGCGGACGGTGGCTTTGCCGAACAGCCGGGGCATCTCAGCGATGTGTTCGCCAGTTATTGCGCAGTGCTGTCACTGCGGGTGCTGGGGGCGCTACCGAATGATGTCGAAGGTTGTGTGCGTTACTTGCAGGCGTGCCAGAACCCGGACGGTGGTTTCGGCGATGTGCCGGGTTATGTCTCTGATATCTGGCACACCAACCTGGCGGTCTTGTCGCTGCATGCGCTCGGCGCTCGGGCACCCGACGAGCAGGCTGTGCAGGCTTTTGCGCTGCGATGCCGCACCGCCGAAGGCGGGTTTGCCAACAAGCCGGGTTATCCGCCGGATGCGTTCTCGGTGTACCGCGTGGTTTCCACGCTGTTCATCCTCAATAAACGCATCGTCGATGCACAGCAGACCGTGGCGTGGCTGCAAAAACTGCAACAGCCCAATGGCTCGTTCCATTACCGGCCCGGCAAGGCCGTCAGCCTGGTGGGCACCTACATGGCCATCGCCGCGATGTATTTGCTTGATGCCCAACCTCACTACTTGCAAGCGTCGAAGGACTGGATCGCTGCCCATCAAAAACAGGATGGCGGTTTCGGGCCGCTCAATTCGACATCGGCCACCACCGATGAAAGCTTTGTCTGCATTCAGACCTTGCTGATTCTGGAGAAAGGCTTGAGCCAGTACTGGGTGGCTTTGCTCAACTGACCGATGGCTCGATGGCAGACGCCATCGATGACTGTGAATCATCAAATGGCCAAGGGAGGCGCTGATGAAAATTTTAGTGACAGGAGGCGCGGGCTTTATCGGCTCGGCACTGGTGCGGTATCTGATCAACGAAACCGAGTGCGAAGTGATCAACGTGGACAAGTTGACCTACGCCGGTAACCTCGAGTCATTGGCCGACGTGGCCGACTCGCCGCGGTATTGTTTCTATCAAGTCGACATCTGCGACAGGAATGCGCTCGACGAGATCTTTGCGCGTCTTCAGCCCGATGCCGTCATGCACCTGGCGGCCGAGTCCCACGTGGATCGCTCGATTGACGGGCCCCAGGCCTTCATCGAAACCAATATCGTCGGCACCTACACCTTGCTCGAAGCGGCGCGCGGCTACTGGAACCGATTGGATGCGCCACGTCAGGCGGCGTTTCGCTTCCATCATGTGTCCACGGACGAAGTATACGGCGACCTGGAACCCGAGGATCCCGCGTTCACCGAAACCACCGCGTACGCGCCCAGTTCTCCGTACTCGGCAACCAAGGCCAGCTCCGATCACCTGGTTCGGGCCTGGCACCGGACGTTCGGTTTGCCGGTGGTGCTGAGCAACTGTTCGAACAATTACGGGCCGTTCCATTTCCCGGAAAAACTGATCCCCCACATCATCCTCAATGCGCTGTATGGCAAACCGTTGCCGGTGTACGGCGACGGCGGCCAGATCCGTGACTGGCTGTTCGTCGAAGATCATGCCCGGGCGTTGTATGCGGTGGTCAGCCGCGGTGAGGTGGGCCTGACCTACAACATCGGTGGCCACAACGAGAAAACCAACCTGCAAGTGGTGCACACCTTGTGCGACTTGCTGGAGGTTCGCGGTGCCCTTAAACCGGCGGGTGTGGAGCGCTTTCGAGGCTTGATTACCTTCGTCAAGGATCGTCCCGGCCATGACAAGCGTTACGCCGTCGATGCCGGAAAAATCCAGCAGGATCTGGGTTGGACGCCGCAGGAAACCTTCGAGAGCGGCCTGCGTAAAACGGTCGACTGGTACCTCGATAATCGCTCCTGGTGGACACGGGTACTGTCGGGCGACTACGCCCTGGAACGCATCGGCGAACACCAAAACGAGGCCGTCGAGGCCTGAGCGGAACCCACTTCACGGACGCCATTGCGGGCGTCTGTCACACAACTGCTTCAAGGAGAAAAGCATGGCCAAGTACAAAGGAATTTTGTTGGCGGGTGGCGCGGGTTCACGGTTGCATCCGGTGACTTTGGGCGTTTCCAAACAGTCGCTACCGGTTTACGACAAACCGATGATTTATTACCCGCTGTCGGTGTTGATGCTGGCGGAGATTCGCGAAATCCTGATCATCTCCACCCCAGAGGATTTGCCGGGTTTCCAACGCATGCTCGGCGACGGCAGTCAGTTGGGCTTGAGCTTGAGTTATGCAGTACAACCGAGCCCGGACGGTCTGGCCCAAGCCTTCATCATCGGTCGCGAGTTTGTCGGCGAAGACAACGTATGCCTGGTGTTGGGCGATAACATTTTCTATGGCGCCGGTTTCGGCGACACGCTGCGGGAAGCGGCGAGCCGCGAGGACGGTGCCACGGTGTTCGGCTACTACGTGGCCGATCCGGAACGCTTCGGTGTCGTCGAGTTCGACGACACCGGCAAGGCCCTGAGCATCTGCGAAAAACCGACTAATCCGAAATCCAATTACGCGGTCACCGGGTTGTACTTCTACGACAACGATGTACTGCAGATTGCCGCGGATATCAAGCCATCGCCACGGGGCGAGCTTGAAATCACCGACGTCAACAATGTCTACCTGGAACGCGGCAAGTTGAACGTTTCGGTGATGGGGCGCGGGTTGGCTTGGTTGGATACCGGGACGCACGATTCCTTGCTGGAAGCCGGAAATTTCGTGCATGCCATCGAAAAACGCCAGGGCCTGAAGATCGCTTGCCTGGAAGAGATTGCCTACAACAAAGGCTGGATCGACGACGCCCAACTGTTGGTGCAGGCAGGGAGCATGAGCAAGACCGGCTACGGTCAATACCTGGCCCGCCTGATCAACGATGACGTGCTGTCGGTGATGGATGCGCGGCAACCGCTCAAAGGCGTGGCCTGACTCCATTCAATGGCCCACAGCTCGATCGTGGGCCATTGAAGCGGCGGTTTATCGTCCGGTGACGCTGTCGTGTTGCGGAGTCTTGAAGCCCGGTCGCGGTTCAAGCGGTGGCGTTTGCGTCAAACGCAAACGTGCCAGGCGACCGGCATGGGTCGGTGGTTCGGCGGCTAATGGTGAACGACGCTTGCGGGTCTCTTCGCGCAATACCGGCAGTACTTCCTTGCCGAACATGTCGAGTTGTTCCAGCACGGTTTTTAAAGGAATACCTCCATGGTCGAAGAGAAAAAGCTGTCGCTGGTAGTCGCCGAAGTGCTCGCGGAACGTCAGGGTCTTGTCGATGATTTCCTGGGGGCTGCCCACGGACAACGGAGTCATCTCCATGAACTCTTCAAGGGACGGGCCGTGACCATACACCGGTGCGTTATCGAAGTAGGGGCGGAATTCCCGTCGTGCGTCCTGAGAGTTGCGGCGCATGAAAATATGCCCGCCCAGGCCGACGATGGCTTGTTCCGGCGTGCCATGCCCGTAGTGCGCAAACCGTTCACGGTAAAACTCCACCAGGGCAATGAAATGCTCGCGGGGCCAGAGGATATGGCTGGCAAAAAAACCATCACCGTAATACGCCGCTTGTTCGGCGATCTCCGGGGTACGAATCGAGCCATGCCAGACGAAGGGCGGCACGTCGTCCAGTGGTCTGGGAATGGAAGTGAAGTTCTTCAAAGGGGTGCGAAAGCGGCCGCTCCAGTTGATGTCTTCTTCGCGCCAGAGCCTGTGCAGCAATCGATAGTTTTCCATCGCCAGTGGCAGGCCGTCGACGATGCTTTTGCCGAACCAGGGATAGACCGGTGCGGTATTTCCCCGGCCAAGCATCAGGTCCATGCGGCCGCCTGCAAGGTGTTGCAGCAACGAGTATTCCTCGGCCAGCCGCACCGGATCATTGGTGGTAATGAGGGTGGTGGACGTCGACAAAATGATGCGCTGGGTTTTCGCCGCGATGTACGCCAGCAACGTGGTGGGGGAGGACGTGATGAACGGCGGATTGTGGTGCTCGCCCGTGGCGAATACATCCAGGCCGATGTCTTCGGCTTTTTGCGCGATTTGCAGGGTAGCCTGAATGCGCTGAGATTCACTTGGGGTACTGGCGTTGGTCGGGTCTTGTGTGACGTCGCCAACGGTGTAGATCCCGAATTGCATAGAGCCTCCTTGCCTTGCGTGTAGGTATGTTTGAAGCCGGTGCCTGGAGGTTAAATAACCGAGGCACTTGAAATGTACGCCTGTACACGTACAATCGCAATTCTGGATCGACGTCCAACGGACATTTCGAACAGCTGACAAGGACGGGAGCAGAGCATGGAGCTGGGATTCATTGGTTTGGGCACCATGGGCGTGCCAATGGTGCTGAACCTGTTAAAGGCCGGTCATCGGGTCAAAGTGTGGAATCGATCGTCAGCACCGCTGGATGACCTGGCGCGTGCAGGTGCTCAGCCCGTCGATAGTCCTGCACTCGCCGCGCAGGCCGAGGTGTTGATCTCGATGTTGGGCGATGACGTTGCCATTCGTTCGGTGTTCATCGACAGCAAAGGGCTGGATGGCCTCGCCGTGGGGAGTGTTCACGTGAATATGTCCACGGTGTCGGTCGCACTGGCCAAGGAGTTTGCGGCGCTGCATGCCGAGCGTGGTGTGGCATATGTCTCTGCTCCAGTGCTGGGGCGGGTAGACGTGGCCGCAGCTGGCAACTTGAATATTCTCGCGTCTGGTCCTGCGCAAGCACTGGCCCGTGTTCAGCCGTTGTTCGATGTGTTGGGGCGCAAGACCTGGCCATTCGGGGAATGCGCGGAGCTGGCGTGCGTGGCCAAACTGTCGGCCAATCTGATGATTGCGGCGGCGATCGAATCCACGGCGCAAGCGTCCACCCTCGCCAGCGGCTATGGCATCAGCCGTGCGACGTTCATTGAAATGATTACCTCGACGCTGTTTGCCGTGCCGGTTTATCAAGGCTACGGGCAACTGATGATCGATAAACATTTTGAGCCGGCAGGCTTCAAGCTGTCCCTGGGCCTGAAGGATATTCGCCTAGCTCTAGAGGCGGGCGAAGCGGCACAGGTGCCATTGCCATTTGCCAGTGTGTTGAAAGACAACCTGCTGGACGCAATGGCCCATGGTCAGGGCGATCAGGACTGGGCATCGCTGTTGGAGGTGAGTGCACGACGCGCCGGCTCACGCTAATACCCGAAAGTTCAAAAAGCGTAACTTCTCTGGAAGTTCGGTAGTGTTCTTTCGTCTGAAGTTTTTCATTAAGTGGAGCAGGTTTTTTTCTAAAAGAAAAGTTAACTAACGCTTGCCAATGTACGACTGTAGACGTACATTTTTTGTCGGGCTTAAAAATAAAAAAGATTCATCTGTTCTTCGTCTGCTGATCGTTAATAAATAATAGCTAGGAGCCGTTATGAAAAATCTTATGCAATGGAACAATCTTCCCACTGAGTCCAATGAATGGCTCGAGAAGGTGCGTGCGCTGAACCCGTTGATCATCAGGCACAGGGATTACAGCGAGCAGACGAATGCGACTCACAAGGATGTGATGTCTGAGCTCTTCAAGGAAGGTTTCGGCAGAACGTCGGTGTCCAAGGCGTTTGGTGGTTCGCAAGTGGATATCCAGACGACTTCCGCCATGCTGCTCGAATTCGCCCGTCACGACGCCTCGGTGTCTTGGCAATTGGCGGTGCAAGTGGCAATGGGTCGGCTTTCCGACTACTTGCCGGAGCAGACTTCGGAAGCGATCTACAGCACTTGCACGGGTTTTGTGATTGGCGCGATTCACTCTGGCGGTGAAGCCGTGCCGGTCGGCGACGATTACCTGCTGAGCGGCAAATGGGCCTTCGCCAGCGGTTCGGCCTATGCCGACTGGCTGGTGTGCACCGCCACAGTGAAAGGCCCGGCCGACGGCTCGGCCCCTGAAGTGCGGATGTTTTTTGTCCCGGCGTCTCAATGCAAGATCAACCACACCTGGGACACGCTGGGCATGCGCGGCACGGGCAGCCACCATTTCGAGTGTGAGCAAGTGCTGGTCAACAAGGCGTTCTCCCTGGATGTCGAGACGTTGAAGAAGTCCCCGCAAATCCGTAGCTCGCGGGCGTACGCCACAGGCTATTACGAGTTCGGTACCCTGGCGGCGATGTCTACCGTGCTGGGGGTTGCCCGCGCAGCGGTCGATCATTTCCGTAACGACCGGGCGGTGAACACCGATCCTGGCCTGGAAGGGGTGATTTTCGAGAAAACCGGCCGAGCCATCTCCTCGGTGCACACGGCTCAGTTGCTGCTCGAAGATGCGATCTGCCAGGTCATCAATCGTGGCGAAACGATCGGTGATCCGGTCAGTGCGCGGGTCGGGCTGGCGGCCTCGGTGCTCACTGAAAACTCGGTGAATGCGGTGAATCAGATTTATGCGCTGGCCGGTTCCAAAGCGGTTTACAAGTCCCACTTCCTGGAACGCTGTTTCCGCGATATTCATACCGGTTCAAAGCACTTCACCTTGTCGCCTTTGAACTTGCACGGTATCGGCAAGTTTTATCTGGATAAGACCAATGCGCTCGCGGCAGCGTAAACGGTTATAAATAAATCCGGCGTGTTATGAGTGATTCATCACAGGGATTAATAACACGCCGGGTTTGTGCCGCCTCTTTTATTAATTCTTGAACTTTTGCGCTCGCAGTTGAGAGTCAAGGGAGTGCCACATGCTTGCTCGAAATAAAGTTAAATCATTGGTGTTTGTTCTGCTGGTTATTGTTATTGGCAGTGCCTTCGGTTGGCGTTTCTGGTGGCCCGCCCCGGCCTCGGCCGAACAACGGATACCCAGCACCAAGGTCGGTTTGGCGCAGGTCAAGAAGCAGCCCTACACCTATTACCTGGAAGCCATCGGCAAGCTTGAGGCTCAGCGCCAGGTGCTGGTGTCGGCTGAAGTCAGCGGCAAGGTCGTGGACATCGACTTCGAGTCCGGTGATCAAGTGGCGGCGGGACAGGTTCTGCTCACGCTCAACGACGCGCCGGAGCAAGGTGAACTGGTTCGCTTGAAGGGCGAGTTCGAATCGGCCAAGGCGCAATTCGCCCGGGTGCAGGAACTGGCGAAAACCGGTGCCGAGAGTCGTCGGGCCTTCGACAGTGCCCGTGCTCAATATGACGCGGCAAAAGGCGACATGGAACGCATGCAGGCGCAAATCGCCCAGCGTCATATTCGTGCGCCGTTCGCTGGCACCCTCGGGATTCGTCAGGCGCATCTGGGTCAGTACCTGGAGGCCGGTGGCGCTGTCGCGACCCTGACCGACCCCGGTGTGCTGCGAGTCAATTTCACCCTGGCCGAGCGCGATGGCTCCCGCGTACAGCTCGGCCAAACCGTGCAGGCGAAAGTCGATGCCTGGGCGGATGTGAAGTTTCAGGGAAAGATCGTGGCGGTCGATCCACAGATCAATCAGTCCCACACCATCAATGTCCAGGCGGTGATCACTGACACGAAAAAACTGCTGCGCCCAGGCATGTATGCCCGGGTATCGGTCACGTTGCCGCAGACTACTGAGCTGGTGATTCCGGAGACGGCCATCACCTATAACGCCTACGGCGAAAGTGTCTTCTGCGTGTACACCGATGACTCTGGGGTGCAGAAGGTCAAGCGCGAGAGCATCAAGGTTGGTGAGCGCCGCGATGGCTGGGCGGTTGTCGACAAAGGTTTGAACGAGGGCGTGCAGGTGGTGACTTCCGGGCAGTTGAAACTCCATGACGGAGTGGCCGTGGAAGGTGTGCCGGACACGGTTGGACTTAACCTCACCACTGGGTTGGAAAAATGAAATTCACCGACATCTTTCTCCGCCGCCCCGTGCTGGCAGTGGTGGTCAGTACGCTGATCCTGCTGTTCGGCGTGCGGGCGTTGCTGAACCTGCCGATTCGTCAGTATCCGATGCTGGAAACCTCGACCATCACCGTCACCACCCAATACCCGGGCGCCTCGTCGGAGTTGATGCAGGGCTTTGTGACACAACCGATCAGCCAGGCGGTGGCCTCGGTGGAGGGCATCGATTACCTGTCTTCGGCGTCGACCCAGGGCCGTAGTCAAGTGACGATCCGGATGGCACTCAACAGTGATTCCATCTCTGCGCTGACCGAGGTCATGGCCAAGGTCAATCAGATCAAGTACCGCTTGCCCAAGGATGCCTATGACCCAGTGGTGGAGCGCACCTCGGGTGGTTTTACCAGCGTGGCCTACGTGGCGTTCGCCAGTTCCAATCTGACCATTCCGGAGATGTCCGATTACATTTCCCGTGTCGTCGAACCAATGTTCGCCGGCATCGAAGGCGTGGCCAAAATCAACATCATGGGCGAGCAGAAACTCTCCATGCGCCTTTGGCTGGATCCGCAACGCCTGGCGGGCTACGGAATGACTGGCCAGGACGTGTCGAAGGCGATCGAAGGCAACAACTTCCAGGCCGCCCCGGGCCAGGTCAAGGGCTTGTATGTGGTCAGCAACCTGCGGGTCAACACGGACCTGAACAGTGTTGAAGATTTCCGCGACATGGTGCTGCGCAACGATAACGGCCGCATCATCCGCGTGCGGGATGTCGGGACTGTCGAGCTCAATGCCGCCTCCACCGATACCAGTGGTTCGATGAGCGATGTGCCTGCGCTGTTCCTCGGGCTGGACGCCGCACCGACCGGTAACCCGCTGGTGATCGTCAAGCGCGTACGGGAGCTGTTGCCGCAGATCGAGGAAACCCTGCCGCCGGGTGTGACGGTACAAATTCCGTTCGAAGTGGCGCACTTCATTCAATCCTCGATTGATGAAGTGTCCTACACGCTGCTGGAAGCTTTGGTGATCGTGGTCCTGGTGATTTACCTGTGCCTGGGTACCTTCCGCACCGTGCTGATTCCGTTGGTGACCATTCCGCTGTCGATGCTCGGCGCCGCAATGTTGATGCAGATGTTCGGCTTCAGTCTGAACCTGCTGACGTTGCTGGCGATGGTTCTGGCCATTGGCTTGGTGGTGGACGATGCGATCGTGGTGGTGGAGAACGTGCATCGCCACATCGAGGAAGGCAAATCCCCGTTCGATGCCGCGTTGATTGGCGCCCGGGAAGTGGCCGGGCCGGTGGTCGCGATGACGTTCACCCTGGCGGCGGTGTACGCGCCTATCGGTTTGATGGGCGGGCTGACCGGCACGCTGTTCAAGGAGTTCGCGCTGACCCTGGCAGGGGCCGTGGTTATCTCCGGCATCGTTGCGTTGACGTTGTCGCCGATCATGAGTACCCGTCTGCTGGACGCCAAAAGCAGCGAAGGCTTCATGGCTGTCAAAGCCGACCGCTTCTTCCAGTCTTTGGCCAGTCGCTATGGCGCGTTGCTGGGTGGCTCGCTTGCGCGTCGCTGGATCAGTCTCAGCGTGGCCTTGGTGATCTTTTTCAGCCTGCCGTTCCTGTACCGCTCGGCGCAGACCGAACTGGCGCCGCTGGAAGATCAGAACATTCTGCTGACGGCCATCAAGGCGCCGCAGCATGCCAACCTCAATTACCTTGAAGCGTACGCCCACAAGCTCTACGAGACGTTCAATCAGATTCCCGAGGGCTACAGCAACTGGGTGGCCAACGGTTCCGATGGGCTGTCCAACAGCGTCGGCGGGATCAACCTGGTGGACTGGGACAAGCGCGGTCGCGACGCCAACACGATCCAGCCCGACTTGCAGGCGCGGGTCAACGAGATCGAAGGCACCAGCATCTTCGTGTTCCAGATGCCGCCCTTGCCGGGTTCCACCGGTGGGTTACCGGTGCAAATGGTGATCCGCAGCGATCAGGATTATCTGGCGCTGTTCAACGTGATGGATCAGCTCAAGCAGGCGGCTCAGGCCAGCGGTTTGTTTGCCGTGGTCGACAGTGACCTGGACTTCAACAACCCGGTGGTGGAAATCCAGATTGATCGCGCCAAGGCCAACGCCCTGGGCATTCGCATGCAGGATATCGGGGAGACCCTCAACAGCCTGATCGGCGAGAAATACGTCAATCGGTTCTCCTTTCACGGGCGCTCCTACGACGTGATTCCGCAGTCGATTTCCTCGGACCGGCTTACCCCGGAAACCCTCAAGCTGTATTACGTGAAGGACCAGAAGGGCAATCCGGTGCCGTTATCGACGCTGGCCACGCTCAGCATGAAAGTCGAGCCCAATCGCTTGACCCAATTCAACCAGCAGAACTCCGCCACGTTCCAGGCCATTCCGGCACCGGGCGTGACCTTGGGCGATGCCGTGGGTTTCCTGCAAAAGCAATCGGAAGGGTTCCCGGCAGGTTTCAGTTTCGACTGGCAGTCCGATGCCCGGCAGTACGTGCAGGAGGGCAACAGCCTGGCGTTCACCTTCGGTCTGGCGCTGGTGATCATTTACCTGGTGCTAAGCGTGCAATACGAGAGCTTCCGCGATCCGTTCATCATTCTGATCAGCGTACCGCTGTCGATTTGCGGGGCGCTGGTTCCGCTGGCGCTGGGGATGACGTCGCTGAACATTTACACGCAAATCGGCCTCATCACTTTGATCGGGTTGATCAGCAAGCACGGCATCTTGATGGTCGCGTTTGCCAATGAATTGCAACGCACGCAGGGCATGGACCGGGTACAGGCGATTCAACATGCCGCGCAGGTTCGCCTGCGGCCGATTCTCATGACCACAGCAGCAATGGTGGTGGGGCTTGCACCCCTGTTGTTCGCCAGCGGTGCCGGCGCCAACAGCCGCTTTGGGCTGGGCCTGGTGATTGTGGTGGGCATGCTGATCGGCACGCTGTTCACGCTGTTTATCCTGCCCTCGGTTTACACCTTGCTGAGTTCGATCAAGCAGCCCGCCTGCGCACCTGAAGCCACGCTGGTCAGTGCGCCGCAACCCATCATGTGAGGATGTTGTATGTATCGGATTACACGCTTCATGCTGGCGCCGCTGGCTGTTTCCATCCTGATGGCGGCAGGCTGTGTGAACTATGCCGGGATCGATCATCAGGGCACCTTATTGTCGGTTGACGATCTGCACTCCAAAACGCTGCAAGACACACTGCCGCCCGCCAACTGGCCTCGTGCCGACTGGTGGACGTCGTTGGGTGACCCGCGATTGGGCGCCTTGATCGAAGAGGCCTATGCCAACAACCCGGACCTGCAGGAAGTGTCGGCACGGGTCGCCAAGGCCAACGCGTTCCTGGATTTGCGCGAGGCCGAGCGCTACCCCGAAGTCAATGCTTCGGCGGGTGTCACCCGTGCCCGGTTGTCGCGGTACGAGGACTACAGCGGAGAGGGCCGGAACTACGTCACCGCCCGATCCCTGGCGGTCAATTTCAACTACACCTTTGACCTGTGGGGTGGACAGCGGGCAGCTTGGGAGTCGGCACTCAACAGCGCCATGGCGGCCGAAGTCGACCTGCAATCGTCGAGGCTGATCCTGACGGTCAACGTGGTCAAGGCCTACAACCAACTGGCCTATGCCTGGCAAGTGTCGGAGCTCAATCGCCGAGACCTCGCGCGGTTGAGCAAGCTGGTTGAACTGTCGGATTCACGCTACGCCTCGGGGCTGGATAACCTGTCGCAGTTGAAGCAGGTGCAAAGCCTCAAGGCGCGCTCGGAATCGACCTTGATCGGCGCGCTGGATGACATCGAAATCGCCCGGTTGCAGTTGTCGGCCCTGGTCGGCAAGGGCGTCGATCGCGCGCAAAGCATCGACCGTCCTTCGAGCCTGCAAGCCAGTGTGGTGGCGCTGCCCGCTCAGTTGCCGGCGCAACTGGTCGGGCGTCGGCCAGACATCGTGGCGGCGCGCTGGCGGGTCGAGGCCGAGAACAAGAATATCGATGCGCTCAAGACCACGTTTTACCCCAACATCAACCTGGTGGCCTCGGCGGGGACTCACGCCTTGTCCGGCGATGCGTTGCTGGCCAGCGTCAGCAAGTTCTGGAACATCGCACCGGCCGTTTCCCTGCCGATTTTCGATGCCGGGCGCTTGCGCTCCGACCTCAAGGCCGGCAACGCCGAACTGGACATTTCGATTGCTCACTACAACCAGGTGCTGACCTCGGCCCTGCATGAAGTGGCAATCTCGGTCACGCAACTGCGCTCCTTCGAGCAGCAGATTGCAGTGCAGCGCGATGCCTGTGCCATTGCCCAGTCGTCCTACGATCTTTCTCAGTCCCGGTACAAGGCCGGTGAAGATACGTTCCTGGATGCGTTAAACATCGAGCAACAATTGATTCAGGACGAGATGCGCCTGGCCTTCCTCAACAGCAAGCACATCGACAGTTCGATTTCGTTGATGGCAGCCTTGGGCGGTGGCTTCCAGGAGAGCGAAGTGGAGTAAGAAACGAACGGGGGATTGCAGGGTTCAAGGTGCTGTAGTGCCCGGGGTGGTTATCGCGGGGGGGTACTTTTTGTGTATAGTCTTACTGTTCTCGTATAGACGAATCCTAGTAAGACATCTCCCGCCTATATCATCAAAGGTACCTACCTATGAACGTTGCAAATCACCCTAATCAGGACCAGATCTTATTAGAGAATGTTCTGTCCGCACTGGGTAGCCCGTTGCGTCTGACCGTATTGAAGGTGTTGGCCGATGGCCAGGAACACCCGTGCGGGCGAATTCTCAAGGGGGCGTCGAAATCGACAATGACGCACCACTGGCGTGTCCTGCGTGACAGCGGTCTGATTTGGCAACGGCCGTACGGTCGTGAAAACCTGTTGTCTTTGCGCCGCGAGGACATGGACCAGCGTTTTCCAGGGCTGCTCGATTCATTGCTCACCGCGGTCAAGTTCGATGAGCAAACCGTCGAAGTGATCAGCAAGCATGAAGTGAACGAAGATGCCGAGTCTTGAGGTTTAAGGTGACACCGCAAGTGAACGGCAGGGTCCTTCACTGCAACCATTGAGTTCACGATCACCAGGGAGGTGAGAGTATGGGGACAAGTCATTATTGGTCGTCGCGACCGTTATCGGAGTTAACTGACCCCGAACATCATTGGCTGTTTTTGCCGGGCGCGCTGACCCCTCGTTTAAAGGCGATGGGCGAGTACTCCATCGAAGTGGTCGAGCAGTCCCACGGGCTGCTCAACCCTGACGAGGCAGAGGCCTTGAATGTGCCGACGGCGTCGACCGGTTGGGTGCGTGAAGTGGTCATGAAGCTCGATGGTGAGCCCTGTGTCACGGCGCGCAGCCTGACCAGTGTTCCGGCCCTGAACGCCGATTGGTCGGAGCTCAACGAATACGGTGGCCGGCCATTGGCCGAGATCCTCTACACGTCGGACCGAACCCTGCGCGAACCTTTCCAGTGCGCTTTGCTGTCTCCCGGCGCGCCGCTGGCAGCGCTGTCCTATCGTTTCGCCCCCCAGGCCCAGCGACTGCTGGCCAGACGTTCGCGCTTCACGCGCAATGGCTCTGCCTTGTTGGTCAGTGAGTGTTTTCTACCGGCCTTTTGGGTGCGGGTTTAGTCAGGATCAGGCTCGGCAATCGAGCTTGAAGTCACGCGTCTCCCAAACCCTCATCTTTTCATCCCCTCAGCGTTTTACGGTTGAATCCGGCAGGTATTCAAGAGCGGGACAACCCCCTGATCGTTCACCCGGCCAAGGGGATTTTGCGTTCTTTGTCAGCGGCAAATCACTGCTTCTATCTGACTGATTGCCGGGGTGAGGGCCAGCGCCAGTTTTTCAGCTTTCGAGGTGGGGCGCATGGTATTGGAGGAGCGCAGGAACAACGGGTCATCGAACTTTTTGCGCAAGCGCGATAACGATCCGCTGATCGCTGGTTGTTTGACATGCAGGCGTTCAGCCGTGCGTGTAACACTTCTCTCCCGGAACAACACCAGAAAAGTAATGATCAGGTTAAGGTCTATATCCGCGAAGTTTTCTTCATTGAACAACATGTTCTCATCCCTGTGATGACCCGGTATTCGACAGGCCGACGTTCAGGCAACACGGCGGCTGTCATCAATGCCGGGTGAGCAGCGGTTACTGATCGGGCGCCAATCGCAGTTCGTCGTTGAGACGGTAGTAATTGCGATTGAAGTAGACCAGGCCTTCCTTGGCCTCGCTGTGTTTGAGCTTGAGGATTTCACAGTAAAAAATGCTGTGAGTACCCACCTCGTCGATCTTGCTGATGCGGCAGTCGAGATTGACCAGCGCTTCATCGATGGCTGGCGAACCGGTCACCAGGGTTTCGCAGTTCACACTGGAAAAGCGTTCCTGCATGGACAGCTGACGATTGGCGAATGCCCCGGATGTCGATTGATGATCTCCCGTGAGCACGTTCACACAGAGCACTCCATTGGTTTTGAAATGCTCGTGATTGGACGAGGAGCGGTTTACGCAGACCAGCAGTGTGGGCGGTGAATCAGTCACGCTGCACACCGCCGAAGCGGTAAAGCCAAAACGGCCCGCGGGGCCATCCGTGGTCACAATGGTGACTGCACTTCCCAGCATCGCCATTGCATTACGAAATTCAGTTGAATCAACCATAGCGTCCCCTCATTCCTTGTAGGTTATTGGAGCTGATCCGTTCTTCCTTGCCCGCCATCGCCGCAAGGTGGCGGGGACTGAACGACACGTTCGGCTTCAAAGCTATAGTACGTATGTAGCCGTACCATGCAAGCTATTCCTTGTGCTTATTTTGCTAAAAAGGGGTGTGCATGAGAGAGCGTTCAAGGTCCCTCTAACGGGCAGTTTTCCCAGGCGTTCTGCAGGCTGCTTTCGAACTCGACCAATTGCGCGTGCCGCTGTGTCAGCGCCGCAATCTGGTCGTCGATTTCCTGTTTCTTGTTGGTGATTGCCTGTTGCGCCTGAACCCAGGACAGCGGCTGACCGTTTTGGGAAGCGAAAGCCGCCTGCAATTCCTTGAGCTTGAAGCCCAATTGCTGGGCGCACTTGATGAAGCTCAGAAGGTCGACGCTGTGTTGGTCATAGACGCGGTAGTTGCCCCTGCGCCGGGCGGGAGGCAACAGGCCGATGGCCTCATAGTGACGGATAGTCTTGATCGTCGTGCCCGAGCGATGCGCGGCTTGGCCGATGTACATGAAAAGTCCTTTTTTGCCGTGGGTAAGCCAGACCCATTATCGGCAGACTCATCGGCTGGCGATAGCCTGGGCTTGCAGCAGCCAGGTTTCGCGCTGACCGGCGCTGGACCCCAGGATCGGCCCGAAGGTGAGCGTGCGCTGAGGTTCGATGCCGCAAAATGCCAGGGTGGTTTTGCGCATCTGATGCAGCCCGGGCATGCGGTAGATCCAGCGGTAATACCAGGGTGGCGTGTCCATGGTCACGAGCAAATGCGCACTGCGGCCATGCAGCAATTTGTCGGGAAAGGCTTTGCCTTCGCGATACTTGAAAGCGAAGCCCGGAAGCAACACCCGATCAAGAAAACCCTTGAGCAAGGCCGGTACGCCGCCCCACCAGATCGGGTAGACCAGGGTCAGGTGTTCGGCCCACAGAATGTCCGCCTGAGCGCGGCGCAGGTCGGCTTCCAGCGGCTGCACATGCTGATAGCCTTCGCGCAGCACCGGGTCGAAGTTCATCTTGCCCAACCACAGCTGACGCACCTCATGCCCGGCACGCGACGCCGATTGTGCGTAGCGTTCGGCAAGTGCGCCGCAAAAGCTGTTGCTCGAAGGGTGACCGAGGATCACCAGTATTCGTTTGCTCATCGTAACGGTCCCTGAAGATGAAACCTCAAGGGTAAAGTCTGCCCCTCAGGGGAGAGTCAAAACGTTCAGCAAAGCCTGGGCATAACCGGGCAGCACGGCGAAGTCTCGGGCGCACAGCAACAGCTTGCGTCGGGCCCACGGCTCTTTCAGTGCGATGCTTTTGAACGGTGTTTCAGTCGGCCAGCGTTCGACCGCCGCCAAGGGCACGATCGCCAGCCCGGCACCTCGGGCGACCATGCGCATCACACCATCGAAGCCATCGGCACGGATGCGAATCTGCATCCGTAAGCCGCTGTGCAGGGCCTGTTCTTCCAGGTACACGGCCAAGGCGCTGTTGGCGTTCAGGCCGACGTAATCGTGGTGCAAGGTGGCGCTGAAACTTAACGCTCCGGTGTCGGCCAAGGGGTGATCGTACGGCAGGATCAGCACCAGCGGGTCGTCACGAAAATAGCGGGTCTGAAGGCCGTCGGTATCCACGGCGTCGGACACGATGCCCAGGTCCGCCGCGCCTTGGCGCAAGGCATGGGTGATGCGCGCGCTGGGCAGCTCTTGCAGGTCGATGCCGAGGTTCGGATGGTCGCATAGAAAGTCTGCCAGCAACTCCGGCAGGTATTCGGTGATCGCTGTGGTGTTGCACAACAACCGCACCTGGCCTTTGACCCCTTTGGCGTATTCGGCCAGGTCCTGCTGCAAGCGCTCGGCCTGTTGCAAAAGGACTCGGGCATGGTGCGCCAAGGCCTTGCCGGCCGGGGTCGGGCTGACGCCGCGGCGACCTCGCTCAAGGAACTCGATGCCCATTGAGGCCTCCATGGCGCGGATTCGCGCACTGGCCGCTGCCAGGGACAAATGGCTGCGTACGGCACCGGCGGTGATGTTGCCGGTGTCGAGGATGTTCAGGTAGAGGCGCAGGTCGGTGAGGTCGAAGTGCATGGTGACAGCCTCAGGAGGTTTGTTGGCTGGGCGGACGTCTTCGCGGGCAAGCCTCGCTCCTACAGGATTCATGTCGTTCTGGAGATCACAGATCCCCTGTAGGAGCGAGGCTTGCCCGCGAAGGCGTCAGCAGTAGCAACGAAAATTCTAGCCTCCACCAAATCAAGAGGCAGCCTCAATATATGCCAGATTTTCAAGGCAACCTTCAGCGCTCACCATAGCCCCCATGAATACACTCGCCGCGTTCTACCAAAATCTGGGTTTGGCCCTGTCCTTATTGGTTATCGCCACCTTCCTGCTCGCCGGGATGATCAAAGGCGTGATCGGTCTCGGTCTGCCAACCATTGCGATGGGCTTGCTCGGTCTGGCTATGGCACCGTCGCAGGCTGCGGCTTTGCTGATTATTCCCGCGACGCTGACCAACGTCTGGCAACTGGCATTCGGTGGTCATTTGCGCGGGCTGCTGAACCGGTTATGGCCGATGCTGCTGGCGATTTTCATCGGCACGGGCGCCGGTACTTTGTGGGTCGGTATGGCCGGTGGGCATTGGGTCGTGCGGGGGCTGGGAGCGGCGTTGTTGATTTACGCCTTGAGCGGGTTGTTCCTGCCGACCTTGCGTGTCGGCGGTCGTACCGAGCGTTGGCTCGGTCCGTTCTGCGGTGTGCTGACGGGCATCATCACCTCGGCCACCGGCGTCTTCGTGATTCCTGCGGTGCCTTATCTTCAAGCGCTGGGCTTGAGCAAGGATGAATTGGTGCAGGCGCTAGGCCTGTCGTTCACCGTGTCGACCCTCGCGTTGGCCGCCGGTCTGTTGTGGCGCGGTGCCCTCGGCGGTGGCGAGTTGAGCGCGTCGCTGCTGGCACTGATTCCGGCGGTGCTCGGCATGCTGCTGGGGCAATGGCTGCGCCAGCGGATCAGCGCCGTGTTGTTCAAGCGCGTGTTCTTCATCGGCCTCGGCGTGCTCGGCAGCCACTTGTTGATCAGCGGCTAGCGGACGATGTGCTGAGCCTTTCGATCGGGCGGATATCAAAATCCCGCTCCAGATATTCCATGCGCATGTCGAGGAACTGCTTCATGTGCGGCAGATTGGAGTGCACATCCAGATGGGCCTGTGATTGCCAGATCTCGTAGAAGATAAACAGCGTCGGGTCCTGTTTGTCTCGCAGCATGTGGTACTCGATGCAACCGGGTTCGGCGCGACTCGGTTCGACGTAGGCACGGAAGAAGGTTTCGAAGGCCTCGGCTTTTTCCGGGCGGGTCTTGGCGTACAGGATGAAGCCTTGCAGTTCGCTCATCAGGTTCTCCTTGAGAGTCGTAATCGGTGCAAGTCTATGGCAACAATCACCTATCCATTTGTGCGTATTGGTCAAATGATTTTTGTCGATTGAGCGCTTATTCCACACGAGGTTGATCGCTACTCTGCCGCCATCGAATTCCAACCTTGCGAGATTTCCCATGAAAAAAGTTCTGCTGCTCAATGGCGGCAAAAAATTTGCACACTCCGATGGTCGCTACAACACGACGCTGCATGAAGCCGCGTTGAGCGTGCTGGACCGCGGTGGTGTGGATGTGAAAACCACGTTTATCGATGAGGGCTATGACGTCGCGGAGGAAGTCGCCAAATTCCTCTGGGCCGATGTGATCATTTATCAGATGCCCGGCTGGTGGATGGGCGCGCCCTGGACCGTCAAGAAGTACGTTGATGAAGTCTTCACCGAAGGCCACGGCAGCCTCTACGCCAGCGATGGCCGCACACGCTCCGACGCGTCACAGAAGTACGGCAGTGGCGGTTTGTTGCACGGTAAAAAATACATGCTGTCGCTGACTTGGAACGCGCCACAGCAAGCCTTCGACGATCCGACCGACTTCTTCGAAGCCAAGGGTGTGGACGCGGTGTACTTCCCGTTCCACAAGGCCAACACCTTTCTCGGCATGACCGGTTTGCCGACCTTCCTGTGCGTGGATGTGATGAAACGCCCGAATATCGAGGCCGATGTGGTGCGTTATGAGCAGCACTTGAGCGAGGTGTTTGGTCTTAAGGCATAACGCTCGGCTACTATCGAAAGTCTGAGCCCCACAAGCCCCGTCCACAGTAGAACGGCGCAGGACTATCGATAAGGGACACACGTGAAAGCCAGATCCGATGAGTTGCAGATTTTCGTCTGCGTGATTGAGTGCGGGTCGATCTCGGCTGCGGCCGAACAGGTCGGGCAAACACCGTCGGCGGTCAGCCGTACACTGTCGCGCCTGGAGGCCAAGCTCGACACTACGCTGATCAACCGCACCACGCGGCGCATGGACCTGACCGAGGAGGGCAAATACTTCTTCGAGCACGCCAAGCTGATTCTCGATCAGATGGACGAACTCGAAGAGCGCCTGTCCTCACGCCAGCAAACCCCGTCCGGGCGCCTGCGGATCAATGCCGCTTCGCCGTTCATGCTGCATGCCATCGTGCCGCACATCGAAGAGTTCCGCCGTCTCTACCCGGACATCCTGCTCGAACTCAACAGCAACGACCTGATCATCGACCTGCTCGAACAAAGTACCGACATCGCCATCCGCATCGGCACGCTGGCCGACTCAACCTTGCACGCCCGCTCCCTGGGTTGCAGCCCGCTGCACATCGTCGCCAGCCCGGCGTATCTGGAGCAACACGGCACACCGAGTGCTGTCGAGGATTTGACCGGGCACACGCTGCTGGGGTTTACCCAGAATGAAGGCCTGAACCAATGGCCGCTGCGCTATGTCCACGGTGACCGCTGGCCGATTCAGGCATCGATCAGTGCATCCGGGGGCGAGACGATCAGGCACCTGGCGCTGGCAGGGCAGGGCATCGCCTGCCTGTCACACTTCATGACCATCGACGACATCCATGCCGGTCGCTTGCAGGTGCTGCTGGCGGAGTTCAACAGCGGATATCGCCAACCGATCAACGCGGTGTACTACCGCAACTCGCAACTTGCTTTACGGATTCAGTGCTTCCTGGACTTCATTCAGGGCAAATTGGCGGCTTATGCGATTGCGGATTTCAAGGGCTGATGCGTAGACCGCGTCATCGTTCATCGCGAGCAGGCTCGCGATTGCGTTTCCAGCGGCCTATTCACTGGCCGGCCCGCGCTCAATTCCGTAACATTCGCCCTCTCTTCTCCCGCCTGTATTTTTAGGTAAGCCATGAAACCCAAACGTCTGCGCGCCGATGTCCTGGCCGGACTCACGACCTCTTTCGCCCTGTTGCCCGAATGCATCGCCTTCGCGCTGGTGGCCCACCTCAATCCATTGATGGGGCTTTACGGCGCTTTCATCATCTGCACCCTGACTGCACTGTTTGGTGGGCGGCCGGGGATGGTGTCCGGCACCGCCGGATCGATGGCCGTGGTGATCGTCGCGTTGGTGGTGCAGCACGGTGTGCAGTACTTGCTGGCGACTGTGCTGCTGGGTGGGTTGATCATGCTGGCGTTCGGTCTGTTGAGGCTGGGTAAACTGGTGCGCATGGTGCCGCATCCGGTGATGCTCGGCTTCGTCAACGGCTTGGCGATCGTCATCGCCCTGGCCCAGTTGGAGCATTTCAAGAGTGGTGACGCCTGGCTCAGTGGCTCGCCGCTATACATGATGATCGGGCTGGTGGCGCTGACGATGGCCATCGTCTACCTGATGCCGCGTCTGACACGTACCGTGCCGCCGGCACTGGTGGCGATTCTGGGTGTTGGGCTGGCGGTTTACCTGCTGGGTCTGCCGACCCGCACGTTGGGCGACATGGCGCACATTGCCGGTGGCTTGCCGAGCTTCGCGCTGCCAGATATCCCATGGAGCCTGGAAACCCTGAGCATCGTCGCCCCTTACGCGATATTGATGGCGATGGTCGGCTTGCTGGAAACCCTATTGACCCTGAACCTGACCGACGAAATCACCGAGAGCCGTGGCTACCCGGATCGCGAATGCGTGGCATTGGGTGCTGCCAATATAGTGTCTGGTGTGTTCGGCGGAATGGGCGGCTGCGCCATGATCGGGCAAACCGTGATCAACCTCAGCTCCGGTGGTCGCGGTCGGCTTTCCGGTGCAGTGGCCGGGGTGATGATCCTGCTGTTCATCTTGTTTCTGTCGCCGCTGATCGAGCGCATTCCGCTGGCCGCACTGGTCGGGGTGATGTTCGTGGTGGCGCAGCAGACCTTCGCCTGGGCCTCGTTGCGGGTGCTGAACAAGGTGCCGCTCAACGACGTCCTGGTGATTATTGCGGTTACGATAATCACGGTGTTCACCGATCTGGCCATCGCCGTGCTATGCGGGATCATCATTGCGGCGCTCAACTTCGCCTGGCAACAGGCTCGCGAGCTGTATGCCGACAGCTATCAGGAAAGCGATGGCAGCAAACTTTACCGCCTGCACGGCACACTGTTTTTCGCTTCGACCACGCCATTCCTCAACCAGTTCGACCCCGCCAATGACCCGGCCCAGGTGACCCTTGATTGTCGCCACTTGAGCTTCGTCGACTACTCGGCCATTGCTGCGCTGAAAACATTGCGCGAGCGCTACACCAAGGCTGGCAAACAGCTACGCGTGCTGCATCTGTCCGAACGCTGCAAAAAACTGCTCAAACGCGCCAGCGAGCATCATGATTGAGTGAGCCTTCATTTGCTGCGCTGGTGGGGTGCAACCCATGAGCTTCGGCAAAACCACCCTGACCCTGCGGATTTTCGATGAAACCAGGGCTTTGGAGTTTTACGCCGAGTTCCTTGCGATTAGTGTCTGGGGCCGTTCGGCAGCTCTGCGGGTTTTGATGGGGCAAGGTGTGTTAGCCTCAATCAATGATTTCATTGATTGCAGGAGGCATCATGGCCAGTATCACAATTCGAAACCTGGACGATCAGATCAAGGAACAGTTGCGTATCGCCGCCGCTCACAATGGGCATTCGATGGAAGAAGAGGCTCGCCTGATTCTTGGTCGAGCCCTGGCCACCGTTGATCGCGCAGGAGGTCTTGGTAGCCGAATCCGCAATAGGTTCAAAGCCAGTGGTGGGGTTGAGCTCGATCTTCCTTCGCGTCACGAGAAAGCGACAGCGGTGGATTTTTCCGAATGATAGTGCTCGATACCAATGTTCTTTCAGAATTCATGCGGGTCGAGCCTGACACTCAAGTGCTTGCCTGGGTTGATGCACAGCCAGCAATGGAGTTGGCAATCAGTGCTGTCACTGTAGCGGAAATTCTCCATGGCATTGCCCGGCTCCCGTTCGGCAAGCGTAAACAGAAACTTGAAGCTCATGCGATGGCGATGTTCGAAGAAGACTTTGCCGGAAGGATTTTGCCTTTTGATGCCCATGCCGCGGTGGAGTACGCGACGCTGGTAGCTGGCTCTGAAGCAAATGGTCGAATGGCGTCGATGGCTGATGCTCAGATAGCGGCAATCTGCCGAAGTCACGGAGCACCCATTGCCACTCGCAATGTTCGGGACTTCGAGTTTCCCGGGATTGAAGTGATCAATCCGTGGGAAGCCTGAATGACTCTGGTGATCGGTAGATCGCCTTCGCGGGCAAGCCTCGCTCCTACAAGTTTAATGAGTAGCCTGTAAGAGCGAGGCTTGCCCGCGAATGGATCTGTCATTCACCATTGACGTAACGTCAAACCCGGAAGTGGCTTACCATCATCTGCAACTGATTACCCAACCGCGCCAGTTCAACACTGGAGGCAGCGGTTTCGTCGCTGGCGGAAGCGGTCTGTTCGGACACGTCGCGTACGTTGATGATGCTGCGGCTGATCTCTTCGGCCACGGCGCTTTGTTGCTCGGCAGCGGCAGCGATCTGCTGGTTCATCGACTGGATGTTAGACACCGTGCGGGTGATGTTTTCCAGTGATACGCCGGCCTTGCGGGTCAGCGCGACACTGCTGTCAGTCAAGGCGCGGCTGTTGTTCATCACGGTCGACACCTGTTGGGTGCCGTTCTGCAGGCCGGCCACCAGGCCTTCGATTTCCTCGGTGGATTTCTGCGTGCGCTGGGCCAGGCCGCGGACTTCGTCGGCCACCACCGCAAAACCACGACCGGCTTCACCGGCACGGGCTGCTTCGATGGCGGCGTTGAGGGCCAGCAAGTTCGTCTGCTCGGCCACGGCTTTGATCACGTCCATGACGCTGCCGATCTTGTCGCTTTCCTTCTGTAACACGCTCATGGCTTCGGTGGAACGCACCACTTCGCTGGCCAGACGTTCGATCTGGGCGATGGCTTCGTTGACCACTTTATCGCCTTCGCGCGCTTCGCCATCAGCGGCGGCTGCGGCCTGGGAGGCTTCTTCGGCATTGCGCGCGACTTCCTGCACCGTGGCCGTCATCTCGTGCATGGCGGTGGCCACCTGATCGGTCTCGATCTTCTGGCTGTTGACTCCGGCGCTGGTTTGTTCGGTCACGGCCGACAGTTCTTCGGCGGCGCTGGCGATCTGGGTGACGCCATCGCGGATACCGCTGATCAAATCGCGCAGGGTCACCCCCATGCGTGCGATGCCTTGCTGCAACACGCCGAGTTCGTCGCGGCGGGTCACTTTGACGTCCTGGGACAAATCGCCGCTGGCGATGCGCTCGACCACGGCCAGGGTATCGCGCAACGGGCCGGTGATCTGACGGGTGATGAGCACGGCAGCAATGATGCCCACCAGCAATGCCAGCAAGGTGCTGATCAGTTGCAGCGTGCGGGCCTTGGCGCTTTCGGCGTCACGACGGTCAAGCTGGATCTGATACAGCTGATCGCTCTGCGTCACGATGGTGGCGCCTTGATCGGTCATTTCCTTGCGTGCCTGCACCGCATCGGTGTTGGCGGCTTTATATGTTTGCAAGGCGCTGCGGTAGTTGCTCAGCGCGGTTTCCAGCTGACGCAGAGCGTCTTGCTGGGTCTCGGCGAAATGCACGTTGAGCTGTTTCAGGCTGGCGATGGCCGTGTCCAGTTGGGTGACGGCTTTTTGCTCGGTCTCGGCGTTGGTGCTGGCGGTGTAGCCACGCACTTCGTAGCGAGCCAGGATGAATGCTTCCTTGGCCGCAGTGATGGCCTGGAACTGTTCGAAGCGCTGATCGCTCAGGGGCATTTGCTGCACCCGGGTGCTGATCGTTTCGATCAACTTGCTGGCGGTTTCAGCGTTGGCGCCCATGGCGTCGCGGGCGCTGTTACCGGTGCGGTAGGCGCTGCGCATTTTGTTCAGGGATATCTGGTAAGCGCTGATGGTCGCGCTCTGCTCTTTGAGCAACTTGAGATTTTCCGGGCTTTTGAATTTCGACAGCAACGATTGTTGCTGAGCGACGAAGCCATCGAGTGTTGTCTGTACATTCTGTGCGGCAGTTTCATCGCCGTTGGTCAGCATGTATTGCAGGCGAACCACACGCAGTTTGGTCAGGCCAGCGTTTAACTGAGTGATGTCGCTCATCCAGTTGCTGCGGTCAATCAACCCGCCCAGGCTCGTCCAGCCGGTCAGGGCGAGGACGCAGGTCAGTGCCAGGACCAGGCCGAATCCCAGGCCCAGTTTCAGGTTCACGCTGATATTACCGAACCAGCTATTCATCAATATTCCTCCAGGAACGTTGTGTTTCTTGATCGTCGGTTGGCTGGAAGATTGTTGTTTTAAGAGCCAGCAAGGGGTTAGCAGGTCTGTATCGGCAGCAACCCCGAGAGCTGAAAGGATTTTCTCGGACCGATTCTGTAACAAGACTTTTGGGCGGGTCTTAAGCTTTTTTTCACATGGGTTTCACCGGTTGCCGACGCGCGCCTCTTTACCCTCGCGGCATCGAATGACAATGGTGCATGCCGGCGAGGCGGTTTGATGTGGAATTGAGACTGAGTCTGTTCGGGATAAAACGCTCGATCGATCTGAGCCGTTTGACCCGTTATCGAAATACTGCGGTCGTGCTGGCCTCGGCGCTGCTGGTGATTCCGCTGACCGTGTGGCTGTTGCGGCCTGCTGCCGTCCCGGACCTGGCCCATGGCAATGTAGCGGGTGCCCGGGCGTTGGTGACCGGTTGGACCAAGGGCGACATGATCGTGCTGGTGCGCCACGTCGAGCGCTGCGATCACTCCACCGCAGCCTGTCTGGTTGGCAACGATGGCATTACGGATCGTTCGCGCAGCGTGGCGGTGAGTGTCGGCGCGCAGTTCGAGCATTTGGGCCTGGATCGGGCCGACATCTACAACAGCCCGGTGATGCGCACGGCGCAAACCGCCGGTTATATGTTCAACAAGGTCGGCGTCGACGAAGACTGGTTGGTCCACTGCAGAGGCAGCATGCTGCGCGATGTCCTCGCGCACAAGGTGGCCGGGCGCAACCTGATTCTGGTGACCCACAGCGAATGCATGGCGCAACTGGAAAAAGACCTCAAGTTACCCACCGACACCCTCGGCTACGGCGCCTCTCTGTTTATCACCGCCGAAAAACTTCAGGCACCGCGCATGCTCGGCTTCATCGAAGCCTCTGACTGGCATTCGGTGACCACTGAATGAGCCTGACCATCATCCCTCTGGATCAGGACGTACGATGCTGACTTCTTCCCGTTACCGCTTTTATTGGGCGAACTTCGGTATCCCGCTGGCCTGCGCGGTCGTGGTTTTCCTGCTGTTTGACATGACCAGGATAGACATCGCCTTCAGCGATCTTTTTTATGATCCGGCCACCCGGGTGTTTCCGTTACAGCATGTTCATCTGTTCGAGAAAATCACCCACAAATGGGCGCGGATCATTCCGAACTGGACCGGTGAGGTCGCGATGATCGGCGCTTTGCTGTCGTTTCTCTGGCCGCGTCTGAAGATTGAAAAACATTCGAAGATCATCGCACTGCTGGAAAAAATCAAACTCGCGCCGGTGCTTCAGTTTGCCAGTAAACACCGTCGGGACTTTCTCTATGTGGTATTCGCGTTTTCCATCAGCACTGGCGTTATCCACTACCTCAAGGGCCACACCAGTGTCTATTGCCCGGTCGAAACGACTCAGTACGCCGGGAAAATCGAACACAAAGCGTGGTACCAGAATTTCGACCTGCTGAAAGTCGCCGGTGCCGGTCGTTGCTGGCCGGGTGGACATGCGTCGGGCGGCTTCACGATGCTCGCGCTGTACTTCGTGGCTCGCCGCTACCGCTGGCGGTATTCCAAAGCGCTGATGTACGGCTCGCTGCTGCTCGGTTTCGTCTACGGCACAACGCGGGTTCTACAGGGTTGGCACTACATGTCCCACACCTTCTGGGCCGGAATCTTTGTGTGGCTGGCGTGTTTGCTGACGGCGTTGGCGTTCTATGGGCGGGCGCGGCTGGAGTTGCCGGTGCTGGAAAAACATGAAAAGCCTGAGGCTTCTGCGCAGCCTCAGACTGCAGGCTAAATAGCTGACCTGTTACTCTCAGGTGTCATGGAGTTTGTATTTAAGGATGATGCAATGGAGCTTGCGCTGACGGTTGGCACTCACACATTGAGATTGAGCTCCCCCGACCCTGAATGGTGTAAAGCGTTGCAGCATGCGCTGAACACCAGCTTTACCGCCCATTCCGAATTTCTGCATTGGGCCAAACCCTACACCACCGAGGACGAAGCGCGCTCGTTTCTCGCGCGGGCGGTCGATGAGTTCAAGAGCGAAGCTGGCGAGCGGCGGTTGCTTATCGTCGACGATGAAGCGCATACGATCATTGGCTGCATTGGCTTGAAACCCCGGCGCCGCAATCGATATCTCATCGGCTACTGGGCCAATACTGAGTATTCGGGCAAAGGCTATATGCGGGCGGCGCTTGAAGCATTGATCAACAGCATGCCCGGTTTCACGTTTTACCTGATCACCGCCTCGGCCAACGTGGCGAGCCAGCGGCTGGCTGAAGCGGCTGGGTTTGGTTTGATCAGGATGTTTTATCAGGCGCGGTGTTCGCAGCAGCATGGGGAGCAGGATACGTATTTGTATCGGTTGAAATGCCTGTAGGAACTGCTGGAGGTTTCCCATGCGGCGGTTACCTTGAACTGACCTAATAAAACGGCAGGCAAAAAAAGCCCGCGGGAGGCGGGCAAACTGTAGTTTCTTGAATGAGCGAGAGGAATGTACAGGTTGGAGAGAAGCGGTGGGGTGAAGAAAAATTCATGTTGATGGAAGGCTCCTCCGTGTTGCTCACTGCCACGAAGAGTAGTCAATGAAGGGGCAACTGACGGCATCAATAAAAATGGGCGACCTCAATGAGGCCGCCCATTTTGCTTTTCTACGCCGAAATCTGCGCCTGTAGCCGTCGCCTGTATCGATCCAGACAAAACCACCATTCGATCAACGAGCGCGATCACTCAGTGAAAGACGGGAGGCTTGGCTACGGCCACCGACCCGTTCGGATCGAGGTTATCCCGCGCTCGGTTGACCAAAAGCTCGGTCAACATTGTCAACTGCTGAAGAGCCAGCGCCACATTGCGCTGCGAGCCTTCGAGTTGGTTGGCAAAGTCCAAAGTCATGACGTTGAGCGAGGCCAGGGTTTCGCTGGCATGAGCGAGCAGGGTGGTCGTGTCGACGTCGGGGCGGACGCTGAAAATGTTTCTGTTCAGGTTGCGCCGGCGGGCGCTGACGACGCGTTCGATGGCTTGGGGAAGTTGGGTTGTTTCAGGCTCTGAAGTGGCCGGTTTTTCAACTAATTTCAGGGGGATTTTTTTCATAAGGGCGTTCCATGGGATTAGGGATCCTTACGCTGTTTCGGCTTGTCAAAACCGTCCGCAGGGTTTGTAGCGAAGAATGAAGACTATCTTCCGGAAACCTTATTCGCCAGTTCATGGACGTCGCTATGAGTTGCGGGAAATTTCCCAGTATGACGTGATTCTAATCTGTCAGAAAAATCCTTTCTCGCTACGAAAATACCGACTGGGCGCCTCACCCAATACTCGACGGAAAACACTGGTGAAGGCACTCGGGCTGCTATAGCCCAGATCGGTCGCCACCCGCGTAATTGCCTCCCCGTTACCCAGACGCACCACGGCCGCCAATAGACATGCCTGCTGGCGCCATTCGACAAAACTGATACCGGTTTGTTGGCGAAATAGACGGGTGAATGTGCGGCGGCTCATCCCGACCTGCCTGGTCATATCATCAATCCCTATCTCCAGCGAAGGTTGCTCCAGCAGGTTGCGGCAGGCGTGTGCCAACCTTGGCTCAATTGGCAGAGGTGCATTAAGCGATAGGGGCGACATGCCTGCTATTTCGTGAAGCAGCAATGTCATCAGATGGCCGTCCAGATGCTCCTTGGCATACAGTGCCGGAACGTCTATGGCCCGGATCAGCAGCTGCCGAAGCAGTGCCGACACGCCGAAGACCTGGCAGTGGGCAGGCAGACTGAGCCGAATCGCGGCGCGGTTACGGATGTAAGTATTAAGCATGGTGACCGGCCCGCTCATGCTCATCTCATGGGGAACTCCCGCCGGTACCCAGATAGCCCTTTGTGGGGGTACAACCCAGTTACCCTGGCTGGTTAATACCGTGATGACGCCGCAGGCGGCGTAGGCGAACTGCCCACGTTGATGCGTATGCAGCGCAAAGCGCTGGCCATCCAGATAGTTATTGGCAGTCACCACTGCATCGCGGGGTGTGTTTTCGTAGGGATCTATTTCAGTTTCGCGCATGGCCCGAATTTAATGATTTATGACCTGGTAGTGCAAGCGAGCCATTGCCTCTATTGCTCATAGTGATGACTTGGTTGGTGCATACAGCTGCCGGCCTTGTCTTCTGGAAATAGAACGTCATGCAGAAAAAACATCTGACCCTGGCCGTCTTGGTGACAGCCGTCTGGGGCCTGAACTTTCCCATCACCAAACTAGGCTTGGCCGCTATCGATCCGCTGTTGCTGACTGCTCTTCGCTTTATGCTGGCTGCGTTGCCGTGGGTATTTTTTGTCAGGCGCCCGCCGATTGCCATAGGGTGGTTGGCCGCCTATGGATTGATTTTTGGCGTCGCGATGTGGGCGTTGATCAACCTGGGCATCGAACTGGGTGTTCCACCAGGGACCGCTGCCCTGTTGATCCAGTTCAGTGCATTTTTTACCTTGGGTTGGGGAGTGTTGTTGTTTCGCGAGCATCTGAGCCTTGGACAGATCCTTGGAGTGGGGCTCGCAGCGCTGGGCCTGATCAGCATTATTTTCAGCAGTCCCGGCCATGCAACGACAGTAGGTTATGGCTTGTTGTTGGTGAGTGCCTTTAGTTGGAGTATCGGCAACGTCATCATCAAAAGGTCGAAGGTTCGGGAAATGTTCGCCTTTGTGGTATGGGCCAGCCTGTTCCCGCCGATTCCCTTGTTGGTACTCACTTGGCTGGCACACGGTCCCGCTCCGTTTACCTCCTTGGCAACACACCTTGAGTGGGTGTCGGTGTTCTCGATTTTGTTTCAAGTCTATGCGGCGACGCATTTCTGCTATTGGGGTTGGAATCTACTGCTGCGAGAGTACCCGGTTTCCAGAGTGGCACCGCTGTCATTGCTGATTCCGGTGTTTGGGATCGCAGGTTCGATGCTGATGCTTGGGCATAGGGTTGATTTCAATGAAGGGATTTCGATTGCGCTGATTCTATCGGCACTTGCAGTGGGGTTGATGAAGGAGCGCCAGTCGGTGCGCATTGCACCCTCTGGAAAATAGGGGCATTCAGTTCTGTCACGTATTTAGAACATCCCTACCCGCTCAAATCAAAAAAAGGCACCTGCGATATGCTCGTCGGTGCCTTTTTCTATTGGGGAAGCGGCAACGATTTCCTGTGCCGGGTTCGTTACGACGCCGAAACCTGCATCTGTAACCTTCGCCCAACCACATCCAGCAAATCGCAGCCATCGCGCAACGAAATCACCAACACCCGAGCCAGCTCACTGTAAACGCCTTCGTTCACGGCGAAACTCTCCAGCAATTGAGTCGCGGTGCGGATGCGGTAGGCCGCCGTTTCATGCAGCACATCCAGCGGCGCTTCGGTGTCGATCAGCAGCGACGCGATGGTGCAGTCGATGCCGGTGACCGGCATGTATCGATCCATGAAAAAACCTCCATTCGATCAACGAGCGTGATCACTCAGTGGCAGACGGGCGTGACCGCCGGCGTGGGCGAATCGAGGTTATCCAGCGCTCGATTGATCAACATCTCGGCCAGCACGGCCAATTGCTGAATTGCCAATGCCACGTTGCGATGCGAACCTTCGAGCTGGTCGGCCAGGTCGGTGGTCATGACGTTCATGGAGGCAAGGGTTTCGCTGGCGTGAGCGAGCAGGGTGGGTGTGTCGACGTCGGGGAGAATGGTGAAAATATGACTCACGGGATCGGGCTGTTTCGGGTCGCGCAAGCGGGCGCTGACGGCGCGTTGGGTGGCTTTGGAGAGTTGGGTGAGGTCGAGGTCTTCCGACTCTGAAAGGGTTGGGTTTTCAGGTGGGTTGGTCTTTTTCATGGAGGAACTCCGAAAGGTTAGGGATCCCTACGCTTTTCGGCCTGTCAAAACCGTCCGCCGGGTTGCAGCGAAGATGGAAGGTTAGCTTTTCGGGTCGTTACGTGCCAGTTCATGGAGTTCGCCACAACTTGAGGGGAATTTCCTAGGACGGAGCGGGGAGCCAACCAGAATTGTTTCTGAAGGAGGTTCTGGATTTTTCATGGCGTTCGACGGTGACGACGCTGGGCTGGGTGCCGATGAGTGTTTGATGCCAAACCCCGGATGCAACAAAGCCCGCACTTGGCGGGCTTTATCGTTTTCGGATTGGGGGCCTGGGTAATTTGAATCCGTCATGTAACTTATTGATTTATAAGGTAAATGTAGGATTTTATTTTTGGTTGGAATACCAATTGGAATACTGCAGTCCACTTTACCACCCGTTTGAATTCGATCTGACCAGCACGCTTCGTAACCATGATTGGCAGTGAACTGCCCATAGCAGCCGGTGGCTCTGGGCAGAAAACGGACAGGAGTGGACGTTGGACGAAGACTAGCGCCGGACTTTATGATCAAATTTCGCGAGGTCTCACGAGCGTCTGCTCTTCTTCAGTGACCCCAGCTTTCAAATGCAGCTCAGGTATATTTGCTTGCGCGGCATCCTCCATCATCAACGCTGCCTTAGCCTGCCTGAATGCCTTCTCCAAGGAATGCCCGAATCCTATACCTGAGTAAAATTCAGACGAAAAAATCCGTGCAGCTTGATCGCCGATTGCTTGGTTCATTCCGATAGCCGCATTCACATTCTGTACCGCTGCCTGGGCCTGGTTGAATGAAAAGCATGTATTGAAAAAGACCAATTTCACGCTGTCCGACCCGAATGCAATGGCGCTTACAATGGCCTCCTTAGGGACGTGCTTGGGCCTGCCTTGATCATCTTGGAGCACCAGAGCGTCTGCTGACGTGCCATGGCCACTAAAGTGTACGACCGTTGGACGGAGCTCGTTGATCGCTTGCAGAATGTCCCCTGGCCTGACTGCCCAGCGACTTTGGAAATCGATCGCATCCCGGTGTTCGGAGGCCCTAATCTTCTCGCCGATGGTTCGTACCTCCAGATCGAGCGCAAGCTTGTTGACCCCTGGGTCTGAGGCCATGAACAGCACCGTGATTCGCTTGGGTAGGGCTCTGAGTTTTTGCATCTGTCGAGCTGTTTGTTGATGGAGCACCTCATGCCTGGCTAGCCCGGCCCCCACCTCGCGCATTCGGTGCTCGTGGTCTAGGTCTGCACGTTTTTGGGCGGTTTGGCTCTTTTTGATTTCAGCCTCGCGCTTTTTCTGATCAGCATCTTGCTTCTTCTGCTCTTGAGCTTGCGCCTTGTCAAACTGACCTTGAGTGGTTATCAGTCGCTTCTGCTCGTCAGCGATCTTGATCTCCAGCTTACCCAGCTCAGTTTGATTCTTGGCATACTCAGAGGAGTACCGCTCGGCCTCACGCAGCTTGCTTACGATTGTAGAGCTTATTTTGGCTTTGCCGGCAGCACTGCTCGCGGCCTGCATTTTCCTGAACGCCTCGCCAGCCTTGGCAGCCAGCCGTGCTTTGTCTACCTGAAATTTGGCAAGCTTTTGCTGGTGCGCGCCAACCTGGCGGCGGTAGTAATCAACGCTCATTTGCCACCTATGGAGGAAAGCCGGATCATAGCCACTGTACCGCAAACGCTCAAGAACAGGCATCGACGCTGATTGCTTATAAAGGAAAACATGGACGACACAATTCGCTATCTGCAAGATCGCTTCAAAGAAGAGCAAGGCCGATTCGACCATTTTGAAAACAAATGCGCGAAGTTTCTGACAGCTGTGTCCATCGTCATCGTAGCGCTGAGTGCACTGGCAGGGTTCAAAAACGGGGTGCTGTTTCAGGCAACCTCCCCGTTCGCTATGCTAATACTTCTGAACTTCATCGTCTGCGCAATCTGTATTGCATGCTCGTGGGGGCACGCCTTCAGCGCGCTGCGAATATGTGATTGCCCAAGTCTGCCCTCCAATCGTCAGACGGCGGATTACCTACTGAGCGTCAACGACGAGCAGCAGAAGCTTCACATCTACAACTGCTACGTCGACACCCTTGAAAAGCTTACGAAAGCTATCAACGAAAAATCGAGGCCCCTAGAGCATGCCTACAATGAGCTTGTCATGGGCGCGGGGTTCATCCTCCTTTTAGCGATCCTTACAACCACCAGAGAGCTGTCAGCATGACCGATCAAAAAAAGCCTCAAAATAACGAAAATAGAACACCACCTCCTCCTCCGCCAACGACTGAATATCACCGTAGATCCGAAGAGCCTGCGGTGAACCGTTCGACTCCTCCTGGAAAGCGCTGATCACATGCCGGCTAAGCATTAGCCGGCATGATCCACGTAGCGACACTGGCAGGGACGTCTTGCATGTGTTATTGGCCCAGGCTGAGCTTTATACGCACGCGATAACCCAGTATTCGCTTCACTTTGGACTGAGCAGATTTGGTTTTTCAGACGCCGGAACAGTCCGCTTCGGGTCCAGGCTGTGTGAAAACGTTTTTGAGCAGGTTTGACAGCCAGGACCGGAGCTAAAATCGCGTTCCTACGAAAATTTTCGGGCTGCTGATAAACCAAACGCTGGCAGATTTTACGTTGCAACGCAGGCTTCAAACGGCGCATGTGTTTTCACACAGCCTGGGTCGAAAGCGGTCGGTTACTCCAGCATTTGTCGCTGGTCCACGATATCGTTGGCCTGCCGGACTACATGCGCGAAATTCCAGTCCTGCGGATCCTCACCCTGGGCCAGGCGCATGAGCCGAGACTGTGCGTCGCGCGGAATTCTGTCCCCCCAAACGGCCTCTACGAGCAAGCCTTTCTTCCTGAGCCCCCTGGTTTGGACAAATCGCTCATCATTGGCAATCTCGATGACCAATTCCTTGAAGAGTGCATCGAGCTTGGCTGCCTCGTTCGCCGCTAGCTCTTCAAATCGTTTTTCGTGCCCGGCTATGAACTCAACGAGCAGATTAACCAGATCGTCGTACCAATCTGTGTTGACAGCGCAGTAACGCGTTAAGCCCTGGCCAGCGTACGCAAAACTCACCCGATACTGCTTGCCGTCCCGTGCTTTCATCTGATCGGGAATCATGGAAAAGCATTCTCCGATGGTCGGTGCGGTAACATTCCGACTGTTAAGTAATGTCTCCCGTCCTCCTGCTTCGAGGATTTCTGAGCGAATCAACTCGTGAACATCCAGCGCCCTGCTGCTACGGAAGACAAGTGAAGGTTGGTCTGCGCGTAAGGCCGTGGCCATCGAATCTGGAGAAAGAAAGACAACACTGCCGTCAGCCACACTGATCAATTCGGCCTCGACACAAACCGGCTTTACATCATGGATAGCATCCACCACTGGTTTGACGAGTGTGCCAAGTTCAAAAGTTACAGAGTCCATTTTGAGCATTGTGAATTGCCCTCAAGTTGTAGGCAGGTATCAGCCTCTATAAAGCAATGTTTTGGCAAATTGTAGCCTGTCACGAATGACTGTAATCGGCCGTTTCTGTTGAAAAAGTCGGCTTCGGTTTCCACAGCAGTGGCTCGAACGCTTCGCACAGTTGCATCGCACTTCTCCTGAGATTATCGACTTCGTCCTCACTCATCCCGCCACGGTTGTTGAGTGTTATCAGGGATCAAGGCCCCTGCGACCTGTGAGGGTTGTCCACTTACGCGGGACTGACGGCTCCTTACGACCGGGAGCTTGGGCATCTCATGATCTGGCCTCCTGAACACCGATAGCGGTGGGCGGGTGGAGACTGCACTGGCTGACGAGACCAGTGCCGCGAGATCCTGAGTCGAGTGAAGGCAGTAATGAGATGACCGGGGCATGCCTGACGGTCAGTCAGGTGCAGTCCATTCCCTGGGCTGCGGCACCATCATCGGCATCGCTGTGGCGAGTGAGCATTCGGTGTTTGTCACACCGATTGTCACGAGGGGGAAAGCCGCAAAGCCCCATGCGAGCAGGGCTGCAGCAGTGTGATATGCGCCCGTCTCTTTAGGGGGCAAAGAGACGGGCAAAAGGTTGGCGCAAGAAATGGCCAAGCGGATAAGTTGCTGCAGAGCAGCCAGGAGAAGGTCTGAGTTGCCGCAGTGGGCAAATTTGAGAAGTAGGCATCCATCACATCGCTGTGACCGTGCGAGCCGCCGGACGCTAATCGCACTTGGGGGGGAGCCACCACGATGTGGCGTAGCCTCAAAGGTTCTGGCTACCTGGGTGCTATCGAGGACAGCGCTTGTACAGTTCTGGTTTAGCGCTCGTTCTGCTCGCGGTCAATAGTATTTTGGGGGCGACTCTGCGCCAATTAAGTAGCGATGGAAGACCTTGGCAGCCGGTGGTTTTCCATGGCCGGGTGGTCGTTCGTCGGTTTTAATGTGGGCCTGCGTAATTGCATGGACTTGACCATTTGCATCGTCACTGACCAGTCAATTGCATCCGTGCTGATCAACCGTTTGCATTCGACTTGACCAGCAAACGCCGTAGTGACGACCGGCGGAGAACGGCCGATTCTGTTGAAAAAGTCGGTTATCCAAAACTGCCTGATCATTGACCGGCGAAAACGCCTTTTTTACACGCTGCTACGTGAAATCTGCGCCTGGCATCCTCTGCCGAAAGTAAAGATTTCAATCTCGGACGCGTACTTTTCAGCTGCGGAAACCATGGCCGACTTTTTCAACAGAATCGGCCAATAGCGGACATTTACAAGCTGAGCAATCACGCCAATCGACCATAGACACATTGCCGACTAGTTCGTAACCTGTGCGCAGATATCGCCGTTTTTTCTCGTTTGTATATGCCGCGTTTCTGACGCAGCAGTCAAAGGGGACAAGGGGTGTCGACCAAACCAAAACACACAGAGAATAAAAATGATTCGAACAAATACTGTTTGCCCAAATTGCGGTTCAAAAAGCACTCCTATAAAAGAAAAAATTATGGGTCAGGATACCCAAGATCTTATCTGTTACGATTGCAAGCATATTGGATGGTGGAAAGATTTCCAGCCAAAAGAGCAAGGAGAAAATAAAGGTGAGCAAGTATAAGCGCATAACAGTAGGCTAAATTTGTTTACCGCGCTTACTCGGGGCTGACATTAGCTGAGCTATTGCCCACCCCTTGGCTAATCGTTAAAGCGCTTAATTTCATACGGAAAGACCAAGGAGGTTCTGTGAGTCCTGAGATCATCAATACATATGAACAAATTTCTCAGCTGCCGGCCCAAGTCCTGCCGCTCTTCGCAACGCACAACATCGACATTGATCCAGATTCGGACCTTCAAAAAATGCTCGATCGCTGTGCTGCAGCGGACCAAGGAGTCTACTCAAGTGCAGATGCCCTGGAGGTATGTCGGGCGCAGCGAGTCTTGCTTGCCATCCTCGCTTGCAGCGACGAGCCGGAAATTAAAGAGCCGCTCAATCGTATTGCATCAAGCAAGCTCGATTTTTCCTCTACGGAGCATTCGCTAGGACAAGATGCTGTTTTTGAACTGGAGTTCTTGCAATACGTCAGGCATAGAGGCCTAACGGCAAGACTGGGAGAACCTGACATTATCGTGAGCGCTCCATTCGGTGACTATTTTGTCGCATGTAAGAGCATCAACTCATTAGCTAACTTTAAAGGGCAATTGCGCTCAGGCACCAGCCAGGTCAAAAAACTCGGTCACGGCTGCGTAGCGTTCAATTTGGAGCGACAAAGCAAGCTGGTACAGCCGCTGAAGGTGGAACAGGCCGAGGAAGTTAAGGCGATTCTGGACGCTGAACTCAGCGAGTTTTATGCCCATAACACAGAGCGGTTCAATCATCTGCTGAAGGAGGGAAGCCTTGATGGTGTCGTGCTTCAGATTTCTTGCTTCGCGGATATAGCAGAGAGCGGCTTGGATCTAAACGTGTGTACGCACACGGTCTTCTACTCTCGGCAGAGTCTCCAGGGAGCCGAGGCGCATTATCGTTTTGATGGGTTTAGACAATCCATGAGAGGCCAGATGGGGTGAGGCTGAGCTGTTTATAGATGAGCAGTGAGTGCATGACATTCCCCTAAAGCTCTTAAATGATATTGAGCCAAACGAACGAAGCCCGCGCCAGGAGGGCAGGTGCGGGTCTTCTGTAGAATTTCCCGCATCTTGATTTCATGCCGTTTTACGATCGATCCGCCAGCGAAGGGAACGTTTACACCAGTAATTCTGGATGCCACTGCGGTGGCGCCGAATGGCATGTGCATTTCTCACTTTTATTTTCTTGAAGAGCCGCGATAACGGCAAGCCCTGTTCTTGCGTATGCAGCCGGTGAATCTCGACGCAAACGCTAATGAATTGATACCCATACGGCAGGACCTTTTCACATGAACGACGGTAGAGGGGCTGAGAGTAATGCCGCCTTTTTTCAGCAGAAAGCGACGGATCTGCAAAGTTTTCTCGGACATCTGCGGAACGAACTTACTCGTTCGAAGGCGTATTTCGGACGCAAATGAATGCCCCTTCTGGCCGTTTTTTGCCTGTCGTGACCGGCTTAAAACGGCCAGGAGTTACCCTTCGGTTTGACGGCCCGAACGGCGGGCTCAGATTGGGAGCGGTTGTTCGAGTTGAGCAGGAGCAGCCCAGTAGAGTTGGCCTCTGGAGAGGGGGGGGTGAATAGAGCCGTACTTACCGGAACTAGGAGCTTCATCCAAACACGGATAGCATGTGATCCTTTGTGCTATTTAGCTTGTCCTCGACAGTTGAGTAGCCGTTGGCCAAGATCCAATGGCAAGTAAAGTGAAAGAACAGTAACTCCAAGCCGTTCTGGGAGAATAACCATGGAAGAGTCGCAGCCGGATGCCGATGGCCCTGGGCTCCTCGATAAACAGGGAACGAGTACGGCTGCCAGTGGACCCGCCGGCGCACACTTTGAAGGGCAGATAGCAGCGTTCTACCTGCTTGCCATGCTCTGTGGCGCACCGCCACGAGGCCTTCCCGGAACAACAATCGATCGAATCGCCCTTCAACAAGCGAATACCGGCCGGCCGCTCGACGATGTAATTGTGCACGCCGTTGATGGCTCTGGCAGACCTGCGGTACTGGAGATCCAGGTAAAGCGCACGATTTCGTTTAGCCCTACCGATGCAATCTTTCGGAAGGTCGTCGGCCAGATTGCTTTGGCCGTGCGTCGGCCTGACTTTTGGTCGACGCAATATGGGCTAGCGATCGCCACGGCGAGGGGGTCGCGCAAGATCGACGGACCATATCAGGATGTGCTAACACTGGCGCGACAGGTTGGAGATGCCGCGACGTTCACCGCACAGCTCAAGCTTTCCGGTGTCGCGAACGAGGACATGCGCGCCTTCGCCAAGACGTTCCAGAGTCACCTAAAAGATGAGGGCTCACCTCACGACGACGAAACGGTATGGAAGTTGCTGCGGCGCCTTCAGGTCCTTACGTTCGACTTCGTTGCACCGGGCTCGACGTCAGAGGATCTCGCTCGGGAACGAACGCTCCGAACATTGCATGCCGACGATGCTTCCCGCGTTGATGCATTTTGGGGAAATCTTGTTGAGCTCGCCATCAACATTGCCAAGAGCGGTGGCGATAGAACGCGCAGTACGCTCCTGGAGTCCTTGGCTCCTCTTGGGTTCCGATTTGCTGGGGACCGGCGGCACGCAAATGCCCGTGCCGCCCTAGCCGAGAGCGCTCGTCAAGCACTTGCCGACATTGATAACCACGTAGGCAAGACGGTACTTGCACGACATGAGCGCGTTGCGGCAATCCACGAGGCTTTTGACACTGGGCGCTATATCGAGATCCGCGGCGACGCTGGCGTAGGAAAGTCAGGTGTTCTACGCCAGGTTGCCGAGTCGCTGCAAACACAGGGTCACGTTCTTGTCTTGAGCCCCGGCCGATGTGTTCCGCGTGGCTGGGGAGCCATGCGCGCCCAGATCATGTTCGAAGGCCCAATCAATGAGCTATTGGTCGAGCTTGCGAATGATGGGGGCGCAATTGTATTTCTAGACAACCTTGATTCCTTCAGCGACGAGGAGCGTCTTACGGTCGTTGACATAGTCAGAGCCGCCGCGGATGTCTCAGGCGTGTCAATTCTTGCTACCGCACGAACTGACTTTGGAGTAGAGGAACCTAGCTGGCTGCCTGGTGAAGCCATCGCTCGTCTAGGACAAGGACCGACTGTACCCATTGATGGCTTGAGCAAGTCGGAGATCGAACAGCTCACAACGAGCGATCCTGCGTTAAAACTGCTGCTTAGCGAAAACCATCCTGCCCGACAAGTCACTAGAAACTTGTTCCGACTTGCACGAGTCGCAAGTCGGCCGGCGGGTGATCCTCTACCATATACAGAAGCCGAAATGGCTCGACAGTGGTGGACCACAGCAGACGGCAAGCGCGACTCCGGATGGCGCGATCGTGCCCGCCTGTTAATTGATCTGGCCCAACAGGCGCTTACCGGACCCAATTTCCTCGATGTTAGGACTCAGTCTGCGCAGTCAATCGACGCATTGGTTTGCAGCGGAACACTGCGCAACCTGGGGCCAGACCGTGCGTCCTTTCGTCACGACGTGCTACGGGAATGGGCGATTGCCTGCGCGCTGCATGCGGATGATGGCCTCATTGACCGGCTGGATCTGAAGCGCCTCTCTCCGGCGACGCATTCCCGCGGGATAGACCTAGCTGCCAGGATGGTGATTGAACGCGCAGCAGATGGCTCCGAGTGGCACACTCTTATCAAACGTTTGAGCGATGATGGGGCCCATAAGTCTTGGAGGCGAGCGGCCCTGCTCGCACTTGCCCGTTCTGAAGCAGCTAACGTCATATTGCCGCGAATGCGGCCGATTTTATTTGCGAATCAAGCTTCGCTGCTTCGCGAACTCATTCGCACCGTCATGGCCATCGAAGTGGTGCCAGCCTCGAAGGCTTTCGCCGCTGCCGGTGTCGATCCTAACCTCATACCGGCGGGAATGACGATACCGAAGGGTTCTGCCTGGCTTGCGCTAGTCCTCTGGCTCCTTAGCGTCGGCGACGACGTTCCCGGCGAAGCGATTCCGGAAGTGGTTGAGCTTTACACGGGCTTCTCGTTCGGGACGCTTGGGCTGTCAGACATAACGCAGCTCACAACTCGCCAGCTGTATCGCTGGCTTAGGTTAATGGAGCCAAGGAGTGCATTGTCCGAATCCACTGAGGGACCCAAGTTTTGGGAAAGCCTTGATCGCAACCAGATGCAGTCCTTGGGTCGTGATCTGCGAAGCGGGTTTTTCCTATTCGCACGCACAACACCCGAGCTGGCAGCCGAATACCTCCGGGCGGTGGCAGAGAGCGAGCACAATGACGAACTGGTCCAAAGCATCCTGAAGATGCGCGGAACGTTGGCACAGGCGGCTCCCGCTGAACTGGCCAAATTGACTGAACAGTCATTGATTGAGAGGCGCCGACCTCGATATCACGGCTTTGGCAGTGAACGCGATGAGCTTTTCACGTTCATCGATCACGGATTTTTTCCAGCCTCTCCGGCGCAAGGCCCGTTCTTCGAGCTGCTGCTGAACTCTCCGGCAGACGGGCTCGCGCTTATCCATCGCCTGGTGGATCACGCCATCGCGCACGGCAGCCGTGGCCGTAAGGCCGGCAGCGACGCGATTACATTGGCGTACCCGGATGGCGCACGTATCTTTCCTTGGACGGATGCCTACTTTTGGTCTAGAAACAGCAATTACTATGCCATAACGTCGGCGTTGATGGCCTTAGAAGCTTGGGCTCATCGGCGCATCGAAGCCAGTGAACCGTTCGAGACTGTCCTCAACGATGTACTCGGACCAGCAGGATCGTGCGCGGCCTATCTGCTTGTGGCAGTGGACCTGCTCATATCGCACTGGCCAAAATCCGCCGCGTCCGCCGCAGAGTTCCTCGGTTGCCCAGAGCTCCTATGCCTTGACCATACGCGACAGGTCCAAGATCAGCTGGAAACTCCGGACCTCTTCGGGTTAGGGGCGCGGCAACCCGAACCACGTGGTGCGGTCAGCACTGCCGAACTCAAAAAGCGTGCGTCGAGGCGCTTCACCCTCGATGGATTGATCGGGAGTTACGCGCTATCCGCTTCACCAGAGCAGCTAACCAAACTCACGACGCTGCTGACACAATCGGCTGATCGATTAGGGGCCGCCGGCGAGCAATCGAATCTGGGAGATCCAGAGTTTATGGTCTTGCATGCGTTGAACCTTGCCGATCTTGCGAACTGGCACGAGGTTGAGGTAGAGCGCAACGATGGTTCGATGGTAAGACCCCGTCAATACGTTTCGCCCGCTCCAGAGCAAGCTCACCTCCAAGTACTCATAGACGCCGCTGCAGCTAAGTCTTCGGATTTTGCTATGCAGAGCGCCATCACAATGGCTATTGATTCCTCTCCCTTCTCGCCAGAACAACTGGAAGCCGCGGTAGCATGGGCGAGCCATCCTTCTCCAGAGACTGTGGTGCCAACGGATGCTGAAAGTGATGACGCATCGCTAAGTATGCGTCGGGAAGCGGTGCTCACCGCCGCCATGATAACCATGCGAGACGGAAATGAAACCTTCCGGTCCCAGCATGGCGACTGGGCGCGGGCACAGCTGCAGGATGCGCTCAATTCTGATGACGATGACTCCGTACTTCAGATTCGAGCAGGTCTTCGTTTCAACCCGATCGCGATCGCCTACACCGGCTTGATTCACGCTCTTGCCCACCGAAACACTCTAGGCGATGTGCGAGCCTTGCTTGAGGTAGCCGCAGACAATCATCATGCGGCCGCCCATGGTTTCGGCGCAGCCATTGGTGTCCTACACGCAGTCGACGAGCGGTTGCCCTGTGCATTTCTGCGCTGCGCATTGCGCGCATGCGTTGTTCCCGTCCGCAAATGGGATATCTCGGACGAGGAGAAGGCAGCTCGGGCGGAGCAGCACAGGGCGGCAGCGATGGCTGCCGTGGACGCGGAAATAGCTTGGCTGGGGGGGACCCAGGCCGAACCATCGTGGCCCCACTTTCCGCACGAGCACGTTCGTCCTAAGCGCCGGCTACGACTAACCCCGCTGCCCATGCGGGCTGAACAAGTCCCCGAACAAGAAGAGCTGCCTCCATATGAGGTGGTTTATCACCAAACGGCGGCGCTATGGCTTCGCCAGGTACAAGAACTCGGCAACGTCGACAAGTGTCTTTGGCTGCGGGATGTGGTCACTGCTTACATATCGTGGACGATCAAGGCCAATGGCGGTGATCTCGCCAACGGGGAGGAGGCTGACGACATACCATCAGAATGGAACGATGTGTTCTTTGCTCTAGTCGCCCGCTGCGCGGTCGGCCTGACCTCGGCTGAGGTTGAGAATCTCGCTACGATGCCGATTGCCGCACTACCGGATCGAAACTACTTTGACGCTCTCGTCGACTTCTTGCGTAGCGTTGATGAGGTCTATTTCGAAGGCAGCACCCTAAATGTCTCGGTTGCCGTCGCTATTCGATCGGCATTTGCTGACCGCATGATGACGAGCAGGGGATGGGAGCGCATGCGCGGAACGAACGAAACCTCCATTGAAGTGCACATCGCTCCCGCAATCGCCACACTATTCTTCAACGAATACCTCTTTCCCGCACGCACAAAGAGCTACCTATATGAGAGAGGTATCGAGCGTATTGGTCCGTTCCTGCCAGTATTGGGTCGGTTAGTTCAGTCCGGTCCCTCACCCTTTGTCGCGCTCGTATTACTAAACCTTCTTAAGGTGGCGCCGCGCGCTGAGCATCTTGACCTGCTTGTTCAAGCTGGTAAGACTTGGCTAGCGACATATCCTGACTCTCGGTCATTCTGGATTGACTCTGGATTCGGCAAGCGATGGTGTGAGATTGTCGAGAGAATTCATACCCTAGACGCCACTGCCACTGGTGCCGACGCAGCGATTCGCGAAGACGTTGAGAGCATTGTGGCAGAGCTAGTTGGCCTTGGCGTTCCCGACGCGGCTCGGCTGGAAGAGCTACTCAACAGTCATGGTCCTTGAATCACTCTGCCGCGGACAAATTGCAGTCCCGGTGGCTCTGTGCGAATGTCGGCTTATCCGCTGCATAGCCGACGCCCACCATACTTCTCCTGAGAGGCAGCAGTGGGTCGTTTTCCATCTATGGCGACCGGCTAAAATAGACCCTTAAGAGACCTTCGCCGTGGCATAGCCCAAGGCCCAAAGTATTACTGGGTCTGGGGCAGGTCATTCCATGCCCGCTGATGGGCGCCGGATCCGTGACCTGCGGTGAGCATCTTGCGATGCGCTGCGGTCAATCCGCCGAGTTCCCCCCTGATGAAAGGTTAGGCGACGAGCCGTAGGCTGCTGGTAGGGGGGTCGGTAAGATTGACGTACACTCGGTCATACCTGAAGCGGAACGAACGTAGTTACGGAATTTCCGATACTCCGCGAAGCTGAGACCTATCACGCCTATGCATTTACACAGTCTGACCTTGACCAATGTTCGGCAGTTCGAACAACGAACATTCGAATTTAAACCCGGCTTCAACTTGCTTGTAGGTGAGAATGGAGCCGGCAAGACAACGATCCTTCGCGGGCTGCTCGCGGCATTGGGTGGCGCACGGCAAATGGGGCGGCGCCCAAGACTGGAAGACGACGATATTCGACTGCGCACGCGTTGGGCGGAAGTCAATGCGGTGGTTCGGTCCGAGAACAACAAGCTTGAACAGTTTAAGTTTCAGAAGACGCTTTGGGAGCGTGCTAATCGTTCAGCTCGTCGAGGGAATCTTCCATTGGTTCTGCTCTACTCATCGAACGAAGCCATCTGTTCCGCGATGAAAATTAAACGCGCAACTCGTATCCGGGAGGTCGACAACGATCAGTTCCGGAGCAATGAAGAGTTTCTGTATGCGACCGAGAGAGATTTATCTCACGGGCCAACAGGAGCGAACGACACTCAGTTCGGAAACAGTCGGTCGGTGAGAGAGTTTGTTGGCAAAGTACTTTCCACATTCTCTCCTGACATGGATGCCTTCTATTGGCACTTCGAGCCTTATGACTGCTCTATCGTACCCGCAGGAGGGACAGAGAAGAGTTGGACCCTGGATGCAGAAACGCAAAAGCAAGCTCGACTTTTTGCTATGCGCAAGTTTCAGGAGGGCCGGACACGGAGGCGAGAGCGACCTTTCGATTGGCCTGACCAAGCAAAAGTGGTCCTGACACCCGAGATTCCGGAGCGCAAGCGCGGCGACAGGAACCTGCCCTATCTGCGTGAAATTTGGGAAGGTATGAAGTTTTCGTCAGAAGCCACACGAGAGTTTCTACTATCTTGTTCGTTGGAGGTGAAGCTCACTCCGCGAATCATGATCAATCGCAGCATTGGCACGCTCAGTCTTAAGCAGCTTTCCGATGGGGAGCAGCGGCTTTTTTCACTGTTCGTTGACATTGCGAGACAGCTGTCGATCAACCGCCCCAGCGATGCATTTGGTGAAGGTGAGGCGATTATCCTTATTGATGAAATTGACGTTCACCTTCATCCGAAGTGGCAACGCCGCATCGTTCCAGCGTTGGAGGACTTGTTTTCCAACTGTCAGTTTATTGCCACTACTCACTCGCCGTTTGTGATTCAGGCGGCCGGTCGCCAGCGGATTACATTCATCGAGCCGCATTCTTCAGCGGGGTTCTTGGGTGGGGGCAATAGCATCGAAGATATCGCAGAGGATATTCAAGGAGTTTCCCAACCTCAACGTAGCGTTCGTGCAGAAATATTGAGTTCTGCGGCAAAACGGTACTTCACGCTTCTTGAGATGCGAGCGGTAGACGCGCAGCAGGTAGAGTCAGCCGACTTGCGCGCCGCTGAAAGGTCCTACCGGGAGGCGAGCGAACCATTTACATCGGACCCCGCTTTACATGCCTTGCTTGAGGTCATGGTGATGCAAGGTAAAGCTCAGTGAGGCCTATTAGAAGGGGGGCAGCACCGAAGACATATGGGAAATATCAGGACGCCATTGGCGATCTAGAAGACTGCTTTGGCTGCTATTGCAGTTACTGCGAACGTCGTTTCCCTGCGCTTCTAGCTGTAGAACATGTATCACCGAAGAGTTCTGACACTGCACGTGCGACCGATTGGACCAATTTTCTTCTTGGTTGCGTTAACTGCAATTCAACGAAAGGCGATACGCCGACAAACGATCGAGACTTTCTTTGGCCGGACAAAGACAACACTCTGACGGCCATCGAATACGGAGCGGGAGGGCTAGTGGGACCTTCGCTAACCCTGGATCCTAAAATTGCGCCAAAGGCGGCTGCTTTGATAGACCTCGTAGGACTGGATCGCCATCCCGGCCAGCCTGCCGCCAAACAGCCCACCGACCGAGATAAGCGCTATCTGGAGCGGGAGGAGAAGTGGAGGCTTGCTCAACTCATGCGCGACAAGCTGACGCGTAACAACACTGACGACTTTCGAGATGTACTGGTCATGCTGGCTAAGGAGTCTGGATTTTTCAGTATCTGGATTGCCGCCTTTCACGATGACCCAGACATGCGCCGTCGGCTGGTCGAAGCTTATGTCGGAACCGCGAGAGACTGTTTCGAAAGTGATTGGACTCTCAAAGCCAGAGTTGGCGGCCATATCTAGTAGCGATGACCATGCACAACCAAATTATCTGCGACCGAAGGCTGGGGCAATATCATGCCCCTGGACGTCCGCTTCTGACCGAGGCTGTGTAAAAACGTTTTAGCGCAGGGTTGAGGTTCAGAACCAGAACGAAAATCGCGTTCCTACGCAAATTTCAGGTCTGCTGGTTAACCAAGGACTGCCAGATTTTACGTAGCAACGCAGACTTTAAAACGGTGCCTGCGTTTTTACACAGCCTGGGCCGATTGCTGCCTTACGCTAAGAGCAGTGATCGACCCAAAGAGGCTATTCGCTTCGTTCAGGTTGAGACGAGACCGCGTCATGCAGCCACCCAGTTACAAGTGAACGATTTAGACGTATTCTCAGGAAAACTCAATTCCAGATAAGGTCAATCGCGCAAATGGATCCCCAGATCCAAACACCCAACCTTCAGGCATGGTCGTTTTCCAGCCACGTTGTTTATCCAGCCGATCTTTTTCTTCTTCTGAAATAAGAACAATCGCAAGATGCCTCTCGATCATCTTTTCCACATCTTCGATCATCTTGCCTTCTTGATACATTTTTATGCTTTGGTCACGGATGAGGACACACGGCACAATGTGCTCTCTATACTTTCCTCCGCTTGATGATTTTCCGCATATCAGCCACTCATCAGGTATTACGTGTTCAAAAATTCTGGTGCTACCAACCCTACTTTCTTCCCAATGATCACGAAATATTTCCGCAAGTCTTTTTATAGCTCTCTGCTTCTTTTCTGGTTGCGTATGCTTAGTCATATTAGTTACCATTTTTTGCGTCTAACACACGACTTGTTCATTTTTCTTAATAAGGAGTCGAGCGCAGGCCTATTTTCATTTAGTTATTAAAAACCACCTTTTTTAACTCGCTAATGCTTGGCATGGGGCTCATTCGGTGAATGATTCGATGACAATTTGAGCAAACTACAGCCAGCTCGCTAAGCTTTGTTTTAGTATTGCGATCTGACTTGTGCAGAGGGGTGAGGTGGTGGACTTCACAGAATTTTTCACCATGCTCTCCGTATACCTTTTCAAAGTTGAAGCCACAAACCTCACAGCACAGTGCACCAGTTGCGGCCAAAACCGCTGCTCTCTTCTTTTTGACGATGGTGCTGTTTCTCTCACGACGAAAATGTGAGACTAGTCGAGGATTCCCCTCTGATCCAAACGCTTCCGCATCCACGTCTGGCAGTCTATCGGGCTTGGTGTCTCGTTCAATCAGGAGAAGGACCTTATCGACTAACTCCGCACTTTCTGGCTTGTCCGCGTACCAGACATTGCTTTGACCAATACCTCCTTTCACCGCGCGCGGGATCATGAACTCGCGTTCGTAAGCAGGCAGTAACCTAGCATCGCCAGCAGATGCTGAAATTCGATAGACTTCTATTTCATTTTTTTTGTGGGTTTTTGATGGCTTACTAATCCGCTGGCGCTCGCGATAAACGGTTGCGTTCTTGTACCAACCGACCACTGCTGTGCCGCCACTATCTGGTCCGGCAGTCCATACAACAGTTACGCCACCTGCATATTCCTCGCCCTTTTTGGCCCCTAACTTTTCGACACTGATGCGACCGGTAGACTGAACGTATCCATAGACTTTTCCATTTGCATTGGTAAAGTTGCAGACCTCATGCCCAATCGAATCATTATTGTACGAGCCGCCTCGCTGGATAGAGTCCCCATCTATGCCGTCGTAGCGTTCCATCCAGCCAATATTGCAGAATATTATCGGCATAAATTTTCCTTGGTATCTAAGTTAGCGCTAATGAGCAGCCCGTGGTGCATGGAACGTCCTGAGAGCCAAAATAGCGGATTTAATCACCGTTTAAGCAGTCTTTGACCATTTTCTTGGGGAGCTCGACGCATAGTAGTGCGCTGTTTGCAAAGGTACGGCAGTTGTATGCCATAGCGGAAAGTCCCTTTTGCGTGGTGGATCAACCAGCATTGAGACTAGCGTAGAGCAGGGAGGAGAAACAATGGGTGAGTCGCCCCGGACTTCCTAGATACTTGATGACCACTTCTGGCCGGTTTCTGCCTGCCGCGACTGAGCAGTATGGATCGGTTGCAGTCCTTCAGTGCTTGGCTGGCGCACTCGCGCTGAGTGGCATCCGCTGACACACATCAACTGCAAACGGCTGGTCAGCGCGAATGCAAATGACTGGTCAGTGGCAATGCAATTAGGTGGTCAAGTGAGATGCAATTACGCAGAGCCCATGCGAGTGGGAATGCGGAGCCTTCCCGCTCGCGTGGGCTTGGCCGAGAAAGCCCCAAGAGCGAGGCTTGCAACGGCGACAGTCGCCACTTCTGTCGCCATGCTGCAGGCCAGGTATTACATGGGTTGTCGCCGGTGTCGCCGCTGTCGCCAAATCAACCATCACTCTATCTGGAGAGTCATCCTCGGTTACCAGCGGCGACCGGTGAGCGCTCACCGTATCGGCACGACGTTGTGGTCCCTGGTTTGATTGATCGCAGATGCCGACAGGTTGCCAGTGGACGCTTTCTGGATGTGCTCACTCCACCAAGCCATCATCGGACGCCGGCGCTCGATGTAGTCCGCTCGATTGTAAGCGCTTCGGACTTCGTCCTTGTCGACATGCGCCAGCGCGACTTCGATGAGCTCCGGATCCCACCCATGCTCGTTCAGGATGGTGCTGGCCATGGAGCGCATGCCGTGGCTGACCAAGCGGTCCTGGAAGCCCATGCGTTTCAACGCCATGTTGGCGGTCTGGCTATTGGCGTGGGTGCGCGGATTTCTATCTGCCGGGAACACGTATTCCCTGTGACCACTGTGGGGCTTGAGCGCCTCCAGTAACGCGAGTGCCTGTTCGGTCAGCGGGATGGTGTGCGGACGACGCTTCTTCATGCGCTCCGGCGGGATGGTCCAGGTGCGTTTGTCGAAGTCGATGTCTGCCCATCGGGTGGTGGCCGCTTCGGCAGGGCGGGTCATGGTATGCAGTTGCCATTCGATCAGGCAGCGGGTGATCCGCTTGATGCTGGCATTCGCGATTTCGATCATGAGCTCGGAAAGCTCGTCTGGTCGTAGCGCGGCCATGTTCTCTTTCTTGGGCTTCTTGAATACCGCTCGAATACCACTGAGGGGGTTAGAGAAAATCAGCCCGGAGTTTACCCCGTAGGTCATGATCTCGTTGAGCCGTTGGCTGAGTCGCTTCACTGTCTCGAGACTGCCTTTGGCTTCGATGGGACGAAGGAGCTTGATGACCATCGGGGCGCTGATCTGCGAGAGAGGCGTCGTTTTCATGTCTGGAAAAACATGCAGCGTTAGCGAGCGCCAAATGTCTTCGGCATATGCTGGCGTCACGGAGTCCTTCTTTAGCTCGAACCAGGCGGTGGCCACCTTCTCGAAGGTGTGCTCGGTCTCAGCGAGTTTGGCTTGCCTTACCTCATCGCGTTGAGCTTTGGGATCAATGCCCAGAGCGAGCAACTCACGCGCTTCTGCGGCTTTCTTCCGGGCGTTGGCTAACGAGAGGTCGGGGTATGGACCGAGTGCCATATTGATACGGCTTCTGGTCAACGGTTCGCGGTAATTGAAATTCCACATCATCGAGCCGCTGGCGCGTACTCGAAGCTGTAGGCCGTCGCCGTCGCTAAGGACGAAGTCTTTACCAGTTGCCTTGACCGCCTTGAGCTGGCGATCGGAGAGACGGGTTGCTTGAGTAGGCATGGGAGCTACCTCGGGCACCGTTTTGGTATCCTAAAAATAGCACCGGGTAGCCCGGGATACCACCTGGGATACCAAACCGTCTGGAACTCCAAAAACCTCGTTGGCCCCCAGTAGCCCTTAAACCCTTGATTTCACTGGATTTCAGGCACAAAAAAAGACGTCCGTGGACGTCTTTAGATGTTGAAGTGGTGGAGCCGGGGGGATTTGAACCCCCGTCCGCCAGTACTCCGCTGTCGGTACTACATGCGTAGCCGTGTCTATTAAGTTAACCCTCAGCGACCCGACGGGCAGGGTGCTTTGGGCGAGTTGTGTAAGTTTTAGCCGCTTCGTCCACAACGTACTGCACGGCGATTCTGTTCTATATGACAATCACTTTGGGTTTACAGACATCCCCTGATGATTGCTGGACCCGAAGGTACCAGGAGGGAAGGGCTAAGGCTGCTTACGCAGCGAGAGCGTATTCCCCGTAGGTTTCGTCATTGGCAACTATAGAAAGTTGCAACAGTGGATTTACGAGTTCTGTTACCAACTCGGCATGCACCTAAAGTTTCGCAACCGGCGTCGAATCCTAAACGGCCCCGAGCCTGTTGCTCTGTGAATCAAAGTGAGCAACAAGCACGCGCAGTGTACGCCAACACGGCTCAGAAGGCCAACCCGAAGGTTGTCCATCGCAGGCTATGGGTTGGCTTGGTTAGCGAGTGACAAACCCTGTGTGGCCTCGGTGACACATTTTTTGTCGTCCCCAGAGGCTTGTGAAGCTTCGGCGCTGGACAGCAGTCTTTTGATCTCCATTGCGGTGTTTGTGGAGGTCGCTGGCAGTGAAGTCACCTTGTTTTTGAGCTCTTGCAGCTTGCTCGTACACAGGTTGTTGTCCGCAGCAAATACGGGAGAGGCCAACATTGCAGCAGAAATGAACAGACCAGCTAGTGCGGTACTTTTCATGGATATCTCCTTGAACTGATGATCTCGGTGCTGCCGTATGAGCGGGCGGCTCGGCCGAGGTCGGAAAATAAGCCACGATTGATGAGGCCTACTTAAAAGACTACGGCGCAGGGCAGTAATTCGGTTTTGGCAGAAAGGCTATGAAAAAGCTGTTTGATAGAAGCAAAGGGGTACACTTGCCTCTTTTCACTGGTGGCTTCTTACAAGGCCTCGCTCCTATGGACTTCGCGCCTCTCACGGATTTGCGCAGGGTGTCGAGTTTTTTCACCGCGATGCGGGCGGTGCACGCATGACCAAACTCCAGATGCAACAAAACCCGCATTTGGCGGGTTTTGGTTTGCTTCATATTGGTTGGTACCGGGGGGCCACTAGGTCAACCCGAAGATTGGCCTTGTGCTGGATTACTTCCCGCCTTTGTTCGCGTTCTTGAGTTGCTGGATAGTTTGTTCGGTCTCGGCTATGCAATCATCAGTCCCTTCCTTGGTGCCTTTTGCCTGATCGGCTTTGGCTTTCGTGACGCTTTCCATTACCTGATCAGTCATCTCTGGAGGAGTCTGTGCCTTGGCATTTTCGATGGTTTTCAAGTTGACCGCACAGAGGTCTTCGGCGGCAAACGAGGGAGACGCCAGCATTGAGGCAGTAACGAACAGACCTAACAGTACAGAACGTTTCATGTGTATCTCCTTGAACTGAGGGTCCAGACATCGCTGGCCATCAGGACGGGCTGCCAATTTTGGGACGGTCCCACGTTTGCGGGACTTGATCAGTGGACTGCGGCGGTGCGTCAGGGTTCTATTTTTCTTCAGTTCGCCCTGGCCTGCGTCACTCGATCCACCAGATAGACCAGCCCGTGGTAGTCAATTCCGCCGTGTTGCGTCAGACCAATCTCACAGGTGCGGCTGGTGGAAATCCCCTCACTGCATTGCTGTACCGCGTCCTTGAGCGTGCGTAACGAATGGGCATTCAATTCTGGGGTGGTGAAGCCCTTGTCACCGGCAAAACCGCAGCAGTGAATGCCTTCCGGAACGACCACGTTTTTACTGCATTTGCGCGCAAGATCAATCAACGCCTGGCTCTCGCCAAGATGCTGAGTGCTGCACGTGACATGCACCGCGATCGGCGCCTCCTGAGGGGTGAAATCGAGACGATCCATCAAGTGAGTGCGGATGAAACGCACCGGGTCGTACAGGTCCAGTCGCACATCGCCCAAGTCCTGAACCAGCCGCAAAGTGCAGGGGCTGGTGTCGCAATAGATTGGGTCGAGCCCGCCGCGGCTGGCGTGCAGCAGTGCGCCGATCAGTTCCTGGCGCTTGTGTTCGGCCTGTTCGGCGTAACCCTTCGAGGCGAATGGCTGACCGCAGCAGAGGTTGTCCTGATTGTCCGGAAAAACGACCTGGTAACCGGCCTTTTCCAATAGACCACGGGTTTTTTCGTACAGCGACATTTGCTCTTTATCGCCCGCTGCCGGGCCCATGACCCGCGACACACAGGCCGCCAGGTACACCACCCGAGGCCGCTCGTCCGACACCGTGGGGCTGAAACGGATGGCTCTTTCCGGCTGTGGCATGGCGTTGGTCCATTGCGGAACCTGGCCCTTGGACAGCCGTGTAAGCGATGCCGAAAGCTTCGCCAGGCGTGGCGCTCCCAACAGCATCCGCGCACCGTTGGCGACGTGCAGGGTGAAGCGCGCGCCTTGCAACGCGGTGGCGAAATTTCCTTCGATCCAATTGGCGGTTTTCGTATGCGTTGCCTTACGGCCACGGAGTTTTTTTACCAGCTCGCCGGTATTGATTCCCACAGGGCAACGTTGTGCACACAGGCCGGTGGCGGCGCATGTGTCGATCCCTTGGTATTCGTAGGCTTGTTCCAGTTCGGCGGTGTCTGTGCCAGCGCGTTTTTTCGCTTGAATGTCACGCCAGATCACAATGCGCTGGCGTGGGCTCAGCGTCAGGCCTTTCGACGGGCACACCGGTTCGCAGAAGCCGCATTCGATGCACTTATCCACAATCTCATCGGCAGCGGGCAACGGTTTCAGGTGCTTGAGGTGGATCTGCGGATCGTCGCTGAGCACCACATCCGGGTTGAGAATGCCGTTGGGGTCGAGCAGGCGTTTGAGCTGCCACATCAACTGGTAAGCATCGCTGCCCCATTCCAGTTCGACGAAGGGCGCCATGTTGCGACCGGTGCCGTGTTCGGCCTTCAGCGAGCCGCCGAATTCAACGGCCACCAAGTGCGCCACGTCGTCCATGAACGCTTGGTAGCGTGCAATTTCTTCCGCACTGTTGAAACCTTGAGTGAAGACGAAGTGCAGATTGCCTTCCAGGGCGTGTCCGAAAAGGATTGCTTCGTCGTAGTGATGTTTGTCGAACAGCTCGATCAAGCGGTTCACGCCGATGGCCAGTTGTTCCACCGGGAAGGTCACGTCTTCGATGATTACCGTGGTGCCGGTTTTGCGCACCGCGCCGACGGCAGGGAAGGTGTCCTTGCGGATCGCCCAGAGCCGGGCGTTTTCCGCCGGGTCTTCGGTGAAGTCGACTTGCTTCTCTACCGGGAACCCAGTCAGTGACGCCATGATTTGCGTCAGTTGTTCCTGGAGCAAAGTGGAAGAGGCGGCGCGGGATTCGATCAGCAGGGCGCAGGCATTGGTCGACAGTTGTTGTACGAAAGCAGGCATGCCGGGCTTGTCCTGCACCGAGCGCAGGCTGCGACGGTCCAGCAGTTCCACCGCCGAGACGGGTTGGCTTTTCAGCACGGTGACTGCGTTGCAGCAGGTTTCTACATCCGGGAACACGATCAGCGCCGACGCCTTGTTCGGGTGGTCGATCACCGTGTCGTAGGTCACCGCGCTAATGAACCCGAGTGTGCCTTCGGAGCCCACCAGCAAGTGGCTCAAGATATCCACAGGCTCGTCGAAATCCACCAGCGCATTGAGTGACAGGCCAGTGGTGTTTTTCAGACGATATTTGTGGCGAATTTTCGCAGCCAGGTCGGCATTGCCGCGGGTCTCGCGGCCCAGCGTTGCCAGACGTTCCAGCAACTCGGCATGGCTCTCACGGAAGGTTGTGACACTGGTGGGGTCTTCGGTATCGAGACGGCTGCCATCGGCCAGTACCAGACGAATTCCGGCCAATGTGTGATAGGTGTTCTGCGCTGTGCCGCAGCACATGCCGCTGGCATTGTTGGCGACGATGCCGCCGATTTTGCAGGCATTGATCGATGCCGGGTCTGGGCCGATCTTGCGACCGAATGGTGCCAGCCAGGCGTTGGCCTGGGCGCCGATCACGCCCGGTTGCAGACGGATTTGCGTGCCCTGACCTCGGATTTCGCGACCGTTCCAGTTATCTCCCAGCACGATCAGCACCGAATCGCTGATGGCCTGGCCTGACAGGCTGGTACCGGCGGCGCGGAAGGTCACCGGGACTTTATCCCGTTGCGCCAGTTTGAGCAGTGCCACCACTTCGTCTTCGGATTCGACGCGTATCACCAGTTTCGGAATCAACCGGTAGAAACTGGCGTCGGTGCCGAACGCCAAGGTCGACAGCGGATCGTCGAATCGTCGCGTTTCAGGGATCAGTTGCTGTGCATCTCGCAGGAAAGCTGCCGGTAGACTCATTGGTCCTCCAAAATCAGAACCACCAGGTCTTTCGGGCCGTGAGCGCCGTAAGCCAGTACCTGCTCGATGTCGGCAGTCTTCGACGGACCGGACACCAGCAACGCGTTGGTCGGCATGCCTTGAGCCCATTCGAACTCCTGCTGCACCTGATAAAAGTTGTCGCGAATTTCGCTTGCCTTGAGCAGGGCGAAATGCACCGGCGGCACCAGGCTCATCAGGCGCGGTTCTTCCCGCGTTGGCCAGATAATCAGGCTGCCTGTCGCAGCGATTGCGCCGAGGGTGGTGGTCAGGCTGGCCGGGGTGTCGTTGAACAACTCGGCTTTCCATTCCTCGACCGGACGGTCGTAGGCTTTGAGCGCTGGCAGGCCAGGATTTTTCGCCCAATGCTCGGTGATGCGTTGACCGTGAGGTGTTGTCGGTGCAATCAGCAGGCTCGGCAACTGGCGATCCTGCAGCAGTTGCCCCAGCAATTCGGGCCAGCCATCTCCGGATGTCAGATGAATTTCGGTGTGCACCGCTTCCATCAATTTGCGCAGTTGCGGGATGCGCTGCTCAGGCGTGTAGGTGTAGGGCTCTGTCACCAATTCGACATCGAAATTGTCAGCCACCGGCGTGGTGCCTGTCAGACTGTTGCGCAATTTGCCGAGGATATTTTGCTTGGCGCTCATCAGCGGTCTCCCTGTTTGGCCAGATGCTCGCGGGCCATGTCATGCAGTGAGCGGGCGGCGGGTTTTGGTGCGCTGTGGTTCTGGGTCCACGGGCCGACGTTGCTCGGGGTCAGCGCGCGCAGGCGAGTGGCGAAGAAGCCGAACCAGCGATAGAGCGTTGGCGAGCTGTTGAGCTTTGCCCAGGCGTTCCAGATAAAGCGTTCTTTGCGCGAGTACTTGCTGCCTTGGCCGCGCATCACTTGATGCGGGCTGTCCGGCGCTTTGACGTTCTCTTCCCGTAGGCGACGTAGCAATGCAGGGATCGGAATTTTTACCGGGCAGACTTCACCGCAAGCGCCGCATAACGAAGACGCACTCGGGTGATCGGGGACTTTCGCCAGGCCGACCATGTGTGGGGTGATGATTTTTCCGATAGGCCCAGGGTAAACCTCCCCATAGGCATGGCCGCCGATTCGGGTGTAGACCGGGCAATGATTCATACAGGCGCCGCAGCGGATGCAGTTCAGGGTCTGGCGCAGTTCACTGTCGGCAAAGGCTTGGCTGCGACCGTTGTCGAGCAATACCAGATGCACTTCCTGTGGGCCGTCGAGCTCATGTTCCTTGCGCGGCCCCGAGATCATGTTGACGTAGGTGGTGATCGGTTGGCCGAGGGCCGAACGGGTCAGCAGCGACAACAGCGGTACAACGTCCCGCAGGTTCTCGACGACTTTCTCGATGCCGGTGACGGCAATGTGTACGGGCGGCACGGTGGTCGACATGCGCCCGTTGCCTTCGTTTTCCACCAGCAGCAAGGTGCCGGTTTCGGCCACGGCGAAGTTGACGCCGGAGACGCCGATGTCAGCTTCAAAGAATTTCTGTCGCAAGACTTTGCGACCGATCTGAATGAGTTGGTCAACGTCCTTGGTGTACTCCACGCCAAGTTTGTCGTGGAACAAGGACGCGACCTGACCGGCATTCTTGTGGATCGCCGGCATAATGATGTGTGAAGGCTTCTCGTGGTCGAGCTGGACGATAAATTCGCCCATGTCCGACTCCAGGCATTCAATGCCTTGAGCCGCGAGGACATGGTTCATCTCCATCTCTTCGCTGACCATCGATTTGCCCTTGATCACTTGCCGCGCCTCGTGAGCACGGATGATCGATAAGACGATGCCATTGGCCTCGTCCACCGTTTCCGCCCAGTGCACTGTCACACCGTTGCGGGTCAGGTTCTGTTCAAGCTGCTCGAGCAGGTCGGGCAACTTGGATAAAGCACGGGCGCGGACAGCATTGCCCAGCGCTCGCAAATGTTCTCGCTCAAAGGCATCGCTGAAGGACGCTGCCCGTTTGCTCATTAGTGAATCCATCGCGCTGCGAAAGTTGTTTCGCAGTTGCGTGTCAGCCAAAGCCTTGTGAGCCCGGGCGCGAAAATCTTCTTCTACGGCAACTGTAGGAATAATCGTGGAAGTGCTCATCGGGCACCTCCGGTACGTTGCCAAAGGAAGCTGGCTAGATGCTGACCGCGTAACGCTTCCTGCTGTTTCTCCAACGAGCCATTGATGTTCATCAGGCAACCGCAGTCGGCACTGAGTACCTTGTGCGCGCCGGATTCCTTCAGCGCCCGGGTCTTGTCAGCCACCATCGCGCCGGAAATATCTGGCATACGGACGCTGAAAGTCCCACCAAAGCCACAGCATTCACTTTCGTGGCTATGGTCGACTCGCTCCACATTGCTTAACTGCGCCAACAACTCACGGCCGTGCAGGTGGGTGTTCATTTCACGGCGTGCCGAACACGACGTGTGCAGCGCCACTTTGACCGGCTCACCGCTGTCCTTGAGCTGCACCTTGCAGACAAACAGCAGAAACTCGGCCAGCTCATAAGTCCGGGCGGCCAGGGCTTGAACCTGTTTCAGCGTTTGCGGCTCGTCCTTGAACAAGTCGGCGTAGTGTTCGCGCAACATGCCCGCGCAAGACCCCGACGGCACCACCACCGGATAGTCGCCGGCAAACAGCGCCAATTGCGAGCGCGCCACGGTCCGGGCCTGTTCGGTGTAACCCGAGGTGTAGGCCGGTTGTCCGCAGCAGCTTTGCCCTTGCGGGTATTCGACACGAATGCCTTCGCGTTCCAGCAGATGAATCGCGTCCATCCCGGCTTCCGGGTAGAACAAATCCACCACGCAAGTCCCGAACAGGTAGACCCGTGACGGTTTCTCGCTGGGGTATTGCCGAGGCTCGGGCAGTGGCGGGGCGACGCGGGTCGCATTCGGCACTGCGTTGTAAAAAAGCTCGCTCATCAGGCGTGTCTCCGGGTGGTCCCGGTTATCCGTCCGCTGAGGCTGCTGAATATAGAGAGGGAAGCTTTCAGCAGCCTTGCAGACCCGGTTGTGAATAGCTGACGCCGGGGGCGTAACCCGGCGTCGGTTTTTTCCGTGTCGCGTGTAGTTCTTAGTGCACCAGCATGCCGGTGAACCAGTAGGCCTGAGCCAACGTGATCAGGCCGACGATCGTTGCAAAGAATAGGCTGTGCTTGAGGGTGAAGCGGAACAGATCCGATTCCTTGCCCACCAGCCCGGTCGCGGCGCAGGCCACGGCGATCGATTGCGGCGAAATCATCTTGCCAGTCACGCCGCCGCTGGTGTTCGCCGCCACCAGCAAGGTGTCGTTGACGCCGATCTGGTGCGCGGTGGTTGCTTGCAGCGAACTGAACAGTGCGTTGGACGAAGTATCGGAACCGGTCAGGAACACGCCGAGCCAGCCGAGAAATGGCGAGAAGAACGGGAATGCCGCGCCGGTGCCTGCGAGTACCAGAGCCATGGTCGATGACATGCCCGAGTAATTGGTGACGAAGGCAAAGGCCAGCACCATGCCGATGGACAAAATCGGCCAGCGCAGTTCGTAGACGGTCTCTTTAAAAGTGGTAAGACCAGTTTTTAGATTGATCTTCAGCACCAGCATCGAGATCAGCGCAGAGAAGAAAATCGCCGTGCCGGTCGCGGAAATCGGATCGAGTTTGAACACCGCCGGAATCGCCGTCGGGGCGGTCACGATTGGGGCGACCTTGATCACCATTTGATCCAGATGCGGAATCGCGAAGTTGAACACCCAGCCATACATCGAGCCGCCCGCAGCGAACATGGCCTTGAACGGTTTCAGCGTCCAGATCGTGACCAGCACGGTGAGGATCAGGAACGGCGACCAGGCTTTGAAAATTTCCCCCAGGCTGTAAGGCGAAGGCACGGTGGTGCGCGGTTGGCCGAAACCACCAGTGCTGGCCACCACGGAAGCCGAGACGGCGCCGACGATGTGGGCGCCAGCGGCGCGTTTTGGCTGCCAGATTTTCAGGAATAGCGTCAGGGAAACCAGGCTGGCCAGCGCCGAGGTGATGTCCGGCAGTTCCGGGCCGATGAAGTTCGAGGTGAAGTATTGGGTGACGGCGAAGCTCAAGCCGGCCACCAGAGCCGCCGGCCAGGTTTCCCGAACGCCGCGCAGGCCGTCCATCATGAACACCAGCCAGAACGGCACGAACAGCGACAGCAATGGCAGTTGGCGACCGGTCATGGCGCCGATCTTGAACGCGTCAATGCCGGTGACTTGCCCGGCGACGATAATCGGAATCCCCAATGCGCCAAAGGCTACCGGCGCAGTGTTGGCGATCAGGCACAGGCCGGCAGCGTACAGTGGGTTGAAACCCAGTCCCACCAGCAGCGCGGCGGTAATCGCTACCGGTGCGCCGAAACCGGCGGCACCTTCCAGGAAGGCGCCGAAGCAGAAACCGATCAGCAGCACTTGCAGGCGTTGGTCATCGGTGATCGACAGCACTGAGCTGCGGATCACTTCGAACTGGCCACTTTTGACCGTCAGTTTGTAGAGGAACACCGCTGCCACGATGATCCAGGCAATCGGCCACAAGCCGTAGGCGAAGCCATATCCGGCTGCCGCGAAGGCCATATCGACCGGCATCTGGAACGCGAAGATTGCCACGGCAATCGACAGCGCCAGGGTAATGCTGCCGGCCACGTGGCCTTTGAGGCGGAACACGGCCAAAGCCAGGAAGAAAAATACGATGGGAATGACGGCCGCGAGTGCGGAGACGCCGAGACTGCCGAGCGGGCTGTAGAGCTGTTGCCAGGTTTGCATATGGGGTGGCCCCTAATTGTTGTTGGTCAGGCACTGGTCAGCGTTCTTGGATAATTGGTAATACCAATTTACAATCGCTGTTGGCTAGGGTAAAAGCCTTGTATGCGGTGTGTCAATTTGCCGCCCTAAAACTTTTGTCGAATGAGCGGTGCAGAACGCATCTGATCTGTTCGATCTAGCGTCGCCTGGTAGGTGCTGACACAGCGCCGATAGGCCAGAATAGAGAGCCCGGCGAGCCGTCGGGATCGTGGAGAATTGAGTGATGGGGTTTGATCAGATTCGGCAGCGCCGTTTGTCTGACGATATTGTCGAGCAACTCGAGGGGATGATTCTCGAGGGCACGTTGAAGGCTGGAGAGCGTCTGCCGGCAGAGCGTGCCTTGGCCGAGCAGTTCGGCGTGTCACGCCCTTCGTTGCGCGAAGCGATTCAGAAACTGGCCGCCAAAGGATTGCTGGTCAGCCGTCAGGGCGGCGGTAACTATGTGGTGGAATCCCTGGGCTCGACGTTCAGTGATCCACTGTTGCATCTGCTGGAAAGCAACCCCGAGGCCCAGCGTGATTTACTGGAGTTTCGTCATACGCTGGAAGCATCCTGTGCTTACTACGCGGCATTGCGCGCCACGGACGTGGATCGCGAGCGGCTGACGGCGGCGTTCGACGAATTGCAGGACTGCTATTCGCGCCATGACGAGGTGGGTCGGGCGGAGGAGGGCGCGGCGGATGCGAAGTTTCATTTGGCGATCGCCGAGGCCAGTCATAACGCAGTGCTGCTGCACACCATTCGTGGTCTGTTCGACCTGCTCAAGCGCAATGTCGTGACCAACATCGGCGGCATGTACAAACAGCGCGCTGAAACCCGCGACATGTTGATCGCTCAGCACAGAGAATTGTATCTGGCGATTATCGAAGGTCGGGCAGAGCAGGCACGAGAGGTTTCCAGTCGGCACATTTTGTATGTGCAGGAAGTGCTGGAAGAGGTGCGTCAGGAAGTGCAGCGCGTGGCTCGGGCGGAGCGGCGCAAGGGGATGTAGTCAGTTAGTTCTGTAAACGATCGTTCCCACGCAGAGCGTGGGAACGATCAGGTCGAAAGATTAATCTTCCTTACCCTTGTTGCGCACCGCACGCTGCAATTCACGACCGGCGTCGCGTTCGCGTTCGGTATCACGCTTGTCGTATTCCTTCTTGCCCTTGCCCAGAGCGATCTCGCACTTGACCATGTGCTTGCTCCAGTACCAGGACAGGCACACGCAGGCGTAACCCTTTTGCTGCACGGCAGCGGCCAGCTTTTCCAGCTCGCGCCGGTTGAGCAGCAATTTCCGCGTGCGGGTCGGATCAGCGATGACGTGGGTGCTGGCGGTCGTCAGGGGCGTAATGTGGCTGCCGAGCAGCCAGGCCTCGCCATCCTTGAGCAGTACGTAACTGTCAACCAGTTGTAGCTTGCTTGCCCGCAAACTTTTTACTTCCCAGCCGGCCAGGACCAGACCAGCCTCGAACTTATGCTCGATGAAGTAATCGTGTCGCGCCTTTTTGTTTTGCGCGATGGTCCCTGTTGGGTGTTTCTTCTGTTTAGCCATAGGGGCGGCATTATAGGGAGTTGCAAGCGAGTCGGCTACGGTGACGCTACGTGCTTGAGCAGGTTGATTGAATCCCGGACAATGCGGCCTCTTTTTTGAACGCTTGGGCGTGATAACGATGTCGACAGACAAGGTTTCTGTCCACGGCAGTTGGGCTAGCCGCTGGGTCTTCATACTCGCCGCGACCGGTTCGGCCGTGGGGCTGGGTAGCATCTGGAAATTCCCTTACATGGTCGGCGTCTACGGTGGCGGAGCCTTCGTGCTGATGTTCCTGGCCTGTATCGCGCTGATCGGTGTGCCCGTCATGTTGGCCGAAACCCTGATCGGCCGACGCGCACGGCAGAGCCCGGCGAATGCCTTGAAGGTCCTGGCGCTGGAGGCGGGGCATTCGGCGAAGTGGTCCTGGGGCGCGTTTGCCGGGATGATCACGGCGTTGCTGATTCTGTCTTTCTATAGTGTGGTGGGCGGCTGGTCGCTGGATTACATCATCGACATGGGGCGTGGCGACTTCCAGGGCGCGACACCTGATCAGGTCGGCGCGTACTTCGGCAATGTGATCGCTGATCCATGGCGCCTGACACTTTGGCACACGATTTTCATGCTCCTCTCCGCCGTGGTGATCGCCAAAGGCGTGGTCGCCGGTCTGGAGCGCAGCTTGCGGATCATGATGCCGCTGCTGTTCGTGATGATCCTTGTGTTGCTGGGTTACAGCATGACCACGGGCCATTTCATGGAAGGCGTGCATTTCATGTTCGACTTCCATCCGGAAAAAGTGCTCGACGGCTTGCTGCCGGCGATGGGGCACGCTTTCTTTTCCCTAAGTGTGGGCGTCGGTTCGATCATGATCTACGGCGCTTATATGCCGAAGAGTTCCTCGATTTCCGGGACTGTGGTCGGCGTGGCACTGCTCGATACCTTCGTTTCCCTGGTGGCGGGTCTGGCATTGTTTCCGATTGTGTTCGCTGCCGGCCTGAACCCGAGCGAAGGCCCTGGCCTAATGTTCGTCAGCCTGCCATTTGCCTTTGGCAACGTAGCGTTCGGCCAGTTGATGGGCGTAGTGTTCTTCGTGCTGGTAGCAATTGCGGCCTGGAGTTCGGCGATTTCCCTGCTTGAACCGATGGTGGCTTACCTGGTTGAGCGCACGAAGATCAGTCGTGCCTGGGTCACCTTCTGGCTGGCGTTCATTTGCTGGTTCGTTGGTCTGGGTACCGTGTTTTCCTTCAATATCTGGAAGGAAGCCAAGTTTTTCGTGAACGAAGGCGGGATGTTCCATCTCTACCAATGGGGGGCTGCCGGTGGCCTGGACTTCTTTGGTGTGATCGATTTCTTCACCTCGCGGATCATGTTGCCACTCGGTGGTTTGTGTTTCGTGGTGTTTGCGGGCTGGGTGATGGGGCGTGAAGCGGTGCGCGACGAGTTGTCGATCCGCCGTCCGGTGCTGTTCGCCCTGTCCCTGTTCTTGATGCGCTATGTGGCGCCCATCGGCATTCTTGTAGTGTTTGCCGCCCAGCTGTGGAAGTAACGCTGACATGACGACACACATTCAACGTTCAGCCCTACTGCCTTACCCGGCACAAGCGCTGTATGACCTGGTCAACGACGTGGCCCGCTATCCGGAATTCCTGCCATGGTGTTCGTCAGCCGAGGTTCTGGAAAGCTCTCCCGAGCTTATGCGTGCCAGCGTCGGCGTGGCCAAGGGCGGGCTCAGCCAGCATTTCGTGACACGCAACACCCTGGTGCCCGGGCGTTCGATCGAGATGAACCTCGAGGAAGGTCCGTTCAGCCAGTTGCACGGCGTCTGGGTGTTCAAGCCGTTGGGCGAAAAGGCCTGCAAGATCAGTCTGGATTTGTCATTCGACTATTCAGGACCGCTGGTGCGTGCGACGTTGGGACCTTTGTTCAATCAGGCAGCAAATACGCTGATGGACGCGTTTTGCCAGCGTGCGAAACAGATGCATGGTTGAGGTCGTGATTAAGGTCGAAGTGGTATATGCCGCCGTTGATCGTCAGGTGTTGCTTACCGTAACCGTGCCGGTGGGCACAACAGTGCGAGATGTGTTGCTCAACTCCGGCTTGAATAGCGAATTCCCTGAGCTGGATCTGACCAGTTGTCCGGTTGGAATCTTTGGCAAAGTGATCGCTGATCCGGCCAATCGTCCGGTTCAGGCAGGGGATCGCCTCGAGATTTACCGGCCGTTGCTGGCTGATCCGAAAGAAGTTCGCCGGTTACGTGCCGCCAAGGCTGCCGAGGCCAAAGCCCGGAATCAGTGATCCGGTTGTAACAAAAAGCCCCGATGAAATATTTCCCCTGCCTGGGATATATAGTTAGGTCTTTTTCACACAATTGCTGCATCAATATACCCCTCTCTGAGGGGTATTTTTTTATCCGAAAAAGATGAGAGATTGCCTCGGGCCAAGTATGTCAAAGCCATGAGTGGCGACATATGCAACGGAGTACTCCAGAGCAACAAGACGACAATGGTTGAAAGCAACATCCGAGCAACATAGTCTGTCAAAATGGCTAACTCATGGATTTTATGGTGTTTTGTTTTTTAAAGCGCCATTGGACCATGTTCACTGCTGCATTTCGGTGTTTTTCAAGGTGGTTATCGCGTCCACCATAGTGCTATGTGACCTTCACAACCACGGACAACTCGATGAGTCCATGAAGCTCGGGCAAATTACTTGGTATCACGTACTAAGCAGTAGCTAAATTTTAAAGCCTATGGTGAGTTCCATTAATGCCATTGACGCTTTATTTCCTGCCACTGGTTGTCTGACAGCCACTTATCCGCCACAGGAAAGAAAATATTTTCCTCAGCGTCCATATGATCGTAATATTTTTTGATGAAGTCATCGACAGTGTCAGTAATCACTCTCGTTTCCTGAGTTGTGTCCTCCAACATCTTCAGCTGTCCAGCAATGCGCCCAAATGCCTGATGATCTCGCTCGATATCGTTGACCCGTGGATGGATCGGTGCTTCAGTCGCTAGCAAGGCCAGCCGAATAAGTTCTTCATTTTCATGGTGGTGTCGCTCTGCATCACCATGCAAGGCTTCCAGCATCTTGAATAACGGCTTGCAGTCATCAACATCATCGGATTCATGCCTCAGCTTCTTCAGCAACTCTTTGATCTTATTGATTTTTATAGCCACCTCATGATGATAGGCCTGAAGTTCTTTCAATAAAACGTTCATATCAAATCCTCATCGCGACACCAAACTATTACAGATAAATGTCTTTAACCAGCAACCTCCAAGGACACCAAAATCTTTAAATTTCCATAGCTTTCAATATCTTGCCAAATGCACTTGGCAGCACTATTAACCTTTTGAGTATAGGCGAGCAAAAAACACTCACCCCAGGAAATTTTTCCATCCTTGGAAAAAATTGAAATATAAAGTGAGGGCAGTATTCACCCGCCCACCTTTTTCACTTGGCGCCGTCATCAGGCGCAGATACCTCGTCGGGTCAAGTCCTGGTGTCGGTGCGGCGCCCCCACAGCCCGAGCCCGATCAGCATCAGCGTGATCACCCCGAGCACCATCAGCGTGATATTGGGCAGGTAGAAGGTTGTGAAAACCTCCCAGCCAAGTAAACGCAGGGCACTCGAGAGCTCCGTATAGATGCCCACCAGGTGACCGCCGAGTGTGCCGGTGATGCCGAGGAGAACGCTGCCAAGGAACGCCAGGCCAGCCATGATCCAACGCGAAGACCTTTGCCACACGGCCTCGCCGCGCAGCCACCGCATTACCAGCAGCAAGGCCCAGTACGCCACTGTCCATGACGCGAGCAGTACATGGTTGCGCCCGAGCGGCGTTGACGAGATCGTTTCCCACGGCCACACCATAAGACCGATTGTGAAGGCCACGACACCCGAGATAAAAGCGATTGTCAGGAGCGGGACGAGTGCCCGATCAACTACCTTCGCCAGCGCACCGTCGGAGCATGCGCGCAACAGGATAGCCAGGGTCGCCGTCATCCAAAGGGCGATCGGGAAGTGAACGAGAACAGCATGATAGGCAGCCATGATCAGGCTCCTTGATTGCGCTTGAGCAATTGGTTCAGGGCAATGCCAAAACCGCCGATCAGCAGCACTCCGGCAAACAGCGTGAATAGCCATTGGCGACGGATTTGGTCGGCGAACTCCGCTTCGACACCGTAATGGGCGAGTTGGCTTTCGCTGTGGCGATACCTGACCGGCACGCCTGTCTTGATGTCCTCGGCGCCCGCATGCTTGGCGCTGTTGAGCATGGGCCAGCTGACTTGGCCGGGGTAGAACAGCGTTGCCGTGTGCCACGGCTGATTCCACGTCGGTTGGTCGCCGTCGAAACGGCTGGCGACCAAGTCGGCCTCGCGGCTCAGGCCCAGCGTGATCGGTAGCGAGATGTAGTGCCAGCGGCTGCCGAGCGCGTCTCGGTGGACGGAGAAGGCAAGGTTGTAGACCCGCTTGTCGAGCAGGATCTTGTCGTCCATCGGGTTGCCGGTGTCCATGCTGCGCCTGAGGGTCACCTCCCAGAAGCCGTCTTTCCAGCGTCCCCTGCCGAACACCTTGATGTCGGCATGGGACCCATCTCCTCGACGTAACAGACGGCGCGGAATGGTGTCTCCGTCCTTCCACGCATGGGTCGCGTCGAAGGGCACCGCAGTGTCTTCACTGATGTAATAGACATCGTCGAAGCCGAGCTTGCGCTGTATGAGATCGTCCCAGTTCAGCGCCCTACGGTTGGTTTTCTGCAGATCCAGCATGAATTTGGGCTGCTTTTTCTCGGCGTCCCAGTTCTCGCTGAAGGGGCCATTGCCAGCGTCGCCGGATCGGACTTCGAATATGTACTCATCGTCGGAGGCATTGATCGGGTTCGAGCGATGCGCCCGCCAATGCCACAAATCGAGGAAGTATCCACCCTTGCGCAGGGCTGCCAGTTCGTCCTCCGGGACGACTGAACTCCAGTCGCCGATGTCCTTGCGGGTCGCCGGCAGATGCTTGCGGACCTCGACCTGATTTCGCTTCTGGCCAAGATAGGGATGGGCCTTCACCTCCTCGGGCTTGGCCTCGTTGGTGAAGAACCGCATGTGGTCGCCGATGGTGATGTAGCCGCCATAGCGGGCGAACTCAGGCACGCCGCCGTCGTCCACCATCATGGCCACGCGGTCCTCATAGATGCCCTGTGCCTGGGGGCCGGGCACACTGGCGCCGTATTGGACCCATTTGCCGCCCTCGAACTTCATCATGTCGTGATAGATCGAAGGCTGCCGTGCCGGCCACCGGTAGCGGAAAAACATGTCCCGGCCGTTGTAGGCGGCCATAACCTGAAACGGCATGGTCAACTCATCGGGGATATAGATGTTGCGGGCGATGTCGTTCTTGATGACGCCCGTGCCGTGAGTCAACCAAGACACGAGAAGTGCCCCGAGGAACAGAACCAAGGCGACACCGACGCCGGCGCGCCGCACCATGTTGTTCATTCTGGCCTCCGTACTGACAGGGACGAAACTTTTAGTCTTTTCCTGGTACCGACCTACAACAACATTGAGCAATGTGAATTCAACCCGGTTCTCGTGCCCAGATAAAACGTGTCCGGGAGGCAGTCATCGAATCGCGTGGCCACTCCGCCTCTTCGAAGACTATAGGCGAACATCTGCTTGCCGGCATACGGCATGCCGGAGCGACGGACTATCTATATAGGGTCGGTTGCAGTCTCTCAACGGTTGGCTGCCGAGCCACACCTGGCAGCCGCCAATTATCCCCCCAAGCTGCGTGCTCCTTACTATCGCGAGCGCAGGTGTGCTGATGCAGCCCGCGGTCGATTCTCTTTCTGGGGACAAAAAAAGGTTCTTCACGGAATCCCGGGAAACACAGAAACAAGAACGCCGATTTGATTGATGATGTTCGTGCGAGCAAACACATCTAACAAACCGGCGTTCTTAATGCGCGATATTAATACTTTCCTTCCTTTTTAGGAGGGCTTTTCTGTCGTCACGATCAAGCCTGATGGCGACGCGCTTCAGATCGACCTGATTCCCCACGCCACCCGATTCCCTTCCTGTAGCGGCT